>JADJNF010000010.1:357500-427675 GCA_016714445.1 Saprospiraceae bacterium | reverse complement strand
TTTTGTAATTACATATTCTATTTTGTATCAGCAATCTGGTTATTTCGTGGTCAGGCGTTTTATCTTTCATTGGTAATTGCATAACATGCACCGCATCTATACTTTTGATTGCAAATATTAGCAAGTTTAAATGTAATTTGAGCATCGATCAAAAATGTCATTACTCAACTGGTTTGTGCAGATTTAAATTTTACTGCATTTGTAAGCAAATAACATGCCACGATATCCTCCTTTCCAAAGATGGATAATCTTCAATAATTTCTTCAGGACATACCACTGGATAACAACTCCAAAATGAACTCAACAGGATACCTCACTCTTATCACCGGCTTACAAACAAATATCCGGATCAATGAAGATTCTTGTAAAACATTTTGTGGTCATCGACTTATTATATTTTAATACTTATAATGAAATGTTACAACGTTCTGATAGAAATTAAAGTTCGAATTATATTTATAAATTTTACCACACTTGTGACGCTTCAGCGTAAGAGAGTATGGAATTATTTGTTTTACCACTAAGATCACCAAAAATTCCACTAAGAGCACTAAGGGTTTTTTGTGGTTGTCACGCTAACTTATTATGATGTGATATCAGGTCAAATCTTTAATGATCTTTTTGCCAAGATCTCATTAATTTCATTGTGTCTCGGTACCGGTTGCGTAGTACCTTTTTTGGGATTGTGATAAATATCGTACTTCGACCCATTTCGCAAAAGAATACACCCATTATTAATCAAGATTTTTAATAAATCTTTGCGCTTCATACAATAATGAGTTCCTCCACTTTTTTAATACCAATCATTTTGCTTTCTGAAAACATTTTAAATAAATCCACAAGATGATCTTTTAAGTCTTCAATAGAAACTCCTGAGTCCAATGGTCCGGATAGTCATTTAAATATCCCAGATATTTCCCATCTGCTTCTTGCCAATAAGTAAAATTAACTTTATTTTGCATAAAATTTGATTTATTCTTTTTCTATACTAAAATTAAAATATAAACAATTATAAACAAGGTCATTAGACTAAAAGTTTCTAAGCCTTTTCATACCATCATCCCATTGCAGCAGATAAGTCTAAACTTACTCAACCTTTATATCAGCGTTTGTCGCAGGGTCTTCGCTAAGATATTGTATTTGTGTGCATCTGCATCCCATTTTTCACTACATTATATCAATCGCCATTGCTTATGGATTCTATTGAGGATTGGTCAATGTTTTGGTATGATTGGAGAACATGCCAACGACAGGCAGGAAGCCGTATATTAATGAATCGTAGCGAGACACTACGACCAACAAAGGTAATTACTTTACAATGTCCGGTGATTTCTTTGCAACGTCATTTGATAACTGTTTGTTGGTCGTAACTTCCAGGCTACGATGCTGCTTCTTTTGGCGTCTTGCCATCGTTTATTCTGATATGGGATGGCTTATATTGGATTTTCAAACTTTTTAGCAATATGGCTGAGTGCTTGCAAATGAGTTTGCAAGTCTGGTAGAAGACCATTACAGTCTGCCATCAATGGTATGTTTTGGAAGTACAGCTTTGACATCATAGACGACAGCATTGATTTTTTTAATCGAATCAAGGGGAATGGACTCAAAGGTTTTATGGGCAACAGCTAAGATAATAGCATCATATTGTATTTTTGGTAGAGCAGTCAAAGAAGTAATTCCATATTCGTGATTTACTTCGTCTGCACTCGCCCATGGGTCATATACATCCACATTGAGATTATAGGTCTTGAGTTCATGGTATATGTCTATGGCTTTTGTATTGCGAATGTCAGGACAATTTTCTTTGAATGTGATACCCAACATTAAAATATTGCTGGCTTTTACGGTAATGTCTTTTTTAATCATCAATTTGATCACTTCTGATGCTACATACTGGCCCATACTATCATTAAGACGGCGACCTGCCAGTATGATTTCGGGATGATAACCTACTTCCTGCGCTTTTTGAGCGAGATAATAGGGGTCAACGCCTATACAATGACCACCGACCAATCCTGGTTTAAAAGGGAGAAAATTCCATTTAGTACCTGCAGCGGCCAGTACTTCATGGGTATCGATGCCCATTCTGTTAAATATTTTTGAAAGCTCATTGACAAAAGCGATGTTAATATCCCGCTGGCTGTTTTCGATGACTTTGGCTGCTTCTGCTACTTTGATGTTTGTCGCTTTATATGTACCTGCAATGATGACTGATTTGTACAATTGATCTATCACTTCCGCTGCTTCATCTGTAGAGCCAGATGTTACCTTTAGTATTTTGGAAACGGTATGTTCTTTGTCACCCGGATTTATACGTTCAGGACTATATCCCACGAAAAAATCTTCATTAAATTTTAAACCTGAAACACGTTCCAAAACGGGGACACATTCATCTTCTGTCACACCAGGATAAACGGTGGATTCATAGATGACATAATCCCCTTTTTTTAGAACTTTTCCTACAGATTCACTCGCTTTGTATAATGGGGTCAGTACCGGACGATTGTTTTTATCTGTTGGAGTGGGTACGGTGACGATGAAAGTATTACATGATGCAATATCTTGTAATTCATCAGAAACATACAGTCCATCATGATCAAAATCCAGGGAAGACGCCAGTACTTGTTGCAATAGATCGTCTTCGACTTCGAGTGTGGTATCCTTTCCGCTGCGAAGTTCGTTGATTCTTGATTGATTAATATCAAAACCTACTGTGATATATTTTTTGGCAAATTCTACCGCGAGTGGAAGGCCTACATATCCGAGTCCTATGATGGCTATTTTGTGTTCCATTTATTTATTTTTATAATTTTTTAACGCTAATTAACGCCAATTTCGCTAATTATTTGTTTCTTTTAATTTGAGTAATCTGTGATAATCCGCGTATAATATAGACGCTAATTAACGCTAATTTCGCTAATTATTTGTTTGTTTTAATTTGCGTAATCTGTGATAATCCGCGTATAATATAGACGCTAATAGACGCTAATTTCGCTAATTATTTGTTTCTTGTAATTTGAGTAATCTGTGATAATCCGCGTATAATATAGACGCTAATAGACGCTAATTTCGCTAATTATTTGTTTCTTGTAATTTGAGTAATCTGTGATGATTCGCGTATAATATAGACGCTAATTGACGCTAATTTCGCTAATTTTTTGTTTTTTAATTTATGTAATCTGTGAAAATTTGCGTTGACTTAATACGCTAATTAACGCTAATTTCGCCAATTATTTGTTTCTTTTAATTTGAGTAATCTGTGATAATCCGCGTATAATATAGACGCTAATTAACGCCAATTTCGCCAATTATTTGGTTTTTAATTTGAGTAATCTGTGATAATCCGCGTATAATATAGACGCTAATTAACGCCAATTTCGCTAATTATTTGTTTCTTGTAATTTGAGTAATCTGTGATGATTCGCGTATAATATAGACGCTAATTGACGCTAATTTCGCTAATTTTTTGTTTTTTAATTTATGTAATCTGTGAAAATTTGCGTTGACTTAATACGCTAATTACCGCTAATTACGCTAATTATTTGTTTGTTTTAATTTGCGTAATCTGTGAAAATCCGCGTATAATATAGACGCTAATTAACGCTAATTTCGCCAATTATTTGTTTCTTTTAATTTGAGTAATCTGTGATAATCCGCGTATAATATAGACGCTAATTAACGCCAATTTTGCCAATTATTTGTTTCTTTTAATTTGCGTAATCTGTGATAATCCGCGTATAATATAGACGCTAATTAACGCTAATTTCGCCAATTATTTGTTTGTTTTAATTTGCGTAATCTGTGAAAATTTGCGTATTAGGTTGTTTTGTAATGATCAGAATTTATTACACGTTTATGCTCCAGAGATGGTGCACCGAAATTAATGATTAAACCTAGTGGACTTTTAGCAATTGAAATATAATTTAAAGTAATAGGGATAAAATCTTCGTGAATAAACTCGCATGCTTTTACTTCCAGAATTAAATCATCATACACTACAAAGTCAGCATAAAAATTATGTTTTAAAATAATGTCTTTATAAGTTACCGAATATTCATTTTCTCTTTTAAAAGGTATTTTATGTTTTTTAAACTCATATTCCATAGCATCTTTGTACACTATTTCCCTGAGTCCCCGACCCAAAATTCTATGAATTTCCATACAAATACCAATTACTTTATAGCACTCAGTTTTGTATATGAGATCGTTTTTGAGCATAAAATGTGTTTACTTGAACATTACTTTGCGTAATCTGAGACAATTCGCGTCTAGTTTAATACGCTAATTTCCGCCAATTTCGCTAATTTTTTGTTTTTTACTTTGCGTAATCTGAGACAATTCGCGTTTAGTTTAATACGCTAATTTCCGCCAATTTCGCTAATTTTTTGTTTTTTACTTTGCGTAATCTGAGACAATTCGCGTTTAGTTTAATACGCTAATTTCCGCTAATTGCGCTAATTTTAGTTTTATATTAATTCGTGTAATCTGAGACAATTCGCGTCTTCCATAAACGCTAATTGACACAAATTTCGCTAATTTTTTGTTTTTTACTTTGCGTAATCTGAGACAATTCGCTTCTAATTTAATACGCTAATTTCCGCTAATTCCGCTAATTATAGTTTTATATTAATTCGTGTAATCTGAGACAATTCGCGTCTAGTTTAATACGCTAATTTCCGCTAATTCCGCTAATTATAGTTTTATATTAATTCGTGTAATCTGAGACAATTCGCGTCTAGTTTAATACGCTAATTTCCGCTAATTCCGCTAATTATAGTTTTATATTAATTCGTGTAATCTGAGACAATTCGCGTCTAGCTTAATACACTAATTTCCGCTAATTTTTTGTTTTAATCTTTATAAAACTTTAAGGCTTTTTCCAAACCTTCTTTTAATTTTACTTTTCCTGAATATCCGAGTAGATTTTTGGCTTTCTCAATGCTAGCCAGACTATGCGGAATGTCTCCTGACCTATTTGGGCCGTGCGTGGCATCTGCAGCGCAATTGGTTACTGATTTGATAAATTGCCAAAGCTCATTTAGGGTGGTTCGTTCGCCGCATGCAATGTTGTACACTTGATTGATCGCATCCTGATTATCGGTAAACAGCCCTAAGATATTTGCTTCAACTGCATTTTCTACATAAGTAAAATCACGGCTATTGTTGCCATCCCCATTGATGATCGGGCCTTTACCTTCTATAGCTGCTTTAAAAAACAAAGGGATAACGGCTGCATAAGCACCATTAGGATCTTGTTTGGGTCCGTAAACGTTAAAATACCTTAATCCTATATATTTAAAATCATAAGTTCTGGCAAAAACATTTGCGTATAGTTCATTAACATATTTAGTAACTGCATAGGGAGATAATGGTTTACCAATAACATTCTCCACTTTTGGAAGGCCTTCACTATCTCCATATGTAGAAGATGATGCTGCAAAAACGACTCTTTTGACTTTATTCTCTTACTGCTGCATTAAATATATGGAGCGTGCCTTCAATATTGACAGCATTGGTAGTTATCGGATCTTTAATACTTCTTGGAACAGAACCAAGTGCTGCCTGATGACTGATTAAGTGAATTCCTTGTGTGGCTTTCACACATGTTTCGTAGTCTCTTATGTCTCCTTCAAAAAACTCAAACTTAGGATGGCCATTAAACTCTTCAATATTTTTCATAAATCCCGTAGCAAGGTTGTCCAGTACCCTGACAAGCTGCACTCTCTGATCCTGCAAAAGAGCAGCAACTAAATTTGATCCAATAAATCCAGCTCCACCTGTTACAAGAATTTTATACATTTTATTAAAATTATAATTGGTTTTTGTTTAAAATATTGAGAAAAGGCGGTGATAATGCACTCACTTCATTACCTTCATCAGATACTCCCCGTATCCACTCTTGATCAATGGGGTAGCCAGTCTGGAAAGTTGCTCATTGTCTATAAATTTCATTCTCCAGGCTACTTCTTCTATACAACCTATCTTATAACCCTGCCTTTTTTCGATCACCCGGACAAATTCAGAAGCATCGTGCAAAGAATCGAATGTCCCGGTATCCAGCCAGGCAGTACCTCTGTCCATGATACCGACCGATAGTTCTCCCTGATCCAGATAGTATTGATTTACTGTGGTGATCTCATACTCTCCTCTCGAAGAAGGCCGGATATTTTTTGCAATGTCTACTACTTTGTTATCATAAAAATACAAGCCGGGCACAGCAAAGTCTGACTTGGGATGAAGTGGTTTTTCTTCTATTGAAATGGCTTTCTGGTGATCATCAAACTCTACCACTCCGTATCTTTCAGGATCATTGACCGGGTAAGCAAAAACCCTGGCGCCTGAAGTAATTGCTGCACTTTGCTGCAGAAGTTTTGATAATCCTGAGCCATAAAATATATTGTCTCCCAGTACTAAACAAGAGGTATCATTACCTATAAAATCAGCTCCTATGACAAAGGCCTGTGCAAGACCATTGGGTACCTGCTGGACGGCGTATTCAAATCGGCAACCGAGATCGGCACCATCCCCCAGCAATCGTACAAATCCGGGCTGGTCTTCAGGAGTAGTGATAATCAGGATCTCTTTTATTCCTGAAAGCATGAGTATAGACAAGGGATAATAAATCATCGGCTTGTCGTATATAGGCATGAGTTGTTTGCTGATGGCCTTGGTGATAGGGTAGAGTCGGGTGCCGGATCCGCCGGCGAGAATGATACCTTTCATTTTGTTGTTTGAGGTGTTTGAGTTGTCAGAGATGTTTGAGTTGTTAGAGTCGTCTGAGTTGATAAAGTTGTTAGAATTGTTTAATTTGTTTGAGTTGTCAGAGATGTTTAAGTTGTTAGAGTTGTAAGGAGATGTTTAAATTGTTTAAGTTGACCCTATATCTCGTCATCTTAACAGTTACCACAGTTCCACAGTTCCGCAACTCAGCAACTCCACAGTTTAGACAACTTAACAACTCCACACCTTAACAACTCCACAGTTTCCGGCACTCAGCAATTTAGCATTTCACCATGTTCTTAATTCTTTAAGTTTTTATAAAATGCGTTTATCTTATTGGAAAGCTCATTAATTGTTTCTCTATAAAATACCAATTCTGATTCATCAATAAATTGCAGTTCTTTAGATAATAAGAAATGATTCAAGACTTCAATAGTTGAACCGTAAGCTATTTCAATGAATCGGGCTTTATCTTTTGAACTAAATCTTGCAACGCCTTCCGCAATATTTGTAGAAATAGATGAAGCCGATCTTCTCAATTGTGAAACCAATCCAAATTTTTCTTCTTCAGGAAACTTCTTAGTTGTCTTATAAACATTGACCGCCAATTGTATTGCAAGTTTCCATATTTCCAGCTTTTCAAAGTTGTACTCATGCATAGTTAATTTTTAAAATGTTGTTAGAATTGTTAAAGATGTTAGAGTCGTCTGAGTTGATTAAGTAGTTAGAATTGTTTGAGTTGATAAAGTTGTTTAAATTGGTAGAATTGGCAGAGTTGACCCATATCTCGTCAACTTAACAGTTTCCACAGTTCCACAACTCGACAACTTAACAACTCAACGCTTCCACAAATAAGCAACTTATCTAAATGGATGTTTAGCCAATGGTAATGCTGCAAAAGGATGATAATCTCCAACCAATCCGACAGGGGTGCTATTCCTGATTTCATGTACAATATTGATGGCTGTCCTTGCTTCGCCAATCCTGAATCCGCCGCCGCTTAAGATATCCTTATAGCTCAATGTGTGTAGGTCGGTAAATCCATCTGAAAACTCCAGTTCTTCGCCTTCTATGTTGATGGAGCGATAGGTGCGTTTTCCTTTAGCTTTGACATCTTCAGGAAGGGTGTCCGCATTGATGCTCAAAAACCATCTGACTTTTGCTTTGGCAAACTCGAAGTAACCTGCAGCCCGGTCATGAGTATGGATGTGGACTACATTTTGTTTTATTTCTCCAAATACCCATTGCAACATATCGTAAAAATGCACCCCAATATTGGTAGCAATGCCACCGGATTTAGCTGTATCTCCTTTCCATGAAGTATAATACCAGGTGCCTCTGGAAGTAATATAAGTGAGGTCAAAGTCAAATATTTTATCTGCAGGTGATTGGGCGACTTTTTCTCTCAGGGCTATGATACTCGGGTGTAACCGGAGTTGTAGAATATTGTATACATGATGGCCTGTTTCGTTTTCCAGTTCTTCCAGGGTGTCTATATTCCAGGGGTTGAGTACGATGGGTTTTTCGCAAATGACATCAGCACCATATCTCAGACCAAAACGAATATGGGCGTCATGCAAATAATTGGGGCTACAGATACTGACATAGTCCACTTTATTGTCTGCACGTTTTAATTTTTCAAGATGTCTGTCGAAACGCTCAAACTCTGTAAAAAAGGCTGCATTTGGGAAATAACTGTCTATGATACCCACAGAATCATTGGTATCCATGGCTGCTACCAGATCATTTCTGGTTTCCCGAATGGCTTGCATGTGGCGTGGGGCGATATATCCTGCAGCACCTATAAGGGCAAATTGTTTCATTTTACTTTGTTTTGAAAAATTAAAATTCATTATTGAGTCTACTCCAAAAAGTAAAAAATAAAGAAATGACACCAAGACTCTAAGTTCCAAAGGTTCACAAAGAAAGGATTAACCACGGTTTCAGATTAGTGATTCTTTGTGTTTTTGTGCATTATACTGCCGTTGTCCTTTGTGGCATTTTCCTCCCCGATGTCATCAAGGGCTTTTGCACCATCAAGCAAACAAACGAAGTCGCGTATCAGGTGGAAACTGCAAATTCGCAAACCCGCCACTACGCAGTAGGCCAGGTCCGCTCCAGATAGCTATCGGGATCAGCAAATCAAACAATTTTCACAACCTTTCCATCCATCAATCTATACTGTTCCCCGCTTTCCGCACAAGTAGCATACCCCTGATCATCAAAAGTCAGCTTGTGGCCGTACTCGCTCATCCAACCCGTCTGTCTCGCAGGATTTCCTACCATCAAAGCATAATCAGGTACATGTTTGGTCACAACTGCTCCGGCCCCTATGAAAGCATACTTGCCAATATCATGACCACAAACTATCGTGGCATTGGCTCCGATGGATGCGCCTTTGCCTACATTTGTTTTCAGGTATTCACTTTTTCGATTGACTGCACTTCGGGGATTGATAACATTGGTAAATACACAGGAAGGGCCCAAAAATACATCATCATCACAGATGACACCAGTATAAATGGAGACATTGTTTTGAATTTTAACATTATTTCCCAGGATTACGTCCGGAGAAATAACCACATTTTGCCCGATATTACAGTTTTGTCCTATCGTACTATTGGACATGATGTGACTGAAATGCCAGATTTTAGTGCCATCACCGATGGAACAACCTTCGTCTATATAGGAAGATTCATGTGCGAAGTAAGACATTTATTTATTTGGTGATTTAGTGATCTGTGAACTGTGATAAGCGGATTTGTGATTTCAGGCCATCGCGTCTCTCACAATCTTTCGGGCAATAAAAAAACCAGAAGCAATTAATCCGCCCAGCAATCCACCTTTGATCAATGAAATAAGCAAAGACTCCGCTATAGGTTCCAGTGGCGGGAGTGGCTCGTCAATTATCGATATTTCCGGTGTACCTGCTTCCAGCGAAAAATCTGCGATCTCATAGTTTTTGGTCGCTTCTCCGTACATTAAGGTCAGTTTTTGTATTTCGGTTTCCAGTATTTTGCGTTGCACCAGCATATTAGGATCTGAAAGATTGCGGTGTGAGTCATTAAATTTGGCGAGCTGATATTGTTTTGATTTTAATAATCCAATGATGGAATCTGTTTTTTCAGCTACAAAGTTAAATGATTTTTCACTGCTTTTTGTACTGCTCAGTACATAATAATCCTTCAATTCCTCAAAAACTCTGTTGCAAAAGATAATAGAAAGTTCCTCGTCTACAGTATTAGAAGTCATGGTTAGGATGCCGGTATCTTCGTTAAATCCGTTGCTGAAGATAGGATCTTTTACATCTTTGCCACCTACTACCTTACCATGCACCATTTTAAGTGCCGCAAGCTCGTCAGGAGTAAATGCTTTGATAGAATCTGACGAAAAACGAAATCCACTCCAGTCTTTTTTCTTATTGGTCCATTTTTCATCTAATGTATATAAAGTGATGATGTGATTTGCAATGAAGTCATTTTTACCATCAAGGGTATCGAGTGGTACTTTTGTAAATAGTACCTTCTGAATGATGTTTCTGGAACGGGACAGCTCGACGATTCGATCCAGATTTACTTTGCCACCTTTGCCTAGACCAAAAGAACCCAATATGCCTGAAAGGCCACCACCGCCGCCACCACCATCTGCCATAGTGTAGGTCAAAGCCGCTTGATAAGTGACCAGACTCATTTTGGCTTTGTAGCCGAAATACAGCAGGAAGGGTAAGGTTATCAAAATGATCCACCATTTTTTTGACCATAATTCCCTCCAGAACTCAAGGATTTTTTCGATCAGTTCTTTGAGCGTGATCTCGTCATCCTGATATACAGGGGCAGTATTTTGATTTTGATCCATGGGTTAAAGGTTAATACTAAGATTAAGGCTAAGGTTAAGAATAAGGTTGAGATTAAGGCTAAAGATGAAGAAATACGCCACTAAGTCGCAAAGACACTTATATGCATAAAGGATTAATGATCACATCAATGAACAACCGAATGATTAAGGTTGAGACTAAGGTTGAGATTGAGATCAGGTACACAATTCCCATCTGCACAATTTTAGCAATTTTCACAACTCAACAATTCAACAACTCCGCAATTCAACAATTTCAACAACTTAGCAATTCCGCAACTCAGCAATTCCGCAAATTAAAATCAATGATACATCTTTTCATAATACTCCTGATAAGCACCTGACGTCACATGATCCAGCCATTCCTGATTATGAAGATACCAGTCTATGGTTTTAGCTATGCCAGTTTCGAATGTTTCCGTAGGTACCCAACCCAACTCATTTTTAATCTTTGATGCATCGATGGCATATCTCAAATCATGACCTGCGCGGTCGGTGACATAAGTGATAAGTTGTCTGCTTTCGCCTTTGGTGCGATGCAGTTTATCATCCATTGCATCACAAAGGAAATGGACGATATCTATATTTTTCCACTCGTTGTGGCCACCGATGTTGTAGGTTTCGCCTGGTTTTCCATGGTGTAAAATGACATCAATCGCCCTTGCATGATCTTCTACATATAACCAGTCTCTCACATTTTCGCCTTTGCCATAGACGGGTAGTGGTTTTTTATGCATGATATTATGGAGCATCAATGGGATCAATTTCTCCGGAAAATGATTGGGTCCGTAATTATTGCTGCAATTGGAAATGACTACCGGCATGTGATAAGTATGGAAGTATGCCCTAACCAAATGGTCAGAAGAAGCCTTGGATGCAGAATATGGTGACCGGGGATCATAAGGAGTTTCTTCAGTAAACATGTCTGTACCCATCTCCAAAGAACCATAAACTTCATCGGTACTGACATGGTAAAAAAGTTTACCATCATTGTTCCCATTCCAGTGTTTTTTGGCAACCTGCAATAAATTTGCTGTTCCGAGTATATTTGTTTTAAGAAATATAAGTGGATCTTTGATAGATCTGTCTACATGTGACTCTGCAGCCAGATGCACTACATGTGTGATCTGATGTTTTGTAAAAATATCATCCACGAGCGTTTCATCCCCGATATCCCCTTTTATGAAGGTATAATTGGGCTTTGTCTCTATATCCTTCAGATTTTCGAGATTGCCTGCATAGGTCAGTGCGTCAAGATTGATGAGATGGTAATCAGGGTAATTGGTGACCAATCTTCTGACTACATGTGAGCCTATAAAACCGGCTCCGCCTGTGATGAGAATATTCATATTAAATGTGGATTTTCTGTTTTGAATATTTGTGGAACTGCTTATTTGGAGATTTGCTTATTTGTGGAACTATTTTTTCTCATTCCTTAATCTTTTTCTTAAAAAAACAGGAAGCAACATGTTATTTACTTTTGTAAAAAGTTCATCTTAATAATGTCCTTTTAAGGAATGGATGATGACCACATTTTTGAACTCATCAATCTCATAAATAATTCTATCCTCTTTGGAAATTCGCCTGCTCCATTTACCTGACAATGTGTGTTTTAGTGGTTCTGGTTTTCCAAGTCCAGAATAAGGAGTTTTGGCAATATCAATTACAAGTAGGCGAATTTTATTCTGAATTGCTTTATTCCCACTCTTTTTCCAAAACAATAAGTGAGATTTGGCTTCATCAGTTTAGCCTATTTCCATAAATCTTCCACTGAAATAATGGTATATTTTCCTTCCTTTGCTTGCTGACTACTCTTTAATATCCTTTCTACAAATTCCGGGTCATAGGGACATTCACCTTCATCTTTGCCCTTTTTTTTGGGTGTAATATCAAATTTTACCTTTTGGGTTTCTAAAAACTCCCTTACGATTTTAGATTGTTTTTTATTAGCTTTTATAATTATGGTATCCATGCACTAAATTTATGTGAAGATTAACAATGGAATATTCTTTAAAGTTCCTATCAAACTATTCGTTTAACATTGTATCTGTAGATTTATTGAACTGATGTTTTGCCAAATTTAGATATTGCCTTTTTAACCTTTTGTTATTAAAAATTTTTAAATTTACCGTTTGTCATTCAAATTATTCATTTACTCGTCTTTCGCCTGCTCGTCATTCGTCATTTACATCATCTTCCGATACTATCATAATAAAATCCCAAATCCCTCGTCACTTGGACATCATAGATATTTCTTCCATCAAATATGGTCGGCTGATTCATGATTTGTTTCATTTTGTCAAAATCAGGCGTGCGGAATTCATTCCACTCTGTAACGATTGCCAATGCATCCACACCTTGGATAGCGTCATATTCATTGGCTGAAAATTCGATTTTATTGCCAAATACTTGTTTGACATTTTCCATGGCTTCCGGGTCATAAGCTTTTACTTTGGCACCTTTGTTGAGCAATCTGGATATGATGGTCAATGCCGGTGCTTCTCGGATATCGTCTGTATTGGGTTTGAAGGCCAAACCCCAAACACCTATGGTTTTACCTGTCAGGTCTCCGTCGAAATACTTCATGATCTTGGTGGAAAGGATCTCCTTTTGTAAATCATTGACATGCATGACAGCTTTCAATATCTTAAAATCATATTCATTTTCCTGAGATGTTTTAGCGAGAGCCTGTACATCTTTAGGAAAACAAGATCCTCCATACCCTACACCTGGAAACAAAAATCTTTTACCAATACGGCTGTCTGACCCCATTCCTTTACGTACCATATCTACATCGGCGCCGAGCCTTTCACAAAGATTAGCTATTTCATTCATAAAGCTGATCCTTGTAGCCAGGTAAGAATTGGCAGCATATTTGGTCATCTCCGTACTTCGCTCATCCATAAAGATGATGGGGTTTCCCTGACGTACAAATGGTTCATAGAGTGCTGTCATAACTTTTTTGGCTTTTTCAGAAGAAGTACCTACCACCACTCTGTCGGGTTTCATGAAGTCTTCTACAGCAACACCTTCGCGGAGAAACTCAGGATTGGACACAACATCGAAAAGAGAATGATCGAGTTTCTCCAGCAATACTGCTTCAACACGCTCCGCTGTCCCCACCGGAACAGTGCTTTTATCTACGATGACTTTATAATCTGTGATAATCTCCGAAAGGTCTTTGGCTACTTTCAAAACAAAAGACAGATCAGCTGAACCATCAGCACCCGGAGGTGTAGGGAGAGCCAGAAATATTATTTTAGCATCTTTGACACCTTCAGCCAGATCAGTTGTAAAATGAAGTCGACCTTGTTTGGTATTGCGATCAAAAAGTATCTCTAATCCGGGTTCGTAAATGGGCACGTAACCATTTTTCATTTTTTCCACTTTGGAAGCATCGATATCTACGCATGTGACTTGATTTCCTGATTCAGCAAAACAAGTGCCCGATACAAGCCCTACGTATCCTGTTCCAACTACTGCTACTTTCATCGAATTTGGTTTTTAATAAATTTAAGATTTTATAAGCTATTACTTCAAACATATTAATTAAAAAATGCTATTACCTTTTCGGCAATATATGCCAATTGCTCCTCATCCATCTCTGTATGAATAGGCAATGAAATCACTTCTTTACAAAGTTGCTCAGTATTTTCAAGATATTCCAATCCGTCGGACGATGCTTTGAAAGCTTCTTGTTTGTACAATGGGACAGGATAATATATCATATTCGGAATCTTTTCGGCATCAAGATATTTTTTCAACTCATCCCTTTTTCCATTTTTTACTTTGAGGGTATATTGATGAAAAACATGGGTGGTGTAAGGTGCTCTGTATGGAGTTACTAAAGAATCCACAGAAACGAAGGCAGCATCATAGTAGTCAGCAACTTTAATCCTTGCTGCACAATATTCGTCAAGGTGTGGTAATTTGGCTGATAGCACTATAGCCTGAAGGGAATCCAGTCGTGAATTGCATCCCACTACATCATGATAATATCGCACCGATTGTCCATGATTGGCTATCTTATGCAATAAAGCACCTAAAGCATCATCATTGGTCATAATAGCTCCGCCATCTCCATAGCAACCTAGATTTTTGGATGGATAAAAAGATGTGCAACCGATGTTTCCTATGGTTCCTGTTTTGACTTTGCGTCCATCGCTGAAAGTATAATCTGAGCCGATCGCTTGTGCATTATCTTCAATTACCCACAGTTTGTATTCTTCGGCTATCTTCATGATGGCTTCCATATCTGCTGCCTGACCATAGAGATGCACAGGAACAATACATTTTGTTTTTGGCGTAATAGCCGCTTTAATGCCTTCTATATTGATATTAAAAGTATCCGCATCGACATCTACCATGACCGGTATTAAGCCCAAAAGTGCAATGACTTCAGCTGTCGCTACATAAGTGAATGCCGGAACAATCACCTCATCACCAGGCTTGAGACCTACTGCCATCATAGCAATTTGCAGCGCATCTGTACCATTGGCACAAGGGATGACGTGCTTAACATTCAGGTATGATTCAAATTCCAGTTGGAATTTTTTAACCTGTGGACCATTGATAAAGGCAGTAGTATTTAATACTTCCTGAATGCCACGATCTATTTCTTCTTTTATTTTTAGGTATTGGGACTTTACGTCCACCATTTGGATTACCATTGTGGAATTGTTTAATTGCTAAATTGGTTGAATTGGAAATTTGGTACCATTACAAGTACACTTCTTTATTTATATTTTGAAATAATGAATTTTGAACATTTCAAAACCATTATTTTTATATTATGATAATGATTTATATTCTAAAAATTTGAGATCCTTTGCCTATATTAAAAGGTATAAACCAACTTTGCAACTTTGCAAATGGGTTATTTGCAAATCTTCAATTTCTCACTTTTAAATTCAGCAATCAGGCGGTTCACCAAATAAGTAGACACGTCTGACCTGCTTATCATCCGTTGATCTTTCAAGTATGTTATATAAAGTGCGACTCCACCGGAGTCGAAATACCTGATAAAATTGCTTTCAAAAATAATACGACTTCTCTGAAGTCGAGATCCACAATTTTTCAAATCCACAATTCCAGCAACTCCTCAACTTAACAACTCAGCAACTTAGCAATTCCGCATTTCCAGCAATTCAACAACTCAGCATTCCAAAAATGGCTTCGCCGCTGATAAGTCGCGCAGACTTCATCATAAAAGTGAAAAAAATGAAAAATATACACCTGATAATCAGGCGATTAATATTTTATTTTTTATGGGTCTCAATAAGTTCAGGTCAACTTGAATACTTAATTGGTACCCAATGGTATTTAATTCTATAACAAAATTTCGTTTACCTGACCGTGATATGATTTTACCTTTCATACCAGTCAGATGTCCCGAAATGACTTCTACTTCCTCGCCTGCTTGAAAAATATTGTTTTCAATGGCATATATTTCTTCCACATCGCCGGCAACTCTTTTCAGTGTATCAATTTCTAAAGGTGGGATACAAAGCAAATCTTTTCCCTGTTTTAGAAATTTCATGACATACTCAGTTTCAAGGGTAGGGATGTAATCGGCTTTACTGATACAAACAAAAACATAACAATTGATCAGTGGAATTTGGTAATGTTTTATTTTTCGGGAATATCTTCTTGTTTTTGAAATAATCGGTACATATGCTTCGATATTTTTTTTAGAAAGTTGATCAGCAACATACTTTTCACATTTATATTTGGTGTATACAGCAAACCACCTCGTTTCTGTCGGAGACAATTGATTAATGATTATTTCTTGTTTTGGAAGTTTACTGATCATTTTCCCAATCTTAGTTTTCCCAAAGTAATAAAGCCTGACTATTCATTTCTTCCCATTTCATATTTAACATTTCAGCTTCACTGTACACTATATATCTTATTCTACGATGTATATGTTTTTCTACTTTCTCAACCAATTCTGTGAGATAAGCTTTATTTATATCTCCTACAAATACCAAATCTATTGTATTGTCATCCAGTCCAAGGGCAAAAGCGCCAGTGACAAATACTCTCCTGACGTCTCCCAGATTTTCTATCACAGTATCTATGATTTTATCAAATCCGATATACTTCATGATAATATTGTGTGTATCTCTGTAGAGCGGGTGTTCTGTATTAGCCTTAAAATATTTTTTATTGCCTTTAATAAAAGACGATAACATGCCTGCTTTCTCAAATCTGTTGAGTTCTATACGAATACCGTTGGAAGACTCACCAAATTCTGATTCAAGCCCCTCAAATAAGATGTAGCTTTACTGTTGAGGAAAAACTTCAACAACAGTTTGATACGGGTTTTGGATGATATAAGGGTCTCTAACATATTGAGTATAAAAATTACTCAAAGATAACATGAAAATTTTAATCAGTTGACATTTTGTATCAATAAAATCAAACCAAGAATGGCAGTAGCCTGGGAGATTGAATTTGCCAGTATATCTCCCCATTTGACATCCTCCTTATCCCCGTTTTTTACTTCCTTGATTTCCACATCCTTATATCCGATTTTGATTTCTGATCCAGGACCTACATCCGGGTATTTTTTAAAGAACAGAAAACTTTTGGCTTTAACTACCTTACCGGATGCATCTACTACAAATATTTTCCTGGATGATCCATCTTTTGATATCCCACCAGCATATGCGTCAATATAATATTTTGCAGATTTACCTTTCTGATAAGGAATCTGTATCTTGTTTTGACTTATGATCTTTTCGGGATACAGTTCAGATGCTTTGGTAGCGCCGGTGATGGTAACAATATTGCTGATTTTAGGAATATGGATGTCATCTCCTTCCTGAAGTATTATATTTTCAAATGAATGCGGATTTTTTATAGCTTTCTCGAGATCTATTATTACATAACCAATATTGTCCTTCCCTCTGGCAAGGGTGGCCCCTTTAAGAAATGCTTCATCAGTAGCACCACCAGCTTCCCTGATGATAGTAGCCAGTTTTGTGTTGTCACTCATTAATGCATAGGTGCCTGGAAACTTAACTTCGCCGTTGACAAAAACATTTCTGAGTAGTTCAAATTCAGGCGCCAATCTAACAAAAATCTGATCAAATGGCTGCAATTCAAAACTCTCACCACCTGACTTTAGGTTGTAATTTTCATCCAACCGAAGATTCGCCGCTAACACCCGGGTAGATTTATTTTCTGAAAAATCAAGTCTGTATACATCAATTCTGTCTAAAGCAGCTTCTCTTCTGAACCCACCAGCCAAAATCAAGACATCCTTGAGTTTCAAGGATGGGTTATATAAAAACTCTCCGGGATTTCTTACTGCACCGGCTATCCTGATAAAAGATTCGTCTGTATAATTATTTTTTAAATAGAAAACAATCCGATCTTTGGGTTTCAGATTTACATTAAAAGATGAGGATGGATTTGAAAGGGCTTCTTTCAGATTTACAGCTATATATTCCTGTGTTTTTGCATCGGCAACTTTGGTCCTGAATATATAAGCAAATTCATCTATCGCATCATCTGCCAGCCCACCGGCAAAAAATACCGCATCTGACACTCTAAGGTTATCTTCTGTGCCAAGTGGCATAATGGTAGGGTTTCTGACCGCTCCTTCTATGATGATATTGAAAGTGTCCGCAAAGGATGCTTTAGACGAAATAATCAGTTCGTCTCCTTTCTGTAATTTTAAATTGTCCTGACTTTGAGCATTATTGATCACATTGTCCAGATTTACAAATTCGTATCTGATGGTTTTGTAATCAGAATTAAACCTCTTAAGATAGGATATGGAAGTAATGGCATTGTCCTGCAGCACCCCTTTTTTAATCAGGTCGGATATCTTTTCATCTTTAATCATAGCATAGGTTCCGGGATTTTCTACTGCACCGGAAATAGATACCTCATTTTTTACATTTTCATTGATGGCGAGTATTTCCACTTCATCACCATTGAACAAAGCAAAGTTTTTACCCGCTTTTTCTATTTCAGCATAGTTGACATCTATAATTCTGATAGAATCATTTTCGATACGTTTGATGCGGATATTTCCTTTCAATGCATTGGCTTGCAGACCTCCTGCAAATTTTATTAATTCAGCCAGCTGTTCATTGCCGATCAATTCATATCGGAACGGACGGTTAATGGCTCCTTTGATCTGCACTAATTTTTCAGCTACCGGCACATTGATGTAATCATTTTCTGCCAGATAAAAGTCCTGACTTATCACGGGATTCTGGAGATATTGATATACATCCAGCGTGATTGGTTTTTTGCCTGCTCTGAGCAATTGTATTTTTCTTACACTTCCCAGGTCGTTTGGCCCACCAGCAGCGATGAGTGCATTAAATGCGGTGTTGATGGCAGACACATTAAATGTTCCGTTATTAAATACTTCTCCTACGATATTTACATTCAATGTCCTTGCTGTAGTGACAGTAAGCTCATAATTCTCTTTTGCAAAGTAGTAGTACCTTCTTAAAAATGTATACAATTGTTCTTCAGCTTGTCCTAGAGTCAGACCTGAAATATAAATTCTAGGAAGGTCAGTGGCTTGTATATAACCATCTTTTTGAATTTCTGTGGCAAAATTTACTGTTGAACTTCCCCATATAGACACAGCGACCCTGTCTCCTGGTCCGAGGACGTAAGCTTTGGTGGGCTTGGCATCTTCAGCAGTTCTGAATAGTTGTAATGATTTGTCCCGGAATATATGCTGTCCATATGTCACGGCAGGCGGCAATTTACCTATAGAGGCTTCCTGTAACTTTTCAGCCACAGCTTCTTCGATAGTGGCCCCGTCTTTTACAGCTTTCTGGATATCTTTGGTCTGATTGGTCAGTTTTTCTTTATCATCCACTGTCCTGGTGTCCACTGTTTTTGACGGAGGGACGGTCAATGTATCCTTTTGATTTTTAGTAGTAGGGGCGGGTTTTTCTTTCGCTTTTTTTTCTGCATCCAATAGAACCATCACTTCTTCAGCCGCTTTTTTTGCCCTTGCTACCTCTGCCGGATTTTCTGGATTGATATTGTCTGGGTTCACTCCTTTTTTTATCATTTCCTGTTTAAATCGATCTGCATCATAACCTCTCTTTTCTAATTCGGCTCTGGCAGCAGCTTCATTGATAGTTTGATTGTAAGCGAGTGTCGAAAGGGTACTCAGAAAAATGATGAGTATAAGTCTGTATATCATGGTATATTTTTATTTTGATTTGAATATTTAAGGAGCGAATTCATACTTATTATAAACAGTTACTCATTAAATAGTCAAACATTAATAGTTCAAATTTGGTGCCAACCACCTTTCTATATCTTTAACGTCCATTTCCTTTCTTTTAGCGTAATCAAGTACCTGATCTTTTGAAATATTACCAAGGCCAAAGTATTTTGACTCCGGATTTGCCAGATACCATCCGCTTACTGATGCGGCAGGATACATTGCTTTGCTTTCGGTAAGTATTATTCCTGTATTTTTTTCGGCATCAAGCAATCTCCAGAGGATGTCTTTTTCTGTATGGTCCGGACAAGCCGGATACCCTGGAGCTGGTCTGATGCCCTGATATTTTTCTTCTATCAGAGCGTCATTGTATAGTTGTTCTGATTTGGCATATCCCCATATTTCCTTTCTCACTTTCTCATGCATATATTCAGCCAAAGCTTCGGCTAATCTGTCGGCCAATGCTTTCATCAAGATGGCATTGTAATCATCGTGCTGTGTTTCATACATCTTTACCCAAGGCTCTATGCCAATACCTGCAGTCACTGCAAAAGCACCAATATAATCCTGTTTTCCGGACTGAACCGGTGCTATATAATCTGCAAGACAGTGATACGCCAGCCCATCTGCTTTTTTTCTTTGTTGCCGTAGGAAATGTATAGTATCACAAGTTTTTCCGTTTTTTTGGTCATAAATCTGCACATCATCTCCCACACTGTTGGCTGGAAAGATTCCTATTACTGCTTTGTTTTGGAGTCTGTTTTCAGCAACTATCAAATCCAGCATTTCCCGGGCATGATCATACAATTTTTTTGCTTCTTCTCCCACAAAGGCATCTCTGAATATGGTTGGATACTTGCCTTTCAGTTGCCAACTGGCAAAAAACGGTGTCCAGTCAATGTACGGTATCAGTGTTGAGACAGAAATATTATCGAAAACATGTACGCCTATAAAATCAGGGGTATAGGGTGGATTTTTTTCCCAGTTTATATCCGGTTTTTTAGTTCTGGCTTCTTCGATAGTGACATACTCTTTGGAATTTTCACCAGCATTTCTTTTAATGCGCAGCTCATCATACTCTTGTCTTACATCCCTGACAAAATGTTCAGACACCTGCGCTTCTTTCGAAAGTAGCTGGCTGACTACACCAACACTGCGGCTGGCATCCAACACATGAATGACCGGACCGTCATATTGCGGCTCAATTTTCAGGGCAGTGTGTGTTTTGGAAGTGGTAGCTCCTCCCACCAGGAGCGGAAGGGAGAATCCACGTCTTTTCATCTCTCTGGCTACATGCACCATTTCATCGAGCGATGGAGTGATCAGTCCACTCAGCCCGATCACATCTACTTTATGATCAATGGCAGCCTGCAAAATTTTATCAGCAGAAACCATCACGCCCAGATCTATTATATCGTAATTATTGCAAGCAAGGACTACTCCCACGATATTTTTACCAATATCATGCACATCTCCCTTGACCGTTGCCATCAATATTTTTCCTTTTGCTGTGCCTCCACCTGATATTGCTTTTTCGGCATCGATATAAGGGGTAAGGTAAGCTACAGATTTTTTCATTACTCTGGCACTTTTTACCACCTGCGGGAGAAACATCTTACCTGCTCCGAATAAATCACCCACGATATTCATACCATCCATCAGTGGTCCTTCGATCACCTGCAAAGATGTCGGATACTTTTGACGGGCTTCTTCTGTGTCTTCATCTATATAGTCTGTAATACCTTTGACCAATGCATGGGAAAGTCTTTCCTCAACACTGTTTTCTCTCCATTTCAGATCTTTGATTATGATCTTGCCACCACCGGCTACTCTTTCAGCATAGCTGGTGAGTTCTTCAGTGGCTTTTTCATTTCTGTTAAATAATACATCTTCGACCAGTTTCAGCAGAGTTTTATCTATCTCTTCATACACTTCTATCATACCGGCATTGACGATGCCCATGTCCATTCCAGCCTGTATAGCATGATATAAAAATGCAGAGTGCATGGCTTCTCTTACTTTATCATTGCCTCTGTATGAAAAAGATATATTACTGACACCACCACTTATTTTGGCTCCCGGACATTCTTTTTTGATGATACGGGTAGCTTCTATAAAATGCACTGCATATTCATTGTGTTCTTGTATTCCGGTGGCAATAGCAAATATATTGGGGTCAAAAATGATGTCCTCCGGTGGGAATCCGATTTCATTGACCAAAATATGATAGGCTCTTTTACAAATGTCTACTTTTCGTTCCTTGGTATCGGCTTGTCCCTGTTCATCAAATGCCATAACCACCGTAGCGGCACCATATTTGCGTAATAAATTGGCCTGACGTCTGAATTCGGCTTCTCCTTCTTTCATGGAAATCGAATTTACTATACATTTCCCCTGAACACATTTAAGACCTGCTTCTATGACATCAAATTTTGATGAATCGATCATCACCGGTACTTTGGCAATATCAGGTTCTGACATCACGAGATGCAAAAATTTCACCATGGCATCTTTGGAGTCCAAAAGCCCTTCATCCATATTGATATCAATGATCTGTGCACCACTTTCTACCTGCTGGGCGGCTACAGACAATGCTTCGTTGTATTTATTTTCTGCAATCAGTTTAGCAAATTTTCTTGAGCCGGTGACATTGGTTCTTTCGCCTATATTGATGAAATTCAGATCTTCCCTGACGACCAGAGGTTCAAGACCTGCATATGCAGTTACATTTTTTTTCTCAGGTAAAGCCCTTGGAGACATACCTTCTACTGCTTCAGCCATGGCCCTGATATGTTCAGGAGTCGTGCCACAGCAACCACCGATGATATTGACCAAACCTGAAGATACAAATTCCCGGATGTACTCTTTCATCTCATCAGGTGACTGATCGTATGCACCCAGTTCGTTGGGAAGACCAGCATTTGGGTAAGCGCTGATAAAGCAGTCAGCTATATTACTCAGATCTTCCAGATGTGGTCTTAACTCTTTTGCGCCAAGGGCACAATTTAATCCCACGCTGAAAAGATTAGCATGTTTTACCGATATATAAAATGCTTCTGCGGTTTGTCCGCTCAGAGTTCTTCCACTGGCGTCAGTAATTGTGCCTGAAACCATCACGGGAATATCTATCTTTCTTTCTTCTTGTATGTTCAGAATAGCAAATAGCGCCGCTTTACAATTCAGGGTGTCAAAAACGGTCTCTACCAGCAGGATATCTGCGCCACCATCCAGTAAACCCTGTGCCTGTTCATAATAATTGGCCACCAGATCATCAAAAGTAACTGCCCGAAAGCCCGGATTATTGACATCAGGAGAAATGGATGCAGTCTTATTAGTGGGCCCCATCGCTCCCGCAACAAATCTTGGTTTGTCAGGATTTTGTATAGTAAATTCTGTGGCTGCTCTTTTGGCAATGCGGGCAGACTCCAGATTAAGTTCGTAAGTGAAGTCTTCCAGATGATAATCTGACTGCGATATCCTTGTACCGTTAAATGTATTGGTCTCAATAATATCAGCACCTGCTTCAAGATAAGCCCGATGTATAGAATCTATGATGTCAGGTCTGGTGATGGACAATAAATCATTATTGCCCTTTAAGTCAGAATGGTGATCTTTAAATCGTTTTCCTCTGTAATCTTCTTCCCTGAGATTGTACCTCTGTATCATGGTACCCATCGCACCATCCAATACCAATATTTTGCTTTTAGCTAATGTATATAAATCGTTCATATTGGATGCAAAGTTAGTGAATTGAGATATTAAACCCAAAATTGTAACACTTGATTCCGTACCGAAAAGTATAATTTTACCAGAGAGGCATAAACCCACAAAGGATTAAAAAATTTAAACAGTTGATTATAAATAATTTATACAATCCCGATGACATTTAATAATCATACCCTATATTAGATATATTTATCCTTAATCCGGCGCCAATGTAATGCTGATCTTTTTTTACGGTAGTTTTAGTTTGCCTCCACATGCCTTGAATATCAATGAAATAATTGTGGAAAACTTCATAACTGGCATCTACATTCATAGCCATGACTTGGGTTTTTATGCCCTGACCGATGACATTACCATAATCCTGTTCGCGGGTTTCAAGCGGTAATAAAATATTTCCACCCCAGTTTTCTCCTGCAGCGTCGTCTCCATAGTTGGTAAGAAGTGCTTTGGCTTGTACATATATTTTATTAACCGGCTTATATCTGGCAATGATCAGCCATTCTTTAAAATTTGCTCCGAGTGGATGAGCCAAAGGTTGATTTGAGTGGCTGTAACTGGATACGGAATACTGCGGAAGGGACACCAAAGTATCCCGGTGAGCGTAAGTATATGGACGTACCACATTATACTCTACTTGAAGATCCAGGTGATCGATATTCATAACATTTATATACTTTATACCTATCTGACCACCAAATTTATTGGCCCACCAACCAGATTGTTTTTTTACTTCTGACAGTTTAAATTCATCCAGCACAAGCTGTCCATATAAGGATATTCCCTTGATTGGATTCCATTTGGCATTTAGACCCAGTATTACATTGTCGGGACTGTCCAGAAAATGTTCTACGGCCCGATATAGAATGACAGGGTTAAGATATTGAAATTCAAAATGATTTTCTCTGGCAAAAACGACCGTTTCAAAGAGACCAATTTCAAATTTTGTATTGGGTTTGAAAGCAAGATAATGTGTAGCTGTATATTTTTTGGGAAGGAGCTTGTCTCCGGCATTAAAAAGTGTAGTTGTGGGTGCCATTTCTGCAAATATATTCTGATACTGAAATTTCCATACGCGGGTATTAAATTTCAGATAGAAATAATTGTGGCTGTAATCTGATAATAATAAAGATCTGTACCCATTTCCAATAAAATGATTGCCATGTCCGAATTCAATATTAATACTTTTTACCGGGTTAAAACCAACGTAAGCCCTGGCATTAAAAAAATCGTATCCTTTCAGATTTTCAATGACAGTTGATTCATAATTTTTCCAAAATCCCTGTCCCGGAAGTGTACCGAATTTCTGAATTCTGTCATCCACAAAACTTAAGTAACTTCTTTGATTTTCAAGCAATTGAGTAAAAAAATATACTTTTTCATCAATGTAGGCGCGAACATCGACACCACGGGTATTTTGAAATATAATATTGCCGTTATTTTTTTCATTCAGATAGGTGAGTTGTATCACAGGATTGATAAATATTTTAAAAGATGGTGTCTCCAATTCCAGAAAATTTGCTTTAGACTTGTAAAAGTATTTTAAAATGGGATGGCGTCTGAAGTCATAAGCATTCACTGCCAGCATTGGGTTTTCTATACTTTTATTGGTCTCTGAAGACCTGAAAATATCATTGTTATGATCATCTTTTGATGTATTTTGTTCAGTATTATTTTTTAAAAACTCCATATTATCGGCAAATACATGCATTAGATCATAATTATCTTTACTGCTCATTTGTGTCGGATGTGGCAATAAATAAAGATATTGGATCAGCGCCTTTCTATCATAATTGTTGATACTATTGACAAGGGTGGAATCTGTCATTTTGAGAATCTCCATACGATCATAGGTATGATATGCCAGATCTCCTCTCACCATATAAGGTGACTGCGCATAGGTGATCACATTAAATCCAAGACAAAAAAAGAATATTGCACATCTTAATACCATATGGTTTGTTTTTTGTTTCATTCAGGATGTAAAGATGGCCAAAAAAGCCAAAATGCAGTCTAAAATATCCGAAAACTTATCGGTCATGTTTGCAACAGGTAATGAGATGAATAGAATTTGATATTAAATATACTGCAATTCATCTGATTTATTTCTGGTTCTAATGATAATTTTCTTACCTTAGCTTTTTAATTTGTGGTAGGGTTTTAATATTGGACAAAGAGAGTATAGCTTGGAAAAGGTAAAATTTTTATTTCAGAGCCTGAAAAATTTTCAGCAAATGGGGACTGTGATCAGGAGCAGTCCGTCCATGTGCCGAAAGATGAGTCATTTTATAGATAGTCAGGATGACCTGATCATTGTCGAATTGGGTGCAGGAGATGGTGTGATCACTTCTTTTATTCTGGAAAAAATGTCACCGGATGCCAAACTATATGTTTTCGAAATAAATACAGAATTGTGTGCCGTCATATCTAAAATAAAAGATCCTCGTATGATTTTAGTGAATGATAGCGCAGAGCACATGGAATCCTACCTCTTAAAACATGGGATCACACAAGTTGATATGATAATTTCTGCGATCCCCTTTTTAGTATTGCCGGATGAATTGACAAAAGATATATTGATGGCCGGTAAAAAAATGCTCAAGACTGGTGGTAACTTCATCCAGATGCACTATGTAAGCTCCATTAAAAAAATGTATAAAAATATTTTCGGAAACGTACATACCTATTTTGTTCCGGTAAATATACCTCCCGGATATGTATTCAGGTGTGTCAAGGAATGAACCATTTGTAATCATTTTTAAATTTTGCTCAGTTGTTGAATTTGTTTGAACTACCTGCCTACTACATAGAGTTCAGGCGGGTTTGCGAAATTGTTTAACTTCGATAATCAGGGGATAAACTGATCTATTTAATCATAACGAATTGTAATGTTTGCATCATGGGGATTTCTTCGTCGCCACTTTCAATACTATTTTGTGAGAATAATTACCTTTGTCAGCCGTAACACATTTCTATTTTGCCAATAAAATTTGTAACCGTAATTTTTCCTTTGGCACTGCCCAAATTATATGCTTATTCAGTCCCTGAAGAGATGCAATCCACAATAAAAATAGGGGTAAGGGTGGAAGTGTCATTAAAAAATAAATTATATTCTGCTATCGTAGCAGAAATTCATGAAGATCTGGCACTGGAGTACAAGGCCAAACCCATCGTGGCTATGTTGGATAAAGTGCCTTTGGTAACAGAACATCAGCTCACACTCTGGCGATGGATGGCTGATTATTATTGCTGCACGGTCGGAGAAGTGATGAATGTAGCCATGCCATCAGGCCTTAAGCTGGAAAGTGAAACGAGAGTGGTGTATAACGGAGATTTTGATGAGCAGGTACACGAGCTTTCTGATGATGAATATCTGGTGGCTGAGGCGGTGTCGATTCAGAATGAACTTACCATCCTTCAGATCCAGGAAATTCTCAATAAAAAAACTATATTTCCTGTTTTGCGCAGTTTATTGGACAAAAAGGTCATTTCTATAAAGGAAGAATTGATAGAAAAATTCAAACCAAAAATGGCCAGTTTTATGACTTTGAATGAACCGTATAAGTCAGACATTAACCGGCTCACGGAGGCGTTTGATTTGGTTACTAAAAGTGAAAAACAAACCAAAATTTTGTTGGCTTTTGTTCAATTGTCGCGGAATAAACATTTTACCCTGCCTGTATCTGATATTTGTCAATTGTCCGGAACGGATAGCAGTGTAGTACAGGCTTTGGTCAAAAAAGATATCTTTACTGTCAGCAAGCAAAGACTGAGCAGAATTTTTAATAATGGTATCAGCAATGATGAAACAGAAGCGCTTCAGTCACTGAGCGATCAGCAAATTATTGCATTGGATGAAATAAGGGTTTGTCTGGAAAATAACCAACCCGTACTGCTCCATGGTATCACAGGAAGTGGTAAGACCAGAGTATATGCCGAACTGATACAGCAAAATTTGGCTGCCGGCAAACAGTCCTTGTATCTATTGCCCGAAATTGCCTTAACAAACCACATGGTCGAAAGGCTCAAAACCATCTTTGGCGCTGATGTACTGGTATACCACAGTCGTATGAACAATCAGGAAAGGGTGGAGATGTGGAATGCAACGCTGATGGGTGCCAAAATCATAATCGCAGCACGGTCAGGTATATTTCTTCCATTTATCCATCTGGGGCTTGTGATAGTTGATGAAGAACACGACCCTTCATTCAAACAAAATGACCCAAATCCAAGATACAATGCCAGAGATGCGGCCATTTATATGAGTCATCATGCTGGTGCTGATATTGTATTGGGTAGTGCGACGCCCAGTCTGGAGTCCTATGCCAATGCTGTAAACAAAAAGTACGGATTAGTACATATGGCTGACAGGCATGGAGAATCCGTATTGCCAAAAATAAAAATCGTAGACCTTAAGGATGAACACAAAGATAAACGATTCAAAGGTATCTTCAGTCATGAACTGATCACTGCCATCGAAGATGCTTTGGTGAACAAATCTCAGGTTTTGCTTTTTCAGAACAGAAGAGGATACGCCCCTACGATCAATTGTCACGTGTGCGGGTGGAAAGCAGATTGTGCCAATTGTGATGTACATCTTACGGTACATAAGGCATTTAATGAGTTGCGATGTCACTACTGCGGCACACGATCAAAAATCCCGGTACAATGTCCTGCCTGTGGAAATCATGATCTTTTTGAACAGGGTTTTGGTACAGAAAAAATAGAAGAAGATATCAAATCATTATTTCCTACAGCGTTGATTGCCAGACTTGATATGGATACCGCTAAAACCAAAGTGGCATTTGAAAATATAATTCATGATTTTGAAGAGAGACGCATAGATATACTTGTGGGTACTCAGATGATCACAAAGGGATTGGATTTCGGCAATATCTCACTGGTAGGCGTCCTTAATGCGGATGCCATCTTAAGGTATCCTGATCTGAGGGCCAACGAAAGAGCATTCCAATTGCTCACTCAGGTGTCAGGCAGGGCAGGAAGAAGGGCAATTCAGGGTCAGGTCATCATACAGACTTATGACCCATCACATCCGGTCATCATCGAAACCATGCATCACATGTATGACCGTTTTTTTGAGAGAGAATCTGCAGAACGAAAGGCTTTTGTGTATCCGCCATATTTCAGGATGATACAAATCGAACTATTGCATAAAAACGCCGGTACCTGTGCCCATGCTGCCGGAGTTTATGCAGATATGGTACGAAAACTGATCGGAAACCGCATCATTGGTCCTGCCGTACCTTCCATATCCAGGATCAGAGGACAGTATATCCAAACCATCACCATAAAAATGGAAAAGGATTCTAAAGTGGTCAGCAAAATAAAACAAATCATACTGGAAGAAAGAGAAAAACTCAGATTAATCCCTGCATGTAAATCAGTCAGGGTAAATATTGATGTCGATCCGTATTAGTTTTTCTCAATTATGAATTACGAATGTAGAATTACGAATTGATTTTTTCGTCCATATTTACAGAACTTTTATATCTTAACTATTTATCTTATCTCCAAATTAATTACATTTGATCTGATTTCGTCATTCGTTCACTTTAAAAATCAAAACATGAAACAACAATTTGCATTTTTCTTTTTTTTCTTCCTGATGACATGTAGTATCCAGGCACAAAATGTAGTGGGTACTGTCACGGATGAAAGTGGATTCGGTCTTCCCGGCGTTAATGTCACTGAAACCGGTACTACAAATGGCACCATAACGGATGTAGATGGCAAATATATGCTGAAAGTAGCCGGATTAAATGGTTCACTCACCTTTAGTTACATTGGATACACTACTCAGATCAAGCCAATCGGCGGAAGTACGGAAGTAAATATTACTTTGCTGGAAGGATTGCTGTTGGGAGAAGTACAGGTGGTAGGTTCACGAAGTTTCAAACGATCATCCACCAATTCAGCAGTAGCCATTGACATCATTGATTTATCGGATATTCAGACCCGAAACGGCCAGGTGGAGATAAATCAGATATTACAATATGCTGCCCCGTCTTTTAATGCTTCCAAACAATCAGGATCTGATGGTGCTGACCATATCGACCCCGCAACACTAAGAGGTCTTGGTCCTGACCAGACACTGGTGTTGATCAACGGTAAAAGAAGACATCAATCTTCCCTCATCAATGTATTTGGTACCAGAGGTCGTGGCAATACAGGTACTGATATGAATGCCATTCCGGTCTCAGCTATAAAAAGAATCGAAGTGCTGCGTGATGGTGCTTCTGCTCAGTACGGCTCGGATGCTATCGCAGGAGTGATAAATATCGTATTGAATGATCAGACGGATGCTTTGAGAGGTAACATTACTTATGGCACATCCAGTACTGCATCTCAAGGAACTTTTGCAGCAGGTACACCCAATGCTGACGGTAAAAACAGATTGTACGATTCAGACAAATCTTTTGATGGAAATACGGTAAAAGTGGGCACCAATTATGGTATGAAAGTCGGTGAAGATGGTGGATTTATCAATCTGACTTCAGAACTCATTTCAAAAGCCAGGACACTGAGACCGGGAGCCAGCTTCAGACAGGGATTTGGCGAAGCTGCCATAGACGGATTTAATTTTATGGTGAATGCAGCCGTCCCATTATCCAGGAAAACAGAATTATATGCTTTTGGCGGACGGAATTACAGAGACACAGATGCATTTGCGTTTTCCAGAGACAATGAAACACCCCGAAACGTGATTGGCATTTATCCGAACGGTTTTACTCCCAGGATTACTTCTATCATTACTGATGGCTCTATGTCTGCCGGTCTGCGACATGAGATGGACAATGGCTGGAAAGTAGATTTCAACAATACATTCGGTAAAAATAAATTCCATTATCAGATCAAAAATACGATTAATGCCTCGCTGGAAGAAGCATCACCCACTGAATTTGATGCAGGAGGACACAGTCTTTCACAAAATACCACAGGTCTGGACTTTTCCAAATATTACAAAAATATATTGAAAGGATTTAATCTCGCTTTGGGTACAGAGTACCGAACTGAAAACTTTGTCATTTTTGAAGGGGAGACCGGTTCATACGCAGTCTATGATGTGAATGGTGTACCAGTGACCAATCCATCTCAGGTGATACCAGTAGATCCTGTCACAGGGGAAGAAAGACCCGGCGGATCTCAGGGTTTTCCAGGCTATAGTCCGGCAAATACGGTGGATAAATTCAGATCGAACCTGTCTTTTTATGTGGATAGCGAGATAAATTTGTCAGATGCTTTTCTTTTAAGCGGTGCACTCAGGTATGAAGATTACAGCGATTTTGGCAATACGGTCAATTACAAATTGGCTTCCCGATATAAAATATCTGATGCTTTGGCGCTGAGGGGATCATTGTCTTCAGGATTCAGGGCTCCTTCTTTGGCTCAAAAATATTACAATCTTAAATTTACCAATTTTGTAGGTGGTACGGCAAGTGAGGTGTTGCTTTCACCAAACAATAGTCCGGTGACCAGAGGATTTGGTATCCAGGAACTGACTCAGGAGACAGCACAAAATGTAAGTTTGGGCGTGACTTTTTCGAAAGGAAATTTTACGGCTACCATAGATGCCTATCAGATTAAGATCAATGACAGAATTGTACTGACCGATTATTTTGATGCGACACAACTAGGTATCAATGTAGAGTCAGCTCAGTTTTTTGCCAATGGACTGGATACCAAAACATCAGGATTAGATATGGTTTTAAACTATAAACACATCATGGGTGAAAATACTTTACATTTTGGCCTGATCGGTAATATCAACAAAATAGACATAGAGAAAATAAACAATGGAAATCTGGATGCAGATGTATTTTATGGGCCAAGAGAACAATACTTTTTGAAAGCTTCAGCACCTGAGTATAAATTCGGTTTCAATACCCGATTTGTTTCTCCTAAGTTTGAAGCAGGCCTGGCACTCACCCAATTCAGCGGAATTACTTTACTTGGATGGGAAGTGTTTGAGTCTGATGACGATTTCGGCGGTACACCTGGTGCTGCATTGGAAGCATCAAAAGATGTCTATGATCCGGCTTTGGTATTGGATTTGAGCGCGCAGTATCACATTTCTTCAAAATTGAGCTTTACAGTCGGTGCCAATAATCTGCTGAATAAATATCCTACACAGCAAGATGCTGACTGGACAGATTCAGGTGGCTACTGGGATTCTGTACAAATGGGATTTTCAGGCATGTACCTTTTCGGAAGGGTAGGGTTCAGATTTTAAATCTTACTGACCAAATAATACAATCGCAGTCCTTTATAATGAAAAGGGACTGCGATTGTTATTTTACCTTACTATATAGAAATGAATTAACTCGATGCTTTGCATTTTCCCTTATATTAAAATAATAAAAGTTGATATCAGCAGGGTGATAGTTTTTAGTGCGCAAAAATATACTGCCAAAAAATTTAGGTTTATTGGCCCAGAGTATATTATGGCTGACCTGTGCATCAATATGATGGAAATAGATTTTATTAAAATCAAAAAGCAGCGATCCTCGATTGGAAGTTTTGGGGATATAATTTTCATCGCACGTCCATGATATCGGATTGGTAACGCATACATTTTCTTCTGAAATACCTGCAGGCAACTTGTAGCCTTTTTTGAATGTACGCCAGGAGACGAAACATCCCGTATCGCTACTGTCCTTACATGGGAAAATATCTGTAAATCTGTCCTTACGTACCGGCATTCCGATCAGGTAGGCTGCCACCAGTTTCTCTTTGAGCGGCTTTCCAGTAAAATATTCTTCCAAAAGACGTTCTGCATGATTGGTGCCCTGACTATGTCCGGCTATAATAATGGGTCGACCGTTGTTCAGATGATTTAAATAATAATCAAAGGCTTGTTTGACATCTTCATATGCCAGGTTAAATGCTTTTTTGGCTGAAACTTTATCTTTGGTAAAATATGCCTGAAGATGGGCTTGCCGGTATCGTGGAGCAAAAACCCTGCCTGCGTGATTGAAAACACTCGCCTGAAAACGGATAGTTCCTTCATCCGTTTTTTTATTCAGCTTTTGATCTTCCATGGTTCCATTCCATTTATCCTGACCTTTATCTCCGGTATAGGTGGTGGGGTGGATAAAAAATACATCGGCTATCAGGTGGTCATAAGTGACGGTTTCTCTTTCAGGAGTGCGATCTGATTCATCTGTTTTGTCCGGGTGGGCAGCCCAGAACTTGATGTTGGAATAGTCCACCGGCTCGATCCTGGATTCCTGGTACGTATACTCCGGCTTGTATGTTTTACAAGAAAGAAATAAAGTAAGAAAAGTAATCAGCCAAAATGCATTTTTCATTGTTCTTATATCATTTCTTCCGGTCTCACCCATGCATCAAATTCATCGGAAGTAAGATAACTCAAATCCATTGCTGCCTGCTTGAGTGTAGTACCTTCTTTATGTGCTTTTTTGGCTATTTCTGCTGCTTTGTCATAACCTATTTTAGTATTGAGCGCGGTCACCAGCATCAATGAATTGTCCAGATTAAATTTTATCCGTGCTTCATTGGCTTCAATCCCTACGGCACAATGTTCATTAAAACTCACACAGGCGTCCCCGATCAGATTGGCCGACATCAGGAAATTGTAAATCATCACCGGCTTAAAAACATTTAGCTCGAAGTGTCCGCTCATTCCGCCTATATTGATGGCTACGTCGTTGCCCATCACCTGCGCCATTGCCATAGTAAGGGCTTCTGATTGAGTAGGATTTACCTTTCCGGGCATGATGGAAGATCCCGGTTCATTTTCAGGTATGTTGATTTCACCGATGCCGCATCTGGGACCGGAAGCCAGCATTCTTATGTCATTACCGATTTTCATCAGGGATACGGCCACAGTTTTCAGCGCGCCATGGGCTTCTACGATGGCATCATGTGCCGCAAGTCCTTCAAATTTATTGGTGCCTGTGATAAATGGAAGACCACTGATTTCTGCAATTTTTTTTGCAACCAGTACGTCATACCCTTTTGGTGTATTCAGACCTGTACCTACAGCCGTACCACCGAGAGCCAGTTCTGACAGATGATCAAAACTGTTTTTTATGGCTTTGATACCATGGTTGAGTTGGGCCACATATCCTGAAAGTTCCTGTCCAAGGGTCAGAGGCGTGGCATCCATAAAATGGGTACGTCCTATTTTGACGACTTGCATAAATTTTTCAGATTTCTCCTTCAAAGTATCTCTGAGAATTTCCAGGCCGGGAATGGTCACATCTACCAGGACCTTGTAAGCAGCGATGTGCATAGCCGTTGGGAAAGTATCATTGGAAGACTGCGATTTATTGACATCATCATTGGGGTGCAGTATTTTTTTTGCATCGTCCAGCGTACCACCATGGATGACGTGCCCTCTGTTTGCAATCACCTCATTCAGGTTCATGTTTGATTGGGTTCCTGAGCCGGTCTGCCACACTACAAGCGGAAATTGGTCATCAAGTTTGCCATCCATGATTTCCTGACAAACTGCTTCTATCAATACCTTTTTTTCTTCAGTCAGCACACCGAGATCAAAATTGGCTCTGGCAGCTGCCATTTTCAGGACTGCAAAAGCGTTGATAATTTCTTTTGGCATTCGATGTCCTCCGATTTTGAAATTGTCGGATGATCTTTGGGTTTGCGCACCCCAGTATTTATCAGCAGGTACATCGATGTATCCCATGCTGTCTTTTTCTTTTCTGAATTGGCTCATAATTTTATATTTTGATATTAAAACTTGTATTCAGGACAAAAAGGTGATTAAAATCAGAATGAATTGATGATCTGAACAAATTCAGCACCATTTAGCGATGCACCGCCTACCAGACCACCATCTACATCGGGTTGACTGAACAGTTCTTTTGCATTGTTTCCTTTTACAGATCCGCCGTACAAGATGCTTGTATTTTCAGCTACTCTTTTTCCATATTTTATCTGTAGCATGGACCTGATGGCAGCATGCATTTCCTGTGCCTGAGCCGGAGATGCTGTTTCACCTGTGCCGATAGCCCAGATAGGTTCGTATGCGATGACTATATTTTTCATTTCTTTGGCATCAAGCTGAAATAAGGACTCTACCAACTGATTTTTGACATGCGACACGTGACTTCCTGCTTTTCTGATGTCTAGTGCTTCGCCGCAGCAAAAAATAACTTTTAGTCCGGCATCCAGAGCTGCTCTGAGTTTGGCCGCGAGAAGTGCATTGTCTTCGTGATTATATTCCCTTCTTTCTGAATGGCCTATGATGACATATGGCACTTTCATAGCTGCAAGCATGGTTGGAGATATCTCACCGGTGTAAGCACCAGAGGTTTTATGGTGACAATTTTGTGCTGCCAGCAATACCTTTGAACTGACTTTTATTTTTTTCTGAAGTGGATAAATATGAGTGAAGGGTACACCCAATATGGTAATTACTTCTTTGCTTCTTTCAGCGCCCGCTATGAGCTGTGCAAGATCAATTCCTTCTTCAATAGTGGTATTCATCTTCCAGTTTCCAGCGGCGATATTTTTTCTTGACATGATTTTATTTTTTTAAAGGCACAAAATTAAAATAATATTGTTAACAGCAGCCACCACCGTCATAAAAGAAAGTCGATTCGGAAATAAAAATATCATCTCTTCCAAGTTTTTTTAATGCACCAGCCGTCTTGTCACAGACAGAGAGTGGTTGATTTTGCATTAAAGTATGTCCTTTGTTGTCATCAAAAAATGCATCGTCACCATAGTAAATCGCTGTTTTTCCTGTAAAAATACATGGTCCGTCTGCAGGCATAGGATCTTTGATGGCACACACTTCCACACTTTCTATATAAATCAGTTGATCTGTATCATAATGTTTAGTGTCAAGAATGCGATAAGGTCGTTTGGCTCTTACTTCAACAGTGCCGAAGCCGGTTTCAGTAATGGTCTTAAGATAATCGGCCAGTGGAAGTGCCCCGCTTAAGCACAATGCTCTTAGCCGTTCATCATTGATCAAAGTATCGCTCATCTTGGTTTCACAGGTCGGATCTGACAGAACCAGTCTTCCGCCAGGTTTAAGGACGCGGTACATTTCCGACAAAGCCAGTTTAAGGTCATCCATTTTAAAAATATTGAAAAGACAATTTTGGGCTGCCACATCAATAGTATTTTCTTCAATTGGCAAATCCAGGGCACTGCCTTTCCTGAGTTCCACAAAGTCAGATACAAACCAATCATTTTCGTTTTCAGCTATAACAAAGTTTTTTGCCGATGCTTCGAGCATTTCGTCTACAATATCTACGCCGATTACACCACCTTTTCTTCTGTTAAAATACGAAAATTGCAGTAGTTCCATGCCACCTCCAACACCTACATAAAGTATTACAGGATTATTGCCAAGATCACGAGGGTTTACAGTACTGCCACATCCATAATTCATCTGCTGCATGATGACCGGTATTTTTAATCCTGGAAGTTGCCAGATGGGCGTGGTGGTGCAGCAAAGTCCCACATCTGGAGTCATGGCAGCCGTTTTATAAACATCATAGGTGGTGTCAAGATAAGACATATTTTTATTTTTAGTTTCGAATCCAAATACAACGGAATATTCGGAAAAGTGTTTTTTCTGATACCACTACGTACTATTAGTGGAAACAATATTTTCAATCAAATGCGACAATTTGAGTTTTGATTTTATGAACTTACATGGTAAACTTTAGTATAAATATCAGTTTCTGTCCTGACAATTACTTTTTACTTTGTCGTTGGAAGGACAATAAAAGGAATTATAAATCATTAGGTGTATTTTTTTACATTATAATAGTTACAAAAAGCGTAATTTTGCGGTCTTATTTCGCAAAAGATAGTAGATGATGACATTTAAAACAAGTTTTGGAGTTATATTTTTGTTGTGTATTACAACATTTTTGTCTTGTTCCAATGATTTTGAACTAACCGAAGGGGCGGTAGATACACCGATAGTCTATGGTATGATTTCTGTCGGAGATACTGCTACATACATTCGTGTGGAAAGGGCTTTTGTGGATGAAAATACTTCTGCCTTAGTGCTTTCTAAAGATCCGGCCCAATTATATTACAATGATATAACGGTTAAGATCAGACATATAAAAACATCCAAAGATTACACATTAAAAAGAGTAGATGGTAATTTGGAAGGATACCAAAGGGATGCAGGTGCTTTTGCCGATGCACCAAATTATTTATACAAAATCAAAAAAAGTGAGCTTAATTTGATAGGCAAAGATCAGTATAAACTTATCGTATCGAGAAATGACGGATCTGTACTGACTGAAGCAACCACCACAGCAATTGCACCATATGCCAATGAAGATATAACCAATCCCGGTCCGACAGCGCTACTTTCATTTGTAAATAATCTGGATTATAAGTTGAGGTGGTTTGGAGATGCGGCAGCGGTTATACACGATGTAAGATTTATTTTTTATTTCAAGGAAGAGAAGGGTGGCCAGATTACGGACAAATCATTATCGTGGACAGTGATTAAAAATCATGATAAAAACGAATACACCTTCAAAGGAAGGGCTTTTTATGAGTTTATGCAGGGAGCCCTGGAAAAAAACCCGACCACAAAAAGATATTTTCAGAACGCTTCCCTTGAGGTAGTCTCCGGAGCAAAAGAAATAAAAGACTACATCAGCATTGGTCAGGCCAATTTAGGTATTACATCCAGCGGGGAGATCCCGGTGTATACCAATTTAAGTAATGATGGTCAGGGTATATTTTCTTCAAAGACAGGATTTATCCGCTCAGACATTGGATTAGCTAACGTTACCCTTGACTCTTTAAGGAATGGTGTAATCACAAAAAGTTTAAATTTCCAGTGATTATCTGACGATATGTCATAATATTTTGCCTTTATTTCTGATTTATCTACATTTTTGGCAGTTACTTTTCGAGTAATTGGTAAAATTCTGCATTGGCACACAGATTGCCATTATATCAGTGTTTTCAAAGAATTAATTACTTACAAAATTTAAATTAAAAATCATACAATGGGTAAAATAATAGGTATAGACTTAGGAACTACCAACTCTTGTGTAGCTGTAATGGAAGGTAATGAACCTGTAGTAATAGCAAATGAAGAAGGCAAAAGAACCACACCATCGATCGTGGCATTTCTGGATAATGGTGAAAGAAAAATAGGTGATCCGGCCAAAAGACAAGCCATCACCAATCCAAAACGTACCATAGCATCTATCAAAAGATTTATGGGCAACAGGTTTAGTGAAGTAGGTCCTGAAGCAGGAAGGGTAGCGTACAAATCGGTAAAAGGAGATAACGATACCATTAGAGTTGACATTGACGGAAGATTGTATACTCCACAGGAAATTTCTGCCATGGTACTTCAGAAAATGAAGAAAACTGCTGAAGACTTTTTGGGTCAGGAAGTGACAGATGCCGTGATCACTGTACCGGCTTACTTTAATGACTCTCAGCGTCAGGCTACCAAGGAAGCTGGTGAGATTGCCGGATTGAAAGTACAACGTATTATCAATGAGCCTACAGCAGCAGCATTGGCTTATGGTTTGGATAAAAAGCATCTGGATAGCACCATAGCTGTGTTTGACTTGGGAGGAGGTACCTTTGATATTTCAATATTGGAATTGGGAGATGGTGTATTCGAAGTGAAATCTACTAATGGAGATACTCACTTAGGTGGGGACGATTTTGATCAGGTGATCATAGACTGGCTGGCAGATGAGTTTAAATCTCAGGAAAATATAGATTTGAGAAAGGATCCGATGTCACTTCAAAGGATAAAGGATGCTGCTGAAAAAGCAAAAATAGAATTGTCATCTTCTTCAGAAACAGAAATTAATCTCCCATATGTAACTGCTGTAGACGGTGTGCCTAAGCACTTGGTGATGAAATTATCCAGAGCAAAATTTGAGCAATTGGCAGATAGTTTGATTAAACGTACTTTGAAGCCATGTGAAGATGCACTCAAAGATGCAGGATTAAGCAAAAGCAATATTGACGAGGTGATCCTTGTAGGAGGTTCTACCAGAATTCCCGCAATACAGCAGGCCGTCGAGGATTTCTTTGGCAAAAAACCCAACAGAAGTGTAAACCCGGATGAAGTAGTAGCTCTTGGCGCAGCCATTCAGGGTGGAGTACTCAGCGGGGACGTAAAAGATGTGTTGTTGCTGGATGTTACGCCGCTTTCATTGGGTATCGAGACCATGGGAAATGTATTTGATGTCGTCATCGAATCCAACAGTACCATACCAACCAAAAAAACCAAAACATACTCAACAGCAGCAGATAATCAGCCAAGTGTAGAAATTCACATTCTTCAGGGCGAAAGACCTATGGCAAGGGACAACAGAAGTGTAGGTAGATTTATTTTGGACGGCATACCACCAGCCCCAAGAGGAGTACCTCAGGTAGAAGTAACTTTTGATATGGATGCCAACGGGATTCTTAAAGTATCTGCCAAAGACAAAGGCACGGGTAAAGAGCAAAATATCAGAATAGAAGCATCTACAGGCTTGTCTCAGGAAGAGATCGCAAAAATGAAGGCCGAAGCGGCTGCCAATGCAGATACGGACAAACAAGCCAAAGAAAGGGCTGAAAAACTGAATATGGCCGATAGTCTCATCTTCCAGACTGAAAAGCAGATGAAGGAAATAGGAGACAAAATCCCTGCGGATAAAAAGGCAGCCATCGAAAGCGCACTGACAGATCTGAAAGAAGCGCACAAGATTCAGGACATTGCAGCCATTGACAAAGCTTCAGAAACGATGAACAATGCATGGCAGGCCGCGTCTCAGGATATCTACCAGGCACAACAAAATGCTGGTGGTCAGGAAGGAGGAGGACAGGACTTCGGCGCAGGCAATAACAGCAATGGTGCCGGTACAACTGAAGATGTGACTGATGTCGAATTTGAAGAGGTAGGAGACAAGAAGTAAGAGTTTATACTCAAAATAAATTGGATTGTGAAAAATCCCATTACCCAAATTACTGATTTTGAGTATAATGAAAACATAATTTTTCTCAAAAAAATTATCGTCTTCATAGAATAAGTGTTGTTTAACACACAGTAATAAATTTTTAAAGCCGAAAAGCAATATTGTTTTTCGGCTTTTTATCTTTACATGTAAAAAAGATAATTTTATAGCAATTGAATGAAAAAACGGAATAAACCCAAAGATTCTTCATGGAATAAATTTGTATTGACCAGCTTTTGACTTCAGCGAAGTCAAACTATGTTTGAAAAATAAATGAATTGTGTAACCGACCCCAGACGGGGTCGCACAAAAGCAAATTATTTTATAATGATAAGATGTAAGATCTCTATGTATTGTGTGACTCCGCCGGAGTCAGGAGGTTAACCGAAAATTTATAACAAAAATAGTTTGATCCCTCCGGGAACAAAGTTTTAGGAGAAATCAAACTGTACTTGAAAGATACGGATGTATCTCAAAATTGCATTTTAATAAAAATTCCTTTGGTTTTACCCCATTTGTCAAGGGAGACAAAAGGAATTTTACAACCATTTAATGAAAAAATGAGATACACCCAAAGATTCTTCATGGAATAAATTTGCATTGACCTGCTTATGACTTTAGCGAAGTCAACCCTATGTTTGAAAAATAAATGAATTGTGTAACCGACCCAAGCCGGGGTCGCACTAAAGCAGATTATTTTGAAATGATAAGATGTAAGATCTCTATGTATTGTGTGACTCCGCCGGAGTCAGGAGGTTAACCGAAAATTTATAACAAAAATAGTTTGATCCCTCCGGGAACAAAGTTTTGGGAGAAATCAAACTGTACTTGAAAGATACGGATGTATCTCAAAATTGCATTTTAATAAAAATTCCTTTGGTTTTACCCCATCTGACAAAGGAGATAAATGGAGTTTTATAAGCATTGAATGAAAAAATGAGTTACACCCAAAGATCCTTCATGGAATAAATTTGCATTGACCTGCTTTTGACTTCAGCGAAGTCAAACTATGTTTGAAAAATAAATGAATTGTGAAACCGACCCCAGACGGGGTCGCACAAAATCAAATTATTTTAAATTAAAAAAGATCCAATATTTCAATTTATTGTGTGACTCCTCTGGAGTCAGGAGCTTAACCGAAAATTCATAGCAAAAATAGTTTGATCCCTCCGGGAACAAAGTTTTGGGAGAAGTCAAACTGTACCTGAAAGATACGGATGTATCTCAAAATTGCATTTTAATAAAAATTCCTTTTGTTTTACCCCATCTGACAAGGGAGACAAAAGGAATTTTATAAACATTGTATGAAAACTGGGATAAACCCAAAGATTGTGTTTTGGGTACCTATCGGGCAGAAGTAAAAATAAAACTACCTCACCCTAATCCCTGTTGAGTTTTGACAATAATCTGAGGAACTCAAGGTACAACCATACCAGGGTAACCATAAGGCTCAGTCCGCAAAACCATTCCATATATTTTGGAGAATTGGATTCTGCGGCTTTATCAAAATTATCAAAATCCAGCAATAAATTCATGGCTGCCACAGCAATAATTGCCAGACTGATGCCTATGCCCATCATTCCGCTTTCATGCAGATAAGGCATATTCCAACCAAACATGCTGCCTACCATACTGATGAGGTAAACAAAAAATATGGCTCCTGTGGCCATCATCACGCCTGCTCTGAATTTTGCAGTCACGGTGATCAAACCTGATTTGTATAAAATCAACATGGAAAATAATGTGCCGAAAGTAAGACTTACCGCTTGCAGGATGATACCATCCATCAATCCTGCATAATAAGCAGAGATGGTGCCGAGTGCCAATCCTTCAAATCCTGCATACACAGGAGCAGAGATGGCGGATGTATGAGGTTTGAAACTTGCCACTAGCACGGCAATTAACCCACCAATACATCCGGTGATCAATAAAAACATAGAAGGCATCATATAACTCGCCACACTGGTCACCATCAATATGGAAAATAAAATCAATGTTTTATTTATGGCACCTGAGATGGACATGGTGTCTTCTCCATTCAGTGTATAGCTTTCGGACATCGACTTAAGCTTGTCTTCGTTAAGTATAGGATTTTTTGATTCGAAAAATGATTTTGACATAATTATTTAATTTTTAAAAGTGATGAACAAATATAATATAAACTGAAGCAAGGTAATTCATATTTTAAGTAGAAAATACTTTTTACGCAAAATAAATTATCAACAAAGGAAAAATAAAGCCACAATCAACTGAATTAAAATAATAAAAGGAATTCCTTTTTTAAAAGCCCATTTGGAAGATTTGTGATAGAGTGGGGATTGTGTTCCCAAATAAATTCCGGCACTGCCGCCAATAAACGCCAATAAAAACAGATATTTTTCAGACACTCTCCGGGTGGATCTTTTGGCTGATTGTTTATCTTTCCACATCTTGTAATAGGAAAATAGATTTATGAATATGATATAGTATATAAAGGTCATTGATATTTGTTTCAAATAATTTATTTCTTATTTTTTTTATTAAAGGCTATGACCACGCCGAAAAGTCAAAAATAGTGAAATGTCACTAAGACTCCATGTCCTTAAGACACAAAGAAATGATTATTGACTGGTTTAAATTTGTGATTCTTTGTGTTTTTGTGCCTTAGTGGCAAAAATATGCTTTTTGGAGTGGACCCGTGAACTAAGAAGGCAAAAAAATAGATTCTACCATAAATATATGCAAACAGCATGTTTTTAAGAAAATTACAATAAGTTTTTAATCATTTTTTCACAGAAATTTTAAAATTTAGGCTGTTATTCAATTTATTTTTATCAATTATTGGAATTTCAACTGATATCATTTATATTTGTAAAATTTGTGTAAAAAGTAATTTCTTGCAATATGCCGGTAGGTGTCGCCATTAATGATGAAGAGATAAAGCAGGTTCGGGCTAAGTTTGATGTTTTGCTCCAGTTGATGGAGCACAGTCTCCAGCATGAAGACAAAGCTGATCTTGAAAAAGCTTTTGAACTGGCAGTTGACGCCCATAAGTTTCAGCGGCGTAAATCTGGCGAGCCATACATCTTTCATCCGATAGAAGTTGCGCGTATTTGTTTTGAAGAAATAGGTCTTGGGCCTACAGCGGTCATATGTGCACTTTTACATGATGTAGTAGAAGATACGCCGGTTACTCTCATGGACATTACCAAACAATTTGGACCTAAGGTCTCTGTGATCGTCGATGGTTTGACAAAACTGGATGGTACGTATAATCTTGAAAATGTCGAAAGCCCGCAAGCAGAAAACTTTAAAAAAGTGCTTAGTACACTTGTAGTGGATGTAAGGGTAGTGTTGATAAAAATGGCAGATAGATTGCACAACCTCAGGACCATCAGCGCTCAGGCCAAACACAAACAACTTAAAATTGCTGCGGAAACTGAATATATTTATACACCGCTTGCGCATAGATTAGGTCTTTACAACATCAAAACTGAATTTCAGGACATCTGCCTGAAAATTACGGATCCTGAGATGTATGATGAAATAAGTCACAAGCTGAGTGACTCTGATCAGGCGAGAAATGAATATATCGAACAGTTTATTCAACCGCTCAAGAAGGAACTGCAGCAATTGGGGGCACCATTCAGGGTATTGGGCAGATGTAAAGCCATATCTTCTATTTATAATAAGATCAGACACAACAAGGTTACCTTTGAAGAAATATTTGACATTTTTGCGGTAAGAATAATCATCGATGTACCCACAGAAAAGGAAAAAAGTTTCTGCTGGCAGATATATTCGATCATTACTGATGTCTACAAACCTATTCCGGAAAGATTAAAAGACTGGATCACCACACCCAAAGGAAACGGCTATGAGTCTCTCCATACCACAGTCATAGGTCCAAAAGGTAAGTACGTTGAGGTGCAGATCAGGACCGAGCGTATGGACGAAATTGCAGAAAAAGGTTTTGCCGCTCACTGGAAGTACAAAGGCATAAAGAAGCAGGAAAATGTTTATGACAACTGGCTGGACAACATCCGGGAGATACTGGATACCAAACATGCCAATGCCATGGAGTTTATTAATGACTTCAAAACCAATCTGTTCAGCGAAGAAGTATACGTATTTACACCCAAAGGAGACATGCGGATTGTTCCGAAAGGAGCGACAGCCCTGGATTTTGCATTTGAAATACATACAGATGTAGGTTATCATGCAGCTGCCATTAAGGTAAACAATAAGCTGGTTCCGATGGGCTATAAGCTCAACAACGGCGATCAGGTGCATGTCATGACCAATAAAAATCAGAAACCCAACGAAGATTGGCTGAAAATGGTGGTCACCGGTAAGGCAAGATCTAAGATCAGATCAGCCATGAAGGAAGAACGCAGGAAAATAGGGGAGTACGGAAAAGAAGCATTAGAGCGCAAACTGAAAAATCTGAAGATTGACTTTGAAGACAATGTAGATGTGATCACAAAACAACTAGGTTTCCGAAGTCGAATAGATCTATATTATGCATTGTCTCAGGATGAAGCAAAAATATCTGACATTAAAAACTATACCATCGAAAGCGGTAAAATAGTATTTAAAAAAGAAGAAGAAGAACCGGATACAAAATCTGCTCCGATCGTAGAAGAACTCAAAAAAATACAACGGCCTGCCAAAACCAATCGTTCAAATATTCTGGTCAATGGAGAACCGGCAGACATGTATCAGTTTTCACTGGCTACCTGTTGCAATCCGGTGCATGGAGATGAAATATTTGCCTATCTCACTTCAAATCAAGGACTTAAAATTCACAGAACTTCCTGCAGCAATGCAACTCATCTGCTTGCCAATTATGGCTATCGGGTACTTAAAGCAGATTGGGAAGATAATGTCAATTCTAATTTTGTAGTTGAACTCCTTGTGACAGGAGTTGATTCAGGTCCAGGAGTTATTCAGACATTAACGAATGAATTGTCAAACCGTCTTGGAATAAACATAAAATCATTCAGTATAGAAGGGAAGGAAGGCTTTTTCGAAGGACGGATTGGAATAGTTGTTTTAAACAAAGACCAGCTAAATCTCGTTGTACAATCACTGGAAAAACTCGAAGGCATCTCCTCCGTGGTAAGAACAGACAGAACATTCAAATCATAAGTTGTATATATGACAAGTGCACCTGATAAGCTGGAGCAGATAGTGGCAGAAGTAAAAACTATTTTTTCTACACACCTGGAGAAGTTTTCACTAAGGAAAACTCCTGAACGTTACGCAATTTTGGAAGAAATATACAGACGGACAGATCACTTCGATGCTGAGGCACTCTACATACATATGAAAAACCAGAATTATCGGGTAAGCAGGGCTACAGTATATAATACACTGGAACTTCTGGTCAGTTGTGATCTCATCACAAAACATCAGTTTGGTAAAAATCTGGCACAATACGAAAAATCATATGGTTTTAAGCAACATGATCACCTCATATGTCTCAATTGCGGAGAAGTGCTGGAGTTTTGTGACCCTCGTATCCAACAGATTAAATCTATGATGGGGGATATTCTTGAATTTGAAGTGACACATCACTCACTAAATTTATATGGTAAGTGCAGGAAGGAAGTTTGCGAGCACAGAAAAAATTAAGCAAATAACAGATAAAAGATTAAATTTCCGGAAAACAATCCTTTTGATTCAAAAATCAAATCTACCGCTGTTTATTTTTAGTATCCTTTCTTTTTCCATGTAGTCCGGCATGATACTACCTACTATATTCCAGAATCTGTCAGAATGATTCATCTCAACCAAGTGAGCCAGTTCATGGATGACCACATAATTTATGACATCTTCAGGAGCAAAAAACAGACGCACCGAAAAATTTAAATTTTTCCCTGTAGAACAGCTGCCCCAGTTGGATTTATTGTATTTCAGCCGCACATTGCTGATGGGCTTTTGAAAGTGGAGGTCGTTAAAGTATTTTACTTTGCGGGTGATTTCAGGTAGAAAGTATTTTTGTGTAAATTTTATAAGAAGACTTTTGAGTAGTTTTTGCCGGTCATAATTATTTTTATCGGGAATTAATATTTGTAAAACCCCTTCTTTATGAAGTTTGATGTATCCGCTCTCACGCCCCGCTTCGCTGATTTCCAATAAAAAATTTTGACCGCCGATCGTAAAAATATCTCCATCTTCATATTTTTTCAATCCAAGATATCTGTCAAGTACCTGAGGTTTTGTTGATTTGAGTTGCTTTAGCCAGTTTTTTGCCCACTCCACATGTTTATCCACATTGGTGCCAAAAAATAAAGCTTTGGGTACCCGCAAGATGACATGCGTTCCACCCAAAGCTACTCTTGCGCCGTTTCTCTTTTCTTCGATGATCCGGAGCGGTATTTTACTGCCGTCTATATCTATATAATAGGTCAAATTTTAGTGGCGATATCAGTTTATAATAAATGGTACCATTTTTTGTAACTATTTGGTCATTGCCCTGTAGGGGCAAAATATGAATAGCGACGGATGAAATCCGTAGTTAAAAAGTTGAAAATAATTTTTTTTGGCGCTATTTTTGCCTGAATGGTGCAAAAATTGTGACAAAAACTACTCTTTATTCCACACACCAAAATAATTAACATTTTTTTTGGTTATCCTTTGACTTTTTCGAATTCTTTCATCACACCTACCAATACTTCAATGCCTTCCATATTCATGGCATTATATACGGAAGCTCGGAACCCGCCTACAGATCTGTGTCCTTCCAGACCGAAACAACCGGCTTCTTTACATTTTGCCAGAAACTCTTTTTCCAGTTCTGTATCATGCAAAAGGAAACAAATATTCATATTGGATCTGTCTTCATGAGCTGTAGGCGTATAGAACAAACCATTTCTTTCAATTTCATTATATAAGGCGTCCGCTTTTGCTTCGTTCATTTTTTGAATACCTGCTACGCCCCCATTCTTTTTTATCCATCGGAGTGTCAGCATAGAAACATACACCGGAAATACAGGTGGCGTATTGTACATTGATCCTGCTTCGATGTGATTTTCATAATTTAACATGGCCGGTATTTTTCTGCTTACTTTGCCCAATGCTGATTTTCTTACTACCACCAGAGTAGTACCGGCTGGTCCCATATTTTTTTGCGCACCGGCATAAATCAGGTCAAATTTATTGATGTCAATTTCACGGCTGAAAATATCTGAAGACATATCACAAATGATAGGAACACTGGTTTCGGGAAAAGATTTATATTGCGTTCCGTATATCGTATTATTACTGGTCAGGTGCAGATATCTGTAAGATGGATCAATCGTATATCCTTTGGGAATAAAGGAGTAGTTGGCATCTTTTGAAGAAGCGATGACATCTACCTGTCCATACAGTTTTCCATCTTTAATGGCTTTTGATGCCCAGGTGCCTGTATCTACGTAGGCTGCTTTCATGGATTCGTCCAGCAGATTCATAGGAGCCATAAAAAACTGTGAGCTGGCACCTCCGGAAAGAAAAAGTACTTCATGATCATCTTTAATATGTAACAATTCCTTTACCAAGGCAACTGCTTCGTCCATCACTGCTATAAATTCTTTGGTTCTGTGCGATATTTCAAGAAGGGAAAATCCCATTCCATTAAAGTCAAGTACTGCTTTGGATGCTTCTTCGATCACTTCTCGGGGAAGTATAGCCGGACCGGCATAAAAATTGTATTTCATATACATTACATTTTATTGATGAACAAAGGTCATAAATTCCCATCATTTGAACTGTTAACTATTCCCAAATGTTTTGTGCAGCTACAAATAATCTTGCATCACCTGTATTTTCGGAAACTTTTTTGGTATAACTCTTGGTTCTCAGCATTTCATGGCTTGCAGTCTGCGCTGTTTTTTATGTGAAACCCGTGTAATCTTTTTTGGAAGGAAATGATTAGGGGTTAAAGTCCTTGAGTTTCAATAAAATTTCATCCCTCCTGGATCGGCTGATAGGAATGGTTAAGTTGTTTTTTAATATGATTTCATTATTGTTCCACTCACTGATGTGTGTAACATTTACGATAAAGCTCCTGTGACAGACGAACAAAAAATCTGATACACATAAGTTTAACAATTGCTGCAAGGATTTTCTAACTGTAATTTTCTGATCGTGGATGGTTATTATATTAGCGTATATGTGATCAGACTGTATATAAAGTATTTCATTGGCATTGATGTTGTAGTTATTTTTTCCATCCTGGATTGTTATAACAGGCTGTACAACCTGACTGGCCTGATGTAAATGATAAGCGGACTCCACAGTTGTCCATAGTGTTTCTTTCCTTATAGGTTTAGTAAGATATCCGTAAGGATTCGTCTCCAGCGCCTGACTTAGAATCCGCTGATCGTATTGTGAAGTAAGGTAAATATAAGGAGGTGGTTTTTTTTGTTCAGAGAGGTAAGCTGCAAAGTCTATGCCCGATTTCAGTCCATATAATCTGATATCAAGAAGAATCAGATCAGGTCTTCTGAGATGAAAAGCTTCTAATGCTTCATCAAAAGACAGAGCTATGTTAGTCACCTGGTGTCCTCTCTCCAGGATGTTTAATTTGATAAATTCAGCAATCAGCACTTCATCTTCGACAATGAGTATTTGAAGGGTTTTCATACTACAGATACCTGTTTTTGTTCAAATAATATGCTGAATACAGCACCTCGTTCATTGTATTGATTTCTGTCAGCCTGTAGCTGCCTGACCATGAACTGTATAATGTTTAAGCCCATCTTTCCCGAATGAGTACCATCTTTTATATCTCTGTATCCCGAACCGTTATCGGAGTATTTCATGAGGTATTTTTCATTCAATGGTTTAAGGCTAATATATATTTTAAGTTTCTGATCTTTCACTTTACCATACTTTAGAGAATTACTAATCAATTCTGTACATATGATACCCAAAGGAAAAACCGTTTCCAGATTCAAATGTACATCATCGCAGTCAATCTCAAAGTCAAAATTATAATTATCTGACTGAAATTCCTGAAAATGGGTACATAGTTCGTGAAAATAATTTTTCAGATTTATTTTTTCGAAATCTCCGGAACTATATAATTGGTCATGTATCAAAGCAATACTTTTCACTTTACTGCCGATTTCTTCTAATAAAATGTTAACATCCGGATTCTTTGATTTTGTACCTTCCAGGGTAAGCAGACTTATGATGACCTGTAAGTTGTTTTTGACACGATGATGTATTTCTGATAAAAGTACAGCTTGTTTTTGGATGGACTGATTAAGAGAATCATTTTTGGAAATAATCGTTTGATTTTGAAGTGTAATTTGTTTTTGTTTTTTCTGATTATTATACAACGCCCAGCTCAACAATATTAAAAAAAAACCCATCCCTGCCAGGCCTATTCTTAAAATCAGACTGATTAGCTGTTCGTTTTTGACTTTTTCTTTTTCTTTCTGGATGGCAAATTCAACGGCATTTTGTGTGATTTTTTGCTGATTAACATACCATTGAGCTTTATTATCATTTTCGTATGCCAATTTGAGGTAATGATAGGAAGAATCAAGTTTTCCTTGTGCTTCAAACATGGATTGACGTTGATGTTGTATTAAGGACAGTATCAGGTAATAATTTTTTGTTTTATCTTCTATTTTGGAAAGATACATTTCTGCCCGATGAATAGCCTGCCATGCTTCTTTATTTCTCTTAACATTCCATAGCCTGGAAGCAATATTTACGGATTGCGATGCAGCACCATAAAAATCTCCTCTTTCTGAGAATATATCCACCGCCTTTTGAAAATGATAGATGGCCGTATCTAGATCGGTCGATAATATACCCATCAATAAATGGCCATCAAATACTGAACGGTCTATACCATATTTATGACCTGATTCGATGGATTTTAAGGCGTATATTTTTGCTGAGTCCTGATCATCATACATACGATGATAAGAAGCATATCTCAGGCAAAATATGGGATAAACAGTCTCCAATTGATACTTCGAAATGATTTGTCTGGCTAAACTGAGTTGTTGAAAACACTCTGCTTGCCTTCCAATGCTCTCATAACACCTTGCAATGGATATGTGCGTTTGCGTGAGAAGTGACCACCAATTATTTTTCTCCGATTTTCGGGCAATGTCATAATTAATATTTAGTGCTTCTTCATACATTTTATTCAACTCTAAGGCCTCGCTGCGTTCTAATAAGACCCAGTATGTTTTTTCACAATCACCCAATTTCCTGTCCTCAACAATCAATAGTATGGAATCCGAATAAGCAATAGCCTGATTAGATTCTAATTTTTGAATATATACCTGCATTTGCCGGTGATATATATCCAGATCAGCATTCAGACAGTTCTGTGAAATACCTACTGAAGAAAAAACAATGAAGACAAAGGTTGTAATTTTTATTTTATTAACGAAAATAGAAAATACTTTATGGCAGACAATAAAAATCAATTGCCATAAGCATTGTTTTGCTTTGGTCATGTTGATCATAGTATTGGTGTAAATAAATAAAATTATATTCAAAATCAATTTGTCTCTGATCAAAAAATTAAATGTCTGTAACAAATGTACTCAGATTGACTGAAAACTTATGATTTAGAACCTTTAATGTGCTGAGAGGTAACTTTTAAGTTCTGAATGGTAAATTTTGTAATGAAAATACAATAATAGAAGTCTTTAATTTTCAAGAACCTTGATTTAATTCATTGATTGGTTAAAAAATAAATTTCTTAGTGTTCGGGTTCAGGTTTTTTGCCATTCAGAACATCTAACCTATCATTCAGAACATTTTAAAGACAAATTAATGTTGAGCCGGATTATTAAACAATTTTTGTTAATAAATCCGTCAAATCCTTCTTTTATTATGAGTCAAATCAATGTTTCAACACAGTTATTTTTGAGTTTTTGTTATCAACGCTCAATTTTATGGATGGTTATTTTATTAAGTTTTTGTTCAACAGAAAAAGTTTTAAGTCAAAATAGTCGGGAACGTGAACGTCAAAGTTATGAAGGTAACATAATATCTTATCTGGAAAAACTCGAATTTAATAAAATTCCATGGATAGAGGTATTTAATGATTCTAAATTAAGGCCTTCTGCAGTAAAGAAAGTATTTGAAGAAAAACTCAAATCATATGGACCAGAAAACGTAAATCCCAGAATGATTAAGAAGCTTCAAAAATATTTAATTATAACAAATGAGCTTGAGGATTCCAAGCATAATTATATATGGCAAGATGAAAAACTTGAGTCTTTAAGGAGTTATGCCAATCGAAGTGGATCGAGGAATACAAATAGTTCTAATTTTACTTATATTGGACAAAGCAATTCTGTTTTTAACTCCAATAATGGACGTATTGAAAGAGTGAATTTTCACCCTACTAATACCAATATGGTTTGGGCATCAGCACCTGAAGGGGGCTTATGGAAATCGAACGACGCGGGAGTAACATGGACCGTCATAAGTGATTTTTGGGATCATCAGAGTGTAGGTGATTTAGTCTACAACACCAATAATTACGATACCTTATATGTGGCTACAGATGATCATGATAGCTTTTTTAACCAGAACAGAGGGGTGTTGAGATCAGTTGACGGAGGGAATACCTGGGCTATTGTAGGTTTACCCAATAGCATGGCTACTCAAATCTTTAAATTGGCAATGGCTCCGGATGGTCGTACCTTGTATGCATGCACGAATTCAGGTCTTTTCAAATCCAGCAATCATGGTGTCACATGGGTGAAAAATACATCACTTCCAGCATCTGCAAAGGCCAACGACATTGAATTTCATCCTACAAATCCCCAAATCGTATATTTGACTACACGCTCAGGAACAGACCAACATCCTATTGGAGGAACTAATACTTCATATTTTTATATTTCCATTGACGGAGGTTCGACTTTTACATTAAAAACCTGCCCCCTCGACAGTGAAGGAAGGCCCGCTCAAGTCAGTGTCTCTTCCAATAATCCCGATATAGCATATATCTCTGTATATCCCAATGAAAATTATACCAGCAACGGAGGAATGGTAATGAAATATACTTATTCCACAGATGCAATTATAACTTTAGTATCCCCATCTTACAGTTTTCCTGGAATTTGGGTAGGTGGTGCATGGGATTTTAGAATGGAAGTCAATCCAAACAATGCTAATCATATTATCTATGGATCAGTTCAAGTATTTCAATCTTTTAATGGTGGTAATACATGGCAACTTATAAACAGTCCGCATGTAGACCAACATGATTATAAATGGCAAGCAGGTACGAATAGAGTTTGGTTTGCTGATGATGGAGGCTTGAGTTACACTACTGACAATGGAAATACATGGACGAATATTAAAAATTTACCGGTTACTCAATTATCAAGTATCAGATCTTCAAAATTTGGAAGTAATTTTTTAATTGGATTGCAAGATGCCGGAGTTCAGGTAAATATGAATGGACATTGGTTTGAGCCTCTCGGCGGCGATGGTTTGGAGGTTGCGGTAGATCCGGTGGATAGCAATATTGTATATGGCTCAATCCAGCAGGGTCAACATTTACAAAGGACGATTTACAATCCTGCTACACAAACATATACTTCAAAAACCCTTTTGACCAACACTCAGATAGGACATGATGCTGTATGGAGACAGAAAATAATCATAGATGCGGCTGATCGAAATACAATATATACCAATTACAGAGATATATGGAAGAGTACAAATCGGGGTGATTCATGGATAAATATGACGAATGGAATATTAGGAAATGGAACTAGGCCAATTGAATTTATTTATCAGGCTCCATCTGATCCAAATATACTCATAGCTGGATATTATGATGATAGTTTTAACTCTTTCCTTAAAAAATCAATTGATGGTGGTCAGACATGGACATCAATCACTAAACCTTCGAGCGTTGTTTTTAGCAGTGTACTAACCAATATAGCTTTTCATCCACATGATCCTAATACCATGTGGATGATAGGACATGGATTGGTCAGTAAAACTACTAATGGTAGTATGACATGGACACCAGTCTCAGGCACACTACCAAATTTTGATTTATTGAGCATAGCATATCAGGAAGGAACCAATAATGGTTTTTATGTCAGCACTTCATTGGGCAATATTTGGTATCATGATGACAATATCAATGATTATGTACTTTATGAAAACAACCTTCCTAATATCAGGACAACAGAGATAGAAGTTTTACCACACATTAATAAAATACGGGCTGCCACTTGGGGTCGCGGTTCATGGGAAAGTCCACTTCATACCAGCTCAACCAACTTGTGCAATAAACCTGCTCCACCTATAATCGCCTACACCGTTTGTGCGACTTCTTCCATGATGACTATCGGGGCTGCGCCATCAGGATACAACATCATTTGGGAAAAGAATGGTGTACTCATTTCGGGCCAAACGACTACAAGTTATATGGCGACTACTGATGGTGTCTATCGTGCGAGATATTTGCAGAATTCAGGTACATGTCATAGTTATTATAGTGATCCTGCCAATGTAACTTTACGTACGCAGCCTACTTTATTGAATGGAAATGGGCTCCGTTTTGATGGTGTGAATGATCATTTATTATCAACAAATGATGTAAATCTGGCTAACTCTTCATTTACCATTTCATTATGGGCAAAAAGACAAAATGTTGGAAATTGGCAAACATTATTTTCAATAGGTAATTCCGGTCAAACAAACAAACTAATTTCAGCTCGTTTAACCAATGGAAACGTTATTATTTTTGGATTTGAAGGCAACGACTTGACTTCTGCAAATACTTATTCTGACACAGACTGGCACCATTGGACTTTTGTCTATGATAAGTCAATTGTCGCGCCTGCTCACAATCGATTTATTTATAAAGATGGAGAATTAGTCGCTGGTGATCGAACAAATGTTGATTTTTCTGGCAATGGTTTATTGCGTGTAGGCAGTCACTTGATTGGGAGCAATCAATTTTTTTCTGGTGTAATAGATGACATGAAAATATGGAATACATCACGTAGTTTGATTCAAATAAGACAAGATATGTTTTGTACACCATCTTGCTATGCATCTGATATGAAACTATATTTACCATTCACTGATGGCGTGGCTGGTGGCAATAACTCCGCATTAACTCATATTGCAGATTATAGTCTAAATGTTTCCAATCCACAACTTGTAAATTTTACTAAAACTGGCAGTACTTCTAACATTGTGTCTGGTCTAAATGTATTTAATGCTTTTGTTGATAATGATAATGATGGTTATGGTAGCACAGTAATAACAGAGTGCTATATGGGTGGTTGGGTATCTAATAATCAAGATTGTAATGATAGTAACTCAGCAATCCATCCTTATGTTAACGAAATCTGTGGAAATGCAATAGATGATGATTGTGATGGAAACACAGATATTGAGATCAACAAAACCATTCATGTAGGCGGATTAGGTAAGACCATTTCTGTGCCTAATTTGGCCCATCAATCGGCATTTACTGTGGAAGCGTGGGTCAAAATTGATAATACAAATACCAACAAAGTTATAGAATGGTTAGGAGGCACGAATTCAGCTTATTTTGTTGTGGATAATACAGGTAGACTATATTATGAAGGCGGAGGCAATGCATGGAATGGTGGTTCAACAATTTCTGCAGGACAGTGGGTGCATGTGGCTTTAGTACATGATGGTTATGGATCTAATAATGTAAAAACTTACCTTAATGGAAACTTAAATTGGACAGCTACTCTTAGCGACTTAACTTCAAATACAAGCACAAAAATTGGAACCAATTTTGAAGGAGCCATTGACGATTTTAGGTATTGGAATGCAGCATTGACGCAAACACAGATCAATGAACGATTGAATATCCGTTTAGAAGGCAACGAAACCAATTTGCTTAGATATTACACCATGGATCATGGTAAAGCAGGGTTAAATAATGTTGGATTAACTTCAGTTAAAGATAAGACATCCAATAATGCACACGGTACCCTTGACGGATTGGCATTAACTGGCTCGACATCCAATTGGGTGATAGGGCGTACATATCCTATACTTTATCAGGATGCCGATGCCGATGGGTATGGAAGTACAACTACGTGGTCATGTGGAAGTATGTCAGGATTTCAATCCAACAGTTATGACTGCAACGACAACAATGCAGCAATTAAACCTGGTGCAAATGAAACGTGTGGCAATGGGGTCGATGAAAACTGTAATGGAGTTACTGATGAAAACACACTTTCATTAGGATTTGATGGAACTGATGATCAGGTGAATAGCGGAAATACCGTAGGTAATTTTGGCACAGGTAACTTCACTATCGAAATGCAGGTTAAAACTTCAGCAACATCAAAGGTACTCATGTCTAAAAGACCAACCTGTGATGCAAATAATAATTTTTGGAACCTTTTAGTAAATGCCGATGGGAAATTACAGATAGAAATGAGGCAAGCCGGTAATTTAAATACCACAGTAGTCAGTTCTGCGGCTTCTGTCAATGATAATAATTGGCATCATGTGGCTGTCGTAAGAAATGGGTCTAACTTAAAAATGTATATTGATGGTGTGGAAAATATTTCAGTTAGTGTGTCAGTGACTAATTATGATAATTCTGCCAACCTAATCCTTGGAAGCAGTATATGTAATTCCTGGTTTGTCGGCCAATTGGATGAAGTCAGAATCTGGAACATTGCCAGATCAGCCAATGATATAAATCTACTCAAAAATGCAAGTCTCACAGGCCAGGAGTCCGGATTACAAACCTATTTTGACTTCAATCATCCCATGGCAACAGCGGCAGGTACTAATACTGGAATGACCGGTCTTGAAGATCGTACAAGTAATAATAATGATGGTACACTGGCTAATTTTGCTCTGACAGGACGCACAAGTAACTGGCTCGGAAACCCGGGGACAACAACTACATTTTATCTGGATGCAGACAGTGATGGATATGGAAATCCCGCAACTACTACAACCGCTTGTAGCAATCCTGCCGGTTATGTGACCAACAATACAGATTGTAATGATAATAATGCAAATGTGCACCCTGGAGCAAACGAAATTTGTGGAAACTCCATCGACGACAATTGTAACAACCAAACTGATGAAGGTTGTAATTGTACCATTGCCATAACATCGGTTACTCCTACCCACGAATCATGTCCCAATGCGAATGATGGAAGTCTTCAGGTTACAGCAACAGGTGCTTCCAATTTGGAATATTCTATAGATGGGATGACCTTCCAGATGAGCTATACTCTGACAAATCTTGCTGATGGTAATTATACTGTGACAGTGCGGGATGCAAACAATATATCCTGTACCGCTACTCAAAATACCACTATTAATGGTGGTATGAACAATACAGCAGGAGCACCTTCTTCGACTCCCACTCTTTGCATCAATACAGCCCTGACAAATATCACCCAAGCTACCACCGGCGCAACAGGTATAGGCACTGCTACAGGACTTCCTACAGGTGTTACTGCAGCATGGGCAAGCAACACGATCACCATAAGTGGTACACCATCACAAAGCGGCACTTTTAATTACAGTATTCCACTCATAGGTGGATGTGGTAATGTTAATGCTACAGGAACTATTACTGTCAATCAGGTGAATGCAGCAGGTGTACCATCTTCGACGCCAACATTGTGTATCAATACATCATTAACTGATATCACACACTTTACCACAGGCACCACAGGTATAGGTACAGCAACTGGACTTCCTTCAGGTGTTATTGCGGCATGGGCGAGCAACACGATCACTATCAGTGGCACCCCATCACAAAGCGGCACTTTTAATTACAGTATCCCACTGACAGGTGGGTGCGGAACAGTGAATGCAACTGGAACCATAACTGTCAATCCAGTGAATACAGCAGGAGCACCATCATCTACACCAAATGTGGTCATTAATACAGCATTGTCCCCTACTGTAACACATAATACAATAGGTGCAACAGGCATTGGAACAGCAACCGGTCTTCCTGCAGGTGTATCATCTTCATGGTCAGGCAATACCATTACCATCAGCGGGACACCATCTGTATTAGGAACATTTAATTACATTATTCCGCTTACGGGTGGTTGCGGGAGTGTAAATGCTTCAGGTACTATTACAGTTAACCCTGTTTCAAACTCTTCCATAATTATAGTAACCAACACAAATGACAGTGGTGCAGGTTCATTAAGGCAGGCCATTATTGATGCCAATAGCACCAATGGTCATGATACCATACGATTTAGCATAAGTGGCACCATAACTTTAGCAACAGTTTTACCCACAATTACTGAAGGAGTGACAATAGATGGTACATCTGCGCCTGGCTATGTTTCAGGAATCCCTGGTGTAATTGTACAAACCAGTGGAAGTCTATGGGCTATCAGGGTTACTTCAAATACAGTAAATCTTAATATTTCAGGTATGAAATTTTCAGGACCTTCCACGAACCCAGCTGTTCAGGTGACAGCTGGTAATACTATAAATATTTCTTCTGTGTCTTTGATGGTTTGAGTAGAGCCATTGAAATTGGGGCATCAACGAATTATATCCTACTTAACAACCATTTCAATTCTTGTGGCGGCACGGGCTCTACATATGGAATATCTTTAGGAACTTTGGTAGGAACAAACACCTTGAATGTTAAAGGTAACACCTATGCTAATTGTTCTAACTTATATAGTATTTCAGGTTTTGATGACATAACCATAAGTGATAGTCCATTGGCGGATGTGTCATTGAATTTAGAAGATGGATTCAACACCGTAAAGGCAATCATGCTTAACCTAAATAATTGTAACAATACAGTTATAGAAAATCTAGATTTCACCGATCCAAATAATGCTTCAATTTTCTCAATCGGGATACAAGCTTCAGGCTGCAATAACATCACTGTGGATGGGTGTAACTTTGCGTCAAGGAATGAAGGAATTCGGCAAACTAATAGTTTGAAGAGTACAATTACCAATAATACCTTTTTAGGAATAATCACTGCTTTGAAAATTAGTGGTGGAAATGATGCCCTTGTAACAGGAAATGTATTTGACAATTGTGGTGGAACTGGCGCGGGTAACAATACGACTGATATTTCTAGTGTATCACAGGGAAGCACAGCTCCATTCAGACGAGTAGAGTGGAGTGATAATCAGTTCATAAATTGCCTCAACGGATTATTTTTATCTGGTATGAATAATTTAACCATCAATAATACAGGGACCCCGGAATTTTTTATTACGGATGCAGACGGACTGTTCACAAGTAGAGCAATAATCTTAAAATTGATCAATTGCGACAATTTAAGTCTCCAAAATTTAAACTGTACAAATGTGGCATCTACCAGTGCGTTCAAAAGAGGTGTAGTTTTAGATGGATGTGACAATGCTTTCCTGAGTGGATTAACTTTCGCAAGATATCTAACTGCATTAGAACTTATTAATTCTACAAATGCAGCAATTTCAAACTCTTTATTCAAATGTAATACAGAAAGAGCAATTCTTTTTTCCGGACTACCCAGCACAGGGACTGTAATTAATATGAATAATTTTGACGATAATACTTATGCCATAACAAATCAAAATGCCGGCTCATATGACGCCGGTAATAATTATTGGGGCGATCCACTTGGTTCAATGACGGATAATGCATCAAGCTTCGGAGATAGATATCAAAATACAGGTGGTGGGATGTTGACAAACACAACTACTTTTGCAGTTAATGAATTTACAGCTAATCCCATTTTAAATCCAGAGATTAATATTAAAGGCAATGGGATTGATATTCCGTCGGGACAAACTGCGACTTCATCTGGAAACGGTACGTTGTTTCCTAACACGACATCAGGCTTATCAGCAATGCAAACTTTTACAATTGAAAATTTAGAAGCTGATGATCTTACTGTTTATACTATTTCAAGTAATCTACCAGATTTTTACAGCACTACAGGTAGCATGTTAGTTCAGGGTAACGGATCTGTTACCTTCGATGTAATTTTTGCACCGCTATCATCAGGATCTAAAATGGCAACTATTATTGTTGAAAATAATGATTGTAATGAAGTATCTTATAACTTTAAGGTTGCCGGAACTGGTACACCATGTGGTTTAACAATAACAAGTGCTCCTTTCACAAATCCAACCTGCGCCGGTGCAAGTAATGGTACTATAACGGTAAATACAACTTGTACTATTTGTGGGACTCTGGAATACAGAATATCTGGTGGGACGTGGCAATTATCTAACGTATTTAACAATCTTCCGGTAGGATCCTATATGGTAGATGTTAAAGATATGTCTAATAATCTATGTATTGCTACAACCGATGTTACACTTGCAGATGGAGTAGGCAGCTGTTGCGACATCTCAATATCTTCTGTCACTCCTTCTGATGAAACCTGCCCAAATGTCAATGACGGTTCTCTTACAGTAACAGCCACATGCAGCTCATGTGTTAATGGCAATGCTGATATCAGATTCTCTATTGACAATACTGATTTCAGCAATATTACAGGAATATTTACTGGTTTGAATGATGGAACCTATACTGTTTATGTGCGGGATGTTAATAATATAGGGTGTATTGCTTCTCAAAATACTACCATTAATAGTGGTTTAAACAATACAGTAGGAACTCCTTCTTCCATGCCAACTCTGTGTATCAATACATCTTTGACCAATATCACCAACAGTACTACAGGCGCTACAGGTATAGGCACTGCCACAGGTCTGCCAACTGGTGTATCATCAGCCTGGGCAGGAAATACGATCACCATAAGTGGTATGCCATCACAAAGCGGCACTTTTAATTACAGTATTCCACTCACAGGTGGATGCGGGAATGTTAACGCTACAGGAACCATTACTGTTAATGCGGTGAATACAGCAGGAGCACCATCATCGACACCAACATTGTGTATCAATACGGCCTTGACCAACATCACCCACACCACCTTAGGTGCTACAGGTATTGGCACAGCCACAGGTCTACCGAGCGAAGTATCTGCAGCTTGGGCAAGTAATATGATCACGATCAGTGGTACACCTTCGGTTTCAGGCACTTTTAATTACAGTATTCCACTCACAGGCGGATGCGGCAATGTGAGTGCTACAGGTACCATTACGATAAACCCATCAATGACAGTGGGCTCACCTTCATCGACTCCCACACTTTGTGTCAACGCACCTTTGACCAATATTACTCACACCACTTCCGGTGCAAATGGCATTGGAGCAGCCACAGGACTGCCTGCTGGTGTGACAGCATCTTGGTCGAGTAATACAATTACTATCAGCGGTACACCTACAGTAAACGGTAATTTTAACTATTCTATTCCACTAACAGGTGGATGTGGAAGTGCAAGTGCTACCGGAACTATAACTAATGACAATCAAATCCCTGTGATAACTTGTCCGGCAAATATTACAGTCGGAAATACGGCCAATCTATGTACTGGCACTGCGACCTTAACTCCACCTACTGTAACTGATAATTGCAATATCATTGTAAACAATGCATTACATTTTGATGGTGTCAATGATGTAGTAAGTTTAGGTAATGCAATCGGAAACTTTGGTACCGGTAACTTTACCATCGAAATGTGGGTTAAAATACCTGATGTAGTTGGTCCACGTGAGCAGATCATCGTAAGTAAAAGAGCGGGTTGTACAGGCAGTTCATTGTGGAATTTGCAAATTGATCAATCAGGCAGATTAATTATTGAGGCGATTGGAGAAGGGAATATTGGAAGTATTAATGCAACTTCAACTCAAACCAACTTTGATGACAATAATTGGCATCATATAGCGTGGGCTAGAAATGGATTAATACATTCTTTATATGCCGACGGTAACTTATTACTCACAACAAATTCCGGTGCATTAAGTAGTTACAACAACACAGCCAATCTCCACATTGGTAAAAGTGACTGCTCGGATATTACATTTGATTGGGCAGCATCCTATCTTAAAGGTACTGTGGATGAATTCAGATTATGGAATGTCTCAAAAACACAGACTGAAATCAAAAACAATTTGTTTAATGAATTGAACAGCCAAGCCAACTTAATTGCGCTTCATCATTTCAATCATGGCAATTACAACCGCAACAATACTGCCTCTCCCGGACCTATTGTCAACATGTCCAATGATGCTTCCGGAAATAATTATCATGGCACACTCAATAATTTTGCCTTGACAGGCACTACATCCAATTGGGTAGGAGGATATTGGGGAAGTTTGTTTAACGATGCACCAAATGTGTATAATGTTGGAAATACAACCGTTCGTTGGACGGCTACTGATCAAAGTGGCAATACTAACACATGCAATCAAAACGTGGTGGTGGTAGACAATCAGCCATCAACTGCAATATGTCAGGATGTAAATGTTCCGATTGTAGATGGAGAAGCAAACATAACTACCGCTTTAGTGAATAATGGCAGCTTTGATAATTGCACATCAACAATGAATTTGTCTATCTCATTATCCAAGTCGACATTTCTATGTGCTGATATATCTACTTCTATGGAATGTTATCAGGTAAACACATTGGGAGGACTGGCAAATATATCAGGTTTTGTAGATGGAAATGGTACCACAGCCCGATTTGCAAGACCAAGAGTTTTGGAGATCGACGCATCAGGGGATATTATTGTGCTTGATCAATTAAATCACGCCATTAGAAAAATTTCTGCTTCGGGTAATGTGACTACTATTGCAGGAAATGGTACACAAGGATATATGGATGGTACAGGTTCCAGTGCAAGGTTTGCAAGTCCGACAGGACTTGCCATTTCAAGTAATGGTGACTACTTTGTAGGTGAAACTTCCAATGGGACCATTAGAAGGGTAACACCGGCAGGTTTAGTTACCACTTTTGCCGGAACAGCAGGGTTATTTGGAACAGCAGATGGAACAGGGTCTGCAGCCAGGTTTGGAGCAATCAGAGGCATGGATTTTGACTCTAACGGAGATTTATACGTAGCGGACGTTAACAATCATAATATCCGAAAAATAACTCCGGGAGGCGTAGTGACCACTTTTGCAGGTTTGTCAGGTGTATCCGGCCACCAGGATGGTAATGTAAGTTCTGCCAAATTTAATGGCCCCTTTGATCTTGTTTTTGATGAAAATGACAATCTGTATGTCATTGAATTTTTTGGAGCTGCTGTCAGAAAAATAACTCCATCGGGTGTCGTAAGCACTATAGCCGGAAATCCGGGTGTGGTAGGGTATGCAGATGGAATCGGGAATAATGCATTATTCCGGTCTCCTTCAGGCCTTGCTTATGCTGACGGGTTTTTGTATGCCACTGATCAGACCAATTCTGTCCTGAGGAAAATAAGTACTTCAGGTGTTACAACCACTATTTCCGGAAATCCCGGCGTATTTCAGGTTACTGACGGAACATCGGGAGCAAAGTATTTAAATATTTACGGTGTAGCTGTAAACAGTAATGGAATCATATACGTAACCGATCTCTTGGGGCATACTGTACGGAAATTGGACGTAATACCTGGTTGTTTATCCACTTTTTTGTTAGTCACTGATCAGGCAACCAACATCGGTAGATGTATGTCTCATATATTTCTTAATGATAATGTTGCACCGGTCATCACTTGTCCACCAACGATTACGGTCAATGCAGATCCTGGGCTATGTACAGCAAGTGGTGTCTCTCTTGGTACTGCGACAGCAACAGATAATTGTAATATGTCTATCACACCCATCAATAATGCCCCAACGGCTTATGCCCTTGGAAACAATATAGTCACTTGGACGGCCAATGACGGAAATGGCAATACACATACATGTCCACAAACAGTGACGGTGGTGGATAACCAGCCGCCTACAGCCCTTTGTCAGAATATTACAGTTATACTTGACGAAAATGGAACATCAAATATTTCATCAGCTAGTTCTACCTCGATTGGTCCGGCTGCCGGAGTACTTCCTAATCAAAATAGTGGTAGTCCTGTACCTAACATAAGTTGCAACTGTCCAACCGGATATGTGGCGGTGGGATATGAAGGATTTCAGGGATGTATTGTGGACGAATTCAGATTGATTTGTCGCCAGGTCATGTCAAATGGTACATTAGGAGAAAGCATAGTTTCTACGTGTTCGAGTGGTTCATTACCTTCCGGAAGTACCAGAGTAAGACGCAGTCTCACTGGAAATCAGGTTTTGGTAGGGTTTAATGTAAGAGATGTTTCATTCCAATATCAAACAGGAAGTAACCGAACGCACTCATCCTTAACTGGTTATGGAAAAAACTTACTTGATGTTTCAGCAGGAATTCCTAATAATATTGGCAACGTTACGGCCCCGGGTCTTTCAGGTTCTGGTTGTTATTCATCCGGAACAGCAATTACTGCCCAATATGCACCTGTTGGTCATGCAATTATCGGATTTGATGCATATTCAGGTAGCCAATATAGTTCTGTTATACGATTTAGATATGCTCCTATCACCTCACTCACTGGTATAAACAACAATTCTTTTGATAATTGTGGGGTTTCAGGTGTATCATTAAGCACTAATGTTCTGAACTGTAGCAATATTGGAAGTAATGTCATTACATTGACTGTTACTGACATTCACAACAACACAAACACTTGTAACGCAACTGTTACTGTCCGGGATAATAAGCAACCCATTGCTAATTGTATCCCTTCCCTGTCAGTAGGTTTAACAAATGATAATACTGCATCTGTCAATGCTGCGATGCTAAATAACAACAGCAGCGACTTATGCGGACCAGTGTCATTTTCGATACACTCCGGTTTGACAAGTTTTGACTGTACAAATTATGGTTTGTCCTACCCGGTTGGCCTTAGAGTAACAGATGAGTCTGGAAATACCGCTACCTGTACAACAGTCGTTACTGTAACTGGCGGCAGTGCACCGGATTTTGATAATGACGGAGTACCAAATTGTTATGATCTGGATGATGATAACGACGGTATAAAAGATACAGATGAGTGCGTTTTCGCTTCTGAAACTTCTTTTGAAAGTCAAGGCACATTCGGACCAATATCCACTGCGAACAAACGGCGTAATTTAGAAAATACGTCTGGTCTAACGGGATATGCATATCAAACTTCAGGACAATTGAGTGATGGAAGATATGCCGTAACTAGTCAGGCTGGAAACGCAGCTAATCGTCTCCATAGCAACGGCAATTTATGGCCTTCAACACTAAAAGGTCATACCACAGGGACGTCTCAAGATGCATTCATGGCTGTCAATGGCCATCCCCAAATGTCAATATTTTTCAAAAGAACTGTTACGCTTACATCAAATACACAATACGAATATGGTGCCTGGGCTTCCAATGCATCAATCTATGGCAGTGGTGGACCTATAATTGGTGTTCGAATTCGTAATTCGAGCAATGCAATCGTAAGTAGCTTTTTTAGTGGTACTTCCTTGCATAATGTTGGTAATACTTGGGTGGAGCAAAAAAGTAGTTTCACAACTGGACCAGGAATTCAGTATTCTATTGAGTTCTATAACATAAGCACAAATGGAGGAGGAAATGATTTCTCCATTGATGACATATTCATCCGCCGTGCAATACAATCACAAAATTGTGACGTAGACAATGATGGTTTTGTAAACAGTTTAGATTTGGATGCTGATGACGATGGATGCTTCGATGTGATAGAAGCGGGTTATTTTGATTTTGATAATGACGGTATCTTGGGAACTTCTCCAGTAATAGTTACCGAAACCGGAATGGTGATCGGACAAGGTGGATACTCCGGTCCTTCAAATGATCAGCAAGACCCTAATGTCAACAGCGCATGTTGCAACGTGACAATAGCCCCTGGTTTCTCGAACTGCCCGACTTCAACTATTGTGGCAAGCACCGGCGAATTTGGGTGTAATGGCATAGTCAATTATAATATAATCCCTTTAGGCAGTCCTACTCCTGTAGTTACCTATACATTTAGCGGTGCAACCGTTGGAGCCGGAAGTGGTACAGGAAGTGGAGCAATCTTCGAACTGGGCAATACCACAGTAACATTAAATGCAAATATTTGTAGTACAATTGCCACATCTTGCACCTTTACAGTCACAGTAGTTGATGATGTGGAACCCATTTTATTATGCCCTGCTAACATTACTGTCAATCTGCCATCAGGAGGTAGCAGCGACGCAATTTTGGTTGCTGAGAGAGGTTCGGGCGCTTTGAGCAGAATAAAGCTGTCGACAAATACACGTTCTGTAATAGCGAGTATTGGCCAAGCAGACGGTATTGTGATAGAAAACAGTACCAATGTATTGATATCTAGATTTTCCAACTCAGGTACCACCATTTTCCGTGTGAACCGAACCACAGGAGCACAGACACCTATTGCATCTTTGGGAGGTAATTGTCAGGGGATGAGTTTAGATGGTTTGGGGAATTTGTATGTTGTCAATGAATCACTGAGCAGGATCCAGAAAGTAAATCTTTCAACAGGTGTAGTCACCAATGTTGTAACGGGACTGAACAAACCTAATGATGTAGCATTTGAAAATTCAAACATTTTGCTTATTTCTTTGTACAATCTCGGAAGGATTATCCGTTACAATTTGACAACAAATTCAAATACGGTACTCTCTATTGGACACAATAAACCAACAGATATTTTCAACGAGGGGAATGGAAGTATTTTAGTGGCAGAAAATGGCGGGGCTTTATCTCGGGTAAATCTGACCACGGGAGTGCGTACCTTATTAGTAAATCTTGGTGGATGGCCACATGGTATTGCCAAAGACGCCACAGGAAATGTCTATGTATCATTGTATAGTTCTCATCAGATTAAGAAGGTTTCTCCGGCCAATGTAGTGCTAGCCACTTACAATACAGGAAACAATCCGGTTTACATGGTTTTTGAACCGGTTATGCCTGTCTGTGGAGCCAACGTTACCTTTAATACACCAGGTGCTTCAGACAACTGTTCATTGAGCAGTGTAGAATTTAATCCACCTTCTGGTTCGTTATTCAACACTGGTACTACATCGGTAACTGCTACTGCTTCTGATGTGGCAGGAAATACAAGTACCTGTACGTTCAATGTTACTGTTCGGGAAACGGAAGCACCTGTCTTTACATTTTGCCCGGCTAACATTACTGTGACAGCCACTTCCGGATGTACGGCTCCGGTGACTTATGTAACTCCAATGGCTATGGATAACTGTTCTGCACCTTCGGTTATCATGACCAATGGCCTGGTTAGCGGCAGTACTTTCCCTCAGGGATCTACCATAATCACCTGGACAGCTATGGATGCCACTGGAAATACAGCAACTTGCACTTTTACAGTAACAGTCAATTGCGCACTGGCAAGACCAGGAGAATCCACGGAAGAAAGAAGCAAAAGCCAACTGGTTTCTGTTAATCTCAAAGTAGCTCCCAATCCTGCAAATAAGCAGGTAATTCTACTTCCTGAAGCGATTGGAATGGAGGAAGATGCTACAGGAAAGTTGACCATTTTTGACACGCAGGGTCGTCTAAGGTGGGAGCAACCCGTTTCGATGAATCAGGCAATACAACTGGATGTTTCCACATGGTCGCGCGGAGTATATTTTGTACGGATGCAAACCGCTAAAGAGCAAGTTACCAAACCATTAATATTAATAGAATAAAATCCGGATGTTCCTGACAGTTTTTAATTTTAAAAAAAATGAATATATGAAAGCATTTTGCTTACTATTTTGCCAGACTGCTTCACTTTTGTGTATAATATGGAGTTGTTTAGTTCCGGCAGCTGCCCAAACAGGTCTTTGGGGCCTGACATCCTCAGGTGGTCAGGGCGCAGGTACCATTGTTAGAATGGACGAAAATGGTTCCAATTTTACTTCCGTTATTTTTCCTGTCCTTTCAGGAAAAACCCCATCAGGTGATTTATTAAAAGCCACTAATGGAAAATTCTATGGCATGACTTCTGAAGGAGGAGATAACGGAGGGGGTGTTATATTTGAGTATGAACTTGCCACAAACGGTTATCAGGTTTTGCATCATTTTGCAGCCGGAAGTATCCCCAAAGGAAGTCTAATGGAATCAGGTGGAAAACTCTATGGATTGACATCCGAAGGTGGTGATTTCGGAAATGGTGTCATCTTTGAGTATAATTTGGCAACCAGTATATATACAGTTTTATACAATTTTGGAAATTCAGTTAATGATGGTAAATTCCCAGAAGGCAGTTTGGTGATATCAGGTGATAATTTTTATGGTATAACTTCTTCTGGAGGCAATATGGATTTTGGCACTATATTCCAATTCGATCCTTCATCTGAAGTGTATACTGTATTACATTCGTTCGACGAAGCGGAAGGAAGCTTCCCGTCGGGAAACCTGATTGTATCGGGTCAAACTTTGTACGGTATGACTTCTTCAGGGGGTACTTTGTTTGCCGGGTTAATATTCGAATACAACCTGTTAGCTGGTTCAATAAACATCCTGCATAATTTTGACGATGATGTACCTTTTGGAAGCCTGATTCATTATAATGGAATATTTTACGGAATGACATCAGGAGGAGGTGATAATTTCGAAGGTTCAATATTCGGATATGATCCTGTGATGAATATATACACGGAGTTATTCTCTTTCGACAGTAATGCCTTTGGCAGTTACCCGTTTGGAAGTATGGTTGAATCAGGCGGAAAGTTGTACGGTATGACCAACGGGGGTGGTAATAATTTTTCAGGCGTTTTGTTTGAATATGCACTTTTGACTAATACTTACAATATCCTGCACCATTTTGACCCTGATATTACGGGAGGTGGAGCATCTCCTCTCGGTAGTCCGATCGTATCAGATGGAAAATTATATGGCATGACATCTTCTGGTGGTACTGCAGGTTTTGGTACCCTGTATGAGTACACAATTATAGGAGGACCATATATTGTAAAAGTAAATTTTGACAGTGCGCCACTTGGATCATCACCAGAAGGTAGTCTGATCAAATCAGAATCTAACTGGTATGGAATGACAAGAAGTGGCGGAAATTCCAATGAGGGTTCCATTTTTAAATATGATCCATCAGGACCAGGCACATTGAGTGCTTTGCACCACTTTACCGGTAGTGATGGCGGTTCCCCATCTAACAGTATGGTTTTATATAATGGATATTTATATGGTATGACATCTCAGGGAGGAACCAACAATGGCGGTGTATTGTTTCAATACAATCTGACTACGGCTACTTACACTGTGAAGTATAATTTTGCAACTGGTAGCACCCCTAAGGGTAGCCTTCTTGAATGGAACGGGGTTTTCTACGGATTATCATCAAATGGAGGCTCAGGGAACGGGGAAATATTCAAGTATGACCCGATGAACAATATTTACACCACACTTCACGCTTTTGATGGTGCCGAAGGTGCGTTCCCAAATGGAGATTTGGTTCAACTCAATGGGATCTTATATGGTATGGCTACAACAACAAATACTGATCCGGGGGTATTGTTTCAGTACGATCCCGTTGCTTTGGAATATGATGTAGTTCATTTTTTTGCCGGAGGTATTAATGACGGCGCTTCACCTTATGGTTCTTTAGTGAGTCTTAAAGGCAGATTATACGGTATGACCAGAGATGGTGGCGACTCGGATAAAGGCGTCATTTTCAAATATAACCCTACAGGAATAGGTACTTATACAGTGTTACGCGAATTGGACAATATAAATGGTGGAAATCCGGAAGGCAGTCTCATTATATTGAAGGACAGTATTTATGGCATGACCAAACAAGGCGGCAGTTTTGGTGGCGGTGTTGTTTTTAAATGCGATACTACAGGAGCAAGCTATATAGTATTAAAACACTTAGCCAAAAATTCTGGACAAACACCTTTTGGTTCACTTTCCCCTTCTGGGTGTATTAATCCCGTTATTACAGCGGTTAATGCAGATGTTAATCCGATAAGTTGTGTTGGTAACTCAAGTAATCTTTCAGTGAGCGGCGATCTTCATGGCGCGAATGATTGGAAATGGTACACGTCAAGCTGTGGAGGGACTTTGGTAGGAACAGGGGCAACAATCTCAGTTATGCCAGAAACTTCCACTACATATTTTGTTCGGGGAGAAGGGGGCTGCGCCACTGAATCAGTATGCTCATTCATAACATTAAACATTGCTGTTCCTGTTGTGTCCAATAAAAATGATGCAGGTTCAGGATCACTTCGTGCTGCCATCACATGTGCAAGTGAAGGAAGTACGATTACTTTTGACCCTTTGGTGTTAGGTGCAAATGATACCATACATATCTCATCAGCATCGTTGGCGATTAATAAAAATATTCTTATTAATCAGACTCTATCTACTATTGTTAAAATTAAGACCACAGGATCACATCCTATTTTCAATGTTAGTACCGGAAAATCTTTGACATTAAACTATACTAATCTTTTTATGAATCCGAATAGTCCCAGTGTTCCTGGTAGGGCCATTCTTAATAGTGGGAACATCCTGATGTCCAACATCAACATATGGGAAAGAAGCCAAAACTTAAGTGGTAATGGTAGTACCATCCAAAATGTAGCTGGAAGTAGTGTAAATTTTTCTTCATCCAATCAGATCATTATCCAAAACTAATCATTATGAACTCAGCCCAGATAATCAATATTTCATCCGGTGAGACCATGCTAAAAATGGAAATAGAACGCCTACGTCATGAGCTTCTCAGAGTTCAATCTCAGTTAAATGCATTAATGAATCAACCTGCTAACGAGCATGTCATGGTTTATGATTCAGGATATTACAGGCGTATTTTAGTAAATGAGATCATCCAGATACAGTCTGTTAGCAATTACTCTTTATTTTATTTGGATGATGGTAGCAAAATTTTAACATCAAAAACGCTGAAATATTGGGAAACAACATTAAATCACCCTGATCTTGTCAGAATTCATAATTCAAATTTAATCAACAAAAATAAAATCGAATTTATAAATGTAGAAAATTCAGAAATTATTTTGACTGGCAATGTTACTTCCAGATACTCCAGAATGTCAAAAACAGAATTGCTATCCAAATTAGCAAGATAGAGTCAAATTTTATGGACAGCCTTAAAACCTGATGAAACAACACATTGATCGTAGATTATATAATCCAAACTATTATTCATGCCTTATCAATCCCAGGATAGTGCCTGTATTAAACTAAATCAGTTGTTTTTTCCTGATAATTTTGTTTTTATGGATTAAAAATTCACGATACCCTGAAACAGAAGTAACTATATCTCAATGATTATCCGTTCGTCTTAATCATTAATAATGATGTCTATTTAAAAGTAGCGTACCCACTTATGAGTTTACTTTAATTGAGGTCAAATTATCTGCTTATAAAACATACCAATACATATATGAATAATAATATGTGTTTTTTTTGTAAAATTGTTTTAAAATAATTTGTCTGTCTGATATAATTCATATTACCTTTGCGTCCCCTTAAAGAAGGAGCTTGTTGAGAGAGAGAGAGAGAGAGATGTAGGAAGAATTGAGTGATTAGATGCGAATAATGAAAATAGGAGTTTGGAGATAATTGAGATTGGTTGATGGGGAGAAGAGATGGGGTGAATATTTTTCGACATTTTAATATTTTTAATATAAAAAGTTTGGATAGTAGAATAATTGATATTATCTTTGCGGCCCGTTATGAAAGTAATGATGGGAATAAGTAAAAGGAAGTAAAATATACGGGAGACTGTGTATAAGAAATAAGATGAAATTTTTGTTGATATA
>JADJNF010000010.1:0-355000 GCA_016714445.1 Saprospiraceae bacterium | reverse complement strand
GGGAGTTGCAAACGAGCGTAGATCCATAGATGTCCGAATGGGGCAACCCTGCAGGTTGAAGACCTGTAACCCGACCGCGAGGCGGGAGACAACCCGGAGAACTGAAACATCTAAGTAACCGGAGGAAAAGAGAACAATAGTTATACCGTGAGTAGTGGCGAGCGAAAACGGTGGAGCCCAAAAGCTGTATATAAGAGAGTGGAACGTATTTGGAAAATGCGACCGTAGGGGGTGATAGTCCCGTACACGAAGGGTATATACAGGGATACATGAGTAAGGCGGAACCGGAGAAATTCTGTCTGAATATGCCAGCACCATCTGGTAAGGCTAAATACTACTGATAGACCGATAGCGAACCAGTACTGTAAAGGAAAGGTGAAAAGAACCCTAAGAAAGGGAGTGAAAAGAACCTGAAACCATGCGCTTACAAGCGGTCGGAGCCTTTAGGGGTGACGGCGTGCCTTTTGCATAATGAGCCTACGAGTTACTCCTCACTAGCGAGTTTAAGTACTTAAGGTACGGAGGCGTAGCGAAAGCGAGTCTGAATAGGGCGACTAGCTAGTGGGGGTAGACGCGAAACCTGGTGATCTACCCATGAGCAGGTTGAAGGTTGGATAGTATCCAATTGGAGGACCGAACTGGTAAACGTTGAAAAGTTTTCGGATGACTTGTGGGTAGGGGTGAAAGGCCAATCAAACCGGGAGATAGCTCGTACTCCCCGAAATGCATTTAGGTGCAGCGTTGATAAGAGTGTGCCGGAGGTAGAGCTACCGATAGGGCTAGGGGCGTCACTGCCTACCAACCCCTGACGAACTCCGAATGCCGGTACATTGCGTCAGCAGTGAGGCTATGGGTGCTAAGGTCCATAGCCGAGAGGGAAACAACCCAGACCAACAGCTAAGGTCCCAAAATACTATCTAAGTTGAACAAACGATGTGAGAATGCACAGACAGCTAGGATGTTGGCTTGGAAGCAGCCATTCATTTAAAGAGTGCGTAACAGCTCACTAGTCGAGCGTTCTTGCGCGGAAAATGATCGGGCATCAAGATAGTTACCGAAGCTTTGGTATCATATTTATATGATAGGTAGGGGAGCATTCTAAAAGGCTGAGAAGGTGAGTTGTGAGACTTGCTGGAGCATTTAGAAAAGAAAATGTAGGCATAAGTAACGATAAGGAAGGTGAGATCCCTTCCCGCCGTAAGACTAAGGTTTCCTAGATCTATGCTAATCAGATCAGGGTTAGTCGGGTCCTAAGGTGTAGCCGAGAGGCGAAGCCGATGGAAAACGGGTTAATATTCCCGTACCTGTGTATACTGCGATGGGGTGACGGAGAAACGTAAGGACTGCGAACTGACGGAATAGTTCGTTGAAGTGTTTAGGCTGTGAGAATGTAGGTAAATCCGCATTTGAGCTGAAGCACGATAGTACAGGGGTCTGCTTGCAGATACCTGATAATGTCCCCAAGTATGCTTCCAAGAAAAACCTCTAAGCATCAGGTATATACAGCCCGTACCGTAAACCGACACAGGTAGTCGAGGAGAGTATCCTAAGGCGCTCGAGTGAATCATGGCTAAGGAATTAGGCAAAATCGCCTCGTAACTTCGGGAGAAGAGGCGCTCATAGTAATATGAGCCGCAGTGAAAAGGCCCAGGCGACTGTTTAGCAAAAACACAGGACTCTGCGAAATCGTAAGATGAAGTATAGGGTCTGACACCTGCCCGGTGCTGGAAGGTTAAGGAAGGGGCTTAGTGCGCAAGTGCGAAGGTCTTGACTGAAGCCCCAGTAAACGGCGGCCGTAACTATAACGGTCCTAAGGTAGCGAAATTCCTTGTCGGGTAAGTTCCGACCTGCACGAATGGTGTAACGATCTGGGCACTGTCTCAGCCATGAGCTCGGTGAAATTGAAGTATCGGTGAAGATGCCGGTTACCCGCAGTGGGACGAAAAGACCCCGTGCACCTTTACTATAGCTTCACATTGAGCTTGAGTATAAGATGTGTAGGATAGGTGGGAGACTATGAAGTGGTCACGCTAGTGGCTGTGGAGTCGCCGTTGAAATACCACCCTTCTTATACTTAGGTTCTAATCCCGTTGAAGACGGGAGACATTGTGTGGTGGGTAGTTTGACTGGGGTGGTCGCCTCCAAAAGAGTAACGGAGGCTTGCAAAGGTACCCTCAGCATGGACGGTAGTCATGCGTAGAGCGTATTAGTAAAAGGGAGCTTGACTGAGAGACCGACGGGTCGAACAGGTAGGAAACTAGGCTAAAGTGATCCGGTGGTTCCGTATGGAAGGGCCATCGCTCAAAGGATAAAAGGTACGCCGGGGATAACAGGCTTATCTCCCCCAAGAGCTCACATCGACGGGGAGGTTTGGCACCTCGATGTCGGCTCGTCACATCCTGGGGCTGGAGAAGGTCCCAAGGGTTGGGCTGTTCGCCCATTAAAGTGGCACGCGAGCTGGGTTCAGAACGTCGCAAGACAGTTCGGTCTCTATCTACTGTGGGCGTAGGAATATTGAGAAGATCTGACACTAGTACGAGAGGACCGTGTTGGACAAACCTCTAGTGTACCAGTTATGCCGCCAGGTGTACCGCTGGGTAGCTATGTTTGGAACGGATAAGCGCTGAAAGCATCTAAGCGCGAAGCCAACTTCAAGATGAGTATTCCATTGTCTTCGGACTAAAAGGGTTGTTGCAGATGACGACGTTGATAGGCTACAGGTGGAAGTGCAGTGATGTATGGAGCCGAGTAGTACTAATTACCCGAATGCTTCCTTTTTTTAAAAAGAGATAGCACTTTATGTTTTATGTATTTGAAAGTGTTTTAAAATTTATTTCTCCCAAATTGTTATTGAAAGAAACGAAAGAGATATGTTGAAGTATTTGTATAGTGGAACGTATGAATATGGATTAAAGAGCTAGGTGGTTATAGCGAGGGGGTTCCACCTCTTCCCATTCCGAACAGAGAAGTTAAGCCCTTCAGCGCCGATGGTACTGCGAAAGTGGGAGAGTAGGTCGCCGCCTTTTTTATGGAAGCCTTGTTGTATACACAGCAGGGCTTTCGCCTTTTATACCCATGCCATAAGTTTATAGCCTTACAAACATCCCCCCCCATATTAGCAACCATATCCGTTCAATTGGGTCATGACTCTATATTTTTATACACTTTGGTCATACTTCACCATTTTGTTAACGGTAGTTTGAGCATACATAGATTTTAACGCATTGGTCATTATTTATTTGCCTAAGTAATTTTAGCCAAAATAGAGAAATAAAGTTGATTTAAAACCCTTACCTTTGTGCTTGGAAATAATCCTGAGTAATGCAGAAAAAATGGAATTTTGAAATTCTTTCCTGGTTGTTTGTTATATGCTTTTGCGCTTTAATTATAATACCGATATATATGAAATCAGGAGTAAATTATGGATTTTATATTCCTAATGTGATATCCATTACATTTTTTCTGACCTTCACAAGATTACTCTTTTTGTTATCGTATACTCCGTATGCGCGACTTAAATGGCTTCGTTTTTTACTCATATTTTTGCCTATTCCTTTATTTATGTATCACATAGATAGCCTGTATAACTTTCAGCGTTTTATTGACGAAGAGGGAACCATCAGCTTTTTTAATGGCTCTAACGATTTAAATGATTATAATTTTGGCAAATTTATAAAGTTTCAGTTTATATTTTTTTGCGTGGGCGCTCTGGTCACTATTGGACTTATGCCCGTAAGAATGATCATCTCTTTCTGGAGAACGACCAATACCAAAGACAAAGTGTAAAGAATAAATATACTTTAATTTTATCTTTAACTTTAATATCTAATATCTAATATCTAATATCTAATATGTCACAAGTAAGCGAATTTAATGATTACAGGAGCAGGATGAATGAACGAATATTGGCTCAGGACAATAAAGTACTAAAAAGATTTTTTAGTCTGGATAATCAGGCCTATCAGGATGGTGCTTTATCTGAAAAGACGAAGGAACTATTGGGATTAGTCGCTTCAATGGTGTTAAGATGTGATGATTGTATAAAATATCACCTTGGCACTTGTTACGATTTAGGGGTAACAACAGATGAGATATATGAAGTATTTTCAGTGGCAAATTTGGTTGGTGGATCTATTTGTATACCTCATACCCGTCGGGCGGTGGAATATTGGGACGAATTGTCTCTTAAAACTGTTGATTAATCTACATAGAATAGATTCATAGCAATTCGATCTGCAAAATGTTTACCTTCTTTGGACAGGGAGTAGTTACCGTTATTTTTAATCACATGCCCTTTTGAATTTCATGCTGGATCAATGACATGAAATAGGTCAAATATTCAACACCAAAATTTTGTATTTTTTGGTCATTTACTCCCCACATTGTCCTTAGTCCCGTCATGATATATTCATTATACCTGGATGAGACGGATAAAATTTCAGTTTCATGAGGTAATGTGTCTAGAAGTATACTATCAATATATTTTTTATTATTGGCAATATTCCATGATCTTGATGTCCCGTTAAATGAGTGAGCAGAAGGACCTATTCCCAAATAACTGACCCCTTTCCAATAGTTGGTATTATGTATAGCATGTTGACCAGGTAACCCGAAATTTGAAATTTCATAATGGTCAAATCCATGTAAAGTAAGTGTATCAATTAAAATGTTGAATTGTTCTGTGGCAAGTTCTGGATTAGGTGCAGGTGTAGCTTTGGTTTTAACCTGATAATGTAAAGCAGTTTTTTCTTCCACCGTCAAACAATAAGAAGATATATGCGGAATTTTGAAATTCAGGGTTCTCAGAATGTTTTTTTGCCACATTTCAGTAGTGGTCGTGGGACTGCCATAAATAAGGTCTATAGTAATATTTTCAAATCCGGAATCCTGACTTAATTGGATGCATTTTGTGGCATCCATTGCATCATGCGCTCTGTTCATCCACTTCAGATCAATATCAAAAAAGGACTGTACCCCAATGCTTAGTCTGTTAATTCCCCATTTTTTAAAGATGCTGAGTTTTTTGGTATCGATATCGTCGGGGTTTGCTTCAAGGGTTATTTCTGTCTGACTGTCCCAAGAAAAGTGACGTGATAAAGTAATAAAAATTTTATCTAAGTCAGACTCGTCAAGTAAACTGGGACTGCCTCCTCCAAAGTAAATGGAAGTGAGATATTTATCTTGGAGATAATCTTCTCTTGATTTGATTTCATTGCAGATAGCTGTAATCATCTCATTTTTTAATCTTAATGAGGTAGAAAAATGAAAATTACAGTAAAAACAAGCTTGTTTGCAAAAAGGAATATGTATATATATACCAGACATTTTGTATTTTCGTTAATTTAAGTGATAAACAAACCACTTTTTGCAGCAGATATTTAATTATATTAAGCACTTATGGAACGATTCTGAAATGTACGAACATCTCTTTCGTATTACAAAGGTATACTTATTATTGATGTTGACCCTACAATCTTTCGTGTTAGTTGGGCAAAAGCAAATGAATCTAAAAATTATTCATCTGACAAATCACGACAACAGACTAATGGAAGATGATATAATTTTAAAGATGGATTCATCAAAGGTTCGTGAGTACTTAAATGATCATCTGATAAAAGTGCTTTCTAAAGGATACAGCCAAGCTAATCTGGATTCTCTCCATTGTCAAAGGGATTCATGTCTGGCGCTTATTTATCGGGGAGAGCGGATGTCAATGGGTGAGTTAAGACTATCTGCTGAACAGAAATCCATACTCGAAGCCAGTGGGTTGAAACGAAGCAAAATGAATGGATCAGAAATAGATTCCAGCAAACTGTATACATTTCTAAGCACAATTGTTGCCCATCAGGTCAATCAGGGTTATCCATTTGCTATGGCAAAATACGATTCTGTTCAGATAATTGATGGCAAGCTGCATGCTGCATTAAAAGTGGTAAAAGGTAATCACATTACTTTTGACACCATTATTTCTGAAGGGAAACTTGTATTGAGAAATACATTTATGAGAAGACTTCTCGATATTAATAATGGAGATAGATATGCCCAGGATAAAATTATTAGTGCCCGATCCAGGATAAGCGATCTTCAGTATGTTCAGCAGCGAACAGATCCATTTATCAGGTTTATCAATGATAGAGCATCATTGATCCTTACCTTGGATCCAAAACCTGCCAGTCGTTTTGATTTTTTAATTGGTGTGCTTCCTCAGGTGAAAGATGGGGTAAGAAAATGGAATATAACCGGTGATTTCACTGCTGAACTAAATAATACATTTAATCAGGGAGAATACTCGTTGTTTCAGTTTAAAAGACTTAAGCCGGAAAATCTGGAGTTATTGTTAAAGTCTACCATACCCTATATTTTTGGTCTTCCGATAGGCAGTCATATAGATTTCAGGCTTTTTAAAAATGAAAATAAAAATCTTGATTTGTATTTTGATGGTGGACTTCAATATCTTTTTGGCGGATTTAATAATATAAAGCTGTATGGAAGTTACCGGTCATCGACATTATTGGATATTGATATTTCCGGCATAATGTCTTCTTCAAAATTACCAGCAAATCTGGACATTTCTTACTCAGGATTAGGTGTAGGATTAAACCTGAGAAACCTGGATTACAGATTTAATCCTTCCAAAGGTTATTCAGCAGATATAAATGTAGTCGCAGGAACAAAAAAGATCATTCCCAACAGACAGATTGTAGACCTGGATGGTTTTGAAAATAGTTATGATACCTTGCAGTTAAAAACATTACAGGCGGAACTCGATTTTTCAGCAGCATATTACATTCCTGTTAAAAATTGGGCTACCATTAAAACAGGTGCCGCTGCGGGTCTGCGATATAATCAGCAACAACTCAGGCCCAATGAACTTATGAGGATAGGAGGGAATAAATTACTCCGTGGGTTTGATGAAGAAAGCATTTTTACGGATATGTACGCTTTTGCAACCGTAGAATTCAGGATACTTTTTGACCAGAATTCTTATCTCAGTCTTCCATTTATTGACGCAGGTTTTACGCATGTGGTCGTAGAAGGAATTGAAAAAAATGATCCGGTTTTTGGGGTAGGAATGGGCTTGAATTTTGGTACGCCTGCGGGAATATTTAATCTGTCTTTTGCTGCAGGCAAAAATTTAAATAATCCTTTGGACTTTAGTAAAATGAAGATTCATTTTGGGTATGTAAATCTGTTTTAGAATGGGCAATAAAAATTGGTTTTATCTTTGTCTGATTTTAATCTGCATACAATGTCAGAATGGAGCCGAAAAAAAAAATATTAAAAGGTCATTTTATTATTGGAAAACGGTTTATTCATTAAATCCGGAAGAAAAAATAATATTAGATTCTCTTAGTGTAAAGAAGTTATACATCAGATATTTTGATGTGGATTGGGATGAAAAAAACAAAAGACCAATACCCAAGGCACCCATTAGTTTTAAAGAGATTCCAACGTATAATGTGGTACCTGTGATATTTATAACCAACAGAACAATGGTCAACATCTCTGAAATCGAAATACCTGAGTTGGCCAAAAGCATTGTATCAAAGGTTGAATCTTTGCATGTAAATCAGAAGTTATCATATGGTGAAATCCAAATGGACTGTGATTGGTCAGAAAAAAGCAGAAAAAACTACTTCAAACTAATTCAAGAAATAAAAATCTTAATTGGTGGGTCATTAGTTTTATCTGCTACAATCAGACTTCATCAGGTCAAGTTCAGCAACAGGACAGGCGTTCCTCCTGTAGATAGAGGCGTGCTGATGGTGTATAATATGGCTGCAATCAACGACTTAAACACAGTGAATTCTATTTTTGATGCAGAAATTGTCGATCAGTATACGGATAATCTTGCTGTCTATCCTCTTCATCTAGACCTGGCATTTCCAATGTACCATCAAAATGTCCTATTTCGGGGTGGTCAATATATTGGAGTATGGCGGGATAATAACATTTTCGACCCAAAACTTTTACCTTCATATTTCAAACATGTTGAAAAGAATACTTACAAATGTATAAAAGACACATTTATGCATAATATGTTTATCAGAAATGAAGACATTGTGCGTATAGAAGAAACACATTTGAGTGAAGTAAAAAATGTTTTGAAAACTATAAAAAACCAATTAAAAAGCGATACTTTTACTATCATATTTTTTGACATCAATTCCAGTCATGCAAAACATACGTCAATTGAGGAAATCAAATCTATCTTTTAAGGTAAGTAAGATTTTTTTAGTCTTTGCCTTTGTGATATTCTTATCATGTGCGGATTATTTTTATTACGAATTGTATAGCGCGTTTTATCCTGAAACAAGCAAAAGACCACCAACAACTGAGCGTTTCTTTTTTACCAATTACTATCCATATAATGTTCCATCATACGCTTACGATACAAACGAGGGAAATGATAGTATAAATATTGACAGTTGGGTAAAATACACAGCAAATAAGATCCCAAGAACAATGTTTTTTGATGGTTTAATGCGAAACAGCAAGCAGCTTCAGACTTCTTTGGCGCAAAAAGGTTTTAAGGAAGCCGCGAAATATGTAGAGACATTACTGGCAACTGACAAACTTATTCTCAATCAGTTTGGTGACGATCCTTGGGACGGCCCACTTCCTAAAGATACTGCATTGATTAAGTCATTGTATCCGGCTATGGAACAGAATATAATCAATTGTAAGGATTTATTTTTGAAGGAAAGATATATTTATTTGTTGCTTAAAACAACATCCTCTATTGCAGATCATAAACAGACCATCTTGTATTATGAAAAACATGGAGCCGCATTTAAGCCAACTACTTTTATTTCGGATTGGTCGTGGTGTAAGTATGCAGGAGCTTTTTACCACGTTGGTGATCATGCCCGTTCATTTTATGAATTCAGTAAGATATTTAATCAATCTGAATCCAAAAGAGCAGAAGCAGGACATAGTGTAATGGTATATAGTATTCAATTTACAGAGGCAGTATCGGAATATTGTAAAAATGATGATGAGAAGGCCAATGTATATGCTTTGGCTGCGATTCTTCCTCATGGCAATGGACTGGGCATGATGGAAAAGATCTATGCATATAAACCTGAACATGATATGCTTCAACTTATTGCGACCAGAGAAATCAATAAAAACGAAGAACTTTATTACCAAGTGAAATTGGAAGATGATGAATACAGCTCAAGTTCCAATAGTCTCAAAAAAACAAATATTCCGGAATTATTGGCGTTTTTTAACAAAGTCATTACTGATAAGAAGACGGACAGGACTGATTTTTGGAATCTAGCGGCTGCTTATTTATATTCTTTAAGTGACGATGTTGAGAAAGGTAAAAAATATTTGCAGGAAGTAAAAGAAGATTCTTCTAATCCTTATATAGGAAAACAGAAAAAACTATTGAACATAATATTTGAACTTCAATCACGTACTCCTTATGACGACACATCATTTGCGAAAATTTACCATGATATCAGCAGTTTTCAAAGGATGGAGAAGACAAGAGATATGTCAACTATGAAATTGATAGGCAATACTTTGGCTGATTATTTTCAAAATAGAGGCAATGCAGTGATGGTTAATAAACCAACATCATTTTTCAGCGGGTGCGGGAAAAAGAAAATCGAAAATGTTGATAAGGTTACACATGACTCTGCCAGAGTTTTTTTTGCACAGCTTTTGTCCAAAATATCAGGTACCTATGAAGAAGATGGTATATCTTATATCAGCGGTGGGTTTGAAAGGCAACCGTTTCTCGATACACTCACTACAAATCTGTTAAGTAATGTAGTAAGCTTCATAGAGAAAAAAGATCCAAACCCACTTGATACTATGCTTATCCACTTAGCGAATATTTCTTATAATGAGCTTTATCTGGCTTATGGTCGAAGACTTATGCTGGATCACAGATTTGAAGATGCACTGCAAGTTTATAGAAAGATTAAGCCAGAGTTTATGAAAAATTTAGTTAATCAGGTACATTTTAATCAGGGACCTGAGCTGTATTTAAAATCATGGAAGTACGAAAAAATTACAAATTATTTGACATATATTGAAAGTATAGTAAGTTATAAAAAAGCCACGGAAACAAATCCAAAAGATAGTGAAGCATGGTATAAACTGGGAGAAGCGATGATGAATATTTCATATCATGGCAAGGCATGGATTTTGTCCAAAAGTGCATGGAGTTCTGCCGAAATGGATTATTATTGGTGGGGTCATGACGAATATTTTTCAAAGCCAAATCAAGCGGATAACCAAAACTACTATTCAAATTTATCTTCTATATCCTGCTTTGAAAATGCAGCCCAATACTGTACCGATAAGAATCTGGGTGCAAAAATTTCTTATCTGGGTGCAATGGCTGAAAGAAATAAATTTTGGGCACAGTACTACAAAAATCAACCCAATGATTATGAAAAAAGGGATGCCTATCATCAGACTCAAATGGGAATATTTAATTCAAAATTCATATCATTTTTTAAATTGCTGAAGAGTAAATTTAATAATAGCGAATATGAAAAAATGATACTGAAGGAATGTGAAACGTACAGTGACTTTGTGCAATAAATAGATTCATCACATTTGCTTAAAAACTTTAGATATTATTCATATTTTTGGCCTATAATTTATTAAAGCTGATGTCAAAATATAGTTTTCTTATTGTGATACACTTCAATGTATGTTTGTTGATGATGTCCCACAGTGTTGTTGTAGGACAAATAAAGCCGGAAGCATATATTATTCCAAAGCCAACAGAAATATTCTACACAGGTGGATTTTGTACTTTGGATCATATTGCTTACCAACACGATTCTGTTTTATTTTCACCTTATACAGATGTACTTTTTGAAAGTATGAACAAGTATTTGCCGGTGAACAAAAAATCAGCAGCTTCAGACATCAATCTTGGATTTAAAGTATCATCGGACATGATGTCTGAATCATATGAACTATACATCTATAATGATAAAATAATCATTTCGGCTGCAGACAAAATTGGTATACAATATGCATTAACCAGTCTGGAGCAGGTAGTCCGTTTTAATAATGGGAAACTCCCCGTAATTGTCATCAAAGATTCTCCAAAATTCAGATACAGAGGTTTACATCTGGATGTATCACGACATTTTTTTTCAAAGGATGATGTCAAAAAGTATCTGGATTATATGGCGTATTACAAATATAATAACTTTCATTGGCACCTTACGGATGATCAGGGCTGGAGATTAGAAATAAAAAAATATCCTAAATTGCAGGAGAGCGCTGCACGAAGGAAGGAGACTTTGGTAGGTCATTACAATGATGAGCCACATAAGTTTGATGGGCTAAATTATGGTGGATATTATACACAGGAAGATGTCCGGGAAATTGTGGCATATGCTGCTGCCCGCAATATAAATGTGATACCTGAAATCGAAATGCCGGGTCACGCACAAGCTGCTTTGGCTGCATATCCTGAACTGGGCTGCGAAGACAAGAAGTACGAGGTGGCCACAAAATGGGGTGTATTTGAAGATGTTTTTTGTCCGACGGATCAAACATTTGCTTTTCTTGAAGATGTCATTGATGAAGTAATCACACTTTTCCCAGGCAAATATATCCACATCGGCGGCGATGAATGCCCAAAAGATGCCTGGAAAAGAAGTCCGTTCTGTCAGGATTTAATCAAAAAGAACAAACTTAAAGATGAACATGAGCTCCAGAGCTACTTCATCACACGAATGGAAAAATACATCAACTCAAAAGGCAAACAAATCATAGGTTGGGACGAAATTCTGGAAGGTGGATTAGCTCCAAATGCTACTGTAATGTCTTGGCGGGGAATCGAAGGTGGCTTGGCTGCTGCAAAAGAAAACCACGATGTCATCATGACACCGGGCACTCATTGTTATTTTGACCATTATCAGTCTGAATCACCTGATGAACCACTTGCCATAGGGGGTTACACTCCGCTTGAAAAAGTATACAGATGGAATCCTGTACCACAAGATCTCGAAAAAGAAAAACACAGGTATATTCTGGGTGGACAAGCCAATCTTTGGTCTGAGTATATTAAGACTTATTCAGGTGTGGAATATATGGTGTATGCCAGAGGTATGGCGATGTCGGAAGCACTTTGGACTCAGGCAGATGACTATTCAGATTTCCTAAAAAGATTTGTAAAACACAATGTTTACTGGAAATCGAATGGTGTAAATATCGCCAATCATATCTATGATCTTAAGCCGAAAATAAAAGCCGGAAATGCAAAACCTGTTTCGGTGAGCTTTTCATTGCCCGGAAATGCAGGAATCAAACACAGCATTGATGGGGTGGAAACCAAGATGGTCACATCAGGAGAAGATATAGTAATCTCTCAATCGGGCAAGCATACTTTTCAGGCGGTTGATGGTGATGAAAAGGGGAAACCACTCAATATTATTTTTGATCTGCACCTGGCTACCAAAGCTATTTTGACTATGGCAGAAGAACCGGCAAAACAATATTATGGTAACGGCCCGGGCAGTATTATTAATGGCGTGACTGGCAGCAATGAAAAATACGGTGGCACGGAATGGCTTGGATTTGATGGTAAAAATTGTACAGGATTTCTTGATTTTGGAAAAAAAGTAGAAGTTGGTGAAATACAGTTCAGATTTTTTAAAGGTGAAGGTCAGTGGATTTATCTGCCAAAAAAGGTAGAGATTTATACATCAGAAGATGGAAAGACATATACATCCTTTCAGATCAGGAATGATGTCACATCTGAAGGTAAAATAGGCAAAGTCAATTTGGCTTTGGGTAAAATCAAAACCAGATATTTGAAATTTGAAATTACAAATTTTGGAAAGATACCTGAGGGAGCACAAGGGGGCAGGTCACAAACCCTGGTTATTTGTAGATGAGGTAGTGGTGAGGTAGGGAGCGAAGTTAAATACGCCATACCTTCCCATTCGCCATCACTTCCTGATTTTTTTCGTCAAAGGTTACTTTTGCACCGGTTCTCACAGCTGCATTGGTCATAATGGTGGCTATGGAATGATAATATCCCGCTTCCACAGGTGCATTGGTTTGCTGGCGACTGCGCATACATTCCATAAAATTTCTCATGTGATTGCTCGTCAGAATATCCGCACCTGTATTGGCAGAAGCGATGACTTTGTCTGATTTGTCCACCAGTTTTAGGTCAGGCAACAGATTGGGCTTCATGTTCATGGCTTTCGCATGATTTTCACCCAGACCTCCTTTAGCTGAGACAGTATTTGTGATCAGATTTAACTCTCCCCCGTTGGAGTAATAAATTTCTGACGGATTCTCATCACCATTGTGCATTCTTGACCCGAAAGTCACTTGAAAACCGGAAGTTGAATCATCGGCAGGACCATAATCAAAAACAGCAGTCGTGGTATCCCAATTACTTCGACCATCTTTCCACATATAGATGCCACCATTGGCTACTACACTTCGTGGATGATTCAATCCACTGAACCAATGTACCGTATCTATCTGATGACTCATCCACTGTCCCGGCATGCCTGATGAGTAAGGCCAAAAGAGACGATACTCCAAAAATTTTCTTGCATCCCATGCCACGTGGGGTCTGTTCATGAGATATCGTTTCCAATCTACATCTTTTTCAAAACATTGAGCCACTAAGGCAGGACGTCTCCATCTTCCGGGTTGATTGACATTCCAGGTTAGTTCTACCATCGTCACAGGACCAAATTTTCCGGATTGAATGAACTCAGCTGCGGCAGTATAATTACCTCCACTACGTCTTTGCGAACCAATCTGAATGATCTGCTGGCTTGCCTTCACGGCTTTAAGGGCAGCACGATTGTCTTCCATCGTTTCCGCAAATGGTTTTTCGACGTAAGCGTCTTTGCCGGCCTGAACTGCTTCGATGGTATGGAGAGCGTGCTGAAAATCTGCTGTACTAATGATCACTCCATCCAAATCCTTAACTTTATACAACTCATCGTTGTTTGGACAAGAGATAATATCATGAGCCAATTTTTCTTTAAGGAAATTTTGTCCTTCATCTCTTCTGACTTTCCATATATCACTTACAGCCACGATATCAAAGTTCAACTCCTTATGATGATGAAGAAAAGATGGAAACAATGAATGTCGAAAACGATCAGAAAAACCTACTACCCCTAATCTTACGCGGTCATTGGCCCCTAAGATATTAGCATAACTTTTGGCACTCAAACCCATTGCAGAAGTATATACAGCTGCTGTGGTCAAGGCGGTCTGATGGATAAAATGACGACGTGTGATAGACATGTTTTTTACTTTTTATAAATGATAAGTTTGCTATTGATTAGGGATTACCAAGACAATTTTTTAATTTTTATGCTACGGTAGGATACTTCATTTCCGTGATCCTGCAACAAAATATGACCTTCTTGCGCTTCACCAAAATTTTTCCAAATTACATATTTACTTATGGCTACCAGGTCTTTATATTCTTTTGAACCACGAATATATTCCAGAACCTTGATACCATTCAGGTAATGTTCGACTTTATTGTTTGGGTAGACCACGATTCTGCCGGTATTCCACTGTCCAATGGGTTTTATAAATCTTTTTTGTTTTTGGGCCTTTATGAGATCATACAAGGAAGCCAAAGTTCGGTTGCCATCACGTCCCAGTTTTGCATCAGCATGTAATGTATCGTCAAGGATCTGATATTCCAGCCCGATGGCAGATCCATTGGTTTCTTCTGCCAGAGTAACAAAATATTTCACACCACTATTGGCACCGGACGTTAGTTTAAATTCAAAAGATAAGTCAAACGCATTGTACCGGTTTTCTGTAATAATATCTCCTCCATTGGTAGATTCGCTGCCGCCTGCTTCCATGACCGAAATGACACCTTGTTCGATTTTCCATCCATTCTGAGGAAATCCGGGTCTTTTGGCACTTTTCCACCCTTTGGAAGATTTCCCGTCAAAAAGTAATTGCCAGCCATGAGCTATTTCATCTTTACTTAAATGATTGGGAATTAAATTGCTGACATAAACATATGAAGGGAAAGGAGTAGGTTTTAAGTTGGTAGTTTTGATTTTTATGTTTTTGAAAATTACTTTTTTACCAACAAGATCAGGTGTACCAACTGAATGTACCTGCAATCCTATAAAACCCTTTGGATCGAGCGAATCAATCACATGAGATGCAGGTATTCCATTGACCCATGTTTTCATACTTCTACCAATACATTCTATTTTATAATGGTTAAATTTACCTTTTTTGTACGCTTGCTGTGCCGAAGGATTGAGTTGTAGTGGATATATCCATTCTCTTCTGCCTTCATCGTAGATGCCGCCTGTCCATTTTCGGGGAGTTGGGTCTATTTCACATTGTCTACCATAAACCTTTCCTTCTCCGTCAAATGCATTCGGATCAAAATGACTCCTTGTCTGAATACCTGAATTCCCTTCTTCTGCTTCCACAAATACATCAATTTCGAGCACAAAGTCGCCATATTCTTTTTCTGTAATCAAAAATGTATTACGGGAATTGGCAACTGTTCTCCCTATGATAGCACCATCTTCTACAGTATATTCTGCACTTCCACCCAACCGTTTCCAGCCTGAAAGATCCTTTCCATTAAAAAGATACTGCCATCCTTTTTCCTGACTTTGACCAAGAGAAGATACCAATAATAAAAGAAATATCAAATGTTTTCTAAATTTGTGAATCATCTTAAGTTAACTTTTATCTTTTGAATGTATACATACTCCAGGAATAGCCGTTAGTTGAAGACCATGCCAGACTTATTATAAACAGGGGTATCCGGTTCCTGAAAACAATAAGAACTTCAAAAATAATAAAATATTTATAACTAAATGAGAAGAATTTAATTATTAAAAGATTGATAAGTATTTTCCTGAAAATGAAACCAAATTTCAGTTACCTGAAAAAAGTTATATAATTGATTATTTGTTAAAGAGCAACTATAAAATATTTTATTTCAGATGGTTGATCTGGGGAGACGACGACATGAAATAACTGCTAAAATACCAAAACACTCGTTTTGAGTAATATGAAGACATAATTTTTGTCAATTAAAATTATAGCCAGTTTTTAAAAAAAAACAACCAACATTGGCCAATACTCAATTGGTAAATAACAATAGATTGATACCAAAGACTGAAAATGCCTGAAGTGTTTTCCGTTTTGCCGGACTTTCAAAATTAGCCGGAATCAGATATTTTCCTGAGCTTCAATGATCTCTAAAGCAGCGTCCACATCGGATTCATGTACCTTGATTTCTACATTTTCTGTAGGCAACATGCTATGCATTTCTTCAAATCTAAAAACGCGGATACCTGCATTATGTAATACAGAAATCATCAATTCGCCTACGATGTGATCATGATAAGTACGGATGGTAACAAAATTATCGGTATTCATATGAATGGTTTGTTGTAAAACAAAATTTTAAACCATGATAGTTCCCAAATATCTGACTTATTAGTTTATTTACTAAAAAAGATATATTTTTAACCTTAAATACTGTTTTCTTATGTCATTCTTCAGCCAACTCAATTTATCCGGAAGGTATCTTGAAATAATAAAAAGATTTCCTGTAGTTATTTTATTTGCAATAGTAACAACATTTGCATTATTGGTATTAATAGATGATACAACAAAAGGTGACATCATCAGGTGGCCAATATGTGGGTTTATTGGTTTTCTTGCCATGCTCAACTGGTCACTGGCCAAAGAAGCTTATACACTATCACAGGGCATTTACCGGATAGGAGTCGTTGTGATTATTGCTGCTCTGGGCGTCTATTATTTTATGATTCCCACAAATTTTGATGAAAAAATCTCCTGTTTCTGGTATTTTACTATAGGATTGAGTTTGATCCTTCATTTTTTAATCTCGATTATACCATTTTTTAAAACCAGAAATAATGATGCTTTTACTGCCTACAATGTACACATCTTTATTTCCTGGATGCAATCAGCTTTGTACAGTATCATTTTCTACACGGCACTAAGTCTTGCTATTCTGGCATTAGACAATTTATTTGACATCAAACTCGATGGTATCATATATTTTAAGCTTTTTATACTTGTCACCGGATTATTACAAACTACATTTTTTTTGTCAGAAATACCTGATCAATTTTATAATACAGAAGTTCCGGCTCAAAAGTCTATTTTTAAAATTATAACTTCTTATGTTTTTATACCCATTTGTATTATTTACGGGTTGATTCTGTACGCTTATATACTAAGGGTTTTAATCACAGGTAAACCAATGGTGGAGTGGGCATACGTGATGATATTATGGTATTTTGTGGTAGGTTTATCGTCCTGGTTATTTTCCGGATATTATGATAATGCTGCAGATAACCCTCTGATGTCAAAATTCAGAAAATATTTTTTTCTGTTTTCAATATTACCGGTGATTTTACTTTTTTTATCCTTGTTTAAAAATATTTCATTGTACGGGATAAAAGAAGAATACTATCTGAGCGCGGCTGTGGCAATTTTTATAGCGATAACCACCATCTATATGATTGTATCAAAAATACGGGATAAAAGGATTTTACCTTTATTGTTAATATTGCTTTCATTGATAACATTTATGGGTGGTTCTTTTTCTGTTTGTAATGTTCCGGTAATGAATCAACAGAGGAAACTGGTGCATGATCTTGAAGCCTGCGGTATCATTTCAGATGGTGTGATTCAGATAGATACTTCCAGGACTTATTCTGATACCAATGGTATTATTTCTAATAAATTATATTTTCTGGATTCAAGAAATGCACTTGGTTATCTGAAGGAATTTGATAAAAATAATCTGATAAAAAAAGCAGCCGATTCAATAAATGCTTATCAACTGCAGGAATTATTCAGGTTGGACAGATATACATCTAAGATGGATCAGAAAGCCTGGAATGTTTATTTTTCTTCCAAAAAGTCTGTTGATATCGTTGGATATGAAAAAATAATTCCCGTAAAATATATTAAGGAATTAAATGAAATCACAGATTATATTGTTTTAACTGAAGAAGGTCATATTAATTTGTATATCAATAATGCTGAAATAGGAAGACTGGATGTTAACAAGGTTATTTTTGGCATGTCAAACCATCCTGATGGTAGTAATATTGTTGAAAGCAATCTGGGAGGATACAAAATAAAGATAATTGTCGAATCCGCTTCCGGTGAAAAAACAGTGGATAAAATTACTGTGACCAGTTTACAGGGTATTGTTTTGATAAAACAAGCTGAAGTCGGACAATAAACCATAAAGTATTAAATTTCTATAAAATAATAAAACTAATCAAATGAGGTCAAATATAAAATTGTTTCTCTTCATGAGCGCTGGTCTCTTACTTTCTATTCTACTGCCGGCACAGGACCGCATCACAGGTAAAACATTTGCCACGCGGTCTGAAGTTATTTCGCAGCATGGTATGGCGGCTACATCACATCCATTGGCTACACAGGTAGCATTAGATATACTCAAAAAAGGAGGATCCGCAATAGATGCTGCTATAGCGGCCAATGCATGTCTGGGTTTAATGGAACCTACCGGCAACGGTATTGGAGGGGATCTTTTTGCCATCATCTGGGATGCCAAAACACAAAAACTTCATGGATTAAATGCCAGTGGACGTTCACCGAAAAGTCTCACCAAAGAAGAGCTGTTTATGCAGGGAATAAAACGGTTTCCTCCTACAGGACCATTGCCCGTGTCTGTACCGGGAGCCGTCGATGGTTGGGATCAATTGCATAAAAAATTTGGGAAACTACCCTTTGGTGATTTACTGCAACCTGCTATAAAATATGCAGAAGAAGGATTTCCCGTGACTGAGCTGATTGCTTATTATCTTGCCGCAAGTGCCAGGAGTTTATCCAAATATGAAGGTTTTTCAGAAGTGTATATGCCCAACGGCCGGACTCCTGCAAAAGGAGAAATATTTAAAAATCCTTATCTCGCCAATACATTAAGAAAAATAGTCACTGGAGGTCGGGATGCTTTTTATAAAGGGGATATTGCAAAAACGATAGGAACATATATGAAAAAACAAGGCGGTTTTCTTTCATATGAAGATCTTGCCAGTCATACCAGTGAATGGGTGGACCCTGTGTCGACCAACTACCGTGGCTATGATGTATGGGAATTACCACCAAACGGACAAGGTATCGCGGCATTACAAATTCTGAATATTTTAGAGCAATATGACATCTCAAAAATGGGTTTTGGCTCTCCTGAATACATACACATATTTACAGAAGCAAAAAAACTGGCTTTTGAAGATCGGGCCAAATATTATGCGGATATGGATTTTGCCAAAGTCCCGGTTAAAACATTGATATCTAAGGAATATGCCATGGAAAGAAATAAACTTATCAATCCCAACAGAGCTGCCAGAAGTTATGATCCGGGAGATCTGAAAGCACAGGAAACCATATATCTGACCGTAGCAGACAAAGATGGGAATATGATTTCTCTGATTCAGAGCAATTACAGAGGCATGGGTTCAGGTATGACTCCGACAGGACTTGGTTTTGTTCTTCAGGATAGGGGAGAAATGTTTTCTCTTGAAGAAGGCCATAATAACATGTATCAACCAGGCAAAAGACCATTTCATACGATTATACCATGTTTTATTACAAAAAATGGCAAACCGTGGGTTAGTTTCGGTGTAATGGGAGGTGCTATGCAACCACAGGGACATGCTCAGATTGTAGTAAATTTGGTTGATTTTGGCATGCAACTTCAGGAAGCAGGGGATGCGCCGAGAATACAACATGAAGGCAGTTCAGAACCTACAGGTGAAAAAATGACCAATGGTGGTGATCTGTATCTTGAGTCAGGATTTGATTATGAAACCATCAGGAAACTGGTCATGATGGGGCATAAAGTAGGCTATAATATTGGTGGATATGGTGGTTATCAGGCTATCATGTGGGATGAGAAAAATAAAGTCTATTTTGGTGCCAGTGAGAGCAGGAAAGATGGGCAGGCAGCAGGCTATTGATTACTTTAAGGGTTGATATTTATAATGTTTCTATGATTTTTCTTTTCTGTTTATGAAAAGGAATGGTCGAATGGCTTTATATTTTTTCACAATTTCAGAGTTCTTATTTGTATTATAGAAATTTAGTTGGATAAACTGATTTTTGTAATCCCTGAGAATATGGTCTGATAAATGGATAAAGGTTTCTACCTTTACGACATGAGTCTAATACTTATTATTTTATTTCTATTGACGGGTATTATTTTTTCCTATTGGGTTTGGTTTTATTTGTCCTTTAAACATTTAAAAGAACTACATTCTGATCCGGCTATCTACCAACCCGGGGTTTCCATTATCGTATGTTATAAAAATGCCGGGGTACAGATTTACCATACAATAGAAGCAATACTCAAACAGCAATACAATAATTTTGAAGTTATTGCAATAGATGATTTCAGTAGCGATGATGGTCCGGATATATTAAAATCAATGGATGATCATCGGCTCATATTAATGACGGCAAATTTGAACAGGCCTGGCAAAAAAGCCGCCTTATCTGAAGCAATCCGGGAAGCTAAAAATGATATTTTGCTCTTCACAGATTCCGATTGTATTCCAATTGGTGGTGAATGGATATCATCAATGGTAAAAAAAATGATTGAAAAGGAAGATATCGAAATAGTACTGGGTTATGGTCCAATGAATAAAAAGGGAGGTTGGTTGAACCGCTTTTCGAGATTTGAAACCATAATGACTGTCATGCAATATTTTTCATATGCCATTACAGGTATGACTTATATGGGAGTTGGTAGAAATCTCATGTATCGAAAATCTCTTTTTGAAAGCATTCAGGGATTTGAAAAACATCTTGACCTGCCATCCGGAGATGATGACTTACTGATAGCTGAAGGTTCAACTAAAAACAATGTGGCGGTTTGTCTGAATGATGCGTCATTCATGTATTCAGATGCCAAGACTACTTTTTTTGAATTTCTACATCAGAAAAGCAGACATATTTCCACATCAAGCCGATATTCGATTTTACACCAACTACTATTGGGAATATTTGCATCGAGCCAAATCGGTTTTTATATCATCATCTTTTTTTCCATAATTTTTGGTTATTTGCCATGGCCAGTTTTTATTAGTATTATTATATTCAAATGGATTTTTCAGATGATCTTCCAATACCACATATTTAAAAAACTGAATGGAACTGATTTATTTTTTTTGTTCCCATTGTTGGATATTATGCTGGTAATTTATTATTTGGTTTTGCCTTTGTATAGTACATTTAGGAAAAAAGCATGGTAATAAATATATGCTTTTAGCTTATTGTTTTTTCAAAACCATTTTAAATTTTTTCTGCAGAGATTCATTTTTTTTTACAAAAGACAAATTGTCTGAGTCTCTTAATCTTCAAGTCAATTTTTTCGTAAAATATAAAATAATTAGCCTAATAGGGGCAATTGAATAAACAGGTTGATAAACTTAACTAAGTTTAAAAAGAACCATGTTCATTTCCCATTTGGATTAAATGCCATATTCACAATTTGCTGTTTCTCGATCACTTTTTAATAGTTTATCATGTAGGTAAAACGGTTCGTAAATTTTTCCGCATAATAAATAATCGGTATAAAAGTTGTATATTGATAAAAAGATGTTATTTTTATTCGATATATCTAATCAAGTCAAACCATATTATCTCGCAAATACGTTCTATAAAAATAAAATAAATGAAATATCCGGTCATTCAGAATTATATTAATGGTAGTTGGGTGGATTCCTCCACATCAAAAACAATGGATGTCATTTCTCCATTAGATGGAAATCTACTCTCACGGGTTCCAATGTCGTCTGCTGCTGATTTGGACAAGGCTGTTACGGCAGCTCAGGCAGCTTTTCCTTCCTGGAGTAAAACACCCATAAAAGAAAGGGTGCAGGTTTTTTTTAGATATAAGGTTCTGCTTGAAAAACATCTTAGAGAGCTGGCAGAATTGTGTAGTGAAGAGAATGGAAAAACATACAGTGAATCAGTGGCAGAAATAGAAAAATGTATTGAACTGACTGAATTTGCCACATCACTGCCTCAATTGGTCACAGGAGAATTACTGGAAGTAAGCAGAGGCGTAGAATGCAGAACAGAACATGTACCTCTAGGCGTAGTGGCATCCATTGTACCCTTTAATTTTCCATCTATGGTACCCAACTGGACCATACCCAATGCGATTGCGCTCGGAAATTGTATGATCATGAAACCATCCGAAAAAGTACCACTCAGCTGTGGCAGGTTGGCTGAGTTGTTGAAAGAAGCCGGATTGCCTGATGGTGTTTTCAATATTGTTCATGGAGATGTTGGGATCGTAGAGGCGATTTGTGATCATCCGAATATCGAAGCAGTTTCATTTGTAGGATCTACTAAAGTAGCAAAAATAGTATATCAACGCGCCACCCATAACTATAAGAGATGTCTGGCACTCGGCGGAGCAAAAAATCATTTGATGGTATTGCCCGATGCTATATCTGACATGACTGCTCAAAATGTGGCCGCTTCCATGTCTGGGTGTGCAGGTCAGCGTTGTATGGCCGCTTCTGCCATGATTGGGGTAGGAAACATTGACCATATAGTAGCTAAAATATGTGATGAAGCGAGAAAAATTGTGCCTGGTGTAAATCTGGGTGCAGTGATCAATAAAGCATCTCAGGAACGAATAGAACAATATATATCAGATGCTGAAAAAGATGGCGCAAAAATATTAGTGGATGGACGAAATACATCTGTTCCCGGCAAAGAAAAAGGAACATACGTAGGGCCGACTGTCATAGATTTTGTAACTCCCGATATGAGTGTAGCGAAAGAAGAAATATTTGGTCCCGTGATATCTATTATGCGGACAAAAACCGTAGATGAAGCTTTGGAAATAGAAAATGCCAATCCATATGGCAATGCAGCCAGTGTATTTACCCAGAATGGTGCAATGGCAAGATATATCATTGATCGCGCCAGTGCTGGTATGATAGGAGTAAATGTAGGAGTCCCCGTGCCGAGAGAACCATTCAGTTTTGGCGGATGGAATGAGAGTAAGTTTGGGGTAGGTGACATCACAGGAAAAAGTTCCATTGAATTCTGGACAAAGCTTAAAAAGAGCACTATCAAATGGAATGCAGAAGCAGGTGTAAACTGGATGAGTTGATCCATTACAAACGAAGCTAGTAAATGTAATTCTTTTTCTATTTAGAATTTTTAAAATTGATCATGATGAACTCAGCCACTTTAACGCAATCTCAGGAAATTCTGCAGGATAATTTTGATTATACTTTATTTTCCTGGAGCAAACAAAAGGGTCTTTCTCCGTTAGTCATAGAAAGGGCTGAAGGCGTGTACCTCTACGATTATGATGGAAACAGGATCATTGATTTCAGCAGTGGATTGATGAATGTCAATATCGGGCATGGTAATCAGCGTGTGACAGATGCTGTTGTAAAACAAATGCAACAGGTGGCCTATGTATCGCCTTCATGTGTGACCAAAGTTCGCGGCGATTTGGGCAAAAAACTGGCTGAAATATGTCCGGGAGACCTGAACAAAGCATTTTTTACATTATGCGGAGCCACTTCGATTGAAAATGCCATCAAAGTAGCCCGTTTGTATACAGGAAGGCACAAAATCCTGACCAGATATCAATCCTATCATGGATCAAGCAATGGTGCCATGACTGCAAGTGGTGATCCCAGAAAACTTCCTGTAGACAGTCAGCAGGCGCCTAATTTTGTACACTTTGACATTCCTATTGCCTACAGATGGGAGTATGGCGATGATAACTTTCTGAAGGAACAGGTGGCTGCTCTTGAACGGATTATATCTTATGAAGGTCCGGGAAATATTGCAGCGATTTTATTGGAAGGAGAAAGTGGCTCGTCAGGCTGTCTGAAGTATCCGGTCGGCTATCTGAAAGCGGTACGCGCACTTTGTGATATACACGGCATACTCCTTATCATGGATGAAGTGATGAGTGGTTTTGGCAGGACCGGCAAATGGTTTGGATTTCAGCATCATGACATTATTCCGGACATGATTTGTATGGCCAAAGGATTGACCTGTGGTTATCTGCCATTCGGTTGCCTGATGCTTACAGACAGAATTGCTGCTAAATTTGATGATGTGGTACTGGCTATCGGTCTTACCTACTCGTCTCATCCGGTCGCATGTGCAGCAGCTTTAGAAACGATCAAAATTTACGAAGATGATGGATTGATTGAAAATGCAGCAGCTATGGGAAACTATCTTGATGCCAGGATAGAAGATCTTAAAAAAATACATCCTTCTATCGGTGATTGGCGAAATACGGGTTTACTGGGTTGTCTTGAATTGGTGAAAAGCAGAACAACTAAAGAACCTTTTGCGCCGTTTAATGCAAAACCTGATGAAATGGTGGTCATGAATAAAGTAGCCGCCAAAATTAAAGCGCTCGGAATGTACACTTTTGTACGTTGGTCTTATATATTTATTGCTCCGCCATTGATAGTGACCAAAGCTCAGATTGATGAAGGACTGGACATCATCAGTCAGGCACTTTTTATCGCCGATGAAGCGGTTTCAGATTAAAAGTAATATAAAATAAATGTCTGAAAATCTGAATACCACCAATGTTGACTTATACAACGAAGATCTGGCACCTGTTCCACAGAGCGAGAGAAGCTGGACAACCTGGAATTATGCGGCGCTCTGGATTGGGATGAGCCTATGTATTCCGACTTATATGTTGTCAAGTTCATTGATCGATGGCGGCATGAATTGGTGGCAGGCTATATTTACTATCTTTTTGGGAAATACCATCGTTTTGATACCCATGATATTAAATGGTCATGCCGGAGCGAAATATGGCATTCCCTTTCCTGTATTTGCGAGATCCAGTTTTGGCACAAAAGGGGCAAATATTCCTGCTCTATTGCGAGCCATTGTGGCTTGCGGCTGGTTTGGTATCCAAACATGGATCGGCGGCTTTGCATTATATCAAATGATGCGTTTATGGTTCCCGGCTTTGGAAACGTTGCCACAGGTATTCCCGGATTCCTGGAGTTTACAGACCGGTCCGGCAATATGTTTTTTGCTGTTTTGGTTACTCAATATGTATGTTGTTTATTTGGGAGTGGAAAGTATCAGAAAGTTATTGATTTTTAAAGCAATTTTCCTGCCTGTAGCTGCTTTGGCTCTTTTGGCATGGGCTATCTTAGCTGCCAAAGGATTGGGCCCGATATTGGCCACACCATCAAAATTTGCAAATACAGCAGAATTTTTTGCATTCTTTTTTCCAGCACTGACAGGAATGGTTGGTTTTTGGGCAACCCTATCTCTCAATATACCCGACTTTACCCGTTATGCGGTATCTCAGGATGCGCAAATAAAAGGTCAGATATTCGGGCTTCCTACGTCTATGACACTTTTTGCATTTGTAGGTGTAGTAGTTACTTCGGCAACCACGATTGTATTTGGCACCACGATTTGGGACCCTGTTGTTCTGGCCGGAAAATTTGATAGTAAAATGTTGGTCAGTTTTGCCATGATTGCAGTGGCGATATCCACATTAGCTACAAATATAGCGGCTAATATAGTCAGTCCAGCCAATGATTTTGCCAACCTAATGCCTTCAAAAATAGATTTCAGAAAAGGAGGATACATCACAGGGCTTATAGGTATGATGATTTTTCCATGGAAATTAATTGCTGATCCGTCAGGGTATATTTTTACCTGGCTGGTTGGTTACTCAAGCCTACTTGGTCCCGTGGGAGGCATTATGATAGTTGATTATTACTTTATCAGAAATCAGACACTGATTCTGGATGATTTGTACGATAGTAAAGGTAGGTATAGCTTTACTAAAGGATTTAATCCACATGCTATCGCAGCACTTATCATTGGCATACTGCCTAATATTCCGGGATTTTTAATGACGATAGGGTTGATGAGTAAAGATGTGTTTCCTACGTGGATAACAGGTCTTTACCACTACGCCTGGTTTGTTGGATTTGGACTAAGTGGCTGGGTGTATTGGTTATTTATGAAGGATAAAAAGTAAAATTATTATGAGCATCTTAATTAAAAACGGAAGGATAATAACTGCAACAGATGATTATGTAGCTGATATTTATATTGAAGGAGAAACCATAAAGGTCATCGGACAGCATCTTTCTTTCGCAGCTGATCAGGTTATCGATGCTTCGGGATTATTGGTTATGCCGGGAGGTATCGATCCACATGTACATCTGGATATGCCTTTTATGGGAACATACAGCAGTGACAATTATGAAACCGGCACCCGAGCTGCCTTATTCGGCGGTACGACCACGGTGATAGATTTTATATTACAAACCCAGGGAAAAAGTTTACAATCAGCCTTGGCGGAATGGAAAGGGAGAAGTGACAACAATGCAGTAGGCGATTACAGTTTCCATATGGCTGTTACAGATTTTAATGAAGATACAAAAAAAGAAATCCAGCACTTCATAGAAGAAGAGGGCATCACATCTTTTAAAACATTTATGGCATATAAAGGTGCGCTCATGATTGATGATCGTCAGATGATAGGTCTGATGAATGAAGTTAAAAAACATGGAGGCTTGATCAATGTACATGCAACCAATGGAGACATGATTGATTTTCTGATTGCAAAACACAGGAACGAAGGAAAACTGGAACCTTTATATCACTATTTGTCACAACCCGAAGTGACTGAAGCTGAAGCCAGCGGCAGATTTGCGGATATGGCCAATTATACAGGATGTCCGGGTTATATAGTTCACCTTACCTGCGAAGGAGCTTTGAATGCGGTCAGAAATGCAACCAAAAGAAATCAGCACGTATTTGTGGAAACCTGTATTCAATACCTGATACTGGATGCTTCACTTTATGAAAATAATTTTGAAGGTGCCAAATGGGTTATGAGTCCACCACTACGGGAAAAGAAAGATCAGGCCACGTTATGGGCCGGCATTAATCAGGGATTGGTAAATGTAGTAGCCACTGACCACTGTCCGTTCAAGTGGGAACAAAAACTAATGGGGAAAGACGACTTTTCAAGAATTCCGAATGGACACCCGGCCATTGAAAACAGGATGGAATTGTTATTTAGTGAGGGAGTCAATAAAGGAAGGATTTCTTTGAATAAATACGTTGAAGTGAGTAGTACCAATGCGGCAAAAATATTTGGCATGTTTCCTAAAAAAGGGACCATTGCAGTAGGCAGCGATGCAGATATCCTTTTACTTGATCCAAATGAAACCCATACCCTTTCAGTAAATACGCATCATATGAATGTCGATTATAGCGGGTATGAAGGATGGGAAGTCAAAGGTAAAGTAAAAACAGTTTTATTGCGTGGTAAATTGGCCATTGATAACAATGAATGTAAGCTATCCAAAGGGTACGGTCAATTTGTAAGAAGAAATAAAGTCAATGGCAAAATATGAATATTAACTCATAAGTTGTAATGATAGGGTTGTATCAAAAAAAAAATCGATACCAGGCACCAACTAAGAGCAAATATGAATATCAAATCACAAATAACTCATCTCTTAACTCATAACTCATATCTTTTATCTTATAACTCATAACTAATAAAATATGTCAAGAATAATTAAATCAGGCCTCATCCAACTCAGTCTCGCAAAAACCGAAGGCGAAGGAACCATAGAAGAAATCAAGGAAGCTATGGTGCAAAAACATATTCCATATATTGAGGAAGCAGGGAGACAGGGGGTACAGATTCTTTGTTTTCAGGAGATATTCAATACACCATATTTCTGTCCTGGGCAGGATAGTGCCTGGTATGCTTCCGCAGAATCAGTTCCCGGCCCCACTACAGAACGTATGCAGGAGTATGCTAAAAAATATAATATGGTCATGATCGTACCGGTATATGAAAAAGAGCAGACCGGCGTATATTATAATACTGCCGCTGTGATTGATGCTGATGGAACTTATCTGGGCAAATATCGAAAAAATCACATTCCCCAAACGGGTGGATTTTGGGAAAAATTTTTCTTCAAGCCTGGTAATCTGGGTTATCCTGTATTTCAGACCAAATATGCAAAAATTGGTATTTATATCTGTTATGACAGACATTTTCCGGAAGGAGCAAGGTGTCTTGGATTGAATGGCGCGGAGATAGTATATAATCCATCTGCAACCACTGTTGGGCAATCACAATATATCTGGAAACTGGAGCAGCCTGCTCATGCTGTAGCGAATGCCTATTTTATGGGATGTATCAATAGGGTAGGCACTGAAAAACCATGGAATTTAGGACATTTTTATGGCAGCTCCTATTTCGTTAATCCATTAGGCCAAATCCTTGCCTGTGCTTCAGAAGATAAAGACGAATTACTGGTTTGCGAGTTTGATCTGGACCTGATAACTGAAGTGAGAAGCAAATGGCAGTTTTACCGAGACCGACGACCTGAGTCTTATGATGAAATTGTAGCTCCGTAAATTATTGCTTTTAATAAAAAGTCTAAAAACCCAAATGTATGGCTTTAAAAAACAATCGTCTTGAAACACATCAGTACAGCGAATATTTTACGGATATTCATCCGCCATTTGAAACGTTTGATGCAGCTGTTATCGAAGCCAATCGTTGCCTGTTTTGTTACGATGCGCCTTGTATGAAGTCTTGTCCCACTTCTATAGATGTTCCTAAATTTATCAAGCAAATTGCTACAGAAAACATAAAGGGATCGGCGCATACCATTTTATCATCCAATATTATGGGTGCAGGCTGCAGCAAGGTTTGTCCGGTAGAAAAGTTGTGTGAAGGCGCTTGTGTGTACAATCTGATGCATGAAAAACCTATTCAAATAGCCAAACTTCAAAGATATTCGACAGAAATAGCAATTGAAAATCAATGGCAATTATTCTCCAGAAAACCAACTTCAGGTAAAAAGGTAGCCATCATTGGTGCCGGTCCTGCCGGATTGAGTTGTGCACATATGTTGAGCAGAGAAGGAATAGATGTGACCATTTATGAAAAGGAAAGCAAGGGAGGTGGTTTGATGACGTATGGCATAGCAGCGTATAAAGTAACTCCCCAATTTTGTGAAGATGAAGTCAATTACATTACTTCCATTGGCGGTATCGAAATAAAATACAATCATGAACTGGGCAAAAATTTACTTCTTGATGCTTTACAAGCAGAATATGATGCGGTTTATCTGGCTTTTGGCATTGGATTAGCCAGACAATTGGATATATCGGGTGAAGAGCTGGAAGGTGTAGAAGATGCCATATCTTTTATATATGACCTGCGCTCCAATGAACTGTCATCTATTGCTGTCGGTGATAAAGTAGCGGTAATTGGTATGGGTATGACGGCGATAGATGCAGCGACACAAGCTAAAAGACTGGGTGCAAAAGAAGTAACTTTAGTATACCGGAGAACCCAGGAAGAAATGCCTTGCACAGAGCACGAACTGAATATTGCCAAACTGGATGGATGCCGCATTATCTGGCTGGCTTCACCCAAAGAAATAGTTGGACGGGAAGGAAAGGTAAGTCATTTGGTGTGCGAAATCATGCAGCTTGGTCCAGCAGATAGTAGCGGCAGAAGAAGTCCTGTAAGTACCGGAGAGACCATGACTTTAGAGGTAGATATGGTGATAAAAGCAGCAGGGCAAATGCCTTATGAACATCTTGTAAAATATAATAAATTAAACGAAAATAAAGGCAAAGTAGTGATAAATGACAAAGCTGTCACCAATGTGAATGGAGTTTTCGCTGGTGGTGATTGTGTAAACGGAGGCAAAGAAGTAGTTGACGCAGTACAGGCAGGAAAAGATGGAGCGGCAGCTATTCTGGAGTTTCTAAAATAAGTAAAGTATCAATAAACCTGATAAAATTAAACCATGGCTGATATATCATCCAATTTTCTTGGCATAAAATCCCCCAATCCCTTCTGGTTGGCCAGTGCCCCACCGACAGACAAAAAAACGAATGTCGTCCGGGCTTTTGAAGCTGGTTGGGGAGGTGTAGTCTGGAAAACTTTAGGTTCACAGATAAAAAATGTTTCTTCACGGTATTCATCCGTCAATTATGGAGGAAAACGAATGATGGGTTTCAATAATATTGAACTGATCAGTGACAGACCGCTCGAAATAAATTTAAGGGAAATCTATGAAGTAGTCAAAATGTATCCCGACCGTGCGATGATTGTTTCCCTGATGGCAGACAATGACAGGAAATCCTGGCACGAACTCATTCAAAAATGTGAAGATGCTGGTGCTATGGGATTTGAACTGAATTTTGGGTGCCCGCATGGTATGACTGAACGAGGCATGGGTGCTGCCGTAGGTCAAGATCCTGAAATTGCTAGAATGGTGGTGGAGTGGGTGATGGAAAAGGCGACCATTCCTGTGATCACCAAACTTACACCCAATGTACATTCTGTAGTCCCTACAGCAAAAGCGTCCGTTGAAGGAGGTACCAATGGACTGAGTCTGATCAATACCATACAAAGTGTTACAGGAGTTGATCTGGACACGCTTGTACCGAATCCTTATGTGGCAGGAAAAAGTGTTTTCGGCGGTTATTGTGGTCCGGCTGTCAAACCGATTGCACTAAAAATGCTGACAACCATAGCACAGGACCCGCTTACATCTACTGTTCCGATTTCCGGCATCGGTGGTATAAGCACTTGGAAAGATGCAGTCGAGTTTATGCTTTTAGGTAGTAGTACGGTGCAGGTTTGTACCGCTGCGATGACCCATGGCTTCAGAATAGTGGAAGATCTTTGTGAAGGTTTAAATAACTGGATGGATGAAAAAGGATACCAAACTTTGCCTGATTTTATTGGTAAATCGGTTGAAAAAATTACCCATTGGGAAGATTTGGATATCAATTACCACCACATCGCCAGGATAAATCAGGAGAAGTGTATTCATTGTGGATTATGCTACATTGCATGTGAAGATACTTCTCATCAATCCATTCATGTAGAAAGGGGACACCCATACAACCACTATACTATAAAAGATGAAGAGTGTGTTGGCTGTAATTTATGTCAATTGGTTTGTCCTGTGGAAGATTGTATTACGATGGAAGAACACAGAGTAGCCCCTGAATACGTCAATTGGAAAGAATGGCAGCTCAGGGGATTGCCTTTGAATGATCATTGAGTCTTGTCTGAGAACACAAATTGAATGATAATCAATAGTTTTTTATCTATTCCAGAAAATGGAAACGTTTGATTATCAATGCAGTAGAAATAAATTTTTTTCTATCATCCACACCAAAGACTTTTCAGAGTGAATGATCATGGTAAAACTTTATTTCTTACATTTAATTTTAGTCATCACCAGATTGCCGATCCCTCTGCCTTGTGATATTCCATTCTTTATAGCCGGCATAAAGTGAATACCGCCGTATAATCTTGAAATACAGGCTTCTTCTGCAGCTTGATTAAAAGAAGTATATGAACGCTCCGGTAAGCCAAATTCCACTTCAGTATCATCCTTAAAGCCAAAATCCTGTCCATGAAGTTCGGATAGGACTATAGCGGCAGCAGATGAAGCTACACTATGTCCACTGGTATATTCAGGAAATGGAGGTGTCTGTAATAAAGGCAACCATTCAGGATCAATAAACTCATTGATCACGCTCTCTGGTCTGACAGCATTGCTTCTGTATTTTTCATCCCAGCAAGAGATAAATGCATCTGCCAGGGCTATTGAGACCAATGCATAAGTTTGGGCTGATTTTGTGATATCTGATTTAGTATTTTTACACACCAACCCAACAATATTGATCCAGTGACCACCGGGAGATATTTTTTTTGTAGCGTGCATGATGTGCCCGGTGACATTAAGTTTATATGGATTGCAATCCCAGAAATTGGCAATTTCCTTTTGTTCATCAGAAAGATTTTTTACTGCTTCATATACTTCCACAGCTTCCTTATAATATTGACTGTTTTTATCGGTCATGTTGTATGGCGTGGGTGGCAATGGTTTAAACTGCTGGGCAGAATCCATTACAAAAGTCCTTATTTTGTTCCACGATGGTTCTATGCCGTCCATATAACCCGGAGGAGTTGGTTTCCACGTTGCAGGGTCTTTTTGCAGGCTATATTTGGGAAATGATCGGGTTTGTTTGTAATTGTCAGCTGCGGCCCACTTTAAAATATGAGATGAAAGCGTATCACTGAATGCTATAGTTCGGCTGTAGACTTCTTCCGGCATTCCTGTATTTTTGTAAAATTCAAGCGCTTTCTGTATTTGAACATTCAAAGTGTCTTCTGAAAAAATCAAAGCTTTACCAATCTTCAGGAAGGTAAGGGTTGAAGCCATAGGGAAACAATATTCTTTTCCTGACTCCGGTTGTGGTAATTGCGGCAAATGGTTAATTTGTCCTGCTAAAGAGAGATAAGAAGAATCATGATATCTGGCGGCCTCGTAAGCTCCGATACTTGAGTAAACATAAATTCTGCTTGCTACCGGCGGAGAAAAAATATCATGGACAATGACATCTGTCAGGGCTTTTACTGAAGCATGAAATATGGCCTGATCGGCGGCTTCCTGTTGAAAATTTGAATTTTCTCTTTTGCAGGCTACCAGAAAGAAACACAAAATGGCGGCAGATAATAATCGAAACATTTGTTTTACTGAATTTGCTGTAAAGGTACATATTGATTCATTTTTTTAATAATAATTAAGCACAGATTAAACCTTACCATCAAATATTGGTCTTTTATTGTAGATTTTAATGAACAATGATATATCCTGAAGATGAAAATATATTAAATCTCATCATTTCTCTTGACAAAAGGAATGAAGGATTCAGATATTTGGTAGCTAAGTACAAAGAAAAATTGTATTGGCATATACGAAGGATGGTAGAGAATCATGAAGATGCCGATGACGTTTTACAGAACACTTTTCTGAAAGTTGTGAAAAACATTGAAGGTTTTCAGCGACAATCATCTTTATTTACCTGGCTGTACAGGATTGCTACTAATGAAAGCATTAACTTTCTAAACGCAAAAAAGAACAGGTATCATGAAAGCACAGATGTTTCAGCCTTACAAAATGTTGCATCTTATGAAAGTGTAAATGAGACGATAGTTCTTCAATCACTTGCTTCAGCCATCAAAACGCTGCCTGACAAACAAAAATTAGTTTTTAATCTGAGGTATTACGATGAACTTCCATATCAGGATATTGCAGATATAACGGATACTTCTGTTGGTGCATTAAAAGCATCTTATCATTTGGCCGTTAAAAAAATAGAAGAACATTTAAAAAAGAATGTATGATGAATAGCGATACATACGAAGTAAATAAAGAATTAAATGACTTGGCACCAATACTTGCGGCATTGCCAAAAAAAAGTGGTGCAGAAGTGCCTGAAGGCTATTTTAAACGGGTAGAACAACAAATCTTGAGTCAAATTTTTATCTCAGAAAGTGTAGATAGATCTGAGTTACAGGTTCCTGATGGGTATTTTGAAAAATTGGAATCGGATGTAATTGATGTAATCTGCCAAAACGATCCGAAAGAGTCTTCCAAAGGTAAAATGGTATGGTTGTCCAAGATGAAATTTTTGCAATATGCAGCTGCCGCTGTTGTGATTTTGTTTGCTTCGGTTTGGATGGTGTTTAATATGAATAATAATGAAGTTATATCAGAAGATACCGCGTTGGAGAGCAGTGATGCATATTTTGAATATCTGGAAGACAATATTGACGAATTTGATTTCAATATATTACTGGAGCATGATCTGATAGAAGAAAGCGATATCGCTTTGATCACTTATACAGAAGATGCTGAGACTGATGTTGATCAGGATTTGATTTTTGAGTCAGAAATTAATTTTTAAGAAACACTTTATTTAATTATATAAATTATTTTATCATGAAACTTCAAACAATTTTTATCAGAATGTTCATTTTTTTTGCATTCATTATCAGCGCAATGGTTGCGACCGGACAGGATGGTGAGCAAAGAGAAAGAATTAAAGACAAAGTAAAAGCGCAACGAGTCGCTTACATCACTCAGGAACTGGAATTGAGTGAAACTGAAGCCCAAAAATTCTGGCCTGTTTACAACACTTATTTATCAGAAATTGAGCAGCTCAGGGCTTCACTTGATCTGAAGCCAAGGAGAGAAATGTCTGACAAGGAGGCCGAAGATATGATGATGGCCATGCTGGATGGCAGAAGCAAAGAAATTGAAATCCAGAAAAAGTATATTCAAAAAATGAAAACGGCTGTACCGGCAAAAAAAATAGCCATGTTGTTTAAAGTCGAACGAGAATTTAAAGAAAAAGTTATTTCAAACATTAAGGAGCGAAGGAAAAATCGCATGGAAAAATAAACACTTTATTCTGTATACTTATTTTGTAAATTTTGAGAAAAGACCATACTTAAAAATATGGTCTTTCTTATTTTATTGAAAAATTTGAAAAAATGAATGAGTTTTTACAAAGATAACTTAGTTTTGTATCCATTATTTATAACAATTCAGATCAAAACAAATACAGAATGAAGAAATATGTAATTTTTTCAGTGACTGCATTAGTCCTTTTCGCGTGCGGGGCAAAAGAAGTTAAGACAGAAAATACTTCCACAGAAGCATCCAAGCCGGTAGTAGACGGAGCTAAAATTTATAAACAAAACTGTGAGCTCTGTCACGGTCTTGATGGAAAATTGGGGGCCAACGGATCAAAAAATCTTACAGTTTCTGAGCTTGATCTCAACGCAAGAATTGCTATGGTCAGCAAGGGGAAAGGAGTTATGATGGCTTTCGAAAATATACTAAATCTATCCGAAATAAAAGCTGTTGCAGAATATACCATGACACTGAAGTAATATTCGTTGCGAAAATTGCCTTTTGTATGACCATCAGACTTGTTAAATTGAATCTTTGATTCATACACTAACGATTATAAAACTTATCTTTGTGTTTCAGATCGGGTAATGTTTTTGTTTTACCTGTCATGTTTTAACCTGAGATATAATTATTTATGAGTTTTAAAAGCATCAGAGTTTTATACCCTCTTTTACAAAAGGGATTTTTGCTTTTTTTAATATTACTTTTAAATGGCGGACTTTTATCAAAAGTTTCAGCTCAGGATATTATACCTCCTGTCATCATCTCCCCACCCAGAGATACATCGTTTGAGTGTGGCGTCACCCAGGATCTCATAGGAAAACTCACCGCTTGGTACAATGATGCCGCAGGAGCTGTTGCTGCAGATGATTCGGATAGCATCACTTGGAAAGCAGACATCACATTACAACAAGCCATTACTATTTTCAATAATTCTCTGGATGTCATATGTGGCAATAAACAAAGAGTTGAAGTAAGTTTCACTGCTCAGGATACATCCGGGAATCAAAGTCAGACACTCAAAGCTTCATTTTTTACTACGGACACCAAAGGGCCGAGATTACTGAACACCGTGCCCATAGTTCAATATGACTGTATAGAAGGGATCAGAGATACATTGATAAAATGGATTCGCAATAGAGCAGGTTACAATGCCACAGACGATTGCTCGAATAGTATCACCTGGAAAAATTTCAATTACGCTATTTCTCAGAATAATATTGTTATACAGTCCGGCGGAGGCAGCATTCTTAATGGTCCATACCCAGTGATTCCAGATGGCATTTGCAGCTGGCGCATGAATATATCATTTATAGTCGCTGATGAATGTGGTAATGAGACTGGTACTCCCGGTACGACATCTTTTAGCGTGACGGATAATATTGCGCCAGTTTTTAATGCACTCCCTGAAGATATTACGGTAGATTGTGATAAAATTCCAGTGGTACCCAATATAACCGCAACAGACTATTGTGACAGAATGGTGGTACCCGTCTACAGTTTTAGTAGCACTCAGCTATCAGATTCGACACTTTGCGGATATTATAATTACACTATTACAAGAAATTGGACAGTATCAGATAAATGTGGAAATTCTTCATCATATACACAGTTGATTACTGTAAGAGATACTACTCCACCTTTATTGATTTCTCCGCAACCTGAAATAACCCTTAGTTGCCAGACTTTTGATGCAAATACGGATAGTTTGTTCATAAGTTTTAAAGATCAATGTGCAGCGGTTCGGACATCATTTGTAGATACTCTTCGGTCTTCAGGATGCAACTCATTGATAGAAAGGACTTATACATTGGCGGATATTTGCAGTAATATTACTTCTTTTAAACAAATGCTTATTGTCATTCGGGATGTTGACCCAATGATTACAACAGCGGCGCAAAATCAGGAATACGATTGTCAGAGTCTTGAAAATTTTAATGCCTTACTCAGCATCTGGGTTTTGAACAGAGGCAACTCTACCGCAGAAAGTGCCTGCAGTGAGTTGAAATCATTTGCTGCTATCAAAGGAAGTTATGATATAAATAATTCATCTACTTTTCCGGGTGTAAATCCGGTTAATTTGCCACCACAAACATGCCCTTCTGCCCTGGATGGCTTTTTAAGATATTTGGAAGTCGATTTTGTGTACTACGATACTTGTGGAAATACTTCGGTCACTTCAGCTGTTTTTGGTATCAAAGATGAAAATGCACCCGCTATTACCTCCTGTCCACCTGCCATTATACAAGCCGCAGATGAAAATTCATGCTATTCGCAAACGAGGATAAAGATACCTGTCGCTACAGATGACTGTGTAGAATCCACTTCGCCGGTCACAAAAGTAGTCTCTGTTCCCGTGACATCGTCGACACCTGCTGGACCTGAATCGATTGTAGACTCTAAAACTATAAAAATCGGACCTTTTAATTCATCTACTTCCACTCCGACAAATGATGGGATGCTTTTAATAAAATTGAGAAATCTTGACATTGATGATGTGACCGAATTTTTTAATATTTTTGATGAAGATGGTGCCAATATTGGCAAAACACCCGTTGGTGCCGGTCAGTGTGCCAGTACTGAATTTACGATATCGCTCGATAAAAATAAAATAAACAGCTGGATTCAGGATGGATTTATTGATGTCACATTTGCTCCAAATATCATAGAAGGGAGCCCTGTTTTGTCTATCAACAATATATGCAGCGGAAGTGCGATAGAAACCACCATAAGTTTTGATATAGATATAAAAAATACCATTAAGAAATCTTATGCGATTGACAATGGCCCTATGGTAACTTTAAATAATGAAGAAGAAATCGATCTGGAGTTATCAAAAGGCGATCATTTGATTCATTTTTCATTTACGGATTGTGCTAATAATGTTGCCATTTGCACTGTGCCGGTTACTATTGAAGATAAAACAGCTCCCGAAATCACGTGTCCTTCAAATATATTTACTGTATTAAGTACAGGACAATGTAATGATACGGTAACTCTGGATATAGATTTTGCAGTAATTGAAAATTGTGAAGGATCAAAAAAGTATGAAAGTTTGTCACCTACATCCGATGAAGCTTCCTATCTTTCTTTCGTTTATAATGAGTCAAAAGGAATGCACGAAGCACGAAGCAAACAAATTGTTTTTACAAATGTCTTTCCTGTGACTCACACTAATTTGCCAGTTTCTTTGGAAATTTATTTTTTAGGAGATAACAATGAATCCGGAGAATATTATGAAATTTTTGGACCGGATGGTTTTTTGATTGGTTCAACCCAAATAGTAAATGGAAGCGGGAATTGCACTCTGTCAAGGACTATTTTTGAGATAGACAGAACAAAATTTAATGCATGGATTGATGACCAGCAAGTTTCCATATTGGCAGTTCCAAAAAACGGTAACGATGGTATAAATCCATGTGCTGATATTCCATCTGGGGGTACAGTTGATAATTTGAGTTATTTAAAAGGCAGACTTTTTTATTCAGATATGACATTTTCTATCAGTACTTCCGGAGCAACGGTAATCACTGAGAAGGAGATTCCGGCCGGTAATTCAAAACTTGATCTCATACTCAATGCCGGTAAGAATATTGTCACATTAAGAACTAAAGATAATGCCGGAAATGTCGGGACTTGCCAATTTGATATTGAAGTACAGGATATGGAACTTCCTGTGGCAAAGTGTCAGAATGCCGTTGCTACACTTCATCCATCCGGATTGGAAACATTGGAGATAACGTCTCAGATGATAAATAATGGAAGCAGTGACAATTGTATCATTGAAAAAATGTCGGTTATTCCATCAACTTTGGATTGTTCATTTGCCAATAGCGATGTCTCGGTGCAATTTGTCGTGGAAGACAAAGCAGGAAATACAAATTCTTGCATATCAATCATCAGAGTCAAAGCTGCAGAAATTACTCCTTCTTTTTCTGCAGGTCTTTGTTCAACCGATACTTTAAAATTATTTGCAAATGTCCCACCCGCATTAATAGAAGGTACGTATTCATTTCATTGGGATGGCCCGGGGAATATTGAGTTTTTTACAGAAAATCCTTTTATTCCTAATGCAGACGAGAGTTTTAATGGCTTGTATGTCCTTACTGTAACTGGCTTCAATAATTGTACTTCTGTAGGTTCTGTGCTGGTAAATATCAAACCATTGATCAATCCTGCCCTCACTGCCAATAGCAAAGACTTATGCGAAACACAAGATCTTATTTTAACCACTTCGGATTACAGTGGAGATATCGAATATCAGTGGTACGAAGGTATTTTTCCCACGGGAATATTACTTAAGACTACTCAAATTCCTGAATTTATTTTAAATCCAAATGTTGGTATTCATTTTTATTATGTAATAGCAAAAGGCCCGGATTGCAGTTCCAATCCATCATCATTGCTGAAAGTAACCGTCCTGAAGACCCCTGATGCCATTGTAAATAATTCTTTTTTGTCTCCTTGTGAGGGGGACGAAATCGTATTGGGCACACCGGTAAATAATATTAATTTCACATATCACTGGTCAGGACCTTCCGGCTACAATGAAGTTGGGAGATTACCAAAGGTTATATCCAATGCCAGTCTGGTCAATGGCGGAGATTATTTTTTAACAATTCGCAATGGAATGTGTTTTTCTGATACAGCGGTTACAAAAGTTGTCATACTTGAGCGGCCATTAAAGCCAACCATCATAGGTGCAGATATTTTTTGTGAAGGCGTGATTTTTACATTGGTAGCTACATCTTCACCAAATGTTGAGAAGTTTGAGTGGTATAAAAATGGCATATTATTTACCACAACCCAAGAAAATAGCCTTATCATACCCAATGCACAATCAGCACTTCAGGGAACCTGGACGGTTATTTCAGTCAAAGGGAATTGTAAGTCAGGCGTTTCAAATGCGAAGTTTGTGGCCATAGACAACAGTCTTGAAATAGGTGTCACAAATTCAGGACCTGTATGTATGGGGGACAGTGTCAGGTTAGAGGCTACTTTTGTTCCAAATGCTACCTATAAATGGGCAGGACCACCACCAAATATACCAAATGTCTATGATCCTTTGATACCCGGAGTGCCTGGTGACTATTCAGTTACTATTACTACACCTACCGGTTGTCAAAATAATGCCAACACTACCGTGACTGTCATCAGTGTACCTGAAATTACAGCTCTGAGCAACAATTCGAAACCATGTATGAACCCCACAGATGTTATTCAGTTTTTTCCTTCGGTGTTTCCTCCCGACGATAATAACTATACTTACAGGTGGACCGGACCTGCCGGTTTTTTATCTCAACTGAAAAGTCCGATGTTATCCAATTTATCCATGAAAGATACCGGAACATATACTTTGGTGATCTTTAATAATGGATGCCCATCTGAAAAAATAGAGACAAAAGTCAGCTTTAATCTTATTCCTGAAAAACCTGCAGTATCAGGGCCGGCTTTTGTATGTACCGGGAATCCTATAACTTTACAAGGGATGTCAGCAAATTCGGATGTGGAATACATTTGGAAAACGCCATTGGGAAATTTAAGCACTGCAGTAAATACTATACAAATAAATGAAGCAATACCCGCAAATAGTGGTACTTATAGCTTACAGGTAAAAGCTAATGGATGCCTTTCTCCCGTATCGGATAGTATATTTATCGAAATCAGGAATACACCTTCTGTCCCCGTTATAATGGCCAAATCTCCGGTGTGTTTTGGGGATACCATCCGGCTGTCAACAGATATTATTTCCGGTGCTCAATATTTATGGCAAGGCCCTGGAAATCCGGGTAATGTTCCAGAAATAGTAATTTCAAATGCGACGCTTTCCAACAGTGGTTTCTACTCTGTAAGAATCGCTAATAATGGTTGTACATCAAAAATTTCATCACCTGTAGAAATAGTGGTTAAAAATGAAATAAAAACACCAACATTTTCGCTTCCATCTGTTTCTATCTGCAAAACCAACCCATCGGGCGCTGAAATATGTTTTTTGCCAACCAGTCTTGAAGCCAATGCTGTTTTTAGTATTTTCAACACATCCAATCAGAAGATTTTGTCAGAAGGAAATAGTTCGTGTTTTTTTATCACTGATTTGAGCGGGTTATCAGATGGTGCCAATTTTCTTATTGCCAAAGCTGCTGTGGGTGAATGTGTTTCCAAAAATTCTGATCTGTTTATATTTAATATCAACACGCCTCCGTCTGTCATAGCTACAGCAGTGGAAAGTGATATAGTCACTTGTCCGGGTGAGGTAGTCAGGTTGATCTCAGCTTTTGGTCCGCCATTGGTAGAAGTAAAATGGACCGCCCTGAATCCTGAAAATAAGATTTCGGAAATCGATGCTGTGTCCCCTACCATTTCGGGTTTGCTGCCGGGTGGAAATATTATTTACCTGGATTACAGCATAGATGGTTGTAAGGATTTTACACGGGATACCGTCAATATTTATGTTGAATTCAAACCAGTAGTAAATGATGATGTGTATAGACTGAGCTATGGAGAAACAGGCGTTTTGAATGTTTTTCAGAATGATGTTTTACCTGATGATGTTATTTTTACCCTGATTTCAGCCCCTGAGTCTGGTAAAGCAATTATAGACGGGAATACCATCAAATACACGCCTGATAGCAGATTTTTAAAACCTGTTCAATTTTCTTATCGAGTCTGTGCGGGTTTTTGTGATGATCAGTGTGATGAAGGTAAAGTGATCATTGAATTTGATGATGAAATATTATGCAAAGCACCAAATATTTTCACACCCAATGGAGATGGTATCAATGATAATTTTGTGATTCCTTGTCTTGATTCAGATCGTTTTCCGGACAACAAAGTGATGATTTTTAATGAATGGGGAGCTGAAGTGTACTTTGCCAGCCCATATAAAAATGACTGGAGCGGTACTTTTGGTGGTAATGAACTACCGGCAGGAACCTATTTTTATATTATGGATACCGGAGATGGTCAGAGACCTGTGAATGGCTTTTTAATTTTACAACGATGACAAAAAGATTATTTATACTCTTTATTTTCAATGCAACCGGTTTTTTGTTGTCTGCTCAACAGCAACAAATGTATACCCAATTTATGTATAATAAGATGGGGCTAAATCCGGCTTATGCAGGTAATGAAACCTATCTGTCGGCAACGCTTTTGTATAGAGATCAATGGAATGGATTTCCGGGAGCGCCAAAAGCACAGGTATTGACTGTCAATTTACCGCGTTTGGGAAAACGAGTTGGACTAGGGTTGAATTTTGAGAGACAAACCATAGGTATTACTGAAAAAGTAACTTATGAATTGATGTATGCGTATAAGTTTTTTTTGGGAGAGGGGACACTAAGTATGGGTATGAATGTCTCAGGACGCAATTATATACAGGATTATACAGATAGTCGTTTGTTTGCGATTCAGGATATAAATCTTGATCCATCCATACCACAAACGGTGCAGTCCAGAAATCTGATCAATGCAGGTTTTGGTGTGTACTTCAATACCACTAAATTTTATCTGGGAGCTTCATTGCCAAGAATGATCAGATCAGATCTTGATTTTGACAACAATAATCTTTTTTCTACTGAAGTAAGACATTTATTTCTGATGACAGGAGGGACTTTTATTGTGAATAATGATTTTCGGGTTACACCCCAGTTGATGTTCAGAGCGGCTGAAAACAGTCCCTGGGGCCTTGATCTGAATATCAGCGGCACCTGGAAGGATAAATATTCTACAGGACTTACTTACCGAACCGGTGGAACAAAAGGTGATCTGGGCGAATCCATTGACCTTATCTTAGGTATTCAGCTGTCGGATCGTATGATGTTGGGTTTTGCCTATGACATCACTTTGTCCAGGATAAGAACCATAGACAACGGGAGTCTTGAGATGATACTTTCGTATAATTTTATTCCTAAAAAGATCAAAACCATCATTGTAAACCCACGATATTTCTGATGTGTAAACCAATAAAAATAGAAGGAATTTCAGTTGCTATAGTAAGTTTGCTGCTATCATTTGGCGGCATGTCCCAATCTGCCATCAACAAAGATGCTTTGCCATCTTTAAGAATTTACAATGAAAAAAGTATCAATACTGCCAATCTGGAATCTTCACCAGCGTTTGTAGGAGACAAAATCGGATTTGTTTTTACGGGCAATAAAATTAAAATATTAGGCAAAGAGATAGCTGAACCTTATTATGAACTTGGGTACAGTATTGTCAATCAGGATAACTCACTCCAAGGCAAACAAATATATAATAAACGCATCAACTCTGATCTTCACGAAGGGGCAATGTCGTATGATGCGCACCAAAACAAACTTTTTTTTACCCGCGTACACAAAGAGACCAGAAAAATAAAAGGTGTTGAAACGGATACATTCTATTTACGGATCATGTCTGCCGATCTGAATATTGCCAAACCCGATGTGGCACCGATCAATTTAAATGTTGAAAAATATTCTGTTTGTCATCCGGCTTTGACATCTGACGGGAAAACCATGATATATGCATCCAATAAAACAGGCGGAAAGGGTGGAATGGATTTATATATCGCTTATTTTAACGGTGAAGAGTGGTCTGGCAGTATCAACATTGGCGGTAATACAAATACGGCTTCCAATGAGATATTTCCTAATATTTTAAATGATTCTATTTTGATTTTTGCATCTGACAGACCAGGTGGTTTTGGCGGTTTTGACATGTATGTATCCGTATTGAGAAACGGCAGTTGGGATACACCTGAAATATTACCGTCTCCTTTAAACTCTCCTTTTGATGATCTTGGTCTGATCGTGAGAGAAAATGGAAAATCAGGTTATTTTGCCAGCAACAGACCGGGGGGAAATGGTAAAGATGATATTTATCGATTCGAAACGTCTATTCCCTTATTCAGTGCTGAGCCTGTATTGATGGCAACTTCGACAGTGACTATACTGGATAAACTGACGCTCGAAGGCATAGGTTTTGCAAAGATTACCCTTACACCACTGGATATTGATATAAATAATTTTACCCTATCCAGCTATAATGTTGACATGCTCTCAGGCAGGGATCCGGGCGACCTGATTTTGAAGCTTACGCCAAAAAAAGGAAAATCTTATCCTGAGATTACTACAGATTCATCAGGCATAACTACATTTCAGTTAAAAAAAGCACAGAAATATCTCATTAAAACGGCAGCACCAGGATATGTTGAGACATCACTAATCTACGATTACTCTATTTTCGGATCGGCATTCAATATGGTACTCGAGCCAGAAGGAGAAGAAGAAATGACTGAAGTAGGAGGTCCTGCACCGGAAGTGAAAGATCAGGTAGATCCTAAAACGGTAGACATACCTCTTGAAGCAGGCACCGTGCTGGTATTTGACAATATTTATTATGAATATAACAGTTCTGTCATTTTGCGTGGTGCAGCAGTTGAACTTGATGCTTTAGCCAGGATGATGTTACTCAATCCTGAGGTAAAAGTGAGACTGGAGTCCCATACAGACAGCAGAGGTGCTGCTCCCTACAACTTACAATTGTCACTGGATCGTGCCACTGCCGCCAGACAATATCTTACCAACTTAGGAGTTGATGAAGACAGGATCTCCATCAGAGGTTATGGTGAATCAAAATTGAGAAATGAATGTACAGATAATGTACCTTGTTCGGAATCAAAACACAGATATAACAGAAGGACTGAAGTAGTCATTGAAAAATGATGCAAATGTTATCTTATAGTTATACCGACGATAATTTTCTTTAAGAAAAATTATGTCTTCATTATACTCAAAATCAGTTTATTAATTAATACATTTTTCGCAAACCAATTTATTTTGAGTATAAAACCATCAGGTAGTACATGTTCGACACAATTTTTCAATCACAAAATCTTCCACATTACTTTTTCTCCTTCAAGTAAGTGGCTTTATAGGCATCATACTTTTTTAGCAATTCATTGGACTGACCATTTCTGTCGAAAACAGACTCCCAGGTATTTAGTGGTTCCCAGATACAGGTGCCTTTACCTTTGTTTCCCGGCAGATCAAAAACAGTTTTATGTACTTCATCTTTTTTGGCAGAGTATTCGACCACGATAATATCTTTGTCATACCTGCGAATCAGGTCATTCATATTGTGGTGTAAGTCATCAAGGGTTCCATGCCATTTGGGGTAATAAGACAGACCGATGACATCAAAATGCACTGATCTTGCGATCATTTGATCTATAAAAGCTACACTTTCTTCATTTTGCCCTCCCAGAGCGACATGCAGCATCATCTGTGTTTCAGGGGACACGCTTTTTACCGCAGCAGTACCGGCACACAACAATTGAGCCAGTTGATCAGGATGAGCCACACTCCCTTCTGGCCAGACGATACCGTGATTTATTTCATTACCTATCTGAACCATATCGGGTGTTACCCCATTTTCTTTGAGTGTAGTTATCACGGATTTCGTATAATCATATAAAGCTTTTTTAATGCGGTAAAGGATAGACCTTCCCATGCTTTTGGTTTATATTGTTTGCCCGGATCTGCCCAGTAGTCACTGTAGTGGAAATCAAGCAAAAGGCCCATTCCTGCTTTTTTGACCCTTTTGGCCATTTCCACGGTGTGGACCAGATCACAAAATCCTTTATCAGGAGAATAACCACCTTCTCTGGCAGGATCATTAAATAAGCGGAGTCTGACGTAATTAAATCCATGATGTTTCAGAATTTCGATAGCATCTCCAGGTTTTTCTCCATCTTTAAATGTTATCCCGCTTGCTTCAAGTTCAGGGAGATGCGAGATATCAGCGCCGATCATTTTATCCACTTTTCTTGGCAAAGCTTCATTGCCTTTCAAAATGTATGCAGGATCAATGGTTATCTTTGCCACTTCTGCAGGAGCTACAGTAATAATATCTGTAGATCCCTTCCATAAGTTGGGTGAAGTAGCATCAAATTTTATGATTCCGGATGTTGATGTGGACTGGACTATTACCTGGCAGTAGCCATTGAACAAATTTCTTTTCCATGCGCCACCGGTACATTTATCCGGCTCATGACTGGAAGGATCTCCATTTCCGACACCAATAATTTTTCCCGCACCTGATATTTCAAAATTGATCTGTTGATTGGCATTGGGTACCGTTCTTCCCATTCTGTCTACAACACTTACATTGATGACGGTGGCATCACTTCCATCTGCCAGCATGGTCGTTTTGTATGGAGTCAATACCACTTCTGTAGGAGTATCAGTTGTTTCTATTTTTTCTTTTAATACTTTTCCTTTTTTATTTGCAACGGCTTCGAGTGTTCCGGGTTCATAGGTCACCATCCATGTCAAATGGCCATTTCTTGGCATAATTTTTTTGCCCAGGCTTTTACCATTCAGAAAAAGTTCCACATCATCTGCATTACTGTTGACCCATACTTCGATGTTTTCACCTCTCTTATCTTTATGGTTCCAGTGGGGAGATATATGCAGCACATCCTTGTCTGTCCACCAGGACTGATAGTAATAATAGAGATTTTTCGGAAAACCACACATATCCATAATACCGAAATGCGAATTGATATTGGGCCACTCAAATGGGGTAGGCTCACCCCTGTAGTCAAAACCAGTCCATATAAAACCACCCAGCCAAAAGTCATTTTCTGCTGCCAGTTTCCACCAGGTTTCGGCAGTACTTGCCCACCAGGGTGCGGTAATATCCTGATCCGGCACATATCCCAGGATGGTATCTTTGGCTAATTCTCCTCTGGTAGTGACAGTACTTCCCATCTCTGTACCAATGATGGGCTGATCCGGGTGATCCTTATGATAATCAGCCACTGCAAACTGGCGGTAATTAAAACTCCGGACCGGCATCACTTCATTGACTCCTTTATACACATTAGGCACATCTGCAGCATAGGTATACGTCCTGGTTGGGTCTAAAATCTGTAGTTTCTGACCAAATGTCTGTGCTATTTTTTTACCTGTATCTGTGGTGTGAATCCATCCTTCTTCATTGCCTATACACCACATAAATACAGATGTCCTGCTTCTGTCCCTTTTGACCAATCTATGAAACTGATCCATATATTCTTTTCCGGAGTTGAGTAGCCTTTGTTCATCCATCACCAGCATGCCCAAACTGTCACAAGCGTCCAGAAGTTCAGGTGTGGGCGCATGGTGGCTGGTTCGGTAGGCATTTACACCCATGTTTTTTAAGAGTCGGATCCGGTAATACTGCAGATAATCAGGCAATGCAGATCCTACACCGGCATGATCCTGATGACAATTGACTCCCTGAATTTTAACTTTTTTATCATTGAGAAATAAACCATTGGTTTTTACTTCGATCTTTCTTATACCATAGCGTAAAATCTGTTGATCCACCAACTTGTTTCCGGAATACACTGAGACCTGAATCCTGTACAGATAAGGATCATCGGTATTCCAGCGTCTTGGATTTTTGACTTCCACTTGCTGTTTAAATATATTCTGCTGTTCAGGTGCAAGATCACCGGCTGCGTTTTTTGCCAGAGCCACTACATTACCTCCCCGAGCCAAAATTCTGGTTTCAATCCTTAGATTTTCATTTTTTGAAGATTCATTTACAACATTGGTTTCAATTTGTATGGTTGTGTTATTTTTTGCAAATGAAGTATACGCAAATATTCCGTCCTGAACGATGTGGGCATTTTCATAACTATCGAGCCATACATGTCGATAAATACCTGCGCCTTCATAAAACCAACCTTCATATTGAGTGGCGTCAACCCTGACTACGATAACATTGTCCTTATCAAATTGAACAAAATCTGTTATATCAAATGATGTTCCCACATATCCGCTTTCATTATTTCCGAGATAAAAGCCATTGATCCAGCATTTTGCATCTCTGAATATACCGTCAAATGTGATACTTAATCTTTTGCCTGCATAGGTAGAATCAATGGTGAAATGTTTGCGATACCAACCAATGCTTGTAGCAGGAAACTTGCCTCCTACCGGCTTGTATCCATGCGCCATCACGTTAAACGCTTCATCATTGACAAACGGCAGTTCTACGGCCCAATCGTGTGGTAGATCAAGATTTCTCCACAGTGAATCATTGAATCGGGGGTCTATGGCCGTATTTTGAGCTCCTCCGGATTTTGAATAGACCGTTTCGATTCCATAATTAAAATCCTTTTCAGGTTGGGCAGCGTGGCCAAATGCAAATTTCCAGTTCTGATCAAATTTTTCGTGTGTGCGGGGTGATTTTTGAGCAACAGAAGCTGTTAAAATACAAACAAAAGTGATCAGACCCAAAAGCGATTTCATGTGTTTTTATATTGAATATTGGATTAAAAAGTATAACTGTGTTTCATATATTTTATCACGGGAAGTGGTTTGCCGGTAAAATCAAAAAAGGTATTGTTTTCCCAGCTTGAACCTGTATTCCACTGATCTTTCAGATTGCTGGTAATCCAGCATGGTTCCCAGTATATCATTCCGACGCCACCACCCGAGATCATTGCCTGCGTGAGGTCTGTCATATATTTGAGTTGACCTTCTTTGGTGACAGGGTATCCGTCCACTGCATTTTGACCTGAGATGATATTATTGTAAGCATCTGCAGATTGTGATGTCCACGGGTAAGCGGTTTCGACGATCATTACTTTCTTTTTGTATTTGGTCGTCAGGTCTGATATGGTTTTGGTTATGTCAGTGTTTTTGTTCACAGTAGACCATAAAAAATAATGAGACAATCCCAATATATCAAAATCAGTTACACCGGCCTGAGAAGTGACTCCATTGGCCCACCAATCGCTGTTTTGTAGTTGGGCAACGTGCAATATTATTTTAGGCTTTATGGATGAATTGGATGAAAAATTTCTGACGGCTGATATTCCGGATGCCAATAGTTGTCCGAAATTGCCATAGTTATTACCTGTGATTTTGCCAACAGGATGACACATTCCTCCATTGTTTTCATTGCCGATCTGAATGTATTCCGGGGTAAGGTTTTGACTCTTCAGGTGGTTTAAAACTTTTGTGGTATAGTTATAAATACTATCTTTCAGGGTTTGGAGATTCAGGTTCAACCATGCTTTTGGTGTTTCCTGTTTGGCAGGATCCGCCCAGTTGTCACTGTAATGAAGGTCGAGAAGTACACTCATTCCCGCATCTTTTGCTCTTTTTATGGTTTTTGTGACATCAGTAAGATGACTGTATTTTATGCTGCCGTACAGATTGTTTTGCCAGGCCGGGTTATGCCAAAGTCTTACTCTCACCAGATTAGCCCCTTTATCATGAAGAAATACAAAAGGATCCGTTTTTTTTCCGAGACTGTCGTAAAATGTTCCTCCGTTTTCTTCTATTGCATTTACATAAGAAAGATCTGCTCCCATGACTAATTTTGACGTTTCATATCTGAACGTATCCTGGGTGACTACAGGAGGATCAGGATTTTCCATAGGTTTGCCGCAACTGACTGCAAGCGTCCATAGCAAGGCAATAAAAAAATATATACTTGATGATTTCATTTTATTTGTATTAATAATTTTGTTAAATGAATAAATAAATAACAATCTTGGGTCTAAACATCCAATAATTAATTACTTTATTGAAAAATATTGCCTTCAGATTGAAACGAAAAGCTTAAACCCACTTCAGAGTTTAGACTGTGAAATAGAAAAGTTTAAGCAACAAAACTAATTAATTTTTAGGGACAGACTATGCTCAAAACAAAAAATATCAGATCAATTGAAAGATTAATTTTACACTTTTACAAATCGTTGACATTTTTGTAAAAATATAATCCCTTGCTGGCCCCTTGCTGGCGCAAGTTTGCAACTTGTGCCTTAATCATACATCCCTTGCTGGCGCAAGTTTGCAACTTGTGCCTAAATCATACATACCACTGCCAGGAGTACTATTTACAACGTCTCTGTGTTGCCACAGCTCAGTCATGATTTTTTTGATGTATGATTAATATTTTATAACTTTGCTTAATATGAGTATAGGAAATCAAATTTATGATCAATCGGGATCCTACTTTTTTACCGTTCAGATAGTGGATTGGGTTGTTAGGAAACAACGAAATTTAAAAGTAATAGAAAGTTTGATTCAAATAGATATCATGGATATTTAATGGCAGTAGTTTACATTCAAATTAAAATTTGGCATCGCTAGGACGTAGGGGTATCCTACGCCTAGCTGGGTTAAAAGCATAAAATTGTAAGACAATGAAAAGTGTATATTTTTTCTTTTTGATGATAATCATTACTTGTTCTTCCTGTACAAAGTTTTATAAATCATTAACTATTAGAAGTGATGTCAGAGGACTTGAAGCAGATATATTAAAAAAAGAACACATTACTATTGGAGGTTCATTAGGAACTAATTATAGTTATGGTGTAATGATTTTTGATAAAGAACCTAAAGATTATTTAAATATAATTACAGTTTCGTATGACTTTTTGATTTATAGAAATAATGATTTAATTTTTGCAAATAAAAACAAAGGTGGTAGATTTGGAGATGATTTAAGAAATTATATACGCAGTGAATTGCAAAACAATGATTCTATTGTTATTAAAAATATTTTAGGCTATATAGAAAAAGATAAATGCATCGTATTACCACCAGATATAATTACAATTGCTTATATCAATCCAAATCATGTCACAAAAAGTAAATGATAAATTTGAGTGGTCAAATCTAGCATAATTTATGAATTTGTTTGTTGCTTTGGACGGACTGCAACGCTGCTGGTAGAGAATTTTTAGGAACGGTAATTTCTCTGCTAGGCGTAGTATTTACTACGTCTGAGTGATGCTATGGCTATGCCATAAATCTTGGTAGTTTTATTGATATGTAGTACATTTGTAAATTATGAGTATAGGAAAGCAAATATAGGTTACTTCAGGAGCGTATTTTCTTATCGTTCACGTAGTGGATTGGGTTGATAGGAAACAACAAAATTTAAAAGTAATAGAAAGTTTGATTCAAATAGATATCGTGTATATTTAATGGCAGTAGTTGACATTCAAATTAAAAACTTGACATCACTTAGACGTAGGCGCAGCCTACCTTAGCGGGGTCAAAAGCCTAAAATTGTAAGACAATGAAAAGTGTATCTTTTTTACTTGTAATATTACTTATAACAAATATTTCATGTTCAAAGTGGTATAAATCATTAAAAATACGAAGTGACATAAAGGGCCTTGAGGCTTTTGTTTTAAAAAGTGAGCACATAACCCACGGAGGTCCGTTAGGCACTAATCATATTTATGGAATAATGATTTGGGAAAAAGAAGGAACACGAGTTGAAATAAAGATTAAAACCGTATCTTACGATCTATTGATTTTTAGGGATAATGTAATGATTTACAAAAATAAAAACAAAGGTGGTAGATTTGAAGAGGATTTAAGAAATTATATACGCATTGAGTTGCAAAACAATGATTCTATTGTTATTAAAAATATTTTAGGCTATATAGAAAAAGATAAATGCATCGTATTACCACCTGATATAATTACAATTGCTTATATCAATCCAAATCATGTCACAAAAAGTAAATGATAAATTTGAGTGGTCAAATCTAGCATAATTTATGAATTTGTTTGTTGCTTTGGATGGACTGTGACGCTGCTGGTAGAGAATTTGTTGGAACGGTAATTTCCCATACTCGCCTGCTCCCAAAGCGGACAATATTAAAGATGGGCTCACTATTTTTTACAATTTGTTTTACAAAAAAAAAGGCAATTGAGAACATCTGAAAATTTACACAAAAATCTATTTTAACAGAATCTTAACCAGGTATTTTTAAAAATATACATCCAATCATCCATTCTCTCTCGTATCTGACTTCATAATCAAATAAAAATTTAATGTTATGAAAAAGTGTAGTTATTTTATGTTTTCAATGGTTTGTTTGTTTTTAATGTCTGGTTTTGACAGCAACGCTCAGGACACCAAAATGGTAGGTGGTGCCGCCATGTATCCTACCAAAACCATAGTAGACAATGCGGTCAATTCAAAAGACCATACCACGCTTGTTGCAGCAGTAAAAGCTGCAGGTTTGGTAGAAACCTTACAGTCTGCAGGTCCGTTTACAGTATTTGCTCCGGTCAATGCAGCATTTGAAAAACTGCCCAAAGGTACAGTAGAAACTTTGCTGAAGCCCGAAAATAAAGCAGCGCTCACCGGTGTTCTGACCTATCATGTTTTAGCTGGCAAATTTGACGCAAAGTCAGTGGATGCAGCCATCAAAAAAGGAAACGGCAAAGCAGTATTCACGACAGTAGCGGGTGGCAAACTTACTGCTTCTAAAAAAGGTAAGGATGTAATGCTGACTGACGAAAATGGAGGTATGTCCAAAATTACCATTGCTGATGTATTCCAATCTAACGGGGTAATCCACGTGATTGATTCTGTTGTGCTTCCAAAAACCATGTAAAACTATGTAGATTTTCTGCGGTATTTAAATGTTAGAATGCCACTTTAGGATTTATAAAAGTTCTGAAGTGGCATTTTTTTATATGTCAAATCTGAAATCTCACGTTCCATCCGAAGTGATCGGACATAGGTTGAGTGGATGTCAACGCCCTGTTTTGGCTGACTATTTTTATATTTTTTTTCTCACCAACCGGCTTATAAAATACGTAGTCAAGTTTTGTTCTTTTGTCTTTTGATGAAACATATTTGTTGGCGATATGATCTGATGTAAAATCAGTCTGCGAAATATTGGGTTTTGAATCAGCGTACGCCATGTGCCGTATGATGAAATCGTATACTTCCGAACAAGCCACGTCAGGATGATGTACATTAAAATCACCCAATAAAATCGTTTCGTATTTGCTGTAATCGGCGATGGATTGAATGGTTTGCTGCATAAACCTGATTTGATGTAATCGCATGCGTTCTGCTTTTTTATTGTCTCCCGCGTATAGGTGTGTATTGATCACTTGTATGATACGGTTTCCATATTTTATTCTGGATAGAAGAAAGCCTTTGCTTCCGATTTTTTCTATGATGGTCGTTTCGTCTGCTATGGGATAAGGATAAAATTGTTCCCAGATGATCGGATAAACAGACAGTGTCATAAGTCCGCCGTAACAATCTTTTTCTATAAAAGGTACAATTTCTTTGTTGCAGTGGTAGTCACTGTATGTAAAAAACGTACGGGGAAGCGTATTCAATAAATGTGCCCTGAGATCAGGATGAAATGTCTCCTGTAAACCAATAATATCAGGATGTAATGTCAGGATACTATCTGCCATAGCAGTGAATCTTTTTTCATGATCGTGGCCACTGAGTTCTATTGGCAATCCCCAAGTGTTATAACTGAGTACATTTAACTCGCCGGAACTGATTTTTTCATCTGTTTTGTATGATTCAAACCATTTTAAAAAAGCCGTATTTTCAATTTCCGGTAAATTTTCAGATTGCACCAATGTAAAAATTAAACACAATATACCGGGCAGCAGGAATTTTGAGTGAACCATTGTTTTGTTTTGTCTTAATATAGGGCAAATGTCACATTATCATGTTAACTCATTGTTTAATAGATATTAATGAATAATTAAATTGTTTTATTTTAAAACTCTTTCGTTGTCAAATGGCTGTATGATCTTACCCAGGTTTTGTATTATTATTGGTCAGGTTAATCCCAAAAGTCAAAAAATTGAGAAATGCCACTAAGGCGCCAAGTCCCTAAGTTTCACAAAGAAATGAATATCAACTTTTCAAAATTAGTGATTCTTTGTGGATTTGTGTTGTGGCAAAATTATGCTTTATGGCGTGGGCTTATTAGCAAGTTCCTTTAAGGTGTGGAGCATTAAAATATCAATGCAGGTCTGTTACTACATCCTTACATAAAGAATTTATATTGAAAATATATATGAGATACTACCGTTTACTTCGACATAAGATAATGAAGCGTTTCCCGGATATCGTTTGCTTCCAGCGTAAAAGATATATTTTCTTTTTTTACCCAATCAAAAAATATGGGTGCTGTGGACTCGTCCAGAAATCGCAGCTTCGTAATACCAACTTTTTCCAGAGCGGCAGCATTACATTGTTGCTCATATTGGCCATCTATAGGAATGATAAGTAGCTTTTTTTTCAGATAAAGGGCTTCTGCAGGAGTTTCAAATCCACCTCCCGTCACCAGGCCATGACAGTGGATCAGACTTTCATTAAAGAATTGCTGGTCTACCGGGAAGAAATGTATGTTACCATCTTTGTAGGGAGACGTGATGTGAGGTAAAAACCAATGCACTTCCATCGGCGCTATTTGTCTGAATATATTTTCAATACAATCTGTCTGATAGGCCGGTGTATAAACTGTAATATGACCATGATCTTTCGGCTTACTTTGTAAAAATGATTCTTTGATCACGGGAGGAAAAATAAAATCATCATACCGGTCAAAATGTAATCCGACATACCTTGTAGCCGGAGCATATTTTTTCAGGATCAGTTCGCCGATAATACTTTTGTCTGCCGGACGGGGAGTGGCCGCTGACATAAAGCTGGCCTGATGGCCAAACTGAACAGAAGGTACATTTTTTAAACGGCAAGCTGTTGCAGTCACATGGTCAAAATCATTGATCACCAGATCATATTTTTCTACAGGCAGGTCTCTGGCGTTCTTTCGTATTTGTCTGTAGCTGAATGCCTTCCAGGTCTTCAGGTAATCGAGTCCACCACATCTGGAATAAAAAAGGCTCATACCTTTGCTTCTGTAAGTGACAGGAATATCCATGGGCAAAGTGGCGTTGGATCCACTCAGCATGATATCTACTTCTCCCATTTCGCATAGATAGGGATACAATTGATGCGCTCTGCTGATGTGTCCGTTACCGGTAGCCTGAACCGAATACAGTATTTTCATCTGTCTGTTTTTTAGTTTGCAAGGTTTTAATTTCGTTTCATCGTATTTTTTTAATTGCGTAATGGCAAGCTGTAAATCAAAAACTTCGTCTTCTATTTCATTATGAACTGGTTGGTCTCTCAATGACTTTTCAGGGTGAAAGTATAGATTCCACATTCCGTCCTGATATTCCAATGCTGAACAGTTTTCTACCCAATCACCACTATTCAGGTAGTGTACGGAACCATGATCATTGGTTATCCATCTGGATTGTGGCTGGTGTATATGTCCACATATCACGGTATCAAATTTTTGTTCAATGGCTAGTTCAGATGCGATACTTTCGAAATTGGATATCCATTGGACCGCTTTTTTAACCCCTGATTTGACCCTTTTGGAAAGACTTATTTTTTCTTTCCCTATAAATGAAAGCATATCATTGATTAGTCTGTTGAGCCATATCAAAATATCGTAGCCTTTACCACCGAGCTTTGCTATAAACCGGGCCCAACCTTTGGTCGTTGCGTCAAATACGTCACCATGAAAAATCCAGGTTTTTTTATCATCTAACTGCAAAATCAACTTGTCATCAATGGTGAAATTTCCAATCCGTGTTCCTGAATATTTTCGGAGGGCTTCGTCATGATTGCCCGTAATGTACCAGGTTTTAGTGCCTTTTTCGGTCATTTTCAGTATTTGTCTGAGCACCTGAATGTGGCTTTTGGGAAAATAATGTTTGCTGAAGTTCCAGATGTCGATGATATCACCATTCAGAATCAGTTGATCCGGATCTATAGATTTCAGATAGTCCAGCAGTTCATCGGCATGACATCCATACGTGCCCAGATGTATATCACTGATGACTACTACTTCCAACTTTCGTTTGGTCATAAGGTTTAAAAGTATGCACAAAATTACTATTGCGTTATTAACTGTATATTAAAAGATTGTGATGGGAATATTAACGTTTATTCTTGTGTTTGGATACGAAGAAATACTTTGTTTGCCGGGCGAATTTGGAATCAGATGTAGAAAGGTATGTAACTGGAAAAGAGAAGTCATCAATTATTAAACCATTGTCGTCATTCGGATCATTCGGTTGTTCATCATTCGTCATTCGCTTCATTATCACTTTAGAAAAAAACATTTTTCCGTAATTTATTTTTTATATCATCAGGAAAATTTACATTTGTCAAAGATATCAGGATGGTAGGAAGACTTTGATAAGTTTCTGAACATTGGGATAAGTGAAAATGATGAAGTGAGTGGACTGCGCACCGTTGAGAAATAAGTTGGGTTTTATCTTTGTACCATACAGGTATCAGACTTGTCATGGATGAAGGAGATAAAAAATCCGTTTACACATGCTTAAGATGCGTTTGTAAACGGCAAAATGAGAGATAGAAAATTAACATTATATTAACAAACATTCGTATATTTTTGGATTTAATATGAGCAGAAAATCAAGGAGTTATGATGGTGTTGTTAAAAGGCAGTTGCGCAAAGCGGAAAGTTATCGAGAATTAGAAAAAAAATGAACAAGAAAAAATGCATAATAATTGTTCACGGAACTTTTGCATCGACTAAGGAAGGATGGGCTTCATTAGAAGGTGGATTCTTAGCAAAAATCCATAAAGCCTTGTACGAGTTAACAGGTAAGTTATATTACTTATATGCTTTCGAATGGAGCGGTACTAATTCTTTATATGCGAGACAATCTGCTTCGGTAAGACTCATGGAAATGTTAAAAAGGCTTGGTGAAACTCACGAATCAATACATTTAATTGGGCATAGTCATGGGGGGACGATCATTCAATATGCATTAGAAAATCACACTTATTTAAAAAGTAAAAACACTTGGAAATCTATAGTGAAAAGTTGGACAACTGTCGGAACACCATTTTATAGCTTTAAAGGGATTAATAAATATATTAACCCTCGTCATTTATATTCTTTAGCTTTTTGGACGTCTTTTCTCCTTATTGGAATCTTTTGCTTCTTTCTTGGACATAATACCTTTCAAAATATTTTAAAATTGGTTCAGAACCAATTTTGGTATTTAGCAATTGCAACATTTATACTTGCCGGACTAATCAATCAAATATTTGAAGCCTTAACATTCAATTCCAGTCTAAACCATACTTTTCAAAATTATGGTTCAAAATGGTTAGGGATATATTCGAGATATGACGAAGCAATACTTGGTTTAAAAAACAGTAAGGACATTAGTATTAAATTATCTAAAAGAGAATTTCCTTCGGATGGATTGTCTAACCATTTACTTTTCTTTACAAGACTAATATTTAATATAATTTATGATTATACTGCAAGAATACTCATATCAAAATTTCTCACTTCCAAATTCAAAAACTATTTTACAGGCATTGATAGAAATTATTTTCTGATTAATAAAGTTAACTTTAATCCTAATAATAAAGAACCATTTTTCATACCTAAAGAGATAGATGAAAATATATTAAAAGAAATAATAGCAGACAACCAAAGTAAAGTAGGATTCTTTCGAAATTCTTTTAACTCAGAAAACAATAATCTCTTTAAAACTATAATTGATTCCAATGATTTAAACAAGCCCAAATTAGTTCATTCTGCGTACTTCGATCAAAATGAAATTATTAAGTTTATTCTTGAACATATAATGATTAATGAAGAAATCCCAATTAACGAAACAGATTGGATGAAAAAATTTAGACAATGGAATAACTCTCGATAACAAGCCGTAGCACATCATGCCGCTCTAACGAGACGGCACGACGGCTACGGCAAGCGTTAGGCGATATTAAACGAGAAACCTCAAAGACATAAACGAATGAACATAATTAGACCACGACTTAACGATTTTTTTGACTTGCCTTTTAGACAAGAAGAAGTGGATTTTATCATTCCATTTATTGACGAAGATGTACCCTTTTACATTGACCCATTTTTACTTTGGAAATCACCTTCTCAACAGGACAATTCATTACATCTAAATTTAATTAATAATTTCAATTTTCTTGGTCATCAGTTTTTAAAGGGTGACAAAACTAGTATTGATAATTTAATTAATTGTTCAGAGTGTAATGAAATTGGTTTAGGTACATCAAAATTAAAAACAGGAAAAAGAATTGGACAAAAAACAGCTAATGAAATTTTAAGTTTATATAAAGATATTCCTCAAATTACAAAATCGGGATTTTTACACTTTGAAGAAATCCAACTTTTTGTAGATAATATTGCAGAAGACAGGATAAGTGATATTACTGCAAATTTTATTAAGTCTTTTTTAATTGATTATACAATTGACCAGTGCGAAAAAGTAAATATTCCAATTGAAAAAGTGAATATCAATTATTTTGACACCAAGACAACTAAATTTATTACTGATGACGTTTTTCTTCCATTAAATCCTAACACAAAAACACCTATACTTTTTGTGCCAAAAAGATGGATTAGACTTACAACATTTATAAGTTATGAAAATTACTGCCGAGAATATTATAGTCCAACAAAATTAAAAGAAGGAGAAAAACCTGAAAGAGTTAAGATTTTAAATTTCAATAGACAGAATTATGATTTAGTTCAGACCTATATTAAAATTAGAGAAAGGCAACAAACGGACTGTAAAAACGACCCATTATTTAAACAAATTCCTGTACTTTCAGCGAAAAGAAAGCTAGACACAATTTTAAAATTGCCAACAGGTAAAACAGACAATGCAGACCGAATTTATGAAGATACTCTTTGTCCATTATTAGCATCATTACTTTATCCTCATCTAGATTTTGCACAGGAACAAAGTAGAACAGAAAGTGGCGTTTCTATAAGAGATTTGATTTTTTACAACAATTGTTCCGAAGAGTTTTTAAAAGAAATTCATACCACTTACGAATGCAAACAAATGGTATTCGAATTAAAGAATGTAAAAGAATTAAACAATGACCATATTGACCAAGTAAATAGATACCTAAAAGATACTTTTGGAAAGTTTGCGGTAATATTTACAAGGAATCAACCACCAAAGAAAGTTGTAAAAAACTTAATCGATTTGTGGTCAGGACAACGAAAATGTATTTTAGTTTTGACAGACGAAGATTTAAAGTTAATGTGTTCTGTTTTTGCAAGCAAAAACAGAATACCAATTGATGTATTAAAAAAGAAATTTATTGAATTTAACAGGCTTTTGCCATCATAAAAGAAATATGAAACAAGAACAGGTAGATTTATTTGAGAAAGTTCACACACAACTTGAAGGACTTCACACAGAAATAAGTGCATTATCTAAGAAATCCCAAAATGACGCACTTAATAAATTCAAATTAAAGTTTGTCAATCAAATTTTAGTAGAAGCCAACATAGTTTTAGGCGATAAGTACAAGCCATTTACTGATTTTGATGTTTTTAGTGAAGATGATTTACCAACAACAAGTGATGTGGCAATGATGCTTTCTCAATATATAAACTGCTTTGAGAAATTAAGAACGGATAATGTAACAAATTATGGTGGTAATTGGTATTGGTTAATTGACGGACAAAAGTCAGATATTAGAACATTCAGACCTTTAAAAATAAAATAATCAAAATGGCTAAAATTAATAAATCAGAAACCCTCTTACCAGATTCTGATAAAACCAAAAAGTTTGAAATGTTGTTTCCAATGGTAAATAGTGACTTAAATGAAATTCGAGAATTATCAAAAAAGAAACAAGACGAACCTTTGAATAAATTCAAAGTGAAAACTATAAATAAAAAATTAGAACGAGTTAAAGAAATTTTAATTGACGAACCAACATTTGATTTTTTAGAATTATTAGACGATGAAACATTACCAAGTAATAGTGATGCAGTTTTAATGATTTCACAATTTATCCAAGCTATGGAACAATTCAAAAAAAAGTATTACACAAAGGACAGTTCAGACTTTGAATTATTAGGAGAACATTATTCCTGGAAAACAAAAAATTAACATCGCCTAACAACTAAGTTTTCGTGGTGTGCGGAGCACAAATCATGAAAACCCTGTTGAACGGAACCTTCGATAGCGGTGTCAGACTTGAAAAACGAAATTTATGTATTGTGTGGAGATATCGTCAGATATCTTGACTATTCCAGCTCCTATGTAAGTTGATTACAAAGGCTTTAGTAGTAATTTTTCATGATTTTAAGTCATTGAATGAGCCAATAAGGGGCCAAAACACAATTCTTAGCCAAAATCCGGTTGGTTTCGGTTCTTTTGTTTATTCCTAAAGGTATATTATCTTTGTGTGATTTACAAACATGAAGAGTCCGCTCATGGTTAGATAGACTTTCAAGTACGGTTCCGTGAGAACGTAGGGGTGAAATTCCCCTGTCTGACTCGATTATATGATATTAAATAAAAAAATGTATGAAAGAAATTAAAATAGTTTTATTAGCCCTGAATTTTTTGATTTTGTCAGAACAACTTTATGCTCAAAAAATTACTAATCTTGCCATTTTGGGCATTGTAAAACAAAAAGTCGTAATTTTACAACTGATTCCATAATTTAAACGCGCCATGAGCAGATTTTGAATTGAAGATCAACGATGTCTAAATTATTTAATACTTACTGTAGTAGATTGGTACCAGGCAAATATAAAGGATGCTAAAAGAAAAGTCAATCTCCTACTTAAACCAACAACTCTTGCATTGCTATGAAACACCACCTTACCTTAATATGCTGTCTTTTCAGCCTTTTTGCTACGGCTCAAATAAAAGAAATCGATGCACCTCAAGTCAGTGAAGAAGTCAAAACCAGCAACAGTCGCGACTTTTTTGAAGGCCGCATTAAGCAAATCACTCACCAAAAACTTGTAGGTTTTCAAAATCCTGACGGGAGTGTCCGCATTCCGGTTGTATACGACCAATTGCCCCGCGAAGCGTGCTCGTTTATGCTAGCCATCAAGGATGGAAAACACGGCATTATTGACCATCAAAACAATGTTTTGCTGCCATTCGGCACTTATGATAGGTTGGAAGTGAAGGAAACCTGGTCATTTGACCGCGACGATAAAATCTGGCTGATCACCGCCAAAAACCAAAATAAAATAGGCGTTCTGGCGTTTAAGAACGGTAAAATGGGTCTCGTAAACCCTCATGGGAAGGTCATGATTCCTTTGAAATACACGATTTTGACCTTTCTGGATAAAGATACCTACGGTGGCTTGTTGGATAGCCAATGGGAGATCATCAACAAACAAGGCCAGCAGTTATCTCCCGAAAAATATGACGACATTCAGACCCAGTACGGTGGTTATTTGCGTGTCAGGCGAGGAGCAAACGAAGGATTGATCTTATTGCCGGATACTGTATTGTTTAAGCCTGAATACGACTTGATAGAAAGCGTTTACCCAAATTTTATCGCTCAAAAAGGAGATGAAATGTACAGCATCAGCCGAAATGACCGTAACATAAGAAAATCGGATTCCAAGCCTTTTAATTTGTACTACGTGGTTAAAAAAGTGGGTCAATATGAGGTGATCATGCACCAAAAGCGATTCGGGTATGGTGTGCGCGATACAACGACGGGCAAGTTTTTGTTTCCCCCTGTTTTTAACTACTTACACGCAAACTCAGATGGAACTTATTTCGTGCTGAGTGCAAAACACGTCAATGCTCAAATACTCGTGAACCCAAAAGGCGAAGAAATCAAGCGTTTTACTGGAATGGCTGTCACACCGACGCCTGCCAATCCGAATCTGTTTCAGGTGGAAGGCAGTACAGATCAGTTTTTTATCACCGCTAAAGGAGAGAAACTCAATACAGATGTTTACTCTGCAATCAAGTCATTTCGCAATGGCTGGTTTGCGCTTAAAGTTGGCGCAAATTGGGCGCTCGCAAAACCAGACGGAACTCGTGTTACCGAGTATGTGTACAGTTCTTTAGATCAAATCAATGACCCTAATTATGTGGTGCAAGGCTTTAAAGACAAGCAATGAGTAAAGATCACAGCGGATTTGAAAGAGCATTAGCAACGGCGACATAAATGACATAATATTATTACTCTTTATTTTTGGATGTAAAATTCATTTGGGAAATAGCCATAGACTATCTCAGCAGCAATACAACGAACTTTTTTACCAAAATCAATATACCCATATGGCAATCATTGTAGCACTATATCACCAAAAAAATAGGGTTGTTGTGTAAACTGCCGTTGTGCGTCACTTTGCGAGCCCCACTAAAGTTTAGAATTCAATTATTAAATTCAATAAAATGGACACTTCTATTTTCCTTAGTCATAACAGAGAAGACAAAGAGTTTGTTAGGCACTTAGCACTAGACCTACGTCGTGCTGGAATAATTGCTTGGCTTGATGAAGCAGAAATAAAACCTGGCGACAGTATAATTGATAAAATTGAAGACGGTTTAAAAGGGAGCAAATATCTTGCTGTAATACTTTCTCCAACTTCAGTAAATTCATCAGTGGATAGAAAATTAAAATATGTATGAATAAATTTTTGACAATAATTACACTTATAATTTTTTCTCTAAACCTATGTAAATCACAAAATTTGGAGCTTACCTTAAAACAATCATTTGAAAGGGCTGAGAACCTTAATTTACCTTTGCTTATAGTAAGATATCATCAAGCAATGGTAGATTATCCTAAGACATATAATACACCTACTTCCGATTCTATATTGGATTCAATTATGGCTGAGTCAAAAAATAAATCCATTTTAGAAACTGAATATGTTGTCTATAAGTTAGATATTGATTCTTCAAATGAAGATGACATAGCGTTTCAAAAACAATTTATTTTAGATTACACACCAAACTTTGTACTCTATACAAGTAAAGGTGAGTTAATCCATTTTTACAATCCAATTTCTTATGAATCGGAAAATGATAGTATTATTGAAGATTTAAGAGACACTATTAAAGTCAACAGCAAGTTGTTATTAACCAGACTATCTCTAGAAAAGAAGTTTTTAGAAAAAAGTATAGATACAAAAGAACTTTATGAATTAATAAAAATTCGACATTCTGCGCACTTAAAGACAAAAGCAGAAATCAATGAATATGTGAGATTGGGTAACAGTATTGATTTAAATTTAATGGAAATTGTAAATCAACAAACATTTAAAATATCAGATCCTATAGCCAAATATTTCATGGGAATGGATGAGAATGATTCATTATACAATCCTTTTAATCAATTAGCATTTTTTGAAAACATTCTGAATAATTCAAGAAATGAATTAAATGATGGTGAATTTAAAGAAACACAAAAATGGAAGGTTTACTTTGAAAAAAAAGTTGTACAAATTATGAATGATGAATTTCCCGAAGGAAATTTTCATGATATTTCAGTTAATAACACTGCAATTTTACAAAATGATCTATTGGACCAATTTTCATTTTATGCATCAAATAATGATTTGATTAATATTATAAAAGTTGGGAACGAATTAACAAATAACTTATTAAGTGGGTATGAGTCAAATAAGAAAGAGTACGTAGAAAACGAATTAGCAAAAGGGGACTTTTTAATGAAAGGATTGATAGAACTTAATCCAACTTTGGATTCATCAGTTTTAAACAATATAGAATATAGAGTTCAAAATAGAGATCAAGTTATTCTTAAATATGGAAATCAGTTTGATGAAGTTATTGCAAATGATCTAAACGCAGTGTCATGGACTTTTTATGAAAAGGTAACCGAAACTTCTGAAATAAAAAAGGCGTTAAATTGGTCAAAGAAGTCAGTAGAGTTAAATCTAACGGCAGCAAATATGGATACTTATGCACATCTTTTGTTTAAATTAGGGCATAAGAAAAAAGCGATAAAATATGAACAAAAAGCATTAGAATTGGCCATCTCAGAAGGAAATGCCAGATATGTTGAAGAATTTAAGCAGGAAATATTAAAATTCCAATCAAATCCTTCCACTAACAAACCATAACACATCATGCCGCTCCATCGAGACCGCACGACGTCACGACGGCAAGCATTATATACCACTTTAAGAAAACAAAGATACCATGAAAACAAAAATAATTATAGCAGGAATTGGAGGTGTTGGTGGTTATTTCGGTGGTCTGTTGGCAAAGCATTTTTGCGATAAGGAAGACGTTGAAATCAATTTTGTTGCCCGTGGCGGACATCTTAAAGAAATTCAAAAAAACGGACTGAAAGTAATAAAAGGCGATAAAGAATTTATTGCCAGGCCAACTTTAGCCACAGACAATCCAGCCGATATTGGTATTGCAAACTTTATTGTTATTACCACAAAAAGTTATGACCTTGAAACAATTATTCAACAATTACGACCTTGTATAAATCAAGAAACCATTATTTTGCCGTTACTCAATGGGGTGGACAGCAAGGAACGAATAAACAATATTCTCCCCGACAACATTGTTTTAGACGGTTGTGCTTATATAGTTTCTCGTTTGAAACAATCCGGGGTAATTGAAAATAGCGGTAACATTCAAACCCTTTACTTCGGACTTGACAACGCTATACATGACCAGTTGCTCTTGCTTGAGCGTTTGTTTAAAGAAGCTGACATTGAAGCGTTTTTATCAGGCAGTATTTCAACCATCATTTGGGAAAAGTTTATTTTCATATCACCGACCGCAACGGCAACATCTTATTTTGACAGGTCTATAGGCGAAATCCTTGCTGACAAAAAAAAACTTAAAACAGTAAGTTCGTTAATTGAAGAAGTTAAACAAGTAGCAAAAGCAAAAGAGATTATCGTTTCGGAGGACATTACTGAAATAACTTTGAACAAATTGAAAGCATTGCCATTTGAAACAACATCATCAATGCACGCAGACTTTAAAAACAACAAACCCAACAACGAATTAAAATCATTAACCAGCTATGTGGTTCGTGAAGGACAAAAATATAATTTAGAAATGCCCACATATATAAGGACACATGCAGAACTCGAAAAAAAAAGCGGCATATAACAACTAAGTTTTTGTCGTGGCTGCAAGCCAAACTATGAGTCCGCCGAAGGCGGAGAACTGTACCCGCCGTAGGATAGCGGGGCCAGACTTTCACCCCGTTGGATTGATTAATCGTACGGGCTTTCACTCTCCGGATAAACTGCTCCTTTAAGCAGTTTGTACAACTCATTTCTGTGTTGTACATTTGCCATTCAAGGCACACACAAAGTATATAAAAAATAGGCGAAATAGTAATAAAATCAATGCTTTGGGCTCGTATCAAAGCTCGTGTTTAACTGAAAGTAGTGTGCTTCGAACTCGTCTACTTTTCATATACTAAACGTTAGTCAGAATCTTTATAAAAAATCGTAAATAACAAAATATGAAAAAATCGAAATTGTTAATTGTTTTATTTATTGCAAATATTCAAATATTATTTGCTCAAAATCCACATTTAACTGGGGTAGTGAAAATTTCAGTTCTAAATGGAACTATTGAAAGTGATTTAGAATATTCAAATTTACCAAAACTTAATAATTATAGTATTTGGTTAAATGCTGGGTTGAATTTGAGATATTTTAGAGATAAAGAAGATAAATTTAATTATGGAAACATAAAATATTATGATGACGAAATATCAAATGAAGCATTTCAATATTATTTTCCAGACCTGGAAAACAAAGGCAGGTTTTTACCAGAAAAATTCAAGATAAATTATGTTGGTAAATTTCCTGTAATAAGTGATACTTTAAAAGCAAATAATCGTGGAGATTGGAAAGGTAATATTGCATTTAATGGTAAAAATATTAGAGCATCTGAACAAACGGCTTGGTATCCAATAATATACGATATTGAAAATGATGTAGCACTTAATAAAGTTACTTATGACATTATAATAGATTGTATTGATTGTGAAAGTATTTACTTGAATGGTTCGTCACCAGTCAAAGGCAAAACTGCAAATTTCAAATCAGATAAACCAATTTCTATGATGTTATTTGCAGGGTTATTTGATTTTACAAAAAACAAAAATACTTATTTTATAAATACTGACCTAAATTCAGAACAAGAAAAAGTTCTTGGAAATTGGACTGACAAAATTGTTGAGTTTTATGAAAACAAACTCAAAATTCCTTATGGGAATTCTGTGACTTATTTATATACAACACCAATTTCAAAAAGAAATGCTTGGATGTTTGTAACTTATCCAACAATAGCAATTATTGGTCAAGAGAGCTATAATGTAAAAAGTTATTTTACCCCAAACACTAATAGTTTAAAAGATAATTCAAATATTGAATATTTTGCTCATGAGCTTGGTCATTACTATTTCGGAACTGTTATTGTTCCTAATTCTGAATTAAGATGGTTTTTTCTTGAAGGTTTAACAGAATATTTAGCTTTACAAACCGTAAAAGATGTGTTAGGAGAAGAAAGTTATCGGGCAAAAATAGACACCTATTTAAAAGAAACTAAAGATTATATTCCAAAATCATTAGCAACAATTAAAAATAGTGAAATTGATGAAACTTATCGATACTATTATGTTCCACTTCTTGTAACTGCATTGGAAATAGAAGTCGGTAAAGAAAAGGTTTGGAATTGGTTAAGAACTGTTTTAAAATCTGAAAAATTAATAAAAACCGATTACGATTTTTTTAAAAGTACTCTAATCTATAGTGGAATTAAAGAAAGTGAATTCAAAAAATTTGAAGAAAATTATATTTTATCCGAAAAAGCGAAAGAAAACGTGAAAAAAATAGTCAAATAGAACCATCAAAAAGACTACGCACAACAACGAAGCGTTCGACGTGTCCGGCTGACATGTGATGAACGCCCTGTTGAAATTGTTTCGGTAGTCCGCCTGTGCAGTCGGATACTCTCTGTCGGACTTTCACCCCGTTGGATTGATTAGTCCTACGGGGGGAAAAACCCACCAAAGGCGGACAGGTAAAATAGCGTATTGTATGGGAATATCGTCAGGTACCATGATCATTCCTATTGGAGAGTTGATTTCAAAGCATTAGTATAGTATATTTTATGTATTACCATGGATAGAAAACTTTCGAAAATCATCCTGAAATATAAAATCCTGATTATATTTGACATTAAATTAAACACAAATTTTATATTGAGAGTGCATCCAAGGAAGAGCGTTACCCTAATATCCGACACCGACTTTCCGCCAAGGGACGGACAAGCTTTAAACTGGTTAAGTTGATGAAGCCATTAAAAATATTTGCCACTTCCGGTTTTGGTAGTAAGGTTTTCATCAACTTTCCTTTGTGTTGTGTGGAATGAGAAAAAAAACAAAATCTTCCAAAAAGTGGTTATCTTTGTATTAAATGGCAACAAAAGTTAAAAATTTTAACAGGAACAATATTAAATGGGCAATTCAGCGAACTAATGCTGACTTGGATGATCTTCTTATTGCCTTTCCCAAGCTAAATGAATGGATCAATGAAGAGTCTGACCCTACTGTAAAACAACTAGAGAAACTCACAAAAAGGCTCCATGTTCCTTTCGGTTACATGTTTTCTAACGAATTACCGGAAGAAGGTTTGTCTTTCCCCTTTTTCAGAGCTGGTAAAGTAGCATACGCTAAAGTTTCTTTAAACGTATACCACACTATACAAATATTAAAAGATAGACAGTCTTGGCTTACAGAATATATGGAAGAAAGTAGCTATGAAAAACTACCTTTGTAGGTAAATATAGCATGGACTCTAATGTTATAGAGGTTGTCAACGACATCTGAAATACTCTGAATCTTCAGACAAATTGGGCATCTAAGCACCCAACATGGGAAAGAACCTTAGATTTTATTACTTACAAGATAGAAGAGATTGGAATTATAGTCACTTTCAACGGAGTTGTAGAGAATAATACTAAAAGAAAAATTGATGTAAGTGAATGTAGAGGTTTCGTTTTAGTTAATAGTTTAGCTCCTTTCTTATTTATTAATTCTGCAGATACTAAAGCAGCCCAAATGTTCACCTTAATTCATGAATTAGCTCATATTTGGTTAGGCGAAAGTGCTGGTTTTGACTTAAACCAAATGATTCCTGCTAATGACCCATTAGAACTTCTGTGTGATAAAATTGCCGCAGAATTTTAGTTCCAACCGATGTGCTTCACAAGGTATTTAAAACTGAACAGCGAATTCAAACTCTTAGTCGGATTTTTAAAGTTAGTCCAATTGTAATTGCTAGAAGACTTCTTGACAGCGGATTAATTGCTAAAGAAGAATATTTTACTTTTTATTATCAATACATTGATTTCATAAATATAAAGAAAGAAAGTCAAGGTTCTGGTGGAAATTTTTATGCGACCGCGAAAAAAAGAATAAGCCTTAGATTTGCTAATTATATAAATAATGCAGTCAAAGAAAACAAATTATTATATAGAGATGCATATAAATTAACGAGCCTAAAGGGAGACACATATTCTAGATTCATGAAAGAACAACTACTGCAATCATGAGTCCATACATATTAGATTCTAACTTCTTTATTCAAGCTCATCGATCGAATTACCCCTTTGATGTATTGCCAAGTTTTTGGACTAAAATCCAACAATTAGCAAATCAACAATTAATAATTAGTATTGATAAAGTTAGCGATGAAATCTTTCAAAATGACGATGAACTTACAAATTGGTGTCAAACAAATCTACCTGATGATTATTGCTATGAATCAAAATCTACCGATCTTAACTCATGAAAAAAAGTGAACCAGATAGAAGGTCTAGAATCAAAATACCTGATGTGTGTATTGATCATGGAGTGTTATTTCAACACTGTTGAAATGCTTAGAAACTTAGGAGAATCAATATAGATCACTCCCCATAATCGAGTAAACGGCCCCACCAACCGAAGCTGATGACTAGCACATCTCATGTAGATATTAATATGGATACCAATAGCCACAAGCCGTACATCAAGATCGAGAACACGACTTTATCAAATGGCAATAAACCACTTTTATGATGAACTTTCAGAAAGATTCCACATACTTGGGGAACTTGATGATAAGATGACACGTTTCAAAAGGAATACCAATTATAAATCATTTCTAATACTTAAAAAGTAATAAAATATGAATGTTAAAGAAGTAAAAAATAAAGCAAAACTTAAGACTAATACATCAAAAACAAAATTCCCACAAGTTAAAATTGATGGGTTTCAAGATGCAATTAAAAATACTGACATGTTGAAAGTGGTTGAACAAATTAAAAGGGAGAAAATTACGCAGCCATAATCGAGTAGACGGCCCCACCAACCAAAGCCGATGGGGAGTGCCTGTCATTTAGATATTAATATGGCTACTTTGACAATCAACTCCATGGAATAGTATCAGGTGTTCAAATTCGGGGTTATTCTTCGCTTGAAAAAGCAAAATATGAAGCACCTAAAATTGAATTTGAGAAAATTAAAGTTAGTGCGACAGTCAGCGTAAAATATATACTAAAATAAATGTACTAACGACTAATCGAATATGAATTCCCCAACAACAGAAGCTGATGGGGAAGCACCACAACAATACGTGGACAAACTAAAGATAAGATATCAAAACTTCCGAAAATCATCCTGAAATAAAAAATCCTGATTATATTTGACATTAAATTAAACACAAATTTTATATTGAGAGTGCATCCAATGAAGAGCGTTACCTTAATATCCGACACCGACTTTCCACCAAAGGACGGACAAGCTTTAAACTGGTTAAGTTGATGAAGCTTTTGGAAATATGTGACACTTCCGGCTTTGGTAGTAGGGTTTTCATCAACTTTGCAGTGTGTTAGCAGTGATTATCAAAAAAAAACAATGAAGAAATATTTTATAAGTTTATTATTAGTATCTGCAGTAAATTTGGCCTATTCGCAAGTAAAAAATAAGATTTTTTATAATGAAAATCTTGAAGAAATAACAGAGTCAAGTTTTCATAAGCAGAAAAATTTTGAAAAAAATTTAGACATATATTTTGAAAACGACACTATAATGATATCATTTCTAATAAAAAGGAAAAACCACGGAAAACTTGATGATAGTAATTTTAAAATTAAAAAGAATCTTTCACCAGATAAAGAACTAATTAATAAAATTACTGTAATAGTTTACTATCCGGGTAAAGATGATTGTAATGAAACAGAAATAAATTCTACCTGGAGTATTTTTGATAAAGATTATTTAAAAAAACTAAATAAAATATGTGATTACAATCATTTTTGGGTTTATAAAGATGATGGAAATTTAAAATATTATCATCCAGAAGAAGTTAAATGGGAAAAAGATAATAATCAATTTATTGAAAAAACATTTTTTGAATTTCATTATCCATGTTTTAGTGCTGTAATCATTGATGAAAATGGTAAATTTATTTCATACTTTGGCGAATTTGGAAAGTCAACAATATGGGAACTTACTACAGAACTAATTAACAAAAAAGAATAAAATAGCTAATACATCTTTCAAATAAGTTATCGTGGTGTGCGGAGCACAAGTCATGAAACTGTCTAATGCGGTGAACTGTAATCCCCACAGACGGTCAGCACAGCCAGACTTTTAACCACGTTGGATTGATTAATCGTAGGGGTGAAAATCTCATCAAAGACGGACAGACAAAATTGTGTATTGTATGGGAATATCGTCAGGTACTTTGACCATTCCTGGTCCTATACAAGATGATTACAAAGTCACCATTTGTAGATTTTTTTCTACAAAAATAAAAATGGCTAAAACATCTCTACATCAGCCGATTTTAGTTACTTTTGATTGGGAAAGGTAGTTATCTCCTTTTGCAGACAGGTTTAGAGAGATTTAGGTTATTGGAAAGACTAACAGACCGCAAAAACATTGACAATGAATGACAATTTTACCATAGACCAAATTAGAGATGAAATAATTAAATTCAAAAATGACCCTGACTTTCAAAAGTTGGAAAATTTTTATTATTCAAAATCATTTTCAGAAATATTGGGAGTAAGCAGACGAGAAATAAGTCATAGCGGTTTCCTTGCTTGGTTGCTTGGAAATCTTGAAAGTCATAACTTGGGTGAATTTCCAATAAAAAAATTTTTAGACATTATTCTAAAATTCAGTAATGACAAGTTGAAAAGTAAACATAGCGACCTTTTTAATTCATTTGTTACAGAAGATTACTTAATTGAAAGACTATTTATAAAACCTGAATACGCTATTAAAAATGTGGGCAGGCTTGACATTTATATCGATTTGACACTTTTGATTAAAGGAAAAACTAAGAACATCAAACTAGTAATAGAAAATAAAGTTGAATGCAGAGAAAACAACGACCAAACTAACAGCTACTTTAATTTCTTTAACCCAAAAGAAAATGAAGACAACATAATAATCTATGTTTATTTAACACCAATTTCAACACTTGAACTGATAGAATTGACTGAGCCAGAATGTAGCTGTAAAGAGTTCATCCAAATTAACTATCAGTCAATTGTTGACTATTTGATTGAACCTGCCTTAAATCAAAACATTTCATCACGAACACAGAATATACTAACTGAATATTTAAAATCTTTAAGCCAACCTTCAATTGATGAAGAAGCGGACGGACATAAACAAGAATTAATTATGGCATTAGGAAACGAAGAAAGAAAACTGCTGTCAAGTTTTTGGGATAAAAACCAAAAATTGATTTTAGCATCACTTTATGCAATAAGCTCTGACCCTGAACAAGAAAAAGACACAAGAGATAGCATAAGAGAAGCCCTTGACAACCTATCTTCTGACAAAGATAGAAGCACTTATAACATAAAATATAATGGTTCGGTCTTTAAACGAAAGTTTAAGAAATCAGACATTGGACTTCAAACAATTAATTTGTTAAATGAGAAAGGTTTAATCGACCAGAACAGTATCAATTATCTTAAAGAAGATAAAAGTTGTAGTTTTCTCCTAATAAAAAAGAAAGAAGACTTTACTGAAACAGAAATAAAATACCGAAAATACAAAACTAATGACGAACCAGAATTAATTTTCAACGGAGAAGAATTTATGTTGCAAGGAATTGGGGAATTGGAAATATTCACAAACTCATAAATAAATTTACAGACAAATTCCCAGGTCTTGAATACGAAACAAATTAATAATGGACAAAGAAGCCTAGCCCATAATAGAGTAGACGGCCACATATTAAATAATTTAAAAATTTATACCATGAAATCTTTTATCCAATATTTTTTATTAGTTTTCCTTATGTCCATAGGAATTTCATTGGATGCGCAAATTAATGTACAACAAGACAGTACTTACATTTTTGAAATGAAAGACGGTAATGTGTACATAGGTAAAGTAATAGATTTTAAGGGAGGCGAAATGTACGAAGTCCAAACCTCTGTTGGGAATATAAAAATATTACAAAAGGATATAACTGTCATTAAAAAAATGGAAAAAACAAATCTGAAAGATGGAAACTATTGGCCTTCAAACCCACATTCAAGTCGCTATTTTTTTAGTCCAAGTGGGTATGGATTGCGTAAAGGTGAAGGATATTATCAGAATGCCTGGGTTCTTTTTAATCAGATCTCATATGGAATTAATGATAATTTTTCCATGGGCATGGGTATGATACCTACATTTTTGTTTGGATATGGAGGGACAGTGCCATTTTGGATAACACCTAAGTTCAACATCCCATATAAAAATGGTAAAGGTGCCTTTGGTGCCGGAACTTTATTTGTTACTTCATTAGGAGAGGACGTTGGTGGTTTTGGCCTATTGTATGGTTCAAATACTTTTGGAACCCGGGATAAACAATTTACACTTGGAGTTGGGGTAGGTTATTCTGGTGAAGAAGGATTTAGCGAATATCCGGTGATTAATGCCAGTGGATTAATCAGAACCAGCAAAAATTGGGCTTTTGTCACAGAAAACTACTTTTTAACAATCGATTCATTCGGAGCTTTGATCAGCGGAGGTGCTCGTTATATGGGTAAACGATTAGCCATTGATTTTGGAGGTTTTATACCGATTTTTTCGGGACAAGATGGATTACTGGTTTTACCATGGTTGAGCATAAGTGTTCCGTTTGGAAAAAGATATTAAGAAATTTCAAAACGCATATTTACCCTTACTGGCTTTTGCTGGTGATAGTTTGCAAATTTTGCCTTCACTAGATAAATTAATCATATAGGATGAAAACCCACTTTGGGGGACAAAAGTACTTTGACTTAGCTTGGATATATTTCCCACCAATCAGTTTTCTCCTGATTCTTTGCAAGTAGATCATAAAGTCAAAAGTGGTTTTTTTATGTTTTATCATCGCCGGAAAACTTTCGAAAATCACCCGGAAACAAAAAATCCTGATTATATTTGACTTTTCATCCCTGGGTAGACGGGTATTTAACCACTTTGCTTTGTGGTGAAGGAGATATTGAAAAGATGGTTCTCCACATACTTAATCAGACTAAAAACCAACAAATGGATAACGAAACGACATTAAGAGAATTTATGCAAAGTGTCTGGAACGAAAAGAATGTTGCAAATATTTCAAAATATTTAGCTGAAGAATATACAGTGTATTTAGATAACGCTGACCCATGGGAAGGTAAAACTTTAAATGTAAATGAATTCGAAACTAGATTAAACTACACATTTAATTCATTTCCAGACATTCACTTCGATATTAAAACTGCTGTGTCAGACGGGAATCTTGTTGCAATAACTTGGGTAATGACAGGAACAAATACAGGAAAAATAGGCGAATTTCCTGCAACAAACAAGAAGATAGAAGCAAATGGCACAACTATATATCACTTTGTGGATAGGAAAATATGTGGACATACGCAGGTGTATGACAGAACTACTATCATGAAACAATTAGGTTTTATTAAATAGCAGGGTTGAAATGGAATCCTACGTACTAATGGTTTTTTAAGGAGTAAAATGGAGCTGGAACGATATCAAACATCAATAAGTAGAGACCACAAAGTTTATAGTTTTGTGTCTGTGGGGAATAAAGGCAAATACATTAAAAAGTCATATTCTCTGAAACAGATCAAGTTGGCCTTTACAACCTGAGCCTTGGCGATTATAACACTAAAACTAAGGAAATTGACTATTATTCTATCTCTGCTAATGGAGACAGAGATAAAATTTTAGCCACTGTTGTAGCTTGCATATTTTCATTCTTTAAATATAATCCCAAAGCTTGGGTCTACACATATGGAAGCACACCAGCCAGAACAAGACTTTACAGGATGGGTATTTCAAACCATTTAGATGCAACAATTGAAGATTTTGAGATTTTCGGGGAACTAGAGCATGGCTGGGAACGTTTTAAAAGAAATACAAATTATAGATCATTTATTATAAAACTAAAAGATGAAGACAATTGATATTCAACAAGTAAATACCAAAAGAAATCCAATTATGGTCTATGATGATAGTCTGAATTTAAAAGAGTCTAACCGGCCATGTCAAGAAAAAATTGATAAAGCTAATTATATGTTGAAAAACAATAATGTGTTTGATGCGGTAAAAGTAATCAAAGCAAAAGAAAACATCACACAGCTATAATTAAGTGTACTAAGCCACCGGCTGAAACTCATGAGGAATTACTCACGACAAAGGGGCACAAGGTTTAAAATCAACCATACACTACCTTTAAACTATCCGAATATTAATAAAGCCTATCAGATTAGAATCATAGCTGCGATGTTAATTTCTTTGTGATTTTATTTCTCTGTCGCAAAATACTTCCGGCTTGTTCCTGCTCTTCTTTAGGTAAATAAATGGCTATGAGTTTATTTTTCTGCAATGGGTGTTGATTGCTACCTTCAACATTTTTGAACTACTCATAATATGTTTATTCATCCTCGGAACTTCAGCCGGATGAACGACAGTCACATTCTTTTCAAGCCCGAAAAATTATCCTCCGGCACTGAATCCACAACCACCGGCTTCATACATGATATACACATAAACTAACATGGGTATTTCACAGCATTATAGTCATTGAGTCTTCCAGCTTCAGGATACTTCGAAAACGTTTTATGATCACATAGTTCACTTCTGAGAGATTCAGACCCACTTTTCTTGTGAATGTCGATTCTATGTATAACTTTGTGTTATAAAGAGTAGAATCTTTTGGGCGTATTTCTTGAGTATATATTATTTCAAAAGACGTAGCATATGCCAAAGTACAAAATAGTTTTCCTCACTGAAATATTCCATTAGATGAAGCAAAACCTTATTTCCATGAAAATACCATTCATTCAGAAAATCATTCGAAAGCATTACAACCATTTTGATGAAGATGAAAAACGAAATGTCACCATCTTCCTCATCCTTGAATTGATGATGATGTTTGTGATTGGCACCTGGGCCTTTGGTTTTGTGTATTTGGAAATGTGGGAGATGTTCTGGCTGGTCATCTTCACCTGGATTGGCTACACACTTTTGTTTATCGGGACAGCTCTTTGGGGTATGCCATTTAAGATTGGAAGGTCGTTGGCATTGATGTTGGCTTTGGTGATCACAGGTGTGCCTCCCATTTATTATGGCATGGACACGATGATCACAGTACATCTGGTATTTGTGCCTTTAGCTACTATTTTGATGTTTTCGAGGAAAGAGAAAAAAGAGTTTTTTATTTATCTGGGTCTTTTTTTTATGGCCTTTTTGTTCGTGATCGGATGGAACTTATTTCGGGGACCAATCTTTGATGTACCCGCCGAAACCTTCCATATTTTTAATACGATTGTGACCTTAGACAGCATGTTTATATCGTTGTATTTTGCTTATTTCTTTTTCACTCAAAATGCCGAGTACAAAGATTTACTGGCGACAGAAAGAGAAAAATCAGACCGCTTGTTGCTGAGCCTTTTCCCGGATTCCATTGCAGGAAAATTGCGCGACAGCAACCAATCGATAGCGGACAGCTTTGAAAATGTGACCATACTGTTTGCAGATATTGTGGGATTTACCAGATATGCCAGCAATATGCCGCCTGGTGAACTGGTCGCCATGTTGGATGAAATTTTCAGTGAATTTGATGCTTTGGCAGACAAGTATGGAGTCGAAAAAATAAAAACGATTGGCGATTCTTATTTGGCTGTTTGCGGCTTGCCCGTTCCCAATGAAAATCACTGCCAAAGCATTGCCAATATGGCACTGGAAATCAACCAGGTCATCAAGGAAAAATACACGGCAAAATATAACCTGACACTGAGAATCGGTATCCATACGGGCCACGCTGTTGCGGGTGTCATCGGCAATAAAAAATTTGTGTATGATATATGGGGCGACTGTGTAAACATTGCCAGCCGATTTGAAGCCTGTGGCCATCCTGAGAAAATCCATATCACGGAAGATGTTAAAAATGTGCTAGGGGATGCCTATGTCTATGAAGATGGCGGCGAAATAGCCATAAAAGGAAAAGGAATGATGCATTCTTATTATTTACTGGAGCGGAAAGAAAAAAAGACAACATCATCATCCATCAACGTTTCGCAGGAAATAATAAAAGGTTTACATACTTAAAAAATATAAAAACAATGAAAAAATTAAAATTTCTGTTGTCCTTCACCATGCCATCAGCCGATTTTACCTTATAAAAGAAGAATACTCATGCGTATAATTATGTACCATTCAGATTAAAATATGTAAGAAATAAAGACTTATTTTGTAAATTTAAAAAATAGATAAACCGATATGTCGAATGTTGACTCTCTCCATCATAATGAATTTCATAGAAAACTGCTTCGTGATAATCTGAATAAAATATTTGGCGAATTTGATGACACTATTCTCAACGAAATCGAAAATCAGTTGGTTTGGATAGAATTGGATGGTGGAAAAACCATCATAAAAGAAGGCGATGCAGGAGACTCTTTATATTTTGTACTCAGCGGCAGATTGGTAGCGACCAAAAAGGATGGCGATAGTCAGGAATATAAAATTGGAGATGTGGTGCGAGGAGAAACTGTAGGGGAGATGGCCATTTTTACAGGTGAACCGCGCTATGCAACCATCACAGCCATCAGGGATAGTGTCTTGGTACAATTGCCCAAAGCCCTGTTCGAAAAAGTGATCAAAGAGTATTCAGATGTGGCACTAAATGTGACCAAACTGATTATAGAGCGTATTAAGAAGACACACAAACCACACAAAAGCAATATTACTAATATTTGTTTTCTTCCGATACACGATACCATCGATAGTACACAAATCATAAAATCACTGTACGATTATTGTACTCAAAGTATGGATATTTGCTACATCAATAAAGACTTATTACAACAAAACGGTTTTAATCTTGACCAAACTAAGTCAGAAGATAATAAAAACGAAAGTAAAAAGTTGATTAAGTGGCTCAATGATATGGAGTCGCTATATGAGTTTATGTTTTTTGAATGTGGAAATCAGCCTTCATCCTGGAATGATAAGTGTCTCAGACAAGCGGACCACATCGTTTTGATGGCAGACAGTACACAAAGTCACCAATTAACATCGATGGAAGAAGAACTTCGTAACATGATAAATGTCAATTTTTCGATTGTTCTGGTACATCCGCATGATACAGAAATGCCGGGAAAAACTATGGACTGGCTTAGTCTGCGACCATTGGTCAAAAGCCATTATCATCTCAGACTTGGACATGAAAAGGACTTGAAAAGAATAGGTAGGATTCTGACAGGTAAGGCGACAGGACTGGTATTGGCAGGTGGTGGTGCCAAAGGTTTTGCCCACATAGGAGTGATGCGGGCTTTAAGTGAATATCAAATTCCGATAGACTATCTGGGTGGAACAAGTGTAGGGTCAATGATGGCAGCCACCTTTGCATTTGACAGACCATCAAATGTAGTAGAAGAAACTATCTATAAGGCCACCCTGCACAAACCTTCATCTGATCTGAGTTTAATACCTCTCATCTCACTCGTAAAAGGGCTGAATATCAAAAAAATGGTGAATTATACCATCAAACATTTGAGTGGAAGTCAGGATATAGATATATCAGATACCTGGATACCTATGTATATCGTCGCTTCTAATTATACCAGGACAGATGTATCTATATTTTTTAGGGGAAATATGGCAAAAGCTTTACTTGCTTCTTCGGCCATTCCCGGAGTTTTTCCACCGGTCATCATCGATGGTGAGCTGTATGTAGATGGTGGTACTTTCAATAATTTTCCGGCAGATATCATGCGTAATTTAGACATGAACAAAGTGATTGGTATTGATTTTATGATGGAAAAAAACCATAAACTTACCTTAGACGAGATGCCTTCCAATAATCAGATGTTCAGAAATAAACTTTTGGCCAGTAAGGACAAAAAATATAGATTGCCGGGGATTGGGTCTATTATCATCAATTCTACCCTTATGTATAGCAATGCCAAAAGACATGAATCTATTGCGTATCTGGATTTGCATTTTAATCCGGACGTGGCAAAGTTTGGTATGACGGCTTGGACAGATTTTCATAAAATTGTAGAAAAGGGATATCAACATGCTAAACTGGTTTTGGGTAATATGAGTAAAGAAGATTTGGCAAAATTGCAAAACCCCATTTAATGGTTATTGGTATGTAAATGGATTGGGCAAATGGATGTAAATAATACACATTTTGAGAGCAGTGATGAAGTTTTTGACTTGACTTTCGCTAAAGACAAGCTTTAAAACCTAACATTTAAAAATGAAATATACGGTAATATTATTTTTGGGTTTATTATTTTCCTGTATAGTCAAGCAGAAAAAACTACCTATAGAATTCAATGAAAAAATTGTAAATTTTGCAATCGAAAACTCTAATTACAAGTTTATTGAACTTCCAAATTTATACGATACATTGCCGAAAGAAATTGTAGACAAAGATGAAGATGAAAAACTAATATTGGTGCAGATTCTGAAAAATAAAGGCTTTGAAGTTATAGATTGGGGACGTGGAAATCATCCATTGGGGCCCAGAACTATAGTATTAAAATTGAAAAAGGATTATTGTGAATGCGAAGTACATAAAATGTATTATTCGTCTGATCATTTTCCCGGTGAGATTTACATGGCAACGGAAAGAATTAGGTGTATAAAGGCAAGCAATTAACATGGGTTCCTTTGTAAAGCATCTCATCTTACATCAATATCCCAGCTCCCAGGCTACCACCAGGTTTCATTTCATTCCAAAAAATCAATACCGAGATTATAATAATACAACAGAATACCACAGATATAAAAAACAGACCAATGACACATTTTCCAGTATCAAATTCTAATCTTTCAGCGACACATATAGGACTGTTTTTACAGGAAAAATATTCTTTGAGCAAAGACACAAAATGCAAATTAATAAAAGCCGGGATCAATGACACCTATTTGGTTACTGACAACTCAGACAAATTTGTATTTAGAGTATATAGTTTAAATTGGCGATCAAAAATGGAGATTGACGAAGAAATTAAATTGCTGAATCTACTTAAAGAAAATAGTATTTCCATCTCCTATCCACTCACAGACAAAGAAAGCAACTACATACAAACTTTAGGTGCTCCGGAAGGCGACAGATTTGGGGTACTTTTTACATTTGCATCTGGTGAAAAACAACACATCATTCCAGAAGAAACACATTTTCAAATTGGTCAACTTATGGCCCGAATTCATAAGATAACCCATAATCAGAAGTTAAATCGGATAGACTACTCACCCGAAGTAATTCTTATTGACTCATTAAATAAAGTATCATCTTTTTTGACCAATGACACAGAAGAAATGACTTTTATGAAATCGGCTCAATCATATTTATACAAGGAATTCGAAAATGCTGACATTTCTCAAGTTCGTCATGGAGTGGTCCATCTCGACATTTGGTTTGATAATCTAAACATTACAAACGATAACAAAGTAACCATATTCGACTTTGACTTTTGTGGAAACGGCTGGCTTTGTTTAGACATTGCTTACTATGTTTTGCAGCTCCACAACATTGAGAAATATGAAGCTAAATATTATCAACCTAAAGTTGACCATTTTCTTAATGGGTACGAATCTGTCACACCATTAACCGTAGAAGAAAAACGGCTTATCCCAATGCTTGGAGTAAGTTTATATTTTTTCTATTTAGGTGTTCAATGTCAGCGTTACGAAAATTGGTCGAATTCTTTTTTAAGTGAAAATTATTTGAAAAGATTTATCAACGGACTTGTTAAAAGATACTATGACATGTATAAACTTGGAGACAATCAAAAAGTGACAACATATCACATATTAAACGGAGACTGTTTGGCTGATCAATTAAGACAAACAAAAATTAATCAAGACTTTATAGTTTGTAGAGAATGTTTAATAGAAGGGAATGTCAATGCCGATACCATCACAGACTTTTGGACAATTCGGGCAAAATATTTTGCGGACACATATCATGTCTCCATCAAAGAATATTTTAGCAAAACTGTTATTGAAATGGAAAAACTGAATGATATTCCTGACAATTCTGAAGTTTGTCTCTGGTTTGAAAATGATTTGTTTTGCCAGGCAAATATGTGGTTTGTAATCTCAATGCTTGCCAATCATCCGACATGTAAGATATTTAGAGTGTTTCCGGTAATCGAAAATAATGAAGACATTTGGAAAGGATTTGGAGTAGCCAATACTGAAAAACTCGAGCAGGCCTATGCATCAAAAATTCCATTTGCACCCGATGATATTGAGCTGGGGAAAAATTTATGGACTGCATATCAAAATGGCGACTTTGACAAACTTAATAAATTGGCAAAATCCCCATCTGACTGTTTTGAATATTTGGATGAAGTTTGTCAGGCACATGCTGACAGATTTCCATTAGACAAATCTTTAGGCAGACCCGATCAGGTAGTAAAAGAAATTATTGAAACCAAATCAAAAGAGTTTCAAATTGTTTTTTCTGAATTTGCAGAGCGGGAAGGAATGTATGGATTTAGTGATGTACAAGTTAAAAACATTTATGACAGACATATATCCAACCAATAAAACCTAGCCTAGTACGTGTCCTGTGAACATCGATCAGGGGGGCGTTAGGGAGACAAATGCGAACAAGCTCAATTCGCTGCAGACAGAGTGCGGAGTCAGACTTTCACCAGATTGGATAGATTAATTCTACCAGGTTAAGTCAGGTTTTTTATGAATATGAGGATTCCTTCAGCAATACTGGCCACTCTCTATCCATTGGGAGTAGGTTTCAAATTCATTAATAATTGTAAATTTTCCACTAAATAAGCTGAATTGACCGCCTAATAATCAACGCTTGATACTGGCTTTGAGTAGGTATATCTTTGTTGCAAATATAAATTTATAAAAATGAAAGTCTTATTTAATGTAATTTTCTTTCTTCTTCCATTTGTACTGAGTGCTCAGAATGTAGCTATCAACAATGATGGATCTGAACCTCATGAATTTGCCTTACTTGATGTCAGTAGTACTACTAAGGGCGTCCTATTCCCAAGAATGTCCACAATGGAACGTACATCCATTCCTGGTCCTGCTATTGGATTGACAGTATTTGATATTGATACCTACACGTATTGGGTGTATAGGGGCGATGTTAACGGAGGTTGGAGAGAATTATTAATTGATCTGGACAAAAGTTGGCAAAAAAATGGATCCAATATGTACAACCTCAACAATGGAAATGTAGGTATAGGTCTAAATAATCCACAGGAAAAATTATCAATCAATGCAGCGAATCCGACTGTTCAGTTCCTTCATAGCAATGTGGCAAAATCTTTTCTTAACGTAACAGGCAATGATTTTAAACTAGGGACATATAATAATAATCTTTTGGGTAAAATGTCTTTCAGCACAAAAGGGGTAGACCGAATGGTCGTGGACCAAAATGGTCTTATTGGTATTGGAACAGCAACACCATCTACAGCCTTGACCATCAATGGTACTGATCCTTCCATTCAGATCAGAAGTGGTGATGTAGACAAAGGATACCTTAAAACAACATCTGATGATGTAATACTGGGAACGAATAGTGGTAATCTTTCAGGCAATCTGAGTTTTCAGACAAAAGACCTGGAAAAGATGGTGATAGAGCCAGCCGGAGACGTAGGAATAGGCACTACAAACCCTACAGCAAAACTTGAAGTATCGACGACGAATGATGGTCAGGTAATTAAGATCAATGCTGCGGATCAACCATTTATGGGCATTTGGGAAAACAATGGATATCGCGGATATATAGGATCATATTATGGAAATGTGGCAGATATCGATGTTGGTAGTCTTGCTGGTGCCGTTCATTTAGTCACCGGGAGTACAATTGACCTCACTGCCAAATCAGGAAAAATAGGAATTGGAACTGAAGATCCTGAACGACTTCTGGAAATACACAGCCCAAATAATGACGCATTTGCCAGAGTGAGTACCGGGAACTCAAACCAATTTGTAGGACTTGAAATGGTGAGACCTGCTGGTTCTTCATGGAAAATAGGTCATGGAAATACTGGGCGCCTTCAATTTATCAGAGCGTTTGACCCGGATTTTACCAATTCTGAAGTAGTAGTAGAAGCATATAATGATAGTTTTTATCCAGGTACAACTGGTACTATTGGTTTGGGAAACGCTTTTAATAGATGGGCAACAGTATATGCAGTTAACGGCATGATCAATACTTCAGATGCACGGGATAAAACCAATATTCAAAACATCCATTATGGTTTAAATGAAGTCATGAAATTACGTCCAGTTTCTTTTAAATGGAAAAGCGATCCTAATGGTGGGACCAAATTGGGTTTGATAGCACAGGAGCTTAAAGAAGTAGTCAATGAAGTAGTAGTTTTAGGTGATAATGGAAAATCGTCAGATAGAAAGGAGCAAAATGAAACATCATCCTACAGATATGGAGTTTATTATTCTGACCTCATACCTGTTTTAATCAAAGCAACTCAAGAGCAACAAAAAATGATAGAAGATTTGCAAAAAACGGTGGGGCAATTAAAGAAACAAATGGAGATTCGGTAGGCTGAATAAAAGCCAGTATAAATAATTACTTTTGTACGACTAAATATAGTCATGATATTGTCTATTTATAAATCCATATGCACTTCCATCCTGTGTATCGCAGCAGCATACTTAGGATTGGCACAACCTTCTACTTTTTACCATTTGAGTACAGCAGAAGGTTTGAGCGATAATAAAGTGAATACGGTGGCGAGAGATAAAAACGGAGTTTTGTGGATTGGTACTTCTGAGGGATTGAACAGTTTTGACGGTAACTCCATCACAACATATTATAAAAATAAATACCCGGAAATTCAGTCGGATTTGATAGAAAAGATTCTGATAGATCCTGAAAACAGAATCTGGATAAGAAATAATTCTCATTATATTACTTTGCTCGATGAAAATAGAAAATTTCATAAAATTCTTATAGGCGACACCAGTGATGTAAGTACGGTAAGAACCATCTTGTTTTGTCCGAAGTATGGTGTCTTTGCTTTGAAAGGAGGCAAACATTATTTTCAGCAAAAAAACAAACCATTTCAGTTTCATAAAAATGATCTTCCATTTGACTCTTTGATCAGCCCAAATACCAGATTTATTTACAAGCTCCATGGTAATACTTTTGCGTTTTACAAAAACAGTTATTTGTCAGTGATCGATTACAATGAGATGAAGGTGGTACTAAACATGAAAATACCTGGTCTTTGCGGCGTCAGCTATATAAATGAAGGTGAAATTTTAGCTTTTTCCACCGAGGGAGATGTATTTTACAAAATCAATATACAACGGCAAAAAATATTGATGGAGTATAAAAATATAGTGGATCAGGACAATAGACCTATTGCTAAAAATTTGAGAAATATATCACGAATTGATTCTTCCCGATTTTTGATCACAACACCTTTTTCAGGACTATATTTGTATGATATTACAAAAAATGCGGTTTTCAGATGGCAACATGATCCGATAGATGCCAGAAGTTTGGGAGGCAATAATACATTCACTGCGACATACGATACCAGTGGCTATCTCTTTGTCACAACATTAACTTCAGGACTGCATTTTTTTAATTTCAAGATTAATCAAATTAAAAGTAAACCATATTTTTCTGATGCAAATAAGGAAATTTTTGATGGATTTATTCAATCTATAACAACAGATCACAATGGAGTTTTGTGGATGGCTGCACAGGATCGCCTTATAAAATGGGATCCGACTACGAATACTACTTCTTATATTCCTAGTGTCTTACCTGATGGAACCAATTTAAGTGGCAGAGAAACGTTCAGGATCGTAACGTTTGATAAATCCGGCAACCTTTGGGTTGGTACGACAAGAAACGGCGTACTAATATTCAATGCAGATGGTAAAATTAAAAAACAATTTTCTTTTAATGGAACTGACCACATACCATCCAATTGGATCAACGCAATTTGTGAAGATATGGATGGAAATCATTGGATAGGAACACGGGCAGGTCTGTGTATGATTGATAAAAACAATCAGAGTATAAAATTATTCAAAGGTGACACTGTATTTTCAAATCTTAGTAAGACCATAATAAATACTATCTGGAAAGATCCAAAAGGAAAATTATGGATCGGAACGACTAGAGGTGTTTTTTGTTATGATAAATTGCAAAATAATTTGACAAATTACAGTGTTCGGGAAGGACTTACTGACAATAATGTTTTTGCTATAAATCAGGACTTGTTTGAAAACACATATTTTGGAACAAGTGCCGGTTTATCTATATTGTCAAAAGATGGCAAAATAAAAAAAATCACAAGGGAAAATGGTTTGCAAAACAATAGGTGTGAGGGCATACTCCGGGATAGTCTCGGGTACATGTGGATAGGTAATTTGAGTTGTATTTTACGTTATGACCCAAGTAGTAATAAATTTATTATTTTTGAAGATGGCCATGGATTTAATCACGGTGGTTTCAGGATGAGATCTGCCCATAAGGCAAAAACAGGCGAGATGTTTTGGGGCACAGATAAAGGTATTAATTGGTTTCTCCCTGGTAATATGACCGCCATGACAGAACCGGTAAGGCCATTTATAAGTACCTTACGATATGGAGATACTACTTTTTTATTGACTGAAAGTGTAAAATATCATTTTCCTTACAACCCTGAAGGTTTGATTTTCAATTTTTCATCAGGAGAATTGACAGGAATCTCAAAAACAAAGTTTTTATACAAATTGGTGGGATTGGATAATTCCTGGCAAAATCCGGTAAGTCTGGGACAAGCTATTTACAATAAATTGCCTTCAGGTAATTACACTTTTTTTCTTAAAGCTTCCAGAGATGGTATCAAATGGTATGAAGCACCTTATGTAATAAACATCGAAATTGATTACCCATGGTGGGAGCAAAATTGGTTTAGATTTTTGAGCTTGCTATTACTGTTGTCTCTTGGCTATATTATTTATCAATATTTTTTAAATAAGAAAAAAAGATATGAGATGCAGTCTACTATTGATTATTTTGCTAACTCAGGTTATGAACATTCGACAGTAGATGATATTTTATGGGATATATGCCGGAATGTTATCGCAAGATTTGGGTTTGAAGACTGTGTGATATATCTTTTGGATGATGAAAAAAAAGTTTTGATACAAAAGGCAGCAATGGGTTCAAAAAGTCCTAATCCTTATGAAATAAAAAATCCAATTGAAATTCCAATAGGACAAGGGATCGTGGGAAGTGTTGCACTGGATGGCAAAAGTATCATAGTAAATGATACATCGAAGGATAGTAGATATATAGTGGATGATAAAGCCAGATCTTCAGAAATTTCAATACCTATTCTACACGAAGGAAAGGTGATCGGTGTAATAGATTCAGAACATTCCAAAAAGAATTTTTATACAGATGACCATCAAAAGAACCTCACTACTTTGTCTATCATTTGCGGTGCCAAAATATCCAAAGCACTGGCGCTGGAAGCTATGAAAAAAACTAAGTTGGAGTTGTTGGAACTCAATATCAAAATGGCTGAATCGCGATTCTCAAATCTAAGGTTGCAAATGAATCCTCACTTTCTCTTCAATTCGCTCAGCGCCATCCAACATTTAATCGTTTCTGAACAAACCCAACGGGCGTATAAATATTTGACAGTATTCTCAAATTTTCTCAGGTCGCTTTTGAATTTTGCATCTGAAAATTTTTTGCCATTGGAAGAAGAGATAAAAATTCTTAAAATGTACATAGAACTGGAGTCATTGAGATTTGATCAGTCATTTAAGTGGGAAATCACGGCAGATCAGAGCCTGGATAGCAGTGAGATATTTGTGCCATCATTACTCATACAGCCTTTTGCAGAAAACGCCATTTGGCATGGACTCCTGCATAAAGATGGAGAAAAAAAACTTAAAATTTCATTTACCAATTTTAAAGACAAACATATTATTTGTACCATAGAAGACAATGGTGTGGGCAGAAATCAGGCAGCTCTCATAAAACAAAATAATATCACCGCCAAAACCCACCAAAGTAAAGGCATTCAAATCATCAAAGAAAGATTAGATTTATTTCATAAAAAAACCGGAAAATCCGCTAAGTTTAACATAGAAGATATCTGTGACGCAAGTGGGACATCCGGAGGAACAAAAGTGAGCATTATCTTACCATTTTACAATCCTGAAGAGTTATGATAAAAGCAATGATCGTCGATGACGAACAATCTTCCATTGATTTATTAAAGTGGCTAATAAAGCAGTATTGTGCCGAGATTACTGAGATAAGAACGGCCAGAAGTGTGCAGGATGCCCTTGCTATAATAGATGAGTTTCAGCCTGAAATTGTATTTCTGGACATTCAAATGCCACATCAAAGTGGTTTCGATTTGTTGATGTCAATAAAACAATGGAATTTTGAAGTCATTTTCACCACCGCATACAATGAATATGCCATTCAAGCAATACGGTTTAGTGCCCTGGATTATTTACTAAAACCTATTGATGAATCAGAGCTCATAAAAGCAATAAGTAGATATAAAGCAAAGCGAATATTTGCCCCTGAAGGTCAATTGTTATTTAATAATTTTATACAAAACATACAACAAGAAGACAAATCCAATTTTAAACTTGCACTCTCAGGCTCAGGTGAAATCAAATATGTGGTATTGCAAGACATCATCAGATTACAGGCTGAAAGCAATTATACGCGTATTTATTTCACTTCTGGTAAGATGTTTTTATCTGCCAAAACACTAAAAGAATATGATGATATCTTAAAGGGGCATAAATTCCTGAGGTACACAGATCACATTTGGTAAACCCTCTTCACATCAAATCGTATGATAAACAAGGATTTCTCAACTTGTCAGATGACACTACAGTTGAAGTTTCACGCAGAAAAAAAGAATATTTCCAATTATCTATGGGAGGAAAGGCATAAAAAGAAGTAGATGCAAATAAAAAATATCATAAAAATGGGAGTATTAGTTGATAAAATACATGATTGGTTCATCATTTTAAACAGATTGCAGCAATTATACCCAACCACATAATTAAAAGGTAATGAAAGAAATTGTTAAACTTGCAGACAAGACCATAACCATAGATAGAAACAAGTTTCTGAAAGTGAAGGGTAGCATAGACACAAACATCTATTGTGTGGAAAGTGGAAGTTTGAAGGTTTTTGTGCTGTATGAATATGGAAAACAGATTATTAGGTTTGGTTACAAAGATAATTTAATTGTTTCTTTAGACTCCTTTTTGACAGGAAAACCATCCGACTTATATATACAAGCCATAAAAAAGACAGTAGTAAAAGTGGTAAACAAAGTTCAATTTGATAAATTTTTAGAAAATGAAACCAACAGAAAATTATGGATCAAAATCTTAGAAAATTTGGTACTTCAACAAATGGAACGTGAAATTGACATTCTAACAAATTCGCCAAGAGAAAGATATGAGAGAGTTTTAAAACGAAGTCCCCATCTATTTCAAGAAATACCAAATAGGCATATTGCAAATTATTTAAGAATGAGCGCTGAGACTTTATCCCGGTTAAAAAAGTCTTGATTTCGATCAAGATTTTTTTTAAATAAGCATCGCAACTTTGTGCCATTAAAATATTTAAAAAAAATGAATACACTAAAAAATGTAAAAATCAGCAGTCAAGTCTTTATTGGGTTCTCATCTTTAAGCTTAGGTTATATAGCCTTACTCTCTTTATTTAGTCCACAATCTACTATGGATTTGGTAGCAACAAAATTGCCTAATACGGATGCAATAAGTTCCATAAGAGGTATTTATGGTGGGGTTGGTCTAGTGATTACCATTCAATTAATTTATCTCTTATTTAAAGATTACTACAAAGGACTTTTGTTTTTATCTCTTTTCTGGGGTGCCTATGCGATTTCAAGAATGATAACGATCTTTACAGACGGCGCCCTGGGAGATTTTGTAAAGCAATGGATTTTTATAGAATCAACTTTCACCGTAATAGCAATCATTCTTATCTTATTGGCAAGAAAATATAAGAAGGCATGAATTCAGAATTGCTCTTACAAAATCTCATAGAAGATACTCGCAAGGCTATTAATCAAGCTGAAAAATTAATGAATGTTGATTTAAATAGTTTAAAGTGGAGACAAAATGAAACTTCATGGAACATTTTGGAATGTTTTGAACATTTGAATTTGTATGGAGACTTTTATCTGCCACAAATGGAAAGCAAAATAGAAAACTCAAACACAAAGGCTGAGCTTGAATTTAATAGTGGAATTTTAGGAAATTATTTTGCAAAAAGTATGTTGCCGAAGGCAAAGCTGAATAAAATGAAAACGTTTAAAGACAAAAATCCTTTAAATTTGAACCTTGACAAAAAAGTTATAGACAAATTTATAAACCAACAAATCAAACTTTTGGAACTAATAAATAAATCGAGAAATGTAAGTTTGAATAAAGTAAAAATTGAGACTTCCATTACAAGTTTAATCAGTCTTAAATTGGGCGATACTTTTCAGTTTTATATAAACCATATCATTAGACATTTATATCAAATTGATAGATTACAAGTTGTGATGAAAAATACCTGACGACCAAATACGGCTTGTCGAAAGCAGGAGTTTTGCGGACAACTGGACAGACCCGGGATAAGTTTAGAGTTATGTCCTTAGTAGAAATTTCTGTATTAGAAGTTCCACTTTTCATGTAAAAAATTCAGTAATAGCTTAAAATGAAACAAGTGATAGGAAATAAAATAATAATATTTGGAATAGTATTCATCCTTTGTTTACTAGGATGTGGGAGACCACCCTTGGACAAACCTGCGTTCAATAATCTAAAATCCGATAGTTTAATTACTGGACAACTGGATAGTATTTACAAATTCACAAATACATTTCCTAATAGTACCCAAATTGCTATTGCCGTAATAAAAAATGGCCAAACAACTTATTTCGGACTAAAGCGAATAAATGACACGTTATTTTCAATACAAAATAGCAATGTTGCTTTTGAAATTGGTTCAATAACAAAGGTTTTTACGGCAACTATTCTTGCAAATTTTGTAATAAAAGGTGAGTTAAAATTGGATGATAAGATTAATTCGGTTTTTGATTTTCCGTTTAATGATGGCTTAGAATTTACGTATAGAGAATTGGCAAATCATTCTTCTGGTCTCCAAAGTCTTCCGGGTAATTTACGTTTTTCAGCTATCTTCAATCAATCAGATCCATACAAAAGTTATGATGTTAAAAAACTTGATGATTTTCTAAAAAACGATATTGCTTTAGATTATCCCAAAGGAAGTAAAAGCGAATACTCAAATTTAGGAATGGGATTAGTCTCTTATTCATTAAGAAAACTATCTGGAAAGAGCTATGAAGAACTTGCAAAAGAAATGATATTCGACAAATATAATATGATCCATAGCACCACAGACAAAACAAAAGTTACCGATATTTTAGTTGAAGGACTAAACGATAAAGGAAAGCCAACCGCCAATTGGACACCTGGTGCATTAATCGGAGCAGGCGGAATTTACTCAACAGTTGCAGACTTGTCAAAATTTGCAATGGCGCAGTTTGACGATAGTAATAATGAACTGAATCTTACACGAATTAAAACCTTTGAGGAAAACGAATTCAGAGATGTAGGATTGGGTTGGTTTATTATAAACAGAAAAAATGGCAATAAATGGAACTGGCATAATGGAGGTACTGGTGGTTACTCATCCTCAATGGTAATTGATGTGAAGGATAAAAATGGTATAATTATTCTGGCAAATATTTCATCTTATCACTCAAAGTTTGAGAATATTGATAAGCTTGCCTTTTCTTTAATGAAGTCGGTAGAAATTATATTCTAACACTAATGTCACTTGGACAGGGATATCATTTGTCATGCTGACGACTTTCATATCCATCGGTAATAGGTTACTAAGTCCTAAGTGGTTTTGTTTAAGTTTCATCATCGCCGGAAATCTCAAGAAAATCTTTTCTTTCGAAGTTAAATCGTTTATTCCAAGGTAATTAATTTTACAATCTCATTTTCCTTTCTATCCAAAATAAAAAAGGCTTAAGACAGATACAAATTAAACGTTATTGGCTACTTTTGGAGGGAAAAATGGTAGCTTCTCCATTGGTGGACGGGGTTAGCAAAAAATAAAAATTTTGAACGCAGATAATCAACTTCTATTTTTCTTTAGTGCATTAGGAGGCTTTAACGGCATCATTCTTTCTGCTTATTTTGCTTTAATGGCCAGTAAAAAAAGTTCTTCAAACTACTATTTATCCTTATTGATGCTTGTGTTAAGCATTCGTATTATTAAGTCAGTGTTTTTTTATTTCAATCCGAATTTAGCAAATATATTCATTCAAATAGGGCTTTCCGGTTGTATCCTTATTGGCCCGTTTCTTTATTTGTACCTAAAGTCTACCACAGATTATGCAAAAACAAATTGGAAAGTACATGTGCTCCCCTACATTTTGGGAATCACTATGCTCGGAGCTTTATATCCCTATGTGGATCACAGAGCCATATGGAGTGAATGGATCGTGTTTGGTATCTACCTTCAGTGGCTGGCGTATATTATTGTATCATTTAAGTTTATAAAACTGATCTTTCAAAAGATAAAAGAAAAGGAGTCATTAAAAAACATTGAGGTGTGGCTACTCAGTATTTACTTTGGTATTTTGTTTATTTGGCTGGCTTATACTATTGGTTCGTATACATCCTATATTGTAGGTGCATTATCTTTCACTTTTATACTTTATTTGATTTTATTACTGATTGTATTCAGATACATAAAACATTCGAATATTTTTGAAGAAAAAGAAAGATATAAAAACAAAGTTATTGATGAAGATACAAAATTGCTGATAGAGCAGAAATTGTCAATGATGGTTAAAAAAGAACTATTTCTCAATTCCAACTTTACCCTGGAAGAAGCTGCCAAAGAACTCAAAGTAAGCAGGCATTTATTATCTCAATACGTCAACGAGACATTGGGGAAGTCCTTTTCAGATCTCATCAAAGAATGCCGGATTGAAAAAGCAAAAGAGTTATTAAAAATAGAAAGTAATCATACTATTGAAGGTATCGGGTATGATATTGGTTTTAATTCGAAATCAAGCTTCTTCACTGCATTTAAAAAAATAACAGGCCTAACTCCTGCAGAATATCAAAAGTCCATCTCAAAATGAGTACTATTTTATAGATCCGAACTTCTAAATTATAGATTAAATCCTTCTGAGAGTAAGTTTGATCGACATTTGCGCTCATTATTGATCAATAAAATTGTGTAAAATGAGTAAACTGTTTTTAGTCTCTGGACTTTTTCTTTTGTTTTTAAATTTACATGCCCAAAAACGAGTCCTATTCGTTACATCCAATCAGCACTTTTACGGGAATACCAAAATCAATACATCCAATCATTTTGGTGAAATTGTCATACCTTATGATATTTTTACCCATGCTGGCTTTGAAGTGGACATTATAAGCCCTAAAGGTGGCGCCATTCCTATCGGGTATATCAGTACTTCAAATATTACACAAAAAAAGTATCTGTATGATGGCTTATTTATGGACAAGTTGGCACATACCTTAAAGCCTTCGGAAATAATTGCTGACAACTATTCGGCTATTTACTATAGTGGTGGTGGAGCGGCCATGTTTGGTGTAGCGGAAGATACAACCATTCAAAAAATTGCCAGAAATATTTACCATAAAAATGGAGTTGTCTCTTCCCTATGTCATGGAACTGCGGGCATGGTTTATCTTAAAGATGATTATGGGAATTCTCTTTACGAAGGAAGAAAAATAACCGGCTACCCTGATGCTCAGGAAGATAGAAATGAAGCCTATTACAAAACATTTCCTTTTGCTATGGATAAGGCCATCAATGATAATAAAGGACACTTTGTATTCTCTGATAAAGACAATTTTTATGTTGTGGATGGTAGATTCGTCACAGGGCAGGATCCTTCAGCTGTTGCATCCGTAGCCAATGAAATCATCAAACAACTAAATGAAGGCAAGCTAAGTGATACAAAAGAGAAAAGTGACTTAGATCAAATTAAAGAAACATTGATGGACTACATCGAAGGAACGGCAAATGGAGAACCCAAAAGACTTAGAAAGGCATTTCATCCGGACTTCAATTTATATACTGTGGCTAAAGACACGCTATGGACCCGATCAGGGGAGCAGTATATTGCCAATTTCAAGGAGGGTGAAAAATCAAACAGAATCGGGCGTATTATTTCAGTGGACTTTGAGAAAGATGCAGCCATTGCAAAAGTAGAAATTATTGTTCCCGGTTGGAGGATTTTTATTGATTATTTATTGCTGCTGAAATATGCAGGTAGCTGGAAGATTGTGCATAAATCTTATACATTTAAAGAGTATCCGAAACAGACAATTACACTTGATAATTCTACGGCAGAGAAAGCAAAAAAGATGGATGATATACTTTCAAAGTATCATCAGTACGACTTATTTAATGGAAGTGTTTTAATTGCGCAAAATGGGAAAGAAATATTTAAAAAAAGTTTTGGTAGAGCAAACTTTGCCTGGAATATTAATAACACACCAATTACAAAATTTAGAATCGGGTCTTTAACAAAACAGTTTACTGCTTTAATCATTCTTCAATTAAAACAAGAAGGCAAACTAAAATTGGATGACAAAATTAGTAAACATTTGCCGTGGTATTTTAAAAATACAGGGAACAAACTAACCATTCATCATTTGCTGAGTATGACATCGGGTTTACCCAACTACACAGATGGCACAACCCCAATAATGGAACAAGAAGAATTGAACCCAAAAGAATTTGCATTAAAATATTTTAAAGACAGTTTACTTTTTGAACCAGGAAAAAATATTAGCTATTGCAATACAGGCTACTATATTTTAGGAATGATTATAGAAGCAGTTTCTGAAAAATCATATGAAACTGTTTTACAAGAAAAAATATTTGATGTTTTGGGTATGAAAAATTCAGGAGTTGAATATCCAGGTCAAGTCATTCCTGATTTAGCAAATGGACACTACTTTTATATGGGAGAGTATATTGCAGCACAAAGCGTAAACCCAAAAGTGTATGCTTTTTCAACAGGAACAATTTACAGCACAGTTGAAGACTTGTTCTTGTGGGATAAGTCCTTTTATACGGACAAATTATTAAATGCAGAAAACAAAAAACTAATGTGTACAAAATATTTACCCAACTATGGTTATGGTGTTGCGGTAAATAATATGAAGAATTATTCAGGCACAAATAAAGATATAACTTTAATAAGTCACGATGGTGGACTTACAGGTTATTCAGGTTATATGGCTAGAATACCGGAAGATAGCATTTTTGTAGTGTTGCTTGACAACACAAGAGCAGGAATGAGAGGTGAAGATTTGGTGGGGATTTCCAATAATATTCTTCCCGTTTTATACGATGTAAAAGCTGAACTTCCAAAACCTTTGGCATCCATTGACCTGATGAAAGTTATTAAACTAAAATCCGTTGATGAAGGTATAAAACATTTTGAAAATACAATAAGTACAACGAGGACTGCATATAATTTTAATGGCTTAGAAAGCAGTTTAAACGCTATTGGTTATCACTATCTTTCAAATGGAGATTTGATTTCGGCAATAAAAGTACTGAAATTGAATACAGAAGAATTTCCGCAATCAAGCAATGCACACGACAGCCTTGGAGAAGCGTATTATAAAAATAAACAGTTAGACCTTTCTTTGCAGTATTATAAAAAATCATTAGAACTTGACCCAAAAAACAGCAATGCAAAAAAAATGATTAAAATTATTAAGCAAAATCACAATTAGATTTATACTCAAAATAAATTGGATTGCAAAAATTTTATTTTCCAATGTATTCATATTGAGTTTAATGGCGACAGAATTATTTGTCTCGATGAAGACATGAGTATCATCGTCTTTGAAAAATAATTCTCGACGGTATATTTCAGGATGATTTTTGGAAGTTTTGACATTTAGCATTGTACTGAAGACACGCTCCCCATCAGCTTCGGTTGGTGGGGCCGTCTACTCGACTAGCGGCAGGTGTTTAATTACTACTCATTGTCCACTAAGTATAATTATTTTAAAATTTAAGCATCGTTGAAAGTTGAAACATAAAACTTACCCCATTTAGTATTGCATGCAACCAGATTACATGCCAAAAATCAAGGTTTCACTATCTCATCAAACTACTCGTTCTCAGTCCAAAATCAAGGTTTCGCCGTCTCATTAATGATCTGGATAAGTTGGGGAATAAGATAGCCATTTTAATGATCTTATTCCCCATTTTGTCATCTTATTCCTTACCAAAAACTGCATGATAAAACGTAGTGTCGCCTACAGTAAATACTAACAAGATCACCTCTGCACTTTCTTCTGCCTTACGATATCGTAGATATAATCACTTTTATTTTGGAAGTCTGTTTTGACCATTACATATCCCTTAGGCAATTTACTACCATTGAATGAATCTGATATATCTACACCGACAACCGATCCGAGTGTATTCAGGTCATCACTATAAAAAGTAAATGTATAAGGACTTTTCAAATCTTTGTTTATAAACTTCACATTGAAAAATCCATTGGTGTAGCTGTGACGAACATTATACCACTTGCCTAGGTCAAGCACCTTAAATTCACTGTTGATAAGGTATCTGCTTTCGCCTTGACTAGCATAAAATGAATCACCACCCAAACGATAGATTTCATCAAATTGAAATGGTGTCAATGATGCTCCTTTGGGCGTTACAATGCCCCATAATCCGTCTTTATTCCCTTTGTACATAGTAGTATCTTTTTGATCAAATGATTCCAATTCATCCAATTCCAATTCCAGAAAAACCCTACCAGATGTATCGATGATCTGACTATATGTTTTTCCCTTTCGTTCTATGGCTACCTGTGTTTTTATACCCTGCATAGGAAAAGGTTTGGCAGCAACATACTGCAAAGGCAAGACTTCTTTTCCTTTGCTATTCAGGTAACCATAAATCATCTTTGGCTTGCCTAGCGTTTTTATTTTCTCCATCAATACATCTGTCTGTTCTTCGGTCAATGTCTTAGGATCAATATTATCCAAATTGAGAGCTTTCAACTTTTTAATGAAATCAGGATCCATAATTTTGCTAACCAACATTCTGTTTTGAAAGAAGTCACTTCCTCCACCCATTTCCACATCATCAAAATCTTCGTTACTTGTTCTGTTTCCTGATGGATCTACAATTCTCAATTTTCTCTGATCATAATCTTTCAAAACAAATACGCCATTTTCAACATGTTTGACCGCACCCTTGAATGGTTTGACCAACCATTGGCCTTTGAAGTCACATATGCCTATTCGCGGAGTGTAGCTTTTCGCAGTACCATCGGCATCATTAACGACGATGAGGGTACCGGGGTTGTTTTTATTATAATGCTGCCAACTTGCTGGAACGCTATATCCAGGTGGCGTAATTACTTTTAGGTCATTATTTAACGTTTTTGTCGTAGGGTGATTTTTTTGAGAAAATTGACAGATATAAATGGACTCATTATTTCCATCTTTGATTGCCAGTATTTCCTGAAAGGTCTCATTCAGAACCCGCACTTTATTTTTATCTTCTAAAACATAGGATTTGCTTTCGCCTACGATTTTATATTTGTGAGGTCCATATTTTTGATTTTCAATAGATTCCTTTTGATTTCCTGACATCAACTCCTTTCCTTGCATGTCGTATGTCTTAAACAACCCTTCATTGTGATTCGCTGTAATATAAGTACAATTAGGATAAATAGTCAACCTCCATTCTTTGGGAAGAGACACCACCAGATTTCGCTTGTCTAAGCTACCTATAGCCCTTATCGAATCATTTTCCATATACAATAAATCATTGCAATTGGCCCAAGTGATCGAAGTCCATTTTGGTTCTATGATGACATTTTTGTTTTCATCCACAACACCATACTTCCTTCGCCATTGATCTTTAAACCCTATGATGTACAATTGTTTTGAAACGATGGGCGTGCAATCTTCAGCATTCTCTATAGTGAAAATCTCATTCATTAAAGAATCACGAATGATAACTTTTTCATCACACCAAACGGATATCATTTTTGCTCCATAATGGTTTGTAATCTCACAGTGCGGCTTGATGATTTCTTCGCCCGACAGTGTCATAATTCCTTTTTTATAGTTTTGGCTGGTAGTAATATAAATCTGACTACCCAGATTGAATAAACTACCTTTATATTCTTGGTTATTAAATATTTTTTTGCCGTCACTAGTATATAGTACAAACCCTTTTTCATGATTCATAATGATATACTTTTCTTCATAACTATCTGGATAATGCTCACTTGAGTCAATCACCATGCATTCTTTATTAAAAAAGTAGTAGAATTTCTTTATGATATTAGGCGTTTTTACATTTTTGGTGACAATAAAATTTCCATTATTGTATGTTTTGACTACGCTTAAATACTCATAAGGGCTGACTTGTTTATCACGTTGAAAAAGTGCAAAGTTTTCATTTTCTTTGGCCGCAAAAACTTGATTGTTAATGATTTGAATATCTTTCTTTGCATAAGGCAAAATTTCTTTTCCTGTAGAATCAATAACATTTACTGTACGATCACGATTCAGTACATAAAATGCATTGTTGATACTCTCGGGAATGGTATATACATTTTCGCTTCCTCTGTATAGTTGGTTAGAATATGGCTTATAAGACGGAAGTAACTTATTTGGGTTGACATAATATTTTACATTGGCATGGAAATCATTTATCGCGGTCAGTCCTGAATTTGATTTAGAAGATAATCCTGAATTTGCAATTTTAACTTGTTCGACAATGGCTTGACCATAGCCTGAACCTACCTTTGCCATGACGTGATCGAGCAATTTTTGACCACTGAAACTATATACTCCCCACAAACCATTTTTTGACAATAGCAATATTTTTTGATCGTTGTACACTCTAATATCATCATACTCAGCAGGAAAAATTTCCTTTTCATTCTCATCGATGACGGCGAATTGAGCTCCAACTTTTAGTGGAATTCGCCATTCACTCTTTTGGCCATTCACAAGTAATGATGTTGAAAAAAAGAATAAAATGAATAAGACAGGATTAAAATTTTTCATTTCTTGATTTTTAAAAGCCATAAATAAATTCTTGGAGCTCATAATCTGCAGCCTTGGCATCACCTTTGATGACTGCTTTAGGGTATGAATGTATAATTTCTGAAGTAACACTTGATGTTACATCCATATTGATGATATAAAGGTGTAATAATGATTTTGATTCCTTATGTATTCCAGGACGTTGGTAAGGCTCAAACATCCTCTCAAGGAAAGTTGCTTGACATTGTTGATTTGCATGTCCAAAGATTTCAAGTTTCTACATCCATCGATTCTCAACAATTGAAGTAAGCCTGGATTAGCTATTTCTGGCAATTGTATGATATTAAGATTTGACAATGTCAACTCCTTTAGGTTTTTCATCTCTTTGATGCGTGGCAACCACTCTTCTTTTTGGCAGTGGAATATCGAAATATCTTCCATCTTCCCTTTATAAGCATCGAGGTTTATCACTTTCATGTCTGTCAATTGAGATTGATAGATCACTTTTTCGGTTCCCAATTCACGAATGACCATTTCTTCATTTGCCCCTTTAATGATGAGCTTATTGTCTATTACGCCCAAACAATTGCCACCGCTATACGGTTGGATGATCTTCTCACTTTTAGCATCAAAAATATAATAACGTGCTTTACCACTTGGTTTGCCAAAAGGTATATCACATCCTATCATAAACTTATTCTCTCCCAGATATTTACAATGGTTAACATTTTCCGGTAGTTTCAACATTCGGCTTGTTTTATCATAGATTTCACAGAGATACTTTTGGTCAGCAAGTTTTTTTTGAATCGTAATGTATCCATCACCCTCCACTTTAAAATCTATGGCGGCATCAACATCCAGAATAATCTTTCCTATAGTATCTATAAAAGCTACCGGCATCCCCTTGTATTCTTTATCACTCAGCAATTTAAATTGAACACAAGCAACTCCTCCTTTATAGTCAGATATATTTGTTATCTCCCTTTCTGGAAATAAACTTTTGACAGCAAGCAAAACTTCTCCCTTTTTTGAAATATAGTAAGGCTCAATACTTTGATTATTTTGCTTGTAAACAACTTTTTTGATCAATGAACGTCCATTTTTAAAAGGATGTGCCCATTCCATGTGTCCTAAAGAATCTGGAATAAGATCTAGTTCATGCCCTAGATCATTGATGTAAACCCAACCTTTTCCCCAGATTTTAATAGGTGCCAAACCTTCAGAAAAATAAGATGCATCCCGATAACCTTGTTGTGTAATAAAGATTGGCGTCCCAAATCGGTCAGTGAATTCATACTTTGTTTCTTGAAGCATGCCTTTATCATCAATAAACGAAGCCAGATAATACCCTTCGTGTAGTCTTCCTATTCCACTGTATTTTTTATAAAAATAATGACTGATTGATTTGTTTTGATCAATGAGGAAAAAGTTAAAATTACTTCTATTGCGCACCAAAATCGGAAAACCGGTAAAGTGATAATCGATTTGTTGAAAAGAATTTTTACCTCCAAATCCGCCGAGATCTGAATTGATGATCTGATATTCAGGTGGTGCTTCAAAAAAAACTTCTCCGGATAGCTCTACCAGCCTATCGACTTTGCCTTGTAAATAAATTAATTTTCGATCCTGAGACTGAGCGAAAATCGATGAGAAAAGTCCAATGATGATAAATATTATGTGGATATTCATGCTTGAGTTTTATTTTGTGGTATTTACTGAAATTGACATTTATCTAGTTAATGCTAACCATTGGTGAATAATAGACAGGGGCTACTTCAGCTATGACCTGTTTTATATTGGCCAAAAAGGAACAACATCTTCCTGCTGCTGAGCAAAATATTGGTCGATGGAATCAAATGATTTACTGTCCATTATACTATTCTTCGATTTTGACATGAATCTTATTATTTACAAAAAATGGTGATGATTATGATTCGAAAATTCTCATGGCAACCAACACAAACAAAATAAATTGGTTTGCGAAAATTTTATTTTCCAATGTATTCATTTTGAGTAAGGAAGAAGCGAAGCTTGTCTTTAAAGACATTTATCGTCTTTTTAATGGCGACAGAATTATTTGTCTCGATGAAGTCATGTGTATCATCGTCTTTGAAAAATAATTCTCATCGGTATAAGTTTTTTTTTACTTTTGCATTAAGTGATTGAATTAAGGTATATCCAGCAAGATTGCCATCAATGGGTTTTAGATTTGTCGTTCGGCCCTTTAGTATGATCGCCATCTTGTTTGTTATGCATAGTCTTTCTAGTGCTCTGTCAAGATAAAAAGTTAAATTATAATGGCAGTTATTTTTTAAAAGATCAAGAAGAAGAGCGTAAAGAAATCGTCGCAAACGATTTTAGTTCTGAACTGTGGGCACTGTACCACAGCTTAGACTACATCTAATAAATGATCATTGTTCGGCGAGTATTTTTAACGCAGAAAATTGGAAAAAGAACCACATTTGATTAAGTTCTTTATCTTGACAGAGCACTAGTTCAATCGATATTTTAGTTCAATAATATTGAATTCAATGCTTGTGAAGTTAATATTTTTATTTTCAGTAATCTCAAGTTTCAACGGCATAGTGTATGAAATAGCACTTGAAATACTGATGTTCTTGTACTTTAAAGGAAAGTACTCAATACCCACTTTACCTCTAAAAGAAAGCTTATTAGATGACACCATATTACCAATGTTATAATAGTTTTCATGAAATGTTAATCTGGAATAAGCTGGATTAACAGCTACGAAAGGATAAAATTGACTTTTGAAATTAAACGATCTACGTAATTCAATTCCGATTGAGGTTCTGGATAATTCTTGCAATACATCGAACGAACTGGTAGATGTTTTTTCTTTTCTATAGTTTATACCAATATCCCACATATCTACACCCAATCCAATATTGAATTCAGGTGAGAAACTAAAGTTCGGCTTTGAAATAAATTTCCTTGTATTATCTGTTTGATTAAAATCTGATAGTCTTACCCAATTTGTAATAATCGCTGAGGAACTAAAATATAGGCCGCTTAGCACGTCATTAATTGGTTTTGTCGTTTTTGAGTTATTATAATTGAAATCATATACGGAAGATAAAGATATACTAAACCTTCCCACATCTGTGCCAAAGCTCGCAAAATTACTCCCATAATAATAGAAGTGTTTATAAGTGTTATAGTTTAGACCAGCCATTAATCTACTATTACTAAATGAGAAACTCAATCCAATAGTTATAGGCACGTTTATTCTTGTTATTTTTGGGCCGTAGGAGTTAGGACGAAAACCATTTATATGCTCATAATTTAAGGTTGTAAAGGCAACAGCTAAAAATGGTTTAATTCTAGCTTCTAGTTTAGGTATATATGTGAATCCAAAGTCTAATCCAGTTCTAAAAGATATTTTCTGTTGATCAATTGTTTGTGACGTATTGTAAAGTGGCAGTGAGATTTTATAAAATAGACGATCTGAAATTGAATTCTGAATGGTAATTTTAAATTCAGAAGAAGGACCTAATGAAATACGAGGAATTCCTCCATTTTCATTAAAGTAAAGAGTTTCTCCACCAAAATAGGAGTTCAAATTAATTCCAAAAGAAACTTTACTAACTGTTACATTTTCGTCTTCCTGACTAGTAGCCGTTGCGCTTATAAATAAACACAGTATAATTATTTGAAAAAATTTCATAGGATTTCTTTAATCATTTTATTTGTTCGGATTATGCATAACTTCTGGCACTGACAACGAACGCAGCGATGGTAAGCCTGGATCTCATATCGCTTTTTATGGTCAGTTTTTATTTGCTTGTACTTTCTATTTTTAAGTTAGGAAAAAGTTGATTCAGGTTCTTACTATCTCTTTCCCATCTATCACTAAATGTTAGTTTTTCTAGTCGGGTATCATAATGAATTTCTCCACAATAAGTAATTTTAGATTCCTCAATTTTAATGGAAATGTCCCCTTTTATTTTTTCTGTATATCGATATAGTCCTCCATTTTCAAATAATGCTAAATCCTCAAGTACATAAATTCCTGGCTCTGCACTTGTAGAAAAATAATATACAGCATTGCCATCTTCAAAGAAATCTGGCTTAAATTTCATTGCTATCATTTGTTCAGGCTTAATAGTTATTTGGAATTTCATTGATGGGTCATCCTTTTTCTTAAATTTAAAGTAATAACCATTCCTAATTGGTTTCTTATTTGTAAATGAAATTGCACCTACAGCCATTCCAATATCCTTTGAAGGAGTATAGCTTTTAGGTATTGATTTTGAAGGCAAGCTTGCACATGATTGAATAAAAATTAAAACGATCAAGGATAGAAAGATTTTTTTCAGATACTTCATTTCAAATTTTTTGAATTAGTTTAACCGTAATTATGCATTAGAATTCGTAGTGAGAGACTAAATTGCAATAAATCAGCGACTTAGCTTCGAAAAGCATAGCACCGCTATGGTTACAGAAGATAAGTTGGCGAAGCTTCTGATTTGCAGCAAGTTAGGTTCGTAATAGATTTTCTAATGCATATTTACGGTTTAATTTATTTTTAAATATTTATCCACAATTCTAATTGATTTTATTCTAATAATTGTTTCTTCAAACATTGACCATAATCGGGTCACGCAGGGGAATTTCACCCTTTCGTTCCCACAGAACCGTCAAAAATAAATACAAGCTGTGGCAAGCTTTTCACCGTTCAGTTCTAAAAAGGTTTGCGACCTTTTTAGAACGACCTTCATCTTCACACGGCTCTTCATGTTTGTAAATCACACAAAGATAATGTAATATCTTCGTTGGATGCACCAGTTCATCTCTGATTGGTTGTGATTTTGTCTCAAAATAATCGGTCATCCCTTTTGATCGGTTGTTTACTCTTTTGTAAACTTATAGTCTCTAAGGTGCAAAAAGGATCTTGAAGTTTAACCCTAAATTGACTTGCGATCAATTTTTAACGGGCTTCAAGCCACCGATAGACCTACTCTCATCTATCATACAGCATCAACCTATCTGCATAGGTTGTTCAGGACACACGCGGTTTGGCGCTTGGCGCAGTGGCGGATTTCGGAGCACAAAACTGTCAATACACCACAAAAGTTGATGCAAGGCAGAATGTTCAATTAACCAAATCACCCGTCATTGAGCCAAACGCCTGTTATGGCTTCGTGCTTGTTTAAGCCGCCTTAATTGTAACTTCATTATATAGATTCTACTCTGTTTAAACTTCTTAAAAAGAATTCATTTTTTGTATTATTAATTAGAATTTTTTTGAGTTCAATCCAATAATCAGGATCAACAGATTTTGAAATTTCATAACAAATCAAAAAGGCTAGTTCTTCTTCAAAATCAATCCATTTTTCACTCATTATTATTTCGGTTCTTGGAGAATTTAAGTCTAAATCTCGGTTACCAGAAATATCAATAACTAATACTAAAGGAAAAGGCCAAGAAATTTTCACTTGGTTATCTTTTCTACGCCAAGATTCAGGAAATAATGAAGAAGGGACTTCAATACCATGTAAAGATAATCTAGAATTTGATCGGGTAAATGTACTAGATGAACTGTCTTCGTTTATTTCTTCCTCATCATTAATTGTTATTGATTTTGATGTCTCCGAAATTGAATTTTCCGATAATTGAATGTTTCTTTCTAAAGTATAAGTTTTCCCTTCAATTTCAACATCTCTAGAGTTTAAGTCAATTCTACTGACTGGTTTACCATGACTTTCCAAAATAGCGACTGTTGCAGAGCCAATTATTCCAATCTCTTTATTGTCAAGGGAGATTTCAAAAGTTCTAATATTTTCATTTTTTTTCCAAGTATTGTCTTTTATTGAAATTGAAGTGAAATCTTTGAAGCTGTTTTCGTCCCTAATTTTATCGTGAGATGTGGTTTTAATATTAATTTTAAATGGAGGGTTTGGAATTACATTTTCGACTGACTGAATAAATCCTTCTTCTGTCATTCTCTCCCAAGGATTTTGGGTTTTTCTCAAAATTAATCTAGTCGTAGTTCCTGGAATTTCTCTTTTACCTTCTTTTATCCAAAAAATACTTTCCTGTCCCTCAACAGTAATGTTCAATGCATCACTTGATTTATGAGGGGCGTAAACTCTTTTAGTATCAACAATTAAAGTGTCTGCTACCATAAAGCATGATAAAATTCCAATTCCAAATCTTGATGTTGGTGTAAAATCAGCATTTGATTCAAATTTTAAGTTGTAGAAATCAGTAGACTTATAAAATGATGACCCAACTTTTGAATAGTAGTTATCAATTATGTATTGATCCATTCCTGTTCCATTGTCCTCAATTTCCAGTATTATGTCCTTATCTTCTATATAATATTTTACTGTAATCTCAGGATGATACGCATTACCCCATTTCTTTTCTTGTGCTTCTCTCAATAAGCAAGCGTCTATCGAATTTTGTAATAATTCTCTCAAAGCTACTTCTGGATTACCATAAAGTTTTGTTCCCATTAATAGGTCAATAACTTGTCTCTTACTTAAGTTGAATTGTGTGTCTCTATAAATATATTTGGGTTTATTTCGTATATCGGTTTCGGTTCTTATTTTTTCACGATTGACTTTAAATGGAAATTTTAAATAAACCTCTCTGCTTTTACCTTTATTGAAATCATTAAGGGAATTTGCGATATTATTACAGATGCTTAACTCTTGGTCAATCATATTGCAAAATGCATGTATTGAGGCTTCTATTGCTGGATGTTTGCATTTAGCATTAAATTGGATAAGCTCAGGATTTATTTCCCATGCCTCAACTGCTCTATGTTTATTCCATTCGTTTATTGATATTGGGTGCCTAACATACAAATGAGAATATAGAACTGGAGGTGTTCTTTTAGCATCAAAATCTAGAATATCGGACAGTCTTAAAATTATACCAATCAGAGGAAGACAAGCAAAATTATTTGAACCGCATAAAAAGTTTTTGTCAAGTTCAAGTAATGTTAATGCATCCTCATTATGGCTGAAGCAAATTTGTGCAAATTCAACTGTCAAGTCTGTATCGCGAAAAAGTATTTTCCCATTCCAATCTTTGTCAATAATTTCCCTTGCCCTGTCAGTATGGGTTTGGCGAATGAATTCGGTTATTAAGTATGACTTAATGGTGTCGGCTTCCGTGTTTTTGCCTTGTATTATTAGCCGATTAATTATTTCATTTTGGTCTGGTCTAGCTGAATAAAATCTTTTGAACTCATTATAAGTCTGCTCTTCTTCAAAATCTTCAAATTCTGGTTCAGTATCCCAAACTTTCTTCCATGCTAATACATTTTTTTCATCAGGGGACATTCCTATATCATGAAAAAATGCAGTCAAAACAAGCAACATCAATTCGGGGGATGAAAGATTTTTAATGCCCGGTTCTGTTAGAAGCTTTTCCATTAAATTTAATACTCTAAATAAATGGTCTCCGTCATGGAGAGTAAACTCACCCATATGCTTTATAATGGTTTTTGTCCTTTGAAAAGCATATGATACAGCACTGTCAACCAAAGTAATTACCTCAGTATCCTTATCTTGACATTTGATTTTCAATGTCTCATAGATAAAGCTTTTTTGAAGTCTCAATAAAAATTCATCTTTATATTCGTCTGTCATGTTTAAATTTTGTTATTATTGAAATTCTGTCTCTTTAGCATGAGGGATAACACACGTCTAGTAGTGGCGACGGACGCAGTGATAGCAAGTCTGTCTGCCCATTACATTGTTATGACTTTTTGATTTTACTCTCTAAGATAGAAAACATTTCATTAATATCTTTTAAATGCTTTTCATTTCCCTCATCAATTAATACTATCTGTTCATCACTTATTTTAAAGAAAGATAAATCAGTAAATTTGATAATTACATTTACTCCCTTTGAAGTCATTTTGTTATATAATGTTTTGACACAAATCTTTAAAATATCATATGCAATGCCGCTAAATACAGAACTTAAAATAAATGTTACCACAGCATCCAATTCCGACATCCCAAAAACATTTTTTTCATATTGGATTTCAAAAATTTCGTTATCAAAAATAGCACTTATATCAAATTCTCTATCTAAAGTTTTAGTTGTTTTAATTGTAATCATATAATTTTATTTATTTATTTCTTAAAAATGGGTTTAATTCATGCATTAGACCTAAAAGGACTTCATATTCATTTTTTATTATAGATTCATTTTCTCTATCTTCTAAAATTTCTGTAAACTGATTAAGTTCTTCATTTCTCTCTTCTAAAGTTTGAACAAAATCTATATCATAACAATCATCAAACAAATCTTGTGTCTTATCTAAATACATCCTAAAATAAGAAATTATAAATCCCCATCTTATTGACCAATTAGGATGTTTTGAATGTAAGTCATGCTTTATCTTTTTATTTGATTTTTTAAGATATAAATAGAGTAATGCAATTGAACTTAGCCATAAATAGGTTGGTCCATCCATTTTATCTGAATATTCATCCGAATAATAATGATGGGCTAACCTAAAACTGAGAATGAACCCAAATCTATCTGCATCCAATTCTAAAATTTTAAAAACCATAGATTCGTGATTTTTATTGTCACCAAATTTAGATATCATTATATTTTCTAAAGCGTCGACTAAATCTTGATGGTCCATTGCATGTGTTGTTTCATGCCCAATTATGAATAACAATGCTATATTTGTCAAAACTGAAGCTAATTCAGTTCTTTCTGTGCAATTTGGTAAAAGAATACCATCTGTTGATAAAATTTCATCTAGGTTCTCTATAAATTCCGAAGTTTTTAAGTGATACTTATGATCTTCACCATACCCTACCCAGAAATTATTTGTGCTAAAGGCGGCAAAATACATCTTATACAAATCTATAATAAGACCTGCACTTAGACCAACATTAAGTGAATTTGTAGAAATACATTTTGCAAGTGGTTTAGAGCTGTTTATTACACCAATATTTATATTTTCTATTTGTGGAAACCAAATATTGTAGAATTTAATAAAAACAGACAGTTCACTAACAATATCATTTGCTTTCAAACTTAATTGGTCATGTTCACTTTTAAACATAATTCCACCATCATCTATGAATGCTTGATGAAATAATTTGTCGATTTCTGACAAATCATTATATTTCTTGTCAGTGAAGAATGCTTCAAACAATATATCTTTTTGTTCCTTCATTTAATAATGCTTTTTATAATAAGTCATATCGATTGGGCTAAAAAACGTTGCTGTCCCGAAGGGCAGCTATGATTTTTACCCATTGTTGTACAGTTATTTTATTTTAAAAACACTATTTAGCTGTGTCTTTTCGTTAAAATTATCTCTGGTACTCTTCAAGTTTTCTAGTACATCTTTTATCTTAGTTCCTAAACCTTGAAAAACTTGGCCATTCCCATATTTATTCGTTTCCCATTTCAGATGAGATATTCTCAAGCTTTGTAGATTATCAGATAAATTGAAAGCATATTCATTTGATGCATTGGTTTTGAGTTCAGTCTGCACAGCAGCACTTAGCGGAGTTATCAAATTATCCATCGTTAACTTAACACTGCTTCGCCCATTTGGGGCAGCGGCTAGCCATGCATTGGCAATTCCCGTGACTTGGCTATGAAATGCTGCTGTTGAGTGAGTTGGTGTTGCATTTACTATCCTTGATTGCGCAGAAATAATTTTATCTATTTTTCCAAAGTTTGTATTCCATTCATCCATTATTTCAAATGTCTGAGTTTGGTATTTTTCATAAATTGAAGGTATTTGCTCTTCAATACTTTTTAAGTAATTAAACTGACTAATAAGATTGAAACACCATTTCTGTTTTTCACTTTCACTTTCTTCATCTATACCTTTAGAATTCGTTACAAAAGAGTTTACAAAAACGTCCACAGAAAAATCATCAACTTTATTTGCTAGTAGCTTATTGTACTGAAATAATTCTGGGTGTATATCTTCTGAAGCCTGAAGTCTTGTCGAAAAATCCTGACAGGACGTTACTTGTTGTGAAACGGATTTCTCAATAAGACTCACCCATCCCAAAATTAAATCTCGGTATGAAGTAACTTCATTTCGTTTTTCATATTTACCTTTTAACCAAATCAAAAACTGACCTAGGGCAAATATAAGAAGAGTAACTATTACTGGAATGAAAATTCTAGCCAAGCCTAAAGGCATTCCGAGAACTTCAGGTTCTGCCGAAGAAACTACTTCTTGTTGATGAAGGGAAACAATAGAATCTTGTAATGATAAATTAACTTTCTTAATAGAGTCGAGACTATTAATGTGAATGTTTGAAGCAGCATTTATTAAGTGATTCACTTCGTTCAGTGAATCACTTAGCTGACTTTGCAGTTTCAATTGATTGGAAAGCTCAATTATTTTTAAACTATCACTCATTCAGTTCTTTTAATTGTACACAACGTCCAAGCACTGGCGACGGACGACCGATAGGGAGTCTGTAGTCCAGTGCATTGTTATCAATGGTTGATTTTAGATTTCGAAATAATATAATTTATAAATGCACTGCAACTTACTAACATAAATTTAGCTTCAGAAAAATTTGGTTCTACTATATTGTCAACAATTGAATGTCTTATTCCACTTTCTTTTGAATTTGTATAGCTATAAATACTCTCAAAACCTTTTTTTAATTCTGAATTAATTTTAATACCTTTTGATTCAAATTTTGAAAGTGATTTTCCCAGTGTTGATTCCCCTGTTAATGTTCTACAAGTTGATTCTACCGCTGATATTGATTCTTTAATTGAGTTTCTAAAGTCAGGTTTTTCACGATTCGATAGATACTCAATAGCTTGACTAATGTGTTTATCAATACCAGGAAATTGAGGATATCTTTTTGAAATTGATTTTGCTTCTTTTATCTCTGTTATTTCAATTTCATTTGTTATTGGTGTTACTTTTTTATCGATTATCCGATATCCTGAGTATTCACTTTCTAATATACTATTTATCGTGTCTGAAAATTCTTTATAAGGTATAACATCAATTTCTAAATTTAGTATGAATTCTATAAAGTCATACTTTTCAAACCAATCTGCAGTAAAAAAATAATTTCGAATTTCAATGAAAGGGTAGTTTGGTTGGGAATGTAACGGCTTTTTAAAGTAATGATGCCATACTTGGTCAAAGTACTTTTGTTTTGTTCTCCGGTGATAGTTATTATCATTATCTTCTTCGATTGTATTTTCTACAAAAATTTCGATAATATTCCACAATCTATTACATAATTCATCATCTATCCAGTTGATTTGAATTTGCTTTACTTCAGGTGTTTTTCCGATTCGTTGTGAAAATTTCATTCTTCTTTTTTAATCCTTAATAACTATATAAATAAGCGAAACTCCTTTGTATCTACCACACTCATAACTCCTTGATTTTCTGCTCATATTACTCTTATTGTATTGTAAATTTTCTAAATAAAATGTTCACTTTTTTAATCTTTACTACTCCGTATACAAACGTATCTTAAGCATTTGTAAACGCCTTTTATATCCCTTCATCCATCACAAGTCTAAACCCTGTACGGTACAAGGATAAACCCAACTTATTTCTCAACGGTGCGCAGTCCACTCACTTCATCATTTTCACCTATCGTAATGTTCAGAAACTTATCAAAGTCTTCCTCCCATCCTGATAACTTTGACAAATGTAAATTTTCCTGATGATATAAAAAATAATTTACGGAAAAATGTTTTTTTTATAAGGCAGTCTGTCTAAACCTGGACAAAGGCGGGCTGGCTTGCATGTACTATTATAGGTATTTTACAATAGGTAGCCAGGAATTTATAACTGAAGTTTGGGTGGTAGATTTTTCAATGAAATAACAAAAACATTTTTTACATTATTCAGTGTCCGATACTTTTCGGAGCGGATGCAAAAGTAGTATTAAGATGTCAGAACTATTTATGAATCCCTGGTCATCTCGATATTTGATATCTCAATATACATCAGACAATCGAGTGTATCATTGAAAGCTGTATCAATGTTAAAACCAAGAATCTGTGCGTTTTGGAGCAGATATTTTTTGATAAGAACCGGAATTTTGAGTCCTTGCGGTTCTATTTCTTCGATCATTTTGTCCAATGCCCTGAGATGATCAGATCCCAGATGATGCAATAATGACAAATCTTTTGGCTTGAGCACTGATCTGAATGTTTGATTGGGAGTAATATTTTTGGCCTTATTGTCATCAAAATGATATTTCTTAAGATATTCTACCAACAGTGATTGGCTGAATTTACTGTAGTGATTGCTTATACTTGCGGCACCTATCAGATACTTATATTCAGGATGTCTGTTGGCTACTTCAAAGATGCCTTTCCAAAGAAGAAAAAGTGGCAAATGTTTTTGCTGATGTTGAGCGGTGATAAAAGCCCTGCCCATTTCAATACTGCTTTTGAATACTTCATGTATATCACCGGAAAGCCTGAACAACGCTGACATATAGAATCCTTTGATGCCTTTATGAAGATAAATTTCTTTACCTAATCCCAACCTGTAAGCACCGGCGACTTTTTCAGCATTTTTATCCCAAAGAATGAGATGATGATAATATTCATCGTATTTATCCAGATCAAGCGCTTTGTTGGTTCCTTCACCGATGGCCCTGAAAGTTATTTCTCTCAGTCTGCCTATTTCAGTGAGCAGACCGGGGTGTTTGTCCAATTTTGTAAATAATACCTGATAATTTCCTGATTCCAGGAGCAGCCCATCGCTATTTTGTATTTCAGAAACGGCCATTTTAATTCCATTTTCTCCCAAAGCGGGTAAGATGTTCAATGCTTTTGTGGGATATCTGAATTTTATCAGATCAGGCATCCTTTTATTCTCAAAAGACAATCCAAGTAAATACGTTTTTTGTCGCAACAAAACACCAAATCGGGTGATGTCCTTACAATCATTTTGCACTGACGGACAAATGGGGTGTCCGATTCTCAATGTCACCTTCTTATGCCTGCTTTTTACAATTTCTGAAGCCAGACTTGCCGTTCTGAAATTGGCATGTATTCCTGATAGTATGTAAAATATTTCGCTGTTGCGGGCGTGAAAATAGAGTGGTATCACGGGCACTCGGGCTCTTTTTATGAGTTTTAAAACACTATTTTCCCACTCTTTATCGTCTACCATGCCATACCAGCCATTTTTCCTCACAGATACCTGACCCGCAGGAAATATCCCAACGGGAGCCCCATCTTTCAAATTTTGTATGGCCTGCCTCATCCCTGTAAAACTGCCGAATATTTCTTTGCGCTCTTCAAAAGGATTTACCTGACAGATATACGAAGCCAGTGGTTTGATTTTGGCCAACAAAAAATTGGCCATTATTTTAGCATTGGGTGAGGATAATAAAAGGATTTTCAACATGATAAGACCATCTACTCCTCCAAGCGGGTGATTTGAGACCAAAATAAACGGCCCGGATTTGGGTATACGTTTCAGATCAGGCTGAGAAATTTCGACCTGAATATCCAGATCATTCAGCACAGCATCAATAAACCCTATTCCCTCCAGGTGTTTGTGTCTGTCATACAGGATATTTATATCTTTTATCTTAAGTATATCCATCATCTTTCGGGTAAGATTAATCCCGAAAGACCCATATTTTTCCAGCTGAAGCGTACGCGCTACTTCCTGTTCTGTAACCAGTGACATATATTCTATTTAATCTGTAAACTTCGGATTATCATGTTAATCATAAGTAACCGTAATGATAATTTACTGTGAAGTTTGCCATAAGACAGACAAAATAGCTGGCAAGTTAGCAGATAGTCGAAGGACTTGTCACTATATGCAGATAGAAGACTTATGGGAATGGATTTTCATCCGGATTTAAGGTAAATAAAACATACCCAATGTGACCGATTATTTTGCAAAAAATTCTATCGGTAATATGCTCAAAATAAATGAATTAAATAAAGTGTTTTTCGCAAACCAATTTATTTTGAGTATACATCACGCAGCCTTTATGGATAGGCATGACTTTCTATTCTGAGCTTACTCTTCTATTATATCTACGATCAGCTTATCTACCAATGCTGAAATGTACAAATCGAAGCCGCCTCTTTTGTGCTCATACTTGTATTGGGGTGTTTCTGTCAGATGCCACCAGTCGTCTTGATTGTACTGGATGACATCCATGAATTGAGTAGCTGGATGGAGCGTTTTGGCACTAAAACAAAAATACCAGATATCTTGTCTGTCTTCTTCACCTGTCGCAAAACATATCAGGTTACTCAAATTATCTCGTTGTGCAGCATTGCATTTTTTTTCAAGATTTACGTTCCATTCGGTTTTTAAAGCATCGGAAAGGCGTGTGATTTCATGTGGTTTGAGTAAAGAATATCCTTCATTAATCTTAAAATTTCCATACTTTGTAACAAAATCAAGGTAGTCTTCCGGAAATTTAAAATTTAATTTTTTCTCTACTTCTTCGATTTCTTTTTTCTTGAATTTCTCTTTTTCCCATTCTATCTGATGGTAAAGTTTCACTTCTTCTCCCTCGTCTTTTGCGTACAGGTTGATGAAATTTTCATAACGTCTGAGTGCTTCGATAGCCGTTTCAGTTTCGTTGCCTTTGTGGTATTTTCCCCATCCTGAAATATTGAGTTGAGTAAGATAGTTTTTATAGCCTTCGCTGTCCTTTATATCTCTCAAATCGCTAAAATATGGGTCTGATTTAAGGGCGATCCTTGCAGTAGAATAAGCTTCGTTGTTGCGATTGAGTTTTAATAATATCCTTACTTTTGTATCCAGGTACGCATTCATGTACTCGTCAGTATCAATCGGTGAAGTTATAGAAAGAGCCGTATTAATATTTTCTAAGGCTTTTTCTAAAACTGTCTTATTGTCAGATTTTTCGTAAGTGATCCATGCCTTCAAATTGTATGCAAAGCGTAGCAGTTGTCTCTTTTTGCTGTCTTCTTCTAAATATGGAAATAGCGTACTTCTGTCAATAATCGCAATAATAGCATCAGCGGCTTCTATACAAGCATCTGATTTTTTTATTTCAAAAGCAGAAAATAGTTTACAATGCAATGCTGAAAGGTTCTTCGAGTCAATTTCTAAAACTTTTAAAGCCAGATTGTAGGATTTTTGATAGTTTTTTTCTGCGTATTGTTCCGACATCTCTTTCAATAGTTTTTCAATATTCTTATTAGGATTTTGAGCTGAACAATCTAAAAAAAAGAAAATCAGAGTAATCAAAGCTACATGTTTCATTGCGATATGCGTTTCGTCGCCACGTTTGATTAAGAAATTTGAATAAGAAAAATTATACAAAATTAATATTATACCGACGATAATTTTCTTTGAGAAAAATTATGTCTTCATCCTTACTCAAAATCAATACATTGGTTAAAGCATTTTTTCGCAAACCAATTTATTTTGAGTATAAAAAGATAAATGACCATTATAAATTATTTTTGTGTGATACGATGTAACTTGTCATTAATTTTGGCAAAAGATGTGTTCATATCGAAATCTTTTTCAGGATTAAAAAATATTTTGAAGCCACACATCGAAATGTCATTATACGGCTTCATTATTAAAATAAAAGGATAGCACGCACATAATTACCACTATTTTGGGTTTTGCTAATTAATGGTGGTGTATATTAGCAGTAATATTGAAACCATCAAATACGCAAACTTTGATATTAATATTGATGCAATCTCAATGTACCGCCAGTATTTACAGTAACTGATGTCCCCGCTTGTGCAGTCAGCAGGCGGCAATGCCCTCTATGTGTGTTTTCGAGTACCGGGTAGTTAGGACAACCAGATGGGATCAATACTTCATCAGATCTGATGGGAAGCACACCAATATTCCAATTGCCAGGTTCAATCCATTGATTATTTACAAGTCCAGTCCATATAAAATAATGATATGGCTGGAGTATACCTTGGGTAAGCATATTGTTTGGACTATTTAAAGTACTACACGCCATCTCACCAAGTGAAAACTCCACCATGATTCCATCATTTATAAAAGTTGTGCCAGCATTGTCCAATGTGCTTCCTGAGCTTAAAACTACATCATTTATGTGCGGTAAAGTATGTGTAATACCTGCATCAGGTTGTAAAAAACCTTGTGTGTACATAAAAGTGGATGTACTGATGGTGCTAACAGATAAACTACCTAAACTATATTCTAACTCCACAGAACCATTGCTACTACTTATCCCTGCCGCACTCAATACTTCTGGAGTTAATATTTGTGCTTTGGCAAAGTTGCCAATCAGAAGCAAGAAAAGTGTTATTTTAAATTGTTTCATTTGTTTATAATATTTGCAAAAGAAAAGACATCGGATTTAGTTTTCGGTCCTTTTTTTATTGAATGTAAATACTTGTTTTACCGTTACTCAATTATTTAATTGTGAATAACCTGATAAGACATGTTCATAAAACCGTTATCGTTTAGGTTAGCAGTTCCCGATTTGTTTTTAATACCTAACCCAATTTTATAGTTTCCGGCAGGTAAATTTGTTATAGTACCCGTAGCTGTTAATGCAGTTTTATTGGTAGTAGCTGCTACAGTTGCGTCTGGATATGAGTTTGTCATAAATGCAGTAATTGGGCTTCCTGAAGTTACTAAAGACCAGCACACTGAAAAACTAACAGGCTGAGGATTGGCACTGTTGTGTCCTAATACTCCGGTAGCAGTGGCTATAATTACATCTTGCGGTCCGTTGACAGCAACAGTTACTGTTGGCCCGGCAAATACCCATGGTGCTGATACTCCTCCAAAAGGGATACCACTTATAAGTCCGGCTGCGTTGCCGACAGTAGGCTGTTCAGGCAGGTTAAATGGTGCCCATTCCGTACCGTCCCATCTCAAAACGGCTCCTGTGTTGGGTACTGTACTACTTACAGGTTTAGTGCCTATTCTTAACATTCCTGGTTCCCACTCACTTCCATTCCATTGTAACACTTCTTCATTATTGGGCTCTGAAGTACCTACATCAAATCCACCAATTTTTCGGGCATTTTCAGCAACAAAGGTATAAGGCACACTTGACAGTGGTTGTGTACCCATATCAGTAAAAACATTGGTATTGCTGATGTCAAGTTCGACTTTAATAAATTTAATCTCGGGTTGGTTATTCGCCCAATCAATTGTCGTAAAACTACCAGAAGTACTAAGAGTACCCGGTGTACCTATTCGTACATTAAACAAACCCAAAGCATTGGTAGTAACACTTCTAGTCTCACTGTAAAGAGAATTTCCGCCATCCAAAATAGATAGCCTTATTTTAATGGTCTGATTTGCCAATGCTTGCCCATTATTATTACGTGCCACAGCTTGATAATTGAATGTTTGTGGTACCTGTGCATTTGCTTGACCCGCAAATAAAAATACAAGAAATAAAAATACTATGTTTTTCATGATTTAAAAATGTTGATGAATTAATGATGCAAAGTTGTGGCAGAATTGCGTCCCAGAAAATTAAAGCTATGTGATGTGTTTTATTTTACACTTGATATGTGGGTATCCAAAATTGAAATGTAAATACACTGACATGCTATTCTAACTACAAAAATCAATCAGGTATCAGCACTAAAAATGCTCCCTTTTGTACCTATTTACATTTAAATGGTTATTACCTACATCTGGATTCATATTCAGACATTTAAAAAGAATAATCTTGTCCAAACCAAAGGGATTAAATACCTTGCATCAAAATAACCAGATCGTGTCGTTCAGAATATTTTATACAGTTGTGTTGATTTTTTTATCTATTCACCTGTTTGCTCAGACTACTGATTTTATTTTCCATCATTTAGGTGAACGTCAGGGACTCAGTAATAATTTGTGTTTTAGTCTGTTAAAGGATAGCAGAGATATGTTATGGATTGGTACCATGAATGGCCTAAATCGATTTGATGGAGTTCATTTTTATAATTTTAAATCCGGAAAAGACAGTTCTTCATTAATCAACAACAGTATATTTGATTTATGTGAAGACAAAGAAGGAAATATCTGGGGAGGTACTGCCAGTGGTATTTTCTGTTACCTGCCAATGCAAAACACCTTTGTAAACTTTACACCACCTACGTATGATTTTGCACGTGGTATAAAAAACATCATATGTGACCGAAATGGAGATATTTGGGCTAGTAGTGAATGGAATATCCTGAAGTTAAATAAAAAGAAAAATAAGTTTGAAGAAATAGGTCCGCTCACAACTAATTATGATTCCCTGGGAAAGTACTCCGTCAGACAAAATGGTATGATAGAAGACCCATCCGGAACAGGTATCTGGTTTGCCACTCGCTCCGGACTTCATTTTTATAACACCAAACAAGCCAAGTTTTACAGTAATAAAAACCGGCCGGGCGATGCCATATTTACCAATCACGGAGTGGCAGCATTATCTTTATCCCAATCAGGTCATTTTTGGTTTTTTGATAATGTGACGAAGGATATCATTTCATTTGACCCCAAAACACATAAAATCCTTCACCAAATCAATATCAATGCCGCCATTTCCAATGATTATGGCCTCACCATATTTGAAGACAGTAATCAAATGCTTTGGTTTTCATCGTGGAATGGTAAGATTGTTGTCATTGACTATAAAAAAGGAATCATAAATCATGTAGTAAACTCAACTGTCAATACTTTGTCTATTCCAGGGAATTATTTTTGGGATATATTGGAAGACGAAAATCATACTATATGGCTGGCAACACCCGGAGGATTGGCCAAATGTAATTACACCAATAACGTCTACAACATAGTGCCTATTACTGAAAAAGTACCTGAAATAAAATCATCCTTTTTAGGTGCGCTTACTATCGACCCCAGGGACAATACGTGGTGGTTAGGAGCAGAACAAGGAAATGGTGGATTGTTACATTATTTCCCACAAACCGGGAAGTATTATTTTTATGATTTTTCCAAGTCAATAAAGAATTCCACCGGACAAGTTCCAATTGGAGTTTTTGGCATAGAATTTTTAAATGGCAAACCATACGTCTGCACGCATAGTGGTGTGTGGCAGGTGAATGAAACTACAAAAAAAGTCATCCCATTTGAAAAAAAATTTAATGATTGGCCACATATTGTCTATAATTATATGGTCGAAAATGGAGACAACGTATGGTTTACGACTAGTGATGGGTTTATAAAATGGAATAAAAAAAGTAATAGTGCCATAAAAATTAAGGCCGATGCAGACAAACTCCCCGATGGACAAAAGCCAGGGTCTTCCAAAATATATTTTGATCACAAAAACAGACCTTGGTATATCCCTGCATTTGGTTGGCTTGGTCAGGTAAAAGAAGATAACAGAGTAGAACTTAAATACTATATAAAAAACAAAGAAAAAGAGCTATTCGGATATCTGACATCTTTTGACAGTGATCAAAATGGAAATTTATGGTTGGCATCCATAGGAGTTGGTTTGTATAAGTACAATACTGCTACAGAAGAAATGACTTTGTATAACGAACCCAATCAAATTGATAGCAGAATTAACTATGCACTATCTGATAGCAGAGGACAAATATGGACTGCAGCGATGAACAAATTTTCTGTTTTTAATCCGGATGATAAAAATATCTCACATTTTAAAATACCCAAACATGAAAACCTATTTAATTATTCCAATGTAATATCGGAAGATCAAAATGGAAATATTATAACTACGATGTGTAAGGACGTACTTATATTTATGCCTGATAAACTCAATTTAAAACCAGTGATGAAGTCACCTCTCATCAGCATGATAAAAATTGCAGGTAGGGAAAAATTAATTACGAATGAAGTTGACTTATATTTGGAACCGGAAGAAAATTCTTTGGAAATCAATTTTGGGTCACTGATCAGTCATGAAATCTTTCCATATTCATTTGAATATACATTGATGGGCTCAGACAAAGATTGGGTCATTGCTAACAATTATGCCAATGCGATATATAACAATCTGGCACCTGGAAATTATACCTTTAAAGTAAAAACTGTAGCTAAAGATAAGTCATGGCAATCACCTGAACGAATTATTCACCTTATAATTCGTACCCCTTTTTACAAAGCTGCCTGGTTTTGGATTCTAATAACTTGTATAATCATCGGTGCATCTGTAGCTTTCTACCGGTACCGACTTTCTCAAAGAGATAAATTATTCGAATTGGAGAGTAAAGCACAAATGCTCGAAAAGGAAAAAACAATAGTCATGTATGAGAGCCTCAAACAACAGCTCAATCCACATTTTCTATTCAATTCATTGACATCTCTATCCGGTTTGATCGATACTGACCAGGAACTTGCAGGCTCATTTTTGGAACAAATGTCCGGTATCTATAGGTACATACTTAAAAATGGTGACAGCGAAACGGTAAATCTGAAAGATGAAATACAGTTTGCTGAGTTGTACATCAGTTTACAACAAACCAGATTTAAAAATGGGCTTCAGGTCAACATCGACATAGATGATGAATTTATGCATTATAAAATTGCACCTGTTACCTTACAAAACCTGATAGAAAATGCCATAAAACATAATATTATCGATATTGATTCTCCGCTGGTCATCGACATATATATTGAGCAGGATTATATCGTGGTCAAAAACAACTTGCAGAAAAAAAATGTGGTAGAAACTTCCAATAAAAAAGGCCTGGTCCAGTTTATTACACTGTATAAATACCTTACAAATAAACCTATAAAAGTGGAAGAAACCGAACATAGTTTTTGTTTAAAAATCCCTTTAATTTAAAGTAATAAACATGAAAGCTTTAATCATAGAAGACGAAGAATTGATAGCCAATGTGCTCTTAAAAAAGATCAAAAAAGTGGCTCCGGATATTCAGGTTATGGAGATACTACCTAGTCTCAAGACTGCCCGTCGTTGGTTTAGCCAAAATGCTGAACCGGATTTACTATTTATGGATATCCAACTCAGTGATGGCGTCAGTTTTGATATCTTTAAGGATTTCGATTTGAATTGTCCCGTAATATTTACCACTGCATACGATGAATACGCTATTCAGGCTTTTAAGGTAAATGGCATCGATTATTTACTAAAACCTATCAATGATCAGGACTTATCCACTGCCATAGATAAATGCAGGAAACAGATAAGTAAGTCTGAACCTATTGCAGCGGATATCAATAGTCTGATTCAATCCATCACCAATCCGAATGGCGCATCAAAATATAAAGAAAAATTTATTGTCAATGTGCGCAACCAATGGATGCCGGTAAATGCCAAAGACATCGTTTGTTTTTGTAAAGATCAGGTTAATTTTGTGTACATGGCAAGTGGTGAAAGATATGTAGTAGATTATGTGACACTGGAAGAGATAGAAGAATTATTAAATCCAAAACTATTTTACCGTGCAAATCGACAATATATCATCAATATAGATTACATACATACTGTAAAACCTTTGGATAACTCAAAATTGCTGGTCAGGCTTCATGAACCAAATCATAAATTGGAGATCGATATCAGCAGGCTCAAGAGTCCTGAATTTAAAAAATGGATGGATCGGTAGTTGCTTTTTACATCAATTATCAAAACAAAAAAATATAAGAAGTGAGTGTCAAAAATTCAACGATAAGTATTAATAGTTATACCTGGATAGGCATCATTTTATCTATGTTTAGCATTACTGCCATAAACCTGGTCTTCAAATCTTTCTATGGAGATCAGCTGGGTGATGTGCAGATGATAACAAAGGAAGTCTTGATTTTTGGAATGGTCGGTTTACTTCTGTTTTACATTATTCCAAGAGAAAAGTTAACACTTGACTCAATTGGACTACATAATCGACATTGGAAAAAATCACTATTGTTAGCAGCGGTCATATTCGTTGTTTGTATTGCTGCAATGTTGGTTTGTGTCGAATTTTCAAAAATAGTGGGCTGGACATTTGGGGAATCCAAATCATTTGACCTATTATCCAAACCAGTCATTGCATTTATTACCATCAGAGCAGGTGTAGCTGAAGAAATATTTATGCGAGGGTTTTTACTGGAACGTTTTACAGCGTTAACAGGAAAAAAATGGATGGCTTTTTTGTTGTCCACCATTCCTTTTGGCTTACTTCACTATCCTCAAGGGTATGCAGGAATATTAATATCTACCGTTGCCGGTGGTCTGTTTGCTTTGTTTTATTTTTGGAAAAAGGACTTAAAATCTAATATCATTGCTCATTTTATGATTGATTTTATTCCAAATGTTCTTCTGGTGTAAGTCATTTGCTGAATTTCATAATAACTGATTATTTCTACTTTGTTAAATTAAGAATTGAGTAAATGCCCTTTACCTTTTTTGAACTTATGGCCGGGAGTTAGGCGGTAGTGGTATTTCAAAGATTAATCAAATGCTTCTGATGTTTTAATGATACATTTTAATGATGATTTAATCAATAATCACTCCTCCAAGGATGTCTAAATGACCTGTATTAAGTATACAACTTCCTGTACCAGGAGACATATCTTCAATCAACATATTTTCCAGCCTGAGATTGCCTTGGTTATCAATACATCTTGCATTCAACCCATTTCCTGACCTGATCTCGAATGAACTTAAAACAACCAATAATGCTGTGTTTTCTATCCGAAAAACCGGCCCTGTACTACCGGTTTTCACTCTTATAGATTGTGTATTTAAGTCTTTTATGGTCAAAGACTTGTTAATCACAATCGGTGAAGCTAAATCGATGTCCGGATTTTGTAAACTTGGGCTGAAAACAATAGTTGAACCTGTAGGAGCATCTGCTATTACCTGTCTAAGTGAACCTGGTCCGCTATCTGCTGTATTAGTAACTTCCAGTACAGGATGGAATGGACTGTCATAAGACCAAACCGGGCCTAACGGATTGCCACCATATTGAATAGTTCCGTGAGAAGGTCCGCCTGATGCACCAGAAACATCTGTTAAAATAGTACCGCTTCCTTCATTAAAATGATAAAGAGCCATAGTATTTGCATCAGTAATTAAGGGTTGGTTGGGAGGTGTAAAGTTGGATGTATATCTTATATTATTGGAGATTCTAAATTCATCCAGCATTCCCTTGTAATACAGCGAACCGGGATAATCATGTTTTTCTGCTCCAAAAACCAGCGTCGGGTCGTCAGGATATATGGTGGTTCTACCATTTCGGTAACTAATATTTCCAGATGATGCACTTGAATTACTACTGGCATCAAGTATGCCATCTACATATAACCATACCCCACCACTCGATGCCTGACGGGTCACTGCTATATGGTGCCATTGCGCATCATCAACTATTGTATTTCCTACTACTCCACCATGTGCCAGATTACTTCTCTGAACGCCTACTACTATCCTTCGGTTACATAAAACAATTCCATAATCACCGTAATCTCCATCTCCAAAAACATCACGATCTATGATAACATTGCCAAAATACCATTCATTTGGGTTACAGCCATTAGCATTGTTATCCCCGGATTTGGCCTTCATCCAGAATTCTACAGTAAAGTCTGAGGCTACGTTTACAGGTTTTCCAGGATTACCAAGGGGAATAACAATCCGATCAATATCGGGATTTATATCGCTGCCTGATGCCAAAAACTTTAGAGAATATTCTTGGCTTTGACATATGGAATACGAAAACAATAATACTGACAAATGCAAAATATAAAAGGTCCAATACTTCATATTAAGAGATGCTAACATTGTAAAGTCTACAACTTATATGACTGCAAATATAAAAATACTCAAAGCAAAAAGGAATGGTGTTTACCCTGATTTTGGTCACCTTTTGATATGTTTTCTAAATTGTTTACCCTTTCACCCACAACTCATCCTCCATATTCTACAACTGAGTCCATTTTTTTTGATCATCAATCTTGGTTACTTCACCTTTGTGTTATAATCAAGATATCATGCAGCAAATACTTTTTATTCTTTTCTTTTTTTGTAGCTCAGCTATCATAGCACAAACAGACATAAAAGGTCGAGTCTTAGACCAGCAAGGTGCAGCCATCATCGGCGCCAATGTATTTATCGAAGGTAGTTATGATGGGTCGGTCACTGACGAAAATGGAGACTTTCAGTTCAAAACGTCAGAAACTGGTGTTCGAACACTTGTCATCAGCTATCTCTCTTACGAAACTTTCAAAAAAACAGCCGATGTGTCTGCTTTGTCGGGACTTACCGTCAAGCTAAAAGAAAGTGTGACATCATTAGACGCTGTCGTGATTACAGCAGGAACTTTTGAAGCAGGAGACAAAGCACGTGTTTCTGTCCTAAAACCATTGGATATTGTCACTACCGCAGGTGCAGCAGGCGATATCATCGGAGCATTGACTACTTTGCCAGGCACACAGACCGTCGGTGAAGATGGAAGATTGTTTGTCAGAGGTGGCGAAGCCAATGAAACACAGACATTTGTAGATGGCATGCGAGTAGCACAACCTTATGGACCTACAGCCAATAATACGCCTACAAGAAGTCGTTTTTCACCCTTTTTGTTTAATGGTGTGTCGTTTTCTACAGGCGGATATAGTGCCGAATATGGCGAAGCATTGTCAAGCGTTTTGTCTTTGAATACTATAGCCGAACCTACTCAAAATCAAACAGATATATCTTTAATGACGGTAGGTCTTGGTCTTGGAAAAACCCAAAAATGGGACAAACAATCCGTTACTTTTAATTTGTCTTACATTAATCTCGGACCATATCAGAAAATCGTGCCACAAGACTTAGATTGGAATAAACCTGTGCAATCAGGTGGTGGAGAAATCGTCTACAGATATAAATTCAAAAATGGTCTTTTGAGAGCTTATGCAGCTTTTGATGGTTCCCGTTTGGATATCAATGAAGCTGACATCAACCAAAAGGACAAAATAAGATTTGCACTTAAAAATACCAATACTTACGGCAATATCACTTACAAAGGTACTTTGGGACAAAATTGGATGATACATTCAGGGGTAAGTTTCGGTCAGGGAACCAACAAACTTGATATCAATCAAGACAAATTAAGTAATACTGAAAATGCAGTTCATGCCAAACTAAAACTCACACGCACCATCTCGGATAGGATCTCGATTTATGGTGGATTGGATTATTTTTATACGGATTTTGATGAAAAATATACCGAAGCAATGGGTGCAACTTTCCCTTTGGGATATGTCAATCATTTGGGTGCCGCTTACTTCGAATCAGACATTTTTCTAAGCAAAAACCTTGCATTCAAAGTTGGTGGTCGGGCTTCACGCAATGATTTATTGGACGAAATCCACTTTAACCCGAGAGCATCCATGGCTTATAAAGTATCCAAGTTGAGTCAGTTTTCCTTTGCCTTCGGAGACTTCACTCAAACACCTGTAATAGATATTGTCAAGTTCAATCAAAACATAAATTCTGAGCGTACTCAACATTACATTCTCAATTATCAGTACAATAAAGAAGGCCGTTTACTTCGTACAGAAGCCTATATCAAGGATTACAGCAATCTTATAAAATACAATACCAATCGTCCGCAATTCAATGCCATGTACAACAATAACGGTAGTGGATATGCCCGTGGTTTCGATGTTTTCTGGAGAGATAGCAAAACTGTCAAAAACACGGATTACTGGATTTCGTACTCATACATTGACTCTGAGCGTGATTACCAAAACTTTCCTGTGCAAGCCACACCTTCATTTATTGCCAATCATACACTTTCTATTGTCACGAAACATTGGATCGAAAAACTCACTTCTCAAATCGGCTTTTCTTACACTGTCAACTCTGGCAGACCATACCATAATCCCAATGAAAATAGCTTTATGAATGGTAAAACCAAAGCTTTCCAAAACCTAAGTTTCAACTGGGCCTACTTGATAACGCAACAAAAGATTTTGTACTTTTCTGTATCCAATATCTTAGGCACCGACAATGTATTTGGGTATCAGTACGCCAATGCGCCTGACATGGATGGACAATTCCAAAGACGAGCTATCGGACAGCCAGCAGATCGATTTGTATTCCTGGGATTTTTCTGGACAATCAGTGCCGATAAGAACAAAAATCAATTGGATAATTTGTGATGTTGTGTTAAAAATCAAACTTCTCTAACACGTGATTAATTTTGCCAGCTAAATAAATCGGGATATTGATGAGTTTAAATGACTTGTTGGCATAAGTTGTTGCCATTTCAAGAGATAATTGATTACTTAACAATCTTATACCAATATCATGAGATGTTCTATCCATATATTCGTGTAGAGATCTCAATCTGCCTACAGCACCAGCTTTTACTTCCACAGGCAATAAAAGATTTTTATACGGAAAAACTATATCAATTTCAGCATTGGCATTGGAACTTTCTCTTGTCCAAAAATAGTACTCCTGTATGACAGATGAAGACACAGACATGATTTCTTGCATTGCAATGTGGTTGGAAATCTGACCTCTGAAACCTTCATCAAGAGCATTTCCTATAACATAATTTGCACTTTGCTTATTGATATATAGTAAAAGGCCAGTATCTAAAAATTGTATCCTGGGTCTTTTTTTAAGATCGGGAATCATTGGTAATTTTGTTGAAGTTACAGGATAAATCAAATGTACAATTTTTGCTTTTTGAAGTTGTAGCATTGCTTCTGATATCTCTCTGCTTTTATACTGATTTTGGCCCAGTTTTGAAAAATTGACTCTATCCAAAGTGTAAGGAGCTGTTTTTAGCAGAAATTGAAGTGTTCTTTTTTGAGCATCTGATTTTCCATATTTTAATGCATCATCAAGGTAGGTATTCCAAATATTTTCGAAAATGCGATTTAAATTTATAAAGGAATATCCATCATGTATGTATTGAGATACTGCTTCCGGCATACCACCTACAATTAAAAATTCGTTGAATGCATCAATCAATAGTTGATGCGTTATATTTGTAATTTCCAAATTTTCATATTTTTCATACAAAAGGTCTTTTTTTGTAGCCCTTAAAAATTCTTCAAATGACAAAGGGTACAATAATAACTGTTCCACCCTGCCAACAGGAAACGAACTTATATCGGATAAAGCAAATTCTAATAATGACCCAGCTGAAATAACATGAACCCTTGGCAAATCTTCATAAAAGTAACGCAATAATTGAATAGCCTTTGGTTGTTGCTGAATTTCATCTATAAATATTAAATAAGACTGGTCTTCATTATATGCTTTTCCTTTGCTGAGAATTATAGCTTCGAATATTTTTTTAACGTCATCTGTAAAATTGAAAAAGTTCTTGTCTTTTTCCTTTTCTAAATTAAGTTCAATAAAATTGTCAAACGACTTTCCAAAATTTCTTATAACTGTAGTTTTACCTACCTGTCTTGCTCCTCTTAGAATTAAAGGTTTATGTGAGCGACTATTTTTCCAGTGCATCAACTCCTTCTCTATATTTCTGTAAAACAACATATTGCGCATTTTTGAAATCGCAAATATAATATATTACGCACAGAATATACCTTAATTATGATACTTTTTTGCACAGACTATACCTTAATTTACCAATATATTTGCACAGAATATACCTTAATCATAATTTTAAATTCAATATTATAGACTATACATAGCATGAAATGAGCATGAACCATCTTTTTGGCACACAAACCATGATGATTGTTTTATGCGAAACGTAAGTTCGATAACGCCAAAGATGGAGGTGAGTTATCAATTCCATCTGACAATTAAAAATAAAATAAAAATAAACAGATGAAAACTACAACAAGTACAAGATAAAAATCATGCTATTGAGCGAAATCTATGTCTTTTTACATACATTTCGCTCAATAACTCATTCTTTTATAAAAATATCGGCGTCCAATACCTTCACAAATAGGTAATTCTATTCTATGAGAAAGACTGACTTTGGAAACCACTGATACAGTTATCGAGCGAAATGTGCAACATTTTATATAGATTTCGCTCAGTAACTAATACTTAACGCGCGAAATCGTCTTTTTTTTTAGCACATTTCGCTCAGTAGCTCTGTATCAAATATTTCTTTGATTATTTATGTAAAGTCCTAAAAAGAGTATAATGGTCATTATTTTATACCGTAAGTTTAATATAATGACTATAATATCATATCATTAGTTTAATATAATGACTATAATTAAAAATTGTATCAAATTTATACCTTATATTTGCATTTCAAAATAGAATAATCAATGGAGCGAATCATTTCCCAATATTTAGAAAAATGGAAAAATGGAACAAATAGAAAGCCACTGATATTTTCAGGTGCAAGGCAAATTGGTAAATCTTATTCTATAAGAGAATTTGGAACAAAACACTTCGAAAAAATAATTGAAATAAATTTTGAAAAGCGAAGAGACCTTCATGCAGTATTTGAATTCAATCTCGATGCAGCAAGAATAACAAAAGAATTAGAAATATTATTAGGAATGGATATTATGTCTGGAAAAAATTTGTTATTTTTTGATGAAGTCCAGTCTTGTCCAAATGCATTACAAAGCCTAAGATATTTCTACGAAGATATTCATCACATTCCAATAATTGCAGCAGGTTCATTATTTGATTTTGAATTTCGAAACATCTCTTTTCCAGTCGGTAGAGTCGAGTTTCTCCAGATGTACCCGATGAATTTTCAGGAATTCTTATACGCAGTGGGACAAGAAAAGTTATGGCAGTTTATTTTGAATGAAGATATCATACCTGAACACATTCAAAAACAAATATATGAATTATTAGACGATTATTTTTTTGTTGGAGGTATGCCAGAGGTGGTTCAGACCTATGTTTTGGAAAAAGACTATACAAAAGTGCAAAAAGTTCAAGGTGATTTGCTTTATGCTTACGAGAATGATTTTAGTAAATATCAACCTGTGGTTAATAAAGACTGTTTGTTAGAAATTTTAGGTGGATTGGCCAAAAATATAGGGTCTCAAGTGATATATACCAAGTTATCTAACTATTTTTCAAGCATAACTATCAAGAAGGGTGTGACTGTATTGAATATTGCAAGGTTAATCCATAAAGTACAAAATGTAGCTATTGGTGGTGTACCATTACTATCTTCTGGCAAACAATTTAAAATGATATTTTCAGATATAGGTCTATTATCAAAATTATGTGGGATCACTCCTTCTGATAGAATACTGAAGGACAAATGGACTGCTCATTTCAAAGGTTTTATGGCTGAGCAATTTGTTGGTCAGGAATTGTTAATCAAGTATAACAAATTGCAATATTGGGCAAGAACTGAACCAGGGGCAAATTCAGAAGTTGATTATATAATAGTAGAAGATGGAAATATCCTGCCAATAGAAGTTAAAGCTGGTGAAAAAGGAAGTTTAAAAAGCTTACACACTCTATTCGAAAAACATCCGCACATTGAGCAAGCAATAGTATTATCAAAAAGTAAAAGTGGACAAATAGAAAAGATCAAATTTGTCCCTTTGTATAAAGTTGGTTTGTTGTAAATCTTTTCATAAAAGAAGCTTTAAAATTTTGACTTATAAAGCTACCTTAATTAAATCAATAAAAAATACCAACGCTCATTACAAAATTAATGTCTGAGCAATATAGGGTCTATCTTTTGGAACAACTAGTTGCCCCATTTTGGGATCTACCAATAAGTCCATAGCTTCTAATGGAATACTTCCAAGAAGTGGTTCTGCGTTACCGGGCAATACAATAGCTTCAGATATTGTCCTTCTATTATGAATACGAATTTCTATAGGTCCAGCAATATCAAAAAGATGTCTATCTCCATTTGCTAGAACACCTTCCTGTCTATCATTTATTTCTAGGCCTAGCTGATTTTTCAACTCTTCATTAATGCATATCATATACGCTCCAGTGTCGACCATCATTTCCACCTTCATTTGTCTTACTTCGGATTCTTTTATGTAGCCTGCTTTCAGTAATGCCGTATCATTTGCATTTATGATTTCCACCTCTTGTCTAAATCTTCCCATAATATGAATTTTATAAAAATAAAACCCAATTTCCGCTTGAATAGTTCCTTTTTGGTAAATGTTAAAAGTTGATTTCAATAATTATTCTCAATTATCACAACTCATCCTCCATATTCAACAGTTCGGTCACAAGTTTTTGTACACACATAAAGAAGCCCTTACTTTTGACTTATAATTAAAAACATAGATCAATGAAACACCTTTTAACAACAATCGCAATTTTCATAAGTTTGGTCAGCTTTGCACAAACCAATTCACTCACGGTTACAGTCACTAACTTTAAAAACAATCAAGGCAAAGTCATGGTAGGTATTTATAATGGTGCCAATACCTTTATGAAAAAAACGATCTACAGCAAAGTAGGCGATATCAAAGCGAATACCGCCAAGGTTGTATTTGAAAACATACCTGATGGTGAATTTGCGATTTCACTTTATCATGATGAAAACAATAACGGCAAATTGGATACTGGTTGGTTTGGTATTCCTAAAGAAGGATACGGATGTTCAAATGACGCCAAAGGAAACATGGGACCACCAAAATACGAAGATGCTAAATTTCAACTAACTGACAACAAATCCATGGTTATCAAATTAAATTAAAATCAAATAACAACTTAATTTAAAATATGAAACATTTATTCTAACAGTTTGACAAACATTATTCGGAGAGATATTCCAAAAATAAATCAGCAAATCAGCAAATTTACTAATCAACAAATATTAAAATCATGAAACATTTAATCGTATTTTTATTAGCAACTTTTAGCTTCTCCACATTTGGCCAAACCGCTTATGAAAAAGGAATGCAATCTGCTATGGGGCTTTGGTCTCAAGGCAAAAATAGTGAAGCAGTAGCCATGTTCGAAAGAATAGCAGCTGCCGAAAAAGACAATTGGTTGCCCAACTATTATGTGGCTTTGGTAAGTACCACCACAGCATTTTCTACCAAAGATAAAACCCAAATCGATGCCTTGCTCAAAAAAGCACAGGCAGCATTGGATGTCGAATTGAAAAAACAAGCCAATCATCCCGAGTTGCTGGTGATGCAAGCGATGATTCACACGGCTTGGATAGCTTTCGATCCTATGACAAATGGGATGAAACTGTCAGGAACGGTCATGGAAATATATGGCAAAGCGGAAGCTATCGCTCCCGAAAACCCAAGGGTTGTATTAAGTAAAACCGAATTTGAAATGGGTTCTGCTAAGTTTTTTGGCACTGATACCAAACCTTTGTGTGCAAAAGCAGAAAAAGCAGTCGAACTTTTTGCTACTTTTAAGCCTGAAAGTGCCTTTCATCCCAATTGGGGATTGGACAGAGCACAATCTATAGTAGCAGCCTGTAAGTAATTATATAAGTTTTCAATCAGAAATTGTGCAAAAGGAAATTCAATATATTATTAAAACATCTTCAATAAGCTTGGTGGTTGCTTTGGTTATATCTGTTGTCTTATCAGTAATAACTTTTCTTTTTGAAAGAGAGTTCAACTTGGATACAGCTTTTGTTCGTGAATTTTTGTACGGTACAATGATGGCATTTATGCTTACCTTGATCAATAGTACGTATTTTGATTTTTTGACTTCAAAAGTTAGATGGAATCCCAATAAAGAATATCAAAGAATCTTAGCAGGCTTTCTGGGAAGCATTCCACTATCAATGGCTGGAATTTGGCTAGTAAGATTTATTATTGAAATCATCATTGAAAAAAAATCAATGGACGCTTTTTGGGAGAATCAGATATTTAGCAATTATTTGGGAAGCTTAATTGTGACTTTTGTGGTTTTACTTATCTATTATTTAATTACATTGTACAAAAAATTACAAGAAAATAAATTCAAAGAACAGAAAATCATTGCAGGAAATGCATCTGCTCAATTTGAAACATTAAAAAACCAAATCGACCCACATTTTTTATTCAATAGTCTGAATGTATTGAGTTCGCTGATAGAAGAGAATCCGGAAAATGCCCAAAGGTTTACCACATCGTTATCCAAAATATATCGTTATGTGCTAGATCAAAAAGACAAAGAGCTGGTTCCTTTAAAAGAAGAATTGAATTTTGCAAAGACGTATATGAAGTTGCTGTCCATGCGGTTTGAAAACAGTTTGACCTATAGTCTGCCGGATACACCTATAGACGAAGATGCCAAAGTAGTGCCTTTATCGTTACAATTGCTCCTGGAAAACACAATCAAACACAACATCGTAAGTGATATGCAACCGCTACACATCACAATTACAATGGATGGTGATTATCTCTTGGTATCTAATAATCTTCAGAAAAAAGAAGTCTTACAAAGTGGGTCAGGCGTAGGATTAAAAAATATAGTCAGCAGGTATTCCATCCTGACGGAAAAGCCCGTGATAGTCGATGCTGATGAAGCCAACTTCCTGGTAAAAATACCAATATTGACTAAAGAAATATCATTAATAAAAAATAAAAAATATAATGAAGTGGACGCATATTTAAAAGCAAAAAAACAAGTCAAAGACATTAAGGATTTTTATGGAAATCTGATTTCGTATTGTTTTGTCATTCCATTGCTTGCCTGGATTAATTATCAAACTTCCTGGCAATTTAAGTGGTTTATTTTTCCAATGATCGGATGGGGATTGGGTGTAGCAATGCAGGCATTTTCAGTATTTGGCTATGGCAGAACCTGGGAAGAAAGAAAAATAAATGAACTGATGGAAAAACAACAAAATAATAATCAACGTAAATGGGAATAATCATGAATAATTTTGATCAGGAAATAGCTTATGAAGCAGCACGAAAAAGGGTAAAAAAATTAAAAGGTTTTTACATTCATTTATTGGTTTATCTAGTGGTCAATGTAATGATCATTTATGCCAATTATACTTACAGCAAAAACAACGCATCGCTCTTTGAATTCAGAAATTTCTCTACTGCTTTTTGGTGGGGAATAGGATTAGTGGCACACGGGCTCAATGTCTTTACCATAGATCTTATTTTTGGAAAGGAATGGGAAAAACGCAAAATCAGAGAACTGATGAATAGTGAAAAAGAAAAAAATGATTTTGTATAAAAACCTGTAAATATGACCACCATCATCATTGAAGACGAAAAGCCTGCAGCTCGGATGTTGCAACGCAAATTGGAAAAACTCAATATTCCTGTCCAAGTCATGTTGCACTCGGTCAGGGAAGCTATAGAGTGGTTTCAGCAAAATTCCCACCCTGATTTGATTTTCCTGGACATACAGCTATCCGATGGTTTGTCGTTTGAGATTTTTGAAAAAGTGTCCATCCAAAGTCCAATCATTTTTACTACGGCGTATGACGAGTATGCACTTCGGGCTTTTAAACTCAATAGCATTGATTATTTATTAAAGCCAATTGATGAAGACGACCTGGAAGTAGCCGTCGAAAAATACAGGAAAACGATATCTCCTAAACCTGCCATCGATATGCAGATGATCCGTCAATTGTTTACATCATCTCAGGCTCCTGAATACAAAAAACGCTTTAGTGTCAAAGTTGGAGACCATATCAAAATCATCCCGATCGAAGAAGTTGAATTGTTTTACAGTGAATTTAAGGGCACTTTTATTACACACCTTTGAAGGAAGGACCTTTTTGCTCGACACCACCTTAGAATCCCTTGAAAAAGAATTGGATCCTACACAGTTTTTCCGTATTAGTCGCAAGTATATCATCGGCCACACAGCACTGAAAGATATTGTCGTGTACAGCAATTCACGTCTCAAACTCACACTAAAATCTTACAATAAAGAAGAAGTAATAGTCAGTCGTGAGCGCGTAGGAGATTTTAAGGAATGGCTGGGATAAGGTCTTTTAAAACCTTCAATGGATTTTACATGTATTTATATTGTAATTTTGTCTTTTAAAAATAAAGAATGCCTGAAATCATTGACCTTAGTCAGGAAATATATGATGGAATGCCGGTGTACAAAGGACTTCCGCAAGTAAAAATAGGGATACACGCTACGCATGAAGAATGGGAAGGAGATGAAAATGCCTTTTCCAAAACTCCAAGTGTACTAAAATTGGAAATGGGCGAACATACTGGCTCACACGTTGATGCATTAAGTCATATGGGTAAAAAATATGCCGGACAATCTATTGATACCATGCCGCTATCGATGTTTTATACGGAAGGTATTTGTTTGGATTTCAGGCATAAAGGGCTATCACAGTTGATATCATCCGCTGAATTGGCAGCTTCTGTACAAAATTCAGGATTAACCATAAAAAAGGGTGATACCGTTCTGATTTGCACGGATCATTACTCGCGTTATTTTGATACAGAACATTGGATAAATGGTCCTGGTATTACAGCGGAAGCTGCGGTATGGCTGGGAGAACAAAAAATCTCAGCATTCGGTGTCGAAACCATGTCCCCTGGCGTGCCCAAAGTATCAAACAAAGAAGTACACCAGATTTGTGGTGAAATGGGATTTACACATTATGAAAACTTGGTGAACCTGGATAAATTATTGAACCGCGGTCGATTTCGATTTATAGCATTGCCGCTTAAAATAAGAGGTGGCACAGGGTCTCCTGTCAGAGCCGTAGCTGTTTTTGAGTAAAAAGTAAATTTTAGAATATGAACCCTAAACGACCTATTCACCCGGACTTCCGGTTTTTACTTGATTTCAAAAGTCAGGAAGTAATATCTCTATTTGAAGATGTACGGCTATATATACTGGACTTATATCCCGAGAGCAACGAACTCATTTATCATACCCATGCCATCACTGCTGTATTTTCGATATCTGATAAGCTTTCTGATGCTTTTTGTATGCTCCCGATTTACACTAATCATATGAATCTGGGATTTAATAAAGGGACTCTTTTGGATGATCCGTACAAGCTTTTGTCCGGCACAGGAAATCTTATCAGACATATTGATATTAAAAAAATGGAAGACTATAGAAACCCTAATGTAGAAGCATTGATAAAAGAAGCCATTGATTTTGCTATGAAAGATATCAAAAAAACCTCGACCGTCATTGGTCAGACCATATCTAAGATTAAAAAGTGACAGGCTTGCTTCTAAATCTCCACTTTTTGCAAGCAGGGATCAATTTTTTAAATAATCTTTCCACATTTTAATACTTCTTTTTTAACTTAGGAAATATCATCAAAATCTTACTTAATTATACTTAGTCTGACCATAATTTGCTCTAAGAAAAATTATGTTTTCATTATAAAGACCATAAATTACTTTAAAGACAAGCTGCGTGTTCCCACTTGGGGTAAACTAAACTTCGTCCTTACTCAAATTCAACATTGCTTAAATCATTTTTATCAAACCCTTTATTTTGAGAATACATCCAAAAAAGTAAACTGACAAAATAGAATCAATTGTGATAATTTTGAGCTTTGATTACTACTCTGATCAAACAAAATATTAGTTATGATGTAGCGTCATTCTGTATATTTTTATATCAATGCAACATATCCAAATTAGAAAAGTAATAAATGTTATTTTCTGGACTATGGGTAAATAAAAAATCCAATCTTTGTTATAGTACAAAATATTGTTTGCAACAATAAGAATAATATTCAATAGACCAAAATATAAAAGTGTTTTCCACCCATTTTTGTATAGTCCTAAGAATGTTCCTGTAGTTGCCAACAGACCAAATAATGAAGCCAAATTGGTTACTAGGTCGTGGTCAATTTTTGTAAAAAGCAGAAGTCCAATGGTCATAGCAAGGGTCCCGGATATCTGTATTCCATATGCATAATATTTACCAAGATGGGTGTATTTTGGAAATTGCCACCAAAAATAAGCAAGTGACATACAAAGGATAAGCATTGCGGTCAAAGCAATAGGTTTTGCCATATTTTTTTGCCCGTTAAGTGCAAAGTCATTTAGCAGATTGCACCAATAATTATCAGTCCAACTGAAACCTACTGCATTTGTGTCAAACTGTGAGCCGCCGGGATAATATAAAGTTGCCACAAAATACAATATCACAAAAAGTAATATCCCAATACATGGTGTCAAAATCCAAATAATCTTTATATCTCTTTGTTTTGTCAAAACTTATAAGTTTTACTTTATTTTATACTGGCTTATTCAAAAATATTAACACAAAACAAAGCCAAGTGGATAAATTCCCGTCTGCCTAAGTTATGAACTTCAAATATAGACAGGTTATTTTATTCTCGGATGGTTTTGAAAAGTTTTACTGTGATGCTGAAGCACAAAATGGTCTTCTTAGACTTTTGTGACCTACTTACAAAGGATAAATGGCAGACAGATTGGCTACGAATATTCCTACGTTATGTCACATTTCTTTAGCGCGCTTATGGAGGGTTTTTCGTCCTGCTGGATTTATTTATGAGTCCACTCCAAAAATACAATTTGAATGATAATCAAACGTTTTTTACCCTGACCCTAAAGGGAAACGTTTGATTATCAGTGCAGTTGAAATCAGAATTTGTATTTTATTAAAATTATGGACTTTTCAGAGTGGAATCATTTATCAAATTTAGAGAAAGGCTGGTTCCGATATCCGCTTGCGATGGGTAACGTTCTCTACATGAAGCGGATCCGTGTCATGTGCTGCCCACACTACGAAAACCTAGTAGTTTAGCTAATGTTTTTTTATTAGTTCTTTTTTGTATATATACAGAGCAATACATATCAATGAAGCCAAAATTAAAGTCAATGGTATCCATGGTCGATCTACCCATAACCAACGAACTTCATTTTCATTACCCCTAAAGGGAATGCAAAGGATGATCAGGAACATTGCGAAGTACAATAAATTACTTTTCATTTACATCTAATTTTAGTGAAAATTTATAATGCGCAAATATCCCCGTTTGCATCAAGTAGAACAAATAATTTGGGGTTGAAAAAGGGTTGATTTTATCTAATATTTATGACTATCCGGGTTTTACCTTCAACTCACCCCTGCTTTTGATGTTCAATTTTTTATAAATTTGATTAATGTGTGACTTCAGCGTACTTTGTTCGATAAATAGCTCGGTCATTATTTCTTTATTTGTCTTTCCCGATATAATCAAGTCATACACTTCCCTTTGTCTCTCTGTCAATTCATTAAGCAGAGCATCAAATTCTTCATTTCTAATTTTGGACTGCTCCTTAATTTTATTTGAAAGGCTTAAAATTTTTCTTTTATTGATTTGAAAGTAGATTGCAACTAAGAAAGAGCTAATAACTACCATTAAAAAGATAAGAGCTGGGTATTTGTGCAAGACCAAGTTAATTTTTCCATCAATTGACCTAATTGAAATTGCTATGGATGATAAAATAAGAGCAATTACTGGAAAATACTTTTGAAGTTTTGATAACATGTCTTTTAGTTTCATCAAAATGTTATCTAACACAAAGGAAAATTGAACGATTGTCCGTCCATTGGCGGAAGGCCGGTATCAGGAATAAGGGTAATGCTGTCTGTTGAATAGGCTTTCAATGGTGTCTTTCGGCTTAATTTAATGTCAAATATAATCAGGATAATTAATTTCAGGATGATTTTCGAAAGTTTTCTAACTATGATAACACATAAAATATACTACTAATGTCTTTGTAATTAATTTGCATAGGACTATGACTAATCAAGGAACCTGTCGATATATCCATATAAGTTACAATTTTGTCTGTCTGCGTTTGGTGGGTTTTTCACCCCATAGGATTAATCAATCCAACGGAGTGAAAGTCTGGCACAGCTATCCTCCTAAGGCTGATTCCGCTTAAAAGGGCGATCACCGCATGTCATTTGGACACAACGAACGCTTAGAAGTTATATGGCGCTTTGTGTGTATAACATATTGCACAAATATATAAAAGCCTCGCTACCCTCATTCCCTTAAGGGACGCCCCACCCAATATCTCCATTCGAAGGGCTGATCTCCCCTTCAGGCCTGTCAGGTCCAAAGCGACCTGGGGCCGGGGGTAAATAGCGGAAATATTCCTTCTTGACAAATTCTCAAAATTACGATGTGCCCATTTTCATACTTATCTTGGAAAAAGTGCAATATGTTATACACACCATAACATCCACCTTGTCTGTGCGAATACGCTATCAGATGACTAAGTGGCTTCTCATCGCTTAGCTTCGAAATATTATCGGTTGAACGCTTAAAAATCGTCCGACCGAATACAAAATCAAGTGCTATTGGGGTATTTCTTCCACAAGTATTTCGTTTCCAGCTTTGTCGTAGTAGGTGCAGGTCATTTTGTCCATACAGATGGCCCATTTTTCGATACCAAAAGTAGCACACATTTTAATAAAAGTCAGGAAGTCTGTTTTGCCTTGTTGATGAGCTATTAACTCCGCTTTAAATGCTTCACTTTTTGATGTGTATGCGATGACCAACGGGTCATACTTTGCAGGTACTTTTGCTGTAAAGTCATTGGCCCCGTGATAGTCGATATGACCGTCTGTTACATACGCTTCATAATGAGTAACACCCAATGACTTGATTTCTTTGATGTAAGCAGGGAAGTCTGCACCTGATTTTACTTTGCTGTGAGCGGCTTTGATTTGTTCTACTGTAAACATTGTCTTTTGTTTTTTTTGATTATTAAACGATATGTTGAAATACGATGCAAAGATGCGACAATGTGTATTCCTGAAATTGTAAAAAATCGTTTTTCTACAAGGAGCGTTTAAAATGTTCCGGAGTCTGACCAGTAAATTGTTTGAAGTTTTTGATAAAATGTGCCTGATCAAAAAAGTTGTTTTCATAACAAATTTCGGTAAGCGATTTTGTTTCGTTCAGATTGTCAAGGACAGCATTAAAACGGACAATAGATGTGAATTTTTTGGGTGTTGTGCCTACAACCTTTCTAAATCGTTTCTCAAACGGGCTTTGACTGATAAATAATTTTTCGTTGAGTTCTTTCACCCTCATAGTTCCTTTACTCTGATAGATTAGTTTCACTGCTTCGACTATTAGTTTGTCTGCCCATATGTCTTTGAGTTGGGATAATAAAAACTGCTCTACAATTTTTATTCGTTGTTTGTCTGTAGTCGCTATTATCAATTTTTCTTCTACTTCACTTATTATGTCCTTGCCAAAAATGTCATCAAGAGAAAGACTTAAATCAAAAAGCTCATTGGCTGGATGAGAAGCAAAATGGGTAAACCCGATTTCGGTAAAATAAACCAAAATGGTACCTATGCCTGCCGAGTTCCTAAAGATTTTGTAGCTGTCAGAAATACCTGTAATTCCTGCTGATGACAGTGTATCAAAAGCATCTTCTTTGATGGATGAAAGTTGTCCCTTATATTGAAATCCAATGACAAGTCCGGTAGATGGAAAAATTTTGTATTCGCTTTCATGGTCATTTTCAGAAACCACATAATATTTTATATAGTCCTTTAATTTGTCGGTCGGAAAATGTTTATCAAATTTCATGAATAATACATAGTGACAATAATTCAAAGAAATGCCAAAGGTAGAATTAAGAATATCAAAATATTGTTAATAATTTGGCGATTCTCAGATTTCTTTGATTTTAGTTCCAGATGCCATTTTTATCGGTAAGAATAATTGGTTTATTATCTGTAACCACTATGGTATGCTCGTGTTGTGCCATATAACCACCTTTATTTCCTACCATTGTCCAACCATCATTCAGCGTTACCGCATAATTTGAATGTGTTGAGATGAAAGTTTCTATGGCTACAACAGAATTTTTCTTAAATCTAGTTCGGTTAAATCTATCTTTAAAATTTGCTATCTCAAAAGGCTCTTCGTGCAAACTTCTACCGATTCCATGTCCTGTCAGATTTTTAATGACTCTATATCCACATTTTTTTGCTTCTGTCTCTATTAAAAAACCGATATCAGAAATAAGCACTCCTCCTTTTATATTATATATGGCTTTATGTAAAATTTGTTTAGAAGCATCAATCAGTTTTTGATGTCCGTTTTTATCTTCTCCAAGTACAAATGAAGCACCGTTATCAGACCAAAAACCATTTAATTCAGCCGAAACATCAATATTTACTAAATCTCCTTCGGTAAGTTCTTTTTTGTCAGATGGTATGCCATGACAAAATTCATTGTTTATACTTATGCAAGTCCAGCCTGGAAATTTATATGTTTTATTTGGAGCTGAATTTGCTCCAAAATCTTTTAGAATACTTGCTCCGAAGTCATCAAGATGTTTAGTAGTTATACCTGGTCGGGCAAAGTTTTTCATTTCTTTTAAGGTAAAAGCAACAACATTACTTACTTTTTTCATTTCTATAAGATCCGATTCTCTGGTTATTGACATAATGTATGATTGATTTTCTCGACATTTTAAGTCTAACAGAAAACAAAAAGGAAAGTTGATGAAAGTATATCTCCCAGATTTAGTAAGTCACATAAATTAATATGTTTTTATCTTAATCTCATCTTTATTGAGGAAGTTCAATCTGCACTATTGTTTCAAAAAACGATCTTCGCGATTGCTTAAACTATCTACATTTTAGCGCCTGCCTCTTGCCATATTCGCTTAGCCATACCCGTCTCATAAGGCTTATATAAACGTTTATTGGTAACTTGCCAACTTAGCTTCCTGTTATCATAGTTTATTCCCTTGTATTAAAATTGACGCCTTGATAGATTGGTCTTTTAAATGTAAAAACTTCTTCCTTTCTTCGTCTTGAATGAAATTGTCAAAATCTTGTTGTGTTTCAAATTCTACAAGATGAATTTCGTAAGGCTTGTCGATATTATTTTCTATAAAGGTGTTTTCTGTCGGTCTGACCCGCAATAAAAGTCGTCCATTATATTTTAAAATGGCAGGAATAGCCATGTTTTCAAATTGGTCAAAAACTTGTTCTTGTCCTTCAATAATGTAGATCAATTGGGTGAAAAAAATCATTTTATTTTTGTTTTAGTTTCTGATATTCTATTTCAAAAAATTGCCGTCAATGATAAGAAGCCTGACACCATTTTCTGAAAAAGAACGATGAGAACTGAGTTCATCAGACACAATGTAAGTTTCGTCTTTTTTTAGAGTCCTTTTTTCACCTGTGCTAAGTTCGGTGATAAATTCTCCGTCCAGACAGTGAACAATATGCCCTTTTTGACACCAGTGATCTGCTAAATATCCGCCGGAGTATTCCACTAACCGAATTCTGAGTCCACCAAATTCAATGGTCTGCCAAAATGCTACTCCAAATTCTCCTTTGTATTCAATTTTTTCAATTGAAGTCCAGTCTATTGTTTGAAAAGGTATATTGCTCATAATGAATCAAATCGATCAATGTTGTTTTGTCTTGTTTTTGTGATCAGGTCAATAACGTCAAAACGTCTGATTTCAGTAAACGATCCCATATCGCTGTCGCTATTGATAAGAATTGCACCTACTAGAATTACATATTTGCAATTGTATTTTGTTTTGTCCACCAATTCATTTATTCGTGTGTCTATGGCTTCATAAATGACTTCTGTGGCTTCAAACAAAGGAGTTTTGGCATTCAGCACCCTTTCTTTTTGGGAGTAAAGAATTTGCTCAATAGTATTCATTTGATAATCCAATTCGGTGATGTTACCTTCTGCTATTTGATTGTTTACCAATTTTCCTAATGCTCCTTTAGCTGCCCCGCAACAACCACTATTTTTGCTCTGACCCAAACGATGAATCTCACCAATAACTCCATCTTTGGTGATGCCAATGTGTGGTCCATAATAAACAAAAACTGCTCCGTCATCGGGTACGTGGCTGGCAAATGCTCCCATTCCTGTTAAACCAGTAAATGGGAAACCGTCTAATCCACCCATCTTAAAAGGTCCCAAAAACTCTTGTGTTCTTGCCGGATATTGTATACTATTCACATCATCACTGCAAATACTGTCGGCCAGCATGACTTGTTTGGGTTCTAAATCCAACTCGTATTCTACAAAGTCTATAATTTTGTTGACACTGTCAATGGTGGTTATCGCTTTGGGATACCATTTGTGGATGACGGCTAACTTTTCTCTTTTCTTCACGATTCTCTAATTGTTAATTGTTAAATATTAATTGTCAATGTTGGCTTTGGTTGATTTTATGATTGTTGTAATTAGCTTAATAATTTCAATGGCATCTGCATTTATACTTTCAAATTGTTCGATGGTCATATAATCTGTTTCTCTCAGAAGTTCCAGCCAGTAAATAGTTTCATTGATTTCCTTTTGAGAAATTCCCATTTTGTGTTTGAAATCTGATTTACTTTCTGCGTGTTCAGCTTCTCTTATCATTACTCCAACTGATGTTCCACTTATGAGCAATTGTTTTGATAACACAAATTCTTTCTTTTGCTCACCTAAGAATTGATATACCGTCACAATTCTCACAGCAAAAGCAAAACTCTTATTTTTTACAACATTATCTTTCATTTTAATAAGACATCATTAACCATTAACCATTTACCATTACTTGTGAACTTGCTTATCAAAATACCGACCAAAACCACTGAATAAAATTGCCCTGATATTCCTATAAGCGAAGCTGCTAATTTGGTGTAATGGGCACTGGGAGTTATGTCTCCATATCCAATGGTAGTCAAGGTAATGGAACAATAATAAACCAAGTCAATGAAAGTGTGTGCCGGACTTGTGTAGTCAATGCCCTTAAATGAATTCTGGTCGGTATACACACAAATTTGAAAAAGAAAAACAAAAATTTCGATCAGCAAAAACATTCCACAAGCTGCTGCCGAAATGATATCGGTATTAATGTAACTAGGCTTGATCAAAAACTTAAAAACTTCTAAGAAGATAAACAAAAAAAATAACACATAACTCAGATTGAGTATCAACATAAATTCGTGTACACCTTTGAAAAACGGAAGCAATACTGGCAATGCAATAACGATAATAGCCAGAATATTTTTTACTATGTTCTTTATTTTTCCTTTTTCTATGAATACACCCACACTGGCCAACCCGAGAATCACCATATTGATGGGCCAAAGAATTTCGGTATAGAAAGGCATATCACTCACTACAATACCTATGTAAAGGTGTTGTATAAGAGCAATGAGTAAGATCTCATATTTTCTCTTGTGTAAAAAGTTCTTTATTTCCATTTTATTTCCCTTTCCCAATATCTTATCTGGTTATTTTTCTATTATCGTTATTGTTAAATTTGAAAAATACATTAAACGTTCCTCATTGACCAGCATAAAAATTTCCCATTACAAATGTTCAGGGAAACAATATTATACCGACGATAATTTTCTTTGAGAAAAATTATGTCTTCATTATACTCAAAATCAGCACATTGGTTAAATTATTTTTCGCAAACCAATTTATTTTGAGTATAAAAATGCAGAAATCATGGTAACTGAAACGTTTATTATAATGGCTGTGTGAGAAAAATTCCATTTACTGAACATTTCCAACATTTCAGGTTTTCCTGTAAACATTACTAAACCTGGTGTCAGTCCCATAAAAACTAATACAAGTATTAAAATTGAATTGATAATTTTGATTATCATTTTGTTGATTATTAGTATTTGTGTTGATTTAAAATTGTTCAAGCATGTCTATCTGTATTATTTGAGTATTTCAAGATTACGCCTCCTGTCAGAAGTTGCCGTGTTGATACGAGAGATAAATTTTCAGTAGCAATGCCTTGCTTGAAAAGTGGTCGTCCGTTGCCCAAAATAACCGGTGCAATTCCGATGCGATATTCGTCAAAAAGATTGTCATTTATAAACGTTTCGGAAAGGTTTGCACTTCCAAAAACATACATGTCTTTTCCATCTTCTTGCTTAAGTCTTTTAATTTCTGCAGAAGCATCTTCACTAATAATTGTTGTGTTGTTCCATTCCGCAGATTTTAAGGTCCTGGAAAAAACAAGTTTTGGTATACTATTCATCAATTTAGCAACTTCCTGTTCAGCAGCTTCTCCTTCTGCATTCGTCCAATATGCCGCCATACCTTCATAAGTCAAACGGCCGAATACAAGATAGTCCGCAGCTTTTAACTGTTCAATACTTATTTTTTCAAGCTCTTGTCCCCAGATAGTATTGTGGAATGATAAGTCCCAATTTTGAGTTCCTTCAAAATAACCGTCAAGGGTTATTACATTCCACATGATAAGTTTTCGCATACTTTTTCCTTTTTAATCATTTTAATTTGTGTTTTAAGTGGCTGATGAATTGCACAAAAGAAAGTTGATAAAAAACCTAGCCAACTGAGAAATATATGCCACAAGAATCAAATTGGGGCATCATTTTTTGCCAATGGATTTTTCAGGTCGGATATTCAAAATATTTGGTCTTCACACTCGATTTTAATGTCAAATATAAATAAGATATTTTATGTCAGGTATTTTTTTTCCAATAATTTCCGACGATGCCAAATCATCAAATAACATTAATTTAGAAATTGCTTTTTAATTTCTGTTGTAATTGTTTAGGTCATTGCCCTGTAGGGGCAAAATATTACTAACGATGGGTGAAACCCGTCGTTAAAAGTATGGGAATATTAGTTTTTGGCATTCTTGCCTGCTTCAAGGCAAGCAGGATTTTTGCCTGAAAGTTGCAAAAATCGTGACAAAAACTACTCATTTTACTAGGGACCTAAACAGTTACTTTTTCTTATTATACTAGAAATAAATATAGAGATATTAAATATACCAGTTTCTATTGATATCATGAATTCTATATCTGTCAGGATTTTGTATTTTATCTGTTTCTAAACTTTTTCATATCCAAGTGAATAAATCCCCAGGTATGCCCATCCAAATCTTCTATGGTCCGGACTTGCATAAAGCCTTCATCAATCATTGATATGGGTTCTGTGCCACCAGCTTTCAAACCACCCTCCATTATGGCATTTACTTTTTCATAGCTTTCTACAGGAAGGGTATAAGATGCCGATTGATATGCTTTTTGATCGGGCATTTGTTTTTTTATGTAGGATCTGAACATATTTTGGGATTGCAGCATGATGTAGATATGATCACTCCACACCATACATTTTTGGTTTTCGTCTGTAAATTCAGGATTGACAATAAATCCCAATTCAGCATAGAAATGCATGGATTTCTCAACATTATCCACAGGTAAATTGATGAATATTTGTTTTATCATTTTTATGCTATTAATTGTAATACATCTATAAAATCACTTTTAGCGTCTTAGTCTTCTTTCGATTCAGTGTATTTTTTAAAACTGTTTAAAACCGAAAAACAAAAGTCTCTTTGTTTGTCGATAGGATTTGTTTCTTCCGGTTCAAACGTTTCGATTACAGTAGTCGAATCACTATTTGATACAAATTTTATCTCTGATTTTCTACCATCATCGCCTGTGTATTTTATCAGTTGGTGCAGTATTACTACATCATATTTACCGCTATGGTCAAACCCTTCACTGCTTTCTTTAGCTTCCATCCGGAATAAAAAACGCCCTCCTGTTTGTAAATCGTTTTCAACCCTCGGGCAATGCCAATCGACAAATGGAATATTCCAATGCATGATATCAGCAGGATTTGCCCAAATTTTCCAAACACTTGCTATGGGTTTTTCGACTGTAACTTCTACCGTTATTGTTGGATATTGTGGTTTCATTTATGATATTTTAAAGTTTGGCTAATTACAATATTATCACTTTTGTATATTGTTTGTTGATTAGTCTTGTGTAACACCATATAAAAGTGCTTCTTTCAATGTGGCCATATTTATATCTTTCAGTGTTTTGAATTTTATACAATATCCGGTCACACTTGCCTTGCCAAGTTCTTTGCCAAATGTATGGGCTAAGTAATTTTTATCTTCTATACCAAGAATGTAAACGGAGATACCTGATGTATTTGCGCTGATTCCAATCTGATAAAACTCTTTTGTCTTTCCGTCTGCATACCTGATGGTCCGATGTCCATATCCTACATTTGGATTAGAAACAATTTTACCTGTATCATCTTTACCATCTAAGAACCATAATTTGACATTTGGCAATATTTCCAGGATGAATCGGTGTAACTCTTGTATTTCTCTACCTTTCGATTCAGAAAGGCTGTCAAAATACGCTTTGATTTGTTCTCTTATGCTCATGTTTATTCTAATTCTTCGCAGTCAAATGTATGAAGATTTAGCAAATCGATGATTACCACAGCGATATTTTCGTCACAGTCGATACGCAAAATTTTATCAATGTCTTCCAGGTCAAAATTCCATTTTTCGTTTGGTAGTATTTTGCCAATATGAGGTTTGAGCTTCTTTACCTGCATTTTGGTTTTAACAGACGTTTTAAAAACAAAAATCATTTTTTTGATAAAGTTGCCAATAATTCTTCCAGATTCAGGATTGTCACTGTAAATCCTTCTTTGAAGCCCATTTCTATCATCTTCTCCATACGTGCAAGCGATTCATTAAAAATAGTAATATTTACTTTTGTAATGCCGTCTTTTTCGCTAAAGGTGTAGTCCCATTCCGAACCTGGCAATTCAGGGTTTTCATCTTTGTCTGCAAATGTATTATACATCTTAAAATTCGTTATTGGGGTAATGGATGTGTACTCCTGAATGGCCCAACGTTCTAACCCTTCCGGGCTTACCATTGCATAAAATCTTTTACCACCAACAACAAAATTCATATATTTTGTACGGGCGACCCACGGTGCAGGAGCTGTCCATTGATCCAGAATTTCAGCTTTGGTAAATGCATCCCACACTAAAGAATGTTCGGCATCAAATTCTCTGGTGATAAATACCTTTTTTGCTTCTTTGTCAACGGTAAAATCAAATAGCAAGTTGTTCATTTTTTTTGTTTTGATAGAGTTAATAATATTGTGTCAAGTTGATTAAACTGTGTCTCCCAATTTTTCCTGAATTGGTGTAGCCATTGGTCCAATTCCTGCATTTTTTTAGGGTTAAAATGATAGTAAATTTCTCTACCTGAATGCTCAGGGGTTATCAACTGGCATTCCTGTAATACTTTGATATGTTTTGATACGGCCTGGCGGCTCATATCAAATTTTTCAGCCATGGCAGATGGTGTTAATGCCTGGATAGCAACAAAAGCTAAAATGGCCCTTCGTGTAGGGTCAGCAATCGCCTGGAATATGTCTTGCTTCATGTTCGAATATTTAATTGCGCAACTTTCAGGTTGCAAATATAAATGCAACTTTTGAGTTGCGCAAATTTATTTGCAGATATTTTTAATCGTGATGAAATACTTAGAAATTTGTTGATAGTTTTTTTAGGACATCATACTAAGATGCTTCACAAAAAGGAAAGTTGAACTCTATTTTTATCAGCATTTAATATCAACCCAACTTCTGTTTCAAGTTTCATACTGATGATAATGCTACCGGGGTATAGCGAAAGACCAGTGCTGGAAGTAAATATTGTCCTATATTGGATAGACATTCAAAGATGTGTCTCAGCTAAATCTATTGAGAAATAGGGAGTGAATATTTTATTTCAAGATGATTTTTACCTTTAGACTTTCGTTTGATGATTCTGTGGTCTCTTCAGGAATCCGGATGTATGTGATAAATAATGATTAGCAGAAACTGATCATTCAACTAACCAACAGCATTGATGTTAGCTGTCATAAATACTGATCATTTTTACCTGATGCCCTTATTTTTATATCAATAACCATTTGATTAATTCTTAATTTCAACAATACTTCATGAATGCGGATACAAATTAAAAGTCAAAAGATACAATCAGCTTATAAGCTGTTTTGACCTTGATGATTATCAAAATAATAGACAGAAAAGTACTTCTCTGTATGATATTTCAACTTCATTTTATCAAAAGCAATAAACTACTTTCTGATACCACACTTATTTTATCACGGGTGCAATAACTCTCAAATGAACCAAACGAAGTTTTTCTTACAATTTCATTATTTAATTTCTAAACTAAGTTTCATAATATTTTCCATTTAAATGCAAAAAAATAATCCCTTGAGAATAAATAAATTCACACTTTATTTTTAAAGAGTGTATATCATTTAGGTAAAAAACGATTAAAAAATAAAAATATGAAATTACCGAAAAAGAGAGCAAAAAAATGCAAAATTCCTACTCAGAATCTGTCGGTTTTGACAAAATTATTTCGAACCCACATTAAATATATGGATTTAATGTTCAATAATTATATGTTTTTGTGTGCTTCCTACATACTAACCTTAAGTATAATTTTGCCGGAAGTTTCATTTTTTGAACCAGATACATAATCGCTGTTATCCATAATTCTTTTTATCAGATCCATGATGGCTACACCGTTATATTGACAAATGGCGGGTAAAAGGGAGCGTTCAGGGTCCATATTGGGCATGGCATTTACATCAAGTGCATAAATATGACCATTTTTATCCACCCTGAAATCTGTCCTGCTCATACCGGAAAGACCTATCTTTTTGTGAAGTTTTTCCGCTGCATCCATGAGATCATCAGAAATGGAGTCAGAAAGATTCGGGCCAAATTCACGTATCGTTTTGACCACGGACTGACCGGCAATGTATATATCTTCTTGTTCTGCAGGTACTATTTCTACCGGCGGGAGTGCATGATAATATTTACCTCCGGACACAGGGATGACGGCTACTGAAAATTCTCTGCCAAAAATGTAAGGCTGAAATATTAAATCATCATCTGATGTGCTCAAATGGTTTTTCATCCAGGTTCCTTTTCCTATATGTATATTTCTGTGGCAACTTCCTTTTCGGGGTTTTGATAAATATAAAACATCATCTTCAAGGCATGTGGTTTCAAAAAATATGTCAGGCGTCAATATCCCAATTGGACTACATAGGTCAGGAAGAATAGATTTATCCTGAGCTATTTTTAAAGCATCAAAAGATGAAGCAGTATGTTTTATTCCGTAATGCTGTAACCAACCGGCAACTTCTGTTTGACCTGCATCTTTGTATCCGTAGCACAGGTTAAAAATCAGATCATATTTTTTGAGTTTTTCCAGCATATCTTCATTAAATCCATCAAAGTGTACGATTTCAGCATTGATTTCGAGTGGAGTTTGGGACAATAGAAAAGCAAGGGTTTCTGCATTAACATTTTCCTTCCACGGAGTAAGTTCAGATTCGGTATACAAATATGCCAGTTTCATTAATATTTAACGATTTTGATTGGTCAAAGATAGTTCCGGAAGTTTCAATTTTATGATTAGTCAGATTAAGATTTGGTTAAGAGATTGTGATGACAATGTTATCTAATTTATATAAAAAAAGCCCCCACAAAAGTGGGAGCTTAAGATTAAAGCCAAACAATTTTATAATAAAGCAATATATTTCAGAATTAAATATCATTTAAGATACCACATCAAAGTATTGATATCATCGCCACCTTGCCTTGTCACTGCTTCTAATCTGTTTGGTCCATTCAGACCCTGCTCGATGATAGGATAGATAAAACGTACAGGTATTTTCCCCCCATTTTGATTGGAGATAGCTGGAGTTAAAGCTGGTATTTTGGTTCTTCTCCAGTCGTACCATGCTTCCATTCCCTGATAGAAAAATGATATCCACTTTTGGAAACCTATTTTCTTCAGATTATCATCTGCATTGCCGGTCAGTTTTATCTGTACTTTATCCATATAACCACTTGGCAACGACAAACCATAAAACCCAAAAGATGCATTAACACCTGCCTGATAATAGGTATTTGCTTCACCTGATATCCATCCTTTGGCTGCTGCTTCAGCCAATAAAAACTGTAATTCTGCATACGTCATAATCACACCTTTGGCTATGTTTAATCCTTGTGCGGTTACTGCATTTTCATAGTAGATGTCACTGATTCTGGAGTGGTTTTCAGGTCCACCGGCATAAGTCAGTGCATCTACATCATTCAGACCGTTAGGCAATCCAATAAATTGTGGACTGGCAGTGCCTTCTGTTTTTGGGGTTGCTCTGTAGAATATGGTCAGTCTGGGGTCAGACAATGACACCAAAGTATCCAACATAAACTTGCTCGCTCTGAATTCATTAAACGAACCGCTTCTAGCTGTAAACAAAGGAAACTGATCCGGAGACGCAGCTTTGAAAGTATAAACAGCATTGTCTTCATTTCCGGCAAATAAAGGATTGGCAGATGCATTGGAAATGATATCTGTCAACTCCGCCGCTGGAGATTTTTTATTGGAAATACGGATTAAATATCTTACCCTTAAAGAATTGGCCAATTTTCTCCATTTGCTAAGATTGCCACCATATATCAAGTCACCACCTACTACACCTGAAGTACTTCCTAGCAATTGATTGGCTTCTTTTAAGTCTGCAAGAATACCTGCATATATGGCTTCTTGGCTATCATATTTTGTGTAAAATATACCATCTTTAGCTTTGATGGCTTCACTGTAAGGAATGTCTCCGTATGAATCTGTGACCAATGAAAACATCCACGCACGCATTACCAAGGCAACCCCTTTTGTACCATTGTCACTGGTTTCTTCAGCAGCAATGATGATGTTTTGGATATCTCTGAGTTTATTGTACGTTGTATTCCAGATACCATTGATCTCTCCCCACAAATATCTATCTTCGTTTACAAACTGATTTTTGGCCGTGTGCTGAATGACAATATTGCCTATTCCCCAGCTTTCACCCAGGACCTGATTGATCATATCTCTTTGGATGTCAGGTAGCAGGAGTTGTGGAGTTACCTTCTCCGGCGCGTTGTTATTGGTATTGATTTCTTCAAAATCTTTGGTACAAGATATGGTCACCATACTGTATATCAAGGCTACCAGAAATATATTTATTTTGTTCATTTCTCTTAAAATTAATTTGTTGTTTATTAAAATTTCAAACCTACATTCACACCAAAACTCTTCGTAGATGGGATCGCTACTGACTCTACACCCGGTATGATGGTACCACCGGAAGTAGAAGCTGTTTCAGGATCTACGTGAGGTACTTTGGACCATAACATCAGGTTTCTGCCTACGATAGAAAGCGTAATGTCACGGACACCGGATTTGCCCAATATTTTGTTTGGAATCGTGTATGAAAGTTGTACCTCTCTCAGTTTGGTAAAACTGGCATCATAGATCACACCTTCTACCAATCTTCTGCCTAAGGTATAACTTGTATGCCACTCTCTGGCAGAAAGTTTGGTGGTATTGGGTGCAAATGACCCGTCAGCGCCTTGTACTACACCATCTCCTATCACTCCATTGCCTTCTTTCGTCAGATCATACCCATCTTGTCTTCCTTCGAGGGTTTCTACTATGATCCCTCCTTCTCTACCTACTGTCTGAGTGTGCGAATAGATTTCTCCACCCTGTCTGGTATCAAACAATATGCTCAACCCTACACCTTTGTAGTTAAAAGTATTTCTGACACCTGCCATCCAGTCCGGATTGTAGTTGCCCAGTTTTATCCTTTCTGTAGTTGCAACCGGTTTTCCATTGGCGGAATAAACGACCTGTCCAACATATTGACCTGAAGCATCATAGTATTTATCATTAGGATCTGAAGAAACTCTTTCAAATCCGATACCGTACATATCACCCATTCTTTCGCCTACACGAGCTTCTACTGTGATGTATCTGTCGGCCATGACGTAGTTATTGATCTCTTGTCCTGATTCCGGATCTGTGTACAATTCTTTAACGGTACTTCTGTTGGCAGACCAGTTGACATCTATATCCCATGAAAATCCTGTAGGATTTTTCAATGGGGTAAGGTGAAGGACAGCTTCTACACCACTGTTTTGGATAAGACCTGCGTTGATTACTCTTGAAGAATATCCTGTTGTATTACTCAATTGGATAGGAAGGATTTGGTTACGGCTATTGGAATTGTAATACGTCAGATCCAATCCTACTCTATTCAGGAAAAACTTTAGTTCTGTACCAATTTCAAATGAAGAACTGATTTCCGGTTTTAGATTGGCATTCGGCAGGGCAGATGACTCTTCAAAAGCAGGAAGGCCATTGGCAGCAGTTTGCGCGTTGTAAGTAGCCAACAATTGATAAGGGTTGGTATCATTTCCTACTTGTGCATAACCTACTCTTAGTTTACCAAAAGAAAGTGATTTATTGTCTAAGTTAAGTAATTCTGAAAATACCAAACTTGAACTTGCGCTGTAATAAAGGTAGCTGTTATTGTCCGTTGGCAATGTACTCGACCAGTCATTTCTCAAAGATAAATCAAGGAATAAATAGTCTTTGTATCCAAGATTACTGAATGCATACAAACTGTTGATTCTTTTTTGAGAATTAAAAGCATAAGACTGAATGGCTACTTTACTATTATTCAAAGAATAAATGCCTGGTACAGCTAGTTCGGGTGCACTTACGTCAGATAGGTTGAATCGTTGGTCCAATCTATTGCCACCCAAAGATACTGAATAAGAGAAATCCGTATTGCTCTGTGGAGCATATGCCAATAAGAAGTCTGTGTTTCTTTCTTCAGAGAATATTTTTTCTTCACGATAGCTACCCAATTTGAATCGCTGAGTACTATAAGCTCTTTTTCTTGCTCTGAATTCATTATTGATATCTGTACCGCTTCTAAGCATCAGGCTAAGTGCAGGTGTGAATTGATAATTTAAAGATAAATTTCCGAAAACACGATTTAGGTCTTGGCTATTGGTATTTTCATACACATTAAAATAAGGATTGTCATGGTAGTTATAGTTCCAACCAAATTGATTGATACCTTCACGACCAGATTGCCAGTAGTTTTCTAAGGCAGACATACTCGTATTTCTTGGGAACCAACAGTTGAATAAATACATGATATTTTCTGTACCATAACTTAGATTAGGTCTATTGCCACTTTTATTATTCATGATGTTGACATTCATTCTTACTTTAAATTTGTCTGTAAGATTGTAGCCACCATTCAAAGCAGTAGTGTATCTGTTCAGGTCAGTATTCGGTACGATACCTGTTTGATTTAATGAAGTAAATGACACTCTGAAGTCAGACTTGTCATTGCTGCCGGAGAATGCAATATTGTTGGTATAAGCATGTCCTGTCTGGAAGAAATCTTTGATATTATTTGGTTGAGCGTTGAATGCGGTTGCATTGATGGTACCTCTTTGTTGCAACTGTGCTGCAAGAGATACAGGTCCGATCACTGAATATAGATTGCCCACATCGCCACCTCTGAAACCATTGTTGGTTGGAGAATCATATTGTGCCAAAAGCTGACCTTCCATTTTTGGGCCCCAGCTTTCATCCACACCATCTCGGAGACCGCCACCATTACCATCTATAAAGTTGAACTCACCATTCAGTCCCTGACCATATACATTCTGATATTCAGGAAGTCTGAGGGCATTTTCAAATGCAATAGTAGAGTTGATAGATATGCCTAAACCTTTGTTTCTGGCACCTGTTTTGGTTTTAATGACGATGGCACCATTGGCAGCTCTTGATCCGTACAAGGCTGTAGCACTTGCACCTTTCAGTACAGTCATGGTTTCGATGTCATCAGGATTTACAAAACCTGCACCATTCCCATAATCCGCTTCTTGGAAACTACGACCAGACGAACCATTAAATTGATTGGTAATAGGCACTCCATCTACTACAAATAGTGGTTGGTTGTTATTGATATTAAGGGATCGCTCTCCTCTGATGCTTACTCTCGCTGATGCACCGATACCACTCGGATTGCCCACGATGGTCACACCAGCTACTTTTCCGGCAAGAGAATTGAGCAGATTGGTTTCTCTGGCCTTGATCAAGTCGTCCCCTTTTACGTCCTGGACAGCATATCCCAGAGCTTTTTTCTCTCTTTTGATACCCAAAGCAGTCACTGTTACTTCGCTGAGTCCAATGGCATCTTCTTCCAGAGTTACCATTACAGATGATTGGTTGTTCAAGACTACATTCTGCGTTTTGTAACCTACATATGTGGTTACCAATGAAGATGTTGGACTATTGACCACTAGTTCAAAATTGCCGTCTAAGTCAGTAATAGTCCCGTTAGTTGTATTTTTTTCAGAGATAGAGGCTCCTATTAATATTTCACCGGTGGTACTTTTAACTGATCCGGTAATTCTTACCTGAGCATAATTATAGCTCAATGACAAGAGAACCAATAGCAGACCCAATAGAGCTGGTAAAAATTGTTTTCTTTTTAACATACAGATTGATTTTGTTTTAATAAATAATCCGCAAAGGTGTCTTTTAAGTATTAAGTGAAAGTTGGCTGTATATTATTTAGGAGTGATGTAATTGTTAAAATAGTATGATTAATTAATATAAGTATAACTTTGAGTAAGGGGAAAAATTCAAATTTACCGTCCGGGCGGTTGGTTTTACTAAAAAGGTATTTATCATGTCATTTAAGACACTTCGATGGTCGCTGTTTTTATAGTTTCAAAATTTGTAATTCAGTCAATACCAAACCCCTGTCGGCATACGTTTCAGTCTGTTGCTGAAAGGTTGAACTTTTATCATACTGTAAAACCTATTTCCTAATCACTCCATCCAATACCTCACCAACTACTTCTTTATTATTATAATCATAACTTAGAAATGCAGCGACTGTTTTGGCTATTTGATTCTGAAAAAAGCGGGATTTGTCTTTTCTTTCGCCCAAGGCAGGTGTGTCGGGACCGATGACGGCCATCCATATTTCGTTGCTGCCTTTGTAGATTTTGCCATGTGATGTCCACTCTTTTTTGACGATGTCACCACGGCCATGATCTGTAGTGATGACGAAGGTGGTTTTGTTTTTATAGACTGGATCTGACTGACAGTAAGTCCATAGATCGCTAATGAATTTATCGGTTCTGCGAGCGGCGTGCAGGTAATGATCATAGCGTCCATCATGTGCAAAATCATCGGTTTCGCCATAAGATATGTAGAGCATTTTTGGATGCTTTTTTTGGATATATTCTAAGGCAAACTGATGGGTAAATACATCCAATCTGACACTATTCCAAGGACTAGGCGTTTGGTCCTGGAGTTCGTTGAGATACTTTTCTTTCCAAGTAAGATTGTCGCCTGTAGCGTGTTCAAAACCTGCATTAACAGGGATGCCGGATCGGTCTCTATTGATGATATAAGGAAAAACATCCCACGAGCCAAATGCTGCTACTCTCCCTTTGAGCGCTTCTTTTTGATTGAGCCATTCTAAGACGGTGATATTGGGATTGTTGATTTTATCATTGGAGTTGATGTATGGGTCGGTATATCCTGTCAGAATTTCATTGTATCCCGGATAAGAAAACCAATGAATATTAGTCACTTGTGCATCGTTTCCGTATTTCCTGTTGCCTATGATTTGACCTTCTTTTGCCATCGTATTCCAAACCCAGGGCATCAGGATTTCTCTGCGTTTGAGTGGATCCGTATGCCAGAATTCTTTTTTCAATACAGCAGTATCTTTGGTAAATACGGTATTGTGAATGAGACTATCATCTGCGCCATCAAAAAGCTCCTGCCATCTGAATCCGTCGAGCGTGATGAGAAAGACATTTTCTGTCTGCAGATTGGCTTTTTGTGCACCAATGGTCATGGGCAAAAAACAAAAAGCATATAAAAAGATGGCTAAAAAATATCGGTTCATTTGTTGGATGTGAGAATGGTTAATTGATCTATAATATCTCCGTTGATGTCGTAAATGTACATGATTGCTTTATTTTTTCTTAGCGTCATCCGACCGAAATGGTGTTGTTTGATGAGTCGATCCATGACAGGAGTAGGATTGGATTCCTTAGGTTCGATGCCGCCACCTGCTCCACCTGATATGACGAATGTGGTGTAATGGTCTCCATACTTTTTGGTCAGTCGTTCGTAATCGTGTATATGGCCGCTGAGTACAAAATCTATTTTCTGTGGACCAGCCAATGTATCGATTAAGGTACGAATAAAATGATCACCTTCGTACCCTTCCCAACCTTGTCCGTAAGGCACTTGATGAATGACTACAAATCGCCAATCTGCTTCTTTCCATTTGCGGGATTGTATGGTTTGTAGCATCCATTTTTGTTGTTCTGCGTCGATAGACAGTGGAAAATTTCGATTTGGATCCAAGGCAATAAAGGCCGCTTTCCCTACATAAAAATCATAATAAGTTTTGCCAGATTTTTCTGCTGTAATGTGTTGAAGATAGTTTTGGGGAATCAAATCATCGTAATACCCATCATAATCATGGTTACCTGGTATAAAAAACAAAGGCATTTTTTTCTGAAGTGGCTCGATGGCTTTTCGGAAAGAAGTCCATTCTGAATCCCGGCTTCCATCTGCCACCAAATCTCCTAAACCAAGGCTAAAATCATCATCAAAACCAGCCATCTTCTGTGCAAAACGATTAAAAGTATTCCAGCCACCTTGACTATCTCCCCAAAACGAAAAGGATATCTCTTTTTTGTCAGGCTGGATGTTTTTTTTCTTAGACATCAATGGTGTGATGTTTGATTGAATTTTTGTTTGGCTGCTATTTTCTTGAATATTTACATCTTTACCATCTAATATTTCTACACTTAGCAATCCACCTGCTACCGCATTATTCAATACACGAATGATGATTTCTGCGCTGTCACTTGCAGTTTGGAATGGGAAATTTCCATCTCTATCCGGCTTGATTCTCTGATGATTTACCCACACTTGTGCGCCATCATCTGCATTGAGTTTTATGGTGGCATTTGACTTGGTTTTTAATTTTTTGTAATACCAAAAAACACTATTGGGTAAGGTCAATCTATGTGGCAAATTTACTTTCTCTGCATCGAAAAAATTGGGAATAGTAAATGAAAATAAGGTCTCATCATTTGCACCATGAACATAAGACCATGTTGATCTTTCCTTACAAAATGAAAAGTTCGAAATAGATAGAATGAATATCAATATTAAGAAGAATCTAAAAAGATTACCGTTAACAAATTTTTCAATTTTACAAGTAATCTCATTGCTTTCTAAGAAACCAGGAACTTTATGTTGAAGAAGTAATCTCCCCTTTAGGGGTCGGGGGTAAAAGTATTCCGAAATTATTGAAAACCAATGTTTTGCCATTAGAATATTTTATTGATATGTTCTTCTGCCCAACCTAGGCTTCCTGTCATTCCTTTGCCACCGATGGCTGTGACGATGTGAATTCTATCGTCTATGGTATGGTGATAAATTTCGCCTGATTTGCGCTGACTGTAACATCCTATCCATGTTCGGGCAATTTTATAATCTAAGTCCATAATTTTGGATGCAGCATCGGTCATAAAACTATTGATCACTTCATTCGTCTCAAAAAGTCGAAGGTCATCTCTCTGATTGACATCTGCATATTCATGACTGTCTCCCAAGATGACAGATCCTTCAGCAGTTTGTTTGAATAAGATGTGGACACCAAACCTTCGTTGGAAATCTTGTTCATTTTCTCTGGACTTGATCGTTTGGTATGAAGGACATTCCTGAAAACTTTCATATCGTCTTATGGTCCATCCTGTCAGTATCGAACCAGGTATTTTTAGTGTATTTATTTGTGGAACAGTTTCCATCATTTGTAATTTTACCAAAGTGATATCACTTTCTGCAAAAAGCTCAGGAAATAAGGTAGAAAACTCATCACCATTGCAAAGTACCAATTGTTCTCCGAGCCACTTATCTCCCTGATGGTCAAAGGCTATCACTTCATGCGCATTGGTATAGATGTCGATGATTGTCCTGTTGTAAGCTACGTCCAAACCCAGGTTTTTGATAAGAAACAGGGTTATTGCTGGGATGGTTTTTTGTGAGTCTGCATTGATTTCTTCTGGAAAAAACAAAGCTGCTTTACAATACTGTTTTGTAACATTTGGGTATCGGAAAGTACATTCTTCCGCAGTTAGTAAATGTGATGGATAATCATTAGATTGGTTAATTTGATGCAATTCTTCTAGGAGTTGAATTTCTTCATCATCAGAAGCAATATAAATGCTTCCTTCTTGTCTAATTGCAATGTCGGCTTGACTAGCAATATCTAGATAATGCTTCAAGGATGAACGTCCATAACCTTGCCAAGTAGCTGAGAATCCTGAAGGTACGATTTGCCCAAAATTGCGAATGCTTGCACCCATAGCCTGACTATTTTTTTCTAGTAGCAATACCTTTTTCTTTTTTAATAGTGCGTGGTATGCGTGCGAAAGTCCTAAGATGCCACCACCGACAATGATCAAATCATATTTTTGCATACTGTTCATATACATGGATTTCTTTTGATGAAGAAAGTTCTGAAGAAGATTTATATTTACGATTGACTACAAAATATGTCAATACAATCAAGCCAACACAAAGTGTTCCTACAACTAAGCTCAAAGTCACATAAAATGACAACCACGAGATATCAGCATTGCCAAAATTTTTGAACAACATGATGCCCACACTTCCTAAATAACCGAAGGCATCAGCCATATACATTAGAAAACCCACATTACCAGTTATCCTAAAAGCGGCGATAAATCGGTCGAATATCAAACCATTATAAATGATGTAAGGGAATGAATAATCCGCATCCTGAAAAGACCATCCACCACACTGGTGAAATGCTGCCTATTGAAAATAGTATCGTTGTGACAAGCAACATAAGCGCTCCTGAAAGTGTCAGTAGCATATTGATATTTAGTGCTTTACGGTTGTCTTTAATCAAAAACATCAAGCCCAAAATCACTAAAATGAGTATGGTGGCGGGAATTTCCGTCGTGGTATAAATGGAAGTGTTTTTGGTAAATCCCAACTCACTCCATATCTCCACACCAAAATTGTCTCTGATGTCGCGTATCATAGTGAGGGTGATATAAATGACGATAAAAAGTACCAAAATGGGTCTGTAATTTTTGATGAGTTCCTTTCGCTGAAGGGCACTCATGGCTTGTCTCGGTGCACGAAGACTGATGTCTTCACTATCAGGTGATGGAATACAGGATAACATCCACACAGAAATCAACATGATTGGGAAAAATATCAATCCAATGATGGCAGGCATCGATGTCTCTGTAATGCCAGATTGGATCAAATACTGTCCGATTGATTTTGCGACACCCGATGACAATATAAAATTTGCACTCAGGATGACGGTCAATATTTCCGTAATCCTACGACCTTCCAGATATTGAAATACGATGCCCCATATCAATCCCAGCGGCAATCCATTAAGAAAAAGCCACATCAAACCATAAGGATATGGTGTCCACATAAATCCTAAGAGTGCTGCAAATGAAAAGCTAATCAAGCCTATAAAGTATAGATTCCTTTTACTTCCGTCCAATCCTGAAATAAAACGAATTCCAATGAATTTTGAAATAGCATAACCTATAACCTGAGCTATGACTAGCAATATTTTATAATCCATATCCCACAACGTCCAATCGTCATATGTAGCCGCAGTGAATGGTTTGCGATACATGTACATGCAGAAATAAGAAATAAAAGCAGCTGTGCTGGCCCACATCGTCAAGAGCAATGGATGCCGGGTCAACCTATACTCGACTTGGCTTTTAAAGCTCATAATGTATTATTGGCGTCTTCAATAATAGGGATCAACTCACGAAGATTTTTTATAATATAATCCGGATTTTCTTGTGCGATTTGTTCCTTGGTTTGAGCCCCTGTAGTGATGCCGATACTGTATTTTACTTTGGCATTTTTACCTTCCAGGATGTCAATGGCAGAGTCACCCACTTTGATACATTCCCATGGTTTTATATTGAAATGTTGTAGCGCATATGTGATCATATCAGGAGCAGGACGACTATTTTCAACCATATCTGCGGTAACCAATAAATCTAAATCTCTTCCAACAATACAATCTACTTTTTTAAGGATTTTTGTAGCCACATCTTTGGTATAACCGGTGTTGAATACTACTTTTACATCACGTTTATATAAGAAAAATAGTGTCGATCTTAGTCCTTCAAACAGCTTCATATCAATCATTTCATAAGCATCTTCCAAAAGCACGGAAAATTTATCATAGATGGTTTTTGCAGTAATTTCATCTGCCATTTCCTGCATAACTTCTGCGTATACATCTTTGATGGCTTGTAATTTTTCTTTGCCGGCTCCAAATTCCAATACCTGTTCCAGAGTTGCTGGTATCTGATATTCATTTAATGCTTTCTGAACACATTTATAGACTACATTATCTTCATCAATTGTAGTGCCAGCCATATCAAAAACGACCATTCGTATCATTGGAAATTTGCTTTTGGTTAAGTGCCGCAAAAATCTTTATTTATACTGAGTAAGTAGCGGAATGTGAGGTTATGGATTTGTTATGGTTATATTAAGGGAATTCTCTTTACGAAGTTTTGGATTGTGTGCAAGATTTTTTGCGTTATTTGGCAATATGTATGGATGCGAAGGAATGGCATTTTTCCTAAAAATCAATTCTTACTTACCAAATCAATCAAATAATGCCATATTACAATATTTTCCTTATGTAATTTTCTTTGGTGCGAAGAACTTAATTTCTCAACAAAAGAATATGACTCTATTTTAAACAATAATTCTTTTGAGTCAGTCCAGTCAATTGAAGAATCTGTATTATTGTGTGACAATTCTGATATCCAAGTATTTATATTTTCTATCCATTCAGCAGAAGTCTTATTTTGAACATATCCAAACATACCACAAACTTTTATGTGAGATGAATGATGTCCTCTTTTAAAACGCTCAATACCTCCACGAAGTCCACAAACGTACTCTTTATTGTTTGAAGAATCAGACAACCTTTTAGCTTCAAATTCAATAATAGGTATTGGTTTTTGTGCTCTTAACATAACAAAAACACCAATATCAGTTTCTTTATCTGATTCTGTTTGTGTAGGATTTTTGCTAAACCTAAAAGGAAAGTAACATTCTGTTTCATTTTTGCATAACTCAAAATGATGGACTAAAAAATCACTTATCCGATTCTCCTTTTGTGAGTCTTTAATAGATTGATAATAAACTGGGAAACCAGAAATATTTTTATCCACAAATGATAATATTACATCAACCTCATAATTTGATTCAACACTTAAATCATTTGGTCTTGGATTTTGATATGAAGGCAACGAATCTTTAAGCATTTTAATATCGGGATTTAATATAGTCTGCAAAAGTTTCATCTGCATCCCTTAATGCAATAGAAGGTAACCAATAACGTAGTTGTTTTGGCTTAGCTAATATAATTGAGTCATGTCCATAAGCTTTAATTATCCTTTGTATATGGATTTTTTGCTGGCTATCATCTCTTGTCGGGATTGCTTCTTCAATATATTTTTCTAAATCAACAATTTTTTCTTGTATAGGAGTTAAATTTTCAGACGTATACTCAAAATGTAAAGCATAGTACTTTCCTGCATCAATTATTTTATAAAGTTGAAATTCCTTTTCACTTCCATATATACTATTTAATGTTTCGCAAAAAGTATCTGCATATTCAATTAAGTTGATCTCATTTGCAACAACATTTGTTAAATTTGAAATATCACTTAATGTCTCATATATTAATATTTTATCAATTTTGGTTAAAGTCAATGTCTCCAAATTTTCTGGGTAAGGCAAGTTCATAAAATCTTCTTTGAGTGGAACTGTAACTTTACTAATAGAAAGCTGGCTACTTGAAGTTTTAATTAAAAATCTTAGTAAATCATTATTTAAGATAAAATAATGATTCAATTGTTTTAATTCATTTAATTCATTTGTAGGTGCATGAATCCCAATTATGTTTGAACTAAAGACCATGTATTCTTCCAATAGTGTAACAGTCAATCTTTTAAAACCTATATTTTCTTTTATTAAAATGTGTGGTGGTTTGTAAATTTTCTTATCACCTTTTCTATAAAAAAGCTGTATATCGCATAATCTAATTTTGTTTCTTTCAATTTTTCCCTCTTTGAAAGCATCTGATGGTAAAAATGGTTGGTTAGTTAAATATTCACACGGCTTAGGGTTAAAGCCCTTTTCTTTAAAACCTTCACCAACTTTCCATCCAAAAGAACTTTCTTTTACTTCAATAAATTCACCTACAGAGCGCATTTTTGAATATTTTTCAAGCACACTGTGGATTCTACCTCCACCAAGTAAATTTGCTTTCCATACAAACGGATTACTTAAGATAGATTTTTGTGGAACAAAATGAAAATCATAGTGGTCAAATTCTAAGAATAGCCTATTAGTGTTAGAAAATGTTCTATTTGCAATTAGATGTAAAACGTCGTGATTATCAGGTTTTGTTTTTTGAATAAAAACAGCAGCTGTAGCAACTTTTGTTTTCCCCCAAAGCTTATCAGCGAGTTTAGTAAAATCTATTAGTTGTAATAAGTTATTTTGGGAAAATATTTCCTGCTTAAAACTTTGGTCTTTTTGGTAAAGAATTGGACCTGATGGCTGAATTAAACATAAAACTGCATCCTTTTTAAGTAATTTCAATGATTGAACCAAAAAATGCAAGGCTGGATTTTCATCGGGTATTTTAAATTCACTTCGATATCCAATTTTATTCTTTAACCCAATAAAATAATTTCCATTTGAAGGAGTTATGCCATTATTATCTTTAGGAGGATTAAAAGGTGGATTTCCAATAACTAAATCAAAGTCTGCATTAGGTTTATTTGTTATAAATACAAAAAAATCCTGTGTTATTATGTTATTACTTAAATCAGGAAACTTTAACAACTCCCAAGTTGGTGGATCTAAGTCAACTTCATCTAAAATGGCTAATGCGAGACTAAACACCGAAAGACGAATCGCATCTTGTTCAATATCAACGCCATAAATACTGTTCAGTAAGAGTTCTTTTAATAATGATAATGGTGGTTTGGTGAGTTTTCCTGTTTTCTTCCATTCATTGTATCTCCACCATTGGACAACACGCTTATAAGTTTTTACAAGAAAAATTCCTGAACCACAACTGACATCAATTACTTTGAAATTTTCCTTTGGTTGTTTTAATGGCATACATTCGTCAACCAAAGTGCTTACAATCATTTCTGGCGTATATACGATATCTTTACTATCTGTTAAAAGCTCTTCATATACAGAACTTATAACTTCTACGGGTAAATGCGAAAAAGAATATAATCGCCACAATACATATTGATTATTTTTACTTTTTCCATCTAGATAGTCAGCTAATTTTTTAACTTCGCTTTGTTGAATAGCAATTCGCTGTACAACTTCATTTTCTTTGTTCCATTCAAAGATTTTTCCGTTAAAATCATTTGCTAATTGGTCTAACAAATCAAGTAACTTTCCCGCTTTTATAGTATCACAGAAGTTCGAACATTGAAAATATTTTTTAAAATATGTTCCAGCGAAATAACCACTTGCACTTTTTTCATCCCTTTCTTCAAGATACTTTATCAGTAAGCTTTGAACTAAAAGTTTAAGAGCAACGTGCTTATCTAATTTAGAATGTTTTTGGAAATCAAAATAAACTTCTTTTAATCCTCTGATTAAGTCTCGAGTAGCCGATTCTTCAAAAAGAAAGTCCTTTTTTTCATCTTGTTCTTCCCAAAATAAACCGCTATCAAAATCTTTTGCACCAAAATCTTTTAATGTTTGTCCAGTTAACGTAAGTAAATTTCGTGCATAGTGCTCATTCTCATCATTAGGTTTTTTTCGTGAATCAAAAATACTTACTAATGCTTTTTCAATTATAATATAAGCTGGAACTTGATTTCCATTCCACATTTGAATATGAATATGGTTTTTTTCCTCCGTCGTTATGGATTTATGCGTAAAATCAAATAAATAAAGCTGGGGAACATTCCCTCTCCCGTCTGAAAAATACCTAAAATATACAGCGTCCGCATTAAACTTCTTTTTTGCGGTTTCAAGTCCGAAAAGGATTTCAGGAGATGCGATCTTAAGACTTAAGTTTATAAAATCATTTGTCAATAATACACCACTATTCTCATTACTTTCCAGAAATGAGAAATTCATATTAACAATCTGTTGTTCAAATAATTGCATCTACTACTTTAGATTTTAAAACAGCTCATGTGCAAAAATACACAATTATTTCTGACTCTTGAAATTTCTACGAAGCAAAATGAATTTCTAGTGTATTTTGTTAAAATGAATGAATCTAATATATTCACACTCTGTATGATATCTCATTCATAATGAGTTAATTTAGTATTTAATGAATGACTTACCATTCACTTCTATTCAAATAAAACATATTTGATTAAGTTCTTTATCCCGCCAAAACACCTTCTCCACACAACTTAACCATACCTTAATATTTCAGATACTTAAAGATAAATTTGGGATCATAATTTTGCCTTTCAAAAGTATGACATGATGGCCGACAGAATATTTCAAATCACAGATTCTATCATTTCAATATATAGGAAATATGGCGATGAACTATATTTTGGAGAAGGAGTTACTCAACTGCAACACGCACTTCAGGCTGCAAATCTTGCTAAAACCAGTGGCTATGATGATGAAACGATTCTTGCTGCTTTTCTTCATGACATCGGACATTTGTGTATCGATGAGAGTGACGAACATCAAGTAATGGATAGTTACGGAGTCGTAGATCATGAAACACTTGGTGCTAATTTCCTCCGCAAAATGGGTTTTTCCAATAAAGTATGCCGACTTATTGCTTCTCATGTCAATGCCAAAAGATATCTCACCTATAGATACCCTGAGTATTATGACCAATTATCTGAAGCGAGCAAACATACACTGGAATTTCAAGGGGGCAAGATGAGCCAGGAAGAAGCAAAACATTTTCAGGAAGACCAGCATTTTGATAGTTATATCCAATTGAGAAAATGGGACGAGATGGCCAAATCTGAAATCCCTGTAGACGAAAATCTTGATTATATTCGTCAGCTGATAAAAACGCATTTGCAGTTTAGCTTAAAACAACCAACATCATAATTTCAAAACAAAACGATGAACCTCAAATCCATTTTTTTATTACCAATTTTTATCATAATTACTTGTTTGGTACATTGTCAAAGCGACCTTGGTTTTTTGGTAAAACCGTATCTCCAATTTTCTACCCAAACAGGTATGTATATCTTATGGGAAACACATAAAAATGCTACCACCAAAGTAGAATATGGCGAAGCTATAAAAAACGCATCTCAACCAAATTTAGATAAAACAGTCAACATCAAAGGACAGCGAACACTGCATGAAGTGTATCTGGAAAAACTTAAGCCTGAGACCAATTATTTCTATCGAGTGGTGTCCGGTACAGAAGATGGTAAAGAATGGATATCGCCAACTTCAACTTTCAAAACTGCTGTAAAGGATAGCAGTTCACTCATGTTTGCTTTGATAGGCGATACTCAGCGAAATAATGACACACCTTGGGCCTGGGGTAAAATAGCCGAAAAAGTATGGCAAGACAGACCCAATTTTGTCGTACATGTAGGTGATTTGGTGGACAAAGGATTGAAAAAAACAGATTGGACCGAACACTTTTTTCCTTCTGGGCATATACTGATGAATCGAGTTCCTATTTATCCTGTATTGGGAAATCATGAACAGGACTCACCCTTGTACTATGACTATATCGTGGCACCTGCACCAGAGTATTACTACACTTTTACCTACGGGAATGTTCAGTTTTTTATGCTCGATTCCAATAGAGACATAAATGAAGGTTCTGAACAATACAATTGGCTGGAGTGGGAACTTTCTAAATCAACGGCCATGTGGAAGATAGCCATGCATCATCATCCACCGTACACATCAGATAGTAATGATTATGGAGACACTGCTAAGGAACTGTCCAATCTTGGATCAAAATCCAGAAACTTAGTACCCTTGTATGATAAATATGGCTTGGATTTTTGTCTTTATGGACATACCCATTTGTATGAAAGAAGCTGGCCAATGACCAATGATAGGATTAATACCAAAGATGGCGTTATCTACATTAATTCTGGTGGTGCAGGCGGATATATTGAAGATTTCGCTCCGACCAGGAGCTGGTTTACTACGGAACTACAAGCCGTTCATCATTATTGTACCTTCAATATATATCAAGATCAATTGATATTTAAAGCCATTGACCATGAAGGAAGATTGATTGATGCTTTTCAGATGGAAAAGAACAAAGACAAACTCAAAATAGTCAAAATGCCTCCCGGAGTAAAAATAGAAACATCAGTTCCTGTTTTTGAAAAAAGCACTTCCGTCACGTTGTCTGGAGCAATGGATGATTTGATGATATATTATACAACCGATGGTACAGAACCTACCGATAAAAGCAGCCGATATAGTCAGCCCATAATGGTAGATAAAACGTGTACGATCAGAGCTCGGGCATACACCAAAGATGGTAACCAAAGTAGAATCACCCAACAGTCTGTCAAGAAAATGAGTCCGCAAGCACCAACTGTAAAAAAGGATATGATCAAAGGACTAAACTATAAGTACTATGAAGGAGATTGGAAAAACATTCCGGATTTCTCAATGCTTCAGGCTGTAAAAACAGGTGTAATGCAGCAGCTCAATCTTTCAGCTCTTCCGCATAGAGAAGATCACTTCGGACTAGTGATAGAAGGATATATCGAAATACCAGCAACAGGTATCCGCACGTTTTATATCAACTCAGATGATGGCTCAAAACTGTATATCAATGATGAATTGCTCATAGATCACGATGGTGACCATAGCGCCATGTCCAAGACTGGTCAGACTATCTTGGCAAAAGGAAAACATAAAATCAAGATAGAATATATGGAGTTTAAAGGGTCTCAACATTTGCAAGCAGGGTATCTGGATAGCAATAAAAATGAAATCCCTTTTACACCATTTGAATTGTGGAGGTAAGCTAAAATAAATTTTGTTTCTGTTAGTTAATAAAGAAAGACCTTCCAAAAAGTTGGAAGGTCTTTCATATTTCAATATGTTGAAAAACCGTCAAATCTCCAAATGATAAAATCGTACATCCGGTCCACCCATATATTCATCGGTGACATCTTCAAATCCTAATTTTTGGAACAATTGTTTGGAAGGTCGATTTCCATCCTGGATATATGCCAAAGCCAAAGACCTGCCCAATACGTTTTTGGCAAAATCAAACAAATGGAGGATGGCTTCCGTGGCATAATAATTCCGATGATAAGCATTACCTATGGCAAACCCTATAGTAAATTTGTGATCATGGTCGTTGATGGTCTCTCTGGATAGTTCGTAAATACTGATCACGCCTATATATGTTTGTGTATCTTTCAACTTGATCAGCCAATCATGACCTGCAAGGTTGGATTGGGAGGTCCGGAGTTGTTGCATGTATTTGTAATACTTCTTAAGTTTTTTTAAGTCCTTGTAATCTTCTGTCACATATGGATTGTCATCTTCCTTAAATATTTTGAGCAATTTGATAACATTTGATTCTTCCACCAATTCATACTCCAGCCTGACAGATGGTTTTACAACATCAAATAAATGGTTTTCAAACATATATATAACTACTCATTAAAAAAGGTACGACAATAGGTTTTACAAATACATCCGGCTGATCTTTGTCAGTTAATTTTTTATAGATTAATCTAATGGGTTTAAAAAATTATAATAAGTGTGTCAGTTCTGAAAAGTCTTTATTGACGAGAAATAAAAAAAAAACACTGCTTTTTACTACATTGATAATCAGATGTATACCCCTTTAGGGTCAGGGTAAAAAACCTTTGATTATCATACCATTTGTATTTTTGGTGCGGACTCAATAAACAACCAATTCTTCTGAAAATCATTATCTTATCTGGGCGGATTTAAATTGAGTATAATAATAAGACGCTTGAATAAAAAGACAGATAAATTTAAATATATCAATTTAGTGGATGTAAAAAATTAGCGGAAATCAGCGTTAAAAGAAAATTAGCGGAATTTTTTCTAATTTGAAATGAGCTTATTTTTTATTATTTGATCCGGATATCAGCAAATCTTTACCTGCTATGTCTTCCCATCGATACAGCTGAAATGTACCATCCGTACTCATGGCCACAAATAGTCCATTTTTAAATGTATTATTAAATGAAACGCTGCTTACTTCACTTCCATCACTCTCATCTGTACTGGTCTTTATGATTTTTATCAATGGATGGTCGTTTTTGTTTGCTTTGGTTCCTTCTCTGGAGAAGATGTGAAATTGATTGGCTTGCTGATCGGATAATAATATATAACCTTCCCTTTCACTGGTTTTATATATAGAAAGCCCCTCATGGTCTTCCCGCACACCTGATGTGGCGAAAATAGCCAACTCAGTATTGCTGCTGTCCGGATGGGCATAATATTTTCTTACACCTACACCTTCGTCGGAATAATATATATACCCCAATTCATTATCAACAACAATAGACTCTATTTCCTTTTTACCACTAAATTTTCCAAATTTTCTTACCAATTGACCTTTTACGGTTCCAGTACTATCTGATTTTAAAAGGTATTGGTATAAATAGCCATCTTTCGGACCGGTTTTGCGTCCTGTTATGGCATAAATATTGCCGGAAATCACATCGGTATATAAGGCCACTCCCATGGGTGACCGCAGTGTATCATCTTCAAAAACGGCAATGCCACCTTGATCTATTTGTTTCATGTCAGGTAAAGAAAAGACCCGAATAGAATTTGTATTTCGTTCTGTACAAACCGCAATATCAGTTTTTACGCCATTTATATTTAGTCCATATGCAACATCTACATTGTTTGGTCTTTGTAATGTTACCGTTTTCGAAGTATCGATTTCCCCTTTAAGATTAAAAACATACAAACCACCTTTACCGGTATCTCCCCCTTTGTCTGTCCCAATGATAAGACTTAAAGATGGGTCAGTGGGATGTATCCAGATGGCCGGGTCATCGGTGTCATGGGCTACTTTTTGCGTGGTGACTGCCGGTTGCAAAGTATCTTTCAGCCGGATATCAGACTTGCATCCAAAAAAAGTGATTACAAAAAGCAAAAGATATAGTAGGTAACGAAACATATACATAGGTATTTGAAAGCACAAAAATCCACATACTTACAGATATCCAATGAAAATTAATATTAAGTTACTGTTAAAGAAATTAGTTACGAATTGGTTCAGCAGAATATTGATTTATTATTCGTCGGGATATTTTAAAAATTTGTCACCGGAAGAATGAAAATTCTTTTTTTGATTAAGTCCCAACCAATTGTTTAATGTTAAATTAACCTGCACTTAATGTTACGTAGCTAATCTTGCGGCTTATTTTAACATAAAAAATATTCGTATGCAAAAGTCTTTACACACCATTTTATTAACCATAGTTTCCATGATAATGCTTCATGCGCAATCAGGAAGAATTTCAGGAAAGATTACAGATGATCTTGGATTGGTCATGCCGGGAGCAGCCATTTGGATCAATACAAATCCTGTCAAAGGAACCATTTCCGATAATGCGGGAAAATATCAGATTACCGGTCTGGATGAAGGAGAAATCACAATGACCATAACGTATCTGGGTTATGAAGATAAAATAGTTAATGTAAGCATCATTAATGGAAAAAGTACAGAATTAAATGTATCAATTACTGAGGCATCTGTGGTAGGTGATGAAGTGCTCATCCTGGGTGACAGATTACGTGGTCAGGCAAAAGCACTCAATCAACAAAAAAATAATGCTAATATTACCAATATTGTAGCAGCAGATCAGATAGGTAAATTTCCTGATGCCAATATCGGTGATGCGGTTAAAAGAATACCCGGCATCACCATGCAGAATGATCAGGGCGAAGCCAGAAATATCATCATCAGAGGTATGGCACCACAACTGAACTCTGTTACTATCAACGGTGAAAGAGTTCCTTCTGCTGAAGGGGACAACAGAAATGTGCAGATGGATCTTATTCCGGCTGACATGGTTCAGGCAGTTGAAGTAAATAAAGCTGTACTGCCTAATATGGATGCAGATGCGATAGGTGGTTCGGTCAATCTGGTCACCAGAAAAGCACCAAGTGGACTAAGGCTTTCAGGAACCATAGGCTCAGGACTCAATTTATTGTCTGAAAAACCCATTTGGAATGGTTCGCTCATTCTTGGTAACAGATTGATGAATAATAGACTGGGTGTAATACTTTCAGCTTCTTACAATAATCACACCTTTGGTTCTGACAATTTTGAAGGGGTTTGGGAAGAGACGGATGTTCCAGGATATCCGGTAGTTTTATCCGGTTTTGATCTCAGAAAATACGATGTTCAGAGAGTTAGAAGAAGTGCGTCATTATCACTGGATTATGAAGTAGCAAAAGGTCACAACATCTACTTCAACTCTATGTACAACTGGAGAGATGACTGGGAAAACAGGTACAGGTTCAGAGTGGACAGACTCAATACGCCTATCACGGCCAACAAATTTACCAAATTATCAGATGGATTGCTGGAGTTGCAGGGAAGAGTTGCCATACAGACCAAAGGAGGTATTGATAATGATAGAAACAAAGGAAGCAGGTTGGAAGATCAACGTGTGGCCAACTATACTTTGTCCGGAGATCATGCATTGGGTAAGATGAAAATGACTTGGTCAGGTACATATGCCACTGCACAGGAAGACAGACCAAATGAAAGATATATCACTCATCGAAGCAATAAAACGGTTATTGTTGACTATAAAGATCCATCAAAGTATCTGGTCACATTAAAAAACAGTGCGGATGAATTGACCCTAAGTCTGAATGAAATCTGCGAATCCAATAATAATACCAATGAAAAGGATATCAACGGCAGATTGGATTTTGAACTTCCGATCTTCAGCAACAATGGGAAAATACAGTTTGGAGCCAGATATCGCGGAAAAGACAAGGAGAGAGTAAATACGTATGATATTTACGACCCGATTACTGATCTAGTTTCAGGTGGAAATACATTGGGTATTCTTCCACTTTCCAGACAAAATGAAAGAGTATTTTTAAATGGCGAAAAATATGTTCCGGGCTATTTTGTTACCAAAGATTTTTTGGGAGGTTTGGATCTTGGTAATGCTTCCAAATTTGAGAAAGAAGATGCCATTGCTGAATATATCACTACCAACTATACAGCCCAGGAAAACATCGCTGGCGGATATGTGATGGTAGATTATAAAATTACAGATAAACTTTTGGCTATCGTGGGTGTCAGAATAGAAAATACATCTATTAAGTACAGCGGTTTTGAATTTGATGAAGACAATGAAGAAGCTAAACCTACAGCTGAAACATCAAAAAAATATACAAATATATTACCGGGAGCCCATTTAAAGTATGATTTTAATGATAACTCCATTTTAAGATTTGCCTGGACAAATACCCTGGCAAGACCAAATTATTTTGACCTGGTACCATACGCAAATTACAGTCCGGACAATATGACTCTGGTAGAAGGAAATTCTGAATTGAAAGCTACTACAGCCATGAATTTTGACCTGATGTATGAAAACTATTTCAAATCAATAGGAGTCATTTCTGTAGGAGGATTTTATAAAGACATCAGTAATTTTATTTATTCCAAAACAGATCTAGACACAATGGTTGCTAAATTTGGTCAACTTCGATCATTTACTAGACCAGAAAACGGTGGAACTGCTGATGTATATGGATTTGAAGTAGCCGTGCAGAGACAATTGGATTTTCTGCCGGGATTTCTGAAAGGGTTTGGCGTTTATTTAAATTATACTTTTACCGAATCGAGTACTACAGGTATCCAGGAACGTGAGAATGATGATCTGAGATTGACCGGCACGGCAAAAAATATGTTTAATGCTTCGTTATCATATGAGACAAAAAAACTGGTCGTCAGGACATCATTAAACTTTGCGAGTGGCTATATTGATTTGATAGGTGGAACTGCTTTTAACGATATTTATTATGATAAACAGACTTTTGTAGATGTCAATGCATCATATGCGATCACTCCCAAATGGCGTATCTATGCAGAAGCAAACAACCTGACTAATCAACCATTAAGATATTATCAGGGAATTCAGGAAAGAACATTTCAGGAAGAATTTTACAATGCAAGAATCAATCTTGGTGTGAAGTTTGACTTCTTCGGAAAATAATTATGTGGCTTGTTATTTAATAAAGGAAGAGATCTTTCATAAAGTTGGAAGGTCTCTTCTTATTTCTATTAATGTAACTCCTCGTACTTTGTCAAATTTAACTAATAGAAAAGATTTCTTACTGCTCCGCAGCTCGAAATGGCAGGGAATAAGCAAAATAATGTGAGTATTTACCATGTCGAAACTACTGCAGAATAAAAATCAAAACATCTCCAAAGCCTTAAAAACATAAAACACAAAATATAAGGAATTCCCATATAGCAGGTTAGTTCAACTGAAGTATCTGCAAGCCATCTATTTATTGTTCATCATTATTCTTACATTTGTACCATCGGGCTCGTAGATATTTCTATGAGTTGTAGCTGATTATTCAAAAAAATCCAATATTATTGACATGAATTATACTGAATTTGAAAGTATTATTAATTCAGTTTTAGATAATCTTTCATCAAAGGAGAAATATGCAGATCTATGTAAAAAATCATGGAATTTTGACAGTGCCAAAGGATTAATAAAAAATGATGCTAAGGAAGTCAAAAAGGAATTAAACTTGGATTTTGTTATTGCAGGAACCGAAAAAATGTTTTATAAAGATTACTTTTTCGATACAATTCAAATTCGATTTATGGTACCTTATGGTTACGGATTTTTAGATTGTGCATACAGAGTATTTAAGGGGATGTCGGACGAATCAATCCCAGGTTTTTCTTTTCGTGATATTGTCGAGTTTGTAAAAGGACATGATGAAAACCAAACATTTAGATTTCCAATGTTTAAAAACATTACAGATTATAAAGAGATTCTTAAAGTAATTTTAGAGATGAATGATGAAATAATTTTATTGTTGAGTGAAAAAATACCTAAAGTGAATATTAAACACATTTAACTAACTACAACAATGCACCGAACTATAGGTTGTCCGTCGCTAGTGCAGGGACCTTAGCGGTCATTGTAAAAAAACAAAGAAATAAAAATTAAAATAATGATTGTATCAATTACTAAAATCGAGTTAATCTCATATTCAAAATTTATTGCCTTTTTTAAATTTAATGGGCAAATTTTAAATGAATTAAAGCAATCAAAAAGCAAAAAGCACAAAATAACTGGCAGTTGGAATTTGAAAGTTTGGTACACAATGACCTTATGGGTAAATGAAAATGACATTAACGACTTTTATCGTAATGGAACACATTTGGAAGCGATGAAACAATCTAAAACATTTTCTTCTAATATTCAATCAAAGCGAATACAGAATGATGATTTGATAAGTTGGAAGGAAGCAAAAAAACTATTTGAGAACAATTAAAAACATGAAATCGACATAAAAAATAATCAGGGTTTATTTTACCTGCCGACGCTGATCTTATGACAAAAACTTATTAGTCATTATAAGAACACAGGTGAATTATTGAAACTAAACAAGCCTAAAGTAACATCAAAATCAAAGTAAGAATTAATCACGAAGCGATAACAAGTGATTTAACGACAGTTTTGACTATCGCAAAAACTGTCATGTTAGCCTTCTATGTTGTGTGTATTGTAACCAATGGTCTAATCCTAAAAGTTGACTGAATATTAACTACAGTTGTAAAGTATAAAAAGCTTTTTTACATCTCTTTACACTTCATTTACATTATTTTACACCTTTATTTTCAGTTTCCTTTTATTTAAACTTTTATTTGCAGTTGAATTTATTAATACTTGAAAATATAATCATAAAAAATATGAATAAAATAATCATAATTTCAATCTTACTAAGTTGTTCGGTTAATTCATTCGCACAACAAAAAGAAGACATAAACTTACTTCAAGCGGATAGTACCTGGGGGAAAGAAATTATTCAAATACCCTTTTGGTTTGCTCCGGAGATTAATTATAATGGTCATGAAGACATAAGGTTTGCAAAAGGTTGGGCGGATATAAATAGTTCCGGTTTCTGGACTTATGTTTTTGCCTGGGACATAAATTTAAAGACCAAGCCGACACCAAATTTTTTTGAAGACAATCTTAAGCTCTATTTTGATGGATTGATGAAAGTGGTCAATGAAGATACGTTGCTAACTATTCCAAAAACAAAAGCATCATTTATTGAAAAGGAACAAAAAAAAGAAATGACTACTTTTACAGGAACATTAGAAATTTACGATGCATTTACAACTAAAAAAATGATTACACTACATGTTACCATAGAAAGTGTTTACTGTAAAAAAACCAAAACATTCATACCTCTATTAAGATTCTCACCAAAAGATTTTAAACACAAAGCTTGGGAAATGCTTAATCAGGTAACACTTCGCGATAATATTTGCAATAATAACCTAAAAGACATCAAATGAAAAACCTGATTACTAAATCAAAAATAGGGCATCTTCTTTTATTAATTTCAATTGGAATTTCCTGTAATTCAATAAACAGAACTCATGCACAGCAAAAAGAAGAAATAAAGACTTCTAATCAACTACCTAAAAATGAAAATGCTCAAATTGGAAAGTACGTCACAAGTATATTTGAAGACTCCAAAGGACATTTATGGTTTGGTACACTACAAAAAGGAATGGCAAGATATGATGGTGAAAAATTAATATATTTTACAATAAAAGACGGATTGCCATCAAATAGAGTAACAAGTGTGATTGAAGATTCTAATGGTATTTATTGGTTTAGTACAGGAGAAGGATTGTCAAAGTTCGATGGACATGATTTTACCAATTATATTGTAAAAAAAGATGACTGGGGAAGCAATGTAATTAGCCAGTTATTTATTGATAGTAAAGGTCAATTTTGGATAGGTACCTGGGGCGGTGTATATAAGTTCGATGGAAAAATATTTACTCCATTCCCGATTCCTTACCCTGTAGTGGAAACATCTGTCAATGCAGACACAAAAGATTGGATAACTGAAATAGAAGAAGATGCTGAAGGAAACATGTGGTTTGCCCGTGATGGCTATGGAGCATGTAAATTTGATGGAGAGTCGTTTGCATATTTTTTAAAGAAAGATAATCTCCATTCGAATAATGTAACAGAAATTGAATTTGACAAAGATGGAAGTGTTTGGTTTGGAACGAGAGTCGCTGAAAGAGATAATCCTGACCCCGAAAAGCGATTTGGAAAGGGTGGAGTCAATAAAATGATAGGCAATGAGATTATTTCATTTCCAAAAATACAAGGATTTAATGATGGTGATGTGTACGAAATCTATAGAGACAAATCTAAAAACATATGGATAAGTACAATAAAAAATGGAGTATATAGATATGATGGAGAAGAGTTTAAACACTACGATGTTTCAATATCAATTATGGGAATGATGGAAGACCGAAAAGGAAATCTATGGTTGGGTGGAGCAGGAGGATTATATAAAATTAATCTGAATGGGGAAGTTATAAACGTAACTACAAATGGACCTTGGAATTAATAAAAACACCACAGAAAACAACTAAGTTTTCGTTAGGTACAAAGCACTAGTTAGCTGAAATCAAAAAAAAACAAAATGATACAATTAATAAAGAACATATTTATAACGATTTTGGCTGCGACTGTTATTTCTTGTAACGGACAAGTAAAAAAAGAAAAACAATCTCTTCAGGCTGAGCAAGGTTCAGAAATGGTCAAAATACAGATTCCTGAGAATGGATTTTCAAATGCTTATCTCGACAAAGACGGCTCTATTTGGTTTAGCAGTAATGGCGGAGGTATATATCATTATGATGGAAAAACATTTAAAAACTATACCGAGGAAAACGGATTAAGCAGTAATCAGGTCTTTTCTATTGTTTCCGACAATAAAAATAATCTGTGGTTCGGAACTCAGAATGGTTTAACCAAATACAACAGAAAAAAATTTGAACACATTCCTTTGCCTTATCAGGACACAACGGGTCTTTGGCTGGATAAGGTATATCCAATAATTAATCCCAATGCAGTTCATTCAATAGCTACCGATAATAACGACAACTTATGGATTGGGACGGCCGGTGGCGGAGCTTATCTCTATGATGGTAAAAACTTCAAATCTTATCTGACTAATATCGGACAAAAACAAGAAGATAGTTTGTATCACAATTGGATTCCATTTATAAGAAAAGACAACAAAGGAAATATGTGGTTTGCTTCAATGACTCACGGAGGAGTCAGTCAATTCGATGGTAAAGAGTTTACACAATTTTTGATAAAAGATGGACTAAGTGAAGACCAGGTACGAGCAATTTTCTGTGACAAGACCGGAAAGCTATGGTTTGGGTTTAACGGAAATAGAAACAGCGGATTAACTGTTTATGATGGAAGCTCGTTCAAAACTTATTCTCTTGAAGACGGTCTTTGCAATCCGAGAATATGGTCTATATACGAAGATAAAAATGGTCATCTTTGGCTTGGAGCAAACATGGGGAATTTATGTGTCTTTGATGGACAAAAGTTTTCTGAGTTCAAATACGACGGTCAGATTTTTTCTGACGTGTTATTCATTTTAGGTGATTCAGAAAACAATATATGGTTTGGTGGATCTAATGGAATATGGAAATATGACGGACAAATAGTAACTGAAATAACAACAAATAAATAATAAAATGGCTACATCAAAATACTAAGCGTTCGTCGTGTCCAGCGGACATACAATGAACGCCCTGTTGAAATTGTCCTTCGGTAGTCCGCCTGGCAGTCGGATAAACTCTGCCACACATTCACCCCGTTGGATAGATTAATCCTGCAGAATGAAAACCGAAATTTGGTTTGTTAATGCAGAGCGTTACAAGTATAACCACCTTGTGTTGTCACAACATATTGACTTTTGCCTATTTAAAATTATCCGTTATTCTTTTCTTGTCTTCATTTTCCTTGTCGTTCTTATGATACAATTCAATGAATGTAATTTTTTGATCATCAGGAAAGTGAGCATAAATTAATCTCAATCCTGAGTTTACCCCTTTACCTTTTAACGCCTTACAAGCAATCTTTTTAACCTTGATGACACATGTTTCTAAAGCCAAATTATCAATACGAAAACTAAACGGTGGACTTTCACCAGGTTCGTCATTCAAATCTAATTTTACAACTTCTAAATCTTCTTTGAGCGAACGGTATTTTTTTAATAGCTGTTTCAAATCCTTTCTAAATTCAGAAAGTTCATCAAATTCAATATTGTTCATCATCCTCATAAACTCTGATTGAATAAGGTGGCCTTCTGTAAAAAGCCAATTCGTAATTTATATCCTCCCCATCTTTTGAAGCTTTCCATGGTTTATCACCATGTGAATAATTACTAAGCATTGCAGCCGACCAATCACTCATTTGTTCAATTACCCTATCTATAACATCTTTTTCACTTGCCCTTAGTTCTGTTAAATCAGCTTTCTCTAAGGGCAAATAACGAGTTTGAGGATAGCCGCGATATTCAGTTTTTACTCTTTGCAACTGACCTTTTTCAATCATTTGACCAATGATTGTATCTAATTTTTGCGGAACTGGTCCATAAGGCAATTTGCGATATGTAGCACCAGTCAAATGTTCTTCATACAATTCATAATAATTGAAGTCACAGAAATAAAGCAACTTATAAAGAACTGTTTCGCCAACATTGGGCTTACCTGCACATCTTTCGAGAATATATAGCAAGACATTTTTAAACTTATTGACTTGTAACGTAGGTACAGAAATACGTTCTTCTTCTTTCTTTGCTCTTTTTTCTTCTTTTACATCAACATCCTGGCTTACCGAGAAATCTTTAGACATAAAATCATCCAAAGAAAACTCTAAAACCATTGACAGTTTTTGTAATTCAAGAATATCAACACTTCTGTTTCCTAACTCAATTTGAGCCAAAGATGGTCTGGAAATTTTAACATTTTTAGCCAAATCTTCCTGTGACAACCCTTTCATTTTACGAAGTTCATTTATTCTTTGACCTATTTGCTTTTGTGATAATTTTATGTTCATATCAATTTATGTTTTGATGTTTAACGGTACAAAGATAAATATTGTTTCATTACAAAACAAATTACTGTTTCAAATTAAAACATCTGCTATATTTGCCAAATGAAAAGCCAACGCATTTTGCAAGCACAATTAAAAACCGCAAAAGCCGATACATGACCAAAGTTTTTTTTATAATGCATACAAAGCCGCCCCAAAAGAAAAATTGTTTTTAAATCCCGATAGATATATGGACCAACGCTTCAAAAAAGGAAACACCAACACACAAGCCAAACAAAAAAGCACCCAACAAATGACACAAACGGTTAATATAAAAATGGTTTGAACCCACGACGGACAAAAACGCCTGCCGCTAATCGAGTAACCATCCTCACCACTCGAAGCTGATAGAGAACGCTCCCCATTATCTTCCGTTAATTTTGCCCTGTCTCAAAGTATCAACTACCAGGAATCGAAGCAGTCTATGGCTTTGTCCGGAATCTTCATCCATTTCAAATACACTTAACCAAAAATTTTAATATTACTTTTATTAGTGTGATAAATATATTGTTTTATATTTGTCTATCATTTAAGAAGATGACGTGTTATGATACTATAGGCTTTCGATACAGGAAGGATAGCGTTTTGAAGAAAATGATTTTGTCTCCCGACGTGTAAGTACTTTAAAGTTGAGTTGGATTTTTTATCAGGGAATAGTTCTGTTTTCATCAGTGGAAAGCAAGATGGTATTATTTTGGTGTGAAGCTAGTAGAGAATAGGCAGAAAGAAGGAAATAAATAATCTGTGGACAATTGTGTATGATACGTTTGTACACGGTTTTTAAAACATAGATATTAACAAACTTTCATATATTTTTTGATGTAATATGATCAGAAAATCAAGGAGTTATGAGTGTTGCAGGTTAAAATGAGTTTCGCTTATTTATATAGTTACTGGTCATAAAGCAAATCAAAATGAAATACATTATAACAGTAGTATCAATCTTAATAGCCCTCTCAGCAAATGCTCAAATGGATAGCCTGAACATGGAGTCATTTAGCAAATATTTCCAGATTAACATGGGATTGTCATATGGAAATATGAAAGGGAAAGTATCCGAATTTACTAAACATGGTGGTAGTTTTGATATGAGTTTTGCAGATGGAAGAGGAAAACACATATATGGCTTTAATATGAATATTCTTCTTTCCAACAAGTTAAAGGAATTTTCAATACCAGCAGGATATGAACATTACGATAATCCAGCAACAGTGTTCTTTGGATTATTTTATGGGCAAACATTTGGCAATCAACACAAATCACATTTTCAAGGAGTAATTGGACTAAATTATGGGTGGCTATTGCACAAAAAACAAGACCAAGATATAGGTGGATATCATGGAATAGTTCCTCAAATTGAATTTTCAAGGTCTATCAGAATAGGTAAAACCAACTATTCGGACTACCAATACACAAGTCAATACACACCGATGCGATATGACCCTTCATTGTCAAACAAGTTCATAGATATATTTGTAGGATATAAACAACTCTTTTTAAACAACGCAGAAGGAAAAGGTGGATTATTATCAATCGGAATTAGATATAAACTGAACAAATACTCAATTAACAAGAATACGATGAATTGAATACGACCAGTAACAATGGCTGACCACGACCATAGCTCCTATCGTCGCTACGTCGGGTAGCCCAGCCGATATGTGTCACAAAAAGAAAAGTGCTTCAAAATAAAAATTGTTCTCGTAATGAAAACATTTGTATCTTTGCAATATGAAAAGAATAATTGCAAAACGAACGATTAAAGAATTTTGGGAAAAGTACCCTGATTCTAAAGACTACTTAGAAACTTGGTACGTAACAGTTAAAGGAGCAAATTGGTCAACACCGAGTGAAATCAAAGATTTTTATACCACTGTGAGTGTTCTAAAGAATTCTAGAGTAGTGTTTAACATAAAAGGGAACAAATACAGATTAGTAGCAAAAATCAACTTCGAAAAACAATGGCTTTTCATTAGATTTATAGGAACACACAAAGAATACGATAATATAGATTCAAACAACATATGAAACATAAAATAATAAAAACAGAAGAAGAATACGAAGCTGCCATGGAGCGGCTAGAACAAATATTTGATGCCGACCCAAATAGCAAAGAAGGCCAGGAAGCTGAATTGCTCGCTTTACTAATTGAAGATTATGAAGATCAACATCATCAAATAGGCATACCTGATCCAATCGTTGCAGTTAGAATAAGAATGGAAGAGCTTAAGCTAAAACAAAAAGACTTGATTGGAGTTGTTGGCTCAAAAGGAATAGTTTCTGAAGTAATGAATAAGAAAAGAAGGTTGACTGTAAAAATGATTAGAAATTTATCAGAACTATTGAAAATAACACCAAATGTGCTTATACAAGATTATGAACTAAACTAAAAATGCAACACATGTCATCGGCTATGATGATAGTTTGGATATCGCCAAATCCGACAGATATCGCCGAAACCGTTGCAAATAATCGAAAAATCATAAGACTATTCATGATAAACATTATAAAATATGTTATTCATCAGCACTATTAACATAGCCTTGGGTGTTCATATCCCAAAAGGGAAATAATAAGATTAAAAACGCCTGCCGCTAATCGAGTAACCATCCTCACCACTCCAAGCTGATAGAGAGCACACCCCAATATCTTCCGCTATTTTTACCCATTCTCAAAGTATCAACTACCAGGAATCGAAGTAGTCGATGGCTACATCGTGAATCTACATCCATGTATAATACCTTATCCAAAAATTTTAATATTACTTTTATGAGCTTGATAAATATATTGTTTTATATTTGTCTTGCATTTAAGGAGATGATGTGCTACGATACTATAAGCTTTCGATACAGGAAGTATAGCGCTTTGAAGAAAATGATTTTGTCTCCCGACGTGTAAGCACCTTTAAGTTGAGTTGGATTTTTTATCAGGTATACTCAAAATAAATTGGTTTGTGAAAATCAAATTAAATAAAATATTAATTTTGAGTAAGGACGAAGTTTATGAAGCCCAATTGCGGCTTTACGAAGCTTGTCTTTAAAGTATTTCATTATCAGGACATTTATCGTCCTGAACATTTATCGTCTTTATAATGGCGACAAATTTTATTGATTATAAAAGAAAGGGAATTCTATTTTTTTATAATAAAATTTCGTCGTTATATATTTTTAATATGAATTGTAAATCAATGAAATATAGTGAATACAATAGCGTGTTTAACCAAGTTAATACCAATTGAAACCAAAAACAGTAGTAAATGACATCAAGATAAACGCTAAAATAAAAAGAGAGCCTACTAAAACCCACTTTGACCAGTGGAGCAGACTCCCAATCGTACATAATACGAGACTGCAATGGTAGGCTTTTTTGATTTTTTTTGGTTAAATATTATTTTTTTTTAATTTCTAAACCAAAATTTCAACGCATGAAAAATTTAAGTTTTTCCCAAATTATTTTTAATTTAAGTACTATCTTTTAGTCGGTAGTGCTTCATTAAGTCAACTAAATGCCCAGTGTATTGCCCAAGAAGTAATTGTGACGGGAACCAATTGTAATAATAATGGCACTCCAAATAATCCAAATGACGATTCATTCACTGCCAATGTTTATATTGATCATCAGACTAATCCAACAGGCTCATGGACTTCAAACTCAACACCTTCATCTGTTACTTATGGCGGAGTTGTGACATTTGTTCCGTTTCCTATTAGTGCGGGCAATGTAGCATTAACAATCACTAATGTTGCTACACCTTCATGTTTTGACAATGTCACGCTACTTGCCCCACCGTCTTGTAGTATTACGTGTCCCAATTTCGGCGTTTGTCTGTCTTTATACTATACAGATGGATGCTGTGCAACTTATGAAGCCACGTTTGCAGGACTGGGAAGTGTGACTTGAGTTGAATAATGGAATTTATATAGTAAGATATAGTGATGGGTATGAAGTTAAAAGTTTCAAAACTGTAAAATTCTAATTTTCAGCTTGTGTGTAAAACTGTAATAAATATATTCTTGATCTTCTGTGCATTGAGCTATTCGCTCAGTGCACAGAAGACATTTGTGTGGCAAGGCCATTATGATTTCCAACCAGGCTATAGAATTGGATATAAATATTATATGTACAACTTAGATATCCGAACTGGTGCTACGCAACTATTATTTACCATCGATAGTTCCCGATTGAGGGAGACTTATACCACAGGACGATCAAGTTTGGTTTCTTCTTTTACTCATTCAGCTGACTTCGAGAAGATATATTTCCTAGAAGAAGAAGGTGTATTGTATTGCTATCATGTGGATCAAGATAGTATGGAATACATACAAGATATCACCCCATTGAATACCGACAATCCATATCATACCATCAATAGAATTGATCATATCGAGTTGATCCACCCTGATACACTGTACTGTGGAGGGCCATCTACGGGTTTGTACTGTATCTCTTCCAAGACTTTTACATATACACATCAGAGTGTTCCCTTCCCGCAGATGTTGAGCCCGATCGAGAGAAAGCGATGGGGAGGATTTTTCCTTACGAAACACAAAGATAGATATTTGGGTCAAGATGGCAATTCATTGCTGGTAGAAATTGACAGATACAACCCTAATAATCATAATGCCTTTTGGCCTGTGGGGCAGTTGTTATCTCGTTATAGTATTGGTTATGGTGCATTGTTAAGTGAACAGCATAGATGTGACAGTACATCTTTATATATTATAGGCAGATTTATTGATCAATTTGTTCCTGCCAATAACCCAGGCATTACTATCGACAAAATCTATCCAGATGAGCAACGAGTCATAAGGGATTATCGTATTTACCCTACACCAAGCTTTATCGATACAACTCAACCATTTACTTTAATCTTCGACGCAAAGCATTACAACAATCCCACATGGGAAGATTGTCAGATCCGTGTAGATCTCGATGTTGACGACTCCACGACAGGCGGTCGCGATTTTTTGGTTAAGGATCTGTGCAGACATACTAATATACCAATCAGCGATATAGATATAGAAGTCAGCAACGAAGAGCCTCTGGATAGTATCCTGATACAGGTAGATAATCCACTGTTTTCGCATGCTTTGCAGATACCAGTGGGCAATTACAACCTTGCACTAGGACTCAATTTTTGGAATAAAATCTATAACAACGGTATCACTACAAATAAAGAGTTTACTGAAGCAATTCGTAATGCAGTTTTTATCAATGATGGACCACGCGATAGTCGTGAGATCGTCATTAGTATTACACCGTATTATAATGGTGTAGCAGGAAAGATAGCTCGAGCGTTTATTAAAATCACTGATCCACTTCCGGATTCGGGTGAAGACCGACTAATTAGTGGTTGTGTATCAGATTCTCTTTTGTATCTTAAGTCATTGAATCCCCCGATTGATGTTACAGATATGTATATATGGAGAAATACCATTATCGATTTATTTAGCTTTAAGGAGCCATTTAATGACACTTTTTTATTTGTAACTCGAAATGGAATGTGCTTCGATACGGCAAAATACACATTTATCGTTTATGAAAATCCAGGGACTGCAAACATTGCTGATACAATATTGTGTAATGGGCAGGTACTATCAATCAATATTGATACTATTGCCGATATGATTACATGGAATGATGGACTAGCGATCAAGCAAAAGACAATTACCACAGATGGAAATTATCACTATAGCGTGCGGGATATCAATGGATGTACATCTATGGATAGCTTTAGTATTTCATATCTGCCACCACCAATCTCTCAAACCATTGATACTACCCTTTGCGTTAATAATACTTTGACCATTGACAATATTGAGTATGACAAAGCAGGCACGTATCTGATCAATCACAAATATATCATTGGATGCGACTCTGTCATCAAATCCATCACACTGGGATATTTTCCATCCGTCCCTTTAGTAGTACAAGGAGATCTAGGCATCTGCCTTACAGAAAATACAGCCCTCACCATCGATCAGAAATATACCGATATAAAACTGAACGATGTATCAACTAAAAATGAATTTGAAATCTCCGAAGCTGGAGAATATAAATTAACTGCCTTCAATGCTTTTGGCTGCAAAGAAGAAATCAAATTTACAGTACTTGAATATCCGCAACCGATAGTGGATGCTATCGATATGAATGACACAGTCTATATCCAAGACCTGAAACTTGCAAGTGACTATAGCCCAGATGTAAGCAGTTATAAATGGTCACCAAGCAAAGACCTAAGTTGCAGTGATTGTCCTTACCCATCACTGCTATCACCCGCAGACGGATTGTACAATATCGAAGTGACCAATAGCTACGGCTGTGCGTCATCAGATCAATTGTCGATAACATTTAAGAAAGCTATTATTAGTTTGCCCAATGTAGTAGCCAATCGTCCAGCGTATCCCGATAATGGGTTGTTTTATGCAAAAAGCAATACAAGTATGACCTATTCCATGGTGATATATGATCGGTGGGGTAGTATTGTGTATGCCCAACAAGATTTGATCAGCAATGATCCAACTAGAGCATGGAAACCAGAAGGAAAATATACGCAAGGAGTTTACGTATATATGATTACTTACACAGATAAAAGTGTTCTGAAAAGAATGACAGGGACAATTACGTTATTATAATATTTACCCTTTTGAAAAATGTGAGTATATAAGATACAACTGGTATTAACAATCGATTTACGACAGCCGCCCCTATTGGGAGCGGCCGTCGTAAATCGCAACCGTTATGGCTCATGAGAAGTAAAATTGCCTTGACAAAACATTAGCAACCTTATTAGGAAAAAAGTAATTATGCCAATATACCCACCAAGAAATAATTCAATTTAAAAGCAACAAGAGTTAGATTATTTAGGCTATCAATTATACTTATCAGTTTCAAAAGAAGAAACTAGAGATAAGTTGGAAAAGCTTGTTGAAAAGTTTAGAAAAGCAAATTTAAATTTACTAAAAGTAGAAATTCAATTGGCAATTACCCAGTATTTGAATGTAGAATTAGATAATGTAAAAATTCAAAAATTACAAACTGAAGCGAAATATTGGGAAGATTTTACATTTGAATATATTATTGAAAATCATAAGGCCGATTACTTTAAAAATTATCAAAAATGGATAAAACAATAAAGCAAACATTTACTATTGTAAAAAATCATAAAGAATAAAATCTATCTTCGTTTCCCACAAGAACCCTTATCTTTGCAGTTGAAGACCAGAGATATAAGGTCTTGAAAGCGTAAGAATGGCAAAACAAAAAACAATAAATGTTTGGATAGATAAATTGACAAATAGTATAGTCAATACTATTTCTGGCGATAACTTGCCAACTAATGTTCTTGAAGTATCTTCAAATGATCTTAAGCTTGTAACCAAAAACAGGGGTTGGAACTTCAATTGGAAAGGTGAGCTAAAGAAAGAAGGCACCAAAGTGTATAAGTTAACCATTGTTAATAACACAGATATTATACAAGGTCTTATTAGCATTGAAGATAAAGGTGACCACATCTTTGTAAACCTCATAGAAAATGCTCCATTTAATATTGGCAAACAAAAACTATATGAAGGTGTTCCTGGAAATCTTTTCGCTTTTGCTTGTAAACTAAGTTGGGATAATGGAAATCAAGGCTTCGTGTCATTTATTTCTAAAACAAAACTAATGGAACACTACAATAAAATATTGGGTGCAGAGAACGTATTTGATCAAAGAATGGTTATAGAACCTAGAGAAGCATTAAAATTAATAAAAAAGTATTTCCCGGATTTAAAATAAGTAAAATCATGAAACTAGCCATTGAGCCTAAAGGAATAGATTTGGTTGTAGAACCACATAAATACACAAAATCTGACGATGAACTTATGACAAAAATAATAAGTCATTATAAGAAAACGGGTGAATTATTGAAACTAAACAAGCCCAAAGTAACATCAAAATCAAAGAAAGAATTATTCACGAAGCCATAACAAGTGCGTTGAAACCGTTCTTAACTATATTTCAGAACCCAAAAGGAAAATAAAAAGAATAAACGCCTGCCGCTAATCGAGTACCCATCCCCACCACCCCAAGCTGATAGAGAGCACACCACAATATCTCCCGGTATTTTTACCCTATCTCAAAGTATCAACCAGCAGTATTTGAAGCAGTAGATTGCTACATCCGGAATCTACATCCATGTATAAAACTATATCCTAAAATTTTAATATTACTTTTATTACCGGGATAAATATATTGTTTTATATTTGTCTTGCATTTAAGGAGATGATGTGCTACGATACTATAAGCTTTCGATACAGGAAGTATAGCGCTTTGAAGAAAATGATTTTGTCTCCCGACGTGTAAGCACCTTTAAGTTGAGTTGGATTTTTATCAAAACAATGTTCTGTTTTCAAATGTGGACAGCAGTATAGAATTATTTTGATCTGGAGTTTGTGGAGATATAGATTGATGAAATAAAAATAGACAAAAGGTATACGAATTTTTATGATACGTTTGTACACGGTTTTTTAAAAACATAGATATTAACATACTTTCGTATAAATATATTTTTAATATGAGCAGAAAATCAAGGAGTTATGAGTGTTGTAGGTCAATATGAGTTTCGCTTATTTATATAGTTATATCCTATTAAAATGAAATAAATGAAACGCCAGATAATGTACATTGAAAACAAAGCAGACCTGCATGGAAGGGGGGATGCTTGGATTGGGAAGGTTGAATTTTCAAAAACAAGGCAAACAGTATACTTCAATAATCAAGCATTTAAAAAAATGGAAACTGGTGGATCATCAGGAAATTATTATGATTTAGAAACTGGCAATGAATTTTGGATTTCTGGAGTTAAGAAAAATGGACAAGACCGACATTGGTCAGGCGGCGGGAAAGTAAATATTGATGAGCAAGTTATAGAAGAATATCTATCAATTGTAAATCTTAAAGAGTTGGATAAATCAAACTTTGAAATAGTAAATATTCAAAAAACAAATATATCAAAGTTCAGTGAAATTGAAAATAGTGTACCTGGAAACTCATTAAAAAGAAAGCGAAAGAAAAATATGAAAACGCAATAATAAAATAAGCATAAAAAAATAATTTAATTGAACAACAAGATATAACAAGCGATTTGATGAACAGATTACGCTATCGCTCATCCGTCACAAATCGCAGCCGTTATATGTGATGAAGAATAAATAGATATGATTCAAAATATAAATAAAAACTTGAGAAAATATAATAACCCTAAAACATCCTTAAATCAAAATCAAAAGAGACTCAACTTTATATTCTCAACCATAATAATTGAAGATATGCCAAGGTATTATATGCATAATTTTCCCATTATGAAATCTACAATTAAGTTAAATTTACTTATTTTATTGTTCCTTCCATTGTGTTCATTTAGCCAGAGATGTTATGATTATTTTGAAGATGCTTTATATTTATCGAAATTTAACGAATATAAAAGTTTAGCAGATTCAATTTTAGAGATTGAAATTTTAAATGAGACAAAAGATTTTAGAGTATATTTATTAAAATCAAAATTTGAATATGAAAAAGAAAACTTAGAAAACGGCTTTCAACTTTTAACAAAGGCCGTAAAATACGGATGTCATTTAAGACATCATATATTCACAGATAAATTTTTTAAAAAATATATTAACCAATCTGACTCTCTGACTTTATTAAAAGTTGCTAAGAAAGAACTTGTATTTCCTTTTGAAGCATCTAATAGATTATCAATCATTAGTCTATACGAATTAGTCCATTGGGATCAAGCCCTCAATAATTATACGATAAGATTTCACGATAGCATGTGTTTAAGTCCGTCTCAATCTCGAGTTTTAGAGTTGAAAATTACCAGAAATATGCTTAGGCAATATCTCAAAGATTATGGTTACCCTAATGAAAAAGAATTTGGATCGGTATTAGTGGATAGATTTGATTTAGTGGTAATTCACCATTTCGAACAAGTTGATAGTTGTGAGTGGTTAAAATCATATTATGATGAAGCATATAAAATGAAAAAAATTACTCCGCAACGTTATTATGAGTTATATGACAAGTTTCTTGTTTATAAAGACCTACCACAAAAATATGGTGCTTTTACTAGTGGAAGAAAAATAAATGGAAGATATGAAATATACCCAATTGAAGACATTGAGCATATTGATAAGTTAAGGAAGCAATTAAGTTTATCACCATTGCATGTTTTTCTTAAAAATAATAATATCAATATTCCTGAAAATTATAGTTTTGATATGAAAGAATATGTAAATTCAATTCGAAATAAATTGAGTGAACGTATGAATTAATATGTCAACTAAGCTTGCCATTAAAAATTAAGATATATTTCAGCACTAACCAATATATCTAACACAGGAAAAAATGATAAAATCACCACACATAACAGGCCGTATGATGATCATGCCAGCTATCGCAGGCACGTCACAAAAAGCACAGCCGTTATGGCTCATGAGAAGTAAAATTGCCTTGACAAAACATTAGCAACCTTATTAGGAAAAAAGTAATTATGCCAATATACCCACCAAGAAATAATTCAATTAAAAAGCAACAAGAGTTAGATTATTTAGGCTATCAATTATACTTATCAGTTTCAAAAGAAGAAACTAGAGATAAGTTGGAAAAGCTTGTTGAAAAGTTTAGAAAAGCAAATTTAAATTTACTAAAAGTAGAAATTCAATTGGCAATTACCCAGTATTTGAACGTAGAATTAGATAATGTAAAAATTCAAAAATTACAAACTGAAGCGAAATATTGGGAAGATATTACATTTGAATATATTATTGAAAATCATAAGGCCGATTACTTTAAAAATTATCAAAAATGGATAAAACAATAAAGCAAACATTTACTATTGTAAAAAATCATGAAGAATAAAATCTATCTTCGTTTCCCACAAGAACCCTTATCTTTGCAGTTGGAGACCAGAGATATAGGGTCTTGAAAGCGTGAGAATGGCAAAACAAAAAACAATATATGTTTGGATAGATAGATTGACAAATAGCATTGAAAACACTATATCAGGTGAGAGTTTTCCAACCGTAATCTCTTTGGTTACTTATTCTGAACTAAAATCCGTAACAAAAACTAAAGGATGGAATTTTAATTGGAAAGCTGAGTTAAAGAAGAATGATCATCAAGTATATAAATTGACCACAAGGGATAATCCCACAATAATTCATGGTTTAGTAAGTCTGAAAATGGAAGAAGATCATGTTTTTGTAAGTATAATTGAAAATGCCCCATTTAACATCGGGAAAACTAAATTGTATAAAGGTATTCCAGCAAATTTATTTGCATACGCTTGTAAAGTAAGTTGGGATTTGGGGAACCAAGGTTCCGTTGCTTTTGTTTCTAAAAGAAGACTAAATGAACATTACGAACAGAGTTTAGGAGCTGTTCACTTAGGAAACCAACGGATGGTAATCTTACCAATGGACGCCCTTAATTTAATAAGGAGATATTTTTTAAATCAAAAATAAATTAGAAATGGATATTATTAGAGAACCAGAAGGAGTTGATTTTGTAGTCGAACCAGTAAAATTAACAAAAGCGGACAAAGAACTTATATCAAAAGCCATTGCTCATTATAAAGTCACAGGTGAAAAACTGAGTGTCCCACACCCAAAATCTAAACCATCAAAAACGAAAAAAGAGTTAATAACGAAGCCATAACAAGTGCGTTGAAACCGTTCTTAACTATATTTCAGAACCCAAAAGGAAAATAAAAAGAATAAAAAACTGCCGCTAATCGAGTATCCATCCCCACCACCCAAGCCGACAGAGATTGCTCCCCAATATCTTCCGCTATTTTTACCCTGTCTCAAAGTATCAACTACCAGGAATCGAAGCAGTCTATGGCTTTGTCCGGAATCTACATCCATGTATAAAACTATATCCTAAAATTTTAATATTACTTTTATTACCGGGATAAATATATTGTTTTATATTTGTCTTGCATTTAAGGAGATGATGTGCTACGATACTATAAGCTTTCGATACAGGAAGTATAGCGCTTTGAAGAAAATGATTTTGTCTCACGACGTGTAAGCACCTTTAAGTTGAGTTGGATTTTTTATCAAAACAATGTTCTGTTTTCAGCAGTGGACGGCAGGATGGTATTATTTTGATCTGGAGTTTGTGGAGATATAGAGTGATCAATAAAAATAGATAAAGGTGTACAAATGTTTATGATACGTTTGTACACGGTTTTTTAAAAACATAGATATTAACAAACTTTCGTATAAATATATTTTTAATATGAGCAGAAAATCAAGGAGTTATGAGTGTTGCAGGTCAATATGAGTTTCGCTTATTTGTATAGTTACCGCCAATGCTAAAAAGAGAGACCGTATGACATCAGACCAATATTTTAGAAAAATAATTGCCAACAAAAAGGCAGACAGTATTACAATTGACGACTGGAGATTAACCAATATTAAGTCTACCTTGACAACTTGGGCAGGACAACAGCTATCATCTCTTAAACAGTCAGGTTCAAGTGCTAAAGGAACTGCCTTAAAAGGTATTGCCGACTTTGACATTTTTATTTCACTTAAATCAGACACAAAAGAAACTTTAAAGGAAATCTATGACAAACTTGATACAACTATAAAAAATGCAGGCTGGGCAACAAGACGACAAAATGTTTCAATTGGAATTACACACAATAATCTAAAAATTGACTTAGTTCCGGGCAAAATTCAATATGGTTTTCAAAATTACCATAGTATTTACAGCAGCAAGAAAGACACTTGGATGCAGACAAATATTGACTTACATATTAATGCAGTCAAGAACTCAAACAGAGCAAATGAAATCTTACTTACTAAAATTTGGCGACATATTTACGGGTTGGATTTTCCTTCAATTTATTTAGAGTTAACTGTTTTGGACGCATTGTATAACAAACCTGTTAATGACATTGCAAACAATTTTTGGGCGGTGCTTGTCTATTTGAGAGACAAGTTTGTAGATAATGTGGTAACTGACCCAGCAAACACAAATAATAAAGTATCAGATATGCTTTATAAGTATGAAAAAGAAGCAATTGCATTACAAGCAAAGACTTCATTAGGCAAAAAAACTTGGGAAGAAATAATTTGGTAATGACAGATATAAATTTAAATCAAATATTCCTGAACTTACAGAAACAGATGATACAAAAATTATCATCTAATCGGGAAATAATTTTTCATCCAACTTTTAAAGGAGATGCTTCAGAAATAAATTGGATTGATTGGTTAAAAACTTATTTACCAAGACGCTACGAAGTTGATAAGGCTTTTGTAATTGACAGCAACAATAGGTTTAGCCAACAGCTTGACCTAGTAATTTACGACAGACAATATTCTCCATTTGTATTCAATCAAGATGGAGCAATTTACATTCCTGCCGAAAGTGTTTATGCAGTTTTTGAAGTAAAACAAGAATTAGATAAAGCTAATTTGTTTTATGCGGCTGAAAAAATAAAAAGTGTTAGGTTACTTAATAGGACATCTGCTCCAATTGTTCACGCTGGCGGACACATACAAGAACCTAAACCACCATTTAGAATTATGGGTGGAATTTTGACTTTAGCTTCTGGTTGGGCAGACACTTTTGGAGAAGGATTTCAAAATTGTGTAAGTACATTAGACGAACATTCTCAAATTGACATAGGTTGTGTTTTAGAAAAGGCTTCTTATACTTTGACTTATCAAGAAGCATCATATTCTTTGGAGACAAGTCAGAACGAAGAAACCCTAATTTATTTTTTCTTAAAACTACTTATCAACCTACAAAAATTGGGGACAGTTCCTGCAATGGACATTGAAGCATATGCAAGAGCTATAAAAAGTATTTAATGGACAACAAAGAAGCACGAGGCGGTAACACGGGTTTTGCGTCAGGCGGGGTGACGTGCAAACTTGGAGCTTTGTGCTTCAATTCAAGTTCAGTGCTGGTTGAAAGTTTTGTGCTCCGAAACCCTTCCGAACGCAAAGCCCCGAACCATTACCAGCAAGAGTAGAGAACGACACGACAACAAAAACATACTAGATAAAACAAGAAAAAGAGCCTGATTAGATATGGAAATTAAATTTTTAAAAGCGGGTAAAGGTGATTCAATACTGGTAAGTAGCGAAGGACAACATATGCTTATAGATGGAGGAGATGACACCACATTTTTGTTTCGTGAATTAGATCATATCCATTCAAATAATGAGAGTTTAAATTATCTAATTATCACACACCATGACTCGGATCATATAAAGGGTATTCTTGACTTATTCGAACAACTCCAACAAGGACGTTATGGCGAACCAAAAGAGTTTATAAAAAGAGTCTATTTCAACTCTCCTCGTCTTTTTAAAGGAAAAATAATTTCAATCAATTCCAATAGACTTTCCTACAAACAAGCCTTTCAGTTAGAAGAACAAATTTGTCATTTTGATTTGTTATGGGATATTCTATTAACAGATGAATCAGAATCCTTTAAAGTAGGAGATTTAAATGTAAAGTGTCTTTCTCCTAATAAACAAATAATTGATAGTTACTCGAATGATAAGGGAGCATATTTATCATCAATAACAGGCGGTGATTGGGGGAAAAGTTTAAAAGAATTAGAAAAATATGTATCAGATAAGAAGCTCGACAATGCTGCGCCTAATGAGAGCAGTATAGTATTGGAAATTGAAAGTAAGGATTTTAGAACGTTATTAACAGCAGATATTACGCCTATAAGGCTAGAGCAAATTTTAACTGATTTGTTGAAGCGAAATGGGAATAAGTTATTGAATTATTCATTCTTTAAGCTCCCACATCACGGTAGTCATAGAAATATTACTTTAAATATTCTTTCAAAAATTAAATGCAACAATTATGTAATTAGCACTGACGGTAATAATAATTATTTACCGAATAAGAAAACAATTCTTAAGGTCCTAAAACAAAATATTGGCGAAAACATCAAACATTATTTTTATTTCAATAATGAAGAAGTGATTAGTAACCTTAATATTTCGCAGATAGAAAGAGAAAATAGAAATTTTGAGTTAATAAGCAATAATAAAGATTATGGATACTGTTTTTCAGCAATATAAAAAATGTGCAATTAAAATTGTAACTGAAGTTTCTGGTGTTCCAAAATCGTCTTCAGGCTTCTTAATTAAAACATCTTCATTTAGTAAATTTGATTATGTCTTTACTACAAAGCATACTTTTTGTGAAGACGACAATGACATTGACCTTTTTATAGATGAAATAGAATTTATCGAACTTTATCTTGAAAGAAACCTAAAACTTGAGAAACTTGTTCGTCTTCAAAAAAAATTTATTTATGATAGATTTATAGAATTTGATACGGATCTTGTACTACTCCTAATTGAAAAATTAGAAGACACAACAATTCCCAATATCCAAGTATCAGATGAAATTAGCAATGAATGCATTTCATGGTCTATAACCAAAGCACTGCCTGACGAAATCCATAGACTTGATTTTAAAAAAAATGATCCCGAAAGGAAAAGATATACAATTTCAAATTTTAGTCATCCTCAATCTCTCAAGGGTTGTTCCGGTTCAGGATTTATTTCTACACAGAAACCTGTTTTGCATGGTTTCATTATGAGGCATCCTACTGACGAACTAGAAGGAAACTATGTTGACGCTATTAATCTAACTTTTGAAGATATTAACAGGAAATTATTTAGTCTTGGATTAGAGTTGTTGTGTGTTGAAAATCAATCGAAACTCATTAGAAATATTGCAGATAAGAAAATCATAAATATTGAGGAAGCTAAAATAAATGGTGTTGTTCTAAATTTACTTCAAGCAACTAGAAGGATTATTGTTGATTGTCAAGATGATTGGTTTCACGATCCTCTATCATTTGTAGATTTAAGAAATACTGATTTTTTATTTGAATTTTTCCAAGAATATTTTTTAGGAAAGAATTATGTAACAAGTAAATCAGAAATATTTTTTCTTCCTAAATCTTCGTTTACTTTAAGGAAAGCATTATTAATATCATATACTGATAGACTATTTTACACTGCTTTAGTGGATAAGTTAGGAACAGAAATAGACGAAAGCTTATTACCGATAGTCTATTCATCAAGATATAATAATTCGTCAAAAGGTGGCTTAATAATACCGGGAATTGAGCAATGGAAGAAAATGATGTATCTAATTCAAACTTATTCAAAGGAATATAATTATATTATTGAAATTGATATTTTGAATTTTTATGACAATATAAATACTGATTTACTTTGTGATAAATTACTTACAATTTGTGAATCAACAAATAATCGTAATGCTGTAAAGGAACTAAGAAGTGTTTTATGTACATTTTCAAATCAATCCAAAAGCGGTATACCACAGAATAATGACGCTTCGTCATTACTAGCAACTTTTTATTTAAATGAAGTAGATTCATATATGTTTCATCAAGTGCCAAAATACTTGAGGTTTATGGACGATATAAAAATATTTTGTAATGATGAATTTGATGCAAGAAAATACCTGACACTAATCGAAATGAAATTACGGGAGTTAAAGCTTTCATTAAACAGTCAAAAAACAAAAATTATTAATTTGAAACCATTGAATGAAATAGGTAAAAAAGAGATTAAAGAAGAATATCAAAGTTTCTTTAACTTAGAAAGAAGTAAATTATCAACACTTTCTTCTTCTGATAGTTATAATAATAGAAATGAAGCCTTTCATTTAGCAACTAAATTAATTCTAAAACATTTAAATGAAGACACTATTGGAGTGGGTAAGAATGAAAGGTCTTTGCTTCAAGCTCTTACGATATTGAAAAAAAGTAAAGTACGTGGAGTTTCATTCGAAAAATATAAAAGTGAAATCAACGATATCTTAGAAAAGTTGCCAACGTTGTTAAAAGAACGGCCTTGGATAACATCTCAAATCGTTTACTTAATAACAATCATTGATATAAAGCTCATTCCGGTTTCAACTTGGGATGAAATCATAGAAATTGTTACTAATATCAAATATAACATCTACCATTGGCAATGTTATCATCTATGGTTAATGCTAGCTAAGCACAAAATAAAAGACCCCAAATTATCAATTTATGCATCTAAATTTCTGGATTCTAATGATGATCTCAATCGTCCAGTTATAGCCGCATTAATGATATATATGGGAAGTATTGACGAAAATTATAGAAGAATAGTTTTAGGCAAATTTAAAAATGATTTTACAGATGGATATTTCCAAAAAAGAGCTGCTTTAATTACACTTAGAAATTTTCATACAGAGGATGTCTGTTCAGGAAATTTGGTCGATACCGCAGTACATGTGTCATTGTACAAAAACAAAGACAAAGAATTGGTTTTCGTAAATGGAGAGTCAGATGAGGACTATTCAGATTTAATTGAAATGTATTCTCTATGAAAAAAGTAATTATATACAAAGCAAACGATTGCTGGCATTTAATAGAATTCAACCATAGATGCTATAAATCGGGGACAATTCAGGATGTTTGCAGTCATATAAAAAATAATTACCAAGTTTATTCTTTGCAAATTTCTGATTTTATAAGGGAATTTGATAAGGAATATCCGAGGAAAGACCTTCCTATCTTGGTTGACATTGAATCATTCGTCAAACAATTTTGGCAAAAATCAAAGCCGTTAGAAGCACAGAAGAAATGGAACTTTTTCAAATTTCTGAAAGAAAATGATTTTTTATCAAAAGAGTTTAAGATTCAAGAATCTATAGACTTATACCTAAACTACATTATTGATTTCATTGAAGATACTATAAATAATAGAAGTCCAGAAGAGTTGATTAGGTTCGAGAATATTGAAATTCCGATTAACTTATTAATATTTAAGCGTCAACGAAAAGGCATACGCATTGATGAAACAATCTATCCTGATTTGATTCGAAAAACAGAAGAAGAGCTTTATAAAATAAAAAATGAAATACAAATCATACATAAAATATATAGCCCAGATGAAATATCCACACAAATTCAAGTACTTGAATCTGAAGGTATAGAAATCAAAGGTTCTTTATTGGCACTTTTTAAAAATGAACAAAGTTCTTCCAATGTCTGTAAACTATTTTATGAGATGATAAGAACGGATAATGATTTAAGAGCTTTACTTTATTTAACTTCCAAAAAGGGAGGTGAGTCAAGGACTTTCCCCAATTATCATGGCTTTGGTTCCATTTCTTCAAGAATAACCTTAAGGGAACCCGCTCTTCAAAACCTTAGGAAAAAGACTCGAAAAATTTTAAAACCAGATGATAATTGCGAGTTTGTTTATGTTGACTATTCTCAATTTGAAGCGGGTATTTTAGCATCAATTAGCGAAGATGATAGACTCCGAAAACTTTATGATTCCGATATTTATGATGACTTAAATACAAACGTTTGGGGTGGTAGGAAGAATCGTGATGAAGCGAAAATACTATTTTATAAATATATGTACGGAATTGAGTTCAGATCAAATATTGAAAGTAAATATTTCCAATCTTTTACTAGCCTTACTAAATTTAAAAAACAAGTTGAAGAAGGAATAGAATCAACTAACAAAGTTGGAAGCAGTCATGGAAACTATAGAATTCTTTCTGTAGAGGATAAATCAAAAGCTTTAAGCCATAGAATTCAGGCTGAAGCTTCGTTAATTTTTAAAGAAGCATTATTAAAAGTAAATAAAGAAATTGCAGAAGCCGAATTCATTTTGCCCATGCATGATGCTGCATTATATCAAGTAAATATTAAACTGCACGACATAAAATCTATAGAAGAAAAATTAAAACAATTTTTCAGGAAGTATTCAAATCAAAATGTCCAGGGATAAATCATTCTGTAAATATTAAACAATTCTATGAGGATTAAAATGACAAACTACAAAACGAAATTCCAACGGAAAGAAGGAACGCCAGCTTGGAACAGCACCTACAAGAAATTGGCGGTTCAGTGCTTAAATGAAACTTTGTGCTTCGTGGCAAGTTCATTGGTGGCAGACAATTTTCTTGGTGCTCGTAGCAAAAGCCATAAATTCGCCTCAGACGAAGAACGGAACCCTAGGTAGTCCGCCTATGCTTTCCTGTAATCTCAACCAGGCCTGAAAAACAAATAAAAAAATAAAAACCGAAAAAAAACTAAGAGTTACAACACCTGTTTCAATACCTTCCAGACATTTTCTCTCACCAGATACTGCCCTTTGGCATTGGGATGTTTTCCGTCTTCGAGATTGAGTTCTGGGATAGTCGCTACATTTTCCAGTAAAAAAGGAATGAGTGAAGCCTGATATTCTTTGGCCAGTTTTGGGTAAATACCGGCAAATTTTTTGGTATAATCATTGCCCATATTGGGTGGTGCCTGCATACCGGCAAGTACCAGTCTGACGTCCGGATTGGATGCTTTGACTTTATCGAGTATGGTACGAAGATTTGCTTCCGTTTCTTTCAGATCCAGTCCACGCAACACATCATTGGCTCCCAGCTCCAGCACAAAAACATCTACTTTTTGTTTCAGCACCCAGTCGATCCGGTTTTTACCACCTGAGGTAGTCTCCCCACTGAGTCCGGCATTGACCGCTACATAATTTAAACCCAGGCTATCCAGTCTTTGCTGTATCAGCGCCGGAAATGACTCATTTTCATCCAATCCGTATCCGGCGGTAAGACTATTTCCAAAAAATAAAATATGCTTCACGTCGGATTTATCTTCCTTTGTATTGGTTGTAACGGCGGTTTGGTCTGTATTTTCGATGTTGCCGTCAACTTGTTTATCTGTTTCTTGTTTAGGTTTACACGAAGATATCAATACGGTCAGAAAAGCAAAATAAAAAATCTTTATGCCTGTGGAATGAATTACCATGGTAAGGTTTTGAATAGTCATATGAATGTTTTGTTAGTAACCGTTCTTCTCATTAAAGAGTTTAATAAAATCTGAATTATGTCTGTAATTTTAAAAGTGGATAATCTGGATATGCAATATTCCAGTGGCAACAGATCACTTTCTGTACTGCAATCCATCAATATGTCTATCGAAGAAGGGGAAACGGTAGCCATCACCGGCCCATCGGGAAGCGGAAAAACTACCCTGATGGGTTTGTGTGCGGCACTCGACAATCCTACGTCAGGAGCGATTACACTGCTCGGGACGCTGATCAATCCCTTATCGGAAGATGAGCGCGCCAGACTGCGCAACCGGTTTGTAGGATTTATATTTCAGAATTTCCAATTGCTGCCCAGTCTGACTGCACTGGAAAATGTGATGCTTCCATTAGAATTGCAAGGCATCAAAGGCGCAGACCAGGAAGCGGTTCAGTTGCTGACCAGGGTTGGACTAAAAGACCGGATGACTCACTATCCATCCCAACTATCCGGAGGGGAGCAGCAACGGGTGGCCCTCGCCAGAGCATTTATCAATAAACCTAAAATACTTTTTGCAGACGAACCTACCGGCAATCTGGATGGAGATACCGGGAGCACGGTAGAGTCACTGATGTTTGATCTGAATAAAGATTTCGGTACCACGCTGATTATTGTCACGCACAATCAGGAACTGGCATCCAGGACGGGGCGAATTATTAAACTGAGGTCGGGTCACATCATTTCAGATGAAAAGAATATCCCTTCAATGACTACAATCTGAAATACATGTCAAATTTAGCATTTTTATTCAGGACAGCCTATCGCGACAGTCGCAAAAACAGGTCAAAACTGGCCCTGTTTATGTCATCCATTGTTCTTGGTGTAGCAGCTTTGGTAGCCATCAACTCATTCAACTATAATCTAAGGAAAGAGATTGACAAAGAAGCTGCCACACTATTGGGCGCAGACCTTGCCGCTTCAGCCAACCGACCTGTTGAAGCTGCCGTTTTAAATATACTGGACTCTCTTCCTGCAGAAAAAGCAAGAGAGATGGAATTGTTGTCCATGTCCTACATCCCTAAGACGGATGAAACACAATTTATAAGACTAAAGGCGCTGGAAGGTAATTTCCCGTTTTATGGTAAACTAAAAACTGTTCCTGAAGAAGCTGCCCATTCATTCCGTTCAGGACCTTCAGCCCTTGTAGACGAAAGCCTCATGTTGCAGCATGGACTGATTCCCGGTGATTCCATCAAATTGGGTAAGACGATGTTTGAAATCAAAGGCAGGCTTGCCGGGGCTTTGGGAAGTGTGGGCATGGCTTCATCGATGGCACCAGCCATTTATATTAATATCGCATCATTGGACAGCACAGGTTTGGTACAACCCGGAAGTCTGGTCAATTATACCTATTTTTATAAAGTGCCGGAGGGTTTTAATATTCAAAAATGGAAAGACAACAGAAAAAGTCAATTCAGGTCGGACCAACTCAGGGTAGAGACCATTGAGGACCGGAAACAAAATTTAAATCAGGCTTTTGGTTTTCTCAATTATTTTCTGAATATGGTGGCCATTGTTGCCCTCTTGCTGGGTTGTATCGGTGTGGCGTCCAGTGTGATGATTTATGTCAGAGCCAAAACAAATTCCATTGCTTTGCTGAGATGTCTCGGCATGAAACCATCAGATGCTTTTTTAGTGTACTTCATCCAGATATCCGTACTGGGAATAATTGGGGTAGCGGGAGGAGTGGTACTCGGTGCTCTGATACAGAGTGTTTTGCCGTTGATATTGCAGGATTTTCTACCCGTACAGGTGAATGTCGCTCTGTCGCCAAGAGCCATTCTGGAAGGATTTTTTATCGGACTTTCCATCACCACTCTTTTTTCGCTGTTGCCATTGGTCAGTATCAGAAAAATCAGTCCATTGCGTACCCTCAGATCAGCCTTTGAAGAAGCGGAAGAAAGCAGAGATTATCTCAGGTGGATTATATACGGCGCTATTATATTGGTGCTGACCGTATTTCTTTGGATATTAACATCATCCCTGGTGACAGGATTGATTTTTGTCGCAGGTATTATTATTGCATATCTTGTATTAAATGGTTTTGCTGCATTGGTTATAAAGATTTTGCGAAAGTCAATACCTGTCAACGCCGGTTTTGTGTTCAAACAAGGACTTTCCAATCTTTTCAGACCGGATAATCAGACCAAAACCATCATGGTAACCATCGGCATGGGTACGGCAGTATTGACCACTTTGTTGATATTACAGAGCATATTGTTAAATAATGTTTCCCTGATGGATGAAGGCAAACAACCCAATATGATACTATACGGCATCGAGACCAATCAAATGGAAGATTTGAAGAAGCTGACCATTCAGTCATCATTGCCCGTGCTCCAGGAAGTACCCGTAGTCACTATGAAAATAGATGGATGGAAAGGAAGAAATAAAACGCAGTGGTTGAAAGATTCACTGATGACAGCAGAGAGATGGGCTGTGAATCGCGAAGCCAGAGTGACTTACAGAGACACCGTTTCAGAAGATGAAAAACTCATCAGCGGATCACTAAAAAAATATGCTGGCTCAGGAGATAGTATCTTTGTATCATTGGGTACCACCTTTGCAGAGGCTATGGATGTGGGATTGGGAGATGAAATCGTTTTTAATGTACAAGGTACCCGGGTAGTAACCTATGTAGGCAGCCTGAGAGAAATAGAATTCAGGAATCTGTCTACCCGTTTTTTTATCGTGTTTCCTACCGGTGTGCTGGAAGATGCCCCTCAGTTTGGTGTATTGGTAACCAAAGCGCCCGACAATAAAACCATGACAAAATACAGAGGGGATGTAGTCAAAGCATTTCCCAATGTTTCTGTGGTAGATCTGACCACCATCCTGCAATCGGTGAATAATATCCTGAATAAAGTGACATTTATTATACAGTTTATGGCCATTTTCAGTTTGCTTACCGGACTGATTGTGCTGATCAGCTCTCTCACACTGAGCAAATACCAGAGACTGAAGGAGAGCATTTTACTCCGGACCATTGGTGCTACCAAAGCCCAGATCATCAAAATAAATGCCACAGAATATGCATTTTTGGGTATATTATCAGCTGGAACAGGTGTTGTTATTTCATTGATAGCCAGTTATTTGTTGACCAGATTCCAACTAGACCTTGACTTTTATATAGCCTGGTGGCCGGTCTTAGGCATTTTGGCAGGCTTGGTAGTGATTACCATTTCTATAGGTATGCTCAACAGCCGTGATGTAGTGAACAATACGCCTTTGGAGGTGCTGCGGAAGGAAAATAGTTAGAGTGATCAATTATTGCTTTTTTATATAGTTGTGAATTGTTTGGTATTAGATGTTTTGTGGGTATACCAAAATTGCACTCTGTTATATAATTTTTAATTTCTGAATTTAGTGGATTATTCTAATAGTTTGGAGTTAGGTGGAGGGACGTCCCTTTAGGGAATGAGCCCGCCTGCTCCCGAAGCGGACAGGGGTTGCGGGCAGTTTATACAATTTTAGTGAAAATATGAAAACCCAATGTTTTGTGAGCTATCATTGGGTCCAATCCGAAAAGTCAAAAATAAAGAAATGCGACAAAGTCTCTAAGCCGCCAAGGGGCACAAAGTGATGATTATCCACAGTTTGAAATTAGTGGTTCTTTGTGTTTTTGTGCCTTTGTGGCTAAATTATAATTTTCGAAGATGACTCATCATTAGATATGCATTAATTCTACTTTGTTAAATTAAGAATTGAGCACTAAATGCTCCATTTTTACACATTCATTTTGTTTGAAACTTGGATTGTATTGTCATGACAATGTAAAGCCAAGTTAAAAAATGATTTAGTTCTTAATGATTGGACTATCATCATTTATCTGGTTTTGTCGCTCGAGCCACGACGGGCTTTTACTTTTTTGCAATTGCCAAAAAAAGTAAACAAAAAAGGCTAGTTCCGCTAAATCGCTCCGCGTACCGGAACGGCCACGCTTTTTACATACTACCTTAAAGTTTGGTATTTAGCCCATGTATTAGCCAATTTTTGATCTGAAATTTAATATTAAAGCAAAGTTAACAAAGTAGAATTAAGCAAAAAAAACATATCTTAAAAAAGTGGCTTTTATATGTTGTAGAAAATAATTTTTATCAATTAAATAATAAAAATTAACTTTACGACCATCAAAATACATCGAAATGCAGTTAGCCACGATAGATTGGGTCGTCATAGCCTTATTTTTTATTCTCACCATGGTTATTGGTTTACTCGTATCCAAAAAAGCAGGATCAAGCAGTGCTGAATTTTTTCTGGGAGGAAGGAGTATGCCCTGGTGGTTGCTTGGTGTCTCTATGGTAGCTACTACATTTTCCGCAGACACGCCCAATCTCGTTACAGATATAGTCAGAAATAACGGTGTAGCGGGCAACTGGGCCTGGTGGGCTTTTTTGCTGACGGGTATGCTGACTGTATTTGTCTATGCCAAATTGTGGCGAAGATCAGGAATAACCACAGATCTGGAGTTTTATGAATTACGCTACAGTGGTCAGGAAGCAAGATTTCTCAGAGGCTTCAGGGCCATTTATCTGGGTGTTTTTTTTAACGTCATGATTATGGCAACTGTCATGCTGGCAGGTATAAAGATCGGCGGGATATTGCTGGGATTAACTCCGGTGACTACTGTTTTGATAGTTTCCATTGTGACCGTAATTTATTCATCCATTGGCGGATTTAAGGGAGTTATTTATACAGATTTTTTTCAGTTTATCATAGCCATGATTGGAATGGTTTGGGCCAGTATTTACATCGTGAATATGCCTGAAATCGGTGGCCTGACCAATCTCTTGAGCCATCCGGGAGTACAGCCAAAATTAAGTTTTTTGCCTGATTTTAATAATATGGAAGTACTGGTACCGCTGCTGATCATACCGATAGCTGTACAGTGGTGGAGTGTGTGGTATCCGGGAGCAGAGCCGGGTGGGGGAGGTTATATTGCACAGAGAATGCTTTCGGCCAAAGATGAAAAAAATGCCATAACAGCCACTTTATTTTTTAATGTAGCGCATTATGCATTGAGACCGTGGCCATGGATATTAATTGCACTGGCGTCCATCATCGTTTTTCCGAATGTAAGTGACATCGCCGTAAAGTTTCCAAACATGAATCCGGCTTTTGTGAAGGACGATCTGGCATTTTCTGCCATGCTTTCATATCTACCTGCAGGATTGATGGGTATTGTAATTGCAGCTCTGATAGCCGCACTGATGTCAACCATCAGCACACACCTCAACTGGGGTAGCTCATATGTTGTAAATGACTTTTATCAAAGGTTTATAAAACCGGAAGCCAGTGAAAAAGAATTGGTACAGATAGGTCGGATTTCTACGGTATTGCTGATGATATTTGCCGCTGTTTTTGCTTTGTTTTTGACCAGTGCATTGCAGGCATTCAATATTTTATTGCAAATAGGAGCAGGAACAGGTCTATTATTTATTCTTAGGTGGTTTTGGTGGCGAGTCAATGCGATGAGTGAAATAGTGGCCATGGTATTTTCTTTTATTACAGCAATTGTCATGGAATTGGTGGTCAAAGACCAATTATTGTCCCATGAAAAACTGGTTATCGGCGTGTTACTCACTACCATCGCTTGGGTAGCTACTGCATTATTTACCAAACCCACAGATCAGAAAGTACTGGTGAACTTTTATAAAATGATCAGACCTCATGCGATGGGTTGGCAGCCGGTGGTACAACAGGGCATCAAAGATGGAGTCATTACCAATGAACATACCAGAACAGGAAGGCTGGCTACTGAAATATTAATGATGGTTATGGGTTGTGCCGGAATATATGCGCTATTATTTGGCACCGGATATCTGATTTACGGTCAGATGATGAATGCCTTGATGGCTTTGCTGGTGGCTGCATTTGCGGCTTTTGGGCTAAAAAAATTGTGGAGCAGTATAGAATAACCATTTCCTGAATGCAGCGGGAACCAAAAAGTGCGTGAGGGATAGCAGCGGCATTAAGACTTACAAATATAAGTTATCATGTGGTTTCAATTTTTGATTAAAAAGTGGATACGAATAACCACAGAATGCATAAGTCTTAATACAGCGGATAGCCCGACAGCTGATGGAAGCATGGAATCAGGTGGCACGCCATAATAAAAACTATTTCGAATTTCAATAATTATTCAATAAGAAACACACGGTTGACCTTTAATATTACCATCTTAGGAACAAATGCTGCGCTACCGGTTAGAGACAGCATCACAAGTGCTCAGATAGTCAATGTACATGATCAATTATATGTAGTTGATTGTGGTGAAGGCATGCAATCGAAACTGCAGAAATATCGAATAAAAAGGAACAGAATTCAGGCTGTTTTTATCAGTCATTTGCATGGAGATCATGTGTTTGGATTGCCCGGGCTTCTGACATCTTATGCCCATTTTCAAAGAAAGAATCCTATATTTATCATTGGACCAAAAGGAATACGAGAGTTTGTGGAAACGTGTCTGAGATTATCACAGTCGTATATTGATTTTGAAGTACATTTTCGTGAAATGGAGCACAAAGGAAGTGTGCTGATATATGAAGATGGCAAAGTAAAAGTTTCAGCCTTTCCACTGCATCACAGAATTTCCACGTATGGTTTCAGATTTGATGAAATGACTTCTGGGTACAACATCAAGCCTGAGAAAATCAAAGAATTGGGTTTGACTACAGATCAGATCAAAGCCGTCAAAAGGGGAGATAATCTTTTAATGGCTGATGGAAAGATGATTTTGAATGAGGAAATGGTATATAAAAAAACGAAATCGAGATCTTACGTGTATTGTTCTGATACCGCTTATGATGAAAGGGTGGTTGAATATATCAGAAATGCAGATGTTTTGTATCACGAAGCTACTTATCTGTCAGATATGGTGGTGCAGGCAAAAGAACGGAAGCATTCCACAGTACAGGATGCGGCAAAAATTGCAACATTGGCAGGTGTGGGTAAGTTGGTTTTAGGTCATTTTTCTACACGTTATCTGAATAGGGAAGACTTTTTAATCCAAGGAAAATTGGAGTTTAATGAAGTAATTTTAGCGGAGGAAGGGAAGGTGATTGAAATTCATTTGGAAAAAAACTTAAAATTATAAAAATTTTCTTTGCAAAATAAAATAAAGAATTACCTTTGCGTCGCTTTTGAAAGAAAGGCACTGTAAAAAGGAGATCTGGTAGCTCAGTTGGTAGAGCAATACACTTTTAATGTATGGGCCCTGGGTTCAAGTCCCAGCCAGATCACAAATCATAACGCCAAACAAGGTCAAATCGAATCAGATTTCTTGTTTGGCGTTTGTTTTTCAAGGAGTTATGAAAAAAGATCATGCCAAAATCCACTAAATGGCATATAAAACATAGGCTACCTTAAAGCTACCAAAGTCAAAAAACACCATTATTAGACACCAATTAGACACCAGACACCTTAAAAAATCTATGGTGTCCAATGTTTAACTTTCGTATTGATGTAGATTTTACAATATTGATCTGCTTGGAGCAACACTTTTTATTTCTTCACCGTTTTAAAAACATGTTAACCCATGAGAAAGTTAGAATTTTTAAAGATTAGCTATATCCTGAGGAAGGATAGAATCCAAGACAACCTGGTTCCGGTTTATTTGAAATTATTGCTGGAAGGAAGGAAAGCTTATGTAAGTACCGGGGAAAAAGTCAAAATCTCAGATTGGGATGAAAAATCTGGAAAATTCATTGGCACAACATCATTGGTAAATTCCAAAAATGAAATGCTGGATAGGATGCGTCTTGAAGTTATCAATATTTACAATGAACTTAAATCAAGTGAAAAAGACATAACTGTTGATGTAATAAGGAACCAATTAGCCAAAGGATCTAATGACACAAGAAAGTTTCTAAATGAATGTTGCGAGATATATAACTCAAGCTTTGAGAAACTGGTTGGAATTGAAATAGGCAAAATCACCTTTGGCAGGTATGCTACTTTTGCTGCCAGGATTCGTGATTTTATATCATCTACGATGAGGCAAAAAGATATCTTGCTTACAGATATAAAATATTCTTTTGGTATTGAGTACGAACATTACCTTAAAACAGAGCTGAAGCTTCACCAAAATACCTTGGTTAAATACATTCAATATTTGAATCGTGTCCTTGACTATTGTGTTAAATATGAATGGTTGGACAAAAATGTTTTGTTCGGTTACAAATGCCCGGTCAAAGAGACTAAAAGGGAATATCTCACCCAGGATGAACTCGACAGAGTCATGGAAAAGGATATAAATATTGATAGGCTCAGAGAAGTACGAGACATATTTGTATTTTGCTGCCATACCGGATATGCGTATAAGGATGCAGCTCAGTTGACTCCTGATCACATTGGTACAGGAATCAATGGCCGCAAATGGATTTACACTTCCAGACAAAAAAATGATAATGTTTCCAATGTTCCATTGCTTAATACTGCCATGGAAATAATTGAAAAATACAAGGATCACCCGATTTGCATGAACAAAAATACTATTCTTCCGATGAAGAGCAATCAGAAACTGAATGCTTATCTAAGGGAGCTTGCTGATATTTGTAGTATAAACAAACCAATGACCATGCACATAGCCAGGCATACATTCGCTACCACGGTACTTCTCAGCAATGGGGTAAGTATGGAAGCGACCAGTAAGATGCTAGGCCACAGCAGCTTAAAAACAACCCAGATTTATGGTAAAATATTGGAAACGAGGGTTGGGGCTGAAATGGAAATGTTAAGTGAAAAGTTGGCCCAATCTGCCAAAATGGAAGTAAAGCAAAAGAAAGCTGAGTAACATTCTTTTATTAAAAGCCCTGGTGAAAATCCGGGCTTTTTTGTTTCATTTCTATCGAGTTAATCAGTACTTCCAAAATTATTATATATATTTTATTAATATGTCGTTAAAATTATAGAATATTTTCGAAAAATTACGTTATCAGAAATAACCGACAGGAAAATCATTAAAATGTAAACTAAAACACAAGGTGGGTGCTGTTTCAGAAATTACATACTATCCAAGATGACTTTGAGAAACAATCTCAGCAACATATTTTAGGTTACTCCCGCTCCATTGATATCATACTTTTCAGAATTAACCTTTTTGTAGGTTTAAATAAAGAGCTGGCAGATGCTGAAGCTTCATATGAATTTTTAAGTACTTCGGATGAAATTAGGTATTATAAACATGAAAAACCAAAGTTTCAAAAGTATGGCTTATTTTATAACACTTTGCTAAAATTAGAATTGAATGTGCCCATGGGATCCCAAAAGATAAAAAATGATTATTATGAAAATGCTTTTAATCAAATCTATAAAACTTTTAACGATTATCAAGAGTTTATCATTTATTACAGAATGCAACGTACGGATAAGGATGAAAATCTATTTGTAAGGAATTCAACAAATAATCATATCTTTGCGCTTATCGAAGCAGAATCCATGATGGAAGAGTTTTTGAGTAAGATAAATGACTCCAGAAGTATTGACGAGAAGATCAAGGATTATCCCATGCTTACCTGGACCGGTAAATTGAGTGAGTTAGTCCTGTTGGTTAAAGCTCTTGTATTGTCTGGAAGTATAAACAATGGAAAAGCTACCATTAAAGATGTGGTTACATACGTACAGATTATGTTTAATGTCGATTTAAAGGACTACCACAGAAAATATCAGGATATTAAATCAAGTAAAAACCCAACTAAGTTTTTGGATTATTTGATTGATGTGGTTAATGATGATATTGATCAGACGGATGAAAAACCCTTCATTCAAAAAAAGAAATAACTGCGTTTGACTCAATACCCATATATGTGCAGAACTCATCCACAGTCACTGCGTGATGAGGCTCTTTTCCATAATAATTTTTAATTTTAAGCAATAGAAGCCAGGAAGTTCTGTAGTTTTTGCCTGTAATGGCTGCTATGTCTTTTGGGTATATAATCAATCTTGAATACTTACTCATGTTACATTCTGTTTAACATAATCATTGATACTATTGTCATACATTATCCATACACTATCTATACATCATCCATAGAGAATAGGTCACTAAAATAGCAATATGTCTCACCTTAAGTTGATTGGTATATTTAGACTTTAAAGAATAACGTACTTCTGATCCTTCAAAAACTTCGTGTAAAATAAGAGGAAATCAATTGTAATGCAAAAATATGGTATATGTGGGAAATCATTGTTAATATTTTGATAAATATGTTTATTAATATTTGATATTATATGTCATTTATTGTGATTTATGATGTTGCTGTTATTATATTGGTCTAAATGTGGGAATAATGACAATATCTTTGTTGTATTAATTAACTTTTTAAATTGTAGCAGAATGGCAAGACAAGGAGGTTTGCTGAAGGTTGTGGGAAAGCTTGATGACCTATCATTTTACAAGAGTGCTGACGGATTTTTGGTGAGGGGCAAAGGTGGTGTCTCTGCAGACAGGATTGCAAATGATCCGACGTTTCAGAGAACAAGGGAGAATGGCGCTGAATTCGGAATGTCAGCGAGTGCAGGAAAGCTGTTAAGAACAGCATTGAGAAATCTGATGATGACGGCCAGTGACAATCGGGTGACGTCAAGATTGACAAGATTGATGACAGATGTCAAAAATCTGGATGCGGCCAATGATCGTGGTGAGAGACATGTGCATGAAGGTTTTGACCTTCCGGAAGGAAAAGCTGTGCTGAAGGGTTTCAATTTTAATGATCGGGCCATCCTGAGTGGTATTTTGTTCAAGGGATATGCTTTGAACACTACCACCGGAGCCCTAGATATCCTAGGTGTGATACCCAGAATGGACCTAGTGTCTGCTCCTGGTGCAACGCATGTGACATTCAAAGCCGGATGGTCCAAGTTGGATTTCCAGATGGGTGAGTTTGAGACAGTGATTAGTAACTCTGTGAATCTGCCTATCAACAATACCGCTTCGGATATCAATTTGACACATACCGCCCCACCAACTTTGGCTACAGGCATACAGGTGTTTACGCTTCTGATTGAGTTTTACCAATCAGTAAATGGTACACAATATTCTCTCAAGAATGGCGGGTACAATGCATTGGCTGTTATTGATGTGATCTAAGGTTGAGATTGAGGGTAAGTTTGAGATTAAGTAATTTCTAAAGATTTTGAGATGGTAATTGAGCTTCAAAGGTTGTATCGGGAAACTTGGACAGATGGGTTGATTTTTATCAAAGGTGTCTTGCTGTGTCGGAGTATTGAATTGAGATGGGTCAATAATGAACGAAATGTATCGTGTGTGCCGGAGGGAGTTTATCCAGTGGCCATCATTCAACATCCGAAATTTGGCGAGTGCTTGCAGGTAAGTGGTGTGAAGGGCAGATCCGGTATCCTGGTACACGTGGCCAATGATGCTCAGAAGGAACTCCGGGGCTGTATAGCTCCGGTGTTCTCATTGGAGTGGGAACGGAAAAGGTTTGTATTCCAGAATGGCTCTAAACTATATCATAGAGAATCTGAAGAATAGTGGAGAGAAGGAACATTTTATTGACATTAAAAGTAAAAAGTGATGAGTAAAATCATAGATAGGGCAAAGGCACCGACGCCAAAGTTTTTTAAAGTGCTGCGAAACATTGGTTTGATCATGGCTGGTGTGGGCACTGTTTTGCTGACTGCGCCGGTGTCGCTTCCTGCAGCTGTGGTGACGATCGGTGGATATCTGGTCACCGCTGGCGGTGTGGCTACGGCTGTAAGTCAGTTTACCAATATTGGTGATGATGTCATCGGGCAAAAGGGAGAAGGAGGTATCGATGGGAATTCACCATAGTGATCAGGCCATGGGCACCCTTGGTGGTACGGTGATCGCATTCATTGGTATCGTGGATGGCAGCGACATACTAAAGACCGGAATTCTGGCGTGTGTTGGTGCGATGGTAAGTTTTGGGGTATCGAAAGGATTGCATCGGTTGTGGCCACCGGAAAAGCCTAAGGATTAAGGAAGGGTTGAGATTAAGTTTTGGTTATTTGCATGGGTTAGGCTCCGGACGCTGGTTCGGGGCCTTTTTTTTTAAAATTATAAAAATCTCTATAGGTTAAAATCAACACCTAATTTTTAGCTATATCATATTAAACATTTAAGCACTAAATTTCAAAGAATTGAGTAAGATCGTTAATAGAGGTGTACAAAGTTACAAAGATTAAACACAGTTTAAATGTCCGATATCAAAATGTTAAGTTTATTTAAACCATTCTTGGCCATTATCCAGACGAACTAAAAAGTCTGTGAACGATGATCCAATGTCAATATGATTTTGTTTGTCAAGGTCGATAAATGGAGTTAAAACAATTCTATAATTGTTCGTGCTTGTCATTTCAATTGCAATACATTCACCAGCCCCATTACCGCCAATTCCAATTGTCATTGGTAAATTGTCAACGATATCGTAACCTAGATTTTGTTCCATTAATTCATCAACGTCCCAGAGGCGAACATATTCTTTTCCTATAAATTCTTCGTAGCCAAAATATTTTTGAATAAACATACTGTAGTCAGAAGGAAGGGCGAACCCAACCATGTCTTCAATTTCTTTTAGAGTTGTTTTTGGTTCTTCAGTCCTTGTAGGCCAGTTGCACTTTTGAAGGATTTGTTGAAATTGTTCCATTGTCATTTGGTCTCAGGTATTTATTTATTTTTTAAGTGTGAATACTGATTGTGAAGCAATAGTTTGATTATATTTGAGTTTGTTGAATTGATATTTCATCTAAATTTTATTCTGTAGAACTCTTTTTTATAAATTTAGTTAGTTCACCATCAAAATCAAGGCACAGTATTGAGTAGTTATTTTCAAAATAATACCGGGTTGATTCTTCTTTAGGTTTTGATGGTTGGTTAGAAACTATTAAACCATTTTTTGTGTAAAAAGTCAGATTTAATATTTGAATTTTTTCATTTGAAATTATGTGATAGATAAGTTTGCCATCAGGATAAAAGGCCATTTTAACATTCTCTGATTCAGGAGACTCAATAATTGAATCCCATTCTCCAAATAGGCTTGGGTCTCGATCTTGTTTAAAAAATATTTTTTTAAAGAAATTCATAAAGTCAAAGTTGTTTTCGTAAAGGTATAATAGAATTTTAATTTTCAAGAAGTTTAAAAGACAAATTTATTTGATAGCCCTGGTCACAGACCAAGGCTATCAAATAAAAACTACTCCTGCTCTGATGCAAACCTGATCGTAGTGGTATGCTCATCCAAATGAGTAGTGATGATAAGACCAGTCTCAGGCGGACTGATGGTACTATGAAGATAGTATCTGGATGTAAGCTGGCCGGTCTCTAATAATGCAGCCAAAACATTATCAAATCTCATCGCTCTGGACACTATGCCAAAATCTGTGGCTAGATGGCACTCCATAAAATGATCTAGAACCTGCCTGAGAGAATGTGCAGTCTGCAATCCTAACATGATACCAGGACTAAATATAATGGTACCCGGATCAAATGGAAGTGAAGGATAAACTACTGGAGCTCTCATAAGTATAAAATTAAGAAGTGAAAAAATAGGATAAAAAAAGCCCTGCCGATGATGACAGGGCAAAGTGATCTCAATACTCACTGGGGAACAAAACGGTGGTGTATGACCGGTCAGCCTCCGTGATGATCCAAATCTTGCTCTCCATAGGAAAAAGCTGTGGTGGAATGATATAGACAGAAAAGAGCCGACCACCACCCTGGAGCGCCGTCTCATTACTGTCCTGATCCTGCTCACAGCAGTCACCCCAATCACCACGAAGATGACGAGCGATGCAGGAACGAATAAAAGCAAAAAATGGCTGGTGCTCGCAGGATGCATCAAATATGCGCGAAGTCTGGACCAACTGACCGGGATGAAAAGCTAATGATATAGTAGCCATGATAATAAAAATATAAAATGAATGAAAGATGTGCAGCTCACTCAGCCACACTAACAGGTGCAGTGCCAGCGTAAGGCGTCTGATTTCATGCAAGGTGGAACGCCTGAAAGGCGCAAGCGTGGATAAAGTGTTTGGCAGACCTTGCATATATCAGACCCGAAGCTACCTTAGTGCCTGTATGTGTGGTGGTAAAAAGGTAGATTTGCTGAGTTGCTGAGTTGTGGAGTTGGAAAAATGAAGTTCCGGTCATCTATTAGATTGAAAAAGGATTTGGATTATTTGATGTAGATTTGCAGATTTTAAAAAATGTGATTATGGACCACAGTGATGACCAGTCTGATTTTGCACCGGATGATGATTTGCTCATGCAACAGGAGATCATGCTTTTGAAAATAAAAGCTTATAACGATAGTTCTATTACAGATGAGGAATTCCAGCGGGAAGAAAAGGCTATCAGGAAGAAATATGCTTACAAGCATTTAGGGGATGACTTTTAACGTATCCGTGTCCAAAACACAGGATACCATAAATAAAAACCGATAAGCAGCAAAAAATATGGGTGGCGTTTTTGTCAAGATTTTTGGTGTAAAATATATGCCAAAGGTGGAGGTCTATATAATTTAGACCAAAACCGGCAGGCACCGATCTTTACAAAAACAGAAGAGCATTAAATTTGCTGATCGGTTTTTTTTTTGTTAAAAATCAGTATAAAAGAAAAGTTAGTGGGATTTGTGAATGGTTGTGCGCTTCTTGTTCGCGCAGGGTGGCAGAACTGCAAACTGTCAATTTAATACTAAAGCTCAATTTAAAAACTAAACATGAATTTAACCATAAACCCTTCATTACGCAAAACGCATGATAGAAAATAGTGCTTCTTCTTTGTCCTTTCGTTTATTGCTCGGTTTTGGCCATCGGTCATACAGACACACTATTTGCAAAGCTTTGATTTTAGCGTTGGCTTGTGCTACTTGGAAATGTGTATGACTGTTTAGCGTTAGAGTCATTTGTTAATTTATTTCGATAATTTCTACTTCACTGTTTGTGTCACCTACTTTTACTCTGTCACCAATGATCTTTCCTTTTATTGCAGCACCTAATGGTTTCATGATATTCACAATTTGTACACCATCAATAAGTTCAGCACCATAAGTGTTATAATCCACCAATTTCACTTTTATTTCCTTGTCATTACTCAAATATCTGATTTTTACAGTGCTATTAAGCGAGACTCTGATGTCAAAAAGAGAATTTTGGATGTATACTTCTCTTTTTTGGTTCAGTGTTTTGTCGATTCTGCTATACCTCTTTATTATTGACCATTCAGATTCGTAATAATTATTGTCTACGGGTTTTCCATTCGCAGTAAAACTTTGAAAGACCAACCGACTGATATCATTGTAGATGTCTAAAGGCAAGAGATTGTACTCAATTCGTTCAAATTCATTGTAAATAACTTTATAGCCTTGCAAATATAGTTGCTCTCGTGTCGAAATATTTTCTGATAGGTGCGCTTTAAATTTTCTACGACCATTTTCATTAAAGTAAATCCCTATAATTTTTTCAGATTCAACAGCTTCAATATGGACTAATTCCCCATCCTTATTCAATCCATTCATGTATTCCTTCCCAATTTTCTTTGAAAGAAGAATTGGAACATGGACTTTATTGACATGGCCTGATTTGTAGCATTGAAGAAGAAAACCTTTTGCTTGATTTCTTCGAATTGGAATAATATAATCTGCCTCCAAAGGCTCATCATCTGTCATAATGTATGTGCCTGATTTGTATAAGTTGAAATACCTAAGAATTTTATCTGAAGTTGGAATTGATACAAGCTCGTCAAAATAATCAGTTGGAGATTCATCATCATCTTTATCAATTTGCAAAGTTGTATTTTGTGGCACAACTGATTCCCCTGTTCTCTTTTCAGTTTCTTCATTGATGGTGAATTTTTGAAAATCAAAGTCGGGAATTAAAATAGTTTCTTTTTCTTCAAATACTGGGATCATATTCCAAAGCTGTTCTAATGCCTTTTCTCTGTTCGTGTAATATTCATACCCCCGAACTCTGAAAAATTGCCAACCGCATCTTTCAAGAACTTTTTGGCGCATTATGTCATTTTGATGCTGCTCTGCACCATGCCATTTATCACCATCGCACTCGATAGCTATCTTTGTTCCATCAGGTAGTAAAACTACCAAGTCAATTCTATATCGGCCTTTTGCAACTTCATATTGAGGAATGACGCTTAGTTGTTTTCTTACAATATCATTGTAAACATCAACTTCAAACCAACTATCGAAAGGTTCAGGTTGGGTCCCCAGTCGCCTTTCAATTGGTGTTTTGAAAATCGGTTGGTAGGAGGTGTAATTTTTGAAATGATCTAAGAGTTTGTAGCGTAAATCAGAAGTATTGCTTAAATCATCCAACTGCACCGAATGAAAGAGCCATATCTGTTCTTTGGCACGACTTACTGCTACATTAAATCGCCTTTCATCCTCTGGTTTTACAAGTGCTGACCTATTCTGATTGTGAGCAGTAACTAAGCTCAAAAAAATAATATCTCTTTCATCACCTTGGAAAGACGAAGAGTTTCCACAGACAATTTTACGCTTGTGAAATTCCTTTTCTCCAATTTTTTTCAAAAGAAGGTTTTCAATCATGCTTGCTTGTTGATTTCCTTGGAGTGTTATAACTCCGATTGTCTTACTGTCATATCTTTCGTTTTTGATTAATTTTCCAATGGTTTCAGCAATTTGATTTCCTTCTGGCTCATTAATAATTCTTGAACCCACACCTACTGTGTAACCATCTGAGCAGAAAACGGTAACTAAAGGTTCAAGACGATTTTCTGAATACTGTTTAAGTGGGTAAAGCCCTTTTCCATCAGGAGCATAAAAATTTCGATTTGAAAATTCTATTATTTCAGGCATACACCTGAAATGTTCTCTTAGGACGGTAACTCCATCACAGAAAAATTTGGCATGGTCAAAAAAGCTAAACTCTGTTCCATAATAATCCGCAAAAGGAATGCCATTCAGGTGACGCTTTATGTGAGGTGTCATTGTATTTGAATCTACACCCACATATTCAGGAGAGGTCTGCTTGTCATCCCCAACGATTATTACATTTTTTGAAATGTAGAGTAGGAATATTGCATCAGGACCAAGTTGACTCGCCTCATCAATAATGACATAATCATACATCTCTTGTTCGGGTTGAATTGTTTCTGCAACTTTATATAAAGGCATAATCCAACAGGGAACGGAATCTTTACAATGTTCCATTTCTTGTTGTGCAATTTTTCGGAACTTCATTGCTCTTTTCCCTTTCCCTGTCTTGCCAATCTTCTTTACTGCCATTACCCATGCATCTAAGTGCTGTCTTAAAGAACGGTTTTGTTGAAGGCCTTCAACAACTTTATACCATGCTTTTTTTGCTGCAAGTTTTGCGATGAGATTTCTTTCCTTCTTTTCTAATTCATTTAGGTTTTGAATGAGTTGATCTTCATAATTGATATCCATCAACTTGATTAATTGATGTTGTGCGTTTCGGAAATAGATGGCTTCCTTTAAATTTTGTACATCTTCGACTGAAAAGACATCATCCTCCACAGATTTTATGGTCCATGGGACTTTAGAACATAGTTCTGAACGGAGATTTTTGAAATTCAGAAAATTCTCTTTGCCATAGGCTAGTTTATCAAGTTTGGTCAACAACTCACTATATATGTGAAAGTCGATTTTTCCATAAGCTTCAATGATACTCCATTTTATAGGGTGGATGTTGCCATTTTTAAGGTAAGATATCGATTGACTAACTAATTCCTTATACCCTAAAATGCTTTCACTTAACCTGCTGAATTCAGCTTTAAGGATAAAGGTCTGTAAGTCTTCTTTATCAAAAAGTTGTATTTGCAAACTGCTGGTCGAATCAATAACTGATTTTAATTCTTTTACTTCCTTAATCAACTTGGAAAGACGTTGAACCTCATTATGTATTTCATTAAAGAATGAAAACTTCTTGAATAATAAATTCCCTTCTGGCAGTTCCTTTTTCCAAATTTCCGATAGCTCAATAAAGTCTTGTTGAAAAGCTATATCCTGCAAAACAGTTTTAAATTCTTTAATAGTATCACAAGGGCTACCATTTAGACGCACCGAATCAACAAAATATAAACGTTCTTTTACTTCTCTAGGTAGAAATGGTTTTTTTAATGTAAAAGTAAATCCTGTTAAGGGGTTACCTTCGTTCAGGTATTCAAGAAGTATTTGAGCATCGTTTTTAAGTTGTTTTAAACTTTTACCCTGAGGATATGAAACTTCTATATCCTTATCAATCATTCGTAAATCATGCTTTTCAAGCCTATCGAGTATATCCTTTGATAGACTTAGGATTTGAAACCATTCCTGACTTCTGCCTTTTGAAAACGACTCTATCACTGAGGACGTAAAGTTAATCTTTAATTTATCTACTTCAATGTAAAGGTTTTGAATTTCATTTAGCTTTTGAAACAGTTTTTCAAAATCTGAACATGAGATTTTCAAATCGGCATCTTTTGGAAAAGAGCCATTAGCGAGCTTGTCAGTAAGACTTGAATATTCCTTTAGCTGGACAGTAGTAAGTAATTTTTTAGGGTCAGGGATTTCAAAATCAAATTCATCAGTTTCAATTTGTATATAGTTTTCATGTAGTGGAATGAATTGCGTTAAATGGGAAACCAACTTATCATTTTCGATATCGCTGAAATCATCTTTGTACCATTCGAACAATGAGGAATCACTTTCAAGATTCGCAGCAATTTCAGTTAGTGTCCCTGGTATTTCTGATTAATTTCCCGCTTTCGTGTTACTTTCTCTTTAATCTGGATAAGCTTATTTGATGTTTCTGCAATTGACTCTCTTGTTTTCTTTAAATCATTTTCAAAATCCTCAATTTGTGATTGGTAGAGAGAGAGATTCGCTCTTGAAAGTTCATCATTTATAGCATTTACACTGGATTGTAAATCTTGGATAGAAGATGAGTCACCGCTTAAAAGGTTTACAGCCAAATCCTGAAATTCAGGTGGTAACTTATCTTTTAAGACTTCTAATGCTCTTTTCGTATAGGCTGTAATTAAAACCTTTTTGCCATTTGCAAGTAAATGACAAATTAAATTAGCAATAGTGTGGGATTTTCCTGTTCCTGGTGGGCCTTGAACAAGAACCTTATTGTTCCTTTTGGCTTTTTCAACTATTTCTAATTGTTCTTCATTATGTTCCTTTGGAAAATATACTGGCTCAATTTGCGTGTAGGCTGAGTCATTGGATTGTATTGTGTCAGAATCTGCATTTGGATGTATACCTATGAGGTCGTTAATTGAAGGGATTTCTAGGTCATTTTCACTATTCTCAATATTATTCAAAATCTTTTCATACAAAGCAGTAAAGCTTAGAGTATTCCTTTTTCTTAGTAACAGTGCTGGGGAAAATGTTATTGCAGGTTTTGAAGGGGTTCTATTCGGTTTTTCAATTAAATGGTTATAACTGCCATCAGGAGATACTCTTTCTGCAAACATTTGCAAAGCATCTTCTGTGTTGCTAAAAATTGTCTCAATGTTTTTTTCCTTAATGTAGTTCTCTACTAACTTTTCCGCATCTATGATGTTCTGCGAATCAAATTGCTCAAATAAGTCAAGGATTGAATCTGTTTCAATTTGAGGTACTGATTCTAAGTTTACTGATACGAGAATTTGTGAGTCCTTTTGAGAGTACTCGAAATTAATATCAACCCTTTGTGTTAAAATATGTCTGAAAATTTTCGGACTTTCATTACTCTCCTTGAAATTCAATAGTCCTACACCAACAACTAACTCATACTCTTCTCCAAATTGCTGGGTTTTGTTGAATATTCGAAAGAGCTGCTTGTAAACAGCATTTAATTCTTCATACTTCTCATGCTCAATTCTGTATAATTCAATTTTCTCGTTATATTCTATGAGATCATCAATCCATTTTGTGACAATGTATTGCTGTAATTCTTTTTCATGTTCTGGAAAATCTTTAATTGAAAAAACTTCTCCATTGACTTCAAGCGTTTCTTTTAATTTTGGACCATCTTCATCGGATAATAATGTTGGCTTGTCAATCCATTTTTCCAATTTTTCTGTAAGCTTGGCAAATTCTGGTTTAGAAGGTTCTTTAGGCTTCCTTATTTTTATCCAATAGTCATTGTCTTCATTAAAGTCAGGTCTGATAATGTTTTCAAAAAGTTCATTTTCAGGAATGTCATTAAGCCAAAACTTTTCAGGATATTGTGTTTCTTGAGCATCAATGTCGCGGACAGGGTTACTTCTTAGTTTCGAGAACTCTTTTAAGTAATTAAATATCTGTAAGTATTTGTCCTTTTTCATTTAACTCAATTCTTTCTTTCTCTATTTATCATTTTCCTCCTATCCAGGGATGGCAAAAATTCAAGCTCTTTGATTTTTTGGGTTGGCTTTATGTGGCGGCAAAACCAAATGTGCCTGAATGTGCGTTGGCTTATTTACCATGTGCCCTAACAATTTTACTTAGGCCATAAAAGTTCGTAAGTGTTAACAAATGTACATCTTGTTTTTCAGATATCCAAGTCATCAAATAGACTTTTAATTTGTGATTTAATGTTGACGGTTAAACGGGTATATCTTTCTGTAGTTTTAATAATTTTATTATTTAATAAAGTTGGATTGTAAGGATATCTATTTCAGAGTAGGTATGGCCAGTTTTGCTGTTACATAACCCAGACTTGATTCGAACCTCTTATATTTTGTAAATTTTGCGTTTGATAAATTCCTTTATTACTTTTCTTGTAAAATAGCCTTGAGACATTAAAATGCTTTACATTGTACCAAAACCAAGAGAGCATTAAATTTGCTGATCGGTTTTCAATTTTTGGCTTTCAAACCAACATGACTTTGAAAGGCCTTTATTATTTTTGGTATTGTGGTGTCTGAAAAACAAGAAACTAAATACCCTTCACAGAATCTATCTTTGCGAACGATGGTGGTAAATAGCATACATAGGTAATAATAATAACTAATTTTGAGAAATCCGGATCAGGATCCTGTAAAATATGACTTCCTTCTTCCCATTGCAGCACAATCAAATACAGGCATTAAACCCAATCTTTCCACTACGCTCAACCACCTTTCTACTATTGGGGACCAACTCCAATATGGAAATGTAAAAACTTCCAGTTCAGATTCCATGCTGACAATTATACTTCCAAATGTTTGTGTATTTTCAATTTCTGGCAAAAAGATCAAATAGATCCTTCCAATTATTTAAGGTCAAGGATTGTAAGTGCGAAGGAAAATTTTGAAATTCCAATTGATACTAATTTTGGTGATTAATCCTCAAAATGTTTTTATAAGTCAGCATTTAGGTATTCCTCTTTATTTGCAAATGCATCAGGCCAGAAAGATGAAACGTTATGCCACATTAAGTCCGCAATATCTTCATATTTTTTTCAAGCAGAGACAGGTATTCCTTTCCATAGTAGCGTTTTTTTCTATATTTTAGCCAACATTAATGCCAAAATAATGAATTTAGAGTTTTAAAAAATTGTAAATTTCTGCTATTTAATTACTAAGCTTTATTTCCTGAATATATAAAAAACAAAATAGTAAGACACAAGTAAAGGATAAAAAATGAACATCGTAGCTAATTGCCACCATCTTGCATTTACATATTCTGACAAAGAATTTGATACATCTTTTGGAATTGAAATATTGTTGGCTTTGAAAGATCTGACGACAAAACGATTCGTAATTTTTAAATATTTTTTATTTGTGATTATTTCTAAAATAATCAAAATAACATAAATACAAATCATAATCTTAATATAAATTGTATTCGATGAGAAAATTGAAATAATTAAAAAAAAAATAAAAATGACTAAAGAAGGATTTAATATAAATTTCAGGACATTAATAAAAATCGAACTTGAGTCACCTTTTTTAGATGTAATTTTTAAAAGTCCCAAAAAATATGCAATTATTACTGAAGCTGAATTGTATTTCTCTGTGTCTTCAGTTAGAAAAAATTCATCACTTAGAGGACTATAATAATCTGCTCCTATCCCTTTAGTTCTTTCAATTCTATTAATCTTAACACTATTACCAAACAAACTATTTAACACATCTAAAGCGTTAATAGAAGCTTTTATTCCTACTTGTTTTTGAACAATCTTTGCAAGCTGTACTTCCCAATAATTCTTTATCAGTATTCCCATAGCACCAAAAGCCAAAATCGATAAAATTAAAATAGTATTCATAATTGAAGGATTAATCAAATTAAAGTTCTTCAGTGAATTCTTCGTGAAGGCCGTAGTTATGAAAGTCTATTAAATAGTTTATTTGTTGTGGAAACTTAGTAATAATCGTTTCTTCGCTTGTTTTCAATCTTGATTTCACCATTTGAAGAAACTTAATTTCACTTGGCTCAACTTTTTTGTCAGATTCAATTGCTCTGATTAAAACTTCAATCAACAACAATTCCTGATTATCGTTTAGATTAGCATTTGAAACTTCTTGTAGATATTCATTGATTGCTAATGCACCATTTTCTTTTAGATATTTTAAATTATATGCAAGTCTTTCCTCAAAGTCATAACCCATAAAATAAATTTCATTTTCAACCATATTTCTTAGTTCTGAAATTTCGGTTTCGTCTATGGTGCCATCACAGGCAATAACTGAAACTGCTGATTTAAGCAGTAAGTCTTGAAATGCTTCTGTTTTCATAATCCAAATCCGATTTTAGTTGTTATTTGCTCTTTTGCACCTCTTGGTAATAAATCAAGCAAGCCAAAATTAATTTCTCTCAATCTGTCCCAATTTTGACTTTCCACTACAAATTTACCTGCGTCAATAAGGCTTTTCGCTTGTGTTTGGTCATTCATTTTAGTCTGTTCACCTTTTAACCAATTGAATATGCTTGTTAAAAAATCAGGTGTTCGCCAATTAATTTGTCCAATTATGCTTTGCAATTCGTCAGATTTCTCATGAATCTTAATTGGGCTATTCGTTGACATAAATGCTTCCTCTTGAGAAACTATATCATTAAATGTTTTTCTTTCGTGGTCGTTACCGTTTTCATCAATAAGTTTAAGGCATTCTTCTTTTGTTTCAAAGTAGTGCTGTTTTACTTTTTGAATACGCTTGTGTTTTGTAGCAGAGTCAATTTCTTGGGCAATTTTTCTTTTTCTATCTTCTAGTTTATATTTATCATCAGTAACATCATCATCATTTAATTTCTCAGTTTCCTCAACCACAATTTCCATTTCTTTTTCAATTTTGATAATGCACTTGCTGTTTCATAATCTTCCTTTTCTGTTGCTTGTTCAATTTCCTCTTCTAATTTTTCAGAAAGATCTTCAACTTGCTCTTTTAATAAATCAACAGGCGTATGCCTTTCTTTTGGATTAAAGGTTTCTTTAAACTCTTGGTCTGCCATATTTAAGTATGCAGCTACGGTAAGGTCTTGTGATTCAGATAAAGTAATTGTGATTTCTATATCCGAACCTTTTGAAATATCTCTCTTTAGATTTTTTCCTGATATACCAATGAAACCAATGCTCTTATTAGCTTCGGGTAAAGCAAGGTGAGAGCCTTGTAGAATATTAATACGAATGTCATTATCTTCACTTCCTTTAATGATTGTCTTGTTAATCGGGAATGTTACGGTTCTTTTAGTAGGTAAGATTGTGTTACGTTGGAAAATTAATACTAATCTTGTGTGACCTGGATTATCATAATCATCAACTTCTAAGCAAATATCTTCTGGCAAAGGTTGTCCGCTAATACCGAAACCACTATTAATTCCAATAGGCTCAATATCTGTTTCTATAACATTATTTAAACTGTCATAAACAGATAATGAAAAGAAATTAAAAGCATTTTCTACAAGAGGTAAATCTTCGCTTATTCTTTCACTTAATTTCTTTAAACCAGAATCAAAACCACCATCTTGTCTTACAATTTTATAGAATAAGTTTTCGGTTTCACCTGTTACTCTAGCCGCAAACAATTCATCTTTTTCTTTTGATGCCTTATTGTAACTTGCCTTGATTGAAATTGCAGATTTCTTTTGCTGCTTATCTGATTTTGAAATTTCCTTTTGTTTAGTTGCAGCATAGTAAGCAGCACCAACCGCTACGGCTGTTGTTGGGTCAATTTCACAATTCGCAGGTATTTGTAATATCTCTTCAGCTCTCTGTCTTACATAAGGAATGTATGTAGAGCCACCAACCATTAATGTAAATTGAATATCCTTCGAACCAAGTGAGTTTCTAGTCAATATGGTTTTTATCATTTCAATTGTTCCATCAACAGAAGCTTTTATAAGGTCGTTAAATTCTGAACGTGTAATTGTTATTTCAAAATCTACTTCATTTCCTTCTTCATCTTCAAAGCCATCTACTACAATTTCAGCCGATGTAATTGCCGACAATCTAATTTTGCTTCTTCTGCTCTACTCAAAAGAACATAGTATTTAGAATTGTATTTACCCGACGCACTTTTCATTTCATCTTCTAAATTCTTAAATGAAAATTCTGAATTTATTTTAGGAATGACAAGTTTGTCAACTATCATTTGATCAATGTCAGCACCACCTAAGAAGTTGTTTCCTTCGTGGTCAATTACTTTCATTTCTCCATCCTTAATTCTGATTAAAGCCACATCAAAAGTCCCACCACCAAAATCATAAACCAACCATTGACCATCGGTCAGTTCTTTTGATTTTTTCATATTTGCATAAGCCAAACTTGCAGCAATTGGTTCTTGTAATAGAACAACTTGTTTGAAACCGGCTTGATAACCTGCCTCTTTTGTAGCATTCGATTGGATTAGGTCAAAAGAAGCAGGAATAGTGATTACCACTGATTCTAAAGGATCTCCTGTGTTTACGAAGGTTTTCAATTCTTTTAGCACCTGTGCAGAAAGTTCAATTGGTGTTATAGAACGATTTTGGGATTTGATTTGAAAACTTTCAGAAGTTCCCATCTTTCTTTTAAAAAATGCCTGTGTAAAAGCATCCTTTTTTTGCTTCCCAAACATTACTTTAGCTTGACTACCAACAATAATTTTATCCTTTTGATAGCAAACCACTGAAGGTAGTGTGGCTCTACCATAATCCAACGGATTATTGAAAACTATTACTTCGCCTTTTACAAATTTGGCGATAGCCGAATTTGTTGTTCCAAGGTCTATTCCGAAATTGATCGTATTTTCCATTTTTTCAATGATTTTAATGATTTAAGATTTAGATTCAGCTACAACAATGCCTTTACGGGCAATAAGTGTAATACCACCCTTACGATACCTAACTATAGGTTTTATTACTTCTGTAATTATTAGATTGTCGGCAGAGTTGCCAGCAATACTTGCTTCAATATCGGTTCGGGTTTCGTTATATGTTTCCCCAATTGGATTGTGATATACTAATCCTCCGTCTGTTTCCAGCTGTTCAAATATCTCTTTTAACCTACTTACATTTCTGCTTATAGAGTTTGATTCTGTTAGGTTTTCCACCTTTTTTTCAATTTCAAAAACTTGGTCTATCAAGTCAATGTAAATTTTTGGCACTTTAATTTGTTCGTTCATATTATATATTTTATGCGTCTGGTTTAGAAAATGTCCAGCCTTCTCTAATTCTATCAATTAGCACAGGATGTTTAGCTAATGTTGGAATATAAGAATCTTTAATACCTCTTTTATTTACTTGAATACCTTCAATAATATTACCTACAATCCATCCAAACAGCATTCCTAAAGCCAATCCTAGTAAAAAGTATGCATCTTCGTATAGAACACCGATAAAAAATCCAATTATTGTGAATAACCAAAAAGTAAATTTATATATTAATTTACCTTTTGAATGCATTTTTTTACAAGATTTGCATCTCGGTATAAATATGGTTGTATATCTGAAATCTACCTTTCTAGGTATGTAACTTCTATATGTTTCTTTATAAATAGTTTGTGATATACCGCTATTATCATCTGGCGGATTCTTATCGCAAAAATGACAGACCAAAACGCCCTTGTATTTCTTTTCCAATTCTTCAAGTTCGTTTTTGTCTTGTTTGAATTTTAGTTTTGCTTCATCACTTACATTGATTTGTAATGCAAAATTGATTAAAGACAAAGAAGATTTCATATCGTTCTGATTGTTCCAACAGGAAATAGATAGACTTCTTATTGAATATCCAATCTGTGTTCTAATTTCATTTGCAAATGCTGGGAGAGCATTAAGTTCTGACAATGAAATTAATTGTTTCACTTTTTCAAAAGCATCCGGTGCTTGAACAGACTTACTTTCTACTTTTTTAATTTGAGTTTGTAATTCAAGAAGTATTGATGCCCATTTTTTTAACGTTGGAGCGTTTTTTTCTAGTTCTACTCTTTCTTCGTTTTTTTTCTTTACAATGTCATAATTCTTTTGAAAAGTTGGTTTGCTTACACTTTCAATATTAAGTTCTAATAAATGTTCTAATAAACTTAATGCAACGTGTGAATTGCCAAACTCATTCCAAATTGCCAATTGCAGGAAGTTAATTGATGCTGCAATTTTATTTATTTGACTTTGAAAATATGGTGGCAACTGATTAAGCAATTCTTTAGGAAATAAATCCTTTACCAAATCAATAACTTCATCAATATCTTCATCTGAATAATCCGTTTCCTCATTCTTTATTTCTTTTGTGATTGCGTCAACTTTTTGCAGCCGATTTTGAATTTCAACACTTAGGCCTTTGAAAGCTAAGTTTAAGTCTGCTGTGCTAATTAAAACTTGAGTTCTTAAAATCTTCCTAAGCCTTTCTTCGTCATCGTCTGAAAAAGCTTTTAAAATCGCTCTATCAAATTTTGGTGAGAAGTAAGGATTAATAAATTTTACAAATTCAGGTAGTTTATAAATGCTTTCTTGTTTGAAAGATTCAAAAAGTCTTTCATTACCGTTAATTAGAAAGTCATTTAATAACTTATTAGAAACAAGGTGTGAATAGAACTCTAAAGCATTAGGGTTTTCTAATTCATCAATAACCTTTTCACAATCGGTTTTAGTGATAGATAAACCTTTATAATCAAGGTGACCATAGTCTGAAAGGTCAATGTCGGCAAAAAGTTTTCGTTTTGCTTTTTTTAAGATTGAATTATCAATAACCGCTATGTCGGTATTTTCCAATTCAAGTATTTCTATTGGGTTAATAAAATTCATAGCTATTATTTTCTTTCGGTTACGATATAAAATTGCCAAGTGTAGCCCATATTACTCTCCATATATTCAGTTCCGATATTTGGAATTACTCCTGGAGCTGATGCACGGTACTTACATGCTCCTGGACTAAGTGTAATTGTTCTTTTTTGCTTTGGTGAGAAAGTATAAGTTTCACTATTCAGTTTCAAAGTAAGTATCAATGAAGTATTGTTGAATATTTCAATTTCTGGATTGTAAGTGGAAGTTTTACCACTTGGAGTAAACATACCCCTTTCATTGTTTTCTACAATCTCACCTATTCTTACAAAAGATTTATGTATATAACCTTCTTTGTCGGCTGCAATGTCAATGATGTTATAGAAATCATTTTCTGTTTCAAGTGATACGATGAAAATTTGTGTACCCTGTTTAAGCGATGATATTACACCGTAATCTGTACCGGGCCCATCACGGAAATTAACTTGTTTAGTCACCCAACCCAAGTATGATTGGCTGAAACCAATTGATGCTGTAAGTAATAATAATGTTAAGAAGAATAGTTTTTTCATAGCAACAAGTTTATTGAATTTATTTGTTCTGTCGGTGCGATCGTAAAAAATGGCTCTTTTGGCTTTGCGAAGGGTCGACTTTGTGTGTCAGGGCAAAAGCAAATTTGCCATTTGTGCAGCTGTCTAAAATTGGTTTTAAAAAATGTGCGGTGGGAAAAAATAAAAATATATTGGTATTGGAGTGAAGTTCTTTGGTATGATATTTCATTGTCCTGTAAATTGTTTATGGTTAATTCGGTCATAACTTGATACTTTGCAAAACTAATTATAATTTATCATTACGCATAATATTGATTCACAACTTATATAAAAAGATTTAAAATATATTCCAAGTTTCATGCCGATTTGCAAATTAAATAAGTAATATTTATTACAATGATATATTTTGTAAAACTTATTACAAAACGTTATATCAATGTATAGTTTAAATTGGCATTACTTATCAATATACATTTCAAATAAAACTGCCTTAAGCTTCTAAATTGCAATAACAAACTTACAACTAGGGGTCGGTAAAAATAAGAAGCTATTTTTCTCCGATGCCTTTAAGCTAGGGCTTTCAGCTATTGAGGTACGAACACGGGCAGGCAGGTATAACAGCCTTGAGCCTTGAAATTGCAACTAAAAAACATACCACCAGAGGTGGTAAAACTAAGTAAGAATTCACCAGGGGCAGCGGGGCAGATGGTGCGTACAGGAGTAATGTGAGGGACGAAGCATGGCTGTACGTACCATATGCCCCTGCATGGCTGCCCCAAAACAAATAAAAGGAGGTGCGGTGAATGATGCATGGTGCTCATGCAGCTTGCGGAATGGGCACTCTGTATCAGGCACAGGAAGCACCGGAAATACTGCCAGCCATAGCCGCCATCCCGGAGCACAGTACTACAGAGTATATGAGCCATAATGACCAGAAATATGACATTATATACTACCTGCAAGGTGGAGATATGTGGCATATAGTAGCTGCAAGCTACGGTACTGGGCTATATGGCTTATACTCTGTAACTGCGTCTCTGCCACTGAAGTGTTGAGCCGGAGATAGCGGACAGCTGGACTGTGTGTATTTGGGTGGGATAAAAGTTAGGCACACTCTGTACAGCTGTACGATATGAGCAGAGACAGTGGGAGAGTCAGGATGGTCTATGGCTGAGACAGTATGCCGCTTTACCTGCAAAAGGGTGAACGTAGCGAAATGCAATGTAGCAAGCACCCGACAAATAAGGAAGGCGTAGCCGCAGTATGTGAAGCATAGCATTGTGTGTAGGCAAAAGAGCTGTGCTGAAAAGCATGGGTATAGTATTATCAAGTGAAATGCCTAGCACTTCAAACCCTTTATCTTTCTACTTATCTTACGCATTTATTAAATTTGGGTTTTCTGCTTTAAAAGGTCCATCAACTTGCCTAAAAATCAATTAGCGAATGTTTCCCCATAAAGGAAGCCAAAGAAATTATATTTCCTGCAGTATCAATTAATTCCAATAATAGTGCTTTTACCAATAACTTGTTGTGTGTTGAATTTGTAATTTCAATTCCTGTCGACAAGAAAGAAGTCTGATTAAATGATGAAGTGCACTAAGGGCATGGAATATAATACATGGATATCATGGTACTTTGCAGGGGATGGTAGGAATGGTTTAAGCGGAATGTTTTTTGTTATGATTCTGTTGGAATAAAACATTTTTCTATTGAAATCTAGACCTGTGAGCCTTCGGTAACTCTTTAAGAATTTGAAATATACACTCAATTGGATTACCTGAATTACACACAGAATTAGAAACAACTTTATTTACTCAGGATAAAATGGGAGAGTATAAAACAATGAGTTTTAATTAGAAGTATTCAATAGAATTCTATAAAAAATGGTTTTCGAGATGGTGTCTCATACCCACCCTGAATTGTTCTGCGTCCCGGGTTTGAAGTAATTCTACCAGTTGTTTATGGGAGGTAAATTTTTTCTGTGCAGTAGGTAGATTGAGCAAACCACTGGAATAAATATAATTATAGACTGGTAATAGAAGCTTTTGAAATTCTCTAAGTGTGTCATTAGCGGTAATTTCGTAGAGTTTTCCATGGAATTTTATTTCATAATCTATGTCAAAAAGCGCATTGGCTGATTGACTTTCTTCATCTTTAACAATTTCAAGTAATTCTAATATGTCTTCATTGGTCGCCTTGCTGACCACAAAGTCTGCCATGCCAACTTCCAATGCTAATCTCAGTTCAAAGATATCGCGTAATGTACTATGGTCTAATATGTGAGGAATAATGGATTTTTGAAGTATCAAAGTGATGTCCGGACTTTTTATCACTGTACCTTTTTTCTTTTTTGTTTCAATCAATCCCATCGTTCGTAGTCTGTTAAGGGATTCTCGAATCACTGTACGGCTGACGCCCATAAGATCAGCTAATTCAAGTTCTTTGGGTATTGAATCTCCTACTTTCAACTGCTTATTAATAAAAAAATCCAATAGACTCAATTCTACTTTGTCCACCATGCTGCTATTATCTATCGCAGAGAGTGTTGAAAAAGATCTTAATTTTTCCATCATAAAACAACAAAGTTAACTTATAGGATTATTTTTTAAAATAAAAATGACGATTGAGTTTTATATGTACGACATAATGCACAAAATTAATCATTTTTTTCAGTTAATCATTATCTTATTGAACTGGGACAATATAAAAATAAAATCATTTATATATAAACATTTATGCACGTAGTAATAATGTAATAATTAGGCAAAATTTTTATTGTTGTAAAAGGGCAAATATTATTCTTCAACTTTATCATTTCTGACTATACTAATGGTGGATAATTAAGTGACAACTGAAAAAATTATTAAACCCGTTGTGCGATTAAAAAGTGGGATTAAAATTTAATATATATAAAAATATGTTGTGCATAATTCACTGCAATGCAATAAAATGTTGTATTTTTAAGCTACCAAACAACAAAATACATATGCACAACATAAAGACAAATTTCGATAAATTTCTTCAATTAATTACCAAAAACGCCAAAGATTTGATAATGGAAGAAGGTAATTTTAAATTCTACCCAAAAAAAGCCAAAGATGTCTGATTGTGAAATCCTTGCTCTGTCGTTGTGTTCTGAAGCAATGAGTATTGATTCAGAAAACTATTTCTGGGGTAAAATAAAGAGCCAATCTATTGGATTTTCCCAATCTTATCGATCGCTCTAACTATAATAGGCGTCGAAGGAATCTCATTGGCTTTTACAATCAGTTAACTCAGAATTTAGCTGATCAGCTAAATGAGGAGAAAATATTTTTATTGTTGATTCGATGCCACTACCAGTTTGTAATATTGCAAGAGCAAATAGGAGCAACGTATTGAGAGAAGATTTTGAAACAAGCCCCGACAAAGGCTATTCGGCTATAACTAAAACTTATTTCTATGGTTATAAACTACATCTAATCACTTCATTAAAAGGTGTTTACAAATCTGTAGATATTACCAAAGCCAGCGTACACGATATTCATTATCTTGATGATGTAAAACAATCCAGCTTGAATAATTGCACTCTATTAGGAGATAAAGGCTACCTTTCAAGTGAATATAAAGTAGACTTATTTCACACATCAAAAATAGAACTTCAGACACCAAAAAGACGAAACCAGTCCGATTTTAGCAATATCCTTATGTTTTTGCAAAAAGCAGAAAACGTATAGAAACTCAATTTTCTCAACTTGCCGACCAATTCATGATTAAAAGAAATTATGCAAAAACATTCTTGGGAATGTGCACAAGGATATGGGGTAAAATTGCTGCTTTTACTTTACTTCAAGCTATCAACCATAGTAATGATAAACCTTTGAATCAAATAAAATATGCTTTGCTTTAATCGCACAACGGGTTTATTAAATATATTTTGTAAAAATATTTATGATAAAATTTTGATTATTGATTTTTGGCAATTACATTTGCGTTATGTATGACATAATACATAAAATCATTTTTTTAATTTTCAAAACATAGAATAATGAAAAATTTAGGAATCAGGAATTTTATTATTTATGCTCTTCTGTTATTTTCTTGGCATCTGGGTATGGCCCAAGTAAAAATTAATGGAACCATCAAAGATGCGGGTAACGGTTTTACTTTACCAGGAGTAAATATTTTGGTTGTAGGTACTGACATTGGTACTGTAACCGACTTAGACGGCAAATTCAGTCTGGAGGTAGATAGTCCAGATAGGGAGATCTCCATTTCAATGATTGGTTATACAACAATAAATATTGCTGTCACATTAGTTAAAGATCTTGAAATTTTACTTGGAGGAATCTTCAAGCACTTTTGATGAAATTGTAGTGGTCGGATACGGAACAACAAAGAGATCAAAACTCACTGGTTCCGTATCTAAATTGGACAATAAATTTTTGGAGACAGGAGTTCGGTCAAATCTGCTCAAGCATTAGCAGGCACTATTCCAGGTCTTAGGTGGTCAACACAACAGGCCGACCGGGTGCCTTACCTAATATAGTATTGAGATAGTGGTACTGACTTTGATGGTACTGGGAGTCCTTTAGTCATCATGGATGGGCAGATCAGACGTTCATTTAGTGATATAAATCCTGAAGAAATCGAAAGTATTGAAGTTTTGAAAGATGCGTCTGCCACTGCTATTTACGGTGCTCGAGCAAGTAATGGAGTAATTCTTGTTACCTCTAAGAGGGGAAAAGCAGGAGCTTCATCTGTAACTTTCAAAGTTAGAAGGGGTATTAGTGATTTAAATGTGCCATACAACTTCTTAAGTGCGGAAGAGTACATCAAATGGACTCGTATGGGTGTTGTCCAGGCGATGATAAATGGTACCCTAGGTACTGTGGCAGCAAATACTGCGTTATCTGCAGTTGGGACCAAGAGGTACTGGCAACTTATATAAAAGATGCCACAGGCAATATTGTCGATGGCAATTATAGTTCTGCTGGTATATGGAGTGTGATGAGACTTTCAGATACAAACAAAGAACTCTTGAACAAACCAGGATGGAAGACAACTAAAGATGCCGTAAAAACAAATCCTGCCGGTAACTACGACCCAAATGGCTCTTTTGCAGATTTAATTTATAAAGATTTTAATTATGGTGACTTTGGTCTCAACCAGTCAGCACCGATTAGTGATTATAATTTAGGATTTAGTGGTGGAAATGAGAAAGGAAGATATTTCGCAAATTTGGGTTATTATGATGAAGGCGATTCCTTCTTAAAGACTTTTATAAAAGATACAATTTTACTTGTAACGGCGATTATAATATAAACTCATGGCTAAAATCCGAGAGTGGATTCCAATTTGCAAGATCTACCTGGAGAGATCAATCGTTGCAAAATGGTGAAACCGGTTATTGGGGTAGGATGCTTTCAGCGCCCCCCACCATGAGAGGATATAATGAAAATGGGGAATTATTGCTAGGCAGAGATGCAAGTGATGGTAATCCTATCTATAATATTGATAAATATAAAAGAAAAAACCAAAATGATAAATTCACTTTAAATCAGGCCTTTAATATAAATTTTTCTAAAGATCTTTATGTAAGGGTCAATGGTATTTTAATGTATGATGAAGGAATTTTTGAAAGCTTTAACCAGGATTTCCGTACAGGAATATTAAATTTAACCAACCCAAATACTGGATGGAACAGGATCGAAGTTCATCATCATCATTTGACAGAACCACCAGACAGACCTATAATGCTATTATCAATTATAGCCGCTCTTTCTCTCAAAAGCACAATATAGGCGCGATGGCAGGATAGGAGTATTTTGATGCTTATAATACTGGTTTGGCAGCCAGTGGAAGATTAGCTCCGACTGATGATTTTCAAGATCTTGAATTGACGCAAAATACTGTGGCCCAACAAACTAGAGAGAACAGATTCTTATCACTCCAGAGAAAGAATTTTGTCTTCATTTGGTCGGGTGAATTATGATTATTCCGGTAAATATTTGGCATCTTTCACCGTCAGACGTGATGGATATTCTCGCTTGCTTGGTGATAATCGTTTTGGAGTATTTCCTGCATTTTCTGTGGGATGGCTTATGCACCAAGAAGATTTTATGAAATCCTTCAGTCCTTGGTTGTCGTATATGAAATTAAGGGGAAGCTGGGGTTAGAAACGGTAACATAGGTGGCATTGGAACATATGAATTGCAAGGGGCATTTGGTTCTCAAACTGCATATGCAGGTACAATTGGCTTCTTACAAACTGGAGTTTCAAATCCAAATCTAAAATGGGAAAAGACAAATACAACAGAAGTTGGAGCAGAAATCGGGTTGTTTGATAACAAATTAAATGCTTCAGTAGTATATTATAATAGAATTACTGATGATAAAATAGCAAGTGTGCTTCTACCGACATCCTCAGGGCGTCACCAGTATTCGTACGAATAATGGAAGTATGAGAAACAGAGGAGTTGAACTTGAAGCCACTTATCGGCTCTTGAGAAGTAAAGATTTTAATATTCAAATAGGAGCCAATGCAGCATGGAACAAAATACTGTTTTAAAATTGCCTTTCAATGGTAATGCAAATAATCGCCAAGGAGGCCAACAGGTGTTTGATCCTAAAACTGGGCAGTTGATATGGGTTAGTGGATTTCAAGAAGGTCAGGAATGGGGAGAAGTCTTTGGATTTGTGAGTGATGGAATCATAAGAACTCCTGAAGATTTAGCATCTTACAATAAGACGGATTTGGCTGCGGGTCAAGTATGGTTTAATGGTTCTGCCGGTAGAAGAGTTGCCAGTCCTAAAATTATAACAGAAAGAAATTTAACTCTTGCTGGGGGATGGCTCTCAACACAACTTGGTGACATGAAATGGAAAGATATAGATAATAATGACACCATTGATACCAGAGATATGGTATCATTGGGAAGGCAATTGCCTAGATGGACAGGTGGATTTAATACTACTTTTAGTTTTAAAGGACTTACACTTTTGACCAGGTTCGATTTTGGCTTAGGACATATTCAGCAGGACTTCCAGCAGATGTGGGCCTTGGCATCTGCACAAGGTGAATTTAATCCTACAGATTTAGTAAAAGATACCTGGACTCCTGAAAATCCAAACGCATCCCTTCCAAGATACGTTTGGGCAGATCAACTCAATACTAAAAACTTTGACCGGCCTTCGAGTATGTTTTACGTTCCATCGGATTATTTGGCCTTCAGAGAAGTGACTTTGAGCTATAGTTTACCTGTATCACTGATCAGAAAACTTAAAATGTCCGCCTTAAATTTGAGTGTAACTGGCCAAAACTTGGGGTATATTACACATAAAATGCTTAATTTACCAGAGAGAACCGGTGCTCAAAACAGTGCTTATATCATACCTACACAGGTGATTTTTGGTGCCAACGTTACTTTTAATTTAAATCAGATTTTTAAAATATTAGAGAAAATGAAAACTTTAAAATATTATATATACACATTGGTAATACTAGCAGGTATTTCGTCTTGTTCAGATAGCTTAGACCTGGTTCCGGAAGATTATTTTGGTAATGAAAGCTTTTGGCAGAACGAAGCGCAGGTCAATAACTTTATGGTAGGTATCCACAAACAAATGAGGACAACCAATTTATGTTTGTAAGGCTTGGAGAGATGAGAGGTGGTGGTTACAGTAATAAAGACAGACAAAACACATCGCTTAATGAACTCCAATAATTGAGCAAAGATTAAGTGAAAACTCGCCAGGAGTAACAAGCTGGGCGACATTTTATGGAGCAATTCTTCAGATAAATCTATTTATTCAGAAAGTAGAAGGAATTACATTTTAAACGATGCAAAAAGAAATATTTGTTAGGTCAGGCATATGGCATAAGGGCATATTATTATTTTCACCTTTTAAGGACATATGGTGGAGTTCCTATCAGACTTGAACCGGAAGCTCTAAACGGCAACATCGATCCTGTGGCACTTAGAAAAGCTCGAGCTTCTGAAGCTGAAGTGCTTTCCGCAATTAAAGAAGATATATCAAAATCAATGGAGTCTTTTGGAGTGGCAGGAAACCCGACGGAAAAAAGTCAATGGAGCCTTAATGCAACTGCCATGTTGAAAGGTGATGTGTTTCTTTGGTCTGCTAAAGTATATGGAAATAATGCAGATCTTGCAGATGCAAAAAACGCATTGCAATCTGTTGTAGGTACTGCGTTGCAAACGACATTTCCAAGCGTTTTTGCATCCAATCAAAAAACAATAAAGAGATTATTTTTGCATTGAGAAATTTTGTAGGCGAATCAGAAATGCAAAATATAGGCGCTTATACTTATTCCACCTTTAATTTTGACAATCAACACTATAAGGATTCTCTGGCGAGCGGTCCATTATTGGTAGACCCTTTGATGATCGCTGCATCAAATTCTCAACAGATCATTCAAAGATATGCTTATACTTTTGAACTTTTCAAACTCTATGATGTTGCTGACAAACGCCGTGATGCTACTTTTTTGACTATTACAAAGTCACTAAAACAGGCAATCCGCCATATGCAGTTACTGTAAGAAATACAGCACTTGTTAAATTTCTGGGTGTGATCAGTGCTAATAAACGTTATTTTTCAGATGATTGGCCAGTATACAGAGAAGCCGATAGATTACTCATGCTTGCTGAGATTGCAAATGCTGAAGGCAGTGATCCTTCATCTTTATAAAGCAGATAAGAGATCGTGCTTACTCTCCGGATGCTGACCCCATGCCATTTGTGAATACAACCAAAGATAACAATGAAGTAGCTATTTTTACGGAGAGATACAAGGAATTTGTACACGAAGGCAAGTCATGGTATGATCTGCTTAGAATGAAATATGGTAGTGACCCTATGGTATTCAAAAGTGCATATCATCCATATGGAGTTTTAGATAAAGCAACAAAATCTCATGAAATAAGGTGGCCAATAGAACCGGCTATATGGACAAATGATCCTTTAGTTGATCAGACTCCTGGCTATCCGACAACAAAACCGAAATAAAGATTTAACTTTTAATGCTTTGATGATTGTTTAATATTAGAAGTTTTGTATGTAATGTGAGGTTGAATAATTTTTATATGTTTGACCTCACATTCATTAAATAGGTATAAAACAATCATTTTTAAAATCACTTTATAATCAATCTCAAATTTAAAAAGGATTGTATGGATAAGTTATTTTTATTTATTGTAATATATTTTCTTATCACAGGTCAATCTTGTTACAAAGATGAGAATGAGGGAGTTGCCACTACCTTTGTTATCATCATCTATTCACTTTGTTCCTTTATATAGTGATAAGGAGGAACATAGTATTGTTGATCTTAATTTTCATAATTCAGAGAACCATCCTATTGTACTTAATGAAGTTTTATTAAGTTTAATGGGCACTTTTGACAAAAAAGGTATGCTTTCGTTCGAAATGATCTATCTGGGACATGACAAAGGTGTAGAGCAAAATGCTGTTTTTGGAAAGACCATTGGTATTGATGAGGATAATGTTATAAAAGGACAACTGTTATTAGCACAAGGAGTGCATAAGTTTGCTTTAAAACTGCGTACAAGAGGTGCTATTCTATTAAAGTCCAATTTTAAAATAGCAGCTCTCAAACTTCAATTTGAAAATATCAAACCTGTTGAAGTACCGCTATTCGCTTCCTATACATACAGACCATGCTTGAAAGTCAGGAAGAAAGGACAGGATAATTGTGACACTTATAGAATTCCCGGACTGATTACAACAAAAAAGGTACACTCATCGCTGTTTACGATAACAGATACAATAATTCATTGGACCTGCAAGAGCATGTTGATATAGGGATGAGCCGAAGTACAGATGGCGGTGAATCCTGGGAACCCATGAAAGTCATCATGGATATGGGAGAGTGGGGAGGAAAGCCACAAAATCTTAATGGAATTGGCGACCCATGTATATTATATGACCCCAATACAAATACCATTTGGGTTGCCGCACTTTGGATGAGCGGCTTGGATACCAATAAAAGGCTCTGGTGGGCATCTGGTCCAGGTATGAAACCGGAGGAGACGGGCCAGTTTATTTTAACAAAGAGTACAGATGATGGCTTAACGTGGTCTCCTCCTATTAACATCACTTCACAGATCAAAGATCCAAACTGGCAATTATTACTTCAAGGGCCCGGAATGGGAATAACCCTGGTAGATGGAACTTTGGTTTTTCCGGCACAATTCAAATCCAATATAGGTGTTAAGGCTTTGGATGGAGGAGTATATACTTGTCATTCTACCATAGTGTATAGTAAGGATCAAGGTAAAAACTGGCAAATAGGTACAGGAGCAAAATCCAATACGACAGAAGCTCAGGTTGTGCAGCTTACAGATGGATCTCTTATGCTCAATATGAGAGACGATCGCAATCGTACGGACAAAAGCAGTACAAATGGCCGTGCCATTTCTGTAACAAAAGATTTAGGGAAAACCTGGATGGTCCATCCCACATCTAATAGTGCACTTACTGAGCCCAACTGTATGGCCAGCTTGATAAGTGCCGATCTCAGAGTCAACGGAATAAACCAGAAAGTACTATTCTTTTCCCAACCCAAATAACAACTCAAAACGAAGTGATATGACCATAAAAATAAGTCTTGATGATGGATTATCCTGGCCTGAGAAATACCATCTAAAGTTAAATAGTGAAACCGGGTATGGTTATTCATGTCTGACCGTGGTAGATGAAAAGACGATTGGAATCCTTTATGAAGGTACCAAGATTTGTATTTTCAAAAGATATCAGTTGATGAGTTGATTAAATAATGTTTACAATTTTAATGATTAAAATAATATCATAGTAAATGAACAGAATAGAAGGCTTGGTGACGGCAACGCATACACCAATGAATGAAAAAGGAGAACTAAAGCTTGAAGTAATTGACGAATATTATACCTTTCTTAAAGAAATAATATAAAAAGGGATCTTTTAAATGGGTCCACATCTGAAGGTTATCACTTGACCACAAATGAAAGAAAGTTATCGCTGGAAGCGTGGTCTGATGCAATCAAAGATGACGATTTTAAACTTTTGTTTTGTAGGGCATCTTGCTACCAAAGATGCATGCGGATTTGGCCGAACATGCCAGCAGTTTGCAAAATGTATTTGGGATTTCAGCCACAGCACCATTCTATCAGAAACCAGCAACTGTTGACTTATTGATTGATGTATGTGCTGAAATAGCTTCATTTGCGTCTGTTAAGTCATTTTATTATTATCACATACCGGTTCTAACAAATGTGAATGTCTCGATTTCTGAATTACTTCAAAAGCTGAGGTAAAAATTTCAAATCTCAAAGGTGTAAAATATACCCATAATGATCTTGAAGAGTACTTGGTCGCGAGCTCTTTATCAGACAGTAAATATGAAATGTTGGCAGGAATTGATGAAATTGCACTTGCAAGCAGGTCATTTGGAGCAAGGGGTTATATCGGAAGTACCTATAATTTTATGGCTCCTTTGTATTACAAGATGTTTGATGCCTTTGACAATGGAGATTTTTCAAATGCTAAAATTTGCAATTAAAAGCCATTGAAATCATCAGGATAATTGCATCTTATGGTTTATTTCAGCCTGTAAATTTATCATGAAGGAAAAGGTATTAACAATGGATTTGTGAGATTGCCGTCAAAACAAATATCTGAATCTGAAAAATCAGAAATGATGTCTAAACTCCGAAAACTGGATTTTGAGAGTATTGTATCTTCATATTGTTATGACCATTGTATATGAAATATTGGCTTTTATTGATACCATTTAAGATCATCATGGAATCAGCAGCCCAAAAGCACCAAAAATTTTAACCTTAAAGTGGAATACTTTATTAGCATTACCAGATGACAAAAGTGGCAAACCCAATATCGGTGTTGCCGGACCTGTTGCTGGCATTGTGGAGATGTTCTGATAGTTGCCGGTGGTGCAAATTTCCCTGAAAATCCACCCTGGACAGGAGGCAAAAAAAATATCATGACAAAATTTATATATTAAAAAGAAAGAAAAAAAAATCAATACTATTGGTTAGAAGGTGTATCAACAAAATTAGACTATCCAATAGCTTACCCTGCTAATGTGCCATACAAAAGGGCTTCATAAGTATTGGTGGAGAGAATGATAACGGGGTATTAAAAAATGTAATCTTCTTCCAATGGTTGAATGATGAACTAAGCATCACTCCACTACCTGAACTACCAATAGGTTTGACTTCTTGTAATGCAGTCTGCATCAAAGACCGATTGTATGTCGTTGGCGGAAATTCAGGCAAAACATCGCTTAAATCAGCATTTGTAATGGATCTTTCTGAAACTGTAAAAAAATGGACTGGAATTGGCGATATGCCTATTGCTCTTGAAAATGCAGTAGCGGCAGTTTGCCATGACGGCGAAAGTCAAAAGATATTTTGCTGGGAGGGAGATACAAGTTGCCTGGTGATAAAACTACTACATATTCTGATAAAGTCATGAAATATGATCCAAAATCAAATAAATGGTCAACTTTTGATTTTAAAAACGACAATGGAGAAAAATTAAAGCTGGCTGCAGGTACAGGAGTGGCAATCTCAAAAAACAAAATTGCTATCTTTGGAGGCGATAAAGGACTTATTTTTAATAAAATAGAATCTTTTAACAACAAATTATCACAGCCTGACCTTGAAGACAGAGAAAAGGTCAATAATGAAAAAATTGGAGTTTTGACAAGTCATATGGGGTTTGAAACTGATATTTATATTTTTAATGCTGTCAAAAGCAACTGTCAAAATCCGGCTCAATACCTGACCTGACTCAAGTGACCACTTCCGCATTTTATTGGGGTAAATCCATTATTATACCCAGCGGTGAGATAAAACCTGGTATTTGAACTCCGATGATCAAGTCGATAACATTTCAAAATTAATTGACTTTTAAAACCATAAATCATGATGCAATTGCAAAATAAAAAATATTATCCCTGGATTGTTGTTGCATTATTATGGGTAGTAGCATTGCTCAATTATATGGACAGGCAAATGCTCAGCACCATGAAGCCTACTATAATGGTGGATATTTCAGAACTGCAATCAGCCACCAACTTCGGTTACCTCATGGCCATTTTTTTATGGATATATGGTTTTATGAGTCCCATATCAGGAATGATTGCAGACAAGATGAACAGAAAATGGCTTATAGTAGGAAGTTTATTTGTATGGAGTGCTGTTACGTTTGCAATGGGCTATGCAAAAACATTCGACCAGTTGTATTGGCTGCGTGCAATAATGGGTGTAAGCGAAGCATTGTATATTCCTGCAGGGTTATCGCTTATAGCCGATTACCATTCAGATAAAACAAGGTCGCTTGCTGTGGGAATTCACATGACTGGTTTGTATATGGGACAGGCACTCGGTGGTTTTGGTGCTACCATAGCTGAAGAGTTTTCATGGCAGCAAACATTTCAGTCTTTCGGTCTCATTGGAATTATTTATTCAACCGTCCTGATTTTCTTTTTAAAGGAAAAAAGAGAAACCGAAATAGCAGAAGATATTGCAAAAGAGAAATCCTCTGTATTTAAAGGGCTTGGTGTTTTGTTTGTAAACATATCTTTCTGGATAATACTTTTCTATTTCGCCATTCCAAGTCTTCCGGGTTGGGGTGTAAAGAATTGGCTGCCGACATTATTTGCAGAAAATCTGAATATTGATATGTCGAAAGCCGGGCCGTTATCTACCATCACTATTGCGGCATCATCTTTTATTGGTGTCATCTTCGGCGGAATTTTATCAGATAGATGGGTGCAGAAAAATATCCGTGGCAGAATCTATACAAGTGCCATTGGCCTTGGCTTAACTATTCCTGCATTGCTCTTTATTGGTTTTGGTCATTCCTTATTTGCGGTTATTGGTTCGGCATTTTGTTTTGGTTTTGGCTTTGGTATGTTCGATGCCAACAATATGCCGATCCTCTGCCAGTTTGTTTCAAAAAAATACAGGGCGACAGCTTATGGACTGATGAATATGGTCGGTGTATTTGCAGGCGCGTTCATTACTGATTTGTTGGGCAAATCAACAGATGCCGGAAATCTTGGAAAAGATTTTGCGATGCTGGCAGGAATTGTTGCAGTTGCTTTGATTATCCAACTTGTATTTTTAAAACCTAAAGCAGTTGAATTTAATGAATAAATTAATGAAGACGAAAAAAGTAGTATTCCTTTTTATGTTGATTTTTGTTGCAGTAAAAATTTATTCACAAAATAAAACTGTTCCTGTCTTTACATCTGGAACAGAAGGGCATAAAAGTTATCGAATTCCTGCAATTATTTCTCTCCCCAATGGCAACTTACTTGCTTTTGCCGAAGGCCGTGTACATGGTGCAGGTGATTTTGGCGACATTAATATTGTAATGAAGCGAAGCAACGATAAAGGAGAAACCTGGAGTGCATTACAATATGTAGCTGAGTTTGATACGCTGCAATGTGGCAACCCTGCACCAGTGGTTGATGTAACAGACCCTGCCTTTCCCAATGGTCGTATTTTTTTGTTTTACAATACTGGTAATAATCATGAGGGGGAAGTGAGAAAGGGTAATGGATATAAACAGGTTTGGTATAAAACATCAGTTGATGGCGGCCATACCTGGAGCAATGGGATTGAAATAACAACGCAGGTTCATCGTTCAAAACAACCAACAGTCAATCCTGCCTATAGTTTTCCGGAAGACTGGCGTAGTTATGCAAATACACCCGGCCATGCTATGCAGTTTCAAAGTGGTAAGTATAAAGGAAGAATTTATGTAGCTGCCAATCACTCTGCAAAAGACCCACAAAACCAGTTTATGGATTATGACGCACATGGATTTTATACCGATGACCATGGCAAAACATTTCAATTGGGCGCCAGTTTAAATATACCTGGCAGCAATGAATCAACGGCTACCGAAATCAGCGGAGGCAGGTTACTATTCAACAGCCGCAATCAAAAAGGACATATAAGGGCAAGAATTGTTGGTATCAGCAACAATGGCGGCACAACATGGGACACTACCTATTTTGACCGCAACCTGCCCGACCCAGTATGCGAAGCAAGTATTCTTACCATTGGAAAAAAGAAAGGCAAAAACATACTGGCATTCTGCAATGCAGCAGATGAAAATAGAAGAGATAACCTTACGCTTCGCATCAGCTATGATGATGGTAAAACATGGGATAAAAATTTTGTGATTTATAAAAATACATCACAGGACGATGCGGCTGCTTATTCAGATATAGTGAATCTGTCAAAGAAAGAAATTGGTATTTTGTACGAAAAAGATAATTATTCACAGATCGTATTCACAACTGCAATATGGAATTAATTAAACAGATTGAAGAATGAGCTATTCAAAAAATGATTTAGAAGCCTTAAAGAATTTCTACTCTAACCAGTTACTGAATGACACGATTCCTTTCTGGTTTCCCCGTTCATTTGATAATGAATACGGAGGTTTTTTATTGATGAGGGATGACGATGGCAGTTTGATTGATGATGACAAGTCTGTTTGGTTTCAAGGTAGGGCCACCTGGATACTCGCTACATTATATAACACGGTAGAAAGAAAACAGGAATGGTTAGATGGAGCTAAGTTGGGATATGATTTTTTAAACAAGCATTGTTTTGATACCGATGGGCAAATGTTTTTTCATGTGACAAGAGATGGAAGACCTATTCGTAAAAGAAGATATTTTTTCTCCGAAACATTTTATGTAATAGCTGCTGCGGCTTATGCTAAAGCAAGTGGTGATGAAGAAGCTGCAGAAAAAGCAAGATATGTTTTTGGAAAATGTATTGAGTATGCAACTACACCGGGAATGCTGCAACCCAAATTTACAAACACCCGGCCATCTAAAGGTATTGGTGTGCCAATGATCATGTTGAACACGGCTCAACAATTAAGAGAAACCATTGGCGACTCCCGCTGCGATGAATGGATAGAGAAATGGATAGCTGAAATAGAACAGGATTTTGTAAAAGACGATATAAAATGCGTAATGGAACAGGTAGCCCCTGATGGAAGCATCATTGACCATATAGATGGACGGACACTCAATCCAGGACATGCTATGGAAGGCGCCTGGTTTATTTTGCATGAAGCAAAATATCGCAATAATGATAAACATTTGATTGATTTGGGTTGCTGCATGTTGGATTATATGTGGGAACGCGGATGGGACGAAGAGAATGGCGGCATTTTATATTTCCGTGATGTACATAATAAGCCTGTACAGGAATACTGGCAGGATATGAAGTTTTGGTGGCCGCATAATGAAGTAATCATTGCAACATTGCTGGCTTATTTAATGACTGGCAAAGAAAAATATGCTGAGTGGCATAAGATGGTGCATGATTACGCTTACCGGCACTTCCATGATAAGAAAAATGGAGAATGGTTTGGCTACTTACACAGAGATGGCTCGATAGCACAAACTGCAAAAGGAAATTTGTTTAAAGGGCCTTTTCATTTACCACGGCAAGAATGTTATTGTATGCAAATATTGGAACAATATTTAAAATAATTATAAATATAATAAATTAATTTAGAAATAAGAAAAGCTCATCGGATAAATAGATACTTCCCAAAAAGTGTATAATATCAGAGTAGTAATTTGAATATGATTTTTCCACATTTAATTCAGTGAAAGGAATAAAAGCATATGTAGCCGACAGCATTTTTACAGGAGAGCAATGGCTTAATGGCCATGCAATCATTGTTGATGAAGGAATCATCTTCGGGATAATTCCAGTTGAGGAAGTTCCATCAACACTTGTGATGCATAATTTCTATGACCAGGCAATTGCACCTGCTTTCATTGACCTTCAGATTTATGGAGCTTACGGGAAATTGTTATCCGTATATCCCGAATCAGATTCGTTGTATAAATTGAACGATTATTGCCGCAATGGCGGTGCAGCCTTTTGCCTTCCAACAGTAGCTACCAACAGCTACCAGGTTTTTCATCAGGCCATTGATGCCATTAATGATTACTGGAGCAAAGGAGGAGAAGGAGTTTTAGGTATTCATCTCGAAGGCCCTGGATAAATACTGCAAAACGGGGGGCACATATTGAATCATACATTCATGTCCCAACATTACCTCAAGTAAAAGATTTATTGACTTACGGAAAGGGCGTTATAAAAATGATAACCCTTGCACCGGAGCATTGCAGTGATGAAATGATAAATCTGATACTCTCGGAGAATATTATTATTTCTGCCGGGCACAGTAATGCCACTTATGAAGAGGCAATGTCAGGTTTTACTAAAGGAATTGCTGCAGTTACCCACTTGTACAATGCCATGAGCCCTTTGCATCACCGGGAACCGGGTTTAGTGGGGGCAGCCATGAATGATGATAAAGTGATGGTAAGTATTATCCCCGATGGTTACCATGTGGATTATGCAGCTATCAGTATAGCTAAGTCTATAATAAAAGAAAGGCTTTTCGTTATTACTGATGCTGTAACAGATACCATTGTAGGTAACTATCAGCATATACTGATGAAGGACAAATATGAAGCAGCAGGTATTCTTAGTGGTTCGGCATTAACAATGACAACTGCTGTACAAAATTTAGTCAATCATGTGGGAGTTGAATTAGGTGAAGCTATCAGGATGTGCAGTTTATATCCTGCACGGTTAATGGGTTTGGATAGCAAATTGGGAAAAATTGAAAAAGGATATAGTGCTAAGCTGGTATTATTAAATGAACAAAACGAGGCCGTTAAAATTCTTGAATAGAAAGTCGTATGGCATATGATTTAAAAAGAAGTAATGAATGCAATAAAAATTAATTCAAATTTTAAATGGGTAGCAGCAGGTCTTACGTTTGCCATACTTTGGCCGTCTGCATCCACAGCCACAAAAGTTGGATTAACTGTTGCACAACCATTAGTTATTGCGTTAACAAGATTTGCCATCGCGTCTGCAGTTATGATATCCTTTGCTCATGTTATTAAGCGGCATCGGTATCCTACCGGTGATGAGTGGAAACAAATAGCTATTTATGGCTTACTCAATATTACAATTTACCTGGGGTTGTATGTGGTGGCTATGCAATCCATAACCGCCGGTATAGGTGCTTTGGCTGTTGCGACTAACCCCATCTTCATATTGTTTATGTCTGTTCTTATATTAAAAAGACAGCTGACAAGCAACATCGTTCTTTCGATTATTGTTTGCACTATCGGAGTTATTTATGCGGCATGGCCTTTATTTGCTGAAGCAACTGTTTCAGTCAACGGTTTGCTTATATTATTGATAAGTATGCTCTCCTACTCGGTAGCAGCTATTTATTTTTCTCAGCTAAAATGGAATGGACTATCCTTATTTGTTATTAATGGCTGGCAAACTTTGATAGGCGGTTTATTTTTAGTGCCCTTTACCGTTATTTTTTACGAACCTTCAGCTAATCAGTTTATTGAATCATTTTGGTATGCAGTTTTTTGGCTCGCCATACCGGTTTCAATTTTTGCTGTACAACTTTGGATGTGGTTGTTGCAGGTAAACGAGGTAAAGGCAGGGTTATGGTTATTTCTTTGCCCGCTTTTTGGTTATTTTTTTGCTGCCTGGTGGATGGGTGATTCTGTCAGCTCATACACCATTGCAGGTGTTTCATTGGTAATCGGCGGTTTGTTTTTATCAAAATTTAATACGAAAAGAAATGAAATGGTTTTTGATTAGCATTTTTTTTCTCCCTTTTTCTGTAAATGCACAGTTAAGGCTTAACAAAGTGTTCACCGATAATATGGTGCTGCAACGGGATAAGCCTGTTCACATATGGGGGAAAGGAATTCCCGGAAAAAATGTTGAAGTAACTTTTGCAAATAAAAAAAGAAACACAAAGGTAAAAATCGATTCAACTTGGATTGTTGAATTTGCTAAGCAAAAAGAAAATGCAGCGGCAAAGTCAATTATTATTAAATCAGGCAATGAAAATGTCGAACTTAAAAATATATTAATAGGTGATGTATGGCTTTGCATTGGGCAATCCAACATGGAATGGCCAATGGTGAAAGAAATGTATTACAAGGAAGAAACGGCAAAAAGCTTTCAACCATTACTGCGATTTTTTAATCCCACTTATGCTGGAAAAAATACTTATAATGTGCCTTTTACTGATTCCATTATCCAAAATCTGACTGCAGAAAACTTTTACAAGGGCCAATGGCAAAACTGTGATAGTGTTTCATTTAAAACTATGAGCGCTGTTGGATATTATTTTGGCAAAGAAATTATGACTACACAGGGTATTCCAATTGGCTTGATAAATATTTCCATTGGAGGTGCACCACTTGAATCTTTTATAAGCAAAAAAACATTAAGAAATAGTAGACAATTTTTTGAAAAAGTAAAAGGTGAATGGCTGACTAATGATGCACTTCCAGTTTGGATACGGGAAAGAGGAAGCCAAAATATTAGTGGAATCAAAGATTGTCCCAAGGATGAAAATGGAAACAATCATTCTTATAAGCCTGGGTTTGCATACCAATCCGGTATAGAACCAATAATAAATCTTCCTATAAAAGGAATTCTTTGTTATCAGGGGGAAAGCAATGCTCAGGAAGTTGAGAGAGTCAACGAATACGGAGCATTATCTGTTTTAATGGTGAATGATTTTAGAAAAAAATGGAAACAACCGAAGTTGCCCTTTTATTATGTGCAACTCTCTTCTATAGATACAGTAAAATACAAAGGACATTTATGGCCTCAGTTTAGGGAAGAACAAAGGAAGTTATTAAAACTTATACCTAACAGTGGAATGGTAGTATGTAGCGATGTTGGTCTTAAAAATGATGTTCATCCTACCAATAAAAAAGATGTAGGCCTAAGATTGGCAAGATGGGCATTAAATAACACGTACCATTCTAACATCATTCCATCCGGGCCTCTGCCTTTGGAAGCAAAATATAAAAATGGGAAAATTGTCATTACATTTCAGTACAGTGGTATTAGTTTACTTACGGAGGATGGAAAACCTGTAAGAGGATTTTCAACTGATGGCATAAATGATTGTCAAGCAAATATTAAAAACAAGATCATTGTAATTTCCATAAAAGAAAAACCTGAATTTATTTATTACGGTTGGAGGTCTTTTACCAACGCCAACTTAGTTAATTCGGAAAAATTGCCAGCATCAACATTTAAAATTAAAGTACAATGAAAATAAGGATCCTTTTCTTCTTAAATTTAGCAGTTACGGTTTGTTTAGCGCAAATAGGAGTTTCCATTATTCCCCAACCTGTAATTATGAAGGTAAATAGCGGAAATTTTATTATTGATGCTCATACTGCCATTCAATTTAATTCCAATCAAAAAGAGTTAAAATCAGCGGCTGATTTTTTGACAACAAATGTTAAAAATATTTCTGGTTATAGTTTACAGATAAATGTAGCAAAACAAAAAGTCATTCAATTAATGATTGTAGAAATGCCACAAATCGGAGATGAAGGTTATCAAATGGATGTAACCACAACTTCTGTTACTATAAAAGCAAATACTAAATCGGGTATTATCTATGGAATTCAATCTTTACTGCAAACCTTGCCAGCAATATGCACCAATGTAACATTGCAAGTACCCTGCATGAATATTACAGATTACCCACGTTTTAAATACAGGGGTATGCATATTGACGAAAGCCGCCATTTCTTCGGGCCTGATGTTGTGAAAGAGTATATCAACCTCATGGCATCTTATAAAATGAATACGTTTCACTGGCATTTGGTAGATGATCAGGGCTGGCGGATAGAAATAAAAAAATATCCGAAACTAACTTCAGTTGGTGCATGGCGTGTTGACCATAATGATAAGGTTTGGGGTAGTCGTCCTCAGGCAAAACCAGGAGAGGAAGCCACATACGGTGGCTACTATTCACAAGAACAAATAAAAGAAATCATTAAATACGCTGCTGAAAGAAACATCACTATCATTCCGGAAATTGAAATGCCTGGCCATGTGGCCTCGGCGATTGCATCTTATCCTGCTTTAAGTTGTACCCAAAAACCACAGCTTCCATTAACGGGAGGGAACTATACTGACATGTCTTCAAATTATTGTGCAGGCAATGATTCGGTGTTTACTTTTTTAGAAAAAGTATTAACGGAAGTAATTGAATTGTTCCCATCTAAATATATTCATATTGGCGGCGATGAAGTGGACAAAGGTCCATGGAAAGTTTGTCCAAAATGTCAGGCAAAGATAAAAACAGACCATTTGGTAAATGAGGAAGGACTACAAAGTTACTTTATTAAGCGAATTGAAAAATTCATGAAAAGCAAAAATAGAAAAATCATAGGCTGGGATGAAATTTTGGAAGGTGGGCTTGCCCCAGAAGCTACAGTAATGAGCTGGCGCGGCGAAGCTGGTGGCATTGAGGCGGCAAAAGCGCAACATGATGTAATAATGACACCTGGATCACCTGTATATTTTGACCATTATCAGGCTGGTCCCGAAGGCGAACCATTGGCTATTGGCGGTATGAATACGTTGAAAAAAGTGTACGACTATGAACCCATCCCCAAAGAATTGAATGCGATAGAAGCAAAATATATATTGGGCGCACAAGCTAATTTATGGACAGAATATGTAACTACGGCTGAACATGTAGAATATATGGTCCTACCACGTATGCTGGCATTGGCAGAAGTGCTATGGACACAAAAAGAAAATAAGAGCTGGGAGAATTTTAATGAGCGTTTACAAAGTCATTTCAAAGCGTTTGGACAAAAGGGATTACACTTCTCTTCAGGTAATTTTACAGTAAGCATTAAACCTACTTCTCAAAATGCAAAACTATTTGTAAACTTATCAACTGAAATAATGAATGCACAAATTTATTATACCACTGATGGGACAGAACCAACGCTGAGCAGCAATAAATATACAGACCCAATTGAAATAAACCTATCTCTTTTATTAAAAGCATCAACTGTTGTAAATGGCCGCATTATGGGTGCGCAAGCAGCACGACAGAATTTTGTACTGCACAAAGCCATAGGTAAAACCGTAACGTATACAAATCCTGTAAGTAAATATTATCCTGCTGATGGCCCCAATTCGCTAACAGATGGTGTAAAAGGGACTGATGCAGTGGGTAAACACTGGCATGGCTTTAGTGGCAATGATTTAATTGCCAATATAGATTTAGGTGAAGAAAAAAATATTCAAAGTATTGGATTAGGTTGCCTGCAGAACTATAACGACTGGATTTTTTTACCACAGTCTGTATTATTTGAATCATCAATTGATGGAATCATATTTACTGAAATAAAAACAATACCAAATACCTTGGATATTAAACAAAAAAAAGCAATGTTTGAGTTTAAAGCTGATTTTCCCATACTGTCTGCAAGGTATGTCCGGGTATCTGCAAAAAACAACTTGTGCCCGGTGGGTCATAGTGGGGCAGGCAAACCAGGGTGGATTTTTGTCGATGAAATTGTAGTGGAATAATTAATTTGAAATTATTTATCAATGACTGGATATTTTTTTTAATAAATAATAAAAATTAAAAATACTGTTTAAATTAGATTCTCATTCCATGCTACAGCTGGAAAAATCACCTGGGAATACAAAAAGTTATACAATAATGAAGATTAAAAAAGTATTAGTTTTAGTGTTTAAGTTGATTTTAGCCTATTCTGGCCATACCCAATTGCCTGTAGAGTTGCAAATGCCTGAAGTAGTTTCAGAGAATCGCATGCCAATGCGAAATAACGCTTTTGCTTTTGAAAACATGGAACTGGCAATAGAAAATGATAGGGAAAAATCTTCAAGATTTCATACGTTAAATGGCAGTTGGAAATTTAATTGGGTAAAAGATCCAAATCAACGACCATTAAATTTTTATGAATTTAATTATGATGACAGCAAATGGGCTGATTTCCGCATTCCTGCCAGTTGGGAAGTAAATGGTTACGGGCTGCCTATCTATGTAAATCAGTCTTATGATTTTGCAGGTCATAATTTACGTTACGGCAAAATGAACCCGCCTTATGATATTCCGGCAAATAATAATCCGGTAGGTTCTTACCGGAAAAAAATTATGCTTCCTGAAGGCTTTAAAGGCAAACAAATTTTTCTGCATGTAGGCAATGCAAAATCCTGCTTGTTTGTATGGGTGAATGGAAAAAAAGTGGGCTATAGTGAAGACAGTAAACTGGCCGCAGAGTTCGACATCACCGATTTTATAAAAGATGGAGAAAACCTTATTGCCTTTCAGGTATATCGCTGGAGCGATGGAAGTTATTTGGAGTGCCAGGATATGTTCCGCTTTTCCGGAATTGAAAGAGATGTTTTTTTGTTTACCACCAACAAGTTGAATATCCGTGATACAAAAATTGAGGCTACACTTGATAATAATTATACTACAGGTTTACTTTCTGTCAATACTGAAATTGTTAATTACAAATGGGAAAAAGGATACCAGAGTAAGAAAGACAGTTTTAATGTAGAAGTGCTGTTGCAGGATGCAGCAGGCAATATTGTTTACAATGATAAAACAAAAGATTACAAAGAGGCATTGGGAAAATATAAAACTCATGTTGAATTTAAAACAACAATCACCAATGTAAAAAGCTGGAATGCTGAAACGCCTTATCTCTATACATTGTACATTACCTTAAAAAATAAGAACGGTGATATACTGGAAGTAGTGCCACAACGCATAGGCTTTAAAAAAATTGAAATAAAGGGTGCTGATTTTTTAGTAAATGGCAAAAGAGTTTTAATAAAAGGCGTTAACCGTCACGAACATCATCCACGAAACGGGCATACCCTCAGTAAAGAAGATATGCGTAAGGATATGGAGATGATGAAGAAGCTGAATGTAAATGCAGTTCGGCATTCTCATTATCCGCCCGACCCTTACTGGTTGGAGCTTTGCGATGAGTATGGTTTATATGTAGTGGATGAAGCAAATATTAAGCCATGGCCTGGGTTATGATTTAAGTGTAACACTCGGTAACAAGCCAATGTGGAAAGAAGCTCACCTTCAGCGCATACAACGCATGTATGAAAGGGATAAGAACCATGCTTCGGTAGTAACATGGTCGCTGGGAAATGAAGCAGGTGATGGCAGTAATTTTTATGCAGCTTACGATTGGTTGAAACAACAAACTACATTGCCTGTACAATATGAAAGGGATATTGATTACAGCAAACCAAATAACACGAATTACTCTGAAATATTTTGTCCTCAATATTTTGCTCCCGATGATATGCTGGACTATTCTAAAAGCGATGCCCGCCTGCCACATATACAAAGCGAATATGCACATATCATGGGCAACAGCCTTGGCAATTTTCAGGACTATTGGGATGTGATTGAAAATAACCTGAAGCTGCAGGGAGGTTTTATTTGGGAGTGGATTGACCAAAGTATTGATACCGTAAAAAATGGTAAGCGCATTAAAGCTTATGGCGGCGATTTTCCGTTAGAAGGCCCGGTAGATGAAAACCTGAGCGATAATAATTTTTGTGTAAAAGGTGTAGTAGATGCTTATCGTAACCAGACTCCTATGGCAATGGAAGTAAAAAAAGTCTATCAGCATATCAAAACAAAATGGAATAGCAATAACAACATTAGTATTAAAAACGGGTATTTCTTTAAAGCATTAGATAATGTATCATTGCATTGGGTATTACAGGAAAATGGATTGGAAAAAGAAACAGGAACAATTTCTTCAATCGTATTACAACCGCAACAAGAAAACAATTTTTCAATCCCCATAAAAACGATACGACAGCTTGGTAAAGAATATCAATTGAACATTTACTTTGCTTTAAAAACAGCAGAACCGTTTTTGCCTGCCGGTTACAAAATAGCTGCCGAACAATTTTTGTTAAATACTTTGACGGCCACAAGTTTTATACCTGCTTTTAAAGCATCTTTAAAAGTGCAGCAAACAGCAACGCAATGTATCATTATAGGGCAAAATTTCAATGTTGTTTTCGATTTGCAAAAAGGGTTATTGGCAAGCTATAAGCTAAAAGGAGAAGAATTAATACAGCAAGGGCCAACGCCATCTTTTTGGCGGGCACCTACAGATAATGATATTGGCGCAGGCTTTAACAAGAAGATGCGGATGTGGCGCAATGCTTATGAAAATGGCAACGAACTTAAAAATGCAGTTCTAAAAATAAATGACGGGCGTTATACAATTAGTTTCACCAAAGAATTGTTAAATGGCGATGTAAAACATTCCCAAACATTTGATGTGTATGGCGATGGAAGTATAAAAGTTGAAAATCATTTTGCAGCCATTAAAGGAAAGTATCCCTTACTATTAAGAGCGGGCAATGATATTACCATCAACAAAAATTTGAACAATATTAATTGGTATGGCCGTGGTCCCGGTGAAAAGTATTGGGACAGAAAGACAAATTCTTTTATTGGTAATTATATGCAAACCGTGGATGAACAATATTATCCTTATGCCCGCCCACAGGAAAGCGGCAACCATACAGAAGTGCGGTGGGTAACTTTCAGCAATGCCAAAGGAAGAAAAATACAATTTGCTTTTACCGATAGTTTATTGAGTTTTTCAGCCCTGCCATACAACCTTGATGATTTAGATCCCGAGCTGAATAAAAAACAATATCACAGTGGTGAACTTAACAAACGGAATGAAACATACCTGCATATTGATTTAAACCAAACAGGCTTGCAGGGCATGGATAGTTGGGGAGCCTGGCCACTGGAAAAATACAGAATACCTTTTAAAGATTATAGATATGGTTATTGGATTAGGGTTGAGTAAAAAATAAATTTAGAATATGTTGAAAAAACAATATGTGATATTTGCGATTGTGTTTTTGGTAAGTAAATTAACTCTTTCACAAAGAGATACTATTTTTATTAACACAGATTGGCAATTTGCTATTGATAAAAAATCAGAGGGCCAAACCGATAAATGGTACGAAAATGCTTTATCAAATTCCAAAACGGTTTCCATCCCCCATACCTGGAACATAGAGGATGATAACCAAAACCATTATGGCTGGGGCTGGTATCAAAAAAAGATAAATATACCTGCAGGCTGGAAAAATAAGAATATAGCTCTGCAATTTGGGGCCATTAACCATACATCACACATTTATATTAATGGGAAAAAGGTTGCTGAAAATATTGGCGATGGGTTTAATAAGTTTTATGTCAGACTAAGTGGGAACTTAAATTACGGAAAAGAGAATGTTATTACAGTTGCATGTAATAATGATTATGGTAAAGATAAAGTGCCATTTGGAAGCTCATTCGACTGGCCCAATGATGGCGGTATCATTCGGCAAGTGGCTTTGATCGTGAGTGATAGGCCCTCAATTGCATATTTGCATGCAACGCCATCTTTAAATGTGGAAGCAGGTTCCGGAAAATTAAAAATCAAGATTGGCTTTGACGGGCAGGAAAATAAAAATATTCAGTTGGCATTTACCATTACTGAAGAAAATCAAATAACCAAGAATATCGTGTTCCAATCTGTCTTAAAGCCCAATTGGTCAAAAGGTGAGGCGGTCGTTGATATTGATTTAACGAAAGTGAATCCCTGGCACTTTGATTTTCCTAACCTCTACAAAGTAGATGTCACTATATTGAATGGGAAGAAAGCTACCGATAAAATATCCTGCAATGTTGGTTTCAGGGAATTTAAATTTTTGAAGGGGCAAACTTATTTAAACGGAGAAAGAATTAAGCTAATGGGTGTAGAATGGACAGCCGGATCTAATCCAGATTATGGCTTTGCAGAACCTGATTCGGTAATCATAGCTATGGGCAAACTTATGAAGGATGTTAACTGTATTTTTAGCCGTCAACATTTTCAGCAAAGTGATGTGTTTTATGATTTCTGCGATCGCAATGGCATATTGGTTCAGCAGGAAGTTCCGCTTTGGGGACCAGAAACACCATCCAACGATACTATTCGCAACATTGCTATGGCTCAACTTGAAAGGATGATAAAAAATATGTTCAACCATACAAGTATTTTTTCTTGGGGAGTGGGTAATGAATTAAGGGCAAGGGACACTGATATGAAACAGATGATCGCAGATTTGTTGCAGAAAGCAAAGGAACTGGACCCAACCAGGCACACTGCTTATGTAAGCAATACACTTACACAAGGTTTTTATAATAATCCCAAATTTGTTCCTGATGCGGCAGCAAAGGGAGATTACCTGATGATGAACGAGTATGGTGGAAGTTGGTGGGATATACCAATTGCTCAAATCGGAAATTACATGGATAGTATTCATCTAAGCTATCCGGGAAAACCATTCTTTATTTCTGAATTTGGTTTATGCGAGCCCAATTTTAAAGGCGGTGATGAAAGAAGAATGGAGGACCTTACATATCATATGGGCATTTACGAAAGTAAGGACTATGTTGAGGGGGCCATTTATTTCGACCTTACCGATTACAGAACGCATTATCCTGGTACAAGCGATGAAAACAAATTTAGAAGAAGGATTCATGGTATTTATGATATGTATGGAAATCCCAAGCCATCCATGAAACTGCTAAGGGAGCTATCATCGCCTATTGAAGTACAGCAGATAAGGAACTGGAAAAAAGGAAAATTGAATATTCTCCTATTTGGTAGTTTAGGTTTGCCGCAGCATTCTGCAAAAGGATATAAATTATTCATATCTGATCAGACAAATAATTATCAATTTACAAAAGCTTATGACCTTCCGGATGTACAGCCGGGCGAGAAAATAAATTTTGAAGTGGATGACGTGGAAAATGGAGGGCGATTCATAACTATTATTAGACCCAATGGGTACGTGGTATCACAAAAATCATTTAATTAATTATGCGAAAGAATAAAAAGTCCATTTGGTTCTTCTTTTTGATATTATTTTCTGCTTTTGCAAATGCCCAATCATGCAAACCATCATACTCTGATTCGTTGTTTTCCACTTATTATCATCAAAAAGTTTCACTCTTCAAGATATTACCACCAACAAATGGAGATATCATTTTCATGGGCGACAGCAATACCGATACGGGTGAATGGGGTGCGTTGTTTAACGATTTGAAAATTAAAAATCTTGGTATCAGCGGTGACATGACCTCTGGAATTTTAAACAGGCTGGATGATGTTTTTTGCAGTAAGCCGAGTAAAATTTTTTTACTGATTGGCACAAATGATTTAGTAAGAAATATTTCTGTAGATAGTATTTTGAAAAATATTTTTTGCATTTCAACTTTAATCAAAGATAAATCACCTCATACAAAATTATTTGTCCAAAGCATTTTACCTGTAAACGAAAAATTTGGAATGTTTGGCGGGCATACCAGCAAAAAAAGAGAAATTATACATATAAATAAGATTCTGTCTGCTAGCGCAGCAAAATATTCATATTCTTATGTCGACCTTTATTCAGATTTGGTTGATTCAACAGGTAGGTTAGATGTCAAATATACTAATGACGGTTTGCATTTAACAGGTCCTGGGTATTTAAAATGGCAACAAGTGATTTATTCTAAAGTATATGATTTGCCTGCACTCATCCCATTGCCTCAGAAAATAAGATGGAGCAGCGAAAAATATTTACTTAATGACTACACATCAATTTATATTAACAATTCTGAATGTCAAAAAGAAGCAGAGAGCTTGAAGAAGTTCCTGGCAAAGAAAGCTATTAATGTTCAGGTAAAATTAAAACAGGACACTAAGCAAAAATCAATTCAATTAAGGATAATAGGCAATTTGGGTTTGCTGAATAAAGATGAAGCGTATCATTTATCTGTAACAAAATATAATATAGTGATAGAAGCAGAGACAGCACACGGATTATATAATGGCTTACAGACTTTAAAGCAACTTACCATAGGCAATGAAGTATCTGGATGTGATATAATTGATTGGCCTGCATTTGAATGGAGAGGCTTCATGGTAGATGTTGGCAGAAATTTTCAATCCATCAAACAGCTAAAACAGCAGATTGATGTAATGGCAAATTATAAATTAAATATCTTCCACTTTCATCTCACAGAAGATATAGCCTGGCGATTGCAAAGTAAAAGGTACCCGCAACTTACCGATGCGAAATATATGACTCGCAATCATGGCATGTTTTATTCTATAGCGGAAATGAAAGAATTAATTGCCTATTGTAAAGAGAGATACATTACACTAATTCCAGAAATTGATATGCCAGGGCATAGCAATGCTTTTAAAAAAGCAATGGGTGTAGATATGCAGAGTACTGAAGGGATGGAAATTTGCAAAAATATTTTAACTGAGTTTTGTAAAGAATTCAATTTACCATATATACATATCGGCGGAGATGAAGTAAAGATAACTAACAAAGAATTTTTGCCAGAAATGGTTTCACTTCTAAAATCATTTGGAAAAAATGTAATTGCATGGAACCCAGGCGGTAATGTGCCTGAAGGAACTATTCTGCAAATGTGGGTTGGAGATGCAAAACCTAAAGATAGGTATTATTCAATTGATTCAAGGCATTTGTACCTGAATCATTTTGACCCTTTTGATGGTGTAACAGCAGTTTTCAATCACCAGATTTGTGATGTATCAACTGGTAATAAAAATAAGCTGGGTGCCACTTTATGCAATTGGCCCGATAGAAAAGTAAGTAAAGAAGAAGATTTAATCAATATGAATGCAGTCTATCCTGTAATGCTGACTTTTGCAGAACGTTGCTGGCAGGGTGGTGGCCAGAAAAATTATTTGTCAGATATCGGCTTGCCGGGCAATGGGAAGTATAGTGCATTTGTTGAATTTGAAAACCGTTTGCTTGAGCATAAATCGCTTTATTTTCATAACCTTTCGTTTCCTTATGTCAAGCAAAGCGATATTGAATGGAAGCTGATTGGCCCTTTCGATAATAAAGGAGATACAGAGACAATTTTTGAGCCAGAATTACCAGTTTTTTTTGATACGGTAGGATTTACTAATTATCTTTCTGTTTATGGTGGAACAATTTGGCTTCGTCATTTCTGGCATCCAATGATACAATCACATTTGCATAACCCTACAGATAGTTCAACATTTTATGCTACAAGAAAAATCTGGAGCGATGATGATGGAGTTAAAGACTTTTGGATCGGCTTTAATAATCTTTCACGTTCAACAGCAACTGATTCGCCTCCCATAGGCAAATGGGATGAAAAGAATAGCTCAATTTGGGTAAATGGAAAGTCAATCGTTCCACCGCTTTGGAAATCTGGAGGGCAAAAAGGCAATTCTGAAATCTCATTAATAGACGAAGGATATGAATACCGACAAGCAACAAAAATTTTCTTACAGCAAGGTTGGAATACAGTTTTAGTGAAATGCCCTGTTGGAACTTTTAAAGGTAAGGATTGGCAGAACCCTGTAAAATGGATGTTCACGTTTGTACAGTTAAAATAGAAGTCTTAGCGACAAGGAAATAAGTGAGATGCTTATCAAAAAAGTAGGTAAACAAAAAAGTGTTTGAAGAGAATTGTTATGATTCAAAATAAACTTAAGATATACTTTTTATTTAAAGAATACTAAAGGAAAGTCTAGCCTGTTTAACAATAGAAATATGCGATGAGGTATGGTATTTTAGAGTAAGTTAGAGATTGGATATATAAGCTCAATAAATACAACTGGATGTGAAAAGTAAGCATGAAATATATTTAGTATTATACAAGCAGGATATTGTTTTTGGTTGTCACATTATTAGCAAAAATTATTTCAATGATATATACTCCTGTAACGAGTCTCCAACTCATTAACTTAGAATATATCAAATGATGTCTCTCGAGTAACTTTCCTGATGGATCTGATATCTTCAGTATGAGTGCTCCCTTGTAGTCCGGAATATTAATATAAAAAAGTCCTTTAGATGTATTTGGGTAGATGTTTACCGTATAGATTTTATTGGGCTTATCTGGATATGCGGCACAATGACATTGCTCTGCAAGCGATGGGTCAAAAATATAAGGATTGATGTTGGACTGGATGCGGGCTATGGAGAAAGATCGATGTATTTCAGTGGAATCCACTTTATCAGTTCGCTGCCATCTGCACAGATCGGGAAGCATGACAGAGAAGAAAGTTTTACTTTTTCTGTCTGCTTCAGACTTGTAAAAAGTGTAGAAATAAAAAATAGCTCTGGCGATGTTACCCTTCCGGAATTCGACTGGTTCAAAAGCATTTGATTTGGATTCTGAGTAAAGGTGGATATTCTTTCCCGGAATGATGGTGATCACTTTGTCATTGTGGATCTAGTATTGGGTTTGAGCGTCCGGAATCTCTGCGAATGGAGCATTTCGCCGCAGTGTATTAATGTTGGCTCTGGTCGGTACCTGGAGATGAAGATCACCTAGTGCTGGCATGGAAGCTGATCCAAGAGATCTGGGAAAAAGATGTTCGGTTTGGATGCCGTACCTGGCAGTCCATGAAAGGATGTTGGTACCCAACAGCTCGGAAATTTTATACCCGGAATAATAGCATTCGATAGAATCGTTTTGCTGAAAGCTTTCAGTGTAAAGTTTATTTCGTGCTTGGTCGTAAGTGAGGACGGTTTTGGGAGTATTGTATTTTTTTAGTTCGGTGGTTAGGGAATCTCCTCGAATTCCGGGGAAGATAATTTCCTGTGATTGGAGATCGACAATAGATATAATCATTATAATGATGGTTTGAAATTGATGTTTCATTAATTTTGAAATTGATAATTTTAATAAAAGCAGCCCCGACGGGCGCCGGAGCTGCAACAACATGTAGAAAAAAATCCGAAGTGCTTTCAACCAACATTGGTGTATCTATAAGGATAAAGTTTAAGTATAAAAGCTACTTCCTCTTATCAAAGGAATCTGATTTGTACTCTATCCAGTTACACATCTCCCGAAGGCGACTACGGACACGCTCACCATAGTGTTTTTCAATTTGCGGTGCTGTGAGATTACTGGTGAAGTGAGTTAGTACCTGTCGGCCCTGAAAGAGTTCATATCGCATCAGAATGATTTGTCCCAATACATTTGTCTGGGTGCCGTAGTGCTTGACTTCATCTTCCGTGCCCATGTCATCAAAACAGTATGTTTGGTTGATCGTGTTTTGATCAACATGATCGACATAATTGCGACCGTACTGAGTCAATATCTGAGAGCCCTGGTCCATATACTCTAAAGCCAATTGTTGACAGGATTTCATTTTGAATCTCTCTTTGAAGCTCATAAACTGTCGGACAAGTTTCATATGTACAGTCTTTCCAACACCAGTTTTTCCAGATAAGAAAAGGCCTTTTCTTAAATCAAGCTTATAATGTCTGCAAAGATCCGCGTCACCTGTGAAATATGCATACATCTGCAGGATGACATCTTTATCTTCTTTGAATAGCCGGAAATTTATACCGTACATAATCTGGCCATGAATCTCCATAAGTCTGGCAAAGTCGTCATAACTAAAGTGGGACTGAGTAATCTGCGTCTGGATCGATTTGTACTCCCGGAGGACGGAGACCGGTACGTCCTGATTGTGAATTCTGATGGTTTGCATAATTGCTATTATTTGAAAGTGATGAAATACGATTATCAATTTGGGATGCGTAGCGTGGGTCGGTGAGAGGGTCGAAGCTGGCCGAAGAATTATTGTTCGTTTCGTTGCTTGGGACTCCGTCTTTCAAATAAATTATCTTCTCCAGAAGCAATGACCCACGGCCATTGTAGAGCTCGGCCTTAGATCGAATGGTAACGATATTACCATTTCTAGAATTAGGTTGACTTAAGCCAGGTATTTCCTTTTGGCCCTTGACAGAACTGATATGATTTGTTAGACCATATACTGAGATTTTTATTTTTTGATCTTCAAATTCTAAAGGTGACAAACAATAAAAACTCTTTTCAAACTTTGACTTTGACGGGTAATATCTAATCAAATCAAGTGCTTCCATTTCCCTGATCACTCTGTAGAAACTCTCCTTTGATTTGAGACCTGCATATTTCATCAGCTCGTCTCGTGTGGGTGAAATAGGATTTACAAAAAACGAAATATTCCATATCCTAAATAGCGAAAAGTAGAGTGCAATTTGAGTAAAATTGATGGAATCTACGGTTCCAATAATTTCATGAAAAACATCTATGTGTCTTATGAAATTAACTTGTGGTTGTGTCGGGTGCTTCATTTCCTTCTCAATTAGTATGATTAAATTTTGGCTTTGGCTGGTTTCTTGAACTTATCCATCAGCTGAACAATGTCATCCCATTCGTAGTAGAATGTTCCACCAATTTTAGTGTAAGGCAGAACCCTGGCATTTCTCAGGTTCTGGAGAGAAGCCGGAGACATATCTAAGATCTCTTGTAATTCAAGGCTCTTGAGATATTTTTTATCAGCTGGTTTTAGTGCGGAAAGATCGCTAAGAAGAAGTTTTATTTCCGCGAGCATCTCCTGTTTAAATTCGCGTAAATCGTCTGTGGTTAAAATTTCTGCTGGCATGGTAGATAGATATTTTTGTTGCTGCAAAGTTGGGGGCTTGAATCAAAACGATTTCACAAGGTCTTCACAAGTTGTGAAAAATAAATTTCAAATTTTATTATGCAGGACTATATAAAATTCTTAAAATCCCAGTAAAATAAAGGCTTTGGTAGGTTTTTGTCAGAATAATTTTTATCAACAATAATAAAAAGGAGCCCTAAACAGAATAAATCTTCACAAGGTTGGTTTATTTCCAAAATTAAAATCCAAAAGGCATTTACCCAAATAGGTAATAATGAAATATAATTTTCCGAATTTCGATTTCACAAAATCATTTGATTACAAAATTTAGAAATTATAATCCTTGATAAATAAAATTCTTTTGTCAATAATAATTCTTCAAAAATGATTAAGGAGGTTTATATACTATTACCAGATTGCATTTTAGCACTCTTATAATCGGGTATTAAAGACTGTATTAAAGTCATTAGAATATCTTCACAATTGGGAAAAAAATCGCCGGCCCCCAGTGCGAGAGTCCCGCTATGCGTTTTGATTTTTTTTTGATTTTTGATTTTTCTTTTTCGTTTGAAGTTTACTTAGTTTATATTGTTTTTATAAGTTTAGTATTTTATGGTACTGTCTCGAGTTCGTTTCGAGTTCGTTTAACAGTATCATTATGGGTCGGTAAAACGGCTCTATATCGGTCGTTCAAATGCTTTGATCGGTCGGTCAAACGAACAAAGTAGTACGTTACACGAACAGGAAACCGACAGGTGAGAAAATATTCAAAAAGTATTGAATTTGGCCATGATTAAACTATGGTTTCCACTAAAAAAGCATTTGAGACAACTGTTAAAAAGCGATGTGAAAATGAAAAAAATGGATAAAAGGAGACGAAAAATTAGTTTAGTCAGAATTTTGATAGCTCACTAAAATCCACTAAATTGCACTAAAATATAGGCTACCAAGTAGAAACCATAAAACATATAAAGATATGTATTATTTGTAAATAATTAAAATACAGTATATTAAATTGCGTGTTATGACTTTCGATCTGTCCCAGCCAGATCACAAATCATAACGCCAAATAGAAGTAAAATTCTGTTTGGCGTTTGTTTTTCAAGGAGTTATGAAACTACCGTGTGTTCTTTTGCCCACACCACAAGCATAGCTATCCTGAATAAACTCTTTCTCGAAAAGTGGATTTAGTTTGCTGATGATAAGATGATGTACTACTCGATCTCTAAAGTCTGCTGCATTAATTTGATCTTGTACAGTCTTGTGTTCAATAAAGTCAATAGGCTTGCCCGGTTGATAGCTTCCATAATCCACCACATTTCATAATTGAATAAGGGTCTTTCATAATCCAATTCGAATGCAAGTGCATTAATAGCATTTCGTTTGTTACATCGACAATAAAAATAAGCATCAAAATCTTCTTCTAGCGTAAAACCCACTTTTAAGTCTGTTGTTTCAATAGTAGAATATAACGATAGTTGAATTTCATAATCATCCATAAGGGTTTCGAAATGCTCCATTTTATGGATAGATTTATTTTATCTATAAATACTTCTTACCAGTTGCAAAGCATCGCGCTTCATATGGTTTTCAGGTTATTCCGCACGATAACATCTCTCAGCAAGCGGTGGGTCAAATCAAGGATAATATATTTTTCTGCAACTAAGGTCCCTCGTCATTTGATCGGCTTTGATTTGTGCATTTAGTTGGGTGGTTGTTTTTGAAGCAGTCACCGTACGATATTTCCATCTGTTTGCCGCCTTTGGTTTGATGATTGGTAATTGCCCAAACGATAATTTTACTACTTCATTCACCCATTCAACCGATGACATACAAAACATTCCTGCTTCATTTCAACGGGGAGTATGGAATCTTCACATACATGAAGTGGTCTTCTGGTCATCGGATTGGGAATACTGGTTGGGACAAATCTGAAAGTCAAATGGATTTATAAAGTCTTTCAGAATTATTTACATCATTTTTGTTCTATAATTTTTACCTTTTCATTTTTATTCCTTTTCTTGCAGCAAAATTTGATACTGATATGCACAGAGAGATTCGATCATGGTATAGCCCATCCCTGAATAAGAATATGGAAATCGTGGAGTATGGTCATTTCGGACCGGCGATTTTATTATTGCCTACAGCAGCAGCGGATTATCTGGAGTATGAAAGATTTCTGCTCATAGATGCTATCGCAAAATATATAGATGCAGGCAAAGTTAAAGTGTATTCCATCAACTCAATCAACAATGAAAGTTGGCTCAACAATAAAATAGACGGCCGCACCAAAGTGGTCAGACACAATCAGTTTAACCATTATGTGTACAATGAGGTGGTCCCTTTTATCAAAGGACGGACCAGCAAAGACACTCCTATTATTACCTGTGGTGCATCGTTCGGGGCTCTTCATGCTGCCAATCTTTTTTTTAAAAATCCATGGGCCATCCGCGGATGTATAGCCATGTCAGGGTTGTATGATCTTGGTGAATATACTAAAAGCTACTGGGATGATGACTGCTACTGGAATAGTCCCATGCACTTTTTGAAAGATATGCATGACGAAAACCATCTTAATGCAATCAGAAGTTCTAACCATATACATATACTGACAGGCTCGGGTGATTATGAAGATCCCAATGGGTCAAGGTATATTTCCGGTTTACTACATCATAAAGGCATAGGTCACCACCTGGACATTTGGGGATATGATATCAAACACGACTGGCCTACCTGGAGATCCATGATGCCATATTTACTGGAAACAAAGTTCTGATTTTTGCTTCGTTAGTGATTGGTTTGATTTGGTGATTTAATGAACTGCATATATGCTTTAAAATGATAATTACCTTGCCTGTATTCCTTTCAGTAATTTGTATTACCACTATTTTTGCTGCTGCATTGGTGTATTTATATATGGATGGAAAGCTCAAAGTCCTCCAACAAAATTACAGCACCCTGCAAAATAATATGGAGATAAATGCGATTCTTCTGAATAAAGAAAAGCAACAAACCGAAATTGAAAATAAAAAAAATCAGGCTCTGGAAATAAAAATCACCACTCTGGAAGCCGAACTGAAACACCACAAAGAAAAATATGACCATCTGGTCAATGATACAGAACATCAACTACAAAAATTTGAAAATATAGCCAATAAAGTACTTCATCATCAAAGCGCCATCATGGATGAAAAACAAAAATTGGGTATAAAAGAGATTCTGGATCCATTGAAAGAAAAAATCAAAACCTTTGAAGATAAGATAGAAAAAACCAATCTGGAGTCTGTGGGAAGGCATGAATCTCTCAAAGAACAAATGAAGCTGCTGTACGAAAAAAGTGATCAGGTATCCAAAGATGCCAATAACCTGGTAAAAGCACTCAAAGGCGATTATAAAAAACAAGGAAACTGGGGCGAACTCATTCTGGAGTCAATTCTGGACAAATCCGGACTTGAAAAAAACAGAGAGTATTTTGTACAGGTGACTGAAAGAAATGATGAAGGCAAAATGTATAAACCTGATGTAGTCATTCAACTTCCCGATGGTAAAAAACTGATCATCGACTCCAAAGTCTCCCTCAATGCCTACGAAATGATGGTCAATGCGGATACTGATGACGAACAGAAAATCGCACATAAAGCCCATGTTCTGGCGGTAAAAAATCATATCGATACACTGGCATCTAAAAATTATCACGATTTGTACAAAGTTGAAAGTCCGGATTTTGTATTGATGTTTATTCCTATCGATACGGCGTTGAGTGCTGCAATACAACTGGACTCAGAATTGTACCTCTATGCTTTTGACAAAAATATAGTGATGGTGGCACCTTCTACTCTTCTCGCTACCTTAAAGACAGTTGATACCATGTGGCGCAATGACAAACAAAATCGTTTTGCCATGGAAATTGCCGAAGAAGCGGGCAAAATGTATGATAAATTTGTAGGTTTTGCGGATGACATGGATAAACTGGGAAAACAGCTCAATACAGCCCAAAGCACCTATCATGACTCGATGAAAAAACTGAATTCAGGTACCGGAAATCTGGTATCCCGGGCAGAAAATATCAAAGCGCTTGGCGCAAAAGCCAATAAAAGTCTTCCTAAAACGTCCTTTACGGAGGAGAGTTGATTTTGGTAAATTGGAAGGAGAAAAAAATCATCATATCAGGAGAGATTGAAAGTATTTGGGCGGCTGGGCAATGGTCTACCGATATGATCATAAAATAAAGTAATATCAATTGGCTTTAGGAAGTGGTCAAATAGGTTAGGAAAAATTTTGCGAAAAGGTTTTTTTTACGAAATATGTCTTGAAGAAATAGATGCTGTACCATAAATAATTATCTTTGAAATATATTAATACTGACATTTAAAATTAAGCGTTTATCATGAAGCCCAATCGAAAAAATAGCCCGCAAAATGATTTAAAAAAATCAAGAAGGAAATTTTTAAAAACATCCGCATTGGCTGTTACAGCGTTTACTATTGTTCCGAGATTTGTATTGGGAGGAAAAAACCACATAGCCCCTAGCGATACGTTATATATTGCCGGTATAGGTGCAGGCGGCAAAGGGGAAAGCGATCTGACAGAATGTGCCAAAAGTCCCAATGTGAAGATATCTTTTCTTTGCGATGTGGATGATCGCAGAGCGGCAAAATCCAGGCTTAATTTTCCTGATGCTCCTTATTATAAGGATTTTCGAAAAATGCTGGATAAAGAACACAAAAACATTGATGCTGTGACCATTTCTACGCCCGACCATACGCATGCAGCAGCAGCCATGGCCGCCATGGAAAAAGGAAAACATGTGTATGTTCAGAAACCATTAACATGGAGTATATCGGAAGCACGAACACTTACAGAAGCAGCAGTTAAATATAAGATAGTGACCCAAATGGGAAATCAGGGTGGCTCATTTGATGATGTCAGAAAAATGAAAGAAATGTACGATGATGGGTTGATAGGAGACGTTACGAGAGTATCAGCGTGGACCAACCGACCCATTTGGCCACAGGGCATTCCGGCTCCATCAGAAATACAGAGTACACCCAATGAACTGGACTGGGATCTTTGGTTGGGTCCGGCGCCTGCTATTCCCTATTATTCAGGTTATGTTCCTTTTGGATGGAGAGGTTGGACCGCATTCGGTACCGGAGCTTTGGGTGATATGGCCTGCCACATCCTTGATCCTGCCTTCAGAATATTACCGATAGACTATCCTTCAGACGTTGAGTGCAGTTTTACAGGTATATGGGGCAAAAATTTCAATGAAGTCCTGATACCGGAGTCTTTTCCATCATCATCGGTGATGTATTTTACTTTCCCGGGCAAAAACGGAAAACCTGATATCAAACTGTCCTGGATGGATGGTGGCATAAAACCCGAACGACCGGAAGAACTAGGCGCTGACGAACCTATGGGTGACTGGAGTGGCGGTATAATTATGGAAGGAACCAAGGGGAAAATGATAGCTGACTGTTATGGTAGAAACCCAAGATTATTGCCTACTTCCAAAATGGACAATCTGGTCGTTGATCAAAAACTCAAAAGAGTACCCGAAGGTCACTATATTCAATGGGTCAATGCCTGTATGAAAGGATATGGCAAAGCAGAACTGAGTTCACCATTTGAGTACGCCGGACCATTTACCGAATCCATACTTTTGGGTGTGCTGGCCATGAAAAGTTATTATCTAAGAGAAAATGAAAAATATCCCGGCAGGAGAAAATTGATGTGGGATGCAAAAAATATGAAGGTAACCAATGTGGACATAGCAAATAGCCTGGTAAAAAGGGAACCAAGAGCAGGGTGGGTGATTTAACCTGAATAATATTTAAAAAAGATGTAGTGTACATCTCAATTTTTACTCATGTGCATCACTTGATTGCCAAATCACCGATCACCCAACCTCTATATAGATACGCCACAAAGTCGCAAAGACACTAAGTTACACAAAGGGTAAAAAGGCATAACTCCGCAACTCAGACAACTCCACAACTCCACTCCCGATTGCTATCGGGATCAAACAACTCCACACCTTTGCAAATGTGCACATTAGCAACTCCACAACTTAGCAATTCAGCAACTTAGCAATTCAGCAATTTAGCAATTCAGCAATTTCGCAATTTAGCAAATCCGCAGTCTAGCAACTCCACAACTTAGCAATTCCGCAAATCCGCAGTTTAGCAAATTAGCAAATTAGCAATTCCGCAATTCAGCAACCTCCCAATGCCCTGCTACCCCCTGCCCCTAAAGGGTAGACCTACGCTTTTTGTCACTTTAGCAAATCAGCACCTTAGCAACTCCACAACTTAGCAATTCAGCAACTTACCAACTCTAACAACCCCGCCTGACCCCTATGAAGTAGGCGGGCAGGTCCAACAACTCCACAACTCCACAACTTAGCAATTCCGCAAATCCGCAGTTTAGCAAATCAACAAATAAGCAATTCATCAATTTAGCAATCCCCCAACATTTATCCTGAAAACTCAAAAATATGCCAAATAAATATACATATAAAAAAATATAATACTGGTTATACGACCTTTTCGACCACTTATAATATTCCTTTGACCAGTTGGCACAAATGTCAAAAATCATACAAAACCATCTATTACATTTGAACCTGAATCAACTTTCACTGAACCTAAAAGATAGAGAGCACATGAGTAAAATCTATGTCCCAAAAATACACAGTCTATTAGTTAGACGATGTAAGTACAGTGCTACTGAAAGATTACAAACCAAAGAAAAAAATTATTTTAACTTAAAATCATACGGAATCACTTGTCTGGCCATTATTGTGGCGGCTTTTAGTGTGTGTAGTGTTCAGGATATTTTCACTTCTGATGATACCCAAAATGCAACAGCAAACCTGATGTTTGGAAATATACGCACAAATACCATCATCAATCTTGGTTTTTCTCAGGAAATATACTGGTACATCCACTCCGGCATCCACGATGCCAAAATAAACATCCCTCCCGAAGGTTCCCTTTTACACAAAATCTCATCATAATATATCAAACTATAATTTCATTTTAAAAGCGATAAAACCATCTTAATATGAATTACTTCCATCCACAAAATAATCTATCAGGCCCTTCTGACCATAAAACCAAGTCTAACCAGTCTTCTTTTTTATACAATCTTCAACCTAAAAGAATGAAAAACTTTAAACTAACATCATCCTTCAGATCATGGAAGATGGTAACTATGTCCATTTTATCATGTCTGTTTACAATGGTGGCTATCCAGTCAAGTGTTGCACAAACCAACAATTATTTTGGTACATCGGGAACGTTAAGTGGAAGTGTTTGGAGTACCAATCCGGCTGGGCCTTATACATCTGCTCTGAATACCACAGGTGGCGCTATCATTAATTTTCAAAATGTTGCTTCTTTTACGGGAGCATCCATTACAGTAGCTGGTATTAACGCTTCGGCAAATGCATCTATAGGCTCAAATGGTGGCACCATTTCTAATCATGCCGATGGCATAGTAGCAATTGATGTTGCTCCTGGGGTTACTCTTGATTTTGGTACTCAAGCTTGGACCACTTCAACTACAGCTGGGTATATTAAAAACGGAGACGGTGTTTTAGCACTTTCAGGAGGGGCGTATGGTGGAGGGTTTACACTTAATTCTGGAACTGTGGTTTTAAGAGGTATAAACGCAATGGGTTTTAAGCCTACAAATTCACTTATTGTAAATGGAGGTACTATTTCGGCTGATGGAAATCAAAATCTTACAGGTAAATATCCCAATGGAATTGTAATAGGCGGTAATTTTACTATTGGTGCTACCACAGGATTGGCATCATCTTCTGCAAACATAACATTTAGTAACAATATGGCACTGGGTAATGGTACATCACGTACCGTTATAATAGGAGGAACCGGTACTTATACTTTTGGTGGTGTAGTTAGTGGTACAGGCTCAAATCTCACCGTTGATGCAACTGCAGCTGGTACTCTAGCACTGACCAATACCAATACTTATTCAGGTACTACTACTATAAATGGCGGTACTTTAGATCTCAATAGAACAGGTGGAAATACATTACCATCAAGCAGCAATGTAGTAGTTAATGGTGGCACCTTACGTGTACTGACTAATCAGACTTTAAATAATTTGACAGTGGGAAGCGGAGGTACAGTGTATGTTGCATCTGGCGTAAATCTGATCATTAATGGAACTTATGCAGTTTCTTCCACATCAAATGTAAATGGTGGAAACGTAATAATAAACGGTATCCTAAAAATCGAACAAGGCGGTTATCCTGGTAATACAGGTAATTGGACATTTGGAATAGGAGGTACTTTGGAATTTGCCAATACTTCCGGACCTTATGGTATCAATAACGAAGTATGGTGGCCTTCAGCAGAAGCTACTCGCCCTACGAATGTACATGTGTCTGGTACGGGAGGTATTCAGATGAATGTAAGCAGAACTGTGAGCGGTAATTTCGAAATACACAGTCAGGTTGCAGGAACCGCGGTAACATTGGATGGATTTGTGGAAATTAATCCAGGTGGATATTTCAGCACTGCTCCTAATTATGGCTCTGCTTCCACCTTGTCTTACAATACTGGAGGTACTTACAGTAGAGGAATGGAGTGGAGTAGTACATTCAATCCTGGATATCCGCACCATGTACTGATAACAAATAATACATCTTTAGACCTTGGTAATGCAGGTACTGGTGTACTCAGAAGGTGTGGAGGCGATCTCACGATAAACCCAAGCTCAGCTTTATACATGGACTTTGGAGCCAATGACATGACCCAGCCACTCGAAATAAATGGTAATTTGGATCTTTTTGGTACTTTATCCCTTTCTGACGTTTTGGGAGGTGACCTGAAAATCAGAGGAGATTTTAATCACTATGGAACTATTAACACAAAAGACCGAGCTGTATTTTTTGATGGCACAGCAGATCAAACCATCGGAGGTCAACTTTTAGAACTTGATTTTGTGGTGGTAGACAAAGCATCAGGTGATTTAATTTTGGGTGATAACCTTTTATGCAATAAAACCTTAACACTCACCAATGGTAAAATAAATACAGATGGCTATCAGGTCGAAGTGATTTGTACAGGTGATATCTCCAGAACCAATGGTTGGGTAAATGGCAATCTTAAAGTATGTATTCCTACCGGTGCAACTGCACGTACCTTAGCTGTCGGTGATGCCAATGTCTATGGTGGAGTAGATGTGAGTTTTGGAAATGTTACTGCTTCCGGTGATCTGACACCAACCACAGCAGTGACTGGTGGTCCACCTGCCATAGGAGCAGTACCCGGAGGATCGGGACTCAGCCAAACCAAATATGTAAACAGAAAGTGGACCGTCACAAACACAGGTGTCGTTTTTAATAATTATAACGCTACTTTCCACTTCTCTGCCGGTGATATTGCCGGTGGTGCAGATCCAAATAACTTTATAGTTGGGAAAAAAGATGGCGGTTCATGGTCAGCCCCTACAGTTGGCACCAAAACAGCTACAAGTACTCAAATTACAGGAGCAACATCTTTCAGCGAGTTTAGCGTTGCTGAGGCTTGTGTTCCACCATCAATAGCTTCCATAAGCGCTGCTGCAAATCCTATATGTGGTGATGCTACTACAACGCTTTCTGCCAATAGTGTGATGGGTGATGGAGCCACAGTTACCTGGTGGACGGCAACTGGCGGAACTGGTACACCAGTTGGTTCAGGATTAACATCCAACCCCGTTGGTCCGGGCACTTATTACGCGTATGTCACAGGTCACTGTGGTACAGCAGAAATAAGTTTTATGGTAAATGCAAAAACAAATGTAGATATTACCGGTATTACGCCGACAGCAAACCCAATCTGCGCAGAGCAAACCACAACACTCACTGCAAATGGTGTGATAGGTGATGGTGCTGTAGTAACCTGGTATACCGGCCCGAATGGTACGGGTTCTAATCTTGGAACCGGATTGTCACTTCCGGGTGCAGCAACGGGTACAACGTATTGCCCGTGTGACCGGAGATTGTGGTGCGCCTGATGAGGTATCATTTGCTTTGACAGAAGCAGGTCCTGTACACAACGTAACCACCAACAGATATTATTGTACAATCCAATCGGCTATTAATGCTGCTTCAAATAATCATACCATTGCAGTTGCTGCAGGTACCTACACTGAAAATATAACGATCAACGGCAAAAACGGTTTAGTGATTAACGGTCCATACGCCGGCCTGAACAACGCCTATGGAACACGCGTGGCAGAGGCGATCATCACATCTGCTTCGGCTACAACTTCGCTCATCACGGTTGCGTCGGGAGTGACCAGCTATACAATAGATGGATTCAAGCTGGTGGGCGCTGATTACACATCACCGGGCACTGCACCTAACCAGGGTAATATCATCTGGGCCAGCGGCGCTACACAAAGCAACATTCTCAATAACCTTATTGAGATCAGCAGTAACACTTCAGGTACTAAGCGTTATATCTGGCTTGGCGGATCTTCTGCAACACTGAGTGGCAGCCCGCATATCTCCGGTAACATCAGTTACAATAGTTTCACCGCTGCCGGAACTGGTTCGGGCTTTGCAGGTATCACCACCCAGCTATGGTCACAGAACCTGAACATCACCGGCAACAAGTTTACAGGTATGAAGGGTCAGCGAAATCTGTTGATGAACGGACCGACCGCAACGGTAGTGATCTCTAATAACGAGTTCTTCACTTCTGATGACGCCGGGGCACGTGAGCTCATTCGCTTTGAGGCCGGTTCACCTACAGAAATGTCCGGAGGTGCGACTATCCAGAACAACTCCTTCAGCATCACAGGAACAGGCAAGGCCTTCTCAACGGCTGCAGCTGTTAACTATGGTGCTAATATTTCAGTAACAAATAATGATTTCACTAATGTCAGCGGTGCAGCCATCAACCATGGAGGAAGCGGTACCATCGTTGCCACGTGCAACTGGTGGGGTCAGCAGTGCGGTCCTTTGGCTGGCGATATCGTCGGTAGTGCCACATCCACCCCATGGATCACCGCCGACACGGATGGCAATGCGGCTACAGGCTTCCAGCCTTCGGGTTCCTGCAACGGCGGAACAGCTGTTGTGGCTACGGGCACGCAGGTGAACATCACCTCTTGCTTCGGCGACAGCAACGGCTCGATCAACTTGTCGGTGAGCGGCGGCTTGGCACCATACACTTATTTATGGTCTAACGGAGCTACTACTGAAGATATCAGTAGTCTGGCTGCAGGCACTTATAGCGTAACGGTAACTGACTTCTGCGGTCTCATGACCAACCAAGGCACGGCCAGCTTCACCATCACCCAGCCTACCCAGAACACCGGTAGCGGTGCTGTTACATCCAATTACAATGGCTCGCAGCTTTCATGCAACGGTGCATCTGATGGTGCCATCACGGTAACTGCTTCAGGCGGTACCGGCACTTATCAATACAGCCTAAATGGCGGTACTTATCAGATTAGCAACGTGTTCAGCGGACTGACAGCGGGTACCTACACTATCGACGTGAAGGATGCCAATGATTGCGAGGTGGGGTTTGCCAATGTAACTATAACGGCTCCTACGGTGCCAACTGCCAACATAAGCAATTCTGTCAATGTAATCTGCAACGGGGGATCCATGGGATCCGCTACAGTAACAGCAGCCGGCGGCACTCCAGGGTATACCTACCTCTGGAGTAATGGAGCTACAGTTGCCACCGCCAGCGGTCTTGTGGCCGGCACATATACTGTCACCGTGAATGACGCGAATCTTTGCGCTGCTACGGCTACGGTTACCATCACGCAACCAGATCCTTTAACGGGTACTTCAACCCAAGTAAATGTATTGTGTAATGGTGCTTCTTCCGGCTCTATCGACCTTTCGGTAAGCGGTGGAACAGCTCCTTATACATACCTTTGGAGCAATGGAGCGACTACTCAGGATATAATCAGTCTGGCTGCCGGACCATATTCGGTGACTGTCAACGATAATATCTTAGCTGCAGACAATACACCTTACTTCGATGCTTTCTCCACCACTCATTTGCCGGGAGGTGCGCAGCCGGGTACCTTAGCGGGTACTGTCGACCTGCAGAATGGATGGACCACTCGTGATGCCTTTACGACAGCTACAACAGTTGGCAAATGGGATCAGCAGGTCATTCAGGTAAACGATGTCAACGGCAATCGTAAGGTTTTCCGCATGTCCAACGCGATTACCAGCAATACCTATACATCACAAGTGTTTTCTGCCACATCCGGACAGGTAGCGGGAGAAACCAATGCTGCTCTCTGGAATAACCGAGGGACGATCGGAAGTTCTCCTTTTAACCCTGCTCAGTTTGGTGCATATGCTGCAAACAATACTTTCTATACCAAACTAAAATTCCGGTCAGTAACCGGAGCGGCGCAAAGCGGTCTTTCGCTCGGTCTTTCACCAAGCGCTAAGCAGTCTTCAGTTCGTATGAGTTTACTGCGCATAGTGGACAACGGCTCGACAGGTTTCGATCTTATTTTCACAGAAGCTGGTGCTAACGGAGCTACTTTCCCAGGTACAACAATAGCGACAGGTCTTCCTTATACAGTTCTGCATACCCTTGAAATGGCCATTACATTTGTAGATGGGGTATCTACTGGCGGTGGCGATATTTTCGGCAACGATATCGTAAAGGTCTGGTTGAACGGATCACTGATACATACAGGAACAACGTGGGAGACGTATTATTATAATTTTGAGCGCATAACTCCCGCAGTTCCACGCCTCCAGGCAGTGGACGCGTTGCTTTTCCGGGTAGCCAATCCTGCGGTGCCCGCCACATCCGGCAATGGCTTCTATTTCGAGGACTTCAGAATCAGCAACACAGTACCGGCTGTTACCTTGTATGGTTTAGCGGCATTAAGCGGATGTACTACTTCTACTTCCACAACAATAACCCAGCCCGCGGCTCCTGTGGCTGTCAGCACTACACAAACAAATGTAACATGTAACGGTACTGCAACCGGTACTATCAATTTGACTGTATCCGGCGGAACTCCTCCTTATACATATTCATGGAGTAACGGTGCAACCACCGAAGACATCAGCGGTCTTATAGCAAACAATTATGGTGTTACGGTTACCGATGCCAACGGAAGCACCTCCGGATGTACCGCCATTTTAGATCCAGCATTGGTAATCACACAACCTGATGTTTTGATGGCTACATCCACAAATGATAGTCCCATTTATGCAGGAAGCACACTAAACCTTAGCTCAAATGTGTTGGGTGGTACAATGACTTACAGTTACTCATGGACTGGCCCGGACGGATTTGTATCAAATGATGCAAACCCAAGTATTACAAATGCTACCGTAAATGCTAATGGAACATATTATCTTACGGTGACTGACGCTAACGGGTGTCAGGCAAACACATCTACATCAGCAATAATATACGGTACTACACTATATGTAAACGATAATAGTGCAACGGGTGATGTTTACACGACAGCATTAGGAGATGATAATAACCCAGGTACACCATCTGCGCCGTTTGCCACTGTAGCAAAAGCAATAATGGTTGCAAATAATGGTAATACAATTTATGTTGATGCAGGTACCTATAACGAGAACCTGAGCATCGCCGGCAAAAACGGGCTGGTGATCAAAGGGCCGAACACCGGACTAAACAACGCCAATGGCACACGCGTGGCAGAGGCGATCATCACATCTGCTTCGGCTACTACTTCGCTCATCACGGTTGCGTCGGGAGTGACCAGCTATACAATAGATGGATTCAAGCTGGTGGGCGCTGATTACACATCACCGGGCACTGCACCTAACCAGGGTAATATCATCTGGGCCAGCGGCGCTACGCAAAGCAACATTCTCAATAACCTTATTGAGATCAGCAGTAACACTACAGGTACTAAGCGTTATATCTGGCTTGGCGGATCTTCTGCAACACTGAGCGGCAACCCGCATATCTCCGGTAACATCAGTTACAATAGCTTTACAGCTTTCGGAACCGGTTCAGGCTTTGCAGGTATCACCACCCAGCTATGGTCACAGAACCTGAACATCACCGGCAACAAGTTTACAGGTATGAAGGGTCAGCGCAACCTGTTGATGAACGGACCGACCGCAACGGTAGTGATCTCTAATAACGAGTTCTTCACTTCTGATGACGCCGGGGCACGTGAGCTCATTCGCTTTGAGAACGGTTCACCTTCAGTAATGTCCGGCGGTGCGACTATCCAGAACAACTCCTTCAGCATCACAGGAACAGGCAAGGCCTTCTCAACGGCTGCAGCTGTTGACTATGGTGCTAATATTTCAGTAACCAATAATGATTTCACTAATGTCAGCGGTGCAGCCATCAATCACGGCGGAAGCGGTACCATCGTTGCCACTTGCAACTGGTATGGCACAGAAGACGCTTTTGATATTGCAGCAAGTATAACTGGTTCTGCAAACTTTTTACCTTTCCTAAGGCTGGACAATGATTATGGCAATGTAGTTTCATGGAGTACAGATAAGTTTTCATGTATAGGTGTGGGTCCAGTGGTGGTTTATGACCAGGATCCTATCCTTCCTGCAACTAATATCATAAGTAGCCATATGACCATACAGGCAGCCATAGATGCGCCTACTACAATAAGCGGAGCAGGTCATTATATAGCAGTATCATCTGGTAACTATGACGAATTGGTGACTGTTAACAAGGAAGTAACCATATCAGGATTTGGTGCGGACAATACCTTACTGGAAAAACTTAGCCCTGCAATCGAGGCTAACTTTATTACTATAGCTGCCAGTAATGTGACCATTAAGGATATAGCAATCGTGGGTCCTTCTGGTGTTAGTACATCACGAGGTATCTACATGAATAGTACACTTTCAGACATCACCATTAAGAACGTGATTTCCAACCAACACAATCGCGGAATTTTTGTTGATGCGGCATCTACAATCACGGGACTTACAATCGAAAACACACAGCTGAATGTGAATGGTAATGGACTTGAAATTGCTGCAAGTGCAAAAATCGATGGCTTAACCATTACGGGAGGTCAAATGAACGGCAACTCATTTGGTTTGTCTGCTAGTGCAAACAACAGTTTAGACAACAGTGAAGACCTGAAGAATGTAACTATTACTAACACCACTTTTGATAACAACGGTGTATTTGGTTTGCTCTTTAATAAAGGTAAGGATATGACCTTGACAGGATTAACGGTAACGAACAATGGTAATGCATCAGCTTTTGGTGTAGGTGCCGGTATTTACTTTACTTGGAGACAGGGCAGTTACAGCAATGTCACAGTGACCAACTCTACGATTACCGGCAACCGTACAAGCGGTGCTGATTTGGGTGGCGGTATCTGGGTACGTCCACGTGTCGGTGCAAGCGCAACCGGAGTTTCAATTACTAATAACAGGATTGCAAATAATGCAAGTGCTGCACAACCTGCAACTGCCGGAATCTTAGTCCTCAGAAATGATAATAATACAGGTACCGATCCTGGTATCAGCATTAACAGCAATAGTATCACAGGCAATGCCAACTTCGGTATAGCCAGTACAACAACTGCAGATATTAATGCAACCTGTAACTGGTGGGGAACACCAATTGGAAATAATATACCAGCGATGGTTTCAGGTAATGTAGATTATGATGCATGGCTTGTTCCTGATATGGCAGGAGCTACTTACCCATGGTCTGGTGTGGACAAATATTCTTGTACCGGCTCACCGGTAGTCATCAGTTCTGTTTCATCAACCCCGAATCAATACTGTCAGAACAACGGGCAGATAACGGTGTACTTTACTGGTGGAGTTACTCCGTATACTGCATCATGGACGGGTACAACTTCGGGAGGTCCGGTAGCTTGCACCAGCGGGATTGCTTTTGGGGCGTTTACCAATGGAACATATACATTGACAGTTTCTGATATAAATGGATCAACAGCTTCTACTATGGTATCTGTTTCGAATCTACCTGTCAGAAGAACTTCCGTCGGTCCAGTATACACTTACTACTCAACCATTCAGGATGCCATAAACGCGTTAGTTGCAGGGGAAGTGATCGATATTTGTGCAGGAACTTACACTGAGACCATCAATATCAATAAAGCACTTACGATCAATGGTCCGAATGTTGGCACATCGGGCACAGCATTAATCAGAGCACCGGAAGCGGTTTTATTAAACTGCTCCATTGATATCAATAATGCAGGCAATACTACTTTGGATGGTTTACATATCAAACGAACAGATGTCACAGCAGGAACACAACTTGCATTGGATGGTGGCGGAATTAATACCGTTCAGAATTGTATATTTGAAAGGACAGGACCTACACCTCCGTCAAACGCAGCAGTTGATATATGGGCAATGGCCACCACTACCGCAGGAGGAAATAAAATAGTTTTAAATAATAAAATTACCGGGGACGCAACCGGTGGATTGTTTGGCAACCATAAATCATGGGCCAGAGGAATTTATGTAGACCAGGGAGCATTTACGGTGAATATTTCAGGTAATACTTTTGAGAATTGCAGAACAGCAATGAACGTCGATGATTATAATAATAATGTGACTATTTCAGGTAATACTATTAATAATAACGGAACACATATTTCATTGGGTGGTGCCACACCTACAGCGGGTTCTTATGTACTCGGATCCAATAATTTTATAAATAATGTTGCTTCAACAATGATAAACTGTGTTAATGTAGCTGAATCTTTCAGACTTAATATCACTTCTTCAACACTTAACGGTGTATCTTTTGGTGCGCTTACTCATGCACAATTATTTGATGTGGAAGCAAGAATGTACCATAAGGAAGCATATGCAGGTAGAAAAGGTAAAGTGACATACGTAGCTGGAAAGCAGTTCCTTAATAATTTCAGCTTAGTTGGACCACCTCCATTTACCAAGATTGACCAGATCAATAATGGTATCAAATATGCAGATGCACCTGAGATCATCAATCTGCAGGCAGGTACCTACAACCAAAAAGTGGTCATCGATAAATCAAACCTGACACTCAGGGGTATTACCAATGATAAAACGCTATACATCATTAGCGGGTCAGGAATCACTACAGGCGCAGCTCCTGGAAGCGGTATAGTATTAAACAGTGGCATCACTGGTATTACCATTAAAAATCTTACTGTACAAAACTTTACGGGTGCAGATGGTAATAGCCATGCCGGTATTTATGGTATCCAAAACAATAGTAATCTTGTTGTCGATACTGTGGCTTTGTTGAATAATACGAATGCCTCTGGTTTTTATGCAAACGGGCTGGGAAGTGGTATTAATAACGTAACTGTTACCAACTCAATGGTGACCAACAATGGCGGAGGTGCCAGAGGTATAGTCATCTGGAATGGATTAAAAACCAACATCAATATTAGTAATAACACGCTAAGCAACAACAGATGTTGTGGTATAGAATTGTCAGACGGAAATGCTTCAGCAGTAACTGTGGTAGGTAATACCATAGATGTAGGAGCAGGTGATAATGCCATTGGATTGATTGGATTAAACGCTACAGTCGGTGCCAATCTTATCCAGGGAAATACAATTACTGGTGGTGGCAGATTTGGTATTGAGATTAAAAATCCCGCAGGTGGAGTTACTGTAAATAACAACTCAGTAACCTTAACTACTCAGGATATTGACCTTAGAGACAGAGCAGGTATTGCAGTATTCAGACGTGGTGTATTGAATGGAAATGTCGATGTACCCAATGGGGTTACTGTAACGAATAATACCGTCACGGGATACAAACAAACAAACGGAACATCATCCAGTACCGGCTTTGGTATCGTAGTGGAAGGTACCAATCATGTAGTGAATACAAACATGCTTATTAATAACGGTATAGCCATTCAGCTACAGGCAGGACATACACCTTATGTCGCCAATCAGGGCTCAAATGACGCTTTACACAATGGTAATCAAACCAATCTGGCTGACAACTACTTCGGTCGTGGTAACTCACCGGAATTATGCAACGTGACCACCACAGGAAACACATTCAGCCTGAACACTTTGAATGGAATAAGAGTAGTTACCGGTGGAGGTTTAGGTACCATCCAAACAGATATTTCACCTATTACACCTACTGTTAACGCTGTGGCTGATCAACTTTTACTTTGTCCGGGTACAAATACAGCAGCGGTAACATTTACAGGAAATAACCTGACCGGTGTTGCGTACAACTGGAGTAATGACAATACGTCAATAGGACTGGCAGCTTCAGGTACTGGAAATATCACTTCCTTTGTTGTCACCAATACGACTGATGTTACACAGATCGCAACCATCACGGTGACACCGGTAGTAAATGGTTGTGAAGGTACTCCTGAAAATTTTGTAATTTCTGTGAAACCGGATTGGGATATCACAGCCACGGCTGGTGCCGGCGGTAGTATTTCTCCTGCAGGAGTGACAACATTGTGCTCAGGAGCAGGTCAGATTTATACAATCACACCGGATATGGGATATGGTATTCTGGATGTACTGGTAGATGGAGTAAGTAATCCTGCTGCTATTTTAAGCGGAACTTATGAATTTACAAATGCGACTTCACACCGGACTATCCATGCAACCTTTAACTTACTGACAACCATCAGTGGAAAGATTATCTGGGAACATGATGATGCTACGGGAGTAAAAGACGCTACAGTCTCGGTAACCGGTGCAGGAGCAGGATCAGATGATACGGATGTGGATGGTAATTATTCGGTCACATTGGTAGCAGATGGTAATTTTACCATTACTCCAACCAAAAATATCAATCGACTGAACGGAGTTACCGCTGTTGATGCGATGGCTGTTCAACAGCATATCACCAATGCAGCACCTATTACAGATCCGTACAAACTGATAGCAGCAGATGTCAACAGATCAAATACTGTAACCACTGCTGATGCCTCAATTATTAATCAATCTATTTTGGGTAACCCAGCAACTGATGCTATATTTAATAAATTCTGGCGCTTTGTACCATCCACTCCGGTACTCACACTTCCTCCTTGGGGATTTGCTGAATCGATCGCATTGACAGGAGTTAGTGGAAATCAACCAAACAATGATTTTATCGGTATCAAACTGGGAGATGTCAACGGTACTTCCAATGCCGCGCTCAGAGGTATTCCTAATGTGGCACTGATTACCAATGACAGGGTACTCAAGGTTGGTGAAGACATAGACGTGGTCTTCAAAGTAAAGAATTTTAATGAAATAGGCGCTTATCAATTGGCCATGTCTTTTGATACAGATCAACTTCAGTTCGAGCAGGTGATTGCAAGTGAGTTTATTCCGTTTAGTGCGGGTAACTTTGGTACATTTAATATATCCGGAGGTGAGCTGAGAGCGGTTTGGTCCAGAGCGACAGGCTTTACTATTCCTGATGGCAGTGAGGTATTTGTACTGAGATTCAGATCCCTTAAAGACGGTATCAATCTAAGCGATGTTCTGCATATAGATGAGCTCAATATTCCTGCACAGGCATATAAATATACGTATGAAGCAGCTGGAATAGATTTGGTATATGATGTGGTATCTGCAGTGACGGAGGTGGAAAATAAAGAAGGTCTTCGGTTACTTCAAAACCGACCGAATCCATTCCATGAACAGACTACCATTGGCTTTGAATTGCCTGTAGCAGGTGAAGCAACGATAAAAGTGTACAACAGTGAAGGACAGTTTATCACAGAACGTAAGGGGAAATATCCTTCCGGATATCATGAAGAAGTATTTTCATTTGCCAATGGATCAGGTATACTCTTCTATGAACTGGTGACTGATAAAGGAATTCTGATGCGTAAAATGATACAAATACGAAGATGATGGAAAAGTTAGCATTAAATTCATTGACAATAAAAAAGTTACACGATTGTAACAGTTTCTTAAAATTTAAAAAAACGGACATGAACAATTTTTTAAGACAGATATCCATTTTTGTGTTTGTCATGGTGTTACTGCCGATGACAGCCGTACAGGCACAACTTACTCTTTCTTCTACATCAAATGTAAATGTGGCTGCGTGCGGAGACAATGTTGTGATTTCCATTAAGGCAGTAAGTGGCTTTAACAATTTGGGTACTTTACAGTACAGTGTCAACTGGGATCAATCTAAATTACAGTATATCAGCAATGCGCCTGTCACGATTGACGGAGATGCTCCTGCAATAGGATTGGGAGCCGGTACATTAACGTATACATGGTTTGATGGTGATTTTGCACCGTATGGAGCAACTTTAGGAGCTGGTACTGAAGTTTTGACCATCACACTGAAGGTCATCAGCAGCCCGGCCACTTTAAATGTGAATATCACAGGAACACCTGCAGTAATAGAAGCAGGAAATAATTTATTTGTAGAAGTTCCTGTTACCCTGAATAATAATGTTTCCATTGCAGTCAATTCAGGTCCGGTGAAAAATGAAAACCAGACATTGTTTTACTGTAATATACAGGATGCCATTGACGATGCGGATGATAATGATGTGATAACCGTGTCAGCAGGAGTATATAATATCACGTCGAGCATCAATGTACATAAACCTGTTACTATCAATGGACCACAGATGGGTGTGGATCCAAGAACTGCCGCAGGATTTAGGACACCGGGCGATGCATCAGAAGCGATTGTGGATGGTGGAGGATCACTTTTAACTATCTTCAGCATTACTGCACCGGGCGTCATTTTAAATGGGTTGGAAGTAAGGAATGGGAAAGGTGATCTTATTTCTACCCCTACAGGATCTCCAATGCGAAATGGTGTTATTGTTAAATATTGTATTGTCAGAAATTCAGCTACACCTGGAGATGAAGGCATACAACTTAGAAATGTTTCCGGTGGAGGTGTTGAATACTGTCGTGTTTTTTCTACGACAGGAGATGGAATCAATCTTTGTTGTGGGTCTACCAATACCTTTGCCAGACACAATGAAATCTACTCATCATCTTCTGCTGATGGTGTAATTTATCTTTATGACAATGGACCGGATATGTTAGTAGATTACAATTATTTATATAATAATAGTGCAGCTGATGGGATTAAAGTAGGTGACAAAGATGGTGGTGATGATAACAAAAACCATCTTTTTCTAAATAATGCTATTGTTTCAAATAATACTATTGACGGGAATACTGGTACATCAGGAATTGGTATCTATATTAATACCAGTAGAGTCGATATTTTAAATAACACAGTCAGAAATTGCGGATCAACAGCGAACGGTGCTATTTATTTAAGATATCCTATAAAAAACATTGTGATTACAAATAATGAGATATATAACAATTATAGAGGCATCAGAGTTGGGTCATCTGTAAGTCTTGCATCAACCGTGTCCATCAATGAAAATTCACTTTACAATAATAGTTTTCAAAATATTCAAAACCAATCAGGGGAAACAGTCAATGCCACATGTAACTGGCTAGGTTCCACAGTTTTAGCTACTAATGCTTCTAAAATCAATGGACCTGTAACTTATATACCCTGGTTATCTACTAATGTTGATGTTCAGCCACTTGTACAGGGATTTCAACCTGAAGCTACATGTGGTAATGGCGTTATGGTAGATGATGTTACACCTTTCCACATCCTGTGTGGCTCTACGACAGGATCAATAGAAGTAGAATTTAGTGGCGGGGTTGTTCCATACAGTATTGCATGGTCTGGTCCATCCAGTGGTTCTGAAAGTCCTGTTTCTAGCGGATATGTTATTCCATCTTTATCTGCTGGCAGCTACAACATCACAGTCACCAGTGCCAATGGTACAACAGCTACAGCCACTGCAACAGTCCAGTACTTACCTATTACACTTTCAGGAGTTACTCCAACAACCTATTTTGCTACTATTCAAGCTGCAATTGCAGCATCTCAAAATGGAGATATTGTAGATATTTGTGATGGCACACATAGCTTATCATCTCATAGTAGTATTAATAACGATATCACTTTACAAGGGCATGGTCGTGATAATACTATTGTGGAAATGTCTTCTTCATGGTTTAATGTGAATCCATCAATTGCATTAACACTTAATGCACCCGGAATTACAGTGAAAGACATACATTTTAAAGTAGTAGGGGCTGGAGCGGAAGGTTCAATTCTTGGAGTGTTCCAAAGCAACACTCAAATTTTAAATAATAAGTTTTCAGGTACCTATGTATATGGTGCCACACAAGTTACAAGGGCAACAGTTTGGTCTGCCAGTCCTGTAACGGGTATTTTAATGGATAATAATATCATTGAATCACTTCGCCAGCCAGGCTATTTAAGTGCGGGTTCAGGTGATATCAGTAACAATACCATTTCAAACACAAGAGGATGGGTAATAGAAAGTGCCCAGGCATTAAACTTTACCGGAAATATTTTTGGTGCAAACACATCACATATTACCATTTTGATGGGTGCCAATGTTAGTGGTTTGGAAATTCACGATAACGATTTGTCTGGTGCAGTAGAGGATTGGGCGATTGATAACCGAATACCTAATTTAAGTGTTGATGCAACATGTAACTGGTATGGTGCGCCTACAACGCCGGCTGCTAAAATAACTGGTGTTGTGAACTATTGCCCTTGGTTAACCAATGGATCTGATAATAGTGCAAATGCTGGTTTCCAGCCAGTACCAAATTCATGTAATGGAACAGATGGCCCTGGTGGTGTGGTAACAAATACAAACACAGGTAACCTTTATTGTTCTATTCAGGCGGCAATCAATGCAGCTTCACCAAATGATGAAATTACGGCGTCTGCTGGGACTTACAATGAGAATGTGATTATAAATAAAGCACTTACCTTAAATGGTGCAAATGTTGGAATAGCTTGCCCATCAGGTACTCGTGTTACAGAAAGTATTATTTCTGGTTCTGGTGGAATGGCTGTGAAGATTGATGCACCTGATGTAACAATAGACGGATTTACTATTACTAATCCAACAGGATCATTTGGTGTATATAATAAAGGCAACAGTAATGCGACAATTCAAAATAATATCGTTACAGATATAGGAAATGCGACTTCCGGTAGTGGAGCTACATATGGAATCTCCATTGAAATGGGATCATCAGCCAATATGAGTAATGTAGATATTAATAACAACTGCGTCGACAATATTCGTGGTGGAGCCAATACATCATTGACAGGAGCTGCAGCCAAATCTAATAACGGAAGTGGTGTAGGTATTGGTGCAGGATTTTCAAATGCAGCTTTTGATATTGATAATCTATCAATAACCTGTAACACTGTAAGTTCGATTACTGCATCAATATCAGCATTTGCAGATGGGGGAAAAGGTGCATATGGAGTGATCATTAACGTAGGAGCAAGTGCATCTTTTCCTGGTAAAGCAAACAACCCAAGTGTTACAAATAATACAATTACAAGTTTAGAAGGATTATGGTCGCACGGTGTAGGTTTGGAAGGAGAAACACCTGGAGCTATAGTAGCTAGTAACATTATGGATAATTTTGTTGACCACAAAGGCAATACTGATGCCGTGGGTGTTCGTGTTGAAGATAATGTAGGGGTTGCAAGTGTTATGATAAATGATAACAGCTTTACAAATATGGTTTTTGGAGTAAGTAATGTTATGGGCACATCTGTGAATGCAGAAAGCAACTGGTATGGCTCAGCAGCAGCTGCTACAGTAGCAGCGAAAAATGATGGAGTAGTGGATTATATACCTTGGGTGACCGATGAGGATGATCAAGATTCTAGTTGCGGTTTCCAACCTATTCCGGCTACTGGCACGCCAGTGGAAGTTTCGTCGGCAAGACCAACACATATTTTATGTGGCCCAACTACAGGTTCGATTGAAGTAACCTTCAGTGGGGGCACAGGACCATATAATATTTCATGGGCAGGTCCTTCTTCAGGTGGTCCGGTAGCAGCAACAAGTGTGCATACTATCACGCCACTAGCAGCAGGAGCTTACACCATTACAGTGACTGATGCTAATTTGTCTACCGCTACGATATCTGCAACTGTGCTATATCTGCCGGTAACCAATACCACAGACGGGCTTCATTTTGCAACCATTCAGGCAGCCATCGATGCTCCGACCACATCAGATGGAGAAGTGATTAATGTTTGTGCTGGTACTTATGTAGAAAATGTCGTAGTAAATAAACGATTGCAAATACTTGGTGCACAAAATCCTTTCTTTGCACCGGCATCGTTTATCAACACATCAACGATAGGAGGTAATGCCATTACCATTACGGTAGATGGTATCGCACCGGGAGGTACCGGCAACTCACTGGAGATACAGAACATATATTGTCAGGGAAAGACAACAGATATTCTGAATAACAACGATTATGGAATTAATGTGACCGTTCCTGTGTATTATCTCAATTTATACAATGTATATGCGGATAATTACCGTTTTGCCGGATTGATATTCAACGGAACAAATACAACTTCACCTGCGAAAATAAATATCTGGGACTGCCGGTTCCAGAACAATGACCTGGGTATCAACCTTGGTTTAGGTATGGTTGGAGACGGACCAAATGGCATATACATTAAAAATGGTCTGATCAAAAACAACCGGTATTCAGGTTTGATCACTGCGGGCAACGATGCGCAGATATTGAGTAATATTACTGTTGAAGGTGTACAGTTTGAAGACAATGGTTCCGGAGGAACGGCTTTATCAACGTATGCTTCAGACATATTTATGCAAAGGTTTAATGGAAATGGGTCGTTCAAAAACCTGACCTTCAATACTTATGCTGCCACAGCGATGGATCTTCGTGGTAAAGGTGCGTTAGGCTCACCAACCGGTGCAGCGGGTACTGTTCTCATTGACAATTGTAGTTTTACCGGAAACCCGGATAATCTGACCGCTTCCAATAAGACGATGATTAAGGTTCGCAATTATACCAATATCGACAACCTTAGTTTCTTAAACACAGTGGTAAATACACGCAGTGCAGCAGATGCAACAGGTCTTAGATTTGAGAGCATTACTGCAGATCCTTCACAAACTTTATCCGGTTTATCTTTCCCGGCTACCGGGGCATTCGGAACAGGCCATGATATCGTCAACGCAACTGCCATGAGCATAGATGCGACCAGTGGAGTAACCTTTGGTGCAGTGGGCGGATGTGCCATAGAAGATCGTGTGTACCATGCACTTGATTTTGTTGGTTTGGGTCTGGTTACCTGGACTGCCAACAATGACTACGTGACCACCAATACCCTTGGTATCCAGCGTGGTATAGATGCAGCTTCCAATGGATTTAACGTGAATGTTTGTCCGGGTACTTTCAATCAAAATGTCAACGTCACCAAACCTGTGACAATCAAAGGTGCCCAGTTTGGCCAACCTTGCGCCACCAGATTGGGTGCCGAAAGTATCGTGGCAGGTGGAGTGGGTACTGCGTTTACGATATCATCCACAGGTGTCACCATCGATGGATTTGATATCACAGGAAGGACAGGCATTGCCAGCACAGGCTTTACCGACTTTACTGTACGAAATAATAAAATTGCAGCAGACTGGATAGGCATCAATATTACCGGTCTGAATACAGCAACTGCAGCCGGTACCATCGATTTGAACTGTGTTGATATGACCACACAATTTAATGGAGATGTCAGTCAGCCTACCGTAGGTATTTTACTTAATGGCGTCAATGGAGCCATTCCATTGACAGTCACTGACAATATAATCCAGGATGGTCACTATGGGTATGTCCTTCATAATATAAATCCAGCGTCTGTCAAGCAGGAGATCTCCGGTGGAACCATCAAAGGGGTCATGCAGGGAGTAGCTGTGGTAAATACCTTGACGGGCGCAGCGCCTTACGCTTCATCAAAGGTCGAAGTGGATAATGTAATCATGAGTATGTTTGCAGGAAGTTCTGTAATACCTGATATAAATTTCCATGCAGGAATATACAGCTTTACAGGTGGTGGCACCACAACAGAAACCATTGCACTGGATGTAAATAATGGCAGTATCAATGGTACAGGCAAGCCATCGCAGTCCAGCGGGGGTATATACATAGCAGATTTTAGTACAGGCGCTGTCAAACAGACAGTAGCAGTAAATAATGCGCTAATACAAAATAATAGAAACAGAGGTATCGATGCGCGAGGAAAGGTCAGTGTATCAGTGACCAACAGTATCATCGATGGCAATGGTTATGATGCTTTTGCAGCGGGTGGGAACGACGGATTTGCGATGATAGCTCAGCAAGGAGCAACCATTAATGCCACCAATAACTTCATAACCCATCCGGTAGCCAGTGCCACAACAGTAACTGCCTTCCTGACAGCCAATGGCACAGGAAGCACCATCAATGCCACCAACAACAGCGTGTTGATGAATGGCAATCCAATGGGAAAAGGAGCAACGAATGATGCAGGTCATACCATAAACGCTACCTGCAACTGGTGGGGCTTACCATGCGCAACCAATATAGCTCCATTGATGTCAGGCGTAGTGACCTATGATCCGTTCCTGGCATTGGGTACAGATGTTGGTGGTGTTCCTACCGATGGGTTTCAACCGGCACCCGGAGCTTGTATCAGTGCACTTACGGCGGCCATAGCTGGAGTAACTACCCTATGTGAGCCCGGTCTTACATCCGTTCTGACAGGTAGTGCGACAGGTGGACTAGCACCATATACGACCCACCTTTGGTCCAGCGCCACACCGGCTAATGTAATTGTCAGCCCGACCAATGCGGCCCTGACGACGGCAACATCTATGGGCCAGGGATCTTCCATAATCACCTACACGGTGACAGACACCAACGGATGTACGGATACAGAAACGGTTACCTTTACAGTGACCAATCCGACCGTATTTCCAACTTACACCATACCCGCTATGGGTGCTTCTGTCGCGGGATATACCTGTGGTGCTACCATCAACAGGTTTACAGATCCTGCTTCCTGCAACTCTTTCCAAACGATCGTGGAACCAGTCTGGGCGGATAATTGTGTAATTACTGCTACTACAGCTACCGCAAATAACAGCGTTACATTGACTGACCTGGGAGCTTTTGTATCAGGTACTTTCCCTAAAGGCAGCACCATAGTTACCTTTACTGCAACTGACGCATCCGGAAATACCACTACATGTAGTATTACCATCGTGGTATCAGACAATATACCACCTGTATTCTCAAGCTTACCAACGAGTTTTACAGTGGCAGCGCCTCCGGGAGATTGTAGTCTCATCGTCAACTGGGTACCTCCTGTAGCCAATGACAACTGTCCGGGTACGGTGACGGTCACCAGCAATTTTAATCCGGGAGCAGTGTTTGTGGTTCCATCCGTGAATACGATTACGTATACAGCTACAGATGCGGCGGGTATTACTGCAACCTACTCTTTTATGATCACAGTGACGGGCAATTGTATACCTGCAGTAGACCTTTCGGTGCAGTCACCGGCATTTGCACTGGATCCGGTGGGAAATTTTACCCTGCCTGTAGTAAAAGATAGATTGATCACCGAAAAAAACACTGTGGTCAACTCATCACATGAATTAGCACCACTGGGAAATATAAAAGTGTTGGTCGGTGTACCGTCTTCGACGGTATTTACTACAGTGGGAGCACTTACACCGGAGAATGATGATTGGATTGTTACAGAATATCCATCCAGTCCTCCGGGGGTGAAGATGTATTTATTTACATTAAAGCCGACATTGAGTATAGCACCTGCTGCGAGTAAAAGTATCAGGGTGCGTATTACTCCGGTAGGCTACATTGGCCAGAAGGGAGTGATTACGGCACAATTGTATAATGGGTCAGGAGGTGATATCAGTCCGAATAATAATTATACACAAGGGTCATTTCAGATAGCCAATTAATTAATAATAAATAAAAATAAAGATAATGAAAAACTTAAAATATTTCTTACTAACGATTGGACTGATCATCTCAGGATTATATCAGCTGTCAGGGCAGGGATGTGACCCGCAAATCACCGGTGTGAATATTATCGACAGACCATCCTACTGTATTACCAATGGAGGAGATGATGTAGAATTGGAAATAGCCTGGACCATGGGACAGAATAGCCCGGGATGTAATGCTCCGGCTGGCAGTTGGCAAATAGTGATAAGTATGCCACAAACTAAAGAATATAAAATTAATAATCCTGCCACGGATATATTGCCCCTTGCCCCTTTTACCTGGACGTACGATGTGGCAAACAATACAATAAGAGGATTAAATAATGCGATAATAGCAGGTACAAGTTCCGGAATTGTTAAAATCAATATTTCCGGCACAAACACGGCAAATCTGAATACGGCTTGTGTGGATATATCTTCAGGAGTAAACATACAGATTTTACCGGCGGGTAGTCCATTCTTTGGTAGTCCTGATAGTTTTACAAATGAAATAGGCAATGACGTAAGTAGTTTCTATTTGGAAACCAGAGTACCAATGACGGTTACTCAAGGGACCATTTCAAGTTGTTACGATACACAGGCATTGGCGGAAGCAGCAGCGATTGCGGCGACCACAGCCACCACGACATGCAGCGGAACGGTCAGTAAAACAGCGTCTACTTCAGGTGTATGTGCTGCAGTGATTACTGTTACGGTGACCAATGAATGTGGAGATGTACAGACAAAAGTATACAATACCAGAATAGACAATGTTGTTCCTGTTTTTGATGTGATTCCGGTATTATGTGGTACTACACCATCACGACCTGCAAATACAGGCTTTTGTACCTACACCGTAGTGGGAACGGAGTTTGATGCCATTGCATCTGATAATTGCGGAGGGATAACCTATGGATACGTCTTAACGGGTATGACGACAGGTACGGGATCATCACTGGCTGGTGTTACCCTGAATGCGGGCGTGACCACGGTGACCTGGACAGCGACCGATTTTTGTGGTAAGTTTTCGACTTGCCAGTTTACGGTGACGGTCAATGATATGGAAGCACCAATGATTACTTGTCCTGTGGCTACAACAATAGATAAACTGGAAGATTCAGGACCTCACAATACTGGTTTTGCGACCGCTTCTGACAATTGTGGATATGCTATCACATTTTCGGACGTTACAAATATGTTGACTTCCTGCAATGCAACCGGAACTATACCTCGGACCTGGACAGTAACAGATTTATCAAATAATACAGCTTCTTGTGTTCAGACAATTACAGTAGTAGATCAGGTAGATCCAGTTATTTCAGGATGCCCTGGAAACATTTCTGTAAATAATGATTTAGGAGAATGTGGTGCTGATGTTAGCTGGGTAGACCCAACAGCTAAGGATAAATCCTATTTTCAGGGATTTGAACATCCTAATTGGGCTGCATCAGGAGGAGTAGATTGGACAGTTGGTGCAGGTTCGTTGGTTCGTGTTCCTTCTCTAACCAATTTAATACCATCAAAAACAGGTAATGCACACGCTATATTGAGCAGTCCTGTAGCATTAGGCGGAAATGGTAATTTTACAAGATTGGGAGGATATCAGGGAGGTCCCTTTGTCAAATTCAGAACTGCTGTTGATATATACATTGACTTAAACAATCCGTTGATACAGAATGCTACTCCAACTACAGGTTATGGTTGGGACCTTTCAAGCTCTGCGAGTAATAATACTACTGGATTTCTTAGAGATTTTATATTCCATACAGCTGCCTATGATAATACAGGCGTTTGGGTGATGGCTGATAATAACACTAATAATAGCAGACGAAATAATATTTTAACTGTAACGAATAAGGTTAAATTAGTATCGACAGGCTGGTACACATTTGAGTGGGTATATCGCAATAATGGAGGAATCCTTGCGGTGGATTGTATTGTCAGAGATCAGTTTGGAATGCTAATATTTAGTGAAACGAGACAAGACCCTGGAGATTTGATTGGAGGAGCAGGGGGGAACCGATATATGTGGTTTACCTATTTTAGCGGTGGAGATCTTCCAATTGATAACACCTTGGTGGAGTATGATGTACCCGTTATTTGTTCGCCGATGAATGGTTCATTTTTTAATGTTGGACCTACTTTAGTCACATGTACTGCAACAGACAAATGCACAAATACAAGTGTTTGTTCATTTACAGTAACCGTAACAGATACTGAGAAACCTGTGATATTAGGGTGTCCATCCAATATCACGCAAGTGAATGATTTAGGTAACTGTTCAGCAGTTGTAACATGGACTGAGCCAACAGCGACTGATAACTGCACATTACCGGGATCATTAGTATGGACTAAATCACATATTCCAGGATCTACTTTTCCTGTAGGAACAACAACGGTAACGTATACTGCAACAGATGCAGTCAATAATACAAGTTTAGTTTGTTCATTTACAGTAACCGTAACAGATACTGAGAAACCTGTGATATTAGGATGTCCATCCAACATCACGCAAGTGAATGATTTAGGTAACTGTTCAGCAGTTGTAACATGGACTGAGCCAACAGCGACTGATAACTGCACATTACCGGGATCATTAGTATGGACTAAATCACATATTCCAGGATCTACTTTTCCTGTAGGAACAACAACAGTAACGTATACTGCAACAGATGCATTCAATAATACAAGTTTAGTTTGTTCATTTACAGTAACCGTAACAGATACTGAGAAACCTGTGATATTAGGATGTCCATCCAACATCACGCAAGTGAATGATTTAGGTAACTGTTCAGCAGTTGCAACATGGACTGAGCCAACAGGGACTGATAACTGCACATTACCGGGATCATTAGTATGGACTAAATCACATATTCCAGGATCTACTTTTCCTGTAGGAACAACAACAGTAACGTATACTGCAACAGATGCAGTCAATAATACAAGTTTAGTTTGTTCATTTACAGTAACCGTAACAGATACTGAGAAACCTGTGATATTAGGATGTCCATCCAACATCACGCAAGTGAATGATTTAGGTAACTGTTCAGCAGTTGTAACATGGACTGAGCCAACAGCGACTGATAACTGCACATTACCGGGATCATTAGTATGGACTAAATCACATATTCCAGGATCTACTTTTCCTGTAGGAACAACAACGGTAACGTATACTGCAACAGATGCAGTCAATAATACAAGTTTAGTTTGTTCATTTACAGTAACCGTAACAGATACTGAGAAACCTGTGATATTAGGATGTCCATCCAACATCACGCAAGTGAATGATTTAGGTAACTGTTCAGCAGTTGTAACATGGACTGAGCCAACAGCGACTGATAACTGCACATTACCGGGATCATTAGTATGGACTAAATCACATATTCCAGGATCTACTTTCCCTGTAGGAACAACAACGGTAACGTATACTGCAACAGATGCAGTCAATAATACAAGTTTAGTTTGTTCATTTACAGTAACCGTAACAGATACTGAGAAACCTGTGATATTAGGATGTCCATCCAACATCACGCAAGTGAATGATTTAGGTAACTGTTCAGCAGTTGTAACATGGACTGAGCCAACAGCGACTGATAACTGCACATTACCGGGATCATTAGTATGGACTAAATCACATATTCCAGGATCTTCTTTTCCTGTAGGAACAACAACGGTAACGTATACTGCAACAGATGCAGTCAATAATACAAGTTTAGTTTGTTCATTTACAGTAACCGTGAATGATACACAAATCCCTACCGTCTCATCCATCCCGGTATCCGGAGCTTCCATAGTAGGATATACCTGTGGTCAGATGTTGACATTCAACACCGATCCCAACTCCTGTGTATCATCCAAAACCATAGTCAAACCTATTTGGGCAGACAATTGTGGGGTGATGAGTTCTACAGCAGCAGCCAATAACGGGGTGACGATATCTGATTTCGGAACTTTTGTCAGTGGAACTTTCCCTAAAGGGATTACTACGGTGACCTTTACGGGTACAGACAACTCAGGCAATACCAATACCTGTACCTTAATCATCGAGGTGAAAGATGTCACCCCGCCGTCCATTGTAAATTGCCCATCCAATGTAGCTGTCATGGCGCCTGCCAATGCGTGTACAGCTGTAGTGACCTGGACGCCACCACCTACAGCTTTTGACAACTGTTCAGGTGTGACATTGGTACAGACATCATCACCGACTACCGGATTGGGTATTGGATCAGCATTTCCGATAGGCGTGACAACGATCCTGTACACTGCAACGGATGCTGCCGGCAATACGGCTACTTGCAGCTTTACTGTGACAGTAAGTGGTACATGCAGTAATCAGACAGAGTTGACAATTACATTTCTGATAGAGGCATCTAATTTTTTACCATCACAAAACAGAGATGCTATTTACACCGTTAATAATATTAGTGCCAATCCAACCAATACCCCGGTTCAAGTCTTTATCCAGTATCCGGCAAATTTAATTTTCAATTCATCCGTATATGCAATGTCAACGAATATAAATATGTTTGGATTTATGTTTATGTCAAATAACTCTGAATGGATATTCACGCCTGTTATGGGTGGTGTTTTGTGTACATTGAATGGATCAATACCAGCAGGTGGTACTAAAATAATTGCTTTAAATATTGAAGCAGTATCGGGGGCCATAAAAAATGCCACAGCAAGTACTACGGGCACAATAGGAACCGGTTCAGGAGGAGACCAGATTGTAGGTAATAATTATGCACAATCGACTTTTACAGTCAATTAAAAAACATATAAATAATTAAAAAATGAAAAATATAATTAAGCCATTTATCATTGCTTTTATTTTATCTGTTCCTTTTTCAGGGTATGGGCAATGTCAATTGGATGACTGTAATCCTGCCCTGACCGGAGTTAGTTTTAGCACATCATGTGTTAACCTGAATGGAAGTGCACAAATGTTTGTGCAATGGCAAATGCTAGCGGGAGATTTTTCTTGCACAGCTCCGGCTGGCAGTTGGTTTATACAAATCAGTCTACCACAAAGTGGTCCTTATTATGCAGCAAGTGGATTAGCTTCGATCACCGGACCTGGATTTAATTGGACATATAATAGTTCAAATACAACTTTTAATGGAACATCGAATCAGACCATGAATTTCGGATCGGGAGGCACGATAACAATAAATTTAGTAGGCTCCGCCAGTTCTAATTGTTCACCTGTTCAAACAGGAGTTAATATTTTTCTTCATTCTAACGGATTTCCATTTTTTGGATGTACTGCTGCTTTTCAGGATCAGCCTGATAACTTTTTGCAATCATCGATGGGAGTTAGCACATTGCTACCTATAGAATTATCAAGTTTTGTTGCAAGAAATGGTAAATGTGGCGAAGCAATGGTCGAATGGGTAACTTCGTCAGAGCGCAATAGTGACTTTATGGAGTTGGAAAGAAGTGAAGATGGAAAAACTTTTGAACCGGTGTACAAAGTTACTTCGTTGAATGTATCTTCAGGCGGAAAATATGCTTTCAGCGACAGAAATGTACTTGGTGGTACAAGGTACTTATACAGATTACGCCAGGTAGATTTTGATGGAGCATCGGAATATTTAAAAACCATATCCATAGAAACGGATCATTGTTCAGGTGGCGGAGTGTCTCTGTCCCTTCATCCCAATCCAGCATTTGATAAAGTAAATGTATCTCTCAATGGCTTAAGTGAAAACGACAAGGTCAAGTTGGTCGTCACCAATGTAATCGGCGAGGTCGTAATGTCCATACCCGATGCTTCTGCGAGTGAAGTAAATGAAATAAAATTAAATGGACTGACAGCAGGCATCTATAATGTCAAGTTGGTAGGGTTTGAAGAAACCACTTCCAAAAGATTTATAAAAGTGGATTGACAAACGATTTGGGTTTTTGATTTGAAAAAACAAAAATGTCGGGATAAAAAAGTCCCGACATTTTGTTTTTTATAATAATTAAAAATTGTGACTACATAGACTATAAAATATGAGTTCGACAAACAATACATTAAATTAGAATGACTTATATTACAGTTAGTGCTAAATTATAAAATGGAAACCATGAAAGGGTAAATATGATAGCCTCAGATTTCAACCCGGGGTCTAAAATAAATCCTGGGTTTTTCCCGTAATAATATCACAATATGCACCTGAAATTGGGATATTTCCCGGATGGCCGATACCTAACTGTCGGTTCTCCGGGTTTTTTATTTTTGACCCATCTCCCGGTCGGATGACTCTAAGTTATCCTACCGGTACACGAAGACGAGACAACTTCTTTTGATTGCGGTACGACCTACCTCGTGTCACCCCGGCCTTAATACATTTTCCGTTAAAAAATCGCGGATTAAAATCGTTAAGCGTTCAAAACTGTTAGAGCCAAAGCCTGCTAGAAGGGAAGTTGAAAACATCCATAATCACAAAAATTAAAAGCAAAGAACAAAGCACCAGGGCGAGTTTTTTGAATGTAGATTTTAAGGAGCGATTTTAGGTAATTGGATTACAGCCTTGACTTTTTTTGAATACTTTTTTGTGTTAAGACAAAAAAGTATTTGCCCAGCCGGCAAGAGGCGATACCAAGGGGAAAGCACTAAACCTAAGTTATCAGAAAATCTTTCAGTCTGAAAATAAACTCTTTCCGAAATCCGGTGATAGCGGTAGCCCGTCTTCAAGCCGAACTACCACGTGCCACCCATACCTGAAACCCTGTATACAGTTCCTTCAAGCTGGGAAGCATTGAAGGAACAACAAGTTCCCCCGTTGTTTCAAGCGTCCCCGCTTGAAACCTACTGCACCTGAAATGGGCAGCTTAAACAAGCCTATGTTTCTTAGTAACACCCGGATGTTTCTTTGCAACAAGCCGATGTTTCTTTATAACACGCGGTGTTTTCTTTGTAACGTCCGGATGTTTCTTTGCAACACGCGGATGTTTCTTTGTAACACCCGGTGTTTTCTTTGTAACAAGCGGATGTTTCTTTGTAACAAGCGAATGTTTCTTTGCAACGTCCGGATGTTTCTTTGCAACAAGCGAACGTTGCTTTGTAACAAGCGAATGTTTCTTTGCAACACGCCGACGTTTCTTTGCAACACCCGGTTTTTTCTTTGCAACAGGCGGTGTTTTTTTGTGGAGTTCGAAGCCAGGTGACCATAGCGGTAGGCCGTCGGTAAGCCGACCTGCTACGTGCACATCCCTTAGCTGAATCTTTCTTAACGAAGTCTTTAATGAAAAACCAGTGACACCAATACAAAACTGTTTGAGCAGCACTAATCTCTCGATTTTATGTGCCGCGCGCGCGGTGAATTTGAGTGGAAGGATAAAATCGGGAAAGTGCGAAGAGGAAAAGTAGCAAAATAGTAGAGCAACGGTAAAAAATCGATGCGAGTTTTTTGGATTGGGAGCTTTTTTGTTAACTTTTTTTGCGGGAAAAAAAGTTAAAGCCTAGCCGGCTAGAGGCGACATTCTGATCAAAGCACAAAACTTATTGAATGTAGATTTTAAGGAGCGATTTTAGGTTTACTCAAGTTAAGACAAAAGCTCTTCTCTGCCTGACATATTCCTTTGGAATGCTAACTCGGGCATGAGGCGAAAACCAGATCAAAGCACTAAACTTAAGTTATTAGTAAATCATTAAATCTGAAGACCATCCCAGCTCTTCATGCTCTGACCAATTAAATATCTAATGTATAGTGCGACTCCTTTGGAGTCGAAAAATCTGAAATTATTGATGTCAAACAAAGTGCGACTTCTCTGAAGTCGGGACCCAATCGTCCCGTAGACGTTTCCTGATTCCGAAATGTTCACTTTCAATTATACCCTGAATGTATTTTTATGACATCATTATGATAATATAATTATCATCGTATGGAGGTGTTTTTGTCGATTTCCGGCAGGTTTGTTATAAATATTACATCAAAACTGATTTTAAATATAAATATTACCATACTTTTGTATTATGTAGTTTAATGTACTACGTGAAGTTAAATCCCTTAAATAAATAAAAAAGAAAACCCCCACCATTGATTTTCACAACAGTGGAGGTTCGGCCAATTAAGAAAATTAATTTTAGAGATTAATTTTCTTACACAGTGGCGGAAGAAGTAATTTTGGACGATCGTTTCTTCCGCTCACTTTTACGTACGCCACCAGCGGCAACGTACTCTTCAGAATCTTTACCATAATGAAATGCTATGGCTGTCAAAATACGTTCTCTCAGATCTCTGATGGCCTTTTCTTTGACCTTGATTTCTGTGAGTTTGGCATCCAGATGTGATACAGCAGTATTATACTCACTTTCGAGTGAAGCAAGTTCAGTGATGGCTGTCTCATAATCTTTGATGGAAAAACCAGTACCGAAATCGGGTATTGGTGTGATAGATTGGAGCCTCTCCAGACGCCGTCTGGCTATTTCTAAGGCTTGTGAACTACGTGTTGGACGCATGATCATAAAATTTAAAAGTTAAAAAATAAATGGCTTCTGTTATTTGTTTAGACTCGATAACAGTATCCTGCGAGTGATTAAAAAAATGGTTCCACATAACATGTATTATTAGAACGTTAAAAAATAAACTGCCTTTGTCATAAGATATCTCCCGCCGGCAGCATAGGCTGAAGACAAATTTTATATAACTGACATTTCATCATGGATGACGCGTCAGTACGGTATTTGCATGTTTGGTTTAATTAATGTAGTAGTAGTGCAGGATATTAGTAATTTTTGAACCCTGGTGCTATTATCATTTTAAGTCTCAGGTTGGCGTTGAAATCAATGCAAATATACATTGAAAAATATATAATTTGAATTTAAAAAATCAGAAAGTTATCCACGCAATGTGGATAACTTTGCAATGTATTATAAATCAATTTAATATATGGTTAAAAAAATCAGTTATATGTGGATAATTTTTAATATATTAATTTAATTTGTTGTTTTTGAATTGCTTACATGTATAATAATATCGTATAATAAAATTATAAACGCTAAGGATACTAATAATGGTGACCGATAGTGGTAGTCCGTTTGCAAGCCTATCAGCCGCATGCACTCGATCACATGATCACCCAATCACTCGATGTTCTTCATCTTTCAGTCTGAAGACCAACTCTACTCTTCATCATCTGACCAATTAAATATCTAATGTATAGTGCGACTCCTCCGGAGTCGGAAAATCAGACATTATTGATATCAAACAAAATGCGACTTCTCTGAAGTCGGGATTTGTGATACTTCCTAACTTCTATGCGCTATGTCTTAACCTTGGATCGTAGAAGTTTTCCTAACTTCGTGTACCATATCTGACAGTCTTCAGACCATCCTAGTGATGTCCCTTCAAGCTTCGACAGCCATTATAAAACCGTGGAGACACCAAGCCAAAACTGTTTGAGCAGCACCAATTTCTCGATTTTTTGTGTGCCGCGCTCGCGGTGAATTTGTGTGGAAGGATAAAATCGGGAAAGTGCGAAGAGGAAAAGTAGCAAAATATTAGAGCAGAGGTAAAAAATCGATGCGAGTTTTTTGTATTGGGAGTTTTTTTGTTTACTTTTTGTGCGCCATGAAGGTGGGTAAGTGAAAGCCTACCATGTTATATTGAAGATGATACAACAACATGAGTGACCATGTTGCGAAGTATCGGCAAGGGATTTTAGGGTAACTTGTCAAACCACTCTTTTCTGCAAATCGAGTAATTGAGATGTAGTGAGCGTAAAGAGAAAAGGCGTATTAAAACGTCAGGTATAATATATAGAGATGACTGTAAAGGAATCGTTGATGAAACATCGAAAAAACATAAATATGGATAAAATCGGGTCGTAAAAAGGACTTAGAGACGAGCATTGCGGACACCTAATTACAGGCAATGTATCCATCGGTGTAAAGACGACATGACTGTATATTGGGCTTCAATATAAAACTTGGGAGAACCACATTTGGCAACGTCGTAAATACGTTATGTGGTAGTCGGACTAAGCCATAGTAGTGTATTAAAGGCTAATGAAAGTTAGTTAAAGCGAAGGGCTTAGGATGTAGACATTATTTAACATTAAAACAACTCCTAAAGGAGGAAGATTAAGATGGAAATAAGAGTAAATCAAACAATACCTATCGAATGGAAGTGGGTAAGGGAAGCATATCTTAAACTGCGTAAAGGAGGGAAAGCTACAGGAGTAGATGAAGAAAGTTGGAAAATATTCGATGAGAAACTAACCAGCAATCTACATACGATATGGAGCAGACTTGCTTCAGGAAGTTACCATCCAAATGCAGTTAGAGAAGTAGAAATTCCTAAGAAAGACGGTACGATGCGTAAGTTGGGTATTCCTACACTTCGAGACAGAATCAGTCAACAAGTAGTAAAGGAGTATATGGAAAGCCGCATAGATAGAATATTTCACCAAGATAGTTATGGTTATCGCCCCTTAAAGAATGCACATCAAGCATTACGAACAGTAATAAAGAATTGCTATCAATATGATTGGGTGATAGACATGGATATTAGTAAATTCTTCGATGAGATAGACCATGAAATCATGCTAAAGGCAGTAGCACACGTAATGCCGGAGAAATGGGTATTGATGTACGTAAAAAGGTGGTTAGAGATGCCAGTCCAAGAAAAAGATGGAAATATTAGGAGCAAAGAAGGTAAAGGGACACCACAAGGAGGTGTAATAAGTCCACTGTTAGCGAACCTATATTTACACTTTACATTAGACAAATGGTTTGACAAAAACCATCCTGATGTAAGATTTGTAAGATATGCAGATGATGTAGTAGTTCATTGCAAAAGTGAGCGTCAAGCCAAATACATATTGACACAGATTAAGAAGCGATTAGGAGAAGTAAAACTAACCATCAAAGAGAGCAAAACAAAGATAGCCTATTGCAAAGATTATCGACGAAAAGCAGACCACGAACATGTGACATTTGATTTTCTTGGCTTTAGCTTTAAACCTTCAAAAATGATTATGAAAGATAATCAAATCTTATTGGGGTTTTTAGGTGACATAAGTAAAGTCAATACGAAAAAGATAATGGAAGAGTTTCGTTCAAATAAAACGATGAAGCATACTGAATTGGAAATTCAAGATATTGCTGTAAGCCTAAATAGCAAGCTGATTGGGTGGATAAATTATTATGGACTCTTCACAAAACGGGGATTAGAGAAGTGCTTTTATCATTTAAATACACGAATAAGAAAGTGGATAAGAAAGAAGTACAAAATAGGAACAAAAGAAGCGTTGAACATGTATCAAATGATCCGAAAAGAAAAGCCAAATCTTCCTGACTTGTCCCTTTTAGTGCGGTGGAAATAATTTGGCCACCAGTTTGGCCATGTTTTGAGTTTTCTCTGCCTTTACGGTGACGGTTTTATGCGTTATATGATTTAGGATTTGGCCATCTACCATTTTTTTAGATTCTTCTAAGAACTTTCTTATCGATACACCTGCCTTTATTTCGATGTGCTTTGAGATAACTAAAGCCATAAAACATATCAGTATGTGAAGTTTTATAGGTTGTTCCTTAAAATGGAATATAGGTCTGGTTCGCAGGTCACCTTTAGACACTCTAAATGCCTGTTCTATTTTATAAAGTTCGTGGTAACGTTCAATTATGGTTTTATTGTCCGCTATATTTTCTTCTAAGCTTGTGTAGTAGCCTTTGATGCCGAGTAGCTTTTTAGTTTTTTCGATAAGCTCTTCGTTAAGTTCCAGTTTTTGATCATTGGTCTTCGTAAATTTTAGTTTTCTGCTCTTGGATGGTACTTCTACCTGCTTTGCTTTTTCGATTTGTTTGTTCATTTCATACAAATCTTTGCGGTATCGTACAGAAGAATAACTGCAAATCAAATAACCTAATTCCGTCTTTATCCTGATACTTTTACCATCTTGTCTGACGATTTGCTCGTCTATTGTTCCAAGGAGCTTTATGGAGAGATTACCCAATCTTGCGCCTACTATATAGTTGATTTCGTTTTGATTTAAGTGTGTAATGTTTTCTGAACTAATCATTGCCGCATCTGCTACTACTGTAAATTCTTTGACCTTGTTTCTTCCGATAAAATTTTTTATGGTGGGAATAATGGTATGTCCTTCAAAAGTATTTCCACTGAATATTTCAAATGCGATAGGAAATCCTTCTTTGGTAACCATTAGTGCCACTAATATTTGTGGTTGCTGAGATTTACTGTCTTTTGAAAAGCCGTTCTTTCGTAGCTCGTCTTCTTCGAAGGTCTCAAAGTAAAGTGTTGTCACATCGTAAAAACAATGTCAAAGTTGAACGAATAATGCTCTTTTGCAAAATCTACAACTTTCATCTCTACCTTTTCTTTTAAGTCAACGCATTGTGGAGCTATCTTGTAATAGCTTTTACGGCTATGTTTTATGCCAAAAAACTGTTCCATCAGTTCTAGAGAACGAAGTTTGGATGCTGGTTCAAAAATTCTCATGGTTACTAAATCATTCAATAAAAGCGGCAGCTCAGCAAACCCCATTTTATCCTGTATGGCACTAATCTGTTGGTAGAAAAAATTATATTGAACTCCAATAAAGGTACAATGACTGAGATGAATTAATCTATTTGGACTTTCGTCGGGAAAAATGGATAATTGCTTAGAAAAGTCTTTGATCCATTCTTCGGCTAATAATATTAGCTCATCCATCTCGGCTTCAGTATGAGCAGATCCTATATGCTGCAAAATGGTTCGTTTGTTGTTTTGATACCGTACAATTTGAACCGCTTTGGCTTTTGATGCGGTGTTTACTACCCTAATTTTCATGACAAAATACCCCTTTAGTGCGGTAAATTTATTGAAAAAAATCATTATTATGCTGATAATCAAACATTTAAAAACGCACTAAATTTACTTGAGACAAGTCAGGAGAAGTGCTTTTATCATTTAAATACACGAATAAGAAAGTGGATAAGAAAGAAGTACAAAATAGGAACAAAAGAAGCGTTGAACATGTATCAAATGATCCGAAAAGAAAAGCCAAATCTTTTCTATCATTGGTCAAAAGGGTATAGTTAATGATTTTTAAACTACATCAAGAGCCGTGTGAAGGGAGATCTTCAAGCACGGTTCCGTGAGAGGCTTGCGGGTGAAACTCCCGCTTGCCTACTCGACTTGCGGAAAAAAAGTTAAAGCCTAGCCGGCTAGAGGCGATACCCAGATCAAAACACTAAACTTTAGTTATTGATAAATCTTTCGGTCTCAGGATGAACTCTAACCTTGATCCTCTGACCTTTTAAAAATCTAATGTATAGTTCGACTCCGCTGGAGTCGAAATGACCTTACATTATGAATTTCAAACAAAGTACGACTTCTCTGAAGTCGGGATAAATAGTGCTTAAGATCACCCGATCACTCGATGTTCTACAGGTCACCTCAAACCACCAAATAAATACGCCACAAAGTCGCAAAGACACTTAGTTACACAAAGGGTTACAAGGCATTATCATCCCATCACCTGATTCACAACTCCCACAACTCCCACAACTCAGCTCCCGATAGCTATCGGGAGCAAGCAATTCAGCAAATCAAACCCATTACAACCTATGAAACATAGACAAAAACTGCTTTTTTCTCCTTCTCGAAACGTGTAATTGTTTACCATCATTCATTTCAAGGGCATTTTCATTTTCATTAGAAAAGCTGGCTACATGCTGTATATTGATGATACAGGAATGATGAACTCGAATAAATATATTGGGGTCAAAGATTTTTTCAAGTTCTTTTAAAGTTTTGGATGTGAGTACTTTTCTACCATCAGTTGCGGTAATGCCGGAATAATTGGAATCTGAAACACAATACATGACCTCATTTTGTGCAAGAAATTTTATTTCTTTACCGAGTTGAAATGCTAATTTTTGGTTTTCCATAATTCTGTTTTATATTATCAAAGTCGCTCCCAAATATATTTCAAAAATAAACACCTTGTATAATTATTATGTCATTTGGTTTGAAAATTATTATAAGTGGTCAGATACATATTTTAAATGGTCAGAATAATTGGAGATCTTTTTTTAGTCTAGAGTAATGTTCATTGACATGAATGACCATAGTACATTTAGTAAATATTTTAGCTCCTTCTTCATAATTCCGGATCATTTTAATTTCATTGCGGTTGATAATAATATTTTGGCCGATCTGAACAAAATTATGATTCAGAAGGAGTTGTTTTAATGTATCAAATTCAAGATGTAAAGGGATCTCTTTCTGATTGGTCATATTACATATGATTTGATCATTTTTTACGATAATATAACAGATGTCATTAAGATTGTAAAAAATGAATTTTTTGCCTGAATTGATGGAGATTTGTTTTGAATCTGTGGTAGAATAATTGTTCATAATCGGTTATTTAAAAAGGTGCAAAAAGAATCTGCAAACTTAGGGAAGCAAATGATCAATGATATATAACTTTTGTTATACGTTGCATTAAAATTTACTCCTTTTCTTTGCACAACAAATATAAATGAATTAATATAAAAATACACAATTAATTGCTAAGTGGTAGTAAATTCCTTCTTATCGGTAAATATTGTGGTATAAATGAAATTATTTTAATTATTTTTTATTTTTTTGGGTTACTTTATTTACATTTATGCATAAGAAGCTAAAGAAAAAGCATGATATGCCAAATCGAAAATTGAAGAGTATAATTGTTGAAGACGAAATTCTATCTTCTGAATTTTTAAAAGGGATAATTTTGGAGTATTCACCAGATGTCGAGGTAAACGATATAGTTACCGATATTCCGGAAGCCATTGAGTCAATCAATAGAGTCAAACCTGATATTGTTTTTTTGGATATTGAGTTGAATGGGAAAAACAGCTTTGAGATTCTTGACCATTTTCCTTCTTTTGATTTTAAAATCATTGTGACTTCCGGTCATGAGCAATATGCTTTTCAGGCATTTCAACATAGAGTGACTGATTATTTACTTAAACCTTACAGCATTGACCAACTCATCAAATCTATAGACAAAGTAAGACGCCTGATACCTTTGGATTTAAGTAATCCTTCCTATTATGGTAGTATTGCTATTCCAGGGTTGGATGGTGTTGAATTACTTCATAATGATGAGATAGTAAGAGTGGAAGCGGATGGTATGTATTGCCACATTATTTTAAATAATGAGCAGTTCAGGATGGTGTCAAAACCAATGGGTTCAATAGCAAAACACCTCTCTGAAACTATATTTATAAGGGTACACCATTCTCATTTGGTCAATATCCACTATTTGGTGCGATTTGTAAATGGTGCAAACGGAGTTATTCATATGAAAGATGGGAGTATCATTCCTGTGTCAAAAAGAAAAAAGAAAGAAGTTTTGCAACGATTAAAATTAGCATAGATTGGCCTGCCGATGGTTAAGTTTAGGTTTGTTTATTATAGTAGCCTGGTCACCGCTAAAAGGCGCTGATGACCAGGGATTTACGCTTTGTAAGTGGGAGGCTCCATCCTGTATACCTATCTATAATTCAAATATTGGATCTGACAACTTATTTAATCATGATTGGTACCAGTTATTGTTGAATAATAAAGTCACATCTGAAGATCTGCTCATCATTGAAACAGCACAGGTAGATTCGGTATTTATATATCTTAAATCAAAAAACAGTATTCCATATAAATTTGGAACAAAAGTACATTATTCAGAAAAAAAATATAGGGATAGAAATATTTTATTGCCGCTTTCTGAAATGACATTATTGAGTGACAGTATTTTTATTTGGATAGCCAACAAAAGTAATTACAATGTCTCCATGGTAGTCAAAACAAAGTCAGCATTTAAAGAAGACGAAGTGGTGTTTCATTTATTCCTTGGATTCTATACAGGCATTGTTTTTTTATTTATTTTATTTCAGGTCATCGTTTTAACAAGATTTCGAATATTCAATTACAATTTTTATTATTTGCTATACCTTCTATTTACGTATACCTATTTTATGACGGAATTTGGTTTTTCCGGGTTGTACATATGGTATGAATTTCCGCATTTGGATGAAGACATTTCTTTTTTACTTATCCTTGGTTCAGGTGCGTATTTGATATTGTTTGTGTATGATTTTTTAAAAGCCGGGTTGCCTGTTTTTTTCAAAAAAATTATAAAGGTCATATGTGCGATTCTGATTTTAACTGCCCTTTCCATACTTACAGATTTGTATTCCATTAAAAAGGTTTATCCGTTTGTGTTCTACACTGTATTGTCGTGTGTTTTGGTATCTTTTATATTGGCTTTTGTGATGTCATTGACTGGTGCTGTAAAAAAACTTGATAAAAGTATTTATCTAGTCTATTCTTTTGCATTTCTGGTATTTGGTGCCATACTAAAACCGCTGAGTTATACCGGGGCGATAGATGCAAATTTTATCACTAGTTTTGGGGCTGTTTTCGGCCATTTACTGGAAGTGGTGATCATATCTACGGTCATGGTCAATTTGGGTTTGAGCCAGATCAAGATGTCTGAAAAGCTGAAATTGGAAAATCTTATGCTTGAAAAAACGGCACTTAGTGCTCAGATTAGTCCCCATTTTATTTTTAACGGATTGAATTCTGTCCAGGCTTATATTATGAATAATGACAAAAACGGTGCTATGGATTTTATTTCGAAATATGCAAAAGTTATCCGTTTATCCCTGAATGCTTCACACCAGCAATATATTTCTCTGGCAGATGAAATTTCCTTTTTGGATACTTATCTGGCTCTTGAAAAAGTCAAAAGAGAAGGAAATACTGAGTATGAAATCGAATATAACATCTCTGAATCTCCTCAAAAAATTCTGATTCCTCCCATGCTGATTCAGCCTTTTGTCGAAAATGCCCTCTTACATGGACTAAGAAAAATTCCACATGAAGGATACTTACATATAAAATTCAGCAAAATCAATGATAATGTGATCGTAGAAGTATCGGACAATGGTGTGGGAATTATTCAAAGCACAACAAATGGTACTCATGTGTCAATTGGCTCCGGACTGACTCAAAAAAGATTGGAGTTGATCAACAGAACAAAAGAAAATGTAATAGTTTACAGTAAATTATATCCTGAAAATAAACAATTTCCAGGTACAAAAGTAACCATCACCATTCGTACTATATAATTCCAAATCAGATGACTTCAAGTCATCTGGCAGAAATAAGAAAAGTCTCTAATCAAGTCGTCGTTTATCTAACTTCGATGCAGTATAGAAGTCACCCGATCAACAATCACAAGATCCCTGATCAAAGATCACAAGATCAAAAATCACAGATCACAAGACCATTCTGATGTCCACTAAATGTTATCCTTCTCGAAAATATCAAAGAGAATTAACTTCAGTTTTTTTATTTACCAGAATACCCAGAATGATTGACATAATACAATACGTGGTAAAAAATAAAGCACCAGGCGATAATTGCGAATTATTAATGGTTTCCACCGCAAAACCTCCCTTATTATGAGCTATGGAGTCGAGCTGCGATGATATAATGCCATAAAACCCTATGTAAGCCATAAACAGCGCAACTACAAATACATCTGCCATACTCCATTTGCCCAAATAGAAAATGATATTCTGAACGATTTTATTTTCCCTGATTCTGCTGCTGTATAGATATAGCCCGGATAGTATCAGTTTTATAAATGGAAAAATAACGCTGAAGCATAAAACCATGATACCTACCAGCTTAAGATCAAGACCTTTTCCCCTGATCAAAGTATCGGTGACATCCAGTATGGATTTGCTTTGGTAATACATATACTGGCGATCAAACCCAATATCGGTACCCAATACATTGATAGTAAATGAATTGAGTATGGCTTCTATATCTATCATGGGTAGATTTACCCCGATGACGAGCAGAATAATGGAGACAATAGTCATGATAGTAACGGAAGTAACTATACCCAAATAACCGGACAAAAGCCAGGCCATCAGGAATGCAGATAATAAACACCCGTATACCACCTTCACGAGGCGGTCCGTCACCATTTGTTCGGATGTAATGAAGGCGGATAATTTTTGATTGGTAGTCGCGATATCAGTGGCACCATATTTTTGGTAAATCGATAACCGCGGGTCTGAAAAATTAGAATTTTCATCATTCTTCAATATCTTTTTTAACTCCTCCCGCATAATGTCTCTGAGCTGAGGTTCCTGCTTTTTTAATTCATTGGCAAGTTTTATCGCCATGCCCGGGATGTACTGAGGGATATTTAGTAATTTAAGCTGGGGTTTTGTATTTTCTTTGATGAGTTTCAGAAAAATCTTGTTGATTTTTTCATTTTTTTCTGCATCTTCAAATATTTTTTCAAATATTTTACCACTTTCGATGTAGTCCTTGTTGATGCTGCGAAGATATTTTTCTAACTCAACGATGACCTGATCGTAGGCTTTAGGTGATATTTCAAACTGACCTATTCTGTTTTCAAAAACTTTGAGCGCTTCTTCTTTCCAGATGGTGATATCAAAAAGTCCATAATTGATTTTATTGATTTCAGCAAGGTCTTCTTTGGCAGATTTCAGGGTGCTGTATGATGATAATAAGCCTATGGTTTGCCAGGAAGAAAAGAGTATTAAACCAGCGATAACTAAAGTAATAAAATGTTTCACGCAATAATTATTTTAAATTTAAATTTCAACAAAACAATGAATAGTTTTAAGAGTATGTTTAAAAAATTTCTTAGTTGCTAATCAATAGGTTATGGTTCTGACAATAAAAAAAGTAATGAGTTTGGTGAACTAAACGATGCGATTATTTTGAAGATAGGTTCATAAGATAATGATTTTAAATCAATAATAATTTAAACATACTCTAATTTTGAGATCGTAAGATAAAATTAATTCACTTATGGTAGGGAATATTCAAATGCTTTCGTTGTATTTTTATATTTTACCATAAAGAGATAGTAATGAGTTTCAGACGAAAGAGTTTAGTCATTTGTTTCACTATATTGTATATATCAGCGTTATTTTCGCAGGCATATCCGGATAGACACAGTACAAATCTTTCAGATGGTTGGTTATCCTGCCAGACATCTGCCAATCCAAATCCTCTGAGAGGCAACAGTCATTGGATCATGTATAATCTTGGAGATACCTATGCTTTGACTACATCAAAAATTTGGAATTTTAATACTCCGGCGAGAGTTAACAGTGATAATAATGGAAGCTGGAGTTTGCAACCTTTGCCAGGGAAACTGGAAGATGGAATGAAAGATATTCTGATCGATTTGTCCACTGATGGAGTCACATGGAAGGAGCATAGCAGATTTACCATTCCTAAAGCAACGGGGTCTTCTTTTTATGAAGGTGTTTTCGGACCGGATTTCAGTGGAAAAACTGCCCGATATGTGCTGATTACTGCTACATCCAATCATGGAGGAAGTTGTTACGGTTTAGGTGAGTTGAAAATAAAATCAACGGCAATAACCACTACTACGACATCAGATCCATTGGCAGATGCAATCATAAGTGTTTATCCAAATCCATTCACAGACTTGACTGCTCTTACGCTGCAGAATTTTCCGGCAGGTGAGGTCGATATCAATATTCTGGATATAACCGGAAAAGTTATAAGAATCTGAACTATACTATTCGCGAAAATTATGAGAATATTAATATTTCGGGATCTGATTTGCCATCAGGCCTTTACATATTGCAGGTGACTCAGAATGAAGCCAGTAAATCCATCAAACTGGAAATTGTAAGATAATACCTTTTAGCTATCCAAAATGCAAAAATATGAAGTTTAAAATAAATGTATCCATACTTTTTTACTGTTTGATCGCAGGCAATTTGCTGGCTCAACCCTACATGGATTATATCGGCGGCGGTCACAATAAAGGCATTACTATTACAGCCAGTAGTAGCTCAGGCGCATCTACAGCACAAAAAACAATGGATGGTTCCGGAATGAATGACAATCTAATGGCTGCTTCCAGATTTTTGGGACAAGCTACTTTAGGAGCCAATTCTTCAGCCATTAATTCGGCATTAAATATGGGTTTTGAACCGTGGATAGATGATCAGTTTACCAAGGCACCTAACAATATTTTACCTACGATGAATAGTATATGGTCCCAAATAGAGGCGCTGGACCCGGAAGCTTTTGGACCTTATGCCCTTCATTTTAATTATGCCTGGTGGCAGGTAAATATGACCAATCAGGATTTGTTGAGACAAAAAGTGGCCTATGGACTCAGTCAGGTTTTGGTTACGTCTATTAATTCTGATCTCAGGGACTGGGGAGAATGTTTGTCTTCTTATTACGATATTTTTATCAATAATGCATTTGGAAACTACAAAGATATTTTGCTGCAAGTGACCAAACACCCGGCTATGGGATATTATCTCAGTCATCTCAATAATCCAAAAACTGATCTGGAAAACAACATCAGGCCTGACGAAAATTATGCCAGAGAAATCATGCAGCTCTTTACCATCGGATTGTACCAACTCAATCAGAACGGAACGAGGGTTTTGGATGGCAATGGCAATCCTATTCCAACCTATGATAATGATGATATCAAAGAAATGGCAAAAATATTTACCGGACTGCATGGTGGAGTTGTGCTGCCGTGTCCGGACATACCTTTACCGCCACCATGTATTTGTTATGATAGTAATAATAGTCCGGCATTTTGTGATACATTATCCATGACTTGTTGCTGGTGGCCTTCCGGTCCGGAATTTGGAAACAGTATGTATGTATTGGATAAAACTGCCCCAATGATCATGTCAAACGACTTTCATGAACCGGGACCCAAAACCATGCCTGATGGTACCATCATTCATTTACCAAATAATGGTATGGGTGAAATAAATGCAGCAGTTAACTGGTTATTTAATCATCCCAATACTGCCCCTTTTATATCTTACCGTTTGATCCAGAGATTGGTCAAATCCAATCCATCGCCTGCATATGTTGGGAGAGTTGCAGCTAAATTTGCCAATAATGGTCAGGGTGTACGTGGCGATATGAAGGCTGTGATCAAAGCCATCTTACTGGATGAGGAAGCCAGGTCAGCTCAAGGTTATCTGGCTGAGTCTGCGGGTAAACTCAGAGAACCATTTTTGAGGTACACCCATTTAGCCAAAGCAATCCCTACGACTACAGATAAGGGTAGATATTGGAACAATGGGTATAACTTTTTAAATAGCACCCGTCAGCATGTGATGGCTTCACCTACCGTTTTTAATTTTTATTTGCCTGATTTTCAGCCGATTGGAGATATATCAGGAGCGGATTTAGTAGCTCCTGAATTTAAGTTGCACAATACAGCGTCTTCCATTGGGTATATAAATGAAGTACATGGCTGGACCATTTGGGATGGATTGATGTATAGTTGGGAAGGCTCGTGGCCTGAAGATCCTGATAATGCATACCTGCAACTTTCATATTTCGAAAATATTAATTCCGATACTGAATCGCTGATAAATGAGTTGGATCTACTGTTGACCCATGGTCAGCTATCGGATGAAACAAGACAGATATTAAGGACGGCATTAAACCCAATGAACTGGGGCTGGGACAATGGCTTAAAATACAGAACAAGATTGGCCATCTATTTGGTCATGATCTCTCCGGATTACAATTGTGTAAAATAACTTGATGTTAATAAATAAAAAAATACATGGGACATAACCATAAAGTGTCAAGAAGAAATTTTTTAGGTCAGGCAAGTTGTGCAGCCATAGGTGCTACCACAGTTTTTTCTACCTTATTCAATTTGAAAACGCTGAATGCTGCTGCATCATTTAACTCTTCCATCGGTGCTATGCCCGGTGATTACAAAGCATTGGTTTGTTTATTAAATGCCGGAGGGATAGATTCCTTCAATATGCTGGTGCCAAGAAATACAGCCGCTTATAATCAATATGCCGAAACAAGATCAACTGTGGCTTTACCACAAGATTATCTCAAGGCAATTAATCCTTTGGTTTCAGACGGGAATCAGTATGGGCTCCATCCATCAATGGTACGCATGCAGGCCATGTTTGAAGCAAATAAACTGGCATTTGTTTCTAATGTCGGTACACTGGTAAGACCTATCACCAGACAGCAGTTTTATGAAGGGTCAGTTCCGATTCCGTTGGGATTGTATTCGCATGCTGATCAGGTCATGCATTGGCAGACTGGCGTACCTAATATGCGTGTAGGACAGGGTTGGGGTGGCAAAATGGCAGACCTGATGATCAGTGCCAATCAAAATCAAACCATTTCTATGAATATTTCCTTGTCCGGAAGCAATGTATTTCAAACAGGCGAAAATTCCGTGGAATACTCTTTGCACCCGGAAGAAGGAAGTATCGGGATATATGACTATAATAACCAGAATTGGGCTTTTAACCAGTTGAAAAGGGTTGCCATTGATGGATTGGTAAATCCTGTGTATCAGAACGTGTTTAAAAATACATATCGAAAAACGATCAAATCTGCCATTGATGGCAATGAAATACTTTCCGCTGCAATTGACAGTGCTCCAATATTCAATGTTCCTTTTACTCAGAATAGCGATTTATCAAAAAGTTTTGAGATGATAGCTAAAACCATTTCCGGAAGGGAACAGTTGCAGATGAGCAGACAGATATTTTTTGTAGAATATGGCGGATGGGATCATCATGATGAATTACTCGATAATCAGGCGGCTATGCTTACTGAATTAGATAATGCACTTTACCAGTTCAATGCTGCCATGGAGCAGATGGGAATAGCAGACAAGGTGACTACCTTTAGTTTGTCGGAGTTCTCCCGAACATTGACTTCCAATGGAAACGGAACCGACCATGCCTGGGGAGGTAATGTATTTGTAATGGGAGGTGCTGTAAACGGAAGAAGAATTTTTGGTAATTTTCCTTCATTGGTGCTCGGCAATTCCAATCCATTGGAAATAGGCGGCGGATCTCTGATACCTACTACATCAGCAGATGAATATTTTGCTGAATTGGCACTGTGGTATGGTGTGCCGGCATCGGATATCGCTACTTTATTTCCCAATATCGGATATTTTTATGACCCCATGTCAAATTCCAACCCGGTCGGCTTTTTAAATTTTGGTTAGAAATCAGTTTCTTTTCATCAGTAAATTCTGACTGATCGTTTTACTTATGACTTCCTCATACTTGTTATCAATGTGAATACGCATGGAAAGGTCAAAATCGGTGATTTCCAGAATTTTGATTTCTGATCCAAGCTTAATGTTCAATTTGGTCAGATGTTTCAGAAACTCAGTCTGATGTTCTTTTACTCCTAATACCACTCCACTTTGCAGCAGCGTCATATCAGATAGGCTCATCTGTGTTCTCAATGTAAATTTGCCTTCAGCATTAGGTATGGGATCACCATGCGGGTCAAATTTTGGATAATCCAGAAAAGCATCCAGCCTAAGTATAAGTTCATCTGACATGATATGTTCCAGTTCTTCAGCAATGTCATGCACCTGATGCCAGGCGAAACGCAATTTATTTACTAAAAATACTTCCCACAATCTGTGTTTTCTAATCAGATTGGTGGCTGCTTTATTGCCTGCCGGAGTCAATGATACACCCTTGTATTTTTCATAATTGATCAGATCCTTATCCGCCAGTTTTTTTATCATGTCCGTAACAGATGCTGGTGCAGTGTCCATTTGTTTGGCGATGGAGTTTGTACCTACGGCCTTTTTTTCTTTTTCAGCAATCTTAAATATAGCTTTAAGATAATTTTCTTCTGTGGGAGAAAGGCTCATGATTAATATTTTAAATGCAAATATAAAATAAATTTAGTTTAGCCTAAAAAAATATATGATAAAAATCTATAGTACGTATTACACTAATATTGAGAAAAGAAGCATCTTTGCAGATATAATTACATTGAACTTTGATTTCAAAGGATAAAGATACGTATAAAATTCTGGGCGTAGACCCGGGGACAAACATACTTGGTTATGCTGTATTGGAAGTGGCGGGAAAACAGCTTAAAGTGTTAAGTTTTGGTGTATTTCATCTTGAAAAGTATGAAGATCACCACGAAAAACTGAAAGAAATATTTCTGCAGCTTCAGGAAATCATTGAATCTTATCTCCCGAGCCAATTGGCTATCGAGGCTCCCTTTTATGGTAAAAATGTTCAATCTATGCTGAAATTGGGAAGGGCACAAGGTGTAGCTATGGCTGCAGCTATGACCATGGGACTGGACATCCAGGAGTATGCTCCCAAAAAGATCAAACAGTCGATCACGGGCAATGGAAATGCTTCCAAAGAGCAGGTGGCTGCCATGCTTGGAAATATCCTGAAAATAAAAATAACATCAAAACATCTGGACGCAACGGATGCATTGGGTGTAGCAGTTACTCATTTTAATCAATCCGGTGGCATTTCCGGAGGTCTCAAAAAACATTCGGGTTGGGCGTCTTTTGTAAAAGATAATCCCGATAAAGTAAAAAAGTGATCGGGATGTCCTGTTTTGTTATTTAAAGACCTTATTTTTTGAATAGTATTTTTATAGACTTTGATCGTAAAAATGAAAAGCAACTACAGTTTTCAATTATCCAATCATATTTTGTTCTACCCACACGGCAAAATCCAGCAAAGTATTAAACTGAAAATCAGGGATATAAGCCTTATCAACATTTGGGGTTGCACCAGCTGTCTTTTTATCAGATTTTCTATGGATCCAAACACTGTCCAGGTTTAATTTTTTTGCCGGTACATGGTCATGAAAAACACTTTCAGCTACATGAAGAATGTCATTTTTTTGTATTCCTTCGTTGGACAATTTTTCAAAAACAAAGCTGAATACTTTTTCATCAGGTTTATAGGCTCCCATCTCCTGTGCAGTAAATATTTTGTAAAAATCGATGCCCAGATGTGGCACAGTAGCGGCTATAGATGTATTGTCAATGTTGGAGACAATGATGATTTTGAAGAACCGTGCCAATTTTTGTAATCCGGCGACCGTGTCTGGAAATGGTTTCCAATTTTTAATCGATATACCAAAAGATTCAGCTTGGGATTTGGTTGGATTAAATCCATATTTTTCACCAAATTTATATACCACTTCTTCCAGCACCTGACTATACAGCATTTCAGGACTTTCTGATTGAATCACATGTTCGGTACGACCAAAATGAATTAAGATTTCATCATCAGATATTTTAACCCCATTGGCCATCAGGATAGGTTGCAGTGCATCAATAATGCCTTTCTCCCAATCAATCAAAGTTCCGTAACAATCAAAAGTGAGCACTTTTTTATTTTTCAATTGCATAGATCATGTATTATTACCGGCAAATATATAGTTATTTGGAGTGAATCGTTGATGTGGAATGATATTTGAAAAAGTAATTAGTATTACCTTTGTCACAAATATTAAACATCATGCCCGAATCTCCTTTCATCAAAAGTAACCGACTCAATAATCTGAGTTACGCCATCCGTGGCCCTATCTTTGATATAGCGCAGCAACTTGAGGCCATGGGGCAAAAGATAATCAATCTCAATATTGGTAATCCGGCCCCTTTTGGATTCGATGTTCCCGATGAGATCATCCATGATATGCTGATAAATATTAGGAATGCTCAAGGTTATTCGCACCATTTGGGTATTTTTTCGGCTCGTAAAGCTGTGATGCATTATACCCAGCAGCAGGGCGTCAAAGGAGTGACCATTGAAGATATTTTTATAGGCAATGGGGTAAGTGAACTTATTCTTATGAGTATGCAGGCGGTTCTCAATGATGGCGATGAAGTACTTATTCCGTCACCTGACTATCCGCTTTGGACTACAGCGGTATCGCTCTCCGGAGGTAAACCGGTACACTATATATGTGACGAAACAGCAGACTGGAATCCTGATATTGATGACATAACATCTAAAATTACGGCCAAAACCAAGGGTATTGTATTGATAAACCCCAATAACCCCACAGGTGCTGTATATGAAAAGGATGTATTAAAGTCTATTGTAAAACTCGCTCAGGAACACAAACTGATCATTTTTTCAGATGAGATTTATGATAAAATATTGTATGACAGCAATATACACCATCCGGTAGCGGCTTTGAGTGATGATGTGCTGATATTTACCTATGGCGGATTATCCAAAAATTATCGGGCTGCGGGATTCAGAGGAGGATGGTTGGTTTTGAGCGGTCCTATACACAGAGCAAAATCCATCAATGAAGGGCTCAATCTATTAGCCAGTATGCGGCTATGTGCCAATGTACCTACCCAATATGCCATTCAAACCGCTCTGGGAGGATATCAAAGTATCCAGGATCTGGTCGCACCTGAAGGCAGATTGACCAGACAACGGGATCTGATACACTATATGATGACCGACATACCTGGCATATCCTGCGTAAAACCCAAAGGTGCTCTCTATCTTTTTCCTAAAATCGATTTGAAAAAATTTGATTTCAACAGTGATGAAGATTTTGCATACCGATTGCTGGAAGAAAAACACGTATTGATTGTTCCGGGTACTGGATTCAATCACAGGGATCATGCACATTTCAGGATCGTATTTCTCCCACAACTTGACGAACTGGAACATGCTGCAAGACTGATGAGGAACTTCCTGGACAGCAGCAGAGTAATTTCGGCCACCAATGTGATAGAAGTGTAACTGAAGTACTATGAAAAGCCGATAGAATAATTAAACGTTTAATTGATTTAAAACACTTGTTTAAACCTTATGACAATATTTTTGAATTTCGTCATTTGTCATGCATCATTCGTAATTTAGAGGAAAGATATGCTGGTTTTTGCGGTCATTTTATATTTTGTAGTTACCCTGACCATAGGTTTTATTGCTTCGCGTCAGGTGAAAACTACGGGAGATTTTATCAATGCCGGCAGAAATCTACATCCTGCAGTAAATACAGCTGCGTTATTTGCATTATGGTTTGGAAGTGAAACCGTTTTTGGAGCCAGCGCCGAATTTTCAGAACATGGTTTTTCCGGAGTGATTGAAGATCCGTTAGGCGGTGTTCTCTGTTTACTGCTGGTGGGCATTTTTTTCTCCAAAAGATTGTATCGGCTCAATATCTATACCATAGGTGATTTGTTCAGGATAAAATATGGGCCCGGCGTGGAATTATTAAGCACCGTCCTCATGATCATTAGCTTTATAGGATATGCGGCTGCACAGATAGTTGCCCTGGGACTGATCTCACAATCTTTGCTGGGCATTACTTTGCATGCCGGTATGCTGCTTAGTGTTTCCATCGTCGTGATATATACTTTTACCGGCGGTATGTGGGCTGTTTCCGTGACCGATTTTATACAAAGCATTTTGATCGTTGCAGGATTGGCGGCGGTTTCTTATTTTGTATACGACATGGTGGGTGGTGTCGCACCAGTCCTTAGTAGCCTTACACCCGAACAAAAAAGAATTCTACCGGACAATAACGTCATGGACTGGCTCAATTGGTTTTCGGCCTGGATGGTGTTGGGTTTTGGCAGCATTGCTTCACAGGATATTTTTCAGCGGGTCAATTCAGCCAGAAGTGAAAAGGCAGCTTACACCTCTACGATAGCCGGAGCTCTGATGTATCTGGTTTTTTCTATGTTGCCACTCTATTTGATTGCTTCCATCAAAATGATCGATCCTAGTTTGCTTCAGGGTGATCTTCAGTTGGTTTTACCTCAATTTGTACAACAACAAATGCCCATGTGGCTTCAAATATTATTTTTTGGATCTCTGTTGAGTGCGATTATGAGTACGTGCAGTGGTGCACTGTTGGCTCCAGCAAGTCTTTTGTCGGAAAATATCATTAAACCCAATCTGAGTAAAAAAATTTCTGATCGTACATTTTTGCTGCTTACACGTATTTCAGTGGTTATTATAAGTTCGGTTGCCATGATACTTGCGTTTAGCAGACAAAATATTTTTGAATTGGTAGGAGAGGCCAGCGTGATAGGTTTGGTGACTATTTTTGTGCCTTTCTGTGCAGCCTTATTTTTTGATCATACCAATAAAAGCGGAGCCATTATATCGATGCTCGCAGGAACTTTGATATATGTGGTATTCAGATTTTTTTATATCACCGAACTTAATCCATTGTTGCCTGGATTGTTGGCAAGTATGGCAGGAATTGTTATTGGCGAAGTGATAGGTGGTCAGAAACGAGATAGTGAATTAAAGACATAGAAATGGTGATTTTTTGTTTAGCGTGTAAAAATGTATTACTTTAAAAAATAAGGTTGAGCAGAAAAGATGATAAATTTTTCTCTACTTTAGAGCAAGTAGATATTCTTTTCAGGGTTGAATGTCATATTAATAAATCGTAACATTTTGTTTGTAATGTATAGGAATATGATTTAAGTCATTATTTTACCTAATGTATATCAATCATCAAAAAACGGCATACATTTAATTTTGTGTTTTCAAAACAATAGATTTTCATGTTTAAACTCAAGGCTCCCGAATCATTGACCATAACCAAGTGTGCACATTGCGGAGATGATTGTCCCGATGATCATCCTGTATATGATGAAAAAGATTTTTGCTGCAACGGGTGTCAGATAGTATATACTGTTTTGAAAGACAATGGATTGGGTGATTATTACACTTTCCAGAATATGCCGGGTATAAGCCAGAAATCAATCAGTAATAAAAATTATTACTTTTTGGATGATGAAGATGTCATCAATAACCTGCTTGAATTCAGAGAAGCAAATTTGTGTAAAATCAGTTTTACATTGCCTCAGATTCATTGTGCATCGTGTATTTGGCTCCTTGAAAATCTCAATAAATTGCAGCCGGGCATTTTAGGTTCGAGGGTTAATTTTTTACGAAAAAGCGCTACAGTAAGTTATGATCCCACCAAAATTTCTTTGAGGCAGGTGGTTGAGCAGCTGGCGGTCATAGGTTATCCGCCGGAGTTAAATCTACAAAAATTAACCGGAGCAAAATCAGGATTTCAGGACAGAAGTTTGTATTACAAATTGGGCCTTGCCGGCTTTTCTTTTGGAAATATCATGCTGTTGAGTTTTCCCGAATATCTGGGTTTTTCGCAGGCATCTGTAAAATTTTATATAGGATATATTAATATCATTCTGGCATTACCTGTTTTATTGTATAGTGGAGTCGATTATCTGAGGTCAGCCTACTGGACGCTTAAGATGAAACAAATCAATATCGACATACCTATCGCAGTAGGGATGCTGACCCTGTTTTTCAGAAGTGTATTTGAGATAGTCACCGCTACCGGCGAAGGATATCTGGACAGTCTCGCAGGGTTTATATTTTTTCTGCTGATCGGCAAATGGTTTCAACATTATACCTTCTATTCGATCTCTTTTGACAGAAATTACAAATCCTATTTTCCTATTTCAGCGATGATAAAAACAGTGGACGGATGGCAGTCCCGAAGTCTTGACAAACTGGAAACCGGAGATATTCTGATGGTTAGAAATGAGGAAATCATTCCTTGTGACGCACTGTTGCTGAAGGGAGAAGCAGCCGTGGATTACAGTTTTGTTACGGGAGAAGCTGATCTCATCCGAAAAAAAGAAGGAGAAAAATTATTTGCTGGTGGAAAAAATATTGGATCAAATATACAGATTCAATTGCTCAAAAAAGTGGATCAATCCTATCTTACAAAATTGTGGGATGAAGATTCTTTTAGTATAGACAAGGAAGCGAAGACGCAGACCCTCATCAGTCAGATTGGAAAGTATTTTACTATAACCATCATGAGTATTGCTGTCTTAACTCTCATATATTGGCTCGTTTATGATAAGACATTGGCTTTTAATGCATTTACAGCCGTACTTATCGTGGCTTGCCCTTGTGCCTTAGCCCTTGCTTTGCCATTCAGTTATGGTAATATACTGCGACTGTTGGGCAAAAAGTTTTTCTATCTAAAAAATGTTCAGGTAATCGACAGGATACAACAGGTCGATGAGATTATATTTGATAAAACAGGTACTATCACAGACCATAAAAATATTTTAGCCACAGCAGATGGCGATCAATGGACAGATAAACAAAAATTTCTCATCAAAAGTACAGTTTTTCAATCGAATCACCCATTGAGTAAAGCCATTTTTCACGCAGTTGAAGGGACTTATACACAGGACGTGGAGTATTTTAAGGAACTTACCGGTCAGGGCGTGGAAGCAAATATAGGCTCTGATATCATCAGAGTTGGCTCATTCAGATTTATAAACGGAGATAAACCAGGAGCAAGTAAAGGTGTATTGGCTGAAATAAATGGTCAGGTGATTGGCCGCTTTAACATTGAACACAGACTCAGAGAAGGAGTTGAACATCTGGTAGACACCCTCAGTAAATCGTACAACATAAGTATATTGTCCGGAGATAACGATCAGGAAGAGGAAAGATTAAAAACCTTTTTTCCTGCAAATGCTTTAATGATTTTCAATCAGACGCCTTTGGATAAACTCAACTATATCAAATCCAGACAGGAATCGGGACACAAAATTCTGATGATTGGTGATGGTCTGAATGATGCCGGGGCTTTGATGCAAAGTGATGTAGGTATAGTGATCTCCGAGGACTCCAATAATTTTACACCTGCCTGTGACGCTATTTTAGGTGCCCGCTCTTTTGGCTCTCTATTGAGTTATCTTACTTTTTTGAAGAAGGCCAGATATATCATTATTGGTGCTTTTGTACTTGCGTTTTTATACAATGTGGTTGGACTTTATTTTGCTGTCCGGGGAGAGTTATTGCCTGTTGTAGCAGCCATTTTGATGCCATTAAGTTCTATTACCGTCATGATATATGGTTTACTGGCCAGTACAATGGCTTTCAGAAAGTTTAGTGAATAATTGGGTACGATATATTAACCTACTTCAGTGATTTTACCGCCTTCACATTTGTACACACGGGCGGGAAACTTCTGAATTAATCTGTAGTCATGAGTAGCGACTATGATGGATGTACCAAATTCTCTTGACAATCTATTGAGTAGATAAAGTATTTCGTCACTGGTGTCGGGATCAAGATTTCCTGTTGGCTCATCAGCGATGATGATAGGAGGATTGTTCAGAAGTGCACGTGCGATGACGACTCTTTGTTGTTCTCCGCCTGAAAGGGCAGTCACTGGTTTTTTTTCGTGACCTGTGAGCCCCACCATTTCCAATACCTGCAAAACTCTTGCGGTCATCTGTGCCCTGTCTTTCCAGCCGGTGGCTTCCATGATATACATCAGATTGCGCCCTACTGACCATTCGTCAAAGAGAATAAAATCCTGAAAAACCATACCCAATTTGCGTCTCAGTAATGGTATGGACGTATCGGTCAACTCATTTAAATCAAAGCCAGCAACTACTGCATGACCGGAGCGAACTGGAATGCTGCCATAAATGGTTTTTAGTAAACTGGTTTTTCCGCTTCCGGATTTACCGATAATATAGCATGTCTCAGCTGTTGCCAGTTTAAAATCTACTTTTGACAATACCAATTTATCTTCCTGCCAGATATCTACATCATCAAATTCTATAACTTTCGACTTTTGCAAAGTAAAAATTTTGTGTAAAGATACATATTAAAAGGGATATGTAATAATTTCGTAATGTATGGGTGAGATTTTATGAATGAAAAAAGGGAAAAGATAACACAACCTTTTCCCTTATACCTTTTTGCAAAAAGAACGATTACTTTTCTTTACCGGCGTTTAGAAAATCCTGATAAGCCTGAAGCTCATCCCACTTACCATCTGCTGCCAGTTCTGCCTGTTTTGGCCAGGTAGCAGGATCTGCCAATGCAAATCTGGAACCTGCTGCTGTCAATACTTCCTGTATAGCTGTGACACTTGTCTGAGACAGACTTCTCCAGGTGGATATGCCGGCATCATGCAATAATTGTTCTATTTTTGGCCCTATTCCTTCGATGGCCTTGAGATCATCCTGTACCCATCTGCGCAGAATACCTGCTTTGATCAGCCATTTTTCTAGTTTGGAGTCAGTAAGTCCATCGGTCGCCGTATCACTTCTTCCCGTGTCCAGCGTTTTCTGCAGAGTTATCAATTCATTCCATTGTCGGTCATTGGCTAAAGAAGCCTGTTGTGGCCATGTATTCGGATCAATTATCCTGTATTTATCCCCGTATTTATTGAGTATTTCTCTCAGATTTTCAGGATTTTTGGCTGCCAGTTCACTGAAATCAGTTATACCATTTTCATGGAGAACTTCTTCCATTTTTGGTCCTATACCTTCGATAATCTGTAGTTTATTGGTTCCAATGGCAGCAAACCATTTGTCACCGCTGCTTTCAGTTGCAGATATGGCTGCTAAACCTAATCCACCGCCAACAGATACTGCACCAATTCCGGCAGACATACTGGCTTCCATTTCTCTCATTTTACCTCTCAAGAGAGAAACGTTACCTTCCGCTTCCATTCTGGCTTTTTTACAGGCTTCCAGATCAGCTTCCAGTCCTTGGATTCTGATGTTCAGTCCTGATATTTTGGTTTCCAGATCTTCCATCATTGACTTATATTTTGCCCATAATAACCAGCCAAATGCAAGTCCAAGTAAGAAGGGTAATAGCCAGGGGAAAATCCAGTGTATAGAGCAAAAATCAAATAAATTCATCATGATATAAATTATTTTTTTGGTTATTTAATGATTTGTAATTCTGTTCTCCGGTTTTTAGCTTTGCCGGAAGCCGTATCGTTTTCTCCCAAAGGTTCTGCTTCACCCTTTGAAGTGGATCTTATTTTATCAGCAGCTATGCCTTTACCCAAAAGGTAGTCACGTATAATGTTTGCTCTTTTCTGACCCAGGACAATATTGGATTCTGCAGGCCCAACGGCATCTGTATGTCCAGTTAAAAGAACAGTTTCTCCGGATTTTGTAACCCTTTCGGCTACATCATCCAGATAAGCTTCTACTTCTACACTATTTAATTTATTGGTAGAGTTGGGTGGAAAATATATCAATGTACGGTCATCAATCTCCTTAATGTTTTCTGTCCTTTTTCTGAGACTAAAAGATACAGACTCAAATCTGGAAGATTTAAACGAACTGTCACAGTCGATACCCTTGCTAAGAATGATGATTCTGTCATCAGGTATTTCAGGAAAAAGTTTTCTGGTTTCCATGGCTCTGTTTAGACCCGTGCTTTCTGTTTCTTCCGGTGACGCATCCATACAATAGAACCCAGCTATTTCAAGCGAGCTACTGTCTGAAGCAAACATTGCCAGTGAATCTCTCATTCGGGGCCAACCATCACCCAGGATCGGTGTACTTATACCCCAGTTAAACAGAATTGGACCTGTTTTTTCAGACAATACTGGTGTAGAAGAATCTTGCTTTGTGTTACCGCAGCATTTGTTGTAATCCTGATAATAGAGCCAACCGAGAATGAGCCACAGCAATAATACTAGTGCTATTAAAAAATTTCTCATATAAAAGTTGGTTTGATGATATAATAATAAAGGTGAAAATTAATAATAAAATTTTAGATTTTAAATTTTTAGATAGTTATTATTTGATTAATTTAAATTTACCATTAATCATACTTGTATTTATAATAAAATTCAACATTATTATTTTACCAAATATAAAATTATGTTGGTGTATTTCTAAGGCCGAAGTTATTTTTCTTTTTTTTACGGAGATTCCTTATATTTACGTCTACTAACCAAATGTATAGCCATAATGAACAAAATCGTTACACTGGATGAATTTATCATTCGCACGGAGAAGGAAAAACCTCACTCATCAGGTAGTTTTAGCCGACTGTTGAGAGACATTGGTATTGCTGCAAAAATTGTCAACAGAGAAGTAAATAAGGCTGGTCTTGTCAATATTCTTGGTGTTGACGGGAGTACAAATTCTACAGGTGATGACGTACAGAAACTTGATGTATTTGCCAATGAAAAATTTATTGAAACATTGTCTTACAGTGGTGAAGTTTGTGGTATTGCCTCAGAGGAAAATCAGGATTTTATTCCTATCCAGACCGATAAAAATAAACTTGCCCAATATGTAGTCGTCATGGATCCGCTGGATGGTTCGTCCAATATTGATGTCAATGTTTCTGTTGGTACTATATTCGGTATATATCGTAGAAAAAGTCCTGCAGAAGGCCCATGTCAACTCGAGGATTTCCTCCAAAAAGGTACTGAAATGGTAGCTGCCGGGTATGTGTTGTATGGGACATCTACATTGTTGGTCTATTCTTCCGGAAACGGGGTAAACGGGTTTACACTTGACCCAAGCATCGGTGAGTTTTGTCTGTCACACCGAAATATTCAAATGCCTGTAGCAGGCAATTATTATTCTGTTAATCAGGGATATTATCTGAAATTTGATCTGGAGATGAGACGGTATATAGACCATTGTTCAGACTTAAATTACAGACTTAGGTATATCGGGAGCATGGTGTCTGACATTCATAGGATCATGTTTCAGGGAGGTATTTTTTTATATCCGAATACCAGAAAATATCCTAAAGGAAAATTGAGATTGCTTTACGAATGTTATCCTATGGCTTATCTCATCGAACAGGCAGGAGGAACTGCCATAACCTGTAAACTTGAAAGGGTCATGGAAATGGATATACACGCATTGCATCAGACGTCGTCCATTGCAATGGGCTCCAGAGACATGGTTAGAGATATGAAAGAGTTTGTAGAAAAGTACGGCGCAGTTATCCAGTAAATATTAAACAAATTTCACCCCGATGATAAAAGTTTGGTTAACCATAGTGTTGTTGTTGCCTTTCCTTGCTGGATTTGGTCAGTTGACCATACGGGTGACGTCTGTCCCATCCAATACATCTCCAGAAGCTGAAATTTACATCGCGGGTACCATGAATAACTGGAATCCGGGTAGCCCAGCCTATAAACTGGAAAAGGATTCTACCGGCGTTTATCTCATCACTTTTACACCTTCAGCAGGCAATGTTAAATTTAAATTCACCCGTGGTACCTGGGAAAGTGTGGAAGGAACTGCGCAAGGTACATTTATTACGGATAGAGTTATTTCATACAACGGAGCAGCCAAAACAGTCGACTTAACCATAGCCGGATGGGAAGGTTCCGGAAATAGCAATCCTTCCACTGCCAGTCCTCAAGTGAGCATTTTGACAGATACATTTTATATACCACAGCTCAACAGGAAAAGAAAAATATGGCTTTATCTGCCAAAAGATTACAGTACTTCTTCTCATTCATATCCGGTATTATATATGCATGACGGACAGAATTTGTTTGATAAAAAAACCAGTTTTTCCGGCGAATGGAAAATTGATGAGTCGCTGGACAGTATGTTCTTAAAAGGGGATTTTGGCAGCATAGTGGTTGGTATTGACAATGGTGGCAGCAACCGTCTGAATGAGTATTCCCCATGGATCAATCCCCAGTATGGAGGTGGACAGGGTGATGAGTATATTGATTTTATCGTCCAAACACTCAAACCATATATTGATGATAAGTTCAGAACATTACAGGATAAAGACAATACAGCCATATTCGGCAGTTCAATGGGTGGATTAATCTCCATGTATGCAGGTATTCAATATCCTGAAGTTTTTGGTAGGGTAGGGGCATTTTCATCGTCCTATTGGTTTTCCGGTGAGTCATACAAACAGGTTTCAGATACAGGTGTGAAGGGTACAAGTTATTTTTATTTGCTCGCCGGTGAGCAGGAAGGAGGGCAGCAGACTGGAGACATGGATAAAATGTACCAGACACTTTTACTAGCCGGAGCGTCAACAGATCAACTCTCCAAAACTGCTCATGCAGATGGAAAACACAGCGAATGGTATTGGGCCAGAGAATTTCCAAAAGCGTATAAATGGCTCTTTGAAAAAAAAACTTCAGGACTAAGTGAAAATGAAAAACCTAAAATTGGAGTTTATTTTGACGGAAGCCTTGTTGTGATAAAAGGAGATCAGAGTTTGTCAGGTAAGGCTGTGATGTTGTTTGATACTATGGGCAAACGTATATATAGAGATGTATTAGGTCAGGATATGAGTATAGACATTTCCTGCTTAAGTTTAGCTCCAGGTGTTTATATATTCCGGCTGGGGGATCAGAATGTTAAATTGTTTTTGTACCATTAAAAAATAGTCATAGGTAGTCAGCTGATTTAATGGAAGGCTTTTAGGCTTATATTCAACTTTGGGCATAAACCACTCCATTATTTTTTCCGTATCAATTCTCCAATGGTGAGTGTATCCGAAAAAAGCATAATTTTAATGTTTATGTTTCTGTTTATATTTTCTACTGCTTCATTCAGTAAGGCGACTATAGCTTCTGCTTTGGACAAATCTATGATACTTTCCATTTTATTGGCGGTATCCAGTTCTTTTTGAGTCAGGTTTACATCATTACTTTTGGTCAGATTTTTATATATAAATTGTCTGAAGAAGTGAAGTCCGTATTCAAAAAAGTTCTTTTGTTCATCTTTACCCATATCTGCAATGCCGCTGATCCACTTATTAATTTCAACGGGATCGGATTTATAAGAAATTCGAAGCCATGATATAAGCATGTCTGAGTAGTCGGTAGCTTCATTTTTACTTATATTCAATGCCTGATTAAGATTGCCGTCGGCCAGATTTGCGATTTGTTGTGCTTTATGGGCCGGTATTTGTTGGTGTCGGATGAGATAGTCGCTGATTTCGTGCGGCTCAAAATTGGGAATTTTTACCAGTTGACATCTGCTTAAAATAGTCTGAAGGATATGATCCTGATTTTCTGCCACCAGAATAATGTAGGTATTGTCTGTAGGTTCTTCTATGAGTTTGAGCAGTCTGTTGCCTTCTGAACCCAGATACTCCGGAAGCCACATGATGAGAATCTTATTTTCAGATTCATAAGACATCATATTTAGTTTATGCATGATATCATTGCACTCTTTGACATTTATATTGGGTAGGTTATTTTCTGCATTGATATGCAGGAGCCATTCTCGGGTGCTCATAAAAGGATTATCAGTGAGTATCTCTCTCCACTTAGGCAAGAAATCATCACTGGTGGTCTCTGCCCTTTTTTTGTCTCCAAATTTTACTACCGGAAAAGAAAAGTGAATATCAGGATGAACAAACTTATGGGACTTGATACACTGATTGCACTCTCCGCAACTGTCGCCATCTGTTTTGTTTTCGCACATGAGATAAGAAGCAAATGCCAGAGCCATGGGCAATCCTCCGCATCCTTCCCTCGCCAGAAAAATTTGTGCATGAGGTATTCTGTTTTTTTCTACATTGCGTTTCAGGTTACTTTTTACTTCGGATTTACCGGCGATATCTTTAAAAAACACGAGGTCTGAATTTTGAGATTAAATACTATTTTTCCAGCCATTCGATAATTTCATTACAGAATGGATCCGACGAAGATGGTAAACTTTTATAGAAAGAACCATCTTCATTGATCAAAAATTTATGAAAATTCCAGGATACTATATCGTCTTCATTTTTATTTTTGGCTTCATGTATCAGCCACGCATACATGGGGTGCGTATGGTTTACGATATTTATTTTTTCTGTCAACGGAAAGGTCACTCCAAAGTTCAGTGTACAAAATTCTTCAATTTTGACGGCATCTCCCGGTTCTTGTCCTCCAAAATCATTGCAAGGGCAACCAAGTATCATAAGTTTTTCTTGATTTGTTTCAAACAGGTCTTGAAGTTGGGCATACTGCCGGGTATATCCGCACTCTGATGCCACATTTACAATCAGAATTTTTTTGTGCTGAAAAGATGTCCAGTCCAATGGTTTTCCTTGCAGAGTTTGGATAGAAACATTAAATAAGCTATCGGACATTACTGAATTTTTGATTACAATTACAAAGGTAGCTTTTATCACACATCAGCACAACAAATTCAGGATTCATATTGTTACGGCTCAAATAATATTGTATCAATGAGAGTATCTGTATATCGAAGGGGACATTTTAATGCTGCACATAGATTGCACAATCCGACATGGTCTGATGAAAAAAATAGAGATGTTTTTGGGCTGTGCAATAATGCCAACTACCATGGCCACAATTATGAACTGGAAGTGAAGCTTACAGGCGTGGTGGATCCTGAGACCGGATATGTATATGATATGAAAGATTTGGCTGACTTGATCAAAGCGGAAGTGGAAGATAGATTTGACCATAAAAATCTCAATCTTGATACCATAGAGTTCAAAACATTGATACCCAGTGCTGAGCACATCGTATTTGTTATTTACAACATTCTAAGGTCGAAAATAGAAGATAGATTTGAATTGAGTATAAAACTATGGGAAACGCCGAGGAATTATGTAAAATATCCGGCATAACTCAGTGGGAGTAATTTAATCTGTAGACCAAAAATAAAAAAGGCATCATATTTTGAAATGATGCCTTTTTTATTGATATAAATTAAGGATATATTATTAAGCTCCCCCGAAACTCTTATTGAGTTTGAGTGACTTTATGACTTTATTTCTGTCATCCAGCATTTTCACAATATACATACCTGTTTTTAAATCAGAAATCTCGTGCTGTGCATTATTGTAGTGAAAATAGGTTTTCACTTCTTTTCCGAACATATTATATAACACTACTTTTTTAACAGATGAAGCATTGGTTACCTGAAAATATTCAGAAGCCGGATTTGGAAATAATTTTATATTTACATTGTTTAAATCCTTGGTAGAAGATGTGGTCGAACTGATATTAATAGTGGTGGAATACACTTCCTGTGTAAAATTTTTGTCCGCATATAATTTGACCCCTACTACTGAACTACCAGATACTCCATTTGGCTTAAAGTGAAACTGAAACAAATTTGAGTTGTTGGAAAATACATTTGGCTTTGAAGGAGGACAACTTTCAATGGCTGATGTATAACACAGGTTTAGATCACAAACATAAATTTCCCATGCACTTTCGAAGGTAGCTGGATTTTTTTCCAATTTCCAAAAAATGGTATATGTAGTGTCACGTGATTTGCTGAAAATAACATCTGTCACAAGCTCGCCTGATGTAGGCTGAACAGATACCATCACCGGTGCAGGACTGCTCGAAAACTGAGCACTCATTCTAAACGTCGTAAAAAAGATAAATGATAGAAGTACAATTCTTACCATGAGAAAACAATTTATTGTGCAAATATAAAAACTTTATTGTATTTCGGTTATTAAAAATGTGTTAAAGTTTTAAATTAGAGTAAATTTGTACAAAATGTGACGTGTTTTTTACATTTGTACTGTTAATATAAACGTTACATATTAGGTATTTGTTTAATTTAACTCATTAAGTCATTAAGAATGGATATCTCCATGACAGCATTTGGTCACATAAATGGCAAAGAAGTATACCTTTTTACGCTTAAAAATAGCCATGGTCAAACAATACAAATTACCAATTATGGTGGGATAGTTCATAGTTGGAACACTCTTGACAGGCATAATGGTTTCTCAGATATTTTGCTGGGGTGTGCGGATCTGAATGGTTATCTGAATAGGCACCCATATTTTGGCGCTATCATAGGACGTTATGCCAATCGTATTGCCCATGGAACTTTTGATATGAATGGTCAGGTTTACCAACTTGAGAAAAACTTATTTCCACATCATTTGCATGGTGGCAAAAATGGTTTTGATCGAAAGATTTGGAATTTTGACACATTTTCATCCGGGCACCAACACACTTTGTCACTGACTACCCAAAGCCCACATCTGGAGGAAGGTTATCCGGGGCATCTGGAACTCAAAGTAAATTATACTTTTACCGATGAAAATGAGTTGATCATAGAATATTTTGCTCAATCGGACATGGATACGGTGATCAACCTAACCAATCATTGTTATTTCAATTTGTCCGGAGATCCGCACAGGGATATACTGGATCATGAAGTAAAGATCAGCGCCGATGTATATACCCAGTCAGATGACACGCTTATACCAACGGGAATACTTTTACCTGTAAAGGGTACCAACCTTGATTTTCTCGATTTTCACGCTATTTCTGCACGTATTTTTAACGATGATCCCATTTTAAAAGTGGCCAATGGTTATGACCATAATTTTGTGCTTAATGATCACCCCTTTGACCTTCCGGTTGCCGAAGTTAGACATCAACCTACCGGTAGGAGATTGCAGGTATATACTGACCAGCCGGGTATTCAGCTTTATTCAGGCAACCATTTAAATGGAGTGGATGGTAAGCTCGGACCATACCATCCGTATGCAGGTTTTTGTCTGGAAACACAACATTTTCCTGACTCACCAAATCATAAACCTTTTCCATCCTCAGTATTAAAAAAGGATGAAAAGTTTTATTCAAAAACCATCTACAAAGTGGATACTTTCCCGATATAAACAGCAATTTCATCAAACCAGTCTGACCCTTACGGTGTAGGCCAGGTCAAAGATCACTTGCTCAAACGATTAATCTATTCCACCAAATTAGCAATTACGCAATTTAGCAAAGCAACAAAGCAGCAGTTCTACTATTTAGCAAATTAGCGATTTAGCAAATCAGCAATTTCGCAATTCCACCAAATTGGCAATTAAGCAGTTTTACCAATTGCATCGGACTGAATTTTTTATTTTATCATGACACCAGACGCCATAAACTTTAATTCTGTTTTTGGCTCCGTGATTTTGGCTATTTCTTCTGCTGTTAGTCCTTCATCTTCTGCGAAGTGTTTCAGATCGTCTACCGAGGTAACTTCTCTATAGGCTTTACCGAGCATGACCACTTCTTTGCCCGCCAGATCTTTTGGCATAAAAAAGCCATAATCTTTAAATTGGACAAACATTTCAGTCTTTGAAGTATCGCTGTCAGATACGATGTTCATCCAGCACCCTTTTGTTTGACAAACTCCGGATACTTTGCCCACCACTTTGGCTTGAACGGAATCAGAAACGGCCATTTGGGCAAGCAGATCTGCATAAGGGATCATGCCTGTAGTGTCAATGACTTCACCAAAATGAATACCATCTGCAGACGTTGTATCGTTACCACTGTTCTTACATGCGACAAAACTCAAAAGTACGATTGCAAAAATAAAAGTTAACTTGTTCATAAAATTTGATTTTCAGATAATAAAAATGATTAAAAGGAAGTTAATTGATCCGTATCAAACTCGGGACAATAGGACGTAAACCTTTACATTTTTTAAATTTTATCCTTCAAAAATATGCAACAGGTAGTATTCAAATGGTCCTTTATCGCTTTGATTCAAATCTACACGTTTCAGGCAAATGCAGGCTGTATCTCGGGCAATTGCTCTAAAGGCAAAGGTACGTATTTATACAAAGATGGTTCTACATATCAGGGAACTTTTTTGAATGCCAGACCTCATGGTACCGGGGTGTATTATCATAAAGACGGCAGTATTTACAGCGGTGACTTTTACAACGGTACAAAATCCGGTAAGGCAAAAATAACTTTTCAAACCGGAGATATCTACACAGGAAATGTAGTGGATGGTGTGATCACAGGTAAAGGACTAATGCGATATCGGAATGGCGATACCTATGACGGGAGTTGGGAAAATGGCAAATCTTCCGGCAAGGGTACCTATACCTTCAGCGACGGAGACACCTATACCGGTGATTTTCTGGATGGGCAATTCAGCGGGAAGGGCAAACTAACCCGATCTGATGGCTCATATTATGATGGAAGCTGGATGCGAAATAAAAAAAACGGAGCTGGCATATCCTTTGTTCATGGTAAAAAAAGAATTCAGCACTACGATATGAATGTTTTGATCAAAGAAGAAAATGACCTGGCTGCCAGCGCATATGACCCCAAAGTAAATCAGGCTGTAATTCCCACTCTTCAGTCCAATGCATCAAAACCCAATATAGACTGCACTACCCAGTATTGTCATGGTGTAAACGGAGTATATCGATATGGTGACGGATCTGTATATACCGGAGATTTTTTAGATGGCGTAGGTCAGGGTGAAGGTGAATGCAAATATGCCAACGGAGATAAATATATCGGTGGATGGAAAAATCATTCGCCACATGGCAAAGGCACGATGTATTTTGCTTCCGGCAATACCTATGCTGCACTTTGGGACAATGGTGTACCCAAACAAAAAATCATTGCTGCCAAAACGCAGGACATAGCTCAGAATAAAATACCGGCCGGAAAAATATCCGTAGAAGCAGGCAAAACACAGATATATGCTTTGATCGTCGGTGTTGCCACTTACAATCATATGCCTTCCCTGAAGTATACGGATGACGATGCCTACCAGCTATATGCTTTCCTGCGCAGTCCTGAGGGTGGTGCGATACCGGATGACAATATTAAAATACTGATAGACGACGCAGCAACTAACAAAACCATTCGTCAGGAACTCGCCAGTCTGGCATCGAGAGCAGATAAAAATGATGTAGTCATGCTTTACATGTCTGGACACGGTCTGGATGGTGCTTATGTGCCCAGTGATTTTGATGGATTCAAAAACCACATACCTTACGGTGACATCCTGAATGTATTGAATACTTCAGCCGCCAACCATAAACTATTTGTCACTGATGCCTGTCACTCCGGATCAATGATTGCTTCTGCCCGTACCCCGCTCAATGTGGCCATAGACAATTTTTATAGTGCTTACAATACCATCAATGGAGGTACAGCCATCATGATGTCTTCCAAAAAAGAAGAGGTTTCACTGGAATATGGAGGTTTGAGACAAGGGATATTTTCCCATTTCCTGATCAAGGGACTCAAGGGAAATGCAGATAAAGACGGCGATAAGCTCATCAACATCACCGAGTTGTACAACTATGTTTCATCAAACGTTAAATCATACACTGCCAATGCGCAGAATCCCACTATCATGGGAGATTATGACAAAAGTATGCCGGTAGGACTGGTCAGGTAGGGGATTGATCAGTACCTTTATTTTTTTGATTTAAAACCAAATTCTATTGAGCATTTAAAAGTCAATTTACAGAGTATTGTTCCAAATGGAGAAATTATGTGGTTTAAAGATCATCACTGAAAAACGAAGTCAGGCTAAACTGTTTTGTAAATCCAATTTATAGAATAAAAAATTAATTTTTCTCACATATAAATTCATACATTAGCGCTTCATAGTTGTGGGAACATCTCTCTGGAATCAAATTTATTTTGAATAAATGCGAAAATTTTTGGTCTTTAAGATGATCAAAGAAAAGGTCCCATTACTTTCCTTAAGGTCAAAATGTATTTCGTTATAATATTGATAATACAATATATTTGAAACCACTCAATGATTGAACAAAAAAAGATGAAACATAACCCAAATTACTTGTTTTGGTTTTTTAATCCTGGTTTGCCCCGGAAAAAAAAATTTTATTGGGGGGGGGAAAAAACCCCCGGAAAAAAAATTTTTAAAAAACCCAAAAAGGGAAAGGGGAAAAACTTTTTTTTTTTTAGTATATGTGTTTTGAATCATGTGGTACTTTGGTAAAATGAATCAAAGTGGTAAAGGAAGTAAACAAAATGTCTTGAAATCTTGGAAACCTGAGACAATTTCAGATCTGTTTTGTTTTTTTATTTGATTTAGAATCTAGGTTTTTATAAAGCTGAATAAAAATACTAGGCACCAGAATAAAACATTTTCCTTGGAAAGGGAAATTTATGTCTCAAGTGAAATTTGTTCTAACAGTATTTTTAATTTTACGAACCTTTGGATTATTTGGACAAACTTATGTCGAAATTCAAAATCCATCTTTTGAGTGTGATAAGAAAGATAGATTGAGATTTAATCGTGTTACACTAGAAAATTGGGTAGATTGCAGTCATACAAAATTTCCTGGTGAATCTGGTTTTTATGTCCAGCCTGGTTTTTTTGATGTGGATAAAAAGGCGAAACATGGTGAAACTTATATTGGACTTGTAACCGAGAAAAGGAAACAACCAAAGTATTTGTCAGAAACTGGATGAAGGTTTAAAAGGCAAGTTATAATATAAATTTTACCTTGCAAAATCTGATAAATATGAATCAAAACTAATCAATGGTTTAAATGACAAAATTTAGTTATACTAAACCAATAATTTTAAGAGTTTGGGGCGGAAACTCTCATTGTGATCTTGATGAACTTTTGTTCCAAACAGATCCGATCATACACAGTGATTGGAAAGAGTATACGTTGGGCAGTAAATCCAAAAAGGAAAATGCCATTTACTGGTGGTTTTTACCCTAATAAGGATGAACAGATTAGAGGCAATATGTTGGATGCTATCAATTTCGATCAAATGGATAAATATGATAGTGTTCAAATTTCAAAATTTGCTGCATATGAAATTGTTGACATTATTAAAGAAATTGATAATGATTGTTAATTACGCGCTTGGGTAGCTGTTAATTGAGTCTAAACTTTCAAATTATCTGGATACGATCAATGAAGAAAAATTTGCTTCATTGATAGAAAGCTTAAAAATGGTTAAAGCGATAACTATTCAAAATATTTTTGAGCGCATTTATCGTATTAAGTATGTACAGAATAAAATTACAGAAGTTTTAATTTCTTCAAGCTATTCTTTAAAATATAGGAAACAGAGAGTTAGGAATTATTTGAACCTATCAAACATTAATTGCAAATCATTTGAATAAGATTTTCTGAATTCTTCTTTGCAGACTTTATTATTATCATTATCTTGAGCTAATCTCTTTACCTTTGTTGATAAATATTTTAATTTAAGCCAGAATGCAGGGTTATATCTATCTTTTTCTCACCATCCTTTTTGAGTCTGCTGCCATCGTACTGATGAAAATGGCAGAAGGCACTACAAATAAATCCTACCTGATAGCCGGAGGAACTTGTTATGCTGCCACTTTTTTCCTATTAACAATGGCCTTAAAATACCTTCCGATGGGATATACCAATGCCGTTTGGGCAGGGGCAAGTACCTTTCTGGTCTACGTAATAGGTAGCCTGTATTTTAAAGAAAAATCATCGCTCCTGGAATTTTTCTTCATTTTTTGCATTCTCATTGGGATTGTTGGGTTAAATATGCTTCAAAAAGGCAAATAAACAACACTTTTATTCCCTTTTTCAGAAAAAAGATTGGTGCACTATTTTGTTAATCAAAGTATTACCTTACCTTTGCAGCCCGAATTAAAAATTCGAATTAGTTATTTATTTTTTAATCAATTTACTTCAAAAAAAATATGAATCAATATGAAGTTAATTTCATCATCGATCCCGTTCTGTCAGGTGATGAAATAAAATCGACAGCTGGCATTTATGAAACTCTGCTCAAAGACCAGGGTTGTACCATAGTGCATGTAAATGAAATGGGTTTAAGACAATTGGCTTATCCTATCAACAAAAAATCTTCAGGTGTATATTACTGTATTGAATTTACTTCTCTTACAGGGGCAGTAATCGGTAAAATGGAACTTTCACTTAGAAGGGATGAACGAATCATGAGATTTCTGACCGTAAAGCTAGACAAATACGGTGTGAAGTACAACGAAGACAGGAGATCTGGTAAAATCACCAGCTACAAGAAAAAAGAGGCTAAAAAGAAACCTTACGAAGGAGTGGCTCCTGCGGTGAAGGAAGAAATTATAGCACCTGTACCAGTTCCTGAGGTGATAGCAGCTGTACCTACACCTGAGGTGATATCACCAATTGTAGTCGCAGAAGAAGAATAAATCATTGATCAATCCTTTAAATTAAAATATAATGGCATCAAGAGACGACATAAAATTTTTGAGTAATCCTACTATAGGATCCCAAAGAAAAAAATATTGCCGATTTAAAAAATTCGGTATTAAATATATAGATTATAAAGATTCTGAGTTTTTACTTCAGTTTATTAATGAGCAGGGAAAACTTCTTCCAAGAAGAATCACCGGTAACTCATTAAAATACCAAAAATTGGTGGCTGTAGCAGTAAAACGTTCACGACATTTGGGTATTCTTCCATATGTAGCTGACTTATTAAAATAATCTTTAAAATTAGTAGAAAATGGAAATCATTCTTTTAAAAGATATAGACAAACTGGGCGACAAACATGATATTATCAATGTTAAACCTGGTTATGGTAGAAATTACCTGATTCCTCAGGGACTTGCTGTAAACGCAAATGCTGCAAATAGAAAAAAACTTGATGCTATTATTGCTGAAGAAGAAGCAAAAGAAGCAGCAAGATTGGATGATTATAAAGCAATGGCAGCTAAACTGGAAGGCCAGACATTGAGGATTGCTGTCAAAGCAGGTACTTCAGGAAAAATCTTCGGTAGTGTGACCAATGTTCAGATAGCACAGGCGCTTAAGGAGCATTATGATCTGGATATTGAACGTAAAAAGATCCACCTTCCTGAGGAAATTAAGGAAATTGGAACTTATACTGCAGACTTACACTTACACAAAGAATTGGTTACTAAAGTACAGTTTGAGTTGGTCCAGGACTAATCCACCACTGAATATCTTATAAAAAAGGCTTTATCATTGATTTGATAAGGCCTTTTTAATTTCCTAAAGCACTTTTTACTGAAGGATACATTTCATTGACCCACTCGGCATACATTTTTTCAGAAGGATGTAATTTATCGTTGGCCAGATAAGTCAGATCATCCTTGGCTTTTAATGAAATCGGCGTGATATCTATATATTTTATACCCAACTCTATAGATATTGTTTTGTTAATATTGTTGTATTCTGCAATTTCTTTCGCAATTTTTAGCGAATTATTACCAAATGGGGTCACACTGTAGTCAGGTATAGATAAGATGACTACCTTTTTTTTATCACCGCATATTCTGATAGCTTCATTTATTAATGTTGTAAATCTTTCGGGATAATACTTGATATCAATGTTTCTGTATTGATCATTTACCCCTATTAAAAGTGTAACCAGGTTATAACTATTGTTTTCGATTGACGAAAGGGATATGTTTTTTGATAAATCATCACACGACCAACCTGTTTTAGCAATGATTTTTGTTTTTTTCTCCTGTTCATATCCATCACTTAATAGCTTTTTCTCCAATAATAATGGGAAAGAAGAAGAAGCAGGTAAATCATGGCCTATCGTATAGCTATCACCTAAGGCAATATATGAAAACTTCCGGGAAACTTCAGTAGTATCCGGCGATGTGTTTTCAATATTCATCATATGAGAACAACTCATAAGCCCAACGATAGTCATAAAAATATATCGATACATACATCACTAATTTTGACATTATATCAAAGAACCATGACGGCGCAAAAAAGTTTTTTTAAAACACACACTTTTTAATCAAGTATTGAGTCTTTACTTTTGGGGTATATAAAAGTTATTCGTACCTGATAAGAAAATTTATAATTTTATTTATTCCTATTATTAGTGCAGTGCATATGATATTGAGTTAATCCCGATTACCATTCAAAAGTTAACATCATAATTATATTAATATCAAATCGATATAATTTAATGTAATCACTATACGATTACGAAGAAGTTGAAATTCTTTTTTTAAACTCTTCCCAGCTTTTTTCAATGGGTTTAGTCTTAATTTTAAAATGGTTCAGATATAGAAGATTATCAATCAAATCATCTGCATCTGACTTTGAAGCCTTGATGTAATTTTCAGTGTAATCTGTGTTGCTCACTGAAAAATCTGTTTCTAATATATTCTCTACGTTTCTCATTGTATACCCTTAGACGGATATATCAGTAAATACCCTAATAAAAAGTAAAATATTTTTAAAAAAGTCAAAAATTTATTTCCTTACATTCAATCCTGCCATGATTTCAAGCGCTTTTTGCATACGCTTCTCAATCGCTTTTACACTGAGACCCAGGGATTCGGCTATCTGGTTGTAGGTCATTTTTTCCATTCTGTTCAATAGAAATACTTCTCTCGATGCTTGCGGGATACTTTGGATGGTAGCTTCCAGCTTTACCCTGAACTCTTCCATTTCCAGTAAAAATTGTGGATCATTATGATCCTGTATCAGCACAAAACCGGATACATGATTGTTTTTTACTTTCTGATGACGAATATGATCAAGGAACAGGTTATTTGATACGGTAAACACAAACGCTTTTGCTTTATCCGGCTGAACTTTAATTCTGTTGTTCCAAAGCCTGATGAAGGACTCCTGCGCCAGATCTTCCGCAATATTTATATCATTGCATTTGGCAAAGATATAGGTACGTACAGATGGAAATACTTCCTCATAAAAATGTTTGAAATCATCTTCTGACAAAAGAAGCATTAGTATTTGATTATGTGATCCCTTAAATATTCAATGGCTTCTTTATAGCCATTCAGTCCTTTTCCAACAATGCTTTGAACGGCTGATTCCTTTATATAATTGGTGTGTCGATAAGCTTCCCGTTCGTATATATTTGTGAGATGTACTTCTACTACCGGAGTTGTAATAGCGCGCAATGCGTCAGCAATGGCGATAGATGTGTGCGTAAATCCACCTGCATTTAAGATAATTCCATCAAATCTATATCCTACACTGTGTATTTTGTCAATCAGATCACCCTCATGGTTGGATTGATAATAATGAAGGTTAAAATCTGAAAATTCAGCTTCCAGTTCCGTAAAATATTCTTCGAAGGATTTGCGACCATAAATTTCTGGTTGCCGGACACCCAGAAGATTTAGGTTGGGACCATTGATGATTATAATCTGTATCATATATTAATTGGCAATATCTGAAATAAATTTAATTCTGGTCAGAAGAAGCTCTTCCTCGCTAATATCATCTTCCTGGAGTTTTCTGATGGCTGTATCGATGTCATCCGTTGTAGCACTTTTGAAATAATCAAAAATCTCTTCTATAATGTCTTCATCCACTTTATCCTTGATGTAATAATTGATGTTAAGTTTTGTGCCGGCATCCACTATCCCATTCAGTTCATACAGCAACTCATCATGTGTCATTTCTACATTTTTTGCTATATCGTCAAAAGGCATTTTTCTGTCAATGGATTGTATAATGGTTACCTTATTGCGGGATTTATTAGCTACCTGTTTAATGACTACTTCTGTCGGCCGATCGATTTCATTTTCTTCTACATACTTTTTTATCAGCTCAATGAACGGTTTGGCAAATTTTTGTGCCTTACCCTGACTGACGCCGGAGATCTGAAGCATATCATCCATACTTATGGGATAGTACGTCGCCATGTCCTGAAGTGATGGCTCGGAAAAAATAACCCATGGCTGGACTTTTAGTTTTCTTGCTTCAGTTTTACGCAGATCTTTCAGCATTTCTACCAGTACGTTGTCTAATGCTGCGCCTTGATTTCCTCCCGGATCCATTTCGCCATCATCTTTTACTGTAAAATCACGGTTAAGAGGAATCATGATTGAGTGCGGGTTTTTTATAAACTTCTTCCCATCATCGGTGATTTTGAGTATTCCATACTGCTCTATTTCTTTATACAATAAATCATGTAGTATAGCCTGACGGAAGATGGTATGCCAAAACAATTCATCCTTTGCAACTCCCGCTCCGAAAAGCGGCAATTTATCAAATTTGAAATCCTTCATTTCCTTTGACGATTTCCCTACTACAAATTCTACCAGAATTTTTACCGTATAATTTTCGTTGAGTTGTTGTATTACCTGCAGAGCCAACTTCATCTCATCCTTAACTTCTTCTTTTTGTTTTGGATACTTACAGTTGTCACACATTTTGGAGCATTTACTGTCGTCATAGTCCTCCCCGAAGTAATGAAGCAGAAATTTTCTCCTGCAAGTATTGGTTTCTGCATAAGCAATCACTTCATCCATGAGCTGAGCACTTAATTCTCTCTCAGCAACTGGTTTGTCTCTCAGAAATTTTTCCAGTTTCAGAATGTCTTTGTAAGAATAAAAAGCCAGACAATCTCCCATTAATCCATCTCTTCCTCCACGACCCGTTTCCTGATAATAGTTTTCGATACTTTTGGGTATGTCAAAGTGTATTACGAATCTCACATCCGGTTTGTCTATACCCATTCCAAATGCTATGGTGGCGACGATCACTTCTACTTCTTCCATCAAAAAATCATCCTGGACCTGTGTTCTTGTCTTGGCATCCAATCCTGCATGATAGGCAGCAGCTATGATTCCATTTACGTTAAGAACTTTTGCTATTTCTTCCGTCGATTTACGGGATTGCACATAGATGATTCCTGATTTGCCTTTTGACGTTTTTATAAATTGGATAATACTTTTTATCGCATGATCTTTATTTACTTTTGGTCGGATTTCGTAGTAGAGATTGTCCCTGTTGAATGAAGAAATAAATATATTCGGATCATTCATCTCAAGACTCTTTACGATATCAGTCTGAACTTTTGGCGTTGCAGTAGCTGTAAGTGCTATGATAGGTATATCGTTACCGATGGCTGAAATCATGGTTCTGATACGTCTGTATTCCGGTCTGAAATCATGTCCCCATTCTGAAATACAATGTGCTTCATCGACTGCAACAAATGAAATATTTGTTTTTTGGAAAAATTCTATATTTTCATCTTTGGTAAGTGTTTCAGGCGCAATAAAAAGCATTTTTGTTCTACCGGAAACTATATCGTTTTTCACTTCAGTCATCTGTGTCTTGTTGAGCGATGAGTTTAGAAAACTTGCTATATTGTCTTCCTGACTATATCCTCTCATAGAGTCAACCTGATTTTTCATCAATGCAATCAACGGTGATATAATGATGGCCGTCCCTTCCATCATCATGGCCGGAAGCTGGTAGCAAAGAGACTTTCCTCCACCTGTGGGCATGATAACAAAGGTATTTTGTTTGTCTAAAACACTTTTAACAATTTTTTTCTGTTCTCCTTTGAATGACTCAAATCCAAAGTATGTCTTTAAGGATGTGGTAATATCCTGATCTGTAAAAACCATATTTGTAATTACTTACTTTATTATTATAATCAAATAGTATCTATGAAATGATTCCAAATAATTGCCTGTTGTTAATGTATCTCAATGGATTTTTTTTACAAAAATTTTTGCTGCACTCAAACATAAATGAAATCTCATAAAATTAAAACATTTTTCCCAAATATCCAAATCAATGATGTAAAAATGATTTTATGATTGAACTCTAGGGATGAAATGACCTTTTTTTGTAAATTTGGGCTTCAATCATTTAGTCCAATTATTTTTTGGCACCCAAAATTACAAAATTGAATTCTAATTTGCTCATAGATATTAAAGAAAAAATCGAAAATACTTTAAAAGTAGAAGCGGAAGCACTCGTTCTTCTATCTAAAAGTATCTCTGAAGAAATGTGTCAGGCCGTCGACCTCATATATTCAACCAATGCAAGATTAATTGTGACAGGTATCGGGAAAAGTGCAATTGTAGCTCAAAAAATTGTCGCGACACTCAATTCGACAGGCACTACCGCTGTTTTTATGCACGCGGCAGATGCGATTCACGGAGATTTGGGTATGATTGGCAATGGAGATATTGTTTTGTGTATTTCTAAGAGCGGTGATACACCGGAAATAAAAGTGTTGGTTCCTTTGATTAAGGGATTTGGTAATAAGTTGATCGCAATGGTTAGTAATCCGGTTTCCTATCTGGCCAATCAAGCAGATTTTAAAATAATATTGCCGGTATCACAGGAAGCCGATCCAAATAATCTGGCTCCAACCACAAGTACTACATTGCAAATGGCTATGGGAGATGCATTGGCTGTGGCATTATTGTCTCTAAAAGGGTTTTCTCAGGAGCAATTTGCCCGCTTTCATCCGGGTGGTAGTCTCGGTAAACAACTGTACCTTAAGGTAAGTGATCTTATCTCAGCTAATGATAAGCCCAAAGTGTATTTCGAAGATAATATCAGAAAAATTATTCTGGAAATATCTTCAAAAAGGCTTGGCGCAACTGCGGTGGTAGACGATAATGAAAATCTGGTAGGTATAATTACGGATGGCGATTTGCGACGTATGCTTGAATCCGAAGAATCGGTAAGTCAACTGACGGCTGTCCATATTATGAATAAGAAGCCTAAAAATATAGATTCATCCGCTCTTGCAGTAGATGCCTTGACTCTGATGCGAAAGTATAGTATCACACAACTTGTAGTCATGGATGGTCTAAGATACAAAGGTATGATTCATCTGCACGATATTGTCAAAGAGGGAATCATATAGTGTGTAGAAAGTGAGAGTTAGCTTATAAAATTATAAAAATTTTATATTGTTTTTATCATATCATGCAACGTTGTAATATTTCTCTTGTCCTTAATTTACAAAACAAAATCATTCATTGGTCATTTCACTTGATGATAAAAATCTGATCAACGATTGTATCGCAGGCAAGCGCGATGCACAGTATCAGTTATACAAAAAGTATAGCAAAGCCATGTTTAATATTTGTTTGCGTATGGTCACTGATCAGAGTGAAGCAGAAGATGTTTTGCAAAATTCATTTATTGATGTATTTGCAAAATTGAAATACTTCAGATTTGAATCGACCCCTGGTGCGTGGATAAAAAGAATAGTAGTCAATAACTGTATCAATTATCTTCGGAAAAGTAAGGTAGAATTTCAGTCTGCGGATTATATACCGGAAGTGGCGGATACCAGCGAGAGTGATGATGTAAACTTTAATATTGATATTGTCAAAAAAGCAATCAATGTATTACCGGACGGATATAGAATGATATTTTGTCTGTATACCATGGAAGGGTATGATCATGGTGAAATAGCTGAAATACTTAACATTTCTGAGTCTACATCAAAATCACAATACAGTAGGGCCAGGAGCAAATTATATGAAATCCTGAAGTCAAATGGCAGCATAGATTTGATATATCAATAAAATTAATCTTTAATGGAAAAGTTAGAAAAATTTATAAAAGAAAATAGGCCATCCTTTGATGATAAAACACCTGACAGGAGTATTTGGATTGGCATTGAACAGAAACTTGATAAGCAGGACAGTAATAAAATAATTCAGTTAAGATGGTTTAAGGTAGCCGCAGGAGTGATTTTAATTCTTTGTTGTGGTATTTTGATCGGCTTGAATTTAAATAATTTCGGCAGTAGAACATTAAATTATGCAGCAAACCCTGAATTGCTAAAATATAAAGATGCTGAATCTTACTATGCCTTGCAGGTAAATCTCAAATACAATGAACTGAAAGATACTACCGTAAAAGCAAATGTTGATGAAGATTTAAAACAACTGGATATCATTTACCAACAATTAAAGGATGAAATGATTCGATCCAACTACACCAACAGCGAAATATTAATAGATGCCATGATAAAAAATCATAAAACAAAAATAGAAATTTTAGAAAGTATTTTAAACAAACAAAACCAAAATGAAAATGAAAACGAGAGCATATCCTTATAACTTAGTATTTAATATACTTATCTGCCTAAGTTTATCTACATCTGCTTTTGCAGGAGCAGAAGGTGATATAGAGATAAAAAAAGCATACAACAAACAATTTAGTGCTGACAAAAATACCGTCGTTGAACTTAGTAACCGATACGGTAAAATTAATGTAAATACCTGGGACAAATCTGAAGTCAAGATAGATGTGACGGTAATCGTAAAAGCAGGTTCAAAAAGTAAGGCTGAAGATAAATTGAACGAAATTTCTGTAGGCATCAATAAAAATGGTAATAATATAGTGGCAGTGACTGAAATCAGTTCATCCAATTCGTCCTGGTGGAGCGGGTGGTGGAACGGAAGTAATAATGTTAAAATAGAAATAAACTATGAAATATTTATGCCTGCAGACCTGCATTCGATCATCGAAAATAAATATGGTAACATTTATTTGCCCAACCTGAAGGGAAAAACAAGCATCAATCTTAAGTATGGGAATCTACAGGCAAGAGATATTACAAATGATCTGTTGATGGATATTGCGTATGGTAAAGCCACGGTGGGTGAGGTAAATAATCTAAGCGGTAATTTATCCTACTCCGACTACAGAGGTACTTCTGCAGGTGTCGTCATTCTTACTACAAAATATTCAAAAGTTCATTTGGATAATGCAAAAACATTTACTTCATCCAGCAAATATGATAGTTATCGGTTGGGTACGGTAAATACACTGACTTTGACCGGTGCATACGATGACATTCAAATCGGGTCTATGGGAACAGGTACACTCAATACAAAATATTCCGGCATTGATATATCGTCTTTGAGCAGTGTTTTGACTTCGGATATCAGTTATGGAAGCCTCACCATCGAAAATCTGAAAACTTCCTTTAAGAGTATAACCGTCAATACCAGTTATGCACCCGTTAAAATATATGGCGTGGTACCTGCAAAAGTGGAAGTGGAAGGCAAATATTTTGATGCGGATCTTGGGGCTGATTTTATTCAGAAACACAAAGTCAGTGAAGGGAGCTCTAAAGTCATCAAAGGATATAAAATCAGTGACAAAACAGGTGCTGTGATAAATATTACGTCCAAGTACGGAGATGTAATCATCAGATAAGCAGTAATGTATAATAAAAAAGGTCAGGTCTAATATTAGTCCTGCCCTTTTTTTTATTGTATTTCAGATATTAATTATCTGTTTAAAATATATCTTGCTGTAAGTGCACCATAACCACCTCTGAAACGTGAAATTCGATCAAACTCATCATTATCAAAAACTACGATGGTTGGAACATAATCTACACTTAGATTTAATGGAATATCATTAAATGTATAATCTAACCCAATGTTTCCAGAAACACCAACTTCAAACCAATTATTCAAACCTAAGGCACCTCCATATGAAAAAAAGTTGCCACCAAATCCATAATACCATCTAAGTCCATCTACAGATGAAATATCCTTGTGAATTGAATAATTTACACCACCCATTAGACTTCCTGCCCAGTGGATTCCCCCAAAGATGTCCAATGCATTATTTTCATTCATAAATGTTTTGTAAGATGCCACTAAACCATACCCTAACTTACCTCCGATGGCAGACTTATAATCCTGTGCATGACTTAATGATGCAAAAAGGAACATCATGAATACTAAAGAAAAAAATTTTGTTTTCATTTTAAATATTTTTAATTATTAATTAAGGAAAAATTAGACCAAAAATTAAATCAAAATATGAATTTCCTTTGCTAAAAGTTAAGCTAGGAGCAACATAAAAGTTTTTTATTTTAGCAGTAGCACTTAGACCATACGCTATTGCGCTTTCGCTTTCAGATAATCCGGACAATTTGACTGTTGTTCGTCCCCAACCAACACTTGCACCAGGTATAATATCAAAATTTTTTCCAGCTTTGATTTGATGTAGCAAAACTGCCCCTATGCCAATTCTGTTCGCTGTTAAACCGTCGTATTCAGAGAAAGTGTTATATTGGTATGAAGCATTAAGACCAACACTTACCGGCATTTCACTTCCTTGTTTAATTACTAAATAGCTAACATAAGGCTTAATTCCTGTAGATGACCCATCTAAATTATCATTTTCTTCAAATCCAATAGTTATTCCAAAAGTTAGTTTTCCTTTAGATGTATATCCAGGTGAAACCCCAAGTAGAGTACTACCGTCATAAGAACTTATTTGTCCTGCAATATGAAACCCACTTGAATTATTTTCAAAAAGATAATTTTGACCAAAAAGACTAGAAGAAATTAATAAACTTAATAATATTAATTTGTTTTTCATATATTAAACATCTAATTAATTAAATATAATAAAACACAAATATAAACTTATATAAATATAAAGTATTAAATATTTACAGCCAAGTGGTGTAAAAGATAAGTGAACTGTATTAAAATGATATCAAGTTGTTTCAATATATTTTATTTAGACCAAATATTTGAGAATTTAGCAAAATTATCACCAACAATAACCTATACCTACTCCAGCCCAATACGGTACAAAGATTCCTTCAGCAAGAAATGGTGTTAACCCGATTTTCCACATAAAGCCACCATCTACGGGTTGTCTTCTGTACATAAAACTTAAAGTACCCAGTATTGAAGAGAAACCATCATCATTAAATATGTCACTATTTCCGGAAACATATGTAATGCCAGCTCCTACTTCAAAATACCTGCCATTATTTCCCAGCAAAAAATTGCCCATTACCGGGACTGTCAAAATGCCACCTTCTCCTTCTGTAGAACCTACATACCCAATACCTGCACGAACACCAAACTTATTTGCAATCCTTACATCATAATTTGCAGAAAAAAGTAAACCATTTCCTAACAACTCTACATAAAAAGCATTTTTTGCTCCTTCAAAAGTAGATGAAACTTTTGAAGATTTTTTTTGACTAAAAACGTTGGATGATATTGATAAAACAAAAATCATAATCAATCCAGTGGAAACTGACTTAAACAATAATTTTTTTAACATGATTGGTTAATTTAAGTAAATAAAATAATGAAAATCAAAGCAAATATAAATAAATAATTTGATTTCGGTAATTTGTTAATTTTAACTGATTAAAAAAAGCCGAACCACATATGCTGTGATCCGGCTTGTATTCTGGATTAATTGAAGATTAAAATCCATAATGAGCACCCACAGTAAACACAGCCTGCCCCCATCAATAATGACATATTTAGCTTCGCCAAACAATGAAAATTTATCTGAAAGGCTATGTATGACTCCACCTCCTACATTTATACCAGTTTCACTTGCGCTGACACTGAATCCTAAAACTTCTGCCTTAACTCTCCATATACTAATACCTGCCAAAACATAAGGCTTAGTTGCTCCTTCGGAAAAATGATAATGTCCATCTATATCAAAAGATGATGCACTTGCACTTGCTTCTAATCCCGTTAGCGGATCTTCTTCTGATTCAGAACTTAACAAAGAATAACCTGCAAAGATTCCGATTTTAGAATTAATATTGTAATTTACTCTTCCTGTAAAACCTAATTCACTATCAGTCCCATATAATAACCCAGCACCTATACCAAATTGTGCATTTGCAGTGATAATTATTGAAAAAAATACAAGTAGTGTTAAAAAAGATTGCTTAATCATAATGTTTAAATTTTAATAATTAAATAAATATAAATTTCGGATCAAATATATGATAATAATTTAAATGTAATAAATCTTAAATTATAATTATTCTCAAAAGTAGAGAGTACACTTCCTTTAAATATAATAAAAAAAGCCGGATCACATATTCTGTAATCCGGCTTTAGCTCTTTTGATGTATTTTGATGTTACTCCTTCACTCCCTGTACAAGCAGAGATACATCGTTTTTCAACACTTCAATAAATCCTTTTTTTATAGAAAATATCTTTTTTTCACCTTTTGCATCAATTATCCTGACATCTCCCTGTCCAAGTGCGGCAACGATAGGTGCGTGATTATTGAGAATCTCAAATTGACCGCTGATACCTGGCACTTTTACAGATGTAATCTGCCCCTGATAGATCTCTTTTTCCGGTGTCAAAACTATTAAATTCATACTTGTTAATATTATTATGGGTTAGACTGATTAAATCTGATTAAGCATTTGCTTCAGCCTCTGCCAACATTTTTTCACCTGCAGTTACTACCTCTTCTATTCTTCCTTTCAGGTTGAATGCAGCTTCAGGATATTTGTCCAGTTCACCATCCATGATCATATTAAATCCTTTGATCGTTTCTTCTATCGGAACAAGTACGCCCGGGATACCTGTAAATTGCTCAGCCACGTGGAAAGGCTGAGAAAGGAATCTCTGCACTTTTCTGGCTCTGAATACGACCATTTTATCTTCTTCTGAAAGTTCTTCCATTCCCAGGATGGCAATGATGTCCTGCAATTCAGTATATCTCTGAAGTATCAGTTTTACTCTTTGCGCACAGTCATAATGTTCATCACCAATAATCGCCGGGTCCAGGATTCTTGAAGTAGAGTCCAATGGATCCACCGCAGGATAGATACCCAATGATGCAATTTTTCTGCTCAGTACCGTAGTAGCATCCAAGTGTGCAAATGTAGTGGCTGGTGCCGGGTCAGTAAGGTCATCTGCAGGTACATATACTGCCTGAACAGATGTAATTGATCCTCTTTTGGTAGATGTGATCCTCTCCTGCATCAGACCCATTTCTGTCGCAAGGGTAGGTTGGTATCCTACGGCAGATGGCATACGACCCAAAAGTGCGGACACTTCAGATCCTGCCTGCGTAAACCTGAATATATTGTCGATAAAGAAAAGGATGTCTTTACCACCATTAGGGTCACTCAAATCTCCATCTCTGTAGTATTCTGCCAGGGTCAAACCTGACAAAGCTACTCTTGCTCTTGCTCCCGGTGGCTCATTCATCTGACCGAATACGAAGGTAGCTTTCGATTCCAAAAGTTTTTCCTTACTTACTTTACTTAGGTCCCATCCTCCTTCTTCCATGGAATGTTTGAAATCTCCACCATAATTTATGATATCAGATTCCAGCATTTCTCTCAGCAAGTCATTTCCTTCTCTGGTACGCTCACCTACGCCGGCAAATACGGATATACCATCGTAACCTTTTGCAATGTTATTGATCAACTCCTGGATAAGTACAGTTTTACCTACACCGGCTCCACCGAAAAGACCGATTTTTCCACCTTTGGAATATGGCTCTATCAGGTCGATTACCTTGATACCTGTAAATAGTACTTCTTTTTCTGTAGACAGGTCTTCAAATCTTGGTGGTTTATTATGAATACTTCGGGTTACTTTTCTGTCCAAGGCTCCTAAACCATCAATAGGCTCGCCTACCACATTAAATACTCGTCCTTTTATCTGGTCACCTACTGGCATTGATATTTGACTATCCAAATCCAATACATCCATTCCTCTGGTGAGACCGTCGGTAGAGTCCATTGACACTGCTCTTACACTATCTTCTCCCAGGTGCTGCTGCACTTCAAGGATTAATGTTTCGCCATTTGGTCTTTGTATAGATAATGCATTGAGGATTTCAGGTAATTTACTGTTTTCTCCAGCAAAACTCACGTCCACAACAGGTCCGATGATTTGTTTGATATGCCCGATATTAGCCATGGTAAGTATTGTATTTTTATAAAATTTATCTGTTTTTTCGAAAATCGCCACAAAGATAAACTTAATTCTTTTATAATGAAGAATTTAAATATATTTTGATTTTATTTTGATATTTTTTTATCCATAATTGCCAATAATAATTTGGTGAGACTGTGGTTTGTTGAAATTGGATATTATTTTTGGGTTTTAATTTGTATTTTTTTATCATTGTTATGGAATTTGTCTGATATTTATTTTTTGCATATCAATAATTTAATTTCTTCGGCTGACCGCGACACATAACGCCACATGAATAGAAATCGAGGTTTCAGCAAGAAAGTGGTCTTATAATTGTATCTCATTTTTTCATTAAATTGGTTGAAAATCCCTTCTGACCTCTTTTAGGGATGGGGATAAATAAAAGTAATTTTTATTAAATTGCAATTTTGGGGTACACCTATCATATATTATTTCCGTTTTCATTTGAAATAAACAAAAATTTATTCTGAATATCATTTTTACATTTTTTATAAAGTATTAAATTGAGAAGCATAGAAGTTAATGAATACATCTTTGAAGAAAACTAACTTAAAGGTCTTTTTTGAAAAAAATTAAATAGGGTTAGATCCCCGCATTTCCTATTTACCTGATTGATCAAAAGGCAATAATTATTCAAGGGCAAACAATAATTCAGAGCCATCAATTATTTATTAAGTTACTGAATTTTATGGGATACAACACTGAAAATAACATTTCCTTACCTATTTATCTGATTAAAAAGATTTATACATTAACTTTGCACCATTATATATCAAAACAATTTAAATCATGGGATGTAGCAGTTGCAGCGTGGATTCAAATGGAACACCCAGAGGATGTGGTGATAAAGGGCATTGCAGCTCAGGAAGTTGCAATAAACACAATACATACGACTGGATTGCAGCAAAGGATATGTTTGATCCATCCGCATATAATATAGTAGAAGTAAGTTTTAAAAAAGGCTCACACAAGGACTTTTTTATCAATGACCCAATGACACGAAGTATTACCGGCGATATGGTAGTGGTTGAAACGGCCAGCGGTTATGATGTAGGACGTATTTCTCTTTCAGGCGAGCTGGTGAGAATGCAGATGAAGAAAAAATATACTTCGGAAGATAGGGTAGCATACAAAGTCATCAGAAAAGCCAATGACCGCGATCTGGAGAAACTGGAAGAAGCAAGAATGCTTGAAAAGGAAACCATGGTAAAAGCCAGAGTCATATCCCGAACCATGGGACTGGACATGAAGCTTGGTGATGTGGAATTTCAGGGAGATAAGAAGAAAGCCACTTTTTATTACACCGCTGAAGGTAGGGTCGACTTCAGAGAGTTGGTAAAAGAATATGCCAAAGAGTTTAAAGTAAAAATAGAAATGCGTCAAATAGGCGCCAGACAGGAATCCGCCCGTATCGGTGGTATCGGTTCCTGTGGTCGGGAGCTTTGTTGCTCTACCTGGTTGTCTGATTTCAAATCGGTCAATACTGCTGCAGCAAGATATCAGAATATTGCCATCAATCAATCCAAACTTTCGGGACAATGTGGCAGATTAAAGTGTTGTCTCAATTATGAATTGGATACTTACCTTGATGCACTGGAAGATTTTCCTGAAGATGCTGATGTCCTGAAGACCAAAGCAGGCAGTCTCGTACTCATAAAAACAGATATATTTAAAGGCCTGTTATATTATGTCTATGAAAACAATGACAAAATGAGAGGTACCATTCTTGCAGTAAGTACCACCAGGGCCAAAGAAGTACGAGCGATGAATAAAAAGGGTGTATTTCCTTCAGAATTGGCTGCAGAAGCCACGGCGGGACCGGTGATTACCGATCCGGATGATGAGAATATGGAGCATGGATATGAAGATGTGACAGGACAGATAGAATTGCGCAACGAGCCGCGAAAGAAAAAGAAAAAGCCACAAAGAAGAGATGGCGATACTAGGGGACCAAGACCCGACAACAGACCCGAGCAGCAAAGAAACCAAACAGGAAATGCACCAAGGGAAGGTGGGCAGCCGAGACCTGAACATAAACCCAAAGAAAATGCGGGACCTGATCAGAATAGAAGGAATATGCAGAATCCAGCTGTTGAAAAGAAGGAAGGTGACCAGATGTCAAATATAAACAAAAACTTGCCATCTGATCAGCAAAAGCAAGCAGATGGTGCGCAGGATGGAAAATTGCCGGCAAACAAAAAAAAGAAAAAATTCTTTAATAAAAACAGAAAGCCAAAAGACGGACAAGGCTAACTTAAAAAAATAAGCGGAAAGTAATATGAAACACCCACGATCGTAAACCGGACTCAGATCTAAATGATTAAATTCCGTCGGATGGCTCTAAGACATCCCATGGATATATTCTCACAACTTAAATAAATTCAAGAACTTACCAAATTTTGAACGGATGAAATATGATGTAGTAGTGATCGGGTCAGGTCCCGGAGGATATGTAGGAGCCATCAGAGCTGCACAATTGGGGATGAAAGTCGCCATCATAGAAAAATACAATACACTCGGGGGTACTTGTCTGAATGTAGGTTGTATCCCATCCAAGGCATTACTGGACAGCAGCGAACATTATCACAATGCGGTAGAACGTTTTGCAGAACATGGGATTGAGACATCTGAAGTCAAAATAAATATGAAGCAGATGATCAAAAGAAAAAATGAGGTAATCGATCAGACCTGCAAGGGCATAGATTTCCTGATGAAAAAAAACAAAATAGACGTCTATCAGGGCACAGGATCATTTGTGACTAAAAATCTGATTGCTATAGAAAATGTGGATGGTCGTAAAGAGATTGAAGCTGAGAAAGTGATCATTGCTACAGGATCCAAACCCATTACACCGGAAATGTTCAACTACAATAAAGTCAGGGTCATCACGTCTACCGAAGCGCTCAACATAGACAAAGTACCTGCTAAAATGGTCATTGTTGGCGGTGGTGTCATTGGATTGGAGTTGGGATCTGTATTTGCCAGACTGGGTACTTCTGTAGATGTAGTGGAATACATGGACAGGATACTCCCGACCATGGATACGGATTGTGGAAAAGAACTGATGCGTTCGCTAAAGAAGCTGGGCATTAACTTCTATCTGAGTCATAGTGTAACAGGTGTAAAATCCGGCAAAACCTCATGTACGGTAAGTGTACAGAAAAGGGACAGTGAAGAGAAGTTTGATATCAAAGCAGATTATTGTCTGGTAGCCATAGGAAGAAAACCATATACGGATGGGCTCAATTTGGAAAGTATTGGCATCCAAAAAGATGAGAAGGGACGCATAGCTGTCAATGACCACCTCGAAACCAATGTACCCGGTATCTATGCCATAGGTGATGTAGTACAAGGCGCCATGCTGGCACATAAAGCCGAAGAAGAAGGTATATTGGTGGCAGAAATCATATCCGGGGCTAAACCACATATCGATTATAATCTTATCCCGGGCGTGGTTTATACCTGGCCGGAAGTAGCTGCCGTAGGTAAAACAGAAGAAGAACTAAAAAGTGCCGGCATACCATATAAGTCAGGAAAATTTCCATTCAAAGCATTGGGAAGAGCCAGAGCGAGTATGGACACCGAAGGTATGGTAAAAGTATTGGCGCACAAGGATACCGATGAAATACTGGGCGTACATATGGTAGGTCCGAGGGTAGCGGATGTGATCATGGAAGCGGTAGCACTGATGGAGTTTAGAGCAAGTGCGGAAGATATGTCAAGAATCTCACACCCGCATCCGACCTATACTGAAGCCGTAAAAGAAGCGGCCCTCGCTGCTACTGGCAATCGGGCACTTCATGTCTAAGAGTGGTTAAATGCTAAAAACTATCTTATTTAGAGAAATTGTGTTGAACCAAATTTTTAATGTCTTTGTTATTTTCGTATTAAATTTAGAAGTTGGTATGAAAGAATTAAGATTAATGTGTTTTTTTGTTATTTGCATTTGTTTTTTAACCATTGTTTCCGGTCAAAAAGGCAGTCTGAGTGTAAAAGTAGACAAAGATACCCTCTATCAGGATGAGGTTATTAAAGTGGAATTTCTTTTAGACAATTTATCAGGAAATTTTATTGCACCTGATTTTAATGGTTTCAGGTTGGTATCAGGGCCAAATACATCGTCTTCATTCAGCATGATCAATGGGGTAGTTACCCAGAAAAAGGCCTACAGCTATGTATTAATGCCAGAAGCTACAGGAGATCAACAGATAGGTGAAGCTATAGTATCCACAGATGAAGATAAACTCATAACAGATCCGGTCTCTGTGTATGTTTTGTCCACAGATAAACTATCCCCATCAAGCAAGTCAAGACAAAGAGTATATAAATATGATACACCAGGAATGACAAAAGATACCTCCACAAAGGCTCCGATTAAAAAAAGAGTATTGAAAAAAATCTGATAAACGATGATGAAAGACCAGATTTATCAAAGCAGGCTAAGAACCCTGATGATGCTCTTTTTTTTGGCAATAAAGACTATAGCGGTTGCCCAAACACCCCGATTTATTCTGCAGACAGACAGAATGCAAGTCCAGGAAGGAGAAACTTTTCTTCTGGAAGCCGTTCTTGAAAATATAGATGGAAAAAATATACAACTTCCTGACGTTACTCCATTTAAGATCGTACAAGGACCATCTACATCTACGTCTATCAGCATCATCAATGGCAAAAGATCGAGTACCCTCTCTTATCAATGTCTGCTTTTGGCAACAAAAAAAGGCAGTTTTACCATTCAACCTGCCACATTAAAAATCGGAAGCAAAGTGTTGAAGTCCAATGCCGTAAATATCGAAGTATCATCTGCAAAACCAGCTGAGATTACGAGGGGCGGATCAACGGATCAGCAGACATTTATCAGACTGGAAGCTTCACAATCCAAAGCGTATACAGGCCAGCAGATTGTACTTAATTATGTGCTTTATACCAGACAAAATATAGAATCTTATGACTTGCTGAACGAACCTGATTTTGAAGGATTTTATGCACAACCTATATCAGATATCAGAGATCAGCCCCAACGAAAGGTGGTAAATGGCAAAGAGTATTATGTTCAGACCATCCGACGTGTTGTCTTATTCCCACAAAAGACAGGCAAGTATACCATTGGTCCTGTCAATTGTTCAGTGGCCGTTCCCGTCGAAAATGGTCCTTCATCGTTTTTTTTCAGGGAAACCAGAAAAGAACAAACTACCACCAATAAAATACAATTGGATGTACAACAATTGCCACTTTCGCCACCATTATCTTTCAGTGGTGCTGTGGGTGATTTTTCAATGAAAGCAGCAGTTCAAAAAAATACGGTAGTAACTGGTGAAGCCATCGTCATACGTATGGAGGTGGAAGGTGACGGAGACGCAAAGATAGTGCAGGCTCCACAGTTTGAAGTGCCGGAAAGCCTGGAGAAATATGAACCATCTGTGCTTCGGGATGAAACATTTGCTAAAGGAGATCGGATCCGAATGCTGAAAGAGTTTGAATATATTTTTGTTCCTGAGAAGGATACTATAGCTACTATTGCTCCTGAATTTACTTTTTTATCTGTGGCTACCGGAAAGTTTGTAACGATAAAGGCAGGACCATTTACCATCAATGTTTTGAAGGGAGATGGTAAAAATACCTATAACAACAATCAAACCACTGAAACTGAGTTGTCGCCATTGTCACAGGACACTTCCTTATCCGATACCAGATTTGGATTTTTTGGTTCATGGACATATTTACTGAGTTTGTTTTTGATCGTGTTCGGAACTATAGCCGGAGTCATGATGAAGAAAAAAAGGGAAGCAGCAAAACTATCTGCTGCTGAGAAGGCTTCTTCTGCATATAGCGTAGCTCAGGCCAATCTCAAAAAGGCAAAAATATATTTGGATAAATCTGATCCGACATCTTTTTATCAGGAATTATCATTGGCTACCACTGGTTACATCATGAAAAAATATCATATTCCAAATGTGGATTCTGATCATCTTACTATCCTGAAACAATTGTCAAAAAATGGGGTCCCTGGCCACTTAATAACCGAATACAGTCAAATTCTTAACAGATGTGAATTGGCGAAATTTGCCGGACGATATGGAAATATGGAAGAAGAATACAATATAGCCTTAAAGCTGATAGAAGAAGTATAGATACAAGGTGAGTGGATGATATAAACCAGGCAATAGCGCTTGAGCAGGTTAAAAAAAAGTTAAGTTAGTGGAGAATTGTTACTATCATTGTGTTATAATTGTTTAAGTTCTAAAATTTCAAATATGCAGTTTTCAAAGTTTGCAGTACTTTTGGTTTTATTGGGAAATGTTTTTATACTTTCAGCGGTGGATAATCCGTTTCCGTCGGTTACCATCAAAACACTGGATGGTAAAGCTGTAAATACCGGGGATTATACATCCAAAGGGAAAGTAACTATCGTCAGTTTTTGGGCGACCTGGTGTACACCTTGTAAAAGAGAATTGGACGTTATAAATGAGTTATATAGTGAATGGGTAGAAAAATATGACATTCAACTTCTTGCGATCACTATAGATGATGCCCGCGGACTGACAAAAGTACCTGCTATGGTACAGAGCAAAGGATGGGAATTTACCGTATTGGCTGACAGCAAACAAGAATTACAGCAGGCGCTAAATTTTCAGGCTATTCCGCAGACTTTTTTGCTCAATGATAAAGGGGAGATAGTATACGCCCACAATGGATACAATCCGGGGGATGAGTTTGAGTTGGAGAAGAAAATTGCAGAACTAAAAACGGTAGGCAAATAAAAAAATCTTGCACTTTTGAAACATAATTGTATTTGTGTTTTACTTATTCAGTTTTGATTTTTTAACCCCATATCTTTTATTGGGAATAGGGGTGAGTTCTTCCAGAATCTGCTTGAGATCCATCTTTTTTTCTGAAGTAAGGTCAGTAATTTCTTTATAGTCGTCTTTGCCAAGGGTGATTACTTTTACCTTTTTGCCTATATAATCTTCTATTGCCAGCAACTGATCTTTTTCTGACTCATCACAAAAAGAATACGCCATGCCTTTTTTTCTGCCTCTGCCTGTACGACCTACACGATGTACATAGTTTTCAGGATGCTCTGGAAGGTCATAATTGACTACATAATCTACATCCGGGATATCAATGCCCCTTGCACTCACATCAGTGGCTATCAATAGTTTTACAAAACCTTGTTTGAAAGTGTTCAGGACGGACAACCTATCTTGCTGCTCCTGACCGCCATGCATGAAGATGGAGGTTATTCCCACCCTGTCCATAGCAGCATGAACACGTTCACACCTTACTTTCGTTCGCACGAATACCAGAATTTTGCTTTCTGGATTTTCATTGATCATACGTTCCAGAAAAAATCGTTTGTCATCCATATTTACAAAAATCACTGAATGATCTACATTTTTAGACACCGGATCTTTGGGCGATACTTGTATTCTGATTGGATTTTTTACCAATGAATATGCCAGATCTTTGATCTCGTCGTCTATGGTGGCAGAGAAAAACAATGTTTGTCGTTGCTTAGGTAGAAAGCGTATAAGGTCTCTGATATCCTTTATGAAACCCAGAGCAAGCATATGGTCAGCTTCATCAAGTACAAGCATTTCTACTCTGTTGAGTTTGATAAATCCCTGACTCACCAGATCGAACATACGACCGGGTGTTGTAACCAGAATGTCAATACCTTTTTCCAATTTTGCTATCTGTGGGCCTTGTTCCACACCACCGAACACAGAAAATGAATTAACTCTGGTGTTTTTACCAAGGACCTGAAATACTTCATTGATCTGAATGGCGAGTTCGCGTGTTGGCACCATGACAATACACTTAATTCCGTCTTCGCGTTTATTATTTAACTTAGCGTGCAATATGTGCAGTATTGGAATGGCGAAGGCTGCCGTTTTGCCTGTCCCTGTTTGAGCGATGGCCAGAAGATCTTCTCCTCTCAAAATATTTGGAATACATTTATACTGGATATCAGTAGGTTTTTTAAATCCTAGTTTTTCCAGATTTTGTTTGATTTCGTCTACAAAATGATATTGAGAAAACCTCATACGGGGCGTTTATTTGCGTGTAAAGATACGTATTTTGGCTGGCAAACGGAATTCTGCTCATGAAATTTAAATACTCATGGAATTTATAAAGCGATTAATCAAAATAAAATTGAAATCATCTGTCTGCATGATGCAGGTCATTGACTTATCCAGCGAAATGGTTATACTTTTGTGTTGTAATTAATTAGTTCACTTTTAAATTATAAAGTTATGTCACAATTAATTAAAAAAAACCCGTTATTTCCTTCATTCCCGACATTCTTTGATGATTTTTTTACAAAGGATTTTTTTGACTGGAATGATAAAAATTTTGCAAAGGTGGGTACTACGTTACCATCTGTAAATCTTAAAGAAACTGACAAGGATTTTAGGATTGATTTAGCAGTCCCTGGTATGAAAAAAGACGATTTTAAGGTTGAAATGCATAATGGTATTCTGACCGTCAGTTCTGAGAAAAGAGAAGAAAAAGAAGAAAAGGATAAAGAAGGAAACTATCTGAGGAGAGAGTTTAGTTATGAAGCTTTCAGTAGGTCGTTCAGTATGCCTGAAAATGCTAAGGAAGATAGTATCGTTGCTGCTTACAAGGATGGTATTCTTAACATTAAAATAGGCAAAAAAGAACCAAAAGCAGTAGTCACCCCAAAAGTTATTGAAGTGAAATAGTATTCTAATGCGTTTTTGTGTTATCGGAATGTAAGAATTGGCCAGTGGGTATTCCCCCTGGCCTTTTTTTATTTTTTATTTGGTTGTAAATCATTTTTGCAAAAAAATAAGACCTTAAATCAACAATGCATTAACGAAACAATGGTGTTGTTTTAACGCTTGAAATCTTAAAACCTTTCTCAAAAAATGCAAAAATGAGATACAATATATTATATAAGAAATTTAGCTATGTATAATATGATATTAAACATTACTTCTATTTGATATTCAAATTACTGTAAAACAATTCATTGAAATTTTATTTTTATTTAATATGTAATATTTTTAAACAATATATTACCTTTGTCCTGATAATAAGAACTGACTAAAATATTCTGTCTATTTTAATCTGATTTTGAAAAATTTATAATGTTCTTTCTTTAATGGAATATTATTCTTTGTTTCGGATCGGGTGTGCAAAAATCATCTTTATGAAAAACGTTTTATTTCTGGCAGCTTTTTATATTTTTACTTTTCTTATATATCAGGAATTGCCGGCACAATCAGGTAAATTCCTTCAGATTGAGCTGAATGCAGGTATTTCTGAACCCATACAGGAATTCAGATCACAACATATGTTTACCGGTAGAGGGGTGTCTGCTGCTGGTGGTTTTGATTATTTTTTTAATCATTTTGGAATTGGTTTTTCCGGTGGCTACTTTACAAATGAAAGCGGTCAGAGTTTTACCTCTTACATAGAACATAAATATTTTGAAAAACTCAATACAGCTGCATTTAAAGATTGGAATACAAAGTACATCGTTTTTGGTCCTAGCTTTAAATTCAGTCTGAAAAAATTTGAGTTTGATTTGTTCGCAAAAGGAGGTTATTCTCAGATCCTGGTCCCTGATTTGCTTTTCAGCAAACGCTTTTTCAGCCAAACCTTTGAGGTATATAGATTTTCTGGCACTTCTGATGACTGGCAGTTTGCTTGGTCCGCCGGCGCCAGAGCAATATTTAAGGTGACTGACTGGATAGGCCTACAGGCTAAAGCAGATTATTTTACCACATCTTATCTAAGTACAGTAGGGTATGACAATACATTCAGAGACGCAAATGACGGCAATAGAAACGGGGTCATAGAAGATGCTGAATACTTTGAATCTCAAAAAGTAATTAATAAAGGTGTTTCCAATCTCAGTGTTTTAAATATGAATCTTGGTTTGGTGTTTCACCTTGGGAGAAAATCAGCATCAAAACCTGCACAAATGCTGCCTGAGCTGCCTGAAGTTACGATGCTCGGAGAAGAAATGATCGAAAATTCAGATCCGGAATCTGTCGAGCCCAAAAAGCAAGATGTGATTGAATTGATTAATGAACAGGCACCAATTCAAGAAAAAGAAACAGAAGGCATCCCTATAGTAAATGTATATGAGGAACCAGTAAAACATTTAGCAGAAGAGGAGCAAGTGATTGAAAAAATAGAAATACCTACCACTACTTACGATGCACCTGAATCAACATATGATGCTGAAGCAGCTGAATTTTTATACAAAGCGGGTGAGTCATATTTTGCCACCAATGATTTTGAAAATGCCATGCCTTGTTTTAATAAATTAAAAGCTGACCCAAAATATCCAAGGGCAAAATATATGTTTGCTCTGGCTTTGTGTGCTATGGGGAATTGTACAGAAGCCAAAAAGGAATATAAAGAATTTGCTAAAACTTACAAGGAAACAGATTCCAGAACTTTAGAAATTATATTTGCATCACATTTTGAAAGATGTTCGATTTCAGGGAAAATGAAAGTCGAAAAAACAGGTTTAAATGATGAGAAAAAGGATGTAGCAGAAATACCTGAGGAATATAAAATACAGTTTATCGCCATGAGAAAACCTGATGTTGCATTTCCAAGACTGGCCAATGTGGGTACCGTATCCACAGAGTTTTTTCCTAATAAATCTGTGTATAGATATACTCTTGGAGGGTACACAGACATCAATTCTGCTGCAGCTGATGTATATAAAGTACGCAAAATGGGTTTTCGGGATGCTTTTGTCGCCATGTATAGGAATGGTGTCAGGGTAAATACCCTTTATCACGCTAAGTAGTCCTCTTTTTTACAAAACAAAAAATCTTTGGGGTATGGTGTTTGAAAACATTATGCCCCTTTTTTATACTTTCCTCTGACTTTTGTTTGCGGACTTTATATATTTGCATATCTTTCAGAAAATCATTGGTCATGTGCAAACTTATAAGTATATTATTTATCATTGCCGGTACACAAAGTTTATTCGCTCAGTCTTCCTGGGAAGTGGTTGCAGATAAAATTGATGCCAACAATTACTATGGTGTCACCCTGGCCAATGGCGTGGTCGGTATCGTTTCATCTCCTGAACCCCTGAAAGTCAAAGATGTAGTACTCAATGGTGCTTATGATTATTATCAGCGTGGTCGGGTATCAAATATCCTAAAGACTTTTAATCATGTTAATATGAATCTGGATATAGACGGGGCGAGAATCGGCGCCAAAGATATTCAATCTTATAAACAGGTGTTGGACATGAAAAATGCGTCACTAATCACTACATTTGATGTAGGGAATAAGGCAAAAGTGACTTCCAGTATGATGTCGCTTCGTCATTTGCCATATACTGCACTGACCATCATAGAAATAAAGGCACTTAAAGATATTACCATCACACCTATGAGTGTCATCGAGGCACCCAACCATTTGATGGATGTACGCAACTATTATGCAGAGATTGACAGACCACATGTATTGATTCCTTTGATGACATCCGTGGGTATGAGTCCTTCTGGTAGATTAAAAGTGGCAGCCAGCAATAGTTTTATTTTTGAAGAAGGCCATGGCAAAGAACCCAAAATAATACATGAAGACTGGGACTATAACATGCATCTGGCCAAATTTTATAAAAAACTGAAAGCAGGAGAAACTTATTCATTCAGCGTAGTGTCATCTACAGTGTCGAGTGCACAATATGAAGATCCGCACAATGAAGCTGAACGACTGACTATATTTGCCATGCTGGAAGGCAAAGAAAGATTACTGAGAAGACATAAAGAAGCATGGGCAGAAATTTGGAAAAGTGATGTGGAAGTTACCGGCGATATAAACATAACCAGAGATATCAGATTTGCACTGTATCATTTATATTCGTTTGCCAGAGCCGAATCTTCATTCAGTTTAAGTCCGATGGGTTTGTCAGGATTGGGATATAATGGACACGTTTTCTGGGATACTGAGCTCTGGATGTATCCTCCACTACTCATGCTTCAGCCTGATATGGCAAAATCATTACTGGAGTACCGTTTTGAGAGATTGGAAGCAGCCAGGCAGAATGCTTTTTCTCATGGGTACAAAGGGGCCATGTTTCCGTGGGAGTCATCCGCCAATGGGTCTGAAGATACACCGGTATGGGCGCTCACCGGGCCTTTTCAGCACCACATTACAGGTTGTGTAGGTTGGGCATTCTGGAAGTACTATGAGGTAACCGGCGATAAAGAATGGCTCAGAAGCAGAGGCTGGCCGGTGTTGAAAGAAGTAGCAGCTTTCTGGACAAGCAGGGTGGAGCGAAACGGGCCGGGAAAATATGATATCAATAATGTCATCGGAGCCAATGAGTGGCAGGAAAATATTGATAATAATGCTTTTACCAATGGCATGGCAAAATCCGTCCTGCGGTATGCAACACAGGCTGCTCTGGATTTGGGCATCACACCCGATCCCGACTGGAATCATGTGGCAGACAATATTCCTGTTTTGACATTTCCGGATGGAACTACAAAAGAGAATGCCACCTATGACGGAGTCACCATCAAACAGGCAGACGTCAATCTGCTTGCTTATCCATTAAATATAGTGTCTGAAGAGAAGGCCATCCGAAGGGACCTGGAATATTACCTGCCTCGGTACGCTAAAGATGGACCTGCCATGGGTTTTGCTATTTTAGGTGTTTTGTATAACAGATTAGGGGACAGTGAGAAAGCTGCTCAAATTTTTTCCAATAGTTACAAGCCCAATGAAGTACCTCCATTCGGTGTTCTGGCAGAGTGTGCAGGAGGTACCAATCCATATTTTGCAACTGGCGCCGGGGGAATGTTGCAGGCA
>JADJNF010000009.1 GCA_016714445.1 Saprospiraceae bacterium | reverse complement strand
AAATGATATATTTTTTGTCCCACCAACCGAACTGATCGGAAATTTTTTCAAGATCAGATCGTGAAAAGTTACTAAAGTTTTAATATTTTATGTAGACATAATGGTATTTCGTGACTTAGACCATGGAATATGCGTCAGGGTTTTAACGTATTTATTTCAGCAGACATTCCAAAGGTACGCCAGAAGGGATTATAATTTTTGGGTGTATGAATGATAAATTTGAATCATCCAGAAAGTAGGCCGTTTCATCATTTTTTTTGAATTTTGGAGTAATGTAACATATTCGTGTTGGAGTGATAACATGTTTGCAGGTTTTGCAATGTCCTAAGTTGTAATTTCCAAGACCTGTAAATACAAAGGCGCTTTGCATCAAAAGCGATGACTAATGTAGGCGATGGATTCTCCCATCTGCTATGTTTTCCTCTGCTACCCCGATTCATCACACAAATAAAGTGAATAAAACGAATACCACCAATAAGAGTTTTGATGTTTAAAATTAGTTTTAACATATAAATTGCAGAATTATATCTTTCATGTTCCGTATTAACATTTCAATTAAATCAAAGTTTTGGAATTTAACTGGTTTGATCATATCCTGCATTATTTTTGGTTATCATTTTACCCTTTTGATGTCCATCAAATTTGATAACATCAGTCAGGGAACCATAGAATCCTTACCTCCTAAAAACATTTACTTACACCAACGGACTCATGTTAATTATAGGGGCAATGTTGGTTCTCACGTCATGGAATGTGAGTGAAAGACAATGGACGGAATTGGGTATTTCTTCCCGGTTCTGAGCGGGCAATGTATTGATATTAACTGCAGTTTTAGTGTTCATTTATCTTTGGATATTATTTGTGGCTGGTTTAATCAAAAATACCAAAATGAACGACTATAGGAGATGTCTTACGTCATTCCCGCCAACTGGAGGAATACAGACATTACATATTTTTGGTTTTTGCAGCTGGCATTTCAGAAGGTTAGTGTCATTTTCAGAGTGTTTTCTTATCACCTATTTGATCCCCATTTTCTTTCTATTGTCCAATATGTGATTTTTTATCCGTATTAATTCCAGCTGTAGTGTTTTCATTGAGCCATCTCTTATCAAGGCTGGTGTGCAGTCTTTAAGATTATGGTGATTGCCATTTTATTGGGATTTATTTTTTGCTATCCGGATCGTTACTATTGTAGTCAATCACATGTACTTTATAGATTTAATTTCAGGTATGATGGGTGTATTAGGTCAAGCCGAACAGCCAAGTGATGAAATTTAATACTACTGATCTCATGTAAGATAACGGTGCTTCCCATTTTTGAATTTTAATTGAGAAAGCTTTAAGCTAAGAAGCATTAAAACAACAATTGTTCCACTAAAACACTTTGTATAAAGGACTTTTTGTAAAAATGAGTGTAAAACCAAGAAAACTACTTTCAAAGGGATTCTGCATCTCCCAAACCATAGTCTAAGTGGCTCAGTTTAACAATCAATAGTCTATACCTTAACCTTATACACTCAAGGCAACAACAGTCTTCAGCTAAAGTCATGAATCAGTCAAATATCTATTTTTGGTGATATAAATTTCTCCATTTAATTCATTCTCTTAAAGGTATTTAGAAAACAAAAAATCTATCCTCATGATCATGAAAAGTTATTAATTACAACTTCATTTTGCTTATCACAAATTTTATTTATGCCCAAAATGTAGGAATCAGCACTACAGATCCTAGAGCAACTGTGGATGTGGCAGGTGATTTAATACTCAAGAGTGCTGAATTAATACTGGCTGACGGTAACACCCTCGACCTTGATATCACTACACAAAAGTACAACCATTACAAGCTCACCGGCCCCACTGCCAACTTTCAGATCAGTGGTATTATGGCTGCTGAACAGGATCGTATCGTCACCTTATACAATCGTGCGGGTCATTCTCTGGAGATATACAATGACTATGCTACTGCCGACCTTGAAAAAAGAATCCTTACAGGTACAGGTGGTACATTTGCAGTGTATCCAGGTGGAAGTGTCACGCTCAAATATGATACTGCCATCAATAAATGGGAAATTACTGCTAGTCATTATAATAGTCTGGATAATTTTGGAAGTGGTAACTGGACTTTGAGTGGTGACGATATTTACAATGCAAATGTAGGTAATGTTGGGATTAATACGATGACACCTTTAACAAACCTGCAAGTAGATGGCAATCTGTCTTTAGTCAGCGATACCATTTTGGGTCCCTGTTCATCTATGTTATTTAACGGTAAAATTTTAATTGACAATAGTTTGAAAAAAAGATCTGTATTTCATTTACTAAAAGATCTTTCATGTAACATTAATCTGGCTCCGGATATATTGGGGATAGCCGGAGGAACTGATGGACAGATTGTCACCCTAATCATACATACAGACAACGCAAGAGTACAGCACCTAAAAGGACTGGAAATGATGCCTTCACCTGCTGACAGCATGTATATGATCGAACTATTTGAACCAAATAGCAATGGAAACATCAACCAGCCAAACCATTTAACTTTTAATAATGGTGGTGCTATTACATTGATTTATGATGGATTGAGAAAGAGATGGAAACCTGTAAATTATTATGGAGAAGTAAAACCTGCAGAGACATTCGGTTGGATTGCTGGTGGCACACCTTACTCCATTATTAATCCAAATGGAGGAAACAAAGTAGGTATTGGTTTTTTTAGTCCTACTGAGCAGTTGCACGTAGGGGGCAATATAAAAACGATAGCAAATGTAATAGTAGATGGTGAGATCAAACCAAATGGTGCATCAGGTAGTGACGGAACTGTGCTCACATCCAATGGAAACGGGTCTATGACATGGTCGCCGGTGGTAGGATGGACCAGTTCCGGTAATGATATTAAAAACGGTAATTCCGGAAATGTGGGCATCGGTGAGTTACCCGAATCAGGTATAAAACTTGATGTGAAGGGAAATGGATCATTTTATAATAATACCATTATTGATAATTTGTCATATAACAATAGTGTACTCTCACTATATGGAAAACTTCCTTTTCCATCTACTGCTTATCGATATCTGAAATTTGATGGACAAACTATACAAAGTGGTGGAGCTTCAAATATTGCAAATTCTCCTACGGCTCAGAATATTTACTTAAATCCTTTAGGTGGAAGGGTAGGTATAAATACAATAACTGACATCACATCACCATTAAGTTTTCCTAATGTTTTGGGTAAAAAGATCAGTTTATGGAGTGGAGGAAATAATAATGAATTCGGATTTGGGATACAAACCGGTGAGATGCAAATCTATACAGCTGGACAGGATATGATTAGTTTTGGATGGGGCAGCTCAAATAATTTTTTAAAAACGATGTCATTTTTCCCGGGTTCTTCGACATTAAATTTGTACAATTCATCCGGAATAAGCACTATCAGTTTAAATGCAGATTTCATTGATGGTGATGGTAGGATTATCACTCAGGAACTTCAAATAAACGGAGGTTCTGATTTATCTGAAAATTTTGATATTACAAAAGACGAAGCCTTTAGAATAAGAGACGGAATGCTGGTTTCAATTGATGCAAATATTGAAGGGAAATTAAAAATTACTTCTTGTGAAAAAGATACAAAAATAGTTGGTGTTATTAGTGGTGCCAATGGAATTAAAACAGGTATGCTTATGGGCCAGGCTGGGTCGGAAGCTGATGGAGAATATCCTATTGCACTTGTAGGCAGAGTTTTTGTGCTGGCCACAGACGAAGATGGAGAAATTTTACCAGGTGACTTTTTAACTTCTTCAAAAAAGAAAGGATATGCTAAAAAAGTAAAAAATATTGCAAAAAGTCAGGGAGCCATCATTGGTAAAGCTATGGGTAAAAGAGATAAAAGTACAGGCTATGTTTTGGTTTTAATCAATCTACAATAAGTAAATGTGATGAAAATTAAACTTTTAATTGCTACCATCTGCATATCCAACATATTATGCAGCCAGACAAACCCTCTATACATTCCACCTTTGATGTATGGGCCAATTTATAATCTGGAAATGATGAATGGATCTGTTCAGTATTTTCAGGGGCCGGCAACCAGCACAATGGGATTCAACGGAAATGTTCTTGGTCCAACGCTTGTCATGAATGCCGGTGAATTGGTACAGTTAAATGTTCTGAATAGCCTGGGTGAAGAAACTACTGTACATTGGCATGGTCTGCACGTGGCAGGGGAAGATGATGGAGGACCATGGTCGGCTTTCGGACCAAATGAGACCTACAATCCTTCTTTTACAGTGGAAGATAAAGCTTCTACTTATTGGTATCACCCTCACTTGCATTATCTTACACAGAAACAAGTTACCTTGGGTTTGGCGGGAATGATAATTGTTAAAGACGCAGAAGAAGCTGCAATTAATTTGCCAAGGACTTATGGTGTGGATGATATACCATTGATCATGCAAAGCAAACCATTCAATGGAAGTTTTATCAGTTACATTGTAGGTCCAGGAAATGGAACAGGTACCGGACCAATTAATAATGATGCTGTTTTTATGATGAACGGTATTATAGATGCGGAACAGTCTGTCCCTCGGCAAGTCGTGAGATTCCGTCTTTTAAATGGAGCACATCAAAGAGTTTTTAATGTTGGATTGTCAGATAATGCTACATTTTACCAGATAGGATCAGACGGTGGATTACTTGCAGCCCCGGTTCCATTGACCAGAGTAAGGTTAGCTCCCGGTGAACGAGCTGAAATATTAGTAAATTTTAGTAATTATCCTGAAGGCTCGCAATTGTTTCTAAAATCATATGCTTCTGAATTACCAAGTTCTATTTGGGGATCAAGTAATGGTGGCGGAAATGCAGCCAACTACAATCCCAATCCATTGAATGGAGCAAATTTTAATATTTTAAAACTGAATATAATAAATCCTACTTTAAGTCCTGTCGTAACTATTCCATCAACTTGTGCTAATGTAATCCCATTACCCGAAAACAGTGCTAATGTAACCCGCATTAAGTATTTTACTTCAAGCCCAACTGGTCCAGTAATTGGAACTAGTCCGGCTGAGGCTGGTCCACCTTTCAATTTCAATTTTATCAATGATTATGTACAACTGGGAGATACGGAAATCTGGGAGCTGCATAATACAATGCAGCAATACCATCCTTTTCATATACACGATATACAATTTTACATCTTATCAAGGAATGGAAACTTGCCCCCGCTCAATGAAAGAGGTAGGAAAGATGTTGTCTCAATTGCTCCAAATGAAGTAGTAAGGTTTATAGCAAAATTTGATAATTTTGGGGAAGGTGTACCATACATGTACCACTGTCACATTTTACCACATGAAGACAAAGGGATGATGGGCCAGTTCATAGTGAAGAAAAATGTATATGTCAATAAAAATTTTAATGGGGCAGAAAATGGTTCATTGACCAATCCTTACAATACTTTATTTGAAGCTGTGAATAACTCACCCGGAGGTTCCACCATTAACTTTATTTCGAATGGGATTCATAATGAGGCTCCCCCGACTATTGTTATAGATAAACAAGCCATTATAAAATTAATAAACGGTCAGATAATAATAAAATGAGAATAGTATATTTTATAAGTATGTTTATGATTTTAGGTTGGGTATTCAAAAATAATTTGAACGCTCAGTCAAAAGATTTAACAGTATATGTAGCAATTTCAGAAGAGTGTCCGGTTTGTAAAAATATCACTCAGGACCTGTGGGCGATATCAGAAAGGTATAGCGAAAGAGTTAATTTGGTTCTTTTATTTCCATTTAGAATCAGTAACTATAAAACCATACATGAATTTAAAGTGAAATACAATTTACAGAAGTGGAAGGCTGTTTTGGATGAAGACCAAAGCAAATCCAGATCACTTGGAATTTTAATTACACCTGAAGCACTTATCATGGATAAAAATGGCGTGGTACTTTACAACGGCAGAGTAAATGATCTTTACAGCAAACCAGGTAAAAAAAATCACAATGCCAGATTAAATGATTTGAGTGACGCCATTGAAGCATCTTTGAATGGTACAAATATTAAAAAACCCTGGCCAAAAGCTGTGGGATGTTATATAACCTTTGAAAATTAAAATGAAAATTTTAACCTTTGTCTTATGTTCATTTTATGGATTACAGGCTTATCCACAGAGTACCAACTTTTATGGAGACATATTACCCATATTGAATAAATACTGTCTAAATTGTCACAATACAAATGGTCACGGAGCCATGGATTTGTCTACATATAACAGAGCATCCAGTTATGCCAATATGATATATTTTGCAGTAAACAATAGAATAATGCCGCCATGGAAAAATGAAAACAATGATAATTTTTTGCATCAATCCCGGATGAATGTTGAAGAGATTGATCTTATCAAAGATTGGATTGATCACGGACTCAAAGAAGGTGAATTTAGAGACATTGCTTATAATAACGCCCAACCAGATTCATTTGACCTGGTAATTCCTATGAAACAGGTTTTTTTCCCTCATTATCAAAAGGATTTTTATGATCAGGTTTTTGTGATTGAACTTAACAACGATTCAGCCTACTATGTAGACAAATTTCGATTCATTCCGGGTAATAGTAAAATAGTCCGAAGGTGTGCTGTTTTTATTGATACAACTAGCAGATCTGCCGAGCTCGATAAGAAAGATCCAAAATACGGGTATTCAAACAACTTTGGTATTGCCTTTGACGCCTTTGAAAATTATTGGTTTGATTGGGTGCCTGGCACAGGAGTAGTAAGTTTACCCGAAGGTTTTTACAAACTTATACCGAAAAACGCTAAGTTCCTTTTAAAAATAACATATACCAATTATGCAAATGAATTACCGGACTCTTCAGTACTTTTATTAAGAACAACTAAAAAAAATATACATCAAGTTGTGTCAAGAAAATTAATTTATCCGGAATTATTGAATAAACCATTTGAAATAAAACCCAACCAGGAGCGGTATTTTAAAACATCTTTTTTATTGGAAAGTACCATTTCAATTAGTTCAATACTTCCATTGAGTCAGGCAGTGTGCACATCCTGGTCCATAAAAGCAAGAGATCCAGAGACAAATGAAACCACTTCATTGCTTGAAGTCAAAAACTGGGACCCACATTGGATACGCAGATATTACTATAAAAACTCTATAAAACTAAAAAAGGGGACCATTATAGAAGCGTCTGCATCATACAATAATACAGAAGATAATGAAAATATTATAATGAAACCCACCAGACATTTGCTACATGGGTATGGTAGCCGTAATGAAGTATTTGAAGTTTATTTTGATATTGCTGAACTTGTAGACTAATATTAAATAATGAATAAGGTGAATAGAATCGGAAGAGTTTGGAAAATGAAATATTTAAATATGATTATTTTCTTGTTTGTTATAACTCATTTAGCTAAAGGACAAAAAATTATTACAAACGGGTCCATTCAATTAGGAAAAGATACCATTAATGTTCCCGCTGCGGGTACCATTCGATGGACAGGTGCTGATTTTGAAGGTTGGACAGGGAGTCGGTGGCTGTCATTGACATTAGGTGATAAAGTTATGGATGTAGATGGCAATGTTTATTATCCAATAAAAATTGGGAATCAAATATGGCTTGACAGAAACCTGAAGACAAGCAAATATAATGATGGCACTATTATTCCACTGTCATCAAATGCTGGTGAATGGAATACTGCCGCTGTTAATTTATTGCCTTCGTACTGCTGGTATAATGACGATCAGCTTACAAATGGAATTTCGTATGGGGCATTGTATAATTTTTATGCTTTGGATAGCACAAGTAATGGAGGTAAAAATGTTTGCCCAACAGGCTGGATTGTACCAAGTAAAACAGATATTGAAAGACTTAGAGAAAATTTAGGTGGTCAGAATATTGCTGGAGGAAAATTGAAAGAAGTCGGTTTTTCTTTCTGGTTATCACCTAATTATGGTGCAAATAATATTTCTGGCTTTAGTGCTGTTGGAGCAGGTCGTCGAGGACCGAGTGGAACCTTTGCCGGTTTGAAAACTAATGATTACATAAGAACCAGAACTTTGGAGAATTATCCAAATTCAACCTATGGATTATTATCGGCTTCAGATGAAATGTTTGTAGTTAGTGAGTGGAATAATGGGATAGGTATGAGTATCAGATGCATTCGTGAGTAAGAAAAGATACACCGATCGATTCAAGTTTCATTTAGACCATAAATTAAAAAATTATAATAAAAAAAGTGTACTTTAATGAACCCAACGCCATCTACCATGCCATCTAAAATAATAAAATTTTTCACCACCATCTTCCTGCTCATACTCCCGTTTTTGGAGGGCATTTTTATAGCAAAATATTCTCCTTATGTGGAAGGTAAAAGTATGAATGATTTCATTTGTATTTGGTCGATCAAATAATTTTAACGCAAATAAAATAGAATGAAAAATAAATGTATTATCATGGGCTTACTTTTGGCCAGCTTATCAATAAGCTTATATGGTCAACATACGATTTCCGGCAAAGTAACCGACAACAATAATCAAGCTCTGGAATTTTGTAATGCCCTCCTGCTAAATGCCATTGACTCGTCACTTTTGAATGGGGTAGTATGTGATGCCGAAGGCAGATTTTCAATTCCAAATGTCAAATCCGGAGAGTATCTCATAGCTTACAGTTTTATAGGTTTCGAGACGACTTATCAAAGTATTGAAGTAGACCAATCTAAGGACATAGGAAATATTTCAATAGCTTCTTCAGGTATAAATATAGATGCCATCATGGTGACAGCTCGAAGACCTATGTTTGAGCAGAAGATAGATCGTATGGTAGTCAATGTCCAGAACAGTATCACCAGTGCCGGTACGACTGTCCTGGAAGTATTACAAAAATCCCCAGGAGTCATAGTGAACAGACAATCAGGAACGGTAAGTATGAGCGGCAAAGATGGCGTCCAAGTGATGATAAATGGAAAACTAAGCTATATGCCTTCAAGTGCGCTCCTTACCATGCTGGATGGTATGTCTTCCAATAATGTAGACAAAATAGAACTCATCACCACACCTCCTGCAAAATACGATGCAGGTGGCAATGCAGGATATATCAATATTGTCCTCAAACAAAGTCCCGATGAAGGTTTGAATGGAAATCTGAGCCTGACTATGGCGGCTTTTTATGGTACTGCGCCTGCTGCAAGCCTGGACTTAAATCAACGAAGTGGTAAATTAAATCTTTACGGAAGTTATTCCTTTAGTCGGGAAGCACAAAGACAGTTTTTTAACTCGTACCGTAAGATTAATATAGAAAATAAAATAACAGAGACAACTATCATCTCTGACCGCGACCCTAGTCAACTGAATAACAATGTCAGAATTGGACTGGACTATCAGTTTAGCCCTAAAACCACTATTGGCGTTTTAGCATCAGGATATAATAATAAATGGTCCATGGATGCTGTAAATACATCTGATACAAAAATTAATAATCAAAAAGATACGAGTATATCTATCACCAATGATGAGATCAACCAATGGAAACATGGGATGATTAATACCAATATCAGTCACAAAACAGAACACTCCGGCGACTTTTCAATCAATGTGGATTTCTTAACTTATGACAACAAAAATCCAAACAATTATCTCAATACTTATAATAACGGCAATAATGAATTAGTGAGGAATGAAAAAACAAGAAGTGGCAAACACACCATCATAAAAATCTTACCTGTCCAGCTGGATCATCAAATCAGTATCAATTCTAAGCTATCGTTAGAATCAGGTGCCAAAATGGTGATGTCTACTTTTACCAATGATGTGGAAGTGGCTAATTTAAACCAAAACCAATGGGTATCAGATGATGAATTTACAGCCAATTACAGACTGAAGGAAAATATTTATGCAGCCTATAGTTCATTTTCTTACTCACCATCCAATAACAATGTGTTCAAAGCAGGTCTCCGATACGAACATACTTCCAGCAATCTTGGTACTGAAAAAACAGCAAACATTGTAGACCGCAAGTATGGACAATTTTTTCCGACATTGTATTGGTCACATACATTAAGTGCTAATCAATCCTTCAATCTAAGCTACAATCGGCGTATCAACAGACCGACATTCAATAATCTTGCACCTTTCCTTATTTTTATAGATCCCAATACTTTTATTTCAGGTAATGCAGCGTTGCAACCATCGATTGCTGATGGAATAAAAGCGGATTTTGTGTATAAGTCTTATGCCTTTTCTGTTGGTTATACCCATGAAGACAATACGATTTCTGATTTTCAGCCGGACATCAATACTCAATCCAACAAACAATATTTTATAGCTCAAAATCTTCATAAAACCCAAACGCTTAATAGTACCATTTCTCTGCCTGTCTCTATTACCAGTTGGTGGTTTGCACAGACCAATATTAATGGAACCTGGCAGCAGGTGCAGGGTGATTATAAAGAATCAAAAGTAACATTATCACAGTTCAATTATAATATATCCGGTTTTCAAAGTTTTACTATTGTCAAAGATTTTAATTTTGAATGTTCAGGATTCTTTCAATCACCATCTTTAATGGGGATATCTAAAGGTAAATCTTTTGGAATGCTGAATTTAGGGATACAGAAAAAATTTGATAACAGTACTTTGAAATTTGGAGTGGATGATATCTTTTCTTCGATGAGATGGACGACCATAATAGATTTACCCGCCGAAAACATTTATTCTAATAATTTTCTGCAGTTCAGCAGACGTATTTTTAAGCTGACTTATACCCAAAGTTTTGGCAATAAAATACTCAAAGCCAAACGAAGCAGATCAACAGCTTCGGATGATGTGCAACAAAGAGTCAGGTAAAGTTGATTAAATCCAAGATAAAGAAACTCAAATTCACAAAAAATCCTGACATTGTATTGGTTTTTACAAAACAACGATAAAACAGATAGTAGTGACAGCAACTCTAATTTGTATTTGATTATGGATAGGACAAATTTTCAAAACATCACATTTAGCCATTGAAACTCTTAAGCCATATTACATACCTTAAAAAAGCAGAAACAATATTCACTTGTTTTCTGGTTTTAGCATTCATGTTGATTTGTAATAGTATTACCTTTTCTCAAAACCTGTACTTCCAATCATACACATCTACCGAGGGACTTTCCCAAAATAGTATCTATAGTATCGCTGAGACACCTGAAGGATTTATGTGGTTTGGAACACAAGATGGGATCAATAGATTTGATGGTAAAAAATTCAAGTCTTTTATCCCTGTCATGGAAACCACTGAAGGTACTGTGAGCAATTTCTCAAAGATGATCACCACATTATATCATGACCGGCAGGATCATCTCTGGGTAGGCACCACCAGGGAATTGCTACTGTACGACAGGTACACTGGCAAATTTGGATATCCTCACGATGTATATCCCGGATTTAAGTTGCCTTCTGACATGTGGTTTAAAAAAATCATAGAAGATACTTACGATAACTTATGGATCATCACACAGGATAATGGAATATTTTGTTACAACAAATCAGCCCGGACGATGAAATCTGTTCTCTGGGAAAGTACAGCACCAAAAAAAATGCTGAATATTATGAAAGATAGTAAAGGTGTGGTGTGGGTAGCTTCCAATACTGACTTGTACTATTTTGATAATGGAACTTTTTTTCCGGTTAAAACTGCACAGCGTCTGAATAAAGCAAACATCACCATTGCTGATATTTGTTTGGTCAATAATACCCTATGGACGATAGTCAACAGTTCAGAAATCGTTATTTTTGATATCTTCAACAAAAATGATATTACCCATACATATTTTGACCATATTTATAGTGGCAAAACAAAGCTGGCAGATGCGCGTATTCTTCACCAAAGTGATAGTAATACTGTTTGGGTAGGAAGTCGAAGTGACGGATTGCTCAAAGTAAATCTGAAGGACAAAACATACATCAAAGCAGGCGCGGCAGGCACATCATATTCTCTGGTATCTCAGTTTATTCTGAGTTTTTATACCAATAAACAATTTATCACATGGATCGGATTAAGTGGTGGATTGGCCAAATATGATGTACAGAAAGTGCAATTCGGTCTTTGGCGCAATGAACCTGAATCAAATAAACCGGCACCCGATAATAAGATATTCAGCATACTGGGAGATACGGAAGAAGATTTTTATATGGGCACATTGTATGGTGGAATGATGCATTGCAATATAAAAACCAATAAATTCAAATACTATCCGCCACCTTTTAATATCTACACGGCCAATGATTCAAAAACGGTGTATGAAATTATTAAAGGCGATGGAAATTTATTATGGCTGGCCACTAAAGGCGGACTTTATAGTTTTGACAAGATATCCAAAAAATTTGAAGAGTTTGTAGATCATCACGACGATCAAACCAGAGAGTTGACTGTACTTTTAAAACTCAAAGATCAAAATAAACTGTTGGTGGCAGGTTATAACGGCGGACTCAGATTATTTAATTTAGATACCAAAAAATGGGAAAAGTGTTATGATAAAAATGATTTTTTGAAAAGATATCTATTGAGAGCAAGACACATGAAAGAAGTTGAGCCAGGCGTCATTTATATGTCCACTGAAGCCCAAAATCTGGTCAAATATGATTACAGATCAGGAGTATTTGCTACTTTTCCTACTTTGCAGAAAGTATCTGGTATATCGAGACATTTCTGGATAGTCGGTGATGACTGTTGGGTAGCCACAGATGATGGACTGATACAGGCGAATGTAGCTGATATGACCATTAAAAAAATCTGGAGAACCGAAAATGGTTTGCCCAATAATTATATTTATGCAGTCGTCCCGGATAATTATGGCAGACTATGGATCAGCTCAAATCAGGGTTTAGCCCTTCTCGATGTAAAAAAAGGGATCATCAGGAAGTTCTCAAAAGATGACGGTCTTCAGGATCTGGAATTTAATACTGCTTCCTGCTTCAAGGACAAAAAGGGGAAAATATGGTTCGGTGGTATCAATGGTTTTAATATGGTAAATCCTGATCTTACTGTTAATGATATTTTTTCTCCAGGCCCATTGATCACGGGTATTAATGTCATGAATCTATCTTACTCTACCGGGCTGGCAACTTCGTACGTCGACTCTGTCCACCTGACCCACGACAAAAATTTTATCAGTTTTGAATTCCAATCCCCTAATTTTTCTCAAACGGAAAATATAACTTACCAATACATGCTTTCAGGTGTTGATTCAAGTTGGGTAAATAGCGGTACACGAAATTTTGTGAGTTATACACAATTAAAACCGGGAGCGTATACATTTAGTGTAAAGTCCGCCAACAACAATAATATATGGTGTGACCATCCCAAAGCTTTATTTATATACATCAGCCCTCCATGGTATAAAACGATTTGGTTTTTGACTACCGCTACCGGACTATTTTTGTTTTTGCTGTTTTATTTAATCAAACAAAGAATAAAAACGATAAAATCAAGGGAATTTTTAAAAAGACAAAAGGCTGAAGCTGAAATGAAAGCATTACGATCCCAGATGAACCCTCATTTTATTTTCAATTCGCTCAACAGTATCAATAGTTTTGTTGTCGAAAATAAAACGCATCTTGCCAGTGATTACCTTACCAAATTTTCCAGGTTGATCAGATTGATTCTTGACAACTCCGGTAGCGAAGAGATTCCTTTAGAAAAAGAAATCGAGACATTGAAACTCTACTTATTGATGGAAAGTCTGCGTTTTGAAAATAAGTTTGACTATGAGATATTTACAGATCAAAATCTTGACACTACAAATATAATGATTCCACCTATGGTCATCCAACCTTACGTGGAAAACGCCATCTGGCATGGATTGATGCATAAACCGGATCACGGCAAGGTAAGTATCAGTATTACAAATAATGAAGCAAAACCATCAGATCTGATCATAAAAATAACAGACAATGGCATTGGCAGAGATCGATCAGGAACCATAAAAAGCAAAACCGGCAATCAGAATAAGTCATACGGCACTGATATTACTTTACAACGAATCAGGTATTTTAATCCGATAAACGCAGTAAAAATTAATGATCTTTTTGATAGTGATAATATGCCGGCAGGGACCGAGGTTATGATTTACCTATACAGTAAAATTAAATAATACCGGTATGAAATGAGTATGAGTTAATAAAGTCGCAAACCTGTTCGTCCGAAACAAAATGAAATAGCTTAAACAAATGCAAACAATAATACCAACCTGGCAGTTAGCAAACCAACAAACCAACAAATCCGCAATTCCGCAAATCAAACAAATTATCAAAAGTTAAGACGCATGAACGCAATTATTATAGATGATGAAAAACATTGCATTACCACATTGGTATGGACATTAAAAGAATACTGTCCGGAAGTGGTCATCTGTGGTACTGCACAAAACGGGGAAGAAGGTCTGGAATTAATAAAAAAATTAAAACCGGAACTTGTATTTCTGGATGTTGAGATGCCTATGCTCAATGGATTGGATATGCTTCAAAGGATAGATGATTTTTTCTTTAAAGTCATTTTTACTACAGCCTATGATAAATATGCTATCAAAGCAATAAAACTAAATGCCCTGGATTATTTATTAAAACCCATAGACAAAGACGAACTAATCGTTGCTATCCAAAAGGTAAAAGATGAAGCCACTGCAATCAGTCCTGGTCAATTGGAGAATCTTCAAAGTATATCCAAAACCAAGGTGGTGGATAAAATCGCACTTTCTCTTTCTACAGGACTGCAGTTTATCAATTTGAAAGATTTGATAAGGGTAGAAGGAGATGGCAATTATTGTAATTTTATACTTTTTGACAATCGAAAAATATTACTTTCAAAAAAACTAGGTGATGCAGAAGAGTTATTGGCAGATAATTCAGATTTTTTTCGTGTGCATAAAAGTCACATTATCAATCTAAAATATGTTGAACGCTACATTCGTGGTGAAGGTGGCGAAATTATTATGTTTGACGGAGCAAATATTGCACTGTCCAGAACCAAAAAAGAAGAATTTCTGGAGCTGTTTAATAAATTGTGAAAAGGGGATAGAACTCATCTGTACCTGCGAGAGATAAAATTATGCACTAATTCTATCGTCAAGTTGTCTTTTTTGTACTTTTGCGCCTTCAAAAAAAAATTTATATGATTTCCGTCGATGGTTTAGCTGTAGAGTTTAGTGGACGTACTTTATTCAGTGATGTTTCCTTTGTCATCAATGAAAATGATAAGATAGCCCTGATGGGCAAAAACGGTGCTGGAAAATCCACCATGATGAAAATCATCGCAGGGGTACAAAAACCCACTCGTGGTCATGTGCGTGCACCAAAAGAAGCTGTAATTGCCTACCTTCCGCAGCATTTACTGACAGAAGATCATTGTACCGTATTTGAAGAGACACTGAAAGCATTTGAGCAGATATTTCATATGCGTGACAGGATGGCTTTTCTGAACAGTGAACTGGAAACACGAACTGATTACGACTCTGATGAATACATGAAACTCATAGAAGAGTCTTCCGAATTGGGTGAAAAATTTTATTCCCTGGAAGATATCAATTACGATGCTGAAGTTGAAAAAACACTGCTTGGCCTGGGCTTCCGTAGAGAAGACTTTACCAGATTGACCAGTGAATTCAGTGGCGGATGGCGGATGCGTATTGAACTGGCCAAAATTCTGCTCAAAAAACCTGACCTCATCCTCCTGGACGAACCTACCAACCATATTGATATAGAGTCTGTGATATGGCTGGAGAACTTCCTCATCAACAAGGCAAAAGCAGTCATGGTGATCTCACATGATAAAGCATTTATTGACAATATCACCAATCGGACCATCGAAGTGACCATGGGTAGGATTTATGATTATAAAGCCAACTATTCACATTATCTGGTACTTAGGGAAGAGCGTCGTGCAGCTCAGATCAAAGCGTTTAAGGAGCAGCAAAAAGTCATCGCGGAAAGCCAGTTATTTATTGAAAGATTCAGAGGCACATATTCCAAGGCAAATCAGGTCAATTCAGTGGAAAGGATGCTTGAAAAAATGACGATCATTGAGATAGACGAAATAGATAATTCCGCATTAAAGCTTCGTTTCCCTCCATCATTGCGCTCTGGTGATTATCCTGTGGTGGTCAATCATATGAATAAAAACTATGGTGATCTTGTGGTTTTTAAAGATGCAAATATGACCATAGAGCGTGGACAAAAAGTAGCTTTTGTTGGTCGAAACGGTGAAGGTAAATCAACTTTGATCAAGGCCATCATGGGTGAAATTGATTTTGATGGTAAATGCGAATTGGGTCACAACGCCAAAGTAGGCTATTTTGCGCAGAACCAGGCTTCTTTGCTTGATGCTTCACTGACTGTGTTTCAGACCGTCGATGAGGTAGCTGAAGGAGATATCCGAACACAGATAAAGACCATCCTGGGATGTTTTATGTTTTCCGGAGATGATATCGATAAAAAAGTGAGCATGCTTTCAGGAGGGGAGCGGACCAGATTGGCCATGGTAAAATTATTGCTGGAGCCTGTCAATCTTCTTATACTGGACGAACCCACCAATCACCTGGACATAAAATCAAAAGATGTACTGAAAGAAGCATTGCTGGCATTTGATGGTACCCTGATACTGGTCTCTCATGACAGGGACTTTTTACAGGGACTGGCAGAAAAAGTATTTGAGTTTAAGGATAAAAGGGTATTGGAACACTTCGAGACCATCGACGATTTTCTGGTGAGAAACAGGATGGAGAGTCTGAAGGAGATTGAGAAAAAGGGATAAATCACAATATTTAATGAATACAGATTTCATACATACAAACCGACTTACATTACGTCCTTTGGTTAAAAGTGATGCTTTTGATTTGTTTCGTCTGGACTCAAACCCTGAAGTGGTGCGTTTTCTGGGCAACCACCCTATTGAGAGCATAGAACAGGTATACATATACCTTGGAAATATAATGCACCAATATACCAAAAACGGGATTGGAAGATGGGCGGTTATTGAAAAAGAAACCGGCTTATTTGTGGGTTGGGCAGGTTTAAAATATATTGATACACCCATTAATGGACACAATTGTTTTTACGATGTGGGGTATCGACTGAAACCGGAATTCTGGGGCAAAGGTTATGCCACGGAGTGTACTGTTGCATGGATAGAATATGCTAAAAATCATTTAAATCTGAAAGAACTATATTCTGTTACCCACATAGATAATAAAGCTTCTCAGAATGTGCTTCAAAAGTGTGGATTTTTAAGGAAAAATACCTTTCTGGATACCATTCACGACGAAACCATTGATTGTGTTTGGTTTGAGTTGAAGTGGTAGTGGCCAGAATGAATCAGCATTATTTATTTACTGACGAAAAATGACTCCGCGCTTTGGCTACCATTTGGTTATCGGAGATATGAGCATCAGCAGTATCGATTTCTATCACTACAGACTTCATAAGCCCTTCTTTTTTTACATAATTGCGAAACTCTTCCTGGGCCTTACCTGGTCCGATGACGTATACCACATCTATACCCGTTAATTGTTGGCTAACTTGTCGGAAAAAATCATGTAACTCCTTGGATATTTTATTGGTATTTGCATTCTGACTACTTCCAAAACTCCCATGAAGATTGGATTTAATTTTTTTTATCTGTACAAAATCCCCCGTATTTGATTGATCAGGTGTTTCAATAAGGATTGCTTTATCGTGATCAATCCATAATCCTGCTACTTTTTTGTCTTGGTACATATTCATTGGTTTTATACATACAAAACTAAACGAAAAGCCATTTCATAGCAGTGAGTTACAGCACCCTTTAATATGATAGAAATCATGAAGGAAATAAAACTGGTGCTTGTTTTTAATAAAGTCTAAGCCTGATTCTTTTTGTGATGTTTAAATAAATTTTAGTCAAATATCTGTTTATAAATGTGAATTAAATACCTTTGCAATCATAGACTGAAAATTTAAATACAAACTTTTTAAAAAATAATTATCATGGCAAAAAGTAAAGATGTAAAAAAGGAAGTTAAAAAGGAAGCCGCCAAAACGCCAAAAGAAAAGAAAGCTGAAAAAAGAAATAAGAAGCCTAGTTACGAATAGTATTGTGTAGGTATTTAACTCCTTATCAGGATTGCGAATAATATTCCAGATTTAGGATAATTATGCCTTCATTGGTCAGTTCTTTTAAGAATGGCTTGGTTTCGGTTTTTACTTTTTATTGTTTTACAAAAGAGAAAGTCAGTGAAGCAAGGAGTTTGCTTCACTGACTTTTTCAGTTAAGAGTTTATGACCAACAAAAAGTATATCACTGCAATAGGAATATTCGCCATCAACAACAGCAGGGATTTTGCTATTTCATCTATAGAGTCTATTCTAATGCAAGCTATCCCAATTAAAATTAAAAACATGATAAAATTTGCAATGATTGCGACGATCACATAGAAGAATCCAAAAATCATTATCCCATTTTCTTGGGGTGCAACACAATGTAGAGCAAAAATTAATGTGCCAATAATAAAAGAAATAAAAGCCATCATTCTGGAAGTACTAAGATATTGTGATATTTCCATATTAATTGATATCAATTTTTTCTTCTGTAAAATTATTTGTAACTTCTGCTTCAAACCACTTAATCTTTCGGGTCACATACATAGTTGATGCAATGATAACAAACAAACCCACTGATCCGGCGAGGAGTGCCGTTTTTTCGAGTTGGATGATGAGATAAATATATCCAAAAAGCGTTACGAGCAGCACCATAAGTAACACTGAACTTTTTAGGTGTCTGAACATACCCAGGCTGTACAAAAATATCAGCCCTATGGTAGCAATAGCAGCACCAAAATATGCAGCATCAAATCCATAAAACTCTGAAATCGATAGCAATAGGGTAAAAAAGATGGCCAGCGCAAATCCTATCAGCGTATACTGAAAGATATGTATACTGATTTTCTCAACGATCTCAGTCAGAAAAACAACCAGAAAAGTAAGAATAATAAAAAGGATCATATATTTTCCGGCACGGTACGATTTGGCATAGTTGTCGATCAGGTGTCTTATCTTGACCCCAAAAACATTGTCACCCAGATCAATGACATCATTGTCTTTTTGAAAGGAAGGCAGTGATTTATTGTATTCCAGTATCTTCCAGTGGGCATCAAAGCCACCTGCATCAGTTTTATGCTCCGGTAGAAATCCACCGGCAAAAACCGGATCAGTAAATGTAGATTTCAAATGGACTTCTGTCGACTTTCCTAACGGAGCAAACATGAGCCCTTTGGACCCTTTGATATCCAGCTGATAAGAAAATATATATTCTTTTGTATTCAGGTCAACAGGAGTTTTAGTATGTAAACCTGTTTTGAAGCCTTCCAAATGCTGACCATCATGATGGCCTAATTCAGAATTTGGGCTTGTTGAAACTTGCGGATTGATGTTAAAACTTATGTTTTCCATACCGGGATGTAGAGTCAGCTCCTGGTTGTTCCATTGGATATCTATTTTATTGTTGATGCCTTTCGGATCTTTTATCCCCATAATAATATAAGCTTCATCCGGCAACAGATCTTCTGGTTTGATATTCGTAATTTGAGCATCCGGCACTTTAAAGCTACCATTGATTTTCATTCCGGATTTATACAATAATACTTTATAGAGACTGCGGTATTTGGACTCTGTGGTGACTGTGCCATCAATACTCAGCGTTTCAGGCATGATGACAAGATTGGTTTTAGTCCTGACTGTTGGTTTCGTTTTATCTTCGATGGGTACAAAATGATAATAAGGAATAACCAATGCCGGCCCTGTGTGAATCTGCTCAGCCCCCCAACCTGTCGATACTTCATTGATTACCGATTCGCTGAGTTTCTGCCGCTCCTCGATCAGATCCAGTATCATAAATTTCGGGATGAGCAGGAAGATGACCAGAAAGAAAATAAGTGCGAGCTTTAGGGTGATCTGAGTTCCGGGATTTTGAAAAAATGATGTTGTCATGTTTTTAATATTTAGTGATAAGTGATTTATAATTTGGTGATCTAGTTATCTGTGATCTGGTGAATGGAAAATGAGTGAATGATTTAATGAGTGATTTCTAAAGTGTGAATGAGTGAATGATTTAATAGGTGAATATGTGTTTGGTTGCAAAAAATATTCAGTTGTTCGGTTGATTAGAGTAAAAAGTACTTTGTAATGCAAAGTAATAATACAAAAAAAATATAGCAATAGACTAGCCTTTGCCGATCAATGCTGCCAATGCTTCTATGTGTTTTTGGAAGGTTATCTTTCCTTCTGAGGTAGCCCGGTAAGATGTCTCCGGTTTTTTGCCAACAAAGGCTTTACGAACTTCCAGATAATGTTTATTTTCCAATGCCATCGTATGGCTGGCCAGATTGCCGTCAGACAGTTCGAGCATCTGTTTCATGTCGTTGAAATTGACCCACTCATTGACCATGAGGATGGACATAATGCCCAATCTGACCCGACTCTCAAAGTCCTTGTTTATATTGCTGATGTCGATATCTTTCACCATGTTTTTATTTATACTTATGATACATCATGATACCATAAACAATATGCAAAATACCGAAACCAATGCCCCAAAATACCAGGCCATATCCTACAAAAACAGCTGCAAGCACTCCAAGGACCAACTGACACAATCCCAGCCAATAGATATCAGATTGTGTATATTTGGAAGCACTGACCAAAGCCAGGCCATAAAATATCAACATACAAGGCGCTACCAGATAAAATAGATGATGCCAGGTGATAATGATACAAAATAAGCCACCAGTTACCAAAGGGATACCAGCTGATTTGACCGTATTTTTGGTAGCTGCTGACCACAACGGATGTCCGAGTTTTTTGGACTTTTTAACTGTAAAATAGATACCAGATCCAATCGCTAATAACAATGTAGATATCGCAACTATGCCCAACTGAATGATGACCTGATAAGAGTAATAGTTGGGTTTTCCATCAAAATAATCAATCTGATGTTGTGCCAATATGTAAAATGTCAAAGCACAACCGACCAAAGCTACCAGTCCGGCTCCCACACCAGACAAACCACTGAGTGAGATGAAGGTCGATGATCGTTCCATCATCTGCCGTATATGCGTTAAATCGTTTTCGTATTTGTTCATGATTTAAAGTACTTTGAAATGCAAAGTTAATTATAAACTTATAACTACAAAAAATTATTGTGATTTATTCTATTTTTTTTCTTTTATCTCACTTGCATCTCATCCTCCCTAAATACCTGCCGCAACCTGCTGAGCAATTCATCAGTATTTTCTTTATTGAAAACCATTGGTGGTTTTATTTTCAAGACATTGTGATTCGGACCATCTGTGCTCATTAATATCCCCAGGTTCATCATTCTGTTGGCCAGGTACGAAGTTTGTTTCTCTAAAGGCAACAGGTTGTCATCTGTCAGTTCGAATCCCAGAAACAGACCATTTCCGCGTACATCACCAATGATTGGAAACTCCTGCTGCAGGATTTTTAAGCCTGTCAGGATTTCATGGCCTGTTTTTTTTGCGTTTTCCATCAGTCCTTCTTCCCTGACTACTTTGATCACTTCATGACCTATCACGCAAGACACCGGATTTCCGCCAAAAGTGTTAAAAAATTCCATGCCATTGGCAAAACTTTCTGCCACTGCTCTGGTACATACTACCGCAGCCACAGGATGACCATTGCCTAAAGGTTTTCCTATGGTCACAATATCCGGGACAACACCGTGCAACTCAAATGCCCACCAATGTGAACCGACACGACCACATCCTGTCTGTACTTCATCTGCAATACAAAGTCCCCCGGCAGCTCTGATACTGCGGTAAGACTTTTCCAGAAATCCTCCAGGCAATACAATCTGGCCTCCACAGGATATAATACTCTCATGAATGAAACCAGCTACATTTTTTCCTTGTGATCCCAGTTGTTGTATAATGGTATCAACATGTGCAGCATATTCCGGTCCGCTGTCCGGACCTCTGTACCTTCCCCGGAACATGTCAGGTAATGGTATGATATGGGTTTCGTTGGGTTTTCCTTTTCCGCCTTTGCCATCAAATTTGTAAGAACTCACACCTATACACGCATTAGTATTGCCGTGATATCCTGATGCTATAGCTATGATGTCTTTCTGACCGGTGTGATTATAAGCCATTCTGAGGGCCAGTTCATTGGCTTCACTACCCGAATTTACAAAATGGACCACACAAAGTTCCGGTGGCAGTGTAGCCAGTAATGCTTCAGCAAAATCATTGATCGACTCGTGCAAATACCTGGTATTCGTATTGAGTAATGCCATTTGGGCCTGTCCTGCTTTCACTATGCGAGGATGTTCATGACCGACATGGGCAACATTATTTACAGTGTCCAGATATCTTCTTCCTGTTATATCTATCAGAAAGCTACCTTCTCCTCTCACAATATGCAGCGGTTCGGCATAGGATAGGGAGAGACTTTTGCCCAGGTGATCTGTTCTGTAGCGGATGATTTCATTCGTTTGTTTTTGTTTTTTTGGATATAATACTTCCTGCTGAAGAAAGATATTGGGGTCCGGGCAAATAGATTTCCAAATATCCAATTCTGAAGGGAATGCAACGCCGGGAAAATCATGTGTATTTCCCAGCATATCCAGGATGATCTGAAAATGCAGATGTGGTGACCAATTCCCATTTTCAGTTCCCTGCCCGATATATCCGATATGTTGTCCTTTACTGATGGTCTGACCAACATTGACCGTTTCCAGTGTTGTTTTACTCAGATGTCCGTATAAGGTATAAAACGTTTTTTGCTGTCCGTATGTATGACTGAGTATAATGGTTGGACCATAATCTTTGTCCTGATCATTATCAAAAATACTGAAAACTTCTCCATCCAGCGGCGCATGCAGTGGCGTATGGCCATCTATCCAAAAATCGACTCCCAAATGTACGGTGCGGTATTTCGGGCCATTATTTCCTTCTTTTTGGTACGTAGGGGTACTATAAAAAGGACGGGTTTCAAGGTATCCATTGACTACCATTGTGCCTGGATGGGCCCTGCTCCATTCTTTTATCCTGTAAGCCATCTGGTCATTATCCGTAAAATCTATTCTGTGTCCCAACCAGGTGCTGCCAACCGACATATCGATGTGGCTCGCCTGCTGAATACCTGTAGTTGGAAATAATGCTTCTATACCAAACGGGTGATTATTTGCCCAGGTGTTAAACATTTCCAGATCAGGGTGCGGCACCAAACCACAAGCATGCCTGAATGTATAATATGCCAGATGTTCATCAATATTGATCCACTGCCGAAGCAATGTCCAGGCAGGCTTTTCACTGATGAGCAGGTATTTATTCTCCGGTTCATCAATTTTATTGCGGGCCGATTTGGTCACGCTGATGATCAATCGCATGGCTACCAGAAGATGGAGTACTTTCAGCTCATCATCGTGCAAAACAAACTTTTCGTGGTATCCTTTTACCATTGTGGATGCAGCTTGCAATGGATCCGGTTTTTCCATGACGGCATAGGTTATACAAACGGCCAGGTCATTGATCGTACTGGTGTAAATGGCATCGCCAAAATCAATGATGGATATGGTATCAGGGTGAGCAGGGTTTTGACTCACCAGGATATTGTTGTCATTAATATCGTTGTGAATGATACTTTTTCTTATACCCGCGAGATGACTTTTCCTGGCAGTAAACCTTTGTAAGAAATGGATAACCATTTGTTTTTCCTCTGTATTGAATAAATGAAGAAATTTTTCAGTCCAAAGTGCCTGGTCAATATCCCATTCAAAATCTCTTTTTGCAAAAGGATGATGTAAAACGTATAGTGACTTTGTTATTTCACCGGCTGCTTTCCCGAGATTATACAATAAATCCTCTGTTATCGGATGTACAGATGACCATAATCTGCCATCTATCCAGGTCAACATCCGGACTAGTCGCACTTGTCCGAAGTCATCAGTAAAAGTAGTGTAGGGATTACCTTCTTTATTTAAGATAATTTTTGGAACAGTCAATTCAGGATTCGTTTTGGAAAGGTGTAGCAGAATTTTTAGTTGAAAATCAATATATTGAAGATCCATATCCGGACGACTGACTTTCAAAATAAAAGAAGTCCCGGCTGATGTTTTTATCCTGAAATTAAAATCAATTTCACCGGGAAGTGGAGTAGCCTTTCCTGTTATTCCAAAATAAGTCTGAGCCAGGAAACTTGCCTGGTCTGAAGAAATCTGAAGATTATTATATAAATGTGATGCCATATTCATTCAGGTATATGGTGGCGAAAGTAAGGATATTTTGTATTAAGATGGAATAATTTGATTTGCATAATGAATGGTGGAATTGCTTATCCATAAAATAATTTCTTATCATTAAATGATATTATTGCACAGAACAACATTTCATTGAATAAATTCCTGTTTATAAAAGAAAAAATAGTAATGTACTGAATATAGTATGTCATAATGTATAAATATATGAATGAATTCTAAATAAATACGATTTATTGTATATAAATTATAGTTAAAATCATGAAACACTATATATTTGCATCATCAAACGTGATAATATAACATTGATAACTAAACATTGTGAGGTGTTGAAATTGGCAGACATGCCCTCCTGTCTCGGGGGTGGGGATAAAACGATAAACTTAAGATGTATTTGGATTGGCTACAATTCAATCCGAATACACCCCATAGCTAAGTGCTCCGTGGAGGTTCGAATCCTTCTCTCACAGCTTTATTGAAAATTAAAATGTAGAATTCAGAATTGGACAAAGGTCATTCTAAATTTTAAGTTCATAATTCTACATCTATAACAATGTGAGGTGTTGAAATTGGCAGACATGCCCTCCTGTCTCGGGGGTAGGGATAACACGATAAACGAAAGGTATGGGTTGACCACACAATTCCGGTCTTCGGAATTTGCCTTTTGGCTAAGTGCCTTGTGGAGGTTCGAGTCCTTCTCTCACAGCATTTTTTTTAGCGCTAATCCCTTTAAAAAGTGTGATTGGTTTTTTGGAAAAGTTTAAACGGAATGAAAAATTAAAATTGGTTGGTTTGGATTAAGGAAAAACAGCTTTGACATCATCTCAGCTGTTTTTTTTTATTAACTACATTGGATTTGATAAAATCTTTATTTGAAGAATACAATCCCAGGTCCAAAGAACCAATGGCCTTTTTATTTTTAGATAAAACATTTCAAAATCGCGTTAAAAACAGAAAACTGTATGAGCCAAAACAGGAAATTGGTTCGGGAACTAATGAATGAAGTTCCACAAATCAATAGATCGATGAATGAATATTAAAGGCGAGCCCGCCTGTCTAAGAAGTCGGACAGGTTTTTTATGTTTAGCTATTTTGGAATGTTTTGACGTTAAGAAAATAAAACAGCCTTGACTTTTTGTTTCTTTTGTGTCAAGACAAAAGAAAAAGAGAGTTAAAACAAGCTAACAAGAATTATTTCACGCGAAAATATTAAAATGAAGTACGATATTTAAAGTTTGACGATGGAAATTCATCTCCGAAACTTTAAATTAAATAACTTTACTCCTTCCTTTCCCCTATCTGTTGTCTCCACATGGCATAATACAATCCCTTTTCAGCCAGCAAACTTTCGTGGCTTCCGGTTTCTATCACCTTCCCTTTTTCCAGAACAAAGATCTTATCTGCGTGCATGATCGTAGATAAACGGTGCGCTATCAATACCATGATATGTTGTTTTGCTGATGATATGTCTTTGATCGTATCCGTTATTTCTGTCTCGGTGATAGAGTCTAGTGCTGAAGTGGCTTCATCAAATACAATTAACTTCGGATCACGGAGCAGTGCCCTTGCGATAGACAACCTTTGTTTCTCTCCACCGGAAATCTTTATACCGCCCTCCCCAATCACAGAATTAATGCCATTGTCACTTCTTTCCAGTAGATTCTGACAAGCTGACTTGTGCAATACTCTGATGATATCTTCATCTGATGCGCCGGGATTTACAAACAGGAGATTTTCTTTGATCGTTCCGGAGAATAATTGCGTGTCCTGTGTCACAAATCCTATCTGATGCCTTACTTCTTCAATATCAATGGATTGTGAATCAATTCCGTTGTAGATAACGTGACCATATTCCGGATTATACAAACCTACGAGCAATTTTACCAGGGTAGTTTTTCCTGATCCTGAAGGACCCACAAAAGCTATGGTCTGTCCTTTTTCTACACTAAAACTGATGTCTTCCAGTGCATTGGCAGCACCTGATTTATGTTTGAAAGAAACTTTATCAAAAGCAAAAGTCTCCAGATGATGTATTTTTTGCGGGTTTTCCGGTTTTACTTCTATAGGCGTACTCATTATATTTTTAAAATTATTGAGAGATGCTTCGGCTTCCCTGTACGAAAGGATGACATTGCCCATTTCCTGCAAAGGACCAAAAATAAAGAAACTGTAAAACTGTAATGTCATCAACTGTCCTACCGTCAACTCGTCTTTAAAAATCAGCACCAACAGAAAAAACATGATAGACTGACGAAGCAGATTGACAAAAGTACCTTGTACAAAACTGATACTTCTTATGCTTCTCACTTTTTTAAGTTCCAGCTGAAGGATTTTAAGCGTGGAGGTATTGAGACGTTTTATTTCCTGATCGGTGAGCCCGAGACTTTTTACCAGTTCAATGTTTCGTAAACTTTCAGTGGTAGCTCCTGCAAGTACATTGGTTTCTTTGACGATGTTTTTCTGGATTTCTTTGATCTTTTTACTCAGAAAATTGGTCAGCGCAAAAAGCAAAAAAGAAGCAATAAAATAAATGAAAACCAGTCTTGGTTCTACCGAAAATGCATAAATCATCACAAAAACGATGCCCACCAGGGATGCAAATAATACATTGATACAATTGGAAATAAATTTTTCTGAATCTGATCTTACCTTCTGTAAAATATTCAGTGTCTCGCCACTTCTTTGATCTTCAAATTGTTGAAAAGGAAGCATCAGCGAATGTTTTAGCCCGTCAGTATACACTCGAGCACCAAACTTCTGAATGATAACATTGGTCACATAATCTTGAAATGCTTTGGCGATACGACTGACCATAGCTACACCAACGGCTGCCAATATAAGCAATCCAACGCCTTTCACAAATTCGTTTTGTGTATAGGAAGATGGTTTTGAAGCAAAGCGATCAATAATTTTACCAAAAATGTATGGATCAAGCAATGAAAAAGTCTGATTTATGGCTGCCAGCAGAAGTGCCAGAAATATCAGAATTTTATAGTTTTTTAGGTATTGGAAGAGTAACTGCATAGATAAAATTTATGGGTAGGAATACCGAATGAGTTGATTCGGGATTTAAACCAATTTTTACCCGTAATGGTTTAATCACCTTTTTTAAAACTGCTGCTTGCTTTTTGTTATATACCTTTACAAAGCTTCAAAATAACCGGTCTTTGTATTCTTTTTGACCTTATCCCAAAGATAATATCTGCCATTCATCGCCACATACACACCATGCGGAAGCGTTTGTACAAAAGCCAGGGCAGACCCAAGATTAAAAAAACCGTCAGATGAGGTACCAAACGCATAAGGTATCATGGCACCGGTCAGAACGATGGTTTTCGGAATATTGTGTTTAGCAATGGCTGTGGCTGTCTGAACTATCGTATCCGTACCATGCGTGAGTACTATTTTATCAAATTCGCTTTTTTTGCAGCTGTAAATGATGATCTCCCGGTCGGCTTCAGTCATTTGCAGACTATCCAGCATCATGAGCGTTTTAATATCTACATCCAGGGTACTCCTGCCACGGTCAAACATCTGGTGAAGATGTGTATCTTTAAAATACAATTGCCCGGTGATGTAATTGTACTCCTTGTCAAATGTACCACCGGTTACAAATATCTGGATTTTATTATTGTCTGGCATAATCAGGACTTTTAGGAACCTCAAAGGTAAGACAAATATCAAATATACCGTGAAACACATCATCAACGTCAATAAAAACAGTTGATTTGCTGATTTGTGAAATCGTTTAAATTGAAAATTGTGGAACCAACGACATTGGTCCTTTAAAACCTGATTTACACTGATGGATAACCAAATGATGATTTTGTTTTTTCTATATTAATTGATATCTTTGAATTTGTTTATAATGACATTTGTACACTGTTATTTGACAAAAGTCAATAGACAGTAGAAGTCAAAGAATTACAAATTCTTAAAATATAGGAAGTCGCATATTTAGACCGTTGTATTTATATGTGGTATGCGGAAAAAATATAGTTTGAGTTATTCTTATATAAAAAAAATTGTATTGATCATGAAAAGAGTTTCCAGTATTTTTATCATAATTACATTTGTCATATTTTCTAATGTACATTTAAATAGTCAGATATTTTTGCCTGCAGAATATACAGACAACTATGGAGTTTCTTATTCAGGAAGGGTAAACATTATCCAACTAAAAAACAAAGAATCAATAAAATTTTATACTGAGGGAAATACATTGATCGTCCTTACACCTTACAATACTAAAGAGATAATAATACAAAATTATGGACATTTTGTGTCTGGAATTGTTGAAACACGATTTGTGGAGGTGTTAGTAGAAGGAGCAGCTAATTTGTACATCTATGATGAAATAATGAGAATAAGCAAAAATGGTCAGAATTATGAATTAGAAAAAAAAAGTAATAAGTGGTCAGGGATTTTGAAAGTTATAGTTTCAGATTGTCAAGTTCAAAATTTATACAAAGAAAAGGATTTAAAATTTACAGAAGAACATATAACCAACATCATCAAAAATTATAATGAATGTAAAAACCAATTATATGCTTCTAAAGTAATTAGAATAAAAAAATCAGAGCATTCTTTTGGCCCTCAAATTGGGTGCATTTTATCAATCATGAACTTCCCAAAGGATTATAAACTTCCGGGAATAAAATACAAATTCGGTACTCCCATTTCATTTACCCCTATTTTTGGGGTAAAGTTCAATACATACTCATTTGGTAGAAATCAAAAACATAATTTTGAAATAAGTCCGTTTCTAACTTTTGAAAAGTACAACTCAGAGATTACATATCTTGATGCAAATCATTCTAACTACATAAAATCAAAAATAAAGTCAACATCAATATTTTTACCGTTAATATGGAATTATAAATATTTTGATAATAGTGATAGAAAGATGTTGATCAATGGCGGCTTTGGTTGCAAGATAAATCAGAATACATCCTACACAGTAGATTATGAAGAAACACATCTCATAGCTGGACAAAGGCGTTATTATTCAGAAGATCGACTTTCTGACCTAAGAGGGTTACAGGTATTTATTGTTTTCGGACATAACTTCGTATTAAGCGGAATTGGCAAAGATAATTTAAATATAGGTTTGAACTGCTTTATTATTTCGACACATACAGAAATTACGGTTAAAAATTTGGTTTCATCTATTCAGTTAAATGTTTCATATGAATTTGGAATTTAGAGATTCTTTGTAAATGATTCAGTAGATTTATTTTGTCAGATAAAGATATTATTTTATATATAAAGTAAATTTGTGAAAAAAATAAATTGTAACATTTCTAATGAATTAAAACACTGATCGTCGCAGTTTCTAACCGTTGTCAGGTTAGATAAATGCAACTGCGATGCTATTCATTGAGAATTTGCAATTCTCATGCACTAACTTCTTAAAAATGATGATATCTTGAGCTCGCTAAATTTAATGGTTAAGTGCACCATCATAAAATCGTCAATCTGACTTTATAATGACCAACTGTAAAGAATTGAAAATTCATAAAATTTGGGATCGCAGTTGAAAACTGCAACCATCGCGATATAGATCAAGTATTAGACATATGATAAAATTTATTATAGCAAAATGGGGAGTTAATCAAAATCAGATCTTTAAACCTGAAATTCCGATAGATAAAAATGATTTTGTAGAATTAGTTGATCACTCTACATGGTTGACATGGCACGAACTTACAACTTGGGGTAAAGAGTTTCATGACAAAAATCCAAATTTCGCAAAAAAGGAGTGTGCATATTTTAATTTGGATTCTGGGGTTTGTGTTGATATCCATTATCTTGAAGGTTATTGTATGGTTACTTTTGAACAAAAAATATCTTACCGTTATTTTTTATTGATTTGGGGGTTTGCTGAAAAATTAGATTGTCTTATTTGGGATAGATATTCATCGAAACTCATTACTGAAGAATACTTAGAAGCCCTCCGCATCAAAGAAGAAAATCGGGGTATCAAACTCACCAAAGAGCAAAGCCATGTGTTGGAATCCATCGAAGATCAATGCAGATGGTGGTATCTTCCTACAGAAAATATAACTGAAATTTTTGATATATTAGGTTTTCAACCACGTATTAAAGATGGCGACATCACCAGCATCATCGATGATGTACAAAGAGAAAATAAAGTGGCCATTGCCACATTTATTAGTCATACTATCATCTTTGGATTTAATGCACCATATATCTCTTATCCAGATCTCCAAACTTATCTAGCAAAAGAAGAGCAACAAACTCCACATCTTCAGGAAGTGCTCAACAAACTCAGCAAGGCATTTGGCACAGCCGCATACTTTGAGTACAACAATGATGATGAACAGATAGCTTCACTAGCTTGGTCATCAAAAGGAAAATTTGTCTATGGTCGCTTTACATCAGAAGGAGAAGGATTTGATGTCTTTGGCACACAAAAGAAAGCCATGGAAGTGAATCAGAAGTCAATCATCAAAACAGCCAAAAAACTTGGCATGACAACAGAAGACATCCTCACTGGCATGATGAAGCAAAAAATGCCTGTTCAGTATTTTGAACAGCCTCATTGGTATATTCAATCCAGACTTCATCCTTAAATAAGTGATGATAATGAATTGAAAATTCGTAAAATATAGGATCTCAGTTGCAAACTGCGACCATCGCGGGTATTAATCATCAAATCCTTGAGTTGTACTTAACCTCAACCTTGATCTCAACCTTAACCTCACATAGGTATGTTCCCGTGTTTCCTATTTGGCATCAGTACTTTTTTCTTTTCCAGCGTAGAAAAAGCTTTGATCAGTTTTCTTCTGGTCTCCCTCGGTAAGATTACCTCGTCTATAAAACCTCTCGCAGCAGCCCTGAATGGATTGGCAAACTTTTCCTGATACTCATTCTCTTTCTCAAGCAATTTTTGAGCAGGATTTTCTGATTTTACTATTTCATTTTTAAAGATGATCTCACTGGCTCCTTTTGCTCCCATTACCGCAATTTCGGCTGTCGGCCAGGCATAGTTCATATCTGCTCCGATATGTTTTGAATTCATCACATCATATGCTCCACCATATGCTTTCCGGGTAATGACCGTAATTCTTGGTACTGTAGCATCACTGAATGCATACAATAGTTTGGCACCATTGGTTATAATGGCATTCCATTCCTGATCTGTACCCGGCAGAAACCCCGGCACATCCACCAGTACCAGTAACGGTATATTGAAACAATCACAAAAGCGGACAAATCGGGCTCCCTTTTTGGAACTTTCCACATCCAGCACGCCTGCCAGCGCATATGGTTGGTTGGCTACAATACCGATACTTTTACCTGCCAGTCTGGCAAATCCCACCACTATATTTTCTGCGTACGACTCATGGATCTCAAGAAAACTGTCCTGGTCTATGATGCCATTGATCACCTCTTTCATATCGTATGGGTGCATAGAGTTTTCAGGTATGATCGATGTCAGTTCATCTCTGTATTCGTGGTTGGTGACGTAGGGTATATCCTTTGCTTTTTCATTGCAGTTTTGCGGAATATAAGAGAATAGTTTTTTCAATTTTAAAATACACTCAAGATCATTGGCAGCAGTAAGGTGTGTTACCCCACTTTTTGTTGAATGCGTAGAAGCACCACCCAGATCTTCAGAAGATACTTCTTCATTGGTTACGGTTTTCACTACATTTGGTCCCGTCACAAACATGTATGAAGTCTGCTCTACCATGATAATAAAATCAGTGATGGCCGGGGAATACACTGCACCACCGGCACAAGGTCCCATAATAGCCGACAGTTGAGGAATAACTCCGGAAGCTTTGGTATTTCTGTAAAAGATATCAGCATATCCACCGAGACTATTGACACCTTCCTGAATTCTTGCTCCGCCTGAGTCGTTTAGTCCGATGACTGGCGCACCATTTTCTATGGCCAGATCCATGATTCTGCATATTTTTTCAGCATGTGTCTCTGATAGTGCACCGCCAAATACCGTAAAATCCTGCGCAAATACATATACCAATCTACCATCTATGGTGCCGTATCCGGTAATCACTCCATCGCCTGGAAATTGCTGATTTTCCATACCGAAATCAAAACACCGGTGCTCTTTCAACATGCCTATTTCTTCAAAAGAGCCCCTATCCATCAATAACTCCACCCGCTCTCTGGCTGTTAATTTGCCTTTACCGTGTTGTTTTTTTATGCGGTCAGCACCTCCACCCAGCAGGGCTTTATTTTTTTGTTCCTGAAGTCTGTTTATTTTATCTTGCATAATAATCTGAATTTTGGGGCAAAAATACCTTTTTAAACTATAAATCAACTGCCTTTTTTATAATGTCATCCGGTAATATGAGAAAAGTCATATGGTTGCGGACACTTTGGTTCAGGCAATTCTAATCTTTAAACTGTTAATTTTTTATCTACATTAAAAATCCATTTTCTGATTTAAAGGCCGGTGGTATGTTATCATCATTGATCATTTCACGGAGATCTATTTCTATGGCACGCGCAATCGAAGTGATAGGCACATCATTATAGGTGCCTTCAAATGGATTTTCCGAGTAATCCCCGATTTTTTCCATCAAAAAAAACATCCAAATGACCAAAGCTGAAAAGGGTACCGCTAACCATAATTTGCCTATGCCATCCGTATGAAAAATATTGATCATACCAAACGGAATCAGCATGGCAAATATCATGGTCAGCCAAAGCGCGGTAGATGCATATTGTCTCGGGAAAGGGAAGTTTTTAATTCTTTCGCTTCGACCCTGGTCATCGTAAAATGTTGCGATGAGTTTATGGAGTTCCATATGTCTGAAATCTTCATAATAACCTTCATCCCTCAATCTTTGTAGTTCAAGACTTTGCGTGGCTAGTATCTGGGAAGCGATATTGGATTTATTGGTATAGGAGCTGTATTCATTTTCCGATATATAAAAAATAACTTCCTTTTCAAGTCTGTCTATATATTCTTCACATACCTGGGGTACATATTTATTTTTGATTCGATCATTTGTATGTTCCCATTCTCTGCTTAATCTGAGCTGATATCGGAGTGCCGTAAGCCATGCAATGTGCCTGTAGATTAATGCCTTTTTTATACTTTCAGCAGCAGGCCCGTTGACAAAGGTATTAATGGCTGCTCCAAATGTACGGCTGTTATTAACTATACCACCCCAGATTTTCCGGGCTTCCCAGGTCCTGTCATAACTACTGTTGTTTTTGAAACCGAGATAAAATGCGACCGCTATTCCCAGCACGCTTACAGGTTGCCAGTTCAGGCTGATATCAATTTTATATAACGATTGTAAAAAATAAAAGACCAATGCCACTGCTGATGCATAGGCCAATCCATAAATAAAAGGCCATTTTGACCAGTTAAAAGTCATCCAAAATCCGTAGTTGCGTTTGGTGTACATATGTATTTATTGATAGAGAACAAGATGGTTGAATAAGTACCAAAAGTAGGAAATGCAATTTTATATAGTATCATATTCTTCATTTTTTTTTTAATCCTTCGGTAGCTTCCTATTATCTCGTATATTTGCGGCTCTTATTATAATTTTCAAATTAAAACTGTAAATCGAAAGATGACATCCAACGAAATACGCCAGAAGTTTCTTGACTTTTTTGCATCGAAAACCACAAAATAGTAGCTTCAGCACCTATTGTTATAAAAAATGACCCAACATTGATGTTTACCAATGCGGGGATGAATCAGTTCAAAGATTTTTTTCTGGGCAATCAGAAACCTGATAATCCGCGAATAGCAGATACCCAAAAATGCCTTCGTGTAAGCGGAAAACACAATGATCTGGAAGAAGTAGGGGTGGATACCTACCACCATACCATGTTTGAAATGCTCGGAAACTGGAGTATCGGTGATTATTTCAAAGCAGAAGCGATAGCCTGGAGCTGGGAATTGCTGACAGAAATATACAAATTGCCCAAAGACAGATTGTATGTTTCTGTTTTTGAAGGTGATCCAAAGGAAAATCTTCCGTCTTCGCAAATAGCACTGAAAGAATGGTCAAAACTTGTGCCACAGGATCATATCATCTTTGGCAATAAAAAAGACAATTTCTGGGAAATGGGTGACACCGGGCCTTGTGGACCTTGTAGTGAAATCAACATTGACCTCAGACCTGATGAAGAAAGAGCGATAACGCCCGGAAATATTCTGGTAAACAATGATCATCCCCAGGTGATAGAAATATGGAACAATGTATTTATACAGTACAACAGAAAAGCGGATGGAAGTCTCGAACCATTGCCCGCCATGCACGTGGATACGGGAATGGGGTTTGAACGACTGGTTAGAGCCATACAAAACAAATCCAGCAACTATGACACAGATGTATTTACCGGCACCATTTACGAAGTAGAAAAAATCACGGGTAAAACGTATAGTTTCAGCGACTCAAAAAGAGATGTTGCCTTCCGTGTACTGGCAGATCATATTCGGGCCATTGCGTTTACCATTGCCGACGGACAGTTGCCTTCCAATAATGGGGCAGGTTATGTCATTCGTCGTATATTGAGAAGAGCAGTAAGATATTATTATACCTACCTCGATTATAAACAACCGCTTCTGTTCCAACTGATAGATGTATTGTCCAGGCAGTTTGAACATGTATTTCCAGAGTTATATCTCCAGAAGTCTTTTGTAGAAAAAGTAATCAGGGAAGAAGAAAAATCATTTTTGAAAACACTCGAAGGTGGTTTGAGAAGGATAGAAGATATCAGACTTACAGACGGGGTTATAGAAGGAAAAGATGTATTTGAATTGTATGATACCTATGGATTTCCGGTAGACCTCACACGTTTGATTGCTGATGAGAAAGGTTGGAAAGTAGATGAAGAAGGTTTTACAAAAGCACTCAATGAACAAAAAGAAAGATCCAGGGCTGATGCAAAAAGAGAAACAGGAGACTGGGTATTTGTAGGCAAAGATGGACTGACTGAATTTATAGGATATGATGATCTGATCGTCAGTGAAAGCAGAGCCATTAAATATAGAATATTAAAACAAAAAGATCAGGAATTATTTCAGCTGGTACTGGATAGAACACCTTTTTACCCGGAAGGTGGCGGACAGGTAGGTGATACAGGATTCCTGATGTTTGAAGGTGAGGTAATTATGGTGCTGGATACCAAAAAAGAAAATGATCTGATCATACATATCATCGACAGAATTCCTGACAATATTGATTCCTCGGTTTATGGAGAAGTCAATGCCATCAACCGTACGCTTACTGAAAATAATCACTCGGCTACACACTTACTTCATGCAGCACTCAGACAGGTATTGGGTACACATGTACAACAAAAAGGCTCATTGGTCAAGGATGATTATCTGAGGTTTGATGTATCTCATTTTCAGAAGATGACTGATCTGGAGCTGGTTCAGATAGAAAAAATAGTCAATGAAAAAATCCGTCAGAACATCAGTCTGGAAGAGTCAAGATCATTGCCCATAGAAGAAGCAAAAAAATCAGGCGCCATGATGCTTTTTGGCGAAAAGTATGGTGACAAAGTGCGGATGATTACTTTTGACCCGACTTATTCCCGGGAACTTTGTGGAGGTTGTCATGTAAAAGCGACAGGTCAGATCGGACTTTTTAAAATAGTCTCAGAAAGCGGCATAGCGGCGGGAGTAAGACGTATCGAAGCAGTCACGGCCTATAAAGCAGAAGAATATGTCAATAAACAGATTTTGGAATTGACAGCAATAAAATCATTCTTCAAAAACAATATCAATACGCCTAAAAATGTAGCAGATCTGCAGGAAGAGAATAGGGATTTGCATAAAGAAGTAGAAAAATTGAGAGCCATGCAGGCAGCAGCAATGAAGGACTCACTGGTCTCAGGAGCCAAAAATATAGCAGGTGTCAAAGTAGTAGTGGCCAGACTTAAGGATATCGACAGCAAATCTGCCAAAACACTGTCTGTCAATATTCTGGCCGAAATGGGAGAAGCTGCAGTCCTGTTTGGATTGGAAGATCAGGGTAAAGCCACTGTGATGCTAAGTATTGCAGAACCATTGACCAAATCCAAAGGATGGCATGCCGGCAATATCATCAGAGAACTGGCCAAAGAAATCAATGGTGGCGGCGGTGGACAAGCATTTTTTGCTACAGCCGGAGGAACAGATATAACTGGTCTTGATAAAGCTTTGGCAAAATTGAATGAATTTTTGAAGTAAGTTTGTTGTAATATAAATAGAATGAAGTGTTACATTGTCGGTATTCTGGTAATTATTTATGTATTTTTGATGTTAGGTTGCCATTCATTGGGTAAGTCAGGACATGATGGGCTAAACGTTTCAGACTGTCTGCCTGAAAGGAAAAATATAGATACACTATCCAATCAATCCGGTAGTATTCTGATGGTTGCGGAACATTTTGTGATTCTGTCTCAAAACGGGGAATCAAGATATTTGGCATGTAATCTACCTGAAACCTACAAGAAAGAAGGTTTAAAAGTAAAATACACTTTGATCGAAAAAGAAATTTTTCCTAATGAACGGCATATTGCCACACCTTGTTATCTCACAAAAATTGATTCAGAAAAGCCTGAATAAAAGTAATAATTTGATAAAAATATAATATATAAAACATTATGGGTGAATTAAAATGGAGTTTTAATGAGTTTCTGGCATTTCTGTTGATTTATGTTGCCAACGTAGATATGGAATTTGCTGAAGAAGAAAAAATGATGATCAAAAAGAACGTAGGCGAGACTACTTATGCAAAAATGTTGGTCGAATTTGAATCTATGAGTGATTACAAAGCATATGATACCATATTATCCTACAAGGGAGTATATTTTCCAACCGTAGAGCAGAAAGGTGAAATTATGGAGAAAATCACAGACCTTTTTCATGCAGATGCTGAATTTAATATCATGGAAAAGGAATTGTTGCATTTTCTGGATAAAATGATGTAATAATGGATCTGAATCTGAAAGGGGCGTTATTTGTTGTTACAGGTTCGACCAGTGGTTTTGGCAAAGCTATAGCAGAACAGCTGATCAACGAAGGGGCACATGTGATTATCAATGCACGAGGGGAGGAAAAACTGGAAGCACTTCATCAAAAATATCCTGATAAAACCACCATTCTGGCAGGTGATATTACAACAGACGCCGTCATTTCAGATTTGATCAGGAAGGTTCATGGCAAAAAACTACACGGAATTGTCATCAATGCGGGAGGACCTCCGGCAAAATCATTTATTCATACGGAGATCACAGATTGGGACAATGCATATGAAAAATTGCTGAGATGGAAAGTAAAACTTACCCAGGAACTGTTGGAAAAATTTCAGGAACAAGAATACGGTCGTATATTGTTTATTGAAAGTGCAGCGGTAAAACAACCCATTGAAAATCTGATCCTGAGCAATTCTTTGCGGATGGCTGTCGTAGGATTTGCAAAAACGCTCTCACAGGAAGTGGCACATCAAGGCATCACCTGCAATATTCTGGCTCCCGGCTATCACGCTACACCAGCCATGGAGCGCTTATTTGCCAATAAATCATTGTTATTGGGCATTTCTTCTGACGAAGCCAAAAAGGAATTTGAAAAAGAAACCAAGGTAGGCCATCTCGGAGATCCGGAAGACTTTGGTTCTTTGGCAGTATGGCTTTTGTCCCCGCATTCTAGATTTATTACTGGTCAGACCATTAGTGTTGATGGCGGATTGGTGAGAGGAAGTTTGTAGGGTTTATATTTTAACAAAACGAAGATTGAATGTTTTGCCAGCTGTAAATATTGTTGCGATGTAAAGACCAGGGATAAAATCAGAAACATTTATCTGTTCATTATAGCTGACAAGAATTAATTTACCGGACGTATTATAAATATGGACATTTTCGAAATTTTCAACAGAAATAATTTTTAAATATTCGGTAACAGGATTTGGAGATAAAAGAGGAAAATGGGCTGATGAGTTAATTTCTTTTGTGGAACTAATAATATTGCACTGCTCAAATGTTCCTTCACAATAATCAATAAATTCTCTATTGTGCCAACCGTAAATTGGGCCATCTTCAAAACCAAAACCTTCCACCAACGCTCCCACCCGTGGCAACACTAAACCACAAGGTCTGAAAGCACCAAATGTGTAGAAAAATCTGGTTAATTTCCCATCAATATATACCTTTTCTACTATAGAGTCTATGTAAGAATAAGATTCAGTAAAATATCCGGCCCCAATCAATTTACCTACACATTGATTTATTGAATCTCCTCTTTTAAGACTGTAATCGAATAACAAAAATTCAAACTCTTCATCACATGGGTTGAAAAAATTATCCGTTGGTAACATATAAATTTTCTTCTCAGCAATTTCTTCCCGAAAATAGCCAGCAATGGTTGAGTTTATGATGGTATACGGTTTATAAACTTTGCCAATTTCATTATCTATTTTTAAATTTCCAATAATGATTGGCTTATATCGTTTGTCTGATATTATTGTATCTTTTCCAAAATAGTGAACTTCCCAATTTGTTACCCACAAAAGACCACAATTTTCTGGTTCTGATTGACGGAACTGATATATCCAATATCTGCCTTCTTTAACCAACGGCTGGTAAGTCTGGCTATAACATAAGGGACTGGCTATCAAAAAGATGATAATGATATAGGCCGTTTTCATGATACTAATTAAGCTTAACAAAAATGGATACTCAAATGTAACAATAATTTTGAAAAAATAAAATCTACCTGGAGTAAATATAGCTTAGTAATACAATTATGATAATTTTTGTTTCGTTACCTTTGCAAAATGTAAACTTCTCCATGAAACCGAAAATATACGCTGTCGTAGATATTGAAACCACCGGAGGACTGGCGCGTAGAGATCGTATTACTGAAATTGCGATTGTACTGTATGATGGGCAAAAAATCATTGACAAATTTGAATCACTCATCAATCCTGAAAGATCAATACCCTTTGAAATCACCCGGATAACAGGGATCACGGATAGTATGGTGGTCAATGCGCCAAAATTTTACGAAGTAGCAAAAAAAGTAGTTGAAATGACAGAAGGAGCTATTTTCGTGGCCCACAATGTTCGCTTTGATTATAGTTTTATCAGAGAAGAGTTTGCCACTTTGGGGTTTACATTTACACGCAGACAGCTTTGTACAGTTGTACTTAGTCGAAAAGCTTTTCCCGGTCTCAGGTCCTATAGTCTGGGCAATCTGATCAGATATTTTGATATACAGGTGGCCAACCGCCATAGAGCGATGGATGATGTATTGGCAACCGTGGATATTCTGGGTAGAATATTGTCCAATGAAGATGGTGTACAACAGGCAGATCGGATCATCAATGCCGGTATCAAAGCATCTCATTTGCCCAAAGATATCTCTATGGAAAGAATACACAGCCTGCCTGAAAGTGTGGGTGTGTATTATTTTTACAATGTATATGGTCATGTCATTTATGTAGGCAAAAGCATCAATATCCGTAAAAGAATCATGCAGCATTTTGGTAATATAGATACCAAAACGGACAAATTTATAGCCAAAGTAGCAGATATCACCTATGAAGAAACAGGCTCAGAGCTGATCGCTATGTTGCTGGAATCCAATGAAATAAAAGCACTCCAACCTGAAGTCAACAAAGCACAACGCTCAAAAGATTATCCCTATTTTGTGTATCACTTTACAGATGCCAAAGGGTATATCAGGTTCAATTGGGACAAAAGTAGCGTCAAATCAAGGGCCAATAAAAGTATTCTCAATCATTATAGTTCAAAATCATCTGCCAGGGGACATTTACACTATATTACCGAATTGCTGGGTCTCTGTGCAGGTCTCACCGGCCTTCACGAAGCAGAAAGCAGTTGTTTTTACTATCAAACAGGTGCATGTAGTGGAGCCTGTCAGTCGGTGGAGGACGCCGCATCCTACAATGAAAGGGCTTTGGAAGCTTTGGATTTGTTGAAAAAATCATTTGACGAGAATTATTTTATAGTCACTGACGGGAGAAATCAGGAAGAAAAAGGAATAGTCCTGGTGGAAGACGGGCATTACAGAGGGTATGGTTTTATGGCGACCGAAGATATGGGTTATGGAACAGAAGAATGGAAAGAATCCGTGAAGTACCTGCCTTCCAATCCGGAATGTAATCAGATCATCCTGACCTGGCTCGAGAAACATCCGGCAACAAAAATTGTAAAAATTTGAAATAAAATACAATATCGAAAAGTCAAAAATAAAGAAATGCCACGAAGAATCCAAGACACCAAGGTTCACAAAGAAAAAAATAATTATCAACTGTTTAAAATTAGTGATTCTTTGTGTTTTTGTGACTTTGTGGTAAAATTGTACTTTTCGGATTGGACTCAATGAAGTACCCATTAACAATATTAGAGCTTGTAAATCATTATTTTTGAAAAACAAATTATTATGGCAAATACCTTTTTACAGGCAGAATGGAGAAAATTATTGATGGCAAATTACATTGTTGATCCTGAATTACTTTTACCCTATTTGCCACATAAAACAGAACTGGACTTGTGGGATGGATCTTGCTACGTAAGTTTGGTTGGTTTTATGTTTCTAAATACAAAAATTAAAGGAATTAAAGTCCCGTTTCATACCAATTTTGAAGAAGTAAATCTGAGATTTTATGTGCGGTATAAAGACAGAGACGAATGGAAAAGGGGTACAGTTTTTATCAAAGAAATAGTACCAAAACCCGCACTGACCTTTGTAGCCAATATGGTTTACGGGGAGCATTACGAAACACTACCCATGTCTCATGGCTGGAAAACGGAAGGAGATGTATTAACAGTAGAATATTCATGGAAAAAAAATGACAGGTGGAACTCTATGAAAGTCAACAGCAGCTTGACACAAACAGACATTGCATCAGGAAGTGTCGAAGAATTTATTACTGAGCATTATTGGGGGTATACAAAAATTACAGAGCAGCTGACATCGGAATATGGTGTTGAACATCCGGTATGGAAAGTATATGAAATAAAAGATTATTTTATTGATGTCGATTTTGGGGGAAATTACGGACACCAATTTGGTTTCCTGAATCACAAAAAACCGGAATCTGTTTTGCTGGCCGAAGGATCAGAAATCATTGTAAAAGGAGGACGAAAAATTTAAGATCCTTCTTTTGTAATAAAACTCTTTACACACCATTAACCTTAGTTGTTCCTGTTTTTATTTTTTATTTCTGTTGTATTCTTTATGGTAGTGATGCTATCTGCCATATAGCTGGTTTCCCCATTGCATGAAGTGAAATAAACGGCATTACCCAAATCAAAAAAGCGATATACTTTACAGCCGTCATGTTCAAAAAGATATGAAATCTTATAGTCTTTGTTGTTTTTGTAGCTTCAGTATAGAGCGGTTTTTTTATTGGAATAGTGCAGGAATTACTTATTGCAAAAAAGGTAAACGTAAAAACTATGCTTTTCATGGTACGATGATTTTGTGTCTAAAAATAATAGATTATTGCTTTACTGATCATATGGAAAATGTGATTTAACTTTTATTTATGAATACCTATTTCAAGTAATTCATTTCATTAGCTTCAATAATTACTTCATGAATAAACTTGTTTCTCACAACAATTTGCCTGTAAACGGAATTAATATCGTTAATTAAACTAAAAATACAATGGATATACCCAAAGTCAGAAATTATGTAGGATTAAATATCATTTCAGTCGTCGTGGCTTTGACATTAAATTTTCTTGCTGTAAGTTTACCGCTCAACAATAAAACTACAGGAGAATTATCAGATGCTTATCCTAATTATTTTGTCCCTGCGGGGTTTACATTCAGTATTTGGGGAATCATTTATTTACTCCTGATCGCTTTTATGTTGTATCAAGCCTATCAGTTCTTAAAAAAGATTTGGATACAATAGAAAATATTCTGGCTATAGGACCTTGGTTTCTCATCAGCGGACTTGCAAATGCAGGTTGGATTATAGCGTGGCATTATGAGATCATAGTACTTTCTTTAATGATCATGCTTGTTTTGTTGTATAGTCTCATCAGAATATACCTGACATTACATGCAGGAAGGCCACATACGTCCGTGGATAATTTTCTGATATTACTACCTTTTAGCGTTTATCTGGGATGGATCAGTGTAGCTACCATAGCCAATGTAACCACATTATTGGTATCAACTGGCTGGCAGGGAGGAGGCATTGCAACCCATTATTGGGCAATAATTTTGATTGTTATAGCAACAACTTTAGGCATTCTTATGATATTCAGGAAGCAGGATATTGCTTTTGCATTAGTTATCATTTGGGCATTGTATGGCATTTACAGCAAGCAGGTAGCTACATTAGGAGATGAATCACAATCTGTTGCAATAGTAGCCAGGTATGCTTTTACATTATTATCTATTTATAGTATATTATCTTTGATAGGTAAAAAATCATACTTTTTTTCAGTAAAAAACAAACAACTTCTTGCCTAGTTCTTTGTCAGGACATAGCATTGGTATTCATACTTTAATTAAAGCCGCAGCTAAATTGTTTTTGGGATATGTTGGTTAAAATTCAATTGAGCAAACTTTTATTAAATGTTTCAATTTTTTTTTCACCTCAATAAAACATTTTTAAGACAGCCCCAAAGTATTTTTTAGTTAATATTTTAAATGGAATATTTTATTTTTAACACGAACTTTGTTCAGAAATATAAATTATGGCATCCAAGTTTTCATTTGTTTTTCTACTCTTATGTATGGGATTGTCTTTGCATTCTTGTGTTCAAGAAGAAAATAACACAGTGCAGATTAAATTTGCTAAAGTAGTGGGCAGTTATTCAGGTGAATCAAAGATATGCAAACCAAATACTTTTACTTCTGACACTACTTGTTCTGCGGGAGTATTAAATGTGACAAAAGTTATAATATTTGACAGCCAAAGTATAATCATAGATGATGAGCTTGACATTTTTGGAAATAGCAAATTAATAAAAACAGCAGACACCATTATACTCAACGAAAGGCTCTTTATTTTTGACTCACCGGAAACGACAAAAAAGTTCAGACTTGTTTTTTATGAAAGTGCAGGTGTTATAAAAATTACCCATCAGGTTTCCAATGGATCTCAAACTTTGATTGATTTTTTTGACGGGAAAAAACAATAGAAGCTTGACATGAGTTTTTATGTTAGGCGTACTCATACTCCAGTCAATCTAAAAATTATGTCTCCAAACTAACATATTTGTAAGTTAATTGTTAGAATATTTTGCGTTTGTGTAGATAACATCTATTTTTACAGTTAATGTCATTATTACAATAACCATTAAATTCACAGTTAATGCGCCATATTTCCACAATTTTGTTCTTTTTTTCTTTAGTGGTAACTATTCATGCACAATTTGTAACATTAAACCCCACAGGAGCAGGAAGCGATGATACTGCTGTTTTGATATTTGATGCGGAACAAGGCAATAAAGAGTTGATGGGAGCCACCAAAGTATACATGCATCATGGTGTAGTGACAGATAAAATAAATGGCACCGCCTGGAAGTATGTAAAAGGAAATTGGGGAAAAGATGATGGAATAGGTGAAATGACTAAAGTGCCGGGACAAGCCAATAAGTGGCAAATTACTTTTACTCCAAATATCAGGGCATATTTTGGCGTGCCTGCCGGAGAGAATATATTCAGGATCTCTTGTGTATTCAGAAACCCTGACGGAACAAAAAAAGGTACACTCAATCAAGGAGAATACGGATGGGGATCTATCGCTTCCAATGGTGATATTTATATTAATCTCAATAATGACAATTATGTGTCTATCACTGCACCGACTGGAACTGAAGGATTGGTCTCACAGGGGCAGACTTTACAAATCCAGGCAGATGCATCGGCCAATGTTTCCCAAATGAAAATATGGGTGGATGAAGGCAGTGGATACGTCGAAAAATCAGTCGTCACTAGCGGCAAGTCCATTTCATACACATATACACCTGTGAGCTCAATCAGTTTGGGGATTAAAGTGACAGCAATCATTAATGGACAATCCCTGGAAGCTATCAAAAAGTATGATATTGTTATCAAAAAACCTACAGAAATAGCCCCTCTGCCCGTAGGAATGAAATCGGGTGCCAATTACGACCCAACAGACCCTACAAAAGTAACTTTAGTACTACTTGCACCGGAAAAGGATTTTATTTATGCCGTAGGAGATTTTTCTGAATGGAAAGTGAAGGAAGAAAACCAGATGAAAAGAACACCGGACAACAAGATGTATTGGCTCACATTAACTGGAATTACTCCCCAAAAATCATACGTTTACCAATATTGGATCGATGGCAAGTTAAAAATAGCAGATCCTTACACTGAGCAAGTAGCGGACCCATGGAATGATAAATATATAGAATCTACTGTATTCCCTGGCTTACCTTCCTACACAAGAGAAGATTTAGGCATTGCTTCTGTATTCAAAAAGGGTACAGCAAAATATACATGGGCTAGTTCTGAAGCGGAATGGAAAAAACCTGACGTCAATCACCTGGTTATTTACGAATTGCATATCAGGGATTTTCTGGCTTCACATTCATATAAAGATCTGATTGATACCATCAGCTATCTCAAGAGATTGGGCATCAATGCAATAGAACTTATGCCGGTTAGCGAGTTTGAAGGCAATGATTCCTGGGGATACAATCCTTCTTTTTATTTTGCTGCCGACAAGTATTATGGACCCAAAGACCAGTTGAAAAAATTTATTGAAACTGCCCATCAAAATGGAATAGCAGTCATCAATGATTTGGTATTAAATCATGCCTTTGGTCAGAGTCCTATGGTACAAATGTATTTTGATGGGGGCAAGCCAGCAGCCAACAATCCATGGTTTAACAGAGAATATGTAGGTCAATATCAATGGGGATATGATTTTAATCACGAAAGTCAATATACCAAAAATTTTATAGATGATGTGAACCGATATTGGCTGGAAGAGTTCCATTTTGACGGATACAGGTTTGATTTTACCAAAGGATTTACGAATTATGCGCCTGGTGGTAGTGTAGATGGATTTGATCAGTCCAGAATCAATATCCTGAAAAGAATGGCAGATAAAATATGGCAAATCGACCCTAAAGCATATATTATTCTTGAACACTGGAGTCCGGACGCAGAAGAGACACAATTGGGAAATTATGGAATGAAAATGTGGCGCAATAAGTCGTATGATTATGTACCTGCAGCTATTGGAAATCCAACCGGATCATTTGCTGGCATGGATGCGACTTCTCATGTTGCGTTTTATAATAGCCATGATGAAAGAAGAATTGCAGAGCATTGTATTACAGAAGGGCGTTCATCTGGTAGCTATAATATCAAAGATTCTCTCATCATGTTTGAAAGAGTCAAGCAAGCTGCTGCGTTTAACTATCTGCAACCCGGACCAAAAATGATCTGGCAGTTTGATGAACTTGGTTATGATATTGATATTAATTTTAATGGAAGGGTAGGGAGGAAGCCTTATGTTTGGGGAGCAGGAAGCCTGAAATATTACAACAGCACACTAAGACAGCATATTTATAAAGCTTACCAGGGTATTTTGCATGTCAGGAATACCATAGGACCTGAACTTTTAAAAGCTGCTCAAAAAAGTCATCAACAAACAGGTGATGTAAGGAGATTAAGCTATAATACTTCAGGTATTGATTTGGTAGTGATAGGTAATTTTGCATTGAATTCAAAATCCATAGATCCTAAATTTTCACAAACGGGATGGTGGTACAATTATTTTTCAGGTGACTCCATCAATGTATCCAATGTGTCTGCCCAAATCTCGCTGAAACCGGGAGAATGGCATATTTACACTACAAAAAGACTGGCTGAAGGTCAACCGGGAGTAGTGGCAGTGTATGACAATCCTGTAACTATTTCCCCCAATCCATTTAAAGGCAGCGACTTGATAAAAATAAGATTTGATGCTACAAAAGCAAGTAATGCAGGCACAGCCGGACTTGTTGGTGCAAATAAAGTATATTTTCACTCAGGGGTTATTCTTTCCAATACTACCAACAAAACGCTGACCAATGTGAAAGGTACATTTAATGATGACGGAGTAGGACTGATGACAAAAGTCGCAGAAAATATCTGGGAGATATCCATCACACCTGAAGACTATTATAATATACCTCAAGACAAAGAAATATTTCAGATCGGGATGTGGTTCAGAAATGAAGACAATGTCCGAAAGGGTTATGGATTTAGAGACGGAATCATTTATTTTGAAGTGTTGTCTGATTTGCCGATGCTTACAGTAAGTCCCGCAGCATTTAATGCTGATACAGAAATTACCATAACATTAAATACCGCAGTCGGCAATAGAGAACTCAAAGGTGCTGACAAAATTTATATGCATTCAGGAGTAGTTTTGACTAACATCAATTCGCCTAAAGGTAGTGACTGGAAAAAAGTAGTTGGAAATTGGGGTGCAGATGATGGTATTGGTAGAATGACAAAAGTATCCGGACAGCAGGACCTTTGGCGAATCACGCTTAAACCGGCAACTTATTATGGACTTACAGGTACAGAGTTTCCTTTTTGGGTAGGTGCTGTATTTCGAAATGCGGCAGGTACAGCCAAGAGCACCACTTCTCCAGGTACTTATGACTTTGGATTTGTGGATGCAACTTCACTGGACTTCTTCATCAGAAATCAAAAGACGGTAAGCGTTGAAAATACAGGTATATCAGATGTTTTGATTTTTCCAAACCCTGCCAGTGCTAATTTTACAGTAAAAGGATTAACAGGAACACATCAAATGCTTTTATTTAATACTTTGGGAAAAGTGGTAGCGAGCTATAGTGTGGCTGACGGAGATGTAATAGACATTGCAATGTTGCCGGCAGGTATTTTTTATTATGGTATTTATAAAGGCCAATCGGTGTATTCTGGCAAATTAATTATAACTGAATAGGGTAGATCAAGCCATTGAAATTATTTTGTGTAATATTTTATAAATAAATCATATCCAATACCATGACCATACAAGCCAATAGTCCAGACGATTATATTGAAAAGATAGAAGACACTCAAAAACAAGCTGCTGTCATCAAGCTGAGAAATATGATCAGAAATAATATACCAGGTGGTTTTGAAGAAGGTATTTTGTACAACATGATTACTTTTTATGTGCCTCATAGCTTATATCCTGCCGGATACCATTGTGATCCAAAACTGCCACTTCCTTTTATCAGTATAGCAGCTCAAAAGAACTTTGTTGCTGTTTATCATATGGGTATATATGCAGATCAGGGTCTATTGAATTGGTTTTCAGAAGAACACCAAAGAAGAGTTTCCGGCAAATTAGACATGGGTAAAAGTTGTATTCGTTATAAAAATCCGGATAAAATACCTTCCGATCTTATCGGAGAACTGGCAGCAAAAATGACACCTGTTGACTGGATTTCATTATATGAAAAAGCGTTCAGATCTAAATGAAATCTTATATTTCTCTGACTTTTATTTTTTTGCATCTCTATATTATTATGGCATCTCAGACCGGTTTTCAGCATTATTACATGTATGATGCAGGCAATAATCCTGAAGAAAAGAAGTATGAGTTTGGAAAAATGTCTATAGAAGACAAAAAACTGGTTAAATCTCAATCAAAAATGGCCGATTCGCTTTGGATGCAGGACATCAAAAAAAGTATAGATCAACTTTTGCCAGCAAAAAATGGACTCATCGTATATATTCATGGTTATCAGGGGGACAACAAATACTTTGTACAACAGAGCGGATATGTCATTCAAAATGATATTTTTAATCAGAAAGAACATCACTATGGAATGGCGGTATCCCTGCAATGGAAATCTGTTTTGCCTTATGATACAGCAGTTAAAAATGCCTATGAAAAAGGGAAAAATTTTGTAAATCAACTGGATTCAATATATACCTATTTGAAAGCTATACATCCTGAAGCGCCGGTTACTTTTATCACCCACTCCATGGGAAATAGAGTATGGGAAGGTATATTTGAAAATTGGGTGAAAAAGAGGCCCGATGTATACATCAACAATTCAATCATGTTTGCAGCTGACCTGGAGAGCAATATTTTCTGTAGTGGATTTTCAGGTTTAGAAAAATCTGTAGGAAAAGTATATATCTATCATAATCTGTCTGACAGAACACTTCAAATGGCCAATGCACTGAAGTCTCATCAGCGATTGGGTATTGTGGGCCCCGATTTGCCATTGCCTGAGACTTTGGATTCTATATTAGTGGTGCGAAATGCAACAGATATAAAGGATGATGAAAGTTTTGCCGGCAAGCTGACATTCCATCGTTACTATTATGGCTCCCCGACTATCAGGAAAGAAATATTGGCTATTTTGAGCAAATAGTCATATTTCAAAAAAAGAAAGGATGATTCAGTCCCGAGGAGTACATTTTTTCTGCAAAAGCACAAAAACACTAAGGGTCACAAATTCTAAAGAATAGTTAAACATTTTTTTTGTGAACCTGAGAGTCTTGCAGATAAATTAAACATCTGCTACATGCACGAATAGAAAGCAATACTTTTTATACCAGCTTCAGTTCTTCCAAACGATATCCGACTCCGTGAACTACTGAAAGTCCCACAGAAGGATCATTCGATATTTTTTTGCGCAATCTCGATACAAAGACGTCTACACTTCTACCTACCAACACACCTTCATCCGCCCAAACTTGCTGAATAATAAAATCCCTTTCCAGCAATTGACCGCAGTGGGTAGCAAATAGTTTTAGCAATTTCGCTTCTCTGAAAGTCAGTGTCTGGCGATGTCCACCGCATAAAAGAATTTGATTGGATACATCTAAACGTGAGTTTCCAAATTCAATCCAGTCTGATTCATCATTGGATGGAGACTCCGGTGGTGTTTTCTTCTTTCTGAGAAAATAAAACCCTGCTAATCCTCCAAAAATGATTAAAATGATCCATCCATTCTGAGCCCAAAGTTTACTTTCCAGACTACTGATTATAAAAGTAACTTCAATATAATGACATCCCAAGGGCATATCTCTACCGCGGCATGCTACCGTATTGTTGTTTTTGAAATCCAGATAATTGTATCCCAAATCAATCGTACCATCATCGCATGTTTTGACAGTGACATCATAAGGTTGTCGGATTCCATGAAGGTCAAAAGACTCCTGTAGCAATATCGGAAGTTGGTCATAGCTGAATGACTGTTCGATCCTTACTTCCCAGGTTTCGGCTCCGGTCTGTACTATAGCTGGAATCCGACTCGTACTATCTCCTGCCAGCCGCAGCAAACCATCAGCTGTCCGGCGCAAAGCAAGATTTATTTTTTCTGAAGGAAGGGATTCAGTTGCTTTTATTGTCCCTGACAATAGTGTTAATGACATTAACATGCACATGACAGGAATCGTAAGCTTATGATTAATATGCAATAGATTAAATAACATTCAGCAAAAATAGCATCTTTTTATCAACATCCTCTAAATACTTTTACAGCATAGACCACATTACCAGAAACAGCCAGATCAAATAAAGTATTTTCTGCACATGGAAGTACAAGTTCCCAGCTTTTACCATGGTCATCAGATCGGAATACGCCTTTTTCAATACTGCAAAAAATGTATTTATCTGTTGCTTCAATATCATTTATTATCCGAATTGGAGATTGTTTGTCTTCCATTTTGTACATATAATGGAATGGGGAAAGATTTTTATATGTTGTTTTCCAGGTCTTGCCTTTATCATCTGATCGACGAATTGTATTTGATTCAGTATTCGTATTTTCGTCAATATCTTTTTGTGAACGTGTTCCAAATGAGATCGCAATCAACTGGTCATCAATTATTTTTATGCTGTAGGTCGGTCCGTCTTCTGTAAGCACTGGCACCCATAATTTACCATCATCGATTGATCTGATAATACCTTTTGAACTCCCGGCAAGCAACACATTATCTTTCTCAAGAAAACTCGTTACCATACCATCTTCAAATACCATTTGCCATGTTTTGCCTTTATCTGTTGATTTCAATATCCCATTTTCACAACCCACAAATACATGTCCGTTTTTGGCTTCAAAAATAGTCCTGACAGTTTTTCCGTGAAGTGAAGTATATACAGGTATCCATACACCAGTACCTGACATTTTTTGAAAAAATCTTTCATTATAGCTCCCTGCATATGGTCCTGACTGACCGGGAATTATAACACTAACGCTTTCCTTAAGATATATTTCTTTTTGCCACTGAAGAGTCGATGAAAAAGTGCTGGCACTAAAAATACCTTTTTCATACCCCAATAATACTTCATCTTTACTGGCAAATATAGACCAGGCATCAAATTTTTGAGGTAAACCGGCACTGACATCATCCCAGGTAGTGCCTCCATCTGATGTTTTAAAAATGATATTGTTCGTTTTTGGGAGCGTTTTTTCCGGATTTGGATGTAGATTAAAAGCTGAATTAAAAATAGCCAGGAAAATAAAAATTTGATAAAACATATCTTTAAAATTAAAGGGTGTAACAATGGTACAAAGATAGGTTCAGTAAGATTTGATATGGACATTTACATGTAAAAGGATGTAAATGAAATGTAAAAGGTTGTTTTATCGACATATTTATCAAGATTTTGTCATCATTTTTTATCTCAAACCACGGTCAAAACTTTGATATCCAAACTTGAACTACTCAGGTTTTATTGCCGTTTTCCAAAAAAACGATACATTTCCTGCTGTCTGGGTCGGTCAGACGGAATACTTCGAAGTGGCTGACATAGCTTTAGTGTCTCTTGACAATCTTTCGGCAGTTGCTGATATAGCGCTGTTCCTTCCGTTTTCCAAGCTATCATTTCGTCGCTGACTTCTTTTATGATCCTTGCAGGATTGCCGACTATCAGACTTCTGGCTGGGAATGATTCACCTGCTTTGACAAAAGTAAGTGCACCTATGACACATTCATCGCCAATTTCGGCTTCGTCCATAATTACACTATTCATGCCTACCAAAACATTTCGACCGATGGTAGCACCGTGTATAATCGCACCGTGGCCAATATGTGCAGATTCATACAAGATAACGGTTTTTCCCGGAAACATATGTATTGTACAGTTCTCCTGAACATTGCACCCATCATGGATAATGATAGCTCCCCAATCTCCTCTTATGGCTGCGCCCGGTCCGATATATACATTTTTTCCTATGATCACATTCCCCGTGACTGTAGCTTGAGGGTGGACAAAAGCTGATTCATCCACTACGGGAATATATCCGTTAAACTCATAAATCATACCAATGGAATTACATTTTTTAGCTGTTGCAATACCTGTACTGCTGCCGGGCAAACCAGAGTATTGGCCAGATTTAATGATGTACGGCGAGGATATTCTTTTTCGTCTGTATGAGGAAACCTTCTGCATGCTTCAGGTCTGACTTCATATATGGAGCAGGTGTTATCTTCATTAAGAAATCTGCATGGCACTACGTTAAGGGTCATTTCCCCATTGATGTCCTCAAGCACATATTTCCTTAAAAATTGTTTTGCTGAGATATTCAGCACAGAGGCTATCCTTTTTATATCTGAGTTGGTGACCAAAGCCGGAATGGTTTTACAGCAATTTGCACATTCTATACAATCGATTTTAGTAAATACCTCCTGATGTATTTTTTTGATCTCAGTAAATATATGTTCTTCCTTATGATTTCTCAAACCACGCAAATAAAGGTCATTTTCCTTTTTATTTAGTTTTGCGTTATCAAGCAGAGATATAAGATTGGTTTTCATATCACTAATTTTGGGTAAGTGTTATTTCTGTGACTTGATTTGACCTATCACCTATTTTTAGATCAACAATATATCTTCCCCTGGGCCAATCTTGTGTTAGAATACTTTGTTTTTCAGTGTTCGTTTTTCTTGAAAATTTTTTGCACTTTTCTTCCAGGCTGATCACCGTTACCGCGTATTCAAGTTTTTCGGGATTATCAATATAAATTAATTCTTTATTGTCTATCCAGGATGGAATAAGAGACACATCCGTATTTTTTCGGGACTCATCCATATGGATAGAAGTGGTTTTAAAAAAGCTGTATTCTGTATTTTTGTAGTTATTGTTTATATTCTTAAAATCATGGACAATGCGCCAGAAATAATTTTTGTGTCGGGCAAGTTTTTTGATTACACAAAATTGCTTTTCAGTAAATGTATCCAATATCTTTTGCTCAAAATTTTTATCCGTGGCTACCTGGAGATTGTAGGATTTGGAAAGTAGGTTACCATGCCATTTTAACTCAATATTCTGATTAAATACTACCTTATTTTCTTCCGGCAAAAGGTATTCCTGGACATCATTTGATGTAAAATCCTGTAATACTTTCTGAGCATTGGATTCAGTTTGAAATGCAAAAAAAGAAAATACTATTAAAGACAGGAATCTCACTATTATTTAAAATACTTTTGGTAAAACTATTGACAAAACTATATACTCATAAAGGTAAATAAATTGTCAGTCTGACCAAATATTTTAATACCGGAAATATCAGATTCTTCCCATCATTCTGTCCCAAAGCGCGGAAAATGCTTCTGAAAAATTTGCATCTCGGGGTCTGGCTCCCTGGTCTATAAGATTATAAGTTCCTGTAGGCTCTTCACTTATGTTAAATTTGAACACAAACTCATCAGGATCCGAAGCTTTCATCCTGAATGTTCCAAATCTAAGGTCAAAATATTCTATAGTATCAGTATTTTTTCTTTTTAATACAAAATAATCATCGCTAAACCATCTTAGCGTTTTGAGGGTAGGGTCATTTTCCAACCCGGATTGAAATTCTAAACGATTTTTATCAATTCTGTGTAGTTTAAATATTTTGTCTTTATCAAAAAATGAATACATACCATAGTAGTATGCACTGTCTGTCTCTGCTATACCACTCCAAAGGACATTATTAAGTATAGTAGGTGTAGTCATATATCTGGAAGCTGTAATTTGTTCTTTGCTTAGAGAATTTTCAAAAATTGTATTTACTCTGGTTTTGTTAAAAATGGTAAAGATCATATACAAAGAACTGATGATCAACCCTCTGTTATTCCAGACGGCCCGCATTGGGTTTGTCTTTTTATAAAACATGGCTGTCAATAGACATAAAAGAAAAGGTACCGTATATAATGGGTCGGCTACTGCAATATTATTGAATGCTATACGTTCGCTTGAAAATGGAAGTAAAAACTGTGTCCCATAGGTGGTAAAACAATCCAGAATAGGGTGTGTTATCAAGGCCAGAAAAAACATCCACATCCATTGGTATACTCCTGCATCGGGTGTTGTATAGCTGCTTCGGGTATATCTTTTATAAACTAAAAAACCTGAACCAGCTATAATAATTATGCCGGATATGGTATTTCCAATTGTTGGACCTGTAGAAAAAATAATACCCAGTCCTGCTGCAGCTGAAAGAATACCCCAGCCAATAATGCCAAACCATTTATGGAATAATCTATTATACATCCAATGTACAGAATAAGACAAAAGTACAGCAACAATGATACTGAATAGAAATGAATGTGTTGGTCCCCGATGAAATGCCAGAGCATCTACAGGAGACATAAATCCATTGGCAATGACATCCAAATCCGGAATAGTGCCGGCAATGGCTCCCCATACCATCGCTCTGTTACCTACTTTTTTACCCAAAGCAGCTTCTGCAACAGCAGCGCCAAGTATGATCTGAGTAAGTGAATCCATAGGTTACTTTATGCGATTGAATGCTGAATATTTAATATCTCTATGGCTTTACTGGAAGCGGTTTGTTCTGCAGATTTTTTATTAAAATCTTCAGCGGTAGATATTTCCTGTCCGTCGATAACCACAGCTACTTTGAAACAATCACGTTTATCGAGCTTAAATTTAGCCAGTGTTGTAAAATTAATTTCTTTCCCATTCTTTTGACACCACTCAAGAAGCTGTGATTTGTGATTGTCATCACGAATTTCCAGATCATTCATATCCAGATATCTCATCAGTATATTTCTGATCACATAGTTTTTTGTTTTTTCATAACCGAATTCGATATATATAGCGCCTACCAATGCCTCCAGTGCATTCCCAAGCATGGAAGAACTCATTTTACCCAAACTGTATTCAGAGAGGATGACATCCAATCCCATATTATCAGCTATTTCATTCAGGGTTTGTCTCTTTACAATTTTAGACCTCATTTTCGTCAGGAATCCTTCATCTTTATTGGGATACTTTTTGAAGAGATATTCAGCAACGATAGTAGATAATATGGCATCCCCCAGGTATTCCAATCGTTCATTTGTTGGCTTTCCCGGCGTTTCATTGGTCATGGATTTATGGTAAAAAGCAGTCTTAAAAAGACTTAATCTGGCTGGAGTAAAGCCTAAAATAGGCTTGAGTCTCATGGTGAGTTCTTTGTCTTCCGAGAGATAGAGATTATAAAATCGACGTAGTATGTCCAAAACTATGATGTATATCTTTTAACTATCAAGGATGCATTGTGGCCTCCAAATCCAAATGTATTGCTCAAAGCAAAATTTATTTTTCGTTCCTGAGGCTGGTTAAATGTAAAATTCAACTTCGGATCAAAATCCGGATCATCAGTAAAATGATTAATGGTAGGCGGTATAAAGTTTTCATTAATTGCTGCCACACAAGCTATAGCTTCTATAGCTCCTGCTCCACCCAACAAATGTCCTGTCATAGATTTTGTACTACTGATATTCAGTTTATATGCTGAATCCCCAAACACAGATTGTATAGCTTTGGTTTCGGCAATATCCCCGAGAGGAGTAGACGTCCCGTGGACATTTACATAATCTACATCTTCAGGTTGTATTCCTGCATCTTGTATAGCGAGTTTCATTACATTTCTTGCACCTATACCTTCGGGATGCGGGGCAGTCATATGGTATGCATCTGCCGTCATACCAGCACCGACTACTTCTGCGTATATAGTAGCGCCTCTCTTTTTTGCATGCTCAAGTTCTTCCAATACCAAGGCTCCTGCACCTTCTCCCAGCACAAATCCATCCCGGTCTTTATCAAAAGGTCTGCTGGCTGTCTCAGGACTGTCATTTCGTTCAGACATGGCTTTCATAGATCCAAAACCACCTACACTGGCTCTTGTGATGGCTGCTTCAGAACCACCAGTAATCATAATGTCAGCTCTGCCCATTCTGATATAATCAAAGGAGGCAATGATGGAATGAGTTGATGATGCACATGCTGAAACAGTTCCATAGTTTATGCCACGGAAACCATACTTTATAGATATATGACCGGGCGCAATATCTCCAATTAATTTTGGTATAAGAAATGGACTATACCTGGGTTCACCTGTCCATAATGCAGCTTCTGAAATATCGTGCTCTATGGTTTCAAATCCACCAATGCCAGTACCCCAAACCACACCTGCTCTATCAAGATCTATTTTATCCAGTTCCAGTCCTGACATAAGAATGGCTTCATCTGCTACAACGAGTGCATATTGAGCAAACGGGTCAAGTCTTCTTGCTTCTTTTTTTGGAATAAATTGCTCAACATTAAAATTTTTAAGCTCACACGCAAATTTTACCTTAAACAAAGAAGCATCAAATCTGGTAATAGGACCGGCGCCGCTAACTCCATTTTTTAATCCGTTCACATATTCAGCATATGTGTTTCCAATTGGTGTTAACGCTCCTATACCTGTAATTACAACTCGTCTCATATGCAGATCTTAAATATTAAGGCAAAATTGATGTATTTTTTACAATTATAAATAAATATTGAAATCAAGTTTTTATAAAGATGCGAATATACGACATGTTTTCAAAAAAAAATCCACAAAAACAAACGCTTTTGTGGATTCTTATTTTTTTTAAAAAATGTTTAGGCCTTGCTTGCTTCTAAAAACTCAATGGCTTGACCAACAGTCTGAATCTTTTCAGCCTGATCATCAGGTATGGATACATCAAATTCTTTTTCAAATTCCATTATCAACTCAACTGTATCCAATGAATCTGCTCCAAGATCATTTGTGAAGCTGGCTTCGTTAGTTACTTCTGACTCATCAACACCTAATTTGTCAATGATAATTTTTTTTACTTTTTCTGCGATTTGTGACATTTCAAATAATGTTTTCTAATTATGCCGCAAATTAAGTTATAAATACAGTCATTTACAAATATTTAGGAGAATATTTTTATATTATCTATTTCTATAATATAATTTAATATATTGAAATACAGACTATTATGTATTTTTATTTCTAAATTTAAATGTATTTCATATTTCAAAAGTACCTAGTGGTATCTTATTTTTGCAAAAATGCCCTTTAAACAAAGAAACTTTAAAAGTACTCTGTGGTCGTTTTAATGCTTCCCGGCTGTAAATTTTACTTGAAAAAAACAAAATGGGATACGCCCAAAGTACTTACTAAACAAAAATGATATTTGTTGATAAAGACTCAGAAGAAGTTTCAATGATAAGTTTCTCCCCGGAATTATCATTAAATTTAAATTTATTTTATAAAGTGCATTAAAACGCTTGACAATATAAAATATTTATCGTAATATTGCAATATAATTATATAGCAAAAATGGGCGCAACGAAAACTGACCACTTTTCAGTACAACAAAATCAAATAGCATCCATAGCAAAAGCGCTGGGACATCCGGCACGTATAGCGATCATGGAATATCTTATCAAAACAGATGCATGTATCTGTGGGGACATCGTCAATGAACTGCCTTTATCGCAACCTACGGTCTCCCAACATCTTAAAGAATTAAAATCTGCAGGCCTTATCAACGGAAGTGTCGAAGGGACGGCTATCTGTTATTGTATCAACACTGAAACAATTAGTCAACTGTCTAAATACATATTGGCTATGCTTGAAAGTAAAAAATGCTGTTAACCATTTTTAAAATTGTTCATCATAAAACTTATTTATAAAATGAAATCAAATCAGGAAATTAAAGACATAGTAATGCAAAAATATGCAGAAATTGCATTGCAGGATAAAACAACCAATTTGTCATCTTGCTGTGGGGCCGGTGGTTGCACCACCGAAGTGTATAATATCATGAGTGACAGCTATGAAGAGTTGAAAGGTTACAACCCTGAAGCTGATTTAGGTTTGGGCTGTGGTCTTCCTACTGAATTTGCCTTTATCAAAGAAGGAAGTGTCGTTCTGGATCTTGGAAGTGGTGCTGGAAATGATGCTTTTATTGCCAGGAGTCTTACCGGTACTTCTGGTAAGGTGATCGGCGTCGATTTTACAGATGCAATGATTACCAAAGCACGTCAGAATACTGAAAAACTTGGTTTTAACAATGTGGAGTTCAGACAAGGCGACATTGAAAACCTACCACTAAACAATGAAACAGTGGATATCGCGGTAAGTAACTGTGTTCTCAATCTGGTACCTGATAAACGCATAGCTTTCAGCGAAATGTATAGAGTATTGAAGCAAGGTGGTCATTTTAGTATTTCAGATATTGTATTGCAGGGAGAACTTCCAGAAGGACTGCAAACTGCTGCTGAAATGTATGCCGGATTTGTAGCAGGAGCAATGCAAAAAGATGAATACCTTAAAATAATCAAAGAAGCAGGTTTTAAAAACATAAAAATTCAAAAAGAAAAACCCATCATAATCCCGGATGACATACTGCAAAACTATCTGGATGAAAACCAATTAAAGTCTTATAATGATAACAAAGATATTATTTATAGTATCACCATATATGGCGAAAAAATGGAAGCAGGCTGTTGCGCCGGAGCAAGTTGTTGCTAAATTTATTTTAATCACATAAGGTCATAATGCTATGTTGAGATAAAGATACCAGGGTATGTTTAAATTTTTGATGTGTCCGTGAGTTTGAACAAATATAATTTTAAACATACTCTTCAAAGGCGACAAAAATCAGTTAATCAGGCAAAGAAATTTTACCCATACAAACACCGGGTACTCCTTGGCGTAAACCAAAATCTACCGGGTTTCCGGCTAAAGTTTCATTGGCCAAAACAGCAAACAGAACTGCTTCTTTAGCGTCCCCCGATATACCTAGCTCATCGCTCAATGCAAATGTACAATTTGGCAATAACTCCTGCATACTTGAAACTAAAAGTAAATTGTGTGCACCACCACCACTCATAAATACATGAAAATGCTGATCTCCAATCACAGATTTTATTGCTTCGGTAATTGTCTCTGCACTAAGTCTGTTTAGCGTAGCCATGATATCCGCATGTGACAGATTTGTTAAACCCACTGAATTGAGTGTTGTATATACATAGTTTAGATTAAAAACTTCCGGGCCGGTTGTTTTGGGAAAACTGAGGTGGAAAAAGTAGTTGGTTTTGAGTGCCTTCAATAAATTTTCATTTACGTTTCCTTTCAAAGCCAAATCAGCGTTTTTATCGAAAGGGAGACCAAAATTTTCTTTCATATAGGCGTCCATTAAGGTATTGCCTGGCCCGGTATCTGTAACAAAAACCCTGGAAGGATCCTCATCGCCAGGAAGAAATGTAAAGTTTCCAATACCACCCATGTTAAGCATGATCCGGTCTTCACCCGGCTTTGAAAATATGAGATAATCTCCATATACGGCGAGCGGAGCACCTTCCCCACCGGCTGCCAGATGTTTTTGCCTGAAATCACTTAGGGTAATGATTCCGGTATGAACTGCGATGTGGTCCCCGTCTCCTATCTGTAGGGTTGCGTTTGGAAATTCAGCCAATCCATGCTGATGTTTGGGTACATGCATGACCGTTTGTCCATGACTGGCGATGGCGTCGATTTTAGTTTTTTCGATTTTATGTTTATCAATAAAGGCATTAATCATGGCAGCATGATGGATGCCTATCCACTCATTAAGCATCGCCAGATATGGGAAATTAATGTGATCTTTTGCAAATATTTTCCTGATTTTATCTTTTGTCTCTTCTATATAATCCATAGTCTCAAATGCTTCTATCTCCACTGAAGTATTGCTACCTGAACCGGTAATTTTACATAAAACTATATCCAGACCGTCTAGAGACGTACCTGACATCAAACCAATAATATGCCTCTCATCCCGTTTTGCTATCTCAAAGAGCTTAGAAATATTTTTGTTCATCAAATGATAATATTTAACCACAAATATAATTCTCTTAAGTGCTAAATTCAAATTAACCCGCAGGTATATCACTTAAAATGATGCACAAATGAAGGCAATAAAACTTTTCAAACAGATGAATGTTACATCCAAAAAAAAAAATAAATCAAAAAATGGACCATAAAAATATTGTTGTAATAGGCGGAAGCAAAGGCATAGGTCTAGCCATAGTGGAGCAACTAGTCAGTCAAAATATTAATGTCACAGTGATCTCAAGGAATATAAATGAAATGAACACACATCCATTAATTCATTACATTCAAAAAGACATTACCAGAGACGATTTAGCTCCAGGTGAACTGCCTGAAATTATTGATGGGTTGGTATATTGTCCCGGAAGTATTGTTTTGAAGCCATTCAAATCATTGAGTGAAGAACAGTTTGGTGAAGATTTTGCCATCAATTGTCTGGGAGCAGTCAAAAGTATCAAAGCCGCACTCAATGCACTTAAAAAATCTGAATCAAATCCAGGTATTGTCTTATTCAGTACTGTAGCTGTGACACAAGGTATGGCATTTCATGCTTCTATAGCTGCAGCTAAAGGAGCAGTCGAGGGACTTACAAAATCACTTGCAGCTGAATTTGCACCAACAATCAGAGTCAATTGTATCGCTCCATCACTGACAAATACGAGTCTTGCTGCCAAAATACTCTCTTCACCCGAAAAAGTACAGGCAGCAGAACAAAGACATCCTTTAAAGACCATCGGAAATGCCAATGATCTGGCAAGTATGGCCGTCTTTCTTCTATCAGATGAATCCAAATGGATTTCGGGCCAAATTATGCATGTAGATGGGGGTATGTCGACATTGAGGGTTTAATGATGAATATAAACTGGGGCGGAGTAGACTTTGGTGCCAAGCTGGCAGGAACTACTGCAATTACATACATACTGGAAGACCAATTAAAAATTGCTCAAACAACAAAAGGACAGGATGCAGATAAATGGTTAGTAAAAATAATCAAAGAAAACAATCTCGATTATATTTTTATTGATGCACCACTATCATTGCCCGGAGCTTTTTTTGGGAAAGGAGACGATTTTAACTATCGAAAGGCGGACAGACTCACGAATGCCATGTCTCCCATGTTTTTAGGAGGTCTAACTGCGAGAGCGATCAAATTAAAAACTGAATTGGCACATTATGGGGTAAATTTTATCGAAGTTTATCCCGGGGGTTTTGTCAGAAATCTACCAAATTATAAGATGTTTTATAACAAAAAGGATCTGTCTACTCTTTCTAAAATGACCGATGAATTACGGCTAACTATACTACATGACTTCAGTGAAAAACCTACAAACTATCATCAACTGGATAGTCTGATCTGTTGGTATATAGGTGAAAGATATTTGAAAGGGCTAGCACAAAGTCTGGGTGACGCTGAAGAAGGATTAATATGGATATGATGTAGGTGGAATCCTTACTTCTTGATCAGAATGTTAGATTTTGTGACACCGTCTATTGTCAGTTTTAGTACGTACTCACCTGGTTTGCAGAAGGATACATCGATTTGACTTACATTTTTACAGGCATGTAATTTTATGCCATCGATAGTGATTAATTCGACAAATTCTGCTTTTGGAAAATACACAATGCTATCCGTAGGATTTGGAAAAACAAACGTTGTGTGATTGTTTGAATCATCATTGGATGACGGTATCAATCTACATTCTATATTTTCTGTCGGAATTTTTTGAACGACACCATTGTTTATTTGCCAGTATTGGTCATCAGAGTCTTCTATTGCCTTCCAGGTATTCAGATCAAACTTAGCAATGCCTGTTTGATCGCCTTTTATTCTTTGGGATATGACGGTATTTCCATTACTTGTGGACCAGTGAACATTCATGCCATCAGTTAATGAATCCGGTTTCCAGTCATCTTCACAGTTAACTTCCAAGAAGTACGCATATTCCGGATATTGTGGTGTATTTCCAAACACAATCGCTTTATTATTTTCATCGATACAAACAGCTGTTGACTCATTACAGGCAATTGCCCTAGCTCTGATATTTCTCTCAAAAGCTGCTTTAGCTAAAAAAACAAGCAATCGTCCATCACGACTTCGATCATCAAAATGGGTGTCAAAAATTGTATTTGCAAATATGCCCGTTTCCATAAATGTATTGTACTCAATATTAAGCAAATTGGGATGATACGGATTACCAAGAGCTTCTGTACTGGTCACGCCAGGACCAACAGGAGCATATACCAAATTACCCAATATCATCATTCCGGCACTTGTGCCTCCTACAACTTTTGTACGATTTTTACAGATAGTTTTTAATAATTCACCTGTTTCTGTACCAGACCAATAATCATAATATCGTGTCTGATCTCCGCCAGCTATAAAAATGATTTCCGCATTTCTTATACGATCAAGTACATATGGGTCTGAGGATGCTGACCTGTTTTTAAATAATATAGTTTCTACTGAATGGACATGTATACCAAGCTCATTAAAAAAATAGTTATTGTACCCATTACTTCCCGAAGCCCGGAGAACGAGTACATCGCCGCCCTTCGCTCTTGTGAGCATCCATCTCATGGCGTCATCATTATCTGTGCCACCTCCCGCCAATACGAAAGATGGTTGGATATTGACTTCAGCATCATCCGGATTACCAGTCATAAAACTGGTATAACTCTGGGTCATCGCACTTATGCAAATGAGATGGAAAACGCATAAAATTATGACGTTTTTTTTCATAATATCATGTGGGTGTTGCTGAAGAGTGCCCGGAGCGGGACTTGAACCCGCACGTCCTAACGAACACATGCCCCTCAAACATGCCTGTCTACCAATTTCAGCACCCGGGCTAATAAGGACTGCAAAAATAGAGGGTTTTTTAAATTTTCCTATGAATGATTATGATTTATTTTCAAGGTCTTTCATCTGGCTCTTAAAAGCACAGTATATTTCTCCTTGATAAATGGTCTTAATATTTGTTATTGACACCATTCTTCTAAATTTTAAACGATGAATTATAAACATGCGGTTCATCCTAAATAAATAAATAAATAAATTTTTTTCAGTAGGTAAATAAAAGTTGAATTTTTTCCGGTATTTATTTAATCTCACTTTGTATAGAATTTATTGAAGCTTTTCTATTTTAAGAAAACATAATCACAACCCCAAATGATGCTACATAAGGTGTTACGTTTATTCAGATAGTGCCAATTTATAAAGGTGTAATAGGCCATCGGCTGCACCCCTGGAAAATATCATCAAAATTATATCAGGATTATTAAGACACATACAAGAAAATGTGCTATTTTTCGACTTCATAAAAAACCGCATTATGCTATATTCTTTTTTCAATACTCTGGTAAAAGGATATCTAAAATACCGAAGAAACAGAATACAGGACATGTATGATGATCCTTTTGGATTGCAGCAGGAAGTATTTTATAACCAAATCGACAAACTGAAAAATACTGAATATGGTAAGTCTTTGCATAACGGCAACATCAAAACGCTCGAAGATTTTCAGAAATATATACCGGTGGTAGATTACGAAGCTTTATTTCCTTACATTGATAAAATGATGCAAGGAAAGGAAAATATTCTTTGGCCCGGAAAAGTTACCTGGTTTGCAAAGTCTTCTGGTACCACCAATGACAAAAGCAAATTTATTCCCATTACTGATGATAATCTTTTTGATAATCATGTGGCTTCAAGTTGGGATGCCATGTCAATTTTGTATGGTAACAGACCGGATGCACGTATATTTGATGGTAAAAATCTGCTCATGGGAGGATCTTTGAATCATGTAAATAGTAACCTCATCACAGGTGACGTATCCGCTATATTACTCAACAATATGCCTGCTATAGGTAGACCATTCTACACGCCTGATTTTGAGACTGCTTTGATGGCCGACTGGGAAGAGAAAATAGAAAAAATGGCGCGAGTATGCAGCAAAGAAGATGTGGTCATGTTCGCTGGTGTCCCTACCTGGACCATTGTACTTTTTAAACGCATACTAGAGATTACCGGCAAAGATAATATGTGTGAGGTGTGGCCAAATGTAAAAACATATTTTCATGGCGGAGTAGGTTTTGATCCTTATGTAGAGCAATTTAAAAAATTCTTACCTAAGGAAGATATTGAATATTATGAGGCTTATAATGCATCAGAAGGATATTTTGCTGTGCAGGATCGACTGTATGAGAAAGGTATGCTTTTACTTCTGGACAATGCAATTTTTTATGAATTTATACCATCTGATCAAGTGGATAGTCCTGATCCCATGACTTTAACATTACAAGATGTTGAGCTGGACAAAGATTATTGTATTGTAATTTCAACATCTTCCGGACTTTGGCGGTACAAACCAGGAGATATGGTAAGGTTTGTGACCCTAAATCCATACCGTATTATGGTAAGTGGCAGAACAAAACATTATATAAATGTATTTGGTGAAGAAGTGATGGTGCATAATACAGACAAAGCTTTAAGGGAAACATGTGCCAGATGTGGTGGTGTAATAACAGATTATACTGTGGCACCTTTATATATGTCAGATGCGAGCAAAGGAGGACACGAGTGGCTGATAGAATTTGAAGAAATACCTTCCGATTTACCAACATTTGAAAAAGTTCTGGATGATCAATTGCGTTTAACCAACTCAGACTATGACGCAAAAAGGCATAAAAGTATGGCTTTGCAGGCATTGAAGATACAGCTGGCACCCAAAAACACCTTTAATCAATGGCTGAAAGCAAAAGGTAAACTGGGTGGACAATCAAAAATACCCAGATTATCAAATAACAGAAAGTATCTGGATGAACTTTTAATATTTATAAATCAACATAACTAAACAAAGTGAGCGATAGTTTTGAACTCATTTACCATGATCTGAATATAGAAAACAATCGGGAGCTCAGCGAAGACCAATGGCTTGAGATTATCACAGATCGGGTTTCATGGTTGTTGGAAAATGATAAAGACCTTTTGCTGAGTTATTTATACAGACTGGATATAGAAGAGCAAAAGATTGATAAAGCACTGACTCCATTTGAGGAAGATCCGGCTCATATTGGGTTGGCAAAGCTCATATTGGATAGACAAAAACAGCGGATCGCCACCAAACAAAAATATAAAGTAGACCCTATCGAAGGCTGGGAATATTAGAAAGCACCATGAAAATGTATACATCAGATGGCATAATATTCAGGATATTAAAGTATTCTGAAACAAGCATCATCTGCGATATATATACCCGGGAGAAAGGTTTGAGATCCTTTATTGTAGCGGGTGTGAGAAGCAGTAAAGCAGGTTCAAAAGCTGCCATCTACCGTCCTTTAAATGTGGTGGAATTTGTATCATATGATAACGAACACGATACCTTGGCACGAATCAAGGAAATATATCTGAAACATCATTTTCAGCAAATAAACATAGATGTGATATCTTCTGCAATAGCCATATTTATGCTTGAAGTGTGCAGAAATGCTATAAAGGAAAAAGAAGCCAATGATGAACTTTATAATTTTGTGGAAGAATGGTTGTTATATCTTGACATCAAGGCAAATTACCACTCTTGTCTGCACCTGATGTTTATGGTTGAGCTTTCAGCATATTTAGGTTTTGGACCTATGGAAAATTACGGGCCTCAACATTTATATTTTGATATGTTGGATGGTACATTCTGCAATGTGGCATCGAGTAGTGAATATTTGCTGGATGCTGAAGATAGTTTGGCATTATTTCAGTTGATAAGAAGAGACAGGAACCTTATCCATGATCTTCATTTGCCTAAACAAACCAGAATAAGACTGACTGAAAATCTGATAAAATATTACAAAATTCATATCAGTGGCTTCAGAGAATTGAATTCTTTTGAAATATTAAAAAATGTACTTTAACCCGTATTATGTATTAGAAAATCTATTACGAAGCTAAACTGCTGCAAATCAGAAGCTACGCATATTTATCTTCTGTAACCGTAGCGATGCTACGCTTTTCGAATATAAATATCTGATTTATTGCATTTTAATTTCTCATAACAAAGTTCTAATGCATTATGAGGGTTTAATTCATGCTGATTATTTCCCAAACCTTGATTCCATACCGGTAAGTATATTACTGCCACAAAACACAAAAAGAAACACTAAGATTCATGAATTTTAAATATTAAGAATCATTACTTTTTGAACCTTATTGTCTTGTTGTTTTCTTAGTGGAATTTATTTATATTTGACTTTTTAGAAATGACTCAAACCTTTCGATATAATGTTCTTCCTTCTCTCTCATAATTTTTGATTGATCCGGTGATTTATCACCATATCCCATCAAATGCAATAAACCATGTACCATCACCCTTTTGAGTTCATTATCAAAAGTAACCATAAAATCATGTGCATTTTCTTTTACGCGATCCAGACTGATATACAGATCGCTTTCTAATTCATCGCCTTCTTTATATGGAAAAGTTATAATGTCTGTATAATAATCGTGCCCTAAATATTTGATATTGATATCTAAAAGATAATCGTCAGAACAAAAAATATAATTGAGGGTTGAAATAGACTTATTTTCTTCTTTGGCGACGTTTGACAACCATTTGATAAAGTCTGCTTCATTTTCGGGAAAAGGGTGAGCAACGTTATCTTCAATAAAAAAGGAGATGTCAAAAGACATAGGCACCTGTAAATTTTAAACCATTCCGTCGTTCAGATCAAAATACATTTCCACAGTGCGACCTTCATCTTCAAATGTGATATCATCAGACAGTGCCTTCATAATATATACGCCTCTGCCTCCGCAGCATTCTATATTTTCGGCACAGGTCGGATCAGGAACTCTGCTTGGATTAAAACCCACACCTTCATCAGTCACACAAAAAGCCAGTCCTTTGTCCTTTTCTCTTACATGTATGTGTACTTTCTTGGATTCATCATTTTTATTGCCATGAATGATAGCATTGTTAACAGCTTCTGTGAGGCTGATGAGGATATCTGCATATTTTTCGGAGTGAAAAGCGAAATCAAAATCCAGTTTTTTAAGATATGATTCTACCTCTAGGATATTGTTCGGATTGGATGATATTGTAAGCATGCGATATTTCATTTTATTTTCAGCCGTTTAAATGTTAACCAAATACTATGCCGACATTGTCGTTTTGATTTCTTTTTGATGATTGTTCTACTAATTTTATTTTACTGCCTTAAGAGACTTGTAATATTCATCGACTAAGGATTTATAATATGGTCTCAAGGATGGAGAAACTGATTTGTACATGTCAATCTCAGCTTGTCTTTTCTTAAGATAATCCTGCAAAGCCGGTGGCATTTCGTTTCTTTTTTCCTGAGCGGTTTCTGATTTTCGTTTATTGTCCAATTCTCGTTGTCTCTCAGCTTTTTCGGCTTCGAGCAAACGGGTTTCTATATCTTTCATTCTTTTGAGCGTCTCACTGTTCAGTCGTTTATTAACGAGTTCTGTTTCAATACGATCCATATTGCTGATGATTTCATCCAGTTCCTTAGATCCTTGCCCCTGTTCTTTTTTCTCATTTTGTAACTGTTCCAATGCCTTTCTCAAAGATGCCTGTCGAGCAGCAGCCTGTGCAAAATCTTTGGCAGATGAACCTTCTTTACCTTCTTTTCCGTCCTTTTTTTCTTTTCCTTTCTTCCCTTCTTTGTCCATCTTTTCTTTCATCTCTTTGAGTTGATCTGAAAGTCCCTGTTGTCCTTCCGTGATTTTGTCCATGGGTACTTTACCACTTTTCCCTGAGCCTTTACCTCCCGGTTTACTGCACGAACCACTGCCCGGAGCACCGGATGCCTGTTGAGCTTTGTCCAGAGATTCATTCATCATCAAGGCAAGATCATTGACGTTCTTCATGGTACGACGTTGCTTTTCCTGGCCTTCAGGTACCTGACGTTCTTCCAGATCCTTAATACCCGACTTCATATTATACTTGATTTCTGCCACTTTATCCATTACAAATGATTCAATATCAGCATTTCTTTTGCTCAAAGCGACCAGGGTATCTTCTATTATTTTAAAATCACCCTGAAGTTTGAACTGTTTTCTGATTGCAGCAGGAAAAGCCGGAGTATTCATCATATATGGATTTATTTCCTTGTACAATGCTTCTTGCTCAAAGGATACCGTTACCAGATTTTCCAATAGTTGTCTTATGGTTTTAATATCTTCACCTGCCTGATCTGATGCGGCTCCATCCATGGATTCCTGCATTTCTTCAGCTTGTTTTTTCATTTTTTTGGCCGCTTTTTTCTGGGACTTGGATGCAGCAGCATTGTCTTTTTTCTCCAGCTCTTCCTTGCTTTTCTCCATGTCCTTTTTGGCGTCATCCATCTTTTCCTTGTTTTTCTCGCCCATATCTTTAGGCGGACTCAAGTCTTTGTTTTTCTTTTCGAGTTCTTCCTGCTTCTTTTTAAGCTCTTCCAGTTTTTTATTCAACTCTTCCTGTTGCTGTTTCAGTTCTTCTGCTGTCGCTTCTTTTTTTTCTGTTTTATCAGCCAGTTTATCCTGTTCATCAGCCAGTTTATTCATGTCTTTAATCTGATCTTTGACCTGTTTTTCCATTTCCAGTTGCTTGTATAATTCAAGCATCCGATCCATCTCTTTTTCTAGCGTCTCATTGTTCATCTCAAATTGTTCCAACATTTGGACCGCATCTTCCTTTTCCAGCTCCTGCAAAAGTTCTTTGATTTTGTCCATGAGTTCTTTGGTCTCCGGGTCAAGTGCTTTTTCAAATAATTCCTGCAGTTTTTCCTGCTTTTGCTGTATTTCTTCGGGTTGAGTTTTAAACTCTTCCTGATTTTTCATATTTTCATCCAGCTTTTCTTTGGCTTTTTCTATCTGTTCCTGCAGTTTTTTCTGCTCTTCCAGGATTTTCTCCATTTCTTTTTTATCCTGCCAATTGAGTTGTTTGTCCTGAAGTAATTTCTCCTTCAGTTTCTTCATGTTTTCCTGCAATTTGTCCACATTTTTTAAAGCATCCTTCAGTTGATCTTTGATGGCTTCATCATTTACTTCTTCTTTAAGTTTGATCTCTTCCAGGGTTGGTTTTTCATAAGTCATGACAGATGACTTTGTAGATTTACTACCATTAACTCCATCATTATCAAACACTTCAAAATAGAAAGATACTTTTTCGCCGGGATTTAGATTTAATTTACGGATGTCCATCACATGGTCAAATTGTATTTCACGACCATCCTGTCTGTTGAGTTTCTGTGATTGAAGAGGTAGCTGAGTTCCATTTTCTCTCGTCACGGTGTAATTAAAAGAAAGTGAATTTAGCCCATAATCATCCGAAGCATTGCCCAAGAAGTAAACCAGTGAATTGTCAAGGCTATCTACTATTTTTTCTACAGCTACGGTCGGAAATTGATCTTTGATGACAGTAATGCTGTACGTTAGACTATCTGCTTGAGGGACATACCTATTGGATAAAAATAGCTTATACAATTCATCTTTAACCGCTTTTTTGGTATATCTGAATCTGGTTTCATCCCGTTTTTCAGCTTTTACAGCATTATTTTCACCAAAATACATACTGATATCATCTGTCTGCAAAGCATCAAATAACCAGGTCATTTTGGTACCTTCAGGCACTACAATGTCTCCGGTATTTTGTAATACCTCATTTTTACGTCCCACATATGCAGGAAATACCATTTCAATACTAAAATCGGACAAATTGGGCTTTTCCAGTACTTCCAGCGAATAAGGTACCGATATCACCGTACCTGACTGAAGTGTAAACTCAATATCTTTTTGTACATTTCTAAAAGTGTAACTGAAGGTAGTATTGTCTACTTTGACCATTTTGTACTGGAAGTTGTCAATAGTCACAAATACTTCATTTGGCAAGACGGCGCCTTCAACACTGATATTCATGGTGAAATCCTGATATTGAACTACCTTAAGATCATCATTATCTAAAATATAAGCAAAAGGAGCTGCTTTGGCAAATTTTTTGTCGTTATTGATGATTCGGTTGGTACTCTCTTTAATGATACTTGGTGCAGCAAATAATATGAAAATAAGAAGCAAAAATGGAGGTAAAGCATATCTCAGATATTGTCTGTTTTTATTCAGGTCAATGGCTGATTTGAATGGTACTAATTTGATGGCATTGGTTTTTTGCTCTATACTTGCTTCTATCAGCGCAGTATGTGACTCGATAGACTCCTGTTTTTTAAGTTGGAGAATATTTATGAGTTTGTCTTTGACATCTCCGAAGTGATCGCCGATAATCATGGCCGCATCCTCGTGGGAGATAGTTTGGCCCAGTTTAAAATATCTTACTAAAGGGTTTATCACCCAATATGCAAAACCTGAAAATGTGGCCAGAAGGAATGAATAGAAAAATAATTTTCGTACTCCTGTACTGAAATAAAAATAGTACTCAGATACATTAAACAGGAGAAATAACCCCAATACGATGGCAATCGTATAAAGACTGCCTTTGATTAATTTGTTGATGTAGTATTTTCTAATAAATTGGTCCAGTTTGTCTATTAACTGATTATAATTGCTGTTGTTAACGCTCATACTTCTTTATTCCCGTTTCTGTAAAATTTATATACTCCTAATCCGAAAGAACTTAACAATTATAAAATCACAATCGTTCAAAATTACTTCAGATGATGAAAAAATTATATTCAAAAACGACGTAAGTTAGGGTGTTTTTTACAATAAGTCAATAGATGTCATCATATACCCGTATTTTTCACGTTAAAAACAACTAATATAGCACATTTTTCATAAGGCTTGTATTAAGGAATAAGGATATAAGTGAAATACTGACCTTGCAGGTATTAGGAATATATTTGTAATTTGTCGCTCATAATTCGTATTTTTGATAAATTAATTCTACTTTTTAATGTGGGCCCCCCCTTCCCTTCTTTTCCTTTTTTTTTTTTTGGGGGTTTGTTGTGTTTTGTCCGGGCCAGGCCGGGCCAAGTTTTTTAGTGTTTTTTTTTTTGAGGTTGGCCCCTTTTTTTTTTTTGGCTTTTGGCCCCCGCGGGGCCGGGCCTTTCCCTTTTGCCCCAAGCCAAACAACAAGCCCGGCCCGCCCCCCCCCCCCCCCCCCCCGGGCCCCCCCCCCCCCTTTCCCCCCCCCCTTGTTTGGGGTTTTGGCTGTGTTTTTTTTTTTTTTTTTTTTTGGAATTTTTTTTTAAAAGCAAAGTTAACAAAGTAGAATTAATATGGTCTAAAATTTCTTAGAAACAACCGCCTTAAGACTAGCCATCACTAACCTTCGTGGATCGCAGGCTATAAAAGGCAAGTGATACCAACAAACCAAGTGCAGCCAATCCGACATAAAGTACAAAAAAACCATAATTGTCAGCGATATACATGCTTCCCATTGGGGCAACGATGTGTGCAACTCCATAGGCCATAGAATATAGAGCCATATATTGTCCTCTCCTATCTTCTGTCGGTACGGATACAGCATAATTGGTCATAAAAGGCATGGCAAACATTTCTGAAAATGACATCAGAATAATAAATACCAGCGCAGGAATGATACTTACCCATCCTGCTATCAACGCAATAAAACTAACAATAAGCAAGACACTCCCTATTGAAATCATCACCATATACCTTTGTACATGCTCCATACTACGGATGAAAGGCATTTCCAGCAATACTATGATTAATCCATTCAGTGCAAGGAGCAAGCCGATTTTGGTTTCCGAAAATGCCCACTCTTTTTCCCAATAGACGGGTACACTGGTGAATAATTGAAAGAAAGCAATGCCATACAGTGACACCAGAAAAATGAACCACAGATAAGTTTTGTTTTTGTAGGCGGATAGTCCAACCGATCGGCTGGTAGATTTTTTTTCAGGGACTGAAGCACTGTCAAAGGGTAAGTATCTGTACAAAATAAGTGCAGCAAGCAGGCATGTGACGGCATCGATCAGAAATATCCATCTGAACCCTAATGTTCCGGCAACGATTCCTCCCATTGCAGGTCCGATAGAAAATCCAAGATTGATAGCAAAACGCATCAGTGAAAAAGATCTTGTCCTGTTTTCTGGTGTGGCATATGCCGCAATAGCAACACTATTGGCTGGTCTTAATGTATCAGCAACCAGTGCAAAACAAAAAACTGCTGACAATATAAGCATATAATCTTTCAGAAATACCAAAAGCAGAAGAATAAAGGCACTGATGATCAGAGAATATAACTGGATATGGAAATAGCCAAATTTGTCAGTCAGATATCCCCCGGCATATGCACCCAGGATACTTCCCAAGCCATATGCTCCCATCACCCATCCCGCTGCTGTCAGTGTAAAACCCAGATCTGTGGTCAGATATAAAGTCATAAAAGGCAGCACCATAGCACCTGCCCTGTTGATCAGCATGATAAGACTCAGCAACCATACACTGCGTGATAGACCCGAAAATGAGTCTGCATATATATTGATGATATTTTTTATCATGAAACGTACTATTTCATTTGGATTAATTCCAGTGCATTTTTTTGTGCAGCTTCAGTAGGAGGATTTCCACTGAGCATTTTTGCAATTTCCAGTACCCTGTCTTCCAGGGACAATTCCCGCATAGCAGTTACAGTTCGGGCTTCTGTATCGGATTTATAAACCCAGAAATGTACATCAGCCCGAGCAGCAATCTGAGGAGAATGTGTGATAGATATGACTTGATGTTTGCCGGACAGATCAGACAGAATCTGACCCATTTTTCTTGCAACTTCCCCAGATACACCGGCATCTATTTCATCAAATATCAATGTGGGTAGAGTCACTGCTCCGGCTACAAGTGATTTTATACATAAAGTGAGTCTGGAGATTTCGCCGCCCGACGCTGTATCTTTAAGTGGTAAAAAAGCACTGCCTTTATTGGGTGCAAATAATATATTTACATCATCCAGGCCTGTGGCATTGAGTGCAGGTAGTGTTTGCGTCCGTATATTTATATATGCATGTTCCATAGAGAGCCCTGTTAGAAGTTCATGCACATTTTTCTCAAATGCCGGAATGATGCTTATTCGTTTTTGAGATAGTTCACCTGCCATTTTTCGTAGATTTTCTTCCTTTTGGATACATTCAAGCTGAAGAGATGCTATTTCGTTGGTCAGGTCCGAATAGCTATCTAATTTTTGTTTAATGTTGGACTCAATTTCAAGGAGATCTTCCAAAGAGCTTACGTGATGCTTTTTTTGCAGTCTGTATATCAGGTTTAATCTTGTATTTGTTATATGAATGGCTTCTTCATCATATTCAGTGGCATCAGAAATTCTGGCTGCTTCATTTGCAATGTCAGCCAGCTCTTCGCGAACAGTGAGCAGTCTGTTGTAAATTTCCGCATAAATACTATCCAGATTACTGATAGCACTATATTGGTTGGTCAATAACTGCAATTGTCCGATGATCGAATTTTCATCTTCTTCCAGGCCATGAACCAGCATTGTACTGTTTTTTTTGATATCTTCTGCGGAAGTCAGTTTGTGCAGAAGGTTTTCAAGTTCTTCCTGTTCACCTTTTTTTAGTTCAGCCTTATTAAACTCATTCATCTGAAAGTTGAGAAATTCTATTTCCTGATTGGCATTTCTATTCTTTTCTATGAGTTCATCGAGCTTTTTTACCGATAACCTGTAATTTTTATATAATGTTGTATATGTTTCCAGCAAGGTTTTATTTCCTGCCAGTGCATCCATCATTTGTAACTGAAAAGCCGGCTTTTGAATATCCAGCATATCAAATTGTTGATGAATATCGATCAGACCTTCAGTCAGGTTATGCAGAATGTCCAGCGTAACGGGGGAATCATTAACAAATGCTCTGCTCTTCCCACCAGGGGCAATCTCTCTCCTTATGATCAATTCATCATAATATTCCAGACCTTCCTCAGTGAAAAAATCCTGTAGTAAATAGGCTTTGATGTCAAAAGTGGCCTCAACAAAACATTTCCTTTCCTGGTCATACAATACTTTAGAATCAGCCCGTTTGCCCATTATCAAACCAAGTGCACCCAGTAAAATGGATTTCCCTGCACCTGTTTCACCGGTAATAATCGACAATCCTTCAGGAAAAGCTATTTCCAGTCGGTCTATGATGGCGTAATTTTGAATTTCTATCTTTCTCAGCATAACAAGTTGCAAAAGTATAGTTTTTTGATAAGAAAGGAATTTTAAAGAGCAGCATAATTTAAAAAATACTGATAAATGAATCTTATTAACTTATTTATACCGACGAGAATTAAATCTGCGAAAAATTCTAACGGTATTATAATGACAATAAATGTACATGACGATGAATGTCCTGATAATAAATTACTTTAAAGACAAGCTTCGTGTTACCGCTTTGGGTAAACATAAACTTCGTCCTTACACAAAATAAATGAGTCGTTGAACAAGGTTTTCGCAAACCAGTTTTTTTTGAGTAAACATCATCAATACAACGAATAACGAATTAAGGTGGCACAAAATGATCTATCTTGAGAAAAGTTAGTGTTTTCAAAGTCCGTAAGGAAATTTTATCCGCCTGATTATTAAATCGCCTATTTTATAGTACTTAATAAAAAAAAATATTTATAAAAATAACTATTATTCGTATTATGTATTAAATTTACGCTTATTATTCTATTAATCAATACAATAACTTATATTATATTCCATATTTACATATCATACCCGTAGATTATTTAATTTTTTTTAATCATTAAAATCACTTATTATGAACACCAACAAAATTTTAGTGGCGGGCTTGATCGGAGGAGTATTTGCATTTTTTTTCGGATGGCTTGTTTTTGGCTTTCTTTTTCCTGACCTGATGAAAATTCCACTCGAGGGGTTTATGAAAGCAGAAGCAGACATGGTGATGTGGGCAATGATTGCTTCCAATTTATTGTGGGGTCTTTTGATGGCCTACATTTTTGTACAATGGGCCAATATTTCCACCTGGCTTGCCGGGGCTAAAGCAGGTGCTACGCTTGGATTTCTTATTAGTGCAGCATATGATTTTGGTTTTTTTGCTATGACTAATATGTATACTTTAAATTCCATGCTCATTGACATAGTTGTCAACACCCTGTTTGTTGGCATTATAGGCGCAGTGATAGGATGGTGGTTGGGAAGAAAATAAATTTTTACAATTAGGTGAAGCATAAATATAATTTGCTTCACCTAATTTATTCTTTAGAGCCCGCTGAAATCAAGATAATATACATCTTGTTCATTTCTCAATATGGATGGGATATTGAATCCATTGGATTGTGGGATGACTTCACAAAGATCAAAAATAACACATGATTTGGGTAAGCCAGTAAAGATGAGCGTAAATCCAAACTCTGTATTTGCTTTTACCTCAGTCCATACAGGAAATCCACTTATTTTTTCAAAATGTACCAGTTCGCTGATGTGCGCGGAATGTTGATCAAACAGAAATGTAGTTGGCCAGATTCTGATAAAAGAACTTTCATTTTGGGGGCGAACAATACCATGGACCACGACTTGTCCCTGGTCAGAGGTATATTCTTCCAGCTCTTTTAAAAGATTTGGTGAGATGATTGTCCTTGGTTTTTCTATAATGAAAGGCATAATTTGTGCTGTGATGATGCAAATTAAGCCAAAAAAGTGAATATTTCATTAATTTTGGTAAAAAATCGATCCAACAATATCTTAATCGAAAAAATATTTCTTACTTTTGTGCTCATTTTTAAATTAATAAATTTATTCACAATGATTGCAATCGTAAACATAGCTGGTCAGCAATTTAAAGTGACAGAAGGTCAGGAACTTTTTGTCCACCAGTTAGAAGCCGCTGCAGGTTCATCCGTGTCTTTCGATCAGGTAATGATGATCGACAACAATGGATCCATAGCAGTAGGCACGCCGGTATTGAGCAATGCCACAGTAAATGCCACTGTCATCGGCAACCAGAAAGGTGACAAAGTGATCGTCTTCAAAAAGAAGAGACGTAAAGGTTATCAAAAGAAAAACGGTCACAGACAATGTTTTACAAAAATTAAAATCGAATCGATCACTGCGTAATTTTATGCAGGTATTATCTAACCTAAAAAAAGAATAGAAAAATGGCTCATAAAAAAGGTGTCGGTAGTTCGGATAACGGACGTGATAGTCATAGCAAACGATTGGGAGTTAAACTCTTCGGTGGCCAGGTGGCAAAAGCAGGAAATATCCTGGTAAGACAAAGAGGTACCAGATTTCACCCCGGTGAAAATGTGTATCTTGGAAAAGATTTTACTATCCATGCACAGGTAGCAGGAACCGTTGCCTTCAAAAAAGGAAAGGAAAACAGAACCTGGATAAGCATCATACCAAGTCTGAATGAAGTTCAGGAAACCGTTGCACCGGTTGCTGCGGCAACTCCAGCGGCAAAAGTAAAAACTGTTCCAGTAGCACCGGTGGTTACTCCGGAAGCTACATCGGAAGAAGAATAAGTGAAGAGTGATAATTTTTTGAATGTACTTACCAAAAAATCGAGATTTTAGGAAGACCAATTCAAATAATTAAATTAGCAGCAAAAAGGGGATAAATCAGTGATTTATTCCCTTTTTTATTATATACTCTACAAACATTGAAGTATGAAATAAAGACTAAATCTTGCGTATTTAGATCAAACCATTGGTAAATTATATGTCATGACAAAATTAGCTATAATTGTTCTTTTCAATTAATAAACTCTTTTTTTTTGAATGTAAACAAAATATTATTATAGAATATTATGCTTTTTCAGTTTAATTGTATAAATTTGGTATTATTATTGTAATCCAGTATGTAAAAAATAAATTATGAAACGTTTTGCATCCTGGGTTATCTTTAGTATTGTTTTCATTTCGGTCAATTCAGAAATAGTTGGTCAAAATAGAATTGCTAAGGCAGATTTTTTGAATAAATCTGCAAATTTATTTATGGATAATGTATCAGCCGACATTTATTCTATAGCTGAAAGAATAGAGCCAGATGGTTCATTTAAGATTAAGAATGATTCTGAACCGACAAAAGAAGAAATTTTAAAAATTTTAGGACTAACAAATGATTATACTTTTGAGTTGAAAAGAGAAAATAATAGTTATTTGGACACACAATTAAAATATAAGTATTATCAACAATTCTATAAAAATATTAGAGTTGAAGGTGGTGGTTTTTTAATTGCTGAAAAGGGTGATAAAATTTTAAAGTGTTCGCCAAATCTTTACACTGAAATAAATCTGGATCCCAATCCTACGATTATGGATAATGATATACTAAATATTCTTGGCACAAATAATGTAAACAGTAAAGAACTTTTAATATCCAATAGATTTGATTTAAAAAATAAGTTAATTTGGATAGTAAATTTTACCAAAGAAGAAAATAAAATTGCCTATATTGATGCTTATACTGGAAACATCTATAATATCAATAATACGAAAATTCCACTCCTCGCAACCACAAGTAAATATGGAACGGTACAATTAAATAATTTTTCACAAAATGGAGTAAGTTCATTAAGCTCGCAAGATAATAGGATTAGAATATATCAAAATATAAACAATATGAATCCTGTTTGGGATTCAAGTTTAATTCCAACTACGACGGATATTACAACCTGGGATAACAGCCCAACATGGGCTTTGTCCAAACAAGCGCTTTATGTTACAGAAAGAGTAGATCATGAATTTTCTTCAAAATTAGGTATCGCTTTTCCTGAAATTAGAGTCGGGACAATATTGAATTATAATGCATTTGCCTCAAACAATAGCAATGATATCTTAGTAGGAACTTTGAATTCCAATCCTAACGGAGCTAATTTTGCACTTTATGATGTGATTGCCCACGAAATAGGTCACCTTTTAATTTTTGACTATTTGGATTATGATCCAGGAGATCAGAATGCAATATTGCATGAAGGATTAGCTGATATCTATGCTGATTATATTGAAAATGGAATATTACAAGGCGGAACAGATTGGATTATGGGAAATGAAGAAATTGAAATAAGAGCTTTAACTAATAGAAATCATACTGAACCATATTGCTTCGAAAATAATCCAACAAATGATGACCACCAAAAAAGTAGAGCAATATCTCGATGGTTTCATAATATCACGGTAGGGATTCCAGATGTTGATCCAACAAAAAACATTTCATCTCTTGGTATCGAAATGGCTAAAACTATAGCCCTAGAAGCTTTAAATAGAATAAGTGACCCCAAATCTGGAGTATATTATTATAAATATTTGACTTTAGAAGTTGCACAAGAAATGTTTGAAGGCAATCCGGTGCAATATAGTTCAGTTCTCAATGCTTGGAATGAAGTTTGTGTTACAAATCAATGCCCATTAACTGCAACTGATATAACAATAGGCCAGGGGCAAAAAGTAACTTATAATGTAGACCAGTATATAGGTGGAAATATTATAATTGAAAATGGTGGTATTTTAACCTTAAAAAATGCTAACATCTTTTTAAAAAATGGAAAATTTATTCAAGTAAAAGCAGGAGGAAGACTAAATGTTACTACCGTCACTTTTAATACATGCGATGGAATAGGAGCATGGGATGGAATAATAGCTGAAGAAAACAGCACAATTGCTATTGAAGATGTCAAAATATATAGTGCAAAAATTGGAATTCATTTTAAAGGCAATTTGAATTTAATTGACTTGAGTAAATTGAATATTACAGGTAATCAATTTAGTGATATAGGTATTAAGTTGAGCAAAGAACCCGGATTTATTATAACAGCATTTAATTTGTCAAAAGGAATAAATATATCAGGATGTAAAACCGGCTTGTTGTGTCAAAATAATGTAAATTTGATTTTACGTTATGCAACAATAAGCCATTGTTATAAAGGAATAGATGTTTATAAGGGTGACCATACACTGGATTATATTACTTTAAATAATTGCAAATATCCAATCTATATAACAAATACATCTATTTCAACTATCTCAAATAATACCATTTTGGGTGATTTTAATATTGGAATAAATTGTGAAAAGTCGGGAGAAGTTTCTATCAATAATAATAAGATTGGCTCTGAAGCTGAACCAGGAGGCACTGGAGTAAGATGTTATGATTTATATTTTGCAGATGTGAATAATAATCCAGGTATTTTTGCATCCAATGGTATACAAGTTCTCTATACCTATGCTACACTTTTGGCTAACACTATTGATGTAAAATCGTCCTTAAGTGGAATTGGTATTTTAACTAATGCAACTGAACAAAGCGTCATTGCAAGTAATTATATTACTACAAACGGTTCTTTTTGTGGCATATTTTCGAGACTGAATACAGATGAAACCATAAGAAATAATGAAATTACATTCAAAAATCCCAGTCATATTTCATCTGCAGCTATAAGGGGTGGTGGTAAACATGGAGGATCAATTTCACAAAACATAATAAACGCATATTCTGTTGATGGTATTTATCTCAATAATTCGACTGATAATGAAATAAAGTGTAACCACATACCTACTGGTGATGTAGGCATTAGCATAGCAAATAATTCTGACTTCCACACCATCAAGGGCAATTATCTTAATAACAATAAAGACTTAGAAATCAAGTCTGTCACAGGAGAGCAATCTCATCATGGCAATGAATTTATAGGAGGAGAAGCAGAAGCAATAGGACTAGATATAGAACAAATTAGACTTTCTCGTTTTTTCGTTGATGATTCTATTCCTAATCAAATGCCTACCAATCCAAATCCTGCCAATGGCCAATGGTTTGTGTCAGAAACAAACCCCAACCCATATAATTGTAATGGATTGATCATAGGGCCGGTTTTAGAAGATGGCTTATGTAATTATTGGACAGAATTAAAAAAGATTCGGGATACGTTACCAAACAGATTTTTTATAAATGTGTACCATTTGTTATTGAAAGCTAAAAAAGATACAAGTTTCAAATTGCCAAATTGTATCAAGCTCGATCCTATATTAACTCAGATATGTGGTATAACAAAAATCACCGACCTATTTGCCGCTTTAACAAAACCAAGATTACATCCATCTAATTTTGCCACTCTACGCAAATATGCTTCGCTTTGGGCTGAATCAAGAGATGAAGGTGAAAAAAGAGATTTCAGAGCAAAAATGGAAGAGGCATATGATACCATAAGACCATTAATAATATTGGCTGAAAGTCAGGATAGCTTTAGGCTGGATAGTATCAGGCAGGAGCTGGAGTTGATCAACTGTGACTCGCTCATACTGATAAAATGGAAAGAAATATTGAAACTATTTGTTAAGTATAAACAAAACGACAGTGTAGACGTACGGGATAGAAGTGCTGTTATCAATTATAGCACCCATTGTGCAGATGTATTTGGCGATGCTATCTATTTGGCCAGGATGATGGCCAATAGTTTTGATGATGTGAATTATGAACAGTACGATGGTTGTATATCCGCTCCCGCCTTACCTCAAATTAGAGCAGTAAGAGACATAATAGCAGATATTGATATTTTGCCCAATCCCACCTCTGGTATAGTTCAAGTCACTTTTTCTGAAGCATTTGATGGTATTTGCAGAGTATTGGATATTACTGGCAAGGTAATGTTGACCAAATCCTTTGCGTCCAGTGTAAAATTGCAAATAGATTTATCAGATTTTGGAGGTATCAATCTTATCCAGATTTCTTCCAAATCGGGAATATCAAAGACATTTAAAGTGGTTGTATTAAAATAATGGGGCAATTGTTATGATTAGATTCTTATTGGATGGTGCAATATACTTTTTTGTTTTTGGCTTTTTTATTTTAACTGATTGTATATTTGGACAATCTACATCTGATCATATCTGGATTGGAGGTTATCAAAAGAATTTTGATGCTCAAGGAGGCCATAATATGCATATTATGGATTTTAGTAATGATACACTTAATACTGGTTACATAAACGGTCCAATGGGGATTTTGGATAATAATGCTTCGATATGCAATCACGAAGGTAGCCTTCTTTTTTATACCAACGGAAGGACGGTGATGAATGCGCACCATGAAATAATTGAGAATGGAAGAGATATTAATGATGGAGATTGGGCTAGACGATATTGGCCTGATCCTACAAGAGGGTTTCCTGGTTCTCAGGACATTATGATATTACCTGACCCAAAATTGAATGGTAGCTACTACATGCTGCATAAATTGCCAATATATAATCCTCCTGCCAAAGACTCTTTTGAAATTAGGTATAGTTATATAAAGCATAATGAGAATTTTTCAGAGAGCGAGGTTACCATAAAAAATGAAAAATTTTATCAAAAAAATGATTTATTACTTTCATATTTCACAGCCATCAAACATACAAACCACAAAGACTGGTGGGTCTTGCAGCCAACACTGGGTACCAATATTCTTACATTCTTATTGGATGCTAATGGCATTAGTTTAAATAAAATCCAGCCATCCATTCAAATTTTTGATAAATCAAGATCCAGTGCATCGGGTTCTGCCAAATTTAGTCCAGATGGAACCAAGTATGCTATTTATAATTATTATGATCAGTTACAGGTCTATGATTTTGATAGATCTACAGGAACACTGTCCAATCATCAGAAAATTTATATCATACCGGAAGGTGAGATAGATAGAGAGCAATATTTTTTTAGTAGTGTTGAGTGGTCACCCAACAGTCGCTACATATATACAGCTACCCAAAATTGGTTGCACCAGATAGATACCCAAGAGCCCGAACCAGATAAACGTATCGTGCTCATTGATACTTACAATGGTACATTAGATCCATTTGCGACTACATTTTTCCTGATGGCACAAGGACCTGACTGCAAAATATATATGTCACCTGCCAATGGCTCCTATTCTCTCCACGTCATCAACAAACCTGATGAAGCAGGCAAAGCTTGTGATTTTGTACAGAATGGGATCAAACTACCGAATGCCAATGGGGGCTCACTGCCCAATTTTCCGCGTTTTCGGGTGGACGAAATAGAAAAATGTAACCCGGGCATCACATCTCTTTTTGGAGAGCAGGTATATTACCGAAGGGATTTGCAAGTATTTCCCAATCCATCTTCAGGTTTATTTTATTTCAAATCATTCTCCAGTCCGGTAGATTGCAGGCTGTATGTATCTGATATACAAGGAAAAATATTATTTACAGCAGATCTCCCTGCGGCTCAATTACCGGAATCGGTAGATATCAGTCATTTGCCGGATGGCAGGTACAACATTGAGATTTATCCTGTAGGAAATAATGAGAGAATATTTTATGGCACTCAGGTGGTGAAGATTTGATGAGGTAATAAGCATTTCTTGTGATAAAAAGATCATCGTTGCTGACCTATTGCGATTTGTAATTATGTTTTGTATCAATATCACTTATCTTCCTTTGCTTAATTCACCACCTTCTTATAAGCCGCCTGTACCACCGAAACATCCGTTGGCGTAGCTCTACTGATCATTACCACCACTTCCATTTTTGCAGGATTCCAAAGTCCCGTTGGCTCAATAGGCAAGGTATAAGTATAGTTTTTTTTGATGATGTCATCTTTTTTTAAATCGGAGCCAAAATTATCTCCATCAAATTTTGTCATCATATCTCTGAGCACATGTTTATGGTTGTACGCATCGATGATCACAGCTCCATTGGATTGCGCATCAATGATGTCTGATTCTGTGAGAAAGATGCTGATATTGTAACTTCCGGCCAGATCAGTCAATGGGATAGCAGCAATCTCGAGATCCAGTTTTCTGGTGACAGCATTAAATTTTGTATCCAAAAGTAGGTTCATCTGATGTGGTTTGAGCAATTCATTTTCAACTGCTGCCTGCCACAATTCAGGAATGTCAATCATGATCATATCGTTTTCATCCTTCACCCGGTTGATCGATGCAGACGGTTTTCCAAACCAGGGTTGAAACCAGTTTTCCAGACTTTTGGCTTTCGGATTTCTAAAATCATATTTGCTTTTGGCCGTAGGATTGGACAAAAAGTCTCCATGTATTCCTACCACAGCTACCCGTCCCGGAAATTTGGTCAATATATTTTCAATGGCCGCACTTCCTTTCGGACAATTGGGACAACTCGCTCCGGTAAGCTCTTCAATAAGCACCACTTTTTCTGAATCCGGTATGACAGGGTCTGCAATGACTATTGGAATTTCTTCGCAGGACAAAAGGATAATCAAAGGAAAAACCAACAAAAATCTGATCAATACTAATCTCATGTTCAATATATTTATATTATCAAAACGTGGTATTCATGGCAAATCTGAAACCACTAAAAGCAGGTTCAAGCCGGCATATCCCACCGCTGCATATTACACCTTCCACTTGTTTAACATATCTCAGGCTGTATCGTTGAGCATCATTAAAAAATACTACTCCCAGTGTCGGATATAATGTTTTTTCTATATCCCCTTTTGAATTTGCTTTTTTAGGTTTGATATTATACATGCCTGATGCTTCAAAACTCCATTTTGGCGCTATACTAAACTCTGCCAGACCAAACAACCAACTGCCATAATCCTGTTTGGTTTGCATGTACTGGAACTCCGTTCTTAGTGCTTTGGTAGTTGTAAATCTGTACTGAAAATCTATATATGGTGTGATCGTTTTGACCAGCGGAACTTCAGATTTCATTTCATACATTTCCTGATTGTAGGTCAGAAACTGAATACCACCCGTCAACTGCCATTTCCTTTTGTACTTATAGATCACTTCAGTAAACAACTCCTGAAATAATCGGTCACCTTCCAGTGTGGTGATGTCTGAATAATTTACGCCTATACTCCACGCTTTACTGAATTTATAGCGAACATCCACTGCGTAGGCCATTTCGGAAATGTCCTGAGCAGCAGGACTGTATCTTGCAGTAAGACGGTAAGTATTCTGTCTATTGAGCGGGGTTAAGTAATTGACCAGACCACGTAGTAATCTTTGGTTTGGATCGATACGGAAATTAAAGTTTTTTGTTCTTTTTGCTTCTGCAGTGACTCCCAAATTGCCTTTGGCATAGGACAAACTACCATACAACACCGAACCACTTTTTTGTTCGAGTTTGCCAGTGGTGCTGCCGACTATTTCAGCTTTTACAGCAAATGGATTGTAAAAAATATCTTTGGATTTGAGCGCCACTTCAGTATACAAACTTAATCCCCGGTAGGTAAGGGTATTGTATATGGTGGATAAATACGTATTGTGTTTTGGAGAAAATCTGTCTTCATCGAGATACGTTCGCAGCGCATCGACCACTCCGGCCATGTTTTCATCAGAAATGGTTCTGTTGACAAATCCAATGCCCGGCGCGAGCGTAAGTGGTGTATCTTCACTCCCAAGACTTATAAATCCTTCACTCCTTAAACCTTTTATATTTCCTGTGTATGTATCAAACGCATTCTTCTGCTTGCCGGCAAATCCCATGATATGCCAGTTTTCAGAAAGATTATATTTGACTCTCGCACCGTATAGTGCATTGTCTATAAATAAAGGTCTGGTTTCAAAGGCCCTGAATATCAATCCTGAACCAATCTGATCATATAAATATCCGGCACTTAACTCCAGTTTGTCAATGGACTTCTGCACAAACCAGCGTCCGATGCCGATACCCGAGTAAGAGTCCGTCGGTATGCGAAGATTGGAATTATTAAACATATCAAATCTTGCTCCTATTTTAAATCCCTGAATAGCGTAGTTAATATTCAGCCATGCTTCTCCGCCAAAAAATTGTCTGTCATATTGCGGGGTATTGGGGGTATTGATAGACGAATCACGAATGAATACATTGGCATTGGTTTCAAATGCACCTGAAAACACCCCTTTTTCCTGACCAAAAATCGTACAAGAGTGAAAAATAAGATATATGAAGATAATATTTCGCATATTTTGATGGCGTTCTGTGTACAAATATAAAAACTGTGACAAGATAAAAAAAACTTTGCTATCAGTTATATTCGGGTATATTTTCTAAACGGATTGTAAAAATGATTTAGTATTTTATCAACATTAACATAAAAACCAAAAAATATTTGAGTCGCTGGGAAAAGTATAATTTTGCCACATAGGCACAAAAACACAAAGAATCACTAATTTCAAACAGTGGTTAATCATTTCTTTGTGATTCTAAGTAAGTTTGAATCTTATTGGCATTTCTTTATTTCTGACTTGTAACAATACCTTATATTTTAAAAATTAAAACCACTTTCGATAAAAAATCCTTTTTCATTAAAACGGGTAATTCCGTATTCAAACGATAAGGTAAAATTATTGTATAAAATCAAATCCAGACCAGGACCATAACCATATTCGTTTCTGTTGGAATATGGATTTTCTGAACCTGATAGTGGATCACGTGCGTATCCGTAATCAAAGCTAAGTCTGAGAAATAGTTTGGTATTCATCTCCCTAAACTGTTTTGGCATATATTTATTGATTATTATATCTTTATCTATAAGTCTGAATCTGAGTGCATTATTTAACAATATAAAATTTCTGCCATCCAGTACGTATAATTGATATCCGGTGATATTGTCTGATTTATAACCAATGGCATTATTTAGAAAATAGGGTAGATTATTATCCTGAAGATTGATTTTGAATTTTAACCTGTTACTAAGAATAAGCCATTTTAATAAAGGAGAATGCAATTCTGTGCTGAAAGAGAGCCAGGCATTGTCTGTATCACTGAGCAAACCCAGTCCTTCTTTACGTGCATTAAACTCAACTCTATATCCAGCCATGGGATAAAGCGGATATACTGTATTGTCAAAACGTAAGTAATAATCCACTAAAAAATACTGTAAGGATGATGTATTGTTGCCAAAAAAAGATGGGTTAAGCTGAGTGCTAATGATAGTATCTATTTTGGCTGAAATAAATTCAAATCTAAGCGATTGATGGAGTAGGGCACTTGTTCTGTTGAGTAGACTGATACTTGCTCTGTGCTGAAAAAACAGTTTTTTTTCATCAGGGCTTTGGTAAAACTGTGGTTTATTATTGAATGTTTTGTAGGCAATTTCCCTGTTTTCAGCATAAAGTACATTGGCAGAAAGTCCCCACCTTTTTTTCAGATAAGGAAAATCATAGGCAATTTCGTATTTTCTGGTATATCCACGCTGAAATTTCAATTTTAATTTATCCTTATTTCCGGTAAGGTTGATGTGGTTGAGGGCAACACCATAATTTACCCGATCAAAAGAATAGTTTTGTTCTTTGCGCCATACATTGAAGTTTCTATCTGCCAGTTCAAAAATGATGTATGGATATATATACCAGTTTTCCTGTACTTTTATTTCTAAATCACAAATGGAAAGATCAGTATTCCAATTTTTAACGTTGATTTTTGCTACTGTAAAAAGACCTATACTTTGCAGTCTTTTTTCATTGGAAGACATCCTTTTGGCCAACTCTTTGAGACCTATAGTATCGCCGGATGTGAAGTCGATCTCTTTAAGAATGACATTTCTTTGGGTTATTTTCAGGCCCACGATATTGATGCTGTCGATGATTACAAAGTCGTCCTGGCCATGGACCATCACAGTAAATCCTATCAATAAAAAAAATAGTAAAAAAGATCTGATCTTTCCGTGTACGTTACCTTTATATGCAGTCAACCATAACAACCGGATCAAAATTATATATTGAGATAAGACATCAGTGCATCATACCTGTCTTTGAGTCCATCATGGTATTCCAACTCGGAAAATGTAGCGGATATTTCGTAACCAAAACGCTCCAGATTGGCCTTGAAGGCATTTATATCCTGTCTGTTTAGTTTTAAGGTGATATATGTGCGGCTGGTCTCGGGGATAGTATTGATAAAACTGCTGAGAATCTGGATGTCGTCAGACTCTGCGATCCTGGCTATTTCTGACAAGGAGTAGTTGCCTTTGGAAGACTCTATGACAATGATGCTTCCCGGATCAGCAAATGAAAAATGAGCAGCAAAATATTGCAATAAATCTTCCATGGTGATGACTCCCAGATAATTTTCTTCTTTATCTATCACGGGGATCATAGTAAGCTGGTATCTGCCCATCTTGGTCATCACCTCAAAGAGATGCTCATTTTCTATACAAAAGGGTCGCAGGAAGGAAAGCCTGTAGGTACCTATAGGCTCATGGGTATCATGGATGAGTATATCTTCTTCTGAAATAACGCCAAGAAGTTGCTCATGATTGACAATAGGTAGATGGCGCACGTGGTACACCTGCATCAGATTTAATGCTTCTTCGCCGGTATCAGAGGTCTGTACGGGAAATAAAGTTTGTGATATGAGTTCTTTCGCTACCAATGAGGTATTATAATTAGTTGTTTTGTTTAAACCTTTAAAGATGCTGTTTTATTGTCTCAGCACTTTCTTTCGCTCAAAGATAAACTCATCTTCGGACAAAATACCTTTTTTTCTCAATTCTGATAATTTATTCAGTTGAGCGAGGAGAGTATCGTCCATTTCTTTATCTTCCGGAGTCGATGCATGGACTTCAGGTGTATCCTTTATTACGGGTTCTTCATGTACCGGAGCAGAAAAAGGATTGACCCTGAAACCACCGCTTCTGAATGCTTCAAATTCTGGTTGAATACGCACATATGCAAGGTCATCATGACTGAGTATTCTTTCGACATCTTTCAGTCCAAGACTGACCGCTTTAGAGAGATGATGATAGGCCATTGATTTTTTTTCAGTCAGCGAATAGGCGCAGGATATATTAAAATGAAGTGCCACATCATTGGGTGAAATATCCAATCCTTTTTTAAAATCCGCAATGGCATCTTCCAGGTCAAAATCTTTATACTTTTTATACCGCTGTTTTTATAGGGATTGGCCCTAAGTGTTGTGGAAGGCGAAGGTTTTTGCTTTAGATTTGGTTTTGTCGATTTGTCAGGCATTTGTTCGTATCTGGCCATCTGTGCATCTCTTCTTGCTTCCAGTGGTCCTCTTCTGACCTGTATAAGTCCTCTGTTGTATCTTTTGTCAAAATCCTGTTCAGACATGTTCAGCAGTTTGATCCCTTGTATCACTCCAACGATAAGAGATATAGGAATGCCTATATTTAAAGAAACTATAAACATGATCATAAAACCAATAAATCCTCCCGTCCTGCCAAGATACAGCTTGTGTCCACCTATAAATCCGGTAAAAAAGGCCAGCATGGCTGCTGTAAGTTTATTTTTTGGTACCATTTAATTTTTAAATAAAAATCTGTCAATAAATTTTACAAGTCAATACTGCAATATCATCCGCAATATCTATTTCGCCCCTGAAGGTATCAATCTCAGTCAGCAAAAGATTATTGAAGCTTTCAGGATCCATGTGTCCGTTTTGGTGTACAAATTCTTCCAGAAAGTGGTCCCCGAAATATTCTTCCTTAACATTTTTTAAATCCGGCAATCCATCCGTAAAGCTGATGATCATCGCATCGGGTTTCAAATCAATTTTTTCTTCTTTGATATCATTCAATTTTTCAAAAGCACCGATAAATGAACATCCTTTGTCCAATCGAATCAAATTTCCGTTCATCTTGAGTATTGGCGGATAATGTCCTGCATTAACGTATCTCAATGTTTTTTGTTTTGCATCTATCTCTGCTACAAAGAACGTGATATATCTGTCACTTTTGGTAATTCTATAGACAGATTGGTTCAATGCAAAGACGAACGTCTCCAGATCGCGGTATTGAAAGATGAGAGACTGTATCATGGCCTGAAAATTAGCCATCAAAAGCGCTGCCGATACACCCTTGCCGGAGATATCTGCAATACAAAATGCAAACCTGTCCTGATCAAAACGGATAAAGTCCAGATAGTCACCACCGATATTAAAATGCGGTTTATAAATCTTGGACATGGCAAATTTTTCTTCCACCGGTAGTTTTTCAGGGATAAGCATATGCTGCACCTGTGAGGCCAGTTCCATCTCACGGCGATATCGCTCCTGTTCAATCTGTTTTTTAAACAATCGTTTATTTTCTATGGCTACCGCAATGATATTGGTAATGGTGGTGATAAATTGTATTTTATTATAAAGATCTTCTTTTTCTTTAATGCCGCCTATGATGGAATAAGCGATGGGAAGTTCTTTGTGGAATACGGGTATAATGATATCAAAACCTGCCAATTTTGCGTGGTCGCCATTCTTGATCGTAAAAAGTCTTTTATGTGGTAGCAATAAAGGTACTATACCTTCAAACTCATTCCTGTTAAAATTTATCGAAGCCGTACACTCCCATCCATGGTCTTCTATGATGAACAAAGCCATCTTTTCTATACCCATTTCCCAGCTAAGGAATGATTTGTACATGTTAAATAAGCCATCTGCCGACACATTGTCATTGATAGCCTGGGTAATAGTAAGCAGGGATTTGATCTGAAGCTGTTTAAGGCTCAGTTCTTTTTCCAGTTTCTCCAAAATGGCCAGTTCACGATTCATGATACAAACCTACACAATTTTTAGGAAAAGAAAAAAGAAGCGGTCAAATGTCCTTCCGGAAGACAAAAATAAATGTTGGTAAGGGTAAAAGCCAAGGGTATAAAACCAAGTGGAACTTATTGTTAGGATGGATTATTTTGCTTGATACATTACCCAGTTTTGGTAAAAGTCACATCTTAAGAGACTGATTTTCTTATTCACTAAATATGTTAATGACAACTATAAAACATACATCTATAGTAAACAAGGTTTATATTTGTTTTGAAGTTGCCTTATGCAGGAAAAGACAAAGGACTTTTTATGAATGAAAAATGAAATTTTAGGTTAAAGACTTATACAAAATACAGGTGCAACAATATATTTTCATGTAGTTTGCAAATATTTACCGAATATTCAACGTCAGATATAAAATGATATCAAATTTCATGACTAAATAGAAATTCGTAAAACAAGAAAGATGAATTTGTACCTTAAAAATCAATCAGATGGAATCATCCTTGCCGAATCAGCCATGAATGGAACCGGGGCAAACTATCCGGTACAAGTCATGATGGGCTCAAATCACTTCCAGATGAGAAATGATAGTAAAACAAGGCAAGCAACTGTTTTAATTTTTGATAGAGGTATTGGTGGAACTTATTTTAAATCCAATTAATTATGACAAGAATGATCTTATTTGTGATTTGTGCAATAATGATATTCAGTTGCCATACACCTGACCCTATGATCATAGAACCACCTGTAGTAGTGAAAGATACGATTTTTGATTTGAAATGGAAAGTAAATCTTGCATCTCCATATAGAGAAATTGTTGTATCAAGGTATGTACAGGTATATAAAAATTGGTATATAACTACGGGTGATAAAGGTGATCCGGGATTGATATTGTATGCATTTGACATAAATACCGGAGAAAAAGTGTGGGAATGGCACCACAGCGGTAAAGTCAAAGATTATATCCGTACCATGCGAATCAAAGACCATATATTGGTGATGGACACCGGACCGGGTCTGATAGCCATGGACCTTGATTCCAGAGCAATCTTATGGGAGATCAACCATTATGAAACTGTGAGTGGTTACGGGGTGCCGCTGAATATTATTGGAGATTATGCCTATAAATACTTATCTAAAGGGAATTTTAATTACCCGGACGAAGCGTTTTTACTACGTTTTAAGGTCAACACAGGTGCTGTGGATACGGTATATAGTGTACCGGAGGAAGGTGTATGGGCTCCACAGCTTTCAGGCCCGGCTATTTGGGTAGATCCAATGAGCAAAGACAGTATTATCGTTTTTGTAAATTCCAGAGGCAATATAAATAAATCACCGCAGGATTCCCCTACAGACCTGTATGCAGTAAATCTGCGTACAAAAAAATTGGTGTGGAAACAGACTTCATTTTGTGAAGTCAGCACAAGCATGCATTTTCAACCGGTCATATACGGCAATGATGTCCTTATGGGAGGTGACTGGAGCATATATAGCTATGATATTCCTACAGGAAAGCTCAACTGGAGACGACCGTTTGATAAACTAAAACCTTTTGGCTCCTTCAATAATACCCAACATCTGCTGGTAGGTGACCTCATTTATGTCAATCCTGATGTATTTGACGTCATGTGTATCCACGCGGGTACAGGCGAAGTTTTATGGCACAACGAAACAGATGCACCCAACTGTACATTCGAAATGCTTTATTATGAGGATATGCTTATATTTACCAGCTGGGGCTACGGGTCTGTAATGATACTCGATGGTCTGACCGGTAAGTTGATCCATCGGGAGCGGGCTTATGATGATTCTCCATTTTCAACCAATGTAGTTTACCACCAAAATTCAGATATGTTTTTTACGCAGAATTATAAACAAGCATTTGGGTTTAAAATTAGAAAGCCTAAGTAGGAAAAGATCACTTTACTAGAGCACGGGGAAAAAATGCATCCCTGTCCTCTTAATGTACCTTTAATTAAGCAGCAGACATGAACATCGCCCCACTTAATCCTGGACTGTATTTGATCAAATGTACGACCTCATCAGGAGTTGTCTCCACACATAAATTTGTAAAACAGTAAAAGTGAAATACATTATAGAAGATTCATTGCTGTAAATTTTTTATAATTCATGCCTTCAAAACCAAAAATAAATTTTTGTATCAAAGGAAGCATTTTGCCTTCATTTGTTTCAAATATCATAAAAAAAAGTGTTGGCTTATCTATAATAGCTTGAGATCAAAACATTCGATACATCTCTGTGTTCAATCCTGGGTTAATCCGCCATATTGGTTTACTAAAAACGAGCTAATGCATCACGGGAAATTGGTATTTTTTGATTGAAATTGATCATACCAGAATAGTTATAAAATAAGTATTTTTATGAAAATATTGCTCACAGGCGCCAATGGATATATAGGCAAAAGATTACTTCCTGTTTTAGTAGAGCAGGGGCACGAGGTGATTTGCAGCGTAAGAGATAAAAACAGATTTCCGAATGAAGGTATCTATAAAAATCCTTTGATATCTCTGGTTGAAATAGACTTTCTCAAAAAGCCCGAGGCACATCCTTTGCTCAGGGATATTGATGTGGCTTATTATCTCATACACTCCATGAGTGACGACACCAATGACTTTGAAAGCCTGGAAAAAACATCTGCGCAAAATTTTGTAGAACTTATGCAACATACATCCGCCCGGCAGATCATTTATTTGGGTGGAATTACCAATGAAAAGATGCTATCGCGCCACCTGGCTTCCCGAAAAATGGTCGCTGATATACTTTCTGCAGGAAGGGTGCAGGTGACAGCGCTCAAAGCAGGCATCATTGTCGGTTCGGGTAGTTCGTCATTTGAGATCATACGTGATCTGGTCGAAAAATTGCCGGTGATGATATCTCCCAAATGGGTGAATACCAAAACCCAACCTATAGCCATCAGAAATGTCCTGGAATATCTTACCGGAGTACTGCTCAGACCTGAAACATTTGGCCAGTCTTATGACATCGGAGGACCGGACATATTGACTTACAAAGCGATGATACTTCAGTTTGCAGAGGTGCGTGGCCTGAAAAGATACATCATCACCGTACCTGTCATGACGCCCAAACTTTCTTCCTACTGGCTGTATTTTGTGACCAATACATCTTACAAACTGGCGGCCAATCTGGTCAATAGTATGAAGGTAGAAGTAGTGGCGACGCAGAATGATCTGGCAAAAGTACTGGGCATTCAGTTGCTGACGTATAAGCAAGCTGTGGCCCTGGCTTTTCAGAAAATAGAGCAAAACAATGTCATTTCCAGTTGGAAAGATGCGTTGATTTCAAGTTATGCTGATAATTCGCTACTTGAGCATGTACATGTGCCTGTGGATGGTTGTTTTATAGATACCAGAAGAAAAGAAATCACAGGAAATGCTGATCAGGTGATGGATAATATCTGGTCTATTGGTGGAGCACGTGGATGGTATTATGGCAATACTTTGTGGCAAGTCAGGGGTTTTCTGGACAAGTTGTGTGGTGGAGTAGGGCTCAGACGCGGACGTACTAATGGGCATGATATTTATACCGGCGATACCCTGGATTTCTGGCGGGTACTTGCAGCAGATAAACCCAACAGGAGACTGTTATTGTATGCCGAAATGAAATTGCCCGGTGAGGCGTGGCTGGAATTTCAGATCATAACGTCTGATAATAAAACCTACCTGCAACAAACAGCTACATTCAGGCCAATAGGTGTTTTGGGCAGATTATATTGGTATTCTGTCTTGCCTTTTCATTTTTTTGTGTTTGATGGTATGATAAGGAATATCGTTCTCTTCGAGCCTTAGGTAAAGAAATTGGTTTTGCTATAACTCGGGAAGACCCTTTTAATATTTCAATCCTAAAGTGTGTATTTTTTATGGTTAAAAATGGATGAATAATGCCTTTTATACTGTATTTTGCAATAGTTTTTTACTTGCTAACGTGTTGCAGTTTTTTATTTCACCCTCAATATCATAATACCGGACTGATGTTTATGGCTTTTTAGATAGTCATACAGTGTATTTTTACTTATCACTACTTTTCCTTCTGATTCAGATGCATGAAGCAAATGTACACCATCTTCCGTTCTGATGGCAAAACCGGTATGAACGAAATCCAAATCTTTAATATCCGTGGTAATGGCTATGATATCTCCACTCAATATCTGATCAGAAATGTGATTTATTTTACTTTTTGGTATATAATTCCATGTATAGTCACTGATCCGATGCTCTGCAAGACTCACCTTTTTAAGTTCTTTTTTATCTGTAAGGGGTGGATATTTTGGAGCATTAGAAGTCATAAATCTGATGTTTTTTTTATAAGGCGATGAGCTGATCTTCGGTGTTATATTTCGAATAAATCCGTTTTTTTCATTTTCCAGTATCCATTCTGAAAAATAATGTAATCTTGAACCGTAGCCGTCTATCTTGCCATGTCTGTACCTGAGTTGTTGCAGGATGGCTTCAAAAGTTTTATTTTGGGTATTTCCTGCCTGATATATGGACAGTGCCAGGACATATTCTACAAAAGTGACACAATCAAATTTGTCCTTAAAGTATACCAGTTTTTCCGGTCCGGCTACTTCCAGCGTTCCTGGTACATAAGGACTTCCGTTCAATTGTTGTGCATTTTCAATGATACATGCTGAAAGGGAACTTTTAGATTCCTCAGGTTGAGCAAACATAAAAGTGGGTACCAAAAAGGTGCTTAAAAATATAAACGTAAAATATTGATTAAAAACTATCTTCATTTTAAGTAAAATCACTTACTTTGGATTTTGTAAAACAAATTTAAAACATTTAAAGCATACCATGAGACATCATATGAAATTCATACTTATTATTTTAGGATGCACCATTTCTACTTTTGTAATGGCTCAGAAAAAAGGACAAGTCAAACCACCTGACCTTACCACAAAAATCGCCACTCTCGCAAGTCAGCACGAAGCACAGGTCATCGAGTGGCGCAGACATATGCATCAATATCCTGAACTCTCCAATAGAGAATATAAAACCATGGCATACATTGCCGAAAATCTCAAAGGCCTGGATGTCAGCATTGAAACAGGAATGGCCCATACCGGTGTTGTGGCGGTTTTAAACACCGGAAAACCAGGCCCTGTAATCGGGCTGAGGGCGGATATGGATGGTTTGCCGGTCAGAGAACGGGTGAAATTGCCGTTTGCTTCCATAGAAGAGACTGAATATCTGGGCCAGAAAGTGGGTATCATGCACGCCTGTGGTCACGACAGCCACGTTGCCATACTGATGGGGACTGCGAAAATATTAAGCAGTATAAAAAGTGAACTTAAAGGAAAAATTGTTTTTGTATTCCAACCGGCAGAAGAAGGTGCTCCTATAGGGGAAGAAGGTGGTGCTGCCCTAATGATAAAACAAGGACTGATAGACAAATATGGCATAGAAGTGATGTATGGCCTACATATTTCCAGTGTGACAGATGTAGGCACTATCACCTACAAACCTTTGGGAGCCATGGCTGCCGCTGATCAGTTTTCCATCAAAATTAAAGGCAAACAAGTGCACGGATCCCGTCCATGGAAAGGAGTGGACCCTATTGTTGCTGCAGCGCAGGTAATACTGGGCTTGCAGACCATCATCAGCAGACAAACAGATCTGACCAACGAAGCCGCTGTGATTACTGTTGGTAAAATATCGGGTGGGGTAAGGAATAATATCATCCCTGAAGAAGTGGAAATGATAGGCACCATACGAACACTGGATACAGCTATGCAGAAAATAGTCCACGAAAAAATCAAACTTACGGCCGAAAAAATAGCTGAAAGTTCAGGTGCAACTGCTGAAGTAGAAATAAAAATTGGTTATCCCGTCACGTTTAATAATCCGCAACTTACGGCTAAAATGTTGCCATCATTGGAAAAGGTAGCAGGAGAAGACAATGTACGTGTTGTGAAGGCAAGTACCGGTGCTGAAGATTTTTCATTTTATGCAAAAAAAGTACCCGGATTATTTTTCTTTCTTGGGGGTAAACCAAAAAATATAGATACTATAGATGCATCACAGCATCATACACCGGATTTTTACATTGACGAAAGTGGATTTATATTAGGAATGAAAGCATTGGCTCAGTTGGTGATTGATACCAAATAAATAGCCTGGTATTTTATTGGTTTTTCAAAAAATAAATGTCATTGAGTCAAAGAATAATTGGTAAATATAAGGGGAATGAACCGGGGCCTTTGCTTGTCATTACCGGCGGTATGCATGGCAATGAACCGGCAGGGGTTAGGGCTTTGGATCTGCTTTTTAAGATGTTGGAAGTAGAACCGATTACCAATCCTGATTTCACTTACAAAGGAGAAATCATTGGCATCATCGGTAACCTACAGGCATACAAAATGGGAAAAAGGTTTATACAAAAAGATATCAACAGATCCTGGGAACCTGAATTTATTCAAAATTTGAAACATTCGGATAAAGATCAATTGCACGACGAGGACTGGGAGATCAGGGATATTTTGGATGTGATTGATGAAGAAATCAAAAGGGTAGGGCCTGACGAATTGTATTTGCTTGATCTGCATACCACTTCATCAGACGGTGGCATTTTTTGTATCACTACAGACAATAAAAAAAGTATTGAAATTGCCCATGAGATACATGCGCCGGTCATATTGGGTCTATTAAAGGATATCAGCGGTACGACCCTGCATTATTTCAATGAAAAAAATATGGGACTACCATCTACTGCCATTGCTTTTGAAGGAGGACATCATGATGATTCACAATCCATCAACCGTTGTATTGCGGCTATAGTCAACTTTTTGCGCGCCATCGGTGTGGTAAGCCCCGAGCACATAGAAAACAGACACGACCACATCCTGAAGCAATATTCACGCAATTTGCCGGAGATTGTCGAAGTGATTTATAAGTTTCACATTGATGAAAATCATAAATGGCAGATGAAACCGGGATTTAAAAACTTTCAGGCGGTGACCAAAGGTGAATTGCTGGCCAGATATGATGGTCAGGATGTCAAAGCAGAAGTAGATGGTATGATATTAATGCCATTGTATCAGGCACAAGGCAACGATGGTTTTTTTATTGTTAAAACATGGCATGGAGGATAAATTTTTGATGTATCCTCCATGCCTTTTTTTTATCCTCTGCTTCTTTCGAGCAATACCATCATCATTAGACTAAGTATTATTCTTTCTTCTTCCTGTACATTCAGATCGCTCAATTGATGCAATTTAAATTTTTTACCCAGGAATGAAGATTCTTTCGCAAATTCAGCTACTTTTTCGCCTTTTTCATTAAAAATATTATACTTTGGATTAAATACATATCCGGTAAATATACCCAATATAGGTATTTCAGAAAAAACAGCATCCATAATTTTAACAAAGGCATTGTCTTCTTCTATCTTAAATTCCTGCGTATTACTAGCATCAAAAATTTCATACGTGGCCTTCCACAGTGATCTGCCGCCTTTGCGACCCATTCTGCCCAGTTCGTGTCCTGCGGCATCTGAAAGAATATAGGAAGCAGACCAGTCTATCCATTGATTGGCCTTGATTTTATATATGGGTGTGGTTTGGCTTGCATTTTCAAATACAGTAATATCTTCTTTTAGCTTAAAAAGTTTTTGCTTGACATAAGCCACATCTCTGCCGGCACCATCTCTTACATAAAACTGAGGAGCAAGAGCCATTATTTTAAATTCAAATTCGATAGGGTAGGTCATGTTAATGTTCATAAAGTTGAGTTTTTTGAGTAAATAATGTCAAAGATAACTCATGACATGATGGGTAGGATATTTCTTTCAGAAAAATTTTATTTTTTTTTAGCCCTAAATTGGGTAATTTTTTGGACGTTCATATTAATATAAAAAACAGTTTAAAAAATAAAGACATATAAAATGAGTTGAGCCTTTGAGTACAATGAAACAGATATTTACAACACATGAATTCTAACCATATTTAAGGGCTGATAAAAGGGGTATTTTTCATATTATGATAAAATCATATGGTATCATTTTTGGCTTATAAGCATCAGACGAAACGATATAAAGATATCAAAAAATACACTTAGTAACCAGGACAAACTCATATTTATGTTGTACAAGAAAGACGAGATTCTATTCAGGGACTCCAGATTTTTGTTGGCTTTTTTATTGCTTAGTATCATAGTCATATCTATGACATTGAGCTATCAGGGAGCCAAATTATAGTCAAAGTTTCTGATGAAGAGAAGCCCGGACATTATGTTCGGGCTTTTTTATTTTATTACCTTTGTTCTTTTGAGTACACTCCGAAAAGTCTAAAATGATGAAATGAGCAGTAACACACAAACCGTGATGATTATTTTCATGCGAATTCCATCCGATTGTTCCAAATCGGACAAGTCTGACAATTAAAAAACAAATTAAAAGAAACAGATGAAATGCCACTAAGACTCCAAGACTCTAAGGACCACAAAGAAATGATTATCAGATGTTAGAAATTAGTGATTCTTTGTGTTTTTGTGCCTTTGTGGCAAAATAGTACTTTTCAGAGCGGTCTCACTTTTGGATATTTTAATTTCTTTTACTATTAATATTAAATTATGATCATCAGGTACATTTTTTTGCTGATATTTGTTTTTATTTTTCAATCTCTACATTCTCAGGATGCTGAAAAACGGATCGCTGAATTAAATATCGTCCTTCCTGCTACATCTTCTCCTGTAGCATCTTTTGTTAATGCTGTTCGCGTGGGAAATCTTTTATATCTGTCCGGCAAAGGTCCGAAAAGACCTGATGGTACCTACCTGACCGGTAAAGTGGGTGCATCTCTGTCTGTAGAAGAAGGAAAAGAAGCGGCCAGAATGACGGGTTTGATCATACTTGCTGAGTTAAAACATCAGCTTAAAGATTTAAATAAAGTAAAACAAATAGTCAAGGTACTTGGCATGGTCAATGCTACTTCTGATTTTGACCAGCACCCCAAAGTCATTAATGGCTTTTCAGACCTGATGATAGATGTATTTGGTGATAAAGGAAAACATGCCAGAAGTGCTGTAGGTGTATGTTCCTTACCGTTCAATATGGCTGTGGAGATAGAAGTGATTGTTGAAGTAGAAAATTGATGTGTCTTTTTATTTATTGAACCATTTTTGTGGATCGAGTTTGCTTTTGTCTTTCCATAGTTCAAAGTGAAGCTCAGCATTTCCATCTTCTCCGGCCAGAATATTGCCGATTTTTTGTCCCATCTTGATTTTTTGCCCCTTGCTTATATTGACCTGATCCAACTTGGAGTATACCGAGTAGTAGCTGCCATGTCTGATGATGACCATATTTTTAAATCCCGGTATGTTGGTGACTCCTACTACTTCGCCGTCAAAAACACATTCTACAGCGTCTCCGGAAGGCAAAGTAAAGTCGACGCCATTGTTGGATATCTGAATATTTTTGATCGTAGGGTGAGCGTGAGTACCAAATCTTCCGGTTATTTTTCCTTTGGATACCGGCCAGTTGAGTGCACCCTGGTTTTTTGAAAAACCGGAATTGTCTATTTCTTTTTTCTTTACTACCGCTACATCGCCCTTTTCTTTATCTCTGGCTTTGGCCAAAGCAGCGACGATGATTTTTTCTATAGCTGCATTTAGGTTTTCCCTTTCCCTTTCCCGTTTTTTAAGAGATATTTTAAGTTTTTCTTCTTCCTTGGAAAGTTTTTTTACAATAGCGTCTTTATCTTTTTGCTCTTTCTCCAGAATCACCATATTTTTTGAAGTTTCCTGCAGCGTATTCAGATTATCTTCTTTGGTTTTTAGGATTTCTTCATTTTTTATTTTTATTTCGCCGGAAATGGTTTGAATCTCTTCCAGTTTTTGGGTAGTGTACTGGTCAAACTGATGTATATATCTCCATCTGATCACCAGATTATTCAGATTTGCTGAAGAAAGTAGATAGGACCATTTTGAGTTGCTGATTTTATTCAGGTAACTTTTTCTCAATATATTATTATACTGAGATTTTAGTTCCATGTGTTTTCGTCTCAAGGTTTCTATTCGGGATTCATTTTGGGTGATCAATTTTTCATTGAGCTTAACTTCAGACTGCAAATTATTGATAAGTTTTTTCCGGCTTCCTACCTGTTGTTCCAGAGCTTTTAGTTGGGTCAGGTTTTTTTCTTTATTCTTTTTGGTATTTTCAAGTGCTTTGGAAGTTTTTTCTATATCTTTTATGATTTGCATCCGTTGTTTTTCCAACTCTTTCCTGGACTGCCCGACTATATCACCGGCAGTAAACAAAAGTAAAAAGAGAATAAAAAGATCAATTGATTTTTTCATAGCTTTTGGGGATTGAAAACTTTATTTCTTTGGGTACATCAATCTCTATTTCTGAAAATTTCATGTTGATGGTTGCGTTGGCTGTATTGGAATATGGAAATACAAAAGTCCTTTCATAGGCAACATCTCCAAATCCGTCTATTTTTCTGTAATCAGTATAAAGAGCATTTGCAGTTCGGTTCATCTTGTCCGTGATGTTCATTTTTTCCAGTTTCAGATTATAGCCATTGACAAAATATTCGAGTATGATGCCATCCACTTTTGTAAGGATTACATAGTACACAGAGTCCTTTCTGAAATTTATTTCTTCGTTTTCCGGAAGGATCACATTACCAAACATGAGTTGCTGTATATCTTCAAAATTGGCAGTGACAGAAATGATGTCATTGATTTGAGAAATATTTCCGGATTCATAGGCTGATTCCAGTCGGTACAGTATAGTGTACTGGTCTTTTTCTACCAGTAAACGGGCCGCTTCCCAACCAAATTTTTTAACTGCCACCCATAAGACGCTGTCTTTTTTCATCCTTATAGTCATAGATCCGGAAACATTTTCATCCGGTGACTCCATAGAAGTACTCACTTTACCACTAAACCACTGGAAGTCGATATTTCTTTTTTTTAAGGCATGGATGATCTCTTCCTGTGACCTTTCAGGTAGTGGGGCCAGTCGTTTGGTAGTCTTACATGCCATGAAGGTGAGTATCATCAAAATTGCTATCAGACGCATCAGTTATTTTTTAAAGCTTCCGTTTTTTTAATCAATCTTTGAGATTTTCCACCCAATTCTTTGGCTTTTAACCAGCCAATACCAGCGTTTTTAAGATCATTGGTCTCTTTGTAAATGTCTCCTTTGAGTTCCATGGCATCTGCATTTTTGCCCTGACTGATCTTTAAAGCCTGGTCCGTGAGTTCCATGGCTTTAGACCATTCCTTATTTCTAAAGGCAATATCAGCTTTTGCCGTAAATACTCTGCTTTCCACATTGGGATTACCCGCGGAAATCATGGATGCTTCATCCAGAAATCCCAATGCTTTTTTAAAATCGTTTTTGACTATCCAGGATTTTGCAGAAAAATAGTAAGATATCGCCTGATTGGGGAAAATGTCTATGGCATCAGATGATGTAGCCAGCAACTGATCATAATTTTCCACTTCATCGAGACAATACATCAATTGTTCCCAAACGATAAAATTTTTATTGTTCAGGGTCAATGTTTTTTCATATTGACGAATGGCTGCGGTGGTTTCACCATTGTTTTTCAGTACATCACCATATATAGCGTGCGATTTGGCTTCATTCGGATGGGCAATAACCAGCTTATCGCACAGGTCAATGAGCTGTTTACCAAGTACGGTATCTCCTGTAGAAGCATGTTGCTGAACATGGATCAGTAACTCTTTTATTTTCATATCTATCGGTGCATCAGGATTGGACATCAATGGCGCAAGGGTGATGAGATAATCTTCCTTGTTTATTTTTCCTTTTGACATCAATAGTAGTCCCATTCTGGCATCATTGTCATTTGGGTCGATCTCCAGGATCTTTTTTAGATACGGTTCTGCTTCAGATATTTTATCATTCGAATGCAACATATTGGCAATCAGACGCAAATATTTTTTTTCTTTTGGATACTTCAGCACCAAAGTATTGATCATATTTACTGCATCATTGATTCTGTCCGCATTGTCCAGAATTTCTGCTTTTTTCAGCGTTGTGTTAACGCTCCAACCGATGTTTTTTTCTTTTTTGTCCAGCGTAAGCAACGCAGCAGTCAGATCGTTTTTTTTGATTTGCAATTGTACAATCTGGTCATAATAGTGATCATTTTTGGGTTGAAGGGCAGAAATATGGTTTAATACTCCAATGGCATCATCATATCTGCCAAGTTCTTTTGAAAAATTAACTTCAAACTGTCGAATCCAGATATTATCCGGTTCTAATTTTACAGCTGACTTGAGATTTGATTCAGTCTGATTCAGGTCTTTGTTTTCGTAGTGTAGTTTTGCCAGCTCAAAATAAATAGATGCAGATGGTTCTGACTCGCGACGCAGGGTGTCCAGCAATTTGATGGCTTCTGCCTTTTTGCCTCCTGCTACCAGTAGTTTTGCAGCCATAAATCTATCTTCGATTTTGATAGCAGCTTCTGTTTTGCGGTTATCTTCTACCTGTGCAGACAGACTTACAGTAAAAGTATACAAAATGATGAGTAGAATGAAGGTATATCTCAACTTTAATTTTTTTTATAAACATGCTATAAACTGATAACGTTCAATTTTAGTTCAAAGGTACAGATTGTATTATAAAAATATTTAAAGTTTCGTTAATATTTATATTTGTGTGGTATGACCGCAAGCTGAAAATAGATATGTAAATGACAGATCATTTCGATTCATAAAATCATTGTTGTTAGAGAATATTTTGTTTTTTCAGTTTATTTGTATAAATTTGGTATTGATATTAGTTGAAAGGTAAATAATTTTCTTAAAATGTACAGAAACGCCATCTATTTGGCCAGGATGATGGCCAATACCTTTGATGATATTAATTATGAACAATACGATAATTGTATATCCGCTCCCGCCTTACCTCAAATTAGAGCAGTAAGAGACATCATGGCAGATATTGATATTTTGCCCAATCCCACCTCTGGTATAGTTCAAGTCACTTTTTCTGAACCATTTGATGGCATTTGCAGAGTATTGGATATTACTGGTAAGGTAATGTTGACCAAATCCTTTGCATCCAGTGTAAAATTGCAATTAGATTTATCAGATTTTGGAGGTATCAATTTTATACAGATTTCTTCCAAATCGGGAATATCAAAGACATTTAAAGTGGTTGTATTAAAATAATGGGGCAATTGTTATGATTAGATTCTTATTAGATGGTGCAATTTACTTTTATGTTTTTGGCTTTTTTATTTTAACTGATTGTATAATTGGACAATCTACATCTGATCATATCTGGGTTGGAGGTTATCAAAAGAATTTTGATGGTCAAGGAGGCCATAATATGCACATTATGGATTTTAGTAATGATACACTTAATACTGGTTACATAAACGGTCCAATGGGTATTTTGGATAATAATGCTTCGATATGTGATAAGGATGGTAATTTACTCTTTTATACTAATGGGAGAGCAGTCATGAATGCAAATCATGAAATTATAGAAAATGGAACTGAAATAAATGATGGAGTTTGGGCCAGAAGATATTGGCCTGATCCAACTAGAGGATTGCCAGGATTTCAAGATGTATTGATTTTACCAGATCCTAGTTCAGAATTAGGTTACTATATAATTCACAAGTTACCAATATATAATCCACCTGCTAAAGATTCTTTTGGCATAAGATATAGTTATGTGTTCTTTGACATTTCTAAAAACATATCAAAAGTTATAGTTAAAAACGATTCATTTTATCTCAAGAATGATTGTTTGTGGGCTTATCTAACAGCCATCAGGCATACAAACCAAAAGGGTTGGTGGATTTTGCAGCCAACTTTGGGTACCAATATACTTACTTTCTTATTGGATGCAAAAGGCATTAATTTAGTTTCGATACAAGATGCTAAACATTTGTTTACTAAAGAAAAATCCAGCTCATCTGGTACTGCAAAATTTAGTCCCGATGGTAGGATGTATGCGATATACAATGAGACAGACAATTTATTACTCTATGATTTTGACAGAAGTACAGGTCTTTTAACATTTAAAGAACGCATTGTGCCCGTAGATACCAGTGGTCAGGGTATTTTTTGTAGTGTGGAATGGTCACCTAATAGTCGCTACATATATACCGCTACCCAAAATTGGCTGCACCAGATAGATACCCAAGCGCCCGAACCAGATAAACGTATCGTGCTCATTGATACTTACAATGGTACTTTAGATCCATTTGCGACTACATTTTTCCTGATGGCACAAGGACCTGACTGCAAAATATATATGTCACCTGCTAATGGCTCCTATTCTCTCCACGTCATCAACAAACCTGATGAAGCAGGCAAGGCATGTGATTTTGTACAAAACGGCATTAGACTTCCCAACTCCAATGGAGGTTCTTTGCCCAATTTCCCGCGTTTTCGGGTGGACGAAGTAGAAAAATGTAACCCTGGCATCACATCTCTTTTTGGAGAGCAGGTATATTACCGCAGGGATTTGCAAGTATATCCCAATCCTTCTTCAGGTTTATTTTATTTCAAATCATTTTCCAGTCCGGTAGATTGCAGGCTGTATGTATCTGATATACAAGGAAAAATATTATTTACAGCAGATCTCCCAGCGGCGCAAATAGCTGAGTCGGTAGATATCAGTCATTTGCCTTCGGGCAGATACAATATAGATATCTATCCTGTAGAAAACAGGGAAAGAATATTTTACGGAACACAAGTTGTGAAGATTTAACGGGGTAACAAGCATTACTAATGATCAAAAGATCATCGTTGCTTACCTATAGTGATATCCAAAACGCTGTTAAAACGACTTAAACCTTTCAAAACAAGCTTTCTCCAGGGTTTCTCTGTCGTCCGGATGTGCTATGTTGATTAGAGCATGTGCTCGTTGTCTCAGGTTTTTACCATACAGGTAGGCTACGCCGTGTTCAGTCACGATATAGTGAGCGTGTGCTCTGGTGGCTACTACTCCTGCGCCTTGTTTCAGGAAAGGTACTATTCTGGATACACCTTTATTGGTGCGTGAAGGCAACGCGATGATGGGTTTTCCTCCCGGGCTGAGAGCTGCTCCCCGAAGGAAGTCCATCTGACCACCTACACCACTGAACTGAAAAGTACCTATTGAGTCAGAACATATCTGACCGGTAAGATCTACTTCTATGGCGCTGTTGATGGCTACTACTTTTGGGTTTCTTTTGATGACATGCGGATCGTTGACATAATCGATGTCCAGAAATGTAAATGCCGGATTATCGTCGATGTAGTCATACAATCTTCTGCTGCCCAATGCAAATCCGGTGACAATTTTGTTGGGGTGAATGGCTTTGTATTTATTGGTGACAATATCATTGTCAAACAGATCGATGATGCCGTCGGACAACATTTCAGTATGAACACCAAGATCCTTATGACTGCCCAGACATCTGAGTACAGCATCAGGAATGGCTCCGATGCCCATTTGAATGGTGCTACGATCTTCTATCAGATTGGCCACATGTTCGCCGATTTTTATTTCATCAGGACCTACTTTACCTCCGAAGGTGGTTTCGTGCAGTGGTTCTTCACAGTATACCATCGCACTGAATCTTTTGGTGTGTATGAGCCCGTCCCCGTGGGTGCGAGGTACGTTTGGATTGACTTGTGCAATTACTTTTTTGGCTGTATTGACCGCAGATCGGGCTACGTCTACGGATACACCCATACTGCAATATCCGTGTTTGTCCGGTGGTGACACCTGTACGATAGCCACATCGATAGGTAAAACATTGCGTTTAAATAATTCCGGAATTTCACTGAGGAATACGGGTACATAATCGGCCCTTCCTTCGTTGACATCTTTTCTGATAGGTTCAGATACAAATAGTGCATTGATCTTAAACGCATCTTCCATGCCCGGTTTGTTGACAAAAATTTCACCCAATACGCTGATGAAGACCAATTCGACATCCCTTAATTTGTCAGCGAGAAGGGATAAGTTACGTAGCATGTTGGTAGGCGTCTGTGCACTGCCGTGAATAAAGACTCTATCGCCGCTTTTGATGAGTTGAAGAGCTTCTTCGGTGGGTAGATATGTTACTGGTATTCTCATTTCAAAAATAATTGTTGATTAATTTGAGTGCAAAGTAAAGCAGAAAATGGTAAATGGTAAGATGACCAACATCATTTTTATAACTAATGAGGATCATTGTGGTTTTAGATGCCGATTGAAATTAAAGTCAATTTTATTAATTAAAAATTAAGACAAACTTGCTTCCTTCCGGCTTATTTGGTAAATATTCAAGTGTACCGCCGTGCATCTGCATGATCTGCCTCGACAAGCTTAGTCCTATGCCTGTTCCGGAAGGTTTTGAAGTAAAAAATGGTACAAATATTTTTTTCAGAATCTTCCGGGGTCACTCCTTCACCATTGTCACACACTTCGATGGTTTTGGCCTGATGATCCATAAAAGCCTTTATAGAAATCATGGAGTTTTGCGTCTTTTCTGTAGCTTCTATGGCATTTTTTATGATATTGATGAGCACCTGCTCTATTTGATCAGGATCAGCAAGTATGGTGAAATCCTGTATAATGTCAAACCGGATACTTTGGCTGTGTCGCGTTTCATACAGTGCCTGTACATTTTGAAATAGGGTAGAAACCAACACTTCTGACAGGTTAGGCACCGGAATATTGGTAAACTCTCTGTATGCATTTACAAAGTTCATGATTCCTTTGCTTCGGTTGATGACAGTATGTATTGCATTTTTAAGGTCTTCGACCCCTGATTTTTGTTGCGGATCGATGACCGTTTGGAGATCAATTTCTATGATATCTTTCATGGTTTCTGATAATGACACAATAGGTGTAACAGTATTCATGATCTCGTGGCGCAGGACTTTCGTAAGATTCTGCCAGGCTTCCAGTTCGCGGGCTTGCAGTTCAGTACGTATATTATGTAATGCGATCAATCTGATTTTTCGGTCGCGGAGGATGATTTCTTTTACACTTAGAGAAAGTTCGCTATTATTCACTTTGAGTAACTTGGATTCGCCCGAAGGTAAATTGGTCATCAAATGGTATATTTCAGGGTGTTGGTTTTTGATGGAAGAGATATGTGATAATTTGTAAATGGAGAGCAATTTATTGGCCGCTTGATTGACAAGCTCGATTTTGCCGTCGGTATTATAAGAAAGTATGCCTACATTGATTTGCTGGATGATGGCCTGGATAAAATGTAAGGTGGCTTCTCTTTCCGCCCGCACCTGATTAAAACTTTTTACTACGGCATTCAGACTATTGTTCAATTCTTCAAAACTGTCCCCTTTTGCATTATCTGCTCTGAAGGTGATGGCAAAGTCCTGATATTGGATAGAGTCAAAAATGCGGCTTAGTTTTTTATTGATGGTAGAAGTGTAGCGATAAAGATTGTATGCTATAATGACATTCAATATTAGGATAAAAACTGCTAAACCATCCTGGTCATGTGACCACAGATATGCACCTACATACGAAAAACCAAAGATCAGACCAACTCTTAATATAATGCCTGTGCTGAATTTTTGCATTTGTTTATACCTTTAGCGATGTATATTTTGTATCTCTAAGCTCATACCCCATATTTCGCTATTCTTCTGTACAATGCTTGTCTTGTGATGCCCAGCTCCCTGGATGCATCTGTGATATTTCCATTGTATTTTTTCATCATCTTCAGTACGAGTTGTTTTTCCATTTCTTCGATCTGAAAGCTGTTGAGTGAGACGGAAGTTTGCATCGACCTTGGGGACCCGTCAAAAGCATCTTCACGGATTAAATTTCCGGTGGAAAGGATGACAGCTCTTTCCATGACATGTTGCAATTCACGGATATTCCCGGGCCAGGAGTATGCCATCAGTTTTTTTTCAAATCCTGCTGCCATACCGGTTATTTTTCGATGGTACTTAGCCATAAATATTTGCATAAAATGTGCCGCCAGCAGTAGAATATCCTGTCCTCTTTCGCGCAATGGAGGAAGCGTGATTTCGATCGTATTGATCCTGTAAAGTAAATCCTGACGAAATGTTTTTTCTTCTATACGCTTGTAGATATTTTCATTGGTAGCACAGATGAGCCGTGCATCAAAAGGTACTTCTTTATTACTTCCTACCTTGATAAATCGTTTATTTTGAAGCGCATACAATAATTTACTTTGCTGGGTTAAAGGTATATTGCCGATTTCATCCAGAAAAATAGTGCCACCATCTGCTTCCTGAAGTCTGCCTTTTCGATCATCTCTTGCGTCTGTAAAGGCACCTTTTGTGTGTCCGAAAAGTTCGCTTTCGAAAAGTGTATCGCTGATGGCCCCGAGATCCGCATGAACAAAGGATTTTTTTGATCTTTCAGAAAGTCTGTGAATTTCTTTGGCCAGCAAATCTTTTCCCGTACCATTTTCGCCAAGAATCAGAATATTGGCATCTGTTGGTGCGACTTGTTTTACCAAATGCAGAATTTCATCCATCTCTCTACATCCGGAGATGATACCGGAGTCTGTTTTTGCAGTATCCCTGGTCACATCCAAGGCAGCTGAAATATTTGCCAGCAATTTGTCATTTTCCCAGGGTTTGAGCAGGAAGTCGGAAGCTCCGTTTTTGATGGCCCTCACAGCCATTTCGATATCTCCGAAAGCAGTAAACAACACTACTTTTTGTTCCGGTTTTTTATCAAGAATATAGTCCAGCCATTGAAAACCTTCCACACCTGTATTTACATTTCGGCTGAAGTTCATATCCAAAAGGATCAGGTCATAATTCTGGTTATTGATCAGGTATGGGATCTGCTGAGCATTCTTTTCTATATCTACTTTGTAGAAGTGTCGTTTTAGAAATAGATGGGCTGCATGCAGGATATGCACATCATCATCCACTATCAATATGGATTTTTCTACCATAATTACTGTGTCCCTTTAAATAATGCCATAAAGTAACAAATTTTAGTCCAGATCATACTTTCCCTGTGAATAAAATTTAAGTATCTTTTCTTGCAGAATCAATTGATATTTGGAGTTGGTCAGTGCTGCAGCCGCTTTTTCCATATTGTTTTGTGCCAATAAAAAGTCAACCATCGTCACCGTTCCGGCGGTTAGTTGCTCTGTAATGAGTAATATATTTTCTTTTGCCAGGTCCAAAAGATATCGGGCATTTTCATAACGTTTTTTATATGTTTTAAATCTGGTGTTTGCCATGTCGATTTCCTGACGAATTCCCAATTGGGTTTTGTCCATGGTGTTTTGTAAAGCCATTTGACGGACTTTAAGTTCCTGTACCTGGGGACGGTTTTGCAAGCCTCTTAAAATAGGTATGTTAAGTCCTAAAGAAATAGAGCCGTTCCGTGTATCATTGAGTTGTTGGGTGAATGTGCGTTCTGGGTTTGAAGAAGCGTAAAATGTTCCGTAATCGGCACTCAGGCTAAGTGATGGATAGGACAAAGCTTTGGTTGCTTTGATGGTTTGATGGAGGCTTTGTATTCCCATCTTTATTTCATTGATTTGCGGCAATGATGCTGTGATTGTATTTTGAATGTCAAAATAATAGTTCTCATCCGGATCTAAAGATGCCAGACGTATGGAAGATGGTAAAGATGTATTCATGGTTTGTGCAAGGTCAATGATGGCTGTTTCGTAGTTGAGTTGTGCATCTTGTACCCCAATTTCATCGGTTTTCATTTGATTCAGGAGTTGAATCTCTTCAGTTTTGGTGGTGAGACCTGCTTCTTTTCGGATCAAAAGTCGTTGATACTGAATACTGTCATTTTTCCATTGATTGACTGCATTGCGTATATTTTCCGCCTGGGATAATGCGTTGAGATAATAGGTAATAACAGTTAGGGTCAGGATATTTTTATTTTTTTCTATCCCACTTTCAGAAGCAGCTTTGGTTGATTTGGCGGATGCCAGAAGATTTGAATTCCTGAAAGAAGTAAAAACTGGTACATTCAGTCTTACTCCTGCATACGTAGTATTGTAAAACTGATCTATGTATGCATTGGTAAACCTGTCAATGGATCGACCGAAATTGCCGGATTGGAATACGCTGGCTGCAAGTTCAGGATAAAAATTGCTTTTCGCCTGGTCAACACGAGCCATGGAAATACCCAGATCCAACTGTGCACTTTTGATATCGGGATGATTATTTATCGCCTGATTGACACATGAAGTCAGTGTCCATTGCTGTGCTTGTCCACTCTGTTCACCTAATATTGCGAATAAGAACAGAATAAGTTTAATGGCTTTTTCAAGTATTTTTGTAAAATTCATATTAAGATATCCATCCGTCTTTAAGTTTGATAATACGATTTCCGAAAGATGCATTGTACTCTGAGTGAGTCACCTGTACGATGGTGATGCCTTCTTTTTCATTCAATCTTTTAAAGAGTTGCATGATTTCTTCTGCTTGTTCAGAATGCAGATTTCCTGTAGGTTCGTCGGCAAGGATCAGTTTAGGATGAATGGCCAAAGCCCTGGCAATGCCTACCAATTGTTGCTGACCACCGGACAACTGATGCGGAAACAAGTCTTTTTTTGCGACCATCTGAAATTTATCCAGTAAGTCAGCGATGATGGATTTCCTTTCAGCGGCATTCATTTTTTTGTACAATAATGGTGTTTCTATATTTTCATTCACAGTCAGTTCATCGATCAGATGATATGCCTGAAATACAAATCCTATTACATTGCGGTGAATGTCATTTTTCTTTTTTTCATTCAACGATTGGACTTCTTCTCCCTGGAGTCGGTATATGCCGCCGGACGCATCTTCGAGCAATCCCAATATGTGCAGAAGAGTCGATTTGCCTGATCCTGATGGACCCATAATAGACACAAATTCCCCTTCTTCTATTTTTACATTTATATTCTGCAGGATAAAGGTTTTTTGAGTGCCTTTACTGACATGTTTGGATACATTGATACATTCGATCATGATGATATTTTGATATGAATATATATTGCCAATGATGTGCCAAATACATAGTGTGTTGATTATGTATAAATTACGAATTGATGTACCTTTTTTAATGTCCGAAAACGGACAGTGGTGTACGGGAAGGAGTTTGTCATGTCACTAATTTATTACCTGATTGGGGTCAATGGTTGCCTGAAATTTGATTTCAATTCAATTTTCAAATATACTCCAACTCTAATTGAGCATACTTGCTATCCATGACTTCAATATAAGCCTGCTGCATTTTTTCTGTCAAAAAAGAATCATATATCCAGTGAGTTGCTAAAGATTTATTTTTAATCATTCTTTTATAAACACCTTGAGTTTGCCTGTCAGTAAGCCCTAAATTTTTGGCCAAATGGTCAAAGTGTTTTCTTTTGAGATTCTTTTTTTTTCCTTCAAGTGTCAACGCCAATTCTTCATTATCATCAGGAATGACAATATTTACATTGAGCAGATCGTATGCAGGTGCTAATGTCCATCCTGAAATACTTTTTATCATGGAGAAGTTTTTCAAATGCATATCATTGTTGCCTGTTAAAAAACAAAACAGTACCAATTCGAAAAAAAAGATTTTATCCAACATGGTATTGTCACTATATTTGTGAACTGCATTGCTTATTTTTTCAAGAGAACTTCGGTACTTATCTTGCGCTTCTGTGATTTGAAACATATCCATCATGTGTATTTTTGTACCATCTGTTTTTCTATCAATTCTTTTTGTAATATATCCCAACTCTCCGGACTGAAGACGTATAAGGCTGGAAGGTACTACTCTTAATCCATAAGATTCTGCCATACGCATAGTCACGTGCTCATTAGCCGGCATTTCAGGATAGTGTGGAGAAGGTGGCTTGAAAATAAAATTACCGCCAAGCGCTCCCATAATGGTAAATCTTTGCTTAGAATTCTGCATAACGTCTAGTACTAAAGACAAAGATAATTTTGGTTGAACACCTGTCACTGCTGCACTTTGTTGTATAATTTCATTGGCCAGGTCTGCCATTTGATCCAGCGTATATGGCAATGCAGGAGCAGCAGCACTTCCAAAAAACTCGGAAGCACATTTATCATGAAAATCTTTTCCATTTTCAACAGGCCGATAACAAAACAAACATTTATTCGCCATCATCGGTATTTATATTTATTATGCTGACCGCCCCTATACAATTTTGACAACAAGCTAACAAAAGTCCCATTCTGTCATCAGCTTTAAGTTTCCAGTTTTTAGTAGCAATATTCAGGAGCCAACCTTCCGGAATTAAACCTTCAAAGAAAGGAAACAACCTTTTTTCTTTATATTCTTCGCTTCTTACAGGCATAGAGAATGCGATAAAATCTACCATATGATGTTTTACATATTTTTCATCATACCTGAATGAATATTCCCCATCATCAGTTTCGGTAAGGATGCCAGCCAAAATATCTTTGTAATAAACTCTGCCACTTCTCATCTATATCCTTTGTATTTTTACAGGAGCCAATTCATGTCCAAACATCAGCAAGACCAGATTAACCTTATCCAGGTTCAAATTTGTTTTGCCCTGTTCTATTTTTCTGATGACAGTCAATGCTACGCCGGTCTTTTCAGCAAATTCTTCCTGGGTTAGATTTACTGCTTTTCTTCGCTCTTTTACAAAATCTGCCAAAGTATTCATTATATGCAATTAAGTATAAAATATAGCAAATATACAATTTTATATGTTTATAGATATAATTTGTTAAAAATATTTAATTTTATATGTTTTTGGATATAATTTAGTTGAAAAAAACGAAATTATACTTAAATGAATATAATATTTTGAATGTTACAAAGGGGAAATTACTTCGATATTCTGTTGATCCCTTAGTATTACTTTTTGAAGGATTTGTTTTTATGTTTACCGGGATTATTTTTGCTTTGAAAAGGTTTACCATCCGACTTTTTAATCTCATTTTCCATGGCTTCTTTTCTTTTTTTTCTCCAGGTATTGGCTGGTTTTGGTTTATCATCTCCCAAAAGTTGTATCGCCAGATCAGGTCTGTTCAGTTTGGTAAGTCTGTTTCTTATCCAGTTTCTGAATTCTGGTTTGTACCAGAAGAAGTAATTGTTTTGTGTTTGTTTATCTTCTTTTGTCTTCGGAGTTTCTACAGGCTGAAGCGTATATGGATGCACTCCTGAGTAGTAAATCACTGTAGCTACAGTCATCGGTGTAGGTGTAAAATCCTGAACCTGTTCCAGTCTGAATCCGAGTTCTTTGGTTTCGGCAGCGAGATTGGCCATATCTTCTTCGGTAGTACCCGGATGAGAACTGATAAAATAGGGAATCAATGGTTGTTTAAGACCGTGTTTTTCCTGGATTTTATCATACTTTTCCTTAAATTTTTTGAAATATTTGAAAGATGGTTTACGCATAATCTTTAAGGTAGCGTCTCCTGTATGCTCGGGAGCTACTTTAAGTCTTCCGCATACGTGTTTGGTGACGAGTTGCTCCATGTATTCATCATGATTTCCGTCCTGATTGTTTTTATTAAAATCATCTACCAGAAGATCATATCTCACGCCGGAGCTGACATACGCTTTTTTAACACCGGGATGGGCGTCTACTTTGCGATATATATCAGTGAGTGCTTTGTGTGATACATCCAGATTGGAGCATATGACCGGATGGATACAGCTTGGGGCCTGACATCTTGCACAGATACTTTCATCTTTGCCTTTCATTTTATACATATTGGCTGAAGGGCCACCAATATCGGATATATACCCTTTAAAATCAGGGTGTTTGGTCATTTCATCCACTTCTTTCATGATAGAAGCTTCTGATCTGGATGCTATAAATTTTCCCTGATGGGCAGAAATAGTACAAAAACTGCAACCACCAAAACATCCCCGGTGCATGTTGATCGAAAACTTGATTATTGCATAGGATGGGATAGCTCCTCGTTTGTTGTATTTGGGATGTGGCATACGGGTATATGGCAGGTCAAATGACATGTCCATTTCCTGTTCTGTCATGGTGACAAAAGGTGGATTGATGACCAGCTTTTTACCTTTTACATCCTGGGTAATTCTGTTTGCCTGCCATTTGTTGGATTCTACTTCCACGATTTTGAAGTTGGCGGCATATTTTATTTTGTCTTGCAGACACTCTTCATGACTGGAAAGAGATACGGTATTCCATTTTTTGGAGTCGGGCACTATATCTGTGAGATAGGCCACCTGATTCACATCTTTGATAGAAGTGAGAGGCACTCCTTTTTTTACCAACTTTAGGATTTGCCTTAAAGGCTGCTCACCCATACCGTAGACCAGCATATCTGCTTTGGAGTCGACCAGAATAGAAGGCATCAGTTTATCCGACCAATAGTCATAATGTGTCACACGACGGAGAGAAGCTTCAATACCGCCTATCAGAATGGGCACTTCAGGATAAATATCTTTCAGGATGTTGCAATAAACAGTGGTAGCATAATCGGGTCTGAATCCAGCCTCGCCTCCGGGAGTATAGCCATCTGTTGATCTTAGCCGTTTATTGGCAGTATAATGGTTGACCATGGAGTCCATACATCCTGCGGTTACCCCAAAAAAGTATTTGGGTTTGCCCAATTTTTTAAAATCACGTAAGTCATCTTTCCAGTTGGGCTGTGGAATGATGGCTATCCTGAATCCTTCACTTTCTATGATACGACCTATCACTGCAGTACCATAAGTTGGATGATCCACATAAGCGTCCCCTGATATGAGGATAACATCGAGTTCATCCCAGCCGCGGGCTTCCACTTCTTTTTTAGTAATAGGTAACCAATCACTGATTGGCCGTAGAGTATCGTTGATCATGGCGCAAAATTAAGGTATTTCTGTACAGAAATCTAACAAAAACAGAGAAATGGAAAAAATGGAGGAATGTTTTTGAAAATTCAGATTTTGGGGTTTCCGCTTATTTAAATATTATCCCGGGTTTATCATTGGACTTTGAAATGACCGAAAATATAAAAAAATGGTAAAATGCAAATGACAAACGTTTAAAATTGAGATACTAAATATCAATTTAGGTATGAAGCGAAAATTATTCCTATCTGTTGTCAAGACTTATATAGTTTCAAAGCAACACAATCAGATTTTAATGAATTTTACGCTGTGATGAATATTACTTTTGTCAACAATATCTAAAAAATAATATCCATTCTGAAAGTCATTTATATTTACAATAATTTCTGTTTCATCGGAAACATCTTTATGATAAATTTTTCTACCAAAAAAATCAAATATTGAAATGCTATAAATTTTTACTATGTCCGATTTAATATTTAATCTATTACTTGATGGATTTGGAAAAACTGAAATTTTGTCCTTATAATTTTCATTTATTGTATTGATAATTGGCTTAGAAGTTGCATAATAGCCGTATTGTAGATTGTATATATCGTCTGAAGCTTGTGTTTGTACTGGGATATATATTTTTTCATTTTTATAAAAGATGCCTTCTGCATAATCACTGGATCCAAAATCATGAGACGACTCCCAAACCACATTGCCAGATAAATCAATTTCAGCAACTCCTACATCAATATTAAATGATGAATCTTTAGCTAAATCCCCTGCAATTAGGTAACTACTATCAAGAATTAAGATATGTTTAGGATCAAAATAATAAGCATTTTGACCTTCAATCTCATGTTTAAATATTAATTTACTGTTGATGTTATAAGTTGAGATATTTGATAGATATTTTCCATGAGTAGCACTGTAATAGCGTCCTAAAATGATGAGAATATTTTTCTTAAGAGCGATATCACTTATCCTCACATCGAGTTCTTTGTTTGGTATAGTGCCAGAAAATGATTCGTAGCCAGTTTTATCTATTGCAATATAATTATGATCAAATTGTACACCAGAAGAATATCCTCCCAAAATTAAAATATAATCATCACTTTCACAAGAAAATAAATCACCCTTAATATTAAGAATATTTATCTCACCTACTCTTCCATTTATATCTACTGAACAATAATAATACTTATATCCTTGAGTAGTCAGCATTTGTCCACCAAATATCGCACCTATTTTAGAACTGTAAGCAAAAGAAATACTTCCGGTAAATTTATTTACATTATCAAATCTCCAAACTTTTTCCCATTTGACCATTCCTGTTTTATCAATGCAGAAAATAAGTGTATATCCATAACCTAAATAATTTATAGGAATATCTTTGTCGTCAATTCTTCCAAATAACAAGAAATTATCATCATCCATTTCAACTATCTCACTTATAACACTACCTCCCTGTTTAAAGGCATAGGTCTTTTCCCACATTAGTTTCTCATTAGTGTCAATAAACGAAATTACAGTAATGTAACCATTACCTGCTTCTAAATAAGTGCTCACTATTAATTTTGAATCGTCGTTTAATACTTTCATGGTGGTATAAAAGTCTATCGCATCATGTTTGCCTAAGATTTGACCTTTATTTGTAAAAGCATGAGGAGATTGGCTGTCTTTATCCAGCGTGTTTTTTACATTGTTAAACGCTGGCTTAAAATTAATCTGAAATGCATCATTTACAAGGCCACTTGCTTCAACAATTATTAAACCTTTTTGCTTTGGTTTCTCACTTAGTTTAAATATAAATCTATAGTGAAATTCATCACCAGGTAATAATATAATATCATTAATTTGAAGAAATATTTGGTCATCCTTAATAAGGAAATTTGATTTATGAGAACTCGCAAGTTGGATAAACGAATTTAAATTAAAAGTGTGTGAAATTCCTAATGTGATATAAAGTTTTGTTACAGGAACTTGTAATTCATTTATGTATCTTAGTGAATACTCATGCCACAACACATCGTCACTTATATAATGATAATATCCTTCACCTTTATTAATCTGAAAAATCTTGTTACCATCTCGGTGGTCAGTTACTTCAAATTTACTCTCTGACTCCAAAAAATTTAAAACAGTATTTGCATAAGATTGATTAACCCCTTTAGAAAAATAATTGTTTGGAAATGTTTTGCAGCCTTCAACTGCCAATACTTCATAATTCTGTAGAATATTGTCATTTTCTTCTTTTAATACAAAACTATAGTTGTGACCTGTTGCATCAAATTGAAAATCATAGTTTTGCAACGATTCCAATTTTATATTTACTTTATTTTGAAAGTAGCCATCTCTTAAGACTGACAAACTGGTGCTATCTATCATGTCAGAGCCTTGATTTTCGACACTAATTTGGATTTTACCATTAGTACATTTAGATGATATTTCGAGATTTGATCCTAAATAAGTTTCATATTCTTTTACACATGAATTTTTTGATTCAATTTTAATATTCATATTATTTTTAGAAAATAATGGCAAATTTTGGGACGCTATGAAATCAAATGGGATAATCAATGTCTGATTTGATTCAATTTTATCAATCATTAACTCTATTTCATTTTTACTTTTCATAATAAATGTATGAGGTGAAGTTAAATTTAGCAATGATAAATTACTCTTTAAATTTAATTTAACATTGAAACCTTTAATAGATCCCCTATTTCTAACATTTATATAAAACTTGTTTTGTTTACCCCTTACCAGTTCACTTACGGTAATTCCACAAATTACATCTATACATTCTTTTTTATATAATTTCAGATTGATATTGCTGAAATTATTACTGACAATTAAAGTATCAGGTGAATTACACAATTCGTAACTGACAGGAATCGAATAAGTTAATGGATATCTTCCATCTGGTAAATCAATTGATGTAATATTTTCAGGATCGATAATATATGACATTTTATTTATTACTACATAAATTGAATCCTGAGCTTTAGATGTTTCATCAGAACCACAAAATAGAACATCACTTATACTTACAAAAGTATTTGTATTGTTTAATTTTCCATCTGATGATATACGCATCAACATAGGGTAAAAAGGTTCTTCATTATTATATACATTTACCGACCCAACACCATATATATATTCGTCATCTATGATCAAGCTATGAGGTATATTTTGCAGTGTATTTTTATGCCATATTATCTCCCCATTTAATTTTAATTTTCTTATAAATCCACTCTTTTTATTTTCAATTTCTGTGTATCCGCAAATAAATAATGAGCTATTTGATATAGAAATGGACATGGGATGATTGGCTTTATAGTTTGTTGTTAATTTTACTGTATTAACTAGCTCCAGCTGTGTATTAAATTCAAATACACCACTACCAGTACCATAACTTTCCCCTGCACATATTATAAATATTGAATTGACAGCCATAACAATGTCAATAGGGTTAAAAGTATCATCATAGAGCTCGAAACCATCAAAATATCCTGTTTCAATATTAGTTCTTTTTATGATACCACCATTTTGATGATTAACTTTGCAAAGAACAAAACCTGTAAATCCTACACCGACTGTTGTTGCATAATTGAGTGTAAAAATATCTCCGTTTATTTCTCCAATTTTGGAAATCTGACTATTCGAATAAAACTGATATTCTTTTACCCATTGCTTAGTACCATTTAAATTTAATTTGATGAGTCCTGAACTTGAACTGGCGCCAATTTTCTTTAGTCTGCCGCCCAAGTATATTCCAGAATTATTAAAATAAATAGATGTTATATACATAAGCTCATATTGATATACAGATAACAAATTCCCATCTAGATCAACAACTACTAATTTTGATTTTTTGGAAGAATTTTCCCCAGTATGACCTCCGATATATAATTTTCTATCATGTTCTTCTATACAAAGTATCTTGGAAAATTCATTTGCAAAACTAATGTCCTTAATTATCGAACCATCTTTGTTAAAAGCTAATACTCTGGGATTATTTCCATAAGTGTAAGTGTAAAAGGTCGTATCTACTTTGATAATATCCTTTAAAAATGACTGGGTGTATTCTGGAAAGTCTTTAATATAGCGTTGCGAATACGAGTCGATATTAATTAAAGAAAAGATAATGAAGCATAATTTTAGTCTGAATTTCCAATTTTTCATGGTATAATAGTTTATTTTAAATTTATTGTCGTATCAAGTTTTATTTCTTTTTACATATATATAAATTTCGTTTATATATGTTTGTATGTGTTACAGTATAACCACGCCTAATATTCAATTTTTTTTTGCAAATTACTTTTTTAACTATTTTGTTTGCAATAATAAGTAAAATACTTGGTGTAAGAATGTTGGTATGGCAATTTTATAGGTAATAAATACTTATTCTTGACTTAAGTCACTTTCGCGACTCAATCTTGATAAATTTTTGGCAACCATTCGATACCTTTTGCTAATAATTACCTATTTGCTTTCAAACTTTTTACCGGATTTGCAATTGCATCTTTGATGAATTGGTAACTCACTGTCAGTAATGAGATAAACAACGCTACGACACCAACTAAAAAAAATACCCACCAACTCATTTCAATGTGATACGAAAAGTCCTGTAGCCAAATATCTGTGAAGTAATAAACCACTGGCATGGCCAGAGCAAATGAAAGTAAAACCAATTTCAGAAAATCACCTGAGATCAATGTAGTGATATGGTAAATACCGGCACCCATTACTTTGAGTATCCCGATTACTTTAGGACGTTCATCTGTCATAAGAGTAGTTAGACCAAACATACCAGGAATGCTATAAGAATGGCAATGAAAGGGGTGTAAGTTACCAGTTTTTTACACGAAGTTCTTTCGTATATTGTTATATCCAAAAGTCTTCCATCGTCTAGTATTCTAATGGCAGGAACTGGGCAAACTTTTTGTAGATATCCTGAATAACGGCAATAGCTTCATAATGAAATCCTTTTTTCATCTTTAATTGAATCATGCCGGTCTGACTACCCCCTGTCCAGAATAAATACCTTAAGTTCTATGACTTCTCTGAAACTGGAATAATGAAAATCTTTTACGATTCCTAAGATGTAGGTCAACTGATGTCTAAACTTTATCGGTATTAATAAGTGATCTTTGACTTTTGGTAAAAGTTGTTTTACAAATGCTTCATTGACAATGATATTTGAAACAGTATCCATGGCATTACCACATTGAATTAACTCACAGAAAAAATATAATCGTGCCGTAGATCACTGAAGTGATATCTATAGGCTAATTTACTACAATAACATTAATCAGTCCTGTAGCAACATTGACAGAAGCATTGCTAAAATAAAACTCGATGGTGTCATTATCCACATGTCTGTAACTTACATTAACATGATGTAAATAGCCGCCAGCTGAGAAGTCAAAACTTGTCATTATTACTGGATTATAACCTAAATTATGTACCCACATGGCTGTTGTTTCTCCGTAAGTAGGCGTTGTAGATCCACCTACAAATGGATTGATCACGGGATATGTGGCAGCAGGAACTGAAATACTCAATTGTTGTACACTTTGTTTAACCCTGCCCGTCACTGTCAGGTCACCAGTTACTCTTTGTGATCCGTTTACATCCAGTTTGTATGTTGGAGTAGTGGTTCCTATACCTACATTGCCGGTTTCATTGGGATTGATGGCTAAATCTCTCCATTGATCCAATGCTCCATTATGCCCACCAATCGTAGCAATATTGTCAAATTGACCAATGACAACTCTTTTGTCACCGGATCCTCCAAAATTACCTGCCACCCAATCTGAATACCCATAACCGGGGTGAGATGAAGACACCTTTAATCCACCTTGTCCGTTTACCACCAATTTTTTATCTGGATTTATGTCACCCAATCCAAGATTTCCGGTTGAATCTATGACTAATCTATATTGACCGGCTGTGTCATCATAAATGCCTAATTTTTGGGGACCCGACCCTGCTCCACTATTCGTGCTGATGATAGCATAAGATCTGTTTGTTCCTTCCAGATAGACTGCGGGGCCAACAGTACCAGGCATATTATTTGAAATTTTAAATCCATTATTCCATTCATATCCATTGATGTGGAGACCGGCAAGAGGAGTTGATGTACCTATTCCCAAAGCTTTAGTGGAGTTATTCCAGAAAAGTTGGGCATTGCTTTGATCCAGATTACTGCCATTGCTGAACAGAATACTACCAGCAGACAAAGAAGGTAAATTGTATTTATTATTGAAGGTATTCCAATCAGTACTGCTAAGATATCCATTGGTGGAAGTATTGGCTTGAAGCATTGAAAGTGTTAATGGACTTCCTATAGTGCCGCCACCTGTTAATGGCGCTATTGTATTTAAGGCCGTTGAAGGACTTAGTTTATTATTGAAAGTATTCCAATCAGTATTGCTCAAAATTCCTGATGTACTGGCATTTGCATTCGGCAATAAGTTTTGTTTATTGTTAAATGTATTCCAATCTGATGCAGAAAGAAAACCACTGGATGTGCTATTTGATTGAGAAATAGAAATCAAGGGAGTGGATGTACTATTGGTAACACTTAGTGGTAAGGAGGCACTAACTTGAGTTACAGTACCTATGTCACCTGATCCTGACATCAGGGTACCATCCGGTGATACGATGACATTTCTGATTCCCTGACCTGAAAGATTCGAAACAGATAATTTTCCAGGTCCTTCTATGGATACTTTTTTATTTTGAGTATCTACATTGAGTAAATTGAACTGTTGTTCTGTTTCAGTGATCTGAAGTCTTGTGTCATATTGAGGATATACCACACCATTCACAAATAAATGACCATATGGATAAATATTACTTTCCGTTATCAAAAAAACCCAATGCCTTCCGAATGGATTTAATCTAAGAACATAATTCTGATTTGCAGTAACATTTATATTTATAGGTAAATCAATAATTGGAGTCTCATTCTCAGGTCCACCATATTGAGGTACTACCGCATTTCCAGTAAATACCACATTGCCGGAAAGGTCACTACCCTCTATCAGTTCGTACTGTAAATTGACAGGTGGATTGACGTATGTAAAGGCTCTGATCTTTATTGAATTTAGAATACCGGTAGTTTCTGTCCTGAAACTTTGAGCAAACGGCACGACTCCACTTGCGGTAGCTCCAGTGGGTGTAAAAAGATCAGTTGTAACAACGGAGAGTCCACCACTTTGCAGATTTATGTGTTTACCATTTAAATTAATATTGGTATTTTCTGTCAATGACCCTCCTAATTTCAAGAAACCACTGCTTTGCGTTATGCCATTTTGCGCAGGAATGTTTACGTTTGTTGTCGTAATGGTTCCATTGGCAGTTACACCGAGTGGCCTGATACCTGTTCCCGCGTAAAATGGTAGTTTTACATTCCCTCCAGGGTTTAAACTGAGTGTATCCCACGCTAACAACGCTGAACTAGCAGCGCCAATGGTAGGAATGCCTTCTCTTGTACCAAACAATAATCTGGATCCACTACTTGCGCCTAAATTCGCCACTATCCAGTCACTATTACCACCATTTCCTGTAGGTGGAAGCAATGAACTGACAGTTAGTGGTGCATTGGGCGTATTGGTGCCGAGACCAAGATATTTTTGGGTGTTATTCCAGAAAAAATGACTGTTGTCTTGAGCAAAAGATGCATTTGATCCGAATAAAACGCCACCATTAGACAGACTTCCACTAAAGGCAAATAGTTTTTCCCAATTGCCTGATCTGTATTGATACAATCCTGTTGCACCGCTATTGACATAGACCAACAATCCTTCGGCAGGTGATGATATAGCTGTCATCTCCGCCATACTCATCCGAGGTATTAATAGTCCTTTATTAATGCTACTGATGTCCAGCATAGATGAAGCGTGAGGAATAGCATTTGTATTATTGATGGAGACCTGTGAGTAGGCATCAATGTAAGCACAAGTCAATATAATAAAGATAAACAAGGTTTTTTTGCCTATACCAGTAGAAGAAAGAGAATTGCTACACATCATCATTTTGATTTTTTGATGCTCAAAAATAAATCGAGGATGGTAATAGATTAGCAAAATGGTGGGTGACAAAAGGGTGACAGATGTTTAACTATTTGAATACCAGATAAATAAATTTTAATTTCTGTTTTTATCAATCTGAATATTTCCTGGATTTCAGGAGTTTTCACTCTTGTTTAGTTTTTGTTTCAATCTGATTTTTGCTCTTTTTACACTGGAAGGTTCTATGTTTTGCAAAACAGCAATTTCCTTATTGGTCAGATTTAATTGCAAATAGGCACTTAGTCTGACTTCATTGGGTGTCAGTTCAGGGTATTCTCTTTTTAGCTTTTCAAAAAAATCGGGATGTATCTTTTCAAAGTGTTCTTTGAAAGAATGCCAGTTTGCTTCCGCTGTTTTCAGATTTAGCATGAGCAATCTTATGGCTTTTAAAGGAGCTGTTGAAGATGCTTCTTCATTTTTTGAAATTTTTGATACTTCCTGTGAGATATGATGAATGATAGTATCTTTCTTTTGGTTTTGCATGGCAGATGTTAGTAACTGACGATTTTGAAGATCAATTTTAAGTTCCAGATTTTCTCTGTGCATCTTTTCCAATTCCAATTGATTTTTTATATTTTCATTCTCCAGATTTTCAATTTCTTTATCATATCTCATCCTTTCATTTTCGATTCCCAATTGTTGTGTGTAAAGCAAGTTTTTGGTAAGGGCATTTTTTACGTTTCTTACCCTTATGGCTAAGACTATACTTAAACTCATTGGTAAACTCAAAACAGAAAGATAAGGTATAATAGTGTAAGCAATCGTTTTTTCAAAAGCGTATATTTCAACGATGACAGAGGTGACGATTATCAAAAGAAAGGGTACCAGATGACCGGTTAAAAATAGAATGGCATTATTTTTATCCTTTTTCAGACAAAATATGCCACCAATAAGAACTAAAATCATAGCCAATATCAACATGATGTTTGATATTGAAATTAAATACATGTCAACTGGAAATGAAGTTAAAAGTGTAATGGTAAGGGATAAACCATTAATGCCAACAAAAAAGTAAGCATAATAATCCAATATTTTATTCCAAAGCGGTAATGCGTTTTTTAAATCAAGAAAAGTGTTGCTCAGTTGTATTATCCCAAAAAAAATGATCATGATGCTCAATCGATTGATAATGTAACTGATATCCGCAGAATATATCTGTGTTAACGAAGCATCAATTACCTTGACGAACCGGAGATTTATTATTAGATCTATGACAGAATGATAGGAAACCACGTACATCAACCCTCCTATCAAAACCATCAGGTAGTATACATGGGTTGATTCCTTTAACATATAATAGTCTATCAGAAAATTGACAATATAAATCAATAATATAATAGCACTTATGGTAGAAAACAATAAGATATACTTTTCCTTACTGTCTCTGATCGTTTCATTTATTACTTTTATGGTGGGCAGGAATGACGTAATATTGTCCATTTTACGTACATCCATATGAATATAACATATCAAACTATCTGATATAATACCTTCTGCTTTAACGCGGTGATCTCTTGTATCTGAAGGAACCAATAGACCGGTACTTATCTTTTTCCACCGACCATCGGATACCTGAAAATACCACTTATTATTTATATTTGGCGATGCTGAAAGGTAAAAATTATCCCCTTCAGGATGATGGATGGAAACACGAACCCAATATTGACTATGCCTGTTTGGGTAAATGGTATCAAAATGCTGAAATGAAAAATAATCTTGTTGAACAATTTGGTCAATGGTATAGTTTGAGTCAGGTACTACCTGCCACCGTACTTTGGATGTTTCTGTAGCCAAGGATACATTGGCCAAAAATAAATGAAATAAAATAAAAATGGCAATTGGCCTGATGGTCTCCATAAATGAATTGAAAAGCGGCCAAAAATAATAAGCGTTTCTGGGATTTTAACTTTAATTGAGGGAAAATTTTAAAATACCGATGATAATTTTCTCTGCGGGAAATACAGCCTTCATTTTGCTCATGGCAGCATATTTTGGTTAATCGTTATACACGAACCATTTAGATTTTCAGGTTTTGAATAAATTAGGGTAAACATATTATTTTGGCCATCTTTAGGGCATCCATCTTTTCTTTGTTATTCAAATTTTTACTCACCCATTAAAATCATCCATGGATTGATTGATCATATTGGCTTTGACCAAATGATATCATAGAGTGAAGCAGCGATCAATATTACATTTTTTTAATCTTCTACATATTCCAATATATCGCCGGGCTGACAATCAAGCGCTTTGCAAATAGATTCCAAGGTAGAAAATCGAATTGCCTTAGCTTTACCTGTTTTTAAGATAGAAAGGTTGGAAAGGGTCAGCTCGACTTTATCGGATAACTCATTGAGTGACATTTTGCGTTTAGCCATCATCACATCTACATTTACTATTATTGCCATGGTTTATACAGTTAGGTCGTTTTCGTTTTGAATTTCTATACCTTTCTTAAATATTTGAGAAATCACAAAGACAATAGCTGCCATCATCAGAAATGCTGCGATATCATCCCAATACTCTTCAATATGACTTACATTGTACCCTGTCTTAATGAGTCTTTTGGTGTATTGATCTGCTATAACGCTGACTATGGCAATAGACAATGCTTCCAGGCTGATTTTTTCTATTAATCCGGCCATCTCAGTACTGAAAGGTTTCACCAGATTTAATTTCATAAAGATCTTAACTACAAGGTAAAATAGATAAGCTTTCAATACAGATAAAACGATAGCAAAACTCATGACGCCAACGAAATGGGGGAACTGATTTTCATACAATTCTGAAAGATTCAATCCATTATAAACATTTTGGGTGGCTATAGGTCGGAAAAGAGTAAAAATAAAATTGAATATCAAAGCTCCGGCCTCAATACATAGCCCTATGAAAATAATCCAGGACACTACATTTAAAACATCTAAAATAAAATCATTTTTCTTTGTCATAACTCTTAAATTTTTTAATTACGATGTAAAGATAATAAATATTTATCGAATAACAATAAATAATAAATGTTTTGTAATAAATTATTTTATTTTTTGTGTTAGCTGTCTTTTAATTGCTGAGATAAAGAGATTACGTTTTCATTCCGTCTTCAAGCTCTTTACCGGATTTGCAATGGCTGCTTTGATGGCTTGATAACTCACCGTCATAAGTGCGATCAACAATGCTGTGAGGCCAACAATACAAAATACCCACCAACTCATATCAATGCGATAAGAGAAATCCTGCAACCACCTATCCGTCAGGTAGTAAGCAATAGGTACAGCAAAAGCAAACGATAGAAAAACCAATTTCAAAAAATCGCCCGATATCAAAGTTGTGATGTGGTATAAACCCGCACCCAGGACTTTTCGGATTCCGATCTCTTTGGTCCTTTGTTCTGTCATAAATGTAGCCAATCCGAACAGCCCCAGACAAGCAATAAATATGGCAATAAAAGCGGTGATGGTAACTATATGCTTTTCGCGCAATTCTTCATTATATTGTGCCATACGATGATCTTCCATCATTTCATATTCCAAAGGTATAAACGGAAACAATTTTTTATATACATCCTGAATGCCTGCGATGGCTCCACTATGCTGATCTGGTTTCATCTTAACATGTATCATACCTGCCTGATCGCGCCTATCGAGTATAAAGACCATAGGTTCTATGGCTTCCCTGAAGCTGGAATAATGAAAATCCTTAACGATACCTACAATATGAGTCAACTGGTCTCTTAATTTTATTGGGCTGGTTAACGGATCTTTTACTTTTGGCAATAGTTGTTTTACAAAAGCTTCGTTAACAATGATATTGGATACAGTATCCATAGCATAATTGTAAGAAAAGTACCGTCCGGCGGCCAAAGGAATATTTAACAATTGTAAATGTTGATCATCAATGTGTTCATAATAAATCCAATCCGTTTCTTCACCATCGATGGTATATTTTGTTTTGTTAAAATCACCGGATTTTGAAGATACCATTTCTACATAAGGTAATTTTTTTAGTTCTTGTTTTACACTACCGGACATCTTTCCTATTTCTTCCCACGGCAACCAAAATCTCAGGATATCTTTGGTTTCGTAGCCCAAAGGTTTGGAATTGATATATCTGAATTGCTGTGTCAAAAAAGCGGTGCCGATCATAAGCACACAGGCCATGGTAAACTGAAAAACGACAAGAGATTGTCTCAGACGTTGCCTGGTACTAAAAACAGATTTGCCTTTGAGACTTTCTATAGGTTGAAAACCTGACATCACCAGAGCCGGGTATCCGCCTGCCAAAAATGTCACTAATATTACTATACCTGTAAATAAAAGCATTGAAGTTGGCGTAAATAATAAGCTGCTCTCCATATACTTATTGGTTAATTCAGAAAAGGAGGGCAGTAATATCTTGGCCAGAAATAACGCGGGCAATGCTGCAATGAGGGTAATTATGAGGGCCTCGCTCAAAAACTGAAAAAACAATTGCCATTTTGTGCCACCGGTGGTTTTGCGAATACCTATTTCTTTGCTGCGTTGTAAGGAGCGGGCAAGCGTGAGATTGATAAAATTTATACTGGCCAGGATAAGCAACAATATAGCAAGTCCTGACATGATTTTTGGGTATTTGACATCTGACCAGAATCTCAACCCATTGGATGCAAAATAATCCGGATCCAGGTGCATATTGAATAATGGTTGCAAATGAAACTTCATCTGAAAAGAACTTGCCTTGGGATCCAGCTTTTTATCATCGCTTATTTCTTTTTCGATATGTTGATTGGTTACTTTTTGCAGTTTATTTTCTACTGTGGCAAAATCAGAATTTGGACCGAGCATTACAAAAGTATTTAAACTGGAATTTACCCATGATTGTGGTGAAGAATACTGGCTATCATCTGAGAGAATATATTCAAAAGAACACATTAAATCAAACTGTATGGAAGAATTGGAAGGCATTCGCTTCACTACTGCAGATACTTGGAATGGCTTCAGCTCGCTGCCACCATCACCGACCATGAGCACTTTTCCAACAGCTTCCTTTGTATTAAAATACTTTTCTGCTATAAAATCAGTAATAACGATGTTGTTCAAACCTTTTAAAGCTGTGCCGGGATCACCATAAAATACATCAATAGAAAACATCGAAAACACTGAGTTATCAGCATAGATTAAATTTTCTTCAAGCGCTGTATTTTCTTTTTTGACTAAAGTGTACCAGCCATTTTTAAAACGACAGAATGCTTCAATTTCAGGGATCTCTTCTTTGAATACCGGACCTTGAATATGACCTGTAATTCCTGATTTCCTGATTTCGCCTTTGCCGTCTTTTGTATCAGACACGAGCCTGTATATATGATGACCTTTTGAGTGGAATCGGTCAAATGACAGATCATCCTTAACATACAAGGATATGAGTAAGAGGACCGTCATGGCAATAGAAAGTCCCACTATATTGACTAAAGAATACACTTTATTTTGCAGGAAACTGCGACAGGCTATTTTGAAGTAATTGCTTACCATGCATTTAAATTTTTATGGAACATAGAAGAATAGATATCCAATTTCTAAATTTTAGTCCTTATTTTATCATTTGCCGATCATTTATTCAGTCTTAATCGCCTGCACAGGGTCCATCATCGCTGTTTTCAACGCCTGATATGCTGAAGTGATAAATGATAAAAAAATCACACTCAGCAATGTATAGGCAAAAATATCAAAACCGACAGATACTCTGTAGGGTAAATTCTCAAGTATTTTATTTATAGCGAAGAAAGCGATCGGTGCAGCTATGATGAAAGCAATGGTGACCAATTTGAAAAACTGCATTGACATCATATTCACAATGCTGCTGATACTTGCACCCATTATTTTTCTGATACCTATTTCTTTAGTTCTCTTCTGTGCCGTGAGTGCTGCAAGACCAAACATGCCTATACAAGATATAAATATGATCAACATAGCAGAATATAAAATCATTTGTCTCATTTTAAATTCCCTCTCATATTGCTTTGCATTTACTTCATCAACGAAGTCATATTTGTATGGTTGAGTAGGGAACTGAGCATTAAAAACTTCTTTGATATGGGCAAGTGTTTTTGGGAGGTTTGTATCATTGACACGAATGGCGAATGCTCCATATCCATTCTGCGGGTTTGAGATAAATACCTGTGGCTGGACAGTTTCATACAGTGAAGTATGGTGGTAATCTTTCATAACTCCCACAATTTGGTAATTGTCACGATTCATAACTTTTATGGTTTGACCAACAGGGTCTTTCATATTTGCGGCTTTTACAAACGCTTCGTTTACTATTGCTGACTGGGTGGAATCACCTGGAAAATCAGGCGAGAAAAAACGTCCTTCTTTGATAGACAATCCCATTGTGTTTACAAAATTATGATTGGTGATTTTCATATATGGAGCTATTTCTTTCCCATCTGGCGTTGTTACTCCTGTCATCCAACAGCATGGGTTTATTGGAGCTACACTTAGAATACCAGGCTCTTTTTCCAGTTCATTTTCCATGACGACAATATTAGATGGGGTCATTCCTTCTGCGTTTATTTCTATTAAATTTTTATCAATGTATCCAAGGTCTTTGCTTACAAAAAAATTGGCCTGACGATATTGGACAATGGCAAAAATGATAAAAAAAGAAGCCAAAGAAAACTGAAAAACAATCAATGATTTTTGCAATAAACCTTTTCCTCCTAAACTTAATCTGCCATACAAGGTCTCTACTGGCCGGAATCCTGAAAGTACCAATGCAGGATAAAAACCAGCCAATAATCCTGTCAAAATAAATATTCCAATAAAAATACCTATCAACTTTCCATCAAAAAGATAGGAGAATGCCAGTTGTTTTTCTGATAAATCATTGAACACAGGCAATACCGAATATGCCAGAATAATACCGAGTATAAATGCAAAGCCATTTAACAAAAATGATTCGCTCAGGAATTGCATGACCAATTGTTTTCGCGTACTACCCACTGCTTTTCTCACACCTACTTCTTTTGATCTTTGCACTGATCTTGCAATAGAAAGATTGATAAAATTGATGCAAGCGATCAATAATATAAACAGTGCAATACCCGATAGAAAATATGAAAACAACACATTTCCGGATTTTTTCATTCCATTGACTGCTTGTAAATCCTTGCTCAAATGTATACCCAGGAAAGGCTGAAGCTTAAATGTAAGCTGATTTTTGAAATTCCATTCTTTGGCAGCTTGGGCAATTTGTTCTTTCGCATCCGTTGCAAAAATAGTAGCCAATTGTTTTTCCACATTGGATATATTTGTACCTTCAGGAATTTGGAAAAAAGTATTGAGATAGAAATTAATCCAGTGATTATCTTTGTTTTTTGACTTGTGTATAGGAATTAACATTTCAGCCTGCATACTGGAATTTACCGGTGGATTTTCAATAACGCCGGTGACAGTGAAATTTTGAAATTCTCCTTCAAAATTTATATTTAATGACTTACCGGCTGCCGATGTGGTGTTAAAATATTTTTCTGCCAGGTTTTTTGTGATGACTATTGACTGAGGATCATGCAGGACTTTGTGCTTGTTGCCATCTATAAATGTAGCATCAAACATGTTGAAATACGTACTATCCACCAGAAAACCGGATTGAACAGCAATCTCATTGTTGGTATTTACAGGATAATGTTGTTCCTGAAACCTTACCATGTTTGTAAATGCGGACACTTGTTGTTTAAAAGCAGGTCCATGTACCTTTCCTGTCTGTCCAAACTTTCTGATCTCACCTTCCGGTGTTTTTTCTTCGACGACCAGACGATAGATCTCTTTCTTTTTGCTGAAGTATTGATCAAAACTCAGTTCATCTTTGACATAAAGCGTGATCAGCATACATATGGCCAAGCCTAAAGCAAGTCCGGATACATTGATAAAAGCATACAAAGGATTTTTTACCAGGTTTCTCCAGGCGATTTTGATATTGTTGGTGAGCATGATTTTTTGATTTTAAGTGTTATAACTAAAGTGTTAACTCATTTATTTTTATGTCAAAGATTTCGTTGTTCGAGTGCAAAAAAATGCTTATTGTTCGGATCATTCGTCATCCGATTGTTTGTCATTCAGATTATTCTGATCTCAAACTCTTTACAGGATTCATCAATGCTGCTTTGATAGAAAAAAAACCAATTGTACTTAGACCGATTACTAAAATAGAAATAAAAAAGCCAAGCATTAAATTTATGTTTATATTACTATGAAAAATGAATATTTTTTGCAGAACAAACCCTGAAACAAAGCCTAATGGTAAGGAAATAGCACCTGCGATCAATATAAGCTTCATAAAATTCCAGGACAACACTCTCACTATTTCTGACACAGATGCTCCCATGACTTTTCTGACACCAATTTCTTTTACTCGCTTTTCAGTACTATAAATAACCATACCAAGTAAGCCCATCACAGCTATAGCCAGAATAATAAGAGCAGCAAGTCCCATTATTTTCATATCTTCAGCAGGGTAATAGCGCTCATACATATCATTGGCAAACCAAGAGCTTACCAAAAAGTCAGTTGGATACATTCTTTTCCAGGCAGTTTGCATTTCGGTCAAAAATGTACCCTGATTTATATTATCTGCAACCTTTACTGACATAATCTGAAATTGAGAAGGATTATATTGAAATACTACCGGTTCGATTTGAAATTGATAGTTGTAATGGCAAAAGTTTTGAAGAACACCCGAAATGATTACTTCCGAATCATTATTAATAAAAACTGATTTTCCTATTGCTTCTTGTGCTGTACCTAAACGGAGTTTTTCCACTGCCTTTTCATTTACCAAAATAAAATTTCCGGCAGAGTCTGACAATGACTCTGGAATATTTTGCCCGGCTACAAATTTTAATTTCATATTTTCAATATAATTATGATCAGCAGCATAATAGTAAGTAGCCAGATTTTCATCTTTTTTCTGTCCTTTGATATGGGTTTCAGCTGTGATGCCTCCGAATGGATTGGATGTTAAGCCAATTTTCTCAATACGCTTATTCTTATATAACTCATCTTTAAGCAAACTATAATTTTTGTCCACCATGCTTATATTAAAAATACCTTTTCGATTATAATTTTCATTTTCAGTTGCCATATAACTAAACTGATTATACATGTGACCTATCCAAAAGATGAATACCATTGATACTATAAATTGTATAACCATCAGGCTTTTACGAAAACTTATCTTTCCAAAGCTGGCGGGAGTAAGGTTGCCTTTGAGCACATCTACCGACTGAAATCCAGATAAAATCCATGCGGGCAGCATTCCTGCAAGGAAGCCTAATATTAGAGTGAATAGAAGAAAAATCAACCATATAACTATTTGGTTTTCAACTTCCCAAGTGACCCAATTGACATGAATCGTTTGCTTCATTATTTGCAAAAAGACAAAACCAAGCAGTAAAGAAAATATAGCTATAACTATGGCTTCGCAAACAAACTGCAAAATCAGTTGATACCTCATTGCACCCATAACCTTCCGTACTCCTACCTCACGGGCCCGACTGAGAGATCGTGCAAGCGTGAGATTGGTGTAGTTAAAACCAGCTAAAAGCAATATCAATAAAGGAACTGAAAAATTAAATGCAATATCTAAGAAGTCTTCTACATAAGGATTGTTTCGAAGCTTCTCAGTACTTGGTGAAATATCAGAAATAGCTTGAACGCGAAATTGATGGGATTTTTTTTCAGCTACTAAATAAGGATTTGTTTTTTTTGCGATCTCATCTATTGCAGATTTCAGAGCACTTACATCTGACTTCAATATTATTTTTACAAAAGTATGTACTCCATAATTTCCCCACAAAGTAATATTTGAATTGTTTCTATTAAAATTAACATATGAAGCCATTGATACCATTACATCACTCCTGAATTGAGTTTGTTTTTTGAAAGGCATCAATACACCTGTAATTTTAAAAACCCCAAAAGTTGGGTGTGTTAAAGTTTTTCCAACCGGGTCTATTTCATTAAAGAACAATTCGGCCATCTCGTGACTCAACACCAGACTGTTTATCTCGGTTGGCAACGATCCTCTTTCTAATTTGAATCCAAAAATATCAAAAAATTCAGGTTCTACAAATAGAGAATTTACCTTTAGAGATTTGAGTCTATTGCTCATTTCCCAACCAAAGGTTCGCACTGTTTTGGTAGCCTTTTCAACCACTGGATAGTCTTTATTCAGTGTTTCAGCCAGGGAAAAAGGAGAACTGGCAAAATGATTCTCTATTCCATCATTGGATTTTTCATCGGTTATAACTCTAAATATTCTTTCTTCCTCAGGATGAAAGTTATCAAACTCAAAGCTACTTTGTAAGTTCAAAAATGAAAGTAGTGCAAAGGGAATAGCCAATGCAAGGCCAACTATATTGATAAATGAAAAAAGCTTATTTTTCCATAAATTTCTGATTGCTATTTTAAAATAATTTCGGAGCATTATTGTATATTAGGTGTTAAATATTAGGTCTTATTCTGATCTCAAACTCTTTACAGGATTCATCAATGCTGCTTTGATGGCTTGAAAACTCACTGTCAATAATGTGATAGTGAGTGCTCCTATACCAGCCGCCACATATATCCACCAGCTTATTTCTGTTCTATAAGTATATTGTTGCAGCCAATTATTCATAAAATACCAAGCAACTGGAGCCGCTATCAAGCAAGAAATTATTACCAAAACAATAAAATCTTTACTTAATAATTGCCAAAGATTGGCGACCGTTGCCCCCAATACTTTTCTGATTCCTATTTCTTTGGTGCGTTGCTCTGCTACAAAGCTTGCAAGGCCGAAAAGGCCAAGACAGGAAATGAAAATGGCGAGAATGGCGAAAATATTTATCAAACTCGCCATGCGTTGTTCTCTAAAAAACTTGTCATTAAAATCTCTATCGGCAAAAAGATAATTGAAGTTTCCCGCTGGGTCGTACTTTTTAAGTACAGCTTCCATTTTTGAAATTGATGCTGATGCACTCAATTCGGGTTCAAGTTTGATCGTTATAAAAGGGGCATTGGCTGGTATCATTTCAAAAACAGTTGGCCGAACAGGGTCGAATGGCGAGTCCATCAAAATGTCCTTCACCACACCTACAATGGTAAGCGACTTGCCTTCTTTTCTAATTACCTTATTGATAGGATTTTGCATACCTGTGAGTTTTACAGCGGATTCATTCAGAATAATTGATAAAGTATCACTTCCAAATTTTCTCGAAAAATCTCTACCATCAACCACTTGCCAGGCTATTGTTTTGCCAAATTCGGGCGTTACGCTCAGGGAAACCAGATCTTCGGCGGTTGAAACCTTTCCTGCCCAAGTATAATCGCTTGAATAATGCCAGGATTCAGAAATTGGGCTGTTCATTTCGGCCATTTCTACCACCGCACCTGAATTGAGCAAATCTTGCCGCATCGGAAAAAAATGCCCACGCAGCTCGGCATTATTTTTCCGGATTTGTACCAATCCATTGGTGTCAAAGCCCAGTGGCCTGTTTTTAGAAAATTGTATTTGCTGGTAAATGACCGTAGTGGCTATAATCAAAACTATGGAAATACAAAACTGAAAAACGACTAAGGTTTTTCTGAAGAAAAATTCAAATGCATTACCTTGAATCGTACCTTTCAAAACGTTAACAACTTGAAAAGATGATAGATACAAAGCTGGGTAACTTCCTGAAATGAAGATTAAAAATGCAGAAAAGAGGGCCATTATTAGCCAAAAAGTAGGATTTTTCCATAAAAAATCAATTTCTTTTGCAGCAATTTCATTAAAAAATGGTATTGAAATTTGGGCTAAAAGCAGTGCCAAAATGGTAGCAAAAATAACGATTAGAAATGTTTCGACATAAAATTGACCTATAATTTGCCATCTTTTCGAGCCGATGGCTTTGCGAATGCCGATTTCCTTTGCTCGTTTTTCGGAACGAGCCGTACTCAAATTCATGAAATTGATAGCTGCCAAAAACACGGTGAGGATACCAATAAGGGCAAAAATTATAATATTGTCCTTACCTGTAGAAACGGGCAAGCCATTTTTGAATTCGGGATATAAGTGCCATTCGTTCATTGAATAGAGATACAAAGTGGGCTTCGATGGGTCTTTGGTTACTTTATATATTTCGTCTTTTATCAAAGCATTTACTTTTGCAACACTTACATTTTTTGCCAATTTCACATACACAGGAAACGAGTTTTCGTCCCATCGGCTTTTTGCACCTCGTACCCAGGGTTCCATTTGTGCGAACGAGTCGAAAGATGCGTAGAAAGCTGTGCTCCGATAGGTTGAATTTTTGGGTAAAGATTTGAAAATCCCAACGATTTTAAACGGGGTGTTTTTGTCAATGTTAATGGTTTGATTGATAGCATTTTCATGGCCAAATAGAGCTTCTTTGGTTTTATCAGAAATCAAGATTTCAAAAGGTTGCAATGGAAATTTGGGTGAACCCTCAAGAATTTCTAAATCAAGAATTTTTTCGCCGCCTTTTTCCATAAACAAGCCTCGTTTGGTGATGTTTTTCTCTCGGAAAGTCAAACTTTTTTCACCACCATAGCTCGATGCTACCACTTCTTCAAAATAGTTGCCGTAGGTTTCTCGAAGTTTCGCTGCAAGAGGCAGGCACATGGATTGTTCTGTAACAACATTTCCATTAAAATTGCGGTTTTTCTGCAAAAGAGCAATCCTATCATGTGCGTTGTGGTAGTTATCAAAACTCATCTCATCCCAAACCCATAGCCCAATAAGCATAGCCACCGCCATCCCCACCGCCAACCCACCAATGTTGATGAAGCTGTACAATTTATTTTTGAGGATATTCCTCCATGCGATTTTTATGTAATTGCTTATCATTTATTTTATATTTTGGAGCAAGGTAAATGGAATTTTAGAACAAGGAAGATGATATTCTCTCTCTCTATCTAACCTCCAATATTTATTCCATCTATTAATCACTTTTCAAACTTTTCACCGGATTCATCAGAGAAACTTTAATGGCTTGATAGCTCACCGTCAATACAGTAATTGTCAAAGCTCCTATACCAGCCACCACAAATATCCACCAGCTTATTTCGGTTCTATAAGTATATTTTTGCAACCATTCATTCATAAAAAAATAAGCAACTGGGGCTGCGATAAGGCAAGAGAGTAAAACCAAAACAACAAAGTCTTTTGATAACATTTGCCATAAACTTGTTACTGATGCTCCCAAAACTTTACGTACACCGATTTCTTTGGTGCGTTGCTCTGCTACAAAGCTTGCAAGGCCGAAAAGGCCAAGACAGGAAATGAAAATGGCGAGAATGGCGAAAAATGTAGCCAGTTTGCCTACCATCTCTTCAAACTTGAATTTCTTGTCAAACTCTTCGCTTGCAAAACGGTATTCAAAAGGGAAGGAAGGGTTGAATTTGTTGAAAATATGACTTACCCTTGCAATTGCAGTACTCGCTGAGGTGTTCTCTTTAAAACGAAACATGAGTACACTTGCCCAGTATTTATCATACATAAAACGGGTGGCTCTTACAGGTTCGAAAGGATTTTCCATAATGGCATTTTCTGCCACTCCAATTATTTCTTGTCGCTTACCACCTCTTTCTGTAATTATTTTTCCAATGGGGTCTGTAAGTTTCATTAAATCAACAGCGGCTTGGTTCAAAATCACCTTGTCGGTATCTACATCAATGTTAGATTGATTAAAATCACGACCTTCAATAAGTTTAATTTTAATAGTTTTGAAATAATCACTACTGGTTGCAATATTTACCAAGGAAATTGTTTCGCCGGCATTGCTTCCTGGGAAGGATTCAATTACAGAATTAGAACTGGTTTCGCTAATGGCATTTGAAGCTTTGGTTACATTCTCGACAATCCCAATAGCCAATAATTCGCTTTTTACGAGGTCATAATTTTTAAATAAATCATCTTTTATATCCACCATTACCACATTCTTGGCATCATATCCTAAGGGCCTGTTTTTTGAGAACTGTATTTGTTTGTATATGATTATGGTTCCTATTATGATACTTATGGAGGCAACAAACTGAGCTACGACTAATATTTTTCTGGGTGAAAAAACGGTTTTTGTAATTAAGTATTTTCCTTTCAAGGCTTTTATGCTTGTAAAAGATGAAAGGTAAAATGCAGGGTAAAAACCTGCCAATAATCCAGTAGTAATTATAGTGGCCAATGTAAAAAGCCAAAAAAATGGATTTTGAATAGGAAAAACGACTACGGTACCCAATAAGGAATTAAAAGCGGCCAACAAGCTAATAATTAGTATCAAGGATAGAATCATTGAAACACTTACCATTAAGATGGATTCAGTCAAAAATTGAATAACTAATTGTCTTTTTACAGAACCTACTGCTTTTCTAATACCTATTTCTTTCGCTCTTTTTTGACTATGGGCAGTACTCAAATTGGTAAAATTGATACAAGCCAACAGTAGTACCAATATGCCAATAATTCCAAACATTTTTACGTAAGTGATACGGCCACTATTTGCTTCCCAATTTTCAAAGGCGTCATAAAGCCTCCATTCGGTCATGGCGTGCAATCCAATTTCATTTTGAGAGGTTTTATCATGGTTTTTTATCATATTTTTTATTTTTGATAAAACCAGTTCTCTGTTTGCATCTGGGATAAGTTCAGCATAAGTGATTGCAGAATAACTCAACCAACTGTTTTTAGACTCTCTTACCCAAGCCGCTCTGTTTTCCAAATGTTTATAGGCCATAAAATACTCTCTTTCTCCAAAGATGCTGCCTTTTTTCATATCTTCAACAATTCCAGAAACTTTAAGGTTGTCGGTATTATTCCACCTTATCATTTGATTTAAAGCTTCCTTTTGTCCAAATAAATCATTGGCAACACTTTCAGTCAACACAATGGAATTAGGGTCATTTAGAGCCGTGTTGGGGTCGCCAGCTAAAAATTTGAATTGAAATATTTTAAAAAAATCTTCTGAGACCTCAGTACCATTCTTTGTCAATTTTTTATCACCAACCATCAGACCGTTTTTTCCTCTCCAATTAACTATCGCAGTATGTTTTATTTCGGGGATCAGATTTTTACTTTCTACATATAAGGGCAAGGGTGTGGCCTGGGTGGTGTATTTAAATCCAGAACTAGGGACTTTTCCATTGGTGACTACATTATAAATTTGATTTTTGTTTTTATGTTCTCCATAGAAATCAAATTCATATTGAATCCATAAACCAATAAGCATAGCCACAGCCATACCCACTGCCAGCCCACCGATATTGATGATGCTGTACAGTTTGTTTTTGAGGATATTCCTCCAAGCGATTTTAAAATAATTTCGGAGCATGGTTAGGTATTAGAGTTATGTGAATATTTGTTTGTACATCATATTGTTCATTTTTTGATTATTCATCATTCGGTTGTTCGTCATTCAGATTGTTCGTCATTCGGTTGTTTATCCCCGCGCAACCCAAACTCTCTGAAGGTACGACCATCGCTATTCATCATTCTTGGTTCGTCATTCATCAGTCAGCATTCAACGATTTGACAGGATTTATCAATGACGCTTTCACTATCAAAATACTCATGGTCATCATAGCAATCAAAAATACAAGCAACGGACCAAGAATGTAATAATACCACTCTACCTGAATGCTATATGCAAAATTGTCAAGCCATTGTGTGGTGAAATAATAAGAAGGTATTAGCGATAAAATGATGGCGATGATGATTAACACAACAAATTGACGGGAGACAAGCATCAATAAATTTGAGATGTTGGCACCTAGAATTTTTCGGATGCTTATTTCTTTTTTCTTTCTTTCGATGGTAAATATGTTCAAACCTAAGAGTCCGAGACATGATAAAAATACAGCAAATCCTGAGAACCACTTGATGAGTATAGCAATCTGATTTTCAGATCTGTAAAACCACTGTGGTTGATCTTTTTGGTGATTGTATTCGAAAATCTGACCTGGCGCAAATTTCTGGTAAATATCTGCTATCGATTTTAAAGCAAGCGCATCATTGCTGCCATCCATTTTGACATACATATTCCAGGTCCAATCAGGTCTGCAGTTGATGATGACCGGTCCGATAGTACTATGCAGGGATTCAAAATGAAAATCCTTCAAAACACCTACGATCGTACCTTTCCAATTTTTAGTTTCGATGTATTGTCCTACCGGGTCCTTGAGATTCATTTGCCTGACAGCGGTTTCATTGATTAAAACGGCACTCGTGTCTGTTGCGAATTCTTTCGAAAAGCTACGTCCATCAATCACTTCCAGACCCAATGCTGCCGGCAAATCATGGCTACCTGCTATAAAATTAAAAAATATGTCTTCACCTGGTTTTTTCCCTGGCCACGATACATCATGACCTCTATTGTTACTCCCTTGAAAAGTCATAGACGACAAAGCGGATAGCTTCACACCTTTCACATCAGATATTTCTTGCATGGCCGTTTCTCTCTTATCCAAAGGAATCTGATTGGGAAACCATACTAAATGTTCACCATCAACGCCCAAATCTTTTTGTTTAAAATAATCTAATTGTTGTGAGACAATCACTGCACTGGTGATTAATAAAATTGTGATGGCAAATTGACCAGTAACTAAAGCTTTTCTGACATTAGATGTATTCGTGGTTCCTGTCATGATATTTTTTTTGAGTGCAGCGACTGAGTCCATACCTGATAATACAAATGCCGGATAGCTACCTGCCAACAAACCAGCAATCAAAGCTATACCACTGAATAAAAGTAAACGCAAAGGATCTGTAAATCCTGTTGTCAATTGTAAATCAAAACCTTGATTGAAAATTGGTAAAACCAATAGAACTATACCAATAGAAATTGTGCCTGATAACATGGATAGAGACACGGATTCAAGTAAAAATCGCTTTATCAATGCCACGCGATTTGCACCCAGGCTCTTCCTGACGCCGATTTCTTTGAGTCGTTGTGTAGCGCTGGCGGTGGTCATATTGACAAAATTGATACAGGACAGCAATAAGATGATCAATGCGACGATCGAAAAAAGATGAACGTATTTGATTCGCCCACCTACCTGCTTTCCATCCTTAAACTCACCCTTCAGGTACCAGTCTTTCATAGAAAACACAAACATCTCGCAATTCTTTTGTTTGTCGCTTTGCTTAGGAAGTAAAGCTTTAATTTTGTCATTGAAACTTAGGTGATCTATATTGTTGTCAAACTTGACATAAGTCCTGACGTTGTTGATAGACCAGTCGTTGGCCATAAATGGGTTATAACTAAAATAGTCTTGGATTGGCATCAAAAAATTATACCGCATGGTGGTTTTTTGACCTTGATTTTTTATGACTCCTGTGACTTCATAATTCTGGTCTGATCGGATTTTTATGTTTTTGCCGATTGGATCGTTAGTGCCAAAATATTTTAATGCCAGTTTTTCTGAAATAAGTACGGTATTTGGTTTTTTTAAGGCTGATGTCTTTGTTCCGGCAATCAACTCTACACTAAAAACATCCAGGAATTCAGGGCTGGCATACAACCCGAATTCTGTAAAAGTATTGTCACCTACAGAAAACTGGATTTGGTCACCCCATGAAGCGGTAGCTGCTGCTGCGACCCCATCGCCTGACTCCTGCAGGTTTTTTGCCAATGGTGGTGGGGTAGCAGCATAAGTTTGGACCTCACCACTCTCAAAAGATTGATTGACCATAATAGCAGCTATATTATTTCTGTCTTTTACATCTTTGTTGATGCTGTATTCATTTTCTACCCATAATAGAATCAAAAGGAAGGCACTCAAACCCAGACTTAAGCCCACAATATTAATCGCAGAGATGGTTTTATTTGCCCAAAGATTTCGGATTCCTGTTTTCAGATTATTAAGTATCATGGTGTTAAGATTTTAAGTTTGATGATCAGGTGTTATTCGTCATTCGGTTGCTCGTCAATCGGATCGTTCGGTTGTTCGTCGTTCGCATTGTCTTACTGAAATACATTGATGATATTCATGCAAGATTTTATCTTGATTTTCTTTTCTATGGTTTGTTTATTCCCATCTTTATACTTAAAATTGTAGGTCTTGTTACAATCTATTTCTAACTCCATCGGAAAAGCGCTTCCTTCTTTGCAATCAAAATTCCACAGGATATTGGTCAATTTGTCTTCACTCTCCATCACCAAAGTACCAAATGTGGAGCAGTCATCACATTCCAAAATCACTTTTGCCTTAGGCCCAACATTTTCTGATGAAATACTTAGTGAACTGCTTTTTTCTGAATTGCTATTAAGATTTGTAGATCTGGAATTTGAAGCTGATTGGCATGATGCTTTTGATTTTGAAATAGGATTGTTCAGCATAACGATGTGAATTCCATCTTCAGTTTTCTCAAAGTTACTATTATTGAGATTTACACCTTTCATTTTAAACTTCGGATCAGCAATATGAACCACCGATAGCCTGTCGATTTTATATTGATCAAGCTTACCTGTCGTATTATTAAAAGTTAAAGTGTTTTTTGACAAAGAGATGATTTGACCTTCATGTTTTGTGCCATCATGCTCTATGATGTAGTCTTGACTAATAAGATTTGCTGCATTTAATATTAAAACTAACAATAAAGAGAATTTCATTTGGATTAACTTTAAGCGGTTAAAAAAAGTAAATGATTTAAAATTTCACTATGAATATAATATAGTAATGCTACCATTATGCCAAATGTGTAAATTACAGTATGTCAATTACATACGATTTTACAAAGCTGAAATTTTGTCCGAATTTGGACGTGTGTGTACGGGGAAGTTCCTGGTTAAATTTTTATTGATTAATAAAGGACTTTATTTATCCCAAAAAATTTCGGGCCTATCCAACCACGGATTCTTCATTTGTCGGTTAAAATTCGAAATTTATACCGACGATAATTTTCTTTGAAAAAAATTATGCCTTCATTACACTCAAAATCAATACAATGTTAAAGGCATTTTTCGCAAACCAATTTATTTTGAGTATAAATGAAATATAATCCTTATCCACGTATTGACTGACCTATAAATAAGAGTGTTTTGGTGTGTGGAATTTCAATGTGAAGTTCACGCATTCTATAAGGCTGATCAAATGGCGGTCTTACCTTCAGTCCTTCGATTTTGGTTCGTATAGATTCCCAAATTTTATTCACATCATCCACTTCGAGATAAAATTCCATTTGACCGATGATTTGTCCGGCTTGTAAAATATGTATAGTAAGATGATTTTTTTCATAAATGGCATAACTGCCGGAATCAAACACTTTTTCAAATCCAAGCAATTCACAAAAAAAAATTCCTGTGGCTTCCATGTCATATGAAGGAATCATAGGGCTGATATAAAGCGCTTTATACATTATAACAAAATATTTTATTATGTTTTCAGGTACTTGTTTGGCACATTCTTCAGGGGATATTCAATATCATACCGTTCTTTTAATAATAGCCGTACATAATTATTGATGACTACCTCAGACCGATGCATTTGTGGGAGCAATCCCATCATAGCATAACTGATGGGATTTACATAGGGTACCAATGTCTCCCAGTCAAAACTTTTTCCCCAGATGATGCCCCGAACAGTGACATCAAGATTGGCGCCATGGTCCAATAAAAAATGCATCATAGGGCCGGAATGATCATTGTTGGAATTGACAGTGTGAAAGATGGGTGTCTGGCCGCCAAAACCGTACTGATCAATACCTGCAATAGCATTGATATCCGCTTTATAATTTACTAAAACTCTTGCACAAGCCACATGATTGTATTCTGCACATATGTGTAGTAAAGTGACATCTTCCAATGGCGTGTAGGTGCACTTAAGTGAATATCTTTTAATCACTATTTCTGGTTGTTGTAAGATCAGTTTGTCAAGCATCTCACTATCGTCCATTAGAACGGCAAGCAACACCGGATCTTCAAATTTCAAACCATAGTCAACAAAAACTTTGATACACTCTTTAAATCTCGGGGTTCGTGTATACATAGTGATCATCTCATCTATCAGACACCTTCCATGGAACAAGTCATTTGGATTGATTCCATTTTCAAAACATTCACGAATGCCTTCCACATGGTGGAGTTCGATGTCGATTATAATTTTATTGAAGTAATCCATGATTTCAATTTTGGTTTAGTCATTTGACTTCTTAAATTCCCATCCCCAAATGAGTCCATCTTCAGGATCAAAAATTTCTTCTGTTCTTGTAAATCCACATTTTGTTAATACAGAAGTCGAAGGGTTTTCATGACTAAGCGTATGAGCTATCATCATTTTTACTTCCTGGTTGCTGAATGCGTGGTCTATCAAAACCTGAGCATATTCAGAAGCCAGCCCTGGATTGCGGTATTTGGGTGCAATTTCGTAGCCTATTTCAACGATGCCATCAGCAGTAAGTTGGCCCTTATATCCGCCACTTCCTACGAGCGTATTGTCTTCAATATGTATGGGAAAATATGTACACCATGAATGTGTAATGGTATCGACCTGCAACATGTCCAAAGCATATTGAAAAGCCATCGGTCCGAACTCTGTCCGATGATCAGGCATTTCTACTCTCAATACTTCTGCCAGCCTTTCATTTCCTGTGATAGCTGCTTGTAAAATTTCTGCATCGCAGGGTATTAGGACCAGATTTTTGGTTGTCAGCATTATGAATTACAATTAAATGGCTCTCATTTTATTGTTTTTCGGATCATGCGTTACTTCAGCGAGTCCAAGTGCTTCCATCAAAGGTGGTATATACATGCCAAATCTACCTCTAAACCCTTTTTTAAGTCCATACCAACCACCATTGGGGTTACTTTCTGATCTTCCCCATGCTTCCACAGTGCCTTCTTTGGCTGGCTTTTGTTCATCAGCACTGCCCAACTCCATCCAGTCGCCATGATCTTTGAGCATTTTGTGCAGGTCGCTCAGGCAATTGATATTATAATGAAGAATAGTTTTCCCTACGGTACATACCAGGATATCTTTCCCATCCTTCTGGTCTATGTGCATGGTATATTCACTGCTCAAAGGTGGAGTCTTGAGCAGCATTGGCTTTTCTTTTGTTCCTATATTGTATGACATTTGTTGTTGATTTATACATTGTTTTGAATAATTCAATACAAATTTACAAATTAAAAGTCAATTTCGGGTATTTAAGATCTTATAAAATCTTTAAAAACTATAGGTCTTCTACATTGGCTTTTTATTGTAAACTCATAGGCACTTCCATGAGAAGCAACTCTTCATCTTGAGCAGTTTCATTTAAAGAAAGATGATCAAAAACACAAATCACTTAACCATCAAGTTTTTCCAATTCTGATCGGGTGATTATAAATTGTCCATTCAACACAAAAACATACACACCATTCTTTTTATCCTTAAGCTCATATTTTGTTTGAAAGTCTTTATAAAATTTTCCGAGATGAAATCAGGCATTCTGATGAATCCTTACACCTTCATCATCACCACTTGGTGATATAATTTGTAGCAGTTTATTATGCCTGTCTTTGATATTCAATGTTATCTGGAAATATCTTGGATTTTCATTTTTTTTATTGGAAAATACCCAAATCTGAAGAAACTTGACGGCTTGATCCGTATTTTTTATTGTATTCGCTATAATTAAATCCTAATACTTCCAGTTCTTTCAGTTCATCTCTCGTTTTTTACAACATTTGCTGATGCAGCAGTAGATAAAAAAAAGACCGAACCCATAATTCCTTTTGTAATAAAATCTTTTCTGTCCATGTCTTAGAAATATTTATGATTTCATTACAGTAAAAATAATAATTGCTGATTAGTTTATTTGCGAGTACAAAAAAGTAAATTTTTGAGTACTAATTCAGACATTCATCAGCCCAATAAAACTTTTGAAGATATGTATCTATTGTATTAAATTTTCATAAAATCATGATTACATCTCAATTACTCTTGAAAAAACATATACACTTATTAAATCAATACCAACACTCATAAAAGACCTGTATGTTGATTGTCAACTACGCCTGACATTTGTAAAAAATATAAAGTATCATGAATTTAAAATTTATTACATTTATTGCTGTTTTATTTGTGTCCTTACAAATTGGTAAGTCGACATGCACATCTGCACCTTCAACTCTTTCGGAGTCACAGAATGGTGCTCAGGTAACTTTTACATGGAATGATGTAGGAGCATCATCTTATATTATTGAAATCAGAGATCCACAATACCCATGGACGGATCCTGATGTTACTTTCAGAGAAACACTTACTACGAATACTTATGATTTCCCTTTTAGTATTCAAGGATTTTCTTTTGAGTGGAGAATCAGGGCAATATGTGCCGCAGGAGAATTTACATCTATTTCTCGTCCATTCACTACAGTTTGTGCTACAGCATCTACCGTCCAGGCTCAGGATATAAGCTATGATTCCGCTCGTTTAACCTGGAGTTTTAATGAAATACCAGGAGAAACATATCTTTGGTCTGTCGGGTATAGAGTTTTAGGCTCTTCAACCTGGATTCCACTACAGTTTAGCAACGGCGGATATATTTCCAATACAACTACCAATGATTTTGTGATCCTGTCAGGGTTAGTACCCGGCACTATATATGAGTGGTGTGTAAATCAATATTGTAATATGAGTGGTAGCTACAGTGATCCGGTTATTTCACAATTTTCTACCCTTATTCCATCATGTCCCGCTCCAGTGAGTTATCCGGCCAGTAATATTACCCAAAATTCAGCTGTTTTAAATTGGCAGGCTTTACCCCAGGCAACCGGATATTTTGTACAGTGGTTTATCAATAACTCTCCTTTGCCATCAGGTACTACCACAGTGGCAGGTAATTCATATTTGCTTACTGGACTACAACCAGGAAATGCAGTATTATATAGAGTATCAGCCATTTGCCCGTATGTGAATGGGTATAATTTTTCTACTTTTGCATCTTTCGAAACACCGGCAGCGCCGCCACCGCCTGTCAGCTCATTTTTTATTGATTATTTTAAAGTTGGTAGTATAGAGAGGGTTTCAGGTGCAGAATCCGGTGGCTATATCAATACTGGTTTATCTACCAATGTTGTGACAGGCCAGGTATATCAATTTAAAGTGAGCATGGGTAGTACAGCAGCTTACACCAAACAAAATTATGCCATCTATCTTGATATGAATGGCAATAACATATTGGATTTAAATGAGCGGTTGTTTGGAGTCGGAGCTGCCTTTAATGCTAATATAATCAATCTAAATCTTACTATTCCTACCACAGCTACTCCGGGTTTAGCACGACTGAGAGTGATCATGAAAACTGCCAATGGAGGAATTCAGCCAAATATCGCTCCCGGGACTGGCGTTGAAATAGAAGACTATTGGTTGAACATTCAAGCTAGTGGTATATCAAATAGACCATCAAATATTTCAACCAATATGTTGCAGAATGAAGAGATATTATTTGAAAATCCCAGCAACGGATGGTTGAAAATCAGAAATATGGACCAGGTAAGTCAATTAAGAATCATTAATCAGGTGGGTCAACTTGTTTTTGAAAAGTCATATGCTATACGTGAAGAAAATGATATTATTGATATCTCAAGCCAAAAAAATGGAATATACTTTATTGAAGTAACGAAAGCCAACGGACTCCGAAAAATAGAAAAATTATTGCTTCGACATTAATTTGGTAGATTAGAGTATGTTTAAATTTTTATTGCCTTAAAATCAATGTATTACGAACCTGGCTTCAAAACAAACTCTTTATTTAGTTCACTAAAAGCGTTGACTATTTTATCGCCAGAACCATAATCTCTTGATTTACAAATAAGAAATTTTTTTAAACATACTCTTAAGACCCCAATAGCTATTGTAATGGAGCGTCATTTCTTTTGATTTGATGCTCTATTTTTTTTTGAAATTATGTCTGTCAATCAGAATTGATAATAAATCAGTAACTTTACTTCCTAAATTAAGGCTATTTTGAAAATAAAAATATTAGTAATCGATAATGAACAGCCGATCAGAAAAGCCATGGTCAAAATGATCGAACATTTTAACACAGATGATCAATATGTAATTTTTGAGGCGGAAGGCGTACGAACTGGCATCGATGCCATCCAACAAATAAATCCTGATATTCTTTTTCTTGATATCGAATTGGATGACGGATTAGCATTTGATATTTTTAAAGAAGTCAATGATTTACAGGCGCAATTAATTTTTACAACGGCACACAATCACTATGCCGTGCGAGCTTTTGAATACAGTGCATTAGATTACCTCCTAAAGCCAATAAGCCCAAGCCTTCTTAATAATGTGCTCATTAAAGCCATGCAAAATATCGATAAAGTTAATCTAAAAAGTCAAATACAAATCATGCTTGATACTATCAACAAGAATCAAACACATGAACAAAAAATAGCTTTAAAAGATATTAACGGCATTAAGATTACTAAAATTAAAGATATACTCTATTGTGAAGCAAATGGACCATACACTACTTTTTTTATTGAAAACGAAAAGGAAGTGACCGTGTCAAAAAATTTAAAAGAATATGAAGTATTGCTTGGTGCATTGAATTTTGTCAGGTGTCATCATAGTTATTTGGTCAATTTAGGAAAAGTTAAATCCATCGACAAAACAGACGGTCTGACCATTCACCTCGAAAATAATGCGCAAATACCTATTTCGTTTAGAAAAAAAGATGAAATACTCAATGCGATAGAAAAGCTTTATATTAGTTAAATTTTGGAGAGGATTGCTCAACAATAGCCCAAAACCATCAGCATGTCAAATTTGCAGGAAATGACAATTATTAATGTTTTGAAGATAGATATGTAATATTGAGGTACAGTTATATATCCTCCGTTGTGGATGATCATAATGCCGGATATATTTACATTAAAATATCCATACAAAATGAAAAGTATAAAATTAATCTCTCTTTGCCTTGTTCTTTTTTACATACCTGCTATATCGCAAGTCGGCAATATGATAAAGAAGGTGAAAGAAACCACAAAAAATGAAACGGAAGCTACAGTAAAACCCAAAGATGAAAAAGTAACACCTAATGTCAAATCAGAAAGCGACAAAGATAATTCAACACAAACAAATGTAAAAAAGTCCACAGGCTCTGAAAAACTGAGAGAAAGAAATAAACCGCAGCAAAACACAACTGATAAAAAGACAAAACCCGAATCTACAGTACAGATAGCTGATATGAACAGCTCTGTACTTGCACCGGCGGTGGCGTGGTATAGTTTGTTGGACCAGGACCATTTATATTATGATGCTACGTCGGGTTACTTCAGGCCACATGGTTTTCATGTTTTCTTTTTACCGGAAAAGGATATAAAAGGTGAGCCTATGAATTTTAATAAATATGACTCTTACTATCCACCAGCTATGCATTTGGATGTCATAGATAAACAAAATGGAGAAAAAAAAGTGACTTTTTATTATCGAGCAGAACCTGAAATCCTTCCTGCTTATAAAATGAAAATTGACGACAGAGGCACAGATCCGATGTATCCTGCTTATACGAATCTTTTTGAAGGGAGTTATGATTTAAAGTTTTATATCAATGACAATCATTTCTATACTTTTCCAATAAATATAGAAAAAATCAGCAATAAAGATCCCTATTCGCCTGTCAAACAATTGTATATCATGCGTGGTGAATGGGAAGACTGGGGACGAATCGAATTTAACAGTGATGGCGATTTTATTTTTAGCCACTATATGCCGGAAAAAGATGTCAAAGTGACCAATCAATCAAAGTGGAATGAAACGATTCATTATCCATACACAGCAAAACTATTGCGCAATGGCAAAGTGATAGGCAACTATGACGCACAGAATCCTCAAAGAACACTGGAAAAAGGATCGGTATTTGCTGAAAATGGGAGATGGGTCAGAAATCAAAATGCTTTTTATGCTTATCCTCCGGTAAACAGAAGGATAAACGATAACCACTCACATGATTACGTTTACACTAAAGATATGACTGACGGTAACTATAGCGTAGAAACTGAAATTTACAAACCATCCGGTACAATAAAGAGTAAGTACACCTTTGTGATAAAAAATGGCAAGGTGGTACCTGTACCAAGGGCCGACAGATCACAACATGATGACAAATTTACGCTGATAGAACAAGGACCAAATTACCACTATGTGAAAAAAATCAAAAATTAAACATATGCTTAACTCCAATAAACTTGGAGGGTAAATTATTCAGCTGATAGTATATTTTTGCGAAATTTATTTGAGTAATGAAATGTTATAAATGAAGAAGATCTTTGTACTGTTGTTATCCTTCCCAATGTGTTTTTTGGCATTTAGCCAGGATAAATGTACCTGTGAAACAATAGACACGATAAAAACAACGGATGTATATCTACATCTTAAAGACTCAGGTGATGCTGTTTGCAGATTATATTATTTAGTGGAGTCTTACAATTCAAATTTAAAAATTCAAAACTATCAGGAAGCTGAAAAACAAATAAGTATTGCTAAGGATTTAATAAAAAAATCCAAATGTGAAGATAAAATTCATATATCCTTACTAAAGAAGTTAGATAATGTTCTAACACACCAATCAAAATTTGATGCATCTCTGGTTGTGAATATTTCACTTAGCAAATTTTTTGAGAAAGCAAAAGATAGTACCAACTTAACAAAGTCTATCCTGCAAATAGCCAAAATTTATGATAGAATGGGCTTGAAAAATCAGAAATGGTCGAAAATAAAAGAGGCTCAGCCTTTGATCCTTAAATTAAAGAATGACGAAGAAAAATTGAATATATATATCAGGATTGCTCAATTATATTTGCATGAATATCAAGATACCGGTGAAAAAAAATATTTGGATTCTTTTGAAATGCTTTGCAACGAATTAAAGAAGTTAAGCAAAATTGTACCTCCATCCAGAAAAACACAATTCCTGATCAATACAAGGCTGGCAAGTCTGCACATTAATAAAAAGGAATGGGAGTCTGCAAAAAAGTACCTGTTTACAAATCTTGCCAATTGTAAAGCGGATGATCTACCGGAATTAGGTATAAATCATCAGGATTTGGGAGAGATTTTTTTAAAGACCAATCAATTGAAATTAGCACGATCTCATATTGATAGTTCTATAATGATTCACAAGGAGATAGGAGCGCTGCCCCAAATGATGAATGGATATCAAATTCAAATGGATATCTTACGAGAAATGGGTGATTTTCAAAGCGCCTTTGCTTATGCAAATAAATATTATACCTTTAAAGATAGTCTTAGCAATGTAGAGAATATATCAAAAATCGCAAATTTGGAATCAAAGACTGCACAAGCTGAAAGTAATCTCACTATTTCCAATCTAAAAAGAAACCAACTTTTTTTCCTTCTGCTATTGGCTCTCACAATTGGTGCTTTGAGTTTTGTATATTTTTATTTCAAACAAAAAGATCTGAAAAATACAAAATTAATCCTTGAAACCGAACAAAGGCTCAACAGGGCCCGAATGAACCCACACTTCTTTTTCAATGCATTGGCTTCATTACAGAGTTTTGCCATCAATGAAACGGACAACATGTCAATAGCCGAAAATCTCTCAAAATTCTCCTATATCATGCGTGAAACTCTGGAAAATTCATACCGCGAGTATGTAACCATTCATCAGGAGATAGACTTTTTAACGGAATACCTTAAGTTACAAGTACTTCGATTTCCCGATAAATTTGATTTTAAAATTCTAAACGCCATTGAAAGCCCCGATGATGTTTTGTTACCATCGATGATTATACAACCATTTATTGAGAATTCAATAGAACATGGTTTTGCTAATATTGATTACAAAGGTGACCTTTCCATCATCTTTAGAAATGAGGATAATAGTACACTTATAGAAATCAGAGATAATGGTCGGGGTCTGAATAATCAGATCGAAAAATCAAAGGGATACATCAGTCGTGCAAAACAAATAGTCACCGATCGTATATACCTCCTAAATCTGAAATTGAAGTCTCATGCAAAATTTAGTATAGAAAATGATAAAAGCGGGCAAGGTGTGGTTGTAAGGATTGAGTTGCCCTTGATTCAGTAATTCTTTTTATTTCAATTCTGTCTGTTAGCGTAGAATTAAAAAAGGAGCATCATTATTATGGGTTTCAGAACTTTGTGTCTTCTTAAAATTAAATTTACATGGATTTATAATGTTTCAAATCACCATACAATTGGTTTAAAGATTCTATAAAGCAATTTTTTTTTCCAATCCTGAATAATTTTTTCAAAGGCTATGACTGAAGATTTATCTATCGATGTAGAAATATTTTCGTAATTTTTAATTGTCATAGGTTTATTTTTAAATTTAACAAAGTCGAATTAATTATTGTTCTATTTTCATTCTCCGTTCTCCATTCTCCGTTCTCCATCATTCCGACCTCAGCGACTTCACAGGATTCATCAGCGCTGCTCTGATGGCATGGAAACTGATAGTACAGAAAGCTATAACCAACGCAGTGAAGCCGGATAAAGCGAAAAACCACCATTGTATATCTATCCTATATGCAAAATCACTCAGCCATTGTTCCATAAAATAATAGGCAAATGGTGCAGCGATAAATATAGAAATCAAAACAAGCACCATAAAATCTTTGCTCAGTTCCCAAATTAGACCTGCAATCGACGAACCCAACACTTTGCGAATGCCTATCTCCTTAAATCTGTCCGTAATATTTATGACTGCTATGGCAAATAAGCCAAGGCAGGATAAGAAGATCGCCAGAATGGCTGCATATATAAACATTTGTGTAAACCGTCGTTCTGCTCTGTATTGTTCATTTCTGTTTTCATCAAGAAATGATCCGAGATACTCTGAATTGGGAGCGATCTCTCTGTAACTTGTCTCGATGGCGGCTAAAGTGGCATCTACATTCTTGTCCGCAATTTTTATGAAAATATGGGTGTAAGGAAAACCATTGATCATGAGCGTGATAGGTTCGATATTGTTTTTGAGCGATTCGAAATGGTAGTCTTTTATGATGCCTACTATGACTTTACCTTCATTAAGCTCGATCTTTTTATCTATCAAATCCTTGCTACCCAATACTTTAGCCATACTCTCATTGATAATGCACGCTTTGGTGGAGTCCGAAGGAAAATTTGCAGAAAAATCTCTGCCTTCTTTCAGCGCTATTCCCATGGTTTTTAAGTATTCAAAATCAACAAATAGTCCATTGGTATTGACCATTTTGCCTTCATGCATGATACCAAATTGTGACTTGGATGACGAATTGTCCTTACCGTACCCAATATTATTATCGGCTGCTGTGATGTTGATAATATTCGGGTGACCACTCAGTTTGGATTTTAGCAATGTAAGCATTCTGCTGCCTTCTACTTCACGACCTACGGGCACACTGATGACATGATTCTGGTCAAGACCCAGTGGTTTGGTACGTAGATATTGCAACTGAGACCAGATGATGAACGTGCAGCTGATAAGTAGTACAGAGATGGTAAATTGTTTCACTATCAGCGTTTTCCTGAGTAAGCCCGATCCACTGCTTGTTTTCAGTTTTCCTTTCAAGACTTCAATGGTATTGACTTTAGATATAAACCAGGCCGGATATCCGCCAGCTACAAAAGTAATGAGTAAAAATACCAGACCAACTATTCCCAGGATGTTAAGATTGTAAAGTAGTTGGAAAGACAGTGTTGTGTTAAATAATGCGTTGAAACCTGTAATGCTTAATTTGAAAAATAGAATGCCTAACATCAAGGATATCAAACAAGTCACCAAAGCTTCACCCCAAAACTGCCCCATGACCTGACCACGTATTGCACCCAATGCTTTGCGGATGCCTACTTCTCTCGCTCGTAATATGGACCGGGAGATACTGAGATTAACAAAATTAATACATGCTATAAATATTATAAAAATACTGATAATCAGAAGTGTATAAGGATAAATGATACTCATTGCACCCCTGCCACCGATATTTCGGTCAAAATGTTCTTTATCAAATGGCAGCATTTTTGCGCTGATGATATCTCCATTTTCATCTGGTTTTCCACCTTCTTTTTTAACCTGCTCGATAGCGTCTTTATAGTATTTAGGGCCAAATGATTTCAGGCTTTTCTCTAGTTCTGAATGGGTGATGCCATCGTTTACTTGTACATATAAACTGGAACTTGAATTATTCCAATTGTCTTTATTAGCTATATAGTCAGGATTTATTTCATAGCGTATCATCATATCGTTTTCAATATTGGTATTGTCCGGTAGTTTGGCTGTGATGCCGCTCACTTTCAGTGGTACCGGATTGTCTCCAATCTCTGCCATGATTATTTTTCCCATGGCTGGTTCATCACCGAATATTTTTTTAGCCACATCTTCTCTCAACACAATATTGCTCAAATCACTTAGAGCGGTCTCTGCAGAGCCTTCGATAAAATCAAAACTAAACATTTTTGCATAGTCTGCATCGACCGCCACAGCACCTTCTGAGATGGTTTTATCCTTATACTTGACTACAAAACTGATGTCTCTGATCCTGGAGATGTGTTTTATTTCCTTTTTATAGTCTGCCAATAAAGCATCTTTCACGGGAGCAGGCACAGTACTACCGAAATTTGTCTCTTCAGCTCTATTTACTTTAAGATAATACCTGTAGATATGATCCATGTTTTGATGTACATGATTGTAAGTAAACTCCTGATAACTGGTCAGAAAAAGGAGTAAACTTGTTGCAAATGCAAGTGAAAGACCTACGAGATTTATCAATGAAAAAGTCTTATGTTTCCAAAGATTCCTGAGAGAAATGTTGAAGTAATTACGGAGCATAAATAATATATTGGGTGTTAGTGATTGTCAATTAATTGTTCTGATAGTTCAAATTGTTCATCATTAAAATCATTCTGTTTTTAAACTTTTCACAGGATTCATCAGTGCTGCTTTGATGGCTTGATAGCTCATGGATAATATTGAAAAAATAAAGGCAATGATTCCCGTCACAGCAAAATGCCACCATTCGATATCTATTCTGTATGGAAAATTACCCAACCATTTTTCAATCAGAAAATAGGCTATAGGTGAAGATATGATCAACGCAATGGCGATCAACACCACAAAATCTTTGGATAATAATTGGATAATGCTCGGAATGGAAGCACCAAGTACTTTTCTGACACCTATTTCTTTGGTCCGCGATTCAACAGTAAAAGTAGCTAACCCAAAAAGCCCCAGACATGCTATAAAAATTGCCCAAATGGCAGCAATCGAAAACAATGCACCATATTGTTGCTCAATGGCATAAGACTTATTAAAATTTTCATCTATAAACGTATATTCAAAAGGATTGCCCTGAAAGTATTGTTTATAAAGTCCTTCCAATGAACCGATTTTATCACTCATATTTTCAGGAGTCAATCGTACGGTGATATATTCCGATGATGCTTGCGGATAGAATATGATGGGATCAATTTTGTTTTTCAAACTCAAGTGATTATAATCTTTAATCACACCGACAACGTCCAAATACCTTTCATCCCATTTTACTTTTGTCTTTACAGCATCTTCAGCTGATGCAAATCCCAATTCTTTTGCCGCTGTCTCATTTAATATTACTTTACTGTTGTCATTCCATTCTACATTACATTCCGCATTGGTAAAATTCCTTCCGGCAACCAATTTTACGCCATAAGCATCAAAATATCTTTCGCTTACTATACTGAAGGCATAAGCTTTTGTTTCATCACCAGCCTTGGAGCCGGGTTGTGTAAAACCGCCTGTTCTGAAATTATATCCTTTACTCGGTACACTGCCAGAACCTGCATAATCTTTGACAAAACTCTGTCTTTCGAGCTCATTAAAAAAAGCAGTTTTTCTTTGTGCATAGGTACTGTCTTTACCTATTTCAGGGCCATTGATGACCAATAATTGATTAATATCCAGTCCTTTGTCTCGGTTTTTCATGTATTGCAACTGACTATAAATCAGTACGGTCGCCAATACCAATGCTATAGAAATTCCGAACTGTGAGATAACTAATGATTTTCTTAGGAAAACACCACCTGAAGATTTTGCCATCTTCCCCTTTAGTGTTTTTACGGGATTGAATTTTGATAAAAGAAAAGCCGTATATGTTCCTACCGCCAACGATCCAACGATCATTACACCAAGACTCATCATCCACATAGGTGTAGCTGCAAGATGTTTGACAGACATAGATTTTCCCATCAAATCATTAAATAGTGGTTGAATCATTACGATAATAATACCCGCCAATATAACTGCACAAAGATTTACAAAAATGGATTCACATAAAAACTGATAAACCAGATTGCTTTGTGTAGCACCTATCACCTTTCGTACACCTACTTCACTTGCGCGTTTCATGGCATTGGCGGTACTAAGATTGATGTAGTTAAACCATGCAATCAATAGTATCAAAAAAGCTATACCAATCAGCATATAGACATATTTTACATCACCGGAATGCGGAAATTTGTCATCAAAAGATGCACCCAAATGTACTTCTGAAAATGGTTGCAGCCTGAATATTGCGCCATCACTATCCTGATCAAACTCCTTTCTCAGTGCATTTAATTTATCTTCTACTTTGGTGTCTTCCGAATTATCAGTTAGTGAAAAGTAAGTATCTATGTATTGTGAATCCAGATTTTCCAAATCAGCCCAATCATTTCCATTTAAGTTGGCAGGATTTTTAAGGGTTTGCAAGGAGAAAAACATATCGTAATTGATACTTGAGTTTTCTCCTATGTTTTTAAAAATGCCACCGACAGTATAATTCTGCGTTCCAAATTGATTGCTGAGTATTAAAATTTTACCAATAGAATTTTCATTTCCGAAATATTTATTGGCGTGATTTTCTGAAATAAAAACAATATTGGGTTTGTCAAAATCTTCAGGCCTTCCTGCTGTAAGTGCAAAAGAGAAAAAAGTAAAAAAATTACCTTCAGCATAACTCACTCTTTCTTCTTTGAGGGATACGTTTTTGTCATTTGATCGCACCACACCTTTGCCATTGCCATCATCAAAACGGCAAAATTCTTTGATTTCAGGAATTCTTTTTTTAATCAGATCCGCCCATCCCGGTGCATGCTCTTTCCACATATCGCCTTTGGGACTCTCATTGAGAAGTCGATAAGTCTGCTCTATTTGGGTATGGAATTTATCCACGGATTTTTCAAGACTTACATATTCAAGTATAAGAATAAAAGCCGCTATACCCATGGCCATGCCACCGATATTTACCAGCGAATACACCTTGTTTTTCAACAGGTTTCTATAGGCGATTTTAGAGTAATTGCGAAGCATTGTTAGATATTAGTTATTAAGTGATGAGATTTGTCCTTTCGTCGTCATTCAGATCATTCCGCTTTCAAAGCATCCACAGGATTACTTTTGGCCACTCGCCAGGATTGAGAAAAAACAATGAGAAAGCTGATTCCCACCATAAAGAGTATACTGATTAGTATTGATATCAGGTTAATATTTATTCTTGATGGGAAAAAATTGAGCCAGGCATTATTTACAAAATACGCAATAGGTACAGCTATGACCATGGCAGCACTGATGAGAAAAATGTAACTTTTGGAAAGCAGTACAATGATCTCAAATATACTTGAACCCAAAATTTTGCGTACCCCGATTTCCTTTCGTCTTATCTCAGAAGTATAAATGGCTATACCCAATAAACCCAAACAAGAAATCAGTACTGCGAGAAAGGCAATAAAACCTAGAATAGCTGCAATATTTGTAAATACTGTGTGAACACTTTGGAGCTCCTGATCAAAATATTTATACTCAAATTTTGTGGTAGGATTGACTTCTTTCCATTTGGTTTCAAGTCGGTTTAAAACATCCTGATTGTTTTGACCACTTACTTTTATAGTAGCATATCTAAATTCAGATTGTCTGTTTCGCAGCATCAATGGTTTAATTTCGCTTGTCACACTTTGGCTTTGAAAATCCTTAACTACTCCTACGATTTCGACATTATTTTCACTTAAAACCACTCTTTGACCAATTGCTTGGTTTGGAGTTTCAAATTTGAGATCTTTTGAAAGCTTTTCGTTAATTAATATATACTTTTCATTATTTACTTCCGGGATATCAGGCAGATTTTTGCCTGCTACAAGATCAATATCCCAAACATTCAGGCTTTTAGCATCAATATCAATGTATTGGGTTTGTACAGTATCCTTTCCACCCTCAGTTTTCCAGATTTGCATACCGGTACCTCTGCCGGCACTAGGGAGAAGACTGGCAGCGCCAATGGCAGAGACATCTTTATGGCTGCTAATCGATTGCGCAAATCTGGCATAATTATCAGAATTATACAGAGTTATATTAATGACATTGTCTTTATTGAATCCGTATTCATAATTAAAAATATGATCAGTTTGCCTGAAAACAAGCACTGCTGAAATGATAAAAATCAATGAGAAACAAAATTGAACCAAAAGCAAGCCACGTTGGAGTGATAGCTTTTTAAATATTTTTATATTGGTTACATTTTTTAGAATCTGAATAGGACTAAATGCTGAAACATATAGAGATGGAAAAAATCCGGCTAATACTCCTATTAAAATGCTGAAACCTATAAAAATTAAATAGAGTGAAGGATCATGTTCGAAAGTAATATTGATGTATTGATTGATGACAAATTTTGAAAATATATTTTGCAGGATAAACAACAATGGAATGGCAAGTACAAATGATGCCAAAGAAATGACCACGGACTCACAAATAAATTGGTAAAATACTTGTCCCCGTTTAGCACCAGATACCTTTCGTATGCCGACTTCTTTTGCTCTTGTGAATGATCTTGCCAAGGTAAGATTGGTATAATTAAATCCAGCTGATAAAATGATGATCAGACAGAGTCCGGCCAGAAAGATCAGGAACATTTTAGGAATAAATACATGAGAAGTATTGCCCACCATAGGTCCCGGTGTAATTTCTCCAAGTGCCTGAGCTTTGAAGGAATAAGGCACATTAGTAAATTTTTCTTTTGAAATCTTGTCCAGCGCCACCTGTAAATCTACCTGTGAATTATTTTCGGATAACAGAGCGTAGTTATGACATTCCCAAACCAATTCCCAATTATTGAAATCGGTATTCAGGATAGAATCTTTTGCCAAAGCTCTGATGGTTTCCAAGGAAGTCAATACTTGAAAAGGCAAATGTGTTTTCCCGGGATTCGGTGAAAGTATTCCGGTAATGGTAAATAAACCATAGTCGGTTTCCTGATTGCCATGATCCACACCAATGGGATTCACACCTGTATTTTTAAATCGTACAGATTTACCGATTGGATTTTCATTGTAAAAAAGTTGTTTGGAAAGGGCTTCAGAAATAACCAAAGAACGTGGAGCATTCAAGGCTGTATTTGGGTCGCCTTCTATTAATTTATAATCAAATATTTCGAATAAATTTCTATCGGCAAAATAACCGCCACCGGAAGCCATTTTATCATTATAGAATATATCTCCCCCAAACCCTCTTACCAGTGTAGCAGTCTTTTCTATTCCGGTATGTTTACTTACTATTTCATCTCCCAGCTGAAAAGATGATGTAGCCATCTCACTACTTCCTGTATTCGTAAGCACTCTAAATATCCTATCTTTTTTAGTATGAAACTGATCATAATTTTTTTGATCTGCAATGATGGATATGATCAGGAGACACACAGAAGTGCTTATGGCTAAACCACCGATATTGATGATACTGAAAACTTTATTTTTTAATAAGTTTCGAATGGCGAGTTTGAGATAATTCGATATCATGATTTTTTATTTTATTAATTATATTGAGGAAAGATTCTGGAGCATGTAATTTGGAAACGAAGGGCCTTAAATTCTTTATTCTTGCTCTTTCTTCCATTCTACATTTTCCTTAATCCGACCTCAGTGACTTCACGGGATTCATTATAGCGGCTTGGATAGATTGCCAACCAACTGTAATTAATGCAACACTTAAAGTAATAAGAGCTGTTATGCCAAAAATCCACCAATTTTGTTCAGCTCGGTAAGGATAATTCTCTAACCATTTTTGAGTTACATAAAACCCGATTGGGAAAGAAAATACATATGAAATACTTACTAATTTGACAAAATCGGTTGAAAGTAGCGTGACAATACTTCCTGCAGACGCTCCCAATACTTTACGAACTCGGATTTCTTTTGTACGTTTTTCGGCAGAAAGGGTCGCCAAACCAAATAAGCCTATACAAGATATAAAAATGGTCAGAATAGCCCCAAAAAGCATGATTTGTTTCCACTTTTGTTCTGTTTCATAGGCTTTTTGGTTTTCCAATTCTTTGAATTTATAAACAAAAGCATTCATTGGGAATAGCTTTTTAAAAGTATCTTCAATAAAAGCAATGCTGGCGGTTTCGGTGTTTGGCTTAATTTTGATATTCAAAAATCCAAATCCTGAGTTTTGCATGACAAACATCTGCGGTTTGATTTCATTGTTAAGTGCCTGGTAATGATAATCTTTCACTATTCCCACTACTTGATATTTCCGCCCATCGTTGAATGGGTAATCTACCACTTGTCCAAGCGGATTTTTCCAGTTTGCTTTTTTTACAAATGTTTCATTGACCAACACTGACTGAGCAAAATCTGCGGGAAAATCTTTTGAAAAATTTCGACCTGCAACTAGTGGAATTTTATACAATGGAAGGAATTCTTCGTCTATTATTCCTAATCCAAAAATGAATTTTTGTTGGCCATTAATTTTGCCTGCATCTTCCCAATTTTCGCCGTTCTTTGGAGCTACTTGTAAAATATTTGAATTTTCAAGGAGCTGTTCTCTTAAAACTTCGGCATTTTGTTTGGTCAGGTCCCATTTCTCTATCACAACGGTATTGCTGTCATCATATCCTAAGTCTTTGCTGATAAGGAAATTGAAGTGCGAATAGAAACTAAATGTTATGATGATGAGAAGAGAAGATAAGCCAAACTGTACGATTACCAATGATTTCTGTAAATAATTTTTACCAGGAAGCACCATTTGACCATACAAGGTCTTCACTGGACTGTAACCCGACAAAACCATTGCCGGGTAAAATCCTGCGAGAAAAGACGTTGTTATAAAAACTAAAAAATATCCTAAAACTAATTGAGCATCAAAAAGATATAAGATTGAAAGTGACTTATTGGCCAATTGATTGAAAGTCGGAAGTATCAACTGAACCAGCAAAATCGCTAAAACAAAAGCAAAAAAACTCAATAAAAAAGATTCGCCCAAAAACTGCCATATCAATTGGTTACGACTGCTTCCAACCACTTTTCTTACACCTATTTCTTTAGCTCGTTTGAGTGAGCGGGCCACGGTTAGATTTATGAAATTGATACAGGCAATCAATAAAATGAACAAGGCAATGGCCGATAATATATAGCCATAAGTGGGATTACTGGCTTCTGAGAGTCCATATTGAGCAGGTAAATCGGTGCTCAGATGGATGTCTTGAAGGCGTTGTAGATTAAATACAACTTTATCTTTGATTTCGTATCTTTCAGCTATTATTTTGTTAGCCTGTGCGGCATCCGTTTCATTTATTTGTTTCATTTTGTTAACCACATTGGCAATGTCTGCCTTTGGATTGAGCAAAACAAAGGTGTGGTAAGAGAAATTGAACCACCATTCACTGCCTGCAGTTTCTTCAGGGTTTACAAATTTGGGCAACAAGAAATCAAATTTTACAGAACTATTCTGATGGCAATTTTTGGTAACGCCTGTTATTAAATAAGAGCTAAATTGATTATCAGTGCTGATTTCAAGCGTTTTCCCTACGACATCAATAGAATTAAAAAATTTAAAAGCCATTTTCTCCGAAATTACTACCGACTTTGGCTTTATAAGGGCAGTATTAGGGTCTCCTGCCAACATCGGAAAATCAAATACAGAAAAGAAATTACTGTCTGTGTAATTCATTTCAAAACCTTTAACTTCGCCATTGGCTCTGATATCCCGAAAAACACTCGAATACCTTACAAAAGCCTCTATTTCCGGTATTTTTTCTTTAAATATTGGCCCTTGCAAATTGCTCGAAAGTCCATCGTGACGTCCTATGGAACCATCCGGCTGATACCAATCACTTACCACCCGGTAAATATTCGGTGATTTAGTGTGAAATCTGTCATAACTTACCTCATCTTTGACATATAGCAAAATCAAAATAGCTGCGGTTAATCCTATTGACAAACCAACTATATTGATAAAAGAATAAACCTTGTTTTTGGTAAGATTCCTAAATGCTATTTTTAGATAATTTGTAAACATGATTTGTTATTTTAGATTTTAGTTATTAAGGATTGGAGGTTAGCTTATCATTATGTTTTAGAATTATTTTGTAACATTTTGTTTTAAATTATATTTTATGATTTTAGGTTTGGTCATTCAGTGCACAAAGAGTGTATTCGGTTTAGCATTATAAAAACTATACATCTTTTAAACTACGAATAGGATTTAATGAAGCAGATTTATATGTTTGGATGCCGATGATTGACATAGATAAAACCGTAAGGGTAGCGAAAGCTAAAAGAAATGGCATTGCATTGATCTCAATACAATACGCATAGGTGTTTAGCCAGTTTTGGGCGATTATATATGCTGTGGGAACACTTACCAAGGTAGCTAATAAAATTAGTGAAATGAATTCTTTTAAAAATAAGTTAATAATTTGAATTGCCGTAGAGCCTAATACTTTTCTTATCCCTATTTCCCTTACTCGGTTTTGAAGGCTTATACTGACCATGCTAACAATACCTAGCACTACTATAATCAAAGCTAGCCATGTGGCTAATGTAAGTGCTTTTTTTAACTGAATTTCTTTAATGTATAAGCTGGCTAAGGTTTGGTCCATAAAAGAGTATTCAAATGGAGAACCTGGTAATATTTGATTCCAACTTTTTTCCAAACTTACTATCTGTTGAGTAAGACTTCCACTTTTTAATTTAAAAGATAAATATCGGTATATTGAATTTGATTCTATATTTAAAAAAACTATTGGGACGATTTTCTCATGTTTTGAGCCAAAATGAAAATCAGCGCAAATCCCAAGAATGGAATATACGATTGGGTCTCCAGAGAATCTTATTTTTTGGCCTACAGCATTATTTGAATTATTGTAACCTAATGCATGAGCTACTGATTCATTTATGATGATTGAATTAGCATCCATGCCACTGCCTTTAAAATTAGATCCACCTTTTAATGGTATCTGGTAAGTAGAAAGAAAATGTTCGTCGCTTCGCAAAATTTTAGTTGCAACATTGTCTGTAGAATCAGCTCCATATTTAAAAAATTGTAGAATTGCTACCATTATTTCCATTCATTATTTCATAAGATAAGCTTGCAGATTCTACATTAGATAAGTTGGCAAATTGATCTCTTATCCCCATCATTTTATTAACTCCTTCTGGGCTCCAATCTCTTGGCACAGGTACAGTTACAATTCTATCATTATTATAACCAAGATTATCATTTAAAAAGAGGTCAATTTGTTGTGTGATAACAGCCGTCACGACCAATACGATCATGGCCAATGTGAATTGAAAAACTATCAAAGATTTTTTAAATATTGAATTGACCTTTATATTTGGTAGTTTGCCCTTGAGCGTTTCAAATGCTTGCATTGAAGATAAAATAAATGCAGGGTATAAGCCACCAATAAATCCTAAGGCCAAAACCACTAAAAATTTTATAAACAAAATATGAGGCGGCAAATCAATAATAGATATCAATTTATTATTTACAATATTTTCAAATAATGGTTTTGCAAGCCAATATACTACAGTAGAAAACGCCAATGCAAAAATGACATTCAGGTATGATTCTGCCAAAAACAATCGTACCATTTGCGATTTATAACTACCTAAGGCTTTTCGCAATCCAATTTCTTTCATTCTGGTGGCAGACTTACTTATCGAAATATTTATAAAATTAATGGCCGCCATCAAAAAATAAATATTCCAATTATGGACATAGCCCATGTAAGTTTTCTAATGAATCCACCGTTGTAATCAAGATAATAATCATTCAATGAAGTGAGATAGGGGGGTCATATTTCTGCTTTGTTCCGGCACATTTTTTTGAATAATTTTAGATATGGCATCTTCTACATGAGCAATATTGACATCTGGTTGCAATGTTATATGATTAACTATATATGGAATTGCCCAAGACATTTCTCTGCCAAAAAAGTCCAAATTCATATCATTAATAAAAGATCATAAGCCTTGCCATCTATTCCAGTATTTATAGAATTTTTAGACAATTCTGATAAAACACCAGTTATTCTAAAATCTTTTTTTTGTCCAGAAAAATTTTCTATCTGCAATGTATTTCCTACTATGTCAGTCCTACCAAAATACTTTAATGCCTTAGTTTCAGAAATTAGAATTGTAAATGGTTCAGTGAAAGCTGTTGCCTCATCACCGTATTTAAGACCAAAACCAAACATGTTTAATAATGTACTATCGCCTATTTGCACACTTTCACTAAAATGTTTATCCCCAGTACTTACAGACGCATTAATAGCATCATATCTGTAATGATTAGCTATCAAATTAGGGTACTGTTCTCTCAATTCTTTGGCGAGAGGCCGAATGATGTAAAATCAATACCTTGATTTTTATCCTTCCATCGACTTTGTATGATATATTGTCTATCTAAATCTTTTAGCTCCTTATTCACAAAATTCTCTATCCATACGTAGTTTAATATCAAAAATACAAAGGCAAATCCTATAGCCAGTCCAATAATGTTTAGGCTCCCCAGAACAGGGTTTTTTGCCATGTTTCGCCAAGCGATTTTTAAATTATTGGTATACATTTGTAAATTTTTAAACTTGATGGATTATGTTTTTATGGAAACGAGGAGCAAGGAGCATTCTCCATGTGCCATTTTCCTTGTTCCAGTATCAATACTTCATACATGAAAATTTTCAGTTACGATCTTGCCATCAAATAGATTGATAATCCTGTGCGAAAATCCCGCATCATATGGGGGAATGAGTTACCATGGCGATAGTTGTTCCTTCGTTGTTGAGTTCCTGCAAGAGTTTCATCACATCTTCGCCATTGGCTGAGTCAAGATTTCCTGTTGGCTCGTCAGCTAGTATCAATTTAGGCTTCGCTACCACAGCGCGCGCGATGGCAACACGTTGTTGTTGTCCACCGGATAACTGCTGAGGAAAGTGATTTCGACGATGCATCATATTCATCCGTTCGAGTGCTGCTTCTACTTTTATTTTGCGCTCAGCGGCAGGGGTTTTGAGATAAAGAAGCGGCAGTTCCACATTTTCGAACACAGATAATTCGTCGATGAGATTAAAAGACTGGAAGACAAATCCGATGTTGCCTTTGCGATGTTGTGCTCTTTGTCTCTCACTCATGGTGGCGACTTCTGTGCCATAAAAATTGTAGGATCCCTCTGATGGATTGTCCAGTAATCCCAGAATGTTGAGAAGCGTGGATTTTCCGCATCCGGATGGACCCATGATGGCTACAAATTCACCATCTTTGATTTCGAGATTGATACCGTTCAATGCTGTGGTTTCGACTTCTTCTGTTGAGAATATTTTTTGAAGATTTTGTGTTGTGATCATTTTTTTATATGCTTATTTGTTTATTTGCAGATTCGCTGATTAGATTTTTGGTTTATTTCAATTCCAACACTTCCTTGTCGCCATGATTGCTGTAAGAACTGGTGATAACCTTATCTCCCACAGTCAGTCCATCCAGAACTTCGTAGTAATTTGGATTTTTGCGCCCAAGTGAAATTTTTCTTTTTGATGCTCTTTTGCTGCCACCTTCAACCACGTACACCCAATTGCCACCGGTATCTGAAAAGAATCCTCCCACCGGAAGTAATATTGCTTTTTGTGATTGCCCTAGTTCTATTTTTACTGGTGATGACTGACCCCGACGGATGCCATCCGGAGCATTTTTTACAAAAGTCATGTCAACAGCAAATCGACCGTTGTTAACTTCCGGATACACTTTGATGATTTCCATCTCGTATTTGCCACTATTAAACTCAAAGCTTGCTTTCAAGCCGGTGAATATTCGGGATATGTAATGTTCATCAATATCCGCACGCAGTTTGAAGCCATTCATGTCATCAATCTGGCCTATGTTCTGACCCTGGCTGATGTTGGATCCGATTTCCACATTGATAGAAGATAATAGTCCTGTCACCGGAGCTTTTACTACCAGATTTTCGAGTGTTTGTCGCCATAGATCGACGTTCTTTTGGGTTCTCACTAGTGTACCTTCCAATTGTTTTATTTGGAGCTCGGCATTTTCCTGCTGATATTTTTGGGATTCAATTTCTATCTGACGTTGTTTTACAAGACGATCATAGTCTCTTTTAGACTTTTGATAGTCCAGATCAGATACCATGTTGGAAGATTTGAGTTTTTCATTTCTATCCCAAACATCTTTTGCCTGAGCCATCTGGAAATCAAGGTCACTTAATGTTTTTTGTAAATTGAACTTTTCTACTTTAAGCCTCTGACGTGTATTTTGCAAATCATTGACGAGTCTGCTTGCCTCTGTTTCCGACTGCAGGAAATTGAGTTTGAGCTGTTGATTTTCCAATCTGAGTATGATGTCTCCATCTTTTACCATACTGCCACCATCCACCAGCTTTTGTGTGACATACCCGCCTACGATGGCATCAAGCTGGATGGTCTTCAAAGGCTGTACCACACCTTGCACAATGATGTATTCATCAAAATTTCCTTCAATCACTTCTGATACTGTGAGCTTTTCGGCATCTACATTAAGCTTGGACCTTTTGTCAGCAAAGGCAAACTGCCAGATTACAAAACTGAAAAATATGGCTCCCAGAACACTTAATATGATTCGTTGTTTGTTCCAGAACTTCTTTGGTAATACTTTATCCATTTGTTGATGTATAATTATACACGAAATAGTACCATCTGTGTGCCAAATATTTATATTATTGACAATCAATTAATTAATAGTCAGATAAGGTGGGAGTTTCGTCCGAAAGCGGACGTGTCTGTACGGAAGGATAGGAAATTTTGTATTTATGTAATCTCCACTCCGGCATATACATCCTGTAGCAGGAATTCTTCATCTATGGTATCTATATGAAATATATCCGATAGTGATTTATATTCAGTGAGTTGCCAACTTTCATCGTCGTTCCTTTTAAATTTCTCTACCCTGAAAAATTCTGAATCAATCAATATATACTCTTGTAAAGTTGCAATCTCTCTGTACAGGGTAAATTTTCCTCCTTTATCATAATTACGTGTTGATTCAGAAAGTATTTCGATGATGACAGAAGGATTGGTGACTGTATCAAATTTATCGTCAGTAGTTTCCGGTTTGCCACAAATGATGGAAATATCAGGGTAAGTAAAAAAGTGTATTTTTGGGTATATGAATACGTAGGTCACTTCCGAATGGTTGACAATTTTTACCTTTTAATTTAACACCTAAACTAATAAACATATTCTTAAACACGATATTGTGTGGAAGTGAAGTGCCTCCCATAGCAAATATCTCACCTTTGTAGTATTCGTTCTTTTCAGGAGTGTTACGCTCTGAATTTAAATACTCTTTGATAGAAACATATTTTATCTCCGGCATTCCTATTTATAAATAATTTAGGCAAATATAAGGGTTTTGTAAATTAAAAAGCAAATATCAAATTTGACCATGTCTAAAACTTATTATACTCAAAATAAATTCTCGTCGGTATACCCAAAAATGTTTATGATCTTCTCTTCCCTGCGCGGCTTCTGAGCAGTTAAAATCAACGCTTTTAGCAACTAATCAAACTCAACACTAAGGATGCGAAACAAAAGAGAACTCTGAATGGCGAGATATTATTTTGAAGTAGTTGAAGGTTGTTATTGAATATTATTCTAAATTTTTAGATATCTCGATACGTCGATTTACCCAATGCTTAAATTAAGATTGTTTTTATTGGGTAGAGTTTTTTCTTTCCCATTTTTTCCATCTGCAGGTATTTCTGAATCCAACCCATACTTCAGGTTTTTTGGCTGAAAAAAATGTCGATTTTTGAATATCACTGAGAGAATTAACCCAGGATCCACCTGCACACATTTTCCCACCTTCGATCCATTCGCAAACTTTACCTTTTAAATGATACAAATGTTTGATATTTGTACGGCATTCTTCCGGATGAACAACATCCATTGGATTTATACCAGCTTTACACCAGTCATTACTGGCGTACCTTATGTTTTTTAAAAGGTTGCAGGAGGAATTTTTAGCATTTTCTTCGTGGAAAAAGATGGCAGTTTCCCATTCTTCCTTAGTAGGTAAAGAATACTCAGGATATATCGAAATGGTGTCTGCATTAACATATTTTTTGTAGTCCTTAGAAAAGAATTTTTGGATCGAAAAATTTTCATCATCTTTGGATTCAGGAACTGGCTGTATAATATTTTTCGTTGCCAAAAACATTTCCATTACCCTGTCACTTCTCCACTTGGTATAGTTCATTCCTTGCTCATATGAGATCCCTACTGCAGGATAGTCATTAAATTCAGGTGTCCTTAAATAATCAAAGACCATGGTTGAAAAACAGGTGTCATAATAAGCCCAAACCAGAGTATCCGGTAATGCCATTTTATAAAGTGTATTGTCTGAATACCTATGTTCCAAATAAAACAAATACTCCCTGTAATTGATATTCGAAACTTCGTTTTTGTCGATATAAAGTCCATTGCTTATGTAAACAGTATTGGGAGGAATGGGATTAGTTTCAACAACAATATATTTTTTAGAAGTGCAGGAAAAACAAAAAATGTAGCAGAAACTTATAAAAATATATCTTTTAATCATATTGTTATTTTTCATCTTTAAAAAGGTCAAATACACCATTGCCCAATCTGTAAAAATCGGACAATATATTTTCCGGTACCAGACTATTGAATGAGTAGAATATCATATAATAATTGGCAGCTTCTATGGTCCAGCCACTTGTCGTGGAAAAGAACTTTAAAATATTATCATCAAAGGTATGTCTGATAAAATCCTCGTGTTCTCCGGTAAGATGATATTTGTCAGAAAAGGCTGGGTATTTTTCAAAGTCGATATCTTCCCACCCCAGAAAATTGGCTATTTTATGTCCCAAATTTTCAGGTTTCATGCGAAATTCCGGCAAGCCAAGTAATTTTGAATTGACAAAAAATACGGTCTGATCAAAGGTATGATACGTTTTGCCCGTGGAGACAGTATATTTATAATCAAAAAGATTGATTTCTGTATCCATAGATGGTGATTTTTTTTGACATAAATTTCTGATCTTTCCATTGGAAATTTTAAAAAGTTCAAAAGGTTTGAGATAGGCTTTGGTACCGAATTCGTCTTTATCTACAAACGCCATATCATTTGCGCCGCAAAGGAATCTGTATTTTTCTTTACGTAATACTTCTTTTTTACTTAATCCAAACATAAACTAAAATTTGTGATGCGAATGTAAATGTTTTATAATTAATTTGTAGAATTTTGCAAATCAAAAGCAACCAGAGTACAGATCACAAGATCACAGATCACCCGATCACCCGATCTGAAAATAAGTAGAATTATTCTAAATAATAATTTTCCAAAACAGAAAACAGAAAATTCTTTTACTATGTTTAGTTTTGCACAATTACTAAAAATGATATTTTATGAAGTGGTTACTTACCTTTTTTGGTTCTAGTATTGGGAAAAAGTTGCTCATGAGCCTGACAGGGATTTTTCTGATTCTTTTTCTGGTCGTACATCTGGCCGGGAATCTGCAGTTGTTGAAGGATGATGGCGGCATGGCATTCAACATATACGCAAAATTGATGACTACCAATCCTGTGATAAAATTCATTGGATATGGCAATTACTTTTTTATTTTACTGCACGCTTTCATAGGTATCATGCTGGCTTTATACAACAGATCAGCCAAAGGTCAGAAATATGCGGTATCAAATCACAATAATACCACCTGGGCATCCAGAAATATGGCACTTTTAGGCACTTTGATACTGGCATTTATTCTGATTCATATGGGAGATTTCTGGCTGAAAATGAAATTGGGTCAGTTGCCTATGGTGACTTATCCTGGGGTAGAGGGAGAAATCAAAGACCTGTACTTCAGAGTGGCTGAGGCCTTTAAAGAACCAATTTTGGTGGCTGCTTATGTCATTGGGATGATGGTGCTGGCTTTTCATCTATGGCACGGTTTTCAAAGTGCATTTCAGACGCTTGGTCTCAACCATAAAAATATACACCCGCTATAAAGCGATAGGCAAGGCATATGCCATTCTTATTCCGCTTGGATTTGCCATCATTCCGATTTATCATTTTTTAATGAAGTAAAAATCCACCAATTTCTGATTTTCATTATCGTTTAGATATAAAAATATAAAAAATGAACTTAAATTCTAAAATACCTGCAGGACCATTGGCTGAAAAGTGGACAAAATACAAATCCACCATGCCCATAGTGGCACCCAATAATAAAAGAAAACTGGAAGTAATCGTAGTGGGAACAGGACTGGCCGGTGCAGCTGCGGCTTCGTCACTGGGTGAGTTGGGGTATGCTGTAAAGTGTTTTACCTTCCACGATAGTCCAAGGAGAGCGCATAGTATCGCTGCACAGGGTGGTATCAATGCTGCAAAAAATTATGCCAATGACGGAGATAGCATTTACCGTTTGTTTTATGATACGATCAAAGGTGGTGACTACCGTGCACGTGAAGCAAATGTACATCGACTGGCTGAGTGTAGTGTGGACATCATAGATCAGTGTGTGGCACAGGGTGTACCTTTTGCCCGTGAATATGGCGGATTACTGGAAAACAGATCATTCGGTGGAGTGCAGGTATCCCGTACCTTCTATGCAAGGGGACAAACCGGACAACAATTACTGATAGGTGCTTATCAGTCACTTTCACGTCAGATAGCGCTGGGCACTGTCCAGATGTACAACCGTCACGAAATGCTTGAGCTCGTCAAAGTGGATGGTAAAGCGCGCGGTATCATCGCCAGAAATCTATTGACTGGTGAACTGGAGAGACATGCTGCACACGCTGTTGTATTGGCTACCGGTGGATATGGCAATGTGTTTTATCTGTCTACCAATGCCATGACATGCAATGTAACCGCAGCATGGAAATCGGTCAAAAAAGGAGCGCTGATGGCAAATCCTTGTTTCACCCAGATACATCCAACCTGTATCCCCGTATCAGGTGAATATCAGTCAAAACTGACGCTGATGTCAGAGTCACTGCGTAATGACGGTCGTGTGTGGGTGCCCAGGAAAAAAGAAGACGCACAAGCCATCCAACAAGGAAAATTAAAAGGGGTCAATATAAAGGAAGAAGACAGAGATTATTTTCTGGAGAGAAGATATCCTGCCTTCGGTAACTTAGTGCCTAGAGATGTGGCATCACGAGCTGCTAAGGTAGAGTGTGACAAAGGTCATGGAGTGAGTCCGACTGGTCTTGCAGTATTTCTTGATTTTTCTGATGCATATGAAAGATATGGAAAATCTGAAGTAAATAAACAAGGATTGACCAATCTCAGCCATGATCAGGTGGTTGCTTTGGGACAGAAAGTGGTTTCTGATAAGTATGGCAATTTATTTGAAATGTACGAAAAGATCACCGGGGAGAATCCATACAAAGAGCCGATGAAAATATATCCTGCGGTCCATTATACCATGGGTGGCGTATGGGTAGACTATAATCTGGAGACCAATATCCCGGGATTATTTGCGCTTGGGGAATGCAATTTCTCAGATCATGGTGCAAATAGACTTGGCGCTTCTGCTTTGATGCAAGGACTGGCAGACGGTTATTTTGTGATACCTTATACCATAGGTACATTTTTAGCCAATGAAATTTCAACACCAAAAATAAAAAATGATTCCGCTGAGTTTATGGAAGCTGAAAAAGCAACCAAAACACTCATTGATAAATTGCTGAATATCAAGGGAATCAATCCGTTGAAAGTTTCCACAGACGATTGGGCAAGATCATGTGGGAATTCTGTGGCATGGCAGAAACGCAAATGGACTGACTAAAGGCCGTCAGATGATCAGGGCTTTGAGAGAAGAATTCTATAAAGATGTCTTCGTACCTGGAACCAATGAAGAGTTTAATCCGGAGCTTGAAAAAGCACTCAGAGTTGCCGACTTTATGGAATTGGGAGAAGTCATGATGTTAGATGCCTTAAATAGAAATGAATCGTGTGGTGGTCATTTCCGTGAAGAGTCAGTCTCTGAAGATGGGGAAGCACAAAGAAAAGACAATGAATATGCTTATGTAGCAGCATGGGAATGGAACGAGAACGAACCGATCCTGCACAAAGAACCATTGATCTTCGAAAAATGTAGAATTGAAAACAAGAAGTTATAAATAATCCTGATAAATATATCTATTATGAGCGCAGATATGAACTTAAAAATAAAAGTCTGGAGACAAAAAAATAATAAGGCATCAGGAAGTTTTGATACTTATCCTGTAGTAGCCAATGAGCATATGTCATTCCTTGAAATGCTGGACGTACTCAATGAAGATCTGGTAAGCCAAAAGAAAGAACCGGTAGCTTTTGACCATGATTGCCGGGAAGGTATCTGTGGCACATGTAGTCTGGTCATCAATGGTCAGCCGCATGGTCCGAATTCCGGTACAACGACTTGTCAGCTTCATATGAGACATTTCAAAGATGGCGACATCATCGTAGTAGAACCATATAGAGCAAGCGCATTTCCCGTGGTCAAAGATTTGGTAGTGGACAGATCAGCTTTTGACCGCATCATACAGGCAGGTGGATATATCTCTGTCAATGCAGGTCAGGCACCGGATGGCAATGCTATTCCTATAGAAAAAGGAAGGGCAGGGCAGGCCTTTGAAGCAGCAGCGTGTATCGGTTGTGGTGCGTGTGTGGCAGCTTGTCCGAACGGTTCTGCGATGTTATTTACTTCTGCAAAAATTGCTCACCTGGGTCATCTGCCGCAAGGAGAAGTAGAAGCCAACAGACGGGCACAATCTATGGTAGCACAGATGGACAAGGAAGGATTCGGTATGTGCAGCAACATCGGCGCTTGTGAAGCAGAATGTCCGAAAGAAATCAAACTCGAGAATATCGCCTTTATGAACAGATCGTATTTCAAAGCGGTTTTTGGAGGGAAGAAGTGTAGTTTCATACATTGAAGTAATATTGAAAAGCCCGAATTGCTGTTTATTAGTGGTTTTGGGCTTTTTTTTGTTTTATGTCGAGATTAATATTTTTATATTTTACAAAATCATATTTATTTATAAACTATTAGATAAAAATCCATTTGCCGCTTGAATTCAGGATATCATTTAAATTGAAGATGAATTTAATCACATTTAAAATTTGAAAATGCAAATTTAGAACTAATAAATCGTTGATAATCGTATGTTGGCTTATCACCATACCCAGATTCACTTTCAGATTTCAAATGCGGAGGTTTCCCCCCAGCAAAAGATTCTTGAACAATAATAATTCTATTTTTAAAGTCAATTATATCAATCCGATATAAATAGCTGTAAGCCATGTTTCCATTATCATAGTTTCCTTCCTTTATTAAATCTATATTTTCAAGAATAATGTAATCCAAAAAATTAGAATTAATGCTTAAATTGAAATTATTTGATTTCAACGTTTCTAAAATACAATCAGAAATTGTAAACTTATCTTTAGGGTTATTTGTCTTTGAAGTTCCATCATTTCTTAGATACAAAATTTTATCATTGGAACTGATCTTTATATTCGATTTCTTTAAATTGATAGAAAGGTTCCCATTTAAATAATCAAGTAAGACATTATCGATTTCCTTATTCCACCCTGATAAGTATTTTTCTTTAGCCCCTTTTTTTTCATAAAACTCAGTTTCATTATTAATGTTTGTGATTTTTACATTTATTATATATCCAAATACGCATAAAATTAATAATGTGAAAAATTTAGTTTCTTTGAAGTCATCAATGCAAATTCCAAAACAATACCTAGAATAGTTGTGAATATAAGCCCCTTTTCAAAATTCGCCCAATATCCTATAGCAAAACCAACTACCCCGAAAACCATGGATAAAATCCAAACACTATAATCTCTAAAAAAAACTTTTTACCTGTCATGTTATCTATATATAAATTAAGCTTTACTTGTAAACCCAAAACCTTCATTGCAATATCATAAATATACCTTTGTGCTTCAAAAAGTCTATCTTCCACGATTTGTTCATTGCTTTTCCCAATATGCAATTTTAATAATTCATTATACCTTTTCGACGCGCAATAATTTTTTCTGGTCTTTTATTAATACCATATCTTTCCAAAAATATTCTTGCATTTTGATCGGTTTCATCCAATAACTTAACAAATCCATCTTCTGCATCAAACCAAAAGTGATTTTCAAAATGATAATGTTCATCGTCAGGTTTCAAAGTAACTTGAAATGGTTTGTGTGAATTTGAAAACGATTGACACTTATCACAACAAAAGTAGAGATTATCCCACTCGTACGTTTTATGTTTATACTCTGCTTTTGGGTAATAATGTTCAATTGTCTCTTTCGAAGTATCATTTAGTGGATATCCATCACAAAAAGAACAATGGCTTTCACTATTTTCTTTACTTCGCTTTTTAATAAATTATAAATTGTTCCTGATGACTGCCATTCTCGTGAACCAGCATCACATTCAACATTGTAATCATCGAAAGTTTCTTTATAAGATGATAGATTAGGAATATCTTCAAGTTTTGGTCTAACTATTCTTTCCATTCAAGATATTTTTTCCTGTTAGTTTCTCTAGTCTAAACAACTTTGGAGCAATAATTGAAGCCACTTCTTCACCATCAATTGCTAACTTCTTTATTAAATGCTGAAATTCTACTTCCTGATTAAAATTTTTGTTTGAAATTTCATGGGCTATTTCATTAAATCTTTTCAAATCAATTGTTGTCTCATATCCAAATCGATTTTTTGTATTTAAAATTTGCTCCAAAACATATTCTATTGACCAGCCAGTTTCAGAATTTAGGACTTCTTTCAATTTAGATTTGCAATTATCTAATTCAAGAACATAAATATTTGCGTTATCAATGGAATTGATTATAAATGGAGAATGAGTGGTGATAAAAATTTGAGCATTGGGTAATAATTTTTTAAGCATGTTTAAAATTTTATATTGCCAAGTTGGGTGTAAATGTACTTCTATCTCATCAAGGAAAAGTATAATGTTTTGTTCTGTGGTAAGTAAAGTTTCATCTTCCCAAGGAATGGAATCTAAACGCATTAATAAGTCACCTAACCAACTCAAAATAGACCGAAGTCCATCAGGTAATACATCAAACTCTAATACGTTTCCACAATATGAAATTTTTAAAAACCACGGGTTTGTTTCAATTTTAATAGCAAATTCATTGTCAGTTAAATCATTTATACATTCAACTAATTTATCAATTCCATGTCTCAATTTTGAAGCTATTTCTTTATTATTGTTAATTTCTTGTATAGCTGCTTTAGAGTATGTTGAAACTACCCAATTTGAGAGGTTAAATTCTTTTCTGAACCATCTTTCTTTTTTTCAAATTCAAGTGCTAAATGAAGTGGATTAAAATTTTCTTTATCTTTAATTTCTATTTCCTCTGATTCTATGAACCTATATCCTGAATAACCAAATGCTGCAAATTTAAATTTTTGCCAATTAAATCTTTAGACTTGATAGCATTTTTGTAAAAGGTCAAATCTTTACTTTGCGCTTGAGAATGATAATTATTCCCATTTTTGCTTTTACTTAAGTTGTGGGAAAGTGTTTTTTCAAATCTTTGATCAATATTTCCACAGTTGGCACATCCATAATTAATTATTTTATCGATCACTTTTTCTTTATTATCAAAAAGTATAGTGTGGCAATAGGATTTTGGCAATTCTTTATCATCTAAACTGAACTTTCCATTTTGCTTTAAAAACCTTTTATGAATATTGTTAGAAAAATGTTCGGCATGGTTTGGCTCAAAATAATCAAACGCAGCGGCTAGAGCATGTAATATTGTCGTTTTACCAGTTCCATTTGGGCCAACTATGATATTTATGTCTGTACCATCTTTACTTTTTTGAAACACAAAGTCTTCATTTTCAAAGGGTCCAATCGACTTCATTGAGAGTTTGCGGATACTTACCATATGTCTAATTTGAATTGCAAAGATGATAATTTTTTATTGTAAATTAAAAATATAGTCCAAATACCTTAATATAGTAAATGGCCTTGAAGCGGTACAATTATTCTCGAAAATATATGAACTCAGAAGTTGGGTAGAATTTTACAGCAAATAACTTAACAAAATTATATTTACCATTTTCTTACATTTGATTTAACGCTGTGATAACTTTTGGTCAAACATTTATCCATTACCTTTGAAACATTAATAAATTGTATAAAAATAAATTTGTATGAAATCACTTTTTACCCTTTTGTTCTCATTCTGCTGTTTGTTTACATCATATGGGCAGTCTGTTACTTCTTATTTCATCAATGGATTTCCGCTTGACTCCATCCAAACAGAATATATCGAAGCGGAAATTTGCAAGGTTACTTTTAGTACAAAAGTTTTTCTTGATATTGATTATGGACAAGAATCCAAAATTCTTTATATTAAATACAATAGAGTAGCTGATACAAAAGGAAATTATATAGAATTTAAGAGTAATATGAATGCTTTAAATTATCTCAATATGATTGGGTATGAATTGATAGAAACGGATTACATACGGATGAAAGATGATGACATTAGAGTCAAATATATGCTGAAGAAAAAGGTCAAGTAAATTTCAATGCCTACTCAATTAGGAAGTTGAGTTTTGTACTGACCATTACATACTGCGCTTCCAATACTTTTTACTACTTTTGGAACTTCAATCATAAGCATGAGTTTGCGTCAAACACCTTTTCCAAAGTCTTCATTGCGTTCATTTTTGAATGTCATTTCTGGTATTAGCCTGACCATCGTGTTTATTTTGGTTGTTTTTCAGCCCTTTGGTACTTCAAATTTTGATCATCCAAACAAATTTTGGATTTTGATGGGATATGGTGTCATTACATTTTTTTCCGGTTTGATTTCCTATTTAATTATTTATACAATTACCAGTGATACACGACTAAATCGATGGTCAGTCTTGGATGAAGTGCTATTTTTGTTTGGTATCATCCTGATTTGTCAAATCGGATGTTATTTTTATTGGGCAGGAATGTTTGTGGGACGACTTGATTGGTCACAGTTTTTATATTTTTTTAAGATAGCTTCTTTGATTTCATTGGTTCCTGTTTCTGTGTATCTGCTATTTATTTATCAAAAATATAAAGAAGTAAAATTTGTTTCCGGCAACAAAATACCCATCGAAAATTCTGAACCTGAAAAAGAAGAAGAACAACATTTAACGATCTACGGGGCAGGAAAAAATGAAAAGATTATCATTGCGCCGGAAAATCTTTTTTTAGTTAAATCAGAAGACAATTATGTCATTCTTTTTCTCCGGGAAAATGGTAAAATCATCAAAAGAATGATGAGAAATACCTTGAGTGAAATAGAGCAACAGATCGGGTCTTCTTTTTTTAGATGTCATCGGTCATTTATCATCAATCCTGCTAAAATTGCAGAAATAGAAGGAAACATCACCAACACAAAAATTGGTCTGACTGATATTGACACTAAAATACCTGTATCCTGATCCATGGTAGAAAAGGCAAAAATGTTTGTTTTACAATAGAATCTCCCAGTAAAACACATTGCAAACTTTCCTGTTATCCACTATAAAACACTGATTATCAATATTTTTGTGGTGAAATGCAAGCATTAGGGCGACTAGCAAACCTTACCATACGCCACAAAAATTTGCTAAAAGCCCCTTCCATTTTTTTACTTTTATTTTGACCTGCATCTTTGCTTCATCAAAATTTAATTAAATAAAAACAATTAGAATGGACAGCACAGAAATTTTCAGAATCTTGATTATTGCGCACGCAGCATTAGGTGGCTTATCTCTTTTATCAGGCTTTTTTGCAGCCGTAACAAATAAAGGCAGCAAACCGCATATCATCAGTGGACGGATATTTTACTACTCACTTGGCAGTTCTATTTTATTATCTCTGATAGCAGCAAATATGCCTGACCATTACAATCCATTTTTATTTTCGATTGGTATATTTAGTGGATATTTTATCATCATCGGCAAAAGAGCCATCCAATACAAAAGTCCTACCCACTCGTTCTTTTCAGATAGGCTCATTCACATGATCATGGTGGTGACTTGCTTCTTGATGGTCATTGTTCCGATTATAGTTTCCAAATCCTTTCATATCGTCGCGGGCGTTTTCGGTCTTGTGGGACTGATATTTGCCATTAAAAATTTACATGATCTTAGCAACTCTGATCAGGTCAGAAAGAACTGGCTCAAAATGCATATCGGGAATATGTCAGGTGGATATATCGCATCAGTGACAGCTTTTGTGGTTGTCAATAATTTATTGCCTGGGGTGTATGGTTGGTTTGTTCCGGAATCATTGGTGGTATTTTTATTTTTTATAGCATCCGAAAAGTAGAAAAATCTGACCAAAACGATGTCATCTTTACTATTTGCATGGCTTCCCTTTACAGCAAGTTTTGGGCAAAACGACGCAGTCTTTATTCCTTATGGCAAAGAAATAGGTATTCGAATAGGTATATCAAAAACAAAAATAAATGACCAAAGATTAAGTGCAAAATCATTTACCAATTGGTCACCTAAGTATGGTCTGGTGTTCGGAACACGAAAAGAAAATAGTTGGAGTCAAAATCAGTTCGACTTTACTTATATCAAAGGCCACAAAAAGGACCCATATTTTACCCTAAATTCTATGATAATATCTCATACTTACTCTTATCAGCGTAAAGTGGGCGAAGGATTTTGGGTAGGTGGATTTACAAATCACAAAACGATACTTAACTTCCCTAAATCTTTGTATAACAGTATGTTTACCAATAATGTAATCAGCTATACCATTGTCCAATCCATCGGACCAAAACTGAGTTATACACATTCTTTGACAAATCAGAAAGATGAGCCGATCGAAACACAGACATCCATCGAAACACCTATCCTTGCTTATTTGATCCAACCTATCTACGGTCATCCATATCCGGGTAAATATTTGGAAGAAGGGACTTTCGATCCCACAAGAGCTGGTATGACGATTCCGATGTTAAAAAGTGGAAAAGTTGTAGCATTTCCAGATACAAAGGGCTCAGGATCGAGTTGGGTGTATTCTATTATGCATCTGATAGATTTAAAATAGGAGCAAGCTATCAAGGAGAGCTGATGTATGCAAATGCCAATGGTAAAGCCGTCCAATTGCAGTCCAATGACTTTATTGTAAACCCAAGTTACCTTTATTAATTACTAATACAGAAAATACAAAACATCATGAGATCATTTATAATTATAAGCCTGTTAATTCTATCATCTTCATTCCCATCTTTTGCACAGTCAACTACAAACGACCCTAAAGTGCTCTTTGATGAATTTTGGACCTTCGTAGATAGAAACTACATTTATTTTGATGCTAAAAAGATCGATTGGGATGCTGTATATCAAAAATATAGCCCACAAATAAATGCACAAACCACCGAAGACGAATTATTTGCTATCATGGATGCCGCTGTGGTAGAACTGCAAGATGCGCACAGTCTTCTGGTAAAACCTAAAAAAGTAGGAACACAATTTGACTTCAAAGGTGGATACAACATACATTTTGATCCCAATCTTATCAAAAGTAAATATGTAAAAGACTCACTAGGCCAGGAAGGTAATCTTTATTGGGCGCTGTTGGATGGTCATGTTGGTTATATCTATTTACCTAAATTCAATGATTTTTTAGCTTTTGAAAAGGTGCTACGTGTTATGAAAAAATTGAGCGTTAAAAAAGCTAATCATTGATGTCAGAAATAATGGTGGTGGAAATTCAAATCCGGTGCCGGGATTATTAGGTACCTTAGTTCGACAAAAAACACTGCTAGGGTCTTATGTCGAAAAAATAGGGCCTGCTCATAGCGATTTAGTAAAACCAATACCGATGTATGCACATCCTAGGGCAGATTTTTACTTTGACATACCTATAGCTGTACTTATCAATCGAGGTTGTTATAGTGCTACAACCTACTTTGCAGCCATGATAAAAGAACTTCCTAATGTCACTTTGGTTGGTCAGATCACCGGTGGTGGAGCAGGTGGCCATCTGGGATATCAATTGTCCAATGGCTGGCAGATTCGGGTTTCTGTCAGTGATTTTTTGGATAAGCACGGCGTCTCAGCAGAGTTAGGTGTATCACCTGGACAAAATATAGAAAATACCAAAGAAGACATACAAAATGGTACAGATAGAATGCTGGAAAAGGCCATGGATTTTTAAAACGATGTAGTTGAGATCACTTTAATTAAAAAATGTATAGTGCGACTCCGCTGGAGTCGGATGAAATTAAACATTCAAATTCAAACAAAGTTTGACTTCTCTGAAGTCATGTTTTGACATTATCGCGCTTGATCCTGGAGGGATCATACTTTATTTGAAGAAAAAATAGGATGATATTCCGACCCGGGAAGGGTCGCACAAATGAAAGATATGTATAGTACGACTCCGCCGGAGACAGATGAAATACTAAACTATACCTTCAAACAAAGTCTAACTTTTCTTAAGTTCTGATTTAATATCTATCACAGTTGGTCGTGGAAGGATGATATTTTGACAAGGGAAGGGAGCACAATTGAAAGATATGGAAATGTATAGTGCGACTCCGCTGGAGTCGGATGAAATTAAAACATTCAACTTCAAATAAAGTTTGACTTCTCTGAAGTCATGTTTTGACATTATCGCGCTTGATCCTGGAAGGATCATACTTTGTTTGAAAAAAATAGGAAAACATTCCGACCCGGGAAGGGTCTCACAAGATTTTAAAGCTTCTCAGCTTAAAACTTTATCAACAAAAATGCAAAAATCTGGACAAACAAAAAAGCCCCGGGTCTTACAACTCCAGGGCTTTTATTTTATTTATGATATTTCAGGCTATCTCAATCTCAGTCTCAACCTTAGTCTTAACCTTAATCTTAATCTTAATCTTAATCTCAGACTTAACCTTAATCTATCTTAATCACTCTTTGCTGGTAAGCGGTCTCACCCTGTTTTACTACTACATTGTAAGTATTGGCAGGAAGTTGGCTAACATCTATTAATTCTATACCGTTACCGATGATACTCTTTTTGATCACTTGTCTTCCGGCCATGTCATATACAAAAAGATCTACTTTGCCTGCATCAAGATCCATACCTGACAGATCTACATTGATGTGCTCCACTGTAGGATTTGGATAAATGGTCACAACTCCTGTAGATAGCTTACCGAAGTTGACACCACGGACATCTGAGTATTTGTACTGTCCATCGAGATCAGTCATTCTGAGTCTGTAATAGAATACCTGCTCTTTAGTCCTGATCAATGGTAAGTTGTCATCTATAAACTCATAAGCCAACTTTTTGCTGCTGTTTCCTGCGGCTGTTACTCTGCCTATGGTTTCCCAATTGTTTCCATCCTTACTTCTTTCGATGCCGAAGAAATCGCTATTGATTTCTGAAGAAGTTGTCCAGTTTAGTAAGGAAGATCTTTCAGTATGTTTTGTCGCTGAGAAGGAAGATAGATGAATTGGCAGCACAATATTAGGAGATTGAACAATTAGATTGTCTTCATTTCTATTACATGTCATAAATCCAGTTCTGTAATAGAACCATTCAGAGCCCAAATCTTGTACTGGAGCTAATTCAGTCAAGACAATAGTAGGTGTTACAGGTATATCAAATGTAATTGAAGCTATGTTAACACTACTTCCAATTGTCGGAAATAAGGCAGAAGGGTTTTGGGGTGAACCGGAATTTCCTATGTAATAATAATGAAATCCATCACCTAGTTCATTCAATACATATGATGAAGATAATTGCATACCATTACTTGAAGTAACATTTGTAATTATTGGAGCAGGTAGTACACCAGGAACTTTTAACCAAATGCCTGGAAAACCTTGAGTAATACCTGAAAGTGATTGAACAGATGTAAATTGTATTTGTGCAACAGTTGAAGTTGATCCAGGAGCAAAAGATGCAGTTAAAAAGTTACTTTCATTAGGAACTCCATTATTACAATCTATTTGTGAATTGGCAATAAATGAGAAACTTAGTGATATAAACAAAATTAGGTATTTCATATTGTTAATTTTAAAATTGTTGGTTAATTTGACCAGACGGAATATTATTTAGTGTAGTAAATAATATAACAGTTGCATCTGAAGGTGCGACAGGGAATCCACCACTTAGATACCTTGTTTTCCCATCAAGGTTTACATCAAATACACTGTAAGTATTCAATTGACCACTAGGTGAATTTGAAAGCCCTGTAAATAAAATCGCTGTTGCATCGGATGCTGTTACAGGGAACCCACCACTAATATATCTTATCTTTTTATCGCCTGTAACATCGCCCGGGTACATAAAATAATCACCACTTGCCACATATTGAGCACTTGTGCCATAAGTGGCAGTGGTTCCATTACTGAAATTGAGAATAGTTGGTGTTGAAGTCAATGCAGAAGAATTTAAAGTCATAATACCTATATGATTTCTATGTCGTAATGACACAAAATAGTTGCCGCTAGCATGTCCTCTGAATTTAACAGGTGTCATATCAGTTTCTACAATATCTCCATCTCTTTGTATCAATACTGATTTTGTTCCAACTACTGTTGTTACATTACTACGTAATTCCATAAAAGCCCAATCTACAATATCATCTTGAGTTCCATCTCCTGTACTTTGATTAAAGACGCCAACATTTGTTACAGATTCTCCTCCACCTCTACCAACATTACTAAAACTATATGGTGCAGATGTGTAAGGTTGTGTGGTTGGTATTAAATTTGCAACTCTTAATTGATCACCCATTGTTCCAGATGCGAAACTAGGTCCGCCCAAAAATGCCTTTGGACTCACCGCCACATAATCCATCACCTTATCATCACCCACTACAAAAGTACCTGGCGTTACGCCTACTCTTACTCTTTTGTATAAATCTGCGACGGTTCCCGATCCTGTAGCTGCACCCATACCTGCCAAAATCAGATCGTAATTTGGTCCTATATATTTGGACACACCACAATCGGCTCTTGTGAAAGATGGCATTTCATCAGCCAACAACCATTGAGGAGTGATGGTAAGATTACTGTTTCCTGCATTTGTTTCGGATATAACCCAACTTGCATCTACAACTTCAGAAGCTATATGTGTACCACTGACACCATTTTCATATGCTCTTTCTAATACTCTTACTCCTATGTTATCTATAGTTCCATTTTCTGCAACGGTGATTGGATTATAAGTTGTTTCATTAAAACCGACTGGGAAAGTAAATTCGGTAGCCCCAAGATTTGTTCTCACCAACCTGCCAGTTGACCCTGTTACCACATAGCCACGTGTTGAATGCTCTGGGATTGCAGATACAACAGTCGAAGATGCCAGCGTCAAATCATTTGCACCCAGCAGTATTTTACTTCCTTCACCAGTAAAGCTTAAATTACCAGCTACAGTGGCAGGGGTTGATAACGCTACAGTTGCATTGCTTGTTTTGGCCATTTCTACATTAAATAATGCATCACCGCCAGTATCCAGGGTTGTGTTTGCACTTCCGATAAATTTTACCAAACCAGCACCGGGGGTGAGCGTTGCAGTACCTGCATTGGTGAAATTTCCGGATACTTCTATTGTCCCGTTGTTGGTGATAGTACCCGTTCCATTGTTTTCAATATTGGTTTCTACCCTAAGAGTAGCGCCCGACTGAATGGTAACCGTAGCTCCAAGATTGATAAACTGTGCCTGAGCGGCCACAGTCATCAAAGTCAGAAAAACCAGTAAGTTATATCTTCTCATGTTGTTCATTTAATAAAATAATAAAATTTAGAAATTAGGTGTAAAAATATATAAAAATATAATATTTCAAAACAAAAATAATGCAAAATGCTGAAATATGTTATTGAATGGTATGTTTTACTGTCTGAACTACATTCACAAATCATCCCACTTTCATACTTTCAAAATTAAAGCTCTACAACTGTTTGCAGAAAATTGAATTTTTGCTTTATAAATTAACAAGTATTAGCATTTTTGCTTTCAAATAAAAAACTCAACCTACCACATGACATCTTTTACATTATCTTAATCAAATACTTTGCCACTCATGGTAAATTTTAAAACATATATATTATTTAAAGCAAAAATGAATCAATCATAAAGTTACATCATTTTATTTAAAATATATATAAAAAACATCTCATTGGCTATTTTCAATTATTGAACGGTATGAAATGATGAGTAAAATACAAAACAGAACATACGACAATAAACAATACAGAATAATTAATAAGTCCGATTTAAATAGTCAAAAACAAGTAAAAGCCACCAAGACACCAAGATTCAAAGATTTACAAAAACATGATTATCAATGATTTAATTTTAGCTATTCCTTGTGACGATTTGACTTGACAGCACGATTGTACTTTTCGAAGCATAATCATACGATAAATACAAAAATGGAATTTTATAGACTGAATACATTTGATAACGATTGAGGCTACAAACTCCCTAAATGACTTATATCATTTTTATTATTATGATGTAGAAAGTCTATATAGATGTCAGTTTGTTTTATCTTTGTTACTTAAATATTATACACCCATGGTTTTAAATCATCTTACTTCAGCGATATTGACTTTCGTTCTTACCTTTTCTGCATCATTTCTATTTTCTCAGCAGGTTCAGGACGACTTTAGTAAAGAACATTACTGTAACAAAGCACACGCTTCCCGTCATATGTTTAATCCAAAAGCAAGGACCAATGCACTGACTGAAAATTATGATCTCAAATATTATCGGTTCGAATGGGAGATAGATCCTGCGGTGTATGGCATAAAAGGTACAGCTACTCCATATTTTAAAGTTTTGGAGTCAGGTTTTGATGTTATTCATTTTGATTTTTCAAGCGATTTAAAAATAGACAGTATCATGTGGAGAGGACAAAAGCTAACGTTTAGTCAACCGGCAGCTTTTCAACTTACCATCAATTTTCCGACTTTACTGAACAAAGGATCAATAGATAGTATCTCTATTACATATCAGGGAGTGCCGCCATCCGGAGGATTTGGTTCATTCATTCAAAGTTCACATGCAGGGGAGCCTTCTTTGTGGACGCTTTCCGAGCCTTTTGGATCTCAGGACTGGTGGCCTTGTAAAAACGGACTGGATGATAAGATCGACAGCATAGATGTGATCGTTACCACCGCAGAAAAGTACAGAGCAGCTTCTAATGGTTCACTGATATCCGAGAAAAGTGTGGCCGGAGGGTTTAAAAAATTTCACTGGAAACACAGATACGCTATAGCTCCATACCTGGTTGCTATTTCCGTGACGAATTATACCGCTTATACCGATGATGTGCTCCTTTCTGATGGCACAGTCATGCCGATGGTAAACTACGTATATCCGGAAAATCTTGCCGAAGCCAAAGTAGGTACAGCGGACAATGTAAGAGTGCTGCAATATTTTGACAGCATGTTTGTCGATTATCCATTCAAAAAAGAAAAATATGGACACGCTCAGTTTGGCTGGGGTGGGGGCATGGAACATCAGACCATGAGCTTTGTGATCAATTTTGGATGGGGTTTATTGGCTCACGAACTGGCACATCAATGGTTTGGGGATTATGTGACGTGCGGGGATTGGGAAGATATATGGCTCAATGAAGGGTTTGCCACCTATCTCGAAGGTCTTTCCAGAGAGCGCTTCCAATCAAAAAGTGACTGGTACAACTGGAAGTCAGGCAAGGTCGGTTCGATAGTTTCTAATCCCGGAGGATCTGTGAAGGTAGATGAACCCACCAATATCGGTAGGATATTTAGCGGAAGACTTAGTTATAATAAAGGGTCATATGTGCTTCACATGCTCAGATGGAAACTGGGAGATGAACATTTTTTTAAAGCAATCAGAAATTATCTGAATGACAAATCATTCAATTATGCTTTAACGTCTGATCTAAAATCACATTTGGAAGCGGCATCAGGTCAGGATTTGGATGAATTTTTCAGAGATTGGTACGAAGGTCAGGGCTATCCTACCTATCAGATAAAATGGGATCAGGAGTCAGACCGATTATTGGTACAGTTGGACCAAACCAGTTCGCATCCTTCTGTTTCATTTTTTGATATACCTGTTCCAATCAAATTGAGTGGGGAAGGCAAAACCATTACTGTCCGTCCTGAACCTACTTTCAGCGGACAGATATTTCAGTTTATCCCGGATTTTAAGGTAGATAAAGTAGAATTTGACCCAGAATTGTGGCTTGCCGCCAAGGGAACGGTCATCAAGCAGGATATTATTTCCGGTGCTGATGATATTTTGTCTGCAAATGTAAAAGTGTATCCGAATCCTTTTGTGGATTTTCTTACTATTAAAAATACTGATGAATCTTTAAATACATTCACCATCATAGATATACAAGGTAAAAAGGTAGAAACGGGAAAAATTTCATCGGGTGATAGCAAGGTGGATCTAAGACATTTGGCCGTAGGGCATTATTTTTTACAGTTATCGGGAGTGAATAAGGAAGTAACCAAAGAAATCGTGAAAGTGAAGTAATGTTTGGGGGAAGGTGATAAGTATCCGAGTTGAATTTTTCAATGATAGACTAAATTAAGTTCTACATTTTCAATGTTTCGGAAGAAATTTATCATCACTTTTAACTTATTGGCCTAGAATATTACATTTTTAATTACTTCGAATTATTTTTTTTTGAAGCAGTACAAAACTGGTGGAGTTGCTTGGCTCATTAAATACTGCCATATGTCTGGCTTTGTCGCTAAAGGCCGCGCTTCGCATCCCTATCGGGTGCCTTCACTTGATGCATTGTCATGCATCACCTTATAGGATCGTTCAGTTATACTTTTTTGCATTGCCCAAAAAAGTAAACAACCCGCCTGACCACTATATGATAGTCGGGCAGGAAAAGTCTAGTTCCGCTAAATCGCTCCGCGTACCGGAACGGCCACGCTCTTTTGCATTCTACCTCAGATTTAAATTATTCACTAAAATTTAGATTTCTTTATTTACAATATTTTGTAAATGTTAGTTATGTAATTGATATTTAGTGCTTTATTACGTGGTATTAGCATTTTATACATTTGTAATAAATAGATTATCAATTATATATAAACACATAAACTTAAATGAAGGTGCTTAATTTTTCCAACATTTTATCTTAAAACTTTAAAGCCAAAGACGAAGCCAGGATAATATTTTTATTGGTGAATGATGATTCATATTCGAAGATATCGTCTTTACTTTTCATATATCTCACTTCCACCCTACAAAAAAGATTCGTAGCAGCGTTGTAATCCAGATTGCAGGAAACACCTGAAGTTTTGAAGCCTTCTTTGCTCACTGTAGATATGATGACACCTGATGCATCTTGATAATATTCGCAACGGAAAGCAGTTTTCCACTTGGAATTCATCTTATATTGCAAAATAATCACAGGACTCCACCATTTATCAAATGCAGCACTTTTATAGCTTTTTTGTTGCCATCCAATGTCTAATCCTGCGATCACACCAAACTGTGGGGATATTGACCATTGCGTATAAAAATTATTAAAATATCTCATTCTGCGCAATGTATCCGGATCATCAGTCCCTATAAATGTACTCCAATTGACTAAAATATTTTCACTCGGTTTGTATGTAAGCTGAGTGCCCAAAGACAATAAATGGTTACCTTCGACACGTCTGATGCGTTGCCATCCATTGCAAACTAAGGCAATGACAGTCCATTTAGCACTCGGTTCATAAGTTACTTTTGCTCCGGACAGATAATATGGTGAGTTTTCAGCCAATATCGATCGGGTCAATGTCCAGTTGTCAGCAGATATAGCAGACTCAAATCCAATATGTGAAGAAAAAATGCCTGCGTCCAGCCATATATTCTTATTTTTATGTAGCGCTATACCTATATTTGCTTCGGAAATGTTTTTCAAAAGACCAGGTTCAGCAGCATAGTTATCATTCACATAGGTGCCGGAATGTACGGCCAGGTTTGCCCTATATTTCGAGTGAATTATATTGGCTTTGATGATACCAAGATTAAGGTTGAACTCATGGTGTCGATTGTGATTATACAAAAACGGTTGTCTCGATTCGCCTTTAGGTGTATTAAAATCATACACATAAAATACATCTAAAAAACCAGAGACATTCATTTTTAATTTCTCTTGTACTGTAGTATCCTGACTTTGAATATTAGTACTGAGCAGTGTAAATAAGCAGTAGAAGATTACATATTTCATTCAATTACCATTATTTTTATGACCAAAAATATCAGATACAACAGAAACCCTTTCTTTTTTGGACAAAACTACTACAATATCTTTTACAAAGATCCTGGTTTCACCTTCGGGAATGATGATTTGGTTATTTCTTTTTAGCAATATGATTCTGGAATCCTTGGGCAGTGTTCTATCTTTATTGAGTTCTTTGATCATTTTATTGGCAATGATAGAATTTTGATGAACGATCATCTCCAATATCTCAAAGCCATCTCCGAGATCAAGAAATTCCTTTACATTAGGACCGAGGACTGCCCGATACAAATACCTGCCATTGAGCCGATAAGGACTTTCGACTGTATCGATGCCCATTTGTTCGAATACATGCAAGTGATCTTCATTGTTGACCGAACTAACCAATCGTTTGATTCCCAGTTGTTTGGCCAGAAGTATAACTAATGCATTTATAGAGTCATCGTTGGTCGTCACAACAATGGCATCTGCTTTTTCTGCTTTGGCTTCTTTGAGTGCTTCAATACTCGTGGCATCTGCATGAATGACGACACAGTCCATGTGGGTTGCCAGCCATTCCGCAGCTGATAGATCTTTTTCGATGACGTACACGTCCTGATTGTCCCGGATAGCTGACTCTATGACGTGTTTTCCGGTCTTGCCGGAACCTACTATGATGATATGCATGATAAAATATTTTTATTGTTTTAAATAATTTGTGGTTTAGCACCAAAAAACAAGACCCTAAAAAGTACCAGAACAGGTATTATTTCTATCCTGCCCGCCCACATCTGTATGATATATATGGACTCAAGAACGGGTGACATTGATGGGTCAGTGATGCCAGTAGACAGACCAACGGTGCCTTGGGCTGAAGCTGATTCAAAAATGGCATCGGCCAGAGAGTAATCCGGACTCATGAAAAACAAGGTAGCCACTGTAGATATAAATATAAACAGGATATAAATAAGGGTAAAGAGTCCTGCTTTGGCCAGTTCTGAATTCATCTCAGCAGGTAACAATAGTTTGCCATTAAATTTGACGGCTTTAATGGTATTTTTGGACATAAAAACTTTGCTTACGTGCCATCTTAACCCTTTCTGAATGAGTAGTGCTCGAATGACTTTGATACCACCCACTGTTCCTCCTGCACAACCTCCTACGATCATGGCGCCTGCTACAATAAATAAGATGGAAATGTCATCCCAAGCACCAATATTGGACGTTTGCCATCCTGTGGTCGTCAAAGCGGTAACAAATTGGAAGATACCAATTCTAAATGGTTCAGGTGTAACATCAGAATACCACAACAATAATGACAATATGAAACCTCCAACAATCGCAGCGATAATCAGTGAGCGAGATTGTATGTCTAACCATATTTCAGAGATTTTTCTGAGAAACATGACCCGATAGAGAAATGGTAATGAAAACCCTCCAATCAGCATTGGAAACAGATATAAATAATCCATCTGAGCAGAATTGTAAGTGGCAATACTATCGTCCAATGTACTGAATCCACCTGTTGATTGACCTGCCATGGCGTGATTGACCGCATCAAATAGGGCTTCAGATATTGGATATTCAGGAAGTATGATGCACGTCCCTACAAATAATATGACAAAAACGATTAAGGTAATTGCTACATACACTTTCCAAATGGCACGGGTTGTCTCAATGACATTGGATCTGAGTTTGGTACCACTTGCTTCAGAGCCATAAAGAAACATAGCCCCTTGACCCGGCAATTGTTTAAAAATAGCCAATGCCATCACTATAAATCCTGCTCCTCCTATCCACTGCGAAAAATGTCGGTAGAATAGCACAGTTTTTCCTACAGATGGTTCGTGATATGCCATGCTCAAACCTGTAGTTGTAAATGCGCTTGTACTTTCAAATAGACAATGGAGAGGATTGCGAAAATTTATCAAGCTTGATTCATACTCCATTCCTACAGGAACAAATTGTTGCATGATATCCAAAGGTGTGATACTCGCCACGACAAAATACGGAATCGCACCTACAGAAATGATCATCAACCAACCTAACGCGGCAATTACAAGTGAATGTTTATATTCAGGCTCACCAGTATTTTTTAAGGCTTTGAAAATTATCAAACCAACAAAAGATATCAAACCACCTGAAATCAGAAATCCTTCCAATGCATACCATTCTTTGTATATAAAAGCAACAAAAGCTGGTACCATAATCACAAATCCTAAAATGATCTGCAGACTTGCTATTTGCTTAAAAATTGTTTTGTACATTTTCTGTTTTGGATTGATCTTGAATTTGAGTGAGAATGTTTTTTAGTTCAAGCAGTTTTTCAGTTATCGGATAAGTTAAGTCTTGATATTTTAATGGCTTACTAGACAATATTTTATCAATTATGACCAGTAAATCCTGTACTTCTACGATAAATATGTCTACAGATGTTGCTTGAAAAATGGTTTCTATCTTTTGTTCTATGATATGCCCACACATAAGAAAATCCTGCCACTGTTGGAGTGTTGGTTTTTGCTGTAATTGTTTTATATCATGAGCCAATTGATATACTTCTACCAACTTTAGGGCTGCTGTTGGCGATAGCGATACACTATCCATATATCATCACCATATATAAGATGAAAAAAATGATTACAGAAGCAATCAATAGTAGTTTCCACAAAAAATGATTGAAAGTTTCGTTTTCTGTTTCTTCTTCTTTTTGGCTTGATGAATTCCATATATTCCTGCCTATTTGCCACATTCTCTGACTGTTTAATTTGATGATACAAAGGTCAGGCTTATAGAATATGTAAAAAATAAAGGTTAGATGTGGATGTGTAAAGATTTTATAAAGAAGGACAATCCAATAGTAATTTTAGTCAATCTCATATAAAAAGCACGAAAAAATGGCCACTATTGAAACCGATACCCTACACCACTCTCTGTGATAATATGCATAGGATTGGTGTAATCTGATTCGATTTTTTTGCGTAGTGTTCCCACAAATACGCGCAAATATTGGGTTTCTGTCTGGTAACCGATACCCCATATTTCACGGAGTATGTATTGATGGGTTAAGACTTTACCTTCATTTTTAGCAAATAAAGCCAATAGATGGTATTCTGTGGACGTCAGTTTAAGTATTTCGTTGTTCTTTTTGATGATCCTGCTGACAAGATCTATCTCAAGGTCGCCGCATATAATGGTTTGTGTGTTGACTAGAGTAACACTTCTTTTGATTGCAGATCTGATTCTGGCCAGTAATTCACCTGCGCGAAATGGTTTGGTAAGGTAGTCGGTGGCACCGTGATCCAATGCATTGATAATTTCCTTTTCGGCATCTAGTACCGATAACATGATTATAGGATTTTGATACCATTCTCTGAGTTCCTTTAATACTTCCTGGCCACTTTTATCAGGCAAACCTATGTCCAGCAAAACCAAATCAGGTGTATGCGATGCGCACATGGAAATACCCTCATTACCCGTGGCAGCTTGAATGACTTTATAATCATTGGATTCCAGATTTATTTGGAGTAATTTTCGAATTTGTGGTTCGTCATCGATGATGAGAATCAGCCATTTATTCATGAGTAACAAGATTTAGTGCTGAAGATTCTACTGGCAAGGTTACCAAAAATAATGCACCACCAGTTGACTGATTTTCTAAAATAATGTTTCCATTTAATGCTTCTACAAATCCTTTCACAATTGACAATCCTAATCCTGTTCCACCTGTAGCGGCTCCTTTTAGTCTATAAAACTTATTAAAAACAAACTTGATCTCATCTGTAGGAAATCCTTTGCCATTATCAGCTACCGAAATACGAATGTAATCCGCCATGTAAGTAGCTGAAATCCTGACGATTGATTTGACTGGGGTATGCAGATGTGCATTCCTTATCAGGTTATATAATATTTGCTCCATAAACATAGCATCAATTTTTATCAATGGGACATTTTCATCAGGATTAAAAATGATGGTTAGCGTTTCAGCGTGGTGTGTTTTATATTTTTTAATCAATGAAAATATCAAATCATTGATATCTACCCAATCCAATACTGGTTTTAATATCCCTGACTCCAGCCTACTCATACTTAGCAAATTCTCTACTTGTTCATTCAATCTCAAGCTTGCTATTTTTATTTCATCAATGAGTTCATTTTGATGAATATTCAACTGTGATGGAGGTTGGTTTTCCAAAATGTCTACCGCTCCAATGATAGCAGAAATAGGCGTGCGTAATTCATGCGATAGGGAGTTGAGTAAGGTGTCATATAGTTTTATGGTATTTTCTTTTTCTTCTTTGTCACGGATTTTACGCTCTATATCACGGATTTTGAAAGTCAAGACTGCATTAATAAAAGCAATTACAAAATACATTAAAAACATCAATACATCTTCGGGCGTACCTATATGAAATGTATGTATTGGTGGTATAAAAAAGTAATTCCATATCAAAGCACTCAACAAAGCAGCAACCAATACAGGCTTAATATCAAACAACATGGCTGAAACAGATACCATCAACAAAAGTACCAATGCAACCAATTGATAACCTAGCCATCCTACAAAATAATATAATACCACCGAAGGCAATATAATAAGCATTGTACTCAATAATAATTGCTTTTTAGGGCTATCCTTCCTAAACGAGATTACTTTCACGTCGACGAATATTTAGAACAAAGGTAAGGATTGTGATATAAAGATTTTATAAAATGATTTACCCCGAGATCATTACCAGGTTTTTGCTTTTTGGTTAAATTTTGAATTTGTTAATTTCGAAATAGAACGGAGAACGGTGACAATTTAATTTCTAATTTTTAGATCAGAAGATGAACAGATTAAAAGGAGTAATTTGTTTTATCTTGACTAAAATCAATAAATATCACCATTGGTTAAGATGAATTTATCTCAAAAGAGTTATTAACTTTGAATGTAACTGGATCAAGAAAAAATACATAAAAAAAAGGCAGCCTGAATCCAGACTGCCTTTTTTTTATAAATAACTGTGAATGTTACGCCAAGTCAAACCGGTCAAGATTCATTACCTTATCCCAGGCTTTTACAAAATCATGTACAAATTTTTCCTGAGCGTCACTACTTCCATATACTTCTGCTAAGGCACGTAGTTCTGAGTTGGATCCAAAGATTAAATCTACTCTTGTACCTGTCCATTTCACTTCTCCTGTCTTTCGGTCTTTACCTTCAAATAATTCCTGAGCTGCAGATGTAGCTTTCCAGGTAGTGCCCATATCTAATAGATTGACAAAAAAGTCATTGGTCAGTGTTTCTGTTCTTTTAGTAAATACACCATGTTGAGTATGACCAAAATTGGTACCCAGCACGCGCATACCTCCTACAAGGACGGTCATTTCAGGTGCAGTAAGGGTCATCAATTGTGCTTTGTCCACAAGCATATCTTCTGCGGTGGCATGATGTCTTGGCTTGAAATAGTTTCTGAACCCATCAGCTGTTGGCTCCAGTACTGCAAAAGATTCAACATCTGTCTGTGCTTGTGTTGCATCAGTTCTGCCAGGCGTAAATGGCACAGTGGTAGTATGACCTGCTTTTTTTGCAGCTTGTTCTACACCAACACATCCACCTAAAACGATGAGATCTGCCAATGAAACTTCTTTACCTGTATAACCGCTGTTAAAAGTATTTTGAATTCCTGTTAAAATGTCAAGGACATTTGCCAATTTTGAAGGATCATTGATCTCCCAGTCTTTTTGAGGAGCCAACCGAATTCTGGCACCATTTCCACCACCTCTTTTATCAGAACCTCGGAACGTAGATGCAGATGCCCAAGCAGTTGAAACCAATTGAGAAATGGATAATCCTGAAGAAATAATTTGTGTTTTCAAAGATGCAATATCCTGGTCACTGATCAAAGCGATTGTTGCAACCGGAACAGGATCTTGCCAGATCAACGCTTCTGAAGGAACTTCCGGACCAAGATATCTGCTGATCGGCCCCATATCTCTATGTGTCAGTTTATACCAGGCAAGGGCAAAAGCATCCTTAAATTCGTCCGGATTTTCATGAAATCGTCGGGAAATTTTTTCGTAAATCGGGTCAAATCTTAATGCTAAATCAGTAGTTAGCATAACAGGAGTGTGACGTTTGGATGTATCGTGGGCATCCGGAACTGAATTGGCACCCATGCCATGTTTTGGAATCCATTGATGCGCTCCAGCCGGACTCTTCGTTAATTCCCAATCGTAACCAAAAAGATTCCAAAAGAAATTATTGCTCCATTTAGTAGGTGTCGTTGTCCAGGCTCCTTCGAGTCCGCTTGTGATGGTGTCGCCCGCATTGCCGCTGCCGTAAGTGTTCTTCCACCCAAGTCCCTGTTCTTCTATAGTTGCTCCTGCAGGTTCAGGACCAACATATTTGCCTGGATCCGCTGCACCGTGTGTCTTACCGAAGGTGTGTCCACCAGCTATCAAAGCTACTGTCTCTTCGTCATTCATAGCCATTCGTGCAAAGGTCTCCCGAATATCACGTGCAGCCAAGATTGGATCCGGATTTCCGTTAGGTCCTTCAGGATTGACATAAATTAGTCCCATCTGAACCGCTCCCAAAGGGTTTTCTAAATTTCTATCCCCCGTATATCGTTTGTCACCCAACCATTCTGCTTCCGGTCCCCAGTAGATATCTTCTTCAGGTTCCCAAACATCTTCTCTACCACCACCAAAACCAAAGGTCTCAAATCCCATAGATTCCAATGCACAGTTACCGGCAAGGATCATCAGGTCAGCCCAGGATATCTTCTTCCCGTACTTTTGTTTGACTGGCCAAAGCAGTAATCGGGCTTTGTCGAGATTGGCATTGTCCGGCCAACTGTTGAGAGGAGCAAAACGTTGAGTACCCGAACTTGCCCCACCACGGCCATCTGCTATACGATACGTACCGGCACTATGCCAGGCCATTCGAATAAAAAACGGCCCGTAATGTCCATAGTCTGCCGGCCACCAATCCTGAGAAGTGGTCATCAATTCGACAATATCTTTTTTAACGGCGTTCAGGTCCAGGCTTTTAAACTCTTCTGCATAATTAAACCCTTCTCCCATCGGATTTGAAAGAGAAGAGTTCTGACGCAATATATTCAGTTTTAATTGATTGGGCCACCAATCCCGGTTGGATTGTCCGGCACCCGCTGTTTTTTTACTGGTTGCACCCGTAAAAGGGCATTTGCTTTCCCCGTTCACGTTGGAATTCACATCGTATGATGTGGAACTTTCACTATTTTCCATATATAATATTTTATATTTTTTTTAATCAGGCAAAACTACAATGAATTTCTTATAACTTTTTCTTATATATTTTATGATCATATCAATTAAATAAATAGGCTCAATTTGAATGTTGTATTTCAAACTGATTTTCACAAATCAATAATTTTTATTGAATCTAATAATATCTAAATATCTATAATGGGTTCCGTTATGAAGACCAAAAGTGCAATAAAATCAGGATTTTTGACGACAAATCGTAGCATCGCTACGGTGCGAAGTCAAAAGTCAACTAAGTGAATGATTTTGAAACAATTTTGGTATGTAATAGGAAATTCATTTTAGATTTTTAGGTAATACATGATTGGTCTAATTCCTGTACTATAATTAACGTAGTACAGTCAGTAATGTTTGATAAATCATAATTTATTATAATCGGAAAATTTTATTCTGTCTTTAGAAATAAAGTCGAGGTAAAAATATCAATTGACTTACCTTTTTTTTTCTATTTTTCAGGATACAGGTATCTCATCCATAAAAACATAACTTTTACTTTTATGGTCCATTATTGCACAATACGTTTCCAAACCATTGGTCACAATTAAAAACGGGGCAGAAAGGGTCATATTGTAGACTGCAATCTGATCAAAAGTGGATTGAGAAATCCTGATGTCAGGAGCTTTACATTCTATCAAAATATATGGTTGGATGTTTTTATCGTAGACTACTATGTCAAATCGGCGGCTTAGATGATTGATTTTTATTAATTTTTCTACCTGAATATTATTGCGGTTAAAATCCGTTTTTTGTATCAGCCACAGAATCATGAGTTGCCTGACCAATTCTTCAGGCTGAAGCAGGATTTTCTTTTTTCTAATCGGGTCAAGGACAAATGTTTTTCCTTCTTTTTGAGAAATAATCAGTTCGTTCTTCCATGACAGAAGATCAATGTTTATCTTTTTTTTAATTAAGCTCAAGAATAAATTGGTTTTTTTGATCTGTTTTTGGAATATGATTTCCTTTTATTTCATCCATGATACGTATCAGACTTTTTCCTTTGCTTTCCAATAATGCGGTGGTGTCTACGTTGAGTACGTTACAACCGGCATGTCTTAATCTGTCCAATACATTTTTTTGCCAAAGATATTGTTTCGATTGTTCCTTTGGGTCAATGAGATAGTTTTCAATAATAACATAAACAGATCGCTCATTGTCCAACATGGTGCTTATGATCGTTTCGCCTGCTGAAGTATCTATATGCAGTTTTTTAATTCCGAAATCATACAAAAAGTGATTCAGTTCATCATTGATGAGGTCCGAACAAAATGAAATAATACATGCATGTCTCAGTTGAAAAACGGCTGGTATTTTGCCAAATTGCAACATTTCATCTGACAGATATCTGACCAATCGCAATCTTCCAGTCATGGATACAGACGAAAGATGTGCTGAGTTTTCATTTTGTTCACCGGATAACGTAAAATCAGTATTTGAGATATTACTGTCCGAAGAGTAGAAAGAGATAATATGCTCAAAACTCTGCATGATATCCAAATTATTATGGATATGATCTAAATAGATGATATCAGAATATATCCCTGATGCGATATGATCAACATGATCATTTTCAGAAATAATGATGGGAAATGTTCCGCTAAAAAATGCAGCATTTTGGGCAAATAAAAATTTCCATAGTATTGGATGGGCAAATTTTTTCTTTTTTGCTAAGGTATGGTAAACATCAGGATTGGAAGTTTTTAATGCAGACAGATGAGTACTATTATTTCTGGACAAATTTATCATTGTGTCACCTATCAGTCCTGCTTGTTGACGATGAAATAAGTTTTCTGCTTCTTCAAATTTAGCTTTAGTGATTTGATTGACAAAATTTGACCTTCTCGTCAGAACTTCAAAATGATACCAGCTTTCAAACAATGTCAGCCATTCAGATGGATCAAATCTCCTGAGAATACGAATAACATTTTTTGATTTTTCATCCATATCATCCAGCAAGGCAAGCCACTGATAGTAAGGAAGGTTTTTTTCAATTCTCAGCATCATTAATTCGATATCAGAAACCAGATTACTGATGTATTCCAATTGTTTTTTGAAACTCAGTGTATTTAGTTCAAGTATATTATCGAATATTTCGGATTCATTTATTTTTTCAAGCAATGATTTTAGTTCCATTTCCAGTGTATTCAATCGGAAATCTTCTGTATTCAGCCTGTTGGCTGCTTTAAGAAATGAAGCTTGATTTGAGTGTATATTATCTTTCCAGCAAGTGACTATATTTTTGAAGTGTATTAAATGCGGCAATCCATCAGCAGGTACTTTTATCTGTACATTTTCAAGTATAAAATTTTTGGATGACAATTCATGTAGCAATTGGTGATATTCAGCAATCAACTGTATTTTTTCGTCTTCGATCGGCTTTCTTTTTGAACTTAGATTTGAAAATATGCTATTTGGAATTTCCTGGTACCTTTTTGTATATTTTTCTATTTTGAATGCCAGTAAGTCTATATTTTTTAGTATTTTGGATGCCCAGACCGCTGCATCCTGATGAAAAGTTTTTTCTATTTGATGAAAACAGGCATAATATTGATCTCTTAGATCCTGAGCCATTTCATTAAAAGTAAAAAGGTCATATGTTATTTGCTCAATATTTTCTATCCTTTGGGTTCTGGTATGAATTTTTTTTGCTTTTTCAGAAGACTCGATGATTTCAAAATCTCTTTGGTAAATATACAACGCATCAGTAATGGATGATCTGATGTCATGTAGCTCTTTCGGTGTAAATACAAAACAGGACTGATCCAATTCAGAATGTAATATACTGACATTTTTTTCAGAATGTAAACCAATATAAGTGTCAAGTATCTCTCTCCAGGAAGTACCATCCCATATTTTTTCCAGGTAGGTATCTTTATAGTAGGTTAATATTTCTTCTTCAGTTTTATGGTATAAAAAGGCGGAAGTTTCATCGTTTTCTACTTGTAAATTCTGTAATTGCCCCATTTTTTGGCGGATCAGATGGAAATCTTCTTCTGAGGTTACATTGTCCGGATTTATTTCAAGTGTAGCAGGGTTTAATGAGATTTGCCGTATCAGTGCAGACAATTTATTTTTATCTTCTGCATTTGGTATGACTACAAGGGATGATTTTCCTTGTAAAAGATTGGCGATAATTCTGAGTAGAATGGTATGAATGGCTGTATCCTTATTTTTGTAAGTAATATTGAAAATGCCTTTATGGCTTTGAATTACTGCAGCTTGTTCCGCTGAATGAAGGAAAGGATGTATCATCTTTGTTTATTCCATTTCTAATATAAAAATACAAAGATATATAATTATTTTATATATAAATTATCTATGATGTGTTTGTTTTAAAATGGCTTGAAGTTTAAATACAGGCAGTTGATTTTATCCTATCCAGGTCTTAAATTATGATATACAGTCCAAGTAGGATTAGATTTTTTTAAATATTGGGTCTTTGAGTTTTCATTTAGCCGACATGTTTTGAATATTTTTTTTGCAAATCAGCCAAAATTGATTTGTTTTACACTATATTTTCATTTTCATCATAACATTTTCAACCTAATATAGACATTATGGCACTCCACTGGAAGATTTTGATTGGTATGGTATCAGGTATCCTTTTTGGTATAATCATTTCGTATATGGGGATGCAGTGGTTAGTGAAGGACTGGATCAAACCTTTTGGTACTATTTTTATCAACATGCTCAAATTGATTGCTATTCCACTGATCATCGTATCTCTGATTAAGGGTATAGTTGATTTGCACGATATCAATAAGTTTAAGACAATGGGTGTCCGGACTTTTGTTTTATATATAGTTACTACTGTCATTGCAGTATCTATAGGATTAATTTTGGTGAATATTATCCAACCAGGAAATCAGGTAAGCAATGATACGATCCAACAGTTATCCGCATCATATGGTACGGACATGAAATCAAATATAGATAAGGCAACTGCTACAACAGCCAATGGACCGCTTCAATTTCTGATCGACATGGTTCCGGATAATTTTTTCAAAGCAGCCAGTGTAAATTCAAATATGTTGCAAGTGATTTTTTTCGCCATATTTTTTGGTATTGCGCTTTTACTTGTAGATAAAAAAACAGCACAACCGGTAAAAGATTTTTTTACAGGAACCAATGAAGTCATTATGAAAATGGTAGATATCATCATGTTGATGGCTCCTGTTGCTGTATTTGCATTATTGGCTTCACTGGTTACTGAAATCACCAGTCCTGATATTTTTGTTGCATTGGGATGGTATGTTGTTACGGTGATTTTGGGACTTATGTTAATGTTGGTATTTTATTCTTCTGTGGTGTATTTATATGCAAAAGTAACCCCTTCTACATTTTTTAAGGCTATGGCACCTGCCCAGCTTTTGGCGTTTTCCACGAGTTCCAGTGCAGCCACTTTACCTGTCACTATGGAGCGGGTGGAAGAACATTTAGGGGTGGATAAGGAAGTGACCAGTTTTGTTTGTCCGCTTGGGGCTACAGTCAATATGGATGGTACAAGTCTTTATCAGGCAGTCGCAGCAGTATTTATCTGCGAGGCCATGCATTTTAATTTGTCTTTCACTGATCAACTTACCATCATTATTACCGCCACGCTGGCATCTATTGGATCTGCAGCAGTACCCGGGGCAGGCCTTATCATGCTGGTTGTAGTGCTCGAATCCCTTGGCTTGCCTGCTGAGACCATGGCTGTAGGACTTGCTTTGATTTTTGCTGTGGACAGACCGCTGGACATGAGTCGCACCATCATAAATATCACTGGTGATAGTATGGTTGCTTTGGTGATTGGCAAGTCTTTGGGTAAATTACACAAATCCAAACCAAAAAATATTGATGACAATTATAATTTTGAGGCGTAATTAACCATCGATATCTCTATAAATTAATCGCTATTTCTTTTTTTTTATCTTTTGCCGGATCAGCATGCTCTTCACCTTTCAGAATCAATCTCAGAGAGCTGTTTTTTGAAAAATAATTCCAGGCCCAATTGATAAAAATGATGAGTTTATTCCTTACACTCAAAATAAGCATGAGGTGAAGAAACATCCAGACAAACCAGGCAAAATAACCCTTAAATTTTACAAATGGTAATTCTACCACGGCTTTATGCCTGCCTATAGTAGCCATTGCTCCGAGATCTTTATATTCGTATTCCTTCATTGGTTTATTACTCAGGAGTTGTCTCAAATTGGAAGACAGTAGTTTTCCCTGGTTTATCGCTACATTGGCCACTTGCGGATGACCTTTGGGATAGGTCTCGGTTTCCATATACGAGATATCACCGATGGCAAAAATATCTTTATAACCCAAAACTCTATTGTATCTGTCCACTTTAAATCGGTTGGTTGGTGTGACGATATCAGAGTCCATGCCTTTGATCAGATTTCCTGTGACCCCGGCAGCCCATATCACATGCCTGCTTTGTATGGTTTCTCCATTATTCATGTGTAAGGTAGTACCATCGTAGTCAGTGACGATTACTCCTGTTTTGATGATTACACCCAGGCTCTTGAGATAGTCCGCAGAAGCATTCCTTGACATAGTGCTCATATTATTGAGCGTATTAGGACTGCCTTCCAGAAGGATGATATTCATTTTTGTAAAATCGATTCTGAAAAAGTCTTTGGGTAAAATATCTTTTTTTATTTCAGCAAAAGCACCTGCCAATTCTACACCTGTAGGTCCTCCGCCTACCACAACGATATTCATTAATGGAGCTTTTTCTTCTTCATTTACATAAAGTATTTTCTCAAAATTTTCAAGAATGCTGTTTCTTATGGTAATGGCCTGATATGTAGATTTTAGTCCGTAGGTGTACTTTTTTATATTTTTGTTTCCAAAGTAATTTGTTTTACATCCTGTGGCAATCACCAGATAATCGTATTCAAAATTACCTATAGGTGTGATAACCTGTTTGGTGTCGGGGTCTATACTTTCGGCTTTTGTTAACCTGATTCTTACATCTTTGCGCTCCTGAAAAATTTTACGAAATGGAAATGATATAGACGAAGGCTCTATCTGCGAAGTAGCTACCTGATAAAAAAGTGGCTGAAACTGGTGGTGATTCAGTTTATCGATCAGCATGATGTCGTATTCATTCTCTTTTAAGTTTTGAATAAACTGTAATCCTGCAAATCCACCACCTAATACAACTATTTTGGGTTTTTTAATATCGTTATGTACCATAATCATATCATTTGGAAGGATAACACACAGAATATAAATTTGTTTATTTGCTATTATTTTGCTAATTATTTTAATTTAAATCTACAAACTATTTACCATCAGAATAATGTATTTTTACAAAATTAAAATTCCATTATCCGGAATGAAGCCGATTCAGTCGATAAAAGAGTAGTTATGATTTAAAAGGTTAAAATTTCAAAAATTGTATCTTTCTACCGGGTAGTATAGGTACAATGTATCATTTGATCCGCATCCTGTTGTGAATTATTGCAGGAACAATAACTATTTTTTTTTAGTGGTCAATGAATAAGATTTAAATTGTTATATAATGAATTTCCTTAATTTTTAATTTATTGCTTATTTATTTATAATTTTGGCCTTTAAAAATTTCAATCACAATTAATAGCAATGGCTGTAGATGTAATTTTGGGTCTTCAATGGGGAGACGAAGGTAAGGGGAAAATAGTGGATTATCTTGCTGACAAATATGATTTGGTGTGCAGATTTCAGGGTGGACCCAATGCCGGACATACTATAAAAATCGACGGTAATAAATATGTACTTCATACCATTCCTTCCGGTATTTTCAGGCCGGAGATCACCAATGTCATTGGAAATGGGGTAGTACTCGACCCGATTACCATGGTAAAAGAAATGACTGTGCTTGAAAATGCAGGAATTGATTTTTTGCCACGACTTTTGGTGTCCCGCAAAGCGCATCTGATTGTTCCTACACATAGATATCTGGACGCGGCTTCTGAAGCAGCCAAAGGATTAGGTAAAATTGGTTCAACTCTGAAAGGTATAGGACCAGCATATATGGATAAAACTGGTCGTAACGGCATCCGGGTAGGTGATCTTAGTGCTGCCGATTTTAAAACCAGATACCAAATCATCAGAGAAAAACATCTTGGCCTGATAAAATTGTATCCTGACATTGACTTTGATCTGGCAGCTGAGGAAGAGAAGTTTTTCGAAAGTGTAGAAATAATAAAAAAACTGCGGTTTGTCAATAGCGAATATTTTGTCAACAACGCACTGACTGAAGGCAAAAAAATATTAGCGGAAGGAGCGCAGGGTTCTATGCTGGATATTGATTTTGGTACTTACCCATATGTGACTTCATCCAATACCATCAGTGCAGGCGTATGCAGCGGCCTGGGTATTGCACCCAATAAAATCCGAGATGTTATAGGTATAGCCAAAGCATACTGTACAAGGGTGGGCTCAGGTCCTTTCCCAACAGAACTACTGGATGAAACAGGTGAAAAACTTCGTCAGGTTGGCAAAGAGTTTGGCGCTACTACCGGAAGACCAAGAAGATGCGGGTGGATAGATATACCACAGTTATTATATACCATTATGCTCAATGGTGTCACACAAGTCATTATTACAAAACTGGATGTACTGGATACATTTGAAGAAATCAGTGTAGCTACAGCATATAAATATGATCAAATGATTAGTGAAGAACTTCCATATGACATTGTGGGTAAACCTATTGAGCCTCAGTATTCTACTTATGCGGGATGGTTTGAAAGTCTGGATGATGTAACGGATTATAACGATTTGCCACTCAAATCAAAAGAATATATTCATCAGCTTGAAAAATGGCTGAAGACAAAAATTTCAATGGTGAGTACAGGCCCGGAAAGAGAGAAATTATTTGCCAGATAATCCAGGCAAGAGTATAGATTTTGAATTATTTTTATTTTCCTGTTGTTTTAAAATACTGAAAGTTTAACCACAAAATAAAATGAGTAAAAAAGATAAATTTTTAACCGAGATAACGGAAGCGTACACATTTAAAGGAGACTCCATTATACTTGGAGCACCTAAACTGGATGGAGAAGTTTTGACAGACACATTTATCAGGGTACCTTTACGTACACTTAACAGACATGGACTTATAGCCGGTGCTACAGGTACGGGAAAAACCAAAACCCTTCAGATCATCATTGAGCAACTTTCCGCTAAAGGCATTCCGACTTTGGTGATGGATATAAAAGGGGATCTCTCAGGGGTGGCAGTACCCGGAGATGTCAATCCAAAAATAGAAGAAAGACATGCCAATATCGGATTGCCTTTCTCAGCGTCAGGAAGCCCTGTGGAGTTTTTAAGTCTTTCTAATGATGCCGGATTGCGCTTGAGGGCCACAGTCACAGAGTTCGGACCGGTATTATTCTCAAAAATCCTTGATCTGAACGATACCCAGGCTGGTGTAGTTTCGCTGATCTTTAAGTTTTGTGATGATAATCAATTGCCATTACTTGATCTGGATGATATAAAAAAAGCCCTTAATTATATTTCAAATGAAGGAAAAGATGCCATTCAAGCCGAATATGGTGCCATATCATCTACTTCTGTAGGTACTATCCTTCGTAAAATCATAGAACTCGAACAGCAGGGTGGTGATGTTTTTTTTGGTGAGCGATCCTTTGACGTGGACGATCTGACCAGATTGGATGAAGAGGGCAGAGGGTATATTTCGATACTACGGGTCACAGATATTCAGGATAAACCGAAGTTGTTTTCTACTTTTATGTTGCAGTTGCTGGCGGAGATTTATGCTACATTTCCGGAAGAAGGTGATCTGGAACAACCCAAGCTTGCCATATTTATAGATGAAGCTCACCTGATTTTTAATGAAGCATCCAAGGCATTGCTCAATCAGATAGAGACCATAATCAAACTAATAAGGTCCAAAGGTGTGGGTATATTTTTTGTAACACAAAACCCGACCGATGTTCCGGAAGCCGTCCTCAGTCAATTGGGACTTAAGGTACAGCATGCACTTCGGGCATTTACAGCCAAAGACAGAAAAGCCATCAAACTTACAGCTGAGAATTATCCGCTCACAGATTATTATTCTGTAGATGTATTGCTGACTGAGCTTGGTATCGGAGAAGCTATTATAGCTGCGCTGAATGAAAAAGGAGTACCTACGCCACTTGTACATTGCTATCTTAGAGCTCCGCAATCCCGAATGGACGTACTAACCCAGGGAGAGATAAATACAATTATGTCCGGCAGTCGTATCAAAAGAAAATACGACGAGGTAATCAATCGCGAAAGTGCCCATGAGATTCTTTCCGGCAAAATAGAAGAAGCCCAGTCAGAAGAAGTGCAAAGAAGATTAAGTGAGCAACAGGAAAAGGCAGCGCCTGAAAGGACCAGCAGCAGACAGGAAAAGAGTACTTTTGAGAAAGTATTGAATAGCCCGACCACCAGACAGATAGGCAGAACAGTGGCTCAGACTCTGACACGAGGACTTTTAGGTGTATTAGGCGTAAAGACATCATCTTCCAGAAGTTCGACAAAGAAAACGACGTGGTGGTGATGGTGTAAATCGTGTGTTCAGACCAAAGGGTATAATTTTATACACTTTAAAAACTTTTACATCCATTTCCTTTTATCCGATTCCACTTTGTAGATAAAGGTATCTGAGATATTTCTACCTTCCGATATGGGAATATATGGGATTTTGATCCTTCCGGAAGCCGTGTACAAAGAAATGCTGCAAAGTTGATGGCTCCTTTGATAGGGTGACTGATGTATTTCCAAAGCCTGAATTTTATACATGGGAAGTACTTCTGCTTTATCACCGAATACCCCACCTTTTATAAATACCAATTCATGGTTGTGTCCAAAAGATTTTTTTCGATAAGATATATATCTGGTAACTATAAAATAAATGCCCACTATCAAGGCTGGTACTATTTTGTCCAGTTGTTCAATAAAGTACGCTCCAAGGATAACTACCAGAATCAAGATGCCCACTATCAGCGAAAATCGTATAAAGTATCGTTTATCAATGCCTTTCATTTCAAAATGATCAAAGTCAGTTTTACCGAAAAGTGTGGAAACCACTTCATTGATGTGTAAGGTATTGCATCCCGGGATACGGATATTTTGTTTAGCGTTTATCTCTGTACTGGATGCCTGATTGAGTGATAAGTCTTTAAATCCTATCCATCGCTTCAATAAATTATCTGACCAGGAAATGTGCTGTATCTTATGGTCGAGCGCGGATACTTCTCTTTTGGTAAATAACCCGCTGACGATTTTAAATCCTCTGTAAGATCGCAAAAACTGTAGATCATAGTTTTTGACCACTGACCTGATCAGTGATATAATAACTGAAAAGATCATTAGCACAGTAGTGAAAAATATGATTGTATACAATCCCATTTCCCATTCAGGGATTTCTTCGGAATATTCTTCCACATCAACACCCACTTCCTGTAAATTCTGATATATCCAGAAAAAAAACAGGAAAATAAGGCCTCCTGATTTGATGTGATTTTCTGTCAGACCCACCTTGAGTAAGTCTGTTGGGCTCAGTGACATGATGTTTGTGAAAGTAGGTTGATAGGAATGTATGCCAGTAATATTAACCTCATGGATTGGCTCCAATGTTTGTTTTTCTGCCAGCACAAGATCTCTTAGTGCATATGCTTTTGCGGTTTCCAAGGCATGAAATTCAAATTCATTTTTTTCTGATCCAGCAGTATCTACTTTGATTCTTAATACAGAAAAAAACTGATGTATAATATTCTGCTCAAAATTGATCGTCTGAATCCTGGCAAACGGAATAGATATTTTTTTTCTGCTGAATATGCCTGTGTGAAGTATAAGTTCGCCGTTTTGAACAATAAAATAGGTTCTGAAAAAATTAATGATGGAATACACCATAGTCAGGGTAGAAACAGCCACAATAAACCAGATGATATAATCACCTTTTTGTTTGGACCCACCAACGAGTATCACAACTAAAACAGGAAATAGCTGTCGCACTACGATATTGACCGTTTTAAACAGTATCATGACTATGGCGACATACGATTGTCGGTTGGGCACACTAAAATCAAACTCACTCTTCTTCATCTGCAGCAACCCGATTGGTGATAAAGTTTTTTAGTGCTGCTGCTTTGTCCTGGGTAAGCCCGGGTATGCTTAGATCACTGGCACTTCCCCCGGCAGTAAACAAAGAGAGTGCTGCCAGTCCAAACATTCGGTCAATAGGTCCGTGTTCAATTTCACAATGTTGCACTCTGTTGAAAGGTATGATGAGCGTAGATCGGAAAAATATGCCTGATTGGAATAAAATATCCTTTTCTCTGACTGCAAAACCTTCATATTCGTACCCTTTGACAGCGAGCAAAATAAAAAGTCCGGTCAAAACAGACCATGTGACAACAACCAATAATATCCATGGAAACTGATAAAGTACATCCACAAAGATGCCAACTATTAGGTATGCCATCAAAATAATGGCAAAAATGATGGTCGTGATGTATATACTTACTTTTTTATAAGCAGGGTCCAGTTTCTCAAATTGAACATCTTCAGATTTTGGGATGGTAAAAGTGTCCACCTGGTTGTTTTGAAATTCCATGTTTTAGTAGCAATATTTTTTACTCGCCACAAGGTAAATATAAAATTCATTTAAAAAGTTCAATATGGTATGGAAGTGTATGACGAACAAATAAATATTTCAGACCGAATTTAAATTACCCCCATGGTTCCGATTAGTCTTTCCAGAGTCGGAGACTTGCTTCCGCCTTTTGGTTCTATGGTAATAGCATAAGTGGCTGTGTTGTCCACAAAAGCTACCTCAATGATTTTGTTATTGTCAACAAATACATCCAGCGGCATCGGATCAGCCCCGTCTTTCAGTGACCAAAGCTGGAATGCCTGATCAGAGGTTATCTCAGGTAGATTGACCAATTGAAGGAAGTTTTTCTTATTTACGACATTGTAATGCAAATAAACTGAAATACCTGCATATCCTGCTGTTGGAGTCATATCGATGATCTTATTATTGGGATCATTGATTTGATTGATGATAGCAAATTGTTGTTGTTGCTGAGTGGCGATAGAATCACAAGCTTTTTTATCAGACTCGTATTTTTGGATGGCACTGTTGTGATCCCTTTTTTGAATAAAAAACAATGAAAATCCCAAAACGGAAAGCAACGCAAAAAAAGTGGTCAACGTATTCCAGGATAATCCTGTTTTAGTTGGTGTCACCACTGTATTATTGACTGATGAAGTAGTACCCGATGATTTGGATGGCAGATTTTCAAATATCCGGTCGGCCACTTGAGCAGGGGCTTTTATGGCGTTCAATTGGGCATATTTTTCCAGACTTAAGGAGATTTCATGAATTTCTCTTTGGATTTCAATGTGTTTGGCTTGCATATCCTGAACTTCTTTCTCTTCTTCGGGAGAAAGTTGTCCGAGCACATAAAGCTCTAAAATGCCTGATTCTATGTATGTTTTTAAGTCCAATTTAATTTTACATTATAAATAACATATACAATAAATGTTTTTCATCTTTTAACTGATCCCGCAACTGACTGATGGCTTCTCTGAGACGTGTTTTGACTGTACCCAAAGGTATTTCCAGATCATCTGAAATTTCCTGCTGCGTATAACCCTGTAAAAACATCTTATCGATCAGCACCCTGTATTTTACAGGCATATCTTTGATCAGTGTATGGATATCAATTCCCGATATACCTGCATCCGTTTTCAACTCACTTTCAGACACATCAAATGATCGGGTATTGTTGTCCATTTCAAATGACTTCAGTCTGCTTCGGTCTATGGCAGCGTTTCGTGCTATCTGAGCCATCCAGGTAAAAAGAGTTGCTTTGGTCTCACTGTAAGAGTCGATATTGTTCCAGATTTTCAAAAAAACCACCTGCAATACTTCTTCTGCATCTTCCTGACGTTTCAGAATCCTTGAGATAATACCATACAATGCATCACTGTAATGTTGATACAAGTGTTTCAGACCTGACTCATCGCCGCTTCGAATGGATGCTATGACAGATTGTAATTCTATGTTCTAAGGTTTGATTTAGTGGGTATGTATTATACCGAGTTAAAGGTAGAAATTATAAATTATAACAACGAACTGATCAGCCATATTTTTTTAAATTATTTATTCCTAATAATATAATCGAAATACAAAAACATATACGGTGGATGAAGTATAGTTGGATTTTATTTAATGTAAAAAAAGTGTTGTATCCCTGAATTATATTTTTGTACTAAATGTTTCTTATTGATAATGTGTTTATTGTGAAATATTATTTTTTTTTCTGGTAATTTCGTGGGACACCATTAGGGCGTTTGGTTTTGTGAATAAAATATATATATTTGTCTTATAATAAGTATAAGTAAAGATATTTTTACAATCAACTCAAAATAAACAGTATGGGCTTTAATATTTCAGGGATGGTGATCGATAATAACTTTAATAAATGTATTGATGCATTCCAAGATGGTATGCAGTGGGGAATTGAAGTCGTAGAAGAGATAAATTTTGAGCAAGCTTCAGCAAATTGGACTCCAGATGATACGGTTAATATTTATTTTTCAGAAAAAGCAACAATGATTTTTTATCCATTTGAATGGACATTGGAGCCGGATCACCCACAAAATGTAAATTCTTTAGGTTTTGCTTATAGTGAGACAGCAATGACATTTGCTGTAAGTTATTTGGATGAAAAAGGCAATTATAGATTTTTCATTGAAAATGAAGGAGAGAGGCAATTAGAAAGCGGTACACCCTTGGCTTTGGAGCAAGAATTTCCAACGGCCGATGGTTTAATATTTAAACTTTTTGATGTTTTACTTGATCAAAGTTTTTTTACTATAGAATCAAATGAAAGAGCATATCGCTGTAAAAAAATACCATATAATCCACATAAGATTGAAACAAAGATCATTTCAAATAATAGTATTATTACAGAATCAGAAGTTATTTTTGAAGAAGTTCAAAAAGCCCCATCTATCAAAGAAGTAGGAATTATTGTGAATGAAATAGGAAAACCTGAGATTTTAAGAGAAAAATCTGAACATCCTATTTTGGAGAAACAGCCAACTAAAAAATGGTGGGAATTTTGGAAATAAGTTCTAAACGATATTTACAACATCATGTGTTGTGATTTCAGCTTATTAGGAATTACAAATTTGTAAAATAGGATCGCAGATGCAATCTGCGACCATCGAAATGTTTAGTAATGCTTCTTAGATAGAATTAAACACAACTTCTTTGTCTTGTCCAAATGACTTGATTGTTAAAAAAAGTAAGATTATTAAAATTCTCTTCATTTCTATCTGTTTGTTCAGTCTTGTAAAATGGCAGCTAACGTGAAGCATTGGCAACGCGGCTGACCGATAGGGAAGCTGATCTGATATGCAATGTTAGTTTCAGTACTCAAAATTTGATTATGCCAATTTCATTTGTAACTTTTAGTTTTTCTGATTTACCAATATCGTACAAAAATTCTAATAGTATTGAATTTAGATTTAACGCAACATTCCAATTTTCCATAAATTTTGTCACAAATCGTCCAAGATCACTTGGGTTTGTCAATGTAATTTCCCCTTCAAACAATTGTGATTTGTTTAAAGAACTATTTACAGACTCTTCAACCAACATGTTTAAGAGAATTGCTTTAAAGTCGGCTTCAATGAAATTAGATATAAAAACTCCCTTAAAATTATGTTTATCACATATGCTTGTAATGTTTTCAATATTTAAATGTCCACCTAATTTATTTCTAACATGTTTCCACTGTGCCATTATCTTTCTGAGATTTTTTAAATATGCTGAAACCTTCTCCGTTAATTTAGGTCCAATCAATCTAGAATTTAATACATCATCACACAATGAATGATAATTTTCAAATAATGTAATTGCATCAATCACATCAAACAGTAATTCACCTTTTTTTGCCAATGCTTCTGGAGATGCAGGATTTGCAAATTTCAACTTATTAGTATTCAGTATGCTTTCATTTATTTTGACTGTCTTAAAGTGTAAGTACAATGATTTTACTTGAATTGCTGCAATTTCAGTCGTAATCGTTTCCATTTTAATTTATTTTATTGACACTAACGTTACTTATTTGTACAACAAACTTACGATACACTTACGGTTTTCCAAAACATCTGAGCAGCTGAATTTAAAATCAACCACATATATCAAATAACCTAAAAGTATTGATTTCTGATAATTCCAATATAAAACGTCCTACACTACGACTTATTTCCCTACAAAACATATTTTATTTGTAATTAACCGTAAATTACGGATATAATTACTTTAAGCAAACAATACATCTTTTCTTTTCTTCGAGATAAAAAATAAATTAGCGAAATTCGCAAAAATTAGCGTCCTACATTAACTACAAGTCCCTACATCTCTTATAATTCTATACCATTCGAAAGCAAATTACACCCTTTCTTTCACTTTTCTAACAAAAAAATAAAATTTACAAATCCAAGTCCGCCTTCTCTCTCGTATATGATTGCAAACCAGTAGTAATTTTTTTATTAGTTAATTATTTTAAAATTCCCACAATGAAAAACAGGAACCTTACCTTGATCTTGATCTCCTTCTTTTACAGTTTCAGTATGCTGTTATTTACCTCTTGTAATAATAGCAAACCAACCAAAACCGATAATATCAACAATGACATCCCCGCCCTGCTCGATAGAAACGAAAAAATCCGATACGGCAAAGAGTGGGATGACGTGAGCAACAACTACCAAACACTCAAGCTTGCCATTCAGAAAAATGAAGCAGACCACGAAGCTAAAATCAAAATGGCCAATCTTTTTATCCGCGAAGCTAGGGTTACTGGCGAACATGGACATTATTATCCCGCAGCACTTGCGATGACTGACAGAATCATCAATAGTACGACGAAAGTCAATAATATGGAGTTTCTTGCTTTGGTGACTAAGGCTGGTGTACAGTTGTCTTTGCACGAATTTAAGGCAGCATTGGGGACAGGTCAGAAAGCCATTCAACTCAACAATAAAAATGCACAGATATATGGTGTGCTTACTGATTGTTATGTAGAGTTGGGCCAGTATGACAAAGCAGTTGAGATGGCTGACATCATGATTTCTATCAAACCTGACTTGAGATCTTACGCTAGAATATCTTATCTCCGCGAGATCCATGGACAAATCCCCGAAGCAATAGAAGCTATGAAAATGGCTGTAGAAGCAGGCGTACCAGGTTATGAAGATACTGCTTGGGCAATGTTGACTTTAGGTGAATTATATGAAAGATATGGCGAAGCAGACAAAGCAAAGTTATTGTATGAAGAGATTTTGGCAGAACGACCTGACTATCCTTTTGCAGTAGGTGCATTAGGAGCCATCCATTTAAAAAATAAAGATATCAAAAAAGCAGAAGAAACTACGCTAAAAGCAATTGATATCATACCAGAAGTAGGTTTCTACACACAACTAGCTGAGATTTATAAAATCCAAGGAAGAACGGAAGAAATGACCAAAATTATGGAAGAAGTATTCGTCATGCTTAAAGATGATGAAGAAAGTGGTCACAATATGAATCTGGAATATGCCCATATTTATCTAGATCTACTCGAAAAACCTGAACAAGCACTCACATACGCACAAAAAGAGTTTGACAAAAGACCTGAAAATATCGATGTCAATAGAATGCTTGCAAGAATATACAAAGCTAAATCTGATCAAACCATGACTCAGAAATATGCAGTTGCAGCTAGTATCACAAACTCAAAACATCCAGAACTAGAGCCTTTAATGGCAAAAATATAAATCAAAAATGTACAGCCTATGTTGGGCGCCAAGGGTACGGAAGCATTTACAGTTCAGCAATTATTTTAACATTCGATATAGATTTAATGAATTGGGTAGATCTCCCCTTTAGGGGTTGGGGGTAGATCGGTTGCATTTACCGAAAGCCACCAAAATGAAATTTTACATTTTCATTTACCATAAAACGAACTTGTTAATTTAGAAGTAGAACCGTGTTTATGATTGACTCTTGTTTATTTTTTAATCAAAATTTTTAGTAAGATGAAAACATTATTACCTGTTTGGTCAGGTGGGATGAGTAGTAGGAAATTATGCTCCTTCCTCTTTTTATGGCTTATGGCTGGAATAGTGATGGCATCAAGTCATCGCGAAGCGCCATTAATTTCTAATGATCCATTGGCAGACAATACAGATTTGTATGCCTTCCGTAGTCCTGATAATCCGAATACCATCACGATTATCGCCAATTACATACCTGGTGAACTACCTTTTGGTGGACCAAATTATTATTCTTTTGGTGAGAATATCAGATATGAAATCCATGTGGACAATGATGCTTCCAAGCCTGGTGATGAAATCGTGTACAGACTCACATTCAGCAAGGTAAATGAAGATCCTACCACGTTTTTTAACATCAGACTGGGCAAACAAAACCTTAAAACTACCTACACGCTCGAAAGAAGTATGGATGGTGGAGCAAGTTTTGCTGTTATTCTAGCGAATGGTATCGTTCCACCACCGAATATCGGAACAAGGACTATCAATTCTGGTGTAGGATTAGGCACCACTTATGATGCATTATTTAATGGTGCTATTGCAACTACTACAACGGGCGAAAAAGTTTTTGCTGGTCCTGTAGATGATCCATTTTTTGTTGATCTAGGTGGTATATTTGATCTAGGTGATGCACCGAGACTAGGTGCTGCATCTAGAGATGGACTGGCTAAATACAATGTGCATACCATTGCTATACAAATTCCAATTGCAACCTTACTTAAAACTGGCGCACCTGCACAACCTACCAATATTTTGGATAGTGATTATGTAATCGGCGTGTGGGCTTCTGCAAGCAGACCTGCTATCAAGACACTTTCTACTAGCAATAATGTGGCGTATGACGGTGATTGGATTCAAGTATCTAGATTGGGTATGCCATTGACCAATGAGGCAGTTATTGCTGTGGGTGACAAAGATCTTTGGAATAGATTGACACCTTATGATGAAATAAGTGAAACCACTTTAGATAAATATTTCTTCAATCCTGAGTTGGCTTTATACATGGATGACGATTTATTCGGAGGTGCAGTACCTGCATTTGCGCCACTTCGTGTTCAGACCAAATCATTGGGTGCATTTGACTTTTCTAATGGTGCTGATGGACTTTACGGGTTAAAAGGTAACGCAGCTTTGGCTGGTACTGCACTAGACGATGCAGTTTTTGGAACACTTTTATTGCCTGGTCCAGGAATGCCTAGATCTGTTGACCTTTGGCCTGCTTTTCATACTGGAGTCCCTAATGTGATTCCTTATCAATTAGCAACAGGCAAAAATGGCAATCCACTTGCTGCTGGAAAACCTTTTGTAAATAACTTCTTACCGAATGGTGGAGATATGTTGAGATTAAATATGGCCGTCCCACCTACACCGAGAGACGATCCTAATTTTAGTTCTTTAGGATTGGTACAAGCAGCGGCTATTGGTCTTACCGTAGCACCATTTAACACGACAACAAATCTTGAATTTATACCAAATATGGATGGATTTCCGAATGGTAGAAGACTAGAAGATGACGTGACAAGAATCGAACTTCAAGCAGTAGCGGGAGTTGTTTTGGCAGCCGTTGGTCTTTGGTATGATGATTATAATCCTGCCACTTCACCTAGTCCAGTGACACCACAATTGTTTAATGTATTGAGTTATACCACAGGTGTCGAAAAAAATGACAGACCGTTTCTAAAAACATTTCCTTACGTAGCGATGCCATGGAGTGGTATCGAAGTAAGACAATAATTAAATCATTTTAAAAAAATATAAACATGAGACTAAAAAGTAATCTTATAGTATCTGTGCTTTCTCTGATCATTTTGTTGGCCCTATCCCATTCCTTATTGGCGTCAAGCCACAGAGAAGCACCTTTGATCTCAAGTGATCCGTTGGCTGACAATGTAGATGTGTATGCATTCCGCAGTCCAGATGATCCGAATACCGTGACATTAATAGCTACGTATGTACCTATGCAATTGCCACACGGTGGACCTAATTATTATTCTTTTGGTAAAAACATAAGATACGAAGTCCATGTGGACAATGACGCATCAAAACCTGGTGACGAAATCGTATATAGATTTACCTTTAATGTTATAAATGAAGACCCAACCACATTTTTTAACATTAGACTAGGTAAACAAAACCAAAAGACTACCTATAAACTCGAAAGAAGTATAGATGGTGGTTTGAGCTTTGAGACTATCGTCACCAATGGCGTCGTTCCTCCTAATAATATTGGTGATAGATCTATCACAGGTGGTGCTGGATTAAATACCACTTATGGTGCTTTATTTCAAAACGCCATTACCACAGCTACAACAGGAGAAAAAATATTCGCAGGTCCTACAGACGATCCATTTTTCGTAGATTTAGGTGGTATATTTGATCTTGGTGACGCACCGAGACAAGGTGGTAAAGCAGTAGATGGTCTTGCATGTTATAATGTAAGCGCGATTGCAATCCAAGTGCCTATCTCAACATTACTTAAAGATGGCGCACCATCTACACCTACCAATATCTTAGATTCTGATTATGTGATTGGTGTATGGGCTTCAGCAAGCAGACAAGCAGTTACCACTTTGAGTAGTACTGCAGAACCTACCTATTCAGGTGATTGGGTACAAGTATCAAGACTTGGTATGCCATTGACTAACGAAGCTGTGATTCCAGTTGGTGATAAAGATTTTTGGAATAGCATCACACCGTATGACGAAATATCAGAAACCACTCTGGACAAATATTTTTTCAACCCGGAGTTGGCATTATATATGGATGATGATCTTTTTGGAGGTGCCGTTCCAGGTTTTGCTCCATTGAGAATTCAGAAGAAATCATTGGGTGCATTTGATTTTACAAACGGAGCAGATGGACTTTATGGTCTGAAGGGTAATCCTGCTTTGACTGGAACAGCATTGGATGATGCCGTTTTTGGAACATTATTATTGCCTGGCCCAGGGATGCCAAGATCAGTAGACCTTTGGCCTGCTTTCCACACCGGAGTACCTAACGTGATTCCATATCAATTGGCTACCGGGAAAAATGGTAATCCACTTGCAGCCGGGAAACCATTTGTAAATAACTTCTTACCTAATGGTGGTGATATGTTGAGATTAAACATGGCAGTGCCTGTGACTCCAAGAAATGATCCTAACTTCAGTTCATTGGGTCTTATTCAAGCGGCAGCTATTGGTCTTACGGTAGCACCTTACAATACAACTACTGACCTGGAGTTTATTCCGAATATGGATGGATTTCCGAATGGTAGAAGACTGGAAGATGATGTGACAAGAATCGAATTGCAGGCAGTAGCTGGTGTTGTTTTGGCAGCTGTGGGACTTTGGTACGACGATTACAACCCTTCTAGCTCTCCAAGTCCAGTGACACAGCAATTGCTTAATGTTTTGACATATACAACTGGTGTAGAAAAAAATGATCTTCCATTCCAATCTTCATTTCCTTATTTGGCTATGCCACATAGTGGTACAGGCGATTGTAGTGGAGAAATAGTAGATCCGGAATATATTGAGAATCCTTCCTACCAGGTATTTGTTTCGTCAAACACAACAGGGAAAGTGGGTGTTTTCAATTTTACAGAAGACAATAGCTCATCATTAAGGACTTTTGATGTCAATGGTGCAGATGCGGATGGTATCTATTATGATAAAGAAGCTGATGTTTTGTATCAGTTAAGCAGGAGTAAAAATGTAATTCATGCTTACAGTAAGGTGAAAGAAAATCTTGATTTGAATTTATCGCCGGTATTGACGGCAACTTCTACTTCTGACTTTACCAATGGGAGAGAAATAGCTGTTTTTGGTGGCAAACTGGTTGTAGCACAAGACGCAGACGCATCGAATGGTAGTGTGGATAGATTTCTTGTATATGACATAACGCCTACGTCTATTACGCTGGATAAATCATATAATGTAAGTAGAGCGCTTTGGGGTATTCATTTAGATGGAAATACATTGTATGCCGTCGAAGATTTGTCTGATAGGGTATTGAGATTTGACCACTTCTTTGATTTGCCTGCCGGAATGATCACACCCGACCAAGTCGTAGCCATTGAAAGTATGGTACGTACACATGGTATCACTTACGATAGACAAGGTGATGTGATGATTTTAACAGATGTAGCAGCTGCCGCTTCGGCAACAGATGGTGCATTTACGGTCATACGTAATTATAACACAAAAGCATCGGATAATGTCATCACAGAAGCAGAACAAATCATAGTAGAAGGTCCACTGTCTTTGATGGGCAATCCAGTTGATATCGCTTTTGACAGACCGAGCAATAGAATTTATATCGCTGAGAGAGCAAAAGATGGTGGTAGAGTCTTAGGATTTGATATGCCTACGGCTTCAGGAGATGCAGCACCTGTATTTAATGAAGTATTCGCAGGTGCATCCGCTATTTATCTTGCCAATCAAAGGATAAAAGAAGTTATTCAGCCAGAAATAGTGGTTTTTGATCCTAATTTTACAGATGATATCTTAGTAGCTTCCAGACTATTAGGGAGCAATGAAGTTCCTGCAGTAGTTACCGATGCCATCGGTGTTGCAACAGTAACATTTAATGATACTTATACAGAAGCAACACTAAACGTAACTGTTTCCAAACTTTCATCAGCTTTCACAGGATTACATATCCATAATGGTATAGCAGGTGAAAACGGTTCAGTTCTGTTTGATTTTACCGGTAACTTTGTTGCTGGCAGGTGTACAGCTACTTTTACGGTATCAAAAGAAGATGTAGCCGCCATGATTGACGGGGATTATTATCTTAATGTACACACAGCAAACCATCCGAATGGTGAATTGAGAGGACAACTAGCTTTAGAATCAAGTGAAACCTATTCTGCCATTCTGGATGGAAGCGAAGAGATTCCTGCAGTCAATACACCGGCTTTGGGTATTGCCAGTGCCATATATACAGCAAATACCAATGTATTGGAACTGAATATCCTGGCGACCAACCTTTCCGGATCTATTACAGGTTTCCATTTACATAATAGTCCAGTAGGCACATCTGGTCCGGTGGTTCAAAACCTGGAAGAATTTGTGGTTGGAAATACAGTAATCGTCAAATTGAATGCAGGAAATTATATCACTGCATTGAGAAATGGCGAAATATATGTAAATATCCACACAGAAGCTTATCCGGGTGGAGAGATTCGCGGACAATTAACACCGGTCAAAGGTTTGTATTTTGATACCTGGATGGATGGCAAACAAGAAGTTCCTGCAGTGGAAAACGACGCGATCGGATTGGCAATGGGTACCATATCATCCGATCTGAGAAGTATGAGTTATGCAATGCTGTTGGATAACCCTACCGGTCCATTGGTTGCAGCGCACATACATAAAGCCGGCTTAGGTGCAGGTGGTGGAGTAATTCTGGATTTACATGACGATATTTCAGACAGGTTTTTGTTTAATGAAGGTGTAGCGATTTCACCTGAGTTTTTATCGGATTATCTCAAAGGTGACTTATACTTCAATGTACATACCGCATCGGCACCAAATGGTGAAGTGAGAGGTCAGATATACAGAGTGGCCCGAGATGGCTATGTCTATGACTTATGTAAGGATCAGGAAGTTAATGATCCGGTCAATGCAGGTAGTGCCAGTGGTTCTGGTATGTTTGCTTTCAACAGAGATTATGACGAAGCACACCTTATGGCGGTCGTCAATCAATTGAGTTCTGCGTTTCAGGGTGCGCATATTCACAATGGTGCGGCTGGAACTAATGGTCCGGTGGTTTTTGACTTCACTTCAAGATGGACAGGTAATGGAACTTTTTTCTATGTGACAAATACATTCAAAGAAGATTTGGCAGCCATCATACAAAGCGGTAATGCTTACGTCAATATTCATACATCAAACAATCCTGGTGGTGAAGTAAGAGGGCAGTTGGTCAAAGCACCGGATTGTCCGTTTGCCAGTGCAGTAATTGATGTAAACGGAGAGACATTCGATCTTGAAGTATTTCCGAATCCGGTCGCAAACATCCTGAAAGTAAAGTACACAGGAAATGCCGCTTTATACAACAACAGTACTATACAAATCAGAGATATATCCGGTCGATTGATGTTTACAAAAATGACGAATGATAATGAGTCCGTTATCGATATGACCACTTTTGCACCGGGAATTTATTTGATGCAATCATCAAATAACAATTATTCTACCACCATAAAGTTGGTGAAATTATAGACGATTGAGAGGTTGGGAGTCCTCAGTCTTGTAAGTTGGTTTTTTAGAGACTGTATGGTAAGACATGCAGTCTCTTTTTTTATGCGAAATAAATTATATTTTTATCAATATAATTTTCCATTTTTGCTTTTTATTTAAATCAATGCAATACCAAATGAGATGTTTACTCCATACAGTTTTATTAGGGATTGTCTGTTTTATTTTTATCGATACGCCTTGGGCACAGACTACTTCAGTGCCAATTGTAATTGAGAAAGAGCTCCTGTCATTATTTAAACAGGTAAATGACCATTCAAAACAACCTTCAGATAGCACCTGTATAATAGAAACCAGTTATACTTTTGAAGAAAAAATGTCAAAAGCACTTCAATACAACAGGTCAGGTAATTGGCAATGTTGCGAAAAGCTTCTTTTATCTGAGCCAGGATCAGAAAAAATACTTAAATCCAAAGATAACGTGCAACTGTATACTGCCCTGGCAGAATACTTAAACAGTCATCATCAATACGACTCATCCATTGTATTGGCTGTAAAAGCAAATATTGGGGCCAAACGAAAAGATATGGTGCGTGAAGAAATTAGGGCATTGCTCGTTATAGCCAACAGTTCATTGCAATTGCGCAAAATTTATGAAGCTTACAAATATGCCGATTCTGCATTACAAATTTCTCGTCATTATAATGACAAACTGATGGAAGGAAAGTCTTTGATGCAGATGGGATTGTGCGCCCGAAGACATTTTACTGCACTTGCAAACAGGACTCTTCCATACTACATGGATGCAAAAAAAATCAGTGAAATTAATAACGACTCATTAATTCTTTTTAGTAGCAACATGTTAATAGCTGATGATTATTTTCAGAATCACAAATTACCGGAAGGATTACCATACTTAAGGACAGCTGTTCAAATAGCCCTTAAAAGTGGAAATGTACAGCAAAAATACAGTGTTTATATCATTTTATCCATGTTACTTGTACAATCTGAACTTTATGATGAATCATTCATATTGCTGAAAAATGCACTTGATCTAACAAAAAAACAAGAACTGCCATATTCTCTCCAGCATACTTATCTCCGGATATCTGATCACTTTCATTTAAAAAAACAATTGGATTCTTCCTTGTATTATGCCAATCTTTCAGCATCAGTCCAAGGTGTTGATTCATCTTGGGCAAATATGTGGATTGTCAAAGCAAATATTTACAAAGATTTGGGTGATTTTAAATCTGCATCTGACATGTATGAACGGGGTTTGGACATGGCTACAAAAGACTTTTTATATCGAAATCAGGAACAACTCAGTGGTTATGAGGCCACTTTAAAAACCAAAGAAAAAGAACTTCAGATAGAGGTTGAAATGAAAAAGAGATCCAAGATTCTATGGACCCTTTGGGGAATTCTGATATTATTTCTGGTAGTCCTGTACGCTTTCACAATACAACGAAGGGCACGAAGACTTCTGACTGCTCAAAATATCATGATAGAATCACAAAAACAGCAACTGGAAAAATCACTCGATGAGAAAAATATTTTAATTAAAGAAATTCATCACAGGGTTAAAAATAATCTGGAAGTGATCAGTAGTCTTCTTGAACTGCAGAGCAATTCTTCAAATGATTTGAAAGCAAAATCAGCTCTGGAAGCCGGTCAGATCAGGGTACAAAGTATAGCCTTGATTCACCATAAGTTATATCATTCAGAAAGTTTGGCTAAAATAGCATTTAAGGAATTTATCGAAGATTTATATAACCAGATATGCAAAGTCTTTCTAAGAGAAGATGCAAATATAATGTTTAAGGTATCCGGTGACGACCTCATACTTGAAATGGATGTGGCTGTTCCGATAGGTTTAATTTTAAATGAATTAATGACCAATTCTTTTAAGTATGCAGTAAAAAAAGGGATTCAAAATACTATTTTGATTCAACTGGTGCCGATTCCGGATCAATCGTCATGGTATAAGTTGGTGTACAAAGATAATGGTCCCGGACTACCTGAAGGATTGAATATAGAAAAATCAACTTCTCTTGGTATGAAAGTCATTTTATTGCTTACCAAACAGCTGGGAGGAAAATTGAATTATTATTTCGATCATGGCAGTGTATTTGAAATTCCATTTAGTATTTATAAAAATAATCTGAAAAAATGAAGTCAAACATCAAAATTGGAATAGTTGAAGATGAATTAATAATTGCAGAGAAAATTAATATGATTCTTGGTGATCTTGGGTATGAGGTATGTGAAACAGTGACTAATTTTACGGATGCTATAAAATTGATAAATAGTGATAAACCTGATATACTTTTGTTGGATATTCAACTGGCAGGTGAAAAAGATGGAATTGATATTGCTCAACATATGCGTAAACACTATAATGTACCTTTTATTTTTCTTACAGCCAACAGCGATGACCTTACCTTAGCCCGAGCCAAAGAAGTCAGGCCCTGGGCTTATATTGTGAAACCTTTTTCAAAAGAAGATTTGTTTACCTGTATCGAAATTGTGCTTTCAAATTATAAAGATGGGGGGCAAATTCATACTGGAGAATCAGAGAATAAAAGTTTTACCCAAAAAGATTTTATTTTCATTAAAGACGGACATGCTTTTCGAAAATTATATCTGAATCAGATACATTATTTAAAAAGTGATGCCAACTACGTAACCGCTTATATAGAGGGCGGTAGAAAAATGATGGTTCGCGACAAACTGGATGATTTTATGAAACAATTGGATGTTAAATATTTTATTCGTATCCACAGAAGTTTCGCCGTTAATATTCAATTGGTGGATGGTGTTTACCCCAATGAAATCACAATAGATAATACTACTATTCCTGTTGGTAAATCTTATCGTCAGGAGCTTCTTACCGCTTTGGGTCTTAGTCCCTCCAGGTAATCTGTCAGAAATAATTTTTTAGTCCATTCTCAATCTGTAAATACCTGCCAACTCTGAATCATCAGGCATGTAAAAATACATCGACGTGTAGTCAGTTTATAATTTGTTAAAATAACGTAATTGTTTAGGTCATTGCCCTGTAGGGGCAAAATATTAGTAACGATGGGTGAAACCCGTCGTTAAAAGTATGGGAATATTAGTTTTTGGCGTTCTTGCCTGCTTCAAGGCAAGCAGGATTTTTGCCTGAAAGTTGCAAAAATCGTGACAAAAACTACTCATTTTACTAGGGACCTAAACAGTTACAAAATAACCATTTAGAGTATTATTTATACCAGTAATCTGCATTTTCATCCCAGAAAAGGCCATTCTGTCCCATTTTTTTTAGCGTTTTAAAAGCCTTTTATACTATTGTTCCATAATGGCAATACTTTATATAGACAAATTAAATATTTCAAGACCTGTGGTAGGTATCAATTGTTCCGAATGTGGTGGCATACTTCATCTTATTGAAAAAAAATCCATTCTGGAAAAAGTGATTGTTACGGGTACACTTGGTATTGTACACACAAAACATTACGAATGTCTATTGTGTCACAAGAAATTTATTTTGATTATTTAAGGAAATTTAACGGGGACATTAAAATATAATTGATATGTCTCCTATTTTTTTAATGCAGCTTTATTAACAATTAGATGAAACGCACACCAACCTTTCGAATGACGAGCCATCTTTCGTCTCTTTTCTTTTCATTTTTGCTTTTTTGCTTTTTCACAGCATTTCAACAAAGGGCAATAGCTCAACCGTGGATGGAGAATGCAAAAGATGCTTCCGGTAATCTGAATTTTTATAAAATTCAGGCTAATTTTAATGATTATTGGAAAAACAGAAAACCCGAAAAAGGCCAGGGCTATAAACCTTTTAAAAGATGGGAACACTATTGGAAGGATAGAATTAATAAGGATGGAAGCTTTCCACCGGCAGATATTACTTCAGGGACCTGGGCTAAATACCTTAGGGATAACAGAAAAAATATCAACCTTCGATATCATCAGGCCAACTGGGAAAGTTTAGGGCCAACCACAACACCGGGTGGATATGCCGGCATAGGCAGAATCAATACCATTTGTTTCCACCCGTCCAATAATAATATCATTTGGGTGGGTTCTCCATCCGGCGGGCTATGGAAATCAACCGATAATGGTGCTTCCTGGTCAACCAATACAGATAATTTCACCATATTGGGAGTTTCAGGAATCGCGATAAATCCCAATAATCCTGATATTATGTATATTGCTACAGGAGATGGAGATGCAGGTGACAACCCTTCTATTGGCGTGTTGAAATCAACTGACGGAGGTGCTACCTGGAATAATACAGGTTTAAACTGGCCATCGTCAAACGAAAATAGAATCCGAAAAATTCTGATAGATCAAAACGATGTAAATACCATAATGGTTGCAAGCAATCAAGGTGTTTTTGTAAGTAATAATGCAGGAGCTAGCTGGACAAACAAACTAGTTGGCGATTTTTGGGATATCAAAGCCAATCCGACAGCTTCCACAGATATTTTTTACGCATGTAATGGAGATAAAATTTATAAATCAACAAACAATGGAAATAACTGGGTAGAAAAATACACCATTCCTGGTTCTTCCCCTTACAGAACAGCACTGGGTGTATCTCCGGCTGATCCAAATGTACTCTATGCATTAAGTTTTGATTTTGCTTCTCCTGAAGGAACTTTTAATGGTTTGTACAAATCAATGGATGCAGGAGAGACGTTCTCCACACAATCCACTACACCCAATATTCTTGACGGTACCCCGGATGGCAGTGGTTCAGCAAACCAGGGATGGTATGACCTTTGCCTGACAGTAGACCCTACCAATGCCTCCATTATATATACCGGAGGTATAGTGACCTGGAAATCAACAAATAGCGGTGCATCCTGGACCCTCAATAATTTTTGGTATAACCTGGGCAACGGCACTCCTGTAGTTCATGCGGACAAACATGTATACGAATGGCAGAACAACAATACCTTATGGAGCGGTAACGACGGAGGGGTATATAAAACAACCAATGGTGGAAGTGCCTGGTCTTCTCATAGTGATGGGCTAATCATAAGTCAGATGTATAGATTGGGTACCTCCCAGGCCGATACAAAAGTTATCACCGGTTTACAGGATAATGGTACAAAACTAAGAAGCACTGGAGGAGTATGGAGTGATGTTTTAGGTGGTGATGGTATGGAGTGTGCTATCAATCCGGAAAACTCCGCCATTATGTATGCATGTATACAGAACGGTGAACTGCACAGATCCACCAATGGTGGACTAAGCTTCACGGATATCCAGAATAATATCCCCGGCCAACCTGAAGGGAGTTGGGTAACTCCCTATGCCCTTGACCCGCTTAACCCAAATACGATTTATGCAGGTTATGACCAACTTTGGAAATCAACTGATCAGGGCAATACCTGGACCTCTATTGGGGACGAAACAGATACTGGTAATTTTCTAAAGACTATAGTTGAAGTAGCTCCTTCTGATCCGAATGTCATTATAACCGGGAGTGGTTATGAACTCTATAAAACCTTAAATGGAGGTACTTCATGGAGCCAAATAGTTTGTCCCGCATTCAATATTTCTATGCTTGAAATACACCCGACCAATCCACTGATTATCTGGGCTTCAAATCAGAGTTATTTCGATGGAAAAGTGTTTAAAACGATAGATGGAGGGGCTACCTGGACTAACATCAGTGGTTCGTTACCTAATCTTCCGGCCAACTGCATTGTATATGACAAAAACAGTAATGGAGGTTTGTATGTAGGATTGGATGTTGGGGTATATTACAGAGACAATTCAATGTCAGACTGGATATTGTTTTCTGATAATTTACCCAATGTAGAAGTTTGGGAACTGGATATTAATTATCACGAACAAAAACTGTACGCTGCAACTTATGGAAGGGGATTGTGGAAGTCAGACCTTTATGAATATGCGTTTATAGTGAATGGCAATAAAACCATTTGCCCTGACTTTAACTGGAATTATTCGGTAGATGTTGTTCCCGGCGCTATTTCATATACTTGGACCCTTCCTTCTGGTTGGTCAGGTACTTCCACAACAAACATGATAACGGTTGATCCATCGTCCACAAGCGGCACGGTTCAATGTGTAGTGAGCTTACCATCCGATAACAGAACTTACACGTTAAGTGTTTCCGTAAACCCAGGTTGCAACAATGCCCTTGATTTTGATGGCACAAATGACTTCCTGGAATTACCATCAGGAGCAATCAATCTGAACAACACTTCTTTTACAGTTGAGTTTTGGGCTAAAAGAGCCACCAATAACACAAGCGATATGGTAATAAACCAAGGTCCGAATATGACAAACTCTCGATTACATATTGGATTCAGAAACAATAATCTGTTCACCTTTGCTTTTTATGGAAATGATCTGGATGCTCCTGGTAACTATTCTGACAACCAGTGGCATCACTGGAGTTGTGTATATGATAAATCTATTTCGTCGCCCTCACACAATCGCTTTATATACAGAGATGGTATTTTAGTTGCCAGCGATCGTTCTGCCAGCGATTTTTTGGGAAACGCATCACTTCAGATTGGAAATTATAACAGCGATTATTTCGGTGGGTCCATCGATGAACTGAGGATATGGAATGTGGCCAGAAGTGTATCAGATATCAAATCCAAAATGTTTTGTCCGCTGCTGTCACCTCCCGCATCATTAAAACTTTATTTGCCTTTTGAAGATGGTGCCCCTGGAGGAGACAATTTATATGATACAGAGACAATTGATTTTTCAGGCAATGATAATCACGGCACCATGATGAATATGGCGTTGTCAGGAATCCCCTCCAACTATACAACTGGCGTTGATGTCACCCGATACGCAGACAGCGATGGTGATGGATTTGGTAACTCATCCGTTTCAACAACAAACTTTTGCACTGCCGGGCCGTATGTGTTTATAGCTGCCGATTGTGATGATACCAATGCCAATATCCACCCGTACTCTGTGGAAGTTTGCGGAAACAGTTCTGATGATGATTGTGATGGCAACACCGATGTGGAAGTGAATAAAGCGTTGAATTTTGGCGGGTCAGGACATAGTATCAGCATTCCTTTTGTGGCTCACTCCTCAACATTTACGGCAGAGATGTGGATTAAAACTTCTTCACCGGGATTTCAAAATCTTATCCAATGGACGGGCGGCCCGATTACTTCAACCTTTGCTATTTCAGGGAGTAGCCTGATTGGTTATTTTGAAGGTGGCGGCTTTCACGGAGGAATCAATATTGCAGACAATGTATGGCACCATTTGGCTTTGGTGCATAATGGGTATGGAAGCAACAATATAAAAGCATATGTTGATGGTGTTCTTCGTTTGGAGGTTACCCTGGCAAACGTGATCACCAATAACGGGACAGTCATTGGAAGTGGCTTCAATGGATTAATAGATGACGTTCGATTTTGGGATACAGCACTCACACCCTCCCAAATCCAATCACGCATGAATGTACGCCTGGATGGCAATGAACCGAATCTCATTCGGTATTATCCACTCGATCATGGTACACCTGGCATGAACAATATTTATTTAACCATTGCAAAAGATAAAACATCAAACATCCAACACGGTACACTGAATGGTTTCTCATTGACAGGTTCAACTTCTAACTGGGTCACTTCATGGTCATATCCTACTTTGTATGCAGATGCTGATGCAGATGGTTTTGGGGGTTCTGCGATCTGGACCTGCGGAACTATGACAGGCCATCAAAATGTAAGTTCAGATTGTGATGACAACAATCCGAATATCAACCCTTACTCTACTGAAGTTTGCGGAAACAGTACAGACGATGACTGTGACGGCAGCACAGATATGGAATTAAACAAAGCTTTGCATTTTGCTGGCACCGGTGGGAATAAGGTCACACTGCCCAATTTGGTACATTCTGAATTTTTCACAGTGGAAGCATGGGTGAAGGTGCCATCTAACAGCACTTGGCGGCAAATCATTCATTGGAGTGGTAGTTCACCTGCAGCTGAATTGGTTGTTTATTCGAATGATCAAATAGGATACTTCGAAGGCTCCGGCAATATAGGAGGTCTTATAGGTGATAATCAATGGCACCACATAGCGTTGGTACATAACGGTTATGGTTCATCTAACATTCTCATTTACGTGGATGGTATGCTTACGCTTAATGTGACCCGAAACAGTTTCATAGCAAATACTACACTCACTTTAGGCGCCAGAAGCGACGGAAGTTTGCCATTGAACGGTGCATTGGATGACGTTCGATTCTGGAATGTAGCGCTTACCCAAGCTCAGATTCAGTCCCGCATGAACCTTAGACTAGATGGTAATGAAACCAGTCTTGTGCGATATTATACTTTTGACCATGGAAAACCTGCCATGAGCAATACGGGATTAACAATGGCTAAAGATAAAACATCAAACTATGCCCATGGCACACTGACAAATTTTGCCCTGTCCGGTAGCACATCAAACTGGGTAAGTTCCTGGACATATCCAACCCTTTATGCTGATAATGACGGCGATGGTTTTGGTGGTTCTTCAACGACCTGGAATTGTGGTTCAATGACAGGTTTTACCACGCACAATCTTGACTGTGCAGACAATGACAACACCCGGAATCCAAATTCCACTGATGTTTGTGGTAATGTTACAGATGAAAACTGTAATGGTGTAAATGATGAAAATACTTTATCGTTACATCTTGATGGTTCAGATGATCATGTGACTTTTGGAAACACATTAGGTAACTTCGGTTCCGGAGACTTCAGCTTGGAAGCGCGCATAAAAACATCCCAATCGGCTAGTTCCATCTTATCTAAACGTGGGGTTTGCGCATATGACAATTTCTGGAACCTTCAGATAGTTACCGGGAAACTCCGAATTGAAATGTTTGAAAACACTTCAGGCGGAAATGGAGGAACTGTAACATCTTCCACTTCCGTCAATGATGGCAACTGGCATCACATCGCTGTAGTCAGGAAGAATGGAGCCATTCGGATTTACATTGACGGTGCTCTCGATGCTGTGGGTACGCTCACCACCAACCTGAACAATACGGCTGTACTTTCTCTGGGCTCTAATCCTTGTGGAAATCCATTTGGAGGGGAAATTGACGAATTGCGTATTTGGAATATAGCACGCACAGGTGCAGAAGTCAACGCATTTAAAAACGCCGTAGTTCCCGGCTCAGCAGCAGGTTTGCTGGCTTACTATGATTTCAACCATGCCACTGCAGTTGGAGGAGGAACTAATACAGGTCTTAATTCCATCCTTGACAGAACAAGTGGTGGTATCACAGGAACCTTGAATAATTTTGCTTTAAACGGATCTACTTCCAACTGGAAAGGAAATCCCGGAACAACACTTACTTGGTATGCAGACGCCGATGGAGACACATATGGCAATCTTAATGTTTCAATATCCGCATGTGCAAAACCAAACGGTTATGTGGCTAACAATACAGATTGTAATGACAGTAATGCTTTAGCCAATCCTGGTGCAACAGAAATTGTTGGCAATGGTATTGATGATAATTGTGATGGAAATATAGATGAAGTAGCTTCTGTCACCTGGGTTCCTCTCATTAACGGTATCACCAATAGTACCTGTAGTAGTTCCACAAATTGTTGTACCCAGACTTTTTGTTTTGGATTACAGTATACACCTGCCACGACGGGAACACTTGCATCTTATACAACAGGGTTTCTGATGAATTGTAATGGAATGAGTTCACCGATAATTTCAAATACATCATGTGTCATGGATGATAACAGCTATGAAACGATAAGTTGTATGGGACCAAATGGTGTGTTAATGAATTCTTCCGGTTCAAACGGGTCTCTGTCAATAACTTCAGGGGTACCGGTAATTATTCATCAAATCTGTTTGAATTTACCCGATAATTCATCAAAAAATATAATTGAAGATTTTATCACTGATATTTCTATGAGTATCGACTTACCTGTATCCGGAGCAGTTGATGAATTTCCAATATTCAGCCCTTTTACAGTGGAAGGAAACAAACCACCTGTGATAACTCAGGGAACTATTGCGTCATGTTATGGTTCTGTAGGAGCGGCTGAAGCAGCAGCGTTGAGTGCCACTTCTGCTACAGATGACTGTCTCGGAACAATCACTTATTTTGTCAGTACTTCAGGAACTTGCACGGCAGTAATCACAGTAACAGCAAATGATGCATGCGGTTTGCAAAGTAGTGTGATGTATAACACAAGTATTGACAACACAGCTCCTGTTGTCAGTGGCAGCATCACATCGACCACAGTAGAAGGTTGCAGTATTTCAGCAGCACCTACAGCAGTGACTTCAGTTTCGGCTTTGGAAGCGCTGACCGGCAATCCTTCTATCAGTGACGGATGTACAGCAGATATAGATTTGGTGGTCACACACAGTGATGCCGCAAGTGGCACCTGTCCGATAGTCATCACGAGAACCTATACCATAAGGGATGCCTGTATGAATGCATCGACCATCGTACACACCATACATGTGGATGACAATACTGTCCCAGTTGTCAGTGGCAGTATCACATCGACCACGATAGAAGGTTGCAGTATAGCGGCGGCACCTACAGCAGTGACTTCAGTTTCGGCTTTGGAAGCGCTGACCGGCAATCCTTCTATCAGTGACGGATGTACAGCAGATATAGATTTGGTGGTCACACACAGTGATGCCGCAAGTGGCACCTGTCCGATAGTCATCACGAGAACCTATACCATAAGGGATGCCTGTATGAATGCATCGACCATCGTACACACCATCAATGTAGATGACAATACTGTCCCAGTTGTCAGTGGCAGCATCACATCGACCACAGTAGAAGGTTGCAGTATTGCGGCGGCACCTACAGCAGTGACTTCAGTATCGGCTTTGGAAGCGCTGACAGGCAATCCTTCTATCAGTGACGGCTGTACAGCAGATGAAAATTTAGTGGTCACCCACAGTGATGCGGTTAGCGGAAGCTGTCCGATCGTCATCACCAGAACCTATACCATCAAAGACGCCTGTTTGAATGAGTCGACCATCGTTCATACCATCAATGTGGATGACAATACTGTACCTGTAGTCAGTGGCAGCATCACATCAACCACAGTAGAAGGATGCAGTATTTCAGCAGCACCTACAGCAGTGACTTCAGTATCGGCTTTGGAAGCGCTGACCGGCAATCCTTCTATCAGTGACGGATGTACAGCAGATATAGATTTGGTGGTCACACACAGTGATGCCGCAAGTGGCACCTGTCCGATAGTCATCACCAGAACCTATACCATAAGGGATGCCTGTATGAATGCATCGACCATCGTACACACCATACATGTGGATGACAATACTGTCCCAGTTGTCAGTGGCAGCATCACATCGACCACAGTAGAAGGTTGCAGTATTGCGGCGGCACCTACAGCAGTGACTTCAGTATCGGCTTTGGAAGCGCTGACAGGCAATCCTTCTATCAGTGACGGCTGTACAGCAGATGAAAATTTAGTGGTCACCCACAGTGATGCGGTTAGCGGAAGCTGTCCGATCGTCATCACCAGAACCTATACCATCAGAGATGCATGTTTGAATGAATCGACCATCGTACACACCATCAATGTAGATGACAATACCGTACCTGTTGTAAGTGGCAGTATTACACCGACCACAGTAGAAGGTTGCAGTATTTCAGCAGCACCAACGGCAGTGACTTCAGTATCGGCTTTGGAAGCGCTGACAGGCAATCCTTCTATCAGTGACGGATGTACAGCAGATATAGATTTAGTAGTCACACATAGCGATGCCGCAAGCGGCACATGTCCGATCGTCATCACAAGAACCTATACCATCAGAGATGCCTGTTTGAATGAGTCGACCATCGTTCATACCATCAATGTGGATGACAATACTGTCCCTGTAATAAGTGGCAGTATTACATCGACCTCAGTAGAAGGTTGCAGTATTGCAGCAGCACCGACCGCAGTGACTTCAGTATCTGCTTTGGAAGGACTGACAGGCAATCCTTCTATCAGTGACGCTTGTACAGCAGATATAGATTTGGTAGTCACACACAGCGATGCCGCAAGTGGTACCTGTCCCATCGTCATCACCAGAACCTATACCATCAGAGACGCCTGTTTAAATGCATCTACCATCGTCCATACCATCAATGTGGATGACAATACTGTCCCTGTAATAGATACTGGAGAAGGTTGCATCGACCCAGAGTGGCGTATTGCAGCAGCACCGTGACCGTTGCTTTGGAAGGACTGACAGGCAATCCTTCTATCAGTGACGCTTGTACAGCAGATATAGATTTGGTAGTCACACAGCGATGCCGCAAGTGGCACATGTCCAATCGTCATCACCAGAACCTATACCATAAGGGACGCCTGTTTAAATGCATCGACCATCGTACACACCATCAATATAGATGACAATACTGTCCCTGTAATAAGTGGCAGTATTACATCGACCACAGTAGAAGGTTGCAGTATTGCAGCGGCACCTACAGCAGTGACTTCAGTATCGGCTTTGGAAGCGCTGACAGGCAATCCTTCTATCAGTGATGCATGTACTGCAGATATAGATTTGGTGGTCACACACAGCGATGCCGTATCCGGCACTTGTCCGATCGTCATCACGAGAACCTATACCATCAGAGATGCTTGCTTAAATGCATCTACCATCGTCCATACCATCAATGTGGATGACAATACTGTCCCTGTAATAAGTGGCAGTATTACATCGACCTCAGTAGAAGGTTGCAGTATTGCAGCAGCACCGACCGCAGTGACTTCAGTATCTGCTTTGGAAGGACTGACAGGCAATCCTTCTATCAGTGACGCTTGTACAGCAGATATAGATTTGGTAGTCACACACAGCGATGCCGCAAGTGGCACATGTCCAATCGTCATCACCAGAACCTATACCATAAGGGACGCCTGTTTAAATGCATCGACCATCGTACACACCATCAATATAGATGACAATACTGTCCCTGTAATAAGTGGCAGTATTACATCGACCTCAGTAGAAGGTTGCAGTATTTCAGCAGCACCGACCGCAGTGACTTCAGTATCGGCTTTGGAAGCGCTGACAGGCAATCCTTCTATCAGTGACGCTTGTACAGCAGATATAGATTTGGTAGTCACACACAGCGATGCCGCTAGTGGCACCTGTCCCATCGTCATCATCAGAACATATACCATCAGAGATGCCTGTTTGAATGAGTCGACGATCGTACACACCATCAATGTTGATGACAATACCGTACCTGTAGTCAGTGGCAGTATTACACCGACCACAGTAGAAGGTTGCAGTATTTCAGCAGCACCAACGGCATTGACTTCAGTATCGGCTTTGGAAGGTTTGACCGGCAATCCTTCTATCAGTGACGGTTGTACAGCAGATATAGATTTGGTGGTCACACACAGCGATGCGGTAAGCGGCACATGTCCTATCGTCATCACCAGAACCTATACCATCAGAGATGCCTGTTTGAATGCATCCACCATCGTACACACCATAAATGTGGATATACCGGATAACATTACTGAAGTGGGTGGACCGGTGGTCAATTCTGCCATTATTGAATCTTCACTTTATGCTGTAACTCCTTCGATTTTACCTGTATTTCATAACGGATGCGGACAAACAATAACTCCTACCGGACCTGTTTTGGGAGGTACTTATGTGCAAGGCGGTTGTACCGGTACCATTACCTATACGTATACCTATACAGATTGTGCCGGTAATAATGAATTGTGGGTATTTACATATCAGGTAGATTGCAAAAAGATCAATATTAAAGTCAATTTACAAGGTTCATATTCTGTATCGGGTGATAGCATAAGAACAGACTTAAACAGATTACATTTGTTACCAGGTCAGGACAAAATGTTATCAGGACTGCCAAGTATCATGATAGGAGCACCTTATACTCCTTTTGGTCAGCCTTATAGTGCTCAGCCTTGGAATTACACTGGTAATACTGGAATGATCTACGGAGATCCGTTATCACCAGGTGCTCCGGTTGGAGTCATACCATATCCAAAACATGTAAGTGACTGGGTTTTGGTAACCATCAGAGAAAATTCCATACTACCTGCAGGAAACATATTCAAATGTGCAGGCTGGATACATAAAAACGGTGAAATAACATTTCCGGAGACTTGTCCTAACCTATTAACCATCAACACATCCAGTACTTATTACATTTTGGTAGAACATAGAAATCATCTTGCCGTAATGGATACTGCATCCATTATTGAAAATGGCGCTTACTTAAATCTGGATTTTTCTTTGAATAATTCTTATGCACCTATTTTCAGACATGGTCAAAATCTCCTTGAACCCGGAGTTTGGGGAATGATTGAAGGTAATGTAGACCAGGTATCTTCCAGAGCCGGTATTAATTCCGTGGATAGGACAAGCTGGAAAAATGATCAGAATAAACTGGGATACAATAAGGGAGATATAGATATGAACAGTGCAACCAATTCGTTGGATGAGACAAAATGGAAACTCACCCAAAATAAAACGACAGGAATTAGTTTTAATTGATATCAAAATCAGGAACCTTTCGTTCTTTATGGGCATAAAATGAGAGGTTTCCAAAGTGTATTTTAAAAATATAAATAATATTAAAATGAAAAATATAAAAAATCTAACCTTTGTCTTAGTGTTGATCTTCAATGTTTCTTTACTTTTTGGACAACAAATGACTTGGTTGCCATCAAGATACCTGAAAAATGGCTGTAATGATGAGTCAAATTGTGTGAAAAAAATTGTCTGTTATAAATTACAGTATACACCATCGACCACAGGAATAGTTACCAGTTATACTACCGGATTTCTTGCTGACTGTACCAAAGGTGGTACGGCTGTATTAACCAATAAATCATGTGTAATGGATGACAACAGCAAGATTGTCGATGGCTGCAGCGGATTCAATAAAATTTTACTGAATTGTTCAGGAAACACCGGAAAACTTTACGTTGAAAAAGATCAACCTGTAATTTTACATCAGGTATGTTTTCAACTGGAGAAATATGAACACATTGCTATAGAAGAAGATCCTGTTTCACAGCTTACTTTGAGTATTGACAATGAACAAAAACAATTTACTACAGAAATAGTAAGTCTTGCACAAAACAAAATTATGAATAAGTATGAGTGGTGTGGTTTGATCCAGCCACACTTATTATTGGAGGCTGAAAAAGAAAAAGAGAAATCTATAGGGTTAAAATGGAAGCCGGCCTTGGAAACAGGTGTAGGTTACTATCAGATAGAAAGAACAAAAGACGATTCATTTTTCTCCGTTATTGCCAATATTTCAGACCAGACATATAATCAGAATACACAGGAATATGTATTTATGGATGAGGGGCTGGAATACGGCCAATACCAATATCAGATTACTTATCATTCTGGAGAAGAATCGAAAAACTCAAACATTAGTGAAGTAGAATTGACTGACCCGAGTTTTAATGTTAAAATTTATCCAAACCCAACGTATGATTATTTATCCCTGAATATCAATGCTAAAGATAAAACGGCGTTTATAAAAATCTCGGATGCCGAAAGTAAAGTGATATTGAAGAAGGAAATAAAAACAAATGTAGATTTTAAGATCAATGTTACCTCGTTAGTTGCAGGAATGTATATCATATCTGTACAGACAGGAGACAAATTATTTAATAAAAAATTTATTAAAATTAACTAAACCTGAGACATTTATGGTAAGATTATTGCACAAATACATGACACTGGCCTTATGAAGATTAGAAAATAATTATTCATACACTGTACACTAAATTTTAAAATAAATGGTATCAAAAATAAATTTAATCACGATTCTGATCGTATGGTTATTTTCTAATGTCTCTTCAGGTCAGTCTATAACCTGGGAATATATACCAAAAAATTCAAGTCTGGGTACTTGTGTCAGTGCATCGGATTGTAACAACAGGACTTTTTGTTACGGACTTAAATACACACCGTCAGTATGCGGAAAAATAACAAGTTATACTCTGGGTTTTCAGGGCAATTGTCCCGGAGCCGGATCGCCGTATTTACCTGCTTTAAGCGGGTCATGTGTTATGACGGATAATACGGATTTTATAAACGGATGTGGCACTGCCACCAATATGTTCCTTTTACAGGCTTCAGGAAATTCAGGAAATATTACCATTAATCAGGGACAGCCCATCTATTTGCACCAGATTTGTTTTAGAGTTAATGTATCTGACACAATTCATATTCAGGAAGATATCATCACCCAACTCACAGTTAGTGTCGATTCATTAATCAGTAATGAGCCTGTAACTGAAGTTTTGGCATTTTCACCTTTTGAAATAAATTACGAAGTTTGTGATTCCGTTTGTGTGGGTAATCAAACTTGCAGCATTAATTTTGATGTGACCAATCCAAGAATCAGCATAAGTACCTTACCCGGTGGAAGTATAGCCAATGCGGAATCTTTAGTTAATTCATCACCATTTGATCAGAGTTTTGATGTTTGGGATGAGGTTTCAGAAAATTGCCAGATTGCGGGAGGTATTGATGATATTTTATTGACTTTCAGCATAATCAATACACGGGACATTAATCACAATTATGTAATTGATTCACTGGCAGGACCCATGTTTCGTATTTTGCAGGATACACGAGGTATTTCAGGTGAAATTCCTTTTAATATAAACAGCCAGAATGAAAGCTCTTCCGGAGATATCAGAGGATATGAAGTGGAAGTGACATTTGCGTCCCATATTGGAATTCTGGCAGATCAGATTTCTGTCCAGCTGGACAGTATAAATTCAATGGGCAAAGTGTTTGAATCCGCTTATCTGGTGTTTTTGGATGAAAATCTGATACCATACAGTAATATCACACACCATGGGTATTTTGGCGGAGAAACTGACCTGACAGGCAATTGTAACCCCACTATGTCATCTTCAGCCTTTTCTGCAGCCGGACCGGGTGTATATATTTCAGATGACCCAATCGTTGTCTCATTGGCAAACCCATGTGAACCAGCATATGGTATGGATGGACCAACAAATGTTGTTTCAGTCAATGCCAGGCTTCAGACAGGTTTGGATTCTATGGCCAGGATCGGAGGGTTCCGGTTGGTTGTTTTCGGGGAGGACATTGCTGCTCCTGATGCTTTGGATACGGGAGTATTGATTTCACCTGATGATGGTCTGAGGGCAAACAAAAAAACAAATACATCGGGAATAATCAGGAGTACGCTAAAGGGATTTACCGTCAAGGGTTGCGTTTTTAACGAATCACCTTTACCGGTATCCTGGATTACGCTGAATGCGACACAAAAATCTCTTGAAGTTGAATTAACCTGGACCACAGCCGGTGAACTGAACAATAATTTTTTTAATATTGAGTGGAGTACAGATGGGAAACATTATTATGAGATTGGTCAGATATCTTCAAAAGGCAATGGATCTAAGTTTAATGAATATAAATTTATACATCTGAATCCAGCATCCGGCATCAACTATTATAAAATCAGACAAACGGATTTTGATGGCAATTATACATATTCATCCACTGTCAAAGTAATGGTAAATAAATCAGCATCTTCATCTTCATTTGACATTTTTCCCAACCCAACCGGAAATGAATTAAATGTATTGATAAAAGAAAACTACAACAACGAAAACATAACACTGGAGTGGTATAATCCAAAGGGACAACTAATAAAAACTACCATCCTGGACCAAAATATATCCCATCCCGTCGACGTAACTGATCTGGCTGCCGGCCCCTACTTTTTAATGATGAAAAGTAATCAGAATGTTGAGGTGAGAAGGTGTATTAAGTTGTAAGTGCTGACTAATTCTCCTTTGACATTCATTAAATTAATAGTTACTTGTAATAAAATAATTTGGTTTGCAAATAAAATCTACTCCAAATTGTTTATTTTGATAATGACGAAGTTTTTATAACCTGAAAGTGTCCTTATGGTAATTTGTATTTAAATAAATTTCATCGTCTTAATAAGAAGACATGTAAAACGTTGTTTTTACAAAATTAAATAACATTGGCAAAGCCGGTGGTTTTACTGGCTAATTTTACAAGCCTTCAGGGATTGAATAAATCTTCATAACTTTCTGTATTGGAGAAAATATAGGAAAGTGTAAATTTGACAAGGCAGAAGTAGGTACCTAATTTCTAAAATTACTTCATTAGGTTAACCAAATATTTATTTCATATTGGAAGTTACACACATACTATGACCATCATTTGAAATTGGACGATCACTTTGGATACATAAATTATCTACAAATGAGCCGATTAAAATACCTAATCGGCTCATTTATGTTGTATATTTGAGCCGAATAATCAAAGTAATCGGCTCATGACGTATAATTGGGAACAAAAAGATTGGTTGAGATTTCAATATAACGAAAGTGAATTTACGGAATTGGCTTTGCAATTTGTGGCTTTAGCAGGAGAAAGTCAGGGATATGTCCAAAGTCTATCTGGTAATGAACAATCTGAAACAATATTAACCATATTGGTAAAAGAAGCAATAAAAAGTTCTGCTATTGAAGGCGAAAATTTGTCCCGAGAAGACTTGGTATCCAGTATTCGCAAAAATTTAGGTTATCCAACTCCAAGTTTCAGAATTAAAGACAAAAGGGCAGAAGGTATTGCCATGTTATTGGTGAAAGCCCGAGAGAATATTGATGATGATTTGACAGAAATACAACTTTTTGAATGGCATAAGTTATTAATGATGGGGAATAAATCTATAAATAGTGGTCAATATCGAAGCCATTCAGAACCCATGCAAGTTGTTTCCGGGGCAAGTGGAAAAGAAATTGTACATTTTCAAGCACCACCATCGGTTAGAGTTCCTGAAGAAATGCGCCTTTTTATTGTTTGGTTTAATAAAACAAAACCTACCGGAAAAAGTCCCATAGCCAATTTGCTTGTTAGAGCATCAATTGCACATTTATATTTTGAAACAATGCACCCTTTTGAAGATGGAAATGGAAGAATAGGGAGAATTATTGCCGAAAAAACATTGGCACAAGGATTAAAAAGACCAATTTTAATGAGCCTTTCTACAGCTATTGAAGCAGATAAAAAATCTTATTATTCGGCCTTAAAAAAAGCGCAAAGAACAAATGATTTGACAGAATGGATACACTATTTTTCTAAAACTATACTCAAGGCTCAACAGGATTTTAAAGAAACCATTGATTTTCTTGTAAAGAAAACATCTTTTTTTGAAAGGTACCAATCACAACTCAATGAAGCACAAACCAAAGTAATCAATAAAATGCTGGAAAATGGAGAAACCGAATTTATCGGAGGTATGAATGCCAGAAAATATCAATCCATTACCCAAGTTTCAAAAGCAACAGCCACACGTCATTTGCAAGACTTAGTAGAAAAAGGTATTCTTATGTCACACCAAAAAGGCCGCAGCACTAATTATCAAGTGAATATGGTGTAGCTTGCTTTCTCAAAATAGTAAATTTGGTCTACTATTAGTTGTTAGTAAATTCGCATTCAATTATTTTCTCAAATATTTGGCACTCATTTCAGCATTATACCTTTTGCCATCTTTACTAAAACACCAAACATTAGAAAGCTCTCTAATTTTAGGAAATTCATCATTTCCTAATTTAACTTTTTGTTTTACTGTGCGCCTGTACTTTCTATTTGCCTCTCTTTTTTCTGCTTTTTCACTTTCTGATATAGTGATACCTGATATTTTGGTTTTTTTTATGGAGTTGCTCATATAACTGCAAAGGCTTTTAATGAAACAAATATTAGGTGGTCTTACAATAACTATTTATTTGTTAATTCAATATCCTGACTTTTAAGAAGCGTAATTCATTCCTCTACAACCCACACGCGCACCTCACACCCATAAAACTATGCGTTTCCTGAAAATAAGGGTATGCATTGCCGCTTCCATCCAGCTCCCAGTAAAATTTACTGCGCTTTTTATCCGTATTGCCTATCTCGTTCATGGTGGAGGAATCAAAAAGTCTTCCATTGATCATGGTATAGACTACATTTTCAGTTTTACGGATGTCTTCCATCGGATTGCCATCCAGGATGATCAAATCAGCCAGTTTTCCGGCTTTAAGTGTTCCTATCTGGTTTTGCATACCGAGCAGTTCAGCACCATTGACAGTAGCACATTTGAGCGCCTGATAATTGGACATTCCACCTTGCTGTAACATCCACAGCTCCCAATGTGCACCCAATCCCTGCAACTGACCATGCGCTCCGAGGTTAATGTTGACCCCTGCATCTGCCAGCTTTTTACATGATTTTGATGTCAGGATATGCCCGTTTTCGTATTCTTCCTGTGGCACCATGGTGCGGTGACGTGATCTGGAATCGATAATGGCCCGTGGCGTGTATTTGAGCAATTTGTCTTTTTTCCACACTTCTGTATTCTGGTACCAGTAGTATTCACCGGTGAGACCACCATAATTGACAATGAGCGTTGGGGTATTGCTGGTTTTAGTTTTGGACCAGAACTGAATAACATCATTGTACAAAGGAGCTACCGGTATATTGTGTTCTACGCTGGTATGTCCATCCGCTACCATACTCAGGTTATGATAAAAAAATGAGCCCCCTTCCGGTACCACCCGTATGCCGAGTTGACGAGCGGCTTCAATGACTTGTTGTCTTTGTTCGCGACGAGGTTGATTGTATGATTTTACAGAAAAAGCACCATAAGCTTTTGTCCTTCTGAGTGCTGATTTGGCATCTTCAAGGCTGTTGATCTCAGCTTTAAAATCACCATCTGCTCCATATAAAATGGTACCTGTAGAAAATATCCTTGGGCCGGTGAGTGTACCTGCTTTGACCATTTCTGACTGTGCAAATGTGATCTCACTGTTTACCGATGGGTCATGTGTGGTGGTCACGCCATAAGCCAGATTAGCATAATATTCCCAGTGTTTCTGCGGACTGATCCCGTCTCTGAATGCGCCGAGATGAGCATGTACATCAATGATGCCCGGCATGATGGTTTTTCCCTTTACATCAATGACCTTTGTTTTGTTGTCCAGTTTTATACCACTGGCAGGACCGGCATATTTAATGATATTCCCTTCTACCAGCACTACCCCATTTTTTATGACCATATCATTTTCCATGGTGATAATATTGGCTCCTTTAAAGGCTATCTTACCTTCCGGTTTATCTGATTTTATTTTCAGGCTGATTTTATTGCCTACGGTGTCTATAGGTGGAATGGAATCAAGTCCGCCACCTAAAAATAGAAATCGTCTGTCCAGGCTTTCTGTAAAATATTCGTTGCCCAATGTCCAGTGCAGTTTTTTACTGTCTGCCGACCAATGCAGATTGATCCCTGCATCTCTGGCCACCTGAGCCACAGGAACAGCTTTTGTTTTTGCAGATAAACCTACTGGTTGGCCTGTTTTTGGCATGGGAGCAATGTACACTTTATACAATTCTGTAAAAGCGATCCATTTATTGTCCGGACTGGCTACAAAATTGGTGGTATAATTTGTATTGAAAACAACTTCTGTTTTTTTGGTTTTCAGATCATACTTTTTAAATGCTTTGGCTACTGAACCAAAAAGAAAACCACCTGTAGCGAAATAAATTGAATTTCCATCTGCCGAATATTGTGGTTTTTCTCCTTCAGCCGTGATAAATTCAGCCGTACCGCCTTTGACAGGGACGATATATAAACCGGAATTCAGGCTATAGGTATACCCCTGATGTCCGTTACCACCTTCTTTGCGATAAACTACGGTATTGCCATCAGGAGAGAAAGAAGGCGTCCGGTATATGGCCGGATCACTGGTCAAATCACCGGTTTTTTTAGTCTTAAAATCATAGATCATCAGTTTTCCGAGATTTTCATCGTTCCATGTGGCATATACCAGCTTATCTCCGACTGCGTTAAAAGCAGGTTCTGCTTCAAAGTCTGTACCTGTGGTTAATCTTAACAGTTTACCCCCATTTTCTGATACATACAGATATCCCAAAGCACTAAAAATTATCTTTTTGTCATCCGGTGATGTCACCACATTTCTCAATACTTTGACTTCAATCTCATCTTCGAACGCTTTATTTTCAAACTGAACGGTTTCCATCAACTTATGGGTTGCGCTGACTTTGAAAGGAATTTCCATGGCTGTTTTCTTATCGATATCCACTTTCATGATTTTTCCCTTTGCCCAAATTACGATGTGTTTATCATCATGCGTCCAGTCAAATCCTGTATAAATACCAAATACTGTCCAGGCTTCCTGTTGATCTTTACTCAACTGATCATAAATGGGCCATTCTCTGCCGGTAGCGATATCATGCACAAATAGTACGGATTTTTCTCTGATCCTGCGTACGTAAGCCAGTTTATCTCCTTTGTTGGACATCTGAGGTCTGCACGCACCACCCGGTCCGCCGGTCACATCTTTGGTTTCTCCCGTTTCAAAATTATAGCTTTTGATGACAAAGATTTCACTATTGGGATCTTTATTGTACTGAAAGTAGCCGCCAGGATATACATCTTCACTGTAATACAACATTTTGCCGTCGGGAGTTACTGATGGTTCATTTACATCCTGCTGATCATTTTTTCTTTTGGTGAGTTGAATACCTTCTCCACCTGTGATGTGATACATCCACATCTCCCCTGCACCGAGAGACCTGCCGGAAGTAAAGTGTTTTCTGGCAATGACATATTGGCCATCAGGCATCCATACCGCATTATTGAGCAATCTGAAACTTTCTTTAGTGATTTGTTTTACATTTTTGCCATCCGCATCCATATAAAATATATTGTCACCGCCCGCTGAATCACTGGTAAACAATATCTTTTTTCCATCCGGACTCCATCGTGGTTGTACTTCCCAGGCCAGACCTGTGCGAATTGCCGTAGCAGTACCTCCGGAAACAGCCATTGTATAAATATCTCCCAGCATATCAAAGGCAATCATGCTTCCATCGGGGCTGACATCCACATTCATCCACGTACCTTCAGATGTGCTTATATTTACGTCTTTAAATTTTCCCGGAGGATTGTTGACATCCCATTTGGGTTTATCCTGTGCGTAGATGTTTATAGCAAGGAAGAAAGAGAAGAAAGTTATTAACTTTTGCATCTGAGGTGGTTTGTTTGATTAGACCGTAAAAATAGAAAAAGAAACAGAGATTTATCTATTTTGGTAATGTAAAAGTGTGTTAAAACAAAATGGCAAAAATAAATAATAATTGAGTCTATCTACACATTGTAAATGTGGCAATGAGATTAAGGTACGACGTCGGACTTTCAGGACTCTATCAGGCAGAACTTGTCAGGCCAGTTATCGGATTGATAAAAACAACTGTAAATGATTTATGAATTGGTAATTCATAACGAATCAAGCTTTTTGCCCAACGCTCATTGCCGACCATTGTTTCTGAACAGAAAGGCTTCTACCAGTTCTGCAGCAAAAGCGAAATTATCTTTTCCTTTGGTCAGTGATGTATCATATTCCAGAGTAAGCAAATATTGATTATCAACATCCACGAGTACCTGATGAAACGCTTCCCTGTCATGGGAATAAATGGCTTTAAATCTTTTGTCAGGGAAGTGATCATATTTTGGTACATCGTTTCCTCCGGCTATGCCTGCTGAAATCAAATCCTTGAAAAATACTTCATAATTATTGGTCAGGGTGTCCGTGTTTTTTTCCAATGTCACATACAATAATGGCGTAGAAGTAGTTTCCAGTTTTTTGTAATACGTACAAACTTTGGTTTTGGCATCATTTGTTCCGGTTTGAAAAATGATATCCACCACGGAATGACCCAGCATTTTTGCCATAATCGTCTGATCTACCAGATCACAGGGCAAAAGATTAAAATCGATTTCAGCCTTTTGCGGTTTTTCGACATTGGAACAAGCTAACATTAATACGGCAAATAGGATAACTAACATATAATCTCTCATCAGATTTGAATTAAAACATAAACTTATAAAATAAATAAAAAGTCATACCAGGAAAATCTGCATGTCTGACTTATCTGATGGCAAAGGTACACAAAAAGTTATATCTTCAAAATGTGTGTCACGATGATGGTGCAAAACAGTACTTTGAACAACAGATCTGTCTCAGGTGGTGAGCAACCGAATACGTGAGCAACCGAACAACCAAATGATTTAACAACCGAACTACTGAATAATTAGAACAAATTGGCAAATCGGCAACTTAGCAAATCCACAACTCCTTGCTCGAGTTTGTAACTTGTGCCTATTAAAATCCATCTGTAAATCACTAATCAATTTCAGCTCGGGACAAGGCAAGCAAATTAAGAATTTAGATTTTACTTAAACAAAATATTTTAAAAACGGCATCAGTTGTGCGCGTACGAAATTCTATTGCACAGCCTTCGCAAAAAAAATAGCCGATCATAAATCAAATATTGCCTTATATTCTGTAATGCTTTTTTAATCCAGTTCCAAACTATCAACCATATCTTTAAGTTCATTAGGTTTTAGGTCTTCTTTTTCGCATTTGTCGTAAATGGTAAGGAGATAAACCGTTTCAGTTTCAACGTACACATAGGTGACAACCCTTGCACCACCACTTTTACCTTTTCCTTTGCTACCAATACCCAAACGGATTTTATAGCAGTTGTTGCCTATGAAAGTGCCAATTTCAGGGTCTTCAATAATATTTGAAATCAGTTCAGCAAATTCATTTTTAAGTGAAGGAAATTTTTTAGCAAGTCGTTTGAGTTCTTTCTCAAAGCGTTGGGTAGCAATAATGCTATAGCTCATTTAGTAAATCTTCAGCCGTTTTTAAATTTAGTTTTCCTTGTTTGTGTAGTTGTACTTGTTCGGCAGCTTCTTTCAGATCTTCCCATAAATCAACAGTTGCCACACTCATAGGCTTTGCTTTTTTTACAAAAGAAAGGCTTTTTAAAACTTTTAATCCAAAAGTTGCTTGATTATCAGGTATATCTATTAATATTTTCACCTTTCAATTTTTTAAATGATCATTTAACTTAACAATGAATAACAACCCTTGGTATTAATTAGTTCACATTCTGTCAGTCAACAAATGCTAACTGACGACGTTTCCAGAATTTGAAATACCATGGTCGAAGCATCAGACCGCTAAGGGTCAGACTTGTCAAGACACCATCGGACTGATAAATGCGACTTTCTTACGTTTAGAATTTGTTATTCGTTTACTTCTCATCTTAAAAAATGTATCTTCGCTTAATATTTTATATTATAAATGCATATTCATAAAATGACCAATCAGAACGCTGTGCAATAATTTACTATTACAGTTGATGGTTTGGATTATATTTTTGGTTTCACTCTTACTTTTGGACATGAGGAAGTTTTGTTAAATTTGAAATATTAGAGTCAGATAATCTCATTGGCATTATTTATATTTGATAATGAAATACTATTTTCTTAAAATATAGGTTCGCAGTTACTGTTTAACGCACAAGTTACAAACTTGCAAAAACAAGGACTTGTAGATTAGTAAAATATAGGGTTGTATTTATAAGGACTGGGCATGGTTTGAGAGGCCTAAATTGACTGCAGCTAGAAACTGTGACCATTGGGTGGTGCCATTTAATAGCAAACTTATTTATAATACAAATTTGCAAACTTTATAAAATGATAAATCTAATTATAACTACTAAAAATTTGCTTTTTTCATCATTCGTATTTATTGGAATTATGAGTTGCAACAATGTGAATTCCATTGATGTAATATTGTATCAAGCTTATGCCGATCTAGAGCCAAAATATGCAATGGATGATTATAACAGTATTGAGTTTTATTTTCTTGTGATAAACAAAACAACTAGTAGTTTAGATTTTAACAAGATACAAGAAAAATTTAAAAATGTTCTTCCTTTGAATAATTCTAAATTTATAAGACCCCGTATTAGGACGAACTACTGTGGAAAAGTTCCGGATAATATTAATGAGACTATTTCAGCAGGCGATAGTTTATTTTTTTTCAAAACCCATCTTTTAACTAAACATAAAGATGAAGATATTATAAATTATATTAATAATGAAATTTTGGCTTTTTCAAAAATGTATAAAGATCCTAAACAATCTAAGTTTAAAGTAAAATTATATCTTCATAAAAACTTTAAATTATTAACAAATGATAATGTGCCTGATTCACATCTTAAAGCACTTTCTGTATATGTAGAAGAAAATATACCATTTGCAGATCTTGATTTTTATAAAATATTTTTAAACGAATATATTCTTCTGGGTAAATAAAAAACGGGGCTTGGGCGAGTTTATCCCTTGTTGGCGCGAGTTTGCAACCCGTGCCTTTTAATATCCCCGCTTGAGGAAGTTTCACCTACATCGCAGTATTACCGTTGCTTTGCCATGATTTTTGATGAATTATTGATTTTTATTCTTGGTTCGGTATGAATACTGTCTTAAAAATATATGACAAATCTGAATCATAATGCCTTACTTTTCAAGTTGTGCACTATGGTGACATTTTTATAAGATATAGATTGACAAAAAGCAAACGAAAAAGGTCAGCCAATAAGCAACTCTGCGGTTCCATAACTCAGCAATTCTGACAACTCAACAACTAAGCAAATCAGCAATTCCGACGACTCATCAATATTTATTCGTTGATCTTTACTATTTTTTTGGATACCACGCCTCCCGGAGTATCAATAAACAAGAAGTAAACACCTGAATTTAAGTTGCTTATGTCCAATGTGTTGCTTTTTATTTTTGTTTCTCTTTTATGACCATGAATATCCTGAATAGTTATGGAGCGAATATCATAAGATGTTTGTATATTTAATATATCTGTGGCAGGAATCGGATAAAGTTTTATATTTTCCACCATCTCATTTGCAACTGAAGATAAAATAAAATCCAAACAATCGGTTTTGGTATCACAATCTTCTCCGGAGATAACTGCATAATACCTGCCATTTTTTGTTGGAGTAAATTCCGGTTCTGTGCTACTGAACTGTAGTACATCTGAGTCACATTCATACCATTTAAATGTACGGCCGGAATGATCTGCTATTAAACTATTTCCTGTTCGGGTGATCTGACCAGAAGGCGCTGAAAACTGCTGAAGAAAAATGGTACTTAAACTATCACACCCGGTATTATCTGAAGTAACCACAAAATAAGTCCCCGGAACAGAGAATATATCTTGCCCTGAAACATAGACATCACCGGGGCAAATCCCTGCATAAACATCTTTTGTGTAACACGGTGCTTTAGTCACAATGGTATTGATAGTTTGATTGGTAGAAAATGGTTGGCCACCATCAAAACTTACCAATGCTGTATTGGATATCACTGTGCCATCAGGTACATCTTTTTTAAATCCGCAGCTGAACGAAATGTAAGCAGATCGTGATCCAAAACTCCTGTTGCCAGTCAGATTGATGGTATCGAAATAAAAATATAACTTATCGTCCACTAAGCTGGATCTTACGTTGTGGCTGGATTCTTTGATGATAATATTGGAAACATCTATATTTTTATCCAATTGACACATCACTTCTGCAAAATTAACCTTGCTTGTTCCTTCATTTTCAAATCTGATCAGATACTCCAGATTTTCATTCCGATAAGTAATGTTGGCCATGCCTGGTCTATCCGGCCATGATAGTATTCCACTGGATGTAATGCCACAATTTATTTTGTCAATATAACTAAACTGGGATAAGGTATCTCCAGGTTGACTCCATGCAAAAGCTTTGAAGGCAAGACTATCATTTTCTGTTGCCGGTATCGGAATGTCCAGTTTTATCTTTGGAGTGAATGTATGTCCCGGCAACAAATCGATGTATTCCCATATCAATATATTGTTTTGAGCACCTACCGGAAAAGGTTGGGTTTCGGTAACAAATGTCTTATTGTCTATTTCTACAGACAGATATCCTGATTGTTTCTGGCTGGTGTTGTTGAATACAGATACATCCAGATCAGCCAAAGTATTGCAGTTGAAAAAAGAACCATTTATGTTAACCAACCCATCTGCTTCCTGCATTGTGGGGATAAATCCAACAAATAAGTATTCAAGGGACTGATCCACTTGTATGTTCTTTTGAATGGAATTATTGGCCCATTGACCAAAAGGAACCGAAAAAATAAGATCATACGCTCCTGGTTCGATGGTAATCCTGTAGTACCCGGTTTTATCTGTATAATAAGTACTATTGAGCGAAGGTATCCGTATGGCGCAGTTGGGAATCGGGCTATCGGTCTGTGAATCAAATATTCCATTGCCATTGAAATCTCTGAAAGTGTAGCCGATAATTTTATAAACAGGATCTATAACGGTAATTGGAAAAAGCTTTGACTGACAACCTGTAATAGTATCTATAAAATATATGGTAGTTGTACCTAAAACCAAACCTTTGGCAAATGAATTGTTTATGATCGAAATGATATTAGGATTACTGCTGACCCAAATGCCACTTCCGGTGTGGTTAAGTTTGATAGTTTTGTTGATCTCTACTGTATCTTTATCTACGGAAATCATCGTATGGCCCGAAACCGTAATTAGTATTGGAACTGAAGAGCAACCAGTTTGAGTTTTTGTGTAGATAAATGTAACTGCTCCCGCTGATAATGCTGTTACCAATCCTTTATTTGTGACGGTAGCAATCCCTGGATTACTACTGCTCCACGTGCCTCCTGAAGAAGGTGTCAACATAGTCGTTCCTCCTGTACAGATGGTTGATGGACCTGTAATCATTACTTCCGGTTTCGGGTTAACCCGGATGGTTACCGGAGTTGAATTGCAACCCAGACCAGTGATTGTATAGATAAATGTTGCTTCCCCCGAACTTATGCCTGTTACCAGGCCGGAACCGGTTACTGTTGCCACACTGCTATTTTCTGTGTTCCATGTACCACCTGTGGATGGGCTTAAAATGGTTGTCGCTCCGATACAAATATCTTCAGCACCTGCGACAGCCACAACAGGTTTCGGATTTACCGTAAATTCTCCGGTTTCCGGTGCACAGTCAGAGTTATTGACTACAAATTTAAATTTTACCTTACCCTGGCCAATAAGACTTACTACACCGGATGGATTTACCGTGGCTACTGAAGGATTGGTGCTAATCCAGTGTCCTGAGGGTATAGCCGGCAAAAGGTATGGACTCCCGACGCAAAGATTTCCACCCGGCAAATTTGTCTGGTCGTTTTGAGTAATCTGAACAGAAGCAGTGGCTGTACATCCACTCGCATCTGTTACGGTCACAGTATATATGCCCGGTTCAAACATATTTATGCTTTTGGTTGGGTCACCTGTGCTCCAAATGTATCCTACTCCACCCTCTGCGGTCACTTCTGCAGTACAGCCTTGCCATAATACTGTATCGCCGGTGATCGTAGCTATTTGTTTATTTACATAGATACATTTGAGATCATAAGAATTTTGATTGCCGTACACGATGGAATATATACCGGTAGGATTATTGGCATCAAAAGAAATCCTGCTGATGACAGAACTGATGGAGTCCAGAACACCGCCGGCCGAATTTCCACCCAACCATTTCCAGACGCCGTTTCCTTCGGGCGACACCTGCAGTATTTCTGAACTGCCGGGACAAATGGTGATGTCATCCCCGGCAAATCCGGATGGCGTGGGTATAACATTGCCTGCATACAATTGAGTGATCCCTCCCACTGTGAAACCATTACTATAGTCAGAACCCTGCATACCCGGTGCACTGGAATCAGGATCACTGTCATTTTCAAATAATCGGATATTAGATGCACAACCTACTATGGTGTCCATTTTGATGCTGAAAAGTTTGATGGTGTCTCCCTGATTTAAATTATCATAGTGTGATGCGGGAGCTAAAGTAGGCACTATAGCATAAAAATCACTGGTTGGTTTTGCTTCCGGGGACAAAACACTGGTCGCAATTTTCCATTCACACGGCACAGTTCCCGCGTAATTCTGATTACTTTGTAATGGCATGTATCTTTCAGAGATATGAAATTTTGTTCCCGTAGGCACCACTATTGAATACACTGCATTAAACTGAGTTCTTTGAGGAGCTGAGGTTGCACTACCACCTCCCACTATCAAAAATCCATCAAAAACATCTGTTTCGACATTATATTTCAGGCTATATTTGACGGATGTAATCTGAGCTGAACTCAAAGTTGAATAGTATAAAAATATTAAACACGGTATAGCCTTTTTTAGGATAGAAAAATAGGGAAAATAGAATTTGTTATTCATAATTTTATTTTTAAATTACATACTAGGTTATTCAATTCGAAATTAATGACAAATATATATAATATTATTTTAATGTGTTTAATTTTTTGTATTACAATGGTACAATAGTTGAGTCTGCTCTGAAAATTTTAAAATAAAGCAATGTCACAAAGGTTCCAGTTTACCGAGGTTCACAAAAAAAGGATGAGCAACGGTCTGATATAAATATTTCATTGTTTTTTTGTGCTTTATTGGCAAAATATACTTTTCGCAATGGAATCATAGATCGCATCCACAACTGATATATGACACCATTTTTTTTCAAATCCCTAACTTTTATGATGTAGATTTAAAAAGTTTCAATCTATTTAACATGTTATTTTCAGATGATAATTTAAAGCTTCCGTAGAAATTTCCAAAATGCTTTTAAATTATAACGTTTTTCCAACTTTATAAGAAAGTGTAATGTTATACTGCTTTATATTTGAATTCATAGAATTTTCAAAAATGAACTTTTCAAAATTTGGTTTTAAGTTTCAGGTAATGTTGGTGCTGTTTTTTAGCAGTCTCCATTTTATCAGTGCTCAGGGTGTTTTTTTACTGGAAGAACATATCACAAAATGGCAAAATTCCATGGAATATACCCTGGAAGTAGCCAATATGATGCCTGATTCCTTATATGATTTTCGACCTACCCCGGAAGAAATGACATTTGGAGAACAATTGCAGCATATGGCACAGAATATGACATGGTTGGCCACTTCCTATCTTATGGAAGATGAAAAATATATCAAGGATGAAAAATTTAAAAAAAAGCTTAATCCCGTCGATATTCGATTATTGATTGCTTCATCTTATCAGTTTTCTATGGATGCTTTAAAAAAGATGGATATGACCAATCTCAATAAAAGTAAAGATTTTTTTGCAGGACCAAAGACAGTGCGTCAAATCATATACCTCATGCACGACCATGCAACACATCACAGGGGACAACTTTTGGTATATCTCAGGTTACAGGGTATTAAACCACCGAAATATCGGGGTTGGTGATCGAAGTACGTTTTAAAATTTCATATCGACAGTTGCATTAACATTCTCCTCTGCTTAAGCCCAATCCCAAGAGTCAAAAAAAACAACGCCACTAAGACTCAAAGAAAATAAGTTTCACAAAGAAAAAAATATCACCTGGTCGTAATTGGTAGTTCTTTATGTTCTTGGGTATAATTACAAAAGCTAACAGAACACCCGGTATAAACCTTCGAAACCGGCGTTATTTCACCAAAAGTTTTTCCAGATAATGGTACTCAATGCCAAACCACTTTTTTATTTCCTCTACTTTTTGCAAGGCAGTTTCATCGGATGTTGATTTTACTCCCGTAATCATGAGATTTTTTCCGGTATGTTCAGATGATATAAACTCAAATACCTGCGATTTGTATCCATTTGCTTCCATAAGGAGCGCCCTGATTCCATCGGTGATGATTTCAGCCTGTCTTTCTTCAAGAATACCATTTTTTAATATTGGAGACAGCGCGTTGTTGTGTTTCATGACACTTCTGATCTGTTTGTGACAGCATGGTGAAACTACGATATATCTGGCTTGCGCTTGTATCCCTTTTGCTATAGCCATGTCTGTAGCTATATCACATGCATGAAGTGCAATGACCATGTCAGTATCTGCTACATGGGCTTCATCGATACTTTTTTTCTGAAAATTGAGCCCAACAAATCCGCATTTCATGGCAACGGTATAACAAAGTGCTACTATGTCTTCTCTCAATTCGTAGCCTGTCATTCTGACCCGCATTTTTTTATTGTTGACGAGATGATCATAAAGCGCAAAAGTAAGATATCCTTTGCCGCTACCCATATCGGCTATTGTAATCATTTTGTCTGTTGGAAAATCCCTGATAAGGTGATCTACGATTTCTATATATTTGTTGATCTGCCTGTACTTATCCTGTGATTTGTCAAATATTTTTCCATCTTTCCCCGCCAAACCCAATTCCTGCAGCCAGATTTTGTCCTGAGCAATCCATCTTTCTTTTTCCTGGTCATGGGTAGCTTCGATGCTGACTTCCTTTGTTAGTTTTTTTGTAATAAGTGTGGACTTTTCTTTTTTATTCTGCAATAAAGTCAGTTCTATGTCATCAAAAAACAACACTGCATTAAAAAACATATTACCCAAAAGATGATCCAATACATCCATGATCTGTCCGGGAGCATAGTTTTTTACCTCGTCCCTGGTCCTGTATCTGTACGTAAGTGAATAATGTAATTCATGCCGGATGGTCACAGGTTTCAGGTAGACGTTGACGACTTCTTTATTTTGATGTCTTTGTTTGGAAAAGGTTATTTTAAATGATTTTCCAAGATTTACTGACTTTTCAACTTCGGATATAAACCTGGATTTATTTTCATTCGATGAGGACATATAATGGACTTTGATTGGCAAATGTACGTATCTTGATAGAATTACTTTCGGTAATGAAGTAAAATCCATTACTTTTGCAGCAAAAATTCATCCATTTATGGAAAACGTACTATTTACTATTTCTGGTTTTGATGTAACCTTATTGCAGGTTTTGCTTTGTATTGGGGTGATATTTGCAGGAATATTAGTATTTGCAAAAGTGAGTAAATATGCATTTTCCAATGAGACAGGCAATAAAATTCCTGCATACAACAATGGCGGATTTATCACCAGATTAGGCATGTCTGTTGCCTTTTTAGTTGTCCTGGTCATTTTGCGGTTATTAAATTTTGACATCATTTTGTTTAATATCAATGGGTTTGATGTCACCATCAATCATGTTGCTGAGATAATGAGTCTTTTCAGTCTTGCATTATTGTTCGATTGGATTATCAGCCATTTGGTCATCAGAAATAAATATAGAAAAAGAGAAATACCTGTTCGAACATCTTTTGAACAAAATAAACATAGTGAAACTAAAGCTACAAAACTAGTAAGATACATTGTATATATTTACATCTTACAGGTTCTTTTGAAGCGACTAAATCTCGACGTGGTGCTGATTCAAAGGGAAATAAAAGGTGATATATTTACTATTTTTATTTCGGATATTATGATCGCTGTGATGATCATCCTGATCGCCAGAGTCATAGTTTGGTTTGTTACTCAAGTGACATTGTACAGAATGTATCAGAGTAATCAGATGGATGAGGGTATTCAATACGCTATCAATCAGCTGGTCATGTATGTGGTGTACATTATCGCTTTCCTTTTTGCTCTGGACAGGCTGGTTTCTGATATGAGCATTGTATATGGAGGAGCTGCCGCATTGCTGGTAGGGATAGGATTGGGATTGCAGCAAACCTTCAATGATTTTTTTTCCGGACTGGTTTTGTTGTTTGAACGATCGGTAATGGTGGGTGATATACTGGAGATAGATGGTCAGGTCGGACGGGTATTGAAAATAGGGCTCAGGGCATCCAGAATAGAAACCCGAAATAGTGTATCTATGCTGGTACCAAATAGTAAACTGGTCAATCAGTCGGTGATCAACTGGACCCATTATGATAATATTGTAAGGTTTGATATTGGTATTGCTGTTGCTTATGGAACAGATACATCTTTGGTCAGCGAATTATTACTAAAAGCAGCCAACACCGTAGACGATGTGCTCAAGACCCCTGAATCGTTCGTAAGACTCAATGATTTTGGTGATAATGGTTTGGTATTCAATCTGTATTTTTTTTCTAATCAGGTGATGGTAGCTGAAAATATAAAAAGTGCGGTCAGGTTTGAAATTGAAAAACTATTCAGAATCAATAATATTAATATACCATTTCCTCAAAGAGATTTGTGGATGCGTCAAGAGGCAATATCTTAAATCAATATGAAAATATTTCTAAGCGCTCTCGCCGTTATGGTATTGATGCTCACCATAATTAATGGTGTAAGAAACAGATTCAGGCCTGCAGTGCGACCGAATAATACACTTATTTTAATAGGTATTGTAGTATGTTTTTTAGCTATCATTGCAATCTGTTTATCCGCTTATTTTGCCGGAAATTCATCACATATCCCAAAAATGATGTTGCCTGCTTTTATATTAGTGGTATTGATTGATCAGTATAGGAGAAACAGAAGGAAGTTGAGGCAATAAATTTTAGCCTCGGTACCGGATATTAATTAATGGATAAAGCATATTTTTGTCATATAAATTAAAATATCATGAGTAGCAAATTAACTTCGGTAGATGAATATATCGGTCATCTTCAAATTTGGAGAGAAGAAGTAACTTTACTCAGGGAAATTGTTTTATCCACAGGCTTGACTGAAACAATCAAATGGGGTGGCCCATGTTATCAGTGGCAACAAAATAATGTGGTCGGTCTTGCTGCATTTAAAAGTTATACCGGTATTTGGTTTTTTCAGGGAGGACTCCTTGATGACAAACAGCAATTTCTGATGAATGCGCAGGAAGGTAAAACCAAAGCCATGAGACAATGGCGATTCTTCTCCAAAAATGAGATACTGAATGCACCAATTCGCGAATATATTTTTGAATCTATTGAAAATTTTAGAATCGGAAAAAAGATTGTTGCAACAGCAAAAGATAAAGTTGTTATACTACCCCAATTATTACAATCAACCTTAGATGCAGATGCCGGTTTATATGAGAAGTGGTTACTTTTTTCTCCTTCCAGTCAAAGAGAATTTGCAGAATACATATCTGAAGCTAAACGGGATACTACCAGAAAGGACCGTCTTCAAAAAGTACTGGAATTGATCGGGGAAAATAAAAATTTGCATGACAAATATAAAAAATAATGGACAAACCATTGGTAGATAATCATTATGTTCTTGAAAAATACCCGGGAAAAGGTGGATGGACCTATGCTTTAATTCCTGAAATACCGCAAGACAAAAGAAGTCATTTCGGGTGGGTTAAAGTAAGTGGAACCATTGACGGCTACGAACTTAAAAAAATTAATCTGATGCCTTCCGGAAAAGGGCAATTGTTTCTTTCAGTAAAGGCAGAAATCAGAAAAGCCATCAGAAAACAAGCAGGTGATTCTGTTCATATTATCCTGTATCCTGACCTTGAGCCATTGGATATTTCAAAAGAATGGCTGGATTGTCTTGCCGAAGAACCCAAAGCATATGATTTTTTTAATAGCTTGAATGAATCCGAACAAAAATTATATCTTGATTGGATATACAGTGCAAAAACAGACGAAACCAAAGTAAACAGAATGGGTGAATGTATGGATAGACTATTGGCAGGGAAAAAGAGATATGATGTGCAGTGATTTCCAGCAGTTTTCAAGATTAATTCACTCGGTAGAGAATAATTTTGCCACAAATTAGCAATGTTACAGAAAATAAAGAATTTTAAACAGTTGATAATCATTTCCTTTCCAACCTTATTATCTTAGATTCTTAATGGAATTTCTTCATTTTTGACTTTTCTCTGAGGTTGGTGAATTGGAAAATAAAATTTTATAGTTTTTACCTACAGTCTTTACTTTTTGGAGGTAAAGAATTTAACTTTGCGATAATAGACTTAAAAAGTTACATTTTTTTAATATTTTTACCACAAATTTTGATGAATGCAACAACATTTTGTAAGAAGCGGAGCATTGTTGGGCGCTGCAACGATTGTATTTAACCTTATCATTTACATGATCAGCCCTAAGTTTTTAGTGAGTTGGGGATCCTGGGCAGGATTGGTGATTACTATATATTTCATGAGCAAAGCGGTAAAGGATACGCGAAATGACCTACATGGTTTTATATCACTGGGAGACGCATTTAAAGCTAGCTGGCTGACTTATGTGTTAGGTGCTTTTTTAACCACGGTATTTATGTTTATTTTGACCAATTATATTGATCCGGGACTGGTGGAAGTGGTAAAACAAACCCAAATAGAAGCGATAGAGGAGGTAGCTGTATTTTTTAATATACCCGAAAGTCAGATGGAAGAGCAGATCTCAATGATCGAAGATACCAATCCTTTTGGTTTAGCCACTGTGGCATTATCCCTGCCATTGTCATTTTTATTTCCCGGTGCTGTATTTGCAATAATCATGGCTGCTATCATGAAGAAAAACGATCCCAAATTAAAGGAAAATTAATTCACTCCCATTGAATAATATCACTCCATTGAACATATCACTCGTCATACCGCTGTACAACGAAGCAGAATCGCTCCCTGAACTCCATGACTGGATCGTGCGTGTAATGCAAAAGCATGACTATAGCTACGAAATCATTTTTATAGATGATGGGAGCAAAGATGGTTCATGGCAAGTGATAGAGCAGCTAAAAAGTGCCAACCCAGATGTTCGCGGGGTGAAGTTCAGGAGAAATTATGGCAAATCAGCGGGACTGAATGTTGGATTTGAGCATACGAGTGGAGATGTAATCATTACCATGGATGCAGATCTGCAGGATAGTCCTGAAGAAATACCGGAGTTGTATCGTATGATTAAAGATGAAGGATTTGATCTCGTTTCAGGTTGGAAAAAGAAGAGATATGACCCGATTTCCAAAACTATACCTACCAAATTATACAATTATGTGACAAGCAAAATGTCAGGCCTACACCTGCATGATATGAACTGCGGTCTGAAAGCTTACCGTTCTGATGTCGTCAAAAATATAGAAGTATATGGAGAGATGCACCGCTACATTCCTGTTATAGCCAAGTGGGCCGGATTTACCAATATCGGTGAAAAAGTGGTGCAACATCAAGCAAGGAAATATGGCGTCACCAAGTTTGGATTATCCAGATTTATCTATGGTCCGTTGGACTTATTTTCCATTATGTTTATGGGAAAATTTGGTAAACGACCGATGCACTTTTTTGGGGTGATAGGGACCTTTATTTCTTTTGGTGGCTTAGCGTTATTGGGATGGCTGAGTATTGAGAAGTTGTTTTTTTATACCATAGGTATAGCCAACAGACCGGCATTTTATCTGGGCATTTTGATGGTGATAGTTGGCGTACAGTTGTTTATCGCCGGATTTTTGGGAGAGTTGATCAGTAGGAGTGCTACGGAGAGGAATACTTATAAGATTACGGAGGTGATATGAGGTGATGGATCATAATCTTAGTTTTAAAAAATCTTTTTGTAGTGGATGAATAAAATGAAAAATCAAATAGATGATGAAACTTTATAGGTTAATTTGTAGTTAAACAAGAAATAATTTAAACCAATGACAAAGTTATCAAACCATGTTGTACCTTCAGCTGAAAAAATGGATGGACAATCAAAAAAGCTGGAAGGACTAATAATATATCTTCCTTCGTAAGGAAAGAAGACGCAATTAAGTTTGCAAGGGAGATGAGTAAATCAGAAAAAACAGAATTATATATTCATAAAAGAAATGGAATCGTACAAACAAAATATTCCTATGTGTAATCATTAAACTATTCAAATTTTATGGAAAAACACTATAATTATAATAAAAATGTATTTATCAATTGCCCATTTGACGATAAATATTTCGATATCCTGCAAGCATTAGTTTTTTGTATTACTTATTTCGGTTTTATACCCAGAATTAGTTTAGAAAGTTCAGACTCTGTAAAACCAAGATTGGAAAAGATAGTTGAATTAATTCAAGAATCTAGATATTCTATACATGACTTGTCAAGACTTCAAGCCAAATCAGTCAATGAATATTATAGACTTAACATGCCATTTGAACTTGGTATCGATTATGGTTTAAGAAAATTTAATCCAAACTATAATGATAAAAGAGCACTTATATTAGGAACTGAAAGATATGAATACATGAAAGCTATTTCTGATATCAATGGTTTTGACATAAAACATCATGATGATTCACCTTTAAAACTTTTTGAATGTTTAAGAGCTTGGTTTTCGGAAACTGTCAAAGTTAGAGATTTAAATAGTTCAGAAAAAGTATTCACAGATTTTATAGAGTATAATAAAAGTCTCTTTGAAAGAAAGTTGGCAAAATATAACGAAAGTCATACTTTAACACAATCTGAAAGATATGCAACAAAAGAGATTGAAGAAATGACAATACCGGAATTTATTGAAGAAATTAAGGATTGGAAAGATGCCCAATAATTTGCTAAAGATCATCACACCTCCATCTCCAAAATCTCTCCTTCCACTATCAAGTTACCTTCTGTCACCGATTGGATATATTCCACACTCACACCAGGCGCTCTTTCCAGCAATCTAAATCCTTTATCTGTCACTTCCAGTACAGCTAGTTCCGTGACTATTTTTTTGACACATCGAACACCTGTGAGTGGAAGCGAACATTTTTTAAGCAATTTGGATTCGCCTGCTTTATTGACGTGCATCATGGCTACGATGATATTTTCTGCGGATGCTACCAGGTCCATAGCGCCACCCATACCTTTCACCATTTTGCCCGGTATTTTCCAGTTGGCTATGTCGCCTTCTTCGGATACTTCCATCGCTCCTAGGATGGTGAGATCCACGTGTTTTCCACGTATCATGCTGAAACTCATTGCTGAATCAAAAAAACTTGCTCCAGGTAGGGTAGTGATGGTTTGTTTTCCTGCGTTGATGACATCAGCGTCTTCTTCGCCTTCATAAGGGAAAGGTCCCATGCCTAAGACACCATTTTCACTTTGGAATTCTACATTGATGCCTTCGGGTACGTAGTTGGCTACTAAGGTCGGGATACCGATACCCAGATTGACATAATATCCATCTTTTACTTCTTTGGCAATTCGTTTTGCGATTCCGGTTTTATCTAATGGCATTATTTAAAGATTAAGCATTTAGTGATCAAATGTGAAACACAAAGTTAGATCAATTATCAGGGAAAATAAATATAGATGAGCGAAATTATCTTTACATATTCTACTACACAGTTGTGGAAGAATGAAATCGGGTTTCGATATATTTTTTAAGCTCATCTGTTTCATCTATTTTTAATATTCGTCTCAGTCTGTTTGTTTTCAGTCGTATGTCGAGACTTGAATTATTGAACCTTTTTTTACTTTGATGGATTTTATCTCATTGATGGGTATTTCATTTTGTGTTGATCTAAATAGGATCATGATAAAAATTACCAAATGCCCCAATCCAATAATCAGGCCTGACCAGAGCAAAAACTGGTCTCCGGTGTTCATATATCTCAGGATAGACAAAGTACCATAGAAGACCCAAATGGCTGAGGTAAACTGTGTTCTTCGAAGTTGTTGTTTGGCATCATCTGAAATGATTATTTTGTCATTTTCAAATGATATTTCCGCTTTATTAAATTTGAAAGTTTGAATCATTAATCGTTTGTTGTGTTTTGTAATAATTATTGGTTTAAGGAATCAAACCAATCGTCATTTATTTTTAAATTCACCAAAATGCCATAAAATACCGGATGGGTCGTGCAAAAAACATTCGCTACCCCAGTCCATTTTTCTAACAGGTACAATTCTGACATTTTCGTATGTGGAAGTCAGATTTAAAGCTGTCAATTCACTCCAAAAACGATGTACATCATCCACTTCCATAAAAACCATGGTGTTATCAATCCAGTCCTTTACATATGCATCCTGCAAATAAAATCCTAAACCATTGCTTTCGAAGTAGGATAAATTATTAGCTAAAATACTTTCTTTAAATCCCAGATCCTGATAAAATTGACGGGATATCCCGAAATCCTTTGAGCCGATAAAAGGCCGGATTGATTTTCCTTTATGTTCCATGATGTCCAAGTTTTAACTTAGTGACCAACAAATATATGGATTAATTGGCTGTTGTCTATGAAAATATTTTAAAGTTTTTTTCTTTTCAGGATGGCTGCACTTATTAATGTCACTATTAATCCTACAGGTAAAATTTCAGTATAAGATATCAGTGCGTTAAACAAAGGGTTTTTATACATTTCACTAAATTTTGCCATGTCTTTGGCTTGTTGGTCAATATCAGCCTGTGGGGACCCATCCGTTTTCATCTTTTCCAGGATTTGAGCCGTGTATTTTTCCATAAAATCGGGCATAAAATAGTAATAATCTATCAACCAGGTGATCACATAGATGGTAGAAGCTATCAGAGTGATCAGCAAACCGATTTTAAATCCTTTGCCAAAAGAAATATATCCTTCCCCGTGTTGGTCTCTGTATTTTTTAATGCCAACAAAAATCAGCGAGAAAGCTACCAGCATGCTCGTATAGCCATATATTGCTCCTCCTTCAATATTACCTGAAGCATGAAAAATGGTGGTGGTGATGATAAGCATGGCGGCGACTATCAATCCTGCAATGATTCCGAAAGTGATAACTAATCTGTTCATTTTTTTAATTTTAATAAGTGAATAATGTCACAAATGTGAACTATTGAGGGATAAAAGCAGTCATACTTTTGTGTGATTTTGCACAAAATATGTATAAATCATACCAAAGTATGATGAAATCAAGGAATAAGACCTAACCTTTTAGCTTTTTCTGTAGCTTGAGTACGTCTCTTTACTTCCAATTTTTCAAAGAGATTTGAAGTATGCGTTTTTATGGTGTTCAAAGAAATAAATAGTTTTTCAGCTATTTCTTCATTGCTGAGACCATCAGAAATTAGTCCAAGAACTTCAAGTTCTCTTTTGCTTAATCCGGTTTGATCAAGGGCCTTGTCATTTATTTGGAATTTATGATTGTTTGAGATGTAAACTTCCTTTTCAATGATGATTGTCTCGGATTTTTTGTCCGTTAATTTCAATGCCAACCAAATCCCAAGCCCGGTAAAAAATATAGCGATCACACCGATATATAATTCTATAGAATAGTCTATGATAAGAAATCTGATTTCCATCCATCTAAGCACAAAATGTAACACGGCAAGACTGAAGGCATATAAAAAAATATCTTTGTTTTGAGCAATACGGTCGTTGATTGGCATAACTAAAACAATGATTTTGGCATTAAAAAAATTGAGATCAAATGTAGTAAATATTTTGATTTTATATTTTTAATAGACAAGAAAGAATGGCAAAAATATTATGATGTATTAATTACTGGTGTTAAATCTTGACAATAAGTATTTGAAATACCTCAAAATCTAATTAAATTGATTAAAGAAAAATTCCATACTCAATATATGAATTTTGAATAGAGATTAAGTTTTGGAGCTCATTTATTGGCATGCAATATTTATTCTTACAGTGAGCAGGTTTTAATCATCAAGTGATTTTCCCAATCCCATCGGCATTATACTTTGCTATATTCATACCCAATATGAAACAGAGCATCACCCAACGAAACCACGCTGGCATTATTATGTCCTATGATATGCCCGGTGTAAGTCGAGATTACATCTATACTTTTTGTACCATAAGGATCTTTGATTTCTCCAAGTTTATCCCCTTTTGAGACTACATCGCCGGATTTTTTTTGCCAAATAAATATTCCGGGTGTAGCGGCCCTCACCCAGTTGTCTCTATGGATAATCCATTGTTCACCTACCAGTGATGATTCTTCTATTTCAGTCATTTTAAGGGCATTCAGGATATTTTTTATCAGATTTATGCCTGAATTAATGGATGTTTTATCAAGGCGGATAGATTCTCCACCCTCAAACACTATGGCAGGTACTTTCATATCAGATGCTGCTTTTCTGAATGAATGGGCAATCAAGGGTTGTTCAATTAAATATTTTAGCCCACTATGTCTGGCCAGCTTTTCTGCTATTGCATCATATTTATTATATCTTACTTGCGGGTGATTATATCTGGCCTCTCCACCAGTATGGAAATCCAGGGCTACGTCTACATAAGGCAATATTTTTTTTGTAATTATCCTTGCTACCCGGGAAGCCAGTGATCCGTTTAAATGTCCGGGAAAGGACCTGTTTACATCTTTTCCATCAGTCACGTCCCTACTAAAGTTAATAAATCCATAGACGTTGAGCAATGGGATGATGATTACTGTCCCGCTGGATATGCCTGAGTATATACCTTCTTCCAGACTTCTTCTTACTATTTCTATGCCATTGATTTCATTGCCATGCAGTCCACCCAATATAAGTACAGATGGTCCCGGTTTACTTGTATGTAACACATGTGCGAAGACATTGATACGATTGTCGGATGGCAGTTTTCCCGCATTGATGCGTATAGTATGTAACCGTCCGTGGGTGATGATCTCATTGTCTATAATCAGTTCATTGATATCATTGAGTTTAGGGATGATAAGCGATGATGGCATGGATTATTTTCTGTTTTTTTCTACAAACTGAATAATTTTGCCCGCGATATCAACGCCGGTAGTACCCTCAATCCCTTCTAGTCCAGGTGAAGCATTTACTTCCAGTACAACTGGTCCTATATGGGTTTTTAACATATCAACGCCTGCTATTTTTAACCCAAGAATCTCTACTGACTTCAAGGCAGTTTCTTCTTCCTGGCTGGTGAGTTTTATTAGTTCTGATGTACCACCTCGGTGCAGATTTGATCTGAAATCTCCCGGACGGGCTTGTCTTTTCATGGCTCCTACTATCTCCCCGTCTACTACAAACGCACGAATATCTGCGCCTTTGGCTTCTTTGATAAATTTCTGTAAAATTACTTTTTCTTTTGTTGCATAAAATGCTTCAAGGATAGATTCGGCGTTACTTTTGTTTTCAGCGAGAATGACACCCATACCTTGGGTCCCTGAAACCAGTTTGATGATAATAGGATAGGGTGCCATTTGCTCTAGTAAAAAAGGCATGGTATATGGATTGCTGACATAAACAGTTTTCGGTACACCTATGCCATGGCTCCCCAATATCTGCAAACAACTGAGTTTATCTCTGGCTTTTAATAGTGGTTCTGCATGCAACGTGGAAAATACGCCCTGGCTTTCAAACTGTCTGATAACCGCTGCGCCATAGGTTGTGGCAGTAGATCCTATGCGTGGGATGACCGCATCTATCTTTTCTATCGGTTGATTATTAAAAAATATCTTTGACTTTTCAGATTCTATGATAAGGTCACATGCCATATGATCAATTACCCTTACATAATGATTTCGACGCCTCGCAGCATCCACCAGACTTTGTGTGCTGTATAGAGAAGCATTGCGGGAAAGTATGATAATATTCATTAGACGCTTGTTAAAATATTTTGTAAAGATAATTATTCCAAATAAATTTCAAATTTCTTTATCAACACAAAGAATGTAATTACTTTAGTGCATTCAAAATCAAAACATGTCAGCAATAGAACTTAACAATAAAAGAACCATCAATGCATGGGCCTTATTTGACTGGGCAAACTCAGCATATGCGCTCGTGATTTCTACAGCTATTTTTCCTGGTTATTTTGAAGAGTATACGCCCAAAGAGATAACTCTGGGTAATTTGAATTTTTCAAACAGTTCTTTGTACTCATTTGCTGTATCATTTTCCTACATTATCATTGCATCTTTATCTCCACTGCTTTCAGGTATTGCTGATTATAGTGGACGACGTAAGTTTTTTCTAAAAACCTTTACACTTATCGGATCTTTGGCTTGTACCGCATTATATTTTTTTAAAGGAGAACCTCAACTTTGGCTCGGCACATCTGCTTTTATTCTGGCTACCATAGGATTTGCCGGCAGTCTGGTTTTTTATGACTCTTATTTACCTCTGATCGTCACCGAAGACAGATACAATAAAGTCAGTGCCAAAGGGTATACTTACGGATACATAGGGAGTGTTATTCTACTGATTTTTATCCTGATGATGATCCAAAAACCAGATTGGTTCGGACTTTCCGGTGGTCAATTAGGTGCCAGAATCGGATTTTTGCTTGTGGGGGTATGGTGGCTTGGATTTGCACAGTACACTTTCAAGTATATGCCTAAAGATAAAAAGAATCTTTTTACTGCAGGAATGATAAAAAACGGGTATAGAGAAATTGCAGGTGCTTTCAACAGGGTCAGGAACATACCAAACATCAAATATTTTTTACTGGCATTTTTTTTCTACAGCGCGGGTGTACAGACAGTCATATATCTGGCTACCATATTTGCAAAAAAAGAGCTGGCATTCGAAACTGCGGAGTTGATTCTACTGGTGCTTATATTACAGTTGGTAGCGATAGGAGGAGCGTATGTTTTTTCATTACTGGGAAATAGGAAAGGGAATAAATTTTCAATCATGGTTATGATTTGCATTTGGATATTTATATGTATTGCGGCTTATTTTACTTATGACAAGTTGTTTTTTTACGTATTGGCTTCTTTTGTTGGTTTGGTCATGGGTGGGATACAATCTCTGTCTCGAGCCAGTTATTCCATGCTGATTCCGGAAAAAGATCATGACACAACTTCATACTTCAGTTTCTATGATGTGGTGTATAAATCTGCTATTGTGGGTGGTACTTTCTTATTTGGGCTGGTAGATAATATTACCAATAACATGCGATACTCAGTACTTACATTGGCAATATTTTTTATTTTCGGACTATATTTTATGAATAAAACCCGGATTGACAATAAAATAGTTGCTGGATAAAAAAAATGCCACAGTTTTAATACTGTGGCATGGTTAATATTATAACAAAATCTTAGCGAAAACTTAAAAACTGTACACAGCTGCAATCAAAAGAGACGATAATTTATCTGATCTGTCTGCTTTACTAAAGTCAGGTGTGACCAACTCAGCAGAAAACATATCCATCCTATATTCAGGGATGATACGAAGATTGCCAAGAATGATATTGGCTGAAACCGTCAGATCCAGTACATCATTCCCTGTGCTTGATGGCTCTTCCAGATCAAGCAATCCAAGGCCATTGTCCTTGAAGTATTCTGATCTTATACCAAATGAAAGGCTTTCACTTGTTTTGTAATTGGCATAAATGGCGGCACCATAGAAATTGTCGGTTGCATTGGTAGCATTAAGTCCAAGACTTAGATCATCAGAAATGGCAAAAGTAGTAGTAAGGTCCAGTTGCATAAAATCATCATCCATAAGAGTGTTGAGATAAACAGCACCTTTCTCAAAGACATAAGATAGTTGAGCTCCGGCATAATATGTTCCATTCGGGTTAAAATCCGTAAAATCTGTTGGATTAAATACTCCTATCATTGCGCCAAAACCTTTGCCTAAGTCATAATTGACTTTAAGACCTGCATGGCTAAATGGTCCGTACGAAAACATGTAGGACGTAGAATAGTGGTAATTAAGGACGGGAGATATGACTTCATAGCCGACAAATGTATTAAACTTTCCTAATGTTAAGGTTAGTTTTTCAGTAGGCTTGTAGTAAGCATATGCCTGATTTACTATATTGAGTGACCCCTGAGAATTAAATACTGCGTCTTTGCCTCTTGGGCCAAAAACTAAGTCAGCAACAAACCCTGATTTTTTTGTTTCATACTTTCCAATCAGGTTGAACATGCCGACAGCAAATCCCGGCAAATTGGCAAATGATGTGGGCGGAGCTACAGTTCCACCATTTCCAGCATCATTTGTGCTATTAAGATTTGTGCGGAAATAAGTATCTGCGGAACCGGTTAAGGTAAAAAAAGAATCGATTTTAATTTGTCCCTGCACTACTGATGTGAGGCCAATAAGTAAAATAAGTAAAAAGCTTTTCATTTTCTTTAGATTTAGATTGTGATAAAAAATTGTTTCTAAATTCCAAAGAAGACTTGATTGATAAATCCTTAATATGGATTATCTTTGTGATTCGAAATTAGCATTTCAAGTCTTCTTGGTGCTTAATTGCCCTCAAAAACTCCACTTTTTGAGGGTTTTTTATTTTACAGATTAAGATTCTGAGATCATCATGGCATAATTTCCACGCTCTACGTTTTGATAAGCACTCATTTCGTGTTCAGTTACATCAAGCCCTTTGATTTCCATATCTTCACTTACTCTAATACCTACTGTTTTCTTGATGATGTACAGTACCACGAACGCAAATGTAAACGTAAATGCACCTATTGCTACTACACCGATGAGTTGGGTTACGATATCTCCTGTTCCGAAGATACCGACAGCCAGAGTTCCCCATATTCCACAGGCAAGGTGAACTGATGTTGCTCCCACAGGGTCATCGAGTTTGAGTTTGTCAAAGAACACCACAGAAAAAGGAATAATGGCACCTGCTATTGCTCCTACTATAAGGGCAGAACCAGGCGTAAAACCATCTGCTCCTGCAGTGATTCCGACCAGACCACCCAAAACACCATTTAGTATCATGGAGTGATCCAGAGATTTAAATTTAAGATAGGATACCACAAAAGTAGCGAGTGCACCTGCGGCTGCTCCCAGACAAGTGGTCACAAAAACTAGTGACACTGCACCGGGATCGGCAGATAGTACAGAGCCTCCATTAAACCCAAACCAGCCAAACCAAAGTAGAAATGCACCGATAGTGGCCAGTGGCATGTTGTGACCAGGAATAGGCCTTACTCCCTTTTCAGTATATTTTCCTTTTCTGGCGCCAAGTAAAATAATAGCTGCCAGTGCTCCCCAACCGCCAACACTATGAACCAGTGTAGAACCGGCAAAATCAATAAATCCAAGTGAATTGAGCCATCCGCCTCCCCATTTCCACATGCCAGTGATCGGATATGAAATCAAAACAAATAGCGTAACAAATAGCAGAAAGGGCATAAGCTTGATTCGCTCAGCAACTGCTCCTGAGACTATGCTTGCACAAGTCGCAGCAAACATGGCCTGAAATATAAAATCAGTGTAATATGTATATTTTCCACCTGCATAATCCTGCAGTCCAGCTGCGCCTTCAGGCAAACTAAGGCCAAATCCCCCAAAACCTATATATCCACCCGCATAGTCTGCTCCCGGATACATAAGATTAAAGCCGGCAGCATAATAGGTTATTAATCCTATACATAATATCATCACGTTTTTAAATAAAATATTTACCGTGTTTTTTTGTTGGACAAGACCCGCTTCCAGGGTGGCAAATCCTAAGTGCATGATGAATACCATCATCGTTGCGATAAGTATCCATAGATTATTTGTTACAAAAGGAACTTCAGTCATGATTTATTCTTTTTTAATTTTTTATTTATTAAAGTGCAGATTCATTGATACTACCCGTACGGACAGAGATTATTTCATCTATTGATGTAATGATAATTTTACCGTCTCCAATCTCACCGGTATGTGCAGCAGAAATAATTGTATCAGCTACTTTTTTTGCATTTTGATCTTCAACTATGATTTCAATCTTCATTCTGGCAATGTACCCTACGTCATATTCTACTCCACGGTATACTACATGTTCAGCCAGTTGTTTACCATATCCCTTTACTTCAAAGAAAGTGAAAAAATTTGCCCCGATTTTACTCAGTTCATTTTTTACGATCTCAAACTTTGAAGATCTTATGATGGCTTCTATCTTCTTCATTACTTTTGTTTTGATTAAAAAATGATTACATATTGACAGCAAATGTAGATGACCATTCTATATTTATAACCATGTAAAATGATGAGATTGTTATATTAAAAGGATAAGATTGTGACATAGGTAATTGATATTCAATAACTAAAATCATTTCATGATGTAGTACTCAGAAATTTTAAAATAGAAAATAGTTTAACAAACTAGCTAAAAATGTGGGGGTGTGGCCAAAAATAAATAAAAAAATATTGGTTAAGTGTATAAAAATATAGGGTATACTGAAAATAATTTAAAATTATATATTAAATTTAGTGAGTCATCTTAAAAAAATGTACCTATTGTTCCAGTGCCTTATGACACACCAAATAGTAGTAAAGTGTTTAAATTCATGATTCGATATTGGTTTGTGTTGTTTGGAAAAATTTTATGTTCAAAGTGTATACTGTATCTAAAGGATGGGAGGATATTAATCCTGATTTGAAATATGTATGAATTTTTATGAAATTAGATAAAAAAAAAGATTCATATTTCGGACCTATATGAATAAAACTATACTCATTTATGTCAAAATATTGATTTAAATAATTTTTATATATATTTTATTTAATTTGTAAAATACAGAATAACAATTGAATATATGTTACAATTATAATTATATGTATTTTTTTAGTATAATATTTTTTTATATATATAACCCATCATATATTTGCACCAGAATAGCGTGAGAAACTATTCAGAACCTACCTTTTATTTCCAACCTGATTATAGTAATAGTTTTACCTTCAAAGTTTTATGAATGTAGTTCATATTAATATGAAATTACATGATGTTAATGCATTATTTGTATTATACATTAAATCTATTTATATATTATTATTTCCAACCTGAATTTTGATTTTAGATCCGCACGAGTAAAGGCAGCTTTCTGCTTTTAGTAATTATTTTATTTCATAACCAATAAGTTACTGGGGCTTAAGTGGATATCTATGCCACTAACTCTCATAACAGTAAAAAATTTATTTCTTAAAACTCAAAATTTGGATCTCATGAATGGAGCAAATTCAACACATTTCGATACCTTACTAAGGAAATTTTTCCTTTTTGTGGTATTAATTAGTGGTACATTTACCGCAGCGGTGGCCCAGACACCATCGTGCGCTTGTAAAGGTGCCATCAATGTTTCTGTAGATTTGGCCTGTGAAGCGGCTATCACTTCAGAACAACTTCTTGCAAACGGTACTACTTGCGGTGGTAATCCAACCTCGCTGTTAGTTACCTTAATGAAAACACCAACTGGAGGCGTAATTGCTTCAGGAACTGGTGTTGCTACACTGATAGATGGTCAGTTATATATAGGTAAAACTATATATGGAAAGGTGACTGATGCTACAGGGTTAAATTCCTGCTGGACGTCTATAACGATTGAAGACAAAATCAAACCTACCTGGGAAGACACAGATCCTGTGGATGTAGTGGTTACCTGTCCTGCGATGGCAAGTTATGCACCTGTAGCTGTTGACAATTGTCATACACCTAAGGTATACATTGTCAATGAGACAATTACTGTAAATGATTGTATCAATCCTATATTTGCCGGACCAGATACTATTAAACTGATTGAGAGGACATACCTTGCAAAAGATGAATCAGGTAATGTGTCTGATGTGGCTTGCGTAGTACGTATTTGGGTAGTTGGACTGGATGTAGATGATATCATTGGTGTACGAAACATCACTGTAGAATGCGATGCCAATTATGCCAGATTGGAAAATGGTAATCCTTCACCTACTCCTGTTACAGTAAACGGTGTGACTTACTTTGGTACAGGTGTACCTTCATTGTATCCATGGATGCCGGTTTTGACAAGGGCGGGTGACGCTTATGTAAATCCGGTAAATGGAAATATTATGCTTGCAGGAGGTACATTGCCACCGACAACATTAACATCTCCTGTTGGTGCACAAATATGTGTAACAGCCAACGCAAATGGTAATATAGCTTTCAATTGGACTGCGAGCAAAGCAGGTCCCGGAGCACCGGACAACGTATATTTATTAGATCATGCAAGATATACTGTTAATAATGTAGCTACAAATCTTACTCAAGGAATTGGTGGTCTAAATACACAATCCGGAGTTGTGAGTGTACCTGTATTGCTAAATGATGTATTTTGTTTTCAGGTAAGAACCGACAATTTAGGATCCTGGACTGTATTAAATTTAAGTAATATTACAGGTCCGATTCCTGCCAACATTGCTTTAAACCCGGGTGGTTCTGATTGCAATATTTATGTGACTTATTCTGACACAAAATTGCCGCAAATAAAATGTGTTACAAAAATTATCCGTAGATGGCAGATATTGGAGTGGTCATGTGATTCCAAAATACTTGAATTTATTCAGATTATAGAAATAAATGATTCAAAAGGTCCAATAGTCACTGGATTGAAAGATGATTATGCAACCACAAACGGTCATACTTGTGAAGGTTTGTACAAATTACAGAAACCTACTCTTACGGACAATTGCTCAGATCAATTGACCTATGATGTGACCACGTATGATGAAAACGGAAATCCTACTGGCTTTCTCAAAGGACTTAAGGTTACTGACGCAGATAAATATGTAAAATTGCCGTTGGGTTGTGTTGAGATATTATATACCGCATATGATGAATGTCATAATCAAACTGAATATACCATTTCTGTTTTTGTAGAAGACAATACACCACCTGTAGCCATTTGTGACCAGAATACCACTGTCGGATTGACATTGGATGGTACTGCATGGGTTCCGGCTACATCTTTTGATGATGGTAGTTATGATGAATGTGATCTTGCAAAAATGTTGGTAAGAAGAATGGATGGTTCAGCAGCTTGTAAACCATGCAAAACGCCTTCATTCCCTGGATTTACACATTTAGGAGAATTTACAAATGTAAACAAAACTGTACCTCACTACTATTATATTTCAAAGCATAGAGCAAACGTAAGAGTTGCCATGAGAACTGCAGAAGCAATGGGTGGATATGTAGTAGCTATCAATTCCGCACCTGAAGGTACATGGTTACATGGTAAAGTATTGGATTGGAAACTCAACGAGGATTATTTAATTGGACTGAGAGATCCAAAAGCAAAAGGTGAATATAGCTGGTCAAGCGGCGAAACTTCCACTTACAGAAATTGGGATCTTGGTCATCCAAGAAACAAAAATCTGACTGATGGTCTAGACTCTTTATGGGTAATTGCCAAAGATGTTACAGGAGCCTCTGCCGGAAAATGGCAGACTATAGCATTTGACAATTGTGATTCTGATGAATACCTATATGTAGTTGAAATTACAGATCCATGCGGATTTAGTGAGTATGCTCAATTCTGCTGTGCTGATGTCAGTACTTCACCTAAACAGGTAGTATTCAGAGTAATCGATAAATCAGGAAACTGGAATGAATGTATGGTGAATGCCATAGTACAGGATAAATTGCCTCCACGTATTACATGTCCGCCTCACATGACTGTGACATGTAATGATTATTTTGATACTGCAAAATTATATCATACTTTCGGTTGGGCTACGGCATATGACAATTGTGATAATATCCGCATTACTACTGACTCTATCATCGATCTTAACAGCTGTAGAATTGGTAAAATCACACGTACTTTTACCGCAACAGATCCGGGGGGACGTACAGCTACATGTACACAAATCATACACGTACATGGACCGGAATTTCCATTTGTAATGGCAGAAAACAGATGGCCTTTAGATGTTGAAATCGCAGGATGTGAAGATCCGAATGATGACGCATTTAGCCCTGATAATTTAGGTAAACCAAATTTAGCTGCTGACAATATTTGTAGCTTAGTTGGTGCAGAATATGATGACCAGATTTTTACTTTCAACAATAGCTTTGGTGAAGCTTGTTTCAAAATATTGAGACATTGGACAGTTATCGACTGGTGCCAGAGATTCGATCTTCCTGGTGGCGGATATGAATACAGAACCTGGACACACACTCAGATTATAAAAGTGTATGACCCTGTAAAACCAGTGATTACCAGCAGTTGTGAGCCAAAATCTACTTGTACATTTGATCCAACATGTACAGATGGATATATTGAACTTACTGCTTCAGCAACAGATGTTTGTACACAAGTTTTAAGATACACGTACAAAATAGATGCGTTTAATGATGGCTCTTTCGAATCAGGTCTCTCAAAATCAGGATTAGGAAATACAGCGGATGCTAGCGACAGATACCCAATTGGAACACATAAAATAGTTTGGGCTTTTGAAGATAGATGTGGAAATGTAACGAAGTGCGAACAATTGTTCACGATTGCTAACTGTAAAGCACCGACTCCTTACTGTATCAATGGTCTGGCAACAAGCCTTATGCCAATGGATACAGATAATGATGGAACTCCGGATACTGGTATGGTTGAAATTTGGGCTAAAGATTTTGATAATGGCAGTACACATCCATGTGGGTATAGAGTATATTTATCTTTTGCACCTATCACTTTAGGTCAGAATGGTGTACCTGTAGTTGTGGCAAGCAGAACATTTACTTGTAATAATTTGGGTAGGAACGATGTTAATCTTTATGCAGGTGTTCTTACGCCAATGGGTACCATAGTACAGGATTTCTGTTCAACATTTATCAATATTCAGGACAACTTTGATGTGTGCGATGATATAGATGGAAGATTTGTGGTAAATGGAGCAGTCATGACTGAAACCAATGCACCGGTAAAAGAAGTGAATGTGTCACTTGAAGGTAGCGAAATGAATTTGATTACCAATAATACTGGTACTTACAATTTTGAAGGGATGTTGAGTGGTTCAAATTATGTAGTTAGACCTACTAAAAATGATGATCACATCAATGGTATATCTACTCTTGACCTAGTGATGATTCAGAGACATATTCTTGGTATTGAAAAACTGAATTCACCTTACAAGCTTATCGCAGCAGATGTAAACAAGGATAAGAAAATCACAGCATCAGACCTTACTGAATTGCGTAAATTGATCCTTGGTATCGTAAATGAATTTTCGAATAATACATCATGGAGATTTATTGATAAGGCATATACATTCCAGGATGTCCAATATGCCCACGCTGAAACGTTCCCTGAAGTGTATTTCATAGAAAATATGAACTCAAATATGGAAGCTAATTTCATGTCAGTAAAAGTTGGGGACGTAAACGGTAATGTTGTGGCCAATGTAAATGATCATAATACTGAATCAAGAGCGTCTTCAATCATGGAGTTGACAGCTGAAAATCAAACACTTACTGCTGGTCAGACTATAAATGTACCTGTTGTGTTGGCTCAGAATGCTGATGTGTCAGGATTTCAGTTTACAGTAAATTATGACACCGAATTGTTCAGCCTTGAAGCAGTTAATGGTGGAATCACAGGAATGACTGACAACAACTTTGGATTTACCAGACTGGCTAACGGTATGGTGACGGTAAGTTACAATAGAGAAAATTCACTTGGGCTTAAAGCTGGTGATGTTGTGTTCACATTATCACTTAAAGCTAAAGATCAGGGTAAACTTTCTGAAGGATTCTGGATAGATTCTGCAGTTACAAAAGCAGAAGCATATACATCTGATCATGATGTGATCAAAGTAGAATTTAATGTAAACAACAGAGTGGGGCAAGCAGCAGTATTATATCAGAATACTCCAAACCCATTCAAAGCGATTACATCAATTGGATTTGATTTACCGGAAGTAATGGATGCGACAGTGACTATTTATGATGTGACAGGTAAGACACTAAAAGTGATCAAGCAGTCTTTCAACAAAGGTTACAATACTATCGAACTGAATAAAAATGAACTTGGTAGCGTAGGCGTACTGTACTACAAACTAGAAGCAGGTGACTTTACTGCTACCAGAAAAATGGTTGTAATAGAATAATTTTTCTATAAAGAATTTACTGTTTTTGGGATGGGACCCCGCTTCGAAACGTCGAAGGGGGTCTTTTTCATTTTATCCAATTTGAATTTTATACTTTTATAATGGTTAATGAACAATCCAAAACAATATTTGGCAAAATCTGAACAATTTGCTGTTTATCCGCTTTATATTTCTTTGAATAAATAAAATCAACATGGAATACCGAAAACTGGGATTAACTGATATCAACGTAAGTGTCATTTGTCTGGGAACAATGACATATGGCCAGCAAAATACAGAAGCTGAAGGACATGCACAAATGGACTATGCTATGTCTCAAGGTATCAATTTTATTGATACTGCTGAAATGTATTCAGTACCGGGAAGAGCTGAAACCTCTGGATCCACTGAACGAATCATCAAACTCATAAAACAAGGGAAAATCAGGCATTGGGGTCTATCTAACGAAACAGCTTGGGGAGTCATGAGAACTTGCCACATCGCAGACACCAATCAACAAACCAGGCCGCTTTCCATTCAAAACCCTTATAATCTGTTGAACAGAAGTTTTGAGGTAGGACTTTCAGAAATTTCGATACGTGAAAAAATAAGTCTTCTGGCTTACTCACCGATGGGATTTGGGCTGTTGTCTGGTAAATTTCATAAACATTTGGATACCCCACAGGACAGAATAAACCAATTTAAAAACCTGATGAGATACAATGGTGAAAAAAGTCATCAAGCTACGGCTAAGTACATTGATATTGCCGAAAATACAGGCATTAGTCCTGCTCAATTGGCATTGGCTTTTGTAAATGACAGACCATTTGTTACCAGCACCATTATTGGGGCAACAAATATGAATCAGCTAAAAGAAAATATCTCAAGTATAGACATAAAATTATCTCCTGAAATTATAGAGCAGATAGATGTCGTTCATAAGGAAATTTCAAATCCTGCGCCTTAATCCGTTGTTTTTGAGATAGAAAATGTTTATTTTTGCAGAATAAACAAACGGGAAAATGATTTCTAAAAAAGTAGACTCGGTTCAGGAAGGGATGATGGGCATATCCGATGGTATGACCCTTATGGTAGGTGGTTTCGGACTTTGTGGTATTCCTGAAAATTCAATTGCAGAACTGGTAAAAATGGGAATTAAAAACCTTACCTGTATCTCAAACAACGCAGGGGTGGATAATTTTGGCCTTGGGTTACTTTTACAAGGTAAACAGATAAAAAAAATGATTTCTTCATACGTTGGCGAAAATGACGAATTTGAACGCCAAATGCTCAGTGGAGAATTGGAAGTTGAGTTGATACCACAAGGAACTTTGGCTGAAAGATGTCGGGCAGCTCAGTCGGGATTTCCTGCATTTTATACTCCGGCCGGATTTGGTACAGAAGTAGCTGAAGGAAAAGAAACCAGGAATTTTAATGGCAAAATGTATGTCATGGAAAAAGCTTTTGAAGCTGACTTTGCGCTCGTAAAAGCATGGAAAGGTGACGAAGCAGGTAACCTTATTTTTAAAGGTACAGCTAGAAATTTTAATCCCTGTATGTGTGGAGCAGCTAAAATCACGATCGCTGAAGTAGAAGAAATGGTACCTTTGGGTAGCCTTGATCCAAATTTTATTCATATTCCGGGTATTTTTGTTCAGAGAATTTTTCAAGGTAAAAAATACGAAAAACGTATTGAGCAAAGGACTGTAAGACAACGGGTGTAGTTTAAAATTTGGTGAAATTATGACAACACAATGGGAATTTACTTTAAGACCTTATGCGCGTGGTTTTCATTTGATCACTGGTGAAATCATTTCTCATTTGGGTCAACTACCGGAAGTTGGAGTATTATTTTTATTTATAAAACACACATCAGCTGGCTTGGCCATTAATGAAAATTGTGATCCTGATGTCCTTTACGACTTTGAATCAGTTTTTAATAAATTGGTACCTGAAAATCTGCCATTTTTACGCCACACAATAGAAGGGGCAGATGATATGCCGGCACATATTAAATCAGTGCTCACTGGTAATTCAGTTACAATTCCAATTTCAAATCATAAGCTTAATCTGGGAATCTGGCAAGGGATATACCTTTGTGAATTCAGAAATAAAGCAAAGGGTAGGACTTTAGTAGCCACTGTGATTTATTAATCGTTTTTTGTTAGAATTTTCAAATGATTTGGAAACAAAATTTCAAAGCATATATTTTTTTAACAAATATGTTTATTATTTTTCTTTTCTATAAATTGATTTTATTTTTACGCACTTTTATCATACTAATTGTTTTTATGCACATTTCTATTTCTTCTCTAAAAAGCGTTTTTTTACTTTTTACTTTTTTTACTTTTTTCCAATTTTCGTTCAGCCAGGAACTGATGAAATATAACCATTCGTCAGAAACGACTATGCCGGATTGGGCAAAAGAAATGTATAAAGAAAATGCTGATCCAGGCATTGTCTTAAGGTTATATGATAAATACTATGCTGACCATACATTGGTAAAAAACAAACACACGCAGTATTTAAAAAAGTGGTTGAGGTCAATTGGTAGATCTCATTCTCGGACCCAGGCAGAAGACAGAGCATACTTAGCTAAAATTGACCAATCAAAAAGTTTGAGAAATAATGTGGCTTCATGGACCAGTTTAGGTCCTTTTGATTGGGATCACACAGCGGCATCCAGGAGTTATGCACCAGGTTCGGCACATGTTTATACGGTTGAACAATCTATTTCGAACCCGGATATTTTGTATGCAGGAACAGCCACAAGTGGACTCTGGAAAAGTATAAACAGAGGGATTACCTGGCTGCAATTGACCAATAATATACTTGTATCTTCTGTATATGCGATTGAAATAGATCATTCAAACGCAAATATTGTATACGCTTCAATAGGTAATAGTGTTCGCAAAAGTACGGATGGTGGTATTTCATTTTTACCAACTGGAGATGCAACATTTCAATCTTTGAGTCTGACCGTAAGAGATATACGCATGCTGCCCGGAAACAGCAATATTATTTTTGCTTGTACAAATGCTGGATTATTCAGAACTAATAATGGTGGACTCAACTGGACAAATGCGCAAGCAGGGGATTTTCAGGAAGTAGAAATCCATCCCGGAAATACAAGTATCATTTATGGAATACGTAAAAATGGAACAAAAACTGAATTTTTTAAATCTGTAAACACGGGGGTAAGTTTTACACTGACAGGCATCAACTGGCCAATACCTCCGGTAAGTGGAGATCAGGAAAGAACAGAAATAGCTGTATCACAAGCCAATCCTAATCATGTATATGCACACTGTTCCGGTGAAGCCAATGGTGGTTCAGGTTTATATGGAGTATATGTAAGTACTGACCAAGGTGAAAGCTGGACCTTCAGATGTTGTGGTCCTCAGCCAGCAGGACCTCCTTCTGCCAGTAACCCAAATTTAATGGCTTGGAGCGATCAAGGATTGGATGATGGAGGCCAATACTATTATGATATGGGTTTTGCTGTTTCACCGACCAATGGAGATTCAATTTTTTTAGCAGGTGTTAATTTATGGGTATCCGGAAATGGCGGAGCATCTTTTACCTGTCCTTCAAAGTGGTCACATTCCGAAAAACCCAACTACGTACATGCAGATATTCATGATATAAACTACTATAATCACACCAAAGAGCTTTGGATAGCTTGTGATGGTGGAATATTTTACTCTACAGACAATGGTGCCAATTTTCAAAGAAGAAATGTGGGCATTACAGGCACAGACTTTTGGGGTTTTGGTCAGGGATGGTGGTATGGAGACGTGATGCTTGGCGGGGCATATCATAATGGTACCATGTTGCGTGAGGAAAATGTATATATTAATAATTGGATATGTACAGACGGTGGTGATGGAACCATGGGTTTTGTTAATCCTGGTATTGACAGACAGGTATATAGTCAGTATGATATAAAGACCCTTAAATCCAACAGAACGATTAGCCCCGTTACCAGAACATTCCAAAACAAACCAAATAATACTTATATTATTGGTGCATCAAATGATTTGTTGATTGATCCCAGATACTTTACCCATTGGCTTACAGGAAGTGGTACAAAATTATACAAAACCAAAGATGATGGATATACTTTTGAGCAATTGTATGATTTTGGTGTAAATATTGGTGCAATGGATCAATGTTGGTCTAATCTTAATGTTATATATGCATGTACATTTCCGGATTGGTGGGGAACCAAAAGGATATACAGGTCCACAAATGGAGGTCTCAATTGGGTCGAAGTCACTCCTCCTTCTGGAATTCTGGGTTCAAATCCTTCCCTTTGGATACCTTATGATATTGTAGTAGATCACGATGATCCGATGAAAGTATGGATAGCCCGAACATCCATGTATGATAGTAATGTAAATGGATATTCTGTTTTTTATTCTTCGAATGGAGGTGCAACCTGGCAAAATATCAGTGGAAATGGTCTAAACGGACATTCGCCCACAAGCATGTTTTTACAAAAAGGAAGTGCACATGGAATATACATCGGGACTAGAAAAGGAGTATTCTACAAAGATGACAATCTGTCTGACTGGATATTATTCAATCAGGGATTACCTGCTCAAACGTATAGTACCAGGATGGAAGCGTATTATCGAAAACAAAAGATAAGAAACGCTACAGACCGTTCCGTTTGGGAATCAAATTTTTACGGCAATAGCATACCAATTGCATTCCCATCGGCTAATACTGATAAAATATATTGCTCAAGAGATACGGTTTATTTTGTGGATCACTCTATTGTGTCTGATCAGAATGTAAGCTGGCAATGGAGTTTTCCCGGAGGTTCGCCATCGACATCAGGGATTAGAAATCCAAAAGTAGTATACAACAATTCAGGTAGTTATGACGTGACACTTACCGTGACTGATGATTTTGGAACATCGACCAAAACATTTCAAAATATGATCACCTTGGTAAATGAGTGTAAAATTGATACCATTCCCGGAAAATCATTGGTATTGAATGCTTCGACAGATTATGCTGTGATACCGCCATTAAATGTATCCACCAATACCATGACCATCTCATGTTGGGTCAAACCAAATGGAATACAGGTATCAAATGCAGGAATTGTTTTTTCGGGAAGTGGGGGAGCTTGCGGTTTAAATTTAAAAAGCAATAATCAGCTTGGTTATCACTGGCAAGATGCTTCAGGGTCATATGGCTGGAATGGTGGCCCTATACTTCCTTCTGATGTGTGGTCTCATGTAGCATTGGTGATTAGTCCATCCGGTGCAACCATCTATCTGAACGGAGTAGCATATACCCGTACAGCACCACACGCTGTAGTAGATTTTAACACAGACTTTAGATTAGGTAGAGATAGAACCAATAGCAGCAGAAATTTTATAGGACAAATAGAAGAAGTGGCCATTTACAATAAATCTATGTCTATCAATGAGATAAGAGAATTGCGACATCTTATCCGTCCTGAGGGAAATAGCCTTGTGGGTTACTATCAGTTTAATGAAAGTGCCGGACTAGTGCTTGATAAAATAGGGGCAAAACATGCCACATTGATTGGAGGTGCTGCAAGAGTAGATTCATCTGTTCCGGTAGGTAAGGGTGTTTCAACAAGACTGACTGTAAATTCTAGTGGACTGAAAGATTTTGGAAATGCAGGTGTTAAAATGTATTTTCCATCAAATAGTACTTATCCAAACGGTGAAGTGGTTGTTACAAAAATTAATCAGCTGCCTGATGTATTTCCAGTAGGAAGTTTTCAGGCAGACAGTTATTGGGTAATCAATAACTACGGTAGTAATGCCACTTTTACTATACCGGACAGTATAAAATTTTATGATTCAGGTAATATTTCCGGAGGATGCCAACCTCAGAATTATTTGTTGCACAGGAGATTGGAAAATGGTGAAGGAAGTACATGGAGTAATGCTATTGACCAGGCGGAGTATTTTAACCCATATCCTCCCAATAATTATTTAACCTTCAGTAGCGGGAATAACGTCAATTCATTTGGTCAGTTTTTTGTCAGGATAGACGGTAGACCAAGTGGTCAATCTGTTGAAGTCTGCAATGGAATAGATGATGATTGTGATGGGTTGATTGACGAAAGTTATAGTTTAGTTGTGTCAAATAGTGCAAATGAAGGAGATAATTCTTTGAGAGCTATTATGAATTGCGCACAAAACGGTGATGTGATTACTTTTGCAGCAAATATTGATACCATCACACTTTTATCTCCCTTGATATTAAATAAAAACCTTACTTTTTTGGACAATACGGGTAGCAAAATAGTATTAAAAGCTAATCTAAATAGCTCTGGATTTAATGGGGTAGAAGCTGCTATAAAAATTCAAAATAGCAGTGAAATATTTTGTAATAATATACATTTCCATCAACTAAATAATAGTCAAAGCAAACCTTTGATACTAAATAATGGTACTTTGATCATGACTGATTGTAAACTTAGTGGCAATCCTGATTCTGTAATCAAGCATGCAGAAGGAGCCATATTCCATGTCAATGGACTGGTTGAAATGGATTAGTTTGGATGTGTATCCCATTTTTGCATTTTGTTTGTTAGAGTTTTAAGCTAGAAGAATTTAAACAACACAATAGTTCCTTTGATGCATCCTTGCTTAAAGGTCTTTTGTCCAAAAATGGGATTCAACCCATTAGTTTTCAGCTAATATAAGAAAAAAAGGAGGCAGATTTTTAACTCCTGACTCCTTTTTATTTTTGGTTAACTTTAGGCGTGTTTTGCTTATAAAGTTCCTCTCAACTCCTGCTCCCGCTCTATGGCTTCAAAAAGAGCTTTGAAATTTCCTTTACCAAATGATCTGGCACCATGTCTTTCGATGATTTCGAAAAACACCGTTGGCCTGTCCTGAATAGGTTTTGTAAATATCTGGAGTAGGTAACCTTCTTCATCGCGATCTACAAGAATATTCATACGTTTTAATTCGTTGATATCTTCTTTTATAGTGCCTACACGCTCCAATACTGTTTCATAATAATTGTCAGGGACATACAAAAATTCTATTCCATTGTTTCTAAGTGACTCGACGGTATGAACGATATCATCTGTTGCTATAGCGACATGTTGGACTCCTGCACCTTTATAAAAATCAAGATATTCTTCTATTTGTGATTTTTTCTTTCCTGCTGCGGGTTCATTGATTGGGAATTTTATATACCCGTTTCCATTGCTAACTACTTTGCTCATCAGCGCGGTGTAATCTGTGGATATGTCATTATCATCAAAGGTCACCAAAAGTTTGAAACCCATTACTTCTTCATAAAAATTTACCCACTTATTCATCTTGCCCAGTTCCACATTTCCGACACAATGGTCCACATATTTGAATCCCAACGGATTTATTTTTACAGGGCTCGATTTTGCTATATATCCCGGTAGGAATGGGCCGTTATATTTACTTCTTTCTACCAGTGTGTGTATCGTTTCTCCATAGGTTTTAATGGCAGCCAATTTTACAAACCCATGTTGGTCCTCAGCAATAAATGGTTCAAATGCACTCTCAGCTCCTCTCTCGATGGCTTTTAGATATGCATCTTCGACATTATCAACCCATAAAGCCAATACCTTGATACCGTCACCATGGAGTGCTACATGTTTTAGTATTTCATGATCAGGGTCAAGCGCTGAAGTGATTACAAATCGGATTTTGCCCTGCTTTAATACATATGAAACTACATCTCTGCTTCCTGTCTCCGGACCTTTGTAGGCAATTAGTTCAAAACCGAAGCAATGCTGATAAAACAATGAGGTCTGTTTGGCATTTCCGACATAAAACTCAATAAAATCTGTGCCATTGATTGGGAAGGTATCTTTTATAGTTTCTTGATGGGGTAGGGTGGAAGTATTCATATTTAATATTTTTATTTTAATATTTTAAAGTTATTGATCTACATTATGTAGGATTACAACCAACTTAAGGCATATTCATCATCTTCAATAGATGCCGCATAGTTGGTCATTAATAATGGTTTGAATGTATCTACCATAACAGCCAGCTCTCTGGTGTCTTTCTGACCGATACTTTTTTCTGCTGTGCCTGGATGCGGGCCGTGAGGGATTCCTCCTGGATGTAGTGTTATTTGACCTTTATCGACATGTTTTCTGCTCATAAACTCCCCATCCACATAGTAAAGTACTTCGTCGCTGTCTATATTACTATGGTTGTATGGTGCAGGAATAGCAAGCGGGTGGTAATCATACATTCTTGGAACAAACGAACATATCACAAAGCTTTTGGTCTCAAAGGTTTGATGTATCGGAGGTGGCAAGTGAATCCTACCGGTGATGGGTTCAAAATTATGTATTGAAAATGCATATGGATATAAATACCCATCCCAACCGACTACATCGAAGGGATGGGCTTTATAATGGTAAGGGTAGAGGTTGTCCTGTTTTTTGATGTACAAAAGAAAATCTCCTTTTTCATCATAAGTGACTAGCACATTTGGTTTTCTGATATCTCTTTCACAGAATGGCGCATGTTCTGCCAATTGCCCAAAATCATTTCTATATCGCCTTGGCGTCAAAATAGGTGAAGATGATTCAACAATAAATAATCTGTTGTCTGTGGTGTCAAACTCCAGTTGATAGATTGTTCCCCTTGGTATGACCAGATAATCACCATATTCAAACCGAATGTCACCATACATGGTCTTAAGAGTTCCTGAACCTACATGTATAAAAATACATTCATCTGCATCTGCGTTTTTATAAAAATATTCTGTCATACTTTTTCTTGGCGCAGCCAGAATGATTCTGCAATCATTGTTTACCAGAACTGGTTTACGACTTTCCAGATAGTCATCTTCAGTAGGGATGCTAAATCCTTGCAAACTTCTGTGCTTAAGCTGTTTATCATGTATGGTTATAGGTGCAACATTCATCGGTTCACCTACCTGAGTAATCATTGTAGGCGGATGATTGTGATACAAAAGCGAGTACATATCGCTGAATCCCTCTGTTGAAAATAATTGTTCATTGTACAGAGTGCCATCTTTTTTGCGAAATTGTATGTGCCGTTTAGCCGGGATATTTCCAAGTGAGTGATAATGCATATTAATTTTGTTTAGACAGGTTCACAAAAATTTTATTTAGTGTATTTTGCAGCATAAGCAATTCATCTACGGATATGCCCGCATAAGCTTCCGCTCTGAACTCCTGAACAATTGGCTCTATAAATCTATATTTTTCTATTCCTTCTATAGTAAGTTTTATCATAAACCTTCGTCTGTCTTTTTCATCAGTACTTCTGATGACCAATCCTTTTTGTACCAGAAGGTCAATTATTCTTGTGATAGTGGGTGCATCTTTAAAGGTCAGTTCTCCCAATTCTTGTTGGCTTAATTGCTGATGTTTACATAATATATGCATGACTACCCATTGATCCACGGTAACATCTACATACTGATGCATCAATAAAATGCGGGAAAATGTAAGTTTCATGAGTTTCACTGTTTTCTCCAAAGTAAAACCAGAGATTTCATGCTTCTTTTCGATGCTTACTTGAGAACTACTTCCAGGCATTTCTAATTAATTAGTATACTAATAATATGCAAAGCAATGAAAATGTTTTCAGATTAAGAAGTGATTATGTAATTATTTTTTAAAAGCAATATTATCTGTCATTTTTTGAATGTCTATTTATAAGAAGTTAATTATTTATTAAAGTCTATTAAATACATAGAATTAATATATTAATAAATATTTTTAGTTTAACTTTGTATTTTCTTAAATACTTAAAATGGTTTAATTATGTCAATACGATTAGGAGATATTGCACCAAATTTTACAGCAAATACTACCCAGGGTGAAATAGATTTTCATGAATGGCTTGGTGATTTCTGGGGATTGCTTTTTTCGCACCCGGCTGATTTTACCCCGGTTTGTACTACTGAACTTGGTAAGACAGCTTTACTTTCGGGTGAGTTTCAAAAAAGAAATACAAAAGTTATTGCTGTTTCGGTAGATGATCTTGCTTCGCACAATAAATGGGTTCCTGATATCGAAGAAGTCAATGATGTGAAAGTGAATTTTCCAATCATAGCAGACGAAAATAGGGTGGTTGCCCAACTCTATGATATGATACACCCCAATGCTAGTGAAAAAACCACGGTTAGATCTGTATTTATCATCGGGCCGGATAAAAAAGTAAAACTTACGCTGACATATCCCGCTTCTACAGGTAGAAACTTTAATGAATTGCTTAGGGTATTGGATTCGTTGCAGCTGACTGCTAATTATGGATTAGCGACACCTGCAGATTGGATTTCAGGTGATAAAGTGATTGTAATACCTTCTATCCCAACAGATCAGATCAGCGCCAAATTTGGGGTTGAACCGGAGGTAGTAAAACCTTATCTACGTTACGTACCGGGAAACGTAGTACATAAATAAGTAATGTAAAAAAAGAGCCTGAAATATATGATTCCAGGCTCTTTTTTTCTATAAATTTTATCTTTACACAGCTTTATTCAGCTTGGTTTACTTTTAATCCAATGATTGATTATCCGTGGAAGCACGTTTTACTATGTCCTGATATTCCTTAGGCGACAAACCGTCAAGACAATAATCTACAGGATTAATAGCTACTCCATTTAGCCATATTTCATAATGCAGGTGCGGCGCAGTCGATGTACCTGTACTACCTACTTTACCTATAAACTGGCCTTTTTTTACTATATCTCCTTCTTTTACATTGATGGAATGCATGTGAGCATAAAGTGTTTTGTATCCATATCCGTGATCTATCATCAGATGTTTTCCATAGCCGCTCCCTGTTTTATTTATGGAGACAACCCTTCCATTACCTGTGGCTTGAATGTCTGTCCCTTGAGGAGCTGTAAAATCAATACCTTTGTGAAATCTTCTGAGTTTGTGGATAGGATGTATTCTCATACCAAAACCGGAAAGAAACTTTACATCTTTCTTAAGGGATGTTTCTTTTACGGGTTTGATTGACGGGATAGATACTAATTTTTTTTCTTTGACGACAGCAACTTTATAAAGACTGTCTAAAGATTTTTTCTGAATATCAATTTTTATTTTAAGTTTATCTACAGTTTCCAGGTTTTCTTTAATCATTCTACCTGTTTCCTTGAAGTTTTCCAGAAATACATATTTATCATGTCCACCTATACCACCATTCCATATACCATCATCTATAGGTTTTGCACCTAAAATCATTCTGTTTATCTCACTATCCTTCTCATGGAGAGACTCTATTTTTTTTGAAAGTAAGCCGTATTCATCGGTCAATTGGGTTAGGTAAAACTCCAATTGCTCTTTTTCTTTCTCCATCACCTTTTCTTTTGGTGTGGGAAAATACTGATAAGCAAATACAAACATTAAAACTGAAGTAAGAACAACGGCAGATGTAAAGTACAAACTTTTGCGAAATTTCTCCCTTCGCGATAGTTTGTGTTCTTCATATTGTAAAGTGTGCTCGTTGTATACGTATTTTACATTCTTCATTTTCAGATTACGTTTTATTTTGACAAAACTTATTGGATAAATATTTGCCAGAAAATACGGATACTATTGGTATTAAAAACAGTGTAAAAATATAAAATTATATTCAGCTAACCAACATTATGTTGATTTATTTATATATAATTTTTATGAATTTTTACATAATTCACACTTACAGATGATAAAAACAACATATAAAAGGGATGTAGGTATTTAAAATTTAGAGCCAAATATATAGCTAAAAATTGTCATATGGCAAGAGCAATATTTAATAAAAAAAACCAAAAAAAAATTAAAACGCCTTTTTATGGTTTAATTATTTTGCCTTCATTGGCTTCAACAGATACAAGATCATTTTGACTGCTTTCAATCTGGCTGAGTTTAAGTATGATTTTATCTCTCAACTCAAAAAATGCCGGAAGTTCAGAAGCATTCATTGGTTTGGCCGATGGCAGTTTTTCTTTAAGGTGATTAACTTGTCTTCCATTTTTCCAAAATCTGAAGCACACATGAGGTCCGGTTGCTAAACCTGTTGCCCCGACATATCCTATGGTTTGGCCTTGTTTTATTCTGGTACCAGGTCTGACACCTTTTGCAAATCTGGACATATGCAGATACTGCGTTTCATAGATCTTGTCATGTTTTACTTTTACAAACTTACCATTTCCGCTGGTGTAGGCAGCAGCAGTAACTACTCCATCAGCTACACTTCTGATTTCCGTACCATATGGAGCTGCGTAATCTGTTCCCAAATGAGGGATGGTTTTTCCTTTTATTGGATGAAAGCGGCGAAGATTATAGTTGGATGAGATGCGTGAAAACTTAACAGGCGCTTTGAGGAAAGCTTTCTTTGCTGGTCTTCCTTCTGCGTCAAAATAACCTTCATCCCCTTTATTGTTATATAAAACAGAATAATTAGCTCCGTTATCATTGATATAACAAGCTCCTATTAGTTTGCCGATGCCTACCAACTCTCCATCCACGTATTTGTTTTCATATATCAACTTAAACTCGTCACCTTTTTTAGTATGATAAAAGTCGACTGAACTTGACAATGCATCTTCCATTAAATCTATGACTGCCGAATTTACACCTTTAGATTCCAAAGCACTCCAAAGTGATGTTTCTATTTTTCCTGAAGCGATTTCTTCACATACATCTACTTTTTTTTCTACCAATCTGACATTTACAGAATCTCTAAAATCATAGACAATATACTTATATCTGTCAGGTTCGTAAACTATGGCTAGTGGTTTCTCGTCACATTCATGCTTTTTTATCACGTGATATTTTGTGCCGGTCTGTATGTTTCTTACATTGAAAATGTCTTTTGCTTCATGTTCAAGGAGGAGTATAAGATTTGCAGTAAGCCCGTTTGCACTCAATATACCGCCAAAAAATTCATTTTTACGGATCGTATTTTTCTCAATGTGAACGGAGTCAAGGTTAAATCCGAATTGGTAAACAGGACTTGAAGATGAATAAGATGGTTCGGATTGTTTTTCTTTTGAAGTGTTGTCGGCATGGTAACCGAATATGATGATGGAAGCTATAATCAAAGAAACGATAGTATCAGTAACACGTTTTCTTGACTTACTCAATTTTAATAGTGTAAGTTTCAAAATACAACTGGTTTGCGGTTATAAAAATCTAAATTTTCTCTTAAATGTCATGTTATGACACCGCAAGATAGGTTCTAGTTTTAAAAAACCAAAAAAAATACTGTTAATGTTTTTTAAAAAATTTAATTTTTACAAATAAAAAACAATTCATTTCCCATTCTCTGAGGTATTGAGTTGTAACATATTTCCATAGTTTGAATATGTAGTTTTGGACTAAACAATGATTTGTATTCAGATATATGTCCACCAAATGGGGGACCTTTATGCGGAAACTCTATACCAAACAAAACACCCACCAATTTACCATCCGGCTTCAATAAAGTACTCATTTTGTCAACATATTTGCTCCTGAAGACAGGGTCTATGGCACAAAAGAAAGTTTGTTCAATGATCAAATCAAAAGTACCATCAAGAACAAAAAAGTCAATATTCAAATAGTTTATCAAGATTCTGTTATTCATTTGGAGCTTCATTTTTTGGATGGCAACTTCTGAGATGTCACAAACTGTAATGTTCTCAAATCCATGATCAATCAAATAAGTTGCTTCATGCGAATGACCAGCCCCAGGTATTAAAATACTTATGTTTTTATCTTTGAGCTGATCTATGTAGGATGTTATTGGCGGTGAAGGCATTTTTATATCCCAGGGTGTGTCACCTGCCTGATGTCTATTGTTCCAGTAATCAGCATTCAATGTGTTCATCTATTTCCTTCTTGATGTTAAATTGATAATTCAAAACAATCCATTGCTCAAAAAAGTTAATTTTGTGATATTTTTACCTCATTATTTTCTAATAACAAGATGTCTGTGACGAATACACTCAATTGTAATGGCCAGTTAATTTCTTTGGATAAGCCGGTTGTTATGGGAATTATAAATGTAAATGACAATTCATTTTATAGTGCATCCAGAGCAAATACTACAGACCTTGTGCTGGCTACAGCTTCAAAAATGCTTCATGAAGGCGCCACCATTTTAGACCTTGGAGCGATGTCAAGTAAGCCGGGTTCTGCTATTATTTCTATTGATGAAGAGTTGAACCTTATATTACCGGCAGTTGAAGCAGTTAAAAAATATTTTCCTGAGGCTATCATTTCTGTGGATACTTTGAGAAGCAAGGTGGCTAAAGAAGTAATTCAGGCGGGTGCTTCGATGATCAATGATATTTCAGCAGGAACCTTTGATAGCGATATGATGAAATTGGTTTCATCTTTCCATGTTCCTTATATTATGATGCATATGAAAGGTTTACCATCAGATATGCAGCAAAATCCTTCATACGAGGATGTTGTCATGGAAATAACCCGTTTTTTTGTGCTTAAAATTCAGCAAGCCAAAGAGCAGGGTATTGTAGATATAGTTATAGATCCTGGTTTCGGGTTTGGTAAAACTTTGGACCATAACTATCAAATCATGAAGAAACTCGAAGTTTTACAAATATTTGATTTGCCTGTTATGGCAGGTATTTCCAGAAAATCAATGATATGGGGACCATTGAACACAAATGCAGACAGCGCGATAAATGGGACTACAGCATTGCACATGTATGCGCTGCAAAAAGGAGCGAGAATACTGAGAGTACATGATGTGAAAGAGGCTATGGAATGTATAACATTGCATCAATTGTTGACAAACTAACTTTTTCGGCGCTGTAAGAAGGACCGAAGGCGATAATCAAAAATTGATTATTTCAAGGGTAAACCCTGATGTATAAATCAATACTTACTTTGGCTGGCATATACTTACCAGGTTATAATATTAATGTACTGTTAATTTTTTAGATTTTCATGATATATTATTAATTTTAAGCGTTTTAATTAGAATAAATAAGGAAAGTTGGGCTTGGATGAAGTAAAATCTGATACTGTATCAGTGGAAAAAAGATCACCTTTGAGATTGTGGATACGAAGAGTATTCATAGCTATAGTTGTGCTTTTATTATTAGTTATTTTACTCCTTCAATTTGCCGTTGTTCAGACATGGCTCTCTACCAAGGTTACCAAATATTTATCAGAAGCTACCAATACCACTGTGACGGCAGAAAGGCTCAAAATCAGTCCTTTTGATGGGGTCATTCTTCAGAATTTTGATATTAAAGATAGCAGAGATAATACAATTGTTCATGGTGGTGCATTAAATTTTTCTCTGAGTAAAAATATTTTTTTCCTGCTGAATAACAGACTTGACCTATCTTACATAGGTGTAAAAGACATCAGATTGAATATTATTACTGAATTGGGAGAAAACAAATCGAATATTCAGAAATTTTTGGATAATCTTTCTACATCTCCGGCATCAACAAGCAAAAGTGCCCCGCTGGACTTTAGACTGAAAGAAGTGGATTTGTCAGATATTTATGTAAAAATTGATAATAAAAACAAAGGCAGATACCACTTGATTACTTTGGCTGGTGGAAATTTTGATATCAATTATATAGATCTGATATGTAAAGATTTTGATTTAAATGCTATACTTCTGGACAAGCCAACTTATCAAAGTCATATATATGAATATGACTGCTCGATAGATGATGAACTTTCAGTGGCGCAAAAGGCTGTCAGTGATATAGATGATAGTTCCGAACCTATAACCCTTACATTTAGAGAATTTGCTATTAAGGGTGGTAAATTTGGTATATCCAATGCTTTGATACTAACAGAACAACAATTTAAAGACTATCTGGATTATAATAATTTTTTCTTTGACAATATAAATGTATTGCTTAAGAACTTTAGTTTCAGAAATAACTCAGAAATTCTGGCCAGGCTCGAAACTCTGTCTGCTTCGGATAATACAGGATTTGAGATTCACAATATAAAGAGTGATACAATAATACTCAATACTGGCTCAGCCGAATTTAGGTCTTTTACCATTGATATGGGGAAAACTCTGGTGAAGAATCAATTGAAATTTAATTTTGCTGATTTTGCTTCCTTTTCAGAGTTTACGGATAAAGTTATACTCAATGCTGAATTTAATGAGTCAAAAATATATCTGAATGATCTGTCTCACTTTGTGAAAAGTTTGAGCAAGGTTCCTTTTATTTCCGGTAATAGTGATGAATACATTCACATCAATGGCAGGTTTTATGGTAAGATAAATAGTCTTGCCGGAAGAGATGTTGATATCAGAATGGGCGAAAAATTAAGCATTGCAGGATCATTTAATACCAGAAATCTTCTTGATCCAGATAATACTGTGCTGAATATACGTCTGGATAGGTTTATGACCAGCATGCGAAAAATTAAAATGATAATCCCATCCTTCAATCCGCCTGAAAATTTTTATAAGCTTGGTTCTATAAATTTTACGGGCAGGTTTGATGGTTATCTTGAAGATTTTGTGGCCTATGGCAAATTGAGATCTGATGTAGGAACGGCTGAAATGGACATGAGATTGGACATCACACAAGGATCAAACAAAGCCAACTATTCCGGTACATTGAATCTTTTTAACTTTAATCTCGGAAGATGGAGTGATAATAAAGATCTTGGTCTTGTCAATTTTAAATCAAAAGTGGACGAAGGAAGGGGACTGACGTTAAATACGGTCAAAGCAGATCTGATAGCAACTGTAAATTCACTTGTATACAAAAAATATAATTATAAAGATTTTATAATAGATGGGAAAATAGATAAAAATACTTTTAACGGTGTTTTTAAAATTCAGGATGAGAATATTGACTTTGTTTTTGATGGTTCTTTTGAATATTTAGACAAACAGGTTTTTCTAAATTTCAAATCAGATGTAAAAAATATCAATCTTCAGGCATTAAACCTATCTACTTCGCCACTTAGCTTTCAGGCAAAAATGGACATAAATGTCACAGGAAGTAATCTGAACGATTTTACGGGAGATATAAAAATGTCCGATTTCAATATGAGAGCCAAAGATTCAATTTATAACCTTACTGCATTAGACCTGACTTCAAAAAATACTGTAACTGGCGGAAAATTAATTTCTATCATGTGTGATTTAGGTATTATCAATTTAAATGGTGAATACGATCTGCCAAACATAGCCAAGTCCATTAAAAAAATCCTGTACACCAATTATCCATATATTACCAAAAGTTGGAAACAAGATATTGCTACTGTTTCGGCAAAACAAAAGTTTGATTTTAACTTTAGTCTTCAGGATAGTAAAAATTTCCTTTCACTCATAGGATTGGACAATAGTTATTTCAAAAGATTGAGTCTCAAAGGTAGACTGGATACCTATAAGAATGAAATTTCCATCGCTTCTGACATTCCCATATTAAAAATCAATAAGGATTCTGTCAATAATTTGCAGCTACTCGTTACTGCAGATAGAAAGTCAGGGGATATCCTGGTCCACATCGATTCTACTTTTGCATTAGGAAGACATTTTAATCCTGTAGACCTGAATACTACACTCAAAGGAGATACATTAAATTTTTCATTTTCTACTGAAAAACTCATTGATTCATTAGAAAATTTTGATATTAAAGGGCAAATGATTCCACACCCAAAGGGCTATAATCTTACACTCGCTGATAATTTGCTGGTCATGTTGGGCACACAATGGAAAATAGATAAAACAAATAATATTGTTTTTGGCGAAGGATATGTCAATCTCGATAATTTTATCCTTTCTGATGGACAAAGGAGCATCGGCATCAATGATATAAATGATAACAAAGGCTTAAATCTGGAAATTGATAATTTTAATGTCGATATTGTCAATGGTTTCATCAAATATGACAAGATGAAATTTGGAGGACTAACCAACATTTCTGCCCGAATAGAAGACGTTTTTGCTAAAGATAAAGAAATAGGTGGGTATCTGAATATTCCCCAGTTTACCATCAATGGGGACTCTTACGGATCAATATTTATAGATGTGAGTAAATCAGCATTGTCACCCGTAAAAGCAAATATTTCCATTGGAGATTTTCTGGCCATCAAGGGTACTTATGATGAAAAACTAAAATTTGTTGATTCGAAGATAAAATTGAGACAAGCGCCAATGAAAATCATAGAATATCTGCTTAAAGCCGGGATAAAAAATACCACCGGCAATATTGATGCAGACATAGTATTTGGGGGTGTGGTGAGTGATTTAAAATTATCGGGAGAAGGATCAATAAACAAAGGGAAAACTACGATTATATATACGGGTACGACTTATTTTTTTGATAAACAAAAGATAAAAATCAGTAATACAGCAATTGATCTTGATGGGGCAAAAATTACTGACCAGAATGGGAACTTTGGGACGATCAAAGGAGGTTTAGTACACAAAATGTTTAAGGATTTTGGAGTAAATGCTGTGATTTCGGGCAACAATGTAGTCGGACTCAATACGACAAAAGGGGATAATCTCAGTTATTACGGTTATGGAGTAGGACAACTGAGCGCTGAGTTTACCGGCTCATTTGATAAAGTAGATATGAAGATTAATGCCATTACCGGACCTGGAACAAAATTGTTTATACCAGTGGATAATCATCAATTAGCTATAAATCAGAGCTTTATAAAGTTTGTCGAGAAAGGAGATAATAACGAAACGAGAGCGAAAAAACCTTTCACAGTGAATGGAATAAACGTAGAAATGACCATCACTTTAACCCCTGACGCAGAAGTAAGTCTTATTTTTAATGAAACCAGAGGAGATATAATCAAAGGATCGGGCAGAGGAAATATGAAAATTGACATCACCCGGCAAGGTGATTTTGAAATATTTGGAAATTATGAAATAGAACAGGGCCAGTATTTATTTACAGTAGCCTTACTGCCGGTCGCAAAACCTTTTGTGGTAGAAAGGGGAGGCACTATAAGTTGGACAGGAGATCCGGTCAACGCAACACTTGACATAACGGCAAAATACAGGACGAGAACATCAGTAGAACCTTTCATCGCAGAATATCTCACCTTGGCCAGCCCGGATGATCAGAGACTAGCAGGACAAAATACTGAAGTTGATTTACAACTCAAACTTGGAGGTTCGTTGTATAAGCCCGAAATCAGATTTGATTTGTCTTTTCCAAATCTTACTGGTGACATTGCAAATTTTGCTGATAGTAAACTCAGATTATTAAGAAATAATGAGTTGGAATTGAATGGACAAGTCCTTGGTTTGATAGTATTTAATTCTTTTTTGCCATCCAACAGAGTTGCTGATGTATTTGGTGCTGCAGGTATTCAGTCAGCAGGTATTAATACTTTGAGCGAGTTCCTGACCAGCCAGCTGTCATTATTTATTACAAATATTCTCAATTCAATGGTGGACGAAGGTGGGTTGATTTCAGGTATAGATTTTGACTTAAATGTGCGTAACAATAATTTTGGAATTTCGAGCAGCAACAATATTTTGCCGGATGAGATAGCAGTCAGAAATACCCTGGTTTTTAAAAATAATCGTTTTTCTGTGGACATTGGAGGCAATTACGTTATACAAAATCAGGGAATTGCTATCAATCAGGTCTTACCTGACTTTGCCCTTGAATTCCAACTAACTGAAGATAGAAAATTGAAAGTAAGGCTATACGGTAAGTATGATATTGATCCCATCACCATTACAGGGCTCCGTGAAAAATATGGTTTGGGAGTTGCGTTCCGAACAGAATTTGGCTCTATGGTTGATTTCGAGAAAAATTTAAAATCTACAGTAACTCAAATTACCGAAAAATAAGGTTTGAATGATAGAATAATCAGTTGATCAGGCAAAAATAAAATATCATAAAATCAAATCTGAAGAGTCAAAAGGTAAGTAGTCCGACTAAGACTATCAGAATTCAGGTTAGGAATTACTCAATCATAAAGATAAAAAAATTTTAAAGTTTTTGTGATTTACTCCTTTGTGGTTAAAATCATGCTTTTGGGAGATGACTCTTGAATTAAAACTGTTAAGGTGTCTATATTATATTATAGATTGTAATAAATTTTTTCTTATCCAGAATAATATTTAGTAAAAGCAAAAGTATTTTTATAATATTATGTGACAAATCATTTTTTCTGAGTCTTAAGGTGTGTACAAAGAAAAGATTATTTGTGTACATATATTTTTTCACTGTGAAAACCCGTTAAAAATGTCAATCAACTTATTGGATTTATTAAAAGATCAGGTGTCAGGTCAGCTGGCACAACAATCATCTGGTTTTTTGGGAGAATCCGAATCTTCAGTAACTTCTGCATTAGGGAGCATAATGCCGTCACTACTGGGTTCTGTTGTTCAAAAATCAACAACTACTGCTGGAGCACAAGGAATTTTGGACCTGATCGGAACTTTGGATTTGGAAAGCCTTGGGGATATCTCTGGTTTGTTTGGAAGTGGTGCAAGCAATGTTAATGGTCTATTAAATTCCGGTGAAGGAATAGTCGAATCATTGTTAGGAAGCAAAACAAAAGGCGTAGTCGATCTGATATCAAATTTAAGTGGAATGAAGAATGGTGCTACATCATCCTTGCTTAAACTGGCCGCTCCATTTCTTTTGGGTGTGATTGGCAAACAAATCCAAGGTAAAGGACTATCTTTTTTTACTGACCTCATGATGGGTCAAAAAAGTTTTGTTAATCAAGCCTTACCAGTTGGTATGGGAAGTTTGTTGAATTTTGCAGATTTTTCCGGTACTCCAAATGTAAATACGAACATTAAAACACCAACATCCCTAAGCGGTGAAAATAATTGGATGAAATGGATACTTCCCATTCTTTTAGGGGTGGCAATTTTGTACTGGTTGGGTACTAAAGGCTGCGGGGATAAAACAGTAGAAACCACGGATACCATTTCTTCAGAAATAGATTCTGCTGCAATGAAAGCAATTGAGGATGCAGGAACTGCGATAGATTCTATGAATTCAGCCGTAGAAAAATTATTTCAATACAAACTTTCCACTGGATTTGAATTGGTAAATGCTGCAAATGATGGCATCGAAAGTAAAATCATTGTTTTTATAGAGGATAAATCAAAAGAAGTGGACAAAACCACCTGGTTTGATTTTGACAGATTACTTTTTGACACCAATAAAGCTACTTTACAACCAGAAAGCCAGGAACAATTAAATAATATTGCACAAATACTCTTTGCATTTCCTGGTGTCAAGCTTAAAATAGGCGGATATACGGACAATACCGGCGATCCAAAGGCAAATCAGCGTTTGAGCACTGACAGAGCATTTAATGTGATGAATGAACTTGTAAAGCTTGGCGTTGATAAAAGCAGATTGGGTGCTGAAGGTTATGGTGATAAATTTCCGGTAGCGGACAATAGCACAGAAGAAGGCAGACAGCAAAACAGAAGAATTTCGGTCAGGTTGACTGAAAAGTAGCATGTAAAATGAATGGAAATATAGGTTATATAATATTTTAATCAGATTATAAAACCGAATAAATTCAGAATTTTTTTTCATTTTGCAACTACTTAAATATGAAGTAATTATAATATTTAGAATAGTACATCAGAATTGTTTCTGGACCATTATTACCGGTCAATGGTCAATCTAAATTTGGGCTTAAACAAAATAGAATAATCGGATGTATGTATTTATCTTACAATTATTGGGTCACATTGATATTTTTAATGATAAAATGCTTTTTTTGATTTAAGAAATTTATCTTTGCAGCCCGTTGTTGAGAATATGATAAATCAAGAACGATTCTGACCCGATCATGCACCTGATCGGGTCTTTTATTTTTCTGCAATATCATCTGTGATTTGGTTGTTGTCCGGATATACAGATAGCAAGCCAAAATACTATAAATACCCCGATCGTCGCAGTTTCAGGCTGTTATCAAGCCTGACCTCTCAGGCCATTTATCGGCCAGACCTGTCAGGCCATTTATCGGCCTGATAATTTTCACTCCGATACACTATTTTATGAATTTTTACCCCTCAGGATGAATATCCAACGGGGTGAATGTATGGGATCGAAGTTGCATTTACCAGGTCTGATACGGCCTGAAACTACGACCAGTTTCCTTTGAATTGAACTGATGTATATCAAAGTATAACAAAAGTTACATCACTTTTTTGTATTTAGCTAACAATAGTTATATACACCGGCCTTTGATATCCCCATACCTTTGTCAGGACAAATTTATCTTATTTACCATTAAAATTTATCCAATGAAAATGCTTATTTCATGTATGTTATGTCTCTTGTTTATTTGTTTTGAAAGTTCCTGTACCACTTCAAAATACGGATGTTACGATTTCACATCACCAGTCTGCTCTCAAAATGAAAGTAGACCCCATTGTTAAGAAAATAATATTAAAAACTAAAAATGCACCTAAAACAATGTTTATGAAAACTTCACATGTATTACTCCTTTTAGTATGTTTTGCTTCCTTTTTATTTTGTGGAAAACTAAATTCACAATTCAATTTGGGATTGTCCATCAATAAAGTTAATTCTCTGGCAAAACCCAACAGCAGGATGTTTTGTGCTCCGGATGGTAATTTAACCTATGCATTCGGGTTTGTATCTGAGACAACGGATAAATCTTTGGGTCTTTCTTTATATAAATCTTTTACAAAACTTTTTTTGAACGTGGATATAATTTACCGAAGTTCAAAAACCAGATATATGATAAAAGATTATACGGAGGAATTCTTTTCACCAATATCCTACCTTGATGAAACATATCAGACCTTCCATATACCTGTCATTGCTGGTATTAACTACAAAAATATAAAGCTTGGCGCCGGTACTTTTTTCAATTATCACCTAAAAAATGATAATGCTCTTGGTAAAACATTTCCGTTTGAAAATAGAAACAGAAAGCTGGACACGGGGGTTGAACTGTTTCTGGGGTACAAACTATTTAACAGAATTCTTCTCCAAATTCGATATGAAAAAGCTTTCGTTAGGGTAGGAAACCATATATATTACAATCATCAAAGCACCAGGATTCTATCCAGGATGGACAATGTATCGTTTGGAGTATCTGTTTTCCCGGGAGGAATGGACAAATAGCAGGCTTAATTTTAAAGAGAAAAAAGACGAAATTTATTTTGATATAAAACATTGTATTCCATTTAATATAAAGAATAAAAGTATAGATTTGTGTTTGTATATGGTGTATTTATGTATTTATAATTCAAAAAATAAAATTATTCATGGGATATAACAAAAGTTATATTTTCAGAGACAAATTTCCCGGCTACATTTGCCTTTGATATTTTAAACATGCAAACAGTTTTATTTTTTAACTTTTAAATCTAAACAAAATGAGTATTAATGATGACAAAAAAGATGGGTTAATTTCTAAGCTTCCTAAATCAGTGGTTTATGCATCATTACTAGGATCTGCTTTTGTAGCAGGTATTGTTGCTACAATTTTTTATTCAAATTTTATAAAAAGTGATCATAAAAATTTAATAAATTCATTAGAGATAGGCGTATTATCAAAGTGTATTCCGGATAGTCTGTTGGCTTCTGATCAGGAGACAACGATTTACCTGGAAGAAATATGTAATTTTGCATCAAGATTAGGTGCCGGTATCGAATCAGCAAATGTCGAAAATACCATAAGAATTCACGAAGCGGATGCAGATATTCTTCGTGCTCATTTTGAATCTTCCACTGACCAAACTACTGCGGTTGTTTTTTCTTTACCTGAGTTATTGAAAGTATTAAAAAATGCTTATAATGTGGAAAGAATTTCACAAGATGCTATAAGTCTTGAAAATATTGGTTTAGGCATTGTTTTTGGCAGATATCCGGGAACCCGCCCACCTTATATTTCTTCCAACACACCTTATAATGTTGGTGGGGCAAATACTTGCTACATTGAATTTGTAGATTTATCCAGGACTACTTCTGATGGTAATAATACATATTATGACCCGATAATGGGTTCTATATTTAGGTACCCAAATGAAACAGTTACTTCTGCACTTTCAGAAGAATCTATTATTTAATTTTCCCAGACTTTGTCCGACATATTGTCCACCTTCTACTCAACCAGAACAAGAACAATAGTATTTTTTAATAAAATTTATTCATTACATGAAGGAAATATTGCCGTATATTACAGAAATGATTCCATTCAATTACATTTGCTTAATTGCACTTTGTATTGCTGTATGGTATCATTTTCAGGGAAAAAATAGCTTGCCCTACTTGACGTTATTTTTATTCATCGTGAATTTTACGGAGATATTTCTTATCATGTTTTGGATTAAACAGTTTAACTCAAATGTCCTGATTTATAATATTTACAGTATCTTTTGTGTTTCTTATTATCTTTTTGTTTACTTCGATCATTTTAAGAAGAAGTCATGGATAAAAGGAGTTATTACCGTTTCACTACTGTGGTTTGTGTATGCTTGCTGGCTGGTATATTATAAATTTTATGAAATGGCTGTTGTTACGACTTCCTACAACTTAGGTATGATTTTAGTCATTTGTTTGGGATTAAAATACTTTTACGATTTGATTTATGTAGATAAGTACAGAAGTATATTGCGGGAACCATTGTTTTATTTTTCATTGGGAATTTTATTATTTTATGTGTCAAGTTTCCCTATTCTTAATTTTATAAATTTTTTTATCGTTGATGACACGGCGATGATTACTTATGTAAAATTACTTCAGATTGGAAATATATTTTTATCACTGGGTTACCTTGGAGCTGCCTTATGTTCGAAAAAGCAAATGATATAAACCTGATTATTGTGTCATCTTTTGTGATGCCCATTTTGCTTTCAGTAATACTGATTTGGTTTTTTATTTCATATCAAAAGAAAAAATACCAATATGAAGTGGAAAGAAAGGATGCACAGCTTCGAGAGCAGGCATTGGAAATTGAGCGGCAAAATTCTATCCAAAGTGAGAGAAACAGAATCGCAACCGAAATGCACGATGAACTCGGTTCAGGACTAACTATTATAAAGTACTTGAGTGATGGAGTAGTTGTAAAACTATCCGATGAAAAGGTACGTGAAGATGTCACAAAAATTGCCCAATATAGTACCGGGCTGGTGAGAAATATGTCTGAAATTATTTGGGCCATGAACAGTCGTTTTGACAATGTGGAAGGTTTGATAGGTTATATCAGAAGATATGTGGCAGAATTTCTCGAAGACCATAATATAGATCATACTTTTGTAGCCGACGACATAAAACAGAACATCAACCTAAGTGGTGAAAAACGTAGAAATATTTACCTTGTCATCAAAGAATTACTCAATAACGCGGTAAAATATTCAGGTTCACAAAAAATACGGATTGAAGTGGTATCTTATCCTGATCTTTTTGTAAAGATAATTGAATCAGGTGGAAAAGGATTCAATCCGGAAGAGTCAAATAGCCGTGGCAATGGTCTGTATAATATCCATAAAAGATTGGAACAAATCGGAGGTTCTATTCTCTTTTACCGTACAATTTCCGGTATGGAAATAACGGTAAGCCTTCCGATTTTTCAAGAAGACAAACATAAAGGTGATCTAAATCTTATGTAATGATGCAAAAAAAAATAAAAATATCGATCATTGAAGATTTGAAAGATGTCGCTGTTTCTCTTCAAGCCATCATTAATACCCAGGATGATATGGTTTGTGAACATATATTTCATAACGCAGAAGATGCCATGTATTTTATACCAAATCAGGATGCTGACATAGTCATAGTTGATATAGGGCTGCCACGTGCCAGTGGTATTGATGCCATAAATTACTTAAAGATGAAATGTCCTCATTTGTTATTCTGTATGTTTACAGTGTATGAGGATGATGAAAAAATTTTCAGGTCTTTGCAGGCGGGAGCAAAAGGTTATATTCTAAAAGGGGCATCAAAAGATAAAATCCTTAGCTCGGTCAGAGAACTATACGAGGGCGGATCCCCTATGACACCCAGTATTGCCAGAAGGATAATCGATATGTTCAGCGACCTTAGACAAAAACCTGAGCCAGTAGCTTTACCGCTTACTAATCGGGAACTCGAATTACTGACACTTTTGTCAAAAGGATTGTTGTATAAGGAAATAGGGGAGCAAATGAATATCACCATTGGAACGGTTAAACAGCATATTCACAAAATTTATGATAAACTTCAGGTGTCTAATAAAACTGAAGCCATTAACAAATTAAATACCAACAGAGGACAATGAGTACGGATTGTTGATCTATCTTTGCCCATAAAAGTTTTGGCACATTGAAAGTACTTCTGGTTACTCCACCCTTTACTCAACTGAATACGCCTTATCCGGCCACGGCATATATCAAAGGATTTTTAAATACGCTGAATATAGAAACCGATCGTCGCATTTTCTACCCGATTCTGGGCAGATAAATGCAACTGCGATGCGCTATTTTATGAATCTTTACCCCGTAAGATAAATATCCAACGGGGCAAATTCAATACGCACCTCACTTAAAAATAAAGCACAAAACTATTCTACCTATATTTTAGTGCTTTGATTCATTGGCATTTTTGATATCGAATTGCAAATTCTTAACCCCGTAGGTTAATAATCCAACGTGTGAAAAAATAGGATCGAAGTTACATTTATCTGCCCGCTGCGGTGCAGACAAGTCTTCCCCGTAGCGGGCAGAAACTTCGACCATCGTCTCCGAGTTTGGCCGTGTTACTGCAGTTCGGGCCGGCATACTTCGGCGATCGGGCAGTAACTACAAAATTTCAGCTTCAAATTCAGAAGTGGTTAAAATTTGTGCTGACAAAAATGGGTTGTGTTCTAATAAATCTCTATCTCCAGTAATTAAGTAGTCCGCTTTTGAACAATCTATTAAGTCTAATAAAAAATTATCTTTAGGGTCTCTATTAATAAAGTGTATTGGTTTTATTTCTACTTTTTTACCAATAATATCCAGTAATTGTAACAACTCATTTACATCTTCTTCTTGAAAATACTTTTTTAATTTTTCTCTGCCAGTGACCAACTTGATTTCTGTTATTAATTGTTCACAAGTTATGATTTGGATACGGCCATCTACAATATATTGTTTAATATTAGATAGTCTTTTACCTATCAAAAAACTTATCCAAACATTAGTATCAAATATAACTTTAACTTTTTTCTCTGTCATAAATTTCTTTTCTTACAAGTTCAACTTCTTCGTTTATTGTATCTAAAGACAAATCATTTGTCCTAAATGATCGAAGGAGTCTAGAGAGTTTATCTCCAATAACTTCTTTTTCCAATTCTTTGGTTAATTGTACTTGCTGCTCTTTGGGAAGCTGCTTGACTACTGAAAGTACTTGCTCAAATGTCAAATCTATTTGGACTGCTGTTTTCATCTTTTAAATGAATTTTGTTTTTAATAATAAACCCTGATAAATGGCTAAATTGTAAAATGACTAAACAATCATAAATGCATGCCAAATTTTCTAACGTTAAAATTTGAATTTAAGTTCAAACACCAAACTTACCCATGTTGGCGCAAGTTTGCAACCCCGATCGCCGCAGTACCGCTAAAGCTGCACAAATAATGCAACTGCGATGCACTATTTTATGAATCTTAGATTCAATACGCACCTAACTTAAAAACAAAGCACTAAACTATATGATGCTAAGTTTTGTGCTTTAGTGTATTGATATTTGTGGTGACGAATTGTAAATTCTTAAAAAATAGGATCGAAGTCACAGACTTCGACCATCGTCTCCGAGTTTGGCTTAGTCAACGTAGGTCGGGTCGGCATACTTCGGCGATCAGGTTATTCCTGAGCACTAATTATAATCCATCCACCATTACCACTATTAACATACGAATCTACAACATACATTAAGCCAACGATAGCAGGGCCTGTAGAAACATAACCAGCACCATTCAGTGAATAAATTTTTGCAGAAGCTAAAGGCTCAGCTGCAGCATTATTTACAAGTGTCATGTTCACAGTGGCCATATTTTGCAGATAAATTATTTTACCATCATAACCTCCAGGAATTCCTTGTATTTGATATCCTGATGTAGCTCCTTCTATTTTTATCCAAGTACCTGAATTGCAGGCAGTAACCCATGACGGAGTAGTTGTTCTTGTCGCAGCTATTCCATTATTATTATAAACAGTGGTACGATTAGTAATGGCATCTCCTGTCCTTGATATAATTTTTGCACTAGTTATATCCTGGTTCGCCATATTCAAGTTCTGTGTAGCTGTATGATTACCGAGATTATCTCCACTACCACCACCACTTAAACTAGCCCACGCTGTACCGTTGTAGAAATAAAAACCCGCTGTCGCATCGGTTTGATATACCAATAAGCCATTTGCAGGAGATGCTATTGCTGTGCGCTGTGCTTCTGTCATACGAGGTACGAGCATCCCTTGTGTGGTAGATTGTACATCTAGTGCTGCTGATGCATCAGGGGTAGGACTGCCTGTACCTATGGCTACCTGAGCTTGTGATGATAAGGTACATAGGAAGATGAAAGTAAGGGAAAAGATGAATTGTTTCATGTTGTTGTTTAAATGATTGAATGATTGAATGTTTAAATGAGTGAATGAGTGAATGATTAAATGATTAAATGATTGAATGATTGAATGATTGAATGATTGAATGTTTATTGTTTAATGATTCGTGACAAAAATCGGTCTGAGACCTACATTATATGGCATCGAGTGAGATTCCCCTGCGTGACTCGATTTATTGTTCTTTCCGCCTTTGCGGAATCAGATGGTTCGTTTCGTTTGGGGTGTCACGACTTGAACAAAATTTTGGCAATAATACCAAGTTGTTTTTGATTTACCTGTGCTTGCAGCGCTTCATACTGTACCTTTAGTATTGACAGTTCTGTCTGCAATGCGACGTATTCATTGATGGGAATGTATGAGCTGATTGTAATATATTTTTGATCTAAAAGTTTTAAGCCCCAAAAATAGAATAAAAGAATCAATCGTACAATAGTTATTTTTAACTATTGTACGATTGTTATCCTAAATGCAAAGTTTAAAAATCAGTTTATATATTTTTATTTTTAAGTTTTTGTCGTATTTAATAGACTTTAAATGGTAAATAATAGGTTTTAACCCAAGATCGTCGCAGTTTCAGGCCATTTATCGGTCTGATAATTTCCATTGCGATGCACTATTTTATGAATCTTTGATTCATTATGCACTTCACCAGAAATATTCCACAAAACAAGTTAAAGCCATTTAAATGTGCATTTTTCATTGGTATTTGTGGTGACGAATTAAAAATTCTAAATGTCTGGGATCGAAGTTGAAAACTTCGACCATCGCGCTCCAAGTTCAGTAAACCAGCATATTCTTAAAATTTATGATAAACTGGAAGTGACAAATAAAACTGAAGCCATCAACAAATTAAATACCAACAGAGGACAATGAGTACGGATTGTTGATCTATCTTTGCCCATAAAAGTTTTGGCACATTGAAAGTACTTCTGATTACTCCACCCTTTACACAACTAAATACACCTTATCCGGCCACGGCATATATCAAAGGATTTTTAAATACGCTTGATATAGCATCATTTCAAATAGATCTCAGTCTGGAAGTCATCCTTGAAGTGTTTTCTTCTGTAGGTCTGCAAAAAATGTTTGATACCATAGAAGAAGATGAAAAGGAACTTTCTGATAATGGATATAGAATATTCAGTCAGCGCAAAAAATACCTTCAAACCATCGACAGCGTTATAGCTTTTCTGCAGAATAGAAACCAGACCCTTGCTCTCGCTATATGTTCAGGCGCTTACTTACCTGAAGCAGGCAGATTTCAGTACCACGAAAATCTCGAATGGGCCTTCGGAACCATGGGTACACACGATAAGGCAAGACATCTGGCAACATTATATCTCGAAGATATCGGTGATTTGATTACTGAAGTTGTTGACCATCATTTTGGATTCAGCAGATATGCTGAGCGGCTGGCCAGAACTGCAACGCATTTTGATGAATTATATCATGCATTGCAGTTACCGGACAGTCTGATATCTAAAACTCTGATATCACTACTTGATTCACATATCAAAAAATACGAACCTGATCTGGTATGTTTTACGGCACCGTTTCCGGGAAACGTATTTGGAGCCTTCAAATGTGGCAGACATATTAAAAAACATTATCCTGACACTCATGTAGCTTTTGGAGGAGGGTACGCCAATACAGAATTGCGCAGGGTATACGATGAAAGAGTATTCGAATTTGTTGATTTTATTACGCTCGATGATGGTGAAGCTCCGTTACAGCATCTGGCAGAATATCTGGAAGGGAAGAGACATAAACAAATGCTCAAACGAACTTTTTGTGCAGAGAATGGAAATGTTCTGTACATAAACGGTTCTACTGATCTTGATATACCACAAAGAGAAGTAGGTACACCGGACTATGGAGACCTTTTGCTGGATAAATATCTTTCCGTGATTGAAATTGTTAATCCTATGCATCGGCTTTGGAGCGACGGAAGGTGGAATAAGTTGACACTGGCTCATGGATGTTATTGGGGGAAATGTGCATTTTGTGATGTAACCCTGGATTATATAAAAAGGTATGAACCGGTAAGCGCCGCCATAATTTGTGACAGAATAGAAAATATTATTGAACAAACAGGTCAGAATGGATTTCATTTTGTGGATGAGGCAGCTCCACCTGCACTTATGCGGGATCTTGCCATAGAGATTATTCGCAGAGGGATCGTGGTAGTTTGGTGGACAAATATAAGATTCGAGAAAAGTTTTACTCCCGACCTGTGCAGACTGTTAAAGGCATCCGGCTGTATAGCCATCTCCGGAGGACTGGAAGTGGCGTCAGACAGGTTGCTTGATAAAATGAAAAAAGGCGTCACTGTAGCTCAGGTATCCAGGGTGGCCCACGCATTTACAGAAGCCGGTATTATGGTTCATGCATACCTGATGTATGGATTTCCTACCCAAACCATGCAGGAGACCATAGATAGTCTTGAAATGGTAAGGCAATTGTTTGAATATGGTGTTATCCAGTCCGGTTTCTGGCATCAGTTTGCTATGACTGCACACAGTCCGGTGGGATTAGACCCAAGGTCATTTGGTGTTAAAAGTATTGGACCTGAATTCGGGGGATTTGCTGAAAATGATCTGTTTCACGTCGATCCTGAAGGTGCTGATCATGAAGTTTTATCTGAAGGATTGAAGTTGTCTATATTCAATTATATGCAGGGTGTGGGTTTCGATGAACCACTGGGTACCTGGTTTGATTTTGAAGTACCTGAAACGACTGTAGATTCAGATTATATAGCAAAATGTATTGATGAAACAACGGATATCAATATTCGTCAGACGGATCAGATGGTTTGGATTGGCGGAGATGCGATAGAGATGATCATCACTCCGGTCAAAAAAAGTAAGGGACAGAAGAAAAAACAAGCCTATGCGGAGATAATAATTTCCGGTAGGACTGAAAATTATTCTTTATATTTTAACCAACCGACAGCTGAATGGGTCATTGATCTTTTAATTAATACTGCACCGGAAACAGGCAATAAATTTACCATCGAGAAAATGAAAATGAGTTTTGAAAACGCCGGACTAGGTGAATTCAATGATTTTCTGGCATCAGGCGAATTTACTTTATTAAGGGAAAAAGGACTTTTGATTGTGTAGGAATTTACACAGGTTTCCCCATTTCCAATCCAGCCATATAGCCGCCTGTCCATGCTGCCTGAAAATTAAATCCACCGGTTACTGCATCAATATTGAGCACTTCACCCGCCATAAATAGACCAGGATGCAACTTGCTTTCAAAATTTTTAAAATTGATCTGGTGTAATGCCACTCCGCCGGCTGTGACAAATTCTTCCTTAAAGGTTGTTTTACCTTTGACAGGGAATGGGCACTTTTTAAGTTGTGTAATGATATCTGACATTTCATTTTTTGAAAGGGATGCCCAGTTTTTTTCTTTATCTGTTAAAACTTGCTCAATAAGAAATTGCCACAATCTGGCCGGTATACCAAATTGAGCATTGGCCGAAACTTTTTTCTTTGACATGGACTCACGCAACAGATAAATATTTGAATCATCTATATCCGGTATCCAATCGACCAAAGCAGTGAAATCGTAACTGCGCTCTGAGAGTAGGGTAGCTCCCCAGGCAGATGCTTTTAGTATCGCAGGTCCGCTTAGTCCCCAATGTGTGATGAGCAGCGGTCCTTCAGTTGAAATTTTGGTGTCTTTTAAGGTGACCCTGGCATTTTTTACTACCAATCCCATAAGTCCGCATATGGGGTTTTGGGGCAGGTTGAATGTAAAAAGTGAAGGACAGGGAGGGACAATTTCATATCCTAATTTTTCCAGCATATTCCACACAAAAGGACTACTTCCTGTAGCTATCATGAGTAATCGGGAGTGGTATGGTTTTTCATCCGTTTCAACTTCAAATTTTAATATTTCACCTGATTGGTATTTAATATTTTTAACTTTTGCATTTTTTACAATATCAATCCTGTATTTTTCTGCCAGTTTCAGGAAACACTGGATGATCGTATCTGAACTATTGGAAACAGGAAACATACAGCCATCAGGTTCTGTGTACAATTTTACACCATAATTCTCAAACCATGAAACGGTATCCTGAGCACCAAATACATGAAATGGACCCAGTAATTCTTTTTGGCCTCTTGGATAATAGCTTGTAAGTGATTTAGGATCAAAACATTTGTGAGTTACATTGCATCTGCCGCCACCTGAAATTTTGACTTTATTCAGGACTTCTTTGGATTGCTCCAGAATAGCCACATGCAGAGCAGGGTTTTTTATTTTGGCATTGATGGCTGCAAAAAAACCTGCCGCTCCTCCGCCCACGATGATGATGTCCTGTTGATTCATAGGATCAAAGGTATAAAATTAGACGGATTGATTTCTGGATTATTTATGTGCAGGAAAAAATAAAAGACATTTGGTATTTTCCAAATGTCTTTTAACAAGGCTCATCTACATATAAAATTGATCTAAATTACAAAGCAAGAACACCAAATTACAAATGATGCATTCAGACCTAAAGTTAAAGGTGATCTATTTTCTCTAAAATTTTTATAAAAATTATCCGTTGATTTATCATATTCAATTCAACCTGAGAATATTTTTTTGATTTAAGTCCATATTACTCAAGTATTCATTAAAATCTAAAAAATCGCAAACCAATTTATTTCGAGTATGAATAAAACAATATGTTTACACATTTCAAGGTTAGAATGAATTATGCAAAGGCACTGATTATTCCACCCATAATAGCAGCAGAAAGTGCCCAATATGCAACATTCATAAAAATATATTTCCAACTCTTTCTCTCAAATAAAGCATTGGTGCCCATTACCGGTAAAAAAACAAATATGCCGGTTAGCAGCCCGTGAAACGCTCCATGTTTAAATGTGCGAAATTCAGTGCCAAACTTTGTCAAGAAATCCTGTAAGTAAAGATTGGCTTCGCTACCTGGAGTTTCTACACCCAAATTTTGCAAAGTTGAAAATACTCCCATCTGATGAATTACAATGGGTGTCAGCCCGACTGAAAGCATTACGCCAAATACCAGCGAAAGCCCGAAAATTTTCATCATATTGGCACCCACCATTTTTTCTTCGCTCATGTCTGCTTCAACCATCCATGCTTTGCCGAAAAGTGGTCCATACCACAATGCACCAACAGCAAGTGGGACTAATGCTGTTGACAAAATTACTAACCAATTTAACTCTATCATTTTAATTATGTTTTGATTACAGCAAATGTAAAATTATATTTTAATTGGTTGTATTTAAAGAATAATATTTTAGACAAAATTAATACCATAGTCTTTTTGTTATTTACACGTTCAGCCTTCAAACATTAATAAATGCAATTGAAACCCGGTTTAAGCTTTATCGTCAAATCCTTCTAAAAATGAAGAGATGACTTGAAAATATCTTTTTTCATTGTCCTGAAATGCGTTCAAATGTTTACCACTGAATATTTCTAATTTACCGGGAATATTGCAGTTTTGAAGAAGTTGTTTTCCCATTTCTATTGTAGTAAGATCATCTTCGGTATTGTAGATAAATAATACATTGCTTACATTTTTAAGATTCTTTATACTTTTTGTATAGTCGTGATTCTTGTTGACGTTGGGAAATGCTTTCATTAATCCGAGCATTAAAAAATGCAGCCTTTTATTTCTTTTTTTATAATACGAAAGATTGCTGTCCAGACAGTTCTCAATGATGATATTGTCAAATACATTGTTCTTAAAAGTGGCATAGGTCAAAGTATGTGAGGCCCCAAATGAAATACCATGACCGGAAACAGACTGATCTGGGTTAAGGGATTTTGCAAATTCTGCAACAATCATAAGGTCTTCTTCATATTCGAAATTTAAAAATGGACTTTCGCCAAAACCGTTAAAATCAAAAAGAAAAACATCAAACCCCAACTTTAAATACATTTCTGCGTGGCCCCGTCTGAGAAAAAATAGTTTGGCGTCAGCCAGATAAGGGTGAGCCAGAATGATGGTGCCTTTAGATTTGATATCTGTTTTTTTATAAAGAATACAAATTTGTTTGTTTTTATAAGCTTCCTTTATTTTTGTCCAGCCTGTTTCCAGTTGATGGTCCGAAATGTAATTTCTTCCTCTGGGCATCAGTAGTCTGTGCGTGTAATTTCTTATGATTTTTTTTATCATTATTGAGGAGTAAGATTAAAATTAAGTGGCCGCAAAGTTAGAAAATAATCAACTGGAACTGGTAGATTTAACTGAAACATATATTTTTATTTTTTTGATATGAAAAACGTTGTTATATAAGTTACATATTATGAGTAAGTTTTATAATTAAAAATATTAATACTTCATTTATAGTGATTTATGTATGGTGAAAATGATATATAAATTGAAATTTATATTTTTTATTTCAATAATAAGTTATACCTTTATCCTTCCGAATGACATCTTTTATGTCAGGAAAGACAACCGATTTTTAATTAACCCAAATCCGATCGTATGAACATAGAACATTACACTCCATTTCATTTTCACAAGAAGTCTTTTCATTTTTCTCATTTTATTTCATCTCATTTTGAGCCATTGCTGCTGAGCCTCGTAGTTTTAACGGGGATTATTGGATCTATTTACCTATTTGGTCAGAATCTTGTTTTAAGTGATTCAACGTCCATTCAATCATCAGGCAATAGTCCTCAGTCGGCATCTATAGCTGGATTGTTATTGAGTAGTGATGAAGAAGTGAGTTCAAATGATTTCGATAATTACTTAAAATTTGAAGGCAAAATAGAAGCGGGAAAGACTTTCTATTTTGAATTTTTACAAGATGAAAAAGCATCCAGATATGTTATGGAGATGGGAGACGGTGTCCGATTGATTGTTACCCAGAAAAATCTTCAATATCAATATGCTGCGCCTGGTAAGTATACCATCGAATTAAAAGAAATAAAAGGCGGCCTTTTAAACCTGAAAGGAACCAAAAAAGTAAAAGTTAAGTAGAGAATACAGACTATAAATTGTAATAAAAAAGCCTGGAGATTTTAAATCTTCAGGCTTTTTTATTGATATTACAAAGCCTGAATAATATCATATTGAGTAAGAACAATCAGGTCACCGGACAAATCCTTTGCAATGACGGCTGGTACATTCTTTGAAATATATTTATTCAGATCTCGAACAGCCAATTCTACCCCAACTATAGGAAATGGTGGCGCCATGATTTCTGATACTTGTTTTTCGCTGTTTTGTAACGGATTATTGAGTATAAACTCCAGAATAGTACTTTCAGTAACAGAACCGGTAATATTATCGCCATCCATAACAGGAAGCTGGGAAATATCCAGATCTTTCATCATTTTAAGCACACTTTTTACACTCTCTGACGATGAAACTGAAATGAATTTTTTATCTCGTTTTGAAACAATAAGATCCCTAACTTTGAGTTCACTGTCAAGGAAACCTCGCTCACGCATCCAGTCATCATTATATAATTTGCCTATATATCGGCTACCATGATCATGAAACAAGATCACCACTACATCAGTTGGTGTGAGTTGATCTTTCATCTGCTGGAGACCTGCCAAAGCTGAACCCGCACTATATCCCAAGAGCAAACCTTCTTCTCTGGCTAAACGTCTGGCAGCAAGGGCAGCATCTTTATCGCTTACTTTCTCAAAATGATCTATCAGACTAAAATCTACATTTTTAGGTAATATATCTTCACCTATTCCTTCCGTAATGTATGGATAAATCTCTTTTCTGTCAAAAATACCGGTTTCGTGATACTTTTTAAAAACAGAACCGAACGTATCTATTCCCCAGATTTGTATATCAGGATTTTGTTCTTTCAAGTACTTAGCTACGCCGGAAACTGTACCTCCGGTGCCTACACCCACTACAAAATGAGTGATTTTGCCGTCAGTCTGTTTCCATATTTCAGGTCCGGTTGATTCATAATGAGCTTCCCTGTTGGACAGGTTGTCATATTGATTGAGCCACACAGAATTGGGGATTTCTTTGCTCAGCTTTTCAGCTACGGAATAATATGACCTAGGATCATCCGGTTCTACATTGGTGGGGCAGACGATCACTTCAGCACCCACCGCTTTGAGCATATCGATTTTCTCTTTGGATTGTTTGTCACTGGTGGTAAAAATACATTTATACCCTTTCACTGCTGCTGCAAGAGCGATTCCCATGCCTGTATTTCCGGATGTGCATTCGATGAATGTTCCTCCCGGCTTTATTTTCCCGGCTTTTTCGGCATCTTCTACCATCTTAAGTGCCATTCGATCTTTGGTGGAGTGTCCGGGATTAAAAGTTTCTATTTTTCCCAATACGAGACAAGGAATGCCTTCAACCACTTTATTGAGCTTTACCATGGGAGTATTCCCTATTGTTTCCAAAATATTATTCCGATAATCCATATTTATTCTTGCTTTTCTTTAGAAATATTCTGCAAAGATAATTGAATGTAATGAATTAGTCGTTAATTTTTAAACAAAGCTGTGATCAAATCATCAAATGTCTTGCCATCATCAAATCTGTAATCTTTGTATCTGTGTACTATAATTTTAAAAAACACCAATTCTCCTCTTTTGATTCTTATTTCTGAATGTATGTTGCCATAAATCTGATCAGATTTATCATTGATCAAAGGGAGTTTAAAGGATGGTTTTTGATAAATGATCAAACTATGTTCATTTTCGGAATGCTGTTTTACCTCCGATAAGTTAACGATGTAGCCGTGAGTTTTTAATTTTTCAGAGATTAGCATTTGGTAGTTGATCAAATCTGTAACCTGAAATTTTTCTATTACACTTGAAATAGAAATGGCTGCAGATAAACCTTTTGTTTCAAATCTAATCCAGGAATCAGATAAAAGGGGATTCATGTTAGCATCCAGATAAACCTTATAAATCTTATCAGTTAATTCAGAATGGACGTTGGTGGTTTGCCATAGCACATACTGATCTGAAAGTATTTCCAAACGCAGATTATATAATTTGCTTTGAGTGCCATGTCGGGTGATAAAATCCATCTATTGAGTTGTAAGTGGACAAACACCGATGTTTACTTATTGTTCAGCAGGCGTGGTGGTTTGTTCTTTGTCCTTTTCTTTTATACTATCCATGGCTTCTACTGTCTTATCCCAAAAACCTTTGAATATTGGTTTTAAAGAAGCATAGACAGCTTTACCTTTTTCCGGTAATGGCTCAAGCAGTGGGTATGTGATAGAAGCTTGTTTGGTGCCTGGATTCAGGACGTTAAGACTATTTACAAGCCAGAAAACAAGACTAAGCAAATAGGCAAAAAATAGTGCCTGAACAGCACCTCCGGCAAATTTATTTATAATATTAATATTTACAGCCTCCAACATATCTTCCAGTTTTTTGCCTATAAATCTGATCAGTGCCATGACACCAATGAAAGTGATAACTACCCCCAAGAGGAAAGTAACGGCAGGCGATGTTTTAATAATTTCCTGAAGGATGTTGATGACTATTGGAGACAATTTTAACGCAGCCAGTATGCCCACTACCAGTGACAAACTATCAAACACAGTTTTTATCAATCCACGGGAGTACCCCAAATAAAATCCCAGAGAAATAACGATGGCTACAATAATATCTAAAAGCATGAATTTAATTTTTCACAATAATACTTATATTATTTTTATCTGGCTATGTAAAATCGACAAAAAGTACTGAATTTCAGTTTAACTGTTAAAATATTTCAGAAGACCAAATCATCAGATTATCCTAATTTTCCCATACAAACATATCTGTCATTACACACCTTTTTACTATTTTTGCACACTTTTATCACAAATCAGCTATAATGTCATCAGCCACAGGGAGATTTACCCTTATTTTTTGCTCAGTTTTGTTCCTTTTCGGATCATGTAAAACAAAAAAAGACATCGTCTATTCAGTTCCCGAAGAATTTATGCAGGAAGAACTGCTCGACACCCTGGTAATCTCAGATGTTGCAGGCACTTTGGATTCCTTGCCTAAAGAATACAGACCATCAGCTACATTGATGTTTGACATTCTGCATACCAGGCTGGATCTGAAATTTGACTGGCAAAAACAATACGTCTTAGGAAATGCGGATATTACCATTTCCCCATATTTCAAACCCATAAGTAGCATAACACTTGATGCTATAGGCTTTAAAATTCACAAAATTACCATTGCTGATAAGCCAATGTTGTATGAAAATACGGGTGAAAAATTAATCATCACGCTGGATAAGATGTATAAAGGCAAAGAAAAATTTGAATTACACATAGAATATACAGCCGAACCTAATTCAAATGCCGTAACCGGAAGTGAGGCAATTACATCTGACAAAGGGTTGTTTTTTATAGATCCACTGGATCTTGATCCTGATATTCCTTCCCAAATCTGGACTCAGGGAGAGACAGAAAATAATAGCCGTTGGTTTCCTACTTTTGATAAACCCAATGAGCGATTTACCCAGGAAATCATTCTGACCGTTGAAGACAAATATCTTACCCTTTCGAATGGGAAAAAAATCTCGACACGAAAAAATCCGGATGGCACCCGCACCGATCACTGGAAACAGGACAGACCACATGCTCCATATCTGGCTATGATTGCAGTTGGAGAATTTCACGAGGAGACAGAAATTTGGAATGAAATCCCATTGAACTATATGGTAGAGAAAGGATTTGGAAAACACGCCAAAAAAATATTTAATCATACGCCTGAAATGTTGGGATTTTTCTCCGGAAAACTCAATTATCCATATCCTTGGGATAAATATGGTCAGGTTGTAGTTAGAGATTTTGTCTCAGGTGCCATGGAAAATACTGGGGCAGTAGTTTTTGGCGATTTTGTGCAGAAAACGGACAAGGAACTTATCGACAATGACAATGATTATATTGTGGCTCACGAGATGATGCACCATTGGTTTGGCAACCTGGTCACTTGTGAAGACTGGTCCAATCTTACTTTAAATGAAGGATTTGCCAATTATGCGGAATATTTATGGTTTGAATACAAATATGGAAAAGACCGTGCTGAGTACCATCGTATAAAAGAGATGAATGGTTATTACAGTCAGGTATTTAGTGGTGGTGCACATCCTTTGGTACACTATTTTTATGAAGACAAAGAGCAGATGTTTGATGCCCACAGCTACAACAAGGGTGGATTAGTATTGCACATGCTCAGAAATTATGTGGGAGATGAAGCATTTTTTGCGTCTCTCAATAAGTATCTTGTCGATAATGCAGGTACAGCAGTCGAAGTGGATGAATTGCGCATGGCTTTTGAAGATACCATTGGGGAGGATTTACATTGGTTTTTTGACCAGTGGTTTTTAGGTACCGGACACCCGCACCTGGATGTGACTTATACTTATAATGATGAAAATAAAGTATTGCTTTTAGAAGTCGATCAAAGCAAAACACCCAATGGATTTTATGATGTATTTAAATTTCCTGTGGATATAGCCATTTATTATGCGGATGGCACTGTGCAATACTATCCGGTAATGATCAATGAAAAAAAGCAGAGAGTGCTTATCGAAGACCTTAAAGAGAAACCGGTTACGTATGTATTTGATGGAAAAAATGTGCTTTTGGCATTGATTAACGAAAATAAGACTCCGGAGCAATACAAGGCGCAGTTCAAACTATCAGCCAATTTTATGGACAAGATGATCGCATTTACAAGTACCAATGATGGAAATGCTGATCTGATCGATATTGCGCTCAAGGAAAATTTTTATATCTTCAGATCTATGGGAATTAATGCTATTTCAGATAGTAATGCCACCGCTTACATAGACCGTCTGCAAAGTTTTGCGCTTACTGATCCTCATTCCGAAGTGAGAAGAGATGCTTTGCTGAAACTTCTGAATATCGAAGATTTTGATCCAATGGCTATTTGCAGGCTGATTCTGAAGAGTGAACAAGCATATCCGGTACTCCAGATCGCTCTTGAAGTAATGGGAAGTGCTGAACCGGAAAAAGCTGATGAATACCTGCAAAAATTTAAAAACGACGATTCCGATTTTCTGTCAGGTACCCTTGCCGGAATTATGAAAGATGAAACAACCGAAAACCTGACTTATCTTGAGTCAAAAGCTAAAAACATTGGTGTAATGCATATTTTTGATTATTTCACCAGATACCAGGAGTTCCTGGCGGGTAAAAGCTTTGCCGCCCTGGAACGATCCGCAGACTTCCTGTATACACTTGCAAGTGCTAAAGATGGCAACATGTACCGGAAATTTTTGTCCATGAGTACATTGATAAAAATTGCTGAAGACCTTGGTAGCAGAAATAAAACCAGTCCCGATCCGATGGGCGAAAAACTGTTAGTCAAGGTAGCAGAATTGAAAAATAATATATTGAAAAATGAGACGGATCCAACTTTGATCCAAGAATACAAGGGGTTAAAGTAAATACTTTTTCCAGCTATTGTAATATGGTATCGCCTGAAAGTAAGATTGATTTTTAATATTAGAGTTAATGATTTTTACTCTTCCTCTTCATTATTTGTTTCGGGAATTGCGGTGAGAAATCCTCGGTCATTCAGAAAGACAAACCATTTGATTATTTTTTTCATATCACTGTGAAATACTCTGTCTCTATCGTAATCCGGTATTATTACTTCAAAGTATTTTTGCAATTCTTTGTGGATAGCATTGGGAGATGGTACAGGTAGTTCTGTCTGATTGTCCAGCATATTCTGAAATACCTTGGCGATTTCTATAGTATCATCATCCGTATAAATGGCTACAGTTTCCATTGGAGTAAACTGATGTTGTCTGATCGAACAAAATCTCGTTTTACCGGTATCTATATCAGCAACCAGCAATCCATTTGTTTTGGTTGCTACCAATTTGTAAAGACCTGACAGACCACTGACTGAAACTATATTTTTGATATTCATTATTCCTAATTTTTTGAAGAGGAGTGCAAAGATAGATTTAAAAATAATATGATAAACTCTTCAAGTGTAATTTTTAATAAGTTTGGATTTTTTACTTCCCCATTACCCTCATTAGTTCATCTTTATAAGAAACGGAGACCTCTACTTCGCTACCATCTTCGAGTGTGACATATCCACCTGCACCTTTGTGGTAGGATGTAATGGATTTAGTATTGACGATGTGAGATTTGTGTATTCTAACAAAATGATCAGGTAACAGTTCTTCAAAATACTTTAGAAAACGACACACCATTTTTTTTTGTTTTCCTTGCAGAAAGATGTCTGTGAAGTTGCCATTTCCTTGTAATCTGACCACATTTTCCGTTTTGATCACATCAAATCCTTCGAGGGTAGGGAGGACAAGCTGGTGAAATTCAGATTTTTTCTCAGCCAGATTTTCCAGTAGGATTTTGTTTCGATTGATGTGTTGTTTTTGGTCAATTGTGGTTTTTACTTTCTCTACGGAAAGGATGAGTTCTTCTATACTAACGGGTTTTAGCAGGTAATAGGCTGCTGCTTTATTGATGGCTTTGATGGCATACTCGGCATAAGCAGTGATAAAAATGGTCTCAAAATGTACATCGCTACAAGCATCAAGAACATCAAATCCATTGCCAAAAGGCATCTCAACATCCAGGAATACCACATCTGGTTTCACATTACGAATCATAGGAACAGCTGCATGAATATTGGACGCAACACCTAACAACTGAATACATGGACAATATCTTTTGATATAATCCGCCAGTATTTCCTGAGCGATTTTTTCGTCTTCTACAATGACAGCAGTGATCATAGGGTCTTGTGTTTAGGTATTTTATCGGCAATATCTGCCGGAAAAGTTATAATAATTTTCGTTCCGGCACTATTCAGTAAATCTACTGTATCACACTGAATATTAAGAGAATATAATTCATTGAGCAGTTTTATGCGTTGTTCGATGTTGCCTGTACCTTTGCTTTTTCGTTCCCGCTGATGCGCAGTTTTTAGTTTATGACTTTCTGCTCTTCCTATGCCATTGTCTTCTATAGTCACATGGATGGAATTGTTATTTTTTGTGATGGCTACCTGGAGTAATCCTGCTGAATCTTTGTAACGGAGACCATGCCAAACTGCATTTTCCAGATGAGGTTGTATGATCATATTCGGAATCAAAACATCATCTTGATCTATGGTCTCATCAATATGCAGTGTGTAGGTAAACTTGTCATTGAATCGTTGGTATTCGAGCTGCAAATAGTTTTCTATCATGCTCACTTCCTTCGATAAAGGGATAAAATCATGGGCTGAATGCTCCAATACGCCACGCATCAGTGTAGAAAATTTGGTCAGATATTGATTTGCTGTCCTCTCATCATGTTGGGAAATAAATTGATTGATGCTATTGAGACTATTGAAAATGAAGTGTGGATTCATGTCTTTTCGAAGTGATTGGAGGGCTATGATTTTGTTTCTGCGGCGTATAGATCGGAGCGATTTGTAAATCAACATCATCAATATTGTCAACAAAATGATACCACCTAAAAGCGCAAAGTTGATGGTGTTTTGTTTGGAGATAAGTTTATCTTTGAGTACTTGTTCTTCTTCCAGTTTTTTGATTTTTTGTTCTGTCAATGCAATCAATTCCAAATCTTGCAGTGTACTGTCTGCTTTGATGACTTTTTCAAGATCTTTAAGAAATGACTTATACAAAACCACACTTTTGTTCCCTTTACCCATGAGTTGATAGACATCAGCCAGCTTGCCTACGATATCACGAGCCTCGAGTGTTTGTCCGGTTTGAACAGCGATTCGATAAGACTCTTCCAATGCTTTTGCTGCTTCTGCCTGGTCATTATTGCGCAGGTATACCTTACTCAGGTTTTGAATGACTTCCACTTTTTTAGGTGCATTATTTTGGATTTCGGGTTGCTGCAGTAATTTTTTATTGGACTCAATGGCACCTTTCATGTCATTGTTTAGAATGTAGGTATCCGAAAGTTTGTTGGTCAGTGTAATGAGCTGATCGGGATCATTTCTGACATTTTGGATCGCATTTTGATAATTGCCGATAGCTGGTACAAGATTATTACTACGCACTTGTGCGTCGGCTAGTTGAATGTACGTTTCAGGTAGTTCGTCTTTTAGAGTAGGTGATTGTTCTATTTCCCGGACTTTTGATGCGATAATTTCTTCTTCTTTTTCAGCAGAAATATTGCTGGCTTCTATTCGTTCTGCATCTTTTTTATTGATGGATTTTAATGGCTCATCTTTGGATTTTGCGCTGTAGCTTGCGGCAGTATTATAGGTGGAGACGGCTTTAGATTTTTTGGATTGAAATTCCTGTACTTTTGCTATTCTGCGGGTTACCTCAGCGAGCGCTTTGATATCCTGAAGTTTTTTGTAATAGATTTCAGATTTTAAAAAATAAGATTCACTGGCAGGGTAGTCACCGGCTTTTTCATATTCATCACCTAAAGCATAATAAGCAGCTGCTATTTTCAGATCATTGTTCTCACGAAGCGCATCATCAAGTTTGTCAGCTGCGGACATAAATTTTGATCGCTGCATTTTATTTGGGGCACTTTTTTTATCCTGCGCTGATGTGGTCAGCACGGAAAATAAAAGGAAAAAGCATAAAAATCTCCAATGCATATTGTTAAGGGATAATCAGATATCGATTCAACGGCAAAATTACGGATAAAATTTCAAGTAAGCTGATGTTTCACCATTTGGGGAATGGGTTTTGCCAAGTGGATGCTAAGATTGAGAATAAGGATAAGGTTGAGAATAAGGCTAAGAATAAGGTTAAGAAATTAAGAAAGCAGATTTTGTATTTTAATGGTGTTTAATTATCCTTAATAATGAAATCTTAGAGAAACTATTGTGATTATCATATCTTTATCATTGATGTGATAAACAAATCTGTGTTCAGAATTAATCCTTCTACTCCAATATCCCGAAAGGTCTCGTTTCAATAATTCTGGTTTTCCAATTCCAATCCTTGGAGAATTATCTATTTCTTTAACTAATTTCTCAATTTTTCTCAGAATAGACTTGTTATTTGAATTTGACCAAAAATCAAAATGTAATTGAGCTTCATTAGTTATTTCCCAAGTATAGTTCATATTTTTGGAAGTATAAACTTATGAGTTTCTTTATTTTCCAATTGACTAATACTCTTTGCTAAACTACTTTTGTTTTTTTCTGTACTTAATAGATAATCAGTCTCATCTCTCAACGTACCATGAGGAACATTTAAATCTTCTAGTAAGGAAAGTATAATTTTTCTAGACTTTTTATCTGGATTTATGATGATTGCCGACATAGGTGTTTATTTATTTGCAAATTGGTGAATAACTTGATAACAAAACCGAGTAATAATTAGTTCGAAGATTTTTATATTTTGACTTTGATGTTATTATGTTAGCTTTCACTGATCATTGATCACTGCATCAATGATCACCAAATATCCCCTTCACCAAGTCAAACCGCATCTTCACCCATTCTGACTTTATAGCATCTCTTTTGCCATTACTTTTGAACTTGCAATTCAATTTTTAATTCACAATATCAAATATTTCATTATGAAACTTTCAGTAATTCTTTTGACCATCATGGTGAGTTTGTTTTCATTATTTCCTACAAAATCAGCTGAATCAACATCGACTTCTTCTAGAAATAAAATCCAGGTAGCACTCCTGCTAGATACTTCCAATAGTATGGATGGACTCATCGAACAAGCAAAATCCAGACTCTGGAATATTATCAATACACTGACGACACTCAAATATGATGGCAAAGAACCACAAATAGAAATCGCATTGTATGAATATGGCAATGATGGACTTTCGAGTGCCAATAATTTCATTCGCCAAGTAGCACCACTTACGACAGATTTGGACTTGATTTCGGAAAAACTATTTGCCTTACGTACCAATGGAGGAAGTGAATATTGTGGTGCTGTGATCCAAAACGCAGTAAAAACACTCAAATGGAATGATGGAAACGCAGATATGAAGTTAATTTATATTGCTGGTAATGAACCATTTAATCAGGGACCCATTAATAACAAAGAAGCTATAAGCCATGCTCTGACAAATAAAATTTATGTCAATACCATCCTTTGTGGATCCAACTATCATGATGAATTACAGGAATGGAAAGATGGTGCTACCCGTGGTCAGGGCAAGTTTTTTGTGATAAACTCAGATAAGGTATTGTCTTATATTGATACACCATATGATAGGGATATTGACAAGCTAAATCAACAGCTCAACGATACATATATCGGTTATGGCAAAAAAGGCAAAGAGAAAAAAATCATGCAAACGACCCAGGATTACAATGCTGAATCCAAAAGCATGGCCAATAAAGTAGAGCGAGCGGTATCAAAATCTAAAGGCGTGTATAAAAATGCAGAATGGGACATCGTAGATAAATACAAAGACAATCCATCAGCCATCCAAACTATGGAGACAGAAGAATTGCCCGAAGAACTCAAAGGCAAATCTCCCAAACAAACTGCTGAGTTTATCCAACAAAAATCAAAAGAGCGGGATGAAATCAATCAAAAAATCAAAGACTTGTCGCTCAAACGCCAACAATATATCGATGCTGAAAATAAAAAATCAGGTAATGATAAAGATGACCTGGGCAAAGCCATTGAGACGTCGATTATTGAGTTGGGATTGAAGATTGGGTATAAGAAGAGTGGTAATTGATAAAAAACATTTGGATTATGAGACATCTTACTATAGGTTTTATCATGATTATAGCTGTTCAACTTTCGTATGCACAATCATTCCCATCAATCGATAAAAAGTACATTTCGGTTACGGGAAGTTCTGAAGTAATTGTGGTGCCTGACCAAATAGAACTTGAAATTATTCTTCAAGAGTACAATTGGGTGAGTAATGGCAAACGTGATTTGTCGAGTATCGAGTTAGATTTTTTTGATATTCTGGAAAAAAATAATATCGATAATAAAATGCTTGTATTAAGTAATTCTGATTATTCGTGGTATTACTATTGGTGGAGTTGTAGGAATGATACTTACAAACAAAAATCCTTTAAAATAAAATTAAGTAGCTCTACAGATTTTCTTTCCTTAGTTAATGATCTGAATATCAAAGGAGTAAAATCAATTAGAATTTCTGATTCTTCCCACAAAGATTTGCAAAAACTTAGGAAGGAAGTAAAAATATCTGCAATGCATGCAGCAAAAGAGAAAGCACTTTACTTGTTAGAAAGCATTGATGAGAAGTTAGGTCAAGTGATCTCTGTAGAAGAAGTGCCGGAAGTATCAAATTATCATTGGGGAAGAAATCTAAACATGGTGAGTAATGTGTCTGTTTCCCATGACCCACAAAGTGATGATATAGAGCATGTTGCATCGATCATGTTAAGATATGAAATCAAGGTGAAATTTGAAATAGAGTAGAAGATTTGACTTTTTCAAAAATCAAATCACATCAAAAGCCCCAAAACAAATTCCTTCACTACACATTTCCAATTGATCACATCATCAATGCTTTGATGGATATAATGAACGGGTAGGATACCTGTTGCATCAGAAAGCGATGTTGCTATGGGGATATGTGTGGTGCTGGCGATGTAGTAACTCAGTTTTGTGTTTTTAGGTCGGCTAGTTGTGGAACTTGTAGAGCAAAGATGACCTGGGTAAAGCCATTGAGACATCGATCATTGAGTTGGGATTGAAGATTGGGTATAAGAAGAGTGGTAATTAGAATGGATAGGGTTTATTTAAAGTTCTCCGATAGGTTCTGTCTACATTCAATCAATCTTCACTCCACCCAAACTTCATCCAAAAAAAGCCATGCTGGTAGCCCACGGGCATCATGCCAATCGGGAATGGTTGATACAGTTTCTATGACCATAATTATTCTGGTTGCACCAAAGCTTATTTCCTATTTTTCTTCTTCCATTTCGCTAGGATTTTCAAATCCCGTAATCAATTTGATAAATTTCATTTCTTCCATATTGGTTTCTTTAAGTCCTTCTGTTGATATAGAAAATATTGATTTTAAGTATGGCACAGTTTTAAAGTTACCATGTTGCAAGTGAATCTTTGCAAAACCAAAATCTGCTTCTAAAGCCAAAGCTAATCCAGAATTTTCTATCTCAGGCATCGGTATTGGATTGTTAAATCCATTTGAAGCTTTAATATCATTTGTAGTAGTTGATATCAATTTAAAATTCATATTAGGTAAAATAACTTCGTTTACGGTACAATTAAATGGACCTACCACTTTGTTTTCAATAAATTTAACGATAGGAGTTTCCTCTTTGGTTAATGGCTTATTGTTTTTATTAATTTCTAAACCAGCTATAGGTTTTTTTTTATATGTTGTTATACCATCCAAAGTAACGAAAACATATGTGTGACTCTCGTCCTTTAACATTACTGTTCGAATTTCATTTAATGAATCATAAGATGCAATATTTACTAAATTATTATCATAAAAGTAATAATTGATTTTAGTCTGCTGCATAGAAATCATTGATGACAAAGCTTCAATTACACTTGCTTCGGCGTTAATATTTTCTATAGAATAAGTTACATCCCAAGATGTAACTTGTGACTTAACATTGAAAGCATTAAGAATTAGAAAAATGAATAAAAACCTCATAGTGTTTTAAAATTTACACAAAGTTAATAAAATAAAAAAAGTAAATCCTTCACTCCACCCAAACTTCATCCACAAAAAACCAAGCAGGATATCCTCTGCCATCATGCCAATCGGGAATGGATGATACGGGCTCGATGACCAATTTTAGTTGATTGTACTGCTTTTTAGGTACATTTATCGTGTTAATGGAATGATTTAATGTGCTCTTTTGCGTACTTTCTTTAAAGGTTTTTTGAAAGATCAGCTTTCCATTTTCGTCAATTACCAAAATTTTGGAAGGGCCAAATATCCATGCTCCCTGATGGGTCAAATAAGAAATGTGGATAGTGGTAATAAACTGATGACTATCCGGCTGAAATGTAATCTCTACCGGACCTTTGTCATATCCTAAATAGTTTTTGGTATAAGACATATTTCCAAACTGGCCATCAAACAGTGTTTTGGAATCTTCATTAGCATATTTGGGATTAGGTTCAGTAACAATATAATTCGAAATCTTTTTACCACTTGCAATAAAGGTAGATGTGACCGTTTCTGAAGGGTCAAAATCCTGGTGAAATGCTTTGGCTTTAATGATGCACGGCTTATTGATTTTGAGTGGTCTCTGGTAGCGCTTAGACTTTAATGTAGGCTCATTGCCATCTAAAGTATATCGGATCGTTGCGCTTTCCATTCGGAAATCAAGCACCAGGTTTTGTAGATGAACCTTGCTGACCATCGCCATTTGCACATTGGCCTTGGGTGGACTCAGTTGAATTTTTTGTGCGAAACTAACGTTCGATAGCCCACAAAACTGTATCCATATCAACCATCTAAACATAAGGCGTAAATTTATTGGGTAAAACCTGTCCACTATTCCATTGGCACACATATAAGCTGCCTTCATCATCAACGAGTACATCATGCGGATGTTTAAACAGTTTGGCAGTCTGATAGCTTTCCTTACATACGTTTCCATCATATGTTGGCGTAGCACCACCAGGGGCTGAAATCAACTTATTGTTCTGATCTAATATGACAACAAATCCGGTCTCTGCATTTCCGGTACTACCAGAAGTCAAGACTGCTGCATACAAGTAGTCACCATGTATAACTGGCCTACAAACATTGGCACCAGGCAACGAAATGGTTTCCAAATAAGTGCCGTCCAAACTATATCTCTTGAAGCAACAACGGTTTCTATCAGTGACGATCAAGGTTGGTGTCTCTCTTCTGGTATCTATACAAATACCATGTGCATTGTCCAGATGTTTTGGTTCAGGGCCACGGCCACCAAAGATATTTTTAAGTTTTCCGTCTGCTCCATAATGTATGATATATTGCTCTCCATATCCATCCGCGACGTATGTATCACCATCCTTGGTTACCGCTGTTTCTGTAGGGACGAAGGATTTCTCATTCTGATATTTTCCTGACTCCGCCGGATAGTCCCAGGTTTGTACGATCTTGCCATCCAAAGTAGTTTTAAAAAACTGATGTCGGTCAGTATCTGTCACCAGCAGAAATTCGTCTCCTTTGACACCACCGATCGTCAGTCCGTGTCCGCCAGGAAATTCATTGCCATAAGTGGATAAAATTTTTCCACTTTTAGACATTTTGATGAAATTGTTGCGGGTATCGTTGGTGAGCAGGATGATTTCTTTATTTGCTGTAAATACCATTTCATGGCAATCTTTGACACCAGGTAAAGTGGGATTACCAGCCATCCAATCTTTATCCCAAGTATATTTTTTATTTTGGTGACCAAAGACAGGTTTTGGTTCATGCAAAGGTAATGATAACCATGGTAAAGTGGCTAATATGGTGGTGGATTGGGTTAGGAAGGTTCTTCGGTGCATAGGAGTATCTATTAGGTTAATTTGTTCTTTAAGTGATTTTTCATAACTTGTAATAACCTAAAAATGAATGAATTTTAATATAATCAATTTCAACTTCATAAATAAGTCTGTTTTCTTTATCAATTCTTCTTGACCATTTACCCTTCCAATTATATTTAAATGGTTCAGGTTTTCCGAGTCCTTTAAATGGAGAGACTAATATAGATTTTATCAACATATCAATTCGATTAAGAATCTTTTTATTACGATTTTTTTTTAATGTAAATAAGATCTTCAACTGCTTCTGAGCCTAACCTTATTTCCATAAGTCTTCGGTTGTAATTACCGTATATTCTCCTTTTGCAAAAGACGCATCACTTCTTTTTAATTTTTCTTCAAATGCTTCATTATACATTCTATCTGAAGTAGTTTCAAATGGGACTTCCATTTTCTTTAACATTTCTTTGACCGCTTTCAACTTCTTTTTATCAGGTCGAACTATTAACGTATCCATATTTGATATTTTAGTTTTATACAAATGTAAGGTAAATTGTTTATTGTATCGAAACAATTTTACAATATCGGTAGTTTTCAGTTTAAGATGGATTGCGATTTGAAGTGTCTCAGGTATATTAGTAATAGTATCAATAACTAATTAAAAAATCGATTCGTTGTCACTCGAACTTTTACACATATTTGATCGTTAAATATTGAAAGCAAAACGGTAAACCAATGAGAAGAATAAGCCCGCAATTTTTAGTAGATGATTTAGGAGATAGAACTTCTGTTCTTCTTTCATTATCGGATTATGAAGCTATGCTGGAAGAGATTGAAGATTCTGAATTATTATTATTTTAAGATGAGATTACTAATTTTTGCTATTTTATTGTTTTTTTTTACTGTAAATGCTTCTTCACAAGAATTATTGATAGGGTTTAGAACTGTTAATACTGAAAAAAATGTTTATATATACAAATTCTATGATACTTTGGGTCAAGAACTATTTTCTTTGCCAGAAAGTCATGTGCCTGTATTTAAACCAATACTTAAAAAGGTCAGAGATAAAGACGATTCTTTAGAGCAAAATAATTCACAAGTTTTATTGATAGAAGAAGAATCAATATTTTTTATTGAACCTAATGCGCCTGGTATATTAATTGGTATAAATAAAACAACAAACAAAGAACTAAAATTTTCACCATACTTGATGGATAGGGCTGGAAATAAGATAAAAGAATTCCCTTTATTTGAATTTACAACACATTTTTCTGACAGTATATTTATAGGATACCGAAGGATTGAAAATGGATATATGTTAAGGTATTTAGATCATTTAGGTAATGAATTGTTTGATGGACAAGAATTTTGGGAGGCATCTCCGTTTGTGGATGGGCTTGCGGTGGTGCAAAAGAAGGATGAGAACGATGATTGGCTGGTAATTGACAAAAGAGGACAAACGATTATAAATATATCAAAAACAACTGGACTTAAGATTGACAATGTACTAAAGTTTTATAATGGAAATGCAATAGTAATTGAATCAAAATCTGATAAACAGCTAGAAGAATATTATGAAAACAGCGAAGAAATGGATAGCGATATAGACGAAGGCACAATGATGGATAATGATATCAATTGGCTTAGTTTCTTACTGAGAGGGTATTCAGTTGAGAAAAACATTTTTTGGTTTAATATCAAAGGTGAACTCAAACCATTCCCAAATCGAAGATGTTTAGGCACAGAATTGTACGAAAGGCAGCATGATATCGTACATAAAAACTTTGTATTATCGAATGAATTTAAATCAAAATTAGCACAAAGCAAGTATTTGGGATTGATTGCGGATTCAATAATTACAAAAGATGTTGGATATTACATTCTTTGGGAGACACCTGAAAATTCTATTTCTTCAGAATTAGTTTTATACGATCACAATGGACACAAAATACTTCTCAAAGGCTTAGAAGATGGCAGGATTTTAAGTGTACAAGATCGAATGTTAATAGTAAATAAAGATAACCGCATAATTAATTATGACTTAGAAAATTTCCAAGCTTTGGAAGGAAATTATTTTTCAAATATTACAAAAAAGGATTTTAGGTATTATGATTCTGGGTTTTCAAAAGATAAATTCTTTTTGCAAGTTTTTAATAGAAATGGAAAATTAACAACACCAAAACCTGAGCCTGTTTATATCAATCACGCTGAAAATCAACCAAAAAAAGAAAAGGAAGTATTTTCTGAATCTAAATATTTTCCTGATTCAGCTTTTGAAAAAGCTGTTATAGAGTTATACCCAGAGTGTTTTGATACTAATGGTGAGCTAAATATTCATTGTAAAAGTATTACTGATGAGACTTATTTAGATTTTAATTTCAAAAGTATCAAAAGTCTTGATGGAATAGAGTTATTTAAAAACTTAGTGTCTTTAGTGATTTCTGGCAATAATATTGAAAAAATATCTAAGTATCCACCGAAATTAAAGAATCTGATAATAAAGAGCAACAGAGAAGTGATAAAAGAATTAATTTTACCTGATTCATTATCACATTTAGAAATTTTTGAAAGCTTTGTAGCAAAAACGATAGACTTACCACAGCAACTTAAATTTCTTGATATTTCAGACGAAGTCAAGATAAATGGTTTTCCTAAAAATCTAGATACTTTGTATTTGTCCGCAGATTTGAAGACCATTCCCAAATTACCAAGCAGTATTAGATTTTTAGATATTCAGTACATTGATTTGAATATTCTTCAAAATCTGCCAAATTCCATCCAAACACTCTATTGCAGTGCTCAAACAATCGTTAATCTGCCATCAAATTTGAAAGAGTTATATTGCAAAACTTCCAAAATTAATGGGTTGCCTAAGTCTTTAGAAAAGTTAACTATCAAAAATGGAGATCATATTTTCCAAGATGATAATGGTTATGCAGAAATTATAGGACCACTGCCTATCAATTTAAAATCTTTAACAGTCAAGTTAGATTTTCTTGAATTTGACAATGTTTTACCAAAATCATTAAGATTTTTATGGTGGGATAAATTAAGAAACCCTATAAAGTTAAATCAAGGTTTAGAAACATTCATTTCTAAAAATTCAACATTAGAAACAAATATTGAATTGCCTTATTCATTGAAAACATTAAATTTGGAACAAGGCAGAAGTATGAAAGTCCCACGATTTTCCCCCAATTTGGAATATTTAAATTTGGATGGGTTTTCTATTTATGAAGAGTTTGATTTAGGAAAATTACCAATTAGCCTTAAGTATTTAAATATCAGTGGCACCAATTTTAGGCTTCCATCATCACTCCCAGAAAGCTTAACATATCTTAATTGTAGGGGCTCTAAAATAAGTACTCTTCCTAAGTTAAACAGAATGTTAGATACTCTGATTTGTTCAAATAATAAAATATTTGAAATTAAAGATTTACCATCTAATTTAAAGTATTTTGATTGTAGTGCTAATGATAGCCTGAATTCTCTATCAGAACTGCCAAATTCCTCGAAGAATTTAATGTTGCCGAATGTAATATAAAAACACTGCCAGAAATTCCAAATAGTCTAAAAGTGCTTAAATGCCATAGAAATCAAATTTTGAAATTACCTGATTTACCTACAACATTAACGCATATGGATTGCTCTGTAAATAAATTAGAATCTTTACCATCTCTAAGTAGTGGTTTAAAAGAATTGAATATAAGTTGGAATAAGATAAGCAAAATTCAAAGCTTGCCAAATACAATGACAAAGTTTGAAGCTGAAAATAATATGCTTTCAAATCTTCCAAATATCCCTGATTCATTAAAATTTATTAATGTTAACTCTAATCACCTAAAAGTCTTACCAACATTAAATCAAAAATTACACACAGTCTTCGTTTCAAATAATGCATTGTCTAACCTGCCTAACCTTCCTAATAGTTTAACAAGTTTGGACATCACTTACAACTGTTTTGATAGCTTGATTATTTCAGAAATCATCAATAAACCAAAATATTTCACAAGTAACGTAGTACCAATTCTTTGTAATGGTTTAGATGAACCACAAAACCATTTAATAAATACTAGTTTTACGAATTTTAAAACTAAAAATTATGAAATAATTATTGATATTACGAAAGTCCCTTTTGGAGCTAAAATCGAAATTATGCCAGTCATTATGGACTATTTAATTTTTGATGATGTTAAATTTAAAAACTATATTATGCCACATTTGACTCAAGGAGAGTATAGGATATATATAAACTCAAAATTGTATTCCCTGAAAATTATATCAAATTAATTACTTAAAATCAAACACGTTCACCTATTCATAAAAAAATATCTCATCTATAAACAGCCATCCTCTTTCTCCTTTTCCGGGATGCCAATCGGGGATTCGTTGTAGATTTTGGGCTTCTATTTTATAGTATTTGAATGGCTGACTTTTTAATGACAAATGGATAACATCCGACTTGACCTGATCTTTATTGTTTTTTTGGTACGGGGCAATCTTTTGGTTGGTCAATAATTGAAACTGCTTCTTATCATTGCTTCCAAATACACTGACCGCTGTAGGCGGGAACACATACTGCGGCACTTGAAGTCCATAACAAAATGATATTTTAGTCAATGCAATGGGCATCTTGTACTCAAAAATAGCGGAAAAAAGATTTTCTCTGAAGGCTATCCAATTGGCATCGGGAAGATTGTTGATGGGCGCTCTTTTGCCATTGATAAAAGTAAGTGCGCCTTCACCTTTATATTGGACGTTGGGCTGTGTCAATAAGATACAACTGTCTGGCGTGGCTCCATTTTCAAACAGTGAAAACTTGACCACATCACTCACAAACCAGCCGTCTTTTACTGCAACGGTTTTGACATCTATTGATCCCGAAATGGTAAATGGTTTGGAGTACAATGTGCCATGAAGGGAATCAGGTTCGGATCCGTCCAACGTATATTTGATTTGGGCACCATTGATATAATGTTTTAACACAATCTCTTCTCCTGGCTTGATGATATAACTTTCATTGACCATCAATGGAGAAGACAGTTTGATCTTTAAGTCTTCCATCGATAATTTGTTGAAGGTGATCGCCGGGTATTTTTGCTGCCATAGCCTGACTTTATTTTCAGGAATTTTGGTGTCCGTAATAAATATCTGTCTTAATGATGGCAATTGACTAAATATTGGCTCGATGGCTTCCGTTATACTTGTATTGGCTAAAGATAGTTGTTCCAGTTTGCTCAATTTACTGAGTTTCAGGATGCCCTGATCTGTGACTTTGGTCCCATTTAGGATCAATTTTTCCAATGAACTAAATTGCGCCAGTGTCCCTATATCACGATCTGTGACAGGCATATCAGCCAAGTGGAGATGTATGAGTTGTTGCTTTATCTGGAGTAATTGTTTCAGATGTTCAGGTACGTATTCGGATGCTAAAAATAATGAAGCTTTCAATGCAGGACTTCCACCAAATAATGGTTTGACGGACATAAAATGAGAATTGAGCGAAGCCAACGTTTCGCTGTCAGCGCTGCTGAAAGTATATTGTTTTTGTTTTTTGGCTCCAACATTAGCATCATACAACTTTCTGATACTTTCATCGGGTTTATACGCAGATGCTTTTTTGGAAAAAGATGCTCCGGAATTAATCCAGGCAATGATGATTTCTTTTTCCTGCGCTGTCACTTGTGGTTTGCCATCAGGTGGCATGTGTTTTTCGTCTTCCAAAGGTAATAACATACTTTCTACCATCAAACTGCTGTCCGCATTTCCAGGCCGGAGTACTCGTCCCGATTCGCCACCCTTCAAAAGTGATAAGGAATCTGTCATGATCAATCCACCTTTGGTTTTCTCCTCATTGTGGCAGGAATAACACTTCTTCTCCAATATTGGGTGTACCATTGCCGTAAACAGAGTAGTATTGGTATCAGAAAGTATTTCTTTTACGTCTTTATTGGGAAATAGGAAATCTTTGCCGTGGGTGATTTCAGCTCCTTTGTGCCCTGCTACTATGAGAAGTAATGTATTTATACCAAGTAAAATGTTGGAAAATGTAGGATACTTCCCATTTACGATAGAAAGTAAATATAGTCCAAAGGCAAATCCAAATCCGGTATTTCTGTGGAAAGCCAATTCATTAACATTATACGCATCAGGCTCATGTGATAATAATGATCCGGAAATAGCCGTGATAAATGCAAAAAAACCTGTCAATAAGAGTACAAAGTTTAAAAGTTTTTCAAAATCAGGAGCTTCAAAACCTTTTTTCAAGAAAAATAAAACCAGATACATCACAAACATACCTATGGGTAAATGTAGCATCAAGGGATGCAATCTTCCCGCTAATTTCAGATATTCCGGTACGCCTACAAACGAGTCAAAAACAAGGAGGATGGCAGCCAAAATTGCCAAACCAAAATTTGCATTAGAAATAATACCTGTAATTCTTTGCATCATCATGCTATAATATCTTTGACTACATGACCTGCCACATCTGTCAGCCTGTATCTCCGCCCCAGATGTTTATAAATCAGTTTTTCATGATCGAGTCCCAAGAGATTCAACACCGTAGCATGAAAATCATTGATATGTACCGGATTTTCTATAATGTTATAACCAAATTCGTCGGTTTCGCCATATACCATTCCGGGTTTTACGCCGCCGCCAGCCATCCAGATACTATACGCCCGCGGATGATGGTCTCTGCCATAGGTATCAGCGGATAAGGGTCCCTGGCAATAGTTGGTACGACCGAATTCTCCGCCCCAAATGACTAAGGTTTCATCCAGTAAGCCTCGTTGTTTCAGATCCTGAACCAAAGCTGCTGATGCCCGATCTACGTCTTGAGCCTGACCAGGCATTTCGCCTACCAGATTGACATGTTGATCCCAACCCTGATGATAGATTTGAACAAATCTGACGCCTGATTCTGAGAGTTTTCTAGCCAGAAGACAATTGCTGGCATAGGTACCTGGCACCAGACAATCGGGACCATACAACTTAATCACTGAATCGGGTTCTTTGGAGATATCTGTAATTTCCGGCACTGCAGTTTGCATGCGATAGGCCAGTTCGTACTGTTCTATTTTTGTTTTGATTTCAGGATCACCGGTATCTTCAAAATTCATGGAATTTAACTCATTGAGTTTGTCCAGCATTTGCCTTCGGTCATCGCGTGTTATACCATTTTGATCATTGAGATACAGGACTCTTTCTTCGCTATTGCTAAATTGTACACCTTGATGTTTGCTGTCTAAAAAACCATTGGTCCACAGTTTGGAATAGACTCCCTGACCATTTCCCTTACCTTTGGACAAGAGGACACAATAAGCAGGAAGATTTTGGTTTTCTGAACCCAATCCATAACTCAACCATGCACCCATACTCGGACGATTACCCTGTTGTGCGCCAGTCTGCATAAAAGTAAGTGCCGGATCGTGATTGATCGCTTCCGTGTGCATAGATTTGATGACACAGATATCGTCTACAATTTTGGCCATATTGGGAAATAGATCACTCACCCAAGTGCCTGCATTGCCATATTGTTTGAATGGGAAATATGATCCCACCAAAGGAAATTTATCCTGATTGGCCGTCATGCCTGTGAGACGCTGTCCATTTCTGATGGATTCCGGCAGGTCCTGACCAAACATTTTATTGAGCATAGGTTTGTAATCAAAAGTCTCCAATTGTGAAGACGCTCCATTCTGAAACAGATAGATGACTCTTTTTGCCTTTGGGGCAAAGTGTGGTAAACCATTGATAATGCTGTCAGCTGCATTTTCGGGATCTTTAAAAAGATCTTTGATCAGCAGGGAACCTAAAGCTACGCTTCCTAAGCCTACACTCATCTTGCTCAGAAAATGTCTTCGATTGATATTAAGTCGGTGTTCAAAAAATGGATTGCTCATCTTGTCGAAGTTTCTTCGAGATTAAATAATAACTGTACAGTTTGCATCATGGCAGCCGTACCCTTAATGTCTATGTCTGCTGTTTCTTTAAAATCGCCAAAAAATACGATCTCTTTTGCTTTTTTATCGTCCATGGCAGTTACTGTAGTTTGGTGAAAATCTTTAATTTTTTTGATTTCATTAGGTTTGGGCGCTCTACAGACAATTTTTCTGAATAATTGCTCGAATTTAACTTCATTACTTGATTTCTCATTTTGTGTTTTTATGGCTAAATGCCTGGCTGCTTCCAATACCTGATAGTCATTCATCAATACCAAAGATTGTAATGGTGTATTGGTAGATGACCTTTTCACCTCACACTGATCTCTGTTGGACGCATCAAATATAAGCATGGATGGTGGTGGTACGGTTCGTTTGATAAAATGATACAACCCACGTCGATATCTTTTGTCACCCTGATCTTCCACATATGATGCCAATTGGCCACGACCTGACGTAGCACTTTCCCACAGACCTTTCGGTTGATAAGGTTTTACACTTGGTCCACCTATGACAGGATTCAGGAGGCCACTAGAAGCCAGGATATGATCTTTGAGCAATTCTGCCGAAAGCCGCAATCTGGGACCACGTCCTAGAAATACATTTTCAGGATCCTTTTGGATGTGTTCAGAACTGACCTTTGATGATTGTTTGTAAGTGGAAGACATGGCAATCTGTTTGACCAATCTTTTGATATCCCAACCATGAGTCATAAAATCGTAAGCCAGCCAGTCCAATAACTCAGGATGGGAAGGCAGGTCGCCTTGTAGACCAAAATCACCCGACGTCTTCACTATGCCTTTACCAAAAAACTCCTGCCAAATAAAATTAACAAACACCCTAGCTGTAAGTGGATTTTGTGAGTCAAACATCCATTTGGCAAGTCCCATTCTGTTTTGTTCAAACTTTTTGGGGTCGTATTTTAGTATTGATTCAGGAGTACCGGGCGAGACTACTTCTCCAGGGCGATCATATACACCTCGTTCCAGTAGTTTGGTCTTTCTGATGCCTGTACTGTCTTTCATGATCATGACGTCAACTTTTCCAGTATCCAATTTACTAATGAAACTTAGGATGCCTTCTTTATCTTCTTTGGTTATCGTCATGTAAGGAGGATCTGCCAGTGATGCCAAAGAAATATCGCCCAAGAGGCCTTTTTCGTCCACTTGATCAAAAAATGCAAAGGTGGAAAAATAATCTTTTTGAGAGATGGGATCGTATTTGTGATCATGGCATTTGGCACACTCAAAAGTCATGGCAAGTAATCCTTTACCAAATGTATTGGTGCGATCTGTGACATATTCTATGCGATATTCTTCGTCTATGACACCACCTTCCTGAGTGATTTTATGATTTCTGTTGAACCCCGTTGCCAGGATGGTTTCTTTATTTTTATCAGACAGTAGATCGCCAGCCAGTTGCCAGGTGACAAATTTTTTATAATCGTAATTCTTATTAAAAGCATGGATCACCCAGTCTCTCCATGGCCACATCGTACGAAGGCCATCATCCTGATATCCATGACTGTCTGCATACCGAGCTACATCCATCCAGAAAATGGCCATTTTTTCGCCATACTGTGGATTGGCCAAGGCTTTATCTAGGAGTTTTTCATAAGTTTTAGCATTAGGTGTCTTTGCAAACTCATCTTGTTCCGCTAAATTAGGAGGAAGACCAATGATATCGTGCATCATTCGCTTGAGTAAGGCGGCGTCGTATGATACTTCAGATGGCTGCAAGTCATTTTCCTGTAGCTTTTGGACTATATAACGGTCGATTTCATTATTAGCCCATGTTGACTTCACATCGGGAATTGGTGTTGCTTTTAATGGGATAAATGACCAGTGTTTTTGATATGGAGCTCCATTTTTGATCCATTTTTCGATCAGAGAGATTTCATCTGAAGTTAATGACAGATTAGATTCTGGCGGCGGCATCAAATAGTCTGGATCTTTGGATGTGATGCGCAGGAATACATCTGATTTTTCAGGGTGACCTGCCACGATACCATATTTATCCTTGTAGTCTTTTAGTGCCGCAAAAGCCCCTTCTTCAGTATCTAATCTATATCCTGATTTACGTTTATTGGCATCCGGACCGTGACATTTGAAGCATTTGTCTGAGAGGATGGGGCGGATGTGGGTGTTATAAGTTATATCTTGACCTGAAGTACGATCAGTTGAACAATTCAAAAATATAGTGGATATTAATCCTAATAAAAAGATATATAAGATTGAATTGTAAATATTTTGTTTTTTGTATTTTCTAAAATATGACATACAAAATATTGATTATAAATTTTTTATAACATTAAAAACAAAACTCATTTAGGTATAACTTATGATCGGATAAAGATGATGTAAATATCGGTATAATGGATATTTTTGAAGCTGTTTTTTTTAGTTTTGAACACAGGTGTGATGCAAACCAATTTAGATCTATGGTCTAAGTGCCAAAGCAATATACTTCTCAAAGTATTCGGGTATTTTTTTAATGTCTGCTTTTTTTATTTTGATGTTTTTTTATTGGACATAGATTTATGTCATTTTTTAGTACTAATTGACCCTGGAATAAACAATCGTTTAGGATTAGGAAAAGCCGAAAACTTTGGTTATATCTCTTTTATAAAAAAGTAATTGTTTTTCTTCCTGCACGATTAAGTTATCCACCCGGGTTGAAAGCCTGGAGTTGGACATCCCACGAAAACTTATTAGTTGTCAGTGGTTCATTACTTTTGTTAATTAGCTCTTTACTTACCTGTTTTTAATCTGAATAATTAATAAATGTTTTTCCCTGCCCGACTTCGTCATTCAGGCGGGCATCAAAAAGGTATAGACCTGTTTCTCTAGTTCCCACCCAAAGATTTCCAGTTTTATCTTCCAAAATTTCCCAAATCCAGGGATTGATTAATCCCTCTTTAAAATAGGTGAAAGTTTTACCATCGTAATGTCTAAGTCCATCACTGGCACCAAACCAAAGATTTCCCTTTTTGTCTTCTATAATTCGGGTGACTTCCCTTGGCAAACCATCTTTTGTTGTAAAACTTGTAAATGTTTTTCCATCGTACCGGTAGGCTCCACCCCAACTACTGAACCAAATATTGCCGTTTTTGTCCTGCCATTGAGGCCACCCCCAACTATGAGTTTTTGGCCTTGGACCATTTTGACCCTGGATTAATTCTGGTAGTTTAAACTGGGTTACAGATTTTCCATCGTAACGAAAAACACCTTCATTGGTTCGTCCACCAAACCAAATGTTACCTGCTTTATCTTCTAAAATACGTTCCACTTTATCATTACTGGTCAAAAAGCCATTTGGGGCTTCATTCAATGGAAAATGAGTAAAAGATTTTCCATCGTAAATATAAACACCGTCAATTGTTACAAACCATAATTTTCCGTTTTTTGCTTGTAACATACTGTAAATCCAATGGTTTTGATAGTAGGGGTTCTTATTAGGAGGCAGGTTTTTTGGTAAAGGAATCTGGATTTTGGCAAATGTTTTACCACCTGTCCTGGGCGAATTCGAAGGGTCGTAAAAACAAATTCCTTCTTTAGTGCCTATCCAAATTTTTCCATCTCTATCCTCCAAAAGACAAGAAATTTCATTACTATTCAGCCCATCGGACACCAAAAATTGATGAAACGATTTTCCATCATATTTATAAAGTCCATTATCTGATGTTCCAAACCAAAGGTTACCTGTTTTGTCCTGCAAACCACATGATACATTGCCATTTCCTGAGTTTTTTATAAGTTTTGGATGTTCTTTATCTTTTTGTAACTCTTTTTTACCTGGTTCATTGCAGGAAGTGCAAAGAAGGATTATTTTCAGGAAAGTAAAAACGATTGCGTGTTTCAACATTTCTTTTTATTTAGAATTTTCTTTCAAAAGACTTACCCGTGAAACGATATACACCATTGGGACCTCCGCCAAACCACATTTCACCTGTTTTGCTTTTGTAAATAATCCAAACCATATCACCATCGAGACCATCTTTTTTGGTAAAGTTTTTCATGGTCTGCCCATCATAGCGCCAAACACCTGACTCAACCGTTCCAAACCAAATATTGCCCAAATTGTCTTCACACATGGAGAAAACTCTGTCCAAAGAGCTAGCTTTGGTGATATCTTTTCTTAACCCTTGTTGTTTTGTAAAATGAGTAAATTCTTTGCCATCATATCTCAATACTCCGATTCCTCCGACTGTATTATTACCGCAATTATTTCCAATCCAGAGATTACCCTTGCTGTCTTCCATTATGCTTCGAATATGCAAAGATTCTGTTGTACCATTTAATCCTAATTTTTCATCATCAAAAATTTCAAATTGCTTGCCATCGTACCCAATCAATGCACTATATGTTCCGAACCATACCTTTCCATTAGTTCCATTTACAAAAGGTGTTGAAATGGAATAGACGTTTTCCTCTCCTGATTTTGGTTTTATTGGGAAGGAGCGGTAATAAAGGTTATTGCCGTCATATTGATAAACCCCCGGATGCTCTTCAAGTTTATTATAGCCAACAGTTTCATCGGTTTTAAACCAAAGGTCATTATCCGTTGATTTCCACTGTTTTTTCGAATTATAATTTCTTTCTTTGTAAACGGTTACTTTTTGTCCATCATAAATACTTAATCCTATCCCACATTCGAACCAGATTATGCCATTTTTATCTTCATAAATACTCCTTACCTGATTGTCACTTAATCCGTTTTCTGTTGTGAAATATTGGAGTTTTCCATTACGAAGCAAACACACTCCTTCATTGTAACTGCCAAACCAGATATTTCCTTTACTATCTTCTAAAATTGAACGAACTCCACTTGTATATTTCAACAGGGTTGAGTCAATTCTACTTTCAGTAGTTTGAGCCTTTACTATCTGATTTCTCTCCTTTGATTGACTTTGATGACTACAAGAGATTGTGGAAACAATCAAAAATGTGCAGCAAAGAATAAATATGAATGGCTTATCTGATTTTACTTTCATCTGTTTATTTTTAGTATCAATTGCAGCAAAACTACAAGTCTTTGTGCTAGGCTTTAGTAAAGTGCCGGTAAAAAAATGTAAACGAAATGTAAAAGTTGATTGGATAGTATATTGTGAATGGTAAATACTGAATCTTTGCCATTAATGATTGTTCACATAGACCTATGTGCCTGTTGGAGAAAATAGCGCGGTTTTGCAAAAGTGGCTTATTGACTTATTTGGGTTTGAATGTCGGAATGTGGGGGCATGGCAATTTGCCATGTTCCTATTTGTCTGAGGGCATGAGACGTATGATTTTCCGCGTCAAGAAGTTTACGTTTGTCAGCACGATTATAGTTGCTAAGAACTAAATTTCATGAACCACAAATGTGAATACGCTACACAAAACTGCCAATTTCTTGCAGGTAATTTTACCACCAGTACTCATTGGTATTGAATGCCATTTCACGTATACTTTATAAGTTCACATCTCACACTTTGGACAGTTGGTTTAAACGGCCCTGAAACGATTGGAAATAATTTCTCTTAGTGGTATCATTTAGAAAAGAAGCAGCTACCATTTTTTCAACTATATCTGATTTGGAAATCATCAATGATATAATATCCTGAAAAGTCTTTTCATTTATTTCTGCTTTCTCCGCTAGTGTGGCAAATTGTAAACCTATTTTGCTTTGGGCTAAATTTTTAGGCAATAGGCCATCTTCCAGAGCAAAGTCTTTATCTTCTATATGAATATGGCTATTTAGCAAATCATAAGCCGGGCTTAGTCGATAATCGCCAAAAGATGTTTCTAAAATGGAGAAATTTTTAAAGTGTGCATCTCCATTTGAAAAAAGATAATTAAAGAGAAGTATTTTTAAAAGTTTAGGTGCATCTAATTTGTAAGTTGTTAAATAGTTGCGCATTAATTCAAATATATCCAAATAATTACCGAGATATTTGTAATGTTCTCCATGGGTTTGTGGGGTTCTTTTTGCTAAGGATGCAAAGTCATCCTGAGCCAATTTTGAGCCATTTTCTGTTACATCAAATCTTTTGGTGATGTATGCGGGTGTACCATCATTAAAAAATATCAATGCATTTTCTGCAGTCTCTATTCCATACACCTGACGGGCAATTTGCATGGTTAAATGCTCATTGGCGGGCATTTGATCTCGCTTTTTACCTGAGGCTGGAATTGGTTTCAGAATATAAGTTCCATGTTCACCTTCATTAATAAGCCTTAACTTGTTTTTGTCAAGCAATACAGAGAATTTTTCTTGTACACCTGATATAGACATTCTTCTTCGATTTTCTTCAAATAGCTCATCGGTTTCCGGGTTGGTTGTTGGAGAATCGTATGGCAAAACATGATGTACTTTTTTGCCCTGAAAAACTCTATTCAGAGCAGTTCTGCTATACGTATCAAAACCTTCAGATAATGTGCCTGGACAATATTTAATTATTGGTAAACTCATTCACTTTCTATTTTAATAACTCTGACAGCACCTATGCTATCATTTTTTGCAGTAGACATCAGCAATCCGAAGTGGTCCTCCCGGTCGATTCTATTTAGTTTACAAACCACTTGTTTATTAGAACCTTCAGGAAGCATGTTGTAAAAAAAAGGAAACAGGTATTCCGAATGAAATTCTTTTTCGGTTTTCGGTAAAGTGAGACTGATGCTTTGTTTGCTGTTATTGTCTGACCAGTCATCGTGATATCTAAATGAAAACGAACCATCATCGTGTTGCGTCAAGATACCTGCTTCTTCATTCTTGAATAATACTTTGGCTTTTCTCATTTAGTTGGCGATATATTTTTAATTTTTAGGCAAAGCTCCATACCTAACACTTCAGATATCTTTTGCAATGTTAATAGTGTAGGATTTCCTTTTCCGCTTTCAAACTGTTTTAGTGTTCTCAATCCAACGCCTGATATTGCAGCTAATCCTTCCTGTGTTACTTGTAGGGCTTCCCTACGATCCTTTATCGTTTTTATTAATTCTGTAAAGTGCATTATAAAGCATTATTTCATGCAAATATAGCACTAATTTTTAAAATATCAATAAAAAGAGCATTAAACCGCACTATATTGCACCTGTCTAGGTTTTTATTTTATAATTACAATAAAAGGTGCGCTTTATAGCACTATCATTTGAGTAATCCTATTTGTGTCGGTTTTTTCAGTATTGGGGGCAACAGAGATGATGTCATTCTTCTTTGTATTCTGAGAAAGTGGTGAAGGTTTTTCCATCAAAGCGGCTCAATCCAAACCATCTTGTACCAAACCAAAGATTACCGTATTTATCTTCTAAAATACTACGAACTGAATTGTTGACTAGTCCATCAGTTGTGGTATAATTTTTAAAAGTTTTTCCCTGCCCGACTTCGTCATTCAGGCGGGCATCATAGGAGAAGACACCAGATTCTTCTGTTCCCAGCCAAATAGTTCCCTTTTTATCTTCTAAAATTGTAATGGGACTAATTTTACCAAATACTTCATTTCCTTTAAAACTTGTAAATATTTTTCCATTATATATACAAATTCCGTGTCTTCTGGTGGCAAACCAAAGATTTCCGGATGTATCTTCTGTCATAGAATGAATCATATCATCTGTAATGTAGTCAGGTGAATGGACATATTTTGTATCAGAATCAGAATAGGCATGACTTCTTTCATCTTCAAAGAATGAATAATAATCGGCAGATGGGAGAAAGTGAGTAAGTGTTTTTCCATCGTATCGCCAAGCGCCACCTCTATTAAAAGAACTGAACCAGATGTTCCCTTTTTTATCTTGTATAATATCACTAATCATTTTTTCTTGCTTGTCAGCAAAGATTGGGTGCTTATAATTGTAAAGAAAATGGGAAAGTTTGGTTCCATCATATCGATAAACTCCTTTATTCATCGCACTAAACCAAATGTTTCCATCTCTATCTTCCAAAAGGGCTATAATTCTTAAATTGTTCAAAGTATCCGATTCAAAATATTTGCTAAATATTTTCCCATCATACTTACATATTCCTGCATTTGTTCCAATCAGGATATGCCCTGATTTATCCTGTATAATGGTAGTCGTTGTATTATTTAAAAGTCCATCTTTCGAGGTAAAATTGGTAAATGATTTTCCATCAAAGCGGTAAACGCCTTCTCCATCTGTGCTGAACCAAAGATTGCCATCTCGGTCCTCCAACGCACAGGTTAAATTTCCAGATGAAGCACCTTGTGTCCTTACAATTTTTGGGTGATCACCTTCAATTGGTATTTGTTGATTTATAATAACTTGGGGTGGGTCTGTTTTGACTTGCCCATTACAGGATGTCACAAAAAATAGTAATGACAGTAATAGGTGATTTATATTTAGAAAATGGTTGTTCATTTTTCAGATTTTAAGAAATATTATTTCTAATTGTTTTATTACTGTGTGTTCATTTCAAAAGCCCCAAAGCAAATTCCTTTACCACATCTTTTCGATTGATCACATCATCTATATTCTGGCTAACAAAATGATCGGGCAAAATTCCTTTTTCATCAGGTAGTGTAGTTGCTGTGGAGATGTGGGTATTATTGGCTACATAATAATTGAGTTTGGTGTTTTTTAGTCTGCAACTGTTGGAGCCTGCTGAACAAAACTGATTGGAACCCAGTTCTTCGCCGATGATTGTACCTAACTTTAAGAACTTAACCAATGACATAAAATGCCCTGTGGTGGAGTTTCCTATACCGTCGATCAAAAACAAGACCTTACCATTGTAACCATTATCATTGGGGAAAATGACTTCTTCCCCTTCGATTTTTCCCATTTTACCCGGAAAATCGGCTTTAGAATAATAAGTGAAAGGTTTGTCTACCAAATACTTTAGTAAATGGATGGCAGAAGACTGTGAACCTCCACTATTATAGCGTACATCAATGATCAGATTTTGGACACCTTTTTCTTTGATTTCTCTAAAGCTTTGATCTATAAAATCAACAAATTCCTGCAGATTATTCCAGGAGTAATAGTTAAATGAGGTGATGGTCAGAAGTGCTGCCTTTTTGTCTTCCAAAAATTCAAAACACAACTGCTTCTCACAATATTGCAGATAATCCCAATAAGGACCTACTGCTTTCTCTGACTTACGCAGGACTATTGGCTTTTGAGCTCCTTTCAAGGTAAGAGAATACTCTTCCGGCAAGCCAAGTGAGTAAGGTATTAAGCTTGATGATAAGGTATTAAATGTATGATTTTTGGTCGTTTTGACCATACCCTGTGCTACTACATGTTGATAAATATCATCAATAAGTGTAGCAACCGGTACACCATTGATGGCCAATATTTCGTCTTTAGGTTTTAATTCGTCGCTATTATTCATAGGATCAATGACATATAATTGACTTCCTATCCATCGCGTCTGTATGGGAAATTTTAGCGCTTGGGGCAACATTTCGTTTTCCGGATACAGGCCTCCCATTCCGGTGTGTGCACAGTTTATACTGGCTATGATTTTGTTGCATAAGTAAGAGAACTCGCCGAATTTGGTGTTTTCCGTGATCTGAGATTTACATTTTTCTACAATATCTGTAAATTTTTTTTGCGATATAAATTTGAATACATTTGGGTGGATTTTCACGATCGATTTGGATAGCTGATCCAGGTCGGCTTTGTATGCTTCAGCGGTATATATTTTGTTAAATTTTTCTGCTGGTGTCAATGGTTTTTTCTCAGGGTGTTTGATGGCTTCTATTTGGTCTTCTGCATTAAAATTGTCCGGATTCATGGCCAATGATTTTTCATAATTTGCCAAGGCAACATCCCTGTCTCCTTTTTTGAGATACGCTTCCGCCAGGCTATCATAAGCGTTTGCAGATCCAAATTCATCTACGATCAATTGAAATATAGCGAAAGCTTCGTCAATTTTATCTGCCCATAAAAAACCATAACCGTACATGGTGATTTCATCTTCGTTTTCGAAATTGTAGGCATCAGGACTTTCTTTTTTTAGTTTTTTGTAAAGAGCGATTCGTTCTTCCACTGGTTTATGGTCCAGTTCTTTTATTTTCTGAATGATGGAAGCACGTATTATTTTATCACCACCATTGGATTTTATAGATGTATCCATTGTCTGATTGTTCTTGCCCATACCACAAGATGTCAAACAAAAAACGATCATACAGTATATTGAATATTTTCCTGGGTACATCCGCATAAGTGTCTATTTTGCCTCAAAGAAAACAAGTTTTAACTTATTATCAAGACATAGGATGTAAAAGAGTGTAAAAGAAGTGTAAAAGGTAAATAAAACGTTTGAATTAGTATTTTTTTTACTGATCGATATCACTTAGTTTGACAAAAACTGCACTTTCCCGATCTTACTTAGTTTTCTTGCTGTAAATAGTGGTTACCTTTCCCGAGTCTATTTTGTATCTTGCACCCAAATATAGTTTCATTTATGATATCACTTTTTGATAAAATTCAAGAGAGCAAAACATATATTGAGCGCATTCTGATTCCCGAAGCAAAGATATCGGTGGTCTTAGGTACTGGCTTAGGTGATTTTGCACAGTCATTGACAGATATTATCGAAATTCCGTATAGTGAGATACCACATTTTCCTGTATCGACGGTGGCAAGTCACCAGGGCAAATTGGTTTTTGGATATAAATCCGGTGTACCTGTTGTAGTTATGGCAGGTCGATTTCATTATTACGAAGGATATTCTGCTGCTGAAATCACTTTTCCCATCAGGGTATTAAAAGCACTGGGCGTAGAAAAAATGATATTGACCAATGCTGCAGGTGGGATTAATCCACATTTTAATGAAGGTGATATCGTGCAGGTGACCGATCATATCAATCTTATGCCTGAACATCCGCTTCGAGGGTTCAACGATGAGCGACTAGGTCTTAGATTTCCTGATATGTTGCAGGCATACGATGCTGAAATGATACTTAGCTTTGGAAAAATAGCTGATAACCTCGGTCTTTCGCTCAAACAAGGTGTTTATCTGGGTTTACAGGGTCCTAGTCTGGAGACACCAGCTGAATACAAGATGGCTCGCATCATGGGGGCAGATATCCTGGGTATGTCCACTATTCCGGAAGTCATCGTCGCAAAACACGCAGGCATCAAAGTGGCGGTATTTTCTATTGTTTCCAATGTGTGTTTTCCCAAGTCCGCCATCACGGAAACTACTGTAGAAGCTGTCATTGCCACAGTCATGAAGTCTGTAGGCAGGTTGCAACTTTTATTTGATGCTTATTTTGAACGTATGAAGGGTGAAAATTTTTGATGATTTATTTTATTATTCAAAACAGAAGGATTTAAAAACATTTTTCATTCAAATACTATTCTCTTGATATAGCTTTTATTTTTTGATTACATCAGACTCATGCAAGATTTAACATACCCGTACGAAGATACCATCACCGCAGATGATTTCATCACGATCATCGGTGCCAACGAAAATAATCTCAAAAATGTTTCCGTAAAAATACCAAGAAACCAACTTGTGGTCATTACCGGTCTGAGTGGTAGTGGTAAGTCTTCACTTGCTTTTGATACCCTGTATGCTGAAGGTCAGCGTAGATATATGGAGACATTTTCTGCATATGCCCGGCAATTCATAGGATCAATGGACAGGCCTGAAGTCGAAAAGATAGATGGTCTCAGTCCCGTCATTTCCATAGAACAAAAGACAACCGCATGGAATCCCAGATCAACGGTTGGAACGACCACAGAGATATATGATTTCCTCCGTCTTTTATATGCCAGGGTAGGAGAGGCTTATTCTTTCGTCACCGGAGAAAAAATGGTCAAATACACAGAAGATCAAATAGTCACCCATGTACAATCAAATTTTGAAGGCAAAAAAATAGCTATTCTGGCTCCTGTCATCAGAGCTCGTAAGGGCCATTATCGGGAGTTATTCGACCAGACACGGAAAAAAGGATTTACAAAAGTAAGGATAGATGGAGAGATAGTTGACCTGGTCCAGGGATTGCAGCTCGACAGGTACAAGGTACACGACATAGAGATCGTAGTAGATAGGCTAAAAGTAGAAACGGACAAAATAGAACGACTCACCGCTTCCCTTCAAATGGGACTCAAACTGGGAAATGACTTCATTATGATCATCGATACCGATGATAAAACGATGAAAGCCTACTCCAAAAGTCTCATGGATCCAATTTCCGGCGTATCGTATGATGAACCTTCACCCAATAACTTTTCATTCAATTCGCCGTATGGTGCTTGTCCTGACTGTAATGGCCTGGGTGAACAACATAAAGCGGATATGAACAAAATCATTCCTGATAAGTCCAAGAGCATCAATCAGGAAGCCATAAAACCATTTGGAGCAGTAAGAGACAATAATACTTTCAAACAGCTGAAAAAAATAGCTGCAGATTATACCTTTAGTTTTGATACACCCGTTGATAAAATACCGGAAAAAGCATTGGATATGATCCTGAATGGTGGTGACAATTCGTATGGGGTCACCTACGGAAACGTTGCCAATGACTACCTTTACGACCTTGCCAACGAAGGTATTGTCAATATGGTGGAGCGATGGTACCGGGATTCCAGTTCAGAAAAGATAAGGTCATGGGCCGAAGATTTTTTAAGTATCGTACCTTGCCCAAGTTGCGAAGGTTTCCGTCTCAAAAAAGAGTCCCTCCACTTTAAGTTGGGTGAAAAACATATAGGTCATCTGGCAGAAATGAACATTGATGAGCTTCATGTCTGGATAGGTGAATTGCCAGCCTATATGGATGAAAAACAGAAAACCGTTTCTTTTGAAATTCTAAAAGAAATAAGGCTCAGAGTCGGATTTTTACTGGAAGTAGGTCTCGGATATCTCAATCTAAATCGTACCACACGCACGCTTTCCGGTGGCGAATCCCAACGTACCAGACTCGCCAGTCAGATAGGCAGCCAACTCACCGGTATCACCTATATCATGGATGAACCCAGTATAGGATTGCATCAGCGTGACAACCACAAACTCATCAAAGCACTCAGAGACCTGACAGAAATAGGCAATTCTGTGTTAGTTGTGGAGCATGACAAAGACATTATGCTGGCATCGGATTATATCATAGATCTGGGTCCAGGCGCAGGTATGCATGGTGGTGAGATAGTGACGATGGGTACACCGGAAGAGTTTTTGAAACTTGGAGGTACGACGGCAGGATATCTCAGCAATAGACTCCGTATAGAAGTACCAAAATCGAGACGAAAAGGCAATGGCAAATTTTTAGAGCTAAAAGGTGCCACAGGCCATAATCTCAAAAACGTCGATATCAAGCTTCCTCTTGGTACACTCATCTGTGTCACGGGTGTATCCGGTAGTGGGAAGTCATCTTTGATCAACGAAACATTATACCCCATATTAAGACAACACTTTTATAACAGTATCCAGAAACCTTTGCCTTACAAAAGTATTGCCGGGCTCGAACATCTGGATAAAGTCATCGAAATAGATCAATCCCCGATAGGACGTACTCCGAGGTCAAATCCAGCTACTTATATAGGCGTATTTACAGATATCAGAAAGTTGTTTGGCAATATGCCGGAAGCTAAAATTCGTGGTTATCAGCTGGGCAGATTTTCTTTTAATGTAGCAGGTGGCCGATGCGAAACTTGCGAAGGTGCAGGCAAAAAGCTCATAGAAATGAATTTTCTGCCCGATGTTTTAGTCGATTGTGAGCAGTGTATGGGGAAAAGGTACAACAGAGAAACCCTGGAGATTCTATTTAAAGGTAAGTCTATATCTGATGTATTGGATATGTCAGTAGAAGACGCTACTGAATTTTTTAAAAGTATACCATCTATATATAGAAAGCTCAAAACATTGGATAGTGTAGGTCTTGGTTATATTACACTTGGTCAGCAAGCTACCACACTTTCTGGTGGCGAAGCACAACGTGTAAAACTATCTGAAGAACTCTCTAAAAAAGATACAGGAAATACCATTTATATCCTGGACGAACCGACGACAGGACTGCATTTTGACGATATCAAACAGTTGCTCGGAGTCATTGATAAGCTGGTAGAAAAAGGAAATACTGTCATCATCATCGAGCACAATATGGATGTGATCAAAGTATCTGATTATGTAGTAGATCTGGGTCCTGAAGGCGGCAAAGCTGGTGGTAATATCTTATTTGCCGGTAGTCCCGAAAATTTGATAAAGCAGAAAAAAGGATATACTGCTGAATATTTGAAAAAGGAAATGTGAGGATGGTATGAAGCTCCGTAATTTAGCAATAAAACAAATCAGCAAAACTGTTATTTAGCAATTTTATATAACTTTTCCATATGAATAAACTATCCTCCTACATCAAAGCACTTGGCAGAGACTTGATCCACGTACTATTTCCTGATCTATGTCTGGCTTGTAATAAACTGCCCAAAACCCGTGATGCTGCATTTTGTGTGGAATGTCTGCATGTCATGCCTTATACAGACCATTTTATATTGAAGGAAAATGAGGTAACCAAACATTTTAGAGGACGGGTAAATATACTACATGGTGCAGCATTGCTTCGATTTAGGGAAGGAAGTATCGTTCAGGTCATGCTTCATAATCTCAAATACAAAAAGCGGAAAGAAATTGGTGAAGTTTTGGGCGAAATCGCAGGCAAAAAACTATTGGATTCACCTATTTTCAGTGTTCCTGATATTATTATCCCTGTACCTGTACATCCCAAAAAAGTTCGCAGAAGAGGGTATAACCAAAGTACAATATTTGGAAAAGCAGTCAGTGCAGCGATTCATGTAGCCCTTGCCGATGATATTTTGATAAAAGAAACCGAAACTACCTCCCAAACCGGCAAATCAAGGACAGAACGTGTTGAAAATGTCTCCGAAGTATTTGTGCTTCGCAAACCTGAAGAAATATCGGGCAGACATGTGCTGGTGGTGGATGATGTAGTCACTACAGGAGCTACCCTGGAAGCCTGCTGTCTAAAGCTAAAAGATGGCGGCGCCAAAAGTATTTCCATTTTATCCATTGCGGTGGCAGGTTAGAAAATAATCCATTTATTTATAAATTTCACATATTCAGATATTAAAGTATGCATTATATTGTAAATATGTAATATATTTGCCATTATTATTATAAAATTTGAGTTATGTCAGAAGATATAAAACCCGTAATTATAGAAGATAAAACCCAACGACTAAAAGATATTATAGCAGAAACCGAAAAACATTTTAACCACGAAGTGAAAATATCTCCTGGTGAAGCCAAGAGAATAGAACTTATTCGTAAGATGAAACAGGACACAGACAAGCAGGAATACATGATTATGTTTAATGTTCTCATGCTGGTTTCTACCATTTCTGCATTTCTGCATTTTGTATTTTTTAATACTTATTTTTCATTGGTCTGTGTTGTGGCAGGTATCGCCTATTTTATTTTTATCAGACAGCGACTCAAAAGTGCCACCATTCTTTTGACTGAACATAAAAATAACTTTGACAAGTATCTTTGGGAAGGATTTTATCTGAAGGAAATGCGTTATTCTGCAGTAAAACTGGCCTATTTTATCTTTTTTCCATTGTTTGTCGTTTTTCTGACAGATATGGTATCCGGAGTAGATGGTCACCTTTCTCTTTGGCTATCTGTGCCTATAGCATTTGTTTTCAGCTCAATAGCGTGGCTTATTTATTTTTCTGACGATAAAGCATTGTACGAATCCTTAGAGTCTGATCTTAAATCACTGCAATACCTGTAGTTTGGTTTTTGCCATGACTTCAATCAGATTTGGATTAGGTATTTATGGTATCAAATACCTTCCTGTATCTGTTCACCATCTTTTCCCATGAAAAATGCTCTGCAGTATACTTTTTGATATTTGCATCAAATAAATGATTGTTTTCGGCAATCAGCATGATTTTATCTTCCCAGGCTTCAGCATCCCCTGATGGAAGGAGATAACCATTTTTACCATCATGTACTGCATCGGTAATTCCTTCGATACCTGCAGCCAGCACAGTTTTTCCCTGAATGGATGCTTCCAGAGCAACAAGTCCAAATCCTTCCATATCGCCATCATCCTGTATATTGGGCATCAGCATGCAAGTGGCTGACGCAATACAGGTATTCTTTAATTCGTCAGACACCTTTCCGGCAAGTATGATATTTTTATTTTGTTCGGCAGCTTTGATCAGCGCTTCAGCATCATTTGGTCTGCCTGTAAATAAGTCTAGCAGTTTAACGATTTTTTTTGGTAACCATTTCATAAAATACGGTTCTGTTGCGCCGGTATTTCCAATATGCACAAATTTAAACCGATCATCCAATAGTGGCATTACCTCATCTGCAAACCAACTGAATCCTTTTCTTTTGACTGGTCTGCCTATAGATAGTAGTATAATGTCATTTTCCAGATCTATGCCCAGGTTGTATAATGCTTTTTTTGTAGTTTCATGATTGAAGTCAGAATAATCCTGAGGAATATTTACCCCATTATTTACCACAAACAGTTTTTTTGGCGAAAATCCTCTTATCAGACAAGCATCTTTGGTGGCTTGACTGACACAAATAAAAGCATCATAATTTTGCAGTTTGGGCAGAACATATTTTTGATACCAGGACAAGGGGAAAACTACATCCAACCCATGAAACGTAATGACAACTTTTTTTCCATGGCTTTTTATGCCAAGCAGATAAAAAAACACACCCATCAGACCATCATTCAAATGTATAGTTGTAATCTCAGGGTGCTGTCGCAAAGTATCATGTACTCGCTTCCGTAAGGACAGGAAAAAAAGAATAATATTTTGTTTTCCGTCAAAGTGTATGGCAAAATTATGATCAACGTCTGTAAATCCTTGTATAAGTTCAAAACTTTGTTTTTCCATACCGCCGACTGCAGGAGGATATTTGTGCGTAATAAAAAGTACAGCCATTTTATTCTACTTCTGCCAGTACAGGTTTTTCTTTACCGGTTAGTGTTTTCAGATCATTAAAATAAATATCCGTCAGAGATTCCCATTTTAGTTTTGAAGTAAAGTGGAGGCCTTTTTCGATAAACTGTTCACGCAATTCATTTTCAAAAAGCACTTTGGATATTTTACCCAGATAATCGTTGGAAGACTCAGGCTGGCATAGAAAACCATTGACTCCATCTTCTATAAATCCTGCAGACCCACCTATTGGCTATCACACATGGTAATCCTGAAGCCATAGCTTCTGCTACTACATTGCCATACGTTTCAGTGACAGAAGTAAATAGGAATACATCGCATGAAGCATACACCGTAGCCAATTGTTCATGAGTGAGTTTGCCCAAAAAATAGGCCGAAGGCATGGCTTCTTTCATTTCTTCGAGGGCAACACCATCCCCGGCTATGATAAAATTGAATAATAATCCACGCTTGATGGATTTTTTATAGATTTTGATTAAAGTTTTCAGGTTTTTTTCCCAGACCAGTCTGCTGGCAAAAAGTATATTGGGTCTGTCATTGCCGGTCAGGTTTTTAATAAAAGAAACGTTCCGTTTTTCAGGATCAAAATTTGATGTGTCAAGTCCTCTGGGCCAAATTTTCATATTGTGATCAGAAATTCCAAGATGGTTCAGTTCGGAGACCATAATCCTGGTGGGCATGTATACCATGTCACAGTCTTCATAAAACTTCTTCAGTTTATGTACAATCATATTTTTTACAGGATCGACCAATATACTTATGTGTTCGAGATAATAGTCTATGTAAGAAATAAAATGAGTGTGGTAGATGGTGATGACCGGAATACCTTGCGTTTTAGCATATTCCAATCCAAAAGTCCCAAGCGGTGATGGAGTGGAAATGTGTATGATGTCAGGTTTGAAGTCTTCCAGTTTTTCATTTAGTTTACACTTATGAAAATAGGGAACTGCCATTTTGTAATTTTTATTAAATGGAATCGTAATGGCTGGTACTTCAAAAACTTCATAAGCAAATCCATCTTCAGGAGGAACACCACAAATAAACAAAAATTCAAATTGATGTTCCGGTATTTTTCGGATGATTTGGAAGATGGTCCTGGATGCACCATCAAAATCTTCCAGCAGTATTTCAGCAAAAAAAGCAACCCTTATTTTAGACATTTTAGACTGTTTATTAATGTCGAAGTTAATAGTGTAATAATAGAAAAGTCTGTAAAATGTTTACATAATAAATGCAAAACGATCATATTTACTTTTTGCCCACCTGAACATTAAAATACACGTCTTTTTGAAATGTTTGCATAAATCTGTTCCACGGCACCGTTTTGTGACTATTCGAACCAAAATATGTGATGATCATCTCAAATCCTGAAACATCCTGAAAACCAGGAATAGCTTGTATTATGTTGAAATCTTCATCCAGAAATACCATGGATGGATAGCTCATTTTACCTTGCAGCAATACAGTGGCCAATTCATGATAACCTCTGTTTCCGCTTTTTATAAATTTGTATTCTGTTCCCTTCAGAAGTACCGGGGTTTCCATTTCAGCATTAAATTTTACCGGATAGTAGTTTGCATTGATGTATTTTGCTATGTGATCTTCGGCAAAAGTTGATTTGTCCAATTTTTTACACCACCCACACCAATCTGTGTAGACATCTACAAAAATCTTCCTTTTTTCTTTTTTAGATTTTTCGACAGCTTCTTCCCACGTAATCCATTTAATCCTGTTTTGTGCCACAAGCGTATTTGCTGCGGTATGGGCAAAAAATAATAATGTTAAAAGAGTATACTTGATCATGAGAAATCTTAAACCGTATTGTTATCAATGCAAAGATAACTTTCTCTACACTAAAAAGGATTCATATTTTCCAACACTTAAATTAACTTTAACAAAACTTCAGTGGATATTGGGGTTTGTTAACGATTTTATTTTTCTGTTTTATTAAATTCGTATTCGGATGGGATGATGGAAAATGTTTTTTCACTTACCTTTTTGGTTACCCAAGTCGTTTTTCTCCTTTTTCATCTTTCCTTGTATTTTCATATTCCAGCATGAGACCACCTTCCTATATATCCACATTTTCTGTAAATGGCTCAGGAGCAAACTGTTTGTTATATTGGCTGAAAGTTTTTTCCCATTTGATAGGAAATTGGTCAGAAATATACATGACAATATCTTCATTCGTGGAATTACCTTTATACTCGGTGCCAATGTAACCGGCTATTTTTTTTGTTTTTCCTGGTTTTTTCAGATTCATTTGATAAGATATACTGTCTGTATCTTTTACACTATTTGTCATTGCACCAGCCAGCTTCATGACTGATGGAATAGCCTGACCAGTCTTTTTACCTTTTTTATCTGTTGTATACAAGACCATGATATCTTGGGAAAGATCCATTACTACGAGGTGTTTTTCTTGTTTTTCATCTGTCGTTTCTATACCTACTTATGGCGTTATTTTTGGAATAATACAATTTGATATAATTTCTTTTTTTTACTGTAATCTATGTTTTCTACTTCCTGAGTGACATCAAAGGTATATTTTTCAGGAAGATTTATGGAGCTCAGTAATACAGTTTAGGCTTCACCCATTTTTTTCATGGTCAAATGGCTGTCCGTTATTAAAGGAATCCTGATATTTTTTTCGCATCATAGAGTCAATGGCTTGATCTATGGGTTTGAATGCCCTTTGTGCCAGTTCATCAGATACAGCCTGTATGATTTTATCTTCTATTTTACGTTCTAATTTCCTTTTTGCTTCATTCATAAAGCCACCTAAAATCTGTGCATCGATGGATATACTTGCTGATAAAATAATAAAGCAAATCAATATTGATTTCGTGATGTTTTACTTTTAAGTTCATAAAATTAAATACAATTTTGTAATAATAAGTTTTGCCAATCTCAATATAATTTACAATTTTACGTCTTTAATACAGGAATCATAAATTTAGATCAGAATGATTGAACCACACATCAATGAAGCAGAGCTGCGCAAAAAAATAGTAGAATTGTTTGATTACAGGCTTTTTCCTCAATTACTGGAAGCTAGCCATGTGGATGAAGCATTACAAAGTATTTTTATAGAGCATCTGATACAATTACAAACCAACATTTATTTTCTCGATGCCCATCTCGAAGCCAACTGGCAAACGAATCCACAAATACTAAACCTTCACTGGGATAATATAAAAAATTCTCTTGATCCGTTTCACATTCCGACTGATCAATACACTGCATATTTAAATCATATCAAAAAATATGAAAAGCATGAACTTGAATTAAGACAGGGTAAGTCTCCGCTTCGTTTTGATATGGAATATTTTTATTTCTATAAATCCTGTGATGTTAAATTGCTGAGGAGATTGATATATGAAAGATTCCAACTTACACCTGTATGCGGCATGCTTTCAGATTGGAGGTTTTACGATTTGGTTACAGAAGTCAATGATGATATTGAGGACTTGTTTGAAGATCTTGACTTTATCAATGGCAACAGGTTTCTCATTTCTTTGTTATATTATGATAAAATGAAATCAAAAAAGATTTATTCAGATTTTCTGGATGACATATTAGCAAAGGCAAAAAATAAATATTTATCATGCACCGGACTTTATAAAGAGGTAATATATAGTGTAACGTTGCAAAGAATATCAGAGACAAAAGAGTTATTGGATCAAAGGATAGAAGAAATCCAAAATGAACAATTGCAGGCTTCACGTCTTTTTAAATATCAAAACATACTTCAAAAATGAAAAATCAGGACATAGAGTCGCTCAAAGAAGCCATAGAAAGTTCTCCGGACAATTTGCCCCTCAGAATCATGCTGGCTGGCAAATATTTACATTTTGGAAAGCTTGAAGAAGCGGAAACAGAATATCAGACTGTTTTGAATTATGACAGTAATCACATCAAGGCAAAAGAAGGTCTCGCTGAAATTTACTTCAGACGTGGCAGATATTCAGGCGTTATTGTTATAGTAGAAGAACTTATTCAGCGCAATAAAGCATCTGAGCGGATGATGGTCATTTGTGCTAAATCGCTGGTACGCGAAAAATCCATCGAGGATGCACAGGAATTATATGAAAAAATATTGGACAACAATCCGGATTTTGAAGACAAAGAGCTGGATGAAAACCTCCGTATGCCTTCATTTGATTTTGATGACGAAGGGGAAGAATTTGATGACGAAGATCCTTTCGGATTTGGATTTGAGGCTGGGCCTGACGATAAGGATTTTTTTATGGAAAAGCCCAATATTTCCTTCAAAGATGTAGGAGGGATGGAAAAACTAAAGGAAGAAATTGACCTGAAAATCATAAAACCACTCGAAAATGCTGAATTGTATGCGGCATATGGTAAAAAAGTAGGTGGAGGAATCCTGCTTTATGGTCCGCCGGGGTGCGGTAAAACCTATCTGGCCAAAGCCACGGCGGGAGAGATCAATGCCAATTTTATCAGTGTAGGGATCAATGATATCCTGGATATGTGGATAGGTCGCAGCGAAAAGAATATGGGATATATATTTGAAGTAGCCAGGAGAAATACGCCGTGTGTTTTGTTTTTTGATGAGGTGGATGCACTAGGTGCAAGCCGGTCAGATATGAAAAATTCGTCAGGCCGTCATGTGATTAATCAGTTTCTTTCTGAGCTCGACGGCGTTGATGGTAACAATGATGGTATTCTGGTGTTGGGTGCTACTAATGCTCCCTGGCATCTTGATCCTGCATTTCGCCGGCCGGGAAGATTTGACAGAATCATATTTGTACCACCTCCGGATGATGTCAGTAAAGAAAAGATACTTGAGATCATCATGCATGAAAAACCAAAAGAAAAAATTGATTTTAAAAAGGTAATAGAACATACCAAACATTATTCAGGGGCTGATCTGAAAGCTTTGGTGGATTTGGCTATCGAGGAGAAACTAAAAATAGCACTTAGAACAGGTATTCCTGAACCTATCACGACACAAGATCTTTTGCAAGCGGCAAAAAGACATCATGCAAGCACCCGGGAGTGGTTTAACACGGCTAAAAATTATGCCCTTTTTGCTAATGAATCAGGTATATATGATGAAATATTAAAATTTATAAAATAATGAATCAGTATGAGTTCGTAAGACAAATATCTCATGCTGATGTATTATTGTCTCAAGGCAGATTCGGGCATGCAGAAGAAATTCTGGAAAGATTGATGGCCACAGGGTATGAAGGCACAGACATCATGAAGATGATGGCTATAGCAAAGATGGGACTCAAAAAATATGGTCCTGCGGAAGAATTGTGCAGATTGATCATCACACATCATCCCAATGAAGCATTTGCCTTTTATTTATTGGCAACCATCCGGGGCACAGAGAGAAAGTTTGATGAAGCCCTTTCTACTCTAAATGAAGCCATAAAACTTGATCCTGCCAATGCGGATTATTTTGCATTTAAGGCCAATATCCTACTCCAAACCAAAGATTACAAAGAAGCCCTGGATTCAGCTGACCTTGGACTAAGTGTTGATGCTGAAAACATAGATGCACTCAACGCCCGTGCGTCAGCATTGGTCGGACTCAACAGAAAGGAAGAAGCATTCCAAACCATAAATAAATCACTGGCTTCAGATCCTGACAATGCTGATACACATGCCAATATGGGATGGGGACTCTTGCATCAGGGTAAGTCGGATATGGCGCTTCAGCATTTTAAAACTGCCCTGAAACAGGAACCCATGAATGAATATGCCCGTGGTGGAATGCTGGAAGCCATGAAAGCTCGTTTTCCGGTATACCGATACTTTCTTATGCTGATGCTTTGGTTGGGAAAAATGAAAGGAAACAATCAATGGGGATTTATTATCGGCGGTTATATAGTATACAGGGTTTTGGTGACATTAGCTGAAAATTATGCAGGATTGCAACCTTTTTTGATTCCGTTAATTGTCCTGATCGCTTTATTTTTTATTTCCACATGGATTTTTTCGCCGCTGATGAACCTGTACTTGCTTACAAACCCTTTTGGAAAACTTACATTGGATGAGGATCAGAAACAATCCGCCAGGTTAGTTGGTATTTCGTTGCTCATATCTTTGACCAGTATTTTAGTATTTTGGATAGGATATAGAAATGATGGATTATTGTCATTAAGTCTTTTTGCATTTGCCATGATGATACCCGTAGGAAGCATGAATAATCCCTATCTGGAAGAAAACAAAAGAAAACTCAGATACTGGACCCTGGCAATTGCGATGTTAATATTAATAGATAGTGTATTGGCTATTTCTTCAGGAACATTTTTATCTTCCATATCATTTCTTCCTGTATTGGCTCTGATAGGTTATCAGTGGTACACCAATTATATACTGATCAGAGAATAATGTTGTGTGCTGTGAAGGTATATCCTGCTTAAACACAATCATGACCCAAAATCCATCCAATGAAACTCTTTGAACCATATACCTTTATTAAATCTGGTTTGACATCTGTCAACAGGATTGTTTTGGCTCCTATGACCAATCTGCAAAGTAATGACGATGGTACCTTGGGAGATGACGAGTATATATGGCTGACCCGGCGGGCCAAAGAAGGTTTTGGTATCATCATCACTTGTGCGGCCCATGTCTCAAAAGACGGACAAGGCTGGCGTGGCGAACTAGGTATTTTTGATGACGTCCATCTGGACGGTCTTGCAAAACTTGCAAAAGGTATACGGGAGCAACAAAGTCTGGCTATTGTTCAGTTATTTCATGGTGGCGCCAGAAGCCCGGAAGATGTTACAGGATTGCAGCCGTGGAGTGCAAGTGCACATGAGATGAAAGTAGGAAGTAAAATGATCGATGTAAGGAAAGGCACAAAAGATGACATTCACCACATTATTCAGGCATTTGTTGACGCCGCTGACCGCGCCTACAGAGCCGGTTTTAATGGTGTCGAGCTACATGGGGCACATGGATATCTGTTGCACCAGTTTATGAGTACCGTGACCAACATCCGATCAGATGAATGGGGAGGAAATTTTGAGAACAGAACCCGACTGGTAAGAACCATACTTAAGTCTATCAAAGAAAAAATTCCTACGGGTTTTATAGTCGGGGTGAGATTATCGCCTGAAGATAAATATACTTTTCAGGGCATTGATTTTGATGAAAGTCTTGAGTTGGCTCGAATATTATCTGAAGAAGGAGCCGATTATATTCATATTTCTCCCTGGGATGCGCTTAAAAGACCAGATAAATATGCTAATGTCGATAAAGCGCTGATCACTTATTTCAGAGAGTCAGTAGGAAATCACACGCCTATATTTGTGGCTGGTGAAATTTGGACAGGCCAGGATGCCAATAAAGCGCTTGACTTGAGAGCAGATATGGTCGCTTTAGGCAGAGCAGCCATTGGTATTCCTAATTGGCCAAGCCTGGTTAAAAGTGCGGATAAACCAATCCCCAAACCACCCTTCACTACAGAACAACTGCAAAACGCTGACTTGGGAGAAAAATTTATAGAGTACATGAAAAAGTGGAAAGGCTTTGTAGAAGTGTAGGTTTTCAATTATTTTTTAGCCCTTAAAATTAAGCTGTCAAGCTACAGACTTTTTGCCTTCTTAGTAAATACCGTTTTGGTATATCGTTTTAAAATTCAGGACTAGGCGATATTACTTATGTTATCCTGATATTGATTTAAAGTATCTTGAAACATGCTCCATATGTATATCAGGTGAAGATAAAAAACTATTTCAGAACAGGTGAAACTTGCTCATATGATCATAAGAATCTTTGATACAAATAGTCTAATCGTGGATTGATACGTAAATATAAAGGTATGATGTAGTGTTGATGTAGTTGTTTAATAGATGGTCTTGAGCTATAAAAGTACATTTGACCTTTATTTAATTGTAAAACCTTGTTGTTATCACTACATTATAAATTGTTTTTTTTATAAAACAACTAAAAGTATGATATCAGGAAAAGTTGGGAGTATTATTGAGCGTATTAAATCAACATATGTTTTAATGCATTTTCAACTTGGCATAGAGTTCATTTTTTAATTTATAGCTGTTTAAAAAACACAGGAATTTTTACAATGTTATTTTTTAGAATCTAATGAATATTTTTTTAACCAACCACATTTATAATCTTATGAGAACAGATTTGTCTACCGTAAATTTGAAACAATTTACGACCCCAACCTACGACTTAAAATCGAATGATACGAAAAATGAAAATTTAATAGGCCAACTTTTAAAAGTACCTTTACTTTTTTGTTTTCTTATTTTTAATTTAGCTTTTATACAGAATATAGGAGCTCAGATTCCTGCCGATCCGGTTGGGTTAGATGCGAGAATCACTCCTCCCACTGCTGGCTCAGGAGAAATATTTTTAGCAGTAGGACCAAATCAGGTGGGTATGAATAATACTGTTTATAGACTATTTTATTCACTCACAGCTTCTGCGCCAGTGGACCCAAAAACAGCAACTCAATACATTTTTGGTAGTACAGCCGGGGATGGGAATGGTACTTCTGCTTTTGGTTTTATGTTAACAGGATTAACTCCAGGTACATCTTATACTTTTTGGCTTTATCAATTTAATACATCATCAGGTATGTATTCGAATGGTTTTACATCCGATGTCCAAATCTCAGGTGCTGCAGCTCCTCCTGCCACCAACGTAACTTTTTGTGTTGACTACACATGTGTGGCGCAAACGCCAGGTTTCGCCGCCCAGCAGATCTATTTTGAAGGCGGTCCTTCCAATGGTTATCGAAACCTTACCAATATGGGTAATAACATCTGGTGCGGCACTTTTGCTATTCCAGCAGGTGAAGTACGTTTTAATTTCTTTTTTGCCGGAGCATCTGGTGCAGGTGGACCTGAAAATCTTACTGGCTTGGCTTGTACAAGCAATGGTGCAGGAGGCCTTAAGCGCTCCTTCAATGTATCAGGAACTTCCCAATCAGTAACTTATGCCTGGCAAAGTTGTGCAGCTACAGCTTCTTGTGGCCCTACTTCACCAACAGACTCTCCAGCAACACCAACATGCCCAGCAGCTAATGTAATTAATATCTATGGTGGAGGTTATCCAACAAATATTGCTACCAATTACAATCCATTTTGGGGTCAGTCAGGTACTGTAAATCCTAATTTCGATCCAGGGACAGGGAATGTTGTAATGGCTTACACTAATTTTAATTTCCAAGGTACCGATTTGACACAAACAAATGCTTCATCCATGAAATATTTGCACTTTGATGTATGGACTGTTGCAAATCCGGCGATTACTACACTGAAGGTTTCCCCTATCAACTTTGGTACAGGACCTGCGGAAGTTTTGGTTACTGTTCCATTTACATCAGGTACATGGACCAAAGTTACTTTGCCCAAGAGTGCTTTTGGTGGAATGACATGGGATGCCATAAGACAATTAAAATTTGAAGCTTTTGGGGGAACTCCAACTGCTATTTATCTTGATAACATATATTTCTCGACTTGTGATGTACCTTCGCCATACTGCAATACAAGTGCATATCATTTAGGAATTCCAGCAGAAACTGCAACTGAGATCAAACTTTCTATCGGAAACTCCGGGGAAAATTCCATGACGGTAGACATTGAATCCGCAACAGCTTCACCAGCTGACGTATTAATAGTTGAAGGTGCTGCAGGAGCGACTATATCTCCTTTTGTTGAAGTATCCCCTGGTAAGTTGCGCAGTATACTAAGGTGGTTAAATGGACCTCCTCCATCAAATGTTATGTTAAATGTCCTTTGGAGCAAAGCCAATTTTGGTGGAAACTGGATTTTGCGAGACATTTCAATTCCATTTATTGCAGTGTGTCCTACTATTCCTTTACTGCCTACAGCACCTACTACCGCAGCACCATTACCTACGTGTCCATCAGATCAGGTGATTTCACTTTTCAGTAATAGTTATAGTAATGTGTCGGTAAATACTTTCCTTACTCCGTGGTCCCAAGCACCGGTTACGCTTACAAATACGCAGGTGGCAGGAAACGATGTTAAATTTTATCAAAATGTTACCTTCTTAGGTATTGAGACGACGTCTGCTCCTATAAATGCAAGTGCAATGACGACATTACATGTAGACTTTTGGTCAGCAAATGCTACACAGTTTCGTATTAAGCTGGTCGATTTAGGTCCTGATGGAACTTTTGCAGGTCCTAATCCGGAATTTGAATTGACATTTAACAACCCTAAATTAGGTGAATGGGTTTCATATGAAATTCCGTTGAGCAGTTTTACAGGTTTGACAAGCAGGTCGAATTTGGCACAATATATCCTATCCGGAATGCCAAACGGGGTTGTGGATTTTTACATCGATAATATGTATTTTTCTAATTGTGCTTTACCTTCAGGTTGGAGTGAACAAGGGGTAAATTGCCCTGGAACTAATTATTCATATAACCCAACTACTCAGGTATATACAGGTACAAGTGTTAATTGTTATTATCCTAATTCTTTTGTGAGTGATGAGCTTGCTTCTGCACAACGTCAATTATGTGGAAATGGTACTATTACTGCTAGAGTAACCAGTATTTCAGGTTCTGCACTTGGTTGGGCTGGCGTCACTATGAGAGAAAGCAATGCTGCCGGATCTAAAAAAGCACAATTGATGACAAATCTGAGTGAATTCAGTAGAAGAGAGTTCCGTACTACTACGGACGGTACAGCTTATCCTCAGCAGTTCGCTAGTCAAAGCAGATACTGGTTGCGCATCACAAGAACAGGAAATCAGTTTGTAATGTTTATATCTCCTAATGGTACTACCTGGTATCCAGCCGGAGCTCAAACCATTATTATGCCTAACTGTATACAAGTCGGCTTGGTAATTACCAATTATACTGAAAACAGTTCGGTGACCGCCAAATTTTCAAACGTAACTGTGACGGGAGGTAATCAGACTAAACCTGCTTCCAATGGAAATATAAGTGAAGATATATTTGCTGATGTTGATTTTACAGTCATGCCAAATCCAACCAGTGGATATGTGGAAATAAACATGAATGCTTACGGCAAAAAAGATGTCCAAATGGAAATTTATAATGTACAAGGCAAATTGATGAGATCAACAAAAATTGATGCGTCAAGAGGAATAGAAGAAGTAGATATGACATCATTTGTAAATGGTATGTATCTTATACGTATGAAAGCAGAAGGACTTCCTGATGTGACCAAGCGAATAGTAATACAGCACTAACGGTAAAAACAAAACAATAGGTTATTTTTTTCAGCCCGGGCATTCATTCGTTCGGGCTGTTTTTTTTTGTATCGGTTCTGCTTATCTCATTGAATATTCCGGAAAGATCTTAGTTGTCTTTTGAAAATTCTATAAATATTTCAAAATCAAGGCTATAGTATATCCGAACAAAAAAAATGAGATGATAATATATTGAGATGATGTATTATTGATGTACTCTATTAAAGTGTAGTAAAAGGCTTTTAGGTTATATTTGATTCATATTAAGTTTGAATATTTTTTACACGGTAAGGCCACATTTTATGTTGAAGCACATTTTTTATATTATATTATTTTTATTGCCACATTTTTCATTCAGTCAGGTTTTTATCCAAACTCAGGGAGATGCTATGATAGGGTTGGACAGAAAAGCTTTTCTTGGACTTGGAAACACTTCAGATCATAGCGATGGTTATGCACATGATTTTACCTTACCTCCAAGTACAAATGCCTGCCAAAAAATTGTTGGTATCACTGTAGCCATTAATCTTACCGGTTATACGAATAATAATACTTGCCCTCATCCTACACTTTATTACAATCTTTTTTATGGATGTGGTCCGTACAGTGGAGGTGCAACGTGTTTGCCAGCGACGAATATGATTGCACAACCTAATTTTGCGCCTAATACAAGTCCTCCACCTTTTAATTTTGGTTGTCCACTTGGTGGTAGTTTTAATCCTAATCTTCAAGCAGACTTCGGAGGTAATTTAAGTGTAGATATAATCCCTGTATCTAACCCTGGTTGCAATCCAGTCACCAATGGACATATAGCTTATCAATATACTATAACCGTTACCGTTTTAGTACAAGATATATCCTGTTCTGGTACCGGGTGTTTGGCACCTGTTACGACTCCTCAGGCTTGCGACGATGGTGATCCATGTACCATTAATGATGTACAAAGAGTTTTAGTATGTGATAATAGTATTATTTGTGTCCCTTGTGCTGGAACAGTTTCCGGCCCACCACCAGTTCCAACATTTACCCAGTTAGGACCATACTGTCAGAATGAAACACCTGGTACTTTACCTCTGAACTCAACCAATGGGATACCAATAACCGGTACATGGTCACCACCGGCAATAAATACAGCTATTGTAGGTCCACAGACACATACATTTACACCAACGGCTGGTCAATGTGCTTCTACAACAACAATGGATATTAACATAACGGCCCCTCCTGTACCGACGTTTGCACAGTTGGGACCATACTGTCAGAATACAACACCGGGTAGTTTACCTCTGAGTTCAACCAATGGGATACCTATAACCGGTACATGGTCACCACCGGCAATAAATACCGCTATTGTAGGTCCACAGACACATACATTTACACCAACAGCAGGTCAGTGTGCAACGATAACAACAATGGATATTAACATAACTGCTCCCCCCGTACCTACATTTGCGCAATTGGGACCATATTGTCAGAATACAACACCGGGTACTTTACCTTTGAGCTCGACCAATGGGGTACCTATATCCGGTACATGGTCACCGCCGGCAATAAATACAGCTATTGTAGGTCCACAGACACATACATTTACACCAACAGCCGGCCAATGTGGAACTACCACGACGATGGATATTAGCATAACGGCACCTCCGGTACCTACATTTACGCAGTTGGGGCCATATTGTCAGAATACTACTCCTGGTGTTTTACCTTTGAGCTCGACCAATGGGGTACCTATAACCGGTACATGGTCACCACCGGCAATAAATACAGTTATTGTAGGCCCACAGACACATACATTTACACCAACAGCCGGTCAGTGTGGAACTACCACGACGATGATTATTTCCATAACGGCACCTCCGGTACCGACGTTTGCACAGTTGGGACCATATTGTCAGAATACTACTCCTGGTGTTTTACCTTTGAGCTCGACCAATGGGGTACCTATAACCGGTACATGGTCACCACCGGCAATAAATACAGCTATTGTAGGTCCACAGACACATACATTTACACCATCAGCCGGCCAGTGTGGAACTACCACAACGATGGATATTAGCATAACGGCACCTCCGGTACCGACGTTTGCGCAGTTAGGACCATATTGTCAGAATACTACTCCTGGTGTTTTACCTTTGAGCTCGACCAATGGGGTACCTATAACCGGTACATGGTCACCACCGGCAATAAATACAGCTATTGTAGGTCCACAGACACATACATTTACACCATCCGCCGGTCAGTGTGGTACGACTACTACGATGGTGATAAACATCACAGCACCGATAGTTACTACTTTTGACCAATTAGGCCCTTTTTGTCAAAATGCAACGCCGGGAATATTATCTACAAGTTCGTCCAATTCACCGACCATCGCTGGTACATGGTCACCATCTCTTATAAATACTTCTGTGGTAGGCTCTCAAGTGTACACTTTTACGCCGGATGCAGGACAATGTGGAACTCAGCTTAATATGACCATTGATGTGACCGCTCCGGATTTGCCGATATTTGATCAGTTGGGACCATATTGTCTAAATGCTATTCCTGATGTTTTGCCTGCAAGTTCAAATAATTCACCGCCTATCACAGGAACATGGAACCTGGGAATAATAAATACATCGTTTCCAGGTATTACCATATATACCTTTATCCCATCATCGTTCGAATGTGCTTTGTCTACCACAATGACTGTTGATGTATCAAATAGTGTCACACCAACATTTGATCAGTTGGGACCATATTGTCTCAATGGTACACCGGATATATTGCCTTCAGTTTCCAATGATTTTCCACCTATCACAGGCACATGGGGCCCGGGAATAATAAATACATCAACTGTTGGATTCACCGTCTACACCTTTACACCATCAACCGCTGAATGTGCTTTATCTACTTCAATGACAGTCGAAATATCGAATAGTGTAATACCTACATTTGCTCAGTTAGGTCCTTATTGTGTTAACTCTACACCAGGAATATTGCCTACTCAATCCAATAATAATATAAACGGAACCTGGTCTCCATCAGTGATTAATACAGCTGCAATGGGTTCATTTACATATACCTTTACACCATTTGCAGGACAATGTGGAGTGGTTACTACGATGACTGTGGTTATAACTAATGGGGTAACTCCAAGTTTCACGCAACTTGGACCATATTGCCAGAATACCACCCCAGGTATACTGCCTCTTAGTTCAAATAATGCACCAGCCATCACAGGTACTTGGTCGCCATCATCAATAAGTACATCAACAATTGGCACTCAGGTGTATACTTTTACACCCAATTCAGGTCAGTGTGGAACAACGACAACCATGTCCATTACCACCACTTCACCTGTCACACCCACATTTGTACAGGTAGGGCCGTATTGCCAAAACTCCATCCCAGGAAATTTGCCATTAATTTCGACAAATTCAACTCCGATAGCAGGAACATGGTCACCTTCAGTGATAAATACATCGGCCGTGGGATCGACAGTATATACATTTACCCCAAACTCCGGTCAATGTGCCGCAACAACCAGCATGACGATTGTCAATACAGCACCGGTTTCTCCCACATTTACTCAAGTGGGACCATATTGTTTGAATAGCACTCCAGGTTTATTACCAACAAGCTCTAACAATATGACACCGGTAACAGGAACCTGGTCGCCATCTGTGATAAATACAAGTGTTTTAGGGTCTGCGGTATACACATTTACACCCAATGTAGGACAATGTGCTTCTGTCACAACGATGACTATAATTATAACTAATTCTATAACACCACAATTTACACCATTAGCAATATTTTGTCAAAATGCAACTCCGGGAATATTGCCTTTAAACTCAACCAATTCACCATCCATCACGGGTACCTGGTCACCTGGCGTAGTAAACACATCAACTCCGGGCTCTACTATATATACATTTACACCAGCTCCCGGTCAATGCGCAGGTTCTACCACCATGACAGTATTGGTAACAGCACCAATAACTCCCGTATTTACCCAATTGGGGCCATATTGTCAAAACGCAACATCAGGTATTTTACCTTCAAGTTCGAGCAATTCCCCATCGATCACTGGTACCTGGTCCCCATCGGTCATCAATACTTCTACAGTAGGTACCCAAACATATACATTCACACCTGGCTTTGGAACATGTGGTTCTGTAACTACCATGAATATAACAATTAAGGCTCCGGGATCACCAACTTTCTCACAGTTGGGGCCATATTGTCAAAATGCAATACCTGGTGTATTGCCAGAAAGTTCCTCCAATTCTACACCGATTACCGGCACATGGAGCCCTTCAGTTGTTAATACTTCCGTACCAGGTTCACAAGTGTACACATTTACACCAAATGGCGGGCAATGTGGTAATCAAGTAACAATGACAATTTCAGTGACTGCTCCTCTACTGCCAACATTCAGTCAGTTAGGACCATACTGTCTGAATTCAACCCCGGGTTTATTACCTGTTAGTTCTACAAATGTTACACCTGTTACGGGAACGTGGTCGCCGGCGGTGGTGAATACATCAGTCATAGGATCTACCGTTCATACTTTTACCCCTTCAGCTGGCCAATGTGCTTTGCCGGCGACCATGACCATAGTAGTATCAAATAGTATTATGCCAACGTTCTCTCAACTGGGCCCATATTGTGTAAACTCAACTCCGGGAAATTTATCTGCGATTTCAAGCAATGGAATAACAGGTACCTGGTCACCATCGACGATTAATACAACTGTACCTGGCTCTTATGTACATACATTTACACCAAATCCAGGTCAGTGTGGCACGCCCGCTACTATGACAGTTGTCATAACCAATCAGGTGACACCCACTTTTTTACCATTAGGGCCATATTGTCAGAATGAGGCCCCTGGTTTATTACCAATGTTGTCCACCAATACATTGCCCATAACAGGAACCTGGTCTCCGGCTATAATTAATACATCTGTTATAGGAACCCAGGTGTATACCTTTACTCCTTCAGCGGGTCAGTGTGCATCAGTGACTACAATGTCAATTGAAACCAAATCACCCACGTTGCCAACATTCACTCAGCCAGGACCTTATTGTCAAAACACAATGCCCGGATCTTTGCCTGTATTTTCAAATAATACGATACCTATACAAGGTACCTGGACTCCGGCAACTATTAATACTTCAGTGGCAGGATCGAGTGTCTATACATTTACACCAAATACAGGTCAATGTGCATCAAATGCGACAATGACCATAACCATAACAAATCCTGTTTTACCAGTATTTTCTCCATTAGGACCGTACTGCCAAAATACCACACCCGGGATATTACCGGCCAGTTCGGCAAATACGCCAACCATAACTGGTATTTGGTCTCCTGCAGTAATAAATACATCTACTGTCGGAACATCGGTGTATACTTTTACTCCTGATAATGGGCAATGTGCTTCTGTTGCAACGATGAATGTCACCATATCCGCTCCACCTGTACCTACATTTTCACCATTGGGCCCTTATTGTCCAGGAGAAACGCCAGGTATTTTGCTACCTACATCAACCAATATACCCCCGATTGCAGGAACATGGAATCCTGGAATTATTAATACTTCTTTGGTCGGTGCCAATGTGTATACTTTTACGCCAACGGCCGGACAATGTGGTTCTCCTTCAAATATGACCATCACGGTTTTAAGCGGTCCTTCATCAGTCGTTACCGATATTGTAAATTCAACCTGTGGGCAATCAAATGGCGCAGTAACTGTAGGTCAGGTATCAGGAGGGATTTCTCCTTATGCTTATAATTTTAATAGTCTGGGATTTGGAACGGTTGTTTCCTTTACAAATTTAGCAGCCGGATCTTATCCTTTGAGCATTCGTGACGGCAACGGATGTATATATTCTACTTTTGTAATTATAGGCAGTTCAGGTATAACCTGCGGTAGTAATCCAACCTGTGAAGTTACCCTGCCTTGCAATGATAATAATCCATGTACTGAAAACGATTTTGAAATCCAACTACTTGCAGATGGAAGTATATGTAAACCATGTGCAGGGGTACCGTTACCATGTCAGACGAATTTAGTCATTGTACAACCTTGTGACGACGGTGATCCATCGACGATCGATGATATAGAAACCGTACTTGATTGTGATGGAAGCATTTGTGTGCCTTGTAAAGGAATGCCAGGATCAGGAGCAGTGTACATACCAAACGCATTTACGCCAAATGGTGATGGGAAAAATGATTACTTTACTATATATGGTGGATCTGATATAAAGATTATTCAAGAGATGAAAATTTATGATAGGTGGGGTTCCAAATTATTTTCTGCGGTAAATATTGCACCGAATAGCGAGGAAGCAGGTTGGGATGGTATTTATAACGGTGCTAAAGTTGGACCCGGAGTATATGTATATTTTGCAAAAATTGAATTTTTTGACGGTCAGGTAAAAGTTAGAAATGGTACCATTACAATTGCTTGGTAATACTATTGTAATGTAGTTTTTTAAAATATTCCGACAATCATTATTTTTGAGTAAAGATGATAAAACTAAGTTGATAAGGGATAAAGACCTTATTAAGGGTTGCTGTATTCCCACTGTTAAAACTAAAAGTTGAGCATACTTGCAGTGCAATAATGGTTGTAAACAAAATTTGATCACTTATACCGACGAGAATTTATGTTGCAAAGACGATGATACTCATCTCTTCATCCAGACAAAAAATTCTATCAGTATTATGCTCAAAATAAATGAATTATCTAAAGAGTTTTTCGCAAATCTATTTATTTTGAGTATAAAAGATTTGTCATTACCTTTGTTGTACAAATATGATTCCTTTAGTTAATTTTATATTATAAATTAATTTTATATGATTTTCAAGTTTTCTTTACTCTTCAATTATTACCTGTACTTTTTTACTTCATTTTTTTCGGAAAGTATTTTTATACACAGTAATGATTTATCCAGGGTGAAATTTGAATCAACCATCGATCTGCAAAAAATAGAAAGGACAAACAAACCAGTAAATTTCAAAGCGGTCATGGTCATATGTGATAATTATATCAGCCCTGAAAACAATGAAATAGCGCAAAGTGTCAGAGTAGATATGGGGACACTTACTCAAATGCTAAATATTCTGGAAAATAGAAAAATTGTTACAGTAGAAAAGATAATATTACAAGGAAATAAAGCAACGCTGGCGAATATTCAGAAAACTTTGAAGACAATCACGTCAGGACCTGATGATATCATTCTATTTTATTTCAGTGGTCATGGTGGGATGGAAAATGGAAAAACATTTATTGTTACAGCGGATGAAAGAAACCTACACAGAGTAGATATAGAAAAGATGATTTCAGCTACTCCGGCCAGACTCAAAATGATTATTACGGATGCATGTTCAAATGCGATAGAAGGACTTACAGGAACACGGAGTTTGAGTAAAGGAAATAAAGACATTGATGCTGGTGTTTTTGATGAAACTTATAAAGATCTCTTTTTGGGATATAAAGGCATGATGCATCTCTCATCATCCACCGAAGGTGAATTGGCCTGGTCAAACGATAATTTTGGTGGCTTTTTTACTTATCACTTCATCAAAGAAGGATTGATTAAAAAACCAGTTAAAGACTGGAACGCTATTTTTAGCAATGCAAAGGATAAAACATCTCAAATGTTCATGCGATTGCCTATAGAAGACAGGTCAAAGCTTGCAAAAGAAGGAGTAATAAATCAAACGGCAAAAGCATTTTCCATGCCGACCTTATCAAAAAAAACGGATGTAATAACTGCACCGATACCTGATAAAACCCAAAATAATACAAACACCACCAATCAACCTAATAAAGTATCTGGTAAAATTACTTTATATAATTTTACAAAACAATCCGTTAATTTCTATATTGATAATAATGATCCTTCCAAGGAATGGCTCCCATCAAAAACACAGGAAAAAAGAGTCGGTGCAGGTAAAAAACTAAGCATTAATAGTGGAGCTGCTTTTGTTGGCTATGTATACAAAGGTGAAGATTTTTACTTTGAGCTTGAAAACGGAAATTACTTTTTTGCTTTAGATGAAACAGGAATACTCGATCTTTTTTACAAAGATGATGACATCAATATTAATAACTATAATTCTGTAGTTCAGATTGATTACAATACTTTATTGATGGGTAATTGGGCATGGGATGATACCCAATCCGGAGAGACTGTATTAACAAACTTTTCACGAAAAAAATTTGTAGAAACATATCATCCAAGCAATGCCGAACTCATTGGGGAGTGGTCGATAAGACAAGAGACGTTGGACGGAACTGAATATAATTTACTCACTTACTTTTATCAGGATAGTGAAGGCTCTACGTATGAACTTGATTATATAATAATGTATGATTACGAATTTCCGGATGAAATTCAACTGGTCTTTTTAGTGGCTTACCAAAATGATCTGGAAATATCTTATGAAGAAGCAGAAGGATTTTTGGAACCAACTATAATCATGTACAGAACTGAATAGTTGGTGCCCGAGAGTACACACATATCCACAAACATAAAATTCAAATTTTTCTGATTTTATGTTTTTATATTAATCTAAAAATTCATACAAAGTTAAAATTAATAACGCTTCGACTAAGATAACAGTACTGCCAAAGTGGTAAAAAGAAATCAAAATTTCAAAGGAGATATTGTATTTGGGATTTCTGCATTTTTTCATGCAAATTACAATAAAATATGAGAGTTCAAATCGTAAAATTTTAAACATACGCTTAAGAATAAAGACAATAATTAAACTATGAATTATGTAATTTTATTATGAAATTATGTAACATCAAAGTCTTGAAAAAAACACATCTTTGTTGATTAAAAAAAAATGAAATAATGCAAAAAGCAGCTGCAAATAAAAAACATCTCCTCCCATCGGTATCGGATTTTAAAATACAACATCAGGGACTGCCTGCGATTTTATTCATCCGAAATTTTAATCGATCAATGGATAAACATTATGCTGTACTTTCCACAGTAGAGAAGGACATCATGCTGATATATGACCATGCTCTTCACGTTTTTGCTCCTTATACTTCTGATGGAAATAATGAACAGTGGGAATTGGCTTTATATGATATCAAAGCGGCTTTAAAGTCTATGCTCGAATTACTTCGAAGTGCATTGGATAAAATAGATTCAAAAAACACGTCCGATCATAGCGGTTTATGGGAAGCATTGGATAGTAGGATAATAAAAATGTCCAAGGCTTTTAAAAAGCTGTACAATGAAGGCAAAGACCAGCTTTCTGACAAAGATCAGATGAAATTATCGGGAGATATTTCACATTTTGACACCATCCTTTTACCTTATATTACTTCATTCATTGGCATGTGTAAGGTGGAATTGCTTTTAGTAGAAAGATGTTCAGATTTTGAATCAGACCAATTATACAAGCTGATAGACACGTTTGTACCTGATTTTAATACACAAAAGGAAGCTGACAGACATACATCTGAGTATTTTAGAGCAATGGAAAATTTTAAAAATGCTTTGAATAATGAAGAACGACTTCAGGCTACCTTTCTGGATATTATGTCTCAAAATTCTTTCATCTTACCCGAAGAAAAAGAGATGTTGCATCGATGGAATGAAGATCAGAAATCAGAATTATGACATATGAATAAATCTTCGAAATCAATTTTTTATAAAACACTTGATCTGCTGCAATTAGAACGGACATGAACTTTTAAGATAGACATACCGATGTTATTTGATTTAATGCATATTACTATTTATAGTAATATGATTCGCAGAATTTTATCTTGTTGCATACTAGGAAACACATTTTTGTATGTATAAAATCCCGAAAAATTACTATTGATTCTTTAATAAAAAAAGCTAAAACACCCTGTTTATCTTCAAATATGCCTGAATGGTCTACTTCGTCTGAAAAAGAAGTGCAACTCCCTTACTTTTGTGGTATATTTAAAAATCACTAAATCAATGATATATATGTTGAATGTTTTGAAGAATAAAAGTTTAATCTTTAGTTTCTTTTTATTTGTATCTGTATCTATTCTTGCTCAGCAACCTAATAGCCGTGATGCAGGAATGAAGATAGGCAGACTTTATGGAAAAGTAATAGATGGTACATCAAAACAACCATTGGCCTATGCTACAGTCATGGTGGTGCGAACATTGCCTGATGGCAGAGATAGTCTAATAGAAGGAAGTCTTACACAGGATAATGGCGAATTTAATATTACGGACTTACCCATGGGCCCACTTACTGTCAAGATAAATTATATAGGCAATAAGGATATTATTAAAAAAGTCAAGATCGCACCGCCAAATAATGTCGAACAGGATTTAGGTGATTTGGCCATGCAACTTGATGCCCAGGTTTTAAGTACCGTAGAGATTACCGCTGAGAAGGTATCCACGATGATCAGTCTTGAAAAAAGAGTGTTTAACGTAGATAAAAATATTACTGCCGCAGGAGGAACTGCTGAAGACATACTAAAAAACGTCCCATCCGTTACAGTGGACATGGATGGTAGTGTAAAACTGCGGGATAAAGGTACTACTATTTATGTGGATGGTAAACCTTCGCTCATGTCACTCAATCAAATACCTTCTGACCAGATCGAATCAGTGGAAGTAATCTCAAATCCATCAGCCAAATACGAAGCAGCAACTACAGGCGGTATAGTTAATATTGTGATGAAAAAGAATAGAAAACCAGGATACAATGGGTCTGTTAGTTTTGGTGTAGGTAGTCAGGACCGATACAATGGTGCTGTAAATCTTAATACCAATGAAGGAAAATGGAGCTTATCCGGATTTTATAGTTTTAATACCGCAAATGTTCCGACGAATGGATATCTTTATCGTTCGAATTCACGAACAAATGGTGATTTATTAGGCTACTTTAATCAAAATAGTGATGTTGAATTTAAAACTGCCTTTCACACGGCTCGTTTAAATGTTGATTATAGCCTGAATAATCGAAATACATTGTCACTGAGTGGTTCCTTAAATAAGGGGCTTTTTGATAACATGACGACTCAAAATTTTGAATACCTTTCAGCATCTCAAAATAAAACTGAATATGGGATAAGAAAAACCACATCAGAAAATGTATTTTTGAGAAATAATGTGGAGACTCAATGGCGAAAAACATTTGCCAAAAAAAATAAATCATTGATAGCAATCGCAAATTACTCATGGGGTGATGGATCAAACATGGCGGATTGGAATACAAATACATATGATGCCGAAGGAAATTTGATGCCAAACAATCCTGAGCTGGTAGATATCAATGGTGCCAATACAAGTGGCCAAGGATTGTTTCAATTGGATTACGTCAATCCAATCAATGACTCCACCAAGTTGGAAATGGGAATCAGAAGTTTTTTGAGTTTAAGAGATCAGAATTATTTTTTTAGTCCTTATGATTATCAGAGTGACAAATATGTCCTTGATAGAGAGTTTTCGCAGGATACAAAAATCACTGAAAGCATTAATGCTGCCTACATTACTTATTCAGGTAAACTAAAGAACCAGATAAGTTATCAGGCGGGGTTAAGGTTTGAGCAATCAGATATGACCGGAGAAACCAGACTTGAAGGAACAAACGATTTTGGCTACAGCTATCCTAAAGGTAATGTAAAAGACCTAATGCGTTCCTTATTTCCGGCACTCTATATCTCCAAAAAGGTGAGTGAAACTACGGAATTAGGACTTAATTTCAGTCGCAAGATCCAAAGACCGAATTTCAGACAACTGATGCCGGGTATTCAGTCAAATGACAGACAAAACATTACTATTGGTAACCCAAATCTGCAACCTGAATTTATCAATCTGGCGGAGCTGAATCTCAATAAAGTTTTTGGATCAAATAACTGGTTGGCTACCATTTATTTCAGCAATGAAACTAATACACTGAAGCCATTGATTCAACCATCTCTGACTGATCCTGACGTCCTCATTACCACTTTTGTCAATGGTGAAAATGAAATCACATATGGTATGGATAATACATTACGACTTACTTTTGGTAAAAATCTGGACCTCATGCTGAATGCCAATGTTTTTAAATTTAATGTTACCGTTGATACATTTACCAATGCCGGTTCAGCCGCCAATGCTAAAGCAAGTATAAATTATCGATTACCATCTAATTTTTCTATACAATTGAATGGAGGTTATGAAGGAAACAGGCCAATCCCTCAGGGAAATCGTCAGGGAATAGCATTTGCGGACTTTGCACTTAAAAAATCATTTTTCAAGAATGTTGCTAACGTGACTTTCTCAGTGAGTGATATATTTAATTCAAGAAAAGATATTACAATATATACGCAACCCACTTATATACAAGAGTCTATGAGAAGGAGGGAGACAAGATTTTTCAGAGTCACAGTTCAAATTCCATTTGGTAAAGCTGACGGGTCATTATTCAAAAAATCAAACAAACGACCTGAAGGTCAGGAAATGCCTGATTTCGGTGGAAGCTAATCAAAAATCCATTTAAAAATCCTTTCAAATTCTAAATTTTATGCAACTAAACACAAGAAATATTCACAGGGATTTAGGTTATTTTTATGTAGGCCTGATAATTGCATTTTCAATATCCGGCGTCTTCCTGAATCATCGTCAGGCTTGGCACCCTTCGAGATATAAGGTTGACAATAGTACTATTACCATAAAAATGCCAGCTGATGAAACATTGATTACAAAAGAATTTGCAGATCAGGTAAATCAGGAATATGCCATAAATGATGTCATAAGAAGATTTAAGCTCGCTGATGGGAAGTTTGAAATTTCTTTTGAAAAACATGATTTGAAAGTAGATGCTAAAACTGGGGTTGGAGAACTGGTTACTTACCGGAAGGTTCCTGTATTGGCCCAAATGACAAAACTACATCAGGATACCAGTAAATGGTGGATATATTATTCCGATATTTTTGGTATTGCCATGCTTACCATTGCGATAACCGGTATGTTAATGATACCAAATGGTCGACAGAGTTTTAAGACCCGTGGCTGGAAACTTGCCCTGGCAGGAATTATTTTCCCCTTGGTTTTTTTATTTTTACTTTCATAAATTCCATCAAGTTTCTAATGAAATTTCAGCTTAAAAAGATCCACAAAAAGATAATATTTCATACTAGCTTATGGGGTATCTGGTTATATCTGACCCTGTCCAATGTGAATGATGCAGATTTTTATAACAGAGCAGTTCTCATCACTTCTCTGATCTTGTTTACTCATTTGCCGTTGTTTATTTTTAATACTGAGTGGCTTATCCCAAACATTCTTCAAAAAAAAGGGGTAACTTTCTATTTCTGGACACTGATGTTGACAATACTGGTTTTTAGCTTTTCACATAGCTTTATTTTTAGCTGGGTAAATAATTATTTGGGAGTTGAAAATCTTAAAGGCAACAGATCGATAAAAGGCATAATAGCTTTGGTTCTGGTAGCTGCGATAAGTACTGGTTATGGTTTATTGAGTTATGTGGCAGAGCAGGAGAAGGTGCAACAGGAAAAACATCAGGAAAGGTTGAAGTCAGAGCTCTCATTTCTGCGCTCCCAAATCAGTCCTCATTTTATTTTTAATATACTCAACAGTATTGTGTATCTGATTCGCTCAAAATCTGAATTGGCCGAACCGGTTACATTGAAGCTTTCAGACCTGATGCGATATATGCTGTATGAATCGGAAAACAATCAGATTCCTCTCGAAAAAGAAATTTTATATGTCGAAAATTACATTGAGTTACAAAAAGTCAGATTTGAAGATGATGTGGACATCAGTTATACATTGGAAGGTACTCCTCATAGTCAGATCATAGAACCTATGCTGCTTATTCCGTTTGTTGAAAACGCATTTAAGCATGGAGTGGGATTGGTTCCGGATCCTGGCATCGATATACATTTGAAAATAACCGAAAAAGACCTTTTCTTTGCAGTAAAGAATAAGATATCCCACGAAATGGCCGAAGATAAAGATGACAGTTCCGGTATAGGATTAAAAAATGTTCAGCGAAGACTGGAATTGTTGTATCCGGATTCACACCAACTGGAGATCAGGAAGGAAAACGGCTGGTTTATAGTCACTTTACGGTTATCATTTTAAAATATGTGATATGAAGTTGAAGTGTATCATTGTGGATGATGAAAGTCTGGCCAGAAAACTGATAGAAGAAAATATACGCCAATTGCCGTTTCTTGAACTTGCAGGGATGTGTAAAAATCCGTTTGAAGCTATGACGTTGTTGCAGGAACAAGATGTGGATTTGATGTTTTTGGATATACAGATGCCAGGTATGTTGGGAACAAAATTTCTGCAGGGACTAAGAGAAAAGCCAATGGTCATTTTTATCACCGCATATTCCAGTTATGCCGTGGAAAGTTATGATCTCGAAGTTGTGGACTACCTTATGAAACCAGTGAGTTTGGAGAGATTTACAAAAGCTGCGTACAAAGCACTTGAAGAAAAACAAAAAAGTATTGCTTTGAAGCAACCCGCTTTAGCTTTGGAGAATAAAGGTTATGCTGATGAGTCTTTTTTTGTAAATGCTGATTATGCGCTTGTAAAAGTTATAATTCAGGATATCACTCATATAGAAAGTATGAAGGACTATGTGAAAATATTTACCACTTCATCGGCCAAGCCAATCATTACCAAAAGTACTTTGAAAGGTATAGAAGAAAAACTACCTGCATCAAAATTTATCCGTGTACATAAATCTTTTATCGTCAATCTTGATAAAATAGAATCCATCAGAAGTCAGAACATAGTCATAAGCACGCATAATATTCCTGTCAGCGATGCGCATACTGAATCCCTGATGCGCGCATTAAATCAGACCAAATAAAACAAAATACAGCAATTTTTAAAAAATAATTTAAGTTTGAAATGTAAAGTGAAACGTTTTACTGTAATTTTCCAATTTATTCTAAAAATAATCTCACCAATATGAAAAATTGGAATGCTAAATTTTATACCTGTTTTTTTATAATGCTAAATTTAACAGGAATTATTTCCTGCTCTAATACCGGGAAACCAACAGATCGTAAGATTGAAAATGATATCCTGAGTCGAAATGATCTGGGTTACTTGCAACTGGACGGAGACTCAATATTAATTCCTGACTTCGAAATAGAAGTGAGTCTGAGTCCCAAAGCAGAAAAAAAACTTAAAGAAGATAATGAAACCGTTATGGTAAGTGCTATGTTTTCCGGTGTTCCAAAAGATACTACATCTGAAGAGTATCAAATTTGGGGTTCTGTAAACATCTGTGAACACAGAATTGAGCTTAATGACAAAAGAATTGCAAGATTTGACAAGGTCAGATTCCATTCTTCTATTTTAAATAAGCTATCGGATGCAGATATTTTTCTCCTCATCAATGTTTTTTCAGGTCGCAGATCTTCTGAAAATAACATTCTGGATGTTGAAATCCTGGAGGATAAAATGAGTGTTGTTAAAGGTAAAAAATATATTTTAAAGGGCAAACTTATTGGTGAAGACGATTAGAAGTAGCAGATAGCGGAAGCATATCTGTCTAATGGTTTTTATTTTGGAGATAAATTATTCTGCGGGACCTTGTTCAAATATTTTTTTATGTTGTATTTTTAGGACAAAATCGTAAACTGAATATGAAGCAATATCTTTTTTTTGTAGTTTGGATAATAATTTTTAACCCGATAGCCCGCACACAAACTGATCTTCCGAATGATTATTTGTCAAAGGATTTTCATAAAGGCAGAAGAGAGGCTTTCAGAGCTTTAATGCCTGAAAATTCAGTAGCTGCGGTATTTTCCTATTCAGAAAAAGTATTTTCCAATGATGTAAATTATTTTTATCATCCCAATCCGGACTTGTATTATCTGACAGGATATAAAGAACCCAAGGCAGTATTATTAATTTTTAAAGAACTGCAAAGTAGCATATCTCAAAACTACAATGAGTTGTTTTTTGTAAGGAAGCGTGACGCTATAAAAGAAACATGGGAAGGTCGACGACTAGGTGTCGAAGGTGTAAAAGAAAATCTCGGATTCACTCATGTCTATGAAGGGAAAGAGTTTTATGATTTCTCTGTAGATTTCAGCAAATTTGACGTGATCATTCATGATGAGTTTCCGGTGGATGTTAGTGATGATGAAACCGGATATGATGTATTTGGGTTAATGGAAAGTTTCAGGATTAAAGCCAATATTGATTACAACAGAGATAAAATAAAATTGCAAAATCTCCTGAAGTCCCTAAAAAGGTCTTTGTCTGTGGATAATCTGGCTTACTTCATGTCTTATTGCAAAAAATTGTCTATGGTAAATGCGGAAGTCAGAAGTGACCCCATTATCAAAAGAGTGATCAATAATCCTGACGCATCAGAGATGAATAAGATTAAAGCTGACATCAAGATAAAACCAAAAGGAATAGACTATTTTAAAGACATCACCAGAACACTTAGGGAAGTAAAAAAGGAAGAAGAGCTTGTCCTTCTGCGTAAAGCAGTTAAACTCTCTTGTGTTGCACATAATGAGGTGATCAAATCTGCTACTCCTGAGATGAGCGAAAATAAGGCACACGGCATTCATCTGTATGTTCATAAACACTACGGTGCTGAAGATGAAGGATATGCTCCTATAGTAGGCGCTGGCGCCAACGGTTGTATTCTGCACTACGATGCCAACATTCGACAAAAGTTAAACAACGATCTTCTGCTCATGGACGTGGGTGCCGAATATCATGGTTATACAGCGGATGTGACCAGGACATTTCCTGCCACAGGCAAATTCAGTCCCGAACAGAAAGCCATTTATGAAATAGTATATGAAGCGCAGGAAGAAGTATTTAAAATATGCAGGGAAGGCACACCGTTTTCTGCATTAAATACAGTAGCTTCGGCAGTGATTGCCAAAGGCTTATTGAAGTTGGGCATCATTAAGGATGAAATGGAAGTAAGAACTTATTATCCGCATGGATGCTCTCATTATCTTGGACTGGACGTACATGATAAAGGAATGTACGGACCTTTGAAAACCAACTCTGTTATCACTGTAGAGCCTGGCATATATATTCCTGCAAACAGTGCTTGCGATAAAAAATGGTGGAATATTGGCGTGAGAATAGAGGATGACATTTTGATTCTGAAAGATGGATACGAAAATTTATCTGAGATGTCACCGAGAAAGTGGAGTGAAATTGAAAAACTGGCAGGTAAAAAAAGTAAGTTTAACGAATTAGGGTTGCCGGAAATAAAGTGATTATATCCAACAGCATTTATTTATTCATTTACTTTAAATCAATATCGATATGGTAACAGATCGAAAAGTAATACTCTACATAGCCATGAGTCTGGATGGTTATATAGCAGGCCTTGACGATGATCTTGGGTTTTTATCTAATGTAGAAAAAGATGGTGAAGATTATGGATATCATGACTTTACATCTGCGGTTGATACTGTCATTATGGGTAGGAAAACGTTTGATAAAGTTTTGTCTATGGGGTTGGGAAACCCACATCAGGACAAAGAATTACTGGTTATTACAAGAAATTCACGACCGTCTCTGAGCAATGAAAAATATTATACAGGATCATTAAAAGACCTTATCAAAAGTCTGAAAGCTAAGGATGGGAAACATATCTATTGCGATGGCGGCGCTGAAATAGTCCATGAACTTTTGAAAAATAAACTTCTGGATGAAATGATAATATCTGTAATTCCAATTTTACTTGGTGATGGGGTAAGACTGTTTAAAGATAAAAGACCCGAACAAAAAATGGTGTTGGTAAAATCTACCCCTTTCGACACGGGTCTACTTCAGTTACACTACAGATTTCTTTAATGAACATCTGTGACAAAAAAACAATTCAGCAAATAAGCAAATAAGTAAAATTATGAAATATTTTATTGGCTCACCAATACTGTTGTTAATGGTTTTTAGCCTGCTGATATCAGGATGCAAAAATAAAACTTCCGATAATAATCATTCGGGTAAAAACAATTATGCATCAGAAAAACATCGTCCTTTATATCATTTTACCCCTGACTCCATGTGGATGAATGATCCGAATGGTATGGTGTATCATGATGGTGAGTATCATTTGTTTTATCAGTATTATCCTGACTCTACAGTTTGGGGGCCTATGCACTGGGGACATGCCGTCAGTAAAGATTTGGTACAATGGCAACATTTGCCTGTTGCTTTGTATCCGGATAGCCTGGGATATATATTTTCAGGTAGTGCGGTAGTAGATAAGGGCAATACCAGTGGATTTGGAAAAGATGGTAAGGATCCGATCGTAGCTGTTTTTACCCATCATAATATGGATGGCGAAAAATCCGGCCGCAATGACTTTCAATATCAGTCACTCGCTTATTCCAATGACAACGGACGTACTTTTACAAAATATAAAGGCAATCCTGTGATAAAAAACCCCGGTATTAAGGACTTTAGAGATCCTAAAGTGATTTGGCATGAAGCAGAACAAAAATGGGTGATGGTATTTGCTGCATACGATAAAGTACTCTTTTATACCTCTCCTGATCTGAAGGAATGGACAAAAACCGGCGAATTTGGCATAGCAGGAGATAAACGACTTTGGGAGTGTCCGGATCTTTTTCCTATTAAAGTAGAAGACAGCAATGAAACCAAATGGATACTGATTACCAGCATTCAGCAGCAGGCACCCAACGGCGGGACAGCCACTTCCTATTTTGTGGGTGATTTTGACGGAAAAACATTCAAAGGAGACCCGAAGCTTCAGCGATGGCTCGATTTTGGAACGGACAATTATGCACTCGTCACCTGGTCCAATGCACCGGACGGAAGAATAGTTGGACTGGGTTGGATGTCCAACTGGCAATACGCACAGGTTGTACCTACCCAAAGATGGAGAAGCGCCATGACCCTGCCCCGTGAGCTAAAACTTTATAAGCAAGGAGACGATTACGTATTGAGATCCATGCCGGTCAAAGAACTGGCTGTTCTGGAGACAGATATAATTTATATGGAAAGTAGAATAATAAATGACAGCAGTTTAACATCTGCTATTCCTTCCGCATCAAAACTGGAATTTTCATTCAAAAAGCCAAAGAAAGGTTTGGTCACCATTCGGTTTTCAAATGCCAAAAATGAATATCTGGATGTAGGATATGATGCTGAGAGGCAGACCTATTTTGTAGACAGAACCAAAGCCGGGAAATCAGATTTCAATGAAAACTTTGCTGCCAGACATACAGGTCAGGCATCATATAAGCATGAAAATATAGACCTGTTGATATATCTGGATCATGCTTCTGTGGAGTTGTTTGCTGATAACGGACAATGTGTGATGACAGAGATATTTTTCCCATCTCAGCCATTTCATAAAGTACAGATATTAGGTGACAACATCGAATGGTTATCCGGAAATATTACTGCGCTGGAAATTAAAAAACAATGAGTTTAAAGGTTAGTAACTTCTTATTATAAAATTGACTTTGGAACGATCCTACGTACAAAAGTTCCTGCTCTTTTTTTGATATTTACCTTATGGTCGGGATTCCAGTTTTTGGTGGTTTCCCAGGCGTTTTCCTGCCGGAATTCCTCCTCAAACCCTGACAATACCTTATTGGACATTTTTTTGTCATGAACAACTGTGATACATTCAGTATTCAGATGGGCACTTCTTGGATCAAGATTAAAGGTGCCGATAACAGTTATTTGTTCATCAACAACCAGAGATTTGGCGTGTAATCCAAATATCGGGGTGTATGCCAGTTTTTTTTGTAAAGCTCCGGTCATCACATGATATCTGCAGGCTGCATCGGGTCTGAATTCAAAAATACGGACACCGGTTTCCAGCAAGGCTTTCCTGTCTCTTTGATATCCGCTGAAAGCCTCCAGATTATCTGTAGATGCAAGACTATTGGTGAGAATTCTGATTTTAACTCCGCGCTCCACAGCTTTTTTAAATAAGGAACGGCTAAGTTCGGTGGTGACCAGGTAAGGCGTCTGGATGTCTAAACTGAATTTTGCACCATTTATCAGGCTGATCAGGGCTTCAGTGGTTTTTCCGCTTCCGCCCAATCCTTCAGTGGTTTTATTTTTGCCCGGATCATCGTAGATAAAATATATACTGTCTGTGATGATAAGATCTCTGGATTTGACAATGTCCTCAAATGCCGTCGGTATACCTGCCACCCGGGCTCTGACCTGAGGCCAGTAATTCATGGAATCACAGGCATACTGATGCAGTTTGTCATATCTTTTTGGATCAGTGTATAACGGTTTTTCTTCAGGTATCAATACTTTGACTGGTACACTCAGTTCATGATTCCAAAAAGCATTAAATGATATATGGGCATCAGCTACTATCTTGCCTGTCAGGAAGATATCCCGATCCCGGAAGTTGTATTCGTGGTCATAATCAAAATATTCATCCGCGATATTTCGTCCACCGGTTATCAATGTCGTTCCGTCCGCAATAAAAGTTTTATTGTGCATACGCTGATTGATGCCCCTGAAATCCGTAGCCATCTTTGATACTTTCTGAAGGATGTTTTTACCGATATTGGTACCGGGATTATAGATTTTTATGTCAATATTGGGGTGAGCATCCATCACCATGATATCATCTGCTTCAGCTTCTACCATGATGTCATCCACCAGTATCCGTACCTTCACTCCCCGGTCAGCTGCCCTGACTATATAATCGCAGGCAATCAATCCTACATTGTCAACTGAAAATATAAAATACTGTATATCAATGGTTTTTTCAGCATGTTCCGTCAACCAGGCCCTGGCGATCATGGAGCCATCCCCATCCTCCAGCACATATGCAGCGGATGACTTACCCATCATGGTATCCAAAACAGACAAATGGCTGTTTATAGTAGAATGATCTGTGTGATGGATGGATGCACAGAAATCAGACGGTGAAGGTTGGTTTGCTTTTTTGCAACCCATACATGTCAGGAAAACACAGATATACAAAATTTCTTTTTTGACCATGATCAGTTGATTAAAAACAAAGATAATCATAAAGTACATGATTTGAATAGTAAGAATTTATGAAGCCATAATATTTTTACTTAATATTTCGTTTTTAAAGATGAGAATCAACAAAAAAGAATCGAATACCTACTTTTCATAAATTACATGTAGTTTTGCAACTTTAAAAATTAAACTGAATGTTTGTAAATAAAGTATTAACACTGGCGCTTTACGGAATTTTGATGTCAGTACTTTTATCATGTGCCAAAGAGCAATCACCCACATTTATAGTTCCGAGTACCTATAGATTTAACAGTCCGAATCTGGATTCCAAACACATATACGTAATAGACACGATTTCAAAGTCCTTTAGAAAAGTAACCGATACCTTGGGAAGCTTCAATAGAGCAAATAATGAAATCGCAGATAGTTTTAACAGAATCATTCAGCATGAATTCCTGACTAGCCTGCTCAAAAGTATTACGTTTAATACATCTGATCAGGCTAGCCTGGTGTTTGGAAGGCTCGATACGGTAGGAATCAAAGATAATATCATAGAAACTAAGACGGTTAATACAAAGTATTTTTTATCGGGCAATCAGGTTATTTTTGATGCATATCCTGATTATTATATCAACATAAACAATTCTTTTCTTGAGCTCAATTTTTGTCAGGAATTTACTTTACGCAGTTATAAAATAGCACCGGGAGAGAGTGAAAAAAAATATTTTAAGACACTGTGCACCGATGCATTACCAAATACAATTATTTCAAATATTATCACCTCCAATCCAGGCATCACCTACGATACCATCTCGTTGGAATATGTCAATTATATCTACAGCAGGTATTGATTAATTGTTGATTTGCTTGATTTGTGGATTTGCTAAGTTGCATATTTGTGGAGTTGTTTGAGTTGTTTGAATTGTCTCAAATGCTTTGGTTGCTCAAACCTTATTCTCAATCTTAACCTTAATCTTAACCTTAACCTTAACCTTAATCTCAGCCTTAACCTTATCCTTAAAAACTATACGCGTAACCGGCAGATACATTAAATCCCTGATTTTTGATCCGCAGGTCTACGATGGGATTATTGAGCATATTTGTAAAACCTAGGTTGTATCGGGCATCCGCAAATACTTTACCGTTTCCGGCTTTTACTTCTCCACCTGCACCCAGTACGCCTGATATTTCCCACCTGTTATAGATGTTGTTGTCCAGATTGATCGGAATGGAAGGCAAATTGAAGTCAACGATAAAAGTAGCCACAGGATTCAGTTCAGCATTGGCTGCATAAGCGATGGAGGGACCGGCGATGGCATACACCTTGGCCGCATCAGTCCCAATGCTGTATTTCAGCAATAATGGCAGTTCGACGTAGTTGATCCTGGTTCTGGCTTTAGCACCCACTTCCATATCTATTCCGATCAGATCCACATCAAAAGACTGACTTACGGTAAATCCTTTCTGGATATAGTTAAGTTCCGGTCTGAATGAGAGCGCATGTATCATGGGAATTTCTGCCATCACACCGGCTGTAAAACCAGTAAAAGTAGTTTGTTCCGGGGCCAGATTTCCCAATAATCCATCCACCCGGGTGTCTGCAAAATTGGCTCCTATCTTGGCTCCAACGGAGATTTGAGCTTGTACATTCAGCATCATTATCCATGCTGCTATTCCCAATGTGATTTTTCTAAAACTTCTCATGATTTAATGTTTTTACGTTGTGATGTAATACTTGTTTTGATGTCCTTTTTTATTGATCAAATACACCATCAAGACGAAACATGGTTATCGCACTTAGTTAATAAAATAGTAAAGAATAATAGGAAATGGTTAAAATGTGGTTAAGGAGGTACGGTAAATTAGACGGTATAAAATGTTGAGTCAATTCTGAAAAGTCAAAAATAAAGAAATGCCACAAAGTCTCGAAGTTTCTAGGGTTCACAAAGTTATGATTATCAACAGTTTGAAATTAGTGATTTTTTGTGTTTTTGTGCCTTTGTGGCTAAATTATACTTTTCGGAGATGAATCAATGTTAAAATAGTTTTACCACTTTTAGTTTATGGAAGGTGCCATCGGACAGTTGTATCTCCATAAAATACCATCCCCGATCCCATGTCGACATATCTATTTGTGCAGATCCGGTGGTATCATGATATATCTTTTTGCCGGAGATATCATATAGGGTGACCGATCGTAAGGGTGCAGACGAGACCAACCGTACAACATCTGTCACAGGATTTGGAAATATGGATATAGCTGGAAGATCAGCTGAGTCATCAGAAGAGGTAAGACAGGCAGTTTTGACTTCATCTTTGCTCTGACACCCAGGCGCATTGGTGTGGATATTAAACGATTCAAATTTGTTTTGGGCTATAAAATCACATACCATGGGAATATGGCAGATTTCAAGAGAAGGATTTCTGAGAATCCAAAATAGTGCGTAAACATTGGCTTTCACCTTTGCTCCGGATAAGGCTGAAATGTCATGTAAAGAATTATTGTCTGCAATTAGAAAAGAAGTCTCCCATTGAGCCCCTATTTCTCTGAGATTTTCAAGGCCTTCGAGAGTCAAAAGATTGGGACATTCTTGCAAATAAAACACCTTGCCTATCTTTTTTAAAGCTTTAAAGCCATTGAGCCTTACACCTGCAAATCTGCGAATAGAAAGTATATCTTCAACGATTTCTAAACTATCGAACCCTTTTAAGGATTTTAAATAAAATGGATTTGAAATTACATTCACGCTGTTGATAAATAAACTTTTAACGCTTTTGACCCGCTTAAAAGCTAAAATCTGTTCTAATTTATCTTTATTTAATGTGCTGTTTCCAACATTTATTTCACCCGTCACTTTTTCAAGAGAAGAAAATCCATCGATAGTTTCTATATCCTTATGACTGAAACCAAAGTTGCCGATCAAAACCTTTAAATTTGGCATAGGAGGTAGTAATATTGAGTCTGACAGATTAAATGATAACTTTGTGCAAACAATTGTGTCACAGAGATTATATTGATTCACAAAAGAAGTTAAATCATTAATTGTAGCAATATTAATAATAGTAAATTCACATTTTTTAGCAAAAACTTGAGCGATAGATAAAGTCGAAATAAGAATAATCAGTAGTGTTTTTAAGCAAAATTTAATCATCATTCTGAATATATACTATTAAAATTAACCTGATGCATTGGACGCTCAAACACTTCCAAACCATGAATGGCAACAAACCTGTAATTTGAATTGCTAAAAACTAAACCCATTGTGGGAATTATCCCACCTTTAGTACAGTCAATATTTTCATACTCTTTTGTAGAAGTCCCTTCCCAATCAGGATTAAATTGGTCATCGTCATTCAATTTAACAAAAATTGCATCAACTAAATATAAGTAACCAAAATGGATGAATTTTATCACATTCAGATACATAGATGGTACGTTGGAATAGAAATCTTCTTCATTTCATGATTCTGGCATAAAATAACTATCATACAAATATACAGAAAATAAATGTTGAATGGCAGTTAGAAAACTAATTTTTTACAAATTTCTTATTCATTAGAAAAAAAGTACATAAAACATTGCGCAATTAAATAATTGCATTTATATTTGCAGTCAATTAGTTGCAGATATAAATATATGGAAGCAAGAAGAGATATTTTTCAAGCCATTGCTGACCCTACCAGACGGGCCATCATCATGCTGCTTGCAGTAGGCTCTATGACACCAAATGGCATTGCAGAACATTTTAACTCCAGCAGACAAGCCGTATCTAAGCACCTTCAAATACTGACAGAATGCCGGATTTTAAAACAAGAGCAACAAGGCAGAGAAATATTTTACCATCTTGATATAAACAAAATGAAAGAGATAGATCAATGGATCAGCCAATTCAGAAAGATCTGGGAGTCCAGATTCGATCAGTTAGATCAGGTATTAACCAAGTTAAAATCTAAAAAAAAATGAAACCGGAAGTTGAAATATGCAGATTTTTGGATGCTCATATCAGCGACGTCTGGACAGCCATCACGGACAAAACCTGGATGAAACAATGGTACTTTGACCTTCAAGAATTTAAACCGGAAGTGGGTTTTACTTTTGAATTTGTAGGTGGCCCTGAAGATGGTATTCAATATCACCACATATGTGTAGTGACTGAGGTTATATTTGAAAAAAAGCTGGCGTACAGTTGGAAATATGCCGGGTATGAAGGTATATCTTATGTGACATTCCTGCTATCAGATGTAGACGGAAAGACAAGACTCGACTTTTCACATAGTGGAATATCTACTTTTCCTATTACAAATCCTGATTTTGCGTTACACAATTTTGAAGCAGGTTGGGATCATTTTATACAACATGCTTTACCCGAATTTTTATCAGAATTATTAAAATCAAACAAATCAAAATAATTATTATGAGCAACAAAATCACCGTATCCGCGATGGTAAATGCGGAAAAAAGTATCGTATGGGATTGTTATACAAATCCGAAACATATTGTCCATTGGAATTTTGCTGATCCATCCTGGCACTGTCCACATGCTGAAAATGATATGAGGATAGGGGGGAAATATGTGGCCAAAATGGAAGCAAGAGACGGAAGTTTTGGATTTGACTTTGAGGCAAATTACACCAAAATTGATATGGGCCATTCTTATTCTTATGGTTTTGGTGATCGTTTTTGTGATGTGTCCTTCATTGAAAATGACGGAGCTACTGAAATCACGGTTTCCTTCGACCCTGAAACAGAACATCCAGTAGAAATGCAACAGCAGGGTTGGCAAGCGATTCTGAATAATTTCAAATCCTATACCGAATCACTTTAATATTAATCAACAATGAACCCAATCCTCCTATTTGACTTCATAGTCAACAAGGCCAATAATACCATACAAGTACAGAGAGAATTTGCAGCGGATCTTGAACTCGTATGGTCAGCATGGACTGAATCAGACATACTCGACCAATGGTGGGCCCCTAAACCATACATGACCATTACCAAATCGCTGGACTTCAGAGAAGGTGGACGTTGGCATTATTACATGCTTAGTCCGCAGGGAGAAAAACATTATTGCCTGTTTGATTATGCAGTGATCAGGCAGAAAGAGTATTTTTCAGGCATCGACGCTTTTTGTGACGAAAATGCAGTGATAAGTAATATAAAACCCAGAGTAAACTGGTCAAGTAGTTTTAAAGAAAATGAAAGTACCACACTTGTCACTATTGATCTCATCTTTGACACACTCGAAGATCTGGAAACAATCATACAGATGGGTTTCAAAGAAGGATTTACAGCCGGACTTGAAAATTTAGACCAATATATTGCTGCACAATTCAATCTGAGAAAACAAAACAAACAAAACAATACAGCCAGAATTTCTACCTACGTGAATTTTCCGGGCAATACAGAAGAAGCATTTCTTTTTTACAGATCGGTATTCAGAACAGAATTTATAAATGGTATTCAGCGATTTGGAGAAATACCGGCTGAAGCAGGACATCCACCTATTGGTGAAGCAATAAAAAATATGGTTTTGCACGTAGAACTTCCATTACTTGGCGGACATATTTTGATGGGAACAGATGCTCCCAAAGAAATGGGATTTACTTTAGCGAAAGGAAATAATATGCACATCTGTATTGAGCCTGAAACAAGAGAAGAAGCCAAACGCCTTTTTGACGAACTTTCAGAAGGTGGAAATATTACCATGCCATTGGCAGACATGTTTTTTGGTGCGTATTTTGGCGAATTTTCAGATAAATATGGAATCAATTGGATGATAAATTATCAAAATAGATAGTCAAAAAATGGAAACACTTTCTGCTTTAGTCATTGTATTGAGTGTGCTGTCACTGCTCAGTTTACTCATCCTTCATTTCGTAAGTCCTGAGTTTAAAATGAGTTGGCGCATGATCAGTGAATACGCTTTGGGTAATCACAAATGGTTGGTCACCGCATTTTTTATATTTTGGGGATTGGCTTCAATGTTACTGGCTTTTTTGCTGTGGCATGTAGTAAGCAGCCTGTGGTCACAGATCGGTGTGATTTTGGTTTTGATTTCTGGTGTGGGTGCGATGATGGGAGGATGGTTTGATGTAAAACACAAACACCATGGATTGGCTTTTTTGCTTGGTATACCTTCATTGCCAATAGGTGCCTTGCTCATCTGTTATCATCTCATAGGGTTTGAGCAGTGGCAATCACACCAGGACATCCTGCTGATCTCTACCCACAGCATCTGGATAAGTTTTGTGCTTATGGCTATCAGTATGGTGATACTCATGAGTGGCTATAAAAAAACCGGCTTGCCCATGGGACCAGGTGTAGAACCACCAAAGGAATTGCCAAAAGGAGTCATAGGGGTCAACGGATATTTTAATAGATTGTTAGTAGTATGTTACATCTTATGGTTGGTTGTGATGGGGTATATCATGTAAAAATAATTTCATTCTCATAACTGATAACTCATAACTCATAACTCATCTCTCATCTTTAAAAAAAAATATTTTGCAAAAAAAAGTATTAAATGTATTGTCCATTATATTTGGATTGTTGCTGATTAACGGCGGATTGGACAAATTTTTTCATTATATGCCTATCCCGCCCGACTTGCCTGACCCATTAGTAAAAGATACTGCTGCGATTATGGAAATAGTCTGGTTGTTGCCACTGATTGGCTTGGCGGAACTAATGGGTGGTCTGCTGATTTTGTTTGCCAAAACCAGAGCATTGGGAGCATTGATTGTATTTCCGGTCATGATAGGTGTTCTGCTTACGCATATCTTTGTTGCTCCGGAAGGACTTCCCATTGCTCTTGTGATCTGGACTATTCTTCTATGGATTATCTGGGAAAACAAAAACAGATTTTTACATTTAATCCGGTCACATGAATAACTTCATATATGCCTGACTCAGACAACTCTAGCGACTCCGACAACTTAACAAAATATAAAAAATGAAATACAAAACAAAAATTTTACAATTCGGAAATAACACCGGGATAGAAGTACCTGAAGGAATTGTATTAAGTTTTGGTATGGGAAAAAAGCCATCCGTGGTAGTCACCCTGAATGATTATACCTATCGGAGTACGATTGCCGTGATGGGTGGAAAATATCTGGTAAGTCTCAGTGCAGAGCATCGGAAAAATGCAAAGGTTGCCGGAGGTGACGAGCTGGAAATCACCATTGAGCTGGATACAGAGCCAAGAACAGTGGAATTGCCTGTTTATTTTAGTCAGGCTCTTGACAAAAATAAAAGTGCAAAAATCAATTTTGAAAAACTATCGCACAGTAAAAAGAAAGCCATTATTCTGTCTATCACTGATGCCAAAACGGAAGAGACCAGACAGAAACGAATTGAAAAGGCGATAGAAACACTAAAGTAATAGGTGGTTATTATTCAATATTTCAACGCAACATCAGAAAATTTTTAGTCAGTCTTTATTGCGACAAGCACCTAATTTTACTTAGTCTATTTTATTTCCTTTCCTGTCTATATAAAACCACGCATCACTTTCCTGTCTGGTGTATTCTCCTTCTTTAGTTAGTGTACATGTCAGAGCTACTTTCGCCTTGTTATCTTCAAAAGGATTGGCACATGCATACACTGCATCAATAACAATTTCTCCTTTTTCATTCGCATATCCGATTTTGCCGTTTCTTTTTATTCTGAAAAGACCATCACTGATATAGTCAGGACCATTGTCATAATAGTACGCATCAAAAATAATTTCATCCTTTCGATTGATGGCTACCATCTTAGAGTCAGTATTGTTTTTATCATAGACTATGGCAAAGTGTATAAATGTATCAGTAAAACACTGCATATATTTACCAAAAGGAATGATGGTATCACCCTGACTGTTTTTGTAACCGCAAGACATTTCAGGTGCATTTTCTTCGGAAGAAAAGCTATATAAAGTATCCGTTGATGGCATTATTTCACCGTAAATTTTTGAGATAGTTTGATCCTGTTTATTTGCTTTACAACTAAATAGAGCAGCTGTAATAAGCATTAAATAAATTGATTTCATTTTACCTGGATTATTTTAAGCAAAGATAAGAGTATGTTTAAATTTTTATTGCTTTATATTCAATATCTTATGAACCTGACTTCAAAATAATTGCCTCGCTTAGTTCACTAAACTCGTTAATTATTTTATTATCAGAACCATAACCTATTGATTAGCAACTAAGAAAATTTTTAAACATACTCTAAATCAAGAATAGGTAAATACTTGTTTATAACGAAAATTTAAAGAAATCTAAGTATATGATCACTTTTACAAATCCAAGATTATATTATCACCCGTATATATGTTTAGTTTAATCAATTTACTAATTTTACCTTTTTAAAACTCCTATTACTAATGAGATATTTTTACATTGTTTTAATTTCTTACATCGGAACATTTGTATCTGCCCAGAACATCACTGGAATGCTAAAAGACAAGACAGGAAGTCCTATCGAATATGCCAACATTATCATTCCAAAATATAATTTGCATACCCATAGTGATGACAGGGGGAAGTATGACATATCAGGAATCAAGGCGGGGGATACTATACTTGTATCCCATATGACGTTTCAAAGTGTTATTCTCATTCCGACCGCCAAAGATTTTGAATCTACCGTGGTCACAGTCTTGTTGGAAAAAAACATAGACCTGGATCAGGTGACCATCAGTCCTCAAAGTCAGGCATTAAAGACGTTGTCAAGAATAGACATCCAAACCAATCCGGTCAATAATGCACAAGAGTTGCTTCGCCATGTTCCGGGTCTGATCATAGGCCAACATGCGGGAGGTGGCAAGGCAGAACAGATTTTTTTGAGGGGATTTGATATTGATCATGGCACCGACATAAATATTTCTATCGATGGATTACCGGTCAATATGGTTTCACACGCCCATGGTCAGGGCTATGCAGATATGCACTTCATCATGCCGGAAATCATAGAAGACATCACATATGGAAAAGGGCCTTATGATGCAGATAAGGGCAATCTTGCTACTGCCGGTTATGTAGCTTTCAAGACCAAAGATAGTCCCCAAAATTCATTTTTCTCTACAGAATTTGGAAGTTTTAATACACGTAGGACGGCTGGATTGGTTAATTTGCTAGCCAGCCAGAATGAATCGGCTTATATAGCTTCAGAATACCTCCTCTCTGATGGTCCATTTGTATCATCACAGGCATTCAACAGGTTTAATCTTTTTGCTAAATATACCAAAAGACTCGAAAATAATGATAAGATTTCGATATGGGCATCCAGATTTACCAGTAGATGGAACGCTTCGGGTCAAATCCCGGACCGTGCCGTTGCGAGTGGACTGATCGGTCGTTTTGGAGCCATAGATGATACCGAAGGTGGAAATACATCAAGGAGCAACGTTGTACTCAATTATACTAAATACCTGGCTGACAATCAATTTGTAAAAACGAGGGCATTTGTCAGTGCGTATGACTTTTTATTGTATTCTAATTTTACTTTCTTTCTCAATGATTCTATCAATGGTGATCAGATCAGACAAAAAGAAAACAGACAAATATATGGACTGGACACTGAATTGAATTATAGAATTAACAAAAATTCGGATTCTGATCTATTGTTTAAGATTGGAACCGGTATCCGATATGACGATGTAAATGATATTGAACTTTCCAACACGCTGAATAGAAAAACTACCCTAAGTCATCTGGCTTTGGGTCAGGTAGATGAGTCCAATATATTTGGACATGCTGACGCTACCTTTGTGTCCGGAAAGTGGATGTTGAATGCTGGTATCAGAGCTGATTATTTTAAGTTTATATATGAAAATCAACTGTCTGCGTTGTATGATCTTAGATATGCAACAAAAACTGCTTGGAGTCCAAAGCTAAATATTCAATACACCATCAATAAAAGTATACAGCTATTTGCTAAATCAGGTAAAGGATTTCACTCCAATGATACCAGGGTTGTCATTGATGAACAAGCACAGCATGTGCTTCCCGCAGCTTATGGAATTGATTTTGGGGGAGTACTAAAACCCAACAAAAATCTGATTATCAATGCCGCACTTTGGTACCTTCATCTGGATCAGGAATTTGTATATGTAGGAGATGGCGGGATCGTAGAGCCAAGCGGAAGATCAAAGAGACAAGGATTGGATTTTGGTGTAAGATATCAGCCCACACACTGGATGTTTATATATTCAGATCTTAATCTGGCCAATCCCAGAAGTGTAGATGACGCAGAAGGTGAAAATTATATACCACTTGCACCTACATTGACAAATACAGGAGGTATTTCATTTCATTCTGGTCAAAACATAAGCGGTGGACTGAGATACAGACATGTGGCAGACAGACCGGCCAATGAAGACAATTCAATTGTAGCTCAAGGGTATACCGTAATTGATTTGAATGTCAATTATACCATCAAAAATATCATGCTTGGTCTTGAGATAAACAACCTGTTCAATACAGAATGGAATGAAACACAGTTTGCTACAGAATCAAGATTAAAAGATGAAGCAGCACCAGTGGAGGAAATTCACTTCACGCCGGGAATACCATTTTTTATCAAAGGTAAACTGACCTATTTGTTTTAACTTTTATTTTATTTGGTAATTCTATTTTAGCCTTTTTGGAGTTAGAGTTTTAATCTGGTAAGCATCAAAACAATCCCTTAGTTGGTTTACTACATTCCTGCTCATTTTCTTTTTTGCAAAAGTAGGATACACCCATTTTATTTTAGACGTTTTACCGAATATTTTGTAAAAAAAAAACAGGGTAAGTGATTTAAAATGTGTCTGTTATGTAGTTTCACAGCATTGCGCACCTAAATAAGAAAGATGAGGATTTTAGTGTTTTTACATATTTTACTGTGTATATTCATTTTAAATATCGAAATGAAATCACAATCGAAAAATGACTTGAAAATTGATTATGACAATAGGGCAACTGATGTACATGTAAATTCGTCAGAAATTAAACAAAGTGAAACTCAAAATTTTCGATTATTTTCATCCAGAAACTCAGAAGTTTTGTTTGACGATAAAAACAATCAATGCAAAATTTTCAGGTCATTTTTTACAGAATATCAGGATGATATCTTTCTGATAAAACAAAATATCAAATCAGGTATGTTTTATGAAGTAGATGATCTGAATAATACTTTTACGACGACAGAAAAAATTGTAATTTCAGGTACAAAATTTATTGAAATGGTGACCTACAAATCAGATAAAAAGCACATCAAACTGATAAAAATGCTCGTTCCAGATCAAAAACTAAAGGAATTTAAACCACTTTATGACAAATATTTAGATGATTATCTGAATTAACTGACCGGTCATCCGAATCTTATGCTATGTTTGACAGTATATTTTCCAGCAAACCCCTGGCTTCTTTTAGCGTTTTGACATTTTCTTTGGTCATGATAAGATAGTTGTTGGACTGCTTCATACTTATACCAAAAAACTTTCCTTCTCCTGCCACATACTGCATGATATGCTGAAAAGTTTTTGTCTCGAAATAGATAGATTGTGCGTTGCTTATAAAATAGCAGTTCATCTTCCTGTTTTTCAAAATAATACGTTCAAATCCAAGTTTTTTGGCCAAAGCCCTGATCCGCAATCCATCAAACAATTCACTGACCTGAGGAGGGACTTTACCAAATCTGTCCTTTAGCATTTCATTAAACTTGATGATATCTTCTTCACTTTCTATTTTGTCCAGCTCAGTATAGAGTATCAATCTCTCCTGTATGTTGGACACATAACTGTCAGGGATGAGCATCTCGATATCTGTATCCACATCCACATCACGGACGAAAGTAAGTTTTTTGTCATTTTCTTCTTTAAACAAATCTTTATAATCTGTTTCTTTAAGCTCAACTACAGCTTCCTCCAGTATTTTTTGGTAGGTTTCATAGCCTATATCCGCGATAAATCCGCTTTGTTCTGCACCCAAAAGATTTCCTGCTCCACGTATATCCATATCTTTCATTGCAATCTGAAAACCAGAGCCCAGATCAGAAAATTCTTCCAGGGTCTTTAGTCTTTTTCTGGATTCTTGCGTAAGTACAGAAAGTGGCGGCGCAAAAAGATAACAAAATGCACGTTTATTGGATCTGCCGACACGACCACGCAACTGATGGAGATCACTCATCCCAAACTGATGCGCATTGTTGATGATCATGGTATTGGCATTGGGTATATCCAGACCGGTTTCTATTATATTGGTACACACCAGCACATCAAATTTACCCTCTATAAAATCGAGAAGTGTGTTTTCAAGATCGTGGGCTTCCATTTGCCCATGTGCAACAGCCACATCCACATCAGGACAAAGATTTTTGACCAGATCTGCCATTTCATTCAAGCTCTTCACCCTGTTATGAACAAAAAATACCTGACCTCCACGTTGCACTTCATAATAGATAGCGTCTTTGATGAGCTCGTCACTAAACACTCTTCTTTCCGTATAAATGGGCTGACGGTTAGGTGGTGGTGTCCTGATGATAGAAAGGTCCCTCGCAGCCATCAATGAAAACTGCAATGTACGAGGTATAGGTGTAGCGGTAAGGGTCAGTGTGTCAACATTTACCTGCAAGCTTCTTAACTTTTCTTTGGCAGCTACCCCAAATTTTTGCTCTTCGTCAATGATCAACAATCCAAGGTCTTTAAACTTTAATCCTTTGTTTAGCAAAGCATGGGTCCCGATCAGAATTTCTACTTTACCTTCTTCTGCTCCTTTGAATACTTCATTTTTTTCTTTTGTACTACGGAACCTGTTGATGTACTCCACCGTTGCTCCGAATTCTTTAAGTCTCTCAGAAAAAGTTTTGTAATGTTGCAAAGCCAGGATCGTAGTTGGTACCAAAATTGCCACCTGTTTGCCAGCTAACACAGCTTTGAATGCTGCCCGGATAGCTATTTCTGTTTTACCAAAACCCACATCACCGCAGATTAATCTGTCCATAGGATAAGGTTTTTCCATATCCTGCTTTACATCCTGTGTTGCGGTCAACTGATCAGGTGTATCTTCATAAATGAAAGATGCTTCGAGTTCATTCTGCATATATCCGTCAGGCGGAAATTCAAATCCTTTCGATGCTTTACGTTTTGCATACAGTTTGATCAGTTCTTTGGCAATATCTTTTACTTTGGCCTTGGTTTTGCGCTTGAGTGCTTTCCAGGCATCACCGCCTATTTTATTCAGTTTGGGTTCGGTGCCGTCTTTACCAACATATCTGGATATTTTGTGCAAAGAGTTGATACCTACATATAGAATATCATTGTTTTGATAAATCAATCTGACCGATTCCTGTTTATGGCCATTGATTTCTATGGTTTCCAATCCCGAATATTTTCCAATGCCATGGTCGATGTGAGTGACATAATCTCCGGGTTGTAATTCTCTGAGCATCTTGAGGCTGATAGCCATATCTTCAGTAAAACCCTGCCTGAGTTTATACCTGTGAAAGCGCTCAAAAATCTGATGGTCCGTATAGCAGGCTATTTTACTTCGATGATCGATAAATCCACCATGTACAGACTTGTGAAGCGGGTGAAACTGCACTTTTACACCCATGTCTTCAAAAATATTGTAGAATCGTTCTATCTGTTTGACATTGTCTGTAAATATAAAATTTGTGTATTCTTTTTGTGTGTTTTCCTGCAGATTTTGAATCAGTAAATTAAAGTTTTTATTAAAAGCAGGTTGTGGTGATGCTTCAAAAGTTACAACATTTTCTTTGGCGGTAATATATTGTGATTTTGAAAGAGATATAAGATGAAAGTCACTGATTTCTTCTATGATTTTGTTGGGATATATAAAGGCGCGTTCATTGAATATTTCCCGGAGTTCTTCTTCAGATTTTATGGCTATACCATTGGCATAGGCCTCTGCTTTTTCAAAACATAATTGTAATTTATCCACCAGCATGTCAGTATCTTTTACCCAGATGCATGTCTGATGTTCAAAAATTTTAAAAATGCTGATTTTTTGGTCCTGTTTGAATTTATTGTTGATGTTGGGAATAATAGAAACCCTTGAAATATCCTGCACAGATAATTGTGTAGTAGGATTAAATGTCCGGATGCTTTCAACTTCTACATCAAACATCTCGATTCTGTAAGGCCATTCATTGCCGTAGCTGAATATATCAATGATGCCGCCACGAATAGAAAACTGACCTGGCTGATATACAAATTCCACTCTGTCAAAGCCATACATCACGAGCAGTTCGATCATGGTATTGATATCAAGAGAAGCATTTTTTTCTATTTCGATTTTATCTTTATCGAGCAAAGTAGGATCTACCGCCTTTTCAAATATAGCTTCCGGATACGAAACCATTATGGCATTTCGACCTTTTGCCTGATGAATTTTATTGATGGTTTCAGTTCGGATGAGTATGTTGTTTTTGTCCAGTTCGTCATATTGCATCGGTCGCTTGAACGAATCAGGAAAAAAATGAACTGTTTTATTTTCGAGTATGGATTGAAGTGTATTTTGAACATAAGCTGCTTCTTCTTTGTCTGCAGCTATATAGATATGTGATCTTTGTTCACTGAGATAGGCTCCGGCAAGGGCAAAACAATCCAGGGCTCCCACCAATCCTTCCAATTGAATTTGTACAGGAGTTTCACCACTACAAATGGTGTTGATTTCTCTTACATGCCGATCCTTCACGTACCTGTCGATCAGCTCTTTGATATTACTCACGGGGGACAAAGATAGGGTTTAATTGTTGATTTTTAAAGAACCATTTTGATATCTTGATTTAATAAGGTCGATTTTTTTATAAAAATCATCCCATCTTGAAACAAAAAATAAATAAATGGCTATTTTATATATTATTGTATTATTTAATGTGTATATTTGTCCTGATTTATAATATTAATTCGGAAAATAATATATAAATCATTGGATAACATTATTTAAACACTCAATTTCTTCACATGAAATTACATCATCTTTATTTAACTTTGCTATGTATTGTCTTTGTTTCAACAAGCAACATTTCTTATGGTAATAATATTTCAAATGAAATAGCTTTTCTCAATAATGATAATAAGTGGAAGATTAACACTGAAAATCAGATCTCATCAGGAAAAAGTTTAAGAATCAGATTGTATCTTGAAGGAGCGATGTTAAATGCACCAAATGTTTTTGGAAGTGATGGGAAAAGGCTTATGCGGGATGACTTACGGGTGAGTCCGTTTACAGGGATTAATTATATTCCGCTTACTGATCCTTACCAAAAAACAATAAAATTTGTCAACCTGGCAGTTAAACATAAACACGTAGGTGTAGGGTCATTACCACAATACTCCGCAATAACAGACTCTGCTTCGGTATTTGGAGTAACCGGTGAGAATGCTATCGTTGATTGGGTATTTGTTGAAATAAGATCAGCCAACAATAATAAACAAGTTATAGCCACCAGGTCCGGACTTTTGCAGAGAGATGGACATGTGGTGGATGTAGATGGAGTAAGTGATCTTCTTTTTCCTGATCTTGCAGATTCAGAATTTCATGTAGCCGTTTTTCATAGAAATCATTTGGGATGTATGTCCTTGCCGGTTTCTGGAGGAGACCTGATAGATTTTACAAATCCACAGACCCCTGTTTTCGATTTTGGAAGTACAATGGGCGGAAGGCTCAATTATACAGGACTGTGCAGGAAAACTAATCAGTATGGATATGCAATGCTTTGGGCAGGAAATTTTAATGCCGATTCAGCCATTAAATTTGATCCACCTAAGGACGATCATAATATATTGATGATGGAAACATTAGGATTTGTAGAATCCGGAAACTTCAGTAAAGGCGCACTAGGATATTTTCAGGGTGATTATGATATGAACAGCAAAATAAAATATGATAATCCATCTGATGATAAAAACATGTTGTTTGCTCAAGTACTTTTATATGATTTAAATCTTCAGCTTTTGGGCAATTTTACTTATTTTATCGAACAGGTACCTACACGAAACCCATAATCTGTTTCATAAATTGTCCGCAATACATCAAGGCAGACTCTTATCGGGTTTTCCAAAATTGCACTTTCATAAAAATTACTTTTATTATACTCCAACACTAATAGAGGCAAAAAGAATTTTATAGCAATGTGAAAAATGGAATACACCCAGTTTTTCTACCTTGAGACTTCGAAGTATAGGATATTTTGATGTTTTTCAAAAATGATATATATTGCACTTTATTATTTAAAGCCGCGTAATATGTCAAAAAATCTGAGCCACTTATCCGGTCGTCAGGGACTTGAAAATAATCTTTTCGACCAATTAGGAATTGCTGCACGATCGTCAGGTACTCCGGATGCTGAAGCTTTGGATAAATTGCAGCATGAATTTCTTTTTGGGAAGGCAAATATATATGGTACCGTATCTTTTTATGACTTCCTGAAAGAAGAAAACAAAGGAAAAAGAATATTTATCTGCAACGGATCATCTTGTATGACGGCAGATACACAGGACAATGTAAAAAACAAAATTTCCAAAGAATTTGAACCATCAGAAATAGGTGAAATGTGTTGTCTCGGTCGATGTCATGAAAATGGTTCCTTCCATTATGAAGGTCGAAATTATTCTGGGAATTCAATAGATCATTTATCAGCTATTATATCTGAACACAAATTCATCTCTGATCAATATACTACCGAATCATATGGTACTCCAATCGTCACTGTTCCGTATCCTGATGCTGCAGAATATTACCAATTGTTTTTAGAATGTCTCAAAAAGTCACCTGATGATCTATTGAGTGAATTAAAGATATCTGGACTGAGGGGCCGGGGAGGCGCAGGTTTTCCTATTGCATTCAAGTTGGGTGCCTGCAGAGAAAGCCCGGGAGATACAAAATTTATTGTTTGTAATGCAGATGAAGGTGATCCGGGGGCCTATTCAGACCGATATATTATGGAGCATAGACCACACGCTCTGTTAATGGGAATGTTGATCGCAGGATATATCACTGGAGCAGAATGGGGAGTTTTGTATATCCGTGCTGAGTATCCTGAATCCATATCTATCATTGCTGATGCTGTCACACAATTGGAACTTTTGAAATTGACAGGCAAAAATATTGGCGGATCAGGTTTTAATTTTAACTTTAAAATCATCAAAGCGCAGGGTGCATATATTTGCGGTGAAGAAACAGCCCTCTTATCATCCATAGAAGGTCAACGACCCGAAGTGCGGGTGCGTCCGCCATTTCCCACTCAACAAGGATTATTCAATAAACCTACAGTAGTCAATAATGTAGAAACGCTCTCTTGTATTCCTTTTGTGATGCAAAAGGGTGGGCAATCTTTTGCAGATATAGGTAAAGGCAAATCAACGGGCACAAAACTGGTTTCTCTGGATGGATACTTTAACCGACCGGGAGTTTATGAAGTGGATATGGGTACTCCTATGGCAGTGGTCTTTAACGATTTAGGGGGAGGATTTAAAGAACCGGTAAAAGCCATACATATCGGAGGTCCGTTGGGAGGATTGGTCCCGCTGCATAAAATGACTGAACTGACCCTGGATTTTGAATCTTTTTCGCAAAATGGTTTTCTTCTTGGACATGCATCTTTTGTATGTATTCCGGACTCCTTTCCCATTGTAGAATATATAAAACATCTGTTCAAATTTACCGCACATGAGAGCTGTGGTAAGTGTTTTCCATGCAGACTGGGTTCAACACGAGGGTATGAAATGCTTGAAAAAGCAACTACAACAGATTATAAAATAGATATGACATTGATGACCGATCTTTTGGAGACATTGGAGATAGGGTCTCTTTGTGCTTTGGGTGGTGGACTTCCTCTTCCTGTTAAAAATGCGCTGCAGTATTTCAGTGATGAGTTAAAGATGTATTTTAAATAATGAATTATCGGAATTTCTTTATAATATCTGTCTTTTGATTGTTCGAATGATAAAATCCCTTATTTTTATACTTTCATTTGAAAATATTATACAGCCATATGACATATAATAAATTGACCACCACTGCCTATATAAACGGCTTACCATATGACCTATTGGCTGGTGAAACCATCCTCTCTTTCATCAAAAGAAATAAGTCCAGAGACGCCATTCCCACTCTATGTGACGCACCAAATCTGGAGCCCTTTGGATCATGCAGAGTATGTAGCGTCGAAGTAGGACTTACAGAAGATGGCCCACTTAAAACACAGGCTTCCTGCCATACTCCTGTCATGCCAGGAAGTTACATTTATACAGACACAGAAAAAATAAAAAAGCTTCGAAAAAATATTATTGAGCTGGTGCTAACTGATCATCCCCTGGATTGTCTCACCTGTGAAGTAAATAATAATTGCGAACTACAAACAGTAGCTGCCAGAGTGGGAATACGGGATGTAAGGTATCCAAATGGGAAAAATCATCTGGACAGACAAAAAGACCTTAGCCATCCCTATATGACCATGGATCTTTCCAAATGTATAAATTGCTACAGATGCGTACGGGCGTGCGATGAAGTGCAAGGTGAACTGGTACTCAGCATGTCTGGCAGAGGATTTGACTCCAGGATTGTCAAGGGTAACGATGTAACCTTTTTTGAATCCGATTGTGTGAGTTGCGGAGCATGTGCACAGGCTTGTCCGACTTCAGCCATTTCTGATGTCTTTGAATCCAAATCTGTAGTATATGATAAAAAAGTTCGAACGGTATGTACATATTGTGGGGTAGGGTGCAATCTGGAAGTTTCTGTAGTCAACGATAAAGTGAAATCCATACGCGCTCCTTATGATGCAGAAGTTAATCAGGGCCATACTTGTCTGAAAGGACGATTTGCATTTTCCTTTTACAACCACCCGGATAGAATTACATCGCCATTGATCAGAAAAGATGGTGTCCTCACTCCGGCTACCTGGGATGAAGCGTATGATTTTATTGCCAAAAAACTGATTGAAATTAAACATCAATATGGCCCGGATGCCATAGCAGGGATATCATCTGCCAGATGTACCAATGAAGAAAATTATCTCATGCAGAAGTTTATCCGTGCCGTCATAGGAACCAATAATATCGACTGCTGTGCAAGGGTATGTCATTCTCCTACTGCCCTGGGGATGCAAAGGGCTTTTGGAACAGGCGCTGCCACCAATTCTATTGAAGACCTTAAGCATACCGATTGTATCTTAGTCATAGGGGCAAATCCAACGGATGCACACCCGGTTACCGGGGCAAAACTTAAGCAGTTTGCCATGAAAGGAAAGCCAACCATCGTAGTAGACCCAAGAAGAACAGAGCTGGCCAGATATGCCACTTATCATTTGGCTTTAAAGCCAGGCACCAACGTAGCATTACTCAATATGATGTTGTACTACATCATAACTGAAGGATTGGAAGATGTCCGGTTTATTGAAAATCGCACTGAAGGATATACCTCTTTCAAAGATCAGATACTTGCTTTAAATATGGACGAACTTGCTGAAATTACTGGTGTAGAAAAGGAATTGGTCAGACTGGCTGCAATAGCATATGCCAAGGCTCCCAATGCGATGTCATTTCATGGGCTGGGAGTGACCGAACATACACAGGGAACATTTACCGTCATGCTCATTTCAGATCTGGCTATGATTACCGGAAATATTGGCAGACCAGGTGTAGGAGTCAATCCTCTGAGAGGACAAAACAATGTACAGGGTGCCGCCGATATGGGATGTCAGCCGCATCAGGGGGCCGGTTACCTGAATGCATATGATCCTGAGATCAATAAACAATATGAAGCTTTTTATAATACCGTCATACCCATCGGCAAAGGACTTAAAATTCCTGAAATGTTTGATGCCAGCATAAATGGTAAACTTAAAGCTTTATGGCTTATGGGTGAAGACGTTGTACAAACTGATCCAAATACACAAAAGGTAATCAAAGCCATGGAGCAACTGGATTTACTCGTGGTACAGGAATTGTTTATGACAGAGACAGCCAATTATGCCACAGTTGTATTACCAGGTGCATCATTTTTTGGAAAAGAGTGGCACATATACCAATGGGGAAAGAAGAATACAGAAAGTCCAAAAAGTAGTAGAACCACTGGAAGGTACAAAAGCGGACGGACAGATCATAGCGGATATCATGAATGTGATGGGTTTTGACCAATGTGATTATGATCCTTCAGAATTGCTGAAAGAAATATCCCAAATTGTCCCATTTTTTGCAGGAGTTACCTGGGAAAATCTAGGTGCCAACGGCAAACAATGGCCCGTGCTGAAAGATGGCTCAGATACTAAAATATTGCATACAGAAACCTTCAAAAACGGAAAGGGAAAATTTCATTATTTTGATTGGAAAGAAAGCCATGAGATAGAGCAACACGGGAAAGAATATCCTTACATCATCACTACAAACAGGGAATTGGAGCACTACAATGCCGGTACCATGACCCGTCGAACCAGAAATGTACAGATTCTGACCGAAGACGTTTTGCTTATACATCCTGATGATGCAGAGAGACATTTTATTACGGAAGGTGACATGGTATGCGTAGAATCACCAAGAGGTAAAGTGGACATTAAAGCCAGAATTACAGATGAAGTTCGTCCTGGTATACTCAGCAGCACATTTCATTTTCCGGAAGTAATGTTAAATAATATAACTTCTGATGAACATGATAGCGAAGCGATGTGTCCTGAATACAAAGTAGTCGCAGTAAATATTAGAAAAAGCAAAGGGAAATATAAGGATGTCTTAGGTTAAGGTTGACACTTCTAAATAATTGCAAAATAAAAATATTTACTGTCAGATGCAATACTATATTTAATTCCCTTTTTGAATTTTGAGAATAAAGGATTTTACTTTAAATAAGACCTTATCCATTTATCGATCCGGTTTTTTTTTCATTTGATCAGATTAAATATAAACTTTACGTGTCAGACGTTGTTAAAATGTCCTTAAATTATATTCTATCATTTTAAAAATTGAAATTATGGCTTTAAATATTGGGGACGATGCGCCTTTGTTTACATTAAAATCGAGCAACAAATCAGATGTATCATTGAGCGACTATGCTGGTAAAAATGTGGTGGTACTTTTTTTCCCATTGGCATTTACCGGAACTTGCACTACGGAACTTTGTTCAATAAGAGACAGTAAAGCAGATTATGATGCATTGAATGCTGAAGTACTGGCTATTTCAGTAGATTCTTTATTTACACTGGCGAAATTTAAAGAAGAGCAGGGATATAATTTCCCATTGTTATCTGACTGGAACAAAGATATTTCTGTGGCTTACGGATCACTTTATGACGAATTTGTACTGGGCATGAAAGGGGTTTCCAAACGATCGGCCTTTGTTGTGGATAAAAATGGAAAAATAAGATATGCAGAAGTTTTGGAAAATGCCGGAGAACTTCCTAATTTTGCAGCCATAAATGAAACTTTACAAGAGCTTCAGTAGTTTTATTGTTGGTTTAAATAAATTTTAGGTACCCATGAATACAGGTGTAAAATATGACGAATTTGAAGATGTGCTTGTTGATGAAGACGTCACAACAGGAGAAAGGTCTCAAATAGTGGTCTATAATGACGATTACAATACTTTCGATTGGGTTATAAAATGTTTTATGGAAGTTTGCGACCACACCAATGAACAGGCAGAACAATTATCCATCCTGGTACATTTCAAAGGCAAAGCTTCTGTAAAAACAGGTACTTTGACTTTTTTGAAACCGATGAAAGATGCTTTGGTAGAAAGAGGTTTGTCTGCCGTCATTGAGTCTCTTGTTGAAGATTAATAGTCAGAAAATAAAATAAATTTAAAGGTGGTTACCGCTCTGGTAATCACCTTTTTTTGTGCTTTCAAAAAAAAACATGTACTATTTTCTCGATGATAATATCTCGTTTCCTCACCCTGAAGTTGTAAAGCCATCAGGTATTCTGGCGATTGGCGGCAATCTATCCATAGATCGTTTATTATTGGCGTATCATTTTGGCATATTTCCCTGGTATAATGATAATGAGCCGATTATATGGTGGTGTCCAAAACCACGATATGTTATATTTCCCGATAAGGTGAACGTTCCGAAAAGTATGAATGCTTATTTTAACCAGAAAAAATATCAGGTCACCTACAATCGTCATTTTACTGATGTAGTTCGCTTTTGTCAGTTGACTCCAAGAAATGGTCAGGATGGCACCTGGATCAATGACGACATTGTTTTGTCTTATTCCAGACTGCACGAAATGGGATACGCAATGTCTGTGGAAGTATGGGACAGTAATGAGTTGGTTGGAGGTTTATATGGCGTAAATTTAGGAAAAGTATTTTTTGGTGAGTCAATGTTTAGCTTAAAAAGCAATGCATCCAAATTTGGTTTTATCAGTCTTGCCCGAAGACTGGCAGAAGAAGGATATGCGGTGATCGATTGTCAGCAACCCAACCCTTATCTGCAAAGTCTGGGAGGAGAATTTATTGAAGGGAATGATTTTCAGACGATCCTACGAAAAAACAGGATGGAATGGTTAAGATAATTCCGGTAAATTTTTCGTTGAAACAATTTGGATGGATTTTCCTGTTTTTTCAATAATATCTATAAACGGATCAAAATTTTCACTGGTGGCGCCGGATGGATACATTTTGATGTCCAGATTTTTATATTTTTTGATTAATGGTCTCACTATTTCAAAATCAATAAGACCTTCTCCCGTAAATTTTTTACTCCACACTGCCAGATCTACATCGCTGTATGTATGAATGCCTCCTCTTGAATAAGAACCAAATAGTATGATCTTTTCAGGTTTAATATCAAAACTAAACATATCTTCGACTATATTTTCTAGAAGAATGTTTAAAGCCCTTCGAGTAAGCATTGCTTTAATTTAGTCAGATTTTGAAATTGTCGGGATATATATTCTGCTGTGGCTAATTTGTAGAGACTGAATTTATAGTCCGGGTACCTGCCTTCGATGTTCCACCTGTTTATCGTGTCTAAAAAATCAATTAATTCCGGCTCCAGTTCTATATCGGTCTGAGAGTACACTGATTGTAAGTCATGAACACGAGGTGGAATATTATCTATGTTGTCATTTACCCAATTGGCTTTAACATATTTTTCTATTGCCAAACAAAACATAAAGAGAGCTTCAACATTTTTATTTCCATGCATTAATAATATACCCGCTTCCCAGCTTTGGTGTCCTGTACGTAGCCAATAATTAATATGATCTTTTTTATTCATCATGCAAAGATAAACCAAAATCTAAAAGCCAGCTACTTGATTTTAAAGTTTTAATCTGTAAATAGTCATAAGACAAACAAGGTTGACAATCTTCCACGAGTTCAGCTATTATATTTTGTATGATCTGTAAATTAATGCACAACTACTTTTTTTGTAAAATGATATTGTTTATGCCCGACAACCAAATAATATGTATCTGGTGGAAGATTTTCAGGAAAAGTTGCCTGAACAGTGTTTTCCTGAAGTTGTGTAGTAGATAGTACATGAACCATTGCACCAAAACTATTTTTCAATACAACGCTGACAGGACCATCTGCGACGTCAGATAATGTAATGTTTACCCATGAATTTGTAGGATTTGGATAAACGTAAATTGCAGATTTGTTGTCCATATCCAATGTAGATGATTGAAGTTCATTGTGATATCGGGCTAAAATAAGGCTTGAACCATCTGAATACCCCACAACAATAAATTTATCGTCTGATATGGAAAGAATGGAGGCTGCTACATCTGTATTGCCAAAATCTGTGGTAACTAAACCATTTACACCAAATGATACATCCAAAGTTCCATTGGACTGGTATCTCATTATTGTAAAATCAGAATTGGATGTCAACCCCCGTGCTACTCCGCACACCATTATTTTACCGTCTTTTTGGATAAGTAAATCATTTATATATTCGCTACCATCCCTTATATTGGTAGTCACCATACCACTGGAGCCGAATGACTGATCAGGAGTACCATCGGGATTTAATCTGATCACAGCCAGAGTAGTTTCATTTCCTTCATAAGCATAACCACCGATGACAATTTTGCCATCATTTTGTATTTTGACAGTACTTACTCCGTTATTGCCGGGTCCAACCTGAAAAGTAGTAAAGCCATTCATTCCAAAATTTGTCACAGGGACACCATCTTTTGAATATTTAGCTGCAAAAAATACAGAAAATCCGGATTGGTCTGCATCACCCACTACCAAAATGCTGCCATCAGGAAGGACTGAACTGTCATATGGATTTTCATTGTTATTAGACAAATCCTCTGATGAAATCCCATTTACACCAAAAGAATTATCCAATACACCATTGGATAAAAAGCGCAATAATGCCACGTCAGAATTTACGCCATTATACCTTCTTGCAGTAACCAGAATTTTCCCATCAGAAAGATAATCTACAGCCATTCCAAATTCTGTGGATCCTAAATTTAAAACTATTTTACCTGACGTGCCAAATCCGTTGTCAAAGCTACCATCTGAGTTTAATCTGATGAGACATATATCAAAATTAGCCCCATTGTGCACCCACCCCGCTATCAATATTTTACCATCCGGTTGCAAGGCCAAAGATTTACCAACATTTTCAGTCATTTGGAAATCTACAATTCTGTAACCGGTGCCATTGAAAGTGTTGTCGGGTGTACCATCTGGTTTTAGAGCGGCCACTACGATGTTTTCATTGGGTCCTCCGGCTAATTTTGCTTTTCCTGTCAGTACTATTGACCCATTATTTTTTATAGCAGACTGATATATCACCAACTCTTCCAATCCTGTACTATATTTAATTTTCCCCTGAGTACCATAGGAAAGATCAAGTGTACCGGGAGACTGACAAAATGAAATATTGTGTAAAGCAAAAAATAGTATCAGGGCGATAAAGGATAAAGGTTTCATATAATTCGATTGAAAAAAGTTAATTTTAAATGGCTGATTATTTTACAATATTTATTCCTATCATCTGTATCGTACCGTCCTGTTCATTGATTATAGATGCTTTTTCTGTCCCCAAAGTTCTGCATTCAACATTTTTTATGGTTAAGTTTCCGTAATTATTAATACAGTTGCGGGAAGGATTTGCAGAGATCAACAGAAGATTTTCAAGCCAGATTTCCGTTCCGGCAAAAGTGTTAATGACAGTAGTCAACCCTGATTTGATAATGACTTTATTTTCACCTGAGTTGATGATCTTCAGTGATTTTTCAATATCCAGAGAAATACTGTCAATGATAATGGTATCACCTGCTATCTCAGGAGCAAATATAATGGTTTCATTTGGTTGTACACACTCCAATGCTGATTTTAATGACCCTGCTCCACCGTTATTGGTATTGGATACTATATGACAATTGGGTGGAAAATTGGTGCCAACTTTAAAAATCACAATGGTGTCACTTATGATGGCTCCTTTTGAGATGTAAAGTGTATCATCAGCCAGCCCATCCATTTTTATATAATTCTGAGCATACTTTGAAGCATTATCCTCCACAAAATCAAAAATCAGATCCGGATCTTTAGTGATATCCCGGATGACACCATCTGAGAAATAACCTGAAAGTGAAAATGAAATGGTATCACTCTGGTTCAAATAAAATGTCTCCGGATAAATTGAAATACTATCCAAAGTGGCGCCAGTAGTAAAATTCACCATGACACTATCTAAATCTACTATTGTATTGTTTTCATCAATACCTATAAGTACTAATGGTTTAGTACCGTACATTTTTGAAGGTATTGGTAAAAGTAAACTTCCGGCATTTCCTGCATTGGCAACTACCACTACAGAATCAGTGTGATACGACAATACCGCAATGACCGTGTCCACCATCATTGATGTATAATTGATCGTAAGGGTTGTTCCTGTATTAATATTGGCTCCGGAAATAGGGCTTGTAATCTCAACATCTGCTACAGATCTTGAACTTCTATTGCTATCGTCCCGGAAAGGCAGACATGGAAAATCAAGGCTATAATCCAATGATAAACCCGAATATGAGTCAGTAAAATACACTAAATGATCAGGAAAATTCAGTATTTCATTAACTCTTTCGATTACATCTGTATTAGCCACTGAGCCCATGTGTACCTGATCGGTAAATTCTGATTTATAAAAGCCTGTCAGGCCTCCTAACTGACTGGATACTGCGACAATTGCGTCATGAGGTTCATTGTCAAATATATCTGCTAGAAAAGCACCTGAGCATTGATTGATTAAAAGTGCCATAATCAGCGTGCTGAAATTTACATATGTCGCGTTTGCTGAGAATATCATGGAGGAAATATTGGCACTGGTACGGATGGCGTGTACTTTTGCATCGCCCAAAATGCCTGCGTACGCAACACCATTTATAAGGGTTGTTCCGACCCTTAAATCGGACACAGCGCCACCATAACAATTCATACCTGCAAAATTTAAAAGTGATGCCACCTGGGTACCGTACTGATTGGGATCAAGCAAAAAATTTGCCATTTGTGAACCTGCATGGGGAGTATTGCAGGTAATCACTTTGCGAATGTCTTTATTGCCTTCATACAATGGGTTGTTCAGATACCTTCTGGTAAGTATCCCACCCATGGAATGGCATACCACGTCTACTTTCCCGGCCGCTATATCGTTTGCCCTCATGTCGGAAATAACCTGAGTTATGGCTTTCAAAGGTACAAGAAAATTAGAACTGAATGATTCATCATTCGTCCCATTGTAATCTGCCAGAAATATTTGATAAGGTTGATAATTGCCTGTAGATACCATTTGTTTTTTCATATCTGTAAAAGCTCCTCCATTGCCCCATAAGCCATGGATCATGGCTATTCCCGGTCTGTAATAATTAACTAGAATGTAACCTAAATTTTCATCCTGACTGTTTATAAATTTAATTGCCACATATAACGTACCATATTGTGAGCCATCTTCCGGTATTATAGTAGGATGTTTGTAACTGAAAGTTTGCTTCCCATTTTGGCTGTTTAAAAATTTAAACTCACCATATGTATCCGGCATACTATTACCAATAGGTTGATTTTGATCGTCATATATAATCAGTTCAATTGGTGGAACGGTATAGCAAACAGATGTTTGACCCCTAATTTCCAGAATAGACGATGTAGTTCCGTCTGAAGCCACATGAATGCTTCCCCAAAACTCAGGTGTGACACAAAAATCCTTGACTTTTGTTTTTGCTCCAAACCTGGTATGACCATCAATTTGATGATAATGACTGACTTTAAAATATTTGGTGTCAATCATTGAAGAACAATTGCATAAGTCAAAAGGCACCTGGCTGTTTGCAGACATCGAAATGAGAGTAACATATAAAAATATATACAAATTTTTACATGTTTTGCTAAGTTCATAATTTAAATTTACCATGATATTTATAAATATTACTGCTTTTTGTTAATTGAAATAAACATTTATACCTTTTTTTAGAGATCTTGAAACTGGAATTTTTATGCCACCTGTAAGCTCTATCTCAGATTTTGAATTATTAATCCTGACGGCAAAACTCTGATTTATAGAAAAAGACTTGTGCGTCCTTACCAAATCTACATCATGAAGTTTAAGCTCCCAATATTTTAGGGTTTTTGATGTAAATATTTTCTGACCATCAGTAAAAATTATAGTTGAATAATTGCTGTCCGCTGCGATATAGAGGATATCTTTTTTATTAAAAATCCGGGATACATTGCTACATCTCACCGTAAATCTGGAATATGACATGATTTCTTTATTCCTGATATTCATTTCAATTGTTAAACAAGCAGGCTTTTGGTTTGCACAATTTACTATTTGCATTTCATGAAAATTTATGATTACAAAAGTGATGTATTATAAATTTCTGGTCATCTATGAATACAAAGACTATTCAAAAATATATGAATTCATACATTTTTTATCCGATAGATACAAGGTGTACTGTCTGTATTTATTTTTACATAAAATTCATCTGACCATGTCAAAATATGGGGCGTACTTATTATTAGTTTTTACTATGATGTTCATTGATTTATCCGCTCAAATGGACTCATTGATTACAGCGTTTAAGGAGGCAACTACGCCAGAACTTTCTGCCATAATAGTAAATAAAATTACTGATAAATGTGGCGCTGATATGGATTGTATTCGTCCATTTTATGAAGCTCTGGAAGAAATAAAAGCCGATGAAAGAATTTTAAATACGTACTATACTCTTGGCAATAATTTTTTCAGAAAGGGCTCCATTTTAAATGCAAAGGAAATTTATCTCCGTGGCATGAGAAAAGCAAAAAGAAGTAAATGTAATACACAAGGCTCTGTTTAATTACTATTCTTCTCTGAGCAATGTATACTATCTGACCGCTCCGGTCAAAGGAGATAGTGCTTTTTATTATATTAATGAAAGTGAAAAAATTCTGAAAGAACATAACATGGATTCTGAGTCTTATTGGAAACCAAATTATAACAGGTATCTGGTGTATGTTGCTATGAAAAACTTTGAAAAAGCAGATGAGTATCTCGAAAAATCCTATGAATTTATAAAAAATTCTACCAATCGAATGAATAAAGGATATGTCCTCCATACATTGCTTGATGCGACAAAAAACAGAGGCAATATGATCCAGTTTAATAAATATCTGGATGAATTTATACGTTTTAAAAAAGCAGGAAAAAAAGAGCTTGATATCAACCATCTGGGAATAATGGAGCTTTTTACAGATAAAGAACTTGCTAAAAAACTTCTGGAAGAGAGCCTCAAAAGGACTGAATTATCTGATAAACCAACCGATTCTTCCGATGCCCGAAGAATCGAACTGGCTCAAATTTATAATGAGAAGGGAGAATTAGACAAAGCCATTGATCAATATGAAAAAATAATTTCAGACCCGATTCTCAAAGATCGGGGGTTACCTCTCAGAAATGCACATTATGCCTTGTACGAAGCTTACAAAAAGAAAAATCAACCAAAAGATGCTTACCATTGGATTGAAAAATATATAGCACTGGAAGACTCTATGAGTAATGAAAATTTTAAAATTCAGGTGGCAGATTATGAAGTAAAGTATCAAACCAAAGAAAAGGAAAATCAACTGATCAAACAGGAATTGGAACTAAAAAGTGCGAGTCTGAGGACAAGAACTTTATGGGCAGTAATATCCGGATTGTGTTTTATTTTTTTTACAATAGGTATTTTATATTTTAGGAATGTCAGATTTAAAACCCAGATGATGCTAAAAGACAACGAAATCAGAGATCAAAAAATTAAAGAACTAGAACATACCAATAAATTGCTTTCGCTCAATTCGGTCATTGAAGGACAGGAGGCGGAACGATTGAGGATAGCACAGGACTTGCACGACGGTTTAGGAGGTTTACTCACTACAGTAAAAGCTCATTTTCAGAGTATACAAAAAGAAATTCAACAATTGGAAAATCTTAATATCTATAATAAAACAAATAAACTGATCGACGAAGCATGCATAGAAGTCCGTAGGATTGCGCATGATATGGTACCATATTCCATTAAAATTTCCGGACTGAAAGGAGCCCTGGAAGATTTAAAAGAAAGTGTTATTGCCAGAGGCTTGCCTTGTGAACTCGAAATATTTAATGGTGATGAATTGAAGTTAAATGAGCAACATTCCAACATGTTGTATCGCATCATTCAGGAAATCACTACCAATGCCGTCAAACATGCGAATGCAACAAAATTATTTATTCAGTTGATGTGCCATAAAGAAGGATTAAATATCCTGATTGAAGATAATGGCAAAGGGTTTGATATTAATCATTTATTGAAAGGAGGAGGAATGGGCCTAAAAAGTATAGATTCGAGAGTAAGTTATTTGAGTGGTAAAATAAATTATGATTCATCTCCCGGACATGGTACGACCATAAATATAGAAATTCCATTGAATATACTAACAGATACTATCACACCAAATCAAAATTAGTGGAGCATGATTAAAGTATGCATTACGGATGACCATCAATTGGTGATAGAAGGGCTGCAACTATTATTGTCTGATCATTCGGAATTTCAGGTGGTTTCTTCGTTCAAAACCGGATTACAATTGCTTGAATCTTTAGAAAAAGGAAATGCAATGGATATTGTACTTTTAGATATCAATATGCCGGAACTGAATGGAATTGAAACGTGTAAAAGGCTTAAAAAATCTTTTCCCGGCATAAAAGTAATTGCTCTATCGATGCTTGGCGAAAGCAATATGATCAGATTAATGCTAAAAAGTGGCGCAGATGCATATCTTCATAAAAATGCAGGAAAAGATGAAATCATTCATGCTATACAAGAAGTCATGTCTGGTAAAAGATATCTGAGCGAAGAGATTTCAAATATTGTTTTGTTTAATGACAACTCACCTGCAAATGGTAAAATTATAAATTCACCTTTTCCTAAACTTTCTGATCGCGAAAAACAGATACTAACCATGATTATAGATGAAAAGACTACTCAGGAAATTGCAGATGCATTATTTATCAGCTTTGGCACAGTAGAAACTCACCGAAGAAATATAATGATAAAATTGGGTGCAAAAAATACAGCCGGATTGGTCAGAACGGTTTTGGAATACCATCTGATTGATCCTAAAACATAATATTTTACTGCACTTTCCTATCTGCACAACAAGATGATGCAAATGCTTCCGGTTTTGCTTTAAATACAAACCCCATCCCAAGGATGTAACCCATCGCATCTTTAAGTGCTACATTTGACTTAAAACCGGGATCAGTATTGATGTCTGCGTGGACTTCAAGTTCGACATGATATTTGTCCAAAAGGGGACAAAGACTATAAGCCAACTGAACTGAACTCGAGACTTCTCTGATCATTCTTTCCTTAAGGGACATCCTTTGTATGGTTTTTTCATTGCTGAAATACATAAAACCACCTTTTTTCTCACGCAGGAATACAATTACAGTCGCAAATTCAGTGATTTTTCCTTTTACCTGTGAGTCAGATCCGATGCATATTTTCAATCGATGGCCAAGCTCTATTTCCTTGATGATAGCATTTTCTACGGTTTCTTCCAGAGGTAAATTCAGTCTCTCTCCATTGAATTTTCGCCATTCCATTTTGTTGTTGATTATATTTATGGCAATTTACAACAAATTCGTTTTTATGTCAATGGCTGACAGTAAAGTATATATTAATTTTTTATTAAATCATTTCTCTTTAAATCAAACTAAAAAGCAAAGGCATCGCCATCGTACCATCGACCAAAAACAGGTAGTACCAGTTAGGTCTGGAAGAGCCGGACTTTATGATCAAAACCCAAGCAAAAAAATAGGTGAAAAATAAAACAATCAATGCGGGAAATTCAATCAGAAATATCCAGGCGCCGTATGCTTCTATCAAACCGGAAATCAGCAATAAAATCGTGGTGACCCACTTTGTTGTGCGAATACCCACTTTTTGCGGTAATGTTATCGTAGGTGTCTCTGTGTCTTCCAAAATATCTCCTATGTCAAAAGTCAAAGATAACGCAGCAATAAAAGTACATCGGGCAACAGACAGAAAAAGTGATTCTGATACAGTATACCCTGCATGCAGGTAAGGTATATAAGCGGTTAGGATGGCAAACACCACCCCAATGATCAGAGGTTTTAGCAGGTAATTTTGACGAAGCGCGTGGCTGTTTAGAATCGTTTTTCGAAAATAAATGATAGATAAAAAGAAAGATATCAGCAAAGCCGGGATTTCAGAATCTATGTTTTTTAACTGTAAGAAACCAATATAAATAATAACCAGTAATTTTACAGGAAATAAATAGTTTTTTTTCCACTCAATATAAAATTGTTTTTTTTCACACAAAAAAAGATAGTGAAAGTTGTATAAAATGTATGACACTACGGCAACCCATGTAACATATACCCAATGTACATCAATGGCAGCTGATTTATAGGTAAAGGCTGTGATACAAAAGGTACAGATCGCGAGATGATAATATTGCCTGAGGTAGTGATTAAATAACTGATTCATCCATATAGATTACCATCAGTTGATGCCCACATCGTTTCTGATATATTTTTTTATGTTTATCCAGAAGGCTGTGATCAGATAAAATATCACCGGAGAGCCAAAAGCAACAAAGCTACTGTAAATAAAGTACATCCTGACTTTTGATACATTCAGACCCCACTTATCAGCTATAAAACTACATACTCCAAAACTATATTTTTCAATGATTGGCTGTATGGTATTTTCCATTAAGGACATAATATAAGCATTTTGAAAGTCATAACACCTACAAATATAAATGGTTTAATCGGCAATGGTTAAAATTTAAAAGAAAAAGTGTGTGAGCCTGTTATATCAGATTTTACTTTGTCTATTACAATTTAAAGGCCAAGCTTCATTTTGTTATTTAGCTTAACGTTTAAAATATCTTCGACTGTCTGGTTTTGTTGCTCAAGGCCTACTACGTATAGGTAAGGCGGGGTTGTGGATTGTAAATTGATAAAACAGAAAAGCAGTTGGGACATTTGTTTAGACTGCTTTTTTTTATGTATACTCATTCGGTAGGCTGATTCTTAGGCATTTTACCAGTAATCTAAGATCCCAAATCATCAAAGATTGTGGTTGGATGTCTGCCAGTAATCTGATTTCAGATGATGAAAGAAATTAAAAATTTACATTTTAATATGGATTTACAGACAGCTCTTTCGCTCGAAAGTCCTTAAACTTTCTTAACTAAACATTCATGTATGTCTAAGAGGTAGTTTTTCCTTACAGCTAGATTTGATATCTAAGTTTTTCTATGACGTTTTACTTCTCAGGACCAAATATTTTTTATAAGTTCAAAATGGATTCATGTTCACTGCCAGATTTTATATAAAAATTAAAAATTATATACATCATTGGCTATAAATACGGTACATATTTTTAGAAATATCAGTTATATTCTTTTAAATACAAATTATTGTTTTATTTTTACCCCTAATTCAAAGGAATATCAAAATATTATGTGCGTTCAAAAAATTTCAATCTTCCAAGAATATAAGAAAACTCAATTAAATAAAAAGTATTAACTTAAAATAGATATCAAATAAAATTCACAATTACAATCTATTATTCGACTTCAAAACAACCAACCATGTTACAGAATCTCCAATTTCCAAAAAGTGCTTTTTCTTTCTTATCATTGTTTTGGGCAAAAAAACAAACTTTTCAAAATCTTTTTCTGATAGGATTTACGTTACTGTTTCTTCAGCAGAATCAGGTGATTGCCCAGACACCGGAACTACTTTACTACCGTTTTAATGGATCGGGAACCAGCGTACCCAATGAAGCGAGTACACCCCCGGCAGGAACTGAAACAGCCACCATTACAGGAGATCAAACGCAGGGATCGGAAGGCCAATGCGGAGGTGCATTGATTGGAACCGGATCTAGTTCCACTTCTAATTTCGTCAATAGCGGTTGGATACCAAATCTGGGAGGGAGCTCATGGACCCTTTCTCTTTGGATTAACAACGTTTCAAATTATTCACAGCTGTGGTATATTTTTGGAGAAGTCAACACCAACGGTTTTCGATGCTTTACCAATGGGGTAGCTGGAGCCGACAACTTCTGGCTGCGTGGCGGTGGACTAACTGATATAGCTGTGAACGGAGGGGCAACAGCAGGCCCACAGGTCATTACGTTTGTGTATGATAACACACTGAATAATGTGAAGGCATATCTGAATGGTGTATTGGTCAATACCGTAGCACAGGGAACAGTGAATTTAACCGGCACCGGACCCTTTAAAGTCGGTGGTTATTCAGCGAACCTCGGCCTGGCTTCCGGCTCATTGATGGATGAATTCCGCTTGTACAATCGGGCACTTAGCGCGACAGAAGTGGCAGCTATTGCCGGAAATATTTGCCTTTGTTATATTGACGCAGATGGTGATGGGTACGGCGATGCTGAAGGCTCCGGTATAGAACCTGAAGAAAGTGGCTGTCCTACAGGTACGGTTGGTAATAATAAAGATTGTAATGATGACAATGAAAACATAAATCCTGAAGGTACTGAAATCTGTGATAACATAGATAACGATTGTAGTGGTATTGCGGATGATGGCGAAGATATGGACGGCGATGGATACTCTACAGCACAAGGGGATTGCGACGATTGTAATGATAATGTAAATCCGGGGCAAACTGAACTGTGTGGAAATGATATAGATGATAATTGTGACGGCCTTGTAGATGATGGTAGTAGTTTCCCGGGTGGAGTTCTGTTCTCTGAAGATTTTGACAATATTTCAGGCCCTACGGCCGGCGGCTCCGGCACTTATACTTTTCCTATGGGCTGGTTGCTGGCCAATGTTGACAATAGAGCTCCAGCCGCCTCCGTAAGCTATGTTAATCAGGCTTGGGAACGACGGGAAGACTTCATCTTTAATGTGGCAGATTCCTGCGCTTTCAGCACCTCATGGACTAGTCCGGCTGGTGTTGCAGACGATTGGATGTGGACTCCGCTCATAGGCCAAATTACAGCAGGCTCTATGTTAAAATGGAAAGCAGTTGCTCCTGATCCCGGATTCCCGGATGGTTATGAAGTACGGGTGATGAGTATCTCCAACGGGCCTCCGAATGGCAGCGATGGTAACATAGGTAATATGCTGACCAATTCTGATCTTGTTTTTTCTGTTTCAGCAGAAAATTCCACCTGGACAGACAGAGAAGTTGACCTTTCAGGATATGCCGGACAGTCAGTTTATGTTGCTTTTCGTAACATATCCAACGATCAGTTTTTACTTTTGATTGATGACATAGAAGTTATTGGAAATGCTACAGAAATGCCTGATCCTGTTACCTTTTATGCTGATAGTGATGGTGATGGTTATGGTGATCCTAACTCCACCCAGGTAGGCTGTATCCGTCCTGATGGGTTTGTACTGAATAATACTGATTGCAACGACAATAATGATGAGGTTTATCCCGGAGCACCTGAGCTTTGTGATGGGATCGACAATGATTGTGATGAAATGACCGATGAAGGAGTCAGGACTCGTTTTTATTATGATTTTGATGGGGATGGCTACGGTGTTAGTAATACGTATCAGGATCTTTGTTCTGCAGCTGGATATTACAATACCACGCTTACCGGAGATTGCGACAATAGTGATGAAACGATATATCCCAATGCACCAGAATTATGTGATAGGAAAGACAACGATTGTAATGGTCTAGTAGATGAAATTTATTTCCTTCCCTGCGGCTGGACTTCAGAGCCTAATGGTGTGAATTGTAATACAGGAAGCAATGCTTCATATGATTTTAACACAGAAATATTTACGTTGACAAGCACAAACTGCTACTATACAAATTCTTTCACGAGTGATGCTTTGGCCTTTGCCCAAAACGATCTCTGCGGCAATGGCAGCATCACTGCACAGGTGACCAGCATCACTCCACTTGGCCAAGGCTGGGCTGGAGTTACCATGAGAGAAAGTAATGTAGCCGGAGCCAAAAAAGCACAGTTGATGACCAATCTTGGTGCTTTCAGCAGACGAGAATTCCGTACAACAACAGGTGCAGCTGCATACCCGCAACAGTTCCCGAGTCAGAACAGATACTGGTTGCGCATTACACGTACAGGTAATCAGTTTGCCATGTATATTTCTCAAAACGGAACTTCCTGGTCTTTGAGCGGAATGCAGACTATTGTAATGGGCAATTGTATCGAAGTAGGGCTGGTTGTGACGAATTATACTGCCAATAGCACAGTCACGGCGACTTTTGCCAATGTGAGTGTGACTGGAGGAAACATCACGAAACCAACGATTAATACTCAGGAAGATATATTTGCAGTCGCTGATTTTGCCATCATGCCGAATCCGACTACTGGAATAATATCATTGGATTTGAGTTCTTATGGCAAGCGACAAGTGCGATTAGACATGTACAATCTGCAAGGTAAATTGCTTCGATCTTCAACTATTGAAGCCATCAAAGTAAAGGAAGAAATAGACCTGACCAATTTTGCCAATGGCATGTACCTCATTCGGGTGAAAGCAGAAGGATTGCCGGATGTGACGAAAAGGGTAGTGGTTAATAGCAATCTGTAATTGTTGACCTGCCCGTTTTACTACGTAGGAGTCAGGCGGGTTTGCGGAATTGTGGATTTGTTAAGTTGCGGAGTTGTGGAGTTGTTGAATTGCTGATTTGCGGAGTTGCGAAATCGCTAAGTTGTTGATTTGCTAAATTTCGTACCTGGCCTACTATGTAATGGTAATGGCGGGTTGGGGACAATAAATTAATAAATTATAAAAGCAGTTGGGACATTGGTTTCGGCTGCTTTTTTATATGCTATTCCGGTCGGATGACTATAAGGCATCCCACCGGTAATTGAAGATGTGAAAAAACCAGAGATAGCGGTGGGACGTCTGCCAGCCGTCCCACCGCATCGCATCTCCCGGTCAGATGACTCTTAAGCATCCCACCGCTAATCGAAGATGTGAAAACAATATAATCAGCGGGGACCGTCTGCCAGATGTACATCTTCGTCTCATTTCCAGGTTGGAAGACTTCGAGACAACCTTGCTAAAAGATACCTTCTATTTCAAATGTCTAATAAAATAGCTATACATGTTATGATACCTTCATCATAATATATACGATTTTATAAGCTTTAGAATGGACTTTAAATACTAAATGTGTGTCATTTATTACAATTGATTTAAGTTTTTATAAAATGCTTCACGAAAACTTTTACCAATAGGAATGCGCTCATTATTAATTGCGATTACATCTTCTTCTACGGCATCAATATACTTGAAATTGACTAAAAATGAACGATGCACTCTCAGGAAAGGTAAGTCTTTAAGTTTATATTCCAAAGTACCCAGATTGGTGCTTAAAAAAAAATTACGATCCATAGTGACCAATTTTGTATACGCTCCTTCTGCTTTGATCCATAGTATTTCATCTGTATTTACCTTTATGAGGCGCTTTTTGTCTTTTATAAAAAAATTTCCTGAGAAGAATGGAATAGTTTCTTCATCCTGTATTATTTCGTTTTGATCTATCGAATGCTCTTTTTTTTGTGAAAATTTAAATATTGCCAATTCAATAGCTGCGTACAGGGACCTTTCTGCAAATGGTTTTGAAATATAAGCATCAGGGTCAACGGCTGCAGCACTGTGAATTGTGGCTGCATCTGTCAAAGCAGTGAGAAAAATGATCGGCAAATCATATGTCAATCGAATTTCCTGTGCAAGACGGACTCCATCCCAAGGGTCGCCAACCAGGTGGATATCACAAAGAATAATATCAGGCAGATCATTTTTCAAAGATTTTAAAGCATCAGAAGATGTTCTGCAGGAGTTTGTGATGCCATACCCAAGGTCTTGTAAAACGCACTCAAGATGTTTTGCAATGATAGGTTCATCTTCAATAATAAGTAGTCTGATCATGGGTTATTTGTTTCATTATGTTGGATAAATGGTGCATTTAATGTAATACGAGTTCCAACACCATTATAAAATTTTAATTGACCATCAAGTTTTTGTGAAAGAGACTCAACCAATTCGAAACCGAAAGAATTATTTGTAACAACAGGTTGGCCATTTTTCAGCTGAATTCCAATGCCATTATCAGCAATTTCTAAGTAAAATTCATGATCATTCTTTTTAAGACCTATTTTTATTTGTCCTTTTCCATCATTCGGAAACGCATACTTGAGTGAGTTTGTGATCAGTTCATTAATAATGAGACCTAGGGGTATAGCACTATCTATATCCATCTCAATATCATCAATTTGTGTAAGTAAGTGGATTCGATCTTCGTCTACATGATAGGTGTCAAAAAGACTTTTGGACAATTCATTAACATACTGTAGCATAGATATATTTTTAAGTTCATCTCCCTGATACAGAAGTTGGTGAAGCAGACCCATGGATCTTACCCGTGCCTGACCCGTGCGCAATGCTTCCAGCGTACTCTCGTCGCTCACCTTTCGGGATTGCATGTGGAGCAAGCTGGAAATGATCTGAAGATTGTTCTTTACCCGGTGATGGATTTCGTGAAGAAGAGTTTTTACATCCTGATTTTTTTGTGTCAGTTGTGCATTGGTTTGTTGCAGATAAATATTGTGACGTTTTCGATATATGACATTTCTGTAAAGCACAAATGCCAGTATTATTAAAAGTGCTAAGCCCACCAAAAGTCCTGTTTGTCTTGCCCGGTCTGCTGCAATATGAATATTTTTTAATTCATTGTCTTTTTCAAGATCAGCAATTTGGGACTCTTTTCTATTGGTATTAAATCTCATTTCCATTTCAGAGATGATGCGGCTTTTTTCAATATTATAAATTGAATCCTGAGCGCTTTGAGATTGTAACTGATAATCGTAAGCTTTTTTATGAAAACCAAACAAAGCATTACTCTGAGCGGCCAGTTGAAGAATCTTTGCTCGTTCATCAGGTACACTTATATGTAAAATTGCTGCCTCGCCTTGCACTAAATATTTTTTTGCTTCTGCCCATTTATTTAATTTTACAGCAGACAAGGTAGCAAGAAATAATAATTGACATTCACCTTCCGGTAACTTTAATTCCCGGCACAAAGGGAGATACTTTCTATTAAGGACCAAACATGAATCATACTGTTTTGTCTCAAAATACAATTCACTCATGTTACGAATTGTGGTCAGTATTTTTTTTGGACGCCCCAGTTCCTTTTTTAAAGATAACGACAATCTGAAAAAGTGAAGTGCTTTGTCAAATTGTCCGATCTTTTGATATAATGTTCCAAGAGAATGCCATGCACTGGCTAATCCAAGATTATAATTCATCCGTTTTGCCAGTTCAATGGCTTCTTCAAAATATGAAATTGCTTGTGAATATCTGCCCTGATCGCGTAGAATGCTTGCTGCCTGACGAAGGTTATAAACAGCAACTATCATGCTTCCATTGTTTTTTTCAATGCGGTATGCCCGAAGGTAGGCGCCAATGGCTTCATCCGGTCTGCCAAGATTTTCCTGTATTCCTCCCCAATACCGAAAAGCTTCTGCAGAGTCAATGGCAGTCCGACAGTGTTGGATGGCAGATTTGCCCAAAGAATCAGCCAGATGAATCTCATTTTTAGTGCTGTACAGTTTGGCAGTTACACCCAAAAGTCTGATATGATATACATTATAGTTACGATCATTTTTATAAAGTTGTAAACCTTTTCTAAAAATTTGCAGGGCTGTTTCGGCTTGACCTGATTCTAACAGATAGTTCCCCTTCCAATATAGAACTTGTGCCATTTCCATCGGTCGATTTTTTGATAATTGTTCTGATAATGCAATCCAATTCTCTATTTGAACGGCATTGTTCAATCGATCCAGTTTGGATGCAGCACATAAACAACCTTCGATCCAGGAAGAAGTGTCCTTGGTGGATTTGGCTAACTTTACCAGTTCTTCAGCATATTCAATACTCTCCCCATTCGAAAGCAGGGTTCTGTTTTCAAGAGTACATAGATCCAATAAGATGGGTAGTCTTTGTATACCTTTGGTTTGAATTAAAACCTTATGCAAACTATCCGGATTTCCGGCTTGGAGATGTGAACCAATCAGGATTATTAAAACAATGGAAATCAACTTCATCAAAAGAAAATTCAATATAACAATGATTCAATAAGATAGAATTAATTTGACGGATCACCAATACAAAGGTAATTGGGTTGTTTATAAAAAACGAATTAACTATCTGAATTTTAAACTATATTTTTATTTGCTGGATTTCTTATTGACATTCATGTGAAAAAAAGATGTGTTGGTAAAGAATATTAGTTGCTTCATAAACAACCAGCATTATATAAACTTAATTTAAGTTTATTTTGTGAATTCAAATTCCTGAAACAGAAGCATTTTCAGACAATAAATAAGTATCGGCGACATTTGCTGGAAAATCATCAATGATGCCATTTATGGCTCATTTTCACTCAGAAAGTGTGGGTGAAGACCAAATACCATACCGACAATTCAAATATTTATTTTGTATCAGTTTTAACTCAGATTATTCAACTATTATTCTAAAATTAAATCCACAATACGTATGAAATTTAGTTTAAAGTATTTCACTTTTCCACCCACGAACACATTTTTTTTCAGGGATAAAATTTCCAAAAGCTCATGGATTTCCGGTCTTTTCAGTTTTAAATTAATCCAGCAGCAAATCTTGTTGTTGGTTATTTTTTGCGGAGGACTTACTAATTCATTTGGGGCCACCGTTACAGTTACCAACGGCAGTAATACGGGCACCGGTAGTTTGAGAAGTGCCATTTCGTCAGCGTCTAGCGGCGACATTATTGTTTTCTCGGGTGTAACTACGGTTTCATTAACTTCCGGAGAACTTATTATTAACAAAAATCTGACCATCAATGGTGGCAGCGGAGTTACGATTACCAGGAGCAGTGGGACCTTCCGTATTTTTAATATAGGCGTGGATATTGTGGCAACCTTCAACAACTTAACCATTTCAAATGGTTCGAGTGACTATGGCGGGGCAATCCAAGTTCAGGGAGGTAGTGCATCGCTTACTTTGAATAACTGTATTGTTCAGAACAGCACAGCAAGCCAAATCGGGGGTGGTATTTATTCTTCAAGCGGAGCACTTACCCTAACCAACTGTACGTTGAAAAACAATTCATGCACATTTGGAACAGCAGCATTGTTTGCGCCAGGAAACCTAACTATGACAGGTTGCACCTTTGACGGTAATACCAATTCAGGAACTTATGCTATTCTTTTTCAAACAACAGGAGGTAAAACTTTCTCTATGACCAATTGCACGGTGTCGAACAATACTACTTTCGCAATGGGATATTATAACCCATCGGCAACAGGAACGATCACCAATTGTACTTTTACCAATAATGGCATGGGTTTATACATCTATAGCGGAACACTTATTATGAAAAACTCCCTTTTTGCGGATCACTCTTCTGATGTGTTAGGGGTTGGTCTAAGCAGTTCAAGTTCATATAATATATTTGAGTCTGCTGATGCCGGCGGATTGTCCAATGGTGTAAACAATAATCTGACAGGAATAGGTGACGCAGGTACTCTGGCATTGGCCAGTAATGGTGGCTCAACACAAACTGTCGGTTTAGCACCTTGCAGCCGGGCTATCAATGCCGGAACCAGTTCCGGAGCACCCACTACTGACCAGCGTGGCAGCAGCAGGGTGGGCGCAGTAGACGTGGGGGCCTTTGAATATCAATCAGCTCCCTCCACCTTCAGTGTTTCATCAACCGTAATCAATGCCTGCAATGGTAACAATGGTAGCATTGATCTGACAGTAAGTGGCGGAACTTCACCTTACACTTATAATTGGAGCGGTACCGGCAGCGGCAGCGATCCACGCACGAACCTGGCAGCCGGCACTTACACCGTGACCGTCACAGATAACGCGGGCTGTGCCGCTACACATTCTGCTACTGTGACTAACCTCACCCCCACTACCGCTAATGCAGGTTCCGATCAAACCGGATCGTCTACCTGCGGTGGTACCCAAGTCACTCTTTCGGCAAATAACCCTTCGATAGGTTCTGGTATATGGTCTGTATTTAGTGGTACCGGTGGCTCTTTCAGCAATGTATCAAGCCCCACATCTACTTTCAGCGGCACGGCTGGCAGTACCTATACGCTTCGCTGGACAATTTCAAACGGCGTTTGCACGTCAACAAATGATATGGTAGTCACTTTCAACCGCAATCCGACAACGGCGAATGCCGGACCTGACCAGACGAGTGCAACTACATGCGGTGCTACTCAGGTAACCCTTGCAGCCAACTCCCCTTCGATAGGAACAGGCATGTGGAGTGTTGTAAGCGGCACTGGTGGCTCATTTGGTACTGCTTCCAGCCCGACCTCTATTTTTTCGGGAACGGCAGGGAGTACTTATACGCTGCGCTGGACCATTTCCAACAGTCCATGTACTGCTTCTACAGATGATGTGGTCATCACTTTCAACCGAAATCCAACAACTGCAAATGCGGGTCCTGACCAAAGCGGATCGACCACTTGCGGCCTTACTCAGGTGACGCTTGCAGCCAATTCGCCTGCGATAGGAATGGGTATGTGGAGTGTGGTGTCCGGTACGGGCGGATCTTTCAGCAATGCTTCCAGCCAGACCTCTACTTTTTCGGGAACGGCAGGGAGTACTTATACGCTGCGCTGGACCATTTCCAACAGTCCATGTACCGCTTCCACAGATGATGTGGTTATCACTTTCAACCGCAATCCGACAACGGCGAATGCCGGACCTGACCAGACGAGTGCAACAACATGCGGTGCTAGTCAGGTAACTCTTGCAGCCAATTCGCCTTCGATAGGAATGGGTATGTGGAGTGTGGTGTCCGGTACGGGCGGATCTTTCAGCAATGCTTCCAGCCAGACCACTACTTTTTCGGGAACTGCCGGGAGTACTTATACGCTGCGCTGGACCATATCCAATAGTCCATGTACCGCTTCCACAGATGATGTGGTTGTCACTTTCAACCGCAATCCGACAATGGCGAATGCCGGACCTGACCAGACGAGTGCAACAACATGTGGTGTTAGTCAGGTAAACCTTGCAGCCAATTCACCTGCAATAGGAATGGGTATGTGGAGCATGGTGTCCGGTACGGGCGGATCTTTCAGCAATGCTTCCAGCCAGACCTCAACTTTTCGGGAACGGCAGGCAGCACCTATACTTTGCGCTGGACCATATCCAATAGTCCGTGTACTGCATCAACCGATGATGTAGTCATCACTTTCAACCGCAATCCAACAACTGCAAATGCGGGTCCCGACCAAAGCGGATCGACCACCTGCGGCCTTACACAGGTGACGTTTGCAGCCAACACGGCCACCGTAGGCACCGGCTCATGGAGTGTAGTGAGTGGCACGGGTGGCTCATTTGGTACTGCTTCCAGCCCGACATCTACTTTTTCGGGAACGGCAGGCAGCACCTATACTTTGCGTTGGACCATTTCCAACAGTCCATGTACCGCTTCTACAGATGATGTGGTCATCACTTTCAACCGAAATCCAACAACTGCTAATGCGGGTCCCGACCAAAGCGGATCGACCACCTGCGGCCTTACTCAGGTGACGCTTGCAGCCAACACGGCCACCGTAGGCACCGGCTCATGGAGTGTTGTAAGCGGCACAGGTGGCTCATTTGGTACTGCTTCCAGCCCTACGTCCACTTTTTCGGGAACGGCAGGCAGCACCTATACTTTGCGTTGGACCATTTCCAACAGTCCATGTACCGCTTCTACAGATGATATGGTTGTTGCATTTAATGCTAATCCTGTTGTGACTTGTCCTTTGAACATGTCAGTTGAGGACAATGATGCTCCTTTTGTTCTTTCAGGAGCCACACCAGGTGGTGGGACATATAACGGACCGGGAGTAAGCCTGGGTATGTTTGACCCTTCTACAGCCGGGTTGGGCATGCACACCATTCAATATTTCTATACCAGTCCTGCCGGTTGTTCAGGCACATGCACATTTACCATTTCGGTCACTCAAAGCTGTACACCTAATACCTGGTATCTGGATGCAGACAATGACGGCTATTATATTGGCACGGGTATTACCCAATGCGAGTCCCCGGGTATTGGGTATCGCTACATCGGTATACTTGGCAGCAACGACTGCAATGACAATGTCTCCGGAATTAACCCAGGCGCAACTGAAGCCTGTGATGCCATTGACAATGATTGTGACGGCTCTACGGATGAAGGAGTGCTGACGACATACTACGCAGACGTAGATGCAGACGGATTTGGCAACCCATCGAGCAGTACACAGGCTTGCGCTCAACCCGGTGGTTATGTCACCAACAATACCGATTGCGATGACAACGATCCGCTGGAAAAACCGGGACAGGTGTGGTACAAAGATACAGACAATGACAGCTATGGTCAAACCGGTGCTTCCACGATAACGCAATGTCTTCGCCCGGCCGGTTATAAAGTAGTAACAGAATTATTGGCTTCCAGCGGTGATTGCAATGATAATAATGGAGCAATTTATCCGGGAGCCACAGAAGTTTGTGACGGCATCGACAATGATTGTGACGGCTCTACGGATGAAGGAGTGCTGACGACATACTACGCAGACGTAGATGCAGACGGATTTGGCAACCCATCGAGCAGTACACAGGCTTGCGCTCAACCCGGTGGTTATGTCACCAACAATACAGATTGCGATGACAACGATGCGCTGGAAAAACCGGGACAGGTTTGGTACAAAGATACAGACAATGACAGCTATGGTCAAACCGGTGCTTCCACGATAACGCAATGTCTTCGCCCGGCCGGTTATAAAGTAGTAACAGAATTATTGGCTTCCAGCGGTGATTGCAATGATAATAATGGAGCAATTTATCCGGGAGCCACAGAAGTTTGTGACGGCATCGACAATGATTGTGACGGCTCTACGGATGAAGGAGTGCTGACGACATACTACGCAGACGTAGATGCAGACGGATTTGGCAACCCATCGAGCAGTACACAGGCTTGCGCTCAACCCGGTGGTTATGTCACCAACGATACAGATTGCGATGACAACGATGCGCTGGAAAAACCGGGACAGGTTTGGTACAAAGATACAGACAATGACAGCTATGGTCAAACCAGTGCTTCCACGATAACGCAATGTCTTCGCCCGGCCGGTTATAAAGTAGTAACAGAATTATTGGCTTCCAGCGGAGATTGCAATGATAATAATGGAGCAATTTATCCGGGAGCCACAGAAGTTTGTGATGGCATTGACAACAACTGTGATGGCACCACAGACGAAGGATTAACTACTCGTTACTACTTCGATTTTGACGGTGATGGATATGGTGAAGCAGTTTCGTTTATTGATGCTTGTGCTCCCAGTGGTTTGTATACGACAACAATAGTTGGTGACTGTATAGCCGACGATGCAGACATCAATCCTGGCGCCACAGAGATTTGCGATGGTAAAGACAATAACTGCGACGGGCAAACTGACGAAGGTTTGACTACCCGGTACTATTTCGATTTTGACGGTGATGGATATGGTGAAGCAGTTTCGTTTATTGATGCTTGTGCACCTGATGGTTTTTATACGGCGACAATGGTCGGAGATTGCGTAGCCGACGATGCAGACATCAATCCTGGCGCTACAGAGATTTGCGATGGTAAAGACAATGATTGCGACGGGCAAACCGACGAAGGTTTGACTACCCGGTACTATTTCGATTTTGACGCTGATGGTTACGGGGAAGAATTATCTTTTATTGATGCTTGTGCACCTGATGGTTTTTATACGGCGACATTGGTCGGAGATTGTGTAGCTGACGATGCGGACATCAACCCCGGTGCTTCAGAAATATGTGACGGCATCGACAATGATTGTGATGGTTCTATAGATGAAGGTGTACTGACGACATACTATGCAGATGTAGATCAGGACGGATTTGGCAACCCATCGAGCAGTACACAGGCTTGTACTCAACCGGGCGGTTATGTCACCAATAATACAGATTGTGATGACAACGATCCGCTGAAAAAACCCGGACAGATATGGTACGACGATACAGACAATGATGGTTACGGACAAACGGGAGCTGCCACGCTTACTCAATGTCTTCGACCAGTGGGATATAAAGCCACCATAGAACTGATATCCACAACGGGTGACTGCAATGACAACAACAATGCGATCAATCCTGCTGCCACAGAAGTATGCGACGGCATCGACAATGATTGTGATGGAAATCTGGATAATGGCACATTGATCACCTACTACCGGGATTTTGATGGTGATACCTTTGGCGATCCTGCAACCACAATCATGGCGTGTACTTTACCTGTGGGTTATGTGACCAATAACACCGATTGCGATGACAACGATGTGCTTGAAAAACCCGGACAGGTATGGTACGATGATACAGACGATGACGGTTACGGACAAACGGGAGCTGCCACGCTTACTCAATGTCTTCGACCTGTAGGATACAAAGCGGCCATAGAACTGATATCTACCACAGGGGACTGTAATGACAACAATAATGCGATCAATCCTGCTGCTTCAGAAATCTGCAACGGCTTAGACGACAACTGTAGCGGCGCGATAGACGAAGGGCTCACCTTTATCACTTACTACCCCGATGGCGATGGTGATGGTTACGGTATCACAAACTTAGGCATAGCGCTTTGCGCTAATCCAGGGGCTGGTTATACCACCCTGTCTGGCGACTGCCAGGACGGCAACCCAGCCATCAACCCCGGTGCCCCCGAATCCTGCAACGGCTTAGACGACAACTGTAGCGGGGCCATAGATGAAGGGCTCACCTTTATCACTTACTACCCCGTGGCGTGGCGATGGTTCGGTTCACAACAGGCTAGCGCGCGCCCAGGGGCTGGTTTACCACCCCGCGCGCACGGCAACCCCCCCCCCCCCCCCCCCCCCCCCCCCCCCCCCCCCCACCCCCCCCGCGGGGCCATAAGGGTCACCTATCCCCCCCGCGGGGTTACGGTATCACAAACTTAGGCATAGCGCTTTGCGCTAATCCAGGGGCTGGTTATACCACCCTGTCTGGCGACTGCCAGGACGGCAACCCAGCCATCAACCCCGGTGCCCCCGAAATCTGCAACGGCTTAGACGACAACTGTAGCGGCGCGATAGATGAAGGCGTCCTGACAACGTTCTACCAAGATATAGATGGCGACGGTTTTGGTAATCCGTCCGTCACCCAGCAGGCTTGTAGCGTGTCAGGCGGCTTTGTCGCCAATAACACCGATTGTGATGACAACGACCCGCTGGAAAAACCGGGACAAATATGGTACGACGATACAGACAATGATGGTTACGGACAAACGGGAGCTGCCACGCTTACTCAATGTCTTCGACCTGTGGGATACAAAGCGGCCATCGAACTGATATCCACCACGGGGGATTGCAATGACAATAATAATACGATCAATCCTGCAGCCACAGAAGTATGCGACGGCATCGACAATGATTGTGACGGATCTACGGATGAAGGAGTGCAGACGACTTACTTCGCAGACGTAGACCAGGACGGCTTTGGCAACCCATCCAGCAGTACACAGGCTTGCGCTCAACCGGGAGGTTATGTCACCAACAATACCGATTGCGATGACAACGACGCGCTGGAAAAACCGGGACAGGTATGGTACGATGATTCCGACAACGATGGTTACGGACAAACCGGATCCGCTTCGATTACCCAGTGTCTGCGGCCAACAGGTTATCGGGCGGCCAGTGAATTGTTGGCCACCAGTGGTGACTGCAACGACAACAACAATACCATCAACCCTGCTGCCACAGAAGTATGTGACGGGATCGACAATGATTGTGACGGATCTACGGATGAAGGTGTACTGACGACTTACTATGCTGACGTGGATCAGGACGGTTTTGGCAACCCATTGGGCAGTACACAGTCATGCACTCAACCGGGAGGTTATGTCACCAACAACACCGATTGCGATGACAACGACGCGCTGGAAAAACCGGGACAGGTGTGGTTTGATGACACCGACAATGACGGTTATGGACAAACTGGCGCAGCAAGTATTACTCAATGTCTTCGACCAGTGGGATATAAAGCCGCCATAGAACTGATATCCACCAGTGGTGACTGCAACGACAACAACAATACCATCAACCCTGCTGCCACAGAAGTTTGTGACGGCATTGACAATGATTGTGACGGATCTACGGATGAAGGAGTGCAGACGACTTACTATGCTGACGTGGATCAGGACGGTTTTGGCAACCCATTGAGCAGTACACAGTCATGCACTCAACCGGGAGGTTATGTCACCAACAATACCGATTGCGATGACAACGATGCGCTGGAAAAGCCGGGACAGGTTTGGTACAAAGACAATGATAACGATAATTTCGGACAAACCGGCGCAGCAAGTATTACTCAATGTCTTAGACCTGTGGGATATAGAGCGGCCCTGGAACTGATATCTACCACAGGTGATTGCAATGACAGCAACAATGCGATCAATCCTGCTGCCACAGAAGTATGTGACGGCATCGACAATGATTGTGACGGATCTACGGATGAAGGAGTGCAGACGACTTACTACGCTGACGTAGATTTGGACGGATTTGGCAACCCATCCAGTAGTACAATGTCGTGTGCTCAACCGGGGGGTTATGTCACCAATAATACAGATTGTGATGATAACGACCCGCTGGAAAAGCCGGGACAGGTTTGGTACAAAGACAATGATAATGATAATTTCGGACAAACCGGCGCAGCTAGTATTACTCAATGTCTTAGACCATTGGGATATAAAGCGGCCATAGAACTGATATCTACTACAGGTGATTGCAATGACAGCAACAATACGATCAATCCTGCTGCCACAGAAGTGTGTGACGGCATCGACAACAACTGTAATGGATCAACTGACGTGGCAGACCCGTTGCACTTTGATACAGGGAAGCCAACTATTTCTTGTATTGGACAAACTACCCTGTTTTTTAATGGTCAAACCACAATCAATATAAATCAATCTGATCTGGGGTTGGTGACAAATGACAATTGTGGAATTCAAAGCATTACAATTGCTCCTAATTCTATTCATATAAGTCAGGTGGGGCAAATAATTCCGGTACATATAACAGTGACTGATTATAAAGGTAACAGCGCTTCTTGTACAAGTCAAGTGGTCGCATCAGGACTTCCTGTAGGTTGGTCTGCTTCTGATGATGGAATAGGCTGCAATGCTGGAAGTCAGGTGGAGCATAATAGCAATAACGGTGTATGGAATGTAAGTAGTACGAATTGTAGTTATTCTTCTCCATATACCAATGATATAATTGCCTTTGCACAGCACGGCCTTTGCGGCAATGGCAGTGTCACCGCTCAGGTAACTTCTATCACAGGAGGATTAGGATGGGCAGGAGTCACCATGCGGGAGAACAATGCAGCCGGAGCTAAAAAGGCGCAATTGATGACTAATCTCAGCAGTTTTAGTAGAAGAGAATTCCGTACAACAACAGGCGCAGCTGCATACCCGCAACAATTCCCTAGTCAGAACAGATACTGGCTGCGCATCACCCGTACCGGTAATCAGTTTGCAATGTATATATCACCAAACGGAACAACCTGGTCTTTGAGCGGAATGCAGACTATTGTAATGGGCAATTGTATCGAAGTGGGTCTTGTGGTGACCAATTATAATCCAAATAGCACAGTAACAGCTACGTTTGCCAATGTGAGTGTGACTGGAGGTAACATCACGAAACCAACGATTAATACTCAGGAAGATTTATTTACAGCCGCTGATTTCACCATCTTGCCAAATCCAACCAATGGATGGACCAATATAGAATTGGGTAGCTATGGGAAGAGAGATGTGAAGATGGATATATACAGTTTGCAGGGTAAATTGCTTCGTTCTGCAGTGATAAATGCAGCAAAAGGAAGGGAGGAAATTGACCTGTCCACATTTGCCAATGGCATGTATTTAATCCGTGTGACAGCAGAAGGCTTGCCTGATGTGACCAAAAGGGTAGTGGTGAACAGCAATCGGTAAATTGCGGAGTTGCTAAGTTGTTGATTTGCGGAATTGTAAACTTGCCAGCCTACTACGTAGGAGGCGGGGTTGCTGAATTGCTTGATCCCGATAGCTATCGGGAGCGGAATTGTGGCCCTATCCTGCTACGTAATGGCGGGGTTGGTGACAGTAAATGAATAAAATAAAAAACAGCAGGGACAGTATTGTTTCGGCTGCTTTTTTTTCCGGTCGAATGACTCTAAAGCATCCTATATGAAATCGAAGATGTGAATACTAAAGTTATGGATGGGACGTCTTCAAGCCATCCGATCGTTCCCAGTTGTCGGTCAGTTTTTATCTTAATGTCTGGCATTATAGTGACGAATTGCATATTGTTAACTGGGAGGATGTTTTGCCAACGTGGTTAATGTATAGGATGCAAGTCATTTTAATCAGTCCAATATTAGCCGACAAGTCAGACCTAAAGCGGTCAGAGACTTAGACTGTTCCTTAGATTTGAATTAATTTATATTAAAAGAAACAATATTTATAAAACATAATATCATTATTATTAATATTTTCTTTATGGTAATTTTTTTACACCACAAATTATAAAAACGTACAGACAATTGTTTGATGACCTGTTAAAAACTTAAAATAAATGAATGGTCAATCAAAATTATAGCTAATCCTTTTATTCTGAGCATTTAATATCTTTTAATTAATATATAGTATCATTATATTTAATACATTTGTAATTTTTATAATATCCTATATTTCATTCCGCAATTTAATTGAAATCAACATATTAAAATTGGAGTAGTAGGGTATGCTTACAGAATTTTTTAAAAACAATTAGATGACACAAAACTCAATTTTCAAGACTAAACGACTATTCAGTCATTATTTTTTTGCGGTTACTGCTATCCTTTTTATACTGATAAATGGAAACCTTACCGCACAAGTTCAAGAACAACTTTCTTACCGTATGTATGAAGCCGGGCATAATTTGCCTTACGATTCTGCTTCGCCACCAGTCGGAATTGGTGTGCCAACCATTATTGGGGATCAATCCGATAATTTAAACAAAATTCCTGTCAAAAAACCAAATTCAAAGAGTGGTGCAAAAATTTCATCAGTAAATGCTTTTGTACCTGAGACGGTTGCCTGCAATCTGAGCACTTATCAATCAGCTACTATCATCGGGCCAGGTGATTTTCCGTATACGTCAGGGTCGGGAATTATTGTAAATGCCTCCACAAATGTAGCAACTTTGAATAATACAACATATTCCTGCGGAGGAAACTCATTCTCCACCGCCCCGACTGCGTGGTGGATCCAGTTTACCAACGAAGTAATCACACTCACTTTTTCTGTTCCTGTTACCAACTTTTCGATGGTTATGAACGGCAGTAACAATACCGAGGTATTTACTTTTACCCCGACTACCGGTACGGTTAGTTTGAGTGAATATTGTACATCTGCCTTCGAAGTGATTGGAGCAGGAAATCAATTGCAATGTAATGCATCCGGAACATACGGTACAATAGTGACTATCAATAATCCAACCGGATCCACAGTCTATACGATTACTCATAATGGACTTTTAGCTGGATCCAGAATATCCTTGCTCGATTGTTATGTCGGCGGTCCAGTGCCTGTGGTAGATCCCGTCAGCAACGTCCAGGCTTGTGGAGGCGACATGGTGTCCACAATTGCTTTCACAGGTACCTCTGGGGCTATCTTCAACTGGACCAACAACAATACAGCGATTGGCCTTGCAGCCAATGGTACCGGCAACATCGCGAGCTTCACAGCTAGCAACGTCAGTTCCCAACAAGTCGCTACGATCACCGTAACGCCTGTACTGGGTGCGGAATCCGGAACTCCTGTCACTTTCACCATCACAGTGAAGCCCAAGCCAACCCTGACACTCGGCACAATTATGGGCCCTGTCACTTGCGGAGGATCCAGTGGGAGTATCGCCTTTACAACAACTAACTTGCCCAACGGCATCTACAGCCTTACTTATACAGGCCCGGGTAGCCCACAAAACGTAATAGTCAGTGGAAACGCCTTTTTACTCAGCGGACGGACCGCAGGTTCGTACAGTAATTTTTCCATCACAATCAATGGCTGCACGGGTACTGTTGCTGGCCCTGTAAACTTATCCGACCCATCTTATACATGGTATCGCGACCTGGACGGCGATACATTTGGCAATCCATCTGTGACGCAAGCATCCTGCACACCACCAGTGGGTTACGTTGCCAACAGCACGGATTGCGACGACAACGATCCACTTGAAAAACCGGGACAAGTATGGTACGATGATACAGACAATGATGGTTACGGACAAACCGGAGCTGCTTCGATTACTCAGTGTCTGCGGCCAACAGGTTATCGGGCGGCCAGTGAATTGTTGGCCACCAGTGGTGACTGCAATGACAACAACAATACGATCAACCCAGCTGCAGCAGAAGTATGTGACGGCATTGACAATGATTGTGACGGAAATCTGGATAATGGCACATTGATCACCTACTACCGGGATTTTGATGGCGATACCTTTGGCGATCCTGCAACCACAATCATGGCGTGTACTTTACCTGTGGGTTATGTGACCAATAACACCGATTGCGATGACATCGATCCGCTGGAAAAACCGGGACAGGTTTGGTACAAAGATACAGACAATGACAGCTATGGTCAAACTGGTGCTTCCACGATAACGCAATGTCTTCGCCCGGCCGGTTATAAAGTAGTAACAGAATTATTGGCTTCCAGCGGAGATTGCAATGATAATAATGGAGCAATTTATCCGGGAGCCACAGAAGTTTGTGATGGCATTGACAACAACTGTGATGGCACCACAGACGAAGGATTAACTACTCGCTACTACTTCGATTTTGACGGTGATGGATATGGTGAAGCAGTTTCGTTTATTGATGCTTGTGCTCCCAGTGGTTTGTATACGACAACAATAGTTGGTGACTGTATAGCCGACGATGCAGACATCAATCCTGGCGCTACAGAGATTTGCGATGGTAAAGACAATGACTGCGACGGGCAAACTGACGAAGGTTTGACTACCCGGTACTATTTCGATTTTGACGGTGATGGATATGGTGAAGCAGTTTCGTTTATTGATGCTTGTGCACCTGATGGTTTTTATACGGCGACAATGGTCGGAGATTGCGTAGCCGACGATGCAGACATCAATCCAGGCGCTACAGAGATTTGCGATGGTAAAGACAATGATTGCGACGGGCAAACCGACGAAGGTTTAACTACCCGGTACTATTTCGATTTTGACGCTGATGGTTACGGGGAAGAATTATCTTTTATTGATGCTTGTGCACCTGATGGTTTTTATACGGCGACACTGGTCGGAGACTGTGTAGCTGACGATGCGGACATCAACCCTGCTGCCACAGAAGTATGTGACGGCATCGACAATGATTGTGATGGTTCTATAGATGAAGGTGTACTGACGACATACTATGCTGATGTAGACCAAGACGGTTTTGGTAACCCATCCAGTAGTACACAGGCTTGCGCTCAACCCGGCGGCTACGTGACCAATAACACCGATTGTGATGACAACGATCCGCTGGAAAAACCGGGACAGGTTTGGTTTGATGACACTGACAATGACGGTTATGGACAAACCGGAGCCGCTTCGATTACTCAGTGTATGAGGCCAACAGGTTATCGGGCGGCCAGTGAATTGTTGGCCACCAGTGGTGACTGCAATGACAATAACAATACCATCAACCCTGCTGCCACAGAAGTATGTGACGGCATCGACAATGATTGTGATGGTTCTATAGATGAAGGTGTACTGACGACATACTACGCAGATGTAGATGCAGACGGTTTTGGTAACCCATCCAGCAGTACACAGGCTTGTGCTCAACCCGGCGGTTATGTGACCGACAACACCGATTGTGATGACAACGATCCGCTGGAAAAACCGGGACAGGTTTGGTTTGATGACACTGACAATGACGGTTATGGACAAACCGGAGCCGCTTCGATTACTCAGTGTATGAGGCCAACAGGTTATCGGGCGGCTAGTGAATTGTTGGCCACCAGTGGTGACTGCAATGACAATAACAATACCATCAACCCTGCTGCCACAGAAGTATGTGACGGCATCGACAATGATTGTGATGGTTCTATAGATGAAGGTGTACTGACGACATACTACGCAGATGTAGATGCAGACGGTTTTGGTAACCCATCCAGCAGTACACAGGCTTGCGCTCAACCCGGCGGTTATGTGACCGACAACACCGATTGTGATGACAACGATCCGCTGGAAAAACCGGGACAGGTTTGGTTTGATGACACCGACAATGACGGTTATGGACAAACCGGAGCCGCTTCGATTACTCAGTGTATGAGGCCAACAGGTTATCGGGCGGCCAGTGAATTGTTGGCCACCAGTGGTGACTGCAATGACAATAACAATACCATCAACCCTGCTGCCACAGAAGTATGTGACGGCATCGACAATGATTGTGATGGTTCCACAGATGAAGGAGTACAAACGACTTACTATACTGACGTAGACCAGGACGGATTTGGTAACCCATCGAGCAGTACACAGGCTTGCGCTCAACCGGGCGGTTATGTGACCGACAACACAGATTGTGATGACAACGATCCGCTGGAAAAACCGGGACAAATATGGTACGACGATACAGACAATGATGGTTACGGACAAACTGGCGCAGCAAGTATTACTCAATGTCTTAGACCTGTGGGATATAAAGCGACCATAGAACTGATATCCACAACAGGTGATTGCAATGATAACAACAATACGATCAACCCTGCTGCCACAGAAGTATGTGACGGCATCGATAATGATTGTGACGGATCTACGGATGAAGGAGTGCAGACGACTTACTTCGCAGACGTAGACCAGGACGGCTTTGGTAACCCATCCAGCAGTACACAGGCTTGCGCTCAACCCGGCGGTTATGTGACCGACAACACAGATTGTGATGACAACGATCCGCTGGAAAAACCGGGACAGGTGTGGTACAAAGACAACGATAATGATAATTACGGACAAACCGGAGCTCCAATTATTACTCAATGTCTGAGACCTGTGGGATACAAAGCGGCCATAGAACTGATTTCCACAACGGGAGACTGCAATGACAATAATAATACGATCAATCCTGCAGCCACAGAAGTATGCGACGGCATCGACAATGATTGTGACGGATCTACGGATGAAGGAGTGCAGACGACTTACTTCGCAGACGTAGACCAGGACGGCTTTGGCAACCCATCCAGCAGTACACAGGCTTGCGCTCAACCGGGAGGTTATGTCACCAACAATACCGATTGTGATGACAACGACCCGCTGGAAAAACCGGGACAGGTTTGGTTTGATGATACCGACAATGACGGTTATGGACAAACCGGAGCCGCTTCAATTACCCAGTGTCTGAGGCCAACAGGTTATCGGGCGGCCAGTGAATTGTTAGCCACCAGTGGTGACTGCAATGACAACAACAATACCATCAACCCTTCTGCCACAGAAGTATGTGACGGCATCGACAATGATTGTGATGGTTCTACGGATGAAGGTGTACTGACGACATACTATGCTGATGTAGACCAGGACGGTTTTGGTAACCCATCGAGCAGTACACAGGCTTGCGCTCAACCCGGCGGTTATGTGACCGACAACACAGATTGTGATGATAACGACCCGCTGGAAAAGCCGGGACAGGTGTGGTACAAAGACAACGATAATGATAATTACGGACAAACCGGAGCTCCAAGTATTACTCAATGTCTTAGACCGGTGGGATATAAAGCGGCCATAGAACTGATTTCCACAACGGGAGACTGCAATGACAACAACAATACCATCAACCCTGCAGCCACAGAAGTATGTGACGGCATCGACAATGATTGTGATGGTTCTATAGATGAAGGTGTACTGACGACATACTACGCAGATGTAGATGCAGACGGTTTTGGTAACCCATCCAGCAGTACACAGGCTTGCGCTCAACCCGGCGGTTATGTGACCGACAACACCGATTGTGATGACAACGATCCGCTGGAAAAACCGGGACAGGTTTGGTTTGATGACACCGACAATGACGGTTATGGACAAACCGGAGCCGCTTCGATTACCCAGTGTCTGCGGCCAACAGGTTATCGGGCAGCCAGTGAATTGTTGGCCACCAGTGGTGACTGCAACGACAACAACAATACCATCAACCCTGCAGCCACAGAAGTATGTGACGGGATCGACAATGATTGTGACGGATCAACGGATGAAGGAGTGCAGACGACTTACTACGCAGACGTAGATGCAGACGGATTTGGCAACCCATCCAGTAGTACACAATCATGCACTCAACCGGGAGGTTATGTCACCAATAATACAGATTGCGACGATAACGACCCGCTGGAAAAACCGGGACAGGTGTGGTACAAAGACAATGATAATGATAATTTCGGACAAACCGGCGCAGCAAGTATTACTCAATGTCTTAGACCGGTGGGATATAAAGCGGCCATCGAACTGATATCTACCACAGGTGATTGCAATGACAACAACAATACGATCAATCCTGCTGCCACAGAAATGTGTGATTTGATAGACAACAACTGCAATGGGGAAGTAGATGAAATTTTTATACTTCCTTGTGGTTGGGATGCTGAACCCAATGGCATAGACTGTTCCGAAGGGAATATTTTTTCTTACAATATATCATCTCAGGTATTTTCTGGAATCTCTATCAACTGTTACTATCCAAATTCCTATACAACTGATCAGTTGGCATTTGCCCAATACGATCTTTGCGGCAACGGAAGTATTACCGCTCAGATAACTTCCATCACAGGAGGATTAGGATGGGCAGGAGTAACGATGCGTGAGAACAATACAGCAGGAGCCAAAAAAGCGCAACTGATGACTAATCTCAGCAGTTTCAGCAGAAGAGAATTCCGTACAACAACAGGTGCAGCTGCTTACCCGCAACAATTCCCTAGTCAGAACAGATACTGGCTGCGTATCACACGTACCGGTAATCAGTTTGCCATGTATATTTCTCAAAACGGAACTTCCTGGTCTTTGAGTGGAATGCAGACTATTGTAATGGGCAATTGTATCGAAGTTGGACTGGTTGTGACCAATTATACTGCCAATAGCACAGTCACGGCGACTTTTGGCAATGTAAGTGTGACTGGTGGTGCTCCTCTTCGACCTGCAATACAAACTGGAGAAGATGTATTTGCTGCTGCAGATTTCACCATATTGCCGAATCCAAGCAATGGATGGATAGAAATAGATTTAAGAAGTTATGTTCAAAGAAAAGTGCAAATGGAGTTGTACAATCTTCAGGGCAAATTGCTTCGATCCACAAAAATTGAAACAGGGAGAGGAAAAGAAGAAATCGATCTGACGTCTTTTGCCAATGGCATGTATCTGGTCAGAGTAAGAGCTGAAGGTTTGCCGGACGTGACGAAAAGGGTAGTGCTGAACAGCAATCAGTAAATTGCTGAATTGCGGAGTTGCTAAGTTGTGGAATTGCTTGATCCTGATAGCTATCGGGAGCGGAATTGCAAAGTTGTGGAGTTGCTAAATTGCATGGCGGTCAGTCGGGGTTGGTGAGTTGGTGACAGAAAATATAAAAAAGCAGCCGGGACATTTGTTTCGGCTGCTTTTTTTTGTTATTAGATTTTGCTAAGTTGATTTCTTGCGGCCATGTCCATGTGCTTTGTAGAACTCCTATAGATTTGCTGACTTATTAAATTGAGTACTTTATTGTTAAATTGAATTTAGCTCATTTTTTGTTTTAATGTATGTTTAATATATAGATTACAAAGAGATAACATATGAACTAAATTATAAAATAAGTTTAAATATGTTTGGAAGATCTAAAAAGTGTAAATACTTTTGCTATAGTATTTGAACCATTTAGTATTTCTTTTTTATTTCTAAAGATCAAAACAATGAAAAACATCGTTTCACGGTGGAGATTTTCTTATTTATTATTAATTACGTTAAGGGCTTCAGCCATGAGTATTAATACTTTAAAGGTCGGAAATGGGTACAATGCAGAAATGATAAAACATTTAATCATTTCCTGCTTGCAAAAGAATGACCATATTGTAAAATTATTACAAATCATGTTGGTATCTCCTGATACCTCTTATCAGAATTCAGAAATAGCACAACTATATTTTCAGAAATATTCAGGTGAAAATCCTGAACAAATGACTATTTTAAAGATTACTTCAAATCAAAAATGAAATATGACTTCTAAAAGAATCATCAATTTGTCTGTAGATTCACTTTATTGCAGTTATTTTCTTCTGCATGCGGTAGCAAAAATTGGCATTTATGGTATAACCTGCAGGTTACAGTACAATGACTTGCCACATAGAGAGTCTATTTTGGCACACTTGCCATCTTCATACGATCATTTATTATTTAATCACATAAATTTACCCTGATGAAAAAAAGGCTTTACTTACATTGGACTGTTGGCATGTTGGTTTTAATTTGCAGTACAGCAAAAAGCCAAAGCAACGGTTATTGGAACTTTGCTTCCAAAGATTTTACCATCCCAAAGGCACAGCTTATGCAGGCACAACTTCCCAAAGCCTACAAAATTGCCCGCTTGAATGTACCAGCTATGTATGTAGAACTGAGTAAAGTCTATCAGAAACCAGGAGAATTACCGATTATACCTATCAGCATACCCAACCCTGAGGGCGGCTACTCCGATTTTTTCATCAGTCCTTCAGATGTGGTTGCCGATGAGGTGGCAAACTTATATACTGTCAGAACTTTTAAAGGTTACGCCAAAAATTCACGGGAAGTGACCATAAGGTGCGACATCAGCACTACGGGATTCCATGCTGTAGTTTTCACAGGTGGTGTGACTTATGCCATTGAGCCGGCATCCCGCAGCGATGTCAACACTCATATGGTGTATTACAAATCCGACCTGGAAGTTCCCGGCTTCAAATGTGGTGTGGATGATTCCCACAAAGGAAAAGGTTACAAGCCAGCCAAAACAGGTTCGACCAGAACACCGGTCAATCTGCGTACTTATAGACTGGCCATCATTGCCGATGCCACTTTTAGAACTCAATTCGGAGGTGGACCTTATAATGCGACCAATGTACTCAACTCTTTTGCATCAGGTATGAATATGGTGAACGAAGTGTACGAACGTGATCTCGGGGTACATTTAACGTTGGTTTCAAATGTGGCCTGTGCCGATGCAGTGCTGACAGACCATACAGACATAGATGCTGTGCATACATTTATTGTAAACAGCAGTGGTTTGGGTTCCGGAGGATTCGAGGTAGGCCATTCGCTGCTTTGGGCCAATACGGGCGGTGTAGCTTATTTGGGTGTTGTGTGTAATAACTCGCTTAAAGGAGGTGGCTTCTCGGGTGCCAATGGCTCTGTTACACAACTTTATGTAGATTATATGGCGCATGAGTTGGGGCATCAGTTTGGTGCTGATCACACGTTCGCTTCTTCTGAATGTGGTACATCAGAACCAAATTTTCGGTATGAAACCGGCGAGGGATCCACTATCATGGCTTATGCCGGCGTATGCGGTGTTGCGCCAAGTTACCAGAATTTCAGCGATCCTTACTTCCATGCTGCATCTATTGGACAAATAAACAGCTATATTTCATCAGGTGGTACCTGTGCCACCACTTCAACCCCCGGAACAGGTAATAATGACGCTCCAATGGTCAATGCACAATCAGACATTACTATTCCAAAACAAACACCTTTTATCCTTGTGGGCAGTGGCTCTGATGCCAATTCAGACCCGATTACTTTCTCATGGGAACAATTCAATGGAACAGGAGGTGCTACAACAGGGGCACCAAATTGCTCTTCTACGACCCAGCCTTTGTTCCGATTCCGACCACCTGTAAATAATAATTACCGGACATTCCCTCAGATGAGTGATGTATTGGCCGGCAACAACAATACCCCTGCCTGGGAAAAGCTGCCTTGTGTAGCCCGTACCCTGAATTTCCGTATTACCGCTCGTGATAACAATACCAATTGGGGAAGAACGAATACTGATAATGTGGTAGTGACTGTAGCCAATACCGGCCCTTTTGATGTTACGGCGCCTAATGGTGGAGAGTCGTGGCAGGCCAACTCTGCACAGTCCGTCACCTGGACAGTCAATGGCACAGACAGTCATTGTGCGAATGTAGATATTCTGATATCAACAGACAACGGTGTTACCTACACTTTAGTAGGTACTTTCCCCAACAACGGCACAGCCGGTATAAATGTTCCAAACACACCTTCTACAACAGCAAGAGTGTTGGTACAATGTAGTGTTGGTGGCAATTTCCGCTCGGCTTCTACTTTTTTTGATGTATCAAATGCTATGTTTTCTATTACTGCTCCGCCACCTTGCGGTGATGTCCGAATCAGCCAGGTGTATGGTGGAGGTGGTAACGCAAGCGCTCCCTATACAAATGACTTCATTGAAATCTACAATGGAGGTCCCACTACAATTAACCTCAGTGGATACTCCGTGCAATATGCCGGCGCAACGGGATCATCCTGGTCTGCTACCAACCTGACAGGCACCATTGCTCCAGGTAAATATTATCTGGTACAAGGAGCGGCAGGAAATAGTTGCAGTGGATTACCGTGTGGAATTGCTTTGCCTACTCCTGATGTATCTGGATCGATCAATCTATCGGGTACAGCAGGTAAGGTAGCATTGGTGAATACAACCACCCTTTTAACGGGAACTTGCCCAACCGGATCACAAATCATTGATTTTGTTGGTTACGGTACTACCGCCAACTGTTCAGAAATGGCTAACGCACCCGCTCCCAGCAATACCACAGCCATTCTGCGTGCCAACAATGGCTGTACTGATGATAACAATAATAGTACAGATTTTGCAACGGGCGCTCCAAATCCACGTAACTCCGCATCACCTGCGAACCATTGCGGCCTGGTGCTCACCATCACCGATAACACTTGTCCTTCTACAACAGGCACCATCTCTGCCACTGGTTGTGGCGCAGGCACGGTGCTGGAATACGCTACCAACTCTGGAGGTCCCTGGTCGACCACAGCTCCAACCTATACCACTTCAGCTATCACAGTGTATGTCCGCTGCCGTAATACGACGACCAGTTGCTCAGGTCCTGTCGTAAGCGGAACAACGGTTCCGACAGCCTGTTCAACTTGCCCCACCTTCAACGTCGCTCCTGCCAATGTAAACATTGTCAACAGTACTTGCAGCAGTAATGTCGTATCAGGTGGAAGTATTACAGCTCCAGGGGGCATGCCTTGTCCTGCGGGTTCAGTAATACAATATCAGGTTGATGGCGGTGGTTGGGGTACAATACTTCCAACCTACAACCAGACAGGACCAGCTCAAACCATCAAAACGCGCTGCTCTTGTGTATCGGATCCACAGATAACCAGCACAGAATCCACACCTGTTAGTACGATTCCGGGCACTTGCGGTCCGGTCAATGACGACTGTACCAACGCCACGCCAATCGTAACAAATGGCGGCAATATCTGCGGCACCACCATCGGTGCAGGCGCTGACAACCCGAATGGCGCTGCAACCTGTGGCACAGGTGCCGATGCGGAAGGGGATGGCGTATGGTACACCTTCACAGGGGATGGCCAGACCTGGGATTTCCTTTTCCCTGCCGCAACTGGTTGGGACCCTGAGGTAAATGTATATTCAGGCACTTGTTTTGCCTTGGTTTGTGAAGGCGGGGATGATGATAGTGGTCCGGGTTTTGACGCTCAGTTCTCTATCCCTACCGTTTCTGGCACTAATTATTACGTTTATGTACACGATGCCTTTATTGGGGAGACATCCAATTTCTGCTTCACGGCTACATCGACTCCGTCCTGCCCCACCTTCAGCGGTGCACCTGCCAATGTGAGCATCATCAACAGCAGCTGCGGCAGCGGTTGTGCGCTCACGGGCGGAAGCATTACCGCGCCAACTGGCAACCCATGCCCGGCTGGTTCTACCTTGCAATATCAGGTCAATGGTGGAGGTTGGAGTACTACCATACCCGTTTACAACCAGTCCAGTCCGGTAGAGAATATCCAAACCCGCTGCGCCTGCAACATCGATGCCAACAACGTAAGTGCTGAATCTACGCCGGTGACCACCGTACCCGGCACTTTGGCCAATCCGGTACTGCCTGTAAATGGTGCTGCCACGGTTGCCTGTCTGGATTTAGCTACACAGCCTACGCCGCCGGTAGTATATGCTTGCGACGGTTCGACCATCACACCAACCGGCCCGACAATTACCAATAATCCTGGCGTGCTCACTTGCGAAGGAACGCGTACTTACACCTGGACTTACTCCTGTGGAACAACTTCTTCTTCCTGGAGTTACATATATACAATTGAGCGCAATCCGTTTACAGTGCCTTCCAATGGTACAGCAACAGTAGCTTGCGTATCAGCCATTACAGTGCCGGTTCCACCTGCAGTTAATAGTAACTGCGGTGAGCCCATTGCACCAGTATTTGTGTCCATCGTGGATGTTCCTACCCCGCTGGTTTGTGAAGGAACCCGCACCTACAATTACTCCTACACAGATTGCGAAGGCAATATGCTGTCCTGGAGCTTTGTCTATACCATCGAACGCAGTCCATTTACGGTGCCGGCCAATGGTTCAGCCACAGTCAACTCGCCATCTTTGGCCACGCAACCCACACCACCTGTAGTAATGAGCAACTGCGGAGAAACGCTGACACCCACTGGTCCGGTAGTGACCAACAATCCCAATCCGATTGTTTGTACCGGTATGCGCACATACACGTGGACATATACCGACTGTGAGGGCAATACGTTGTCCTGGAGTTTCATATATACCATCACGGAAGGCAGCCTACCATGCGGATGGAGTGCTGAACCCAATGGAGCAGGATGTAATGCAGGAAATAGTGCAACATACAACTCCAATACTCAAAGATTTACAGTAACCAGCACCAATTGCTACTATCCGAACTCCTTCACCAGTGATGCACTGGCATTTGCCCAGTACGAACTCTGTGGCAATGGCAGCATCACTGCCGAAGTGACATCCATTACAGGCAATGCTTTGGGATGGGCAGGAGTAACGATGCGTGAGAACAATACAGCAGGAGCCAAAAAAGCGCAACTGATGACTAATCTCAGCAGTTTCAGCAGAAGAGAATTCCGTACAACAACAGGTGCAGCTGCTTACCCGCAACAGTTTGCGAGCCAGAACAGATACTGGTTGCGCATCACGAGGACTGGTAATCAGTTTTCTATGCACGCATCATCGAATGGTACCGCCTGGTATTATATCGGAGCACAAAATATTGTTATGGTCAGTTGTATCGAAGTGGGGTTGGTGGTGACCAATTATACATCCAACAGTACAGTTGCAGCGAACTTTGCCAATGTGAGCGTTACTGGTGGTGCGCCTCTTCGACCAGCAATACAAACAGGGGAAGATATTTTGGCAGTGGCTGATTTCAGCATCATGCCGAATCCAAGCAACGGATTAATAGAAATAGATTTAAGCAATTACAATCAAAGAAAAGTACAATTAGAAATGTACAATCTTCAGGGCAAATTGCTTCGATCTGTTAACATAGAATCTATTAATGGAAAAGAAGAAGTTGATCTGACATCATTTGCCAATGGCATGTATTTAATCCGTGTAAGAGCAGAAGGAGTACCGGATGTGACGAAAAGGGTAGTGCTTAACAGCAATCGGTAAATTGTTGACCTGCCCGCCTACTACGCAGGAGTCAGGCGGGTTTGTTGATTTGTTGATTTGTTTAGTTGATAACAATAAGTTAATTAAATATAAAAGCAGCCGGGACATTTGTTTCGGCTGCTTTTTTTTCCGGTCGGATGACTCCAAGGCATCCCACCGGTAATCCTGGAGTGAAAATACCAGTGATAGCGTTTAAATGTCTGCCAGCCATCCGATTGTGTCCGGCTTCCGGTCAGTTTTTTTTCCTAATGTCTGGCATTTGTGGTGACGAATTACCATTTCTTATCCCCATAGCATAATTATCCAAAATGGTAAATGTATAGGATCGAAGTCACATTTATCCCTCCGATATTGGCCTGATAAGTCAGATACGTAGCGGTCAGAGACTTCGACCATCGGGTTTTTTTTCATGTTTAGGGTTTTGGGAGTATAAGCAAGGTTTAGTAACCAAAAGGAAGACCCACAGGGTCTTATTGCATTAAATGTATTTTACGGATTAGGAAATCTATTCGTAAGGTAAGTCCAATTTTTCAAACAACTGCTTCGCTCGCGGGTCCTTCATATCCATTTGAGCATCACGTAAATAGAATTTTAAAAAGTTCATATGAAAATCGTGATTTTCGATGGCCTGATCAAAATAACGAAAAGCAGTATCCCATTCTCCAATACTTCCATATACCCACCCTATTAATAAGTTTCCCGTGATTGCAGAACCATCTATTTTATTCATTTGTTCAATGATTTCCATGGCCTTCTTTTTATTCCCCATCAATCCATAACAGCTCCCGAGAGAACTTAGATTTTGTAAATCGGGATATAACTTAACTGCCATTTCCAATGTAGGAATCGCCTCTTCGTATCTTTTTGAAAAGAGATAACTAATTCCAACCCATAAATAGCCACCAGGGAAATATGGCTCGAGATCAATTAGTCTTTTCCCTAGCGCTAAAATTTTTTCAAAATCACCGACCCCCCAGTATGGAATTCCTATATAATAAAGATTCAGCAACGAGAATGGGTCAAGGCTTTCCGCTTTGATTGCATGTTCTATTGCCTCTTTATTATTTCCTAGCATTGCAGCACAAAAACCAAGTTGTACATAAATTTCAGCACTGTTAGGATTGATGGCGATGGCCTTTTTAAATTCTATTTCCGCTTCACGTACCTTCAATTCACAGTGCACTTTTACACGGCCAACCGCCAGGTGGCTTTCAGCCATTTCGTCATCCAGTTCAAGAGATTTAATTGCGAACTGAATCGCTAGTGGCAGGCTTTTGTAAGGTGATGACCAGTTTTGATGTCCTAAATTCATATAACTAAATGACAAGCCGGAATAAGCAATGGCATAATCCGGATCTAAAGCAATAGCAGCCTGAAAATATTCAATGGCTTTAAAAAATCCATCAGGTGTGAACTTATTTACATGAAAACGTCCATTCAGATACAACTGATAAGCTTCTACATTATCGGTGTATTTCTTTAAAACGGCTTCCTTTTCTGCACCAAATAATTTGATTTTGATGGCTTTTAAGATGGCCAACGAAATCTCATCCTGGATGGCAAAAATATCATCCAGTTCACGATCAAATTTTTCTGAGTAGAGATGAAAGCCATCTGCTACGCTGATGAGCTGTGCTGTGACCCGAAGTTTGTTGCCCGATTTCCTAACGCTTCCCTCCAGTATATGAGTCACTTTCAGTTGGTCACCAATCACCTTTAAATCCAGGTTTTTCCCTTTGAAAGCAAACGAAGAGGTCCTTCCTATTACTTTTAATTCAGATACCTGAGCCAAATCGTTGATGATGTCTTCACTGATACCATCGCTGAAATATTCCTGCTCAGGGTCGCTGCTCATATTGACGAAAGGCAATACCGCAATACTTTTTCAATAACAACTGCAGCCGGTTTTTCAGGGACTAAGATCTCACTACCCGCCACCGAAACCTGATACATCCGGATAGGTTGACTGACATTTTTCAGGATGGCTTCTTTGGCAAACCGGGTTGTAATATCTGTATTGTTGGAAATACTGCGGTGCACAGATTCTGAAATAAAAATACAACCGGGAGCTGCGGCAGACTGAATACGTGCCGCAATATTGACCCCATCTCCAAAAACATCATCATTTTCAAAGACCACTTCTGCCAGGTGTATGCCTATACAAAGCTGGTATTCATTGGCTGCATTGCAGGCCTCCATGATTTTAATGGCTGCATGGACCGCATCCGACACAAGACTAAAACTGGCCATGACTCCATCACCGAGTTCCTTGATCCAGCGGCCGTGGTAGGTGCTGATGATGGGTTTATGGATTTGCCTGTTTTTTTCCAGTATCTCAAAAGTTTTCTTTTCATCACTGCCCATCAAAGCAGTAAACCCGACAATATCGGTAAACATGATGGCGGCGAGTTGGCGAGATTTTGACATTAGTTATTTAATTAGTTTTTTAATGATTTTGAAATTTATTCATTAGGCACTCCCAATCTTTTAAATAGTGATTTGGCCCTGGGGTCTTCCATAAATCCCGGTATAAGCCTACCAAAAGGCTTTACCCATAAAAGAAATCCTTCGTGGCAATCAAAGGCTTTGTCAAAATATTCAAAGGCAGTATCCAATTCGCCAATTGACGCATATGCTATTCCCAAAAAAGCATTCCCCGAGGTTTCAGAGCTCTTAATTTCTTTCATACGCTCAATCACTTCCCTGCCCTTCACTTTATCTCTAGAGATACCATATACAGAAGCGAGAGTTTGTAATTCAATTAAATCAGGATTTATGGTTATGGCTATTTCACACTTTGTGATCGCCTCATCATATCTCTTTTGCAATAAATAATAAACTGCAAGCATTCGCTGGCCAGCAGAGAAGTAAGGCTCCATCTCAATCATTCTTTTGCTATAAGCCAGCAAGTTTTTATCATCTGCTGCAGCCCAGTATATGGCACTAATAAACCACATATTCATTAAGGAAAATGGATCGAGGCTATCTGCCTTCTCAGCATGATGGTGTGCTTCGGTATAATTACCAAAAAAAGCATAGCACATGCCCAATTGAATATGACATTCGGCACTGTTGGGGTTAATTGCTAGAGCCTTTTTGTAATCAATCAATGCATCTTTTATGTTCAGCTCATAGTGCAATTTTACTCTGCCCTGGCTGAGGTGACTTTCTGCAATCTGATTGTCCAACTGTATAGCTTGTTGAGCGGCTTTTAATGCTTGTGGCAGGGATTGTTCCTCAGGCATCCAATTAAAATACCATAATGTAAGGTAACAATAGGATAGGCTTGAATAGGCTATGGCGTATTCGGGTTCTATTTCAATAGCCGAGTTCAAATATTCAACGGCTTGCAGGAATGCATCAGGAGTATATTTATTGTAATAATATTTCGCTTTCAAATACAATTGATACGCCTCTATGTTATCGGTATATCTTTTTAGAACCGCTTTTTCTTCCTTTCCTATTAATTTGATTTTAACTGCATTGAGAATGGCCAATGAAATCTCATCCTGTATAGCAAAAATGTCATCCAGTTCACGGTCAAATTTTTCTGAGTATAGATGAAAGCCATCTGACACGCTGATGAGCTGTGCAGTGACGCGCAATTTGTTTCCTGATTTTCTTACGCTTCCCTCCAGTAAGTGAGTCACTTTCAATTGCTCGCCAATGATTTTTAAATCCATGTTTTTTCCTTTGAAAGCAAACGAAGATGTCCTTCCGATCACCTTCAATTCAGATACCTGCGCCAGCATGTTGATGATTTCTTCACTGATACCATCGCTAAAATATTCCTGCTCAGTGTCGCTGCTCATATTGACGAAAGGCAATACTGCTATACTTTTTTCAATGACGACTGCAGCCGGTTTTTCAGGGACTAAGATCTCACTACCAGCCACCAAAACCTGATACATCCTGATGGGTTGGCTGACATTCTTCAGGATGGCTTCTTTGGCAAAACGGGTTGTGATATCGGCATTGTTGGCGATACTGCGGTGCACAGATTCAGATATAAAAATACTGCCCGGGCTAGCCGAAGATTGAATACGGGCTGCAATATTGACCCCATCTCCAAACACATCATCATTTTCAAACACCACCTCTGCCAGGTGTATGCCTATACAAAGCTGGTATTCATTGGCGGCATTGCAGGCTTCCATGATTTTAATGGCTGCATGGACCGCATCGGACACAAGACTAAAACTGGCCATGACCCCATCACCCAGCTCTTTGATCCAGCGGCCATTGTATTCGCTGATGATGGGTTTATGGATTTTCCTGTTTTTCTCCAGTATCTCAAAAGTTTTCTTTTCATCACTGCCCATCAAAGCAGTAAACCCGACAATATCGGTAAACATGATGGCGGCGAGCTGGCGGGATGGTGACATATATGAAATTTATTTTGCTGAAATAGTAATTTTAAGGCAAGATAATAAGTAATCTTAGTTCATGTGCCAAATGTCAAAATAAAAAAATCAAACATTATGGTCGAAAGACTAAAAAATAACCCCGATTGTCGCAGTTTCAGGCCGTTTTCAGACCGGACAAGTCAGTCAATTTTCAGGTTTGACTTGTCCGGCCATTTATCGGCCTGACCTGTCAGGCCATTTATCGGCCTGACCTGTCAGGCCATTTATCGGCCTGATACATTCCACTGCGATACAATATTTTATAAATTTTTACCCCGTAGGATGAATATCCAACGGGGTAAAATTCAGCATGCTCTATCTCAAAAAACAATGCACAAATCAATTTACAGCCATTTTTCGATGCTTTATTTCATTGGAATTTATGGTGACGAATTATAAATTTTTAACACCGTAGAATAAATATCCAACGGGGAAAATGTACAGGATCGGAGGTGCATTTATCAGGCCTGATAACGGCCTGAAACTGCGACCATCGGGTCGTCATTAAGGATACAATGGGATTTGAAGAGCTGAGCAGAAATATACCGACGAGAATTATTTATTCAAGACGATGATACTCATGTCTTAATCGAGACAAAAATTCTGTCGCCATTATAAAGACGATAAATGTCTTTAAAGACAAGCTTCGCTTTGTCCTTACTCAAAATGAATGCATTGGTAAATGAAATTTTCGCAAACCAATTTATTTTGAATATAAACAATAAATGTGATCAGGTTAATCCATTTTCCACCACTTTGATCTCATTTTTCAAGTTTACCATATACTTCTCCATCATAAGACGGGTGTTTCTGTTTTCAAATCTTTTTTCTATTGCTCGTAAAGATGATGTATGCGAAAAGATAATAAAAAACCCCAGAACCGATTTGAGTTCATACCAATCATATTCCTTGTGCCAATCAAAAAACTGATCTATATGCTTATCATACAAATACTGAACAGCACCCCTGGTTTCAGGCTTGGTGATAGACATCGATAATTTGACAACCTTGATGGTAAACTTTATATTGCGTGTACCTGCAAGGTAATGATTAGCATTAATATCTTGCAGATACGCCTTTTCGTTTTTGAAGCGATCAGCTGTGTACATATAACATTCCGGAAATAAGAGCTTGTTCAAATCTGATAAAATAATCTTCATGATGTTTAATCAATATGTTTGAAAATTTGTAGCAAATAAACCGTTAAAACGGTAAGGTGTGTGTGGTTTTATTCATAGCCCACGGTTTAAACCGTGGGTTATAAATAAACCGTGGGTTATAAATAAAAACCGTGAGCTATAATAATTACATTGTATGGTAATGGATTTATCCATTTTCTATAATCTTTATTTCATCTTCAGTCAATCCATAAAGCTCATAAACCAAATGGTCGATTTGGGATTCAAGGGCAGTAATATCTTTATTTCTATTTTTTATTTTTTCCTGAATAGCTTCTTCAGCCAACTCAGTTAGTTTCAATTTTGTGATTTCATCAATGGGCGGAATTGGAATTTGCTCAAAATACTGAGGTTTAACTTCAATATAGCCACCACTTCTTATTACACAAATACTCTTTAAGAAATGCCATATTACTTTTGAATTGAGTATTGCCAGCAAAGCTTTATCATCAGAAGGTAAAAAGACTGCCGGGGCATTTAAATAAGCCCTTGTTAAGTCATAAGCAAATTTGTTGGTATTTTGAAGATTGGGGAAGATTATTTTGGGTTGTTCAAACAAGTTATAGTAGGCGCAATTTCTCAATTCCCACCAATATTCTCCTTTATCTAATCTTTTTTCTGCTTTTTCTTTGAATGGCCCAAGATGGGTGAAAATTTCAGGAAATTTCTCCTTCATTGTTTTCTCAGCTTCGCTTTCTGTTTTCTTACCAAAGTTTTTTGATGTCGATTTACTTTCAAATACGATCATCTTTTTAAAAGATGAAGGTGTATTCCATTTTTTCAGATCTTTGCCGTCATAAACATCTTTTAATATGGCATATGAGCCTAAGGATTTTTCTGTAATGAATGCTTCATTTAATCCTGTTATTATTCCTCGATAACATTTGCCGTATAAATCCAAAATAGATTTGTTACTTTGAATTTTTATCAAAATATTTTGTTCAAATGAATTAATAAAATTCCATGCAGCAGAATTCAAGCTATCTTGCAAAACTTCAGTATAAGCAGATTCATTTTTTATCAATTCTTTATCATGAAAACTACTCTTATCGTATTTAAAGTATTTGAAAGTACCGTTTGATTTTGATTTTTCTGCAACAAGTATAATAGGATAGGTGGTAGCTTCTGCAAAAACAACCACTTCGGTAAAGTCAATGTATCTGATAAATTTGAAGTTATTAATAACATATTCTCGTAATGTTTTGCCGGCAGTGGTTTTATCAAAAGTATTATTGATGAATGAAAAATATCCATTCATTTTAAGTATGTTATGACTTAGTTCATAAAAATATGAAAAAATATCTCCTCCGGATGAATAAACTTTATACCTGTTTTGAAGGTGATTTTTAAAAAGTCCAAGTTCTTCCTGCCTGATATATGGCGGATTCCCCACCACCACATCAAAACCTATAAAATCACCAATATCATTCAGTACTTCAGGAAATTCAAACCTCCACTCAAAGGCATCAAGATATACAGCGTTGTTTTTTATTTCTTCGAGTTCATTACTGAGTTTTTGGATCTCAGCCTCAAGTTTCTCTTTGTCATTGTCATTTTGTTCTTTTTTGCTACCATAAGGCTCATCAGGCTCGAATAAAAAATTGCCTGTAAATCTATGATAAAGCTCAGATAGCTTTTGATCCAGTTTTTTCTTTATTGGATCATTCATTCCTATTTTGGACTGAAAGTTATTTTTAATACTATTGATAATTTCTTCTAATCCTCTCTTTTCTTCACGATCTTTACAGTTTTTATAACTTTGTACAAATGCTCTGTAGTCGTCTATATTGTATTTTATACTTTTCAGCGCTTTACTCAGATCAGAGTCAAGTGCATATCTACTAATCAGACTATTCCCGCATTTGATATTGATATCAATGTTTGGTAGTGTTTCCAGTTCGGTAAATCCGCTATCTTCTTTGTAATACGCATTTTTGAGCAACTCTATCCACAGTCTCAGCCTGCATATTTTGACAGAATTAGGATTGATGTCCACGCCAAAAAGACAATTCTCGATAATAGTCTGTTTCTCATGGAAAAATGATTTTTGCAGCCTTTGATCTTCTTTACTCTTAGGCTTACCATCGATGATCTGATACTCAAATATATCTCCATTGCTGTAAGTGACGATCAGTTCATCATTTTCTATGGTCAGGTCATAATCCGTGATTCTGCTACCTTCACTATCACAGAGTAAACCGAGTTCATATTTGATCAGCACCATTTCATTGAGACCCGAAACCAGAAAGTGACCACTACCCACCGCAGGATCACAGAGACGCAACGAGTTGATCAAAGCATTAAACTCCAGAATATCTGCTTTACTTCTCCTGTCCGCTATATAATTGCGTATGTCTCCAAATTCGTGAATATTCCACCCATACGCATCTTTAAATTTCTGTACCACCGCCCTTCTGATCGCTTGCCTGCACATGTACATGGTTATGAATCCCGGAGTATAGATAGAACCATCTTTATACCCATTTATTTTCTCAAATATCTTTCCTAGAATAGAAGCATTGATGAGTGTCCTGCTATCTTCCTGTACTTCTTCCACACCTTCACTGGCAAAATCATAGGCATCCAAAAATTCAAACAGGTACTGAAGTGGGTTGATGCTTTGATTTTTATATTGGCCAAGAATCGATCCATTCATTACTTCAAGATGAGCATGATCATCCAGAGAGTTGATTTTGATGGTTTGATTTTCCAGTTCACTGATTTCAAATAATGAACTATTCAGATAGGGCACCCATTGATATTTTTGTACAATGTTGCCTGTTCTGTCATGCATCGTTTTGGCTAAGACCTGATGAAACAGTTTGTAAATTTCGTCATAATCAAAGACGACATCTTTATTCAGAAAATTATAACGTTTATTATTCCGGTGATAACTCAACAATTGTCCTTCGAGCAATTTCAAAAACAAAATCCTGTTGATCCAGGTGAGATTGAGTTCAAGCGCGATATTGTATAGTTGTTCATCTTTGGTCTCCCCGAAAATCTGTTTATTCCTTAATCGAACCAATATATCTTCCGTTTTGAGAATATTGATCGTATTCTCTATCATAGACCCTTCACTGGCATCTTTACTCTTACGTCTGATGATTTGTTTACCCCCATCTTTTACTTCTTCCAGCCCGATGATGTGCAGCAACTCCTTATAAAATCGGTTGTTGAGTTCATTACTGTCATTGGCAAATGGTACTCTCAATAAGTGATAAGCCGAAAGTAACTTTTGTAAAGCGATGAGCTTTTTATCATCTGCTTTATCTTCATTTCTGAGTTCCTTATCATAATCCCTGATATCAAAATAGGTAGCAGGTATTTCATCTTCTAGCGCATCAATGAAGGGTTTGGCTATATCATTGTAAAACAGAGCAGTATCCCTTGTCACTTTTTTACCATCCCGCCACTCTTCATATTGTTTGACAAATTTTTTATTCCCATAAAATACTTTATCAAAATAGCCTGCATCAAAAATATACCATTCATGGATATTGGTAGCGATCAGATATTTTATATCAATGTTCTTTTCATCCACCCTTTCTCGCATGTAATATAGTACAAGCTCCTGTACAGCTTTGACATTTATTTTATCTGCGGTGATCCATTCTGACTTATTGGATGGTCGCTTAGCTTCTATGATAACTCCAACTTTGGATTGATCTGTTTTATCAACATGGATAACCAAATCTTGTGTACCTTTTGTATTTATTTCATTTATACCTTTATAGTATGTATCACGTAAAAAATCCCTGATATGGTTTTTCTGATTCTCTTCTCTTTCTACCTCATTTACTTTACTGAGCAAGGTGATCAGATTGGCTTTAAAGAGATCTATCTCACTTCTTAATGGTCGTACTTTAAGGTAGGCTTTATTTAAAGCCTTTTTAGGTGTAACTTTGATCAACTTCAATGCCATAGAAATATCATTTGCGGGTAAAGATAGAAAATATATTTCTTTGATCAGATAGTGTCCCATCTCCAAGTCGGATTTTTTCTTCATGTCTGGCATTTGAATTGACAAATGGCAAATCCTTTATGCATAGAGTCGAAGTCTGAGACTTTGGTTAAAATAAAAAAGCAGCCGGGACATTTGTTTCGGCTGCTTTTTTATTTATACGTTCATTGAAGTTCAAAAAAGTTAGGCAAACTAGTAGTTTGTTAAACAACCATAAATTGTTTGTTTGACAATATTTTTATTATAAATTATAAATAAAAACAAACATTTATGTATTTATAAAAACATAAAATGTATTTTTGTCGATATTTTAAAATTTTTGTATCACACACATCAGTTTTATATTTAAATATTCATTGAAATCAAAATAATTCAAATTTTTAAAACAGAAAATTCAAAACAAAATGAAAAAACATGTTTCCATTTTTATTTTTTCGGTGTTATGTTTTTTGCATAGTCAGGCACAGGCACCTAATGCTATACCTTATCAGGGAGTAGCAAGAAATATGTCTGGTAATATTATAGCATCCCAGGCTATTAGCCTAAGACTAAGTATCAGAGATGTTTCGTCCGCAGGTACGGTGGTATACAGTGAAGTACACAATGTGGTCACTACATCTTTAGGATTGTTTAATGTGAATATCGGTCAGGGATCAAATCAAACAGGAACCCTTGCAGCTGTAAATTGGGGTAGTGCGGCTAAATATATACAGGTAGAACTGGATCCGGCTGGAGGAACAAGTTATACAAATATGGGAACCACTCAATTGATGAGTGTGCCGTATGCCTTATATGCGCAAAATTCAAATACGCCTGGCCCTGCCGGTCCTGTCGGTCCAGTTGGTCCTATTGGCGCAACAGGTCCCGCCGGTCCCGTTGGTCCTGTCGGTGCAACTGGTCCTGTTGGTCCTACTGGTCCTGCCGGCGCGACTGGTCCTATCGGTCCCGTTGGTCCTGCCGGCCCTGTTGGTCCTGCCGGAGTAGCTGGCCCTGTTGGTCCCGTAGGTCCCGCAGGAGTACCCGGAATGCAGGGATTGCAAGGCCCGATGGGAATACAAGGCCCGATGGGAATTCAAGGGATACCTGGCCCTGTTGGTCCGGTCGGTCCTGTTGGCCCTGATGGTGCAACTGGTCCTGCAGGAGTACCTGGCCCTGTAGGTCCAACTGGTCCAATCGGTCCTGCTGGTGCAACTGGTCCTGCTGGTGCAACTGGTCCTGCCGGAGTAGCTGGCCCTGCCGGTCCAACTGGCCCTGTAGGTCCAACTGGTCCAATCGGTCCTGCTGGTGCAACTGGTGCTGCAGGAGTAGCTGGCCCTGCTGGTCCAATCGGTCCAATCGGTCCTGCCGGTCCTATCGGAGCAACTGGTGCAACCGGTGCTACGGGACCAATCGGCCCTACCGGCCCAGGCGTTCCCACTGGCGGTTCGACCGGGCAGGTATTAAGCAAAATAAATGCTACTGACTTCAACACGCAATGGGTTACACCAACAAGTGGAGGCGTTACTGGTACTGGTACAACCAACTACATAACTAAATTTACAAATGGACCTGGTAGTATTATAGGTAACTCATTATTTCAAGACAATGGAACAAGTACATCCATTGGAGTAAGTCCTCAGAGTATTTATCCACTTTATGTCTATAAGTCACAACTTACAGTAGATGGAGATGGTCAGGCATCGCTCTATGGTTATAGAACTCGTGATAGTCAAAATGATGGAACGGGTTATGGTCATACTGTGACAAACAATGCAATAAAGGGATTTAACTTTTGGGGAGATCTATACACTTTTGGTGTGGCAGGTCACAGTTACAATGATTATAATCGTACAGGGGGAGTTCTTGGTGCTGAACAAACAGGAATATACTGGGGATCTTTAGGGTACAGGAATAGTGGTTTGATCAATTATGGTGTCTACGGATCATCGGCGTACGCTTCGGGAGGAGGTTTCTTAACCAACAAAGAAAAACAAGGCATCGGTGGTGGTTTCTTCGGTGGTATCATCGGTTCCTGGTCACATGGAGAAGTATTGGGAAATGTCAGCAGCGGAGAGCTTTTCGCATCATACAACGTCGGAAACGAACTGACAAGCGGATACTCCGCAGATATAGTATCCACAGGGACTAGCCGTGTACCTGCTTATGGAGTCACTTCACCGGAACTAAAAGTATATGATAACGGATCAGCAGTATTGAACGGAGCTTCTGTATTTGTACCGTTTAGTAAAAACTATGCCGGACTTTTAAGTACTACTCCTGATGTGACGGTTAGTCCGGTTGGATCACCTGCACAATTGTATATATTGAGCATTGAAAAGACAGGATTTACAGTGGCGGTGGCTTCCGGAACTGCAAATGTCAGGTTTAGCTGGATATCCGTTGGTAAACGAGTAGACTCAAAAAATGTTACAGCAATACCAGCCGAAATATCCGACCCTAAATTTGATCAGCAGATCAATGATGTCATGTTTAACGATGGCAATAAAGAGCAATCCGGTAAACCAATGTGGTGGGATGGTAAAAAGATTCGTTTTGACAAAGCACCTGAATTACCTAAAGTACCAAAGGTAGAAAGAAAATAAATTTTTTTTCAGTTCATGTGGTGAATAGTATGAGATGGTTTTCAACAATACAAAGTTCTGATGAAAATTAAAATGGCCGTATTCTTTCTGGTAGCAATACAATTCTGTGCGAACGGACAGAATTTCAGACGGCATATATTATTTTTGGCTTCTGAGTCAATGCAGGGGAGAGCGCCTGCGACTTTGTATGAAAGGAAAGCAGCGGACTATATACACAGTCAGTTTGTATCAGGAAATTGTTATCCTGTACTTATGCAAAAATTTTCATTTGGTTTGGATTCTGCTATTAATGTGGTGGCAATGTTGGATTACAAAAAAGATAGTACGATCATCATTGGAGCACATTATGATCATCTGGGAGAAGACCCGACCAAATCAATGGAAATCAACCGGTATGGTATTCATCCCGGTGCAGATGACAATGCCTCCGGAGTTGCTATGATGCTGGAACTTATGTATGGCATTGCTCATACGCAGAAGTGGCGATACAATTTTGTTTTTGTTGGATATTCTGCGCATGAGGCCGGACTTTTTGGTTCTGATTTTTTTAGTAGAAGCAACTTCTGTAGCAATCTGAAAATTCGGGCGGTGATAAACTTTGATATGGTAGGCAGGCTTAATCAGGTTAACCCAACAGTACGTGTAAGTGGTGCAGAAACTGATAATAAGATTTTGAATTATTTTAATTCATTGTCAGAAGGCGATGTTAATTTTAGATTTGATGATAGCAATATTTTGATCTCGGACCTAAAATCATTTGCAGAAATGTCAATTCCGGTTCTTAATCTGACTACGGGCATTCATAGTGACTATCATAAAATGTCCGATACAGAAGATAAAATTAATTATGAGGGGATGGATATTATTTTTAAGTTTTCCATGCAAATGCTTGAAATATTTAAAGCCTAAAGTAGCTGAAAATTAAATGTAGTTAAAAAAAATTGATCAACAACAGGTAAAATAAATACAATGCAAAAATTATTAATCATACTAAATATTGCCTGTCTCATTGGTATATCGGGGATTTGTCAGGCTCAATCTATACCTCGTAAATCAGTGTCATCAGCGGGAGGTACCTTGACTGGTGGAAGCAATATGATTACTTTCAATATCGGGGAGACCGTAATACCGTCTTTAAGCGGAGGTGGAAACATCATCACACAAGGATTCGAACAGCCGGGAGAACAAATCAATACCGGAATTATCCCTTCAATTCTATGCGGTGGAGGAAGTTTTTTAGTGCCCTTTTCTGCCATTGATATTGGGGGTGGAAATACCTTTACTGCACAATTAAGTAATGCTTCAGGCAGTTTTGCCAGTCCGGTAAACATTGGTACATTAGCTGGAAATGCGTCGGGAAATATAAATGCTGTCATTCCATTGAATACCCCATCCGGGTCAGGATATAGAATCAGGGTGATAAGTAGCTTTCCTGCAGTAATAGGGTCTGATAATGGTCAAAACATAGCATTCAGCGGTTTGCCTTGCGGATGGAGTGCTGAGCCTAATGGAGCAGGATGTAATGCAGGAAGCAGTGTGGCATACGATTTCAACACACAAAGATTTACAGTAACCAGCACCAATTGTTATTATCCCAATTCTTTTACCAGCGATGCACTCGCTTTTGCTCAGTACGATCTCTGTGGCAATGGCAGCATCACTGCACAGGTGACCAGCATCACTCCACTTGGTCTAGGCTGGGCAGGAGTTACCATGCGGGAAAGCAATGCTGCCGGTGCCAAAAAAGCGCAACTGATGACCAATCTTGGTGCTTTCAGCAGAAGAGAATTCCGTACAACAACAGGTGCAGCTGCATACCCGCAGCAGTTTCCGAGTCAGAACAGGTACTGGCTGCGTATCACACGTAATGGTAATCAGTTTGCGATGTATATTTCTCAAAACGGAACTTCCTGGTCTTTTAGCGGAACACAGACTATTGTTATGGGTAATTGTATCGAAGTTGGTCTTGTGGTGACCAATTATAATCCTAATAGCACTGTAACAGCTAATTTTGCCAATGTGAGTGTGACTGGTGGAAACAACACCAAACCAACGATTAATACCCAGGAAGATATACTTACAGCCGCTGATTTCACCATCATGCCGAATCCGACGACTGGAATAATATCATTGGATTTGAGTTCATATGGCAAGCGACAAGTGCGATTAGACATGTACAATCTCCAGGGTAAATTACTGCGATCTTCAACTATTGAAACAATCAAAGGAAAAGAAGAAATCGATCTGACGGCTTTTGCCAGTGGAATGTATCTGATACGTGTGAGAGCAGAAGGAATACCGGATGTGACCAAAAGGGTAGTGCTTAACAGCAATAGGTAAATTGCTTAGTTGTGGAGTTGCTAAGTTGTGGACCTGCCCGCCTACTACGTAGTGGTCAGGCGGGGTTGTTGAGTTGTTGATTTGCTGATTTGCTGAACTGCTGAACTGCTGATTTGTCGACCTGTCAAATTGTTGAGTTAATGGCATGCCAGATAGTGGTCGGCGAGGTTGGTGACAATAAATTAATAATATAAAAAAAGCAGTTGGGACTTTTGTTTCGACTGCTTTTTTTTTGCTGTTTCAGGCGCCAATATCAATGGTATGACTGAAGTTTTCTCATTGACAAATTAATTTTTACCTTCGAATTGCCTATTGCTAAGGTATGAATTTGTATTGAAGGGTCAAAACAATAATGCCTATCAGTTAAATGAGTAACATCAAAACATCAAAATTTTTTGATGTTCACATCTTTATATCACATGATAATTAAAAATTGTATACTTCATTGGTTATAAATATAGTATATATTTATAGAAATATCAGGAATATTCTTTTAAATACAAATTATTGTATTATTTTTATCCTTAATTAAAGATATAAATAAAATATTCTGGAAACTTAACAAGGTTTCATACATTTATGTAATTTGATTTTTATTTGACTAAAAGTTATTGACTTAAAACAAATATCAAATTCAGAACACTATTAAAATCTATTTTTCGACTTCAAAACAATCAACCATGTGTCAGTTCCTCCTATTTACAAAAAGTGCTTTTTCCTTGATAGATTCTAAAGGAAAAATGACTTTCTTATCATCAGTTTGGACAAAAAGACAAACTTTTAAACATCTTTTTTTGATAGGATTCATGTTACTGTTTCTTCAGCAGAATCAGGTGATTGCCCAGACACCGGAACTATTATATTACCGTTTTAATGGATCGGGAACCAGCGTACCCAACGAAGCGAGTACACCCCCGGCAGGAACTGAAACAGCCACCATTACAGGAGATCAAACACAGGGATCGAAAGGACAATGCGGAGGTGCATTGATTGGAACCGGATCTAATTCCACTTCCAATTTCGTCAATAGCAATTGGATACCAGATCTGGGAGGTAGCTCATGGACCCTTTCTCTTTGGATTAACAACGGGCCAAATACCAATTCTTCTACATTGTGGTACATTTTTGGAGATGTCAACACCAACGGTTTTCGATGCTTTACCAATGGGGTAGCGGGAGCAGACAACTTCTGGCTGCGTGGCGGTGGACTAACTGATGTAGCTGTCAACGGAGGGGCAGCAGCAGGCCCACAGACCATTACGTTTGTGTATGATAACACACTGAATAATGTGAAGGCATATCTGAACGGTGTATTGGTCAATACCGTAGCACAGGGAGCAGTGAATATAACCGGCACCGGACCCTTTAAAGTCGCAGGTTATTCAACGAACTCCGGCCTGGCTTCCGGCTCATTGATGGATGAGTTCCGCTTGTACAATCGTGCACTTAGCGCGACAGAAGTGGCAGCTATTGCCGGAAATATTTGCCTTTGTTATATTGACGCAGATGGCGATGGGTACGGAGATGCTGAAGATTCAGGAATCATGCCTGAAGAAAGTGGTTGCCCTACAGGTATGGTTGGAAATAATGAAGATTGTAACGATGACAATGAAAACATAAATCCTGAAGGTACTGAAATCTGTGATAACATAGATAACGATTGTAGTGGTATTGCGGATGATGGTGAAGACCTGGACGGCGATGGGTACTCTACAGCACAAGGGGACTGCGACGACTGTAATGATAATGTAAATCCGGGGCAAACTGAATTGTGTGGCAATGATATAGATGACAACTGTAATGGTCAGATTGATGAAACTTTGTCCATCGATCCGGTAGATTGCAGCATTTTTTATGGTTTTTCACCATTCCAGGATTCTGTCTGGACTATAGATACTTCAATCAATTATGCCATAATTGAAAGACGGTCACCTGTACTGCCGGGTTTTACAGTAACCGGTGTAAACGGTGCAGCTAAAAACCCGGTTACCGATATAATATATGCAATAGTAAAAGTTAGCGGTGTAAATGGTCGGGTACTTTGTACATTTAATCCTACGGATGCAACTATGACACAAATTGGTAATTTGGGTGATAATTTTTCATCCATTACTTTTTCACCTTCGGGCCAACTATTCGGAGTGACAGGAGATGGGGCAACTGTCAAAGAAACCCTCTATGATATCAATCCGGCAGACGGATCGAAAACCTTGTTGACTGCTTTAGGTAATGGGGCTGACGGGGAAGTCATTTGTTATAATCCGGATGATAATATGATTTATCATTGGTCGGGCAACGGCACAATTGTGTATGAAAAAATTCTTCCTGCAGCACCATATACTGTAACAAATATCCCCATCATCGGAGCGACCAATGGTGAAACTTTTGGTGCTGCGTACATCGGAAATAATAAATTCCTGATCAGCAATATATCATCTTCATTCAACATCATCTCAACCGGTGGAAACTGGGGTCCTGTGTTTGGTTCAAATCCAGACGATTTAAGGGGACTTCCATTTAATACCTGTAGTGTAACCTGTTATGCAGATGTTGATGGTGATGGTTACGGGAATACAAATGCGCCGCAGGTGTTCCAGGGAGTGTGTGGTGTTGGATATGTCCGGAATAGTGAGGATTGTAATGATAGCAATGACAATGTTTATCCTTGCGCCGAAGAACTCTGCGATGGTATAGACAATGATTGTGATGGTTTTATCGATGAATTATTTTTGTTGCCTTGTGGATGGAGTTCTGAAGCCAATGGCGTGAATTGTAATCAAGGTAGCAATGTCGCTTATAGTCCCGGCAATCAGTTATTTACTGTGACATCTACCAATTGTTACTATCCGAATTCCTTCAACAGCGATGCACTCGCTTTTGCTCAGTACGATCTCTGTGGCAATGGCGGCATCACTGCACAGGTGACCAGCATCACTCCACTTGGTCTAGGCTGGGCAGGAGTTACCATGCGGGAAAGCAATGCATCCGGTGCCAAAAAAGCGCAACTGATGACCAATCTTGGTGCTTTCAGCAGAAGAGAATTCCGTACAGTAACAGGTGCAGCTGCATACCCGCAACAGTTCCCTAGTCAAAACAGGTACTGGCTGCGGATCACCCGTACCGGTAATCAGTTTGCAATGTATATTTCTCAAAACGGAACTTCCTGGTCTTTAAATGGATCACAAACTATTGTTATGGGCAATTGTATCGAAGTGGGTCTTGTGGTGACCAATTATAATCCTAATAGCACTGTAACAGCTAATTTTGCCAATGTGAGTGTGACTGGTGGAAACATCACGAAACCTGCGATTAATACGCAGGAAGATTTACTTACAGCCGCTGATTTCACCATCATGCCGAATCCGACGACTGGAATAATATCTTTGGATTTGAATTCTTATGGCAAGCGCCAAGTGCGATTAGACATGTACAATCTTCAGGGTAAATTGCTGCGATCCACTAATATGGAAACAGGCAGAGGAAAAGAGGAAATCGATCTGACGGCTTTTGCTAATGGCATGTATCTGATTAGTATCAAAGCAGAAGGGTTGCCGGATGTGACCAAAAGGGTAGTGCTTAACAGCAATTATTAAATTGTTGAAGTTGTTGGAGTTGTTAAGTTGCGGACCTGCCCGCCTACTACGTAGTGGTCAGGCGGGGTTGCGGAGTTGTGGAGTTGCGAAATCGCTAAGTTGCTGATTTGTGGACCTGGCCTACTACTTAATGGTCAGTGCGGGTTGGTGACAGCAAATTGAGTAAAATAAAAAAGCAGCCGGGGCATTTGTTTCGGCTGCTTTTTTTTGTCTTGTTTAGGTCGGCTTCTTTGGTAGGTTGATTTGAAGGAATCCTTCCAATAAATGTTTGTTCAAATATTTCGGCTGTTTTTTATGCTAAAAGATGGGTGATTTAGATGTATCCCATTTTTGCAAAATAAAAACTTCATATTGTATTTTTTATAAAGATGATTTAAAAATCGCCTTAGCAAAATTGGTAAAGGGAACTACTTCAACATGCGATGGTTTAATGTCTATTAGTGATATCCATTTCAATGAGTTCATGCTCACTTATGGTCGGGGGCATTTCCCCTTCTTTCATTTTTTTGATGACAAGTTCAGCTATTTTATGGGTGTCAGGTATGTTTTTAAATCCAAGGCTTCCTGATAAGCCTGGAATAGTTTTTTGCTCGATGACCAGATGGCCATCCAAAAAGATGGTATAGCCATAGGTTTCTTTTTCTGCTTTGATAATGAAATATTGAATATCTGCCTTAACCATTTGGGCTATATTGGTTTCTTTTATTTGTTTATAATGAAAAATGATTGAATCCTGATTTTCATTCAGTGGCAGGTAATCATACAATTTTGATTGTGCTTTTGTGGAGAAATGTAAAATTGTATTTAAAAAGAGGAAAAGGAGAACTGCTCGCATATTTGTTTTTTTAGAAAATTTATAATTTAAAAACAATGTAATTAAACCTGATTTGCCCTGCTCCAAGTGCATTTATTGACAATGTTATGGTACCCGGGCTTGTGAGTTTAGCCAGATACATAGTGACTCTCAGATATAAGGGATCATCAGCAACGGATACAGTAACCATAGTATTGGTGAAATCCCAGTCCGAAGGCACCACAGGGTTGATGTTCAAAATAATATTACTGGCCCCGGCTGCAATTGTTTTAACGATGGTGCCGCTGTATTTTGTTCTAAAACCGCCATCTGCATTTAAAAGCCCTCTCGTGGTAGTATTGACATTTTCCAGTGTGGTATATAAATTGTTTCCGCTACTGGTCCAATCGTGACCTTGATAAATAACAGCATCAGATGGTATATTTTCTACATATACTTTTCCAGATTCTGGTACAGTGTTATATTCCCAAAAATCCCTCTTGTAATATGACTCGTCACTCCCAACCCCAATATAACCTTTGCTGCCAATAGAAAAACCGATAGCAAAAAACCTTGCAGAGCCCCCAAAATCTGCTTTCTGTAGCCAAACATTGGTGGCAGGATTATACTCCCAGAAATCTTTTACACCTACTTGATCACTGATACTTCCAGTACCAATATACCCTTTATTGTTTATAGAAAATCCTACAGCTTTTTGTCTTGCAGTACCTGCGAAATCTGCTTTTTGAACCCAGCTACCCAAGCCACCTCCAGCAGGTATAAATTCCCAAAAATCCTTTTTAAAGCAATACCATCGCTTCCGGTTCCAATGTATCCTTTATCAGTGGTGGAAAATCCAACGGCATTTCCTCTTGCCGTTCCACCGAAATCTAATTTTTGAGTCCATACATTGCTGGCGGAATCATACTCCCAAAAATCCTTATAACGACTAGAGTTGGTAGCTCCTGTTCCGATATATCCTTTGTCAGCTATCGAAAACCCTACAGCATTAAATCTTGCAGACCCTCCAAAATTAGCTCTCTGAGTCCATACATTACTGGTAAGATTATACTCCCAAAAATCATTGTTAAAAATTCCATTCTCACCTGTTCCGACATATCCTTTGCCGGCCATCGAAAATCCTACAGCACCCTGCCTTGCTGTTCCTCCAAAATCCGCTTTCTGAGTCCATACATTGCTGGCAGGATCAAATTCCCAAAAATCCTTTTTATACGTACCATCAAAGCCGGTTCCAATATATCCTTTGTTGCCAATAGAAAATGCAACAGGTGCATACCTTAAATCCCCTCCAAAGTCTGCTCTGGGTCTCCAGCTATTTGCAGGAAGTTCTGAGTCTCCGTTTACTTTCATATCACAGTTTTTGGCCCATTTACTTCCATCATATATATCCTGGCATCGATCATCTGTATTGTAGATCTGCAAACCTTGTTTTGGAGCTACTATGGCATCCCGTTGTGCGGTAGTCATACGTGGCATCATGAAGCCTTGGGTAGTAGATTTTACTTCCAGTATAGCGCTGGATTCAGGACTTGTTGTACCAATGCCTACGGATTGTCCATAAATGAAATTACTTATTAAGACTAAATTGATCAGGAGATAATGCTTCATTTTGAATATTTATTTAAACAGCACATTACTTCTTTTTCTGTTGCCAGAAAGAAGGTAAGAGTAAGATTTGAAATATTAAATATCAGATTTATTCCGGGTTCAAAATACAAGAATCAGCAAGCGGCAAGTATTTTTAAGTGGATCGAAACAATCATATGGTGAACGGCAAATAGCAAATGAAAAAAGTATAGCATTTTGAAGGGCATCACAGGACTAAAAAACTAAAAGTCACCATGATATTTCTATCATAGTGACCGTAGTCCACATGCGATTGTGTTTATTTTTGAGCATTTATTAAAAAGAAAGTGGACAAACTATTTATTTATCTCCACAATTCTTCATTGATTTCTCTAATTTCTTCTTCCGTAAAGTGAAAATCAAGATTCATTTCAAACACCAGCTGTAAATATTTGTAAATGGATAATCCCAAGGATACAATAGCTCCTATGATAACTGAGGCAATGCTCAAATAATTTAAAAAGTATAGTCCAACGACAGACAGTAAAACCATCAGCATTGAAATATAGAATACTAATTCTTTAGAAATGCTGAAATGTGTTTGACTAAATACAGCATTGTTTTTGTCACTTCTTCTTCCAAATTCATTGGTTTTATCCGTGATTATTAATTGCTTTGCCATGGTATCGTTTTTTATATTACTAATTATTAACATTACAAATGTCCAATATTTATTAATACAAAAATATGAGAATAAGTAACTGGCAATTTCGAATAAGCGAACAGTTAAGAATGGATGAATTATGGTTTACTGGTGATCTGTACTTGAGAAGAAATGCAGGAACTTACATTGTAATATAAATCATCCTTTAAAAATTTGCTTCATTTTTAATATAAATTCATCCTTTTTCCTTCGACTCACTTCTATCTCCTTTCCATTGCTCATAATCACAGAGCCGCCATTTCCTCTGTGATACTCCTTCACATGGCCTATATTGATGATAAATGAGCGGTGTATCCTGAAGAAGTTTTTATCATCCAGTACAGGTTCAAATTCAGCCATTGTCCGGGACGAGATAATGGTTTTATTATTTTTCATATGAAAAATAGTATAGCAGCTATCTGCTTCACAAGATATGATATCCGCCACATCCACCACTTGAAACCCCTTTGAATCTGCAATGCATATTTTCATGGCTACAGGATTATTCAGTTGGTTGATATTGTGAAGCAGAGTATCAAAATTTACATTTCTGTTTTTACTTCTGATTTTTTCTACAGCTTTATTTACTGCCATTTCAAATAAATCTTCACTGATGGGTTTTAGCAAATAATCAGTAGCGCTATACTTAAAAGCTGTCAAAGCATAATGATCATATGCTGTCGCAAATATAATTTCAAATTCTTTATACTTTAATTGATTGAGCAATTCAAAAGCATTCATCAAAGGCATCTGAATATCCATGATCACCAGATTGGGTTTTGTAGTATCAATCTTTGCCAATGCATCAAATGGATCCGTGCAAGTTGCCACCACTTCAAGACCTGGTGCATAGATTGAACAAAAATGTTCTAAAACTTTTAAGCCGCGAGGCTCATCATCTATCAGTATTGTTTTTATACTTCCTGTCATTGTGTAAAAAATTATTTTGATAAAAATTTTACCACGGCCAATGTTCCCGATTGACCAAATGTACTTTTATCGGTGATCGTAAGTGAATAATCCAAATGATATTTTTGATTTATGATTTCTATACGTTGTTGAATATTATTCAGCCCTATGCCATGATGGACATTGGGTTGTTTGATAGAATTCTGGTAACCAATTCCGTTATCGTCTACAATGCAGATAATATGTTCATTGACTTTTGATATTTTGATATGTAGCCATTTTTCACCTGAAATTTTCATTAAGCCATGCCAGATTGCATTTTCCACCAATGGTTGTAAAAGCATAGGGGCCATTAATATTTCGCGTCTATCTGCTATGTTTTCAATAGTTACCGTATATATGAAGTTTTCAAATCTTATACTTTCCATTTCAAGATAAGTATCTAAGTAGTCAATATTTTCCTGCAATGTAGTCCAGTTCTTTTTGGATTGATCTATTGTGGCACGCATCATTTTGGCAAACTTACTCAGATATTTGCTGGCATTTTCACTTTCCTTTGAGATGATCATTTCCTTGATGCTGTTGAGACAATTAAATACAAAATGTGGATTCATCTGTGCATGCAGTGCCTTCATTTCATATTCGGCTATGGCTTTATCAAGTTGGGAAAGCTTTTTGATTTTATTAAATCGCATTTTAATAAAATATGCTGATGTTAAAACTACCAAACAAAACACCAAACTTAAAAACCACCAGGTAATATAAAAAGGAGGTTTAATTGTAATTCTAAAAATTCTGACAACAGGGAGACGGAAATTATTTTTAGATTCAACTTTCAATTCTACATTATATTTTCCGGAAGCCAATTCACTAAATTGTACATGCGGAAGATTTAGCTCTACCCAGGAAGTATCAACGGATGGAATTAAACGATAACTGTATTGTAAATTTTCAGGATCTTCAAAATTTATCATTCCAAAATCCAGCATGAATGATCTGTTTTGGTTTTCCAGTATTACATTACCGGAAGGAAACGTAATAGGTTTCATATTGGCTGAGGTAATTTTTTTTATAATTATTTTGTTTTCAATGGTATTAACCGGAAAATCCAACCCAATTTCGTAGGCAATATTTTTTACGGCAAATAGTATTTTATTCTCATCCTTATCGAAGCTGAACAGGGAGGAAACAGCAGTCTCATCCAGTCCGTTTATGGTAGTATATGTTCTGTGTTGTCTGTTTTTCATATTTAATACCACCAGTTGATTTTGGGTATTGATGTAAACCATATGATTGTTGTGTACAGAAAACTGTTTGCTGCCTCTCTTAGGTATTAATTGTTTTTGAAATAATCTTATCCTTTCTCCGGACTGATTTTCGATAATTAATCCTTCACCTGCAATGACATACCATGTATTACCATCGATATCAAAATATACTCCATACCCACGCAAAAAACTGTTTTGTCCCTGAACTCTTTGTGTAAGCGAATCAACCTTGCCTGTATTACGATTCCATCGAGCTATGGCATCGGATGAGAACCACATATTTCCCTGTGGATCTTCGCTGAAGTAAATGATAGATGTCACCTTCAGCAATGGATTGTCTTTATCCTGCCTGATCAATGATGCCTTGTGGCCTGTCGTATGGACTATGTAATTGGATACATTGCTGCCAAACCAATATTCTCCTTTACTGTCTTTAAAAATATCGTTTACGTCTATTTTTTGCAGACAATCTTTACATCCGTCAAAATGAAGTTTCCCATACGCTTTCGTTTTAGTATGAAACCATAGCATACCTGCAGCGGTGCTTATCCAAAAAGTATCATTGGTATACTGGTAGGTAAAATTTACAACATTGTATGCAAGTCCCAATTTTTTGAAATTAATTTTGTTCTGAATCATTTTTGTTTTTTTATCCAAAACAAAAAGTCCATCATCTTCTGATGATACATAAATATTTTCGCCCGTCGCTCGAATGTGATTTATAGTTAAGTTTTTGGCAATTGTATCCGAAATTTTAAATGAAAAAATTACTTTTTCTTTATTTTTCTCAACAAACAGACCATCTTTTGTACCTAAAATGATTTTTCCATCTTTAGTTTTTAAACAACTTAAAAATTGATTGCCTTCCAAATTCAATTTTTCGCTTATTTCGAATTTGAATTTTGTATAATCCGGTTTCATGGTATAGATTCCATCGTATCCATTGATGATAATAGTAGTATCGTTAAGGATAGTCAGACGTGAAAACCAGGTGAAATGACGTGTTTTTTTGTTTCGCATAGTCCACTCAAATGACTGACAAGTTTTTGCATTAAAAATGACGATCTTTGAAGTTGTGGGAAAGTAATACATCAATGAATCATTTAAAAACCCATATCTGATATTGTTCGCATTTGATATATCAGTCATACATTTATATCTGTTAAGATTAAATATTGAATCCAGTTCATTGTTATAAATTGCCAGACCTTTTTCATTTTCCTGCAGCATTTGCCCATCTACCATGGTGTGCACGTTTCTGCCATATCTTAGCCATTGACTACCTATGGCATCCTTTGTGAAAGGTTCAAATTTCTTAAGTAATTTTCCATCAGGATCAAAAACATAAAAACCGGTACCTGATGAGACACCGAAATTTCCTTTTCGATCTTTTCCAATACCTTTTATAGCATATGCCCAATACTTAAAATCGTCATCGACAATAAATTCCAATGATTTGGTATTGCCACCGATAGTCGAAAAAATGTATGCTCCGTGTTGCGTACAGACACCGATCTCATTTCCTTTTAAAGCATTCAGCTGGTAGATAATATTTGCTGCTTGCGAATGGACAGGCATCTTTATATTTTCAAACTCCAATCCATCAAATCTCTGAAGCCCATTTTGTGTACCAATCCAAAGATAACCAAAAGTATCCTGAATGATTCCGGTGATGTGGTTACTTGCCAACCCTTGTTTGGTAGTATATTTTCTGAAATTTTCCATGGAATATTGACCATAAGTCTTTGCCATATAAAAAATGGAAAAGATAAAAATCAATATATATCGGGTATTGAACATGTATTACAGTTTATTGATTTTTTTTCATTTTAATAATCATTCCAATCATATTTCATGTTTAATCTGACCATGGTGCCTTCGCCTTTCGGGTCAAGTGTGGATTTGTCGTAAATATCCATTTTTATTTTTAAATTATATTTATCATTCAACAAAACAATATGTTCCTTTATACTTTCCAGCCCGGTAGAATTGTGACTGGCATGCTTGTTTTTTTCTCTTGATAAGTTAATACCTATGCCATTGTCTTCAATCTCGCATACAATATGATCGCCGGATATATATATGTGTATAGCCACGGATTTTTTGCTTTTCAGTGGCGCTAATCCATGCCATATCGAATTTTCAACCAGGGGCTGCAGGATCATCGGAGGGAAAAAAGATTTGGTCATTTCGATTTCCGGAGCAACCAAAATACTATAGTTAAAATCAATCATACGAAGTTTTTCTATCCCCAAATACTTTTCCAGATAGGAAATGGTATGCTCTAATGAAATCATTGTTTTTTTAGAATTTTCCAATGTCATCCTCATCAGAATGGCAAAATCATTCAGATACTTTCGCGCATTGTCGTTTTCATTGCTGATGATCATTTCATATATGCCATTGATACAATTAAATACAAAATGCGGGTTCATTTGTGACTGAAGAGCTTTCATTTCTAATTGGGCGATGGTCTTTTCTGATAATGCTTCCCGCTTCAGGATATTGATGCGGTATTTTATCAATATAAATATAGCTGTGGCAAGAAGTGTAATCATAAATATTCTAAACCATATTGTGGCGTAGTATGGGGTTTTTATATGGATAGACAATTGGCTGTTTACGGCACTTTCGTTGCCCATTCTATCCATAGCTTTGAGATAAAACCTATAATCACCCGGTGCAAGCTGTGTATAGCTTACAAAACTTCTTCCTTCTGCTTCAACCCAGGTGGCATCTACTCCATCCAATCGATAAAAATATTGAATACCTTCCTGATGACTTGCATTCGGGCTTATAAAAGTCAGATCTACAAAGTTTTGGTTATGGTTTAGCTGTATTTGTTTTAGATATGAAAAACTGGTATCCGATCTGAATGGTTTATTCAGTACATTTATTTTTATAATTTGAGGCATTGAAACCAAATGGGATTTATCATTGACCGTCAAAGGAATAAAATTGACTCCATTGACACCGCCAAAGACCAACTCACCGGATTGATTTTTTAAAACAACAGATGAATTAAATTCGATGTCCTGAATACCATCACGTTTTGTGAAATTGGTAATTTTTTTTGTCAGCAAATCGATTCTGGAAAGTCCATTATTGGTAGAAACCCATATATTTTTTTCTTTGTCCCCGGTCACTGCATATATAAAATCATTGGCAAGCCCGGATTTTTTTGTCCATATTTTTTCAACATTAAATCGGGGCTTTTGGGTTTCAATCAAACCATTATCAGATGCTATCCATAGTTTATTTTTTTCTTCATAAAAACATCTGGATGTTCCGTATTTGCTGAGATGAGGAAAAAAAACGAAATGTCCCTTTAAGGTAATTATACATATAAAAATTATCTTCCATCCCAGACATATATACATCACCATTTTTACTTTCCTGCATATATCTAACGACCAGTATTTTTTGTTTAAGTACTCCTGCTGTATCAGGGCACGCTGACCACAGACGTGACTCAAGATTAAAAAGCAACATTCCTTTGGTTCCACTCACCAGTAAAGCAGATCCGTCTGAAATTTTTAAAATGGAATATAGTTCAGTGCCAATCCCATACACATTATCAGGATAGTAATTGAAAAGATTTGTTACCATATTGAACGAACATAAGCCTGCCCAGGTAGCCATCCAAATGGTTTGCCCAACTTGTGTCATCCCATAAATATTTTTGGATTCGACAGGCAATTTTTCGTCCTTATAGTATTTGTATTTACCACTTTTTCTATCGTAAAAAAGTAGTCCACCATATAGCGTTCCGAAATAATAGGTATCATTTTTGGCATCAAGCATACCTAATACCATAGGATCCTGCATATTGCTGCCATCTCTTCCTGATGGTCTGAAAAGTTCCATAATAGTATTGATTTCTGTCAATCTGGCTACGCCTCCACCACTTTGTCCAACCCAGATCCTGTCCTGATTGTCTCCAAAAATACTTAATACAAAATCTCTCCCCAAGGAATTTCGGCTGTCACCGGCTTTGTAACTGAAAAAATTGAGACCGTCAGTATCAATTTTTAAAAGACCCATACTACGTGTACCTACCCAAACCGTATTGTCTTCAGGATAAATGTACGTGACATCTTTTGGGTATTGACTTCCTTTGTATATATCTTTAAAATCCTGAACTGTCTCTGATTTCGGATCGTATATCAGGATGCCAATACCATTTATGGCAAGCCACAATTTATCTTTTACCACGCTCAGTACTCTCATATTGATGTCCTTTGATGGATAGGTAATGTTCACCTGCTCAAATGTAGAATTAAATTGAAAAAATGATTGTTCTGTACTGACATAAATAACACCGTTACACTCTGTAATGCCTGTCACCTTACTCCTTACATCTTTATCCTGAAAGAAATGAGATGTACTATTCATCATAGGATTGTATTTTAATATGCCATGATCAATGGTCAAAATCCAAATGTGATTTTTACTGTCTTTAAACAGGTATTTAATACCCATTTTATCTGCTACATCCAAGCCGGGTAAAACTTTAGTAACATGAGAATATATAGCGGTCTTCGGGTTGAAAAAAAGCAATTCCTGATCAGTACCCACCAGGAGTCCATCATGGTATGGCCATAGTGACAATACTACATTTGATCTGGTAATGCTATCATCTGTTGTGATCTTGAAATGTTGGAAATTTGTGCCATCAAATCTGTTAAGTCCGTCATTTGTGCCAAACCACATAAACCCTTCGGCAGTCCTGGCTATGGTGTAAATACTGTTTTGAGAAAGTCCATCATCAGCTGTAAAATTGACCAGCTCAAATCCCTTATTTTGGGCAGAAAGCATACAGCTATAACACCAACTTAAGATTAGAATAAGTAACAATTTTACTCTTAAAAACATGAACAACGCGTTTTATTATACTACAATGATACAATGAAAACATCAATCTGAGCCTCTTGCTGAGATGCTTACATCTGATGGTTCCCTTTCAATAGATGAGTGTTGCCGTATTTATTTATTTAATGACCATTCAATAGATCTCAATGTCTTTTTTTTTTGAAAGATTTAATTTTTTTTAGACCGTTGACTACCAATTTTTTGTTTGGCCAGGCGTAAATGAGTACCATCATTTTGTTAGATCAAGATCAAAATACATTGGTTTGAGAAACAGGCATTAATAGATTGTTTAAGATTCCATCATTTGCCTGTAAGCTGAAAATTCCATTTTATACTTTAAAGGCATTTCAGAGCAGATTCAATGATCACAGGTAAAAAAGTATACCTGGCATTAACTACAAAAAACAACTAGTACAGTTGGGCATCTACAATCTGCAAGGCAAACTGCTTCGATCCACCACCAATGAAACAAACAGCAGAAAAGAGGAAATCGATCTGACGGCATTTGCCAATGGCATGTATCTCATTCGGGTAAGAGCAGAAGGAGTACCTGATGTGACCAAAAGAGTAGTGCTGAACTGCAATTTTTAAATTGTTGAAGTTGCTAAGTTGTTGATTTGTTGAAGTTGTTGAGTTGTGGACCTGCCCGCCTACTATGTAGTGGTCCTTTAGATTTGCATTTCCAATAAATTAATCATATTAAAATTATTATTATGTATTATATGGGGGGTCCAGGGGGGTGTTGAAAAGTGTTAATTTTGTGGAAAAGTTGAGTCAAAGTGTGGCAAATTAACCGTGGTCAAGGTAAAACCTATCGCCTGTTTTAATCCACACTTTGCTCAAAAGGTTAAAAAGACAGATAGAAAATTAGGGTAAAACCCATTAACAAGGTAATCGTCCTTCACCTTTTTACTCAACTTGTTTTAAAATTTGTTAATTCCTAAAACCATTTTAATCATGTTAAAGTTCACTATCGGGGCAGACATTTCTAAAGACAAGATCAATTTCGCACTACGTTATCTAAACGACTTTCTTCTTGAAAGAGAGGTAGAAAACACTACTTCTGCTCTTAATAGATTTATCAAAGAAGTTTTGTCATTTGTTAAAAAGTTTGCAAAAGAAAATAAGTCGATACATTCAATAGATTTTATTATGGAACATACAGGTATCTACGGCAACCTTCTTATTGAATGTTTGGCGGGACACAAGCTAAATATGTATGTTGTTTCTGGTCTTGAAATAAAGAATAGTACTGGGATCAGCCGGGGTAAAAATGATAAAATTGATGCTAAACGAATCGCAGATTATGGGCTCAGATTTGCAGATAAATTAAAACCTTATACCTTGTGTGATAAGATGTTGACAGAACTTAAAGGTTTGAATACCAAAAGAGCACAACTGGTGAGAATAAAGTCCCAGCTGACACAAGCCAATGATGACAACAAAAAATTTATAAGTAAAGATCTTTTAAAGAAATTAAACAAAATCGATGAACCAATTGTAAAAAATTTGGAAGATGCCATTGAGAAAATTGAAGCTGAAATGTTAGATTTAATAAAAAGCAATACAGCGTTTTATGACAATTATAAGATTGCTCAATCAGTGCCGGGTGTAGGCAAGATTATAGCAATAGCTTTTATTTGCGCAACCAATAATTTCAATAAATTTGAATCAGCAAAAGCCTTAGGAAGTTATTGCGGAGTAGTACCGTTTGGTAAGGAATCAGGAAGGTATAAAGGCAAAGACAAAGTATCACCTATTGCCAACAAGACATTAAAAACGCTACTACATCTGGGAGCATTAGCAAGCATTGGCGGAAAAAATGCATTCGCAGCATATTACCAAAGAAAAATCACAGAGGAGAAGAAGAACAAAATGCTTGCAATCAACAATGTAAGAAATAAAATATTAAAAACACTCTTTGCGTGTATTAAAAATAAAACCAAATACACAGCAGATTATTCGTTCAAATTTGCAGCATAAATTTTAGAATGTGGATAACTCTGTGAACAGGACATATAAATCCAATTTTATTAACCCAAAAAAGTCATTTATGTATTAAAAAATTATCAATTAATACTTGGTCAAACCATAGAAAACAGGCGGGGTTGCTGATTTGCCGACCTGGCAACTACGTAGGAGTCAGGCGGGGTTGTTGACCTGCCCGCATACTACGTAGGAGTCAGGCGGGTTTGCTGATAATATTCTGATTTATAAAAACATGAAAATTTAAGTTGAGTTTTTCATTGATTATTTGAGATATATTGTGATGTATTAACCCCAATTCTTTAGCCCAATCTATTAAACCGTAATTATGCATTAGAATTCGTAATAGATTTTCTAATGCATATTTACGGTTAAAGTCAATTAAGAATTAATATATTGAGGGGCAAACAACATCATAAAAGTTTTTTTTATATTTTGTGCCTTATTTCCAAAATTTAATTCAATCCAAAAGAAAACCTCAATCTATTTTCATTTTTAATTAACCAAAATTTTATGATTTTTAATTACTCCAAAATTAACACAACAAGGTTTTTCAAATCTGCTTTACTTTTATTCGTATTTTCTACTTTTCTAAGTTCTTCCACAATATACAGTCAGACCACATTAGTGGCAGGCGATATTGCCATTGTTGGCTACAATTCTGAGAGTATAGTAGAGGATGATTTCAGCTTTGTACTCCTTCGTGACATAACGTCTGGTACCAATATTAAATTCACGGATTTTGGTTGGTGTTCGGGTGTTGACATTACAGGGTTTCAATCCGCAAATCCATGTGGGCCTAGCACGGGTTCTTACTCTGATGGAGCGATTTCTTGGACTTCGACATCTGCCCTACCTTGTGGTACTCAAGTTAGAATTCAGTGTAAAGCAAACTTATTGGCATCATCAGGATCTATTGTCGGACTTGTAAATAATATAGCTACTCCAACCGAATGGATGAGCTTAATTAATGGTGGAGATCAAATTTTCGCCTTTCAAGGAACCTTGGCTGCTCCTACGTTGATAACAGGAATAAGCATGAATGTGAATGCAGGAAATGCTTGGGAAGCAACGCTCAGCCAATGTACATTTAATTCTAATAGTTTATCTACTTTACCTGCCGCTCTGAATGCGACCAATTCAATGGCCATTACACCTGAGGTGGATAATGCGATCTATAATTGTGTTGTATCGGCAGAGTCTCCTACAAATCTGAGAACAGCGATTTTTAACTCCGCGAACTGGACTGTCAATGACGCAACTGCCTTTACTCTTCCTATTGCGTGTACATTTAGCTGTTCATCATGTACAAGTCCAACAGTACCCACAGTTGCTGCAACCACGCCAATTTGTGCGGGTGGAAGTTCAACACTTACCATTACAGGAACGCTGAATAGTGCTACGGCATGGAGCATTTATTCCGGTTCATGTGGCGGTACGCTCGTAGGAACAACTGCGGGTACTACTTTTGTAGTTTCTCCAGGTTCAACAACAACGTATTTTGTACGAGGAGAAGGAGGTTGTGTTATTCCAGGATCCTGTGGGTCAGCAATGGTTAATGTTACAACATGTCCGGAACTCAACGTCAGGAACAATGCAGATAACGCTGACATCACAGATGGCTCCACCACTATTTCTATTGCGTTAAATACCGATTTCGGTAATGTCTGTGTGTCTGGAGGGACTTCCGGCAGCACCTTCCGTGCGGAAAATAACGGAAGTGGAGTGCTCACTTTTGGTGCGGATGCCCTTGCCATCAGCAATACCACTGATTTTAGCATCACCACTGACCTGACCAATAATGGCACTGTCGCTGCCAGCGGTGTACAAACATTTACGATCCAATTTGACCCTGCTTCGGCCGGAACAAAAACCTGTACAGTGACCGTTCGCAGTAATGATGCGGATGAAGACCCTTATACCTTTTTAATCCAGGGGGTGGGTGTGGAATTAACCGTTGCCAACCCGTCATCTGCAGCAGCCACACAACTGCTGCCATTCAGCAGATCATTTAATGCATCAGGAGGCACAGCACCGTATACCTTTAGTACGTCCAGTGCTTTACCTGCAGGTTTAACTTTGAGTACTTCAGGACTTTTACATGGAACACCAGCAGTATCAGGTACTTTCCCGATAGTAGTATCTTCAACAGATGCCAATGGATGCTCAGGTATTGGCTCAACATATAACTTAGTTATCAGTGCAGGAACCATAGGCGTAGCCCGATGGGTGAATCCATCAGGAGGCACACCACCAGCGCAGGTAGTGGTGAATTGTAATACATACAACACTGCGGGCGGAGCTTACACTACCATCCAGTCAGCGATCAATGCGGCCGGAAATGGGGATGTGGTGTATATCACTGATGGTACTTATGCCAATCCATCGGTGGTAGCCAATTGTATTACCGGTGGGGTATCAGCACAGAATTATCTTGTTGTAAGCGGTAAAACCAATTTGATCATTACTTCTGCAACAGGCTCATATTGTAATTCTGCTGCAGTATTAACCGGTTATGGATTCCGTATTGCTACGGGTAATAATATAACCATTCAAGGGCTTGAGTTGCAAAATGTACCTGTCAATGCTTTTTATAATTCCAATGCCGGAACCCAAACATCAAATGTGACCATCAAAAATAATTATGTTCTGGGCACATACGGTCATGGTATTAAAACGGATGATCATCCAAGTGATGGTGCTATAGACAGGAGTGTTTGGGAAATCACAGGCAATAAATTTGAAAATATAGGATCTTATAATCCGGGTTCGTGCACTTTGGGGCCTGTTTCAGCGATTTGGCTGGCACAGGCAGGTTATCATTTTAATATTTTTGATAATACCATCATAAATACCAGGTGGGCAGGTATATTATGTGTGGGTCAGGGAGGGAATAATAACTGGGATTTCCCGAGTGTCGGCACAGTCGTTTCTCCCGGACTTTTGACCGTATCCGGAAATAGAATTGATCAGACTTTGAATGCTGGAATACAGATAGGTTTTTCTGCGGGAGCATTTTATTATTCCAATGGTGCCAACATTACCCACAATAAGATAACCAATGCAAATACAGGAAACTTTGCAGGAATCGGAGGCATTACCATGTTGCAAACCAATATTCTGGGTGTTTCAATAACGTATAATGATGTTTCTGCTTCTAATAATGCTTTAGCCATTGACATTACCGGCTGGCAGGAATCATTTGATACCAGAACAATAACCAACAATAATTTTTATAGTTTAACGGGAGGACATGGGGTTACCCATATTGCAGGGATTGCACCTAATACATTAGGAGGTCTGGCTGATAATCTAAATAATTACAATTTTAGAAACAATTACTGGGGTGCAGCTTCCGGTCCTACATATAGCACCAATCCGGGAGGCACCGGCGTTGGGTTATTAAAAGAAACCACTTTACGAGGTACTTCGCCTACTCCGGCAGGTATTGTGTATTCACTCAATGATTTTATATATTCTCCATTCCGAACCACACCGGTCACTGTTAATTCAGTGGTGGCCTGTTCGATGCTATCACTTAGCACAACAAAGGTCGATGTACTGTGTAATGGCAACTCAACGGGAACTATTGATCTGATGGTAACCGGCGGCTCAATACCTTATACATATAACTGGAATACGGGTCAGACTTCTCAGGATAGATCAGGATTGGCTGCGGGCACTTATACGGTTACTGTTACAGATGCATCATGCAGCACATCATCGGTTTCTGTCACCATCACTCAACCAGGTGCCATACTATTGACCGAGACCAATGTGGATGTGTTATGTAACGGGGCAGCAACGGGTACAATAGACCTGATGGTCTCCGGTGGGACAGGTGGCTATATGTATTCCTGGACGGGAGGTGCGACAACGCAGGACCGCTCCGGCTTGGCTGCCGGGACCTATACGGTAACCGTAACGGATGCAAATGGCTGTACAAAGACTACATCTGCAACGATTACACAACCAAGTGCCATAGTATTGACCGAGACCAATGTGGATGTGTTATGTAACGGGGCAGCAACGGGAACAATAGACCTGATGGTCTCAGGTGGAACAGGTGGCTATATGTATTCCTGGACAGGAGGTGCGACAACGCAGGACCGCTCCGGCTTGGCTGCCGGGACCTATACAGTAACCGTAACGGATGCAAATATCTGTACCAAGACTACATCTGCAACGATTACACAACCAAGTGCAATAGTATTGACCGAGACCAATGTGGATGTGTTATGTAACGGGGCAGCAACTGGAACAATAGACCTGATGGTCTCAGGTGGAACAGGTGGCTATATATATTCCTGGACGGGAGGTGCGACAACGCAGGACCGCTCCGGCTTGGCTGCCGGGACCTATACAGTAACCGTAACGGATGCAAATATCTGTACCAAGACTACATCTGCAACGATTACACAACCAAGTGCAATAGTATTGACCGAGACCAATGTGGATGTGCTATGTAACGGGGCAGCAACTGGAACAATAGACCTGATGGTCTCAGGTGGAGCAGGTGGCTATATGTATTCCTGGACAGGAGGTGCGACAACGCAGGACCGCTCCGGCTTGGCTGCCGGGACCTATACGGTAACCGTAACGGATGCAAATATCTGTACCAAGACTACATCTGCAACGATTACACAACCAAGTGCCATAGTATTGACCGAGACCAATGTGGATGTGTTATGTAACGGGGCAGCAACTGGAACAATAGACCTGATGGTCTCAGGTGGAACAGGTGGCTATATATATTCCTGGACGGGAGGTGCGACAACGCAGGACCGCTCCGGCTTGGCTGCCGGGACCTATACAGTAACCGTAACGGATGCAAATATCTGTACCAAGACTACATCTGCAACGATTACACAACCAAGTGCCATAGTATTGACCGAGACCAATGTGGATGTGTTATGTAACGGGGCAGCAACGGGTACAATAGACCTGATGGTCTCAGGTGGAACAGGTGGCTATATGTATTCCTGGACAGGAGGTGCGACAACGCAGGACCGCTCCGGCTTGGCTGCCGGGACCTATACAGTAACCGTAACGGATGCAAATATCTGTACCAAGACTACATCTGCAACGATCACCGAGCCTGTTTTGCTCGCAGCGACAGCCACACCAACAAATGTTATATGCAACAGCGATGGTACAATCACCCTGACTATAACCGGAGGTATATCACCTTATGACATAACCTGGGATGGCCCTGCCGCCAATGACGGAACCGCCAATAATCAGGCTTCAGGATATATGATCAGCAGCCTTCCTGCGGGAACGTATGCTATCTCCGTGACCGATGAAAATGGATGTATAAAAACAGCATCGGCCACCATTACCGAACCTGGCGTTGTGGCAGTGACAGCCACACCAACAAATGTGCTTTGCAATGGAGGCAGTGGTAAAGTTACCCTGACGATAACCGGAGGTACAGCACCTTATGACATAACCTGGGATGGCCCCGCCGCCAATGACGGAACCGCCAATAATCAGGCTTCAGGATATATGATCAGCAGCCTTCCTGCGGGAACGTATGCTATCTCCGTGACCGATGAAAATGGATGTATAAAAACAGCATCGGCCACCATCACAGAGCCTGCCGTCCTTGCAGCTACAGCCACACCAACAAACGTATTATGCAATGGAGGCAGTGGTAAAGTTACCCTGACGATAACCGGAGGTACAGCACCTTATGACATAACCTGGGATGGCCCTGCCGCCAATGACGGAACCGCCAATAATCAGGCTTCAGGATACATGATCAGCAGCCTTCCTGCGGGAACGTATGCCATCTCTGTGACCGATGATAACGGATGTATAAAAACAGCATCGGCCACCATCACCGAACCTGTTGTCCTTGCAGCTACAGCCACACCAACAAACGTATTATGCAATGGAGGCAGCGGCAAAGTTACCCTGACGATAACCGGAGGTACAGCACCTTATGACATCACCTGGGATGGCCCCGCCGCCAATGACGGAACCGCCAATAATCAGGCTTCAGGTTATATGATCAGCAGCCTTCCTGCGGGAACCTATGCTATCTCCGTGACCGATGATAATGGATGTATAAAAACAGCATCGGCCACCATTACCGAACCTGTTGTCCTTGCAGCTACAGCCAGCCCAACGAATGTGCTTTGCAATGGAGGCAGCGGCAAAGTTACCCTGACTATAACCGGAGGTACAGCACCTTATGACATCACCTGGGATGGCCCCGCCGCCAATGACGGAACCGCCAATAATCAGGCTTCAGGATACATGATCAGCAGCCTTCCTGCGGGAACGTATGCTATCTCCGTGACCGACGATAACGGATGTATAAAAACAGCATCGGCCACCATCACCCAACCTGCCGTGCTGGCAGCGACGGCCACACCGACACACGTATTATGCAATGGAGGCAGCGGCAAAGTTACCCTGACGATAACCGGAGGTACAGCACCTTATGACATAACCTGGGATGGCCCCGCCGCCAATGACGGAACCGCCAATAATCAGGCTTCAGGATACATGATCAGCAGCCTTCCTGCGGGAACGTATGCTATCTCCGTGACCGATGATAATGGATGTATAAAAACAGCATCGGCCACCATTACCGAACCCGCCGTGCTGGCAGCTACAGCCACCCCAACAAACGTATTATGCAATGGAGGCAGCGGCAAAGTTACCCTGACTATAACGGGAGGTACATCACCTTATGATATAACCTGGGATGGTCCCGCAGCCAATGACGGAACCGCCAATAACCAGGCTTCAGGATATATGATCAGCAGCCTTCCTGCGGGAACGTATGCCATCTCCGTGACCGATGAAAATGGATGTATAAAAACAGCATCGGCCACCATTACCGAACCTGTTGTCCTTGCAGCAACAGCCACACCAACGAATGTGCTTTGCAATGGAGGCAGCGGCAAAGTTATCCTGACGATAACCGGAGGTACAGCACCTTATGACATCACCTGGGATGGCCCTGCCGCCAATGACGGAACTGCCAATAATCAGGTTTCAGGATATATGATCAGCAGCCTTCCTGCGGGAACGTATGCTATCTCTGTGACCGATGATAACGGATGTATAAAAACAGCATCGGCCACCATCACCGAGCCTGCCGTGCTGGCAGCTACAGCCACACCAACAAACGTGCTTTGCAATGGAGGCAACGGTAAAGTTACCCTGACTATAACGGGAGGTACAGCACCTTATGACATCACCTGGGATGGCCCTGCCGCCAATGACGGAACCGCCAATAATCAGGCTTCAGGTTATATGATCAGCAGCCTTCCTGCGGGAACGTATGCCATCTCTGTGACCGATGATAACGGATGTATAAAAACAGCATCGGCCACCATCACCGAACCTGCCGTCCTTGCAGCTACAGCCACACCAACAAACGTATTATGCAATGGAGGCAGTGGTAAAGTTACCCTGACGATAACCGGAGGTACAGCACCTTATGACATAACCTGGGATGGTCCCGCCGCCAATGACGGAACCGCCAATAATCAAGCTTCAGGATATATGATCAGCAGCCTTCCTGCGGGAACGTATGCCATCTCCGTGACCGATGATAACGGATGTATAAAAACAGCATCTGCCACCATCACCGAGCCTGCCGTGCTGGCAGCTACAGCCACACCAACAAACGTATTATGCAATGGAGGCAGTGGTAAAGTTACCCTGACTATAACGGGAGGTACATCACCTTATGACATCACCTGGGATGGTCCTGCCGCCAATGACGGAACTGCCAATAATCAGGCTTCAGGATATATGATCAGCAGCCTTCCTGCGGGAACGTATGCTATCTCCGTGACCGATGAAAACGGATGTATAAAAACAGCATCGGCCACCATTACCGAACCCGCCGTGCTGGCAGCTACAGCCACACCAACAAACGTATTATGCAATGGAGGCAGCGGCAAAGTTACCCTGACTATAACCGGAGGTACAGCACCTTATGACATCACCTGGGATGGCCCTGCCGCCAATGACGGAACCGCCAATAATCAGGCTTCAGGTTATATGATCAGCAGCCTTCCTGCGGGAACGTACGCCATCTCCGTCACCGATGAAAATGGATGTATAAAAACAGCATCGGCCACCATCACCGAGCCTGCCGTCCTTGCAGCTACAGCCACACCAACAAATGTGCTTTGCAATGGAGGCAGTGGTAAAGTTACTCTGACGATAACCGGAGGTACAGCACCTTATGACATAATCTGGGATGGCCCTGCCGCCAATGACGGAACCGCCAATAATCAGGCTTCAGGATATATGATCAGCAGCCTTCCTGCGGGAACGTATGCTATCTCCGTGACCGATGATAACGGATGTATAAAAACAGCATCGGCCACCATTACCGAACCTGCCGCCATGGTATTAAGCACAACAACCACCCCATCATGTACAGGTGGAGCCACAGGGATAATTGACCTTACCGTTCTTGGTGGAACAATGTCATATACTTACTTATGGACAAATGGCGCAATATCGCAAGATATATCAGGTTTAGCAGGAGGCACATATACAGTTACCGTAACAGATTCAAATGGATGTTCTAAAACGACATCTGCGGTAGTTAGCCAATCTACAGCCATGATATTGACCACTACAACCGTGGCCACATGTGTTGGAGGAAATATTGGTTCGATCGATCTAACGGTAAGTGGTGGTACCCCAACCTATAGTTATCTATGGTCAAACACCAGTACTGCGCAGGACATCAATGGTTTAGGAGTAGGAACGTATACAGTAATAGTTACTGATATGAACAATTGTACGGCAACCACTTCAGCCAGCATAACAACCCTGCCTTTGCCATGCGGCTGGACCGCTGAAACCAATGGAGTAGGATGTAATACAGGAAATAATTTTACTTATAATTTCACATCAAAGGTATTTACCGCCACAAGTAGCAATTGTTACTATCCCAATTCCTTCACCAGTGATGCACTGGCTTTTGCTCAGTACGATCTTTGCGGCAATGGCAGTATCACAGCACAGGTGACCAGCATCACTCCACTTGGTCTAGGCTGGGCAGGAGTTACCATGCGGGAAAGCAATGCAGCCGGTGCCAAAAAAGCGCAACTGATGACCAATCTTGGTGCTTTCAGCAGAAGAGAATTCCGTACAACAACAGGTGCAGCTGCATACCCGCAACAGTTCCCGAGTCAGAACAGATACTGGCTACGCATCACCCGTACCGGAAATCAGTTTACAATGTATATTTCTCAAAACGGAACTTCCTGGTCGTTTAGCGGAACACAGACTATTGTTATGGGCAATTGTATCGAAGTGGGTCTTGTGGTGACCAATTACACCGCCAATAGTACTGTAATAGCTAATTTTGCCAATGTGAGTGTGACTGGTGGAAATATCACGAAACCAACGATTAATACCCAGGAAGATTTACTTACAGCCGCTGATTTCACCATCATGCCGAATCCGACGACTGGAATAATATCATTGGATTTGGGTTCTTACGGCAAGCGACAAGTGCAATTAGACATGTACAATCTGCAGGGTAAACTTCTTCGATCCACAAATGTTGAAGCAAGCAAAGTAAAGGAAGAAATGGATCTGAGTGCTTTTGCCAATGGAATGTATCTCATTCGGGTGAGAGCAGAAGGTTTACCGGATGTGACGAAAAGGGTAGTTCTGAACAGCAATCAGTAATTGCAGATTTGTTGATTTGTTGATTTGTGGAGTTGTGGAGTTGCTGAGTTGCTGAAATGTTGAATTGCGGATTTGGAGAGTTGTTGACCTGCCCGCCTACTATGTAGGAGTCAGGCAGGTTTGTAGAATTGTTGTCAGTATATTAATAAAATAGAAAAGCAGCCGGGACATTTGTTTCGGCTGTTTTTTTTTAGAAAAAAGGCGAGGTATTATAACTACATGGCAACCTTACTGTAATATCATCTCCCAAATAAAATTTCATCGAAATCAATGTATATTTGAAAGATTTAAGGGATTAACTATATTTTTTTCAGCAATTGTTTAAACCGTAATTATGCATTAGAATTCGTAGTGAGAGACTAAATTGCAATAAATCAGCGACTTAGCTTCGAAAAGCATAGCACCGCTATGGTTTCAGAAGATAAGTTGGCGAAGCTTCTGATTTGCAGCAAGTTAGGTTCGTAATAGATTTTCTAATGCATATTTACGGTTAAAATGAAGTAGCAAAAATTTAAATACTGCAACTATCAAAATTAAATTATTATAATTATTTAACATGTATTAAGTATTGGATTTATTTATATTACATAAATGTATAAATTATATTCACATATTTTCAATTTATTTTTTATCCTATTTGGTTTACTGCAAATCTTATTTTATATTTATACCGAAAATGTTTTAAATTTTGAAACATTGTTCATTTCCAATTTTTTATTTTTTTGACTTCTAAAAACATTTTATGAAAAACATCGAATTACCCAAGCTTGTATTTAAATATGCATTGAAAAGCAAGTTATTGTTTTCTGTCAAAACGAGCCAAATGATCGTGCTGTTGTTGGGATTGCTGCTTCATGGCATTACAAACGCCCAAGCTGACCTCTGCGCCAATGCCGGTGTTGTCACTTGTGGCACTTCTCTCACTGGCCAAACTAATGTCGGCGCCACCAACGACGCTTTTCCTGCCTGCAACACTAACGGAACTCTGGCTACCGGTGCTCCTAACGTTTGGTACACCTTTGTCGGCACGGGCCAATCCGTAACAGTAAGCCTCTGTGCCAACACCAGCTTCGATTCGGAGGTCGGCATCTTCTCCGGCAGTTGTGGGGCCTTGGTCTGCGTGGCAGGGAACGATAACGATTTTTGTGGCACATCAGACGAATCAGTAACCTTTACTTCTGTTGCAGGGACCAATTACTTCATCATGGTACAAGGCCATGCCAGTGCAACAGGTACTTTTACTTTGGATGTGACCTGTGCTGCACCTCCTGCTGACCCTTGCACACCGATAGAAACCATCGCTTGCGAAAGCCCCAAAACGGTCACGTTGAGCGGTGCTGGTGCTGGCTGGAGTCCAAACAGTTGCGGATTCTCGACACCGGGCGCTGAGAAGGTTTACAGCTTTACGCCAACAGTCACTGGTATGCATACACTACAAGTTACGGCCACCAATAGTTCTTTCATTGACTATTTTTACAAGGCGGCTTCTGGTGGTTGTTCTTCCACTGGCTGGAATTGTATTGATGATGTTTCTACGGCGAGTTCAGTGACTTTCGGACCACTTACGGCAGGCACTACCTACCTGATACTACTTGACGACGAGAATACAAGCACCTCTACGGCTACCTTCCAAATCAACTGCCCGGCACCGCCTGTAGACCCTTGTGCTTCACCCTTAGAATCTATCACTTGCGAAAGCCCCAAAACGGCCACGCTGAGCGGCGCTGGTGGTGGCTGGAGTCCGAATAATTGCGGCTTCTCAACACCCGGCGCTGAGAAGGTTTACAGCTTTACGCCAACAGTAACTGGTATCCATACACTGCAGGTCACGGTCACTGATGCGACATATATAGACTATTTTTACAAGGATGCTTCCGGCAGCTGTTCTTCCACTGGTTGGACATGTCTAGATGATATTTCTTCGCCTACTTCGACAACTTTCGGGCCATTGACAGCTGGCACCACTTACCTGATATTGCTGGATGACGAGACCACGACGGCCACAACCCACACTTTCAGGATCAACTGCCCGGTTTCTTGTCCAACACTAACTACAGTTCCTCCTAATGTTACAATCGTCAATAGTATATGTGGTGGTAATTGTACGCGATCAGGGGGCAGTATTACAGCACCTTTATCACCCTGTCCTGCAGGATCAACATTACAATACAACGTCAATAATACAGGATGGACAACTAGCTTGCCAGCTTATGCACAAGATGGTCCTGTACAAAGTATCATCACTAGATGTAACTGCAACAATGATAATAATGTAAATAGCCCTAACAGTAGTCCGGTGATAACTGATCCTGGCCAATGTACTGGAAATTGTGGGTTAACTCATAATTCCGGTTCTGTAGGTGGTTGTTCAAGTACTGCAAATATATCTGCAACGGTTGTCACTCTTACTTCTGAAAACTGCTACTACACCAGCTCCTATACCAATGACCAGCTCGCTTTTGCCCAAAAAACTATCTGCGGCAACGGAAGCATAACAGCTCAGGTGACTTCTATTACAGGAGGTTTGGGATGGGCAGGAGTTACCATGCGGGAGAGTAATGCAGCCGGTGCCAAAAAAGCACAACTGATGACCAATCTGAGTAGTTTTAGTAGAAGGGAATTCCGCATCACCACCAATGGACAAGCCTATCCGCAACAATTCCCGAGTCAAAACAGATACTGGCTGCGTATCACCCGTACCGGCAATCAGTTTTCGATGTTTATCTCTCAAAACGGAAGTTCCTGGTCTTTAAACGGAGTGCAGAATATTACTATGGGCGATTGTATAGAAGTAGGACTGGTGGTTACCAATTACACAGCCAATAGCACTGTAACAGCTAATTTTGCCAATGTGAGTGTGACTGGCGGAGGCATCATGAGACCTGCGATTAATACACAGGAAGATATACTTGCAATAGCTGATTTCAGCATTTTACCAAATCCGACCAACGGACTAGTAGAAATAGACTTAAGCAGTTACCACCAAAGAAATGTGGAAATGGAGTTGTATAATCTCCAGGGAAAATTGCTTCGATCTATCAATATTGAATCAACAACAGGAAAAGAAGAGGTAGATCTGACCACTTTTGCCAGTGGAATGTATCTCATTCGGGTGAGAGCTGAAGGAGTACCGGATGTGACCAAAAGGGTAGTGCTGAACAGCAATTATTAAATTGTTTGTTGACCTGTCCGCCTACTACGTAGGAGTCAGGCGGGTTTGTTGATTTGTGGAGTTGTTTGTCCAACTACGTTGTAGCGGGGTTGGTGACAATAAATTAATAAACTAAAAAAGCAGCCGGGACATTTGTTTCGGCTGCTTTTTTTTAGGTTTGGTCGGTCTGAAGAATTATTTTGTATGATTAACTAATCAATATGCTCTCTCGTCATTGTTTTTCATATAGTTTACATATGCTCTGTTTACAACCCTCATACCCCCGGGGGTAGGATAGTTGCCGGAGAAATACCAGTCCCCTGTATTGTTTGGACAAGCTTTATGCAGGTCTTCTATGCTTTGATAAATCACCTGTACCTCAGGGCTAATGTTTGCAGGTGTGACCAATTCTGAAATTTTTGCCGAAATTTGTTCTTCAGTATATTGATCATACAAAAATTTAACCTGATTTTCCATTTGTTCTATAGGTAGTTTTTCCTGCTCAATACATCTGTCATACACTTCACTCATGAGATGCATTTTTCCATCCTGATCCAGTAATTCCACCAATGCCCTGAAAGCAACAAACTCTTTCATTTTACTCATATCAATACCATAACAATCGGGATATCTTATCTGTGGGGCCGATGATACAATAATGATTTTTTTGGGTCTGAGTGTTGACAGTATATATATGATGCTGTCTCTCAAAGTAGTACCCCTAACTATGGAGTCATCAATAAGTACCAACGTATCCACTTCATTTTGTACTATACCATAGGTAACGTCATACACATGGGAAACCATTTCTCCTCGTGAAGCGTCATCTGCTATAAATGTTCTGAGTTTTTCATCTTTTACAGCCAGCTTTTCTGCACGTATGCTTTGTGAAAGGATTTTGGCCAGCGCTTCATCGGTCAGTTCTCCTTTTTGGCTTAATGCCAGGATTTGTTTATTTTTTATCTCGTTCAATTTGGCTTCAAGCCCTTTGACCATACCATAAAATGCTACTTCTGCTGTATTCGGTATGAATGAAAATAAGGTATTTTCAAAATCATAATGGACCGCTTTCAAAATTTTATCTGCCAGCAATTCGCCCAGTTTTTTACGCTCCAGATATATGTCCCTGTCAGTACCTCTGCTGAAATATATTCGCTCAAAACTACAGGGTGTCTGAAGCGTAGGCTCTTTGCAAAGTTCTTCCGTTACCGTTCCATTTTTCTTTATAATAAGAGCATGTCCCGGTTTTAATTCCTTGACCTGAAAGTATCGGATGTTCAGACTGGTTTGGATGGCTGGTCTTTCAGATGCCACTACCACTATTTCGTCATCATAATAATAAAATGCAGGTCGTATACCGGCAGGATCTCGCAATACAAAAGCATCTCCATGCCCTATCAATCCGGCCATCACATATCCGCCATCAAATTTCCTGCTCGCCCTTTGTAAAAGACGCTGTACATCCAGGTGCTCAGCAATCAGGCCATTGATTTCCTGATTGGTATATCCTTCAGGTTTGAACCAGTTAAAAAGCCGTTGCACTTCATCATCCAGAAAGTGGCCTATTTTTTCAAGTACTGTCACCGTGTCTGATTTTTCCTTTGGATATTGACCAAACGAAAGCAATTCAGCAAACAATTCATCTACATTGGTCAGATTAAAATTGCCGGCAAGTACCAGATTTCTGGTGATCCAGTTGTTTTGTCTGAGGAAAGGGTGCACGGTTTCTATGGTATTTGCCCCATGTGTTCCGTATCTGAGATGACCAAGTAAGAGCTCACCTGTGTATGGTTTATTTTCTTTGAGCCACACGGGATCATTGAGCTGCTCCTTAGTGATATCAGAAAAATGTGAAAATACTCCTTCAAAGAGATCTTTTAAATATTGTGGACTATTGCTCCTTCGACGGCTTATATATCTTGTTCCGGGTGTAGAATCCAGCTTAATGGTCACCAGTCCTGCACCATCCTGACCTCTGTTGCGTTGCTTTTGCAGCAGTAAGTTCATTTTATTCAGGCCATACAGTGCCGTGCCGTATTTTTTATGATAGTAGTCGAGTGGTTTCAGAAGTCTGATCATAGCCAGACCACATTCGTGTTTTATTTGGTCACTCATTCAAAATTTTTTGTATCATTTCAGATGTAGCGCAAAGGTAAGTGAATGCAACGACAAAACAAAAGACATAATAATGTCAAGATCCAATGCTGTGACATTTTTTTAAGCAATCTTAAAATGGTGCAAAAGGGAATTCTTTTATTCCGATACTTTATCGGTCAATCTTTTAAGTATAAATATTGCTGCAAAAAGAAATCCCATCGGGATGAGCGTATAATAAAATGCCTGATCAGCACCCATGTTTTTAAAAAGCCAACCAATCAGTCTGGATCCCAGTGTCCCACCCAAAGCTGAAAATATCACGATAAGTCCGGTCATGGGACTGTGTAGTTTTTTAGGCAATGCACTCAATACTACTGAATTGAGCATGGGGTATATCGGGGCAAGAAACAAGCCTACCAGAGGAAATGCAAAGCCAATAAGCGGAATATCCGTAAATGACTGAATATTGTCCACCTGTGCGGTCACTGTTTTAGGCAGTACAAAAACAACCAGTGCCATGGAAGCCAGAAGACAGACAGATAATACCTGGATCCAGCTATATTTTTTAGTCAACTGACCTGCGAGCAACCTTCCTATTCCCAGTGATACAGCAAGTATACTCGACATCATTATGCTTATGTTTTCGGGAAGTTTTAGTACTCTGTCATTAAATGTTGGCAACCAGGTCATTATGCCCTGTTCGATCATGACAAAAAGGAAGGCTGAAAATACAAATACAAGCACCAGTTTCTGCACAATGAGTCCAAACATCTGCTTTATGTCATCCTTGATATCTGCTCCGGGTATTTCATTTCCTTCGTCAAAGGGTGCAAAAAACAAAATGATCAAAGAAATAATACTCATCGTGGCCAAAAGCGGATATACATTCAACCAGCTATCCGGCTCATTTTCATTATTAAATGCCGGAAAAAGAAAGTATGCCAAAGCAATTCCAAACATAAAAACCCCTTCTATGGAGCTCATCAAACTGTTGTGTTCTTTTTGACTATTGGTCAGAAGACCTATTACGGAGTAGACGGATACTTTTATTAATGCAAATGACACACCAACCGCAGCAAAAAGTATTTTAGCTGACCAAAATGAATTGCCGAAATACATACTCAAACAAGCAAAAGTGACCAGAACCAATGCTGCCAGCATCGCGTTTTTATAGCCGATACGTGGCAGGAATGATGCGATCAGAAAGGAAACAAGAGCAATCGGAAGATCTTTGAAGAGTTCCAGCGTACTTGCCTGAACTTCATCTACACCATATACTTTCTGTGATTTTAGGATAACGATACCTACACTATTCAGTAAAATGGCAAATACAAAGTAGTTAATATATATGGAGAGTCTGATTCCTGTCTTCATTTTTGCAAATGGTTTTGATTTTGGTTACAAACATAGGCTTTTCATGAATAATATGTATCATTGTAGCACAATTGTTTAATATACATATGATATCACTTACTTTACCTGAAGAAATATTTGACCCATTGTTTCATGATGTTGCGCTAAGCGGTCTGCTGAGTGATGGGAAATCATGGTCCGATGCTATCCCTTTGGCAGATCCCAGGACCATTTTGGAGCACTACAAAAATGAAAAGACTTCAGAAAATTTTGATTTGGCCCGGTTTGTATTGCAATACTTTGAATTTCCTGCGCAGCCTGCATCTGATTTTATTTCTGACACTCACCAATCTGTAGAGGCACATATCAGCAGATTATGGCCCTATTTGACGCGTAATTCAGACCATATTGGACCAGGGAATTCTCTTATACCGTTGCCTTTTCCATATGTTGTACCTGGAGGAAGATTTAATGAAATCTATTATTGGGACAGTTATTTTACCATGTTGGGTCTGCAAGCAGATGATAAAACAGACCTGATAGAAAGTATGATTGATAATTTTGCCTGGTTGATCGGAGAGATTGGATTTATACCGAATGGCAACAGAACATATTTCCTAAGCCGGTCCCAACCTCCATTTTTCAGTATGATGGTGACTCTCCTGGCTCAAATCAAGGGAGACCACATTTTGATAAAATATATTCAACCGTTGGAAAAAGAATACAATTTCTGGATGGATTGTGATTGGAAATCCGGAATGAAGGAAAACAGACATGTGGTACAATTGGAAGACGGTCAGGTTTTGAACCGATATTGGGATAAATTGGATATGCCAAGATCTGAGATGTATGCTGAAGATGTACATCTCACTCTTCAATCGGCAAAGCCATCTGCTTCCCTTTTACAAAATATCAGATCTGCTTGTGAATCAGGTTGGGATTTCAGTAGCAGGTGGTGTGTCGACCCGGATGAGCTTACCAGTATACATACCTGTGAATTATTACCAGTAGATCTCAATTGCCTGATGTACCATCTTGAAGTCACTTTAGGAAAAGCATTTCTTTTGGAAGGAAATACTGAACAATCAAATTTGTTCAAAGCCAGGAGTGAAAAACGGAAAGTCCTGATCCTGAAGTACTTTTGGAACGAAGAAGAAGGATACTTTTTTGATTATGATTTTGTTGCCAAAAAACAAACTCCATCTATCCATCTGGCTGGAATTTTTCCTCTTGCTTTTGGTCTTGTTGACATGGAGCAGGGACATAAAGCGCTTCACTACATGGAAAAACATTTACTAAAAGATGGAGGATTGGTCACTACAACTATGACTACCGGACAACAATGGGATGCACCAAATGGCTGGGCTCCTTTACAATGGATGGCGCTCATGGCTACCATTCCTTATCATCAAAAGGCCCTCGGTGTAAAAATAGCAGAAAGTTGGACTTCACTGAATGAAAAGGTGTTTAAATTGACTGGTAAAATGATGGAAAAATACAATGTCGTAGATCCTGACAGTGAGAGTGGCGGAGGGGAATACCCTGTTCAGGACGGTTTTGGGTGGTCCAATGGGGTGTATCTTGCCATGAAAAAATGGCTCGCAGAAAATAAATAGTTCATCTGTGAACGATTTATGATAGCTTGTGTTTGGCTCTGATATGGATAGGGAACAAATATTAACAGATATAAGACCGGACATTGTTTCGGCAACATTTGATGAAGTCACCTCAGAGCAGGAAAAATTACAAAATCAGGTACTCAGACCGATTATAAAATTCCAACATGAATTTTTGTTGGTTTACTTTAGTCAATATCTTATCAAACATAAAAGAGATATTAAAGCAACTGATATGGCAACAAGAATTCAAATTGTGGAAAAATTGTTGCAGAGTGATATTCCTTTACGCAATGTATTGATTGGTAGTATTATTGGATTTATGACCCAACAGGAAGTGATCAAGTATTATAAATATGAATCCGAGCTGCGCAATCGAATTGTACACATGATTGCCGGAAGACTGGCAGAAGCCATATGATTATTAAAATTGGTTTGAAGCCTGTCTATCTAGCTATAATAACATTGTTGCTTTGTAAAATCTTATAATTTGATTTCAGGGTTACCCTGTAAATGCCCGGAGTCATTTCTGAAACCGGGATGTTTATCGTTGATACTCCATCGACAGGAAAGGTTAAAATATCCACACCTAAAGAGTTGTATATGCTGACAGAAAGATTTTGATTTTCTTTATCAGCGCCGGTTATTTTTATTTCTATAAGGTCTGATGCAGGATTTGGATGCACATTGAATTTTAAATTTTTATCATCAGGATCCAGAGTGACAATTTTACTTTGTAAAGCTTTCCCATCATAATCCACAGCTATCACTCGATAATTTATATCGGAAGTAAAATAGGTATCATAATCGTCAAAATGATATTGTCCATCGTTTTTATTACCTATGGATTTAACTGTGCCGATGTTATCCCAAGTATCATTACCTGATTTATTTTTAGTGACGATATAATGGGATACATTGTTTTCACTCAAAACATTCCATGTCACCGTTTGAAAATTTTTATTTTTTGATACACTTATGTCTCCCCATATCACTGGTAAAACACCAAAAGCTATCCCTGCATCTACATGATTGTAGTGCTGGCAACTATCGATGACAAACAATGCTGTAGTGCCTTCTCCCATGGTACCATCAATATCACTATCAAAATCATCTTCGCCCATGTGAGGTATGGTGTAAGAAAATTCAGGTTCAATATTGCTGTATACAAAATAGGAACCATTGCTCAAGCTGTCAAAAAGATAATATCCATCAGGTGTAGTAAACCCAATTTCTATCAGATTGTAGTATTGGTCATACAGAAAAACAGCGGTATTGCCCATACCATAATCGGCATCATCCTGAACTCCATTCTGATTAGTATCAAACCAAACGCGGGTTACGATCGATCCTGTACAATAAAATCCACCATTTATATGACAGAATTCATCGCCACTGATGACATCAATATTATTGGTTGTATTGTTACCATTGGCATGGGTGATGTAGTTGAAAATTAATGGATTATTTCCTACGAATGGCAGTCCGGCGATAATGTCATCTGGCAGTAAGCCAGATACTTCGATAAAGTATTTTCCCGGCGGTACACAAAATTCATAATATCCATCATCGCTCGGAGATCCGGGTTTTGGACCGGTATATTGCTCCAAATATAATAAAGTGTCACCTGATGCAATTCTCCATAATCTGACTTGAAGTCCATTAATGCCGTTTTCGTTGAAGTTTAAAGTATTATTGAAATTTCCATCATAATACATAAATCCGCAAATTTTTGCACATTCATAAAAACCAGCATCCAAATTAAAATTGTTTTCTCCTGCGACAATCGTAAAACTATCGGTGGTATTAGGTCCATTATATCCGGTGATGTCACTGTTAAGTGCAGGATTGGCAAAATTGATTATTGTAGGAAGGTAAACGTTTAAAGGCAACATAGAAATAAAATAATCTCCGGGCAGTATATTTGTGAAGCCATATGTTCCGCTTGCATTACTTGTAGTAGTTGAAACGATGGCATCATCTGCCTGACGATGTAAATTTACAGTAACATTTGAAATGCCTGGTTCGCCGATTTCCTGCAGACCATTTCCATTGAGGTCATTCCATATTTTATCACCGATAGAAGTCAATATGGTAAGTCCTGCGTTAAGGATGTATTCATCAATTGTGTTTACATCAATAACATTACAATCCGTATAACCATTTGCAAGTGCGTTATTATCAAGATTGGTATCAGTAATAGTAAAAACATATATGGAGCTTAAACCTGAAGTATTGAAAAAGAGTTTATAATTGCCATCTGCAACATTGGTAAACCCATAATCTCCGGTTCCATTTGTTTGCGTCGCTTGTACAAACTGACCTGAACAAGTGATCAGAAACACAGGAATATTTGGAAAAGTGTTTTCCAGTGGATCGATCAATCCATTGGCATTGGTATCAAACCACACCTTACCGGCAATATCACTTTGGCTAATGCTCAAAGAAGGTAACAGTAATATCAGAAAGGAGTAGAAAATTTTTGGTAATATGTTAATTACACTGAAATAATTACAATTATTCATGTTAAAATCAGTTTTGCTTGGTAATGAATTTTGGGACTCAACTGTTTGCTGATGATTCATTTAATAAGCAAAATTACTTTATAGTATACATTAAACCCAATATTTTATCATTAAAAATGGGTTACAAATTGTATATTTATAAATTTAATGTATTGAATATCAGTTAGGTATGTATTTTATGCAATATTCTATTATACTTAAAATGTACTATATCAATAATATACACTTTATATACCACCGATAATATCTGCAGATGAATAGCTTTCTAATATTCTGTTATATATTTAAGTAAGTAACATAGAAAAACGAATAAATAGATAGTCTGAAAATTCTTACTATTTTTTATGTGAAATTTTTATTTTATTTCTTGATGGCTTAATGGAGAATGCGCCATTCTTTGCTCAAAATTCGAAATATAAATGATAGTTAAGGTAAAATTTTATACATAGATAAATGGTCAATGCCCACTTCTTTAAAGATTTTTCCCTCTGGAATATACCCTGATTTTTTATAAAAATCTACGGCAGTATCCCTGGCATGAAGCTCTATTTTTTCAAAACCTTTTACTACTGCAAATTTTTCGCTTTCGTGCACCAGATAGGTTCCCAATCCCTTTGATTGACTTTTTGGGTCCACTGCAACCTGTCTCATTTTTACTATTTTGTTGTCAACAGGTTTTAGAGTCAATACAGCCATCAACTCACCAGCCTGAGTATAACATCCAATGTGGAAGGAATCATATTCTGTGGCAATATCTTCAGGGTTAAATACCATATTGAGTGGTTTTCTCAATACTTCATTCCTTAATTTTAATGCTTCATCAAATTCGGGCGTACCAAAGTCTATGATACTGCAGTAATAAGCACTTTGCATGATTTATTTCACTTCTTTAAATTCTTCCGTGTAACCGGCAAAAATTCCCAAACCATTTTTTATGTTGGAATATATTTCCGGTGAGTGTGAGAAACTGGAATTATGGTTGTCTGCTGCAGTAAATTTTTCCACTGTTTTATAGTAATTGTACAAGTCTTTGCTGGTGGTCAATAATCTAAGATATCTTTTAGTGATTCCAGTCTCGTCCGGATTGGTTTCTGTTTGACCCTCAATGTTGTTTTTATTGTCTGTTATATTTGTTGAGAATGTTCCACCCTGTGCTGCTGCATCATTTTCATTTAGAATGGATAAGTTGTTCAGATAGCCCGAAATGTTCTTATATTTAATGATAGAAGAGACCAATTCTTTAGGATTTCCGGTAAAGTTTGAGTCAATAGGGTTTTTCGGATTGGAAGAGATAAAATTCCAGATGTAATAATTATTTATATTGTCTTTTATTTCAAAATTTACTTTAGTGGTATTTTGGTCAACATAATCGGAGATAATATTCACTACATTGGCTTTTTGAGGTGCATTGCTGGTGGCTTTTACAACCTGATATCCTGGAACATTAACGACAAGTTCATATGTTTTGTCAGGCAGGGGCGGATAAATGTCAGATTGATATACACCTTTACCTATGTGTCTCAGGATGATTTCACGCCCATTGTTTTTTTCGATGACAGCTACTTCAGCGTTGGTAATCTCCAGTATTTCTGATCCGGAAGTAAGGATGTCTTTGCTATAGGTAAGATTGACCGTCCATGGTTTTCCAGCCTTAAATATAGAGTTGACAACCACTGAAGGTTTGAAGTCCGGCCTTAAAAGCAGAAAATCTTCTTCACATGCCGATATGGTCAGCATGGCAAATAATAAGAAGACAGAATACTTGGAACCAGGCATATTTTAAAAATTCAATACAAATGTACAATATTCCAGACATAAAATTTCAAGTTTTTAAATTAATATTTTGCAACTTTATATTACACAATTGAATACTTTTTGGATTTTCCCGCTCAAGCAAAATATTATCCTTTTGACATCTGATTTTTATAATGTTTGCCGAATATTATTTTAAAATTTTATCGAAACTGTTAGAGATGGTGTAAATGGAAGTATGCTGACTTTTTTGAGATATCTGTTGTAAGGTGGTGCAGGGTTTTCATAAATGTAAATAAAATAAGCATTTAACCGGTTGTAAATATTATACAGATTTAGATTCAGCATGGTATCAAATTTTTTACCTTTGATCAGATAGTCAGCATTTAAACTCACATGATGAAATGGCGGCAAACGATAATTATTTCGTCCATCCGCCCTCAATAAAGTTATACCCAGGGCCGAATCATATTCTTCAGTGGCCAGTGAAAATGTATTGCCGGTAGTATATACAAAATTTATCCCAGCTGAAAATGCAGTACTCAATTTTTGTGACAATCCCATATTAATATTCCATGTCTTATCATGATTGGCAGGGAAGGGCAAACCCTTGTTTAAAAGGGCAAATTTTCTTTCGGTTTTTGACCAGGTAACAGATGACCATCCTTTTGTATTACCTTCAGTTTTATGAACCAAAAATTCAAGTCCTTTGGATGTTGCACTACCTACGAGAAGGTTTCTCTCCCAATCTCTGGAAGTATTATACACCGGTACAATGTTCTGATCATTGATCAAAAAATAAAAAAGTTCCACGGGGGAAGTGTATTCAAGCGAGTTGGTGAATTTTCTTTGGTATCCTCCGAGATAGATGTAAGCACCTTTGCCTGTATTCCATGTATAGCTCAAGCTAAATTGATCCGAATGTTGTGGTTTAATCAGACTGGTAGATGGAACCCATAAGTCTGAAGGAAGGCCAAGACCCGAGTTGGAGAGCAAGTGGACATACTGGGTCATCCTGGAAAATGCACCGGAAAAAATATGTTTTGGAATAGGAGTCCACAATAGTTTTAACCTGGGTTGTAATGAGCCGTATTGGGTTTTGCCCTGAATAAATCTGGCATAATGAAAGCCGGTGTATAAAAAGAGCGTTGTATTTATTTTATAGTTGTCTTCCACATAAAACTGATATTGTCTGGCATTGATCAGTGAATCTTTGTCTATAATATTGTCTGCATTGCCCGCTATAATAAATGTACTTTGTTTTATGGTAGGGTTAAACTGTTGGATGATGGTATTGGCACCCGCACGGAGCACGTGATGGTCATCCAGGTAATATTCCAGATCACTTTTTATATTAAAATCGGTGATATTTGATTTCGTAATTACATCTAGTTCGTCTGTTTTTATACTATCTGCGGCGATGGTTTCAAATTTGTAACTTGATCTTGATCCATTTTTATATCTGAGCGCACCGCTCTGGACCTTAAGGCTTAGTTTGTCACTCAGCAAAACGTTCCATTTCAGGGTTGCCATACTATTTCCCCAGTCAAGTCCATTTCGATCAAATACATTGAGTTGATAATCAGCATCTTCAAAAGTATTTTCTTTGGTAAGCTGGAGCCTGTCACTGCCTTGATAGATGGTCAGACTGATGCTGTTGGATGGGCTGAAACGGTGTGTAAATTTGCCCAGAATATCAGAGTAGGACAGATTTATATTGTCATATTTTGTAAATTTCCTCAACAGACTATTTACATAAAAATTTAACCATGATGTCCTGGCTGTTATACTATACGTAGTTTTACCTGAAAATACCGGACCTTCCAGATGTATTTTGGAACCTGCCAACCCAGCTGATATTTCTGTTTTATGCGTATATCTGTTGCCTTCTTTGAGTTGAATATCCAACACTCCTGAGAGTCTGCCTCCATATCTCGCTGGAAATCCATTGCGCACAAAACTGGCTTCTTTGATACTTTCTTCCATAAATATAGATGAAATACCTCCGATGTGGCTCGTTTCATATAAAGCCACTCCGTCCAGTAAAATCAGGTTTTGATCCGGTGTTCCTCCTCTCACATACAGGCCACTCTGACCTTCTCCGCCGGACTGCACACCCGGTATTACCCGTACGTTGTTGATCATGTCTTTTTCCCCAATTATAGACCGGAGTTCCCTGGATTTAAATACATCTATGATATTTCCTCCATCTATCAGTTGGATCCGCATCATAGGATCATCGATGATAATCGTATCCAATAGATTGTCGCTAACCATTGGTATGTCAAATTTTACAGGTTTGTCTAAGTCAATCGTTATTGTGGATGACTTATATCCCAGATATCTGACTTCAATATTGGCTTTTCCTTTGGGTAAGGTGATGGTAAAATAGCCTTTTTCATTGGAAAGAACCGATACATTGCTATGATTTTCATAAATGACGGCGCCATATATGGACTCACCCGAATCCCGGTCATACACTTTTCCACTGACGGATATGACTTTTAGTTTAGGACCTTTGCTTTGCAGTATGATTTTATTGGGAATGACGGTGATGATGAGTAATTGATCATCAGAAAACATCTCATTCAGCAATTCTTTCAGTGAAAGTCTTTCATTTTTTAATACCACTATTCCGTTGTCTTCCAGAAGATTGGCATTATAACTGAAAATAATATGGTACTTATCTGATAAATAGGTTAAAACATCTTTTTTGGTCTGAAAGATGGTTCCGTCTTCTATGTTAATTTCCGTATTTAATATATCAGTTTGGGCAAAAGATGTGTTAACACAAACACAAATAAAAAGCAAACTACCAAAGATGAACCTGCAACGCATACACTAGCATTTGTAGGTTTTTATCACTATTTTATTGTTGGAGATGGTATATTTCAGACCCGATAATATTTCAAGCTCACGAAGTATCTGATCTATACTTTCGTTGGTGAAGCTTGTATTAATTTTGCATAAGTCAGTTTTTTCCTGGCTGACAAATATTATTTCCATATTGTGAATAATAGAAAGTGTTTCCAAAACTTCATGCAGACTTTTATTTTCAAAAACAATCTTTTGATGGGTCCATTTTTCAGGTGAAATGATTGGTTTTGCAGAGCGTACAACATTGCCATCAACTACATCCAGCAGATCCCCGGCAGTCAAAATATATTCTGTATCTTTATATTCATATTTTACTCTGCCTTCGGTCACATATATTTGAGAAAATTTTGCAGAAGTATTTATATTAAATGCAGTGCCGAGTACGGTTATTTTTCCATGCTGCAGCTGAATGGAAAATGGATGGGATTTATCCGTGGCTATATCAAAATATGCTCTTCCATCAAGGTATATATTTCTAAATGCTTTTTCTTTTAAGGTACTGTTTTTGTCAAGTTTTATTAGACTTCCATCAGAAAGATGTATGTCTTGTTTATCCGAAGCCACATAAGTATTCAGACCTACGTTGGGTGTGGATGGGGTCAGTACATATTGATATGCCACTAAAGATATGACCAATAGTATAGCTACAGCGGCGATATTTCTGAAAGTAACCAGATGATAAACAGGTGTTCGACGCTCCAGACGATGTTCGACCTTGTTCCAGGCTGATGCCGTATTTACTTGTTGATAATTTTTTACTCCGTCAGAAAGCTCATTTATTTTCATCATTTGACGCAGAGACTCCAGATTTTCCATCGATTCCTGTTTCCAGTGTTGGATGGCTTCTTTTTCTTCATGGTCTTCTTTACGGAGTATGAATGTGGTTATTAATTTTTTTATATTCATATATTTATATCGGATGAATAACTTTCATTTTAATGATTTGGTCAATAATGCCCGCATTAATCTTAATGCTTTGCCCATATGATTTTCTACCGTTTTCACAGAGATATTCATCTTTTCTGCAATTTGGACGTAAGTTAAACCATTTACCTTACTCAAGGTGAAAACTTCTGAACATTTTGGTGGTAATTGTCGTATGGATACATATATTTGTTCTAATAATAGAAGCTTTTCTATCTCTTCCTCTTCCACATTAGTATCAGCAGCATTGTTTTGAATATATTCTAATTGCTGGTTTATTTTTTGACTTATATTTTCTCTTCTGATGACTTCCAATGCCCGATTTCTGACCATCGAGTACAGATAGGAATTGATATTTTTATTGCCATCCAGCAAATCAGGATCATTCCATACTTTTACAAAAATATCCTGTACAATATCTTCCGCCTGATCTATATCATCCGTTATCCTGTACGCAAAATTGCACAGCGGCGAATAATGCAGTTCAAAAAGGTTTTTAAAAGATGATTTATCCAATACCGGATATTTTATTCATAAATGATGTAGCAAAAATAGAAATATATTGCATTAAATATGGATTAAATCAGGATTATCTGATTTGAAGGAATCAGTTTATTGTAGTGCAACGTCACTATTGCTCTGTCCAGATAAAGAACTTAATGAAATGTGGTTCTTTTTTAAAATATCTGCGTTAAAAAATACTCGCCGTTCATTGATTATTTATAAGATGTCGCCCAAGCTGTAGCACGGCGTCCACAGTTCAGATCTAAGATCGTTTGCGACGATTTCTTTACGCTCTTCTTCTTGATCTTGGAAAAAACAACGGCCATTGTTATTTTACCACGTTGGAGTTCAAATTATAGAGATAAGCCTGATTTTTAAAAATTCATTAAATAACTCCTGTGTTGTTAACTTTTTATCTGAACAGAGCACTGGTCCGGATCAGGCTATGTGGAGTGAAAGTCCATCATGGTACTGGATTCAGGTATAGCTACAAAAGAAAACCTTGACAATATAATTATTGCCTTTGCTACCCGGCTTGCTCAAGCCGCTAAGGTCTTGACAAATACGAAGCAGGCAAGCCCCATTCTTAGAAGGGGTGACCTTCGCGCATGTCATTCGTAACTCACCCGCTTGGCCATTGCATGGTAATCGGGCAAGTCTCTCACATCTCATAACTCATCAAAAAAAAACTTTTATACCCGAAATGTTTTATTTATTCTTAAGATATTTTACATTTGTCAGAGTTATCAGGATTTGACGAAGACAAGGAGAAGTTTTTGAACATTGGGATAGGAGAAAATGATGAAGTGAGTGGACTGCGCACCGTTGAGAAATAAGTTGGGTTTTATCTTTGTGCCGTACAGGTAGTAGACTTGTCATGCACCAAAGTGATAAAAAAGCCGATTACATATTATTTTTGAAACGTTTGAACTTGGGGAAGCCAAAGATTTATAAAGGAACATTGTATTAACAAACATTCGTATATTTATATATTTAATATGAGCAGAAAATCAAGGAGTTATGAGGTTGATAGGTCCAAAGGAGTTTAGCTTATTTATATAGTTAGCATCGATTAGAAAGGAAAAGTCCTTCGAAAATCTAAGATTCCAAAAACAAAACTCAACAAGAAACGGAGAAAATCAAAGACAGACGTTCAGAGTTATAGGATGAGGGTGTGTAAAACGATGAAGTACAAAGTATAAGAAGATGCTGTGACCGATTGGTCAAACGGTGGGAACTGCTGGTCAACCAAAGTTAATTTTTTGTTTTATGAGAAGTTTAATTTTATTATTTTTAATATCTATTATTAGTTCATCTTGCCAAAAGGATAATACGTTAAATCAGAATTACAATTTTGAAAAAAAATTAGAGTTAAGAAAAAGAAATTGGAAGGGACTCGCTGCCGACGTGGGTGGTGGTTTAAGTGGTGTTTCTACAGGAGCTTGGTATGGGTCATTTTTAGGTCCCGAAGGCACGGTCATTGGTGGAATGTTGGGTGGAGTAATGGGTTGTGTTGGAGCAAGTGTAGGTGCGGGAAGAATTATTCCAAACGAAAACGAATTCACATTAGTAAATTTACCTTTAATACCTAGTATTGAAAATAATATATATGTCATACAGAACACTAACTTTGACCTCGATCATATTAGTTCAATTCATAACAAATTGCTTTTTAAATCGCTAGAATTACCGGTTGGAGTTTCTGATGATGATACATATGATTTTATTTTTCTAAATTCTGTTGAAGAATTAAAGAGACTTGGTGTAAATTTTGAAAACTTTAATTTAGCAGCTTTTAAAAATAGTTTCAAATCTACATTTTTAAGCTTGTTAAATGACTCAAATAATTCAAAAAGCACAAGATACGAAATAGTAATGGACGGTTTTTTTCAAAATAACTCATCAGATGAAGAATTTGAAGCTCACAATAATTCAAGTTTTTCAAATTCAGACATAAATGATTTAGAATTTAATTTTGGTTTAGCTGTTTTACATGGAACTTATTATTTTTGGAAATAAATAAATTTAAAAATGAAATATTTAGTAAAACTTTATTATAAGTACCGAACCAATCTACTCTTAAATACACTGCATATTTTACTTTTATTAATTACAGGTATAATTGGCATTAAACTTTCTTTGAATTTTGGAGATACGGAAATTTATATTTTAAAGACTGATTTTATTTTGTTCATTATAAGTTTAATCTGTTTGCTTTTGGCATTTATAAAAATTACAAGAATTCTTGATCCTATAAGAGAAAGAATATTGAAAAATGCTGAATTTAAATATGTTAATTAAAATAACCAGATGCTAACAATGTATAAGACGATAGAGCGGCAAAATGCCGCTCCATCGCTTATACTCGACCGTAAGCAAGCTAAAAGAACACTCAAGAATATTAATTACTGAATGAAATAAGAAGAATGCTTTATAAATCTCAAAATATTCTAAGTGATATGCTTTACGCATTAAGTTTAATTACAACAGATGTTAAATACGGGACTAAACTAAAATTCAATGACAAAGCAAAAGCTTGTGAACATATTTTTGCAAAAATTCTAACTATACTTTTTGATAAGGAATACACTAACTGCAATCTTATAAAACAAGATTACCCAGCAATAGATTTGCATTCAGAGAATATTGAATTTCAAGTTTCAGCCCAAGACAATGCGAAGAAAATTAAAGATTCAATAAACCTTTTCAAAAGAAAAATTGATGCAGGAGAATATGATAGAACCTATAAAAGAATTAATTTTTTAATTATATCAATTATGAAAACATTTAAATATTTCCTGGCGTATCCTATTTTAATATTTTGTTATTCGACGATCTATGCACAACAAAATCTACCTTTAAAATTTCAAAATGAAGCCGTTAAATGGTCAGAACTTAATTGGATAGAAGGAAATAGGAAAGAAGATCAAATATTTCAAAATAGAGTACCACCAATATTTATAGCAGACACTATTTATTTTTTTACAAATTATCGTGGAGTTTTGGAATCAGGGATTTCAGTAGGGTACAGTGGTTACAATATAAAAAAAATAAATAAAAAGACAGGTGAGAAATATTGGGAAGTTCTTAGAACTTACAAGAGTTTTTTAACAGAAAAGCAATTAGTCAACCATTATTAAATAAAAATAAATTGGCAGTGACCTTGTACGATGAAGCAACAGATAGCGGCAGTACAGATTGGTATAATTGTTATCCATCACATATTATTATTGATACGCAAAATGGTAGTATTATTGATAGCAACTATATAGATAGTTCAAACAATGCTTTGCCAAAATTTCAATCCATAGCTGGGTCACAAGGTCAGAGTATTATAACAAATCCACGTTTTTATTTTACAGATACAGGATATTTACAAAGAGAATTAAGCACAGGTGAATTGGCTATTATTGACACGAAAACAGATTTTGAAGGTGTAGTTACCCAACGTGATACAGCAAAATTAACATTTAAGTACTTTCCGGAAGACTTTAGATTTTTCGATAATACAGATGGTACATTAGGTGCACTTTCAATTTCACAATCTAATAATTGGGACAATAGAGAGATAAAGTATTTGATGTATGATAAAAATTTAAAGCTTTTAAGAAGTATAGATTTAAGTAATTATTTTACAGATACTATTACACTACTTGGACTATACAGAGCAGATCAGGACTACATAATAACTGTTACAACATTTGATGATTTTTCCACTCGTAATGCAAATTACACCTATCAACTATTTGATAAATATGGGAATTTGGTTGACAAATTAATATACTATTTGCGGGATGGAATAGATAACGGAATTGAATATGGCTGGCTTTACCCATTAACTGATGTGGTTAATAAAAGGTTATTGTTAACTCAGTCAAGACAAAATAAAATTACGGAAAGTACATTTTATGAAATATTCGCGTCAAATGGGGACAGTATTCAAAGAATTAAACGTATTGAAGTTGATGGAATTAGTGATCACTTCCGTACACAATTTGCCACAATGATGAAAGATGGAGATATACTTTTATACATCGAGCAGTTTGCTAAAAATGACCCTGGAGCACCAAGATGGTACAATTGGACCATGTTTGATGGCCAAGAGATGAATATCATTAATAGCACAAAAGATGAACAAGCCAACAGTAGAAAGTTAAAATTATATCCAAATCCGACTTCGGGAACAATTACAATTAATGGACTTGAAGGAGAAGCGAATGTTAGTATAAGAAATATTAATAGTCAGATTCTTATAAAATCAAAAACAATAAGTAATCAAATAGATATAAGCGTACTAAGAGCTGGAATGTATATCATTGAGATCGAAAATGGAAATTTAAGAGAATGGCACAAAGTAGTAAAAAGTGAATAACCCTTACTAACAATGCACTGGACGGACAAGACTTGCTAACGCTGCGCCCGTCGCCAGTGCTAGTCGTTGTCATCGATTGAATAAAAAGTTACTACTATAACCCGTTGTGCGATTAAAAAGTGGGATTAAAATTTAATATATATAAAAATATGTTGTGCATAATTCATTGCAATGCAATAAAATGTTGTATTTTTAAGCTACCAAACAACAAAATACATATGCACAACATAAAGACAAATTTCGATAAATTTCTTCAATTAATTACCAAAAATGCCAAAGATTTGATAATGGAAGAAGGTAATTTTAAATTCTACCCCAAAAAGCCAAAGATGTCTGATTGTGAAATCCTTGCTCTGTCGTTGTGTTCTGAAGCAATGAGTATTGATTCAGAAAACTATTTCTGGGGTAAAATAAAGAGCCAATCTACTGATTTTCCCAATCTTATCGATCGCTCTAACTATAATAGGCGTCGAAGGAATCTCATTGGCTTTTACAATCAGCTAACTCAGAATTTAGCTGATCAGCTAAATGAGGAAGAAACTATTTTTATTGTTGATTCGATGCCACTACCAGTTTGTAATATTGCAAGAGCAAATAGGAGCAACGTATTGAGAGAAGATTTTGAAACAAGCCCCGACAAAGGCTATTCGGCTATAACTAAAACTTATTTCTATGGTTACAAACTACATCTAATCACTTCATTAAAAGGTGTTTACAAATCTGTAGATATTACCAAAGCCAGCGTACACGATATTCATTATCTTGATGATGTAAAACAATCCAGCTTGAATAATTGCACTCTATTAGGAGATAAAGGCTACCTATCAAGTGAATATAAAGTAGACTTATTTCACACATCAAAAATAGAACTTCAGACACCAAAAAGACGAAACCAGTCCGATTTTAGCAAATATCCTTATGTTTTTGCAAAAAGCAGAAAACGTATAGAAACTCAATTTTCTCAACTTGCCGACCAATTCATGATTAAAAGAAATTATGCAAAAACATTCTTGGGAATGTGCACAAGGATATGGGGTAAAATTGCTGCTTTTACTTTACTTCAAGCTATCAACCATATTAATGATAAACCTTTAAATCAAATAAAATATGCTTTGCTTTAATCGCACAACGGGTTACTAAAATCATGCTGTTCTGCCAAAAAACTCAATAATAAACGGAGCAAAAAAATAACGTTTTGAGTATTAGAACCAGAAATATGTTTTAACTTTGAACTATTGATGACGAAGGGCATACAGAATGGAATCAAATGAAGTTTTAAAATCCAGATCAAAAGAAAGTCGAGTGATAAACATTAATAACTTAGCCACTTTAGAAATACCAAACCATTCAACGGCCTTGCACATTATGATTACTGATCTAATGGGAAGAGTATTTCTAAATGAGAAAGTTCAGATCTTGGATTTTATAGAAATTAGTACTGTTGTGCAAACAGGTATATATTTACTCACTGCTTATGACGGACAGTTTACTAAGACCCAAAAAGTATTCATCCAAAATTATTAAAAGATGAAAAATGTACTGATCAACCTGTCAGTAGCATGGTTTCTTTGTGCATCCAGTTTACGGCTGGATGCACAGGAAACTTACCTCTGGAATTCTTCCGGTAAACTAGATATGCCATCCTACTACGAAATGTACGAATTTGATATACAGACTGGTGCAAGGCATCTATTATTTAGATTGGACTCTATACGTTTTGTACATCCTATCATGACTGGAAATACATTTCAAATTAACAGTTTTGCATTTAGTAGTGATAGGAAGACAATTTACTTTTTGGAAAAAGAAGGGGATGTTTATTCTTATGATGTAGCCAATGACCTACTTACATATCACGTGGATGTAACACCTGGGAACGTAAATTTCCTTTGGCATAATTATCATCAAACAAACCAAATAGATCAACTTAACGATTCGCTATACTATATTGGTGGTGCGACAAAAGGTATACTCAACGTGAATAATTATCAATTTACAATAATTAGAGAGATACCAAGTTTTGCTGCTTCTGGTACAAATTTTGAACGGTTGATGTATATCAGAAAGTTAGAAAAACATAAAGATAAATATATTTTTATTGATGGAAATGTTGATTTATCAATAGCAGACCTTTATATTCCAACTAATAACATTAAGTTGTGGGATGTTGATCAAATTGCTTTACAATACTCTGACGACACCAATTTACTTTCTTATCAATACGCCTGTGACAGCACTGTTCTTTACACCATTCAAAATGTATTTTACCAAGGTGAAAGAGATACCATACAGATAGACAGGGTGGACTTGGTCACTGGACAGATTACCAGATGGAAAAATTATTTGGGACTAACTTCCAGTAATTTCTCTACCAATAGGATTCGTGACATTCAGCACTTCAACGCACCCACTTGGGAATCCTGCCAACGATATATAGACCTTGATAAAGATGACGATACAGCCTTGGATAAGCATTTCATCATAGATAGTCTGTGTACTTTTACAAATATACCACTCAGCGATATAGATATACACATCAATAATGAATACCCCATTGATAGCATCGACATCTTTATACTCGATCCAGGGTTTTCACAATATATGTACTTTCCAAATGGGAATTATATACTACAATCGACACCAAATTTCTGGCAAAGAATAATTAATAGCGGTACAACATCTATTTCAGATTTTGAACGTGGGATTAGAAATGCTTACCTTGACATCGAAAATGATCCCAGTGTTACAGAAGTGAAAATCGGATTTCAAGTATGGTACAATGGTATAGCAGGAGACACCGCCATTGCAACCATAAAGATTGCCGGGCCCTTGCCATATTCAGGACAAGATAATAGCGTATCAATATGTGAAAATGAAGTACCATTAGTCATATCACAAATATCGAGTGTTGATGCAGATAAAAATGGTATGTTTTACAATACAAATTTTGACAACATTGATAAAATACCACATATTGCTCCTGAAGATAGTACGAATATATATTACATCACCACCAACGCTATCTGCTTTGATACGGCCACCATCCAAATTAAAATCTATCCAGTTCCAACTATAATACCTGTCAATGACACAACAACATGCCACGACCAAAAAATATCCATACAGTTGGCATCAACCATTGACAGCATCTTGTGGTATGATGGTAGTTTTTCAGTAATTAAGGAAATCAACACAGCTGGCACATATCATTACACCATCAAAAACGAATATGGCTGCACGGTATCAGATACTTTTATTTACACTCAGTTGCCAGCACCAATGACTAAAAATACAAATGTTCAAATTTGCAGAGATAGCCTATTCATGTACCAAGGCATACCCATCACAAGCGAAGGTATTTATAGCGACACACTTCGCAATAGACTTTCATGTGATAGTATCATTACAACATTAGATTTAAAATATCATGATGAAGTGCCACTAATCATAATTGGTGATACATCTATCTGCCCGGGTGAAGAATCTGAGCTTGTGGTGAGCTCAAAGCATACGCAAATATTGTGGAACTCGACCACAGAAGGAAAAACTTTAAAAGTAAATAAAGCTGGACCTGCTTCAATAGTTGCTGTGGATAATAACGGTTGCAGCACAGAAAAAGAAATAGAAATTGTAGCGCATCCATTACCAGAAGTAGTGACTAAAGATATGATAGATACCATATTTTCCGTGGCTTTGGAGCTAAATGTGGAGTACGAAGACACAAATCTAACATATCTGTGGTCACCACCCACAAATCTGAGTTGCCACGATTGTCCATATCCTATAATCTTACAAACAGAAAATGGAGTTTATAGCGTCACAGTAACCAACGAATATGGCTGTATAGCTACTACGACCATAAAAGTAACATTCAAAACAAGTAAACTTTATTTACCTAACATCCTATCCAAAAACTCTATTAACAATAATATATTTTATGCTCAAGGCAATACCAATGAAAGATATACCATCGAGATATTTGACAGATGGGGAAATAAATTGTTTAGCAGAGATAATGCTATAGTAGGTAATATAGATGATGGTTGGCAACCTCATGAAACCTTGTCTCAAGGCGTATATGTTTATTTGGTCACTTACATAGATAAGGGAGAAAAGAAAGTAGTTTTTGGTGATATAACATTGGTAGAATGAATGATGTAAAACAACTAAGCGTTCGTCGTGGCTGCAAGTCAAGCGATGAATCCGCCGAAGGCAGAGAACTATACCTGCCGTAGTCGGATAGTGGGGCCAGACTTTCACCCCGTTGGATAGATTAATCCTACGGGGTGAAATAACCCACCACAGGCGAGCAAACGATTTTAGGTAAATTATGAGGACATTGACAGGCGACTTGACTATTTCTATTCCTTTAGGAGAGTTGATTACAAAGGCTTCAGAAGTATATTTCATATGGTGCCATCGCCGGAAAACTTTCGGAAATCATCCTGAAATATACCGACGAGAATTATTTATTTAAAGACGATGATACTCATGTCTTCATCGTGATAAATAATTCTGTCGCCATTAATCTCAAAATGAATACATTGGATAATAAATTTTTCGCAAACCAATTTATTTTGAGTTTAAAGTATCCTGATTATATTTGACGTTAAATTAAATCAAAAGATAGTATTGAGAGCCCATTTAATTGAAAGCGTTACCCTTTTATCCGGCACCGGCATCGTTCAACTTTCCTTTGTGTAGTAGGCAATTTTTGAGGGGTTTCAAACCAAACTATATAAAAGTAGATCTATTTTATTTAGCTGTATTAAATGTTCAATATGAAATAAGAGACTAAAAATGTTGAATTGTAGATTTATTTTAAAATTAGAAAAAAAAATGAAATGACTATTATTAATTAGTCAAAATTCTTATACTCAATATAAATAAAATCAATATTAATGCGATTTATTAAATAAGTTTTAATATTTAGCGTTTTACTGTTATGAAATTAGTGAAAATACTCTGTATTATAATTCTCAGTTTGGTTATATTTTCTTGTAATCCACCTGAAGATCCAACATTGAATAGTCGTTGGCGGCTAATTAAAATAGATAAATTAGATGCACCAACAGCAAGTCCAGGAAAGTTAATAAGTTTTCCAGCAAAACCTCGTGTAAAAGATACAGCTTTTTTTAACTTTGAAAATGAATATCAAATTTGGAGTTGGAGTGATAGCTTAAGAATTGAATACACCATCATAAATAAAGGTTTGGAATTATTTGCTTATTCAGCAATGCCATATGAATTAATTGGAGATACTATCCTCTTTACAAATAGTAGATATAATTTTCAAATATTTGAAAATAGTTTAATTTTGAATGGCTCCGGAGATTCTCCTTTTGGCAAACAAAGATTCACTTACTATTTTGAATTTGATAAATAATACATTGAAATAAAACCCTAAATAAAAAGAACAACAGCATGTAACAAGCTATAATCAGGGATCGCTTCCTTCATAAGCACTCACGATCCAATTGAACTGTGATCGACCAAAAATGAAATTACACAGAAAATAAATTTGTTTCGCAATTAAGCAACTAATTTTTTTGTAAAAACGTTATAACTTGGAATTTTCTGAGATAGAATTTTTGCCCTTATCCTTTGATTATTTAATGAAAATTCCTGTCAAAGCAAAGGACAAAATCTTTTTTAAAATGGAAATGGCAAAATCCAAAAAAGACCCAAAATTGTTTAAACTATTACAAGATTGAATTTGGTATTTCCGAACCCAAAATTTTGGTAGCCATAACAGAATTTTTGCATTTTGGGACAAAACAGAACAACAAACACTTTGGTTATCGCAACGCACAGAATCATTAAGAAAAGCGATAAACCTGAAAAATCTGAAATTTTAAAAGCCAAAGCTATGAAAGATAAATATTTTGAATAAAAAAAGTAGTGGAATGAAGACAACTAGTTTTGAGGAAGTGTTAGACATACACAATGGTAAACGTGGAATAAAGAAATGTGAAAGATTTGAACAAGAATTGAGAATTGAACTCTTGGGTGATGCCATCAAAAAAGCAAGAAAGGCGAAAAATTTAACTCAAGAACAACTTGGTGAACTCGATGGAGTGAAGAAGGCACAAATTTCAAGAGTGGAGAACTCTGCGACAGATGCTAGATTTGCAACGATTTTAAAGGTTTTTGATGCTTTGGATGCTAAGGTGAAATTTAGTGTTGAAATCGATAAACAAAAATTGATTATAAGTGAATAAGAATGGCTAGATTAAAACAAAGGCCATGATGTACAGCTTCCCTATCAGCCGTCACATAGCCATAGCCGTTAGCATTAATATTTTAAATACCCTAATAAGTAGTGAAAATGGAAAAAGAATCTAAATATAAATCGCTTCTTTCATTTTTGGCAAGACCCTGGTTTATTGAAACAGCAGTTTTCTTTTTGGTCTTATGGCAAGAATCATTCAGGTTGAGCGCAAGAACTTCACATCAGATTTTGCCAGTAAATCAAAATCTTCAAAATTACTATTATTATAATTTTGGTGACTTTGTCAATGGTTACATAATGACTTATATAATAGATGGTATTATAAACTTCACATTATTAAAATCTTCTGCATCTTATAAATTTTCACGCTTTGAAGTTACAAAAAGGAGAAGTATTTCTATTGCAACTTTAATATCAATTTCTGTTGTTGTGGTTATCGAACTATCTCAATCAACCGCTACAACTTCTGATGTGAATGACATACCTGCAGGAATTGCGGGAGCAATTTTATATTATCTGATAAGATTGTTCTCATTAAAAATAACTACCCAATATGAAAATGGAATCAAATAATACTGCCACCAACAACCAAGTGTTCGTACTGTGCGCCACACAAACCATGAATCCGCCTCAGTCGGAGAACTGTACCTTCGTTAGTCCGCCAGTCGGATAAACTCTGCCAGACTTTCACTACGTTGGATTGATTAATCCTACAGGGTGAAAATCCCATCAAAGGCCAGGCTAAACTGTGTATTATATGAGGGTATCGAAAGGTGTCTTAATTATTCCCGTTCCAATGCAGATAGATGACAAGGCTTTATTAGTATATTTTATCACTTGCCACGGAGAGAAAACTTTCGTGTGTATGAGAAATGTACACATTCTCCTGTATGTAAAGCACTGTCTCTCCGTCACTAAAATCATTTATATGTTTAATAATCATTGCTCCTATTGCTACACAAGGATTTATACAATCGGCTCCCAACTTCTGATTCATTAACTTTAACCGATAAATATTTACTTTACTGTCTCAGGGTATGAGTTGAGCCAACTTTGCCAAACGGTTGTTTTTGTCCAAATATTGGTCAATGGGTGTTGTAAATCACTGCGTGTTGCAAAGAAATCACTGCGTGTTGCAAAGAAACATCGGCGTGTTGCTAAGAAAACACCGGACGTTGCAAAGAAACATCCGGACGTTGCAAAGAAACATCCGCGTGTTACAAAGAAACATCCGCGTGTTGCAAAGAAACTTTCGCGTGTTACAAAGAAACATCCGCGTGTTACAAAGAAACATCGGCGTTTTGCAAAGAAACATCGGCGTGTTACAAAGAAACATCCGCGTGTTACAAAGAAACATCCGCGTGTTACAAAGAAATCACCGCGTGTTACAAAGAAATCACCGCGTGTTGCAAAGAAATCACTGCGTGCTGCAAAGTAATCACGTCGTGTTGCAAAGTAATCACCGAACGTTAAAAAGCATATGAAAGCAATATTAATCACCGTTCTAACCTAAATGGACAGAGCGCTAGTGCTCTGTCCAAATAAATAACTTAATGAAATGTGGTTCTTTTTTCAAATCTCTGCGTTAAAAATACTCGCCGTTCATTGATTATTTATAAGATGTCGCCCAAGCTGTGGCACGGCGTCCACAGTTCAGACCTAAAATCGTTTGCGACGATTTCTTTACGCTCTTCTTCTTGATCTTTAAAAAAATAACGGCCATTATAATTTAACTTTTTATCTGGACAGAGCACTGGCCTGGATCACACTATGTGGAGTGAAAGTCCATCATAGTACTGGATTCCGGTATAGCTACAAAAGAAAACCTTGCCAATATAATTACTGCCTTCGCTACCCGGCTTGCTCAAGCCGCTAAGGTCTTGACAAATACGAAGCAGGCAAGCCCCATTTCCTGAAGGGGTGACCTGCGCACGTATCTTTCGTAACTCACCCGCTTGGCCATTGCATGGTAATCGGGCAAGTCTCTCACATCTCATAACTCATCACTAAAAAAACTTTTATACCCGAAATGTTTTTTATATTCTTAAGATAATTTACATTTGTCAGAGTTATCAGGATGGGAGGAAGACAAAGAGAAGTTTCTGAACATTGGGATAGGTGAAAATGATGAAGTGAGTGGACTGCGCACCGTTGAGAAATAAGTTGGGTTTTATCTTTGTACCGTACAGGTATCAGACTTGTCATGGACCAAAGTGATAAAAAAGCCGATTGCAGATTATTTTTGAGACGTTTGAACATGGGGAAGTAAAGATTAAAAAAGGAATATTGTATTAATAAACATTCGTATATTTGTATATTTAATATGAGCAGAAAATCAAGGAGTTATGAGGGCGATAGGTACGAAGGAGTTTCGCTTATTTTAAATTCAAACTTACTGGTTATATGAAGATAATAAATAATTCTCCAGCAACAATCCAAGATTGCGAACTCTTCAAAATTCTTCAATTTAAGAGCAATACATCTACAGACTTACTGGGCAAGGTTGAAAAGATAATTGAAATAACCACTCCAATGTTAAATTTGATTAACTCTGGACCTTTTAGAAATTATACATTACATAATCCCGAGCACGCAAAGAAAATAATTCATTTAGCTGGTAATATAATTGACGAAACCTGTAAACCGAACTTAACCATTCTGGATATCTCATTAATTATAATGAGTGCATTTATACATGATGTTGGTATGTCCATTACAGTTCAAGAAAGAACCGAATTTCTTAGAGGGAATACCTATAAAGATTTCTTGCAAGATAGTCCAGTCATTTCAGAACGACTAGAAGCAATAAGAAAAAAGCATGAATTTGCAATAGGAGAAGATAAAAGTTTTTTAGAACAGGAGTTATTTCAAATTCAAGAATTTATTTTATCGGAAATATTAAGAAAGAGGCATGCAACTAAAGAAAGGTACAAAGAGATCATTAATACAATTAAAATTACAAGTGGCAGAACTGATTTGTTTGAATATAATGGGGCCACATTTGAAGATTTGTTAATTGACATTTGCGAAAGTCACAATTTGCCTGCTATAGTTCTTGGAGAAATGACTTCACCTTTTGAAAGTAGGTATTCAAGGAATTTGGCCATCGGTGGAGAATATATAAATATTCAATTTTGTTGCGCAATTCTCAGAATATGTGACATACTAGATTTCGACAGGGAAAGGACACCTGCGATATTATTTGAAAGTCTAGGAATCAATGATAATGACCTTCCGGGTTCTGAAATTTCACTATTTGAATGGCAGAAACACATGGCAGTGCACTCGATTGAAATAAACGGAGGAGAAATAATAATTTCAGGCGATTGTAGGCACCCTGCTATTGAAGCTTCTGTCATTAACTTCGCACAAACTATACAAAGAGAAATCCAAGATACTACTGCAATATTAAAAATGAACAATACGGAAATATTAGAAAAATATAAAATTTCTATCCCGAGTATTGTTAGAACTAGGACAAAGTCTATCGGATATGTTTTTCAAGACCTTAAACTTCATTTAAATCCCGATTCTATAATGACATTATTAATGGGAGAGCAATTGTATTCTACTCCTAATGTGGCTCTTCGTGAATTAATTCAAAATTCAATTGATGCATGCCGAGTACTAAGTAAAGTATCCAGAGATAAATATATACCTAAAATAAAAATAAGGCATTGGAAAGATGAATTTGGCAAACATTGGTTAGAAGTATACGATAATGGAATTGGCATGGATTATTTTGTTATTTCCGAATACTTGTTTAAGGTTGGAAGTAGTTATTACAAATCCTCAGATTTTAAGAAATTATTAAGCGAAGACTATACATCTATCTCTCGTTTTGGTATTGGATTGATATCTGTTTTTATGCTTGCAGATGTATTAAAAATAAAAACCTCGAACAATTTCTCCATTCGTGGTGATAAAAAAGAGAGAATAATTACAATTAATAACAAAAAAAGTTTGGCATTTATCACTGAAAATGATAATGGGCATCAAGGTACCATCATCAATATAAGATTAAAAGATGAATACATATCAGAATATTTTTTTAGACAGTTTGAAAATTATTTAGAAACGGTCATTGTTAGGCCAGAATTTCCAATTGATGTTGAAATTATTGAGAAGTTGACTATAAGAACAGAGTACATGCAATTAAACCCTGTCGCAGTTCAAAAAGCTGAAAGTGATAACATAAAATATGTTGTGCTTGACATGAAAAGGTATAGTAACAACGTAGAAGGATATGTAATATTTCCTTTTGAAAATGATAACGGCAAATTGAAACTTTTAAGTTTTAACGAAAACAGCTCATTTAATCATATAAATCCGAAAGAAGTCTTTTTGAACTACAGAGGCAATCGTTTATCAGTAAATGGATTTCGTATGGGATTAAAAAGGACGAATCGGTTATTTGGTAAAGCGCTGAAATTTGCATACGATATAAATATCCTTGGTGACGAGGAAGTTAAATTCGATGTTGCAAGAGATAGAATAATTGGACGCGGGACAACCGTTGTTAAGGGGCGAATGAAATATGCGATAATTGCAGGATTGAAGGAATCGGGAATTTTTAGTTTGCTTACAGAAGAAACCCAGAATTACTTAACAAGCTCAGACATTTTTCATGAATATGACATGACGTTACCTGACCAAGATAAAATATTTGAAATTAAGAATCTTATACCAAGTGGACAATGGCCAGTTGGATTACATCAAATAATAGCAAAACAAGTAAATATTACCCCTTCTTTAACTTATAATGTAATGTCATATCTTCTGGACAATAACATGATTGAAGATGGTAGGAAAGTATAATACATCAGCTAACATTGGCTATGATGATAGATTCTTTATCGCTTCATCCATCACATAGCTTCGACGTTATGTGGTATTTTAAACAAACAAACAACTTAGAATGAGTTTTGAAATAAATCCTTTTGAATCAAATCCCGGCTGGGATATAATTAAGTCTTTGTATTATTATTATGGGCTCAAAGACTATTTGGATTTTTGGTATCACGATCACTTTGATAATGACAAAATTGTTGAGATTGAAGCATATAACTTTGATAATATTCAAGGAGATAAAATATTTTGGGAAAAAGTACTTTCAGGACAATTGCTAAAAGGACAAAAATTACGGTTGAAAAATTTTCAAATTTCCTCTTGGTTCCCTCGTAAACCAGGCCAATATTGGACTTTTGAAGCTGCCTCAGCTAGAGAATATGCTCATTCACGACATATAGAGAAAGTAAGTACAAATGGAATTGTATTTGATATTTACGGTAAAACATTAATGACAGATTTAGGTGGCATAGGCTCTGTAAACTTTAATAAGAATAGAGACTTCGCATTAGTTACAGCGACTGCCTCTGGGATGACTGATGAAGGAATTCCAATTGTTTGCAGAAAGAATGTTTGGGAACAATTTGAAAAAGAATTTGCTAGTCAAAATAAAATTGAAGTTGACATTGATGGCATATTAGTCAATATAAATCCTGAGAACAGTTCAATTTTCTTAAGAGCTGGCGGAGTTCCGAGAGTTGCCATTTTGGTAAATTCAATTTTAAATATCAAGATTAAAGCAAGTGCATTAAAAATTGATGTTTGTCCTTGGACAATATTTCAAACGACTGACAAATATGCTCCATATGGGTTTACTTATGTAACCCATACAATGTTTGAAGATGATATTGCTGCAACCAATAGATGGATGACCAGATATGTTGACGAACATAATGGACAAACTATTTTGACAGATTATGACGAAGATTTAAACTATTTAAATGCGATTTTTCCTTTAAATGATGTTACAACAGGTGCAATTGTAGATAGAGAACTTATGACATATTTACAACGAATAAATAAAGCATTTAAAAGGACTTAAAAAACAGCACATTACAACCAAGTTTTCGTGGTGTGCGGAGCACAAGCCATGAATCCGCCTCTGGCGGAGAACTGTACCTTCGGTAGTCCGCCTGTGCAGTCGGATAAACTCTGCCAGACTTTCACCACGTTGGATAGATTAATCCTACTAGGTGAAAAACTCACCAAAGGCACTCACGTGATTTTTTTTATAAAATAGGGACATCGACAGGCGCAATGACTATTCTTATTCCTATAAGTGTTGCTTATAAAGAATTTTTAGTATAATTTATGTGTTGCCATGGTGAGAAAACACTCGAAAATCATCCTAAAATAAAAAATCCTGATTATATTTGACATTAAATTAAACAAAAAGGACACCATTTGAAAGTCCATTTTATTGAAAGCGTTACCTTTATTCCTGATGCCGGCCTCCCGTCAAAGGACGGACAGGCTTTCAACGGTATAGTTGATGAAGTCTTTGGAAAAATTAGACACTTCCGGCTTTGGTAATAGGGCTTTCATCAACTTTCTTTTGTGTAACCATCGATTGTTTTAAAGAATCTTAAATATAGCCGAAATTAAAATAACATTTATCAAAACACTAATTATGAGAATAATCAATGTATTTATATCCTTTTTGTATTTTATACCAATATCATTAATTGCTCAGTTTCAGGATATGGGTGGACCTGGAGGAGGTCAAGTACTCGATGTTGTGTTTGTTAATGACACTGTTTATACATTGACGTCAGCATCATTATTTTATAGTGTAAATGATGGCAATGCCTGGCGTGTTGTTCCTGGAAGTAATGATCTGCCATCGCAATTAACCAATGTATCTATCGATAAGGGAGTTATTTATTTAAGCGTAAATCATAGAAATGTTATATTTAAGTCCGAGAATTTCGGTCAATCCTGGACACAAATTGAAGATGATGTTTTTTATAGCCAGGGAGACATTAAAGGCTTCGAATCATTTAATGATACCCTATATATTTACTCTACCACGGATGTTTTTATGAGTCCTGATCGTGGAGCAAATTTTAGGGTTATTGAACATTTAAATCAAAGTTTTCCATTTATTTTAGTTCATAATAGAATATTGCATTTCAAAAATTATCATTATTATCTTACCCCAAACAGGAAATTGGTAAGGACTAAAGATTTTACGAATCCGGAAGTATTGTTTGACCTGGGTAGTAATTATTATTACCGGTTGTACAGAAATGAGACTACTTTATTTTTAATGGAAATATATAATGCCAACATAACGCTATATAAGTTGGACAACGAAATGATGGTAGTTTATAAAGAAAATTTGAACTTAACTAATCTTAACCTTTCTGATTATAATCCTATATCATTTGATGGTAACATCGTTTATGAAAAATATTCACTTAAGTATAGTACGGATGGGTGGTATAGTACAAATTATATATCACTGCAAGTCAATCCAAATCCAAGTTGGAGTAATAATCCGATAAAAATTCACAATGGTATAGTATATTATAATTGGGGAAATCTATTTTCCAAACAGAATTTGGCCGACAGCACTCGAGTTAATATTACCAATAATATGATTGGAAATAAAAATAGCTCTATTTTTAAATCCGGGGCAAAAATTATAAGTGGTACCAATCCAATTAGTTATTACAATTTACCTGATGAAGGCTGGGATGTCTTAGATAACGGAAGGGGGAGTACTTTTTTCTTAAATGATAATTTGATACTTAAATATGATAAAAGCAAGCCCACAGATTCCATTGAGATAACGACAATTGGTGGACAATTATTTAAAAAATCGAAATTTCCATATCGAAAAGTGGGAGCGAATGATGATATTTATGGTATCAATGATTTAATATTTGTCTGTTACTTATTTGACAGTCTATATGTTTCTGATAATTACGGGGAGAGTTGGAAAGTTATTGATAGGCAGGATGGAGTTGGAAGATTTAGTGCAAACTATTCTAACAACAATATTTTAGTTAATTCGGGATATAATACAACATGGTATGTCTCAAAAGATGGAGTGAATTATACCGTCTACGACCCTGATGCAGGTGGGGCATATGCATCTGTTGATGAAAATGACAATATTTATTATAAGAAAAATGAATTAATTTACAAATACAATAAAGCATTAAATACCGCCGAATTAATCCCACTTCCATTTACAATTAAAACTCATTATAATGCTAACACAATTTGTTTTGAACACTATAAAAATACACTGTTTGTTGGCGGAATAGGTGAGGGACTTTTTGTATCATTTGATGAAGGTAAAAATTGGGATACATTCAATGAAGGTCTGGAAACGAAGAATATAAGCTCAATTGAAATAGACGATGAATATATTTATGTAGGTACTTATGGGCATATTTACAAGAGACCTTTAAGTGAATTAAATGCTATACATGTATTTGGTGAAGTATTTGAGGATGTCAATCAGAACGGTATAAAAGAACTCAATGAAAATCTGTTAAAAAATATTCATGTAAGATCAACGGTTAATAATATCATTAAGCCAACAAATGAGCTTGGGCAATTTTCATTGATCACAAAAGATATTGCAGACAATAAAATTGAGATCATTGAACCCCAATATTCCACAGCGACAAATGGACCAATTTTAATCAGCAATAATTCAAATCCGATCCAATTAGGTATTTCTTTTGATAAAGAAGTAAATGATGTAGGTATAAAAATTCTGAGCCCCTTTGTATTTAGACCTGGATTTAACACTGTAATTGATCTATATCTCGAAAATTTGTCCTATAACGATAGGATAATACGTGTTGGTCTTATTTTTGATGACAAGCTTACTTTAAAAAATTCCAGTTATTCTCCCTATAGTCTTAGTGGCAATAATTTATCTTATGAAGACATTTTTCTCAATGGAAGAGATAGTAAAATTATAACACTGATTTTTGAAACCGAAGTAAACTCTAATATTGGAGATATTATTAGTTTGACTTCATATGTTGAGTTAAAGAATAATATTGACATAGATTCATCAAATAATTCTTATAATTTGATTGATACAATCAGAGGTTCTTTTGACCCGAATGATAAATCCGTTCATCCTAATGCAGATATAATATATGACCAAAATATATTAAACCAAGAATTATTATACACCATCAGATTTCAAAACACTGGAAATTATCCGGCAGAATTTGTCATATTGCGGGATACCTTTGAGATGACCTTAGACCCAAATTCCATAGATATTTTGTCATATTCACATCCATGTGAATGGCAAATTAAGGATGGCAGGGTTTTAGAAGTAAAGTTTGCAAATATAAATTTACCTGATAGTACCGTAAGTGAAGAGTTATCTCAAGGGTATGTTACGTTTAAACTTAAATTAAATCAGAATGTAGCAAAAGGAAGTGTTATAGCTAATAAGGCCTCAATATATTTTGATTATAATGCACCAATTGTTACAGAAAAGATCATTACTAACATAGTAGAGCCGTCATCAATAGATCCATCCATAAAACCAAGCTTTACGATAGTGCCAAACCCTTCATTTAATGATATTATTTTGAAAGATATTCCGTTTTCAAAGGCAAGATTTGAAATATATGACATGGCTGGCAATGTAGTTTCTAAAGGAATAATCACCACTTCGGAAAACATTAAAATTAATATTAATCACTTGACCACAGGTCAGTATATTATTACCTTAAAGAGTCAGATTTCTAAGGAAATATATAGTTCCAGTTTTATAAAGATTTAATGAATAACATCATAAAAATGAAAGTTACTAATCACCGATGCTAACAAACGATGTATTGATAGCATCCCCTATAAGGAGCTGCTATCGTAAATCGAAGCCGGTGCTAATGCCCAATAGTACAAGACAATGACGATAGATTATAAAATTGACGAATGCGACTTCTTGACACATCAACTTTTTGTTGCGTCAAAGTCTGCCCATATTAAAAAGAAAAGACAAAGAAGTAAAATAATAGTGCCATTAATTTACCTCGCATTTGGATTTTTATTTCTATTACAAGACAAAATTAAAGACAAATATTATGACTAAGAAAAGACTGATTTTAATAACCTTGTTTTTTTGTTTATGCCTTTTCAAACTCCCTGCACAGACATCAATAAAAACAATTACTCAATTACAGGACACTATAAATAAAATTTTGATTAATGAGCATCAAAGCTCTTTAATGCTGGCAGTAGTTACCAAAGACTCCATACTTTTTTCAAAGGGTTTTGGCTTTGCAAATATTGACACAAAACTAAAAGCTACGGGTCAGACACTTTTTCCAATGGCTTCAATTACTAAAACATTTACGGCATTAGCCATAATGAAATTAGTTAAACAAGGCAAACTTTCACTCTATGACAACCTGGCTAAAATTGCACCTGAAATAGTTTTTACCAACAAATGGGAAAAAACAAATCCTGTTAAAATTATTCACCTTTTAGAACATACATCGGGTTTTGACGACCTTCGGTTTAATACTTTTTGGAACAACGATTTGAACCTGACAGAACTACAAGCAATTGAAAAATGTAAAAACTCAATGTATTGCAGATGGCAACCAGGTGAACGAAAAGCATATTCAAATATTGGTTACAATGTCTTGGGCTACTTAATTGAGAAGTTGTCAGGTTCAAAATATGAAGACTATTTAACAACTGAAATTTTAGAACCTATAGGAATGACAAACAGTTGTTTTATTACACCAACTCAACCTGATTCAGCTTATGCAAACCCCTATGAATGGAACGGAATAAAGTTTGACAAACTTCCTTTTTTGCTTATGTACGGGAAAGGTGCAGGTGCGCTTTATTCCTGTGCAACAGATATGGCAAAATTTGTTCAGTTTATGATCAAAAATGGAAACATTGATAATCTGCCAACCCTTTATTCTATAGTCGAGCAAATGGAGATTCCCGAAAGTTCAATACCGGCAAAATCAGGTTTAAAAACGGGATATGGGAAAGGATTAAATGTTGACTTTTTAAGTTACAAGTATCCGTTTTTTGGACACGATGGTGCAAGTATTGGTTTTAACTCAAGATATGCTTATAATAGGGAATTAGGAGTAGGATTTGTCATATGTGCTACCAATACAGGATATTATGATGACATATTAGTTACCTATCTTACCCAATCTTTACAACATCAAAAATCTATCCCTACGATTTCTGTAGAAAGAGAAGTATTAAAGAGCTATGAAGGTTACTACCAACTTAAATCACCTCGATTCGAAATATTAGACAAGTATTTAGAAGAATTATTTCACGGCTACCACATTGAATGGAGAGGAGATAGTTTATACTCATATGGATTTAAGCGACCAGACCGGGTTATATTGCCTGTAACATCATCAATCTTTAAAAAACCAAATAACAACTTACCCTCGTTTTTATTTACAACAAATGATGAAGGTAAAAAAAGTCTGGATGAGTGGGGGCATATTTTGAAAAGACATCGTTTGCAAAAGTATTACTTTACCGAATTTTGGTTTTGGGTGGTTTGGTCTGCGGAATATTACTTTTCCTAAGTTCAATATTTTGGCTAATGAAAGCACTATTTAATAAACTTTCCTGGAAAGAATATTTTAAAAGAAGCATTTCGACTTTTGGTGTACTGTCTTTAATTATAGCTTTTGCATCACTTGCATATCTTGGCACCAAAGTTCAATTAATGGGGACAGTAAATTTTTACACAGTTACATTTTGTATTGGTACAATTTTGTTTGCTGTATTGAGTATTGCAGGTTTTATTATGACAATTAAAAGGTTTGGACAAATAACAAACAAATGGACAAAGTGGTATTTATTAGTAACCACGACATGGTTAATATGCTTAGTCATTTTCTATTTTCACTATGATTGGATAGGACTAAGAATGTGGAGTTACTGACAAACCAAGAAGAAGCACTGTGCCTGGCAAATAAGGGTTCGTCTTGTCCATCGGACATGCAATGAACGCCCTGTTGAATTTATCCGGCCCGAAGCGGGAGGACGGAATTTACTGAAAACAGATAGCGGGGCAAGACTTTTAATCACGTTGGATAGATAAATCCGACAGGGTGAAAACCCTTCACAGGCACGCACGTGATTATTCGTATAAAAAAGGGACATCAACAGGCACTTTGACTATTACTTAGTTCTAAGCATGTTGAACATAAAGCATTGGTAGTATATTTTATATGGTGCCATCGCCAGAAAACTTCCGAAAATCATCCTGAAATAATATATCCTGATTATATTTGACATTAAATTAAACAAAAAGACACCATTGAGAGTCCATTTAAATGAAAGCGTTATTCTTATATTCAGCAATGTTTTTCCTGTGGGTAAAATTACTTACGCGATGAAACTTGAAATGTTGTTGGAGCCTTTGGAAAAATTTGCCATTTCCGGTTTTTGTAGTAAGGCTTTTATCAACTTTCTTTTGTGTAAGCGGCCACCCTATCAACTTCAGTGCAAACAATTAAAAAACAGATAAAATGATAGACATATTTGCAAAATGGACAGTTATCGCATTTGGAATATTCATTATTTTTGTTGGATTTCTTATGCTTTTAGAACCGAAAAAAGTCAATCTGATTTTTAGAAAAATGGCTAGTACTAATTTAATAAACTATATTGAAATAACTCTACGACTAATTCCAGCGTCAGCTATGATTATATGTTCAGATTTTGCCAAATATCCCAATATATTCAAATTTTATGGTTGGATAATGCTTATCTCAACTCTTGTGCTATTCTTTATTCCTCGTACAATTCACCATAATTTTTCATTAAAAATTGCAGACAATTTTAAACCATTTTACTTTCAACTAATTTCTCCATGCTCTTTTTTAATAGGAACTTTTCTAATTTATGGTGTAATTTAAACAATGTTAGCTACAAAACAATGTCAATGAATACAAAGGCTTTAATAGTATAATTTATGTGTAGTCATGGATAGATAACATTCGAAAATCATCCTGATTATATTTGACATTAAATTAAGCCAAAAGATAGCATTGAGAGCCCATTCAATTGAAAGCATTATCCTTATTCCTGATAATGACCTTCCACAAAGGACGGACAAGTTTTTAACTTACCTTTGTGCTGAACACCAACACTAATCCTGAATTCTTTAATACTAATAATTTAGTGAAACAGACTAAAGAATGAAAGATTGCACATAAAACAACCATTGGTTGTCAAATAACAACTACAATTAGTGCGTTTACAACTTCAAGTAGCGGAAAAATTTATAGTTTGCCTGCCGGACAGTTTAATTTTGCAGCATCACTAATAACATAAAAACATGACGTTAAATGCAACAATGATTGGCAACAAGATTGCCACAGCAAGAAAGAACATAAATCTTTCACAAGCAGACCTTGCTCTAAAAGTTTCAATTAGTCCGCAAGCAGTAGGTAAATGGGAACGTGGTGAATCTATGCCCGACATAACTACGTTAAATCGGTTGGCTGAAATTTTTGGAGTTGATTTGAACTATTTTTCCGACAGCTTTCAAACAATAGAAAAAGAAATTGTAACCAAAGTGAGTAAGGTAGATGATGGCATATTTTCCAAATTTAAGGATAATATGGGGCTCAATTGGAATATGTCTGGAGAAAACTATATGGATGCAGATTTTTCAGGTATTAAGAATATAAATGGTAAACTAAGCGGTTCCAGTTTTAAAAAGTGTAAACTAATTGAGGCAGATTTATCAGATATTACTTTCAAGGGGAATAGTATTAAGGAATGTGATTTTGTTAATGCTAAACTAAGAAATAGTAGATTTTATGGTTCAGATATAAAATTCAACTCGTTTGTAAACGCTTCATTTATAGATGCTTTAATAGATGGAAGTGAAGTAAGGAACTGTGATTTTTCTAATGCTAATTTATCAGGGATCGAAATTTCAACATCAGAATTTCGTAATAACAAAATTGAAAACACAAATTGGCAACATGCTTCATTTAAAGACACCCAATTTACTGAAATTACTTTTATTGGATTAATGGAAGATTGCTCTTTTTCAAGTTGTGCATTTTCCAAAGTAATTTTTAAAAATGCAACAATTAAAAATAGTTTCTTCAAGTATTGTGATTTAAAACGTGTTGAGTTTATCGATTGTCATGCAGATAAGTTATCCTATGAGTTTTTGAAAAACTGCAAAGCAAATTTGAATGGTTTAAGATTATTGGAGTAACCATAAAAAAACACTGTTTTAGCCAAAAACCTAAAAAGGAATTAAATATAAAAAAATAGTAAAATATGTGCCACATATTCTTTGACACCGGAATATCTGTATGTAAAACATATTGCACTTCTTTCAGGATAAGAATGAAAACGAGCAAACAGTACTTTTTAGAATTTGACTGGATGGAGTATTTCATCAATTTACCTCAGGATGCTACGAACCTGACAGGCCCGACCCCAGGTCGCTTTGGACCTGACAGGCCTGAAGGATGACTGAACGGTTGCAAAGCAAATCGAATGCTAAAAAAGCATGAGATAGAGAAGGAACCGCATCCTACTGGATTGCGTCGTTTCAGATCCTAAATGAAAAATTAAGTAAAAAGTCAGGGCTCTATTTAGGGAATGAGCCCTCCTACAAAGTCGGTCCAGGGTAGCAAGGCGTTTAAATATTTGTGCAGAATATTATACGCACTCTGATTCTGACCTGGATACTTTGGATTCACGTGAAGACTCAAATGAACAATAGTAAGCCGCTACTTCCGAAGGTATAGTTTGTAAATAAGGATTGACATTACTTCAGAATAGAACACTTTCAAAAAATTGAACACTTCTGAAAGAACTCATCATGAAAATATCAGTAATAAATGACCACAGAAAAATAAATCAGTGCAATGTGTCCAATTCAGCATTCTTCCATCGTCATAGAGTTGTAAACAAATAATTTTAGCGCGAATTATTCAGTAGAACTTCGTTATGAGGCTTGAAAGTACAATAAAATAAGTAATTGTGTGAACGCTGCATAGTTACCACTATGGTGAGTGAAGGAAAACAATCCGTCTATGCGGACCCTTATTTTGAAGTATTTTTAAGACGGAATAGATTTTCTGTTGGATAATCCGGGTTTAACCATCTAAAGCAATAAAAAATGACAGAATTTATGATGATTTTCAGAAACGATTACAATCCATCGTTTAAACCATCACCAGAACAAATGCAGGCAAGCATCAAACAATGGCAGGATTGGATCGGTGGGATAGCAGCTCAGGGGAAATTTTTGAGTACAAACCGTTTGGGTTTCGAAGGAAAAACGCTGAAGCCAAACCATGTCATCACAGACGGACCTTATGCAGAAGTAAAAGAAATTGTTGGAGGTTACATCATTGTAAAAGCGGCCAATATGGATGAGGCCATGAAACTGGCTGAAGGGTGCCCGATACTAAATATTGGCGGACATGTTGAGGTCAGAAATGTAGTGCCAATGAACAACTAAGTTGAACCATTGAACGAAAAGGAATTAATACCACAACTTTTTAAAACAGAGTACAGAAAGATAATTTCTGTACTCTGCAAGTTGTTTGGTATTGTTCATATTGAAATTGCAGAAGATATTACCAACGATACATTCTTATTGGCTTCGGAAACGTGGGGCTTAAAGGGTATTCCCGAAAATCCAACGGCGTGGCTGTACATCGTTGCCAAAAACAAAACCAAAGACTATTTCAAACGTCACAAAACATTTTCCGAAAAAATAGTTGCAGATTTCAAATACCATCAAGATCAAAGTGTGGAAATTGACGTCGATTTGTCGATTGAAAATATTACGGATAGTCAGTTGCAAATGATTTTCGCCATTTGCCATCCTATCATTCCACTAGAAGCTCAAATAGGACTCGCATTAAGAATTCTTTGCGGCTTTGGAATTGACGAAATTGCAGAAGCATTTCTGACCAATAAAGAAACCATCAATAAACGTCTATTCAGAGCCAAAGAAAAGTTACGGTCTGAAAATGTGAAAATTGAAATGCCAAATACAGACGATCTTCATACAAGATTGGAAGCTGTACTGTCAACCTTGTATTTGCTTTTTAATGAAGGCTATCACTCAAGTTCGCAAAATTCACATGTACGAAAAGAGTTATGTCTGGAAGCTATGCGACTCACCTATTTTTTGATAGAAAACAAAACCACCAATACTCCAATCGTCAATGCCTTAATGGCTTTGATGTGTTTTCATTCCTCCCGATTTGACGCAAGAAATAGTCAGGCAGGCGAACCCATTTTGTATGACGACCAGGACAAAAATCTATGGAGTACTGAACTCATTGAAAAAGGAAATTATTTTTTAATAGAAAGTGCCAAAGGGCAAAAAATTTCAAAATATCATTTGGAAGCATCTATCGCCTATTGGCATTGCACTAAAATAGAAAATGCAGGAAAATGGGAAAATATTTTACAATTATACAATCAGTTGCTACAAATTGAATACTCCCCAATCACTGCCTTGAATCGTACGTATGCCCTTTCAAAAGTTTCCGGCAAAGAAAAAGCCATCCGCGAGGCATTAAAATTGGGCTTAAGCGAGAGTCATTTTTACCATTCGCTTATGGGAAATCTTTATGTTGATATTGATAACAAAAAAGCAACTGAACACCTGGAAATAGCCTTAAATCTGGCGAAATCTCACGCCGACAAATCGACCATAAAAAACATCTCAATAAGATAAAATGACAGACTTATTAATTATATACCGACGATAATTTTCTTTGTGAAAAATTATGTCTTCATTATACTCAAAATAAATACATTGGGTAAAACAACTTTTGCAAACCAATTTATTTTGAGTATAAATATTCACCAATTCAAATAGAAAATATGATCAATCCAGAATCCGGCTACATAGCTCTTTCCATTTTGATGAACTTTATATTGTTTTTGATCGGCATATCTTCCATTCATTCATCATTTGCCAATCCTACGCGAAGAAAATCCAAAAAAGGATTACTTTTGGTTGGTTTAGTGTTGTGGCAAGTATATATATTGATAATCGGAAAATCCGGAATATTGCAGGACTTCAGCTTGCCGCCAAGAGTACTGATTTTTTTAGTAGTTCCTGTATTTTTATTTACTGCCGTATTCCTGGTTTCAAACAGAAATAATGCGTGGATTTATAACATACCTCCACATTGGCTGATCTTTTATCAGACCTTTAGAATAGCCATAGAAAGCCTTTTTGTTTTTTCTGTAGCCAAAGGAATTTTGCCGGCATTGGTCACCATAAAGGGTTATAATTTTGACATCTTATTTGCATGTACAGCTCCCATTGTTGGATATTATGTGATTCAGAAAAAGTCATATTACCGATCACTTGCCTTGCTTTGGAATTATTTGGGGCTGGGAGTGATCGCTTCCATCATATTTTTATTTGTCACTGCCATTTATTTCCCACATTTATATGGAGGTGAGACATCGCTTTTTCCCAAAGAGTTTGGCTTGTATCCCTATCCATTAGTCCCGGGCTTTTTGATGCCTTCTGCTGTTTTTATTCATATCTTATCCATCATACAGTTGAGAAAGGGGAGGCAAATATAAAAAGACGTTACTTTATACAGTTTAACTTTAGATGCACCGTCTTATACTTTTGAAGATATTTAGATACCTAAAAGCCAAAGTAAGATTTGAACCACTATGATAAAATTCATATTTTAATATGTTATCTTTTAACCCTTCGATGTGAAAAAGTTAATAAACCCAAATTTGGTTTAAAACAATATCTACTCTGTGTAAACATTTTATGTCAATTGTCGAAAGCAGGAAATTCACTAACTCAAATTTGGCCGAATATGTCCGTTTACTGTCCTGCCGGAATCTTTTTTAAAGCTTATCTTTGCGATGTAAACCGGAAGACATGCCGACAAAATTTCTTTTTTTGCTATTGCCGCATATCCATATTCTCGATTTGGCGGGACCTGACCAAGCACTGCATGAGGCGATAGACTTTGGTGCTGAATTTGTCATTGAATATTGTACAATGGGTCAGCAAGTGACCACAACAAGTGGTCTGCCGATAGGTCAGGTAACTCATTACTCAAAGATTCAGCTGGGCAAAGGAGATTTTCTTATGATACCGGGTTCTGCCTATGATTTTATGATATCTTCATCTTTTGTAAGCGAGCGTGGTCTTTTTGAGTGGATCAGAGATCAGTATGATAATGGTGTCAATATTTGCAGCATATGTATGGGAGCTTTTGCACTCGCAGAGTCAGGACTACTGGATGGAAAAAACTGTACGACACATTTTAAAAAAACCAAAGCATTGCAAGAAAGATTTCCGAAGATACAGGTGATAGAAAATATCCTTTTTACGGATCAGGACAGGATCTATACGAGTGCAGGAATAGCTGCCGGTATAGATTTGACACTTTACATTATCGAAAAGTTGAAAGGATGCCACTTCGCACATTTGGTAGCTCGTGAATTGGTAGTGTACCATCGAAGAAAAGGCAATGCTGCACAGGAAAGCGAATACCTGACATTCCGTAATCATATCCATGCCGGCATCCATGCTGTACAGGACTATATCATAGATCACATTGCCAGGAAAATGTACTTGACGGACCTTGCTGAAATTGCTAATATGAGTGAACGCAATTTTACCAGAATTTTCAAAAAAGAAACAGGTATTACGGTAAATGATTTTGTGAGACTGATACGAAAAGAAAGAGCGGAAACTTTACTCAAAAACCCTGATTTGTCCCGTGCTGAAGTAGCGAATAAAGTGGGCTTAATAAGCGAAAAACAATTGATCAGAATATTGAGTTGATAGCTTCTTAGAATTATTAACATATAATGCAATCATGACAACAATCAAAATTAAAAAAGCAACGGTGGAAGATGTGCCCGGTTTGGCCATACTTTTTAACCAATACCGTGTATTCTACCACAAAGAAAGCGATATTGCCGGTGCTTTATCTTTTTTGACTGATCGATTGACCCGAAAAGAATCAGTGGTGTTTCTCTGCGAAAAAGAAGGTAAGTTGGTTGGATTCGTCCAGCTTTATCCTTTGTTTTCATCTACCAGAATGCAACGTTTATGGCTATTGAACGATCTTTTTGTGGCACCGGAGTCCAGAGGTCAGGGAATCAGCAAAACACTGATTGAAGCTTGTAGAACTTTTGCAGTCGAAACAGATGCATGTGGCTTATCATTAGAAACAGAAAAGACAAATAGTATCGCCAACCAACTCTATATGGCTACAAATTGGGAGCTGGACGAAGAGCATAATTTTTATTTTTTAAGCACTAAATAATCAAAACAAAATGGATTTAACAAAAATCACATCCTTTCATCCAAACTTGACCATTATTCCATCTGCTACTTCTGCATATTCGGACTTTGACTTCCTGGAAGGAAAATGGCATGTGCAGAACCGAAAGCTAAAAGAAAGATTGGCAGGATGCACTGAATGGGTAACATTTGAATCAGAAATTCATCTTCGAAAAACACTCATGGGCAATATTGAAAACTATTATGCTCTTTTCGATGGTGTACCCTTTGAAGGCATGGCAGTTAGATTATTTGATCCACAAACAAAGCTATGGACTATTTATTGGATCGATAGTAGCATACCCAAAATGGATACCCATCCGGTAGTGGGAAGTTTTGAAAACAAGGTCGGGGAATTTTTCACAAAAGATGTTTTTAATGGTAAAGAAATCCTGGTTGTATATAAATGGGATGCAACAAACGCTGTTCACCCCATTTGGTCGCAAGCTTATTCATTGGATGAAGGACTGAGTTGGGAATGGAATTGGGAAATGGTATTGAGTAAAATTTAGTTACAATTAATTCTACATTGTTAGATTTGAATCATCAGTCATTTCTAAGCCTGATGGGATTTAGTTTGAATAATCGTAGGTGTAGCCATATGGTAAAATTGACTAAAAGAAACAAGCCTGAAATGCTTTAAATAAAGACTGGGCCTGCCTCAATATATTATGAAGCTTGTATTTAATATAAGGAGGTTCAAATAAATCAAGTTCAAAATAACAAAAGCATACATCAATATTATACCCGAAGACTTTGACAGATATATCACTTTGGCTGATGACCATTTAAGCATAAAAAAAGCATTAGAATCGAGTTTTATTTTTATCATAAAAACTGTCTACTGTTTTGTAAATATATTTTAATAAGGGGGGGGGGGGGGGCGGGGGGGGGCCCCGCCGCCGGCCCCCCCCGGGGGGGGGGGGGGGGACCCCAAAAATCTGGCATATCACCCATGAATAGAATCATTATCTTGGGGCTTTTTATATCCTTTAAAAATGTTCTTAATATGAATGCATCCTCCATTTTTTCATTTGGTAATACTTTTGTCCTGCTTGGCTGGATACTTTTAATCGTCCTGCCAAATTGGAAATATACACAAGTGCTAATCCTGCATGGTATTGTTGTATTGTTTGCTATCTTATATACTTATTTATTTGGTAAAGATATCGGAAGTTTTGACCCGAATAGTTTTAGCACACTGGCCAATGTAAAAGCTTTGTTTCAAAATGATGATGCAGTGGCGGCTGGATGGCTACATTATTTAGCTTTTGATTTATTTGTCGGGGCTTATGTCGTCAGGGAATCACAAAAATTGGGAATTTCCAGATGGATATACACGCTGATCCTGCCTTTTACTTTTATGTTCGGCCCTGTCGGTTATCTTATATTTTTTATAACCAAAACTGTTAAAACCAAATCCATTGCAGACATTCATTCATGATATTTTCAGCAGGAACAGAATTCTGGCTTATTTGGGTGCCGGATTTTTTATGCTTGCTATATTACTGGGTCTATATGCCATCATTAATACTGAAGAAGTATTAGGCATCAATTCCATGATAAAACCTATCAAATTTTGTATCAGTACCTGGGCCTATGCCTGGACAATGGCCTATCTGCTTTTTTATGTCAATAACCAAAAGAAAGTGAAATGGTATTCCATTCTGGCATCATTTGTCATGATATTTGAAAATGGAGTCATCACAGTACAGGCATTTCGCGGCAAAATATCTCACTTCAATCAATCGGAGTTGGCAGGTGGTATTTTATACGCGCTGATGGGAGTTATGATCGTATGGCTCACTACGGCAACTTTGGTTATTGCTATCAGATTTATCCTGCAAAAGACATATACTATAAGCAGTCCTTTCGCCTTTTCCATCAAAATAGGATTGATCATGTTCGTCATTTTTAGCTTTTTAGGCGGCTATATGAGTGCCATCAATACCCATAATGTAGGTGGTGAAACAGGTCAGGCCGGACTACCCTTGCTCAACTGGAGCACACTCTTCGGTGATGTAAGGGTTGCTCATTTTTTTGGCATCCACTCCCTGCAACTGATTCCACTCTTTGGTTATATCATGTCTTCAAGTGTAAAAGAAGAATCAAAAGCCAAAACATTTATTTGGATAGGGACACTTTTCTATTTGAGTTTTGTGTGTTTCACCATGTATCAGGCCCTGAATGGTTTACCATTTATTGAATTGTGATAAAGGCGACACTCACCCCATCTTCGGGTTTGTTTAGCTATCATATAAAAAATATTTGATTTGTTTCTATTACAATTATAATAGTAAATCTAACCTGATAAAGTTGATGATTTTTTCCTTCCAGTGACAGGATTAAAGACAGGTAATTTTCTGCTTCCTTCCATCATTCCCTGGAACTTGTCGACATCAAGCTGAAGATAACCAATGCTCATAGAATCTTTGTTTGTTTAAAATTGTGTCATTTGATATCAATCGACAATTTTTTTTAGATCCAAAGTATATTTTATCAAAATCACGAACTTCTGTAAGCCAAAATTCAAAGGCAGAACTTGCTTCATTACAATATTTAACAAATAATTAACACGTCTACTAATTTATTAGTTTGTCTCCTAATTAATTAGTAGTATCTTTGTTTTAAATTGTTTACCCATGATAAAATTAGCTAAAAGAGAAGAGCAGATCATGCAGGTGTTTTGGGACCTTAACAAAGCATTCATCAGAGATATCATTCCGCACCTGCCCGATCCTAAGCCCCATTATAATAGTGTGGCGACCATCGTCAAAATACTCGAAGATAAAGGATTTCTTGACCATGAATCCATTGTGAATATGCACTGCTATTTTCCGATCGTCAGCAGGGAAGCTTATCAGCAGTTTGCCATGAAAGACATTGTCAGTCAGTATTTTGATAATTCTTATCCCAGGATGCTGGCTTTTTTTGCCAAAGAGCAAAACTTGTCAGAAGCTGAACTGGATGAAATTGTTAAACTTATAAAAAAAGAAAACCAATGATACCCTACACACTATATGTTGCTATCATTATAGCTGCTTTCCTTGTTTTTTATAAAACACTCCTGCAGAATGAAACCTTTTTCAGACTCAACAGATACATGTTACTCACCTGTATGACACTCGCTTTTGTTTTGCCTTTGATTCCTGTGCCACAACAATTCTCCTTCAGGCAACCACCCCCAAATCTTACAATACCACATATAAGTACGTTGACTCCTAAAGAAGACATAAGCAGTACCCAAACTGATTTCACACTTCCAAATGTTGAGACCGAGGTCAGTCAGACTGTCAATAAAGATTTGTTTGTACAATGGCTGATCTATCTCTATTGGTTTGGTGTGATCATTTTTGGTTTCAATTTTTTGCTTCAGATAGTCTTATTACTTTTCAAAGCATATTCAAAATCTGCCATCCTGGATGGTAAATTCAGAATTGTGGAAATACCCGAAGACAAAGCACCATGTTCTTTTGCCAATACTATTTTTATCAATCCTGAAAAATATGATTGGGAAACGTACAATCAGGTCTTGCAACATGAAAAAATACACATACAAGAAAAGCACACCTTTGATCTCTTATTGACTGAATTGATGCTTATTTTCCAGTGGTTCAATCCCTTTGCGTGGCAATGGCGCAAAGAGCTTGAAAGCAACCTGGAGTATTTCACGGATGCTCTTATGCTGCAAAAAGATGACATACGCAAGGAGCATTATCAAATGAGTCTGCTAAAGGTAGCCGCTCCACATTTTCCGTTGAGTCTTACCACCAATTATAATCAATCACTTCTTAAAAAAAGATTAATCATGATGAATTCAAAAAAATCAAATGTACACACAACCTGGAAATATTTTTTCCTGTTGCCAGTTATTGCACTATTAATTTGTTCTTTTAACGAGCCGTTTAGGCAAAATCAAGTTAATCTTTCTACCACCAATGTTGATGCAAAAAATGAGGTTGAAAATGGACTGAAAAATACAGGATACTGGTTTGCCACGATCAAAAATGATAAGGTAAATATTCATTTTAAAAATGAGGATGATGAAGAAAGTAATAATTCGAGTGGAACCACTTTTCTTGTCAGTGAATTGGGTCAACTTCCACAAGATAAACAAGGTACATTTACAGTAAAAAGAGAAGCAGGGACTATGGAATTTACCGGCAGATTTGAAGGCAATAAAGGTATGGGCAATTATAAGTTTCTACCCAATAAAAGCTACCTGGATGATATGAAGAAAGAAGGAATAGATCTGAATACAGATGAGGACCTATTGGTCTTCTTTATGATAAATATTAATGAATCTTATGTCCATATGCTCAAAAAGAATGGATTCAAAAATTTGCATAAGGACGACCTGATACCTTTGGCTGCACTAAAAGTTGATGAAGCCTATATCAGCTCTATCAGGATGGCCGGACTAAATGATCTTAAGCCAGGTGATTTAATTCCTCTTAAATCCATGAACATTGATAAAAAATACATTGAAGAAATACGTAATTCCGGATATAAAGATGTGACAGCGGACAAATTGATAACGCTAAAATCTATGGACATTGATGGCAAATATATAGCTGATTATAAGTCAGCAACAAAAAAACAGGAACAGTCAAATTATAATCACAGAACAGATGACATAACAAGCAACCTAACCAATGGTGGCGGTGATGAAGACGATGACATCATTGCTTTCAAATCCATGGACATAGATAAATCATATATCAATTCGATCAAAGAAAGTGGCTATGCCAATGTTTCCAATAGTGACCTGATAGCCATAAAATCTATGGGTATAACTCAGGAATACATTAAAAGTATAAAAAATTCCGGATATCCTAATATCGAAATGGATGACCTGATCGCAGTAAAATCGCTCAATCTGTCACCCGAATATATCAAAAGTATCAAAAATGCCGGGTATCCTAATATCGATATAGATGACCTAATCGCAATGAGTTCACTTAATATAAATGCCGGTTATATCAGTAGCTACAAAAATGCCGGTTATGGTCAGATAGATGTCAATGACATGATTGCATTAAAATCATTAGATGTAACATCTGAGCTAATGCAGCAATACGAAGAACTTGGCTTTAAAGATCTCGACATTCAGGAAGTAATATCTGCCAAATCCACAGGTACCACTCCAGCATTTATAAAATCGATGCGTGAAAAAGGTCATAATCTCAAAAGTCTTGAAAAGTATATTACTTTGAAGACGGTCATTGAAAACTAAGACTTGTTAAAACTGATTTTATTATCAAGTGAAAATAGAGCAACAAACAAATACTGTTGCTCTATTTTTTAAACCGTAATTATGCATTAGAATTTGTAGTGAGAGACTAAATTGCAACCCGCCTGCCTACGGAGTCGGGCAGGTAAATCAGCGACTTAGCTTCGAAAAGCATAGCACCGCTATGGTTACAGAAGATAAGTTGGCGAAGCTTCTGATTTGCAGCAAGTTAGGTTTGTAATAGATTTTCTAATGCATATTTACGGTTAAATGAATTTTTCTTTATAACATATGATTTACCTGATGAAGTCATTCATCATATTTATACATTGATTTCAACCAAGATAATGATTAAAATCACTCATTTACTTGCAATTACACTACTAAGTTGTCATATGTTTTGTCAGCAGACCATTGCCGCAACTTTAGAAGCTGCTCACAAAGGGTATGATATTCAAGATAGTGTGATGATCAGAACCAGAGACGGAGCTACCATATCAGCCATCGTGGTTCGTAAAAAGGGAGATACAACTCCTAAACCAGTAATCCTTCAGTTTACCATTTATGTCAGAGACAAAGGCAGAGATATTAGAACCACCAAAGAATCAGTAGATCATGGGTATGTAGGCGTAATTGCCTATACCAGGGGTAAACGTTTTAGTCAAGACGAAATATTCCCTTATGAGAATGACGGCAATGATGCATATGATGTGATAGATTGGATTAGCCAACAAAAATGGTGCAATGGCAGTGTTGGTATGTATGGCGGTAGTTATAACGGCTTTACACAATGGGCTGCTTGTAAAACCGTGCACCCTGCACTCAAAACAATTGTCCCATATGTTGCCAATCGACCAGGACAGGGCTTACCTGTGGAAAATAATATTTTCGTAAACCCCAATTACGAATGGGCATTTTATGTTGGCAATAATAAATATTTGGACACATTAGTAGGAGATGACAGACAGCGTTTTAGGAAGATGCAAAACAAATGGTGGGAAACGGGAGTTGCATACAATAGATTAGACAGTATTGATGGTACTCCCAACAAATGGTTTCAACGATGGATAAGTCATCCTTCTTTTGACAAATATTGGCAAAGCATGACACCTTATAAAAAAGACTTTGCTCAAATCAAAATACCAGTATTGGCATTTGATGGTTATTACAATGATGGGCAAAGTTCGGGCTTATATTATCTAAGAGAACTCCAAAAATACAGCCCGGAAACACCTGCCTACCTTATCATTGGACCTTATGGACATTTTGGGGCGCAAAGAGGTGGAGAACCTATTTTGTATGATTATAAAGTGGATTCTATTGCTCTATTTGATATAACCAAAATCACTTACCAATGGTTTGATTATGTTTTAAAAAATGGGACTAAACCAGCCATGCTGAAAGATAGAATCAATTATGAAGTGGTGGGAGCCAATGAGTGGAGAAGTGCTCCTTCAATTGACAAAATGCATAATGGTTTTCTAACTCTCTATCTGACAGATAAAAAATCGGGAAACTTTTATACTGCAAGTAGTAAAAAGCCAACTAAGAAAAATTATCTATCACAAGAAGTTGATTTTACAGATAGAGAAAGTAGTAATAACGATTATTATCCGGAACCCTTAATACGCAAAGAAGTAGATACAAGCAATGGCTTTTTATTTATAAGCGACCCGATTACCGAACCTACCATAATTAATGGTTCATTTTTAGGACAAATAAAAGCAAGTATCAATAAAAAAGACATGGATATCGGTGTTACTTTGTACGAAGTTATGCCGAACGGGGAATATTTTCATCTGTCTTATTTTATTGGACGGGCCAGTTATGCAACAGATATTACAAAAAGAAAATTGCTATCCCCAAATGTCATTGAAACAATCCCGTTTTCAAATTCACATTTGGTAAGCAAACAATTAAGCAAAGGAAGCAGATTATTAATATCAATAAACGTTAATAAAAATCCTTTTTCACAACTGAACTATGGAACAGGCAAAGAAGTAAGTACAGAATCAATAAAAGATGCCAAAGAACCTTTAAAAGTAAAATGGTACAATGACAGTTATGTAAAAATTCCGGTATGGAGATAGAAAAGGGACTATAACAACCTTGCTTTGGTTGTCTCCAACGGACATTTGATGAATGCCTTGTTGAACCCTGCCGATTCCGCCAATGACAAGGTCTTTTTTTGAAATTTTGTCGCAGACCACACAATTTACTAGGTCAAAGTCACTTTCCTTAACTATAAATTACTACACAGCGTTCACTCTTTAAGATAGGTAAATCATGGTTGCTGGCCAAACCTAAGGAACCCATTGTGTGTCTAAGCCATTATCACAAATTGAATGATAATCAAAGCGAGTACAACATAATCAACCGTTTTTCTACTAAATACTTATAGGTGGAGCATTTGATTATCAATGCAGTAGAAATTCGTATTTTTTCTGTTGTCTACATCAAAGACATTCCGAAGCCACCTCAATTCTAAATTAGGTATGATAAAAAACTGATTGAAAAAAGATGCGGAACCGTCTGATCTGAAGTGGGCAGGTAAATTTTACTTTGATTTATCATTGAAAAAATTTGTTTATCAAAATTGACTATAATATTCATTGTTCACAATTCGTCGTTTGTAATTATGATAAAAATTGATATTATCAGACATTCTGACTACATCAGTTTCATAGTAATAAGGAGAATAAGTTCTCTGTTGTTTTTTAAAGAATCATTATCGCAGGAAAAATCGCGAAAAACATCTAAAAATTAAACAACCTGTTTATATTTGAGGTAAATTTAAGCAGTACATCAATGACGGAGTTTATCAGTTACTGAGTTTTCATTGGCAAAAGTGGGGGCCTGTCAAAAAATGGCTAAATTAAAATTTTAGAAAGTAAAAATAGAATTATGGTATGGTGCAAAATAGTACTTTTTGTCTTTTTGACAACTTTTTTTTCCTGCAAAGGACAAGAACAACCAACCAAGCTTAAAGACCCATATACTTCTGCCTCCGGTCCAACTATAATTAAAAACTTTAAGGCTGTTGCTGTGGCTCCCGATTTTGACACTACCTTAGTTAGTCAATATATACGTAGTATTTTTCAGGATTCCAAAGGAAATTTATGGTTTGGTACTATAGGCGAAGGTGTAGTGAGGTATGATGAAAAAACACTCACCTATTTTTCCAATCCTGAGGGTTTTCATTCCGAAAGTGTATTTGCTATTAATGAAGATAAAACGGGTAATCTTTGGTTTGGGACTGACCAGGGTGTTTATAAATATGATGGAAAAATATTCAGAAATTATAATCAAAAAGATGGACTAAATCATATCGATATAAGTCGAAAAAGTATACTCGTTGATAAATCCGGTACTATTTGGGTTGGTACGCATGGTGGTGTTTACCGATATGACCCAACAAAGGATAGGGAAGGTGATCAATGCTTCTCACTGTTTAAACTACTCCCAACTATCAATGTTGCCGGCATGATGGAAGACAGTTATGGAAATATTTGGTTTGCTTCATCGGATAAAGGTGTTTTTCGCTATGATGGAAGAACGTTCATAAACTTCAATGAAAAGGAAGGTTTGAGCGAGAACTACGCGGGAGGTATGGCTGAAGATAAAAAAGGAAATATGTGGTTTACCATGGAAAACGGTATCTGCAAATATGACGGAAAAACCTTTACCGAATATACACCAAAAGATGGCTTGGGAGGAACTGAGTTTTGGGGAGTAATTATAGAACAGTCAGGAATTATTTGGGTTACAGCCAGAGGCAGTACTACTAGATTTGACCCTTCCGTTTCTTTACCAAATCCCAAAGCGTTTACTGTGTTTACGCCTGAGGATGGCTTAAATTGTTGTGTTCAAAGTATGTATCAAGACAGGTCAGGAAATATGTGGTGGGGTGCAGGATCCGGACTTTTTCGGTTTGATGGTAAAGACTTCTATCAAGTTAAACAGAATGGACCGTGGTAGTTATAACAAAATTAATCTAACACATTTTATTATTTTTATTTTATGATCGCCCAGCAATTAATGTATCCATAATTATGGTCAGTATAGACACAGTGAGAGCGCTTGCCCTTTCGTTTCCTGAAACAACGGAAGAACCCCATTTTGAAAAAACGTCTTTCAGAGTGAATAAAAAAATCTTTGCGACTTACGATGACAAAAAACAAAGAGTATGTATAAAATTGTCGGAAATTGATCAGGATGTTTTTTCATCTGCTGACAATACCGTCATTTTTCCAGTAGATAACAAATGGGGCAAACAAGGATGGACATTTGTAGAATTGAACATGGTGCATCCGGATTTATTTACGGACGCACTTACGACATCGTATTGTGAAGTTGCACCACTTAAACTTGCGGCACTTGTCCGACCAACTTAAAAATGATAAAATAATTTTTATATAAATCTATAAACGATACACGATGAATCAAAAAAATATGTTGTCGCAAGAACAAATCGATTCCTTGCTGGACATTCTAAAAAAACGGTTTGAAAAAAATATGCATCGCCACAAAGATCTTGACTGGTCAAAAATCCACACAAAACTGGAGTCTGATCCAAAAAAGTTATGGTCACTATATCTGATGGAAGAAACAGAAGGAGAACCGGATGTGTTGGGATATGATCAAGCCACAGACGAATATTTTTTTTATGATTGTAGTGTCGAAAGCCCAAAGGGTCGGAGAAGTGTTTGTTATGACCATACGGCACTGGAGTCCAGAAAAGAGTTCAAACCTCAAAATAGTGCGATGGGCATGGCTGAAGAGATGGGCATAGATATGTTGACCGAAGAACAATATCGTTTTTTGCAGCAATTTGGCAAATGCGACACCAAAACATCGAGTTGGGTTGTCACACCGGCCAGCATCAGGGCTTTGGGCGGAGCCATTTTTGGTGATTGGCGGTATGGGACCGTATTTATTTATCACAATGGAGCAGAATCATATTATGCTGCCAGGGGATTTCGTGGATTGCTAAGAGTGTAGTAGGGATTCATTTTAGACTGACGAGTAGAGGTAATCTTTTTTCGAACCTATGATATATTCATATGCTTAAAATATCATGGCTGTTTCAATATCCGGGATTTATCACTGACCATCATCCTGTTTTTATTGACATCGAGCGATGTAGCTTCCGGAAAGACGCGTATAAAAATATCTTCATAATACTCATTTGCAGCTATCTTGTCACTTTTGTAGAAGGCCAGATGATTAAAAAGTATAAATCCGTTTTTAGAGAGATTGTCCGATACATCCTGCAGAAACTCTTCGGTCAGAAATAACTCCGGAATTTTATCATCTACAAATATGTCTATACAAATGAGATCGTATCTGATGTGGTTCTGATTGATGAATGCGTACGCGTCCGCCTGTACCAGTTCTATTTCAGAATCCAATTCATCCATCACATATCTGGAAGCAAGATAAATGACCGCTTCATCAATTTCTACTCCGGTATAGGTGTATTTTTTTCCAAATACTTTCTCCAGCATAAAGGGTATACTTCCCAGACCAAAACCGAGCAAAAGAACATTTTTTACTTCAGGAGCTTCCAGGTTTAAACGATCAAAACTTTCTTTGAAATTATCATACTTATCAGCATATGAGTAGATTGCATTGGTGGTACACAATTGATATCTACCGTTTTTTAGGAATACCTGAAGGGATTCATTATAGTCGGATTGGACAGACTCTATATGTATTTCTGTGATGTAACTCAGCAGCTTTTTAAAAATATTCTGCTTCATCTCTCAGGCATTTTAGTTTTCATTTTTTTATATTTTGATTTACTTCATCCAGAGCGGCAATAATATTTTGAACACCTTCTATGATTTGATCTGTAGTGATGATCAGTGGTGGTGCTATTCTGAAGGAAGTCTGATCAAAGAGGAAATAATCAATCAGCACACCGTTGCGTATAGCTGCATCAATCACTGGAGTCAAATGCTTCGCATCATTCAGTTCTACAGCCAGCATAAGACCAGAAGAACGTATGGTTTTGATCAAGGGATGAAGCAGTAATGTTCTGATCAGGATTTCTTTTGCGGAAACTTCGCAGACATAGGACTGATGATGCAATATTTTTAATGTGGCGAGAGCTGCAGCAACACATACCGGATGTCCGCCAAAAGTAGTGATATGACCTAAAGAAGGATTTTTGGCCAATGCTGACATGAGAAACTTTTTTGCTACCAAAGCACCTATCGGCATTCCTCCACCCATACCTTTGGCGATGAGCAGGATGTCAGGTACTATGCCGTATTTCTGATGTGCAAACAGATAGCCTGTCCTTCCGAAGCCGGTCTGTATTTCATCCAGGATCAACAATGTACCAGTCTCATCACACCGCTGGCGTACTTTTATCAGGTAGTCATCCACAGGCGGGATGATGCCACCTTCGGCTTGCACGGGTTCCAGGATAATACAGGCTGTTTTGTGCGTGATTCGTTCCAGTTGGTCCGGTTGATTAAAATCAATATGTCTAACCCCGGGAATGGAAGGTAAAAAATTTCTGGTAAAATCATCATCACTTCTCAGACTTTCAGCGGCGATGGTACTGCCATGATATGCCCTCGAACAAGAGATGATTTCGGTTCTTCCGGTGCTTTTTCTGGCTAGTTTTAAGGCCGCTTCGACAGCTTCTGTACCACTATTGACAAAATAAACGGAATCCAGGCCATTGTCCAGCACAGAAGAGAGTAGGGTAGCATATTCTACTTGCGGGGATTGTATATGTTCGCCATAGACCATCGTATGCATGTATGTGGCGGCTTGTTTTTGGATAGCATCTACAACTTCAGGGTGACAGTGTCCGAGTGAACTCACTGCAATACCTGAGTTGAAATCAAGATATCTTTTTCCATCAGAACCATAAATATACACACCGGATGCATGACTTACTTCCAGACACATAGACATTTCACTGGTTTGTGCTACATGACTCAGAAACAGCTTACGAATGGCAGACATGAATATATTTTAGGCAAAAGTAGGCAAATATGGGTTGTATACGTTCTTTTTTTGACAAAACCTTAGCCTTTAGATTTCATTTTTAAGTCTTTATTTTTTGATTTGTCAATGAATTTCTGTTTGCTTGACGTTGTAGGTGTATGATTTCCTGTATAACACTGTGTGATTCCGCCGATGGTAAATCCATTACCAAAATTGGCTCCACGCATGCCTGTGGCTGAAGAAGTGGGATCAGAAGCATTATCAAAGATACGAACTTCTGAAATATTTTTTGGTTTGGGTTCGACGGAGATACTGAATATTTTTATAGTGTCTCCGGCTTTAATGTTATCATACTGTGCCGACGGTCCAAGTGTAGGTACAATTCCAAAATAATCCTTGTCCGGAGTTACCTCAGGTGTCCTGATGACCGATGCTATTTTCCATTCACATGGTTTTGTTCCTGTGTAGGTTTGATGGTCTTGAAGTGGAAAATAGCGCTCAGCTATCTGCATGATCGAGCCGGAAGGTGCAACGATGCTGTATTGTGCATTAAACTGTGTCCTGTGTATAGTTGATGTGGCACTACCTTCTGTGATGATCAAATGGCAGTCGTACAGGTTGGTTTTAGTATTGTGTTTTATAAAATATTTTACGCCGGTGACCTGCCCTGAAACTATTCCTGGAGATAAAAGGAAGGCGATGAAAATACTGAAATGAAAGGTTGTTTTAAACATATTCTGATAAGTTTTGAAGGAGTTAAGATGTAAAAAATGATTTAAACTGTAAAAATAGAATAAAATTACATATATTGAATTAATTTAATGTATAAATTTTGTATTGATTTGGAAGAAATGGGTTTCAAAAAATAGATATTGAACATCACCAATCAGAAATTGGTCGTCGAAAATCAGATCATGGTTATTCGAAAAGAGATATTGGACATCAGAAAAGAGATGATGGATATTGCAAATCAGATAATTGATATCGGAAAAGAGATTTAGGATATTAAAAACCAGATTTTGGATATCAAAAAAAAGATAATGGATATCGAAAAAGAGATAATGGATATAGGAAATCAGATATTGGATATCGCAAAAGAGATAATGGATTTCGAAAAACAGATAATGGGTATCGGAAATCAGATAATGGTTATTGCATAAGAGGTTGTGAGTACAGGAAATCAGATAATGTACATCAAAAAAGAGATAATGTACATCAAAAACCTACATGTTGAAAGTTATTGGATCCGATTTGGATTGACCCTTTGATCACTGGTTTGTCAGTTATCAAATAGCTACCTGCACTTACCAAATGTGTGGCCTATTTTATGCCCAAACGGAGTCCTTATTGCTTATCTTTGTAAAATTGAGTCAACTATTAAAAATCAAAAATAAAAAAATGGCACAAAGATTCGAAGTCCCTGGGGTTTGCAAATATTAGATTATCAACTGATTGAAAAGAGTGATTCTTTGTCCCTGAATTATTCTTTTCATAGTGGACTTAAAGTTAAATTATCCTAATTTTGAGAAAACCCACAAAGTAGTTTTTTTGGTGCGCAAGATGATAAATCAATTAATTTTGAAGGTACATGTTATTGATATTTTTCGATTTGAATTGCTGTCTATGTCAGGATGTCAAAAGGGCACGCTCATCTACAAAGATGAAGATTACAATGCGGCTCATATACAAGGAGATGAAACTTTCAGAATACAACAATTAAGCAATGATAATTGGATTACCGTTTTCAAAAACCCGATCATTGAAAAGTTAATTGTTTCGATCAAGTCAGAAAATCAGCGTAGTTTTATTATCAAAAATATTTACACAAGGACAAAATATTGCCTTAAAGTCCAGCGTAATACAAACCATTTTGTTCTTAAAAATGAGGAGGACCAAATATTATTGGAAATTAAAACCAATCTAACACCAAACTTAAACAAAAATTTATTTGAAGTAATAATAAATCCTGCTCATTGCAATGAGAATCATTGGTTTCTTATTCTTCATGCTTTATATTGTGCCATATATTGTCTGCGGCAAATAGATCCTATGTTTATTGTATCATTCATCGGTGGTAACCCATAAAAAATTGTTATGTCAAAATTGATTATTTTTTTAATGTTACTCTCTGGCGCCACAGCATATGCGCAGAGTAAATGTATATGTAAAGACTTCAATAAATTAAAAAAAGAAAATAATTCGGATGCTGATATATCTGCAAGGCTAATAACTATTTCTGATAACTTGTGCAAAGCCAAAGGGTATGAAATGATAGGAAGCAGACTTACCGATGAGTTAAAACTTGACTCGGCAGAAATCATTATAAAAAAAGCGGAGCAATTATATACATCAACCTCGTGCAGTGATACGATTTTATTAAATGTCTTTAAAATTCAAGCACAAATACATTATAGCCGTGCTGATTTTGTAAATGCTCAGTTATATAGTTTGAAAATGATAGATTGTGCCGAGAAAGCTGGTAATATTTTTGAGTTGGCCATGGGATACACCATGACTGCCCAGCTATTTAATCAAACCAATCAAGCTGAAAAGGGCATCATTTATACCCGAAAAGCGGCAAAATTATTACCGAAACTTCCTATTGATAAAAGGTATAGTATAATTTCATTTTTATGCAACAGATACCTTTGGCACTATCAGGATACAGGTACAAAAACAAGCCTGGATTCTGTTGAAATGTACAGCAATCAATATTTGACATGGGCTAAAAGTCTAAAAGACAACAAGAGAATTTGCAAAGCCTTCAATTTGGCACAGGCTGTTGAATATGAAAAAGGAGATTTTAAAACAGCCATTGCGTTGCTGGATTCTTCTTATCTTTATATTGACAAAACAAACAACGATGCTTGTCAATTGTATTTTTCTGATAAAGCAGATATTCTTATTGAGTTAAAAGATTTGGACGATGCGCAAATATGTGCTGATTCGGCACTCTATTATGTCAAAAGAAGTATAAATCCTGCCTACATTGCGAACATATATGATTTGCAGGAGAGAATAGGAAATGCAAAAGGAGATTTTAGACAAGCGTACAAAATGTGTTTATTGAAAAATGCCATCAATGATAGTATTCGTACCGTGGAAAAATCTGAAGCTGTTACAGAATTAGAGAAAAAATATCATCAGGCAAAAAATGAAATTACGATTAAAGATCTGGAGAAAAAAAATCAACTTTATCTACTTATTGCCCTTTCCGGCCTTTTTGCAATATTGGCTTTAGGGCTGTATCTGAGACAGCAGAAGCTAAAACACCAGCATGATATTCTCGAAACAGAACAAAGACTCAACAGGGCCAGAATGAATCCGCATTTCTTTTTTAATGCCCTGGCCACGCTTCAAAAATTTGCATTAAGAGACAACGACGGCCATGCTTTGGCGAGCAATCTTTCTAAATTTAGTAATATCATGCGCGAAACATTGGAAAGCACGTACAAAGAATATATTACGATAGAACAAGAGATGGATTTTCTCAATGAGTATCTTGAAGTACAAAAAATCCGATTTCCCAATACATTCAGTTATACAATCCTGACTGATCCTGATATGGAAGTGGATGACATCCTCATACCATCTATGATCTTGCAGCCATTTATTGAGAATAGTATCGAACATGGTTTTTCAGGTATCGACTATGCCGGTCATGTAGATATAAAATTCGGAATACATCACCATGAATTGATGATAGAGGTGATAGATAATGGTAAAGGGATGAACACAAGTGTAAAAGAGCAAACTGACCATATCAGCAGGGCAGGGCAAATCATTAAAGACAGAATCTATTTATTGAACATCAAATTGAAAACCAAGGCCGGGTTTAGCATTGATAATAATAAAGATGGTATGGGAACTATTATCAAAATTCACTTACCTTTATTATTCAAAAGTAATCAAGATGTGAAGCAATGAAAATCCTGTTGATAGATAATGAAGATGAAATCAGACAAATTCTGAAAGACATGATCCTGCAATGGTCAGATGAGAATCATACCATCTATGAGGCCGATGGTGTGGAAACCGGCATAGTTGCCATCCATCAACACCAACCTGATGTTTTACTTTTAGATGTCGAAATGGATGATGGAACCGGTTTTGACCTTCTATCAAGGATTTCAGAGCCTATGTTTCAATTGATTTTTACAACGGGTCACAATAAGTATGCTGTGCAGGCATTCAAATTCAGTGCCATTGACTATTTGCTCAAGCCTATAGATCCTGATGAATTGACCGCTTGTTTGGAAAAGGCATCAAAACGTGTAAAACAGCATACCCTTCAAAAACAACTCACGGTAATGATGGAGCAACTGATGGATAAAAAACCCAAAGAAGCCCAAATCGTGCTAAAAGATACGGATAAGACCTATTTTGTCCGGGTTTGCGATATTTTGTATTGTATTGCAGAAGGGGCTTACACAAAATTTATATTATCAGATGGAGACCCTATTTATATGTCCAGAAATCTTCGTGTGTATGAAGAAATGCTGGCTCCGGAAGGGTTTATAAGGACTCATCATTCTTGTCTAGTAAATCCATCAAAAATAAAGGTATATGACCGCAAAATCGATTGTGGAACATTAATTCTTGAAGGTGGTCACACATTACCGGTTTCCCAGCGCAAAAAGGATTTTGTTTTGCAGTTTTTAGAAAAAAAGATATAAATATCCATCACTTACCAAATCAAACTACTCATCTGTAAAATGTAAAAAATAGTGTCTTTTTCTTAGACTAATTTTGTTTTGATTATTAAAATTGATAACCTATAAACAAAATCTAAGATGAAATTTTTTTCCAAAATTATTACGGTATTTTTTATCGTATTGACGTTACAAAACAGCTATGGTCAGTGTGATGTACCATTAAATCTGACAGTGTCTTACAGTAACATTACCAACACTTCCACTTTCTCGTGGAATACTGTTTCTACCGCAACCAGTTATCGTTTTCAATTGAAGTTTCCTTGGGATGCATGGACCGCAACATCTGCAGAACTACAAAACATTGGTCCGAATATGAGCTTCAGTTTGACTGGTCTTGCTACTAGTTTCCCTTTTGACTGGAGAGTGAGTGCGATATGCAATAATGTAGAAAGCGCTTTTAGTCCGACGCAAAGTTATACTGTTCCTTGTCCACTACCTAATGGCTTAACCACGACTAATATCACTTCGACATCAGCGCTGTTAAATTGGAATCCATATCCGGCATACAGCCAATATACGGCTGCTTTTGTCGTTGCATACAGAATTCTTAATTCAGGTGCTCCCTGGACCCCATTAGGCAATAGCACCACCTTCTCCAAAATTATTTCCGGCTTACAGGCCAATACTACGTATGAATGGTGTGTCAATACGACTTGCAGTTACTTTAATAGTGCTCCGGTGATTAGTCAATTTACTACAGCCGCTCCTCCTTGCTCTCTTTTGGCTTCAAACCTTAGAAGTCAAGCCACAACGCATGATCAAAACAAACTTGTATGGGATGCTGTCAATGGTGCAGTAAATTACACTGTGCAATATAAAAGAAATAGTGATTTCAATTGGATAACATCAACTACGAGCGGTAATTATGTGCATCTGGCAGGTCTGGATCAGGAAACACTGTACGATTTTCGGGTGAGGGTCAACTGTACTTCAGGTAATGGAGTTTACTCGAGCACAGCACAATTTCACACTTATTCAGCATTCTGCCAATCTTATGGAGTGAATACATGGGAGTGGATTGACTTGTTTAGCTTAGGCACGATAAACAGAGTTTCCGGCAAAGATGTGCAGGGATATTTTAATTCTGCTCAGAGTACGGATTTGGTGATAGGCTCTACTGGAAATGCCGGTCAATTAAGTGCAGGATTCAACCCTGGTCAAACCTACACTGACAGATTTGTAATATACATTGATTTCAATAGAAACAATGATTTTAATGACCCGGGAGAACGTGTCTTAGCCCCATTGACTACGACTAATGGCAATAACTATAATTTCTCCATATCTATTCCAAATAATGTTGCTCCTGGCCCGACCAAACTCAAAGTAGTCATGCGTAGAGGCGGCGCTATAAATACACCATGTGCACAGGGAACAAGAGGTGAAGTAGAAGATTATGTTGTAAATTTAGTAGCACCCTCTAACAGATACAATGAAGTCAATGAAGACCAAACCATAAAAGATATTTCTGCCCAAAATAGAAGTGTTGGCGCTGAGGACATAAAAATAACACCTAATCCCAGTGATGGAATTTTTACACTGAGCGCTAATTCGAGTTTTCAACCTACTTCGTACAAAATATACAATAGTGTACACACGCTGGTCCAACAAAACACCATAACTGACCGTGGGGACCAACAAATTGATATGAATGGGAGCAAGCCAGGTCTGTATCATATTGTTTTAACGAATCAAGACGGTGAAAGCCAAATTGTCCGTATAATCAAGATATAAAATCTATAGATATACCTTCAGTAAAAATAGTCTCTGATGATCGTAATGTATCGTCAGAGATTTTTTTTTAGATTACAATTGAAGTGTCAAATTAATTTTACTTTGTCAATTATAATTAAAGACAATCGTTTTTTTAATTGCATTTGATTCAGACGATGAACCAAAAAATAAATTATTGTTGGCTTCAATCTAAAACTTTTACATAATGACTAAAGTCAATACATATCTCTAAAATAACCCTACAGCTTATAGTCTAAGGCAATTGAATTGAGTTTACAGCAATTCATCAAAAAGAGTGTGAAATTAATAGATTAATAAAAAAATCCATGCTTGTTTTTTAAAAAATCTGATTTAACAAAATATAATAAATCTGAAATATTATTGTAGAAAAAAGAGTGGTTCGCAGTAAAAATAATGATTGAATAGGTGAAGGTCCTGATATTGGCTAGTTAACCCGACCATTCAAATGCCACATCACATGATGATAAGCTGGTTCATTTACTTCTTTTAATGCAGGGTCGGTAATCATTTTTAGTTTGTTTTTCAACTCTTCCGGAGTATGTACAAAGATTATGAAACTATTGGTTCCACATCTTTTGTCCATTTGCGCAAATGAATCCAAACCAACAAGCAGGATATAGCTTAAAAGCAATTCTACATTTTTTGTGTCTATTTTTTCCTGGTTTTTCCAAATAGAATCCAGCGTTTTTGGTTTGGTTTTGTTCTTATTTCTGACAACAATTTAGCTTCATCCTGCAACTTCAAATACAGAGAATGATCAACATTTGAAGTATCATCCATACCATTTGGATTTCCATTATCTTTGATCAAAGAATCCAATATGTAAAAGACAGGACTCATAATATCCAAATGTTTCACTCTTAGGTATTGATCACTTTCAGAAATTTCTTTGAGCGATTGACAATTTAACACTTCATTTTTGAAGAAACAAGCCTTTAAAAAACAAACAAAAATCACAAGAATAAAATAAGGTTTATTCATTAGCACATTCTTTTACAGGATTTGGTTTTATATCAAAACTTCAAAAATTTCATTCTGAACTGTATCCCTTTTTCATTGATAGCCAATAAATGATAGGTGCCTGTCACAAAAGATGATATATTTAATGTCACGCTTTGTTCCTGAGATAAAATGTTACCCTGAGTAGTTAAGCTGCCGGAAGTATTAAAAATAAAGTACTTATATTGTCCGTCCGGAAGTGAGATATGAATAGCTTCTGATGCAGGTACAGGATGTATTTCAGTCTTGGAAATCCAGTCATTTTCAGTACTTGTCAGACCAGCAAAACAACCTGTAAAATCAAATTCTGCTGCTGAGGCCCAGGGATTGCCATTGACTTCTGACAAAGCTCTAAAATGAATATATCGTCCTTCTTTGCCTTCCGGTATTTTGACTACTTTAGGAGCGGCATTGTTTTCAAAACTTCCTTTGGCCACTACTATGCCCCAATCATTCAGGTTGTCCGCAAGATAAAGTTCATAATCCTTGACTCTGCCATTTTCACCACCATCTTGCCTGGGCAAATAGATGAACTCAAATAGCTTATACTTTCGACCTAAATCAAGATAAATAAAATGTGGATAAGGATCATTGCCTGTGGTCCATCGGGTGTGCCATATGGTACTCACATCATTATCTATGGCCATGGTTGCTCTGCCGGGATCATTGACTTCTTCACTGTTAAATCCGATGACTTTCCATTCATCCTTGATCAATCTTGCAGGATTGTCACACGTCTCAACGGAAGGACATCGTTTGGTTTCGATCATATTTTCTATTCTTTTTTCATAGACTGTCCCATTTTGAACTATTTTTAAGGTTACATGATACTTCCCCACGCTTCCCAATACTACCTTGGGATTGCGTACGGTGGCAGATGATATATAAGCCGGCGTTGGTTCAATGTGCCATTCCCACTTTGTATTTTGATGGGAAAGGATGGAATGATCATCCAAAGTAATCGTATCTGTAAAACAAGATACCATTGCCCTTTCCACCCAAGGTCTGATGATTGGGGTATAAGATTCATCACTCAATGTCGATTCCCAAACACCCAGGTTCCCAGCCACCCTGATTTTACCGTCTTTATAAAATGGCAACACATGATTGACACTCATGCCCATCGGATATCCGTTGCTAAAATTTTCCCATTGGCTATTTCCTTCTTTAAGCAGCCAAACATCGGATTGAAGGTTATTCCTGGCATTCGTAAAGAGATATATTAGATCTTTATTTCCTGAGGAAGGTTGCACTACGAGACTTTTCATATAAACATCCAGTCCAAAAGTGATGTTTTGCCAGGTTGTTCCACCGTCATTGGATTTGAAAACCTTACCTTTATCCGCAGACCAGGTACCATTCTGGAGACAAGCATAGATGATGTCCGGATTATTTGGCGATATAGCCAGTGACAATTTACCATTCCAGTAAGATGAACCATTTGGTGCAGTAGTAAGTGAAGGTTTTTTGATCCAGGTTTTCCCCCCATCATGTGACCGGTACAATCCTTGTCCTTCGACATCTGCATACATGACTTCCGGATCATTTACGCCTATCTGCATAGTCATCACATTTCCTGAAAAACTGTGAAGCATATCCCATGTCATACCGCTATCTGTACTGAGCCAAACAGCATTTGCCTGACCCAAATATAAGTGACTGTGATAATTAGGATGATGTAAGAGGCTACCACGTCGGCCTCCGTATTCATCCATATTAGGAAACTTGGAAAATAGAAATCGTCCTTCATACTTATCTTCTGCTTTTGATGGCAAAACCCATCCGCCACCGAGATCGTCAAAAGCAACATGTCTGCTCTTGCCCTGGATTACCCAGCCGGTAGGAGATTCGGCACCACCCATTCTCAGAGCCTTGGGTTGATATAAGTCAGCTATGGCTGTATTTCCATTGTGATATCTACCTGCTACGATGATGTCTTCATTCCATCCTTGATCAAAACCCCAAAAATCTGATCCTACTATACCATTGGTACGGACAGAAAAATTGGATGGTGAAGTAAAATAATCTGTACTCATGGACAATCCGCCATCCGTAGCAACCCACAAATCGCCATTGGCTCCAAAGATTATGTCCTGAATGTCCGGATGTATGGGGAAATCTCCTTCGTATCCTCCAACGGCAGTAAATGTGGTGCCGTTATTGGCTGTTTTGTACATGGTAGTGGTGGCTACCACAAATTTTTTTTCGTCAATCGGTGAAATCTCCATATCCAGATCATAATATCCCTGTCCATTGTCCATACGAAGTTTTGTAGTCTTCCCCTTTGCTACTTCCGACCATGTCCAGTTGTTATTGGCAAGGATACCTTTAACTATGACCGGCGTATCATTGTCTGACAAAAGCGTCATCATCAGTACATTGGGATTGGCAGGCGTGACGGCTAGCACTCCACCTGCAGCATCCTTGTAATTGGCCGGAAAATTGGCAATAGCTGTAAAATTTTGACCACCATCTACAGATGTATATATTCTGAAATTTTGGTTTGTTGCCCCCAAAACATAAATTACATTTTCATCGTTGGATTTGAAAGTCACATCATAAGCCTTGAGTGTTAATTTTTTTTGCCAGTTCAGACCTTCATCCTCACTCATAAAAATACCGTCATCAGCTGAAGCCAGCAGTTTACGCCCATCATTACTGATCTGGAGGGTGTTGGCATCAAAAAAAGTAGTGGTGAGCAGTGGTTTCCAGGATTGTCCGCCATCCGTAGTTTTATGCACCTGTCTTCCAGCTGCGGCATACACAATATTTGTGTTGGAGGGATGAATTACCAAGGCATTGACGCCACCGCCAGTAAAATAATCCTGTGTCACCAATTGCCAATGTAGGCCCTTATCTATGGTTTTATTGATAGCACCGGTTTCAGTACCGCAGTACATAATATCAGAATTAGTTTTCGAAATATCAATGGCATAAATATTGACTTGCCAAGGACACTGGGCAGGTATCGCAGAGCTATTGTCTTCTTTGAGCCAATGGGTTACTTTGGGACCCAGAAATGTCCAATTACCTGAGTTCCTGGCTTGTGGTAAGGTAGTTCTGGCTCTATTGGCAGTCAAAGTAGTGTTTATGGATTGGGCTGAAGGCATACGGATGGTGCCATCAATGTCCACCAAAGGATCTATCATCCTGCTCCAATGTTTGTAATACCTGGTATAAGAGTTTTTCTTTTTGCCAGTGGATTGGTAGTTTTCATATGCTTTTTTCAGATCATTATAATTTACAGGATAAGTGTACATCATTTTTGCCCAAACAGGTGCATCTTCCCGGAGTGTAGGTTTGAAGGATTTATTGATTCCTGGCAGATCATCATATGCTGTGAAATGCTGTTGAGCGGTCATGTGGGAAGAGATACATAAAGTAATTATAATTATCCATTTGGTGGTCATAAAGTTGACATTTTTATTATGCAAAAACATAAGAACGAGTGTCAAATTTACAAGGGTTTTTTACACTTATTGTAAAAATTGATTGGGTAAAATGAGTCAGGTAAAAAAAGATACACTTATCTATATGAAACAGATACCTAATATAAATTCATCCAATGAATAATTTCTGCTTGGATGATCAGAAAATAAACATTTAAATCAGGTTGATAGCATGAATAAAAAAGGCAAACAGATCATTATATGAAGAATAAATACTAAAACTTGCAAGCCAAGTATACTCAAAATAAATTGGTTTGCGAAAAATAATTTAACCAATGTGCTGATTTTTTGAGTAAGGACGAAGTTTATGTTTACCCAAAGCGGTAACACGAAGCTTGTCTTTAAAGACATTTCATCGTCTTTATAATGAAGACATAATTTTTGTCAAAGAAAATTATCGTCGGTATAACATTCTAAAGAATCACCTAAAATGGGTGATTTTTATTCCAATAGTTAGGTCTATTTTTGCGATGTTTACTTACAAAATATAATTTATATGAAGTCCGGATATTCAGGAATTTTACATATTCTAAAACATATTGTTCTTATTTTTTTAGTCTTTTTTTCCATATCCAAGGTATTGCCTGCTCAGAAAAGTGCATCTTTTGATATACACCAACTATTTAAAAATGGTAGTATTACGATCCAAAACAGAGAAGCAGAAATTTTTCAGGAGGATAATTATCAGGGTATAAAGCTGAGCAAAAAGGAAGGTGAAGGATTGGCGTGGATAAATGATGTTGATTTTTCGGATGGTATCATAGAATTTGATGTGCGCGGAGAAAATGTAAAACAACATAGTTTTGTAGGAATAGCTTTTCATGGTCAGGACAATGAAACATTTGATGCCATTTATCTGAGACCTTTTCAGTTTAAGGAAACAGACCTGAAGCTCAGACGTCGTGGAATTCAATATATATCCTTACCGCAATTTACATGGAGAAGACTTAGGGAACAATTTCCTGAAAAATATGAAAATGAAGTGACTTCTTCCCCTGACCCGGATGCATGGATAAAAATGCGTGTAGTCATCGATGGTTCAGTAATATCGGTATTTATAGACAATGGCAAAGAACCCGTGCTTGTGGTAAAAAAACTAACAACTACTAAAAGTGGTAAACTGGGTTTTTATGTTGGTGATACATCTGGTGGTGATTTTGCAAATCTGAGAGTGACTAAAAAATAATGACGTACAAATTTTTAGATAAACTCTATATCCATTTTTCTTTTTTGGCCAGCTTTAGGGCATCTTCTTTACTGTGGACTTCCAGTTTGAAGTAGATATTTTTTATGTGGGTTCGCACCGTTTCTTTATCGACAAAAATATCTTCGGCGATAGATGAATAACTTTTTCCTTTGGCCAGCAGTATCAATACTTCCATTTCTCTTTTTGAAAGCGGTGAAGTTTGATTTCTCTGAAAAGAAGCTACCACCAATCTGGCAATACTGGTACTCATCGGTGCGCCGCCCTGAATGATCTCAAATATAGCTTCTTTTAGTCGTTCCGGGGGCATATTTTTAGTCAGATATCCACCGGCACCCGCACACAAGGCATCAAACACCAATTGGTCATTTTCATACACAGTGACCACAATTACATTGATTTTAGGATGTTTTTTTTTGATACACAATATACCTTCGATTCCATTCATACCAGGTAGCTCTATGTCCATCAATACCACATTGGGTTTATCATGCTCCATGTGATGAATAAAATCTTCACAGTTGCTGTATGTGTTGATGACTTGAAAATCCCTTACATCCTGCAGAATCTCTTTAAACCCATTTCTGATGACGTGATCATCTTCGACGATACATATGCGTATATCGTGCCTATCAAAGATACTTGGATTCATACTTGGATAAGTTTAGTTTTAGTTGAATTTTTGTCCCTTTTTCAGGTTTTGATATATAAAGTTTGCCCCCGTTTTTTAGTGCCCTTGTTTTCATGTTCGATATACCGTTTCCGGTGTTCTGATCGCCGGAAGTACCTTTGCCATTGTCTGTCCAGTTGATTTCAAGACTTGTATTTTCATAAAATACACTCAGTTCAGCATTGGTGGCTTCGGCGTGTTTGAGGGTGTTGGTGATGGCTTCTTTCATGATCATGACCACATGTCTGTTGGTTCCGGGATGCAGATTGCAATTTTTTAGCTGTTCGCTTATACCTGTTGCATTAAAATTTAAACCCGAACTGGAAGTCGCATCTTCTGCAAAATCCTTGATACGAACCATGGTTTCCCATAAGTTATCGCTTTCGGGGTTTAAAGCCCAGATAAAATCTTTTGTGCCCTGATACAGTCTGGAAGAATTTTCTGAAATTTTTTGAAGCAAATGTTTGGCTTCCTGGGTTTTATCCTGATCGAGTTTGTGACCCGCCATCTGAGAAAGGATACCTATTCTGGTCAGTGTATTGCCAAAATCGTCATGCATATCCTGGGCAGCAATCTTTCTTACTCTTTCATTTTCTTCCAGTCTGATTTTTTCGATCATGAGTTTTTTACGGACATGGCTTCTGAAATACAGGTAACCAAAACCAACCAAAACCAGCCCAACAGCCGTTAAAAACCATCCTTGTTTCCAGACAGGAGCACCCACAAGGATGGGTATGGATATGGCTCCTTGATGATTCCAGATTCCTTCACTGTTGGCTGCCATTACTTCCATGGTATGTTTTCCTGAAGGCAGATTGAGAAGACTGATCACTCTGTCATTTTCATTTTGTATCCAGTCATCATGAATGCCTTTTATTTTGTAAGCATATTGGTTTTTTATCGGGTTGGTATAATCTATTGCTGAAAATTTAAGACGGATATATTTGTCGCCATAACCGATTCTAAGAGGTGTGCTTTCAGAAATTGTATATATGTCGGTTTCTTTATCCATTATTCTGATGCTGTTTAGAATCAACCCGGCGGAATGTTGATTGGATAATATTTTTGCAGGATTGAAACTGACCAATATACCCAGTCCTCCGAAATAAAGATGTCCTTTTTCATCTTTGGTTGCAGCGCCTGAATTAAATTCTTCTCTGATCAGACCATCCTCCGCTTTGAAAGTCTTTATCTTAAAATTCATGGGGTCAAAACGAATCAGACCGTGATTGCAGCTGATCCATAGATTATGGTCATCAGATTCCAGAATACCATAAATAAATGAGTTGGGGAGACCATTTTTTTCAGTATAGTGATCGAAGCAGTAGACATCATTTTCATTTTTTGATATTTTACTCAATCCTTTTGATGTTCCTATCCAAATATGACCCTTGGAATCACAGAAAATGTCTATCACCCAATTATCTAGCAGTCCTTGTGGCGCTGAAATATCATGTTTGAATATTTTTGCAGTTAAGCCCTTTAAAAGTATTAAACCTTGTGACGTGCCTATCCAGTATGCATTTTCTTCATCTTCTGAAATATCATTAATCACTACATTTTTTGTGGAATTCAATAAAGGTTTAATTATTGGATTGTAATCCCGAAAGTGTACACCATGCTCCAATGCAAAAAGTCCTCTGTTGGTACATAACCAAATGGTCCCTTTTTTATCTTCCGTGATTTTGAGTATTTTAAGATTATGATATGAAGGGACAGGTAGTGGATGGGGCAAAAAAGTTTTTGACTCTGTGTGGAAATAAAATAATCCACCATCTGTACCTGCCCATATTTTTCCTCTCTGATCTTTATATAGGGTATAAAAAGCTTCAGCTTGAACATCCGGTGTTTTGATATTCATTTTTTCGACATGACCGTTTATTACGTTTTGTCTGAACAAACCTTTGGATGTACCGGCCCAAAGAAAATTTTTATCTTTTAGAATGGAGTAGTACACAGATGCTGCCAGTGTGGTTTTGGCAAAATAATTTTCATAATGTTTGAACCCATTTTTGGATCTGGAATATTTGTACAACCCTTTTTCAGCGGTACCTATCCATACAATATCTTCATTTCTGTCATTACTTTCATATATAGTCATGATCATGGTATTGTACAGATAAAGATTGGCATTTTCAGGATGGACATTATCTGACGGGATTAATTTTCCATTGGTTGTAATGTGATAAACGTCTATGCCGGTTTCCAAAGAACCAATCCATAATTCACCTCCCTGATCAACGTATACACTTGTAAGTACGTAATCATCTGATACATATTCAGAAAGATAAATACTGTCAGCTTTTGTATCCACAAACAACAATCTTCCCGACGCAATAATCCATAAATTGTCTTGTGCGTCGATAGACATTTGCCATGGTATGAGTGCAGATACGTGGTCATTGCGAATTTTTTTGACAACACCATATCCATCCGCTTTTCGATCTAATTTTAACACGCCTTCAGTAGTAGCTATCCACAGACTACCTTTTTTATCCGGGATCAGCGTTCTTATTTTACCATCCAATGTAAAGCTGATATCATGTATAATCTTATTTTTATTGACATCAATATCTACAATAAAAACATTTTCTAAGGTGGTGACCGCAACTTCATTTTCATTGAGTCCTATCACATTAGTAATATACTTTTTTTCACCCGTTGGAAGGTGAACGTTAAAAAGCCATTTACCATGTTCGTTTAAAACATCAAGTCCACTTTCTGTCCCTACCCAAATCCTTCCATATTTATCCTGAAACAAACTATTGATATGATCGGATGAAAGGCTGGATGCGTTAAATGGTTCCCTTTTTACATGGACAAAATCATAACCATCAAAATGGTTTAAGCCATCGCTGGTGCCAATCCACATTTTGCCATTTCTATCCTGCAACAGGCATCTGATACTGTTTTGACTCAAACCTTGTTCCGGACCGAAATGATCATTCAGATGGGTCTGGGCGTCGGCAGAATATATCTGCAAAAAGAAAATAATGTAAAGTATTTTTATATTCATCCGGTGCAAAATTACTTTTCTCTGTCTTGTCGGAAGTCACCCAAATTGGGGGATAAATTCGGCAGAAACATTAAAGTTTTGTTAAAACAATTGAGGGTTTACATGGTCGGTCTTAAAAGCTTCCCGGCATGATGGCATTTTAAACCTACTACAAGATAAGCAGAAGATTTCTTAAACATTTATTTTTCGGATATACGCACATCTGATAACGACATACCATCCTGTATACTGGACAAATATTGTTTTTAAAACATATCCGGTTCTGGTATTTTGCTGAATTTATTTTTATTTTAGCTTATATAATCAATCTTTTTTTTGATTACTGTCTTCCACAATACATCTCAAAAAATAAAATCACCCAATATGGGTTATACTGTCCTTTGGTACTACCACTACTTTTGCCATTGAAATTATCGAATTCAACGACCCCTTGGTGGTAAGCAGAAATTCAAATTATTGTTTCTAAAACCTGTTATGTATTGGGTGAATCGAAATTTCAGTATTGTTTAACAATCAAAATTTCAGAAATGAAGAAAGTAATTTTACCATTTGTTTTTTTATGGCTTTTTATTGGGGCGATTAGCAGCCAAAACAATGTAAAGGGTATTGTCACAGATCAGGCAGGACTGCCGTTGATTGGTGCCAATGTTACGGCCAAAGGGTTTGAAGCCATAGGAACCATTACAGATGTGGATGGCAATTTTTTATTGTCAGTCCCACAGAATGTTACTTCCTTAAAGATCAGTTACACGGGGTATGAAACCAGAGAGGTGGAATTTTCTGCCGGCAAATTTTTAACTATCATCCTGGCAGAAGGAAAAGTACTTGAAGAAGTGGTAGTCACAGCCCTTGGTATTTCAAAAAGTTCCAAAACATTGGGCTATTCTACTTCAGTAGTCTCGGGTGACCAGATCAATATCACCCGAAATACCAGTGTGCTGGATGCGTTGAATGGTTCTGTGGCCGGACTTACCGTGTCCACTGCATCGGGTGCACCTGGAGCTTCTACAGTGGTTAACATCCGTGGATTCAACTCTGTTACCGGCAACAACCAGCCACTATATGTTATTGATGGTGTGCCCATGAATAATAGAGGCAACACTTCATCTGCCAATGTCAAAAATGCCAATGATGATTTTGGACGTTCTACAGATTTTGGCAATCAGATGAATGATATCAACCCGAATGACATCGAATCTCTCAATGTACTGAAAGGTTCTGCAGCTTCGGCACTCTATGGAAGCCGTGCAGCCAATGGGGTCATATTGATTACTACTAAAAAGGGAAAATCAGGTAAAATGAAAATAGACCTGAATACTTCTTTTTCCGTATCCGATTTGTTGAGGGTCCCTTTTTTGCAGAATACTTATGGACAAGGTTGGAGTGGTCTTTTTGCTTACGAAGAAAACGGAAGTTGGGGACCAAAAACAGATGACAAAATAAGAAGGTGGGGCAATGTGGTAAACAACTCGCAGCAATTAAAACCATTCAGCATCCAGGAAAACAACATTCGGGATTTTTTTGATCTGGGTACATCATCCAATACCAGTCTATCCATCAGCGGTGGAAATGATGCGGCCAATTATCGTCTTTCTTATTCGCTAGCCAAAGCGGATGGGGTAGTGCCAACCAATGCCGATTCATATCTTAGAAATACTTTTGCACTGTCAGGTGGACTAAAAGCCGGTAAAGTCACCATCAATTCTACGATCAATTATCTCAATAAAAATCAAAAAGCTGTACCAACAGGCCAAGGTGACGATGCAGCTGGTGGAAAGGTCATCTGGCAGGAATTGATACAGATACCGAGAGACCACAGCATTGTAGATTATAAAAAGTACAATGATCCCAATGATCCCGCACGGGATTTTTATAATCTGGATTATTATTTTACCCCTTATGCACAAAATCCATATTGGACCTTATACAACCAGGGAAATCAGTATAATGAAAATAGAATATTTGGAAATCTGGATGTGAGTTATGATTTGGCGCCATCTCTGAAACTGACCTGGAGAGGCGGTGGAGACTTTTCAGATGCCTTACAGAAAGACTGGGGGAATCTGGCTATCATCACGCCTGGTACACCAAACTCGGGTTCAAATAATGTAGCCGGTTCTGTATCTGAAATGTCACGTGGGAACAAACAATATAATTCAGATCTGATCCTGAGTTATGATACGAAACTGAGTGATAAGTTTGATCTGACGGCCGTTATCGGTCAGAATATCAATGCAAGGTCTGCCAAAACAGTGCTTGCATCCATCACAAATCTTGGGATACCTGACTACTATAATCTGTCCAACAGTACGGTAAGTCCTACTACACTAACCGCTGAAACAGAACAAAGACTGATAGGTGTATATTCTTCAGCCACCATAGGGTATAACAATTGGTTGTATTTATCACTGGCAGCAAGAAATGACTGGTCAAGTACCCTGCCAAAATCCGGTAATTCTTATTTTTATCCCGGAGCCAGTATGAGTTTTGTTTTGTCCGATGCGCTGGAACTTCCAAAACAAATAGACTATCTTAAATTAAGAACTGGATATGCCAGAACCGGCAATGACGCTATTCCATATCAGATAGACCCTGTATATATATCAGGTCAGACCCGAGCAGGCGGTTTTGCCAATGTTAATTTTCCTTTTGGAGGCATCAGTAGTTTTGAACTTGCAAACAATCCCGGCAATCCATTCCTGAAACCAGAGTTAACCGATGAGCTCGAATTGGGTTTTGAGACCAAATTGTTCAGAAACAGAATATCTCTTGAAGCCACATATTATGATAAAAATACCAAAGACCAAATCATCAATCTGCTGGTGGATGCCGCTTCAGGATACACGAACCAAACGGTCAATCTTGGTACAGTCAACAATAAAGGGGTGGAGTTGCTGTTATCGCTGATTCCGATCAGAAATAGTGTGGTAGAGTGGGGTTTAAATACCAATTATACTAAAAATAAAAATGTGGTGACAAGTTTGGGTTATACCGATGCAACATCAATACTGCTTAATTCTTCGTACAATGTAGATTTGAAAGCTGAAGTGGGCAAACCGCTTGGCGCAATATACTCACCACAACCTGACAGAGACCCGGATGGTAATATTATTGTGAATGCTGCCACAGGATTGCCACAACAAGCAGCAGATAAAGCGTATCGAGGCAGTATAAATCCTGATTACACGGTTGGATTCGGATCTTACGTAAAACTTTTTGGCTTTACCCTGGGAGCAAACGGAGACTTTAGAAAAGGCGGTGTATTTTATTCCTATACTGCCAGACTCAATTATTTTGTAGGAAATGCATGGAATACACAGTATAATGACAGAGAACCATGGATCATTCCCAACTCCGTCGTGGACAATGGTGATGGTACCTATGGAGAAAATACAACGGCAATATCCAGGGCAAATGTATTTACCTATTATGGCGGCAACAATGCTTATCAGTTTAATCATGTACTGGATAAAACATTTTTTAAATTGAGAAACATATATCTCAATTATGATCTGCCGGCTAAAGTTGCTAATTCATTAAGTCTTGCTGCTGTGAATGTCGGTGTGTATGCCAGAAATCCTGTACTTTGGACACCTTCTGAAAACCATTTTGTAGATCCTGAATCCAATACCTTCGGAACGAATCTGAGGAACTTATATGGTGAATTTTCAACCGGACCATCCACTGCTACCTATGGCGCTCAATTAAATGTAACATTCTAAAAATAAATCATTATGAACTTAAAATTTATAAAAAACACATGTATTATCGTGGCAATGCTGATCATAGCTTCATGCAGTGATTTTCTCGACGTTAATGATGATCCCAATAATCCAACGGATGTGAAACCTGAAGTAGTTCTGGCAGTGGCACAGGCATCTGTTGGTGGGGTAGTGGGAGGAGATTTAAATATAGTAGGTGGTCTCTGGTCACAGCACTGGACGCAATCTCATACTGGCAGTCAGTACAGAAGACTCGATGCTTATGATCTGGTGCCGGATGATTATAATGTTTCCTGGAATGAAATGTACGCCGGAGGACTCAATGATCTTGAGTTGATTAAAAAAGGTGCATCTGCTTCGGGCAACTGGAATCTTTATCTGCAGGCAACCGTAACACAGGCCTATGGTTTTCAAATGATGGCTGATTTTTTTGACAAAATACCCTATACGAATGCACTGAAAGGTGTTGAAAATTTCAGTCCGGTATATAGCGATGGACAGGAAGTATACAGTGGACTGATAACATCAATTAATGATGCATTGGCAAAAGACTTTGACGGTGCTAATGTTAAATATATCGCTCAGGATCTCATTTTTCCACTTGGAAATAAAGATGCTCAGGTGGAAGCATGGAAAAAATTTGCCAATACCCTGAAGCTAAAGATATATTTAAGGCAGACAGCATCATCCAAATCAGCTGAAGCCATCAGTGCCATCAATGCCATGCTTCAATCCAATACACCATTTTTGGATGTGAATGCAGCGATTACTCAATTTGTGGACGAACCCAATAAAAGTAACTTTTTGTATGAAAATAATGTGAGACAGTTGAATGTAGGTACAAATCTGAGAATGAGCAGAACCATATCTTCATTTCTGGAATCAAATGGGGATCTGGCCAGACAAAATGTTTATTTTTCACCTGGAAGTACAGGCCACTATGGTTTGGTGCAGGGAAATTTTGATGCTTTGACATCTGTCATTGGTGTAAATCAGGTTAGTACAGTAAGAATTTCGGCATTGGATCCTTTTTATTTTATCAGCAAAGACGAATCTTATTTTCTGCAGGCAGAAGCTGCTTTGAGGACAGGGCGGGATGCAAAAAATCTGTACAATCTGGCAGTTACCTATGCTTATTCAAAATTCGGGCTCAATGTACCGGGTACTTTTCTGGAACCGGCAGGTGTCTATGGCTATCCTTCTTCAGGTACGATGGTGGACAAATTAACGACCATTATGACTCAAAAATGGGTGGCTATGTTTAAGCAGGGAGCCGAATCATTTTTTGATCAGGCAAGAACAGGAATTCCAGCATATTCTGATGTTGGAGCTGAAAGTGCTCAATACGTTCCCGGCCAATTGACCTATTCGGTAAATGGGGTAACCGGAGGTGCTTTCCCAAAACGACTTTTGTTTACAGCAACATCCACGGATGTAAATTCCAACGCTCCTACAGTAGTACCGGTGACGACAAAAGTTTGGTGGATGCCCAATTAATGAATACTTAAAATCAAAAAAATGAACATTAAAAAATTAACATACAGCATTATTTTTCTTTCTTCACTGATATGGATTGGATGTGAAAAAGAAAGGGAAACGGAAGATATTTCCACCATTACCTATTTTCCGACCATAGAACTAAAAGGTGATCAGTGGAATACCATAAAACTGGGGGGAAGCTGGTCGGACCCTGGCGCTACAGCCAACGAAGGTGAATCATCTCTGGAAGTCAAAGTAACAGGAAATGTTGACGTAACCAAAGCCGGGGTGTACACCATAACATATTCTGCTGTGAATAAGGATGGATTTTCAGCCGCTGAATACCGTTATGTAGGTGTCATTTCTCCAGGTGTAGAAGGGGTAGACATTTCAGGTCAATATAAAAGAAATGCCGGAGCACTGGGTGTGTCAACAGTAACGAAAATCAGTCCAAACTTTTATTTCAGTAACAATGTAGGTGGTGTCGCTGTACCTGATCCAAGTGTAGGTGTATATTTTTATCATTACGATACAGGATTATTGGGTGTTCCTTTTCAGCGTACACCCGGAAACGCTTTTGAATGCCGAAATGCAACTATTAAAGAAGGTGAAGAATATTCCTGGGTAGTCATTAATTCCGGGTATGGTGCAGCACTTCGGACTTTTATAAAACAATAAGATTATTTAAATTTTTAAAAGTATTAATAATGAAAAATATATTGAAAAAATCCTGGATGATAGTTTGTATTAGTATAACTATTTCATCCTGTGATCTTACAGAAACACCCGAAATAGAAGGGACAAAGTTGGAAGAGATGTGTGGCGAATGGTGGTTTAGAATCTCATCAGGTGGCGATCTGGTAGCCCCAAACTATTTTTTGCTTACCACTTCCAATACAGCGGCCAATACTACTGTGGATTTACTGCTGGATGATCACGAAACCTGGCCATGTAAAATCAAATGTAAGGTTGATTTGTCTACATTGACATTTGTTCCACAGAATAATATATCCAATTATTATGCAGATAATATTGGCGTAAACATAAAAGGTGGCAAAATACTTAAAAAAGCAGCTACCACCACTGGCGGAAATGTGTCTGATTCCATATATATTCAATTTGAATTTGCAGATGACCCCGGCACTGAATACATATATGCCGGATATAAACGAACCGGTTTTCTGGAAGACGAACACTAAAGATTTTATACTAAAAATTGTTTGGTTGACCGTGACCCAAAAGTGGGATCACGGTTTCCTTTTTTTTCTTTTGTGTTTTATTTAAATTCAATTTATTATCCCTCTTGGAGCAGGGGTATTTTCATTTAGGTTTTGGGTAAAAAATGAATAATTTTAAAGCCAACATTTATTTTCTGAGTGGACTGTAATTGGCCATTTTTTGTAATATAACGTAATATCCTTAAAATTTTAAGTTCACTCCGAAATGTGAATAGTAAATAAATGCCACAAAGTCTCGAAGTCTCTAAGGTTCGCAAAGTAATGATTATCAAATGTTTGAAATTAGAGATTCTTTGTGTTTTTTTCCTTTGTGGCTATTTTAAACTTTTCTGACCTGACGCAATTATATATCTTTTAATATAATGTTTGAAGTTTCCATAATTAAAAAAGGAAAAAATTAAACTTGTATTTTCATGGCCTGCCAAATAAAGTTACGTCAGGAATTTTATTTTTCCATAAGTATAGTTGTTGAAATGAAAAAAGTACTTTTATTTGTACTCTAAAGTATAATTACTATGAATAATTTACTAAAATATTACTTTTCCTTTTTCATTTTAATGTTAAGTGTTTTTAACAGTATTGCACAGTCCAAATCAAAGGCAGTAGAAAATATTTTTGCTAAGGAAAAATTATCTCTGGGTGTAGGCGTAGGCGTGGATTATGGTGTTCTAGGCCCCAAAGTCAGTTATTCATTATTTAAAAACGTACATGCCATATTTGCTGTATCCATATTACCAAAAAATTTTGTTTATGCAGGTGGCATTGAAATAAGAATGCCTTTAAAAAGTAATACAAGGATATGTCCGCATGTATTTTTGATGTATGGTAAGGACTTTATAGTCGAGTTGTCTGATTTTGGAAAACAAGAATTCGAAAGAAAAGTATTTAACTCCATAAATTTGGGTTTCGGCTCTAAGTTTAGACTATTTAAAACGCGCAACAGCTATTTATCAGCTGCGGTAACATATCGATTTATATCAGAGAAAACTGTTAATAATTTTGTTGATGATTTTAATGATCGAAGAAGTTTAGACGGCAGTTTTGATTATAGAAAGGTGTTATTTTCTTTGGGATATTCCTTTATTCTTATGGACAAAAAATAATATAATTCATTGAAAAAGAATATTGTCAATGATCAGGACATAAAAGAGTTAATTTCAATTGATCCAATATTTGCTGATATTTTTAATACCCTTGGAGCACCACCGGATTGGAACAGAGCCACGGGATTTGTATCCTTATGTAGGATAATCCTTGAGCAACAAGTGAGTCTGGCCTCTGCCAATGCCCATTTTCAGAAACTCAATAGTTATGTATCGGCTTTTACGCCTGAAGAACTCGTAAAGTTGACAGATGAAGAAATGAGAGACTGTCAGATCAGCAGACAAAAGGCCACTTATCTCCGCGCATTATCAACATCCATTTTGTCCGGTGATCTTGATCTGGATGAGTTACAATTTTTAACCGAACCGGAAGTTAGAGAGAAGCTGATAAAAATCAAAGGTATAGGAAACTGGACCATCGATGTTTACCTGATGTTTTGTCTGAGATCAAAAGATATTTTCCCCATAGGAGACATTGCCCTGGTAAATACTGTAAAGGAACTCACTGATGCTAAAACAGCAGAAGACATTCTAATATTGGCTGAAAACTGGCGGCCGTACCGGTCTCTGGCCGCATATTTTCTTTGGTATTATTATCTGAAGAAAAGAAAAAGAATTTAAGTAAACCAATCTGTATTTTTTGGTATTTAATATGTCAGCCATACATCAAATTTAATGGCTCTAAATGATACAAGATGAAACCAGTTGAACCCATATTTACTTCCCATCTTTTTCCTTTATTAGACGAAAAACTTTTAGAAATTCTCAGATCTTTGTCACCACAGGATTGGGAAAGACAGACGATCGCTCCGCTTTGGAAAGTCAAAGATGTGGCAGCTCATCTGCTGGACGGAAATATGCGTGCTTTGTCCATGTTGAGGGACCATTATTTTGGTGAGAAGCCAGAAAATATAGATACTTATCCCGATTTAGTGTGGTACTTAAACCGGTTAAATGCAGATTGGGTGAATGCCATGCAGAGAGTAAGTCCAAAGGTGCTGAGCGAATTGCTGGAGATTACCGGGAAGGAATATAGTATGCTTATGAATACCTTGAATCCATTTGAAAAAGCCTTATTTTCAGTAGCCTGGGCAGGAGAAAGTGAATCTGAAAACTGGTTTCATATCGCCAGAGAATACACGGAAAAATATCATCATCAACAGCAAATCAGATTGGCCGTTGGGAAGGAAGAAGTATTATTAAAAAAGGAGTTATATTTTCCTTTTCTGGATACCTCCCTTCGAGCTTTGCCACATCATTACCGGGAAGTAAATGCAGAAGTAGGCGATGTCATACAAGTGACCATATCAGGTGAGAGTGGCGGAGACTGGTATTTGTATCGAAACGAAGAAAAATGGATTTTAGTCACCGAATGTGAATTGGTACCAATCTGTCATATCCGTATTCCTCCGGAAATTGCCTGGCGATTATTTACGAAAGGGATAAGTCGTGAAGAAGCTGAACCACTGATAAACATCGATGGCGAAAAATCTTATGGAAGCAGAATAATTGACATGCTGGCTGTGATGGCATAAAAACAAAAATACTTTCAAATGAACTCAAACCATAAACTCATACTGGTCAAATTGCTCCACACTTTGGTCTGGCTATTTTTTAATGTGGTAATATTCTACCTGTTATATGCTGTGATTGTCAATAAAATAGATAAGTGGGTTTGGATTTGTTTGGGGTTGATTGTTCTGGAAGGAGTAATATTATTGGTTTTCAAAAAGATGTGTCCGATTACGTTGGTTGCCAGAAAATATTCTGACTCCACCAGCCATAATTTTGACATCTATCTGCCTGAATGGCTTGCCAAATACAATAAACTGATTTATACGGGCATAGTAATAATAGCTGTGATTATCCTTTGCATACAGTTATATTGCAATTAATTTGGTTTCAAAAAATGATGGATAATCATAGAAAAACATATTAAAATCTTCCTTTATAAAAGTTGATATAAATATTAATTGTATGTATTTTATATAATAAAATTGTATTAAATGCTAGTAGAACATATTGTATGTTTTGTGCTAACGTAAATATTGTTATTAAATATTTTTCGATTCAAATATTAATTTTACTTTTGGGTTGTTATCAATTTTTTTTAATCAAAATATACAATTATGGAAATATTTTTGGATGTACTTAAAAACAAATATGCAGATTTTGAAGGGAGAGCTAGAAGAAAAGAATACTGGACATACGTGCTTTTCCTGCTATTAGCTTTTCTGCTGGCTTATTTTATTTTACTAATAGGTATAGCGTTAGAATCTGCAATTATTGGAGGACTGGGTGGTATATTGGTTGGCGTTGTGGGATTGGGGACATTTATACCTTCACTCGCCGTAGCTGTCAGAAGACTTCATGATACCAATAGAAGTGGATGGTTTTATCTTTTAGGAATAATTCCTTTGGTGGGCTTAATTGTTTTAGTGTGGTTTTGTACTGAAGGTACAAAGGGGGCCAATGACTTTGGTCCTGATCCAAAAGGGGGGAACGAGATTGGTGAGATTGGAAGTGATGATTTAGTTTAAATTTTTTACTAAACCATCAAAATATATATAGCCGCAAAATATTTCTTTTGCGGCTTTTTTGTTTTCAATATCCAATGCTTTGCCTTTGGACACATCACCCAAACTTGCACCCGACACAACAGATAAGGTCGCATATGGAAAATATATTTCAACGGCTTTGTTTGATTGTTCAGGTTGTCTTTCACTCAGTTTTGAAACGCACAATATCCTGGAACCTGAAAAAACTCCCGGCTTTATGGGAGGCGGAAATGTCATCCTGGATGATAACTTCAAAAAAGTAAAATCCAGAAACATTACACATCATCCGGAATATGGGATTGGGAAGTGGAACATAGATCAATTCAAATATGCAATCAGGGATGGAGTAAGGCCGGATGGAACTGCACTAAATGCGGTTATGCCAAAATTAGCCATATTGACAGATCATGAAATTGAATCCATATGGGCCTATCTTAAAACCGTACCACCATTGGAAACAAAAACGGATGAAAAGGATCACTGATCAGTCCGCCTTAATATTTATTTCCATCCCGCTTTTTTTCTGGAAGCCCTTGATATTGTAAGAAAGACCCAGCATAAAATATCTGCCCAGAACATTGGTTTGAGATATTTCGGTGTAATTGAGTTGTGAACTGGCCCGAACGCCTTTATTTTTGTCCAACAAGTCAAAACAACTGAAGATGGCTCTCAGTTTTTTGTCTTTGGTCACAAAAGAGGTTAAACTCATGGTCCAAAGAGGGATGGATGTACTTTCTGCTGCAAAAGATGGTTTGATGTTGAGATAATCAAAATTTGTCTTCAAACTGACCCAATTTTTTATATTGATGCCCAGTTCTGCATACCATGTCCGTTCAGCATAAGATTGGTCCAGGGCTTTATTTCCGGCAAATCGGGAATCTGATTGGTTGATTTTATATCCTGCCAAAATGTCGATCACATCTTTATTTCTGTTTTCAAGCGCAAAGTTGTATCCGTAACCTAGCCTTTTGATCTGGTTGTTTTCTCCGTTGATGACCGAAATACCCTGATTGTAGTTGCCTCTTAATATCATACGTGCTTTCATTTTTAATGGACGTATGGGGGTATCATATTCCAGTCTTCCGGATGTGGTAGATTCATTTTTGACATTTATAGGCGTATAAATTCTTACCAGCGAACTGTCAATGTCAAGGGATTCCACTATTTTATTGTGGGTATAATTGGTCTGCAAACTGGCATACAGCATCGTAAAATTGAAAGCATTATATTTCATGTATGAAAGATTTGCACTGTGCCACTGTTCCGGTTTCAGATTGGGATTCCCGGCATAGATGGACAGAGGATTACTATTATTGACAATAGGTTGAAGTTGATTGAGTGATGGCTCATTCAGTTCGCTGGTATAATTAAAATTTAAGTTTTCAGACATGCCGAATCTGTAAGTAAAAAATGCATTGGGTAGTATGGCTTGAAAATGATTGGTATTGTTATTTTCATCATCATTTACCTTACCATCGAGTGTTGACAGTTTAAATCTGCTGCCCACGGTCAGGTTATATTTTTCTCTGGAGAGTGAATAGTTAAGGCCAATGTTGCGTTGTATATAGTCCCGCTGATAAAGAGTGGAAAGTAGCGAGTTCCGGATCGGATTGTCATTGACTATATCATAATAATCAGTACTGGTTCTGTTATTTTGATTGGCAATATTTGTTTTCAGCTCCAGATATTGTTTTTTTCCGATGGGTTCAGTGTATGAAGCTTCAGCTCTGTAAAAGAGTCCGTCATTGCTCCCAATTTGATTCTGTAGCAGTCTCTGCGAAGATGTAAATGGAAAATATATGTTATTTAAGGAAGCAATGTCGCTGTCAGAATTATTGTCTGAAAGATTAACTGCACCATTCAAACTGTAGGTACGACCAGGCTTTTTTGATTTTTTCTGCCAAAGGATGTCAGTTGAAATTCTGTAGTTGCCACCTGTCATATCATAAGAGTTGGAGTTATCATTAAGTCTGACCAGATCAGATTGTGATACATTACTGATAGCATCAGAAATCATAGAATTGGACCCAACTGCCCCATTTGCTTTTACGATCAGATTTTGTGTGGAGTCAATCTTACTTTTCAGTCTTAAGGTAAAACTGCCTGAGGTATTTTCTGAAATTTGATTGTCAACGGACTCTGTGATAAAACGACTATCCGGCAACAAATTTTCACGCGATGCGACACGACTGAGGTCATTCTTGAATTGGTTGCCAAAAACAGAACCTTCCAGGGATGTTTTTTTAGAAAAATCAGTGTTTATATTGAATCCACCTGCATATGAATTCTGGATGCCCTGATTATTGTCCAGGCCAATGGGGAGTCCTGAATTTTGATCCAGATTTACCATAAATCTTCCGCCGCCACCACTCATCAATGATCCGATGCCACCCATAAAATCGATATAATCGTTGATAGAAAAATTCTGTTCGTTGATGTTATTGGCCATTCCTATGAAGGATGTTCTTAGATTAGGGGTAAAACGATTGATATTGGCCCGACCTTTAAATCTACGGTCAGTCCCTGCTGCTGCTTCTGCAGTGCCAAAATAGCCCACTTTTTTATCATCTTTCAAGGTAAGATTGATGGATCTTTCTTTTTGTCCGTCTTCGATGCCTGTAAATTCGGCGCGATCTGATTTTCGGTCAAATACCTGTACTTTGTCAATGGCATCCGCATCGATATTTTTAGTAGCGACCTTGGTGTCTTTGCCAAAAAATTCTTTGCCATCTACAAATACATTCTCTACTTTTTCTCCTAAAGCTTTTACCGAACCATCCCGTTCTACTTCTACACCGGGCAGTTTCCGGAGCAAATCTTCAGCCACATCACCAGGTTTAATTTTAAAAGCTTTAGCATTGTACTGCAAAGTATCTTTTCCGAAAGTCATCGGGCTGATGTAGTCTTTGATCTCAATCGCATCCATGACATTTGCTGTCGGTTTCATTTCGGTTACCGGAAGATTTTTATCAGATCGGGTAGGAGATAGCGGAATCCAAAGTGTTTCGTACCCCAAAAATGTGATTTGTATCAGATATTCAGAATCATTTTCAATGGATAATTCAAATTCTCCTTTCCTGTTTGTGTTAGTAAATTCCACCATAGTAGAATCTTTAGCATCCAGCAAAATCACAGAAGCATATTCCATGGGTGATTTGTTTTCATCCACAAGTTTGCCCGTTATTTTTTGGGCAACCAAAACATTTGAAATCGACAGGCACAAAATAATAATCCGGTAAATATATGGCATGATTTTTTTTTAAATTTGATAATTGAACTCACTTCGAAAAGTCAAAAGTGATAAAACGCCACTAAGACTAAAAGGTCCATAAAGAAATGATTATCAACGGTTTGTGGTTTGTGATTCTTTTTGTATTTGTGCCTTTGTGGCAAAATTTTACTTTTCGGAGCGGACTCATATTTGTATTGGACTTTTGGTTGTATGTCAAAAGATTAATTCATCACTCATAACTCACCGCCAGACCACTACGTTGTAGACGGGCAGGTCTCTCAATGCATCAATTTCGCCACCCGCTACCCTGGCCCTAAAGGGCAACCATCTCGCATGGAAAAACTGAACACTCATCTCTCTTATATCATAACTCTTAACTTAATTTCTCAAGTTGCTTTGCTTACCCCCAATGTCTGAAGGTGAGTCCATCCCGCCTTGACATACAAGACTCTTATCATTCATAACTCATCTCCCATACTTCATCATTCATAACTCATTCATTCATCCCTGGCCTTTCACCTTTCACCCGATCACAGATCACAAATCACTGATCACTCAAATTCTCCACCCGCAACCCTGGCCCTAAAGGGCAACCATCCCGCATAGAAGCACTCATCACTTAAAACTCTTATCTTATCGCTTATATCTCATAACTCATCTCTCAATGTCTTTCCTCCCTGATGATCATTTTCACCCCGGTCCCTTTACCATTGACTGCCCCCATTTCTTTCATCTTCTCTTCTCTTATTTTGTCATATTCTGCTCTGTTGACTTTTTTACCTTTATCGGGTTTTACAAATTCAAATTTTTCAGGTAATGACTCTATTGATGTGGCTATGGTCATACGTTCACCATTATCATGTTCCAGTGCCAGGATGAGTCCGGGCAAACCCATCATTCCACCGGGTCCTGTACCAACCGGTATTTTTGATGTAAACCAAGCAACCACATTTTGTGTAGTATCATTCAGAACAGCTCTCTGACATGGATAATCGAGTATGGATTTTTGTTCACCCGTTATTTTCCATTTGTATTTTTTTGGTTTATCCACGATTAAAAATGCTTTCCCCATCAGGTCTTGTGACTGTACATACTCATCATTCGCCTTATTGGTATAAATTGTACTTTCAGGCATTTTCATGACGATCTGGAAAGTTGATCCTTCTTCTTCATGTTTTACATCAAGATCTTTAGGTTGTTCATTATTTTTAAATAAAGCCTCGTTGCCATTAAAAAAAAGGACTTTATCTACAGATTGTGATGTAGGAAACATTTTAGCCATTTCCGGTCTGTCATCACCTATATCTATGTTTAGTTTGATGGTTTCTTTATAAATGATTTTTCCGCTTGTCATTTGCTGACCAACTAAAACATTTGATAAAACTAAAAGGAATACCAAGGATACAAATTTCATAACTTAATTTTTATACTGTGAAGAATGGCACAAAAGTATGTTGCATCTTCCTGTAATCAGGTTAATCAAGGTTTATCTAAGGTTAATTAAGGTTAAAGTATGAATTTAGACAGTAGAATATCATTACTTTTGTTGCATCAGTACAATATATGAATCTCAGATTTCTAAATAACAAACATCTTTTACTGGCAGGAGCAAGTCTGTTGCTGCTAGGCATTTTTCTGGGATACTACCTGCTGATGACTTATCGGGCGGAAGAAGAACGTTTAAACAAAGAGATTAGATACCTTTTTGCCAATGCATTTAAAACAACAGAGTCGAAGGTTTTTGACAAGATGATTTTTGATATCAAAGGGGTTTCATGGCTGAATAAGGATAAGGATGTGAATGTTACATTTTCAAATCATCATTCCACAATTTTGACGATTGATTCATTAAAGGTACAGGATAAAAATGCAAAAATCAAAAACACCATAGTCATTGCAAAACATGAAAACAATAATATCAATCCATCTTCGATGACCCTCAAAGTAGCCATTCAGGCGGATTCGGTGAGTGGAGATTCTTTGCATAAAATGATTCCGTCAGGTCTAAGATCAAATTTTAGTGAAATTGAAAAAATATTTAAGGAAAATCTACAAAAATCCGGATTGGATGTGAAGTATTCGATTACAAAAGATACAGCAACCGTGGATAAAAAAACCACAGGTGCTTATGAAGATGTATTTACCAATGAATTTTATCAAATCAATACCCAAAACAATAGCCATATCATTTTAGGAGCTATTTTGCCGGAAATAGGTTTGTCCGTCTTAATGTATCTGATGGTTGTTTTTGCCTTTTCAACTATACTTCGGTCTGCAAGAAAACAAAAACAATTGTACGACATGAAACAGGATTTTGTACGAAATATGACCCATGAATTAAAAACACCGATTGCAACCATGGGTGTAGCGCTGGAAGCGATTCAAAATTTTCATGCAGGTCAGGATGAAAACATCAAAAAAGAATATTTCAGAATTGCTGAATCCGAAAATAAAAAACTCAATGCCATAGTGGATAAAGTCATTTCTTTATCACAATTGATGGATGCAACCCCGCAAGTACAGGAGACCGTAAATATCCCGCAACTTATAAAAGTAGTGGTGGATTCGTTTCGTTTGCGTGCAGAACAGACAGGATGTAAGATCGATTTTGAATGTGAAGATACTGACATAGTGGTAAACACACAACCACAAAATCTGAATATCATATTGTATAACCTGATAGACAATGCACTTAAATATACAAAATCTCCATCTCCACATGTGGTAGTTTACGCTAAATTATCTGATAGTTCTCTCACCATGTCAGTTAGTGACAACGGCACACCTATTGGGGAGGAATTTAAATCTGTAATTTTCGAAAAATTTTATCGCATTCCACATGGTGATGTGCATGATGCAAAAGGACACGGCTTAGGATTGTACATCGTATCTCAGTTGGTAAAAACAATGCAGGGTAACATCAGATGTTTATCAACGGAAGAAGGAAATAATTTTGAATTGAAGATTCCTGTAGAAAAAATGCCATGATAAAAATACTGTATGTGGAAGATGAGGCTTCATTGGCCAAAATTGTCAAAGAATCATTGCAGAGCAGGTCTTTTGAGATAGTTCATTTGTCGGATGGTCAACATGTGTTGGAGACTTTTAAGGAATTTAAACCGGATATTTGTCTGTTTGATGTGATGTTGCCCATTAAAGATGGTTTTACATTGGGAAAAGAAGTCAGGTCTGTTGACCCCAAAGTACCGATCATATTTATTACTGCCAAAAATCAAACTACAGATGTAATTGAAGGCTTCCAATCAGGTGGCAATGATTACATCAAGAAACCTTTCAGCCTTGAAGAATTGATCGTAAGAATCAATAATTTGTACCAACTTTCCACTTCAGATCAAATGTCAAAACATACTGGTGATACAGTTAAAATAGGCAAATATATTTTTTCTCCCAATAAATCAGAACTGATAATGGATTCAGAGATCAAAAGACTTTCCTATCGCGAAACCCAACTATTGACCTTGCTAACAATAGAAAAGAATCAAGTGGTCAACCGCAAACACATTCTGGATACATTGTGGGGAGATGATAATTTTTTTAATTCGCGCAATCTGGATGTGTACATTACCAAACTAAGGCAGTATTTAAAACAAGATCCGAATGTTGAAATTATTACCCTTAAAGCGGTGGGCTATAGATTGATAGATGGGCGATAATTTTAACTATATTCCTTTGTTTTAAACAAACAGCAGGTTTGGTTATTCATCCAAAATTAAATACAAAGAGCACTGAATTTTGTGTTCAGTCTAAAGGAAAGAAAGGAAAAATTCAACCGTCATTTTTTTTGTTTTAAAATTAAATCGAATATAGTATCCAGTGCTCTGTTCGGATAAAGAACTTAATAAAATGTGGTTCTTTTTCCTAATCTCAGCGTTAAAAATACTCATCGTAGCAAGGTTCAGTAAATAGATTTTCAACTGTTTTAATTTTGTAATTCTTATGTCATTGTGCTTTTGTAGAATGATAATAATTTTTCTGAGTCTTCTCAATGTTAAAGTATTGCTAAAACAGCATGAATTACTGATATAAAACCAAAAGTCACCCACAATGGGTGAAACGAAAAAAAAAGAAGTCATTTACATTTGTATATACACAAAATGCAAATGGATATTAAGTTATTTCAGTATGCAGATTGCAGGTCCATGTCGGAAATACCTGATATTGCTTAATTCCAAAAAGTAATAACCTTGTTTCATTTTTTCACACCCTAAATATTTTAATATGAAATCTTTAAAATTTGTTTTTACGAAGATTATGTTCGTAATTTTGATAAGTACAAGCCCAGGTATCAGTGGAGATATTCTGAAATATATGTCTGAAGCAGAGCAGATTCAGTCTATCCTTCGTAAAATTGATTTTGAGCGTTTTGCTGAATTGCCGGCCACCGTAAAAGTCAGTTTTATGATCAATGGTAAAAATGAACTGATAGTCGTTAATACCAACAATAAAAACCTGGATGGTATGATAAAAAGTGCAATGAATTATAAACAAATTGCGGTTACAGATCTGGAATATGGTAAAATTTATACCATTCCCGTGAAAATTGAAAAGTAACGAGGAATATGGAAACATGGTTGATGTCTATAGGACTATGATGACATAGTAATTTAATTCTTGTTAAGCAGCCGGGAAATTCTGATCGGCTGCTTTTTTTATATGTTTAAATTTTGATAAGTTGCAGTTTTTGGTAAATTGTATTGGTTGATTTATTTTTGATTAAATTTTGATCATTTTCTGTTTTTATAAATATTTAATGAATAGATTACAAACATATAATACATGAACTAAATCATAAAATAAGGCCTTTTTTTTTGGAAGATAAATAGAAAGTAAATACTTTTGCTGGTATCTTTAGAACCATTTAGTATTTCTTTTATCCTTTTAAAAATCAAAACAATGAAAAACATCGTATTCCGGCGGGTATTTCCATTTATTTATTTAACACTTCTATTAGGTTTTTCAGCTGTAAGTGTGAATACCTTAAGTGCACAAAGTACTTCCAAAGCTGAAATAGCAAAACAACTTCTCATTCCTCTTATGAAAGGGGACGAAGCAAAAATTAAGGCGATACAAGACATGAGGGTATCTTCAGAAACTTTCAGTCAGAATGCAGAACTTACACATATATATTTTCAACAACATGTAGGTGGAATACCTGTGCATAATGCGATCTTGAATGCACATATTAGCAGGTCGAATGACTTGTTTTCACATCACAGCAAATTTGTTGATCTTCCTTTTGAAAAAGCAGAACCTGTCATAAACCCAACATTGACCCAGGCAGAAGCAGTAGCTGCTGCTGCAGCTCACTTTAATTATACTTTCACTGGTGGTTTGACTGTAAAGGAAAATAAAGGCGGCACTTTGCGTGAAATAATTTTTAACAAAGGAAATCTGTCTCTGGAAGATATCCCTGTTAAACTCATGTGGCAACCAACAAAAGACGGAACACTCAGATTAGCCTGGGATTTATATATTTATGAGACGTCTGCTCAAAACTGGTGGAGCGTTAGAGTAGATGCCATAACCGGCGAAGTTCTGGATCAAAATAATTGGGTAAGTCAGTGTTTTTTTGGTGAATCTGAAGAACCATGTACTCATCAACCTGAAGAGCATAAGCAAGGATTAAAAAATGGTCATTTTCTACCTAAAAGTTTCCTAAAAGTAGAAAATGAATCTTTGACACCTTTAGATGGCAGCACATATCGGGTGTACCCTTATCCTGTCGAATCTCCAAACCATGTGATGCCATTTCCACCTGCTGATGGAAGAACACTTGTCGCACAACCTGCAGATCCCATTGCATCGCCTTACGGTTGGCATGATACAGACGGAATAGTTGGTCCTGAATTTACTACTACTCAAGGCAATAATGTACATGCATATACAGATATTGATGCAAATAATACACCTGATGTCGGCTCAAGTCCGGATGGTGGAGCGGGGCTTGATTTTGATTTTCCCCTTGATCTTTCCATAGCGCCATCTACATACAGACCTGCAGCAGTGGTTAATTTATTTTACTGGAACAATTACATCCATGATTTTGCCTACAAATATGGATTTGATGAAATGAGCGGGAACTTTCAAGTAAACAATTATGGCAATGGAGGCTTAGGTAATGATGATGTAAGAGCCGAAGCCCAGGATGGAAGTGGGACAAACAATGCCAATTTCGGTACACCTCCGGACGGTATGAGACCAAGAATGCAGATGTTTATTGGCACCAATCCAAATCCAGATGTAGATGGAGATTTTGATAATGCCGTTATTGCACATGAATATGCACATGGTATTTCAAATAGATTTACCGGAGGCCCCGCGAATACCAGTTGTTTGAATAATTCTGAACAAATGGGAGAAGGATGGAGTGATTTTTACGGCCTGATGATGACCATAAAACCTGGCGATGTAGCAACTACAAGCAGAGGAATAGGCACATACCTTTTTGGTCAACCTGCCAATGGGCCTGGAATCAGACCAACGCCGTACAGTACAGATATGGGAGTGAATCCATCAACTTATAATACCATTCAGACAGCTGCAGTACCTCATGGCGTAGGGTACGTATGGGCAACCATGTTGTGGGATCTCAATTGGGCTTTAATTGATAAGCATGGGCAGGCTAACGGATTTGATATTGCCATGAATATTGTCAATCTTGGTATGAAATTACAACCTTGTAACCCTGGATTTGTAGATGGCCGTAATGCCATTATTGATGCTGATGTAGCACTGAATGGGGGTGCAAACAAATGTTTGATTTGGGAGGTATTTGCCAGAAGGGGACTTGGTTTCAGTGCCAGTCAGGGATCATCAGGCAGTGTGGCAGATGGTGATGAGGCGTTTGATATGCCCCCTTCCTGTGACATTGAAGCACTTCCTGCTGAACTTTCAGTTTGTAAACCAAATGATGCAGTATTTACGATCAATGTAGGAGAATTGAATAATCTTCCGGTCACTTTATTTGTTTCAGGTCATCCTGCAGGGACTACAGTTTCATTTTCTGTTAATCCTGTTAGTCCACCTTTGCCCGGAGTAAGTACTATGACCATTACCAATATGGCTGCTGCGGCATCTGGGGTATATGTTATATCTATATCTGGTAGTGATGGTGTGGATATTTATGAAACTTCAGTGACTTTGAAAGTTGATGGCACTGCACCCGGAGTTGTAACACTTCTTTCTCCAGCCAACGGTATGACAGATATTTTTAATCCGCTTCTTACTTGGAGTCCTTTGATAACAGCTGACAATTATGATGTGCAGGTAGCAACGGACGCAGGTTTTACCAATATCATTCAAAATATTATTGGTACATTAGCATCATCTGTTCAAACGACTGGACTTAATTCACTTACTACATATCATTGGAGGGTAAGAGCAAACAATAGTTGTGGATCAGGAAATTATTCTTCTTTTTCATTTACAACAGGAGATCCTTTCAAATATTGTGTGGAATCCGGGGTTTTAAACACTTTTCAAAATAATGTACCGGTGGCTATACCAACTGGACCTGCCGTAGTGAATTCCGTAATCAATGTGTCCGGAGCTCCAGGCTATATTACCGATATAAATCTGACTACTTTCCTTACACATACATTTGCTGCCGATTTAGATATTACCCTTACTTCTCCTCAAGGAACAGTAGTTACAATAACTACAGATAATGGGGCAGGAAATGATAACGTATTCAATGGGACAGTATGGGATGATAGTGCAAATCCTGGTGGTCAGGTACCTTATGCAACAAACAATGGTTTGGCAACAGATCATGCTTATGTAAATCTTGTGCCGGCAAGTACATTGGCACCTGAAGAAGCATTGGCTGCTTTTATTGGCGAAAACCCTAATGGAAACTGGACATTAACTATAAGCGATGACATAGTAGGTGATGATGGATCCTTTACCTGGTCACTGGACGTGGTAAGTATAAATAATGCACCGGTTACAGACCAAACTTTATTCAGTCAAAATATACCCGTGCTCATTTCAGATTTAAATCCAGTGGTGGTAAATTCTACATTAGATGTATCCGGATTATCACCTTTTATTACAGATGTGGATGTAACTACCTTCCTTACACATACTTTTGCAGCAGATTTAGATATTACCATCATGTCGCCTTCCGGTACAGTGGTCACGCTAACTACCGACAATGGTGCAGGAAATGATGACGTGTTCAATGGAACAGTTTGGGATGATGGCGCCAATGCTGCGGGTCAGGTTCCTTATATCACCAATGATGGCTTGGTTACAGATCATTCATATTTCAATTTAACGCTGGCCAGTCCTTTGGCTCCGGAAGAAGCTTTAGGTGCATTTATCGGTGAAGATCCGAACGGAACCTGGACCATTACCATTAGTGATGATGCATCACAAGATGGTGGATCCTTAAATTCATGGTCCCTAAATATCTCAACCTGTGATCAGTGTACTCCTTTAGTAATCAATGATCCAGCAGATCAGAATGTTTGCAACAATGGTATGACAACTGCCGTAAACTTTTCAGGTGTACCGGCATCCGGTGTGACTTATTCCTGGACAAACAATAATACATCAATAGGACTTGCTGCAGCAGGAAGTGGTAATATTGCTGCATTTACTGCGGTCAATAATACCAATGCTCCAATTGTGGCGACCATAACGGTTACTGCATCATTTACCAATGGAGATCCTGCATGTCAGGTGATAGCTCAGACCTTTACCATTACAGTAGATCCACTTCCATGCGGATGGAGTTCTTTACCAAACGGGGTGAATTGTAATGCAGGAAGCAGTGTAGCCTTTAATCCAGGAACTCAGGTGTTTACAGTAAAATCCACCAATTGTTATTACCCTAATTCTTTCAACAGTGACCAACTTGCCTTTGCACAACATGACCTGTGTGGAAACGGCAGTATCACTGCACAAGTAACTTCTATCACTGGAAATGCATTAGGATGGGCAGGTGTAACCATGAGAGAGAGCAATGCTGCGGGTGCAAAAAAGGCACAACTGATGACTAATCTTAGTGATTTTAGTCGCAGAGAGTTCCGCACTACGACCAATGGACAAGCGTATCCCCAGCAATTCCCAAGTCAGAACAGATACTGGCTGCGTATCACTCGTACCGGCAATCAGTTTGTAATGTCTGTATCACCAAATGGGACCGCCTGGTATCCGGCAGGTGCACAAAATATAGCCATGACAAGTTGTATTGAAATAGGTCTGGTGGTCACTAATTATACTGCAAATAGCACAGTGACTGCTACCTTTAGTAATGTAACTGTTACTGGCAATATGTTTGCCAGACCAACAATACCAACTCAGGAAGACATCCTTGCTATAGCTGATTTCAGCATTATGCCGAATCCAACCAATGGAGTTGTGGAAATTGACTTAACTAGTTATAATCAAAGAAAAGTTAAGTTGGACATGTACAATCTTCAGGGCAAATTGCTTAGATCCACAAACATTGAAGCAGCCAAAGGAAGAGAAGAAGTAGATTTGACCACTTTTGCCAATGGTATGTATCTCATTCGGGTGAGCGCTGAAGGATTACCTGATGTGACCAAAAGGGTAGTTGTGAATAGTAATCAGTAAGAAAATAAATTGCTAAATTGCTGATTTGTGTATAGTAAATTGATAAAATAGAAATGCAGCCGTGACATTTGTTACGGCTGTTTTTCTTTATGCACTTTTGATCAGGCTTTTTCTGACAGTGATCTTAAAGTAAATATCAGGTTTTTCAGCAATGCAATATATCAGCTTAGCACTCCTTTGCAGGGAAGTTCATCCTTGTAAATAATATGAAAAATTTAATCTTGCATTATTTTGTGCTTTCCTGTCCAAAGTCATTAGAAATACTTTATCGTCAGGTCAATTAGCTTCTGCTTAAAATTATTGAACGGTGGAAGTAACAATTCCAACGCATTGGTAAAATTTTGTTTAAGTATGCCTCTGCTGTTTGAAAATGATTTAAATCCTTCTATTCCGTGCGCTTTTCCTATACCACTATTGTTTGAACCACCAAACGGAAGATGTGTGTTGTAGTAATGGACAGCACAATGATTGATACAACCGCCGCCCGCACGGGTATTATTGATGATATGGTTGGTGTTTTTGGAACTTTTGCTGAATATATACAACGCAAGGGGTTTTTCCTGTGCATTTATATCCTGTATGACATCTTCGATACGCTGAAATCCAAAAACAGGCATGATGGGTCCAAATATTTCATTGGTCATCAGAATGGAAGATTTATCTACCCTAGTCATCACTGTAGGCGCGATATAATTTTCTGTACCTGATAGCTGTCCACCTGTTTCTATTTTAGCCCCTTTTGATACAGCATCTTCGATATATCCTTTCAATCTGTCAAAATGCCTGCTATTGACTATCCTGTTGTAGGATGACTCTTTTGTCGCATCATCGCTGTAAAACTGATGGATATACTTCTTTACAGCTGTCAGGAAAGCTTCTTTTTTACTTTCGTGTACATACACGTAATCCGGCGCAATACATATCTGCCCGTTATTGGCAAATTTACTCCAGGTTATCCTTCTGGCTGCCATGTCAATGTCTGCGGTTTCATCAACGATGGTTGGCGACTTACCACCCAGTTCCAGCGTAACTGAGGTTAGATTTTTTGCAGCTGCAGCCATGACAATCTTACCTACTGACGGTGCTCCGGTGAAAAATATGTGGTTAAATGGCAATTTTAATAATTCTGTGGAAACATCGATGCCCCCTTCTATCATAGCCACTTCATTTTCATCAAATATTTCATCTACTATTTTTTTCATAACAGTCGCTATGTGTGGTGTCATTTCAGATGGTTTGATGATCACACAGTTGCCGGCAGCTATGGCAGAGACCAAAGGGCAAAAAGTAAGATTGACCGGAAAGTTCCATGGTGAAATGATGAGTACTACACCTTTTGGTTCGTATTTGATATAAGAACTGGACCCCAATAATGCCAGTGGAGTATGTATGGACTGGTCTCGCATCCATAATGCCAGATTACTTTTGGCATGTTTTATTTCGCTGGTCACAGGATAAATTTCCGTCATATCCACTTCTGAAGGGTGCTTTTTGAAGTCATCATAAAGTGCCTTTTTGATATCATTGCGGTATTTGAGTATGGCTTGATGAAGTCGGTCCAATTTGGCCCTTCGTTCCTTTACAGTAGAGTTACCGACATTATATTGGTTGCCTTTTTGCAGGTCAAATATTTTATTTATAGTCAGACTATCTGTTTTGTCACTTATGGGTTTGTCTTGCAGTGATGTCATGTATTTTTATTTTTTGATTCAGAACAAATTTAACCTGGAATTGCAGGGTAAATTTAAGGAAATTTTAGGCAACGTGTATTTTCAAAATCAATTATACCTTTCCATTTTCAATTTTGAGATGAGAGTCATCACAAAATGGTCCTTTTTTACACATTTTGCATCGGCAAAGTTTGTATTCACGCTCTTTTTTTATGCTGAATCTTATAGGCTGGAATTTAGTGCCATGATGAGAGCCATCACAAAATGGCTGACTCCGGCTGTAGCCACATGTACAATACAAATAATCCCCTTCTTTCAGAGTTAATATTGCAGGCTCCGTTTTGGTTGTTTTCTCAAATATAAAATCTTTTGAAAGTTCCGATCCGGGTTTTTCTGAAGTTACGACAGGATAAAAGATGTGCGCTTGCCACGGATCCTGAGGGTCGTTGGGTATACCATATTCTGCAGGGAAAGCATGTGTAAAAGTGGCAGAACCAAACATCTGATCCCAGATAGAAAACATATTGCCGAAGTTGCCATTTGGATTGCCTACTGCATCGATCTTGGATACTGCATGATGCCCATGGTGAAATGCCGGTGTAATAAATATACGTTCTAGAATCTGAATGACAGGCTTCAAAAAGGGTCTTTTGTAAAAAAAGACATCCCATCTGGCCAGACTATGTGAGGATATGATCACGATTTGTTTGAGTACCAATCCTACAGCTACCGGAATACCACCTCCAAAGTAGGTGAATATGCCAAGCCACCATATATTGGGCATCATCATAAAAAAATATATGGACTCTCTGTAAGAGACGAGCAATCCCATCTCAGTGGCCGTATGGTGTGGTCGGTGATGCTTCCACAACCATTTATATTCATGTGATGAGCGATGATACCAATATTGCAAAAAATCATCCACCAGCAAAAAAATGATGAGTCCGGCCCAAAATGGTAAGCCTGTCCATACACCTTCACCTGTCGGAAACAATAATTTTGTACCTTCAAAACTCAAAAAGAAAACGATTGGTTTGGTAATAAAAAGTAAAAAAAAGGTGCTGATCACTTCCACAAAAACATCATCTTTATTTCGTCGGGAGTCTGAGAGATACCCAAATAAAGCTTCCATTAGTCCAAAAAAAACCAATATTCCAAATACAAATGCTACATGATGATCTGCAATAAAAGTTAAGGCGTTTTCCATTTTTAATATCTTGACTTTAAATGGGTATAATGATTTTAGGTAAACAAATGTATTGAATCTCATGCATAATAAACAAGTTTTGTCAACGAAATAAGGGGATTTTTTGAAGTGAATTCATTAATAGATTGATTATTAGTCAGTAAACATTTCCAAAGGTTTTATATGGATTACATACATATAAAGACTTTTGAGATGTTAATATACCTGGATGACTGGATTTTGGCAGTATTTTATTATAATCATTAATTTTGAATCAATAGTGGTGATAAAAATTATGCCTTTTATGATGTATATTCAATTGTTTTTTTATTAGAAATACAATCAAAATATTCTTCAAATTTGTCATTCCGTTGTTATTTTGAAAAATTAGTTGAGGATAATTCATTTTTTATTTCATCAAATGTTTTTTTGTCTGCCATATTGAAAGCAGATAGTGCGTCGTATATCTCCTTTTCATCATAAAGATATGCCAATGTTGATTTTTTAGGTGTTGTTTTCCAATATTCCAATATACTGGAATACACTTCCCTGATTCTGTTTGTATTTATGCCCAATTCAGTATGTTTTTTAAGGAACGTGATCGTAAAGAGAAAAATATCTTTGGTAGAAACTTCATCATCCATGCTTTTACTACCATACATCACAAGATTACTCAAAGTCAGGCATGTTTTAAAAATGGTATAATATTCTCTTATAAAATCCTGTCGGGTTTTGTACAAATGTCTGACTCTTTGAAAATATTCTTCTGCCAGAAGTTTTTCATCCATGCTTATCTTTTCGAATGGCAATAGATAGATGATGATTTTATTATCGTCTTTGATTACAATCCTGTTTTCATTGCCGGATACGTCTATTTTCGTATTATATGGATATAGGTGAACATCATGCAATTCCTTTCTGTAAGTTTTTTCGATAGTATCAAACCAATAAGACTCTATAGGGTACGCTGAATCAGGAATTATACATCCTGAGAAGGCGATGGAGATTAAGAATATAGTCAATTGAGTTTTCATATGGATAGAATTGATGTAAATTAACTCAAAATTACATATAATTATTTGCTATGAAACAAAACAATTATCTTTGCTCATCGTTTTTGTAAAGCAACACAAATTAAATAACACATATGCATACAGATACTATCGATAATTTAATGATGATCGAAGAATCAGCAAAGACATTCGCAGCACAGAATATATTGCCCTACGTGATGGAATGGGATGAAGCACAGTATTTTCCTGTGGAAACGATGAGATCTCTGGGGGATTTAGGTTTTATGGGTGTGCTGGTCCCTGAAGAATATGGTGGATCCGGTTTGGGATATCATGAATATGTCAGCATAATAGTAGAAGTGGCAAAAGTTTGTGGATCTGTGGGGTTAAGTCTGGCTGCACACAATAGTCTGTGTACAGGGCATATACTTGCCTTCGGTAATGAAGAGCAAAAACAAAAATATCTCCCTAAACTTGCTTCAGGTCAGTGGATTGGCGCCTGGGGACTCACTGAAGCTAATACTGGTTCTGATGCGATGCGTATGAAATGTGTGGCCGTTCAGGATGGAGATCATTGGGTGATTAATGGGTCAAAAAACTGGATCACACATGGTAAATCAGGTGATGTAGCCGTTGTATTGGCTCGTACCGGTGATTTGTTGGATAGTCATGGAATTACGGCGTTTGTTGTAGAAAGAGGTACTCCGGGATTCAGTGGCGGTAAAAAAGAAAATAAGCTGGGTATGCGTGCTTCAGAAACAGCAGAGATGATTTTTGATAATTGTCGGGTGCACAAATCTCAGATACTGGGAAAAGTAGGCGAAGGATTTATACAATCTATGAAGATTCTGGATGGTGGTCGTATCAGCATCGCTGCATTGTCACTTGGTATTGCAAAAGGGGCCTACGAAGCATCCGTAAAATACGCTAAAGAAAGAGAACAATTCGGTCAGCCTATAGCTAATTTCCAAGCTATTTCTTTCAAACTTGCGGACATGGCGACCAAAATTCAAGCCGCTGAGTTACTCATCAGAAAGTCTGCTCACCTTAAAAATACACATCAGCCAGTCACTACGATATCGGCAATGGCCAAATATTATGCATCAGAAATTTGTGTACAAATAGCAACAGATGCTATACAGATATTCGGGGGGTACGGATATACCAAAGATTTCCCGGTAGAGAAGTTCTTTAGAGATTCTAAGTTGTGTACGATAGGAGAAGGTACATCAGAGATTCAGAAATTGGTGATCAGTAGGAATATATTGAAGGAAGGGTAAGGATTTTGATTTGTAAATTTGCTTTGTCATAATTTATAAAAGTGCTTCGTTGTAGTAAATTAAAATGGAAAGATGTTGGCGAAGATATTTTTAAAAAATGCTATTATATATATATTATTTTTAGCATCATCAATCTCATCACTCAAAGGACAAGCTTTTGTTACACTAAATCCTTATCAATATTATAATAAACTTCCTGGGGATTATTTATATTTTCAATTATTGAATAGTCCTGAAAAACTGTCATCAGACCAATTGGCATATGCCCAAATTTCTGCTATATCATCCGTTCAAAGACATTTTTTTATTAGAGAAAAATTTTACGATTTAAAAAACATCGAAAGATTTCTAAAGAATTGTGATTGTCCAGAATTTAAACAAATAGTTAACAAATTAGACAGATGGTTTACTCAATATGGTGGTGAAACATTTAAAAATGGTTATTCCTCATCTTCTTTGAAAAAATTAGAAGGAATTATGAAGAAATACAATGAACTTAACTTGGATACTGTAAATGAATTTAAAGAAAATTGGTTTTTTGCCCAAGATTTTATAATTCAACCTGATGGCAATTCTTATAAATTACAAAAAGAAACCTTAAATTTATTTATAAGTTACCCTATATTAATAAAGTTGAAGAGTTTAAATTTAATAGAGTGAATAATTTAGTCCAAATTAAAAATTCTTCGTTCCTTTATGGTCACTATAATTACTTCATTTATGACTCCATTCATGAACAGTCTATTTATAAATATGCAAATACAGATTTTCTGAAATATAAAACTATAGCGCAAGTTAAAGACAGAGTACTCTATAAAACTACCTACAATTATCAAAATGTAAAAATTAAAGAAGTATCGTCAAATAAATTAGAAGAAAGATTTTATCACAAAAATGGCACATTAAGTTTTACCTTGCCTTATGGCCAAGAAGTTGAAAGTGTAATAGGGTACGATTCTTTGGGTAACATTTCCTATAAAGATGGAAATGGTACTATTTATAATATAATTGATCCAGATATTAATGACGAAAACATTTCATTTAACAGAACTTACAAAAATTCAGGTAAGATTGCGGAAAAACAGTACTTTGGAAATAAATTAATCAAGTACGAAGAATTTTCAGATAATGGTGAATCACTAATCAATTATTACCATTGGAAAAATGGGCTTGTCATTAAGCAAGGCAGTTCGAATTCGGCTGATGTAAATTTATTCCATAATTTCCCAAATAATGAAGATATTACTTTAGATGAAATTTACATCCAGATTTTACCTGATGATTTAGTGTCACAATATTGGGTTAATCCTATGTCGTCGCCAAAATTTATAGCGGCTAAGATACTTAATGAAAATGAAGTTATAAATTACATAAAGAAAAATTACAAGACTTTTATAAGTAAACAAACTATAACGGAATCTCCAATTTTAGATTTGCAAATTGAATTGACTTTGGATTCAAAAACTATTGATTACTATGCATTTTTTCAAAGCAAAATTAATGAAATTGTTAAAATATCACATGCTAAATATGATGGCAAAGATATAAATGTGCCATTAAAAATGTACATAACTTTAGTTTTTAAATCACTACTAACCGACTTAAAAAAAGAAAAAAGGGGGTTAACCTAAAAGATTAACCCTTATGTCATACCTTTTGGCTACGAAACACATCATAGTATGACAATCAAAGATAGTTCAAAAAATTTAGTCGGTCAGCCAATTTTCAAACAATTGATTGATTTTATACCGAAATCCGTTTTTGATGTACTAGTTATCAAGCATAGTATAGATAAACATTACAGGACTTTTCCTGCCTGGACTCAATTGGTCACCATGCTTTTTGGTATCTTCAGCAGATGCGATTCTATGGGCGAAATTTGTGATGCAATGATGGGTTTACAGGGTAAATTAAACCATTTGGGATTAAAATCATCCCCTGCAAAGAGTACTGCCGGAGATGGCTTAAGAGAACGTAATAATATATTTTTCGAAGATCTATACTTTAAACTCCTGGATCATTTTAAGCCAATTTTGTCGGTCAGCCGAATTAAAAACGTTTCGTTCAAGGATCTGTATATCTTCGACTCAAGTACTATCAGGCTTTTTTCAGACATCATGAAAGGTGTCGGGCGCAATCCGAAGGATGATGGAAAGAAAAAAGGTGGACTCAAAGTGCATATGCTCATCGATGCACATGCTGACACTCCTGCGTTTGTAAAGATCAGCGAGGCAAAATGCCACGACAAAACATTCATTCAATACCTTAACCTTCCTGAGCACAGCATGGTAGTATTTGACAGGGCATATAACCACTACCTTCAATTTGCTAAATTTACGGAGAAGAAAATCAATTTTGTATGTAGATTGAAGAAAAATGCAGTATATGACATCATAGAACAAACATATTTTAAAGAGTTGGGCGAGAAGGAATACGGAGTCACAAAAGAAGAACACATCCATCTGACATACAAAGAACATGGAGAAGAAAGGACACTTTGCCTACGCAAAGAAACCTACAGAGATGAAAAAGGAAGGGTATATGAGTTTATCACCAATAACTTCGAAATAAAACGAGAAGAAGTGGCTTATATCTATAAACTTAGGTGGAATATAGAACTGCTATTTAAGAAGTTAAAACAGAATTTTCAATTACATTTTTCTATTCAGAGACGGAAAATGGAATAAAGACACAAATATGGTGTACATTAATTGCCCAATTACTGCTCCTGGTATTAAAAGTAAAATCTGAAACAAAAAAAGCCTATTCGACAGTTGCAGCCCTGGTAAGAATCCACATCATTAGCCTGCTGGATGTATTCTGGATGGTAGAAAATAGTCGAAGAACTTATGTAAAAGCAGCAAAAACAAAAAATAAATCTCCATGCGCTCAATTATCTATCTTTTAAAAATGGGGGTACTATTTGAAGTTATAAACAATATACACTGATAATCAGTTGTTTAAATGTATATTTTGATTAATTTTAATTTAAGTCGGTTAATAGTGTTTTTAAATAGTAACTTTAAAGAAGTAGCGATTTTATAAGCAAGATTCTACTTTAAATTTACCCGACAAATCTAAAGTGACACATTAAATTTTCCCGACAAATTTAAAGTGTGTTGAAAAAAATGATTACTTTTGTAGCAAAAAAGTAATGATATATCAGCGACTTCAGGAATTTAAGAAAGCAAATAGACATAGTGTTTTCCTTTGGGGAGCTCGTCAAACTGGCAAAAGTACACTGATCAAATCTTTATTCCCAGAAGCGCTAAGACTCGACTTATTGGAAAGTGATGTGTACCAAGAGTTATTATCAAAGCCGCAAAGGATCCGAGAAATTGTTGCTGCGTCTTCTTCAGAGCTTATCATAATCGACGAAATACAAAAGATTCCCATACTATTAAATGAAGTACATGCGCTTATCGAAAATAAAAATAAACGATTTATTTTATCGGGATCTAGTCCAAGAAAAATCATAAGAAGTCAACAAAACCTTTTAGGCGGGAGAGCGCTAAGATATGAATTATACCCTCTGACATCAGCTGAGATACCTGATTTTAATTTAAATAAAGCATTAAATGCTGGATTGCTTCCTAGACATTATTTAGATGAAGAACCAGAATTGTTATTGGCCAATTATATCAAAAGTTATCTGGAAGATGAGATTTCAGCAGAAGCGCGCATTCGAAATCTTGCAGGTTTTACCAATTTCCTTCATAAAGCTGCCTTCTCTAATGGCGAGTCTGTAAATTATTCCAATATTGCCTCTGATTGTGGAATTAGTAGTCCTACTGTGAGAGAATATTTTCAAATATTAGAAGATACAATGATTGGCAACTTTGTGCAAGTGTTTCAAAAACGTCCAAAACGACAATTGACTAGCTCACCTAAATTTTATTTTTTTGATGTCGGCGTTGTAAATTATTTGCTAAAGAGAAGGGATATTGTTCAAGGCACTGAATTTTATGGTTATGCTTTCGAACACTTTATATTTATGGAGTTAAAGGCTTATGCACACTACTCAATGAAAAACTTTGATATAACATTTTGGCGTACTAAAGCTAAGGTGGAAGTCGATTTTGTTTTAGGTGAAAATGAAGTAGTCATCGAAGTAAAGTCCACTTCTAATGTTCAAAACAACCATTTAACAGGTCTTAAGCATTTTATGGAAGATTATACCGTAAAGCAAGCTATCGTGATTTCTCATGAGCGATTTCCGAGATTGGTTGGAAACATCCTAATTTTACCATGGCAAGAATTTCTAAAAAGATTATGGGCTGGCGAAGTAATGTAAAATGATAGTTCACGCATTTATTTTACCTATTTCTGTTAAATTCTTCCCAATTTATCTTAATAAAAACATATTTCATTAGAATAATTTTTTACTGTACTCATCCCGATATACATTTGCATCGTTATTTATTATAAACCATTTTAACACGAAGATTATGTCTTGTTTCACATCAAATCAGAATAGCGCAGCACCTGCTGACAGCATTCTTCGTGGATTACATTTCTCTTAAGAATATCCTTTCCCATAGATATATGAAGCCCGAAGAAATACATTTCAACGGGCTTTTTTATGCTTATTACTTTCGATTAACCATCATAATTTGTCAACTCTAGTCCTTATTACGAAGAATTGAACAATTGTAAGCACAACTAAAATTTCCCGTTTGGTATCATTTTGAAGTTTGAACTTCGGTTCAGGCAAACCTACCGTCTGCAATTCATATTGCACATTTACTTTATATTTTATTAATTCAAAATCAATCATTCATGGGAAGTAAAATCTCAGGGAAAGACTTAATTAAATTGGGCTTTCCTCAAAATAATTCAATAAACATTGCGCTCGGATATATCAATAGATACAAAAAGCGCGAGAAAAAAGAAAGTGTCCTGGCACAAGCGAAAGAAGTTTTGCTCAAACCGGATACTTATATGGGCGACCCAACTTGGGGAAAAATAGCCGAAAGTCTAGTCAAACCTGTAGAACTAAAAATGCATCGATTAAAATCAGAACGCGTGCCTTTTCAGATCTATGGGGAAAATGAAATAGAAGATGCCGCAAAGTATCAATTGTACGAATCGCTCAAACTTCCTGTAGCTGTCAAAGGGGCCCTGATGCCTGATGGTCATGCTGGTTACGGACTGCCGATAGGCGGTGTATTGGCCACGGACAATGCAGTGATTCCTTATGGCGTCGGTGTAGATATCGGCTGTAGGATGAGTTTGTCTATTTTTGATTTGCCAGGCACTTATGTCAATGGTCGGGAAGATGAACTAAAAAACATGCTTATCGATCACACTAAGTTTGGTATGACAGAGACGCACAAAATCAAGGCCGATCATGCTTTGTTGGACAGGAAAGAGTTTCGAGAGATTCCATTGCTCAAAGGTATGATCGACAAAGCGTACAAACAACTCGGCACTTCAGGTGGTGGCAATCATTTTGTAGAGTTTGGTATCGTGGATATCGATCAGACATTGCCTGAATGGAAACTCAAACCTGGAAGTTACTTTGCAGTCTTGTCACACAGTGGTTCGCGTGGATTGGGTGCCAATATTGCCAAACATTATACGACCCTCGCTATGAAGCAGTGTCCTTTGCCACGTCAGGTGCAGCATCTGGCGTGGTTGGACCTGAGCACACACGATGGTATGGAATATTGGTTGGCGATGAATCTGGCTGGTGATTATGCAGCAGCTTGTCATGAAGACATACATCGACGGCTTAGCAAAGCACTCGGCAAACGTGTTTTGGTCAATATTTCCAACAGCCACAACCTAGCTTGGCGCGAAACCGTAGATGGCAAGGAATGTATCGTGCATCGCAAAGGCGCTACGCCTGCATCTCGTGGAGTGGCTGGCATCATTCCAGGATCGATGACTGCGCCAGGATATATTGTGGTGGGTAAGGGTGATGAAAACAGTATCCAATCTGCTTCTCATGGGGCGGGAAGATTGTTTTCAAGAGCACAATGCAAAAGTCAATTTACACAGCATGAGATCAAAAAACGACTCAAAGATGCTGGAGTGACTTTGATCGGTGGCAGTATCGACGAGTCTCCAATGGCATACAAAGACATCACGAAAGTCATGTCGTTGCAAACAGAATTGGTAGATGTTATGGGCACTTTCACACCCAAAATAGTAAGAATGGACAAAGGATAACATCATGCAAAAGTTAATTCAAATCACATCAGGTCGTGGACCGGCTGAATGTACCCGAGTAGTCGCTCGGGTACTTCAGATTTTAATAGATGAAGCAAGAAACCTAGGACTAGATGTTCAGGTATTGCAAAAAATAGCAGGAGACGAAAATGGCACTGTTGAGACAGTACTTTTGTCCATAGAAGGAGATCAAACATTGAGTTTTGTCGCTTCGTGGATTGGTACGATACAATGGATAGGAGAGAGCGAAATTCGCAAAGACCATAAAAGAAAGAATTGGTATATTGGTATTTTTGAAGTGGAAAGTGCTGAAAATCTTGAAGTAAAGGATACGGATATTTCCTATCAGGCCATGCGGAGTTCGGGTGCGGGAGGGCAACATGTTAATAAGGTGAGTTCTGCAATCAGGGCTACACATCTTCCTACGGGAATACAAGTGGTCGCCATGGATAGCCGCTCACAGCATCAAAACAAAAAATTGGCGTACGAACGTCTCTTAGTGAAAATCCGTGAGAAACATTTTGAATCCTTAAAAACCAATGAATTGACTCAATGGAAAAACCAAATGCAGATAGAACGCGGCAATCCGGTCAGGACATTTGTTGGCTCTGATTTCAAAAAAATGAAAGTAGAAAAAGGGTATAAATCCCAAAGGTTAAGTTCAAAAAATGATTTAAAAAATAATTTAAAAAATGTGTTCGATAGATAAATATTTAGTCAAGGCCTTAGATGCCTATCCATACAATCTGCAAGAAGCCATAGAATCTCTGGATTATGCTTTGTCAGGAGACAACAACAACACTGCAACACTCTGTCTATATGGCAGGGTGTATGCAGAACAGTTGCAAGATTATGCCACTGCAAAAACGTATTTTCAAGATGCATTAGCAGCAGATATCAAGGCTGTTTTTGTGTATCCATATTTTATACAACTTTTGATAGATTTTGACGAAGATGATGAAGCACAAAAGTTGATAGATTTTGCATTAACTATCAAAGGTATAGACAAACCATTGATAATCTCAAAGTTGATCATCCTAAAAGAAAACTTGGACAGTATAAAGAAGCAAAACAATGTATCGCCAATCTAAAATCAATAGTTCTAAATGATGATTATCAGGTGTTTATAGATAAGGCGGAGGCTAGAATTAAAGCGAAAAAGAAGGTATGTGGGAAGAAGAATTAGCAAGACTAATATAGCATTCTGCATCCTTATTCCCCAGGTCGAAGTCTCATTCTGCTGCGAGCCTGATAAATGAGACTTTGATCCCATACATAGAGTATTTGCAATTCGTACACCACACGTCAGCAATAAGAAATATCTTCGCATCAAATAATGTTGTAAATGCAAGGACATAAAATTATCAATCAAAATCCTTTGCATGATCAAAGATTTAAATATTTGGGTAAAGCAGGTTTTATGGATATTAGAAAGTTAGCATTAGAGAATACCATTGGCTTTTTTGATAGTTGACCTTGACTTGGAAAACCTGTCCATATTTAGAAGGCTTGGTAAAATATAGGGTGGCAGTTACAAGAGGCGACCATATGGGAATTTTTCCTCCTTATATTTTTATAAATAATCTTTCAAAAGTTGTTCAATTTCTTTCTCGGAAATAGTATCTTTTTCGCCTTTGTTATAAATGGATAGTAAGTAAACCGTTTCATCAATAATTTTCACAAACGAGATCACCCTTGCACCTCCAGTCTTTCCTCTATTTTTGGAAGCGATACCTAGGCGTATTTTATAAACATCATTGCCTAAAGGTGTTCCATTTGTTGGGTTTTCGGCAAGTTCTTTGCCAAGTTCTATGATTTCTGTGCGTAGTGAAGGATATTTTTTAATAAGTTTTTTAGCTTCGTTTTTAAAGGTTTCGGTAAGTTCTATTTTATAACTCATTTAAAAAATCTTTTAAAGACGTAGTTTTTAATTTACCTTTTTTAATTAATTGCATTTCTTCAAATCCTCTTTTTATATTACTTATTATCTCCTCTTTTGTAGGTTCATCATCTGTTTCGATTTTTTTAACGTAATGCAGATTTTTAACCAATTTCACAAAGTGGTTGTACTCCTTATCCGTGGTATAAATGGTGACTTGTCGCATAATGTTTTTAAATTTTGAATAAATTTAATTTAATAACACCAAATCTTATCTAAGAGTTTAAAGACTTTATTTCAAGATTTTCCTTCGTCAGGAATAGAAAGTACTTGATCCCATACATAAAGAATTTTTAATTCGATACACCACAAGTCAGCAATAAGAAATATCTTCGCATCAAATGATTTCGAAAATGCACAGACATAAAATTATCAATCAAAATGCTTTGAATGATCTCATGTTTACATATTTGGGGAAAGCAGGTTTTATGGATATTAGAAAGTTAGCATTAAAGAATACCATTGGCTTTTTTGATAGTTGACCATGAATTGGAAAACCTGTCCGGCTCTTTAGACGGATTCGTAAATATAGGATCGCAGTGGAATTTATCGGCCTGAAACTGAGACCATCAGAGGGATTTAATCAATATTCTGATATAGAAATAAAATTTGATTTTTTTTCTGCAGGAAATTTCTTATGTTTACCTTTGGTAAAAGGTATCCCATCATGAAAATAAACAGAGTCATTCTAATCGTCCTTGATAGCGTAGGCATAGGTTACCTACCTGACGCACATTTGTATGGAGATGAAGGCAGCAATACACTGGGTCATATTGCCGAAAAATATCCTGCTCTCCATATTCCAAATCTGATCCGCTTGGGTCTTGGAAACATAGATCCAACCAATGCTATACCCAAAACTGATACACCCTTAGCTGCCTATGGCAAAGCAGCAGAAATGTCTGCAGGAAAAGATACCACCACGGGACATTGGGAAATAGCAGGAACTATATTGGACAAACCATTTCCTACCTTTCCGGATGGTTTTCCTGAAAGTTTTATACAGGATTTTGAAAAAGCCATTGGTTCTGAAACCATCGGCAATTATTCCGCTTCCGGAACTGCCATCATCGAAGAGTTAGGCGACGAACATGTACGAACAGGTTTTCCGATCGTTTACACATCCGCAGATAGTGTCTTTCAGATAGCCATGCACGAAGATGTGATACCTATAGAAAAGCAATATGAAATCTGTCAGATAGCCAGAAACATGCTTATTGGTGAGTATGAAGTAGGTCGTGTGATAGCCAGGCCATTCACCGGTACATCAGGCAATTATACGCGTACTTCCCGACGGAAAGATTTTGCCACCATGCCGCCTGACAATGTATTAGATGCCATCAATAAATACGGCAAAGAAGTATTGGGCATCGGAAAGATATATGATATATTTGCCGGCAAAGGCATCACAAGATCCATCAAAACCGCCAATAATACTGAAGGCATCGAAGCCACTATATCAGCCATTGAAAATGATCAAGCTGGCCTGATTTTTACCAATCTGGTGGATTTTGATATGCACTTTGGTCATCGGCGGGATGTGCCGGGTTATGCCCGATGTTTGGAAGCATTTGATGTTAAGCTGCCTGAGATAATGTCAAAAATGAAAGAAGATGACCTCCTGATCATCACCGCCGATCATGGCAATGACCCTACATGGCCAGGTACCGACCACACCCGTGAGTATATTCCTATCTTAATTTATGGTAAAAATAACGCTTATGGTAAGGATTTAGGAGTTAGAAATAGTTTTGTGGACATAGCTGCTACGATCGCTGATGCTTTAGGCATAGATTTTGAGACTACAGGAAGTAGTTGCTTATTTTAAATCCACAAAACTAAGATTCTTGGTAGAACTTATAAAAAAGAAAAGGGACGGACATATTTTGTCTGCCGAAGATATTCAATCGATTATCAATGGATATTTGACGGGTGAGATACCTGATTATCAGATTTCTGCCTGGTTGATGGCAGTTTTTTTCAGGGGATGAATGATGACGAAACCGCTGCGCTCACAGATGCCATGATGCGATCAGGTGATATGATTGACCTTTCTTCCATCGATGGTATCAAAGTAGATAAACATAGTACAGGAGGTGTGGGCGATAAAACTACATTGATATTAGCACCATTGGTTGCTGCAGCAGGTGTGCCAGTAGCGAAGATGTCTGGTCGTGGCCTAGGTCACACCGGTGGCACATTGGACAAATTTGAATCTATTCCAGGTTTTCAAGTGGACATGACTGCCGGACAGTTTGTTGATAAAGTTAAACAACATGGTATAGCCATTTGCAGTCAAAACAACAAATTGGTTCCTGCGGATAAAAAACTGTACGCCCTCAGAGATGTGACAGGTACGGTGGATAATATTTCGCTCATTGCGTCCAGCGTGATGAGTAAAAAACTGGCTTGTGGCGCGGATGCGATTGTCATTGATCTCAAAGTAGGGGATGGCGCTTTCATAAAAACCATTTCTGATGCTGAAAAATTGGCCAATATCATGATCAATACAGCCAAAAAAATGAATCGCAAGCTTATCGCTGTCATTACCGGCATGGAAGAGCCACTCGGATTTGCCGTGGGCAATGCACTGGAAGTGAAGGAGGCGATCGATACCTTGCGTGATCATGGTCCTGAAGATTTGACCACCTTGTGTTTGGAATTGGGTAGCTATATGCTGACTTTAGCTGGCCGTACGCATAGTCATAAAGAAGGCATCGATTTATTAAAATCCTTGATTCTTAACGGTAAAGCTTTTGAAAAATTCATTGAATTGGTGGCTTCACAAGAGGGAGATATCAATGTAGTCAAAGATATGGATTTATTGCCCAAAGCAACATTGACCTACGAATACAAAAGTAAATCAGCAGGATACATTTCCCATCTCAGCGCCATGGATATTGGTCTTGCATCTGTAAAACTAGGTGCAGGAAGGGAAACCAAAGAAAGTCCCATTGATCATAGCGCAGGCATCGTTTTAACGCAGAAAGTAGGCGCTCTGGTAAATGTAGGCGATACTTTGGCAATTTTACATGCAAACAATGCCGCTTTTTTTGAGAAAGCAGAGGAATACATGGATGTAGCCTACACCTTTAGCGAAACAAAACCATGTAAAGAGCCGTTAATATTTAAGACCATTCAATAATTATAAAAAATAAGATCTTAAAATAAAATGTCGTTTAGATAAGACCAAATTATTAAGTCCTTCCATTTCAAGGGAAGGATTTAGGATGGGTAAAACAAATAAAAATACCTTAACTAAACGACTTTGACCTTCAAATATAAATCTATTTCAGATGATAAAAAATAAAAAAATAAGTCAGGACGTCATAGCCCAAACCCATCATTTACGCAATGAAGGTATTCCTTTTGATGCATCCTTGATTGAAGGTATCAATATCAATCGGAGCGCAGTGGAGCGAAGAGCAGCTACCATAGGCACGCGCAGATCGGTCAAAAAGGAATATCAAGCCGCCTGGTTGCTCAAAGCCATCTCATGCATGGATCTCACCACGCTGGCAGGAGATGATACACAAGGCAATGTACATCGTCTATGTGCCAAAGCAAAAAATCCTGTTCGAAAAGACTTACTGGAAGCGATGGGTATGGCCGATGCCGGTATTACTACAGGTGCAGTGTGTGTATATCATAATCTGATCCCGTATGCTGTGGAGGCACTGAAAGGTACCAAAATTCCTATTGCTGCTGTATCTACAGGTTTTCCGGCCGGACAGATTTCTTTGCAGGAAAAACTAAAAGAAATAGAATTGTCCGTAGCCGCTGGAGCTAAGGAAATAGATATAGTCATTAGCAGGGCTTTGGTCTTGCAATCTGATTGGAAGGCTTTATACGATGAGATTGCCGCTTGTCGCAAAGCGTGTGGTGAAGTACATATGAAAACCATCTTAGCTACAGGAGAAATCCCAACATTCACTAAAGTAGCCAAAGCAAGTATGGTAGCCATGATGGCAGGTTCAGATTTTATAAAGACTAGTACAGGCAAAGAAAGTGTCAACGCTACCTTGCCCGTTACATTGGTGATGGTACGTATGATTCGGGAATATCTTGAACTGACTGGATATAAAGTAGGATACAAACCTGCAGGTGGCATAGCCAAAGCCAAAGATGCATTAAATTATCTTATCCTGATGAAAGAAGAGTTGGGGCACGATTGGTTACAACCTGATTTGTTCAGATTTGGAGCTAGTAGTCTGTTAGGAGATATCGAACGTCAATTAGAGCACTATGTGACGGGAAGATATTCTGCGTCTTATAGACATCCGATGGCGTAGTAAGGTTGATTTAATTTGGCAATTTAATTGACTGAAAATAGAATGTAAAATATATTTATGTATTATAATGATTATTGCTGATCAACAATATATAACATGGCTTAGGGATATTAAATTAAATATTCAAAGAAGTCAAATAAAAGCTTCGGTTGCTGTTAATACCGAGCTAATAAAAATGTATTGGTATTTGGGCAAGGAGATATCCGAAAAACAAGAAAAATCTGTTTGGGGTAGTGGGTTTATAGACCAACTCAGTAAAGATTTGAAGGCAGAGTTTTCTGAGATGTCAGGGTTCTCGTCAAAAAATTTGAGATATTGTAAATCATTTTATGAATTTTGGCAACAAGCTGTTGCTAATTTACAAATAAATGAAAATCAATTGGATATATTCAAAATTCCATGGGGACACAATATAATGATACTACAAAAAGTAAAAAATGAAGGCGAAGCTCATTTTTACGTAGAACAAACGATAGAAAATAATTGGAGTCGAGCAGTTTTAGAATACCAATTAGAAACAAAGCTTCATGAACGACAAGGAAATATTGTTTCAAATTTTATAAATACCTTACCTAAAATTCATAGTGATCTAGCACAGCAATTGTTTAAAGAACCTTATCATTTCGAGTTTTTATCAATATCAAAACACTCAAAAGAAGCTGATCTAGAGAGACAATTAATAAAAAACATTACAGAATTTTTGCTGGAACTTGGCAAAGGTTTTGCATATATGGGCAACCAATACAAGTTATATGCGGGAAGCAAAGAATATAGAACTGACTTACTATTTTATCATACAAAGTTAAGGTGCTACATCATTATTGAATTAAAAATAGGCGATTTTAAACCTGAGTATACAGGGAAGCTTAATTTTTACTTAAATGTAATAGATGACACTGTAAAATCAGAAGATGACAATCAAACTATTGGTATCATACTTTGTAAATCTAAAGACAACATCGAAGTAGAATATTCAATAAAAAACATACAAAAACCAATTGGTGTAGGTCAATATATTTATACTAGTGAACTGCCAGAAAATCTAAAATCAAATATTCCATCCCAAAAGGAGTGGAACTCAATTTTGGAAAATAATATTTAAATAAAATAACATTCAATCATAACATAATGTCAATTAAAGAAATATATCAAACCATGGAATATGGTCCTGCACCTGAAAGTAATAAAGAAAGCGTAGAATTTCTGGACAAACATAAAAGAAAGTTTCCACTTTTCATTAATGGCAAGTGGACAAAACCGTCCTCCGGCGAATATTTTGAATCGATCAGCCCATCTACCACTGAAAAACTCGCTCAGGTAGCCGAAGCCAATGATAAAGATGTTGATGATGCTGTAAAAGCTGCCAAAAAAGCACTCAAACCTTGGGTGGAATTGGGTGGACATGGTCGAGCAAGGTACTTATATGCGATTGCCAGACAAATCCAGAAACACAGCCGTAATTTTGCAGTACTGGAATCCATGGATAATGGAAAACCAATCCGTGAGACACGTGATATAGATATTCCATTGGTAGCACGCCATTTTTATCATCATGCAGGATGGGCACAACTGATGGATACGGAGATGAAGGATTACAAAGAAATCGGTGTCATCGGACAGATCATTCCCTGGAATTTCCCTATGTTGATGTTGGCATGGAAAATAGCACCTGCTTTGGCTATGGGAAATACCGTGGTATTGAAACCTGCTGAATTTACATCCTTGACGGCATTGCTTTTTGCAGATATCTGCAAGCAGGTAGGTCTCCCTGATGGCGTGGTCAATATCATCACAGGTCATGGAAGCACAGGTTCCGCATTGGTCAATCATCCCGATGTGTCTAAAATAGCATTTACCGGCTCTACAGAAGTGGGCAAAATCATACGACGGGCTACAGCTGGAACAGGTAAAAAAATATCACTGGAATTGGGTGGGAAATCACCGTTTATCGTATTCGAAGATGCCGATTTGGACAGCGTTGTCGAAGGTATCGTAGATGCGATCTGGTTTAATCAGGGGCAAGTATGTTGTGCCGGTTCAAGGTTGTTGGTACAAGAAAGTGTGGCTGAAAAATTGTACAAAAAAATTCGGACTAGAATGGAAACACTCCGGGTAGGCAATTCTTTGGACAAGTCCATAGACATAGGAGCCATAGTAGCGCCTGTACAGCTCAAAACCATTCAGAATCTTGTACAGCAAGGAAAGGATGAAGGCAATACCTGTTGGCAGCCATCGTGGGAATGTCCGAAAGATGGATGTTTTTATCCACCTACATTATTTACCAATGTGTCACCTTCATCGATCATAGCTCAGGAAGAAATATTCGGGCCTGTCCTTGTGGCGATGACCTTCCGTTCACACGGAGAAGCGGTAAAATTGGCCAATAACACAAGATATGGTTTGGCTGCAAGCATTTGGACTGAAAATGTCAATCTGGCACTCGACATAGCCCCACAAATCAAAGCGGGTACGGTTTGGATCAATTGCAGCAATGTATTTGATGCAGCATCGGGATTTGGAGGATACAGAGAGTCAGGGTATGGCAGAGAGGGCGGCAAAGAAGGACTCTATGAGTATGTCAAACATAGGGCAGAGTCTGAATTTAAAAACGATGCTCCCAAATTAAAAACACATGAACCCTCTTCTAAAAAGGAAAATAAATCATTGCCATCCATAGATCGTACACCAAAGCTATATATCGGAGGTAAGCAGGCAAGACCGGATGGCGGCAATAGCATAACCATCAATGATACTTATGGAAATTATATCTCGGAAGTACCAAAAAGTAGCAGAAAAGATATCCGAAATGCCGTAGAAGCAGCGCATGCATGTACATCTTGGGCAGGAATGACAGGACATGCCAAAGCTCAGGTACTGTATTATATCGCTGAAAACTTATCGATAAGAGCAGATGAGTTTGCCTCAAGAATCGTACAAATGACTAATGTTAGTGCATCTGAAGCGGATAAAGAAGTGCAGGCTTCCATAGAAAGGATTTATACCTATGCAGCCTGGGCGGATAAATATGACGGACAGGTACACCACACTACACAACGCAATGTAACACTCGCCATGCCGGAAAGGGTAGGAGTGATGGGTATTGTTTGTCCTGACGAGTCTCCGTTATTAGGATTTATTTCCACAGTTATACCGGCAATTGCTATGGGAAATAGTGTGGTAGTTATCCCATCTGAGACATCACCATTGTCAGCGACAGATTTTTATCAGATTCTGGAGACATCTGATGTACCATCGGGTTGTATCAATATCGTTACCGGAAATAGAGATGAACTGACCAAAGAAATGGCCAAACACGATGATATAGATGGTTTGTGGTATTTCGGTTCGGATCAAGGGAGTAAAGATGTCGAGTTGCTTTCCGCTGAAAACCTGAAACGTACCTGGGTCAATTATGGAAAATATCGAAATTGGTATGATCGTACTCAGGGAGAAGGTGCGGAATTTTTACGGCATGCTACGGAGATTAAGAACATATGGATTCCTTATGGCGCGTAAAAGGTTAATTATTCGTAAAATCATCTTATGAGTAAGCCCCTAATATTTTGGATATTTTCGATTAGTTGGGGATTATGCGGACTTGAAAAAGTGTATGCGCAAATGGAAGTTTTACCGTCTAAGTCCATGACATACAAAACATTTGGGGTAAAAAAAATCGAAAAGATCATACTTGGTGACTCTACTTTAGGTCAAGCTGATTTTGTCACTTCTGTAGAAGAATTGAATACCTTTGGGTATCCTGCAAAGCAAACCAATTATGACGAAAACGGGGTATCATCCATACAAGTTTTTTCATATTTATATGATTCTATAATGGTGAGAAGTCAATGGACTCAGGTAAAGGACAGTAATTTTACTGTTAGAAGTACCGAGCATTCCCGTAATAAAAATAATAAGCTAAAGTCATTGAGTTTTTATGAAGAAGACAGACTACTTACTACGATCAAATACAAATACTCAAAACAAGGAGTCCTTTTGTCTGAAACCCAAAAACTATTTGGCAATACCAAAAAGGGGAGTATTAGTAGCAAAATTGAAACATATTATACCTATGATGACAATGGTATAGTAACAGAAAAATATACTGTAACTAAGAAAAACAAAAAAACTACACAAAAGCAGTTCTATATTGTATTTAGTGAAGACCGAAGAATTAAGGAAGAATATTTAGTCAATGATGTCGATGATAAAAATATAATTAGACATAGAAATATTTACGACGACAAGGGTAGATTGAAAGTAAGTGAGCACTTTTCTTCATCAGGATCCACCTATCATTTTAATAATCGGCAGATAAAAGTTGAAAAGGGAAAATCGTTGCGCAATGAATATTCTTACGATGACCGTGGATTAGTTGTTTTTGAAAAAATTTGCACAGATGATGGACAAGAGATCAATATAAAATATAAGTATTCGAATTGATTTTACTTTGAACTCTGATGCTATTTTTTTAAATTTAATAAATTTCTCTTTATATTTGTACATCTTAAAGTCAGGACAAATGAAGGAATTCAAAACCATAGAAGATACCCAGACTGATGAAGCCAAAGAACCGGTCATCGATTACAATAAGGTGTACACTTACGGTGATTACCTCAAGTTGGAAATAGACGAAATGGTGGAGATCATCCGAGGTAAGATATTCAGGATGTGTGACGCACCCAGGATAAAACATCAAATTATCAACGGGAATATTTTTTATAGATTACGACAACAATTAGAAGGAAAAAAGTGTAAAATTTTCAATGCCCCTGTTGATGTAGTATTACCCATAGAAAATAAAAAACGAAGCAGATCCACCACGGTCGTTCAACCGGATATCTGTGTGATATGCGACTCTAAAATCATCGAAGAAACTGCCGTATTTGGAGTGCCTGATTTTGTTATAGAAATCGTAGCAGGAAAAGATGTGAAGCGTGATACCCAATACAAATACAGCGTATATGAAGAAGCAGGTGTAGGCGAGTATTGGATAGTATTCGGAGAGATGCGTTTTGTTGAGGTATTTATATTGGAGAATGGAAAATATCAGCGACTCAATGCATTTTCTGAAGATGACATTATACCTGTGAAGACACTGCCGGGACTTTCGATAAGTATAGATGATATTTTTGAAGGCGTTTGACGTTGTTTTCTGAAAATATTTTCTTGACCCCAGATTGGAAATTCAATATAAGATTAGATTTGGAAGAACTTACTTTAAATCATTTGAAGTATATAGCTTAGTCATAGCAACCTTTTGGCGATTAGTTTAATTCAGAGATTCACTCCTTAACTCTATCAATTCTCACTCAACCACCGTTTTTATATAATGATCTCAAATTCGTCTTCTGAAGTATTGATTAGCGACGACAAAGCAGAGGACCTTGATTCAGCCATATTTTTGAAAATTTCTTTTACTTGTGTCATTGTATTTTGGCTACAATAATTCCTGATATCTTCCATATTACTGATGCCACTCCCATCTCTGAATTTATAGGTTTGTTCGAGTAAGTTATACTCAAATTTTAATGAGATCCGCTCATTCATTTTAAATACAGTCACTTTGATCTGGTCCAAATCAAATTCTCCTATGATTCTCATTTTTTATGGTATTTGCGGATGATACTTTCTGTAAAAAGACAGTACAGTTTATATAAATCCGGATATCCTTCCAATTTTGACAAATGTTTTTCAATCGTCGAGCTATCATTGCGCCGGGCAGGTCCGGTCTGAATTTCTGAAAGATCAAATCCGACAGCTTTCAGGGATGTTTCTTTTATAAGGGAAGAAAGTAAATGAAAATCAAGCCCATGATCAGTGCAATACGCTGAAGTAAGTGAATATAGATGATTGGTAAAATTATTCACCAATACCGCAGCCAGATGTAATTCCTGTTTTTTATTATCTGACATCATCGTAAAATTATCGGAAATCGTATCTCCCAGCAAAACAAGGGCAGATGAAGTGAAGTCATCCGAAGCTGTAATGATGACCGGAATTTCATTGGAAAGTATCTGTGCTTCTTTGGTCAAAGATTGTAATGGCCAGAATGATCCATAATGTGATGCAAACGGTGACAATATCTCTGCAGATTGGCCTCCCGATGTATGTACTAAAATCTGATTTCCATCCAAGGTAAATGGCAAAGATTCTGCTACCGTAACAATGGCATCATCGTTTACACAGATAAAATAGATGTCCGCAAATGGATCAATATCCTTTAAGTCGGTAATATATTTTGTATCTCCGAATGCCTCAAAAACATCTGCTTCCTGTTGGTTTCTGCCAAATACTTGTTGCACCTGAAAACCTGCAAGCGTGAAACTCTCCAATAAATGCCAGGCTACATTGCCTGCACCCAATATGACAATGGTTTCAATCATTTAAATCATTTTACATATCTGGCCCAAGCAGCGATAAAAAGACCCAACATCATAAGCATAGTACCCGCCCAAAACAAATTGATACCCGGAAATATGGTAGCCTGCAGAATCAGATAATCTGTTCTGGGAACGTCAGTAGCAATAGCAATTTTAAGGTCCTTAATCTGTCGTGAATCTTTAGCAATCTTAAAGGTAAATTCTTCTTTTACAGGGTCAATGTTACTGAATCTGATGTGCAGACCGGTTTTTCCTGAGTAATGTTTGATGCTCATCGGCTGGTTGTTGCGTATGATATAAATAGGCGCAACCTCATCCGTAATGTTGTTGCCGGAAATATTTAATAACGCAGCAATAGCTATATCTTTCTCTTCTTTTTTATAATTGGGATGTTCAGGTGCTTTGTCAAAACCATGCAGATTTATTTTGTATCCCTGTATTTCTATATTTCCGCCATTTTTTATGGAATATTCTTTATATTCAAGCTGATCTTCAGGGGTGAAGAACTCGTCGAGAACCTTTTCGTCAAGTTTTATCCGCAATCCTGTTTCTTCAATGGCTGCAGGATAATTATACATCAAAGCACCTTCCAGTCCCATAGCTGCTTCACAACGATAAGTACTGTCATTGGATGTGTCAAATACCGTAAAGTTTACACCAATGCCCGCGTCGTGTGTATGCTTTTTGTAATCCTTGTTTTGCGGGTCAAATGTGATGGACTATAAGTTACAAACTTTAGCGAATCTTCTATCTTTTTGGCTTCTTCCACACTTTGTAAAGCCGGAGGCAAACCCACTATGCAGGTAAATATGTCTTTATTCCAATAGTGTTTGGTATCGGGATTGAACGCAGCGACCTTACTGAAATCATTGGAATACATGGCATTGGGATGCAAGGTCATTTCACTGATTATTTCAAGACTGTCATTCAGTTTCTGAAAATTGATATTGTATTTTCTTTCTCTGCCTATGAGCGTGTCGGATTCATAGGTCATAAGATATCCCTGAGACAGCAAAGGTTTGCCTTTGATCAGTTGTACGTATTTTTCCAGATCTTCATCGGTAAACATACCCCTGAAAACAAATGGATTGCTGGAGATAAATTTTTGATTGAGACCACTGGCCAGTATTCCTACCATCATCATCCCAAAACCAAAATGGGATATGGCGGAATAAGCCAGTTTGATGTTTCCTTTTACTGCATTGACCATATAGTCAATGTTTGCGACCATACTGAATACTCCTGTAAAACACATCAATACATATTGCCAGCTATACAGGGATAACCAGAGTGTGGTGGCCCAGGTCAATAAGGCACTCAAAACCAATTGAATGACGACTCTTTTTACAAAAGCCTGTTTTTTTATTTCCCAGTTTACCGCTCCGTATCTTAAAAAAATAGCAGTGGATGATAATACGGCTACAAAAACAGCTATCCAAAGTTGATATTTATTGTAGTGTCCAATGACATCTTTGATCACCCGACCTTCAAAAGCAGGATTAAAATAGGTCATCAATTTGTTGTACACCGGCAATGATGTAGATGACAAGATGAGAATACCACTAAACAGCAAAATCAAAGATCCGATAAACATCCAGAATTCCCTTGAAGAAAGTTCTTCATCTTTTTCAGGATTTCGTATAGCGGTATATCTGTAAAGTAAAAAACCCAATCCCAACAATGTAAAAAAGACAACCAGAAATATCAATTGGTATTCCAGACCCATCTCTGTAAAAGCGTGTGCGGAAGTATCTCCTAAAACTCCGCTGCGGGTTAGAAAAGTGGAATACAGAATCAACACAAATGAAATCAAATAAAAGAAATAAACTGATCTGGTAGCAAAACCCGTATTTCTGGAAATCAGATGAACATGTATACCCGCTACCAAAGTGATCCAGGGCACCAGGGAGGCATTTTCTACCGGATCCCATGCCCAATATCCACCAAAAGAAAGCGCAACATAAGCCCATAAGCTACCCATGAGTATGCCGGTGCCAAGGATTCCTGCGGAAAAAAGTGACCAGGAAAAAGACTTTTTCAGCCATTCTTTATGATCATTGGTCCAGAGACCAGCAAAAGCAAAAGCAAAAGGTACGATGGTAGATGCGAAACCCAGAAACAGGGTAGGAGGGTGTATCGTCATCCAATAATTCTGAAGCAACGGATTCATACCCCGACCTTTTATCAGGTTGAGATAATCTGCATTGGCAAAAATGGGGGCATCGTTTAACTGTCTGAGAAGGGTAGTTGGGTTGCTGCCAATCCTGATCGCATCTTCACCCCATGGTATGTGGATGCCCAGTATCATGGTCATTAATATGGTTTCTGCGACAGCTATGGTAAATAATACGGGTGCCTCCAGTTTTGAGGTAGTTTTTATCAAAATAAATCCAAGAATGGAATGCCAGAACATCCAAAGCATAAAACTACCTTCCTGTCCTTCCCAAAAGGCAGATAAGATATATTTTAACGGTAAGTCTTCAGAAACATGGTCAAATACATATGAATATTCATACATATGATGATACATGGCATAGAATATCAGTCCAATCAAACAAAATAACGTCCCACCGTGAGTATAAAAAGATATTCTTCCTATTTTCGCCCAACTCACCGCATCGGGATGGTCCTGATTTTTTACTGAAAAAAAATAGGCTACCGCAGAAAGTAAAGCAGCAACAAATGATGTTAGGATCAGAATGTGACCCAATTGTCCCACCCAAAGGTGTTCACCTATATATTTTATTTCGCTCATGAATGTCTGGTGGAATTACCCGTTTTGTTCTTTAACAGCTATCTCTTCATCTTTGTATTTGGACGGACATTTCATGAGGATTTCACTTGCTTTAAATACGTCTCCGTCTATTTTGCCGGTCACCACGATCTGCTCAGACATTTCAAAATCCTGAGGTTTAGGTTTGTTGAGTACAACTTTTTTTTCCAAACCATCGGCATCTTTCATGAAAAAGGTAAATTCATTGGGTGCATTTTGAGGATCATATATCATAGGCTTATCTTTGGATAGCTGTCCGACTATTTTGGATGTTTGTCCTGATTTTTCTGCCACTTCAAAACTGGCATATGTACTGACATCTTTAGATATACTTAAGAATACAATGATACCAACTGTGATAAATGCTAAAGCAATAATTATATTTCGATTCATACGTTTGGAGAGATTTGTATAATAGGTGCAAAAATACACTTATTTTAAAACAACGAAGTATGACTGGAGATTGTTTAGATTAATTCTTTATATTTGGATGATTATATAAGATTTCGGTTATCGTATTGAAGAGAATCAAGCGACGAGTCAGGTGCGAACAGTGAGAGCATAGAAAGCTGGATCTTTAATATTTGAGACTATCCATGTATTATTCAGTTTGATTTCCACCAGATTGTAATAAGAGATAATCTCATTCAGATATGTCTTTTGGGCAATCAGAGGTAATAATGTAAGAAAAAAGTAACTACAAATGTCCTACCCAAAAAAGGGTAATATTTGTCTTACGATTATAAATATACGAAAATATTTGGGTAAACAGTTTGACAAGTGCTTAAAATGCAAGTATCTTTGGAATGATATAAAATTTTAATTACCATTGATAACGACGTCCTATTCGAAAAAATCTATGCCCAAACCTGATTTCCTTGCCATTTTCAATGAGAATATCAATTGGAAAAACTTATGTATTCCTACAGTTAACCCACGTATTAAACAAAATAAAGAAAGAACTGATATCAAAATATATCCCAATCCGGTTAGCGATATACTCAATGTAGATGTTGGTTCTTTTGAAATAATTAATATGTCTATTTCAGATATTACAGGAAGAGCAATAAATAAATTCACTAAAATTAGCGAAAACGATAATATTGTTAAAATTGATATATCTACTTTTAAAAGTGGTATTTATTTTATTAATATAGAGTTGAATAACGAGCCAAATAAAATATTTAAAATTATAAAAATACAATGATATTATGTGATAGATTTAATATTAAGGGTGCTGTAATGGCATCCTTAATATTATTTTGTAATATATCAAAAGCCCAAGTCAATGATTTCCATTGGTTAATGGGCTATAGTGAAATCATACCTATGCCCGATACCCTAAAGGAAAAGTATGGTACCACTCGATTTGATTTTAATCATGACCCGGTATCCATATACAGAGATGATAATATTCTTTTTAGTTTTAGTGAGACAAATACATCATATGCTGATGAGACTGGCAAATTAATTGCCTACTCTAATGGTATGAATATGTACAATCGAAATAATGACATCATGGAAGGTGGTGATAGTTTAGTGTATGGGGATTATTGGGAACTGTGGAACTTCAAAAAATACATGCCGGATGGATCAGATTGGCAGGCAGGTTTAAATATACCTCAAGGAAATTTGATTTTGGATTACCCGGGTCAAAATAAAAAACTTGCAATAATTCAGGATAAAACATATCCTCCTCCACAGTTTAACGGAGCTTCTTCATTACATTTGGGACTTATAGATACAGAAGCTAACGATGGTTTGGGCAAAATGACACTCAAAGATTCTATTTTCGAATACAGAAAATTAAATCTTGGATATATTCATGCCGTTAAGCATGCCAATGGCAGAGACTGGTGGGTAACCAGCATTGATTATAATCACCGATATATTTATGTTTATTTATTGAGTCCCAAAGGTATCAGATTTCATCATAGACACGAGACTGGATATAGCAGCATGCGGGATGCATACGGGCAATCGTGTTTTTCACCGGATGGTAGCGTCTACGCATATGTTGCGCTCCATGTATTAGGTGAAGATTATCATTTATGGGTGTATGATTTTGACAGATGTACCGGCAATTTTAGCCATCAAAAGCATACTTACATTGAGAAATCAAGTTTTACTACTTATCGAGGTATGGCTATCTCTCCTAACAGCAGATATCTGTATGCCGGAAGCGGGTACAATTTATTCCAATACGATTTGTCAAAGGAAGATTTATCAGCATCAAGAACTGAGGTTGCTGTATATGATGGTTTTAGAGAATACTGGTCTCCCACATTTTCTGTGCCTACATATTTTGGAAGATGGCAGATCGCACCGGATGGCAAATTATACAGTTGCTCCAGTATGGGAAGCACCTTTCATTTTCACAGGATAGAATTTCCTGATGAGACAGGTGTGGATTGTCAAGTTACACAACATGCCATCCGATTGCCCACTAGAATTGCTTTTGGATTACCCAACTTCCCTAACTACCGTCTCGGCCCACTGGACGGCTCACCATGCGATACCCTAGGCATAGACAATCATCCCATTGCTAAATACCGCTACGAGCCGGATACAATAGACCATCTGCGGATACGTTTCACAGACTTGTCGTACTTCAGGCCGCAGACATGGTCTTGGGATTTCGGTGATGGAAGCCCGAAAGAAAACATAAGACATCCTTATCATAGTTATGTCGCATCAGGCACATATAATGTATGTCTCACGGTAAGTAATGAAAATAGTAGTAATACATCCTGTCGCACCATCACGATAGGTACAAGCAGTAGTGACGATGTCGCAGTCACTCCGGCAGGCATCACGCTTTTCCCTAATCCAGTACAAGACTATCTGCTCGTCACCCTTGGTGAGTACATCCCACAGCGTGGACAAATCATGATCTATGATATCTCCGGTCGTCCTGTACATACACAACGCATCTACTACGGGCAGAACAATGTGGATATGACACATCTTGCCACAGGGATGTATGTGTGGAAGGTGATGGATGGGAAGGTGGAATTACGGGCGGGTAAAGTGGTGAAAGTGGAATGAGATATCTGGTGATCGAGTGATCGAGTGATCTCGTGATTTGGTAAATTGTGAATTTACGGAATTGCTATGTCGGCTTATTTTTCAAATTTAATGTTTACTTTAAATCTGACGTCCAGTATACCCAGATCTTTGGCAATGGCTGAACTGATGATTATTGCTATATCATCATGGTATGTTCCTGTAGGTATTTTACCCAGTACTTTGGCCTTGATGTGTTTTTTGAGCATGGGATTATAAACATCCATCATGGTGCCCGGTCTGGCTTCATCGTGAAGTACAAAGTAGCTTTTGGACTCCATGGAAGCTCTGTCCCACATGCCAATGACGTCTGACAGATAGTATTTTACAATGGGCACATGGTCGTCAGCCGAAAGGTTCTCTCTGGTCTCTTTTTTGGGTTCGGGCACCAACACTTCCTGTTTGTTTTGAGCTTTTGTTGTGGTTTTTACCGGATTAGGTTTGGTTTTTAAAGGTTCAGTTTTTTTGCTGTTCCTGACGGGCCACCACGCCACCAATAATTTTTCGCCGACCTTGATGTCCTGATTTTCTTTATGATTGATGGATAACAATGAGGTAACGTCTGTGTCGAAATATTGCCTGGAAATCCGATATAAGGATTCCCCTTTTTTTACCTGATAATACACAGGCAGGTATTGGATTTCCTTCCTTTTATCAGATGGGTTAGTGATCAGAAGATCTTTTCTAACAGGTATTTTTACAATCTTGCCGTCATTGTTCGGTTGTGTGGGATTAAATTTGTTTATTCTCAACACTTTTTCCGGCTCCACTTGAAAAACTTCGGCAAGACTGTAAATTGAAATACCCTTGTCATACGTATGACTATAAAAAATATCATTCCCAGGGAGAACGTCTACGACGATCTCGTATCCTGAAGAAAAAAATCGGTTGCTAAGATTTTGTGCACATATAATAATAGGTGATATAAAAAATAAAAAAGCTGTACTTTTACATTTTCTTAAGCATACTGTATAAAACCCATCGATCATCTGAAAGCAGTTGTTTAACCGTGCAAATATATTACGATTATTTATAATATGTTACTTTTTAATTCTTTTTTATTTTTTTATTTATGAAAACGTCCATTATTATCCCAGCCAGATTAGCTTCTACACGACTTCCTGAAAAGGCTTTGGCTGATATATTTGGCAAAAGTCTGGTCATGCGTGTTTATCATCAGGCTAAAAAATCTTTACTTGCTGCTGAAGTTTTTATAGCTACTGATCATGAAAAAATTTATAATCATGTCGTTTCTGAAGGTGGCCATGCTATCATGACATCACCACATCATCAGTCAGGCACAGACAGGATATCGGAAGTCGCAAGTAACCTTGATAGTGACATCATCATAAATCTTCAGGGGGATGAACCATTGATCCATCCCGGTCAAATCGATGACCTTATAAAAAATATGCAACATCCTGAAGTACTCATTGGTACACAATGTCAAAAGATCCATGACGTCGATATGCTTTTTGATTATAATGTAGTAAAGGTGGTCAGGGATAAGGATAACAGGGCCTTGTATTTTTCACGACAAGCTATACCGGCCATCAGGGAAGCTGGTTACAAACACTGGTTGGGTTTGACAGATTATTACAGGCATATAGGTATGTACGGATATAAAAGAAATGTACTTTTGGATATAACAAAACTACCCGTTACTTCATATGAAACGGCAGAATCACTGGAGCAATTGAGATGGTTGCAGCATGGATACCGTGTTCACTGTTTTGAAACGACATTTTCTTCCATAGGTGTGGATACTCCTGAAGATCTGGAAAGGGTCAGAGAAGAGGTGTTTAAAGAAATGATCCGTTAAATCCCAATGGCAAAATATCTGCCACGGAATCAAGTTCATATACTTCGTCACCATCAGATTTTAAAAGGATTCTTATTTTGTGGTTGTGTCTGAATTCATATTCCGAGATAACCTGCCTGCATGCACCACATGGGGAAACGGGTTTATCAATAATAGATTTTTGATTTTTTATAGTGATAGCGAGAGATTCTATCGGTATTTCAGGTTTATTTGCTGCAGCATTATACAAAGCTACACGCTCTCCGCACATACATAATGGGTAAGAAGCATTTTCCTGATTGCTACCCACAAAAATTTCTCCGTTCAGCAGTCTTGCGGCAGCACCCACATGAAACTGGGAGTATGGCGCATATGCTTTTTCCAACTGAGCAATGGCAGATAACATCAGTTGCCGGTCATCATTTGACATTTCTTCCATAGAAGAATATATTTTATAATCGAAACTTACTTTATGTGTTTTCATACTTCTGATATCAGTGGAATTTATTTAATGCAAAAATTAAACCAAATTTTTCTGGTGTATCACCAAATTGCACTATATTTTATAATTTTTAAGTTCTGAATTTAATGGATTATCCTTATAGTTAGGAGTTTAAGGGTGGGACGTCCCTTTAAAGGAATGAGCCTGTCTGACTCCGTAGGCCAGGGGTTGAGGGCAGTTTAAACAATTTCAGTGCAAAAATGGGATACGCCAAATTTTGCTGGGACTCTGTTAGCAATAAATATTGCATTTAGAAATCATCTATTGATCTGTATCAATCCAATCACTGACATAGGTCATATGAACCAATGTTTAATGTCAATATATTTGCCTTGTATAGTTATCATAGATTAAGGTGTATTTTTATCATTTCGTCATAGAGGTATAATTATAGAAATGTATTATAAACTCACAAGTTTAAAACGGAGGGTTTTTATATTCATTAATTATTAATTCTTAAATATTGTTCCAATGAATACAATGGATTTACTTAGCCTAAAAGTTAAGGAAGTTATGAGTGTTGAATTATTTACCGCGAGTGAAGATACTGTACTTAAAGAGATCAACAGTATTTTTGAAAGGGAGAATATTCATCACATCCCTGTAGTTACAGAAGATAGTATTTTTAGAGGCATGATATCCAAATCCGACATCCTTTTGCTTATGGATTGGGGTACTAAATTAAATTTGCCGGCAAGTTTGAGGAAAAATACTTTTTTACTCACCAGCAATCTCGCTAAAGATGTCATGGAAACCAAGGTAATCAGTGTAAGCCCGGATGATAATATCAGGAAATGTGTTCAGATTTTCAGAGAAAACTATTTCAGGGCTCTGCCGGTATTGGATGAATATGACCATCTGATGGGTATTATCACGACGTATGATCTAATGATTCTTGCGTACACTGAAATGCCACTCTTAAGTACAGAAAATATTTCCAATTGAATTCTTTTTCTATAATATATTTTAAATAAATAAATCAGGTATGAACATCAAAATATCAAAAACTTCTACCCTCCAACAGATATTAGATCAGTTTAATGCATTGTTTCCATACCTTAAACTTGAATTTTACAAAGAACATCACAAGCCAAACGAAGGATCAGAAGCTGATAATCAATTAGCCCATGACACTGAATTATGGACCATACAACCTGATTTAGCGGAAATCGATGTTAATATTACTGGAGAAATGACGGTGGCAGAATTTGAAAAAATGATGAAAGACACATTAAAGCTAAATGTTCAAGTCTTCAGAAAGTCGGCAAAAATCTGGCTGCAAACTACATCTACTGACCATTGGTCGCTCGAAAAACAAAATGGTAAAGGAGAGAGATCAACTACTGATTACAATATTGAACCATTGGATATTACAGATTTTGATGTTGATTAATTAATACTCCACATCCTTTTTTAATGTAGAATGAAAAATGTAATTTTTCATTTATGGATTTCTCTTTGCGGAATAAGTATTTTTTTTTTGCTAATCTTGTGCCTTATTTAAATAAAAGCATGAGATCATCCATTTTTACCATTATTTGTATAATACTAAATTTTAGTTCCATATTTGCTCAGGATCACAAGATTGAGAAGTTTTCAAAAATCAGAATTGACCTGACAGACAAGAATATTCAATTACTTTCAGAAGCAGGCTTAGAGACAGATCATGGTATTTTTGTCAAAAACAGATGTTTTATAAATGATTTTTCAGCTACAGAAATTCATTTGATTCAGTCACTCGGTTTTAAAACAGAAGTACTGATTGAAGATGTATCTGCATTTTATTCCGATAGTTCCAGAAGTTCTGAGATAGATCAAAATGAGATATTGAGTCGCGGCAATTGTGACGGACTTTCTGTAAGTACGTATAATTATAAAACTCCGGAACAGTATAAATCCGGATCCATGGGAGGCTATTTTACTTATCAGGAGATGTTGGATGTGCTCGACGCGATGGCTGCAAAATATCCGGATCTTATTACAGCAAGAAAAAATATAGAAGGATTTACAACACTTAACGGCAATCAACTACATTATATCAAGGTATCTGATCAGGTTTCAATAGATGATGATTCCGAACCTGAAGTATTGTATACAGCCTTGCACCACGCACGTGAACCGAATGGGCTTTCTCAAATGATATTTTATCTTTGGTACCTGCTGGAAAACTATGGAAAAGATCCGATAGTCACAAAAATCATTGAAAATACCCAGTTGTATTTTGTGCCATGTGTCAATCCGGATGGCTATATTTATAATCAGACGACGAATCCAAATGGTGGAGGACTTTGGCGTAAAAACATGTGGAAAGATAGCTTGGGTGAAGTGAAAGGTGTGGATCTCAACAGAAACTATGGTCATTTCTGGGGATTTAACGATTCAGGGTCATCTCCCAATCCCAATTCGCAAACATACCGAGGAAAAGACGCTTTTTCTGAGCCGGAAACCCAGGCAATAAGAGCTTTTTGTTCAGATCGAAATTTTGTCATGGCTGTAAATTATCACACATTTGGCAATTATCTCATACATCCTTGGGGATATAATGATTTGCCGACGGATGAGAATAATGTATTTAAAGCCATAGGTCAGGTGATGAATCGCGAAAATAATTTTTTATTGGGCACTGGTCTTGAAACTGTGGGTTATACGGTGAATGGAGATAGCGATGACTGGATGTATGGAGATACCGGAGAAAAAAATGCCATTTATTCATTTACGCCAGAGGTAGGACCTTCCTTTTGGCCACCATCTACAGATATTGATTATCTGAATAAATCATGTGTCTGGATGAATCTTTCTGCTGCATTACTAACACTTAACTTCTATGAAGCAAAAGAAACAAATGAAAGCATTTATCTAACTCCTGAATATAAAAATATTTATGTCAGAGTGAACAGAGCAGGATTAAAAGAAGGCAGTGCTACGATTTTACTTTCTTCACTTACGCCCGGCATTGATGTGATGGTACCATCGAGAACAGTGACACTAAACAATGCAGAGTATACAGACTTAGTTTTTGAATTGGCAATAGATGCTTCAAAGTCATATGCAGATGGCATTATTCTGAACCTGGAAGTAGATAATGATGGTATCAAAAATTCTATTGAAATAAGAAAACAATGGATATCCAAACCGTTTACTACCATTTTTTATGATGATTTAAAAAGTATAAATTCCTTCAATTCAGCTGGATGGGTCAAAACCGATCAATTGTATTTTAGTCAGCCATCTTCAGTCACTGATTCTGAAAATGGAGACTATCCGCCGGATCATCAGGCTTTCATCACACTAAAGGAATCCATTGATCTTAGTGATGCAAGTAGTGCTTTTCTTGGGTTTTATGCAAGATGGAACATAGAGAAAGGATACGATTTTGTTCAGGTATTGGCTTCGACTGACAATAACGATTTTATACCTTTATGTGGCAAATATACCAATCCGGGTACTCGCGATCAATCTTTCAATAGTCCTGTGTATGATGGCGTATTTAATGATTGGGTAAAAGAAGAAATTGACTTGTCTGCGTTTGCCGGATCACCGAAAGTGTGGATCAGATTTACATTGCGAACAGATTCATATGTAGAAAGGGACGGTTTTTACTTTGATGAGTTGGAAATCAAGGCGGTAAAAAATACCTCAGGCACACAGGATGATTTTAAAGTAACACCGGCAATATTCCCAAATATATGGTCTGGACAGATACAGGTACATATCAGTGGGTTGACAGTTTCTGACCATACATATATAAATATCTATGACGCAATGGGTCAAATTATATATAGGTCATCCATTAAAGCTGAGTCATTTGATGTCGATACATCTACACTTAAAAATGGTATATATTATTACGAATTGTCAGATGGCGCATTAAAAAAAGGAACCGGAAAACTGGTAGTCATGAATGCCCAAAAATGATCCGTTTCATTTCTGATAAATTAGATATTAGTTCATAACTATTCTAAAATACATTCCTGTTAAAATTAATACAGCGTGCAGGCAAATCAATAATATCCGACGTAATTGTGTGGAGTGATGGCCATAAGTTCTTTTTTTATAGCATCAGATACATTCAGTCCTGTTATGAAGTCCTTAATATCAGTCTTTGAAATACTGGATTTACCCCTTGTCAGATCCTTCAGCGCTTCATATGGTTCATGGTACATTTCACGTCGCAGGATATTCTGAATGGCTTCGGCTACTACGGCCCAGTTGTTTTCCAGATCCTGGTGAAGGGCAGATTCATTGAGCAGTAATTTACTGATACCCTTTTGAATAGATTGATAAGCGATAAGACTATGGCCAAATGGAACACCTACATTTCTCAATACCGTAGAATCGGTAAGGTCTCTTTGCAGTCTGGAGACAGGAAGTTTTTCTGCCAGATAAGAAAATATTGCATTGGCTAAGCCAAGATTACCTTCTGCATTTTCAAAGTCGATAGGATTTACTTTGTGAGGCATTGCAGAAGAGCCCACTTCACCTGCTTTGGTTTTTTGCTTAAAATAGTCCATTGATATGTAAGTCCAAATGTCACGACAAAAATCAATAAGGATCGTATTGATTCTTGAAAAAGAATGGAAAATGGCCGCATGATCATCATAATGTGCTATCTGTGTGGTGTGCAACGAACGTTTAAGGCCCAAACTTTGAGCAAACTGATTTCCAAAGTCTATCCAGTTGATCTCAGGATAACATACTTTATGCGCATTAAAATTACCTGTTGCCCCGCCGAATTTACATTTTATTTGTATAGAGGTCAGGATATCTATCTCGTCACTTAATCTTTCACAAAATACTTCCATTTCCTTGCCTAAGGTAGTGGGGGATGCAGGTTGACCATGGGTTCTGGCCAGCATAGGCACACCTTGATATTCTTCAGCTTTTTGTTTTATGTCGGTCAGGACCTTTTTCAGTGCAGGAATGACGATTTCGTCTAAGCCATGTCTGATCATAAGCGGGAAAGCAGTATTATTGATATCCTGAGAGGTCAGACCAAAGTGTACAAACTCTTTATATTGACCAAGTCCATTTATGTCAAGTTGCTCTTTGATATAATATTCAACTGCCTTCACATCATGGTTGGTAATTTTTTCAGTGGATTTTATCTTTTCGGCTGAGTGAATATCAAACTCTCTGTAGATGCTATCCAAAATGGAAGTTGATCCGGCATGGAGTAGGGTAAGTTGTGGTAAAGGCAAAGCCATCAGAGCTTTAAAGTATTCTATTTCTATAAATACCCGATATTTAATCAGGGCATATTCTGAAAAATAATTTGAAAGAGCTGCAGTAGTACTTGCATATCTACCATCTAGCGGAGATAAAGCTTTTAGCATTTATTTTGGGTTTTCTGTGGTTTTATCAGGAATTAATCTGGATTCTTCTCTTCTTTTTATGAAGTAATAGGTCTCAATCTGACTTCTGACGGCGATATCATCTTTGTTCTTTTTATATCGGTTGGAGAGTTTTGCATCCAGAACCCTCGATTTGACATTATCGTTCAGTTGTATATTCAGACAGGTGATGATGGTCTTGGCCAGGTCCGTATCAAGTACCGGAAACAATGTTTCGACCCTGAAATGCAGATTTCTCACCATCCAGTCGGCCGATGAAAGATATACTTCAGGCTGCCCGTCGTTATGAAATACAAAGACCCGACTGTGTTCCAGAAATCGATCTACTATGGAAATTGCTTCTATATTTTCACTCAAATCTTTTTGTCCAGGCACCAACGAGCATATGCCACGTATGATCAGTTTTATCCTGACACCTGCTTTGCTGGCTTCATAGAGATAATTGATCATTTCTTCATCCTGAATGCTGTTCATTTTTAAAGTCATTCTGGCTTTTTTGCCTTTTTTTGCGTTTTCTATTTCCCGTTTGATGAGCGAAATGAATTTTTCTTTCAGATTAAAGAGGCCTACGCCCAGAAATTCAAACGGATGACTTGGTCTTTGTTTGGTTTCCAGAAAGGTAAAGACTCTGGCTACTTCAGAAGTTATTCTTTTATCATTGGTAAAGATTCCAAAATCAGTATAAATTTTAGCAGTATCCTCATGGAAATTACCGGTACCCAGGTAGGCATATAGATTGGGCCTCCCATCTTCAAGGCGTCTTACCAGAGCCAGTTTGGAATGTACTTTAAATCCAGGCATACTGTAATACACGCTTACTCCCGCTTTTTCCAGCTCTTCGCCCCATTGCAGATTGGCTTCTTCGTCAAATCTGGCTTTCACTTCTATAAATGTGCTGACTTGTTTGCCGCTTTTTACTGCATTTTTGATGGCCATCATGATTCTGGATATTTTAGCCACCCGATATTGAATGATTTTGATATGGGTTACATCGGGGTCAGCCGCTGCATCTTCAAAAAACTTCACTACCGACTCATAGCTGTGATACGGCATGTGTATGAGCTGATCTTTTTCTTTGATTCTGTCAAAAATGGAGTCTGCCTCTTCCAGGTCTTCTATTTTGATGGGCGTGAGGGTAGGGTCTTTGAGATGAGCCAGATTAAAGGACGGGAATTTAAAAAAGTCTGAATTATTATGGTACCTGCCTTCGGGCAAAAGATCAAGTTCGTCGATTTCAAATACATTCATCAGGTACTGAAGGAAGTGTTTGGGCATGTTGCGGTCATACACCATCCTGGAAGCCACACCAATGCTTCTTTTATTGAGGCTTTTTTTGATCTTGGATATCAGGTCACCGGAATATTCATCATCGATATACAATTCTGCATCTCTGGTCAATTTTATAGAGTAGGAATCCTGAATATTGTAACCGGGAAATATCAGTCTCACGCTATGTCTCACCGCATCATCCAGCATCAGAACTTGTTTTACTCCTGTGATTTTACATGGTAACTCGACAAATCTGGACAGATGATCTGATGGTATTTTTACGATAGCATACTCAGATATAGGTTTTGAACTTTCTTTGCTGTGCATATGCAAAGCCAGATAGAGAGCGCCGTTATTGAGAAAAGGTTTTATCTTCTTGCCTGCGAGAATGACGGGCTGTACGAATGGCAACAAATATTCATTAAAATAAGTGTCTACGTATTCTACCTGTTCTCTGTTGAGGTTGCGCCATGAGATAACCTGAACCCCGTTTTTTTTCAGTTCGGGGAGGATGTTTTTTTCAAATATGGTGCTGAATTCTTTTTGCTGGTTGTTGGCGATATTGAGAATTTCGCGCAGAACGATCTCCGGAGAATAATCAATGTTTTTGAGGGTAGATTTGTCTGCACGGGCCAGATTGCGGTGATTGGCGACGCGTATTCTGAAAAACTCATCCAGATTGGACGAATAGATGGCCAAAAATTTCAGTTTTTCCAGCAAAGGCACGGAAGGATCTTTGGCTTCCTGCAGCACCCGATAGTTGAATGATAACCAACTTACATCTCTGTGTATATACTTAGCCATAACTGCTCCTTAGTTCGGCGGCAAAAATGCGATTTTTTTTACGTTTTTGCTAATTAATTTTTTGGTTGGTGGCGGATTAATTTTTTTTAAGAAGAAATTGTCACTTATTAGATGTAGTATATTTTTATAATGGCTTATGTTATTTTGAAAAAAACAAGGATCAGGGAAAACATATGATTTCAATTGTTTTGTACCAATAAAAATAGATAGATTATGGGTAAGGGCTTTGTAAAAGCCTTTTTTGAGCATGACTTTTTTGATAAAATAATCCAATGTCGTTTAGTTAAGGTCACTTGTTGAAGTCTTTCCCTATCAAGGAAAGGATTTAGGATTGGTAAAAACTACTAAAAGTTTCTTATCTAACAAAATTTCGGATCTAAATTTTTAACGTCAAAATTTAAATATCGTTCTTCATTTTAATATTTTCGCGGTAAATAATTCTTGTTAGCTTGATTTAACTTTCTTTTTCTTTTGTCTTAACACAAAAGAAACAAAAAGTCAAGCCCGCCTGCTCCAACGCGGGCAGGGCTTTTTCATTTTCTTAACGCCAAAACTTCACAAAATAGCTAAACATAAAAAACCTGTCCGACTTCTTAGACAGGCGGGCTCGCCTCTAGTATTCACTCACCGTTCTGAATATTTGAGGAACTTCGTTCATTTGCTCTCGAATTAATTACCTGTTTTGGCTCATACAGTTTTCTGTTCTTAACGCTATTTTGCAAAGTTTTGACTAAAAATGAAAAGGCCAATCTTAGGCGGCCCCAGGTATTCTTCCAATGAAAAAGAAATAGTTTCCCACCTTAAACTAAGTATTCTTGTAAATCTTATTTAAGTATTTGATGTTGTGTGTTTTAGTTCAATTAATAAAATATTTTAATAATTTATAAAAATTTTATAGTCTATTATATACAAACTCCGAAACTTCAGTTATCTAAGCGACATTAAATAATAATCTACAAACGTATATACCCGTTTATTATACGGATAAGAGGGGATTTCGTACAGACTTTTGCCCGAAATTTGACATTGATATGATCACGTTATCACCATTCATACATCGGGGCGAAAAAAAAATACGTATAGATTTTGAGCGAGAAAGCGGGGTATTTGCTGCCATTCGCAAAATGTCTGAAGTAAAGTATACTAAAACACACGGATGCTGGTATATTGACTATACCACTGAAGCTTACACGGCTTTAAAATCCAGTGGTATACCACAACGGATATGTACTGAAAGAAATCAAGTAAATCCGGAATTAACGAAACAAGTATCTTCATATTCTTCATCTTGTTCCAATTATGAAAATTCTGCAATACGTGAAAAAAATCTATCTTTATCTGCCAATCATCTTGATATCAGCTATAACAATCAACGATTTTGGATCAAAATGAGGTATCAAACCGATGATGTTGCATTGGTAAAATCTCTTTCAGGTGCTTATTGGAACAAAAATCAAAAACTGTGGAGTGTCGGTGGCAACGCTGAAAACCTTTGTAAGTTACAAACTTACTTTAACTATTGGTCACCTGATACTTATACCCACATATACGGACTTATCATGACCACAGCTGATCCCAAATTAATTGAAATATACAGCACACCGGAATTTAAAGATAAAATATGTGTAAAGTTGAAGGGTTATAACAATGATACTCATTTTGTCACTCAAATACCAGATGCTGAGTATGATCCTGAATATAAAAGATGGCTATTGCCAAATACTGAACTACTCATCTCGTCGATACAAAGCCATTATACTAATACAGGTGTAAAGGTGATCAATCGTCTGTGTCAAAAAGGAGAACAATATAAAAAGACGGATTATAGCAATCAGGAAAAACAATCGTATCTGGTAGCAAAATATCCGGAAATATACTCCACCTTACTACAACAATATACCGATGCTATGATCCGGAGGAACAATAGCTGGAGTACGATATATACGTACGTGCCTGAAATTGTGAAATTTGCAGAAGCACTAGGACTACCAGACATCGCAAAAGCAGATGAAGCTACCATCAATCAATATTTAAGCCAATTATCAGGAAAAAAAATAGCTGTAAGCACTATTCATACCGCGATAAATGCCATTAAGTATTACTATCAAAAAGTAATATTTCGTCAGGACTTAAAAATAGATCAACTCGCCAGACCAAAAAAAGGATTTCATCTGCCTACAATCCTAAGTGCACAAGAAACGAATGGCCTATTGGAAAGCATTTCTAATACAAAACATATCGTCTTGCTTTATGTCTTGTATGGTAGTGGACTCAGACTCAATGAGTCGCTCTCTGTCCGTGTGGAAGATATGTGGTGGGACAGAAATCAATTGATAGTACGTGGCGGCAAAGGCAACAAAGATAGAATTGTGATGCTCAGTCAAACTCTTAAACAGCTACTCAGAAAATATTTCGATGAGTATATGCCACAGCAATGGCTATTTGAGGGACAAGACAGGATGACTCAGTACTCAGAACGTAGTGTACAAAAGGTAGTAAAAAATGCAGTAAATAAAGCTGGTATCACAAAAAAAGTGTCACCACATACACTGCGACATTGCTTTGCAACTCATTTGCTCGACTCTGGCGTACAGTTGCCATACATACAGGCTTTGCTGGGGCATAAAGATGTCAAAACCACTATGATTTACACACATGTGACCACTCAAAGTTTAGCACATGTAATGAGTCCTTTGGACAGATTGCCATCATCTGCACCGCTACTCTGAAAGCAGAGTAAGACTACACAATACCGAAACGCAAAAAGACCAGGCAGTACCATGCCGGCTACACTTTTTGCATCCTATCAAGCCCCAAGTGGTATGCGTGGCATAGGTCATACGGGATAGATGTCGGCACCAACATCGGTATAAGAGTCCAAGTATAAGACCATTAAGGTCACCATCCAAGTTGCAAATCAATGATTTGTATGGGCTTGCTATATTTTATTTGAATAAAAGAATACAAAACAGATTGTTTTTAAGAAAAATACATAAATTTGTTTCGCTGATTAAATAGTTACAGGTCATTGATGAAGACGTCAAAACGGGATGAAGATTTTGAGATTTAAAGACGCCAAGCGGACGTTGGAAGATTTTGTGATGGCAGTTACCTTTGAAAAACAGAAGACAAACCAGTGAATCGTTATAAGCAGATTTTAATTTTGATTTTTGGAACTTTACCTATTGGAAAACAGCCAACACACCTAAAGTCTATGCCGATGAAGAAGGTAAATAATAATTCCATTTCAGTTTGAGAATGTAACCTTTTTCACTGGGGACAGAGCTTGTAAAACAAGATGGAAAATACGGGTTTATAAATGAAGGCATTCTAATTAAACCATTGATAGTTTGGATATTTTAATCAAAGAGCAATTGTTACTAAAAACGGAAAAACAACTATAAATCGAAGGGTTTTCAACAATGGTTTTTGGAACAGGTATAGAATTGCTTCTAAACCAAATGATTTAAAAGTGGCAAGATAACGGGTTTTGAAAATCAAAGAAGACCGATCCAACTGCTGAATTAAATTAGTGACTTTGCTTTTGATGACGTAATTCCATTTTTCAAAAGTGTAATTGTAATCAAAATAATAAATTGATTTATTTGCCATTATAATTCTGTAGGATTGAAAGGCTGACAACAATGACCGAAACAGTAGAATACAGCGGTTTTTGGATTGAACGCCCGAAGATTTTGTTGAATAAGCCAAACATTGGGGAACCAGACACACAAAGTAACAAGAACCAGGCCGTTATGCCTCATTGTAAAAAAGACAGCCGACCGCACATTCAAGCACATTTGGTTTTTGCCGACACACAAAGCCAAAACGAAAAACCAAAAGAGCTTGAATTTTTGCCAAAGTTCGACAAATAAAAAGTAATTTTGCGTAAACAAATAAATTTTAAAAAATGAACAGTAAAATAATCTTAACGGCAGCAATAGCACTAATAAGCACGACACTATTTGCACAGACACCAAAAGCTTACATAACCAACTACGGTAGCGACTTTATTTCGGTGGTTGACATTCAGAAAAATCAAAAAATTGCCGACATCAAAACAGGCAACAAACCACACGGAGTTGCAGTATCTCCTGAAGGAAACTGGATTGCAGTGAGCAATGAAGGCGATAACACAGTTTCAATAATCACTGCCGCAGACAACAAGGTAACACAGACAGTTTCTGTTGGCAAAGCACCACACCAATTAAGTTTCAGCCGTGACGGCAAATATATTTTTACCGCCATTAATGCCGAACACAAAGTGGATGTTATTTCTACCTCCAATTGGAAACTCATAAACTCTATCCCTGTAGGAAGAAACCCGCATATTGTATTACCGATGCCTGATGGCAAATCTGTTTGGGTTACATCAGAAGGAGACAACAAAATTGTAAAAATCAATCTCGATAGTATGAAAGTTGTTGCTGAAATTCCTGTATTCAACTTTCCGAGAGTAATGACGGCAACACCTGACGGAAAATTCATTTACCTCACCCTTCGCTGGTTTCATGGTCTGGTAAAACTTGATGCGGAGCAAAACAAGATTATTACACAAGTTCTTGTACCGCAATCCGACAAATTTGACAGCGAAGGTAAGGCGGCTCACGGACTTTGCGTTTCACCCGATGGCAAAACCGTTTACCTAACGAGCCAATTTACCAATGATGTAACGGCTATTGATGTGGCAACTGATAAAATTTTAAAAAATATTACAGTCGGTAAAAATCCGAACTGGATTGAATTTACATCTGATGGGAAATTTGCTATTGTGAGCAACACTTCTTCCCATGATGCAAGCATCATTGATATTGATAAATGGGTAGTTACGGCAACCATTCCCGTTGGTAAAAATCCAAAACGCCTTTGGGTAGCAAACACTAAATAAGTGAATCGTGAGAATTATTTTCTGCTTATTCATTCACCTTACCTGCTCTATTGTTTACGCACAGCATACAGGTAACATATCAGGCAAAGTACTTGACAGTATTAGTATGCCTGTTGAGTTTGCCAATGTTTTTATTTCCGCAAAAAGTGATTCAGCAAAAATTGTAAGCGGAACGATTACGGACAGCACAGGATATTTTTCACTTTCAAATATTTCCTTTGGAGAGTATTATCTCTACATTCAATTTATCGGATTTGCAAAGTATAAACAATCGGTAGTGCTTAATCAGGAGAATATAAATATTAGTTTGCCGAACATAGTTTTAAAATCGGACGTTTCCGTTTTAAACGCAGTTGAAGTAACAGCCATTCGCAATTTGATAAAGAAAACGGAAGAAGGAATTGTAATGAACGCTTCGGAAAACATTACACAAATTGGCGGAACAGCTGCGGACTTACTCAAAAACATGCCCGGAGTTGTGATAGGTGCAGACGGAGAAATTACGTTAAGAGGTAAAAGTCCGCTGATACTGATTAACGGAAGGGTTTCCGGCATTGGTGGAGCCGACCGTATGGCAAATCTTGAGCAAATCCCCTCAAGCAGCATTGAAAGAATAGAAATTATTACCAATCCATCCGCAAAATATGACGCAGATGCCGAAGGAGGAATAATTAATATCGTATTGAAAAACAACAACGGTTTAGGAACAAACGGAGCCTTTGCAGTGGGTGCAGGATTTGGTGAACGCTACCGATTGAACGGAACGCTTTTACTTAATCACAAAACTGAAAAATGGAATTTTGGTCTTGCTTACGATAACTGGTTTACCACAAGAACCCGCAGAGTATATGGAGACCGCACTCAATTTGATTTACCAAACGAATATTTTTTAACACAGCGAAGGTTTGACGAGCGAACCATTCAAACTCAAACTGCACGATTTAACATTGACTATACTCCTAACAAGAAAAATATTTTTCACTTTGAGGGAACTTGGTTAATGCAGGGAGAAGACAACAGTGAAACATTAACCAGCACAACCGAAACATCCGCTTATGACTTAACAGGTCGGAATCGCAGACATTCCAACGAAATAAGACGTTTTCATACAGGCGAAGCGTCTTTTAATTATACCAGAAAATTCAACAACCCCGACCAACTCTTAACGTTCAATGCGAGTTCTTCCATTGGTTACAATAGGGAAAATACCGACATAACCACGCAATTATTATCTGACCAAAACATTGAAGTCGGAAATCCGTTTTTGCAGAAAACACATAATTATGAAAACACTAACCTCACTAATATATCTCTCGATTATGCACACCCGATAAAAGAAAAGGGAATCATTGAAACGGGATACAAAACAATACTTCGATTTTTGGACAATGACTTTCTACGTTCCAACCTGTTAAACGGAAGTTTTGTTAACGACACTTTAAATACCGACATTTTTAATTTCAGTGAACAAATTCACGCTGCATATTTTCAATATACAGGTTGGGTTGGCGAAAAACAATCACCGAAATGGAAATACACTTTCGGACTTCGTGCCGAGCAGGTTTGGAACAATGGTAACACAGAATTAAATCCCTTGAAATTTACCAACGATTATTTCAATTTGTTCCCCTCCGCGAACCTGATTTATTATACAGAGCAAAGAAATATGCTCAAGTTAAGTTACAGCAGGCGAATAAACCGCCCTACTTTCGGGCAGATGATACCCTTTACAGATATTACCGATTCGCTGAATCAACGTGCAGGAAATCCAAAACTGAATCCCGAATTGGCACATTCGGTGGAATTATCCTACAATCATTTTTCAAAAAGGGAGTTTTACCGCTTCTGCATTTTACCGAAACACAAGCAATGTAATTTTGCCATTCACCATTTTAGACAGCAATGGTGTAGCATTTACACAACCGCAGAATTTCGGCAACGCCACTACATACGGGTTAGAAGGAATTGTTACTTACAATCCTTTCAAATTCTGGAGTATAAATCTAAATCTTTCGGGTTATGATTTGCAAATTGAAACCAACGAACCGACATTAAACTTACAACGAAATCAATTTGCGTATTTCACCAAACTCATCAACAATTTTACGCTTTGGAAAAACGGAAAAATTCAATTGATTGGAAATTATACATCACCGATTGCTATTCCACAAGGAGAAAAAGTTGCCGTATATTTTGTGGATATGGGCTTTCAGCAAAAAATCATGAAAGGTCAGGGAAGATTGGGGTTTGCAGTAACAGATATTTTCAACACACAGCAAAGCGGTTTCAGGATTTCCGACTCCAATTACGAGTTCAGCAGGATTTTTAAATTAGATACACGAGCCGTAATGTTCACCTTTGCTTATACGTTTAAATCAACATTCAAAGAAAAATTAATGGAGAATAAATTTAAAAACGAGTAAATGAAAACACAAACCATAATAACACTTGCACTGCTTGCCATTACAGCTTGCAGCAGCACTTCAAAAGAAAACAAAATGACACAAAAAAATATGCCATATGAATACATCGGAAAGTCCGATACACTATTCAATTTTGAGAACGATAAAGAAGGGCAAGTGCCCGCAGGTTTTTCAACTGCTGTAACTGGTAACTCCAAAAGTACAAAGTGGAGCGTTGTGAACGACAACGGGAATAAAGCAGTTGCACAGGAAGCAATAAATGAAGGAAGCTGTTACAATTTGCTTGTACTTAATAAAATTGGATATAAAGATTTTTCGGCTACTGTTAAAATCAAGGCAATATCAGGCGAGGAAGACCAAGGTGGTGGATTGGTTTGGAGATACATTGACAAAGACAACTATTACATTGCGAGATACAATCCGCTTGAAAATAATTTCCGACTGTACCGTGTGGTTGACGGTAGCCGCAAACAATTAGAAAGCGTTGATAGTGACATTAAGCAAGGCGAATGGTTCACCATGACCATTGAAATGAAAGGGAACAAAATTATTTGTTCACTCAACGGAAAGAAACTAATTGAAACAACAGACGATACTTTTAAGTCGGCAGGACTTATCGGTTTGTGGACAAAAGCCGATGCAATAACTTATTTTGATGATTTGAAAATTAAACCGTCAAATAATTAAGCAATGATTTTTTTACGAAATACGTCTGTTTCTTTAATTGTCGCTCTTTCGGCAGTGATGACCAGTTGCGAAAATAAAACAGAAAATTGGCTCAACGATTATGCAAAGACGAAATGTGCTTATCAACAGGAACAACAAATGATACAGGATGATTCGGTTAAACTAATTACTCCACTTACTTTAAAAAAGGAAAATCTATTACAGGAATTGACTTTGTTATCTGCTCCCTTTCATGATAGGATAGAATTGAATAATCAGAAAATAGAAGAAGAATTGGGTGTATTTGGAGATGAGTATAGAAAAAAAACGGACAAACACAGTGCAAAATACGGACATGTATCCACTCCCGAATATGAAAAGGCAATTGAAAATCTGCAAATAAAAAGAGATACGAAAATTTCACTATTGAAGGAAAATATCAAAATAATTAATAACGAATTAAACAACGATTCTGAAATTCAAAATAAGTCGCTGCAAATTGAACTGCTGAAAAGCAAAATTGATTCCTCATGGAACAATATCAGTGTTAAGCACCAGCCAATTATTGATAGCTTGCAGCAGGAATTAAACATATTGAACATAAATTTCAAAAACATTCTGAACGAACTAACACAGGAAGAAAAGGAAAATTTTGAAATGAGCAGAGATAGTATCAGAAATAATCCATGTAACCATGTCAGAAAATAAAATTCCATATTCGTTAAAGGATTTAACCCTTTATTTTTTAAAACTCGGAACAATTGGTTTTGGAGGACCCGTTGCACTTGTTGGCTATATGCACCGTGACCTTGTAGAAAACAGACAATGGATTACTGAAGATGATTACAAGGAAGGACTTGCTTTGGCTCAACTGGCACCGGGTCCGCTTGCTGCTCAACTTGCTATTTATATGGGTTATGTACATTACCGCATAATCGGTGCAACCATTGTAGGGGTTACGTTTGTGATACCGTCTTTTTTAATGGTACTTGCTATCGGCTTTGCTTATGTAAAATTTGGTGGATTGCCATGGATGCAAGCCGTATTTTATGGCGTTGGTGCAGCGGTGATAGGAATAATTTCCATTAGTAGCTACAAACTGACAAAGAAAACGATAGGTAAGGATTATCTGCTTTGGGGAATATTCATTTTGCTTGGGGTAACAACATTTATTACAGAAACCGAAATGATTTCCCTCGTTGTTGCTGCAGGAGTTTTGGTGTGGTTTGTTAAGGCACCACCGAAATTTTTAAAATCAATAAACTCCTTTTTTCCTATTTCGCTTACCCTTTTACAAATCACAGGAATTTCATCAACAGGGAAACTGACAGAACTGTTTTGGTTTTTCTCAAAAGCAGGAGCATTTGTTTTTGGTAGCGGACTGGCAATAGTTCCATTTTTGTATGGTGGCGTAGTAAACGAACATCAATGGTTGACTGAACAACAATTTTTGGATGCAGTGGCTGTTGCCATGATAACACCTGGACCGGTTGTTATTACTGTAGGATTCATTGGTTACTTGGTTGGTGGATTTCCCGGTGCTTGCGTTGCAGCACTTGCTACATTTTTACCCTGCTATCTTTTCACCATCATTCCAGCACCATATTTCAAAAAGTATGGAAAAAACCCTGCTATCAAGGCATTTGTTGACGGTGTGACAGCGGCAGCAATCGGTGCTATTGCAGGTGCAGTCTGCGTTCTTGGAATGAGACAGTTTACAGACATGACATCCGTTGCTTTTGCAGTTATTACCGTATTGGTATTGTTAAAATTCAAGAAGATTCAGGAACCTATAATCATTCTAATTGCAGCTATTGTTGGACTTTTAATAAAGACGATAATATGACACACAAACCAACCCTTCGCAGTCATACACATTGGCAAGCCCCACGAGCCGACACGCAAACCAAAGCTTGCCAAAGAGTATGCCTGCCCTACCGCACAGACGACAGGAAAGAACAACGAAGGCATAACAGCACCTATAAGAAATTGGCGGTTCAGTGGTTAAATGAAGTTAAGTTTTTCAATCAAACTTTCGTGCAGGTTGACAGTTTTGTGCTTCGAAACCGCCAACTTCTTATAGCTGCAAACCGTTACTGGTCATTAAGGAAAAGATCAAAGCGGGATGAAGATTTTGAGATTTAAAGATTACCAAGCGGGACGCAGGAGATTAAAAGATTTTAGATTTTTGATTTGTGGATTGGCCAAAAGAGTTACCTTTGAAAAACAATAAAAACGACCAGTAACAATGCACTGGACGTACAGACTCCCTATCGGTCGTCCGTCGCCAGTGCTGGGACGTTACTGGTCATTGATGAAGATTTCAAAACGGGATGAAGATTTTGAGATTTAAAGATTGCCAAGCGGGACGTTGTTGATAAAAAAGATTTTAGATTTTTGATTTGTGGATTGGCCAAAAGAGTTACCTTTGAAAAACAATAAAAACGACCAGTAACAATGCACTGGACGTACAGACTCCCTATCGGTCGTCCGTCGCCAGTGCTGGGACGTTAGCGGTCAGGCTAAAAGACGACACCGAATAGACAACAACGACATTGACAAAAATGAGAATAAAACTAATTTTAGGACATATCTTGACATTTTTTGGCTGTGGACAAGCAAGTAAAAAAAATGAAGGACAATCAGACAAAGACAAGAAATTTAAAATGGACATTGACAAAGGTTTCCAAATTGACCGACCAAACATTTTTGTGCCTTGGGACATTGACGAGAAAACTCTTAAAGACTTATTCAAAGGACAAGAATTAAAACACGTTACGACTGGTTACTATACAATAAACTGCACTTCATTAGACAGTTTAAATTGTATGATAGGTTTTCATTTTGACCCACGTTCAAACGGACGACTAAACGAACTTGAATTTTTCAGAATGAACTACGACAATCAACAAAAATCTTTTGACGAGTTTCAGAATGCTTTTACAAATTCATTTGGACAACCATCAAGCACGACAAAAGGAAACGAAGGTTTTAATAATTATGAGTGGCGACTGAACAAAGTTCAAATTGTTCATTACGTTTTTGACAGGTTTGGACCAGAAGAACATATGAGAATTAAGAAAGTAAAATGACAACTGAATTAAACCGACAATTAATCGTGGACGAAGAAGCCCGAACCGCTAACACGGGTTTGGCAAAAGTGGCGGTTCAGTGTTCCGCAGACACATTTGTGGTTAATCAAAGTTTGGTTCTCCGCATCAATATTTGTACTGAAAATCGCCACCTTCGCCAAACCCGAAAACGTTATCGGTCAGGCTATGACGACACACCAACAACAATAGGACGACATTAAATGATAGTTGAATACATAGGACAAGGACTTTATGACGAAGAAAACTTTACTTGCGGAAACCACATTTGTTCCGCCCTTAAAAGTGACTTTTATACGGACGTAAATTTCTTTGTTGCATTCCTTAGACGGACTGGACTATCTGAAATTGTTAAGTTCTTAAAAAAGGCAAAAGAGAAAAACAAGAACATAACTTTTTATGTAGGTATTGATCAAAAAGTAACTTCAAAACAAGCACTTGAAAAACTTTTAGAACTAAACATTCCAACTTATATATACAATTCGACAAGTTATATCTATCACCCAAAAGTTTATTTGTTTGAAGGCAAAGACAAAAACAGAGTTATTGTAGGCTCTTCAAATTTCACAAATAATGGACTTTTCAATAACGTAGAAGCCTCGGTTTTACTTGACTTTACAAGCCAAGACAAAAGCGGAATGAAATTTTTAAATCAAGTAAAGGACTATTTCTCTCCACTTCTTGAATTTGACGACCCGAACTTAAACGTGGTTACGACAGAGTATATACAAGAGCTTTTCGACAAAGGACTGCTTTCTAATGAAGATTTTGACAGCGAAACAGGAACATTCAACACTAAACAGAATTTTGACAATGCTAAAAAAGGAAATAAAGACAGGAACACCGGTGAACTTGGAAACATTGAAATTTCCGAGAACGAAAATCACGGAATTAAAAATAAACAGAAACTAAAAATTACAGAAGACTATTTAGCCAAGTGGCCAAGTATGTTTGAAAAACTCAAAGCCTATAAAGAAAAATTTAATAAAACAGTTGTTAGCAAAGACCACGAAGACAGAACTTTTCAAGGATGGTATCAAAAGCAAAAAACAATTCATAATAGTCCAGACATAGAAATGCCTCAAGAGCATTATGAAATGCTAATTGAATTAGATAAAGACTTTTTCAAAGATGGTCACATTAAAAATCAAGAGAACACCATTGAAAGGTGGCTTGAAATACTTGAAGAAGCTATTAAAAACAATGAAGATGTTAAAGCAAATCACCGTTACATATATGGCGAACATAGATTAGGAACTTGGCTTGTAGGAGTTGCCTCTGCAAACAAGAAAGGAAAAGACTTGATGTTAGAGAAAAATAGAAAAATTAGGATTTGACTTTTCAAAACCAGCAGAGATTTAAAATCTGTTTTCGCAAGACTAATTGAAGATTTATACAAAGCTGAAAATCCGAACAGACAAGAATGGAGAACAAGATTATTTAAACAGGTAGATAAAAAGGAAAAGTTAAATGCTAAAACTATTCAAGAAATTGAATTCGCTTGGAAGTATCATTTTAATGACGACTTCGTTTGGGATAAAATTCACGAGAAATATTCCGACAATACAGATGAGTGGAAACAACATAGAAAAGAAACAGGACAATGGTACCCAATAAAAATTATCGAAGGACGATATCAAAACTTGTATACTTGGGTAGAAAGAAGATTTAATAAGCCAAGTATATTAAAGAAAAATATTAACAGGTTTGACGAAAAAGAACTAAATGAACTTAGAAATACAGGCTTCAAAATCTGACAGAAGAAAAGCCCGAACCGATAACAGGCGTTTGGCAAAAAAGCGGGTTCAGTGCTTAAATGGAGCTTTGTGCTTCGTATCAAGTTCAGTGGTGGCAGACAGTTTAGTGCTTCGAATTCCGCTTCTTCGCCAAGCGCCAAAACGTTACTGGTCATAGATGAAGATGTCAAAACGGCATGAAGATTTTGAGATTTAAAGATTGGCAAGCGGGACGTTGAAGATAAAAAGATTTTAGATTTTTGATTTGTGGGTTGGCCAAAAGAGTTACCTTTGAAAAACAATAAAAACGACCAGTAACAATGCACTGGACGTACAGACTCCCTATCGGTCGTCCGTCGCCAGTGCTGGGACGTTATATCTCATGAAAAACAAAAAATGACATATAAACCAATATTTGTAATTATAACATTAATTCTTTTGGTTGAATGCAAAACACAACGAAATGTATATCCGTTTAAACAAGTAAATTTGTATCCAATCTCAGAAAATGGTTTGTGGGGCTATGCCGATGAAGAAGGTCAAATAATAATTCCATTTCAGTTTGAGAATGTAACCTTTTTCACTGGGGACAGAGCTTCAGTAAAACAAGATGGAAAATACGGGTTTATAAATGATAAAGGCGAATATCTAATTAAACCAAAATATGATAGTATTGGATATTTTAATCAAACCGAAGCAATTGTTACTAAAAACGGAAAAAAATCAACTATAAATCGAAAAGGTAAGAAGCTCAACAATGGTATTATTATCGGAATATGTGGAACAGGTATAGAATATGCTTCTAAACCAAATGATATTTTTGATAAAGTTGGCAACAAATGGATACTTAACACTAAGGGTTTTGAAAATCAAAGAAGACTCGATCCAACTGCTGAATATGAAATTAGCGACTTTACTTTTGATGACGTAATTCCATTTTCCTCCAAAAGTGTAATTGTAATCAAAAATAATAAATTTGATATATTTGTCCATTATAATTCTGTAGGATTGAAAGGGATTTGGGCTGACGAAATAGTACCGAATTTTATCGACCTTAAAGAAGATAATAACTTGATTCAAGCACATAATGCTAAATTTAGAATAGGTGAAAAATGGGGATTAATTTCAAACTTAGGTCATGTAGAATTACAGCCTGAGTTTTATGAGATTGAACAAGCACCTGGAAGATTTTATTATGTTGAATATAAGCCTAAACATTGGGGAACCATGACATTAACAAAAAGATATTTTAATCAGTAAATGAATCACAAGATATAACAATGCACTGGACGGACAGACTTGCTAGCGCTGCGTCCGTCGCCAGTGCTTGCCGTTAGTGATAATTAAATCCAAAAAGAAGTATAAAAAATGAAAAGGAAAAATAATCCAGAATGGTACAAGTTGATTAAACTATTCAAAAGTATCGAACCACCCTACAGGATAACTACAGGATTGACAATTCCCTTTCTTATTGGAGCATATAAATTATTAAATCTACCATTTAGTGAAATATCAACTCTTGTTAAAAATATTGTAGACTCAGAAATTGACAAATTCCCAATAATACAAAGATGTCATGTGATTGACAAACATGTAATTATGGTAGAAGATAAAGCAAAATGCAATAGGGAATATAAAGATTTTATAAAAATTAAAAGTGATATCGGTAATGGAATCTTGTTAATTAGTACAAATACGGATATTGGCAAAAATTTAGATCAAATTTCCAATAGTTTGAAACTTGAATACGAATCTACTATTTTAAGAGAAGAATATTCATGGAGCAATAAAAATAAACATTGGCGAAAATTTGACGAGAAAGAAATTGAGCTGATTGAAAGTGTAAAACTTCATCAAAAAGTGGTAGAATAAAAATTAATTCATAAACTAAAATTTAAAATAATGGGACTTTTTGATTTTTTTAAAAAAGGAAACAACCAAGAACAAATTAAGATAAATCTTGACGATTTTAAATTCGTATCAGCATCTCATTCTCGATTTGAGAACGGGAAAAAAATAGGAGATGCAAGTGCTGGTAGGGGAATACGAGTCCAGTCGAACATTTCTGGTATAAAAGATGCTTACACAGTCACTATCTATAATATGGATGGTAATCATCCCGTTTGGGGGAACAATATTCAAATGTCTCCAAAAAGAATGAAAATTAAAAGCGTGGGATCAAATGAAATTGAACTAATTGGTTTTGGTAATGATGAAATGGGTAGTCCTTTTAGTGACTATGGATTATCTCTTAAGTTAAAAGATAATACTGTTTATGAAATTATACTTCATATGCATGACAGAAATGTAAAGATGATTTATCAAGGTAGTCAAGAAGTGATAAAAGCTCCAAATTATATGAAGTTTGAGCCTATGAAGGTATTAGAAGCATTTGAATTTGAGTTTCATTCATCTAAATTTAAAGTTTGGGAAGCAGGGAAAATAATTGATGAAGGGAATGAATTAAATATATTTACCAATCGTCTGAACAAAAATCCTGAAAGAAATATGAAAACAAATCTCCTCACTATAAATAATTCAAACTTTAAATATTTGACAAATAGTGTAGAACTCGACATAACTATGACTGGTCCTGATAATATCTTTTTAATTACACTTCCAAAGCAATATGAACCTAGTGGTAATACAAGTATTGAGATGTTTAAAAACACTATTGGTAATTCAAGAGAGAAAAAAACTTTCCAAAAATATGAACCATATGTGGCAAAATTATTCTTAACAGAAGAAACTGAAATTTTAAAATTATCATTTACATTGGTTCATCCAAAACTCTTAATTGAATTTGAGTAACTATCACTAACAAGTGCTTTGACGACAGTTTTGGCTATCGCCAAAAACCGTCGCAAAGCACAGCCGTTACTGGTCATAGATGAAGATGTCAAAACGGCATGAAGATTTTGAGATTTAAAGATTGGCAAGCGGGACGTTGAAGATAAAAAGATTTTAGATTTTTGATTTGTGGGTTGGCCAAAAGAGTTACCTTTGAAAAACAATAAAAACGACCAGTAACAATGCACTGGACGTACAGACTCCCTATCGGTCGTCCGTCGCCAGTGCTGGGGCGTTATATCTCATGAAAAACAAAAAATGACATATAAACCAATATTTGTAATTATAACATTAATTCTTTTGGTTGAATGCAAAACACAACGAAATGTATATCCGTTTAAACAAGTAAATTTGTATCCAATCTCAGAAAATGGTTTGTGGGGCTATGCCGATGAAGAAGGTCAAATAATAATTCCATTTCAGTTTGAGAATGTAACCTTTTTCACTGGGGACAGAGCTTCAGTAAAACAAGATGGAAAATACGGGTTTATAAATGATAAAGGCGAATATCTAATTAAACCAAAATATGATAGTATTGGATATTTTAATCAAACCGAAGCAATTGTTACTAAAAACGGAAAAAAATCAACTATAAATCGAAAAGGTAAGAAGCTCAACAATGGTATTATTATCGGAATATGTGGAACAGGTATCGAATATGCTTCTAAACCAAATGATATTTTTGATAAAGTTGGCAACAAATGGATACTTAACACTAAGGGTTTTGAAAATCAAAGAAGACTCGATCCAACTGCTGAATATGAAATTAGCGACTTTGCTTTTGATGACGTAATTCCATTTTCCTCCAAAAGTGTAATTGTAATCAAAAATAATAAATTTGATATATTTGTCCATTATAATTCTGTAGGATTGAAAGGGATTTGGGCTGACGAAATAGTACCGAATTTTATCGACCTTAAAGAAGATAATAACTTGATTCAAGCACATAATGCTAAATTTAGAATAGGTGAAAAATGGGGATTAATTTCAAACTTAGGTCATGTAGAATTACAGCCTGAGTTTTATGAGATTGAACAAGCACCTGGAAGATTTTATTATGTTGAATATAAGCCTAAACATTGGGGAACCATGACATTAACAAAAAGATATTTTAATCAGTAAATGAATCACAAGATATAACAATGCACTGGACGGACAGACTTGCTAGCGCTGCGTCCGTCGCCAGTGCTTGCCGTTATCCACAAGTAGAATTTGAATACAAATATGAATTTGGAAATATTAGATGAGCATAAAATAGAAAGTTCTAATAATAGAACTCAACATTACAGAATAGCTTTGCTTTCTATATTCACTATAATATTATTTTTCATTTTTGAGATAATAAGAAATTATGTACCTGAGAATCTTCTCGAGTGGAATGGCATTCAAATAAAATTAATAGGACTATTAATATTTGGATTAGTGATAATAAACTCAATACTTATTCCAACATTTTTAAATAAACTAATACCTAAATTATCAATTCTTAAAATAGTTGGAATTACAGGTTTGATAATTATAGGAATTGAATTCGCATTTAAGATAATTCAAAATCTGGTTGTGATTCAAAATGGATTTGATATAGATTATTATATTATTTTGAAAAGTGCCGGACTGATTAGTATACTAAGTATGCTTATTGCAAACATTTCTGCACATAAAATTAAAAACAAAAAAACAACCATACCAATATTAGTTTTAATTTTGATATGGATTTCAATTGGATTAATAATTAAGAATACCAGTGGATAACAGATGCTTTGATGATAGTTTGGCTATCGCCAAAACCATCACAAAGCAAAACCGTTAGCTTCCACCAAAAAATAAAAAAATGAAACTCTTTGAATTTAAAGGTGATTGGGAATTTGAATATCAGTTTGAAGCGTTCAAAGGTCTTCAAAGCAGAAGAGGTTATTACACTTCAAATGATTCTGATACTGAAAGTAATGGGAAAGTGAATGTTACAATTTTCGATGAATTGAATGAAGATACAGAACCAACACCTGAACAGATAAATGCGATAGAATACTTAATTGATAATCCTGATAAAATAAAGCAATCTCTCTGTAAAGCCTTAGAAATTGAATATCCTAAATTTAAAGAAATGTACGGATATGATGAAAACGATGAAGATTCGAGAAAATGGTTTCCAAAAGTAAATTCTATCGACGAATTCAAAAAAGTTTTTGGAGTCGGGAACTTATTCATTTTGCTGCCTCATAAAGAAGGTTATTCATATATTGGATTAGAATGTGGATGTACTTGGGATGAAGAACATGGTTTAGGATTTTTATTACACAAAGACAAAATAATTAAAGTAGGTGGTGCTGATGAAGCATTTAGTTCATGGGAAGCATTTAAAGATAATGGAACATATGAAGAAGAACAAAATAAATGGAACAAAATAAATACTAGAATAGTGCCTCTGCCAAAACCTAAACAATATGAACCTAATCCAAAATATGGGAAATTGAAACCATCTCAATTAGATGCTAATAAAATGTTTGAAAACCATCTTATTGAAAGAGGATATAATTCTGAGTTTATCGAATTAGTTGAAACAAACAAAATAGATATTAATGTAAATAATGGATTGACAATGACGTTCTTAGAAAGAGCAGCACAATTCAATAATTTAGAAATTGTAAAATACATTCTTTCAAAAAATCCAAAATCAAAAGATAATGTTATACATAATTCCGTTGGACATTGTAATAAAGAATTAGTTCAAATTATGATTGATAATGGTATTGATATTAATCAACCTGACCAATGGGGAAGAACAGTTTTGAAATTAACAGAACAGAGAATTATACAATACGAAAGAAGTGAAAATAGTGAATTATCTAAATACATAGAATTTAAAAATTGGTTAAAATTAAAAGGGGCAAATTGAATAAATATAGCGAGAAGCTAACAACAGCTATGATGTCAGTTTGGCTATCGCCAAAACCGTCACATAGCCTTGGACCGTTCTCATCCATTAAAATGAAGATAGAAAAAGAAGTATATGGAACTTATGGAGTATTGAGAATTGTTGGGAATCCTCAAGAATCTATCCTTTTTCTTAAAGACAAGCCTATTCATTATAGTTGGTTTGCTGAGATAGGATCAACTTGGAGATATCATATTGCTCAGGGTTTAGAAACAAAATTAGTAAATAATAACAAAGAAGTAGATAGGATATTGAAGAAAGGAATTGAGAGTGAATGGGAGTTTCTTTTCACTTGTGAATATTTTTCCGAATTTTTAACTTATGGTAATTATAGTTTTGGGTTATATGAACTATTTACTGGAATTTATATGACAACGGTGCCACAAAGTAATTCATTTGTTTCATATGACTATTATGGTGGAATGTTAGATTTTACAGCTACTCAAAGAAATCTCGATGATAGCATAGTTAATGATTATTACACCCAAATACTTAAAGGCGGGAATCCTGCTATGGTACTTTTACATGTTGAAAACTCACCTATGTTTTTTGTTTTAGATGGACACCATAAGTTTTTGGCCTATGGAAAATCAAAACGACCACCTATTGCCTTAATAATTACCAAAATCGGAAACGAATATAAATCAATTGATTACACAAAAAAAATAGCATCCACAATGAAATGTGAAGAAAAACGATACATAGAAAGGATGGAAGAAGAAAAAAATAGAATTTCAAATTATAAAAGTAAAACAATCAAGTTAGAAGAATTATTCACTCTTATTAATATCAATGAAAATAATTAACAAACGAATGAGAACATTGGCAATGATGATAGTTTGGCTATCGCCAAAACCATCACATAGCCTTGGACGTTAGCATCAACAAAACTGATATAGATAAAGCAATATGAAAGAACAGTTATACATACTATTTTGTGAAAGCCCTTTTCAAGCGAACAAAGTTGATGAAGACTATGAAGATCAATTCATTTCTGCAAAAGAAAATGGATTTGAAATAATTCTATTTAATTTTGAAGATTTGACAAGTACAGACAGATTCTCGTTTGCGACAAAACGAATAAAACCAAATGAGAAATTAGTAAATGTAATTTATAGGGGTTGGATGCTTACGCCTAAACAATATTCAATCCTTTACAATGATTTGTTGTCAAAAAATTTCAAACTCATTAATACAGTGGAAGAATATCAAAATTGTCATTATTTACCAGACAGTTTGAAATTCATTGAAAGTAGAACGCCCAAAACAGTATTTGAAAAATTTGACAGTGGTAATGGCATTCAAAAACTGATAGAGAAATCAAAAGTGTTCGGACAAAAACCTGTGATTCTTAAAGACTATGTAAAATCTGAAAAACATGATTGGGAAACGGCTTGTTTTGTCGCAGATGCTTCAAATATTGATAATCTAAAACAAACTATTAACAAACTAGTTGAACTTCGTGATAAGTATCTAAACGAAGGAATTGTTGTTAGGGAATTTGTAGAACTCAACGATTTGACAATTCATTCAAAAAGTGGAATGCCATTAACAGAAGAATATCGCTTATTTTTTTGTAATAAAAAACTAGTAGGAATTTACGATTATTGGGAAGAAGGTGAATACAAACTTTCTAAACCGGACACCACAGAATTTGAAGAAATTGCAAAAATGGTTGAAAGCAATTTTTTCAGTATGGACATTGCACGACAAAAAAATGGTGAATTAATCATTATAGAACTTGGAGATGGACAAGTTGCTGGACTTCCTGATAAAGCAGATAGAAATAAATTTTACAAACAAATAAAAAATTGCAGATGCTAACAATGCACTGGACGTACAGACTCCCTATCGGTCGTCCGTCTCCAGTGCTAATCGTTATGGCTCATGATAGGGTGAAAATTTAAATATGATCTAAAATCTAATAATAAAAATATGATATCATTTAAAAAACAAATTCAATATTCACAATTCTGGTTAATTAAAGAATGTAGCAAAATGGGAGTTGATCTTGATTACACTGTCAAGAGCATAGAAAAGATTGAAAATCTAATTGTTACTAATTTTAATGATGGGCACCCAAATCCTAAAGGTTTTTTTGCTAAAGAAATTGATTATAAATTGTTTGCAATTAGTTCGTACATTGGTGAAGTTGTTATAAAAAACACAAAAGGTTCAAAGTGGATATTAAATACTAAAGATAGGAACGCTTTAATCAATGCGAAAGTGGTTTCTGCTAACGGAACAGAAATGTATCCAGCTCACCGAGTATTGAATAGAATTCAGAATGGTGAAGAAGATAACTTATACCATTATACTGCCATTGCAGTTAAAGAATATATGAGTTTTGAAGGAGAGATACCTGATGGATTTTTTGAAGAGGAACCTGAAAGTAAGCCTTGGTGGAAATTTTGGTGAACATAAAATAGCATTTATTGAAAACCTTTCATTGATATCGTGACTTTAAGTGCAACCGAAGATAATTAGGTTACTGTATTTGAAAAAGGAACACAACATTATAAATATTTCTGCCCTATCAACAGTAATAGGTATCTTTGTGGTCGGAGATCAGAGATATAAGGTTTTGAAGTAGTAAAATATGGATATAGAAAGATATGAAATTGAAAACAATGTTAACTCTGTATATTTTGAGTTCATCAGTATTGGTAGCAAAGGAAGTATTGTAAAAGTCATAAAATATACTAAGATTAATGATGAACCACTTGTTTACAATCTTGGTTTTGGGGATAAGAACCTTACTCATGAAACAATAGATGACAAAGCAGTTACAAACAATGGTGATACAGACAGGGTATTAGCCACTGTAGCTTTTACGATTTATGCATTCTACAAAGAATTTCCAGACGCAAACATTTATTTATCAGGAAGTACAACAAGTAGAACCAGACTTTATCAAATCAACATTAACAAGTTTTATGACTATATCTCAAAAGATTTCATAATCTACGGGGAACTTGAACAAGGATTTGAACGTTTCGAGAAAGGAGTAAACTATCAAGGATTTTTCATTTTAAAGAAATAATTAAAAGATGTCAACAAAAGTAAAAACAAATAAACTTTCAAAATACAATCCCGCATTAGACCAGTATTCAAATGAAGATTTATTTCCTGAAAAAACAAAAAGAGCAAAAGAAGCTTTGAGTAAACCAGGAGTTATAGAGTGGTTAAAAAATCTTGAACCAAATAAAAAGGTAGATAGTGAGAAAATCACGAAGCCATAACAGAAGTTTTGACGACAGTTTTAGCTATCGCCGAAAACCGTCACAAAGCACATCCGTTATGGCTCATTAAAGGAAGAATATCCAAACGGCAGAACAACATGAAACTATCAGAAATACCAGATGGAGTCTTATCTCTGCAGTTGCTGAACAGAGATATTATTGATATTGAAAGATATCAAACTTCAATAAGTATAGATCACAAAGTTTTCAGTTTTGTGTCCACAGGTGATAGTGTCAATTTCATTAAAAAGGTCATATTCTCTGAAACAGATCAAGATGGTCTTTACAACTTGAGTCTTGGAGATTACAACGCTGGCACTAAAGAAATCGACTATTATTTTATATCGGATAATGGAGACAAAGATAAAATTTTAGCAACTGTGGTTGCTTGCTTTTTTTCATTCTTTAAATACTACCCTAAAGCTTGGGTCTATGCATATGGAAGTACAATTTAATTACATTTGCAACATTCTAATTATAAAAATAAGAAAATGTCAATAAATGCTAAATTAGAAAAACGCTCTAAATTCGCTATAAGGCTATTAGAAATAGATGCTGACCTAAAGAAAAAATATAATATAACTGATCCTGAGCCTCCAAGTTACACTATAAGTGGCACTGGAGAAAACTATCCTATGATGGTGAAAACAACAATAAACCTAGATGAGTATGCACATTATATGTCTAATGCCAAAATGTTGGAAAAACTAAAAGATGTGCCATTGAACCCATGTCTAGCTAAAACAAATATTGATATAGCAATTGATAATATAAAATTATCCTATAATGACGGTATCGGCCCTGAAATAGAAGAATTCTGGCTGACTGTCCATAAAGAAGGATTGCAATTAAAAAGGACCAATAACCGACTGATGAATATTTTAAAAAAAGGAGTTGTTACAACGCTTGAAAACAAAGAAATTTTCTATTTGAATATAAATAGATTACTTCAAAGTGAAATTTTTGAAATAGTATATGATAAAGAAATCAAACAAAGAATATTTGATACTATAGAAGCTTCAAAAAATATATTAATGAAAAAGATGGACACTTTCATAAAGAAAAAAAATCTTACTAAAATGGATCTATTTAATTGTTGGGATATTTACACTGAAAACCCAGATTATTTTGAAGTATTAAATATACCAGAAGAAAAAACAGTTCAATTCAAAAACTTTATTGAATCTAACGAAAATTTCAAAAGTTTTTTGACTGATCATAGTATTTTTTTTCAAGCTTTAGATGATGCAATGAATGAGTAAATATAAAAGCAGAAAACTTTATAGGTCGAAGTTTGTAACTTCGATCCTGGATAACTTTATTCAATAGTTTATCATTTATTTATGTTGGTATAATAATAATAATAGTAACTATTTCGAGAAAGTGAGTTTGAAAGAGAGAATAACGAAGCCATAACATAGGCTACCACGGACATCTCGCCCTTTCAGGACGAGTCGTCGGGTAGCCAAACCGTTAGTCAGAACCAAAAAAGAAACTTTGATAAAACAAATAATTATATTAATCATATTAACCTTGAACTTCTCTTGCAAAGATTTGACTAATGATAAGGTTGAAGAAGTAGAGGTAGAAGTCTCCGAATGTACTTTGGAAACGATCAATCAGGAAATTGAACAGTTCTCAAGTTCTTTTCAAATACTTGATTCAATTTTCCACCTTAATACAGAACAAATCCAGCAATTTCAAGTACAAGAATTTAAGGACAGTGAAAGAAATGATATTATTCTAAAGTTTGTGTCGCGATTAAATGATGAAGGAGAACTTAAAACAAATTGTAAACCAACAAGATTAATAAACCTAAAAATTGGAGACGTGGCATTCTATTGCTTGGCAAAAACGGAAAAATTCCCATTTGCAAAGGCAACAGGAAGACAAAACTGTACTGAACCAAATATTTCAGAAGAAATTAGAATACCGAAGAACTTTATTTATTACACAAGTTTTGAAAGAGAACGTTTAACCTATAAATTCTTAAAGTATTTATATATCGAGGAAAGACTAAACTACACTAAGGAAAAAGGACTATGACTAACATTGGCTATGATGATAGTTCGGCTATCGCCAAAACCATCACATAGCCTTGGACGTTATTTGGTATAGATAAATAAAATGGGAGTATCAAGAAATCTTAAATTTATAATATATTCAAACATTGAATCATCTTATGAGCTCATTGAGAAATTTCTTGTAGGTTTTTGGATTAAATCTAATTCTTCAAATGTTAATACATTTTATAAAGATGAGACAGATAATGATATATTGCCTAAACAAATTCAATTTACTGAGCTAGAAACAATTTTTAAAAGCAGGGCAATTGCAAATAAAGTAAACACAATTTCCTTTCCAGTAGAATCTTTAGGTGAAGGATTAATTTTATCAATTAATAATTTCGAAAACACATTTAATGATGATAAGAAATTTGAAGTATGTATTAGTCCTGGTGGAGCATTTAAACTCAAAGCAAACAATAGAAATACTGATTTTTCTTACTATTTGAATTTAATATTGCCAAGGTTTTATGAAATTGGATGTTACCCTTTAGAAATCAAATGTGAAGATTTTGGCTAAAATAATTCTTTTAAATTGAGTGAAAAAAGTAAAATACACCACATAACAATGCACTGTACGTACAGACTTGCTATCGCTGCGTCCGTCGCCATTACTAATCGTTATGCACAATTAAATTAAAATGAAAATTGAATTTGTACCAAATGTTGGAGAAAGGCTTGAAGTCATTACAAATGCTTTGGAAGATTTATTCGAACAATTGGTAGGTCAAAAGTCCCTAAGCTTAATAACAAAGTATTTAATTACAGAAGACTCTAACTATAAGTCAGTTGTCAATTCCATAGATGAGAATGCAGAAGTTTCAGATAATGAAAGTGTTGTTGGAATAGCTATAACCATTTTCAATTTCAATGAAAAGAAAAGTACAATAATTATTGAGAATCATCAAATCATTCCACTAATTCATGGATTAAACTCTCAATTACCTTTGAGTGATTGGACAGATGACCAATTAAATGCCTTGTATACTTCACTTCACGAAATTGGTCATGGAATTGATAACTTTTTAAGACCACAGGTAGGACTAGAAAAATTAAATAAACCATTTCAATTTGAAAAAGTCTGCGATTACTACCATTCAATTATTTTAGGTGAAGTAGGAGCAAATTTATGTGCAACAGAATCGATTCCATTCAAATTTAAATTAAGTGGAAGGAATATGTTAATAAATCATGTCAGGACCGCATATTCTGAACTAAACGAATTTTGTACAAACAATAAAGGTCAAATATTAAATGAACTCGACTGCTTTAAAATTATTGGATTAATCGCAATAGTACTACTAAAAATTCAGGAGGTTTATATTCACAGAGCAAATAATAACGAAGAAGTATGTGGGTTTTTCCCAGAATATATCCAATTGCAGATTAAAGACTGGGTAAATGAATTAGAGAATAATTATCCAAATTGTGAATTTTCGGTAAATAGTTTTAGAGAAATTGTCAATAATATTTTAAAAGAATTTGAGCTTAAAAGAATAGAAATAAACTATCAAGAAAGAATAATAAATTAAAAAAGTATTAAGATTATGGAAGAGAATACATATTCACCAGGGATTATGAAAACATTGATTATGAATGGACTCAATGGAATTGATTCTAAAAAAATGATGGTTTATCTTGGAATTTACCAAGCATCATTAAGTGAATCTGTAAAACTATTGGGAGAAGCTGAATTGCTTTTGGAAAATGAATCATATGAACGAGCATACTTTTTAGGATTTGCATCTTTAGAAGAAATATCTAAATCTCAAATGGCTGCAGATGTTTTTACTGGAATAATGAAGGAAGAAGATTTTCAAAAAGACTATACGAAACACAACAAAAAAATTTCAAGAGTAGAGTGGATTAAAATTGATGGTAATTCACTTCCCCAATTTACTGGTGATGGTATAGAGATTATGAATTTTGATTTCAGTAAAAAATTAAAATCTATGTATGTTGATAGTGATTTTGATTTAAAGAAACTATCTACTCCTAGTGAATCTGTTTCAAAGAGTGATGCGGAAAATATTATTAAAGCAGTCAAAGTGGGATTAAGTAGAATATACGAAGTGACAATTGAAAATGGAGAACAAATAGGAACAAAAGGATTTATGAAATAATTGAAAATTAATAATAAAACCAGTGCATAACAATGTACTGGACGGACAGACTTGCTATCGCTGCGTCCGTCGCCAATACTCAACGTTATGATCGACCAAAAATTAGACTACATGTAAATCAGTCAGAAAATGGGCCAAGTTAAAAATGAAATTGCAAATGCTATTAAAACTTTAAATCTCGGGTCAGACCTAATTGAACTTCTTGATGACAAAACTGGATTTGAAATTTTTCAAAAATGTTTAGACAGATTTGTTAACTCAGGGGATAGAAAACGGTGGTGGGAAGACTTTAAAAATATCTCTTTTTCTGTTGATGATTTAGAAATGCCATTTGAACACTTAGAAGAGTACACACCAAACTTGGAAAGTAAAGTATGGTTAGTAGTTGAAGATGATGATGAAATATTCTATCCTGCTTACATTTGCTCCCCTAAAATAATAGGTCAATTAATCGGTGAGTGTTTTGGCTTTGAATACTACATAGTTGATATTAATTTTAAATGGTTAATATGCGAAAACCATCATTCAAGATTAATTGGAACAGGAAATTTTGATAGGACTTAGTAAACAGATTTTTTTGTAAAAGTAAATTTGTGTCCTAATAAAGAAATTATTTCCTTTGTAATGTTGTTAATTCAATCTAAATGTTCAAAGTCAAATTTCTCAAAGAAGCCAAAGAATTCTTAGACTCTCTTGATGAAAAACCAAGGGAAAAGATTTTTTACAATATTTGGAAATCTAAGATATTAAAAGATGAAGAGCTTCTAAAAAAAATTTGACGATGAAATTTGGGAATTCAGAACATTGTATAACAAAAGTGCTTATAGATTATTTGCATTTTGGGATGAAGCCGATAAATCTATGATCATTGCAACACATGGAATCATCAAGAAAACTGATAAAACCCCAAAAAAAGAAATCAATAAGGCCAAACAATTAAGAGCAGAATACTTAAAAATAAAAAAGAAATGAAAACATATAGTTTAGAAGAGTTGACAGATCAATATATTGGCAAACTTGGAACGCCAAAACGTGAACTTTTTGAACAAGAGCTACGACTTGAATTGATAGGTGATGCTATAAGGAAAGCAAGAAAAGCCAAACATCTAACTCAAGAACAACTCGGAGAACTTGTAGGTGTTCAAAAATCACAAATTGCGAAAATCGAAAACTCAACAACTGATGCAAGATTTTCAACAATATTAAGGGTATTTGACGCTCTAAAAGCGAAAGTGAACTTTACAGTTGAATTAGAAAACCAAAAGCTAATGGTAAGTGAATAAGGAAGGCCAGATCATAACATTGGCTATGATGAACAGATTTCGCTATTCCTTCATCCGACACATAGCTTTGGACGTTACTGGAAATTAAAATAGATGAAAAATTTAGTAATAGTATTAATTTGTGTTGCTCAATGTGTATATGCTCAGATACACCCGATAGAGAATTGGGTAAAAGAGAATTACTATACTATAGATAGTACCTATGGGATGAATTCTATTATTGTGAAACCAGAAGTGCAAATCATTGGTTTAGGTGAAGCTTCTCACGGTCAAGGAAGTTTTTTTAAACATAAAATTAACAGTTTTAAATGGCTTGTAGAAAATGAAGGTTATACGATTTTTGCATTAGAAGCTGGCTTTTCAGAATCTTTAAAATTAATCAATATGTCCTGTATGGACAAGGTAGCGCAAAAAGAAAGCCTAATAAACCTTAATTACGGTGTTTTGCAAATAGAAGAATTCGTAGAACTAATTGAGTGGATGAGAGCATATAATATGAACAAATCACCAGAAAAACACATCATGTTTTACGGCTTTGATTGCCAAATGTCGAAAGGAAGTGTGGATTATTTGAAATCCGGGAGCCACATCATTGAGCATAATTTCAGCCTCGAAGAACTTTCATTGTTAGATGATTTACTGCAACTTCAACGTACACGTGACAAGCGGTTAGCTCAACGAATATATCCGCTATTGTTGAATTTTATATCTTCACATGCAAAGAGAATTTCTGATTCAAACCAGCATATGACTTTCAAAAAGACATCTTTAACTGTATTGAACAATTTGAAATACTTTTGTGATACCGAAAGAAATAGTGAAAATCAGAATGGACTAAATCGTGCAAGATTTATGGCAGAAAATGTCCACCACATACTTGACATAGAAGGTAAAAATATAAAAATGGTGCTTTCAGCTCACAACGGACATATTATGACAAATCCGAAAGAAAAAGAAACTGGGTATTGGTTGAAGCAAATATTTGGTGCAAAATATTACGCTATCGGATATGAATTCAACCAAGGAAAAATTTTAGGATTTGATATTGTGGATGATGAAATTGTTTTCAGAGAACTGACTATTGCACCTTCAGCAAAGGGTACAATGGGCAATCTCCTTTCAAATTTTGTAGGAAAAGATTGTTTACTTGATTTGAGCGGTTCAAAACCGAATTGGTTTTTAAAAAAACAGACTGTTTCAGACATTATGGGTTGTTATGGTCAAAAAGGATGCATGAATAGATATACAAAGACAAATTTAGCTTTATCTTACGATGGAATTGTTTATATCGAATATACAGAAGCAGCAAAACGAATGGAAAACATCCACTAACAAATGCTCCTTTGAAGTCAGTTTTGGCTATAGCCAAAAACTTCCGCAAAGCACAAGCGTTACTGGCCATGCGCTGATAAAAAATCAGACAGAAATAATTGACATTAAATAAGACAACAATGAACAAGTGGAAAGTTGCATTTTTTATCTCCTTGACAATTACTATTCTGACAATACTTGGGACTGGATATATTGTTTTAACAAACACAATCTTATCTGGCCATTGTTATGACAATTTGATAACTATAAGTGAGGACTTGGAGAATATTTCCAAGGCCATACAAAATAAAGCAAATACAATTGACGAGTTTGACAGAGAATTAGAAAAGAATAACAGCGGACACTATACAGACAAAGAACACAATATTATTAATTTACAAATTGCTGCAATCATCTTTGACAATAAGGGGAGATTTGTGAAAATTGAGACATAACAACTGAACAAGAATCAAGTTGAGTAAGCAGACCACTGGGACTTTATTAACGAATTTACGACAACTAACAACGATTGTTTAAACAGAGACCGTCACATCAACAAATATTAACGGTGGACTTGAGACAAGTCCAAAACAAAATAACGGTTGACCCGCATGGCCAGTAACAACTAAGTTTTCGTGGTGTGCGGAGCACAAGCCATGAATCCGCCTCAGGCGGAGAACTGTACCTTCGGTAGTCCGCCTGTGCAGTCGGATAAACTCTGCCAGACTTTCACCCCGTTGGAAAGATTAATCCTACAGGGTGTAAAACGAAATTTATTTATTGTATGGGGATATCGTCTAGTACATTGACTATTCCAGTCCCTATGCAAGTAGGATACAATGGTATTAGCAATATTTTTCCAGATTTTAAGTCATTGAATGAGCCAATAAGATGTCAAAAGAAGTAACCTAGCCGAAATCCGGGGTGTCATTATTTTTTTTTTGACCCTCTCCCCGAAAGTCCCGGTAGTACTGATCTATTTGCCCATTGAAGATTGGAATATTACTAAAGGTATATTATCTTTGTGTGATTTACAAACATGAAGAGCCGTGTGAAGATGAAGGTCGTTAAAAAAAGGTCGCAAACCTGTTTAGACCTGAACTGTGACAAGCTTGTCACAGCTAGTATTTATCTTTGACGGTTCCGTGAGAACGTAGGGGTGAGATTCCCTTGTGTGACTCGATTAGCGGTCATTGTAAAACGACACACCGAAAGAAAAATTAAATGATTAAAATACTTTACATTTTCATTATAGGACTTTTGTCAAGTTACTCAACATATGGAAAATCTGTTGAAGAAACTTCTCATTTTGAGTTTAGTTTGGACACTTTGAAATTATACGACCAAAGCAGAAAGAGAGAAATTCCTATTGCAATTTATAAACCAACATCAAAAGTTTCTGGAAAACAAAAACTTGTCATTTTCAGTCACGGTTATGGACAAAATAAAGGTGGTGACTATTTGGCGTATTCATATCTGACAGAATTTTTGGCATCAAAAGGATTTTTCGTCGTTAGCATTCAACATGAACTCGCTACCGACAGTTTATTACCATTGACAGGAAATCCACAAATTGTAAGGCGACCATTTTGGGAACGTGGTGCAGACAATATTATATACGTTATCAACGAACTTAAAAGAACAAATCCTGAATTAGACTTTAAACACATAACACTTGTTGGACATTCTAACGGTGGAGATATGACTGCTCTTTTTCCACAAAAATACCCAAACACAGTTGAAAAAATAATAACATTGGACAACAGAAGAATGCCTTTTCCGAAAACTAAAAAGGTCAAAGTTTACTCATTACGTTCAAGCGACCAACCAGCAGACGAAGGTGTTTTGCCAACAGGAAAGGATGCTAAAAAGTATATAATGAAAATAGTAAAATTGGCAAATACGACACATAATGAAATGGACGACAATGCTAATGATGAACAACGAAAGGAAATTCAAGAATATATCATAACATTTATAAATGACTGAGAAAGAAGAACAACGAACCGCTATCAACTAAGTTTTCATGGTGTGAGCAGCACAAACCATGAATCCGCCTCAGGCGGAGAACTGTACCTTCAGTAGTCCGCCTGTGCAGTCGGATAAACTCTGCCAAACTTTCACCCCGTTGGATAGATTAATCCTACGGGGTTAAAAACGAAATTTTGTATTATATGGGGATATCGTCTTGTACCTTGACCATTCCCGTTCCCATGCAGATAGATCACAAATGGCATTAGTAGTACTTTTTCATGAGTTTAAGTCTTTGAATGAGCCGATAATGTTTTAAATGAAGCAATTTTGCCGAAATCGAGGTGGTTTCGGTTCCTTCATTAAATCGTGATTTTGAATCACGATTTTGCTTCGCATCATTCAGTCATCCCTACCCAAAATCATATTGTTTTTAGGGAAGAAGCTTTTTCATTTGCCACCTTGTAAAATTCACCTGGTGGGCCTCGTCTACATTTATTTTTTTAGAAAGACTACACTTAGCTGAAAGCCGTAGTTTTCAGTTCCTTCATTAGCGAGTGAAATCTTTCACTCGCTCGCTTCGCGCCATTCAGTCTTAACATGGGCAGCATTTATGGTACGTTCCTTTGATCACAATGGGCCATGATGTTAAACCTATCCCTGTCAGTTTGGATGGTAAGTCGGTTAACTTGGATCGCTTCCATGTTGAGCTCAGGATACCGTAATGCCTGATCCTTACAAATCGCTTCGGCAGGATATGCAAAGCAAATCTACGGACGAACTCTTCATGGCTGAGTGTCATTATTTTTTTTTGACCTTCTGCCCGATAGTCCCGGTAGTACTGATTTATTTGCCCTTTGAAGATTGGTATATCCTTAAAGGAATATTATCTTTGTGTGATTTACAAACATGAAGAGCCGTGTGAAGATGAAGGTCGTTAAAAAATGGTCGCAAACCTGTTTAGACCTGAACTGTGACAAGCTTGTCACAGCTAGTATTTATTTTTGACGGTTCTGTGAGAAAGTAGGGGTGAGATTCCCCTGTGTGACTCGATTACTTGCTATGAGAATAAAAAAATTTACCATAAAAGTTCTAAATATGGAAACAAACAACTAACTTTGCAAAAAGATTGAAATGGTAAAAGCTTTAAAGGTTATTTTGATGCCTGAAGCGGAAGAATATCTTAGTAAAGTGGAGCGTAAGATTCAATTCAAAATATTGAATTCGATTCAAAAAACTGAAACTGGATTTAAAGGTGAGTGGTTTGCCAAGCTTAAAGAAACAAATGGTATTTATGAGTTTAGAGAAAGGGACTCAAAATACTTTTATAGAATCTTAGCATTTTGGGATTCAGAAAACGATAAAGAAACTTTGATATTGGCAACTCACGGATTTGATAAGAAAACCAATAAAACGCCAAAATCAGAGATAAAAAGAGCAGAATCAATTAAAGAAACATATTTTCTAAATAAAAATAAAAGGAACAATGATAACAGTTCAAGAATTTAAAAATAAATATCTAGGAGAAATTGGAACCGAAGTTCGTGACAAATACGAACAAGAACTTAAAGTTGAGCTACTAGCAGAACAAATAAAACAATTGCGAAAAGAGCGAAACTTAACCCAAGAACAACTTGGTGAATTAGTTGGAGTCCAACGGGCACAAATTTCAAAGATGGAAAATAACACAGGCAACGTAACAGTCGCAACCTTGATGAAAATATTTGGAGCACTTAAGGCAAAGGTCACATTTGAAATAGAAAAGGAACAATTTGAACTAACATAAAATCACACAGCAAGTAACAACGGCTATGATGCCATCTGCCTTAACAAGCAGCCGTCACATAGCCCTGACGTTACATCAGATTATCATTAAAATATTTGTTCCATATAAAGAATCTATCATATCTTTGTAAATGCGAAAGTTTTCAAAATCGATAAAAGTACAATTGCTTGATGAAGCAACTAGCTATTTCGATGAAATTAATGAAAAAAATTAAAGCAAAATTTTTCAAATCTTTCGAAAAAGTAGAATCAGGACATAAAGGTGATTGGTTCAAACATCTGAAAGATGAAATTTGGGAATTTAGGGAACGTGATTCTTCGAAATTTTTATAGATTTTTTACATTTTGAGACTCAACTCCAGAAAAGCAAACGTTAATATTAGGAACACATGGTTTAGATAAGAAAACCAATATAACGCCAAGGCAATAAATAGAGAAGGCCAAACGGAGTATGAACAAATTTATTGAACAAAAAAAAAGATAAAATATGAAACTCACAAGTGTAGAAGAATTGAAAGAAAAACATTTAGGTAATATCGGAACACCTAAGCGAGATAAGTATGAACAAGAGTTAAAAATTGAGTTGTTAGCCGAAGAAATAAAGGCCTTAAGAATTACGAATAATCTAAAACAAGATCAATTGGGTGAATTAGTAGGCGTACAAAGAGCCCAAATCTCAAAGTTAGAAAATGGTAAATCAAATATAACGATAGGAACATTATTAAAAGTGATGAACGCCCTAAAAGCAAAAGTTAGTTTTAAAGTTGAGAAAATTGGAGAAGTACAAATGCTGTAATAAAAAACCAAATGTAACAACAGCCATAATGATAGTTTGGCTATCTCCAATAACATCACAGCCAAATCGTTACCTGCAATGGATGATGATGCTGCGAACTTAATACTGATTGCAAGAAATTAATTTAGATAAAATGAATTTCAAAACACATATGAAACTAATTCAACTTTATTGGCTGATAATTTTATTAACTTTTTTAAATTCTTGCAACGGGCAAGCAAAAAGACCTATTCAAGCGGAAATTCCAGTGGTAAGTGTTGAAACGATTCAGCCGAGAGCAAGCCAATCAATGATTCAAGACCAAAAAGGCAGAATCTGGTTTTGTGATTCAATTGGGGTAACAGTTTTTAACCCATCCACAAGTAAATTCAAGCATTACACAGAAAAAGATGGATTGAGCAACAATAATGTTATGTCAATTTTGGAAGACAATAAAGGAGTAATTTGGCTGGCTACTGCTGATGGAATTACAACTTATGAGAATGAAATATTTTCTGTTATCACAATTCCAACAATTACGGGAAACTTGAATTACACCAAAACAAGTAGCAACGTGTATGCTCACATTGTAAATTTTATCAACTGCATTTTACAGGATAGCAAGGGAAATCTTTGGTTTGGAAATCAAAAAGGTATTTACAAATTTGATGGTAAAAATTATTCTCATTTCACCGAGAATGATGGTGTACAAAACAATACAGGTTATGCAATTTCTGATGGGCAAATTTTTGGACCTGAATGAATCATTAAAGATAAATCGGGGAAAATTTGGTTTGGTGGCAGAGGCACAGTCGGATTGTTTTGCTCTGATGGCAAAACATTAAATCACTATAATGTTGACAGCATCGAATGGGTACGACCATTGATGCAATCAAGCAATGGCGATGTTTGGTTTAACTCAAGATACAAACCTTGCCTGTATACTTACGATGGCAAATCATTCAAATCTTTTTCATCCATTGTACTGAAAGATTGGGTCTTTGCAATGGTAGAAGACGATAACAAAAATCTTTGGTTTAATAACGGCAAAAATGATGGTGTTACTTTTTATGACGGTAAAAAATTTATCAATTACACAGCTGAAATTGGAGTAATGCCCAATGTATCAAACTTTTTCTGTACGGGCATGTTGAAAGACAAGGAAGGAAATATTTGGTTTAAAAGTTTAAGCACAGAATTGTGTAAATACGATGGGAAAACATTCAATTTTTATTCAGAGTAGAAAAAAAGGTTTAAATATTCAATGCCACATACAGCTAACCGCGCCTGCAATAAAGTGTCGATTCATTGGTTAAATGATGGTTTGAGCTTTGTACCAGGTTCAATGCTGACAGACAGTTTAATGCTTCGAAATCTCCAATATGTGTAGCATTAAAACATAATTCGGTCATTCTAAGACAACCCCATGAATCATGAGTAAATATAATCTGTTGTGGAAACATATCAAAAAAAATGGTGGACAATCATTTAAATTATCTTTTGAAGAAATCAGGAATATTGCCGGAGTTGCAATAGACCATTCCTTCTTGAATTGTAAAAAAGAATTGCTTGAGTATGGTTATGAAGTGAAAAAAATTTCATTGAAAGATAAAACAGTCCTTTTTCAAAAGATTTATTGACAACAAAAAATACAGAACAAGAAAAGTTGAACTTAAAAAACCTGTCATCAGGATTAAGGATTTTTAAGCAACTATTCAGTTAGGGACTGTAAAGTATTTTGTGTTTACGATGGTAGGATAAAGAAAAATTGAATTTATTTTCGCGGGTCAAATTTTTTTTAAAAATTTGTAACATGAAACATCAAAAATCAGACAATCCATTACTTGATGAGTTGGTATCGCAACTCAAGGGTCCTGAAGATTTCAGGAATTTGCAGGATCAATTACTAAAACGGGGCATTGAGGCATTACTCAATGCAGAGATGAACCATCATTTGGGCTATAACAGAGGTGATAAACCTATTGATGAAAATATGCGCAATGGCTATTCACAAAAGACATTAAAGACGACAAGTGGCGAGCAAGTCATTAGTGTACCTCGGGATAGGAAAGCGGAGTTTGACCCTGTGATCCTGCCTAAACATAAGACGATCACTAAAGAATTAGAGGATTGCATTTTACTTCTTTATGCTAAAGGCATGAGCAATGCAGATATCATTGATTTTATGGGTCATACTTATGGAGTAAGTTACTCAACAAGTGCCATTTCATTGATTACCAATTCATTGCTTGAAGATATTAAAGCTTGGCAAGGCAGACCTTTAGATGACCAATATGCTGTAGTGTGGATTGACGCCATTCATTACAAAATAAGACATGAAGGTCAAATTGTGTCCAAAGCCTGTATGGTTATTTTGGGAATAAATACAGCTGGGTGCCAGGAAATACTAAGCCTGAGAATACATGAAAGGGAAACAGCAGCATCATGGGTGGATATGCTGGATGACCTTAAAAGCCGGGGAGTAAAGGATATATTATTTTTATGCTCAGATAACCTTACAGGTCTGGAAAAAGCAATACAAGCGGTGTATCCAGATACTATCCGTCAAATATGCATAGTTCACCAAATCAGAAATAGCATGAATTATGTTTCATATAAAGACCGAAGGGCTATTATGGCTGATATAAAAAAATATACAAGGCATCGAATGAGCAAATGGCCTTGGACGCCTTCAACGAGTTTAAATCTAAATGGTCAGCAAAATATCATTTGGTAGTAAAATCCTGGGAAAATAATTGGACAAACCTTACCACTTTTTTGGCTTATCCGCTTGAAATCAGAAAACTTATTTACACAACAAATATCATCGAAAGTTTTAATGCCAGCCTTCGAAAATATACTAAAAATAAAAAAGTCTTCCCAACTGATGATGCAGCACTAAAATCTATTTATCTTGCCGCACAGCAAATTCGTAAAAAGTGGGAAAAGATGAGATTTGGGTGGCCAATCATTTACAATCAGCTTACCATTTATTTTGAAAATAGGATCATTATTAATTAACAGCGTCCCGTGAAATTAAATTTGATTTTTCTTAAACACAAAATTATGCACGAGCTCTTCAGTTAACAAAAAACAGCTTACCAGCTGGACTGAAATTCCTCTTATTTGCAGCGTTATTCAAATGTATTCTCTTTAAGATTTACAATATTCTATTTTCAATACATCTCAAATTTACAACCCATTTCAATACCTTGTCTGATGGCATTACTGAATGGAGATAAAGGATTGTCTCTATATGTATATCTGGTATATCCAAAGAAGACAGAAGGCTTTGACATCCTGACATTTGAAAATTGATAGCCTATTATTACAGAAGGTGCAAAAGAACTAACTTTACTTTGATCAAAAATCGGTCCTTCTCTGACTAATAATTGTTTTTCATCCAACAATCTTCCGGAATAAGATGGTAATATGACATAACGCATAAGTAACTCTGAGTACCAGTTTTTAGTAAACCGGTGATGAATTCCAAGTTGAATACTGCCTAGGTTTTGTTTGTTGTAATGGAGTATGTCATAGCTAAAAGTTTTAGAATATTTTTGTGTCGCGCTGATATAATTGCCTTCCACCACAAAAGCCTGTGGGTTTTCAAATTCATCATGGAGAGTAACATCTTTCAGGTATAGAAACTTCTCAAAATAGGTTGCCCAATGGATGCCTGCAGTAAGAAACCATTTCTTATGGAATGCGTATTGCATATTCAAATCTAAACTATAGCCAGGTATAGAAGTTATCATTGTTTTTAATAAGGTCGATGTTTCATCTGATCTTTGTAAATTGAGACTGCTGTAGTTGACCATGACAGAACCACTAAGCGTCCATTTTTTTTCATTAATGGGATCAATTTTTTCAGGAATCCGGAGTTTATTTTCATAAACAATAAAAGGAGTCTGATGATCTAAATATGGAATATATAATGAAGCCAGGATGGTGTCTGATTTAGTAACTATTCTCAGTGTATCTTCATTGGATATATTCTCGTCCTTTGTTTTTTCGTAAAATTTGGCACTGAAAGCTACAACGGTATTTTGGTTATCCATTGCATTTGAGTCAAGTGTTTCTAGTTTTAAGTCAGGGCGATCTGACGATACATGTATTTGGGATTTTTGATTACCTTTAGTGTTGCTTGTTACCAGATCCATGTTTTTACTATCTTCTATCAAATTATATTTATCATTAGAAAGATTTGATTTTTGGGTAAAAGTATTTTTTGGATCGTTGTTATTAATTACTGCATGTGAAGTGGTAAGGGCAAGTGGGTTTATAGCCTTTGATGAAATGGAAGCTCCACTATTTGAAACAGATGGAACTTTAATGACTTTGACATTGGAATCTTTTGTAAGTATAAAAAGTAAGGCGGGCACCGTAATCATTCCTATTCCAAAGAATAACCATATCAAAACACGACGTCTTTTTTTCTTTTCCAGTCTGGGTTCGAGTGTTTCCCAAAGCGAGTTATAATCAGCTATAGGTCTGTGTTGATCCAGTTTACCAAGGATCTTTTTTTGAATGTTATTATTTGGTTCCATGGTGTACGTATTCCTGTTTAAGTAAAATGTCTCTCAGCATTGCTTTGCTGCGCATATAGTAAGATCTGCAGGTAGCCTCATGTATGTTTAATATGTCGCTTATTTCTGCGTAGTTGTAACCATCCGCAACCATATTGAATATGATACCAAAAGGTGGTCGTAGTTCTAAGATTAATTGATGGAGTTCATCTGCATTCATTTGAGAAATAACATTTGGCTCTATTTCTTTTTGGTCAAGAATGGTAGTGTCAATTTCTATAAAATAGTTCTTTTGACTTCTTAAGTAATTTAATGCCTCATTGATTACAATTTTTTTGGCCCAATACTTAAACTCACCTTTGACATTTTGGAAGTTTTGCAGGTTTTTAAATATTTTTTCAAAACTATGAAGGAAAACATCTTCGGCCAGGTGAAAGTCACGGACATATCTTTGGGCAACACTCAACAAATAGGGAGCATACCTTTCAAAAAGCATTTTTTGTGCCTTTCGATCGTGATCAATGCTTTTGTTTATCAGATATTGCTCTGTCATGAGATTCGGGTGAAGATGTTTTCCTTTTAAGTCAAAACGGATTATGGTTTGATATTTACCAATACTGTACAATAGTCGCTATTATTATTTTGGTCATACACATGTGTTTCGATTTCAATCGAAGTACCAATTTCTGAAGAACAAAAAACAAGGGAAGGGCTCAAAACATTGGTACCATTAGCGCAGGGATCAGTTTGCACTTTTTCATCAGGAAGTTTAAAGCAGCTGATGAAGTACAATTGTCGTATGAACCTGCGTCAATATAACCGGCATTTATTTTACCTCCTGTAGCTGAAAATGATATATCTACATTATTTTTACAATAGGGGATAGGCTTGGTAGTATCATTGGGACAAGGATTTATTCCAGCAACATTTACTGTTACCTGATACAGAGTCAGCATTATTACTGTCATCTGTGACTTTAATGACAAGGTCTATAATTTTACCTGCATCATTTGAACATAAAGTGATAAAATCCTTAAAGATATGGTCACCAAACATACAAGGATCATTAAGCCTTCTCACTTTAAAATCAAGACTTGAATCGCAGTTGTCATAACTTCCCGCATCAAAATCTTTTGCAAATACTTTTGTTCCTATTGTGGTCAATGCTGCATTAATAGTCGATTTACAGTAGGGTACAGGTTTTTCTTCATCAGTCAGGCAAGGGTTGATGAAGGCATAAAAACCGGAATTTTTAATTCTTATTTGTCGGTCAGTTGACAATGAACCTTGCTTTAACCATCTTGCTGTGTGGGTATCAAAAAACCAATATTCTTTCGATAGTTCTTTTTTTGCTTTTTCACCAAATGTGACAATAACCTCTTTCCCAAATACCCAAGGGATACTTTTATTATCCGGACCGACAATATCTATCCACAATACCTTTTCCGGTGTAATCCGGTCTTGTGCGGTCAAGTCAGCCAAAATATTTTGTTTCGATTCTTTTATAAGGTCTAAATACTGCATTTTAGCTTTTGGGGCTATCACTGAGACCAATCCTGCTGGAATAGTAACATGGATATCTTCATTGATTTGAATATCAGATATTTCATTGCCAATCGATTGGTTAATATTCAGGGCTTTTAAACGTGGAAGTATTTCAAGCTCTTCATTTGCGGTTAATTTTTTACTAAAAATGTTGGGTGAATATCCTTCCTTTTCAAATACGATATAGGTTTTTCTGCGTGGGCTGCCTGTGAAACCAGGTTGAAATTTCCTTCAGCATTTGTTTTTGTTTCACCAAGTAAATAATTCTCGAACATAATTTTGACAGATGCATTATGAACAGGACGTTGATCATTATCCACAATTTGTCCATGAAAATTTGCTTTTATAAGTTCTATGCTATCGGGTATATCGGAGGTTTCTTTTATTATCTCTCTTTCGTCCTCACAAGACATCATACCAAAACATAAAATACAAATCAGGAATAAAATTTTATTTATCATAACAGATATTTTTAAAAGTATTAATAAAGAATTTTTTGTCAAATGCACTTAACTTACATTATCAATACACGATAAACAGACCAAACGTGGCAATTTATATCAATTAATTTTTAAGAGTGTGTACTTTTAAATTTTTACTATTTTCTAAGGTGTAATTTAAGATAATACTTTTGCTTAAAATATTCAAAAATCAAGCTTGTCTGCCTTTGGCATGGACAAAACAAATATCAACTATTCATCAAAGTCATACATAAAATATATATTTGAAAAATAAAACAATACTGGCACCTTATGGCGGTTAAAAAATCAAAATTGGTGGAGATAAAAACAAAACCAACCCTAGAGAGTGTAGATGATTTTATCAATAAAGTTCAGGATGAACAAAAGCGCAAAGACTGTTTTTTGTTGTTGGAAATGATGAAAAATGCGACGGGAGAAGATCCGGTCTTGTGGAGCAATTCTATCATTGGATTTGGTCATAAAATATATAAAAGTCCGGCTACAGGAAGAGAAGTGGATTGGTTGCTGATAGGTTTTTCTCCACGCAAGGCAAATTTGTCATTGTATCTTAATGTGGGTATTCAAGAGCATGGGGAAGCGCTGAATGAATTGGGCAAACATAAGACCGGTGTAGGATGTCTCTATATCAACAGAATGGATGAGATCGATCTGAATGTCCTTCAAAGAATGATAAAAACGTCTTTGGATAAAAAATAAAAGAGATCAAAATGTGCTCTGATCTCTTTTATTTTATTGATGTTTAATCTGCCATCGCTTTTATACCCGGCAATTCCTTGCCTTCGAGAAATTCCAGCATGGCACCACCACCGGTAGACACAAAACTCACCCTGTCTTCCAGTCCTGATTTATTGATCGCTGAAGCACTGTCACCTCCTCCGATCAGTGAAAAGGCACCGGCATCAGTAGCTTCGGCAAGTGCTTTGGCTATTGAAAATGTTCCGGTTGCAAATTTATCAAACTCAAATACACCCATTGGTCCGTTCCACAAGATGGTTTTGGAGGTCTTGATGATGGATGAAAACTCTGCTATGGTTTTTGGTCCGATGTCGAGACCCATCCATCCGTCCGGAATGTGGTAACTATCTACTTCCTTACTTTCTGCATCCGGAGCAAATTTATCTGCTGCTATATTGTCTTTTGGCAGGTAAATGGCTGTGTTGTTGGTTTTGGCTTTATCCATGATCTTAAGTGCAAGGTCAACATAGTCAGGCTCAAAAAGTGAATTGCCTATCTTGCCACCCAATGCAGAAAGAAATGTATAAGCCATACCTCCACCGATCAGGATATTGTCCATACTATCGATCAGTCTTTCCAACAGTTGAATTTTATCAGAAACTTTTGCACCACCCACGATGGCAGTTACCGGTTTTTCAGCACCGTGTAAAAGCTTGGTGGCATTTTCAACTTCTGCGGCCATCAGGTATCCAAATCCTTTGTGGTCAGTATCAAAATATCTGGCGATTGTTGCTGTAGAAGCATGTTCTCTGTGTGCTGTTCCAAATGCATCATTGATATAGATATCACCGTGGTTACTTAATTTTTCTGCAAAAGCAGGATTTCCTTTTTCTTCTTCAGGGTAGAAACGCAGATTTTCGAGCAAAAGGATTTCACCGCTTTTCAGGCTTTTTGAAAGTGAAAAAGCTTCATCTGACACACAGTCATCCGCAAATTGGATCTTCACGTCAGGGAAATAGGTCTGAAGAAAAGAGATAATATGTTTAAGGGAGTATTTTGCTTCAGGTCCACCTTTGGGTCTGCCCAGGTGACTCATCAGAACTACTGAACCGCCGTCCGCCAATATTTTTTTAATGGTAGATACGGCTGAAGATATTCTGGTATCGTCTGTCACCTGAAGTTCAGCATTGAGCGGAACATTAAAGTCTACCCGCATGACTACTTTTTTATCTTTGAAGTTGGTATTTTGAAAATTTATCATGGTAGTTAAATTTAATAAGATGATTTAATTAAAAAAGGGCAACCCTTTTGGATCACCCTTTTTTTATATGTTGGATTATTTTTTAATCAATCCGGCAAAAAGATGCAATGTTCTCACCAACTGAGATACATAACTCATTTCATTGTCATACCAACTGACTGTTTTTACCAGTTGAACATCGCCATTGGTAACCACTTTTGTCTGGGTAGCATCAAATATACTGCCGTAGGTTGTACCTATAATGTCGCTACTTACGATATCGTCTACATTGTATCCAAAACTTTCATTGGCAGCTGCCTTCATGGCTGCATTAACTTCGTCAACAGTTACTTTTTTACTTAAAACTGTCACCAGCTCTGTCAATGAACCTGTAAGCGTAGGTACTCTCTGAGCTCCTCCATCCAGCTTACCTTTCAGACTTGGGATAACCAAGCCAATAGCTTTTGCTGCTCCTGTACTATTGGGTACGATGTTTTGAGCTGCAGCTCTGGCCCTTCTCATGTCTCCTTTGGCATGTGGTGAATCCTGCGTGTTTTGGTCATTGGTATACGCATGTATGGTGGTCATCAATCCTGATACAATACCATATTCTTTCTCCAGTACCTGAGCCATAGGAGCCAGACAGTTGGTCGTACAACTTGCGCAACTGATGACTGTTTCTGTTCCATCAAGAATATCGTGATTTACATTATAAACTACGGTCTTCAAGTCGCCTGTGGCAGGAGCAGAAATTACTACTTTTTTAGCTCCGGCTGTGATATGTGCTTCAGCTTTTGCTTTATCTGTAAAAAATCCTGTACATTCCAACACAACGTCTACATCATGCGACGCCCATGGAATTTGTGAAGGATCTTTTTGTGCATATACTTTTATTTCTTCACCATTTACAAAGATGCTGTCTTCACCTGCTGTTACATCTTCATTAAATCTGCCCTGAGCTGTATCGTACTTCAGTAGATGAGCCAAAACCTTTGGACTGGTCAGGTCATTGATGGCTACGACATCAATTCCTTCCATGTTATAAATTTGTCTGTACACCAATTTTCCGATTCTGCCGAATCCATTGATAGCTATTTTTATTTTTGCCATGATAATATTGATTAAATTTTAAAACTTAGTGTGATAATAACATTATGTAAAGATTCAGAAACAATATTTTGTAAAACTGATGAAATAATATAATCAAATGGTTTGGCTTTGAAATATCATCAGTTTATCCAAACTTAATTCTGTACTGCAAAGATAAGTGTTTTATCTGTTCTGAAGCAAAATTATTTTCAATAAATGTATAATAACAGGAAAGATTTTTAAGATTCTTTCATATTTTGAAAAAGTCCCCAAATCGCCGGGCTTATTCAGTAATCATCAGAGGCAGAGCAGTTGAACCTGACATGGTACTTATCTTAATGACGTACAAACCTTTCTGCAGATGATTGGCTTGAAGATGAACCAGATGACTGCCTTGAGAGTAGAACTCATTTTCCTTCAGTGTCCTGACAATACGACCATTTACATCAAATACATCAATACTTACCGGCATGCCTCTGTCCAGTGTAAAATCTATATGAATAGGTGTGTCATCATTGCTTTTGACTGGATTGGGATAGAGAGTCGCTTTTATCGATGACCCGGATGTAGTTTCAATGACAGAAGTTGTATTCTGATCAAAAATTACATTTTCATCTCCGTTTTTATAAGGCACATACAAGAGTGGAAGGTAGTACATTTCATCCTTGGTACCTTCCCCCCAGGTTACAAATTTCGGTGGACTGGTAGGATTGGCAGGATTGTTGGCGGTATTGTCATATGTGGCAAATGCATGTATTTTGCTGCCTTTTTTTGCAATCTTATACTTGTCAAAATAATAGCCTCCCTGCCAATTAAAATCCCAATCATTTATTTTAATTAAGTTGGTCTTGCTCCCATCAGGATTTTCTATGTACACTTCCCAGTTTTTGCCCAGATAGTGCATGTGTGGGAATATACCCACCAGACTGATGTCAGCCGGAACGGTATATACTCCTTCGAATTTTTTTATTTGATTGGGCAGGATAAAAAAGCTATTTGTACCGGTTACCAGATTAAATGGCAACATGATATAATCCTTTACCGTACGTTCTATTACTTCATTGTCCTTAGCAAAAAATATGTTGACGGAAGATGAGTCTGACTCATTGACACTCCAAGGTGCGTAATGCATCTGTATGACCAGATCACTGTTGGCGGGCAGATTTTGTGCCAAACCATCAGGGAAATTTCTAGGTTTCTGCCCGGGTACATAGCCTGGAAACTGGTCTCTGTTGATCACTTCCAACACATTAAAATCCGGATTATCATCTACTGAAAAGCCATATTCAGCTGTATTGTTATCATATTGTCTTGCTTTACCGGACTGATCAGCAAAAAACAAAGCATGGTGGACTATTTTGGTATTGCCAGGTCTGAGTTCTACGGCTTTTATTTTTTTATTTTCTGTCAGACCTGTTGGTATAACAAAATATCTGTATTCATCTTTGCCGTTTCCTTTATGAACATATGATTCTTTGAAGGTTAAAACCAAATCAGGTGTACCCAGCAAGGAATTGGTTGGAAATACAGGCAGTGAGGGTGTTTCATTTTGATTCCCTTGTGGTGCACCAGCATCTACCCAATCCGATATTGTTTTTATCTCATTTTCACTGAGGTAGTTTTCATCCAGAAATCGGGAGTAAGCATGATCTGCTTTCCAGGGCGGCATGATACCTTGGGATGTCACATATCTGATGGTTCCTGCCCAGTTGCGGACTTCATCATAGCTGGTGAGTGGCATAGGTCCTATTTCACCTGCCCTGTGACAACTCGTACAGTGTTTGAAAATGATAGGTGCTACATCTTTTGAAAAAGTCGGCTGGGCAAAATTCAAAAAACTCATTCCAATAAAAATTAACAACATAAGTGTTCTTAAAATCATTTTCATTTACATTTAATTGATTGAATCATTAAAATTGATAAAACATCCGATGGGTTGGCTTTTTGATATAGTTGGTAGTTTATTTTGGGATATGGCTTTTAAAGCGTCTTTCAGATAATGGTTTTGCACAAAATGTCTTCTTTTTCCCGGCGTGTAAAAAAGATCATTGATGGCTCCCCGATACAAAATAGATTTTGATGTTTCATTATAAACGATTACTTCAGGCAATATGGTTGCTTCAAATTTGTGGGCCATCTTTTTAAAGTAGTCCGTACGGGTATTGAATTTGATTTGATACTTTTCTTTAAAATGTTGTATCCCTGTTGATTTTGAAGAAAAATTGGGAAACAAACCAAGAAAACCTACCTCCGATTGGTATTCGGTGTAGATAGAATTCATTTCCGGTGCCAGTTCCTGACAAATCCGACATTCATCCAGCAGAAAAAAGTACACTGTAATGCTGTCTTTAGCACTTATTACATTAGACAGACATAAAATGCAAAATATGGAAAAACTACTTTTTATAAATTTCATTTATTTGTACAGAAAGCTATTTTGAAACAAAAGTATAGTATTTTTGACAATTAAAATGTAAAATCTATAATAAGTGAATAAAACTTAGAGCTCAAATATTTAAATGCTTCACTACATTTATTCCTTAAAACACTTCCTGTCTTTTATCTAAATTTTTATATAACATCTTAGCAGCCGATATTCAGTATTTTGCGGTTCATTTATCTGATTCTTTTTACCAATCGACTTGTTTTACAACCGTTCAGTCCCACCGGTTTCCCGGCACATAAAATCAGGACATTCTACAAGTTCGAACAGTTTTGTATTGGTGTCACTACCGTTTCATTTAACCAACGCTATTACAATAAGACATCAAATTCTTAAGTTGGATCTGTAAACATCTAAGCTTTATGATATTTCGTGCAATATGTCATGTACACAATTTTGCCATACGGTTCCTAACTAAGAAAAATAGTATTACCTTTGTGACTATGCGAAGACAAAAGATCAGCCTGGAAGGCTTAACCGTTATTTTTGAAGATAATCATCTTATTGCCATCAATAAGCCTGCAGGTGCTTTGGTGCATGGTGACGAAACGGGAGACAAAACACTGGCAGATTCTGTCAAACAATACATCAAAACCAGATACAATAAACCCGGAGATGTTTTTTTGGGTGTCATACACCGGTTGGACCGACCGGTCAGTGGGGTAGTTATTTTTGCCCGGACTTCCAAAGCGTTGATTAGAATGAATAAAATGCTCCAGGAAAAGACCATTCATAAAACATATCTGGCCATAGTGACTAAAAGACCGGAAGAGCTTTCTGCTACTTTGACTCACCACATTTCAAAAGATGAGACCAAAAATATTGTAAAAGCCTACGCCAGCAAAAAGTCCGGCACCAAAGAAGCTATATTGAAATATCAGTTAAAAGGTGAATTGGATGGAAAAATACTTTTGGAAGTAAATCCGCTCACAGGAAGACCCCATCAGATCAGGGCTCAATTGAGCAAAATTGATTGCCCGATATTGGGGGATCTTAAATATGGGGCTGAATATCCTATGCCGGACAAGTCAATCGGCCTGCATTGTTATGAAATGTCTTTTTGCATCCTGTTAAGAATGAGCCTGTTGTAATAAAAGCTGACCCGCCGTATAAATTTCCGTGGAATATTTTTTCTGTGGATTAGGTACATTTGTTTTGAAATTTGTACTTTTGCGGCGTGAGGAGCATACGGCCAGCTCCTTCCGAACTCCCCCAGGGCAGAAATGCAGCAAGGGTAGGAGGTTGAGCGGTTCGGTATGTTTCCTCACATTTTTTGAAGTCATTTACTAACATATGTTAAAGTTAATCGTAAGTGCTTGATTATTAAGACGAAGCTCTTTTAGAGTTTCGTAGCAATAGCTACGGAAGGAAAAAAAGCTGAAGTATTAAGGATTAATGGCTTGCGAGGAAATTAACAAGATGTTTTTAAATAACTTGCATTTTAAGAAGCCTTCTCTCATTACAAAATTCAGCACATTATGAAATTTTTTATAGATACTGCCAATCTTGAGCAGATAAAGGAAGCCATGGATCTTGGCATACTCGATGGGGTCACTACTAATCCGTCTCTTATGGCGAAGGAAGGGATTTCCGGCGAAAAAAATATCATCGCACATTACAAAAAAATCTGTAAAATCGTAGATGGTGATGTAAGTGCAGAAGTTATCGCCACGGATTTTAAAGGTATGATTTCAGAAGGAGAAAGACTGGCTGACCTGGCTGACAATATCGTGGTCAAAATACCCATGATAAAAGAAGGAATAAAAGCAATATCCTATTTTTCTGAAAAAGGCATTAATACTAACTGTACATTGGTGTTTTCAGCAGGACAGGCCATACTTGCAGCAAAAGCAGGTGCAACTTACCTGTCTCCATTTGTAGGTAGAGTTGATGATGTATCGTGGGACGGAATCAAACTGATCGAAGAAATTTCTTCCATCTATTCTATACAAGGATATATGACTGAAATTCTTGCAGCATCTATACGTACTCCGTTACATATCGTTCAGGCTGCAAAGGCTGGGGCTGATGTTGTCACTTGTCCGTTGAGCAGTATATTGGGATTATTAAATCATCCGCTGACGGATATCGGATTGGCAAAGTTTCTGGAGGATCACGCCAAAGCCAATAAATAGGCAAGTTATACTTAAAATAAATTTTCGCCGGTATAAAGATTTTTATAAAAGATAATGCCGTTACATCTGTAAGATATAACGGCATTTTCTATTTTGAGAAAATGAAAGATGCTCTGAGTTTGTTGATGTAAGGATTTTTTTTTGTTTCCCATCATCATCAGACCCTGGCCACCTACTTCAGTATAATTAATTTTTTAATACTGGAATATTGTTCACTGTCCACACGCACAAAGTATACTCCATTTTTGCTGTCTTCGGGCATAGACACTTGCATGAAACCATCCACCGCTGATTGTTGACTTGTATATACCATCTGCCCCTCTTCATTAAAAACTCTTATGTTGGCTTTGTCATAATCGTTGGTTTGAATGATAAAATCTCCATTGCTTGACGGGTTGGGGTACAGCGTGATGTCTTTTTGTACAAGATCGTTAGTTGCACTGGATCTTCTGAGAAATTTAAAGACCAAATCAATTTTTGTTTGCCCAAAATCATTTAAAATAGCTTCTGAATTCAACAAATCTTCAGCAGTACTTAATATATCAGAGAGATTACCATTTACTGTTGGTAATATCGTCATGGTAAATAAGGTATCCCTTTCACCGAATGACTGCGAAGTAACCGTAGGTAACAGCCATAGATATTTGAGTGACCTTAATTCTTCGTTGAAAACAATATCAGACAATTTTTTCTTCTTGGTACTGACTACGATGGCATCTTTGACACGAATAGCTCCCTGAAGTGCCAGAATATTATCAAATGTCGGAGAAAAAAATGCAATTTCGAACAGTTCATTTTTAGTTACAGGGTCGTCAAAACAGGTCAGTTCGAAAGGCGGCAAAGCTGAATCATTCACGAAAACTATTTTTACCATACCATGATTCACCCAGTTGCCATCGATTTTATACCTCAATGCTACCATAATATTTGTGCCTTTATATTGGTCGTAATTAAATATCAACTGGCTGGCAAAATTCCCGGAAGGCAGTAACCTGATTTGAAAATCAGATATGGTGCCCACACAGTGATCTTCGTTACCTCCATCAAACAACATTCCGTTTGCAAGGAAAAAACCATTGGTTCCTTCCAGTGAAATTTCCCCGATTACCTTCACCGGCTCATTGCATCCCGCATTTACCTTGGTTACCCTGGAAATACAAAATCTGTTGGCTGTCAGGTCATATACTGTCAGATCTACCACATATGGCAACTCATATTTCAGTGTCATTGTGGTTTGATTGGGGTCATTGGCAGAAAAGGAATATACATGCCCGATCACATTATTTTTAATTAAATCATTTGCGTAGACAACCAGGCTATCTGTTATCACCACGGTTGTAGCTACACATACTGTTGAATAATTTCCATCAATAGTAATCACCTGTATATGGGTAAATATTTCCATGGTTTGCCAGTTTATTGCAGTCCATGTTCTTAGTATTTTATTGCATGGATTGCCAAATACCTGATCATGGTATGCCACCGATACAAAAAGTATACATGCAGGGTCTATAACAGGGCTTCCTGCGTTGTAATCTGCTACACAATCCGGAATAGTTGTATCTGCAGGCCAGGTGACCGGACATGGACCCGTAGTATTTAGCACGACCTTTTGGTAAGTTTTCAGACAATTATCTGCTTTATGTACAAATTCTTTTTTGAAATCTTCATTGAAAGCAAAAAATGAAGCTAGTTTTCCTGAACGAAGTGGCGTTAACTTTATCCTGACAATTTCTGAAAAAGCAGGACAATTCTGGATTAAAAACGTTACAATATGGATGGAAGATATTGAATCAACAAGGTTGGAGGAAGTAACCGGACGAAGGAGATACTTTTGAGATATCCGCATCCAAGTATTTTAATGTAAACAGTGAGCCGGCATCATTGCCTTTACCGCTAAAAGTGAATTGAATTCTATAGGAGTTCCGGCATGTACATTCATGTCAGGAATTTGAATGGTTGCTTTAGAAGTACTATCTTCAGTACATACTGAACAATAAGGTGAATTGCAGACGCTACTGCGCCTTGTTTGTAAGCCTTAAAAGTAACTTCTTTTAGTCCATTTGTTATGCCCGATCAAATGTCGTCTGTTGTAAAATTTTAAAAATTCGCGGTATTATTAAATAAATGTGCCTCATCTACAAAAAACATCCTTCAAAGGCAAATGTTTGATTTTTATCATATGTCGTAACATGTAACTAAATCAAAAGTAGTAAATGATATCACTTTGCATTGACATCTCCGGCCAAATTGCTGCTAAATTATAATTATTGCCATGCCACCCAAAATAGCCTCTCTTCATGCAAACACATCTCTTACATGTTAAATCGGTCTGTTGTTTATCGGATGAAGATATTCTTATTTCATACTTTTACCCCTGTGGCAAGATTGCCAAACTGAGCAGGTTGAATGTTGTTTGACGCTATTTTTATAACATCATTGCCAGTGATTTCATATAAATCAATGGTGACCGGCTTATCGAATGCATCACTGCCACATCCATCTTCTACATTGACTTTGATAACACCTGAATTGTTTTGTGCAGCGCAGATCAAACTAAGCCACAGAATAAGGAAAGTTAAATTTTTTCTCATTATTTTTTTTTTAATGGTAAATAAAATACTTCATGCCCACAGATATGGAATGAATTTTCTGGTTTCTGAAATAACCCTGATTAGTGTGTAATCGGGCATAATTATAATCGTATCCTCCATATAAGGCCAGGCGTCCGGACACCGGATATAAGTAAGATAAATGTAAACCGTATTGTAAGGAATTTCTCCTGTTGTATATGCTGTCGATGCTTATCAACTTGTTATTTTGGTCCAAAGCCTGACCAGTGTATGTGGTGAAGATGGGAAGCGCAACATTGGCTTCGATCGTCCATCGCATTTTATGGATGTTGAAATATTTTCCCAGGGATATCATCGTAGCCAGGGATTGAATAGTGTTATATCTGGTTTGGGTCACTTCCACGATTTGTCGTGCCAGTTTTTTTCCGGTTTTTTCGGTTACTATTCCTTCAGGGCTGGTATACTGTTCTATGATTTGATTGTCCAACATCACATCCATCGTATCATACCGGCTGCTTTTCCATCTGTCATTCAGCATGGAATATGACACTCCCAGAGCAACATAAAACTTATGGCCTGTTTCTTTGCCTATGGACAGTCGGCTACTCACAGATTCCAGAGGCTGTTCATATTTTTTCCTGTTTATAGCGATGCCTTCATGAGCTGTGACCACAGGATGGTAGTCATACACTGGTTTGCCTATAAGCGTCCTGATATCTAAAAATATTGGTTTGGATCTATTTTGACGCTTTGACATATTCATCAGAATACTATTCGGATAAAGGGTGCTCAATGTTTTACTATCCGGTATTTCCAGCAATGCCAGATCAAGTGATTTGGTTTTTGCCGCAAGATCCTGATCCATAGGGGCTGAATTATTATCTTCAGCCATTGGCCATATAGCAGATACTTCTTTTATGCTATTTTCATTGGTTTGAGGCTCGGTTTTATACTGATTTTGTGCAAAACTTGGTTCTGTTGTTGTATGGGTAATCACCTGCTTTTGATGGAGGTTTTTGTTTTCATTTTTTGACATTTCTTTTTTCGAAACATCAGCCTTTACAGGATCATATATTTGAGCTGCCTTTTGATGGTCCGGCATCCTGGTGGTTTGGCCGGAAGGATTATTGGCAACATTTATTTTTTCCCCGTTTTCATTTTTGGCCATTGCTACGACCTTATTTTCGCTTGCAATACCCTGGTTTTTGGACTGTTCAAGAGTTTTCCCGGCTTGCTGATGGTCTTTGGAAATATAAAAGTATCCTGCACTCACTGCCAGACCGATCATCAACGGCCACCACCAAATGGCCACTTTTCGTCGGGATTTTTTATCCATACGTTTCTCCAGAACATCCCATTCCACAGGTATATCCAATGAAGAAGAATGGCTTTTGAGCTGTTGTATTTTACTTTTCCAATGTTTGCTATCGTCTTGCATATTATTCTGATTGTATATTTAAAAATACCGGAAGATCAAATTTTATTACCCACGTTCTCAGCAATTGTTTACTTTTATTTAATTGTGATCTGGACGTGGCTTCTTTGATTTTGAGTTGATCTGCGATTTCCTTATGGCTATATCCTTCTATCTCGTACAGACAAAACACCTGTTTATATCCATCAGGAAGCTGCTCTATGATATACATCAACTGTTCTATATCTTCCGCTGCTTCGATTTTATTTTCTATGAGTAATGGCATATCATCATATTCCAATATAACTTCTTCGATGCCTTTTTTATTTAATTTGTCCAGTGCCGTGTTGATCACTATCCGCCTTGCCCATGATTCGAAACTCCCTTTTTTAACATCAAAAGCATAGATCCTGTCAAATATCTTGATAAAACTATCCTGCAGATTGTCCATAGGGTCCAGACCTTTTGGCGTATACTGCCGGGATACAGTCAGCAATCTACCGGCCATGTACTCAAACAGTTGTTTTTGAGCACGCCGATGACCTTGCCGGCAACCAGATATGATGTCTTCCAGATGAATATTCACAGCTACTGTACCTGATTAGTTTTGTAATACATTGACAAATTCACCTTTGATCCTGCTGCCATTTATCTGGCCCTCGATCCTGATCTTTACCACTGCGCCCGGCAGGCTTATTTCGTCGATGTATGTGGTCACTTCGCTGCACTGCTCCAGCTGACAATCGGTCATACTCGGATGGTTAAAATAAACAGCTTCCGGAGTATATTTCCCTTTGGTCGTCACTCCTGCTATTGAAATCATAAAACCGCTCAAATCGGATATCACCAGGGTTTGGTTGGCTTGCACTTCCCTATAGATATAATATTGATTCAGATCCAATAATATCGGCACATCATTTACACTGAAGTAGCCTGATACTTTTTCTATACACAATGGCACCGCGCTGATGGTAAGCAATGGATGGGCGCTCAGACCACTGTATGAAACGGAATATTTTTCCTGTTTTCCTCTGAAATAGGTGGCTTTTTTAAGTTTCAGACAATCCGGCAATACAAAAAATTGTTTATCTTCAGATTGGTAGGCTACTACACTTTTGTTTGCACCGGTCAGCACCAGATTGATCAGATCATGCTGTGAAAGAGGGAGACCACAAGGATCTATGTTGGATTGTATGGTCATCAATTTACTATCATCCAAAACCACATCGGCAATAGGTTGTACCGGACCATTGCCCACTTCTACTGATTTAACCCCCAATACCTGGCCGCAAACATCTTTTATCATCATCATTACAGAACTGTTGGACGGCGCATAAAAACGCACAGATCCATCCTGTCCCGGCTGCACTGACCATGTTTCATTTTGTCCGTCTTTAATTTCTACTTCGGTAAAGGATACCCCGTCATCCGATGTATTGACTATTTGTGTGCTTATCCTGGTGACGGGACGGAATTTTCCTATCTGATATGGAACATCCTGATCTACTGTCGCTGAGATGGAAGTACCCTGATTTTCGGTAGATACGGTCATCCATTTATCTTTGCTGATGTCCAGTTTAGCTACATTTACACCGTTTATATTGGTTTTCAACCGAAGTGGAGCTACAATTTTTAATGGCAAACCATCCGATGTTTCCACTTCAAGACGGAAAGAAGTACTCTCAGTAAAAATACCCGGAGACAAATTTTTATCCCTGACGGGCAAGTTTCCTTTTACCCCTTCAAAATCGGTATAGATGCGGACATTTCCTGTGTATATTTCACCTGACAGGCGGGCAAAAGCATTGGGCGGCACAGACAATTGCATATCGGGATGGATAGATATGTCACTATTTGATGCACCTGAAATGGTGGAAAAATCAGTCTTCTTTTTCAGCACTACGGCAAGATGGTTGTATTGGCCATTGGCAGTGATGATAAAGATGTATTGGTCAAAATAGCCCGTTTTACGCACATGGACCAGCTGTCCTGCACCATGCGTCTTCACATCGGAGAATATAAAAACCCCATTTTCTGCACTCAGATAAGTGTCATTTCCTATGGTCACTCTGACATCTTCCAGGGATTTACCTTCTTCATTGACTATTTTACCTATAAAATGGCTGTCAAAATATGTTTCTGTTTCTTCGGTGATGATATCAATGGGTGTAGTGACATCCTGGTCCTCCCGATGGCAGGATATCAGCAGCAGCACTAGTACAAAGCTATATAATCGTAAAATGGTATTCATTTTTTGTGTTTTGTTGAGATAAGTATACATAAATATATGAACACTTACTATTAATACCAAGAAGTAGTACCAAAACGTTGCCTGACAGTATAAATTTTTTAAAACTTTTTTAATTCTGACTCCAGGATAGGCACTTAGTCAATTAAGCGGTCGGATGACTCAGTGTCATCCTACCGCTATCATTTACCTTGTACCTGCTTTTACCATGGCAACAAAACAGCTTACTTCGTGGGTGGTGGGTAGAGTTAGTGGTTTGCTCCATAAATTGACTCCATGTCAATTTTGATAGAGCTTCATTAACTCTCCCATCCTGCCACTGGCGGGTTCCTTCGCTTGAAGCACTGTCGTACTTCACCCTACGGGATCGCTCAGTCCGGCATGTCGCCCGGATGGTCACTTTCACTTAGTATCAGTCGGTAAAGATACATACATTCCTGTTTCAGTGGGCTGTCGCCCGGATGGTCACTTTGGTTTCAAATAAATATCATGTAAGCCTCCCATCCCGCCACTGGCGGGTTCCTTCGCTTGAAGAACTGTCGTACTTCACCCTGTGGGATCGCTCAGTCAGGCATGTCGCCCGGATGGTCACTTTCACGGATTACGGGTATTTCAAAACAAAGTGGTAAAGAGTTTCAGTGGGCTGTCGCCCGGATGGTCACTTTAACGGTAAATGGAGATATAGGAACCATCTTGGAAGTGTTTCAGTGGGCTATCGCCCGGATGGTCACTTTGATCATCAATATAGCTGCGTTTTAGCCACCCATCCCGCCACTGGCGGGTTCCTTCGCTTGAAGCACTGCCGTACTTCACCCTGTGGGATCGCTCAGTCCGGCATGTTGCCCGGATGGTCACTTTCACTCTGATGAAGTGTCTCCATTATTGGCCAAAGTGGGGTTTCAGTGGGCTGTCGCCCGGATGGTCACTTTCACAATATCTTCACTCAGGCTTGTTATAATGGAAACCAGTTTCAGTGGGCTGTCGCTCAGATGGGCACTTTGATCATCAATACAGCTGCGTTTTAGCCACCCATCCCGCCAGTGGCGGGTTCCTTCGCTTGAAGCACTGCCGTACTTCACCCTGTGGGATCGCTCAGTCCGGCATGTCGCCCGGATGGTCACTTTCACCAGAAGCAGAAGCTAAGGTGATGCTCAAGACATAGTTTCAGTGGGCTGTCGCCCGGATGGTCACTTTCACACACATATTAAAGAGTTCACACAAACCCATCCTATTCAGCACCGATATGGTGTTTCAGTGGGCTATCGCCCGGATGGTCACTTTGGTTTCAATAAACATCATGTTAGCCACCCATCCCGCCATTGGCGGGTTCCTTCGCTTGAAGCACTGCCGTACTTCACCCTACGGGATCGCTCAGTCGGGCATGTCGCCCGGATGGTCACTTTCACACACATACCCATCCTATTCAGCACCGATATGGTGTTTCAGTGGGCTGTCGCCCGGATGGTCACTTTCACCATAATACATCGAATTTTTCAGCACATATATTTAGGTTTCAGTGGGCTGTCGCCCGGATGGTCACTTTGGATTCAAAAAAAACATCATCTTAGCCACCCATCCCGCCACTGGCGGGTTCCTTCGCTTGAAGCACTGCCGTACTTCACCCTTCGGGATCGCTCAGTCCGGCATGTCGCCCGGATGGTCACTTTCACTAGATTGTTCAGATAAATATGAAAATTCAAAATGTTTCAGTGGGCTATCGCCCGGATGGTCACTTTCACAAAACGGTGTGATAGGATCAATTGCTAAATATTAGTTTCAGTGGGCTGTCGCCCGGATGGTCACTTTCACTTGTTGGTGGTTTAATTTCGGCAGCAACACCAAAAGTTTCAGTGGGCTGTCGCCCGGATGGTCACTTTCACCTCAAAAGAGCTTACAGTAAACGATATTCAAAAAGGTTTCAGTGGGCTGTCGCCCAGATGGTCACTTTAACGGTGTTAAAACATCAAATACTAGTCTAGCTAAGTTTCAGTGGGCTGTCGCCCAGATGGTCACTTTCACTTCATCTCTCGTTTTTGATGAGGATATTTTTAGGTTTCAGTGGGCTGTCGCCCAGATGGTCACTTTCACAAAGTTGAAAGAAAAATTCAATCTTTCTGACCTGTTTCAGTGGGCTGTCGCCCAAATGGTCACTTTCACAAACAATAGTTAAGAGAGTAACTGTGACCGTTTTTGTTTCAGTGGGCTGTCGCCCAAATGGTCACTTTCACAAGTTCGGATTAGAGGTTCGCGATTTCGGCACCAGTTTCAGTGGGCTGTCGCCCAAATGGTCACTTTCACTTAAAAATTTCTTTTTCTGACAAAGAATCTAATGTTTCAGTGGGCTGTCGCCCGGATGGTCACTTTCACATGAATTTGAAGAACTTCCAGATTGGGAAAACATGTTTCAGTGGGCTGTCGCCCGGATGGTCACTTTCACGCACGTCAGACATGGTTGACGCGAACGAGAATGAGTTTCAGTGGGCTGTCGCCCGGATGGTCACTTTCACCATATGTCAGCACCTGACAGATTTGGCATAGATTGTTTCAGTGGGCTGTCGCCCGGATGGTCACTTTCACTTCAAAATAACATTCATAAAGAAATTGTACCTATATTTGGTTTCAGTGGGTTGTCGCCCGGATGGTCACTTTCACTTTGTCTGCCGGATATTGTAGGAACAATAAGTGTTTCAGTGGGCTGTCGCCCGGATGGTCACTTTGGATTCAAAAATAACATCGTCTTAGCCACCTATCCCGCCAATAGCGGGTTCCTTCACTTCGAGCACTGTCGTACTCGACCCTTTGGGATCGCTCAGTCCGGCATGTCGCCCAAATGGTCACTTTCACACATAGGAATTTATCCTATATACACTATACATACCTGTTTCAGTGGGCTGTCGCCCGGATGGTCATTTTCACATATTTCAAATTTACCGAACCAAATTTATTTTGGTTTCAGTGGGCTGTCGCCCGGATGGTCACTTTCACTGATGTATGGAGCTGTGATCACCAGATCTCAAATGTTTCAGTGGGCTGTCGCCCGGATGGTCACTTTCACCTGAAACTTCTGGCAGGCTGACCGTCGTTCGCATGTTTCAGTGGGCTGTCGCCAGGATGGTCACTTTCAGCTTTACCAATAGACGGTGAAGGCGCAGCATTGATGTTTCAGTGGGCTGTCGCCCAAATGGTCACTTTCACAAGAATGTGAAAATGTTCTTCTTTTTGCAAACTGTTTCAGTGGGCTGTCGCCCAAATGGTCACTTTCACGAAGAAAAGCGCACTGAAGTAAAAAACTTCTAGCGTTTCAGTGGGCTGTCGCCCAAATGGTCACTTTCACTCTTTCATAATTGCAAATGACAATCTTTTTAGGTTTCAGTGGGCTGTCGCCCAAATGGTCACTTTCACTGATTACCTTATTATTGACGATGGCAAAACGTCTGTTTCAGTGGGCTGTCGCCCAAATGGTCACTTTCACACGTGCTGGCGTCGTAGCCACCGACAGGCAGGGCAAATTTATTGTTTCAGTGGGCTGTCGCCCAAATGGTCACTTTCACACTTCATCAACAAACATCAACTCAACAACGCTTAGTTTCAGTGGGCTGTCGCCCAAATGGTCACTTTCACCATTACAACAGGTTAGAAAAGATCCGACCGTAAGTTTCAGTGGGCTGTCGCCCGGATGGTCACTTTCACACTGGAGTTATTGATTTCCGAAGGATGGCGTCCTGTTTCAGTGGGCTGTCGCCCGGATGGTCACTTTCACCAAAGAATGGCTGACCTTTCACTGCCGGATATTGTGTTTCAGTGGGCTGTCGCCCAAATGGTCACTTTCACCTTTATCTTCAGAAGAGGCATTGGAATCTTTAAAATGTTTCAGTGGGCTGTCGCCCAGATGGTCACTTTCACCCTCGGATAGATATTGATTGGGGAGATCTTGCAAGTTTCAGTGGGCTGTCGCCCGGATGGTCACTTTCACGCAAGGAGAAGAGTAATCCTGTTTGATTGGATAGTTGAGTTTCAGTGGGCTGTCGCCCAAATGGTCACTTTCACTGTTTGGCCAGTTGGTTAAGCAATCCAGCAAGACGTTTCAGTGGGCTGTCGCCCAAATGGTCACTTTCACAGCTTACGAGGTCTTACTATTTTTACCTAAAATTGTTTCAGTGGGCTGTCGCCCAAATGGTCACTTTCACTTTAAAAGAGAAAGCCTTATCCTTTATTGAAATCGTTTCAGTGGGCTGTCGCCCGGATGGTCACTTTCACCTGTATCAGGTCATCTTACCAGCACCGACTGGAAGTTTCAGTGGGCTGTCGCCCAGATGGTCACTTTCACTTGATCATTCAGTGCGAACGATCGGTACACTAAAGTTTCAGTGGGCTGTCCCCCAGATGGTCACTTTCACTTAAAGAGGGTGGATGGAAAGCTGACCCGTTTGTGTTTCAGTGGGCTGTCGCCCAGATGGTCACTTTCACCCTTATAAATCCAAAAAGTTGGGTAACTTTGGATGTTTCAGTGGGCTGTCGCCCAGATGGTCACTTTCACTGCTAAGGCTATAGCTGATTATCGTGCTGTTGCTGGTTTCAGTGGGCTGTCGCCCAAATGGTCACTTTCACTAGTTTACCTATAAGTAATGATGTTATGAGAATGTTTCAGTGGGCTGTCGCCCAAATGGTCACTTTCACATAAATCGAAACATAAAGCCAAAAGTCATTATGAGTTTCAGTGGGCTGTCGCCCGGATGGTCACTTTCACTTCATAGATAATCCGGTAAACCTATTTGAAAAAATGTTTCAGTGGGCTGTCGCCCGGATGGTCACTTTCACCCACAGGATCAGCAGGAAGCAACGGTACAAACGGGTTTCAGTGGGCTGTCGCCCGGATGGTCACTTTCACCCGCACCGTGGGATGCAACTCAAACCATTAAGCAGTTTCAGTGGGCTGTCGCCCGGATGGTCACTTTGGTTTCAAAAATACATGATGTTAGCCACCCATCCCGCCACTGGCGGGTTCCTTCGCTTCGAGCACTGTCGTACTCGACCCTGCGGGATCGCTCAGTCCGGCATGTCGCCCGGATGGTCACTTTGGTTTCAAAAATACATGATGTTAGCCACCCATCCCGCCACTGGCGGGTTCCTTCGCTTCGAGCACTGTCGTACTCGACCCTGCGGGATCGCTCAGTCCGGCATGTCGCCCGGATGGTCACTTTGGTTTCAAAAATACATGATGTTAGCCACCCATCCCGCCACTGGCGGGTTCCTTCGCTTCGAGCACTGTCGTACCCGACCCTTCGGGATCGTTCAGAACGGCATGTCGCCCGGATGATCACTTTGGTTTCAAAAAACATCATGTGGGCCACCCATCCCGCCACTGGCGGGTTCCTTCGCTTCGAGCACTGTCGTACTCGACCCTGCGGGATCGCTCAGTCCGGCATGTCGCCCGGATGGTCACTTTGGTTTCAAAAATACATGATGTTAGCCACCCATCCCGCCACTGGCGGGTTCCTTCCGCTTCGAGCACTGTCGTACCCGACCCTTCGGGATCGTTCAGAACGGCATGTCGCCCGGATGGTCACTTTGGTTTCAAAAAACATCATGTGGGCCACCCATCCCGCCACTGGCGGGTTCCTTCGCTTGAAGCACTGCCGTACTTCACCCTTCGGGATCGCTCAGTCCGGCATGTCGCCCGGATGGTCACTTTCACTCTACTACCTTGATGATGCCACAGGTGACGTATAGTTTCAGTGGGCTGTCGCCCGGATGGTCACTTTCACACCAAAATTACACTTTATTCTGATAATCTATACATTTGAAATAGTTTTGAGACATTTTTAATACATCTATATGACCAAAATACTTTTGTTTTATTGCCAACATTTCAAAGAACATTTTATCATCACGCTGTATTTTTGCTCATTAGTAAGATTCAACTATTTTCTATCCTGTACATAGCTCCGTATCCAAGAGATTTATGATGTCCTATCGCAAATCCTTCCGGCAATATCAGATTACACTTGAATTTTATAAAGTAGGACAGGGGATGCTTTACAATGGGCTTTCTATTGTTTTTATCTTTTGTTTTATATACCGCTTTGTCTTTACTGATGATGTCAATAATGGATAACGATGGCTTGTAATCTTCAGGTTGTACTATCTCTAGTGATTCCATTGATTTCAGTATTCCATTTGTAATCAGTCGTTCGAGAAGCCTGACCTTATCCACCATCGTATCCTGTGTATGATACTCTTTGTCATTGCCATCTTCATGCGGCACGTAGTGAAATAGCAGATAAGTTTGGTCTTCATCACTACTTTGTATTGTGAAAGTCTCCTTTTCCGTCTCTGTCACTTGCAGTGGGTAAGAGACATCTTGTATGGTAAACTGTTCTAAGGCCTTACGCTTGATCAGTTTTTCTATCGATTTCCGTCCTTCATTGATAGCCCATATTTGTGCATACCCATCTCTGATCCTGTATTGCACCCGTGGGTATTGAGACAGGGATTGTCCCCAGTTTCCTTTTTCATATTTTTCATTGGCTATCCAGCTCACATCTTCGTCAGTTATGCCACTCCCTGCCGCAAGAAAAATGAATGCTCCCCTGAAATCATAGATTTGATTTGGTCGGATACGGAGGTCGAAAGTTAGGGTCAGGGTTTGGAGCATGGGGGTTAGGTTAGTGGGTTGACGGGTATTACAAACTCTATCTTTTCAATTCGCGTTCCTTTCTTTACAATTTTAAACAAATATTTGTGGCCAACTTTAGGGTGTTCTCCATATTTCGCCACGTCATGTGTAATCGTATATCCGGAGATGTTTAGCTTTACTTTTTTGCCAACCAATATTTCTCCTGTGACTGTTTCACCACTTCTTAGAGCTCCAAGAGTGATTTCATTCCCAATTGTCCTTCTGGGGGTATTTTTATTAATTTGGAACTGCCCATATCCAACATTGGTTTTGGCACCAATGCCTAGCAATTCTATTATCAATTTAAAAAGATCTAATTTTTTATCTTTAGTTAATTGCGGACAAACTTCGCTATCAAACAATTTAAATTCAAATCTGTAGATTACATTAGACGAGACTTTTAGAAATTTTATTGGTTCTGGGTTTTTCAGTGGATTTTCATAATGTGCCGTAATATAATCAGAATCAAAAAGATGGTTGTTTTTATTCTTAATTTCTATGGGAACAGCATCAAAAAAAATATCTCGTTTATATAAAGGTATGTTCTTTCCGTCTCGCTTACCATGAAACAATTCATCCTCCAATGCGTCAATATCTATAGGAGCAGAAATTTTAAATTTTTCTTTTAGTATTTCGGAAACAAAACTTCTTCGGGTAAGCTCAAATTGTTCATCAATTCTTTTGCTGGATTTAATAACACTACGTTGTGGAAAACAACTTCTCAACACACCTTTGATAGAAGAACCGGGTATTATTGGCATTCCCGTAGTATAATCAAAGAAGAATCCAATTTTAAAACCTTCATTTGTCAAATTTGGATCAGAATTTTTATAATCGTGGCCATATCCACTTCCTATTAATAATCCAGGATATTGTGTTGTAGCATAAAAATGGTCTTCATTATAATTAATAATTTGATTGATGGGAATAATTTTACTGATGTACAGATCAGTATTTATATCTTTCAAATCATCAACTGAATTATTATCAAAATATTTTCTATAAAATAAATAACTATTGTTTGTCATGAGATTATGAATTAGAGTTATCAACTTGTTCATAGCAACGCATAGCCAATTTTAAAGAAACTGCCATGTCAATCAGACTATTTCTTATTAATTTAACTTGGGATTCTTCTTTGGATTCTAAAGTTTTATAAAAAAAATCATCCGATTTAGTGAGTTTATCATCATCTACAGTTTCATTGTAAAGATTGACTAGTGTTTCGATAATTTTTCTTTTTTCTTTATTTGCTTCAAAAATCATTAAAGTTGCCAATAGTCCACTTTGTATGATACTCCCTCCAAAGCTTGCTACATAAGAATTATATTTACTTTGAATTACTTTTTTATTATTTTGATTGATTTCGGTAATTCCATTATCTGGATAATCCAAAAATTGATGGCTTTGGATATATATTGATTGTTTGGTTTTTTAATAATCATAACTCAATCTTTAAATTTTGTTTCAATAAATTCAATTTTACAAAATCCATATCCAACACTTGCATTTGCTCCAATCTGAACAGGATTAGAAGTAACAGAAGTCTTAAACACTTCAAATAATTCCTGATTTTCATATAGAACAGCAAAAAAGAGTTTTGTTCCTCGTGGAAGTACCTGTTCATACCAAAGATTTGTACTGCTACCATTTTCCAAATGATTTCGAGCAATCACTGGTAAATGATAGTCATCCACCATTTCACAAAATTCTTCATCTGTGGCTGCAATATTAGTAGTGCCAATATATTCATCAAGTTTTACAGGGAAAGTTAGTTCTGAATTGAATAGATCCATCATTTCTCTAAAATTATCCTTTAGCCATTGACTTGTAATTTTGTATTCTACGTAACCGTCTTTGTGGGTGGGTATACTCAATAAATCAGCTTGTAAAAAACGAAATTCGCCTGGGAAATTTTGTTTTTTTAATTGAGCAGGGTCAACTTGCAACGCTGAAGCTAATTGAACATCACTTAAATCCGGAAAGTCACTTCTGTCGTTACCAAAAATATCACACAATTTTTTTATCCAATCAGGATTGGTAATGACTGTCAAATAATCTTTCATGTATTCTCTTAATGCACCCTTAAGACTGCTTGCATAAATACATGGTAATTGCGTAGTTGGATCCCTTTGAATAAGATTATCTATGATCCAGAAATTTTCGCCTCCTGCTCCTACATGAAGTAATGACTTAGCAGTAATTGTGAAAAACCCAACTTTATAATTATAATTTGTTGTGCTCATATTTTAATATGTTTTTGCTAATGTAAAAAAAATATAGTTATACCCTATTTGTTTAAAGTCCAAAGACTTATTGAAAATGTTTTCAATGGCAGTTTTTTTCGAAATTAAAGAATTTGTTTCCTGATCTCTTATCAAATCATTTTTAAAAAACAAAACAGATCCTTTTGCAAGTAAATAGAAAGCTTTATTCTCTTTTATTGGCTTACTTCCTGGAAAAAACTTTTCTGCATTTCTTTTTATATATCTGAATCGTTGGTGATTTACTATTTGCATCGAACACAAATTGTCTAAAAGGTTAAGTTCTTCAATATCTAATTTAGCATCACTAAGTAATATACATTTGATTATTCCATCAGCAACAAAATTATTGGTCGGTAAGTATGGAGAAAAATCAAAGAGATTGTAATTTTCATATAATTCAATATTATTTGCAACTATTTTAGATTCAACTTTAAACATAGATCGCTCTTTACCCATCGGCATAAAGTCAACAGACTGATTTAAATCGAGATCTTCTGACAAACATGCTAAAAAGCCAAATGAAATTTTATCTGTTTTCTGAAATTTTTGAACATCATTTTCATAAACTAGATTAGTTCTCTGTAAAAGACGATATTCATTAATAAAATAGCTATCATCCATTGATTTTGATTTCACGCCTCCTTTGTATATTCCTACATTTGTAAACGCACTACAGATGGTATCTTTGTCTATTTCGTTCAATTTTTCGCTAAATTTTTGCTTGCCAAGAAAATTTATATTTCTGTTTGTAATAGTATCTCGCCAAACAAATGAATCTTCAGAATCACTTAATCCAAGCTCTTCGTTTTTATGAACTGCTTCATTATCGATTTTATTTTTAATGCACTCATTGCCTCTATCCCACAAATAAGTTCCACCCTTATCAATAATAAAATACGGAGAAATTGAAATGATTTTTCCAAAATAATTTGGTTTATCATTGTTTACAATAAATCCGTTACTTCCTATTAAATCATCAATTTTATATGATTTATCATTTCTAAAGTTATTTGCATCAAGATTGATTCCATTATCTCTAAGGATTTTATGTCTTAAAAATCCAAGTAGAGTTGTCTGTTGTGGATTTTCTGAAGATGTTTGAAAATAGTCAAACTTATTACCCATTTCACTCAAGTTTTCCTTTCCAAAGAAAAATGGTGTTATTGGTGTTAATTTTACTTCAATAATTTTACATTTTGGTGCCATATTTAACTTCTTAAAAAGTGAATATATCTTAAAACAGTATATAAGTATGCAGGCTTATCTTTATTTATGATGACTGTATTATGAATAATTTTAATAAAATTCTGTAATGATTCAAAATAGGTAATTTGCTGAGCATAATTTTCATTAAAATTATTTTTAAAAAAATACAATAATTTGTCATCATCACCTGCAATATTATCAAATAACACAGTTTCCTGTAGTCGAAGTTTATGTGTAAAACTGTTAATAAAATTGGCATCCAATAATAAATTATTAGATATAAAATCTAATGTTGATTCCCATAGTAATAGGTTTGCCTTTTGCAAAAACAATTCTAAAGTTTGTCCGCTATGTTTCCTAAACTTAATTTTAATTGCATTTTTTTTATCAGCCCATTTTATATCTTCAAACAAAGCTTTTAATGTCATGCTTTTTGCTTCATAAAGTGGAAATTTATAATACGAAAATGAAATGCCAAATGAAAGAGAAGGTAATTTTTCTGTAATTCCTAATTCTGATTCAGCATATAATTTGATTCGGCTATTAAAGTCATCATCCAATTCCTTAATCATGTCTAAAATGTGAGTTTTATTATTGTCTGCATGATAAGTAATTGGCGCAATAAAAAACAGATCATCCCCGCCCATATAAATTGGGGAGCCTCCATATCTGATTACAATTTCTGTTGCTTTTTGAGAATATTCCAATAGTTTTTGAGAAAACTTTTGAATATCTTGAACAACACTACCAATTTTAGCGATCATGCTTCCTATATTATCTCCATCTGCCTGGACTATTGCTATATATTTATGACTTGGATTGACTTCGTTTTGAAAAATTGATGTTACAAATTCAAGAATGTCATTATCATTTTTACCTTGCTGTTTTTCAAATTCTAAATCAGAAAACCTTTCTTGATCCTGTTCGATTTTATGTTCTAACTGTCCAAACTCTTGCCTTTGGTCAAATTCTTTTAATGCGATCTCGATCAAAGATGGAAACCTACTCTTTGTATTTTTGAATCCTTCATCAAAAAGGAAACAACCGTTAATGTGGTACAGAAAATACAATAAAGGGTTTTCTTTTCCAATATAATTGTCAACTGGAATGATTTTGGTTTTAAGTTCTTTAGAATCCAAAAGGGTTGATCCTTTATCAATGATATTTTCGGACGTGTCACACTCAAAATGAACTTGAATAAATCTAAAATAACTAATGAAATAAGGTTGAATCTCATTGACCTTAAGTTTTCTATTGATTTTGCTTTGTGTTGCAAACCATTTTTCTATTTCCTTAGAGATTTCTGAAATAACTTCATCAAAGTATATATTTATATCAACTTGTCCAGATAGAAAAATTCTATCCGGAAATAATCCTGCACCATATGAATTTATCCATTCAATATCATTTTCATAGTATGGCAATATGACTTGAATATTGTTTTCCTTTAACTTTCCTACAATTTTCCTGATAATGTATGAAAATAAATAACTCGCTCCCCAAAGCTCTCTGGTCTTACGGGCTGAATTGAGTGTTTCAATTATTGGTCCAATGGTAATTGCCGTATAATATTTATTATCCATTTTATCCAATTTGGGTTTGAAGTTGAGTAAATATATCGCTTAAAATTAATGCTTCTGGTACATTTTCTTCAGCAAAACCAGCACCAAATTCTATATCATTTTTATCAAATGCTTTAATTGATTTTTTTAAAAAATTATTTAAATCAAAAGTAGGATAAATAGTTAATGCTATATGGTTGGTCTTATTTGAAACAATAACATCAGCACCCGAATATTCTGGAGGAATATTGTTGGTTATTAAGTATATAAACCAATTTTGTGCTTCTTCTGAATATATCGGTTTAAACCACAATGGTGATGCGAATCTTTCTATTTGCATTTTTTCATCTTTTCCATTTTTAATAATGGATTTTGAAACACTTTTTTCAATTTTGGAAGAATAAAAAGCCAATCTTGCTCTGTAGAAAGCCCTAATAAGTCTCTAAAATCAAAATAATTGGTGCCTTCTGCTTGTGCTACTGTAAATTGTACAGTTCCATCAGGATTTCGCCTATTATAAAAAATACCGTCTTCTTTTTTATCGTCCTTATATTTGTAATTATTTAAAAACAATGCATGTCTTATAGTTCTTTTATCCCATTGTTCTGGTTTACTTAAACTCTTAGCAAATTTAAACATTAATGATTTTAAGTACATCTTGTCAATTAATTTGCTTTTTTTATCTTTTGGATCTTCCCTCGTTTTAATGTTTATTCCACTTTTAAGACATCGATAAAATAAATCTATATCTCTGAAGACTTCATAATATTCAGTAATTCCATGATTTAATGTAAAAAATAATTTTGAACCTAAGACCATACTTTTATTATCTATTGTAAAACTGCCAAACCCTTTTGATTGCCTGAACCCGAAATTATTTAAACTAAAAAACATTCCTATCCATTGATTAAATTTATCACTTAATTCAACCTTTGTGCAAGTTATGGTCAACTTTTGCTTTTCTGCAAATCGGAAGACTTTTTTTTGATGTGAATCAACATTTCCAAAAATTGTAGGGAAATTCGGTCTGAATTTGCCATCGTTTGTCGTACTATACATTATTGGAATTGAATTAACAGCGTCTATTGGTTCAATCCTCATCTTATAATCCAATGCCCCTTTTCCCGAATCGATTAACCACTTCTTTCGATTCGCCACTTCCTTCCCCTTATCATAAATTTCGTTTTCATTAATCAGATTTGGATCAGCTTCTCTGCCAATTTTCATTAGGATGAACCTGTCCAACTTAGGCTTCACTTCAGTAGCTCTGAGCGTCGCCCCATCCTGATCATGCTGGAAATGAATAATGGGTGTATGTTGTTTTAGGGTAAAGGTGAGTTGAAAGGGATTGCTCATTATTTTGGTGTTTTACTTTGATTCCTTTATGGTGTATTTTATTCTCTAGCTTTGGCTTTTTAGTTTTCATGTTCTTTTTTATTTTTGCACTCATACATTTCTTTTGATGTTGATTTCTTAAAGTCTCTAATTTAATAATATGCCTAAATTCAATGCACTTTAGCCCAAATTTATAAATTAGATAAATTATAAAAAATATACCAAATAGTAAGGTTTTGTCGGTAATGTTATTGATCATTTGAATTAAAGCATCCATATTATCTTGATTTTCGATTTAAATATTTTGTTAATATCCACACTGATGCGATAGAGAGTATTAAAACAATACCTAACCATGCCCATGATTGAGTATCAAATTTATTGCTAAAAGTGAACGCTCCCGTGGAGAAAGTACTCATGCCAAGTAAGCCTACTAAAACACCTACTGGTAAAAACCATACTGCAGTACGACTCAAATTGGATTGTTCTACCATACTGACATAAGTATGGAGCTCTTTTATCTCGTTATCAAGGTCTGTAACATCCTTTTCTATATTCATTACGTCTCTGAATTGGGAATACATTTCTATACCTTGTAACTGGGATGTCACTTCTCTAAAATAGATTTTGTTTATAAACTGTATATAATTTTTATACAAGTCCTTGATATCCTGTGTAGCGTCTTTGTTATCTTCCAAATGATTGGTGATATTTGCAACTTCATATGAAAATCTTAAAACTGAAGCTCTGTGTGCTAAACTCAACATGGCCATTTGATAATACATTGTTGTCATATGAACAGGCAACATAAACCAGTCTCCTATACAAACAAAAGAGTCTTTGGTCATGCCGAACAGCGTACTATTCTTAATTTGAGATAATTTATTTTTAGTATCAATAGAATATGTTTCTTCCCATCTCGAATAGGTGTGCCTTAGCATGTGTTTAGCCTGTAGTTCGTTATTTTTTATCGTTACATCTGACTTATCTTTATCTCCGAAAGTAAAAGCATACCAAAACCCATCTGACAAATACTCAAATTGTTTTTTCTTAATGGCACCAAGACTATTTGCTTTAACAGCATTTTTGTAATAACATAAAAAAAACATCCTGTCATCTGTTACCTTACTGATTCGAATAGCTCCTTTATGTTCATGTGATTTTCTGAATACAAATGCTTTTGACTTTGATTCCTTCTCTTGACCAACATAACACAATATTTTTTTAATGTGATCAGGAGGAAGAAAAGTACTTTCTAATTCAATTGGTGTATTATACTGGACAAAATCTTCTTCAAATGAAATATGGCCAATTTTACCACAAATTTTATCAGCCAAAAAAGTAGCTTTGGTTATATCAATATTATTCTTTGCCATAAACTGAGGATATATTCTGCGACCATATTCATTGATAATCAATATATCATCTTCATTCTTATAATTTTCATTGGATAGATTAAAACTCATAATGCCAATACCTGTACTATAAATATGTAGACAGATATTATCCGGAAACAAGTCATATTGTTTGCCTCCTTTAATAGAAATAGAGAAGATATCTCCGATGCTGCCATCCTTATCATAATACAAAACTTCATTTTTATCAATAGTACCTGAAACATTGCCACCGTCATATAGAGCTTTGCGTGCAAATTCGTGAAAATAAGTGTATTCATTATAGTTCTCATTGTCGTTACCTATAACAAACGGACGCCTTTCCAATGTTTTGCAAGATGAAAATACATTATCAAAATCAGATAATCTTGTTCTTTTTGAATAAGAATAGTCCTCTTTTGACTTATCTGATGGTATATAATCCCATCTAAAAGGAAACATAAATGTGTGTAAACTGATAATACCATCTTTCATAGCTTCATCAATTTATCATAACAAATCTTTTCTGCTCTGGCATCTTCAAATGCATTGTGTTGGAGTTTACTATCCACACCAGCTATTATAAACCGACTTACATCAATAAAATTTTTATGTATAATCATTGCATTAAAATCAATTTTATCATTTCTGTAAATTTCTTTTATTTTCTGTTCCGCTGACATAGGACCAATCAGCCCCCTTTTTCTGAATAGTGTAGCCAGATCAAAAGGTGCATAAAATATATTTTCCGGTATCTTTAAAGCTCCGCCAAACAGATTACAAAAAAGTACCCAATCAAAAGCCAATACATCTGCCCATATTTCTACCAATTCAAACTGCATTAACCAAATTTTAAGTGATTTTTTTATTTGAGTTTTATTACCCTTCATGGTCACTTTTTCTCCATCTTTTACAAAAGTATATACCTGGTTGATCTGAAGTTTTGAGATCACATTTTCCTGTATCCATGGTGTGAGCTGCCTTGCAGAATAATCATTAAACTCTGCATAAAAATAAGTACTGTCATCCACATACAATGCCATCGATATCAGCGTAGTCCGCTGATGCAATCCCGTAAACTCTGTATCCAAAAATATCCTGGTCATAGTAAATTTAAAACTAATGCATTAAATCCGTTAAAATTCTTTTCTTTTCCCCTATTAAATCACATCGGTATCCCTGCTTCACCATAGGTATTTGTCTTTGCGTCTATTTGTGATGCTGTAACTTTTGTAGTTTACATTACAAATGTCTTCTCCACTAGTGCTCTGTCCGCATTGTACTCATAATCAAGCATTTGGATCAACATGTCTTTTCAGACCAAATTGTTTTGAGTACATCGCCCGCCCATACCATTTTCTTTTTTGCCCCGTTTTATCCCTTTGGATATTTTATAGCTATACCACAACACATCACAGGTCAGAAAATAACTTCCTCCGCTGTGATTTAAGTTTCACCATACATCATACCATAAGAAAAGACGGGTGCACAACTTTACCCTGATATGAAGTTTCGAAGATAATAATTTTATAATATACCAGTATATAATTTTTTAAGATTTTTTAGAATGGACGATTTTTTTATGGATTAGGGTAGGGAGCAAGGATGAAATATAGCATCGAAGTTCTGGAAACTTTGACGATCGGTGGATGTACGGTCAGGAGACCAGAATATATATGGCATCGAAGTTAAATAAAAATTTTGACGATCGATGGAGATACAGTCAGAAGACCGAAAAATATACAGCATCGAAGTTAAATAAACTTCGACGATCGGGATCGGGATGTTGAAAAGGTCTGGTCAGGAGACCGGAAAACACCGATCATCGAAGTTAAAAAAACTTCGACGATCGGTGTTAAAGCGTTTTTCGCAAACCAAAGTATTTTGAGTATACCTTATCACAAGGACAAGGTAACGTATCGTTAGAATGTCAGTATGTATCGTTGGAGCATGGTAACTGTAAAAAAGCAGAAACCCCTATCTGTCACATGAACAACAACAATCGGTCAGCGATATGGACCATATCAGAGAGGTATGTACTCCCAGGATGTGATTATGTGGTTCCACAGAATTGCTGCTGTTGAGGGGTACGCCGGAAAACTGACTCAATGGAAATCCGGGTGCACATGACAGAAAACGAGCAAAATGATCAGATGCGGTGTTCAAATGATTTCTGATCACCGTTTGTAAAGCCATGGGCATCGGAGCGGGCTGACATATCCTGCTGGAAGCATGTGCCTGTGCCGCCCCCATATGGACACCTGTGACAAACAACGAATGCAGACAATCAGATTTTAACGGCGCAAGTAAGCTTTGTATTTCTTTTATGATGGCCTGAATCTCCTGCTCCGCCTGTACATTGGTGAGCATGGGCAGCCTTTGAATCAATGACTTTAATTTGTTGATATCAAAACCAATACAATTGTTGATGGCTTCCAGAGCAGCTATGGCATTGCCCATAACTCCCTGCATAGCAGCGACGCCTTCCACTGTCATGTTGGTGGGTTCGTGTGGTGTTCTGCCCCAGGCAGAACCCAATCCGCCCATACCGGCATAAAAGGTACTCAATGCCCGGCGACAAAACTGTCCACCCTGGGGTGAGATGGTTTTGTTCACCGTAAAAACATGTCTGGCCATCACTTTATATTGGTTATTGTAGTAGCCCCGGGCTTCATATTTTCCTTCTTTGAGCCCTTTAAACGACAAGGTACCATTTGGTTTTCCATCTGTAAATTTCCAGTTGGAAAGATCAGCATCAGCACTTCCTTGGGGAACAACAGAAATCCAGTCGGATGTGGTTCCCATAAAGTTGGTATAAGTTACCGTGATTTCTTCATCCGGCAGATAAACATCTTTATTGGTTACCAGTCTGACATCCGGATCTGTATCAGAGATGGTGAATTTTTTTCTTACCCGTACAGTATATTCGTTTTTGTAATATCCGCGAATCTCATATTCGCCGGCTTCAAATGAAGAAAAAGTTATGGTTCCGGACTGCGGACCACCGGTATAATACCATGCTAATGAAACATCATCTTTTGATCCTGCTTTGGCAATACTGATCCAATCATTGGTATTGCCCGGAAATCCGGAATAACTGACCACTACTTTCTCAAAAGGTTTTATCAGATCCCGTTGTGGCTGAACGGTTTGTGTATAAACCATACTATAAATAATAATACTCAGGATGGTCGATAAAGCGAACTTATGTAAACTTAACATATTGTTATTATTAATAATTTTATGAATAAGTAATTATGATTGTATTTTATACTGCAAATATAAAACATATATTATAATTTGGGTATTAAATTTATATGAAGCAGAATATAATTGTGTAATAAAATTAGAATGGTGGAACTTTCAACGTCATCTCAACTCATATTGTCGTTTTCCGTTGTTTCAATCGGGGACGCTAGAAACCTTTTAAAGGGGTATACTTCTTACAAGCGATGGAATGTCCGGTCAGGAGACCGGAAAATATATATAGCATCGAAGTTATGGAAACTTCGACGATCGGGATTTCAAGCGTCCCCGCTTGAAACCTTTTAATGGGGTATACTTTCTTCAAGGGAGGGAAGATCCGGTCAGCAGACAGGAATAAATATAGCATCGAAGTTATGGAAACTTCGACGATCGGGATTATTTGCTGGTCATAATCGTTCATGAGATATGCAAAAGCATTATCAGACAGTCTGTAATCTTTACGGATAGGTCAAGAGGGCTTAATGGGCTGGCAATTTCCTTTCCGAATAGGTCACGAACGTTTTATGGGTTCTCAAAATCCATTGTAGAGTAATTCATAGGTCTAAATGAATAGTAAAAAACCTTTAAGGAATGGTTCATATGTCTTAATGAGTAGTCAAAATCTCTTATCGGACTGTCCTAATGGCTTTGTATCCATACATAGAAGGATATCCGATGGTCAAAGATTGTTTTGATTGTATCTAAAAGAGATAATGACTGTCAAGAGACGGTTTTCCTTCAATCCGGGAAGCCTGTGTTGTGGTGTGAAAGAATTTTTTATCATCTCAGGTGGGTTATTACATACTCCATGTTTGTTGTCGAGTGTTAAAAAACCTTCAGAAAGGTGTAGTTGGAAGTTTTCAGACCTTTAAAGATGGTTATTAAGTACTATCTGTACCTTAATGATCATCTATGTATTATACATGAACACTAAAATTTTATGTATTGATATCGATATATACCATAATGACATTTAGATGATATGAATCAAGAGTAAAGTTTTGCGTATCTTAATACAAAGATAACAGACCAATATCATGTATATAAGGATGTATATTGGTTGTGTCAGCATAATTGATAAAATCGTACATACCTATATTAAAATTATATAAAACAATAATGAGTTATTGAGTAATACCATCGATAAACTATTCAATCATGTCGATGTTTTATATATGGATGTTTCAGATATTTTGGAATTTTTTACAAATTAAACGACCAAAAAAAATTTAAGCATATGAAATGAGCATGAACCAAATTTGTGCCACTTGCCCGACTAACGTGTTCAAACGGGCACAAACCTGAATGATTAAATAGAGTCAGTTTATTACCTGATTGTCGAAGTTTAACAATTCCGCAAACCCGCCTGCCCACTGTGTAGTAGGCGGGCAGGTCAAACAAATTCAACAACCCCGCCTGACCACTACGGGCAGGTTAACAAAATTTAAGCACATGAAACGTAAAGACCCACGACTACTTAATGAATGTAAAGATAAAGTCATTCCTTTAGCTAGTTTCCTGAAATCGGAAAATACTCCGCACAATCCCGTTTTTGAAAATTTTATCAAAGCTACTGAATATTATGAAAATCTCACTTTTGAATACAACCAAACCATCACTAATGCAGAAAACCTGCATCGACAAATCGTAGAACATGAAAAACTACTCAGGGATATCAAGGAAAGGACAAAAGCTGCTGTAGTTTTATATTATGGTAAAAATTCGCATCTCTACCGCACTTTTATGTTGTCTTCAGAGTATAAAAAAAGTGTACAGCGCATTCGGCTAAGAGAAAAAAAAATAAAAAAATGACGAAGTTTGAAAAGGCTGTTCCGCAAGTTGTATACATCGGATCTATCCCTTTGGATATTTTATAGCCATATCACAACATATCACAGGTCGGAAAATAGCCTTCCTCCGACGTGATTTAAGTATCACCATTCATCATAGCATAAAAAAGACGGGTGCAATACTTTGCCTGATATGAAGTTTTGGAGATAATAATTTTATATATACCAGTATACATTTATTTTTTAGATTTTTAAAATGTGCGATTTTTTTATGGATTTGGGGAGGGAGCAAGGATAAAATATGGCATCGAAGTTATGGAAACTTCGACGATCGATTGGTGGGGTAAAAAGCATAAGTTACTAAAGCACATGTTACACCTGTCTGGCTTGTAGCAGCCAGAAACTTGCGCCAGGTAGTTTACATAAAATAAGCTACATTTAAAAGATAATCAATTGATTATAAAAAAATCCAGTCCATGATCTCAACAATACCTAACCAATCAAATTAAAATTCTTGAACTACATTTTTTTAATCATCCAATCTGTTAGTTTGGGCAAATACTTTTAGATTATTTCCAATCCATATTGCCTTGTAATGCCAATGCTGAAAAAAGATATTCAACCCGCTTGCTCCGAAGCATCAAATGATTGTTCAAAAATAAGTAACTGAAATATTCTCCGTTTCATATATGTATCAATTTTTTCAGGAGACTCTGAATTTGTAAATTTTATAAAAATTTTAATTTTTAATAATCAATTTTTTATTATAAAATTTGTAGTCAGAAAGTAATATCTCAATCAAATAGACTCCAGGGTCTGCTAAATAAAACTCACTATTATTAAAAGCTTCTTTAACTAATTGGCCAAGATTATTAAAAATTCTAATTCTATGGATACCTAACAACGTTACAACTTCAAAATTTCCAGAGCTTGGGTTTGGTACTAAAGATAAATTAATATTATCTAATTCATTCACAGCAGTAATGCATGCTGGATCATCTTGTGGCAAAACTGTTAATTTCAATTCAACAGTATCTTTGCATTGATTAATTTGTGAAAGAATTGGAATAGTGTAGCTTCCACTTTGGTTATATCCGTAAACGTCGTTCCCTTTGCATATGGTTGTATCTATCTCTAACCTTGATGGGTATAATGGACTAAGTAAATAACGGTAAACAGAATCAAGACAATTTCCGTCAAAAATAGTGTCATTTGCATAAAAGGAGTAACTAGGCATAACTAATTTACTATGGTTTAGCATTATGGTATCACCTACACAAACTTGTTTTTGGGAAATCTTATATTTTGGCGGAGTCACCTTTAGATTGAGATAGATTAGCGTATCACAGGTTTTCTCTTTTGAGTAAATAAGATTATAACTACCTGTTTTATTATAGCCAAAGAAACTTTCTCCCGTGCAAACAGTTGTATCTATCTTAATCACTGTATCATCGCATATGTACGAAACCAATGTGTTGCTTACGGTATTAGTCGTTATAGGTGGATTAAAATCGAAATAGATATCCGCTTTGTTTTCTAACTTTGCACATTCTTCAATTTCTTCTTTAGCATTAACAATAAAATTTACATAACCTTTACTACCTTCCTTGTTACTTAAGCTATCTGGTAGCCAAATGTTTCTAAAATAAAACTCAACATAAGGGCCCCTCAGTTCGGTTTGGAGTTTGTGGCTGCTTCCGAGAGTTTTGAATGTGCTTAAATCAAATCCTTCATCTAACGTATCACGTATTATTACATCTCTAGCGGCTGCAGTGCCAGTGTTTTGAAATCGTATGGTGTAGGACAATGGTTCGTCTTTCAGTACAAATCGTTCTTCTTTTTTTCCATATGGAACTACTTGTTTATCATTAGGGTCATAAGCACATACTATTTTACTTATGTAAGCAGTGCTGTCTGCTAAAATCCATAATCCGTTTTTTTGAATATAGAGTACGTGTGGTATAATTAAGTCTTGTCCGGAAGAGTTAAAATTGGGCATATCGAGGTTTAAGCTGATTTCTGCTGACGACATAACAGAAACATTATTGAACTCCCATTCATAAGCTCCAATAAGATATTTTGGGACAGGGTAGCTGCTGATTAATGTATAATTACCTTTAAAAATTCGCAATCTATAATTAGTTGGTTTTGTACCAATATTCACAATTTTGGGATTGACTTGCACAATTTCACTACACCTATTAATCTTTGGGCCAGGTATGCTTACTTCCCCCCGAATTGAATCCATTAAAAACTTAAACCCAACGTGAACTTCATGCTTAAACTCATCTTGTGGAAAAAAAGTCTTTGATAAAGAATCTCCAATAATAGCCAGATTATCATTGTTTTCTGATTTTAACACATATTTTGTTTCAGGTTCGGCTTGAAAAAAGTATCTACCATATTGATTCGAAAAAATATATTTTTCACCATTATTGATTGACAACTTTATTAATGGTGCAATAATATCTTCATTATCTAGTATTCCATTCTTGTTAACATCAATGTATGTCTTACCTGATAGCATGGTATTGTCAAGACAGTCTATCAATTCAAGTGAACTACATTCAGGACCGTTATTTTTAATGTTTAGACTTTTAGCTCCAGTTGTCAATAAATTACATACCAATTTTATTTCGCATTCATTTAGTTTTGGATTATTTACTAAACTCAAGGTAGGGATTGATGAGAATACACGAAAATAGGATGTATCAATATTTTGGAGTTGTGATATAGAATTTAAATTATCGTTAAAATTAATATATATAGCGTTTCTTACAAATTTTAAATTTTCTAATCCTTTAAGCGTTTGGATACTGTCACAGTTATTTATAGCAAACGAACCGTTTATTTTTTGTAACGAAGACAAACTCTGTAAAGATTTTACCTGCAGACTAAGTGTAAAATTACCAAGAACTGAATCAAGATTATTCAGAAAATTGATGTGATTTAGTGATGTAATATTTTGAAGAATTAATTGCCCATTAATTACACTTTTACCATCTAAAAATGGGAGGTCAGTGGCAGTTACTTGTGTCAATTTCAGTCCACCTTCAAAATAAGTTAAAGATGGGAGAAATTCTTGAATGGTTATACCTGCATTATTTAAGTTACTTACAGTTAATCCACCCTTTATACTATCAAGCTGGCTAAAGACATTTATTTCATTAATGCTGTTGTTTTCCAAAAGAAGAATGCCCGAGAGAGTATTCAATTGACTTGCAAAATTTACATTTGTGAGTTTACTATTAAAGTTTATTGAGATGTTGTGTATTTTTTTTACAGATTGCAGTCCACTTAAAGATTTTAAACTATTATTAGAATAAATCGTTACGGACTCAGTCATGACATCATTAGTATTATTGAAAACTAAATCGGTTATTAGTGGATTTGAATTAATGTGGTAACCGTTAACTTCTTGCGTGTTAAATAATGCACTTATGGTTTTCAGTTTAACGTTATTTAATATTTCAATAGAACCTTTAATTTGGTTTAATTGATTAAAACCAGTGACTGAGACAAGTTCTTTATTTAATTCAATTTTAAGATTTTTGCCAATATATTTTAGATTATTAAATCCACTAAGTGATGACAAAGAATAATGATAATAAAATCTTAAAGATCCATGGATTGTATCCAAAGCTGGCCATTGCCCATAATCTTTTAACTCATCGTTTTGATTAAACAAAAGATCTCCTCCTATTAATTTTAATGCTGGCATTCCTTGCAATGGTGTCTGTATTAGATTAGCTCTAATCAGACTTAAATTGCCTCCTATCCTTTCTAATGCTTTAAGTGATTTTATTTCCGCTTTGCCGATTCCATAAAAGTACACATTCCCTTTGACTTCTTTTAATTTTGTCAACCCGTCAAAACTACCATTAATGCCATTTTCTACTACTTCAAAATTTCCATGAATGATTTCTAGGTTCTGTAATCCTGAAAAACTCAAAGGATTATCACTAACTCGTAAATTACCTTTGATTTCAGTTATCTTTGACAAACCTGAAAAGGAGGATATCTCACTATCGTTGATGGTAATATTTTTACCAATATATTTAATAGATTTCAAATCAGAAAAATTACTCACACCGTCACCGTACACATAAAGGCTGCCATGAATGCTATCTAACTTACCTAAACCAATCAACGAACTAATACCAAAAGCTTTGATATTTAAATCACCTTTGATATATCGAACACTATCTAGTCCTTTTGTGGACATTTTGGCCACATTGTTTACAAAAAACTCTAAATTCCCTTCTATGCCAGTCAATTTTTCAAGACCACTTAAATTATTAATTTTCCCGTTACCTTGGATAATTATATCACCACCTACTTTCTTTAATTGAGACAATCCAGTGAGGTTAAAAAGATTTTCTATACTAGATACTATTAATTTCCCTTTTACTTCTTCGATTCCGTTTAATGCATTAAGATTTTTAATATCTTGGTTCTTTCCTATCAAAGTGTTATAACCACCAATGACAAGATCACCTTCTATGATTTTGCATCCAGGATTAACTATTTTAAATTCATCAATCGCCGCTTGAGTGTTAAATATAATTCCTTGAGGGAAACAACCTTGTGCTCGGATTTTCACCAAGGCTATGAAGAATAACAAAAAAACAAAAGAAGCATTGAAAGTCTTTTTATATGGCAGATTAAACGTAGAAATTTTAAACATAATTAACAGGATTTACTAAAATGTTTCTAAAGCAAATGTATGGATTGAATTTGAAAAATTACGAACAAAATTAGGATAAATATCTGAAAAACCAAATACAATGGAATTAATTTAAATTTGCATAATCGAAAATTATTTCGATTAACAGATTGAATACATTTGTATGAATCGTTTCAATTTTAAGTGTAATGTCCATGATTGTTTAAAGAGTATTCTTACCAATATCTCCAACTTTAGAAAAACTTTTTGAATTAATTATAGATTGAGTAAGATTTCCAACGTCTTCTAATCTCTCTTTTATTTTATCATTAATCGCAGCATAATAGGTAATATTTTTGCTGGGCTTAAATTTTGATTGATTGGTTTTTGAATTCAATTCAGTTAATATTTGACCAAAGTTCTTGGTTTCAGCAATGTAAAAGGCAGCAACTAACTGTATATTGTATTCAGTAATAAACTTCCAATTTCATCAATCAATACTCCGATAACAAATTAAGCGCGCTCCACCCACAACATTATTAAATTAATCTTCTAAGAAATTATCTGTAGGTAATCTCAAGATGAAATTTCCTACATCATTATAAAATTCGGTAGCTCCAGAAAATTCCTTAAATGATCTTTCTTCTGCCAAATTCGTGCATGCTTCAATAAAAATAAGAACAACTCCTTAGTGATTTTGCTACACCTTTTGAAGTCACATTAAATATAAAATCTTGTATTCCAGTTATCTCAAATTTTATATAAACCATTATTTATCTTTTAAAATTTATTATTTTAATAAGGCAATCCCGTAAACTCTGTATCCAAAAATATCCTGGTCATTGTATAATTAAAAAAAAACTCATTGAATCCATTAAAATTTTTTTACCATATTGAAACACATTGGTAGGGAGCATGGATGATATATAGCATCGAAGTTAATAAAACTTCGATAATCGGTCTTCAGGTACCGGTGGGATGCCTTGGAGTCATCCGACCGGGAGATAGCAAGCGGTCGGACGGCTGAAGGACGTCCCACCGCTATCTTTAGTTTGTCACAACATCGGGTAGCGGTGGGATGCCGCTGTGTCATCCGAAGGGTAAGAAGTTTCGGTCAGGAGACCGGAAAATATATAGCATCGAAGTTAAAAAACTTCGACGATCGGTGAAGGTACGGTCAGGAGACCTGAATATTTACAGCATCGAAGTTAAAAAAAACTTCGACGATCGGGTTTTTTCGCAAACCAATTTATTTTGAGTATATATGATGAATACTGTTTCATCATGTTTCTCTTTTGAATGTAAACCCGTTACCATCTTTAGAAATAGGACATCATACGATGATTATTGTACAGTTGGTTTTACCACTCCATATCAATACACATGGCAAAATGTTATTGCCCACTCTCCTTCATCATAAAGTACAAACACTTAAAAAAAAGTAGCGTATTACTACTGATTTTAGGGCCTGCGGTTGCCCTTACCTTTGTTTCTATTAAAACAAGGATTTCACGGATCAGAAATCTGAGACAGCTGGCCAGCTATTGTATCCGAAAGGTGGAAAAGAAAACCACTATAATAAAATCATCCTGACCCGCACAGGTAATCGCGGGGGCGGAATCCGAAAAGTCATCAGAGTAGGAATTAATTTTTAAAAAATATTCATCATGGCAGAATTTTTAGATTTACAAAATGGCTGGTACAATGGTTTTTTACAAGGAATGGGCCAGAGTGAAAACTCCTTCCAAATCATACAACCTGCGCCACCTCTTGCTGAAGGCACAGCAATCAATTCTCTTTTCTGGACATATTTTAATAATATACCTCCGGATTCACTGACACAGCAATTTGTAGCAAGCGGAGGCAATCAGTTCTATAATAATTACAGAGGCCTGTTATCTGCGCTTGTTCCGGCGAGAAATGTCGATGTCAAAAAGGATATCGGTGCTGAAAATTTCAAAGCATGGCAAACTTATGTATTGAGTCGCCCGCTTCCACCCAACATGAACGAGCTACCTACTTTGTTCAGAAACTGGGCTATGATTTATGATCCCAGCATCGCTAATATCGGTTCATCAGATTATGCGGCCATCTTATTGGATCCGATAGCTACTGCTCAAAATGAACTTACGTTAGTGTTCACTGACTTAAATGGTCTTCCAAAAGATTTCACCTGGATGTTTACATATCAGGACATGGTCAATCAATTGAAAAATGCTCCCAGCAGGGCATTTACTTTCGACAGTAGTACCATGAACAGTAACGTGAGTAATTCATGGACCGGGGGTAAAGTGAGTGGATTTTTTGGTCTCTGGGGTGGCAGTGCTTCTACTTCAAGCATCAGCAAAAAATTTGCAGGCAGCAAAGTACATGTAAACGCCAATTTCCAAAACGTACAAGTGTTTTCCAATACGCCGGGTGTCTGGTATTATTCATCAGCAATGGCGCTGGCTTATGCCAATCAAACCGGAAATCCGTGGAGTCCTGACTCTTCTATCAACTGGAAAAATACGTTTGGAACCAATGGTAATTTACAAAGATTTGCTTCCAATTTGGTGATCGCGTCGGGTATGTCCGTCACTGTTGTCTCCGAAGCTACTTATTCTGAAGAAGAGCAAACGAGCATTCAGGCAAGCGGATCGGCAGGTTTTTGGCCTTTCTATAGTGGTAGTGTCGGTACTTCATCTACCAATGTAGCAAATTTTGACCAAAACGGACGGATGACCATTACCACATCAAGTGCACCGGGCGTTCCGATCGTACTGGGCGCTAATGTACTTCCTGTAAGCGAATTCGTTGGACATTCATCTCAATCTGCGATGGCGCAATATAAAAACGCTCAAATGTTTACGAAGTAGTAAATACCAATTACAGAGGCTGGCTATTGTCCAGCCTCTATTTTATTTGTTTACTATATTCTTGATTCAAATGATCAATGCCTTGTATGAACAATACATATCCAAATGGTGAACCCTCCAATATATCTGATGGCTGGCATCATACCCTGGTCAGTAGCATGGCACTTTGTGCGGATCAATTTCAACTGGTTTATCCGGCATTGGTCATAACCAAAAATGATGAATGGTTGTCTATGTTGGATATATTACCCCCGGAAACAAGACATTGGTACCAGGAAGACAGGATATATTCATCTTTTTATGGCCTTTATCAGGAAGTGATCAAAACATTGCCCTTTCCTGAAACGGCATTTCAAGATCTGATAGGAACGTCTGCTTTTCTGCACTGGAATTCCTATTTGCTGCAACTGGAATCTAGCCTTCCAAAGACGGAATTGCCTGTAGTGTGGATGAATTGGGCATTAATATATGCCCCTGACGTAGCTAATATTGGTCGTTCATACCTTTGTAAGCAAATATTTGCGCCACAAACGCAACAAAACTCTTTGACAGATGTCGATGAAACAGCCCGTTTACCTCTGTATTTCCCCTTTTTGACAGACATCAACCAAATACTTAAAGATTCACCTGCCACACATTTTTATTATAACTCACCGGCAGGAAATAATGAAGATATCAAATTGCTTTGGAATCGGTCCGCTCAAAGACTGAACGAACATATGGTAAATCATGATGCCCCTGAAGATATCAATCAAAAATTTGCCATTAGCAACATTAAGATAAAAGTACGGTTTGATCACTTTTCAAACATTCTCGTAACACCTGGTACCTGGTTTGATGCAGATTTGTTGGATTCATTAAGGCATTACAACCCATCCGATCAGCAAAAAAATATTTATGAAAAATTATGCCGTTCATTCTTTGGTAAAAACAGCACTTTGAATCATATTGTCTCATCTGTAATTTTTGCAGATGGTATCAACTTACACTTAGAAAGTGATGCTCCATTTACCACTTCAGAACAAAAAATTATTACATCTCAAAATGAAACCGGGTATTGGCCTTTATATCTGAAGGCTGATCATCGCTGTTGTTTTAATAAAGTTGATTTTAAGTCCGGCAGACTCCATATTACCACTTCGACATCTGCCCATCATCCTGTGCGGATTGGTCAACAAGTCCAGTATTTTGACAAGTATCCGTGTTTTTAGTCATTTTGGCATACAGATCGGGGTATAAAAAAAGTGTTCAGCGCATTAGGCTAAAAGAAAAAAAAATGAAAAAATGACGGAGTTTCAAATGGATTCTGCACAAGCTGTTTATAACGGGTGTATCCCATTTTTGATCGATTTTTTTAAACTGCCCCAATTCTTAACTGAAGGGTCATCTTACGCTTAAACTACAGACTCTTAGGACAATCCACTTCATTCCCAACTTAAAATTTATAAGATTGGGTCATCTCTGAAAATTATAATTTTGCCACAAAGGCACAAAAACACATAGAATCACTAATTTCAAACAGTTGATAATCATTACTTTGTGAACCTTATAGACTTCGAGACTTTGTGGCATTTCTTTATTTTTGTGTTTTTGGAGTGGACCCATGATTGAATGTAATTTTAGGATACACTCCAATTGAATAGGCAAAATGATTCATTTTACTTTCGTTTTGAAGAAAATTTCCATTTTTATTGTCCGTAACACTAACAGATGGTCAGAAAACACATGTTTTTGATTAAAAATCAGTAAACCTTTGTAACCATTAAATGCGGCTAATGATAAACTCATGAATTTTGTCGAATCAATTAATCTAAAAAAAAAAGTCATGAAGACAAAAACATTATTATGCATTTTATTCAGCTTAGTGTCCACATTTGATGTGATATCACAAAAATATTATTACATCAGTGATGCAGGAAACTTCCAGCAGGGACCTTATCAGATTCTGAGATATAATGAAGACGGCAGCAACGGAAAAGTATTTATTAAAGATGGACTGGCCTGGCCCCAGGATATTTTATTTCTTCCTGACAGTAATCAGGTATTGATATCAAATTTATCTTCCAATTCTGTAGAATCGTATGATAGTGAATCAGGAACATATAAAAAAAGATTAATATCAGGAATACTGGGTCCTACCCGTATGAAGATAGGAAAAGACGGCATGCTGTACATACTTCAGTGGCTTGGTGATGGCAAAGTCAAAAAGTATAAAACGGACGGTTCTTTTATTTCAAATGCTACACAAAGCGGCGTGAACACAAGCATCGGTATGGATTGGGATCAAAACGGGGACCTATATGTTTCATCTTACAATGGAAAGTTTATTGAACGGTTTGATACAGATGGGAAAAGCAAAGGCAAATTCATAAGTACGGGTCTGTTTGGCCCTACCAATATTGCCTTCAATTCTGACGGACAGCTTATAGTCCTGGATTACAATAGCGGAAGAGTCCTGCTATATGACAAGGATGGCAAATTGATAAAAGTACTTTTTCAGGGTGTTACTAATTGTGAAGGAATTCATCTGGCGAATGATGGCAATATTATTATTGGCGTTGGTTCTTCTGTCCGAATTTATGATAATAACAATGTTTTTCAAAAATACCTAGTCCCTCCGGGCGAAAATGGCCTGCGTAATGCAAATGCAGTGGTATGCCGAGAAATGATTACATCAGACACGGAGGAAGAACACACTGAAAAAAAAAGTAATCATTTTTTGATGTCCCTTGGCGCTAATGTGTATATTGTATCTCCTAATGCAGACGATATAACCATGATTAATGTATTTGATGTCAAAGGTCAATTGGTTTTTACATTTGACGTTTCAAAAGATACCGTGTTGGATCTTTCAGATTTTAACAATGGGGTATATTTTGCACGAACCAATGGCATGAAGTATTATAATAAAACCCAAAAGGTGATAGTTGCAAAATGAAAAGTCAAACAATACTCAGACTATTGTTTTTTACCATTATATTATTGGCATACAAAATAATTGCCTGTCAATCATCCATGGATACCATAAACTGGGCTTCCCATCAAAAAAATGGTTGTGTCCACTTAAAAGAAGTCCTGACCAAAATTGATACCTCTGCATCCATGACTTCTATGATTGAAGGATGCCGGTGTGCAATAAAATTAAAAAACGGCGATCTTGCACTGCAATATCTGCATCTTGCAAAAGCCAAAGGATATCAGGATCATATAATCGCCAAAATCCTTGAAGCCAGATCTTACGCCATTCTTAAAGAAGATTTAAAAGCGGTCGAGATCCTGAAAGAACTATCCAACAAAATAGACCTTTTCCGGGTCATGAACATAGAAGAAATGAGGGAATTAAGCTTCAGAAATCCTGATGTGATGAAATTGTATCAGGCTTCCCAACCTTCGTTTGATGTCTTTACATTTGTTATATCCGTAATATCTTTTTTAGGTTTTTTTATAGGGCTTTTGTTTTTTATCAAAGGCGCCCATTTTATTCAATTGAGATGGCTGAGTGCATTTATTGTCAATTTTAGTATCATCATGACGTCCTTTGTGTTGTATTGGACAAAATTCAACTTCTCATTTCCTTATCTGAATGAATGGTGGCATTCACTTTATTTGTTAATCGGACCCATATTTTATTTTTATGTCAGGACAGTTTCCGGTTTTCGACATCAGGCCATGTTTGTGGGATTACATTTTTTGCCCTTTTTTATGTGTGTTTTAGTTTTTGCAAATGCAGGTTTGTTTTACCCGTTTACAAAAGAACAAACCACATCCTCCGGACTTTTTATCTCTATTTTTCAAAGTATGCCAATAAAGTTATTTAGTTTATCTCTCTATTTTGTGATTTCCTACTTATCCATCAAAGGAGATTGGCTGGTGGACAGTTATGTCAAAAAGTGGATTCAGTATCTTTTTATATTTTTTGGTTTGTTTATTCTGGCAAATGTTGTGTACTATGGTTGCACCTTTTGGGAAGGTTTTAACAGAGAATGGGACTATGGCATCAGCGCATGGATGGCAGCAGGTATCATAGGTATCGCAACGATGGGTTTTTTGGAATCCAAATATCTGTCGTTTCAACATCCGATCGGTAACCCAACACAGCAAAATTTGTATCAAAATGAGAAAATACACCAAATGGCCGAAAATGCCGAAAACAATCAGGCAACTGAAGTAAAAAAGTACAAAACATCACCTTTAACATCCACTGTTTCCAACTCTATAAAGTTGAAACTGGATAGATTTATGAGCGAACAACGCCTCTATCAGCGCGAAGATCTAAGATTGCAGGATATCGCTGATTTACTTGGGCTGCACAGAAATCAGGTTTCACAGGTCATCAATGAAAATTATAATCTGAACTTTTTTGAATGGGTCAACAGGTATAGAATATATCATGCCGCAGACATGCTGTCTGTCCCCAACTGTCCGTATACCATATCTCAGGTTGGTTTCGAATCCGGCTTTAATAACAAAGTAACTTTTTATAAAACATTCAGACAATATTTTCAATGTACCCCTTTGGAATATGTTTCAAGATTGGAAAGAGAGCGAGCACTGATGAGTTGAATTTCGATTTTTTCAGATTATTTTCTAAAACATTGAATTAAGTATCATAAAAAAGCCATTGTTTAGACATGCTTATAATTTTTATTGTAAATCTTACATGTGGGACTCAAAGTCCTTCCTTCTTGAGGGAAGGATTTAGGATGGGTAAAATCAGAGGAATATTTTCAATGTACCCCTTTGGAATATGTTTCAAGATTGGAAAGAGAGCGAGCTCTGATGAGTTGAATTTCGATTTTTTCAGATTATTGACTAAAACAAAAATTAAGTATGCGAAATTATTCTTTCTGGCTAAAAGCCGCCATCATTTCACAAGGTATGACCGGGATTTTTCATGTGCTGGGTATCATCTCCGGTTCAAAACCAAATAACGATATAGAAAAGATGCTGATGGACCTAATGCAAAACTATAAATTTGATCTGGGATCAGGATTTCTGCACTCCATGGATGACATCATGCTTGCATTTAGCATTAGTTTTTCATTACTGTTATTTTTTAGTGCCGCATTAAATTTTTATTTATTGAAAACAAATATAGCAGCCAACATTTTAAAAGGAGTCATTGTCATAAATTTACTGACTTATATCCCATGTTTTATTACGATGGCTATGTTTACGTTTCTTCCGCCGATTGTATGTACCGGATTGATCACTTTGTTTTTATTGATTGCATTTATGCAGATAAGGAAGGTATAGTTTTTTCACTCCTGAAAGTATCAGAGTATGTCTAACATCTTCATATTTTGTTTTATAATCATTTGCAATAGCCAGGAAAGGGTAATGGTACTGTATGTTATTGATATTTGATGCAGAATGGTTGTGATGCGTTTGAACAAGGTAACTCTGCCTGTCAAATACAAATAAAATAGAGTTTTTTTAAAATAAAATATGATATCTGTTTGTAGTGTGTATAAGTTCTACTTTGTTAACTTATCTTATATAATAAATTTCAGATCAAATGTTGGCTAAAAAACGTGCTAAATACCAAACCTTAAGGTAGAATGTAAAAAGCGTGGCAATTCCGGTATGCGGAGCGATTTAGCGGAACAAGTCCGACATAGGCGGATTTACTTTATGTGGTAATGAGTCCACTCCGAAAAGTATAATTTTGCCACAAAGGCACAAAAACACAAAGAGTCACTAATTTTAAACAGTTGATAATCATTTATTTGTGAATTTTAGAGCCTTAGAGTCTTAGTGGCATTTATTTATAATAGACTTTTTAGAGCGGACTCGGGAATGAAAAAAAGTAAAAGCCAGTCGTGGCCAGCAAGAAATAGAATAGAAATATATTACATTATACACAATTATTTTATCTTGCATTCTTAAAATTATCAAACTATCATCATATGAATTTGAAAGCAGTTATTATTATTGTATGGCAGCTTTTTGGCCTGGCCTTTTTCTGTTTTGGAAAAGAAAATCCTAATACCCTGATGTCTTATAACCCACCAGCTTCGTTTATTTCTGATTGTGTGAGACCGACGACACAATATAATATGTCTGTCAATAACGTACGGGCGAAAATACGCAATGGTGGTGATTTTTTTGAAATGGCAGGGTATATTACACCTGTTCCTGCATCAGTTCAGCTTCCTGTCTCCGCTATTTATACAGCCAGCATTTGGCTGGCAGGGAAAGATATCGCCGGAAATATCAGACTATCTGCTTCAACTTATCGGACTGAAGGATATGATTATTTTTCAGGTCCATTAGATGTGAACGGGATTACAGAGAGTCAAACGTGTAAAAATTGGGATCAAAGATTTAGCGTAAATGGGGACAATATAAAAAAACACATTCAGGCATGGAACAATGCACAACTGCCCGGACAACATCTTGATTGTACAAAAATACCCGTAGATGTCAAATATTGGCCGGCACAAGGAAACCCTTATTTTGCAGAAAAATATGGATGGGAATTGCCTGATCAACCATTGGCAGCATATTGGGATTATAACAGTGATGGCAAATATAATCCATGTGATGGTGATTACCCTATGCTGGACGATAACAAGTGTCAGAAGGGTTTTCATGAAGGGAAACTGGTACCCGCTGAAATCAATTTCCTCGTATATAATGATAATGGAAATGAGCATACTTTGAGCGGACCAAACAGAATACAAATGGAAATTCAAGTAAATGCATATGCATATTCAGCACATGATGAACTAAATGATATGACTTTTTACCAATATAAACTGATCAATAAATCTCAGGATGACTTAACAGACGCTTATATCAGCTGGTTTGTTGACCCGGATCTAGGTTGCTACAAAGATGATTATATTGGTTATGACCCGGTCCATAAAATGGCCTTTGCTTACAATCAGGATGCTATAGATGGCATAAATGGCTCTTCCTGCGATGGCACCAATACTTATGGGGGCGACATTCCTATGATTGGTTTTGATTTTTTCAGAAGTCCTATGGCTTCTAAAAATTTCCTGAAGGATGAAGCAGGAAATATAGTTTTTGATGCGAATGGAAATAAGGTTCTGATTGACCCTTTGCCGGGTTCGGTCATGTCAGACACATTGGTTGAACTAGGTATTACTTCCTTTAATTACATGGAGAATGGCTCTGTCGGGAATTTTCCAGCTGGAACACATGAACCCAGAAGTGGCAGCGAAGATGGTTTTAAATTTATAAAGGATTGGCGGGATGGAACTCCCTTCTTTTGGAGGCTAATCCTGGTAGTACTGACACGGTTAAATTTGCTTTCCCGGGAAATCCAAATGACTCCGCAGGCTGGTCAATGTGTATATCAAATCTGGCAAACGGTGACAGAAAAACGTTGATATCTGCAGGACCCATGTTGATGCAGGCAGGTTCAGTCAATCAATTTACCTCAGGCATATTTACTGCTTTTGATGTTAAACATCCATGCCCTGACATCTCAAAACTCAGGTTTGCAAATGCCATTGCGCAAAACTTATTTGATCATTGTTTTGAGAGTTATGTATCCGGACCTGATGCACCCGAACTATCAGCGGAAAAAAAGGATAAAGAAATCGTATTACATATCGTGAATGAAGAAAGTTCTAATAATTATCAGGAGAGTTATTCAGAAATCATTCCTTCAGTTTCCGGGCAGTTTGACCGGTTATATAAATTTGAAGGATACAAAGTTTACCAGGTTCGGTTTGCAAGCACTTCCAGACAATTATTGAATGACCTTGGTTCTGCAAGACTTATTGCCCAGTCTGATCTTGAGAATAATATTACTGAAATATTCAACTGGAAAAATATTGTAAATCCGGATTCGACTTCAACAGACGACTATATCTGGGTCAAAGAATCAAAAGTGGTGGCTTCCAATACCGGAATAGATAAAAGTTTTTCATTTACGGAAGATCAGTTTGCTACAGGGGATAAAACTTTGATCAATGGCAAAAACTACTTTTTTATGGTAGTTGCCTACGCCCACAACAACTGGAAAGAATTTGACCCTGCAGACGGATCAGGTCAAAAAAATCCATATATCGAGAGTTTAACCAATGTCAAGGTGTTTACATTTGCACCAAAATTTAACTTATTTAACGAAAAGTATCAATTTGATGTAACCAGAATCTCCGGTGAAGGTAATCCAAAGATATTTTTGGAAGTAAAACCTGACATGTATGATAAAATGTTGGGAAATAACTTTGATGGAAAAGTTAACTATCTCACAGGATACGGTCCTTTACAAGGTAAAGTGCTGGACCCGGCAAAATTACAGAACAAAACATATCGTCTGGAAATAACAGGTAATATAAATCCAGTTACATGTGAATTTGATAATTCAGGGATTTGGAAACTCACAGATATTACTGAAAATAAAGTTATATTTGAAAACATACCGCTTGCAGGCGCGAAAGAATATATCGAAGAAGAATTGGGATTTGCAATAACTGTGCATCAACATAGAGAACCGGGCACCCGAGTATATGAAAATAATGGAGGAATTGGTCTAAAAGTGGAATATAATAATCTCAACGGCCCAAAATGGTATAATGCCGTCACTGAAGGTGGTATTATTGATGAAAATAAAATTAACGAACTAAACCATGTACGAGAAAACCTATCAGACCCGGATAAGGAATTGTCCCGAATCGGTGAAGGTTTTTTTATTCCTTCGGCATCTGTAAAATACGGAGTGGACCCCATTATTCCATTTTACCTTACCCCCTTTGCTACTGATGTAAGTAATGCTACTTTATACAGATTAAGAGATTTAAATAATGTTGATATAGTTTTAACAAAAGATAAATCTAAGTGGAGTAAGTGTATTGTAGTAGAAAGTGCCAAAGGTGCTTACACAAATATTGGTTTTCAACCAATAGGAAATGCCAAAGAATTCTCTCTGAGAAGGACTCCATCGATCGATAAAGATGGAAATACACTATCAGACGGAACTTTTGGATACAGTTATTTTCCCTGGCTTGGGTGGATGTTGAGACGGGAAGAAGGTTGAACATTTTCTTTGGTGAAAACAGCGTCTTTTCCGGTCCAAATGCCTCTTTACTGGATAACAATATACCGATAGGTGGTGACTTAATTTTTAATCCATCTTCTCAAATTACTTCTAATTCTGATCAGACTCCATTAAAATATGTTGCAGGTGGTCAACATTATATATACATCACCAGAGATAAATACGATGGCTGTGTTTCTTATTCAAGTTATTTGGATCAAAATAGCCCTGCTTCAGATCAAAGCAAAGTTAGTAGCGCTGTTACCTGGACATCTTTTCCAATTCTTTCTCCGGGAAAACAGCTATTGCCATTAAGCCAGGGACTAATCCCCAATGATGTTATTTTAAAAATCAGGGTAGATAATCCATATGGGAAAACCCATTTTTTTGATATAACCGAAGAACGCAATTGTAAGACTGAAGACGACTTTCCGGTTTATGAGTTTGGATTTAGTATGTTTACCTCATTAACCAACTCAACTATCCTCTCCAATATCTCCCTGTCTCCTAATCCTGTACTCCGATCACAGTCTGAGGTAACTTTGAGATTATTCCATCTACCGGAGAAAGTGACCATAAATATTTTTGATTTAAACGGAAATCTTGTGAAAAGATGCCACCAACACGAAGGTGTTTCAGAATTTTTTGCCGGACCGGGAGTCAAAGAAACAAGATTTAACATCAGTACCGGTCAACTGAGTCAGGGTCTTCATTTTGTGCAGATAACGGACCAAAAGTCAGGTGATATCAAGACATTAAAGTGGATGGTTTTGTAATGGAATAATCATTTTACCTTTTGCTCTGTCCAGATAAAGAACTTGATGAAATGTAGTTCTTTATCAATTCTTTGTGTTAAAAAATACTCGTCGTAGGTATTATGCTAACTATCCTCAAGCGGGTTGTAAACCGAGTATGTAAACCGATAACCCATTCAAGATTTTTCGTAAAATACCTGGTTGCCTTGAAGCAGGCAAGTGTTACAAAATCACTTTAAATCAGTATATACATGAATTGTTACAAACTGGCTAATATGCCAGCCTTAGCTTTTTGTTTGGTCTTACTTTGAGTATTGCACCATCACTGAGTTGTATGGGTGCATTGACTACACATTCACCAGTAGATGTCGGGTCGATGATTATTAATTTGTCTCCGGAGATGATATAGGGTGGCTTTTGATTATACTCCCAATTGGACGCCAAATCCCAGCTTCCGTTGCCGGTAAATGTAAATACAGAAGATTTTGGCAGATTGACCGGCACAGTACTTTTGAACAAACCTCCATTGTGTCCATTGTTGGTGTATCCAATGGCATACATGTAGCCTGTTGTATCAAAACTGAGCTCCAGCATATTGGCGGTACCGGAAGGAAGACCGGCAGAACTTTGTATCCAATTGGTATTGGCATTCCATGTATTATGGTTTGCCATGCGGATGCCTCCGTTTTCACATGCCAGCCAGGCATTGTTGTGATGATCAAATATCAAATCCTGAATACCATGTACCACGAGATCAGGATCTGTAAATTGTGTCCATACATCGCCGTTTTCTTCAGGCAGAGAATACCAAAACACATGTGTCCACCAGTCACTTGCAGCAAATATGACCCCGTTTTCGTCTCTTTCTATTTCAAGGACATTGCCATACCAAGGACCACTGCCACCTACTGCCAGATTAAAAGTTTGGCCACCATTGTCTGATCTGGATACACCTTCCGTCTCACTGGCTACAAAAATGGTATTTTCTTTACTTACATCTATATCCCAAATGGCGGAGATGACCAGAGGATTATTGTTCCATGTTGCTCCGTTATTGATGGAATATGATAGGGTAGTGGCACCACCAAACCTGGAAGTAGCCCATAGTGTATCCGCTTTGTGTTGTTTTATTTTTATATACAGATCACAACCATTGGCAGCTACCTGAGTCCAGTTATCCCCATTATTTGTGGACCTGTATATGGCTGCTTTGGGTACGCTGTTGTACGCATGGAAGAGGATATCACCCACCGCATTTTCAGTGATCTGTAATACATTAAAATGTGATATGCCTGTGATTTTTTGTTGCCAGGTAAGACCACTGTCCACAGATCTCCAAATCCCGAGTTTGGTGCCTACAAAATATGTCCCGTTTCTGATACTTTTAAAACAATATATACTGCGTGGTGCATCCATTCCTGTACTTACATCCTGCCAGTTATTGCCACCATCCTGGGTTTTGAACACACCGGAAGCACCGGAGTATACCGCACCGGTTGGCGAAAATGCCATACATCCAAATGAAGTAGTAAATAGAGACGATGTAGATGGTGTCCAGTTGGAACCATTATTGACAGACATGTAGATGGCCCCATTTCCCGAAAAACTGCAACCAACATAGATCCTGTTTTGTCCATCACATTCAATAAAATTCATATTTACAGCCGGAAGTCCGGTGTTTATTAGTGTCCAGGAGCCGCCGTTCACGTGGCATCTGAACACATTGTTGCTATTACAAAGTGCATATATGGTGTCATTTGAACCTACAGTGAGTTTTATTACAAAATTATTTGGCATGACATTACCTACCACTGTCCACTGGTTTATACCATCAAATTGGTACACACCGCCAGCGAATACACCAGCATACAATTGGCCCGAAGGGCTTACCGAAAGATCCCGACCGGAAGATGGCAGATTATATGTAATAGAAGACCATGTGCTTCCATTCCAAAAGTAAACTGCACCAGTAGTTGTCATCATATACATCTGACCACTTCCGGTTTTTGCAAAACTGGTTACCAAAAGATTTGCTGCAGGTAAACCATGGTTTAGTTCTGACCAAACCCCGTTTACATACTGATATATACCAAGTGACCCGGTACCCACAAAGACTCTATTGTCACTCGCCACATGAACTAACCTTATGAGAGAATCCGGCAATCCCAAACTGATATTTGACCAATTTGTACCTTCATCTACAGATTTGAATATGCCGTATGAAGTGGTAGCGGCATATATGATATGATCAGGACCAACATCGATGGTTTGTACATTTTCATTGGGACTATGTTTTTTTTGCCAGCTGACCTGTGATGAAATAGAATCAGGTAAAATCAGCAAAACTAAAATTGTAAAATGTTTAAAATAACAGCTCATTTGCAAAATTTTCTATTACTGATTCAGACACCAATGTAGGTATAATTGCTCCTTTTATCCAACTATTGTTTATTGAAGTGTAGCAATTATCATCTTAAATGTAGGAGGATGGTCAGAAATAGTATTAATTCTGTCACCTCAGCATATGCTCTAACCAGGTTAAAGTAATGTGAAATTTTTATTTTGAATGTAAACTACGGCCACAAAATATCCAATAAATGATTCCGCTTCAAAAAGTAAATTTCTGCCAATGAGGAAGAATAACACAAAGCAGGATAAATTTAAAAAAAATGATCATCATTTATTTGTGAACCTTAAAGTCTGGCAGTCCTGGTGGCATTTCTTTAGTTTAGACTTTTCTGAGTGGAAACAATTAAGTACATATAAAAGTATGTTGCTGATATTTAAAAGGAGGATTCCCATACTTATTGACAGTGTTTATTATCTGGAACCACAATTAGTTTACCTGCATCAGATATAATGTAAAAACATCTTTGAATTGTGTAACAGTTAACCAGACCATTGCACCTACCTTTGTTTTATATTCGGAATTCTAAACCGGGTTGTATTTTATTCATCATTAAAATTTAATCAAATGAAATTATTAATTCGATTGTTCAGTCTGTTAATCATTGTATTTAGTATGGTCTCATGTGACAAAGACGATGATACAGTTCCAAATGTAACATTTAAAGCTACACTTAACGGTACCAGTGAAGTACCTTCAAATGCTTCGGCAGCCATTGGGTTGGCTACTCTAACTTATAATCCCAATACAAAAATATTTTCCATAGGTGTCACACACAATCTGGCAGCAGTTACAGGAGGACACATCCATAAAGGAGCTACAGGAGTCAACGGTGAAGTTGTCTTTCCTTTTCTAAACAACACTTCACCTATAGATTATACTAGTGTGGCTTTGACTGATGCACAATTATCGGATCTGAATGCAGGATTGTATTATGTAAATCTGCATACTGCCTCATTTCCAAGTGGTGAAATCAGAGGTCAGCTTATCAAACAATAATATCTGAATTAGTTCAGATATAGATAAAAAACGCTACAGCCCGATGGAAACATATTGTTTTTATCGGGCTTTTTATTTTTCCTATGTTGACGCAATTTTGCAACTTGTACTCCGCCAGGTACGCTGGATCTAATTGTGAGTGAGGGACTTGTAAATTATACGTAGTTGAAGAGAGCTGGTATCAAATGGAATAGGTCCACTCATTAATATCATTGGCACCCGTATTACTACGTGGTATTTAATCAGGTATTACTACGAATAAACAGAAGTTTGGGCTTGATTAATTTTGTGTGGTAATTAATTTATTTAGAACATTTAAATCATAATCACATGGAACCTTACATCGGCCAAGTATGCCTTTTTGGATTTAATTATGCTCCACGCGGTTGGGCATTCTGCAACGGACAATTATTGTCTATCGGTCAAAACTCTGCATTATTCAGTTTGCTGGGCACTACGTTTGGTGGAGATGGAATCAGTACTTTTGCTTTGCCTGATTTAAGGGGTAGGGTAGCCATCAACCAGGGGGATTTTCCCGGGTTATCAAAATATGTAATGGGACAAAGTGGTGGTTCTGAAACAGTAACTTTAAATGTGACTCAGATGCCACAACACGTACATGCGGGCCAATTGCATGCCAGCAATGGAGCTGCAAATCAGGAAGAAGCTCAAAATCATCTTCTGGCTGAAACTGCTGTGTATACCGATGCTGCAGCCAATCAGGTCATGAATGCTTCTGCAGTGACTGTAGGTCCTACAGGCGGCAATCAACCTCACCCAAATCTACAGCCCTACCTGACACTCAATTACTGTATTGCACTGGAAGGTGTGTATCCACCACGGACTTGATAGATTTGAGTATGTTGAAAAGGAATTGGGATAGAATTTAGACCAAGTCCGTACGTGATGTCAATAATTTGACGTAAACAATGTATACTTTTTATTCTTTTCCCAAAACCTTTCAATGTTTGATGATGCGATATTATTAAAATATCAAAATTCTGCTAAATCTGTAAATTTTGTCGTTATGAACATCTTTAAAAATATTCGTTTAATTGCCATTTATTGCATATTCTTTCAAAGTGTAAGCATAAATGCCCAATGGTCGCCAACTCTAATGACAGCAAATCGAGGCATCACACCGCCTTTGGTGAGCGGAAATGCATGTGGTCCCACCAACAATCCTCCTGCTTGCCCAACTTATAATGTCACAGGAATGAATTGGTATTTGACAGCACCTGATCCAGCCAGACCCATCACAATTCAATATTCCACCTTAGGCAATCATGACTGGGTCATGACGATGCCAAGCGGTTTTATAGAATGGGAAGATCCTGACGGTTTGGCTTGTGTAAATTCCGAAGTTATAAATGTTAATGGACTGGGTCCTGTACAGATGAATTTTGCAGCAGTAAAATTTGGATCTGATAATGCAACTTCTGATGGGCATGTCAATTTTGGTTACAGGGTTAATGGTGGTGCCTGGACGGTTAGTCCTAACTTCAGCATTGCAGGCACAAATACTGGAGGCTCCTGGACACAATCAACAACTGGCAATACCATTGAAATACGTGCTTGTGCAGATTTTGGAGGACAAAGTCAAGATACAAGACTAACTGTTTTTAACACCAATAAAGGTGCTCCGCTGCCTGTAAGATGGTTGGGGATATTTAGCTCTCTGGATAAAGAAAGACGTGTACATTTATCATGGTCGACAGCGTCTGAAGTAAATAATGATTTTTTGAAGTACAGAGAAGTATGGATGAAAACAGATATGAAGCCATCGGTGAAGTAAAAGGTGCGGGCAATACATCGGACCGCAGTCAATATACGTTTATAGATGATACCGCTATCCCCGGCAATACTTATTATTACCGGGTCAAACAAGTTGATTTTGATGGGCAGACAGATTATAGTATTCCCTTAAAAGTCGTAGTGACTTCCATGACCATTGGCATACGTATCAGCTCTAACCCTGTAGAAGACATCCTCCGAATGGACATAGACAAACTCCCTGATTTTCCAGCCGAAGTATATATATATTCAATGCAAGGTCAACTTTTGATATCCAAAGTACTGGATGATACCCAGTCAGTAGTAGAATTGGACATATCGCAACTTCCCCCCGGCGCTTATTTTGTATCCTCTAATGTAATGGAATTTAAACCTATCAAAATCATTAAGGTTGGTCAGGAATGATTGCATTTATATCATTTAAACCCTTGTTGTACAGAAGAGAATAAATTCCCAAAGAATAATCTTCAGTCGATATGATATTTAGATGTGATGTCCTGATACCGAAGCTACATGCAGATGTTTTTTGTCTGCATGTAGCTTTATCTTTTGAGTTGATTTGGTCTCTGGCGGGGACGCTTTTTTTTGATTTAATTGCGGACGCTTGAAACAACGCACAACACTAAGGCTGCTTTTCCGTATATTCGAGTTAAACTTATTGCTATGTTTGTTTAAACCAGGCTTTCTAAGGTCTGCCCACACCCAAATATATCAATGGTACCTTGAAATATTGATATCAATGATGTGGTGCTCAATGGCATAAATGACCAGACCAACGGTATTTTTACATCCTGTTTTCTCCAGTATATTTTGCCGGTGGCCTTCTACTGTCCGGGCACTCAGATACAGCATATCGGCAATTTCTTTATTGGTTTTTTCTTCACAGATCAGGGTCAATATTTCGGATTCCCGTTTTGTCAGGTCCTGTTGGCTGGTCCTTTTTTTAGCAAAAAGTCGGCGGTTTCTGATGAGCTGAAGGATGTAGTTGTTGATATAAAAGCTTTTTTGGTGCACTTGTCTGATCGTTTCTATAACTACATCCGGGTCTTCATTTTTGGCCAGAAAACCTGCTGCACCTTCATCCAGTAATTTTATAATCATACCGTCATTGTAATGAGAGGTAAGGATGATCACTTTGATCGGGTAGTTATTGGCGATGATCTCCATCAATACTTTTACACCATCCATCACGGGCATTTCTAAATCAAGCAGGACTATATCTGCCATGTCTGGTTGAGCCATTAATTTTTCAAGAAATACTTTTCCGTTCTGAGCAGAAAAAGAAACTTCCAGCGTCGGATCTTGTTCGATGATCATTTTTAATCCCTGTATAAACAACAGTTGGTCATCTGCAATGGCTATCCTTATTTTACTCATCTTTTTTGAATTTTACTATACAAATACTTCCTGTTTGTTCTTCACTGTTTTTAAAAGTCACATCTCCGCCCAACAATTCGCTCCTGGTTTTTATATTATATAATCCAAGCCCTTCTGAGGATTTTTCAGCATCAAATCCTATACCGTCATCCTGGTACGTCATGATAATATGGTCAACGGTTTTTTCAAAGTTAATATTAATATATTGTGCACGTGCATACTTGATGGTATTGCTTAGCAACTCTTGTATAATCCTGAATAAATGGAGTATTTTAAAATCATCACTGATCTCACACAGATGGGAATCTTTAACGAATAAGTGAAAGCTGCCGGTAACATTGATCGATTGTGCCAATTCATGTAAAGCATAATGAAAACCAAATTTTTTGAGCACCTGAGGCATTAGTTCATGAGAAATCACTCTTGTCCTGTGGATACTTTCATTCAGTGATGTTTCTATATGATCTATAATTTTGGCATGTTCCGGAGTATTTCCCGAGAGTTTTTTGAGCAAATGAATATTGAGATGTACTACATTAAGCTTTGAAGCTACATCATCATGCAATTCACCGGCTATTCTGGCCCTTTCATTTTCCTGGGTTTTGATCGTATTGAGCAACAGATTTTTGTGATATTCAATTTTTGCAGCCTGCTCTTTCAGCTTTAGTTTTATAATTTTATTTTGTGTATGATAAAAAAACCATAAAACACTCAATGAGATGATAAGTAGAATGACCATACTCACAACAATAAAAACTACTACAGTGCTATCTTTCATAATGTGTGTCTTGTAAATCTTCAGTAAATACATATGACAAAAGGGTGTAAAACAGGATGATTTTTACCACCAGCACAATACATGCCCTGAGTAACCATACGATATATTGTTCATTAAGGTCCATAAGCACCAGATGATTTCCAAATAAAATGGGTAGCAATGATGAAATATGTAAAATAAATATGGCCCCTATCAGGATGGCCTGAAACATTTTTTTGTCAAGTGTCCATGACATGTCGGAAAGCAGGAAAAAATAATACACACACACCAGCACCGTCGCCAGGCTGATCAATGTGAGCGAATAAGAATTGAACGTATGCGGGGTCTGAACAAAAATAGAATTGAGCAATATGGCAGCTATACCCGGGAAAAGTATAAAATGTATTCCCTTTTGCCCAATATCTTTCAGCAAATGATCAAATATGAGTACCAGTAATGTATACTCAATGACAGCGTTGATATGGAATAGAAATAAGTTCTGATAGTCAAGGTCCACCAATAACTTAGCCGCCGTCTCCATGAAGGCACTGTTGATAATCCATAATCCGTAATACCTCAGGTATCCTGAGAAAGCTTTAAACCTGATGATGGTCAAACCAGCCAATAAAACAGATAAACCGACTACACCCCATACAATAATCCTAAAAATATCATGCACCTGATATCGTATTATATTTTTGAGGAAAAGATCCACGTATTGTTCATCCAATCAAAAATCCTATGGTGTTTTTGCAAGCAGCAACTTCCTGTGAAGTGAGCTAAGCCTGCAATTTTCTACCTAAAATTACATCTGACATACTATTAGAGATAATTATTTATACTTTGAAAACAAGGTATAAAGTGACCACCGAATTTGTACAATTTGTGATACACTTTTACTGCAAAGAGAATAAACATATTATCTAAAAAATACCAGGTACACCAAATCAAAAACAATTTATGATTAAGAGTATGTTTAAAATTCCACCATTTGGCTACAAGTGGCAAATATTATTTTATCCAGCGTTGTATTTTTCGCCGTAACTGCCGGCTACGACTGTGCGCCTCAGGCGCACCTTGTCTAAAATTAAATTTGCTAACTTTCGCTCAAACATTAAAATTTAAACATATTCTAAAAAAAACATACCTGAACAATAACTATACTATAATAAAAAAACAATCACTTTGGTTTACAAATAGGTGGACATGGTTGAGTGATATCAAAATACTGACCTTTGTCTTTACCGTCATCACCCACTGCTGTCAAAATAAGATGTGCTTCATAATGCCCTTTTCCTTTGTCTTCCAGGCCATTATAAAACCTTGCCTTAGATGGATTTTCACCCAATGTTTCTTTAAGGTCGATAACCGGCATATCAAAGTACTGTACCAACAACGTATCTGTGAAGGCTTTGCCCAGAGAATCCCAGGTGGTGGTCCAGTTCAGAAATGTTTGTTGAGAAATCGTATCCTGATTGCCTGTAGCAACTGATGCAGGGGCGGGATCCGTCGTTGGAGTGGCTTCTTGTTTGCACGATGCCATTCCAAAGACACAGATAAAAAAGATTAAAGATCGCATAACTTGGTTTTTTTTAAAGGTTAAAAAATGATTCCATCCCATCAAACGCTGTATGCCGGCAAAATACCCAATACATTGAATACCACGTTACTCCTGAATGATTTGCAAATTAAATTCAATTCAGAATGATAAATATACGTACTTATACTTGATTTTGGTATAACAGAGTTATTATTTTGAAAAAACATATCATTAAACCCAAGATACGGCTCAATCCATACCTGTTTTTAATCAAAAAATGACATCATTGTTTCTTTCTGCCCGTAACTTTTCGAGCAGGCAAACGCTTCTGAGCTGTATTGTACTTAGCAAAAGTGATCGCAAAACTAAAATCTCCGAATACATTATTATTGGCCGTATCCAGCGGATAAGGTGCAATGGTGCTGTACACATGACAACTTATACAAGTATTGGTTTTTTGTACATAACTCTCAAGAGTGGAATTGGCTACTATGGGGACCCCGCTGGTCATGGAAGATAGGTTCAGGTTTCGGGGCGCTTGTATAGGCGAAGTAGGATCGGGTTGCAGGCTTTGTGACCAGATCACATCGACCAGCTGATAATATTGCCATACCGCATTGGGATAAAACTGCCGTATGTTTTTTTGCATCATGGTATTGATTGGAGCTGCATCGATGGAGTCTATAGCATTGGTGCGTGTCAACTGAATCGGTACCGGTGGTGCCTGCATAAGATAGTACGGTGGTGATGTGTTGGTCGCACAGGAAACAGTGACGGTAGAGTCACCACGAGTGGTTTTAATTTTCACCTGCTGTGCAGTACATTTGCTGTTGTAAAAATTGTATCCATATGGCGGTTCGGGACTTCCGGTTTTGCCCGGTACATTATCTATCTGCTCAAATGTAGCCCATACCCATGTGGGCTGGTTTTGTGTTTTGTGCAGTATGTGCAAACCTACAAGTGCTACGGTTGTGGTACGCAGTTGGTTACTTCCGGGGTCGAGCACGGTGGCCGTGGATAGTTTGTATCTCCTCCACTGTGGTGCAGTCGGATTGGGCACTTCCATCCAGGCAGCTTTTAGTTCAATAGCTCCGGTGGTTCCCTGATATACCCCCTGAGGAAAATTGATCGGAATACCTGCTTTGACCGAGTCGTGTTGAGTTTGTGCATTGTAATACCCGTTTTTCACTACAAAATTGTAGTAATCTTCATTCAGCATGATTTCATACCAAACATTTGTGCCGTTTTGTGCCCCCAGCCAGTTGGGTTTTCCCTGAGGCGCTGCCTGCTGAACGGTCAGGTCTATGAGCGTATCTGTACTATTGACCTTACTGGTGAATGTGAGCAGCTTGGTATTGTTTTTTGTGAATATCATTTTTTGACTTTTAAATCTGGCAGCGTATTCATCAGAGACCAGTGTCCCCCATTTGGGAGGTGCTACGCCACCGGGTTGGAAAAGTACTTCTCTGGGCATGTAGGTTTCCCATTGTACAGGCGCCAGATCATACGGATTACCAAAACTATCCGATGGATTGACCGGCCAGTTGAGGGATATAAATTCCTGCCAGGCAAAACAATCCGCTTGAGATTGGGTGCTGAATGACGACAGATCTCCCGGTACCTGATTGTTGAAATTAATCATAACATTATACAACGAACTTATCGAATAGCATGAACAGGATGGTGATGTTGATGAACCGGCCACAGCCAGACTATTTTCTGACGGTGTTTTTACTTGATTGCAAGAAATTGCCGAGGTGAACAAGGCAATCAATAGCCATTTTTCTGATATTATTTTTTTTGATTTCATGAGTTTAAATTTTGTTTTTTTTTAAAGGTCAGATGGAATCCCTGCCCGAATTGTAGCAGGCGGGTTTGATAAAAAATAATCGTTGTGGTTTGTGCCTGCCTGAACACGTTTATCGGGCAAGTGCCACAAAGATGGATTCATGTTCATTTAATGATTTTCTAATTTGTTGAAATTGTTGATTTGCTTAGTTTCTGAATTGTGGAGTTGTCGGCTTGCAAGGATTGCTGATCATTCCTCATACGGTGGTTGTTTTGCTCATTCGTCATTCCGCCCCCCGTTACCCTAATTCCCTAAAGGGATGACCTCCCATTTTATCATTCCGTATACGGTTGTTCAACTCAATTCTTCATTCTGCCTCCCGTTACCCTCATTCCCTAAAGGGATGACCTCCCATTTTATCATTTGTCATGCGGTCATTCCACTCAATTCTTCATTCCGCCTCCCGCTACCATCATTCCCTAAAGGGATGACCTCCCATTTTATCATTTGTCATGCGGTCGTTCAGCTCAATTCGTGATTCCGCCCCCCGCTACCCTCATTCCCTAAAGGGATGACCTCCCATTTTATAATTCCGCATACGGTTGTTCAGCTCAATTCTTCATTCGTCATTCGCCATTCGTCATTCGTCATTCATTTTGTTGAACCGCTCTTTGATTTACCCGAACTATGCGAAAGAACTTTATCATAATACTTAACGCATAATCCGGGATTCAATCAGGTGCATTTTCGGCAATTTCACATGTTGATGATGCTTGTCTTAAATTAGTCTATTAGTACCGTAATACTGCCAATATTGTCTTTAAATCCCTGACCATAGACTCCATTCAGATCATCATTGATACATAGCTCCAATTCTCCGCTCAGATTGGAGGGAGAGGTGACTCCCATGCCGACCAGAAAAACTGTATTTCCTATTTTCCCGATAAGAGCGCCTTCATTTTGACCTGGCATCGTGTATCCCGGTTTTGCTGCTATGAAACCAGGATTGCCATAAGCATTGTACAACTGGCCATTGTTGTCATTTGGATTGGCTGTCCATAGTCCGCTTTGGTAAGTAATATTAACCGGTTGTCCTGCGGAGACATTGACGCCCGTCTTTTGCCATTTGATATTGGCCTGAATGGTGGTAGGGAGAACCATCAGTAAGGCAGGCATAGCAGTACTCAAGGACTGCCCCGGGTTGGTAACAAATACACTCCTTGCACCAGGTATAGTATTCTTTGCTACAGATACCGTGATAAAAATAGCAGTATTGTTACTTGGCATACTATTGCCAGGAACTGCATAGTTGACATTATTTTGCACAGATGTGACCACTGCAGTAATGCCCGGATCATCAAAACTTACATTTGGATAAGTGGCAGGATTGCCTGCTGCAGCTGTACATGTAGCACAAGTGATGACCATGGATGCACCATTGTTGCTCAGAAAGATTACCGATGGTATAAAAGTACTGTTGCTCAGCAGTGAAATGGGGTTATTGACAGGATTGGGTACCATAGTGTTGTATGCAGCATTAAAAAAGTCAGCATAAAACAATTGTAATGGCTGTGCAAAGGTATTGGACGGAGATGTATTGCCTACAGCATCATATCCGGCGGGTTTTGTGCCGGCATATGCACTGGCGACGATCTGCATTTTGAAAGTTGCTGCCACTTGTGAGCCCCAGGTAATCGGTACGCCGCCTATAGTGATATCGCTGACGGTATAACCTTTGGAAGCAGGTACTTCAAAAACGGCGTGGAGTATAAAATTGCCCGGCAACTTATTGCCACTCTGATCATTTAATGTAAGTGAACCACGTTTTATGGTCCAGAATTGGGAAACATCGTCTCCATGTGGTGCTGCATAAGTAGAAAAATTGGGCATTTGTATGTATAAACCCGGTGGGTCTGCCAGCGTCACCATATTGGCAGCAGTTACAAAACTATTTACGGTGCCCCCTATGTTGGGATCGCTGTTCCTGTTTTTTTGTCCGTACTGGGCATCACAAAGTAAGGCATTGTACTGACTGGATGGCCAGGATGTATTTCCGGTAGTGCCGGATGGATTGTTGCGTTGAACTGTAGCTGCAGTAGCGAGTCCTATTTCAGTTTGGAGTGTATTCGGTGTGCTGGTGAGATGTATGGCGCCGCCCTGACTGTCATCAGATACAGTGCCGCTGTTCCATTTGTTTAATGGATTGTAGACTGGGCCCTGGGTGATGGGATTGGTGACTCCGGGTAGGCTCAGGTCTGCCAGGGTGATCTGTGGTTTATCTAATATAGTTTGGTATAAGGTGAGCACTTTGTTGGGATCAGTTAGCCAGAGGCTGTTCCAGTATTCGGGATTTTCGCAAGTGAAGTCTATCCTTATGATTTGACCTGAAGCATTTTTAGTAACAGCCCATTCGCAATATTCATCCTGCCATCCACGAGGACCATAAGGATAATATGGAATGTTTTGTGTGGCAGTTCCACAGGGATTATTGGATATTGGCCCGGGCATGACGCCTGTATCTGCCATTTGATTTAGTTGACTTTGAGTTGCTGAGGGGAAGTTGAAGGCCAACCGACCCGGGAAAGCAGACCACTGAACATTGGCTGTATTATTTGGTGGGTTGTTGTCCACGGGGTTGTAGTAATTGGTGGTTGGAGGAGTGTTGGTCGAATTCCACGGATTACTCTGCATACCTTGACGGGTAAAACCATCCAGGTTGGAACTCCATAACTGATTCATTTCTGATTGTTTGGTTGCATCGTCCGGAAAATCCTGGATATTTGCCGGTGTTCTGAACTGAAAATTTGTTCCCGAAACTTGAGTGTTTGTTTTGGCATCGGGAGTCTCATTTGGTTTTTTGGAGACTGGTTCCATGTTATAATATTTTGGATGTATCTACTCGTATGGCTTTTCGATTCCGCCCCGTTTTTATAGTGTGTACCAGCATTCACTTTGATGGTGTAAAAGTCGGTGAGTTGGTTATATTTGGTATGCGTAAATATACCCGAAATAAAAGTACGTAGAAGAAAGTGGTATAGGAAGAAGACTACGTACAAATACGTATTTTTTTCTGTAATTTTCAATTTATCTTTGACCTTTTAATATCGAAGTGATATATAAAAGATCTTGTTATTTTAATCGCAAACCATTCATGCAGTTTTTCAGTGAAATATAAGATGGTGCAGATGCATAGTTTTTTGATATTTCGGCATTTTTTATATGACTTTGACTATAAAACTCAATAATAGTTTTGTATTAAAAATCAGACAAATTCGATTAATTTTATAAAGTGTTTATAAATAACTTCAACAACATCCATATTATGTCAAAACATTTTTTTATCGTATTCTTCATCAGCTCTTTTTTTCTTGCGGCAAATGGGCAGGACACTACCAAAGTAACCATACATACTGCCGATCAGTACCGGGACAAGTTGGTCACTTTTTGTGATTTGGTCGCAGAAATCTATAGACCCACAGGAGAAAATAAAATGATCTACATCAACTTTGGGGGCAAATATCCGGACCAACTTTTCACTGCCGTGATTTACCCTGCGGATCAGCTTAGATTTCCCTACAATCTATTGGCCTTATTGAAAAACAAAACCATCTGTATCAATGGAAAGATTACGGACTATAAAGGCAAATCCCAGATGGTATTGACGGAACCTGAACAGATTCAGATTAGAGAATAGACAGGGGTTTATCATTGGCCGGGCTGTGTTTATGACAGGGTGTTTTCAATTTTTGATTTGGAAAAAAAATTGACTGGTGTATAAAAAATTTCATTTGCCAATGTATGGATTTTGAATACTACGTCGACACAATTATTTGAAAAACAAAATGTGGTCAGTATAGGCATAAACTAATGACAATAAAATCCATTAATTCAACCAATATTAAACTTACCAATCTATCATGGTTTCATTGAATAATGTCCACCCAATCGGCCATCGGCAAAGAATGAAAGGGTAGGGTTGATTTATGATATTCTTGATTACCTGTTTACATATTACACCAAGCTTTATTAATAGTGTAGTCATCAAAAAAACATGACATAGACGAAGCAATCCAGCCACACAAGACAGCCCGCAGAATAGGGGCATTTGCAGTCATCGAATTAAATTTTTTGATGTATAATATAATAAATCGAAATTTGTAATGGGCTGTTACAATTCAAGGCTATTTGTAATCATTTTTTTTACTTAAAAAAGTTAACAACTACCATAAAAAAATTACCTTTATCATGATGGACAAATAAATAATGGATAAAAGCAGATAAGTTATACAACCATTTCTATCACAAAAAGACACTATAACAATGTAACGATTATGAAATGAATCCGGACGAACAAGTAGATGAAATCATAAAAATGGTGAAAGCTCAGGATAGGACTTCACAAAATCGTCTATATGAACGATATAAAGATAGCATTTACACTTTGGCAAAAAGAATCGTTAAGGATGATCAATTGGCTGAACAAGTCTTGCAGGATACATTTATAGAAGTATTCAAAAGTATTGGCTCATTCAAGCATCAATCTTCTTTATACTCTTGGATGAGGGTCATTGCAGTCAGAAAATCTCTAAGAGCTTTGAAGTCCCTAGTAAATGAAATTTTAACTTGGGATGACAATGTTCCTGATAAATTGCCGCATGAATCCATATCAGCGCCGGATGTTGAAACAGAAAAATTAGAAAAGGCATTCATGCTATTAAGTCCAGGTTTTCGTACCATTTTGACACTTTATTTTATGGAAGATATGAGCCATAAAGAGATAAGTGAGCAATTAAACATAGCGATCGGGACATCAAAATCACAATTGCACCACGCTAAAATAAGGTTAAAAGAAATTTTAAAAAATGGATAAGGATAATAAAAATTGGAAAGATACTTTTAATAAGTTACCTGAATATCAGGCTCCTGTGGACAATGATTTATTTTGGAAAATACAATTTCAAAATTTACCAAGATATACTACCAGTAAACCTTATATTTTTGAAAGCGGATACAAGCATAAAATGATTTTCAAAGGAATCATATTGTTAATATTTTTAGGTGTAGGGATTTTGGCTTTGGTATATTTCCAAACACTTAAAAATAGCACATCGGAACAAAATATAAACGAAGCTCCCATAGGAAATTATGTTATAGATCAAAAGCAAGACGATATTATGAATAAAACATTTGAAAATTTTTGTCTTGAATATTTGATTATTTGCGAAGATCTGTATAAAACCGATATTGCACAAAGATGGAACGAAAATCACAAGTCTTACCAAATGACCTTAGAAGCCATTGAAGAATTAGGAGAAACGGATTTTTTAATGAGACAACTCACTTATTTACGCATCAACCAAACTGAAATGGTTTCAGAAATTATCAATAATATTTAGATATGAAGTCTTTAATAACAATGGTAATCATGACGTTAGTCAGCACCATCCAAGGTCAACACCAAGGATATACAGCCACTCGTACTGAGAGCCATAAATTCTTACTCAGTGGCAAGGATGATCTGGATATAAATGTACAACATGCTCACATCACCATCCAATCCTGGTCCAAAGAATATATCCAGGTCAATATAAAAAGAGAAGTTAAACATAAGTCAGATAAGAACAAAGTAGAAAAAGAAATAGAATGGTCAAAATGCCTTATCGGAAAGCTTAATGATGAAATTAGAATATCTAATTCGGTCGTTTTACCCAAGGGAATAAAAGAGAAACCCCAATGTAAACATGTAACTTATCTCGAGATATTTATGCCAAAAGTGGAAGGAGTAACTATTCATCTGAATATTGGCAGTTTAGTACTAATCAATATTAAAAGTAAGATAAACTTCCAAACAAAATTGAGTAAAATAACCGTAAATAATTGTGAATTGCTAGGCGATTTTATCCAAACACTAGGAGAATGTAATATCAATAATAGTAGCTTCAATGGTAATTTTACCATAGTCAATATCGTATTAAAACTTAATAATATCATGGGAAAATGTGAGCTTGATGCCACAGATTCAAAAATACATTTATCCAATCAAAAAAACAATTACATTTTTCAATGGCAGATATTAAGGTCGGAAATTAATTGGCGAACATCGCCATCCACGTTGCCTGATATAAAATTTAACATTATTCAAACCAATATAAATTTGCCGGATTTCATGAAAAAGCAACAATCAAAATTGCAATATATATTGGGGAATAATTCTGACAATGGTATTTTCAATCTGACAGCACAAACCAGTATCATCAATATTTACAACCATTAAATCAACAAACAATGAGAATACAATTATTAGCTCTAGTAATACAATTAATGATACAAATAAATTTAAAAAGTCAGGATACTTTGGATATAGATATCGATCCTACCCAGGAACCCTTATTCCTTAAGAATTATGAATCCTTACAACTCAATAAAGAAGATATATCACGAATGTGGCTTATAGGTTTAGCTGATCTCGGAGTGGAACAGAGGTTATTTCATAAATTTAGCATTAAAGGCTCGATCAATACTTTTTCTATTAGTCCCTACTTCAATAAAAATGACTTTACGACAGACCTTAATTTTAACTTTGGAGGAGCTCATGGCTTTGTTAATTTTTATCCTATTTCATATAGTAAGTCAAGTCAAAAAACAAATCTCTCAGGACTATATCTTGGGGTAGGATATGGAATTTATTATGCAGATCAGTATCAAAATGCTGAAGATTTTAATATTGATTCCATCAAATTATTATTTACAGGCAAACTTAAAAATTTTGGTCGTAAAACTGCGATTACCCATGGTGCGATATTTGCGATCGGTTTTCAGCAAAGAATATTTGATGTAATGTACTATAATTTCAGATTGAATTTTGCAAATTTGAAGACAAGTGAATTAAATCCCGATAATTATGATGTAATACGTACTACCTCAAGGCTATACTTAATTCCATCGTTGGATTTAGGTATTTCACTACATTCAAAGAGAAAAAAATACAATTTTGTAAATTATCATCAGAGTAAGGCACATTTAATAAAATTTGATTTTTTAAGAATATTAGAATTTACAAACTTCAAAGGCCATGGTTTAAATGCTTCTTACGAACAACTTTTGCCCAATAATCCTATATCTATTGTGGGAGGATTAGACTTTAGTTTCTTTAAAAGAAGAAATTATAGCGACATTCACTTTACTGTCACAGAAGGATATAGCCACAATATTACAAACGTTTTATTTGGAGAGGTTAGATATTATTACAATCTAGAAAAAAGAAGATTGGCAGGGAAAGTAGGAAATGGACTTTCGGCCAATTATCTTGCTGTAAATTTGGCTGGACGACATAAGCGCATTCGCAAAGAATATGACGATCAGTCACCTACTGAAAATTCTAATTTATTTTTCTTAGGTATTGAAATACTATATGGCATTCAAAGAGAAATAGGTGACCATCTTTATCTGGATTTGAGAGTAGGACTTAGACCTGTAAATATTAGTTTTTCTGAAATAAATAGTAATAAATTTAGAGTACCTGAGCGCACATTTGGTTTGTTTTTTGGGTTTACGAAGTAATGATGAAGCTATGAGACATTTTCAGAAATTATATCTGACTGAAAGTCTTTTTGATATTGAAAAAATAGACCGCAGACACTTAAAAAATTTGGGCGTAAGATCTTTGAATATATTATTAATTTTACGGCAGGAACAGGTAATTTAGGACAAGTTCAACTTAGAGCCATATCAGGATGTTGTACTCATCGACGAGCTGAGGTTATACCCTATAGATGCTTTATTGCAGACCTTCAGTTATGACTATCAAACAAATGTATTAACGGCTGTGGGAGACGAATCAGGAAGATTGTCCAGATTTGAATATGATAATTTATATCGTCTCACAGGGATATACAATCATGATGATCATCTCATAAAAACAAATGAATATCAATATAATACAATTTCATTTTCAAAAAATACTATTGTTGAACGTGAAGTATTGCAGTCAGGTCAAACAACAGTTGCTGGTGTTACAGCCCTGACGGGGAGTAATGTAATTCGTACTTTCAACTATTTTGACGGATTAGGCAGGGCATCACAATCGGTAAAACTTGACTTTTCGCCCACATCTAAGGATTGGTATAAACATGTTGCTTATGATGATTTTGGTAGGGAAGTAAAGGATTTTCTACCGTACACAGGGGCAAATGCGGCCACTACCTATGATCAGGTTTTCAGGTCAAACGCACCAACAGAACAGGTTGCTTTTTGGAATACATTTAATTCAGGTGATGGTACATATGCTTATACTGAAAAAATACTGGAACCCTCACCTCTTGAGCGGCAAACAGGTACAAAACACCCTGGACAAAATTTTAATTCATATCCATCAGAAACATTTTATTTTGCCAATGCCAATGAAGTCCGAAATCCAAAAACGGCCAACTCATACTATCCTGCCAATACTTTATTTAAAACCATCAATGAAGATGAAGATAATAAAACAGTAATAAGCTACACAGATAAATTGGGTAGATTAATTATGCAGGACATGGGCGGATCTAAAACCTATTATATCTATAATACCGCAGGAAAAGTCGTTCAGATCATTCAACCGGAAGGAGCTGTATTATTGCATAGCACGCCGACAAATTTACATAGCACTGCATCAGTCTTGAGGCACTCATTTGTATACACTTATGATGTGGAATATCGACTGAGTACAAAAAGGGTACCCGGCACAGACAACCCTTATGTATATACCTACGACAGACTGGACAGAGTGATACTGGAACAAGATCCCAATGGTTTTAAAACCTACACCAAGTACGATATACAAGGCCGAATTATACAGACAGGAAAATATACAGGTACATCCAGCCCGACCGGCAGTGAAACACTATATGAAAGTCCAAATACTACATCAGGTGATCATTTTTACACCAAAACACAGTCATTTCCCACTTCGCTTACAGAACCATATATAATCAACTATTATGATGATTTTGATTTTAATAATGATGCATCACATGTAGATGACATGGCCTACCAGACACTTCCTACAGTGGGATCGACCAATTATCCTTCAACATTTAGTACAAATCATCCGGCTACAGCCAATCATTTATTTGTACGAGGTAAAATGACCCAAACTAAGACCGGGATTCTAAATTCAAATGGTTCAGCGCCATCTTTATTTAGCAAAACCTCAACCTTTTTCGATAAATTTGGACGAGCTTTGCATATCAGAACAGAACATACTTACAATAATACAGATTTTGAATGGATATCTTATCATTTTGCAGGGTGGGAACTCAACAGATCAAGAGAACACAAAGCTACCATAAGTGGCATATCGAGCACACTATTTACCACAGACAGGATGACATATGACCATGCTGGCAGGATGTACACAAAGTATCATCGAATAAACAATGGCACTGAAAATCTTGTTACTACACATACATACACAGAATCAGACCAATTGAAAACCAAAACAATGGGTACAGGGATACAAACCATAGATTATAAGTATAATATACGTGGTTGGCTGACTGACATCAACGATGTTGATGTATGCAACACTGATTTATTTCGTATGAAACTCAAATATGAGATAGCCAATTCAAATATTTCTGCAACTGCCCACCGAAACGGTAATATATCATCCATGGAGTGGCGTACCGGCAGTAGTTGTGTCGTCAATGGAACCAGCCGAAACAAGTCTTTATATGGCTTTACCTATGACGGACTCAACCGCATGACCAGCTCTAAGTATGGAGAAATCACGGGCACTACCAATGTCAACCGGTATAACGAAAATCTGACCTACAATCTTAATGGAGATATCCTGAAACTTGGCCGATATGGGAAAAGCGGTACTTCCAGTTTTGGACAGATAGATACGCTTACTTATAACTATCCTTCCACAGGTGCTCAGCGACTGACATCTGTAAGTGATGCTTCGATCATGAGTTTTGGTTTTACCACAACAGGAGGCACGTCACAATCATATAGCTATGACGCCAATGGCAACCTGACAGGCCGAACCAATACTCCATATAACACTATCACCTATAACCATCTCAATCTCCCCCACACCATCAGTGGCACTGGTGGTACTATCACAAATGTATATGATGCAGCAGGCAGAAAATGGCAGAGTACCGTAAGTGGTGTGACGACAACATACTTTGGAGATGTGGAATATGAAGGTACCGGAATAAAAATGATCTACCATGAAGCTGGTGAACGAGCCTGTTCGAGCCATACGAAATGGCTCGTGGGCGAAGTGAAACGGAATGTCCGCCCCGCAGTAAAACGAGGAGCGGCCATGAAGTCAAAACACTTTGAGCGACAGCCAAAGTGCTTTTGCGGGAAGATAGAAAGAATCACAGGTACTACCTATGAGTATCAATACTACATCAAAGACCACTTAGGCAATGTAAGGGTAGTTTTCAAATCAGGGCCTACACTCATATCTGAACACCATTATTACCCATTTGGCTTAAATCAGGAAGGTAGTTTTTATACCAGCGGTACTACTCAAAAGTATAAGTATAATGGGAAAGAACTGGTAGGAAGTCTGGGATGGTATGACTATGGGGCTAGATGGTATGATGCTTGTGTGGGGAGATTTACTGGTGTCGATCCTTTGGCAAGTGATATGCCTGCTCATTCTCCTTATTGTTATGGCTTTAATAACCCTGTTAGATTTACCGATCCTACAGGGATGTCTCCAGATGATTTTGTTAAAGATGCTTCAGGTAATATCAGATGGGATAATAATGCCAACTCTCAAGCAACAACAAAAGCAGGAGAAACCTATCTTGGTAAGACATTAACTTTTAACTTCAATAGTTACATTGATAAAAACCTATGGGATGGGCCAATGGGCGATAAACCAGCAGGAGACAAATTAACTTCAACAGTAACAGTAACAGGCAATGAGAATAGTAATGGAGAGTTAACCAGTTTGTCTGCAACAAAGTCAATTAAAGTAGGTCCAACCCCTGTTGGAACGGCTCGAGATTATTATCCAGGCGAAGGTGGTTCAAATAATTCATTGAGTGCAACAACTACATCAACAGGTGTGAATATTGGTTTTGAACAACATGCTAGTGTATCGCCTATTGAGCAGCTAGGAATGAATGCTATGGGCTTCAAAATAGTTGATGTTGCTCAAAAATTAAATATTGATTACAATAAATCGAATGGCAATCTTTCCATTTCTGCTTATACAGGAGTATTTCCATCAGCATCGTTATCGGTTAATGGAAGTAGTATAATGCAATACAATCAACCATCATTTGTAAAAACACATTCGGCTCGTACAGGTACAACACCTATTTCATCTTCAGGTACAGGTGGTAACCCTATATTTAATTTTTCTTATTATCCATCACAATTTTTTAAAAGATAAACCATGTTTGAGCCTACAATAAAAAAAATAGTATTATTCATATTTATAAAGTACTTGGCTTTTTACATATTTATGATGTTTAAGAATGGTAATTATGCTTTAATTAAGTTAAATGAATTACGAACTTTACAAGATGTATTCTACTATATGTGGATATTTTTGTTTTTACCTACTTTGGTAAGTATACTTTTTACAGCACCAATATATTATGCCTTTAAGACTAATCAGCCAGCCTTGTTTGTTTTGATAATAGGTTTGTTTTTTGTTGCTGAATACTATATTTATACAAATCTAGCTTCACAAATTGATCTAAATAATGGGTTGTATAATGCATTTTTAGGCTTACTGTTCCTGATCATTTTATTCTTTAATCCCATTAGTAGGATTATGAAAATCAAACTTTAATTAACTTAATAATATTCTACAAAGCCTCTGCTTCGCAGGGGCTTTGTTATTTTATAGAGCAGCAATATTTTTAAGTTTAACAGATTTAATAAAGCCATCTAGCCCCTGCTGGCGCAAGTTTGCAACTTGTGCCTATAAACATAGACGAAAGCCACATAACAGATAAAGTGTTGTGTGGCTTTTGTTGTTTTAGAGCGCAGCGATATTTTTCTGAAAGAAATCCTTAAACTTCTTTTTGGTAAGAAAGGTATCGATCATTTTAAAGACCATATTTTTTTCATCTGGTTCGAGTTGAGCGATGAGCTTTACTTGTTCCATTAGAGATTTATCTTCGGTGGTTATCTCTTGGGGAATGTTTTGTTCTGCATTGAGTAGATGATCAATGTTAAGACCGAAGTAAGAAGCAATTTTATTGATAGCTTCGAGTGATAGTTCACGTTCACCTTTTTCCACTTTGGAGTAGTTGGATCGATGCATAAGTACCAGATCAGCGATTTGCTGTTGTGTAAGACCTTTTTCTTCTCTCAAGCCTTTGATAATTGTTCCTACATGCTTCATAAAAGATATCATTATAGTGCAAAGTTATCAAAAAGACACAAAATAAACAAATATGAGATAATTTGACACTTTAAATGTTGCCTATATGATACATTGTATTTGCTTTTTCGAATATATGATAAAACAGGATCTTACTATCTTACTTTTCAAGTCGTTGATTGGGTAGATCTGGCTGGCAGACAGGTATTTTTACTAGAAATAGATATTGTAGATATATGATGGATGTAGTGCTTCGTATTCAAATTAAAAATTTGGCATCATTTAGGCGTAGGCTGCGCCTACGCCTAGCTAAGCCTGCATCCAAGGCAGTAAAAATCTAAAAATCAGCAATTACATTTAAAAGTACATGTTCTTCTGAGAGACTAGACTCTTCGAATTTTAATGATGGTGTATTTTCTTTAGTTCTGCATTTTGTGGCAGTTACTTTAGAAATATGATCAATCATAAGTAACCTAAAACCATTATCTTTTTTGAATAAACCTTCATCTTCAGTATAACAAAGAACATCCGCATTTGGATTGAACTTGTTCAATTCTTTGATTAACTCTTTAACTTTCATGAAATTATTTTAAAGTTAACGTACCAAAATTATACCATACGTATTTATCTGACAATTAGGCAGATACTGATGTCAAAATTACAAAATAAATATCAACTGATAGGCGTAGGTTGCACCGCTGCATTTCACAGTTTATCAAGCTTCAGCATGACTTTGTGTGACCGTCGTGTTGCTATGGCTGTGCCATGAATAAGCGACAGAATCAATAGTATAAACTAGAGCCATGGCTGCTCCAAGATTCATCGTTGGAATGCACTCGAAGGTGAAGAAATGTGTACATAATACAGTATCAAAGACCACTCCTTTAGTCAAGCCGTAGGCATGATAGCAATATAAGACTCACCTTCATTGACAAAAACAATAATGGCAAGATTGATGTTGATAATTCGACAAATAGTGAGATTTTGCAAATCATAACGGATTGGAGATCAAGCATTAGCATGAAGAACCATTATTATGCTTTTGGTGAACGAGACTGTTCGAGCCATACGAAATGGCTCGTGGGCGAAGTGAAACGTAATGTCCGCCCCGCAGTACAACGAGGAGCGGCCATGGAGTCAAAACACTTTGAGCGACAGCCAAAGTGCTTTTGTGGTGAACGAGCCTATTCGAGCCATACGCAATGGCTCGTGGGCGAAGTGAAACGGAATGTCCGCCCCGCAGTAAAACGAGGAGCGGCCATGAAGTCAAAACACTTTGAACGACAGCCAAAGTGCTTTTGTGGTGAACGAGCCTGTTCGAGCCATACGCAATGGCTCGTGGGCGAAGTGAAACGGAATGTCCGCCCCGCAGTAAAACGAGGAGCGGCCATGGAGTCAAAACACTTTGAGCGACAGCCAAAGTGCTTTTGCGGGAAGATAGAAAGAATCACGGGTACTACCTATGAGTATCATTTTTATATCAAAGACCACTTAGGTAATGTAAGGGTAGTTTTCAAATCCGGGCCTACACTTATATCTGAACATCATTTCTATCCATTAGGTGAACGAATCCGTTCGAGCCATACGAAATGGCTCGTGACCGATGGGAAACGTAGCTTTCGCCCCGCAAGCGGAGCGAGGAGCGATTAGCGTAGTCAAAACACTTTGAGCGTCAGCCAAAGTGCTTTTGCGGAAGAATCAGGAAGGTAGCTTTTATACCAGCGGTACTTCTCAAAAGTATAAGTATAATGGAAAAGAGTTGGTAGGTAGTCTGGGATGGTATGATTACGGGGCGAGATACTACAATCCAACATTGGGAATTTTTCATTCGATTGATAGATTTGCGGAAAAATTTCCTTGGCAATCACCTTATATATATGCCAGTAATAATCCAATAAGATTTATTGATATAAATGGTGATAGTACCAGAGTTTATGTTTTTGATCAGGCTAATAGGCCTGCTGATAATGGCACTTCTGGAACATCTTACACAGCAGAAATTTATGTGTACGATGATCAAACATATGATTTAAATGGACCTTATTCAGGAAGTAGTTATCCGAATTCAATTTCAAACACCAATAACTCCACTAAATCTAATACAGCAAATGAAGGAGAACACAAGTATAATAATAGAAGTGGTCATAAAGGTGGTACTAAACAAGGGTTAAACCTTGTCAATAATAGCGACCAAAGAAAAACTCCGGGGACAAATCCTAATGGTGATGATGTAATGATGCAATATGTAAATGTTCATTCAGGAGCATCAAATAAGGGGAATTATAGCAGTAGAGGATCTGAAGGTTGTGTTACAATTTGCCCGGACGATGTACAATCATTTTTTTCAAATTTTGATTGGAGTGGAGGTACTACTGGGAATTCTACTGGCAAAATTATAATAGAGAGAGGAGATAAAAATGCATCAGTTCAAAAATTAAAAGAGAATCGCGAAGAATTATTAAAATTTCATTTTCATGAGTATTAATCAATTGTTTTTTATTGTTTTTATAAATAGTTGCATAATTAGCAAGGATAAATCGCCTATAATAAATGCTTCTGAAGTAACACAAATCGAATTAATTTCTCAACCTTGTGATATAGATATACTTGTTACTATTGACAAAGCGGGAACCTTTAAAAAAGATGAAATAGAGTTGTTAATAAGTGTGATTGATACCCAATGTATTGAAAACGTTGAATTTATGCAGTTTGCAAATGAGTTAGTATTCAGAGCATTATCAATTAACCACATAGATTTTGCAGAAATTTTACAAAATTATAACCAAAGTGATTTTATTTATCAAATCATTGAAAGCCCGATAAGTGATGAAATTAATTTAGATCAAATAATTACCAAAATTGAAAATGAAGATTTAATCAAATATGAAAAAATTCTTAAAAGTTTAAAAAAAGCAAAAATGAAACTCGAATAATGAGTTAAGCGATTTAAGATGATAATAATTAAGCCACACAATAAATACTAAAAATTGTGTGGCTTTTGTTAACCCATCCTAACTCCTTACCTTAAAATGGAAGGACTTGATGCGTTTGTTCCGGAAATATGACTATTTTTGTAGAGATATGTACACCATCACCTACAACCATCTCAATCTCCCCCACACCACCCCCGATGGTCGCAGATTGCAACTGTGATCCTATAATTTTTAAATTTATAATTTGCTCCCACAAAAACAAATGGGCAGAAAGAGTACAACATCAAAGATCATTTTGAAGACTGAGCGATTATTTATATCATAAAAATGAATGCCCACAGGTGGCATTCAAGCGAAGGAACCCGCTAGTGGCGGGGTGGGCGGTTGATTTTCTTTTACCGATAAGAACCTAAATGGTATCATAGATGTTACAACAAATAGCAGTACTAACGAGATATTGCAAGTGACTGAGCGATCCCAAAGGGTGAAAGGAGTGTAGTACGAAGTACCAAAGGCAAGAGCCTTTGACGGAGAGAACCGTGAAACGGGTGGGTGTGCTATGAAAGTGCTTCAAGCGAAGAAACCCAGCCAGTGGCGGGGTGGGTGGGTATTATGCATTTGGTGAACGAGCCTGTTCGAGCCATACGAAATGGCTTGTGGCCGAAGTGAAACGGAATGTCCGCCCCGTAGTAAAACGAGGAGCAGCCATGAAGTCAAAACACTTTGAGCGACTGCCAAAGTGCTTTTGTGGAATGACTTATGATGGCCCGTGGATGATCAATGATGCAGCCAAGGACAACCCTTACCAATACAATGGTAAAGAGCTAAATCTTGATCATGGTCTCAACTTGTCTGACTATGGGGCTAGATATTATGACCCAAGTATCGGAAGATGGGGACAGGTCGATCCGCTGGCAGAAGCAGCTCCCGAATGGTCACCATATGTTTATACTTTTAATAGTCCCATTTCTCATACAGATCCAACTGGAATGATGGGTCTAAGTATCGCAACAAGAATTATAAACGAGCAGACAAAAGAAGAGTTTGAAATAAATGATGGTTATGATTTTAATTGGATTGTGAGTAATGCTATATTTAACAGGATAAAATCAAACGGAGAAATTCCATCTGACTTAAAAAGTGAATGGAATTGGGAGTTTTGGCGACAGGTTTGGAAAGGTGTAGTTACTTCGGATGGATCTGCTTCGGATGAAATTACTGCATATCTAATAACTGATAATCTTGAATGAATAGCGGGAAGTATTCAAAACAAAAGTCCAGCAGGAGTTTTAAGCATTGGATCAGGTAAATTAAAAGCTCTCAAAAAACTTGCAAGATATGTGTTAAATGGTGGCAACCAATCAAAAACCAAAATACCAGGAACCAAAGAAGGTGGCAAAATTTTTAAAAATGATGGAAGAGAAGGTGGTCAAACTTTACCTAAAAAAGATTCTAAAGGTAATACAATAGAATACAGAGAATACGATATTAATCCTGCACCTCAGCATGGATCTACAAGAGGTAGTGAGCGTATGGTAGTGGGAAGCGATGGAAAAACTTATTATACAAGAGACCACTATAAAACTTTTACAGAATTTAAGCATTGATTTAATAATTGGAATATGAATAATTGGAAATGGAATAGTACTTATGACGAAGCAGAAAACTTGGATTGGCTTATATTAAGAGATGGCCCAATAAGTAAATATTTTTCACATGAAATACTAAATAAAGATATAAAATCACTTGTAAATGTTGGCTACAATATTATCGATGTAAATTTAAAAAATTGGACGATTTCAAATTATCAATCAAAGATGAAAGATGCTTTTGAATTTCCACAATATTATGGTGAAAATTTAGCGGCATTTGGAGATTGTTTGTGAGATTTATTCAATAATAAGACAACAGGGTTAGTTATTGTTTTTCGTCAATTCGATGCGTTTTATGAAAATTCAAAAGATGTTTCTGAAAGTATTTTGGAAATAATTATTAATGAATCTTGGACTTGGTTATTAACAGGTAAAAAACTAATAACTTTAATACAAGTAGATGATCCCGACTTTCACATAGATAAAATAGGTGGATTTAGTCCATCCTGGAACGGAAAGGAATGGTTAAATTCTAATAGAACAATTTAGAAAATCAAAAATAGGCTTTTATATAAATAAATCGGGAAAGTGCCCATGCTGGGCGTAGGTAGCACCTATGTCCTTGCGAATTGATGGCTGTGCCATGAATCATCGACAGAATGAATAGTATAAACGAAAGCCATGCAACAGAAAGGAAAAGTTGTGTGGCTTTTGATTTTACCCAACCCCCCTGCTCGGCGTAGTATTTACTACGTCGCTGTGATGCTATGGCTGTGCCATAAATGAAACCAGATCGCATGGCGGGTAAGAGGGAGAGACAGACAGGCATATAATTATACCTACGATTTTTTGAACAGGATGAGTGCATCCACCTATTATGATGTCAGTGCGGCAAATGTGGCCAGCGTAAGCAATAGATATAATGAAGTACTAACATATGACATCAGAGGAAATATCCTGACCTTGAACAGAACCGGTTATTATACCGATGCCGGTAGCTGCCTGTACAATACCATAGACAACCTGACTTACAACTATGCAGCAAACAACAATAAACTGACCAGTGCTCTGTCCGGATAAAGAGTTAAATTATAATGGACGTTATTTTTTTAAAGATTAAGGCAAAAAACACAGACGTAGCAGTAGCTACGGCGAGTATTTTTAACGCAGATATTTGGAAAAAGAACCATATTTAATTAAGTATTTTATCTGGCGAGTGCACTAAAATCACGGATGCTTCGGCTTAAGACTAATTTGATGAAAGAGCATGTGTCAGGAGTGAAATACAACATCATTTCAGTTATCAAAAGAAAAATTGCCGCCATCTTTCAAGGTAAAGACATGATGCAAGCCATTTGGTGAAGTCCAATTGTTCTTAAACCGACCACAACGCGAAAGCGGGTGGGACAATAACAGTATCTTTACATTAAGTGAATTAGTAAATATAAAGGGTTGACAGTACAGATTTACAAAGCATTGGATGAGTAGGTTCAAGTTGCTTTTTGAACTAAAGTATGTACAAATAAATTTATTTTGATTGTATAACAAAAGTTATATTGCAAAATAGAATATCTGATGATACATTTGCTTATTCATTTCAAAAATAATACATATGCCCTATTATCCAAAACTCAAACAAAGCTCATTGCCTGTTGATGTAAAAAAAAGAACGGTAGCAAACCTGTTGAAGTTAAAAAGCCAGTTGGTAAAAGAATTACCGTCAAAAGATCTGGATAAAAACCTTCTCCTGGCTACATGGAATATCAGGGATCTTGGAAAAAACGGGGCCAAACATGGCAATCGAAATCTGGAAGACCTGTTTTATATCGCTGAGATAATATCAAATTTTGATCTAATAGCAGTACAGGAAGTCAATGACTTAAAAGAATGGGAAACCATCATGGATATATTAGGCAAAGATTGGGATTATATAGCCACTGATGTAAGCGAATTTGCTGATGGTGGAAACGGAGAGAGAATGACATTTGTCTTTGATAAACGAAAAGTGTGGTTTAAGAATATTGCCGGTGAAATTGTTTTGTCACGTACCAAATTAATATCAGAAAATATAGAATTGGAAGACGGGACGACCAAAGCGTATGAGAGACAATTTTCACGAACTCCTTTTTTGGTATCTTTTCAATCGGGTTGGTTTAGATTTGATCTGTGTACCGTTCATATTTATTTTGGCTCAGAATCCGGTGAAAAGCTCAACCGTAGGATAAAAGAAATAGATAGTATTGCAAAAGAGATCGGTGACAGGGCTGAATTTTCGTTTAAAGAAAAAAAGCAAGCTGTAATATTACTGGGTGATTTTAATATAGTTCATCCTGAGCATGACACCATGAAAGCGCTTAAAAAATATAAGTTTGATATACCCAAAAATATTGAAAAGCCCAATAACATCAAAGGTGATAAATACTATGATCAAATAGCCATAAGAAGTAGAGATACCAAATTGATTGATTTTTTAAATGCACCAAGTCAAACGCCTACTTCCGGGATATTTGAGTTGTATGCTGAAGTCATGAAATCCACAGACTGGTTAAGCTATAAAACAGAAATGAGCCTAACTACAGAAGGTAAAAATAAGACCACAGACGCAGACTTTAAAACGTATTTTGAAGAATGGAAGACATACCATTTGTCAGATCACAAGCCTATGTGGGTTAGAATACCCATAGATATGAGTGGAGATTACCTTAATAGTTTATAGAATAAAAGGGATTCGGATTAAAAATTTTCAATTGGGAAATGTGGGATAAATCCAGGTTGTAAATTAATTCCAACTCATTTTCTGTCAGATAGATATGGTCTACATCAGATTTAAGCGTTTTAATGCCTGATTTTTTAAAAATATTATTACTGTGAGCACCATCATCAAAAGCTTTAGATAATATAGCTTTAAGGTACTTCACTTGCTTGCCGATGGAGTTATTTGAGTAATTTTTATCTGAAAAACTGTACATAATCATTATGGAAATCCATAGTTAAATATTCGAAGATGAGATTTATCTTTTTCACTCTTTGATATAAGTTAAACCGGGTTTTAAATTCTTTTAAACCTTGGCAGTTGAAACTGCATATACCTTTCTTTCACCACTTCCGGTGGTATAAGTGATCTTTTCGGAGGAAACACCTTCAATAAAATTTTCGATATATTCATTAAGAGATGCTGTGATTGGTAATAGTACTTCCACTTTTTTAACATTTTTGTCAAATAGAATGTCCAAATGATTTTTTAACTCATCAAATAACAATGGCTGATTTGATCATGTATTGAAGGTCACAATAAATAGTTCAGGAATACAGGTATTTATTTAAAAATGTTTACTCTATGTTTATCCTGCAAATACATAAACTCTTGCAAATATTTGATTTACAAGGGCTTATGTATTGTTTGTGTGATCCCGACAGGATGTCCATATAGCGAGACCCTTAGTGTAATGTCTTGTATATATTCAAATTAAAAATATAAAAATGAAACATTTATTTCTTTTCATTATCGTTACTGCATTTATGTCTTGTTCCAAAACAAATATGCCGACAGACCTGGATCCAACTCAGAAATCATTTACATATCTTGCTCTTGGTGATAGTTATACCATTGGAACTAGTATTCCTACTTCAAAAAACTTTCCCAACCAACTCATAGATAGTCTGAAAATGAATGGGTATCAAAACACAAAATTTGATATCAAAGCAACCAATGGATGGCCGACAGTTGATTTGCTCGCTGGCATAGAAGCTGCTTTAAAAAAGAAACATACGATCTAGTGTCCCTGCTGATCGGTGTAAACAATCAGTACAGAGGTTTGGATATTTCTATCTTTGAAAAAGAATTTAAAGTACAACAAATTGCACCCTTTTGAAAAAATGTATGCCCTTTGGGTGCATAAAATGTTGAAAGAAGCTATAATAAAGTTAGGTGAATAAAGATGTAGGAAGGTTAGCTCACGTATAACCATCTTTTGAGAAAAAATTGATGGTATTTCACTGTCTGTCGATTAAGTTAGTTTTAATACATAATCTAAATGACGAGATAAGAAATAGATTTGAAATAGGTATCTATTTCCACCTATTTTCAAACTGGTTTTGCAATTTTATATACGGCATCTATAATAGTTCCGTCTACCCATTTTACAACAGCAACTATTTCATCGTCAAACTTTTGTTTTGAAGGAATACCACATATTTTTTCAGCTTCATCTTTTAATTCTTGAATGGTCTTTATTGGTAGTCCAGAATTTTTAATTCTTTCAAGTAAGTCTTGTCTTAAAGGATTAATGGCAATTCCCCTTTCTGTTACAATCACGTCGATCATCTCTCCGGGACCACAAATGGTAGTAACTTCATCTCGAATTACAGGAATGCGATCACGAAATAATGGTACGGTTAGGATAGTACATTTTGCAAACAAACAGTTTTGCCATCCACCAATACCGTGAAGCAATACACCATCTGAATGGGTAACCACGTTTGCATTAAAATTGACATCTACTTCTGTCGCCCCGAGTATCACTACGTCTACAAGCTGAGCAAAATTTCCTTTCCCATGGTAATTGTAACTCGTAAAAGGACTCGTATCTTTATGGTTAGGATTGGTTCGCATTGAAGCCACACCGTCAAGGTCAAAAGTTTGTCCATCAAGAATATAATCTACCAGATCTTCATTGAGCATTTTTACTAAATACTTATTGCTTCCACCTCGGGCAAACCTTGCTTTCATACCTTTCTTTTTGAGCATTTCAGCAAAATAAATCCCTATAGATAATGCAGTACCACCAGCACCAGCTTGAAAAGAAAATCCATCTTTTACTATTCCTGCAATATCACAAAACTTGGCCGTCATTTCAGCAAGCAGTAACCTGTCCGGACTTTTAGTGATTTCAGTCGTACCAGAAACAATTTTTTCGGGTAAACCTCCTTTTTCTACTTTTACTACATAGTCCACATAATTCCCTTGAATTTGCCATGGTACGCATGGAAACGGAACTATGTGATCAGTTACTACAATTACTTTATCGGCGTATTGGGAATCTGCGAGGGCAAAACCCAGCAACCCACAGGCTGCAGGTCCATCTACACCATTGGCATTACCGAAAAAATCTGCCGAAGGTGCTGCGATTACTGCAATGTCTATTTGAACTTCTCCATCCTGGACGGCTTGATATCTTCCTCCATGAGAACGGAGTACGCCTGTACCTTTCATTCCGCCTTCCGTAGTAAATCGACCAAGCGCACCATTCATACTTCCTTCTATACGATTTATAGTACCATCTTTTAAGTACTTAACCAATGGCTCATGACACTCAAAAGATGCGGACGGAAACCATATTAAATCCTTGATTCCTAGTTCTGATGCAATATCAAATATTTGAACCGCCATGAGGTCTCCATTTCTGAAATGGTGATGCGTAGAGATGGTTACCCCATCTTTTAAGCCAGCTTTGATCAGTGCTTCTTTAAGCGATGGTATTAATTTATTCCCATCGTCAGGAAAATCAATACATGTAGAAATACGTGGTCCATATTTGTTGCCTGTTGGTCTGTGTTTACCAACACCTTGGTACGGAATAACAGTTTTCCCATTTACTTCTGTTGGCACTAACCTACCAATCGCATTTTTTACTCTTAAATCGTTTTTCATTATTTTCTTAATCTTGATAAATTGGTTGGCATTTTACAATTAGGTATATTATTGCGGCTACATTTTCCAATCTGGGCTTAGTCTACCCATAGCTATTGCCAAATCAATATTGCGTTGTGCTCTTTTGACCACTGGAGCATCTATCATTTTACTACCGATAGCGAATACTCCTTCGCCTTTTTCATTGGCTTCATTAAAACTAGTGACCACTTTGATCGCCCATTCAAGTTCGGTATCATTCGGAGCAAAATTTTCGTGAATGACCCTAATCTGTCGTGGATGGAGACAACCCATTCCATTAAAACCTAGGCTTTTCGAACGTTTCACATTTAGTATAAGACCTTCCATATCTCCTACATCTGAAAACACAGAATCAATTGCCTGAATACCATTGGCTTTACAAGCATTAAGTACCTGAGCACGTGCGAAAAAAGATTCCAATCCTTCGTTAGTACGAGCCGCTCCTATGTCTGCCGTATAATCTTCTAGTCCTATTGTAATGGCAACAATATTATCTGCTGCTTGCGCTATTTCCATGGCCTTCATTACACCCATCGCACTTTCTATGATGGGCATTAACCAAACAGGATGATGCTGATGATTTCTTTTTTGAATGGCTTCAATCCTTTCATTCACCATCCGGAGATACTTTGCATCTTCACATTTTGGCACCATGATAAGATTGACATGGTGTGGGATAACATAATCAAGATCTTCCAATCCCAATTGTCCTTGGTTTATTCGAACCATACGTTCAGCACCCATAAAATCAAGACTCCGCAAAGCATTACGAACTAGAAACCGAGCTTCTTTTTTTCTATTTGGAGCTACAGCATCTTCGAGATCTAGAATGATGGCATTAGGCTTATGGATGCCTGCATTAATCATTAGGCTTGGTGTATTGCCGGGTAAAAACAATCGCGATATCCTTAATTTATCTTTTTTGGTCGCATACAAACTTTCAGGTAGCATTTCTGGTAGATATTCGACATCTGTTTGTATGACTTGTTTAACGGCAGCTTCAAGGCGAGCAGCCATTACGAATGGAAGTGCACCTTTATCCTCCACTTCGAGTAAAGCATTTTCAATTCCGAAATAAGTAAGTACCGAAAGACAAAGGTCATCAATGGCTTCTCCATACAAAGTCGCTACTTTACTCGTAATATTTATCTGTATTCCTCCTGAAGTCTTCAACTCAAGAGATACATAACAATCGGATCTATCTTTTTCACCTTTATTTCCAGCTGTGCCCATTTTTGTATTCATGACTGAGTGATTCAAATGATAATTAAGTGTGGTGAATTAAATTATTTTATTTAATTATTGTGCCCACACTGGCAAGGTTGTTTCTAAATCTAACCATGGCATAACGATGGTATAAAGTATTAAGGTTAGTAAAAATAAACTAATCAAGTTTAGCCATATCCCACATTTCATCATATCTTTTACTGTCAATTTATTACTTCCAAAAACGATAGAATTGGGTCCTGTGCCAGCGGGCATCATAAACGCTAATGACGCTGCGATGGTAGCAGGTATCATCAAAATCAAAGGATTGGTATTCGCTGCCACGCCAATACTTGCTAAAATAGGCAACATGATATTGGCCGTTGCAGTATTGGAATTAAACTCAGTAAATATAGTAATAAAGGCGATGATGGATATGAGTACTACTAAGAAAGGTAGATCAACGATAAATGTCAATCTCTGACCTAACCAGTCTGCTAGCCCTGTGGATTCAAAACCTGCAGCAATAGCATATCCACCTCCTACGATTAATAATACTCCCCAAGGTATCTGAGATGCGGATTTCCATTCTAATAATCGACTCTCTTTATTAGCAGGTATCATGAATAATAACAATGCCGCCATAATAGCTACAGTACTATCATCCACAAATCCATCAAGTCCCAATAGTGAGCTCCAGCCTTGGATAACAAAATTATCAAAAACAAAATCTTCTCTAAATACCCAAGCAAAAATGGTGATAAGGCAGATATAAATTACTCTTTTTTCACCTTTTTTTATCTTCCCTAACCCTATTAATTCATCTTTAATAATCGTATCATTATTGCTTAAATTACCCGATACCTTGAAGTAACGAGCTAGAAAAAAATAGAAAACAGGAAAAAATACAATGAATACGGGTAGGCCAATTTTAAACCATCCCATAAAACTAATAGGTGGTGCATCGGGGAATAATTTTTCCATGATGCCTACAAAAATAAGATTTGTAGGTGTTCCAATCAAAGTGGCTAAACCGCCAATAGATGCAGAGTAGGCAATACCTAACATAATAGCTGTACCAAAAGAACTATTTTCTGAATTATCTTCTTCATCTTTGGTAATAACAGACAAGGCGATAGGAAACATCATGACTACTGCGGTAACATTGGCAATCCACATAGATAGAAAAGAAGTAGCAAACATCATACTCAACAGTATTCTTTTACGACTAATTCCAAAAATATTGATAATGACTAAAGCTATCCGCTTATGCAGATTTTGAGATTCTATGGCTTTTCCGAGGAAAAATCCTCCCATCATCATAAATATATGATTATGACTGTAATTGTCTACTGTTTCTTTTGCGGGTAATATCAAAAGTAAGGGATATAATGCAAGGGGAACTAATGCTGTAGCATATATGGGAATAGCTTCGGTAACCCACCAAATACTCATCATTAATACTATTGCTGCAACGCTTTTGGCTTCATAAGACATCCTTGAAGGTGTTGGCAATAGTAATACAACAAAGAATACTAATATTCCAATAAATAATCCCTGATATTTTTTATTAAACATATTAGTCTTGTATGGTGTCCTCAAAAAAAAGTTCTGGAAATGAAAAGGAAATTCTTGGATGAAGTCATAATAAATGGCTTCATCCAAGAAAATATAATTTAGAAAAGATGATTATAGTGAATATAACAATCTATTTACTAATAATTGAATTCAACAATTTCTTTTGTACCATCATAAAGGGTACTAGTTACTTTAATAGGACGATTCTCAGCATCAAAATCATAAGTAAATGACGTAGTTCTCTCAACGATTGGCGACTCACGTGGATCCCAATATTTCATGGCAGCTAATAATTTTTTATTTGGCTTACCGAAAATACCACCAATTGGTTTAGTGTTGTGATCGATCATAGGTTTTTGAAATATTTCATTTACATTGTCCCCAGGTGTGTAAGTAAATTCTCTAATTCTACTCGCTACACCAGCATCTGTAAATCTAGTTTGTTTAGTTTCACTACCATTCGAAATTACAGCTTCTTGTTTAAGTTTGCTAGATCCACCCCAAAATTCGCTCACCTTTGTCATAAATCCATTTGCATCATACTCATAAGAACTATATTCAGATCCTGATGCATCCCATAACTCCTTGGTAACTAAATTATTACTATTGATTTCATAATTAGTAACACTAGTTCCAGAAGTGATTTTAAGCTTACCTGCAACAGAATAATCATAAGAAATGGTTTTGTCTAATGCACCATTCCAATAATTTTTAATTTCTGAAACTCGCTTATTAGCGTCGTAAGTAAATTCCCACTTTTCGATGTTTGCAGCAGGATCTGTAACACTCATACTTTTAATAGGAGTAGCAACAACAACTTTTGTTCCATCTCCATCGTCATCTTTTGTGCAAGATGTTGCCATAAAGGCGCATAGCAGACCAAATACGGCCATTGATTTTAAAATTTTCATTGAATTTGTTTTTAATGATTAAAAAATATAAACTGAAATTAATTACCTGCTGCAATGATTAGTCCTAGACCTAAAATAAATAGGATAAACATAACCAACAACATGGTATTTATTTTTGAACTCGAACCTTTAAATTCCTTCCAGATGACTACTCCCCAAAATGCCGCTACTAACGTGGCTCCTTGACCTAGACCATAAGAAATTGCTGGACCTGCTTTTCCTGATGCAATGAGATTAAAAAGAAAACCTAATGCCCATATAGAACCTCCTAAAACTCCTACGCCATGAATAGATAGTCCTCCAGCGAAATACTCTTTATAGGTAATCGGTGCTCCTTCTAATGGTTGTTTCATCAATAAAGAATTAAACAACAGATTACTGACCAAAATACCTGTAGAGAAAACAACAAAGGCTGTGTATGGTGTCATTTTTCCCACTGCGGGAGATACAAAATTTTCAAGATCCATTCCCGAAGCCACAAACGGATAAAAAACGGACATCAAGATACCTGCGACTACAGAAATAAATATCCACTTCATACTTGCTTTGCCATCATTACCAGCATTTTTCATTTTATAGGCAAATGCATTGACGAGAATTGCCAAAACAATTAGAGCTACACCGCCGAACAGCATGGTAGGATCACCTTTTGGCAATAAAACATAATTGATAATGACTCCAATAACAAGGGCTAGTCCTATACCTATCGGAAAAGCAACAGCCATTCCAGCACCAGCTATGGCAGCCGTAAGTAAGATATTGGCAAGATTAAAAACTATTCCACCTAAAAATGCACCTCGCAAATTTTCCGATGAAGCTTGAGGTAAATCTTCTAAAAATGGCCGTCCTTCACTGCCAGTGCTACCCATAGTCATAGCGAGTATTAATGAAAACAGAAATATGCCAATGACATAATCCCAATAAAATAATTCAAAACGCCATTTTTTTTGTACTAATTTTTGGGTATTGGCCCAAGAGCCCCAACAGAGCATAGTGATCACACAAAAAATAATAGCTAGCAAATAACTGTCGACGATGTACATATGGTTTAATTGTTAGTGGTTAAAAATTTATTTTGATTTATCGATGCATTCTTTTTAGAGTATATGAAAAGGCTTCGTCTATAAATTGTACTTTCCAGTCATCTTTACCTCTATTTCCCATGACCCTATACTCGTGATATATTTCCTTTTCTCTTAGAAGAGTACGTATGGTTTCACTTGTTTGATAATGAATACTTTTATCAGATGTACCCACAAAAAACCATGTTCTTTCCATAGCTTTTCTAGGTAATTCATTTATTACGGACTCAAATGATTCCATAGGCTGAGAAGGATCCATCAATATACATGTGGAAAATTGTTCTGTCTTTAAAATTTGTTTAAGTACTTCACCTGCTCTTCCTACTACCATCAATGACCTAAAACGATACCCATTCCTAGCTCTATAATTATTTTCTAAAAATGGTACAATATCATCAAAAAATCCAGGCTCATTCTCAGTAACAAAGACCATCATAAATGGTGGTAAACTAGCATTGGCTATTTGCTGATCTGCAATATTTATCATCAATTCTCGCTCTGATTCTGTCGTCTTGCCCATTACATATAGGACAGGGTATTTTCTACTTGTATTTTTATATTCTAATGGTAGGTAGATCGGATACGATTTTTCGTTGATATTTACGACTTGTATGCGTTTCGAAACTTAGTTTTGTGGGCCTAATTTCAATATTCCCCAAATCACCTTGGTACGATTTCCCTTGAAATGCATCACTGATAAACCTTAATCCATTTGGAACAGCCTCACGCCAATAAGCAAATTCATGTCCTCCATCCCTTACTCTATATTCATGTGGAATTTGCTTTTCAGTGAGCACCATGTGTAACTTATCATTGCTGGCAGCAAGAGTGCCTTCATCATCTCCACTATCAATGTAAATCTTTAAGCCCTTCCACTGCTCAATATTTTCATTTTGAATCATGTACAATGGACATTCTTTCTTGTAATAATCGGTCAACCTTGATACTCCAAACGTACCAACTCCACCGAAAAGTCGGCCCCATTGATCATCCCATCCACTACTACTTTCTTTTATATACTGCTCGTCAGTACGAATAGAAACACTTAAAGGAACACACGCAGCAAACATATCAGGATACTTTAATGGAATAACCAAAGCTCCAAAGCCTCCCATAGAATACCCCATGGTTGCTCTCATACTTTTGTCTGCTATAGTTCGAAAAGTACTATCTATGGTAGGAATTAATTCTTTTACAAACATGTCTTGATACAGAAATGTACCCGCAAAATCATTTACATAATAATTTCTAAACCCTTGTGGCATGATAAAAATCATAGGTAAAACATCACATTGTTTGGTGACTTTATCCGATATTTGACTGAAATATCCGTATTCAACCCACGAAGTTTCGTCGTCACCTAATCCGTGTAGTAAATACACCACAGGATATTTTTTATTGCTTTTATAATAATCTTCTGGAAGGATCACAGAGTATTTTACTTCTTGTCCAAGTATTTTACTGTAGAAGCTCAAGCTTTCCATAATTCTTTTGTTTTGCCCTGACATTGAAGGACAAAAATTTAAAAATAAGATAAGAATACTAATGGACTTTAACATACCGGGTTTACTGATTTTTTAATTGTTTATTTAAATAAAACCAAGACCCATCCATACCATTTATAAACGACTGAAACGAAACAGTACCCTGTCTGACACGATACTCCCGCGCTAAACCTCTACTTTTCAGATCGACGTATAAAGAATGATTGCCCTTAAATGAAGAAGTTTTTTGTGTTGCGTCTATGTAATAATATATTCCTGAATCACCAATGGCATTATCAGGAAGCAAAGCATCAAAAATGAAACAATTTTTTATGTTATTTTTGATGACAGGCATCAGCAACCATGCATTTTCACCGCCTTTGCTATTCCCTAAGAGTACCCTACTTTCTTTGGTTGTCACTATGCGATGATTAGATTCTGTATGAGCTATAATACTTTTCAAATCAGCTTCACTGACATTTCCATTAGTACAAGGAATTTCAACTATAACTGAATGTGGAATTTTACCACTTTGCATATTGTTGTTTAAAAATGACATTACTTTCACTGCATTTGTCATCCGATCTGTACCTTCACTATCGTTTAGATAAAAGATGGCAGGATAACTTGCGGTTGTATTGGCATAATTGGTAGGTCTGAATACACCTATAGATGCACTCGTGCCTGCTACGTTTTCTTGTATATATTGCCCATTTGTTATTGAAGGTCCTAATTCCACAGTTGTCAACTCAGGAGGGTAAGACTCTCCTTTAAATCCTTTGCTAATAAAACGAAGGGCTTCGGGAAGTACTTTAGACCAATAACCAAAATCATGGCCGCCATTACCCATTCTGTACTCATGAGCAAAGTTTTTTGAACGCAACAAGTTATGAAGTGCTCCATTTGTTACAGAAAGTGTCTCTTCATCATCGCCGCAAACAAAAAATAGTTTTAGGCTGGAAAATGCTGACAAATCGTTCTGATCAAAAAAGTAAAAAGGGCTATATTCTTTAAAATATGGTGTTATTCTGGCAGGACCTGAAACGCCATTTGCTCCAAATATTGAAGCCCATTGTGAATTAAAGACTCCTTGTGGCTCTTCTAGATACTGTTCGTCAGTTCTAAAAGACATGCTTAAAGGAACACTAATACTGAATACATCAGGATTTTTTGCTGGTAAGGCTAATGCACCATATCCACCCATCGAGTAGCCCATGACGGCTCTTTGTGATGCCTCTTTTTTGGTGCGATAAAGCTGGTCTATTTCTGGCACCAATTCTTTGACAAACATGTCCATATAGTGATATGTACCGCTGAAATTATTTAAAAAATAAGAATTGTATCCGTCGGGCATCACGAAAATCATCGGCTCGATTTCAGCACCTAAATTATCTGAATGATATTGGATATTTCCAGATCTGCTCCAAGCAGTGTAAATGTCTCCATAACCATGAAGCAGGTAAACCACAGGGTAAGAGAGACCAGAAGTTTTATAATCTGCTGGCAACAAAACGGAATACTTAATAGTATGAGCCATTAATTCACTTTTGATCGATGATTCTACCAACCGCACAAATGGTGTGTCAGTTGGATCGTCCTTAATGTCTTCCTTTTTGCAACCCAATATAAGCAGTATTATAAAGCTTGCAGTTAGGATTACTACCCAGTTAAAACCATATGATTTAAAAACATTATTCATTCTTTGTCTTATTTTGGATCAAATTTTTTCTGCTCATTTTCGCTATACACTACGATAGATTTCATGTATATGCTAAAGTCGGGATTTTTATTTGCCCATTTTATATCCACTTTATGCGCTGCCTCTTTCAACAAATATTTATGGTAGATATCATATTTTCTGACGATGTAATCGAAAGGCATTTTAACTTGTTCTATTTTTTCACCATCAATATATACATCCAATAACGCTACATAATCACTCTTTGATTCTCCGCATCTACTTTTTATATTTCCAAGAACGACTAGACCATTTCCAGTAAAATCAATGTTGATGTCTTTATCGGTAAATTCTAAACGCAGATATCTTTCTTCAGCAGGATACATTCCTTCAAATGATTGTTCGAGACGCACAGTGGCAGGAGATTGAATTTTGATTTGCACACTATCATTGGTTACCTTTCCTCCATTTTGCTCTACCAGCCGGAGCGAATGTTTAAATGTCAATTTGTACACATCATTTAAGGTAATATCCATGTATGGAAACTTTAGATCCTCCACTTCTTCCAAAGCAGGCTTCCAATAATCCGGGATATTTTTGTAGCCATACATGACACCTAAAATGCCCGCAGCTGTGGCTGGATTACAATCAGAATCTTGACCACATCTAGTAGATACATCCATAGTTTTAAAAAAGTCTTTTTGACCGTACAACAAACCAACGACTACATAAGCAGCATTTAGTCTGGCGTCGATATTGAAAGAATTAAAAACACCTTCAGGGCAACCTTTTTCTGATGAATGGTTTTTTTCTAATTCAAACCATGTTTGTTTCCAATCATCGGGATATTGCTTATGCCACTTTATCACATCGCTTATGGTTTTATAAAATTGACTTTTCGCAGGAATTGTTTTTAAAGCACTATTAATCACATAATCAAGATCATCAGAATAATAGGCTACAGTGTACAATGCTGAAACAAAAACGCCTCCATACCATCCATCTCCATAATTCATAATATGCCCGATACTATCACAAAAATCGGAAGCGGTATTGGTCATACCAGGAGACATCATACCAGCGAAATCTGCTTCAATTTGAAAGTCTATATCATCCGCATGTGGGTTATTTATCCAATGTCCAGATGCAGGTGGCATGATTCCGTTTAGAATATTATACCTTGCTGCCTGATTAGCATGCCAGAGTTTATAATCTTCCTTAGCAAAAGCCAAAGCAAATGAATCTGTCGGCGCATTTAATCCTAATTTTTCAATAATATTTACAAACGTGAGATCTAAATACACATCATCATACAGACCAGGATCTAAGTCATACGTTTCCTTTATATAATGATCGTGCCAAACCATGTTTTGATAATCCTGAATCATGGTACCTTTGAAGCGAAATTCTGTTGGTCCACCATAAGTCACACCAATAGTTTGGCCAGCCCAACCACCTCTTATTTTATCCTTTAAATCTTCCTTGGAAATATGGAGATATTCTGCTGGTTTTACAGATTCTTTTTCCACATTCTGGCAACTATTCAACAATAAAAATCCGAATACCACTGATCCTATTATATAAAGTGCTCTCATAATATCTAGTGTTGTGTTAAATGATCTTTTGGCTCATTTTCAGAATAAACGATTAAATCATTGATTCGGTATTCGTATTCAGGCGTATTATTTTTCCATTTTAGCCTGACTTCATGCTTTCCCTCCTTCATTTGATATTTCCAAGTTGGCTCTAGCCTTCTAGCCGAATTCTTCATTGGCAACTTAACGGTTTCAGACAATGTGCCATCTATATAAACATCCATTATTGCTACATATGGATCATCTTTTTCCGCAAGACCAAATGATTCTGATCCATAAGTTCTTTTGGAGATTCGATCAATATAATTGGTATCTACTTTAGAACGCTTCGCCATGTTACCATAAAGTAAAAAACCATTGCCATTAAATTCAAATGTTATTTCATCGGTGAAAGACTCATCTATTTTATTCCTTTCAATTGGGAAACAGTTTTCAAAATTTTGCTCAAATGCCACTGCAATAGGTTTAGCCAATGGAATCGTAACGGTATCGCCTTCTGTCTTTCCACCTTTTTCAGCTATCATTTTTAACGCATGATTAAAACTCAATCTATATGCCTTCGTGAGAGACATTTCAGTGTTTTCAAAATTTTCATCTTGGACTTCCTTCAACGGGTTCAGCCAATAAGCAGGAATCTGATCATATCCAAGGATAACACCTAATACTCCACCTACAGTTGCAGGATTACAGTCAGCATCCTGACCACATCTTGCCGCAATGTCAATTGATTTGGTAAAGTCTCCATTTCCATAAAGTAATCCTATAGCGACATAGGCAGAATTGATTTTTGCGTCTATATTAAAACCCAAAAACACACCTTTAGGACATCCTACATCGTGGTCCCATTTTTTTTGCAACTCAAACCATGTTTGCTTCCAATCATTGGGATATTCTTTATGCCATTTTATGACATCGGATATACAATCGTAAAATTTGGTACCTGTAGGAATAGTTTTAATGGCTTGTTCTGTTATATAAACCGGATCATTGGAAACAAATGCAAGTGAGTACAAAGCAGACACAAATACGCCACCATAATAACCATCGCCACTATTCATGATATGACCAACCCGGTCGGCAATATCAGTTGCTGCATTGACCATACCAGGTGACATAAATCCAATAAAATCAGCTTCTATTTGAAAATCTATATCATCTGCATGTGGGTTGTTTTTCCAATTCCCGGATGCTGGCGGCATGATCCCATTTAAGATATTATACCTAGAAGCTTGGTTGGCATGAGCAAGATGATATGCTGTGGTTGACCAATGTTTTGCAATAGAATCAGAAGGTGCATCTACACCATATTTTTCAAATGCTTCTACAAAGTTAAGGTCAGTATACACATCATCAAATAAGCCTGGTTTTTTATACCACCAATATTTTACATAATGTTCGCCCCAAGGGATGATATGATTTTTTGGCACCATAGAACCATTGTATTTAAATTCGACAGGAGCACCGTAAACTACGCCTATCGTTTGTCCTGCCCAACCACCTTTGATTTTATTTAGCAATAAAGTTTTAGAAATGTCAATAGAACTGGCTGAAAGAACATCGTCTTGAACTTTATCCTTGTTTGAAGCATTGCAACCTGAAAAGAGAATTCCAGCTGCTAGTATTATTGGAAATATATTTCTTTGTATTAAACTCATTAAATATTATTTTTTAGAATGATAAATACTTAACTCCGTGATAGAAGTAAATCCAGAAACTTTTTTAGTATATTTATTCCAGTGATCTTGGACCATTGCGTCTCCGATGATACGTATGGCTTTTGTTTTTATCGGAGTAAAACTTACTACATATTCTACGAAATGTGGTTGGATGAAAATGATGTCTGATATAGGCATCGGGGGAGAAATATTTGTTTTTTCTACTCCAACCCATTTGCCTTCTGCATTTTTATATTGTACATTTAGAGATGTAAACCATCCACCAAACTCTTCCATTCCACCAGTATGAAATGCCAACATGTCAATAGCTTGTTCATTATCCCATTCGTAACCATAATAATCTACTTTGGGAAGTTTAGCTTCCGCAGCAATGCTATAAAAGACGGATCCAGCTCCATTGATCTTTCCGTCTCGGATGACATCCACGTTTTTTGCATACATGGAATGACCGAAAGTCGTCCAACAAGAATCTAAAACTGCTTCATTCAGTTTATGAATATTCGCAATTACTGACGTTGCTGCAGCCGAAATGTTTTTATTACGTACCAATAATTCAAATTCTTTTTGGAGTGTTTTCATCCCATTGTCCAACTGAATGGTAATTTTATATTTACCAGGAGTCGTAGGGACACCCATAATTTTTCCTTTATCAAAAGTTATTCCAGCAGGAAGTTGTCCAGCTACAAGTGTCCAATTATAACCTTTGTTGCCCTTACTATAAAATGGGTGATCTACTTTTTGGTTCACTTCCATCCTTGGTGCAGGACCGATATAAAATTCCAATGGAGGATCAAACTTTGCTTTAGCGTTCACGGTAATTTTTTCTTTGCCTGGTTTACCAGTGACTTTACCACCTTTTTCTTTTATAAGTTGTAACGTCATTTTTACCATTCTGTCGATCATATCTTGGATACTTGCATCAGGAAGTTCATGCCTTGTGATATTGATATAAGTATCATTAAAAGGTTTTGTCCATCCTTCAATCGGCAAGTATAAATCTTTTGGCAATGCTTTAAATCCGTACATGATGCCTAATAGACCAGCTACTGTAGCTGCCTGATTATCAGCATCAAAACCCATAGCACATGACAAATCAAGCGTATGTTGGAAGTCACCTTTTCCGTACAACATTGCAAGTATCCCGCAAGCTCCGTTTAGATTTGCATTCCAAATCGTTTTGGTCAGATCGGGTTCATTCACATAATAAGCATCAGCCATTTCTTTCCAAGCGTCCTGCCATTTATTAGGATATTTTTTGTGCAATTCTATCATGTGTCTGACTGTCTGTGCATATCTTCCGTTGGCTGGAAGTTCTTTCAATCCGATTTCAATTAACTTATTAATATCCGTTTCAAAAAATGCTGCTGCGTACATTGCACCATAATGAATCGTAGGTTCTACTCCCCAACTATCACTAGTAATCAGCGCTGCCCACTCTGATTTTTGAGCGGCATATTGAACCATGCCAGGAGCAGTATAAGACCAAATCTCGTTAATTAATTGTGGATCTATTTGAAACCAATGCGGATTGATTTCCTTATCACCTGTAAACGGTGGTGTATATCCATAGTGCATTAAACCTAAGGCTCCACGATTGGCCAACCATACTCTGTCGCGAATATGAAATAACCAAGCCTCGCGCATTTGCTCATAAGTAGGCTCATAACCATATTTCTCCATGGTAAGGAGATACATATATTCAACATCTGTATCATCATCCGAAAAAGCACCTTCGTATTTTTTGAGTTTATCTAGATTTTTTGAATAGCCATAAGGCCATTTCTGATCATCTCCAGGAGCATTCACATATTTATTTTCATGAGGCAGACCATAAATATTACCAATCATTTGGCCAATCCATGCGCCTGCAATTTTGTCCTTCAATTCACCTATGGTAATCACATTATTAACCTTTTGCGCACTTATATTTTTCACAGAAAGCGAAACTAAAACGATAGTGATTATTGGCAAGTATTTATAAAATTTATACAACATGATTATTGTGGGTTTTGTACGAGATTAAAGTTGGCGCTTAATACAGTTTGAGGAATTAGGAATAACTTTTTGGATGCAGAAGATGTTGGTTTATTCCACCATGTAGCGCCCCAATTTCCTAAACGAATTTGGTCTTGTCTACGACGTCCTTCCCAAGCGAACTCTCTTCCAAACTCGTCTAGTAACTCTGATGTGGTCAATTCTGATACAGCATAAGGAGCTAATCCAGCTCGAGTACGTATTTTCTGCAATTCAGGGTCATTAATCATCTCTCCAGCTCGACCCAACTTCCACAGCGCTTCTAATTTTGTGTACAAGACATCGGCGTACCTGAATAAAACAAAATCATTATCCATTTCTTCTACATAATATTGAAGATTCGGTTGATATTCATATTTTGCACATCGAGCACCTTCCCATCTCTTTCTTGAGTTGTAATTACCGACTGTAGGTGTGTATATAAATGGCACTTCTATTCCGTTTTCAATAAACACAATTGGGTTTCCAGCTTTATCAAATTGTTGCCCAAAGAGAAAGGATTTTTTTCTAATATCATTTATACTGAACTTGTCTAAAAACCCTGGTTCAAGGATAAACTCATCCCACATTTGACCTACAAAATTAAATGTACCACGACTCGCATCGTTTAAAGTCAATTGTTGCCAGTAAAATCGATCTCTGGTATGTATTGGATGCATCGGGATAACAAAAATATTTTCCCTTGATACTTCATTTCGCACTTTGAAATTGGTAAAAAAATCATCCTCAATTTTTAATGTGTTTAATGCGATTACTTTGTCACAAGCAGCTACACACTCAGCCCATTTGTCTGACCCGATCCATTCTTTTGCATTGAGATACATTTTTGCAAGTAGTGTATATGCCATTGCTTTCGTGACTCGCCCATAATTTGAAGCATTGGGTACATCTTCCAATTTGTCAACATTTGAATTTATTTCATCGATGATAAATGAATATACAAATGATCGGTCCCTTTGAAGTGGCAATTCTTTACTTGTAAAATCTGTTGCAAAAGGAATATTTCCCCAATTATCTATCGCACAATAGTAAAAATAAGCCAGTAGAATTTTTATTTCAGCGGCTATTTTACCTTTACCTTCAAAAACTAATGGAGAAGACTCTGTTTCGAACAATACTTCATTACAAGCACTTATTCCTTCAAATACATAGTCCCAGGCTACATTATTTATTTTGTTAGTCGGCGTATATGCATGTGTATGTAACTCATGCCAACGACCATTATCCCAAACTTGTCCGTCGTCTCTACCTGGCGCCACCATTTCATCGCTTGCAAGCTCTGTAAGCGACCATAATCCAAATTCTTCAGGGTATTTTTGCAGTTTGGTATATGCTCTTCCTGCATTCATCAAAACTTCCCTTTCGTTTTGGAAAAATTTATCTATCGGAATACTAGAATACACATTTTCGTCAAGATTTGTGCATGATAATAATGATATGATTACCACTGTCACTACCAATTTTATTTTTGTGAATGCATTCATATTTCTAAATTTTTGATATATTTTTAAAAAATTACATTTATTCCAAAAGCAATTGTGGTCGTTCTTGGATAATATGATAAACTTTCTATGCCTGGTTCCAGACCGCTTAGATTTACTTCTGGATCTAACCCTTTGTACTTGGTTAATATAAATACGTTTTGGGCTGACAAAGAGAGATCCATTGATGAAATATATTTTATTTTTGTAGGTACTTTGTATGTAAAAGACACGTTGTCTAATTTTAAAAATGTAGCACTTTCTAAATATTTAGAAGAGTACTGAGTAATTCCAGTAAATTCAGGATTATCTAATTGAGTACTTATGATATTCTTAGTTCCGATAGCAGACCAGTTTTCATGGTATAGACGGTACATATTCAGTACTTTTCCACCAATATTTGATCTCATTGCAAAATTTAAGCCCCAGTCTTTGTACGTAAATGCATTTGTAATACCTATGATGGCAATAGGATAAGCACTACCGATGTCTTCCCAGTTTTCCGGATTAACAGCACCTACAGGATTTGCATTCTTAAGTCGGTCAAACCCACTTTCATCAACACCCAGCCATACAGGTCCATAGAATGTACCAAGACTACTTCCTTCTCTTACTTTTTGGGAGAAAAGAGGAACTGAACCACCAAGCCAAGCTACATCATAAGATGTTTCTTTAAATTCTTCATTAGAAATCTTAACCAGTTTATTAACATTTGTACTGTAGGTAAGGATACCATTCCATTCAAAATCCTTCCTTTTCATTATCAAACCATTCAAAGAAAGTTCGATACCACGATTATTGATATCGCCTACGTTCGTAAATAACTGATTGTACAAATACGGTGGCACTGATACATTATAAGAATATAATAGATCTTTACTCGTTCGGGAATATAGATCCAATGAGCCACTCAATCGTCGTTTAAATATAGAAAAATCTATCCCGATATTTATTTCTTCCTTTTTCTCCCATCTTAAGTCAGGATTTGGGTTTGTCACAGGCTGATAGGTATTTATCCATTCTCCGTTATAGTAAAAACGACCTGCTCTCCCGAATAAAACTTGAGAACGATATGGACTAAAATCTTGATTACCCGTCACTCCATACCCTACACGAAGTTTTAATTCATCAATCCATGACACCTTTTCCATGAATTTTTCCTGATTTATTCTCCATCCTAAACTGACTGCGGGAAAAATTCCCCATTTATTATTATTGCCAAATTTTGAAGAGCCTTCTCTTCGTATCGATACAGAAGCAAGATATTTATCACTATAATTATACATTACCCGACCAAAAAATGCGATAAGTTTGCTTTCATATCGATAACTTCCAATCTCTGCATTTCCTTCTCGAAGATTAAATCCTGCGCCTATATTATTTGGGCCATATATATCTGTATCAAAATTTGAATTTACGATATAACTACTCGTTCCCCCATTCTTTTGGTAAGAATAACCTGCAATAGCATTTAAACTATGATTTTTAAAACTTTTTTTATACCCAACCGTACTTTCGTATTGGAGATTGAACACATCACTATTATTGAGCTCAGCTTCTCCACCTCTGCCTATGATACTTGGAAAATATTTTGTTTTATAAGATGATTCTTTGGAAGTTCCCAATTCATATGATATAAAATTATTCCAAGTTATTCCTTCAAATAATTTCAATGTAGCGGTAGCATTTGGCGCTATCACAGTAGTGCTCCCAGAACGAACTCTTTCGTTTAAGCTTGCAACAGGATTGTAATAATCTATCGCTTGTCGCTGTGAGTAACCACCCGCGGCAACATTACTAGGATCATAGACTGGCTGCGTCGGATTATGTGTAAATGCTTGAAAAAACAAATTATAATTTGCTGGTGAATATGTACTCGATCTAACACTAAGATTATAATCAATGCTAAGTAAATCATCGAATGCAGTCTGTTTAATGTTTGTTTTAAAAAGGTATTTCTTGACCTCATTATCTTTTAATAAACCTTCATTTTGTTCCGTATTAAGAGTAGTACGATGAGAGAAATGTTCTGCACCACCTGAGATCGCTAAGCTATATCGCTGAGAAAGTGGCATTTTTCTAGTTATTTCAGAAAACCAATCTGTTTCAGCACCTAATAAACTAGAAGTCCTTGATGGAACAAAGTTTTCGATAGCATATTTAAATTCTTGAGCATCAAGTGACTTGACTCTTCGCGGATTTACTTGCGCAATAACTTGACTTGAAAACTCGATGACTGCTCTTCCAGATCTTGCTCTTTTAGTTGTTATAATGATCACACCATTCGTACCTCTTGTACCATATATAGCTGCTGCTGCACCATCTTTTAAAACATCAAAAGATTCTACTTCTTCAAAATTTATATTTCTAAGATCACCACCTGCTACTCCATCTATAATAATCAACGGTCCTTGGCCAGAAGTAAGTGTATTTGTACCTCGAAGGATAATTTTAAAAGTAGCTAATGGGTCAGCACCATTAGGATTTAGGATAGTTAAACCTGCAACTTTTCCTTGTAAGAGTCCCATAGCATCTGTAAATACACCTTTATTAAAGTCACGTGATTTAATCGTTGCAGTCGCGCCTGTTACTTCTTTTTTTGTTGTCGTCCCATATCCGATGATCATCGCTTCCTGAAGCAAGGTTGCTGAAGGTTCCAATATAATATTTATCACTTTTTCGTCAGCGATAACAACTTTCTTTGTATTATAACCGATACTTGAGAAAATGATAGTCGACCCAACGGTGCCTTCAATTTCATATTTTCCAAAATCATCTGTATATACTCCTTTATCCCCAATTACTACAGCTACGTAGGAAAGAAATTTATTATCCGAAGCATCTGTGACTGTTCCGGTTATTTTTACGAGGGAAATTTCTTGTGCTTGCAAACTTGTAAGAGGAAGAAATAATAAAAATATGAATAAAACACCCAACGATTTAAATTGAATTGGAATGTTAAAATTTAATGTGGCCATATATTTTTCTTTTATATCATTAATTTAAAAAGACTTTGCATTTTTTAATTCCATTTCCAATTCTGAAGGATAAGGTACTGATGCTTGAGCTCCAAGCTTTGTTACAGACAATCCTGCTACCAAATTGGCATAACGTACCGCTGATTCAAGGTTCATGTCTTGAGATAATGCAAAAGCTATAGAACCATTAAATGCGTCACCAGCACCTGTAGTATCTACGACATTAAATTCAATTGTATTTATCATGCCCGAAAATGCTTCTGAACTTAAATAAGCCCCCTTTGAACCAAGCGTAATAATTACATTTTGAACACCTTTATTTTTTAGGTATTGTGATGCTTTTTCGCAAGAATGTTCGTCTGAAATGGTCAAACCAGTAAGGATTTCCACTTCATTGTGATTAGGTGTAATCAGATAAAGTCCATTTAACACTGCATCAGGCAAATGACACGCCGGTGCAGGATTTAAAATTACCTTTTTATTCATATTCAGTGCCATTTGTTTGACTGACTCGACTGTGGTTATTGGTATTTCAAGTTGCATCAAAATGATTTCTGCTGCAAGTATGCAAGATTTTGCTTTATTTACCTCATCTATCCCTAATTGAGCATTTGCTCCAGGTGCTACTACAATTGAGTTTTCACCATTGTCATCTACACTAATCAAAGCAACTCCTGAAGGATGGACATCATCGCAAAAAACGTAATCCACCAGGACTCCTTCCTTTTCTAAATTTAATTTTGACTGTGCTCCAAATATATCATTCCCTAACTTTGTAATAAAATGCACATTACCACCTAAACGGGCAATTGTAACAGCTTGGTTGGCTCCTTTTCCACCAGGTAGCATCATGAATTCTCCTCCCAAAACCGTTTCTCCAGCCTTTGGTAAATGAGAACTTCTGACCACCATATCTGTATTTGTACTACCTACAACGACAATGTGCTTGTTGTTGACCTTTGTTTCGTTTATTTTGATATTTAACATAAATTAAAGTTTAGGACAATCGATTGTGCTTTTTAATAAAAAAATTATATATTTCTTACTGATTTTCTAAAAATGATGGTTGGACTCAGTAAAATTTGCTCTGGATCCCATGCTTCTTTATTTTCTTTTTGGTCCATCATTTTAAATAATATTTTGATACTCATTTTGGCAATTTCTAAAACTGGCTGAGATACACTTGTAATCGCTGGCTTCAGAAATTTTAAATATTCTGCATCATCAAAAGTAACTAATGATATATCATTTGGAATTTTCAGACCTTCTTCTCTGGTTGACTTCAAAACACCTAATAGAATAGTATTACTTAAACAAAAAATGGCTGTTGGCCTTTCTGCTTCTTTTTGAAGTAATAATTTTGTTTCTAGATACCCATTTTCTTGAGAAAAATTATTACCTGTAACAAAGCTATAATTTTGCAGTCCTGCATCCATCATTGCATCTAAATAGCCCTTAACTCGTTGGATATTAGGCATTACATGTGGAACTCCTTGAATACATACTATTTTTTCATGCCCACAGCTGATAAGATACTGAGTTGTTTCATATGCTCCTTTATAATTATGAGTAGCAACATATGGTAACTCGGCTGAAGTAAAATATCTGTCTATACAAACCACAGGAACATGCATTTTATACAATGCTACCAAATGTTCCGGATTCGCTCCTGAAGGCATCACTAACAAGCCATCGATGCGTCTATCTTGCAACAAGTCAACAACTTCGATTTCAGTTTTTTCATCTTCGTAACAATCAGTTACTATCACAGAAAAACCTCTCTTCCTGAGCTCTAGGCTCACTATACTAGCTATATTAGAAAAGAAAGGGTTGGAAAGATCAGGAATTAATAATCCTATTAAATTACTTTTTTGTAAACGAAGGCTGACGGCAGTATGATTGGGTCTATATTTAAGTTTTTGGGCTGTATGTAAAACAAGATGTTCTGTTTTTTCACTTATCCTATACTCACGAGACATTCCGTTCAGTACCCTGGATACTGTAGTTGTAGAGACGTTGGCTTCTCTGGAAATGTCTTTAATGGTTTTGGATTTATTCATTTTAGAACAATCGTTTGCGCAAATATATCTATTTATTTTAAATGTTAATGATTTTGCAATAAAAAATTTACAATCATTTAATATTTGGGCACTAATTTAGTAAAAAAAGGTCATTCTATAGTAATTATAGCAAATGGCATTACTTGGATATATTTCATCTTATTACTAATCCTAAGTTATTTCAATTATTAACAGAATCATATTATTATTAATCCCAAACAATTGCTTTACCAAAAACAATTATTCCATCTACCATTTCTCATAATTTTTCAATAAGCTTACCTATTTCAAAATGATTAACTATTAAGGCTACAATATGGAATTGATACAGTTAATTGGTTAAATGAACTAATTTAACAAATAGGAAACGAAGAAGAAAATGTCAACAATTAACTGACATGCTGTAACCAAAATCTTATACATTTCTAATATTGTACATCGAAGCATCCCTGTACATAATATTATAAACATGCATTTTACCTACCTATTTCTATTTTATGGTAAATTAGGATAGAAATGATCATTATACCATGATCATAACATGATATCTGTCAATAGGCAATCTTTATGTATTGGATAGAGTTAGCTTACTTAGTGGCATATAGGTTATTGACACACTCTGGTAGCTTATTGATGTCCGATAATGGTAAAGAATTGACTTTGGTAGCCTATATTTTATGTGCCATTTTTTGAATTTTAGCACGCTCAAGTTTCATAACTCCCTGAAAAACAAACGCCAAACAAGAAATCTGATGTGATTTTAACTTGTTTGGCGTTGCAATGTGTGATCCCGACAGGATTCGAACCTGTGACCCACAGATTAGAAATCTGTTGCTCTATCCAGCTGAGCTACGGAACCGTAGCTAATATGATTTCTTCAAATCGGGTGCAAATGTATAACTTTATTTAAAATATTACAAATTAGAATTAACATTTTTTTGTTCTGCACTCACTTTTAAGGTTCGCCTATGTTCTGTCAAACATTAATCGATGTCCGCATCCTTGTATAAAGTTACCATTTCCATCATACACTTTATGGCCGTTTACATATGTGCTATCTATTTTTCCTCTTACCTCCTTTCCTTCCAAAGGAGACCATCCACATTTATAGTATATGTTGTTTTTAGCTATTTGCCAGCTTTCTTTAGGGTCTATCAGTACCATGTCCGCATACATTCCTTCTTCTACAAATCCTCTTTTTTCTATTCGAAAACATTCTGCTGGCGCATGGCACATTTTCTCAACTATCTTTTCCATCGAAATCATTCCTTTAAAATAAAAATCGAGCATTATATTGAGGCTATGTTGCACTAAAGGCAAACCAGATGGTGCTTTTTCGTAAGGCAAACTTTTTTCATCCCAGGTGTGTGGTGCGTGATCTGTGGCAATGATATCCAGCCGATCATCCAACAGGGCAGGGAAGAGCGCTTCTTTGTTTTCCTTGGCTTTGATGGCAGGATTACATTTTATCAGGTTACCGAGCTCAGGGTAATCATCTGCTGAGAAATATAAATGATGTACACATACTTCTGATGTGATTTTTTTATCTTTTAAGGGTATTTGATTGGTAAATAAAGCAAGTTCTTTTTCAGTGGAAATATGTAGTATATGCAATCTTGTTCCATATTTTTTTGCCATTTCTACTGCCATAGATGATGATATGTAGCAGCCATCCACATTTCTTATGAGTGGGTGCATGTATGGCACCAAATTATTTCCGTATTTTTCTTTGAATAATTTGAATTGTGCTTTTATTGTGGTTTCATCTTCGCAGTGGGTAGCAATAAGTAAGGGTACATTAGCAAATAAATGATCCAGCGTAACAGGATTATCTACCAGCATATTGCCTGTGCTTGACCCCATAAATATTTTGATGCCGCAAACTTGCCTTGCATCCGTTTTCATCACCTCATCATAATTGTCGTTGGAAGCTCCCATAAAAAAGGAGTAATTAGCATAAGATGTTTTTTGTGCAATATCATATTTTTGCTGGAGTAATTCCTGAGTAAGGGCGGCTGGATTTGTATTGGGCATCTCCATAAAAGATGTTACCCCTCCGGCAATGGCAGCCCGGGATTCAGATGCAATATCTGCTTTGTGGGTTAGTCCGGGTTCCCGAAAATGTACCTGATCATCAATGATGCCAGGGATTAGCCATTTACCTTCAGCATTTACTTCGTTATAGTTATTAAATATTGAAATATTGGGTTCAATTTTTTCTATTATTTCGTCTTTTAAGAGGATATCAACATACTTCCCAACTCCCCGATTAAACACTTTTGCACCTCTGATGATTGTATTTGCCATGCCAAGTTATTTTTTGGCAAATATACTATTTTTGAAGAGTTTTTGCTTCTACCTATCTATGGTCATAACCATAATTTTGTCTCTTTTGTGGTATACTGTTTTAAAAGATTTTGATCTTTATGATGGTCGGGGTTTATCTATTCGGTTGAAAATAAATTTTGTTGTCCTTTTTTTGTTGGTTGTATCTAAGAATCATCTGATTTTGCACTTTTTTAAAGACTACCATTAAAAACATATACATTGGGTAGCAATAAAAAAACATTAACTTTGCAACTTTAATGAATACAAGTCGAAGCCAGTAGGTGCCCTTCATGAAAACCGGAATTGTTCAAATATTAAAGATTTATCTGTCACTACTGCTTATCTACTTTTTATGCAGGGGACTCTTTGTTGTATATAATTCTGGTGATCTTCAGTTGGACAATGGTTTTGACATTTTTAATCTTTTTTTTCAGGGAGTAAGATTTGACATTTCAGCAGTTTTTTTCTCAAATTTTATTTTTACATTATTGTTTTTTTTACAATTCTACTTTCCTATAAATGTCTTCCGGCAAAAGCTACTCAAGTTTGTTTTTATAATTTCTAATACATTTTTTATTTTTTTGAACTTTGTTGATGTTGTATATTTTCCTTTTGTTCAAAAACGATTACAGTCTGACGCTTTATTATTTTTTAATGGTGAGAAAGGCCATGAAGCATTCGGAATGATTCCGGTTTTTATTCTACAGTATTGGTTTGTCTGGCTGATGTTTGGTGTCACTATTTTTGTAATTTACAAATTATACAGTACCTGGGAGAGTAAAATATTTATACCATCTGCTCAGATAAAATTTAGTTTTGCATCATTCATCGGAGTTGTATTTATTTTAGCATTGAATATCACGGGCATGAGAGGAGGATGGCAGTTGAGGCCCATATCCATTATAAATGCATCGGAATCAGTCGGGGTTGAAAATGCGCCGGCTGTACTCAATTCGACTTTTTCACTGATCAGAACCTGGCAAAAAAAATCTATTCAGCTGGAGCCAAATTTTAATATAAATGAACTCATTGATTGCGAAAAGGGCATTCATCTTTATTCGGGAGAATCAGATACTATTCATCAGAAGTTGAATGTAGTGATTATTATGGTCGAAAGCCTGTCCAGACAATATATGAGTTATTTTGGCGGTACATCCAAAACACCTTTTCTTGATTCCCTCATGCAAAATAGCATGGTTTATACCAATGGATTTGCCAATGCACGCGAATCTGTACAGGGGATACCGGCTATTTTGGCATCAATACCATCATTAATGGACGAATCATTTATTTTTTCCAGATATTCCAATAACAGGATCAACTCAATCGCTTCTTTACTAAAAAATGAGGGATATACTTCGACCTTTTTTCATGGCGCAGCTATTGGTACCATGGGATTTCATTCTTTTTGTAAATCCGCAGGTTTTGATCATTATTTTGGAAAAGAAGATTATCCAGATGTCGATGAAGATTTTGATGGTTCATGGGGTATCTGGGATCATAAATACCTTCCGTACATGGGCTTAAAGCTTTCCGAACTTTCTGAACCATTTGTTGCTTCTGTTTTAACTCTGAATTCCCATCATCCTTTTAAACTTCCCGAGGAGTTTACGAATAGGTTTAAGTCAAAAGGACATCCTATTATCTCATCAATCAGGTACGTCGATTATTCTTTATCATTATTTTTTGAATCGGTGAAAAAGGAACCTTGGTTTCAGAATACACTTTTTATAATTACTGCGGATCATACCGGGCCAAATACGGATGTTCTGAAAAACAGACTGGATGATTACAGGATTCCTATCATTTTATATCGGCCTGACCATTCTATTAAAGGAGTTTCTGACAAAATTGCTAGTCAGATCGATATTTTGCCTACGATAATGAACTATCTGCAAGTGAAGTCTTCTTATTTCTCGTTGGGAAATGATTTGTTGGCTGAAAGATGCCAACCCAAGACAGTAAATTATAAAATGGGAATTTATCAGTATATCGACTCGACATTTTGTACACAGTCGGATGGGAAAAAACTCATAGGGCTCTACAATTGGAGAAAAGATAAATTTCTGAAGCAGAATCTTTTAAACTCAGATTTTAGCCATGAAATAAAAAATACTCTGGAGCGTAAACTTCACAATACCATTCAGGTATATAATCAAACCATGATTCAGGATCAAATGACGTTGAAAACAAATGAAGCAAAAAAATAGATACAGCAGCCTGTATTTTCCTATTAGATTGACTATATTTTACTTCATAGGTTTATTGCTTTGGAGGATATTATTTATTGGTTATAATGATGTTCCTGATCTAATACTTCCATTGGTGAAGGCTATTTCTCTGGATATTTCTATGATTTGTGGAGTTATTATTGTAGGAATTATCCCGTGGTTAGCCTATCTAATGATAGGATGGGGATGGATAGCTCAATTGAATAAATGGCTGCATATTTTTTTGTGGATTTTTATTTGTGTTGTAGAATTCGGGTCGACTTTATTGTTTAAGGAGTGGGGCAGTACCTTGGATGCCAGAGCTTTTTCATATTTAAATCATCCACAGGAAGCATGGGCATCTGTAAAGGATTTTATTCCTTTTTGGACATTATTTTTTAGTCTTTTTATTTTCGTGTCCGGAATAAAAGTGCTCTCAAAGCTTTTTAACCATTGGACGCCTGTAAGGACACATTATTTTCAGACGATAATTTTTATAATGTTTTTGGGATCTGTGAGCATATTGGGATTGAGAGGTGGTTGGCAAAAATTACCTATTGTACCGTCAGATGCTTTTTATTCCAAAGATATGAAAAATAATTTTGCTGCTACAAACAAGGTTTGGTATTTTTTGTATTCATTATCAAAACAAAAAGAAATAAAGCTTTCAAATAAGGTATCTGACATTACAAATTTTCAAACGAATTATATTACTAACGCATGTTTACCAGACACAACTTTCGGCAAATGGAAAGGTAAAAATATTGTTTTTATCGTCATGGAAGGGTGGTCTGCTGATATGGTCTCTTATTTAGGCGGAAACGAAAATGTAACACCATTTTTTGATTCTTTATCCGGCCATAGTGTCAGATTTGACAATGCTTTTAGTACCGGATTCAGGACAGACCAGGGTTTGATGAGTATATTAAGTGGGATACCGTCAATACAAAGTATTAATATGCCCAATGTCATTGATAAGGTTACAAAATACCCTTCGCTACCTGCTGCTATGAAAACATCAGGACGTAAAACATCCTTCATTTATGGCGGAGATCTCAATTTTTCCAATCTATACAATTACCTGACGGTGATCGGATTTGACACTATAATCAGAGATCAGGATTTTACCAATGAAGATCAAATCACAGAATGGGGCGTGCCGGATCATATTATGGTAGAGAAAGCTGTTGCCGTTCTCGACCAAACTGATGGATTATTTTTTTCTACCATATTATTTTTAAGTTCACACTCACCGTTTGAAGTTCCATGGCCCAATGACTTCAGTTCAAAAAATGACATACCATCAAAATACAAATCATCCGTAAAATACAGTGATGAAAGTCTCAAACATTTTTTTAGCATGTCAAAAAACAAGAGTTGGTTTAAAAATACGATTTTTGTTATTACAGCAGATCATGGCAGCACACACTCAGGATATGCAATGATGGAAGACCATAAAAGATTCAGGATACCAATGATCATTTATTCGCCCGATGCTGACCCAATGTTATTATCAAGAAACATTGACATTCCATTTAACCATTTTGATTTACCGAAAACCATCGACCAGTTGGCAGGAATCAATACAGGCTCATTTAAATTTGGCAGGAATATGTTTTGTATGGATCAGAAAAGGAAAGCCTATTGGAATATTGATGTGGCTGCCGGCTTTTATGGCATTGATACCAGTGCGATAGAGATTCCGGATCAGCGGGATGTAGCAAAAGCGGGGGAAGGTCTTCTATTTCTTGATATGGTAAAACAATGGTACACTCAACTTTAATGAATTGCCGTTTGGTCATTAAGCAAAAATATCCATATTTCAAAACAGTTGATATTATAAAATTAAATATATCAAATAGATATCCACATTTTGTTCAGAAGAACATTCAGCTGAGAATATTAAACATATTATTTTGGAAAACTGCCTGTAATATTACTACATATATCACAATTGTTTAATGTGACTTTTTATTTTTTTGCAAACATCATTTTTTCAATATATTATGTAGTCTTTTAATATATTTTTTATATTGGACAGACACATATTTTTAAAAATTCACATATCTTTGAAATCATTAACGATGTTGTATTGTTTAATTATCCACATTGATTTGGGGTAATCCACATTTTATCCACATCAGGAAAAAGTATAAAAAAAATTATTTCCAAAACTTGTTTTACCTTTGTCATTATTAATTTTTATCATACGTTTTATTTAAACTTTTCATGGCAGATTTACCTAGTACACTTAAAGCCATCAGCGGAAAACTGACTGCATCGCGTGGTGATTCAGAGTTGCTCTATGGAAGATTACAACCTCAGGCCATTCCCCTGGAAGAGGCTGTTTTGGGTGCTATCATGATAGATAAAGACGGTTTTCCTTCCATCATAGAAATACTGCGCAAAGAGAGTTTTTATCTGGACAAAAATCAGACGATATTTGATGTGATGTCTGACCTTTTTGGAAAATCACAACCCATAGATCTGTTAACTGTCCATGAATCGCTGAAAAAAACCGGAAAACTTGAAGGAGTAGGAGGGATCGGCTATTTGATGGACCTCACCAATAAGGTTGGTTCAGCAGCAAACATTGAATTTCATGCCAGAATAATTGCTCAGAAATTTATCCAGCGCGAGCTGATCAGAGTGAGTACACAGATTATCCATGATTCATTTGAAGATACCAAAGACGTACTTGAACTACTGGATGAAGCCGAACGGGGATTGTATGACATTACTGACCAAAACCTAAACACTGGGTATGAATCTCTGGCTTCATTGGCTGTCAAAGCCCAGAAACAAATAGAAGCGGTTAGCCAGAAGGGTTCGGATATGACAGGCGTTACTACCGGTTTTACTGAGCTGGATAAAATGACCAATGGTTGGCAACCTTCGGACTTGATTATAATGGCAGCCCGTCCAGGTATGGGAAAGACAGCATTTACTTTGTCATTGGCTAAAAATGCTGCGGAAGCTGGTAAAGGTATAGCATTTTTTTCATTGGAAATGGCCAGTGTCCAATTGGTACAGAGATTGATATCCATGGAAGCTGAAATAAATTCGAGTAAACTCAGAAATGGTCAGTTGGAAGAATTTGAATGGCGAAAATTGCACGCCGCAGTTGATAAATTGTCTCAGATACCCATTTATATTGATGATACTCCGGGGATTAACATATTTGAATTAAGAGCAAAATGTCGTCGACTGAAACAGAATCACAACATCAGCATGATTGTGATTGACTACCTCCAGCTTATGGCAGGACCACCCAATGGAAAAAACGGCAATCGTGAACAGGAAATTTCGGCCATATCCAGAGCTTTAAAGGGATTGGCCAAAGAATTGCATGTACCGGTCATTGCCCTTTCGCAATTGTCAAGAGCAGTGGAAAGCAGGGGAGGAGAAAAACGTCCGATGTTATCTGACTTGAGGGAATCCGGAGCCATAGAGCAGGATGCAGATATTGTTACCTTCATATATCGTCCCGGTTATTATGGTGTGGGCGAAGGCGAACTGGATACCCCCAATGATCTTACGGAAATTATTTTGGCTAAACATCGTAATGGTGGGCTGGGTACAGTTAATCTGAGGTTTGTGCCTCATTTTGTGAAATTTGAAGATCCTGGTGAAGGTGGATTTAATAATGATTTGAATGATGTGTTTAATGTCAACCCATTCGGTGCAGGAGGTATAATAACCCGCCCATCCAAAATGAACAGCGATACTCCGAATATTGCTACCGGATTGGATGCAAATGATGAAATGGATATTCCTTTTTAATAAATATTTTCAATCCTTATCCAGGAATGTATGAGTAATCATGAAAGTGTAATCAGGCTAAATAAATATATTGCACATTGTGGAGTGTGTAACCGAAAACAAGCTGTTGAGCTGGTTAAAAAGGGAGAAATTTTGGTTAATGACAAGGTGGAAACCAATCCATTTCTTGAACTGAATGAAAATGATAGAGTGGTTTACAAAGGAAAATTACTGGTAATTGAAGAGAAAAAAGTATACATTCTGTTGAATAAACCCAAAGATACCCAATACACAGATATAGAAGGAGTCAAAAAACCTTCCGTCGCGACATTGGTAAAAAAAACTACAGAAGTAAAAGTATTTGCTGCAAACCCATTGGAAGAAAGTTCTGCTGGTCTGGTAGTGCTTACGAATGATAAAGAAGTCATCGCTAAACTTTCAGAAGTAGACAGGAAAATGAAATCTGTGTACGAATTGCAGATGGATAAAGTCATTACTGAAGAAGAATTGCTTTCCTTGAAAAGTCAATATTGTGATAGTATCCCTATGATTACTGGAATTAATTCCATTCAGGATCGTGAATTTCCTACTGTAGGAGTTGAAATATTGAAGGGCACTGATACATCTATCAAGTCTGCTTTGAAAGATAAAGGGTATGTTGTCACCAGGGCAGACCGCACCTCTTTTATGGGATTGACCAAAAAAGATTTGAAAAGAGGATGGAGCCGTCATTTGACAGAAAAGGAAGTTATTTTTTTGAAATATTTTAGTTGAAATATTATAAACCAAAGACTTTATTAAGATTTTTGATCTGTACAGTATTGCCCAAAACAATTATTCTCCCATCAGTTTTTACTTGAAAATCAATATCAGGATTTACTATATATTCTCCATTTTCCATTTTATATCCTATAACCGTACAACCGGTATTTTCCCGGATGTGAAGATCGCGGATTGTTTTTATCTGTGGTAAGTTCGTAAGCATTATTTCCTGAACATTCATCGTACCCGCGGTAGATGCGGATAAATTATCAAGAAATTCTATAAGATCAGGTGCTACGATTAAAGATGCCATATGGTCACCACCTATTTTGTCAGGCATGATGACGTGATCGGCTCCGGCTATTTTGAGTTTTTTCAGACTGGACTCTTCACTGGCTCTGCTATAAATACTCAATTTACTATTCAATTGTTTCGCTGTCAAAGTAATAAATACATTGTCTGAGTCCGATGGCAGTGATGTGATCAGGAAAGATGCGTGACTAATTCCGGCTTTTATTAACGTTTCATCATCAGTTGCATTTCCTTCTATATTAAGTATACCTTCTTGATTTAGAATTTCTATGATCTCTTTTTTTTGTTCTATGATCACAAATTGTCTGTTGTAGGACCGTAACTTTACAGCCGCCTGTTTACCATTCCTTCCGTAGCCACAGATAATCACATGATTTTTTAAGGTGTTTATTTTTTGCTGCATTTTTCTTTTTTTATAATCAAGTATTGAATTAATTGAAACCAGATATGCCGAAATAGTGGTGACAGCATAGGCAAATATAAAAATACTAAACAGGATCAGTAATGATGTAAATATTTTACCAAAATCGTTCAAAGGGGATACTTCTCCAAAGCCTACAGTGCCAACAGTGATGATAGTCATATAAAAAGCATCAATTATACTGTATCCGAAAAAGAAATAGTAACCTGATATCCCAATGAGAATCAGAACAGAGATTAACATCAAAGATTTCCAAAGCCCTGATCTTAAATACTCGTTTTGGTGGTCAACATTTTTGGACATCCAGCAAATTTTAAGGAGCTAATCTTTCTATTTTCCAAATATTTTCAATAGCAGAAAAGAGCAATCTGTCATGAAGTCTGTTTGGCCTACCTTGCCAGAACTCAATTTGCAGTGGCTGAAGTCTGTATCCGCCCCAATACTCAGGTAAAGGGATGACTTCGGAATCTTTAAATTTTTCTTGTTGAACAATCAGATTTTTTTCTAATTCTTCTCTGGAAGTTATAATCTGGCTTTGTGATGAAACCCAGGCTCCAATCTGACTTTCTCTGGGTCGGGAATGAAAATATATTTCAGATTCTTCCCGGCTTACTTTAGTTACGGGGCCGCTTATCCGAACTTGTCGTTCCAACTCAAGCCAAAGAAAAACCATTGATCCAACTGGTTTTTCGGCCAGATCCCTACCTTTTTCACTGTTATAATTAGAATAAAATACAAAACCATTTTCGTCTACTCCTTTCAATAAAAGTACACGGGCAGATGGAGTACCATCTTTGGAAACGGTGGCCAGCGTAAATGCATTGGGTTCCATAACCCCTGCGTCCAATGCCTCATGAAACCACACGCGAAACTGTTCCAAAGGATCTGTCAAAATATTTTCTTCACTAAGCTGATGCTTTTTATACTCTTGTCTTAAATCTGCAAATTTGCTCATATTTTATTGTCATTTCATAAAGTGATCGACTATCATTCGGTTAAGGTGGCCGCTTTTTATTATAAAGGCTAAAGTTAAATTTATTTTGCGGATGATCACAATGATAATGATCATAGAATGGAGAAACTTTCCTTTTTGGATGGTAAATATTCCTGACACCTGAATATTTATTTGGCATATAATGTTGTAGGTCAAATACCCATTGCTTTGGAAGTATCCCAACATTACCCCTTTATAAAAATTACTTTTGTTTTTCGCTATCCCTAAACGGAGACAAATAGAATTTTAAATAAGTGAATGAAAAAATGGGATACATCTATTTTTTTAAAACTAGTACAAACTGGTAGTTGAAAAGATATTTGTATACATAAATATTTGAATTTCAATTGAATAATAATAATTGTAGATAGAGTCTAAAAGTAAAAATCATATTATAAAAATAAAAATATAAAAAATATTACATATTATGTTTTTTTGTAATATGTTTTGTATTATGTTTGCATCGTCTTACGACTATTAAATTGAAGTTTTTTATTTTGAGATCCTAGTTTTAAGAACTGTAAGCCTGAAAACGCGAGTCATAAAAGATCCCCAAAGAGGTCATCCCAATAACCGAAGATTGATGGTGACTAGGATTAATACCAACTCGCACTCTGAATCATAAACACATAAATGAAACATGAGTAAGGTTTGCAGTTCTTTTCTCTCAAATGAAAATATTCAAAACAAGCTAAAAATATCTGATATCTTTAAGTTGAAAAAAATTATGTATTTTTACACAAAAAAATACAATTGGACTCCAATTCCTATAGTGGCTTGAGCGAGCTTCAAGTGACAGAAAGCAAAAAAAAATTTGGCAACAATACGCTTCAGTCAACTGAAAAGAATACCATACTGACTACTTTAAGAGATGTTATCACAGAGCCGTTGTTTGTTTTATTATTTTTTACGGCTTTAATTTATTTTGGTGTTGGTCAGACCCGGGAGGGATTGATTATGCTTTGTGCATTATTTTTTGTCGCAGGTATATCTCTATATCAGGAGCAAAGAAGCAAAAGTGCTGTAGATTCATTAAAAAAGCTCTCTGTTCCTAAGGTAAGAGTTACTCGAGATGGAATTATTCAGGAAATTAATACTGACGACCTGGTTGTGGGGGATGTCATCCATCTTGAAGATGGAGAATTAATCCCGGCTGATGCTATCGTTCTGAATCAGCATGATTTTGCAGTTGATGAAAGTATCCTTACTGGCGAGTCACTTCATGTATATAAAACCGAAAATCAGGAAAGTAATAAAATTTACAGAGGCACAAACATAGTGTCTGGAGCATGTATTGCTCAGGTTACGGTTGTAGGTAGTGATTCTGAAATTGGTAAAATTGGTCTTTCATTAGAGCAAATAGTGAAAGAAAAAACACCCTTACAAAAGCAGATAAGAAGCTTTACCGGCAATATGGTTGTTTTTGGGGTGGTGGCATTTATTATAATTTGTGTGTTCAGTTATATTAAATCGGGCATCATACTTGACAGTCTTTTAAAAGGACTTACACTGGCCATGTCTGTCTTACCTGAAGAAATTCCAGTCGCATTCAGCACTTTCATGGCTCTGGGAGCATATCATTTGTTTCGCAAAGGTGTAATTGCCAAGACTCCATCAACTGTGGAATCTTTGGGTGCTGCCACAGTCATTTGTACTGACAAAACAGGCACGCTCACTCAAAACAAAATGGAACTTGCCGCTATTTTTGATTTTAAGGAAAAGAAACTTTTGGATTACACCAAGGATAAGTTTGAATGGAGTAAAGTGTTGGAAACAGCCATGTGGGCATCGGAGACAGAACCATTTGATCGCATGGAAATTTCAATTCATCAAATTTATGGTCAAGTGGTAAAAAATGATCAAAGACAAAAATTCAAAATGGTGGCTGAATATCCTTTGGCAGGGCAACCACCTCTCATGACCCATGTTTTTGAAGGAGAAAATAAGCAACAAATCATCGCAGTCAAAGGTGGGGTAGAAGGTGTAATCAGACAGTCAGATTTAACTGAGCCGGAAAAGGAAGTCATTATGAAGCAATATACGTCACTTGCAGAAAGAGGATTTAGAGTTTTAGGAGTTGCTGAAGGTGGTTTTTACAAATCATTGCCCTCTTTGCAAAGTGATTTTAGGTATCATTTTCTGGGTTTAATTGCTTTTTACGATCCTCCAAAAATTAACATTAATAAAACGATAACTTCATTTTATAAAGCAGGTATAGATATTAAAATGATCACAGGCGACCATGCAGCTACAGCCATTTCGATTGCAAAACAAGTAGGAATAAAAAACTATAGCCTGTATCTTGATGGAGATGAAATAGTGCATACTGACATTACCTTACTACAACAAAAAGTAAAAGAAGTCAATGTTTTTACCCGAATGTTTCCGGATGCAAAATTGAGGATCATAGAATCGTTAAAATTGAATGGTGAGATTGTAGCTATGACAGGTGATGGGGTTAACGATGGTCCTGCTTTAAAATCTGCACATATTGGAGTAGCCATGGGCAGATCAGGGAGTGAAGTGGCCAAAAATGCTGCATCTTTGATATTAATGGATGATGATCTTCGGTGGATGGTGGATGCTATAGCCTTAGGAAGAAGAATCTATGAAAACCTAAAAAAGGCCATCAGATATATCATTTCAATACATATACCTGTCATTTTGATTGTAGCAGTTCCATTGTTGTTTTCATGGGTTTATATTGATATTTTTACCCCGGTACATGTGGTGTTTCTGGAATTAATTATGGGGCCAACCTGTTCTATAGCTTTTGAAAATGAACCTATAGAAAAGAATTCTATGTCACGTCCGCCCGCAAAAAGAAATGGTAATCTTTTTTCATTAAAAGAATTGAGTTTGAGTATAATACAAGGTTTGATCATTACCATAGCTTGTCTTGGAGTTGGCTATTTTTATATGGAGCAAGGATACACTGAAGGTTTTGTTCGGACCGTAATTTATTCAACTTTAATTTTTAGCAATATATTTCTGACTTTGGTCAATCGTTCATTTTACTTTTCAGTATTTACCACCCTTAAATTCAAAAATAATTTGCTTTCAATTATCCTTATAATTTCATTTTTTTTCCTAATATTAACTATGTATGTCAGACCTGTAAGGGAGTTATTTGATTTTGTGGAAATCGATATTTCCAGATTACTTTTTTGTGGAGGAATAGCTTTCGTGGGGGTAATGTGGATTGAACTCTACAAGTATTTTTTAAGGAGGAAGGATCTTTTTTAACGACAATAAAAAAGGTGTAAACCGCCACAGCCTACACCTTATCGTCATTTATTTTATGAAAAGTTTACATGGTTTTTGTTAGGAATTCAAAATATTCAGTTTTTAATTCTGAATATATTTTTCTTTGAGTATCCATCCTATCCCTGACACTTTTATGATCTTCAAAATGTACATGGTCAATGGCTACAGTTTCATGACTTGCCTGATCAGCTATAATTTTTTCATGCTTTTTGACATCTTTTTTCAGAATATCTATGACTTGATCGTGAAGGACAAATTGATTTTGAAAATGTTCAATTTTAGCTCTGATTTCATTGGATGTGTATCTTTTTACCACTTCTTCAAGACGTTTTGTAAAAGTTTTTATTTCATCTTCCCAGAATTTTAACTCACTTGACCACTGATTGTGCTCAAAATGAAGGTCTGAAAGATACACTGTTAACTGCTTTGTCATCTCTGGTATGTTTTATATTTTTAACAAAAATGGTTTATTCTAATCATCTTATGGCGCAAATTTATCAGCAATAAAGAAATGTATATTATGATGAAAATTATTTTGTTCCATGACATAAATCAGTGTTTAAATATAAGTCGATACTTAAACGATGATCCTACTATTTCTCTTAGCAGGGATGAAACATATTAAGCAAGCATATAAAAAGTGATGGAAGTATGTTTTTTTGTTTTTAAGCTTTAGTTTCTTTTCCTTACCTTCGCATCAGAAACCAAATTATTTTATTTATGCTGAATGTAAATTCGGAAATAGGAGCTTTACAAAAAGTTATCATCCATAGACCGGATGATGGTATAGCCAGAATCTCACCCAAAAAAGCAGAAGAGCTACTTTTTGACGATATTGTCCATTTGCCTCAAATGCGTGAAGAACATGATATTTTCAGAAGGGTTCTTCAGCATATCATCGGTAAAGAAAATGTTTTGGACACTCAAAGACTCATAGAAGAAGGATTTGAAGCCAGTCCGGACATAAAAGAAGAACTGATAGACAAGATAGTAGATTATGAAGAGCTCCCTGTTTCAGACAAAGCATTTTTTATGGCACTGGATGGCGAGTCGCTGACCAAACTATTGATCACTGGTTATTATCAGGATGAAGATCATATTTATTTTGATCCGATTCCGAATTTTATATTTACAAGGGACATTGCTGTAGTAATCAAAGATCACATTATCATTACCAAAGCCGCCAAATCAGCCCGTTATCGTGAAAACTTGCTGACCAGGTTTATATTTTATGCACATCCTTATTTTAAAGACCTGAATAAACAAGGTAAGATTATTAATTTAAATCATCTCGACAAATTTCCACCTTCCAAAAAAGGAGAAGTCGTATCAATGGAAGGAGGTGATGTCATGATGCTTAACGATGATTTTATACTGATCGGGTGTTCAGAACGTACTACTGACTATGCGATAAGGAGTTTAAAAGATGTGCTTTTTGCCAAAGGATTGATATCAAATATAGCACAGATCAATATTCCGTCTGACAGGACATGTATGCATATAGATACGTTGTTTACTTTGATTGACCACAATGATATGGTTTGTTTTAAGCCGACTATTTTTGATGGTGTGAGTTCAAATGTGAGAGTGTTTCGCAAAAATGGGGCTGAAATAGTGTATGATTCAGTAAAAAATTTCTTTATCCATGAGATTAATCCGAAGATCAACTTTATTTTTAGTGGAGAAGGGATTACTCCATATCAGGAAAGAGAACAATGGACAGATGGTTGCAATCTCGTGGCATTAAAACCTGGCGTAGCGTTGACCTACGACAGAAATCCAAAAACTGAGCTTGCACTCAGAAATGCAGGATATGATATAATCCATGCCAGAGAGCTTTTGCAAAAAATAAATGAAGGATTGATAGATCCTGCCGGCATAGAGAAGACTATAATAACCTTGCCATCCAATGAACTGTCCAGAGCAAGGGGCGGATCACATTGTATGACATGTCCATTGGTCAGGGTATCTGTTTAATTGATTTTAAAAAGTATATCATGTATAGCTTTGATTATAAAAAGAGGGTTCGATATGGTGAAACAGATATGATGGGCTATCTATATTATGGAAATTATGCCCAGTTATATGAGATTGGCAGGGTAGAAACGATGCGAAGCCTTGGACTTACCTATAAAGTTCTGGAGGAAAAATTCAGAATTATGATGCCGGTAGTTCATGTAGAAGCAAGATATATTTTGCCGGCAAAGTATGATGAAGAGCTGACCATAAGGACAATATTAAAAGAATTGCCGGGACGAATGATCACTTTTGACAATGAAATTTATAATGAAGAACAAATTTTGATTCACAGAGCAGAAGTTAAGCTGTTTTTTGTAGATATGGACAGCGGGAAAAAAGTCACTTGCCCACAATATATGTTGGAAAAATTAACTCCTTTATTTTGACTAAATACAAATTTGACATTGAAGTATTTTTGTTGGGTCTTCCTTTCGTCCAAAGGTCACTGGAATGGTCAAAACAGTATAGCCCACCCGGTTTCTCCGGTATTTCACTGTATGATGTGACGACATTTGTCATTAAAGAAATGCAAAAAGACAACCTCACTACCCGAGCCAATTCTATTTCATTCAGTTTGTTTTTATCGATTTTTCCTGCAATAATCTTTCTGTTTACCTTATTGCCACTTTTTACTGTGGTAAAGGACTATACTTTAATGTTAAGTGAGCAGTTGGAAGGGGTCATTCCCAAAAGTGCCCATGAGTATATCTTTTCGATTATCTATGACATCACTTCTATACAGCGGGATGGTTTGCTTTCACTTGGAGCAGGTTTAGCGTTGTTTTTTTCATCTAATGGTATGTTGACACTTATGTCAGGTTTTGATAAAGCCTACAACCATACTTTTAAACGCAGACATTGGTTTTATACACGTTTGGTTGCCATTGCTCTAACGGTAGTATTGTCTCTTTTACTCATTGTTTCTCTAATTATGATGGTGGTCGAAGGCAAAGTAATGGATTATCTCAGTCATGTATACCACGTTTCAGAGACGTTATTACTTTCCTTAAGTATTTTTAATTGGATATTTGCTGTATTTATGGTCTACACAGGCATAAGTCTTATTTATACTTTTGGCCCTTCCATGCACCGACGTATTCCTTTTATTAATATCGGATCCATATTAGCTACACTTTTTTCTTTACTGACTTCTCTTGGATTTAGCTATTTTATTAATAATTTTGGAAGGTACAATGAAATTTATGGTTCTATCGGAGCATTGATAGTGATGATGGTGTGGATACAGTTCAATTCTTTTATTTTGTTGGTAGGATTTGAGCTGAATGCCAGTATTTCTGTGCACAGGACTATAAGATACAAAAGAAAGAAGAACATGGAAGAAAAGACATCAACTTCATAGGTATTTTATACTCAAAATAAATTGGGGGGTTGGTTTGCAAATAATGCTTTAACCAATGTATTGATTTTGAGTAAGGACGAAGTTTATGTTTACCTAAAGCGGTTACACGAAGCTTGTCTTTAAAGCAATACATTATCAAGACAATATTCGACCTGAACATTTATCGTCGAAATATAATAAAGACATGTGGAACATCGTCTTTATAATGAAGACATAATTTTTCTAAAAGAAAATTATCGTCGGTATAATCATTTTTATGGTTCTGTTGAATAAATCTATTTCGTTTTAATTTTTTATTTTTACTGCAGTTTTTGATAAATTAATGAATTAAATATTTAATATTTCCATAATATATTAAATTGATCAAAACTATTTTTTAATTTTGCTACGTTTTAATAAAATCTTAAGAATTTTTTTTCAGGTAGGTACGTTATAATGCCAAGGGTTTAAAATATTTTAAAAGTGATTCAACGTCTAAAATAAATATAGTATGTATAATTCATTTGCATTCGAAAAAGAAAATGGCAATAAAGGTAAAAGGATATCATTCGTTATTCATCTGCTTTTATTACTTATTGCATTCTTTTACTATTTGCCTGCTGTTGACCTGGCAGAACTCGAAGATAAGCCACCATATGCGGTAAAAGTGGATTTTACATTTGAAGAAAGCTCTATGAGTAAGTTGGCTCATGATGACGAAGGTGCACAAAGAGCCAAATCTGAAAGTGCACCGGCTGAAGAAAAACAGGAGGAACAAGCTACAAAGCCGGAAGAGGTGACTAAGCCGGAGGTGATCGAAGTGACCAAACCAACGGTAATAGATGTGCCGGTACCGGTGATAAAAATGCCAACGCCGGTGTTTACCCCTACCAATGACCCCATCATCACTACTACACCGGTAGAAGAAGCACCTGTAAAAGTATCAGAACCAGCCAAACCCACAAAAACAGAACCAAGTAAAACGGGTAACACATCGAGTACACCCACTAAAACGAATACCACTGGATCAACGACAGGTTCATCTACAACAAAACCATCCACTGTAGATGGAAAAGAAGGTGGAACTGGTAAAGGTGACTCCGGAACAGGTGCAGGTAAAGATAAAGGAAATGACGGAGACGCTGGTTTAGGGAATAAAAGCGATGGAACAGGCGAGTATGACGGATCAGGAGATGGAGTGTTTGGGAGAAAACCAATATACAGAGATTTGTCAGTGGTTAGTAAAGCAGTAAATGGAAGCGGGAAAGTTGCAATCAAAGTGTGTATAAACAGAGCAGGCCTTGTAACTTTTGTTGAACTCATCAATCACGAAACCACAGAAAGAAACAGAGAAAACCTTAAATTGTACCTGAAAGCAGCAAGGACATATAAATTTCAGCCTGATCTGACTGCGCCAAAAGAACAATGTGGCAAGATGTCATTTAGGGTAGATAATACAGTGAATAACAAACTTAAGAAGTAGGCTGGATGACCTTATTTGAAAATTATTGAGAATCATTTTGTCTCAATGTATTAAAGTGGCATATTTAAAATTATATAGGAAATGGTTCAATTTTAATTACACCACCAGACTTATTCTATGCACTCCGGGTTGATAGTTTTTTGAGATCAGATATTTGACGTGTTCATAATGATTTTTGTTATCTACAAAATCTACGGTATTCAGATCGATGATAAGTATGGGGTAGGAGAGTATATTTCTAAAATACTCAAAATAAGAATTCTGTATTTGAGTCAGGTATTCTGCGGTGATGTCTTTTTCATAAGCACGACCTCGTTTGCCAATATGGCCGAGTAAAATATCCACATTTCGATGGAAATATACCAGGATATCAGGTTTGGGGAAAGATTGATTCAATACGGAAAACATTTTCTGGAAAAGCCTGAACTCATCTTCAGGCAGATTTTTTCTCGCAAATAATAAGGTTTTCACAAATGCATAATCGGCTATTGTAAATTCTCTGAAAAGATCCTGATTCAACAATGATCTTTGCATTTGCTTGTGTCTTTCTGTCATAAAAAACAGTTCTACCGTAAATGCAAATCTGTCAGGTTCTTTGTAAAATAAAGGTAGAAATGGATTGTCTGCAAATTCTTCCAGTATTAGACGGCAGTCATACTCATCTTTAAGTAAATTGCAGAAAGTAGTTTTTCCGGCGCCAATGTTGCCTTCAATACAGATGTAATTATATGGAAAAGGTATCCCGATGGTTGGTTCTATTTTAAAAAAGCAAAAATATGATAAATCTTTCTAATGTGACCTATTCTTCGAAAATAAATACTTCTCCGGTATCTTTGCAGATGTCATACAATTCATCAATGGTCATTTTGTGTACAGGATCAGTGAAGTCACCTGCTATTTCCAATAAGGGAATCAGTACAAAATTTCGATCTTTAATATGGGGGTGTGGGATGGTGATGTCACTACTATTAATAATCTGATCATCACAATATAACACATCTATATCTATGCTTCTTGGCCCCCATTTCACTGCTTTGGCTGAGCCTAAGGCCGACTCTATTGATTTTATACTTTGTATTACATCTTCGGGAGATTTTGTACTTTTTACTTCGATGGCCATGTTCAGAAAATTTTCTTGCTCTTTCAAACCCCAGGGTTCTGTTTCATAGATATTTGATCTTAAGGTGATTTCACCAATGTTTGTAGAGATCAGTTCAAGCGCTTTTTGAAGAAAATCTTTTTTTTCTCCCTGATTTGAGCCCAAATGCAAATAATAAGTATGCATATATTATATATTATGTCGCAAATTTAATAAAAAAAAGCCTGAAACTTTTGGAATCAGGCATTTTAATAAAAATGTGGCTATTTAATTTAATTGTCTTTTATGGCTTTTTCAAATTTTGCCAACTGATCTTTCACTACCGGAAACAAGAATAACAAACCGATCATATTAGGAAATACCATGGCCAGAATCATGGCGTCAGAAAATCCCCAAACAGAACTCATATTTGCAGAAGCACCAATTATGATAAAGATAAGAAATAATATTTTATAAGTTATTTCCATACTCTTGCTTCGTCCAAAAAGGTACATCCATGCTTGTTGGCCATAATAAGACCATGAAATCATGGTAGAGACTGCAAAAAGGAATATGGCAACGGTCAATACCTGAGGAAACCAGGAAATAGTTTCTCCAAAAGCAAGTGAAGTTAAGGTAGCTCCCTGATATGATTGACCATTAATAGTGACAGCCTGATTACCATATTCAAAAGCTCCATTGCCATTAAATATTATAATTACAAGAGCCGTCATGGTACAGATCACTATAGTATCAATAAATGGTTCCAGCAAAGCCACCAAACCTTCTGATGCAGAGTATTTTGTTCTCACTGCGGAGTGTGCAATGGATGCCGAACCAGCACCAGCTTCATTGGAGAAAGCAGCTCTTCTGAACCCTATGACAAGCACGCCGATCAAACCACCTAGTCCGGCCTGCGGGTTAAACGCTTGTTGGAATATTTGACTAAAGGCCGTGCCAACAAATGAGATATGGGTTCCAATCACTATTAAACAAGCAACTATATAAACAATCGCCATTAAAGGAACGAGTTTTTCAGTAACAGTGGCAATTCGTTTGATACCTCCAATGATAGTAATTCCTACCAGAATGGCAATACCCAAACCAATAATAAATCCTGAACTTCCACCCGTCATACCTAGCATAGATGCGATCTGTGCAGCAGCCTGATTTGATTGAGCGGCGTTGCCACCACCAAAAGAACCACCTATACATAATACTGCAAAAAATGCTGCCAGAAATTTTCCAAGTCCGGTATATCCTTTTTCTTTAAGACCTTTTGATAAGTAGTACATAGGTCCGCCGAAAACTACCCCATCTTTATTGATATCTCTGTATTGTACACCTAGTGTACATTCTACAAATTTTAATGTCATACCTAATAATCCGCTGACTATCATCCAAAAAGTAGCACCTGGCCCACCCAATGATATAGCAATCGTTACACCAGCAATATTACCCAATCCTACAGTACCCGATACTGCTGTGGCTAAAGCCTGAAAATGGCTTACTTCACCATGATGGTTTTCATCTTTTATAGTTTTTACAATATCTCCGTCAACAGTATATACAGATTCTTCCGGATGAACTTCAGGGGTACCAGCCATTTCGATGGCATCATATTTACCTTGAACTACTCTAAGGGCTAAACCAAATTTTCTTATGCTTGGAAAACCAAAATAAAAAGAAAAAAACAATCCACCTAAACTTAATATGATTACAATTAATGGTATTTGTGTACCCGCTATCGGAAATGAATATAAAACGATACCTTCTATGGTATTTGCGAATGGCGTAAATGCCTGATTTATTCGCTCATCCAAACCAATGGCTGCTGTTGAAGGGGCATCTATTGCTGCTGCTATAGTATCTGCCACGGCCACGGGCTCTGCCGTTAAGGTTGGCATAGTGTCCGACTGTGCGTTCAGGTGATTAAATAAAATAAATAATAGAATAGTAAAAAATCCTTTGAAAAATTTCATAATGATTATTGTTTTGATAAAAAAGTTGATATGAATTTTGTGCAGTTCCAAAAGTATGTATTATTTTTTTATTAACATAATGTTTGCAATTCCTGTATCAATGACTTTTATGAATTATATTTTAATTTTTGCAATTATACTACACTTATATTCGGTATTTATATAAAATGTTTGATCTATACAGATTATAGTTTTTAGAATGAGATTAATATTGAAATTATATTTTTATCTTAATTTAGCTGTATATCGTGAAAAATTTGCCAGAGGTAGAATTTTTACCATATATAAACATATTAGCCGTGGGTATTAATATCCTTTAATGTGATTACAAAAATCGAAATACGTTTATAAATCAATTAATGAAGTTGTATTGTATTTTTAGATTTATGTTTTATAATTGTGTATCTTCTGACTGATTATAGTATTTCAACTAATACACTTTTATTTGGTTTAACATGTATTAGTTATACTATATAATTGAAAAAAATCGTTAATTTGCCCTGTGCAATCGTGTAATATAGTCTGGAATTTATGCTGAGAAGTATATTTTTTCTGTAAAATTAGTTCAAAATGAAGTATTTACTAATACTTATTTTATTTATACCAATTCAAGTATTCAATCAAACTAATCCTGAATTGGTGGTTGATAAGCGTGTGGAATTGATAAAAAATGCTGAAAAGTATCTTGGATTGAGATACAGATCTAAGGTTGGAAAAAGTATTTTTGACTGCTCCGGATTTGTTAAATATATTATGGCAGGAATTGGTAAAAACGTAACAAGAAGTTCAGTAACACAAATCCACGATGGTAAAAGGGTTAAAGATATTAAAGAGGTAAAACCAGGTGATATTCTGGTTTTTAAAGGCAGGAATTATAGGAATAACCGGCCGGGACATGTTGGTATGGTACATCATTGGAGTAATGATACTTTGTATTTTATACATTCTTCTGTGGCAAAGGGTGTTGTTATAGACCGAATAAGTGACCCGTACTATGCAAAAAGATTTCTACAGGCCAGGGATGTGCTTAGTCAATAAATTATAAAGTTTCGGATCTAAATTTTTATCGTCAAAATTTAAATATCGTTCTTTATTTTAATATTTTAACGGTAAATAATTCTTGTTAGCTTGATTAAACTTTCTTTTTCTTTTGTCTTAATACAAAAGAAACAAAAAATCAAGGCTGTTTCATTTTCTTGACGCCAAAATTCCAGAAAAAAGCTAAACTGAAAAAACTCGCCCTTGGTATTTATTCATCGATCTGTACATTTGTGCCACTTCGTTTATTTAAACTCGCACCAGTCAGTCGTTTTGGCTCAAACAGTTTTCAGTTTTAAACGCTATTTTATGGAATTCTGACTAAAAATGAAAAGGCCAATCTGAGGAAGCCCCGGGTATTCTTCCATTGAAAAAAAAATTACCACCTTAAACTAAGTATTTTTGTAAATCTTATTTGAGTATTTGATATTCTGTGTTTTAATTCAATTAATAAAATATTTTAATAATTTATAAAATGTTTCTAATCTATTATATACTAACACCGAAACTTCAATAAATTATAAAGTTTAACCCTGCGCTTGAAAGCGAAGTTTGGTATTAAGTCCATATCATTAAAATATACCGTTGTACAATGATATACGTCCGAATCTGCATGGGAACTAAAATTAAAACTACCGGTCTAATACAACACTGCGTTTACTTTTTCATCGGATTCCTTCAGTAAATATGATGATAACCAGGAGGCGATCATGGCTTCATCTTTTGTCATATCCTTAATACCATCTGCGTGCCAGTTTTTCTTCACAAAATTAGTATCAAACATGCCACTGACAAAGTCAGGATGCTTCATCACAAAAGCGCCAAAATCAAGGGTAGAAGCAATACCTTCTATTTCATAATGTTGTATGGCTAGTAACATTTTTTCTATGGCAGCTTTTCTGGTTGGACCATGTACAGTAAGTTTTGCCAACATCGGGTCATAGTATATTGGAATTCGGGCACCTTCTTCATACCCGTTGTCAACCCTTATACCATCTCCTTCCGGCAATTTATATTTTAATAATGTATTGATGCTTGGCACAAAATTATCATATGGATCTTCGGCATATACTCTCAGTTCGATGGCATGACCATGAATGTTCAAATCTTCCTGGCTAAAAGACAATGCTTCTCCTTTGGCTATTTTTATTTGCTCCTCTACCAGATCAAGCCCGGTGATCATTTCTGTTACGGGATGTTCTACCTGAAGTCTGGTATTCATCTCCAGGAAATAAAAGTTCAATTGGTCATCCATAAGAAATTCTACCGTGCCGGCTCCTTCATATCTGGCAGCTTTGGCCACTTTGACTGCTGCTTCTCCCATGGCTTTTCTAATTTCAGGCGTGAGTATAGCACTCGGGGCTTCTTCGACCACTTTCTGATGTCTTCTTTGTATACTACATTCCCGCTCAAAAAGATATACGGTATTACCAAAACAATCTGCCAGAATTTGAATTTCAATGTGTCTAGGGCTAGTTACAAATTTTTCGATGAAAACGGCCCCGTTTCCAAATGATGAAGTGGCTTCATTGATGGCAAGCTGCATCTGGTCTTCAAATTCTGCGGATGACTCTACTAGTTTCATCCCTTTACCACCGCCACCTGCTGAAGCTTTTACCAGCACGGGATAACCGATTTCTTCAGCAATTTCTTTTGCTTTTTTAATATCTGTAATAGCGTAATCAGTACCTGGTACCATTGGGATACCAAAACCCTTTACAGCATCTTTGGCTGATAATTTGTCTCCCATGATATCCATAGAATAGGCTGAAGGCCCGATCAATTTAATATTATGATCCTGTAGTTTTAATGCAAAGCCTGAATTTTCGCTCAGGAAACCATATCCGGGATGTACAGCATCAACATTTTTATCTACACAAATATCTATAATTTTGTCTTGTTTTAAGTAGGATTCTGAACTGGGGGCAGGGCCGATATTATATGCTTCATCAGCCATTTTAACATGTAATGCATCCTTGTCTGCATCGGAATATACAGCCACGCTGGTTATGCCCAGTTTTTTTAGGGTTTTTATTACTCTGCAGGCTATTTCACCTCTATTAGCCACTAAAACCTTATTCATACTTATCTTGTTTTCTTTTCTAAATTCAATTAATAAATTAGTGCTAAGGTATGGCTAATCAACCAATCTGTAAAACATAGTGACGCAAATCATTACAAAATGTATAAATATGTGATTGGTAATGATTTTTAAACTATTTTTGCATCTTGTAAGTCAGATTTCCCTTTGAGCTAGTAATTGTTTTTTTTTATACTTCAAAGATTTTACTTATGAGGTTAATTTTGATTTTATTACTTTGCATATTTTCATTTTGGGGGAAATCGCAATGTGGACTCACAAAAACTTATCTTATTGATGATAAGGATAATTTTGATGCTGATACTACTAATGTTTCCATAATTGTTGCGGATGCGGTAAATAATAGTCTATCTTCACCATTGCAGGGACTTTGCGGTGTTAGACTCAAGTTCAGACACCCATTCATGAAAGAACTATTTATCGAATTAATATCTCCGGCCGGTGAGAAAATCATATTGGTCGGTGGAGATATAGTTGCTACCAATACACCGTTGATTGTTTGGGATGTCACCTTTGTGCCTTGTGGTGCATCAGCGGCCCCTGATCCCGGATTTTTACCAAAATGGGAAAATGACCAACTTTGGCAAAGTCTCAATACCTATACCGGGCAGTACTATCCATATTTTGGATGTCTTGAAGATTTTGATATCGGGCCAGTCAATGGTACGTGGACATTAAGATGTATTGACTTTGAAGACTCCGGAAAAGGAACACTTTTGGATGCAGAACTTATTTTCTGTCAGGAACAAGGGATCACATGTGGTGAATGTTTTCTTAATCCCGGGTGGATTACAAATTCTGATTTGAATTCCTGTCAAGGTGACGCTTCACTGGCTGTGCAGATAGATAAAACATTTCCAGGCAACCAATTTAATTCTATATTATATGATTATAGCAATGTTATATTCAAGGACAGCACGATTATAGGATATCAGAATAATTTAAATCTGACTTCAGCCGCTGCTGGTAATTACACCATTTGTGGTATACAATCCTACAAACTTCAGTCATCGATTTTACCATCTCCGGGTGCTCGGTATGATTTAGTCTCACTTCAGGAATATTTTTTTAAACAAGGGGCGTGTGCGGCGGTATCTGACAGCTGTATGCAGGTGACCATCAGCGAGCCCATACCTGCAGTCAATATTACAAAATATATTTGTAAAGGACAGTCTTATGTCATTAATAATCAAGTGTTTGACAGCACTGGCTTGTATGATGTTGTATTTGATAAACAAGGTTGTGACTCTTTGGTTAGTTTAGATCTAAAAGTGATACATCTGAAAGCTTCGATTCAGTCAGATCGTGACTCCATCAATTGTAGCGGAAATACCATTGCTCTGCAAGGTTCGAACCATGGTACCGTTATAGATGATCTGAAGTATAGATGGTTTAGCAATGATGGTGTCATTCAGGGCAACGTAAATGATGTTATAGTCGATGCAAAAACAAAAGGTACGTATTACCTTGAAATAACTGCCACATCATCTGAGTACGAATGCAGGGATACCACGCTTAAAGAAATATTCATTGATGATAGTTTTCCTGTTATAACTTTATTAGGAGATACTTTAAATTGTATCAAAGATACGGTACTTATACAGGATATGGTTTCAAAACCTGTGTTGAGTAAAAACTGGACATCAAAAGATTTTTTTCCATCAAATCCTACAGACATGGGTCTTAAGGTTTGGAATCCTGGTTGGTACTATTTAAATGTTGTCGGGGAAAATGGTTGTAGTGCTGTAGATTCTGTTTTTATTAATCAAGACATTATTTTCCCGTCCCCAACATTTAAGTCTGACACAATCACCTGTACTAAGGATTCAGCAAATATTATGGTTTTTACTCCATCAGACAGGAATTTTCAATTTAGATGGACAGGGGTAGATCCTTTGTATTTTCAATCCCAAAACCCTGTAGTACATACTGCGGGTTTATACTCAGTCACGATCACTGATATGAAAAACGGATGTCAACGGGCATTTGATGTTAACGTTACAGATAATATTTTACCACCAATGTTCATCCGTTTGAGTTCTGATTCACTGACTTGTTCTAAGGTTTCAGTAACACCTGAACTGGTCTCTGATCGGGTTATTTCATCTTACCTTTGGACCGGCCCGGGTTTAAACACATCATCTCCTGCTCCGGTTATTTCACAAGGCGGAATTTTTAATGTAAAAATAACATCATCTGAAAATGGGTGTTCATCTTCATCGGATTTTGAGGTAGTCATGGATACTATCGTTCCTGTAGTAAGCTTATCTTCAGATTTATTATCTTGTTTAGTTGACTCTGTTTTTATTGTTCTAAGCTCTGAACGACCGCTTACCTCTGCGGTTTGGCAAGGGCCGGGACTGTTTAGCAGCACAGAATTTTCGCCAAAAGTAGGTGAAGCTGGCATTTATACGGTTACTTACTCCAGTGAAAATGGTTGTATTGGACAAAATTCCATAACCGTGTCAAATTCTATTGATGTACCGGAAGCCGTGTTTAGGATTGATAGCCTGAAATGCGGTTTTGATACTGTACGTGTAAAAGTGTTGACTGAAAATGGCACATATTCATATTTATGGGATGGTCCCGGGTTATTGAGTAATAATGTGCCGGAACCTGATATCGTTGCTGGTGGAACTTATAGGGTTACAATCACAGACATAAACTCTACTTGTACAAATGAAGTTGATTTTGAAGTAATAGATGACAGGATTTATAGTATGCCTGAAATTCGTTTAGATACATTGGATTGTAAAAAGGACAGCATACAGATAATGTTGCTTAATCCTGATGTGAAATCTATTATATATTCGGGCCCAGGTTTTAATTCTAATGCATTTTCGCCTTTCGTTACCCAAACAGGCACCTATACCTTTTCTCTTACCAATATTAAAAATTGTATTTCTACAGGAAGTTTTGAAGTGATAAGAAATGATACTCTGCCTGTAATTGACAAGCTATTCACTCCAATTAAATGTAACCAGGATTCATTTTTATTGCAAGGCATTTCATCACAAGGTGGTACTGTGTTTACCTGGAAAGGTCCTTTAGGTTATGAAAGAGCAGGCACAAATGTGTATGCTTTTAATGGTGGTAATTACATTTTGGATGGCGTTGCACCAAATGGATGCAAAACAAGTATAAATTTTGTAGTGGGATATGATACTATTCCTCCTGTTTTTATGGTTCTGCCACCCGATACGCTCACTTGTACACGAACGCAAGTAGAATTAAATACCAATTTTGATCCTTTGGCGGGTACCATAAATTGGTTACCAGGAAACATGATCGGAAATGAGATTTTGGTGTCGCAACCTGGGGAGTATATTGCAGAAGTGACAGGTCTCAATCAATGCAAAAGCAGCGTTTCGGTGACAGTGATTGAAGATAAATTGTTTCCAACTTACCAATCCACAGCATCCGTTATTAACTGTAAAGATTTGTTATCCAATATTAATATTACACCAACATCTTCCTTTACCACATTGATTTGGGCAAATACATCCAATCCTGAGAGCATTCCCGACGGACAGTTGACTTTCAATACTTCTTTTGACGGAATATATAGATTTACCATCACCAACGAAGAACAATGCACAACAGAAGGACAAGTGACAGTGCTCCGGGATATCGAACCTCCATTGGTAATTCAACAACTTTCCGATACCATAGATTGCTTCAATCCTGTGATTAGTCTGGGTGTTGTGTTGGACAAAAATGCCATCTCTTATCTATGGAATGGTCCTAATATTATAGATGTTAAGACCGATGGGCGATTGGATGTATCCGAACCTGGCAAATATTATCTCAAAATCACTGGTGAAAACTATTGTGTGACCAATGAAATATTTGATATTGAAAAAGCCATTGATGTTCCGGTTTTTGAGTATTTTACAGATACACTGACCTGTGATAAAGGCAAAATTAATATAGGCGTCATACCATTAACACCTGTAAGTGCATTTAATTGGTCCGGGCCGGAAGGATTTGAAAGCGACTTGCGTAACCCAAAGGTGTTTTTGCCTGGTATATATTCCGTAACGGTGACAGGTATCAATGGCTGTACAGCGGTGTCAGACATAGTTGTTGAGCAAGATATCGAAAAGGCAGAAATCAATATTCCTGATACCATTTTATTGTCATGTGATACCAGTGCTTTGATTTTGGAAGTATTTTCTAATGTTGAAATAACAAAATACAAATGGATATTTCCTTCCGGCAGCATAATTTCTGAAGCATCACCTTCAACTAATATAACAGGTAACTATAGCGTTCAGGTGTCGGGTAAAAATGGTTGCCCCAGTGAAGAAAAGGCTTTTTATGTAGGTATAGATTCACGTCCACCAGGATTCTCTTTTATAAATGATACCATCACTTGTGTTCACCCATTGGCATTGCTTCAGGCTTCCAGTCTGGAAAGTGATGTGATGTATCAATGGAGAAATCCATCAGGTGCTACGATTGGTGGGAATTCCTTACTTACGTCCGAAGGAGGTTTTTATACGCTGATTGTTTCCAATAGCAATAAATGCAAAGATTCAGTCTTGATAGAAGTCTTGGTGGATACGTCAAAAGTTAAAATTATTGTAGATAAAAGAGGTGACATACAATGTGAAACTAAACGAGTTGTATTGGATGCTTCTGCGACAGTTCTTCCCATTGATTTTAAGGTCAATTGGTCTACCACCACAGGAAACATCATCCGTCAGGTAAATGATTTTATTATTGAAGTGGATAAAGCCGGAGACTATTTGGTTCAGATTGAGAATTTATCTAATGGCTGTATTTCAAATGAAAATATAGAAATATCTGAAACACCACAGCAATTTACTCAGGTAGATCTAGAATCTTATCCACCGGATTGTGATCTCGTCAGGAACGGAAAAATTTTATTAAACGGATTTAATAGTATTGGTCCATTTATGGTGTTTTTAAACGGAGCAGATAGAAATGGCCAAACAGAATTTTTCAACCTAAGCCCGGGAGTTTACAGATTTGAAATCAAGGATAGCCTTGGATGTAAAGTTAATGAAGTGGTGACTCTTGGCGAAGGGGCTAATTTACAACTTGATATTGAAAGTGAAATATTGATATTGTTTGGTGATTCAGTGTTACTAAAGCCAAAGTTCGACCCGGATGTAAGTGGAATGGCCATTATGAATTGGTTTGTCAGGGATTCCCTGATCTGCGCAGGGTGTACAGAATTATGGGTCCGTCCATTTTTAAATACAGTGTACAAGGTTGAGTATAGTATAAATGGTCAGTGTAAAGAGGTTGCATCAGTATTGGTGAAAGTAAAAAATGATATTGAAAAGTCCATCCCGAATATATTTTTACCATCATCATCCAACGGTAACAGCAGGTTTTATATTCCACAGGTGAGAGGTTTAAGTAATATAAACTACATCCGAATATTTAACCGATGGGCGGAGAATGTTTATGCGGTTGAAAATATTATACCTGGTGACCCGACTTCAGGCTGGGATGGAACATTTAATGGCAAAGATGTTCAACCTGGGGTGTTTATCGTCTTTGCAGAATTGGTATTATCAGATGGTACTATATGGCAGTATCAGGGTGATGTAACGTTAGTGAGGTGATTTGAAATAAGGTCAATTAGTAGTTTTCCCCTAACCTTTAAATCATATTTTACTGCTCTGTTTCTTACATTATGAACCATTTCTTTTGTATATTCAAATACCAGGGATCTTATAATTTCATTTAGGTCGGCATTATTTTTCTTTTTAAGTGCACGGTCTTCCTTTTCTGCGATTTCAGGCATATCCTCAGCTGAAGTTACTTTGGGTAACACCAAGCAATTACATCTATCAAAGCATTTGGGACATCTTCAGTTAAAGAAAAATGAAGATAAAATTGATAAAATATTTTTACTTATTAAAATATTATTACTTTTGATAAACTTTATTAAAACAAATACTTTGCTCTCTATTTATATTTTAAAAGAAGAAATTTATAGTCAGCCAATTCACTATTTGTTAAAAATAATGGACAATTGTTTAAGTGTAGGCCTGTCTTTTGTTGAAATTAAAGAGAATGCAAATTTCATTTTTGATCATACCGATAAAAATTCGGTACAAATTAACATTGAATTTTTTAGGTCACTTATAATAGAAAAGAACTATAATTACAATCATTATTTTAGACAGAAACCCATCATTTACTTTAAAGATGGTCAAAAAGAAGATTGGCTTTCTTCAGCATTTTATATCATCAATTGTTTTCAGGAGTATCAGAAAGAAGAAAATTGTTTGGAAAATGATATATATGGTCGTTTTAAATATGAAAGCTCTTTTCAGTATTGTTTTAATTGTATTGAAGAAAATTTGGTACAACAGTATTTTATTTTATTTTGTCGAAGGGATTTGAATTTGCAAATTAAAGAAACAAATTTTTTAAAGTCCAGAGTTTTTTTGTCACATGACATTGATAGTGTAAACGGTTCCTTCTTACAGGACGGGTTATGGGCAATTAAAAAAGGAAGATTAGATATTGTGTTAAAATTGATATTTAATGAAATCTTTTCAAACCCGGATTGGAAGAATATTGATTTTATAAATAGAATCCATAATGAATATAATCTAAAAAGTACTTTTTTTTGGCTAGCTTCAAATAAAATTGGTAAAAATCAAATAAAAAATGGTGATTATAATTTTTCTGAATTGAGCCAGTTAAGTAGTCTGACAAAAAGTAATGGTTTACATAAAAGTAGTTTAGAGATGGATATAGATGAAGAAATTAAAACACTGCCATTTAAAACTAACTTTAACAGATACCATTTTCTTAAATTTGGCATTCCTGAAGATTGGCATAATATAAATAATTCCAGCGTACTATTAGACGCAAGTTTAGGATTTGCTGAAAGAATAGGCTTTAGAAATGGCTTTGGTTTACCATTTAAGCCATATAATTTAATATCAGAGTCTTCTTATGATTTTATTGAGGTCCCATTAAATATTATGGATGGTACTTTGCAAAAATATATGAATATACCGATGGAAAACACATCTGAAAATGTTATTAATTTTTTTGAAAAGAATAAAACGAATACGTTGATTTCCATCTTATGGCACAATACATTCTTTACAAATTACAAATATAAAGGCTACTTAAATGAATATAAAAAGATATTGAACTACATATTAGAATCTAAAGTTGTTTCTGTTACACCAGAAGACCTAATTGAAGAATTTAAATAGCCATAAATTAAAAGATATTAAAACAATTAAATTTTGCCAATGACATTAATTGAAGAATATGGTAATAAATATTCCAGTTTTAAATATTTAAATTGTTATGGACCTGAAATTGAATTTTTTGGATATCAATTTGAATTTTTGCAAAAATATATAGACGGATATGATTTTAATCGGTTAACCTGTTTAGATTTAGGTTGCGGTTTTGGTATAAAAACGTATTATTTATCTCAGAAGTTTAAACAAGTTGTTGGCGCTGATTTCATTGAAAACATTGTAAATGTTAATAAGCTCCTCAATGATAATAGAAATTTGGAATTTATAGTTTATGATTTTAATTCTGATAGTCAATTAGAAGAAAAGTTCGATTGTGTAACTGCATTAGGTTTTTCTATGTTAAATATTAAAGACGTTACTAAATATATTAGCAATATAGAAAAAATATTTGAACTTACTAATGAAAATGGTGTCTTAATAATTTGGTCTTTTAGTGATTTTAGTGGAAAAGCACCTAGTGGTTGGTATAATCATTCAAAAAATGAGTTGAACGAAATTGTTACAATATTGAAAAAAAACTATAAACACGTTGATTTAATTTATCCCTACAATAAGGTAGCCCTTAAAGATTTTTTTAGCATTAAAGGATTAAAACGAATTATTAGATTTTTTTTACGTAAAAAATATTACTTTTTAATTATAAATAAATGATTAATAAATTAGCTGGAGCAAGCATCAGAAGCAAGGATGACTTAATTTTAGAGTATTGTAAGAATAGAAATGTACTTGATGTTGGGTGCGTTGGACAAGATAAAAATATCAATAGCTCAGAATGGATTCATGAAAAAATCAAATCAGTAGCAAATGCATTGACAGGTACCGATATACACGTTAATGAAATTGACAGATTGAATAAGTTAGGATATTCAATAAAAACACCAGATAGTTTAAATAAAGAAATAAAATATGAAATTATTACAATTTTTGATGTGATAGAGCATGTAGATAATGTCGTCGAATTTGTAAAATTTCATGCTAAATTATTGGATGATGATGGTTTGATGATAATTACCACACCTAATCCTTTTAATATAAGACAAATTTTAAATATATTTTTATTTAAAATACCAAGTGTTAATGAAGAGCATACTGTTTGGATTGACCCTTTAAATTTTTTGGAGGTTTCGAAAAGATGCAACATGAAAGTTGTAGAATTTTATTGGATCAATGAATATTTTAAACATACAAAATTTTATTGGAGGATTTTGGATTATATTTTAATCAAGCCTTTAAGGTTTTTTCGAAGATATTTATCTGCTAACTATGCAATTATTATAAAAAATGAAAAAACATAAAATAGCCATTTTTACATCATTGAGGATGATACCTGCTCATCCGCGGTTAATGATGGAGAAAGAAATTTTAATAGATGATGCAGACAGTGTTGAAATCGTTAGTGCCCCATATTCTAAAAAGGAAGTTCCGTTAAAATTTAAATTATTAAATTATTTAACCTTAAGTTTTTTTCGTTGGGATTTAATATTCTTTTTTAAAAAAGAAAGAAATAATTTTGATGTAAACATCATCTACGATTTAAACTTACTCCCTTTAGGGTTATTTTTTAAAAAAGATGATAAGGGTCTTTTAATATATGAAACCATTGATGATAATGTGCACTTAACAATGTATAACCTTATAAAAATATTTCCTTTATTTAATTTAGTGAAATATCCTATTCTATATTTTCTTAAAAAAATCGAAGTTATATTGGTAGAAAAATACTATGACGCGCTTATTGTTAATTCCAGATATTTATTTGATCTATTAGCAGTTACTAAAACCAAAATAATAAATTATTACTCTTCGCCATTCGAAAATATTGAACTTATAAATACTGGTAGTATTGGAAAACCTGCTTTATTGTATTTAGGAATATTTAGTAATGAAAAGGGGGCTAATAAAATTTTAGAGCTAAGGAATAGATTGAATCTTCCATTGTATATATTTGGTGAAGTAAGAATTGAAAATTTCGAAATGCACGAATCAATTTTTCAGTTTCCCCGAATAGAAGTAGAAACACTAAAAACCAGATTAATCGAAATTTCAAAAGAGCGTAAATTCATAGGTTTAAGTCTGATTGAACCAACAAATTTAAGTTATGCAAATCAATTGGCAAATAAAGACATAGATTACTTGTGTTTGGGAATACCAATAATAGGAAATTATAGAAATACTACCAGAGAATTTATAGAAGCAAAGTGCGGTGTTTTTTATGATCAAAACGATCAAATTGAATTATTAATACATAATGACAAATATTATAATTCGATGAGTAAAACCTGTAAAGCATTTTATGCGTCTAATTTTCGATATGAACTGTTTAAAAATAATTTAGTATCTTTGATAGATAATTTGACGCAAAGTATAGCTAAAAATAATGTTTTCTCATGAATTGCAATTCTTGTAATAGCCCCGAATACCATGATTTTTCTAAACCGTCTTGTTTTTTTACCAAAACTCAATTAACTGTTGTAAAGTGTTCTGATTGTGGTTTAATTTTTTTAAATCCTAGACCAGATAAGAAATTAGGTTTGGAGTATTTTGAAAATGCCTATTCAAATGCATTAGGCTTTGAAGATATTAGTTATTATAGGGATATTGATTTAATTTTACGACGAAACAAAGTAAGATTTGAATCAATAAATAAACTTCCTGCTCCAAATCGAAAAATTTTAGATTTTGGCGCTGGCCAGGGTCACTTTGTCAAAATAGCTCGTGAGCAAAATTGGTTTGCACAAGGTATAGAGCACTCGATTGCTGGGCAAAATAGCGCTAAACAAAATTTGGGTATTGACCTACTTAGTTCTGTTAATGAATTGAATACGTCTGACTTTGGAATAATTACTTTATGGGATGTTATTGAACATTTAGAAGACCCTAAACAAACAATAATTGAATTATCTCAGTACTTACATCCAAAAGGATACTTCATAATTGAAACCAGCAATATTGATTCTTTAGATTATATTGTGCATAAGAAAAAATGGTCATATTGGCACATAGATCACTTATTTTATTACTCAAAAACATCAATTAATTTTTTATTTCATACCATGGGATTCAGACAAATAATTAATTATACTATTGATAATACAGTGAAGAAATCTAAATCTGAATTATTCAAGAAATTAATAAAAATGTTGAGCCCTAAGAATTTCTATTTGTCACTTAAATTAAGATTGATTTCTTATAAGTATAAAGATTTTGATGTAAAATCTTTGATGACTGTAGTGTTTCAAAAAAATGAATCTTAATAAATCAGTATTTAATAAAGAGTATTGCTACAAATGGGCACTTTTATTCCAAAAAAAAAGGCCGCAAATTATACGGCCTTACTATAGTTTGATTTTACTATAAAATATTTTGTTAAATAAATACCTCAGTACCTGCAAAGTGAAAAGCTCCTTCAATTCCTGCATTTTCATCACTGTCAGATCCGTGCACTGCATTTTCACCGATATTTTTTGCAAATCTGGCTCTGATGGTACCCGGAGCCGCATCAGCGGGATTGGTTGATCCGATCAGCTTTCTGAAATCTTCAACGGCATTGTCTTTTTCCAAAATAGCCGCAACGATAGGTCCTGATGACATAAAACTTACCAACTCCCCATAAAATGGTCTTGCACTATGGACTGCATAAAATTCACCTGCTTTTTCAGCTGATAATTTGGTATATTTCATGGCTACTATTTTAAAACCTGCCTCATTGATTTGAGCTAAAATGGCGCCAATGTGTCCTGATGCCACAGCATCCGGTTTGATCATGGTAAACGTTCTTTTTCCTGACATTTGTATTAATTTATATTCTGGTTTCTTAAAAACGCCACAAAAGTATAAAATCAAATTTCATTTTGGCAGAAAAAACAGAAATTAATTTTGATGTCTGCGTTTTTATTCGGACTTTTGCAACCCGTATGACAGAAGAAATCAAGCAATTAAAACAATTATTATCTTTTCCTAAGGAAATAACGATCGTAACTCATCGAAATCCGGATGGGGATGCCATCGGATCTTCTATGGGGCTGGCTAGTTATCTTAAGAAATTGCACCACAGCGTAAAAGTTATTTTTCCCAGCGAATATCCTACGAGCTATGGTTTTATTACCGGTATTCAGATGGCTATGATCTTTGATCTGGATCCCAATGCTGCCAGAACTGCAATAGACAAGAGCGATGTAATCTTTTGTCTTGATTTTAATGGACTGGATAGGGTAGATAAGCTGGGAGAAAGTATACAATTCAGCAAAGCAAAAAAGGTACTGATAGACCATCATCTGGAACCTGAGCCATTTTCAGACATAGAGTTTTCTGACACGTCGGCCAGTAGTACATGTGAGTTAGTATTTAAGGTAATAGATGAACTGGGAGATAGAAACAAAATAGATCCCGATACAGGAGAGTGTTTGTTTACAGGCCTCATTACTGATACTGGTTCATTCCGATACGGTACCAGACCTTATACCTATGAAGTAGCCGCGGCGCTAAAGTCACTTGGTGTCGATGACTATTTACTTGCCGATAAAATATTTAATTCCCAAAAGGAAAAACATTTGCGATTATTGGGGCACTGTCTGGCAAACCGGATGGAGATTATGAAAGATTACGGGGTAGGTATCATGTGGCTCACCAGGAAAGATTATGCTGATTTTGATATTCAGAGAGGTGACACGGAAGGTATAGTAAATTATATGCTGATGATGGAAAATATTAAAGTTGCCGCTTTTATACTTGAGCAGCCATCTATTATTAAGATTTCATTGAGAAGCAAAGGAGATATTTCAGTGCAGGAGATTGCTCAAAAATATTTTAACGGCGGCGGACATAAAAATGCATCAGGAGGAGGGGTTTATGCCAGTCTGAATGATATCATTGATAAAGTTAAAAAGGTAATGCCAAAATATCTGCCCAAATTAAATGTATAATTACGTTCTATAATTTTTTTTAATCCAATAATTTTTAAACACATGAAATTCAATTTTGTCGCGATATTATCAGCATTTACTTTATTGATGGTATCTTGTAAACCTTCTGAAACGAAAACACCCAGTGGATACAATTACACCATTGTAACGTAAGGTACGGGAGATTCACCCAAAACAAACGAGTATGTTTTTTTTACTATTAAAATCACTGGAGATGATGGTAAAGTACTACAAGAGATGAAGGAAGGTCCACAAATGCCTGTCATCCAAATACCTGCAGAATTTGCAAAAGGAAAAGAAGCCAATGCAGTAATTGAATTATTGGCGGTAAGTAAATTGGGTGGAGTATACAAACTTATTATGCCCGTTGATTCTATACCAAATGCACCAATGGATATTCAGTCTATGAAACAAATTGAATATGAAATAGTCGTTAAACAAATCAAAAACGAAGAAGAGTATAAGAAATACATGGAAGAAATGCAGGCTGAGCAGCAGAAAAAAATCTCTGCAAATATGGAGAAACTCCCTGCTATAGAAGAATTGGTAAAATCTACACTTAGTGATTATAAATCAGGTAAACTGGAGACCAAGTCAACAGATTCTGGTTTAAAGTACTATGTGGTGAGTGAAGGTGAAGGTACAAATGCCGCCAATGGAAATACAGTAACGGTAAATTATTACGGATGTTTAATGGACGGAACAAGATTTGACGATTCATTCAGCAGAGGACAATCATTTCCATTTACCTTAGGTGTTGGTCAGGTGATCAAAGGATGGGACGAAGGAGTGGCATTACTCAATAAAGGTGCTAAGGCATTTCTTTTTATACCTTATGCAGCAGCTTACGGTGAAGCAGGAAGCACTCCGACTATTCCTGCCAAAGCAGATTTAGTGTTTTATGTAGAACTGGAAGATATTTCAGGACAATAATTATTATAAATAAACTTTAATGCCGGATTTTGGGTTTTAAACACCGAGATCCGGTTTTTTTTTAATCATTTTAAACATGCAGGGCAATAACCAATGAACAGTTAGCTGATATCAGGGTGCGATTGACATCGGTAAGGAGGTATCTTTGACGTCGATCGCCGTAAAGTAGAAATAGAAGAAAAGGAGCAAATCTCCCTGGACCCAACCTTCTGGCAGGATCCGGAAAAAGCTGAAGCCACACTAAAGGAACTTAAAGATAACAAAAAGTGGGTGGATAAATATAAATCTCTGGAATCCCATACCGATGATTTGGAAGTGTTGCTGGAGTTTCAACGGGAAGGGGAAGCCACAGAAGCAGAAGTTGAAGAAAAATACAAAGAAATGCTGGCTTTTCTCGACGATATAGAGTTCAGAACAACTTTGGATCAACCCGAAGATATGCTGAATTGTACACTAGAGATCAATGCAGGGGCCGGGGGAACAGAAGCATGTGACTGGACGTCGATGTTGCACAGAATGTTTGTCATGTGGGCAGATAAAAATGGATTTAAAGTTACAGAGCTGGATAGGGTAGACGGTGACGTAGCAGGGATCAAATCAGTATCTATTGAGATAGAAGGAGAGTATGCTTATGGTATGCTTAAGGGTGAAAATGGAGTACACAGACTTGTTCGCGTAAGTCCGTTTAATTCACAGGGAAAGAGGATGACTTCGTTTGCATCAGTGTTTGTCCATCCTATGATCGATGATACTATAGAAATAGAAATAAGTCCGGCCGATATTGAATGGGATACCTTCAGGGCACAGGGAGCAGGTGGGCAGAATGTAAATAAAGTGGAAACCGCGGTGCGTATCAAACACATCCCGACAGGTATTGCCATACAATGTCAGGAAGCCAGATCGCAACACATGAACAGGGATAAAGCCATGCAAATGCTTAAGTCAAGACTTTATGAAATTGAACTTGAAAAGCAAAGATCAGAGCGAAACAAAATAGAAGCCGGGAAAATGAAAAATGAGTGGGGATCACAGATCCGATCTTATGTTCTGGACGACAGAAGGGTAAAAGATCATAGAACCGGATTTGAAACCCGCAATACTGATGCTGTTCTTGATGGCGGAATCGATGGGTTTTTGAAAGCATTTCTAATGTGGGATGGCAATTAAACTCCTTGGTCTGAATCATTATTCCATCGCTGTCAGTGATCTGAATAAAAGTCTTTCATTTTATCAAGGTGTATTAGGAATGGCCTTGATGTCAAGACCAGATTTCGATTTCGATGGAGCCTGGCTGGATTGTGGCCGAGGGATTTCTTTGCATTTGATAGTACAGGATGACATTATTCTTAACCAATCAGGTAGCAGGCAATTGCATTTTGCCTTTGCAGTGTCAGATATTCTTTTGGCCAAAGATGGATTAATAAGAAAAGGTATTCATATTGTAAAAGACATCAAACTTCGTCCTGATGGTATTTTACAGATGTTTATACAAGATCCGGATGGTTACTATATAGAGATTACTGAACTGTAGTCAAGTACCGATACATAGGTGATTGAATAAACATGCGTACCCGCCTGCTCCGAACGGGAAGGTAAAATTTCCTGTCAGACATAGATACAATTACTTTTTTCATGAAGGATCAATTCTCAATACACAATTTGTAATTCTAAATTTTAAATGATATGTATGCCAATTTGACAGAAATTTGACTTTATTTGGTAAGACTGTCAATATCAGATCCTGAATAAATGAATAAATGGCAGTTTTTTGCCTTTGGCATATTTAATGATGTTTAATGTTGAATTCAAATATTTATTTTTTAACATATTAAATTAAATTCAGATATTATATGAAACCAATTAATGACAGAGTGGTAGTAAAACCGGCTCCGGCTGAGGAGAAAACAACAGGAGGCATTATCATCCCTGATACCGCAAAAGAAAAGCCGCAAAAAGGAGAAGTCGTGGCTGTTGGACCAGGCAAAGAAGGTAACAAAATGACTGTACAAAAGGGAGATGTTGTATTGTATGGTAAATATGCAGGTCAGGAAATTAATCACAATGGGGAAGACTATTTGATCATGCGTGAAGATGATATTCTGGTTATTTTATAAGTAACGGACTGAAAATTCAATTATTAACTTAAAAATTTAAATATAATTATATGGCTAAGATAGTCAGCTTTGATTCAGAAGCAAGAACAAAATTAAAATCGGGTATTGACCAGTTGGCCAATGCTGTAAAAGTAACTTTAGGGCCTAAAGGTAGAAATGTGGTCATCCAAAAAAGTTTTGGTGCCCCTGTGATTACTAAAGACGGTGTGACCGTTGCAAAAGAAATTGAACTTGAAGATGCCATTGAAAACATGGGAGCTCAAATGGTAAAAGAAGTAGCATCCAAAACCGCAGATGCTGCGGGTGATGGCACAACTACGGCCACTGTTTTAGCCCAGGCTATGGTCAATGCAGGTATGAAATATGTTACTGCCGGAGCAAATCCAATGGATCTGAAAAGAGGAATAGATAAAGCAGTTGCAGCTGTAATAGCTGATTTGAAAAATCAAAGTGAAGTAGTAGGATCAGATTTTAGTAAAATCAAACAGGTAGCTTCAATTTCTGCCAACAATGATGATGAAATCGGATCTTTGATAGCTGATGCAATGAAACGTGTTACTAAAGATGGTGTAATCACAGTAGAAGAAGCTAAAGGTACAGATACTTATGTGGATGAAGTTATTGGTATGCAGTTTGACAGAGGATATTTGTCTCCATACTTTATTACCAATACTGAAAACATGACCACTGAATATGAAAATCCGTTGATTCTTATTCATGATAAAAAAATATCCAATGTGCAGGAAATCGTGCCTGTGCTTGAAAAAGCAGTACAGACAGGTAGACCATTGTTGATCATCGCTGAAGACGTTGATAGTCAGGCTTTGGGTACTTTGGTAGTAAACCGATTGAGAGCAGGTCTGAAAATTGTCGCTGTCAAAGCACCAGGATTTGGTGATAGAAGAAAAGCGATGTTGGAAGATATTGCTATCCTAACCGGTGGCGTAGTTATTTCTGAAGAAAAAGGATATAAATTGGAGAATGCCACTGTAGCTGAATTAGGTCAGGCAGAAAAAATCACTGTGGATAAAGACAATACTACTATTGTAAACGGTAAAGGTCAACAGGCGGATATCAATGCAAGAATAGGACAGATTAAGGCACAGATTGAAACCACAACTTCTGATTACGATAAAGAAAAACTTCAGGAAAGATTGGCTAAATTGGCTGGTGGAGTAGCTGTACTTTATGTAGGAGCTGCCACTGAAGTAGAAATGAAGGAGAAAAAAGACAGAGTTGATGACGCTTTACATGCCACCAGAGCAGCAGTAGAAGAAGGAATTGTAGCAGGTGGTGGAGTTGCATTGGTAAGAAGTATTGAGAGCATCAAAGACCTGAAGGGGGTAAACGAAGATGAAAATCTCGGTATCCAGATCGTTAAAAAGGCACTTGAAGCACCTTTAAGAATCATTGCAGAAAATGCAGGAGTAGACGGTTCAGTAGTATTTCAGGAAGTAGCAAAATCAAAAGGTGCTAATGGATACAATGCCAGAACCAATGAATATGAAGACCTTAAAAAGGCTGGAGTAATCGATCCTACCAAAGTGACCAGAGTAGCATTGGAAAATGCCGGCTCAATAGCAAGCATGGTACTCACTACTGAGTGTGTTATTTCTGACAAGAAAGAAGAAGGTGGTGGTCATGCTCATCCTCCAATGGGAGGCGGAATGGGTGGCATGATGTAAAAATGATATGCTTCCTAAAAGCAATATATTCAGCCCCTGCATCATTTTTGTTGCAGGGGCTTTTTTATTAATGGCATCATTTGTCCAATCTGTATAGTTGTTTTGTCAAGAGTGTTTTCAAATACAAAACTCAGCTTTTGCTTACAATGAAGGACGATTTTTGGTAGGAACTGATACAATTTTACTATTAATTTTCATTTATTCATCAAATGGAATCTTATATTGATTCAGTAAAAAATAACACATATAAATTTATCAATATATATTACTATCTTTGCTCATCAAATATTTTGTAATGTCAAAAAATAGTAAACCAACACAGTTTTACGCTACCATTTCCACTTCTATTGTATTGGTTTTAATTGCATTGTTTCTTCTGATTTTTTTTCACTCCAGCAACATCACCAATATTGTCAAAGAAAATATCAATATTCTGGTTGAGCTTGAAGACCGACTCCCGTCAGGAGAAATAGAAAGTATAAAAAAATCTTTGGCACAGTATGATGGTGTAATTACCTCTTCTATACAATTTGTGGGTAAAGATGATGCATTGACTCAAATGTCCAAAGAACTGAATATATCTCAGAATGCCGAGGATAATCCATTTAAAGATTTGATAAAATTTAACCTGACCAATGCATCTTATTCTGAAGAAAAAATCAAGGAAATCAAATCCGGTATTGAGCTGGAAAAAGGGGTCTTAGGCCTGTATTATGAAAATGATAGTGTAGATCTCGTAAAGACAAATCTTGAAAAAGTTTCTTTAGGTATATTAATTCTTGCGTTCTGTTTTGTTATATTGGCATTGGCAATTATTTTTAATACGGTCAGACTTACGCTGTACAGCGATATAAAACAAATAAAAACGATGCAAATGGTCGGGGCAGACAATGGTTTTATAAAAAGGCCTTATTTAAGAGCTGCATTTTGGTTGTCTGCAAAAGCAGTGCTGGCAGTGATTGTCTTTGTGTGTGGACTTTGTATTTACTTAATACAAAGCAATTCAGTTTTTTCGGAGATTATCCAGTGGGAATACGTAGGCCTGACAATTTTGATCAGTTTTGTAGCTGCATTTTTGATCCAGTTTTTAACCACAAATATGATCATAAACCAATTCCTGAGAAGAGAAGGCAGGTAGAATTTATACAAGGATTTAACTGATTATAATCTTTGGCACCTACATTGAACTACTATTTCACATCTGGATTTTTCTTTACAGATCAACCCTTAATATACTAGTGGGTACATTTATGGGTTTAAGACAAATCTTTTTAAAAGGCACGGGACAAACTTCAAAAAAATAAATTATTCATTGTTAACCTTTTTACCCAATCTACCTCATCTTCGTAAACAGATAAACTTGCTACCTTAAAATAATAAGTTTTGACACAAAAATATTTTGGTTGCTTTTGCAATAAACGGTATAATGTCCCTGCAATATATCTGAGACATCCCAGGATATTACCCCATTTTTAATTAACTGATTTCCGGATTTTAAAATTTTTCCATCGTTTGAAAAAATGATGGATTGTATTTCACCGTATGTATTTCCAGGTATTGTAATCGTTATATTTTCGTCTGCAGGATTGGGGTATATGTTTGCGGTTTGAATTTTTACATCGGTCGTCGGTACTGCGCCTTCAAATACTGCCACTAAAGTATCTCTTCCGGTGATGTCTACTTTTGAGTTGGCCGAAGTAGAATTGGTAAATATCGTTTTGCCCGTAGCACTTTTCCAATACAAAAATTTATTACCCGATACAGGTACAACTTCAACTTCATTGGTCATATTTCCGAAATAGTTTCCGTTCCAAGGTAGTGTATTATGGGTTTGTGAGTTGAGTCTTATATTGCCTTTATCCGGAGGTTGGGTGATCAGAGTGACAAGATGTGGTCCCGAAAGATTGTAACAATTGATAAGACCTGTATGGATTTTCGCACATCGTTTTACAACAAAATCCCGTAATCTTTTTACATTTTTTTCCCATTCCACCATGTTGCCTCCCCATCTGCTGATGTGACGAGGCATTTCAGGCCTTATGATAGATATCAGACTATCCAGTGTAGTGGTCATCGATGCACAACTGAAAGTCCCATTGAGCATATCTGCATACCTGGCAAAATACAACTCACGAAAAGTCTGACTTTCATCGAGAAATTTTAAAAATATTTTTTCATGTTTTCCTGGATCCGGATATATAATAAAAGTATCCCCTGCAAAGTAATTCCACATATTATTAAAGTAGAATGAATCCGGCGGCAATTCTATCAATGTAGTATCCAGAGGAAAGAACTCGTCCATATAGTCACTGATTTCTTCAATGTCACAAGCTTTTGCATTTGGTGAAATATCAGGAACACCGGAATAATTGATATAATAGTCAAATGTGGCATCATTGTCCCACATAATATATCCCCACTTTTTATGTTTGCCACTGTTATTCAGGCCACGCCACCAACCTGTATTATAATTGAGCCAGTCTGATGATACACAGGTAAGATTGGCAATCATATAGTCCATTAAGCTGGTTACATCCAGCTCATTGTTTATTTTATTATATACTTCAGTTTTGCTTACATCATTTTCCATGACATATCGTCTGAATTTAATCCAGTCGGTCAATGCTTTTTCGTCTCCATATTCTACCCATGTTTGTCCCCACGTTTTCAGAAACTGAAGATCATATTTATCTTGTTTATAGGTGTATTCCGTGTAATCATGGTCATCCGGCTTTTCTCTGATGGTGTATACACCCCAATACTTTCCATTCAGGTATACAAGATATCTTTCCAGTGACCGCACGTCCATATGCATACCGGCTTTCTGTACCAATGTGTGGACAAATTCGTCTCTTACATGAGCGCTTCCTTCGTGATCACCATCATCCACAGCAGGATAATTGTCATCCCCGGATGCTCTCAATATGATTCTCTGATATTCATTTCTATCAGAATAATGAAACAATTTGTATGCAATACCTGAGTCGTGGCCCATCTCATCTCTGCTGATCCAGTCCAGACTCCTCTGATCATTTATCCAGCTGTCCTGTCCATGACGATCCAGTTCGCCAAAAGATTTAGTTAAAAATGTACCATCGCTTGAAAATATTTCACACGAACCCAAAGGCTCAAGGGACCGGTCACCTTCAGCAAGTTGAATTAATGTAGTGCCTCCTCCTACAGATATGATAGGTAAAGTACTGGCTGGTTCATTGATAAAAAAGGATTTAAAGTCAGTAAAACTTGGTAAAACCAAAGGGTCATCTGAAAAACTTGCTGCACTTAATACAGAACTTTTTGAAATGTTTATTTCATTTTGAAAGATTTCTGAGCTATTCGTAGGCACTGCCCCATCGAGTGTATATCTGATGGTTTCTATTCCTGAATTGGCGATCGTTACTTTAACCTGGTTACTGTAAAAACCTGCTTTACCACTGATGACTGGTGTTGTTGCATATCCTTTATATAATGTATTGACATCATTTTCTTCCCCGGGTGTAGGCGAAGTACTGATCTTCCATTGATTATTTTCGTTGGGTGCTTTAGCTACTGAATGATGCAGTTGAGTAAGGATGAGTGGATATGACTCCAGGATAACACCGGATGGATTGGCAAGTACTACAAATTCATCTTTATCTGATTGGGTAAATTTAAAATTGGTGTGAAAATCTGAATTGCTCACCAAATCTCGACCTGATGCCCAAAAGACTAAATATCCTTTGGAAGGAATCACTGTGTTACCTGGAATTTTCCATTTTTTGGGTTTATCCTTTTTATCAGAAAGATACCAACCTGAAATATTGACATCGACATTTCCACTGTTGTGTAATTCTATCCAATCTTCATACTTACCATAATTATCAGGATACATCCTTAAATTGGAAGCAGAATACTCATTGATAATCACCTGGGCGATAGAATGAAATGATAAAAATAGTGTGAATATACTGAATTTGATTTTCATAAAATAATTTTAAATCTGCGACAATATAAGTGCTTTAGTTATATATTAAAAAAGAAATATAAAAAAAGTCGTCTAAGTGTCTTAAAGTAGAATGCAACGAATCATGGTAAAATTTAAATCTCAAAAATATTAGTTCAGATGGATGACAACTCATTTTATAATTTTCTGTAATACTTCCAATAAAAAGTGAATTATTTTCGTATAATGTATAACTTTGCATCACAATATCAAACAATTTAAAATGGCAAAAGAAAAGGGATATACCAAAAGAGTAGAAACATCCGCAACAGGTACAGCGGAAAGGACTATCCAAACAAAAGATGTTGAAACCGATTTACTTTTTGGTAAAAAAAATTACATTTATATTTTATCAGGTATTGGATTGATTTTTTTGGGTATGGTACTTATGTCAGGTGGCCATATGCCGTCTCCTGATGTATGGGACGAATCTTTGATCTATAGTCCGATACGAATTACTGTTGCACCTATGCTGATTCTGGCAGGATTAGTTGTAAATGTTTACGCTGTTTTTGTAAAAAAATAATTACATCTCTAGCACATTATTAAGTCATTCAGATATAAGTTGAAAACTGCAGTTCAATATGGTTGAGATATTAAATGCCATAATTTTGGGTATTGTTCAGGGGCTTACCGAGTTTTTGCCTGTAAGCAGCAGTGGACATCTTGAATTGGCCAAATACATTCTGGGAGATAATGCTTTACCTGAAGAAAGTCTTATGATGACAGTGGTTCTTCATTTTGGTACAGCTTTGGCCACTGTGTATGTTTTTAGAAGGGAAATAGTTGAGATATTCAAAGGATTTTTCTCCAAAGGACAGAATGAAGAAAAATTATTTGCTTACAAGATAGTTTTATCTATGATACCTGCAGCTTTGGTGGGTTTATTTTTTGAAAAAGAACTTGAATCGTTGTTTTCTCAAAATATTTTGTTGGTTTGTTCGATGCTTATTCTTACAGGTTTGTTATTATTTATTGCAGACAGAGCTACTTTTACGGATAAGGATGTTACATTCAGTAGCGCACTAAAAGTAGGTATAGCTCAGGCAATAGCTATAACTCCGGGAATAAGCAGGTCTGGTGCTACCATTTCCACTTCTGTATTATTGGGTATAGACCGATCAAAAGCAGCAAAATTTTCATTTCTAATGGTTGTGCCCCTTATCATGGGCAAAATAGCCAAAGATTTGTTGGAAGGTGACCTTACATCAGGAAATCATTCCTATGTCATGCTTACCGTTGGGTTTGTAACTGCTTTTGTTACTGGAATATTTGCCTGTAAATGGATGATAACATTGGTTCGAAAAAGTCAACTTAAATATTTTGCATGGTATTGTTTGATCATAGGCGTAGGAGGAGTAATATATGCCATATACCATTGATCAGATACTTCAAAGAGATGCCTTTAGCCATCCGATTGACTTTCAAAGAGGGGTCGTGTTGCTGGTGGACAAACCAATAGGGTGGACATCCTTTGATGTAGTCAATAAAATAAGATTCAAAATAAAACATGGGCTGGGCATTAAAAAGATTAAAGTAGGTCACGCCGGTACTTTGGATCCTAATGCGAGTGGCCTTCTTATCATATGTACCGGAAAACTTACCAAGGAAATCGATACACTTCAGGCGCAGGAAAAAATATACTCAGGTACCATACACATTGGTGCAACTACACCTACTTACGATATTGAAAGTGAAATAGACTGTACATTCCCCACTGAACATATTACCAGAGAAGCGATGGATGTTGCAAAAGTAGCCCTGACAGGTCCGCTTTTACAAATTCCGCCGATATACTCTGCGATCAAAATCGATGGACAAAAGTCTTATGATCTGGCTCGCAGGGGAAAGGATGTGGAAATGAAAGCACGACCTGTCACCATTTATTCTTTTGACATTACATCTGTCAAGCTACCGGAAATAGACTTTTTAGTCAAATGCAGCAAGGGAACTTATATCAGGTCACTGGCATATGATTTTGGTAAAGCATTACAATCAGGAGCTTTTCTATCATCACTCAGAAGAGAAGCCATAGGAGATTTTAGTGTCAAAGATGCATTTTCGATGGATGAAATGGTCTTATTTATAGAAAAGGCCACATCTTCTGCGATAAAGACTGAATAGCTAATTAAAATCCTTTTTTTAATTATCATTGTACCTTCCATTTTTATTTTTACCTTATCTTGTGCCAAAATATCCCCCAATTATGAAATTAATAGACGGCAAAGCAGTCGCTGAGGAGTTAAAAAACTCAATGAAACAAGATGTTCTGGAGTTTAAAAAGAAATCAGGAAGGGTACCTCACCTTGCAGCTATTTTGGTAGGTAACAACCCTGCAAGCAAAGCTTATGTCGGCAATAAAGTTAAATCATGTGAGCAGGTAGGTTTTAAATCTACATTAATAAAACTTGATGAAGATGTAGCAGAAGAAATTTTGCTGCAAGAGATTCAGAAACTCAATGAAGATCCGGACATTGACGGATTTATTGTACAGTTGCCATTACCAAAACATATTGATGAAGTAAAAGTAACCTTGTCCATTGATTTTAAAAAAGATGTAGATGGTTTTCATCCGGTAAATTTTGGAAGAATGGCCCAGGGGCTTCCTTGTTATCTACCGGCTACTCCTTATGGGATTACTTTGCTTCTGGATAGATACAATATAGAAACAGCAGGAAAACATGTAGTGGTCGTTGGAAGAAGTAATATAGTAGGCACTCCTATGAGTATATTGCTATCCCGTAAGTCAAAAGTAGGTGATGCCACTGTGACACTGACACACAGTCGAACCAAAAATTTACAAAGAATACTTTTACAGGCAGATATCATTATAGCAGCGATAGGTATTCCGGGTTTTATCAAAGAAGATATGGTTCGCCAGGGAGCAGTGGTGATAGATGTAGGTATTAATAGGGTAGAGGATGAAAGATTGGAAAAAGGCTCCAGACTGGTTGGGGATGTTGATTTTGAATTTGTAAAAGAAAAATGTAGTTTTATTACGCCGGTACCGGGTGGGGTAGGCCCGATGACGGTGATGGGTCTGATGATGAATACCTTTAAGTCAGCAACCAAAGAAATTTACCCATAATAAGTTACAATTTGATTTGATGGATACATATATAGCACTTAAGGTAGAAAGTACAGAAGAAATACTTATGGCTTTATTAACTCAGTTTGAGTTTGAGTCATTTGAGGAAAACGATGATCACTTTATTGCATATATCAATGAAAAAATCTGGATGACCAGTCCAGAATTGACATTTCAGAAATTATTCAACCATATACAGACAAGTTTTCTTTTGAGGTTATAGCACCCCAGAACTGGAATGCTTTGTGGGAAGCATCCTTTCAACCAGTAATTGTTGATAATTTTTGTCAAATCAGAGCAGATTTTCATCCGCCGATTGAAGGGATTGGTTTTGATTTGGTAATAAATCCCAAAATGGCATTTGGTACAGGTCATCATGCTACGACATATATGATGATAAAACAGATGGAAGGTATTGATTTTAAAGGAAAAAGTATTTTTGATTTCGGGTGTGGTACAGGAATACTGGCTATATTGGCGTCAAAACTGGGAGCTAAAGAAATCGATGCTGTAGATATAGAACATGAATCTTATCTAAACACCATAGAAAACAGTTCCATAAATAATGTTACAAACATTGTTGCATATGAAGGAGATCTGGCTATTGTCCCTCTTCGACAATATGATATAATACTTGCAAATATCAATAGAAATATACTGGTAAAATACGCCGATGAGCTCAAATCCCGTTTGAGTCCTGATGGTATTCTATTGTTTTCCGGGGTTTTGGAAGAAGATAAAAAAATCGTAGCTGATGTTTATGAATCCAAAGGATTGGTGATACAGCAATTATTATCCAGAGATGGTTGGGTGTGCGCAAAGATGTCACTTTATTAATTTCCTTCTGCTCATACCAGCACAAATACAACATCTGATACTACATCTCTGATTATACCTTTTTTTTATTTTTATGATGCGTTGGATTTTCTAGCCTTATAAAATACATTTCTCTTCATTCAAAGTTGATTTAAAGAAGGATTCTGGCCGGGTCACTAAAGTACTTAGTCTAGTCCTTTCCGGTTTTGGTAGAGTATTACAGGTAATTGGTATGTATGGATGCAACTTAGAATGGCATTTTACCGTCATTGGTATATAAATTTTGAATATAATTAATCATTTGATTTTCTAAACCCTTAAATATTTATTATCATGAAAAGTGTAAAAAATTTGTTGGCAGTAGTTTGTTTTGCATTTGCAGCCAATTTTGTGAATGCCGCAGAACTCACAAACATCAAGAAACCTGAAAGTGCTCAGATTCAATCTATTTTGAAAACCATCGATTTTCAAAATTTTATTGAAAATGAAACCAAGGTTAGCATCAGCTTTTTTATCAATGCCCAGAATGAAGTAATTGTTGTTTCTACCAATAACAAAGATTTGGATGCCATTGTAAAAAGTACTTTAAATTACAAGAAAATAGCCGTCAACGAACTGGAATACAATAAAGTATATACAGTACCGGTTGTGATCAAATAAGAGTTTTTCATAGTTAATTGTTTTGAAGCCGAAGATTAATCAGTCTTCGGCTTTTTTACATTGAAATTATAGAGATTTTCGCTCTCAAAGCAAAATTTATTTTCTTTTTATTGTGGTCTGTAAAACAAAAATTAATTTATTGCGTTTATATTTTAATATTTTCATGAAATATTATTTTCTTTGCACCCGATTTAAATATTAAATACAAATTAAATTTTAAAATATTTTCCAATGGCAGATTACAAGATGGACAAAATAGATCTGAAGATTCTTAAAATGCTTCAGGAAAATAGTAAAATCACTAACCTTGACTTGTCTAAAAGAATTGGACTTTCACCCGCTCCGACCCTGGAAAGAGTAAAAAAATTAGAGCAGTCAGGTATTATTCAGAGTTATCATGCCAAAGTAGATTCATCTGCGATTGGGCTCAATGTCAAAACATTTGTGTTGGTTTCACTAGCATGGCAAAAACCAAATGCATTGGATAACTTTATATCAAAGGTGAAGACTATTCCTGAAATTACCGAATGTTATATCATCACGGGCGATGCAGACTTTTTACTAAAAATAGTTTGTAAAGATATACCAACCTACGAAAAGCTTTTGTTTAAGACTTTGTCACAAATAGAAGAGATCGAAAGACTCAAAACACTGATGACACTTTCAAAAGTAAAGAAAGAAAAGGTATTGCCTTATGATTATGACAATGCAGAAGAATAAGATTTTTTCTCATTGAGATTAAATATTAAAAAGCCGTCTTTCTACTCAGTGAAAGTCGGCTTTTTTAATTTTTCTAATTCCATAAGTACATAGTGCCTATTGGGATACCATCTGTTTAAAATTATATTTTTTTATGAAGGCCACAGGATTGTTATGGAAGTTTTACAAAGGTGATCCTAATGATTGTCATTATTTATTTGGCACCATGCATTTGGCTACTGATGCTGCCTATACATATGCAGAGCTCGCAAAAGAGTACATCCAAAAGTCATCCTTGTATGCTGCGGAAATGGACTTGAATGATGCAAATAACAAAGATATGATGGTCTACTTCAGATTGAGCCCTGATGCTCAGTTTTCTGATTTTTTCAGAACAAAACAATATATAAAGTACAGATCAGTGATTTTGAAGTCATTAAATATTGATTTGGACCATTACCTTAATTTTACTCCATTTTTTATTAATAACCTTCTGGCAGAAGTTTCATTGAAAAGAACTAAAAACGAGGCGCTGGACCATCATTTGTGGCAATTTGCATTGAATCAACAACTTGAGATGGTAGGTGTTGAATCCTTTGAAGATCAGCTAAATATACTGAAAAAAATTCCCCTTGACTATCAGATTAAATCCTTTAAAGATACCGTCAGAAATATTTCGTCATTCCGAAAAAAAATAAATAATCTGAATGAATTATATCGAAAAGGAGATTTGGTGCAACTATATAAAAGTTCCAGAAAAAGCATGGGCAGCATTAGGAAAATGATGATTTATGACCGAAATATATTAATGACCCATAGAATAATAGAACTTAGCAATTTAAAACCTTCATTTTTTGCTGTAGGCGCAGCTCATTTTGCCGGTAATAAAGGAATTATCGCCCTGTTAAAGAAAAACGGTTATATCCTAAAAAGTATTTGATTTTTTTCAGATTGTTTATTTGGTAGGATCCTGAGCATTAAAACCTTTACTGGCCACTTTGTTTTCAGAAAAAAGGCTGACATAATAAAACATTCCTGGTAACTGTATGCCTGGTTGGATACTCAATTTCTTTTCCCCAAATACAGGTGGAATAATCTTATCAGTAAAAACTAATTTTCCTGAAGTATCAAACAGTTTTAAAGTTATTTCTTTTGCATCCTCACTTATGTAATCAACATTGAGCACACCATTCGTCCAGGATACCCTATTTACTTTCAGACTTCCAACAGGTGCTAATTCAAGAGAGCAATACTCTTCCAGTATTTTCGACATACTTTTTGAAATGTTCATTCTTCCTTCTGAAACTGTTTTACCTGCTAAAGTAGATTTTTTGTCTGTCGTGCTTAAAAGAATTGATTTTATAGCGAGGGCGACATCTTTAGGGTTTTGTGTAAGCAGGGCATCGAATGCCTGACATTTTATGGAGTATAAGAGCGCAATGGCTCCGGCTACCATTGGGGTGGAAAGTGATGTGCCTGATTCCGTTTTATACAATCCTTTACTCATCAGATCTGTAGTCAATATACGTTCGCCTGGCGCTGAAATATCCACACTGACATTTCCAAATCCCGTCGCAGCATCAATTTCGTCAGCTTGATTAGTACTGTTGACGATGACAAGGTAGGGGCTGGTACAGGTAGACGGCATATCACCTACTTCTTCCACATTATCATTTTCGTTGGTTGTAGCGGCTACATTTAAAATACCTTCCAAACCCAGTTTATCATAAATACCGCACCATATCGGAAAATCCGCAGCAAAAGCCTTGGACAAACCACCAGAATAGCTGGATACTACAATATTGGAACCTTTTGTTCCTCCGCTATTATTATATTGTTTTTTCTCTGCTAAAATATATTCATACCCTTCGATTACATCACTTACCAGGTTTCCCGTGGTTACAGGGAGTATCTTGATGTTCCAGTTCACTCCTGAGATTCCTTTTTGGTTGTTGCCTTTTGCACCCATCACACCCAGTATATTTGTCCCATGACTTTTTGTGTCATGCACTCCATTATTGGTTCGGGTATTCCATCCCGCTACATCATCCTTATATCCGTTATTGTCATTATCTATGTTATCTCCGGGAATCTCATCCGGGTTACTGTAGATGTTGGATGACAGATCTTCATGCATAAGATCATACCCATCATCTATAACCCCAATCACTATGTCTTTTCCTGTATACCCTTTTCCTCCGGTCGTAATATCCCAGGCTTCGTATGCTTTTATTAAGCCCAAGTAATATTGATCATTAATTTTTGCATCATTAGGTTTTATTCGTTGCTCCAGTTCATAATTGTATTCAATGGCTGTGATTCCGGGATGATGTTTACATAAATCAAACAAAGAAGCATCATTCATATCTGAGGTCAGCAAGAACAAACTTCCCTGACTACCCAGGCTTTTAAATTTAATGTCAGATTGTCTTTTTTGATCGATGGATTGTATAATTTCCGAAAGGTATTTAGAGTCACATTGGACGATTACTCCTTTTGATTTCCTGGGAGACTGACCGATCACTAAAAACGGAATGATTAAAAATATAAATATAGTAAATATGTGATTCATGAAACTCATCATTTTATATTGAAATAAATACAAAAATATTATAATTTATTGTGCAATGTCTAAAAAATATAAACCATTTAGAATAATCTCCTAATATTAGCACAAAACCTTTATGGCAAAAGGGTGAAAATATTTAACCTTGAAAACAATATACAAGTAGTTGGTTGTCTATTTACTTTGATTTAGGTCTAATATATTTTAAGTCTAAGGTACTTTATACTACACATGTTCCAAATTGATAATTAAGATCAAAATTTTACTTCTTTTAAAAGGTTAAAATATAAATTATTCAAGTAAGTATCAGCCAGGAGTAATCTGGATCCATACCATGAAAACATTTCGCCGTCTACCAGTATTACGCTCATGCCAGGTAATAATTTAAGCAATTCTTCCTTTTCTTTTTCTTTGAAAGGGTAAGGCTCTGAAGACAACATCACGATTTTTGTTTGATGTGTTTTTATTTGCTCTAATGATATTATCGGATACCTATCTGAATCAGAGCAGATATTCTGAAATCCATATTTTTCCATCATAGAGTGTATAAAAGTATCTTTGCCGATGGTCATCCAGGGATCTTTCCATATTAAATAGCAAGTAGGTATTTTTTTTCTCTGAGGGTAAATGGGTATATTTTGTAGTTTTTGCAGTAATTCAAAGCATGCATCTGTCTTGAATACCACATTCAGCATACCAAAAAAGTCCAATATATCTTGATTGTTTTTGATATCCGTGACATAGACTTGTGTAAACTTTTTTAGTTCATTGATATCTTCCGCCCGGTTTTCTTCTTTATTTGCAAATACCAAATCAGGTTTGAGGTTAAGGATATCATTTATTCTTGGATTTTTAGTACCGCCTATTATTTTTATTTCCTTCAGCAGTTCTTTTGGATGTACACAAAATATGGTAATTCCAGCAAGTAGACTTTTGAGCCCGGCGTCTACCAGAGTTTCAGTCAGTGAAGGCACCAGTGAAATAATTCTTTGAGGTTTACTTGTTAATAAAATTGGAGCTCCCAAATCATCCTTGAGCTTTATCAAGAGCCTTGTTTTTTATACATTCCTTTGAAGTTTTTTTCACCTGCGTTGACCTCTATTTCTATATGATTTTCTCTTGGCGGAATTGGACAATTAAATCCATCGCTATATGCACACCATGGGTTGTAGCTTTTATTGAAGTCAATTTCTATTTTTTCATTCTTAATATCAGTATCAAGAAGATTTATATACCGGCCGCCTCCATATGTACCTTCATTATTGGTAAAATCTTTAAATGGGAGAAACAAATTATTTTTATACAGAGGATTAATGGGTTGGTGTATATTTTTATACAGTTGAAGTGTCAGGTTTTGATCTTTATATTTACACTTTGCGTCAGCATAAAGCAGGTACGTACGAGTGACTCCGCTATAGGTAGGCATTTCAAAAGGTTTTGCATCAGAAATCTTTTGACAAGTACATTGTAGTTTCCAGGTTTCATCCATTGGAAAAAAATCCAGATACTTTGAATCATCAGCAGTAAGCGGGGATCGTGAGTTGTTCAAAAAACCGTTTTTATACTCTTCTCTGTATTGACTTAATGATTCTTGATAAGAAGGTTTGAATTTTTTTGATGCACAGCCAGCTATTATCAATAGAAAATAAATTGAAAAGCGAATTGGCATAGTAAATTATTTATTGTTGATAAATACTATTCGATCACGTACTACAGAAAGTCGGTTGATATTATTTATTCCTTTAAGGGAAAAGTCTGCTATGCTGATCCAATCTATATCCTTGCCAGGAATAAATGTTTTGAGCATTGATCCGTCACCAACTACAAGAGTTCCATTCATCATGATATCAAAATCTTCCTTTCCTGATGGCATCTTACAAATTACTGACATGGATTTATCTTGAATATTGTAAGATTTTAACACCCAATTGTCGGTACTTATTTTGTGCACAAAGTAAAGATTACCATCGTTATCTACCTTCAGACATCTTCCTATGCTTTCGACTATAGTTTCCACAACGTTGGTTTTTACGTTTGCCATAGCAAGTTTATGTGGACTTCCGACTAAAAATAAAGCCACGGTATCTTTGTTGATCCAAGCGTAGTATCCAATATTTTTTAAATTGGGAAGTAACCTTGTCCCTTGCCCGGATCTATCGGTTGGGTATTTCCAGAGACTCTGATCTACTCCATCTGATTCTATTCGCACACATGTAAACGAACCCAATAGGGGAGTAGGAGCCGGTGAAAATTCACTAATTTTTTCTGTATTTGTAACTCTGTAGCTTTCAGTTTTTTTAAGATCAAAGTGATAGATATCCGTTATTTGCGATGTATCTATGGCTGATGTCATATAAATCTCATCATAACCAAAAAACCTTGGCTGATTGTTGTATCCATTGGGATTAAATCCATTGAGATATTTCAGGGAAACCATCTGTGGTTGAGTCCCTAAATTTTTAAATTCAGCCAGATAAACATCTGTTTTAGGAAGTTGGGCAAAAATCGAACTACTAAATATCAAAAATGTACCCAATAATTTTAATTTCTGCATGATCAACCCTATTATTTTACAAATGATCTATTCTTTGCTGGCAGACATAAATAATCTGTCCCAATTTATACCATTCCGGATACTTCCTTCTTTTGTTGAGAACCAGATGAACAAAGGTTTTCCAACTATGTGGTCAAAAGGTACATAACCCCAGGCCCGTGAATCTTCTGAATTGTGTCTGTTGTCTCCCATAGCCCAATAATAATCCTGCTTGAAAGTATAACTATCTGCTTTCTGACCATTGATATAAATATCCCGACCTTTTACTTCCAGTTTGTTGTTTTCATACACTTCTATGATTCTTTTGTAAAAAGCCAGATTATCCGGATTTAGGGCTGTAGTAGCTCCTGCTTTGGGTATCCATATGGGGCCATAATTGTCTAAGGACCAATTTTTTCCTATGATGGTGTCAAAAGGAAAAAGTTTTGTCGGTTCTGCGGTTTGAGGATATGGTTGCATTTTTACATTTGCATCCAATGATTTTAGTTTATCTACTTGCTCATCATCCAGATAAAGGAATCCCTGTCCACCATTAAATAATTGCTGACCACCAGCAGCATTATCGCCAAAATCAATGCCCCATTTATCCAGTTTTTTGTTATTAATACTGACATTTTGAGGAAGTTGTATCTGATACAAATATTGTAAATGTTTCGGATTTTTGACCGCCTTGCCATTCAAATATAGTTGTCTGTCCACAATCTTAAGGCTATCTCCCGGGCCTGCTACACATCTTTTGATATAGTGGTCTTTTTTATCGAGTGGTCTGACTACATAATCTTTGTTTTTAACTTTATCCATCAACTCTCTGTCCTGTCCTATATACTCAGGTTGTCTCTCTATCTGACTTACAAAGTAAGATCTTGAACTTGTGATGTATACACTATCTCCTACAGGCCAGTTAAATACTATAGGTTTACCTGCTTCTATTTTTTCCAATGCAGGAAATCGTCGATAAGGCAAGCTGGGTTTTTTCAAATAGGATTCTTTATTTATGATAGGAATCTGATTATGCAGTAAAGGTATCATAGCTACAGTCATAGGCGGTCTGATACCATAATGTGCTTTCGAAACAAACAAAAAGTCACCTACATTGAGCGATCCTTCCATAGATGGAGTCGGGATGACATAAGCTTCTATCAGAAACATTCGGATAAATGCTGCTGCAAAAACGGCAAAAACTATAGATTCTACCCATTCTCTAGCCACAGATTTTTTATATGGATTTTTTTCTTCCAGTCCCTTGAGTTTATAAGCATCACCGGCAGCTTTTGCTTCTTCCAAGCTTTTTGCATACTCAGCTTCCCTGACCAAAGTTGGTCCCAGATACACGTCTTCAGGTGTTTTGGCCAGTTTAAAAAATATAGCAGGTGCGTAAATTACTGCAGCAGCAGTATGTTTAAATTCTAACTTTCCGAATGACCTGACTAAGTCTACAGCCATAGCGACAAAAATAAAAGATTGACGATAGGAAATAGCAACCAAAGTGCGTGTGTAGGTTTTCTTCCTATAAGTTTACACCATTCAATAAAATTTACTCCGGGAATGAGTCCTTTTACTGCATCTACACCAGCTTTGGGGAACAACATATACAAACTTACACTCAACAAAAGGTAGGATACTATCAGAAATATTAGGATACTCACAATACATAATTTTATTGGCGCAAAGATATGATTTTAAATCAGATATAGATGATATTTTCGCCTGGTTTTAGAAGGATATGGCATTTTATCGTACTAAAACAGGGAATCTAAATGACCAAATCAGGTTTCTGATAATTTAATTTTCCAAGCTCTATAACCCCAATAAGCCATCACTAAAAACAGGATATACATAAGTGTAAACAGCATAAAACCTTTATAGAAATTCAAAGGAATAGCGATAATATTACTGAAAATCCAGGCAAGCCAGTTTTCTATTTTTCTTTTTGCCATCCACCACATGGCAGTCACTGCCGATGAAGAGACCAGTGCGTCGAGGATTGGCGTATTGCTATCAGTAAGAATATACAACATCAGATAAAGAGCTATCCAGGCGCCTATGAACCCTGCGATACCTGCAAATAACTCATTTTTGCTGCACCAGTTGATTTTATAGACCAGCTCCTGATTTCCTGCCATTCTGGTCCAGTTATACCACCCGTAAACGCTCATAAAAAAGTAATAGATGTTCAGAATACCATCGGCATAAAGAGGAGGTGCAGAAATAAATAAATATAACCAGGCAGCAAGCAATACTCCTACTATACCGGTCGGATAGACAAGGATATTGTTTTTTCGTGCATACCATACGCTCGCTATTTGAGTGAAAGTACTCACCCACTCCTGCCAACTTAAAAATTGGAAGTCTGTAATAAATTTTGTATATATTTCATAGGTACTCATGCTGGCTGCAATAATTGGACTATTTGTTGGGCTGCTCTTCGTGAAGCTCCGGTATTGCCTAGTTTTAATCTGAGCTTTTCATAGTCCTGTTTTATAGTTTGCTGTTTTATAGATAGCAGTTCTATTTCTTTTCTTAGATTTTGTGGTGTAAGGTCATCCTGAATAAGTTCCTTAATTATTTCTTCATCAGCAATCAGATTTACCAAAGAAATGTATTTCAAATCAACCAATCGTTTGGCAATATGGTATGAAATGGAGTTGCCTTTATAACAAACCACTTGCGGGACTTTGAAGAGCGCAGTTTCTAAGGTGGCTGTGCCACTGCTAACCAGTGCAAAATCTGATACAGTCAGGATGTCATAGGTTTGATTTCTGATCAATCGCACCATATGTTGCATTTTCATTTTCTCTATGATATCAATATACAAACCATCTATTACTGAAGGTGCTCCTGCTAATAGTATTTCATAATCTGAATTTTGAACAGACTCAAGCATGATAGGAAGCATCATTTTTATCTCCTGCGTGCGACTTCCGGGCAACAAAGCCAAAATTTTGTTTTCCTTTTGCGAATATGATTTAAATACTGGATCGGGTATAAAATTTTCTATTGCATCCAGCAACGGATGTCCTACATATATAGCTTCATAGCCGTATTTTTTAAAAAAAGCAGCTTCAAAAGGTAATATTACCAATAATCTATCTGTGTATTTGCCCAGGTCATGGACTCTGCTTTTATGCCATGCCCACACCTGTGGCGTGATGTAATAGACTACTTTAAACCCTTTTTGTTTGGCCCATTTTGCCATTCTAAGATTAAAACCAGGATAATCTATTAATATGAGTACGTCCGGCTGATAGGTTAAAATATCTGATTTGCATTTTTTTATAAATCCTAAAATTGTTTTTAAATTTTTAATGACTTCCACAAATCCCATAAACGCCATATTGCGATAATGCTCTATCAGGACTCCACCGACCTGCGACATTTGATCACCACCCCAATATCTGAAAGTTGCGTTGCTGTCTTGTTGCAGCAAACTTTTCATTAAGTTGGAACCATGTAAATCACCGGATGCTTCTCCAGCTATCAAATAATACTTCATGGTTTAACCGAAAAGTTCGCCATAAAACTTAAAAATCCAGGCACCTACATATATCAGTGTTGGAAATACAATGCCTCTCATCGTATCATCCCATTTTCTGTTTTTTGCTATATTGAAGGGGATAAGATTGGTACAGATAGCGATCAGGGTTAATGTTCTGAATCTACGACCCGAAGATGATGAACTTACTTCAGCCATCAGGCCAAATTGGGTCATTTGGTTAAATATAAATTCTACCACTACAAATCCTACAACCGGAACAATACATCCCAACACCAGTCCAAAAATAAGTGAATTTTTATCTATCATTTTAAAATTTTTCTAATTTTTTAAGATTGTCTATCTCAGGGTAAAATGTCAAATCATGCCCTGAAGGTACTACGGCAACATACTTGTGATGTAATGCCCAAATGTCATTGTCTTCATTGGCAGGATCTTCAAAAGAAACAAATTTGCCAGTCAGCCAGTAATATTTTTCACCACGCGGATCTGTGCCTTCCTGAAATTCTTCTACCCATGTACCATTGCCTTGTCTGCATATTTTGATTCCCTTGATTTCTTCTAAGGGACAAGCAGGTATATTGACATTTAATAGTTTGCAATGCTGCATCGGGTTTTCAAGTGTATACCTGATTATTTTCTCAATATACACTTTTGCTGCTTCAAAATCTGCATCAAAACTATAGTCAAGCAAAGAAAATCCTATTGAATCTATATTTTCAATACTCGCTTCCATCGCCGCTGACATAGTACCGGAATATATGATATTAATTGAAGCATTGGCACCATGATTTATTCCTGATAGGCACAAATCGATTTTTTTGTTTTTCAGCAACACATTTTTTGCAAGTTTTACACAATCAACCGGTGTTCCGGAGCATTCATACGCATCTATACCCTGAAAGATGTTTACTTTCCTGAGTTTCAGAGGTTGATTGAGGGTGATGGCATGCCCTTGCCCCGACTGAGGTGAATCAGGTGCTACTACCAATACTTCTCCAAACTTTCTGGCAACATCTACCAACGCTTTTATACCAGGTGCAACTATCCCGTCATCATTTGTAATAAGAATCATTTTGAAAAAATATTTTATGATTGCAAATTAACGCATTTCAAAATTAATCTCATGTTATACCGATAATATTTTAATTTTAAAATTATTCTGCCTGTATGTGATTCCAATGAATGAATGGTTTCAAATATAATTTTAAAACCAAAATTTTTAAAAAGCCAGAACCAGGATTACAAAAAAGATCTACCAAAAAATACTGCTAAAGTGTCAGTAAAATAACAGACAGACCAGCAAATGTACATGATCCAAAAAGATGAAAAATCAGCTGTAACACACATTAATCACCTTTCATGTTGATATTGATCATATTTCCTGGGCATAAGATGGGTTAATTTTATTAAAAATTTAAAGATATGAACACTGAAACACCCATCAAAAAAATAAAAACTTCTAAGATCATATATGTTTTACCAACTGATACTATGATGAAGGTGGAAGAAATTTTTGAGAGTCTGCCTATACACCATATTCTTGTCATAGAAAATGAATCATTGCGTGGCATCATAAGTAAATCAGACTTACTCAGAGTGTACAGAAATTATGCAGCAGAAGGCACTATTCCGGACAGACACAAACTAAAAGCAGAGGAATTAATGACTACTGACCCTATCACCCTGGACACAGAAGATACGATTGGATTGGCAGCAGATATTTTTCTGTCTAATAAAATTCACTCTATCCCGGTTTTTAATGGTGATCAACTATCAGGTATTATTACCAATCATGATATCATTAAATACTGTTTCAGGTAATGCCATTATTTTTAGCCGGCATCAAAACATATGCAGATTATGAAATTTATTGCACTTAAATGTCGAATTACCGATGCATTATCATATTCATATTGGGTGATTGATTTCCGGAAGCACCGAGGGCACTTAGCGAATAGGTGAAATTAAGCATTAAATATCTGCCTATGGTATTGGAAATAGATTCGGAAATATTGGTTTCTGATGCAGATCTGGAAACGCCTTGGTTTTGGTTCAAAATGTCAAAAACTCTTAGTTTAGCAGTTAGTTTATTATTTAAAAAACCCTTAGACACAGATGCTTGCCATAATTTTACGGATGTAGATTCATCAAAAGATCCTTGGCCGTAGATATTATACTCCATTCTGGTATCAATGGTCCATCCTTTGCCTGCAAATAATGCAAAATATGCATCATACGTTTGATTCAAAAAGTTGGAATTGAGTTTTTCATTATTTTTGTATAAGTTGCTGTTGTAATTCCATCTTCCACCTATCGAAACGTCCATTCTGTTTTTGGATTTATTTTCCAGCGATGCATTTATACCATTTGACCATCTGTCTATAATATTTTCCTGCTGATTAATAAAGTTAATGCCATTGATAAGAGATGAGTTGATGCCTATTCTGTATTTAGCTTTTATGACATTGAGCGGGCTGCTATAATTGATGTTTCCGGACAATGTTTTTTCAGCATCTGTATTTAGCGGAGTTTGTGTCCTAATGAATAACTCAGGATCAACAAATGAAGATGTCGTTATTCTGTTTTTAGTATATCCCAGGCGTATATTCGCAAAAAGACTTCTGAAATTAAACTGATCAAAAAAGTTGTATGATATACGCATGTTGTGTCTGTATTCCGGCACAAGGTTTGGATTTCCTTTATACAAATTTAACGGATCTGAATTGTCTACCACCGGTTGGAGTTGGTCCATGGATGGTTCTCTTACGGACGTGGAGTAGTTGATTCTTATATTTAATTTATCATATTCCAAAGATGCTTTGGGAAGAAAATAATTAAATTTTGGATTGATGGTTTCACCTATGCTAGGTATCCCGGTAAGATTTGAATTTTGAAAATCCACACCTAAACTGGCAGAGTACGTTTCCTTATTCATTCTCAGATTAGTACCTATGATGTTGTATAAAAATGAATTGTCGAAGGTTCTGCTTAGCTCTTCATTGAGCGTACGTATATTTGTATTGTCAGGATTCAAATCAAAAAAATCTTTTATAAGGTCCGTTTTGTTGTTTCTTCTGGCAACATTGGTGGTTAAAAATATCGTATTACTCAGCGGTTCTGTATAACTGGCTCCGATATTGTAATTGGTATTGTCGGAGTTTTGAATTTGGTCCTGAAATACAGACGCATCAGTATTTAGCATAAAATCCCTGCCATACACTTCACTTAATATTCTATAGGTGTTATCAGCATTTACATTCCCATAACTGCCATCCATGGTGACAGTACGTCCTTTTTTACTAAACTTTTTTCTAAGATTAAAGGCAAAAGAGAAATTGTTACCTGTTGCTTTATTTGTCTTGTCCTGGTCATTAAGGTTTAGTAAAAGATTGGAATTATTAAATGTGGAGTCTATTTGACTGCCTGTACCATCACTGCCTTTAATTCCGAGATTTCCTGTGACTGTCATCTCTGTGGTCGAATCTAATTTTAAATCCAAAACACTATAAAAATTGTGGTTTAATGCATCTGATAAAGAGTTGTAAAATTTATCTGATATCAGCGTTCCTGAAGGAAGAAATGAGTTGGTGTGAACATTTTGTCTAAGGTCAGTTTCACTTTGCGTAAGATAATAGCTAAAGTTTATCTTATTCTTTTTACCAAAATCATGGTTTAGGTTTAAGCCTGAGGTAATACTGTTGGTCTCTCCATTATTATTTTGACCAAATGAAACAGGTACGCCAGTGTTGAAATTTACATTGCGCATACCTCCACTTTGACCACCACCAGTCATACTTACAAAATCACTGGCATTTACACCGGAATTATTCAGGTTGTTAAGGGATCCCAAAAATGATAATTGTGTCTTTTTACTAAACCTGTTTATCATTGCTTTTCCTTCATATCTATTTTCTGATCCGTATCCGGCCATCACGTTGCCAAAATAGCCGCTTTTTTTATCTTCTTTAAGCTCTAGATTTATAGTTTTTTCTTCCAGACCATCATCTACACCCGTAAATTCAGCAGTTTTAGACTTTTTGTCAAATACCTGTACTTTTTTGATCGCATCTGCAGGTAGGTTTCTCGTAGCCATTTTAGGGTCTTTTCCAAAGAACTCTTTGCCATCTACAGTCACTGCCTTTACATCTTCGCCTTGCACCTTTATACCACCATCTGCATCTATCTCAACTCCGGGTAGTTTTTTCAAAAGATCTTCTACCAAGGCGTTTGGTTGTGTTTTGAATGCATCTGCATTAAATTCAAGTGTGTCTTTTGTCACTTTTATCGGAATATAATCTGCAGATATGGTGATAGCATCCAACATTTTGCCTTCCTGACTCATGACTACCAAGCCAAGATCAAAGGTTCTCTTTTCAGGAGTCAACTCCACCAATCGCTGCAAAGTTCCGTACCCAATATAGGTAATTTGTACACTATATGAACCTTTATCCATCCCGGTCAGCACAAAACTTCCATTGGGCTCAGTGACAGCATAACTAATCATAACTGAATCGGTGGGGTTTAAGGCTACCACAACCGCTCCGATGAGATTGTTTTTTTCAGCATCCTGTACCAGTCCTTTGATGGAATATTTTTGAGCAAAAGTATGTCCGGCAATACAAAGTATTATGGATAAAAATACATGTTTCATAAAAAGGTTTTGTTGATCTTCTTTGGACGGATTACTGTCTGATAATTCTTGTTTCGCCACCACGACGGCCCCACATTTCACGCTGTTCTTTCATCTTTTCTTCCCTGATTTTATCAAATTCCTTACGGTTCATTTTATCACCTTTGGTAGGTGTTTTTATTTCAGGGGTATCTTTTATTACTTCAGTAGCAATGATATGAGTTTGTGCGCTTTGAAGCTCGAGGATTACGCCCGGAAGATTACCATATTTATCAGGACCAAATCTCAGCGGCATTTGAGGAGTAAAAAATACAATAATATTGTTGAGACTATCTTTATATATTGCTTTCATACAAGTATATCCAAGGATATTTTTTTGTTCGCCTGCACTTACTTTCCATTTTATTGCCGCAATAGAGTCTGACACTAAAAAGTCTTTGCCAAAAAGACCGGTTTGTTCCAACACTGAATTGGACTCCAGATTTTTATATATTATTTTATTGGATCGGTCTCTCATTCTTCTGAACATACGAGGTGTATTTTCATTTTCTGCATTGGCTACCTTTACCTCAGGATCTTTTTCATATAGAGATTCATTGGTGTTAAAAGACAATCGCATGAAAGCTTCCTGAGACTTAGGCATATCAGCAGGCATGCCTTCAAATTCAAAATAAGTCGTATGCTTATATTTTACAGTACCGGAATTGACTTGGGCAACAATGGTCTGAAAACTTGTGAATGCTGATATAAGAAGAAGCATAAAGTTGGTAAAATTGATTTTCATCCGTTTATTTTTATTTTATTTTTTAATGGCTATGTGAAATGAATAACTCATCTCTATCTTTTTTTGTTATCGAACTTCCGTTTTGCATGAAAATTTTTATCCCTAATTGTGCACGCCCTTCATTATTTTTCAGGTGTAATCCAAAAAGATTTCATGTCCACTTAATCGATTTAATTTTACTTAAATGGTACCACATATGCCCAATCGTAGCTCAAATGTAGACAGATTATATTTGAATTTAATATATTATATTGTATTTAATAAAATATTAACTCCCAGGTTTGACACAGGAATTTCTTAAAGGTTTAACAATGATTACAATATTATATGATTTTTGTTTTGATTTTAGATATTTAGGGTAATAATTATGGCCGCTTCTAAACGTATAATTCTACCACAAAAGGCAAAAACACATAGATTCACAAATCCCAAACAGTTAGAAATCATTTCTTTCTAAACCTTAGTGACCTGGAACTATAGTGGCATTTTATTAATTCTGACTTTTCAGAGTGGACTTATATTAGTTTGTATATCCTATTGAAGACATTTGTTTAAGACCTTCCTGTCCATCATATGATTCCAGAGGTTTGACCAGCCGGTATTATTACCTGATATAATGACTTTCCGATTCTTCCCGAAACAATTTCCTGCACTCAACCGGTTTCAAGGTTGGTTGATAAATTATACTCAAAATAAACTGGTTTGCGAAAAGTGCTTTAACCAACGTATTGATTTTGAGTATAATGAAGACATAATTTTTCTTAAAGAAAATTATCGTCGGTATGGCACCAAACATAATTCTCAAAAGTAAGATCGACTCAATGCTATTTTGACCAGGATAACAGCGCAAAAAGTTATCCATGCAAATTTTATTTTTGCAGATTCATACAAAATAAATATCTTTGTAATATAATATTTGCACATTGAAAAAAGTAATTATAGTGCGGCATGCAAAATCTTCATGGACTGACTTTAGTCTGTCTGATTTTGACAGGCCACTTGATAATAGAGGACATCACGATGCTGTACATATGGCTGCGAGGTTAAAAGAATCGGGTCATATTCCTCAGCGCATCATAACTAGTAGTGCTGTCAGAGCAAAAACGACTGCTCAATACTTTTCTAAGGTGTTTGACATTCCCCTGGAAGAATCCAGAGATTTATATCATGGACAAGCGGAAGATTATCTGGATATTATCAAATCTTTGGATGAAAAAACGGAGTGTATTGCCATGTTTGGACATAATCCCGGTATTACCTTCTTAGCAAATCTTATAAACATGGGTTGTACTGATAATATTCCGACCTGTGGCATCGTTATAGCTGAAGTAAAAAGCGCTGTGTGGGCAAAAAGTGAATGGGACAATATGAAACTTGTAAGGATAATGACGCCAAAAGACGGTGGAAATGATTGATGTAAAATATGGGGTAATACTTTTATTTTTTGTATTCATTTGTTCATGTAAAAATGGGGGAAAACAATATCCTCAGCTAAGCATGTCTGCTGATGAGATCGTACAATGCATGGTAAATATGTATACTGTCAACGCTGCGATAAATATCAATGATTTGTCATTTCGTGATAGTACTACAGTGAAATATTATGAGCAGCTTTCAAAAATTTCAGGTAAATCAGTCACTACTATTAAACAGGACTTTGAAAAGCTATTGTTGATGCCTGATTCAATGCTGGTTCTTCAAAACAGAGCTTTAGATACACTCCGGGCAATTCAAGACAGGACGATCAACAAAACAACCATAAATATTGGCATAAATTAACATAAAGATAATATGAAGTATGATTGATTATCAGGTCACTAAATTACCTTTGCGGAAATTTTAAAATATATTTATGTCTGCAAAACAAAAGATTTTGGTCGTAGATGATGAGGAAGATATCCTTGAAATTCTCAAATATAATCTTGAAAAAGAAGGGTTTGAAGTAAAAACTGCGAGTGATGGAAATGCGGGCATTGAGATGGCTGAAAAATTTGACCCACATCTTATTATTCTTGATATCATGATGCCGGGTATGGATGGTATTGAAGTTTGTCAGAAGTTAAGGGCTAATCCAAAGTTTTCCAATACCATTATAGCTTTTCTGACAGCGAGAAGTGAAGCATTTACGCAGATTACAGCATTGGATTCAGGTGGAGATGATTTTATTAATAAACCTATAAAACCCAACGTTTTAAAGTCAAGAATCAATGCACTCCTGAGAAGACAATCGAATGTATCCGAACAGGAAAAAAGTCAAATAACAAAATTTGGTGACCTGGAGATTGACTTTGAACAATTTAAAGTCTCGGTGAATAATGTAGATAAAGGATTGGCCAAAAAAGAATTTGAGCTGATATCTTTGCTGGCTTCAAAACCGGGAAAAGTATTTAAACGCAACGAAATCCTGGCTAAAATATGGGGTAATGATGTAATCGTGGGAGACAGGACCATAGATGTTCATATCAGGAAACTCAGAGAAAAAATCGGAGACAGCTACATTCAAACCATGAAAGGGGTAGGATATAAGTTTGATTTTTAAAAAATCAATAAAAATTAGAAAGTAATCATCACATGAATAATGATTTAAAATTTCTAATTTTAGCTTTCTTATTTTTTATTCAGTAACGCCCGTGTACAAAAACATCAATATAAGACAAATCACGATTCTGATCACGATTCTGGTCAGTTTGTTAAATCTGATATTTATTTTTTTAGCATTCACCTATCTTTCAGGTGTGTTTACGTTACTAGTCATTGTAGTTGTAGCCACCACCAATTTTATCATAGTGAGATATTTTCTGGAAAATTTTGTATTCAGGAAAATAAAATTAATCTACAAGCTCATTTACGACTCCAAAAAGGATAAACCTACTCAGGATATGAGTCAGGTAAGTCTTGAAGATGTAAATGCCAAAGTGATGGAGTGGGCTGAAAGTACAAAAAAAGAAATTGCTACTTTGAAGTCTTTGGAAGAATACCGGAAAAATTACGTAGGAAATATCTCTCATGAACTAAAAACCCCGATATTTTCTATTCAGGCATATCTGCACACCTTGCTCGAAGGAGGATTATATGATGACAATATCAATAAAGATTATCTCAAAAGAGCCGCAGATAATACGGAGCGATTGCAAAATATAGTGGAGGATCTGGATATTATCACCCGATTGGAGTCAGGACAAGCGGAGTTTGATATCAAAAGATTTGACATTAAGGAATTGGTAAAGGACATTTTTCTTGACTTGAAATCTATAGCCAAAAAGAAAAAAATATCCCTTACGCTCAAAGAAGGGGCATCACAATCCTTTTTTGTCATGGCAGACAGAGAGTCTATCAGGCAGGTATTTACCAATTTGCTGGTAAATTCAATCAAATACGGCAAGGAAGGAGGTGCCACCAAGGTATCCTTTTACGATATGGAAAGTGAGATTCTCATTGAAGTTTCTGACAATGGTATTGGCATTGATGAAAAACACCTGAAACATGTTTTCGATCGTTTTTACCGGGTAGATTCAAGCAGAAGCAGAAAACAGGGTGGTTCAGGTCTTGGACTTGCGATAGTAAAACACATCATAGAAGCCCATGATCAGACCATCAATGTCAGATCCACTCCGGAAATCGGATCAACATTTGGTTTCACATTGATGAAGGCAGTGAGGTAGGTTCACAATTCATCATTTATAGTTAACAATTCGATTGTTCACCATTCTCCTCCTCTACTCTTCAAATAAATCATCCAGTTTTCCGGTCTTTTTCAACTTGATAAAACATCTTGCAGCTGCGATGACATCTGCCCTTGCATTGCCTGCCGGTCCGTAGGTCTGACCAAAACAGGTTCCATGCAGCTCAGGGAGAGTAGGGTATTTGTAACCACCACCTTTGGATGGTATTTTACAGTAATAAGTACCTTCTTCCATCAGACAGTATCTTTTCTTAGAAAACATATTGATGGTTTTTTTGCTGCGAACATATTCTGCGCCTAAAACATTTTCATTGTAGTTGAGATTGTGTGCAAAAATGTATTCTGCTTTTTCTGCACTTGCTGTAAATCTATCCAGAACAGTGGGAAGATCTACACTTTTTTTGATGATATCATCATCGTCGATGTGTGCTTTTGTTTTTGATTTATCATCAATGGTATAGCCTACCGGCACGGGTATACAATCAAAATCTTCGATAGGTTTGTAATCTTCGCCCAGCAATATCCAACTGATATGAAGCAGTCTGGGCCAGGAATCAATATCCGTAAAGTTGGCTTTAAAATTGGTGTAAGTAGCCATCGCCGAACAATCAAAAATCAGATACATAAAATTTATAAGTTGTTATTTTGTAAAAAGTGCTTCATATATTTTTTCAGGCAAACCTGCTGATATACTTTGTGAAAATGATATTTTGTTAAATGGTTCGGATCTTACCGCATCAACATGAAAATATCCTCTTTGGTCGGTGCTGCAATACACTCCGATTTTATCCACATGTTCCGGATTTGCCATCTGAAGTACCTTCCTTTCGGTGTTGGATATCTGGACACTCTCACTGTGATGTAAATTTTTTAATAATCTGCGGGTGGTAAGATCTTCTCTGTGCGCCACGTAAGCTGTAAAGCCTTGTCCGGGACGAGGGATCATTTCTTTTGGGTGAAGCTTGAGAAAAGTAATGTCACTATCATCATCAATCAACGCTTCATACGCATTTTTTGACATCAGCAAAACATCACACTGCCCGTTTTTAAGTGTAAACAGCTGCTCTTCTGTATTTTCTGTATTATATATAAGACTGATCATGGGAAGGATTGACAGCAATTGTCCACCTTGTCTTACATCAGATATCATCACCCGGGACCCTGGCTTTATTTTTAATTCCAGTGAAGGATCATAAGCAGCTGAAGATATCAGAAGGCCTTCTCCGGGATTCATGCGATCGGAAATGGCCGTAACTACAATATCTTTATGGATATCATACAACGGAAGATGAGACAGGTCAAAAGCAGCAGTATCGATCTCATTGTCTCTGATAGCATCATACAATACTTCCTGAATATTTTTTGATGGGTCGTGGGGCTCATAGTAGCTGATGGTACAGCTTATACCGCAAAGCGCCAGATCGTCCGACATTTTTTGGGCCAACATTATTTCACTTTTTTGTTTGCCTGCACCTAGTCTAAGGGTATTATCTGCCTGCATTAAGTATGAAATGATGGGTATTTTAATCGTGAATACAAAATCATATATGGTTTGTCGGGGTGCAAAGATATAGATAAAAATATGTTGTTTGTCTTTTCTTATCATTTCTTGATATAATTCTCCTTAGCAAAACAAAGTTTTGTGTTAACTTTGCCCGATGCAAGTATCAGCCAGACAAATAGCAGCCTTACTTGATGGAATCATCACTGGTGATCCTGAGGTAACCATAAGCGGACCGAGTAAGATCGAAGAAGGTCTGCCGGGCACCATCACGTTTTTAGCAAATCCAAAATATAAGGAGTACATATATACTACCCGAGCTGCTGTAGTACTGGTTGATAAAACGTTTAAGCCCGAACAAACAGTCATTCCAACCCTTATTGCTGTTGAAAATGTATACAGCGCTTTGGCTATTCTTATGGAAAAATTTAATTCCGGTATATCTATATATGCCGGGATTGCATCTACTGCTGTTGTTCACTCTTCGGTCATACTCGACGCACAAGTTTACATCGATGATCTTGTTATCATAAAGCAGAATGTACAGATCGGCGAAGGAACAAAAATCTATGGCCAGGTTTTTATAGGTGATAATGTGAAAATAGGCAAAAATGTGGTTCTGCACCCTGGCGTGAAAGTATATCACAACTGTGTCATCGGAAACAATTGTGTCATCCATGCCAATGCAGTAATCGGTAGCGATGGTTTTGGTTTTGCCAGAGACAATGATGGAAATTATAAAAAAATTCCGCAGACCGGCAACGTTGTGATAGAAGACAACGTTGAGATAGGGAGCAATACCGTGATAGACCGGGCATCTATGGGGTCAACCAAAATTATGAAAGGGGTTAAGTTGGATAATCTTATTCAAATAGCCCATAATGTGACCATAGGTGAAAATACAGCCATAGCTGCACAGTCAGGGGTAGCAGGAAGCACTCAGATAGGTGCAAACTGTATCATAGGTGGTCAGGTAGGAATTGTGGGGCATATTCAGATAGCTGATGGTGCCATGGTGCAGGCTCAATCAGGAATTTCTGCTTCGGTAAAAAGTCTCAATGCAAAATTATATGGTTCTCCGGCGATTGAATATACCAATTACCTGAAATCTTATGCGCATTTCAGAAAACTGCCCGAGATCGTCCTGCAATTAAGGACAATACAGACACAATTAGATAAAAAGGATCAAAACATTTCTTAATTTAGTATATCCGGATGTAGATTTTAATGTATGAAATTTAAAAATATTTTAAAAAAATCAGTTTCCATATCGGGAGTAGGCTTACATACCGGCAGACAGGTAGATATGCAGATATCTCCTGCTGATGGAGGAAGCGGCATCAGGTTTTTTAGGTCAGACCTTGACATTAATACCTTTATTACCGCCGATGTTTCCAATGTATTTACTACTAACAGGGGAACAACCCTTAAATCTGGAGAAGCAACCATCTCTACCATAGAGCATCTGCTATCAGCACTCCATGCACTAAACATTGAAGATGCCCTGGTAACGGTCAATGGACCGGAGATTCCGATTATGGATGGGAGTGCCAAAAGTTTTATGGATTTAATTCTTGCTGCGGGACTGGATCAAACAGAAAGCAGCCGTGAAGTTTTTGTAGTGAAAGAAGCTTTCAATTTTACAGATCCGGACAACGGTGCTGAATATGCGGTGTATCCTTCGGATGACTTCGAGCTGAATGTTATCCTTCACTTTTCTGAAAGTACATTGGGTGATATGGTGGCTACCATGAAAACTAAAGAGCCATTTTACCAAGAAATATCTGACTCCCGCACTTTTGTCTTTTTATCCGAAATTGAGCCTTTGTTTGATAGTGGTTTGATCAGAGGTGGCGATATTGATAATGCCGTGGTGATCATAGATAAACCTATGTCGGCTGAAGAAACAGACCATTTGCGCAAAAAACTCGGAAAACCTGACGCAACTATAGAAAATGGAGTCATAAGCAGTACCCCTTTAAGACATAAAAATGAACCTGCCAGACACAAATTGCTTGACCTACTGGGTGATCTTGCACTTTTAGGCAAAGATATTCAGGCAAAAATAGTCGCCACCCGACCAGGACATAAATCCAATGTTGAGCTGGCAAAAATACTCAAAACCAAATATCAGGAATACAGAAGAAGTATGGGCCGTCCTTTGTATGACCCGAATGCTGTTCCCGTGATGAATACAGAAGATATCAAAACTTTTCTTCCGCACCGATACCCATTTTTGCTGGTAGATAAAGTGATAGAAATAACTCCTACGTACATAGTAGGCATAAAAAATGTAAGTTTTAATGAAGGTTTCTTTCAGGGACACTTTCCTGGCAACCCTGTTTTTCCGGGTGTATTGCAGATGGAAGCTCTGGCGCAGACCGGTGGTATTCTGGCATTAAAGTCAGTTAGTGACGGGGAAGGACAATGGGATACTTATTTTCTGAAAATGGACAACGTTAAATTCAAAGCCAAAGTTCTTCCCGGTGATACATTGATTCTTAAGATGGAATTGATGAGTCCTATCAGGAGAGGTATTATACAAATGATGGGTACAGCTTATGTGGGCAATAAGCTGGTATCAGAAGGTGAACTCACTGCTCAGATAGTAAAAAGACAAAATGATCAGTAATCTTAGTTATATTCATTCTTCTGCCAAACTGGGGGAGAATGTAGTGGTAGAACCATTTGCTTATATTGGTGAAAATGTAGTCATTGGCGAAGGTACGTGGGTGGGACCACACGCTACCATTCTCGAAGGTTCTTTTGTAGGCAATAATTGCAAAATATTTCCGGGTGCGGTCATTGGGGCAGTACCTCAGGATCTGAAGTTTAAAGGAGAAAAATCAACCCTTGTCATAGAAGATTATGTGACAGTAAGAGAATGTTGTACACTCAACCGAGGCACAGAAGCCAGCATGACAACCAGAATAGGGCAAGGTACACTCCTGATGGCTTATGTTCATGTAGCACACGATTGTTTTATAGGTAAGAATTGTATTTTGGCCAATAATGTAAATCTGGCCGGGCATATAGAGATAGGCAATCAGGTCATCATAGGAGGTATGTCAGCAGTTCATCAGTTTGTGAAGATAGGTGATCATGTGATGATCGGAGGTGGGTCATTGGTGAGAAAAGACGTTCCACCTTTTGTAAAAGCTGCCAGAGAGCCACTTTCGTATGTGGGTGTAAATTCCATAGGCTTGAGACGAAGAGGATTTTCCAACGAACAGATCAACCATATACAGGACATATACAGGATACTGTTTGTAAAGGGCAATAATGTAAAAAAAGCCATCGATACCATAGAAGCCACTATTCACGAATCAGCAGAAAAGGAATATATCCTCCAGTTTTTGATGCAGGCAGACAGAGGGCTTATGAAAGGTTTTAAGCAATAATGACAGATATAAAGGTCGAAAAACTCTCAAAACGATTTGGATATCAATGGATCATCCGGGATTTTGATGGTATATTTCAGACAGGAAATACATACGGAATTACTGGAAATAATGGCAGTGGTAAATCTACCTTAATCAGGATGTTTAGTGGTTTTTTATCTCCAACTTCCGGGAGTATTACTTATACGCTGAAAGGAAAAACAGTGGCAAACAATATGGTTTTTAGTCATATTTCTCTTGCTGCTCCTTACACAGATCTCATCAATGAGTACACACTTAGCGAAATGTTTGTTTTTCATCAAAAATTTAAAAAATTTAAAAATCCCGTTTCTTTTAAAGAGTTTGAAGACATCATCAAACTTTCAGGGCAAAGGGAAAAACCACTGCAGCATTTTTCATCCGGTATGAAACAAAAGATACAAATAGCATTGGCATTATTGAGTGATACTCCTTATTTATTGCTGGATGAACCTACTTCTTTTTTGGATAAAGCTGCCAAAAGATGGTTTGAAGAATTACTTCACTTACATGCTCAAAACAGAGTAGTCATCATCGCTTCCAATGATTCGTTTGATATAGGATTATGTGGAGAAGTGATCGAATTAAGTCACTTATGATGAAATAGAAGCTTTCAGTATTTCTATTTTTTTTCTCAACTCTTTTAATTGTTTAATCGCTGTATTTTTTTCTTTCGTCACCATTTTTTGCTGGTCAAGTTCTTTTTTTGCGCCATCTATGGTAAACCCACGTTCCTTTACCAGGTGAAAAATCTGTTGCAGCATTTCAATATCTTTAACGGTGTACTTTCTTTCCCCTTTGCTGTTTTTAGCTGGTTTTAATACTGAAAATTCTGATTCCCAGTATCTTATGAGCGATGGCGCAACTCCAAAGAGTTCTGAAACTTCACCGATCGAATAATATAACTTGGTCAGTGCAGAGATATCCATAAACAAGGGTTTTAAATTGATTTAAAATCAGATTATTAAACAACCTGTTTGATAAATTAGTTTCCTGCAAATTTTGTGTAAACTACAGATGATGTTTATTATATGGGCCCTTAATAAAATATACCTACAAAAAACCCTTCTATTTTAATCTATTTAAATTTTGCTAAGTTGTTGAATTTGTTTGATTTGCGGATTTGTTAAATCTTCAAATTTCCAATATTACTTTATCTATCTAGGTGTGTGGTGTTTGCATCATGGGGATTTCATTAAGCATAAACCAATCTTGAAGATCATCAATGAAGCTGCTGAAATTATTTATCCAGTATAACTTATAATATGTTAGTGCTTTATAGACTTTTTTAATCCCTACCTTCTTATTTTATATTTTCACAAGCCATTGGAACAGCGTTGTGACTACTTCTATGTGCATTTGTTTGATATCCACTTCCAGTGTAGTCCTGCATGATTGTAAAGGTATAAAGAATACAATCCCCTTTTTGATTTTTAGTTGCAATAGATGCTGTTTGAGTTCTGCCAAGAATTACGCCTGTGATATTATTTTTTACAATTTTCCAGTCATTATCTCTAAGGTTAACAATGGAAATAGTTTCATTCCAACCTTCTTCTTTAAATGCTTTTTTAAATATGTTTTCAGTGTTTGCATCTTTTCGAATGGCTGCGGGTATTTTGACACTTAATAGTCGATCATTATTGTTGGCATTTGCTTTTGCTTTAACTTGTTCCAAAGTACCCATTTCAGATACTAACTTTGTTGCGATGTCATGATTTTCAGCAAAAACTTTATCATCAGGCATTAAAGTCATCGCTGTTTCCCAGTACACAACATATTTTTTTGCCAGGTAAAAATTACTTAGGGACCTCTTCTCTTCGATAGACTTGTCAAATTCTTTTTTAATCTCTTTCGCTCGTACATCAAAACCACTCATCTCTTCAGACAAACCATCAGCATACCTATAACGATTTGCTATTGTAGCACTTACAACCCTGGCCCTACCTCCATTTGCTATCAAATCAGCACACCATTTTACATATTGCTGATAGGTATTTTCAGCGTTTTCAATTCCACCATTTTCAAAACTAAATTCATTGGTTGATGGTGCTTTAAATATTTTACTCAACTCTTTATTTAAATCAGCGGCATCTTTAGTGGCACTCGGTTTTTCTACATTTGGGAGTCCCGGAATTTTGGACGATCTCATTTTAGTATTTTGCGCCAACCCGGATTGACAAATTATTGCTATTAAAAGTACTAAGGATAATAAATTTTTCATTTCTTAAATTTATTTTTTTGATTAATAATTATTTAGTGTTTTTTTTTATTCGAATATAGCTCAGAATCATCACAACTTGAATCCCTTGAGAGTGCTACTTAAACTGTTTTATTGTCGGGATAAATAGGAATCCAAAGGGTTTATTCCTTATTTGCATTTACATTAATAGAAAATTACAATGCTCTAAATTGTCTACTTTTTTTATTTGAATTAGCCATCACATATAATGATACTAAAACAATATCCTACTTTATATTTTTGTGGATTTAAGCCATGCATAAATTTATTTTTATTTATGCTGCAAGATTAAGGAATAATTAGCTTGGCGTGTAAAGAGGTATAAATACGCTAACTTTTATTGAAAATTCGATGGATATTATTGAAAATTTGATTTAACCTTTTTTGAGCATTTCGATGATGTGCTCTTTTTTTCTCTGCGAAACCGGAACAGAATCATTGTTGTCCAAAATTAGTGTACCTCCTTCGGATTTATCAAAACGTTTGATACAGGCTTTGTTTACTAAGTGAGATTGATGTGTTCTAAGAAAGCCATATGGCTTCAATAGTTCTTCGTATTCTTTTATTGTTTTTGAAATTACAATTTTTTCATTGTTGACTAAGTAAAAAGTAGTATAAGCACCTTCAGATTCACAACGAATAATTTCTTTTGTTTTAACAAAATATATAGATTCGGCATCCTTAAGTACTATTTTATTTTCTGCTGCAAATGTCAACGCATAATTTTGAGATAAAATGGTAAGTTGTTGTAAAATATCATTGTGTTTAATTTTATCTTTTACCTTATTTACGGCAATTACTAATTCTTCAGGATTAATGGGTTTTAGTAAAAAATCAATAGCACTAAATTTAAATGCATCCACCGCATATTTATTATGAGCAGTAATAAAGATAACTTGAAAATTAATATTCTCTATTTTGGATAATAAGTCCATGCCTGTACCATCCCCAAGTTCGACATCCAGAAATACTACATCCGGTTTAAATATTTTGATTTTTTCAATTCCAGCCATTACGCTGTCTGCTGAAGAAATCTTCGTAACTTCAGGACAAAAGGCTGTGATCAATTCAATAAGGCTATTTCTTATTTCAGATTCGTTGTCAATAACTAATGTTCTCATCCTTATATATCAGTGGCAAAACTAATAAAACTTCTACGCCATTGGGCATTCTGTTTTTAATCGTAAAACTGGAATTGCATTTTTTGTCTTTATTGATTAAATATATCCGATCCTTTGTTATTTGAATTGCTCTGGAAATGTGATCATTTTTTTTATGAAAAGTATCTCTTATACCTGCACCATTATCACAAATAGTTACTAATAAATTTGGTGGCGCTATGTTCAGTTTCAGGTCTATTTTGCCAATGTAATCTATTGATGAAAAACCATGTTCAATTGCATTTTCCAGAAATGGTTGTATAATCATAGATGGAATTAATACATTTGAAATTTCAATTTCATCTGAAATATCTACCTGAAATTCAAATTTGTCCTTTTGTCTTAATTGTTGAAGTTCAATATACTGATTGATAAAGTTTAGTTCATCTTCAATGGTAACACTGTCATTATATGAACTTTCTAAAGTTTTTCGCATCAAACTTGAAAACCTGTATAAATTTAGGGCAATTTTTTTGCCATCATTTTCCTTTACCGCAAGACCTTGTAATGTTGTCAAAGCATTGAAAAAAAAATGTGGATTTATTCTTGACCTGTTTAATCGTTGTTCAATTTCCATAATTACTTGTTTACTTTTCAAATTCTTTTGCCTAAACACAATAAACACTATAAAAATTATAAAAAAAGCTAATATGATTCCGAATAATAAAACTTTGATCCTAAGTGATTTTATTTCTGAATCCTGATTTAATTCTTTGATGGTTTTTTCATTCTTGGATTTTTCGTATTTTTGTTCCAGCTCAGTAACAGTTTTCAATCGATCTTTACTCAAGACATTTTCATCTAATGTTTTTAGTTGTTCATGATAAATCAGGGCACTTTTAAAATTTTCGAGTAACTTATTTGCCTCATACAGACGATATATTGCGTTCGCCTTTTTTGCATCATTGTCTGCAAAAATTAGAGATAAGTCAGCTGCTTCTATTGCTTTTTTATATTCCTTGATTTCTATAAAACATTGTGCTTTTTTGAAATAGGCCGAATGTAATTGAGATTTATTTTTATCTTTATCAGCCATTTCAATGACCTTTTCACAATATAAAAGTGCATCCTTATAAGATTTATCTGAAATATAAGCTCCTGCCAGAGTAACAAAGGTTCGAATTATTTCCTTTTTTGAATCTAAGGTCTGGGCAAGTTTTAAAGTCTTAAAACAATAATATTTCACAGAATCAAGATATTTATTTTCATTCGTTTCGTCATAGCACATACCAAAACTACTCTGTAGATTTGCTAATCCACTTAAAAGAATTTTATCGTCTTTAAGTTGCTCACTTAAACTTATTCCTTTTTTATAATATTGTATGGCTTTAAGCGGCTGCATGATTCTATCAAAAACCAAACCCATTCCAAGATTTGCTTTTGCAAGTATATGATGATCATCTATCTTTTTTGCTTGATCAATGGTTTTAAGGAAATAATATGAAGCGCTATCGTATTTTTCACTTTTTACAAAGAAATATGCATTTAAGTAATTGAATTTTAAACTATTAGCGTCACATGGCTGAATTTGAAGTTGTTTGCGAAATAAATTCAAATAAAGCCCAAAGGAATCTGGTTTGTTGGTTTTATTAAAATATTCTGATTTCCAATAGTAAAAAATTTGCCTGCATATTGGGATATTTAAATCTGCTACGTTTAGTAATTCATGGAAAAGACATTCATCTTGACTATCCAATGCGGCATTTAATTCCAACTCAATATTTGACAACGCACTACAATTACATCTGTCTTGACCTAAAAGTTGCTTCGCTTGTATAAGCAGAAAAAACAGTAATATTTTAATAATAATTCTCATTTCATGCTATGAATGTAAGCTTAATTTTTATTATAATTCTCAAAAGTAAATTATTTCATAAAATTTAGACCCACACTAATCAATTATCTTTACATGATAAAAATTATTGTTTATCTCTATTGTCATTCATAACAATTGGTGTCAAGATTATGCTGACGATATTTTCTATAGGAAAAGTTATATACTCATTAAACTCCATATCATCACAATGGCTAAGCTGTTTTTTGCAATCCATTTTATTTTGAGTATCAAATCATGCATTTCAAACCTAATTGTTATTAAAACTATACTATTATAATCAATACTCCGATAACTTTTAAAATACATTAAGATAAATTATATATATAAAAAGTAAATGCGTAAATTGGCCCTTGGGCCAACCTGTAATCAAACTCTCTTACCAACATGATTACACAAGACGCATTTACTTCAGGCAAAAGCCTTATGGGAGCAATATTAGAAAAAATGGTTGGCATCAACAAATGGCAGAAAGTTTTTTTTGTTGAAGTGATACTTTTATTTATGACTATTAAAGGCAAGATCAACTTCACTCAGATGGGAAGGTACAGTTCGTCCCCCGAAGTTAGATTTCGCAATATGTTCAAGAGAGTATTTGATTTTGTATCCTTCAATTCGATGTTTATTACAAAGCATTGCAGTGATGAATTATTGATTGGATTTGATCCATCGTATCTTTCAAAGAGTGGCAAATACACGCCAAACGTAGGTTACTTTTACTCTGGTGTCGCAGGAATGATCAAGCGAGGTATGGAAGTGGGATGTTTAGCCATCATCGATGTAAAACAAAACACAGCCTATCATTTTGAAGCTGTACAGACACCGGCCGTCAAGAAGAGTGAATCTGAGACGGGCCTGGTAAAGCACTATTGTAAAATATTCTCAGATAGGATTAGAATTTTGATGAAACACAGCAAAATATTAGTAGTAGATGGGTGGTTCAATAAGAAAAATTTTGTGGACGCAATGGCCCAATTGGGATTAGAAGTCATCTGCAGATTACGACATGATGCAAATTTAAAGTATATCTACAATGGGCCAAAGAAAAAGGAAGAGGTCGTCCAAAAAATATTCAGGAAAGGTCGATCTCAGGAATATAGATAAACGTGTTTTCAAAAAGTCATACCAAGATAAAGAAATGATTATATATGAAGCTGTGGTTTATGCAGTAAGTCTTAAGAAAAATATTAAAATGGCTTACACAGAATATATGAATGAGAAAGGTCAAGTTGTAAACACAATACTTTATTACAGTACAAACACATCCCGAGATGCAATAGATATAGTCAGATATTACAAAGCCAGATTTCAAATGGAATTTATATTCAGAGATGGCAAACAATATACCGGATTAGCCAACTGTCAGGCAAGGTCTGTGGAGAAAATCCACAATCATGTCAATTACGCTATGACAGCAGTCAATGTGGCTAAAGCAATCATTCGAAAGGATATAAAAAAAGATCAACCGTGCAGTTGCTCAATTCAAGATATAAAAACAGAATTATTTAACCAATTTTTGCTCGAAAGAATATTTATCAACTATGATATTAACCCAGAGTTGCAAAAAAATAATGAATTAAAACGCAAAATATTAGATTTTGGTAAAGTCGCAGCTTAATTTTGTTATCGGAGTATTGTATAATCAATGTAATTTTATTTTTTGTTTTTGAATTCATTTCATTCTGCTTTGGTAAAGTTTGTATATCTTTATATGAATTATTACTCTATATTGTTATACACACTTAGATAAATTGGGTATATTCCTTTTTTACTAAAAAGTCCTTTAACCAAGGAAGCATTAAAGTAACTTTGGTATTGTTTTAATGATTCTTTTTTAAAATTATTCCAAATAAAATACAAAAATAGGATACGCTCATTAAATTTAATATGCAGATAACCAATATGTTATAATTTATTTCAATATTTGTATTGTCGTTTTTTACAAGTCAATTATTCCCTTTCTTAAGTATCTAAAGGAGCAAAACGACTTTTTTAAGAAAAAGAAAAATACACCTTATGAAATTTTTTATGGCGTCTGTGATGGCGTTCAATGGCGGCATGTCATTGAATATCAGTCAGTTTTAAAATTAAATACAATTATTTTAATGCTGTCACAAGGCTTAGTCAAGGAAGATGAAATAATTCAGATTCTGCATTGACCCATACTGTGAGAAAAAGATATTCAACGGCACTTTAAAAATAATCAAACTAATAACATGCAGGAGGATTTTACGATATGTCCTAGCTACTGTAGATTATTTAACCAGTATCACTTTTAAGATGACGGTGTTTTTTGTGCTTTTTAGCTTAAGAAAGTAAATCCCTGACATACTTAACCAGGAAAGATCAATACTCTGATTATTTTTAATGATATCAAATGATGTTTTTAATAATTTACCATTGATATCTATACATTCATATTGATTAAATAAAATGTCAGTTGGACACGTAATTGTAATGTTATCTGTAGTTGGGTTTGGATAGAAGGATAATTTAATGTCGGAAGATATATCATTTGACCTGCTGGTACAAGCGCCTTTTTTCCATTTTATAAGGCCATATTTATATCTTGCTTCACATTCATTTTGATAGGTGATATTGTCACACTCGCAAACAGGTTCAAATGCATCACTGCATGGAAACCCGGGAACTGTTAGTATTGAATCCTTGCATGTACCGGGACAAGGTCCTTTTTGTATACTGTTATATTTGGTTATTCCTGCTTTATATGTTGCGAAACATTCATTGGGGTAAGTTCTTCCATCGCAGCCGCACACAGGATCGTAATTGAAGATTTCATTGCAGTTTTTCTCCATATTTATTATTTTGGGTTCTATACATGCGCATTCTCTTTTACCCATCACACCGTTATGAAAAATAGCCTCACAGTAATTTTTGTAAACATTTCCATCACATCCGCACCAGGGGTAGATTTGTTCGTGACTGCAGTTTATATTCTGATTAATAAAACTGGAATCTATACAAGAACAAGGCTCATATTTGGTGATATATAAACCATTTTCATTTACAGCTTTACACTCATTCAGGTAAGTTTTATCGTTACATGCACATACAGGATCAAACTGTTGTAGTTGAGAAGTATAAGTACATAATATGGATTTACTAATAATATCTTTATTAGTACAATCACACTCCCCTTGATAAAAATCTATAATTCCAAAATGTTTTGTGGCTATACATTCATTTTTATATGTCACTCCATTGCAGCCGCATACTGGGTTAAATACATCGGGACAAACATATTCGGGATCCCATTGTGATTGTGGTAAATTGTGACAGTCATTATCGATCACAAATTTGGTAATACCGTGTCGGTAGAAAGCTTCGCACATATTTTTATAATATTTCCCATCGCATCCTTTTAAAAATAACATTTCTACAAATGCCTGATTGTAAGTGAAGTTCAGAGCAGAACAAATATCCAGATCAAAGTTTAAATCTATAACACTTGAATCCACACAACTACATACACCGTTTGTCCATGTCGTTACTCCACTGAAATACGCCGATGTTGAATTTAAATAGGTGACACTATCGCAACCGCAAACCTGTCGACGTGGGATTAAACCTAAAAATTGGCCAGGCTGATAAAAATTAGTCCTGTGAGGTATTTTCCATTTCGGCTCATAACAATCACAAGGTCCATCCTGCCAGTTTTTTACTCCATTAAAATAAGCACATTCCGGACTCATATAGGTTATGCCATTGCAACCACATACAGGTTTGTAAGCGCCAGGTTCTTGATCTATGTCCAAATAACAGGCGGCATCACTGTTCTCCTGATTAATTAAAGTACTGTCAATGCACTGAGCAATAATTATTTGATCTGAGAATAGAATTAAGGCATAAATAAAAAGTGCTTTATTAAGTAAATTTTTCATTTAAGGATAACTATTTTTAGGAGTTGATTCAATTTTTGACCATTGTTTGAAATCCGAATTAAATGTACACCTTCAAGATCATACAGGTCGGGTAATTGTATTCCCGAATAGTTTGGATAACTTTTTATAATTCTGCCATACAGATCATAAATGGTAATGTTACAATTTAATATAGCTTGGTTCAGCGAAAAATGACCATAACCAGGGTTGGGGTATATTTCCAGATTATAAGTTTGGAATTGAGAAGTTGGGCTGATGCAATTTTCTGATTCAGGTATTTTTTTTAGTTCCCTTGATACGACAGGTTGGATCATAAAGGATGATCTCTTATATTGTATAAGTGGGGGAATATCATTTTTGGTCATAGTGATGTCCAGATAATAATAATCAGGATTTTTATTGAAGACTAAAAAGCGGTCATTACTTAATGTAAATATTTCCCCTGCATAAAAATGGCTGGGTATAGTGACTATGTATGAAGGTGATGAAGTATTGTTATCCAACTTGTAAAAATATAATTCATTTTTTACCTTTTGCATTTTTGTTTCATCGTATTTTTCATTGGATACACAAAGCCATTGGTCATTAACAAATCCTGCTCTACTCCAATAGTTATGATTGGTTCTTTCAAAAAGATGGGTTTCGTCTGATTCAATTTTGCCTATACAATTGTCAAATGAAAATATGGAAAAGAAACAGCCATTAGCTTGGAAAAGTATTTTTTTGCCACTATCTGAAAATCTGACATGAAAATCCCTTTTGCATTGATATAGTTCGTTATGGAAGGGCAATTTTATTTTTTCTGCCAGCTCAACTTTATCACCCAAAACTTCAAAAATGTCTATTTCCAGTGCATCTATATCCGAAACAGCAAGCCAGTAACCTTTACCATCTTTACGGTATGTTATGTCAAAACTACTCAAAGATTCTTTTTCCAGAATGCGGACAGGTGAACTCAAAGTACCCGACTGAGTGTCTAAGGTATAATATGCTAATTCTGTAGTTTTGAATACTTCCTGGCCTTCATCTTTGGCTTTTGATTGAAAAAGAAGGTACTCATGGGTGTTTTCTGTATTTGGAATAAAAAAAGAAGTATAGCTGCTTATGTTTCCAAATTCGCTGCAGTATTGATCCAAATTGCTTCCATCCAATAAAGATGTTTCGTGAATTTTATTATCGTTGAGATCAAATATATAACATCCATTGGTGTAATAAGATATTTGGTCTTCGTGGTCAAATATCACACTGAGGGTCCTATTTATTTTTTGATGGAATGGAAAGCCATTTGATATCCATTCGCTGTCATCTGCCAGTATTTGATATATACGATGATCATTATCAAATTTACTGGCCAGGAAAAACTCCTTTTGCCCTGCCAGTACCAAAGCGGTAAGATTTAAAAGTAAAATGATGATACATGAATTACAACTGATCATTTGTATTTTCTTTTTAGTGTAAAATAAATTTTGCCATCTTTGGTAAAATATTCTTTATCCATCAAATTTACTGAGTGGTTAATAAAATTACATGTGTCTTCGAAGTAGTTTTCCGATTTACCTAGTCGATAGTTTGGAAATTTAGGTAATTTCAGACTGTTCAAATAGGGTGCAAAGAATGTAAAATTATTATAGATTTGTAAATTTACATCTGCATTATTCCCGGGCAAATTTGGATTTGAAATTAAAGCTAATAAAGGTGCACTCCCACTGCCAATTTGAGATGTTATTAATAGCTTAGAGTCTGATAAATTCACTAAAAATGGGTTTAAACTACTATAAAAGTGACATAGTTTAACAGAATTATTTGAAAGAAGATTGGTCTGATATAATTCGTTTCTGGTAGTAAAATAAAGGTATTTTCCATTGGGGCTTAAACATGCATCAATAATCACATCACTAAATCTGAAGTCAGATGTGTTAAAATTATTGATGGATTTGTTGAATGTAATGTTTCCTGTACATCTGTCAAAATCAAATACATCCAAATATCCTTCTGGTTTTTGTGAAATAAGATGATTACCATCTGAGGAAATAAGTAGGTAGTGAAAAGAATATGACTTTTGATTACGAAATATTTCATTGATTTCGCTCCCTGTCCGAAATATATGTGGACCTAATATGCCATCTTCTGACAATAAATATATATTGATGACTTTGTCTCTGGCATCTGCACTTATGATCCACCAATCATACCCATTGGCGTGTTTGCATAACACAGGCGGAACAAGATCCATGGTATCCAGAATTATGTTTTTCTCTACTACAATACCATTCTTTTCATGATTATCCACATCTATCCTGGCATATCTGAGCACTCTTCTCAACCTCCCGAAAACATCATCATATATAGAATTGTAAAAAAATGCATACTCAGATGTTCGCCCGGGTATTGGTATTGCATTGATATGATTGTAAACAAAATTATTATTGTCAAAATTATTATATTCATCTTTGACATTGATACTATCTCCATATTTCATCACTTTCAGATCTTTGTTAAATACCTTTTCTCCATTACAAGCAAAAATGAATGAGCCGGACGAATCACTCATAGCCACATTAAAACTCGAGATAGGAAATGGCTCAGAGTTGGTAGATGTAAATATCAAGGTGTCTTTTTCAGTTAAAGAATCGAGCCACGCATTGGCGCCTATATTATTATAATCAATGGTATAAACCAATGTATGTTTGTCATGCCCTTGTGAATAACAAAGTGCTGAATTTAAAACAAAAAAAGACACAAGATGAAGGTTCATAACAATATTTTCTGGTTAATAAAACAGAACAGGACACCCACCCTGTCCTGTTTTATGTTGGTTATTTTAAAATAATACACTTTTTACTTTCCAAAAGTTTATTTTCATTTGTATAAAATTCTATAAAAAATATACCATTTTTAAAATTTTCTACACTAATAGTTCCAAAGTTTGATTCTATCTGACCATGACCTACACAATTTCCAACTGCAGTTAAAATTTTGTATTTAATAGGATATTTATATTCTGCTGATAACTGATAGTTTAAATATGAAGAAGTAGGATTTGGTGAAATGGTTATCATGGAAATACCGTCAGTTGAGTTTATTCTGTTATTAATTCTTTGGCAATTATTAAAACTCACTCTTTTATTAAGTAAATTACATGCTAATTTAACAGATTTGCCATAATCAGCAAAACACTCTTCAGAGTGGTTGATTAAAAAATCCAGATCAGCACTATCTAAATCCCTTTGATTTATCAAAATTAAATAGATCATCAATACTCTTTTCAATTTTATAACCAATTCTCCATCCTCATTATTTTCAATTAGCAAACTTTGGATCCTTTCTATATGTGCATTGGTAGTAATTTCAATATCGCTTTGATACAAGTTCACATCATTCAAGCTTTGTGAAATATCATCAGGGTGATTTTTCATTGTATAAAAGTGCTTCTCAATAATCGTTGGGTTAAAACCATTAAAGTCATAATTAATGGAATAATATGCATCTGCTAATTGACTAATAACGGTATTTTTGAATAATTGGTAAAACTCCGAAATATTTGACTGTGTTAGTAGTTTAGGCTGTATCTTGATATGTATTAATAATTTAAAAACTGTATTAAAAATTTCAACATTAGTGGTATGTAAATCAAATGTATTTTCTATATTTTCTAGAATCGATTCTTCACCATCGGTTAAATGTAGAAATTGATTTTCATTTGGATCAGGATTTGGATTCAGAACTGTTGGACATTTTGGTCGTCTTGGGTCAGGACTTGGACCACCTACGATAAACCATGTACTAGGTGGGACAGTAGGATTTATGTTATTTGGCCAATAAACTGTTGAATTTGTATGTGCCCTAATCTGAGTATGCAACTCTGGTGTTGGATCGCTCATTGCATGAGCACCAAATTCAAAGCAAGGAACGGTCCAGGTGTTTTCATGATTGAATTGTGGGCCAATCTTTGCATAAGGAAAAAGTAAACCTATTTCAGACAGATCATTAAGTTGTATGCCTCGTACATTATTACCTAATTCATTACCTATTAGGTCTGTAGGACTATTGTCCAAATATGCATTTAAACCAGCTGCTTTTTTACTTATTGTATTGCAACTTATTTTATTAAATTGTCCTTCTTCTATTTCAATTCCATATCTTTGATCTCCAAAGTTATAGATATAACTATTTCCTCTTATAGTATTGTTTTTGACTTCATTAAAGTCACTTAAAATCACGACACCTTTATCATCACTTGCATCACTGCAGATTATTACATTTTGTTCCGTCTTTGATGTAGAATTAAGTTGTATGCCTGTACCATTATTTTCTAAAGTAATTTTATTGCCGATTATTTTAGGTGCACTAGCAACTGAATTGTTGTGAATCGCATAGCCATTTTTTTTAAAAATCTCGTTGTCAGAAACATTTATATTTGATGCAGCTGATGGTAATATTTCTATTGCATAACTTTTCGCATCATGAGAAATGGTATTATTAATGAAGTTTAAATTTTTTCCTTGAGCCCGATATTGAAAGAAATTTTCTGATTTTAAATTTTTTATGGTTATATTATTTTCTTTAAATATAAGATTGCAATTTGAAAACGAAGAAGTACTTGAACAATCTTGATCATCCAATATATTTTTTTCGAAAATAATATTACTATTTGATGTTGAATAAAATAAATGATACCCATCTGATATATTGTTCAGATTTATAATAGCATTAGAAATATTGGAAAGTCTGAAATTTACACTGAAATTATAGATATAATTATTTAATATTGAAATAATTAAAGTAGAATTAACAGAAGTACTTTTTAAATTAAATGCATAGTGCAAAGGAGTAAATATAGAGTTGCAATCAACAGAAAAGGAAGACTCAATTATATTTCCACGTATTACGAATTCTGTCATGGCTGCAACATCTAGTGCATCAAAGAGTTTAAAACATTTAATTTTAGAATTTTCAATTTTGATTTTTTCAGGTGTATAGCCGTCTTGAGGAAAAGCATCATATTTTGTATTGATTTGAAATAATCGGTCTAATACGCAATTATCATTCACTTCTAATTTTGAGTCGTATCTCAAGCCCAAATTCCATGAAGCTGCTTCGCAATCTTGATTAATGGCTGTAATATACGTGCCTTTAGTTTTAAAGCTTTTAGAATTATTGACAGAAATCATCCCAATTGAGCTAGAATTGACAATAATAATTATCGAACCAGCGGCAAATTCATAGTCTATATCTACATTTAACCTATTATTTACCACTAGGAATTGTGGTGTCGAAACTGCTAAATTTTGTGGAAGAAGTAATTGCGATGAAACTAAGGATGAAATAGGTACACCATTTTGAATAATTACACTTGCACATTTAAAAGATTGATAATTTTCAGTTACTCCAGAACATTGGACATAGTTAGCAAGATTGTTACAGGAAAACTGTGCATTGACATTTTTCTTTATAAGAAAGAAAGAAAGAAAGAAAGAAAGAAAGAAAGAAAGAAAGAAAACTTTGTTGTTCTCATGATAATAATAATTAAACAGTTAAAATAATTTTTTCCATCAAATTGGAGTGGTGTAGTACAGTATCGGAATTGGGTGCAGAAAGCCGGAAACATGTATTTTTTTACTCAAGTTTGATGAATATCTTTGGCAAGGTAAAGCATAATAAAATCTTGTGCAAATTTTAATTGGGGTAATTTTGGTATTTTTATTTTACATATATAACAAAATTTTATTGCGAATTAGTGTTTTTTGACAATATCCATCATCCCTTCAGCATGTCTTCCATCTTTACCTGTAGTACTTTTGGATCTGCCTTGCCACCTGATTTTTGCATCACCTGACCCATAAAAAAACCGATCAGTCCTTTTTTGCCTTTCTGATATTCTTTGACTTTATCGGCATTTGCTTTGAGAACCTGCACTATCAGATCATCCAGGAAATCCTGGTTATCACTTTTGATGAGTTGAAGGTCGGATGCTATATCTTCCGGATTTTGAGATATATCCCTGATCCACACAGGAAATACATGCTGGTAAACAGCAGATTTTGGTACTTTATCACTGTCGATGAGCTGTATGAAACCGAGTAAATGATCGGTATTGCCCAGATCTGCCAGCGTAATTCCATTGGTTTTGATGTAGGGTATGACTTTGCTTATGAGCAATTCACTAAGGGATTTGTAGTTGGATGTTTTGTTTGCCAGACCAAAAAAGCAATCCGAGTAAGACTTATCTTCAGTAAGATATTCAGCATCGGCATGATTCAGCTGATAGTGATCTTTAAGTCTGATATACCGGTCAACCGGAAGTGTTACCAGATCTGATTTAGCCTGATCAATAAATTTTTCGGTAAGTACTACCGGCGGAAGATCAGGTTCCGGAAAATAGCGGTAATCATTTTCAGATTCCTTTTTACGCATAGGTTTGGTCACGTTGGCTACCGGATCGTAGAGCATCGTGGTCTTATGAATGGCTCCACCACTTTCCAGTACAGCGATCTGTCGGGTAGCTTCATATTCTATGGCACTTTTTGCAAATCTGCGGGAATTCATATTTTTTATTTCACAACGCTCCCCGAGTATGGGGCTTCCTTTTTTTCTGACAGATACATTGCAGTCACACCTGAAAGCGCCTTCTTCCATATTGGCATCAGATATGTTCAGGTATTGTACTGCTTTTTGCAGTTCGGCCATAAAATCACTGACTTCCTGACCTGACCTGAAATCCGGTTCTGTAACAATCTCCAGCAATGGCACACCTGCTCTGTTTATGTCTACCAGGGTGAACAAGTCATTTTGGTCGTGTATGGATTTACCGGCGTCTTCTTCCATATGTATGTGATGGAGGCGTACAGATTTTAACTGTCCTTCTGAAATAAACCTGATTTCTCCTTTTCTGCAATAAGGTTCTTTGTCCTGAGTAATTTGATAGCCTTTGGGTAGATCGGGGTAAAAGTAGTTTTTGCGGTCAAATAGATTATATCGGTTGATCTCGCTGCCGAATGCCAAACCCAGCAAAACCGCTTTTTCTATATGTTTGCGATTCATCTTGGGCAGGGTGCCGGGATGAGCCAATGATATCTGACTTACATTGGTATTGGGTTCTGCATCAAAAGCATTTTCATCACTACAGAAAGCTTTACTTGCGGTATTGAGTTGGATATGGATTTCGAGACCTATGACTGTTTCGTACATAATAATTCGTTGGTTAATCAGAAAAATATCAAACTCCCCAAGCTGACCATCATAATCACAAGTGATCCAATTACGACATAGGTCATGCCGGAGATTAAAAATTTTATGAGTGTTTTAAAAAATCCCTGTCCATAATATTTACGTAGGCAAATAAAAAAATATAAAGGAAGAAAAACAGACAGGCAAATGGCAAGCAAGCCATCAACTGTTTCACTATCCGGAAACTGTCTGTATATCAGTATAGACAAAGTTACAAAAAGAAAAAGGAAGGAGTGGACATTCATCAGGAAAACAAGATGACTGACATAATGTATTTTTTTTCGGTAGTACAGGATCTTGAATAACCCTGCCAGTCCAATAATTACAAAAAGAACACCCCATGCTGCATTTCCGATTCCATACTTGATCATACCTGCACGGTCCAGATTCAGTTTTATCATTTGTTTGACCATAAATTTGTCAGAAAATGAAGTGATGTCATACTTTTTGTACAGCGAATCAATATTGAGTTCGATGGCATCATTACGGGTGATGGGAAATTTATCTATATTAAAGATATTTTCCACAAAAAAGGTATCTTTCTCAGGTGTTACTATGTCTTTGAATAATTTTTGCTCAAGAGAGTCTGTAAACCCGCAAAGGTCATCTTTGATGATGGTCTTATCTTTTAATGCCAGGTAAGTTTTAAACATTTTTGATCTTTCGAGTTCACTGTATTCGCGAAGAGACCGGGTGGTTTTATTGTCTATGCTGTTAGTTAATGATACCAGATATCCGAAATGGAATAAAAGGGTGATGATAAAAAGCCTCATTGGGTTGAGAAAGGATTTTCTCCTACCTCTTACATAAAACCGGGTAAGCTTCCAGGGTGCCCAGATATATTTCATGGTTGTAAAGAAAGTATTGTCCAGATTGAAGAGGGAATTCCAGAAATTACTTAAAAGTTCTTTTACTGTCAGAAGATGTGCATCCGTCTTCTGACCACACGCAGAGCAGAAGGTAGCATGTTCTTCCAAAGGTTGTTGGCAATTGAGACAGTGGTCAGGATGTTTTTCCATTTATACTAATTCTATAAAGACTAAAACAAAGGTAATGAAATATCCTGACTGTTAATTTGGAAGGTGGTTTATTTATACATATACGTGTGAAATAAAATAAAGTCTCTACATTTTATGTGGCATCTACCCAAAAAGGTATAGATCTCATATTACTTTTTGGTATAATGTTTGCATAATTATATTATACATGTTGATAAATACAGATATAAGTTTTAATTTGTAATTAACATAATAAAAATCAATGACTTACAAATATAAAATAATTGCATTAAAAAATTTAATAAAGTTTATTGTGATACCATTTCAATCTTGTTCATTCTTAAAACACAAAAAAATGAAAAATCTTTTTACAATCTGTACTCTGTTTTTTGCAGTATTTTTGCTGCCTGACAGCAGGATACAGGCAAAGGAACGATCATTTGAAAACACGTATAATGTGCATTCAAAATGTTATGTGACACATCCCGACAGAGAGATTGGGGATCTGTTCCGATGGGAATCTTCACTCATCAGTTCAGCAGTTATGATGCCTTGTCCTGCGCCGATTACGATCAATCTTGGTCCCGGAGAGTGTGGACGTATTGTCAATTATGACTTTTTGTTGCCCGATATTACGGTGTCAGATATTACTATATCCCAAAGTGTTAATCCCGGATTGGTTACAAATACCACATTTTGTCAGTTTGGGCAAACAAGATATAGTAGAGTTTTAACCAATACGGCCCCAACGGATCTGAACATCAATGCCATAAATCTAGGGGTGTATGAATCGCTCAACAATCCATTTGTGACCATAAATATATATTCAGCGGCAGGTGACTTGCTGAGCAGCTCCACAAATATTGTGGCGTCCCCAATCGTGCAGGGATTTTTCCTTTTCCCTGTGCTACCTACCGTAATTGATGCTGGAGCCAATTTTAAAGTGGAAATAGTAGCAGATGCACCTTGGGTCAGTAGTTTCAAAATGGGATTTAATTCAAGTGGTGATATACCGGGTGGGGCATTTACCAGACAATCCCTGAGCTGCAACATTAATTATACATCCGTTGGAAGTCCAAATTCATTGGTGTTTTCAGTTATTGGTTTACCCGATGATTATAAAATTGTGAATACCACAAATAATTATGAATCAGGTGATTTTTTCCCGATAGGAGATTATTTTATGAATTATACAATTGCCAATGCAACAGGTGCAGCAATTCCGGGCATCCCAACAGCGTGTACGGTTTCATTGGATATTAATGAATTTATTAATCCAACAGGTGCATTGGCCTGCAATGATTTGGTACAGGTTTCACTGGACGATAACTGTGAAGTCATAGTGACCGCTGATATGTTGTTGGAAGGAGATGAATATGGATGTTATGACAATTATCTTGTACAAATCATAGGAAACAATGGAGTAAATCTTAAAAATAAAGTAACAAGGGCTAATATTGGCCAAAAATTAAAGACACAAGTGATAGGACCCAATGGCAATTCTTGCTGGGGTGAAATTTTGGTACAAGATAAATTTGGTCCGGATCTGGTATGCGGCAATGTGTATGCTACATGTTCTACTGATCTGAGACCAGGATCTTATCTTCCGGCAAAATTTCCAGTTTCTGCAGTCATAAATGATGGAGAGATTTCAGCAGGTACTCCTGGCATTTATACCTTTCCTATTACGGTAAATAATGTAGCAGGTGCCGTTATATCTGACCTTAATGTTTATCTGGATATTAGTCATTCTAAAGTTTCGGACCTGGCTGCAACCCTTACAAGTCCGGATGGTACGACGATAACCTTATTTAATGTTCCCGGTAGTGTGAGTTGTTTTGGTGATGACTTGATGGTGACAATGGATGATGATTTTGGGCAGGATATTTCCTTGATTAACGCTTGTGAAGCCACTATTCCATCTATCGCTGGAAGATTTGAATCACAGGACTTACTTTCATCCTTTGATGGAAAACCCATGAATGGCGTTTGGAAAGTAACCATTTATGATTTAAATACCGGTGAAGGTGGAAACGTAAATCATATTGATCTGGTATTTGGTCAGTCAGGAGGGTTTATTCCTTTTCCTACACCCAATGATGTAACATTTAGCCACGTTTCTGACAACACTTACATCGTAAAAGGTATAGATGCATGTAGTGATGCAACACTTACTTATACGGACGAAATCGTAGAAGAAGACTGTTCCAGTATTTATTCAAAAGTGATCAAAAGATGCTGGAGTGGTTATGACACCAAAGGTAATTTAGCCAATCCATGCTGCCAGTATATTTATGTATATAGAAACAGCCTGTCCACCATAGAATTTCCTAAAAATTATGACGGTTTACCAGGCAACCATCCAACTTTGTCTTGCCATATTTTTGGGGACTCAATACCTCCGGTTGAACACACCGGGCTTCCCGGCAGTAATTTTTGCGATAATGTGCAGATAGCTACACCAGTAGATGTCATCATCGACTTATGTGAAAGATCATATAAGATCATCAGAACCCACAAAGTGATAGAATGGTGTACAGGCCGAGTGATTGTTCACAATCAGATCATCAAAGTACTGGATGATGAAGGACCTGATTTGGATTGTCCTAAAAATGTTACCATTTCCACAGATGATTACACTTGTTCTGCTACATATAAAGTACCCAGACCAGTCGTCAGTCACGAATGTTCGGAAGAATTGACTTACCATCTTTCTTATAATTCGATTGCCATTGATGATCCTGATTATATAAGTACAAATGTAAATCAGGTGACCGGAACCATTACCGGATTGCCTATAGGATTTAACTGGATACAATGGACAGTAACTGATGATTGCGGAAATTTTTCAACATGTAGATTCAGAGTTACTGTAGAAGACAGAGTGCGTCCTGTACCTGTATGTGACCAGTTTACAGTGGCATCTATCACAGGCAATGGTAAAGCCATAGTAGATGCATTTACCTTTGACGACGGAAGTACCGATAATTGTGGTATTTTAAAATTTGAAGCCAGAAAAATGACAGATTTATGCAATTTTGGGACTTCACTATTTACACCTTTTGTAGAATTTTGCTGTGAAGAAGTAAATACTTCTGTTATGGTCGAAATGAGAGTAACAGACGTGCATGGAAATTCCAACACATGTATGGTAGAAGTTCGGGTACAGGATAAATTACCACCATATATCACCCGATGTCCGGCAGATATTACCCTGGATTGTCAGGCAGACTATAATGATCTTGTAGTGACAGGCGAGCCTACGTATGTGGATAATTGTGAAGTGATCAGTGTAAAACATCAGGACAATGTACAGGTATCTCAGTGTGGTGTAGGTACAGTGACCAGAACCTGGACAGTAGAAGACAAACAGGGTTATAAAAACTCTTGTGTACAGGTAATAACGCTGATCGATGATGATCCGTTTTGGGTAAATGAAGAAAATCATCTGGATCCGTTTGATGATATCGTCTGGCCATTAAATTATGAAACCAAAAAGTGTCATTCTGTGCTGGATCCTTCGAATTTACCTGCGCCATATGACAAACCTACTTTCAGTGATGACAATTGTAGTCTCGTAGCTATACATCATAAAGACCAGGTCTTCAAATTTGTGGATGGTGCTTGCGAAAAAATCCTAAGGACCTGGACAGTCATTGACTGGTGTACCTACAACGACAACATACCCGGATACAAACATGGTATATATGAGCATGTACAGATCATAAAATTATTGAATGATATTCCACCTAATTTTGAATTTGCTTGTGTAGACAGAACATTTGCTTCTTATGGCAATTGTGAAGATGTAATTGACTTCACTATGACAGCGGTAGACGATTGTCCTGAAAACAATATTGACCTGGTTTGGAAGTATGAATTATTTACAGAAAAAGGACTGATTCCTATTGCAGTGGTTAATTCCGATAGATTTTTCAGAACTTTGGCAGATGGAAAATATCGGATCAAATGGACAGTGGAAGATAAATGTGGCAACAGAGCATTTTGTACACACTATATAGATGTGATTGAAAGTAAAAAGCCAACCCCATATTGTATTTCTTCTTTGACTACCGCAGTTATGAATTCCAATGGTACAATTTCTATTTGGGCCAAGGACTATAACATCGGAGCTTTTGATAATTGTACACCACAAAATCAGCTTTGGTTTACATTCTTTGGTGCTACACCGGTCGACAGTCTTGTTGGTAAAGAGCACTACTTTAAGAATGACGGAATAAGGGCAACAAAGGTAGAGTACGAAGCAGGAGAAGCACAGATTTGGATACCTTCCGGTAATACTTCAGGTATTCTATTTGACTGTGCAGATATTCCGAATGGTGTTTCGCAGGAAGTAAGTGTGGATGTTTGGGTGACGGATCTGGCCGGAAATCAGGATTATTGTACAGTAACTCTGGTATTGCAAGATAATGCAAATGTTTGTCCTAACGTTTCTTCAACTCTCATTGCTATAAATGGTAAAGTATCAAGAGACCAAAATGTCATCAAAGGGGTAGATGTAACAATAGAAAGCATTGTACCTGAGGTGAATAAAACCATAAAATCTGATGCCAATGGAAATTACAGCTTTGCCAGTCTTCCGAAAGCGAATAACTTTACCATCAGTATGACTGACAACAGAAATATTCTGAACGGTGTATCTACATTGGATCTGGTAATGATTCAAAGACATATTCTGGGTATCGAAGTATTGAATGATCCAAAGAAAATCATTGCTGCCGATGTAGATAACAACAGCAAAGTGACTGCTTCTGACCTTGTAGCACTCAGAAAAAATATTCTTGGTATTTCCAATGAGTTTCCTAACGGGCAGAAATCGTGGAGATTTATAACAAATAATCAGGTCTTTACTGATCCTTCCAAGCCTTTCCCATTCACTGAAAAATATGTATATACACAGTTGAATGACAATAAAGTAAATCAGAATTTCTTTGGGATAAAAATCGGTGATGTTAATAATTCTGCAGTTGTAAACATACATGAAGCAAATATCGAATCCAGAAGTAAAAATATTTTGGCTTTAGAAACTGACTTACTTGATGTAAAAGCAGGAGAAGTTATTTCAGTACCAGTGTTTACTAATACATTCGAGGATGTTTATGGTTATCAGTTTACTATGCAGTTTGACCCTTCTTTGTACAGTTTTGTGGATGTGACTCCGAATGCTCTGAAGGTAAATGATGCAAACTTCGGTTTCCACCGAACCAATGAAGGAATCATCACCACCAGTTGGAATAACGATGATGCCATTACTTTGCCAAAGGGAGATGTTCTTTTCACACTGAAATTTAAGGTAAATAAAAATGCTACAAATTCAGGAGTGATAAGTGTAAGTTCTTTGGTAACACCTGCGATAGCTTATGATGGTGCTTATCATACCATGGATATTAAAATTGACAACAGGAATAGTACTGGTATTGCTGGTTTTGAACTTTTGCAGAATATTCCTAATCCATTTAATGACAATACTCAAATAACATTCAGACTTCCTGAAGAAGGTAAAACGAGTATTACAGTGACTGATATTACCGGTAAAATTTTGAAAGTTATCAGTGGTCAATACACCAAGGGAGAACACACCATCCAGTTGAACAAGTCGGAATTGGGTGCAGCCGGAGTCTTATTGTATAAAATAGAAAGTGGTAAATATACAGATACTAAAAAGATGATTATCATCGAATAGTATCCTGACTTGAAATTGTGTTTAGATTGAAATAGTTTTTTAAAAGCTGCTGTGACCGAAAGTTGCAGCAGCTTTTATTTTTTAGTACTTTTACAAAATAAAATCAATCATCATGAAAATTGCCATTATAGGTGCAGGATGTTCCGGTATTGCTGCCATCAAACAATTACTGGAATCAGGTATTACCAATATCACTTGTTTTGAACAAAATGACAGGGTAGGAGGCAATTGGATATATACTTCGGAATCATCTCACAGTAGTGTGACTGAAACTACGCATATTATCAGTTCAAAAAAACTATCAGAATACAGTGATTTTCCGATGCCTTCCCATTATCCGGATTATCCGTCACATAGTCAGGTATTGTCTTATTTTGAAAGTTATGCTGAACAATTTGGATTAAAGAAATACATACGTTTTAATACCAAAGTGGATAAAGTGACCCGATCCAAAGACGGCAAATGGGAATTATTTGTAAATAGAGCGGAAGTACCTGAATTATTTGATTTTTTACTGGTCAGCAACGGACATCATTCTGTACCACGACATCCTGTTATTGATGGTAGCTTTACAGGAGAATATCTTCATTCACATGACTTTAAGTCAGGTCTTCGATTCGCTGGAAAAAAAGTGCTCGTCATCGGTGGTGGCAATTCAGCATGTGATTGTGCAGTGGAATGTAGTAGGGTGGCCGCTTATGTTGCTATAAGTATGCGACGTCCGCATTATATTGTACCGAAGTTTATGATGGGCAAACCAACAGACACATTTAATGACAGTCTCAGGTATGTTCCCGAGTTTCTGGCAGAAAAATTGCGTAAAGCCAGTCTGAAGCTTCAGATTGGAAATTATGAAGACTATGGTTTAAAAACACCTGATTTCCCTTTGACCAAAGATCATCCGACCGTAAATTCAGAATTATTGTATATACTTCGCCATGGTAAGGTATTGCCTAAACCGGGAATTTTTAAAATTGATGGAGAGAAAGTTACATTTGAAAATGGAACGGAGGATGTTTTTGATACCATAATAGCCGCTACCGGCTATAAAATGGCCACACCGTTTTTTGATCCTGAATTTCTGGATTATTCAGAAGCAGAATATATCCCGCTATATCTTCGTATGTTTCATCCTGTGCATCACAATCTTATTTTTATTGGCTTGGTCCAACCGCAGGGTGCTGTGTGGCCATTATCTGAAGCACAGTCAAAACTGGCATCCGCTTACATTCAAGGTAAATGGCATTTGCCGAAAGATGTGGCAGAATTGGCTAAAAAAGAAGCAGATAAAATTACCAGTGAATTTATTAAAAGTAAGAGACATACAGTAGAAGTGCATTATAAACCATATCTGGATGGTTTGAATAAAGAAATTCAGAGATCAATTAAATAATTTCTCTTTGCCTGAAATCCAAAGTGAGTGCATCCTAATTTTGTAAAAAGACTTTTATGCAAAGATGTATGGGAGTCACTAATGGGTTGTTATACTCAGCATAAATTGGATTGCGAAAAATGACCTAATCAGTGTTCTGATTTGAGTAATAACGAAGATTATGGTTACCCAAGGCGGTAACACCACTCTTGTCTTTAAACCGTAATTATGCATTAGAATTCGTTGTGAGAGACTAAATTGCAACCAGCCTGACCACTACATGGTAGGCGGGCAGGTAAATCAGCGACTTAGCTTCGAAAAGCATAGCACCGCTATGGTTACAGGAGATAAGTTGGCGAAGCTTCTGATTTGCAGCAAGTTAGGTTCGTAATAGATTTTCTAATGCATATTTACGGTTAAAGTAATTCATTATCAGGACATTTATCGCTTGGGACATTTCATTGTCGAATTTATAAAGGCATGTAAACATCGTCGAAATAATAAAAAGGCATTTATCGTCTTTATTATGAAGACATAATTTTTTTTGAAGAAAATTATCCTTTTGTATAAATCAAATTTAGACGCAATTAAACAATGGTTTTTTTTCCGAATTTGTGAAAATCATGTCTGAACTCCAGGGGCGTTTTACCTTTTTTAGTTTTAAAAACTCTATTAAAATAAGAAAGATTTTTGAATCCGGTTCTGAAAGCTATTTCTGAAACTGTAGCATAACTATCTATAAGTTGTCTGGATGCCTGGCCTAACCTGATTTCATTTAGAACATCAATGAATGTTTTTCCGGTTCTTTTTTTTATAAATCTGCTGAAAGAAACTTCGGTCATATTAGCTACATGAGCAATCTGACTATGGCTGATATCATTTTGAAAATTATCATTCATATATTTTAATATCACATCCAGTCTGTCACTTTCTGAATGATGATGCACATCTCTGTAGCAGTCATTACACAGTAGTTCCATATCACTGGAAACTGACAATTCATGCAAAATGGTGAGCAGTTCTATAACTGAATAGAAACCTTTATTGGATGTAATGGAAATAATTCTATCTTTTATTTTTTCTATGGTTTCTCGTCCGAAAAGTACACCACTTCCTGCTTTATCCATTAGGTCTTTGACGTAAAATAACTGATTTCGCTGGAGCAATTTATCATCCAGTAAGTCCTTATGAAACTGAATGGTGATCTCAAAAATTTTAGCTGTATTTTCTGTATATTTGTATTTATGAGTAAGCCAGGCATGAGGTACATGGCTGCCAATAAGTACCAATTCCATATCATTTATCTCTCCGATATGGTCACCAACCACTCTATTGACCCCTTTGCCATTCAAAATTAAATTTAGCTCAAACTCTTCATGACTATGCACAGGAAAATCAAATTCTGTCTTCTCTCTGGCAAAAAAGATGAAACAATCATATGGTGTTAAGGGTGTGACTTCTTTAAAATACTCTGTCATCGATGAAAAATGTGAAATACCCAATAAAATTGAAACACAAGAAAATATAATAGCCTTTAAGTTAACAACGTTTAAAATTTGAAATTGCTGTTGTGATTATAAAAAAGTTACATGCAAAAATTATATGGAACACTCTTAAGTCCATAGATTGATTTTCCTAATTTGAAAATTTTATAGGCCTATACTTTAGCAGCTCGTAGCTTATGGCAATCCAAGCAAATCTCATAACTCAACTCTCCCAACTCATCTCTTATACATATTTTTAGTTTCCCCGCAAAACAAGACATTAGGCATGTTTTTAAATTCTATAAAATCCGTTTCACTCATATGACCTTTGTGTGCTGCGTAGTGGTGTTTGGGATTGTCATTGCGCCAGACCAATACGTAGGATATACCACGAGATACCTCATTAGCCATGATGCCTTTGAGTAGTTTGGTCGTCCACCATTCTGCCTGTGGAATGGCTTCAAATCCTGTCTCTGTGATGGCGTAAGGTTTGTTTTTGGATCGAGCTATTTCACCAAGCATGACCAATCTTCTTGTCAGGTCTTCTATCTTGCCATTCAGACCTACATCATGATAATCATCGATGCCCAGCAGATCTACATATTCATCGCCGGGGTAAAACTCCAGGTATTGGTCCTTTGTTTCGAAAATATCTGGTGAGTATGCAAAAAGCAAATTGTTGAGTCCTTTTTCTTTTACAAGATAGGTATAAGTAAATGTGTATAACGCTTTATATTCTTCCGCTGTACAGTTGCCTTTTCCCCACCAAAACCACTTGCCTGTATGTTCGTGAAATGGGCGTAACAAGATGGGAATGTGTTTTTTGAATATAAAACCAACTTTCAGATCATCTAAAAAATCAGCTACTTTGTCTAGTTGGTCTTTGTACCACTGATGATGAATGCCACCAGGTATGATGGTAAAAACAGCACGAGTCGTATCCCATGAATGTTTGCGTGAAGCAGGATTGTCCATATGCCAACTAATAGTATGGATGCCACCTTCCTCATATCCTTTGATAATCAGTTTTTTCATATAGTCGAATGGTATGCCATCAATATTTTTAGGGCTATCTTTTTCTAATCCTGCGATATCCCATCCAAATACTGCCGGATAAGCGCCTGTACATTCCTTGACATCTGACCTACCGAACTCGTGTCGCCATCCTATGCCATAAGCCAAATCATCTTGATGCCCAAATAAAAAATTTCCATTGGGAAGTGTAGATAAGTTGCGATATAGGTTTTTGGTTTCTTTATTGGCCTTTGGATTGACTTGAGCATTACTTTCGAAAGCAAATAGGGATATGATCGTTAGAGATATAATGAATTTAAGAACCATAAAAACGCCATTATTTAGAAAAGCTAATAGATGTACAGGACTTATCTTTTTAATGGGATTCAAAAGTCCTTCCATTTTAAGGGAAGGATTTAGGATGGGTAAATTGAGATGAAATGACATATAAAACGCTTATTTTTGAATGATGATCGGAATGGTCTTTGCTTGGTTATTGGCTTTAATATGTAGCCAATACAATGACGTATTTAGACCTGAAGGAATTAACAGATTTGCGCTTCCATTAGTTAAGGTAATCTGCTCTTGATGTAACATTTTGCCCACATTGTCAAAAAGTGTCACCAAGTTTTTTTGATTCAGTTGATTTTCAGATGAAAGGTTTATTTGTTGACCTGAAATCACTGGATTTGGATAAACTTTGTACGTCAATGGAATGATATCTTTTGTGGCAGTTGGTCCTTTATTTATCGTAGCAGTAAACACCGCATCCCAAGACAAAAATGGAATATCAAACGCTAAAATCCCATTGGTCACGGTCGCTTGCATACTAGAAATTGTGTCAAACTCCAGGCAATCATACCAAACAACATCATACAATCCATCTGTAAAATCAGTAGCACTCACTTTTGCATTTGATATAGCATTGGGTAGGTTGAGAGAAGTATGTACATATTTGTTGTTAAAGACCCATCCACTTGCGAAGTCTTTAGCGGGTGATTTGAGTGTGTAAATATCGATAGAACTTCCTAGACCCACAAAAGCAAAAGACGACACATTGATCCAATCCGTACCGATATTATCTATCTTGACCAAGTGTTTGCCAGGTGGAATATTGACAGAATATTTAGTATTGACAGTGGCTGCTTTGTTGAGTACCAATATATTGTCGATATATACAGCCATGATAGGCATATTTCCAGTGCCACTACCTGTTGTGATGACTAATTGTGATGCTTGTGGATGATCTATCTCGAAGGTTGGCGGAGATCGAAATTGTGTATTCCACTGACTGCCATAAAGGAAAGTACTAAACGGCGGTACATTTCTATAAGTATTACCTATTTTTACAGAAATGACCGCATCAGCAGCTTTTTCTCCCCAACCCAATGCAGTAGAAAATGAAAGATCACCGGGAGCATTTTGCACAATAGCATCACCTACTTGTAAATCTTTTTTTAAGAAATCGATCTTGGCAGCAGATGAAGCGATAGGTTTGAAATGAAAATACAAATCGTTGGGTTCGATATAATTGTCCCACCACCAACTCATGGCCGTACCCATCGCACCACTGAATAATGATGCCCATATTGTATTGTGAATATGTACGCCATCAGCATCAATATTTGAGAGATTGGCATTGTCTCCAAGACCAAATTCACCCATAAGCGTAGGTTTTTCAAATTCTTTTAAACGTTGTTTGGATGATGAGACGATGGCTCTTTCTATATTTTCATTATTGATATAAATATGGCTTTGCGTGAAGTCTATATCTGGATTATTCCATATTTCTTTACCATAATCTTCACTTGCAGTACTTGTGGTGACTAAGTGACCATAGACGTCATTTTCTTTGATGAAAGAAGCCATTTCTGCATGCCATGATGCCACAGATGATTCTATCGCTACGGCATTGTCTGTCCAGTTGACCTCGTTAAACAGTTCCCATGACATGATACTTGTACTGTAGCCCCATCTGGCCAAGATGTATTTTAGTCTATTTTTTGTGTGGTTTTTTGCTATTTGATTGGTAAAAAAATCTGCTGTCGTGGCACAAGGTCCACCATTGGCAACATTGTAGGGAGATTCGCTCCAGTTGGGATTAACATTGGTTGATACTTGTCCATGATGCTGAATACACAACATAATACCCATATTTTTTTCTTCAGAGTATTCGACAAGCCAATCTAAATAAGCCATATTGGTTTCCTTGTATTTTCTCAATCCCGAGTATCCATTGCCATTTCGCCATTCCATACCAAGTCCCCAATGCGGCATCCACAATCGGTAAAAATTGCCACCCACAGCACTCAGTTTTGACAACCAAGTAGTATAATTGAATACGGGATTATTATTATGCCAGGCAACATTATAGCCTATGGGAATGTATTGACTACCATCATCATAGTGCAGATAATTGGCCGGTGAAACTCTGATAAATCCTTTATTTGCACTATCTGTACAAGTAAAACTGGCAGGTGCCAGCTGATCACTTCCGTATTTTGAGTCCACGCGGATGGTATAATTCCAAGTACCTATTTCATCAGGACTAAACCTGATTTTGAATACACCTTGATTAATAGGAGTCAGATTTCCGTTGGTTTCATTGAGATTAAAATCCTGCATAAAAAAACCATCTATTTCTTTTTCTTTGCCAGAAGGAGAGACCAATGTTGTTTTAATATTTATTTCATCGTAGTCGTAAGGGTTGACAATTGGAAGGCTAGTAATTTGGATGGTCCATTCTACTTTTTGATATTTTGCTGCTTCATTGGTATTAATAATAGCACTCAGCAGATCGATATTTTGCCCATAAGCTGCAGAGCAAAAAGCAAGAAATACCCATAGAAATGCTACATTTTTTTTTCTTACCTTCCTGAAATAGCTAATAATAATGTATGTCAACATAATGAACAAGTTGTGGCTAACGATGAAAATAACGAGACTTATGAAATAAAAGATTACACTATGATCTATAAGTCGATAGGATAAAGTTATATCAATCCGACAAAACACCACAACAAAGTGAAATTTATTTCATATTTTGACGAAATAGTATTAGGTAGGCAGGTATGGAGTGATCAAGTGATCTAGTGATCGGCCAGACCACCAAAATACATAGATATTAGTTGATTTTTGCTCTTTTGTAATTGACTGAATGATTTGCTCAATGAATGGTTGTTCATGGTTTTTATAATATACTTGTTCCTCTGCCATCCAAGCAAACTCATCTCTTAATTCTCCTAGCTCATTTCTCACATCACATTCATTTAACTTATTGATTTTGAGTTATTTGTTAAATTGTTTAAAAATAAAGAAGTGAATTGTGTTGAAATTACAGTATATAATGTGGCGAACTTGGAGAATGTTTTATGATTAGAAAAAGAATATTTGATTTTAGTGAAATTTATTAAACATTTTGATAAAATAGTACTAGTCCGTATGTCCGTTAACCGTTAATTTTATGTTATCAAATTTAATATGTTCATGTACATGTTTTGTCGCACTAAAATAATGTAAATCAGCATATTAAATGAAGATATATTGATAGGATATTTTTGTTTTTTTATCAGAAAAGCCAACCAACCAAATATTTGGTAACCAATTGAATCGGTTTTTTTGATAATAATAATAAAGGCGTCTTACCAACCAAAACATTATTAATCATTAAACCAAAAGTCACATGATCACATTACGTGTACACTTCAAATTTCTAAAACAAATCGTGATCCCCATCTTATTGATGTTCGGATCTTCCACCATTCAGGCACAAATGCGTGTTTTGACAGGAAAAGTTACTTCTGAAGAAGGAGAATCCTTAATTGGTGTCAATATTTTAGTACAGGGTACTTCAGACCGGGGTACCATCTCTGATATTGATGGCAATTATTCCATAGATGTGAAAAAGGGAGAAACGCTCGTTTTTTCATATACAGGATTTGATAGCCAGAATGTTTTGATTGAATTCCAGACAGTGGTCAATATTGAATTGAAAACCGCAGCAAATGTATTAGATGACATCATCCTTATCGGATATGGTACAGCCAAAAAATCCGATCTTACAGGATCTGTCTCATCTGTTAATGGCGATCAACTACGAACATCACTTACCACCAATTTGGATCAGGCACTGCAAGGTAGGGTAGCAGGTGTACAAGTCACCCAAAACTCAGGCCAACCGGGCGGCGCAGCGAGTATCAGAATTCGTGGCGCCAATTCCATTTCATTGTCCAATGAACCACTTTATGTTATTGATGGTCTGCCATTTGGGGGTGGGGGTGCCCAGACCACCGGATTTGATTGGGCTGGTGGAGCCAATGGTCAAAATATTGTCAATCCACTGGCTGCCATTAGCCCCAATGACATCCAAAGTATTGAAGTGTTGAAAGACGCATCTGCTACGGCAATTTACGGAACACGTGGAGCCAATGGCGTCATACTTATCACCACAAAACGAGGTAGAAAAGGAGAATCAAAAATTTCATATAATACTTATTATGGTCTTCAGACGCTTCAAAGGAGATTAGACATGATGGATATGAGGGAGTTTGCAGCATACAACAATCAGATTGTTTCTGAAGTTGGTCAGCAGCCCGATCAACGACTAGCAGATCCATCTTTATTAGGTGCAGGAACAGATTGGCAAAAAGAAATTTTTCAGGATGCAGGGTCATACAGCCATCAATTGTCTGTAACAGGTGGCACCGACAAAACAAGTTATGCCATCATGGGTGGATATATGAAGCAGGATGGAATGGTTATCGGATCTAATTTTGATCGAATCTCTACCCGTATCAACATTGATAATCAAGTCAATAACTGGTTTAAAATAGGTGCATCATTAGCGTTTTCCAAAACCAATGAAAAGATCACATTAAATGACGGTGGAGATGGTGTTATCCTGCAATCATTGATCATGATGCCTACAGTTAGTGTTCGTGACATAGACGGCAATTATGATGGTCCGACCAGCACTTTCGGTGGAAGTAATTACAACCCTGTGGCTGCAGCGCTTATTCGCAACAATACACTTGGGAGACAACGTTTGATGTCAAATGTTTATGGTGATATCAAGTTGCTGGATGGTCTTGTATTCAAGTCAGAATTCAGCATAGATAATAATCATGGTATAGGTTCGGCATTCCACCCTACATTTAAGTGGGGAGTAGTGATTAATAATGAAAATAAGTTGAGACACAGGGAAGAAAATAGTTTCTTTTGGGCTGCTAAAAATTACCTGACGTATGACAAAAAAATGGGTAGACATGGTCTCGTAGCTATGGTCGGAACAGAAGCACAAAAGAGCAAATATGATGGGACACAAGTTACCGTAATCAACCTGCCATCTAATGATATTCAATTGATTGATTTAGGTACTTATCTCGGGGCACCTGAAGCATGGAGAGGCGCTTCATCACTTTTGTCTTATTATGGCAGGGTCATGTACAATTTTGAAGAAAAGTACTTGTTGACTGCAACATATCGTAAAGATGCTTCTTCTAAGTTTGGTCCGGGAAACAAGTGGTCTGCTTTCCCTTCAGCAGCTTTTGCATGGAGAGTGAGTGAGGAAAATTTCCTGAAGGATACTAAGTTTATCTCAAGCTTAAAGTTGCGTGCATCATGGGGATTATCTGGTAATGAAAATATAGCCCCTGGTTTATTTGAACCTATCATGTCGCCTGTACAAACCCCTTTTGGGACAGCGTACAGACCTACATACATAGCCAATCCAAAATTAGGCTGGGAAACAACACGCCAGACAAATGCAGGTATTGATGTATCTGTTTTGGATGATAAATTAAATTTCAGCTTCGATTTGTACAACAAGGTAACGTATGACATGCTGCTTTTGGCAGATCTACCAGATTATCTTGGAGGTTTAGGTGACCCTACCATAAATATCGGCGAAATGTCCAATAAGGGTTTCGATATATCTTTAAACACGCGCAACTTTAGTCATAAAAATTTTTCATGGAAAACTGATATCACCTTTACCAAAAATAGAACTGAAGTTCTGGCTTTAGATTCACCGGATAAAGTTTTGACCAGGAACTTATATTGGTATAGCGAATTCCAAACAGCCACTGCTACCAGAGTAGGACAGCCTCTTGGTATGTTCTGGGGTTACGAAGTAGAAGGTATTTTTGAAAACAAACAAGATATCCTGGATCATGCTGTACAAATTTCAGACAAAATCATAACAGATAATAAACCTCATGGCAGTAATCTTGTGGATAAAAATTCAGGTGTGTGGATTGGGGATATTAAATTTAAGGATATAAACCGAGACGGCATCATTGATCCAAGAGATCAGGCTGTCATAGGAAATCCTAACCCGGATTTTAGTTTTGGAATCAACAATACATTTAATATAGGTCCTGTTGAGTTGGGTATTTTCTTTACCGGATCTTATGGGGCTGAAATATTAAATTATTCAAGAGTCAACATTGAAGGCCAAACTGGTATCTGGGCAAACCAAGCTTCAACAGTCATAGATAGGGCACAATACAAATTGCTGGACCCAACCGGTTCTGAAACAAATCCGGATAATGTAGTCCTGGCTAATCCAGGTACTAAAATCCCTCGGGCTACTTCTACAGACAATAATAGAAACAATCGAATGTCAAGCAGATGGATTGAAGATGGATCTTACCTGAGATTACAAAACGTCAAAATTGGATATGAGTTACCCACATCATTGGTCAGAAAAGTGCGTATTTCCAGAATGAAAGTATATGCTAATTTGCAGAACCTGGCCTTATGGACAAATTATTCAGGCTATGATCCAGAAATAGGATCCTTTAATCAAAATTCATTAACTCAGAATATAGATATGGGTCGATATCCAACCCCACGTATGTTTACATTCGGTTTAGATGTCGACTTTTAATTTCTTTAAACATAAAATATTTAAAAAATGAAGAATATATTCAAATACTTATTGATACTTCCTTTATTCGGAATTATATCCTGTAGTGAAGATTTTACAACCATTCCAGTTCAGGACGGTCCCACAGTTGCCAATTATTACAAATCTGAGGCGGATGTAAAAGCGGCAACAGCAGTACTTTATGCAAATCCTTGGTTTAGTTTTAATGACAAATTTTTTTGGACCGCTGGTGAAGAGTTGGCTGGTAATCTGTACCATACATGGGATCAGGAAGGTCAGTTCTTTTATTATTCGTACAACGCCGGTAATGCACATATCAATTCTGGTTGGAGAGGTCTGTATGCAGTAGTGAATCAATCAAATTCAGTCATCAATGATGTGCCTGTTTTTGCCAAAGGTAATGTTAGTGATGCAGTGATCACGCGAGCAGTTGCCGAAGCAAGATTTGTAAGAGCAATGGCTTATTATATGTTGTCTGAGTTTTTTGGTGAAGTTCCGATTATAGAAAACCCACTTGAAATCATCCTCTCAGGCAACACTAAACTGCCAAAAAACACACGTAATTCAGTGTATGAATTTATCCGTAGAGATCTTGAATTCGCAGCGGCAAATCTACCAAATTCTGATCAACCTGGCAGAGCAACTTCCTGGACTGCAAAGGGATTATTGTCTAAAGTTTATCTCACCATGGCGCAATACAACCTTGTTACAGATGCAACGGCTTCAGCTGACTTATTTATCAAAGCTAAATCATTGTCTCAGGATGTCATCGAGAATAGCGGGCTGAGACTTATGCCAAATTATGCAGATCTTTTTAAAATCGAACATAATAATAATTCAGAATCTATGTTCGCCATGCAATGGATGCAGGGTAATTATTCCCAAGGCAATAGCCGTCAAGCCAATTGGGCGAGATCTAGCATCATAACCGGCAACACGGAAGCATGGGGTGGAGGAAAATGTATGACTATGGATTTTCTGGAGGCAGTAGACCCAGCGGATAAACGTAAAAGTGCAATCTATATGGACGTCAACGATGTATATCCGGAAATTAATAAAGCAAATGGCGGTTACAAATATTTCATTGTGAATAGAGATGCTACTGGCAAAGAACTTGAAAGCGCATCACCTACCTTGACAGCACTTAAAAAGTATGTGGTAGGTAGTGCTGAAGATAATGCGGGTAAAGTTTCAACAAATCAAGCTACAGCTATCAATCAATATTTGTTAAGATTGGCAGATGTATATCTCATATATGTTGAAGCAGCAATTGGGGCTGGGTCTTCCACTTCTGATGCGAGAGCTCTGCAATATTTCAATGCCATCAGGAGCAGAGCTGGATTATTGGATGCATCAGTTATTTCGTCTGCCGATTTATTGAAAGAGAGACGGATGGAGTTTGCGCTCGAATCTTTATATTGGTTTGATATCAAACGTGCATTCTACAGAGATCCTGTTGCCGTAACTCAGATGTTATCCAATCAAAAAAGAGATTATGTCTTCTACCGTGATCAATCCTCTGGGGCAGCTGACGAAAAAACAAAGGAAGGATACATAATGAATATTAATGGGACAGGAAAAATCACATTCAGACCGGAAAATATCAATTTGCCGATTCCTGAATCTGAAGTAGTTAATAACGATTTACTGGCACCGGGAGCTCCTGCTGTTGAATATAAATTTTAATTCTACCATTCATAAAATCAGAAAGATGAAATGAGTATGAATCCATTTTTTTGGTGTACAAACCAAGGATGATTATTTCATGCGAATTCCATCTGACCTTTAAAAAACAAATAAAAATAAAAAAATGAAATTTTTAAATATTTTAAAATATTGTTTCTTGATGGTTTTAGTAAGCTATCTTTTGCCATCGTGTGAGAAAGATACTCCGAGCAACACAAGCGAGAAGGATGGACCTGTTGTAGTTCATTACATTCGATCCACAGACCCGGGATTAAGCGATTCATTATTAGTCGGTGCATTTATGGGTAGCTTGGTTTCCATAGTTGGGGACAATTTTGGAGACTTAAAGGAATTGTGGTTTAACGACCAGAAAGCCATTTTGACACCAAATTTTATAACTGATAAAACGATCATTGTTAGCGTTCCAAGTACTGTGCCTGTCACGATTACCGATGAAATCAGAATGGTTTTCAGCGATGGTAGTGAATTCAAACATCCATTTAAAGTCAATGTACCAAGTCCCGTAATCAACTCAGTTAAAAGCGAATATGTGGAAGACGGTGGTATTCTTGAGCTCAGAGGGGACTTTTATTTTAATCCCTTGGTTACTTTTACCGGTGATGTCAATGGAGAAATAGTCTCTGTTGAAAAAACGTTGCTGAAAGTCAAAGTTCCTGAAGGAGCACAAGTAGGCCCTGTTACAGTCAAAACAGCATTTGGTAAAGCGGTTTCCAAATTTTTATTCAGAGATGATCGAAATACAATTATTAATTTTGATGATAAAGGCCACGTAACATGGACTGCACCGACATTTGCTGGAGAAAATAATGGAGTGCGGCCACTCACAGGCAAATTTGCCATGTTTTCTGATCCGGAATTTGGAGAGTGGAAATGGAATAATCCAACTACACTTTGGTTTTTTGCACCTGAGCGTAATAGTGGGGCTAAACAACTTGCCGTGGGAAATCCAAATGATTTTGTCGTAAAATTTGAAATCAATGTTCCTGTACTTTGGGAAGATTTTAATCTTCTCATTTTTATGTCTCCTTATGCCAATGACCATGGATATGACAATGCTTCATTTGCACGATTCCAGCCTTGGCGGGCAGGTGGGTTCAAAACCGACGGATGGGAGACAGTCACTATTCCGTTATCTGCTTTTCAATATGGTAAGGATGATAATTGGTCAAAAGCAGAATGGGATAAACCCGGATCCAAACCTTTCCCTGGTTTTGATGGTCTCACGAATATTAATATGATGATGTTCGGACCAAATGTGGCCAAAAACGCCGGCACCAAAGCTAATATTCAGATCGGTATTGATAACATCAGAATCGTACCTATTAACTAATCCATGTTAAATTATTTACAATGAATACTAAATCTTTTCAATATATACTATTAGCGTTTCTGATTGGGACTGGAATTTTTATAGCCTCGTGCGGAAAGGACGATGACACAGAAAGTACAGATCCGATTGTATTGAGTTACGGACCTTCACCGGTTTTGAGAGGCGGAGAGCTCAGGTTTATTGGCCGAAATCTGGATAAGGTCACTATGATTACTCTTCCAAACAACATAGAAATCAAAAATTTTGCTTCTAAATCTGCTGATCTGATTACCTTAGTAGTGCCTCAGGAAACAGTTGAAGGCGAAGTCACGGTAGTCTCATCAATTGGTACTCAGGAAATGAAAACCCGATTGACCATTTCAGAGCCAATAAAGATTACCACAATATCTCCATTGACAGCGAGGCCGGGAGCAAAAGTCACTATTACCGGTGATTATTTAAATCTTATCAAATCTGTTATATTTCCTAATAAAAAGGCACAGAATGTATTTGTTTCTCAGTCCAGAGAAAAATTAGAATTGCTCATTCCTGAGGACGCACAAACCGGAAAGATAGTTTTATCCAATGGAATGCCGGATCCGATATTGATAGAATCTGACTCCACATTGAACGTGATAGCCGCAAAAGCTACTAAATTATCTCCTATTCCTGTAAAGGCCGGCGCAACTTTAACCATAGAAGGTACAGATCTGGATTTGGTGAAGGCAGTTATTTTCGGAGGAAACAATAAAGTGAATGCTTTTATATCTCAGACAGCCACCAAAATTGAAGTATTGGTACCGGCAAATGCGCAGGATGGAAATGTTAATTTGGAAATGGCTTCTCTGGTCACTACATCATCTTCGGAAGTATTGGAAATGGTAGTACCAACGATAACGGCCTTATCACCAAATCCTGCCAAAAATGGTGAGACACTTTCCATCAAAGGTATCAACCTTGACTTAGTGACAACTGTAGTTTTTGCAGCAGACAAAACAGCCACTATTGATGCACAATCAGCAACAGAAATTACTGTAAATATTCCTCTAGATGCAATAAATGGTGCAGTATCTTTACGAACTAGAGCAAATAAATCAGTAAGTTCTAGTGAACTGAATTTAGTAAGACCTACGATTACAGGTATTAACCCATCGTCAACTCAATCCAACAAACCCGTTGTCATTTCAGGAACTCATCTTGATCTGGTGGTCCAGGTAAAACTCGGCGGTGATAAATCCGTTAACGTTTCAAATACAAACGAATCTGAATTGACCATAACAGTGCCGTCTGGTACTTTATCAGGTAATATCATACTGGTCACCACCAATGGCTCAGAAATATCATCAGCGAATGAACTAACCATTCTAGCATCCAATGTGCCTGAAGTGACTGGTTATCCAACTAAAGCAAAACCAGGCGAATTGATCACTTTGACCGGGACAAAAATGAATCTGGTAACTGATGTAATTTTTCCAGGAAATGTAAAGGCAACAACATTTGGAGTAAAAATGCTGGAAAGAATTGATGTTGTGGTACCATTTAACGTTCAAAAGGGATATGGCAGAATTAAATTTATGACCATAGACAATGAAGTTTCCGAAACAGAACTGATCAATTTTGTTGGTGTAGATAATGTTAAGGACCCTGAACTTGTATTTTTTGATTTTAATGGAACAGGAGTAAAAGACGCATGGTGGGGAGCTGTAAAAATAGTCAATGACAATAATAATGTAGATGGTACCAGTTACGGCCTGGTGGAAGGCAATTTTAATGGTTGGACGGACTTGTTCTGGAGAAATGGATCAAATAACTTTCCTGGAGCTACAATAGGTAGTAATGTCAATGATTATGTCGTCAAATTTGATATAAATCTTGTCAATCCTATTGACGGCGGCAACTTGAAGTTCAGACTGAATGGCGACGAAGGCGATTTTTGGTGGACATGGGGACCTGCTGGTCCGGGGGCATCAGTTGCGACCACAGCAGGATGGGAAACCATCACCGTACCCATCTCAGCTTTCAAAGATAATAATGGTTGGGGCGCAAATAGTCCTACATCAATGGCTGTCATCTCTAAGGAATTTGGTATGGCTTTCGCAGATGGTGCCGCCAATGTTAAATTATACATCGACAATGTGAGGTTTGAAAGAAAATAACCGGATAAAGTGATAATTCATTATTTTTGAATATTAAAGATTAACAATCACAAAGCATCTTCCTTCTAAAGGTGGATGCTTTGTTTTCAAAACTGAACTTATTTTATGAAAATCCATCCGATTGACCTGGCGATTATTTTAGGATATTTAGTCCTGACCGTAGTCATAGGTCTCTTACTCAGAAAAAGAGCCAGAAAAAGCCACTCAGACTATATGATGGGTGGCAAAAAACTTCCTTGGTACATGCTGGGATTATCCAATGCGTCTGATATGTTTGACATCTCAGGTACGATGTGGATGGTCACGATATGTTTTGTGTATGGCTTTAAATCTATGTGGATCGTTTGGCTTTGGCCCGTTTTCAATCAGATATTTCAGATGATGTATTTGAGCAAATGGCTAAGGAGATCCAATGTTTCTACAGGTGCCGAATGGTTGCAAGTACGGTTTGGCTCTGGACCAGGATCTACTTTATCACATCAGATTACAGTGCTTTTTGCTGTGATAGGTTGTTTGAGCTTTATGGCTTACGGTTTTGTAGGATTAGGTAAGTTTATTGAACAATTCATTCCTTGGTCTTGGGCTTCACAGTACATTCCATTTGATATTCCTGCCGAGTTTGTCGGACATTTTTATGGCATCATCTTCACATTGTTTGCGATGTTTTACGCCTTGATAGGTGGTATGACGAGTATTGTGATTGGCGATGTATTGATGTACAGTGTCATGACGATTGCTTCAGTTTGTATAGGTGTCATTGCGGTCAATCATCTTTCAGGTAGCCAGATTGTAACGCCAGAAGGATGGCTCACACCACTATTTCAGTGGAATCTAAATATGGATTGGTCACAAATCTTGCCCGATGTCAATACAAAAATCGAGTCAGATGGATTTATACCTTGGGGCGCATTTTTTATGATGATGGCTTTCAAAGGTGTATTCGCCAGTTTGGCAGGTCCAGCACCCAATTACGATATGCAAAAAGTACTCTCTACCCAATCACCCGAAGATGCATCCAAGATGTCGGGATTTGTATCCATCATTTTATTGCCTGTAAGGTATACCATGATCATGGGCTTTACCGTCTTGGCACTGTTGTATTATGACCAATTGAATCTCAGAACAGGTACAGGTATTGATTACGAAAAGATATTGCCTTCGACTATTGCAGAATTTACACCTACTATTGTCAAAGGTATCATACTCACGGGATTGATGGCCGCCTTTATGGGTACTTTTTCAGGTACATTAAATGCTGCTCAATCCTATTTGGTCAATGATATTTATCTTAAATATTTCAAACCCAAAGCGAGTATTTCTAATATCATGATGACCAATTATCTCATAGGTGGTGCCATCGTCATCATCAGTATCATCATAGGTATTTATGGTGGAAATATTAATGACTTATTACAATGGATTGTCGGTGGTTTGTATGGTGGATATGTAGCAGCCAATGTACTGAAATGGCATTGGTGGAGATTTAATTTTAGTGGCTTTGCATGGGGTATGATTGCGGGAACAGGTACAGCACTTTTATTGCCTGTGCTTTTCCCCAATACCCTTGCTTTATGGATGTTTCCCTTGCTTTTTGGTATATCTTTAGCCGGAAGTATCATAGGTACATATGCAGCTCCTGTACCGAATATGGAGGTCCTAAAATCATTTTACAAAAATGTACAACCATGGGGCTTTTGGAAACCAGTGCACGATGCTGTAATGACAGAAGATCCTACATGGCAGACAGAAGCTAATTTCAAAGCAGATATGTCTAATGTAGTGCTTGGTATCATCGCACAGTGTTGCCTGACTTTACTACCAATGTATCTCATTTTGTCTATGTTTACGGATATGGCAATTGTGGGTACAGTACTTCTAGTGATAGCAATCATCCTAAAACGAACATGGTGGGACAAACTCCAAACAAAACTTGCTTGAATGAATGTGTGATTTTGATAAAACAAAAAATATTAATTTTATATAGTAAATTTTATGACGTCAATAAATTTCAAAGACAGATTAAACATGATCACTAGAGCATATGAGACTTTAGTGACCTTAAAAAACGAACCCATTTTACCAGGTAATGGTATTTATGCAAAATATAAAAACCCTGTATTAACAGCTGCGCATGTTCCCATCAATTGGAGATACGATCTGAGTAAAACCACCAATCCATTTCTTATGGAGCGTTTTGGTATCAATGCAGTATTTAATGCAGGAGCGATCAAGTGGCAAGGGAAATATGTCGTCTGCGCGCGAGTAGAAGGGGCAGATCGTAAATCCTTTTTCGCTATGGCCGAAAGTGATAATGGTATCGATAATTTCCGTTTTTGGGACTTTCCATGTCATATACCAGAGACGACGGTTCCTGATACCAATACCTACGATATGCGGTTAGTAGCACACGAAGATGGTTGGATTTACGGCCTTTTTTGCACTGAGCGTAAAGATCCCAATGTCCCTCTGCATGACACTTCATCTGCCTTGGCTCAGTGTGGTATCGTGCGCACCAGAGATTTGATCCATTTCGAACGACTGCCTGATCTCGTCACGCCTTCTAATCAGCAACGCAATGTCGTTTTGCATCCTGAATTTGTACGTGGCAAATATGCCCTTTATACGCGTCCACAAGATGGGTTTATCGATACGGGCAAAGGTGGTGGCATCGCCATAGGATATACCCACACCATGGAAAATGCCGTCATTAGAGAAGAGCATATCATTCATTCTAGACAATACCATACTGTGTATGAAGTCAAAAATGGACAAGGTCCGGCACCTATTAAAACAGATTTTGGGTGGTTGCATTTGGCACATGGAGTACGAAATACGGCTGCTGGATTGCGATATGTCCTGTATCTCATGATGACAGATTTGAATGACATAACTAAGGTCATTCACCTGCCAGGAGGCTATTTTATAGCACCTGATGGTGAAGAAGGATTTGGTGATGTGTCCAATGTAGCTTTTTCGAATGGGTGGATTCTTGATGACGATGGAGAGACTGTGTTTATCTATTATGGTGGCTCCGATACTAGACTTTATGTAGCAACGTCTACACTAAGTCAACTCATAGATTACACCTTGCACACACCCGAAGATGGATTTTCATCTTTGGAATCTGTCGCAACCATTACATCCATTATTGAAAAAAATAATGAGCTGATATTAGCTTATTCAAAATAAATCTAAGGTATGATCGGGTTGGAACAGCTGAAAGGAGAAATGGTCAAAGAATGTGAAGATGTTTTGGCTTTTTGGATGTCTACATCTTTAGATCATATCCAAGGTGGATTTATCGGCAAATTGGATAATCATGGAGTCCTTGATCTTACTGCTCCCAAAGGTTTGGTGCTGAATGCAAGGATACTTTGGACCTTTGCAAATACACAAAATATTAATGAAAACCCATCAGTAGAAGAAATTGTAAAACGTGCATATGCGGTATTAACCAATAATTTTTTTGATAAACTACATGGTGGATACTTCTGGTCACTTACCTATCAAAACGAACCATTAAATCTTCGAAAACAAATCTATGGTCAAGCATTTGTCGTCTATGCTTTTGCAGCTTACCACAAATATACGCATGATCCTGAAGCTTTATTACATGCGCTAGACCTATACCGTATTATGGAGAAACATGCTTTTGATCCTGTGCATGGTGGGTATCGTGAAGCTTTTGCAGCTGATTGGAGTAATTTGGAAGATATGCGGCTTTCGCCAAAAGATCTGAATACACCCAAATCGCTCAATACACACCTCCACATTATGGAAGCATATGTTCAGCTTTATCAAGTTTGGCATGATTCAGGTTTAGTACAAAAGATTAAAGACTTAATAGATATTTTTCTTCTGCACTTTATAGATCGAGAAGCAGGCCATGTCCATATGTTTTTTGATGATGATTGGCAAGTCATACCAGCACCTTGGTCTTATGGTCACGATATTGAGACATCATGGTTATTGTATGAAGCAGCAGAACAAATCCATTATCGATTAGATGAAGTGAAATCTGTAGCCATCTTATTAGCTGAAGGTGTTTTACCCGTAGTGGATGCGGAAGGTGGTGTAGCTTACGAAAGTCACCTGAATCAAAAACATTGGTGGGTTCAAGCAGAAGCCATGGTAGGATTTATGAATGCTTACCAATTGACAGATGAAGAGAAGTATATAGATGCGGTGTATCGTATTTGGGATTATACCAAAAAATATATCAAAGATACTGAAAATGGAGAGTGGTTTTGGGGTAGGAATGAAGATGGTTCTATCATGCAAAAAGAAGATAAAATTGGCTTTTGGAAATGCCCATACCACAATGTACGAGCTTGTATGCAGATGTCACAAAGATTAAAACGATTATCAATCAATAACAAAATATATATGAAGTTTTATAGTTGGTCAATACTTATTTTTTGTTTGTTTTGGTGTTTAAGTTGTTTGCCTTTGAGTGCACAAAATAAAGTATCCAAAATATCTGTCTCGGGCAATCAATTTGTCAAAGAAGATGGAAGCAAATATATTTTCAGAGGACTCAACACAAGCGACCCTGAACGCTTGGATACGATGGGCAGGTGGAATGAAGTGTATTTTGATGAAATGAAAAAATGGGGAGCAAATGTAGTGAGATTTCCAGTGCATCCCACAGCTTGGCGCAGACGTGGCGAGATGAAATATTTACAACTTTTAGATAAAGGTGTCAAGTGGGCAGCCGAACGAGGTATGTATGTCATCATGGATTGGCACAGTATCGGCAATCTAAAAAACGAAATGTATCAGCATGAAAGGTATGAAACAACCAAAAAAGAAACCTTTGAATTTTGGCGCACTATTGCCAAACATTACAAAGATAATGCTACGGTGGCCTTCTATGAATTATTCAACGAACCTACTGTCTATAATGGAGAACTAGGCACTTGTTCATGGGCAGAATGGAAGACATTAAATGAAGAAATGATCACCATCATCAGAGCGAATGGTGGCAAAGGTATTCCACTAGTAGCAGGTTTTAATTGGGCTTACGACCTTACCGAAATAGCCAATAACCCCATCAATGCAACTGGAATCGCATATGTTTCTCATCCTTACCCAATGAAAAGAGAAAAACCTTGGGAAGAAAAATGGACACAAGATTGGGGCTTTGTCAAAGAAAAATACCCATTGATATTGACTGAAATCGGCTTTTGTGGTCCCGAAGATCCTGGCGCGCACATACCAGTCATCAGTGACGAATCTTACGGCGATGCCATCACCAAATATTGCGATCAAAAAGATATCTCATGGGTCGTGTGGGTATTTGATCCTATGTGGGCACCAGCCTTGTACACCGATTGGAATTATACACCTACAAGACACGGCGTGTATTTCAAAAAAGCACTAAATGATAGGAAAGGGAAGTAGAAGGTGATTGATACGCTAATTTTCATGAATTTCATAAATTCTCATACTTATTGAAAATAAGAATTTTATCTTTGACAGAGTTTTTTAGTAAAGAAAATATTAAGAAGGCTTGCTAGAGGGTAAAGTGAAAGCTCTAATTACATTTTGATAATCCAAAATTCAAATAACAAATGAAGTTATTAACCACCATTCTAGCCTTGTTCTTGTGTAACCATATTTTTGCAGCATTGACGGTAGAGAAGTTGTATTCAGATCACGCTGTTTTGCAAAGAAACAAACCAATCGTCATTCGTGGTACAGCAGATGCAGGCAATATGGTTTCTCTTCAGTTTGATAAATTCAATACGACTACTTTGCCCAATGTTTCTGGTCAGTGGGTGGCTACTTTTCCTGCGATGGCAGCCGGTGGTCCTTATCAATTGACCATGACACAAGGTAGTCAAAAGATAGTAGTTTCTGACATATTGATGGGCGATGTATGGCTTTGTTCAGGACAATCAAATATGGAATGGCCCGTCTCAAAATCTGCCCATTATTCCGAAGAAATCAAAGATGCAGCCTACCCACAGATCAGACAGTTTTACGTTGCTCATAATGTAAATATCACGCCCATAGCTACACTTCCTGATGGTCAGTGGGTCAAAGCTAGCAGTAGTACTGTTGGAGATTTCACAGCTGTAGGTTTCTTTTTTGCTAGAAAAATATATCAAGAAACTGGCGTACCTATTGGTTTGATTCACAGTTCTTGGGGCGGCTCACAAGTGGAGAGTTGGATCAGTAAAGATGCCATGTTGGCTTCAGATGTGCTGCGAGATTATGGACAGAAAATGCCAGCTACTTGGGCAGGATTGGACAGTATGTTGGAGTACAGAAATAAAAAAAACATCTTAGGTGATGGAATGAAAAAAGTGACCTTGGATGATGAAAAAAAGTACATCAATCCAGAATATAATTTTTCATCGTGGATCTCTGCTGACCCAATGTGGCAGTGGGATTGGAAAGGCGTTTGGGCTTGGCGTGGAAATGGATACATGGGCAAAAAAGTAAGCCTTACTCAAACATTTACAGATAAAATCACCACACTTAGTCTGGCAGAATGTTATAGTCACAATGACATTTACATCAATGGTAAGCTCATTTTTTCAGGTATTCTCAAAGGGAAAAGACAAATAATTGTACCAGCAAATACGTGGCAAGATGGAGAGAATACCATCATGATCAAAATGAATCAATTCATTGAACCTGAATGGTTTGGATTGGGATTAATGGGTTCGGGTGACGATCTTTACATCCAATCTGGAGATATCAAAGTATCTCTTAATGATAATAAATGGAAGCTGATGCCATCCTTTGCAGAGCCACACACTTATGCACGCTTGAGCAATAATGCGGGCACCATCATCTACAATGCGATGATAGCGCCGATCATCCATTATCCTATCAAAGGAGTACTATGGTATCAAGGCGAATCCAATGCAGGAAGAGCCTATGAATATAGAAAATCTTTCCCTTTGATGATCAATGATTGGCGTAAAAATTGGAAGGACGATTTCCCATTTTATTTTGTACAATTATCGTCTTATGGTGCCAATCAAAACAGCAATGACGGCAGCTATTGGGCAGAACTCCGCGAAGCGCAGACCATGACACTTTCCCTACCCAAAACAGGTATGGCAGTAACCACAGATATCGGTGATGCCAAAGATATCCATCCTACTAACAAACAAGATGTAGGACTAAGACTGGCAAGAATAGCTCTCAAAAATGATTATAGTAAATCTGTCGAAATCAGTGGCCCTACCTATGTTAGTGCAAAATATGAAGGTAACAATGCCATCATCACTTTTGCAAATATAGCCAATGGATTAAAAACAAAAGACAAATATGGATATCTCCAAGGTTTTGAAATCGCGGGTAAAGACAAAAAATGGTATTATGCCAAAGCGGAGATCATAAATGGTAAGGTGAGTATTTCGCATCCATCTGTTGCAAAACCTGTTGCAGTTAGATATGCCTGGTCAGATGCACCTACAGATGCCAATTTATATAACTTGGAAGATCTGCCTGCTGTCCCTTTCAGAACGGATGATTGGATAGGCGTATCTGTGAATGAAAAGTTTGAGTAGATGGTCTAAAATTGTGGTTAACATGAAATTTTGTAAAAACGCCGTTTAAGTCCTTCTTTTTTAAGAGAAGGATTTAGGATGAGTAAAAAAGATAAGAAAGTTTTTACTAAATTACATACAAAAATCGTGTTTATCTGCCTCTGGCACGGACAAAAAAGTTTATTGTTAAAAAGTAGCTAAATATCCCATTTTAACATAAAAAAAATTGTTTCTAATTTCCCCAAATATAAAAAAGTAGTTATGCGGTTTTTAACTTTGTTGTCATTATTTGCACTGTCTTTTTCAGGTTTTAGCCAAGACGCTTACCACACCAATCTAGTCAATTACCTAAAGGATAATTACAACTTGGTTAGCCCAAAATATGTGCTCAACAACACCGAACAAACTAATATTTCTAGTTTTAATATTTATGGAAATGCAAGCGTTTCATCTTCAACTACATCGGGAAATGTTTTTTCATTGTCTTCAAAAATTAATGTAAGTTCTGTTGGTAATAATGTATGGGATGCTGGCTATACGACATCTAGCAAAACGAGTGTTGCACAAGGCGATGTCCTTTTATACACGTTTTGGGCCAAAAAAAATAGTGCATCATCTGAGATCGTCATTTTTGCCGAAGATAATGTGACTTATGTCAAAGAGTTGTATCCAACTTTAAAATTGACAGACGAGTGGAAAAGATATTTTTTACCATTCAAAGTCACTAAAGCTTATGCCGCTGGAAAAATGAATATTGGTTTGCATCTTGCTTCCCAGATTCAGAATTTTGACATAGCAGGATTGACTGTCCTCAACTTTGGAAGTACGTACAATATTTTGCAATTCCCATCTTCATTGGGTGAGTATGAAGGTTATGAAGCAGATGCACCTTGGAGAGCAGAAGCAACGTCAAGGATTGAAAATAATAGAAAAGCAAATTTGACGGTGAATGTAAAAGACGTTTCTGGCAATGCACTTTCGGGTGCAACTGTAAAAATCGAGATGATGGAACATGAATTTGGTTTCGGGTCTGCCATTGTAGCTTGTAGGACACCGGGCAATAGATGTTACAACGAGACTTATCTTAGCAAACTGAGAAATCTAGATGGCAAAGGCCACGGTTTTAATGTTGGTGTCACTGAAAATGCATTGAAATGGGATGGTTGGGAAGAAGAGTGGATAGGAACACCAACAGAAACTGTCAATGCAATAAAATGGCTTTCGGATAGCGGCATCAAAATGCGTGGACACGTTTTGGTTTGGCCAGGATTTGACAATCTTCCCGAAGATATGAGAGCCAATAAATCCAATCTTCCTTACTTGCGAAATAGGATCAATGAACGACTGACTACCATGCTGACACATCCTGAATTGTCCAAGTATATCAAGGATTGGGACGTCATCAATGAAATCACCCAAAACAGAGACCTGGAATATGCATTTGATGCAGATCCTACGCTGACTAAGGGAAGAGATTTGTACAAAGAAATATTTAAAAAAGCAAAAGAATTACAACCTGGACTCACTATGTATATTAATGATTACATCGTGGAGTCAGATGGTGGATCGGCAGCTGCAGCGGCAAGATACAATACTTATCTTGACGAAATCCACGCAGGAGAAGTCTCTTTTGATGGCATAGGATTTCAGGCGCACATTGGCAAACAACCCACATCCATTTTGAAATTCAAACAGATATTTGACGATTATTCCGCTCGGTACAATGCAAGGATAAAAATCACAGAATACGATATCAATAAAGAAGTAGATCCAATGATACAAGCTAGGTACTTAGAAGATTTACTGACCATGTCCTTCAGCCATCCTTCAGTAGATGCATTCATTATGTGGGGATTTTGGGATGGCAATCATTGGCATCAGAATGCACCTATTTTTAATCTAGATTGGTCCATCAAACCTAGTGGTCAAGCCTATATCGACAAAGTATTTAATAAATGGTGGACCAATGAAGAATCATCATCAGACCAATCAGGAAAAGTAAGTTTCAGACCATTTAAAGGAAAACACAAAATAACAGTCACCAAAAATGGAAAAGAAAAAATACAGGAAGTATTACTTAATAATTATGCAGAAGTAAATATTACTATGGATATCATATCTTCAACAAATAATGATCTCGCACCAGATTTTAAAATATACCCCAATCCCACTCCCAATGAAATCACGATCGATAGAAATCAAAACAACAAAGTCGAAATCAAAATAATGACCATCGATGGTAAGTTATTAGAAAGTATTCCTACCACTCTTAAAACCATCCACTTAACACTCAAAAAATACCAACAATCATCCATCATCATCCAACTACTACAGGATGGTCAAGTGGTTAAAAGTCAAATGGTTATGGTTAACTAGTGATGTTGTGAGTGGGTGCTTTGGTTATTTTGAAATTTGTCGAAAAGAAAATGGCAGACGGTTAAAATACTTCAAAACACTAATTTAGTGTAAAGCCGAAAGGGTAGGTTGTAAACAGATGTATCCTATCTATAAAATCTGAGAAATCAACAAGAAACAATGCTTTGTTAAAATATTACACAGAGACCTTTCCCAAATCTTTTAAATATTTAGGTTTTTCTAAAAAAGGATGTCCCTGAAACTAAAATTATTGTTTTTATGGGTTGATTTAAAAAAAAAATGCACCACAACATCTCAATGTCATGGTGCATTTATCTTCCGTGTGGAGATGCAGGGACTCGAACCCTGGTCCAGACAAAGCAACTGAACGCTTTCTACATGTTTATCTTCTGTTCGGATTTTCGGAATCGGGCAGGTACAGAAGCCAACGGCGCCTTCATCTTATCTTCTGTTTATTCGGATTGTGATCGAAGTATCTCACTCACCTAGTCCGCGGGTTTGTTGAAGTGCGGCTACCGGCATATATCGGACGTCATCCGGGCGGCACTAAAAGCTTTGTAATCCTGGATTACGCAGCTAATGCGAAGTTATTATCGCCATTTGTTGTTTGATCATCATTTGATAACGGAGTGAATCATCATGCTCCGACATGCTTACAGACCGATAATCTTTCCTGTCGATACCAGTCATCCCCAATTTAGATTTGAATTGCAAATTACGAATTATGAATTATGAATTATGAATAATATCATTTCCGGCCTTAAATCTGCAATCTGTATCTTTATACTTGTTAATGAACGCAAGAAGCCTTTCATTTGTTCCTATATTCTTAATTTTTTTTTCAAGGACCATTGATTCACTTCTTGTTTTTTTACTTAAAACAAGCACCAACTCCCAAGGTCTGTGAGTTTTAGTGTAGAATGATTCACCACAATTATGTTCATGTAACCTTGACAAATAGTCATTGGTTTGGCCAGTGTAGTATCTATTACTTTTTTCTGAATATATAATATAAACAAAGTACATACTAAAATATAATCTTTTCGGGACGATACTGTCCCGATCAAGACATTTTTAAATAAAAATCGTCTTGACCTGTCGATACCAGTCATCCCCAAATTAGTTTTGAATTGCGAAATACGAACTATGAGTTATTCACCTCCGTCCTTAAATCTGCAATCTGTATCTTTATACTTGATAATGAACGCAAGAAGCCTTTCATTTGTTCCTATATTTTTAATTTTTTTTCAAGGGACACTGATATGCTTCTTACACATTCAACAAAAAATACTACTAAAGTGACAAAGTAGAATTAAAATGGGTATCAAAAGATTTAGCCAAATCCAGATTCCTGTACCAACAAATTGCACCCTCTTACATCTGCGTAATCCAGTCTGCCTAAAATTTCAAAACTATCATCTTCGTACAAGACTCCCAAATCTTCAGTTTGTATAAATGCACAGGAATCAATATTTGCCAGATCAATAATTGAAATAATACCAGGTTTGCCGACTTTTTCTCTGGTCAACGGATCATTGATCTGATGTGTAAATATATGTAGTTGATCATTGGGTAAAAAATTAGTTCCACCTTTGGTGTACGCTTGAGAAAGCAACTCTGTCATCCCGTACTCTGAATATACTCCTTCGACATGAAATGCATCTTTGAGTAATTCATGTACTGCAACTTTTGTCATTTCTTCCCTGTTGCCTTTCATTCCGCCTGTTTCTATGATTACCAATTCAGGAAAAATAATTTTATACTGCTCAATGAAGTCAAGCAATGCGTAGGTAACACCAAACAATACGGTAGGTATTTGCTCTTTTTTGCACTGCATTAACATCATTGCTAATTTATCATGATCCCGCAAATAAAATCCACTCGTCTTATAGTCTGAAAGTTGAACAAAATAGTCGACCATTTTGATCAAAGAAGAACCTTCTCGTTCCAGATATCCTGGCAAAAGAGCCAGTATTTGATAGTTATTTACAGATCTAAAGTATTTGGACCATATAATTTTAGTTGTTAAAAGATAGTGGTTAATATCTCTTATCTGATGATTTGATTTCTGACTGCCAGTTGTCCCACTGCTTGAAAATATTATTTCAGCATTAAAATTTCCTGTTTTTACTTCATGCATTTTAAATGCGCTGATAGGTAGAAAAGGTATTTTTTCTTTTCTGTCTATACTTTTATCTTTTACCCCTAGATTATTGCAAAATTCTTGATAAATTTTGTTATATTTGTATTGAAATCTGAAAAGTAGTATTATGTACTCATCTATGATTTGATGATTACCACGTTGAATGGAATCAAACAATTGTAATAATTGATGTCGTTCATGATCAAAACTTCTGTTCATGTGTTAATTAGAATAGATAGCACAAGGTACTTTCATTTTTCATAAATCTAAAAAAGAAAGGATGAGATTTTTAATAACAAGCGTATATATGTTTTTTTTGGCTTCGTGTATAAGTCCACCTGATTATTCTGATATACCGACACTTGAATTCAGGAGTTTTTCTAAATTAACTATGAATCAGGGTGTATTTGAAGAAGACTCTGTAATTTTGACTATGTTTTTTACGGATGGAGACGGTGATTTCGGAATCTCAGGACAGGGTTTGGAGAAAAATATTTTCATAAAGGACAAAAGAACCAATGAAACATTCAGGGAGTATAAAGCTCCTTTTATTCCTTTAGAAGGGGCTGGAAACGGAATTTCAGGCACCATTTCTATAAAGTTATATAGTACATGTTGTATCTTTCCTGAAGCTTCGGGTATTTTTCCCTGCGAAAAATCAGAAGAGTTTCCGGCCAATGATTTGGAGCTGGATGTGTATATCAAAGACAGAGCTGGTAATCAGTCAAACGTAATCACCACATCTAAAATAAAATTAAACTGCAATTAATTTCATTTTATACATCATAGACTATAGTCAAAGGCAAATAAAAATAGCGCAGAAAGAGTAGGAATCAAAAATTGAAATCTCAAATAAACCATCAATTTTTTTAGCAAATAAACTATTTTGGCAGTGCTTTTATGAGAGCAGCTACTGCGATTTTGTCATTTCCAACGATAATTTCGCCATCAATTATTGCCGCTGGTCTCTTCAGAAATGTATATTCTTTTAAAATCAGTTTTTTAAAGTCCGCTTCCTTGACCGGCTTTTTATCATCCGTCATTTCTTTGAGTTTTTGAGCTCTTTTGTTGAACAAAGCCTCATAGCTTTTAGTAGATTTTTTCATCAAATCAAGATCTTCTTTTGAGATGTTCCGTTCCCTGAGATTGATGAGTTCAACTCCTTCCGTATTGATCTGACTTAATATTTTTCTGCACGTATCGCACGTTGACAGATGATATATTCGTTTCATGTGTTTATTTTACTGTTTTTTTAATTGCTGAATAGAATTGATAGATTATTTCCTTCTATTGTGTTACTTAAATCAAGATTCAAATGTAAATAATCATCAAAGTTTAAGCCCGCCCTTTGTCGTTTGACGGGCAAGTACCACAAAGATGGTTTATGCTCTTTTCATGATTAAATGGTTATACCAAAATAACTGGTTTTACATCAAATGGATTTAAAGTAGTGCCCTTTATATTTGCTTCAGCGCGCAAGGTATATTCAGATTTGACCGCTCTGGCTTTTTTTGCCAGTCCTACCAGACCTCTTGTGAAAAAATTGCTTTCACCAAGTTTATCCATTTCAGATTTTACATGGACAAATTCCATTTCAAATGGTACTTCAATGATATCATTTTTTGAAATATGGATGACGTCATTTTTTACCAGTTCTCCCATAGGGTATTCATTGATTAATTTGCTGTCTCCTCTGCCTCGGCTATATTTTTCTACCATTCGCAAGTGAATACCCTCTATGATATTATTGTCACTCAGCGACGTAAGTTTTATGATACCTATGATGATCCCAGTTTCAGCTGAAACATTGTCCGGAATGATCAACTCAAGTTTTACACCTTCGATGCCCAATATCTTTTTTACTTTACCAAACATGCTATATATTTTGACCCAATTAACGTATAGAACATAAGTATAGTTCGCAGTTTACGACCAATCGCCTTAAAAATCTGATAATCAAATAAATCTATTATGCCAACTATCCATTATTTTAGTCTTCCAGCATTGTTCAAATTCTGCTTTAGTTTTGACCAGGTTGTTGTATACGATGGTTTCAGGCTGAATTACTCCGGCTTTAGACAAATCTCCCAAGTGACTGAGTGGCGCTGTAACTATTTCTCCGGAAGTTGGTGATTCATAAGCTACGGTCATTCTTTCCAGTAAAGTGATCCCGAATTTATGTTCCATATACTGTACAAAATGTGTCATCTTATCCAGAGAACAACCACTGGCACCCTGAAATCTTTCATCGACCATGATTACTATAAAACGATGATGCAAAACATCTCCTGACGTGTAGAGTTGAGCATTATGGGCGGTCCAATCCTGAAGGAATTCCAAAAGTAGTTCTTTAATGGCGGTTGTCTGACTTTCGGTCAATACATTTTCTGCCTGAAATATCCAGACTTTAGATCCGGGGTCTAAATCATGAAATGGTATCAGCATAGATGATATACGTTTGAATAAATATGCAAAGTTAATGAAAAGTGGGAAGAATTTTATAATAAACACACTTGTAGTGAATTAAAATACAAGAATTATTTAGTATCCGCATAGCTTTTTACTATTTACGAATAGCCCATATTTCTGCTTCCCTTTCTGATGATTTTTTTGGCTTCTTTCCCTTTAACGATGCCTTCTTTTTCATCAAGCCAGACGATAGCGCCGGTTGGGCAACGCTGTATTGGGTCTTGTGTTTTGTGGGGTTTGGTGTAATCTATGACCGGCAGGCTTTTTACCATAGTGATAAGTTCTCCTTTTGCATCCATGGCACACTTTCCACAGGCGGTACAACCTACTTCACATACATCCAATACATCATCCCCGGCTTCGAGGCTTTTGCATGCCACCCAAAGTTGGTGACTGACGGGATGTAAAGAAAATAGCCCCTTGGGACAAGCTTCTACACAATCACCGCAAGCCGTACATTTAGCCACATCAACTACAGGTATAGAAAACTCATTCATTGTGATGGCATCAAAGTCACAAACTACCTTACAATCGCCATATCCGAGGCAGCCCCAAGAGCAGGCTTTTCCGCCACCCGAGACCATAGTAGCTGCCTGACAGGTGTCAATTCCCTTGTAATATGCCTGATTAATAGCTACGTTGATACCGCCGCCGCATGCTAATCTGGCGACTCTTTTTTCTTCAGTTCCCAACGAAATGCCGAGAAAATCCGCTATGGACATCCTGCCTTCATCACTACTGACGCTACATTTTCCGGGTAATGCCTTGCCTGAAACCAAAGCTTCTGCAAAAGGACGACATCCAGGGTATCCACAAGCACCGCAATTGGCGTGTGGCAACATGTCTTCTACCTGATCAATACGCGGATCTTCAAAAACATAAAATTTCCTGCTGGCAAAAACAATCAACCCTGCCAATGCAAGAGTAAGAAATCCTAGTGCCGCTATAGGGATGATGATGCTCACTTTAATTTATTATTTTGAAAATTTGCTAATGGGTAATTTTTAAAATTTTAAAATATTGTACTTTCGAAATACTTCCGATTACTTTAAAACCTAATAAATAATTTCTGCCCATTTTTTACCGGCTTTCAGTTCTGCTTTTCTGATTTCCCATTTTTCTTTTGAACCTATGATATTGGAAAACGCTACATCCAGTTGACTTAATATTTTGCCATATCCTGCTACATAGATATAACAATTGTTTTGGGTCAGCATTTCTTTTATTTCAGTTGATTTTCCTTCTATTATTTTGTCTAGCTCTATAGGATCTGCCCAATGCGGTCTCGGACTGAGTGCATAAAATGCTTCAAAGGTTTTTTGGTCATAATAGTTGGTCAGGTCTCCATCTTTATCATTGAGGTAAAGTAATTCCAAACCACTGCGGGCGCCATAAAACAGACGAATTTTACCCTGCCAGTCTTTGACATTATTATAAATATGTTTTACAAATGTCCTGAATGGTGCGATACCTGTACCCATGCCTATCAAAATGATATTGGCTGTTTTGTCTTCAGGTACGGCATAAGGCAATGAATGTGGACCTGTCAGGATGATTTCGTCGCCTGGTTTTCTATCACATAAATAGTTGGACGCTATGCCGTCATATTTTTCGCCACTGAATTCATCTACATAAGAACATCTTTTTACCAGCATAGTGATCAACGGAAATTTATCCGAAGAATCCATCAAATCTGCTACACTATAAAATCGATGGTGCACCTGGTTGCCAAAAGGACTTGCATGTTCTACTATAACCCCAAAACTCTGATCAATTTTGCAATGGAAATGTGTGTCCTGCACTTCAATGATGATTTCTTTGATTTCTTCACTATCAGCAGGAGTGAGTCGTTTTGAACTTTTCACTTTGGCTTTGTAGTGTGTTCCTGATAAATAATCGGATAAGTGTGCCATATTATATGCTTTTATTTTTAAACTTTATTGTTCGATTAAATTTTCCTTTTTATTGCTGCATGCAGTTGTACAGCCGCAGTTTTTGCATGATCTTCGGTCAGCCAATACATCCTCATCAGAGATGTAATCGCGGAAAGTCTTTCTCCATAATGTCTGTACAATCAGCCACATTGTCATCAGCGCTGTTATACCTACCATTGCAATAAATAAAGACTCGATCATAGATTTTATTGGTTTATTCGTTTATTAGCTAATTTGTTTGTCATTTGTTATTAAACATTCACCATTCATCATTCTTCATTCATTCGTTATCCGCCCAATCCTGCGAAGCCCATAAATGACAGGGACAAAATCCCACCCACTAACAGGACCAACGCCGTACCCTTCACTATACCTATGGTTTCTGAGAATTCAAGTTGCTCTCTCAAACCTGCCATTAGCACAAGTGCCAGAGTAAACCCTGCTCCTGCACCAAGTGCGTAAACAAAACTTTTAAGTAATCCGAAACCTTTACTGGTCTGAAATAAAGCAACAGCCAACACCGCACAGTTGGTAGTAATCAATGGTAAAAATATACCTAACGCTTTAAATAATGCCGGACTCGCTTTTTTAATAAACATTTCTACCAATTGTACTGTAGAAGCGATAACAACAATAAAACTAATCAATTGCAAAAATGGTGCGTTAATAGCTGTAAGTACTGCATTGATTCCATATGCACACATAGCGCTGATCACCATTACAAAGGTTACCGCAGCACCCATTTTAGTGGCTGTTTCAATTTTGCCCGATACACCCAAAAAAGGGCAAATACCCAGAAAGTATGCCAGCACAAAATTATTGATCAGACTGGCATTAATAAATATGCTCCAAAGTGATGAGTCGCTCATGCTCTATTGTTTTTTATTTTAAAGCTGTTGAATATAAGCAGCAAAAAAGCCAGCGTAAAAAACCCTCCAGCCGGTAAAACCATAATTACCCATTTTTCAAAAGAATCCGGCATAAATTCAAATCCCAAAAAGCTTCCGCTTCCTAATATTTCTCTCACACCGCCAATGCACAGTAGGGCAAATGTAAAACCTATTCCCATACCCAATGCGTCCAATATTGATTTTCCAACAGTATTTTTTGAAGCGAAAGCTTCAGCTCTGCTTAGTATGATACAATTGACTACAATCAGTGCAATGAAGGCTCCGAGACTTTTGTGCAATTCAATGCTTATGGCTTGCATGGCATAATCTATTACAGTTACAAAAGTAGCTATGATTAATATGTATGAAGCTATCCGCACCTGTTTAGGGATGAAGTCTCTGAGCAATGATATAAGTATATTGGACATCAGCAACACAAAAGCTGTTGCCAATCCCATAGCCAGAGCATTTTTTGCCGAGTTGGAAACGGCGAGTGAAGGACACATACCCAATACTTGCACAAATACCGGATTTTCCCGCCAGACTCCTTTGATAAATTCATCTGTTGAAGGGTGATCTGCGATTGAACTCAGGAAACCTTTTTCTGATTTATTTTGATTAATAACACTCATTATTTGCTTTTATCATTGATCAAAAAAGATTTTTTATTTTTATAGATGAGCGGCATCCATTGATTGGAACTCATACTCAGGATATTTCCCACGGCTCTGGAAGTAATTGTTGCTCCGGTAATACCATCGATCTGCCAGTCATTGGTTTTCTCACCATGTTTTACTGTGGTGATCTCATTTTTTATTTTGGTAAAATCATCATTCAAAGCTGCATCCATTGCTTTAAAATTGGCCAAAAAATCTTCTTTTTCAATCTTGTCTCCAATGCCAGGCGTCTCTTTACTTTCCAAAACGTAAAAACCTACTATTTTTTGATTATCAATATCATATCCATACAATAGATTGAGGACTTCTCCATATCCTTTGCCATTGGCCTGAACGGCAATACCTTTCAACTGACCTATAGAATCGTATCCGGCATATACTTTTGGAATTTTGGGATCAGTTGCATTTGTCTCAGAAAATGTCTGGTCCTGATTTAACTGAAACGCTTTAGTTTTGGAAATTCCGGGCAGTACTTTGAAAATTGCTTTTTCCAATGCTTCCGCTTTATTTTTTTCAATCGATGCAAAAGTTCCCTGATAAGTAAGTACAATCAGTAAAGCACATATCAAACCGATGCTTCCCATGGCTATGACCATTTTTTTATCTTTCCCCTGAGGATTATTTTCTGTCTGTTTATGTTCGCTCATGATAATTTTAATTTATTGGTCGTACCATAAACTCTTGGTCTTATCAAATTATCTATGTGCGGAGAAATGGCATTGGCCAAAAGGATGGCATACATCACACCTTCGGGAAGTCCGCCCCATAATCGTATCATTACTACCAGTATACCTATAATGGCTCCATAGACCCAAACCCCCATAGATGTAATGGGTGAAGCTACCATATCTGTAGCCATGTAGATGGCTCCCAACATTAAACCTCCGGAAAATAAAGTGAAGACTGGTGATGGATACGCTGTATTATTGATCAGATACGCTGCACCGCTAAAAACAAAAACGGTAATAAATATTGAAACTGGTATTCTCCAATTCAACATTTTTCTCCAAGCCAGATATATACCTCCGAGTATAAGGAATACGGTACCGGTCTCTCCGATGGAACCATTAATGAATCCCATAGCCAAGTCGTATGTTTGTGTATCGACGTGATCAAATTTAAATGCGGACAGTGGTGTAGCTCCGGACACTCCATCCACGGCAGGCTGCATAAAAGGTAGTGCGAGCACCGATGATGAAATATGGTAAAATCTATCAGGTCCAAATGCCTGATACCATGTAGTGATGGGTACAGGAAAAGTTGCCTGCAAAAACGCCCTGCCTACCAATGCAGGATTGAAAACATTGTAACCCAGACCACCAAATATAAATTTACCCAATCCAATGGAAATAGCTGAACCCATAAACGCCATCCAAAGGGGAAAGTCAGGTGGCAAACACATGCCAAGGAGCAGACCCGTTATGGCCGCAGAATAGTCAGATACCGTGGATTCTTTTTTTGATATTTTGCAAAGAAAATGTTCGATAGCTACTGCTGAGATAGTAGTCGTCAGCAATACAAGCAATGCACTGATACCAAATGCATAGACTCCAAATGCTGCAGCCGGCAACAAAGCATAAATCACATTTTTCATGATAGTTTCCGTGCTTGCTCCTTTCACTACATGCGGAGAAGTGGCTATGTGTAGAGTGATCTTACGCATTATTCAGGTTTTGTTTGAGGGACTTTCGTCTTTTGTATCTAGCCTTTGAAAGTCTGAAATATTGAACCAGAGGAATATGAGAAGGACAAACGTAAGAGCATGAACCGCACTCAAAACAATCCATAAGGTTAAAGTTTTCCACCATACGGTCATACGATTCAAATTTTGCAAGAATGCCCAGTTTTGAAGGATTTAAGGATATCGGACATGCATCGACACAGGCTCCACATTTAATACACGGATATACCTTTTCTTCCTTCTTCACATCATTATTGCCAAATACCAAAATACCGGAAGTACCTTTAGTGATAGAAATATCAAGATTGGACACAGAAACGCCCATCATGGGACCTCCCATATACACTTCTGCGATATCGTCCTGGATACCGACATAATCCAGTACAAACCGCAAGGGCGTACCAACAGGAATAAGATAATTTCCGGGTTTCTTGATGGCCGGGCCTGCGATAGTGATCACTCTTTCCTGGATACCTCTGCCATGGGGCAACAATCTTCCTATTTCAGCCGTCGTAGCTACATTGACCGTTACCACATTGACATCAATCGGCAATCCCCCTGATGGTACTTCTTTTCCTAGTACAGCTGTAATGAGCATTTTTTCAGATCCCTGCGGATATTTGACAGGTACCACTTGGATAGTGACTGGTATATCATTTGGTTTTAGTTTATTCAAATGATCTGCTGCATCCTGTTTATTGGCTTCAATGCCTATGACGGTTTGAATTGCTCCGGTGGCTTTCATCAGATATCTGATACCCATAAATATGTCTTCTGCCTGCTCTAGCATGACTCTGTGGTCCGTGGTCAGATAGGGTTCACATTCTATACCGTTGATGATCAGATATTCACATGTTTTTCCTTCTGGAACTTTAAGTTTTACATGCGTAGGGAAAGCGGCACCACCCAATCCTACTATGCCACAATCCTGTATTCCTTTCAGAATTTCATCTGAAGTGGCTGTCTCCAGACGGATGGGTTTTCCTTCTGCCACTTCCTGACCGGAATACGGAAAGGCTTCCAATTGTATCCCTTCTATCTTATTTCCCGAAATGGTGGGTACCATAGATATCTTTCTGACAGTGCCCGATACCGGCGAATGAATGGGAACGGAGACATAAGAAGATGCTTTTGCCAGTATTTGTCCTCTCTCCACTTCCTGTCCTTCTCTGACGATAATTTCAGCCGGGCTCCCGATATGTTGTGACATCGGAATAATCAATATGGGAGAGAACGGAAATTGCCTGATAGGTAAACCTTGGGTTATATCCTTATTTTCAGGAGGGTGAATCCCGTTCTTAAAAGTATTTTTATATAACTTAAAAATTCCCATTCCTATGCTTAATTATACTTTTCTCCCCTTTTGATCCATTTTTCGATATCTTTTCCGGACAAATCCTGAGGCAATCCCGGATGTATGACTCTTGCTGTACATTTTTCCGCTGCTTTGACCAGATCTTCATAAGGGCCGCCAAACGCATTGAGAATGTATGCTTTTTTATTGTTGTTGTAAGCAAAGATTTTATTGTTGAGTTTTGTACACTCGTCGCAGGAAGTACAACTTTCCGTTTCTATCCATGGCGCCATATAGCTGCCGTTGGAAGAAGTATTGGATGGTTCATTTACGGCAGGGGCCACTACATCATTGGAAGCTAATTCTATCAATCCTGATCCATCATCACCTGCCAATTGCATGAGCCCTTTGGAAATCCTGTTGATCACCTCCGTACGGATCTTTTTCTCGATATCTGCTACTTCTTTTTTCTCTTTATTTAGGCCTGCCAGTTCGCAAAGCATCAACCAGAAATTCCTTCTGTCTTCGCAGGATTCTACTATCGGAGCAGCAACCAGAACCCTGACTAGATTTTGTTTTTATCTACTGTCCAGATGTATGGGAATAAACCTTCTCTGTCTGCTTCAGACATTTCCAAAAATTCAGAAAGGATTACCATATTGTCATTCCATGCATCCCGGGGTACTTTCCTGAAGTGTTTTCTGAATCTGGCTTCCGTGATGGCAAAATCTGCAAACGTCATTGCCACCTCCATCGTTTTTTCCTGCCCATATTCGTTGTATTTCAATTGGTAAGTAGGCCATACCTGATCTATGGAAGGATTGCCGCTGAGATCCAGACATTGTTCAATTTTTTGCCCTTTGTTCGGATTGTATTGGAAAATAGGGTAGGCACGTGATTCCATGACTAATCTGGCTTGATTGACTCCCAGATCATCTGCTACACCATGTTCAGGCTGACAAGTAGTATAAATGTTGAATATTGCAGGTCTTTTTGCCATCAGACCATCTATAAATCCTTCGATCATCTGACTGGTATTGGCCAGCGTACTTTGGAGCACAAAAGTATTTCTATGAGCCATAGCGATCAATCCTATCTCTTTTCTTGGCTCTGATTTTCCTTTTTTTACTTTACCATATTGTGCCATGTCCGAGACCTGACCAATGAATCCTGAAGTACAGGCTTGTCCACCGGTATTGGAGTACACCTGGGTATCTACGACCACTACTTTGATAGGTTTTCCGGAGGCCATCATTCTGGATAGATTCTGGAATCCGATATCGTACATGGCACCATCACCACCTAATGCTACCACAGGCGGGCAAAGCAACCACTCTTCTTCAGAAAATTGTTCCCAAGTAAAGTACGTGAAAAATGAATCATGGACTGATGGATCATATTTTCCATTTAGTACCAATTCCGCTTTTCTCATAGCCTTAAATCCGTCCGCCATTTTGGCCATGTGACCTTCAAAAATACCCATGGCCATAGACGTAGAATCCTGGAAAAGGTGATTGGCCCAAGGGAATGGATATGGATTGAATGGATATGTGCTTCCCCAAACAGATGTACAACCTGTAGAGTTACACATGCCCATATTTGACCTTCCCTGGCCTGTAGTGCCTTGGGTATATTTCCATTTGAGTGATTTCAGTCTGGTCAATAAACGAGTGATATCTAATAGCCATTCCTGGTCTACCGGCTGCATATCTTTTTCGTGATCCATCTTGCCGGCTAAATCTGCTATTTTCAGATCTCCTGCATGAGATTCACTGATGATACGTGTTAAGGTATTAGTATCTGAGACATCCAAAGTGTTGATCAGCTTTTGTTGAACCAGTTTTTCCAAATTAAGAATTTGTTCATCTATTTGTGCTACATGTTTCTCGATGCGAGGTTGCATTAAGGATTCTACCGTTGCCGTAAAAATATGAACCACCGACTTCTCTGAACAACCCAGACAAGCACCGTCACCACTTGCAAAACTCAGATAGGCATCTTTATTCAACAAAATGGTTTCCAATGGTCCGATTTTTTCTTCCAGACTATCTATTCGATTGTATTTTTTTGGAGTATTCGGCAAGTCAAGCCACAAATCCCATTGGTTTCTCAGGCTGTCAACAGATGATTCTGTCTGTGGCACAATCCTGAGTGCATCATCATTACAGACATTGACACATTCCATACAGCCTTTGCAGGTAGTAGGATTGATGGTGATGCTGAATAGACCGCCGCTATTGGGTTCATTTTTTTCATGAATATCATAATAAGGTCTGGTCAAAGCAAAATCAAAGTCACCTAGTTCATCTCTGAACCAATCAAATTCTTTGATGACGATTGCGTCGCCGTTATTATCAGCAATACTTTTTGATATAGCGTGATTGATGTAGGTATTGACAGTAGCCCCGTTTTTGGGTTGATGCATCAATGTCCTGATATGACTTTCCATTTGCCTGACGGCTTTTGGTAAAATCTCTACATTGCCATGTTTCTTTTTGACTCTCTTCACAATGGTATCCAGCACATCAGACAGTGTACTTACCAAACCTGGTATGGCTGTATCCGGACATACGGTGTAGCAATTGCCACAAGCGGTACAATTATTGGGGATCCAGGATGGGTGGTCAAAACGTATGCCAGTCCTATCTCTGAATAGGGAGGTAGCAGCTGGCATGACACTCAGTCCTATGAAAGGATCTGTGATATTGTCATTGCCCATACCTTGCAAATAGAAATTTCCTGTTTGTTCCCAAAATCTGTGTATATCGCTTAGTTTGGATTCGCTTTGCTGTATTTTTTTAACCATATTTGGCACAGGCACTATTTTGTGTCCGTTCAATATTTCAGCTGCATTGCTGCCCAGTACTTTATTTTTGATTTCTTTTACTTCGTCAAACCCTCTTTTCACTACCCTCATATTGTCATCGATGACCCTTTGACCTTTGGAGCCAAATTTGTGCATCAATTGATCTTCTATGGCTTTCAGCAACTCCTGATCTGTGAGATTGGCTTTTTGCATTAAAGGTGAAGCTGCAAAAAATGCACCCTGAAACGCAATACCCTGCATCCTGAGTTGTAATTCAGGATCTGTAGCCTCTTCCCGGGCGATCTTGAATCCATCGATGTAGTAAATATGGATTTCCTGATCTATAATGACTTTTTGGTAAGGGACTGGAATATTGGCCCATACTTTTTCAGGGCTGTCCTGATCACTTTGTATGATGAAAAAGCCACCTTTTTTAAGTCCCGCCAGTGCATTGGTATGCTTAAATACATTGGGGTCGGGTGAAAGGACGACATCCACAAAAAAGTATTCACAGTTGATTCTAATGGGTTCGGGTGCTGCTGCAAGATAGTAAGTAGTTGGTTGGCCTTTCTTTTCAGAACCATATTTAGGATTGGCTTTGATCTCATAACCGAGAAGATCATAGAGCGTCATCGCCAGGTTTTTACCCGTTGTGATTGCTCCCCAGCCTCCGATAGAGTGAAACCTTACTGTGATGGCGTCTTTGGGCATCATATTAGGATTTTCAGATCCTCTGACTGCCAGATCCTTTATATTTGGATACGCATCAGATATCGATTCCTGATAGAGTTTTTGTTTTGGGGTGTAAGGTACATCTCTCAAAAAATCGATGGATAAGTAGAATTGTTTTTTGTGTTTCCCATCCGGTAGCATATTTTCTACAGCACCGATGATACCTTCCGGCTGAAGGTCTCTGCTGCCCATACCAAATGACCCTGAATATATTGCAGGTGTATCACCACTTTTATATGTTTCGAGGTCCGGATATGGTTTGTTTTTTTGAGCCATGCCATTTTCCTGACATTTTGAAAGTGCAGCTCTGACTTCTCTGGCTATAGGCAAATCTTCTGCCAAAGGTTGATCCAGTCTTTCTAAAATTACTACTCCTTTTTTTCCTTTCAAAAGTTGAGATAATAAATCAGCAGGGAACGGTCTGAACATGACCAAATCAATTACACCAACTTTGATTCCTCTGCTTTGACGCAGATAGTCTGATACCACTTCGGCACTCGGGATAATACTGCCTTGTCCCAAAATCAAATAATCTGCATCCTGGGCTTTGTATGACATTACTCTTTGGTATTGTCTGCCGGTGAGTTGATAATACTCTGCAAAAGCCTGATCTGTCAAGTCTTTGATATGGTCAAAAAAGAAAGGTCGTTGTGCTGCTACACTCTGCATATAAGAATCCTGGTTTTGCACAATACCTGCCATCATCGGATTGTCTACATCCCACACTTCCGGTATTCGTCGGCGGGTTTCGCCATAGATTATTTTTTGAGCGGGGGTAGGTGTTTCAATGATTTCATCCGGTCTGCCCAAAAAATCTCTGATCAACTCTCTTTCAGGAAGATACAGAGATTCAATGAGGTGTGTAGTTAAAAATCCATCCTGAGCGATAATTCCCGGTGTCAGCGCCAGTTCAGCTATTCTATGGGCTATGATATTTAAGTCAGCTACGTGCTGAACATTTTTTGCAAAAAGTTGAAAAAATCCGGTATCATCTATAGCATGATAATCATCATGTCCGGCATGTACATTTAGTGTGGATTTGGTCATCGCACGGGCACCGATATTCAACACATAAGTCAATCTTTTGCCCACAGCTGCATATAATGATTCGTGCATGTATGCGATACCTTGCCCGGAAGAAAAGTTGGAAGCTCTTAATCCAGTCATGGATAGTCCCGCAGTCACTGCTGCCGCAGCGTGTTCACCTTCCGGCTCTATAAAAATCAGCGGACGATCTGAAATATTTAAGTGACCTTTTGCAGCTTCTTCAGCCCAATATTCGCCCATTTGGGTGGATGGGGTGATTGGGTAAGCGCCTGCTCCATCTGATGATTCTCTTTCGCACATGATAGCAGCTGTGTTACCATCCATAGCCGTTTTTATACCCGGATATTTGATTAAAGTTAAATCCTTCATTCTTTTGACTTTTAAATGGCTGCAAGGTAAAAAGGATATAAAGCCAGAAATATGACTTTAATCATTAGGGATTGTGATTTAATTCATTTTTGGCTTATATAAAATGAAATCTGGTTTGATTTTATTTGTAAATTATAATTTGTGAAGGGTACAGGATTCTCCGGGAAAAAGAAAGGCAATATTAGATGCTTGATAAGCTCATTTACCAAAGTGGCAACCAGCGCTTCAATTAACAAAATTAAATGTTCCATTAAATGGATAGAAGAACCTTAAAACGAATTAATTCCTATTGAAAATCTAGATAACTCTTTTGATAATCCGGAGTTTGTGGGTATATTTTTTCATTTCTACATTAAAGAAGCCGTGATGGTCCAACTTGTCAATACGAACACAGCCATGGACATGCATTACCTTTTTTTCACCTATGATGAGGCCTACGTGATGTATTTGTCCCATTTCATCCATACAAAATGCAAGATCCCCTTCACAAGACATCTCTACAAAATCTATGATCTCCCCCAATAAATACTGTTCATGAGGAAATCTTGGTAATGAGACATTAAAAAATTTAAAGACATTTTGGATTAATGCTCCGGGATCGATTCCGAAAGGGGTCCGGCCGCCCTGCAATTCGGGAGAGTATAAGTATCTTCTTGCAATTTTTACAATTAACTCGCTGAATTGCTCCAATCCCAGAGATGATGCTGCCTGACCATTATACACATATTTATTATCGGGCATAAGGCACGAAATTCCGTCATATTGGGGTAGGGAAGATCCAATGACTATTGATTTGGATATATCGTCATTAAATATGGGATGGCATATCTCCAGTGCAGTAGAAGAGTTTTCAACATATTTTTCATACATATTTTCTTCCATCAGCATTACCTGAATTGATCTGACCCAACCCATAATATTACAAATGGATGTTTGTATTTTATACCAGTGTTTGTTTTTTTTCTCTAAAATGATGCAAGTTTCCCCAAAAAGCATCTGGCTTATCATAAGGTCTTCGTCAGATGGCTTGCTGCGCACCGGAATTACATTCAGATGGCAAACAGCATGAAACAGATGTTTTGTGTTAACCTTTTTTTTCTTTGACATGTTTACGAAACGTATACTTTAAGTTCGCTTTAAAGCGTTATTGGTATTAATTCCAAAAATCAGTCCATTCTTTGAGATATGGAAAGATGAATGAAATATTTATTTAGTTTTGCATTTTTAAAATTTAATAATAGCATTAGAAATGAATCAAATTTTATTAAAATTTGCCAATAATATTTATAATAAAATGACGTTATTTGCGGAAGGATACCAAAAATGTTTCACATTTATTTTTATAATGGTATTATCTTTTTCATCCTTTGCTCAGGATGCTCACTTTTCTCAGTTTTATGCATCTCCACTTACCCTAAATCCTGCCATCGCAGGTACATATACAGGTACATTCAGGATATCAACTTTGTATAGGGATCAATGGAGGTCAGCATTAGACAATCCGCTCCGAACTTTTGCGATAAGTGGGGATGTAAAATTTGATCTGAATTACGGTGGTAAAAACTTACCGGATGTAGTGGCTCTTGGCATTACATTTTTTGGAGACAGAGTGACCACTTTTGATTTTAATACCAATCAGATCATGCTAACTGCGGCATATCATAAAGCATTGGATAAAAGAACAAAACAATATTTAGGCATTGGTATTCAGGGTGGTGTTTTCCAAAAGACCATCAATTATGAGGACCTGACATTCCAGGATCAGTTTAATGCCATCGATGGTTTCACTTTAGGGACCGGAGAAAATTTGCCACCAAATAATAAAGCTTATTCGGACATCAGCCTGGGTATATACTACAGTATTACACCAAATAAAAACTTTAGTTATCATGCAGGATTGGGGTATTTTCATCTCAATCAACCCAATTTGTCCTTCTATAATACTCCTGACATTATTGATCCCAATATTTTTAAAACAGACACCCTCAATGCAAAATGGAGTATTCATACCGGCGCTTCGATAAAAACATCAGATCGTGTATCTATCCAGCCTAGGGTTAATGCTTTGGTCCAAGGTCCCCAGACAGAACTGAATCTTGGGGCAACTTTCAGGTACAAGATATCAAAAACAGCTGGACAGTATTTGTTATTTGGTCCTTATTTCAGGGGTGTAAAAAATTATAATAATTTTGGAATGGAGTCTATCATAGGCATGGTGGGCATTGAAATGAATAATTTTATTTTCGGATTCAGTTATGATCAAAATGTAAGTAATCTGGTAAAGGACAGAAGATCTTTGTCATCGCTGGAGATTAGTCTTATTTATATCGGGGAGCACCACAATGAAGATAATTTCTGTCCGCAGTGGTAAAAAATGCAAAATTAAATGTTTGTTTAGCTTTTTGTTAACAATAAAGAATTGGATGTATGTATATTAGATTAAAAAATAACATACCTTTGTAAAATGAAACCTGCCATAGCAAAGTTTTTGATTGCGATTTACCTTTTTTCTTTCACTCCCTTGAAAGAATTAAATCGTATACCTTTGTTATTCATACATTATGCACAACATCTCGAAGAAGATAGCACCATGACCGTTGCTCAATTTTTTGACATGCATTATATGCATGGTATCGTCTTTGATGAGGATTATGAACAGGATATGCAGCTCCCTTTTAAAACTTTTGATTTTTCACCCTTACCGGTTTTTGTGTTTCAGCATTATAAAGAATTCGACATTATTAAAAAAACTTCCCCATTTATTATAAAAGATAAAATCAATACTTCCTATAGTTTTTATCTCTCTGATGCCAAACTCAAAGGCATTTTCCACCCTCCGAAATTTTCCTGAATAGCAAAGTCGGACTTAATTTTGTTTCAAAGTTTATTTTCAATACACTGAATAAATCTTTTGCTTAAATGCGTCTGTGACCAGATGTATACTTTCATTATTTTCGACTATTTTTTACGTATACAGTTTTGTTGATTGATCGCTGTCTGATGTTGATGGCAAAAAGATCATTTCAGCCATTCAGGAATTTATAATTATTTTATATGTTAAATAGTATCATTGCATATTCTATTAAGAATAAGCTCATTATAGGTTTAATGACTGTAGCATTGATAGCCGTTGGAGGTTATGAAGCAACCAAACTGCCTATCGATGCTGTACCTGATATAACCAATAATCAGGTGCTGGTCATCACCCAGGCTCCATCCTTTGGGGCGACAGATATCGAACGATTAGTTACTTTTCCGATCGAGCAGGCCAATAGTAATATCTCCGGTCTCAAAGAAATCAGGAGTTTCTCAAGATTTGGCCTATCCTTGGTTACTATGGTGTTTAATGACAATATCGATGTATATTGGGCGAGACAGCAAGTGGCAGAAAGACTTCAGCAAGTAGCCTCACAAATACCACCTGGGATAGGTACACCTGAATTGGGACCTGTTGCCACCGGTTTGGGTGAAATATATCAATACGTAGTCAAACCCAAAAAAGGTTTTGAATCCAAATTCGATGCAACTTCTCTCCGCACGATTCAGGATTGGGTAGTCAGAAGACAATTGTTGGGTGTTAAGGGAATCGCAGAGGTATCGTCCTTTGGCGGTAAGCTCAAACAATACCAGGTCGTAGTAGATCCCAACAAACTCAATGCCCATGGTGTATCTATATATGATGTATTTAATGCTCTCGAAGCCAACAATCAAAATACAGGAGGCGGATACATCGAAAAAAATGCTACAGCCTTATATATACGCACGGAAGGTTTGATAGGGACCAAAGATGATATCGGGATGATATCTGTAAAAACAGTATCAGGAACGCCTTTGCTCATTCGCGACATAGCGGAAATTACCGAAGGTGCTGCAACAAGATATGGAGCTGTGACCTACAATGATCAGGGCGAAGTAGCTGGTGCTGTGGTCATGATGCTCAAAGGTGCCAATAGCAGTCAGGTGATCAAAGATGTAAAAGCGAGGATCGAACAAATCACCAAAACTCTTCCTGAAGGCGTAGAAATTGAACCTTTTCTGGATCGAACTAAAATGGTTAATAACGCCATCTCAACTGTGGAAACCAATCTGATGGAAGGTGCGCTGATCGTCATTTTCGTATTGGTTTTATTTCTGGGTAATCTGCGAGCCGGATTATTGGTGGCATCTGTGATTCCATTGGCCATGCTTTTTGCCATTATCATGATGAATCTATTTGGGGTCAGTGGCAATTTAATGAGTCTTGGAGCCTTGGATTTTGGTTTGATTGTAGATGGTGCCGTGATCATTGTGGAGGCAGTCATGCATCAGCTGGGACATAGCAAACATTACCAGGGCATTCAGAGACTGACATCTCATCAGATGGATACAGAAGTAAAATATTCCGCGGGTAAAATGATGAATAGTGCGGTGTTCGGTCAGGTCATCATATTGATAGTTTATCTTCCCATCTTCACATTGGAAGGCATCGAAGGTAAAATGTTTATACCTATGGCCCAAACTGTTGCATTTGCTTTATTGGGTGCATTTATTTTGTCCCTAACATACATACCCATGATGAGTACGCTTGTTCTGAGTAAAAACCTAAAGCATGAGCTTAATTTTTCTGATAAAGTGATGATTAAACTGGAGAAAATATTTCAGCGCAGCCTGGAGTTTTTTGTGAAGATACCCAAGCTTACTATTGCAGGAGTGATTTCCTTGTTTTTGATCGCTGTCGTAGTGTTGTCCCGCATGGGGGGCGAATTTATACCTGCCCTTGAAGAAGGGGATTTTGCGGTGGATACCAGAGTTTTGACAGGCAGTAATTTGAATACGACGGTGGAGTTTACCCAAAAAGCAGCCAATATCCTTCTGACCAGATTTCCGGAAGTAGAAAAAGTAGTAACCAAAATTGGAAGTGGTGAAGTACCTACCGACCCTATGCCCATGGAAGCCAGCGACATGATGGTGATCATGAAGGATAAAAAAGAGTGGAAGTCTGCCAAAACCTTTGATGAAATGGCTGAAAAGATGAGCAAAGAACTGGAAGATGTTCCGGGAATCACTGCAGGGTTTCAGTATCCGGTACAGATGAGATTCAATGAGTTGATGACTGGTGCGCGACAGGATGTGGTTTGTAAGATATTTGGTGAAAATCTGGATACGCTGGCGCACTATGCCAATCATATAGGCCAATTGGTCAATAAAGTAGATGGAGCGCAAAATTTATATGTCGAAGCAGTAACTGGCGTACCGCAAGTCATTATTTCTTATGATAGAAATGCATTGGCTCAGTATAATGTCAGCATAGCGGATGTCAACAAAGCGGTCAATATGGCTTTTGCAGGTCAAAGTACAGGAATGGTATTCGAAGGTGAAAAAAGATTTGAACTGGTAGTCAGATTAAAATCAGAAGTGCGCCAGAGCCTTGAAGATGCCCAAAAATTACTTATACCTACCGGCAATGGGCAGCAGGTTCCTTTATCTAAATTGGCAGAAGTCTCCATCAAAGACGGACCAAATCAGATACAGAGAGAAGATGCTAAACGAAGGATTGTTGTTGGCTTCAATGTAAGAGGGAGAGACGTGCAAAGTATTGTCACTGAATTACAAGGCAAAATAAACAGTGAAATTAAATTTCCTACAGGATATTATATTACTTACGGCGGTGCTTTTGAGAATTTAAATCAAGCCAAAAGCAGGCTGATGATAGCAGTGCCAGTTTCCTTACTGATGATCTTTATACTCCTGTTCTTTGCATTCAATTCCATACGACAGGGATTGTTGATTTATTCTGCTATTCCACTTTCTGCAATTGGAGGCATATTTTTTCTTGCACTTAGAGGTATGCCATTTAGTATCAGTGCAGGTGTCGGTTTCATTGCTTTGTTTGGTGTTGCAGTGCTCAACGGTATTGTACTCATCGCTGAGTTCAACAGGCTCAGGGCTGAAGGCTGGAAAGATCTAAGAAAGATTGTACTTATGGGTACAAAGGTCCGTTTGAGACCGGTACTGATGACCGCGTTTGTAGCATCGCTGGGATTTTTACCTATGGCGATCAGTAACGGAGCTGGGGCAGAAGTTCAAAGACCTTTGGCAACAGTAGTCATCGGTGGATTGATGGTAGCTACTTTTTTGACCCTCATTGTTCTTCCTATTTTATACATTCTTTTTGAACGTAAGAGTATTGAGAAAGAAGACATGACTGAATTGCCATATCATAAAAATGAATAAATTAAATCATTTATTAGCTAAAAATGAATCACAAAACCAATAGTATGAACCTTATAATTAAAAATATCATCATTGCCTTTATCTGGTTGATTTCTGCTCATTTATCCGGACAGGAAGTCATCCAATTTCAAAAGGCTATAGAAATTGCCAAAGCCAACAATGCGAAACTCAGGTCAGATGCAGGTTTGGTGAAATATCAGCAGGCCTTGGTAAATACAGCATATAATTTTGTACCTACGCAGTTCAATATAGAATTGGGACAGTTCAATAGTTCGTATTTTGATACCGGATTTGGGATATCACAGACCTTCAGCTTGCCCAAAGTATATCAGCGACGTGCTGCAGTCTATCAACAACAAGCCAAAACTGCTGAATACGATCTCAAACTGAGCGAAGCAGAGATCAGACAACAGGTAGACCATATTTTTATGGAGTACAATTTTCTGACTGCCAAGGAGAATATGCTGAAATATCAGGATAGTTTGTACACTGTATTTGTGGATAAAACAGTTATCCGGTGGCAAAAAGGTGAGACAGATGTATTAGAAAAAACAACGGCGGAGCAACAAAAAATCAACTTATACAATCAATTGACCATAATTGGTAAGATGAAGGAATATATTGCCCTGCAGTTGCAATGGTATATCAATGATGGACGAAAATATGTACCACAAACCGATGGTTTTGGTGTGCTGAAATATGGCATCTTTTACGATAGCATTTCTTTAAAAAAGCATCCTGTCCTTCAATTGGCAGAGCAGGAAATAACAACAGCGCGCGCTATGACTTTAGCTGAAAGGACAGCTTTCTGGCCTAACATCTCCGCCGGATATAGAAATGTGAGCATAAGAGGCACCGGTGCAGACAATGTGGTATATCAGGGTGGCGACAGATTCAGTAGCTTTCAGGTTGGTGTGGGCATACCGGTATTCCGAAAAGGTATCAAAGCATCTATCCATTCTGCCCAAAGGTTGGAAGAAGTCAAAGCCGATATTTATGAAGCCAAAAAATCAGAGATCAGTGCTCTAATTCAACAGAAATACGTGCTCTACAATGCAAGTATGGTACAAATGGAAAATTATGAAAAGAGTGCGTTGCCCAATGCGGGATTGATCAGAAGTGTCTCCGAAAAGCAGTTTGGCAATGGTCAGATCAATTATCTGGAATATGTCATGCTGACCAATCAAGCCATTACCATAGAAAGCGAATATCTGGAACTAAAACGTAATCTGAATATGTACATCATTGATTTACATTATTTGACAACTAATTACGAATGATCCGAATGATTTGAGTGAGGAGTGATAAATAGCGATGGGCGTCCCTTTAGGGAATGAGGGTTGCGGGAGGCGCAATAACGAATGATCTGAAGGACGAAAAATCAAAATGTCTAACTTTTAAATGTTTTTGTAAACAAATAAAAATCTTAAAATGAACAATAAAATGAAATTATTAATATTGCCATTACTAATAATCTTTTTAGCTGGAAGCTGTAAACAAAAGGAAGAAACTCCCGCAGAAACAGCAAGTCCTGTAGCAATAGAGTCTGTGGTCCAACTTACGGACGCACAATTAAAAAATGCACAAATACAACTTTCTCTTCCGGAGAAAATGAACATAGGACATGTCATCCAACTGAATGGCAAGTTTGAAGTAATGCCAGAAAACACAATCACAGTGAGCAGCCCCATGGCAGGATTTGTTCGTCAGATCAAGTGGATACCAGGCATGAAAGTTACTAAAGGTCAGACGTTGGTTCGTCTGGAAGAGAAGGAATACATTCAATTACAACAGGATTATCTTTCTGCCAAAAATGCATTGGCGTTTGCCAAATTGGATTATGATCGTCAGTCAGAACTCTCCAAAAATCAGGCAGCTAGTGAGAAGGTCTTGCAACTGGCTGAAGAAAAAGTCAGGCAAAATCAAATCCTGGTGAAATCACTGGGTGAAAAATTAAAACTCATCCATATCAACCCGGCGACGCTTTCAGCTGACAATATGACGTCGGAAATAATAATTGCTGCGTCCACTTCAGGCACCATCACAGATGTATTGGTCAATAGCGGTAAATATGTACAAGCTGGCGAAGAGATGATCAGGATGATCGACAATAATGGAGTAAAGCTTGTATTAAAGGCTTTTGAAAAAGATCTGCCATATCTCAAGACAGGACAAAAATTACTTGCCTTTCCCAATGGACGAGCTGATCAAAAGATGTCAGGAAGGATTGACTATATAGTAAATAGTATAGGAGATCATGGTTTCACCAATATCATTTGTTCTCTTGAAAATAAAACATCTGAAATAATGCCTGGAATGTATATGAATGCAGAAGTAGAAGCACAAAGCATGGAGAGTTGGACAGTCCCTGATGAAGCGATTGTTAGCTTTGAAGGTAAAGAATATGTCTTTGTGGATAAGGGAAACCAAAGTTTTGAATTGGTGGAAATCCAGCCGGGGCAAAAAGAAAATGGTAAAGTACAAATCATTAATTATCAGATATTAATGAATAAAAAAATTGTTGCAAAAGGAGCCTATACTTTGCTCATGAAAATGAAAAATGTTGCAGAGTAGTCTTGAAAGTACATATTGCAAAATTGACGATATGTTAAAATAAATAAACAAAAATTAATCAAAATGAATCCAAATATTCAAACAGAAATAGATGCCAGTTATCTCTATAGTTTATTGGCTGCTCATGAAGAAGATCCGAATGTAGCAGAGATATTTCGCCAAATGAGTGACATTGAAAAAAGTCATGCCTTGGCTTTTATGGCAAAACATAATATACCTTCAGAACCTTTTCCTGCACCTTCGGGCAGAGCAAAAATGTTGCAATTCATTGGAAAGGTGATGGGCTATGACTACATACTTGGCGTACTGATGGATACAGAAAAAAGCCTTTCAAACACTATCGTAAATACCAGAAAAAAATTGAAACCTGATTCATCTTCAATTTCAGATACTGCGCATGTAACGATTCTGAAAAACTTATTGGACAATCAGACCAAAGTATCAGGGTCCAATCTGGCCAGATTTGAGAAGCGACACCGATCAGTAGGTGGCAATGCTTTGCGTGCAGCTGTACTTGGTGGTAATGATGGTTTAGTGTCCAATTTTAGTTTGGTCATGGGTATAGCAGGAGCCACTAGTGGCAATGACGAAGTGTTGTTGGCTGGTATGGCCGGATTGCTTGCAGGTGCACTCTCTATGGCACTTGGTGAATGGATTTCAGTTAAAAGTTCACAGGAACTATATGAAAATCAAATGAATCTTGAAATGGAAGAGCTCGAAGTGAATCCTGCCGGTGAAGAAAAAGAAATCGCGCTCATTTATATGTCAAAAGGAATTCCTGAGTCTCAAGCCAGAGAAATGGCTGCTGAAATCATTAAAGATAAAAGCAAGGCGCATGAAATATTGGTCAAAGAAGAATTAGGGATCAATAGTGAAGAACTAAAAGGTTCAGCCATGGAAGCAGCTATTACTTCATTTTTATTATTTGCGGTGGGTGCTATTATCCCGGTCTTTCCTTTTTTCTTTTTATCCGGATTTAATGCTGTGATTTTAAGCACGGGAGTAAGTGCTATTGGTTTATTCATCATAGGGGCAGCCATAACCCTTTTTACAGGCAAAAGCATATGGTTTTCCGGGATGAGACAGGTTGTTTTTGGCTTGGCTGCAGCTGCCATTACTTATGGCATTGGTAGTTTGATCGGTGTACAGGTAGCAGGATAATCCTTAAATACAAAAAATATACTTATTAATATTAATTCATAATTCTAAATTAATTTATCATGAACGACGCACATTTGCATTTAGTATTTAATCATTTCCCGATCATCGTACCTATCGTTGGTATGTTGATTTTAATGGTTGGTTTTTTTATTGGTTCTGATGTTGTCAAAAAGACGGCATTGGGCGTATTTATTTTAGGAGCCGTACTCACCTTTCCTGCGATGTACACTGGTGAAGGTGCAGAAGAAATAGCTGAAACATTGCCGGACGTCACCAAACAACTGATCCATGAGCATGAAGAGAAGGCAGAGACATTAGCCATCATCAATTACATACTTGGCATCGTATCTTTGATAGGCTTTTGGGCATATTGGAAACAAAAGTCTTTTGCCAATTATTTTGCAATTGCTATTTTGGTGCTTGGATTGACTGGAATATATTTTGGTAAAATGACTGGTACATCGGGAGGAGAGATCAGACATACAGAGATCAGAGTTGGCTATGATGGAAGTCAAAATATTGCACCTGAAAACAAGGTTTTAGAAGGTGACGATGAGTAATATTGATCTTAATTGTTTACAAACATTTTCAGCTACTCTTAAACTCATGGGCAATCAGTTTGAATTAACGGCTGTCCATGAGTCCTTGGAAACTTGTAAACTAGCAGTTGAGAATGCTATCCTGGAAGTCAGAAGAATCGAAACGCTTCTGACTACCTTTTCAGAAGATAGCATCACCGCTTTAATCAATAAAAATGCTGGTATACAGCCTATTCAAGTTCCTGATGAAGTTTTCCATCTCATCGAACGGTGCCAACGAATTTCCAGCTTGACACAAGGGGCATTTGATATCACATATGGATCGGTAGATAAAAAATATTGGAATTTTGATACCAAGATGACCCAATTACCCAATGCAAAGTTGGCCAAAAAAGCTGTGAAAATGGTAGATTATAGAAATATAGTTATTGATCATAATAATAAAACCGTTTTCCTCAAAAATCAAGGTATGCGGATCGGATTTGGTGGGATCGGCAAAGGATACGCAGCAGAAATGGCCAAAAAGGTGATGATCAATAAGGGTGCAGAAAGTGGTGTGGTCAATGCGGCAGGTGACTTGACAGCCTGGGGAAATCAAATCAACGGACGACCATGGACGATAGGCATTGCAGACCCTAACCATAAACGAGACCTTTTCAGTCAGTTTGAAATCAGCAATAAATCAGTGGCAACCAGTGGTGATTATGAAAAGTATGTCATCATTGATGGAAAAAGATATTCGCATACGATTGATCCGGTTTCCGGCATGCCTTCTCAAGGTTTAAAATCTGTGACCATTATTTGTGGAAATGCCGAATTGGCTGATGCACTTACTACACCTGTTATCGTCATGGGAAAAGATGCAGGATTGCATATGATCAACCAACTTTATGCTGTGGAAGCAATCATCATTGATGAAAATGATAAAATTTATTATTCAAAAAATATTAAACTCAAATAAATGATTACGTTAAAAAATGGAAAATTTTTAGTTTCAATCGTGGTGGTTTTCTGTATCATATTATTTTCTTCATGCAGTACTGTAAAGTCATCAGAAAAAGCATATCTCAATGACGGAGAGATGACATTGGCATTAAGGAAACTGGAGAAACTAGAGATCAATTTTCAGTTGTACAGGGAAGGTTCATCAGGCGCTACTGGAGGAAAGAGTGGAGGCGGATGTGGTTGTAATTAGGGTATGTTTAACTTTTAGTGTTGCCACTTCCAGGCATAGATGAAATTTTAAAAATACTCTTAATCAATAACAAAAAGTAAAAAGATGTTAAAAATAAATTTAAGTTTCTTTGGCTTAATCCTATCATTGGTACAGATTTACGCCCAGAGTTTTGTCATAGACAGTACCAAAATATATAAGAAAAAGGCATTGAGTTTTGAAGAAGCTAATATCTTGTCTTCATATTACCATCAGGAAGGCAATCATTCTGCAATTACAGGTGGTATAGGGACTGAAAAGCTCTCGGATTTTGCAAATGTCATCGATCTGAAACTTACCAGATATGATGGTCGTGGTAAAAAATATACCTATGGGGCTGAGTTTGGTGTAGATTATTATACATCAGCATCCTCCGATAAGATAGACACTAAAGTTTCTTCCGCTTCATCATCTGATGTCAGGGTATATCCATCTTTAAATTATAGTGTTGAAAATGAAAAAACAGGTCTTATCTTAGGTGGAAATATCGCTTTTTCAAAAGAGTACGATTATACATCCATTGGTGGAGGAGCCAACTTTAGTAAAAAATCCAAAAGTCAAAATACTGAATTCAGCGCCAAGACAAATGTGTTTTTGGATACCTATAGCCAAATTGTCCCCACAGAATTCAGAGCAAATCTACCTTCCAGGCAGCAAAAGAAGGGAGAAATAGGCAATGCGGCCAGAAATTCTTATGATCTATCTATGACACTTTCCCAAGTGATGTCTAAACGATTTCAAATAGCACTGACTTTGGATCTGGCTTACCAGAGTGGCTTGTTGAGTACCCCATTTCATCGAGTGTATATGAATGATGGGTCATTACTAAGGGAGACATTGCCTGGGACAAGATTTAAAATACCTATTGGATTGCGAGCAAATTATTTTATCGGTGGAAAGTTCATTATCCGGTCATTTTATAGGTATTATCAGGATGATTGGGGTATGACCTCACATACAGCCCATATAGAGTTGCCCTATAAAATATCACCATTTTTTTCTGTGAGCCCATTTTACAGATATTACCACCAGACCAAAATTGATTATTTCGCGCCTTATCAGGAAAATAAACCGGGTGCTGAGTATTTTTCCAGTGACTATGATTTATCTGGTTTTGATAGTCAGTTTTTTGGGGTAGGAGTGAGGTATATTCCAATCAAAATTGTAGCAAATTTATTTGCCATCAGTCAAATGGAACTCAGAGGAGCTTTATACAACAGAAGTGACGGATTATCGGCTGGAATTTTGACATTTCACATACAGTTTAAAGGGTTTTGACTCTGAATAAATACCAATTCAGCACTTTAAAATATAACCAAACAAACAAAACACATAATGATTTATGACAGCTATAGTTATAGATAACAATAAGACAGATACTGATCATTTGACATACTTACTTAGTCATTTTAATCATAAAATTACTGTAAATGAAGTGTTTACATCGTTGAACGAATGTAAATCTTTTCTTTTAAGTAATATCTCACGGCCGGATATCATATTTATGGATATTGAGTTTGAAGATGGGAATAGTTTTGAATTATTTGATACTCCCGATTTCAAAAGTAAGGTAATTATAACCACCCGATTAACGGAATACGCATATCATGCATATAGAAATAATGTAACTGATTATTTATTAAAACCCATCCTAAAGGAGCACTTATTAACTGCTTTTGAGAAAGTAAAAACCATCCTGAATGGTTCTTCTATTAATGGAGTAAATAAATATAAAAGGCAGATACAGACCAAACTTGGATCCAGATTGATTAATATTAAAGCGGAAGATATTGCTTACATCTACCATAATAATAAATTGTCTTACTTTTATCTATTCGATGGTAGAAAAGTTCCTTCCTTTTATAACCTCAAAGAAATTGAAGATATGCTTGATCCTGAACTTTATTTCAGAGCCAACAGACAGTTTATCATTCATTTGAAAGCCATTCATAATGTGGAAAGACAGCCTTCTTCAAAAATTATTCTGAAATTGACACCAGCAATTAACAAAGAAATCGTGCTAAGTAAAGAGAGATCTAAATATTTTAGAAAGTGGATGGATCAATAATAGAAGGAACATTATCTACCTAAAAAGCGCAAATATTTTTTATGGTGACGTATCAAAGTTAGAACAGTGCATGGAGAAATTAAATTATCGCAAACCAATTAATTTTCTATTGCCACAAATCATGATCAATTTAAACTTCCAGACTTAATATTGCACTTACGAATGCAGGCAGATTAAAGAAAATCTACATCTACAGCATAAGAATCATTCATCAAAAACTCAAGACCTCGCTGTATATCAAAACCTTCATATACAACTTTGTACAGCACCTGTACGATAGGAAGATTGAGTTTTTCGTTTTTTGCGAGCTGATTGATAATTTTAAGCGTTCGTACTCCTTCTACCACTTCACTGGATGTTGCCATGATGTGGTTGAAATCTTCTCCACTGGCAAATCTTTTACCGAAGGTATAGTTTCTGCTGTCTTCACTGGTAGCTGTGGCAATAAGGTCACCAATGCCTGCCACACCCAGATACGCTGCCCCGCTTGTTCCCATGGATGTACCAAAAGAAATCATCTCTCTGAGTCCTCTAGTGATCAGCAATGACTGCATATTTTTGCCCATACCCATGCCAGCCAGTATACCTGAAGCTACAGCTATAATATTTTTAAATGCTCCTGCTATTTCTGCAGCCTTAAGATCATGCGAACCAAAAGCAAAAAACTTTTTACTGCTCAAGACAGTTTGTCCCAGCTTAATGACTTCATCAAATTCTGAAGCAATCACTGTAGCTGCAGGTTGTCCTGAAAGAATTTCTTTGGCAAGATTTGGTCCTGACAAACAACCGACCCGGATCACATTGCTTTCCTGTCTGATGACTTCTGTCATGGTACATACGTCATCTCTTTTAAAATTGAGATTGAGCCAGTCTTCTTCACATATTCTACTTACATCCAGTCCCTTGGTACATTGAATCATGATGTGTGATGGTTTAAGAAACGGGCAGAAGTCTTTCATCATCTGTCTGAAATTTGAGGATGGAACCACTGCAAAAAGTAACTCACATCCCTTTGTAATCTCTTTTATATCTGTGGTTGCTTTTACATTCAGGCGAAGTTCGTTGCCCATATGTATATGCTTTTCATTTATGTCTTTTACCACAGACTCATTCCTGCTATAAATGATGACATTTACATTTCTGGAAAGGATCTTAACAAGTGTGATGCCAAAACTTCCGGCACCAATGATACCGACTGTTTTCATTTTTCGGGATTATGGTATTGGAAGTTACTTCTTTTTTTTCTGTTCTTGTACCGCTTGTTGTTGTTTCATGGCTTCTTCAAGCCTCGATGCAAATCCACTTTTTTTCTTGGGTTTGGCTTTTTCCTTCATGAGCTCCGCCCTGATTTTGGTTTCATCAAAAATATAGTTTTTAGTGATCACCGTTTGAAGTATATTGATCAGGTTACTGAAAAACATGTAGCAGGTAAGACCTGAAGCATAATTATTGAAAAAAGCAAGGAACATTACCGGCATTAGATATTGGACGTATTTCATGGCAGGATTGGCTGAAAGGTCCATATTTTGCATATTGTAATAAGTATATACTATTGTAGAGACTGCCCAAAGCAAAGTAAACAAACTCACATGAGCCCCAAAAAAAGGAATCTCAAATCCAAGATTAAACAGGACATCATAAGATGATAAGTCTGCGGCCCAGAGGAATGGTTCCTGTCTGAAAGTAATGGATGCAGGAAAAAATCTGAATAATGCATACCAGATAGGCATTTGAAGCAACATCGGAAGACAACCACCGAGCGGACTTACTCCGTATTCCCGGTATATTTTCATGGTTTCCATTTGTTGTTTTTGGGTATCATCTTTAAACTTCTCCTTCAGGTGGGCCAATTCCGGTTTCAAGGCACCCATTTTTGCCTGGGAGTATAACATTTTGTACATCAAAGGATAAAGCATCATCTTTATCAGAAATATCAGTAAAATAATCACTATTCCTTTGCTGCCGATATAATTGGACAAGAAATCAAAAAACGGTCTGATCGCCCATCTATTAATGGTACCGAAAATACTTGAACCAAAAGGTATAATTTCTTCCAGATTATTGCCAAATGATTTCAATCGTTTAAATTCATTTGGGCCGATATACAACGCCATTTCATATGCCCCATTATTGAGATCTGCTATAGGGACAGCTATATCAGAAGTAACGGTTTTAACATAGTCAGTCGCTTTTATATCCGTCATTTTGGTGGTCATAATTCCACTCTTAAACGGAGTTGTTTTTCCTATCAGCGACGTATTAAAAAATTGATTAACGTGCGAAACCCACTCCAGGTTTTTATCTTTAAGGTCTTTGGTATCATCAGAAACACAACTACAATAATCAGTGGATTCTTCTTTTTCTTTGAAGTAGACAGTGGAGTAATTTTGTTCAAACTGAATCCCTTTTTCATATTTACCCAAATGGTTCTCCCACTGTAATGGAATTGAATTTGTTCCGGAGGCAAGGACGCTACCCAGATCCTTCGTTTTTATGGTGTACCCAAGCGTGTAGTCAGTCGGTGATAATTCATACTTTTGTTCAAAGTAACCACCATTGACTGTATTGGCTTTAAAAGAGATAGTATTACCATTTTTTTCTGCTGAAAAGTATAAATCACCTGTATTGACCGTCTTTGTCACAGATGCAGGAACAGGCAATAAATAGTCAAATTTATTCATAGGACTATTAAGCATTTTTACCAATTCCTTTCCATCTTTTCCACTACTGTCAGTCACTGTTTTGTAGTGTTTTTTTAGTAATGCTTCTTTTATTTTTCCACCTTTATTGGTAAATGTAATTCTGATAAACTCATTTTCAAGTATTTCTTCTTTCGAATCACCAGTAGCTGAAGGAGCAAACGCACCATATTTTAAAGTGTTTGCCTCTGAAGAAAGGGTATCATTCGTTGCACTCGTCATGGATGGATTGCCAGCTTGATCAGTTGTCGCTTCCAATGATTTGACTGGTGTTTGCTCAACCAATGCGATGGAGTCCTGTATTCTTTTGGCTTTTTCTTTTTCTTCTTTTGATGGTGAAGATGTTATAGTCCACAACATAAAAGTAGCCATGATCAATACTATGCCTATTATCTGATTTCGTTCCATTATCGCTTTTTAGAAAATTTGCGCAAATGTACGATTTCGTAACGAATTATACCCATTAAAAGAGATTAAATCAAGGTTATTAAAGACGTATTGCAGGATTGTGATAGTCAAAGGTTCCCATCTTCATTGAATTTACTACTTTTGTACTTCACCAAATACATTACTTTTATGGCCTTACCTGATATTTTTAATAATGATGTCACAGATCGTCTTACCCAGCGTATCAACAACCTGACTGCACAATCCAAACCGCAATGGGGGAAAATGTCTGTTGCTCAAATGCTTGCGCACTGCTGTGTGACTTATCGCTATGTTTATGAACCCGAACAATTTAAAAAACCAAACTTTTTATTGTCTTGGATTTTAAAAACTTTTGTAAAAAAGGCGGTAGTTAATGAAGTAGGGTATAAACACAACACCAGAACAGGGTCTGATTTTATTATTAATGATGAAAAGGATTTTGAACAAGAAAAAAGTAGACTTATTGATTATCTTGTAAGAGTTCAGAAAGATGGGAAACAGTATTTTGATGGAAAAAAATCTTTTTCATTTGGAAAACTGAATGTAGTAGAATGGAATAATATGTTCTACAAACATTTAAATCATCATCTGACACAGTTCGGAGTTTGAAAAATAGGAATAAAAAAAGCCGCTTGTACATAAACGGCTTTTTTTTATCACATTGAATAATAATATTTTATAAAAATTTCTGAACCTGTTGTTCCAGGTCAGTTCTTGGATTGATGGCAACAATTTTACCGTCACGACCTACCAGAAATGTTTGAGGTATACTTCTTACCCCATACTCTCCGGCAGGGGCGCATTCCCATTTTTTCAAATCTGAAACGTGTCCGTCCCATGTCAGCTGATCTTGAGCAATGGCACCCAGCCATCTTTGTTTTGATGCTTCCATTTGCTCCTTGAGTTGTGCAGCATCTGTAAATCTTTGTGCAGTTCGGCTATCTATACCATCCAGAGAAACACTGAAGATATCAAAACCTTTGCTTTTATATTTGTGATATACTTCGACTACATGTGGATTTGCTTTTCTGCAAGGTCCACACCATGAAGCCCAAAAATCTATCAAAACTACTTTACCTTTGTAATCTGATAATTTTCTAACTTTTCCATCAGGACCAGGAAGAGATATTTCAGGTGCAGGCTCACCTACTTTTATTTTTGCAGCGGCAGCTTCAGCTTTAACCTGTTGTTCGATTTGAGCGATAACCATAGCATATTCCTTGGTAATATCCAGATCGCCATATTGAGTAGTAAGTTTTGCAGATACTTCTTTATGTAAATCCAAAAACTCAGGACGCAAGGTAAATAGTCTGACCGCAATCTGATATCCCACCAATGGATCTGCTGTTTTACCGGTGTAAGTGGTTAATGCTGGGATATCCATTTTCTGATCTATATAATCCCTGACTGCTTTAAGGTATTGTTCAGTTAGTTTTGAACCTGTCACAGTATACGCAAACTCATTGAGATCTGTCAGCTTGCCACTGATAGTAACATCCTTTTCGCTACCATCCATGATTAGTTCACCTACTTGTTCCCCGATTCTTAATCTGTAAACGCCTTTTTTGACACCATCAGGAAAAGATAATTTGAATTTTCCATCTGCTCCGATTTTTTCTTGTAGTATAATATTACTTTGTTGTGTGATAGAAACACCATCCAGATACACTGTCATGTTTTCTGCACCACTTAGATTTCCTGAAATCACTGTTCCTTTCAAAGCTCCGCAAGAAGTAACCATGATCATCGGAAAGAGGAAGAAGTAAAATTGTTTTAAAAACGCCATTTCTTTAGATTAAATTTGTTTTGAAATATAATATTAACGCTATTTGCAATATATAAATAGTTACATATGTATTGCAAGGGCAAAATTATATATAAAACTGATATGATACATATCTTGTTGCCGTAATGAATTATTATATGAATAAGTTTATGAATTTATTAACAAAAAATGTTCAGAGTGATGGCTATTGGATATTAAAAGCGATCTTAAAGTCAAATGTTTTGATTGAAATTAATATATGATCAACTTTTTAGTTAATAAAAAACCACCATGATTTAATGTTATAAAATAAATTCCGGAAGGTGCGTGAATAGAAAATTCTCCTCTATTTTGAGTAAATGGTACTGACCTTCCATTTATGTCCTTAACATGTTCAATATGGTTGGAAGGACCTGTAATGCTAAAAATATCAGCTCCGGGATTAGGGGAAATGTTGAATTCATTTTTTTCTACATTCTTATATCCAATAGCAAGTTTTGATAGTTGATCACCTTCTCTAAGAATTTTTGAAAAATTTGTAAGTACTACCTCATCATCTCTGCTTTCTCCCGTATTTATTACAAACACAGGCTGATCTACAGACGATTCAAAGTTTTGTAGAGTAATAAAACGAATACTTTTACTTGTTTTATCAATATTCACCGACTGGTCAGGAATTTCAAAATAAGGTGAATGTATATTGATCTTGTCATCCAAACCAGGTATCAACAATTCTATCTGAAGACCATCTACATTCATTTTTTCTGATAGATAGAATTCAATGTTGCCGTCATGTTTTTTTGTATACAGTGATACGATGCTTCTGGATTCAGTTTCAGTTTTATTGGCATTATTTATATCTCCTCTGTATATGGCTTTAAAATCTATGTTGCCATCATACTTCATTATGTCAAAAACTTCACTCACCGTTTTTAAATCATTGACATTTAATATAGTATCTGTTTCTGCAGCAAATCTCCAGTTTAATGACCTTTCATCTGCCGGTTGCAGGATTTTTGTTTTTAGCAAATCAATATCTGAAATTCTGATTTTATTATCGCCATTGACGTCAGCAGCCATATACTCAAAATTGATCAGATCTCCTGTTCCCATGATATAGTTTTGGAGCTTTTTGATATCTGCTATATCTATCCTGTTTGGGTAATATGTTGATAATTCAGGACGGATAGAGTAGTCTGAATATAGTGAAATATCCTCCCATTTAAACTTTCCGGTCAAATCAGAATTTGAGACTATAGGATCCATACCTGTTCTGGTCAGAGAAATATGAGCATTCTGTATCGGCGTATAGTTTGATTCTAATATTCTACCTGCAATGCCAGAAGAGATATTGCATGATCCATTGTCAAATATCAGCATATATACATCAATAAATTCCTGATTTCCCTGTAAATCAGTCACATATATATTGAAAAACTGAAACCCGGCATTGCCGCAATTTATGGTTCTTATGGTGTCATTTGTATTGGCTGAAAACGAGTATTTTAGCTTGTTGGATGGTGTGCAATTATCAAAAGATGCTACATTAAATATTCTGGCTGGCACCACCAAATCCATTACATTGCCTTGAAATGAAGAGGTAAGAAAATCATGCATGTAGGGCGTTGGCTTTTTTAAATCTTTGGTTTCTACGGTAGTAAGGCAAGTTTTAAAGTTGCCACACTGATCTTTCACTGACCAATATACTTTATGTTTCCCTACACCGACTCTTTCGGGCAGAGTTATATTTATTTCTTTGTGATTTGCTACAGGTACAAGTTTATATATGCCTGTTTCATTCAATCCATACCTGTAATCTGTCGTACCGTCAGCCCATAAATCAATTTCTACAGCCCAGGTCAGTAATTCAGACGGACATCCTGCATCATCAAAAGCGCTGTTTTTTATGGTAAAATTTGTTTTGCAATCTCCATCTACGCCTATAACTTTATTTGTACAGTCATTTATGGTCGGTGGAGTGTTTTCCACCACTTTAATAATCTGAGTATGTGTCCATTTACCATACCCTGATGAACTTTGATGATCATAAACACACCAATTGATAACTGTAAATTTTCTGAAAATTTTGTAGCAGGCATCCTGTGCAATTTCAAAAACCGTGTCATCAACGTGATACCCAAGCACATCACATGCCCCATTTGTCCAAGTCGGCTTGTCGTTGGCGATTTCTTCTTTACATTGATATGTTTTATCAGAAGGAAACACAATATTTATCTGCCCATCTACGCCCAAAAGAGTTATTGTCTGACTGCAGCTTGATTCTGTGTTTTGATACTGATGGTCCTGATTGATGTCGATATACCAAATCCTTTGGATTGTGCCAATATTACATTGATTAAGATTGGGAATATCGTGGTATCTCACTATAGAAGCCGGATAGTTAATCACTGTGGCTTTTCCTGTCACTTGTAAATAATGAACGTCATCATCGCAAAAGAGTGTTTTGTCCGGAGGGCAGTAAATACTGGCCTGTGACATGGAAAAAATAAATGAAAATAATAAAGTATAGGTATATCGTATGCTCATGTTTGGAATGATTTACTGTCTTAACACCATCTAAATTCCTGCTGCTGTTGTGTAAAATATATGCAAAATTATATAAAATATGTCTATAATACTCACATTTTATCCAATAAAGATTTAAACTGTTCATTCTGTACAAATTTAATACATTTGAAATGGTATTTTTTTTACAACATCAATAAACAAGTAGGATCCAAGCCATTTTGATTTTTGATGATTCCTGTTGTAAAATGATCAATAAGAAAGGTTATAAATGGTGTCTGGATATTATTTCTAATTTTTTTTGCTAAAAAATACAAAGTAAAGGAGCGAAACCAGTTAATTTGCATTCTTATATTTAAATTAATAGTTATATTATGTTAAGATTTGTTTTTTCCGTGATTATTTTACATCTGTTTATTCAGGTGAACAGTCAGTGTTTGATTAATGGGTTAAATGTCAATAGTGGAACATGCAATGTAAGTGGGCAGTTTTTTGTGACTATTAATTTTGATCATACCGGGGCATCAGGAAAGTTTAAAATACAAGGCAATGGCAAAAATTATGGCCTTTTTGAATATTCGGCTTTGCCGGTTACGATTGGGCCATTGGCAGCAGATTGTATTACCAATTATGAATTTGTAGTTCGGGACGAAATAAATACTGATTGTTTTGCTTTCAAGAATGTTGGAAAAAAGTGTTGTGCAGACAATTGCAGCATCAATTTTGAAAATGTAGAAACAGGGTCATGTAATAATGGTAAGTATCAGTTGTTTTTTGACTTGGAATACAATGCGCCTGACAATGGATTTGATTTGTATAATAATGGTCAGTTTTATGGCTTTTATCAATACAGTCAGCTTCCTCTAAATTTGCTTGAATTTCCGTCAAGTTCCGTTGAGACTTTTAATACTGTAGTCGTTTGTGCCAATGACAATGAGGCATGTTGTGATACGCTGAAAATATTGAATCCATGTATTTGCAGTATATATAATGTTCAGGGTCAGGTAGTAGATTGTAATGAAGAATCAGACAAATTTTCACTGAGGCTCAATTTTAAGCACAATATGACATCTGATAGTTTTCAGGTTGGAGGCAGTGGAATGAATTTTGGTAAATTTGCATATGCAGACTTACCTATAAAACTTAATAATATACCATTCAGCAACACCATAGACTATGAATTCCTTATAGTGGATAAAAACAATGCATTTTGTTTTAGTTCTTTTGAACTTGGGAAAGTATCTGAGTGCAATTTTGAATGTAATATTTCCAACTTGGTTGCAACACCATTGCCTTGTAAAGATAGTATTTTTTATGTAAATATCAGTTTTAAAAATAAGAATACCGGACTTAAGGGTTTTAGAATTCGTGGAAACGGTGTTGTGTATGGAGAATTTGAATATGGTCAACCTTCGTACCGAATAGGTCCATTGAAAGGAAATTGTGAAACAATCTATGAATTTTTGGTCATTGATAAAGAAATGGAACAATGCAGGGCAGTTACACGTTTTCTCGAACCAATTTGCTGCGAAAAATCCTGTACTTTAGCTGATTTGGTGATCAATGAAGTTTGTGAAAACAATGTGTTAAAGTCTCTTAATATTAATTTCGAACACACAAATTCTTCATCAACGTTTGTACTGAAAATCAATTCCACCATTATCGGAACCTACGCTTATAATGCATTGCCTTTAAAAATAACCAATTTCAATTTTGACGGTCCCAATCTGGTCATAAGGATTTTTGATAGTGGAGATGAAAGTTGTAATCTGATTAAAGAATATAAGTTACAATGCGGATCTGTGTCGGATTGTAAAATATTCGACCTAAGTGTAAAACCAACAGAATGTAATGATCAAAATAAATTTTACGCTATCCTGAAATTTAAAGTATCAGGTACAAATTCTGATCAATTTATCATCAAAGTGAATGGTATAATTTACGACACCCTTTTTTATGGCAAGGAATCATATGAAATAGGTCCATTGGAAGGTGATTGTACTACTTTATATAAATTTTTAGTTCAGGATGTACTAATCAATGACTGTGCAGAAGACTTTTCTTTTACTGAGAAAGTATGTTGTACCGGAGAGTGCAGCATTAGGGAACCATTGATTTCTTTTTCGACATGTGAAGAAGGTAAGTTTGATCTTCAGCTCAATTTTAAACATACAAATACTTTATTAAAGTTCAGAGTGAAAATAAATGGAATTTCAAAGGGGCCATATAATTATAGTGATCTACCTGTTTTAATTGAAAATCTGAATGAAAAACAGTTCTATGAAATCATCGTTTGGGATGTAGAAAAGGAAGCATGCAGACTTACTTTTAGTATTCCTGCTATCGAGTGCCCATCAAGTACAGAAGATAATTGGTCGACAAACTTTGCAATGGCAAATGACAACCAACAACTTAAGCTTAGTATAGGAGATAAATGGCTGCCTTCACAAATCAACATTGCCAATTTGGCAGGTAACCGTCTCTTTTCTATGTCCGGTGCTTCTGAAAATAATATAGATATCAGCGCGTTCCCAAGTGGATTATACTTCATACAGATCCAACATGAAAAGCAAGTGATAACAAGAAAGTTTATAAAAATGGAATAAATATTCCTGGGAGTAAACACACAAGTCAGTCTTTAAAAAGGTAGAAAGACTTGTGTGTACATTGTAACATACGGAAATATCCAAACATTTTATTTACCATATGCTAAGGTAAAAAACGGATGTATCATAAAGCAAATATTGGAAATTTGATTGAGTTTATTGATAGGTATATTTACGTTGAATATTTTTTGATACCAAATTCTGATATTCACAGTTTTAATTTTTGGATTTGAGTTAAAATTCTTATTTGTTAACCCATGCGATTAGTAAAGATGTAGATTGGTATTCAGAAACTCGCACAACTCAACAACTCCAACACATCAACAACTCCAACAAATAAGCTACTCCACTTTTTACACAAGTCCATCATCGAGCATCCAAATGATGCGATAGAGTTACCGTTTTATTTCACACGTTTCATTGGGAAAGTCTGCCTTCGTTCTTGTCCGTTTTTTGTTCCCGAGATTTCAGCGACTAAAGAGTCGGAACTCATTTTGTTATAGGAAATGATCTGAGGAAAATCGTGTTCGGGGTTTTCAAAAATGAGCTTTGTATCTGATATTGTTTTGGCAACAAATCGAACAGGTAAGTCTTCATTTTGATTTTTTACAACCGGGATATAGAATATTCCTGCTTGATCCTGAATCAATCTTATATTTTCAAATACAATGGTGTCTTGACCTTTGACCATATAGCTTTTTCCTGAAAGCTCATTTTCGGTCTTTTTAAACCACGTTTCAAATATACTTCCCCTTTTGGTTTTATTTTCCCAGGTTCCTGAAAGCCATTCAGCTTTATTGATGTCGTTTGTATGCTTTACTGACCATGCACAAAAAACCAACAATCCGGCAATTGCGATAAAAAAAATTCTTCTTTTTTTCATAATTTTAATGGATTGAATGAACAGCCATTTTGTTTCCTTCGGTGTCAATGAACATGCCAAAATAACCCATTTCAGGGCTGATTTGAGTTTTTGGGACGATTACTTGTCCTTTGTTATTTTCCACTTTGGTTAAAATGTCTTGTAAGTCATTGCCCCCATTAAGATATGCTACAACGCCGTCTGTCGAAGGTTTGTAATCTTCACCTTGCACGATTGCTCCGGATACATTTTTTCCGTCTGTAGGAAAGAAGCCCATTTTTGATCCGAACATTTCGGCTTCTTCAATTTTTAAGTCCAAAATGGCTTTGTAGAAAGATACTGCTCTGTTGAAATTCGTGGCAGGGATTTCAAACCAATTGATTAAGTTTTGCATTGTAAATTATTTTATGTTTAGGTGGCAAAGTTGGGATAAGTTTGAAACCTAAAATTGTAAAAATGCGACAAGGCTCAATCAGTGATGAAAAAGGAAGTCATTTTAAGGTTGTTTCCATAAAATTCTTTAGGTGTAAATCCTGTAAGTTCTTTAAAATCTTTTATAAAATGGGCCTGATCATAATATTCGTTTTCATAAGCCAAAGAAGTAAGGCTGGTAAACTTTTTGCCAAGCAGCATTTTGAGTGTGGCCTGGAGGCGAATGGTTTTTGAAAGTTGTTTTGGGCTGAGGCCAATGGCTGATGAAAATTTTCGCTCCAGCTGTCTGCGATTGATCCTGGTTTGTTTGGATAGTTCTTCAACAGAAAGCTGTCCGTTGGCGGTTAAAATCATGTCTACAGTTGATTTTACTATGCGGTCAATGGTTTTTATGTCAGTCAATCTGTGGAGCAGGAAAGTTTCAATCAGTTGTATTCTTTCAGAAGTACTAGTGGCTGTCAAAATCTTTTGTTCAATGTCGATCCCCTCTTTTTCAAACATTTCGAACAGTGAAGCGGTTTTGTTTTCCATGGCTTTTATCGGAATGGTGGTGAAAGGCAAAAAACCGTTGGAATGAAAGCGAATTGAAAAAATACCTGTTTCTCCGGTTGGTTCTATTTCAAGGGGTCGGGTGAGTTGTCCGAAGACAAAACATTTTGGCTGTATTATGGAGGTTCCGTTTTCCAGATATTGCCTGTACAAGTCTCCATAGTGAAAAATCATTTCCATACAGCCGTCGGGTACGATGATTTGTTTTTCAGGCGTTTCTTCTTTCGGGCTTTCCAATGTCCAATAACATTTGATGAGTGTCGATAACTCGGTGCACGGTTCAAAAGTTTGGTAATTCATCGGGTTAATCTTTTTAGATGGATGTGTATTAAAGTGCAGTATAACGGCCGGACTTTATATCGGTTTTGGTGCCACTCAACACTGGCGTCAAAACATCTGTTCTTGCTAAAGCTAGATAAATTATTGCTTCGTGATTAATTCCTTTTTTGATTTTGATTGTTTTTTTTGGGGAAGCGTAGCTCTTGTAATTTCACCAGTTGCTTTATAATGTGCAATTACTTTTGATATAAATTCTTTATCAGCTTTCGTTTGTTTTGTTGGCTCTACCACAAAATCTATACCTTTGGGCTCAATTCCTAATCTCATTCTATTTAATTTACTAAATGTGGATAATATTGTTTAATAAGTTGAAATGCTGGCTTAGGGAAAATGACCATTTTAAATCCACCAACATGGATTGCACCTAATGACTTCTCATAATGATCTATTAACCTGGATTTAGAAACAAAAGATACCAATCCTTGGTTCCCATTATCCCAACTAAGTCTGCAAGCGTATGCAAATAGATTTCCCGGAACACCTTCATAAACCTTGTTTTTCCCAATATTAAAAGGAGCATTTTCGATTATATTGACAAAAACATGATCTCCCCTGTCTTCCAAACTAATCAGTCCTTGTATTATGTTTTCATTTCCTAAGATCACCAATTTATAGACAATAGTACCTTCTTTTTTAATCTCGCCTTTCCAATTGAAGTTCCAACCCCTTGATTTTGTAACTATCTTTAAGTCTTGTGAAGTTACTTCAATTACATGGGTAGGCAAACTATCACCAGAAATAGTATTGACAATGCTATTTGTCAATTTATCAATCCAAATATCTATTGTCTTTTGTTTTGTCATATTTTACTCTTTCAAAACCATATATCTAAGGACTCAAACCACAAAGATAAGGATTCCTGGAAATTCTTATAGATTGATTGAGTTCGAATATTCTCATATCATGATCTATAACTTGTTTATTCCTATAACAAAAATATATCTTTATTGCAGTTTTGTATGCTTTCCCCACATATATGCTTTACAAATGAACCGAACTGACCATTTTCTCTATGCTAGCTATCGTTGTATCGGTTTAGATCATGCGTGTTTTGTACAAGCTCAATTCACCAAGATCCCACACAACTACCATAACTCCCCAATTCAGCAAATCCGCAACTCCAACAACTCTAACAACTCAACATCTCAAACAACATTTCTCACCTTTGATCACCAAAATGTATTATTTAATCTAAAAAAGGGCACTTTTCCTAATCATATTTTGATTTCAATCGTTATAAGGTCGTAAAACAGATTATTTATTGGTTCTAGTAATGTATTGAATAAATTTATTGACAATAATTATTATAAAGTGAAGATATTACAAAGTATAATTTTTTTATGGTTGGCAGCCGGAGTAAGCGGTCAGTCGTCATTCACCATCAGCGGGTATGTGAAAGATGCATCTTCCGGCGAGACACTCATTGGCGCTAATATTTTTAATATTGCCAATACTTCCCGCGGAGCAACCACCAACACCTATGGGTTTTACTCACTGACCCTGGACCAGGGCAAGTATAAAATAGGATTTTCTTATCTGGGATATGAAGAACAGTTCTTTGAGGTGGATCTAAATAAAAATGTAACACTGAATGTGTCGCTGGCTGAAGGCGTACTCATAGAAGAAGTGGTTATCTCTGCGGAAAAAGACGACAGACGACGAAATGTAGAAGGCACTCAAATGGGAACCGTGGAGCTTCCGGTCGAAAATATTAAGAAGTTACCAGCTATATTTGGCGAGGTGGATGTACTCAAAGCCATTCAGCTTCTTCCGGGCGTATTGTCTTCAGGCGAAGGAAATGCAGGTTTTTATGTTCGCGGTGGCGGACCGGATCAGAATCTCGTTTTACTGGATGAAGCAGTGGTGTACAATTCAGGTCATATGTTGGGTTTCTTTTCGGTTTTTAACGCAGATGCGCTCAAAAATACAACACTGATCAAAGGAAGTATGCCGGCCAATTTTGGTGGAAGGTTGTCATCGGTCCTTGATATCCAGATGAAGGAAGGAAATGATAAACATTATGAAGTAGAAGGGGGCATCGGGTTGATATCATCCAGACTGACAGTACAGGGACCTGTAGTAAAAGACAAAAGCTCATTTATGATTTCCGGCAGAAGGACATATATCCTGGATCTGGTACAACCTGCGCTCAAAGGGTCAAATTTTGAAGGAACAAATTACTACTTTTATGACCTGAATACGAAGTGGAACTATACTTTTTCCAATAAAAACAGATTATTTTTTAGTGGTTATTTTGGCAATGATGTGTTGAAATTTCGGCAACCGGGAAGAGACTTTGCCTTTGATCTGCCATATGGCAATAAGACCGCTACTTTGAGGTGGAATCATCTTTTCAGCGATAAAATGTTTATGAATGTGTCTGCGGTATACAACGATTATCGTTTTCAGTTTAATGGTGGTCAGGATGATTTTGTCTTTAAATTGTACTCAGGAGTAAAAGACTGGAATTTAAAGATTGATTTTGAAAACTATCCGGCTACATCTCACACCATAAAATATGGAGTAAATTACACCTATCATACGCTAACGCCCAATACAGCCAGCGCCACCAATGGTGAAGTGGATTTCAACACCACCTTCAAACCAAAATATGCCAATGAAGCCGCCGTTTATGTGTTGGATGATATGAAGTTAAGTGATCAATGGGCCATCAATACAGGACTGAGATTCAGTGCTTTTCAGCAGGTGGGTCCGTACACGTCAAAAATTACAGGTGAACAATTTGGTACTTTTGAACCTGCGGTTACATATACCGGTCTTGAACCAAGGCTTAGCGTAAACTATAAAGCGTCCAAAAATTTCAGCATAAAAGCGGGAGTGGCAGTTACCACACAATATTTGCACCTGGTGAGCAATTCTTCCAGCACTTTGCCGGCAGACGTCTGGGTACCTAGTACTGAAATCGTAAAACCACAGAGAGGCGTACAATACGCACTTGGATTTTTTAAGAATTTCAACAATGATATGTATGAAACTTCCATAGAAGTCTATTACAAAGATCTTAAAAACCAGATTGACTATGCGGATAATTATGTAAATGACATCAGCAAAGAAGTGGAAGACGCTTTTGTTTTTGGCAAGGGTAGGGCATACGGTGCTGAATTTTTTCTAAAAAAAGCCAAAGGAAAACTCAATGGTTGGATAGGTTATACTTTGTCCAGATCAGAGCGGTCATTTGAAGATATCGAAGAAGGCCGGTGGTATCCTGCTGTATATGACAGACCACATGATCTTTCTGTGGTGGTAAATTACAAACCATCCAAAAAATGGGATTTGGGTGCTGTATTTATTTATGGAACGGGAAAATTATTTACCCCTGTGAGAGGTTTCTTTTTTGTGGAACAATCGGTCAATTTATTTTATGGACCCCGCAACAGCGCCAGACTGGATGATTATCACAGATTGGACTTGTCAGCTACCTACACGCCAAAACCCGACTCTAAAAAACGATTTAAAGGAAGCTGGACATTTTCAGTATACAATACCTACAACAGGAAAAATCCGTTTTTTGTGAATTTTGACACCACGACAGACTTTCAGACAGGTACAAACACCATCACGGGGACAAAAATTACCATTTTCCCGCTTATTCCGAGCATTACCTATAATTTTAAATGGAATCAAAAGTAAATATTATGAAGAGTATCATTAAATTATTATTTCCGGCAATTATTTTATTTGCTTTTACCTCCTGTGAAGAAGAATATATACCGGAAACCAGCATTTCTGAGCAGGAAATCGTCGTGGAAGGATACGTGGAAGTGGGTGAAGGGAGCAATCCAACTTTTGTCATTTTAACCAGAAGTATTCCTTTTATTTCGACCATCAATCCGGATAAATTTACAGAATTATTTGTCAGAAATGCAGAAGTTTCGGTTTTTGACGGCGACAAAACGGTTGCTTTGACTGAAATATGTCTCAGCCAGATTCCTGATGAATTAAAAGCACAAGTGTATGCTGTATTAGGATTTAATCCCGACTCATCATCTGTAGATATATGTGTGTATGCTGATTTATTTGGACAGATTACGAAAGATTACGGGAGGAAATATGATCTGAAGGTACAGGTCGAAGGTAAAACCATTACGGCATCTACTACAGTTCCTGCTTTCACCGGATTAAGTAACTTTATGTGGGTCGATCCTCCGGGTACGCCAAGCGATACATTGGCTCAGCTCAATGTCACTATCGATGATCCGGCTGGAATTAAAAATTATTACAGGTATCTGACTGCAACCGGGGATGATGTTTTGATACCCCCATTCGGATCGGTGACGGATGATGCCATCTTTGACGGTAAAAAATTTGAATTTCCTTTGCAGAAAGCAGAACGAAGAGGAGGTGATTTTGATCCCGAGTCTTTTGGACTTTTTATGCGAGGCGACAGCGTGTTTGTCAAATGGTGTTCCATCGATAAAGCACATTTTGATTTTTGGAATACCAGAGATTTCAGTGCCAATAGCGGTGGTCCGTTTTCATCTTACACCAGGATAGCTACAAATATAAAAGGTGGTTTAGGTATCTGGGGTGGGTATGCTTGTAACACTTACAGGCTGTATGCACCACCTAAGTAAACCCTACAACAAATCGTGGTAAAGCTTTTCTGAATACGACGCCCAGTTTCTTATATTTTTAGCAAAGGTTGTAAAGGAATCGTACACTTTTTTAGTAAAATCATCTGAAGCGGCCAGTTCCTCCAGTACTTCAGTGGTATATTTTTTTAATGTTTGTTACGTTTCGGCATCAAATTTTCTGATTTCCACTTTTTCTTCGTCGATCAGTTTTACCAGATATTCATTATTTTTTGCTTCAAATTCAGAAATGACCCACATATTCATTCGGGCTGAAGCAGTTTCCAGGATGACTTTCAGGTGTTCGGGAAGTTCATTAAAAGCTTTAAGATTAAATATATTTTCCAGTACAGACCCGGGTTCATGCCATCCCGGCGAGTAGTAATATTTGGCTATTTTATGAAAACCCATGACATAATCATGGTAAGGACCGATCCACTCAGTAGCATCTATGACGCCCCTTTCCAGATTGGTATATATTTCATTGCCTGAAGACAGTACGGCTGTACCACCGGCTTTGGCCAGTACTTTCCCGCCAAGGCCGGGTATCCTCATCTTCAGACCTTTGAAGTCATCTATCGTATTGATCTCTTTATTGAACCAACCAGCCATTTGCATGGTAGTATTGCCGGCCGGAAAAGGGATAATCCCAAACCTTTCATACAATTCCTTCCACAACTCCAGACCACCACCACAGTACATCCAGGCATTCATTTGTTGTGCATTCATACCAAAAGGAACGGCAGTAAAAAACTGAGCCGCAGGTGATTTTCCTGCCCAGTAATAGGCAGCACCGTTGCCCATTTCCGAAGCTCCGCTGCTTACCGCATCAAAAACTTCCAGCCCAGGTATCAGTTCACCCGCACCATACACCTTGATGGTCATCTGACCGCCCGACATCTGATGCACCCAATCAGCAAATAACTGACAGGCTTCACCCAGCACCGGAAAATTGGGTGGCCAGGTGGTAACCATTTTCCACTTATATTCTTTGCTGAGATCTTTTTTAGTGGTTACATCTTTATCTTTATCGCTGCATGAAGCCAGCATAGCACCGCCACCCAATACAGCTAAAGTTGAATTTTTTATAAATGTTTTGCGATCCATAATGCGGATGATAATTGAATCCCACAAACCTAATATTTTTTTTCTGGTTGGTGACTTTTGATATAAAACAAAATTCAGAAAAAGTGAAAAAAGGCATTTGCCCTTCCGGTCGGTTGACCGATTGTCGAAGTTTCGCGGGATGGTCGAAGTCTGTGACTTCGATCCAATACATCAAGAATTTATAATTCCAATGCTGGCGCAAGTTTGCAACTTGTGCCTTAATCATCCAGCCCTTGTTGTCATCGGTTTATAACTTCTACCTTTACCTATCCATATCATCGTTTTCTTAGTACTTTAAAATTTTACTTAGATTAGCGTCAATCAGCGTCATTTCATGGCTATCTATTTGACCTAATCGTTTGATAAGCCTGTCTTTTGAGATACTTCTTATTTGGAATACCAAAATTTCAGATTCATGAAGTAACCCATTGGCGGGCGAAGGTGTTAAAATCACATTTCCTATAAAATTTTTTATTTTACTTGACAGAGAGCAGGTGATCACCAGGTCAAAATGGCTGTTCATTACATTACCACTGATGATAACTACCGGTCTTTGGCCGCTTTGCTCTTTGCCGTGTTTCGGACTGAGGTCGGCCATCCAAATTTCACCCTTTAGCATCCCATTCATCTAAGTTCATTAAATAATCTTCCATCCCTTCTTCAGCCATCGACAGAATGTCTTTGTCTCCAGACAATTGTTTAAATGAGCGTATATACAATTGCCGCTCTACTTCGGACAGGTACTTGTTCAAAGCACGTTCAATGATTTGATTTTTAGGGACCTTAAGTTTTTGTGCCATTTCACTTAGTTGAGTGAGCAAACTGTCCGGTAAACTTGATGTATAATTTGCCATATAAGTACATTTTATAAGTATGAAATGCAAATATACTACAAATGGTTAATGTTTTCATTTTTCTTTAACAATCTCTAACATTTATATTCTATTAAGTGGCACGATGGTTTAACCGTAATTATGCATTTGAATTCATCCGGTGGTCGAAGTCTGTGACTTCGATCCAATACATCAAGAATTTATAATTCGTTGACTTGCAATTTGTATAAAGTTGTAACTTCGCCACAAATATAATTTTATCAATGCATGGACATAAAATCATCAATCAGAATGCTTTACATTACATCACTTTTACTGTAGTGGGTTGGATAGATGTTTTTTCGAAGGATGATTATCGTAAAATCATAATTGATAGTCTGATTTATTGACAAAAAGAAAAAGGGCTGGTATTAAATGCTTATGTAATTATGAGTAATCATATACATTTGATTTGTTACACCAAAGAACCATTCTTATTATCAGACTTTGTAAGAGACTTTAAAAAATTCACATCAAAATCCATCCTTGAAGCAATCCAATCTATTACTTCAGAAAGTAGAAAGGAATGGATGTTAAGGCTATTTGCTTATTATGCTAAGTACAATAAAAATAATAAAACTTATCAATTTTGGCAACAAGACTGCCACCCTGTAGAACTACAAAGTCCAAAATGGATAAATCAGAAGCTTGCTTATATCCATTTGAATCCTCTAAGAAATGGTATGGTAAACAAAGCTGAAGATTATCTTTATAGCAGTGCTAGCTCTTATGTAAGTCAAGAAAACTTTGTTGAAATTGAACTGTTAGAATTGGATAATACCATTGGATTTATCGATAGTTGATGATGAATTTCAAATTCGTAAAATATAGGATCGCAGTTGCAAACTGCGACCATCGGGGTGGCAATTTTGTAACTCAGGCAGGGGCATATTTACGAGACCTACCTATAAATAGAATAAGATGGAGTATAGATAATAATGTTGTAGATCAAGCTGGTGTAGCTGCCAGATTTTATGATAATGGTGGGCCAAATAGTATTTTGCAAAGTGCACAAGTGAGACAGAAGTTTGCCCAGTTTTATCCAAATGCACCAGCAAATAGTTTTATTGATGCCCAATCGACCTACAATTTTATCAACAACCCAGCAAATAATCAATGGTTTAATACAATGTTTAACAATTTATCCTATTAATCAGATATGAATCTAAATAATTTACAGCTTAATCAAATATATCGTCATCCCTATGCTTTTCAGATGGTAGTGGTTGATGGTAAGCTCTTTTTTACGGAGCGGTTTCCTGGAGAATTAGAAAATAAAATAAAATTTAAAAATTACCCCAAAAACGATGGACTTTTTGTGTATGAAAATGGGGAAACAAAAAAATTAATAGACACATTATCGTCACATTTGGCGAATTGTAAGGATGCTGTATTTACCTTGGATTTTTATAATAAGACCTTAAATTATGTCGAATGGGCATCGGGAAACTACAATGTCGGAATATTGGAAGGCAGTTATAGATATTGTGTAAATGATAATTATGGGCGCCAAGATTGGGTTTATATAGGAAATTTTGATGGACAAATTAGTACTGGTCTGTTTGGAGAATCTTTAAATGAATTATCGAATAGAGATTTTACATGGTTTATAACAAAAGATAGTATGGTCTGTTTATTTGCAGATATACAGCTAAATGATGCTAATGAAAATCCACCAAAAGATTGGACCAAAGCTACCATCTTAAATAAAGATAACGAATTAGTGAGAACAATAGATCTTTCCGGTTTATCCGGGAATCAAATAGATAATAGTAAAAGATTGCATGACCCATTTTTTAGTAATAATAAAATGTACGTAGCGTATAACACTAGACATCTTCTTTGTCTCGACCTGACAAGTGAAGACCACTGGTACAAACAATACGAGTATATCTTTAAAAATTATGAGCTATCAGAGGGTGTGATTTATGCTAAATCTTTCGATAAACTTTGTAAGATTGACCCGAAAACAGGCGAAATTTTTGAATCCGCTGATATAGAACAGTATTTTCAAACTAAAGGATTGGCTGACAGAGGATTGTTTTGGGTATATGAAGATTTTGTGTTTTGTTTGGCATGGTATAAAAATAATCCCAACAGTCATTTAGTTATTTTTAATAAAAACAACTTAGAATATATTGGTGCTGTCAGTTTAGGATATACTGATAAGGAGAATGTACAGATACCTACTATGCGAGGTAGAAGTTGCTTTATATATGAAAAAGGTAAAATGTATATATATGATTCTTCTACGGTATTGCGGGTATATGAATTAGATTTAACAAAATATTTATAATTAATTATGGGAGTATATTGGTTTGCAAGTTCGCTAAAAAAAGATAGTGCATACATTTCTGGAGAAATAAAATGTGAAGGACTATATGAAATAAATATATCTAAAAGTATGTCATATGAAGTGAGAAGAGTAGAAATCCAAGGAGGAATAAAAAAGTTAAATGATCTTAAATATCTGGACAAACAGTATATAAGTAGTACAAGTTACAAAGGATTTGTAGATAATTTATTTTATTTATACTCAAGTGATGGTGACCACTATCGGAGAGATGAGAGTGGCGGCGTATATGCTTTAGCTTTTGATCCCAAGCCAATATTTGAATATATAAAAACAATAGGAGGCAGTAGCAATGAAGTGGACATAAACCTTCCCGTACAAGAGTATGAGCAAGCTTCAGGCCTGCATGAAATATTTTTGGTACTCGAAGAAGCTGTTGAGGAAGATTATATCATGTTCTTCTATTGGCAATAATTAATTATAAATTCCTATCAAAAAATAAATATAAAACATGAGAAATAAATTGAGATCCATCAAAGTTAGTATTAGAATTCTATTCTGTGTTAACGTCTTTGTTTTTTCGAATATTCAAGCTAACCCCATCGACACCAGTTCGTTGGCAAGCAAAATCCCTTATGCTCATGCACCGATAGGGCCTAGCGCCATCAATATGCCCATCTCAGAGCAAGGATATCGTTTTGATGAGTTGGATAAGATGATCATGGACCAGGTGGAGTCATCTGAGTACATGAGTCCTCCTACAAGTCAAGACCCAGGGTTTATTGGAGATTTTATGCTCAAACTAGGTAAGGCAGATCAGAGCAAAAATGTAAGAAAGGCTCAGAAAATATGTGAGGATGCAATAAAAGCAGGAAGATTTATAGATAAGCTCACAGGTGGCAATCTAGAAACTATGCCTATCGTAAAAAAACAAACGCTCGGACAGTCAGATGTTTATCTGATATTTCAGAGTGCCAAGATACATCCAAACTATGCAGAGATCGAAGTCTATGTCAAAATCGACATGATAAGAGAGATTTTCAAGGCAATAATTCGGTATTGTACTTTGGAGCTAAGGATATCTAATATCAAATAAAAAGATAAAATTCGAATTAATAAATAATTAATAAATTTTAAACATGAAACACGTAAATCTTTTAGCACTAGCTTTTTTACTCATCTTCTTCGCATGTAGTAAAGATGAAGACACCACCACAAAACCATGCACCGTCACCACCCTTACCGCAACTTTACCAGGGAAATGGAAACTGGCCAATACAGGGAGCATCATGGAGTTTAAAGCAGATAAGACATATACAGATGTGAATAAAGCGCTTCATTCTTGCATTTCAGGCAAGTGGGAGGCGATAACCAATGATACAAAAATAGACATGGCATGCGGCAACTCTAGCTTTAAGGAGATAAGAGTCAATAAGTTTGTATGTGATACCGTACAGTTGCAGTTATCAGGTATAGGACCTGTCAATATGATCAGGCAGAAATAAACATAAAAAATATTAAAACTAACAGGACTTGATATTAAAAAGTTTTGGCTGGTTTTCAGCTTTAAATTTTCAAAACTTGATGGTATCAATTGTCACATTGAAACTTAAATAAATATATACATATGGAAAGTACCAGAATTATTTTAGTATTGGGTTGGTTGATATTAACACTAAACTTGCATGCGAAGATAAATGACGGACCTATAGACACTACACTAGTGATCGGTTCACAACCACAGATTTGTTGGCGCCCCTTGTTTGTAGGTTGCACCTCTATCGCATGTAGCCATGGCAGTGCCATGATTCTTGAATGATTATTTGATTATCAATAACTTTGAAGTAATTGACATTCATTGAGTTTATTGATGACAAACCGACAAAATGAGACACGAAGATTTTTGCTACCGACAAACATAAATATACTAAAACATTTTATCTCAACGTTTATCCGGAATAGTTATCTTTACTCATAGAAATTCAGTAAATATTGATTTATAAAAAAATCAAAAGATATCATCCAACAAAATACCAAATTATGAAATACACTTCCGTCTTTATTCTGATATTCATTGCGAATACTTGTTTTTGTCAGCAAGCCATTTCATCTCAATACACCTTGATTCCAACTGAATTAAATGCAGGACTTACCGGATCGGCTTGTGGTCTCAGAGCAATCACCCATTATCAAAGTATCAGGTACAAATATCTCGCAAGCACAACATTTATAAATTATGGGGCATCACTTGACATGCCTGTTAAATTAAAAAATGGTGACAGGATAGGGCTTGGGTACAACTATATAGGCGACCTGGCCGGAGAGTCTTCATATTCCAATACCGGTCATAGCCTAAATGTGGCTTATCTTAAGCATTTATCATTTGTAGAAGGAAAGCCAACCTTTGTATCATTAGGTTTGTCGGCCGGCTTGATAAAAAACACCATAAATGTCGGTGGACTTAGATGGCCTTCACAGATTGGACCCAATGGTTTTGATCCTACAATGAATCCAAATGAAAATATTACAGGTAACATTCGATACCTCAATGTTAACCTGGGACTGGCATTTTTAGGAGCTATCACATCTTCCATCTCGACCAATTCAGGGATATCAATAAATCACATCAATACTCCGAATGTTTCATTTCTTGGTGGCAACACTCCATTAAAATCCAGAATCATAGCATATACCAGGATAGCTATAATGATGAATACAAAATGGAGCATACATCCATCATTGTATTATACAAAACAAGGGTCAAATAATTTTTATATGATTGGAACTGATTTTGCCTTTCATCTCAATCAGGACAATGCAATATCTTTAGGTGGTGGTTATGGTAAAAATGATCAACCTTTTATTAATGCAGGAGTAAATATCAATAGGCTGAATATTGGATTAAATTATGGATTTGCTGCCCGGAATTCTTACGATAAACTTGAATGCATCATTGGTTACCTGATCACTACCAATAAGTGTAATTAATTCAAATGGTCAAAATTCGGATGGACGAAGTTTCCTTTTTAACTCGTATGACTCCAAGGCATCCCGTCAGTACCCGAAGACCGATCGTCGAAGTTTTCTTAACTTCGATGTTATATATCTTCCGATCTCCTGATCGGACCTAAACTTGCTTTTTCAAGTTTCAGACTGTTGCAAGTCTGACAGGTTTAACATGTGCCAGCAAAGCGATTTTTACGAATGGCTCGAACACATTATTCCGGTAATCGAATATGTGACCAACCAAAGATAGCGGTGGGACGTCTGCCAGCCGTCCGACCGCTTTGCATCTCTCGATCGGATGACTCTAAAGCATCCCATCGGTACCCGAAGATGTAAAAAATCAAAGATAGCGGTGGGAAGTCTGCCAACCGTCCGACCGCGTGCCATCTCCCGGTCGTATGACTCCAAGGCATCCCATCGGTACCTGAAGATGTAAATAACCAATGAAAAAGGTAGAACCAAAATATATACACAACGACACCTTTTTTTTGCAATTGGCCCATTAGTCATTTGTAAAGATTATTTTTGCATTTTTTAATTACTAAATGCATTTACTGCCTTATGGCTAAAAAATATCATATTTTTAATGAACCTTCAGCGCTCACGAGTGTGGCAGCTTTTCATGATATGTTTCATCTTCCGGTTTTGCCTTCTCCGGTTATTCCCGACGAAAAACGATGTAATCTCAGGGTAGCTTTGTTGCAGGAAGAATTGGATGAACTAAAAACTGCTATATTGGAAAATGACATCGTAGCCGTGGCAGATGCTTTAAGTGACCTGCAATATGTACTGTCCGGTGCTGTGTTGGAATTTGGTCTTGCTTCCAGATTTAAGGCACTCTTTGATGAAGTGCAGCGATCAAACATGAGCAAAACCTGCAAAACACTGGATCATGCACTGGAAACACAGCAATACTATCTCAGGGAGAAAAACACGGAGTCTTTTATTGAAGAACGGGAAGGGGAGTATCTGGTCTACAGGTCAGAGGACAAAAAAGTATTAAAATCTGTGTATTACTCAGAAGCAAATCTGGAAAGTATTGTTTTTGATAAAGAAGTCATTTTTTGTTTTTTTTTGGCCCCGAAAAAAAATGTGGCAAAATTAAAATATTTAAAAACCATCTCTCAGTGACCTTCCAAATGTATTTTTCTCCATTGCTCAACCCTTGGATTCATTATTTTAAACCATAATGGAGGAAACAAAGCGATTAATATACTGGTAGGATAACCATATGGCAATTGCGGACTTTCATCATAATGGTTGAGAATCTGATACTTTTTATTGGCTTTATAATGATGATCTGAATGTCGGGTAAGTTCATAAAGTATTATTCTGCCTGCTTCATGATCTGAATTCCACGAGTGGTAAGTTTCTACTTTTTCATATTTGCCATTCGGGAGTATTCGGCGCACAAGTCCATAGTGCTCTACATAATTGATCGATTCAAGCAGTAAAATTCCTGTTACACCTGCCAATACTAGAATTGTGGCCACAAATGGTGAAAAAACAGCAATGATTACAACAATGTATAGCAATTGGTAGAATAAAAAGCGCAACACACTGTTCTTATAACTCCATATAGATTGGTTCATTTTTTTAAGTCTGTTGGATTCGATATTCCATGCAGAAAAAAAACTATAAGTGATGGATCTGATCCAGAAAGTAAATAAATATTCCTTATATCTGGAGGTAGCCGGATCATCCGGTGTAGCTACTTTAAGATGATGCCCATAATTGTGTTCAATGATGAAATGCATATACAGATTGGGGAGTAAGAGAATTTTTGCTGCTAATTGTGGCCAGGTACCAGATTTGTGACCCAGTTCATGCGCCACATTGATGCCGTTGCTTCCAAGCATGATACCAACACTTAAGGTCATACCAATAAGCTCAGAATAAGTGAAATGGTTTTGTTGCAGGATGGTTATAAAATAGATCAAAATTCCGTAGACCCAAATCACATTTGCATACAATAAACCATCAAAATATCTGCTTGCCAGTTTGCTTTTTATTTCTTGTTCTGACAAATTATTCGTGTCATTCTTTGTAAATAACTCAATCACCGGTATGATAAAAAAGGCAACTATCACCGTTGAATAGCTGAAAAAACCACCCATATAAATAGATAAAAATGTACTCAAAGGTATGATATAAGCCATAAGATATTTAAGATCCCTGATTTCCATAAAATATTGTTTTAACTCTGTAGCAAATATACAATGATTTTATTTGTATAAAAGCATACAAGATCTGAAAAATGTTAAGAAACGCTCTACCATACTTTTACAGTATAGCGATCATTCTTAAGAAAAGAATCTCAATTTGATGTAACGATTATTTTGTAGGTTGTTATGGCTGATATTGTTTTAGCTTTGACCAGATACATACCCGAAGGTAAGGGTGGCAATTGATTCACTTGATTGGCTGTAAGCACCATAATGTGGTTTCCTAATATACTTTCTAATGACAAAGCCATAGAGTCATCAATGGTTTTTACAAAAAGGGAAGTCGAAGCAGGATTGGGGTACAATTCAATATTTTTTGCAGCATGTTCCGCATCCCCAATGGATGAAACACTGTCTGCCTTAAAAATGGTATTATAAAAAACTATCCCTCCTCTTTCATTGCCCACAGCCATTTCATAATAGTCATCATGGTCAATGTCGGCTAATGCTACAGTTACTTTTCGTCCCTGATTTATATTTCCGGTTTTGGAGTACAATACATTGAATGTCCCATAAATATGACCTTCTATCTGGTCGTATGCAAGTATATCAGCATCTTCTGTTCCCATCAGCATGATTAATTTTCCCTGAGATCTGATCAAAAAAGGAGCGCCGTTTTGCGTTGGAAAATCATTGGAAGTAAAAATTTTTCCAGCCTGGTCTGTATTTGGAAAAATGCTGGGTTCCGGTGAAAATTTTGGCATTCCTGTGGTGCCAATATTTTTGAAAAAATTGAGTTGATTATTTTTTTCTCCGATTAAAAGGTCTTTGAGACCATCGTCATCCAGATCGATAATTTGTGGCTTTGCATTTTGTCCTGCTGAAATATCAGCATATAAATACACAGGTGGTTCAAAAGTCATGGGTTTATCCTTACCTGCAATATTTATAGCCAGATACAACAGACCTCTGGCATCACCTACCATAAGGTCTTCATCACCATCATCATCCATATCTCCAAATGTTGGTGCAAACCGACCTGTAAACTCACCATATTGTGAAAAACTCAGGTAGTCTTCATCTTCTACTACATATGAAGGAGCAGTTTCAGTACCGTTGTTTAATAAAAGGATCATACGATATTTTTTTGATCCTCCTTTTTGAAGGATACCATTGGTTCCCACGACCATGTCCTGCAAACCATCACCATTGATATCAGCAAAAACAGGATGAGATCCACCATTATAAAACAACATCTCATCAATGAGAAAGTCATCTTTAATAAATTTAAACGTCGGCGCTGCGTCACTTCCTGTGTTTTTATACAGCCACACATGATTTTCTGATTCTCCGCTATTGATGTCATTGGGTGTCACTATAAGGTCTCTTTTGTTATCTCCATCCACATCTACATAATAAGCAGCCAGAAAAACATCGAGGTCTACGGCAATATCTTCAGCTGGGAAATTTGTTTCCAAACTGGTCATATGAGCTGTTTGCTTAGTACCACCGTTAAAAAGTCTTTTTAATTTTGAACTTGCCAGATCGCCGATCACCAAATCCATATCTCCATCACCGTCACTATCAAATAAGGTCAGTGATGAACCTGAATGCCTGACACCTGAATTTCCGCCACCGGTAAATCCGGATGCACAACTGAAAGCATCACTGCTGAGGTTGATGTCTTCGTTAAACTGATTCTCAGCAAATTTTCCCCAGCAAATATCAGCTCTTACATACTTAAGGGAGTCAATCCCTAGATTTTCTTCTACACTTACGTTTTTGTAAAACGATGCAAAACTTCCGTCTGCTTCAAAACTTATAATATCCATATCACCATCACCATCAGCATCTGCTACTGCCGGTAGATCTATAGAACTCACATATATCTGTGTATAACCATTGGATATAGGAAATTGTAGTATTTCAGGTATACCATAATTAAATGTCAGTCTTTTGAAGGTAAGTCTTCCGTTGCTGTCTCTGTTTCCTTTCCAGGCTTCCATACTACCAGGGTACACACCTGATGAGCAAAAAATATCTTCCACGCCGTCCTGATTAAAATCCACGAGCAATGCCCAGTTTCTCATCTCAGGAAAAACTGAAATATATTCCGGTGCAAATCTGTATTCCAAACTACCCGGTAATCCGATTTTTATAAATGGAAGAACCTGATCTCCATTTCTGTCAAAAACAAAAAGATCCTTTATACCGTCCTGATTGAGATCAATATTGGAAAACTGGCCTGCCTTCAATCCGCCGGTAAAAGGAAGTAAAAGCTGTTTATTATTTTGATACACAGGTATGTCGATTCTGTCAAAATTCTGACCTGCCAATGCCATTGGTAAACAAAATAAAATAAACGGAAACGTAAAATTGAAAATTTTCATGATCGATAAATTCAATGATCTTAACAGAAAAAACATGATGAAGTTTATTAAAAAAAAAACAGGTAAATCAATTATTATGTTTTCTGACGATTTCCAGCATTCCATTCAATGGCATACCATCTGACGTATGTTCTTTCATAAGTTGGATGAAATTTCTGGTTATTTCTTCAGAAAATCCAAGCTTGAAAGATAGAGAAAAAATGAGATTTTCCTCATACGGGTGAATTTCATGGTCTGACTTCATGGTAAATAATAAGTGAAAAAGAATATTCATCCTGTCTTGCTCAGTTTGTGGAAGGATTTCATGGATGTTTTCATCTTTCTGCAGCATATAAGTCCTTATTAGTTCAGGATCAAGGCCTAAATTTCTGCAAATATGTAATAAATAGGCAAGTTCTCCTTCTTTGAGTATAAGATCAGCTTTGCTAATGTGTACCAATAATTTAAGTAAAACTTTATTTTTTTCATCCTGAGTAAGTATATCCCACATCATTTACTAAACATTTTTTTTCTAAATGAAAGTAAAAATACGCTGTTTGATAAACTTTTACTACTTTTAACCATCAAAACAATAACAACAAAGTAAACTTTATTTTTTTTTCATTAAAGCCAAAATTGCAACATTACTATTATGCGAACAAAAATAGCAGGAATAGGGCATTATGTTCCTGAAAGAGTAGTCAAAAATAGTGAACTGACCAAGTATATGGACACCACGAATGAATGGATCATAGAACGCACAGGGATAGAAGAACGAAGGTATGCTGAAAAACACAAAGAAACGCCTTCTTCTATGGGTGCAAAAGCAGCCCGGATAGCTATAGAACGAGCAGGTATTCAAAAAGAAGATGTAGATTTTATAATATTTGCAACCTTAAGTCCTGATTATTATTTTCCAGGATGTGGTGTATTGATGCAAAGGGAACTTGGGATCACTAATAAAGAAGCCGGAGCACTTGATATTCGCAATCAATGTTCAGGATTTGTATATGGATTATCCATTGCAGACCAGTTTATCAAAACAGGAATGTATAAAAATATTCTATTGGTGGGTGCGGAAATGCACTCTATGGGTTTGGATTTTTCCGATGAAGGCAGAGGCGTGACAGTAATATTTGGAGATGGTGCAGGTGCTGTGGTGTTACAACCTACAGAAAAAGAAGGACAAGGTATTTTGACAACCTGTCTGCATGCAGATGGAACACACGCGGAAGAATTGGCTATGATCAATCCCGGGTCACATGGAGGTTTTCATCTGGGCACTGAGAAATACGGCTATCCTGACCCATCTGTTCCGGGGGGTGTTTTTGTTACGCAAAAAATGATAGACGACAATTTACTTTCACCAAACATGTCCGGCCAACTTGTATTTAAAACTGCCATCGTTAAGTTTCCTGAAGTTATCAAAGAAGCTTTGGGAAATTGTGGGTTGACAACACAGGACATTGATATTTTTGTGCCTCATCAGGCAAATCTTCGCATCAGCCAGTTTGTCCAGAAATTATTGAGATTACCGGATGAAAAAGTAGTAAACAATATTCAGAAATATGGTAATACAACAGCTGCATCTATACCTATTGCACTGAGCGAAGCCTGGGAACAAGGTAAAGTTAAGGAGGGCGATTTGGTATGTCTGGCAGCTTTTGGTAGCGGATTTACCTGGGGAAGTGCTCTGATAAAATGGTAACTTTATTCAAAAAAGGATCACAGTCTACATCATGAAAATAGATATACTTGCTATTGGAGCTCATCCTGATGATATTGAGTTGAGTGCTTCGGGAACGTTATTCAGGCACATAGATATGGGATACTCCGTAGCTTTGTGTGATCTTACTCAGGGGGAGTTGGGTACACGTGGAAGTGGTCCTTTGAGATTGCAGGAAGCAGAGGCTGCCAAAAAAATATTCGGAGCGGTGGCCAGAGAAAATCTGGGTATGAAAGATGGTTTTTTTCTTCACAGCGAAGAAAATATGATAAAAATAATCAGGGTAATCAGAAAATACCAACCGGAGATTATTTTGGCAAATGCGATTTATGACCGTCATCCTGATCACGGAAAAGCTTCAAAGCTTATAAGTGATGCATGTTTTTTTGCTGGATTAATAAAGATTCAGACTGAAGACGAAAGTGGGCACACTCAACACCCCTGGAGACCCAAAGCTGTATACCATTATATACAGGATAGAAATATCAAAGCAGATCTGGTGGTGGATATCTCATCCTATATGGATAAAAAAATTGAATCTATTATGGCTTACGGATCACAATTTTTTAATCCTGACTCTGATGAGCCGGAAACGCCTATTTCTTCTAAAGCATTTATAGACTTTATTAAAGCAAAAAATAAATCATATGCGCGCGATATAGGTGTAGAGTATGCAGAAGCTTTTACTGTAGAAAGAAATATAGGGGTAAAAAATCTGTTTGACCTGGTCTGAATTATTCAGTCTTATGTAGTCAATACATATATTGAAGGAAATTTAGAGCAACTTTTCACTTTTTGTCTTGTAAGCATAAATAATTATACCGAAGATCATTTTTTTAGAAAAAGTGGTTTCAATCATTATATTCAAAATCATTATTACCATGATCAATTCAAGGGTAAATCCATTTTTATCAAACTAATTTATTTTGAATTAAAATACAAAATCAGGGAGAGATATTACCTTCTTAATTGACTTATTGGAATAGTGAATTCAAATCTTTGGTTCCCCGTTACATCTATGGTTTCCATAGTCAGGGTTGGATCTTTTTTATTCCAGTCTATGGTTATTTTTCCGTAGTGATTTTCCATCACTGGTCCTTCGATCCTGTTTTTATTTGGCGTGGCAAAGTGCCATGTTGAGGTAATACCACTGGATGTAAAATCATATATCGGGTAGCTATTTTTTAATTGTATTTTTGATATTTCAGCATAATGAACATCACCACTTATAAATACAACCCCATTGGCTCCTGATTTTTGGATGGTTTTCAACATTCTTTGTTGTTCATTTGGAAAATTTGCCCATGATTCGTAACCATTATATTCGATAGCAAACTGTGTGCTTGAAGCGATAATACGAACATCTGCAGGTTTAGCAAGTTCCATTTCCAGCCATTTCCATTGATCAGCACCAAGAAGCGTAGAGTCACCATTTGTATGAGGAGAATAATCAAGGGTGTAAAAATACGCTTCATTTTCAGATAGTTCACCTTTGTATGGGCGTAGATTATCCCGAAAAGTCCTGGTATCCAGTAGAATGATCTGAAGTTTATTGCCTTGATAATCATACATATAGGATGTGTAGATGCCATCTCTATTTCTGCGTTTTGAATCCTGGGGTTCATCAAAATAGTGCAGGAAAATTTCTTTTGATTCCTTTTTTAGCGGATAATGCCTGCCAACATCATTCCAACCGTAATCATGATCATCCCAAGTAGCAAGGATTTTTGTGGATTGTTTTAATGCTTGAAATTCTGGTTTGGAGATCAATTTTTCATATTTGGTTTTCAACTCGTCAACTTCATAGGTATCACCATAAATATTATCACCCAAATAAATAAAAAAATCAGGTTTAATATCTGCTATCTGTTGCAAAATAGGTTGAGGCTTGGTCTGCTGAGCACATGAACCAAATGCAATGACCGTATTTGGAATTTTGGATTGGCCATGTGCCAATGACGTTTTCAAAACCAAAAATATTAAAACCAAAAATGAAAATCTCATGAATATAAATTTAATTAGCTATATCAAAATTTAAAATTTCAATAAAAAAGAATTCTTATTGAATAGGATCTTGCTTTTAAAATAATTTAGAAATATTTAAAACTTTGTCCTGCCTTTATGGTAAGCAGTGATTCAAATATAAGTTGTATAACACTTTCGACATCTTTGCTGTGTGCCATTTCTACCGTTGTGTGCATGTACCTGAGCGGCAATGAGATCAATACAGAAGGTACACCACCATTGCTATAGGCAAATGCATCTGTGTCTGTCCCCGTACTTCTGCTTGCAGCCGCCCGTTGAAAATCTATCTTTTTATTCTCGGCAACTTCAATAATTTGTTCCAGCAATTTATTATGAACTGCAGGAGCATATGTCAGGCTAGGGCCTAATCCACACTTGGTATCTCCCTGAATTTTGTTATTGACCAACGGTGTGCTGGTATCATGGGTTACATCTGTCACGATAGCTACATGGGGTTTGATGGTATTTGCAATCATTTCTGCACCACGAAGTCCTATTTCTTCCTGTACGGCGTTGACAATATACAATGAATAAGGAAGCTTCTTTTTCTTTTCTTTGAGCATTCTGGCTACTTCAGCTATACAAAATCCACCCATACGATTGTCCAGTGCTCTACCACAATAGAAAACATCATTGAGCTTAAAAAGCTCGTCCTGAAAAGTGATGACACTTCCTACATGGACGCCCATTTCCAGCACTTCAGCTTTATCTTTTGCACCAACATCTACAAAAATATTGTCCATAGTCGGGGACATGTTCTCATCTTTACCTTTTCTGGTATGAATGGCAGGCCATCCGAACACTCCTTTGACAATTCCTTTTTTAGTATGAATATTGACTCGCATGGATGGTGCAATGATATGATCTGAACCACCGTTTCTGATGACCTGAATGTAACCATTATCAGAGATATAATTGACATACCAGGCTATTTCGTCGGCATGTGCTTCAATCACTACACGATATTCCTGTCCCGGATTTATAACACCATAGGCTGTCCCGTAATTGTCCAGATGCCATTCATCGACATAGGGTTTGATATAATCTACCCATATTTTTTGACCTGGGGTCTCAAATCCGGTTGGCGAAGCATTATTTAGATACTTATATAGAAATTCTTCTGACTTTTTATTGATGATATTCATTAAATATATGTTCGGTTTTAAGATTCAAAATGATTAGTGTACCAGTTTTGCGGATCATTATTCCAAAGAGAAAGTACTTTTTCTTCTGCTTCAGAAATATAATTGGTCGCTCTGGCTTCATTAATCAATGCACTATAATTGGACAAAGAAATAAATTTACATCCGCAATTCCTAAAATTTTCTTTTGCTTTTTCAAAACCATAGTCAAAAATAGCTAATACCCCTGATACTTCGTGACCTTCATTGCGTAGGATTTCCACTACTTCTATGGAGCTGCCACCAGTTGAAATAAGATCTTCAATGACCAGAATTTTAGATCCTTTTTGGATTTCGCCTTCTATCTGATTTTGTCTGCCGTGGCCCTTTGGTGTTGACCTGACATAACAAAAAGGCACATTCAGATAATCAGCAACCAAAGCTCCATGTGCGATACCTGCAGTAGCTACTCCAGCAACCATATCGATGGTTCCAAACATTTTGGAAGCATCAGCCATCGCTTTTTTTATTTCTGTCCGGACCTCAGGATAGGAGAGAGAAATGCGATTATCACAATATATGGGAGACCTCATTCCTGATGCCCAGGTAAAAGGATTTTGTGGGTTTAATTTAATTGCGTTTATTTGCAAAAGTTTTCGTGCTATTATTGTTTCAGTGTTCATTTAAAGTAGATGATGGAAAAGGTGCAAATTTATAAAATTTATATTAACGAAGTAGAAGTAATATTAAAACCTTCTTCGCAAGTGACATTGGAGGACACGGTTGCATCAGGTAGCCTGGTAGTAAAATACACCGGAAATAAGAAGCACCTGCTGGATTATATCAGTATTTTGGAAAAATCCATCAAATCAGAAAAATTGATCATTCATTTTGAAGATTTTCAAAAATTGAAAATGGATTTTAAATCTCACTTTACAGAAATAGAAGCAGGAGGAGGGCTTGTCAAAAACGAAAAGAATGAGTATCTTTTTATATTCAGAAGAGGATCATGGGACTTGCCAAAAGGTAAAATAGAAACAAACGAAACAAAACGAGAAGCTACACTTAGGGAAATTACAGAAGAAACAGGCATAAAAAAAATGACCATTGTCAGAAAACTGATGATCACCCGGCACACATACAGAAGTAATGTAGGAAAACGTATTATAAAAAAATCACATTGGTATCTTTTGGATGCTAAAAAACAAACTCCTGTGCCTCAGGCCAATGAAGATATCGAGCGCGCTGAATGGATGACAATGGAACGTTTTTTTAGTAAAAAAAGGCAAGTCTATCCCAACATTCTGGAAGTACTCCATACCCAGGATACCGCCGAAATTGTCAGTAAAGTACAGATTAAGATCAAATAAATAAAACTGTCATCTGCAAATGAAAAACAAATGGGGACAAATTAAAACATTGATTAAAGAATACTACAAAGATATTGCTGTTTTATTCATCATTGTTTCAGTTTCGTGGGTATTAATTTACAGAATAGTATCTCCTCCTTTTACTTTACTGATGCTGACCCGTATAGTCACATCGGATGGAGACTTTAAATATGATTATGTATCTTATAATCAAATATCTCCTTATATTAAGGTTTGTGCCATGGCATCTGAAGACCAGAATCTGCCTTTTCATAGCGGGTTGGATATTGAAGCCATAGGTAAAGCCATTAATGTCAATAAAAAAGGACGCAAAGTATTTGGGGCAAGTACCATTTCTCAGCAAGTTGCAAAGAATGTATTTCTTTTTCCCCAACGTTCTTACATCAGGAAAGGATTAGAGTTGTATTTTGCCTTTTTGATAGAAACTTTATGGACGAAGGAGAAAATCCTTGAAATGTATCTTAACGTGGCTGAGATGGGCAACCTTGTTTTTGGAGTAGAAGCAGCTGCAAGCACGTATTACCGTAAATCAGCTATACAGCTTTCATTAAATGAATCTGCTGCCATCGTAGCAGTTTTACCTAGTCCTCTAAAATATAGTGTCAAAAATCCGGGCAACTATGTTGCTGCACGCAAAACGGACATTGTTGATTTATTCTATTCGCTGGATGGTACTCAATATCTTAGAGAGTTATACATAAAATCCGATAAGTCTCTCTATGATTTCAGAAAGTACAAAAAGTGATATATGAAAGTTTTTTTTATCGGAATAAGAACACTAAATTTGTGGCTTATAACCAAATGAAGAATAGAATGACAGACCAATTTAATACATTAAAAGAAGATGATCTACGGATTCTAACAGATGCTGTACCGCTCATAGCTATACTTATAGCAGGTGCAGACGGAGAAATAGATGATGAAGAATTGCAATGGTCAAAAAAGGTAGCGCATATCAGAAGTTATAAAATGAAGGCTGATTTGAAATCATTTTATGCAGAAGTTGATAAAAATTATTTGGGCAAACTACAACATTTTATTGAAGTATTACCTTCAGGTGTTACAGAAAGAACAAAGATCATCAGTGAAAAGCTGACTGAAGTAAACTCGATTATGGCTAAACTTTCCCCTGAAGTAGGTGCTAAACTGTATAAAAGTTTTCTTAGTTTTGCTGATCATGTGGCAAAGGCATCGGGAGGAGTTATGGGCTTTTTCTCAGTAAATAAAGCGGAGGCGTCCTTAATTGGACTTCCCATGATACATCCTATTACATTTGAACATACAGATGAGGAAGAATAATCAAGCTTCTGCTTTATTCTTTTTTGAAATTCAAATTTAAGTCCTTAAGTTTGTCTAAGGGCACAGGATATTAACTGTTTGCAATACTCCGGTTTCGTTAACAAACAATCTCCAACATTGGCCATTGGGGCTTTTTACAATTAATGCACTGCCATCGTTTTCTAGCTCGATGTCACCTGTGGTCAATTGCGCCCTAACAGAAGGTAAAGTCGTAGTTGCGGTACTTAACGCGCCTGTATCGCTTATGTTTATTACTCTGTAATTTCCGTCTGGTGATCTCAAAATCAGTTTTTTACCCGCGGTGTTCATTATAAGGTTAGAAATATTCATTCTGGCTTTTGGGGTAGGGCTGGTCACCACTTGTGTAATGATGGATCCGCTATTGTTGACTGATATTTGATAGCTGCTTCCCCCTTTATTTGATAATATTATTCCTTTTCCCTGTTCAGCAATCACTAAATCTCCGTTGTTGATGGAACTTCCGTTATCGACTTTACGATCTGTCAGTGCAAATCGGGAAAAACCTGTAAATACACCACTGTAAGCATACGCAAGATCAGCACCAAGACCCGTCACGATCACATCAGGTGCCGTCAATGTACTATTCCCTGCATTTGAAGTGGCCAGCGTACTTTGTGTTTTTATGATGTTGAGTTTATTGGCATTGGCACCAAAGATATTCAGTTCTGCTTGTGTATAGTATAAAGTGACTTCATACAAGGCATTTGGGCTGGCTGTAATTTTAAAAGTTTTGGCAGTATAATCTCCCCCGCCGGTTGGCAAAGCCAGTTTCCCGCTACCAGTTGTTTCGATGGTGGCTTCGATACATCCGATATCGATGTTTCCAAGATTTTTTACGCTGGCGATTATATTTCCATTCGGGGAGTAAAAATTTGCTTTTTCACTCACTCTTAATTCTGTCTTCGATAAACTGTTAACGGCTGTTTCTACTTTTAAAGCGTTTAATTGTTTAAATTTAAAATGAGGTTGAAAATTATGATTTCCGTTGTTATAGTTCACAGAGTTTGCATTAGAAGTTGAGAGATTGCAGGAAGACAAACCATCATTAATCAAAGCTTCCACATATCTGCCGGAAACTCCTCCAACCGGATTGGTAAAACTTATTAAATCATTCAATGTGTATGATTGATTATCAAAACAAAATTCAAAATACAGTGATGATGTACCATTCCAGTAAAATGGTTTATTGAAAACAATTTCATTCCACTGATTCGACACCGTTGTGATAGTACCGGAAAATACTTCTTCTGTCGGTACCCATTCCATATTCAATAACGTCGATTGAGGTACATTTTCGATACCTACTCTAAAATTCTGATACGGTTGCGTGGAGTTTTTATGTGCTACAAAATATTGAATGGATGTAATGTAACCAGTTGTCAGCCCAGCTGATAAAAGTTGAGCAGGAAGATAAAGGTTCCTGCTTCTTGCATCTTCCCATTCGCCCCAGAAAATTAAGCTGGTCGATCCGGCATTTGAGCCGTAGGTAATAAAATCACCAGAAGAGCAACACGTGGCAGATGCACCATCTACATCCAAAATATTGACCATATGTATCGTATTTGCTCCTAAGACGGCATTTCCTGCAGTTATATTTATTTGTAAAGAAAAGTTTTCAGTCAATTCTTCCACCGCATCATCAATGATTCTTACTTCTATATTTTGTGTAGATTTTACCCCTGAAGGAAACGTTAACACATTATTTACCAGAATAAAATCTCTGTTTGCAGTAGCGGTATTTCCAGCGACCAGATTCACAGAAACACTAACAGCATTGGAGGTGGCTTTATTAACTTCGACAGGTATAAATATGGTTTTATATGGTTGGCTGCAGTTTCCTGCACTACTTGTACCGACATAGTCAGTTACATTGGTACTTGATAATTTAAAACTGATTTGTGGTGGACCTGTATTGCACACTGCCAGACAGTTTCTTGATGTATAGTGGTTTTGAATGGAAGTGATCGATGTTTGAGACCATGTAGTCGTGTTCTGTACAGAAGGAGCCATAATGGTAGTGCTTCCGGATGGATCGTGGCTGGAGTTAAAATTATGACCCAATTCATGTGCCAATAACACTCTTTTTGAATTGGCATTAGAAGTAAAATCTTGCAGAACATTATATTTATTTGAAGTACAGACTGTACCTACCCATGCTAACCCAACAGTTCCTACAGATGGACCATCAAAATCTCTTTTTGACCAAAGACTCGCCACATCATGCGCTATACCAAATCCACTTGATCCCCAGGAAGTAAAACTATTCAGTAGCGTAGATGAACTTAGCGATGGATCCCACGGATCTCCGGTAGATGATGTCACAATAAATTGTTGGACTATTTCAAATTGTACGACATCAGCAAACTCGTCATCATAATTGGTCTGCATATCATTGGTGACGGCGATATTATGATTTTGAACGGCTGCGACACTGCTCATATAACCTGTAAACATAGAATAATCTGCTGCGATAGCATATTCAATCGAAAAACAACTGCCTGCTCATGAACCTTCATTGGCTTGCGAAACTGTATTATCTTTTGCCTTGTGGACATCTGTTACACCACAGACCTTTTCCTGACCGGGTTTGATATCTTTGACATTGTAAAGTACAAAAAGACCTTCTGTGGCATTTTTATCAAAATTGGTCAATGGCTCGATGTAAAATGTAAACATGCCAGCCTGTATAAACCCCTGTATGAAATTATCATTGAAAGTAAGACTCACCCTTCCGCCCTGTGATGTGTATCCGCTCATTGCCCGGGCAGTAGTTTTAGGCTGAATGGTGGTTTTCTGACCATCATAGGTTACACATTGGTATTTGTCACCTATAATACCAGAATCATCCAATGTGATGTCCCAACCTAAAAATTTTGTCTTATACCCAAATTGTACATTACTCAGATCTTTCATAATTTCTGAGGTATTGAAAGGAATGACATTATAATCAGTAAAGTGATTATCCAGTGATGGATATTTAACATCTTGAGCCTGAGTACTTACGATGAAAAATAAAAAAATGGCATAAATAGCCGAAAAGCGGTAATTAAGTAACATGAAAACTGGTTTATTTGGAATTTAAATAAAATTTGATTTGGATTCTTTACTCAAATTCTAGGCGGGATGTCTGTTACAACGACGCAAATATATACATATTATTTAATATTAAAATCTAAATTTACTAAATTGCTGCATTTTGTATAAAATTGTACATAATTATATGGATTTCCATAAAATTGTCACTACTTTTATCACAGAAAATCAATAAAAATGCTTAGATCAATCATTCTATTTTCGTTTATATTGGTATCGTCTTTGCAGATCTTGGGACAGACTGACGAAATATCTATTATAGTGGCAGATCGTAAAAGCGAAATTCCACTGATAGGAGTAAACGTTCAGGTAGGTGAAATGGTGTTGGTGACAGATAAAGATGGATACTTATTTTTGAATAAAAATGTATTTCCCGCAAAGTTTGTTTTAACATATATAGGTTATCAAACAGAAAGTTATTTTTGGGAATCCATAGATGATTTACCTAAAAGAATTTATTTGACTGAAACAGAAACTACCCTTGATCTGATTACAGTGACAGGCTCGAAATACGAGCAGAACATATCTAAATCTACCGTTTCCATTGATATTCTAAAGCCGGATTTGCTCAGAAGTGTCAATGCTGTTGGGGCTGATGAAATACTAAATAAAGTACCCGGCGTCCAGATTCTGGATGGACAGGCAAATATTCGGGGAGGATCGGGATATTCCTATGGGGCAGGAAGCAGAGTAATGCTTCTGATAGATGATGTACCGGCCTTGCAACCTGATGCCGGTTTCCCAAATTGGAATGACATTCCGATTGAAAATCTTTCTCAGATTGAAGTTTTAAAGGGTGCTGCTTCTACTTTGTACGGATCTGCTGCCTTAAATGGGATCATTAATTTCAGATCTTCTTATGCTACATCTGATCCGGAGACCAGGTTTTCTGTTTCATCCACGATTTTTTTGTCTCCAAAAGATGAAGCAAAAAAATGGTGGAAGGACTCTCTTCGGTATGAAAATAATGCATCATTTGTACACAAACAAAAATTTGATAAACTTGATATTATTGTAAGCGGTTTGTATAATCAACTGGAAGGATTTAATCAGTTTACCAATGAAAAGAGGGGTAGGGGGAATATTAATCTTAGATACCGATTGAATGATAAGCTCACATTTCAACTCGGAGGTCTGGCTAATTTTAGTAAAAGCAATAGTTTTTTTCTATGGGCCAATCCAGGGTCAGGCGCTATGACTGCTCTCAAGGGTACTGTATCGGATAGGACCGCAAAAAGATTTTATATTGATCCATCCGTTACCTATATTGATAAACACTCCAATAAGCACAAATTACTTTCCAGAACCATATCCGTCAACAATGAAAATAATACCAATCAATCCAATAAGTCTTTAAATCAATATAATGAATATCAATTTCAGCGTAAATTTGAAAAACAAAAGCTCATCCTGACCACTGGTATAGTTGGAGCATGGAGTAAAGTGGATTCTGAGATTTTGGGTGATACTACTTTTTATTCCGGAAATTATGCGGCTTATTTGCAACTGGACAAAACTTTCGGAGACAAATTGTCGCTTGCTGGTGGTATCAGGTATGAATATGTAGATCAGACCAGTCCCGAGTACTTTTTAGGGGATACCATTCCCGGTGGAAAAGCATCTGACGGACAGTTGATATCCCGCATGGCAGCCAATTATGAGTTGGGCAAGTATTCATTTTTGCGGGCATCATTTGGACAGGGCTACAGGTATCCGACTTTGACAGAGCGTTTTGTCACTACTACATTTGGTAGCTTTTCCATTTTTGCCAACCCAAAATTGAATCCTGAATTTGGTTGGTCATCTGAACTTGGGCTAAAACAAGGCTTTGCTCTTGGCGGTTTCAAAGGGTTTCTGGATGCGGCCTTTTTTATTTCGGAGTATGAAGATATGATCGAGTTTACCTTCGTTTTCGAACCGGGCAGAATTGGTTTTCAACCTCAAAACGTTGGAAATACAAGAATCAGTGGCTATGAACTAAGCATTGCAGGTCAAGCTTCTATCTTAGGTGTGCCGATTAATATTTTTGGAGGGTATACTTTTATTGATCCGATTTATAAAAATTATGACACATCTCCGCAAATTAGAAACAGTGTATCAGAACCAGTAAATGTCTTAAAATACAGATCAAAACATCAATTTAAAATGGATGTGGAAGCAAAAATATGGAAACTAAAATGGGGAGTTTCAGTCCAACGAGTGAGTCATGTCATCAACATTGATAAAGCATTTGAGGCAGTTCCTCCTGTAAATATCGATTTGTTTGGTATAGGGCAGTATCGTGATTTTAATAACAATGGATATACTTTACTTGATAGTAGGTTAAGCTTTACGACAGGAAAAGTAACAATCACCACATTGGTCAATAATATTCTGAATGTAGAGTATACTAATCGTCCGGCCTTAATCGAAGCACCAAGGAATGCAGGACTCAGAATAGATTACAAATTAAACTGATGATTTTTTAGAATAAAATGATCAAGGTATGGAGATTAATGCGTGGAGATTTTACTTACTTGATCCTTGGTTTATTTAATTTCAGGAATTCAAAAAATTAAAACAATTTCAAAGGTATATATAAATTATGAAGATATGTTTGATTACTGATATCCATTTAGATGCACCAGGAGAGCTGCCCATCGGGCTGGATACCAGATTACAATTTGTCCAAACCATCCAAAAGATAAAAGAAAAAAAATATGATTTTATGATTGTTGCCGGGGATCTATGTCATAAAACCGGTATAAAAGAAACATATTTATGGATCAAATCGCAGTTGGATGAAATTTCTATTCCTTATTGTGTGATTCCGGGCAACCATGACACATCACCTGTATTGGCTGAAGTTTTTGGCTTGGATGGCGAATTGCTTGATGAAGAACTGTATTATGATAGGAAATTTGTTGACGGTAATGTCATTTTTTTGGATACTTCCAAAGGTATGATGTCAGATACTCAATTTAAATGGTTGGAAGAAAAAATCGAATCATCACCAGAAACTGTGACCATTTGTATGCATCATCCGCCGCTGATATCTCACTCCAATCATATGGAGCCAACTTACATGTTTTCACAAATGGAAAGGTTCGAAAATCTGTGCAGTAAATACCTGGGTAAAAAATTTCAGATATTTTGTGGACACTACCATATGGAAAGGACAATTATAAAAAATAATATAACATTATTTATCACACCGTCTACATTTGTTCAGATAGATCCTGATAGCTTTGAATTCAGAAAACTGGGAGACAGTTTTGGGTATCGGGAAATATGGATAACTGAAGGCCAATGTTATTATACCAACGTTATTTATATTTAAAAAAAATGGTTTGGTTGAGATAGGAATAGGGTAGGTAAAAAAAATGAGACCGGTCTAATTCCCCTTGAACCGGTCTCGAGTAACAATTTGCTTAAGTATTCCTTAAATAAATCTGAACATGTACCTTAAGTCCAATACCATGCCAGAAATGTGATTTTATAAAAATATTTCTATTAAAAATCATATTAAGATTTTAAATAAATTGTAATGAATCATATTTTCAGCTTTATGTGTAGTAAGGTTACATATATATTAAAAATAAAAATATGAAGTCGATGGAAATCCCGGGATTATAATTTAGAATAATGCCTAATTATTTTGCAAATGGATAGAATCAATGATACTTTTACATGCTACAAATATAATTTCCCGGCCAACAGGCGTGACAATACTATCATCTTCTGGCTGAAGACTATCTTCCACCAAAGCCAACAAATCTTCCTGAGGATAATTTTCAAAAAACCTGTCCAGTATTTTAGCGAAGTTTTTAGTGTTGGTAGCATTAAATATATCCCAGTTTTCTTCTTCGCATTTTTCAAGTTGTTTTCCGGTGATAAATAGTTTTTTATTTGTAACAGATTGAGATGCTGAATAAATAATGACGGTAAGATATTCCATCAAAGCCACTTCATCAACGGTGAGCAAAGTATAGTTTTCCTGGTCAATAAATGCAACTAAATCCTGTTGTTGTTCGGCCATTTTTTTAAGATCTTCCAGATACGCCGCTTCGTTTTCGTATTTGTCCATCAAACCATCGATGATGTTTTCGGTGATAATTGTCATTTATGATGTATATTTTTTAAAACAATGACAAAAGTATCATATTTAAAATTACTTTTGATGTAAAATTTTACACTTAAATCAGGATATACCATGTTTCGGACAGTAATCATAGGTTCAGGGTCTTATATACCTGAAGAAATAAAGACCAACAGAGATTTTACAGTGCATGATTTTTATGGAGAAGATCATAAACGGATCGAATCTTCACCGGATATTATTGTACAAAAATTTCAGGAAATAACAGGAATTGAGGAAAGGAGATATGCTACTCATGAACTTAATTCATCAGATCTTGCGTTTATTGCTTCTCAGATAGCTATTGAAGATGCAGGTATTGATAAAGAATCACTAGATCAGATAATTTTTGCACACAATTATGGTGACGTCACAAAACACCATATACAAACGGATGCGGTGCCTGCTTTGGCTTCCAGATTAAAACAAAAACTAGGTATCTTTAATCCTTCCTGCGTAGCATATGATTTATTATTTGGTTGTCCGGGATGGTTACAGGGATTTATTCATTCAGATGCTTTTTTCCGGGCAGGAATAGCGAAGCGAATCCTCGTAGTAGGAAGTGAGACATTGTCCAGAGTCATTGACCCTTATGACAGGGATAGTATGATATTTAGTGATGGAGCAGGAGCCACAGTATTGGAATACACAGAAAAGGACTTAGATTCAGGTATGTTATCTGCAAGTGCACAGTCACACTGTGTTGATGAAGCTGGTTATATCAATTTTGGTAAATCATATTTTCCTGACTCAGATCCCAGAATAAGATATATCAAGATGAAAGGAAGGAAAGTGTATGAATATGCTATCAAAAATGTGCCGGCAGCCATGAAAGATTGTTTGGATAAAGCAGGGGTTGATATTACTGAAGTAAAAAAAGTATTTATACATCAGGCCAATGAAAAGATGGATGAAGGTATCATAAAGTCCCTGTTCAGATTATATGGCTTGAAGGAAATACCGGCACACGTTATGCCTATGAGTATACACAAATTTGGGAACAGTTCTGTAGCTACCATACCGACCCTTTATGATATGGTCATCAAAAACCAGATGCCAGATCATCAGTTACAGACGGGAGATATTGTTCTATTTGCTTCTGTTGGAGCAGGTATGAACATTAATGCTGTTTGTTACAAAATCTGATAGATGAAAAATAAAAATTAAATACTGTATCTCATTTTGGCAAAAATGACATCAAATTCTGGATGATTAAAAGGCCTTTTTTATGTTGTTTTAATGCTTTACTGCTTAAAATTTCATCAATAGTTTAGACCTAATTTGTAAAGGTTCTTTTTGTGATTAGAAAATCAATTATTTCGATTGTATCCTTTGGTTTATATTCCTAATTGGGATAAAACGCGGACTTTTTGACAATGACAAGATGAATAGATTATTTAGTAACGTCTGTGTATTTTTCCTAAGGTCTACTAAATCAACTTGTTCTAAAAGTAGAAAAAAGATTTTAAATAAATAGTATAAAATTGTTGGTGGTAAAATATTTTAATAATTAAATATTTACATAGATTTACGGTTCGAAATTTAATATTTTATTAACCAAAAATTCATTTTTATGCCACATTATTTACACAAACGGATCAAAATACTCATAGGGGTGTTTATGTTTTTATGTTTTCAAGCTGGACTTTTTGCACAAGGCAGATTTACAATAAATGGAATAATTTCTGATGACACAGGAAGTCCACTTATTGGTGCAAATGTTATACTCAAAGGAACGTCGATTGGTACAATAACTGATATCGATGGCGTTTATAATTTAAGTGGAAATATTACAGATGGGAATTATGAGATTGTAGTTAGTTACATAGGTTACAGTAATGCAACTATTAGAGTTGATGTGAGAAGTGGAGGAAAGCAGACTTTGGATTTTACTTTATCTTCAGATGCCTTATTTCTGGATGAAGTTGTGGTGACAGGAAATACTTCAACGACAACTAGGAGGCAATTAGGAAATAGTATTTCAGTAGTTAAGGCTGATGATATTTCAAAGGCAGGAACAACTAATGCGTTGGGTGCTTTGCAAGGTAAAGTCATGGGTGCGCAGATTTCGCAAAATTCAGGTGATCCTGCCGGAGGAATCAGTGTAAGATTGAGAGGTGCTTCATCCATCAATGGATCGAGTGATCCGTTATATGTTATTGATGGGGTGATAGTTGATAATTCATCACAAAATGTCATCAATAGAAATGGAGATGCAATGGGTACAAGTTTCTCAGCCGGACAAAATAGGCTTGTTGACATAAACCCAAATGATATTGATAGGGTAGAAGTACTTTCTGGTGCATCAGCAGCTGCATTGTATGGCTCAAGAGCCGGAAATGGTGTGATTCAGATTTTTACTAAAAGAGGAAAATCAGAAAAAACAAAAATTAGCTTTAATTCCAGCTTTATGATAAATCAATTGCGTAAAGAAATTCCAATGACAACTTATGGTAAAAGATTTGGAACTCCTGGAAACGAAAGACTTGAAACGGCTCAAGACAGATTGACCATCTTACTTACTGTAGGTAGGACAGATGCGCAACTGACTGCTCAAGGGGTTAATTTTACAAAAGCTGGTTATACTCCACGAACATTGGTCACAGATCAGTATGATGTAAAACGATACAACTATTGGGATGATATTTTTCAGACATCGTATGGCACTGAAAATAATTTGTCCTTTTCCGGAGGGACAGAAAAAACGCAATATTATGCATCAATGGGATATTTTGATAATGATGGAATTATGAAAAACACTAATTTCAAAAAGTATAATTTCAGACTCAACATTGATCAGGAGTTGGCTTCTTGGGCAAGACTTTCCATGGGATTAAGTGGAAACTTATCAAGGTCAAAAGATATGCCAAATGGTAATAATTTTTTCAATCCAATATCTGGTGTATTTATAATTGATAACGTTTGGAATCTTAATGATAGAGATGCCAATAATAATCTCAAGCAAGTAGAACAAGTACGTGTTAACCCATTATCTATAATAGAGACATTTGACATTACACAAAAAACCCATAGAACAATGGGTAATGTAAAACTTAGTCTTTACCCAATCAAGGGTATGACTGTTGATATTATCGGTGGAGCAGATATGTATTCTTTAGAAGGAAATGAATTTCATCCGAGGCTTCCTTATGGAGGCGTAAGTGCAGATTTTTATCCTGATGGGTATAGCAGTTTTGCTACAGACAATGTTATGTTGCTAAATCAGGATATGAACATCACTTATCAAAAAGATATTACTTCTGATTTAACATCTACATCCATGGTTGGCTACCAATTGATGTACAATAAGAATCAATATACTGCACAGGATGGACGTGATTTAGCGCCATTTGGTACAACAATATCTGCTGCAAACAACCTTTTTAGAAGATCTGTGCAAGCCATAGGTGAAAGATTTATATCAGGAGCATTTGCGCAGCAAACATTTGGGTATAAGGAACAGGTTTTCTTGACACTTGCCGGCAGGGTAGATAAGTCATCTGTGTTTGCAGCAGGAAATCAAAATAAATTTTATCCTAAAATCTCAGGTAGCTGGGTACTTAGTGACTATATAAAAGACAAAAAGATATTATCATCAGCAAAAGTCAGAGCGGCTTATGGTCAGGCAGGAAATCAAACAGGTATAGGCCCATATGACAGATATGAAAATTATGCTATTTCATCCAATGGTGGTTTGGTTACTATTACACCACCAACTCAATTTGCTAATCCATCTGTAGGTCCTGAACTTTTAACAGAGTTGGAGTTTGGAGGTGACTTTGCCTTCTTTAACAATAAAATAGGTCTTAGTATTAATGTTTATAATCAAAAAACAACAGACTTATTACTTACAAAACCTGTACCGCCAAGCGTTGGTGGAAATACAATTGTGACTAATGTATCCAACGATTCTACATATATGTCAAATAATGGTATAGAATTTCAACTGAACGCCAATCTTTACAAAACCAGAGATATGGAATGGAATGCAAGTGTTATCTATAATAAGAATGATAATAAAGTATACGGCATTGATGGCGGATTCTTTTACCTAAGAGGTGCAGATGGTAGACAGTCAGTTATGTCAGGTCAGCCTTTTGGTGTATTTTATGGGACTTACTATGCCAGAGACAACAATGGCGCGTATTTACTTACTAATCAAGGATTATTCCAGCCAGAAAGAGGTACTCAAACGACCGTTGAAAATGGAACTCCTGAAAGAGGTGCAGATGGTCAGCCCAAAACTACAGGTTTAGGAAGTACAGAATTAAGAAAAATAATAGGAAGTCCGATACCTAAATGGACAGGTTCTTTTTCATCTGACTTCAGATATAAGAAACTGACTTTTAACTTTTTATTAGATGCAGTGATGGGATTTGATGTTTATAATTGGAATAGGATTACCTCTAACAATGTCGGTTGGGGACCATTAGCTGAACAGGAATTAAAAGGTGACGTACCAAGAGGCACCGTGGCTTCAGTAGCAGGTGGTATTAATGGTACTAGAATCAATGAAGATCATGTAGAAGATGGCTCCTTTGTCAAAGTCAGAGAAATTGGCTTGAGTTATGACCTTGGCAAAATCAATAAAGTATGTCAAAATCTAAATTTTGGAATATCTGCTAGAAATTTAGTTTCATTTGACAGCTATCAAGGGTTTGATCCTGAGGCAAATTCAGCAGGTCAAAGTGATCGGGTCAGAGGTGATGACTTCGGTGCTGTTCCAATTCCAAGATCGATTATTATTAGGTTAGGTGTAACATTTTAACATAATACATTATCTAACAAATTATAAAATTTTATTAAAATGAAAATATATTTTAAAGTAATTGCAGCACTAGTCATATTGACAAGTCTTATAAATTGTACAAAAGAATACACAAACCCTAACGCTGCGACAAAGGAGGAAGTCCTTAAATCCCCCGATGGTTTGATGGGCCTTGCAGTTGGGATCAAAACCCAATGGTCAGTTGGTAGTACTAGTACTTTGTTTTCTCAAGTGGTCTGTAATGGGTTATCTACTGGTGAGCTAACAGTTTTAAATACGGGTAATGCAACTCTGGCTTCATTAGAAGCAGGGAAAGGAACTTTAAATGGTGCTAATACGACTATGGCTAATTTGTGGGCTGGAGCAAATATTGCTAAAGCGAATGCACAATTATTGATAGATAACGCCAATAATATTGGAGATGCTGGTACCAAATCCGGGGTATTGGCCTACGGATATCTTTTCAAAGCTTTGTCTTTGGGTACCATGGCTCAATATTGGGAGCAAGTGACAGCAGAAGTTATTACATCTGGAGATTATATTGGGGGTAGAAAACCTGTTTTCGTTTCTAGATCAGAAGCATTGGACGAAGCGATTGCATTATTGCGACAAGCAGAAACCACATTGAAAGCAAACGCACCTTCTCTCACATTTAATTCGAAAGTGGGTACCGATATAGATCTACCTTCAGCTGTTCAGGCATTAATTGCTCGTTTTTCCTTGATGAACGGCAAAAATAATGAGGCGAGAACTGCTGCAATAGAAGCAGCTAAAGCTACTGCGTTGTCCAGAATTAAGTTTGATGCAGTCAATCAAAATCCAGTATATAGATCTGGTTTTGTCAGTAATAACGTCATTGCAGGCATTACCAATTTTGGTCTTAAAGGCACGCTTACCCCTGATCCTTCAGATGCAAGAATTGCGTTCTATCTTGGTGGTACTACACTAAGTAAGGCTACAGGATTTTTTAAATCTGATACAGATGCGATTCCATTATATTTGCCAGCTGAAATGATACTTATTCAGGCAGAAGTCCTTGCCCGAGAAGACAAGGTGGTGGAAGCTATTACTGAATTAAATAAGGTATTAACAAAAACAAGTGATCCTTATGGTGTATTTGCTAATCTTCCAGCTTACAATGGTGCTCAAACCAAAACAGCAGTCCTTGAAGAAATTTATAAACAAAGATGTATAGAGCTTTATTTAAGCGGACTTAAGCTGGATGATAGTAGAAGATTCGGTCGTCCGGGGCCTTTGGATGCTAATTTTGAGAGAAACAGAAATTTCTACCCTTATCCAAACTCAGAACGAGATAACAACAGCAATACTCCTGATGACCCTGAAGTGTAAGGTATAACTAAGTTCAATATTTATTACAGGCTCTGAAGATTTTTATTTTCAGAGCCTTTTTATATTTTACATGATTTTCTTCCTGTTGAGTCAATAAACTTCTTAAAAAGTGCATTACAGGATGGAGTACAGGGAGTCAATTAATGCTCGTGCCCGATGATATTTTTCTGGTCGGGTATGATGACCTCAATATCCGCATTTTCATCGAGAATAATACATTGACAAGCCAGTCTGGATTCGATCTTTGGATTGATGGCCCGATCTATAAAGTCTTCTTCCTTGTCAGATATTTCTTCCAGATCATCTCCACCTTTCACTACATATATGTGACAGGTTGAACAGGCACATACACCACCACAATTGTGATTGAGATGTACATCAAAGTCTTCAGTGGCTTCCAGTATGGAGTATCCTTCTGACACACCTTCAGCGATTACGTCAGCAATATTTGTATCTTCAAATCTGAATTTTATAGTTGCCATGGGTATTGTTTCCTTACTATTTTAGTGATAAAAATCTGCAAAGGTAAAATTTGCCTCATCAAAGCAAACATAAATGACTTTTATTAGTTCAAAATACTATTCGTTTTCATGTTTTTAAGTTAAATTTCACTTTCTTTGCACCATGACCTTACTTCATTTATCTAAAATATTTATCTAATGCGAATTCAATTTTTGATCATCTTTTTAATAGCTTCCCATCTGGGTGCCGGACAAAATTATTTTTACAAACAATACGCACCATTTAGTGAGAAGGTACCAGCTCCATCAAAATTTTTGGGTTATGAAATAGGTGAGTTCCATACCAGACATGATCAGATCATTTCCTATTTCAAATCACTGGATGAAGCTTCTGAAAATGCAATGTATATAGAATATGGCAAAACTTATGAAGGCAGACCCTTATCTATGCTTGTCATTTCGTCGGCCGAAAATCTAAAAAATCTTGAGAATATCAGAAAACAACATCTGGCATCGATAGACAAATATGATGAAACAACCTCAAAAAATTTGCCACTTGTGATAAATATGGGTTATAGTGTGCACGGAAATGAACCATCTACTTCGGAAGCTGCACTACTTACCGCCTACACTTTGCTGGCATCCAACCAGAAGTCCGTCATGGATTATCTTAAGCATGCTGTGATCTTCATTGATCCAGCCATTAATCCGGATGGTCGTGAGCGACATACCCAATGGGCTAATATGTATAGAGCAGAGCATCTTGTATCCGATAATGCCGATGTCGAACACAATGAAAACTGGCCCAGAGGTCGGGTAAATCATTATTGGTTTGACCTGAATAGAGATTGGCTTTTGGCTATTCATCCTGAAAGCAGAAGTAAGCTGGAATGGTATCATCAATGGTATCCTAATGTAATCGGCGATTTCCATGAAATGGGCACCAACAGTTCATTTTTCTTTGAACCTATGAAGACCAATGGTTCCAAAAATCCAATAATGCCCAAAGAAAATTATGTAGATCTGAATAATATATTTGGAGATTATTATGTAAAAGCGATGGATAGTATTGGGTCATTGTATTTTACCAAAGAAGTGTTTGATGGCACTTATCCTGGTTACGGCTCATCTTATGGCGACTTACAAGGTGGATTGGCTTTATTGTTTGAACAGGCCAGTTCCAGAGGACATGTTCAGCAGACGCCATATGGCGATATGACTTTCTCCTTTACCATCAGAAATCAGTATGTTGCTGGAATGTCCACCATTCAGGCAGCCATAGATAATAAAGGTAAGTTGAGAAAATATCAGACCGACTTTTTTAAATCTGCGCTTACCAATGCTGAAACTGACAAAATTAAGTCTTATAGTTTTGGCAAAGGATCAGATCCAAATCTTATGAAAGCTTTCATCGATAAATTATTGATTCATAAAGTGAAGGTGTACTATAATAAAGAAAAATCAGGATATATAGTCCCGACCAAACAGGCTCAATATCGTATGGTACAAACTTTTTTTGAAACTTATCAGGTGTATCACGATAGTGTTTTTTATGACGCATCAGCTTGGTCTGTGGCAAATTTTTACAATATTAAATACCAGGGCGACAAAGTACTCCCAATTTTTGGCGATGAAATAAAGTCAAATAGTGAACTAGTAAAATCGCCAACTGTCTCAAGATCGGATTATGGTTATATGATTGATTGGAACGATAGCAATGCTGCCGGTGCGTTACACTATTTACAGAATAAAGGTCTTGTGCTGGCTACTTCATTTCGACCGTACTCGGTAAAAACTTCAGGGGGCAAAACTTTTAATGCCAATTATGGTACACTTATGCTTCCTGTAGCAAAACAAAAAATGACCGCAGATGAAATCTTCAGCCACATGCAAGAAGTGCAAAATAAGTTTCAGATTCCAATCTATGACTTGCCTACAGGATACAGTGTGCAAGGCGTTGACGTCGGAAGTCGACACGTACAGGCGCTCGAAAAGCCTTCTGTTGTTATGCTTATTGGTGAAGGCACCAGTGCCTATGAAGCAGGAGAAGTGTGGCATCATTTCGATCAGCGGCTGAAAATGCCTGTGACCAAGGTAATGCTGCATAGATTCAAGAGTTTGGATCTGTCGAAATATAATAGTTTGGTATTGGTTTCAGGGAACTATTCTGGTCTGGATTCGGTGGATATTAAAAAAATAGGGAGTTGGGTATCACAAGGCAATACACTTATAGCCAGTGGTACCGCTGTATCATGGGCAATAAAAAATAAATTGGTCAAAGAAAAACTTGTCGAAGGTCCTAAAAAGGACAAATCCATGTTGGCAAGATTACCTTTTGATCAGGCTGATGAAATTATGGGCAAAGAAAGTTTGGGTGGAGTTATTTTGAAATCTGTTATAGATATCACTCATCCCATTGGTTTTGGTTATACGACCAAGGACATTCCGGTTTATAAAAATAATACAGTATGGCTCAGCCCCAGTGAAAGTGAGTATTCTACCATTTCCAAATATACATCTGCTCCACATGTGGATGGATACATTTCAAACAATATCATGAATGACTATTTAAAACACGCTGCATCATGTGTGGTGAGTCAGATTGGACAAGGCAGGGCAATTCTTTTTGCAGATAATCCGCTTTTCAGAGGGTCGTGGTATAGCACAGACAGAATGTTCACCAATGCGATTTTTTTTGGAAAGTTGATCAGAGTTCCTTCCAGAATTATGTATGAAGAAGATGAAAATAGATAATAAAGTATGGTTTTCGATCTGAATAGTATAATTCTACCCAAAGCACTAAAGCACATTGATACACGATTTTTTTTTAAATATTTGTTAATTATGTTTTTATGAACCTTTGATTTTTTTGCTTTTCGGAGCAGACCCAATATTTAAATGTATCATTTTTAGTCATTAATTTTATATCCATGAATTTCATCATAAAATTTAGAATTGTCATTTATATTGGATTACTATTGGTTTTGGGATGTAAATCTGATCAAAAAGTCGGAAATGCTTCTGATAATTCAATACAAATTGACACACTTTCTCAACATGAAGTTTTGGCTACTTCAATATTCCAAAAGGATGGTAATGCCTTCATTGTTCCTTGGAAGTATCTCATGAGCGTAAAATTTGAAGAGCAATATAACGAAAAGATGGGTATGGAAGTTTCCTTGCCGATATTTAGCGATACACTTAAAATTCTGGATGGTAAAAAAGTTCAGGTAGAAGGATTTTATATACCTGTAGATGAGACTGGAAATGAAAAAATAGTTATTCTATCCGCTTATCCTTTTGCCCAGTGTTTTTTTTGCGGTAAAGCAGGTGTTGAATCTATTATAGATATTTTATCACCCAAAAAATTGCCGGTGCTTAAGGTGGATACAAAAATAAAATTCAGAGGCCGCTTGAAGTTGAATCGGGATAATTTTGATTATCTGATTTACGTGCTGGAGGAAGCAGAAATGGTGAAGTAATATGGATTTTTACAATGTTTTTACTCCTTCCAGGGCCAGCAGCAATGTTGTCAATCTGCTAAAAACTATCTTTCAAATCATTATTTTTTGGGTATTTTTTCTTTATGTAATTCCCAGAGGTATTGTGTGGTTTCAGTTATATTTTGCCATTATGACATTTGACGGCTTTGAATTTATTGGCTGGATTATGTTTTTTTGTTGTAGTTTTTTGGGTCTGTACAGCGGATGGACCATGAGTTGGGTGGGAAAGGGGACACCTCTCCCTTTAGATTGTCCCAATATTTTGGTTACAAAAGGTCCTTATAAATATCTTCGAAATCCTATGGCTGTTGCTGGAATAGGTCAGGGCATTTCAGTAGGAATTATTACAGGATCATGGTTGGTTATTATTTATGCCATTTCAGGCGCTTTTTTATGGCATTATTTTGTTCGTCCGGCTGAAGAAGATGATTTGGAAACCAGATTTGGATATCATTTCAAAGAGTATAAAGAAAGGGTAGGATTATGGTGGCCTAAGCAATTAAATTTCTTTAGATAAATAAATTCGTAAGATTTTCAGGTATTTATTTTGTATTTTTCTTAATTATCTATTATTTATCTGCTAAAACTTACCATTTATTAGTCACCTGATGTTCATTTTGACAAATTGTCTTATCTTTGCACTCTTAAATAAGAATCAAAAATGCATATAGAAGACAACAGATATTTACTTGAAGGTGGAGTAGATCCTTTGGCGATCGCCGACAAATATGGCTGCCCGGTGTACATTTACGAGACAGCAGTGATGAAGAGGCAATATGAAAGATTAACAAAAGCTTTTGACTTGAAACGGTTGAAAATCAATTATGCATGCAAAGCACTGAATAATATTGCGGTACTTAAATATTTTAAATCTCTTGGCACCGGATTGGATACAGTGTCAATACAGGAAGTAAAAATAGGATTATTAGCCGGTTTTAATCCTGAAGATATCATTTATACACCCAATTGTGTTTCCATTGAAGAGATTTCTCTGGCAGTAGAGCTGGGAGTTAAAATAAATATAGACAACCTTTCCATTTTAGAGCAATTCGGAAGTTTATATCCTGAATATCCTGTTTGTATACGCATCAACCCTCATATCATGGGCGGTGGCAACAGTAAAATTAGTGTTGGGCATATTGATTCAAAGTTTGGAATTTCATTTCATCAGACTCCTCATATTCATAGGATAGTGAAGGCGCATGGTATGATCGTAGAAGGCATTCATATGCATACGGGTAGTGATATTCTGGACATTGAAGTATTTTTGCAAGGTGCTGAGATATTGTTTGAAGTATCAAAGGAATTTCACGACCTGAGTTACATCGACTTTGGCAGCGGATTTAAAGTACCTTACAAAGAGGAGGATATCGAGACAGACATTGAAGAATTGGGTGAAAAAATCACTAAAAGATTTAAACAGTTCTGCAAATCTTATGGCAGGGAACTGACATTGATGTTTGAGCCGGGTAAGTTTTTAGTGAGTCAGTCCGGTATTTTTTTGGTAAAAGTTAATGTCGTAAAACAAACCACTTCCACAGTTTTTGCTGGCGTAGATTCGGGATTGAATCATTTGATACGACCTATGCTGTATGATTCCTACCATAAAATAGTAAATATATCAAAAACGGAAGGCAGGTCCAGAATTTATACCGTGGTAGGATATATCTGCGAAACGGATACCTTTGGCGTAAATCGAAAAATGACAGAAATCAATGAAGGTGATATTCTGGCTTTTTATAACGCAGGAGCCTATTGTTATACCATGTCATCCAATTACAATTCGAGATACAGACCGGCTGAAGTTCTGGTTCATGAAGGAGAAGATTATCTCATCAGAAGAAGAGAAACGATGGATGATTTAATACAAACACAAGTAGATGTCGATATTTTTGAAAATAAGCAGGTTACAGCCTGATTCATGATGTCATTGTTGTTTCCGTCAAGGATAAATATCAATCTGCCAAAAGGACACAGAAATAGAATTTGATACTTTTTCAGGTAGAGTTTTTATACAAAAATTAAATAGTAGTTATGCAAAAGTCATTTTTTTTTGGATTTGGAGTTAAGTTAGCTATTGTCGGGGCTTTAATTGCCACAATGATAATGTCCTGTAAACCGGAAGTAAAAACGGTTGATATCAATGGCAAGATGTTAAAAGCGATTGAATCCAACGTTATCATCACTGAAGACAGCCAAAAGTTGGTTTTAAATGAAGACAGCATCTCCAAAATTTATTATCTGGTGCGTCATGCTGAAAAAGACACCTCCATAAAAGATGAACCACCACTCACTACTGAAGGGCTGGCTCGCGCTACAAAAATTGCAGATATAATGCGGGGTACCCGGGTGGATGCTATTTATTCTACGATCACCATGAGAACCATGTTTACCGTGGATTCTCTGGCAGATATTAAAGCCATGAAAATATTACCTTACGAAAACAAAACATTAAAAGATTTACTTGAAACGGTCAAAAACTCTACTGATTATAATCGTATTTTTATTGTAGGGCATTCAAATACCATACCTTCCATTACCAATACGCTTGCCGGACGGGACATTTTCACTAAAACTTTTGATGAATCTGACTACGGCAATTTTGTTATTGTCGTAGAAAAAAATCGGGGATTACCGATGTGTACACCTTAAGTTATTAATTAAAATGGTAGAAAAATCTAATCTATACTAATAAATTCATAAACTTAATACTAAGTCAATGATTTCATCCAGATATAATCCAGAAGAAGTAGAAAATAAGTGGTACAGCCATTGGATGGAAAAAAAATATTTCCATTCTGAACCTGACGAAAGAGAAGCTTTTAGTATTGTCATTCCGCCACCCAATGTGACCGGGGTACTTACACATGGGGCATATGTTAAACAATACCATTCAGGACATTCTCATCAGAAAGGCCCGTATGGATGGCAAAAATGCTTGTTGGGTACCGGGAACGGATCATGCTTCGATAGCCACAGAAGCCAAAGTCGTAAAAATGCTCCGTGAAAAAGGCATTAAGAAAGGTGACCTCACGAGAGAGCAGTTTTTGGAATATGCCTGGGAATGGAAGGAAGAATATGGTGGCATCATCCTGAAACAACTTCAAAAATTGGGTGCTTCTTGCGATTGGGATCGTACAGCATTTACGATGGATGAAGTCAGGTCAGAAGCGGTTATTAAGGTGTTTGTAGATTTATACAGGAAAAACAAGTTGTACAGGGGCAAACGTATGGTCAATTGGGATCCTGAAGCCAAAACGGTATTGTCCAATGAAGAAGTGATCTATGGTTTGGAGCAATCCAGATTATTTTTTGTGAAGTATCAGATAGAAGGTAGTATTGATTTTATTACTGTCGCTACTACAAGGCCTGAAACCATTCCCGGCGATACTGCTCTGGCCATCCATCCGGAAGATGCCAGATATACCCATTTACATGGAAAAAGGGTAATTGTTCCAATCATAGGTCGTGTCATTCCCATTATATGCGATACATATGTCGAAATGGAGTTCGGAACCGGAGCGCTCAAAGTCACGCCAGCACATGATGTCAATGATTACGAAATTGGAAAACGTCACCAACTTGAAGTGGTGGATGTCTTCAATGAAGACGGAACTATGAGTCCGGAAGCCACCGTCTATATCGGGGAAGACAGATTTATTGTCCGTAAAAAATTTGCCAAAGATCTGGAAGCTGGCGGATATATTGATAAAATCGAAGATTATCAGAATAACGTAGGTCGTTCAGAAAGAACAAATTCGGTGGTTGAACCACGTTTGTCGCTCCAATGGTACGTAGACATGAAAGCGCTTGCCGGTCCAGCTGCAGAAGCAGTGGCAAAAGATGAAGTAGAGTTTTTTCCTAAGAATCAAAAGAATATCTACCGACATTGGATGGATAATATAAAGGATTGGTGTATTTCCCGTCAGCTTTGGTGGGGACATAGGATTCCAGCTTATTATTATGGTGAAGATGTTTTTGTAGCAGAAACAGCCGAAGAAGCATTGGCTATTGCCCAGGAAAAATATCCGTCCATCACTGCTGAAGATTTGAGACAAGATGAAGATGTACTCGATACTTGGTTTTCGTCATGGTTGTGGCCAATCTCCGTTTTTAATGGTTTTAATGATCGCAAAGAACTGGATTATTATTACCCTACATCTGTGCTTGTAACAGGATGGGATATTATTTTCCTTTGGGTAGCAAGGATGGTCATGGCAGGCTACGAATGGGAAGGCAAAAGACCTTTTGAGCATGTATATTTCACTGGAATGGTACGTGATAAACAACGTCGTAAAATGTCAAAATCACTGGGTAATAGTCCTGATGCACTAAAATTGATTGAAGATTTTGGTGCAGACGGTGTCCGTTTTGGTATGTTGTCTTGTTCGCCTGCAGGTGGTGATTTGTTGTTTGATGAGAAGTTGGTAGAGCAAGGTCGTAACTTTTGCAATAAGATATGGAATGCACTTCGTCTGGTAGATGGTTGGGAAATAGAATCCAATCTTAAAGCTAGTGAAGGCGAAACATTGGCTTTCCAATGGATGCAGCACAAATTGACATCACTGGCAGTAGATATCGATAAAAATTTTAAGGAATACAGACTTTCTGAAGCTTTGATCAGTATTTATAGTTTTGTGTGGACAGACTTTTGTTCGTGGTATCTGGAAATGGTGAAACCAGGTTTTGGAGAAAAAATGGCACCACAAACCAAAGAAAACACCATAGAACTATTCAGTCAGATTTGTTCGTTGATGCATCCATTTATGCCGTTCATCACGGAAGAAATTTGGCATGCACTCCGAGAAAGAGCTGTTGGCAATGACTGTATTTTGAGTAGCTATCCTAAGCCTGGTAATTTTGATCAGACCATCATAGATAGGGTAGAGCAAGCCAAAGACATCATCACCAACATCCGTGATATCCGAAATAAAAATGGCATCAAGATGAAGGATGAACTCGATGTCTTCCTAGTGAAAAGTGACAGGTCCGATGTTCTATTGACACAATCTGGATGGTCGAATATCTGTATCAAACTCGGAAATCTCAAACAAATCGCCATCACAGCAGATGAAAACACCGCAGGTATAGGATTCATCTCCGGTACGGAAAAGTGCATCGTCGTCATGGAACAAGCGATGGATGTAGCCGCAGAACTCGACGAAAAACGCAAAGAACTAGCGTATCAAATAGGATTCGTAGCATCTGTACAAGGTAAACTCAGCAATGAACGGTTCGTAAGTGGAGCTCCCGAAGCAGTAGTAGCCAAAGAAAAAGCCAAACTTGCTGATGGACAGGAAAGGATCAAGATATTGGAGGATGATATTAGGAGATTGGAAGGGATGGTGTGAGTATTATTTTGGAATTACTAATGACGAATTATGAATTTTCGAATTTCATATAGAAGAATTCATTTATATTATTGACATCAATGTTTAAATTATCGCAAAATGAATTCAAAATTTTACAACATCATTCCAATCGCATTTGAAGGATACGAAAAGCTAGATAATGAAGAGTTAATGAATTTTGATGTTAACACATTTGCTGATTTTAAGTTGGTAGTTAATGATTGGCCGCTAGATTATTTTTTTGATAATTCATTTACTTTCATTGTTGACGAACGACTATATTCAATTATATCTTATCAAAAAATTAGTGGTGTTCGGTTTAAAAAAATATCCTATGTAGAAAAAGGACCCGATTTTGATATTTACCCTGAAGATACTGTTTTACCTAATTTTAGAGAGGTTGTTATAATAGGTACTCCTTTTAGAGATGATTTTGGAATATATAAACTACCAATAGGAGATGGGTACTTTATAGAATATTTGGTTGCATCTGAAAAAGGAGTCAAATTGTTAGTTTTAAATAACTGTATTGAGTTAAGGGGAGAAATTATTGAGGGAAATCCAGACAATTATTTTTTGAAAAATAGGGAGATTGCATTATCTTCAAATGCTTCGTTACCAATTTTTCCAAGATTTGAACAAAAACAATTTTTAAGAGATTAAGGTCATCACGTAAGAGAGCTCTATTGTCCATCATATCAATTTTTTATTTCAAGTAAAATAGAAGCGCCCTAACTTTGCAATTGGATACAATTAGATACAAAATGGATGTATCTGAAAAAAAGTAATTGACTGCTTTGTTTTAAAAAAAAACTACCTTAGAATAAATAATAAAAACATGATACTTATATAACTTTATTTCAATTTAATATACATATTTATTATTTGAATGCGTCCAAAAGTATGTTTTTTATACCACTTTTGGCTAAATTGAAGTTTTGATTTGTCCAAAAAATATTATTATCTTTGCTTCAAAATTTTGTATCATGGCTAAAATACTGATAGGACGCAAAGAAGAGATAGATGTGCTTGATGATTGTTATCGTTCTAATAGTGCACATTTTGTTGCTGTTTATGGACGCAGAAGGGTAGGCAAAACATTTCTTGTAAAATCACATTTTGAAGGTCGTTTATTTTTTACTTTTACAGGATTGGCAAATTCTACACTCCAAAAGCAAATCACCAACTTCAATGTGGAAATGGCACAACAGCTATCTATAAGTAGCGAAGATTTTGTGACGGACTGGTTCTCTGCTTTCCAGTTACTGAGAGATAAAATTACCAAAAGCAAGTTAAAAAAGAAAGTCATATTTATTGATGAGTTGCCTTGGTTGGACACTAGAAACGCTAATTTTGTGCAGGCGCTTGAGCATTTTTGGAATGGCTGGGCCAATATGAGAAGTGATGTTTTGCTTATTGGATGCGGGTCGGCAGCATCGTGGATGATTAAAAAACTTATCAACAATAAAGGTGGTTTGCACAATAGAGTGACTAGAAGATTGCAGATTGAACCTTTTACCTTATCAGAAACAGAAGCATTTCTTAAAAATTTGGGTGCGCAATACAGTAAGTATCAGATCGTACAGTTATATATGGTTTTCGGAGGGATACCTTACTACCTGGAACAAATCAATGTCTCACATAGTGATGTACAAAATATAAATACTTTGTGCTTCAAGTCCAATGCGTTTTTCAAATCAGAATATGATCTTTTGTTAAGTTCGTTATTTAGCCACCATCAAAGACATCAATCGGTCATGGCTGCATTGGCCAAAAAAGGTAGTGGTATGACGAGGTCTGAAATTCTCTCACTATCAAAACTAGATACAGGAGGTACCACAACCAATGTTCTGAAAGAACTGGAAGAGAGTTCCTTTATCAGAAGATATCAAGCATATGGCAAAAAGGAAAAGGATCAAGTGTATCAATTGATCGACTTTTACTCTCTTTTCTACTTAAATCATTTTAGTAAAGTTTCTGCATCAGACACCACATATTGGATTGACAACTTTAATTCATCTAAGTACTTCGCATGGTCGGGATATTCTTTTGAGTTGGTATGTCTGACTCACGTCTCAGCTATAAAAAAGGCATTAGGAATACAAGGTATCGGTAGTGAAGCTTATTCATGGCGATCAGGAGAAGCGCAAATTGATCTCATCATAGATGGTAAAGACAACGTGGTCAATCTGTGTGAAATCAAATTTAGTCTGGGCAAATATAAGCTAACTAAAAAGTATGCCGAAGAAATACAAAACAAAATCAATAGTTTTATTTCTAGCGGTGATAGTAAAAATAAAGCTGTCTTCCCCACGATCATTACGACATACGGGCTAGAAAAAAGTATTCACAGCGGTATATTTATAAACCAGATTATTTTAGATAATTTGTTTTAATAACAATTGAATATCATGTCTATATACATATGTTTATTTTGAATTCGTCCAAATGTATGTTTTATATACTACATTTGGCTAAATTGAAATTTTGATTTGTCCAAAAATATTACCAAATATTCAAATCTTCCTTGCCTTTGAGTTCAAACGCTAAAATCTATTGAAATTATAGAACACTGCGTGTTAAGAGCCAAACACTAAATCCTGCAGATTGGATTAAAAAGGAAATACATACAAAGAGCTTCTATTTTAAAATCTACTATCTTATACTCAAAATAAATTGGACTACAAAAAATATTTTCCTAATTTATTGATTTTGAGTAAGGACGAAGCGAAGCTAGTCTTTAAAGACATTTATCGTCTTTATAATGAAGACATAATTTTTCTTAAAGAAAATTATCGTCGGTATAACATTTGAGTAAAATTGAATATAAAATGGATATCTCCGATAAACCTTCTTGTTTAAATACCATATTTGATCCCGGCCTGCAAAAAAAAAAAAATGGCCACTCTTTCGGAGTAGCCATTTTTTGATCTTTCGATCCCATAAACATTTACCAAAACTTTTTGATCATCAGGTTTCTCAAGCCCGATAATTCCATCTCTTTATAATAACTAAAACTCAATCCACATTTGTAATCCGGTAGTCGAACATACGGGATGATTTCCGGTCTCTCATTTGGAAATCAACCCGTAGTCCGTATTTGTTTTTAATCCCATGAGCATATCCGAATTTTCTGACTGATTCTTTAATCAGTATGATTGTGAAGTATTTTACTTCCTTTCATAATACAAATATGCATCGATATTAATATAATAAAAAATACAAAAAATGTAAATAATAACATATAGTTAATCGTAATTTATATCTTTCTGTTAAACAGGTGTATAAATTGTAAATGTTGTGTTAATTTGATGTTTTTGTGTGAATGGTTACTTATGTTAGGAAATATTTGTAAAACTGTTTTGATGGAAAATTGTAATACGTTAAGTTTCGGAAATTTTCTATGATCTGAAGTTTTACATGATTTTCTTATTTTGTCTGAGATACCTTTATCAATAATTCAGCATTTTTTTGTAATTTTGCGTCCAATTTTGAAAATCTAGTATGGCCGTCGTATATCTGACCAGAGTTGAAAAGTTTAATGCAGCACACAAATTGTGGATCAATGCCTGGTCTGAGGAAGAGAATTTTGCGTATTTTGGAAAATGTGCCAATAAAAACTGGCATGGACACAATTATACATTATTTGTTACCGTAAAAGGTACACCGGATCCTGTGGTAGGGTTTGTCCATGATGCAAAAAAGCTAAGTAAAATCATACGGGAAGTCATCACAGATAAACTGGATCATTCAAACCTGAATCTGGACATCGATTTTATTCCACCAGGGGTTATGCCTACCACAGAAAATATGGCCGTCATGATTTGGGAGCAACTTGAGCCGCATATTCATGGGTGTAATTTGCATTGTATAAAATTGCAGGAGACTGATACGATATTTGCTGAATATTACGGCGAAAAATAAAAATATGGCATACAAAAAAAGTGATTCCTATGACCCTTTGGTAACAGAAGCTATCAGACTGAAATATGAAGATATTCTGGACCTGTTAGGCGAAGATAAAAATAGGGACGGTTTGGAAAAAACACCTGAACGTGCTTCGAAGGCAATACAATTCCTTACACAGGGTTATGGTCAAAGTGCCGAAGATATTTTAAAATCCGCACTTTTTAAAGAAGATTACAATGAAATGGTCGTAGTCAAAGACATCGAAGTATATTCTCTTTGTGAACACCATTTATTGCCTTTTTTTGGTAAAGCGCATGTAGCATACATTCCCAATGGCTATGTAGTGGGACTAAGCAAGATTCCAAGAGTCATCGATGTATTTGCACGGCGCCTGCAGGTTCAGGAACGCCTTACCCACGAGATTCTTCACGCCATTGATGATGCATTAAAGCCGCTTGGCGTAGCGGTAGTTATAGAAGCAGCCCATATGTGTATGATGATGCGCGGTGTTCAGAAACAAAATTCTTCAACCACCACATCTGCATTTACTGGTGACTTCAGAAATATGGAAACCAGAAATGAATTTTTAAGTCTGATATCAGCAAAACTCAAATAAAAAGCATATGAAAGCATTTGTTTTTCCCGGACAGGGAGCACAATTTGAAGGTATGGGTCTAGACCTTTTTGAATCCAATGAGACTGCGAGAAATATATTTTTTTTGGCGGATGAAGTTTTGGGATTTGAGTTGTCTAAGATAATGTTTTATGGTACTGCTGAAGGACTCAAACAGACCAAAGTAACACAGCCGGCTCTTTTTGTGCACGCCATAGCCACTTTAAAGGCCAAAGCTACTTATTTGCCTGATGCAGTAGCAGGACATTCATTGGGTGAATTTTCTGCTTTGGTGGCCAATGGAACATTAAGTTTTGAAGACGGATTAAAACTCGTTTATACCCGTGCGATGGCTATGCAGGCTGCATGTGAAGCAGTACCTGGTACAATGGCTGCTATCCTGGGTCTTGAAAATAGTGTGGTGGAAAAAATTTGTGCAGATATAGATGATGTGGTGGTAGCCGCCAATTACAATTGCCCGGGTCAGTTGGTGATTTCGGGATCTATGACCGGCGTTAGCAAAGGCATGGAAAAGTTGTTGGAAGCCGGGGCTAAAAGAGCCATACAACTCGAAGTCGGAGGTGCATTTCACAGTCCACTGATGGAGCCGGCAAGAAAGGAGCTGGCGAAAGCTATTTTGGAAACACCATTTAATACGCCTTTTTGTCCGGTATACCAAAACGTAACTGCCATGCCTGAATCTGATGCCGAAAAGATTAAAATCAACCTGGTAGATCAACTCACAGGAGCTGTAAAATGGACACAGACCATTGAAAAAATGTTTGGCGATGGAATTACTTCTTTTGTGGAAGTAGGTGGAAGCGGAAAAGTGCTTTCAGGACTGATCAAAAAGGTAGACAGAAGTATTGAAACCGAAACCCTGTAACACATGGAGTTAAAAGCTGGAAAATTATTGGTAGCAGAGCCATTTATGCTTGATCCGAACTTTAAACGGGCAGTAATCCTCATTTGTGAACATGGAGACCACGGTACCACCGGTTTTATATTGAATAAGTCTTTGGATATTAAGATCCATGAGTTAATCGCGGATTTTCCTGAATCCAATGCGCCGGTTCATGTAGGCGGACCTGTAGCAGTAGATAGTGTACATTATTTGCACAATGTAGGAGACTTACTGGAAAACAGTCTTGAAATAAGTCCCGGCGTATATTGGGGTGGAGATTTTGAAAAGTTGAAATTTCTTATGGAAAACGGCGTCATAAAAGATAATAACATCAAATTTTTTGTGGGCTACAGTGGATGGTCTGAGGGACAGCTGGTAGAAGAAATGAAAGAACTCACCTGGCTGGTGGATGATATGGATGCCAATTATTTATTCAGAATCAAACCATTTGTATTGTGGCAGACCGTACTCCACAACAAAGGCAATACTTATACAGTTATAGCTCAGATGCCGGACTCAGTGAGCCTCAATTGAAAATATCTGCCCTCATCAGATCTGCTATCTTTTGAGGTTAACCTTGTGTAAATAGCAAATCAGCAGTCAAATATTATTTTATCCGTATTTATAAAAATACAAATCAACACAATTAAATGTATTACGTCAGAGATATATCAGTAAAATACGGGGAAAGAAGCCTTTTGGATGAAATAAGTTTTATGATAAGTCCCAAAGAACGAATTGGTCTTATCGGAAGAAATGGGGCAGGAAAATCGACGCTGTTAAAAATAATAGCAGGGCAGGCTAGACCGGACGAAGGCGCTCTGGAATTTCCGACCAAAACAACTGTAGGTTATCTGAGACAGGAATTTGAGCTCAACGAAACACAAACAGTCCTGGATGAAACGATGTCCTGTCATGAAGAAGCATTGGAATTGCAAAAGCAGCTCGATGATATCAATGCGGAGTTGATGACCCGGGAAGACTATGAAAGTACTTCTTATAGTAAAATGCTCGAAGAATTGGCTGGACTTACTGGGAGATTGGAACATTTTGATTTGTCAGCACTTGAAGTAGAGACCGTTAAAATCCTGAAGGGACTTGGATTTTCTGATAAGGATTTTGGAAGAAGAGTTTCAGAATTCAGTGGTGGCTGGAAAATGCGAATTGAGCTTTCCAAGTTATTGCTACGAAAGCCGGATTTACTGATGCTGGACGAACCTACCAACCACCTGGACATTGAATCAATCATTTGGCTTGAAAATTATCTGATTGACTATCCCGGGACAGTGATCGTTATTTCGCACGATATTCAGTTTCTTGAAAATGTATGTAACCGCATTATAGAAGTGGAGTTGGGCGGCATTATTGACTACAAGCTAAAATACAGCAAGTTTCTTGAAGAAAAAGAGAAACAAAAAACGATACAAATAGCTGCGTTTGAAAATCAGCAAAAAGATATAGCTCAAAAAGAGAAGACCATCAATCGTTTTATGGCTAAAGCTACAAAAACAAAAATGGCACAAAGTATGCAGAAGCAACTCGATAAAGTCGAGCGTATCGAAGTACCTGCAGAAATTACTAAAGCCATGACGATACGTTTTGCAGAAGTGCCGAGATCGGGTAGGGATGTAGTCAGGACAGTTGATGTGTCTAAATCATTTGATAATAAAACCGTTTTTAAAAATATCAATATTACCATAGAGCGTGGAGATCGGGTTGCTTTCGTAGGTCAGAATGGTCAAGGTAAAACCACGATGGCAAAAATCATTTCAGGTTTACTGCCAGCTACTTCAGGTAAGGTGGAAGAAGGGTCCAATATGCATCTTTCCTATTATGCCCAGAATCAATCAGAATTACTGGATTTAAAGAGCACTGTCATGCAGGTCATGGAAGATAAAGCACCTGAAGAAATGCGCTCCAGGGTGAGAAATATACTGGGTTCATTCCTTTTTTCAGGAGATGATGCTGAAAAAAAAGTATCTGTTCTTTCCGGAGGGGAAAGGGCGAGATTGGCCATGGCATCGTTAATCATGAGGCCCTGCAATTTTCTGATCCTCGACGAGCCCACCAATCACCTGGACATTTACAGCAAAGAAATCCTTAAAAATGCGCTCAAAGAATACACCGGTACATTATTGGTTATTTCGCACGATAGAGAGTTTTTGTCTGACTTGACCAATAAAGTCATTGAGTTTAAGGATGGAAGTACCAAAGAATACCTTGGAGACATTGAGTACTTTTTGGGTAAAAAGAAGATGGACAATATGCGTTCTGTAGAGTTGCAAAAGTCTGAATCTTCAGAAAATTCTGCCGCGAAAATCACCACGGATGTAAAAAAAATGGATACCGAAGATGTCCGTAAAATAAAAAAACAAATCAATATTGCTGAGCGGGATATAGCTAAGCTGGAAAATGAAATAGGATTGCTTGAACTCAAACTTTCAGACCCTAACTTTTACACTGATCCACATTTTACGGAAGTAAATAAAAAATACAAAACGCTGCAGGATAGCCTCGAAGCGAAAATGCTGGAATGGGAAAACCTGTCTTTTGAAATAGAAGGGATGTAGTGATAATGGTGGCTCCTATTTTGAAAAATAGGTTAAATGAAAAAAGCAGAAAGATGTTGATTTTGGTGTTTTATTTTGTGCGGCCAATAAGTGTATTACCAAAAAGAAACGTTTTTCACACGTTAATATTCGTTTTGCAAATGCTGGACATCGCACTTTGAATACGAGATCAGCATTACACTACTGATATTACTGAGTGTCCAAGATTGTTCTTTTGCACACGGACTTGGGTTGATATTCGTTCTTTAAGGCTGTCCACATGGGAGATAACGCCTATGGTCCTGCTGGTTTCGGATTGCAATTTTTCCAGGGTCTCTAAGGCTGTTTCCAGTGTTTCCACATCGAGAGTACCAAATCCCTCATCTATAAAGAGACATTCCAGCTTTACATTTTTGGATGCCATATCCGCCAGACTTAATGCAAGCGCCAGACTCACTATAAATGATTCTCCACCAGATAGGGTTTTTACACTTCTGGTAATGCTTCCCTGATATAAGTCTGATACGGTGAGATCTGATTCTATATCTGCATACGCAAGAAGATACCTATCGGTAAGTTTTGATAATCTTTTGTTTGCCAAAGTTATGAGATGTTTTAAACTAAGATTTTGTGCATATTTTGCATATTTGGTTCCAGTAGAATCGCCTATAAGTCGTTCAAGTACAAACCACTTTGACGCATCTTTCTCTTTGGATTGAAGGATAACTAAAGATTGCGAAATTTGTATTTTATATTGTTCATTTGTTCTAAGTTCATTTTCTAATGCTCCATTTTGATGTATGTAGTCATCTTTTTCTTTATTTAAGGTATCGATAATTTCCTGAAGTTGGACTACCTGCATGTCGTCTTCAGATGGAATGATTATTTCTACAAGTTCATTTTCAAGGTTCTGAATAGAAGTTTTATTTTCAATTTCCAATAGGCTAAGGGATTCTTTGGTACTAAGTATTTTTTGAAGTTGATCATCATCTAAAATATCCTGAAAGGCTTTTGTGATGTCACTATATCCCAGTGCTTCCAGTTTCGGTAGTATCTTGGAGCTTCTTTCGGCAATAGACATTTCCAATGATTCTATATTTTTTATAAAATTTAAAGCTGAAAATTTCCATTCTTTGTCTTTTTCCCTTTCTGCTATATAGGCGTTCAACAATTGGTCTGCATCAGCATTGATATTTTTACCGCTGTACATCTCATTTCTATCTTTATTTATTTCCAGATATTGAGTGGCGATAATGGATAAATCCTGTAATATTTCTCTGATTACTCTCAAAAATTTAGAGAAGTGATGAATTCCTGAGCTTCAGTAAAGGATTTTAAGGATGATTTTGCCTGTTCAATTTCGTTGGCAATAAGGGAGCTGACTAAAGATACATCTCCGCCAATGGTCCATTTATTTTCGATTTCAAGTACTACTATATTTCTGTTGTGGGCCTGAGTGGTAAGTATTTCAATTTTTGATTCAGCGACTGAAATTTCTTTTAAAAGATGGGTGTATTTGTTTTTTTTAATGTTGAAAGCTTCTGTTTTTTGAAAAATTTCTAGTTCTACCTCACCAAGGTGAAGTAAATTTTGTGCATGCGCATATGGATGATCGGTGGACCCGCACAATGCACAAGGTTCACCATCTTTCAAATATTTTCTATGTTCGTCCAGACTGGCAAATTGCAATTGAGTTTCTTTCTTTTTGGTGAGTGCTTCGATCTCCTTTTCCAAAATTTCAATGTCGCTGGACAATTGTTTGGAAGTTTGAACATATTCCTTTTGCAGGTCAGCAGATTTTTTAATATCAATAGAAATGGTTGTCAATTCATGTAATGCCCCTTCCCGACTTAAAGCATCATTATATTTTTGCTGCAATACCAATAATAATTCCTGATATTTATCTATGTTGTTTTTTAACTCTTGATCTGTATAAGTTGTAATTCGGTTTTGTAATATTAAATATTCACTCTCTGCATATGTCAATTGTTCAGCCAGATTCTTAATATTTTTAATGGATTTGGCATGTATATTATTTGAATTATCTAAAACGACTGTCAGTTTATTTCTGATTTTTGCACCATTCTCTTTTAAGTTTTCCAATGAATTGTCCAAACTGGTAATGTATTGCTCAAATTTTTTGGTTTCTGACATGAAGTTGGTGTCATTCAATGCCGTCCTGACAAAAGCTGACATTTTATCCAAAGCTTCCTGCAATCGGGCTTCATGCCTTTTAATTTTTTCCTGCAACGCTGAGAGTTCATTTTGGGATTCTTTTAGCCTTTTTTCTTCACTGAACTGGAGTGTAAGTTCACTTCTGTACACATCAAGTGACTGGTGTTTTTGCAGTTTTATTTCCTGAGGATGAAATGCTTCTTTTTTAATTTCAATAGCGTTGCGTTCAACATTTAATTGCTCCAGCCTGAGCAGGATTTGGCTTCTTTTCTGAGATAAATTGAGCAAATGAACCTTTTCATCCAAGGTCTTTTTTACGCTTCCCATCTTGTTTTTATTGTTTAAGATGATGGCGTTCTTTTCTTTTACTTCATCTTCACTTAGTGTAGGGATGGCTGAAATTTGTTGTTTTAAGACTTGTATTTCTTCTCTTTTTTCTTTTGCTTTTTCATAGACAGCTTTACCTATAGTTCTGTAAATTTGGCTGCCGGTGATATCTTCCAAAAGTTTTGCCCTCTCTTTTTCGTCAGATTTCAGAAATTTGGCAAATTCTCCTTGTGATAAGAGTATTGATCTGATAAACTGCTCGTAATTAAGTCCAATTATACGTTCGTTGGCCGCAGGAACATCGCTGTTTTTTTAGGTCCAGTAGGTTCCATCAGGCAGGGTCGCAAGGGTCATCTCATAAGGTTTGAGATTTCCGGTTCTTGTTTTGGCTATTTTACAGGTAGATCTGTAGATTTTTCCATTGCTCTGATATTCCACTTCTGCATAGGCATCTTCTGCAAAATGTGTCATCACTGAACCTATTTTTTCTATTTCTGTATTGGTTATTTTACCGTCAAAACGCGGGATTCTGCTGAACAATGCCAATGTAATTACATCCAGAATGGTAGATTTTCCGGCACCTGTGGGACCTGTAATGGCAAATAAACCCGAGATCGAAAGAGGCGGAATCGTGAAATCCAGACAATGTTCTCCTTTTAAAGAATGAATATTTTTAAAATGAAGTCTAAGTATTTTCATTTGCTATTTTTCAGTCTTGAATTTCTTCTATCAGGGACACATATATTTCAGTTAGTTCTTTCATTTCCAGTTCATTGAGTATTTATTTTCAGAAAGTTTTTGTCTGAAAATATCCAAAGGACTCAAATCCTGTATTGTTCTGCTTTCATTAAGTATAACCTTCATTGAATCCGGAGTTTGATCAAAAAAGATTCTGTTTTTCAATATTTTAAATTCTTCAGATTTGATGGAATCTATCATATCTTCCATGGCCTGTATCTTTAAAACATCAAATTCGTTCTCCTGTATTTCAATTTCTATAAAGGTGGTAAGCGGATATTTATTTTGATATTCCATCAGCATATTTTTTACAGAGTTTAAGTCTCCTGTGAATTTTAATATTTCTCTGGATTTTGGAATAGCAACTGAGGTAATAGATTTAATTTCATTTGCTTCGATTTCTATTTCTATGACCATTTTATCATAATCTCGCTCAGAAAAATCCAGAAAAACAGGCGATCCGCTATATCTGATATTATTTTTGTTTCCTATTTTCTGAGGTTTGTGTATATGCCCGAGTGCCATATAATCTATTTCCGGATGTATGATTTTGCTATCCAGTCCTTCCAGATTTCCGATATGAATCTCCCTTTCACTATCTGAAGTGATAGATCCTTGCATGTACAGATGCCCCATGGCTATGATGGGGGCGGAATGTCCGAATTTTTCTACGGTCATCTCTACAAGTTTGTCATAATGTTGTTTTATAGCTTCACTTATGAAGGAAGATTTATCGGCCATTTCAGATGCCTGCATAGACTGTCTGAGATCTTTGTCCCTCAGGAAGGGTACTGCAAGTACAATACATTCCACTTCTCCGTGAGTACCGGTTATGGGTATGATTTCATTATGTATATCATCTTTTGCTCCGCCAACCACAGTAATATCAAGGACATCCAATAGTGAAGACGGAGCATCCAGCAAGCTGATCGAATCATGGTTTCCTCCGGTAATGATAACTTTTACATTGGTTTTTGAAAGCCTGTATAAAGTTTGGTAATATAATTTAGTATCCATGTTGGATGGATTGGCCAGATCGAAAATATCGCCTGAAACCAGCAGCAGATCTATTTTTTCATCGGTTATTCTTTGTACCAGCCAATCGAAAAAATAACTGATGTCATCATACAGACTTTGTCTGTGGAGTATTTTACCAATGTGCCAATCTGCCGTGTGTAAAATTTTCATATATTTTTTATATTAAAAATTATATCTTCTGCTATGGCAAAGGTATCTGAATTTTTCTCAATTTTATCAGTGATTTTCCGGTAAAATAGCCAAAAGCCGGCAATAGTCCCCGTTGTGGTCCGAAATAAAAGCATGGTAAAGTCATGGATTGACGGGCTTTTCCTTTTAGCTTAACGCCGGGATGGATATGTCCGGCGAGATTATATAGACCTTCTTTCAATTCATCCTGAGGTTCATGCGTAAGCCAGAGATTTCCAATTATTAGTTCAGAATATGTCTTGATGTTCAATTCCTGATAAGAATTGGTCGGCATGATGTCATGATTTCCCATCACCAGATGAAACTCAGTTTTGTCATATGTATCCGTCAGGTATTTAAATTGATCAAAAGAATGATTCATTTTCGAATGGAAAAGATCACCGAGAAATATGACGTGTGCCGGTTTCATTTTTTTAACAATGACTCCAGGCGATCTTGTGTTACAGATGTTGCCAGATAAGGTATTCCTATTCCTGCTTTTCTAAAGTGTTCAATTTTGCCCAAATGTACATCTGCTATCAAAAGGGTTTTTTCATATTCCAACCAGACGGCTTTTTCCGTGAGTAATAACAAATCATTTCCTGCTAAATTGGTTTTCAATATGATATTAGTATTTGTGGCAAAGGTAAAGAATAATTTTGCCGCTAATTAAACTTCTCTGGAATCGGATGTTTTAAATTTTGAATAAAAGACATTTACATATCTATTCTTTCACATTTATAAAGGTTTATTTCAAAAAGATTTACGAAATCCATATTTTCAAAATTTACAGATCAATACCAAAATTAAATTCCATCCCGGAAATTGCAAGAGCATTCAAAGGAGTAATTCCAATAAAGTCGTTTACTGATCTGTAATATCCAAATTTAGCAAAAAAGCTTTTATTTCTTAAATTGAACGTATACCCAATAGATGTTGTCCAGCCATACGTTAAGTGCAATTCCATAGTTTCATTTTTAAAAGAAGTTTCAGGCTCAGCTAATACAATGTTGGGAAATCGCCGGAACTCAGTAAAAAGATATTCATATTTTGTATCTGAAAATGGAATAAGGCCATAAAAGCCTCCCGCAATAAAAAATTTCTTGGTAGGAAAATAGTGTTTTATCGTTAATGGAACTTTAAATAAAAAAAGAATTTATCATAATTTCTCCTACCTTTTCATTAAATTTTCCAGAAATGCATACAAAAAAAAGATCGACATTTTTGTTGACATTATAGTAATTTAGTTCAGCACCAAAATTTACAAACAAAGAGGGATAAACATTTACATTTTTTGAAACACCTAATTTAAAAGAATTAGATTTATGTTGGTTTCCTCCCGATCCTGATGACCAGCAACCAAGACCCATACCTCCCGTCCTTTCTTTTTTTATATTAATGAGTTGAATATACGAATAACCTGTTTCTATTTGCCAGGATTTTTTTAGTCTTATGTTTTCCTGTGCCCGTACAATGAATACCGACAAAATCAGTGTATGGATCATAAGTATTATTGATCTTTTCATAAGATGACACTATTAATTTTTTGATTCATTATCTCTTTCCGATCATTTCTGCGATTAAATCGTATTCATACCCTTTACTCAACGCGTAATCCGTTAACTTCTTTTTTTTATCCAACTGATTTTTAAATGTAGTGGTACGTTCCTTTTTAGCTAACAGGTTGCTTAGAACTGACAAATATTCATCCCCATCAATCTCAGTCATGGCAGCCTTAATCGAATAAGCTGAAACATCTCTTATTTTTAATTCCTGTTTTATTTTATTGCGCCCCCATTGTTTCATTCTGAATTTTCCTCTTGCGAAGGTACGTGCAAATCTTTCTTCATCCAGAAAATTATTGGAAATCAGATCTGAAATGATTTCTTCAAGCAAATCGCCATAAATCGCATGTTCTATAAGTTTATACCGGACTTCCTTATGACATCTTTCCTGAAAAGCACAATATCGCTGTATATTCGCTACAGCTTCATCTTTGGACCAATATGGCTTTTTTTTGTCTGAAAATTCATCTTTTGCCATAATGAAAAATGGCAGATCGGGTAAGATCTGCCAATAATTAAGGTGTTAATAAGAATCTGTTACAAATGTATATTCAATTATTGAGTTTGTCAAATGTTTAAAGCAATTTTAATTTATTTCTGCAAATATTTATCAAATCTTCAGTGGGGTCATGATGGTATGTGTGCCAGCCTGCTGAGTTACCTCCTTCTACATTGGCTTTTATATCATCTATAAAAAGTGTTTCTGAAGGATGTAGTCTTGCATCCTGACCCACAAAATTGAAAATATCTTTATTGGGCTTACGCATTCCTATCAGATGGGAATAATACGTTTTGGTGAAGAAACGATGATCAAAATCAATGATGTTATGATTGTATCTAAGATCGTTGTACACCCAATTGAGATGCAACTCATTGGTATTACTCAGTAAGTACAATGTATACTTTTCTTTAAGCTCTTCCAAAAAGCAAATTTATCAGGATTCCATCCGATCAGCATGGCATTCAGCCTGAAATGATTTCATCCGGCATCGGTGTTGTATTGGACTTATTCCATCGCTGTATATTCCATATAAAATGATTCTGTATGTATATGACCGGTTTCATAGTCAAAGAGTACTTTTTTTGCATCATCAGGCAGAAGATCCGGTTCTGAAAGTTACGTTCAATAATCTGGAAAGTGCATCATAGGTACGCTGATAATCTATATCAAGCAACACACCTCCAAAGTCAAAAATTATATTGTTAACGGTTTGCTCCATGTTTAAGATTGATTATTAACACTATTGTGTGTTTGCATGACAATACACGATATATGAAATGTTGGGAATATGGAGAAATAACAATATCATTCTATAGGAATATGTTGGGTTAAAAACCCATTTACTTGAAACAGATTTACTTTAGAACCAATTTTAAAGTTAACAAAAGAATTTTTCTATCTTTAACCACCAGGAATAATTATCTCAAAATTCATCATCAAAAACTTCATTTTTGAGTTTTTGTTTTTGCAATATATATCGTTCTGTCGTTGGTCTGATGGTTTTATATTGAGCACAATTGATAAGCTCATCCAATCCTGGTGGTGGCGGTGGGAAATTAGCTTTCCAGTCATATCCACTTTGGGCATCTTTTTCCAGTTTTTTAAAATAATTCAGAAATGGGTCTTGCCATGACATAACCTTGTCCTTCATCCAGCGTCAAAATCTGATCCACTTATCATCACCACCTGTCCAAGTACCTGTAATCAGGGTAGGGTCACACCCATAAACCATCCATCAGCATAGTCGTTGGTTGTGCTCGTCTTGCCACCGATTTTAGATTTGATACTCAAGCTGAATCTGCCCCCGACATTATTTTTAAGCATTTCTACCATAACAGCATTGTAAAGCGGATTGATAGCAGATTTTCGTTTGGGAATGTCCTGATAGATGACTTTGCCGTTTTATCTTCTATTCTGGACACAAATACTGGTTGTACATAAGTGCCGCTATTGCCAAAAGCTGAATATGCACCTGTCATTTCCATTAAAGTCAGATCCACAGCTCCCAAACAAATGGATGGGAGATTTGGTACAGCAAGACGTCCGTTTTCAAGCCTTAGATTTTTGTCAATGCCTAAATGATGAAGCAGGTCTCTGACAGGAGCTACTGTACCCATTTCTTTGAGCAGTTTGACGGTGATACTATTTTTAGAATATAAAGGCCGTGAAAAGATTGTATTTATTTCCGGTAAATTCTTCTGTAGCATTGGCAGGAGACCATTCTTCGACCAAGTCAAAACCAGGGTCACCGGGGGAGATGGTGTACTGAATATCATCAAACTCCTGACAGGGAAGGATATTGGCTACTGCCATCGCTTGTGTATAGACAAATGGTTTCATGGTCGAACCCACTGATCTGCGCATGGTAGCGTGATCGTATTTAAAATATTTGTGGCTGACTCCTCCTACCCACGCTTTTACATTGCCGGAAGATGGTTCTACTGCCAGAAATCCTGCCTGCAGGTGCATTTTATGATACCTTTACCGAATCAAAAGGGTCATTTCACGATCTTTTCTCCTCCGTCGATATAGTCAAAGACCTTCATGTTTACTTTTGTGGAAAATTCTTTTTGATAAGCCTGCTGTAATTCTCTATATTTGGAAATAAATTTGACCAAATATCACTGTTGATCAATCGGTGATATTTATCCTGATACACGATGTCCAGATTTCCACGGTTTGTAGCATTTCTCCAGGAAGTTTGATTGTTGCTGATGGAATCGAGTGATTTTATTACATTATCCGACAAAGGCAAGCCAGGAAATTTTTCATCGACATTAGCCAGTTGTTTGCCCAGAATTTTTGTTCTCAGTGCAAAGATATCTTTCTGATCCCTTGTTGTGGCTTTCCAGTATGTCAGCCCTGATTTTTTTTTGATGGTCATCCGCTTCAAAGGTCCAAGGGTCTCTTTTTTCCATACTTTCCAATACCTGTCCTGATTCCATTTCATATGCTCCCAGACTGCTTCTTCTGCATATTTCTGGTAGGTCAGATCGATAGTGGTATAAATTTTTAGTCCATCAGTATATACATTATATTCTGTACCATTTGATTTTTTAATATTTTTTTAGTAAACAGGTCCTTCAGATATTTGGTTAGTTCAGCTCTGAAATATGGGGCAGGACCTTCACTTTGTGTTTTTCTTGAAAAGCCGGACATGTCAATTTCTTTTGTAATTAGCGTATCATATGTGCTTTTTTTCCAGATATTTATCTTTATGCAAAAGGGTTAGTACTACATTTCTCCTTTGCTTACATTTTTCAGGAAACCTTTGGGATTGTACAAACTTGGGTTTTTCAACATACCTATAAGTACGGCAGCTTCTTCCACTGACAAAGCATCTTGATTTTTATTAAAATATATCTGTGCAGCGGCCTCAATTCCATGCGCTCCGTTGATAAATTCAAATTTATTGAGATACATCGTCATAATCTCCTCTTTTGTGTAACTTTTTTCCAGTTTTACCGCAGTGACCCATTCTTTAAGTTTGGAATTTATCAGGGTAATAAATTTTATCAGTCTTGATTTACCTTTTGTATCAGGTCTTTTGTACAGCAATTTGGCCAATTGTTGTGTAATCGTACTGCCTCCTCCCGCGTCTTCCTGACGAAGAATAAGGTTTTGAAACCCACTCTGAACAATGCGCGAAGATCTATACCGCTATGGGAGTAAGTCGATCATCTTCTGTGACTAAAGTGCAGTTTTAATGTGTCCGGAAAGTTGGTTGTACTCAAGTGCTACCCTGTCTTCTATATAATACCTGCCGAAGGGAACACCTTTACATCATAAATAATGGATGCAAGATCATATTTGGGATTTTCAAGGTCATCAAATGAAGGGAGATCGGAAAACTGATAAATGCAAAAATGATGATTAAGGATGCAACAAAACTTATAGCCAAAGCTCTCAGCCACTTATTGAAGCGGTTGAAGGGATGAACATCAGGCATGGAATGGTTGGTCTCTATCATTTGTCGTCAGTCATTGTGTTCCAGGATATTTTCAAGAGACATATCTTTATGATGGGCTTTATATCTTCCTTTTCCAAATTTTGTTCCGTTAAAAGTAGTGGTCTTTTAGTGAATCTTTATGTCAACGGGAAGCTGATTAAATTCCTGGCACTTCACAGAACAGGTATTTTCATATTTACTACCGCACGCCGGACATTGGATAAAAAGTATATGACAAGCATCGTTGGCACAATTTACATGTGTATCACAAGGGGAACCGCACTGGTGACATTTTGAAATGATGTCATCAGAAATCTTTTCACCTAATCTTTCATCGAATACAAAATTTTTCCCAATAAATTTATTTTCAATACCCAGTTCATTTGCTCTTCTGGTATATTCGATGATCCCACCTTCTACCTGATATACATTTCTGAACCCTTTATGTTTGTAGTATGCACTTGCTTTTTCACATCGGATACCACCGGTGCAGTACATAATGATATTTTTTTCTTTTTTGTTTTCCAGCATTTTTTCCACTTCAGGCAGGGCTTCTCTGAAGGTCTCCACATCCGGCAAAATAGCGTTTTTAAAATAGCCTACTTCACTTTCATAGTGATTGCGCATATCTATTATTATGGTATCAGGATCATCGGACAGTTGATTGAATTCTTCAGCTTTAAGATGAATTCCCTTATTGGTCACATCAAAAGTTTTATCATCCAATCCATCCGCAACAATTTTGTGCCGGACTTTGATGATGAGTTTAAAGAAAGACTTACCATCATCTTCTATCGCAAAGTTGAGTCTGATTCCCTGCAGGAAAGTGATGGTTTGCAAGGCAGTTTTTAATGCTTGAATACGGGCTTCGGGGACTGAAATTTGTGCATTTATCCCTTCATAAGAGACATATATCCTTCCTAGGACTTCAATTTCTGACAGCAGGATATACAAATGGTCTCTAAAAAAGCGTGAGGATTGCCTGGGTGATAATATTGATAAAACGAAAGGGTAACTCTAGGCGTTTTGTCTGCAATATTTTTTCCTTAAGAATATTAAGTGTCGATTCTGTTGTGTAAGGATTTCATGATCAGTGATTTAGTCGCTTTTGCAGGAAGCGGTTCATTACTTTATTAAATTATGGCAAAGATACAAAAATCCTGAAAGTGAAGCAGGGAGAGTATTCTAGGTGTGTATAACAAATTGCACAAAAACTAAATCGCCTCGCTACCCTGGCCACTTCATAAGCAGGTGTGTACAAACCTGAATGATTAACTAGGTCAGTTTAAGACCAGACTATCGAAATTAACCAAATTCGCAATTTAAACAAATTCAACAACTTAGCAAAACGTTAAGATGTGTTGCATTTATGTCTAACATTCAACTCTTATCTTAAGACCAAAATTATTTTTCTAAAGGTTTGCTCTCCATCTGTTATTTCTATAATATAATATCCGGCAGTTAAAACACTTACATTTATAGTAGCTACATCCGAATGAAAAATTACATCATTCATAGCATTACCAAACTTATCTTTAATGCTACCTCTAAGATTTTTGCCTTCATGATATTGTGAAATTTGCATAAAAGCTGATCAAGCCGGATTCGGGTATATGTTAATTTGAGGATGATTGGCTATGAAATCATCAGAATCTAATGGACTGCATGTTAGTATAAGGACGGTGTTATGACGCTCGAAAAAAGATTGTCCGGGTATCAATGTAAATCCACCGGTAATCAGAAGTTTGTTATGTACTGACACTACAGAATGAGCAAAAAGATTATATGGCAATTCATCAGTACTCCATATATTACTGGCAGAATCATAAATATCAATCCTTGTAAATCCTTCCAGATAGCTTATTTGGTTGCGAAACATACCTCCTGTAAAGTAAGCTTTCCCACAAGCCACGGCTGCATTTTGATTGTTGTCATCAAATGCTCTGGCCACTGAAAGCGAATCAATACTCCACGTATTATTTTTCAGATTATAGATGTCTACTCTCTTACTTGGATGTGCATTTTTATCCAGTCCTCCTGCAAAAATGACTTTGTTGTCAATGGTGACGGACTGTATATAAAATCGCGGCTCTGAAAGCGTGGCTGTACTCCATACATCTGTTTGAGCATTATATATATCGATTCTATCTGATACAAAACTATGATTTAATCCACCTGCAAAAGCCAAATCTTCAAATGAAGCTGAACTCGTCATAATCTTCGGCTCGGATAATAGCATCGTTGACCATTGTTCGTTTTCAAAATTATACACATCAACAATATCACTTGGAACCCAATTATGTACTTTTAAATCATAGCTATTCCCACCTGCAAAAAGTACTTTGTTCCCTACTGTAGCAGGACTCATTCCTATACGGGCTTTGGATAGGTGACATAATGTCCATTGTTTACTCAAGGTGTCATAAATATCTACATTAGTTATGATGGAACCGTGAATATCAGTGCCTCCAGCAAATATTATTTTACTACCTGCTGCAATACCTTCTATATCACCACGGGCAATAAGAGTTTTTCATATGACCATGTATCACTTGTTGCATCATAAATTTCGACAATATCAGAAACGGATCCGATATAAAGCCTCCTGCAAAATAAGCCTTAGTGCTTCGAAACAGCTGAACCCATCCAAGCTTTTTCTACGGATAACTTTGTTTGTGTCCACCACTCTCAACTTGTCCATTTGCCATAGTCAAGATAGAAATGCAATAAAAAATGCTAAATGGAGGTTTTCATGTTGCAGGTTTTTTAATGTTGAATTATTTTATGTTTTTCTGCTCTTGGGATAGTTTTGGCGAAAACAGAATATTTACTATGAAAACTATTTTTTGAATCACTTAAAGTCGTTCAAATGATTTCTATGATTTTGGGGTATATCTTAATTAATTTTTCATTAAAATTCTTTTACTTCATGCTTAGATGGTGAAAAATATTTTAATCTATTCTTAAGAAAAACGAGCTCAACCGTATTTTGTAATCTATATTGTTTAAACTTTTTATCTTCCCATTTAATATACGCTGGTGTAGGAAGCAAACAATTTTTTGATACAGATCAAAGTCAATTACTTGCTCCTATTTTTTTTATTATACAAATTTGATTTTGACTCAAATGTTCCGTATACAAATGGTTATTTTCTCAATAATGTAAAGTTGATAGTTTTAAGTGTCATTAATTAGTTTTTGGTCATAGATAGTCCTGATATTTGTCACTAAATGGAATACAGGTAGCATCCTTTTGTGATAAGTCACAAATACAGAAATGCCATTAAGTTTCCAGGATGCTGATGTTCTAAAAGTCTTGTATTTATGATTTTTTGGTTTGGTATAGACTATCCTTTTCATAGATGGTTCAGTGTCATTAAAATACTATTTTTATCCCTGCCATTCCATTGATGCCCACACTTGGATAGCCATACCATCGTTCAAATTTATTGTCAGCAGATTTATGCCTTTGGACAAAAATACCAATTTTTTTGTGATATTATGCAGCAGTAAGATTTAGGTCGAACAGAACATTTGATTGTGTGATGACATTTTCCTTATTGATAAATGAAACATTATTTCCAAAATACAAATCACATCTTGCGGTCAGTTTATCATCCAGCAATGTAACGTTTGCATACGCATTTGCTTCCAGATTGGGCATGTGCCAGGCATGGGATAATTTTTCAAGATTAAAAATATTTTGGGTAAGCCATCGTCCGAAGGTGATGTTTTCTTTGATAGCAAAATCAAGATTGCCGTTACAAATACAATTCCGATATCGTCATACAGCATGTCAAAATACCTGAGATCAGTCCTGTTGTTGAGTAAAACATTTGTTGTCTGACATCTTTATATCCAGCTTTACTTGGTAAGTCAGGAAGGAAAACTGACCTTTATGCCGCCATAAAAATTCCTGAGATACGAATTAAACAATGAGTCAGGTTTTGTACTTAAATATGGGTTTCTTTCCGTTGCATTTTGGAAAGTATTGCTGTAATAATCCTGTTGAACGCCTGCAAAACCTGCAAATTTGGACCTCTACACCGTAAGATAAAAGGATTTCAGGAAATACTGAAGATTGACCATCGCTGCCGGACAATAGGTTTGCACCTGCATGTATGATCAGGTTTTTAATTCTAGTTTTAATAGTGGTTTGAAGGTGGCTGATGAAAGACTGGCTTCATTTTTTCCGTTAAAAGCGGTATATTCATAAGTACCATTCAAAGCCAGTATGGTACTTTTTTAAATAGTTTTCAACTTTTGCAGCAATAGTAATGCCGTTTTCGCGTATCATCATTGCTGATCATCTGATTTCTGGAGTGCGAGATTCAGGTCGTAGTTGATATTAAATCGGGTAGGTTCCGCATTGGTTACGCCTGCTGAAAGATTATAATTGTTCAGCGTTCGGACAGAATTTTCTTACTGTACAAACTGTCAATATTCAGGTCGGTATGATAAAAATATCTTTTTTGGATCCTCCATTTACGGCTCCATACAATTTCATGTTTTTCTTTAATCATGTAGCTACCATACAGGTCAATCCTGCGTTTCGGTGTTTTTGATATGGATTTTTTGACGAATTGTCCAATGATTCAAAATTAAGCAGAATGCCGGCTTCATAACTATCTTTTGTCAAATGATATCCAGCCATCACTTCCGGATTTTTCCTAAGTCCATAACCTGCATAAATAATCCTTTATTCACTTTAAATGGACCGTCGGGGGTCATTGCCAATGGTTTGATTTATGATCAGGATATTTAAGTTCTATCGGCACTATAGAAATATCGTAGCTATATTGTGGATTAAATTCCTTCTGAACAGGCAGCACTGATTTGATTTGGACCTTTTTGCATCTTCCAGATTTGCCTCAAAAGTTTTAATGACTTCAACCTGATTGAGTTGTATTTTTGTTGAATCAACCTGAGCCGCTACCTGAATATGTATGAGGATGATGATGCTTATTATTATTGCCTTCATGGTATGATTTATTTTAACTTGGAAATTTTTATTTACCACCACTGTTTTGAAACTCAAGCTGTGTGGTATTCGTTGGATTTAATTCTGTTTTTTTGTTGTTCCAGTGTTTCCACTTTTGAGTTTATCTTTTGCTGCAGTTTGTAAATCTACATCATCCGGAAAGTTTTCTATCACTGCTTCCAATGCCGCAGGGCATTAAACAGATCTTTCTGTCCACATATATATCGGACATTAGCAAAAGACTTTTGCAATCCAATAAGGGTAAGATGCATTTTTTCATTTGCATCATTACATTGCTCTTCTGCTTTTGTAAGATTAGCTTGTTTGAAATATATCTCCGCAATCAGGTATCAGGATTCTGCCGCCTGATTATTATTGACTTTTTCTGCTGCTTTTGTAAAGGCTGACCCGGCATTTTCAAGGTCATTATCTCTGTAATATATTTTACCAAGATAATAGTATGCCACTGCTTTCTCTTCTTCATCTGCTTTTTTATCACTCACTACTTTGTTCCATATTTTTTACACCTTCGCTGTTTGAGATTCTGAAAGCACTTCTTAGTGCTCCCGGGGCAGCTTTATATTTTTCATCTTCATCCGTAAGATTATTATAGTGTAAGTCATAATAAGTGTATGCTTTATCAAACGTTTGTGTGTAATTGTATGATATTAGTGCTGCTTTTTTTACAGATTGTACATAAAATTCCGAATTACCCATCTTGCAATCTCTCATAATCTTCCAATGCCGGTCCATATTTTTTCAAAAGACTGTATGATTCTGCCCGGTAATAAATGGCTTTTATTTTACTGCCACCATTAGGATATTTATCCAGATAATTATTAAATCCTGAAACGGCTTTTCATATTCTCCTTCGTTGTATCTCAGTAGCGCCGACCATATATGCCAAAGAATCTGCGGCAGTATCAGTAATTTTGTATCCGGATACTGCTGACAAAAGCTACATATTCCTCCGACTGCCCCAGATCATTGATATATATTTCCTGTAGAGCCAGTAATGCACTTTCTGCTTCTTTGGAGATGGATTATTTTGGAATATTGCTGTAATGGCTGATGGCAGCGTTCATGTCCCTTTGATTATAGGCTATAAGGCCTAGTTTTAAATAAGCGGCATTTTTTAACGGGCTGTTTTTATATTTGGTTGTCAGTTCAACAAAGGAAGCGTAAAGGCATTATCAACATTTCAACTCAAAATAAGTGTCTCCCAGCTGCAACAAAGCGTCATCCGCAAAATCTGAATTGGGGTATTGCGTCTTTACATCCTCAGCGTAAGTATTTTTTCGTATGGTTCGCCCATCAATCCTTCTATCATTCCTTTCTGATACATGGCATATACAAATCCACCTTGTTTTTTGCGAATAAGCTTCGTCATAAAAACCCATGGCATCTTTATATTTGTTGGCTTTAAAGAGACAATCTCCGTTCTTAAAAGCGTCAGGCCATATTTTATCGGTTAAGTCTTTATTTTTAATTGTTGCACTGTTGATATTGAAGCCCACCAATGCGTTTTTTGAAACTTTTCTCCGCATTTCTGAAATCTTTCAACATAAAGATAATTGTAACCCTGTGTGTAGTGACCTACAAAAGGTGATGATTCGTCAGGCAAACCATCCAGGCCATTGGATAGGTCAAATTACTCTTCAAATGTTTTGATGGACTTATTGTATTCACTTTTTTTCATTTTGTATCTGAGCGGTCCAGAATTTGGATTGTGCAGCGATGGTATTGCTCAGATTATATTTCAGCGCTTTTGTAAGATTTTTTAATGCATCTTCCGTTTGTCCGACATTATATTGCTGCATGCCATATTTTAAACATACAGATTGATATGTTATTTGAGTTCATCCGGTATTGAAGTCAGATTTTCCATGATCTGGATGGCGGCTGCATAATCAGACATATTTGTAAGCAGGTCATGAATAATTTTATTTGCACCTTTATAGTAAGGAGATTTTTTTGTCTATTTTAATGAGCGTATTGGATGGCTTCCCGCTCAAAACCTGATTCCTGCAGACAATTTACCATAGTTGAAAGTAGCTTCTTCCTGCATACTTTTTCCAAAACTCATCTGGCTTACCTTTTAAAAGCAGCCCTCGCTGATACCAGATCTCCGGTCCTGTAGTAGCAATCTGCCAGATAATAATTGACGAGCTGTCCCAGTTACTGTCCAGAAGATTCAATTCCCCCAAACTTTTTATAGCTGCTTTATCAGTTTTAAGCTGATATTGTGTAAAGCCTAACTGGAAGAACTCTTCTAGGTTAGTTTTTCTGTATTGGTTATAATATTCAAGATGTGGCAATGCTTTTTCATATGCTTTTATCTTAAAATAGGATTGTCCTATGAGCTGTCTGATTTCTTTACGGTTTCTGAGATTTCCGTCTTTAAGGAAGTTTCACCATATTCGATGACCATATCCGAATTATTTTGTGCAAAATATATCTGGGTGACGTAGTATGGTACAAAGGATTTGTACACATCGTTGCTTTTACTTTTTCAAACTTGCAATGGCGCCGGTAAAGTTTCGGTAAAGCAATCGTAAAGTCCGTAGTAGTAATTGGTAGGGTAGTAGTAAATATTCTGAATATCTTTGTTCTTGCCAGTTCTGATTTACCTTCTTTAAATTCTTTGAGTACAAAGTGAGCGTATCCTTTAAAACTTGCCTCGACATATCAAACTCGGGAAGATTTTCCAGATCAACCATTTGATACATGTCTATGGATTTTTTAAACCACTTTTTGGTTGTAATAGTAGCTACCCAATTCCAGGATGGCGGTGTTGTGGATGGATCAGGGTATTTTTCAGTGATGAATGTAATTAACTCATTTTCACCGCTGGTCAGATCAAGTCTGAGGAAGAAATGGCTTTCATGGCAGCGGCATCATCACGGAGATTGAGTGAAATCATTTCGTTGGCAGGATAAACCTGATGGATAAATTTTTCTTGTGAAAACCCGGCGGGCCCGTACAAACTGGATTCAAAAAAGATCTGCCTTGTTTGTAAAGGTCAAGTCGGTCGATGCTTATACTATTTTCCCTGCCTTTTCACCATAGAAAGTGCAGTCACTAAAATAATGATAATACTTAAAAATCTCATATTGCTGAGGTTGTCCTTTTAGGAAAAAAAGTTTGCTTGATATTTACACCACAAAGGAATTAAATTGTAAAAGATAGATTTTAAAAAACTGAAAAGTCGACAATTAAAATTATAATTTTTAAAATTAAAATATTCTTGATTATAAAACGCAAAATAACTAAAATATTGATAAGAAGTAATGTAATGAACGGTATACAGATTAAATATTTATTGAATACGAGTTCTTTAGTTGGAATATTACATGGCTTGGAATATATGTTATTGTTTATTTTTGTATAAGTGGGTATTAGTTTATGCTCGAATATGAACAAAATATTTACCTTGGCAGACATGAGAGTTAAATTTCCGTTAAAATGCAAAAAAAGGAACCATACAAATTATTTTTTCCTATCGTTAACTTAAGAGTATGTGTGCAAATTCCACCATTTGGCTACAAGTGGCAAATATTATTTATCCATCGTTGTATTTTTCAGTAACTGCTTGGCTACGACTGTAAATACGCTTTGTCTAAATTAAATTTGCGAACTTGGGCTCAAACATAAAAATTTAAACATACTCTAAGAAGTTTGACTTATTTCTAAAAAATTAAATATCGTATTATGAAAAACAAGTTTTCCACTCTCTTATTATTTATTTTTTTTATCTCATTTATTTCGGTACACAATACGTCCGCACAGCAATATGATTATTCCCGATTTCGTTTTCCTGATGTCAAAGTAAAGGGTCTCAACAGTACAGTAAATCTTAATGGTAATATGTTTGATTATAAAAACAAACCCTTAGATTTTAATACAGGCAGCATTAATTATTCAATCAACCGGGGAGTTATTTTTGTTTACAAATACCAATGTGCAACAAAAACGGATAGGGTGTACTTTAATCATTCATTTGATTATGATAAATATTTTCCTAATGCAATAATTTAAAATCAGGACAAAACATTGAAAAGTAGGGAATGCTCAGTTTTCAGTTTCCAAGCAGCAGGTCAAGGGAAAATACAGTAATACAGAAGGTGCAATGTTCGGTATTCAAATAAGTTTTTGAATTTGGCCTCAAATAAGACAGCTGAGATACTCATTATAAAGTGAACAGTTCGAATATAAACAAAACACTTAAATGTATTGCTACATTGCCCGTCAAGATAGGATATGGAAGAGTAGAGCCTTGAATGATTTGTGCTTAGCTCAGTTTCGATGGATGATTTGCTCAATTCCGGTTTGACCCAGTAATTTTGCTGAAGATCAATTGTTTGAGTTAGCTCAATTGATGAGTTCAGTTCGTAATCAAAGGGTATTTGATTTCAGAAGAGCGAATATCTATCAGTTGACGAAATTGCCGGCTGGTTGGAAAAATAATATACCCTAAACATCAAAACATTTACAACACTGTCAGATAACGCAGTATGCTTTTGAGAACACCAGAAATCATGGTAAAAGAATATCTCTTGGTTTTGGTACCATGGGTGATTATACTTCTTTAATTACAGCAATTCCAGTGACATCAAGGAAACCAATTATGTGTCGACTTACTAGCAGAATATAATGTACCAAAGGATGTTTCTCAGTTTGTCTAAAGAGACCTATATTTTGGGGTAGCTCAGCATTATCAAAATACAAAAGATAACAGATAAACCAATATGTCCAATCTACAAGGTGCATTCCGTTACGGATACCACCCAAACTCCAGGACTACTATAGTTTTGACACCTTCCGTTGATTATTATTTACTTGATTTTAAAGACCATGCAGCAGATCTTAAACTGAATGTATCCGCCAGCTACTTTATTAATAATCGGGCCAGAATAAATTTTAACTTTTGTATTGGTACAACGTATCCACAACTGATACATTTTTCGACCGGAGATTTCCATCGTATTTTTCAACTGACAATGCATTACCGGGAAGTCTGATTCCTTTGTATTCCGGAAGTGGTTTTGATGGAGGAAACAGATTTCAGATTTTCGGCAATATTACTTTTAATTATGCCTTTTCTGATTCGACTTTGCTTAAGGCTAATTTAATTCATTGGGGTATAACAGATCATTTTGATTTGATTAGAGAAGAATTGATAGATGAATTTCATGAGACTAATTGGATTTAAAAAATTAAATTACCCATCATTTGAACTTTTATTTGCTATAAAATCATTACTCTTGGCAGTATGATTCTGTATAGAGAGAAATTATCGATGTTTTTGTCTTGCATGGTATGTGCGTCACCGGAGTTTGTTTCGCCTAAATTGATGCTTGCCACGATCAAACCAAGACCATTCAGGAAATCAGCAAGTCGGATTCGTGGAGTGTATCCGGGTTCACAAAATGAATTAAACCTACTTTCCACTTTCCATCAGGTGACCGACATTTTGACTGTTCTACCTGCTTTTATTGCTACTCAAACCATTAATTTATCTTCAGATCAGACCCGCCTTAGATCATCAGCCTTTTTACGGCATTATTGAGTTAATTCAGTTGGGCTTAAGATCGCTTATCTTTCCTCATCACACTTTTTGTAGGTATATTTTCCTATTTCTCTTATAAAAGTTTATATCGACTATAGTATAATCAGGGTATTATTCAGCATATTTTTTTGCAAAAGTATTTGAGCCCTAAGGTTTGTGTCGAATTTAGAATACATATTATCGTACTGATTTATCAGTAGGAACACTCGATTTATTTTTTAATCATTCAAAATAAATAACAGCTATCATGGCTTCAACAATTATAAATATAGTTTTAGTACTTATTATTATCATACCTATGCTTTACTTTATGATAGGTAAAAAAGGAAATAAAATGTCATGCAACAATTCAAATCAAAAGCAAAGGATGCAGGCGTAAATCCTGATAAGACAGGTACCTGGCAAAAATGGTGTATTCGGTATTGACAGCACTCGAGCAAATTTGTTACATATCTCACTTGAAGGATGATGATCTGCACGTAGTAGATCTTAAGGAAGTCAAACACCTCGTGAAGTAAGTAAAGTTTATCAGACTGAATCGGTTCATAGTCAGGATATTAGTATGCTTAAGTCTGTTTCTGTCAATATGAAAACGGCACAAAAACAGAAATTATTATACCTGTTTAGAATGTTTCAAAATCTTCAGATCGGTGACGATCTTCTCGATGCCATAGATATGGTAAAAATGATCAATGCAAAGATATCAACTTGTTAATCCTTTTATAACGATTTTCCAAAGATCACTTCTGCATGGTGGATGAACAAATAGGACCAGCGATGCAAGTGATCATTTAAAAAATGTTAAGCGGGAAGATCATGTCCTTTCTTTCCTCAGGTCTGTAGTCATATTCGTAATTAGTCGCTCAATATTCCTAATTTGAATAGTTTTCAGAGCCTTCCTGTTTTTCTTTTGTTACTGTTTGGGTTAAAAATCTATTTCCGTATTTTTCTTGTTATTAAAATCTTCATTGTATTTTTGTTTAGTGTAATGTTTGAATTTCCTGTTTGGGGAAAGTGAAGTGTTTTTTTCATACCTAAATCTAAGATTATAATTGGTAGATCAATCCAACTATTTAATAAAAAATATCAGACACATTGTATGGGTTTTGCTTTGTGTATGATTACAGTAAGCTTTCTGGTGCTGGACCTTGGTATTTTCAATCGTGAAGCACATGAAATTTCATATAAAGAAGCCACCAAATGGACGATAGCCTGGTCAACACTGGGTGTACTATTTTCAGGTATGATCTACCTGATTTATTCCAATCAATGGATTGAAATCTCAGCGCATACCAAATCACCATTGGAAGCGGCTATTCAATATCTGGACAGGTTATATCATAGAGTTGACTTTAAGTATTGACACATTTTGTTATAGCTATCATATTTAAATCCTTCTGTATACCCCTGAAGTATCAGCACAGTTTTGTTTTTGGGTATTTGGGTGCGTTGATTTTTCGTGGTCTAATGATTGTTTTTGGGGTACTTTTGATTCAGCAATTTACCCGGACCACCTATGTATTTGGGGTTTCTGATATTTACGGCCATCAAAATGTCGGTGACAGATGAAGAAAGCGAATTTGACCCCAAAAATCCATGATATATAAATCCGGTGAGAAAAATGATCCCCGTGACAGGGAGAATCGATGGTCAGAAATTTATCATCCGCAAGTTATGCATGGCTATCGCTACTCCACTATTTTTAGCCCTAATTGGATCGAACTTACAGATGTATTATTTGCATTGATAGTATTCCTGCGATTTGGGTATCACCACCGATCCTTTTCTGGTATTTTCGTCCAATCTTTTTGCCATTTTAGGCTCAGATCCGTACTTCCTTTATTGCAAACATGTTGGATCTATTCCACTATCTGTTACATAGTCTGACAGTTATCCTTATCTACGTCGGGGTCAAGCTCATATTATCCAATCATTATCATCTATCTATCGGATTGTCTTTGGGAGTCATCTTTGTACACCAGGCAGGTATTCTTTCTCCGGATCGAGTATAAAAGGAACATGTCAGTGAAAAGGAGTGATCGAAATAGAGTGATACATCATTCTTTCAATGATGTATCTGAATTTTGAATTTTTAGCCTATGGATTTGGAGAAAGATCCACATTTTGCTAAATTTTCTACCTGGTCATACCATTTATACCGACGTGAATTTATTTTAGAAAATTTCTGGCGCCATTATAGGATGTTTTGCACGTCTTTATATTATTTCGTACGATGAAATGTTCATGACGATGCTTGTCCTGATAATTAATTGCTTTGAAGACAAGCTTCGTGTTACCGGGCTGTGGGTAAACATAAACTTCGTCCTTACTCATTATCAATACATTGGAAAATGAAATTTTCGCAATCCAATTTATTTTGAGTATAATTTCTGGTCAAAAGTAAGCTGAAAAAAGCCAGGCAAAGCATCCAAAAAGCCACCTGAAACGTGAGGTGGCTTTTTTAATTAATCTAAAAATCTATGCGTATTACTTTATGATGGCATAACCTATAGAAAATGTGATGGCATCAGGTGTTTCCAGGAATGCGATTTTGTACCCATAATAGATATGATCACCAACGGTGCGAAATGCCTTGTCATATTTAAGATCAAAACTGAAGCGGCGCTGTTGTAATTCAATAGCGCCACTGAAACCATAGCTGATCTTTCATTTTTTCATTATAGTTTTCAAGGACGAAGCACCTGAACTATGACCCGAAAGTATGTGTGCATCACCGGTCCTACAGAAAGCTTGAAGCCATGAGAATTAAGACCTCCCATCACTTGCATCAACGTGTAGCTGAACCTTTTCTTTCATTTTGATGTAAGTCTTGCTTGTCCCCTGAATAATCTGCGACATTAAACACCATTCCGTAATTTGAGTATAGAACATTGGCTTCAGCAAAGAGCCATCCAAACTTTTTGAGCAAATAATCCAAAAGATGTTTGTGTGGAGTAGCGTGCGATAATTCGACCATGCTTCAGATAATTGTCAGTATTATTTCCTGTATGTGATATTTTCTGGTCTGGTTACTATTGCCCT
>JADJNF010000008.1 GCA_016714445.1 Saprospiraceae bacterium | reverse complement strand
GACTACGACGGCCAGTTCAGCTACTCAGAGATCAAATCGGTACGTCACAAAGGGATCAGCAATGTATCCATCACGCCACGTACCACGGACGGAAGACTGGATATCAACACTGAGCTGGAAGATTATACCATCGCCATATATAATGCTGCCGGACAGGAAGTCAAAAAGATGACTGGTATGTCTCTGGATCAAAGCATCAGCATAGAATCACTCCACGCAGGTGTTTACTTTGTAAAGATCAACAGCAGATCAGAAAGTGAAACGGTGAGGATTGTGAAGATCTAGTGATCTGGGGATCTTGATCTTGTGAAGGGTGAAGGATCAAATGTATTCTATTTAAGAATAAAAAAAGGTGTTCTTAATTTTGGTTAAGGACACCTTTTTTGTTTGGTGGTTAGGATTGAAGGAAGAGTTTATCGATGCGACGTCTTAGAGTCGACCGACCGTGTGGACAGCGGAAAGTCATCCGATCGAGTGGGTTTTATTGTATCTTAAAAGTGACTGTTTTTGTACCGGCATTGCCTTCTTTATCTGTGGCAGTGATGGTGATGTTGGCATTGCCTACAGGGGCATCGGTAGCAATAGGAATGGTAATTCCTGCCAGAACATGGCTGGTTTTAGAATCAAAAGATGTGATTTTAAAGCCCAAACCGCTGATCTCTGCCAGCTCTGTATCATCTGTAACGGTGCCAGAGAGTGGATAAGTTTTACCTCTTTCCAGAATGGCACCATCAACAGGTGAGGTAATGTTGATAACCGGAGCTATTTTATCGATGGTTCTGGTCATCTTTGCTGCAAGAAACGGCAAAAATGAAATGGCCAGAAATAAGGTGAATAATTTAAGATTTTGCATATTATTTATGTTTTAATGATGACAGAATTTGATTATAGAAATGTAATTATTCAGATCCAGTCAAAAATCTTTTATTTACCCTACACAAAAGGGAATAAAGGATTTTTTATCAACCCAAACAATTACTTAAATCAAACTAATCAACGATGTTAGTTGACCAATTGTTGTCAGCTATCAGATAAAAAAAGAAGTGTTAAAACCAGATAGTTCTTCTGGAATAATGTTTTGATCTTTGACTATCCCCATTAGATATCCGCCGCCACCTGCCCCACATAACTTCAATTTAAAAGTATCGGAATCCAGTCCTGTTTTCCATAATTTTCTGAATGGTTCGGGAATCATTTCACTAAAAAAATCATATTGTATCTTGCTGATCCAGTCAAAATGTATAAACAAAGATATCCGGTCGCCCATGATGTAGGACTGTATAGCAGCTTTGTTTATAGCGCTTAGTTGCTCCACAGCATTTTTAAAATTATTATCATTTTCCAGTTTGGATTTGAATAAAGATACCAAAGGGCCGGTTTGTCTGGAAATACCTGTATCGTGCAAAAACATATTGTAATCGATTTTGTCGATCTTCAGAGTAGTGATCTCATATTGGTCATCGATCAGGATAGGTACATTGAGTAATGAAACCAATGGATCTATACCGGAACTCGCACCATGAAAAGCAGACTCCAACAGCGATAATTCATGTTTTAACAAGACAGGTTCACGGTTTTTTGAATAGGAATAAGTATCGTAAAAAGCAGCTACTACTGCTCCGCTACTCCCGAGGCCATACCCAGAAGGTATGTTGGAATTAAAATACAATCCGTTTTCTAAGGCTTCATAAAAAGCGGTCAGATTGTATTTGGCATTTAGTTCCGGTGAGTGAGAAACAAATTCTGCCAGTTTTCTTAATCCATGTTTTGATGACTCGTGGCCTGCCCCAAAATCCCAGTATCCGCTATATTCATCATAGGGTATGGCCAGAGCCCCGGAGCCAAGGGTTACGGTATACTCTCCGAAGAGCAATATTTTTGCGTTATACTTTTTATGAATGTCTGTCAAAGTTATTATGTAATATTTTGTTTAATATCTGCTGAATCCATTACTTTTGCGGAGTAATATTTCAATTAAAGAAACAAAAATAAACAACCATATGACTTCTTCTTCAGAATCAGTAAGATTATATTGGATTTATACACTTTTATCTGTTGCGGGTATTGTTCTTTTCCTGATGTTTAAGCCTGAATGGTTTTGGGTGATGCTTCCGCCATTCTGCACCTATTTTGTAAAAGCCATGAGGTGGATGTAAATATCTGACAATTTTGTTGTGCAGTAAACTGGATCATGTGATTCAGAAATGGGTCATTTTTTTTTGTAGTGCGACCCTTCCCGGGTCGGAAAAATTGCATCATTCATATACAAACATAGTTTAGATCCCGCCGGGATCTAAGGATTAAACGTGTATAAAAATTGCACAAATCGAAGTTTTCTCTCTTCGTTCGAAATGATGACATCTTGTGTAATAATTATGGGGAGGAATCAAAAACAAAAAATTACCATTTGCTTTCACATTTATAATAATGATCACAACCCAAGACTTCGGAGAAGTCCAACTATGTTTTTAGATAAAAAGAAGGTAGTCCGCCGACTCCAGCGGAGTCGAACTAATCAAAAAAATTATCCAATTGAAAATATATTGGTAGTCTGTAAAATCTAAATATTAATTCGATGTTTTCGTGTGACCCTTCCCGGGTCAAAATTCATGCATATTTGAAGTGATAACATAATTTTATCCCGCTGGGATCATTCGGGAATATTACATAAACAGGACTTCGAGAAGCCTAAACTTTGTTCAAAATTCCATTTTCGCAATGAACCCTTATGATATCGGGTTTGATACCAAATCTATCTTTATATTTTTTTTCTCTGTCTGACACTGTGTTGTGATCGAGTATGCCGGTGGTAAGATTGATGGTACAACCTCCAAAACCACCACCCATCATTCTTGCTCCCAAAAACTGCTCGTCATCAAAGGTATAATTTACAAGCCAATCCAATTCTTCACAACTTACCTGATACATCTGAGCCAATCCGTCATGAGAAGCGTACAGCAACTCACCTACAGCTGCATAATTTTTATCTGTAAGTGCCTGTATGGTTTGCATTACTCTTCTGTTTTCCTGCACTACAAAACTTACTCTGTTGAACAAAAGGTCATCCAACATCATACGGATTTTTGGCAAATCTGATATAGTAAGATCTCTTAATGCATTAATTTCACGGTAATTCTGATTGAGCAAACTTACTGCTTGTTCACATTCCGCTCTGCGGTTGTTGTAGTCAGTATGGATGAGATTGTGCTTAACATTGGTATTGATCAGATAAAATTGGTGCTCACCCATTTCTATATCTACGTATTGATGGCTATTGGTCCTGCAATCTATAAGTATGGCTTTGTCCTTTTTCCCATTAAAAATAGAGTATTGATCCATGATACCGCCTCTTACACCGTACCCCCGTTCAGCTTCTACAGATTTATTGACCAGTTCGTCCGCATTCAGATGAAGATCATTCAGTTGATTGAGTAAAGCTACAAAACCACAGGTAATGGCAGAAGATGAAGAAATACCTGCTCCAATGGATAGGTCTCCGCCAAAAACAATGTCAGCCCCTGTGATATTATACCCGGAAAGAGCTGTCAGTACCTGTCTGAAATACTTTTCCCAGCCATATTTTAAGGCTGAATTATCTTGGGTAAGAACAGCTTCTTCATTGGTATCATAAGCTAAAATAGTAAAGTGACTCTTTTCATTTGATTTAGCATAAAACCAAACTCCCTGACCAATGGCAAATGGAAGGACAAAACCTTCGTTGTAATCGGTATGCTCCCCGATGATATTGGCCCTGCCTGGAGCAAATATGGCAGTACCAGGCGAACCAAATTTTTCTGTAAAAGTCTTAAGGATGATTTCTTTCATTTTTAAAAGAATTTGATATTAAGCAAAAGACTGCATTTCTACAAATTTTTTGTATGCGCCGTCGGATTCCAGGAGTTTGGTGTGTGTTCCAGACTGAATGATTCTCCCGTTTTCAAGCACTAAAATGAGATCAGCATTTTGAATCGTACTCAGTCTATGTGCTACAATGACGGAAGTTCTGTTTTGCATAACCTTATGGAGAGCTTCCTGAACCAGTTTTTCAGACTCAGAGTCCAAGGCAGAAGTCGCTTCGTCTAAGATCAGAATAGGTGGATTTCTTAAAATGGCTCTTGCAATGGTCAATCGTTGTCTTTGTCCACCACTCAATTTTAGGCCTCTGTCTCCTATATTTGTATCATATCCATCAGGTAATGCAGAAATGAAATCGTGCGCATTTGCAATGTTAGCAGCTTTTTTTACATCTTCATCGGAATAAGCATCAGCCCCAAATCTTATATTGTTGCCGATAGAATCATTAAATAATATGGCGTCCTGACTTACGATACCATATAAACTACGGAGTGTACTCAAATCAAGATCACGTAAGTCAATGCCATCAATGGTAATACTTCCTGATGTAACATCATAAAACCTCGGAAGTAAGTCTACAAAAGTAGATTTGCCGGCACCTGAAGACCCTACTAATGCGACCACCTGACCCTTTGATATATCTACAGAGACATGATCGAGTGCCTGTAAGTCAGTATCTTTGTACTGAAAGGATACATCTTCAAAGACAATTTTGTCTTCAAAACCACTTTTAATCAAGGCATCTGGTTTGGTTAGAATTTCATTGTGCGTCATCATGATTCGGTCTATCCTATCCATAGCAGCGAGACCTTTCTGAATATTAAAATAAGCATTAGAAAATGATTTTGCCGGCTCAATAACCTGATAGAAAGCCAAAACAAAGGCAAAAAATGTCTCCGGTTCGAGTTCGTTTTTAAAAACCAAACTGGAGCCATACCACATTAAAATGGTAACTACGGTCACACCTAAAAATTCAGAAACAGGTGAAGCAAGATCTCTTCTGTTTATGACCTTGATGAGAACATTTCGAAAAAAGTTATTTTCTTTATCAAATTTTTCAACATTGTACTTTTCTGCGTTAAATCCCTTTATTATTCTCATACCTCCCAATGTTTCGTCCACTTGAGCAGTAAGATTGGCAATAGAATCCTGGACATTAACAGACTCTTGTTTGAGTTTGGAGACCACTCTTCCAATGATCCCTCCAGCTACCAGAACAAGCAAAAAAACAAAAAGCGTCAGCGATGGACTGATATAAAACATGATTAAAATACTTCCAACCATAATGATTGGCGCCTTAAAAATAGCTTCTATTACATTCAATATTGACCATTCAATTTCCTGTACATCTGAAGTCATGCTGGAAAGAAGTACACCTTTTCTTTCATTGGAATAAAATGAAAGGGGTAGTTCTAAGAATTTTTGATATAACTGTTTGCGTAGGTCATAGATGATACCATATCTCAGCGGAGCGATAAAGTACAATGCCCCATATCTGAAAATGTTTTTGCAAAAAAATACAAAGATGAGGGTAACACAAACCCATAACAAAGCGGTCTCTCTACCTTGTGTGTTGATTAATGTGGAGATATAATACTTAATCCAATCATTATTGAGTGCAAATTCTGTCGGCTTGACAGGTATTTCGTCTACTCTGTCAAACAACATTGAAAAAAAAGGAATCAGTAACGGGATACTAATTACCGTAAAGATGGAAAGAAGAATATTAGAAATGATGCTTAAGATAAAGCTTCGTTTATACTCTTTGATACGGGACAGCAATCGCCATAATCCCTTCATCTACTTCTTATTTAGCTTGGCTTTATTATTCATTACAATCATTCATGTCGAAAGTATTCATAAAACCAGTATTAAAATCCCCACTTCTGAAAGCTTCATTTTTCATCAGCGCTTTATGGAAAGGCACTGTAGTTTTGATCCCTTCTATTACAAATTCGTCGAGAGCACGCTGCATTTTTTTAATACATTCTTCTCTGGTCTGAGCTCTGCAAATGAGCTTAGCAATCATCGAATCATAAAATGGAGGTACAGAATACCCGGCATAAACATGCGTATCCACTCTGACTCCATGACCTTTGGGACTATGAAAAGAAGTTATTTTACCCGGACTGGGTCTGAATCCATTAAATACATCCTCGGCATTGATGCGGCATTCCATGGCGTGTAGAGAAGGATAGTAATTTTTACCAGAAATTTCATGTCCTGCAGCTACTTTTATCTGTTCTTTGATCAGATCGTGATCTATGACCTCTTCTGTCACCGGATGTTCGACCTGTATTCTGGTGTTCATTTCCATAAAATAAAAATTTCTGTACTTATCAACCAGAAACTCGATGGTACCGACTCCTTCGTAATTGATACATTTGCCTGCCTTGACTGCTGCTTCGCCCATTTTTTCGCGGAGCTCAGGCGTCATAAATGGAGAAGGGCTTTCTTCTACCAGTTTTTGGTGTCTTCTCTGTATAGAACAATCTCTTTCTGATAGATGTATGACATTTCCATGCTGATCTCCTATGATCTGGAACTCAATGTGTCGCGGTTCTTCCACATATTTTTCTACATAAATACCATCATTGGTAAAAGATGCTTTGGCTTCTTTTCTAGCACTATCCCATGCATCTTCAAACTCTTCATCTCTTGTGACGATACGCATACCTTTGCCCCCGCCACCTGCTGTGGCCTTTAGTATGACTGGATATCCGATTTGATTTGCAATCTTAATACCTTGTTTTACATCCTTCAATAACCCATCTGATCCCGGCACTACAGGCACTCCGGCTTTGATCATGGTTTCTTTGGCGGTGACTTTATCTCCCATTTTATTGATCATTTCGGGAGTAGGTCCTATAAATTTCACACCAGACTGCCTGCATATCTCGGCAAAATTGGCATTTTCCGCAAGAAAACCATACCCGGGATGAATGGCATCAGAGTTGGTAATTTCGACAGCCGCCATAATTCTTGGTATGTTGAGGTATGACTCAGATGAAGCGGGAGGTCCTATACATACAGCTTCATCAGCAAACCGCACATGTAAACTTTCAGTATCAGCCTTAGAATAAATAGCAACCGTTTTAATACCCATTTCTTTACAGGTACGAATAATACGCAAAGCTATTTCTCCTCTGTTGGCAATTAATATCTTATTAAACATGAAGAAACTTTGTTAGTGATTTTGAAAAAATACCTGTAAATAGATATGTACACAGAAATGGTACTTATACTTCCACTAAAAATAATACCTGATCATATTCTACCGGCGAAGCATCTTCCACCAGTACTTTTACAATGGTACCGGATATGTCACTCTCAATTTCGTTGAAAAGTTTCATAGCTTCGATGATACAAACTACATCCCCTTGTTTAACCTGGTCACCAACCTTTACAAATGCTGGTTTGTCCGGTCCGGATGATCTGTAAAATGTACCTACGATCGGAGATTTTATTTCAACGACATTTTTCCCTTTCGGAGGTTCCGGAGCAGAAGTTACCACAGATTCATCTGTTTTCTGAACAGTCTGATTTGAAGCCACCGGTGCAGAGGAAGCTTGTTGAAAAGCCGGCATCATCTGTGCTCCTGAAACGATAGTTTGGTGGGCGCCTTTGTGATATTTTTCAGTTCTGATCAGTACTTCAAAATCTTTATCTTTCAGTTTAAATTCTGTAAGATTGGACTTATTGACCAGCTTGATAAGTTCCTGTATTTCATTGAAATTCATATGGCTTTTATTTAAGTGGTTATGCTTTGACTCTTTCCAGATATGCTCCGGTTTTTGTATCTATTTTGATCCTATCTCCCTGATTGATAAAGATAGGTACTTTAACTTCTGCGCCTGTCTCCACGGTTGCGGGTTTAGTTACATTGGTGGCTGTGTCCCCACGCACTCCCGGCTCGGTATAAGTAACTTCCAACACGATGTTTTGTGGCATATCTGCCGTAAGAGGTATGTTTTTTTCAGCATGAAATAAAATCTCTATTTCGCTTCCTTCTTTGAGAAAATCAGGTCTTTCCAACATAGCAGCGCTAAGAGATACCTGATCATACGTCTCATTGTCCATAAAATTATATCCGTTTTCGTCATTGTACAAATATTGGTATTTTCGTCTCTCAACTCTCACGTCATCAATTTTATGACCTGCAGGAAAAGTATTTTCAACCACTCTGCCAGTGGTAAGACTTTTTAATTTTGTTCTTACGAATGCATTGCCTTTACCTGGTTTTACATGCAAAAACTCAACAATAGTATAAATATCGCCATTATAATTGAGACAAAGTCCGTTTCTAATATCTGATGTACTTGCCATAAAATAAATTAAATTGTTTAAAACTCCGCAAAATTAATAAAGTTCTTTGGTAATCCAAATAATGTCCAAGGATGAGACTGCTTTTTATTTGTGATCTGAATAAAACACCGCATATCTATTCTTCATTTACAGAGTATGTTTAATTTTTCACCATTTTACTGTAAAAAAAAGAAATGACAATCGTTGCCTTCAAAAAATTTATTTAATCAGTAGTTTTTTAAAAGATTATCAGCTTAAACTGTGTTATAAAAATCAAACTCACTACCAGAATATGCACTATTTCAAGTGTTACAGTCCTTTTAGCATCGCTTACCAGACAACCTATCAATACTGAAAGCGGAAAAGCAAGAGACAAAATATGATGTAGCCCCGGTGTATTAAAAATGAAAAAAGAAATCAGACAAAACAATAATACCCAATAAAAGATATCAATTTTTTTCTGAGCCTGAATACTTTTTTTTCCACTTATGGTAGCAAAATTAAATAAAGCCAGTACTATACTTAATAAAGGCACCAGAACAGAAAGATAAAACACGATTAAGCCATCTGTTCTGAATTTTGGTATCCTAAAAAATATTTCATTTATAAAATCAAGGTCTACGAATGAAATGCCAAACCAGTACCTGTAGGTGAATAATAAAAAATAAGGCACCCCAAATCCGATAAAAAACTGAAGCTTTTCAGCTATTTTGAAAGATCGGAGTTGCAGCAATGATATTACTCCAAATAATATAAACGCGAAATAAGGAGAATAAAAGAGGGAAGCCATTGCAAGTATAAAACCAGTATTAAAAATATACACTTTTGCCTGGGGTAGTTTGTACGTTTCCAAAACATTAAGTACGGCCAGAATAATAAATGTGTTTGCAATCAGAATAGGTGCAAGAAGATTATTTTCATCAATCAGAGTTATAAAAATGATATAAAATAACCCTGGAAATAATGTTGCATTTTTTGATAAACGATTCTTAAGGTAAAGATGATTGATCAGCAATGCCTGACAAAAGATGAGAAGATTTGCAAAAATATTTTGAGCCAGTGGGTCAGTCAAAGTAAAAAAAATACTTTTCTGGAAAACATTAGCACTTTCGCCCAATGTAAATCCAACCGGATGTAAAACTGTATTTAGCCTCAGTATAAAAACATAGGGAAGCAGAAGGATACTGTTTACAAAAAGATTTCTTCTGAATATTTCTATCAAAACAAAAATATTAATACAAAGTAAAATTGGGCAAGCCGGGATAAAAAATTACTCAAATTGCACGCAAATTTACAATTTAATTTCCTAAAAATAATAATCTTAGAATAAAATTTGACTATCAAACATGTCAACCATTGGATCAGGTTTCTATTAAGTGAGAAAAAATGAATCGTTCCATAAAAAAAAGTTGTTTTAATGTACCTTGTGCAAAATTTTCAATAGAGAAGTATTCCTGATGGCATCTGAATTAGACAAAATTAAAAATCCTGTTGGTAAAGAATTAAAAGAGTTTGAAAAACACTTTAAAAATTCTATGAAAAGTTCTGTGCCGCTTTTAGATAAAATCACGTATTATATAGTTCAGAAAAAAGGAAAACAGGTCAGACCAATTCTTGTGTTTCTGTGTGCAAAATTGTGTGGAGAAATCAATGATTCTACCAATGTAGCAGCATCACTCATTGAGCTTTCACATACTGCTTCACTGGTACATGATGATGTGGTCGATGATGCATATGAAAGACGAGGTTTTTTTTCAATCAATGCGCTGTGGAAAAATAAAATCGCTGTTTTAGTGGGTGATTTTCTTTTGACAAAAGGACTACAAATAGCTTTGGAAACAAAAAACTACCGGCATCTGGAAACAGTGTCTACGGCAGTACAACAAATGTCTGAAGGTGAATTACTTCAAATGGAAAAAGCCAGAAAACTGGATATAGATGAAAGTATTTACTTTGAAATCATCCGTCAAAAGACTGCATCTCTCATTGCTGCCGCATGTTCTGCCGGTGCATCTTCGACTACGGACAATGAAGAATGGATCAGTAAAATGCGTCAATTCGGTGAAAAAGTAGGCATCGCTTTTCAGATAAAAGATGATCTTTTTGATTACGGAGATTTCGATATAGGCAAACCTCGGGGCATAGACATTAAAGAAAAAAAAATGACCTTACCTCTTATATATTCTTTAAATAAGTCCGAAAAAGTCTTGAGAAACAAGATCATAAATTATATAAAAACGGACAGTAAAAATGAAGAAAAAGTCAAGGAAGTCATTTCTTTTGTGAAGTCCATGGGAGGATTGGAATATGCTGAAAAAATCATGATAAAATATCAGAATGAAGCCATTGAAATACTAAAGACTTTTCCTGAAAGTGAAGCCAGAAATTCATTGGAAAATCTGGTATTTTTCTTTACTTCCCGCAAAAACTGAAATCAAGTGGTCACCCTGCAAAATAATGATCTGATTGTTGAGATCAATGAAAATGGAGCGGAACTCAATAGACTCTATCATAAAAAAACCAAAAAAGAATATCTTTGGAATGGTGACACAAAATTTTGGGGCAGGAAAGCACCGCTTCTATTTCCTATTGTAGGTAAACTGAAAGACAATAAGATGTGGTATAATGGTGAAGAGTATCAAATGTCTCAACACGGATTTGCCAGGGATCTACCTTTTAGCATCAAAACATTGGGATCTGATCGGGCAGTTTTACATTGTACCAGTAGTGAAAACACAAAAAAAGTCTTTCCCTTTGATTGGTCATTGTACTGCGAATATTCCATTCAAGGAGATGATATTGCAGTCAAATCAAAAGTGGTTAATGAATCGAAAACCAAACCTCTGCTTTTTAGTATCGGATACCATCCTGCTTTTAAAGTTCCGATAGACGAAAATCTCACTTTTGATGATTACTATCTTATTTTTAACGGGGACAAAAAAGCTGAAAGATGGATGATATCTGACGGTCTGATCAGTGAAAAAAGAGAAATTGCATTTGATAATGGTATTATCCGGCTAAATGACCAAATCTTTAGTCAGGATGCACTGGTGTTTAAAGGCTTAAATTGTAATGAAATAAAGATCAGGTCTGAACATTCAGACCATGGCATTACATTTTCATTTGATGGATTCCCTTATTTGGGTATTTGGTCAAAAGCCGGGGCTTCTTTTGTTTGTATCGAACCCTGGCATGGAATAGCTGACAGCATTCATCATAACGGAGATTTTCTTCTGAAGGAAGGAATCATAAGACTTAATCCGGGAGAAGAATTTGATTGTGGATATACAGTAGGTTTATTTTAAAATTTATCTATACGAATTTCCTTGACTGTTTTGTTGCCAATCTCACCAGAAGAATAAACAAATACTCTAAATGTGTCGGTGGAAGTGGTAAGTTTTGCCACTTTATATTGGGAAGATTTATTTTTTGCTGTTCCTTTATGGATCACATCCACACTTAATATTTTTTGGCTATTCAAAAATGTTTTAAATTTATTCAATGCAGCCTTTTTACTCATAATCTGCTGATCTTCAAATAAACAAAAGTCAATATTATCTTCCATAAATGGTTCCATAGAAGCAATATCACCACTTTTCAGGGCATTAAAAAAATTAGCTTCAGTTTGACCAAAAGTCTGGGAAGAAATAAAAAGAATTACAAAATAAATGATATGCTTCACGTTCAATTGTTGATTTGTTTTAATAATTTCCTGCAAATAAATAAAAAGTATTATGTTTGCACACCACTAGAAACGGAAAAATGTTTCATTTTAGTTTCATTCATTATGTTAAATTTTGATTAAAGTCATATTTCCACCTTATTTGTGTAGAATTTTAGGCCACATCCCAAAATTGCACTTTCTTAAAAATTACTTTTGTTTTACCCCATCCCTAAATGGATACAAAAGGAATTTTAAAATAATTGAATGAAAAAAGAGAAACGCCCAATTTTATGTGTTTAGTATAAAATAAATGTTTAATAAAATTTAGTTTAATTTAATGAAAAATCTTGCCCTGATAATATTAGATGGATGGGGAATTAATCCTGACCCTAAAATAAGTGCAATTGCTGCGGCGAATACGCCGGTTGTTGATCATCTTTTAGACATATACCCAAATGCCACTTTGACTACTTTTGGTGAAGATGTAGGTTTGCCGGAAGGCCAGATGGGAAACTCAGAAGTGGGCCATACCAACATAGGTGCGGGACGAATAGTTTATCAGGAGTTGGCTCGCATCAATAAAGCCATCAGAGAAAAAGAACTACTTTCCAATCAGGTTTTTATTGATGCTCTTCAATTTGCATCTAATAATACTAAACGAATTCATCTCCTAGGGCTGGTGTCAGATGGTGGAGTACATTCACATATTGACCATTTATTGGGCATTTGTGATTTATTAAAACAACACGAAGAAGATGTAGAAGTGTACATACATGCTTTTATGGATGGACGTGATACTGACCCAAAATCAGGAAAAGCGTTTCTTGAAAGAGTCATGAATAATATTAAAGATTCAAATATCCACATTGCTACTGTCATAGGAAGATATTATGCGATGGATAGAGACAAGAGGTGGGAAAGAGTAAAACTGGCTTATGATCTTTTAGTGAATGGAAAAGGCACTGAATCAACTTCTATTTTAGATACCATTCAAAAAAATTATGATGAAGGCGTTACAGATGAATTTCTTCAACCAATCATCAATGGTGCACTTCCCGTCGGCTCAACTTTAATTAAGGAAGACGATGTAGTGATTTTTTATAATTTCAGGACTGACCGACCACGTCAGCTGACAGAAGTGCTCACGCAGTCTGATTTTCATGAATATGACATGCACAAACTCAGATTATATTATGTAACATTTGCAAATTATGATCAGACGTTTAAAAATATTCAGGTTGTTTTTGAAAAAGACAATCTAAAAAATACGCTCGGACAAGTGATCAGTGAAGCCGGGCTAACACAAGTAAGGATAGCTGAAACTGAAAAATACCCGCATGTTACCTTCTTTTTTAATGGTGGCGTGGAAGAAAAATTTAAAGGCGAAGACCGGATAATGGTACCTTCACCCAAAGTAGCCACCTATGATTTGAAGCCTGAAATGAGTGCTGTGGAAATCACTGATCAGCTGGTGGAGTATATTGATGCCAAAAAACCAAACTTTATATGCCTTAACTATGCCAACACTGACATGGTGGGACATACAGGTGTATTTAAAGCAGCTGTAAAGGCTACGGAAACGGTCGATACCTGTCTGGGTAGATTGTTGAAAACTTTGTCGGAACATGATTATTACGCTGTTATCATTGCAGATCATGGAAATTCTGATCTGATGATAAATCCGGATGGAAGTCCAAACACAGCACACACTACCAATCCAGTACCGGTGATTTTTGTAGGGAATGATGTAAATAAAAATAATTATATGGTAATGGACGGTAAGCTGGGTGATCTCGCACCAAGTATTCTTGATGTCATGGGAATTGCTCCTTCTGAAGAAATGACCGGTAATATTATCATTCAAAAGAAATAAAAAGCCTGACATGCTGATCAGAAAGGCTGTAATCACAACAGCTTCGCTTTTTAAAGGAATAATTTCGGTTAGACTTCTAATGAAATTGACAGGTAAGAACGTCATATTTCCATTTTATCACTCAGTCTCAGATAGTTATCCGGCGCATATCCATCATCTATATCATCCAAAAACAACAAAACAATTTAACAGTGACCTTGATTTTCTTTTGAAACATTATTGTCCGATGGATATTAACGAGGTGATTTCCTTCAGGGATTCGAGTAAAAAGCGAAGCAAACCGGGCTTTTTTCTATCTTTTGATGACGGCTTAAAAGAGTTTTACGAAATTATTGCACCTGTTTTGCTAAAAAAAGGCATTCCGGCAGCATGTTTTTTAAATTCTGGATTTGTAGACAATAAAGATCTTTTTTACAGGTACAAAGCCAGTCTTTTATGTGATTATTTTTTAAAAGAAAAAAAAGAATACGATATTTCTAAAGTAAAAGATTGGGTTAAAAATCACCAAAATAATCGTCCGGAAAAAATACTGTTGTCGTTGCCCTATCAAAAAAAAGAAGATATAGACACATTGGCTTCGCTGGTAGGCTTGGATTTTAAATCTTATCTTGCCGTACAAAAACCCTACATGACGAGTGAACAGATAATGGAATTAAGCAGACAGGGATTTTATTTTGGCGCCCATAGTATAGACCATCCTATGTATGAAAGTATAAGTTCAAGTGAGCAAATAAGACAAACAGAATTGTCCCTACGCTGGCAATCGGAAAACCTGGATCAGAAATATAGTTTATTTGCATTTCCTTTTTCTGATACTGGTGTAAAATCAGCCTTTTACAAACACTTTGAGAAAGTAGATTTGATATTTGGCACAGCAGGGCTAAAACATACTGCTGTAAAAAATCATATTCAACGCATCCCTATGGAATCCACAGATTATAGTGGTGAAAATATCATCAAGGCTGAATATCTATACTATGTTTTAAAGTCATTGGTTGGTAAAAATAATTTTTCCGGTTATGATTGAAATAAAAATGTTGAATAAATCCGGACTTAAGACGTATATTGAGTCTGCTGCATTTCAGAATTCTCCTGTAATAGCCATATCGAGACACCGTGCGGAATCTCATATTCTAAATCCGCGAGCCCAAGATACTGATGTTTTGCTTTTATTGGCATTTGAAGATGAGAACATGGTAGGATATCTGGGCGTTCTCCCTGATGATATACGTACAGAGAATAATTTATTTATACATTGCGGGTGGATGAGTTGTCTCTGGATAGATCCTAACCACAGAGGTAAAAAAATAGCCCAAAAATTGATTGAAGCTTGCTTTCAGTCTTGGGACAATAAAATATTATTGACAGAATACACTGAGGCAGCTGGCGCATTATACCAAAAATTGAATATTTTTTCATCTTTTCATACTTGTGAAGGACGCAGATGGTATATCAGGTCCGATCTTCAAACCATTTTACCACCTAAAAAGAAAATTTTCACTGATCTCAAGCTTTTACTTAAGGGGATCGATGGTTTTTTAAATGTTTTTATCGATGGCCTTCATCTGTTTAAAAATCAAAATTTGAATGGATATCAAATAAATCTGGTCACTAACGTAGAAAAAGAAGCGGAAGAGATGATCAGAAAAAGTATTACAGAAGAACTTTTTGCAAGAACAGTCGATGAATTAAACTGGATTTTGCAGTACCCCTGGATATTATCCGAAGAATTTTCTGAAAAAGAAACACAGAAATATCATTTTACATCTGTAGAAAAAACTTTTGAATGTAAGGGTGTTGAGATTAGAAATGATAAAAATGTTTTGGTGGCGTTTATCATTTATACCAATAGAAACGGGCATCTCCGATTACCATATATTTATCATAATGAGGAGAATGAAGCATTACGTTTGGTATGCAGAAATCTCATACAGGATCATAAGATAAAGACCTGCACAATATACCATCAGGAATTTATAGAATATCTTGAAATTAAACCTTTGTTTAGTGTACCTAATAAAGTTGTGCAACGAAAATATCTGATTTCAAAAACGCTTATGAATCAAGGATTAAAAAGAAGTTTCAAAATTCAGGACGGTGATGGTGACTGTGCCTTTACTTAATTAAATCATATATCGATGAAAGCAGCAACCTTACATCAAATAAAAAAAGAACTGGAAACCAGCTCTCCGAAAAGAATCATGGATCTCACGCTGAGATTGATAAAATACAAGACCGAAAATAAGGAACTCATCTCATATCTTTTATTTGATGAAGACGATCTCGCAGGATATATCGCTGATCTGAGAGATGAAGTTTCAGTTTTGTTTGATGATATCCATCCTTTTCCACCGTACCAGACCAAAAGGGGCGTCAGAAAAGCACTAAAATTTATATCAAGATATTCCAAATACACCAATGCAAAAGAAACAGAATCAGAATTGCTTCTTCACCTTTGCAGTTTGATGAAGCAAAATGGAATGATACGAAATAGTAATAAAGTGATATCGGGTATTTATTACAAACAACTTGAGAAAGTAGAAAAAATGTTGCCTGTCCTACATGAAGAGTTGCAGTATGATTACAAACAAAAAATCGAATATCTGAGAAAATAACACACAAAAAGGGTCAATCTATACAGACAAACCCTTTTGTATCTATTTTTCGAAACAATAAATTATTCTCCCTGACTTCCGAATTTTTCCTGTCTGTATGCTGCAGAAAGGATTTCGTTTCTTCTGACTACAGAAGGTTTGATGAAGTGTTTTCTACTTCTTAATTCTTTTACTAAGCCAACTGATTGAAATTTTCTTTTGTATCTCTTCAGTGCTCTGTCGATTGATTCATCGTCTTTGATATTGATTATCAGCATAAAATATTATTAAAATTATCTAATTTTTTAAAGGACTGCAAAAGTATGACATTTTTATAATTGTAAGCATGATATACTTAACTTTTTTTAAAATTTATTGATTTTTATTTTTCGCTTGGGATTTTTCCATTATCCAGACTTTTACTATCCTCTCCAAAGTACTGAGTTTAATGGAACCATAACTCAATATAAGGTCATGAAATTCCTTAATTTCGAATGTATCACCCAATTCTTTTTCTGCTTCCTTCCTGAGCTCCCTGATTTTCAATTCGCCAATCTTGTAAGAAACTGCCTGAGCCGGCCAGCCAATATATCTGTCGATTTCCGTATTGACTTCGTGCATTGACAGTGCTGTATTAGATGCCATAAAATCAACAGCCCGTTCTCTTGTCCAACCTTTGTAATGTAAACCCACATCCACCACCAATCTGCAAGCGCGCCACATTTCATAGGTGAGTCTTCCAAAATTTTCGTAAGTGGTTTCATACATCCCTGATTCGATACCAAGATATTCTGAATACAATCCCCAACCTTCTCCAAAAGCACTAATATAAAGATTTTCTCTGAATTTGGGTACATTTTTTAGTTCTCTGGAAAGCATAATCTGCAGATGGTGTCCCGGCACAGCTTCATGTAAGGTCAGAGAAGGAAGAACATAGAGTGGACGACTCTCAAGTTTGTAGGTATTGACCCAGTAGGCTCCTGCTTTACCTGTTTCATAAGATCCTTCTGAATATCTGCCGCCAGTATAGTTGGGTGCAATAGCAGCAGGTACTTCTTCTACCGTAAATGGCATTCTTGGTAAAGTATTAAAATATTGTGGTAGTTTTCCTTCCATTTTTTTGGCCAGCCAGGTAGCCCGATACAATAGTTCTCTTGGAGTCTTCGCATAAAATTGCGGATCCTTTCTAAGAAAAGCAATAAAGTCTGCAAAGTTTCCTTTAAAGCCGGATGCAGCAATCACATTGAGCATTTCAGATTTTATTCTGGCAACCTCAGATTCTCCTTTGGCAAATACTTCATCCGGAGTCATCGGAAGTGTAGTGAAGTACTTTGTCTTCTTTTCATAAAAATCCGCACCACCTTTCAGCTGACTTATGCCCGGCTCTGCTTTTGATGCTGGAAGATATTCAGATTGTAAAAATTCTGTAAAGTCCTGATAAGCAGGTATGATTTTTTCCTTTACTATTGACTTTACTACATTTTTTAAACTATCATTTTCACCGCAAGGATGAATAAAAATATTTTGATCCGGATCTATACTATTGTATGGCAAGACCAGATCAATACACCTCTGTGTGATAATACCAGGAGATGTTTTACCTTGCCTTATACCTTCCTTAAGGATATTTTTATGTTTTAGAAGATAATCGGGAAGTGCATTAAGTTTTTTAATATAATTTTCTTTATCTTTTGCTGATTGAGTTTGAGCATATTGAAGATTATAAATAATCCCTGTGAGAAAACCACCTTCGGAATTGAGGGGCAAAAGATGCGTCCCAAATTCAATGTCATTCAATTCATTTTCCATCTCCAGCATGAGCAATTCCTTATTGATCAGATCGTCAACGGTCAAAGATAATGAGTCAAGTGTACTGAGAGCATGTATTAATTCAGTATATTTTTCCTTCTTTAAGTACCTGATACTATCATTTTCAAGGGCCCAAACTTCCTTCTGCAAATTGGAAAGTGTATCCTGAAATATCTGATATTCATCAATATAAGAATCAACACTTTTCTTTCTTTGGCATGAAGCTAAAATACAAATTGAAAATATTCCCAATAATAAATAGTTGTTTATTGTCATTTCATTTTAATTTGAAAGGCTTAATAATGATCTTCTTTTCAAAAATAAATAGCCTGAAAGTATCACCGCAACTCCCGCTAAAGAAGCCAGTTCTTTGACTAAAGCTTGTCGGGCTGACAGTGTGACCACAGCTTCGGGTATGTTGATAACCCTGATAAATTCTATATGATTCTGGATAAATAATCCTGCAATAATTATACTCACTGATCCTAAAAGAAGAAGATATGCCATAGTTTTATAATTAATGCTGACTTGAAACAACCTGTTATGGATAGATATAAGATACGCGATACTGAAACTAAAGCCAAAAATAAAAACAGATATAAAATTAAAAGTATAAAACATGCCCAAACTAACAGTAAGGATGATCGAAAGTGCAAATAGCCAACCTATGTTTGAAATTTTATTCAGAACTTTTTTTGCCAACAGTCTGAAAATGAAAATGGCAATAATGCTCAACGGAAATATCAGACTACTATTAAGTCCTTGATTATCATCTATTAAAACCACACACCAAAAATAAAAAGCAATTTCAATAAGTAACAATATTGCAGCCAATATTATAGCTATACACTTAATATGTTTGGAAAGACCGGAGTTTTCATTTATTTCTTTTTGTTCTGATTTGATTTCTATTATAAATTTAAATCCTAAAAATTCCGTCATCGTCAGGATTAAAATAATTATTCCCGATAAATATGTAATGTTCCATAAAGTATTATCTGCTGTTTGACCACTAATATTGTTGCCTATAATCCTTCCGGAAAAATATAGAAATAATGCACAAGCCAGACATCCCAATGGTAAAAGAGAAAGGTTTTGGTTTAAATAAGGACCTGACAAGTTGCGTTGCAGAATAGTTCCCAGTAACAGTCCCTGAGCCCCTGCAAATATCAGGAGTAACCAAAAAATAAGTGGATTGGGTATAATTGATAAAGAAATCAATACCAAAAGTAAAAAATTAAGCAACATCATGATACTTCCAAACCACTTATATAAATATAGCGCAGCAAAAATAGCAACAGCTGCCATCATTGATACTGTAGCACCTAAAATACTTATCTCAATATAATTGATTACTTCTATGTTCGTGAAATAAAACAGAATACTACTGAACCAGCATGAAACATATGCTGATACGAGGATCACCTGCACTGATAAAATTTTTTTTTCAGTGACCATACTATTTAAATAATGATAATATTTCTACAAGAATTTTAATGCCCTACTACAGTTTCAGGATGTACATCCTGACGGAGTTTCTTCCGAAAAACAAATAGTGCTCCGAATATCACAACAAGTATAGCCGGAAATATGGCAATATTGTCCAAAGTGGCCTGACCTGCTGCCAATTCTGCCGCTTCAGCAGAAAGCCCTGATGCAAGTGCCGCACTTCGTTCTGTATCAAGCCAACCGCCAATGACAGGCTGAAAAATCGCCAAGCCAACCATTCCTACTCCTCCAATCAGCGACATGCCAAATGCCCCTGTTTTTGGGAGATATTCAGCAATAAATGAAATCATCGTAGGCCAAAAATAACATACGCCAATGGCAAATAATATCGCATATAAATACACAATACTTCCTGTACCGGTACTAAGCAAAACAATAGATACTGCTGAAATTATAGCGGAAATCAATAACACCCCTGTAATATTTAGCTTGTGAATGATAGGGCCTGCATAATACCTTCCAACAGCCATCAAGCCGGTCACCAGAAACAAAATAACTAGAGGCTGAGCACCACTATTGCCCAATATCCTTTCTACCCAACTGGTAGTACCAAGTTCTGTTGTTGCTGTCAGTGCCATACATACCAGCATAAGCCAATACAACGGAGATGTAAATATAGATTTGAGATTTTCCAGAGTACTTGATTTACCAAGTTCATTGTCTGTTTTAGGGAAAGTCTGACCAAAAAACAAATATCCATATATAATCAAAGGGACAAACATGACCGCCAGTTTGATTTGCCAACCACCGTTCATACTTGCTATGAGTAATGTCAAAACAGATCCTATAGCTATTCCGCCAGGAAACCAAACATGAAATTTATTTAACATTTTAGCCTTTTTTTCAGGATACATATCAGCTATCATTGGGTTATAAGCGGCTTCTACCATTCCATTTCCGAAACTGATAAAAAAGGTACTGATAAACAAAGGAAGAAAACTCCCGGACATGATAGAAAAAGTGATTCCGATAAGGTGAGAAAAAAAGGCAATATAACCAATCTTTTTGGGTCCAAACGCATTGTAAATGGATCCACCCAATAAAGTGGCAATCGGAAATCCAAATGCACCCATAAAATTGATCCATCCAAGTTCAGTATCATTCAGTTGCATATCTTTGACCAGATCATTCATGATACCTGCTCTTATACCAAAAGCAAAAGCCGTGGTAATTAATGCAAAACAACTGGCAATAAAAAGTCTGTTTCTGTTTACCTGTTCCATAATAAATAATTGTTGGTTTTAATTGTTTAATAACTGAAATGCCTAATTTAAAGCAATGATAATTAAATTTTTATTATAATATTATACTTTTGGAATGATATTGCGCCTTTTTTCCTTCTGCTTTCAATATGAATACCTAACCTACATCCAATGATAATACGACATACTATTTCAAAGCTCTGATTTTTATATTTTTAAACCACACTTTGTCCCCGTGGTCCTGAAGAGATATGTGACCTCCTTTTGCCAGTCCAAAGTCAGGCATATCTTTAAATTTACTGCCTGCAACCATTTTTTTCCACTGATCATCATGCATGGTGAAGGAAACCACCTTATAACCATTCAGCCAGAAATCAACTTTACCATCCAGACTTTTTATACGCGCTTCATTCCACTCTCCAGCCGGTTTTACTGTTGAGTATTTACATTCTATCATATCATACAGATCTCCTGCTCTGTGTGTTACAAATTTGGAATCCGGGTGACACGTATTGTCAAGTACCTGCATCTCGGGGCCTGTCTGCCATACATAGTCATATTTATCACTTTCTACTACATTAAATATGATGCCACTATTTCCGCAGTTATTGATTTTCCAGCTCACAGTAAACTCATAATTCTCATAAGATTTATCAGTGATGATGTCGCCGCCATCAACGGCTTGCCAATGTCCGTCTTTATTTGGTTTTGCATCCAGATGAATAGCGTTTTCATTGATAACCCAACCTTTACCTAATGTTTTCTTTTTGAAATTTCTCCAGCTTCCCATAGACTTACCATCAAAAAGCAACGACCAACCGGCCTTTTTTTCAGCTTCAGTAATGGTATTGTCAGCATAAACAAATGGTGCTTTTTTAATAGTACCACTCTGGCCTTTTGGTACCTGATTCATGGTATACCAAGCTTCTGTGGACCAAATGGTGCTACCTTCATCACTTATAAAGTGTTTTTTGAGGTGAATGTAAATCATATGATTGTCCTTTATGCCATCCATTTCCAAAAATACTTTTTTTCTGTCATCAGAAACGGACACAGATTTTATTGCCATTTTTCTTTCATCCAGTTTTGGCCCTCCGTACTCGATGGTAGGTTTGTAGTACCACTGTTTTACTTCATAATTATTGATATTCCATGCATCCGTTTCCATAACCGGCTCAGTAAACTCTATTTCCATACCGTTGGACTTAGCCCGTACTGCAAGCATTTCAAAGGTGGACTTATTATTAAAAGCAAGTCTTTGTAACCCGTATTTTAATTTACCTGTTTGCCCCCAGTTGCCGGGATTACCTATTCCGCCAACGTACAAATCTCCGCCAGGGCCCCATGCTATTCTATTTACACCAGCTTCCAAACCCTGAATAAATCTGAATACACAACCCTGCAATTGTCCGTTCACTTCTTCTACAAATACTCTTTTTATGCCCCCGTGAGTTACTTCACCATGTATCATCTGGCCTTTGTAAGGTCCTAAATCTATTGCTAATGGTGTACTTGGTGAGTTGCCTATTTCATCCTGTGGCAACCAAACTACAGGTAAATCTTCCTTTTTATCTTTGGTACCTTCAGGATCTACCGATCTCGACCCAAACCATGCGCCATCTCTCACATGCACTATTTTGGAAGAAGGCAACCAGTCGCCCTGATTGTCTGCCACAAAAAGATCTCCTTTGTACCCGATTCCAATCCCATTGGGTGTACGTAAGCCTGATGCTACAAAAGTCATATCCCCTGTATTTTTATTGACTTTGATCACCTTGCCACGATCAGGTATCTGTGGTTGTGTACTGGCTCCTCCCGGATTAATAGCAGTTGCCAGTGTTGCATAAAAATATCCATCTTTATAAGCAAGCCCAAAGCCGAATTCATGAAAATTGGAAGATACTTTCCAGTCATCACATAGTGTCTGATATTCGTCTATAATATCATCCCCATTGGTATCCACCAATCTGGTCATTTCATGTTTTTGCATTACATATATGGTATCGTTGACCACTTTTACTCCCAATGGTTCGGCTAGACCAAAAGCAATTCGCTTTGCTTTTATTTTGGTAGTATCTCCTGACTGTACATTATCCAAAATATACACAGATCCTGCAGCATCCCAGGTACTTACGATAAGTCGTCCATCTGATTTGAAGTCCATCCCACCTACCTTGGGTTTAAATCCATCAGGTCTGGCCTGAAAAAGATCAAATGAAGGGTGTACTTCCACCAAAGGATACTGATCACCGGGAACTTTTGACACATTTGCCATAGGCAATTTATAATTTCGCAGGATATCCTGGTCCGCAGTAGAGTGGAAAAGGTTGAAAGGCGGGATAACTTCAAATTCTTTATCACCTGGTTTTTTCCAGTTGAATGAAAGAAATGAACCACCAGCGCCCTGAAAATATTCAATTCTGAACGGATAGTACCCTTTGGTCATCTGTATACTTACTTCTTTGTATTCTACTCCGTGGGCACCATCATTGTCCATCACTTTTTTGTCTCCAAGATATACTGCAGAACCATCGTCACTCCATATCTGGAATGTATACGTGCCGGCAGTATCAATTTTAATAAATCCTGTGCCAAGTAATGCAAAATTTTCTCTCAGTTCTTTGAAGTCACCGCCTGAAAGATTATCAAAATTCTGTAATACTCCCGCAAACTTTATCTTCTGAGAAGATTTTATTGCTGGTAAATTTTTAGCATTTGCAACAATATCATATATTCTAACCAAACTTCCCGGTAACATTTCTTCCTCTTTTACATCTGTTGCGGCAACCAAAGTCAAGGTATTCGTTTCTGATGTTTCGGCTTTGACTTCTTCATCATCATTATCCAATGACATGATATAGCTTACCATTTCATTAATGACTTCATCAGCCAGATCGGGATGTGGGGTCATTGCCTGTTCTCCCCAGATTCCGGAACCGCCATTCTTCACTTTTTTCGCCAGCATTGCGATATTTTCAGATGTATTTTTATATTTTTTGGCAATGGCAGTGTACGCTGGTCCTATCGTCTGAAGATTTTTATTATGACAGGTTTTACAATCGCTTTTGGCTATAAGCTTCAATCCTTCCGGTAAATCCCCTGATTTTGTTTCACTTTCTTCTTCAGATACTCCTCCGGCGATATTTTTATTTTCGATGGTTGGTGTTGCTATGAATGTGGTATTAAATTTCGTTTTAGCATTATTGTTTAAAGTAAGGATACCATCAAAATTTAATGTTGAGATATTATCATATTTGATTTCTTCTTTATTGGAAATGATTAATTTGCCATCGGTTTCGATATTGGATTCTACTACAATAGAACTCATGTTGAATTTAAAAAGTACAGAAATGCCCTCAGGTATATCAGAAGTTGTAAAATTTCTCTGAAGAATCGGTGAGCCTGATGTTGATTTTGAAGCTTCCACTTCTTCATACACGGAGATAGGTTTGGTCCAATTATCACTTTTCAGATTATACATCAACTCTGCTTTCCCATTGACAAAACGGTGTCCTTTGTATTCAAATTTTGTAGGTAAGGTGTCTTTGCCCGACATGACAACCCATGGTGAATTAAATTTATTTTCGACATAACTATTGCCAATACTGATAGGTTGAGGACCATGAGCTGTAGTATAAACAGCCCCATCAAAATAAACAGTACCCTTCCATGCTTTGTAGAGGGCTCCCGTTTCAGCATGATAAGAAGCCCAAAGGTCGTCAGATAGTGCCATTGTAATCATCCTGGGGTTCCAATCCAGTACTGATCTGAATACCCAATGATCCAAAGGTCGATCACTTTTACCAGCATCATCTTTTTTATTGCAGCTTGATACAAATATGAGTAATAATGTGATAATAAGCAGATTATGTAAACGCATAGTATGGCTCTGTTTTGATTTTTATAAAATAGGGTCTAAATTATAAATAGATTTCGAAAAAGCAGATAAAAATGAAAATTTGTTTTTGGAAAAGAAAAATTGATCCTTTAAAAAGCGGATCATCGACCCGATATTATACCAATCTTCCTATACTAATTTTGATTATTTATGGTGGTTACGTTAATATTCAGTTAAATGAATGTGATGACATTAAACCCAAAGGATAACGACCGGTCTTATGGTCAATTATTTTATCACACTAAAATCCTATTAAGATGAGAAAGTCAGTAATTATTGTAACATTATTCCTTTTTGCTTTTTTGACTTCAGGTATTGGTCAGCGAAATGATCAAAGAGCAGGAAACGAAAACAGAAGGTCGGAAAGAAATGAGTTCAAAAGAAACAAAGGCAAAAATGACTGTAAAAAAATGAAGAAAGGTCATATGCGTAAAATGAGAAAAATGGCTGCTATAGATGGCAGAGTAACACCGGGAGAGAAAAAAATGATGAGAAGAGAAAGAAGAAGGGTTTATTAAATATGGAATTGGTTTAGGGTGACTTTTAGTGGAAGGTCACCCTTTTTAATTCATAAGCTAAACTATGCCGATATCTTTATTTTTTGACATAATCTAAATCTACTCAATACATCTCATTAGGTCGAACATGCTATTGTGTCAAAATTTTTTGATATTGAGCTACCTTCTCCGAATTACCTAAATATTGATATGCAGTTATAACGTTTTTGGCATATTCAGGGCTGGGTCTTAAAGTATATGCTTTCTCAAAATTTTCTGCTGCTTTTTGATGATTTCCGGATACGCCAAAGGAAACACCAATCAAAAACCAGGTTTCAGCATCCTGATCATTTAATGTTAAGGACCTGTTTAACATTTCCTGCGACTTCTGTAGATTTTGTTCCTTTTCGCCAGCTTGACGACCGAGTTCGCGATATGCCAGCGCTTTGTTTTTGTCAACGATGGTTTTAAGATCGTTCACTTTATCATAAAAAGAATTGGCTTCTTCATACTTCTTTTGTTTTAACCTTATATTACCTAAGGTAAGATAAGCAGTTGCAACTGGTTTAATTGCCATAATTTTCTGACAATACCCTTCCGCTTCCGAAAGCAACCGGTTGACTTCATCTTCTGATAAACCTTCAGTATTTGCTTCCCTCAACATTTGCTCTGCTGCTCCGCTATTTAGCCTTACGCTTCCAGGGTATGTTGCTGCATCTTTTATAAATAGGGTCGAGTTATTCTTCCAATCAGTATTTCTGTTGATCGTCATAGCACTGTAGGCAATGACAACTACCAAAACTGCTGAAAGAATGTCTGAAAATGGTTTGAAAATGTCACCCCACTCTTTTATACCACGGGTAAAGATTTCTTTTGAAAATATCGCAACAACAAATACTGAACCACTAATAAACCAAAAGGATGGAAGGAAAGCAAGCCGTTCGCCAAACATGGTTCCGATAACCATGGGAATCTGACTAAAAAGCGAAACAGCCATCAGATAGGTAAAAATAAAAAACGACAATATGCTTTTTGATTTTATGCCTTTTACTACCAGAATAAATATTCCGGCATGCAGTAATACACTTAATAATGCTACAATATTATCAAAGCCAACTACCGGAATCACTGAATAACTGTAATCACTGGATAAAGGATGTGGTAAAATTAATAATGTAAAATATTTCCATAAAACCACCATTGATGTAGCTATCCTTTCGGTAAAACCGGCTGCGCCTACTATCGGATTGTCCATAATGTCTACCGCAGGAGCCGGAGTTGAACCAAAGATTACCTGTCTGATAATAAAAATGCCTAAAACCGGTAAAACAAACCATATTCCAGCCAATAATGATTTCTTAACATCATTATTGAACATCCACCACGAAATCATGGCAAATACCGGAAACATCGTTACGGCACTCTCTTTGGATATCAGGGCCAGAAAATATAGAAGCAAAGCTCCGATCAGCCATCTGCTTTTTCCTGCATGAAGATATTTTCCAAAACTTAGAAATGAACTGAGCACAAAAAATAAAGACATGATTTCATCTCTTGATTTTATATTAGCGACAACTTCTGTATGGATCGGGTGAGCAGCAAACAATAATGCTATAACAACAGGAAGCAAGACATTATATTTATAAAACCATTGGTTCAAAACCATAAATACAAGGACTACACATGCTGCGTACCACAGTACATTAAAAAAATGATGAATAGCCGGATTTTTGGGCGATATTTCCCATTCTACTGCAAACTGAATGAGGGAAACCGGTCGATACAACTGGCCGCCAAAATCATTTTCTCTGTACCCACCTTTAAAAATATCGACAATTCCTGATAGACCGGATGTTACATTTTTGTTTAACTCAATGGCCAATGGATCATCAAGTACAAAATTATGCTCCAGTGTATTTATATAGAGCAAGAAAGAAAATACAAACAAAGAAACACAAATGAAAGAATATTTTTTTAGTTCTGACGACAAGGTATTCTTATCGGAATCTAACAAATTTTGTTTTCCTGATGATTTTGACATACAACTGGTTGTTAAAAAATGACTAAAACTCTGCAAATATAGATATAAAAATTACCTCAGCAAAAAAGAAGCTTTTACATCTTTTTCCAGATATGGATATACAATTTTTGTAAGATGCAGACCTTGAGGATATGCCAAAGGTCTGAATTTAAACTTTTGATTGCCTTTGGAAATGTCTTTGAACTCATCTATTGTAATTTTTCCCTCACCCAATGCCAACAGCCGTGCTACGATAATTCGTATCATAGATTTTAGAAATCTGTTGGCGGTAAAACGAAAACACCATCTTTGCCCATCTTCACTTATAACCAAAGTTGCAACAGAAAGTCTGCAAAGGGTATTTTTAAACTTATCAGGCGTAAGACACAAATGTCGAAAATCCTTGGTTTCAAGTAACACATTCAGTCCGCTTCTGATCAAATCGTAGTCATATTCTGAGTGGAAAACATAGGTACTGAAAAGTGACAGGTATGGATTTTTCTCCAGATGAATATGATATTCATAACTTCTTTCTATGGCATCATATCTGCTGTGGGCTCTTTTTTCAACTGGTATTAGTTCAAACAAAGAAATGTCTTCCGGAAGCATTCTGTTTAATCTTTCTATGGGGTCATAATTCCAATCATTATCATAATCAAAATGCGCAAAATATTGCATGGCATGGACTCCGGTATCGGTTCTCCCGCATCCCATCAGACTGATGTTTTCACCGGTCATACTTTGAAGCCTGTCCTCAATAATCTGTTGAATACTTAATTTTGTATTTAGTTGTTTTTGCCATCCATGATAAGATGTACCTCTATATGCCAAATGCAGGAAATATCTCATGGATTTTTGTCTTTGAAGAAATATTATTTTAAATACTGATGATTTTTATAAAAAAAACAAAATTAAGCATAACGAGGAACTAATCTAGCATTATATTTGTATTCATATTTATAATTTTTTGAATTATTTCATGCAGATTTATTTAAAATATCCTTTTGTGACCATCTTCCAATATGCTCAGATATTGGTTTTGCGGTCTTTTTCTGCTCCGGTGCATCATTTTGCACCATCCACTATCAGTCATAGGCGAGTCTGATCCTTACTTTTTTTTCGCGGATATATTCTTATTCCGATCCGTTTTTCAGCCCACTATTATTAATTTTTAAGATTAAAAAATGATTGATATCAATAATGATATACATGTACTTGAAGCCGATGCTTCATTTTCAAACTACAGCCAAATCATCTGTGATGAGATGGAATCATCAGCAAAAGTCAGAGGAACAGGTATAGCAAAAAGAAATCCTGAATATATCACACAGAAAATGGAAGAAGGTAAGGCTGTTATTGCACTGACCAAAGATGGTACCTGGGTAGGATTTTGTTATATAGAAACCTGGGAAGGGGAATATGTGGCCAACTCAGGACTAATTGTTTCCCCTGATTTCCGCAAGACGGGGGTAGCAAAAAATATAAAACAGAAAATATTTGATCTGTCCAGACGCAAATATCCGGATGCTAAAATATTTGGCCTCACCACCGGACTTGCCGTCATGAAAATCAATAGTGATCTCGGATACGAACCGGTCACCTACAGCGAACTCACACAGGATGAAAAATTCTGGGCCGGATGTAAAAGTTGTGTCAATTATGATATACTCATGGCCAAAGAAAGAAAAAACTGTCTATGTACAGCCATGTTATACGACCCGAAAGAACATGCCCCGATTGAACAGATCAAAGAAGAATTTAAGGAAAACGCCCACATCTTTGAAAGATTTATGAAGATTAAAAAATTCAGTTTTCTGCAGGGTCTTTTTGATAAGGGTAAGATGTCAGATACCAAAGTCAGAAGTTTTGCCAAAATGATCATGTCAACATTGTAAATCTATTAAATTCAAAAGTAATCATGACTAATAAAAAAAGTAGTTCTGGGTTTCAGTGGCGGATTGGATACTTCATATTGCGTAAAATACCTGACCGATGAACTGGGTTATGAAATCCACAGTGTTACCGTCAATACCGGCGGATTTGATGCTGAAGAATTGGATAAAATAAAAGCACATGCAATACAACTGGGTGTAAAGTCCCACACAAATATTGACGCGACCAGAACATATTACGATGATATTATCAAATATCTGATTTTTGGCAATGTACTTAAAAACAACACTTATCCGCTTTCTGTAAGTGCTGAACGACTGAGTCAGGCGATGTTTATAGCAAAACATGCCAATCAATTGGGAATCAACACCGTAGTACATGGCAGTACGGGTGCCGGCAACGATCAGGTCAGATTTGATATGATACTTCAGATGATGATACCGGACGTGGAGATTATCACACCTATCAGAGATTTGAAACTTAGCCGGCAGACTGAAATCGACTACCTGAAATCCAAAGGAGTAGCTATGAATTTTGAAAAGGCGGCTTACTCTATCAATAAAGGTCTTTGGGGCACAAGTATAGGAGGCAAAGAAACCCTGACGTCTCACGGCATGATTCCTGAAGAAGCGTGGCCAAGTCAACTTACTGCCAATGAAGAAAGGACTGTTTCAATTACTTTTGAAAAAGGCGAGATCAAAGCCATTAATGAAAAATCCTTTGAACATCCTGCTGATGCCATTGCCTACCTTCAGAAAATAGCTTCTGCTTATGCCATTGGCCGGGATATACATGTCGGAGATACCATCATCGGCATCAAAGGGAGAGTCGGCTTCGAAGCTGCAGCTCCCATGGTCATCATTAAAGCCCACCACGCGCTGGAAAAACATGTACTCACCAAGTGGCAACTGTCCTGGAAAGATCAGTTGTCTCAGTTTTATGGCAACTGGCTGCACGAAGGGCAGATACTCGATCCGGTAATGCGGGATATTGAAGCTTTTTTTGAGAATTCGCAGCAAAATGTGACCGGAAAAGTATTTGTAAGATTGATGCCATACCGATTTATGGTAGAAGGCATTGAGTCAGAACATGACCTGATGAGCAGTAAATTCGGAAGTTATGGTGAGATGAATAATACATGGAGTGGAGAAGATGTAAGAGGTTTTACTAAAATATTTGGTAATCAAACGTCCATTTACCACAAGGTTAATGAAATAAAATATTGATGAAATGATCAGAGCAGGAATAATAGGTGGTGCGGGATATACAGGTGGTGAATTGATCAGAATTCTTCTGAATCATCCCGATGTACTTATTTCATTTGTTCAGAGTAAAAGCAATGCCGGCAACAAAATTTCTTCCATACATACTGATCAGGAAGGCGACACCGAGCTTGTTTTCAGCCAGGAGATGGACGAATCCGTGGATGTCATCTTTTTCTGTACCGGTCACGGGGAGAGTTCGTCACTGATGCCAACTCTGAATATCCCGGCAAGGGTAAAAATCATAGACTTATCCAATGACTTCAGGGTAAGCCCAAAAAATATATCGGGAAACCGACATTTTGTATATGGTCTCCCGGAAATAAACAAAACTGCCATCACCTCTGCCGATGCTGTTGCCAATCCCGGATGTTTTGCCACTGCGATACAACTGGCTATCTTACCTTTAATATCATCAGGACATACTGCAGATTTTTATGTGACTGGTATCACAGGATCGACAGGGGCCGGGCAGATGCTCAGCCAGACTTCGCATTTTTCCTGGCGGACCAGCAATATTCAGGCATACAAAACACTCACTCACCAGCATTTGGGTGAAATCATACAATCTTGCAGACAACTTAATCCTGACGCTCCAGATATCCATTTTGTGCCATGGCGTGGGGATTTTTCAAGGGGTATATTTGTCAGTGCTCAAACAAAATCAACTGCATCCTTAGAAGCAATAAAAAAGACTTTTAATGATTTTTATGCTGATGCCGCCTTTGTACACTTATCCGACCAGGCTATTCATCTTAAACAGGTGATCAATACCAATAAATGCCTGATACAGATTGAAAAAACCGGTGATCAGCTGGTCATTCATGCTGTCATCGATAATCTGGTCAAGGGTGCGAGCGGCCAGGCAGTACAAAATATGAACCTTATGTTTGGTCTGGATGAAAAAGCAGGCCTTCACCTGAAAGCATCTGCTTTCTGATAAATACCTTTCCTATGCATCTATTTGACGTTTACAGCATTCAGCAAATCAATATCACCAAAGCCAAAGGATCTTATGTCTGGGATGAAACCGGCCAAAAATATCTTGATATGTATGGCGGACATGCCGTCATCAGCATTGGACATCTACATGATCATTGGCAAAAAGCATTAAAAGATCAGCTGGACAAGATCGCTTTTTACAGCAACTCCATCATCATCAGGCTGCAGGATGAACTGGCACAAAAACTAGGAGAAATATCAGTCAAAGAAGATTACAGTTTATTCCTCTGCAATTCTGGTGCTGAAGCCAATGAAAATGCACTCAAACTCGCTTCCTTTCATACGGGCAAAAAAAAAGTAGTGACCTTTTCTGGTGGGTTTCATGGCAGAACATCACTTGCCGTAGCCGCTACAGACAATCCTGCGATCATTGCTCCGGTTAATTATACCGGAGATATCATCCGTTTGCCATTTAATGATGAACAAGCACTTACTGAATGTTTCGCAAAACACGGAACCGAAATCTGCGCCGTAATCATCGAAGGAATACAGGGAGTCGGCGGCATATATGAAGCTGAGCCCTCTTTTTTGCAATGCATCAGAACACTTTGCGATCAGCATGGCAGTGTTTATATTGCTGATAGTGTCCAGTGTGGATATGGCAGATCGGGCTCTTTTTTTTCCCATGATATTGCCGGTGTCAATGCCGACATTTATACCATGGCCAAAGGTATGGGCAATGGATTTCCTGTAGCAGGTATTGTCGTAGCTCCGAAATTTGAAGCAAAAAAAGGCATGTTGGGTACTACTTTTGGTGGTAATCATCTGGCTTGTGTTGCAGCCATTGGTGCTTGATGTCATACTACAGCAAAATCTGATAGAAAATGCAGCCACTTTGGGTCAGTATATCATCAACAGATTACAATCGTATCCTGAAGTAAAGTCTGTTCGCGGGCGTGGATTGATGATCGGATTTGAAATGAACGAACCATTTACAAAAACCCTGAAATCAGATTTACTGTCCAAGTGCAAAATTTTTACCGGTGAAGCCAAAAACAATACCATACGTCTGTTGCCTTCTTTAGCCCTTACCAGAGAAGAAGCAGATCAGTTTTTTACAGCTTTTGATTCATTGATATATAACCCATCCTGATATGCAAAACTTTGTTTCTACCCACGATGTCGCTGATATTTCAGCATTGATTGATCTGGCACTGAAGTACAAAAAGAATCCTTCAGCTGACAAAAGTTTAGGGATCGGCAAAAGACTGGGACTACTTTTTATGAATCCAAGCCTTCGGACCAGAATCAGCACGCAGATAGCAGCTCAGAATCTCGGTATGGAAAGTTATGTCCTCAATGTAGGCAATGACAACTGGCAACTGGAATTTGGCGAAGGAGCTGTCATGAATGGTACCACTGTGGAGCACATCAAAGATGCTGCCCCGATATTTGGTGAATATTTTGACATCATAGGTTTAAGGACTTTCCCTGGGTTGAAGGACAGAGATCTGGACTACAGTGAAAATGTGATCAGAAGCCTACAAATGTACTGCAACATTCCGGTCGTAAGTTTGGAAAGTGCCACGCTACACCCGTTGCAAAGTCTCACTGATTTAATAACCATCAATGAAAACTGGAATCAGCCTCGCAAACCCAAAGTCGTCCTGACCTGGGCACCCCACATCAAACCCATACCGCAATGTGTGGCCAATAGTTTTGCGCAATGGGTCAATGCCTGGGGAAAATCAGATTTTGTCATCACCCATCCCGAAGGATTTGAATTGGATGCTGTATATACCAAAGGAGCAACAATCACACACAACCAGGAAGAAGCGCTGAGGGATGCTGATTTTGTGTATGTCAAAAACTGGAGTTCGTACCAAAATTACGGTCAGGTAAAGCAGGATGGAGCCGGATGGATGCTGACTGAAAAACACATGTCATTGACCCATGATGCCCGTACCATGCACTGTCTTCCGGTAAGGAGAAATGTCGAGCTGAGCGATGAAATCCTGGATCATCCCAATTGTCTGACAACGACACAATCGGCCAACAGGGTGTGGGCGGCACAGGCAGTGTTGAGTGAGTTGTTAAGGAGTCAGTAACTGGGCCCCCCCGGTCGCGTCCCTCCTCGCCGCGCCCCCCTTCCCCCCCCCCCCCCCCCCCCCCCCCCCCCCTCCCCCCCCGCTGTCCCTGCCCCCCCCCCCCCTCTCCCCCCGGTCCCCGGCCGTCCCCTCCCCTTCTCTCCCCCCCCCCCTCCGGGGCGCCCCCTTGCGGTCGTTTGGGGGGGGGGCGGGGGGCCCCCCCCCCCCGCGGGCCCCCCCCGCCCCCCCCGGCGGGGGGGGGGGGGGCGCGGGCGGGGGCCCCCGCCCCCCGCCCCCCCCGCGCGGGGGGGGGGGCGCCTCCCCCCCCCCTCCCCCCCCGCCGGCCCCTCTCCCGCCCCCCCCCCCCGGTTCTTTCCGCCCCCTTTCCCTCTTTCCTTTTTCGGGGGCGGGCCCCGGCCCCGGCCCCGCCCCCCCCCGCCGCCCCGTGGGCGGCCCCCCCCCCTTCCTCCCGGGGGCCCGGGGGGGGGGCGCCCCGGGGGGGGGGCCGGCCCGGGGGGGGCCCCCCGCCTCGGCCGGCCGCCCTCCGGCCGGCCGCCCTTTGCCCCTCTTTCTTTTCGCCCCCCTCCCCCCCCCCTTTTTCCCCCCCACCCTCCGCGTCGACCGGTTTGGCTTTATGATATACGTAATCAAAATAGGTGGCAACATCATAGATAATCCGGACAAACTCAATGGTTTTCTCGGTCATTTTGCAGCCATCAAAGGGCACAAAGTATTGGTACATGGGGGAGGAAAAGTAGCGGATCAAATAGCAAAAGAAATGGGCGTCATCCAAAAAATGGTGAATGGCAGAAGAATCACAGACTTGGCAACGCTTGACATTATTACGATGGTTTATGCCGGATTGATCAATAAAAATATTGTAGCTGACCTAAATGCTAAAGGTGCTATGGCCATTGGGGTTTGTGGGGTAGATGCCAATCTGATCATTGCTGATAAACGTCCTGTAGCTGATGTAGATTATGGTTTTGTCGGAGATATAAAATTTGTTAATGGTGAGATATTGATGAACTGGCTGGGCGACGGATTTTGTCCGGTTATTTCACCTGTTACGCACGATGGTTTAGGTCAATTGCTCAATACCAATGCGGATACCATTGCATCATCTGTTGCTTTGGCTATAAGCAAGTTTTCCCCTGTCCGTTTGGTATATTGTTTTGAGAAAAAAGGGGTTCTTATGGATATCAATGATGAAGCGTCAGTTATTTCCATTCTGGATGAAAAAACGACAAATGACCTGAAGAACCAGGGGCTGATTCATTCCGGAATGTTGCCAAAGATAGAAAATGCCATTCAAACCGTTAAAGGAGGCGTTGACGCTGTTTTTATTGGACATGCTGATGAACTGGATTTGCTGATAGAAGGAAAAACAGGTACTAAAATAATCAGCAAATGATGGAAATATTTAAAAATATAGCCGAACTTAAACGAAATGCCCTGATTTTATTGTCTGATTTGATAGCGCAGCCATCTTTCAGCAGAGAAGAAAACTTAACCGGGGATATCATTTATAGTTTTTTTGAACATTTGGGAATACCGTGCCATCGAGTAAAAAACAATATCTGGGCGTATAATAAATATTTTGATCCGTTAAAACCAACCATTCTGCTCAACTCTCACCATGATACTGTAAAACCAAATCCGGGTTATACAAAAGATCCGTTTACTCCAATCACTGAAGATGGTAAATTGTATGGATTGGGAAGTAATGATGCAGGTGGTTGTCTGGTATCCTTGCTGACTACCTTTTTGTACTATCATGATGCTTCAGATTTGAAGTACAACCTTTGTTTTGCAGCCACCGCTGAAGAAGAGATATCCGGAGCGAATGGTATAGAATTATTTATACAGGAATCAGCGAAAATTCATACATTAGGTCGACATCCCGGAGATTTTGCCATCATCGGTGAGCCAACACAGATGCAGATGGCAGTGGCTGAAAAAGGATTGCTGGTATTGGACTGTATTGTGAGAGGTCAGGCAGGCCATGCAGCAAGAGATGAAGGCATCAATGCGTTGTATTTGGCTCTTGAAGATATAAACCGGATAAAAAATCATACATTTGACAAAGTGTCGCCATTTTTAGGTCCGGTCAAGATGACTGTAACCAGTATACTCACCGAAAACAAAGCGCACAATGTGGTGCCGGATACCTGTTCGTTTGTCGTAGACATACGCGTCAATGAGTTATACACTTTTGATGAGATTCTGGACATATTGCAGAAAAATCTGACTTCCGTGATAAATCCAAGAAGTAAAAGATTGCGATCAAGTATGATTCCTGAAAATCACCCCGTTGTTATTGCCGGCAAAAAAATGGGTAAAAGGGTATATGGCTCCCCCACCACATCTGACAAAGCACTTATAGGAATTCCTGCTTTGAAAATGGGACCCGGTGATTCAGCGAGAAGTCATACTGCGGATGAATATATTTATATCAATGAGATAGAAGAAGGTATTAATGATTATATCAAAATAGTTGGAAACCTCATAAAAAAGAGTTTATGAAAATATGGCAAAAAAAAGATGGCTCCGGTAGTAACGACATGGTAGAAAAATTTACGGTAGGGCGGGACAAAGAGTTTGATATCATGCTGGCAGAATATGACGTGATCGGTTCAATTGCTCATGTAAAAATGCTGCAAAGTGTCGGGCTTCTCTCTGAGAATGATCTTACAATGATACTCCATGGTCTCGAAGAAATCAAAACGGACATTCAGAATGGCAATTTCACCATTGAAGAAGGGGCAGAAGATATACATTCTCAGGTAGAAGCGTCTCTCACCAAAAAAATAGGTGATGCAGGAAAAAAAATCCATAGCGGCAGATCCCGAAATGATCAGGTTGCCGTTGATATCAAATTGTATCTGCGTGCCAGAATCCATGATATCGCTACCGAAGTACAATCCCTTTTTAATGCATTGATTGCTCTCAGCAATGAACATAAAGACAAAGGGTTGCCGGGATATACGCACCTTCAGCTCGCCATGCCGTCCAGTTTTGGTTTGTGGTTTGGGGCTTATGCTGAGAGTTTGGTTGACGATCTGGAGATGATGGTAGGTGCAAAAAATATCATCAATAAAAACCCGCTTGGCTCAGGTGCCGGATATGGGAGTTCTTTTCCTTTAAACAGAACATTGACAACAGAATTGCTTGAATTTGACACCTTAAACTGGAATGTGGTCAATGCACAAATGGCCCGAGGTAAAGGAGAAAGAGCGTTGGCTTCTGCCATGTCTTTTATAGCTTCCACCCTCGCGAAGCTGAGTATGGATTGTTGTCTGTATATGAATGAACACTTTGGTTTTATCTCTTTTCCCGAAGAACTGACCACAGGAAGCTCCATCATGCCGCACAAAAGAAATCCGGATGTCTTCGAGCTTATACGAGGAAAATGCAACCGGATACAATCACTTCCCAATGAACTGAATCTGCTTTGTACCAACCTTCCATCGGGATATCACAGGGAAATGCAACTTACCAAAGAAATATTATTTCCGGCGATAGAAGATCTGATTTTTTGTATCCAAATGACACATTTGATGCTGGACAATATTAAAATAAAGGAAGATATCCTGAACGATCAAAAATACAAATTCCTGTTTACTGTAGATGTCGTAAATCAAATGGTAGTGGCTGGTATACCATTTCGGGATGCATACAAAACTATAGGTAATCAGGTGGCAGAAGGTACATTCAGACATGATCCGGATACATCTGCCGTCCCTGCTTCGCCGCATGAAGGGAGTATATATCGTTTGTGTAATGATGAGATAAGGATAGAAATGGATAAGGTGCTGAAGAAACTTTTGAGATAAACCCAAATCGGTCAATTGTTAGGACACTTTTTACATCGTTTGCCCTTCTTAAATTTTTTGCAGCATTTTTTCATTTCAAAGGGGATGATTATCCCGTCATGAATGACATGTAAAGCATAATAAGAATCGGAAGTGATCCCTTTTGAAGGTACCGGATTGTCAAATTCACCTGTAATATTCTTTATGGAAAAAACTGTCATTGTTATTTAGACTAATTTTAAACAAAGGTAGTAAATCATTTTATTTCTTTCATTAAAATGAATGTTAAGTTTTACTCTTTCCCAATCTTCTCTAAAAACTCCTCCTCCGTCAATATTTCTACCGTACCCAAATCCTGAGCTTTCTTTAACTTTGAACCCGCTTTTTCGCCCACCACAAGTATATTTAGGTTGGAACTGATGGCTGATATATTTCTGGCTCCCGCTTTGGCTGCCATTTCTTCAGCTTCTTTTCTACCCATCGTCTGCAGCGTACCGGTAAATAAGATGGTTTTACCATAAAATACACCGTCCTCGGAAACATGCAGAGGTTTGTCTTCTTCTGTCTGACTTAGGTTTACTCCGTATGACTCCATATTGCGGAGCATATCGATATTTGCAGGGTCTGAAAACCACGCTTTTACATTTTCTGCCACTACAGGTCCTATATCTTTGATCTCCAGATATCGCTCGACAGGCCATTCACACAGATCAAGTACATGACTGATTTGTTCTGCTATCAATTTACTGGCCTTTTTACCCAGATGATGGATACTCAGAGAATGTAGCAGTCTTTGTATCGGATTATTTTTGGCTTTATCTATGGCCTTTTTGATGTTTTCTGCTGATCTCTTCCCGAATCCTTCAAGTCCGGAAATCTGTTCATAGTCAAGGCGGTAAATATCACTGATGTCTTTTATCCAGCAGAGATCATAAAAACGCTCTACATATGACTTACCAAACCCGTCTATATCCATGGCATCTTTGGAAACATGAAAGATCATCTTCTGCAGGTTTTGAGCGCCGCAGACACAATCGGGACATCTCCACGCCGCTTCTCCTTCTTCCTTGATGAGTTTTACCTGTTGTTCAGTATCATTGATCGGACAAAACTCCGGAAATTTTATAACTTCTTCGTCTCCTTTTCTCAGCTCAGGAAAAGATTTGACGATGTAAGGGATCACATCTCCGGCTCGCTCGACCAAAACTGTATCTCTAAGACGAAGATCTTTGCTGGTTATAAATTCTTCATTGTGCAATGAAATAGAAGACACCGTTACACCAGCAAGATACACCGGTTCTATTTTTGCTACGGGGGTGATGGATCCGATTTTACCTACCTGATATTCAACGCCAATCAGTTTACTGGTAGCTTGTTTAGCTTTAAATTTGAATGCAATGGCCCAACGTGGATGATGGGTAGTAAAACCACATTTCTCCTGCAGTACCAGATCATTTACCTTGACGACCATGCCATCTATCTCATATGGGTACGTGTCTCTTTTGTTTTCCCAGTATTTGACAAAATGATGTACTTCTGCAATATTCCTGCAGAGAGATTTTTCATCTTTTGGTATTTTGAAACCCAGTTCGCCGAGCATATCAATTCCTGCTATGTGCGAATGTAACTTTGGAAGCACGGATGTATTGTTATTGTCCACCGCATAAGCCAGTTGATATATAAATGCTTCCAGCCCCCGCTTTCTGGTCTCGTTGGCATCTTTGGTACGGAGTCCGCCTGTGGCAGCATTTCGTGGATTGGCAAATAATGTGAGCCCGTCTTTTTCCCGTTCTTTGTTGATGCGATCAAAATTGTCTTTTCTGATCAGAGCTTCCCCCCGCAATTCTGCTTTTATTATGCCTTTGGATGAAAATCCGGCTTTCAACGGTATGGAAGGAAGTGTTTTTGCATTGGGAGTCATTTCTTCACCCATTACTCCATTGCCACGTGTTGCCGCCCGAACCAACACATCATTTTCGTAAACTAGAGCTATACTTCCGCCATCAAACTTTGGCTCCACACAGTATTCTATGTCCATATCCGACGGTAAACCACACAGTTTTTTAACAGCCGCATCAAAATCATTGAGATCATCTTCGTTGTACGAATTGTCCAGTGAAAGCATGGGGACAGTATGCTGCACCGGCGGAAAATCCCCGGACAAATCTGTACTTACCCGTTGTGTCGGCGAATCGGGAGTGATCTGATCAGGATGAGCTTCTTCAAGTGCCACCAACTGTTTGTACAACTGATCGTATTCAAAATCAGAAATCAGAGGATTGTCTTCAATGTAATATTTTCTTTCATGGAAAATAAGAACGTCGCGCAACAAACCGAGATCTTTGACATCCGCCGGTAGGGATAGAAATTTTTTTGAAAGGTCTATATATTGTTGTTGAGATTCAGGAGTGTACATACTTTGGCGAACATTTGTAATGATAAAATGCAAAAGTAATTTATTTTCGAATCCAATTTCAGAAAAACTATCCTGTAAAACATTTAAAATAGTTGGTAATTTTTACACATTGGATACGGTATTTTGTGTGTAAGCAAGTGTAAAAAGTAATTTTCATTATTTTAAGCTTTCCTCCATAAATCCATTCCGCTAAAATGTAAAATTGGTATAATAAAAAAGACAGCCGAAACTATTGTTGCGGCCGTCTTTTAAAATTAATTAAGCTATTTTCTAATGGGTATTTAGTACCAGTCTTTTGGTCACATCAGGCAGTCCTTCAGATCTGACTCTGATGATATACATACTGCTGTTGAAGTTTGATAAGTCTAGGTTTTCCTTATCATTTACTTCATCATATCTGATTGTATGTAACATTTTACCTTGAAGGCTGTAGATTTCCAAGTGCACATTTTTATTCGAATAAGCGCTAAAATCCAACTCGACGGTTCCAGTTGAAGGATTTGGAAGCATATTGAAATCAGCGATAAGTGGTTCATCAAATATATTTCCTGTGTCAGCTATTATTGGTCGGGTTACCCCGCCAGTGACGCTCACATTGGCAAAGGTAGCTGTGACGGTGCTGTTGGGGTTGTAGTTGGTCACCACCAGCCCGATTTCTATACAATTAGTCATTATTATATTTTGAGCACCGGCAGGATACCAGGTGGTCCCGTTTGGCGATATGTGCATTACAAACTGATTGCCGGCACGAGTAATGCGCAGCCAGTATCTGTTTTGGCTTGGAAACTGATGGGGATAAGCCTGTCCATTAGTAGTGGTTCTAAACTCCCTCCGGCTTAAATCACTTCTATTGGTCATCAGTTGTGCTTTTTTTGCACCAGCTGTATTGTTTTCTCTCATGATTACTCCTGCCCAGCCCAAGGCTGTACCAGTGATGGAAGTTACTTCAGCCGTGATAGTACCATTGCCACACAGTTCATATTGTGCAAATGCCATTTGATCGCTGGTAAATGGATTTGGATAATAGCAGTTAGTACTTGTTCCTGTGAATATTTGAGAAGTCTGATTGTATGTAAAGCTATTACCATTGGTACAGTTGACCCCATTTGGTTCTGCGCTCCAGCCACACGGCAAAGGTGTGATGTTTATATTTTGAGACGCGGTCGCAGTACAACCATTATTTCCATATCCCAGCAATACCTGATAATTGGTGTTGTTTACTGGCGAAGCGGTTATGCTCTGTGTAGTGCTTCCTCCAGGACTCCATAGGTAAGTATTTGCAGGGCTTGCGGTCAGTGTTATGTCAGTACCGGCACAAATGGAACTTCCCTGATCCACTGTTATCCCTGGAGCTGATCTGGGTACATCCACCACCAGAGAATAATCATTGCAAAAAGAACCGGATGTGAAATTGTCTACCACTACAACTATAGTAGCACCGGCAGGTATAATAACATCATACACCCAGGCTCCTCCATAAAATGATTGTTTCGAATCTCCTAAATAATTCAGACAATTGTTTAACGGATCAAAAGTACCGAGATATACTGACGTATTTAAAAAGGAAGTACATTTAGGGTAAAGGGAAACCACCGCACAAACGCTATTGTTATTGTCTGTATTAGTTATATTGTATTGGTCATAATGAAAAGGACCTGCTGCTCCTGAATTTCCCGGACATGTCAAAGTAAGATTACATGCCGGAAGAGCACCGCCTGGTTTAAAGAGGCGGTTGGGTTTTGATAAATCGCTTCCGCTGATTGCTCCATTAAAAACATAATCCCCTATTTCAACCGTTGCAACGTTTGCACCTGTACAATTATTGGCATCAGTGACTACTACGGTGTAGTTGCCTGATTTTGATATAGAAACAGTGGGAGTAGTTTGAGGTAAAGTTCCATAAGCCCATCTATCCCAGGAATATTGAACAAAACCAGGTGTCGCATTCAGATCAACCGTACTTCCTCCGCAATAAACACCTTCACCACTTAGATTTACTACGGGTGTTGGATTAACTGTGATGGTAAAGGTTTTTGAAGGGCCTGAACATTCATCAAATGCTTCATAAGTAGGTGCCGGCGAAATATTATTCTTAGTAAAATACCACAAATCCGGATAGCCATAATGATAGTTGTTTAGGACATTGTTAGGAAATGTATTTTGTGTACAACTGTTACAATATCTCATATCCAAATAAGTAAGATGTTGACCAATCTGACTTGATGTCCCGAAATAATATCCATCTGATGACCCTTGATACAATTGTAATGTATATTGAGTGTTCTGTGTGAGCCATAAGGGTGCAGGAAGAGCTCCGTAATTATATTGTCCAGCAGGTCCTGAAACTTGAAATTGTGATAAAATAGCTTGTGTGTTAAAATCAAAAAGTGTTATGTATCGAGTAGAACCATTTGGCTCCCGCTTACCAAAATGAGTAGCAAGAATATCCTCATTGGGTGCAAATCTAAAACCCCGCTGACTTAACGTTGCCCCTCCTGCTCCGCCACTGGCAACACTATCAGTTGCGGAATGTGGACCTACGAATGTACCTTCTATGGCAGATGCCGAACTGGCAAGTGGATTACCAAAATACATAAAGATTGTCTTATCTGAAGATGCAGGAATATTATCAAGTTTAACCCAGACCACCGTTGAAGTTGTGTTGACGCCACTTTCAATCCAATAATTTAAAAGGGTGGAACCATTATTGTACCCAAACCTTACATCGCTTCCATCTGCTTTTAGTGAACCTGCTGTTATTAATTCCTGTGTATTTACAATAATTCTTAGTTGATAGTCTGTTAGGTTTGATCCCGAATTTTCTGTAATTTTAAAAGGTTTGGAGAAGGACCACCCGGTTGGAGGATTTGATCCCGATGGAGTTAAAAAAGGAGTAACCGTAATCGTAGCCACAACAGGCACATTGCTAACATTGGTTGCTATAAATGAAGGTATATCTCCGGTACCACTGGCCGGAAGACCGATGGAAGGATTGTTGTTTGTCCAGTTAAATATTGTACCGCCAACTGCCCCTGAAAAGGTTACAGTAGAAGTAGCCGCATTGTTACAAACTGTCTGATTGGATGGTTGATTTACTCCAAATAAAATTTCATAATTATTTCCTCCATTGTCATCATAACGCAAAACAGCCAATGAGCGGTTGCCCTCAGAATCAGCAGCAATCTGTGCCAAAGTACGGGTACTGCTGTAAACATAATAATATACCGGATCACAAGATAGAATCGGAATAGTAGCTGTCCAGGATGTGCCACTACCAGAAGCCTGAACCACAGATGTAGAAGCAGAAAAGTCATTGATTCCCACCCGATAGCGAACATAAATATTTTCACCTGTTGATGGAGCAGCACTTGTGTTGATACTTATCACAGCATTGCTTCCGCTGGAAGTCTGTGATGATCTGGTGACAGCCACAGGAGAAGCAGAAGTATATCCCGTATAAAATTTAGCATTAAATCCGGTATAACCGCAATCGTTCAGAACAAAGGTATAATAACCGGGTACAGACATATTGAGTCCCATGTCTTCACCACAATTGTAACATGTGATATCATTGATTTCATTTAATGTACCTTGTCCGATACCACCGAATACCCATTTATTCTGAAATCTGTTGCTGCCTGGGCCTGAAATAAATAAAAATCCATTTCCTCCACCTCCTGTCATATTTACAGGAGTTACGTTACCACCTGAATTCTGCACATTGATGGTAGTGGCCCACTGACCTCGACCATCTGTTGGAAATGATGATGAAGTACTCACCCTTCGGAAAGTAGTAGTACGATAATCCGAATTGTAGGGATTTACATTATACCCATTAAAGGAACCTACCACTTGAACAGGTTCGCCAAAATAAATATTCTGACCATAGACTGATGAAGAGAAAAGTACAAATGTTATGAAAGCTGAAAACAATTTCCATGAATAATTAATGTGTATTTGGTTCATTTTAAACGTTTTAAAATTACAAAGTGAAGAGTTTTTCAAATGCTTCAAATTAGAAATTAAATTAAAAATTAACGATGACGACATCTACATGATTGGTCATAACATTCCCCTTTAAAAAGGTAGCACAAATATATTTAATCTTCTGAAATTCAGGAATTTTAATACACATTAAATTTGTATTCAAAAAATATCAATATGTTAATTCACAACGTCCTGAAGCACAAGAGATAAATTAAATCTGCACTGATATTTATTTACTGATTTAAATATAAACTTAAACAGAACAGCTAAAATTCCCAAGCACAATTGAAACATTACCAGAGTAAGTGGTTGATCAATTTGGTTTTTTAGAAACAAATAGATTAAAATAGTAATGATATATTTGTCTAAATGATTTTTCTTATTAATTTTGCAGCCGCTAAGAAATCTGACCACTGTTATGTTTTTCTTTTTGGGCCTATAGCTCAGTTGGTTAGAGCACCTGACTCATAATCAGGTGGTCCCAGGTTCAAGTCCTGGTGGGCCCACTGATAATCAAGCAGTTACGTTAATGTAGCTCCTTTTTTTTATTTTGTGTACAACATTTTGCACAACATTTAAAGAAATCTAGTATTTAAATTATTAATTCCTCACAGCGGAAAAACAAATAAATTATATTACAACCGGGGGAAGGGGAAAAAATTATTCTACAGGTGTCAGTTTTTGGTTTATCACTTTTCTCCAGATTTATAAAATAGTTAACTACTCATGTCTCCAAAATAAGCCAGAAGGTTCCAGTTTTGTTTTTACTCTTTTTGCCATTCTTTTGGATTCCTGAACATCGTGCAAGTTTTGAACCATAAGGAAAGCATTATCATCATCGCCTGTTATCTTTTTTTTATTTTGACGGCCTTTAAGATCTGAAAAGCTAACAGTATTGGAATTAAATTTAACCATACCTAGATCATCTGAATCTGATTGGCCACCATTTGGCCAATGAATAGCGTCCAGATAATTATCATCAATGTCTATTAGTAAGGTATATGACGATTCCTTACCTGTGTTAGGATTATACCTTATTATATCAGAACAATAGGTACCATCGTAGGAAGATGTCTGGCAGGCCAAGAAAAAGATTAAGAAATGTATCAGTTTCAAGTAAATAAGATGAGGATACAAATATATAACATGACAATAAATAAAAAGCGATTTCAGTAAAAAGTAGTTTCGTGGGAGGCTTCAAATTGTGGGGTGGGACTTTCCCATGTCTTTTGCCGAGATCGTTCGTAAAAAGGCATATGGCAAACATTAAATAAGGCATGTTTTGAATGGATAAACTACTTAGTAATAAAGAGTTGGTAGGTAGCCCTGGTCGAATAGACCAAGGCTATAAAAATATACTACTCCTGCTCTGATGCAAATCTGATGGTCGTCGTGCGCTCATCCAGATAGGTGGTGATAATCAATCCTGAATGCGGTGGACAAATATCATGTGGAAGAAAATATCTGGATGTAAGATGACCACTATCCAACAGAGCAGCAAGTGTATTTTCAAAACGGGTGGATCTGGAAATAACTCCAAAATCTGTAGCAAGATGACACTCTAAGAAATGATCAATATACTCTCTGAGTGCAGATGAAATCTGTAAAGCCGATGTAATACCAGGACTGAAAACAATGGTACCAGGATCAAAGGTAAGACCTGGAAGACGATATGTGTGTCTCATAAATGAAATTTAAATTGTGAAAAAAAGATTAAGTAAAAAGCCCTGCCAAGACTGACAGGGCTGTGTAAGATCAATACTCACTGGGAAACAATACAGTGGTGTATGATCTGTCACTCTCAGTGATGATCCAAATCTTGCTCTCAAGAGCAAAGAGCCCTGCAGGTATGTGATAGACTGAAAAGAGCCTGCCACCACCCTGAAGTGCAATATCGTTACTGTCTCGATCCTGCTCGCAACAATCACCCCAATCACCCTGAAGATGGCGAGCTATGGATGAACGGACAAAAGTAAAAAATGGAAGATGCTCACAACATGCATCAAAAACCCTAGTCTGGACTAACTGACCAGAATGGAAAGCTAAAGATAAAGTAGCCATAATAATAAAGAATATAAAATGAATGAAAGCGCGCGGTCACTCAGCCACACTAACAGGTACAGTCCCAGCGTAAGGGGATGATTTTATGCAAGGTGGAACGCCTGGAAGGTGCAAGCGTTGGTTGAGTGGGTGGCAGACCTTGCTTATATCAGACCCGAAGCTAACTTTGTGCCTGTATTGTGTGGTAAAAAATGCGGGCGGATTAACAACTGTTTCCAGTAATTGAAATTATTCTGGTTCAGTTTTCAATAGAAAGTCATAGATTTGTAGCAGACAAATGTAATTTATGGACCACAGTGATGATCAATCTGATTTTGCCCCTGATGATGATTTGCTCATGCAGCAGGAGATCATGCTATTGAAATTGAAAGCATTTCACAATAGCAGTATTACGGATGCAGAATATGAGATTCTTGAAAAGGAGATCAGAGAAAAATATTCTTATAGACATCGGTCAGATGATTATTAGTGTATCCGTGTCCCAAAACACAGGATACCAATAACAAAAACCGATAAGCAGCAAACAATATGGGTTGCGTTTTTGTCAAGATTTTTGGTGTAAAATATATGCCAAAGGTGGAGGTCTATATAATTTAGACCAAAACCGGCAGGCACCGATCTTTACAAAAACAGGAAAGCATTAAATTTGCTGATCGGTTATATTGTTATAAATATGCGTAGAATTTATAAAGGAGAGAATAATTTAAATATCTTTTGGGTTTGGTCCATAAATATTTGTACCCACGGAACCATTTTTAATTAACAGTACTACTAATAAAATTAAATTTAAAAAGGTATAAACATTACTAAACACCAAAAACCACTGCGATCAAGATCATGACATCTTTTAATACTTTGAACAATAAAAACAAAAATAAAAGCAAAGCAAATAGTGAATTTAAAGTACCTAAATTATAAGACACATTAATTGCCAATATTAGTAAATGAGCAATTATATAAAGTATAATAGAATTTAAATAATCTAATCTCGTGATACGACCGGTAAAGTCAAATGTATTTTTAAACATGGAATCTGATGCTAGAATTATAAAATAATATATTGCAAAATTAATATATTTAGTTTATATTATAATTAAAAAGATAATTTAGTTGAAACATTAAAGCAGGTACAAGCATTCTTGAGCCATACCTAAGTAATTGAAAATAAACCACAAGATGTGGTAAACTCATAAGCAAGAAAATGCAGATAATGCGCATTAATGGTGAGTATAGGAATAACATGATATATGAATAAAGTTATTCACAGCATATATGCCCATGGCAATACCTAAAAAAAATGAGAAGGGAGTTGTGCCAAATCTGGAATCAAGCAGGTTTTGCAAATGCAATTTACCTTAATATGTGTAACCTGTGAAACATATCAAGATGTACTACAGGTGCAAGAGACGGAGATCCGAATATCAAAAGAACTTCTTTTTAAAGGTGTGCAGTGATCGTATATGTTACATACCCCGTAGTGGAAAAAGTGACAGAGTACCTAATATGAGAAATGAATTGTTTACAGAAGAATGATCTCTATCAGTTAAAGCGCAAAATACGATACAATAACCACACCATAGACTCCACACCAATTGTATAGTTTAGGGTGAATGCTGCGGAATGCAATGCTGTAAGCGACCGACAATAAAGTAAATCTGTAGTAAAAATTATATGAAGCAGAGCATCTTGGTTAGTTAAGAAAACAAAAGGTCATGAACGAATTAATTAACAAAAATGTTTATTACTTAAATAAAAACAAATGATAAAGCATTTATTAAATATAATACTGCTAATTCTATTTTCATCAAAAGGTTTTTCACAGTATAACGAGCAGCTTGAAATCGGAAAAGCATTATCATATTATTATGGAATGGAGAATTCCTTAGACTGTATAATAAAAATTATTCTGATTTAAAAGGAGAAGCAATGATAAACAAAATGAATCTTACCATTGCACATAAAAGTAGCGTTGATAGTATGAAAAAAGTTTTATACACTTTGTCAAAAGAAAAATACCAAGTACTAGAGAGTTTAACAAAACAAATTATTAATTGTGATTTAATATCTAATGAATTAAGTAAAGATTATTTAAAAAATTTTACTAATGATAAGGTAAAAGGAAATCATGATATATATAATGAATTTGTTCAAATTCTTTTAAAATACAATCCAAAGTATTTAAATAACAACACTAAAGAATTTATGGATGATTTTAGAACTAAGTATTCTACTAAAAATCATCCCAAATCTAAAGGATTAAATTACACAATTTCTTTTCCAAAATCATGGATAGTAAAGGAAGGAGAAAGACCGAATATAATTATAAATGCGCATGATCAAAGAAATCAAAATATTTCACTTGTGCTGATGACGAAAGAGTTTATGACGAAGAGAGTGAATTTGATGCAATAGTACAAAAAGAAGGCATAAATCCGAGATCTGAGATTTTTAAGGACAACCTGAAAGATCTGATATTTAATACTGATTTTATTGATAATTTAACTGAAGGGACTATTGAAAAAGGAATGCTATTAAAACAAAATTAGATGGTCAACCAGCAATTTTGTTATTCAGTCGTATTCCAAATGAAAGATTAGGGATAAAAATGGAAATTTATTCTAACATAGCTTTGGTCCTTTATAATAATTACCTAATTACTATTACTTTAGGAGTTGTAAATTTCGAAAAAGATCCATCATTTGATTATACAAAAATTGAATCTGGTAATATAGATATTTTGTTCAAATCCATTTTGAATACTCTTGTTATAAATAATAAATGGGAATGAAGAAAATTAAGATGAACTTATTAAAATAATTAATTTACTATATAGAAGAATGTGATTGCTTAGTTAATAATATTTTAATAACAATAGATATAAATGCAATTAAAAAAATTCATACCAGCAGAAAAAATTGAATTGATGACTACAGATTGTTTTAAAAACTTGATTAATTTAGATATTGAATATTTAAAATTAATACATGACAATTCTAATTAATAGTTAAATGCTTAATAAGTGAGAGAGACTTCAGCTTGAGTTTGCCATATTAAATAAACGACAATAGGTGGTGAAACTAAGAAGTTAGCATTCACAGTGGCAGCGGTGCGGATGCTGAGCATAGAAGTAGCATGAACAGCCTATGTTCTGATATTTAGGGAAGCAGGATGTGAATGCGGCTATGCCAGCAGATGCACCCACATGGCTGCCACAAAATCATATAAAATGAACTGCGGAGCTGTGGATACAATCAGGTGGTGCAAACGAAGTGTGCCTGTATATGCGCAACTTGTGAGCAGATCAGGATGCACTACCTGAGCAGGATACACAGATATAGGTAGCAGTGAAAGTGCAGCGTAATGGTGTGCCGTGATCGTGTATGTGCCATACCCCGCTCTGGAAGAGTGACAGAGTACCTGAAAAGAGCAACATAGTGTTTACGAATGAAGGATCTCTGTCAGGTATGGCGCAATATACGATACAATAACCACACCATAGACTGCACGCCGCATTACCTGAAAAAGGGTGGACGCAGCGGAATGCAATGAAGCAAGCACCCGACAAATAAGTCAGGCGTAGCCGCAGTATATGAAGCAGAGCATTGTGGGCAGGCAAAAGAGCAGAGCTGAAAAGCATGGGTATAGTAGGAATGAAATGAAACGAACATGGTTTATCATTGAGCAAAGGTGGCATTAGCCGAAGTGATGGTATGTGCTCGGCGCTAATGCTGCTAAAGGCGAAATGAAATTTGTATAGCCTGAGTGAAATGGAGTGACGGAGATACTTATGCTGCGGGAATCCGGAGGCTCTCTGACTGAAAGAGTGAATGCAGAGCAGCGGTAATGTAATAACGTGAAATGATAGCAAACGGAATGAACGAAGGAAAGAAGTGTGCCACAGGATGGAGAATGATCAAAATCATCTCCTCAAATGATATAATTCAGTGCATTATAGTTTTTTCATCAGAATCATTTAAATTGCACTATTATAAATTATATCAACATTTATATATGAAACATTGTGGACAAGGAAAAGAAGGCTCAATTCAAACATGATAAATTTTTAGGTAGTCAATATTGATTAGAAATTTTCTCATAATCATGAGTAACAGATTACGGTACTCAATATTATATATTGTCAATTTTTTATGTAATGATAAAATATATGAAAGATGAAGATTAGAACTTTATTTTATTCTATACTAATAATCGGGCTTTTATTAAGCTGTGCTGTGACTAAAAAATACGAAGAAGCAAGAGCATCAAAGTCAATCCAATTATACGAAACGTATATAGTCAAATACCCAAAAAGTAAATACTTATCTAAAGCTAAAGACGAATTAGCATCATTATATGAGGAAAGAGATTGGTCTTTAGCAAAAGCTCAAATACAATTAACGGATATAAAAAATTTCTTTTGGACTATACAAATAGCAAATACACTTCTCAAGTAGAAATTAAAATTAAAGAACTTGAAGAAGAATCAAACTGGAACAACACCAAAAATATAAATACTGTTTATGCATACGAGAATTATTTATTTTCATTTCCTGAATCCAAATATGTTTTTGAAGCGAAAAACAAAATTCAGCAGATAAAGGATGATCTCGCCTGGAAAGAAGCTGATACTCAAGCCACATCTGAATCTTATAAAAATATATTTCTAATTTCCCTAGCGGAACCAAAAAATCCCAGGCCCTGGAGAGAATTCAAGAAATAAAGATCATCCAACCAAAGTGGGAAAATGTAATCAAGAAAAATACACCTGATGGATATCGAACGTTTTTAGATCAATATTATAGCAGTTCTTACGCTTCAAAAGCTCGACAAAAGCTCTCAGAATTAGAAGAAAAATTTTGGTCTGAAGCCCTAATTGGGAAATCATTAAAGAAATATCAAAATTACATTTCAAATTTTCCTGATGGGAAGTATTATGATGAGGCTGAGAAGGCGATAATTGATATTGAAGTTGACAATATTTTTAAAGGAGATCATGGTGTACTTCCACCAATGAGTAAAACATCAGGTAGATACTATAATGTTAATACCAATGAAATTGAGATATATAACAAAACAAGCTACATTCTTACCGTCCGATACAGTGGTAGTTTTGAAAGCAAGAAAATTGTTCTGTCACCAAATCAGAAACAAAAATTCACAATCCGTAATGGTGACTATAAGGTTGCAGCGTCAGTTAACGCTACTAACGTTAGGAATTATGCAGGTAAGGAAAAACTCGAAGGCGGAAGTTATACATCGGAATTTTATATAGAAACTAAAACCATATGGGATCGATAAGCTTAAATCCGACTAATCTGAAATATATCTGAGCTTGATTTGAAATTTAAAATTGACATATATTTGATTTAAGAATATATGGCTGTGATAAATATTATCATCCTGAATGACTTACATCAATGCAAAAACTTTTTAACTAAGTTAAATTTGTCAGTGATCCCCAAAATGGATAGGTATTTAAAACATTCTTTCGCACTAATAAAAGGACTTTTCAAAGTATTATAATCAATAGTGTTTTATGAAAAAATATATTAATGTATTAGCTTGGATTATTTTGAGTGGCTGTTTAGTAGCAGGTTTTATGATTATTATGATATTTTCTCTGGAAATCCAAGATTCAGATTATGATGAGGCTTTTGGAGTTCTGCTTTTGTTTATTTTAGTATACATAATAGCCTCATATACCTGGTTAACCTACAATGGCCGAAATAATTCAGAAATGATAGTTCCCAGATATCAAAAAATAATATTGTATGGAAATATAACATTGTTTTCTATTTTTTTGTCCAGCCCATTGATATTTGGATATATTCATTTTCAAAAAGTTGAATCAGCAAAAAAACCTCTAAATTTGGGAGAGTATGAAATATTCGGGGACAAATCATCACTTACTATAAAATATGATAATGATCTTTATTACACTTTTAGTGTAATATTTGACAAGCCGGAACGGTATATCGATAAAAAATATACCATTAATTTTTACGATGTAGATGGATTTAAAATTGATGAGCTAATTATAGAAAAGTACACTAATATTAAAAAAGTAGCCTTGGAGATATAATCGGAATAAAAGCAGAAGATAAAATCTGGAAGAGTGTTGATGATTATTCTAAAATATATTCATACACCTTAAGTGTAAATTAACTAAATGAAAGACTACTATTACATATTAGGTGTAAATGAGAATGCTTCACAAAATGAAATAAAAGCTGCTTACAGGAAATTATCAAAAAAATTTCATCCTGATGTCAATGATGGTGATAAATTTTTTGAATCAAGATTTAAGGATATAAATGAAGCATATGAAATTCTTTCTGATGAAATGCAAAGAATTATTTATGATGCAAGCAGAAAAAAAGGAAACACATATAAATCTCAATATCAGTATCCTGACCCTATTATAAAAATATTTAGTACCTCCAAAAGTCAGGTCTTTGTAGGCGATGAAATAGAAATTAAATGGAAAGTAGAAAATTGCAGTAAAGTTACAATTAATCTTTTCGGAGAAGTTAGCGCTTCAGGGACTAAAAAAATTAAGTTTAAGGAACCAAAACAAAAACTACAGATCAAATTAATTGCTCATAATATCCAGAATAAAACGACTATAAAAGAATTATATGTCGATATTATTGAGCAGAATATAACAAAAACAGATCCAGGCCAATCAGAACCCATAGATCAAGAAATAAAAATACAATGGAAATATCTACTAATACTACCATTGGCTATTTTTTTCAGTTTTGTAATTTGGCAAAATTTTGTATCTAGAACTTACATAATACCCCCAATACTTCCAGTGTCTTCGGGCGCTACAATTGAATTAGATACAACTGCATTTATATTGAATGGAGTGGATCCAAATAATGAAATAATTGTGGATGAATGGCTAGTATTATTGGATTCTTCCTTGCAACTAAATTCAAAAATTCCATTATGGAAATACTTAACTATAAAAATGGAATCTAATTTTTTACACGTAAAGCCTGTTAACAAAAATGATAGTGTAATATTTAATTATGAAGGTGATGCTCGAATCTTGAATCATGCATAATTGATTATATAAAAATACTCAAATACCAGAAATGTCAGGTGACATTGACAATGGTGAAAGAGAATTTATTCTTAATACATTTCATGATTTATATAATTTAACCAAAGATATAAACAATATATTTAGCATTTATAATACCTATATGCCAGCCATAAAGGATAGAACTTCCTTGTGGTATGAAATTGTGGAATTTATTGTTCCATCTGAAATAAAAATAAAATCTGATTTCAGGAATAATATAATAGAACAAAAGCTCTATCTTGATAATTTCAGAAATCATCTTTAAATGGGTTAAATGAATTTCACAGTCCGAAGTATAGGGAACTAATAAAATATATAGTACAAAAGCTAAATAAAGTTAGTGATAACGTAATTGATGGAATAATGGTTAACTATCAAAATAATTGGGACCTACTATTTAAGGATTATGAGACTAAACGTAATAAAAAGGTTGAATTAAAAGATATTATAATTGACAAAATCAGATTTGATATACCTTTGAATTCAAAGGAAAAGGATTATATATCAAAATTAACATCAGATAAAATAAATTTTGAATTACCCTTTGGATATTCTTTTCCGACATTTTTTGATATTAAACATGGAAGTGGGTGGTATTATAATAAAAAAGATCTAGGAATCAAAGAACCATATCATTTAGTCGGTGATTTTAATGGAGACAATTTAATAGATCATGCTTTTTTATTATACAAGAATAATTTGTTCACATATACACTCTTTTGTTATCTTAATTCATTAAATGGCTACAGAATATATAAACTACCATTTTCATATACCGACAATTCTCATCCTATTACTGATTTTTGCTTAATCGAATGGAAGAAAGGCAGCTCAGGTTGTTTGTATGATGGTGGAGAAAAAGCAATTAAAAAAATAATATTGGAAAATGGTTCTATTGGTGTAAGTGGGTACGAATTTGGAGATCCATTTGTTTATGTTTACAATCAAGTAAATTCTGATTTCGTAGAATATTGGTCATGCAAACATTAATTATATCGAAATAATTATAAAACACAAAACAATGTATATTCAAAATTAAAATACAAAAATGGAAAAGTCTTATGAACAAAAAAGAATTTTTGGGGCATTAAATATTCTCAAAGATCTCAATGCAAAAAATAGTAGGTTTGAGTATTGTTTGCATTTGGAGGCTATTTACATATGCAATACAAATTATTACATATTTCTTATAATATATCTCTTACTTATTTTGTATAGTATTTATTTTTTATCTCAACATTGGATAAAAGGCATATGATTAGGAGACATATGGTAAAAATTAAAAAATTTCACCTTTAAAAGATATATTTATAAGTATATCATTTTTATCATTTAATGTATTCCTTTTATATCTTGGACTCTACAAAGGATTATGGAAAGCAATAGAACCAATGTTTAATTCGGAAATTGATTTTTCATGGCTTTCTTTTGCTTATAGGCTGACAATTTTATTATTTGGGATATATGCTGGTAAAGATTTTAACAATGTACAGGGACTAATTGCCTCAAGAAATCACGATTTCGATAGTTTAAAAAAATATATGGATTGAATATTAATAATACATTTAAATAATTAGCTCACTGAAAAATTATTTGATTAATGCAATAGAGCTAATTTTTAAAGATATAATAAATTAGAATAGGTTTTATAATTATTTAAGATTATTATTAAGATTTTTGTAATAATAAGTAAAATATATTTTTGAAATAACATTAAATAATTTCATGCAGCTAAAGATGAGTATCACTACATTTTTATGAGATTAAATTAATCACCAATAATAACAAAATGACTAACTGGATACCTGGAGCCATGTCTTATCCTCAATGGATGCAAGCAGAAAAATTTAGAAAAGAAATTTCTTTGGATTTTTCGAGAACTGCAGACAGACTAATTGCCAATTCAAATCAGCTTGATGAAATATCGGAAAAACGATTAGCAAAAATTGCAAAATTAAACAGGCAAGATTTTGAATCTGTCACCAATGCGTTAGAAAGTTTTCATGCAGATTTTAATTATAAAATTGGTTTAGTAATTCAGGAATTAGAATTCCAAAGTGAAGTACTAAATTCAATATTATATACATTAAAAAATCCTTTAGGAACACAAGTTAAAGAATTGTATAATTATGGATGTCAATTAATAAAAGAAGGTTTATTAAGTGAAGCTATTTCAAAATTTAAATCTGCATTAGCAATTGACAATAGTAGTTTTCTATGTCATTATCAGCTTGGTTTATTGTATTTATATGGAAGAAATTGGAGCGGGAGTGTCATAAACCTTGATTTAGCCAACAGTCACCTGTTAATTGCCTGTCGCTTAGGAAAAGGCAAAGCTCAAGTTAATGTTAGTTTTTATCCTATAGTTGCAAATTGTTATTTTGCGGCATCACTTTCATTTTACTTTCAGTTAAACAATCTTAACCAGGTAGATAATTTTAAAAGCTCTAATGACAACTATTTACTTGATCAAGCAATAAAATGTGCAACTTCTGCTATTGCTTACAATAACAAATTATCCCAAGCGCATTATCATTTAGCTAAATTTTGTTTTTTGAAACATCAATTCGATTCAAGTCAGCAACACCTTCATAATGCAATAGCTCATGATAAAAATTATGCGGTAGATGCTCCAAATGATAAAATATTTATTAGGAACAATGTAGAATTTCATAAAATTTTAAGCAGAATAAAATTAATTTTCACCAATTTTCTACAAAAAAATTGGTGAGTTAAAAATGAATTAATTGATTTATCAGATGGTGGAATTGGTAAAAAGATAAAACTGATTTTAAAAAAGATCTGTAATGACTGAATATGATTCTGGCACCATAATTGGATATTTAAATGCCTTTGAAAATTCTTTAAATTTGGAGTGGTATTTAAAAGAATTTAAACGGCTAAGAGAAAAAGGAATAAATGAAAAATGGAGCGCTACTTTTTATCTTTGTATATTCCGGTCAAACTGAACCACCTATTCCGGTCGAAACTGAACCACTTTGTTTTGTGATTTGATGTGGTTGTAAATAAATAAATTTTACCTATAGCCCCATTCCTTTTTCAGAGATTACATCTTGAATCAGAGACAGGGTTTGCAGGAACGAAGGGCTCGATGCCCCAAGATCCTGAACTTTTTCGTCGGATGACTCTTTCGTCTTCGACAGGGTTTGCATAGCAAAGGCAGATAAGTTCAGGTATTTATTAAAGTGATTTTAATTTATTGATTTTACGCATGGATTCTCCGGTCATTTCAACCCTGTGTGCTTGGTGTATAATTCTATCCAGTATAGCATCAGCTATAGTATTTTCGTTAATGTATTGGTGCCAGGCTGATACAGGTACCTGAGAAGTGATAATGGTTGCATATTTATTATGTCTGTCTTCTATAATTTGCAACAGTGCCAGACGGGCTGCTGTATCTAGTGGTGTAAGGCCCCAGTCATCGAGGATAAGGAGATTTTTGTTTTCTAAGCGTTCCATTTCTTTGCGGAAGCCACCATCGAGCTTATCTGATTTAAGTTTACTGAGAAGTTTGGGTAAGGATAGTAAGCTACTTTTTACCTTTTAGTGCATGCCTGATAACCTATAGCGGAAGCCAGATAGCTCTTCCCGCATCCTGTAGCTCCGGTGATGATAATGTTTTCACCGCGGTCAATAAAGGAACAATCTGCCACAGACGCCAGGAGTTCTTTAGTGATATTTCTTTCGGGTGTGCAGATGATATCATTGAGAGTGGCCTGATACCTGAACCTGGCATTTTTGACGGCAGTGAGCATTTTACGATTGTTGCGATGTAAATACTCGGCTTGATGAGTTGCGCCAATATGATATCGGCGTCAGGGGATGTTGGTGTAATGGCAGGTCCATGATGGCTGCATAGCGATCTGCCATACCTGTAAGGCGGAGTGACCGCATGGTGTCTAAAGTACTTTTGATGATTCATATATTTGTTTGTTTGTTTACTGATAATAAGATTGTCCCCGGATATTTTCATGATGGGTTGCAATGCTTGGATTGATCTTCTGCCTCATGTAAAATGGTCAAAATTATGGAGTGACAGGATGTATTCAAGTTTTCTATAAGATACAAATTCGTACCGCAGACATATGTATGCTGCCTGTTCGACCTTGTCATTACCATACTTTTTTGCTAACTGGAGTACTCCCTGGCAAGTCTTATATCCTTGTTCGGGTGTTTACACTGGTGAAATATCTGCTCCACAAGCTGATGGGTATCAGGCCCTATTTTTATTCCTTCACCCATGAAGAAGCCTTCACTCCATCGCTTATAATACTGATGTTTGGGATGCAAATGTGAAGCATTGGTGGTATATTTATACTGTACCCGATTGCGTTGGTGTATCGCAATGCGCTCATATTTATGATAAATCTCTACCGAATGGTTGGTATAACCAACTTGTACTTTTTGACCAACATATTGATATGGAACAGAGTAATGATGTTTATCTTCTGAGAGTACTACGTGACAATTGGGATGTACTGTTGCTTCTACATAGTTTTAAGTTCAAAATCATATCAGGCAATGCTTTGAGCATATCCTTCTCTATGTTCTCAAATTGTTGTCGGCGACTAAAATTTTTACCTTGGAAGAGCATTTGATTATGCCTGTCAACCAGTGCCCGTATGGCAATGTTCAGGTCTTTGAGCGTATGAAATACCTTATCGTGCAAGGGCGCATATACGCGTGTATAAAGAATATTGACGGCTGATTCCACCAGAGCTTTATCTTTGGGCTTCCTCGCTCGTGTGGGGAGAACTACAGTATCATAATGTGCTGCAAAATCTGCCATACTTGCATTGAGTTCAGGATCAAATTTACTGGCTTTGATCACTGCAGGTTTTAGGTTGTCGGTCACTATTGCATTGGGTACTCCTCCCATATCATGCAAAGCACGCCCGATTACAGCCCAGGAAATCAGATGTCTTTTGGCTCAAACAGGCTTCTGCATAGGTGTACTGGCTACAGGGCAATATCGCTACAAAAAACTCAACAGCAGTCACTTCACCGGTATCAGCATCCACTAATTGCAGTTTCTTGCCTGCAAAATCAACCATCAACTTGTCCGCCGCCTTATGTTCAAATACATAGGACAGCTGCTGACTTTTGGTATCTCCGGTAATGCTCGCAAAATTGAGAGTATTGCACTCCATCCGGATATTGCTGCTTGTACTGTTCCCAAAGCATAAACTTTGTCACACCAATTCTCGATAACTGGGTATCCATCTGGGGAAATAACCCATATAACTCATCATGCGTAGGCTTCTCTTCCGAAGGTGGATATACTATGGAATATAACTCTTTGTCACTGAGTTGTACCAACTCCTTGTATGTTAAAGGATGTTTATCCAGAATATCCTTGTATTTATTGATGGTATTTCTGGACATACCAGTCATCTCACTGATCTGCCTGTATGAATGACCTTTTAAACTAAGCTTTAAAAACTGCTTTAACTTATTCATTGATATTATTTGATTGGCCATATCAGACTATTATTTTTATAATATAACTATCAAATCAACTTCTCAAAGTGGTTCAGTTTGCTCTGGAATCACTGGTTCAGTTTGCTCCGGAATGAGTGGATCAATTTACTCCGGAATACTCAATCTTTCCATAGGGGGCGCAATTGTTGGTTTTTGGGCTGGTATTATTTTCGGTATTGGAGGCTGCGATAAGGGTATTGAATTTGTGATTTCAAGATTATTTAATTGCATAATAATCGGATTTGCATCTGGACTTGTTTATGGAATAATTATTTGATGCCAATAGAATATCAAAAGATTCGTGGATAGATATAATTCAAAAAAATTAGTTGAAATCAACATGGTGACAGAATTATTAAAATAGAAGTATTATTATGTTATTTTTTATTCTGTTTTTTATTCTGTGAATAGAATTCAGGTTTATTTATTACAAATTTCTTTAATTATTTTATTTGCGTTTATTTCACCTAATTCTCTCGCTTTCCTTAAGTCAAGACACGCTCCATTAATATCTTTACCATTTCCTTTTACTATACCTCTATATAAAGGTATTTGCATAATCAGGATTTAATTCAATAGCTTTACTATAATCTTGAATAGCTCCTTTATAATCCTTTAAATTAACTTTAATCATTCCTCTTTCGCTATAAGATTTAAATGCACTAGGATTATTTGCAATAACTATATTCAAATCATCCAAAGCTCCTGTATAATCTTTTATTATGTTTTTTGCCAGTCCTCTTAAATTGTATACATCTTCATTGTTAGGCTTTAATTCAATAACTTTATCAAAGTCACTTATAGCACCTTTAAAATCAGATATGATAGATTTTATAATTGCTCTGCGTAGATAAATATTTGGATTATTAGGATTTAATTCTATAGCCTTAGTATAATCTAGTATAGCCCCTTTATAGTCCTTTTTTAATATTTCCTTCATAGCTCCATCAGCGAATAAAACTCTTTTCAGTTTGTCCATAACCAATTACAATAAAAAAAGTTATAATAAAATTATTACTTTCATCACCATTAAATTAATGTCATAAAATATTAAGATTTTTACTACCCATAAACAAAAGACGTTTAAAATAAGTTTTGGGGCTGGAATCCACTCAAATTGCATTTGATTAGAAATATTGCTATAGCATTATTTTGATTTTTTTACAAATTACTTTTTATTAAGGTATATACCAACTAAACTGAATCTGAAATATGTTCTAAAACTCTTTAAAAGTATTTAAATTTCGTTTTTGTTAGGTTAAAGGTAGTTTTTCACCATGGTGTAAGAACTTATTAAATTTTATAATTTCTTATCTACAAGATGTGAACGATGGGATTATAGAATTTAAAAAACTAAGTAAAAAAAGTTTGTGTACAGCGAGACAACTAATTTACTAGTTGATGCCTGCCATAAATATAATTTGGAAAATTATTTAAAAAAATAGCAAAGGAAAGTTTTTTGATAAATATAATAATGAAAATGTATCTTTTAAATCAGAAATCATGGATAAAAGTATTTCAGAACTTGAAATTTTTTTATATATGGATCATACGAATAAAGCAACGACCTTGTATATTAATTATAAAAAGCTATTTAATTTGAAGGAGATTTAAAAAATAAATATACATCCGTAAATTTTGCATAAAATATTTTATGTAATATAATTAAATTAATCTTAATCAACATCAATTATCCTGTCAAAAACAGAAATCACATTTACCCTTCCAAAGTAGGTCTTTGGTTGCCACACAAGGACATCTATGAGTTGAAATTTTTCCTGAGCTTTTATCAAACCAATGATTCGCAGAATAAACCAGTGTTGAAAGATGATGCGCTGTGATGCTACTCGAGGTAGCTCTGAAAGCAGATCATGGTTCCACTGAAATTTACCATTGTAAGGCGGATCACACAGGACTGTATCAAACTGATTATCCTCTACAATAGCTTTCATATTTGAAGCATCACAAATGATGTCTGGATGGTTATCAGGATCATGATCTAATCTTACATCTCCGAGTTGAGATTTGCCACAACACACATGAAGTGTAGTGCCAATGAACAGTCCTTGAAGGACATCTTCAATGTTGTCGTGCCAAAGCTTTTTGGAGACTGTATAGACATGTGAGTTCCCTGCCAATGGAACGTTGCCTTTGGTTTTATTGATTGCGGGTTGATTTTTGTATGTGACTGAAGCCATAGAATTGATTTTAATTATTTTGATGATTTAAATAATGGGTGATGATTTCTGAATCTCTTTCGAGACAAAGTATTGAGTCGTGGATCGTGAAAAAAACGATTTTAGAATTGAAGGATGATATTTTTTTTGTTACATTTTTTATTATGAAATTGCTTTCGAGATTGAAACCGATATGGGCGAAAGGGCAATGCAAATCATATTTATTTCGGCCCATTCTATTTGTTCTCGTGTACCCTGTATTAATCCAGTCAAAGATGGCAAGAACGTTGGGGAACAATTTGGTCAACGTTATGCGATAAATATTTGTATGAGATGAAGGACTGTTAAAAATCTGCAGGAGTTTCTTTTTAGCAAAATCGCGGTCTATTGTAGCCCTTGTTTTTATATCTGGATGTGAGTTCCAGTATTCGCTTAGGTACTGATATAGGTCCTGATTCTTCGAAAGAACGAGCTCAGTATACAATTTTACATCTCGATGGTCAAATTCGGTACACATAAAATGATGGAGGAATTTAGGTTCTTTATAAAGAATAGTATAATCTTTATTAATCTTATAAGAATAAGTATCTAAGGGAATATAGGATGTAGAAGGTAATATAATATTAGGGTTCCATTTCATTACAACTTCACATAAAGTGTTATCCCAATTTAAAGGATTTAGAAGAGGTATTGTTAAAAATGGCACCGCACACTTTAGGTCATGCTCCACGAGTGGTTGATTTTTCCATCTCAATGCAGGGCGGACGATTTTAGGCAACATGTTCACAAAGCTATAGAACCTCCCACTTCGATCAACCGACCAGAAATTATTATTCGCCCCTATTCTATTTAAAGAATCCCACCCTTTATGTTCTTTGATGGGGTCATTCAGCGTAGCAATTAAAGATAAAGCCTGATCGTAATCATAGCTTAGATCCTGGAAATGCGGCAGCAGGTGCGCATATTCGATGCTGGCGCTTGAAATTGGATTTCATAGATTTAGTAATTTTGGTGATGATCTTAGGGTCATAGATATAGTAGTTGTTGAAACTAGATACATCAAAAGTGAATTTATAGCCAATGGATTTAATCCCAGGTTTGTATTTAGTGTCGGACACAATAATATTATTTACCATCAGGTAATTAAGGTATTCGTTATGATTGCGAATCACTGAGTGCAGAATGACTGAAGACAGAGGGACAAATTCATGAGTAATTGAATTTTGATGTTTTAATATCATCCAGTGATATGCAATTAATAATATAGGCCAATGTGTCTTTAATGGTATAGGGGTCATTTTTGTACTGCGAAACTGTAATCGGGTTATTTTGAAGGAGGTCATCTAAGTCTAGGCATGATGGTATTTTGCAATGATAGTTGGTTCTAAAAATATTATTATCCATATTAAAAAAAAAGATTTAGAAAAGCCGCCAGGCAGCACCTGGCAGTTTATTAAAATAATTCTAGTTCCAATTGGGATCAACTTCTTCAGAAGATTCAGTATCCACAATCATCAGCATGTATTTATGTACTAAGACATATACAAATTCCTGTTTGCTTGAATGCCAATAGCAGCAGTAAACTAGATCCACTGGATCTCCAGGCAAAGTGTGTGCGGCCGAAACGCATAGCAATGGTCCCTGTTTTGACTTTAGTTGTACAGTATCTCCTATCTTCATATGTTAAAAAGTTTAATATATGAATCAATTTTGTACAGGTTGTATTTGGGTCCAAGTCATTTAGTCGTTCCATCTGAAATTTAAGTTCAGATAGGTCCCGTAAATAATAGAACTCCTGATCGTATTCCTGATCCAGGAGCCGCGTGAAATTGCGGCAGTAGGATATAAAATCCTGTCTAGTTGTGATGTTCTTTAATTCCATCGTGCTTAAAATATTTTAAATTACTTAAAAAAATATGCGTGCTAAAAACTAGCACAATTGATGTGTTGATGATTCCAGGTGACCTGCACCGAACAGACATGGCTATGCCAGAGGTATGTGTTACCATTTTGAAAATATTTTTAAGATTTTAAATAAATAATATAGGCTAAGCCTACAAATTGGAACGATTTCGGATGAACGTCCTTAACCTAGGCAGAAAAATATTATTTGGCTCAGCTATCAATTTTTGCTCTATAGCAATTAGAATATTCACTGTATCACTCTCCACAAGATTAAAGCTTGCCATTTCAGTAGGTAGTTTCTTTGAAACATAAGAAGGTCAGTTTCTGACTTTAAGTGCAAATTAAATTTCTCTCCCATTTTACTTCATCTTTCTAAGTGTTCTAAAATTATGGAAATGAACTCCCGGAGCTTGCGGCTCAACGTTTGTTCTGTCTGGTGGCTCTAAGGCCAATGTTATTGATTGAATCATCGTTAATAAATTAAAAAATTAAGGTTAAAATTTCTTTGTTTCCCGTTTCACTGTAAATCTCCATCACTAGTTCTAATTCCTGCAAATAATCCTGTCTGTAAGGCTCAAATTCTTCGATAAAATTCAACTCAAGTTGTAATGCTGCCAAAATCTCTGTCTTCGTCATACCATTAAGGTTTATCTGAAGCATTTCCATAAAGGAAAGTGAATTTTGTTCTTCATTTACAGCCACGGTTTCAATTAAGGTATCTTGTTCATCTTGATATTGCATCTTTACCAATTTTTAATAAAATAATTTGAAGCCATTATTACTTTTCTCTGTTGGGATTCAACCCAAGCTTCCACTCTTTCAGGGTCAAACAGGAGACGCCCACCACCAATCTTGTAATATGGTAAACCGTGAGATGAAATATAACGATATACGCTACTTCTGTGGACTCCCAACATCTCTGCCACTTGTTTAACATTTAAATACTTTCTCTTCGTCATCTTAACAATATTTATCTTAATAAACGTTTAAAAAAAAAATTTAGTTCCGCAAAACGGCTTTATAAAAATATATAATTTCGCAAAGGCTTGCGAAAGTTTGCGAAAAGATGGGCTAACTAAAAAATGAAGGAATTTATTAAAACGGAAAGGAATAAAATGAGCTCTAAGTATTTATATTATATAAATCTTCGAAGACATTAAAAGGCTCAAATGCAGTCGGCTCCTGATGGATGCGGAATAATTTTTTAATACCTTCCATATCTGCTATTTTGTCTTTTTGAACAATGCATATGGAGTTGATCATTCTAGTAGTAGTATTATAATAGTCAGAATATGGTTGAAGGTCTTTACTTAGTTTTATTATTTTTTTAATATCATTTGGATATTTTTTCATTAAATCATTGTCATCAAAAAATGGTGGTTTATCTTTAATGAATCTTTTAAGACTATGAAAAGTGCCAAAATTGCAATTCTCTAGTTCTTCCATAACTTTGATTGAAAACTTGGTGTTTAGCTTATTTTTGAACAAAAGAGTCTAGTCAAAATGGCAAACTCCTGAAGATTCCAATTTTGTTGTTCAAGCTTATTGACAATACGATTAATTAGATTATCCCATTTGGGGTCGTCAAAAGGTAATAACTTTTAGGATTTGAATAATTGTAATATTTTTCCTGGAGCAATAAATAATAATTTAAAAAATCATTGAAAACTGTCCATCTACGAATATCTTCTTCATCATATAATTTACCATCATAATCTATAAAAGAAATATCAAAATATGGATTAGTCTTTTCCAAACTTTTTATCTGCTCACTGGTGTATTTTAAATCATCAAATTTTTTTAGATGATTTTGATCTATATATTTATTTAAAAAATTAAGTTCTATTGTTATCGATTCTAACTTCTTTTCATCTGAAGTATTTGCTTTAGACAGCAATAGTCTGTAATAAAATTCATTTAACTGGTCACTGGTGAATGCGAGTTCTTCAAAATTATTTACTGACAAGCTATCAGCATAATATTGAACTAAATCTATATGTTTTTTAAGAACCCTAAACCTGAGTATTATGAAATCTAACTTTTCATTATCCGATGTTTTTACTAAAGAGTCATAAAATTTGTCATTATAATCAACTATTATCTTTTTGCGTTTTGAACCAAAATAAGGATTAGTAATACAATTAAAAAAATCAGATTCATCGAATCCGTAAAATGATTCATCTAACATATGCGCTCTATCGAAAAGTAATTGAGATCCATTAATTATATTATCATAATCATAAAAGTATTCATTGTATAACTCGAAATATCTATCCTGCAACAGATAAAATATTTGGTCCCATTGTTGTTTTTTTATTCTTAAATCACCTTCTAATCTATCCTGATACAAATCTTTGTAAATAATAGTTTCATCAATCAATTTCAGGATTAAAGATTCCAGAAGTCGTTTGTCATTGTGTGCATTGTTGATTTCAATGATTAAAGTATTAAACTTATAATCAGATGAACTTAAGGAAGTATCTTTCAAATATTCAATGAATGCATCAAAATTGGGTGTATCTGACATGTTAGATAGTTTAGAAAGTGTGATCAGATAAAATCAGCATAAATGACTTCAGTAAAATTTCTTATTTGTTCTTCACTATAATCATCCATATAAACATCGGTAACTGAATTATTTTTGGAATGACCCATAGCGACCTGAATGTAATTATACGGAACATTTTTATTTCGTGCAAGATTGGCAAAAGTATATCTGCAATCATAAGTGGTAATATTTTTTGGTATCCCATTTTTTCGGCTACTTTTTTCATACCATTATTAATTTTTTTTACTATCCAATGGACCTTTGCTTTTTCCTTTTCCGCATCGATGTACCCATTTAAAAAATGAAAGACATAACCATTGTCATTGCCTTTTGATTTATATTTTCTAAGTATTTCAAGTGCTGGTTTGATTAAAGTGATAGTGATTTTTTTGTCCACTTTTGCTGAGGTTTTTCTTCGCGTAAACTCAAATGTCGATGGATTATAAAAGTCACTATACTTAGATGTAACAAGTCCGTAATATTCATACCATTGCAAAAAAAAAGATAAAAGCCAAAAATCTATACTAAACTCTATTACTTGTTTATAATCATCACTAAGATCAAAATTCATCAATTCAATAATCTGATTTGCTGAAAGTATGGTTTTATCTGATATTGCTTTTGAAGCAATGCTAAATTTATTATTATTCTTCCCAAAAGGATAAGATTCAGAGCTATTAAATTATCGTTAATGGCATTATTATACACTGCCCTAAGCGTCCTAAGATAAATAGCTATGGTCGCATTAGATTTTGGTTTTTCATCGTTCTTTAATTGTTTTTCAAAGTCTTCCAAAAGTCCTTTGTAATTTTTGAAATACTAAATTTTTTGTTCAGTGATTTATCTTTTTGATATAGACCAGAAGAATTTTTATTCAGAACCTTCAGATCATCATTTTTAAAATAAAACCTTGCAAGACTTTTAATTGCATTGACATAAGTATCTTTAGACGATACCTGTTTAGCCTCCATTTTGTTTATTGCATTGATGTACACATATCCACTAGGTCATCAGTCAGATGCCTCAGTAACAAACCAGTGTTTTTCAAATGCTTCAAAAGAAAAGTTTTTATAATTCCAAAACTGTTTTGGATCGCTACAATTAGTTCATTAAAGGTATTATATGTTTTCTTTTGCTTTTTAATGATTATTTCATTATAATCTTCCTCTGAAAAAGAAACTGGTTGTTTAAAGAATTTCTTTATATCATACCTTTTATTGTCCCTATTATACGTTATTCGAATCTTCAAAGGATGTTTGCCATCTTTGTTTGTTGTTCTTTGTCGAGCCAGTAGGCTACTGTTGGTGAACTTGACATTTTAAAATCTATTTTAATTTGATAAACTTAATAGAGTACTTATGATATTCTTATTATCGATTTCCAATTTAAAACAATTATCATTTGAAATTTAACTATTTTTGTGGTCGCAATAAAAGTAAGAAAACCTTGTACAACATATTGCACAACAAATTTGATAAATATTAAGTTTACATGAGACAATAGAAATTTATAAAACTCTGATTATTAGAACACTTAGTAACAATTGAGAGGGTATAGTAATAGGTGAGAAGTTCAAATCACCTGACTCATAATCAGGTGGTCCCAGGTTCAAGTCCTGGTGGGCCCCACCCTTATAAAGAATCCTTAATCTTAATTGATTAGGGATTTTTTGTTTATAGCTATCGATTATATAGTGAAATCTACCATTCAAACATGAGTTTATGTTACATTTTGTACAATCCAATTTTAGACCGATTCTATCCAGGTGCAACGAATGATGCAATTGAAAATAGGATTAGTAAACACAATAGTCAATATTATGGAACAGATAAATTTACTGCACAAACAAATGATTGGGAAGAATTTATAACTATTGAATCAATTGATTTTAAGCATGCTTTAAGGATCGAGAAATACATAAAGAAAATGAAAAGCAAAGTTTACATCATTAATTTAAAAGTATCCTGAATTAAAGGAGAAATTGTTTATTAATACAAGGGATACTAAAATTTAATTTCCCGGGTTCAATCCCGATAGCTATCGGGATGGTGAGCCCACCATATTAAATCTTCCGATAGCTATCGGACTAATCTTAATTGATTAGGATTTTTGTTTTATAGCTGTTTATCAACGTGTTAAACGATTATTGAAAAAGAAGAAGGGTTGGGTCAACTTATGTTTTGTCAACCACTTTGCTTGTAAAAAAATGCAGCTATAAGTAATGATAAGGAACATAAATTTAATAATCTATTTCCTACTCCTTCATGTAACTTTCTATAGGCGGGCAAATACATATCAGATTTCTATCCCCATAAGCACTGTCAACTCTGGCTACGCTTGGCCAAAACTTATTTCCTTGTTTAAGATAAGGCAACGGATAACCTGCTTTCTGCCTGCTATATGTGTAAGTCCATGTACACTGGTGACCATACCAGCAGTGTGAGTGCATTGGTCAAGACATTGGAATGTTGATCCATCTCACCTGATGCCACCTGGTCTATTTCTTTTCTTATCTCAAGCAAAGCATCACAAAATCTGTCGAGTTCCCTTTATCTTCACTTTCAGGTTCAATCATGATGGTACCTGCTACAGGAAAATGACAGTGTCGGAGCATGAAAACCATAATCCATAAGCCTTTTGGCCACATCTTCAGCACTTATACCTGCTGCTTTAAACTGCCTGAGATCTACAATCATTTCAGTGCGGCACTTGGCCTTTCTCTCCTGAATACAAAATAGGATATGAATCTTCAAGTCTGGCTTTGATATAATTGGCATTTAATATTGCGTACCTCGTCGCATCTGTTACTCCTTTTGCACCCAGCATCCTGATATATCCATAAGATATGAGCAAAATACTTCACTTGCCCCAAGGTGCTGAAGACACAGCATGGTTTGCTTTTGACCCACCTGTACTTATCAATGCATGACCTGGTAAAGGGGCCAATTTGCTATTGACACAAATGGGTCCCATACCCGGACCACCACCACCGTAGGGATGGCAAAATTTTATGAAGGTTAAGATGACAGACATCCGCCCCAATGATACCTGGGCTGGTCAGGCCTACCTGAGCATTCATATTGGCACCATCCATATATACTAAGCCTCCATTATCGTGAATGATATCACAAATGTCTTTTATAGAAGTTTCAAATACCCGTGCGTACTCGGATAAGTAACCATAAGGCATGCCAGCCTTTCCTTGTATTGTTCTACTTTGAGATTCAAATCGCTCATATCAACATTACCTTTTCATCACAAGCGACTACAACTACTTCCATGCCACATAACAGCAGAAGCAGGGTTGGTGCCATGCGCGGATGAAGGAATCAAAGCTACATTCCGATGGCTTTCTTTTTCTGTCATCATGATAAGCTTTGATCGTCAGCAGGCCAGTATATTCGCCTTGTGCCCCGGAATTAGGCTGCAACGAACAGGCTTCAAATCCGGTAATTTCTGGAAAGATAGGCTTCAAGTTCTTTAAATATTTGCTGATATCCTTCTGTTTGGTTTGTGGGTGCAAATGGGTGCAAGTTTGAAAATTCCGGCCACGACCGGGATCATTTCAGAAGCGGCATTGAGTTTCATGGTACATGAACCTAGTGATATCATGGAGTGAACCAATGACAAATCTTTATTTTCGAGACTTTTAATGTATCGCATCAACCACTTTGCTTGTAAAAAATGCAGCTATAAGTAATGATAAGGAACATAAATTTAATAATACTATTTCTACTCCTTCATGTAACTTTCTATAGGCGGGCAAATACATATCAGATTTCTATCCCCATAAGCACTGTCAACTCTGGCTACGCTTGGCCAAAACTTATTTCCTTGTTTAAGATAAGGCAACGGATAACCTGCTTTCTGTCTGCTATATGTGTAAGTCCATGTATCACTGGTGACCATACCAGCAGTGTGAGGTGCATTGGTCAATACATTGGAATGTTGATCCATCTCACCTGATGCCACCTGGTCTATTTCTTTTCTTATCTCAAGCAAAGCATCACAAAATCTGTCGAGTTCCCCCTTATCTTCACTTTCTGTGGGTTCAATCATGATGGTACCTGCTACAGGAAAAGACAGTGTCGAGCATGAAAACCATTATCCATAAGCCTTTTGGCCACATCTTCAGCACTTATACCTGCTGCTTTAAACTGCCTGAGAGTCTACAATCATTTCATGATGCGCACGGCCTTTCTCACCTGAATACAAAATAGGATATGAATCTTCAAGTCTGGCTTTGATATAATTGGCGTTTAATATTGCGTACCTCGTCGCATCTGTTACTCCTTTTGCACCGAGCATCCTGATATATCCATAAGATAAGCAAAATAACTTGCACTGCCCCAAGGTGCTGGAAGACACAGCATGGGTTTGTTTTTGACCCACCTGTACTTATCAATGCATGACCTGGTAAAAAGGGGCCAATTTGCTATTGACACAAATGGGTCCCATACCCGGACCACCACCACCATGTGAGGGATGGCAAAAGTTTTATGAAGGTTAAGATGACAGACATCCGCCCAATGATCCTGGGCTGGTCAGGCCTACCTGAGCATTCATATTGGCACCATCCATATATACCAAGCTCCATTATCGTGAATGATATTACAAATGTCTTTTTAGAAGTTTCAAATACTCCCGTACTGGGATATGTTACCATAAGACACGCCCAGCCTTTCCTTGTATTGTGCCTACTTTGAGATTCAAATCGCTCATATCAACATTACCTTTTTCATCACAAGCGACTACAATCTACTTCCATGCCACACATAACAGCAGAAGCAGGGTTGGTGCCATGCGCGGATGAAGGAATCAAAGCTACATTCCGATGGCTTTCTTTTCTGTCATCATGATAAGCTTTGATCGTCAGCGGACAGAGTATATTCGCCTTGTAGCCCGGAATTAGGCTGCAACGAACAGGCTTCAAATCCGGTAATTTCTGAAAGATAGGCTTCAAGTTCTTTAAATATTTGCTGATATCCTTCTGTTTGGTTTGTGGGTACAAATGGGTGCAAGTTTGAAAATTCAGGCCATGTTACCGGGATCATTTCAGAAGCGGCATTGAGTTTCATGGTACCACGAACCAAGTGATATCATGGAGTGAACCAATGATAAATCTTTATTTTCGAGACTTTTAATGTATCGCATCATCTTACTTTCTGTATGATAAGACGAAAATACAGGGTGCTCAAGTATATTGCTTTTCTCTCCATCCCACCAATTACATTAATATCCTTAATATCCATGAATGAAGTATTTGCACCATTTACATTTCCAAAAAACTCAAAATGCTTTTTAATCATCCTGATTTGTGGTCTCATCCAGTGAAATAGTAATATGATTTTCAGTAGGATAATAAAATTAATGCCTGTTTTTCACTTTCGGTTTTAATTTTTGTACGATCGCTTTATCTGTATGGATGGTAATGGTATCAAAATAAGACGTGTTGGCAACATTGTATTGCAGGGCTTTCAGGTTTTCAGCCAGTACTTTTGTATGATTATGAATAGTAGAAGCAATTTCCTTTATGCCATCCGGACCATGATAAACAGCATACATTCCAGCCATTATTGCCAGTAAGGCCTGGGCTGTACAAATATTGGATGTTTTCTCTTCTGATATGCTGTTCCCGCGTTTGAAGTGCCATTCTAAGCGCCGGATTACCGTGTACATCGATAGATAATCCTATGATACGACCTGGAATAACCCTTTATTGTCTTCCTTGGTAGCAAAAAAAGCAGCATGTGGCCCACCAAATCCAATAGGTACACCAAATCTTTGTGTGTTGCCTACGACAATAGCTGCACCCCATTCGACCGGAGGAGTCAGTAAAGCAAGACTCATGATATCCGCAGCCACAACAATCTGTATCGCTTTTGTATTGCAATCAGCAGCAAATGCCCGATAATCATTTATATGCCCCCTCCGCATCCGGATACTGTAATAAGACACCGAAATATTCATCCGTGATTTCAAATGATTTCCAATCACCCGTCACCACTTCTATATGCAAAGGCTGAGCTCTCGTGATGACCACATCAAGCGTTTGTTTGTATACTTTATTGTCTACAAAAAATTTAGTAGCAGGATTTGTTTTTCTTTTTTTATTGTGTATGCCTTCAGACATTGCCATGGCTTCAGCTGCTGCTGTGCCCTCATCAAGTAATGATGCATTGGCTATTGGCAAGCCTGTCAAATCAGATACCATGGTTTGAAAATTCAGTAGCGCTTCAAGTCTTCCCTGCGCTATTTCTGCCTGATAAGGAGTATATTTGCTGTACCATCCGGGATTTTCAAAGATGTTTCAAGGATGACAAGTGGAGTTATTGTGCCATAATAACCTCTGGCCAATAAAAAGTTTTGTATACTTTGTTTTTAAGTGAAATATCTCTTAACATAGCCAGATATTCATACTCATTTAAAGCATCGGGCAGTTGGAGATGTTTTTCATCCTGATGCTATCTGGAACAGTCTCATCTATCAGCTGGTCAAGTGAATCAACCCCGATTACATTGAGCATATCATTGATTTCCGATGAAGAGATTCCTATGTGTCTTTTGGCAAAATTGGTAAGGGTATAAGAAGACATTCTAATTGATTTGGTTGGTTGTAAAACGATGCACGAAGGTAAATGTTTTTTATATTTTAATAAACATGATATTGTTCATATTAAACAAATTATTTAAAATGGGTAAATTTTATTTGTTGGAATGAGAATAGGTAAACTAATCTGGATAGCTAATGTCTGCAAAGTTTTTAGTACACTGCAAAACCAAATCCACTGATCATAATAAACGAAATAACTATTGAGAAGAAAAAAATTTACAGCTACCTATTTTGGCAAGATAAAATGATTTTGCAAACATATTGCCTAACACAATTACGAAAATAATGTAACTTATTATAAATATTTTGTAATTTATACTTGACATTTTGTAATTTATAACATATCTTTGTGTTTATTATTCACTTTAAAATAATGAACAATGAACACAAATTTATTACTGCCGTACACTTTCAGAAAATGGGGATGGATTATCTTTGCACCATCTTTTATTTTAGGTATACTTGTACTTTTTCTGAATGTGGAGTTTGATTGGCTGGGAAAAAAAGTATTTACCATTTATGCCGGTAGTGGCTTGAAAATACTGAATGATGCAGATACAGGCCAATTCTTTAGTTTCATTTCAGGAAATTACACACAGACATTTGCTGGTATTTTATGTCTCGTATCTCTTATGATGATTGCTTTTTCAAAAGAAAAGACTGAAGATGAATTTATTTGGCGAACCAGAATGGACTCTCTGCTCTGGGCCACTTACATCAATTATTTTATACTTATTTTTTGTTTTTTATTCTTTTCGATTTTGAATTTTTGTATATTATGATTTTTAACATGTTCACAATTCTGATAATTTTTATATTGAGATTTAACTATATTCTATACAAAGAACGTAAAAATATGCCTTATGAAAAATAATCTCAGAGTAGAGCGAGCTATTAAAAATATCACACAAGAAGAACTTGCCAAAATAATAGGTGTATCTCGTCAAGCCATCAATTCGATTGAAGCAGCAAAATATGTTCCATCTACAGTATTGGCCATCAAGCTATCTGATTATTTTGGAAAAACGGTCAATGAAATCTTTTTTCTTGAAGAGACAGATTGATTCCAAAATTTATCTACGGCAAAAATCCTTTTACTACTTTGCCATGTTTCATGACCATATCTACATTCTGAAGCAATGCAATATGTCTTAAAACGTCACCCTTTACCGTAATGATGTCCGCATATTTACCTTCACTTATTGTACCGTATTTATCATCTACACCCATCATTTTGGCAGGCCAGTATGTCGCTGCTTTTATAGCATAGGTAGCATCCATCTTAAATTCATTGACCCAAACGTCCAGCTCATTCCAGGTACTCTGGCAATGAAATTTCATAGGAATACCACTATCAGTACCAATCAATAACACCACTCCTGCATCCTTCAACTGATTTATTTTCTTTTCGAGCGTTGGTTTACGTATGGGTGTAAGCTGAAAGTAAGGCATTCTTCCCGGATATCTCAAAGACGATTGAATGTCAGCAATAATATCATCCGGTAATCCCAGATGCCAGCAGTCACCATCCAGTTTTTCAGGATTGTCGCGCATATATTCGTAATTGTACAAACCTTCAACAGTAGGTGTCCAAAATAAAGGGCCTTTGTTCATCTGAGCAGTTCTTTCTTTTATCATCGCGATAATATCTTCCGGATATTCAGGTGCTGAACTTAAGCCTGTATGTTCAAAGTTGTCCACACCGGCTTTCAGGCCTATACGTATTTCCTCCGGTCTATGGCTATGTCCTACTACTTTTAGATTTCTTTTGTGCGCTTGATCCACGATAGCTTTGACCTCATCAAAAGTCATCTCATCATGATCAATCAACTTTATACAGTCGACTCCGGCATTGGCTAGTTTATCTACTTTTGCTCGTGCATCAATAACACCATTGATTCCCCACCTGAAAGCTTCTGTGCCCGGATATGGTTTGTGTTGCAAAAAAGGTCCTGACATATACATAGTAGGACCTGGTATTTCACCCTTATTTATTCGATCTCTTACACGTATGCTGGCATCAAGCGGAGCACCCAGATCTCTTGCGCTGGTTACTCCTGCCATGAGCAATTGATGTGCGGAAGAAGGCATAATGACACTTTCAAATCTATCAATATATGCCGTATCCCAATGCGTATAATCACTATGTCCATTGATCATCAGGTGAACATGCATATCCCAAAGACCAGGCATAACTGACATTCCTTCTGTAGAAATGATATCATACCCCTTAGGTACCGTAAGATTTCCCTGATGGCCAACTGCTGTAATCTTATCGTTATCTATGAGGATCACACTATTATATAATGGTTTTCCCCCAAAGCCATCTATCAAGGTGCCCCCAACCAAGGCTTTTTTCTGCGCAATAATAAAAAAGGAAGACAACATCATTGTTATAAAAAGAAGTTTGCGGGCGCACATATTCATTAAATTTTAAGTAAAAAAAATGGTCTTCCAAATATAAGACACTATTTGGAGATTCATTGCATACTTTAACCAATTCTTTTTTCGTATATTAGCATATGTATTGGAAGATTTATCTGGTATCAGTATGGGGGTTGATGTTTTGTACAGACTTATTTGGTCAGGCTGTATCAGGCACACCGTTAAAAAAGAAAATGTTCCGTCTGACAGAATGCAGATTAAAAATAGATGAAAATACATTAATACCCAATTCTATTTTTATCACTTCAGGTTCAGATACCCTTACTGCATATAAAATTTATAACATTATTTTAGTTTTTGAAGAAGCAGATTGCGGACTCTATCGGGACAGCACTATTTTAATGCAATACAGGACTTTTTCATTTAATGTGGAAAAACCCTATTTTGTTATTGACTCATCTCTTTTGACTTTTAAGGAAAAAGCACTTATAACGGGATATGAATACAATCCAGTCAGTGGGAAAAATAATATCATCGATGCAAAAGGATTGGATTACAGGGGCAGTTTCTCGAGAGGATTATCTGTAGGAAACAGTCAGAGTCTTGTGCTTAACTCCAACTTTGATATGCAGCTCATAGGTGATCTCGGAAACGGGCTTAAGGTAGTGGCTGCCATATCTGATGAAAATCTTCCCATTCAGGCACAAGGTAATACCCAGCAGTTGCAGGAGTTTGACAAAGTTTTTATTCAGGTCAGCAAGGATCGTACATCTGTCACCGCCGGCGATTATGAACTAAGGCGTCCCAACAGCTATTTTATGAATTATTTTAAAAAACTGAAAGGAGTAACTCTGGCCTCCACCTTCAATACAGGTAAAAATACAGAAGTGTTTACTAAAGGTAGTTTTGCTATTTCCAGAGGAAAATTTGCCCGTCAGACTGTCCCCACAAAGGAAGGTAATCAGGGACCATATCGTTTGATAGGAAATAATGGTGAGCGGTTCATTATCGTATTGGCCGGTACTGAAAAGGTATTTTTTAATGGGCTCTTATTGACTCGAGGTTATGACTATGACTACATCATTGATTATAATAGAGCTGAAATCACTTTTTCGCCCACAAGGGTGGTGGCCAGAGATAGCAGGGTCATCATTGAATTTGAATATACAGATATTTCTTACCTGAGATCATTATATGCAGCACAAAGCGAATACAAAAGTGACCGATGGCGTGTAAATTTTAACTTTTATTCTGAGCAGGACAGTAAAACCACAACCGGTGATATTCAGCTTGACTCTTTAGACATAAAAATACTGGAGGAAAGTGGCGATGACCTCAGCAAATCAGTGCGCAATAGTCTCCGTGTCATCGGAGAGTCAGAAAAAAAAGAAGCCACCAGAATTCTGTACAAAGGCATATCAGATCCGCTGGATCCGGGTAATATTATACTGTATTTTACAGAAAATATTGACAGTGCAAAGTATACTGCGGTATTTTCTGAAGTAGGAGCCGGAAAAGGTGATTATATTATAGACAACACCAAGTCTAAAAATGCCAGAGTTTATCTTTATGTTGGAAAAAATATGGGAACTTATCTTCCTGTAATTCAACTGATTCCACCGGAACAAAAACAATTGATAACCTTAAACGGATTTTATAAACTTGGCAACAATTCTGATGTATTTGCGGAAATAGGGCTTAGTAATCTTGATAAAAATCGTAGATCTGCAATAAATAATGAAGATAACACAGGTCTTTCATCCCATATCGCATTAAGTCATTCTATGAAACTTGACAGTTTATCCAAATGGACCTTAAAAGGAAATATCAAACATGAATTTGTTCAAAAAAACTTCAATGCATTAAATCCATTCAGGGCCCCGGAATTCATCAGAGACTGGAATATTGATCAGATCGTTGCTAAAGCAGATGAAAGTCTGTTATTGAGCAATATAAATCTTACCGGTAAATCCGGAATAAGTCTTGATTATGGATACAACAGATTTGATAAAGCTACACTGTATAATGGAGCGAAACACGATGCTTCCGTCAAGTACCAAGGTAATCGTGTAGAATTAAGGGCTTTTACAAATTATCTGACATCAAAGTCAGGATTTAATGATCAGAATACCACTTTTATCAGACCGAATATGACTTTTCTATATCAATTGGATAAAAAAAATAACTGGAAAGTAGGTGCCGAATATGATGCGGAATCAAATGTATTGCATAGTATAAATACTGATACACTGAAGAGTAAAAGTTATTCTTTTCAGACTGCAAAGTGGTTTATCACCAATGATTTTAATAAAGATTTTGCCATCAAACTGGCTTATTCCAACCGAAACGATTTTTTTGCAAAAGAGAAAGATCTTAGTAAAGCATCCAATGCAAAAGAAATTGAACTCGCAGGAAAATGGCTTTATTCAACAAATTCAGATCTATCATGGAGCCTGATAGGCAGAGATCTGAAGATAATAGATGCGGAACTACTGCCAACGGACAGAAGTAAAAAAACAATCCTAGGACGATTGGATTATACTTTTGCAGCCATCAATCAAGGTATAAAATCGACTACATCCTACAATACTAACTCCGGTCAGGAGCCAAAAATTGAATATATTTTTCAGAAAGTAGAAATTGGGCAAGGTGATTATTTTCTTATCAGCGAATCAGAAAATCCGAATCTGAGTAACATCCAGGATTTCAGATATGACCCGACCAATCCGCTCTCAAACTATATCAGACTCACATTAACAAACAATGAATTCATCCGGACCAACAATCTAGAAATAAATCAAAACCTAACTATTGATCCTTCAAAATTCATAAAAATAAAAGAAGGTAAAAAACGAAGTAAAACATATACTTTTTTCTCTCGCTTCAGTTCACTTTCAAATTTTAGAATTACAAAAAACAAATGGAGAATTCCGCAACGCCTTTGATCTCATATTTGGATTTTACCATTTCAGATACATCCCTTGTGGCCTACAACTCCTTAAGTACCAATACGATTTTTTTTAATCGGGGAAATGTAAAATATGATATACAAATTGGCAACAGAAACAATCAGAATCGTATCGTACAGGTAAGCGGAAGAGAAGACAGGGGACTGAATGATCTATTTTTACGCACCAGATGGAATATAAAAAATAAAGCTGATCTATTTTTTATCATTGAAAAGTCACTGAAATCCTACCAATCTGAATTATTTGAAGACCGGAATCTTAGTATTCAGATTTTAAAACTCAGACCTGAACTAAGCATACGGCCAAGTCAAAACTCAAGAATCAATCTGAGATACAATTATCAGGATAAAAAGCAGCAGATACTCACTAAAGATGTGGCGTATATCAATGAATTTACTTCAGAAATTACATTTCGTAAAGCCAATACCTATAGTATAGATGTTTCTTTGAGTTATGTTAACATCAATTTTTCAGGAAAAGCAAATTCGCCGATAGAATATGATATGCTGGAAGGGCTTAAAAATGGTAAAAACTATCTGTGGAATGTTATTTATACTAAAAGGCTTGCTAAAAATATAGACCTTACAATCAACTACGAAGGCAGGAAAACCGGTATCTCCCCTGTAGTAAATGTAGGCAGAGCCCAGATAAAAGCAACTTTTTAAATAACCTGTGGAAAAAACTATTCCCCACCAATATTTTCATAGTGAATGCACATCAATATATCGCGCACAAAAAAGGGATATAAATAAAATTTATATCCCTTTTTTATTATTCTATATGAATAATAAAATTATCCAATTACATTCTTACTTCTCTATTAAGAATAGCAAGTTCATCATCCGGAACAGGTCTTTTGCCTATCAGTCTTTCAACATCTGACTTCAGTAAAACTTCTTTTTCCAGTAGCATTGATGCCAATTCGTTGAGTTCGTGTCTTTTTTCCGTGAGTAGATCCTGAGCACGCTGATATTGTGCTTCAATGAGGATTCTTACTTCATCGTCTATCAATCTGGCTGTTTCATTGGAGTAAGGTTTATTAAACTGGTCCTGAGACATGGCATAAAATGATACATTTCCTACATTTTTGTTCATGCCATAGACAGTTACCATGCCATATGCCATTTTAGTTACCTGATCCAGATCGTTTTGAGCTCCGGTGGATATTTTATCAAAAACTATTTTTTCCGCTGCTCTGCCACCAAGGGTCATACACATTCTATCGAGTAGTTGTTCTGTCCGAATGATGTATTCTTCTTTCGGTAAATATTGGGCATATCCAAGGGTACCCATACCTCGTGGTACAATCGTAACTTTGACTAATGGACTGGCATGTTCTAAAAACCACCCACATATAGCATGTCCTGCTTCATGATAAGCAATAATTTCCTTTTCTTTTGGAGAAATGAGTTTATTTTTTTTCTCCAATCCACCGATCACTCTATCCAGTGCATAATTAAAATCATCCAGATCAACCTCAGTTTTATTTCTTCGGGCAGCTATCAGTGCAGCTTCATTGCAAATATTTGCAATATCAGCTCCTGCAAATCCTGGTGTCATTTCCGATAATACATTGGGTAATACATCTGGCCCGACTTTTATTGATCTCAAGTGCACTCTGAAAATTTCTTCTCTGCCCAAAAGATCCGGTGGATCGATACCTATCTGTCTGTCAAATCTACCCGGTCTAAGCAATGCCGTATCCAGAATATCCGGCCGGTTTGTTGCCGCCATCATGATCACGCCTTTATCGGTACTAAACCCATCCATCTCTACCAATAGCTGGTTGAGTGTGTTTTCTCTTTCGTCATTACCACCTTGAATGGCGTTACGTCCTCTGGCTCTTCCTATCGCATCTATCTCATCAATAAATACAATACATGGCGCTTTTTCTCGGGCTTGTTTAAATAAATCTCTTACTCTGGAAGCACCGACCCCTACGAACATTTCAACAAAATCAGAACCTGAGATAGAGAAAAACGGAACTCCAGCTTCCCCTGCAACCGCTTTTGCAAGTAATGTTTTACCAGTACCCGGAGGCCCTACCAGAAGTACCCCTTTAGGAATTTTACCTCCCAGAGAAGTGTATTTTTTGGGATTTTTTAAGAAATCCACAACTTCCATAACTTCCACTTTTGCTTCATTTAGGCCCGCTACGTCAGCGAAAGTAACATTAACCTTAGCATTCTGATCAAAAAGTGTTGCCTTGGACTTTCCTATGTTAAAAATCTGTCCTCCAGGGCCACCTGCGCCTCCGCTTACTCTTTTCATTATAAATAGCCAGAGACCGATCAACAATACAAAAGGTAGAATCCAGCTTATGATCTGCCCGAAATAGTTTGTCTCCTGCTTCATGGTATACTTTACCACAAATCCCTCTGTTTTGAGTGCCTGAAGCTTATTTTCAAAATTTCCGATATCTCCGATTGTGAACTTAAAATGGGGATTAAACCCATACATTTTACTATCCTTCAGCTTGGGATATTTGGCGTCTATCACTTCTTTTCGCAGATAAACGTAAATTACCTTTTCGTTAATTATTTCTATTTTGTCAACTTCGCCTGCTTTTACTTTATCCTCAAATGCATACAAATCAATCTGCTCGATTTGCGAATTAAACGATACATAAAAATTTACGGCAAGTATTCCTAAAATAATCAACCCATAAATCCAATACGAGTTAATATTAAATTTATTGGGATTATTTTTATTTTCCGGTTGATTTGAATCCTGATTATTGTCCATTTAGTGATTTTACAATTGTGTATAACATTTTAAGCGTAAAGTAGTTGCAGGATGTTATATATTTTCATACTGCGTGATTTGAGCATCGCCCCAGAGTTCTTCTATTTCATAAAAAGCTCTGGTTTCCGGGTAAAAAACATGTACTACAGTGTCAAAATAGTCCACAAGGATCCATTTTGCCCCTTCCATACCTTCAGTATGATTGGGATGCAACCCTATTTTCTCCTTTATTTTTCTCCCTATATTCTCTGAGATAGCTTTAACTTGTGTTGAAGAGTCTCCTTCACATATGATAAAAAAGTCTGCCGGGGCATCGTCCAATGATCGCAAGTCCAACTGAACAATATTCTTTCCTTTAATATCCTGAATTGCATCAATGATGAGATAATTCATTGAATTATCTTTTATCGGAATGGATTTAACAACTGATTTTTTTTTCAATATTTGTATTTTAAATTAATATTACACCGCAAAGATATAAAAAACGAAATGCATGAACATAACTGAAGCCCTTTTTACAGGCATAAACAGTATATATCTTCCTGAAATTGATTCTACCAACCTTTTTGCTATGAATTTATTATCAAAAACCAATCCACCTGAAGGAACTTGTGTATATACTGCCTATCAGTCAGCCGGTCGCGGACAAATTGGCAGGTTTTGGTATAGTTCTGATGGGAAAAATCTACTCATTTCATATATTTTCTATCCCAAACCACTCAAAGCTATAGATCAATTTATACTAAATATCATCAGTGGGCTTGCCGTCAGAGATGTAGTGGGGATGTATTGTGATAACGTAAAAATAAAATGGCCAAATGACATTTATGTAGATGATAAAAAAATAGCAGGGATATTGGTACAAAATATACTAAGAGGCACGGATATCAAGGCGACCGTAATTGGTATCGGTTTAAACGTCAATGAACAGCATTTCCCATCTGAAATTCCTAATCCGGTTTCTATTAGTCAAATTACATCAAAATCTCATGATTTGGCAGAAATAAGGCAACTATTATCATCCAAACTTGAATTTTACTTTATGAAAATGAAATACGGCCATCATGAGTGGCTTAAAGAAACATATATCAACACCATGTACAGAATAAATGAAACAGCTAATTTTAAAACTGATGGGGAAACAATCATTTTCGGCAAGATCCGTGGTGTTAATGAACAGGGCAAACTTTTAATCCAAGTAGAAAGTGAAGATGTTTTGGCTTTCGGATTCAGAGAGATTGGGTATGTGATTTAATAATAGTGTACAAAATGATGTGTTTATTTTTAAAACCAGGTTTAAAAAATATTGATTGTAAATCACAATTTTAAACAAACCATCAAAAAATCTCATCATTTTGAAACGACAATTCTGCCTTATCGACAGCTAAAATCAGACGTATTCTCCTTTCATTCTTTTATAATCATCACTATAAATAAAGACGATCAAACCTACAAATGATAAGATAAAAATGGCCAATAACCACAAAATTTTGGAGTTTGTAGGTAAGTTATTATTCATTAATATCTTGATCATAAAGTAAAACGGTATGATCAAAATAAATAAGATACAAAAAACCACTAGTAATTCCTGCCCACCTAAACCAAAAACTAAATTCTTCATACAATTCGATATAATTTTATACAAATCTAATAGAATTAATGAGTATGCTTAAAATTTAAAGTACTTTATTTATGTTATCTTTCATTTTTATGCAATTAGCTTAATTTCAACTGATTATTTAGACAATAGAAACTGAAATAGTTCGTAGTTTCTCATTCGTAATAAAGATGAATAATTCACTATCAAATCATGTTTAAATCATCATGTTTGAATTCAAATTAAACTACATTTAAAATCTATCTCTGCGCTAATAAATATCCTGCCACCAGAATTGCTAACAGAGAAATGGTGATGGTCCAATATTTTTTCTGCAGTCTAAAAACATTTAGTAACAAATAAGCTAAAACAATGACTAGCGCCACAATGACGATCTGACCTACCTCTACACCAATATTAAAAGCAAATAAAGGTTTGACAATACTTTCTTCATTGCCCAATATAGCTTTAAAATAATTGGAAAAACCGAGCCCATGAATAAGGCCAAATCCAAGAGATATGATATAATTGAACATCACTTTTCTATCATTTTCATTATTTTTACTAATGACGTAAATATTAAAAATACCGGTTAGTATAATAGTAATGGGTATCAATCTTTCTATAAGCACTGGATTAACACTGACCATATCTAAACCTGACAATGCCAAAGTAAGGCTATGTCCTAAAGTAAAAGCGGTAACCAGAATAACCAGTTTTCTCCATTGTTCAGGACGATATAGTGCACAAAGTGTAGTAACAAATAATATGTGATCATATCCGTTTGGATCAAGAATGTGATCAATTCCCAGCTTAAAATAATCATTAAACATGCTCATCGTTTTGATAAAATGCGAAAATACTATAATATTTATATTTGCATCAAAATCAATGTTACATTATAGATAAGAACAAATTTTTTGGTGGTTTAAACAAATCTGTATTAACCTTATTCAATTTTTAAAGTTTATATCTGTAAATTTGCCTCAATTATAATTTAATAAAATAATAAACCGTATGGCTTTTGATATAGAAATGATAAAGGCAACGTATAATGCCTTTCCAACCAGAGTCGAAGAAGCTCGACACGCTTTAGGTCGCCCACTTACTCTCTCTGAAAAAATTTTATATGCTCACCTGCACCCTGATTCTCATCTTCAGGACTTTAAAAGAGGTAAGGATTATGTATTTTTTGCACCAGACAGAGTAGCCATGCAGGATGCAACAGCTCAGATGGCTCTGTTACAGTTTATGACTGCAGGAAGATCAAAAGTAGCTGTTCCAAGTACGGTACATTGCGACCACCTTATACAAGCCAAAATCAATGCTGAAGTGGATCTGAAAGGTGCTTTGGATACCAACTCAGAAGTATTTGATTTTCTTCAGTCTATTTCCAATAAATATGGTATCGGATTCTGGAAGCCCGGTGCTGGAATTATACATCAGGTTGTTCTTGAAAATTATGCATTTCCGGGAGGAATGATGATTGGTACAGATTCGCACACCGTAAATGCAGGTGGACTCGGAATGATTGCCATAGGGGTAGGTGGAGCCGATGCGGTAGATGTGATGGCAGGTATGGCCTGGGAACTAAAAATGCCAAAACTGATAGGTGTAAAACTTACCGGCAAATTGTCAGGATGGACAGCGCCGAAAGATGTAATATTGAAGGTGGCAGGAATACTTACCGTGAAAGGAGGAACCGGAGCCATTGTAGAATATTTTGGTGAAGGTGCTGAATCGATGTCCTGTACCGGTAAGGGAACCATTTGTAATATGGGAGCAGAAATCGGTGCTACTACATCTACTTTCGGATATGATGCTTCTATGTCCAGATATCTCAAATCAACGGGCAGAGCAGACGTAGCTGAACTGGCAGACAGAATTGCTGAACAGCTTACGGCAGACCCAGAATGTTATGCTAATCCTGAAAAATATTTTGATCAGGTCATAGAAATCAATTTATCTGAACTTGAGCCACATATCAATGGACCATTTACCCCTGATCTTGCTACACCTATTTCAAAAATGAAGGAAGTGCTGGCAGATAAAGGAAAAGACTGGCCAGTGGAAGTTAAAGTAGGATTAATAGGTTCCTGCACCAATTCTTCCTATGAAGATATATCCAGAGCAGCTTCTGTAGCTCAGCAAGCACTCAATAAAAACTTAAAAACCAAAGCAGAGTTTACCATAACACCCGGGTCAGAACAGGTTAGATTTACCATCGGGAGAGATGGGTTTATCGATGTTTTTGATAAAATAGGGGCGTCTGTATTTTCAAATGCTTGTGGTCCGTGCATCGGCCAATGGGACAGATTCGGTGCAGACAAAAAGGAAAAAAATACAATAATACATTCCTTTAACCGGAATTTTTCTAAAAGAGCTGATGGGAATCCGAATACTCATGCTTTTGTAGCATCACCTGAGATTGTGACGGCCATCGCTTTGGCAGGGAGACTGGACTTCAACCCGATCACTGATAAACTCGTCAATGAAAATGGACTAGAAGTGATGCTGGAAGAACCCACTGGAATGGAATTGCCTCCTCTTGGATTCGCTGTGGAAGATGCCGGATTTATAGCTCCTGCTGAAGATGGAAGTAGCGTAGAAGTAAAAGTAGCTCCTTCATCTGACAGGTTACAATTATTACATCCATTTGAACCTATAGACGCCGGACAACTCCAAGGTATGAGATTGTTGATAAAAGCTAAAGGTAAATGTACTACAGATCATATTTCTATGGCAGGACCATGGCTGACGTATAGAGGACACCTTGAGAATATTGCAAACAACACGCTGATAGGTGCCGTCAATGCCTTTAATGATGAAACAAATAAAGTTTTGAACCTCACGACAGGAGAATATTTACCTGTACCGGACTCAGCAAGGGCGTATCAAAAAGCAGGCATTGGAACCATTGTATTCGGGGAAGAAAATTATGGGGAAGGTTCTTCCCGGGAGCATGCGGCTATGCAACCAAGATATTTGGGGGTGAAAGCAGTTGTTGTCAAATCTTTTGCAAGAATCCATGAGACCAACCTTAAGAAACAAGGTATGCTTGCACTTACATTCACCAATGTGGCAGATTATGATAAAATCAGACAGGATGATCAAATTTCTATCCTTGGCTTCGAAGATATGGAACCGGGTAAAAATCTTACTATTCACTTGCAACACAAGGATGGTACGAGTGAAGATTTTGAAGTAAGTCATACCTATAACCAAGCACAAATTGATTGGGTAAAATGGGGATCTGCATTGAATCAGATCAGAGCAGAATTGAACAAATAATCCAAGAAAGAACAAATACTTATACTTAAAAAAGGGTGCTATTATTTTATGGCACTCTTTTTCTGGCAATTAAACGTACAAACAAAAAATAATCATAAAAATTAGTCTTTATTTATTGAACAATTGGTCAATATAAAATCATCAATTATTTTTTTAACCATTTAAAACGAAAAACATGTTGAACGAATTAAAAAATTTTCTTTTCAAAGGCAATATTCTTGAATTGGCTATTGCAGTGATTGTAGCGGGTGCTTTTGGTGGAATAGTATCCTCATTTACTGCAGATATTATTATGCCACCTTTAGGATTGCTGGTTGGTGGTATTGATTTTGGCGACTTAAAATTAGTATTAAAAGCAGCTGAAGGTGATGTACCTGAAGTAGCCATAAATTATGGCAAATGGGCAAACAGCATTATCAATTTTCTGATCCTTTCAGTTATTCTTTACTATGTAATGCAGGTATATAAAAAAATCAATCCGCCCGCACCTCCGGCACCAGAAGTTCCAGCAGGGCCTACCCAGGAAGAGTTGTTGATACAAATCAGGGATTTATTGAAAAAAATAAAATATTATTTTGAAAAAGGGGATTTTAGTCCCCTTTTTTATTTCAGAAATGTAAATTAAGTGACCTAAGGTAATTTTGGTTCTCCCGATGATAGTATTTATTAAAAATTGGTTGTACTTTTGAAAGTAGAATTGAATGGCATAATACATAAATGAAGCATCTGATCACATGTATTTTTTTTTGGTTGATTTCCTTGATGGAATTGACGGGTCAGTCATGTGATGTAAATGGCAAAAAGCATTATACTTTCGATGATATAAAGTTTATTTTGGATAAAAACAATTGTAACAAATGTCATTATAAAGGAAGTTATGAAAACTTATGGACCTACGATACTTATGAAAATATTATTGCTCAAAGTACTTGTGGTTCAGAAATTATTGTTCCTGGCAATTCCTATCAAAGTCTGCTGATTGATAAATTAAACGGAGGTCCGACATCCTGCGGAAATGCTATGCCATTAGGTAATAAAATGATTAGTGATGCAGACCTCCTGGCTTTGGAATCCTGGATTGACATAGGTGCACCAGAAAAATGTATTCCGGTATTTGACCAGATAAAAACAATTCTAACTATCAATAAATGCAATCTCTGCCATGTTGATTCAGAATCCTGGACTTTTGAAAATTATAATTCTGTATTTATAAAGCCGCTTAATACTATTTGTGAAGATCAGGAATTGATAAAATACAGAGCTAAGGAAAGTCTTTTGTATAAGAAGATTTCAGATAAAAATGTATGTGGCGGACCAATGCTGGTAGATGGTGATCCAATGTCGGAAGATCATGTTGATAGTATTAGAGATTGGATAAATGCAGGTGCGCCAGAATCTGCCAGGGTACTTCCGGTTAATTTATTAGAATTCAGCACGGATAAATTAGATGACAACAATATCATCATATTCTGGAAAACAGCTTCAGAAATAAATACGAGTCACTTTGAGCTTGAAACGAGTATTGATGGCGTACATTTTTCATTTCTTGTGAAGCTTGCTGCTGATGGCTCAGAACTGGCAGGAGGCTTTTATCAGCATATTTTCAAAGATCCCAAAAAAGGATTTAATTATTTCAGAATGAAAATTGTTGATTTTGACAACTCATACATATACTCTCCGGTTAGAGTCGAAAGGATAATTAATGTAAATGAGGTTTTTAATATTTCACCGGTACCCACATTTAATAATACTCCTTTTAATGTGGAGTGGTATCCATTAGATGGTCGGGAAAAAGCCAGATTGCTCATCATGAATATTAATGGAAGCTTGTGCCATGATATAATTATAAATAATGGCGTAAATAATTTAGTTTTATCCGGTTTGAAAGCTGGCGTATATTATTTGTCCATTGAAGATTACAATGCTACCCGTATTGTCAGAAAATTAGTGGTTTTGGATAACTAATCCACTTTCAAGAAAATACTGATTCAAGTTTTTTAAAAATTTTATAGCTTCGGTAAGATGTACCGACGAGAATTTATTTTGTAAAGACGATGATTCACATATCTTCATCAAGACAAAAATTTTATAAGTATTATACTAAAATAAATGAATTGTCTAACCATATTTCCGCAAACCAATTTATTTTGAGTATAATAAAATGATCTTCATTGAATCAGAAGGTATTTTATTTTAAATTTGTCGTTTGAAATTTAACCTTTAAAAAAGTATTTATGATAAATTGGAGTGGCGTCTTTCCGGCATTGACAACTAAGTTTGACAGTTCAGAAAAATTGGACCTTAATCTATATGCAAAAAATCTTTCTGTTCAAATGGATGCCGGAGTGCATGGAATAATTTTGGGCGGAACGCTGGGTGAAGCCAGCACTTTGACAGAAAATGAAAAAGAACATCTCGTAAAATTTACACTTGAAAAAGTCGATGGTAAAATTCCCGTAATTTTGAATATCGCTGAAGGAGCGACAAAAGAGGCCATAAGACAAGCTCATCTTGCCAAAGAATGGGGCGCACAAGGACTTATGATGCTCCCACCCATGCGGTATAAACCCGATCATCGTGAATGTGTCGCTTATTTCAAAACAGTAGCTGATTCTACAGATCTTCCCATCATGATTTATAATAATCCGGTAGATTATAAAACTGAAGTTACTTTGGATATGTTTGAAGAATTGACTCAATGTGACAATATCCAGGCCATTAAAGAATCTACCAGAGATATTTCTAATGTTACCCGATTAAAAAACAGATTTGGCGGCAGACTTAAAATTCTTTGTGGAGTAGATACTCTTGCCATGGAAGAACTGGTAATGGGAGCTGACGGTTGGGTTGCAGGACTAGTTTGTGCCTTCCCTCGAGAAACAGTGGTAATATTTAAACTAGTACAACAAAAGCGATATGATGAAGCATTGGCCATTTACAGGTGGTTTTTACCGCTTCTTGAGTTGGATATTCACTCAAAGCTGGTTCAGTACATCAAACTTGCTGAAACAATGGAAGGCATAGGCAGTGAGTATGTACGTGCCCCAAGGTTAGTGCTGGTAGGTGATGAAAAACAGCAAATCTCAAAAATAATAGCTGATGCTCAATCTGTGAGACCAAAACTACCACAAGTATAATTAAAACAGCCCATGATTAATCAATTAAACAAAAAAATGGAACAGGCTTATGAGGCATTTTTGTCTTATCAGCAGGTTTCGGGAAAAGAAAAAAAAGAGTTTCTGTACGCTATAGCAGAAGAAATAGAAGCACTTGGAGATGAATTGCTTCAAACTGCATCAGAAGAAAGCAATCTGCCTGTAGCAAGATTTGCCGGGGAACGTGGCCGGACATGTGGCCAATTGCGCGCTTTTGGCGATTTGGTAGCAGAAGGTACGTGGGTGGAAGCGGTCATTGATACCGCCATTCCTGACCGCAAGCCACTACCAAAACCGGATATGCGAAAAATGTTGATACCTCTGGGTCCGATACTGGTCTTTGGTGCGTCCAATTTTCCATTGGCATATTCTACTGCCGGTGGAGATACCGCTTCTGCACTTGCATCTGGTTGTCCTGTGATAGTAAAAGGTCACCCTGCACATCCGCGCACATCAAATCTGGTGTCAGGAGCTATCCAGCGTGCTGTTGCCAGATGCCATATTCATCCTTTCGTCTTTCAGCATGTGGACGGCACTTCTTTTGAAATTGGAAAAATACTCACACAACATCCATTGACTGCCGGAGTAGGATTTACGGGTAGTCTCAGCGGTGGAATGGCCATTTATCATTATGCTCAGCAAAGAGAAGTACCGATTCCGGTTTTTTCTGAAATGGGAAGCACCAATCCGGTCATTTTGCTTAAAGATGCCCTGCAACATAGCGCTCCCGAACTGGCAAAATCATTTGCTGCATCCATTACCATGGGAGTAGGTCAGTTTTGCACTAATCCCGGTATAATGCTGGGAATAAAAAGCAGTGTACTCAATCATTTTACCAGTTTGCTGGCACTGGAATTATCCATGATACCTGCTTACAAAATGTTGCATGAAGTCATTCATAAAAACTATACAGCAGGATTGGATAAAGTATTGTATGATAAGGGAGTAGAGACGGTATACCATGCTCATGCTGAAGGAAGTCTGACAGGCAGTCCGGTATTGGCCAGAGTTTCCGCAGAGACTTTTCTTCGCAATCCGGACCTGCGTCATGAGATATTCGGACCATTTTCTCTCATTGTAGTATGTGAAAATAAAAATCAGCTCACAGATGTCTGGAAAATTTTACAGGGACAATTGACTACTACTATTATCGGTACGGATCATGACCTTGAACTCAATAAAGATTTAATATCCATAGCAAAAAACATTGCCGGACGTATAGTATTCAATGGAGTGCCTACGGGTGTTGAAGTTAGCAATGCCACCGTACACGGAGGCCCGTATCCGGCCAGTACTGATGGAAGATTTACTTCAGTAGGTATGGAAGCCGTCAAAAGATGGGTAAGACCTCTATGTTATCAGGATTGCCCTGATTTTCTTCTCCCTGACGAACTGAAAAATAATAATCCATTGGGTATACTCAGGAAAGTTAATGGAGAATACAGCCGTCAATCAGCGTCATAATATGTTTAAAAAAAGATTTTTCTGTATCGACGCCCATACTTGTGGTAATCCAGTCAGACTGGTGGCCGGAGGAGGACCTGAATTGAAAGGCAACAATATGGTAGAAAAACGGGCGTATTTTTGGACCATTATGACTGGATCAGGAAAAGTCTCATGTTTGAACCTCGTGGACATGATATGATGAGTGGAAGTATTTTATATCCGCCTCACGATCCTGAAAATGATGTTGCCGTTCTTTTTATTGAAACAAGCGGGTGCTTGCCCATGTGTGGACACGGTACTATCGGCACCATTACCATAGCGATAGAAGAAGGTCTTATCATACCCAAAGTACCCGGTAAAATACGTATGGAAGCACCGGCAGGGCTGGTAGAAATTACCTATCATCAAGCGTCCGATGGGAAAGTAAGTTCCGTTAAGCTCACCAATGTAGGTTCATTTCTCTATAAAGAAGGTCTGAAAGTAGTATGTCCGGATTTGGGTGATCTGATCGTTGATGTGGCATACGGAGGTAACTTTTATGCCATCATAGATCCACAGACCAATTTCCGGGGAATAGAAAATCATACAGTAGACCAGCTCATCTCCTGGAGCAGAGCCATCAGAACTGACATAAATAATAAATACACCTTCCTGCATCCTGAAATACCAGCAATCAACTGGTGCAGTCATGTTTTATGGACAGGAGAGTGTTTAGATCCATCATCAACGGCACGAAATGCTGTATTTTATGGTGATAAAGCCATAGACAGATCGCCTTGCGGTACGGGGACATCCGCTCGTATGGCTCAATGGTATGCCAAAGGAAAACTTCACATGGGTGATACATTTATCCATGAAAGTTTTATAGGTAGCAAATTTACAGGTACGATAGAAGGTATCACAAAAGTAGGAGAATATGATGCCATCATACCAGGGATAGAAGGATGGGCGAAAATTTATGGATACAATACCATACTGGTCGATCCGGAAGATGATCCATATGCGGGTGGCTTTCAGGTGATATGAGGATATTTGTATCTCCAGTAATCAGATTATATTGCCATTACATTACTATCAAATATATTTATAACTTTTCTATACCATAAATACCCTATGCAAATCACCATCATCGGCGCCGGAGTTATAGGTTTGACCACAGCTTATTATCTGCGTAAAGAAGGACACGAAGTTACCATTATTGATCGTGGCAATGGGACCAACAACTGTTCTTTTGGCAATGCAGGATATATTTCTCCCAGCCACTTTATACCTTTAGCATCTCCGGGTATCGTAGCACAGGGGCTCAAATGGATGCTGAGTTCTACCAGTCCGTTTTATATTAAGCCGAGACTGAATTCATCATTGGTAAAGTGGGGACTGAAATTTTATGCCAATGCCAATGAAAAAACAGTCGCCCGAAATGCGCCACATCTCAATAACATCCTGCAACTCAGCCGCAATCTGATGATAGATCTTGACCGGGAACTGAATCATGGTTTTCAGCTTGAGACAAAGGGTTGCCTCATGTTGTACAAAAACGAAAAAACAGGTCACCACGAAGCAGAACTTGCCCGGGAAGCCAAAAAATATGGCATGGAAGCACCAATATTAAATGCAACTGAAGTGCAGGCTATGGAACCAGAGGTAAAAGTTGACGTTTTGGGCGGTGTTTATTTTGCTGTAGATTGCCACCTGCATCCGGTTCGCATGATGGAGACACTGCATAAAAAAGTGTCTGACATGGGCGTCAAAATACTTTACCAACATGAAGTACAGGATTTTGAAATTAAAAATCAAAAAGTAACCGACGTCATCACCGACAAAGGACGATACCTTACAGATCATCTGGTCGTGGCCGCAGGATCATGGCTGGAAATCATCAGCAAAAAACTGGGTATAAACCTGTTGCTACAACCCGGTAAAGGATATAGTGTAACCTATGGTAGCCGACAAAAAAATTTGATACATCCAGCCATTCTTGTGGATGACCGGGTGGCCATGACACCTATGGGCAGTGAGCTAAGGGTAGGCGGCACCATGGAACTGTGTGGTATAAATGATGACATCAACATGACCAGGGTAAAACCCATCATCACCGCAGCCAACAATTACTTCCCTGATATCCACCTTGACATGCCCCAGGTAGAAAAGGTATGGTCAGGACTCAGGCCTTGTTCTCCGGATGGTCTTCCATACATCGGGAACAGTCCACACCATCAGAACGTAACTATTGCAGGTGGCCATGCGATGGTAGGTATCTCACTGGCTGCCGGGACAGGATTATTGGTCAAACAAATGATTCAGAAGGAAAAGACTGAGATAGCTGTAGATGCCTTTAGGGTGGAGAGGTAAAAATCATACATTCTAATGACAATTTCTTTTAAGTTATATACTGATTTTAAAAAACCAAACCGGTCATCGAGTGAAAAATAGTTACTTTTTCAGGTATTTTGTGTGTCTTGATTATCGTACTATTATATTTCAAGATAATACCTGACTCTTTTATGATTGTAGCTATATTATTATTTTTTATTTTGCCTATTATAGTATTTATAACAATGTTTTCAGAAGAGGAACACACAAAAAACCATATTGGAAAACTTGAAATTAATGAAGAAGGTATAATTATAGTAGATAAAATGACATTATGGAAAGATATAGAAAATATTCAAATCACTTACTTTGATTATAAGAGGCGTTATTTAACATTAAGCAGTAAATTCAGCAATAAACTTTCTTCCGGTGTTAATAATGTAATATCTATCTCGCAAAGAGGTGATAATGATTTTATTGGTAACTTCTTAATTGAAAATAAAGCTGAAACAATAAAATTAAAAGAACTTTTATGGAATGTTGTAAAGACAAATAAACTCACATATGATATTTCAAAACAACTCGTAGGTCCTTCAAATTACAAAGAGTTTCAGGAAGTAAAAAGTTATTCAAATTGATATGCGAAACGTCGCATTTTCAAGCCGATATCAATCCTGACAAATACAACTGCGATGCAATACATTCAGAATTTACTATTCGTTTTGTCTTGCACGGCGTTTAGTGAACATCGCCCTATTGTCAAGGTTTTATGATAAAATAATCTTAATTGCCGGAATTTAATAACTTTGTATTAAACAAGTTCAGGCTATCAAATATAAGACAGGTCAGGTTCCTGTTTTTTAATTTTTCAGGATACAGATTGGGTGGATTTTTAGGTTTAATAGCATTGTGGTTCAAATTAAAAATTTGTTGACAATTAGACGTAGGGGAAGCCTAAGCCTAGCGGGGAAGAACAATTTTACATAAAGATAAACGGGGACATTTACCATTAAAGGATTTTTAATATGGAAACAATTTTAAAAGATAAGCTTATTAACGAACAATTAAGCTCCGTTGAATTTGTTCAAGATTATTTGCAATTGCATTTCGATGGCAGAACAATAACCTCTTATATTTGGCCTATAATTAATATTAAAAATGAAAATTTAATTTTTGGAGATGTCGTTTATAGGGCTTAAAGATAGATCTTGATCAGAATAACCCAGACATTGTATCAGAGATAATGGTGTTCAATGACAAACTTGATAATACTTGGGCAGTATTTGATTAAAATATCCCTTAATGCTGCAAGTTTCAGGCCGATACTGACCTGATTACAATTTGTACCTAGTCATACACAAAAACCACGGAACATCCAAAAATTGTATGGTTTTGGTATTTTTACAGCACAGCGATATTTTTATCAAAGAAATCTCTAAACCTAATTCAGCGTAAACTTAGCCCACGTCGTTCTGTTGCCATAGTATCCCTAACATTTTGCGATCGTAATCCAAAATTGTTATGCTTTTTTTCGATTATAGTCACAAAATGTTAGGTTTTCATGATTTTGAAGGGGATCAAAACTTAAAACCTATTCACCAGAATTTTGCCGGTATGAGATCTGCGGGTATTGGTGATGATACGCCAAAAATAAAGTCCGGCCAATGGAATTTCTACATTGAATGGCGATTGAGTAATTTCAGAAGAGTACAAAACAGCACCGGTTTTATTGTAAATAGAGAATGATGAGCCCACCAGTTCCTCAGAAATTTTAAGAGTAAATGATCCTGTATTTGGATTCGGAAAAAGTACTAACTCATCTTTTTTTATATCTGTTGCTGATGAAAGAAAGTCAGATCCGGAAGGACATGGGATCTGATTGTGTGATGCCCAAGGTGAAAAATAAGTACTATCATTAAATTCAAAACAAAGCAAATCTGTCATGGGTATGCCACCGCTAACTGCCCCAAATGCCGGGTGGTTGTGAGTTAGCCCATTTAATCCTCCAAATCCTGAAATGATGCCATTGCGATAAGGATAATCAAAAGTATCCAGGATATAAAGCTTATGAAAACCTTCAAATAAAGGAATCGTGTCAATTCGTTTTACATGATTACCAATAAAGTATTCACTTCTTAAATTTATCGTATCTCCAATAGTAAGATTAAAATTGTATATTAATGTTTCTAAAGAGTCGGCATGCTCTCGGTAATATACTTTGTTTTCTGAAGAATCATATCTTATAAACTTAGGGCCTCTTTTTTCGTAAGAAGTCGTGGTTGTACCTTGATGAGGAAAAGGTGGTTTTGTGCTATTATAATGAATGAATCTCTTGTACAATTTTTTATAGAGAGTTCCATCCAAAATGGTATCTCCAAGTATAGTATTTTCTTCCACACCAGAGTACATAAATATTTGGCCCGGTTCATAACTTTCTACTGTTTGATATACCCATCTGGCATGATCGATAAAATAATGGTTGTTCTGGGCTAAAGCACAAAACATCACACAAGTCAGCGTATACGTCAATAAGAATCGCCACATAATTTGATATAATAATTATATTTCAAAGATAATGGGATTATTTGAGTTTAAACCAATCTGAACTCTACCGAATTTTGTCGCCTTTGATATCGAAGTTCTCTTTTTTTATTAAAATTCATGGTACAAAACAATATATACCCAAAATTTATACGGACAGAATTAATTTTAGCCTAAAATCAAAAATGACTTTAATGTAAAGATGTTTTTACCTTTCGGACAAATAACCTGTGGCAATATTTTCTGGCATTCTTTTCACCTAAAAACTATGCTGTAAATTAATCTATCTGTATACTCCACCTTTTAATACTAAGTGCTTTGTACGGATATCAAAAATCGGTATAAAAAAAAGCAGAGACCTATGGTTAAATCATACATCTCTGCTTTAAAACACATTATTTTAAAACGTATTATTTCTGAATCTTTACTTTTTTAGGATTTCCGATCAGTTTTAAATGGTTTGCATCAGGGTCGTCACAGGATAATGTTTCTGTAACATGCAAACTTGAATTTTCACTACCGAAACCGAGCCAGGTTGCTGTTTTTACCTGATACTTATCGCCATTAATTGATGCACCATTGTCAAGTTGAATTTCAAGATTTTCGCCTTGTCCTGTTAAGGTTAGCTTCTGGTCTCCATCCAGAGATATATCCATGTTTTTAATATTACCAAAAAAAGATATATTGGTTTCATCACTTCCATTAAACTCACCTTTGCTGATAAGTTTTAAATTATCCTGACTGAATCCTTCAATTTTTGCTGTCCTTACGCCATCCAAATGTATGAGTTCAAGCGAAGGCGTTTGTATATTTATGACTACACCTTCTACATGGACATCATTATCAGTATTAAAAGTGAGTGTACCTTCAAGATTTTTAAAATAAATTTTGTCAACTACATCTTTGTGGCCTTCAATGTTCACATTTGCTTTTTCAGCTTTTGTAATAATCACATCAAATCCTTTTTCAATAATAACTTTAGAATAACTGCCTGCAGCTATCTCTTTTTGTGATGCATAAGATTATTCCACTCGCCTGAAAATACAGAATTCCCTTTTACTGTCCATTTGAGATCTTTCATATCAGTATATATTTGATCCCAAGAAAAAAGAGATGATTCCCGCATTCTTTCTTTCACATTATTGTCAAAACTCACATTTTTGCCTTCCGGCACATAAATCACATAGTCTACACTCTGGTTTCTATATTTATTCTTGCGCGGTATGGTCAGAAACTTAGAAATACTGATCTCATTTCCATTCACAGTCAGGTCGTTGCCTACATACAATGAATTTTGCTGTGCTTCCGACAAATCAGAGCCTCTTGCTGAAACAAACCTCTCCACGTGAACCAACGCATCTTTTGATTTTTCCACTTTCAGGGTAACGTCTCTGACAGCCCATTGATCTCCTTTTTCTACAAAAAACTTATCCATGTGAATACCGAATGTGTGATCCAGGTTTTCCTCAGGCATGGCAATGTGTATATCCTGACTTTCTATATTGTAGTCTGTCATGGTATTGAATTCATGTCTGGAGCTATAATCTTTGATGGTACTCATACCAGCGAACATGCTCGAAAACAAAGACAAAAACCAAACTGTCCAGAAACCTGTTTTGATATTTTTGTGGATTCGATAGCCAAAACCTAATCTGGCAACAAAAAGCATTATACCCAATATAGGAAGACCTATGGTAAAAAACAGCGACCCTATACCTAAATAGCTTAAAAATGTTGAATCAGGACCCATTGAAAACAATACAGGTGCGGCAAAAGATAAACCTACAAAAGACGCTGCCCATGATATCCCCAACACTGAAAGTAAAACAATAGCAGAAACTATAACGATCGGTTTAAATATTTGACGAATGACAGGTATAATGTTGGACGCCACTTTTCCAATCATATTTACTCCTTCTGCCAATATTGATTTGGCTTGAAATCCTTGATTTACATCATCACTTTTTTTTTTGGACCCAAGGTCCTTGCTCCACTCATTCAGCTTATCACCCAAATCTGTCAATTCTTCCTCAACAACTTTAGCAATATTGTGAATTGTCGCCGGTTCTCCACGCATAGCAAGCTTATCTCCTGCATTGGATGCTTCCGGAACCAGTGCCCATAAAATGATATACGTAATTACACCAGTTCCCGTAAACAAAAGAATAGCAAAGATAAGTCTAACCCACAAAGGGTCTTCTATACCCAAATATGCGGATATTCCCGAACAAACACCAGCCAGTTTTTTATCATCCGGATCTCTGAAAAGACGTTTGCCAGGCTTAATTTTTGTGTCTGACTTCTTCCCTCTGGATGACGATTCATGGGATTCGGCCATTGGTTCTGCACCAAAATCTTCAGGTTTGCCCATGATCATGATGACTTCATCAATCTCCTTCATACTGATGATAGCTCTTCCTTTCAGGTGTTCCTGAAAAAGCTCAGCCATACGGACTTCGATATCGTATAATATTTCTTCGCATCCGTCTGAAGCGGAAAAATGTCTTCTTATGGTGTCCAGATAATTCTGAATGTATTCATAAGCATCCTCATCTATAGCAAAAGGATAGCTTCCTAAATTGATATTAAAGGTCTTATTCATTTCTTATTTGATTTTGTATTGTTTTGTGATTGATTGACTGCATGATCCAACTCCTTCCAGGTTTCTCTCAGACCTTCCAGGAATTCTCCTCCCTGACCTGTGATCTGATAATATTTGCGTGGCGGACCTGACTTTGATTCCTTCCAGGTATATTCGAGCAACTCCGCATCCTTAAGCCTGTTTAATAAAGGATATAGTGTCCCTTCTACAACTATCAGCTTCGACTCTTTTAATTTATTGATGATATCAGTAGGATATGCTTCTTCCTGAGAAATAATTGACAGGACACATAATTCCAACACACCTTTCCGCATCTGTGCTTTTGTGTTTTCTATTTTTAGTTCCATGTTATCATTTATGTTATTAATGGTGATAAACTAACTTTTAACAACACAAAGATATGGTATTTAATAGTACTGTGCAATACATAGTACTATCCTAAAGCAGGTACTATATACAAACAATACTTTTTTATCGACGAAATCTAAATAATATAGCATCAGTCATCTAAATTTCGAACCATGAGCGACAAACTTCCAATATGGATTTCCGAAAAAAGAAATAAAGAATAGATTTTCTTAAATATTCGCAAAATTTTAAGACTATTTATTTAATCGTGTTTCATAAAGTAATTAATTAATTTTAATATGTTTACCATTGAAAAAATTAGCATATTTTTGCATAAATATCATTATCGAAGGCTAAAAATATGCTATATTATGAAGCTAAACTTAATTTTTTTATGGATTATTTGTATTGAAATATCATTAAGTGGACAAGCTTTCCGTTCTAATGATCAATGTCAGATGGCACTTTCATTAATTTCAGGGCAAGATGTAGAAGATACATTGGATTTTAGAAGTATATCAATTGTACCATCTTGTGAGAACACTGGAAGTAAAATAAGCAGAGGACTTTGGTATAAATTCGAAGGCAACAATAAGTTAGTAAAGATTACAATTGAAAATAAATTTCTTTATACATCAAATATTTTGCTATATGAAGGAGACTGTGATAATCTAATTTGTTCAAGAGAAAACACAAAAAAGTTTGTATCAAAATCAAATAAACAATATTTTGTATTTGTGGAAAGCGACAGTTGGTTCTCTCTGAATGAAGCACCATTTAAACTTTCGTTCATGGAATTTGACATTGAAGATATAGCTTCATGTACTACAGCACCGAACCTAGAGTGCAATCAAAATTACATTTTTGATTTTGAAAATAAACTTCTTCCTTCAGATCTGCCGGGATGTAATACTTACGGCCCTGTTGGATTTTTTAGATTACTAGGTGATGGTCTGACTAGGGAGTTTAATTTTACTACACCTGATTTATCAGGATATTATTTATTATTTTTCGAATTAGACAATTGTAATCAACCCATATGTAATGGCATTAGGTATCTTGAACCAAAGATGACTTTTTCGACTTCTGCCGGAAAATCATATCTTGTCGCCATGGTTAATTATTTTGATTTTGCTGCACCCCAAATAAGTTTTAGTTTGAGTTGTCAGAACGATATTAACAGCAAAAATTGTGAAGCAGCTATAGATATAGTCTGTGGAAGCCAATATATTGCCAAACCAAATTCAAATGCATATCCGGAAATTAATAATATATATTCTGTGTCATCTTGGTACAAAATAATTGGAAAAGGCAAACAAGTCAAGTTATCATTTAATCTACAACCATCCTGTGGAATAAAGGTGTACAAGAGCTCAAATAATTGTGCAGAATTGAATCAATATCTTACAAAAGATCCATCATCCCAATATAATTCATTGATTATTGATGCAGAAATGAATACGGATTATTACATTGAAATCACTCACCAATCTGTCGCGGAAATCAGATTTAATGTGAGTTGTAATGATTCAATAAAAAGTAACTTTTCGTGTATAGCTGCCAGAGATATTAGTTGTGGGCAGAAGATACAGATATATAATTTTTCAAATCTGGAGCCAAACAGTCAGGAAAACAAAGGTATTGGTCAATGGTATCGTTTTGTTGGCAACGATTCAATATATAGATTGAGTAATTTGAATCCCAGTACTAACTTATATGAAATGACAATATTTAGAGAAGGTTGTGATTCGTTGCAATTTATTGCTAACAATAGTTTGCCAGGAACATATGACACTCAGGGAAACTTGTATTTAAAAATTAAGAAAGAAGACGTCTATTTAATTCGGTTTAATTTAAATAATTATTTCTTCAATTCTTTTGACCTGCAAGTTAGCTGTTTGCCTTCGTCTGAATATAACTCAATTTGCGTTAATGCGGATTCACTCTACTGCAATAAAAAGGTAAATTTCAATAAAATTCAGATTTTTGATATAAACAAAGAATATTGTAATTTCACAAAAGGCACATGGTTCAAATTACGAGGAACAGGGGATGTTTTTTCAATTCCTTTAGAGGGAATTTACGGCAGATGTGATATCTATGAGGGAACTTGCAATAATATAACTTGTTTATTTTCAATAAATACAGGCTATTCAGATATAAATTTTAAAACAGAATTAGAAAAAGATTATTTGATAAAAGTATCCTATGATTATCTCCCGTTCGGAATACCAAATAGAGAAATAAAATGTATCAGTTCTGATATTAATGATGAATGTTCTAATGCGTTGCCAGTTGATTGTGAAACAAATAATTTATTTCTAAACTTTGGAGAGACTTCTTTTGACCAAAATAATGACTTGCCTTGTGTCAATCCCGGTGGTAGATTATGGTATAAAATAGAAGGAAACAATCGCATGTTTCAATTTAACAGAGATAATATAACTGCTGATATTAAAATGATAAGTTTTAAAGCTGATGGATGCGGCAATCTGGTTTGTATGGATGATGAAGTTTCAGATTATCTTAAGTTTTATGCTGAAGTCGGGTACACTTATTTTGTCTTATTTACTGCATCTGAATTTTCAAACGGTCATACTGTTCGTGTCTTATGCAAAGACCTGGAAGAAAACAGCACATGTTCCAGAGCATATGACATTCATTGTGATATGGAATTCATATTTGACTTTGGAAGTGTACCTTTTGATATAAATTCAAAAGGAGTAACTCAAACGGATCTTTGGTATAGATATCATGGCAATGATAGTCTGGTGACCTTTTCAAAGATAGATTCCAGTGATTTATATTATGGTTATCAGATTTTTATTAACAATTGTGATTCATTATTTGCCAGTAATTTTGTGGATACTCTCAATTTTCAATTTTATCGTAATTCTTTTTCATTTTATGCGCAAAAAGGTCAAATATATTACATTCGACTTGTATCAAACCTTAATAATAAACACAAGTTCAAGACGACATGTAAATCGATAATATCAGGAGACATTTGTCAAACTGCCAAAACTATAAATTGTGGTGACAGCTACACATTGAATACAAGTGATTACACCCCGGACTATTTGGGCCTCAATATGACTGTTTTTAATGGTGCATGGTTTATATTTGAAGGTAATGACACTTATTTAGAAATGGACAAATCGACATTTTTTAATGTGTTGGCTTTTGAAAGTGATAGTAGTTGTACTCAATTGAAGGAGATTGTTAATAAAAGTTATAATGGCTCGTCCATAGGCTTTTTTGCAAAAAAAAATAAACTGTATTACTTTTTAGTTGGAACAACTTACTTGGAGAGTCCTGATATAAGCGGAACTATATCTTTTCAATGTATAGATGCAGACATGAACAAACCCACTTGCCCTGAAGCAAAAATTATCAATTGTGGGGATCGCATTAATTCAAATAACTTTAAAGAAATATTGTCTCCTTTTGGAAATTGCGCTCCGGAAAATGCTGGTGATTGGTTTAAGTTTATCGGAGACGGAGAAATATGGACTTTTTTCATGTCAGCAAATAAATATAGTCTTGGGTCATTTCAAGCATATATAGGTTCAGGTAGTTGTGATTCACTGGTTTGCGTTAAAGCATTTGATATAAGAAATGGATGGTTGAGTTCTGAATACAGAAACTCCTTTAGTTTTAAAACTACATCAGGTGAACCTTATTATCTAAAATTGGCCAGTTATGAGAATGCCCCCTTTGATTTAGAAATATCTGTTATTTGTACTCCTATATCAAATAATTATAATTGTAGTGATAAGTTATTGGTAAACTGTGGTGAAGAGTGGCAAGGAATCATCAATCAATCTTTAGTACAAGAATCAGACAATCCGTGTAATGATACCAATTCAGGAAATTATTATCAGATCACAGGGACAGGTGGATATTTCATCATGACTTTAGACCTATATTCAGGGACTTCGCCACTACTAATAAGTATTATTGAAAATAGCTGTGAAAATGGTAGGTGTCTTTATCAAGGTATGATGGATTTAGAAATGTCTAAAACGTTGTTGTTTGAGGCAAAAGCCAGTAGAAAATATATAATTAAAGTTTCGGGTACTCAAAATGATATAGTTTATAGAATTAAAACCAAATGTGAAACCATCCCCGATAATATTTCTTGCGAAAATGCAACATATTTAGATTGTAATTCAACATTTGATTTAAATATCCAAACTCCTATGGGATATAATGGAGACGTACCATGTTATAATACTCTGTCAACCGCTTTTTGGTATTTTTTGCCAAAAACAGATTCTCTTTTTGAGGTAGAGATTCTGGAAAGAACCAATGAATCCATATATGTAGAACTAATCAAGGGTTCCTGCAATAGTTTGATATGTGTCCAATCATTTACTAACAACAATCAGCGACTAGCTTTCAGTACTGATAGTGATGATGATTATTATCTGGTCATTCATGGCAATACCAATACGGTAAATAATCTTACACTTAAATTAAATTGTGTCGACCGACCATCAAATGACTTTTGCAATTCAGCTATTCCCATCATTTGTGGAGATACGATTTCAGGTGGAACATACCTGTCTACAGTCTCATCGATGGAGACAAATTGTTTTTTATCTCAACAAAAAGATGTTTGGTACAGTTTTGTAAGCTCTGGTGAAAAAAACAGTTTTTTAATACGAAATGTTAAAGCTAGTTTAAATATAAACATATATGAAGCTAATAACTGCGACACCACCTTGATTTGTAAATCTGTTTCCGAAATAGGATTTTCAGAAGTAGGTTCAACCATAAATTTCGTGGGTGAAACCGGAAAAAAATATTTAATGCAGATACAAAACTATTATAATGAATCATCGCTGTTTACGGTAAGTAGACATTGCTCCCAGGCAGTACCTAACGATCTATGCTCCGGTGCAACTCCACTCTACGAAATTAATGATATAAATTTTGCAAATTCAACCAGCGAATCTTTTCAGCAACTTGGATTTTGCTCTCAAAAATCCGACTTCGGAATTTGGTATAGTATAGAAGGAAATGATTCAATTGCGCATATTTATGGAGACAATGATTATAGTTCATATTTGTATTATTCGCTTTTTTCCGGAGATTGCAACTCTCTAAAATGTACATCAAATGGACAATTATATAACCCTGAAATACTAAAATTCAGAGCAGATAAAGGCAAAAAGTATTTTCTGCTACTTTATAAACAATATCAAATACAACCTGAAACTTATCTGATTCGATTAAGATTTGTACCACCGGGCCTCAATGACTATTGTACAGGAGCAAAAGAAATATATTGTGGAGATAATATAGAGTTAAACAGCGATTATTATTCCAAGGATTCGATTTCCAGATGTTTAGAAGATAAATCATCTGCTTGGTTTAAAATAAATGGTGCTGATGAAAATGATAAGGTATTCAAGATGTCATACGATTTTAAAAATATTGATTTTGCTGTAGAAATTTTTGAAAACTGTGATACTTTCTGTGCATTTTCACAATACTTCTATAAAGACAACCTTAATAGCCTTGAATTTATAGCACAAAAGGACAAATATTATTTTGCGAGGATTAATTTTGGAGATAAGCTTGATAGTGCTGACATTAAAATAACCACATCCTGTAAAGACCTCGATTTTCAAAATATCTCTAAAGAAATGGCAATACCATTGGAGTGCAAAAATTATTTTATTGATGCTAAAAAAATGATTAAGCAAATTGACTTTAGTTGCTTTCCATATTTTAAAAGACAATTATATTACAAATTCATTGGAGATGGATCAATATTTAAAATTAAAAGAATGTTCAATCCATATGCAGAGATTTTTATTACTCATGGAGATGAATGTAAAGTTATTGATGGTATTGGCTATAGTGGTGGTGAATTTATAACTGAAAATGACTTAGAATATTTTTTAGTCATTGCTATTTCAGATATTCAATATCAAGAACAATTTAGCTTTGACATAGAATTTAAATGCACTTCTAACTCAGATGATGTAGCTAAAAAGGGTGTTCGTATTGAAATAGTGCCAAATCCGTTTTTTGAAAATACTGAAATAAAAATAATATCAAATAAAGATCAGTTCGCTACGATTAAAATTATTGATTTAAGAGGCAAACCAATATGGGTAAAAAAGCACTTTTTAACTTCTGAGAATCCTAATAATATTGAGTTAAATGAATTGACATCTCTTCCTTCAGGAGTATACAAAGTACAATTGATCACAAATGAAGCATATTATGAACATAAAATAATCAAAATACGATGAAGATATATCATGCTTTAGCTTGAATCACTTTATCTTGTAGACTGCCTTTAGTTTTTTAAATCCCGACAGCTGCTTACTTCATTCTGCTGAGTTCATAGTCATACACCGCTTTGCCTAGTTTTCCCATAAATGGCAGTCCAATCTCATTGTATTCATATTTGCCATCATTATATATCTTATTTTTATTGACATGAATGACAGCAGTCAGGAAGAAACCAATATCTTTAGTTGTATTTTCTATGTAAGCGCAGTCAATCAGATAGCCATAAGCTGTACCTACTTTATTATATATTTTAATATCATCAGGAATGGCATCCTTACTATCTCCAAACATAAAAAACTTCACATAGCTGTCATAGTATTCAGGATTGTTCTTGTAAAATGAATACGACTTGGGAAGGTCTGACATACATTTTTTTAGAAAAGCATAATCACCATCTTTAATATCAAATCTTTGAGCCGGCGGGAAAAATTCAGGAAATATTATCCTCTGCAAAGTGCCTTCCATATCTTTTAGAGTATAGAAGTTTTTACCGGTAAAATCAAAAGGCTGATTTACAAGACTATCTTTGGAGTTGATATATCCTACACCTCTTATCGCATTGGTTGCTTGATGTTTCCAAATATTTTTTGCATATTCTTCCGGTTTATCATATAATATTTTATTATCTCTGAAAAATCGTATGTTATTGGTATTCCTATTGTCTTCAGCATCAAGACCTGTAATATCCAATCTATGATTGATTACTGAATTTGTAAACACTCCTTTGGCCCGTAATGTCTGATTGATATAATCCTGCCCTAACAATTCATATAGACGATTGTAAGCATTGTTGTCACTGACAGCAAATATTTTTTCTATAAATCTTTCTACATTTGGCTTTCCACTTGTCGTTGTGGTGTCGGTAAATGATGGAGTTTGTTTTGCTTTAAATGCAGCAGTCAGCATATCATCTGATCTTTTTATATCCGTCCCATTTGCATTTATTTCATTCAATCTTTGCAAAGCCAGAATGGCAACAGGCATTTTTACTGTACTGGCAGGATAAAAATATTTATTGTTATCAACATTGTAAGTAAAAGATTTAAAAGAATTATCCTTTTTATTGACCTGGGTATAAATGATTTGCACTTCGTGATCCGGATTGGAAGCTATTTTTTTGAGATACTCGTCTTTAAGGATAGATTTGCTGATAAACGCATTTTTTCCAGCACATGAACCCAGTAAAACAATCATTCCAAAATAAAATAATCGCGAAAGAATAGGTGACATAGATTAGAATTTTAATATTTCAAATTGAATTAATATGGCAAAGATAATAATTATGATCAGTAATCTGTAAGCCCATAGGTTTATGTCCGGCCACTTTGAAGCATAGGCCGCAGTAAGATATCCTCCCAGGGTCTGTCCGATGGCCATGATAATACCTACTTCCCAGTTTACTAAACCTTGATATGCAAATATGGCCAAAACCAGGACAGTATAAATAAATATTACGATAGTTTTTATAGCATTCGCTTCCATTATACTATATTTGGATATAAGTACCAGAACTGCCAGAAAAAATACCCCCATTCCCATCTGTATGAAACCACCATAAAACCCCATTGCCAAAAATGACGGAATACTTATCCAATAGGACAAATTGTTTTTTATACCGGATGGTATCAACCATCTTTCAGGTTTGACCAAAATGATTAGAAGCATTATGATCATAAGGTATTTAAAAACTGATAAAAACTGTTCATTGGATACGATAGTTGCCGTGTATACCCCGGCGATTGCGCCGATGATAGTCAGAATTATTATATCCCTCGATTTACCAAGATCTATCATTTTATTTTTTGCAAAGCCGGTACTACTTCCTGCTGCCTGTAGTAAAACACCTACCCTGTTTGTTCCGTTAGCCATATTACCCGGTAGTCCGATCAGATCTGTAAGTATACTCAGGGTGATCACAGATCCATTCCCGGCAAGCGTATTGATGGCGCCTGCTATAAAACTTCCAGCCATCGCCAGTATATATTCAAATAATGTCAGGTTCATTCAGTAGTCGGTGTAATTTCCTGACATAATTCCACCAAGACGCCATTTGCTGATTTGGGGTGAACAAAACAAACCAGTTTATTGTCTGCTCCTTTTTTGGGTACATCGTTTAAAAGTACAAATCCATCTGCTTTAAGTCTTGACATTTCAGAATATATATCTTCTACTGCAAAAGCAATATGATGTATGCCTTCCCCTTTCTTTTCAATAAATTTATGAATAGCACTGGCTTCGTCTGTAGCTGTCAGTAATTCAATTTTATTAGGTCCTGATTTGAAAAAAGAAGTGATGACATGCTCAGAAGTAACTTCTTCTCTTTTGTATGAAGGAGTATTCAGCAACAGGGAATAAATATTTTCAGCAATATCCAAATCCTTTACAGCAATACCGATGTGTTCTATTTTTTGCATATTTAAATATTGTTTGATGTGTCAGTAAAGATCTATAATAGAGTAACAAAAAAGCCCGGCGTATGATACAACCAGGCTTAATTATTTTAAATATATTTTACTTTATTTGCGAATCATGGTTACATCACCTTTTTTGGTTTTTTCAAATCCAAAAATACTATATTTTACGACCCAAACATAGGTATCTGATGGAGAATCTTTTTCACTGATTTTACCATCCCATTCGTCTGTAATATCTTTAGATTCAAATACTTGTTGGCCCCATCTGTTAAAGACATAAAATTCATAATTTTCGATCTGATTTAAACAATATTCAGGGATATTCACAGGTCCGAAAGTACGATTTAGATATAAAGATTCATATGCCAGCGTATCTAAAGCAGTTTCTCCGTTGAACTGATATCCTACTCCATCCGGAAAAAACACATGGGCATATTCCACATCTTTTGGAGTAAGGTCTTCTTCTTTTACATTTATTGTGTTTGACGCTTTATTGCCACAAACATCGGTAATGGTAACTGAATAACTTCCAACAGCAGTTACGCTTATTCTGGCAGTTGTTTCTGCGTTAGACCAAAGATATTTTAATCTACCATTGCGGTTTGCCACAGCATTTAATAAAATGCTTCTGGTGGTACAAAGGCCATCTTTGTTGATAACTATATCGGCTGAAGTTATCCCAGGCCCATTAATTTCAATATTTCGTGATGCTGTTGCAGTGCCTCCACAACCATCTATTACTGTTACTCTATATGTTTGAGCATCAGAATCATTAATACTTATTGCTTTGGTACTTTGACCGTTACTCCATAAGTACCTTTCTACCCCAAGACCATTGGAATTGCCTGATGCAGATAGTACGCCTGTAGCTGTACCTTCAAAACAATCCACAGCGACCTGCCCTGTAATGTTTGCGGAAGTAATCTTTTTTGGAAATTCACCGACTGATATTTCTGCTGATGCACTTTCATCGCACCCATCTACAATGGTAATTTTATAGGTGCCGGGTTTATCTATTTCTATAATATTTATACTGGTTTCGCCTGTACTCCATATAGCGGACTTTATCTGCGGATGGCCCGGCACATAACCCGCATTGATCGTTTGTTTATTGTTTGCACAGAAATTACCAATGGATAATCCCAATTGTACTTCAGGTTTGTCATATCTAGCCAGCTCAGAAGTGTCACAAAGCATAAAACAAACACCTTCGTTTATAGTTACCGTCACCGAATATTTCCCTTCTTCAAATACTCTCAGACTGTCTTTGTCGGGGCCTTTAAGACCTGTGCTCCATTCGTAGTTGACAGCCCCTTTTGTTTTCACATGAAAGGTCCAGTCAATAGGCTCTTCAGGGCAAAATGGTCTGACTTCAAGGGTTACCACTGGAACATCATATGAATAAGGTTCGGATTTGTATGTAACTACCGTATCACTTCCAATGTTCGTTGATGTCCAGATCAAAGTATCTGAAGCATAATTATTATCAAATAGTATCACTTCATCAATATTCTCTTCACAGGATGAACGTCCATTATCATCCAGTTTTATGAAAGAAGGACGTAATTTTCCGTCTTCCAACACACTTGTAATTAAAGCTGTACCACCGTCTATGGTTTCAAAAAGTTTACCGGTAAAATCATGTGTTCCACCTACTCTGGGATACTTTTTTTTCCAGTCTACTGATCCATCATTTTTTAGCTTAATAACATAATTATAAGACTTATTAAGGACAACATCACTATTAACTCCCGCTAAAAATATTTTATTATCTTTATCCAGAGCCATGTATTTTACTGAAGTAGTATCTAAAGCCCCAAAAGCTAATTTTTTACTCCATATAATATCTCCTCTTTTATTGATTTTTAATATAAATCCTTTATCAGCCAGACCTTGCTCCTGCAAAATACCACTCGCTACGTAGGTCGAATCAGGCATTCTAACTGCATTATGTAATAAAATTTTTACAGTATTTTGTTGATTAGCCGACTTTAATGTTCTGCTCCATTGTACCTTTCCTAAAGTATCTGTTACAAGTAAAAACGAAACTAAATTATTAGAATCAATTGTACCCCCCATCAAAATTGATGTATCTGACTCAAAAGATAAATGTGTCAGATTTTCATCTACACTATTTCCATTTATATTTTTAGCAGCTAGTAATCCGGACCAGATATTTTTACCATTGTAATTTTTTCTGCTCAGGGCAATATCGTTTTCCATTTCTATTCCACCGACGTGACCACTGATTAGGGTCTTATTGTAATTTGCCAGCAAATGACTGATATTTGTACCATCTGCTTTCCCTGGCACAGTGGAGTAAGATCTCATCCATCCATTGGCGCCGCCTCTGTCCAGCGCACCAATGATTTTATTTTGTTTATCTGTTGATTCGGTGATTATACTATAATAAATACTGTCATTGTCTCCTTGTATTATACTACCTAATGCGGGAACATTTCCGGATAAAGACATTTCTATTGCAAATGCCTTGGTCCAGTTGATGTCACCCTTGGGTTTGTAACTGGTAACGATAAATGTATCTGAAAAAATATTATCATTTCCATCTGTATCCAACTCCAATTCAAGCGCAGCGTAATTGCCATCTTTCAACTGAAGGGAACTGATGCAAAGCAAGTCTTTACCATTAACGGATGGATAGGTACGATGGAAGCTGTTCTGAGCAGTTCCAAACTTCATTATGGTCAAAATTAAAACGATCGCTAGTAAGTTGCCGCGCATAAATTTATTTTCTATTAAATCACACATATCTTGTATTTAAACAAACGTAGTCTCAAAAATACTATTAAACTTCGAATCTACAATAAAAATTTTATCAATATATATTTGACACGACGTTTATCGTGCATTATTAACGAAAAAGGGAGCAGACTTATGTATCTGCTCCCTTTTTATAAAAGATATTTTTAATCAGTCTTTTTTTCCAAGACTGTTAAGTTTTACGCTGACGGTTTCCACTACTGCTTTTTGTGAATCTATTTCTTTACCTTTATTTTCCTGATCAAGGGTGTTTTTTTCAATATTTTTTTCAGCTTCGGCAATTTTCTGTTTTGCTTTTTCTATATCTTTATGATAATCATCATTCTTCTCTTTCAATTTTTTTAAATCTTTTTCCAGATTGGACAGATTTTTTTCCTCCACTTTGAGTTCTTCTGCAACCACTTTTTTTCTTACTTCTATAAAATAGTCACGCATAAACTGCTTTACAGACATGGTTTGAGATTTATAATCAGTCGAGTTAATAAAGGCTCCACCTAAATCTATCCATACATATGTGGTAGCCATAGCTTTTCCTTCTTCAAATTTGGCATAAAGATCAAGTGGAGAAGCACCATTTATAACAGGGATTTTTGTCGCCATCATAAAGTGTTCTCTGGCTTTGCCATTTTCTTTCAATTTACCATATTCTTTTACGAATTCATAAAAGACCTTTTCTGCGAGCTTTTTATCCGCACCTGGGATCTCTACAAAAAATGCATTTTGAGGCCCAAGACTCATGGATGTTTTTCTTTCTATTGCATCCTGACCCAAAAGCATAGAAACTATCATGGTAAAAATAAGCGTAAAAATGTTTTTCATTTCAATAAATTTAATAAAATTATAAAATTGATTTTCGTCTATAAAGACTATTTTGATATTTAAAAGTCACATGATTTGTACAATCTCAATAGTTAAAAAATGTTTAAATAAAATAAGTTCCTTAAAAAAAGACGATTGAATAAAAAAATTATACCCTTTATTTCTCTTGGCTTTAAAGCCAATTTCGCAATTCGGGGACCATTGTCATAAATAGAGATATCAAATTAATTTATGCTTTTTTTGAATTCAAATAATTTAACAGCCCATCAAAATTTGAAATTTCCTGCCCACTCTTTTCAGCTTTTTCTTTAGCGGCGGTCACTATTTTAATAGCTTTGTCGACTTCTTTATTAAGGATCAATGTGGAACAGTATAAATTCAGCGACTCTACATCGTCCACTTGTTCATATATTTTTTCGGCATACGCTGCTATATCAGCAACCATTTTTGGGTTTTCTTTAAAGTTTTTAACGACATCCTGAATGATATATTTTAAAGTTGCTGCATCTCCTTCTGACTTTTTTGCTAAGACCTTATATGATGATATATATTTATTTTCATTTTTGAAGGTTTTATAAAACTGCATATTTGCTTTGGCAGCAAATACATCCGCCCCATCCGGAAATGTTTTTTTTGCCTTCTCTATCGTTTCTTCCAATAGTGACTCCATTTCGTATTCAATTGCCTTTTTTGCAGCAACCTGACAAGCAGAAAGACATTTTTCTTCAAAAGTCTTAAGGCCGGTAATAGATACTATTTTTGATTTATTGGTTATTACTTGTTCAAATAATTTACTATCTGCGTCAACAGCTGCTTCCAATATAAAAGATAACTTTTGATTTTCTGTGATAGCAGGATTGGAATTTAGATATTCATTTGATATTTTCAAACTTGGCTTTCCCACGGCATTGAGTGCTTTTATATAATTAAGCATTAAGTCAAAACTGCGGTCACCTGCCAGATATTTTTCTTCAAACTTGCCACTTTTATCATTTTTTCTCAGAGCATCTTCCCCCTGCAATATCAAACCATCAGGCTGTTGACCACCGGTGACCGTTTTAATGACCTTACCATCACCATCCAAAAAAAAGAGTGTAGGATAAGCAGAAACAGGATACTTATGCCCGAAAGTCACGCCGTCCGCCTCTTCCATGTCTAACTTTAGGTTTATGAAATTTACATTAAAAAAATCACCTACTTTCTGTTGAGTGAATACATTTTTAGCCATAGACTTACAAGGACCACACCACTTGGCAAAGGCATCCACAAAAAGAAGTTTATCTTCTGTTTTAGCTTTAGCCATGGCTTCCTTCCATGTACCCTGAAAAAACTCAATTCCCTGAGCATTTAACCCAAGTATATGTAGTGTAAATAAGAATATTAATACTATTTTACTTTTCATTTTTAAAATTAAACTTTGATTTAGAACAACAAAAATAAAACAAAATTTCCAGAAAGCAGATTTTTAACTTTTCAGTAACTGCCATTTAAACATTATATTTCCCATTCTTTACCATTTCTGAAAACTGTACCCTTAAAAAGTGCTACAAGTTCACCATGCTGATTGGTTAGAGATACTTCATAATTGCCTAATCTATTGCTGAGATTTTTTTCAATTGCGACTGCTGTAATAATATCTCCTAAACTCACGGGTTTAAAATGTGAAATGGAAGTTTCTATGGATACTGCCTGGATACCATGAGAATTGCTTGCAAAAGCCAATGCACTGTCCGCTATTGAAAAAGTGACGCCACCGTGACAAGTTTGAAAACCGTTGAGCATTTCATTTCGAATAATTGTTTTCAGATGGCAACTGCCGGGAACGATTTTAATGATCTCAATATCCATCCATTGGGAAAATGAATCATTTTGAAGCATCATTTTGTGGACGATTTTAGTCGCTTTTTCTGTAGGGGTCACTCTTGTACCTGATATAATTGATAAAGATCTTTTAAGTTTCGCCCCATTCCGTCATAATCCAGTCCATATCCTACTACAAATTTGTTTGGAATGATAAACCCCGGATAGTCCGTAACTATATCATGTTTATGGGCTTCCGGCTTTACCAGAATAGAAGTCAGGCTGATAGATGCTGGTCCCATGGTTTCCAATTCCGGTTTAAACATAGCCATTGTGTTTCCAGTATCAATTATGTCTTCGACGATAATAATATGTCGGTCCTTCAATTCAAGATTCGGGGGCATATATATATCTATTTTGCCTGTACTCTCGGTTCCGTGGTAAGACTTTATACGGACAAAATTCAATTCACAAGGAAAGTCAAGTTTTCTGATCAGATCAGCTGCATAAATAAATGCCCCGTTCATGACTACCAAAAACATGGGATATTTCTCATGAAAATCTTCTCGGATGCTGTCGGCAATTTCCTGGACTTTTTCCTCAATGGTCCGGGCGTTTATGTATTTTATAAAAGACAAATCCCCGACTTCTATTATTTCTTTTCCTACGTTTATACTCACTTTATTCCATATTTGTCTATCAAATAAATCAGGCTGGCCATAGCAGCTGCACCCAGTTCCAGTTCTCTTTTGTTGACATTTTCTATTCTGTCATTGGCAGTATGATGAAAATCAAAATATCTCTGTGAGTCAGGTCTGAGACCTATCAGTAAACCTTTTTGAGATTTTAGCGGACCGATATCAGCACCTGACCCACCCATTTCAAAATGTAATCCATAGCTTTCCAGCAACGGCAACCATTTACTCACATGTTTGTAGTATGACTTAAATACAGATGTATCAGCCTCAAAACTAAATCCTTTTGGTGAAAATCCACCCGAATCAGACTCAAGAGCTGCTAAGTGAAATTCATTTTTCTCATTGGATAATTTGGCATATGTCCTGCCACCGGCCAGTCCGTTTTCTTCATTTGAAAAAAGAACACATCGAATAGTTCTCTTTGGCTGATAACCTAATGCAGTAAACAACCTAAGTACTTCCATAGACTGAATACAACCAGCACCGTCATCATGGGCACCCTGACCTACATCCCAGCTATCAAGATGGCCTCCTACTACGATTATTTCTTCAGGAAATACACTGCCTTTAATTTCTCCAATCACTGTTGGGGCTGATTTCATACCTATGGTCTGACAATTGGTCTTCAAAAATACATTGACCGGTCCTTTTTTTATAGCTCTACTAAGTTTTTCGGCATCAAGAGTACTTATAGCTATCCCCGGTATTTTATTCAGGCTGTCTTTATATATGGTAACTCCTGTATGTGGAAAATCATCCAATGATGTGGTCATTGATCTCACTAATGCTGCTACAGCCCCAAATTCTGCAGCCTTAGACGGACCATACACTCTTTGGTCGACAGCGCCACCATAGGCGCTGAAGGTTCTGAGTTGAGTAGGGTCCATGGGTCTGTTGTAAAAAACAATCTTCCCCGAAATTTTCTCTTTGCCAAGTTTTTCAACTTCATCCAAACTTTGCACTTCGATAACTTCTGCAGTGATACCTTCTGTGGGTGTCGCAACAGAATTCCCCAATGACAAGGCGCTCAATCTGATATTTTTTCCGTTTTTCCCTATTATTTTGACTTGTTCTTTCGCACCTCTTTTCCAATAACTTGATTCGCATGGCTGATGATAACTTTGTACACCTTTAATACCGGCCAGTATATCTTTTGTATAATTTGCTGCCCCTAGATAAGCAGGAGAGCCAGCTATCCTCTCTCCATGTTTTGTACATAAGTCTGTCAACCAAGGATAAGCTTTACCTTTACCAAGTGCTTCGTCATGAATTTTTTTTATCATATACACATCATCATCCTGACCTTCAAGATGCGTAAGAAACGAAAATGTTAATGTAAATAATAAAACAATCTGAAAACGGTAATTCATGTATAATGATTTGAAATGAAATACAAAGCTAAGGATAATAGTTGGTAAAAAGAAAAGTCTGTTTTATAATCAAATAAAGCCTGAGCCTTTAATATTTCTTTTTTGATCTTTTTTAAAATTGTTGGCTGATAACTGGTGTAACAAAATTTTCTGTACCTATATATAATCAATATATATTATCTATACTGCGTATAACACTAAGACATATACCTGCAACTGCATTTTGACAAAAAATCGAAATATACTTTCATTTTAATGGTATAACATTAAAATTTATTTATGCAGAAGCCTACTTTAAATAAATAATGTTTTTAAGATAAACTTGGCAAAGTGTATATTAATTTGGCAATAATTAGAATTATGTTAGTAATAAATTTATATTTATCCATTTTTATAATATTTATTTTAATAATTTTTACAAATTACTTGCTAAATAATTTATTCTGTTTACCTTTGTGTACGTTTTACAATAAGTAGAACAATTTGGTTTCATTTGGTTAGGGTTGAGGTAATACAATTGTGTTACCTCATTTTTTTTTGTCTTCCAGCACTCATCATCAACAAATATATGAAATCCTTTCCTATTCTGGAAGCTTGTGTAGAAAACACAGATGAAGCAATAGAAGCCTTTTTGAAAGGGGCTCATCAATTGGAAATTTGCAGTCATTTAAATAAAGATGGACTTACTCCTGATGAGTTTACCTTAAATGATATTATCTCCAAAGTAAAACTACCTTGTAAAATCATGATCAGATGTCGTGATGGAAATTTTGAATATACAAATGATGAAATAAATATCATGACCGCACAAATACAAAAATTAAAATCCTATCGAATTGATGGGTTTGTTTTTGGGGCCGTCACTAAAAATGTACATAACCACATTATTCTGGACATTAAAGCTATCTATCAAATCTGTAAAGCTGCTTTTCCATTTCCGGTTACCATTCATAAAGCTATTGATCAGTGTTTTAATATTCTGGGAGAAGTTGAAATACTAAAAAATATATCAAATGTTCGGTATATTCTTTCTTCAGGAGGTGAACTTGATGCTATTTCAGGTGCACAAATGTTATCCAAAATGCAAAAAGCAAGTGGTAAAAAAATTAATATCATTGCAGCCGGTAAAATAACTCCTGATAATATTCAGCAAATAATAGCCAAAACGGAGCTAAAAATTTATCATGGAAGAAAAATAGTTTAACTTCATAATGTTATTGCACTGACGAAAATGCACCTTTTGGTAAATAAAACTAAAATTATATACTACTTTTGCGCTGTTACTAAAAATATAAAATGCTTACATGGGCAGAGTTTGAAAAAGTGGATATGAGAGTGGGAACTATAATTGAAGTAGATGATTTCCCTAAAGCCAAAAAACCAGCATATATATTGAAAGTTGATTTTGGTCCTTTGGGAATTAAACTGAGCTCTGCGCAAATTATAAAACTTTATTCTAAACCTGAATTGATTGGCAAACAAATAATAGCGGTTATCAGTTTTCCACCAAAAAAGATTGCTGATTTTATTTCTGAGTGTTTAATATTAGGTGTTGTCGGTCCGGATAATGAAATCATCCTGCTTACCCCTGATAAAAAAGCAAAAAATGGAGATAAAATTGCTTGATATCTATATTACAAGGTGGAGTCTTCTTAATTTGTGTGGTGTAAAAAATTTGAAAGAATAGATTTGCATAGAATTTGTTTGGATAAAAAGTAATATACTTTATTTAGGTTTACTTTATATATAATATTGACATTCAAGAAGATAAAAATATGAAAGAATCTCTTTTGCAAAGTTAATTTGATAATGCTTTATTGGTTTCACTTTCCAGAAAAGTATTCGCAAAGTTATATTTTCGCCAATGTAAAGAACAGGTATACATACATTTTCAAAATAGTGATCTTAACCAGAAGTATTGAATGACCACTTGAAAATCATAAAACAGACATGTTAAATAGCGTCAAAAAGAATAGATAGTGATATATAAAGCCAACAACCATTTACCATTAAAGTCGTTAAATAAGTTACAAAAAAAAAATTAAGATATGAACGCTTATATAGCTAATCTTTTGAATGCAGTGGCTCTTATTCTTTTTAGTATTTGGGCTTATTTAGGGTCGATTAACCCTTCTATGACTGCTTTTATTCCTTTTGTTTTTGGAATAATGCTTTTATCCCTAAATAATGGAGTTCAGTATAAAGTAATTAGTCAGGTACGAGTTGCCGCTGCATTGACCCTTTTGGTGTTTCTAGCTTTGATAAAACCTTTGGACGGATCCATCGGGCGCGATGACCATATGGCCATTTTTAGAGTTGTTGGTATGATGATTACTTCTTTTTTAGCACTACTATACTTTATTATGAACTACAAAAGTGCATTAATTTCAAGTAAAAAATATTAAAAACAGGTTTCATGAATAAAGTAAGTATACCCCTTTTTTGCTCGATGATGGTGATATTATGTTCATGCAACGCACAAAAGCCGTCATCTGAAATAGCAACTTCAATCTCTTATCCAATGTCCGATTCCCATATTGAAAAATCAGATCAGGCTCTGATAACGGTGGATTATTTAATGGGTAAGTTTGACCCTGCCCAACATCAGGAATTTATGTTGATTCCGCCAAAATATCGTGATGAAGAACTCAGATATATCCGCAAAGATGTTTTTCAATCCTTTGTACTCATGTATGAAGCAGCAGCAAAAGAAGGGATTTTTCTTAAAATAAGATCCGCTACCAGAAACTTTGAAAATCAAAAAAGAATCTGGGAAAACAAATGGACAGGAAAAACGATCCTTGAAGACAACATAAATGCTGCTGCCGACATCAAAGATGACCTGAAACGTGCGAAAAAAATCCTGGAATATAGTTCAATGCCAGGTACTTCACGTCATCATTGGGGTACGGATATGGATTTTAATGCGTTTGACAATACCTGGTTCGAATCAGGTGAAGGACTTTTGCTCTACACATGGTTGATCAATCACGCGTCTGAATATGGCTTTTGCCAACCATACACAAAAATGGGAAGTGATCGAAAAACAGGTTATTTTGAAGAAAAATGGCATTGGACTTATCTGCCGGTTTCAACCAAACTGACTGAACAGGCAAAATTAAACTTAAAAAATGAAATGATAAGCGGGTTTTTGGGAGCTGAAACAGCGGCAAAAATTGATGTGGTTCAAAATTATATTTTGGGCATAAGTCCTGCATGTACTTCAACAAAAAATTAAGATGGCTTATGTCTCTTCCTTAAAAGTAGATACGTCTGTAAAGGGTATTATATTATTAACTTTGCCTATTAGCATGGCTAAGTTGATACCTGAACTGAATTATCTTTTCAATGCAGCATTTTTGGGGCATATAGGAAATAAAGAATTAGCGCTGGCGGGTATTACAGGTGTGTACTACCTGATTTTTTCAGCCATTGGATATGGTCTGAATAATGCTTTGCTGGCAATTATGTCCAGAAGAGCAGGTGAAGAAAACAGAAATGAGATATTTTCGACTTTATGGCATGGGATGCTGGTAGCTTTGGGATTGGCTGTTATATTTATCATTATGACGCACATATTGGTTCATCCATTGATGCTTTGGGCTGGAATTGAAAGCCACGGCGCAGAAATGGCAGGAGGATTTTTAAATATCAGAATATTTGGGTTGATGTTTTTATATAGCCTTCAGATGCAAAATGCATTTCTTATCAGCCTTCAGCAAACCAGATATCTGGTACTTATAGCCATTATACAATCAGGGGTCAATCTTTTTCTGGACTATGGTTTGATTTTTGGCCATTTTGGACTTCCTGCATTAGGATTTGATGGTGCAGCATATGCATCAGTCATTTCGGAATTAATAGGTATGCTGACTGTTGCCGGTATATTGTACAATCTTCGCATCAAATCAAAATTTGGTATTCATGCCGTTTTTAAAATACATGTAAAGACATTAAAACTCGTATTTAAGCAAGGGTTTCCATTGATGAGTCAATTGGCTATAAGCACAGGTGCCTGGTGGGTTTTTTTTATTCTTGTCAGCAGAAACTATACTTATGATGAGCAGGCGGTTTCACAAAGTATGCGCAATCTTTTCGGTCTCGGTGGTGTTTTTTCATGGGCTTTTGGTTCGTCTGCAAATACTATACTAAGTAATCTTATCGGACAGGGCAGACAGGATGAGATTTTTAAAATTATAGGTAAAATGTGCTACATCAGTGTGAGCGGTATGACTGTTTTTGTCTTGATTCTTAATTTTTTTCCTAATATATTTCTTGGATTATTTGGTCAGGATGGCGACTTTGTTGTATCAGGAACGGGACCCCTAAGAATAGTAAGTGCTGCGATGATCATTCTTTGTGTCGGTGTCATCTGGCTAAATGCGGTAGTTGCTACCGGCAAAACACAGATAGTTTTTTGGATAGAGTTTGGTGGGATAGTTGCATATTTAATCTATGTCTGGGTGGTCATAGAAACTATGAAACTTAGTTTGTCTATCGCATGGATGAGTGAATGGGTGTATTGGATTTTACTTTTTGTTCCCAGTTATTTGTATCTTAAATTTGGTAATTGGAGGGATCATTTAGCATATGATTGAATACGGACAAGTATTCATATAAAGTACGTAAGAAGAGCAAGAAATTACAAATATGTTATTCATTTCTAAATATAAAAAGAGCTTATTTTCCTAAAAGCAGTACAAAATTTAATGACTTGCTTATTCAATAGACTTTTTTATGATACTTAATTTAATTTTTAACCTAAAAAACGATAAATCTTGTTAATTTTGCACGATTTAATTTTGGACTATCAATAACAACATTAATAAATATGAACTCTAAGAACACCAAATATTTAATTTTTGCGATAATAATTATTGCAGTACTTGCGGCCATATACTTTATGAATAAAAAATCCCCTTCCGGAAACGATCTTGAAAGTGGGGTAAATATAGTAGCTGACTCATTAAGTGGCGATACTACCAAAAATGCAGCAAATCAACGCATTGAAACCAAAAGAGTAGTTGACACGATTTCCGGATGGGATAGTAAGGAAATTACAGATAAAGCCACGGGGCACAAACTATTGATAAGCACTTTAACTTCAAAAAATGATTTGAACTTAAAAAATGATAAAAATGAACCGGTTTTTGCACTTTTAACAGTAAAAAATAATAACAATAAAAATGAAGTCCTACTAAGGATTCAACATGCAGATTTTAAAGGCAACAATGTGAGTTTAAAATTTGATAATAAAGAACCGTTTACATCTTCTTTTACAAAAAGGGAAGGTTCAATCGGAGTATCCCTTGAGAAAGCCGAAGAAATAATCTCTGCAATGAAAAGTTCAAGCATATTAACCATTAGTGCTGACTTTAATAATGGTGGTAAAAAAGATATCATTTTTACTTGTTCGGGTTTTACTTGGAGTAAGTAAAGACCTTGTGATAGGATTAGAAAATCAGAGATGATTTTTAATTTCTCTTTCAACTGAGTCAATGTATTTTTACAAGGGTTTAATCATTTTTTATCAAACCAACTTTAGGTTTTAAGCTCGAAAAGTTTGATTCTCTGGCATAGTTACCTTTGACTGGCCTCAATATCTTCTTACTTATAGATAGTTTAGATACATTTTTTAAAAAAATAGTCATAAAAACTTTTTTATCGTTCGGGTGATTTGCCAGATGGATCATTTGGGATTTTCTCTCAAACAGTTATAAAGGTCGTTAATGATGTTTTAGCTGACAACATTAATCAATATAATACGTTAAATCAACTTTCTATTCATTTTAATTATGCTTTACTATAAAGAATATTTACTAAGTCCTGAAGCCGAATGGGTAGTTTTTATCCATGGTGCGGGTGGCAGTTCTGCTGTATGGTTTAAGCAATTGAAAGATTTTCGAAAGCATTTTAATTTGCTGCTTATAGATCTCAGAGGTCATGGAAAATCATCAGAGGTTGTGACTGATAAAGATTATAAAAATTATTCATTTGAACTCATTGCGAAAGATATCATCGAAGTATTGGATCATCTTCAAACACCAAAAGCGCATTTTATCGGGGTATCTTTAGGAACGCTCATCATCAGACAACTCGGTGATATGATTACACTTCGCATACATTCCATGATATTGGTAGGGGCAATTACACATTTTAATCTTAAGTCCAGATTTTGGGTAGGATTAGGGAGTATTTTTAAAAATATATTGCCCTACATGTGGCTATATCGACTTTTTGCTTTTGTAATAATGCCATCAAAAAACCATGCAGAGTCCCGAAATGTATTTGTAAAGGAAGCACAAAAACTTTGTCAGCGCGAATTTCTAAGGTGGTACAGGTTGACAAGCCAGCTAACAGGCCTATTCCGAAAGTTTGAGACAAATATTTCAATTCCAACATTATTTGTCATGGGAGAGCAAGATCATATGTTTCTGGATCCTATAAAACTAATGGTAAAAAACATGCAGGACGTAGCTTTGCTCATTGTCCGCGAGTGTGGTCACGTCGTCAATATAGAACAGGCTGGTATATTTAATGATGAAGTTATCAAATATCTACTGGGACTCAACACAGCGAGAATTACCGTAAGTTAGATTGGTTTAATTACTTTCTCTTTTATAGTATCCTGAATCCTTTTATTCTCAATCTTACTATCCAACCATGAGATGATGTCCAGATATAAAAATGGTCTGCGTTCGTAAGGATCATTCTGAAACTTCAAAAGTTTTGCTCTAAGTTTTATAAATTCTGCCTTCAGGTCTTTTTTTGTCATCAAAGGGGTACGTCGTATAAAACCCAGAATTTCCTTTTGAACTGCCTGTAGATCTTCCATTTTTATAAGAAAACGATATACTGATTTTATTTGATAACTCACTAAAAAGTCATTACCCAGCTCATAATGACTGATCAGAGATAAGATTCTGGCAAAACACTGAATATCTTCTCTGAGCCCACCAATGGGACTATTGTTGATTTTATTCAGGTAATCCAGAGCTGTTTTAAAATCATCAGCTCCAAAATATACGCACGCCAGTTTATAATAAAACACCATCTCACGATTGACATCCCAATGATGTTTTCCCGATTTAAGTATTTCAGCAATTTCAGCTACTTCTTTGACACCATTGTCATAGTCTCCGGTTAAAAAGATTTTGTTCAGGAGATGAATATATTTGAATAATTTGTATTGGTACAATTGACTCTCTGACATATGATCAAAAAAATTGATTTCATATTCTACATAAGATGCATAATTTGTTAGAAACTTTTCAGTTTTGTTTGCCATATACAGCGCATTCAAAGCATTATGCAAACCTTTAAAATACAACATTGGATCCTCTTTTATCAATTGAGGAAATGCACGGTAACTATCCACCCATTTTTGAGAATATTTATAATAATTTACAAAATCCTGCGTCATATGATAATACCAGACAAAGGATTGATAATAATAGATTCTTTCATAAAACCCCAGCTTGTGAGGCTTTATATCCGGTAGATTACTGTAGAAGTAATCTTTTACCTGTTCAAAATCTTTTTTATCTTTTACATATCCATACTTTAGATACATACCGTAAAGCATAAGTGAAAGATTGGATAATTTATTGTGAACTGTTACTTTGGATAAAATTTTACTGCTTTGATCATTGATTTCTATCGCTTTAATGGAAGAACTGCCAGTGATATACTGGGTTTCAATCTTTCGCTCCTCATCTAAAATATGATACATTAAAAGCGTTTCCTGATTGACTTCTGCAATCTTTTTTGCTTTTTCCAGCATATCCAGACTGGCCTTGGTCATACCTTTGGATTGCAATATTTTTGCATAATCAAGCATCTCTCTTATAGATACGTCTGAAAAATCCTGTTTATGTAAATGCCTTAGATTAGCAAGAATCTGTTTCATCAGATTTGCTTTAATGTTGGATAATTGCACTTTTTTAATCTGTGGCAATTTTTTTAGCAGATCATTTTCTTTATATGTTTTAGTGCTGTCAATATAATCAAACAGCTGCATAAACAATTTATCATTAGGTTTATTGTCTCTGTTTACAAACAGTCTAAAGCTTCTTTTTTCCGCTTTGGTCATAGACTGTATAAGTTGAATCAAATGGTCTGTCTGCTGGCTTGGCATGTATTTTATTGCTTATATAAAAAGTAAAATCCTTGAATACAACTATATGATACCCTTTTATAGTATATTTGGTCGTAAAAATAAGTGTTATGAAGTTCAAATGGATACTTCCGGTTCTTTTTATTATCATTTCCGGGCCTAAGAGTTCTTTTTCGCAGCACTTTCCTTTTCCAAAAAACAATCCAGTTGAGCTGGGCAAAATAAATTGGTTTCGCAACTATGCATCAGCTGTAAAGGAGTCGGAAATTAAAAATTTACCTATATTGATCCTTTTTCAGGAAGTACCTGGCTGCAGTAATTGTACAACTTTTGGCAATGAAATTTTATCCCACCCACTAATAGCAGAAGCTATTGAAACTTGTTTTGTACCTCTTTGTATTTACAATAACCATCCTGGAAATGATAAAGATATTCTGGATAAATTTGGTGAACCATCATGGAACAATCCTGTAATAAGAGTAATAACTAGTAATGGTAAAGACTTGGTACGACGACAGCCTGACTTCCGATCCAGAACAAAAACCATAGAGACTTTGATCGACGCAATCAATAAGTCAGGTAACCAAATTCCTGAATATCTTAAAATTTTACTGGAAGAAACGGAAGCAAATGAAAAAGGGCTGAAGGAAGAAGCATATTTCAGTATGTATTGTTTCTGGTCGGGTGAAAAAGAAATATCAGGTTTACATGGTATAATCGCTACTGAAGCCGGTTTTATGCATGGAAAGGAGGTTGTTAAGGTTACATATAGAAAAGACAAAGCATCTCTTTCTGATATATTTTTAAATGCAAAAAAGGTGGGATGTGGTGATGAAGTATATGCTGCCATCAATGAAAAAAACAAACTGACAGTAAAGCCAATTTCAACCTATAGAATGGATAGTGAAGATAAATATTATCTATCCAAGTCATCTTATAGAGTAATTCCAATGACTGATCTGCAAAAAACAAAAGTAAACAGAGCCATCGGAATAGGGCTCGATCCTAATACTTACCTTTCTCCAAGACAATTAACTTTGCTGCATAAAAAAGATGTATCCAAGAGTCAGATTTCAGCAAATATAGAAAAAGTATGGTGGAAAATGTAATTCAAAAAATGAGATTTTTCTAAGCAAACATTAGCTAATCTATTTTCATTCAAAATGATAAAATTGCCCAAAAAAGATTGAGAAAGTATATTCATTTTAGATAAATTATAATTTTGATCTTACCTTTACAACTTAAATTTAAACATGATTTTTATGAAAAAATCACCTTTATTTTATTCAATCATATTTCTTGTGGTTTTGGCATCTTGTGCCAAAGTCTATTACAGTCCTGAAGCAGAAAATGCCTCCAAAAGTCACAGAATCATAGCTGTGGTTTCTCCAAAAGTGTCCATACCTCCGCAAAAGAAAATGACAAATGAAGAAATACTCGATTTGACCATCAAAGAATCAGAAACTTTTCAGTATGAAATGGTGGCATGGTTATTAAAAAGGAAAGGAGAAAATAAAATAAATGTAGATATTTTGGATGCTACAACCACCATAGCTAAAATACAAAATGCCAGATCTGATGGCAAACTTCTTACTCCGTTGGAAATGGCCGAAATACTTAATGTAGACGCAGTGATTACTTCCAATTATAAGCTAACTAAACCTATGTCCACTGGTGCAGCTATAGCCACTACCCTTTTATTTGGTTTTGGTAATACCAATGAGGTAAATGTCACTATGGAATTGCACGACAGGGCAAACAAAAAAATGATCTGGAACTTCAGTCATGCAGTTTCAGGTGGACTTTTTAGCAGCTCTGATCAATTGGTCGATGAAGTGATGAGAATAGCAAGTAAAAAACTGCCTTACACAAAATTTAAAAAATAATCTAAAAAGGAATGGCTACTCAAATTATTTTTAAGCATCCATTCATTTTTTTTTTATCACTTTAGATCAGTAAGACGGGATACTACCTGACATACCGGAGTCAATATTTGTGCTTTCGGGGTTTCCTCTGTATTTTATACTTCCTCCCGAACTTGCATCAGCTTTAAGTTTTTTGGTGGCATGGAGCGATATACTGGCACCTGATGAAACATCTGCATCAGCAATTGAAGAGATAAAGTTTCCCGCTTCAATTTTTGAACCGGAAGAAGCATCATATACCGCAGTATTGCCTGTACCATTAATGGAAACTTTTGCCCCTGATGAGGCAGATACATCGACATCTTCAGCTTTTAGTTTTATATTGCAATTTGCTCCACTTGAAACTTCTATATCCATAGTTGCAGCGCTGATTTCACTATCAGCATTAAGGCTAGAACCGGCAGCACAATCTATTGCGTTCAATGTGGTGTAATAAACCGTTACTTTAGCTTTTGTCTCTGAGCGATTCCACATCGAGTTTTTAGATTTTATTTTGACGACAAGTTCATCGTTTTTAACCTCAATAAATAGGTCTTCCTTATTGCCTTTGATAATGGTATATTCTGCTTTAGGTACACTTCCTTTTACCAACTCAACCTGCACACTCCCACTGGTAGAAATAGAAGTAAATTCTGATAGGTTTTTACTTTGTGCAGTCACAAAAACAGAAAGAAAAAGAAAAACCAAAATAGAAAAAGAATGCTTAAACATGGTATTTTATTTTTATGGTGTTTTAATAAAATCAAAGACGAATATCAATATCGCAAGGTTGCATTAATATGCCAGAATTTTTCTTACTGCATCCCCTAGTTTTAATGAATTTGGTAACATTGTTTTTTCTAATATTTCATTCAGGGGAATGGCGGGCATGTTTTCAGCACCTAGTGTTATCACCGGAGCATCCAGAAATTCAAAACAATTTGACTGAATCCTGGAAGCTATGCTTTGTGCAAAAGAATTATTGACAGGTTCTTCGGTCAAGACTATAATCCTGTTATATTCCTTTGATTTGGTATAAATTAGATTTTCGTCCAAGGGATATAACGTCCTCAGATCAAGAATCCCTACTTGGTTAACAATATCACTTTGTAAATTTAATGCCCAATGTACACCCATCCCATAAGTGACCACCAATACTTTATTTTCAGCAGAACCAACAGATGCTTCCTGTACCATGTTTCCGATCCCTAATGGCAAAATATAGTCTTTGGCTGGTAGTTTTCTTCTGGCTGTGTCTGTACCTTTTACTTTACTCCAGTAGAGACCTTTGTGCTCAAGGATGACCACCGGATTGGGGTCGTGGTATGCGGCTTTAAAAAGACCTTTGAGATCAGCTCCATTGCTTGGATATACTATTTTAATGCCTCGGATATTGGTCAGGACAGACTCCACACTTGAGCTGTGAAATGGCCCACCACTACCATAAGCGCCTATCGGAACACGCAGCACCATACTTACCGGCCACTTTCCTTCAGACAAATAGCAACTTCTGCTTACTTCAGTAAAGAGCTGATTTAATGCCGGCCAGATATAATCAGCAAATTGCACTTCTACTATAGGCTTTAGCCCAACCGCAGACATTCCTACCGTACTTCCAACTATAAATGCTTCTTGAATTGCAGTATTAAATACCCGTTCTTCGCCAAATTTTTGTGCCAGTGTTGCTGCTTCTCTAAAAACCCCTCCAAGTCTGCCACCCACATCCTGACCATACATGAGACATTCTTTGTGGTCTTCCATTAATTCCTGAATGGCTATCAATGCACAGTCTACCATTACTTTTTCTTCAGCATTTTCAGGGCATCTTTCACCGGATTCAGCTATTATCGTCGTGGGTGCAAAATCATATGTGAAAAGATCTGAAGGTAATGGATCCGGTGCAAGCAAAGCTCGCTCAAGGTCATCTGTGACCAATTTTTTTGCTGCTGCTTCTATTTTATTCAGATCATCAGTTAAAAAACCATTTTCAAGTAGCAGGGATTTGAGTTTGATATATGGATCTTTCATCTGATGTTCTTGAAGATCATTTCGGTACCATTCTTTGCGCACACCAGAAGTATGGTGATTTAATAGAGGAACATTGACATGCAGAAGAAAAGGTCTTCTTTCGGTTCGGATGGTATGTAGAATCTGATTTACTGTATGGTAGCATACTTCAAAATCACTGCCATCTATAGAAATTGCTTCTATCCCGGGAAAACCTTTTGCATATTCAAATGCGTTCATAGCTCTGGTTTCTTCGGCAGTAGCAGAGATGTCCCAACCATTGTCCTGAACCAGATATAAAATCGGAAATTGTTTTAAAGCAGCCATCTGAAAAGCTTCCGCTACCTCTCCTTCCGTAATAGACGCATCCCCAAAAGAACAAACCACCACTGCACCGGGCTCCTGCAAAAGACCTGTTTTTTCCTTGTATTGTATACCCATAGCAACACCTGTTGAAGGTATAGCCTGCATTCCCGTAGCTGAAGATTGGTGTGGTATTTTGGGTTTGTCTATATCTTTAAGACTAGGGTGACAATAATAGGCCCTTCCACCTGAAAACGGATCATCCTTTTTAGCCAATACCTGAAGCATCAGATCATACGGCTTCATACCTATAGAAAGCAACATGGCATCGTCGCGATAATACGGAGCTACATAATCTTTTGGGGTAAGTTGCATACCCACAGCAATCTGAATGGCTTCATGTCCTCTTGATGTAGCATGTACATATTTAGAAACCAATTTGAACTGCTCATCAAAAGTTTCTGTAATCGATTTTGCAGTACACAGCAGAGAAAATGCTTGTTGAAGCACTGTAATATCAATGGATTTTGATTTCATGCTGCAAAAATAGGAATATGTAAGCTAAAATATGAAAAATGAAGGCAATACTTCATAATGTAAATAATCTCACAAATCTGAGATAAATTATAATTACCTTTAACAACAAAAAATAAATTTTTAGTACTGCTAGACTTCGGGAAGTGGTTCTCCCAAAGCTTCTTCAAAAAAATAATGAATGGCGTATGTCTGAGCTGCCCCAAGTTTTTGACCCATTTGGCTTGACAAGTACATTAATGCAGCTATTGTTGCCAGAACAGGAATCATCCAGAGAATTTTACATTCGTTGCCAAGTGCTCTTTGTGAAAATCCTATGATAGAAATAAAAGTGATAAGGACCCCGATAGCCAGATAGCCTAAAGCAAATAATGTCCATACATTAGGCATAGGGCCATATATACCGGTTATTTTTGTCTCATTATCTCCCGATTCTCTTTGCATCAATATACTAAGTTGTGGTGACCAATAATGTCTATGGGATTTATTCACTCTGATGGTGATATGATCCTGCATAGCCTGACCATGCAAATTGTGGGTGTTATGTTTAAGTTTTTCTTTCACCAATTGAATAATTTCATCCATAGTCTTTTTACTTTCTATTTCAAATCTGGGTCGAACCCTAAAGCTAGCCATAATTATTTATTTTGCTGACGCTAATATAATCATACTTTATTGCTTAATCCCAATAAGCAGTTATGATATTCATCAGTCTAAACAAGTTCGAACGAAACTATAATTTACGAAAATGATCAGAAAGCATCATTTATAGTGATGTAAATAGCTCCTCCTTCATTAATGGTGCGGCCATAGTCGAGTCTAAGCCTAACTCTGTCTTTTTTATTTAAAACAATTCTTAATCCAGCGCCAAAACTTATTTTATAGTCGTTTTCAAATATTTCTGAATAAGAAGCGGCAACGGTACCTCCGGATAAAAAGGACACACCCTGCACCCATTTATATATAGGAAATCTATACTCTCCTTGAAGTACCAGAATATTTTTATCTTTAAACCTACGGTCCTGAAAGCCACGCATTAATTTTGGACTTCCAAAATAGAGTAAATCATAAAATATAGGATCTCCAAGTATCATAGCTGTATTGATATGAAATGCCAATGTATGGTCTTGTTTGATCCGAACATATTTTGCAAAATCTAAAGCAAACCTTTGATACGTAAAATTGCTTTGAGTAAATTTCGAATTAGCAAATATCTCAGTTTCCATGAAGACTCCTTTGGTTGGATTAAAAATATAATCTCTGGTATCTAATTGTCCAACCAATCCAATACCGGAAATTACGCCACCATCTTCTCCCGTATAATTACCATTTTCAAGTAATCCATTTACTTTCTTATCTTCAATCTGCATATTATCTACCCGAAATCTGAACCCAGCAAAAAACCTTTTATATCTTCTCAATATATCTATCCTGAATCTGGGATAATTTGCTCTGAATGATTCCTTATCGTCAAATTTGCTTGACAGACCTATGCCATAAAAATTATACACATATCTGTAGTAACTTATTTCGCCCTTAAATTTCCATAGATTATTGGATCTGTACAATTCAAAAGGAATAGTCATGATTACTTGTCTGTTTTGCGTCAGACTAAAAGTAAACTGTACTTGTGAAGGATTAGAAGTAGGTTTTTCGTTTTTAAACCTAAAATTATAAAATCCTGCTGCCCCAAAACCCCAACGTGTTTCAGGCAAATAAAATGCAATAGGGTATGCTAAAAACTGGCTTTTTATTTTGGTTGTGTCATTGTAGGACGCACTGATGTTGTTTCCCTTGGCTTGAGAAAAAAAAATAATAAAGAATAATAAGACGTAAAATATTCTTCTTTTCATAAACTAAAAAAGGTGAGTACAATTAATTGTCTCACCTTACTATTATTTAAACTGTAAAATTATACTTACAGACTGTTGACGTATCTTGAAAGCTTCGACTTAAGGTTTGAAGCTTTATTTTTATGCCATGTATTCTTTTTTGCAAGCTTGTCTACCATACTGATTACTTTTGGAAGAAAAATTTCAGCTTCCTTTTTATCAGTCATCAATCTGAGCTTTGCAATAGATGTTCTGGCAGATTTTTTATAATATCTGTTTCGAAGTCTTATTTTTATGTCTTGTCTTATTCTCTTTTTAGACGATTTGTGTTGTGCCATAAAACTTAAATTTTGTAAACATTTTCTTAAATGGAGTGCAAAAGTAAATCTTTTCACGTGAAGTAAAAACATTATTTGCAAAAAAGTGAATAATTATTTCAAATTCAGGCATAAATAGCATGATTTTTGTCTTTCTATTGTAAAACATGCAGCTCATTGCTGTCAGAAAAGGATAAAATTCTTACTTTTGGACTCTATTTTAGAATAAAAACCCAAATCATATTTAACATTACAATGAAAGATTATTCATACGTTTTTAATGCACACCCCGGTTATATAGAATCAATGTACAAAAATTTCCAGCAGGATCCTTCCTCAGTGGATGATGGTTGGCGATTGTTTTTTGACGGATTTGAATTCAGTAATACCGGTCATGGAGTTTCTGACAATTCCGGACAAAACCTGGATAAAAATCTATCTGAAAAAGAGTTTGGCGTGATGTCACTGATCCATGGCTTCAGAAGTCGTGGTCATTTATTATCTACCACCAATCCATTGAAACCTCGCAAAGACAGGCACCCGCATCTTGACTTGTCCGACTATGCTCTAGATGAGTCAGACCTGAATAAAATATTTTTGGCTGGAGAAGAAATCGGTTTAAAAAACGCTACATTAGCTCAGATTTTGGATAAACTCAGAGAGATATACTGTGGCAACCTTGGCGTCGAATACGCCCATATAGAGAACAGGGAAAAAAGGATGTGGTTGCGTGAAAAACTTGAAAACAGAGTTTTTGATGGCAGTTACGGACTAAACCAAGAGAAAAAAAAGCAAATTCTAAATAAATTAAATGGTGCGGTTATTTTTGAAAAATTTCTCCATACCAAATATGTAGGCCAAAAACGATTCTCTCTTGAAGGTGGTGAAACGACCATTGCGGCATTAGACGCTATTATCAGCAAAGCTACTGAAGGAAAAGTCGAGGAAGTTGTCATGGCAATGGCGCACAGAGGAAGATTAAATGTTTTGGCCAACACTCTAGGCAAAACATACGACCAGATATTTAATGAATTTGAAGGCACAGCAATTTTGGATCAGAGTTTTGGAGATGGAGATGTTAAATACCATCTTGGATTCTCATCTCAGATTACCATGCCTTCAGGAAAAATTGTTCATCTTAAACTTGCTCCCAACCCTTCACATCTTGAAGCTGTAAATCCGGTTATGGAAGGATTTACAAGAGCAAAGGCGGATGTATTATATGATAGTGATTATGACAGAATACTCCCAATACTGATTCATGGTGATAGTGCAGCAGCAGGACAGGGTATCGTGTACGAAACTACACAAATGAGTCAGCTCGACGGCTATTATACCGGAGGTACCATACACTTTGTTATCAATAATCAGATAGGATTTACCACCGATTATGATGATGCACGATCGTCTACATATTGTACTGCCGCTGCAAGTTTGGTACAAGCTCCTGTGTTCCATGTAAATGGCGATGATCCGGAAGCTGTAGTTTTTGCTGCGGAATTGGCGACGGAGTACAGACAAAAATTTAATAATGATGTCTTTATTGACATGGTCTGCTACAGAAGACACGGCCACAATGAAGGAGATGATCCCAAATTTACCCAACCTCAGATGTATGAACTTATCGAAGCCCATAAAAATCCAAGAGAAATATATCTGACCAAGCTGATAGAAAGAGGAGACGTCAATACTAAAGATGGTGAAGAATTAGAAAATAAATTCTGGGCTGAGCTGCAGGAAAGGTTGGATATGGTCAAACAAAAAGCATTGCCTTACACCTATCAGGAGCCTGAGCAGCAATGGAGAAAACTCAAGAAAACCATAGATGTCGCTGATATGATTACTCCGGAGACGGGTATTGACGCTAAGGATGTCGACAAAATTCTTAAGCATCTGATGACCATGCCTGAAGGTTTTACACCACTTTCAAAAATAAAAAGGCTTCAAAAATCTAAGCAGGATTTATTGGATAAAGGTCAGATTGACTGGTCATTTGGTGAGTTGATGGCATATGGATCATTGATGCTGGAAGGCAAAAACGTACGTATGAGCGGTCAGGATGTAAAAAGAGGAACATTTTCTCACAGGCATGCAGTATTTGTTGATGAAAAAACCAATGAACGTTATAACCGATTAAATACATTGGATGGGGCGAATGGCAAATATCTTATTTATAACTCATTGCTGTCTGAATTTGCTGTTTTGGGTTTTGAATACGGCTATTCTCAGGCTTCACCGGATCATTTGACCATTTGGGAAGCTCAGTTTGGAGATTTTTATAATGGTGCTCAAACTATAGTCGATCAATTCATTTGTTCGAGTGAAAGTAAATGGCAACGAATGAGTGGATTAGTCATGTTGTTGCCCCATGGTATGGAAGGACAAGGACCAGAACATTCCAGTGCCCGAATGGAAAGATTTTTGCAAAATTGTGCCAATTTCAATATGATAATAGCCAATGTTACGACTCCGGCCAATTTTTTTCATATGATCAGAAGACAATTGGCGATGCCATACAGGAAGCCATTGGTGTTGATGTCTCCAAAATCACTTTTAAGACATCCTGAATGTGTCAGCAATATTGAAGAGTTTTCAGGTAAAACAAAATTTAAAGAAATTATACCTGATAATTTGGTGAAAAAAGCGAAACGGGTACTTTTTTGCTCCGGCAAGTTATATTATGAATTGAACGAATATCGTACAGCCAATAAAATCAATGATGTCGCTATAATACGTGTTGAGCAATTGTATCCACTACCTGAAACTGAGATCAGAAGCATCATGAAACAATATGGGAAAGCAGCATTTTTCTGGGTACAGGAAGAGTCAGCCAATATGGGTGCATGGTCCTATCTCATGACTTATTTCAGAAAAGATCCGCTGGAATTGATATCCCGAAAAGCCAGTGCATCACCAGCCACAGGATTTAAAAAAGTACACGATCAGCAGCAGGAAGAACTGATTAAAACAGCTTTTAATGTTTTTTAATATAAACACCATTAGTAGAGTCCTAATCGTATCAGGCTTTTTGATGTCACTAATAGGTAAAACTGTTTTGGGTATCGAATGGCTTGATATGGTAGGTTTCTCTTTAATTTTAATTGGCTTAGTTTTGGCCAAAAATGATTATATTGAAGGAAATAAAGACTATGGAAAATACATATATTACACTGTGCTGATCCTATTTCTTTTTATTGTTTTTGGCAAGTGGTTTTTATAACAACACCAATAATTGTTTTGGATGAAATGTTTTGTAGATTTGTCCTAATGCAATGTAAGTGACTTTTCTTTTTACAGTTACTTTGAAAATAAAAAACAAAAGCAAAATTCAAAGGGTCGGTTTTGTAGTCTTAAACAACCAAAAAGTAATAAAATGAAACCATTCGTATTTTCCTTTTTAATTTCTGTTTTTTTTATTTTCGATGTGTATTGTCAGGATACTACTTCGAAAATAGATGAAAAAAAGCCCATATTTGGTTTGGGTGTTCACAGAGGCTATTTCGCTGTGGATGGTGATATAGAAGGTGGTGGTTTTGGCGCTGGTATTAGATTTCAAATACCTGTCAATACCATATTTTCTTTAAGAGCAAATACACTTGTAAATACAGCTACCGGTATTAGTTATCAACCTTGGCATCATTCTTCAGTAGGCAATGGAGGACTTATAGAAACAGTATATGAACCATACAAAAATAATCAGGAAGGTTGGTTTCCTAGCTATAATTTTCTGCAAGTGACTATTGAAATGGAAGGTATATTCAGCATTATGAAAACAATTACAAAAGTTTTGGATTCAAAGTTTGATTTTTTTGATCTTTACATTTTAGGAAGTTATGGATTCTCCGCAAAACAAACTAAAGTTGACTTGTTAGATCAGAATGGATTACCCTATACAAACTTAATCACAAGATCCGGATTCAATCCGGGAAAAGTAAATACGAAAAGTGGCAGGAATGAAATTAAAAAAAATCTAATGTCAATTTATGACAATGATTACGAAACAGAAATTAAATATAAGGGCATTTCTACCTACTCATATGGGGCCGGATTGCTCTTTAATGTTCATAAAAGAGTAGCATTAGGTTTAGAGCAAAAAATTATAGTTTATCCTGGTGTGGACTATATAGATGGAATCAGATTTCGGACATCATTTGATCAGACCTTAAATAGTGACAAGGCTATTTATACAAATCTTTTTATAATCGTTAAAATTTGAAAAGGCACCCCTTTTTATATCAAATACGATAATCAAGGAATATAAAAATTACCCTAAAACACCTTTAAATAAACGCCATAAAATCCGTTTTCGGCGGATCTGATATACCCAGTTCTCTTCCCATGGTGACCAACTGACCACGATGGTACGTACTATGATTCATAACATGATGGATAATGTTAAAAATAGAAGATTGACCTGTATCGCCGGATAGAAGTTTATAATCTATATTTTTTTGAAGTTCACTTTCGTCAATAGCATGTAATTTATCTATAAAGTATGTTGATGACAATACAATATCTTCACTGATTTGTTTGGTATTTTGTCCATCATGACGGCTGGCCAGATTTTTCCATACTATACCCTCGATTCTGCACATCCACACATGTTCTGCCACCCAGATATGTGATAATGTTTTGTTGATGGTGGGAAAGCTGCTTTTGACTTCTTTTTCCATTATCGCAGGATCTTTTGACAGTAACCAGTCTATCATCAGTTGATTGGCCCAAAGATTATACGAAGCATATTGTGACAAATGTTGTTGAATGGTCATTTATTAAGATTTGAATTTTGGAAAAAATCTACCAGTAGTATTTTTGTATTCTTCATAATCTTGATATTTCTTTTTAAGTTGCTCTTCTTCATAGGCTGACTTAAAATAAAAGAGTATAACCAAGCTACATGTAATTATAAATTTATACACAGAAAGTGAATAAAAGGTCAACCCAAGAAAAATTAATATTACACCGGTATATATCGGATGTCTTGCAAAACCATAAAGTCCACCTGTATACAAAAATGCTTTTTCTTTGGGTGTAGGAAATGCGGTAAGATTTCTATTGAGCTGAATCATCGATATGAAGGCTATCACACCACCCATCAGGAACATAGTTAAGCCAGGATATTTGATTACTTCAGGTAAGTAATAACCAAGGTCAGGCTCCAAAAAAAATAGCCCAAACAACAAAAACTGAATACCAACAAATAAATTATCTTTCAGATTTTGGTGCATAAATTTATTTTTTATTATAACATGCCCTCATCAGCAAAACTATAGTACGCGTTGTCACCTATAATGATATGATCACTGACGATAATATCAAATAATAAAGCTGCTTCTTTTACTTTTTGTGTCAACCTGATATCTTCATTAGATGGTTTCAGGTTGCCCGATGGATGATTATGACAAAGTATAATAGATGAAGCCAGATACTCCAGGGCACACTTCATGACTATTTTTGCATCGACGACCACACTTGATACACCACCCTGACCAATCGATTGTTTATGAATTACTTTATTGGCCCTGTTACAAAGCAAGATCCAGAATTCTTCATGTGGAAGATCTGCCACTAACGGATAAAGCACATTATATGCATCTTTACTTGATTTTACTGCAGTTCTTTCCAGAGCATCTGTATTTTGTCTTCTGCGTCCAAGTTCCAGGGCTGCAATGATGTTGATAGCTTTAGCTTCGCCTACCCCTTTATATTTTTTGACGAGATCTTTTATAGAGATTTTACCCAGTTCATTGAGATTGTATTTATGATCAGCTAGTATGCGTTTACTTAATTCTACAGCGGACTCACCACGCGACCCAGAGCCTAAAATGATGGCCAAGAGCTCAGAATCAGTAAGACTTTGACGCCCTTTGGCAAGCATTTTTTCTCTTGGTCTATCGTCAATAGACCACTCCTTGATAGATTGATATTGTGGCACATCTGACATGGGCATTATTCATTTAAAAGCTCAAACTTATTATTATATTTATACATTTTTCCAGCCAACATTGTAATTACATGCTCATTAAAAAAATATATTTGATCATATAATACTGGAATCAATTCTTCGTTTTTTAAACTAATTATTCCGTATTTATTGTTTATTCTTACTTTCGCAAAAAATTTCGAAAAGCAATAAAAACTTTCAATTTCATGATATTTAAAGGGAACAATATTCTCAAATTTCAAATTATAAATTGCTACTTCTGTATTTCGATTAACTATTAAATATCTCTCTAAGCCAAAAAATATTACATTAATGAAGTTAAAATCCCCATTTAAAACTTCTTTAAAACTAGTGTCTACTAAAATTGTTTTTCCTTTATCCTTAGCATAATATAAAATATTACTTATGTTTGATGAAATTATGTCATCATATACTTTAGACTTTTTATTTGTTTTAAGATTTAACACAAAGCATTTAGAATCAAAATTACGTAATTGAAATTGATTATCGTTCATTCGTTTATAAGATTCTGATTTTATTGGAAAGAAAAAGTATCCTGATTATAAAAACCTCTAATATCTCCTTTTCTTACATAAAATAAAAAATTTGAGTCATTAATATAATTCATAGTTGAAATTAAATCATAGATAGGGTCTAAAAAAGTATTTCCTAAGGAATCTACTAAGCCCATGAAAATACCATTATTTAAAATTCTAAATTTACTTACCTTGTTTACTTCAGTTTCAGTAACTGGTTTTTCCAAAATTTCAGCATAATTTCCAAGCTTATCAATTAAGTACATTTTACCTGCTTTTGAAACTCTACTAAATACTTCATCTCTATAGTTTTCATCAATATAGTCTAAGTTCGCTTTTGTAATGGGCAAATAATTTGGCCCCAAAATTTTATATTTTCCATTTTTTAAAGTATAAATACATCCATTATTCAAGGATTTTATTAAATCATATTTAATTTTTAAAACTATACTATCATTGGAATTAATTATTCCGCATTTATTTCCTTCATAAACTTTATAAAAGCCGCGAAAATGCTCAATTTTTGAATAATTTTTTTTAACATCTTCTAAAGATAGTCTTTGCCATTTTTGATTAATTTTAATAAATTTCGGTCTGAATTCATCATAAATATCTTCTATATCGGATATAACATTGCATCTTTTGTTAATATCATAAAGGAAATATTTGTACTGATCTTTAAAAAGAAGAAATGGTTCATTCATCATATTGAAGGTAGCCACTAAGTTTGAAAATTTTATTGGATAAAAATCCTTTTTTTCAAACACAAAACCCATTAAACCATTTTTATTATATGTAAAGCAATTTAAGTTTTCTTTTGATCGATTTTTATATTCAAAAAATTCAGACAACTCAACAAGCCAATTTCCATCATAATCAATTACACCTTTTTTGCCATCTAGATTAACTATATAATAAATTGATTTTTCACCTAATTTTTCTAAAGTAACTTGAGATCCTTTTGCAATTAACGTACCGTTAATATTAAATAAATATTCCTCGTTTTCATTTTTTGCCCTAATTAAGTTAGAAAACAAAATAGGCCACATATAATCATAATCAAAATTAATTATATTTTCTCCTTTAACATTAACAAGGCCAAACTTCGTATCTATTCTTGCTATTGATGAATAATTAACGTCATTGTAAATATAAAGATCTTTATAAATCGGTTTATATATTAGTTTTTTAAGTTCATTATATGCCCCCCAAATTGTATTACTTTTTTTAACATAGAGTAAGCCTTCAAATGTTTGATAAATACCGTCATAATAATTAGAATCAATTGGATTGTTTAAAGAATCAACAATTAAATAACCCAAATAATTTTGCTTATACCTAAATTTGTTCTTTTCAGAATTTTTTGAACCTCCTAATTCTGCTGTTCTATTGTTTTGATTCTCAAAATTTATTGAATTCTTCCAAAAATTAAAATACGCAACATTATAGCTAATGCTTTTATTTTTTGACCCTACAAAAATTGGATAATCATTTTGACTAATTAGAAATGAAGAGTTGTAAATTAAGTATAAAAGTATTAAAATGATTTTCTTCATTGTAAAATAAGTTTACACCAAAGCCAAAGCCTGTTCCAGATCCTGAATCAAATCATCCACATCTTCGATGCCTACACTCAGCCTGATCAATGAATCCGTCAAACCTACTTTGAGCCTTTCTTCTTTTGGGATTGATCCGTGAGTCATACTTGCTGGATGTCCTATCAGAGACTCTACACCACCGAGTGACTCTGCCAGTGAAAAATAGTGCGTGCCACTAAGTACTTTCCTGGCACTTTCTTCATTATTGGCTACAAGATCAAATGATACCATTCCGCCAAACATTTTCATTTGTTTTTTGGCTACTTCATGACCTGGATGTGATGAAAAACCCGGATAATAGACCTTGGAAACTTTGGAGTGAGACTGTAGAAAAAGTGCTATTTTTTCAGCATTCTGACATGCTCTTTCTACTCTGATATGAAGTGTCTTGATTCCCCTGAGGATCAAAAAACAGTCTTGTGGCCCGGGCACAGCACCTACGGCATTTTGTAAAAATCTGATCTGTGCTGCTATTTCAGCATTTTTTGTTACTACGACACCATGAATTACGTCTGAATGACCGCCCAGATATTTGGTAGCTGAGTGTACTACGATATCAGCACCGAGATCCAATGGATTCTGAAGATATGGTGATGCAAATGTATTATCTACACACACCAGGATACCTTTGCCTTTTACATGGTCACAAACTGCTTCTATGTCTATGATATTCAGCATAGGATTAGTAGGTGTCTCTACCCATATCATTTTTGTGTTTGGCGTAATGAGTGCATCCATTACAGAAACATCACTTATACCTGCAAATTGAAATTTTATGCCATATTTGCCAAAAACTTTGGTCATAATCCGGTATGAGCCGCCATAAAGATCATCTGTGGCAATCACTTCATCTCCCGGATTCAGCAATTTTAGAACACTATCCATTGCCGCCAGACCGCTCGCAAAACAAATGGCATCTATTCCGTTTTCCAATGCCGCCAGATTTTTTTCCAAAACAGTCCTGGTGGGATTTTGGGTACGGGCATATTCATATCCTTTATGGTCTCCGGGTGCAGCCTGTACATAAGTAGAAGTCTGATATATGGGCGTCATGATAGCACCGGTTGATGGATCTGGCTCAATACCGGCATGTATTACTTTGGTTCCGAATTTCATATGTATTTTACTTTAAAAGAATGACAAAGGTAAGTAAAATTATGTATTCACTTTAGAGTATGTTAAAACTTACATCATTTGCCTGCAAGCGACAAATTTTATTTTTTCCTTCGTTTTATTTTTCGTCGTAGCTGCCGGCTACGACTGCTAAATATGCCTTGTTTAAAATTAAATTTTCTTGCTTTCGCTCAAACATGAAAATTTAAACATACTCTTAGTAATGGAACCCATTGCACAAAAAGTTGTTATACTCAAAATAAAATGGTTTATGTAAGATGCCTGAACCAATGTACTTATTTTGGTAATGACGAAGCAAAGCTTGTCTTTAAAAACATTTCATCGTCTAAATTATATATTGACATGTAAAAATCGTCTTTATAATGAAGATATAATTTTTCTCAAAGAAAATTATCGTCGGTGTAGTATCTTTCAATAGCCAATAAAACTGTCATGGAAACGATAAAACTAAAAACGTCATTTACACAATCCCTTCCAGCGGACCCAATTATAGAAAATTTTCCGAGGCAGGTGATGAATGCCTGCTACTCCTTTGTACAGCCAAAAGTAACGATAAGTCCCAAAATGATAATCTACATCAAAGAAGTCGCCTCTGATCTCAATTTGGATAAAAAATTCTGTGAAAGTCAGGAATTTATCGATATCATGTCAGGAAATAAGCTGACAGAAGGGAGCAAACCTTATGCCATGTGTTATGGTGGACATCAGTTTGGACATTGGGCGGGTCAACTGGGTGACGGACGAGCTATAAATTTGGGTGAAGCAGAAGTTTCTGAAAGTCACCTGAATCTGCAGCTCAAAGGAGCCGGACCTACACCTTATTCCCGCACAGCTGACGGATTTGCAGTATTGAGATCATCTATTCGTGAGTTTTTATGCAGTGAAGCTATGTTTCATCTCGGTGTACCAACTACCCGAGCTTTGTCATTGACACTCACCGGCGAACATGTACTCAGAGATATGATGTACGATGGTAATGCAGCCTATGAAAAGGGAGCCATTGTCTGTAGAGTCGCACCATCATTTATACGGTTTGGAAATTTTGAGATTTTTACATCCCGAAATGATATAGACAACTTAAAACAACTCACTGACTATACCATTCAACAGTATTTTCCTGATTTGGTCAATGATAAAAACAAGTACCTTCAATTTTTTAAAACAATCGCTGACCGGACCTGTGATATGATTGTCCACTGGCAAAAAGTAGGCTTTGTCCATGGGGTAATGAATACGGACAATATGTCGATACTGGGTCTGACCATTGACTATGGACCTTATGGGTGGATAGACAATTATGATCCCAACTGGACACCCAATACTACCGACTTACCTGGCAAAAGATACAGATTTGGCAACCAACCTATCATCGCCCAATGGAATCTCCTGAAACTGGCCAATGCTTTGTATCCACTGATTAATGATGAAGAATCATTAAAGAATATTGTTCAGGATTTCAGATTACATTATACTGAGCGATACTTGCAAATGATGAAATCAAAATTAGGGCTTTTCGAAAACGAAGGTGATGATGAAAGTCTGATATATGATCTGGAAAAAATATTGCAGGTCACTGAGATAGACATGACCATTTTTTTCAGAAATCTAGCAGCAATCAGTGATTCATCAGATGAAAAAGATAGTTTGGGCATCATCAAATCTGCAATTTATGATGAAACAGTAACTGAAGAGATCAATAAAAATATAATTTTATGGTGTATCAAATATCAGAAAAGATTGAAGGCCGAAAAATTGACAAATGAAGAAAGAAAACAAAAAATGAACGCTGTCAACCCAAAGTATGTCCTTCGGAATTATATGGCCCAAATGGCTATAGATAATGCTGAAAAGGAGAATTTTGAATTGATTTATACTTTTTATGACATGCTGAAAAGACCCTATGATGAGCAACCGGAATATGAAAACTGGTTTGCAAAAAGGCCTGATTGGGCAAGGGAAAAGATAGGCTGCTCGATGTTGTCTTGCAGTTCGTGATTCATATTTTTTTAAAAAACTTCCCTAAATCTGTACTTATGCTTATGTGATTCGCAGCTCCGGCGATATGGTGATAACCTACCCCATAATCCAGTTTAAAAGCATTAATTTTTATACCAAAACCTAAACTGAATCCAGCGAGGCTCCTGAAAGTACTCAACGATAATTCCTTTCTTCGTAGGTGATTGTATCCTCCACGAAGTCGCAGATTTTCATTTTTACCCAAAATGAATTCTCCATTTATGATAACATGTCTAAATATATTATCTATTGATTCAGCAAATTTATTTTCTTTTATTTCTTCGCCAAAAATATCTGTTTGTACCACTTTGTCAGGGTCATCATACCGTACATTTGCTTTATGCAACTGATGTGCTATCAATGAAATACGAAAAGGAAGATATTTCAATCGTTTAGATACCCCAATTTGTACATCCAGAGGCGTTCCAAATCGCGTACCGTTGTATGTTGTAAGTTCAGTACCCAGATTTTTCACAAGCAACGTCAGTATAAATCCTGAAGAATCTTTTGCATAATTCATTCCTAAATCCATTAATATTCCAGTAGAACTATACGATTCAAGATTGCTGAAGACACCTTTAATATTGGCTCCAATGGTAATTCTCTCTGCAATTTTTTTAGACACTCCCAGAACAAATGCTGTTTCTCTAGCAGTAAAAGATCCCTCTTGATTACCCAGAACATCTGCGTAAGAAAAATCGCCGTAATTTATGTATTGTATGCCAAAGTGAACATTCAATCTCAATTTTTCAAGCTTTCTGGCGTAGGCCACATAGCCATTTTGTATATCAGCAAAATGAAAATTATGTGAAAAAGAGATTCGGTTGTGCATTTTATTATTCAGCGATGCCGGATTTGACAATGCGAGTGTAACATCTTCATCCTGCACACTGATCAGGTGACCTCCCAAGGCTGTAATTCTTGCAGAAGCCGGCAAATTTAAAAACTCATAAGAATTCTTGCCGCCAAGTTGAGTCTTCCCTTCTATAGAAAAGATAAAAATAAGTATATATATATATAGGTGCCTCATATTTTAATAGTATCTACATTAATTTCCGGCATTCCGGGTTTCCATACAGTTCTGCAAATGGCCAGCGTATCGCATTTCATAATTTTAATCGGAGCACCCAATGAATCGTACTCGTATAAAACTCCATACTCATTGTCTCCATTGCGATAAGTACCCTTCCAATGTACTTTTCCATTTTCATAAAATTCCGTAAAAGGTCCGTTTTCTTCATTGTCTGACATACTAACCTCTTCCTTCAGTTTTCCGGATGGATAATACACCTTGATCGCACCTTCAATCATATTATCCACATATGTTTTTTCCAGTTTTAAAGTTCCGTTAGGGTAATACAACTTGTATGGACCATTGAGCATTCCTTGTTCGGAGTATAGTTCCTCAATTTCTATTTTTCCGGTTTCAAAATATAAAGTTCTTTTTCCTGTCAGTATTCCAGACGAATATTTACTCTCTTCTTTAATTTTTCCTGACTCAAAATAAGCTGTATAATTCCCATCTTTTTCTCCATTTTTATTTACATAAAACACCTCAAGTACCTGACCATTTTCGTTTTTTGTTTCAATTTTTTTATTTCCACAACTCTGAAGAAAAAACAGGAGACTTAATATAATTGCAATTCGCATATTAACATTAATGGTTTGAAGTTTAAAACGTTGATTATTTTAATATTGGTATATAAAATTATAGATATACTCAAAATAAATTAATTTGCAAAAAAAAATATTCCAATTCATTGATTTTGATTATAAACGCAATAGGTTTTTTAATAAAAAATCGTCGCTATAAATAAAAACGAGCTGATAAAATCAATTACCAGCTCGCTTTTTTTTTCGTAAAATCAGATATGATTAGAAAAAAGTAAATCTGTTATCTTCTACTTTATTCGTTTTTTTAAGTGATTCCATTAATTTATAGTTAACCTGCATTCTTGCCTGCTGAGTCAACTGCATTTTAGAACCAAAAGCTCCGGCTTCAGATGTTGCTGGTGTTTTAGAAAGCAACTTAGCCATATAAACACCTGTATTTCCAACTATCGGGGTGGTAGCAGCACCTGCATTGAGTGCAAATACTTTTCCAACTAACAGTGGTTCCTGACCTGCATCAGGCAACATAGCTGACCCAAAAGTTACATTCTCAGCGGTAGCCACAGTCTGTGCAAACGTCGAAGCTATAGAATTTAAATCAGTACCGGTCATTTTTGACTTGATTTTTTCAGCCTTTTTGATGTTTTTGACCAACGGTTCTATGGTCGCTTTGACAGATTCCACGGTAGCTAGTCCGGCTTCATCTATTGACTTTAAACCCACAATGACATGTTTGCTGTCTACATAATTTGCTTCATCTGTATAAGTATACATTGTAGAAGAGATCTCTCCTGCATCTGTACCATCTTCAAAAGCCCATCTGATGATGTCTCTTGAAGTCTGACCCGTACCTAATGTAGCAAAAGTATAATCATTTTTCTTAATTCCTCCGGCGGTTTCTATTTTGATATCACCCGAAGCCAACTTATTAAGATCTTCTAATGTTTTGTTTGTTTCAAGCAATCCCATCACTTTATCTTCCATTGCATTTTGAGTAGCTTCTGAAGGAATGATTGGTTTTGCAAGGTAAGCAACATTATATTTTGATTCATTGTTGGTATAGATCAATTTTTCAACCTTAATCAGATGTACCCCAAATTCGGTGGTTACTGTATAGAGACTTCCTTCCTTACCATTAAATACGGCATCATTAAATGGAGGTACCATAGCACCTGGTGCAAAAGTACCCAAGTCACCACCTTTCTGCGCTGAACCATCCTGACTATTGGCTGTAGCAGCATCTGCAAATGAAATAGTTCCTCCGGTTATTGCGGTTTTAAGACTATCGATGTATTTAGAAGCCGCGGCCAATTGTAAAGGATCTCCATTTGTTACACTTCTTAAAATATGTGATGCTTTGGCAGAATCGGCTACCACCTTTTTACCAACTAATTTAGCTACCAGATAAGTATTATTGTCAATATACGGTCCATATACCTGTCCCACAGACAATGATGTAATCGTATCTTTCAATTTTCCGGTAAGGTCATCTTTTTTTGAATAGTTGTTGCTATAAAATCCATTGTTATTGGCAGTAAATAATGAATCATTGGTTGATTTTGCAAACTCTGTTGCTAAGGCACTTAATTCATCTTTTATTTTCATAGAATCCTCCAATGTAGGTTTTACATCAAATACGATATATGAAATGTTTCTGACTTCCTCTTCATTGGTATATTTTACTGCATTTTCCTTAATGTACGCTGCAAAATCTTCGTCCGTAAGTTTTATTTCAGAATCCTGTACACTTTCAAAAGGAACTTTTAAGTATTCAAATGTTGCAGATTCGTTATTTAGCTTATCCATAGTTTCTGCATACCATGTAGGGGTGTAGATGGACTTGGCAACAAGATTATTGAGTTTGGTTTGTTTTTGTGTTTTAATGACCTGCTTTCTTAATTCATTAAATCTGGCGGCAAACTCAGGGTTTGAAACAGTACCTTCATCTATGGCCTTTTTTATTTCATCTAATTGTGCTCTGTCTACCTGACCGGTTTGCGGATTTCTATAAAAAGATTGAACCAATGGGCTAAGATTTACTCCAAACTCAAGTTCATTTAGCTCTTCAGCTCCTACACCTAGTCCTGTTGACTCCGCTATTTTGTCAATAATGGCATTTTCAATGAAGTAATTCCAAAGTGAATTTCTTCTACCATACACATCTCCTGAACCGCTATAAAGAGCTGACTCTGCTCTCTGGAAGTCCATATAATCGATTTTTTCACCGGCTACTTCTCCGATAGTGGTTCTGGATCCGAAACTTCCGCTATTATTTGCATTGGTCATATCCATGATGATAAAACCTGCCAGTGCCAAAGCCAGAAGGACAATTACCAACCACATGTTTTTTCTGATTTTTCCTATTAAAGCCATAGTATCCTTATTGAAATTTTAGTATCTAAAATATGATATAATTATTTTGCTTCTTATGTTTTTTGAAAAAGCGCCACAAAGGTAATTTATTTACTGCTATTTCCAAATTTACACTACTAATTTACTGGTAATAACATGAAATTTAAGGGATTAAAGGAAAACCTAACCTATGATTGCTTTAATCTACATTAAAATGTTCAGCAGCAGCTTTTAACTCATCATAAAATTCCTGTCCCTTTTTCCTGATTATCGCATCTTTTACAAACTGATAAAGCGGCGTTTTTTCTTTTTCCCCTTTATGACATGCTGCTGAACAAATGTCCCATCTGTCATAATTCCACGCTTCAAAACCGGCAATATCATTTTTGGAAATTCTGATAGGGTATAAATGGCAGGAAATGGGTTTTTGAAAAGGAATTTTACCTTCATACCAGGTTTTTTCTATCCCACATACGGAAATTCCCAGTTCATTTTTGGTAAGAAATATACATGCTCCATCATCATGGCAAGTCGTCCCCCACACCTTTGGTTTTTTGTAGAAAGTAAATCCATCTTCCGTTTCCAACAGTTTTTTCGACTTGTCAGGTAGATTTTCGACGATGATCTCTTTATATAATTTAATGGTTTCCATTTCTTGTTGCTCCAGTGGTGCCCCATAATCTCCTTCAGTACAGCAAGCTCCTTTACATGCTGAAAGATCACAAAAAAATTTCTCTTCTATGATGTCATCACTTATAAGAATGTCTTGAATTATCAGCATACTTTTTATTCTTTTATGAAGGACTGTTTATTAAAGATTTTAACTTCTCCAAATCTCTTACCAACAATCTTTTCCGATCAAACTGGATAATATTCTCATTTCGGAGATCATTCAAAACCATTGTCACAGTTTGCCGTGAAGTAGAAGTAAGATTGGCAATATCCTGATGGGTTATAAAATTTCTTAGTACGTATTCATACCCAACCCGTTGTCCGCTCTTGTGAATACTTAATAATAAAAACTCAATAATTCTTGTCTTCGAATCCTTAAAAACCAAAGATTCCAGCCTGTCCTCCATCTCCATCACCCTGTTACTCATTATTTTCATGAATAAAAAACCTATGGTTGCATTTTCAGACATTAGTTTTTTAAAATCTTCTTGTCTGAACACAGACACTTCCGAATCAATAGCTGCCTGAGCAAAATCTTTTCTTTTCTGATCAGTAATTATAGCCACTTCTCCAAAAACATCTCCTTTTTGCAACATTGCGGTGATTACTTCCTTATCGTTATCCCTGTATGTGCCTATTTTAATCTTCCCGCTATAAATAAAATATATAGTGTCTGAATTTTCTTCCGGAAGATAAATATAATCTCCTTTCCTGAACTTGACTTTTCTGGCAAAAAACTCAGCTTCGGCTGATGTATTTGTTTTTAAAGTATTTTCAAGGTCAATATTTTCAGCGTACCAAAGTGATTGCTCAGCCATCTGTATTTACTTTTACTTAGGTGAATGCTTTTATACTTCCGTATCCAATTTTAAACCAAATTTTTTAGTGAACGATCCAAGACTTGGATTTTTTTCCAACATAAGCAGATACTTTTCTCTTTGTGTCATCGCCTGGACTGGTTTATTATCTTCAAAATCAGGAAATAATGATTTGTCTACTTCTATTTCAAAAATCAAATTGCTAATCCCCAGCTCATTTCGTAATTTATCTAAAAGAGCTGTCTCTTGCAGAATCATATCTTTTGAAACCTGGGTAGGGACTTTACCTGAAATGGTCTGCCCTGAAAGATTTAATACTGCAAGGTTTAAGGCCGATTGAACACTTTTTGATGGATTATATTCAGTATACTTATGCCAAATTTCCTTTACCAGCTCGATGGAGATATTTTTTCTTGCTTCAGCTTTAGTTTGTTCGTCCTTTTTTATACTCTCCCTGATAGCATTGATATCAGACATTTTTAGCCCGGTTGCTGGCTTTATGGCGATATTGACATCTGATTTTAATTCAGAGGTTATCAAACTTTCCTTTGACAAAAATTCATTAGTATGTTCAACATCTTTTAATGGTTCCTTGCGTGCAATTTGACTTGCGTTTGACGAAATTTGTGATTTTTGTGGCTCCGAAACTACTTTTTCGTTCAGGACATCAGTTTTTTTTTCCTGAGATCCGCTATTTCCGAAAATGTCTACTTCCATGGCTCTGCCCAGAAATGTAAGTTTGCTTAAGGCAAGTTCGACGTGTAGTCTCTTGTTTTTTGCTCTTGCAAGATCTATGTCGCATTGATTTAAAATGTTTAACCCAGACAAAAGAAAAGAAGATTTTGCGAGTGATGCCTGATTTAAATAGCTATTTTTTAATTCATCACTTACTTCAAGTATCGAAATGGTTGCAGGCAATTTTGCTATCAAAAGGTCTCTGAAATGTTCGGCAAGCCCCACGACAAAATGTTCGGCATCAAATCCAAGTCTGACGATTTCATTTAACGAAAGCAGAACTTCTGAAATATTTTCTCTAAGGAAGGCATCTGTTATTTTAAAGTAATACTCATAATCCAGTAAATTCAGGTTTGCTACAACATCCTTATACGTTATAGTATCACCAACTGAGCTTGAGATTTTATCAAAAATAGTCAAGGCATCCCTCATGGCTCCATCTGCCTTATTTGCAATGGTATGAAGGGCTTCTTTTTCAGCTTTTATACCTTCTTTTTCACATATTCTTTCCAATTGAATGACGGTATCGGCAATCTGAATACGTTTAAAATCAAAAATCTGACACCGTGAAAGAATTGTTGGAATGATTTTGTGTTTTTCTGTGGTCGCCAAAATAAAAATGGCATAGGAAGGTGGTTCTTCCAAAGTTTTCAGAAAAGCATTAAATGCTGAAGTAGATAACATATGTACCTCATCAATGATAAAAACTTTAAATTTACCATGCTGGGGTTGAAATCTTACCTGCTCTATGAGCGCTCTGATGTTCTCTACACTATTGTTGGAAGCGGCGTCAAGTTCATGAATATTGAAAGATGCATTGTCATTAAATGCTTTGCATGAAGAACATTCATTACAAGCTTCTACTTTATTTACAGGGTTTTCACAGTTTATTATTTTGGCCAATATCCTTGCACACGTCGTTTTTCCTACTCCTCTTGGGCCCGTAAACAGAAAAGCATGTGCAAGATGATCCGTTTGTAAAGCGTTCTTGAGTGTTTTAGCCACATGATCCTGACCCACCACTTCATCAAAAGAAGTAGGACGATATTTACGTGCAGAAACTACAAAATTGCTCATTATAAAATTTAGAACCACAAATGTATGAAAATTGTTTGACTTTGGCTGCAAGGAATTTCATCTGTGTAAATTTAGTTACCCACCAATGACGGGATGATTTTTCGGTCGGATTGAACGCCTGATAACCATTCTCTTTTGCGTCAGCCACAGGTCATGGGCGTTTCATATTCACTATTTTCATTTTTTGAAAAATGGTGCGCTAAAAATGGCCAAATTGTCTGAGTGGTCTCGGGCTTCGATACGCAATTGGTAGGTGCCGGAAAATAAATCTCCGATCGGTACTTCCAAAATACCCGTTTTTGTACTGTATGGACTTATGATAAAAATATCGTTTATCCATACTTTATATGTCAATTGACTAGCATAATCACCTCTTACTGACATGTTATCATTCAATTTAAAACGAAATTTATTTCTTTTTCCCACTTTTGAAACAAAGTCAATACTCCTGATATCCGGAGCTAAAGTATCATACCCAAAGCTGAAGGTACCAAATTCTCTTATTTTAGTAGTCAGGAAGCCATCATTCCATCTTCCACCATAATTTACCTTTCTATTTTTGCCATTGATCATTATAATCACAGCCTTATCCTTTTTGTCAATGATTGGATGATCTGGTTTTATTCCTATTTCTATAGGTGATTTTACTGGCTCCTGTCCTTCGTGAATGTCATATTGGGTTTCTTTTCCTTCGACAGTATTAGCCGTTAGATTAAAACGAATATTTCTAAAAAGACTGTTTTCTTTGAAGTTAACAAAAAGATTTTTTTCGTGTATGGTTATGTCTTCATGAACCGGTATTAATTTTTGAAAGGATTTGACATTTACCTCTGATAAAATTTCTGATCGTCTCAGCAAAAAATGAATTGTTTTTTTGTTTCTTCTAAAGTCTTCTATTTCGATACGCACATTTCTATCTTTTGCGGTATACATTTCAATTATCCCGGATCCTGTTTTATTTAAAAATTCCAAATTATTCCCCGGATATTTATAGCATAAAGCATACGTTTTGTTTTCTTCCTTTTTCACCTCATAATCATAAAAACCTATGATTTGTCTTGTCTGATCAAATGAGACCTTATCCAGATGATAACTATACTTCAGGGTATCATCCACATACATATGCAATCCATAAATTCCTAGTTTATTATGGCTGTTATCAGATTTGTCAATTGCATGAATGGCGATTCCGACGCTTTGTGCAGGTACCAATATTGGATCAACCATTTTTATGATTCCATTTTCCGCTGTTCCGGCGGGTATCCTTATATCACAAATTTTATACAATTCACTATCAAGGCCATGTACTGCCAGTGATATAAAAGAAGGAGCAGAAGTATCTGAAACATCCATTCCAAAAAGAAACGGATTGATCGGTTTTTCGGTTTTTGTATCCCGTATTTCAAAGTGCAGATGTTTACCAAAAGAAAATCCGGTATTTCCCATAATCCCTATAACATCTCCTTTTTTAATGGGAAAGACATGCGGTTCAGGCAAAAAATCTACTTCAAAAGATTCTTGTGCCATTTGATATTTTTTTACCTGATTTTCAATATTATCATAAAATATATCCATATGAGCATAAACCGAAGTATAACCCACATCAGGATGGTCAATGTAAATCACCCTGCCGTAACCACCTGCGGACACTCTGATACGGGATATATATCCGTCACCAATGCTGTAAATTTTGTCTTTACTTCCCGAAGTAGATGGTTTGATATCAATTCCTGCATGAAAATGAGTTTCTCGCAACTCACAAAAATTGCCTGAAATATTATAAGTAAAATCTACAGGACTTCTGAAATAGTTTGGAATCAATTGTCCTGATTGTGCAGATAATGCACCATGGAAAAAGAAAATATATCTTAAAACTATGCTATTTCTTAACTTCAACAAAATGTATGTTTTTTAGTCATCAGTATTTAATATTGACCTAATTGTAGCTTCCATCCTTTGTATAGCTGACCTGGTAGATATACCACCCATTTTTAATTGTTCAGCCTGTGAAAAAAATACTTCAGAAACTTTTTTATTTTCAAATACTATCTGATAAAGTCTTTGCTTAGTTTGCTTTTCAAACCATTTTTTTTCCTGCAATTGCCGTCTTAATTTAAATTGTCCGTTCTGTTTTAAAAGTCGGATATATTGCAAAATACTTTCGTAGACTTGCTCCATTCCGGTATTTTCTATGGCTGAAGTAAGTAGTACCGGGCAAGTCCAATCTTTGATATCATGATGAAATAGCTGAATAGCGTTGGTATAAGCTATTTTGGTTTGCTTCGCCAGTTCTAGTTGCTGACCATCAGCTTTATTGATGATAAAAACATCGGCATTCTCTACTATTCCTCTTTTGATGCCCTGAATATCATCACCTGCACCGGGTTGAAGGAGTAGTATATTTATGTCTGTGATGTGATCTACTTCTATTTCTGATTGACCTACACCCACAGTTTCCACAATGATAAAATCAAATCCGGCGGATTCACAAAGCTGAATGGCTTCTTTGGTATAAGCTGCCGTTCCACCCAATACATCTCCTGCCGGGGAAGGTCTTATGAAAGCATCAGGATGTACCGCCAGATTTTGCATTCTGGTTTTATCTCCGAGTATACTTCCTTTATTTTTTTGACTGCTTGGATCTACTGCCAATATGGCAATCCTATGTTTTTGCTCCAAAAGATATGTCCCAAAAGTCTCAATAAAGGTACTTTTACCAACACCAGGAGAACCAGTAATACCTACTCTAATAGTTCCATCCGGTACATTTGATAAGGAATCAAGAATTGCCTCGGCCAATTTTCTTTTCGCTTCATGGGTGCTTTCCAGCAAAGTTATACATTCGCTCAATATGTACCTGTTATTATTTTGCAGACCATTGAGATAATAAGTCAGGTCCTTTGTTTTTCTGCTTTTAACAGAAAAATCAGGATTGATTCCGGTCTTCGTATTTTTCGATGTCGCCATGCCGTATTGTGGTGGCAAAGATACAAATTTTAGAAGGACGTAGTTCAAAATGAAAATGAACGAAAAATAAAATCATACATCTTTTATAAGATATGCTGCCCTTTTTCACTTCTAAGTTCAATAAGTGTTATCTCAGGCCACATACCCACTCTTCCCGGAAAACCCAGGAATCCAAACCCACGATTGACATATAAATATTTTTCCCCATCCTGATACAGCCCGAGCCACTTTTTATATCTATACTGTGCAGGCGACCATTTGAAGCCGGGCATCTGAAAACCAAACTGAAAGCCGTGTGTATGTCCGCTTAACGTAAGGTGAATATGTTTTTTGTGTTGTAGCACCTTTTCATCCCAATGCGTGGGATCGTGCGACATCAGAATACTGAACTGATCATCTGCTACACCTGATGTAGCTATATCCAGATCGCCTTTTTTGGGAAACCATCTTCCTGCACCCCAATTTTCTACTCCCACCAATTGAATGGATTCATTGTTTATGGAAATCAATCTGTTTTCATTATTGAGCAGATCAAACCCCATTTCTTTATATTTTAAGAAAAAATCATCAAAGTAGGCTTTTTCAGCATCTGCACTATTTCTATTGTAATCTCCGTAATAATCATGATTCCCAAGTATAGCAAATTTTCCATATTTCGCTTTAATCTCTCTGAAGATATCTATATACGGATCAATTTCTTCTTTCTGTGCATTGACCAGATCTCCTGTAAAGCAGACCATATCAGGATTCAGTTCATTTATTTTTTGTATACCCGCCATTACTTTTTCTTTATTGTCAAAACTTCCGGCATGTATGTCAGAAATCTGAACCAGCTTAAATCCGTCAAATGTTTTGGGAAGGTCTTTAAAGGTAAGTATAACCCTTTCTACGGTGTACTGATATTTACCTTTTGTAATTCCATAAAGCATGCTGAAAAAAGGCACCCCGGCAATGAAAGTACCCAAGGTAGTTATAAATTGTCTTCTTTCAGGCAGAAATACTGCAGACGGGGCATTGTTGGTCATCATGTTGCTGACATATTGGTAAGCACCTACGATCACCCTTCCACTATCCTGAAGCAACATGATGATAGCAAAAAGCAATTTGGTAATAAAAACAGTAAATATAAATCCACCCATGAAATTGAAAAACTCGCTGCGATGTTGTGTTTGTGAGGTTACTGTATACATTAACAGCTGAAATACTGAAAAATAGGTAAAAGCGCTAATTCCCCAATACAGGTACTTAAATAACTTTGAAAATCTTCCCTGACCGAATACACCATTCATTCCATAATAAGTGTAAACGTCAATAAGTATAAAGATAAATGCTAAAAAGAGTATAAAAGCGGCTCTGCCCATGGATTGTTATTTTACATTCGTTTTAATAATTAGGAAATAAAATGGTTGCAAAAAACACCTGACACATATATAAAGACATAGATTTAGCCGACTAAAAGCCAATTAACTATTGGAAAGCAATGATTATCAAGTATCTTTATCCCTCGAACAGCGTATGAATAATGAGTGTAAAAAATCTTTTTATAGCCTTTGAAGGCATTGATGGCAGTGGAAAAAGTACACAAGTAAAGTTACTGGCAGAATTCCTGACCCATAAAGGACATAAAGTGTATACCACCTTTGAGCCTACCGATAGCCGTATTGGTGTGATGATACGGGACATATTTAATCATCGTATGGAAGGGGATCAACGTGTGATTGCTGCTCTGTTTGCTGCCGACAGGCTCAATCACCTGCTCAATAGCCAAGATGGTATCCTTAAAAAACTGAAGGAAGGATACACGGTGATCACAGACAGATATTATTTTTCATCTTATGCCTATCATAGTGTGCATAATATTGACATGGATTGGGTGATACAGGCCAACTCCATGAGTGCAGATCTGCTAAGACCTGACCTGAACATTTACATAGACATCAGCCCTGATGTCAGTATGGAAAGACTCAAAAAAGGCAGGAATTCTTTTGAAATGTATGAGACCTTAGAAAATCAGAAAATGGTTTATGATAAATACAAAGAAGCATTTGACAGATTAGGAGATGCTGAAAAAGTATTTGTAACAGACGGCAACAGGAAAACGGACCTTATTGCTGAAGATATCAGGATTGCAGTGGAAGCATTAATTGGCCCTGGTAATAATTAAAAGGGTTGTATTTCTCTACTAATTTTTATCCATTCCAGGGCATTAAGACAGAGCTTTAGCGACGGTATGTATTGTGTGACTCCTCCTGAGTCAGGAATTCATTCCAAAAACATTTCAAACATAGTTTGATCCCTCTGGGAACAAACATTTGAGTGATGTCAATTATATTTGAGTGATCCACCTGTAGCAAATTTATCTTGATTATCCACTGACTTCAGCGAAGTCAAACTATGCTTGGATGAATGGTTATAGATGTTCCCGACCCTGGCGGGGTCGCACTATACTTAAGAAGCCAAATCTGCATTGGAGTCAGTGCTTCAGCTCTTTCACTTTCCATTCAAAAATTTGATCAAATCTGAATGATAGGTTTCCCCGACAGTGGCTTTGAACCCCGGCTTCATGATAAATTTCATAACCCGTTTAAATTGGACCCACCATATTTTACTCCGTACATGTTCTGAATTTAATGCGACTGAACTCCGACGAGTTCTGACTGAGCTCCCTGGAATCGGTTTGTCAAAGTTAAGATATAAAACCAATGATTAACAAGAAAATTTAACTCTGAGTTAAATTTTTTAATCAAATTCCTTCCTGTTTCAAAAAAAGGCTTTAATTTTATGGAATATTTTGAATAATCATTTCAGCCATAAAAATTATGACCAGAAGAATAAAGAAAGTAGCCGTACTGGGTTCAGGTGTGATGGGTTCAGGGATTGCATGTCATCTTGCCAATGCCGGCCTTGAAGTTATCATGTTGGATATTGTGCCATTTGATCTGGACGAAAAATTAAAAACCAACAAATCAGCCAGAAACAGGATTGCTGATACTGCATTGGCCACAGCTCTTAAGTCAAAACCCGCTCCGCTGTATGATGTATCCTTTGCTTCCCGCATTGTGACAGGCAACTTTGAAGACGATATGCCCCAAATCAGTGAGTGCGACTGGATCATCGAAGTAGTGGTAGAAAGACTGAATATCAAAAGACAGATATTTGAAAAAGTGGATGCTTTGCGCAAAGCAGGTTCTCTTATCACTTCCAATACTTCAGGAATTCCAATAGCTCAGCTTGCAGATGGCAGAAGCGACGATTTCAGGAAAAACTTTTGCGGAACCCATTTCTTTAACCCGGCGAGATATATGGCTCTTTTTGAAGTCATCCCTCATTCAGGTAGCGACAAGGATGTGATAGATTTCTGGATGCACTACGGAGAAGTGTATCTCGGAAAAAAAGCAGTATTATGTAAAGACACGCCTGCATTTGTTGCCAACAGAATCGGATTTTATAGTGGCAATAAAGTGAGTGAACTTACTGAAAAATATGATTTAAGTATTGAAGAAGTAGATAAAATCACTGGGGAACCGATGGGTTGGCCAAGTACCGGAAGTTACAGATTATTGGATCTCGTAGGTATTGACACCAGCGTCAAAGTGACAAAAGGGGTCATCGACAACTGTCCTGACGACGAATATGTGCAGGTAATAAAAAGCAGACCTGTACCAAAAGCAACCCAATTTTTGGTTGACAATAATTTTTTGGGGGATAAATCGGGTCAGGGCTTCTACAGGAAAACCGATCAGAGAGATGAAAAAGGAGGAAGAGTCATTCTTGCCCTGGATTTGAAAACGCTCGAATATAAACCGGCACAAAAATTCCAGATTCCTGTGGTTGGTATCGCCAAAAAGGTGGAGATCATGGATAAACGGTTAAAAGAAATGATGTCATCTAATGAAAAATCAGGTCATTTCGTCCGTGATTTACTTTGTGGGGTTATGGCGTATGCAGCCAACAGGGTACCTGAAATCAGTGACAACATCTATAGTATCGATAATGCAATGAAAGCAGGTTATGCCTGGAGTTACGGCCCGTTCGAATACTGGGATATGATAGGAATAAAGGCAACGGCAGAATTGGCTTCTTCACTTGGAGAAAAAATACCCGCCTGGATTTATACCATGATAGATAAAGGAGTATCCTCATTTTATATCTCTGAAAACGGGAAAAGAAAATTTTATGATATAGTTACAGGTACTTATCAGGTCATTCCTGGTACCGAACTCAATATTCATCTCGATAATTTCAGAAATAATGTACCGGTATATAAAAACTCCGAGTGTATACTTCATGATATAGGAGATGGTGTACTGTGTTTTGAATTTACCACCAAATCCAATGCAATAGGTGAAGGTATAGGTGAGGGAGCCATAGAAGCCCTGAATATTGCACAAAGTGGAGATTGGGCAGGAATTGTGGTAGGAAATAATGCAAAAAACTTTACAGTAGGCGCCAATCTGATGGGCGTTGCGATGGTAGCAATGCAAAAGGATTTTTCAAAACTTGAGCAAATGGTCAACGGGTTTCAGCAAGTAAATATGGCCATGAGATATGCTACAGTGCCAGTAGTAACTGCCACTCAGGGTTATGTGTTTGGAGGAGGCTGCGAAATACTCATGCATACAGATGCCGCTGTTTGTCATGCAGAATCCTATATAGGTCTGGTAGAAGTAGGTGTCGGCTTGATACCAGGTGGTGGAGGTACCAAGGAGTTTGCACTAAGAGCTTCGGAATCATTTTTTGAAGGAGATGTTCAGATTCCAACTTTGGTGGAGAAACTAAAAGTAATAGCTACTGCCACCGTTTCTACATCGGCATATGAAGGCTTTAAACATGGATATCTGCAGCATGACAGAGATAGTGTAGAAATGAATCTCGCAAAAGTGCTTAGTACTGCGAAAGAAAAAGTACTTGATCTGGCCAAAAATTATACAGCACCAGTCCATAAAGAAGCAACGGTTTTAGGGCGGGGAGGCCTTGGCACCTTATACACAGCATTGAATGAGTTCTATCTGGGCAAATACATGTCAGCATACGATCTGGAGATAGCCAAAAAAGTAGCTTATGTCCTTTGCGGAGGGGATCTTACAGGACAGCAGAAAGTTTCAGAGCAATATCTGCTGGACATAGAAAGGGAAGCTTTCCTTCAGTTATTGGGCAATCAAAAAACCTTGGATAGGATTCAGTATCTCCTTATGAACAATAAACCATTGCGTAATTAAAATAAGTCTTATACATAATTAAAATTAAACGTCAATAAAATGAACGCATATATAATAAAAGGATTCAGATCAGCGGTCGGAAAAGCCAAGAGAGGTGGTTTCAGAAACTACCGTTCTGATGATTTGGCAGTCGATATCCTGAGTTACCTGGCTTCTCAAATACCACAACTCGACCCGAAAGAAATCGATGATGTGATCGTAGGATGTGCCAATCCTGAAGGCGAGCAGGGACTTCAGGTCGGAAGACTTATTGCAGCACGTGCACTAGGTCAGGAAGTACCGGGAATGACGATCAACAGATATTGTGCATCAGGTCTGGAGGCAATAGCCATTGCCGCATCAAAAATCAATGCAGGTATGGGACATTGTTACGTCGCGGGTGGAGCAGAATCAATGTCACTTTTACCTATGACCGGATATAAACTGGCTCCGAGTTATAGTGCTTCATTGCAAAACATTAATTATCATGTGAGCATGGGACACACAGCAGAAGCTGTAGCTGAAAAATATCAGGTAACCAGAGAGCAAGCGGATGAGTTTTCTGTCCGGTCGCACAGACTTGCTGCAGCAGCGATTAAGGAAGGAAGATTTAAAGATGAAATAGTCCCGGTTACTGTTACAGAAGTATTGGTAGAAAATGACAAAAGAGTAGAAAAAACCTATATCGTGGATACCGATGAAGGAGTAAGAGCGGATACTACTCTGGAAGGATTGTCTAAACTAAAACCAGCATTTAAAATAGGCGGCATATCTACTGCAGGTAATTCATCACAGACGTCAGATGGCGCGGCTTTTGTGATCGTGATGAGCGAAGAAATGGTAAAACGCCTGGGACTATCACCTGTCGCGAGACTTACTTCGTGTGCGGTAGGTGGAGTTGACCCGCTATACATGGGCATAGGTCCGGTCGTAGCCATCCCTAAAGCTTTAAAACAAGCTGGTCTCACACTCAATGATATAGATCTCATCGAACTCAATGAAGCCTTTGCCGTACAGGCACTTGCAGTCATAAAAGAATCCGGTCTTAATCCTGATATTGTCAATGTAAACGGAGGTGCTATCGCACTTGGTCACCCTTTGGGATGTACCGGAGCAAAATTATCCATTCAAATCATCAATGAGCTGAAAAGAAGAAATCAAAGATACGGAATGGTAACAGCTTGTGTTGGCGGAGGTCAGGGAATAGCAGGAATCATAGAAAGACTTGATTAATATCATATGTATTGGTGGATAGTTCTCAAAAAAAAGCCCTATTTTTGTGTAAATAGAGCATAATGCCTTTTAAGAAAATACTAATCATCCGCTTCAGTTCCATTGGTGACGTTGTACTTACTACTCCTATAGTCAGATGTATAAAAAAACAATTAAACACTGAAGTTCATTTCCTGATCAAACAAGGATTTGCGCATGTAATACATGAAAATCCTAATATCGATCGTATCCACCATCTAAAAGAAGATCTGAATGAGACCATTGAAACACTTAAAAAGGAAGAATTTGATCTTATTATTGATTTGCAGAAAAATTTCAGGTCTTTCAGAATCTGCTCTGCACTAGGATGTAAAACGGTACGATTTGATAAAATGAATGTCCGTAAATGGATGGCAGTAAATTTGAAAATTAACCGTCTACCTACGGACAAACATCTGGTAGACAGATATTTTGAATCATTACAAGAGATAAATATTCATGATGATGGAGAAGGATTGGATTATTTTATAATGCCTGAAGATGAGTATGATGCCCAGGGTCTGGTAGCCGGAATCAATTATCAGGTACTTGTTTTGGGCGCTACTTATTTTACAAAACGTATTCCAAAAGAAAAATGTATAGAAATTATAGCCATCACAGACAAACATACTGTACTTCTGGGTGGAACGGACGTAAGTGATCTGGCTGCTGAATTATCAGGACTATTCCCGGAAAAGGTAGTCAATTTCTGTGGAAAGGTTGGGCTCGGAGTTAGTGCAGGTATGATAAAACATGCAAAAAAAATCATCACCGGAGATACAGGATTGATGCATATTGCTGCTGCTTTACAAAAAGATGTCACTGTATTATGGGGTAATACCATTCCTGAATTTGGTATGTATCCCTATTATGGTTTTAAAAATCATGACCGTCACATAGATCTTCAGGTACAAAATCTTGCTTGCAGACCCTGTTCGAAGTTAGGTTTTGATCATTGTCCTAAAGGCCACTTCAGATGTATGTTGGATATATCGATCATTTGATGGTTTTTTATTAGGTTTCGATAAGATATATAAAAATCCAGTTTATAGTAAAATAAGGTCAAATCTAATTAAAGAGTTACATCGAAAAAAGATCTATTTTTAAAATAATGCTATTTGACATAACAGAATAATTGTTACATAAAACTGTATATCAGTACATTGTATTCTGTTTTACCATCTTATATACTACAAAATCAAAAATTAATTGTGTAAATAGTGTATTTTTTGACCCTATCTTTGTATCATGAAATAAAACAAAAAATTAATGTGGCTTTAATGATTAGAAACAGACATTCAAAAAGTTGATTGTCTGTTTTCTTTTTTTAAAGAGTTTGTAATTATGAATATAAGGAAATTTTTATAATAAACTACATATAAAACATTAATATACATCTGATATTCTTCACTTTTGTCGTTCAAAACGAGTTGTTTTTCTATTTTATAATGCCAAACAGAATAATGTAATTAACTTTATGGTCTTTTAATTACAAGATGAAACGCCTATGACCGGCAGCGAACACAAAAGAGAATGATTTTTAGGCGTTCCATCTGACCGAAAAAGCATGTCACCAGAAGTGGGTAAACTAAATTTAAACAGATGAAACGCCCATGACCGTCGGCGGACACAAGAGAGATTGATTATTAGGCGTTCCATCTGACCGAAATATCATCCTACCAGAGGTGGGTAAACTAAATTTAATCAGATGAATTACTTAGAAAATATCATACTCGCACTTGGATCCATCAAAGCAAATCTGCTCAGATCATTATTAACTTTGCTTATTATCGCTGTTGGTATTACCTGTCTTGTTGGCATTCTTACTGCTATAGACAGTATATTATTTTCTATGAGTGATAATTTCAACAGATTGGGCGCCAATTCTTTTAACATCAGACCACTTTCTGAATCATTGAGGAGCAATGATAGAGGCAGGACACAAAAAATGGCAGATCCCATTAATTTTGATCAGGCGATGGAATTTAAAGAACAATATAGTTATGGCGCATCCAAAGTTTCGGTGGAGTCATTTTGTGCCAGCAATGCCAGTGTTAAATATAATGAGAAAAAAACAAACCCAACTGTCAGGGTCATAGGTGTGGATGAAAACTATATGAACACCTCCGCATTTGAACTGGCAGCAGGCAGAAACTTCACCTATTCAGAAGTACTTTCTACTGCAAATAAAGTGATCATAGGCAGCGATATTGTAAAGACTCTATTTCAGGAAAAACCGGAAAAATCCATCGGAAAAGATATTTATATCAATAGCAACAGATATAAGATAGTCGGAGCACTAAAAAGTAAAGGATCATCATCAGGAGGTTCCAACGACAGGCGTGTGTTCATCCCTTTGTATAATTCAAAAGTACTCTACGGCTACTCTGATAAAGCTTACAATGTAACCGTAGCAGTTAGTCAACCTAATGAAATGGATGACGCAATCAATCACTCCATCGGAATAATGCGAAATGTGCGAAAGCTCGGCATATCAGAAAAAAATGATTTTGAAGTAAGAAAAAGCGATGGTATTTTGAACCAATTGAAAGAAATGACTTCAACTTTAAGGTGGAGCACTGTAGTTATTGCTATGCTTACATTGCTTGGAGCATCAATAGGTCTGATGAACATTATGCTGGTATCTGTCACAGAACGTACAAAAGAAATTGGTATCAGAAAAGCTTTGGGTGCTACAAGAAAAAATGTATTGATCCAATTTCTGATTGAAGCTATTGTTATATGTCTGATGGGTGGTATTGTGGGTATAATATTGGGTATTTTAATGGGATTCGGTGTATCGGTTATGGTGGAAGGACGGTTTTTTATTCCCTGGAACTGGATGCTACTGGGCTTTTCAGTTTGTATAATTGTGGGCTTGGTCTCTGGATTATATCCTGCGCTCAAAGCTTCAAAACTGGATCCGATCGAAGCACTCAGATATGAGTAAAACTTTTTATCTTTGTACAAATATTTATTTTGGCTCTGATCATTAATCACTCAGGTAAATTACATGAAGCTGGCTGTGATGAAGCTGGTAGAGGATGTCTCGCAGGACCTGTATTTGCTGCCGCAGTTATTCTTCCTCCGGATTTTTTTCATCCAGATCTCAATGACTCAAAAAAACTAACTGACAAGAAAAGATATGAACTTCGGGAGATAATCGAAAATGAATCATTGGCCTGGTCCGTAGCCCGTTTGGATGCACCTGATATCGATAAATATAATATACTTTGGGCTTCAGTCAGAGCGATGCACAAAGCATTGGATAAGATTAAAATAAAACCTGAACATATCCTGGTAGATGGCAATAAATTTAAACCTTATAAGGAAATAAACTATGATTGTATAGTCAAAGGAGATGGAATTTACACCAGCATCGCAGCAGCTTCTATTCTTGCAAAAACGTTCAGAGATGACTACATGTTGGAACTTCACCATAAATATCCTGATTATCAGTGGAATAAAAACAAAGGATATCCAACTGAAACACATAGATCAGCCATTGTAAAATATGGTCCTTGCGAATTTCATCGAAAGTCTTTTCAATTATATCCATCTTCGGATCAGTTGAGTCTGTTCTGAATTAAATAAGCTTTACGCTGAATTTTAAAGCTTTTATAATCAAAATAAATTGGTTTGCAAAAAACTCTTTAGTTAATTCATTTATTTTGAGCATAATACCTATAGAATTTTTTGCAAAATAAATTCTCGTCGGTATAAAAACAAAGTAGTCGATTTTTCCTTACTTTTGTGTCACCTAACCAATATTTAATCAAAAAGTATTCAGATGGAATTTGAATTGACAGAAGAGCAACTTTCAGTAAAAGAAGCAGCCAGAGAGTTTACACAACAGGAATTGTTGCCTGGAGTGATAGAAAGAGACAGGGAGATGAAACATCCGACGGACCAGGTTCGCAAAATGGGTGAAATGGGATTTCTGGGTATGATGGTTTCTCCGGAGTATGGAGGTGGAGGAATGGACACTTTGTCATACGTCCTTGCAATGGAAGAAATCAGTAAAGTCGACAGCTCCTGTTCTGTTATCATGTCTGTCAATAATTCTCTTGTATGCTGGGGGCTGGAAGAATATGGAAATGCGGAACAAAAACTAAAATATCTGCCGCGTCTTGCTTCCGGTGAATGGATCGGATCTTTCTGTCTTTCTGAACCTGAAGCAGGAAGTGATGCTACCAGTCAGCGTACGACAGCCAAGGACATGGGTGACCACTATTTACTTAATGGCACTAAAAACTGGATAACCAATGGAGGTAAATCATCTTTACACCTTGTTATTGCTCAAACACACGCAGAAAAAGGTCATCGTGGAATAAATGTATTGATTGTCGAAACTTCTTGGCCTGGAGTAACCATTGGAGCCAAAGAAGATAAACTCGGTATCCGTGCATCAGATACACATACGATCATGTATACAGATGTGAAGGTTCCAAAAGAAAACAGGATAGGCGAAGATGGTTTCGGTTTTAAATTTGCCATGAAAGTACTTTCTGGTGGACGAATCGGAATAGCAGCACAAGCGCTTGGAATAGCTGCCGGAGCATATGAATTGGCAGTGAAATACTCCAAAGAAAGAGAGGCATTTGGAAAACCCATCAGTCAGCATCAGGCCATAGCATTCAAACTTGCAGATATGGCTACCGAAATAGAAGCTGCAAGACTTCTGGTGTATAGAGCCGCCTGGATGAAAGACCAGGGAATGGACTACACATCAGCAGCAGCAATGGCAAAATTATTTGCATCAGAAGTGGCGATGAAACAAACGGTAGAAGCTATTCAGGTGCATGGTGGATACGGATATGTAAAGGAATATCACGTGGAAAGATTGATGAGAGATGCTAAAATAACTCAAATATATGAAGGTACTTCAGAAATGCAACGTATCGTCATCAGCAGAAATATACTTAACGGTCAATTATACGAACCTCTTTGGAAAACAGAAACAGTTTAAAAAATAAAGTAAGGTCGGGGTTTGGTAATTCCTGGCAACTGGGCACCTTTTGGGAAATTCCTGTTAAAGTACATTGGACTTTCGGTTTATTAATTCTATTTGTGAGCTATACGGCGTTCACAAGCGGGTTTGAATTATGGCAGGGTGTAGGTTTTGTTGTATATATTTTTGTTTTGTTTTTATGCGTCGTACTTCATGAGTATGGTCATGCTCTTACAGGGCGTAAATTCGGAATAAAAACTAAAGATATTATTTTATCCCCAATAGGTGGACTAGCCCGGTTGGAAACTATGCCTGAAAAACCGATACAGGAATTTTTTATTGCCATTGCAGGGCCATTGGTAAATTTATTCATTGCTACTACCCTTGCTACCATACTACATTTTTCAACCGGAAGAATTTTTCCCGACATGACATTGTTTAAATTTAATGATTCATTCGAATTTATCAGATGGATCACCTGGATGAACTTTGCTCTATTCTTCTTTAATCTTATACCCGCTTTCCCGATGGATGGGGGAAGGATTCTCAGATCTCTACTCGCGGCAAAGATGGGTAAAATTAAGGCAACCAAAATTGCTTCTTTTATTGGGAGAGTACTGGCAATTGGTTTTGTCATATTTGGCGTTTTCAACCAGCAACTTACATTATCCCTTATTGGATTATTTATATTTATGATGGCCGGTAAAGAATATGATCAAACAAAAATTCTTGCCTTGCTCCATGATACTAAAGTAAAAGATATCATGCGCACTTCCTTTACACGACTGCATTTAAGTGACAATTATACCACCGTTATTGAAAAATATTATCGGGAAGGAGAACAGAATTTTCTTATTTTTGACTCTATGGGCAACGTTTCGGGGACAATCCCTGAGTTGTATATCAAAGACACTATAAAAAACAACACACAAGACAAATCAGTCAATCAAATGATGTCCACTAAAATGGCGTCTGTGTCTCCTTCAGACAACCTCAAAGACATCATAGAAATGATGAGAAATGAAGGTGTAGCTATTGTTTCTGTAGAAGAAAATGATCTACTCATAGGTGTTTTAGATCGAAATGGGATTGAAAACTTCCTGCGCCTGAAAGCGGAATAATAAAGCAAAATTAATAATTTTCATTTTTTTTATTCTCATTTAGTAAAAATAGATTTTTCTTTATGACTCCAGTCATAAATGATTTTATTGGTATATCCGACCTTTGTACCAAAATAAAATCATATAAAAAATGAGAAACATCAAAATTATTTTAGTTTTTGTTACTATAACCTTTTACATAGCTTGTGGAGGAAACAATAAAAAGCCTGCATCAGAATCGTCCTCTGCTGACGGTACTCCGACAGAAAAACCAGCTGATGTAAACAGTTATGACCCAAAACGTGGTGAAGGAAAATTTAATGAACAAAACGTGGTCCTGGGGGCAACACTCAATACAGCTTATGCTGAAGTTGGTGAAAAAGCAGCAGGTGTAAAGTGTACATCATGTCATAAGATGACCAATGAAAGATTGGTTGGTCCGGGATGGAAAGGGGTAACGGAAAGAAGAACTCCCCACTGGATTATGAATTTTATTACCAATCCTGATCCAATGATCGATAAAGACCCTGAATTACAAGCCCAACTGGAATTGTGTCTGGTCAGAATGCCCAATCAAAGTCTTGCGGACGAAGAAGCCAGAAATATATTGGAATTTATGCGTAAAAATGATGGTGTAAAATAATTCTTGCATTAAAAGGACAAGATAAATCCATAGACAATATAATTTCTAATATACTTTACAATGTCAATTAAATTAAAACCAATGAAAGCAAAAATTCTTTTTAAACTCCTTGCAGTTGCTTTGGTCACTGTCTTAATGATTCCATCCTGCAGGCCTAAAAATGCAGCGACTGCTGTAAGCGGTGATGCTGCTGCAAAATCTTATGTAGCTCCGGGTCAGTATGATGAATACTACAACTTCGTAAGTGGTGGATTTAGCGGCCAGATGTCGGTTTACGGACTGCCAAGCGGACGTCTTTTTAGGGTTATACCTGTATTTTCAGTAGATCCTGAAAAGGGTTGGGGTTATAGTGAAGAAACTAAACCTATGCTTAATACATCTCATGGTTTTGTGCCTTGGGATGATCTCCATCACATAGAGTTATCACAAACTACCGGTGAGATCAACGGTAAATGGGCTTTTGCCAATGCAAATAATACACCCAGACTCGCCAGAGTGGACCTGAAAACATTTAAGACTGCTGAAATATTGGAGCTCCCAAACAGTGGAGGTAATCATAGTTCCCCCTTTGGTACTGAAAATTCAGAATATATAGTAGCAGGAACCAGATTTTCTGTTCCTCCGGATGACACAAACGGCGACGTGCCTATAGATTCTTATAAAAAGAATTTTAAAGGACATATTTCTTTTGTAAGCGTCAATCAGGAGTCAGGACAAATGGATATAGCCTTTCAACTTAAAACTCCTGGTGTCAATTTTGACCTGGCCAGATGTGGAAGAGCTAAATCTCATGGATGGTTCTTCTTCTCATGCTACAATACTGAACAGGCCAATACACTTTTGGAAGTAAATGCTTCACAAAAAGACAAAGACTTCATCATGGCAGTAAACTGGAAAAAAGCAGAAGAATACCTCAAAGCAGGTAAAGGTAAAAAGCAAAAAGTAAAATATGCGCACAATGTATGGGACGAACATACACATACGGGCACTTCTACCATGAAGGGTGAAGTGACAGTACTGGATGTTTCTGAGCTGAAAGACATTTGTTATATGATACCTTGCCCTAAGTCACCTCATGGTTGTGATGTGGATCCAACAGGTGAATATATCGTAGGCAGTGGCAAATTGGCTGCTTTACTTCCTGTATTTAGTTTTGACAAGTTACAGGCTGCTATTGCAAGTAAAGCTTATGATGGCGAATATGAAGGTATTCCTGTCCTGAAATACGAAGAAGTTCTTTATGGAGAGGTTAAAAAGCCTGGTTTAGGACCTTTACATACTGAATTTGATGGTAAAGGTTTTGCATATACCTCATTTTTTGTATCATCAGAAATTGTAAAATGGAATATAAAAGATCTTACAGTGGTAGACAGAGTTCCAACATTTTATTCCGTAGGTCACCTTTGTATCCCGGGTGGAAATACACGCAAACCATCTCCAAAATATCTTGTTGCTTATAATAAAATCACAAAAGACAGATATCTTCCTACAGGTCCAGAACTGACACAAAGTGCCCAATTGTTTGATATCTCGGGAGATAAAATGCAGATGATACTTGACTTTCCAACCATTGGCGAGCCACACTATGCACAAGCAGCGCCTGCAGATTTGATCAGAAATAATGGACAGTTGAAGATATATAAGATAGATGAAAATAAACACCCAAGAGTAGCCAAAGGTGAAAGTGAGTCTAAAGTGGTCAGAGAAGGAAATAAAGTTCACGTATACATGACAGCAGTAAGATCTCACTTTGCCCCTGATAATATCGAAGGCATAAGAATGGGAGACGAAGTATACTTTCACGTGACCAATCTTGAGCAGGACTGGGATGTACCCCACGGATTTGGTATCAAAGGTGCCAATAATGCAGAATTACTTATCATGCCTGGTGAAACCACCACATTAAAATGGGTACCTGACAGAGTAGGTATGTTCCCGATGTATTGTACAGACTTCTGTAGTGCACTTCATCAGGAAATGCAGGGATATGTGAGAGTATCTCCGGCAGGAAGTAAAACACCACTTACATTCCATGTAGGAAAACAACCAGCTGCAGATAAAGAAGTACAATAAAATCTAATCAAGAACCAGAAAGATAGGGGCAGCAGGATCAATTCTTTCTGTCCCTTTTTATTTTTCATTAAACTAAAAAGTCATGAATACATATTCTAAATTATCAAAGTCATTGCTGATCTTAGCCGGACTTTGTATCTTCAGCGCAGTTTTTTTACCCATATGGCGTATAGAACTGGACGCACCGCAATACCCGGAAGGCCTTGGATTACTGATTTATGCAAGCAGACTTGCAGGTGATGTAGAAATCATCAATGGTCTAAATCACTATATAGGTATGAAAACTTTACATGCAGAAGAGTTTATAGAATTTACAGTACTGCCTTACATCATTGGCTTTTTTGGATTGTGGACGATACTCACTGCCTTCTTGCAGAGTAAAAGAGCAGTTATCATATTATTGATTTGTTTTGCGCTTTTCGGAGCTTTGGCCATGTATGATTTTTGGAGATGGGAATACGAGTATGGTCATAACCTGGACCCAACTGCAGCAATTATTGTACCTGGGATGGCTTATCAACCACCTTTGATAGGTTTCAAACAACTTTTAAATTTTGGGGCTTATTCTATTCCTGATATTGGGGGATGGTTGATGCTGACCGGGGGAGTTCTTATTGGTTTTGTATATGTTTTGCAAGCAGGATTTTTAGATAAGATAATAAAGAGAAGTAATAATTTGTCTTTGTTCCTGGGCTTACCATTGGCATTAATGTTTAATTCTTGTGTCACCGATGGGCCTCAGACAATTAACATTAACAAGGACAATTGTGCTCATTGTAAAATGACTATTGCTGAAGAGCATTTTGCTGCAGAAATGATCACTGAAAAAGGCAGAGTATATAAATTTGATGATATTTCCTGTCTTAATGCTTTCCGCAAAGACAATGAGGATAAAAAAATGAAAAATGCTTATGTACACTATTATCCCGGTAACAATGAACTCATTCCTGCAGAAACCGCTTTTTATATAAAAAGCTCCGAACTCAGAAGTCCGATGGCAGGTAATATTGCAGCATTTAAAACAAAAGCAGAAGCAAATGAATACAAAATAAAACTAAAGGGAGAATTTTTCGATTGGAATAGTGTCCAACAAAACAACAGGTAGTACATGAAAAAATATTTATATATAGTTTGTTTTTTAGTTTTTTGCATCAACAAATCGACTGCGAAAACTATCCACGTGGGACCAGGAAAAACTTATAAATCTATCAGAAGTGCTTTGTCATATGCAGATAATTTTGATACCATTATTGTACATCACAGTCAGTACAAAGAAGGCAATATCGTGATTAACAAACGTATTGCTTTATTGGGTGAAGGATGGCCGGTATTGGATGGACAGCATAAGTATGAAGTTATTTCCATAAAAGCAGATAATGTAGTGTTTTCAGGATTTCAGGTTCAGAATTCAGGTTTTGCAACTCTCCATGATCCAGGGGGCATAAAAGTTTATGATGGCATTGGGGTAATTATAGAAAATAATATCCTGGAAAATAATTTTTTTGGTATTTATATACAATATGGAAAAAATTGTATCGTCCGAAATAACAGGATAAAGGCCTATGGTGTAGAAGAGCAACAGATAGGAAATGGGATACATTGCTGGAAAAGTGATAGCCTCCAAATCATAGGAAATAATGTGCAGGGTCACCGGGATGGTATTTATTTTGAATTTGTCACACACTCTGTTATCTGGCGTAATATTTCAAAAAATAATATCCGTTATGGATTACATTTTATGTTTTCCAATGATGATGCCTATATCAATAATTTTTTTGATCAAAATGGAGCAGGGGTAGCTGTGATGTACACCAAAAATGTAGTCATGTACAGCAATACCTTTAAAAACAGCAAAGGTGACGCGGCTTATGGAATACTATTAAAAGATATTTCTGATGCTGAGATCATCGGAAATCGATTCCTGGACAATACCATAGCTCTTTATCTCGAAGGGGCAAACAGAATGTTAATTAAAAAAAATGTCTTTTCCGGGAATGGTTGGGGACTCAAAATTCAAGCCAATTGTATGGATAATGTCATCACTGAAAATAATTTTTACGCCAATACATTTGATGTAGCCACCAATGGTTCTTTGGTGCTAAATACATTTGACCGCAATTACTGGGATAAATATGAAGGCTATGATATGGATAAAAATAGCTTTGGTGATGTACCCTATCATCCATTGAGTTTATTTTCGACCATCATAGAAAACAATCCTACTGCCATGTTACTGTACAGGAGTTTTATGGTGTCACTTATGGAACGTACCGAAAAACTTATCCCGAGTCTGACACCTGACATCTTCAGGGATAATCAACCCGTAATGAAACCTTATAAGTTATGATTGAGCTGATAAATATAAAGAAAAATTTCGGAAAAACGGAAGTACTGAAAAATGTTTCTTTAATGTTGGATGCAGGACAATGTATAGGCTTGATTGGACCCAATGCCTGCGGAAAAACAACTATGATAAAAGCTATTTTAAGCATGGTCATTCCATCAGAAGGTAAAATATTATTCAATGGCAATAACATCATTGGAGATGTGGCATACAAAAATCACATTGGATACATGCCACAAATAGGCAGATACCCTGAAAATATGAGTATCAGACAGGTGGTAAATATGATCAAAAATATCCGTAAATATAATAGCCCGATAGATGAAGAACTTTGGCATGCTTTCGGACTTGATCCTGTTTCTGATAAAAAAATGAGTACACTCTCCGGCGGAACCACTCAAAAAGTAAGTGCCACGCTCGCTTTTCTGTTCAATCCTGATATCCTAATACTTGACGAACCCACAGCAGGACTTGATCCGCTGGCTGCTGAAGTTTTAAGAGACAAAATTATCAAAGAACGTGAAAAAGGTAAGTTGATACTAATAACTTCACATTTGCTTAACGAACTTGATGATTTGCTCACACATGTTATATTTATGCAGGATGGTGAGATCATACTCCATGAAACTATAGAAGATTTATATGCCGGAACTGGAGAAACAAAAATTTCAAAAGCCATTAATAATCTTTTAAAATCGATCAGGAAATGAAAAAGATAACTGGTTTTGTCATCACGGATATATTAAAAAATAAAATTATACTCTTCTACACTCTTATACTGGCGGTTTTTTCATGGAGCGTTTTTAGTTTGGAAGACAATACAGCCAAAGGAGTCCTGTCATTGCTAAATGTCATTTTGCTTACAGTTCCACTGGTTTCTATAATTTTTTCCAATATATATATGTACAATAGCTCAGAATTTATAGAGCTCCTCGTCAGTCAGCCGATACAAAGGAAAACCATTTGGTCAAGTCTGTTTACAGGATTAGTGATAGCGATGAATATGGCCTATTTACTTGGTGTAGGCATTCCTGTTTTGATTTTTGTTCCTGACATGACAGGATTGATCATCATACTTACAGGCATGATGATTTCTACAATATTTATCTCTATTGCAGTCCTTTGTTCTATTCTCACAAGAGATAAGGCCCGGGGAATAGGATTTGCTATCATAACATGGCTGTTTCTAACCTTGATTTACGATGGATTAGTTTTGTTTCTTATGTTTCAGTTTTCAGATTATCCTATTGAAAAGCCTATGGTTATTGTTTCTGCATTAAACCCCATCGACCTGGCGCGAATCATGGTGCTGCTGCAAGTAGATGTTTCTGCGCTGATGGGATATACCGGGGCAATTTTTAAACAAATATTCGGAACATCACTTGGATTGATCGTATCTTTTGGATTGATGATGCTATGGATCATAATTCCTTTTCTGATTTCTTTAAAAAAATTCAAAAATAAAGACCTGTAATTCAACAAATTATTTTTTGCAGGCAGAACTTATCTGTCTTTGTAAAACATTATTAATCATCAAATTTAACAGCATGGAAGCAAAGGATATAACAGGAAGAGTCGAAATAGAACTATTGGTCAATACATTTTATGAAAAAGTGAATAAGAACAAAGGACTGAGCCCTATGTTTGCAGAAGTACATTGGGAAACTCACCTGCCCGTCATGTATGATTTCTGGGAGAATGTAATGTTTCATACCGGCAACTATAGTGGTAATCCTATGGTAAAACATCATATGGTTCATCAAAAACACCCGCTTACAAAACAACATTTTGAGATGTGGTTATTACTTTTTGAAGAAACAGTGGATGATTTTTTTTCGGGACCAAACGCTATTTTGATAAAGGAACGTGCCAGGAGTATTGCTATCATTATGGAAATGAAAATAATCGTCCCTGAAAGAAATGTACTGTAATCAATATTTTGCTTTACAACATTAATCTAAATTATGCCAGATAAGCAACCACTTGAGAATACGCCACAAAGACCTTAAGAAAAATGTAAAATATGACCATCTATCAATTCCTAAGATATTTTTCGTCCAATATGTAATACACTAAATCTAATATAAAATGAAATCACAATTAATGTTTTTCCTCTTTACTCTTTTGATGGTGACAAATGCCTGCGAACCTAAAAATACTGCAAAAAGTAGTGGGTCGGATACTTTGCAGCTTAATAATGGAGAAAAATGGGAAGTAAATGAAGAGATGATGCCCTATTTAAAAGGTATGCAAGGTGCTTTGTTAAGTTATGATGTTGCAGAAGGAGACTATACAATGCTTGCAGAAACACTTCATGGTTATAATAAAAAACTGATCAAAAGCTGCACCATGGATGGTAAAAGCCACGACCAGTTGCATGTATGGCTTCATCCTTATCTGGAGCTTACAGATGCACTTTCAAAAGCAAAAACAGCGGATGATGCTGCACAAATTGTTCTTAAAATAAAATCATCCTTTGAAACATTTAATCAACACTTCCAATGAATATCTGCTCCCTACATCCAAAAGATAAATCAGTTTCGGCCATATCTGTTTTTAAAGGATCAGAAGGTCAAACCACTGCTATTCAGATCCTGGCAGACCAAACGCTGAAGGAACATATCACGAAAACGCCTGCTTTATTGATATGCGTGACCGGTCAGGCTGTTTTTGAAAACGAAGAAGGAATGAAAGAAACTCTTCTACCCGGCGATCAAATACATATTGCACCTATGGTCAAACATTGGGTAAAAGGTATTGTAGATAGCCAATTAATATTGATAAAATAATTTCTATCTAAAGTTATAAAACTTCAGGACTGTGGAATGTATATGTTCATTTCTGTAAATACATTCAATTTGAAATGCGTTCTGATTTCGAAAAATCAGAACGCTTATTTAATTGAATGAAAAGTTTATTATAATTTTTATTTCGGTAGCAATACATCATTGATAACGTGGATCATCCCATTTGATGTCGGAATGGACGCCACGATTTCACTACCATTGACATATGTTTTACCATCTTTTTTTGTGATCGTCACTTTACCACCATTTACCTGTTCATATGACTGCCCATCCTGAAAATACTCTATTTTAAGCGAGCCTACATAAGTATGGTACTCAAGAATATTTTTCAAATCTGCAAGTTTTTCCGGCTTAAGTAAACCTTCTACAGTGCCTGCCGGAAGTTTTGCAAATGCTGCATTAGTAGGTGCAAAAACAGTAAACGGTCCGGCATTACTTAAAGCATCTACCAATCCTCCTGCTTTTACTGCCGCAACGAGTGTCGTATGGTCAGCACTTCCGGAAGCTACCTGAACGATATTTGGATTGGATACGTCATCTTTTACAGCCGATTGACCGACCATATCCTGAGCAGTTGATGGATCCGCAGAAACCGGGGTTTGCGTACTATCTGCACCTTGCTTGCAGGAAAAAAAACTTACTGCTGCCACCAACAGCAAAAATTGGAATCTTCTAGTCATGATTTTTATATTTTGTATCACAAAGGAAAGCAATCAACATAATTTATTTTATGCTTACGATCATAAATGGGACCACAAATGGGAAAATCTTAATCCAATGGAAAATGTAGCAATGAAAAGTAAAATGACACTTTATCTTCAAAGCCGACGATATAGTTTAAAAGGAAATATTATCTTTATCTTGACCAGATATTATACTTTAAAATACAATATATAGCCCTGAAACCATCCTTCCAGTTTATTTTTTTCCCTTCTGCATAAGTACGTCCATAATATGAAATTCCCACTTCATATATCCTGATGTTTGGTATTCTTGAGATTTTGGCCGTTACTTCTGGTTCAAAACCAAATCTGTTTTCTTTAAGCTGGACACTTTTTATAATTTCAGATTTCCACATTTTGTAGCAGGTTTCCATATCTGTAAGATTTAGATTTGTCAGTGCATTGGAAAAAGATGTGAGTACTTTGTTGCCAATGGAGTGCCAGAAAAATAGAATTCTGTGCGGTTTACCACCCATAAACCTGGAACCATAGACCACATCTGCAAATCCGTCAAGAATGGGTCTAAGCAGTAAATTAAATTCATTAGGATCATACTCCAGATCTGCGTCCTGAATTATCAGTAAGTCACCTTTAGCTTGTCTGATGCCCGTATGAAGTGCAGCTCCCTTGCCCTGATTAATTTCATGTTTATAATATGATAATTCAATGGTTGGATTTGCCTCTTGATACTCAAAAACTTTTTTTCTGTATCGTCTTTTGAACAATCATTGACTACAATTATTTCTTTACTGACACCGCCGATGAGGTCTACTCTACTTACTTTTTCCAAGATAGTGTGAATAGTTTTTTCCTCGTTATAAGCTGGAATTATGATGGATAGTTTGAGTGTCATATTTAATAAATTTTGTATAAAAAGTTAATATTCAGTGACATAAGAAATTCAGTTCGTGATAAGTAATCAATATCATTTCAATAAATGACTACTAATTGTAGAGAAATGATTAATTTCGTCGGCTCTAAATTTTATGTTTAGATTTATTTTAAAGCAGCAAAAGTATAAAAATGAATTTTCATTCTTTAAAAATAAGTAAAATTGTCTCTGAGACGACGGATACTAAAACGATTTACTTTGACATCCCTTCACACCTTAAGGAAGAATATCATCACTTACCGGGACAGTATTTGACCCTAAAAACCCTTATCAATGGCGTAGAAACAAGAAGAGCATACTCGATTTGCACTTCACCGGATGAAAAAGAGCCGGGTGTGACCATAAAAAAAGTACACAAAGGTTTAATGTCTGTCTATGTCAACGAAAAATTGAAACCTGGTGATGCACTTGATGTTATGACTCCGGAAGGTCATTTTGTAGTCAAAACTGATCATCAAAAAGCCAGAGACCATTATTTTATTGCTGCAGGTAGTGGTATTACTCCTGTGATGTCAATGATTCAGGCTATATTGGAAGAAGAACCCAAAAGTATTTCTTACCTTTTGTATGGCAGCAGAAGTGAGTCAGAGATTATATTTAAAGAAAAGCTGGACAATCTGGTAAAAAAATACGAAGGTCAGATATTTGTCCAACACGTGATTAGCCAGCCAAATACTAGAAAAACAGGTGGTATAGGCGGTCTTTTCGCAAAAAAAATAACCGATTGGAAAGGATTTAAAGGAAGGATAAATGCTGATATATGCAAAGAATTTTTTAAAGAATATCAGGCCGTAAATGCAGAAAAACAATACTATTTGTGTGGTCCGGGCGATTTCATAGAAAAGACCGAGGGCTTTCTCTCTGATTTGCACATTGATAAAAAAACTATTCATAAGGAATATTTCAGTGTGACATCATCAGAGCAAAAAAAATCTGACGCCGGTATTTCAAGTGCCACTGTTACCGTCACACTAAAAGGCGAGAGTTTCGATATTAGTGTCACCAAAGGTAAAACAATTCTGGATACATTGGTCGATGCTAAAAAAGATCCGCCATATTCCTGCACCAGTGGTGCTTGTTCTACGTGTATGGCCAAAGTAACTGAAGGTGAAGTAACCATGGATAGTTGTTATGCACTGGATGATGATGAAGTAGCCGCAGGATATATTCTTACTTGCCAGGCACATCCGAAAACTGAAAAAGTTGCCCTTACTTATGATGTTTGATTAGCACATGGAGTCATTACCTGTTTTAAAAGTACTGAAACATGGCGTCTATTGTGCTTTGCAGGATAATGGAAGATTTGGTTTCAGACATCTGGGTATTCCTTATTCGGGAGCGATGGATAGACATAGTTTTCTCTATGCCAACCAGCGTTTAGGAAACAATGCAGATGCAGGAGAGTTGGAAATTTTCGGGCAAGGTTCTGTTTTTATGATTTTGGCGAATTGTGTAATTTTTATTACAGGAGCTGAACATGAAATCACAATAGATGGACTCCGGTTCACTACCACCGACCCAATTTCTGTCTTTGAAGGGCAGATATTAAAGATAGAAAAAATATATGCCGGAGCCCGTATATATATCAGTATCAAAGGAGGTTTCTATTCCACCCCAATAATGAACAGCATATCTACTTTGAATGGTACTCATCTTAGGCCTTTGAAAAAAAATGATATTGTTTATAAAATTTCTGGCCAGACTAAAGACAAAAAAAGCCTGGCAGGGATTAGAAATATCGAAATAAATAAGAATTGTAAAATCCCCGTCTTACCAGGTCCGGAATATTTTTGGTTATCACAGGCTTCGATGGATGTATTGGAATCACAATATTTCACAATATCTCCTACAAGTAATCGTATGGGTTACAGACTATTTGGTGCACCATTACAAAAAATAAATCAACAGGAAATGCTGACATCAGCAGTTATGCCCGGGACTGTTCAGTTGACACCTGATGGACAATTGATCATACTAATGAGAGACTGTCAGACGACAGGTGGTTATCCCAGAATATTACAAGTGGAGGAGTGGGGAATTAATCAGCTGGCGCAAAGACTTCCCGGAGATGATGTTGTTTTTCAGATCTTTGTCTAAACTATGTGAGTTTGTTCTGACCCAGCAAAGTATAATTTTGACCCAAAACGAAAGAAGTACAAAAAACCACTAATTTTTTAAAAATTGAAAATATTTTTTTTGGACACCTTGAAAAATAAATTATAAGTGGTATTATTTCAATAATATGGTATCGTAGAAGACTCAATAATCGAATGTTTTATACTAATCAGCCCCTAAGGCATGAACAAGCGAATAAGCAGAAGCCCTGGCATTGAAAAGCAATTTGGTTTTTGACCAGGTTTCCTTAAAAAGAGAAGAGTTCCTATAGGCCTCAAGGGCATCATCAGAAACCCATTTGCTGTAAGTATAAAATACATTGGGCTGATGCAGGTCTTTCATCAATTCCAGATGGGTACAACCTTCGAAGGACCGGATTTGGGTTTTGGTAGATTCAAATATCTCGATAAATTCATTGATTTTATCCTCATGAAATGACAGTCTGACTATACGTAAAATTTCCATAAGCTCAATAAAAATTTATTTGAATCATTTCATTTTTCATCAAATTGAGCATTGAACTCGCCTTATCCATATTGATAGCTATCTCCAGATATCCCGAAGAATTAAAAAATGCCAAAGCATCTCCGATAGAAACATCACCATAATCTTTGCTCAAAAACGTAATGGGATCATTTGGTTTATAATACAATTCAAATTTCCTATCATTTCGTACTTTTTCAAAAAGATCTTTTTTGAGATTTACGACCACATTTTCGAAATGGTCGATATGAATGATTGTAGCCCTTATCTGACTGGAGGTAACTACTGGCTGAATAACCAGTTTGGAATTAAAAATATCTACAGAAGGGCCTATTTCTTCTATCGGCAATCCGTGCCCCAGATATGCTGCCGCGTGTGCAAATATTGCATTGACGGTCGTATTTTCTGCATTTGCAGGAGATATGATGTAAATTTTGTTCTCATCCAGATCATCAAACATCAAACTGAAAACACCATTATTTGGACCAATAAAGTAGTGTCCATCTCTCTCAAAACAAATGTACTCGCTGCGACGCCTGTAGTTGCAATTTACAGCAACTATATGGATGGACCCTTTGGAAAATGATTTGATGGCATTATTTAAGTAAAAGGCAGCCTGAACTATATCAAATCTATCAATTTCATGACTGATATCTATAATCGAAAAGTCGTTTTTACCATTCAGAATGGACGCTTTTAATTCGGCCAGGTAATAATCTTTAGAACCATAATCAGAGGTTAAAGAAACAATTTGCATTAAAAACTCGTTAATTTTCAAAAAATATTGCTTTAACATTATCAGAAATTAAAATAATTCCTAATATTTGTGTGCAAAGAAATAAAAAATAAACGATATATTATATTTATTTACTATATATAAATTTTTTATTATCTGCTTTTCAGTGTTTAAAAATATTTAATTTATATAATCATCAAATTCTGTAATCATATTGAGTGAAATAATTTTAACCATAGACGGAATAGATCCTCTTGAGCTTTATGGAGAAAACAATTCAAAACTAAATCTTTTAAAAAGGGCTTATCCTGATGTACAGATTACGTCCCGAGGTAATCAAGTCAAAATCAAAGGCGAAAAAAAGGGAACCGAAAATGTAAAACTTAAACTGGAAATCATGGTTCGGATGATCCAGGACAAACATGATTTTTCTACTCAGGTGGTAGAAGATTTACTGGCCAGTGATCATGCTGCCGATAATAAAATAAGTCAGCATTCTGCCGGAGGAGTCATAGTTTATGGCAAAAACGGAAGTCCGATCAAAGCGAAAACAAAAAATCAAAAACTGCTGGTAGAATGTTCAGAGATGAATGATATTGTATTTGCTGTTGGTCCTGCCGGGACAGGTAAAACTTACACTGCAGTGGCATTGGCCATTCGAGCTCTAAAAGCTAAATTGGTCAAAAAGATTATCCTCACTCGACCTGCAGTTGAAGCAGGAGAACATCTTGGATTTTTGCCGGGAGATATGAAGGAGAAAGTGGATCCTTATCTCAGGCCATTGTATGACGCACTAGACGATATGCTTCCAGCTGAAAAGTTAAATTTTTTTATTACCAATAGAATCATTGAGGTGGCTCCTCTGGCATTTATGCGTGGTCGAACATTAGATCATGCATTTATCATACTGGATGAAGCGCAAAATTGTACCACTACACAACTTAAAATGTTTCTTACTCGTATCGGACCAAGTGCAAAGGCAATCATAACTGGCGATTTGTCACAGATAGACCTGCCGGGACATCAGAAGTCAGGACTGCGTAAGGCATTAAATATACTTGCGCCAATAGATGGAATAGGTCAGCTGTTTCTCAGCTCAGAAGATGTGGTCAGACACAGGCTTGTGAAAGAAATAATAAAATCTTATGATGCATCTGACGAGCAGGACGAAGCCGAAAAACTGAAATTAAGAGAAACAAGAGATGCAATGCGAGAAAGTGTAAGAGATGAAAACAAACCATTATCCGACCTTTTAAATAATAATAAATGACTTCAAAAGTAACCTATCTGGGCGGACTCAGGACAGAATGTGTTCATTTAAGATCTGGACAAACCATCATCACAGACGCTCCGATAGACAACAATGGCAAGGGCGAAGCATTTTCACCTACAGATTTAACCGCAACTTCTCTAGGTACATGTATGGTTACTATTATGGGTATCGCAGCCGACAATCATAATATTAATATTGATGGTACCGTACTGGAAATAACCAAAATAATGGCATCAGATCCAAGAAGAATCTCATCTGTTGAAGTTAAATTAATCATGCCTGATTCTTTGTACTCATCAAAAGAACAAAAAATACTGGAAACTGCCGCAAGAACTTGCCCGGTTGCCTTAAGTCTTCACACGGATCTGCATCAAGTACTGGAGTTTGTGTGGAAAAAAGCTTGATTTCATGAATGCTATTAATATATATTCTCCAAATAAAAATATAAGGGGAGAAATTACCTTGAGCGGCTCAAAAAGTATTTCTAACCGTGTGTTGCTTATAAAGGCACTATGCCACCAGAAGTTTGAAATATTTAACTTATCCGAGAGTGATGATACGTATTCAATGGAACAACTGATACACAGTAATGAGGAGACACTTGATGCACATCATGCAGGCACAACATTTAGATTCCTCACTGCATATCTTGCTATAAAATCAGAAAAACATATACTTACGGGGTCAGATAGAATGAAACAAAGACCTGTAAAAGCATTGGTTGATGCACTAAATTACCTAGGCGCAAATATTGAATATGTAGAAAAGGAAGGATTTCCCCCATTAAGAATACTACCCTCCTCCGGACTTTGGAAAAATGAAATTTCCCTTCCGGCAGATATTAGTTCCCAGTATATTTCAGCATTGTTGCTGATTGCTCCGGTATTAACTCATGGACTAAAAATACATCTTGAAGGAGAAATCGTATCCAGGCCATACATTGAAATGACCATAGGAATAATGTCATATTTTGGTGTTAGAGTTGACTGGGAAGATAAAACCATTTCCATTCGCCATCAGCAATATATACCACGAGATTTTCATGTAGAAGCAGACTGGTCCGCAGCTTCCTATTATTATACTATCGCGGGTCTGAGTGAAACTGCTGATATCATTCTTAAGGGATTGCATGTAGATAGTCTTCAGGGAGATTCAGCAATATCAGAAATAGGAAATTTTTTTGGTATAGAGTCTGTTTTTGGAGATCATCAGGTCCGGCTTTTAAAAAGAAAAGGAATTAAATCCACCAGAACATTTTGAATACAATTTTATCAAGGTACCGGATATTGCACAAAGTATCTCTGTACTTTGCGGAGGGTTGGGTACACATGGATTGTTTACAGGATTGCAGACTTTACGGATAAAAGAGACAGACAGAATTGCAGCTTTGCAACAAGAACACGCAAAAATACAGGTATATTTAAATAAAATGCCAGCAAAATTTTCAAAAAAAACAGCCATTGAATATTATATGCAGGAAGGAAAGGCGACAGCTGATCTGACCGGTATCCCCGAAATAGATACATACAACGACCACCGAATGGCTATGGCTTTTGCACCTTTGGGTTTGCTTTTTCCGATAAAAATCAATAACCCGGAAGTCATTTCCAAATCTTATCCCGGATTTTGGAAGGATTTGATTTCTTTAGGTTTTGAAATAAAGTAGGCAGCTCCATTTATATCTGAAATAAATTGGTTTACAAAAATTTCTTTCAAACTTAGAAAATTTAGCTATCAGCTTTATTATATTTCCAGTAATATACCTTTTGGATTTCTTTTTTCCGTATTTGCTGTATATATTTGACCTGTCAAAGTATTTGTGATGTATGAAATTATTTTAGCTTTTATTACTTCTTTTGCACTGACTTATCTGGCTATACCATCGATTATCCATCTGGCAATAAAGAAAAACCTAATGGATGAACCAGGGGACAGAAGGTCTCATAAGGTCAGTACACCTTCTTTAGGAGGTATAGGTATATTTGCGGGTACACTATTTTCTATTATACTTTGGACGCCATTCAATTATTTTGGAGATCTTCAGTATATTCTTTGTTCGTTTATTATTATTTTTCTTATTGGTGCAAAAGATGATATTGACCCGATTTCGCCATCAAAAAAATTTCTTGGAGAATTATTTGCCGCAGGGATTCTGGTATTCAGAGCAAATATAAGATTAACCAGTCTCTACGGATTTTTTGGTATTTATGAAATCCCTGAATATGCCAGTATTTTTTTGTCGATTTTCACCATTATAGTTATTATCAATGCTTTTAACCTGATTGATGGTATTAACGGACTTTCAGGAAGCCTGGGACTACTCATTACTTTTGTTTTGGGCATTTGGTTTTATCTGGTAGGCAGTATAGAGATATCCATAGTTGCGTTTGCCCTCGGCGGTGCTTTGGTCGCTTTCCTAAAGTACAATATTACTCCTGCACAAATATTTATGGGAGATACCGGAGCATTGTTATTGGGATTGGTGTGTTCCATCCTTGCTATCAAATTTATCGAATTGCATAATGTAATAGAAGATTCGCCCTATACTTTCAGATCCGCCCCTTCTATTGCTATGGCTATCCTTATTCTTCCGCTGTTTGATACATTAAGGGTATTTATATTAAGGATAGTGGAAGGCAGATCCCCATTTGACCCGGACAGAAAACACATTCACCATATTATGATTGATCTTGGACTGTCGCATATGCAAGCTACCGGGGTACTGTTTATGACCAATATTTTATTTATCATTCTGGCAGTTATGCTACAGGATATAGGAAATCTGATGTTGCTCATTACCATATTAAGTCTGGCATTATTGATGACATTTCTGGCTTCCGGAATGGTGGAAAAAAGGAAAAAAAATTCATCTTCATGATCTATTGGTTTCTCGTTTTTTTGGGGGGAGGAGCAGGAAGTGTATGCCGATATTTTCTGGCACAAAAGCTTAATTATTCAGGGCAGCAATATTTGAATTTTCCAATTGGAACTATACTTGCAAATGTATTGAGCTGTTTTATACTCGGAATATTGATCCAAAAACAATTGAATCATCAACTCAGCGAACAATACAGACTGCTTCTTGCTACGGGATTTTGTGGTGGATTCAGCACTTTTTCCACCTTCGGATATGAAATTTATACCTATATGCAAAAAGACCAACTACTACTTGGTGCAGGGTATGTTAGTTTGAGTTTATTGGCCGGAGTACTAGCTTTAATAGCTGGTATGAAGCTGATCTGATCAGACTTTATTTATTTTTTTTTATTAAGATAAATTCTGTTCTTCTGTTTTTCTGCCTTCCTTCTTCGGTCTCATTGGTATCAATGGGTAATGATTCTCCTTTGCCTTCTGATTGGATTCTTTTAGTATCAATTCCCCTGGCAAACAAAGCCTGAGCAACTGCTGCAGCTCTTTGTTCGGAAAGCATTAAGTTATCTGTTTCTTTTCCCACGTTGTCGGTATAACCTGTAATTTTAATATCTAGCTCAGGATTTTCAAGCAAAAGAGAATAGAGAAGATTAATCTCTGTATCTGATTCGGACAACAACTCAGCCGAGCCGGATCTAAAAAATATATTTTGCAAAACAACAGGCACGTTTTCACCGATTTCTATAATTTTAGTCACGGGCAATAAAGCTATATTAAGTAAATATGGTTGATGTAACTTATCTTCACGAATAAGATTAAAATTTTGAGCATAATACTGGTAATCTTTGTGTTGAATGATACAGGCATAATTTTTACCTACAGACATACCACTTATGAAATAGCCATCCTTATCAGTAGTTAAAGTAAAGTTGTTTTTTCCTGAAGAAAGATCTTTAATGGTTACTTTTACTTTAAGTGGCTGACCTGTAACTGCATCGGTAACATAACCCTTTATAAAACTGGAAGGTTTGGGCCTTGCCTCTTCGTACAAATTAAAATAATAGATATCCAGATTTCCTTTGCTTTTACCGGATGAGAAGTCTGTATCACTTGCAAAATATGCTGTTTTGCCATCCAAAGAAACAATAAAAGCTCCTTCTGCTCCTTCAGTATTTATCGGGTATCCTATATTTACAGGTTTTTGCCAGGTATCATTGTCTTCATTTTTTCTACTGTAAAAGATATCATAATTACCCATACCTGCATGTCCGTCTGACCTGAAATATAAAGTCTGTCCATCCGGATGCAAAAATGGAGATTCATCATTGCCTGAAGAATTTATGACTGACCCAAGATTAACCGGAGTAACCCAGGCGTTTTTTTCATCCCGCCACGTAGCCCATAAATCCGCCCCGCCTTTAGTACCCAATCTGCGACTTGAAAATATCAAAGTACGCCCGTCTGCAGACAGGGTTGGTTGAGAATCCCAAGCAGCCGAATTTACTCTGTTGCCCATATTTACAGGTAAAGTCCATTTGTTATCGAGTAGCATTGAGTAATATAAATCACAACTCCCAAAAACGTCCCGCCTGTCACAAGCTGTAAACACCATAAATCTTCCATCTGCCGAAATCGCATGAGCTCCTTCATTTTGATATGTGTTCAGATTAAAAAGTGGAGAAGCATGTTTAAATTGTGATAAACTATCGATCGCAGCGATATAAAAATCTTCCTGCCCTACATTCCTTGTAAATATCATCGATGATCCATCCAATGCCAAACTAGGTGAATATTCTGAAAAAGTAGTATTGATCGTCGGGCCCGCATTCAAAGGCTGAAAAGGAACAGGATGCTGCAACGCAAAATCTTTAAACCGAAGGTTGTCCCTAAGTTTTATTGCTTTTATAATTTTTTCCGGTTTAGATTTTTCTCTTTGAATGTATTTATCATAATTGTCAGCTGCAGAAAGATATTTTTTCATTTCTGCCTGAACAGATGCTAAAGAAAAGTACATTTCAGTGTCATAGTCAGGAGAAAGCGATATAGCATCCTGAAATAAAGCTTCTGATTTTTCAAAATTATTCAGCTGATAATGATTGGTAGCAAGCCTGAGCAAACCATCGATAAAACCAGGTTTTGATTTGATCAGTGCTTCAAAATATTTATTGCTCTTCTTTAAGTCGCCTTTTTGTGCTGCCTTTTTACCTTCCGCCAACATGTTTTTTTCATTTTCAGTAAGACTTTCCACTTGACCTATCTGACCAAAATTGGTAAAACTGAACTGAAGCAAAAAAATAACAGCAAATATATATTTCATTTTTCGAGATAATTTAATCAAGAACCGGCTTTGCGCCTTTTATGATAAGTTTCCATCCGGCACTTTGAAGGGCCATTTCCATCATGGTCAGGTATTCGCTTTTTTGCTTTTCAGCGGTAGCCAGTAAGGGTGTATTTTTTGCTTTGGATGCTATCAACTCTTTTGCTTTTCTGTTGATCATATTATATTCTTCAGTGGTAAATCGATTAAAAGTACCTTCGCTAATATCATAATAGTCAAGATCGTGATCAATGGAAAGGATTTCCGGCTGAGGCAATTCATTGAGCGTCACCGTCCTATTTAAGCTGTCTATACTGATATTTACTTTTTCAAAATCATATCCCACTGACACTTTTGCATTGACCCTAAGCAGGATTTTTTTGGAAAAGAGATTAAAAAAATCATATTCATAAGATTCTTTATAGTTATACAATTCTGAAAACTGACCTTCAACACTGATTAATTTTGTGACCGTTTTTATTTTTTCAAGAACAATTGTTGTATTCTCTGCTTTTCGGACTTCAAACAAACGGCTTTTCATATAAACCCAAAATCCTGCCATTATGATTACACCGATGATAAGAATAAATAGCAATTGTTTAACGGTAAATTTTAACATAACTTACTCTTTTATTTTTGAATCCAAAGTGTATCTTAATCCACTGTGAGACTTTAGTACTGCTTTTATACTTCCTATAGAAACAGGCGATTCTATCAAAAGTGGAATTTTATTTTTGTCATCAGACACCCAAAGTTTCATATAATCCCCTTTTTTGAATACATTACCTTCTACCAGATCCGGAATAATCATTATGGTATTAAATTTTCCTAGCTCTTTAATGTCTTTTTTTTCTTTGCCATCATATCTGACGTTGATGGGAAAAACTTCTTTATCAAAAAACATTTTTACAGCAAATTTATCGCCTTTGTTCATGTCATCCGAATGAAAGTTTCTCATATAATAGATATTTGATACCATGTCCTGCATACATTGATTAACTACATGAATTTGTGGTTTTGCAGATTCTTTAGTTTTACCGTGATATGACACAGCAATATTTCTAGCCTGATCAAATGAAATACTATCGTAAAGTCTATAATTTCCCTCTTCTACAATCCTGACAAAGTTTTTTGGAAACAATGTTTTTTTATCTACTTTCGAATAAAAATAGTCATTTACTTTAAAAATACTTTCATAGCTTTTATACGTTTTTCCTATTGCTTTCATTTCATAGGTATGATCAGATTCTTTGACAGTAAATATCACTTCACCAGCCGGTATCCAGATAAGCCCCCAATTGTAATATAATTTATATACCAACTTCTCTCCATGCTGGAATACAGAATTTGATATGCTGCAATCATCACTGATTACTGTTTTTGCTGTTCTATTGAACGACAATAATATCAACATCACCATTGTAAAAATGATAATAGATATTGTGCGATGATTTACTGAATATTTCATTTACTATTTAAATATTTATTTATATCGGTTTTATACAGGATTACGGTTCCTATCAAAGCTGGCAAAATCAGATTGATTAACCACAAGCCGAAGGTAGCAGCCAAGGCAATAAATTTATCGATACCAAGACCTGACCAAACTATGACTGCAATCTCCCCTCTGGCAAAGATACTTAAAAAAGCAGGTAAGGGAATTCCTGTTTGAATCAGATATATACCAGCAATATTACCACCCAACTCACTAAAACTGTGATCCAAACCTAAAAATTTCATGATAAAAATATACTGCAAAAAATATACAATATATCTGCTGGCAGATATGGCCAATACACTATTTAGAAGAGAAGTGTTATACAAGTCAAGACTTTTTAATTTGGAGCTATATTTAAGTATAAACCTATTTCCCGCCCTTCTTTCAATAAAATGTGCCACTTTTGGCAAATTATAATACAAACCTACTAAGCAACCCACTTGTAACGTAACTATAGTAATAAACGTCAAATGGTCATGGTAAGTAACAAGAAATACTGATTTAAGAAAATAATAACTAAAAATAAGTCCACCAACAATATTACATAGGTTCTGAGAAATACTCCCAAGTAATGTTGCAGAAATAACCTGGGTTTTGCGGCTGGGATCAGAAGTGATTAATCTTCCTGCATATTCTCCGATTCTCGCTGGTGTCACTAAGCCTGCAGCTACTCCTGCCAGAATCGTATGCACCGAGTTTTTAATGTTAATGTGTTGATGAGGAGACATCAGTTTTTGCCATTTTAAAGCTTCAAGCCACCAGTTGAATGGCGTCAAAATAATAACCAACAAAATATACGTCAGTTGAAGATTATATTTTTGTTTATTCCAGATGGTCGAGACAGCTTCTATACCTTCACCCTTGGTAAGTTGATAGTAAAGCAGCCCTCCGAAGATAAGGATGATCAGTATTTTTATAAACCGTGATGTCTTAAGCAATATTTATTTCAAATATTATATAAATTACAAAAGTAGAATTTCTCACGGATAATCGGCAAATATTATCGACTAAAGGTGCTGGTCAAGGTTTTCAAAAACATAAAACATATTTTTATCGTTTCTACTTTCGAATTCAATACCTTTGTACCATGATTTCGACAAATAATCTTACATATAAATATCAGGGAGGCACAGACATAGTATTTCCGGACATAGTCTGTGAAGAGAAGGATATTTTACTAATTCTGGGTACTTCCGGTGTAGGCAAAACTACTTTGCTTCATTTGCTCGGAGGCATATTATCGATTCAGAAGGGATCAGTAAATATAGGCGGAATTGAAATCAACAAACTTTCCGGTTCCGGACTTGATGCGTTTAGAGGACAAAACATCGGTATTATCTTTCAACAAAATCATTTTGTCGATGCTTTGACAGTATTGGAAAATGTGATGCTGGCACAAAGTCTTGCCGGAAAAAAGGCAGATAAAAATGCTGCCAAACAATTATTGGATCGGCTAAACATTGGACATAAAGCAGCTAAAAATATTAGAGATCTAAGTCAGGGCGAAAAACAAAGAGTAGCTATTGCAAGAGCACTAATCAACCAGCCAAAACTGATTCTGGCCGACGAACCTACCTCAGCCCTGGATGATATCAACTGTCAGGAAGTACTCAACCTGCTGCATGAACAAGCCAAAGCTGCGGGTTCCGCATTAGTAGTAGTGACCCATGACACAAGATTAAAAGATAAAATTGCTAACCGTGTAATCCTGCAAACGATATGAGCATATTACAATTGGCGTGGAGAAACATCATTAAAAATCCGCTCAATCTGTTGATGAGTATTATACTTTTTGGACTGGGAGTTGGGTTGATTTCATTTCTATTGCTGTTTAATTCACAACTGAAGGAGAAATTTGACAAAAATCTGGCTGAAATTGATTTGGTCGTGGGTGCAAAAGGAAGTCCGCTTCAAATGATTCTGTGCAGTATGTACCATATTGATAACCCTACTGGAAATATTCCGATCAAAAATGCAGCACCTCTACTCAGAGATCTTCATCCCCTGATCAAAAAAGCCATCCCGTTATCATTGGGAGACAATTATAAATCATTTCGTATCGTAGGTACCAATCATGACCTGGTCGAATTATATAATGGCAAATTAAAAGATGGATCCCTGTGGTCGAAAGATTTTGAAGTAACTATCGGAAGGTCAGTAGCTGACGATACCGGACTAAAAGTCGGCGACAAATTTATTAGTTCTCACGGATTTAATGAAGATGATGATATGTCACATGATCATTCATCATTTATAGTATCGGGTATACTGGAAGGCACAGGTAGCGTTCTGGATCAGTTGATCCTGACCAATACTGCGACGATATGGCTTGTACATGAACATGAAGAAGCAGGTGCTCAAGAAGAAACAAGTCAAACAAATGTTGGGCATGATCACAATGATCACAGTCATGATAATAGTAACGCAGACTTACTGAATCATCCTGATCAGGAGATTACCTCAGTCCTTATTCAATATAAAAGCAGGACAAATTTTCAGGCGCTTAATTTCGGTAGAAATATCAATGAGAATACTGAAATGCAAGCCGCTTCACCTGCTATTGAGATCAATCGTCTGTATAATATGATAGGTGTTGGTACTGATGCGCTCAGGAGTCTGGCCATATTGATTGCCATCGTATCAGCATTAAGCATATTTATTTCTTTATTCAAAAGTATGCGCGAACGAAAATATGAATTAGCCCTTATTAGGGTACTTGGTGCGGGACGGATAAAAGTATTTGCATTAATTATACTGGAAGGATTGATTTTGGCGGCTATAGGTTTTGCTATTGGAACATTGCTAAGTCATGTAGGTATGGAACTTGTAGCAAAACATTTAAAAGCAGATTTCAGGTATAGCTTTACAGGCTGGAAATGGTTGTCAGAAGAATGGATGGTATTTGGAGTTGCCTTGGTCTTGGGATTTGTTGCTGCGGTTATTCCCGCTATTCAGGCTGCCAAAACGGACATTAACAAAACTTTATCAGAAAAATAAAAAGAACTTTGGTATCAAATCCGGATTTCAATCGTTTATGATCATAGTAGTTTAGAAATTTGTGAAAAACAGTATAAAAACGGTCTTATTTTTGTCTTTTATCATCACGGTTATCGTTACCGATGCCATGACGCAATCAAAAGATATTTGGTTCACCCTAGGTATGGTAACTTTTGAGACATCTTATGACCCTGAGTACATGCTCGAAACCAAAAAACCCAGAATTTCTGCAGTAGTTGATAAGCTTGATGGTAAAGAGATTGAAGTAGAAGGTTATATTATACCCTTAACGGGGCAAGTAACTCAAAGCCATTTTATGCTCAGTAAATTTCCTCAAAGTACTTGTTTTTTTTGCGGTAAAGCAGGTCCAGAGACAGCCATGCAGGTATTTATGAAAGACAATAAAAAAGTAAAAATATCTGAAAGAAAGGCCAGGGTTAAAGGCACATTACTTATTAATCCAAAAGATGCCAGCAGTTTGCTTTATACCCTGGAAAATGCCATTATATTTGAATAATTATATAAAAATAGCCATGCGAATACCTTTAATTTTAATTTTCCTGATGTCCTTTTCGGCATTATCATTTGCACAGACCAATGGAAAAGAAGACAACATCTGGAAGACTCTCTCGAAGATCAGCTACAAAAAAGAATATGATGAACTTATGGGTTTTAAAATTGATAAACCTGTTTTTAGCGAAACGGTAAAAGCGCTTGAAAATAAAGAAGTAACCATCAAGGGGTATATTATTCCCGTAGAAGGCTACAAATCGCACAAGGAATTTATTTTTTCAGCATTTCCATACAGCATGTGTTTCTTTTGCGGTGGTGCTGGTCCTGAAACGGTCATGGAAGTAGAAGCAACTGAAGGAGTAAAATATTCTGCAGACGCTGTATATCTAAAAGGAGTACTAAAACTTAATGACAAAGACATCAACAGACTCATGTATAAACTTGTCAATGCTAAGCTTGTAAAAAACTAATTTTCAGTATATAAAACCAATACAAGTCCTGATGAACTTTTCAAAACCTATTTCTGTAACTGATATTGCTGATAAATATCATCTCAGTATATCAGGCGAAAAATCTCTTTATGCCACAGGTATCAATGAAATCCATAAGGTCAGGGAAGGAGATATTACATTTGTAGATATCGAAAAGTATTATAACAAATCACTTACTTCATCCGCTACTATCATTATTATTAATAAGGTTGTGGATTGTCCTACTGGAAAAGTTCTCCTGATCACAGATGATCCTTTTGCAGTGTATAATCAGATCGTGTGGGATCACAGGCCTATGAAGTATCTAACAGCAGATCGTGGCGAAAATCTTAATATTGGCGAAGGAAGTCACCTGGATCACGGAGTCCATATAGGACATGATGTTACGATAGGCAAAAATTGTTATATTCAGCCTGGTGTATATATAGGAGATGATACGATTGTTGGAGACAATGTTATCGTGCAGGCAGGAGCATTAATCGGCACGGATGCATTTTATTACAAAAAGATAAATGGCCATTACCACAAATGGAGATCCGGCGGTCGGGTTATCATCGGCAATGATGTGGAAGTGGGTGCAGGTTGCACAATCAGTCGTGGTGTCTCAGGGGAAACCATTATTGGCGAAGGTACTAAGTTGGATTGTCAGATACATATCGGTCATGGTGCTGTGATAGGCAGACATTGTCTTATCGCTGCTCAAGTAGGAATCGCAGGTAAAACAATCATAGGTGATCATTGTGTAATATATGGACAGGTAGGAATCGCACAAAATCTGCACATCGGTGATCACACCATCCTACTGGCAAAAAGCGGTGTTTCTAAAGATCTGGAAGGTGGAAAAACATATTTTGGTGTACCTGCAGGTGAAGCACGCGAAAAGTATAAAGAAATAGCAGGTATTAAAATGCTGGTAGGCAAATAAAAATTGTTCAGCTCATTTCCTTGTGGCAGAAATATAGGTACTTAATCATTTACAAACAAAGTTGAATTCAAGTTCATTTCTTCAAAATATAGCGTTAATCAGGTCAATTTAGGCTTTTAAAAGCGTCCCTAAGTTGTATGCACTTATAAGTATAGCTCAACGATTCAATTAGAAGAATCGAGTCTGTCGTCTCTTTAAGAATCAACTTAATGAAAAGAGTATAAACTTATTTGTGTTATTTGCTATATATAATCTTATACCCTCAGTTCCCATTAAAACTCACTGGTAAAATGAAACTGTACATCCGGATGATTTTCCTGTGCCATCTTAAGTGTCCATGCTGACTCTGCCAGAAATACCAGTTTGCCGTCTGTGTCTTTTGCCAGGTCCTTTTTCCTTCGGGAGATAAATTCTTTGAGCGCAACAGGGTCTTTACAACTGATCCAACAAGCTTTGTGGAGATTGACTGGTTCGTAATCACAAGATGCGCTATATTCGTGTTTAAGCCGATACTGTATTACATCAAACTGAAGTGCACCTACCGTTCCTATGATTTTACGGCCATTGTCTTCTTTGGTAAACAACTGGGCTACGCCTTCGTCCATGAGTTGATCGAGACCTTTGTTGAGTTGTTTGGTTTTCATGGGATCCGTGTTATTGACAAAACGGAACTGTTCCGGCGAAAAACTCGGGATACCTTTGAAATGTAAAACTTCCCCTTCCGTCAGCGAATCACCTATCTTAAAATTGCCGGAATCATACAGACCCACGATATCCCCAGGAAAAGCTTCATCAATGACTGACTTCTTGGATGCCATAAATGCGGTCGGATTGGGAAATTTCATGTTTTTGCCCTGACGGACGTGGAAGTAATTGGTATTTCGCTCAAATGTACCTGAACATATACGCAGGAAGGCAATCCTGTCTCTGTGTTTTGGATCCATATTGGCATGGATTTTAAAGATGAACCCAGAAAATTTATTTTCTTCCGGTTTTACTACTCTTTCTTCTGTCTCCCGTGGCAATGGATTGGGAGCAATATCCACAAAACAGTCCAACAATTCACGTACACCAAAATTATTGACGGCACTACCGAAAAATACAGGACATATGTCACCATTCAGGTAGTCTTCCCGCTTAAATTCAGGGTAAACAGACACAATGGTATGTATTTCATCCCGAAGCTCGTTGGCAGACATTTTTCCGACTTTGTTTTCGAGCAAATCATCATTGAGATCTGTGATTTTGATCGCATCGCCTTCTTCCTGTACGCCATGAGCACCAAATAATATCAGGTTTTTTTCGTACAAACTATACACTCCTTTAAATCGCTGCCCCATTCCTACAGGCCAGCTCAGTGGTGTCACATGGAGACCTAGCTTTGTTTCTACTTCATCCAGCAGATCAAAGGCGTCTTTACCTTCCCGGTCCATCTTATTGATAAAGACAATGATAGGTGTGTTGCGCATTCTGCAAACTTTGACCAGTTTTTCGGTCTGTTCTTCTACACCCTTTGCTACGTCTAAGACCACGATCACACTATCTACAGCGGTTAGTGTGCGGTAGGTATCTTCTGCAAAATCCTTGTGACCGGGTGTATCAAGGATATTAATCTGTTTGTCACGATATTCAAATGCCATGACGGAAGTCGCCACAGAGATTCCTCTTTGTTTCTCGATCTCCATGAAGTCAGATGTGGCGTGTTTTTTTATTTTATTGGACTTAACAGCTCCTGCTTCCTGTATGGCACCACCGAATAAGAGTAGTTTTTCTGTCAATGTCGTTTTCCCTGCATCCGGGTGAGATACGATACCAAATGTTTTTCTTTTGTGTAACTCTTCTATATGACTCATGGATATTTTCTGTTTTGCTGAAAAAGTTTGCAAAATTACGAAAAATGGCCACAATTCCGAAAGTAAAAGCAAAAGCTTACCTCAAAACTATATGAAAGGCTTGTTTATAAATAGCGGATTTACGTTTTAAAACCTATCATTAAAAATAAATTATTCCTTTCCGGCAGGGTAAATATATTAAAACTAAAAATCATACTTCTCTGTAAATCGCTCAAAATCATAAAACTACAGATGTAAGTAAATGACGTGCAAGGCCCATTTTTATCATCTGATTTTTTTAACCTGAGGTAGTTTCAAAAATTCTTTTTTGTGGCATAGTTTCTGTGATGTATCATGTATGGACATTCAGAAATTAAATAGAAGGCATTTTGTAGAAACCGACCTGTATTACAGAGTCAGTCTTGGCTTGTCTTCCAGATTATTGAAGTATGAAAATGGCATATTTCACCTGGAAGTTACGCTGGGTAGAAAGTGGGATAAAAACTATAATGCGACGGCTGCGGAGATCGCTTATTGCTGGAAAACTGGTCATCCTGAACTGGATCATGCCATAGGATGCAAAGTTTTTATCATAGACATGAAAGCAGGCGAAATAAAATCAACATTGATGCAGGCAGGCATAGCACCCGGGTATGATGCTTATAAAGGTATACTGTTCAGAAAAAATTATCTGAACTGAACCATCGGGTACAGCCATCTTTTACCATCATGTCATATATCCACACCGAACAATTCTCCATACGAACTTCCGAAATAAATCATAATAAATCTCTCCATGCATATGCATTGATTCAATTAATGCAGGAGGCATCCATGCAGCATACGATCGGTATGAAAGTTTCCGTATGGGATATGGAAGCCATACAGGGCGGTTGGGTTTTGCTCAAAATGGAAGTACAGTTTTATCACTATCCGGTATTAGGTCAAAAAGTAACCGTAAAGACCTATCCTTCCGGTCTCGAAGGGTATTTTACCTACAGAGATTACTTTATGTATGATGATAATGACACATTATGCGCCACAGCAACGACCATGTGGACGATGATGAATACTGAATCCCGTAAGATGGTTAAGATACCTTTCAGTTTTCAGTCATTGGTATATACTTCAGATACCCCGCTGAACAGACCAACTAAAAAATTGTATCCCGCGACTACTGAAGTACTTTCAAACCATGTTAAAGTCAATTATTTTCATCTGGACTGGAACGGGCATATGAATAATGTGCAGTATATCAAAATGATTATGGAATCATTGGATCACAACATCTTGACTACAAAAGAAATAAGATCATTGGCTATCCAATATAAATCAGAAGCTCTTCTGGGTCAGGAACTTGTCATTTCGCATCAAATGGATTCAGATTATATTATTCGTCATACCATTAGAGAAATTAATACTGGTAAGGATTTGATATTAGGTGAGACACAATGGTCAGATATAATTTTATGAATATAGATTTTTTTATCGGTTATAGAAGTTCATAGCTTACCTTTTGCTTTTTAAACTATTAAAATATACTTTTATTTTCTCAGAATTATTTACATTAAAACTATAAATATCAATAGTATTCCTCAGCCAAACTAAAGTGTAAAGTTCACCATTTTCTCCAATAAAATCATGCAAAACGGTTATTACCAAAGGCATTTCTTTATCAGGAATTTCTTTTCGAAAGTACTCGCTTTTAATAAGAAAATCTAGAAATAAATTTTTATTGTTTAAAATAATAGTCCTTATCGGGTAATTTTGAAAAATATCACCTGCCATTGAACCTCTGATAGCTAAATAATCCATTCTAAATAAATCAGCATTTTCCCATAGATATTTTACTATTAAATCACTTTGGTGTACTTTTAAAATACTATCACATAAAGCGTAAATGATGTTAAAAGGAGCATCTCCTTCAGAAATAAATTGATCAAATAGCAAAAGAATAGTTTGTTCATCTTTTTTAACGTTTTCAATTTTACTAAATAAAATATTTAAGTACTCTTTATCTTTGGAGTCGAATTCAACCCTATCAAGCCTATGTAAAATTTCCAATTGGTTTATTAGTTTTAAACTATCACTAATTGTTAGACGTTCAATCTGTGAATTTATTTTTTTAAAAGAGAACAATAATAGTGTGATTAGCAATAAATTTTTCATGTAGAAATATATTAACTAAATTTATAAGGACTTTTACTTATCAATACTCCGATAACTTTTAAAATACATTAAGATAAATTATATATATAAAAAGTAAATGCGTAAATTGGCCCTTGGGCCAACCTGTAATCAAACTCTCTTACCAACATGATTACACAAGACGCATTTACTTCAGGCAAAAGCCTTTGGGAGCAATATAGAAAAATGGTTGGCATCAACAAATGGCAGAAAGTTTTTTTGTTGAAGTGATACTTTTATTTATGACTATTAAAGGCAAGATCAACTTCACTCAGATGGGAAGGTACAGTTCGTCCCCAGTTAGATTTCGCAATATGTTCAAGAGAGTATTTGATTTTGTATCCTTCAATTCGATGTTTATTACAAAGCATTGCAGTGATGAATTATTGATTGGATTTGATCCATCGTATCTTTCAAAGAGTGGCAAATACACGCCAAACGTAGGTTACTTTTACTCTGGTGTCGCAGGAATGATCAAGCGAGGTATGGAGTGGGATGTTTAGCCATCATCGATGTAAAACAAAACACAGCCTATCATTTTGAAGCTGTACAGACACCGCCCGTCAAGAAGAGTGAATCTGAGACGGGCCTGGTAAAGCACTATTGTAAAATATTCTCAGATAGGATTAGAATTTTGATGAAACACAGCAAAATATTAGTAGTAGATGGGTGGTTCAATAAGAAAAATTTTGTGGACGCAATGGCCCAATTGGGATTAGAAGTCATCTGCAGATTACGACATGATGCAAATTTAAAGTATATCTACAATGGGCCAAAGAAAAAAGGAAGAGGTCGTCCAAAAAATATTCAGGAAAGGTCGATCTCAGGAATATAGATAAACGTGTTTTCAAAAAGTCATACCAAGATAAAGAAATGATTATATATGAAGCTGTGGTTTATGCAGTAAGTCTTAAGAAAAATATTAAAATGGCTTACACAGAATATATGAATGAGAAAGGTCAAGTTGTAAACACAATACTTTATTACAGTACAAACACATCCCGAGATGCAATAGATATAGTCAGATATTACAAAGCCAGATTTCAAATGGAATTTATATTCAGAGATGGCAAACAATATACCGGATTAGCCAACTGTCAGGCAAGGTCTGTGGAGAAAATCCACAATCATGTCAATTACGCTATGACAGCAGTCAATGTGGCTAAAGCAATCATTGAAAGGATATAAAAAAGATCAACCGTGCAGTTGCTCAATTCAAGATATAAAAACAGAATTATTTAACCAATTTTTGCTCGAAAGAATATTTATCAACTATGATATTAACCCAGAGTTGCAAAAAAATAATGAATTAAAACGAAAAATATTAGATTTTGGTAAAGTCGCAGCTTAATTTTGTTATCGGAGTATTGACTTATTACACTAAAAATAAATCAATTACATAAAAAGTTAGCATTGAGTTATTTGTTTCTTGCAATATATGTGTAAATTAACACGACATATATCGTTTTCACTAATAAAGAACTTTTCCATTCCATCTTAAGACAGTGTTGAGATGGTTAGTTATCACTACAAAAACAAATTTAAAATAACTGTTTTTCCAGAATCACAAAGTTCAAATATCTTTTATCAAAAACAAATCAGCAGGTCATGTAAACATTGGCCTGCTGATTTTAGATAATTTTTACTGTACCAAAGACTGAAGCTTCATGGCCAACCCCATGTCTCCTTTGATTTTGACTTTGCCGGACATAACTGCCATCATTGGGTTTAGTTCACCGTTTTTTAATTGCATAAATGTATCAGCATCTGTACTGATGGTGCAGGCGGCATCTTCATCATTCTGAGATACAACATTGCTGTCTCCTGTCCCGTCTATCAGGATGATATCTTCTCCCAATACAAATTTCATTTTTGCCCCGAATGGCGCGACATTGGCTGCCTGTGTTTTTATCGCTGATAAAATGGTTTCGATACTCATACTTATATTATGGTTTTATATTAAAAAATTAATTCTTTACTTTCGTCTACCAGAGTTAACTTATCCTGATACATTATTGTTTCCAGACAAGCCTTTGTTTTGGGCAATTCGTATTTAAAATAAAATTTCATGGTGTGGATTTTTGATTCATAAAATGAAGTTTCAAATACTTTTTCATCATTTAGAATTGCTTTCTGTGCTACTATAGCCATTTTAAGCCATTGATGTCCTATAACGATATTTGAAGCCATTTCCATGAAAATGGTAGCATCTGCCAAATAATTTTCATAATCCCCTTTTGCTGCATATGGCATCAGATAGGTCAGCACTTTTTGAATTTCTCCCATTTTGCCCGCGAGTATATCAGCATAAACAATAAGGTTTTCATATGTTTTGGCTTCATTAATAGTCATCGTCATCTGAGCTGTAAGTAACTGCAACGCTTTACCATTTTCCATCGGTATTTTTCTGCCCAGTAAGTCCAGGGATTGGATTCCAGTGGTACCCTCGTAGATGGCCATAATCCTGATATCCCGAAGATACTGCTGCAATGGAAAGTCCATACAATACCCATAACCACCCAATACCTGCAAGCCGTTATTGATCGCAATTCGACCCATTTCTGATGGATAAGTTTTTGCAATTGGTGTTAAAAATTCCAGCAAAAGATGATGATTTGATTTGGTTTCATCTGCATCACAATGTGCAATATCACTATATTTAGAGCATTCGAGAAGAAGACTCAATGCACCTTCCACAATGGCCTTCTGGAGCAACAACATTCTTCTTACGTCAGGATGGTTGATGATCAGGGTTTGCCCTTCAGAGACATCTTTTTTGCCTGAATTCAGAATTTTTCTCCCTTGCGGTCTTTCTTTGGCGTATTGTAAGGATGCATAATAAGCTGCCGTAGCCGTAGAAGCTGCTGTCATTCCCACATCTATACGTGCGCCATTCATCATCTGGAACATATATTTCAGTCCCTGATTCGCCTCTCCGACCAAATAACCTATACAATCTTCTTTTTCACCGTATACCAGATGGACGGTGCTATACCCTCGTTGACCCATTTTCTGAAAATCAGCTACTGCACTTACATCGTTATATTCAGCAGTCTCGTCTTTATTGTATCTGTATTTGGGGACCGCAAAAAGTGAAATGCCCTTGGTACCTGCAGGTGCGCCTTCGATACGCGCCAGTGTGAGATGTATGAAGTTATCCACTGCTTCGTGGTCGCCTCCTGAAATAAATATTTTCTGACCCTTGATGAAGTATTCTCCGTTTGCTGCAGGCTTTGCAGAGGTTACGATATCCGAGAGTGAACTACCGCACTGAGGTTCTGTAAGTGCCATTGTGCCTCCCCATTTTCCGGAAAGCATATTGGGAATAAATTTTTGTTTTATTGTTTCATTTCCGAAGGTAGCTATCAGGTGTGCAGCACCGGAAGTAAGCCCCATGTAACCAGGAATGTGATTGTTGGCAGCTTCAAAAATATGGTTGGTGGCATTGGCCAGCATATGAGGCATTTGCATACCTCCATCTTCATGGTCAAAGTATGTACCTAGCCAGCCATTTTCTCCTGCTTGGGTAAATATTTTTTTTAATATGGGATGAGAATATGTTTTCCCATCTTTATAGTACACCGGCTTTTCATCCATATCCCGGTAATATGGATAAAAATCCTGATCAGCCCATGACATGGCAGAATCCAACAGAATATTGATGGAATCCGTGTCAAATGCTGCAAATCGTTCATATTGAAGTAGTTCCTGAATTCTATGGACATCAAAAACTAAAAATTTCAGGGTGTCCATACACATATATCTGGCCATAATGTTAGTATTTTAAAAATTAAACTCTAAGTTAAATTTTTTATTGTTTGCAGTAATAAATTATGATGATTTTTTTGTAAAAATATTTTATTTGATGACGGTTCATTCTATTAGACTTATGCTCAGTAAAGTGAATTGTGCTACCTAAAAACAAATACTAAAGAGAATACTTTTCATGTCAACCTATTTTGAGTATAAATGCAGGAAATTGAATTAATCAAAGAATAAAAATTAACAATATTTTAGATGCAGGTTAAAATAAGTTTAAATATAGCTGACAGGTGTTACTTTTGTCTCAGCTTTCCGGTCTTGATTTTAACAGGACTTATTTCAAAACATCTAAAACCAAAGTTATGAAAACAGTATTTTACACATTCGTTATATTGGCGGGTTTATCTTCCTGCAAATCGGTAGGTAAGATGGTGGAAAAGGGAGAATATGATAAGGCATTCAACTATGCCATCTCAAAACTGCAAGGAGAAAAAAATAAAAAGACGGAATATGTCAAAGCGCTTGAAAAGGCATATTCTAAACTTAATAGTGCAACACTACGCGAGATTGAAAAATTAAATCCTGAAGTAAAACCTGAAAACTGGAGTCGGGTATTGAGCCTGTATACCACCATTGAAAACAGACAGGAAGATTTGGATCCTTTGTTGCCATTGGAAAGTGAGGATGGTTATGTAGCTTCTTTTGATATGAAAAATTATCGAAATGACATCATCACTGCTGAAGATAACACTTGTCTTTACTTTTACACAAATGCTAAAAATTTGATATCAAAGGCTGAAAAATCAGGACAAAAATTATATGCCCGTGATGCTTATGATGAACTTAAAAAGATTGAAAAGTATAAAGCATATTACAGAGACAGTGAAAATTTAAAAGAAAAAGCACTTGGATTGGGTCTTACACACATTTATGTAGATATTTTTAATGATCTGCGCGATTTTCATAGCAATAGCATAGAAAAAGAATTGTTGTCACTCAATATTTCAAAACTGGACAATCTGTGGAATGAGTTCAGCATAGGACCTGAAGGAGAAAAAAATCCTGACTTTGTGGTCGTAGTAGAACTGAATGACATTGATTTCAGTCCGGAGCGTGAAAGGGCTAATTCTTACACAGAATTTCGTGAAATACTCGTTAAAAAAGAAAAAGTGAAAGAAAAGAGAGATAGTGTGGATGTTTGGGTAGAAAAAGAGGTGTATGAAAAAGTAAGGGCTGATATCACAGAAATTTTCAGAGAAAAAAAATCAGAATTGCACGGTAACCTGAGAGTCGTCAATACTTTTTCAAAGGAGACCATCAATAACGTACCGATAAATGTGTACTTTGATTTTTCCGGATATGGTTGCAAATTTGTCGGGGACGAAAGAGCTCTGACTGATGAGAGCAGAAAAAAGATGGATGCTTACATCGAATTTTTTCCTTCAGATTTTGATATGGCAGATGATTTGGCCTCAGCTTTTAAAAATACTGTTCTAAACGAAATAAAAAAGGTAAGATTTGACTAAGAAAATATTGAATAATAGATACTATTAATAATCAGGGTCAATATTTGTAAAATGTTGGCCCTGATGTAATTTTAATCAAACCACATATTGCTATGAATTTTTTATTTTCTCCTCGAGCATCGTGGTAGAATATCCTTCCACAAACCTTAGAGACCTGACTTCACCACCGTGTGACAATACAAAATCACTACCCACAATCTGATCCGGCCTCCAGTCTCCCCCTTTTACGAGAATTTCCGGGGATATAAGTTTGATAAGCTCTAAAGGATCGTCATTTTCAAATATAATTACTGCATCTACACTTGCCAAAGCTGCCAGAATATGTGACCGGTTAAACTCATCTTTTATGGGACGATGAGCACCTTTCAGTCTGCTTACAGATGTGTCACTATTGAGTCCGACGATAAGTTTATCTCCCAATGACTTTGCATCTTCCAGGTAAAGGACATGACCGATATGTATAAGATCAAAACACCCATTGGTAAATACTATTTTGAAGCCTTCTTTCTTCCATTGATGTATCAAAGGCAAGGCCGCAGTTGTGTTTTTAAATACTTTTTCCTGTATGGTCATCGTCAATCTTTGTTTATAGCCGGTAATAGAATCAGTGAAATGATACCAAAAAGTATATTTACAAAAATCTGAATGGAAAAGAAGACTATATTGGCAAAGGAAAAAGCATCAGAACCATTGATTCCAAACATGGCCAGTGCTTCACCTACCAGATAATGATAACTGCCCATACCTCCGGGCGTTGGTATCAGTATACCCAGACTCCCGAATACAAATACGACCAGTCCGGCTATCGGTCCCAGATGTGATGTAGGTAAAAAGGCAAAAAATGCCAGATACATCATAAAATAATATAATACCCATATGGAAATGGTGTAGAACAGAAACAAAGGAATACTTGACACCGATCTTACGCTTTGTACACCTGCGGAAAAACCGGCTACAAGTCCAAATATTTTTTTACCAATTATGGAATTTTTGATATTGTCCCGATACGAATATGAATAATAGGTAATGATGACAGCAGTAAGTAAAAAGACCACAATAAAAACAGGACTGTTAAGTAAGGCATTGAACTTTTGAGCCAGATTTACATTTTCATCCAGATAACTGAGAAAATCACTCCCTCCGATCAGCATAGTCAACCCGATCACTATCGCCAGCATCATGACATCAAATATCCTGTCGGTAAAAATGGTACCCAGCGCTTTTTCTACGGGTATACCTTCGTATTTTGATATCAATCCGGCCCGTATGACTTCTCCTGATCTGGGAATACCCAAATTGGCCAGATAATTGATCATGATCGTACAAAAAGATTGATAAATTTTGGCTTGTACCCGATCGCAATAAACATCATTTTCCATCGCAAAGCCCGTAGGATATTTGTCATCATAAATAATACCATCGTTATGATAACCCAGAAATAATTCGCATTGCCGATATCTCCTGCCACTTTTTGTAACAGACTGCAATTTTCAGCGGGAATACCTTTGACACTGCAGTCCGCCTGAAAAGCCACATTTTGTCGCTGATAGACCAGGTACAAAATGATCATACCAACGGCAAAAAATATACTTACTTTTACTCCCTTTACCAGATGTTTTTGCATAACAGGACGCTTCCGATATGTTTATATCCTTATTTTATGAAATTTATTTTAATTTAACCTGTTGTTTTCGTCCGGAAATACAACGACGGCCTTATAGTTTTTGGCTTCTTCCGGTGTCATCAATGCATAGCTGACTATGATAATAATATCCCCAATGGCCGCTTTACGCGCAGCAGCACCATTCAGACATATCACACCTGATCCTCTGGGGCCTTTGATGACATAAGTTTCTATTCTTTCGCCATTGTTGTTATTGACTACCTGAACCTTTTCTCCATCATACAGATTTGCCGCATCCATCAGGTCTTCATCTATGGTGATGGAACCTACATAATTCAGATTGGCTTCAGTGACCTTTACCCTATGGATCTTTGATTTATGAATGTGTAGAAACATGTTTAAGAAATAAAATTATATTTAATAGTTCGCAAATATCGGAAAAATTGGCAGAACATAAATATTCTGACTACGTTAAATCTTTTTGGGGCATCGCTTTTTTTTATAGCGGGCCATCCTGAATTAAACCAGCAATGAACAACGATTTACAAATAAGCCACTTGGCCTGGAATAAAAAGATGACATATTTTCTGTATAAATATAAAATCTGGCGGCCTGTCTTTTTTATTGTGTCTTTTAGTATTCTTAATTTATCTTTTACTTAAAGAGATTTTTATCGTAATAAGTAAGTCTAAAATTTTATCAAATCTTGAATAGAAAATAAGGAATGATTAAAATACACCGTCAATACGGTCAAACAAATATTAAAAAAGTATTTACAAAGCTGTATTGATTCATTAAGTTGAAATTTTTAGGATTTATTTTAAATTGTATTAAGCTTAATATAAAAAAATTATGGTACTTTTGTAATATCCATTCTAATCAATTGGAGAAAAACGCACCGCACCCGTTTAAAGTTTAGAATAAAAAATTTTACCGATGAGTAATGACTTTTCGGTTGGCGGAGCTGTGTGTTTTTTATTTTCAACAGGTTAAAAAGTTAACCCGAATTTTATTTTAAATTATGTAAAGAGAAACAGGAGAATATAAAAGAAAAGAGAGCCTACAAACTCACTATCGAAACAGTGTGCAGACTCCCCTTACCGCGATCAAACGGATGCTGCAAAATTAAAGCTATTTTCTGAGTATTGGACTGTGGACAAGTTTTTATTATTTTTTCACAATTCAAATTTTTACATGTTATGAAATCAAAAAGAAATTATTTTATGCAACAATCCGGCGTACACCGGAAAATTCCCGACTCAAAGTCAGACTATATCAGAACCAGTCTGAACTTTGACAGCGCCCTTATACTTGTTTGTACCTATTAATTCTATAATACTTTAAATATGTCTTTTGTATGAAAACTGTAATATCTTTTATTATCATTTTGATATCTGTGTACACTGTAGCCGGCCAAAGTAATAAAACGGATAAACTCCCCAGATGGGAAATCGGTTTGGATATTTTACCCTTGCTTAAAGATACATCCTATCACATGAAGGAATCCGTATTGCTCAAGTACAGGATTGGAGATAAAGTAAAGCTGAGGACCAGGGTTGGGATTTATTTTGATGATGTAAACAATCAACCTTCCCACCCACCATATACAGACACTATATGGGGTTATAGACCTCGTGTGTATTTTAGTTTTGGTATAGAAAAACCTTTGCTTATGGTTTCAAAAGTCCATATTTATTGGGGTGTCGATGCCTTTATTTTTTATAATAAAAATGATGTGTACAGACATTCAAAAGCCTTGGGTATTCCTCCTACAGAAAACGAAGCCTGGATTGATGACAGGGAATACAAAACTGGGATCAACGCTTTTATCTATGGGGAGTACCACTTTACTGATCATTTCAGCCTGAATCTAGAAGCCTTCTGGCAGTTTGCATACAGATATGAAAGGTATTATAACAAAGAATACAGAGACAATCAATTATTTACTGAAGGAGGAAGAACTATCAAACGATTCCTCACCCAGGTTCAACCGATTTCATCCATTAATTTAATGTACAAATTTTAAAATTTATAAAAATGAAAAATATAATTTATGTGTTACTCATGATAGAGATTTCACTTCCTACATTATCAGGCCAACTGACGATATCTCCCAATCCTCAAGAAAAAGGAATATGTCCCGGCGACACGGTTACTTTTACCGTCAATGGCATTCCTTCCAGTTGTTCAGGGTATATTTTTGAAAAAGTCAACGGTGACCTTAATGGTTCTCTGACGCAAAGCGGCAATACCTTTACCATAAATGCTCAAAACGTTGTGCAGGAAATTGAAATTAAATTTAATCCTGGAAGTGATCCAGATTGTAGAGGTGCCCAAATATTTAAAATCCCTGTTTTATCTGTCAAAAATAAAGCACCCTTGATCACCGGATGTCCCGGAGCACTGGTAGCTGGAAAGAGTTTTGCCATCAGCTTATCGGCTTTACTGACGTATGGTTTCAGGGGCAGCGATGATCCCAATGAAGTGGCATCTTATGCCTGGAGTTTTGAGTCCGGTGGGGCAGGATGGAGCATCTCAACGACTAATGGGACCAATTCTGACAATACAACAATATTACGAAAATTTGCTACAGTCGTCACCAATAACTGTAGTGAAGCCACTATAAAAATAGTAGCTACCGACAAATGCGGCAATCTGAGTAACCCTGAGTATTGTACTATCAGCAGATTTGTGGAGAAACCATCTATTTCATACAATAAGCCTTATGTTCTTTGTTGTGAGACTGATGCCATAGCTATGATGGGTAACCAAAGCACATCAGGTTTGGCCGGATACACATATACATGGTCTTTTGGCTCATGGAGTGGTATTACTTCCGGTCCTTCGGCATTTGTAACCCCAAATGGAACATCCCAGGGAGAAATTACGGTAACTGCCAATGCATGTGGAAAAACTAGTACACCTGCAAAAATTAGTATACCACTTGAGTTGATTCAACCAGATACTAAAGTTGTCGGTGATGACTATTTATGTTCAAATGAATCCAGAACATATACCTTGGATATTTCTCCACAACAGTGTACAAACACAACCTGGAGTGTTAGTCCGAGCAATGCAGTAACTATTTCTGGTGGTGTCGGAAATACAGCAACTGTAACTTCAACAGGAAATTTCAGTGGTCCTGGAAGTATAACCTTTACCATTGAAACGCCATGCGGTATTGCCACAAGAACAAAAAATATTTATATTGGACAACCAAAGATTTTAATAACAACAGTAGATGGACAGTTGGGCACAACTTACAATCTACTTTGTAGTGATCCTGCAATGGGTAGTCATTACTTTAAAGTTAAGTTGATTGGAGATGAAAACAATTGTGTAGACAAATGGAATGACCATGGAACGACCGGAACAAATTATTCTACATGTGACGAATTTGACTTCACATGGAAATATACAAACGGTCAGCCACAATGTGCCTTTGTAACTGTTAGCGCCAGCAACAGATGCGGAGAAGTAAATCAAAGTTTCATTTTTTGTCCTAGTCCTTATGTTTGTGACCGTTGGAAATATGAATTTAAAGTATCTCCAAATCCTGCAACCGACCAAGTAAGGATTGAATTCTATTTGAATAAAGATGGCGATATTGTAGATGCTGATTTTAATGGTTTTGAAATAGTTGATAAGGATGGAACTGTTGTAAAAAAGATTTTCGAAAAAGGACAAAATACAAACATTGATGTGTCGAATTTGAATACAGGTCAATATTTTATAAAAAGTTTTGTAGAAGGTGGATGGGCTGTTAGTTCGTTCTTTGTTATAAGGTAAATTATCTTGTAAATTATGATGGGTAATATGAAAGGGGTGTTACCCGTCATAATTTTTATTTTTACTCAAAACAAACTGTTTTGCGAAAATCCCATGTACATTGTTTTCATTTTGAGCAAATTGGAAATTTATTTGACTTTAAAGTGATGTGTTATCAGGACATTTATCATCCTGAACATTAATGGTCGTATTATCATATTTACTTGTAAAACTTCGTCTTTATACTGGCGACAATATTATCTAAAAAATAAATTATCCTTGATCTAAAGAATTTTACCTCGCAATATTACCTTATCCACATGATTACTTCCAAATGAATACACCATATAATCCAGGGATGGAATGGATTTTGTAATGATGAGATTGGCCACTTTTCCCCTGGCCACTGATCCGTGACTTTCACCAAGTTCAAGCGCACAGGCACCATTGATGGTCACTGCATTGAAGGCTTCTGCGGGAAGGATCCGCATATTGTTGCAGGCCAGTGCCATGAGCATCGGTATATTGCCTGATGGACTTGACCCTGGATTATAATCTGTAGCCATGCCAATACCCAAACCTTCGTCAATCATTTTTCGTGCAGGAGCATAATTTATATTCAGAAAAAATGAGCAGGATGGAAGTACTGTTGGTATAGTCGAAGAATTTTTTAGTGCTTCAATCTCATCATGTCCTATTGCTTCCAGATGATCTACCGAGATGGCATGATTTGATATACCTATCTGCACGCCCCCTGAAATGGCCAGTTCATTGGCGTGTATCTTTGCTTTCAGGCCGTATTTTGCTGCTGCTTTCAATATTTTGTCTGTTTCTTCTACTGTATAGAATCCTTTATCACAAAACACATCACAATAATCAGCCAATCCTTCGCCGGCTACGTTAGGTATCATCTCATGTATGAGGAGATCAATATAAAGATGCCTGTTTTCTTTATACATGGCCGGAATGGCATGCGCCCCTAAAAAGCTGGCTTTTATCGTTGCAGGTGAACTTTCTTTAAGTTTCCGGATCACCCTTAGCATTTTTAGTTCGCTTTCTGTAGTAAGACCATAACCACTTTTTATTTCGATGGCTCCTGTACCATAAGATATGACTTCATTCAGTCTTGATCCGGCAGATAAAAACAAGTCTTCTTCTGATGTTTCCTGCAATTTTCGGGCTGAATTTAATATACCACCTCCTTTTTCGGCGATTTCTTCATAGCTGGCACCATGCAACCTGTCTACATATTCACCTTCTCTTGGTGCTGCATAGACTATATGAGTGTGACTGTCGCACCAGCACGGCATGACTAGCCGATCTGAAGCATCTACAATTTCGTCTGCCCTTTCAGGTGCCTCTTTCATTGGCCCGAAATCAACTATTTTACCATTGTCTGTTAATATAAATGCATTCTCCAAAGTATCAACAACGGACATAGCCGCTCCTTTTTTAAAAGAAAGCGGCTGTGTCTGGATACCATACATGGTTTTAATATTTTTGATCAGGATTGAGCTCATTTTTTAACTATTTAGCGTTCCTTATTCACGATGTCTTTTGAATTGATATACTTCTCGTCGAACCATTAAGCCATTATTGTATGATGCCGTCCATATTATATTCGCTCTTCAATATCAGTTTAAACTTTTCAGCATCTTCACTAGAACTGAACTGACCTATTCTAACTTTAAAGATCGGGGCACCATCTTTATATTCGTTTACCACAGAAACCGGTTCAGTAAATAATTGCCTTAAAGCATTAACCATTTCATTGGCACCCTGATATCTTTCAAACACACCTACCTGTACTCTGAAGACATTTTTGGTCTGTGGCTGGAAAAAATATTTGTTATATTCATCACTGGTTTGTTGCATACTTTCAGAGATAATCACTTCTGTATTTTTTACATGTGCTGAAGGTGCTGTATTAAAATCATGTCTTATGATTACTTTATTTTCAGGAGCATTATGTTTTTCCAGCAAGACGAGCAACTTTCGTGGTGACAATGTTTCTTCCACTCTGTCCAGAAGTTGTCCCTGAGAATTAAAGACAAGCATGGTAGGCAGATATTTAATATCATATATATTTTTAAGCTCATAACCCGCCAATTCATCAATGTCTACTTTTACAGATACAAAATGATCATTCAGTAATTTAGCTACCTTCTCGTCTTTGAAAGTAGTCTGGTCCATCCATTTGCAAGGGCTACACCATGCTGCATGAAAATCAATAAACAGTAGCTTACCCTCTGATCCTGCTTGTTTGCGCGCATCATTGATATTGACGGAAGCAAAATTGATCTTTATTTCATTTGCAAAAGACACTGATGCATACAAATATGAAAGTAAAGCAACAAAATAAAGTGGAAACCTTTTCATATGGATTTATTTAAAAATTAACAATAAATTCAGTCGATCCAAAATACATTAAAAATTATTTTAATTCGTATTGTATTGTAAAACTGACATTTAATGTATTGCAATTCCCGTACCAAAAGCAGAGAGCAAGAATGATAAAAAAGTAATTTTACATTAAATTATATTCGTAATTTATTAATATACAATCTAATATGTGTTACAAAAAAATATAAAATATTTAATTTTATTGAGATAAAATTTTCACTATTAGCGTCCTGAAATCAAAAATACCTTATCTTGTGCCACTTTTATAAAGATGCAAAATTTGAAACAATATGAGTAAAATCCATGCAGCAATCACTGGTGTGGGCGGATACGTTCCGGATGATATTTTGTCCAACGCAGATTTGGAGAAAATGGTAGATACTACAGACGAGTGGATTACTACAAGGACCGGCATAAAAGAAAGGCGCATATTAAAAACTCCAGGCAAGGCAACGTCAGATATGGGCGTAGAAGTGGTGCGCCAGATTTTATCAAAGACAAATACAACACCGGATGAAATCGATATGCTTATATGCGCCACAGTCACACCCGATACCGCTTTCCCTGATACGGCAAATACTATACTGGATAAAGTAGGTGCCAAAAGTGCATTCGGTTACGATATCAATGCTGCCTGCTCAGGATTCCTTTTTGCTCTAACTACAGGAGCTAAATTTATCGAATCAGGTATGTATAAAAAAGTGATCATCATAGGTGCTGATAAAATGTCTTCTATAGTTGATTATACGGATAGAACTACTTGTATTATTTTTGGTGACGGAGCCGGTGGAGTAATGCTCGAACCATCTTCTGACGGTAACGGGGTGATAGATTCAGTGTTGCGTTCTGACGGATCAGGACGTGAGTTTTTGCACATGAAAGCTGGAGGTTCATTAAAACCAGCTACAGCAGAAACGGTAGCTAAAAGAGAGCATTTTGTGTATCAGGATGGCAAGCCTGTATTTAAAGCAGCTGTAAATGGTATGGTAAATACGGTAAATCAGGTGCTGGAGCGAAATAATATGACAGTGGATGATATCACCTGGCTTGTACCCCATCAGGCAAATATGAGGATTATAAATTCTGTAGGCGACATGCTTGATATACCCAAAGAAAAAACGATGGTAAATATACATAAATACGGCAACACCACTGCAGGAACCCTTCCATTGTGTTTATGGGAATATGAACCTTTATTGAAAAAAGGGGATAACCTTATGCTTACAGCATTTGGAGGAGGATTTACCTGGGGAAGCACGTTGGTTAAATGGCACAATTGATCTTATTATTACCAAAAAATTCTTTCGTTTTGAAGTTTGTTTCACTTTTGAAATTTGAGTAAGCAGTGATCAGTTTACAAAAACCTGTAAGTTTAAAACTTTGGAAATGTGCCATTTAACATTACAATGTTTTAAATTTTAGTTTATTAGAAATATTTATTTTAAAAAAACGGGCGTTAAACTTTTATTAAAGGTAACTATTGTCACTTTAACTTAGTTTTGATAGCTATATATTTGCGCCAGTTTTAGATAATGAACACTCTAAAAATGTATAATTAATTTAATATGTATATTCTTATCTTTTTATTTCCTTACTTTTTTACATCCATAGATGTTCCGGAATTTCAAAAATCAACGCCTGTTCGCTGGAGTTTTGAGATTAAAAAAATCAATAACACAGAATTTGAAATACTTGCCACTGCTACCATAGAAAAAGGTTGGATACTATACTCTCAGTTTACGGACGACAATGGTCCTGTTCCCACTCAGTTTGTCATAGATGAACAAGTTGTTCGTTTTGAAGAAAAAACCACATCTATGAAAGAATTTGATCCACTTTTTGAAGTGGAAGTAATCAAATTTAAGGATAAAGCCATATTCTCAAAAATAATCAAAAAATCCGCTACCGGCAAAGTAAATGGGTATGTTACTTTCATGACCTGTGATGGAGCCAAATGTCTTCCTCCCACAGATGTCAATTTTAATTTAGATATTAATTAATGCAAACTTCAATTAAGTCAATATGAAGCAGTTTACTTATATAAGCGTCCTGATGATCATGTTTTCCTTTCAGGCATCTACTCAGATATTAAATCCTATAAAGTGGAAATTCGAACTTGAAAAAATTAATACCACACAATACAATTTAAAATATATTGCAAAAGTTGACAAAGGATGGACCGTTTATTCACAGTATACTTCTGATGATGGACCTGTGCCTACTTCTATCAATTATGAATCCATTGAAGGTATAGAGTTGGTGGGTAAAGCTATAGAAACTGGTTATAAAAAAGAAGGAATGGATCCATTTTTTGGTGTCAATGTAATAAAATTTACAGCAGATAAACCTTTTATTATCATTCAAAAAATAAGGGTAAAAGATGCTTCAAAACCTATCATCGGGTATGTCAATTTTATGGCGTGTGACCATGAAAAATGCCTTCCGCCTACCGATGCTGATTTTAGTTTTGCTATACCACCAGATGGGGCTGCACCATTAAATTCAAAAACCAATGAAAACCTGGAAAACGTCAAAGTAACCGGAAATGATGAAGATATGGCAAAGAAAGACTCCACATCTTCTGCAAATATCATCCCGGGGGTTGACAGTAATCTGTCAGATTTTGGGGTTGGAGCTATCATAAATGGTGATAAAATCGATCAGAAGATACCATCACTTTTGTCTACATATGAATCACCCCTTAGTACATGCGGAGGTACTGAAGAAAAGAAAGAAGGACTTTTGTGGACATTTATTTTTGGATTTATTGGTGGACTTCTCGCCTTACTTACACCTTGTGTTTTTCCAATGTTACCGATTACCATCAGCTTTTTTACCAAAGATACCAAAAGAAAAGGTTGGGTCAATGGATTGATATACGGAGCATCTATTATAGTAATTTATGTACTCATCGGGCTCTTAATTACCATTTTCATTGGCCCGGAAGCACTTAACAGATTGTCAACCAACTGGATAGCCAATACTCTTTTCTTCGTTATATTTATTGCTTTTGCATTTTCATTTTTTGGATTCTATGAGATCACATTACCAAGCAGCTGGAGTACAGGAAGTGATCGACTTGCAGACAAAGGTGGGTTGATTGGAATCTTTTTTATGGCTTTCACACTTGCTTTGGTATCCTTTTCGTGTACAGGACCTATTATTGGTACAGCAATAGTGCAGGCTGCCACCAAAGGAGAATACATGGGACCTTTTTTGGTGATGCTGGGTTTTTCTTCTGCATTGGCATTGCCATTCGGATTGTTTGCTGCTTTTCCTGCCTGGCTCAATACCTTACCTAAATCAGGTAGCTGGATGAATTCGGTAAAAGTAGTGCTCGGGTTTTTAGAATTGGCCCTGGCTTTTAAATTTCTTTCCGTTGCAGATATGACCAATGGGTGGGGAATCTTGAAATATGAACTTTTTATGGGTATCTGGATTGCAGTTTTTGCTGCCATGGGTCTATATCTGTTTGGATTCATTAAGTTTCCTCATGATAGCCCTTTGAAAAAATTATCCATTACCAGAATGGCTTTTGGAGCATTGTCTGTTTTGCTTGTATTTTATCTTTCTACGGCGTTTAGAATAAACGAAAAAACAGGGGATTATAATGCTTTGGGGTTGATGAGTGGACTGGCTCCTCCGGCACATTATAACTTTTTTATAAAACCACAAGATGTTGATGCGTCAATAAAATCCAAATATCCTTCTTTTTCAAAATGTGCCAATAATATTAATTGTTTTAAGGACTACTTTGAAGGCATAAGTTATGCTAAAGAAGTAAATAAACCTGTCATGCTCGACTTTACAGGTCATGGATGTGTCAATTGCAGAAAAACTGAAGAGCATATTTGGGTGGATGACAGAATCCGAGGTATCCTGAATGATTCTGTAGTTTTGATATCACTGTATGTCGATGAAGACAAAAAACTTTCTACTGTTTATATTTCTGAGCATAGCGGTAGAAAACTGAGAAATGTCGGAAACAAATGGGCTGATTTTCAAATTGTGAATTTTAAGCAAAATTCACAGCCGCTTTATGTCCTTGCTACGAATGACCAAAAAGTAATCAGTAAACCAAGACCCTTTGTAGAAGGTATAGATGGTTATTTACAATTTTTGGAATGTAGTCTAAGCGAAAATAGAAAAAACCAGACAGAAATTCAATAAATAACAGATAATATAGCGGTCATTTAAAAAGAGAGTGACATATTTGCGGATTGAAATGGTATCATTTACATTATTCAATCAAATATTATCTTTATGAAACATATGTTTATTCTTCTGGTGTCAGTTTTATTCTTGGGTTCTTGTGGTGACGATGAGTTGAGTGTAGAAGATCAATTTGCACTTGACACAAAACTGATAGAAGACTATATTAAATCAAAAAATCTAACTGCCCAAAAAACCATTGACGGTATATATTATGTAACCGAAAATGAAGGCACGGTTGAAAAACCAAAAATCACCAGTGAAGTAACTGTGACTTACAGAGGATATTTTTTAGATGGAGGTACATTTGATTCTTCTGTCAAAGCAAAATTTCCTTTATACTCAGTCATTGAGGGCTGGCAGATCGGAATTCCTAAATTTGGACGCGGCGGCAAAGGTACTTTATTGATTCCATCAAAGTATGGCTATGGATCCAGAGAAATAAGCGGCAGAGCTTTTGCTGTACTAGCTTTTGATATTGAAGTTTTTGATTTTTAAACGCTATGTTATGAAATTTACTTCAGTTGTATTGATTTTATGTTTGTTCATTATCGCATCATGTTCTGATAATGATGAGTTGGAAAAAGTAGATATACAAAACTATCTGAATAATTTGGGATGGATGGCCACCGATACAGCAGGCGTGTATGTTGTGATAGATCAGCCTGGATCTGATTCAAGGCCTGCTGAAACAAGTATAGTGGAAATGGCCTACACAGCCAAATATCTTGACAATACTATATTTGATCAATCACCAACAGACCATACCATCAAAATAAAACTATCAACTGCCATCAGCGGTCTAAAAATCGGGTTAAGCCAGTTTGGAATAGATGGTAAAGGTACCATTATTATACCTTCAGCCCTTGGATATGGCAACAATCCACCGTTTGGTGTCAGAAAAGATGCCGTTCTTATTTATAATGTTCATGTGGTTAGTTTTTAAGTACTCATGTTGGATGTCAGTTTGTGAATGTCTTTAGTGACCATAATATATTTGAGAAAAGACAATGATGTCCTATTTCTTTATCGATAACAAAAAAATTATTCTGGTATCATAAAGACGTTGACTTACATTTCTTTATGTTAAACCAACGATAAATATCCTGAAAATACTTCACTTAAAGACACTTTAACTTCGTTTTTAATCAAAACGAGCACTTTGGTTAAGATATTAATTTCAAACCAATTTATTTTTGAGAATTAATCATTAGATGTTTTTCTATTCTATATCTGAGTTCACTCCGGGAAGTAAAATTTTGCTACAAAGGCCTTTAGTCACAAGGTACCACCTATTCAAACAGTTGATAATCATTTATTTATGTCCCATATAGACTTGGGTCTTAGTGGCATTCTTTTATTTTTTAACTTTTTTGTTCGAATTCACATATACATTCAGAAATCAAAGTAATGCAAAATAAATTGTATTTCAACTCGATATTAATGATATTTATAGGCATATAAGATATTTTTGTTTAACATTATATTGCATATTGTTAAACAAAACATTATCTTTGCATTACTAAATAAATAAATAATGTCAACAATAGAATTTAATCAGAATCTTGACTTCCTGACTGAGTCGTTAAATGCTTTTGCATATAGTCTGACAAAAAATTCCGAAGACGCAAAAGATCTATATCAGGAAACTGCTTTTAGAGCCATTCATAATAAAGATAAGTTTAGGCCGGAAACTAATTTTAAAGCCTGGACATTTACCATTATGAAAAATATTTTTATCAATAATTACAGAAAAAAAGTTAAGTCAAATACTATACTTGACTCTACTGACAATAACTTTTTCATTGACAGTGGTCCGAATACGATCACAAATGATGGAGGAAGGAATATGCTCATGAAAGAACTTCAGGGGATGATAGATTCGCTGGAGGAAAACATTAGAACACCATTTGTCATGCACCACGAAGGTTACAAATACAATGAAATTGCGGATATGTTTGACTTGCCATTGGGTACTGTTAAAAGCAGAATATTTTTTGCCCGGAAAGCGCTGAAAGACATGATTAAAAAAAGCTATGGTGATTATTATTTAGTAAGATCGATGATCGCTTAGTAATATTTAATACCATTAATTGAAAGATCAGCAGAAAATAGAAAATATTTGTTTGCTTATTTTTATTGCTTCTAAACAATAAATAATTGATTATTAGTCTGTTTAATTCAAACGTTTAAAATTTAGTATTTTATTAACACTATTCCATACATATATTTTTGATTATTGTTTAATATATATGTACATTTGTTGCAACAAAAATGATAATCATGTCAACATTGGAATTTGATAAAAAATTTGAGGTTCTGACAGATTCCTTAAATGCTTTCGCATATAATCTTACAAAAAATACTGAAGATGCCAGAGATCTGTATCAGGAAACTGCTATCAGAGCCATAACAAACAGAGATAAATTCAGACCTGACACAAATTTTAAGGCTTGGACTTTTACGATAATGAAAAATATTTTTATCAATAATTATCGTAAAAAAGCCAAATCAAATACAATTATCGATTCTACAGACAATTTGTATTTCATAAATTCCGGTAGTGTAGCGATCGAAAATGATGCAACAAGAAATATACTGATGGATGAGTTGAATGCTATGATTAACTCATTGGAAGATAGTATCAGGATACCATTTGTAATGCATTATGAAGGATTTAAATATCAGGAAATTGCAGACGAATTTAATCTTCCCCTTGGTACTGTCAAGAGTAGGATATTTTTTGCCAGAAAAGCACTGAAAGAAATGATCAAAGAAAGTTATGGCGACTATTCACTCGTCAGATCTTTATCAGCTTAATTTGCAGAATTAGCATAAAGTTATTTAAAGGCCGCGATCAAATTGCGGCCTTTTATTTTTTGAATAATCAAGTTTGTCTGAATTATGAGTCCCGATAATTTTTCTGCTTTACTTCTGGGATGGGCGGAAGAAAATAAAAGGCAATTGCCTTGGAAAGAAACCAATGACCCTTATAAAATTTGGATTTCTGAGATAATACTACAGCAGACCAGAGTAATTCAAGGCACACCGTATTATCTTAACTTTATCAAACGATTTCCGGATATAATCACACTCGCCAATGCAGCAGAAGATGATGTATTAAAGCTTTGGGAAGGACTTGGCTATTATAGCAGAGCTCGCAATATTCATCATACTGCAAAATTTATATATTCAAACTTCAATGGTAAATTTCCGGATAGATATGATGAAATCATTAAACTAAAGGGTATCGGTCCTTATACGGCAGCGGCTATATCATCCTTCGCTTATGGGTTGCGATATCCTGTGGTAGATGGTAATGTAACAAGGTTAATCTCCAGAATACTCGGCATAGTCCAGCCTATTGACAATGTCGATGTGCTCAAAAGAATACATACATTTGTTTTTTCAGCGATTCACGGTGCCGATCCCGCTGCTTTTAATCAGGCTATCATGGATTTTGGAGCCACTGTATGCACCCCAAAACTCCCCCAATGTGATATTTGTCCTTTTCATTCATATTGTTTGGCTTACCACCATGATCAGATCAAGGATATACCTTTTAAAAATAAGAAACCGCTTAAAAAAATCAGATATTTTCATTACTTTGACATTCTTCTCCCCGATGACCACACTGTTTTAGTTCAGCGTTCCGGCAATGATATATGGAAAAAACTATTTCAATACCCAATGATTGAGTCCGATTCAGAACTTATGCCCTCAGACGAAATCATTTATCAATGTATACGGAAAATTTTTACCCATTCCATTGATAATTCATATATGGTCAAAAAAAAATTGGTGTCAAAGCAGGAACTTACACACAGAAAGATTGTGGCAGTATTCTATCAAATAACCCTAACACTACCGACTAAAAAAATAAATAAAGGACATTATTTGGTAGAACGCAAAAAAGTATCAAACTTTGCATTTCCAAAAATCATTACTGAATATCTGAAAATAAAGGATTTCTAATATTTTAATGATAAAAAAAGAAAGCTTCAATAAAAAAATTTGTTCATAAGATAATATTACAACATGATAAATAAGGTAACTTTAATTGGACATTTGGGAAAAGATCCTGAAATCAGGACACTGGAAAACGGAACCAAAGTGGGCACATTTTCTCTCGCTACCAATGAAAATTATAAAGATAAAAACGATACATGGCAGACCATCACAGAATGGCATAATATTGTAGTGTGGAGAGGTCTGGCAGAAAGGGCGGAAAGAGAACTAAAAAAGGGAAATCTTGCTTATATAGAAGGTAAAATTACACACAGAAAATATATGGACAAGGATGGTGTGGAGAGATCTACTACCGAAATTGTAGCTAATTCTGTCAACTCATTAGAGAAGAGAGAAAGCAAAGGTCAACAACTTAGTGGCGGATTCCCGGGAGTAGAAGACGATCCTTTTAATAAGGTATCAACTCAGACCAATAATAACCCGACAAATGCACCTGCCCCGGAAGATGATTTACCATTTTAAAAACATGGGAACATTTTTTAACTAAAACAATTATTTTGGACCCTGAACCCAATTTATATTTTATTTTATTTCAAAATACAATAGACCAACCATCCGGAAGTATTTTGTTCTCTCTATTATTTTTTGTTGTTCTGCTGATTTGTTCAGGGCTTATCTCTGCTTCAGAAGTTGCTTATTTTTCATTGGGATTGAAAGATGTAAAAGATCTTGAAGAAGAAAACACATCAGCCTCACAAAGAATTCTTGCATTGAAAGAAAAGCCAAGATATCTCCTTGCCACTATATTGATTGCCAATAATTTTGTTAATATCGCCATAGTAATTGTTGCAGAACAACTTTTGAGAGAATTTATTGGAGAATCGTCAATTTTGATGGCAGGGCAATGGCTACATAACAATTTACTTTACGGCTTTACCACTCCCGAAACTATAGCAAATGTTTTTAACTTCCTTATCACTGTGGTAGGTGTTACTTTTATTTTGGTATTGTTTGGAGAAGCTATGCCTAAAATTTACGCTACATTGAATAAAGTAAGAATTTTACATATCATGTCTGTGCCATTGACTTTTTTAATGTACATATTTACTCCGGCAAGCAAAATTCTGGTAGGATGGTCTACAGCCATGGAAAAATCTCTAGGCAATAATAATCCCCAGAGCCTTACCAGTAAAGAAGACATTGACACTGCTATAGATCTGACGGTAACCAATAGTTCTGATGAATCCACACAAGAGGCCGACATTCTGAAAGGAATAGTTAATTTTGGAGATATTTCTGCCAGACAGATAATGCATCCCAGAATGGATATTGTAGCACTGGATGAAACTGCGGGGTTTAAGGAAGTGATGAAGATTGTAAAAGAGTCCGGGTTTTCGCGATTGCCTGTGTATAAAGAAGAGTTGGATAATATAGTGGGTATCCTTTATGTAAAAGATTTACTGGCGTGTACAGAAGAAGGGGACACCTTTATCTGGCAAAAACTAATCAGAAGCTCTGTATTGTTCGTCCCGGAATCAAAAAAAATTGATGAACTTCTCAGAGAGTTTCAGCTAAAGCGCATGCATATGGCCGTGATTGTAGATGAATATGGAGGTACTGCAGGTGTGGCCACGCTGGAAGATATCATGGAAGAAGTAGTAGGTGACATCAAAGATGAGTTTGATACCGATGAAGAAGTAGATTATATTAAGATATCTCCCAACAATTATATTCTGGAAGGTAAAACCCTACTGAATGACGTATGCAGAATTATTGGGGAAAACACCAGTTACTTTGACAATGTCCGCGGTGAAGCTGACTCTTTAGGAGGTCTTATCCTGGAAATCATTGGTACGATTCCTTCTTCCGAGAAAGAAATTGCCATAGGTCATCTAACCTTAAAAGTGGTGTCCGTTACAAAAAGAAGAATTGAAAAAGTTAGCCTTATCATTCATGAAAACTAAAAACATAATATATTATTTATCTGTTTTTATAGTCCTTATTATCGTTTCCTGTGAAAATAACGAGACAATATTACCTAAACCAAGAATGTATCCGCGGGTAACATATCCTGAGAGATCATTTTCTACATTTGATACATCTATATGCAATTTTAATTTCCGTTTTCCAAACTACAGCAAAATTGTAAAAGATTCATTTATTTTTGAAGGTGAACCTATACATCCCTGTTGGTTTGATATTGAAATTAAAGATCTAAATGCTACACTTCATTGCAGTTATTATGAGATCACAAAGAAAAAAAATCTATCGGATCTTATAAATGATGCTTTCAACATCGCCGGCAAACACAATATTAAAGCCAATTACAGAAAAGAAACTGTAATCAGTAATAAATCAGGCGTCAAGGGAATTTTATTTGATATCGAAGGTCCGGTTGCCAGTCCTGTTCAATTTTACCTCACAGATGAAAAATTACATTTCTTTAGGGCATCTCTATATTTCAACAGTAAAGTTAACCCTGACTCCACTGCTCATGTACTTACATTTTTAAAGGAAGATGTCGATTCATTAATTTCTTCATTCCAATGGAAAAAATAAATCAATCGTAAAATTTAGATCATTTTCCCTTTTTAATTACTTTTGAATCAAATTTACAAATAATGCGTCCTGCAGCGATCATCTTTTTATTGTTATTTTCAATAGTACTTGCAGCACAAAATAGTGATACTTTATATAACGAATCCGATCTTCAGACTTTTGTAAAAATCAAATCTACATCAGTAACGTCAGGTCTAAATATTGATTCAATCATACAGGAAGTCGTTATTACATCAGGAATTTCAATAGACAGATTACAAGAAATTATTAAAAACGGTTTTAACGAAAAGTCAGAAATACTTACTGAATCGGAAAAAAAGAGCTTATTACTCTTTCAGGATGCTCAAACAAATTACGCCAAAAATAAAAGAGCGCGTTTAATGTATTTGTGTAAAAAAGAAAATATGTCTGTTGAAAAATATGAGTTTCTTCATACAAAATTTATAAAAAGTATATCTTTTCAGCAGAGTCTGGTCCCATTGTTTAAATTACAACAGGCTGAAAGATGATAAAAACGGTTTGTTTATCAATTCTAATATTAATCACTTTCGGAGGTTTATTTGGACAACCTCCAACTAACAGATACACTGCGCAGCTATTTTCCACAGTAACTGAAACCACCAATATAAAATTTAGTACAAATGTCCCCAAACCAAATCCCGGAGGCGGATTTTACGAGACTACAACGGGATATCCCCTTAATGTGGATGAATTCAGCACTACCAATGTAAATTTGTACATGAATATTTTCCAGCCAACAGGAGATACTCTCAAAAAAAGGCCCGTGGTCATTATCTGCTTTGGTGGGGGTTTTGTATCCGGAAGCAAAGATAATTTCAACATTCGCTTGATCGCTCAGGAACTGTCTAAAAGAGGATTCGTCACCGCGGTCATTGATTATCGTCTGGGCATGAATGTTTTTGATGATGCTTTATCCATGAGAGCCGTATACAGAGGTGTGCAGGATGGCAGATCGGCGGTAAGATTTTTTAAAGCTGATGCAGCAGGTTCGAATATCTATAGGGTAGATCCAAATCAGATTTATATAGGTGGACATAGTGCCGGTGCATTTGTAGCTACACATAATGCTTATCTGGATCTTGAGTCTGAAAGACCGGCATCTACTTATGAATATCCGCAGGGATGTGGCTTGTTTGATACTTCTATTTGTTGGTGTCAGGACCAGGGCTGTCTTGATTGTGTGGGAGATAATAACAGTTTTAGCGGTAAGGCAAAAGCCGTTTTCAGTCTGGCAGGAGCAGTTGGTTTTACGTCATACCTGGAAAATAGTGGCGACCCAAAAATAATAATGTTTCATAGTACGGATGATGGCACCGTTCCTTATAATTCTGGGCAACCCTTTGGCAACGTTTCTGGATTGATCATAGGATTTGATTTACCTGTAGTGTATGGTAGTTTGCCAATGAAACAAAGAGCAGATATAATACAGCTTCAAAATAAGTTTAATTCATATACCAATAGAGGTCATAGTGTTCATGAAGCAACGTCTATGAGTTTATATAGTGATATTGTTCCTGAAATCTCAAATTGGTTTTTTAGCCAGTTACTACAACCTGAGCTGCATATCATATCAGGTAAAAAATATGTGTGTAATAGTGATTTAGTGCAGTCATATTCTACCAATCAGGGTTTAGCTACATATTATCATTGGGAAGTTACAGGTGGCAACATTTTAAATAATAACCCGCTTTCTTCTATTGTGACCATACAATGGAATATGAATGCCCCAGTACATCAGGTAAAACTCACTCCATACAGTATTTGGGACGCTAAAGGTACTCCCACAGAACTGGATGTCATCATTGCAACCGAATTTCAGAATACCTGGACGGCAACTTCAGATATGTGGACCAATACCAACAACTGGAGTTTACTTGCTCTCCCTGAATCATGCCACAATATCGCTGTCCCAAATCAAAGCAGTCCAATAGAAATTATTCTGCAATCTCAACAAACCTATCACATCAAATCACTAACCATAGGCACAAATGCAAAACTAACTGTTCGACATCCAGCTTTGCTTCTTGTTAAGGATCAGGAATAAAACATTTGGCATTCAGTAGATTGAAATCAAAGCCTGAGACTATACCCTGTTTAGTAATCTTGCTGTGATCCTTAGAAACTCTGTTTCAGATATTAATCCCACCAGTTCATCACCATTTACGACAGGAAGGCAACCTATCTTATTATCCTTCATGAGCTTCATGGCATCCAAAATATTGGTATCCTGAGTAACTGTGATTGGATTTTGAATCATAATCTCTGAGACTAAAGTTGTTTTTTTAGGATTACTTTTATTTTTAATATAATTGCGAAGTAACAATCTAGCCGTCACCAAACCTACCAATTTGCCTTTAGTATCTTCTACCGGTGTATATCGGATGGTATTCCAGTCCATAAGTTCAGCTACCAAATCCACGATATCATCTTTTTGGACCGTATACAGGTCAGTAAGCATAAATTCTGATACTTTTAAATGAGAAGGGCGATACATTTTCAGATCATCAATACTTGGCATTTCCCATTCATGCACTGGTTTATTGGATTGTTGATTATTGATCATAGTTGCGGTTAATACACTTAATGCTTCATCTGTATTTGAATTTTCATGCAATTTGGTAAATGCCCGAAGCATCCATCTCGCGCCTGTCATACTTTTTTCAGCTCTCTTTTGTATTACATTCAGATACTTATCTATATCGGCATTGTCCACATTTCTTGACTCCAGACCTTTTCTGGCTATAGGAAGCAACCTAAATATTAAGTCTTCAGCTGATATCTTTTCATCAAAAAACCAGGTGAATTTAGAATCAATACCGAATTTAGCTGCTTTCCCAAAGTTATCTCTTGCATCTACAAATGACATCTTTGTCCTTATGTCATCCACTTCCTGAGACATCCCTATCATACATCCGAGCCAAAAACAAGCATTGGCTACTTCATCCAGAACTGTAGGACCAGAAGGAAGAATCCTATTTTCAATTCTCAGATGGGGTTTCCCGTTTTCACTGATTCCGTAGCAAGGTCTGTTCCATCGGTATACAGTACTATTATGAACCTGTAGAGCTCTGAGTTTTGGCACCTGATTCAATTTAATAGCAGCCAGTGAGTCTTCTTCCACATCACTGCTGAGGAGTACCCTAAATCTGGCGATATCTTCTCTGTAAATCTCAAGGATGGAATCGTGCAACCAGTCTCTGCCAAAGCTAACCCTTGGGCTTCTTTCACGCATGTGATCGTGTGTCGTACGCGTATCAAGTGATTGCTGAAACAGGGCAATTCGGGTCTCATGCCAAAGTCTTTTTCCAAACACAATCGGGCTATTTGCAGCTATGGCCATCATTGGACCTGCCAAAGCTTGTGCAATATTGTACATTTTCACAAATTCATCCGGGGCTACCTGAAGATGTACCTGAAAACTGGTATTGCTGGCTTCCAGTAATGGGGAACTGTGCTTTACAAGCAACTCATCAATACCCAATATCCTCAACTCATAAGACTGACCTATCAATTGTTTATTGAGTGCTTCCATCAAAGCAAAATATCTTTTCTTTGGCGTGAGATTTTCCATCTCAAGATGATATTTCCTTAATGTTGGTAGAATCCCCGTCAAGACAATGGACGTATTCATTCCGTCGAGTACTTCCTGAATTTTATTGAGCTTATCTGTATTCTCATTTTCCAGTAAAGCAAAACAATCTTTTTCAAAAACCCTGGGTTCAATATTGGTTTCCAGATTAAATTTTGCCAACTCGGTTTCTACCCATGGATAATGCTGCATTTTCTCAAGTGCTTCCATAGCTACGAGGGATGGTTTGAAAGTAGTTTTATCTACCATGACCATCTCCTGCTCTGCCCCGATACGAATCACGTCTGACTCAAACCAATCATTGTCCAGCATATATTCAAGTGCACTTACATCATTCAACAATGACTTAACAAATTTTTGCATTTGCTTCTGATCATTTACCAGCGATACCTTCTGTTCTCCCATAATATTTTAACTGTAAAATAAATAATAAATAAACCTGCAAATAAAAGACCAATAATTTACATTTGGCTAGTATGGCGATATTTCACCACTAATTGAGTGCTTTTTATACACCTAAAAACAACTTTTTAATCACTTAACCAAATGTAAATAAATTAAAGTGCAATATATGAACCATCAATATAATTAATTAAAATACTATGGTTTTTTTAATAAATAAATTTTACAGAAAAACATCTGATAAATAATACTGCTTCTGATTAACAATTTTATTCGCTCATCCGTTGTTATAATTAAGGTATAAATAATATAATGTTGGCTAGAAATATTGGAGTCATTTTATTTGGTTTATTGCTTTTTACATCCTGCGAAAAGGAAACTTTGGTGAGGTATGAAGTAGCTTTGGATGCAGAATTTGATATACCTACAGGTCTGAATACTGTTGAAACGCATTACTTCATCATCAGAAATGTACCTACTTTTTATTTGCAAAATGCAGCCCTGAAAGGTGTGGATACATCTTCGATTGTAAATATTTCTGCATCAAGAGGTCTGATAAGATCAAAATTTCAGGATGTCGATTTTGATTTTATAAGCAGAATATCGATTTATGCTGTTTCAAAAAAAGATGCCAATAAAAAGAGAGAAATGTATTATCTTGATTTTGTGCCTGTAAATACAGATACCCAACTTAGGATGTTAAGTAGTACGACCCAACTAAAAGATATGATGAATGAAGAGTTTATTGATCTGGAAGTCAGAATAAATTTAAGAAGTTTTACCACATCAAATATAAGAGCTAAAATTGAGTTTGGCTACGCTGTGTTTTAACCATAAAATAAAGATTCAGAATGAGTGAAAATGGTGGAAATATCAGATACATGGTGGAGTTTACGATACCGGATGACTTCACTCAAGAAATGGCTGAGTCTATACCTGCCCAGCGAAATAAAGTAGAAACCTATTTTTACAACGGCAAACTTCTTTCATACACATTAGCTGCTGATCGAAGTAAACTTTGGGCTATATTTGTATGTCATTCTGAAGCTGAACTTATCAATCTGATCGAAAAACTGCCAATGACAAAATACCTTGACTACAACTATAACCAGATACTATTTCATGAGATGATTACAAAATTTCCCAGCTTTTCGCTAAATTAAAACTTTACAGGGTAAGCAATCATTATTGAATTAAGAATGTATTAATCTTGAAAAGTAATGATTTATTTTATCATAGTATGTTAACTTTGCCCATTCATAATTATTCTGATAAAAGATGTTACATAATATCAATCCGACTACAACACCTTCATGGCGCAAATTAGTGAAACATCACAAAAGCATAAAAAATGTTCAGATGAAATCACTTTTCGAACAGGATAATACTCGGTTTGGGTCCTTTTCTATTCGTTTTGAAGACATCCTGGTCGACTACTCAAAAAATATTATCACCAAAGAAACAATGAATCTGTTGGTTCAGCTGGCAAAAAACTGCAAACTCAAAGATGCAATAAAAGCCATGTATTCAGGTGAAAAAATAAATGTCACAGAAAATAGATCTGTGCTCCATACTGCTTTAAGAAATAAATCCGGACGTCCTCTCACAGTAGATGGACAAGATGTTATGTCTGATGTGAAAGCAGTAAAAGCCAAAATGAAGAGATTTTGTGACCAGATCATCAATGACAAGTGGAAAGGCTACTCCGGTAAACCAATAACAGATATCGTAAATCTAGGTATCTGTGGATCTGATTTGGGCCCGGTAATGGTCACGGAATCACTAAAACATTACAAAACCAGGTTAAATGTCCACTTTGTTTCTAACGTTGATGCTACCCATATCTTAGAAGTGACAAAAAATCTGGACGTCAGTACAACCCTGTTTCTTATTGCTTCCAAAACATTCACAACTCAGGAGACCATGGCCAATGCATATACGGCCAGAGAACTATTTTTAAGTACTGCAAAAGATGAAAATCATATTAAAAAACACTTTGTTGCCCTTTCTACCAATAAAGCAGAAGTTGTCAAATTTGGGATAGATCCTGAAAATATGTTTGAATTCTGGGATTGGGTAGGCGGAAGGTATTCACTTACCTCTGCCATAGGACTTTCCATTGCTCTGGCTATAGGATATGATAATTTTGAAAAAATGCTGACCGGATTTTATAAAATGGACCGACACTTTGCCAATACACCGTTTGAAAAGAATATTCCGGTAATATTGGCATTGATTGGAATTTGGTATATCAACTTTTTTGGCGCTGAATCAGAAGCCATATTGCCTTATGATCAATATATGCATCGTTTTGCTGCTTATTTACAGCAAGCCGATATGGAAAGCAATGGAAAAAGTATGGATAGAAATGGGCAACCAACCACTTATCAAACAGGTCCGGTCATATGGGGAGAACCCGGCACCAATGGACAACATGCTTTTTACCAACTCATTCATCAGGGAACAAGATTAATTCCTTGTGATTTTATAGCATCTGCGATCTCTCACCATGATATCGGAAGTCATCACACTCTATTGCTATCCAATTTTTTTGCACAAACGCAAGCCCTGATGCAAGGAAAAACTCGAGATGAAGTGATTTCGGAGTTTGAAAAGAGCGGAAAAAAACCAGAAGAATATTTGCCTTTGGTGCCTTTTAAGGTTTTTGATGGCAATAAACCCACCAATTCTATTTTAGTAAAAAAATTGGATCCTGAAACGCTTGGTCAGCTTATTGCTATGTACGAACATAAAATTTTTGTACAGGGTGTGATCTGGAATATCTATAGTTTTGATCAATGGGGCGTAGAACTCGGTAAACAACTGGCAGGTAAAATCTTACCTGAATTGACTTCGGATAAAAAAACATCATCATTTGACAGCTCAACCAATGGATTGATAAATGCCTGGAAAAGCTGGCGGAAGTAAATATGAGTTTTAAAACACATATCTACAACAAAAATAACCTTTAAGAAAGGATGTGTTAGGTGAACACCTGATGTTTCAGACTTATGAGTGCTCTCCTAAAAATGCAAAAATGGGATACACCCAAAAATAGATAATTTTCCAGACAACAATATCCCTGATAATGTATTTCTAATGCTTATCAGATGTTTGAACATATGTTTTTGAAGTACAGAGGATCAATAATTATTTTTTTTGCTATCCTTGCTATCATAAGTGGCTATTATTCCACACAACTGAAATTCAGTTTTTCCTTTGAGCAGTTTTTCCCAAAAGGTGATCCGGATTTAGAATATTATAAAAATTTTACCAAAGATTTTGAAGCAGATGACAATTTTTTACTCATCGCAGTAGAAAATAAACCCACAGTATTTGACTCATCTTTTCTTGGCACATTTCATGACCTAAGTCTTCAGTTAAGGACTGTTCCATTGATTACTAAAGTTCAGTCACTTACTCTGATCGAAACTCCGGTACGGACACCATTTGGTTATTCTACCATCCCTTTGATACACATGGACAATCCTTCCTTATACCCGAATGATAAAGAAGCCATACTCAGAGATGAAAGATTTGTTTACAATCTGATAGATAGTGCTGCGACTTCACTGGTAATTGTGGCTAAAACTAAAGAAAATATTGACATTAATGAGTCAAGAAATTTGACCAATGCTGTAGATTCACTTTTACAGCATTATAACCTCACAGAAAAAACTCATATACTTGGTAGAGCATATTTTCAAAGGGAACTGATAGATTTCCAAAAACGTGAAATGCTTCTGGCATTTATTTCATCGATCATACTGGTATCTTTAATCATGGTGTTGATCTATCGAAAACTTGTTGGTATTATCATTTCTTTGGGTAGTATTGCATTGGGATTACTTCTTTTTACCGGTTATCTTGGATTTACAGGTATTGAGCTAAATGCTATATCAGCCCTTTTCCCGGTCATTATGCTGATAGTAGGGTCATCAGATGTCATCCACATTTTTTCAAAATATGTAGACGAACTTAATGCAGGCAAAGAAAAAAAAGAAGCCATGCAGACCACTATAAAAGAGATCGGCTTAGCCACATTTATGACATCATTTACAACTTCTATCGGATTTGCTTCTTTAATGACATCCAGATTACAGACGATCAGTGATTTCGGTTGGAATGCGGCCATAGGTGTGATGATTGCCTATTTAACTGTATTGTTTTTTACCACATCTTTGCTATCTATGTTTGATAAAGTACAGATTATTAGACAAAATTATCATCAATCCAGATGGAAAAATATTCTTGAAAAAATATTTCAAATAAATTTACAAAAGCAAAAAACAATATACACAGTTACAGTTGGTTTCTTGGTTTTGTTTGTCTTTGGAATGATGAAAATCAGTACCAATTATAACATAGAAGATAATCTGCCTCGTGGTGCAAAAGTTACAAAAGATTTTAAATATTTTGAATCAAATTTTGCAGGATTCAGGCCTTTGGAGTTTGCTGTCACTTCCAAAACTGAAGAAAAAGCAGATGATTTTAATATACTGAAAGAAGTGGATAAATTGGAAGAAAAAATAAAATCGACGGGTGTAATTAAATCTTCGGTTTCTTTGGCAACACTATACAAAAGTATGAATAAAATGAACCATGCCAATAATGACTCGGCCTATATTTTCCCGGCCACCGAAGATGAATTTTATGTATTTAAAAAATTGCTTGATAGGGCCGGAAGAGACGAAACAAATGTACTGGTAAGCTCAGATAAAAGTAAAACAAGAATTTCTTCCCGCATCACAGACATCGGCGCAGACAGCATCAAATCTCTGGGTAAAGAACTGGATTTTTGGGTAAATAATAATATAGATACCAGTCTTATCTCTGTAAAAAGGACAGGCACAGGATTGATTCTTGATAAAAATGCTGAATATGTGACAGTAAATCTCTTGCAAGGACTTGGGATCTCATTGGTAATAATAGCTGTATTGATGGGCTTTTTATTCAGGTCACTACGAATGCTGGTCATTGCTTTGATCCCCAATATCATTCCATTGCTTTTTGCAGCAAGTTTGCTCGGATATTTTAGCATCGAACTTGAAGCTGGAGTGGCCATAATGTTCACCATAATATTTGGTATAGCCGTGGACGATACGATTCATTTTCTTTCCAGATATAAGTTATGCATCAATACGGGTATGGAAAAAAATGAAGCCATAGGACAAACCATTCAAGAAACCGGAAAGGCAATTATATTTACAACAATTATTCTCTTTTTTGGATTTTTCATCATGATATTCTCTGTCAATCCACCCACATTTACAGTAGGAATACTTATCTCAGTTACCCTAATCAGTGCTGTAATTTGCGACTTACTGTTGCTTCCGGCGTTGATATTAAGATTTATGAAATAATCATTATTTTACAAATATTATTTCATTGATTTTATCGCCTTGCTGGATCTTGTGCACCACATCCATACCTTCCACTACTTTACCAAATATGGTGTAATTGCCATCAAGATGAGGCGTTGCTGAATGAGTTATGAACCATTGAGTGCCCTCTGTATCAATACCGGCAGAAGCCATACCAATGTACCCTTCGCCATTATAATAAATCTGAGGCAATTCAGATCTTATTGAATAATCCAATGAACCATATCCATCTCCTCTGGGACATCCTGTCTGTATGACAAAATTGGGCACTACCCGATGAAATGCCTTTCCATTATAAAACTTTTCATTGATAAGATGTACAAAGTTCGCCACAGAACCAGGCGCATTCTTTTTATATAATTTTACTCTGATTAATCCTTGAGTTGTTTTAATTGCGGCGATACTTGAGTCGCTCACAGTCTGAAGAAGCGCCCAATCAATAGGATGATTATATGCAGGTCTATCAGCCTTATATTCTTTACCTTCCAGAAAAGAAATACAAGACTGCAACTCATTGTACGCTTCCACTTCTTTGGGTAACTTTAGTTTGGCCAAAGCTTCCTTCATAAAAGTCAGATCTTTCAGCCACTCTTTCCATTGCAGGGATGGTTCTTTAAGTATAACAGAAGCTGCAGCTATCTGGCCGACATCTCCACTTGTAATGGCATTTGCTAGAGTGTTTAACATTTCTGCTTTTATCCTGCCGAATCCATTGCCGAAAGCCCTAAAAAACAAAGGATTTTTTAATATATTTCCAATCCCTTCGATGGCTGATATTTTGATAAGTTGATTTTTTTCTTCTGCATATATCTGCGTCAATATCATATAGTTATATGGATCCTTGCTTAAAGCATCCACATATGCAGCTTTGGCATACAGACTTTCGGCGTCTTTTAAGTTCTTTTTGATACGCTCAGAAAATACGGTCTTGCTTTTTGTAAAATAAAGCGCCGTATGAGCAAGTACTGCTCCATTCATCTTAGCTCTTACCTGCCATGGGATTGTGACGGTGTCATACTTCATATATTCAGGTACATCTTCTATAAAACCATTGGACATAAAAACTCCGGCTGCTGTAGATGCTATATGTAGATTATCATTTTTTAGGTTTTTGAATGCTATATCTCTGAATTCAAGATATGGAAAGTTTCCCAACGCACGCATCACATTGCATTTTACTCTGTAATCTGTTTCAGCAATCATGGCTGTCTTCAGGGCAGGTAGAAAATCTATATCTTTACTCTTTCCGAAAGCTGTGGCCAATGCCATCCGAATGTCTGGATTTCTTTCTCTTGTGAAAATATCTGTCAATCGCACTTTTGAAAGACTCAGATTAATGTCTTTTGCTCTCCCAAAATATTGCGCAGCCAAAACTTTTACTTCTTTCGGAACAGAAACTGTGTATAGTAAGTCCACCATTCGGGATGTGCCTTCATCACATGTGATATTACGCAATGCCATCCTAAATATTGCTCTGGCTTGTCCCAGCAACAATAGAGTATCTGTACTGCGATATGTTCTCACAGTAGCCAGTGACTTAAGATCAGAAATATTGCCGGTTTTTCCTACGGCCTCAAGAACATTTGCATTAAAAATATTATTGACGTTGAGGGTATCCTTTCCTCTGAACGAAAGAATAAGTCTATCGGTGATTTTTGAATCTCCTGACTGTCCTATAGCAAATGCAGCAGCTGATCTGACCTGCATGACAGGATCCTGAAGCATTGCGACCAAAGAGTCATTGGCTTCTGCCTTCTTTATGGAAGCGAAAGCAATCACTGCCTGATATCTGTAGGAAGGGTTTTCGTTCCGGAAATAATCATAAAGACCTTTTAAATCCTGCTTATCCTTCAGGTCAGTAATTTTCTGAATTTCAGGGTCAGACATAGAAATAACAATATCTGTCATCTGATTTCCGGTATCCGGCACGCAGGAACTCATGATTGTTCCCAACAATACACAAATAAATATTAGAAGCTTATAGTTCATTGTTAATTATACCTTTTAGCAATGATTTAAAAGTGTCAAATTTAGTCATTTTTCATCAAAACCTTTATAAAATTTGTATCTTTGCCAACCTTACAGAAAATGAGATGGGCGTAAAGTTAGTTACCAAAGAGATTATCAATCGAAAAGCCAGATTCGAATTTAGCTTTATCCAACAGTATGAAGCAGGTTTAGTCCTTTCAGGCACTGAAGTGAAAGCACTCAGACAAGGCCTTGCCAACCTTAATGATGCCTACTGTCTTTTTGATCATGGTAGTCTTGTGGTAAAAAACATGTTTATTGCCGAGTATGATCACGGAACTATTTACAACCATGACGCAAGAAGAGACAGAAGGCTTTTGCTACACAAATCGGAGCTAAAAAAACTGGAAAGACGGGTTACAGAAAAGGGATATACCATTGTACCTTACAAACTGTACTTCACTGATCGTGGATTTGCCAAACTCGAAATAGCACTCGCACAGGGTAAAAAAGCTTTTGATAAACGTGAAACCATCAAAGAGCGGGACTCCAAACGTGACCTGGACAGGATAAAAAAAATAAAGTTGTAACCGGACTTAATTTAGCCTGTTTCTAAAATCAAAGATTCAACCAAACAAAATCAGAGGTAGATTTCTTAGAAATGAACTGGTGAAATTTATTTTTGGACGGGTTCGAAAAATTATCTTGAGGTCGCTGTACCAGCTGCCTTTTTCATCCAGAAACCGGAAGATATCCTGCGTCTTGTTATTTTTGAAAATTGAAGCAAAGATGGATGATCCTAATTCATTGTTTCGATGTAATACACCCAAGAAAATCAAATCAAAAAACCAATAGCGACTTCTTTTATAAAATTTGCTTAAGTCACCTTCAGTCTTTAAAAATTGTACCAGTTCTTTGGATTTTTTTGTGGTTAAAGCAAAAGTATATCCTGTGCTCGCTTTGGTCCAGCCACCTGCACTGCCAATGTGTAATATATTTTTGGTGTTTTGTTTTTCAAATGGAAAAGAAGTCATAGGTATATTTCCCTGCTCTTTTTCTGTGATCATATAGTTTTTTATTCCGATTTGTTCCATATACTTTTCGATGGCTGTTTCATATTCACTCACCGGCAGCAAATGCTCAGAAAAAAGGGTATATTCGATCAGTGCATGTGTTTTGCTTAACGGCAAAACATACATAAATCGGGTATTGCCATTCTGGGGTAAATTAAAATCCATAAAAGTAGCCACTTTATCATCAAAAACATCATCATCTGCTTTGACAAACCAACCAACAAAATGTTGTTTCAAATATGGATACTTATCCTGTTGGGTAAGCAGATCAGTATGAAAGATGGAGTTTATAAGTTTTGAAGTTTCAAAGACAGCAGTTCTTGATTTTACAGTCACAGAATTTCCAAGATCAATATAAGAAATCACTTCATCCTGTATATGTAGTATGTTTTTTTTCTTTCCTATTTGCTCCCATAAAAAAGCATAAAACTCGCCACTTCTCAACATTTTATAATGATACTTATCTAATGGGATAACTTCTGAATAATCAGTACTTCGGAAATAAATATTGTTCCATTTTTTAGCCAACAAATGATCCCATTCTCCTTTACCTTCTTCCCAATAACACCATGTGCGATCGTTCGAATTTTTATTTTCCTTATCTAAAATCAATATTTCTTTACCATCAAAATATGTATCCAAGCTCATTCTGTAGGCAGTCATCAGGCCGGATGCACCTGCGCCGGTAATAATGTAATCGTATGACTTCATTTGATATGGTAGGATAGATTTAAAATAAAGTGATTTAACCTAAAAAAATAAAAAAAGGTTTTATATATCGTGCAAGAAGAACAGTAATAATTTCTGATTGTCTCAAATATTTTGCACAAAATAATTGTTTTTGCTCTTTCCTGCATGTCCAATCCTTAATGATTTAATGCAATAAAATTGGAAAAGGATTGGTTTGAATTTATTTTCCGGTTTGAATCTCTTTAAAACTGCCGATACTTTTATAAAATAATATTTTGAATCTAATAAATAGTAAAACTTTATAATCCTATGCATTTAACTATACTAGAAATAGATTTTATCATATTAACAATAAACAATACATTTGCATGTATATTATAAAAATCAAATCAACATGAAACCATTCATTTTTACTACTCTTTTGGTACTTGTACTTTTCGTTAATACTTTCAGTGCACAAACAACTGCTGATAAACAGTTAGCTGCAAAATGTGATCAATTGTTGTCCGAACAATTCAAAGCCAGGGAAACCGGTGGCACAGCTCTGATTGCAAAAAAGGGGCAGATCATTTACAAAAAAGCTTTCGGCATGGCCAATCTGGAACTCAATATACCCATGCAGGCTGACAATGTGTTCCGAATCGGATCTATCAGTAAACAGTTTACGGCAGTTGCTATTTTACAACTGATGGAACAGGGTAAACTGGGACTTCAGGACGATATCACCAAGTTTATATCAGACTATCCTACTCATGGACACAAGATTACTATAGAGCATCTCCTGACCCATACATCAGGAATTCAGAGCTATACAGGTATGAAAGATTTTGAAAACATCAGTAGACTGGATAAAAAACCTGAAGAGCTGATCGCTTTTTTTAAAAATCAACCCATGGAATTTGCCCCGGGCACCAAATGGAATTATAACAACTCAGGCTATTTTTTATTGGGCTATATCATAGAAAAAGTATCCGGCAAAACCTATCCGGAATATGTAGAAGAAACCTTCTTCAAAACATTGGGCATGACCAATTCATACTATGGCAGCGACTCAAAGATCATTAAAAACAGAGCATCAGCATATAGTAAAAATGACAATGGATTTGTAAATGCCGAACCTTTGAGTATGACCTTGCCGTATGCTGCAGGATCGCTCCAATCTACTGTCGAAGATTTATACAAATGGAATCAGGCACTTCATTCTTTTAAACTGGTCAAAAAAGAAAGTCTCGATAAAGCGTTTACATCCTACATATTAGCAGACGGGAAAAAAACCAATTACGGATATGGCTGGTCAATGGGAAATATCCAGGGTAGTCCGACAATAGAACATGGTGGTGGAATTCCAGGATTTTTAACTATGGGTATATACCTGCCCAAAGAAGATGTTTTTGTCACTATATTTTCAAACTGTGACTGTAAAAGCCCGGATGAACTGGCGGTCAAATTAGCTGGACTTGCCATAGGTAAACCTTTTGAATATAGGGAAATAAATGCAGATACATCAGTCATGAAACAATTTACAGGCGTGTATGAAATGGCAGGAAGTGACGAAAAACGATATATTACTTTTGCAAATGGCAAGTTGTTTTCACAGCGCAATCGCAACACAAAATTCAATATCAAACCGTACGAAAAGGACAAATATTACTTTGAAAGCATGATGAATACCATAGAGTTTTTAAGAAATAAGTCAGGTGTTGTAGAAAAATTGATATTTAAGGGAAGAGATGAGCCAACGGAATGGATAAAAACTGAAAAACCATTACCCGTGATTATGGAAATAGATGTGGACGAAAGCATTCTGGAAACTTATGTGGGAGAGTATGAACTGGGTCCAAACTTCATCCTGACCGTTACGAGAGATAAAAATCAACTCATTACACAAGCCACAGGGCAAGGGAAAATCGAAATTTTTGCTGAGACCGAGACCAAATTTTTTGTAAAGGTGATGGATGCACAGCTGGAATTTGTCAAAGATGACTCAGGTAAAGTAGTAAAGCTGATATTGACACAGGGTGGCCGAAAAATGGATGCGAAAAAGATAAAATAGCAGGTTTTCAGGTAGAAGTTTAAGTCATTTTTGTAAAGTTGTTGAATACAATATTATATTTACATAATTTCTTCCTTTTTAAAAATCTAAACTTATGATTCCATTTCAATACAAGATAGCATTCATCTTTTTTTTATTTACAACAATACTTCCCTTAAATGCTCAGGAGCAAAAAGGTGAAATAAAAATGGGTAAGACCATCTATGGGGAGATTGTTTCCGGACAAAAACACCAATATACATTAAAACTGAAAAAAGATCAGAATGCCCGTCTTACATTAATACAAGTCGGTGTGGATGTCAAAATCATTACCTATGATCCATCTAAAAATAAACTCGAAGAGTTCGACAGCCCTAATGGCAATAATGGTCCTGAAAATGTGGTCATCCAATCGACCAATGCAGGAGACTACATCCTGGAAATATCACCACTGGAAGAAGATGCACCCAAAGGGAAGTACGAGCTTAGCATTCTGAAAATCAAACCAAAAGCTACTACTCCAAATGAACAGGTAGACGATATTTTCTATGACTGGGACAAAAAAATTACTCCCGGAGCGGCTGTTGCGGTAGTGAAAGGCGGAAAGATCATATTTAAAAAAGGCTATGGTATGGCTCATCTTGAGTATGATATTCCTATAATTCCTTCTACTGTTTTTCATATTGCTTCTGTTTCCAAACAGTTTACCGTATTTGCGGCACTGTTGCTGGAAAAGCAGGGCAAATTATCCCTCGATGACGACATCAGAAAGTATGTACCCGAGGTGCCGGACTTTGGAAAAACCATTACACTCAGACACCTGGCTACTCACACCAGCGGATTGCGGGATCAATGGAATCTTTTGGCTATGGCAGGATGGAGACTGGATGATGTCATCACCAAAGAACATATTCTGAAAATAGTCAGCAGACAAAAAGAACTGAACTTTAATCCTGGAGAAGAGTATGTATACTGTAATACCGGGTTTACTTTGCTAGCTGAGACGGTGGCAAGAGTTTCCGGAATGTCATTTGCACAATTTACCCAAAAAAACATTTTTGAGCCTCTTCAAATGAAATCTACCCTCTTCTATGATGACCACGAAAAAATAGTTAAAAACAGGGCTTATTCCTACTATCAGGATAGTACCGGCTATAAAAAAAGTGTTCTTAGCTATGCCAATGCAGGGGCAACAAGTCTTTTTACGACTGTAGAAGATCTGAGCCTTTGGGCTATGAATTTTTCAGCATTAAAAGTTGGAGATACTTCTATCATATCAAAAATGAATACGCCTGCGACGCTTAACAACGGCAAAACTTTCGGAGGTGCTTTGGGACAATTTGTAGGAAAATATAAAGGGCTGAATGAAATATCTCATGGAGGTGCTGATGCCGGATACAGAACATTTCTTACCCGTTTTCCCGATGAAGATGTATCTGTGATTGTTTTTAGCAATGATGGGGCATTCAATTCCGGAGGTATAGCCCATAAAGTGGCCGACATTTTTTTGAAAGACAAAATCAAGGAAGAACCTAAAAAAGAGGAGCCTAAGTCAGACCTGAAACCTGAGGATATCATTTTGGACCAAAAAACAATAGATTCCTACCTGGGAGATTTTGAATTGGTGCCGGGATTTGTTATCAATATTTTGTCTGAAAATGGAAAACTTTTTGGTCAGGCGACCGGACAGCCCCGTTTTACTTTATTGCCTGCAGCTGTTCATGAATTTACCATAAAAGAAGTAAGCGCCAAGGTGGTTTTTGTACCATCTGAAGATGGAGAGGTAAATTTACTAAAGTTGCATCAGGGAGGCAATATCATGGATGCCAAACGCATGCAGGCATTCGATAAAACAAAAGTCAATCTTTCTGACTTTGAAGGCCATTTCTACAGTGATGAACTCGCTACTGGGTATCATTTTAAAATCAATGGAGATAAGTTGATTGCCACCCACAGCAGATTGAGCGATTTTGAATTAAGTCCGGTAAAAAAAGATTATTTCAATGGGGCAGCCTGGTTTTTTGGTCAGGTAGAGTTTGTCAGAGACGCTGAAGGAAAGATCAATGGCTGTAAGGTAACTAATGGCAGGGTAAGAAATCTGCATTTCAGGAAATTTTAATCAAATAGGATAACACAAATCACAACATCACCAATACCCAAAAAAAGAATAGAATAATTTGAAAGATAATTGGTGACTATGCTGGTCAAAATAAATATTTACATCATTAAGCAATAATTGTTGATACCATATTAATTTGATTTTTTTAGTTTATAAACAATGTAACACCTGAAAATGGAGCAAACCTACAAAAATATCACATACCTGTTTATTGCCATTTTCATAGTCATTTTTGCAGGATTTTATAAAACTTATTTTGGTCTGTTCCCTACGTTTGATGAGGTTACTATTACACAACATATTCACAGTGCGTTGTTTATGATGTGGTTTCTGATGCTCATAGTACAACCAATACTGATCAGAAATAAAAAATTTGTTTTGCATCGGTCACTTGGCAAGTTCTCTTATTTTCTGGTCCCGCTTTTGATTGGTTCTATATTTTATATTGCCAAAGGTTTTTATCACAAAATGATAGTGGATGTACCAGTAGAAAAGGTTGTCTCTATGCTTTTTGTGCCATTTTATCAAATCATAGATTTTGCAATTTTATACCTGCTGGCCATATATCACAAAAAATTTACACCCTATCACATGCGATATATGATCGCCACGTCTATGGCTATCGTAGGTGCTGCCGTCAGGCGGATATGTACCAAATTACTTGGGTTGAGTAGTCCTGATGCTTTTATGTACACTTTTGTGTTGACAGATATGTTTTTAGTGGCTCTCATTATGTTAGATATCAGGTATAAAAAGGATTGGAAACCTTATTTTATATCCCTGGTCATCATACTGATTTCGCAGGCAGCGTATTATATTGTGCCCCAAACAGCTTTCTGGCAAAAATGGTGCGGACTATTTGCAGAGACATTCTTTTAATGGCATGATATATCTAAGTAAAATGAAGATTAAGTTAAATGTTGGACTTTCTTTTTGGGCGATATTTTTAATAATGTTGATCTGCAATGTCACTATGGCTCAAAACTTCACCAGCCAAGAGACAGAAGTCCAAAATACTATCGTCAAACTGTTTGACGCCATCTCCATTAATGATGCGGCAGACATTAAATCATATTGTACAAATGATGTAAAGTTTTACGAGTATGGACAAATCTGGACAGTGGACACTCTATTGCAGAAATTAAGCAAATTGTCTGGTACTTCAGTTTATAGTCGAACCAACAAGTTTGACTTTGTAAGTACAAAGCTTAAAGACAACATAGCATGGGCCACTTACTACCTTGAATCGACAATAACCAAAACCGGAAAACCGGATATTATTAAATGGATGGAAACGGTTATTTTGATAAATGTAAAGAAAAAATGGTTCGTAAGTGTCTTACATTCTACCCGACTTTCTAAAAATTAAAATTTATCCGTAGGTATGTTTCGGTGATATTTGTTAAAATCACTTCACTTCTTTGTGTTTCAAAATATATTTTGGTTTTGACTTTGCTTTATAAAGTTTATATGTAAATTCACCCATCAAAATCAATAAAAAATGAAACCACTTTTTGTGTTGTATACAATTATTTTTTTAATCGCTTGCGCCCCAGCCCAAAAAGAGCAAATCACCTATGATGTAGGGCAAATAAAAACACCGATCGGCGAAATGCTTTTTGCTTTATCTGACCTTACGCCAAACCACAAAGCCAGTTTTATCCAACTCGCCAATGAACATTATTGGGATACCCTGACTTTCAACCGGGTGATCAAAGATTTTGTTATTCAGGGCGGATGCCCCGACACCCCCGAAGGCTTCAGCAAATCACCATATTTGCTAAAACCTGAATTTCACGATAGCCTAAAACATGTGTATGGTGCCGTAGGTATAGGTCGCGACGACAATCCTGAAAAGTTATCTGCCGGTTGTCAGTTTTACATCGTGCACAATAAGGAGGGAATACCCCGTCTGGATGGGGACTTTATGATCATAGGTCAGGTATTCAAAGGACTCGAAGTATTGGATTCCATCGGACTTGTTGTCACTGACACATTGGATAAACCTATGATCCCCGTAACCTTACAGGTAAATGTATTGAAAATGACGGATGCAGAGCTAAAGGACAAAGGGTATACTATTCCAAAAATAAAATAGAAAATCTTTTTCATTCGATAATATTTATGAGTTCAAATAATCAGCTCATTGCATTTTAAAGACTAAAATAACTATTCTCATGAAGCCATTAGTTTTCCTTTTGTTCTTTCCAATATACCTCCTTTCACAATCTTTTACTCAGTCAGAGATCACCAGATGGGAAAAACAGTCCAAAAAAGTTACCATCATCCGTGACAACTACGGTGTACCGCATATTTATGGCAAAACGGACGCTGATGCCGTTTTTGGTCTTATGTATGCACAGTGCGAGGACGATTTTAAACGTGTGGAAATGAATTATATCGAAAAATTAGGCCGAATGGCAGAGGTGACCGGATCGGATGATATCTACAAGGATCTTCTTATACGAATGATTATCGACTCTGCTGATGCAATCAAAGATTATAAATCATCACCATTATGGATGAAAAAACTCTGTAATGCCTTTGCAGACGGTATCAATTATTACTTATACAAAAATCCGGATAAAAAACCTGCACTTCTCACTCGTTTTAAACCCTGGTATCCTATGTTGTGGACCGACGGAAGTATCGGTGCCATTAATACAGCTGACATAACCTTGGGCGAGCTGAAAAACTTCTACTCGGGTGAACCGTCAGTTAGTTATGTCAGAGAAGAAAAAGAAGAAGTGGTTATCGGATCCAATGGATTTGCTTTTTCTCCAAAAATTACTGAGTCAGGACATCCTATATTATATATCAATCCACATGTTACTTTTTACTTCAGACCTGAGGTTCACATGGTGAGCGAAGAAGGTCTGAATGTATATGGGGCAGTCACCTGGGGGCAGTTTTTTGTATATCAGGGATTTAATGAAAAATGCGGTTGGATCCATACCAGCAGTGCTGTAGATGCAGCGGATACGTATGCAGAAAAAGTATCACCTAAAGGCAATAATAAATGGGTGTATATGTATGACGGTAAAGAGAAGCCGGTCACCACCAAAAAAATATTGATTCGCGCTAAAAAGGGAAATAGTTTTGATACATCATCCATCCAGGCACTTTTCACCCATCATGGTCCCATTATGGCTAAAAGAAACGGGCAGTGGCTGAGTCTGAAGGCAGACAATCGTATCATGAGCGGGTTGGTACAATGCTGGCAAAGGACCAAAGCCGAAGGACTGGAAGACTTCAAAAAAACATTGGACCTGAAAGGCAATATTTCTAATAATACGGTATATGCTGATGCATCCGGAAACATCGCATATTGGCATGGCAACAGAATTCCTGCCCGTGATACCAGATATGACTGGACTAAGGCTGTCGACGGCAGCACATCTGCCACAGAATGGAAGGGATATCACGAAATCAGCGAGACTGTGCTGAGCATTAATCCATCCAATGGCTGGCTTCAGAACTGCAATGCCACACCTTTTACCGTAGCCGGAGAACAAAGCCCTAAGAAAGAAAATTTTCCGGTTTATATGGCTCCTGATGGGGAAAATTTCAGAGGTATCAACGCTGTGAGAACACTCAGCGAAGAAAAAAATTACAATATTGAAAAAGTCATCAAAGCTGGCTATGACCGAAGGCTGGCTTCGTTTGAGATATTGGTGCCGTCATTGGTCAGTGCATTTGAGAAAATATCTTATGAAGATACATTATTTGCCTTATTGGCCGGCCCGATAGCTGTGTTGAAAAAATGGGATTTCCGTAGTAGTGAAAACTCCATAGCCACCACTCTGGCTGTCGAGTGGGGACAAAGAATCCTACCGGACATGCTCAGAACCAAAATAATTGATGACGAAGAGGCCGATCAGGTAGATAAAGCAAAATATTATGCAGCCAATACAGCCGCCAAAGATTTACTTTTGCCACTATTAGCGACTGTGTATGATATCCAGAGTAGATTTGGTCGCTGGCAGACACCTTGGGGTGAAATAAACCGATTTCAAAGAATATCTTCTGATCAGCAAAATAAATTTGATGACAGCCAAGCGAGCTACCCCGTTGGTTTTGTTTCTTCTACATGGGGCATGCTGCCATCATACACGAGCCGGATATTCCCCAATACTAAAAAAAGATACGGGGTCAATGGTAATAGCTTTGTCTGTGCCGTGGAGTTTGGACCCAGAATAAAGGCCAAGTCACTGCTGGCAGGTGGCAATAGCGGTGATGAAAAATCCTCTCATTTTTTTGATCAGGGCGAGATGTACAGCAAAGGTATATTTAAAGATGTACTTTTTTATAAGGAAGATGTGGAGAAAAAAGTAGAGAAGAAATATAATCCGGGACAGAAGTAAAAGGAAATGTATAGTTGTTTTTTACATTAAATGTTATGGATTTGGATCAAAGCTATATTTTAAAATCTGTATTTAATATGCTTTACCTTAAGATACATTTAAAACGTCGTAATTAATATCCAATACCAAAATAAAGCATCATCGGAACACAATAATAATAAAATCATGATCAAATTTTTCAGAAATACCAGAAAAAAACTTAATACTGTAAGCAAAACGGCCAATTGTGAGAAGCATGACTTTCTCATACTGGTTTTTGTGTTTTTTTATATTGCAGCAGCAACAGCACAAAACAACTATTTTCCGGACGCAGTGTGGCAGACTAAAAAACCTGAAGAACTCGGTATGAATAAAAGTTTGCTGGACAGTGCCATCATCATAGCTATACAGAATGAAAATACAGTAGAAAAAGACCTGCGTATTGGTTTGTTGAAATCCTATGCCCGGGAGCCGGGATATAAAATCATAGGTCCGACCAAACACAGAGGCGGACCAACCGGCGTCATCATTAAAAACGGATATATTGTGGCCCAATGGGGAGATATAGATCGGGTTGACATGACCTTCAGTGCGACTAAAAGTTTTCTATCTACAGTAGCAGGTCTAGCTTCAGATCAGGGACTCATCAAAAGTGTTTCAGATCCGGTAAAAAAGTACGTGTGGGATGAAAGTTTTGAAGGTGATCACAATGTCAGGGTGACCTGGGAACACTTGCTACATCAATCGTCGGATTGGTCTGGCATGTTGTTCGGATTGCACGACTGGGCTGACAGACCACCCAAAGAAGGTGGAATAGATGACTGGACAAGGAGGAGTCTGGTCGAACCAGGCACAGTCTATGAGTATAATGATGTCAGGGTCAATTTGTTGGCTTACAGTCTGCTCAATGTCTGGCGAAAACCGCTTTCTATGGTACTTAAAGAAAAAATCATGGACCCGATAGGTGCTTCATCCACCTGGAGATGGTATGGATATGAAAATTCGTATGTAAATATAGATGGCCTGATGATGCAGTCTGTCAGCGGAGGCGGACACCACGGCGGCGGTTTATTCAGCAATACGCTGGATATGGCCCGATTTGGTCTGTTATATTTGCACAACGGAAAGTGGAAGAACCAGCAGCTCATATCAGAAAAGTGGATACAAGCTGCGACCACTCCATCACCTGCTCAAAAAGATTATGGATATCTCTGGTGGCTCAATTCGGATAAAAAATGGAAACAATTTTCTTCCTCAGTTTTTTACGCATTGGGATATGGCGGCAATTATATCATCGTGGATCCTGAGCATGATATGGTCATTGTTATCAGATGGGTCAATGATAAAATCGAAGACGTTCTGAACCTTATTAATAAGAGTATAAAAAAGAATTAACCTTAGTCCTTTATGTAGTTTTTAGTTTTATTTGCGGAATTCAAGAGAGTGATTCTAAAATAAATTAACACACATATATTTATTTTTTTGAATATTATTTATGTTTGTTTAATACTTTGTACTTATTTTGCAACAAAAATAAATAAAATTATCTTACTTAAGAGAAGATATAAAGTTATAGTGAATGATATACTTATTTGACATTTTGTTTTTCGTAGCGTTGGGAGGATTAAATAGCAGCTATTTAAACTCCGGAAAATACCTTAAAAACATTAAGTCTGCGTTTTCTGTTTCTGACAGAGAAAGAAAAAATACTGCCATGCCGGTGATAAAATTCAAATTTTAATAAATATTATTGTCCCTTTAGAAAAGCCGGATTAGTTTTAAAATTTTAAGATAATAAAACATCCATGAAAAACATCCTCTGTAAAAATTACGAAATTCACATTAATGACTGGTCCGCGTTTCAGCAAGTTTATAAAAAAATTGCACCTTCCACTACTTTTATTTTAGTAGATGAAAATACAGAAAAATATTGTCTGCTGCATTTATTGGAATATATAGAAGATACTGTACAGATCATAAGGATCCCATCAGGTGAACAAAATAAAAATTTAACCACTTGTCAGGTAGTGTGGACCAAACTTATGCAAAACGGAGCGGACAGGCATTCGTTAATCATAAACCTGGGAGGAGGAGTGATCGGTGATTTAGGAGGTTTTTGTGCGGCTACCTATATGCGGGGTATTAGATTTATTCAGATGCCCACAACTTTACTAAGTCAGGTGGATGCATCAGTAGGCGGTAAACTTGGCGTTGATCTTTTGGGTTTTAAAAACATGGTAGGTTTGATTAAAGACCCGGATGGTGTGTTTATTTTTACTGACTTTCTCTTAACATTGCCTGGCGATCAGATGAGAAGCGGATATGCAGAACTTCTGAAACATGGTCTTATCGCTGATAAAAATGTATGGGAAACACTTTCAAAAAATACAGGAATCGAAAGCCTTGAATATGAAAATCTTGTATACGAATCTGTGCTGATCAAAAAAAATGTTACAGAGCAGGACCCGAATGAAAAAGGATTAAGAAAAATATTAAACTTTGGTCATACTATTGGTCATGCCGTAGAATCATACTGGATGGACAGCCGAACTCCCCTTCTTCATGGTGAAGCTGTTGCTATTGGGCTGGTAAGTGAAGCTTTTTTGTCTTACAGAATAGGAAAAATTACTGAAAACGAACTTTTTGATATACGAAACTCGATACTCAGACTCTACGGCCACCATCCGAAATTTGTAAAACCTGCTGAAGAATTGATTCAAATCATGGGTCATGATAAAAAAAATCATCATGGAAGCATAAGATTTGCACTGCTTGATTCAGTAGGTCATGCGTGTTATGATGTGCATGTTGAAAATGGTGCCATCGAAGAAAGTTTTCTGTTTTACAAAGAGAAAATATAGCTCTTTTTTTTAACCAAATATAGACCAGAGCCTTCTAAAGAATGATGAGCCATAATCGGTTCTTATTAGTATATTTAAACTTTGCACGCTGGTGGAAGTCTTTAAAATATCCGTGGGTTGTCTTAGACCAGCACACCAGAATGTATTTTCAAAATTAAGTACTATAAAAAAGGCATTACATAAACAAGCATATAAATTTATGTGTGTTGCCATTTTAATTGAGCTCAAAAGTCCTTCCATTTTAAGGGAAGAATTTAGGATGGGTAAATTTTGATTTTAAAGATAAAGACTTGATCAAAACAACATCAAAAAGTCTCTTTTTTTGTTTTTTAATAATAATATGTGTTTTTCTATCTTTTTTAATATACCAATAGGACAAAATCATTAATATTAAAAAAAATTTAATGATCAATTTATGAAGAAGTCGTACTTTGCAACAAGTATGCGAAAATTAATTTTTGGACTTGTTTACATTATAATTGCCATAAGCGTCAATGCTCAAAGCATAAATACTGAATTTGGAAAAAATCGGGTCCAGTACCACGATGATTTTAACAATTGGTGGCAATATGAAACTGAAAATTTTATCACCTACTGGTATGGGAAAGGCCGTTTTATAGCACAACCTGTCATCCAAATGGCTGAAATGGATCATGACGCTATACAGAAAGTACTCGAGCACAGAATGAATGATAAAATTGAAATTATTGTTTATGTCGATATTTCTGATCTGAAACAAAGTAATATAGGTACAGAAGAAACTTTCACCAATAAAACCGGCGAAACTAAAATCGTCGGAAATAAGATGTTTGTATATTTTGATGGAAATCATCATAATCTCAGACAAAAAATAAAAGAAGGTATAGCCACAGTATATTTTAACAATATGCTTTTCGGGTCTAATCTTCAGGAGATCATACAAAATGCTGTATTGATGAATATCCCTGATTGGTATAAACAAGGTGTCGTTGCTTATGCTTCATCCAACTGGAATAATCTGATAGAGGATGAACTAAGAGACATCTGGGAGAGAAATCCAAAATACCATAATTTTGAAAAACTAGCAGACCAATTCCCGAGAGTTGCCGGTCATTCATTTTGGTTTTATATCGATCAGAATTATGGTAAATCAGCCATTTCAAATTTACTATATCTAGCCAAAATAAGCAGAGGTACAGATAATAGTTTTGAGTACATCCTTAATGCAAATCTAGAAACATTACAGGATGAATGGGCTGAGTTTTACACTCAATATTATAAATCAGAAAAAAATAAATTTAACCCGAAACCAAAATCTTCTGAATTAAAACTTGCAAATAAAAAATATACCCCTATCAGTAGTATTAAACTTAGCCCTGATGGTAAACAATTGCTTTATGCGTTTAATGATCAGGGAAAGATAAGGATTGTAGTCAGAGATTTAAAAAGCGGAAAAGAAAAACAACTTTTTAAGTATGGATACAAAAACGTATTTCAAGAAACAGACTTCAATTATCCAATTTTAGCATGGCACCCCACAAAGCCCGAAGTAAGTTTTGTTTATGAGCATAGAGATGTAATAAAACTGGTAAAATACCGGTTGGACAATGATACAAAAATGAATCAGCTGATACCCACAGATTTTCAGCGTATCTACAGCTTGGCCTATATTGATGATCTTAACTACATTTTTTCTGCATCTTTGGATGGGTTTTCTGATCTTTTTCTGTACAAATCAAAAAACAGAAATTATGAGAGATTGACCAATGACTTCTATGATGATCTGGACGCAGAATACACGGTACTCAATGGCCAAAAAGGCATTTTATTCAGCTCAAACAGGACCACCAATATCATAAAAGAAATAAAACTGGACACCATCCTTCCGCTGGATCATTTTGACATTTATTTCTTGCCTGATGGATCGTCTGAGGCACAAAAGATAACTCAAACATTACAATACAGTGAAAGATACCCTTACTTGATGGGTGAAAATAAAATAGTGTTTACGGGTGACGCTACAGGCATAATCAATACATATGTGTATAATATTACCGATAGGAAAACCAATCCGGTTTCAAATCTGGACAGAAATCTGATCAGACATCATGCTGTAAAAGGGTCAGATAAATATATTACTACCTACTATAAAGATGGTATGTATAAGTTTTTTGAAGAAAATATTGATGCGGAAAAGATGGTAACGCCTCAAATGACACAATCTGCCATATCCTCTGAAATAGTTTCTCTACCCATCTTACCTATTACAGAAGAACCAAAAATCATTGAAAATTCAATAGATGAAAAATTTAAATTTCAGTCTCAGTTTGATGATCCGGCAGTATTAGATCCTATAAAAGTACGTCAGCCACAACCCGAGGAAAATAAATTTCAATTAAATATCAATAATGCACAACTCAGTAAAAAACCAATTGAACCATACAATAATACACGGGCAATAGCTGCAAATAATAAATTTGCCTTAAACAATATAACTACCAAACTGGACAATGATATTCTTTTTGAAGGTTTGGAAAGTTATACCGGAGATAGACAGCAACTCCTTACCACACCAATGGGGTTTTTATTCAAAGCCAACGTTAAAGATTTATTTGAAGATTATGCTTTGGAAGGAGGCGTAAGAATACCTACCTCATTTAATGGTTCAGAGTACTTTCTGGTATTTGACAATAAAAAGTCGAGAATTGATAAAAGGATTGCCTTATATAGAAAATCCAATGAATACAACACCCAAAACGAGCCAAATCAAAATTTTCTTACCCGATCCAAAAAGACTTCTATCCTGGGTTTTTATCAATTAAAGTATCCATTTGATATATACAGGAGTGTCCGGGCTACAACCACGTTAAGGTTTGATAAATTTTTGCAGTTGAGTACTGAAAATAACTCATTCGAATCTCCGGCAATAAATGAAAAACGGTTAAGTCTGAAAGTAGAATACATTTATGACAATACCCACGATGAAGCGCTCAACATAAAAAATGGTACACGATATAAATTTTATGTTGAGGCGATAAATCAGTTTGACCTTCAGGTCATAGATGGTTTTGCATTTGATTTGTCCAAAGGTTTTACAGGTATCGTAGGATTTGATGCCAGGCATTATATTCCATTACTTAATAAATCTGTTCTGGCGCTCAGGGCTTCAGGGGCTACTTCTATGGGTTCACAAAAGATGTTATATTATCTTGGCGGAGTAGAAAATTGGTTTTTTCCTAAATTTGATAATAGTATACCCGTAAGAAACGACGCAGACTTTGCATACAAAGTAAATGCCTTTCACTTAAGAGGATTTAATAACAATATCAGAAATGGGGCTACTTTTGTTTTGACCAATGCAGAACTAAGAATTCCCTTTATGCAATACATCCTCGGAAAAAATCGTGGCGCTGCCTTTTTAAAAAACATGCAGATAGTTGGATTTTATGATGCAGGACTTGCCTGGCATGGTAAAGGCCCCTTCAGTCCTGAGAATCCATTGAATAAAGTTCAGATCTCCAGTCCCCCACTGATAGATCTTGAAGTCGAATACTTCAGAGATCCGTTGGTCATGGGATATGGCGTAGGACTTCGCACTCAATTGCTGGGATATTTTGTAAAAGCAGATTACGCCTGGGGTATAGAAACCCGTAAGATTCAGGAGCCAAAATTTTATCTAAGTTTTGGATTGGATTTTTAAACCCTAATGGTTAGTGCTCTTTTCGCGCTATTTATGATAAACTCAGTGGTTTACTTTCAACTTTCCTCCTGTATTTCACTTGTCTGAACCATATGGGAATAATAATGGCCCCTGCAATAAGATAAGTATAATAACTTATCAGTCTCCATATCAATGCAATCAAAACCGCTATACCAGCAGGAATATAATCGCTAAAAAATCCACCGAATAAATATTCAGCCACCCCTGCTGCTCCGGGAGTCGGGCTAAAAGAAGTAATGGTATGCATGGCCATCCCTCTGGCTATCATGATGAGATGATCGTATAATGTCGGATTTATCCCTGCCACCAAAGCAAGAACAAGGCAGTTTATAGCAAAAAATCTTGTCAACCAAGCTCCGATGGTGGTCCCAAATGATTTGGCGTGAAAGGCCCATTGTTTTTGTCTTATGTTTTTTGAGGTAGTAACTACATCATATGCGGTAGTCCTGAGATCTTCTCTGAATCGCTTCAACCATTTAAATCTGCTTAATATTATGAGTAATCTTTTTATCGCTCTGGGATTTATAAATAATCCATAAAAAAACAAAGCCCCATATGCTGACATAAAAAACAAAACAGTCAGAAAGGTGATTCCATAACCATCAATATCGCTAAATATCTCCATACCCGGCCGAATGATTATAGGTCCCAGTATAAAATATAGCAACGGCAGAAAAATAATAAAGAAAACAGTGTCAATTACCATACTGTACAACACTACAGATATAGTTTTAGCCCCCGATAGTTTCTCCTGTGACAATAAAAAAAAGGCTACTCCGGCACCACCAACACTGGTTGGCGAAACACACGACGAGAACTCCCATATAACTATCAACTCTATCGCTTTTGGCCATGAAAATGCATTATCTGTCATGATACGCAATCTCCATGCATAAAATAAATGCCGAAGCACATACATGAAGATAGCCATTAATATCCAGAATATAGTCCATCCACTTTTATCCAGTTTTGAAAGTTCACCTAGATCCAACTGGCTGGACATCATCCAAATAATGACACCTACCCCTATGATGCTGGGCAAAAATACTTTTGATACTTTAAGATTGTCAAGCGCTGACTTTTCATCTTGCTGATGAATATGTGGCTGGTGTGGTTCTCTGGGATGGGGTAAACTCAATTTCTTAATTTTAAAGTATGGTTTCAAAATACACAAGCAGATTATTTTATGTCCAAATATCTACAGTTTTGTACTCATTTCGGAAGATCTTTTGTGAAGACTATATTTATCGGAAAAAAACAAAAGAATAAAAGCATTAAAAAAGAAGAATGGGCCCACTTTATCGGTCTCAATGAGATCATTAATCAGACACATGGCAAAGATAATGATAAATCCAAGTGTAGAAGCCATAATGATATATTTATCCTTTGGATCATTGCATCGATGATATACGTTTTCACCTGTCATAAGCAGAACAAAACACAAAGCAATAAAAAGTAAAAAACCTATCAGCCCTTGTTCTACCCACGTCATTAAAAAGTAATTATGGATTCCGGACTGATCCGGATTATTGCTCACGTAAGTCTGAAATCTGGATATAGAGTAAAACTTATAATTGGGATAAAAACTACCCGGACCAAAACCCAACCAAAACCGCTCTTTGATCATCTCAACACCTGACATCCACCGGTACACACGCTCCATTGATGAGATGTCTTCCAATTTATATGTAGCTTCCAGCAGATTGTCAAATTCAGTATGTGTAATTGTTTTTTCAAAATCAGGTGCAAAATCCATGTATTTGTTGTTCCAGGATAGATAGATAACTCCTGTAAATGCCAATATAGAACTTATAAGTAAAGCTTGTTTTACCCACCTTTTTTTATGATATACCATGCTCCCCAGGCTATAAACATGGATAAAATGGCTGCTCTGGTATAACTAAAATAAATCCCTGATATAAAAATAAGGAAGACCAGGGCCATCCATTTGTTTGATCTGCTTTCAATCTTATTAATCCTGAAAAATGCCCACACAAAAGGCAAACACACGACGGATATGGCTGCATAGTTAACATGGTTTCTGAAAAAAGGACGAACCACTTCGTAGCTGGCTGCAAAACTAAATCCTTCAAATGCATGTCTGATCAATACAATACAAATCGCTACAAAAAGAAATTTATATAAAATCCTGTAAGCTCTTTCGATTTGTTGTGTTTGTTTTATAATAATCATGGGAAGAATAAAAAAAGGCAGTATGTACCATATTTTTGCTGCAAGGTATTTGAATGAAATTAAGGTATTCTGAGAGTTAATGGATGTGATAAATATCCAGAAAACATGCATTACCAGCAGAATAAAAACCGGATGTGTAACAAATTGATAATTTAACGAAAAATTACGTGTCAACAATACTGCGACGCAAATACCTGTTAGTAGTAACATGAGTGGTTCAGATGGTATATCCGTCCCCAATCCGGCACCTTCAAAATAAAATTCTGCAGAAAAGGGCAATACTGCAAAAATGACGTAAAAAAGTCTCCTGTAATCATCAAGGATGGCGCCGACACCAAGCAATGCCGCTGGAAAAACAAAGATCAGCAAATTCTGCAAGTACACGGATAAAAAAGTAGAAATACAGACTATTGCTACAAACAAACGATACATATTTATCGTCGAAACTGAAGATTTTACCTGAAATGCAGGCATATCATGCTTGTTTATTGTACTTCAAATTTCGTATATTATCAAGAACAAAAACGGCAAGAAAACTCAACATTATTCCGCATAAACTGGTAAGAAGGACAATTATTAAACGTTTTGGACGGGATTTTTGTACCGGAATATCCGCCTCTTCTACAATATGCAGCGCCGTAAACGGCACTGAATATGTGGCATTCAATTGTTTTAATCTTTCTTTGTCAAGACTTATCTGATCATTAAGACGGCTTACTTCCTGATCCAACTGTTTAAGTTCAGCTAAAACAGGGGCATATTTTGCCAACTCTGATTTGGCTTTTGCTTCCTTATTCAATGCTCCGGCTTCTTTGGCCATATACTTTATCATCTAATCTCTATAGGTGGGATATTTTTGTAAAATACAATTTTCCTTTTGCATCTTCAAGTTCGGAGGCTGCATCAGCCAAAAGATTCGTATATATTCCTGATTGTGTCCAGGTTTCAAAATTCCCGAAGAATCTTTAATTGTTCTCATTTTTTCGGGCAAGAGAATCACTCAGTAATTGCTTTTAACCAGATTCTGATTATAGTTTTCTATTAGTTTTGACTGACTATCTTTTACTATTTTCTGGGATAATTGTTCTATCTTAATTCTTGCTGCGTTTGCTATTGCCGCCGCTATTTCCGGATTTTTATCTTCTACTATTAACTGTAGTGCCCCATATTTAGTTTTTATGGTTTGATAATTTTCAAGCAACTCTTCCCTAACCTTAAATTTAGCTTTTTTACTTCCTTTATCTATATCATAGTGTTTATATAGATCAAAAGAGTCTATCAAATGAAAAAGAATATCATGAGAGACAGCAATGGTAAATAACCTATCTAAATCTTTGTCATCACCATATATTCTAAAATCTTTTTCTTCACCACCTATTGGAATCGGTTTGGCAAGATCCGGACTCGCAGCATAAAATATAGTTTCCGCTCTATAATAGTTTGGTAATAAAAGACTTCCGGCAACACTTAACAAAAGAATAATTGCAGTTGAAATGATCAATTCTCTTTTCCATCTCTGGAGTTGCTGTATAAAATCTAAAAGGTTATATTCGTTATCCATACACGTATTGTTGGCCTTACTGGTTTTTTATAGAATTCAATCTTTTTTTATTAGACTGAAAATTTCTCTTTTGTCTATGATTCTAAAAAGAAACGACAAAAGTAAACAAATTAATATACTTAGGCTTAGTTTCAAATCCCAATCGAAGGGCAGAAATTTTTCAAAGACATAAAAACTAACCAATATCACCAAGGTGTATGTGGCTATTAGGGTGATCTCCTTTCCTGAAATTCCCTATCCCTACTTCTTTTCTGATAAAAATATCTGCCCTATTAAAACAAATATCTGAGTAATCAGAGTGGCTGTAGCAGCCCCAATGGCCTGAAAATTGGGTATTAACCAAACATTAAAAATGATATTTAAAATTAATCCACTTCCAAAAACCAAATTCAGGTTTCGTACCTTTCCCGCCGCCACCAGTAATGATCCGAAAACATACGCTACCGCAACCATAAAATAACTTAATATCAATAGCCTTAGTGTCAGATAAAATTCAGGCTGATAATCGCTGTACAAAAGTTTTAAAATATCCTGTCCGTAAAAAAATATACTCATGACTAAGATTAGTGCACTAACTGCGGTGTATCTGACTCCAATATTTTTAAATCTTTCAAAACTTTCATTTCAGACATATTGGCTGCAAACATAGGTAGAAGTAATGCAGCAAATAAATACCCTACCATATTTGCTGCATCATAAAATCGATAAGCCGAAGCATAAACGCCAGCCTGATAATGGTTATCATCCAACATACTTCCCAGCATGACTCCATCGAGTTTATTGTAAGAAGTCATAAATATTAAAATCAGGACATAAGGCGAACTCCATTTGATCACTTTTAAAAATATTCATACTTTAAAGGAGTAAAATAAAGGAAATCTTCCTGAACAAAAAACTCCGGCAATCACACAAGCCAGCAGATAAGCCAAACCCTGACCATAAATCAGCATTTTGATATGAAATTGCTGACTATAAGATGAAATAAAGGCCAAATATCCCAAAATAAGGATCATGAGCAATTTATCCAAAGCTGAAAGTAAGCTGTCCACTCTGTAATACCCTAAACCTGCCACGACTCCTCTTAAAAGCAAAAACAATGAACTCATCACCATATTTACACATAAGAAGAATATCATTTTTATATCGGCATATTCTAGAATATAGGCAAAAAAACAAGTAATAATCATAAATAATATTGCCAATATACCCTTTACTTGCAATACACTTCCTACATGCGTACCTATAATAAGTCTGTTTTTGGGTACAAACTGTGCGTTCCAGTTTTGGATACCAGGATCATTTATAAATTGAAATAAGAACACAAAATTGAAATAATAAAAGTAGAATCCATACGCTTCGATGCCAACCAGATTTTGAATATGAGTATCAATTCCAAAATATAGATCGGCTTTATCAGAAAGTTGATAAATAATAACAGAATGATATTTATGATAAATTCACGCTTCATGGCACCGCAAATGTAATGATATTTTCAGGGACAGGTGATATCGATTGGAGGAGGATATCAATTAAACATGTTTGTATTATAAAGTCACAGCCTATTTTTTGTTTTATTATGGATAAAACTTACTTTTGTGGCCTTAATTAACAATAATTTAATAATTCTTAACGATTAATCGACAAAGTATGGGACAAAGTATAATCTTTTTAATTCCTGTTTTTGGTGTTTTTGCTCTTCTTTTCACATTCTGGAAAAGTGCCTGGGTTACAAAACAAGAAGTGGGAACAGAAAAAAATGGCTAAAATTGCAAAAAGTATTTCAGATGGTGCCATGGCATTCTTAAAAGCTGAATACAAAGTACTTTCAGTATTTGTAGTGGTAGTTGCCATTCTAATGGGACTGAGTGGAATGAGCGCAGGTTCATCCCCTTTAGTAGGTATATCATTTATCATCGGAGCTTTTTGTTCCGCATTGGCTGGTTTTATAGGTATGAAAGTGGCTACTAAAGCCAATGTGCGAACTACAAATGCAGCAAGATCAAGTCTCGGAAAAGCGCTTGAAGTTGCTTTTGCAGGTGGATCTGTGATGGGTATGGGTGTTGTTGGACTTGGATTATTGGGTTTGGGTACTTTATTTGCAATCTATACCAATTTAGGTTTGGGTAGATGTGGCAGGTACCATGGATATTAATAAAGTAATTACGGTATTGACAGGTTTTCATTCGGAGCTTCATCTATAGCTCTTTTCGCCAGAGTAGGTGGTGGTATTTATACAAAAGCTGCCGATGTCGGTGCTGACCTTGTGGGTAAAGTAGAAGCAGGAATTCCTGAAGATCATCCACTTAATCCAGCCACGATAGCAGACAACGTGGGTGACAATGTAGGTGATGTCGCCGGTATGGGTGCAGACTTATTTGAATCTTACGTAGGCGCAATAGTGGGAACTATGGTATTGGGTGCTGTATTCGTTGGAATGGGTGGCTTTGAAAATTCTAATGACTTCAGTGGTTTGAATGCAATCTTATTGCCATTGGTACTTTCAGGAGTGGGAATAATCACTTCTATATTAGGCACATTTTTTGTAAAAGTAGCTGAAGGAGGAGATCCTCAGAAAGCTTTAAACAGAGGAGAGCTTATATCCGCAGCTTTAATGCTGGCAGCAACTTTTTTTATTGTACAATGGATGTTGCCGGAGAGTTGGACCGATAACAGTGGCTTTGTTTACTCTTCTTTAGGTGTGTTTTATGCAGTGATTATCGGACTAGTTGCCGGGTTGGCTATAGGTATAATTACTGAATTTTATACAGGTACAGGTACTAAACCTGTAAAATCAATCGTCAATCAATCACTTACAGGATCTGCCACAAATATTATCGCAGGTCTTGGAGTAGGTATGCAGTCTACAGCATTACCGATTTTGGTATTAGCCGCTGCAATCATTGGTGCTCACCATTTTGCTGGTCTATATGGTATTGCTATCGCAGCAGTTGGTATGCTCTCTAATTTAGGTATCCAACTGGCTGTGGATGCTTACGGACCGATAGCAGACAATGCCGGTGGTATAGCTGAAATGGCAGATTTGCCAAAAGATGTGAGACAAAAGACGGATAAACTGGATGCAGTAGGAAATACTACTGCGGCGATTGGAAAAGGTTTTGCAATAGGCTCAGCTGCATTAACTGCATTGGCACTATTTGCAGCATATATGTCTATAACAAAATTGGACTCTATTAATGTAGCAAATCCATTGGTCATGGCAGGTCTTTTTAATTGGGGCTATGCTTCCATTTTTATTCTCTGCTCTTGCTATGAATGCAGTAGGTAGGGCAGCCATGGATATGATTCAGGAAGTAAGAAGACAATTTGCTGATATTCCTGAACTAAAAGCAGCCCTTGCTGTAATGAAAAAAAATGATGGTATTGATCAAAAAAGCTGGTCAACAGCAGATCAGGCTACTTTTGATGCAGCAGATGGTAAAGCCGAATATGGCAAGTGTGTGGAAATTTCAACCAAAGCTTCTATCAGAGAGATGGTGCTTCCGGGTATTCTCGCAGTAGTTTCTCCAGTCGTTATTGGATTTGGAGGGGGAGCAGAAATGCTTGGTGGTCTATTGGCAGGAGTAACTTCTTGCGGCGTACTTATGGCTATTTTCCAGTCAAATGCCGGTGGTGCATGGGACAATGCTAAAAGATGTTTGAAGAAGGTGTAGAAATCCAGGGTAAAATGTATTACAAAGGATCAGAGCCGCACAAAGCTACCGTGGTAGGAGATACAGTAGGTGATCCTTTCAAAGATACATCCGGTCCATCACTGAATATACTTTTGAAGCTGATGTCTGTGGTAGCACTGGTTATTGCTCCACTTTTAGCTTAATTATTATAGCAATACAGATAAAAAAGCCTTCTTTGAAAAATCAGAGAAGGCTTTTTTTTATTAAAAATTGAAAAGTCTGTTTAAAAAGTCAATTTTATATTCAATAAATCAATGGTACTCCATCCTTTTTGTTTTTCATCAAAAGTATTTAACCTTAATTATGCATTAGATAATCTATTACGAAATCCAATGTATAATCACAGCTTAACTATAAAAATCTATTAATTTGGCAGGTTAATATCCCGGCTTTTTAAATTTTACATAAATATTTAATACTTTTGATTTAATTTTTTGTTACTTAATAACCTATTTGATTATTAAATCCATCTTTATGCTCAGAATCGGCATTGCGTTTTTTGTTCTTCTATTTTTAGGAAGCACCGTGGCTGGACAGAAATCTTTTCAACCCAAGCAAGTAGATTTTGAATGGAAGGGTATCGTGTATAGAAATGAATATTCAGGCAATGTCACACTACACACCAACGGATATTCTATTGCTTATAACAGCGGTAAAATAAAAACCTATTACAAAACCAATTATTATCATGTAGAATTGGGATATATGTCAGATCCGAGGAACAAAAGCAAAATAAAAACATTCCCCTATCCTTTAATAAAGTATCTCAATCTTTTAAATTTGGAAAACAAAATCAACTATATCTGCTCAGAGCAGGAAAAGGCACCAAAAGACTTTTGACGGATAAAGCGAAAAGAAAAGGTGTGGCCATTGGTTATAATTACGAAGCAGGACCTTCTATTGCATTTTTAAGGCCCTATTATCTGGAATTAATTTATAATTTCGAACAGGATGGAAGATTTTATAATGAATTGCGTCCTGAAAAATATTCAGTAGACAATGCAGAAAAATTTTTGGATTACAATTCCATTTTCGGTGGCGCATCCGGAAATAAAGGTTGGTCAGACCTAAGCATAGTTCCGGGTATTCAAGGTAAATTGGGTTTATTTTTTTCCCTGGGAGCCTTTGAAGAATACGCAAAATCAATAGAAGTAGGTATAATGGGTGATTTATTTATAAGAAAAATACCTATCATGGTGGAGACAGAGACCATCAGTGCCAAACCATATTTTTTTAATTTCTACATTAACATAGAGTTTGGCAAAAGGACCAATTAATTATAATAATACATAAAATAAAAATACGTGGTCGAACTCCCTATTGTAACAAATCTTATCACCGAAGAAAGAAAAAAGAAACCGGATTGGCTGAGGGTTAAACTCCCTATTGGAGAAGATTACAGAAGAGTAAGACATTTGGTAGATGAATACAAATTGCATACCATATGTCAAAGTGGCAACTGTCCCAATATGGGAGAATGTTGGGGCGCAGGAACGGCTACTTTTATGATTTTGGGCAACGTTTGTACACGAAGTTGCTCCTTTTGTGCCGTAAAGACCGGAAAACCCAATGAATATGATGAAGATGAACCTCGAGAGTGGCCGAAGCCGTTTTTCTTATGCAGGTAAAACATGCTGTCATAACTTCTGTAAATCGGGATGAATTAAAAGACAGAGGGGCAGAAATCTGGTATCAAACGGTGATAAAAATCAAAGAAGCATCGCCAAAGACTACCATAGAAACACTTATCCCTGATGTCAAAGGTACCTGGGAAGCCCTGGAGAGAATGATCAGCGGCGGACAGGAAGTGGTATCGCACAATATGGAAACAGTCAAAAGTTTATACCGGAAAGTAAGGCCACAGGCCAAGTATGAAAGGTCCCTTGAACAAATCCAAAAAACAAAAGAATTTGGTAAACGCACCAAATCAGGCATCATGGTTGGTCTGGGTGAGACAAAAGATGAAGTATTGCAGGTGATGGATGATCTGGCAGCACATGGTTGTGATGTGCTGACTATAGGTCAATATCTTCAACCCACCAAAATGCACATAGAAGTAGCCGAATTCGTTCATCCTGAAGTGTTTGCTATGTATAAAGACGAGGAATGAAGCGCGGATTCAGCTTTGTGGAGAGTGGCCCTCTGGTGAGAAGTAGCTACCATGCCGAAAGACATTTGTGATTTAAAATAAAGTTTTTTAAAAAAATGTATAAATAAATTGTGCAGTTAACGTAAGAGTTATAAATTTGCACCGCATTTGAAAAAGACAAAGAACCAACTCAAACTCAATCTCAAATGCCCCCTTAGCTCAGTCGGTTAGAGCGACGGACTGTTAATCCGCAGGTCCCAGGTTCAAGTCCTGGAGGGGGCGCAAAATACAAGAATCCTTAATCTTCATTGATTAGGGATTTTTTGTTTTATGGCTTAATCTTTCAATACAATCTTTCAATTCGGAGTGTAAAATATTTTTTAAAAAAAAAAAAAAAAAAAAAAAATTTATAAAAAAAAAAAATTAAAAAAAAAAAAAAAAAAAAAAAAAAAAAAAAATAATTTTTTGGTTGGGGGGTGGGTAAATTCCAAAACCAAGGATAGTACAACCTGCTTTTCCAAAAAAATTCATAGCATAACTATTCCAAATATCTTCCAAAAAGAAACATAATTATAACAAACATCATTCTCATGTGTTAATCGTATTAATTTGCTGAAAATGGTAATTATCGTTTTCGTGATTGAACTTTCATAATTCATGCTTATCTTTGTGCCATGTTTCCAAAATATAATGTAATTGTCGTTGGGGCCGGTCATGCCGGATGCGAAGCCGCTGTAGCAGCCGCCAATATGGGATCGAAAGTACTTCTGGTCACCATGAATATGAACACTATAGCTCAAATGTCCTGCAATCCTGCCATGGGAGGTGTTGCCAAAGGTCAGATCGTGCGTGAAATAGATGCTTTGGGCGGGTATTCAGGTATAGTAACGGATCACTCCATGGTGCAGTTCAGGATGCTCAATATGTCTAAAGGCCCCGCCATGTGGAGCCCAAGAGCACAAAATGACCGGATGATGTTTGCGGCAAAATGGCGGCAAATGCTGGAATCACATCCCAATATTGATTTCTGGCAGGAGACTGTTCCGGGACTTTTGATTAAAAATGGTGCCTGCAAAGGAATCGTTACCAGTCTCGGTCTCGAAATAGAATCGGATAGTGTAGTCCTGACCAATGGTACCTTTCTCAATGGTTTGATTCATATTGGCGAAAAACAATTTGGCGGAGGCCGCGCAGGAGAAAAAGCTGCCACCGGCATTACGGATCAACTGATTGAACTTGGATTTGAAGCCGGAAGAATGAAGACGGGTACACCACCAAGGATTGATGGCCGGTCTCTGGATTACACCAAAATGGAAATTCAGCCGGAGATGACAAAGTAGGTAAATTTTCATACACGGATACTCCGACCATTGCCAGACAATTGCCTTGTCATATTACATACACCAGCCAGGAAGTACATGATACGCTAAAAGAAGGATTCGACAGATCTCCTATGTTCAATGGACGTATTCAGGGATTGGGACCGAGATATTGCCCTTCCATAGAAGATAAAATCAATCGTTTTTCAGACAAAGACAGGCATCAGCTTTTTGTTGAACCGGAAGGATGGGATACCTGTGAGATTTATGTCAATGGGTTTTCGTCTTCATTGCCGGAAGATGTACAATACAAAGCACTAAAAAAAGTGCCCGGCTTTGAAAACATGAAAATGTTCAGACCGGGATATGCCATAGAATATGACTATTTTCCTCCCACCCAACTCAACATGAATCTTGAAACCAAACTGGTAAAAAATCTATTTTTTGCCGGTCAGATCAACGGGACTACCGGATATGAAGAAGCGGCTTGTCAGGGTTTGATGGCAGGACTAAATGCCCACCTTTCTATACATGATGCTGAACCTTTTATCCTGAAACGATCTGATGCTTATATAGGCGTCCTGATAGATGATCTGGTCAATAAAGGCACCAATGAACCGTACCGTATGTTTACGTCCCGGGCTGAATACAGGATTTTATTGCGCCAGGACAATGCTGACATCAGGCTTACACCACTTGCTCACAAGCTTGGCATGTTGAACATGGAACAAAGACTGGAAAGAGTGCAGGCCAAAATAGAAAATGCAAATCATATCGAGCGTTTTTTTGAAGATACGAGTGTTGACCCGATTCACATTAATACATTTCTCGAAAGTATAGATTCATCACAAATAAAGCAAAAAATAAAAGCAAAAAAATACTAAGCAGGCCAAACATTGGAATGACAGATATGAGAACTGCCCTTGCAGATGTAGATGAATTTTTATCTCAATTTGACGATGAATCACTTACGATTGCTGAGATATCCATAAAATATGAAGGCTACATACGCAAGGAGCAGGAGATGGTAGATAAAATGGACAGACTTGAATCCGTCAGACTGTCAGATGGTTTTGATTACAAAGCTATCAAGTCTTTGTCTATAGAAGCACGCGAAAAATTAAATTCCATCAGACCACGGACCATAGGACAGGCCAGTAGAATCAGTGGCGTTTCACCTTCTGATATTTCAGTATTGTTGGTTCATGTAGGACGATAATAAAACTGTATGAAGTTCAATTATTGCTGTCCAAAATGCCAGAATAGCGAAATCGCCATTATCGAAGGAGGTGCCTTTAAAGGCAACATATACAATACCTTATCGTTTGGTCTAAGCACCGTTTATCTCACCAGATATGTGTGCACAAATTGTGGCTATACGGAAAACTATGTTGACGATCCTAAAGATCTTCAAAAAATCAAAGAAAAAGATATCAGACCGGGAAATACAAGTGAATTTGTATAAATTAATCATTGGAAAAAATACGTTTTGCACGGATTGAGATCAAAAAAATACAATAAAAAGCAGGTTTGACCTCTTAATAATTGGTTAATAGTAATCAAAGCGCTTCATACATGATAAAAATGTACGATATTTGCAGCGCTAAATTATGGACCATTATTTTTGTTAAGATTAGATGTTGTTGTTATTTATCTTAAGTATAAAATATCATCCGAGTCAGGCTCATTTAAATTAAGAAAGCTGTTCAAAATAATCTGAAATGCCCTTTATTAAGTTCTTTTTTACCTGTAGTTTTATTTTTGTCTTTATCAGCAGTGTTTATAATCAGTCTACTGATGCAGACAAAGTGAAGGTACTCAACAATTATGTAAATTTTTCCAATGAAAGTACGCATGGTTTATTGATCGTACACAGATTGCTGGAAAATTTCAATAAAAACATTAATAAATTTGTAGACCTCCCTGATCAGCAAATTAATTTTTATTCCAATAAAGACTTGCCTCAGGATATCTTTGAAGATCCTGAAAATTGGTTTTATGATATTTCACCCAATGAATGGTATGCAAATATTAATATTGATGTTGCTTTTCTTAAATGGTATCTGCATATTCAACCAAGAAGGCTGCAAAAAAAAACCATTGAAACAAAACTGAAAAATTCAGCCGCAGAAATGAAATCAACCATATCTGCTGTGAACAAAATACGATTTGAACTCGAAGACCAAATAAAAACGCTGGATCTGACCAAAAGAGAAAATCTAAGCCTGGTATATGACAAACTGGAAGAAGGGGTAAAGTTGTACAAAAACTTTTATGTCAAACAACATATACTGGAAGGTGATATTATAACCTATTACAAAACCCTTAAGTTCACTCCGGAAGAAATGCAGTTTCCGGCTGTCTTATCTGCAATAGATGGTGTATATAAAACCTCCAGAAATGCTTTGGAAGGATTGTACAATAAAGAAGACGATAACTTTTCTGATATTATAAAAGCGCAGGAGGCTGCTCTTGCAAAATTTGAAGCCATTAATTTATCAGATTATAACAGCACACATCTCATCAATAGCCGGGTGCAAATCAATTGGTTAAATATTAAAAGAAAAAGTTCAGAATCACTGAAAGCACAGAAGGCCTTTTCTGAGTCTGAAAATGTCCCTGAAGAATACAAACTATATGATAAATACTACTATTATTATAATATATCTGTCATCAACAAATTTAACAGGTATGGAAACGGGATGGTTTTTGAAATGAACCGAATGATTGATTACCTGGGCATTCCGGTATTAAGATATTTTGAAATGCCGCATTATTTTAAAGTGATATATCCGAAGTTATTGGAAAAAACAGACTTTTTGGCAGCTTCTGATCCGGTAGTTAAAGCCCTTCCTAAGGTAGTAAAAGGGAGAAATGTTGTTACAGCAACACGTACCATAAAAGTGGACAGCTTTTTGGTTGATCTGAAGATGTATGACCATAAAATAGTGCATAAAGATGTGGTTTCATTGAATTTTAACGGTGACTGGATCGTAGAAAAATTTGAAATTTCAGAAAAACCCTTTTCTTTTACCTTAAAACTGAATCAGGAAGGTAAAAATTTTCTTTTGCTTCACGCAGATGATATGGGCAGGCAGCCACCTGCGACCATTGCACTTTCTTACAAATACAGGGGCAAAAAGGAATTGATTATTTTGAATTCTGACACTTTAAAAAGTGAAGTGATAGAAATAATTGTTCAAAAATAACTTCTGAACCCTTACATAAGTTTAGAAATGAAAAACATTTGTTCTGACCAACAGGACAAAACCAAAAATGATCAACACAACTCCGGCAATCCTACCGAAAAGTAGTATGTGATGGTTTTTCATTTTACTGCGTATCAATTTTGCCAGAATTACTTTTAGAGAGTCTGTGGTCATGATGGTGACCATTATACTACTAAACAATGTCAAAGTTTGTATCCCATCGATTCCTTTGCCTAGTACATAAGAAGTCATGACACCTACCCAAAATACAAACGTAAAAGGATTTAGAAAATTGACAGCAAAACCCTTGGTCCAGTAACCCAGATATGTTTTTGCATTAAATGCTTTGGTTGTTTTATCTTTTTCATGTTTGTTTAAAATAGATATGATTCCAAAGATGATGAGTACTACACCTCCCGTCATTCCCATCCAGAAGTGAAATGAAGGATTTTTACTCAACTCATTAATCTGTTGAATAAAAAACCAGGCCGAAAAAATAACGATTAAATCACTGGTCCAGATACCTGTACCCACGGATATTCCGGCTCTGATACCGTGTTTTATTCCAGTCTGCGTCAATGCCACAAATATAGGTCCAAGCAAAATAGTCAGTGTCAAACCAAGCAAAATCCCTTCAAAAACATATTGCATAATATGTCGTATGGTGTTTTATTATTCGTGAATTCCAGCAGATTGTTTTTCTCTTCTGACCAGTGCATTTTCGCGGGAACTAAAATATTCTTTGCGGTTTTGAACCATATCAACAGCTGTAAAAATTGCTTTGATCATGGACGATTCATCAGCCGAGTTGGTTCCTGCTATATCAAACGCAGTGCCGTGATCAGGTGAAGTTCTAATAAATGATAGCCCGGCAGTGATATTGGTACCACTTCCAAAGGTCAATGCCTTAAAAGGTATCAGCCCCTGATCATGATACATAGCCAATACAGCATCTGTTTTTTCCAGAGACTACTTCCAAAAAACCCATCCGCAGGATATGGTCCCACTACCATAATGCCTTGTTTTTTTACCTCGACGATGGCCGGACGAATTATTCTTTCTTCCTCATCTCCAATGACAGAATCATCAGAAGCGTGTGGATTGAGTCCCAAGACACTGATTACCGGTCTCTCATATCCGAAATCCTGAATCAGTGTTTTATTCAGTAATTTTATTTTTTCAATTATAAGTTCCTTTGTGATGGATGATGCCACACTGGAGATGGGAATATGATTGGTCACTAACGCCACTTTGAGTGCATCACTCACCAATACCATGATGCTTTGACCTGCCTGATCATTGCTCGTGAAATATTCAGTATGTCCCGGAAAAGGAAACTTGGCCAGTTGCATCGCATTTTTATTGATAGGTGCAGTTACTATTGCATCAATACTACCATCCTTTATTTCGTTAAGAGCCCTATCCAAAGCAATATATGCATATTTTCCGCCATCTTCAGTAGATTTTCCCAAAGTAATATTGATATTATCTTCCCAGCAATTTACCAGATTAATTTTATTGGGCAATGCTTGTTTGGCACTATGTATGGAGTGAAAATTTATATTACTGTCTTTGACTATGTTTTTATGATATGACAATACTTTATATGAGCCGTAAATGATCGGAGTAAATGATTTTAGAATGCGTGGATCCGCAAGTGCTTTTATAATCACTTCAGGTCCCACGCCGTTTACATCTCCTATGGTTATTCCTATTTTCATCATCTTATATATTTTATAATCTGCAAAAGTAATAAAAAAGAGTGCAGTTAGAACACTATTCCTCTAAATTACGAACGATGAACAACGAATTGCGAATGTGGTATTCATATCTGAAGAAAAAGATGACATATTTTCTTGGAAAAACAGTAAAATTTACCTGCTTGTTCAGAGCAGGCGGGTCCGCCTGTTTTTTCAATTACCTTTATTATGGTGCTTAATTTTATGCACTACCTATATACTCCTTCAAAGCTTAAAATCTCATAAATATTTTGCTTTCGTCAACATAGATTAATTGTACCTACAAACACTACTAAACTTTTTATTCCACATCATTACATTTTTATAAACTTTAATTCTACTTTTACGTAATAATACAAGTCTTATGGGTCCAACAGTTAAAAATCTATTGGCAGTGATTGCTGCATTGGTAGCAGGTGGAATAGTAGTATATGGGATTGAATACTTTATTCACCTTTTGTATCCTTCACCCGGGGACATTGATCTTAGCGGCCACGATTCTCTCAAATCTTATATGCGAGATGTCAATGAAGGTAGTCTGGCACTTATCATTTTGGCTCATGGTCTTGGCGCATTTACTTCAGGATGGGTATTAGGGAAACTCGGAGTGCAGAATAAACATTTCCTTGCCTTGATCACGGGATTAATACTGACCCTTACCGGAGTATTAAATTTAGTTGTGCTGCCTCACCCAATCTGGTTTTCCATAGCTGACACATGTATTTATTTCCCCTTGACCCTATTGGGATTAAAGTTTTCTGAGCAGATGGCAAAAACTACTTAATTGTAATCTTTCACTTCAAAACTTAATGATATTATGAACACAAAAATGATTGTTGGTGCTTTAGTCGGTGGACTGTTGGTATTTATTTGGCAGTTTTTATCATGGACCATGTTAAATATGCATGGTTCACAACAAAAATATACGCCAAATCAGGACTCTATTCTTAATTTTCTTAGTACACAATTAACGGAAGACGGAACTTATTTTCTGCCTAATGCTGCACCAGGCGCAACCCAGGAAGATCAGCAAAAATTAATGGAATCATCGGCCGGAAAACCCTGGGCTCAGATTTCCTATCACAAATCTATGAATATGGCCATGGGTATGAATATGGTCAGAGGATATTTGGTGGATGTTTTTGCTGTAATGTTACTCATCTGGTTATTATTAAAAATCCCGGAGTTATCTTTCCAGACAGCAATAATCTCAAGTATAGTAGTGGGTGTCATTGGATATCTTACTACTGAATACACTAATTCCATTTGGTTTGAAAACAATTCAGTTCCGGATCTCATTGACGCTATTGTTTCATGGGCCATTTGTGGTACATGGCTGGGATATTACCTAAAAAGGTAAGAAAACTAAATACGGGAAGGAATGCCATGCTCTATTTAAAGTATGGCATTTTTTTTAACTTATTTTTTTATCAATATATCTCATTTTTACATTTTTACAAGTAAATTTTTAAGCCGGCAAGCATTAAAACGACACCATTATTCCTTTAATGCATCCTTACTTAAAAGCCTATTTCGCAAAATTGGGATCCATCCAATCTATTTTGAGTACTCACATTCTTTAAGTTATCTAATGGCATAAAGACTGTGAAATAATTCACTCAATTGTATCTTTTAAGACAATCATATTTGTTTGCCAGAAAAATATGAATATAAAAGTCAAATTAAGTTATACCTTACCTCATTATTCAATATTACATTCAATATATGAAATATTACAAATTAGTTATTTTTAGCTTACTAATTATTCTGGAGACCAGTCAGCTGTTCAGTCAATGCAATAGAACAAATGATTCTTTGGTACTTGTCAGTATCTACAACAACTGTCTGGGCAATGGCTGGACAAATAAAACAAATTGGCTTGTGCCCGGAAAAGCTATATCTACATGGTATGGAGTAAAACTGAATACATCAGGCTGTGTAGAATCATTTATAATGTCAAGCAACAAAATGAATGGAGCGGTGCCCGACTCTATCGGGATGTTAAAATCTTTAAAAATACTTACCCTATCCAATAACAATCTTAGCGGTAATCTGCCTGTATCTATGGGTGGGCTGGTGGCTCTGGAAGAATTAAATCTCTCATCCAATAAACTAAACGGTCCTATTCACCCATCATTCGGGAATATGGTGAATCTAAAAAAAATGCTTCTGAATCTCAATAACTTTAGCGGCAATTTACCGTCTGCAATTGGCAATTTAAAAGAATTGGTTACACTACATCTACATCAGAATAACTTCAACGGACCCATTCCTGCAACATTGGGAAACCTTTCTAAACTGGATGAACTTCTGATATCACAGAATCAATTGATAGGTAGTATTCCGGCACAATTGGGAAATCTGACCACCCTGCGGTCCTTGATACTTTCACAAAACAAACTGACTGGAAATATACCTCCTGAAATAGGAAATATGACTAATTTGTCTTTTTTTTATGCAGACGAAAACCTATTTACGGGTAATATACCTAATCAAATAGGAAATTTGACCAATCTGAAAGAAATATGGCTGCATAAAAATCAGTTGACTGGAAATCTTCCATCAGAAATAACCAATCTGACCAAGCTTCAAAAGATATTATTTAATGATAACAAATTGTCAGGACCGATTCCTGCCAATATCGGCAATTTATCAGATTTGATCAGTTTGCATCTTTCCACCAATATGCTGACGGGTAGTATTCCACAATCTATAGGTAACCTTAAAAAACCATCAGTTTATTGCTTGGAAACAACATGCTTTCAGGTCCTATCCCGATTTCATTAGGAAATATGACATCTCTTATAAACCTCGATTTGATCAACAATAAAATTTCCGGAGAAATTCCATCTTCTTTTGGAAATTTATTAAACCTCAAAAGGATATATTTACAAAATAATATGCTTGAAGGATGTTTTCCTTCCACAATGCAGAAATATTGTATTCTTTCTGAAAGTGACAACCTAAGTACCGTCGGATACAACTTCAGGCAGAATAAAGATCTTATTTTTGAAGGTGATTTTGGTAGATGGTGTGCAGGGGAAGGCAGAGCCAAAGCTGAAATCATATCCAATTCGCCACTTTGTGAAGGGTCAGATTTAATACTTAACGGATCAGGTGGATTAATTTTTAGTTGGTCCGGACCTCAAGGGTACAATTCTGTACAACAAAATCCTGTGATATCTTCTGTCAGCTCTGATCAGTTTGGGAAATACACCCTGATTGTAACCAATGAAAATAAATGTACCGACACCACTTTTGCTATTATACAATCTATTGGCATAGTTTCAGCCTCCGGAAATGGACCCGTTTGTGAAGGTGTTACCATTGAATTAAAAGCAGATGGTGGTCTTTCTTACCAATGGTCAGGGCCAAACGGATTTAGCTCCACACTGCAGAACCCTGTTTTACTAAATGCAAAACCTGAAATGGAAGGTACATACACGGTGGAAATTAAAACCAACGATTGCACCATACTTAAAAATGTAAAAATTGAATTTGTAAAAACAGCCGATATTAGCAGCAATAGTCCTGTTTGCGAAGGCGACACTATACTTTTAAATGTTTCTGGCGGCATTTCTGTAAGTTGGACAGGGCCAAATAGTTTTAGCTCAGACATAAAATCTCCCGTTATCCCGGTATCGACCCTTAAAAGTGATGGAAAATATGTAGCGGTTATTAAAAATGCAGACAATTGTACCTTTTCGCTTAATATCGATGTTGTGATTACAAAAAGAGAAATACCAGACTTCCGGGATTTTAGCGGTCTCTGTGACAATGCTCAACAGGTGGATTTACCCGGGCTGATCGACACCTATACTGGTACTTGGCAAGGAACTGGCGTAAGCGGAATCAGTCAAAATCAGGTTTTTAGTCCAGTCGGATTAAAAGGACTTCAAAATCTGGAGTTTGTACCTGTAAGCGATGGCAGATGTGTAGGTCCATTGAAAACAGACATTTTTGTTAGTTTTCTCAACATAAGTGCAACTGAGCAAAGTCCTTCTATAGATGCCGGCGATTCTAATGGTGTCATTTTAATACAGCCAGAAGGAAATACTTCAGAATTGACTATAAAATACGACGGGCCAGTTGTTGGCACACTTAAAGATATATCTACCGCCCCAGCAGAAATTAAAAATCTTTCGTCAGGAGATTACCTGATTACTGCCACAGATATCTATGGATGTATAGATACGGCGACTGTAACTATACAATACCTGCGACCATTTTATTTTATTCCCAATGTCGTTTCCCCTGAATCTGATTCTGAAAACAGCAGATTTTACCTAAAAGGATCTAATATTTTTTCATACGACCTTTCTGTATATGACCGTTGGGGCAATCCGGTGTTTGATGATAAAAATATGATGATAAATGATAGAAACTCTGCATGGATTCCCACCATAAATGATAAAGGAGTTTTCGTTTATGTACTAAAGTTGGAAACCATAGAAGGAATAAAAGTGGCTTATGGTTCCATTACGGTAATTTAGAAAAATATGTTTTACATTTGCTGCTGTAAATGATCAGAAATTTTATTGAATTCAGATATGTCTATTCTGACATTGTTTTGTGGTTAAGTCAAATTTTCTTTCAATGGACTATCAAATGATAAAAACGGAGCAGAAAGCGCTCGATATCAATCTTAATGACCCGATATATGGCACATTTGCTGAAATAGGTGCCGGACAGGAAGTAGCTAGAAATTTTTTTCAGGCTGGAGCTGCTGCAGGTACTATTGCTAAGACCATGTCAGCTTATGACAAAACTTATTCAGATGCAATTTATGGCGACGAACCCACCGGAAGATATGTATCAGAGTCCCGTTTATACAAAATGCTGGACCATGAGTGGGGACTTATGGAAGAAAGATTAAGCACAACTAGACCAGATGCCACTTTTTTTGTTTTTGCTGATACGGTGCAAGCCATCAATTATACCCGAACCATAAAAGGTAACGGGTGGATGGGTCTCAGATTCAGACTTACTCCCGACGGACCTGTAAATGATATGGTATTGCATGTAAAGATGCTGGATACTAACAACAGATTGCAGCAGGAAGCCATCGGTGTCTTGGGCGTCAATATGATATATGCTTGTTTTTACCACAATGATGATCCGGAGAAAATGGTAAGATCACTGGTAGATAATATCAAAGACAGAGTATCTATTGATCTTTTGCGGATAAACGGTGACGATTTTAATTATTTTGATAAACGACTTTTATCTCTGTATCTCGTATCACATAAATTGACTTCAGTTGCCATGTTTGATGTCAACAGAACCAGTATACATGCTTCTGAGTTTTTATATCGTGAATCACTGATGGTCATAAGAGGTAATTTCCGTCCGCCTACTATTGTAACCCTTGATGTAATAGAGTCAAGTTATGCTCAGTTCAAAGAAGAGTCGGCACTCCCTGATGATAAACTTAATCTGATGATGGAACTGACACTTGATTACTTAAAAGGAGAAAACGAAGAAATCAATGAAAATGACTTTCTGCAGCGTGGTGACATGTTGTGTGCTTTGGGGTATAAAGTGCTCCTATCTGATTGTGCCAACCATGAAATGCTTATCAACTACCTGAGCGATTATAAAATTTCTAACCTGGGACTTGTGATCGGTTCACATGAGTTAAAGAAGATTATCACTGATAAATTCACACAAAATCAGGACGGTCGACTTTTAGTTGCTTTTGGAGAATTGTTCAGTCAGAATATTAAAATTTATGTGTATCCTGCCCTGGATGACACAACGGGTGAAATCATGACAGCGGAAAACATGTCTGTTCCAGAAGGTATCAAGTTTCTTTATCAATACCTTTTGGATAGCAAACAAATCGTACCTGTACATAGATTTAATAAAGATATTCTGCACGTATATCCTCAGACTGTTCTTAAAGACATTAAAGATAATAAAGTTGGCTGGGAATCCTATGTACCTGAATCGTTGGTCTCTCTTATCAAAGAGAAAAGATTATTTGGCTTCAACGGGAACTAAATAATTTTTCAAAATAATGTCATAAAATGTAAAATATTTAAGAAAAAGTGAGATATTTACGATGTCTTGCATTATTTGCAAATATGATCTTATAAGTAAGACTTTGATTAAAAGAAAATTTATTTTTTTTTGTGCATGAGGTGATTTTTGGACGAAGATATTGGACAATAAAAGCTTTATCTAAATTTAGCACCATAAAAAAACACGATTGAGTAAAAAGGCGGATAAATGATTTAAAACATTTTTTTGAAATTGATGCTTATTACAATATTTTTATAAATATTTTCATTCGAAGTTCGTCATCCGGCGTTCGTAACTTAGATGAGTGGTCAGTGTGTATTCTAAAATCATAATTTGTATGTGTAAAATTAATCCATCAAAATAAAAGAAAAGTCGTTTATTCATATTTTAATCATCAATTCAATAAAACCAATATGAAAAATAAAAATTTAATCTCTGAAGCCATTGCCAATGGATATAACTTTAATATCGGTAATTATATATCTCGTGGAATGGATATTTTCAAAAAGAATCCAGGAGGCTATATTGGTTATACTTTATTGTTTATTGTTATTTCTATGACCATTTCATTTATTCCTATTCTTGGCACTTTAATAGGAATAGCCATAAATCCTGCGTTGATGGTAGGAATACCCATAGCGGCTCACAAACAAGAAAAATCGTCAGACATGGAGTTTGGAAATTTTTTCAAAGGTTTTGACCACTTTGCTCAATTGCTTGTAGCAAATATTTTGGTAACAATTATTTATTTAATCATATCACTTCCACTAATCTTTATGCTTGGTTTCACTTTTTTTGCATCTATGGCTACAGGTGACCCAAGTGCAATAATGGAGTCAACAGGAGAATTAGCTAGTTTTGGGATTTGGATACTTCTTTTTATCTTACTGTTTACTTATGTGAGTATTTCAATGAGATGGACCAATTATCTGATAGTTTTCCATCAATACGATGCTGTATCAGCCATTAAAACCAGTTGGGCACTGACCAATAAGAAATGGATCTTTCATTTGGGTTTCGCATTATTGGCAGGCCTGATGTTGTTCGCGGGAGTTATTGCATTATTCGTGGGTATCATATTTGTTATTCCTATAATTTTTGCTGCTGATTATGCCGGATATGCTGATGTCACCGGTTTAAATCGCAATGATGATGTTATAGATGAAATTGGGATTGAAACTGATTTAGTCTAACAAATTGTTATTGCTTTACATATCATTTCTTAAATAGAGAATTAGATTATATTTTTACATAAATGTAGTTTTTTTCAGTTAAATAGCAGTTTTTTCAATTTAATATTGCGAAAAGGACATTTTGGAATGATTTTTTCTATCAATAGGTTATAATATCATTTTTAATGTACCTCAAGACAATCATACAGGGAAGACTGGAGTTCGGGACGCAAAAGAGTTATGAGAAGGTAACTAAAATGTTTCTTCAGCGTATAGAGACATATTACAAGTCAGATGTGTTTTTTAAATATGAAGATATATTCAAAGACGATGAATTGTCTCTTGAAATACCAAGATACGTAGGCCAGGTAACGGACAAAGCTTTCAGAACCACTACAGGACTTCTGGGCTATTGCGCACAGTTTGCCATCGCTGGATCTATCAGAGCCTGGCTGATTAATGAAGGAGAAATCGTACATTTCGAAACCTTAGAACCGGATAGTGATAAAGGAGCTGTACAATCTTTTGTACGTGGTCGAAAGCTTGTTAAAGTCAGGGGGAAGGAAAATGAAGCCATCGAAGCGTTGAGCAATGCCATTGAAAAATATGACCGGCATGCCCAGGCATATGAAAGAAGGGCCAAGGTAAACTTCATGATGAAAAATTATCATGACGCACTAAGAGATTACAATAAATGTATTGGCATTGATCCGACCATACCTACTGCATATTATGGTAAAGCCAAAATTCATATCTTACGTGAAGAATGGAATGAAGCCATAGTAAATCTGGATGAATCTATTAAAAAATCAATTGCCCTTCAAACTTTATATTGGAAATCCAGAAAACTTAAAGCTGAATGCCATATTCAACTTAAAGAATGGCAAAAGGCAGCATTTGATCTGAAACTATTCACCAATAGAGCTTTTAAAGCAGATAATCCCAATAAGTTCTGGCTTAGGTGGGCATTTTTTAATTATGGGGTAGTATTAATGGAATTGGAAGAATTTACCGAAGCTATGAAATCTTTTGACAAAGCCCTTAATATTCCAGAAGTTGCAGATGGTCTTAATGAAGCGGATATTCTTACCTATCGAGGATTGGCAAAACAGAAAGCCGGTAAAAACGGATATGTAAAAGATATAAAGGATGCTGCATCCAAAGGTGGTAAAAAAGCAAAAAACCTACTCAAGTCACTGCAATAAATTGAAGGGACCGACATTCATCTTTTTTAAAAATTTGTGGCTTTATAATCAATATTATTTAAAAATAAATTATTTTGATTTGTGAAAGCAATTTAGAATATTTATTCGCTATTTTCAATCAACCCATACAAGTTTTTAAAATGTCATCCCCGCTTCTCTATATTCAGAATTAAATTTTGATCCACAGATTTTTTTATCTTCCATTGAAAACCAGACCTTCAAATAAATCAATGGCAATTGTCCACAAATAAGGAAAAATTATTTTACTTTGGGCGTTAAAATAATCAAAATCAAAATGAACGCAACAGCAGCAGCAACTAACACTAGTCATCCTAAAGGACTTTGGGTTTTATTTGGTACGGAAATGTGGGAAAGGTTTAACTTCTATGGTATGAGGACCTTACTTACATTGTTCATCGTCCATGCCTTAATGATGAGTGAAGAGCAGTCTTCCATTATTTATGGAGGATTTTTAGGTTTATGTTACCTTACTCCTATGTTGGGTGGTTTTATTTCTGATAGATTTTTAGGAAATAGAAATTGTATCATGCTTGGTGGTTTATTGATGGCAGCAGGTCAGTTTCTGTTATTTACCAGTGCCAGTACCTTTGACACAAACCTTGACCTTGCAAAAACAATTTTATATGTAGCACTTGGAGTTTTGATCTTCGGAAACGGGTTCTTTAAACCCAATATTTCCAGTATGGTAACCAATCTATATCCGAAAGAAGAAAAAAATAAACTGGATACAGCTTTTACCATTTTTTATATGGGTATCAATGTTGGTGCATTCCTGGGTCAGGCTATTTGCCCTTACTTAGGTGACGTGGTAGCTGTTGATGGCACAAGAGATGTATTTGCTTTCAAATGGGGATTTCTGGCAGCCGGAGTAGCCATGCTGGTGGGTACACTTACTTTTTATTTACTTAAAGACAAGTATGTAGTCACACCTGAGGGCAGACCTTTAGGAGGTCTTCCAAAACACAATATTGCCTCAGATTATGAAGAGGGTGAGTCACAAAAAGCCATCTTCTCCAATCAATCTTTAATGCTGGCTGTATTGGCTTTTATCGGGTTGGCTTTTTTATTTTATTATGTCGTTGGCCAAAATGTAGTCTATTCAGCCATTTATGCCAGCGGTCTGACTTTGGCCGGATTAATACTTACAGACACTTCACTTTCTAAAATAGAAATGGATAGAATTCTGGTCATTTATGTGGTATCGTTTTTTGTCATATTCTTTTGGGCTGCATTTGAACAAGCCGGTTCATCTCTGACATTTATAGCCAATAATCAGACGGACAGAAATTTTCTGGGATGGAATATGCCTCCATCCATGGTTCAGATATTCAATGGTATTTTTGTTGTGATGTTGGCTATACCTTTCAGTATCTTATGGGATAAACTCCGAGCGGCTGGCAAAGAACCTATCTCTCCTGTTAAACAAGCTATAGGATTGGCGACCATTGCACTGGCTTACTTCATCATTGCCAATAATGTAAAAGATTTAGGCAATGCAGGTTTATTAGGCATTAAATGGTTAATTTTATTGTATCTGTTACAGACTATCGGAGAACTTTGTCTATCCCCTATCGGTCTTTCTTTGGTGGGAAAACTGGCTCCTAAAAGATTTACTTCTTTGCTTTATGGTGTATTCTTTCTGTCCAATGCATCAGGATACGCCTTGGCAGGTACATTGGGGTCAATCTTACCTGCTACAGGAGATAAATTTAAGACCGCCAGTGATATGGGCATCGATCTTCAGGCTGTGCTAGATAAAACCATTACACCGACTCCGGAGCAATTAACAATGCTTGCTGACAAAAAATATCATGGATCACTATCCGGTTTTTGCCGGTTTCCAGATTACCAATCTATATGAATTTTTTATGGTATTTGTGATACTTTGCGGTATAGCTTCCGTATTGTTATTTGCACTTACACCAAAATTGAAGAAAATGATGCACGGCGTCAATTAATCATAATCATCAATATCAGATAAATTATGAAAGGACAAGACTTTATGAAGGTACTTGTCCTTTTTTCTTTAAAAATAAATGTCAGCATATAATTATGAATACAGCAGCCATATCAACCCTGGATCAGATACAAAATTTTGAAGGTAAATATCCAAAACAGATCTGGCCCTTGTTTTTTTCTGAAATGTGGGAGCGCTTTTGTTTCTATGGCATGAGGGGTATGCTGATCTATTTTATGGTCACAGAACTCATGCTCAATGATTCAGTAGCAAACCTTCAGTACGGCGCTACACAGGCTTTTGTGTATGCTTTTACCTTCATAGGCGGACTATTTGCCGATAAGATTTTAGGTTACCGAAAGTCACTTTTCTGGGGCGGTATACTTATGATTGCAGGAAGTTTGATTTTGGCCATTGACCCCAAGAGTTTTTTCTTTTTTGGCATCAGTTTTACCATTATTGGCACCGGTTTTTTCAAACCCAATATTTCCACTATGGTCGGTCAGTTATACAAAGAAGGTGACCCTAGACGTGATGCAGGATTTTCATTGTTTTATGCGGGGATAAATATTGGAGCTTTGTTGGGAGGATATTTATGTATTGCCGTAGGCAAAGGAGAGATGCTGAGTGGTTTTATTCCTGAACATCTAAGATGGAATGTAGCTTTTGGTTTTGCCGCTGTGGTGATGGTCATTAGTTTGCTTACTTTTGTTCGTACAAAAAATACTATTGGAGAAATCGGACTCTCACCATTAAGAGAACTCGCTGACAATAAACGAAGGATGCTGGAGTGGGCAACGTATATCGGTTCGCTGCTACTGCTGCCTATCATCATGATCATGGTTTCGAAAACCGAGTATACCGATTACTTTATGTACACAATCGGACCCTTGACACTCATTTATATAGGATATGAAATGATGTCTATGAGTGTCGCCGACAGAAAAAAAATGATGGCAGGATTGGTTTTTATCATCTTCAGTATCATATTTTGGGCATTTTTTGAGCAGAGTGGTGGTTCACTGAGTCTTTTTGCGGCTAATAATCTTGACAATAAAGTACTGGGTGTAACCTTGGATCCAAACGGTGTCAATAATTCTGCCAATTCACTTTTTGTCATCATGTTTGCCGCAGGGTTGGGGCTGGTATGGGTCTGGTTGGCCAACAGAAAGATGGAACCCAATACACTCATTAAATTCGGATTGGCTTTTATATTTCTGGCCGTAGGCTTTTATATATTTTACAGTACCAGGCTTTTTGCTGATTCCAATGGGGTCACCTCATTAAATTTATTTACTTTTGGTTGGCTGGTGATCACTTTTGGAGAATTGTCATTATCACCGATAGGGATGTCCATAATGACAAAACTGGCCCCACAAAAACTTCAGGCCATCATGATGGGAATGTGGTTTCTTGCCAGTGCATACGGACAATATTTTGCAGGTATCCTGGGCGCAAATATTTCTGATGCATCAGAAAATGCTGATAATTACAATAAACTAATGGCTTATACTGATGGATATCTTCAACTCGCCATTTATGCGCTTATAGCAGGTTTGGTATTGATAGCTATCTCACCATTTGTCCGCAAATTAATGCAGGAAGTAAAATAAAATCAATGTATTCAATCAAATTTTAACCAATACAATATGTCACCAAATACATCTTCAGGAGACTTTTTTAAGACCAATGTGCTTGGGCATCCGGCTGGTCTGTTTACCCTGTTTTTTACAGAAATGTGGGAAAGGTTTTCATTTTATGGCATGCGTGCTTTGCTGGTACTTTTCCTTACTTCCTCACTTCTGGACGAAGGTTGGGGCTGGCCCAGAGCCAATGCATTGGCGCTATATGGGACCTATACTTCCATGGTATATCTTACACCTATCATTGGTGGCATTTTAGCAGATAAATTTCTGGGACACAGACGGGCAATCATTATTGGAGCTACCCTCATGACTCTCGGCCATGCTTCTATGGCCATGGAAAGTCAACTTTTCTTATATCTGGGTCTGGCGTTGCTTATTTTTGGCAATGGATTCTTTAAACCCAATATGACATCGATGGTGGCAAAACTGTACAAAGATCACCCGGAGAAAAAAGATGGTGCGTATACCATTTTCTACATGGGAGTCAATTCCGGTGCATTTCTGGGTATCATGCTGTGCGGCTACATCGGCGAAAAAGTAGGTTTTTCCTGGGGTTTTGGTCTGGCAGGTATATTTATGTTTTTTGGCATGCTTCAGTTTTATCTTTCCCAAAAAATATTTGGAGATGTAGGGTTGCCCCCGGACAGAAATGAAGTAGCGGCTATATCCGGCTCTGCTGATGACATGTCTACAGAAGCCAATGGTGGCAGACTCAATCCATTTACCACTATAGATCTGATATTGGTAAGCATCACAGCGATAGGTGCGCTCACATGGATAATAAATGATCCTATGTCAAAAGTATACAACAATAATATTTTTGGTAACAGTTCCAATGCAGGTTATGTTATACTTGGCTGTCTGATTTTATTTCTGTTTATCTTGTTCAGTCGAATATTTAGATATTCCACAGTCACCAGAGATCGGATGCTGGCTGTATTTATCATAGCTGTATTCTATATGTTTTTCTGGGCATCATTTGAGCAGGCAGGGGGATCGATGACGATTTTTGCCAAAGACTATATGGACAGGTCTCTTGAAGGAAGCAGCGCTATGTTATTCAAGATATTTAATACTCTTTTGACGGTTGTTCCTTTGGTGATCATTACTTACGTTTTGTGGAAACTATTCACACAAACATTCGCCAGATTCGCTGTGGCCAATATATTTTTGGGGACCAGTTTTGTGATTATCTGGGGCATAGTTATCTGGATGCTTATCAATGAATTTAATCAATCGAATACAGAGATAGCTGCAACCTGGTTTGGAATCCTAAACTCCTTTTTTATCATAGCATTGGGACCATTGTTCTCAAAGATATGGGAAAGTAAGTACAACCCTTCTGCTTCAGTAAAATATAGTATCGGACTCATGTTTTTGGGTATAGGTTTTCTTTCACTGGCGTATGGATCATCAGGCATTCCCTTAGGTGCAAAGACCGCTGCAGTTGGAATTATCTGGCTTGTGATAGCGTATTTTTTTCACACCTTGGGCGAATTATGTATCTCTCCTGTGGGTCTTTCTTATGTAAGCAAACTAGTGCCGGGTCGGATGATCGCTGTCACCTATGGTATATGGTACCTGGCCATAGCGGTAGGTAATAAAGTAGCTGGCACCATGGGAGGAATGATAGACAGCATTTCGGCCGAGTACGGTATGTCCAATTTTTTTCTGATCTTTACTTTGGTGCCAATGGCAGCAGGCATTGTAATTTTAATATTGAGCCCGGTTTTAAAGAAGCTGATGCATGGAGTGAGGTAACCCCAACATTAAGTGTATTGATTAGATGCAAATGATACCGAAGTTGATCTGTGTTTATTATGCTAAGTTGTTGGATTTGTGCAAATTGAGAATATATAGTACGATAACTTAAAACAATCTGACAGAATTTAATCATTCAGGTTTGTGACCGACACACTCGATTCTGGCAGGAACAGACCGTTTATTGAAATTTTATGAATTAATCAGATAAAAATTGAAGTGTATATTAAATGATTAGCTTTCTTTTATAATCCCTATTTGGTCAGTAAATTTGCAAGCACTAAATTTTTTACATGCAATTATATTTCTTCAATAATGGAATTATTTCATTCATTCAGGTGTTAAGTAGTAAAATTATTAGATTTTGAAAATTTTAAGAATTTTATCATTCATCCAAAGAAGGGTTAAAGCACTTGGGATTAGGTTGATTTACTCAGTTCTTCTTATGGTTTATGCATATCAATCTGATAGAACACCTGTATGGGCACGAAGAATTATAATGGGTGCTCTGGCATATCTGCTTTCTCCGTTAGATAGTATACCTGACCTGACTCCATTCATTGGGTTTACGGACGATTTGGGTATAATCAGTTTCGGCTTAGTCAGCATAGCTTGTTATATTGACAAAGATGTCAGAGAAAAAGCAAAAACAAAATTACTCTCCCTGATTAAAGAGGTTGATGAAAAAGAAATTTTAGCTGTAGATGCTAAACTTTGATGGATTACAATAAAGCCTTAAGTAAATTTGCCAATTTTTCCTGACTGTGCCCTTGACCATTGATTTCGTGCTTTAACACATTGTCTTTATATATCAATATGGTGGGGAATCCTAATACATCGTACTTTGTAACTATTTCCTGCACTTTTTCAAAATCTACCTGTCCGATTTTTACTTTACTCAGCGCGCTGTCTTTAGTCAATCCTTCTACAGCCGGGCGTTGAGCCGCACATTTTGGACACCAGGTAGCATGAAAAAACATAAGCGAAACGCCTGATTTTATTTCTGTTTCATACGATGCTAATGATGTGATCGTATTCAATACACCTGTATCGTTGCTGATATCTTCCTTTTTGCAAGCCATCAAGCTGGAAAGTACTAAAAATGTTACAAGAATCCTGGACATACTTTATGGGTTTTGTGGGATCAAAAATACAAATTTATTCAAAACATTCATATCTGCCAATTACTAAATTTTGAATTTACCTATTTCCATTACAGGAATAGGTAAAATTTAATAAGATTCAGACTAAATACCCATTATCTCGTCCACATTGGCGCGAATGGTTTCAAAGATTTGGTCAGTAGGCAGATCATTTGCATCTGTACCAAAAGGATCTTCAATTTCTTCTGCCAGTAATTCTATACTTCCAAAAACATAAAAAACCAAAGAAACAATAGGCATTGCCCAATATCCAAATTCCCTTACAAAACCTATGGGCATAGTAAATACGTATATAAAAATAATTTTTTTAAGGTACAGACTATATGAGTAAGGTATCGGAGTTCTTTTGATTCTTTCACAAATGCCTATATTATCTGTAAAGGATCTTAGCTCTTCATTAAGAAATAATAATTGTTCTCCTGTTATTGTTTTTTGTGTATAAAGTACATTGATTTCATGATAAATAGCTTTCATGACCCTGTTGGGAAGATGTGTTGCACCCCTATAATAATTAATATCATATGTATCATTAAAAACCAGGTCATCAGATGGCATATTTCCTCTCAGATGTTCTTTGGACGCATAAATATAATTTGCAATCAGATCAGCAAACATTTTTTTTTGATCTGGAGATATATCCAGAGCAGACAATTTTAGAGCCAGATTTCTTGAATTATTAACAAAACTTCCCCATGCTTTTCTTCCCTCCCACCATCGTTCGTAGGCCGTATTGGTCCTGAAAACAAGTAATAAAGACAAAACAAAACCTACCAACCCATGTATGGCAGTAGTATTTTTAAATGTAGCGTGAAAAACTTCATTTTCAAGATATGCAACGATGCCGGTAAAAAAGGCAACACCTATAATACCTGGCAGCATCATCCGGAAAGTATCGCTTTTATGAAAAGCAAAAATCAACCGCCACCAATCTTTGGGATTATAAATGACCATAAAGAATAATTATCTCATAAATTAACTAAAAAAGCCTCAGGAAAATAGTTATGATCTATCTAATTTTGGATATTTCCGGGCATTCTATCCCACCAAAATATTTCATAAAGGAAATACCAACAAAAGTATATTTATCTTTTCCTTTGGTATCTCCCCTTTGTCTTCCATTTTCTCCAAGTCCGTCTGTAAGTGAACGGTCAGATAAAGCAACGGCAATCTCACCTCTTGTTTGCAATAGCTTAACTTTATCCGGAAACACTGTACTTACATCATCCAGATAATCCGTAAATAAAAATCTTGTACTAATATCAACATTCACACTTACTGTCCGATTGATATCAAACTTAAAACCACCCCCCAAAACCAATCCTGCACTTATTGAGCTGTACTCCTGACCCAATGTTTGATCTTCTGTACCCAAATCTCGTAATTCATATTTTACACCGTTCAATTCAGCAGTTGGATTATAATAAAACAGGTTAAAGCCTCCAAAAAAGTATGGTGTCTTATTATAGGTTGAGTGTCCATGTTCGTATCTAAAAAAATTAAATTCCACTACATTTGTCATATCAATAAGATGAGATCGAAAACTTAGATTTCGATTCCTTTCAAAATTGTTTCTGGAATCAGCATCATCTGCGCCCACTCTTCCATAACTTAATGCAGTCCGTACTGATATTCTTGTATTAAAATTATACCTGGCAATCAGACCACCTGCTATGCCGGGTTTGGTAATTTTCAAGGTTGTATTTAGATCCCCATAATAATAACTTGTACCAATCCAACCCCCAAGTTCATATCCCTTCTGAGCAGTGATTATTGCTACCTGAAAAATAAAAACCGCTGACAGTGTCCATTTTAAAATATATCTCATCATTTGACTTAAACGAACTTTACCTGATTTTGGTGTAAAAGTAGCCAATTATTTAAAAACTTCCAGACTTATAAATGACATCCGTTCAGTAGTGAATACTAAACTTTGATTTTCAATGTATTTGGAATTTATATCCATTTCTTTATCATTGACTAATATTCTGGAAGGTAAAAAAGGTAATCCAAACAGGACTACTTTGTAGGTACTATAACTTGGTTCATAATGCCCGTTTGTTTTTAAAGACATTTTGAAGGATGTAGGCGTAGATTGTGTTTTAAATTTTTTTCTATTATATATACCCTTTTCATAATCGTATCCATCGCCGCTATCTTCATAGAGATAACTGTTCAAAGATTCACCGCCATAATATACTTTTATGGTCAGTTGATCGACCGGTTTTTCACCTACATATTGCATTACCGGATAAAATGGAATCACAGCCCCTTCTCTGATATAGAGCGGAATTTGTTCTAGTGGAGCTTCAGCCAGAATCTCTTTTCCTCCTTCAAATACTTTATTGGTCCAGTAATTGTACCACTTTCCTTTGGGAAGATAGACATATCTGGATTTTGCATTGGGCTCCAGGACTGGACAAACCAGAATATGATCACCCATCAAAAACTCATCTACCCTGTATAAAGTATCCTGATCACTTTGGTCAAACATAGATATTGGCTTTAACATTGGAGTGAATTCGTTCACATATTGATGAAAAGCCGTGTATATATATGGCAATAGAGTGTATCTTAGCTCTATGTATGTGCGGACTATTTTAAGTGCGTCCTCCCCAAAAGACCAAGGCTCCTGTTCTCCATGATCTCCTGAGCTGTGTGTCCGAAAGAAAGGATGAAAAACGGCCAGTTGCATCCATCTAACAAATAATTCAGGGGTAGGATGATCTATAAATCCACCGATATCAGAACCCACAAAGGAAAAACCGGAAGTACTCATCCGTTGGCATTGCATGGTAGCTATCCAAAGATGTTCCCAAGAAGCTATATTGTCACCTGTCCACGCCGAAGCATACCTTTGAGCACCTGAATATGCAGATCTGGTGATGACCAAAGGACGCTGCCCGCTATTGTATTTTTTCACTCCCTTAAATGTAGCTCTGGCCATTTGCATACCATACACATTGTGCGCTTTCCTATGGCTGCATGGGTTTCCGTCAAAATCATGCCTGACATCATCCGGAAATGTTTTGCCATTTATTTCAAAAAGGGCCGGCTCATTCATATCATTCCATACTCCCCTTACTCCGATTTCTTCTATCAACTCCTGAAAAAGTCCTGACCACCATTTTCTTACCTTCGGATTGGTAAAATCCGGAAAATAACAATCGCCGGGCCATACTTTACCCTTCATAAATGGTCCGTCGGCCCTACGGCAAAAATAGTTATTTTCAATAGCTTCGTTATAAACAGCATAATTTTCATCAATTTTTATACCGGGATCTATGATTACTACTGTTTTAAACCCATTTTTTTTCAGTTCTGAAATCATAGCTTTAGGTTCGGGAAATTTTTCCTTATCCCAAGTAAAACATCTGAACCCATCCATATAGTCAATATCCAGATAAATGGCGTCACAAGGTATCAGATTTGACCTAAGTTTATTGGTAACTTCCTTTACTTTTGTATGCGGGTAATAGCTCCATTTACTTTGCTGATATCCCAAGGACCATAAAGGAGGCAATTCAGGCGTTCCGGTAAGCTGAGTGTAACGACGAGTAACATCAATAAGTTCAGGTCCGAATATAAAATAATAATTCATCTCACCTCCTTCAGCCCAAAAACTAGTCACTGAACGTCTTTCTGAACCAAAATCAAAATGAGCTTTAAAAGTATTATCAAAAAAAATACCGTACCCAATTTCCGAATGAATAGCAGTGTAAAACGGTATTGCCTTATATATAGGATCTTCTTCTTTTTTGAAACCATAAGTATCCATAGCCCAATTGGTAACACGTCGCCCCCTGAGATTCAGATGCATGGTTTTATCACCCATTCCATAAAAATGTTCTCCTTCTTTGACGACTTTACTCATCTTGACCACATTACCTCCATATTGTCTGTGTTCTTCCCAATGAAATCCTCGTTCATCGCGACAAATAATTTTTCCTGCAATATCAGTAAAGGTAAGCTTACTGTCTAATTTGTTTATGTGCAGTATTACGGCATTTGTAACTATCTCTATGTGGTCAAGATGTATTTTTTGCTCCACATTCTCTGTAATTGGGACAAATTTATTGCTTATAGCATACGAAAAATCATGTTCAAAATGACCATCAGTGGAATATCTTATTCTAATAATATGATCAGACAATACTGATATCTTTATGGCACATTGATTATCTGTTAATACAACAAACTCATTATTCAGTCTCTGTATTTCAGAAAATTTTCCGGGATAAAATTCATTATGAGTCATACCACTTTAAAGAATTAGATGAAAGTGTAATCAGATAAATCATATTTATACTTAAAATATATCGGATGGCGAAATTTTCAATATCCAATGTATTGATTTAGAGTATAATGACGAAACTATTATTTTTAAAATAAAGACATGAGCTCATCGTTTTTAGTAAAAATAAATCGCATCAGTATAAGGAATAAAAAAAGATCGCACCCAATAGAATGCGATCTTTAATTACGAGGTCGGAAGCGGATTTGAACCGCTGTACAAGGTTTTGCAGACCTCTGCCTAACCGCTCGGCCACCCGACCTTATTTGCGGATGCAAAGATACAGATTATTTTATTACTTAAAAAATTTTTTACTTCTTTCAGTATTTATTTTTTTTGGAAATCAAAGGAAATACAACTTTTAGAAATACTTTTACATCTTAATATTTTTAATAAACCTAATTTCAGCATGACCGTAAAATCATTCACATTCAACGATTTTCAAGAAAATACTTACATCATTTATGACGATACAAAAGAATGCATTATCATAGATCCCGGTTGTAATAGTCATCTAGAACAAAAACAACTCAGTAGTTTTATTGAACTCCATAATTTAAAGCCCAAACATCTGATCAATACACATTGTCATATTGATCACATCCTGGGCAATAAATATGTAAGTGAGCTGTATCAACTTAAACTTACCTCTCATAAAAAGGAAATTCCTGTTTTGCAATTTGGAATACAAACAGCTTCAATGTATCAAATCCACTACGACATTTCACCAGATATAGAAATTTTTATTGAGGAAGGAGATGTTATATCTTTTGGCCAAAGTGCACTTGAAGTTTTATTTACACCTGGTCATTCACCAGCAAGTATATCGTTGGTCAGTGAAAGTGATAAAATTTTAATAGCAGGCGACGTTCTGTTTCAAGGAAGTATAGGCAGAACAGATCTTCCGGGAGGCAATTTTGAAACATTGACCAGAGTAATCAAATCAAAATTTTTCACATTACATGATGATACGATTGTGTATTCAGGGCACGGAGTAAAAACCACTATCGGCATTGAAAAAAGAACAAATCCTTTTTTTTAGAAATGAAAACCCACCATTAGTGTCCATGAATCAAATGTGGATTTTGGCTGTTCAAAATAGGCATTAATGAACCCATATTGAAAATCGAGATCAAGGTCGAAACTCCCTATAGTGAGCCCAAGACCAGTAACTGCTCCGAAATAAGAATCATTTAATTCAATATATCCCGGAATATTCTGACCATTTTCAGGTGCGTCCAATATAAAGTTTATTGATCCAAGTATTTTAGACCTGAATACTATTCGCTCACTTAAATGTAGCAAATTAAATCCAAAACCAGCTCTACCCATAACCACACTCCAGTCATTCTTAAAAAAGTCGGGTGAAGAAGTTGACATCAAATCTGTTTTATGAAATTGTCCCCCTATCAAAAAATACAAATCACCTTCCAGAATTCTGGCATCCGCACCTACCATCCAACCATAATGACCTTGATTGGCTTTTGTAATATTTGCATCTTTTGAATACGAAGCAGTTAAGCCTGTCTGAATGACAAGGCCAGGAGACTGTGCATATAAAAATACCGGCAACCAAATGAATGATGTTATCGATAATATTTTATTCATGATATTATTTTTATTATGTTTTTTTTTTAATGTTCAGACCTTCACGCTTCGAAGCAGACAAGTAAAATTGAAAACTAATCTAAATCTTTAGTGTTAATGAACTCACGATTCGCATGAAAATAATTATCCTTGTTATATACGCCCGAACGTATTAGGCGTGCAGGTATCACAAAGATGCGTTCATACTCATTTTATGATACTTTTGTTTAATGATTATTTTATAGGGACTATAGCATTGTGCCACAAAGATACAAAATCCATATCTTGTGAAGCAATAATCATGCTAATTAAAAACTTATCTACAGTATTTCATACATTTGTGATAAAATAAACAGAAATGTATCCTGATCTTTCTTACTTCTTCAATGATTTGTTTGGTACAGACGTAGACAATTGGACCTCTATATTTAAAACGTTTGGTTTTATGCTCGTTATTGCGCTGGCTTCCTGCGGTATTTTACTCAGACACGAACTTCTACAAAAAGAAAAAGAAGGTTTGATTTTACCATTAAAAATAAAACAGATTATTACAGAAAAGCTATCTATTCAGGATATACTTATAAATAGTATGTTTTCATTGTTTATTGGGGCTAAGCTTCCTGTTCTTATAATGAAGTTTGATGAATTTAAAGGTGATCCGGCATCTTTTGTATTTTCTAAGATTGGAATGTGGTGGCTTGGAATCCTTGCTGCCATAGGTACTGCAGCTTATTATATTTGGAAAAATAAAAAAGCGGATCCGAATCCCAAAATATCAGAAATTTTGCAATATCCTTCTTCAAAAACAAATGATATCATCATTATCGCAGGAATATCCGGTGTACTTGGAAGCAAACTTTTCTCAATTACGGAAGATATATCAGGATTTTTTAAAGATCCGCTGGGAGCTTTATTTTCAGGAAGCGGACTAAATGTTTATGGCGGCTTGATTTTGGCATTCATAGCTGTATATTGGTATGTCAAAAAAATAGGCATAAAGCCCATTTATATGATGGATATTTCAGGTATGGGTATCCTTCTTGGTTATGCGATAGGTCGTATTGGATGTCAGCTTTCTGGTGATGGTGACTGGGGAATTGAAGCTTCTGCTATCCCGCAATGGTGGGTCTTACCAGATTGGCTGTGGTCTTACAACTACCCGAACAATGTAAATAATACCGGTCTTCTTTTATCCCAATGTGACCCTACAGCTTATCAAAATGCAATTGTTTCAGGAATGTCCCAAGAAGATAGCTGTCTGACCAGTTGTGGTATGAGATATTGTCATGAACTAGTACCCGGAGTTTATCCTACCCCAGTTTATGAGACTACCTTCGGCCTTCTGGCTTTTGGTTTACTATTTATAAATAAACACCGATTCAAAATTCCTGGCACAATATTTTTTCTATACATGATCCTAAATGGTATTGAAAGATTTTTGATAGAATTCATTAGAGTAAACGAAAAATACACCCTTTTTGGACTTAATTGGAGTCAGGCTCAATATATTTCTATATTATTTATAGTTATTGGCTTAGTCGGAATATTCTATTTATTTAAAAATAGTAAAATCAAAGCTTAGCCCTTATTATTCCAGAGATATAAGTCAACTCATCTGATGTTAATACAAGCTTTTCTCTACTAAAATTCATTTCGTCCACTCTATTCATTGGGATAAGATGGATGTGGGCATGAGCCACTTCCAAACCGATGACTGATACTCCCACTTTTGTACACTGGATAGCAGATTTGATGGCGTGAGCCACTTTTTTAGTAAAAACCATCATTTCACCCAGTTCTCTATCTTCAATGTCAAAAATATAATCTGTTTCCGTTTTAGGGATTACCAGAGTATGTCCTTTCACTAATGGAGAGATATCAAGAAATGCCAGAAATTTATCATCTTCCAAAATATTATAGCATGGAATTTCTCCCGCTACTATTCTACTAAATATAGAAGCCATATTATAATGAAATATTGACTATTTTAAAATTGATCGGTCCTGCTGGTGTTTGTATCTGAGCCAAATCTCCCACAGTTTTCCCTAATAATCCTTGTCCAATAGGCGAGTTCACTGAAATTTTTTTCTCCTTGAGATTAGCTTCTGCCTCAGCTACCAGTTTGTAAGTCACTTCTGCTCCATTGTTTACATTTTGAATAGTTACGTTTGTAAGTACAGTAACTTTTGAAGTATCCAACTGACTTTCATCAATAATCCTTGAATTTGCAAAAACCTTTTCCAATTCATTTATTTTCATCTCAAGCATACCTTGAGCATTTTTAGCTGCATCATATTCAGCATTCTCTGAAAGATCACCTTTTTCTCTGGCTTCGGCTATGGCTTTAGCCACATTCTCTCTACCTTTAGTTTTAAGCTCATCAAGTTCTGCCTTAAGTTTTTCATAGCCTTCATGAGTCATATAAGATACTGACATAATATAATATTGTAAAACTGTTTAAAAATAAAAAAACAAACGTTTCCACTCCCATTTGAAAGCGAAAACGTTTGTATAAAAAAACTTATTTAAAATACTAAACGATCAAATCGAAGAAATTGTTTTCTAAAAAGAAAATCGAAGAGTAAAATTATGTGTTCCCTTGAATGGATTTGTTGATCTGAAGGCATAATCTATTCCCAAATTATTTGCACCACCTTTACTTATAGGTACTTCCACTGATCCACCAGCTGAAAAACCGGTATAAATATTGCTCGTCTCTAAATCGGTGCTTCCAAGATCATATTTATAAGCCGCTCTTAATACTACAAGACTCTGAAAAGAAAACTCCAATCCAGCACCAATCTGATCTCTGGAAAACGCATTAGAGGTAAAGTTGGTCAAACCACGAATATAATTTTCTTCTCCTATGTAAAAATCGTAAGATACCCCAAGATTCAACATAGATGGAAGTTCAAAACTAGCTGCCCTGGCATCATAGGTTAATTCATAATTAACTCCTCCTGCAGGATCCGGATTATTCCTTTTAACTGAAAGACCTTCTCCTCCAAATGCCATCGGAGAACCGATATTACGCAGAGATATTCCAAGTTTAAAATTATCTTTGGGTCCTGCAACATATTGAACACCTGCATCAATGGCAAAACCAGATGCTGACACATCCTGAATACTTTCAGAAACCAGTCGCATTAACATACCAACTGATATTTTATTGGCATATGTGAAAGAATAACCAAGCCCAAGCTGAAAAAAACTAGGAGAAAAGAAACCTCCTGTACCAGCAGGTTGATTTACCGTGGTAACAGGAATCTGTCCAAAGTCCAGCGACGCAAACTCAACACCAAATGCTCCTGATTTTCCCATTTTAAAACCAAGTCCAAAGCTATTAAGATTCATACCAGTACCACTGAACAGTCTATTATTGGAAACACCAATTTCCAGTTTCTTTATTCTACTCAGCCCGGCAATATTTATTCGCATCGCTTCCACTCCCATAACAGATGAAGTACTCATCGAATGCAAACCTGCGCTTCTACCCCACGGATTCATTAATAATTCTGATGCACCAGCCTGTCCTTGTCTATCTGGATTGCCACCCTCAAGTTTCATCACTGAAACGACTAAAAAAGCTAAAATTGTGTAAATTTTTATATTCATTTTGCTCTCTTTTATTTTGTTTATTTTCTGCAAGCCAAAAGAAGTCTCACCTCCTTTAGCTTGCAGATATTAATTATTATAATCCACTCGGGTCAAACTTCCTGCCAATACCAAACCACTTAATCGTCCTTTCCTCACCGTATTCAGGTGCAACTATGTGTATTAGGTATACGCCACTTGCCACAGGGATATCTTTAAAATTCTTCATGTCCCATTCCAGATCCGGATAAATCTGTGTAGTAGAAGTAGGTCTGTTAGTACCAGATAAAACCGTTCCTCTTTCATCTCTATTATATTGACGTATAAAGCTTCCATCCATATTATAAATGGTCACCGTCGCCTTTGCAGGTAAATTAGTGATTTTAATAATATTGGTAAACTGAGAAGTTTCGTAAGCACTGTAAGCATAATAAGGGTTAGGCACTACATTTACATTAGATAATGCCCCTACATAGTCTTCCTGTGAAGTAAGTGGAATGGACTGCTTATTTTTAAATTCGAACTCATAGACTGGTGAATCGCCATCAGTTTCGCATTCTCGTTCTTTCTCGATATTATATCTTCTGGACTCTCCATAAGGATTGTTTACACGCAATTTTGCAATAAGCTCATTTGTAATAAGTCCTTTATCTATAGAAGACATAGGAGCACTGGCTACTCCTAGCGGGAAAGATACCCATGTGACTGCCGCTCCGCCTTTTATTTTATTTAGAACAGATGCTCCTTTCCTCAACTTAACTTCCAGTGTTTTACATTCATCATATTCCTGTCTAGTGACATAAATATAATGTTGAGCACCATACACTGGAACACCATCTGCTGTAACAGTCTGTGAAGAAGGATTAAATATCAGGTCTCCACCTATTGGGTTTTGACCATCTAATTGCGGCGTTAGATCTCCTGAGTAAACACTATTTTCTCCAAAAAAAATATTTAATCTCTTTCCTGTTTCTACATCAATTGCATATCCTGGAAAATAACTGAATCCAAAAGTTCCGTCATTCACAGCTTTGCCGTCCTTATCAATAGATGGAGTTCTTCTGACCTCAAAATTTTTAGTATTATCAATGGTGGGTAAACCATTATTAATAAAATCATTGCTGGCAGTTTCAACTACAATACATTTACTCCATTTTGATTTATCATTAGTGAATACAATGTCCACATTATTAAGATCTCTGTATCTAAGTAAATTATTCGTTGTATTTGTCATAATTGCCATAAAATCCCTTGCCGCAGGACTTAAGTAAAAAGGCAAGTCAGGATCTGGCTCAAACCTTGTAGAAAAGAAAGGTACAAAAAATCCATCCCCCAGTTTTGACAATGCTGCGGTTGGATCCTGTACAAACCCATTTCTGACAAAATCAAGTTCTCTTGCAGATACATTACCATCTGCATTTACCTGAAATACCCCCGCGTCTTTTACTGCATTGAACCATTTGGCGCCGGCATCATCCTTATACTCTAATCTGGCACCAACACCTCCATTTGTGCCTGTTCTTGATGTACCCGGATCGTCTTCATTACCGACCGTGATAGAAAATCCCAGATTATTTAAAATATATTCTTTAATAAATGCTAATGATCTATCCTGCAAGACTACTTTATTATTGGTCACATCAGTAAGTTTCCAGACGGTCTTGTCATCATAAGCACAATTGGCTCTGGCATAATTGAAACTTCCCGTTATTTCAAGTCTATATTTACCATCCTTGATTTTTAATGGGTCAACTATTTTTGCATCGATAGGTCCTGCTCCTGACTTATATAATATTTTACCTCCGTGCTCCTTTTTCAAAATAAGATCATACATGGTATTATCCATCTCAAGAAATTTACCCGGATTTCCTTCTCCTGAAATTCTGGTTACTGTTGGCCCTTCACCATAGGATGACTGCAGAGTTTCATAGACGATTGGTCTTGGTACCAAAGTATATGCTCTTTTATCAGGTCCTCCAACGTTCCCTCTTCCTTCCAAATATGCCCTACGCTGTCCTGTTCCTGAAATAATGTCAAAAGATTTCCAGTTATTATGGGCATAAGCCAAAACCAAAAAATGGTATTGTTTATGGTTGACCAGTCTTCTGTTAGTGAGGGCAAACTGATCTTCAATTACCCTAAATGAATTTCTGATTCCTCTATTTTCACCAATCACCTCTCTGGTAGGAGTCCAGACTATAGGACCTGTCACTGGGTCTAATGGATTTACTTGTCCCGTCCAATTGTAAATTTCTCTTATTCCATTTTTTACGTCCACCTGAGCAATAGGCCTTGATTTGGAAATATCACCTAATTCCTGAGCTGTTACACTTGCATTAGCCAATTGATATAAACGATACCCTTCAAACCTATACTTATTATCTACATCTCTCGGAGCTTGTAAATCAAGTTCTGCGTAACTTTCATTAAAATTATTTGAAGTGGATTCATTGGAAAACATAATGATCAATTCCTGATCCAATTCTACAGCAGTAATATCCGGGGCATCGGGACCGTCCGTAATGTCAAAACAGTTATCAAACAATGCCTGAGCAATATCATCAGCAAATTTAAGTCTGGTGATATCTGGACATGGATAATCCACATCCGGAACAAATACTACCCCCAGTATCAATTCGTTGGTGGCTCCTGGTTGCAACAACAACGGGCCTGTAGCTTGTAATGTTCTCCTGTCTCCAATAGGGAGGCCAGCCGTACACATAGACCAACCAGTCGTTTTGTTCGGGTCGTCAGGAAAAGCATATCTTACGGTGTCAGCACTTCCAGGATTATACCCTGAACCTCCGAAAGTCAAAGGAGTCCCGTCTCTCCAGAATCCACGTATGTAGTTATAAAATCCATCTTCTCTACCTCTCTGAGGGTCAGTGGTGGCTGGTGGAAAAGATCCTCCAATTTGTCTTTCATGGTAAGTAAATGAAGTCATTCCCAACTCTATCAAAGTGTCTTGCTGTCCTGTAAAGGGCTCCGGTTCTTCCAAAATTTTATTACCTTCGGCATCCAAAAGGGGAATCCCCATGGCATCTCTTTTGAATACTTTCGGTCCTAATGGGCCTCTAAAATAGTCCATTCCTATGATAGGAATTTCTGTACCGTAAGTGTTCGTACCATCGCAGGATGAACCGTTATTTCCATCCACTGCATCCTGATTATATACAATGGCTAATGATCTGGAAATATCGCAGCCAATAAAATCATCTTCAGAACAACCTAGATCCGGGTCAATCCACATAGAAAAATAACAGTCTACCAAATCTTCCGCAGCCTTATTGATCAGCTTATATCTATAGAAAGTCATGTCATTGATCTCATCATTGGTTGAATATGCGAATGATTGTACCTGAACTTCCATCTGAATAGAGCTGGGACCGGATAAAGTCTGAGGTCCTCCGTTATCATTATAAATCCAGAATATCATTTGGTCAGGAATCAATTCTTTAGCTTCTCCTATATCATCAGGCTCACATCCCCTGATATCAATCAGTGGAAAGTCGCCATTACAAGGATCATAAATATTATCCTGATCATCATCCCAAAATGCACCTAATGGCTGATCGGGAAGATTGAAAGTAAATTTTTCTCTCCAATAAGGATTTCCCTGACCAGGCCAATACCTGACATCATCCGGAATAGAGTCACAATCAATGGGAACGCCAGTTTCTTTAAACTTTATTACTCTATTATAGTGATTTCTTACATTAATACCCGTTACTGTAAAAAATCTATCCCAATTATCACAAACTTCTTTATCGGTAGTACCGTTAATATCCAAAGGTCCTGCAAAAAAATCCGTACCATCACTTCTGTAAGTAACCCCGGATAATTTTGTATTTCCTGCTCTGTCCCTACCACCAATCCATACTCCTCCGGCATAAATGGCTGAAACAGGCAATTGGCCCGGAGCTGGTTTTGGTACTATATAACCACCTTGTGTCGGACTGATATTCCATATATCACCACCAGTCAAAAGTCTGGCTCGTACATTATTTACCTCCATGGTTATCTGGGTTGTTGGTCTTACACAAGCAGCCCTCCACCCAGTCACTTCTGTGTTTACTGACTTATTTGTACCCGTGATGTCCGGTTGTCTGGCATCAACTTCAGAAATAAAAAACTCCGGAAAAAAAGAGTATACAAATAAATATTTTATCAAAATTCATATGATTTATATTTTTTTGATGATCAAATTAAAAATCTACAATTATACCTACATACATTCTTCTCGGCAATGTATAATTTCCCGGTGCAAGTAACCGCCATGAATAAGCATCCAAAAATGCATCTACATCACGACCTGTCTGAGCTACACCTCTTATCCTGTCCAAACCGAAACTGGATTGCAAATATCCATCATTTTCAGCATCGCCTGAAAATTTAAACACATCAATGATGTTTTTGGTATTAAATACATTCTGAACGCGGAAATAAGCGTTTAACCAGAGTTTTTTACCGGAAGTCTTGTTAACAGTAACAGGAATTCTTTTTTGCACATTCAGGTCAGCTGTAAAATTCCATGGCAATCTGGCACCATTTATTGAACCCGCAAAACCGGAACCACCAAATGCCCGTGCATTTAAATTTCTCGTGTAAGGTTGACCTGACACCAAAAATCCTGTAAAGTTAACACCAAAGTCTTCCAAAATATTTACACCTCCTATTTTAGGTCCGTTGTAAGCTTTGCCAGAACCGTACCTATAGTCAATTACGGTTGTAAATCTGTGTCTTTCGTCAAATGAAAGAGGAATCAGGTTTCTGACTGGTCCTCTATTGTTTATTCCATTGGATGAATTGGCATCACTACCTGATCCATCAGCAAACTGAAGTGTATAGGTGGCATTAATTTCAATATTATTGGTTCTTCTTCTGTCCAGTGAAAACGAAAATCCTTTTACAGTTCCGAAATCCAGGTTATCAAAAACCTTATATGAATTTAATGGTGCAGCTACGTTTGGCAATACCCGTTGCTGAATCAAATCCTTCATCTCTTTGTAGTAGGCTGATACTTTCATAGCCATGGTTTCAGAAACCTTTTGCTGAAAACCTACTTCATAATCAACTGTCCGAACCGGCTTGAGATTGGGGTTATTCAATGCTGCTCCATTAGGATTTATTCTACTTATATCTTCAAAGAAGTAATAATCCAAAGCAGACGAAAATGAATTGGATGGAGGTCTTTGGTATAATACGTCATAATGAGCAAAAAAGCCTGCATCATCCGATATAGGAAAAGAAAACGCCAGTCTTGGCATAAAATTAACTTGTGGCTTGTAATCCACAAAAGAAGTATTAGGATCAAAATTAGGGTCCTGGATATTAAGTTTTCTACCCTGAGTTTTACCTGCATATGAAGGAAACACAAGACCGCCCTGATAGATTACATTCCCACCGGAAACAGCCGTACCATTTGGTAAAAACCATTGATCGCCCTTTCTGAATGCCACAAGACCATCTGACTCTTCAGATGCTACATAGACACTGTAATCATCTGAAACTGAAGTCGGTTGTTCTTTTCCAATTCTGTTATAATAATCTTTGGCATTTTCGATTTCATACAAAGCATAAGGGTCTCTAAGTACTTTAGTATTGGCATCAAAATAATCTACTCTCAAACCAAGCCTGAATATAATATCTTTGTAAGAAAACTTATCCTGCAGAAAAATAGCACCGTATATAGGCTGTTGTGGAGCAACCACAAATGTTCTTCGTCCATCAGCATCTTTACTTGTAAAAAAGTCCTCAAATCTTACATCTGTACCTAGTTTGTTGCCTAAATAATCATACCCGCTATAATCTATTAATCCTTGTCTGTTGATCAATTCACCTGCAGAAAACATGTCCAATCTCAACTGACTGGGATCCAGATCCCAAACATTTACATATTGATGATCAGTTTTTCCGGTTATATCTCTAACACTTCTGTAGAATTTATTGTCGGGTTCTATATTTAATTTTGTTTGATAAACATTTTCAACCTGAAGACCTGTAGGACCAAATATAGTCATGGTATCTATTACTATGGATTTATCTAAACCATTGATGTGACCATTGCTCAAAATATTCGCCAGATTCCAAAGGTCAAAAGGTGCTAATCCCCAATTACGGTTGATACTTTGTTCATATAATAATCCAAACTGAATATTATGTCTTCCTTTTTCTGACCCTCCTGGAAGTAAGTCAAAACCAGTCGACAGATTTAAAGAATATAAGTCATTGTCGCTTTTGTTAAATGAATTATAGACTTGTCCTACATTTGAGTATAAATCTCCCCAAGCAGTATTGATATTATCGTTTAATAATCCATTGACATTGACTCCTCCTACTGAATTGTATGCCCCCAAAATCGGATTTATGTCAGGATTAAGTGTATATTCTCCTATCTGTTCTCTGTATCCCAGATGGCCGAATGGATCAATCTCAAACAATGGGTCCAATGGGTCCAAAAATCCAAATATCTTTTCCCAGGTTCGCACCGTTTTACCAAAATAGCCATAATTAAATAAATTTTCTTTATGTCGAAGATCTTCAGTTCTTGCCTTATTTTTTTGGTAACCCAATGTAATAGTATAGGCAAAATTTCTAAGGTTACCCGTAGCTTTATCTTCGCCTAGTCCACTGCTTTGTTTTCCAAGTTTGTGGGTAATTCTAAGATTACCTCTATACGTATTGGAATATTGATAAGGATTATTTACCCAGTTTAATAATGACCACGCTGTACTTGGTGTAAAACGATCTGTTCTGTCATTATAATTTCCTGAAAGCTGCATATCTATGTTATCAGCCAGTTTGATGTCCAGTCTTCCTGTAAGGTCAATATCAACGTTCCCATCATTTGGTCTGGCTTTAAAAGGTGCTCCAAGGTCAGAAGTTCTGACTTGCTCCAGTGAAGGGAACTGCGTACTACCAATATTATACACAGGATTCTGCTCCAATGATCTAATTAAAGATTCAGGCGCTCGTCTTACTCCAACTGCTGAAGGATTTCCATCGGTAACATTTCTGTACTGTCCTGAAAATCGGTATCCCAGAATGGATTGTTTTTTGCTGTTTCTTAATATGGGACCGGAAATATTACCACTCACAAGATTATAACCAAATCCATCCACAGACTTTTCTACTTCTATACTTCCGGATACTTTGTCTGATGGCCCTCTTGATGTTAATGAAATAACTCCACCTGTAACGTCTCCATATCTGGCTTCGATACCACCGATAACTACCTGCAGTTGTTCAATTTCAGACTGTGGAATGAGATTACCAGTTACCCTGACACCATCCAGAAAGTACACGGTCTCATTTGATCTTGATCCTCTCACTGAAATTGCTCCACCGTCCTGAGATGAAATACCTGCTGAGGTAGCTGCAATGGCATTGACTTGTTTGGTCGGGAGCGCTCTGATCTTTTCTGCAGTGACAGTAGCGCCTTGAGTAGTATTATCTATCTCAATAAGTGGTACTTTATATGCCTTTATCTCTACACCGAGATCCAAAAGCACTGCATCATCTGAAAGTTGAAAATTTACTCTGTTTGTTCTCCCGGCTTTGATGACTATCCCAGTTTGTCTTTGAGAAGCATAACCTACATAGCTGGCCTCCATGTCATAAGTACCTGGTTGTACATCGGAAATAAAATAATTACCTTCCATATCCGTTTCAGTACCTGTGATCAAGACGCCACCTCTGTATAAAGCTATGGTTCCGAAGAGAATAGCTTCGCCTGATTTGGTATCAGTGACCTTTCCTTCGATAGTAGTTTGGGCAATTAAACCACTCCATCCTGCCATAATAAAACCTAAAATAAGTAATAATCTATTCATGCTCTGAATTTTTGATTATGTTAACGATTTCTTAAAAGTCCGCAATGTTAATGAATCTTACCGCTATAGCAAAATTTTTGCTTCAAATATCTCAATTTATGTATCGACCGATACATTTTTAAGGTGATTTCCTTTCAATATTTTATCAAGTAATATTTCTGCTATACCTAACAGGGACTCATTCGTCCATCCCGCAATATGAGGAGTCAACACTACATTTTCCATCCGATATAACTTTTCATACATTACTTTCTCCTGCTCAGTAAATGACTCAGGCTTTTCATTTTCAAACACATCCAAACACGCACCTCCTACTTTTCCAGTCTCTAAACCGTCAATAAGGGAAGACGTTCTGACCACCTGACCACGCGATGTATTGCAAATGATGACACCTTTTTTGCACATAGAAATAAACTCATCACCGACAAGAAATTTTGTTTCATCTGTCAAAGGTAAGTGTAGTGAAATTATATCAGACGTTTCTGTTAACTCTTTCAAACTTACTTTCTCAACAAAACGTAAAGAAGCAGGATATCGCTTTCTGTACTTATCATAAGAAACCACTTTTAGTCCCCAAGAAGACAGTTTCTCCGCAAAAGAAGAGCCCGTATGTCCTAAGCCAATGATTCCTAAAGTTTTACCTTTAAGTTCGGTACCTCTGTTTTTTTCTCTATCCCATTGAAATTTTCTTACTTCTGCATCTGATCTCACAATATTATTCATCAGAGCCAGCAACATTCCTAATTCATGCTCTGCGACAGCATTCCTGTTGCCTTCCGGCGAATTGTACACCGCGATTTTTTTCTTTTTAGCATAATTTACATCAATGATCTCAAGACCTGAACCCAGTCTGGCGATAAAAAGCAGGTTTTTACCTTTATCTATTCTAGTCTGATTCATGATAATTTTGCTATTGATAATAATGCCATCAAACTGATGTATCACCCCATCAAGTCGGGTATTATCCATCGCAGTATCATAAGTCACCACACAATTTTCAGATTCAAGACCCTTTATAAGCAAGGGATGAACTTTATCAGTTATCAAAATTTTATTATGCCCCATATCGAGAAATTAAAGAATTATTTGACTCTTTTTTTGATTATACTCCAAAAAAATTGATATCGAGTTCAAAATCCGGACCAATCTAACATTTAATTCATAAAGTTTGGAATTCAGTCCATATTTTTTTTTGTACTATAAATATTATCCTACCTTTGTGTCCCGATCAGAATATTTCCATTTATTATGCCGAAAGACACATCCATCAAATCCGTCCTAATCATAGGAAGCGGACCTATTATCATCGGACAAGCTTGTGAATTTGACTATTCAGGCACTCAAGCATCCAGGTCACTTCGAGAAGAAGGTATTAAGGTCACCTTGATAAACTCGAACCCAGCAACCATAATGACAGACAATGTCACGGCGGATCATATATATTTATGGCCATTGACAGTGGAGAGTATTATCAAAATACTTGAAGAACAACAGATTGATGCAGTGCTTCCTACCATGGGTGGTCAAACTGCTTTAAATCTCGCTATTGAAGCTGAAAATATGGGAGTTTGGGAAAGATATGGTGTAAAGATGATTGGCGTCGATGTCAAAGCTATCGAATTGACAGAAAACAGAGAAGCTTTCAAACAACATGTAGTTAATCTCGGTATGAAAGTAGCGGATTCATGTATTGCTAATTCATTCCTTGAAGGCAAAGAAGCAGCTCAACAAATAGGTTTCCCATTGGTGATCAGGCCTTCTTATACCTTAGGTGGTACCGGAGGTGGGTTTGTGATGAAAGAAGAAGAATTTGATGAATCACTCCGTCGTGGTCTGGAGGCGTCACCTTCTCATGAGGTCTTGGTAGAAAAAGCAGTCATTGGATGGAAAGAATATGAGTTGGAACTTCTTAGAGATAATAATGATAATGTAGTCATCATATGTACAGTAGAGAATCTTGATCCCATGGGTATTCATACGGGGGACAGCATCACTGTAGCACCTGCTATGACACTATCTGATACCGCATTTCAGCAAATGAGAGATGATGCAATAAAAATGATGCGGTCTCTAGGCAATTTTTCTGGAGGCTGTAATGTTCAATTTGCACTCAATCCTGAAAATGAAGAACTCATAGCTGTAGAAATAAACCCGCGAGTCTCCAGATCATCCGCATTGGCAAGTAAAGCAACCGGATATCCGATAGCAAAAATAGCTGCAAAACTAGCTATTGGTTACAACCTTAATGAACTTAAAAATCAAATCACCAAAACTACATCAGCCTATTTTGAACCGGCATTGGACTATGTCATTGTAAAAATGCCAAGGTGGAATTTTGATAAGTTTTATGGTGCAGATACTACTCTCGGACTACAAATGAAGTCTGTGGGTGAAGTAATGGCCATAGGCAGAAATTTTCTGGAAGCAATGCAAAAAGCATGTCAGAGCCAAGAAAATAACCGTGCAGGTCTCGGTGCAGATATGAAGGAATGGATCCAGACCGAAGACATCCTTGCCCGACTTGAAAAAGTAAGTGATGACAGAATATACCGGGTAAAAGATGCTCTCAGGCTAGGTGTTCCTGAAAAAACAGTGCACAAACTCACTAAAATAGATCCATGGTATATCAAACAAATCAAACGTTTGGTAAAATATGAAGAAAAACTCATGCGGTATAATGTGGCAGAAGACATTCCGGAAGATTTCTTTAGAGAACTAAAAACTGTGGGGTATTCCGATACCCAGATAGCATGGGTGCTACGCATCAGAGAAGAAGAAGTGACCAGACAGCGCAAAAAACTGGGTATCATACGTACTTACAAAATGGTAGATACCTGTGCAGCAGAGTTTGAAGCAAAGACGCCTTACTTCTATTCTACATTTGATACCGAAAATGAAAGTTTTCCATCCGACAAGAAGAAGATTATTGTTCTCGGTTCAGGACCAAACAGAATAGGACAAGGCATAGAGTTTGACTATTGCTGTGTACATGGGTTACTTGCCATAAAAGAAGCTGGATATGAAGCTATAATGATCAATTGTAATCCAGAGACGGTATCTACTGACTTCGATGTAGCTGACAAATTGTATTTTGAGCCTATCTTTTGGGAACATATAGAAGAAATCATAGATCTCGAAAAACCGGAAGGCGTAATTGTACAGCTGGGTGGACAAACAGCGCTCAAACTGGCAGAAAAATTTCATAAAAAAGGGATTAAAATCATAGGTACTGATTTCAATAGTTTGGACCTGGCAGAAGACAGGGGCCGGTTTTCAGATTTGCTTAAAGAACTTGAAATACCTTATCCAGAATATGGAGTAGCTCATGATGTGGATGAAGCTATAGAAGTCGCCCGAAGAGTGGGCTACCCAGTACTGGTACGTCCTTCATACGTCATAGGCGGTCAGCGCATGCGTATCGTCATCAATGACAAAGAACTGGAAACGCATGTATTGAGTATCTTTAAACATCTGCCAGATCATAAAGTGCTTATAGACCAGTTTTTAGACAGGGCCAAAGAAGCAGAGATTGACGCTATTTATGACGGTGAAGAATTGCATATCATGGGTATCATGGAACACATAGAGCCTGCACGTATACATTCAGGTGATAGTTCTGCCGTGCTTCCCACGTATTCCCTCAGCCCATCTGCTGTCGGACATATGGTCGAATATGCTAATAAACTTGCTGTAGCGCTGAATATAAAAGGTCTGATCAATATTCAGTTTGCTATCAAAAATGATGATGTATATGTCATAGAAGCCAATCCAAGAGCATCACGTACCACACCTTTTATAGCCAAGGCTTATCAGGTGCCATATTTAAAAATTGCCACCAAGGTGATGTTGGGAACAAACAAACTTAAAGACTTTGATATTGTAAAAAATCTGACAGGTTATGCGATCAAAGTGCCCGTATTCTCCTTTGATAAATTTCCGAATGTAGATAAAAATTTAGGGCCTGAAATGAAGTCAACCGGTGAGATGATCTATTATATAAAAGATCTTTACGATCCATATTTCAGAAACCTGGATAGCAGAAGGTCAATGTTTTTGAGCAGATAGTATTTTTGGGGGGGTATTCTGACGTTTTAAATTTACTTTATTTATAAGAAATGTAAAGTGAATAGCGATCATATTGAAATCAATTTATAAATCGAATGGTAAAACAGGGGACAGTAATAACTGAAACAAATTGATTATTTACTGCGTTACAACTACTTAACCAATATTAATGGAAAGCAAAAAAGGTACAGATTGGGTATTGTTGAGACGTGTCCTGGCAACAGCAAAGCCTTTCAGATCCCTTTTCTTACAATCTATTTTTCTGGCAATAGCCATCACCCCCTTTTCTATTGCCCAACCCTTTATTGTTCAGAAAATTGTAGATAACAATATCATCAAAGGAGAGAAAGAAGGAATGATCACTTTAGGCATTCTATTTCTGGTGGTATTGCTGATCAATGTAATCATGAAATATTACTTCATCTATATTACTGCTGAACTGGGTCAATCTGTGATCAAGGATATGCGGGTAAAGGTTTTCAGGCATATTACCAATTTACGTTTGCGATACTTTGACAAAACACCCATCGGTACTTCCACCACCAGAACTATAAATGATATTGAAGCCATAAATAATGTTTTTGCACAGGGTGTAATTACTATTGTGGCAGACATGATCACATTGTTTGCTGTTGTAGGCATCATGTTATATACTAGCTGGAGACTGACTGCGATTGTTTTTATGACCATGCCATTTATGATTCTGGCAAGTTATATTTTTAAAGAAAAAGTAAAAGTTTCTTATCAGAAAGTAAGAACACAGATTGCCAATATGAATGCTTTTTTGCAAGAACGCATTACAGGTATGAAAATAGTGCAAATATTTAATGCCGAAAAGCAGGAAGGGTATGCTTTCAAGAAAATCAATCACTCCTACACTAGTGCTAACCTGGATTCTGTTTTTTATTACGCAGTTTTTTTTCCCGTTGTTGAGTTGGTTTCTGCGGTTTCTCTGGCATTGATGATCTGGCTCGGAGCCAAAGGATACCTTCAGGATAAAGTCACTTTTGGAGCCCTAGTGGCATTTCCTTTATACCTCAATTTACTTTTCAGGCCTATCAGATTTTTGGCCGACAAATTCAATACCCTTCAAATGGGGTTAGTAGCATCTGAACGTGTTTTTAAAATTTTGGATAGTAAAGATTTTATTGCCAATCAAGGAACAAACATTCCTGTAAAACTACATGGAAAAGTAGAGTTTCGAGATGTCTCTTTTGCCTATGATGAAGAAAACTATGTACTTAAAAATATAAATTTTTCCATCAGACCTGGAGAAACAATGGCACTTGTGGGAAGCACGGGATCGGGAAAATCCACCATCATTAATATATTGAACAGATTTTACGAAATTCAAAAGGGACAAATTCTGATCGATGATCTGGATATTAAATCCTATGAACTCAAGGCATTGCGAGATCGAATAGCCATAGTATTACAGGATGTTTTTCTATTTGAAGGAAGTGTCATGGAAAATATTACCCTCAGAGATGAAAAAATATCCCGTGAAGTCGTGATAAAAGCAGCAATAACCATAGGAGCACATGTATTTATTGAAAAACTACCCGGAGGCTATGACTTTAAGGTTTCAGAGAGAGGCAGTAATCTTTCAGTAGGGCAACGGCAATTGATCTCTTTTGTCAGAGCTCTGGTATTTGATCCGGATATTCTTATATTAGACGAAGCTACTTCTTCTATTGATACAGAAAGTGAAGCCGTCATACAGCATGCTATCGAAAAATTGATAGAACGAAGAACTTCAATCATAATCGCACATAGATTATCTACGATCAAACATGCACACAATATACTCGTCCTTGCCCATGGAATTATCATGGAAAGTGGAACACATGAAGCATTGCTAAATAAAATGGATGGCCATTACAGAGAATTGTATGACATGCAATTTGCAGATCTTCCTGATCTGGTAAAATAAGAGAAAAATAAGTGCGTATTGAATACTTTTCACCTTTTATTCAATAATTCAGGTTGCACAATTGTACCTTGTGTTGTGTAGTTTTATTAATTTTTATAAATTTAACCATAACTTTGCAGATTAACCAATAAATCATGACAACAACTTTTACGCCATTTAATATACCTTGCTACAATAAGCTGTTTGAAAAATTTCAATTTCTTTTTGAAGCTGAATTAATCAATGAAATATGCAAAACGGGAAATATAAAATCCTTTAAAGAAGGTACGGTAATCATGGACATTGGCCAGCTTCTGACACATATGCCATTGGTTATCACAGGCTCTGTAAAAGTCATGAAAGAAGATAAAGACGGCAATGAATTATTACTTTACTATCTGGAGCTCGGAGATACATGTGCTGTTACATTGAGTTGTTGTACAAAACCGACTAAAAGCTCTATTAAAGCCATCACTGAATCTGATGCAGAGATTCTATTCATTCCTGTAGAGAAAATGGAAGAATGGATGGTGAAGTTTAAAAGCTGGCGGAGTTTTGTATTGGACAGTTATAACGTGCGCATGAATGAAATGCTGGATGCCATCGATAATCTGGCTTTCAACAATATGGAAGAACGGTTGTATAAATTTCTAAGAGATAAAGTAATGGTGACTAAAGATGCCAAACTTCATATCACACATTTTCAGATTGCCAATGAACTTCATTCATCCAGGGTAGTGATATCCAGATTGATGAAAAAACTTGAAAATGAAGGACTGGTCATTCAACACCGCAATTATGTAGAAGTAAGGGAATTTATGTAAAAATAATAAAATTGCCCCTTTTATTTAATCTGCATCACATACATACTAACTTCTTTAACTGAGTGAAGATGGAAATCCCTGTTTCTTGGAAGTTGACTCGTTTGAAAAATTCAAAACAAATAATATCCCGAAAAACGTTACTGAATTCTATTTTCTCAATCAAATTGATGAACTTTGTGCCTTCATAAGACTTTCAAATCAACAACTTCATGATACGCTTTTTTCGCACTGAAGAAAATCATATTTACGCAGTAAGTACCAAAGTACCTTTAACTATCAATGATACTGAAAAACTCAAGTGGCTGTTTGGTATGGCTATATATCTACAGGATACTTCCATTGATTCGCCACATATAGGTCCCCGTGCAGCTATGGTCACACCATGGAGTACCAATGCTGTTGAAATCACACAGAATATGGGAATCATTGGAATAGAAAGAATTGAACACTTCATACCGGCTGTTCAGGAAGATATGTCCTTTGATCCGATGCTTGCACAAAAGTTCAGTAAGCTTGATCAGGATATTTTTACCCTTAGTATACGACCTGAACCCATCAAACCAATAGATGATATTGCTTCTTACAATACATCAGAAGGACTTGCCTTAAGCGATGAAGAAGTAAATTACCTTGAAAAACTGGCTGAAAAACTGGAGCGAAAATTAACCGATTCAGAAGTATTCGGATTTTCTCAGGTCAATTCCGAACATTGTCGTCATAAGATTTTTAACGGTACGTATATCATCGACGGAGAAGAAAAAGAAGACAGCCTTTTCGCCATGATCAAAAAAACTTCCAAAGAAAATCCTAACGATATCGTCTCAGCATACAAAGATAATGTTGCATTTATAAAAGGACCCGAAATCATACAGTTTGCCCCAGAATCAGGAGATAAACCATCACTTTATACCAAAAAATCATTTTCATCTGTTCTGTCTCTAAAGGCTGAAACACACAATTTTCCTACCACAGTAGAGCCATTCAATGGTGCAGCCACTGGCTCTGGTGGTGAAATCCGTGACAGACTGGCAGGCGGTCAAGGTTCTCTTCCACTGGCTGGTACAGCCGTGTATATGACTGCCTATTCGAGACTGGAAAAAACACGTCCATGGGAACAAAAAATACCCGAAAGAAAATGGTTGTATCAGACACCAATAGACATTCTGATCAAAGCATCTAATGGGGCATCAGATTTTGGAAATAAATTTGGGCAGCCCCTTATAGTCGGCTCTGTACTTACTTTTGAACATCAGGAAGATGCTGCAATCCTTGGCTTCGATAAAGTCATCATGCTTGCTGGTGGTGTAGGATATGGAAAAGCAGACCAATCTAAAAAGCTACATCCTGAAACAGGCGATCAGATCATTGTCATGGGTGGTGATAACTACCGTATTGGCATGGGCGGGGCAGCTGTTTCTTCTGCTGATACCGGTGCATTTGGTTCAGGTATAGAACTTAATGCTATTCAGCGTTCTAATCCCGAAATGCAGAAAAGAGTAGCCAATGCCATACGAGCTCTGGTAGAAAGTGACCATAATCCCATTGTATCTATACATGATCATGGCGCAGGTGGACATCTCAATTGTCTTTCAGAACTGGTCGAAGAAACTGGCGGTAAAATCAATCTTGACGCGTTACCCATTGGCGACCCAACCTTATCTGCAAGAGAAATCATAGGCAATGAATCTCAGGAAAGAATGGGACTTGTCATACATCAAAAAGATATTGGCTATGTAAAATCTATTGCGGAAAGGGAACGAGCTCCATTTTATCAGGTAGGCGAGATCACGGGCGACCACAGGTTTTCTTTTCATTCTGCAAAAACAGATGAGAGCCCTATGGATCTGAATTTAAGTGATATGTTTGGCAGTAGTCCAAAGATGATCATTTCTGATGAAATACCTAATAAAACATTTGAGCCACTGGACTACAAACCCGATCAGTTATTTACTTATCTTGAACAGGTACTCCAACTAGAAGCCGTAGCATGCAAAGACTGGCTAACGAATAAAGTGGACAGGTGTGTAGGCGGTCGGGTTGCAAAACAACAATGCGCCGGACCATTGCAATTACCGCTCAATAATTGTGGGGTGATGGCCCTGGACTATGAAAGTAATCAGGGAATTGCTACTTCAATAGGACATTCACCGGTGAGTGGATTGATTGACCCCGTCGCAGGCAGTCGAAACAGTATCGCGGAAGCATTGACAAATATCATCTGGGCTCCTTTGAAGGACGGACTGAAGAGTGTGTCTCTTTCTGCCAACTGGATGTGGGCATGCAAAAATCCAGGTGAAGACGCACGATTGTATCATGCTGTCGAAGCTTGCGCTGATTTTGCCATCGAACTTGGCATAAATATACCAACAGGAAAGGACTCATTGTCCATGAAGCAAAAATATGCTGACCGTCAGGTGATTGCTCCAGGTACCGTCATCATCAGTGCAGCAGCTCATTGTATTGATATCAGTCAAATCATAGAACCAGTCATCAAATCGGGGGAAGGAGACCTTTTTTATATCAATATGTCGTTTAGTCCTTTTGAAACCGGGGGATCATCTTTTGCTCAGATTCTGAATAAAGTAGGAGATAAAACGACAAGTATCGCAGATGCTATAAAATTTAAAACCGCTTTTAATACAGTACAGCAACTTATCAGAAATGGTCATATCGTCTCGGGTCATGATATAGGAAGCGGAGGATTGATTACTACTCTTTTAGAGATGTGTTTTTCAGATCCGGAGGCAGGTGCAGATTTTGATTTATCTTCTTTGGATGAAAAGGATTCTATAAAGCTCCTGTTTGCTGAAAATGCCGGCATTGTATTTCAAGTCAGAAAAGGTGAAGAAAAAAATATATCAAATATTTTCAATGAAAAAGGCATCCAAGCTCTTCGCATAGGAAGATATGCATCCGGAGGAAATGTAAAAGTATCCAATATGGGTACTGATTACAGCTTAGACATTCAAAAGTGGAGAGATGTGTGGTATAAAACGTCTTATCTTCTGGACATGAAACAGTCAGGCCTATTGAAAGCAAAAGAACGATACGAAAACTATAAAACCCAACCACTACAATTTAAGTTTCCTGTTCATTTTACAGGTAAAAGACCGGATATTGACTTACATAAACCTCGAATCCTGGCTGCAGTCATCCGTGAAAAAGGAAGTAATTCGGAAAGGGAACTGGCAAATGCATTGTACTATGCAGGATTTGATGTCAGAGATGTACACATGACAGACCTGATCTCAGGCAGAGAGACACTGGAAGATGTAAGATTTATAGGTGCCGTAGGTGGATTTTCAAATTCTGATGTGCTCGGCTCTGCCAAAGGATGGGCAGGCGCATTCAAGTATAATAAAAAAGCAAATGAGGCATTGACTAAGTTTTTCAGCCGAAAGGATACCCTTTCTGTAGGTATTTGTAATGGTTGTCAGCTTTTTATTGAATTGGGAATGATTCATCCTGATCACGATGTCAAACCAAAGATGCATTTTAACGATTCACACAAACATGAGAGTGGTTTTACTTCAGTAAAAATAAAGGAAAACAATTCAGTGATGTTGTCTTCAATGGCCGGATCAACGCTTGGTGTTTGGATATCTCATGGTGAAGGAAAATTTTTACTCCCAAAAGAAGAATCAGAATATAATATAGTAGCCAAATACGGATACAACACTTACCCAGCAAATCCCAACGGATCAGATTTTAATACTGCCATGCTCTGCAGCGAAGATGGGCGGCATTTGGTCATGATGCCACACATAGAACGATCCTTTTTCCAATGGAACTGGGCGCACTATCCAAATGGTAGAAATGACGAAGTGTCGCCATGGGCTGAAGCGTTTGTCAATGCGAGAAAGTGGTTGGAAAATTTTTAGCCACTTTCAATTTATTGAGGTTGAAATTAAAATTTCCATCAGTTATATCCTCTCTGGAGTTATTCATCACCAAGGAAAACATTATTTTGTTAGCAACAACTTACTTCGGAAGATACGCCCATTTTCTCTCAATTCAATGATATAAATTCCATTGGTCAGGCTGGAAATATCTTGTGCCCCCAGTATTTCTACTCCCTTTTTACTTATCACCAATCTGCCATACAGGTCGTACATTTCCATAGCTGCATGAGCCAGACTGATGTCAGCTGGAATATCCAAACTGAAATAATCGGAGGTTGGATTGGGAAACGCTAAGAATGGTCTTGAAGTCTCCACTTCATTCACCTTAGTTGTACCTGTTATTCGTATATTATCGATGTAGAGCCCTTTGAACTTCGAAGTAGGGATGAAATTTGCCCACAAAAATCCGACCTGAATCTCACCGGTCAAAGTATCCGGAATCGACAAAGTAATCGTTTTCCACTGATTGACGTTTGGAATAAATGTAGTGTTTGTTGTCGCTGTTTTTAACGTTTCCGAAGTTAAAGCATCCTCTGTATGTAATGGTTTTGACTTAACCTTCGAATTATTGGTTGCAAGCAATTCAGACCTCTCAAAGTCAAACGGTCTTTTCCATAACACTCTTAGTCCTGCTGCTTCGTTACCGGACGCACTCATGCCCAATGCAATATCAAAAACTAGTTTACGTCCGGAAACAGAAGTATTACCCAAATCAAAAATGTGTGTAAAAAATCCACTTAGGTATTGGCTGTTACCTGAGTTATAAAACGATTTTGCACCGGATTTTGAAGCTTTGTCAGTTGAAGCCCAAGATGAACCCAGGAAATTAACATTAACTAAGTTTTTTGTCTCTTCATGATTTTCAAATGACTCGGTCATATACTCATCATAGTGTTTTTCTTTTTGAGAAATATAAACATTTTTTGAAATGGTATCAGAGCCAAAGGTATTTGAAACACGAAGAGTAATCCGGTGAAATCCCGTATCTGGAAATATTACCTGTGGAAACTTCTCAGCAGAAATAGCAGGAATTCCTCCTTCAAATTGCCAAAAGAAACTATCCGGATCCCAAGAGCAGGCTTCATTAAAACTTACTTTGCTCTCTGCTGCCAACCAATTTGCAAAATTACCATATCCAAAATCTGCTATCGGTGGCAAATTACATTTTGGCAAATCGTTATTTACCCCTGTTAACTGATTATTTTCTGATGTCCAATGCACATTTCTCCAGGGATTAATAGTTAGAACAGACCTCATGTGGTTTACCTGACCTGCAGTAAACATATTAGTGCATTCTGTATAATCCATGAAATTATTGAACATGTCTCCATTGGTTACGTTTTCACAGGATATATGAGGAAATGATGGGCAATAATAATTTGGACCACTCTGTTTTGGAGTATCGGAAATATCATCATCTTCAATGCAATTGTTACCGATATCTCCTTCCCCCCATGGATGTAAAAGCCCCGTGAAGTGACCCATTTCATGGGTAATTGTGCGATTTTCATTTAAATCATGATAGCAAATACCAAAAACATCCCGATTTTCAGGGACTGTAACTATTGAAGTTATTGAAGGGATGTGAGCTCCACCAACTAACATAAAGTTATTAGGTGAATCAAGCCAATTTACAACAAATATGTTATAGTATTTCATATGATCCCAATCAAATAGTTTTTGAAATTCGTATATGTTTCCCGTGCCTCCTGTACCGTAAGTATAAGGTGTATAAATCCGGTCTATTCCATCGGTGCAATTGCCTTTTGGATCGATTCGTGCCAGTCTGAATTCAATTTTAGGATTCCCCCTCACATTTTGGAAAGGAATCGGAATGTCCAGCGTATCCGGGTTTCTGTTGCTGAAATCTTCGTTTAAAATACGCAATGCATCCAGCACCTGCTCCTTTGAAATATTCTCCACGCCTCCCTGAGTGAGGATATGAAAAACGACAGGTATGATGATCGTATCCGGTACAGCAGCCCATTCAGCATAGCGATTCGTTTCTTCAGAATGCAAATATTCCACTCCGCAAGTTTTATTCCAGGAAATCTGTGCTAAAACTGATGTAGTTTCAAATAGGTGCAAAAGGAACGTAAGAATGATAGGTAAAACAGAAGATATTTTAATATTTCTCATGATTATTTTATTTTACTTAAGACATTTGATACTATTCAACCAGATTCAGTAATTTAAATCTGTTTATTATATTTTTGGAAACAGAATTGTTTCTAAATGAACAGTTCTTATTTTTTCTATTTTAAAAAAGTAAAATTCAAAGTGAGACGTTGCCAACTCACTTTGAATAACCACCTATTATTATTGCTTAATATAGGTTGCCTGACCTTCCAAAACGGTAATAGTATGTACACCGGTAGTTGGATTTGTAACTAAAGACGTATTCAACCATCCTGAAATACCGTCATATTTTCCGGTACCTTCTGTAAAATGTTGCCATGAAAGACCTGTACCATTGGTATAGCTTTGACCTGTACCTTTATAATCTACCTTATCTCCATTCTTATCAAATATGGCGATGGTAAATGTCAGGTCAAAGGCTCCGGTCAATGAATTGATAGAAACCGTTTTAACTTCCAATGTGCTTTTGGTCTCATCAATGTTACCGACTATATTGTCCGAACCACCTACCTTGTATTTTTTAGGAACCTGAATTGTACCACCGACAGGGAGTGATATACTGTGAAAACCTCCTGATACATCCGGTGTATTGGTGTAACTACCAGTCATGTTTACTGTCTGCCATTCATCTTCTTTACTACATGATAAAATGGTGACCAAAACCAAAGCCGTAATAATTGTTGTAATACGCATGTCTATTAATTTACTAGTGAAAGAATGAAATTTTTATCACTACAAAATTATATACATCTTGTGCTTTATAACAAGGACTATTGTTTCAAAACATGGATAAGTAAGCTCTTTTTACTTACACATTGTTACATGAAAAGCACTATTGTTTCTGTTTTCTAAAATCACCCGGAGAGACACCAAATATCTTTGAAAACACTCTGGAAAAATAATTGGAGTCATGAAAACCTACATCAAAAGCAATTTCTGAAACGGTATTTCTCGTTGTTGAAAGTAATTTAACCGCCTTTTCCAGTCGAAACTTATTGATAAAATGAGATGCGGATAGCCCGGTGATGGCAATCAGTTTTCTATGTAACTGCACCCGACTGATATTCATAGCATTACATAAGTCATCGATACCAAAATTTTCGTCAGTATAATTTTTTTCCAGATGCTGAAGGATTTCTGTAATGAACATATCGTCCAGACTTATAAAATGATGATCAGCATGAGACAAATCCAATGGGGAAAGGCTGTATTTCAATTTAAGTTTTTCGCGTTGTTCTATCATTTTGTGTATTCTCACTAACAACTCTTTGGATTGAAAAGGTTTTGAAATATAGTCATCTGCTCCCTTTTGAAATCCGGTAATCTTAGATTCTGAGTCAGCACGGGCGGTAAGCAGTATAATAGGTATGTGATTGGTTTTATAGTCGTTTTTTAAAATATCACAGAGTTCATATCCGTCCATGACAGGCATCATCACATCACTGATGATAAGATCAGGAATAATAGCCAATGCTTTTTCCGTACCATCTTGTCCGTTGATGGCCACTTCTGTAATAAAATGGGGAGCAATCACTGACCGGAGATAATGGGCCAATTCCACATTATCTTCCACAATCAATATCGTATGATGCTGATCAGACGCGTTACCAACACTTAAAGTCGAAGTCGGATAAATTTCTTCACTCCATTCTGAAACGGTGAAAGCGGTAGGATGAAAAAATTGGCCGTCAAAAACATTTGAGTTATTAGTGATGGGAATGGTCAGGACAAATTCTGTCCCTTCATTGACCTTACTGCTTACTTCAATATTGCCTCCCATTAGCTTCAGATATTCTTTTACCAGTGTCAGTCCGATACCACTTCCCTCCTGAACCGGTACGTTTTTATCTTCCACCTGATAAAATCTTTCAAATATCAGATTCCATTTATTTTCTGGAATGCCAATACCTGTATCTCTGAAACGCAGGATCAAAAATCTGGTTTGACTATTTATTGATTTTGTATCACAAGTGAGATAAATATCTCCACCCGGATGTGTAAATTTTATGGCATTGTACAGAATATTCAGGACGATATCTTCCATTTTGTCGGGATCAAAATCCATGATCTCCGTCTCAGCGTTCTTAAGAAAATGCAATTTTACCTTTTTCTTTTCAGCCAAACTCTTGCATGAATCCACTAAATATCCCAGATATGGGATGATGTTCATCTGTACACTTTTGATCTGCATTGTACCGGATTCAATTTTTGCGAGACTCATCATCTGATTGACCAGTTTTAGAAGCCTATTGGCATTGTTTCTGATCAATTCCAGCCGTCCACCTTTACCTTCCGAAGGCAAAGTAAAAGAATTGTCCTGATCTGACGGGTTTGCTGCCCCAAGTATAAGCGTGAGCGGCGTTCTAAATTCGTGGGTAATGTTGGTAAATAATCTTGTTTTGATGTCGTCTATTTCTTTTAGCTTATCGTTTTTGGTTTTTTCTTCTTTTGCTCTACGGTCAAAAACATAAAAAATGACCATCAGAATGTAAATAGAAATCCACGCTGAATTTATGGTAGTAAAAATAAGATTGATGTTCCCTTTGAGCATTTCTGGAGCCGGAGTCAACCATGGTTGTAAAATGGATACCGTCACAATACCCAAAATGTAAATGATAGAAGTGGTTATCCCAAGTCTTACGCTGTTAAACACAAAAGCAAAAACAGCTATTGCCAAAGATGAGTATAGTATGCCCCCGGAATACAATATACCGCCTTGTCTGACCACAATATAAACTGTAATCAGCATAATAACTATCGAATGACAATAGTAAAATTGCTCCACATACCTTTTTACAATCAAAAAAAAACTTAAGGAGAGCGTATAATACCCCAACAATAACCAACCGTATAATTGCAATACCGGGACCTCTAATAGATAAGTTAAAAACGTAAGAAGAAATATCGGAGGAATGACGCTCACTGAAAAAATAAAAAAAGTTCTTTTTAATTCCAAAATATCATCTGCATCTCGCTGTACATAAAGAAGTGCATTCAACTTTTCTTGTAGGTATCTTATATCCATAACCAAAAATATACATTATAGCAATTCAAAGTTATAGTGTTGATTCTTAATTATTTAAAGCGTATATCAATGGACAGTATGATATTAATCATCTTGCTGGTGATGTCCAAATATTTTCATAATGCACTGAACAATGCATCCGTGGTTTTTTGGTAAAAAAAGAAACAGTAAAACCATACGTATTCATTGTCATTTTTTACCATAAACCTATTTTTCATTCTCAGTATTTTAATAAAACTTCGGACTGTAATACATAAAAATCTCTTTAATACTTTTCAATTTCCGGAATAGAAGTGATGTGTTCCTGATATTTTCCGGTTTTCAGCACTTCATTAAAGGCAGTGCCGATGTCTTTGACCAGAGTTCGGGTGCTGTCTCCGGCTTCACCATAAAGATCAGAACTAAATATGACTTCACCTTCATTTCCAGCTAGATGAAACATACTCTCATTCTTTCCTAATTGAAATACCCGACCGGTATATTCATGATATTTTTCTGACAGTACTTCCTTTGGTGACCATTTCATATAATCCAGCACAAACTGTTTTAATATTAACAGCATTTCATCATCAGTAGGGTAAACATAATAAAAGTCATCTCTGAAATAACCTTGCCAAATAAAAGGGATTTTGGGGCTTCTAAAGGTTAAAATGGTATTTCCGCCGGTAGTGTCCCACATAAAGTTGGTGTGAAACCAGTCTACATTCATATCTTCTCTTTTGTACAGTCGTGTTTCATTTTTGCTGTAAGGCAATACTTTTATTGCATCTTTTCTGAAATCATAAGATAGAAGTGCATTTTCATATTTTGGAGTTTCTGAAGAGTTCCAGGTCTGAAAATGGCCAGGAAATACAATAATAGTATGATACGGTGAAAAGGCCAGCGCATCTCCGTCTTTATTGTAATTGTCCATTCCCCAATTGTCTTTGTCAAAATGGAAAAGTTCCATTGTAGGCACATGGAGTACGCTTTTCTGATTGACCATGAGAAATTTACCTCCCTGTAGTGTATCCGGATGATCCATAGACGTTCGTTCATCACCCATAAATAATTCGAATGCCGGTGAAGGCTGCCCGTTGTCTGCGTCTAACCATTGAAACTGTATAAAATCACTGCTTTGTATTTCCAATGGCTTTACTTCGTATCCGTTGTCTTTTGCTATAATCATAAATACACTCTGACTTCCTGCCACTATCGTGGGAGTAGGCGCATCATGTAGTATATAGGCGCGCCAGAGATGAGAAAAACCAGTATTGGATTGTAATGCTGAAGGGAATTCTACTATTTTCCCTTGGTGCAATACTGAATATGAGATGTTCTCACGTTTGTAAAATTTTCCGTAATTCATATTAAAATCTGAAGTAGTAAACTTTTCCATTCGGATGGTAAAAGGTCCATGTATAAATTCGCTAACTTCCTTTACATTTGAAAAAAATTGTTTTTTTACCCATATCCCGAGCACTACTATCACTGCTACTGTAATTATTCCAATCATGAGTTTTGAATTTGCCATTGAACAGTTTTGGATATTAAAGCAAAATTAGCTTGAATTCAATATTGCAAAGACAAAATAACGTCAAAATGTGTGAGAATCGCTGTTGAAGTGTATAAAAAGGACATTAAGGAATTGTTGGGTTGAAAAAAATTTTGACTTTTTGTCTACCTGACTCACTACCTTATTCATGAAGATCAATATTTCTATACATAAATGAGATTATCATTGGAAATCTATCTCGTTGATTATTAGTAATTTAAAAAGCCGCTAAAGATAAAAAATACTTTAGCGGCTTCTATATACCTACAATTTTAATTAACTCATTAAATCTTTGGTCTCAAACTGCGGACCACCTTGCCTGCCTGCCACATCTCAGATTCGCGGAGTTCTTTAAGTTCTGCTTCCAGTTTTTCCCTGTAATCAGGCTGCGAGTTGGTGTCTATTGATCTTTGGGCTTCCTCGCCAGCTGCTACACTTTTGTACAAATCCTCAAAGACAGGCGATACCGCATCCCTGAATTTATTTTTCCAATCTAAAGCACCTCTTTGTGCAGTGGTACTGCAATTGGCGTACATCCAATCCATTCCGTTTTCTGCCACGAGCGGCATGAGTGATTCTGTCAGTTCTTCAACTGTTTCATTGAATGCTTCAGAAGGACTGTGTCCGTTTTTCCTAAGTACATTATATTGAGCTTCAAAAATGCCTTGAATTGCTCCCATCAGAGTACCTCGTTCACCTGTAAGATCTGAATACACTTCTTTTTTGAAGTCTGTTTCAAAAAGGTAGCCTGATCCTATGCCTATACCAAGTGCAATTACTCTGTCTTTGGCTTTTCCTGTTGCATCCTGAAATATAGCATAACTCGAATTAAGACCCTTTCCTGCGAGAAACATTCTTCTCAAGCTCGTACCTGATCCTTTGGGAGCAGCCAATATTACATCTATATCTGCAGGTGGTATAATTCCGGTTCTTTCCTTATAGGTGACTCCAAATCCATGTGAAAAATATAAGGCCTTTCCTGCGGTGAGATGGGGCTTCAATTGAGGCCAGACTGCAATTTGTGCCGCATCTGATAAAAGATATTGGATAATCGTGCCTTTTGCTGCCGCTTCTTCAATGGGAAAAAGTGTTTCACCTGGTACAAATCCATCATTAACGGCTTTGTCCCATGAATGAGAATTAGGTCTCTGACCAATAATGACATTTATACCATTATCTCTCAGATTTAATGCCTGCCCGGGACCTTGTACCCCATAGCCTATGATGGCAATGGTTTCTTTTTTTAGTACTTCTCTTGCTTTGTCCAAAGGGAACTCATCGCGTGTCACAACATTTTCGACCGTTCCTCCAAAATTTAATTGAGCCATATTGTTAGATTTATGATTTTAGAATTATTTAATATTAACCATTGCCTTCCACTGATACAGATTTCAGATAATTTTTTAACCTTTCCATGGGTTTTACTATTGCCACTCTTCCTGAGCGCACAAATTCAAATATACCAAATTGCTGTAGATCTGTTAGCAATGCTTCTGTTTCATTTTGGTGTCCTGTTTTCTCTATTACAATGTACTCTTTTTCTATCGTGAGTATTCTTGCATTATGTCTTCTGATCAGTCTTTCTACACTATCACCGTCATAAAATGCCTCTGTAGGCACTTTGTACAACGCGATTTCCTGGTAGATGATCTGACTATTATCATAATAAAACGCTTTGAGCACATCTACCTGCTTGTCTATTTGTTCCGTAAGTTTTCTTACCTGCTCTTCTTCCAGCATCAGCATGATGGTAAATCTGTATATACCTAGCATAGATGAAGGCGACACTGTAATACTCTTGATGTCAAAATGTCTGCGGGTAATGATGGTCACTATCCTGCTCAGAATGCCGGTTTTATCTTCTGTAAATACGGTCAATGTATATTCCTGCTGCATCTCTTTATTCTGTACCATTATTCCAAAACTATTTCATCCACTGCTTTGCCCGTTGAAATCATGGGAAAAACATTGTCCTCTTTTCCAACCATAACATGAAGCAGATATGGTCCATCATATGTCAGCATTTCCTGGACAGCATCTCTTAACTCAACAGCTTCAGTAATTTTTCTTGCTTTAACCCCGAACCCTTCAGATATCATACAGAAATTTGGATTTTTAAGCTCTACAGATGAATATCTTCGTTCGAAAAATAGTTCCTGCCATTGGCGGACCATTCCTAAAAATTCATTATCAAGGATTACAATTTTTACTGCAATATTCCACTGACTGCACACACCAAGTTCCTGTAGGGTCATTTGAAAACCACCATCACCTATAAAAGCCACAACAGTCCTGTCTCCTCCGGCTACTTTGGCACCAATTGCAGCCGGAAGTCCATATCCCATAGTTCCTGCACCACCGGAAGAAACCCACTGATTGTGTCCAAGCCAGTCATAATATCTGGCAGCAGCCATTTGATGTTGTCCCACATCTGTTGCCACAATTGCCTTACCCTGCGTCTGATCAGATATTTCCTTTATCACACGGCCCATCGTCATCGGCTTATTCATGTTGAGATCAAGGTCTTTGGAAATCACTTTATCATATTCCTTCTGATAATCAGCATCAAACAGTGCGTACCAATCAGGATAAGACTTCTGTTCCACTTCCTTCAGCAAAGCTTCCAATGCTTCTTTGGCATCGGCATTTACCGCTACTGTTGTCTTTACATTTTTGTCTATTTCAGATGGGTCTATTTCTATATGTATGACTTTTGCCTGCTTTGCATATTTAGATAAATTTCCGGTCACGCGATCATCAAATCTCATTCCGATCGCGATAAGTACATCGCATGAGTTGGTCTGCATATTTGGACCCAGATTGCCATGCATACCCAGCATTCCTTTATTGAGCGGGTGAGCAGACGACAAAGCTGAAAGACCATGTATCGTACTACCAACAGGAATGCCTGTTTTCTCCACAAACTGTTTGAATTCCTCCGCAGCATGTGAGATGTGTATACCGTGACCAGCCAGAATAAATGGTTTTTCCGCCTGATTGATCAGTGATGCAGCCTCTTTTATCTTATCCTGATTTATTACCGGTTTCGGATGATAAGACCTTATTACCGGTTTTTTATTGTATTCAAAAAAGGTCTCTTCTATCTGTGCATTTTTAGTAATATCTATCAACACAGGTCCCGGTCTACCGGAATTGGCTACATAAAATGCCTTGGCAATGGCGTCACATATTTCAGATGCATTGGTTACCTGAAAATTCCATTTGGTGATTGTATTGGTACAACCGATGACATCTATTTCCTGAAAAGCATCAGAACCAAGCAAGTGAGCAAATACTTGCCCGGTAATGCATACCAATGGCGTAGAATCCATCAGTGCATCCCCAAGACCAGTGATAAGATTTGTAGCACCAGGACCCGAAGTAGCAAATACAACTCCCGGCTGTCTGCTGACTCTGGCCATACCTTCTGCTGCATGAATGGCACCTTGCTCATGCCTTGTAAGAATATGCTGAATCTGATCTTCAAAATCATACAAAGCATCATAAATAGGCATAATCGCACCTCCGGGATAACCAAAAATGGTTTTCACATTTTCTTCCAGAAGACATCTAATGACGGCTTCTGCTCCTGATACTTTTATCTTATTTTCGGTTATTTCTTTATTTGATTTCACTTCCAATACTTCCATACTGCTCATATTTTAAATTAACAAGTGATACATCCCAGACTTGCAGAAGCAACAGTTGACCTGTATTTTTTTAGGAATCCTTTTAACGGTTCAGCTGGTTCAACCCATTTATTTCTCCTTTCTGCCAGCTCACTATCAGACACATCCACAGAAATGTTATTACTCACAGCGTCTATAGTAATCATATCTCCATTTTCAATCAATGCTATATTACCACCATCAAAAGCTTCGGGCGTGATATGACCTACTACAAATCCGTGTGTACCGCCTGAAAATCTGCCATCAGTGATCAATGCTACACTTTGACCAAGGCCTGCACCCATGATAAGAGAAGTAGGTTTTAACATTTCCGGCATACCCGGACCACCTTTGGGTCCGCAATATCTGATGACGATTACATCACCTTCCATGATCTCTTTGTTTTGAATGCCTTTGTTGGCAGCATCTTCTGAGTTATACACTTTTGCTGGCCCAACAAATTTTTCGCCTTCTTTGCCAGTGATCTTAGCGACAGAACCTGCTTTGGCCAGATTGCCAAAAAGTATCTGTATATGGCCTGTAGGTTTAACCGGTTGTGAGACTGGATAAATGACTTTTTGTTCCGCTCCGATAGCTGTGACATCAGCCAGATTAGTAGCAATGGAATGCCCTGTCACTGTCAAACAAGATCCGTCTAAAAGGCCCTCATTGAGCATCATTTTCATGACAGCCGGAATTCCACCTACCTCATGTAAGTCTTGCATCACGTATTTACCGCTGGGTTTTAGATCAGCTAAAAAAGGTGTGTCATCACTCCATCGCTGGAAATCATGAAGACTGAAAGGCAGGTCGTAGTCATGTGCTATTGCCAAAAGATGTAGGACTGCATTTGTACTACCTCCTAAAACAGTGATCAGTCTAACTGCATTTTCTATGGACTTCAGCGTCACTATATCTCTTGGTTTGATATCATTTTGCAGTAAATTTCTTATAGCTCTCCCCAAACCGGCACACTCTTCTGCTTTGTTACGGCTTATGGCTGGATTGGATGAATTATAAGGTAAACTCATCCCCATACCTTCTATAGCAGATGCCATCGTATTGGCAGTATACATACCACCACAAGCTCCTGCTCCGGGACACGCTTTTAAGATGACATTTTCGAAAGTTTCCTGATTGATTTCCCCACTTAGTTTTTGTCCCAATGCTTCAAAAGCAGATACCACATCCAGATTTTTGCCGGCATGACAACCCGGGGCTATGGTACCGCCGTATACGATTATACCAGGTCTGTTGAGTCGGCCAAGTGCCATCAAAGCCCCAGGCATATTTTTGTCGCAACCAACCACAGCAATCACGCCATCATACCACTGAGCGGATACTACTGTTTCAATGGAATCTGCAATAATATCTCTTGATGGCAAAGAAAAACGCATTCCGGCTGTGCCCATGGAAATGCCATCACTTACACCTATGGTATTAAACACCAAACCAATCAGTTCCTGCTTGTTTACACCGACTTTAATATCAACCGCAAGACCATTCAGATGCATATTACACGGATTGCCGTCCCAACCTGTACTTGCAATACCAATCTGTGGTTTCAGCAGATCTTCTTTGGTCAAACCAATGGCATGCAACATGGCTTGTGCTGCTGGTTGTGAAGGGTCTTGAGTAACGTGTTTGCTAAACTTATTGAGCATAATTTAAATTCGACTATACAATAAATAATATTAAGGGGACAAAGATAACTTCAGACATTAGTAAAACTATACTTATTTTGCAAAATGCTTACAATGTTCAAATGAAGCATAAAAATAATAAATCATTGATTTTAAATGTCTTGTGTTTTCATTCTTTACTATTCAAAGGAAAACTTAACATGGCCATATCCTTTGTTTAACGGTAATAAAATAAACCTATACAATCAACCCTGCCACTTTATCACCTAATTCAGAACACTTAACAGCAATAGTGGGCCCCAGGTCTTCAGTCAGGAATCCTGCTCCGATACATTGATCGACTGCATAAATAATATCATTGGCTTCATCCATATAACCAAAATCTCTCAGCATCATCTCTACAGATAATATGGTAGCAAGCGGATTAGCAATATCTTTTCCTGCTGCTTGCGGGTATGATCCATGGATAGGCTCGTAAAGTGCCGATTTTTCTCCTTTGGATGCAGAAGGCAGCAAACCCATAGAGCCGGATAAAACACTGGCTTCATCAGATAATATATCCCCAAAAAGATTGTCACACAATACCACATCAAAACGGGAAGGATTGAGTATAACCTGCATAGCCGCATTATCTATATATAAAAAATCCAGCACAACTTCCGGATATTGACTGCTGATCTCTGCAACAACAGACCTCCATAGTCTTGATGTCTCCAATACATTGGCTTTATCCACTAAGGTAAGTTTTTTTCTTCGCTGCATTGCCTGCTGAAAAGCCAGGTGCGTGATACGCTCCACTTCAAATCTGTGATACAAACACAAATCTGATGAAAACGTCTCTTCCTTCACTTTTTCACCAAAATAAATGCCTCCCGTCAGTTCTCTGTAAATAACAAAATCCACATCTTTTAGTACTTCAGGTTTGAATACAGAGAGATGAATGAGTTGTTCGTATATTTTGACAGGCCTGATATTGGCATACAACCCCAGTGATTTTCGCATACGCAGCAAACCTTGTTCCGGTCTTACTTTAGCAGATGGATCGTTATCATATTTAGGATCGCCGATGGCCCCTAAAAGTATAGCATCTGCTTCCTGACAAGCCAACAATGAAACATCAGGGAAAGGATCCCCTGTTGCATCAATGGCACAGGCACCGATAAGTGCTTCTTTAATTTTCCATTGATGATTATATTTTTTACCAATGGCGTACAGTACTTTTAATGCCTGAGCTACTACTTCAGGACCAATACCATCCCCAGGCAAAATGGTTATATTATTCAGTACTTTCATTATTTATTTGCTTTTAGGAAGTATTTCTGATGCTATTCTACAAGGTGAAAACTCTGCTTTTCTCATATGTTTCAATATCGTCTTTGATGCTGAGCAGAAAATCTATGTCATCGTATCCATTAATAAGACACACCTTTTTGTAAGGGTCGATTTCAAAAGAAACTTTTAAGTTACCTGCAGTTAGTGTTTGTTCTGCTACATTGACTTCCAGAAGCGTCTGATGATCTGATTCTATCAAACTGAAGATCTGATCAAGTACATCCTGACTGACTTGTAGCGGAAGTATGCCGTTATTCAATGCATTTCCACGGAAGATATCTGCAAAAAAACTACTGATGACTACTTTAAAACCATAATCTGCAAGCGCCCATGCAGCATGTTCACGACTGGAGCCGCAGCCAAAATTCTTTCCTGCCACTAAAATCTGACCCTGGTAGGTATCATTATTTAATATAAAATCTTTCACAGGTCTTTCATCCTGATGATAACGCCAGTCTCTGAATAAATTTTTACCAAATCCATCCTTAGAGACTGCTTTAAGAAATCTTGCAGGGATGATCTGATCTGTATCTATATCCTCTATGGGTATTGGTACCGCTGTGCTGACTATTTTATTTAACTTTTCCATACTAATTAATTCAAATATTCCCTGATATCTACAATCTTTCCTTCTATTGCAGCTGCAGCTGCCATCAATGGTCCGGTTAAAATAGTCCTTGCCCCTTGCCCTTGCCTTCCCTCAAAATTACGATTTGATGTGGACACACAATATTCTCCTGAAGGAATTTTATCTTCATTCATACCCAAACAGGCACTACACCCCGGTTCTCTTAGTTCAAATCCGGCAGCTTCAAAAATTTTGTCCAAACCCTCTTTTTTTGCCTGTATTTCTACCTGCTTTGATCCAGGAACAATATATACTTTTACATGCGGTGCTTTTTGTTTTCCTTTGACATAATCAGCCACTTGTCTGAGGTCTTCTATCCTGCTATTGGTACAGCTACCAATGAATACATTCTGAATTCTTTTACCAGCTAAAGTTTCTCCGACATGTAAACCCATATAATTCAATGATTTTAGGGTAGATTCAGTTGTGTTTTCAGATGGAATATGTTCAGAAATTCCCATCCCCATGCCCGGGTTAGTTCCATAAGTAACCATAGGAGTGATGTCCTGTGCATCATAGGTAAATTCAGCATCAAAAACTGCATCGTTATCAGAATACAGTGTTTTCCAGTAGTCAACAGCTGCTTCCCATTTCTCCCCCGATGGGGCAAACTTTCTGCCTTTAATATATTCAAATGTGGTCTCATCCGGAGCAATCATTCCGCCTCGAGCACCCATTTCGATACTCATATTACATATGGTCATTCTGGCTTCCATTGAAAGTGAGCGGATAGCCGATCCTGCATATTCCACAAAATAACCAGTACCTCCAGCCGCTGAAAGTCTGGATATAATAAATAATATAATGTCCTTGGCACCGACACCTTTACCCAAAGTACCTTCAACGTTTATACGCATTGTTTTGGATTTTTCCAATATCAGACATTGTGTAGCCATTACCTGTTCAACCTGACTGGTTCCTATGCCAAATGCAATATTTCCAAAAGCCCCGTGTGTACTGGTGTGACTATCCCCACACACGATGGTCATCCCAGGTAGCGTGATACCCAGTTCAGGTCCTATCACGTGCACTATACCTTGATACTGATGACCCAATCCATATAGTTCGACATCAAACTGTTTACAGTTTTCATGCAGCTTTTCTACCTGGAGTCTGCTGAGAGGTTCTTGAATAGGCAGATGTTGATTTATAGTAGGTACATTATGGTCAGCAGTTGCCAGTATTCTATCCTTTCTGAATATACCAATGCCTCGGCTGCGTAGACCATCAAATGCTTGCGGGCTTGTCACTTCGTGAATCAGGTGTTTATCAATATACACAACGTCTCTGTTTTTATCAATTGATTTTACGACGTGAGCATTCCATATTTTTTCGAATAAAGTCATTTAGATTATTTAAACTGTGATTAAGAAAAGTAAATCAAAACAAGCTTTATTTAAGCCAAAACATATATTTTTTCGCTGTATAAAATTTCAAGATCACTGTCTATTACTTCTTTTTGTCTGTCAGCCAGCTCTACAAAATACTGATATGCTATGTCCAATTCATCTTTTGTGAGGTGATGGCCCAGTTCTTTAAATCTGTAAGCCAAAGCCGCTCTGCCTGATCTGGCTGTCAACACTATCGAAGAATGATCTACCCCCACATCAGCAGGGTCTATGATTTCATACGTTTCCCTATGCTTGATCACTCCATCCTGATGAATACCTGATGAGTGTGCAAACGCGTTGGCGCCTACAATAGCTTTATTGGCTTGCACAGGCATACCCATCGTGTCTGACACCAGATAACTCATGGATTTAAGCATAGGTGTGTTAAGTCCTGTAGTATATTTATGACTGAATCTTTGTTTCAGAATCATAGCCACTTCCTCCAGCGCAGTGTTTCCTGCCCGCTCTCCGATGCCATTTATTGTACATTCGACCTGTCGGGCTCCATTTTCTACTCCTGCAATAGAATTTGCAGTGGCCATTCCTAGATCATTGTGGCAATGTGTGCTAAGTATCGCTTTGTGTATGCCATTTACATTATCCCGGAGATAAGCTATCTTTTCACCATATTCATGAGGCAAACAATATCCTGTCGTATCAGGTATGTTTAAAACTGTTGCTCCAGCCTTGATGACTGCTTCGCATACCCTGGCCAGAAATTCATTGTCTGTCCTGCCTGCATCTTCTGCATAAAACTCTACATCTTCTACAAATGATTTGGCATATTTCACTGCCGCCACTGCGCGATCCAAAATATCCTCTCTGGTGGTATTCAACTTGAACTTAACATGACTGTCTGAAGTACCTATACCAGTATGAATCCTTGGATGGACAGCGTTTTTTACAGCTTGAGCAGCTACTTCTATATCTTTCATCACGGCTCTGGACAATCCGCATACGGCAGCATTTTTTACAACGGCGGCCACTTCTTGTACAGCTTCAAAATCTCCCGGACTAGAAATGGGGAACCCAGCTTCTATGACATCTACCCCAAAAATGTCCAATTGCTCAGCAATAGCTACTTTTTGTTCTTTTCGAAGTTTACATCCAGGCACTTGTTCTCCATCCCTGAGACTTGTGTCAAAAATATATATTTTTTCTACAGACATTAAAATCAAAGTTTAAAAGTAATAAAGAGACTAAACGACAAAAGTAGAACCATGATTATGATTAATGAGATCAATTGTCTTGGCTTATTACAAACTTTAAAACTATGGAATATTATTTATAATGCTGAATATCAATAAATTAAACACGTATCAGTTACGACTTTAAACCAGCTTGGGTTTAAAATTGTATGAAGAAAAACTAATCTATTGTATTGTAAACCACCAATTATCCGTAATGATAAAAAAGATAAAGGATTAAAATCAATTTTTGGTAGAATCAAGATTTAACCAAATTCATAATATATCCAAAGTAAAAAAATTTAAATCATACTAATAAAAGTTACTATGGTTGATCTACTCAAAAAATCAAAATGATGGTTTGAAACCCGAGAAATATTTCAATGAAGATGGAGAAATCGGTTATTCAGAAGTTTTGGTACTTACTGCATATTGTTAATAAAAAAAATACATCAATAAAAAAAACAACAAATATGTACATTTACTTTAATCTCATTAGAATTGGTTTTTATTCTTGATTTACATAACTAGAGCTCTGTCAAGATAAAAAGTTAAATTATAATGGCCGTTATTTTTTTAAAGATCAAGAAGAAGAGCGTAAAGAAATCGTCGCAAACGATTTTAGTTCTGAACAGTGGGCGCTGTACCACAGCTTAGACTACATCTAATAAATGATCATTGTACGGCGAGTATTTTTAACGCAGAGATTTGAAAAAAGAACAACATTTCATTAAGTTCTTTATCTTGACAAAGCACTAGTGCCTATTTTGTTTACGCCGTCTGTTTTGTGATATATCCTCGTCTTTGCATTTCCTTTTTACAAAAAAGATATATTTTATATGCCCTAAAACTTAAAACCCAAAGTAAGTGCTGCTCTAGTTTTTGATGTATTAATGTTGGCCAGCGGGTCAAGCTCTGAATCTAATACAACGTAAGGATTGTATCCTTCGGCGTATTCAGCCACTCGTATACCAAGATCAATAAAAAAATTATCTTCTCTGAATCCTACACCAAACGAAGTTTTATTATTGAAAAAATCATCTGCATTGAAAGGTGTACGCTCCCAACTGTACCCTGCTCTAAGTCTAAGGTTTTTATACCCAAATTCAGTTCCCAAACGAACGTTGGTGGCTGTTCCCAGTCTTCTTTGAACTTCGCCATTCACCTCATTGGTCCATTGCTGCTCTTCCTGACTTGAATCAAAAGCGGTGCCGTTATAGGATGCATTGGTATAGTCAAGATATTCAAAATCAGCATTCACAAAACCTCTGATTTCACCAACCCTGTATGTAGTACCCAAACTGCCGATGGCTCTCCATGGGGTAGTAATTTTATATTCAAAGGTACCATCAGGCGAATCGTAGTCATAAGTCTGGATAGATCCATCTTCAAAAGAATACAACATACTTGTACTATAATCATCAGTAAATCTATACCACGTAGGAGAATGAAATGCACCACCAAGTCTGAATTGATTCAAAATTTTGTAGGTAAAGCCTGCTTTAAAATTAAAACCTACACCGGATGTATTCAGTCGTTCAATATATTCCAAATTTCTAAATGCAGCAATTTCGTCATCAGGATCTGATTCAGAATAGGTCTTCAACTCTTCAAAAGATGAAAAGGGTACTCCTATCGAAATACCTAAATTCATATTGTTTTTATATTCTCCCGCCCAACCTATTGAGAGTTCATTGATACCGCCTTGCTGGATTATTTCCTGAGTCCTGAATACTTCCTGATTTGGATCAGCAAAATCTGTTTCATAATAATTATCTCCATTAAAGTCATAAATGGCTCCTGTATTATAAGCAGGATATGCTATCCAATCATCCAATTCTTCCGGTACTTTTTCATTGGCCTGTTCTGCAAAATAATTTGTTATGGATCCTTTTATCTTGCCGCTGAGCTGCACATTTCTCTGCATGTCAGCAATTCTGGAAAAACCCACAGCAAAATTAGAACTTGTCCAGTTGCTTCCCGGATTATTGGCTATAACAAAACCAATATTATCCAATCCCAATTTTGTTCCTTTTCTATTTTCAATACTTGAAGCATCATTATCAAAGTACGCTTTAGTTTTATTTCCTCTGAGTGATGGTGTGAATGTTACTTCAGATATTCTAAAGTCTGCAATTCCGGCAGGGTTGATATTTATGACAGAAAAATCACCTCCCATCGCTCCAAATGCACTACCAACTCCCAGGGTACGGGCTGTGCCTATTTGATCCAAAGATGACCACCTGACAATATCAGATATATTCTGTGATCTAACATTTGATATGATAAGTAAAAGTAATGCTATAATTATATTGCTGTTTCTCATTTTTATTATATTTGACAATTGACTTAAATAAAAGGGCTGAATAACTTTTATATTATCTCAGCCCTTATGTATATTTTAAAATTGCTTAAACCGATATCTCTTAGCCGCCGCCTCTTCTGGAAGAGCTTCCACTACCACCACCTGATCTGGAAGAGCTACCGGAACTACCACTTCCACTGGAAGAAGATCTGGAAGTGCCCATGTTACTGCTACCGCTACTTCTGGACGATGACCCTGAATCCCAACTGTTTCCAGATGAATTCCTGTTGGATCCTGAGTTGTCTTCAGACCTGTTGGAACGGGTGCTTTCGTTTGAAGATCTTCTTTGACTGCTATCAATATTGCCTCTGTTTCTTCCCGATTCAGTTGGAGTAGTACTTCCTGATTCCCTTCTGCTTTTGTCAGCAGGTTCTGTACTTCTTCTTTCCCTTGATGAATCATTGTTTCTGGAAGGAGATGTACTATTAGGACTGGTATTCCTATCCGGATTGGTGTATATACGGGATCTTTCAGATTTTTTAGTTTCTACACCATTGGGATCACGTTTCCTGATATCGCCCTTATAATCTTTATCATCTCTTTTAATTCTAGATGAAGTAACACCATCCTCTTTTGTAAGACCAACTCTATCTCCTGATGTTCCGTTTCCACCTGAAACAACTTCTCTTCTGGGGGATGCATTTCTGCCTTTCACAGAGGAAGTAAGTGACCCCCCTTTTCTGCTGCCAAAAGATTTATTACTATATTCATATCCGTTATTCCAGTTGTTCCATCCGTTATTATTCCAATTATTGTTGCCATTCCAATTATTGCCGTAAAATACATTACCGTAATAAATGTTGTTACCCCAGCCATAATTTGGACAACTATTCCAACTGTTCCAACCCCATGGCCGATTCCAGGTATTGTATCCCCAGCCATTATTCCAGTTGTTCCAGGAATTGAAGCCCCAAGGACGATTCCAATTACCAAAAGATGATCCAATAAATATATTTACGGAATTGTTACCATTATACCCATAATATGAATCATTGTAATAATCATCATACCACCAGCTATCGAAACTACTGTAATATCTGCTTGTGACTACCGGTTGGTGAAATCTTCTGATTCGTGATGAGTAAGCATATTCATCATAATTGCTGTATTCATCATTGTCATATTCATCCTGATAAGACTCATCTTCATTCCTGTAATCATCATTATATGATACTGTGGATGTTTTTTTACCAATACCTTCGTCCTTACGATAATCGTAATACAAATCATCAAATTGTGCTTGTAATCCAAAGGAAGACATAACCAACATGAAGACAAATAACCGTGTAAATAATCGGGGTTTCATGATTTTATTTTTTAATTTTATTATTTTGATCGCAATAAATAAGTCTTTCTTACTAATTCGAGTGCAATTTATTACTTTTGCACGAAATATTACGTTAAAAATCACTTAAAGTTATTCTTCTTTTTTGTTAAATCCTTTGTTTAACCTTTTCCGAAAGAATGATAAGTATAGTGATGACGTTTTCAATCGTTCAAAAGTTCAGTTGTAGGTGATATTAATTTAATTTTAACTTAAAAGCAATCAGATTGCAATATTTATGGCAAAAGAGATAACGGGAAGAGAAGAGAATTATTCACAATGGTATAATGACATTGTAAAAAAAGCAAATCTAGCAGACAACTCGGCAGTCAGGGGTTGCATGGTCATTAAGCCATATGGCTACGCTATCTGGGAAAAAATGAGAGATCAGCTGGACAAAATGTTTAAGGAAACGGGACATGTCAATGCTTATTTTCCGCTATTTGTGCCCAAAAGCCTTTTTGAAGCTGAAGAAAAAAATGCGGAAGGTTTTGCCAAAGAATGTGCTATAGTAACACATTACCGACTTAAAAATGATCCGGACAATAAAGGTAAACTCATGGTCGATCCCGAAGCCAAACTGGAAGAAGAACTGATTGTGAGACCTACCAGCGAAGCCATCATCTGGAATACATATAGGGACTGGATCCAATCATACAGAGATCTCCCTATATTAATCAATCAGTGGGCCAATGTGGTACGATGGGAAATGCGGACTAGGCCTTTTCTCAGAACAGCAGAATTTCTATGGCAGGAAGGACACACCGCCCATGCAAGCAAAGCCGAAGCGATCAGCGAGGCCCGACTTATCCATGATTTATACGCAGTTTTTGCTGAAGAATTTATGGCTATGCCTGTTATAAAAGGATTTAAATCGGAAAATGAACGATTTGCCGGTGCGGACGATACATTTACCATCGAAGCACTTATGCAGGATGGGAAAGCACTTCAGGCTGGTACATCACATTTCCTGGGCCAGAATTTTGCCAAAGCATTCAATGTCACCTTCAGCAATGATAAAAATGAAAAAGAGTTGGTTTGGGCCACTTCCTGGGGTGTTTCTACCCGTCTTATCGGTGGACTAATCATGACTCACTCAGATGATGAAGGTTTGGTGTTACCGCCAAAACTGGCTCCGATACAGGTAGTTATCGTACCTATTCCAAAACCAGATTCGGAATTGATGGAAAAAGCTGAAGAAATCAGCCATGCTTTGAAGACATTGGGCATCAGTGTAAAAATCGACAAAGATGAAACCAAACGTCCCGGATTCAAATTTGCAGAATATGAAATGATGGGCATCCCGATCAGATTAGGTTTGGGAAAACGTGATCTGGAAAATAATACCATCGAAGTAGCCCGAAGAGATACCAAAGAAAAATCAAGTATAGGACTGGACAATGTAGTGCCATATGTTAAGAATCTGCTGGATGACATTCAGGAAAATCTTTTCAACAGAGCAAAATCATACCGAGATAGTCACATTACGCCCGTAGATACATTTGAACAATTTAAAGAAGTACTGGAAACAAAAGGTGGTTTCCTATCCTGCCATTGGGATGGTACATCAGAAACTGAAGATAAAATCAAGGAAGAAACCAAAGCAACCATACGGTGTATTCCTTTGGATGCCCCGGAAGAAATCGGTGTTTGTATATATTCAGGCCGATCGTCATCAAAAAGAGTTATTTTTGCAAAAGCATATTAATCCAAAATCATAAAGAAAGTTATTATGACATTCGAAATCGAAGGAACACTTCATAAAATATTTGACATAGAGAGTAAATCCAGCTCTTTTCAGACCCGTGAGTTTGTAATCACTACTGAGGGAACTTATCCTCAATATGTAAAATTTCAATTGACACAAGACAAATGCGGTGTCATAGATGGCTGTCAGGAAGGCGAAAAAATAAAAGTCTCCTTTGATCTCAGAGGCAGAGAGTGGCAGGGAAAATATTTTACAAATCTGAATGCCTGGAAAGTGGAAAAGTCAGTTCAGAACAATCAGGGATTTCAGGCGGCGTCTGCAGCACCTCCTGCTCCACCTGTTTTTGAAGAAAATACTGATTTCGGTGGTGGTGGCTTACCCGCAGATTTTGACGATCTTCCTTTTTAAAAATATGACCAAATAGTGGCATATAGAAAACGAAAAAGATATCAGACCAGGCAAGATATAATTGCTACCTTTTATAAAAAATTTAAGGTTGTACTTTGGTTTGTTCTGATCTCTTTGATCCTGATGGCCTGGATGTACAGAGTCTCCCTAATGGATTATCTGAAAACATATTTTTACTGATCACTCGTCCATTCTGAATTTAAAACCCACTCGAGGTATATTTTCGATTTTTATGGTATCGTCTGATGATAAAAATTTACGAAGTCTGGAAATAAATACATCCAGACTTCTGCCCAGAAAGTAATCATCCTTCCCCCATAATGCAATAAGTATGTCCCTTCGTTTGATGAGTTTATTTTTATTTTTTATAAAGTAGACCAGTAAATCCGCTTCTCTGCCGGTAAGCCGTATAGTTTCATCTTTAGCCAGTAAAACCATATTGTTACAGTCAAATATAAAATGTCCCAACTCAAAACGAGTTTCCTTCAGTGGGCGCTCTGTCAGAAAAGATTTATTCCTCTTAATAAAAATATTTACTTTTAATAATAACTCTTCAATGCTGAAAGGTTTGAAAATGTAATCATCCCCACCCAGTTGCAGACCTTCCAGTTTATCCTGTATCTGAACTCTGGCCGATACAAAAATAACCGGAATATTGGGATTTTTATCCCGGATGGCTTTGGTAAGTGAGAATCCATCCAGATTGGGCAACATGACATCCAAAATACAAATATCATATTCAAACTTATTGAAAGCCTTTAAAGCTTCATCCCCTTTGGAAAAATGATGTACGGTATGTCCCGCTATTTCAAGACAATCTTTGACGACAAAACTCAGATTGGCATCATCTTCGACATAAAATACTTTTGCCATATAGAATATTACTTTTTAAGGTCTGCAATAATTATAAAATCCGTACCGATACCCAATACGGATTGGACATTGATTTTCCATTTGTGAGCATCAGCTATTTGTTTGACATAAAACAATCCCAATCCGAAGCCTTTTACATTGTGCGTATTTCCGGTGGATATCCGATAAAATTTTTCAAATATCTTTTTTAATTCTTTTTTTTCTATTCCTTCCCCTTTGTCAGATATTGATATAATTAACTTGTCCTTTACGTTTTTTGTAGAAATGACGATTTTTGCTTCATTGACTGAATATTTCACCGCATTTTCAGTAATGTTGCATATTACATTGTTGAAGTGAACCCGATCTGCCAGAATGATTTGCGGTGAAGCTTTCAGGTCTGTCTTGATATCCAATATTTTTTCAAAATCTGTATGTGTCAGATTGTATACTACCTGCTCTATTACTTCATGAACGTCTATTTCTTCCAGATGTAATTCAAATTGTTTTTTTTCTAGTTTTGATATGTTAAGTACTTTTTCTACCTGATCATTGAGCCTTCTGGTTTCTACTCCTATGATCTGAGCGTAAGTGGCGAGACGCTGGGGCGTTTTGACAATGTCCGGATCAGAAATCACTTGTTGGATCACAGAGATGGTAGATAATGGTGTTTTAAACTCATGGGTCATATTGTTGATAAATTCGCGTTGTACCTGTGTAACTGATTTCTGAGCAAATACAACAAACAATGCATATATAAAAAATAAGACCAAAAAAATCAAGACACCTGATGTCATCATCCACATAGGTATGTTATGCATCGAAATAATGGGATAATTGGGGAAACTTACGCTAAAATAGTAATCTACACCTTCAAACTTAGGAAGTACCGGTGTCGATGCCACTTTTAATGGTTTCTTTTTCTGGATATAGTTACAATATACCAGTTTGTTGTCTTCACAACTATAAATACTATACTCTACATCCTGATTGATATTGAAATAATCGAAGGATGTTTTAAGAAAATGATCAAGCAGTGTTGCGTCAATTTCGCTATTTACCTGAACGACATACAGCCGGGGATTTACTTTTATAACCGGATTGCGCTGGAGAAAAGTGGTTTTATTTTTCACGGCAATCTTCTCAGCTACTTGTCGGAGAGCTACGGTGATATTATGTTCAAACTGACTTTCTGAAATGGTAAATGCCTGTCTGACCCAGAAAATCTGAATCAGGAAAATGGAGACGATGGCAAGAATGCCAAAAATGGTCAGTATTTTTATATGGTTTCCTTTCACTAATTGATTTGATGATGGATCAAAATTAAAGTTCCTTCATCACTTATTAAGAAATTATTTTTTGCTTAACATGTGAATAACACTAGCATTCATTTTCATTAACAAGAATAACTTACATCATATTAGCAAAGTATAGGTATTTATCCTGATAAATTTTTATTGTTTCCAAAAGCTTTTTTTCATCAAAATGATTTTCTATCATCTTTCTTAAAGATAAGATCTGCTATACAACAACAATATAAACAACCCGCCAGTCATTAATAGGGCAATGAAGGCAACAGGTAATAAATTAATATTTAGACACATTATTATCTTTCTAAAATTTTGCTACTGAGGAGGTTAGTAGAAAAATGGAAGGTATTACCAATCTTTTAAAGTTCATCCAGTTATAAATACTTCTGTTCGTCCAGTTTTCCTTTTCAGTAAAATACATAATTGTAAAAATAACCAGAAAAATCAGGTATATCCCTACAGTAGACCAGTACAATAATGTTAATATCTTTGAAATCATGTTCGTTTCTAAATATCTGGTTTAAATCCATATGTGCACATCGTCATAAGTATCATTTACATCTGACAGGTTACCATCATCATTATTTGCATTTTTTACTTTTGTTGAAACTAAATATACATTCATAGGTTAAAATTTATTTGATTTATTAATGATGTATCAATCCATTTTAGTCATCATTTAGGAACAGAATGCGGTACAATTTTTACTAAAACTTCATGATACATCATCATGCGATCGAAATGTTATTTAATTTTTTTTACTAAAATGATATGTCAACTCTGTATCAAATTCATTGAGTACATCGGTTTGAAACTCTTTCATAATCGAATCATTGACATCATCAGCATATCTGTAATTTAACAAAGACAACGTATCGCCTTCTTTGGATATGTTAGACATTTGTTTGACCATATTTCTATTCTTTTTCCCAAATCGCCCGTTTGGAACAATATCATCTGAAATTTGCTGCATAAAAAGGTTGAGCAAATTGTCCTTATCTTTAAAATACTCATAAGCATAAGATGAATTATTTTTACCTGAAACATCAAAAGCTTTTACTTCTTTAAGATTACCTTCTTCATAAAAATATTCATTGATATATTTAGATCCTGTTTTTTGGATAACTTCCATATTTTTGATTAGGTAGCCTTCATCATTATAAAGGAATTCATTTTTACTGATTTCTTTGTCATTTTCGTCATAGGACATACTACTTACTATTCTTCCATTTTTATCTATGGTGTATTCAACTCGGGATTGCCAACTGAGGTTTTTATCAAGATGTCGTTTGACAATTTTGTTTTCAGAATATTCATAAATGATTGTGTCCCCCGAGATGCTTTGTATTATTAGATCACCTTTGTCATTATACTCAAACCACTTTTCTGCATCTGGGTCAGTGCCGTAGGTAATAAAAGCAATTTGTTTTTCATTGATATTTTGTTGATTTTCTCTTATTCCTTTCCTTTTTGCAGAAGTCGAATTTTTGCAAGATTGAAAAAAGAATAAAGCTAAAAATAATATACTAAAGAAAAAAAAATATGTATGTTTCATGAATATGTTTTAAGTATTGTATTACAATATTTTTACAAAGTTCAAATAACTTGTCTATTAATAAAAGTTTCAATAAGTGAAGTGTCTGTTTTTTTATTTCAAAGGTATTTTTTCCCTAGTGAAAGTTATTCCGACAAGAATATGCTTTTGTTTCAATACGATTATATTTATGTTTTTATCTTTTACAAAAAAAATGATGTCTTGAGTATAAAAACGATGTTTTAACCAAAATTAACCTTCATTTAAACCCAATGCAAGACCTGTCATGAATTAGTATCATGAAGAAAGTGTAGTTTTCAGCAAGCGAGCATAAGCAATCAACAGCTTTATTTATTAAAATAGATCACCTTATATTGAATTCATACCAAAGTGCGTTACTTTTTTGTTTTTATTGGAGTAATATTTACTTCCGGCACTGACCAAATTTTTATCAGATATGATTATTATGACGAAGATGGCAATGATGCCATTCTGGTAAATGGAAGCTGGACTATTTGGTTGCTACCTGATAAAAAAGTGGTGCATTTGGTCCATTACAGCGAACTAATAAGGATTATGAAAAAGGTAAAAGAAGGTAAACCTGAAATGAAAATTCGGCAGAGAGAAAATGAAGGGATAATAACCATAAACACTCTAAATAAATATCAAAGGCTTTGGAAATGATATTGCTTTATGCCTTAGTACCCTATGAAGGATCTTTAGAACTTTTAATAGAAAAAAGGCTATTCAATTGACGAAGGCAAAAGTGCGGTGCACTTCCAAGACCACAAATAAGAAGATCTATTATAAAAAAAAAAAGGGATCTAAGTAATTTTACTTAGTCCCTTTTTTAATATAAGGTTAATATTTCTTTTAGAATTCGAAATTATATCTGTAACCAATGCCAATATTTAATGTTCCTACAGCTTTGTCTTTAATCTGTGCTTATTCAACAGTAAATTTAGTAGGTACTATATATTGAGCATTTATAAAAAAAGCTCCAAAACTCAAACCTATTTCTGGCATGATACCAAAACCACTACCATTATTCTCAGGGATTACTACTGTTTGGCCTGTTCCATCTGTAACCGTTAATTCAGGTGTCAATAACTGAGCCAAGCCCAAGGTAAGACTTGCATATGGAGTAAACCCTTCAGCTTTTAAAGCATATCTTGCTTTAGCACCTATTAAACGCATACCAAAAACGTCAATATCACCATCACCACCACCGGCAAGAATAGAACCAGTATATCCTAAACCTACTCCTACATTTGGTTTGATGTGATAAAGTACATCACCTGTGTAAGTAAGACCGCCATCTAAGTTTAGGTCTTCTGCTTTTTCACTAACACCTGAACCACCAGGTACTGCCCAACCTAAAGAACCACCAACAGAAACGACTTTCTGACCTACAAGTGAAATTGCTGACAGCATAAAAAAGCTAATAAACAAAGAATAAAATTTCATAAAATTTCTTTTAGTTATTATAATTAATTTTAATATCGTCGCAAAAGTATGATAAATCATCGTAATGTTCAAATAAGTTTTTAAAAGATTTGTCACAATTTATTTATTCCTTACAATGTGAAATTCAATCTATATTAAAAATAGACAACTATAACTTTTTATTCATTCTAAACAAATCCATCAGCCTATATTTAATATCATAGCCAATTATTACCATATTATCCAACCTTTCAAAATCAAAATCAACATCATATACACCCCAATGTAAGGATGGTCTAAATAGTATAATGAAGGAAGTGTATTTTTTAGGATTACATTTTTGTGTGAATCGATATCTCTCTTTTTAAAAATGGAACACATGTAATTGAGTACTTTTGTTATATTTATTAGAGTAACGTAAGTATTTTGGAAATTTAAAGACATCAAAAAAAAATACTCTTCACATCTCAATGCACCTGATAAGATAATCGGGAGTCATTGTCCAGCAAAACCGAAACAAAATTTTGAAAAAACTTAAATATGAATTACTTATTTGAATTTTACATATTATATTTGTGATATTAAGTATAAATGCGCCAGTTATGAAAAAATTATTATTACTCAGTTATTTATTTTTATATCTAGCACTTGGATGTGAAAAAAAGGAAGTACCACCCACAAACGTTGCATCACTGACCAACGAACATTTTGTTGAGATTATAAAGATAAATTTCAATGAAGAACTTGGTGGTTTAAGAAGAATGGATAAGTTTTGTTTGGAATATTTCAGAAATTCTCAACTTCCATGTGATACTCAATATATTCAATCAGTCTTCATTTCGGACAAAACATATAATATAGATGGTTTATTTCATGTTAAGACCAGATGCGAAAAAGAAAATCCAATGCATAATTATTCCTGTTATGTAAGTTATAGCATGAATTCTTTATTTCCATTAACATTTTTTGGAAGTCATAATGACTTTAACATAATAGGTAAAAACAATGAAAGTTTCTATTTTACTTTATGCTGTGACCTCAATAAAACAAATTGCAATGTAAATGAATCAGTCATAAGAAGTTTTGATTTAAATAATAATAAAATAAACTTACATGCTAAAGGTTCTATTACCATTCATTCTGGTAATGCAGATTATAATCTCAGCACCTTTAGTTATTCCGGAAAACCTGAATGGGAAGTATCATTAATTCTGGATGATGTAAAAATAACACAAACTTCAAAAAGAATTGCCGGGATCATTGCTTATGATTATAAAGACAAGCTAGCCGTTACTTTTACTAATGGCTTAAAGTTCTATTTGTAGTCAGGAGTTTTTACGCTCAGCTATAGTAATCGCAGCCAACCTTGTTTTTAATTCTTTATAAGTATTATTATATTTAGATTGTGTTGATCACTTATTAAATGATAATTCTGGTTTTTTATATCCTGTATAATAATATTTGCAAAACAATGCCTACCCTCGACCACATAGTCTACGCAGTCTCCGACTTCGATCAAGCCATCCATGATCTGGAAGAAAAACTCGGTATCCGACCGGAGCCGGGAGGCAGACACTTGTTAAGAGGGACCAAAAATGCTTTGCTGAATCTCGGCAACAGTTGCTATTTGGAAATATTAGCCATAGATCATGAGAATACATCTTTTATTGGGCAACGATGGATGGGTATGAATCTCATCACCCAGCCAACTATCACAAGATGGTCTATTCAAACCAATGAAATAGAAAAGCATAGCCATATCATCAAAAAGCAACGTCCTGAACTGGGAGATATTGCGGATGGAGAACGAAAAACTCCAGAAGGCGAAACCCTGAAATGGAAAATGACACTTCCACTGCCAGCGCCGGAAATTGATGTCATACCATTTCTTTTAGATTGGTCGGCTTCTGATTTTCATCCTACGGATAGACTGGAGACAGGTTGCTCAATTCACAGTATATCGTTGTACCATCCACAACCGGAAATGATAGAAACATTATTGGAAAAGTTATCCTTAAAAATGAAAGTTTCTTTCGCTGTGTCACCAAAAATCAGCATTCAAATTTCCGGTAAAAACGGTATAATTGAGCTTTGATAATTTCGCGACACATTTCATGAAAATGCTTTAATGATAATTTCACACATCTCGCATGCAAAAACCAACGGCACAATAAAAAATATTTATTACAACCAGGGGCGCATTGTACCTTTGTTATATAAATTAAATTTTTATGCACGCATCCATATATTATCTAATGTTTTTGGTTCTGGCCATTAATCCAGAACGTCCATTTGATGATTCAAAAAGTCATTTGAAACCCGATGCAGTAATATTAAAAAATTCGAATGATACGCTTAATATGATCCAAACGATCAAGGGATTTCTGCACTGGTACAAGCAAAACTATAAAAAAGCCAATTCTTTCAAGTTTACTTATGAAGATAAACTAGGTAATTATCAGGTAAATCTGAAAGATGGTGAAAACTATCTTCAGTATCTGAAAAGTAGTGGATATATTTCTGACGAATACATAAGTTTGTGGATGAAATACTTTACAGACAAGGCATCCTACCTGAAAGAAAATATTCAAAACGAAGGACCGCCGGAAGGATTTGAATTTGATCTGATATTAATTACTCAGGAGCCGGAACTTATATTAAACGCTATTGAAAAATTAGAATTTGTTGTTCTGGAAGCCAAAAACAATAAAGCAGTGATGCAGATCTCAGGAGATGGAATGTATAATATCGATATGACCAAAAAAAAAGGCAAATGGAAGATAGATTACATAGCCACTGAAAATTATGACTGAAAAACATTTTATGATCGGAGAATCAATGAGAGTATGATTGAATGCATGAATGATTGAACCGTAATTTGGTTTAAAGTAAATTTTAAAATAAAAATTATGAAATGGTTTAGTCAGATGTTGGTGTGGATGTATGGTTTGTCAGCGCTGTCTTTTTTGTATTCGGCCGATAATGGTATCTTAGTATATTTTGCTAATAAACCAATGGGGCATTATAAGAATATTAGTCTCTGGCAGAAATCTTTTTAGTTGCCTGTTCAAGGCTGGTATAACTAAGTGCACAGGTTATTTTATTTATCATACTTCCTATCCGAAAATAGGATATGTGATCCATTTTTTGCCATTAATCCTTTTAAACGGCTTTTTTAATTCATGTTTATCAATTTACTTTTATCCGGTGGAAGATGGAACTGATCATATTTTATTAACTAATAATAATCACACAAATGGACTTTTTATCTAAAACAGCCTTTTACATTATGTATGGTATTTCTATCCTGATCATTCTCTTCTTTCTTGTGTGTACATTTTTTGCAGGTAAAAATTCCAGCACGCCAATAGCAGAGCCAATAATATTTTCTATAGCAGGAGTGTTGACTGGTATTGGTTTATATCTGGGCAATCAAATGATACAAAATAGTCATAATTACTTAAATGGATATCTCATGTTGGGTCAAGCATGGATAGCGGTTCTTGTGTTTGTAATCTTGAGTTTTGGGATTTTTGTACCTATGATGTGGTAATAAATTTTTCTTTACTTTTTAAGACATTTATTAAAGATGGAATTTTCTTATAAGTTGGCATATTATGTCATGTTTGCGATTAGTTGTTTGTCTACATTTATTCTAATTAAAATTGGATTTGACATATTGTGGGATGGTTATGGAAAAAATGCTGAAGCTATAATGGCATTTATTGCCGCATTTATACTAGGGGTAGGGGTGTATATGGCCTATAATGTCATTAAAACCAGTGATAAATATGCATATAGTTGTGGTGTATTAGGTATAGCGTGGCTATCCACGCTTATCATAATAATAATTTGCTTTTCTTTTATTAGTGGACCAGTAAAATGGCAGTAACATGGGTTTTTTCATACAGCTTTTATATTACTGCGGACTGTTTAGCATCGGAGAGTTGAGAATAACTTATATTTATACTGCTATATTTAAACGTAGTGTATCAGAAAATCCATATTATAGCAAGGAGTTTTTTGGATTGGCCTCTATCTTCGTTCTGATGATTATGTACTGGGCATACCATGTCGGGGAAATCCAGGGAAAATTTATGAACAGCATTTGGATTATCTTATCATCGTGGCTAGTTTGGGGAGTGGTAGTGTTAGGATATGTCATCTTGGCTAAGTCCCAGGGAAGATTTAAATTCATTTTAAACTAAAAATAACAAGATATGAAGGCTTGTAAAAAATATTTGGAAGCACTAAACGCTATAGGATATTTTTCATCTGAATATACCGGAACCAATACAATTCTTCAAGTTGTAGGACCATTTGGGTAGGATTTTGAGATGAATAAAGAAAATAGAAAATGGATGATTGAGTATATTGCAACAGAAAATTATGACAGAAAAAATTTGGTGATAAAATGATCTGTGATCGAGAGGATCAATGATTGAATGAGAGAATGATAGATCGGTAATTCGGTAATGATTGGTTTATAATAAATTTTAAAATAAAAATTATGAAATGGTTTAGTCAGGTATTGGTTTGGATTTATAGTTTGACTGCGCTGTATTTTTTGTACACAGCCGCAATGGGTATCTTTGTGTATTTTGCCAATAAATCGATGGGACATTATGAATCTTTTCTGGTGCCGGGTAGAAATTTAGCTTTTGGGCTGATCTTGGGTGCTTTTGCCTTTGGTGGATGGAAACTGATGAAAAATGAGGATACCTACAAAATTGGTATGATTGTGACATATTTTCCATTTATTATAGGCGTACTTTTTGTGCTATGGTTTGTCCTTATTTTTGCTACCAATGGTGGTAAGTGGAATTAATTCAATAAAATTTTAAAAACAGTTTTTATGATAGCTATATCTAAAGCAGTGTTTTTTATACTATTCGGTATCAATAGCTTGCTCGTTCTTTTTAGTTTATTCAGCTTCTTCAATCTGCTACTTGACCCATACAAAAAATTGTCAGAAGGTTTAATTTTGCTAAGTGGTGGAATTATTATAGCGGTCGGATTATTTTTGGCATACCAATATGGATATTCTTCATCAGACTTTATGAAAGGCGTTATTATTCTAGTTTCATCATTTGTAATCGCTTTGGTTTGGATCGTTATTGGGTTGTTTTTCTTTAATGGACCTTTACATTGGCAGTGATATGAAATTTTTGCAACAATTAATATTTTTTTGCCTTTGGTTTGGCACAGGGGTTTTGTCACTTAGTTACATCTATACATCCATTTTTAAGATCGGTAACAATAATCCTGTATACATGAAACAAGTTTTTGGACTTGCATCAATCATCGTTCTTTTTACCTTATACAAAGCTTATCAAGTCGGTGAAGTCAGTGGAAATCTCACCGGCGGTATAAAATTGGTGGTCTTATCCTGGGTGCCGTATGTGATTGTATTGATTGCTTATCTGATATTGGCTAAGGCCCAGGGAAGGCTATAATAAAGGTTTTTCTGCAAGTTTTATGGCAGCTTCATTTTTGGGAATTTAAGGATAGGTCGTCCAATTAGAGTGATATTAAAATAATAAATTATAATGGATATGGAATATTTATCAAAATCTTTATTTTTTGTGTTTTTAGTTATTTCAATATTGCTTGTGCTTTTTAGTATTTATGTTTTTTTCGATGTGCTGCTAGATCCTGCCATAAAAAAATCAGATGCATATACTTTTTTGCAAGGTGGAGGTATCATTGTCTTAGGATTGTATTTTACGTACCAATATGGATATATGCCTACAGATTTTATGAAAGGGCTTATCATTCTTGTTGTGACATTGATTATTGCTATTGTTTGGGTCATAATCGGATTATTTTTTTTAAGTGGTCCTTCACGATGGCAATGACATGAAATTTATTCAACAACTCTAGTTATACTGTTTGTGGATTGGCACAGGATTCTTAACATTAAGTTATATTTAAACAGCTATTTTTAACAATAGGACTGGTTATTTTTTAATGATTCTTCGAAATGAAACAAACAATTTAACAATAAACAAAATGAAATACTCAATTCATGTTCTTCTGCTCATTGGATTTATTTTATTTTCAAATAATATTCCATGTTTAGCCTTTGCGGAAAACCCAAATCATATTATTGACAGCAAAGATTCCACTAATGCGGTAAAAACTATCCGAGGATTCCTTAAATGGTATAAAGCCAATTATAAAAAATCGAGTGCATTCAGATTGGTGGGAACAGATAAAAGTGGCTATTATTTTGTGGATAAAAAAGTCTGCGAAAAATATCTGAAACACCTGAAATCCAGTGGCTTCATATCAGATACTTACCTACAACTGTGGCGAAATTATTTTTCAGAAATGAATCAAAATTTCAAAGATAATCCACAAAATGAAGGACCACCGGAAGGATTTGATTATGATCTGATCTCTGGAACACAAGAGCCGGAATTATTCTATAGTCCATCTGAATATCTAAAATTAGCAATTATAAAAGTAGAAAAATACAAAGTAGTCATCAAAACGATTGACATTTGGGAACATCAGTTTACAATGTCCAAATCCAGTGGAAAATGGAAGATCGACGATATACAGATGATAGGTTATCCTATGGAATCAAATCCTAAATGATCAATTATATGGATAGATATCGTGCTGAACCGCTGAGAATCTACGATCTGATGGATACGTTTACCGTGCATTGCCCTAAATGTCAAGGAAAAGCTGATGTCACTGTACCTGCCCATTTTGATTATAAAAATGCAATATTAAAATGTACGTCTTGTCATTATTCTGAAAGAGCAATTGATCTTATCCGACATAAACCATCAGGTAAAGCAAAATGTCATCAGTGTTTGGAATTTTTGGACCTTACGGTTATAGATGGATTTAAAAGTATCCCGTCGTATTTTAATATTACATGCAAATATTGTAAAACCACCAATAAAGTCAAAGAAAACTGGGAGTCTTATATAGCGAAATACCATGATTATGGCATCATAGACCCTGCGTTTGGATTGCCGCTTTGGTTTCAGGAAACGGTGAAAGGCGATATCATCTGGGCATTCAACCTGAGACATCTTACAGAAATCAAAAACTATGTGCAGTCTACCCTGAGAGAACGCACCACTGACCGATTTAAAATGACGATGGTAGAAAAACTCCCCGATTTTATCAAATTGGCTAAAAATAGAGAAGAAATTTTGAAAGCTGTCGAACGAATGGAAACTAAGTAGATCTATCCGAGAGAATAACTTTTAATTTGCATTTTATAAGAAAAGGTTTATTGGAATTTTAGTTTGAATTTTTCTATGGTGTCAATTAATTCAACTGTTTTTGATTTGTAATCTTCTCTTTTCACACTCTTGAGTGCTGAGGTTATTTCATCCAATGCATCAAACATTAGGGTTTCGGTACCCGGATATTGTTTTTCTATCGCTTGAAGCACATTGTCAATGTTTAGGCCAGATAAATCTTCACCCGATGTGAATTCATTGGCAGCATAATCATTGACATAAGTAGCAATACAGCTCATACTTTTCTTAAAATGGGGCATCAATTTCTCCGGATATTCGAAGGTGTAAATACTCAAATACTTATGAATCATGCCAATGGAATAATTATTATTGCAATCTTCAAGTTTTTTGTAAAACTGTTGATCCCATGCAGGATCAGATTTTAGTTTTACAAAGGCAGCATCTGTAATTATTTTGTCATAGTTAGGGAGTGTATAATGTATATAGTCTTCGAGTTTCACGACATTTTGGATTTTTTCAATGTCCGGATGATAGCTATTATCTTTAGAAGTGAAAGTGTCTTTTGCATGTCTCAAATTCGTATTCAGATACATATAAACGATGATACCAATGATTACATTAAGTATGAGTGGTGCTTTTAGATATACACTTTGATGAATAGCCATTTCATGTTTATATGTTGCCATAGCATATGGTACAATCATCATTATTGGAACCCATATATAGGCTGTATATGCTAAAAAGTCTTTAGGATTTGCCAGTGACTGATTCTGATAAGTTGACCAATCTGCCCGAATCATGATCGATGTAAAAACAGTGTAAAGAATACAAATAATTCCAAAAACCAATACAATTTTAAGCACATCAGGATTTGCTGAAATCCACTGAAAAGATCCTGCACGATATAATTTTGTAGTTAAAAGGATACTTAAAACGGAATAAAACAAAAAGAGAAGTAACAAAATAAGATATGGAGCAGCAAAATGACTGCTGTTTCCATTAGTTGACAAAGTATTGAGAATGACACTTAGAATGTCAATAACAATAATCATCAATAGAATTGTTTTATCGCTCATATTTTTATTTTTTTTAATCCTGAAATAATCAATGGAAATGAGAAAAATACCAACCAGATTGCTGATTGTTTAGATACAACGTTGTAGAAATAATTAATCCCAAAAATGGCTGAAGCGTACAAAATACATAAGACAGCAAGACTGAAAGGAACCTGATCATCTGAATATCTTGAAAGATGGTCCTGTCTGCTTTGCTCCAACTCACGAGCTGCGGCACTTATACGCTCAGAGTCTGAAAAATACTTATCTTTCTTACCAGGTATGAAAGCAATAAGAAGTAAATAATTTTGCATCATGTACAAGGATGAAACACCCAGTAAGAAATATCTTACACCAATATCTACCATTTGGGTATTATCTAATGTGGCGTTCAGGTCAGGTTGATTAAAAACATCAATGATGTTGTCTACGGCAAAAATCATCATAATAATACTGCTCCACATACTCAGCATTATTCTGATGTTTTCTGATAAATGCAAGTTTGTAAATGCATTTATTGAAGCAAATAAAGAAAAAATACAAACAACAGCTAAAAGAGCGTAGGTCCACCAACTTTTATAAGTCAACAATTCAGCATCCAAAATCCAGTAAACAATGGCAAGTGTTTGCAATAGCGTGACACCTTCCGATAATTTAGCAGTGACTTTTTCTATAAAGATGAAGGCAAAGATTAGTGTAAAATAAAAAATAAACATAAATGGCAGTGCATCTACCAGGATATCAATATTATAAGTTGACTTGTTTTGGATGGTTAGGAAAGTAAACAGTGAAAATAAATATGCGCCGACAAATATCAGGCTTATGGATTTCCAACTCTCTGATAGTCTTAAACTTTCTACAATCATCCCTGCAAAAAGCATCGCCATTGATACCGAGAAAGACGATGACTGATGAAAATCAGAATTATAACCTATATATATTGGAACCAATATGCCTATACCTGCCAATACTGCAGCAATCAATGGTATATTATACTTTTCGGTAAAATTACTTTCCATAATCTAATTTTAAACTTTAATATTACTTCACAATCTTTCCATCTGCATACTTATGGTTCTGATCTTCGGCATCCGTATCTCCCATGAAATGTGGATAAACCTTGAATGATGAGAGGTCAATATTTTTGAATTTTTTCATCCGGAAATACACACCATTTTTGTCCATAGAGTATTTCTCATTAAGCACTTTGAAAGTAGCTACATCGGCTTCAGCAAAATGTTTGTCGTTGACATAAATACCGTTTTTATCTTTTGCATATATCGTTTAACCCATAGAATTTTCATTTTCATTGAGGGTCTTAAAAGACGATGGATCTGCCTTTTCTACTATCTTGTCTCTAAAATAGACGCGGTTAATATCTTTGGCATATCCATCAGAAATCAACTCAAAAGAATTGCTTTCTGCTTTTGATATTTTATCGCCTTCATAAAATACACTGCTTTTATCTTTTGCATATTGATAATCTACCACAACAAAGGACTCGTAGTGACAAGGTATAGGTTTGATCTCATACTGTCCGTCAAAAGGCGTACAATAATAATACTTCTTAAAATCTTTTGCATAATGATCAGAAATGACTTCAAAGGTTTTACCATCACTTCCTCCAATCATCTTTCTATCCAAATAGGCTGTTTTGTTGTCTTTTATAAAATGATGATTTAATACTGTCAGACTTTTCAAATCTTCTACCTTAAATGTTTTGTCAAGATACCATGCTGTGAATTTGTCTTTTGCATAGCCATCTCCCAGACTTTCGAAACTGGCGGGATCTGCCTTTTCTAAATGGAGATATCTTTTTCGTTTACTCATAAAATAATCCTGACTCAACCGATAAGTTTCAAAAAAACAGACATGATATTTATCTTTAAAAAAATAGTCATCTACTATTTCAAAGGAAAGAGGATCCACGTTTTCCAACGCTATGTCATAAAACCAAACAGTATCCATTTTTTTGACAAATCCATTGCCTAGATTGTCAGGATTTGCAGCGTCAGATTTACCTTTATCATTATTGCCTTTGCAGGAAATAAACAACCAAACACCAGCTATAGCAACAAAACAAATAATATGTGTCATATTAAGATTGGACATAGAATTGGTTGAGAATTTATTTTTGATAAAAACTGATGTACTTATCTTCTATTTTGTAATACGATCCTGGGCTATTGGATTGAAGGCGGAGAGATTCTTCAGCTATAAATTTTAGAATTTCATCTCTTTGTTCTGATGGATAGCCTGTTTGTGAAGCCCACTCTTTAGTCGAAGGTATATCCATGTAAAATATGCAATCTCCACCTCCAACTTCTGTATAAAATCTAATGGTTTTATTTCCATCTTTATAGACCGCATGGCCTGATCGTCCATTGTATTCGAAAACCAACCTTCTTCCATTTTCTGATATGCTATATTTTTTAGGCTTAAACAAATATTTTAAAATGGACTCTAAAAAATGATTATGTTTCATACTTTTCCGACGTTATGCAAATTTATTTGATTTCTTCCAGGCCTTTAAATTTTTTTGATTGAGTTTCCCCATTTCCATAAGGTCCTGTGACCACCCATTTGACTTCAATGTCCAGATCGTTTATCCATTCGTACTCAGGACTGAATTTTAAAAATTCGCTCAGCAGCATCGTTGACTTGGTGCCTTTCATCCATTTTTCATCGTTAATTACCTTGAATTCTGCCACATCTTTTTGGTCCAGATTCATGGGTAGTGTACCGTTATAGATATCATTTTTATCTCGAGAATAGGGAAATTCCAGCACTTCAAAAGTTTTTGGCTCTGCTTTCAGAATCACATCATTGTCAAAAAATACACGATAGTTGTCCTTTGCATATCCATACTCATTGTCAGTCAAAGGAACAAAACCATCAGGCGTGGCATAACTGATTTTTCTTCCTTTAAAATAAGCCGAATATTTATCTACTGCAAAACATTTGTTTTGTTTTAGTACCCTGAAACTTTCCAGGTCTATGCCTTCAATCCAATGGTCTCTGCTACCGAAATTTTCGTCATTGGTAACCCAAACCCAATTGTGCCCTTTTTTGACATATCCCGTTTCGCAGGACGAAAAGAAAAAAATTATGATACATGCAATGCCGATGATGATTAATGTTTTCATTTTTTGGATTAGATTTTTTAATGAACAAGTTTTACCACGATACTTCCCGCAACCAATATTATAAAAAGAAGAAGCATGCCTGCCAGATATCCCATGCCGATGCCCGGACCTTGCTGGCTATAGGATTCAAGTAAAGTTTCCAATACAAAATGACCCATGACGATTCCTGAAATCCATATCCTTGCCATCAACCAGTTTTTCTCAACAATAGGTATCCAATAGAGTCCAAAAATCATGACTGATATCACGGGGATATAAAACCAAACGTTTTCAATGATATCATCGTAGACAAAGTTGGATCTTTTGTTTGCCCAAGCTAATATAATGGATAACATATATAGTAATACCCAATAAAGTTCGGGGCCCAGCACTATTTTTAAAACTTTCATTGTGTCATTGTTTTAAACTAAAAAAAGCCAATTGATATATGATACATGGTAGAACCTATTTTATTTTTAGCTAAAAATTTGATTTTCTATACTCTTTAATCACCTCATAAGATTCCAAGCCTAACCATGAAAACTGCACCACAATATAACCCTGTGTCAGCAAAGGATATATAGACCTAGGGAGTTCATGATGTTTTTTAGTTAGCAGGACCGTACATTTTTTTTTCTGATGACTTTCTTGCATAGTGCCTGTAAATTGCTGATAGTAAAATATGGCATGACGCAATTTGCTTTCATACATAAAGCTGAGTTGATATAGGGATTCATCTGATTGGTCAGGAGCATTTAGCTCCAGCATTTCTGCATCTTTTAATTTAAGTTCTTTCATTTGTTGCTGATTGGACGTCAGATTTTGATTTGAGTGGCAAGCCAAAAAAGGCATGATCATGACTAAAATTCCCATCATAGTATATTTAAAACTACCTTGCATTTTTATATCAGTTATTCATTAATGAAATCAATAACCATAAAAAACCGATTGGTATATAAGCAGGCATAGACAGGTATTTGAGTTGCATCACATCCCAAAGCATCCAAAGCAAAAATGATGTTTCTAATGCAAAAAGTATCCAAAAATGATGTTTCATGAATAATCAGGTTTTAATAATGTTATTTGGAGAAATAATCAAAAAACTTGATTTAGATACATAGTAAAACTTACTTATAAACGTATGTTTCTATTCCCTTTTTATTTTGCAAAACGTTTAAAGATGTGGTAGACAAAGGATATCCATCTGCATCTAAATCATGTTCATATTTCATATGCCATGTCAATGCGTTACTTGGAGAAAACGATTTGTATTCTACCAACATATTTTTATACCCTTTTCCAAAAAGTTTATTAGAAACCCAATATCCTGTATGACCAAATCCTGTCTTATTTTCCAAACTGCTGTCAATGGTATATTTTCCTGTATAACTTAAAACGTCTCCATTAAAATTCTTTGAAGAAACGACGTTACCGTTTTGGATGACATACTCAGCATAATAACCAGTCCCTGTGGGTGGTACACCTTCCGTTTTTATGATATAATCATCAGAATTATAAGTGTAATTATAAGTGTAGTAAAGTGTACCATCAGGATTAAACATACTTATTTTTGTGATGTATCCTTTACTATTTAAAGTACAGTTAAAACTTCTATATGGGCTATTGTCACTATTGTTCTTAGCTGTTACAACCAATGATGATGCAGAAACATAATTAAAAGTGGAAGTTTGCTCATCGCCTTTTATTACGGTCACTCTTCCTTGTGCATCATAGGTAAAATCTTCAATTTCCGGCGTTTCATTATTCCATACATAAGTGAATTTAGCCAGACTTTTAGTTTTAGAAGAGGTAGAAATCAATTCAGTGTCTTTTTGACAACTTGATAAAGCAAAAATGGAGATAAAGATGATAAATATTTTGTTCACGACTTTAAATTTTGATAAATTAATGACACAAAGATGCAGCCCATTTTGACATCAAAATAAATCTTTTTTACAAACAAGCATTTAATAAAATTGAAGTGTGTGAAATGAGGAATGAGATGTTTTTATCAAAAGACTTTTTCAATCCAACAACGTGTTGTGTGAAAAGTCAGAGAATAATTTCAGGGTAATTTTACCTTCTGAAGTAAGTAATCTCTGTATCCGAAATCTTATAAGTACAAGAAGAAGCTTGATCCCTTTGGGTTTGCTCAGCGACAAAATGAATGATGTCTTCTCTCTCTGATAACGGAAATCCTGTAGTTTTTTCCCATTCTGATATCGATGGAATATCCAGATAAAAAACACAATTGCCACCACCCATTTCCATATAAAATTTGATGCTTTTTTTACCCTCGAGATAGATGACATCACCGCCTCTTCCTTGACTGACATACTCCAGGTGTCGACTAAATTTATCAATCATTTTATCTATAATGTTTTGTCTCAATATCAAGTCTTCATCAGGTAGTATATTTCCAAATCCATCTCTGTATACTATGGGAGCTTTGTCTAGGTCGGGCTCTATTTCAGGAACAGTGATCGGTTGTTTGGGGATGACACCTTTTTTATATTTTTTTAAGTATATGATGTGCTGAAGCCCATCCTTTTTGTTTATTTTGACATAAAATTCACCTGGTTTAAAAGGCAGGGTATCCAACACGATTTTGATAGTTCCAGTAATAATTTCTCTGATTTCTTTACGCCATATTTCATGTTTTGATTTGGAGTCACAGATCACCAGATCCTGATAAAAATCACCATCTACAGGCAACCAGATGATCAGTTGCTGGCAGTCCGGATAGTGTACCAATCTGATGCGGGTTTCATCCATCAAATCATCTGAAATGACTTTTTCGTTTGATTTATCCTTAGATGGATGAACATTTTCCAGACTGGTCATAGTGACCATACCGAAGAAACTTGATTCCATGATTTGTTGGATATAATTCAAAGATATTAATAAAACACAAAACCCAGTTTTTCCAATGATTTTTTTACTTTTTGCTCAGAGATATTCTTTTTGGAGCGTTTTACCAAATGTATATTTAGAGAATCCTGTTTCTGTAAAGCCAATGACAAATTGAGTACTTTCAGATGCTGCATTTCTGCTTCTTCGAGAAGTTTTTTCATGATATCGACATTAACTTTGTTTGAGAGAGAGAGATCATCCATTCTTTTGGATAGGTCAACATTCGTATTTTTTACGAAAGTGAGATTGTCTTCCATGCTTTTTATGGTTACATCCTTTAGCAAATCTTCTTTTTTCATACTTTCCATTTTCTGATCTTTGAGTTGGTTTTCATTATGTGCAGTTAGTAACTTTTGCTCAAGGGCAAGATTATTTTTTGTATATTCCGCTACCCGACCATTGGATTGCTGAAGGTCATTTTGCATCTGATGGTATGACAATTCCAGTTGTTTGTACTTCTTTGAAGATACACAAGATGATACTACAGTAATTACCAGAAGAAAAAGAAAGCTCTCATATATTGTAAATTGAAGTTTAAAGATGGTTTATTCGCCATAATATAATTGCAGGATTGTTTGAGTGCCTACAAGAATATACTGCATACTCATAAATACAAATACAGCGATTATAATAGATTTCCAAATGGAATCCATTATCGATGCTTTGAAAAATCTCAAGCTAAGCATAAAAATAATAGCTATTTCGCCACCCATCACCAAATATTTTTGTAGTTCGTAAAAAGGGTTGAAAACCGCACTGATTAAATTCAGGACAGCTTGTAATATCATCAGATGACCAAATAAAAAAGTGATGGCTGTGGCTCTTTCTGCCATATTATGTGTACTCTTTCTGAACAGCACTGAGGTGGCCAATACATACAGCGGTATGATCATCAAAGAAAAAAAGCTGCCATAATTATTAATGATAGCATCAAATACGGCCTCACTTTTCAACTGCAAAAGCTGCGAAGCTTCTGTCTCGAAGCCATTTTCATTGATTGTCGAAATATTAAAGTAGGTGTAAATAAAAAAATTGATACTCAGATTGAGGAAGAAGTATTTGAAAGGGATGTAATATTTATCTCTGACGCCATTTAGATAATGGCATATAAAGTTAATGGGTCGCGTAGTCAGAGAAACAAAGGTATGTACATATTTATCTTCAAAATTGGAAAAGAAGTCCACAATACTGGATAGAAGATGAGACATAGAAATTCTTTGTTTTTTAAGATGACCACCGCAGTTGCTGCAATAGACACCTTGATCAATATATCCGCAATTATTACATTCGACATCAGTTGATGAATAGGTTTTTGAAAGGGTTTTATCTGGCATAAATTTTAAGATTTTTAAAAGTACAGACGTCTTATGGGGTAGACATCTGTACATATTAAATTAACAAAACAATCAAATAGGATTAAAAACAGTACAAAATTGTGGGATAAATGACTGCTGTTCAAAAATTATATAGTAAAGTGTATAAATCTTGTACTGAATGGTATGAATAGTTGTTTGAAGTAAAAGGCCCAGAATCTTGTGAGTGGGGGTTAGAAGTCATTTGCGCATTGATAGACACTTGATCATAATAATTGATATTTTACCAGATAGTCTGAATGATGTTAAACTTACCTCTGATATCTGTCAGTTGTACACCCAAGGGAAAACATTTGATCAGAGTGAAGTAGTGTATCTTTTGTGAAGATTTTAATAAGCTTACTTCAAAAAAACCTGGCTCAAATTCTTCAAAGCTCAGGATAACCGGAAGACTTTCCACATAGTTTACAGATTGAATCTCACCGGTAATACTGTTTTTAATGAGTGCCGTATCTGGTTGGTCTTCGTTACCTAAATCAATAGTAAGTACATTTTTTGCATATTTTTCCGAATCGGAATACCTAATTTTTCCCTTGCCCAGAGGTATTGGTTCTGCATAATATGGATCATCGATGTTTTTCTCGAGACCTTTGCTGACTGAGGTAACTCTGCACGGACCACTTTTTAGATCAATACCTGCCAATATATATTCCGGACAATAAAATGTATACGGTAATGGAAGTTCGGTGGGCGTACCTTTACCGTCATCAGGCAAAAAATAAACTCTTTGGTCATAACAGGATTGTTTTTCCCTCACACGATCATCATCGTCCCATCCGGATACTCCGATGGCATCACTGACCTTAAAGACACTCCCTGCGTAGTGACGGATGAATGGTTCAGAAAGAACGATAACTGGCATAAATAAAGTATATTTATAACTACCAAATGCTCTGGCAAGATAAAAAGTTATCCCCGATAATTATTAATTTATTGGATAAAAATAAGTTATCACAAGTTAATCTAACGGAGTAAGATTTATAATGACCGTTATTTTTTTAAAGGACTCTTACTCTATACTATTTATTTTTTATCAGTTTGACCTGATTTTTGTTTGTTCGCTGATGGTCAGATTTCCGGGTCCCATGATCAGTATATTATTGTTGGACTGGAGAGAAATGAGATCTACATTTTTTAGTATCAAATTTTTGTTGGACTGAATTTCTATACCGTGAGCAGCCTGATTAAAATCAACCTGTATTTCCGGCCTTAAAGATATGGTACCATGAATACTCACGTTTTTATTTACGATCAAGGGAGATGTGAGTATCGTGCTGTTGATCAACGGCAGGTCATAAGTAATTATCCCATTTTCTGCAATACATTCCAGTACGTTGCGCAGTGAACCATCACCGGCATTGTCCTGATTTTTCACCACAGTACCTTCTACAAATATATTGACTGATTTGCTGTTTGAACACCCGGAGGTGAGCGTAACGGTGACGGTAAAACTCCCGGTCATAGTAGGGTTTACTGAAATGACCGCTTCTGTCTGACTGGTACTCCACAGATAACTGTCGCCACCCGTAGCAGTAATATTTACCGGTGAACCTGAACAGATTTTATTGTCATTTGGTGCTGATCCTGAAGTTTCCGATACAGAAAGGTTAATGCCAGGTGCCAGTGTACCATTGTCATCACAGTCAGAATTGTTTGTGACATATCCCGGCACGGAGCTACAGGCAAGAACGGAAACGGACGGATTACCTAAACCATCTCCATCCGCATCCTGATAGTACGTGGTGAGTTCGGAAGAATTTCTTGCGATACAAAATGTAGCGTTGGTCTGATCATACAGGTATTGAGGATAGGTTGGATCCAAAGCAAAAAATCTAAAGGCGACAGAGCCTACAAATTTTTTATCCAATATATTAACCGGCATGTCATATATTCCATCAGCTACAGGCAGGTCAGGAACAACAGGGGCAATTGGAGCAAAATCTATAATAAACGGATTTTCCGCACTGCCGTGGATAGCATAAGGTTGGTATAAAAAAACACTGTCAATAACTAAGGTATCTTTCATGGCGCCACTATATAGTTTGATAGACACTACGCTGTCATTGATGTTATTGCTTCCAATACTTAAGTAATATAAACCATTGATGGCATTTCTATAAGCTATTCCCACAACCTCACTTCCAACAAATGCGGCGAGTACGTCGTCTTCATGATGAAATTGATATTTTGGCGTGTAATTAACCTTTGTTACCACATTCATGGTTGTTTCAGGGGTTTTGGTGATCTGCCAATCGGGTGGTGCTAACGGGGGCGCTTTTTCGGCTATTATGGGTAAATAGTCATATTTTATAAAAGGCTGTTGAAATTGATTTTCAAAGTCATTGAGTGCGATGGTATCAAACTGCTCACCAAGCAGTATGCCCTGATCGGGTATAACCGGCTCCCATAATGGAGGCAGATATGTTGAAGTCACATTAAATGTAATGGTAACATCTGCAAATTGCTGGTTTTGAACGGCTCTGCTGGCATAACTTTCACCTTCCAGCCCCATAGCCATACTTTGTTCCGTTGCCCTAACTACCAATTGTGTTTGTCCGGTAAACCCCGCTATGGCGGTGACAGACAATATACTGCCCTGAAAACTGGCTATCAGGTTTGGATTGGGTGTGAAAGACCACGCTACCGGAAACTGATCGGGCTGTACCAAATATGCTGACATATCAATCGCCGGGAAGGCAAACCCTTCCAAAGTAAATTGTGCAGGTACAGGTAACAAACGAATGGGCGCGTCATTATCAGGATAAATGTTAATGATATAAGGATCATCCACATTGCCTGTGATACCCTGTACCTGAAATATGATAGGTTGCTGTACTTCATACACAAGACCTGTACTTTTATGATATACCTTAATATCCAATGTATCTATAGCTTCATGAGCATAGATGGTGATAAAATGTCTGTACATGCCATTGCCCAATGATATGGCACTACCCAAACCCCTGATTTCTCCGTCTTTAAAAAATGCAACAGCGTCTTCTGCGTCATTGGACGGTACACCGGCTAAATGGATAGTGGCTATATAGTTTGCTGAAAACTCAAACCCTGAACCATTCGGAGCAGTCCAATTTGGGTTTTGTGCTGTCATTTGCACAAAACCCAATATCAGAAGTATAGCTGTTTTTAATCCTATATTCATTACCATACTATTGAACAATTCATTTAAATCACTTTATATACAAAACTTTATGCGAGTATATACCTTCTCCACTTTCCAGAGTAATGAAATAAGTACCGCCGGCAAGATGGGAGAGTGGTATCCATTCATATCGGTTCAAACCTGCTTTGGAAGATATCGTTTTAGAATCTATAATCTTGCCCAAAACATCCTTAACATTCATTTTTACATCCTGAGATTTGGTTAGTATATATTCAAGATGCAATGATGTGGTAAATGGATTTGGATACAAATTGATTCCTGTATTATCGGAAATATCATTGGAAGAAGTAACTGTCGATAGGTGCCATGGTTCTGGATTATCTACCAAACCTATGATGTGATTGACTTTGAAATCTATTTTTTCTATTAAATCATATTCCTGATTGGTGGATGCATCATAAAACTTTAATGTCATCAATTCTCCTTCCTTATTGGCATAAATAGTCATAAAAATCAAATAAGACCTGAGTTGTGGAATATATATAGCTTTGGCGCTACCTCTTACTTCATTATTGACAAAAGCCGCCACCTCATCTCCATCCTGAAGGAAATTGGTCTCCGCTCCACTTTCGACCACGATGGCTATCGCATTCATATTATGTTCATATTTATTAGGATGTACCTGCCAATGTGCAAAAGGTAATTGTAATGGAGGTATGGCACTAATTTCAGTCAATCCATGATATTCCGGTAGAATAAGGTTTCTCACATCACTTTCATTATCTTCTTTGAAATTTAAAGGATCGGGATATATTAAAGTATCATCCGCTTTCAAGCTCAAAAGATATCCATTAGGCGCATTCATTGTTTTTAGATTGCCTACCCAACCAGTACCATCCAAATATTGAGCAAAATGGAGTTGACTCTTTATAATATCACCGTTTGTGGCGTTGATGGAAGATAAAGCATCATTTACTTTCAGACTTTGTGTAGGTAGGTATCCTAACCAATTCCATCCACTATCCAATGCTATTGGCGTCAAAGCAGGATCAACATAATTTCCTATAATAGACAAAGAGTCTTTTACCACACTTTTATATTGGTACATATTTTCAGGTTCTAATGTGGTAAGTGAGCCTATCCAAATATTTAAAGGGGCAGAATAATTACTAAATGGCCCCTGACTTTTTATATAAGCCCCTACAGGATTGCTAAGCGAAGATAAAGCTTCATTAGTAGTATTTGGAGTCAGGTCAAGATTCATGGATATCCAGTTCCAGCCCGGATTTAAAAATATCTTTCTGAGCAAAGTAGTGTTGGTATGTAAAATGATGGCACTGTTTATCGTTCCTTTTACATCGTTGGCTTTAAAAGTAAATGTCTCCAGTGCATAAGCATACAGCTTACAATCGGATGCATCCCAAATCTGAAATTTGATGGTTTCTCCCGTATTCTGATTGCTGTATACCGTCAGGAATGCCAGATATTTGTTTAGACTTGGTTGATATTCAATTTTTGCAATACCTCTCAGTTGTCCATTGACATAGGCGCCTACGATATCATTTTCATCCAATGATAAAGCGCCTTCAATATTTAACTGCACTATAAAATTCATCGAAAAATCGTAATCTGCGATATTAAAACCAGCCGGATTGAGTACCCAGGTTTCAGGACGGCACAAGTTTCTCGCTTTGATATTCAGCGGCTCTGTACCACCCATAAAAAATGGATTGAGTCCTGTTTGGGTGATGAGTACAATGTCTTCTATCGCATCGCCGAGATCCATGTCATTTTTTACTGTGAAGAAGATCTCTTCTATCTCATTGGCTACGAGTGTGCCACGGTCAGGAAATACATGAAGCCAATCCGGTATGCTATCGATGACATACGGCACAGGATAGCCACCCCGATTGTGTATTTTTGAGGAGAAGGTTTTAGTCTCGTCTACAAACTTCACTATTTCGATGCTATCTGAGAGCCAGGCCAGTTCGTTGCGGTCTACATAAAATTCCCATTTCAAATAGGTACTTGTATTTCCTGCCAGATCCTCGATGTTATGCAATTCAGCCCGAAGGATTTTATTTTCGTAAAACTTGTTTAGATTTATAGGCTCAAGTATGATTTTGTTTTCAAAACAAGTGATGCTTATATCCAAGACATCTCCCGTTTCGGTATCAATGAGAAGTACATCATCTACAGGATTCAGTTTTGCACAATTGATATGTTTATTGAATGTAAATGAGATTTCGTCACCTACATGATAAACGCCATCAGAAGGTTGAGGTCTTCCTATCAAAGAAGGCGGCTCCCTGTCGATTCTCCCTTTGATAATTTCAGAATAACCAGGTTTATCACTTGCATCACCGTCACATTCTGCAATAGCTCTGATTTCATAATTCCCATCAGCGATACCAGCCGTTTCCCAAGAAAATTGTGTAAAATCAGGTCTTAACACCGGAGGTTTCGGTATTGGGAGTGCGGTAAAACCCGACCATTCAGGATTGTACCGTTGAAAGGTATCTACTATATTAAACCATGTTCCATTCCCATTAGAAGGTCTATACTGCAGTTTTATTCTTTGGAAATCTGGTGCACTTAAATCATATCCTATGATTGTAATAAGTCTTTTTGTACCTGATTGTTCCGGGTCATTATTGATGACTACCCAGTTTTGTTCTGGAACATTGATTTTGACTTCACTACATGGACGGATAAAATCTACACCGAGGTTGATGGAAGAAAAGAACAAGGTATCATCGTTAACGCCTAAAGGTAGCGAAAGGGCAAAATTGCGTGCCATTTCGCACTCTGATACAAGTGCTACTTTAAGATTATTGTACTCATAGGCGATTGGTCCACGGTCCACAGTCATTGTAATAGGAATCGATGTGCCAAAAGGTACGATGTATTGTATGGTGTTATTATTAAGTGGCTGCCCATTGAGTTTGATGATGGCTCCTTCCGGATTACTTCCGGCGATTGCTGTAAACCCATAAGTCCAATCTTCATTGGTCGCACTTTCGTTGCCAAGTAACATCTTGAATACAGCAGACTCATTGGCTGGTACATTGATTGCTGAGAAAGCTGATGTTCCATCTGCATTGGGCACAATTTGCAAATTTGGTTTTTCTCTGTTTGCGGTGCCAGGTTCCCAAGGACATGAAGATTGCCCAGCTCTAAGCTTAAATGTTGGCGTCAAATAGGCAGAGTCTAAACCAATATCTATAGAGAAAAAGTCTCCTGGATCATTATCTTTAAGTACATAACCTATGGTATTTCCATATTGGGTATTGTTTTCAGAAGTTTGCCCAAAAGATGACGAAAATGAAGCATCTACATTCATTGTTCCCCCGGCATCATTAAGAAAAAAGCCACCTATAATTCCTACATTTAGAGTTCTAGCTGTATCTTTGATAATAATGCTTGATTTAGTGATTTGATTTGTCTCGCTGTATTCATAACTCGCTCCGGCATCAAATGAGATGTTTTTTAATAACTCTGCAGTTGATTTTCTGGCATCATTATTGGCAAGAATTGTTTGCCAACGTGCTATGGATTGACTAATATCATCTGCAAGTGTGGTACTTGGATTTGACAACAGTTTGGTAAGATTGGGAATTACATAATTCCGAATATTAAATTCAGAATATATAAAAGTAGTAGCATAATCTCCCGGAGATACTTCTACAGACTCTACTACATTAACAACGCAATTGTCAAATGTTACTTCATCCACATTCGCAAAAATAATATTTTGGGCAGTACCCATAAACACATCTCCGCCGCGCTCTCCACCCACGATCAGATCTCCATCATCTGTTGATATTCTCTGCGTGGTTTGTAGGCAAGTCTGAAAAGTAGAATCAGAAGTCCTTGTATATGTGTTTTTAAACTGAACAGAATTACCTAATATTGGTCGTGCTTCTAACTCTGTTGCAAATCCAAAACCTACCCAATTAGATACTTTTGGTATTACGTTAAATACTGTTCCACCACCAGCTGAGTCATCACTTGACAAACTTATACTTGTGGTATAACATACACTAGAGTCCTTTTCCAAAAATGCATAACTGCCATCACCTGGAGGATCATGCAAAACTAGAAATGGACGTTCTGGTAGTTTGGTCGTAAAAGATGGGAGTTTTTCTTTAGTTCCAGTGATAATAGCTTGGGTAACTATACTTCCTTTCCTACCAGCTTCTGTGGTTCCTATGATTTGTAAGGTTTTTAGATATGGAGGCGATGGATTTGGTGAGCCTACCCTAAATGTATATTGCAGATTACCTCCACTCATGACCGTATCTTGTGTGGTATCAGAAAAACCATTTATAATATTAAAACTGGCAGTATCCAAATAACATGCTCCTCCTTCGTACACTTCTTTTAGTCTAATACTTATAGTCTTGTTTTCGCCTTGATCTATCACGATCACTTCTGGACTACACCCAGGAAAAGGGTCCAGTCCGCTAGTAATCTCAGGTATAGGCGGAGCTATATAAATAAAGTCGATCACGGTGTCTCTTTTAGTCAAATTTACAGTAGAACCACCTTGTACTTGAAAAGCAGTTCTTATATCACCATCAGAGTGTGAGGTCACTGCTACTGTCATACGCTCTAGAGGTGGTAGTCCGTCGAATTCGTATTCGCCCTCGACATTATCGATGGTTATCGTTCTTACAAAACACCCATCAATTGATTTTACTTGTACCCTACATATAGTGCCTTGACTATTTGCAACTCCCACGGGCTCACGCATTATCGATTTTTTACAAGTAGGATTGCTTCCACCTGCTATGATGCCGCTTACTCTGCGTACAGTTACATCATTAAAGACTATACCCGACCTTGGACTATTCACATTGGAAACTTCCCAAAATGCCGGCATAAATACATGGTCCTCTAGTTTTGGTGTGAGCCTTGCAGTAGCGCCAGGATCAAAATCAATAACAAATCGGCCAGTAGAATCTGTAAAAATTGGAGGATTAAATCGAGTATTATTTACCAATATTTCTACATTTTGCGCAAAACAATCGGTATTTTTGTATCGAACATATCCTGACACAGGAACAGTTGAGTTATCTACAAAGTCCACCTGATCTACTGATGTCACACTGGGATTAAGCGTTACCTGTCGTGTTTTAGGTGCAAATTCATGTGGTTCCGTTACTTGATTGGGTGCAAAAGACGACCATTCGCAATTGTTCAAGGAACCAAAGTCTAAAAAAAGCGAACCGGCATTGGATATCCTATTGCCAGCGCCTTCATTAATAGGATAATAAACATACAATCCCTGTTCCTGCATATTTCTTGTATTACGAAAATGACCATTGATTTGTCCGGAAGTAAGGATGGCATTATATACAGCAAACTCATCTATCAAACCATTATAATAATCGGTTAGTATGGACCCATTGTCATGCACACCTAATCTCCAGGGTCTATTGACATCAGACAGATTACCCAATGTGCCACCAAAAGTATGGCTACCCAATGAAATACTATTTTTATATACCTGCACATTATTTGTGGTACTGTCTATGGTTATCGCCAGATGCTGATATCCGGAACCCAATAATCCAAACCCATGGGTAGAACCATTGAGGGATATTTTCAAAATCTGATCGATACCCGAGGGTTCCAGAAATACTTTGAAATCATTGGAAGCCGCTTTTTTACTCAGTATAGTTTGTATACCATTGGCTCCTGCATTGTTCACCCACAATTCTATGGTAGATCTTTTGGGCAAAGCAAAGTTGGGAATGGTTACGTTGGAGCTTTGGCTTCTGGTGAACTTTACAGATTTTTGCAGATAAAATGATTTTGATGGTTCTGCAAGAAAGGTCGTCCCTGTACCATAAGAAGCGGACTCAATTCTGTAATATCCCTGACTATTGGTTTTACCTGCCGTCCTTACCGGTGGCCTGTCGACATCAAACGCTGCACCACAGAAGTATAGTTTAACTCTATTTTTGAGGTCGTAAGACTTCTCTCCCAGCTCTTCATCCATTTTCCAGTAATAGGTCAATCCATCAGTAAGCGAAGAAGCTGTACCATGCATGATTTCAGCAAAATCCAGTTCATTGAGTAGTATGCTGTAGATTCTTAATTCATCTATTTTTCCATTCCATCTGCCGGTATCTCCGATATTGCCCAGTTTAAAAAATACTTCATTGGACAGGCCTCCACCCATAGAGGTATTGTCATCAAATGACGATTGGTCAGTCAAAACACCATTCAGATATATTTTCATAAGGCCTGTGGCATCTTCAAAACTTAAAGCCACGTGAACCCACTCGTTTCTGGCTGTGCCATCAAATGTAGCAGATAGAAATGGTGCAGCTGCATGCGAGGTGGCCACTTCGATTCCCTCGATGGTTGGACCACTGTCTTTTGCCCGGATAAAAAGTGAAATTTCTCCGACGCTGATGATTTTTGCCTGATTGGATGCACTGTCTGTCTTAATCCAGAAAGTCATGGTCCAGTTTTCATTGGCAGGCAAAAATGTACTGTCGCCTTCTACAGATGCTGTTGCAGCATCCATAGCACCAAATTTAGCCGAGAAGCCCTGCATGGGCATCAATGTTACGACAGCATCGGGTACAGGGCCACCGCTTTTGGTCCTGATCCAGCCCGTCACGACACCATTGGGTACCTGAAATCCCAGGGCGTAACTGGGAGAGCCTTCTCCGTAGGCATTAATTCCTCTGACCGAATAGGTATATGCTACACCTGCTATGACATTGAAGTCATTGTAGTTTCTGATATTGGCATTTACCGTGGCTAAAAAGATACCATCTCTGTATATATTAAATCCTTCATTGGGTGAGGGTCCAAGCCCATCGACTGTCCAGGTTATTTGGATCCTATCCAGGAGATCACCTTGTGTCGCATTTACCTTCAATGCAAATGGAGGCAGCAGGTACCTGCCATAAAAACCAATATAGGTGCTATTGATATTGTTTTCCGTAAAACCTACGAAATTTTGACCAATAGCGACGGCTGTCTGATACTTCTGGCTTTTTGACTTCGCTATAGTACCATAATTAAAGAAAGCAGAGCCCTCATAACTACTTGAATCCGGGGCTGTGACAGGATTACAATTGCTATTTTGAGTAAATGAAGTATAAGCTACACCCCAAAATAATATAAAAAGAATAATATTTTTTACTTGCATGATAAGACGAATAAAAAAGTGAAATGGATAAATAAGTGGTCAATAAACTAAAATTTATTTTACCCATATTTCAACTGGGCCAATGGCATAACTTTCTAGAGTTGTTTGATTTAATAGTGCTCCTATGTAAACCCAAAACTTGCTATCGTTACTATTTCTTCTTCCTGTCATTTCTACATCTAATTCATAATCATAATAAGTTGGTTCACCAGCAAAATGCGAACCATAAGCAGATTGGTTTACTTGACCAAGGGCACTCCACCCCAATTTTACATTGCCGCCACTTGCATTAGAAGCAAATGCCGCATAACTTCTATCTTGGTCAACAAGATCCCATGAATCAACATAAATATATTTAAATTTTACCTTCATTTGTGTCCATGAACCAGGAATGTCATATTCTTTTTTAAGCACAAGAGTATTTAAGGAAGGTTCCAAAACATTACCAATAAAGGTTCCAAAATTGCATAAACATGGAAATTCAGAAAATGAATATGTTGTCCCAGATGTCATATTATTATATTGCTTCCAGCCATCATGACTTGAAGAAAAATCATCAACATCTGCCAATCTCCAATCACTAATACCATTATATTTAACTGTACCGTTATTATTAATATCGAGATTATTGGTTTTCAAATCCCCAATTACGGTTGCCATGCCCGGAGTGACTGATAAGATCTCTACATTGTTTGAATACAATGACGCCTTGCCATCTGCTGTAGAAAACAAGCCGCTGTCATTGTCTCCGTTATTCCCGGTGAAAGCATATCCATTTTTATCCACACCATTCGTGCCGGGAGCACCACCACTTGCCAGTACACCTTGGGCAACTTTGATCTCATCTGCTAAAACCTGACCTGCGCTTGGAAATTGATTGGTACTGCCTCTCAGTGCCAAAGCATACGGTGCAGATGTTAATTTTACTCTAGGCCTCATTTCTTGTGAGCCGATGGATATGCCCAGTTCGTAATCTTTATCAAATGGAAGATTTAATGGAGTTACCTTGCCGAGTATTACGCTATAGATTCCGCTGATTACTTCTACTTCAGGTTGAGTCTCCATCCATTTTACCTGAGTAGAATCCACCACATAAATCTTAAATGTGATAGGATAAGTATCATCTTCAAGGGCAATACCATTGGCCTTTTTGAGTATGCCCTGTAAACTTAAGGTGGCTTGGGCATTGATGAACATATGTGTGGAAACGAGCAAAAACATTATCATCATTGCTCTGCTGATGCAGGCAGGTACGTTTTTACATGAACTCTGGAAAGTTTTAAATGATCTCATCTTTAAAGGTATTTTAAATTTATGATTAATATTTAGTTGATCGTGCAAAGTAAGACCTAAATACCTATAGGACGATAGTAAAAATTAAGCATAATACAGTAAAAATTGAGCATTTTTGGATAAACATGAGGAAGAAAGGGAATAATTGCCCTTTTTATGTTGAATGTAGGTAATGAACGATGCTTATAGTAAAGGAGTATAGTTTTTTTATTTGAGCCGGATTATATTTGATTATGTAGCTTGGTTTTTAACGCGATTTGTTAGTTCAAAGCAAGTAGAATTATTGCCAAAAAGATAAGCCAAATTTAATAAAGTTTTTTACGCTACTTAAAAAAAAGAAAACTGTCAGGTTTCACCACGTGGCAAAACCTGACAGCAATTAAAATTTAAAATAATGGTTAATCAGTGATATCTACCAATTCCCAAACTTCTTGAGATAACAGGTCTCTCAGTTCATTCAACTTAGTAGTAAAATTGGCGATATCATCCTTTGGATATACTTTTTTATACTCATCAGCCATACCCGTTTTTCCACTTGCCCATGACAATGCCTGGTCTACGGTAGTAAATGTAAAGCTAACTGTATAGTCACTTTCACTGATATTGGTAGCATAGGTGCGTTTCCAAACATTAAATCCTTTTAGTTCCCCTGCTTTTATACACTCTTCAAGTACTGGCTTTAACGTTTCCAATAATTTTTCATAAGCTCCACCGCTGCCCTTTTTGACATCTACAAGGTTGAGCTGTACATATTCGCCTGGAATAATCTTAGCTCCAACGCCCCACTTATAGGTATAGAGATCAGTGGCTACTGTAGTCCTTACATTGTTTAAAGAAGTAAGAAAGCCAGAGATTTCACTCACACTCATTGCTTTGAAACCAGTATCCCAGGTACCTTCTGCTTTCATTTCGATACCGCTGGGAAATACGGAAAGGGTAGCATAATTATAATCCATACTGCTACCACGTGGTAATGTTCTGCGGTATAGTTGCCAGGAATTGATGGTCTTATTAGCAACTCTTGCATCGGCAAGCTTTTTTGATGTTTTCATGTCGATCAAAAAACTCTCGTTCATGTTTGGTAAAGTTTTTATAAAATTTACTTCACCAAAAGGGCCTTGTGCCTGACACATGTTGAAAGAAAATAATGTAGTTAGTGCAACTACCATAATTGTTAAAAAAATGACTTCATTTTAAAAGAATTTTGTTGGTTAAATAATGATTACTTTTTGTGTTTAATATTTGAAAAATTGATACTGCAAAGTTATGGGTAGGACACTCCATGGAGCTAAGACATTTCTCGCAAAAAACCATACATTTCTCGCATTCATACCGTAATTTCTGAGCATATACCGTAAATTCTGAGCATTTTGGGTAGTGTAAGTTATTTAGGATTGCTTTTGTGCCCTTAATTATCTTAAACTTGATGTACCTTTAGCACATGATTTTTAGTATATCACCTTTCATATTGCTTACTCGCTGCATCACCATATTATGTCTGTTGATCAGCAGTTCTGTAATTGGCCAATTCAAATACGAAACATTATCAACAGCCCAAGGGCTATCTCAAGGTTATATCTGGGATATTATACAATGTAAGGATGGTTTCCTTTGGATGACTACCAAAGCCGGACTCAATCGGTATGACGGTTACTCATTCAAAGTATATAGCCACGACGCCTTTGACCCCTTCTCCATCTCAAGCAATATTACTCTACATCTTTATGAAGATAGTAAAGGTCGGATTTGGATCGGCAGTGACCATGGACTCAATATTTTCAACAAAAAAACTGAAAGATTTTACAGGCTGTATCACGATGCTAAAAATCCAAATAGCCTTAGCGGCAATGTAGCAGATGATCAAATCACAGAACTCTCTGACGGTCGTTTTTTAATCAATACGTCTCATGTAGCCTTTGATATAGTCACCCTTCCGGATGATTTTTTCGAGAATGAAAAAGCTGTAAAAATCGAACATATCAATAAACCTAAAAATTCCTTTAACGCTGGTAATTACTACAATGAAGTAACGTACACGGATTCAAAAAATATTACATGGTACAAATGTGATCATAACCTCTACAGATTTAATGAGAAAACTGACCAATTCGAATTGCAAAAAGTGTACAACTTGTCGCGTAACCAAATTATAAAAAATGAAGATGGAAGTGTATGGTTTGGTGATGAATATATAAGTCTGTTTGACGGCATCAATGTTTATCCAACATTTACTAAACCTATGTTTAACGGTCATACCGGATATGTTTTAAAAGAAGACAATGGAAGGTTGTGGCGGTCTAATAACAATCTTGGTTTCCTTGAAATTTTTGATATCTCTACGTGGCAAAAAGGCAAACCACTCGACCCTGAGAAGCATATCATTGATAGCGATCAAGATGTTTATTGCAACAAAATATTTAAAGACAGAACCGGCTTGGTCTGGTTAGGTCTCAATGGCTTTGGTGTGCGGAAATATTCGTTTGAATCCGAAAAATTCAACCACATCGCTCCAAATATAAGTATCAGAAAAATCATTGCAGATCCTCAAAACAACCTGCATGTACATGCATGGTACGGACATTTTAAGATCGATACGAAAGGTAATTTGACAGACAATATCTGGGAGTTTAAACCCGGACTATCACTCGATTATTTTATAGCCAAAACCGGGGATCTTTGGTTGACTGAAAGAACTGATGTCAATTCACAAACGATTACTTCATTACAACAAATAAACCTTACCACAAAACTAAGCAAAATCTATACATTTGATCTCAAAGGTAATTACGACTATCCCCAACATATTATTGAAGATCAGAATGGTCGGTTGTGGTTTGGAGGATTGAATGGATATTATGTAATATTTGATCCAAAAAGCGGCAATTCCAAAGAATATTATACCAATAAAAATGCTCCCACAACAACACTGTATAATGACCATAATGGTATGGTATGGATGGGTACTATGGAAGGATTTGCAAAAATTGAGAGTGAAAATATTTTAACTACTTCTCCTAAAATTACATGGTACAGCAATGAACCAAATAATAAATCCTCGCTCAATAGTAATAATGTAAGTACCTTTCTTGACGACCCAATAGATCATGATTTATTGTGGATAGGAACCAAAGGTGGTGGGCTCAATCTCATGGAAAAATCTTCAGGCAAGATCAGACATATTACTGTGAATCAAGGCTTGTGTGACAATACTGTTTATGGAATTTTGGATGATGAAAAAGGCAATATCTGGGGAAGCACCAACAATGGTCTCTTCTGTATTTTGAGCAGTACTGATCGCAAAGGCAATTTTGAAATCCGACACTTTACCGAAGCAGCAGGACTTCAGGCTGCGGAGTTTAATACTGATGCCTATGCTAAACTACCAAATGGCCACCTGGCGTTCGGTGGTATCAATGGCCTCAATGTTTTCGATCCCAAGGAAATATTGATTGATACCATTGTACCCAATTTATTTATAACCAAACTCATTGTAGGCAATCAAGTCATAAAACCCAATGATGAGAGTGGCATCTTAAGTCAAGCCATTGAATTTACACCATCCATTACCTTAAATCATAATCAGGATGTATTTACCCTGGAGTTTTCGTCATTGGATTTCAGAGCGCCTGACCAGATAAAATACAGGTATCTTTTGGATGGAATTGACGATGATTGGTTGGAAATTGGCAAAAGGAGAAGTGTCACTTATTCCCACTTGCCTGCGGGGACTTACACCTTCAAAGTACAGGGCAGTAATAGTTTAGGTATATGGAATGATAAGGTCAGAGAATTAACGATCACAATTTTGCCTCCATGGTATGCATCATGGTATGCTTATTTATTATATGCGATATTACTTGGCTTAGGTATTCGGGCATATTATAGATACAAACTGGAGCAAAACAAAATGGCTACACAGCTGCAATTTGAGCAAAACGAAACCCATCGGGTCAAAGAACTGGACAAGATCAAAACGGACATATATACCAATATGACCCATGAATTTCGGACCCCTCTCACAGTTATCCTGGGTATGGTGCAACATATCAGACGTTCTGCAGCTGATCACCTGGACAATGGTCTGGACATGATAGAACGAAACGGAAACAATCTTCTGCGTTTGGTTAATGAAATGTTGGATTTATCAAAACTGGAAGCGGGTAAAATGGAGTTGAATCTTGTCCATGGTGACGTGATTAATTTTATCCGATATATCATAGAGTCTTTTCATTCTATGGCAGAAAGTCAGGATAAAAAGATGCATTATATCTCTTCTCTCGACACATTATATGCAAAATATGATGAAGAAAAAATTCGCCAGATTGTATCCAATTTATTGTCCAATGCATTAAAATTTACATCAAAAAAAGGGGACATTTATCTCTCTATATCTCTGGACAATAATAATCATCTCTGCATTAAAGTCAAAGATACAGGCAAAGGTATACCTGAAGGTCAGCAACACCACATTTTTGACAGATTCTACCAGGCAGACAGTACACATACGCGACATGCTGAGGGCACTGGCATCGGACTTGCACTGACTAAAGAATTAATACAACTCATGGATGGTCAGATATCAGTCAAGAGTCCACCTACCGGATCTAAAATAGGTACGGAATTTACAGTCATCTTACCACTGGAAATCATCAAAGATTATGTAGAAGAGACATCGATTAGAGAGTCTGCTTTGATCGTTAACACACAAACAGATGATAACCATAAAGCCAGAATTATTGATTTTCAAAACCAAACTAACCCGGATAAAGAACTCATTCTACTCGTAGAAGATAACGCTGATGTGGTAGCATACACCGCTAGTTGTCTCCAGGATTACCGCCTGGCAGTAGGCAAAGATGGGCAAGAAGGTTTAGACATAGCACGCGATCTCATCCCTGATCTCATCATCACAGATGTCATGATGCCCTTTATGGACGGATTTGAAATGACTCGAAATCTACGTCTTGATGAGCGCACCAGCCACATACCTATCATCATGCTTACCGCCAAAGCAGATATAGTCTCCAGGCTCGAAGGCATAGAGTACGGAGCTGAGGCTTATCTTGAAAAACCATTTAACGTAGACGAACTCACATTGCGGGTACGAAAATTATTAGAGCAAAGGGCTATCCTCCAAAAAGCCTACGCCACCAAGATGGGCCTGACATCCATTGCAAAAGAAATTGCCGGGAAAGAAGAAGATACGTCTTACGAAGATATAGTCATACCACAGCTTGAAAATGAATTTGTTAAAAAAGTGACATCAGAAATTGAAGCTCACCTATCTGAAGAAAGTTTCAGTGTCGAGCAGCTGGCCAAAAACCTGTTTATGTCATATTCTCAGGTTCATCGTAAACTCAATGCCATTACTGGTCTGTCACCAAATCAATACATAAGGTTCATCCGCCTGCAAAAGTCTAAAGAACTCTTGAGTGCCACCAATGACACCATACTGAACATATCGTTAATTTGCGGATTTAGCGATCCTAGCTACTTTTCTAAGGTGTTCAAACAAGAGTTTGGCGTCGCACCTCAGGAATGGAGGCAAAAATAACAAGAAAATCAAAACAGTCCACCCAATTTTGACAACAGTATTGGATACCCGACGGCACAAATTAGGATGCCCCATTTTAATAATGTTTTTGGTAAAGTACCCGGTTCATCATCTTCCAGGGCCATCTCATGTCTCGATTTATATAAATAATGGTAGATTTTTACTTTTTGACCTATTTCATAAGGGCTTGGGTCTTTGTACGTCGTAGAGTAGTGACGATACCAGCCATTGGTGGTATGAAAATCTACGACCGGTGCCTTAGCTTTAAGTTTTGACATTAAATCACTGTGATCCGGATTTTCCCGAAGTTCGGTCACAGTGCCTTCTGCTACTTTACCCTTTTTTATAGTGTGTTCTATTTCATGGGATTTAGTATGTGAAAGAATAAGAAGATAAGTACCAATCAGTGAAAGTATTGGTCCTAAAGATGTTATAAAATTTAGTATTGACGACATGTATGATTATTTCAAGCATAATAAATTTTGTAATAAACGCCGTATTTATCTCAATAATCTTTCACTTTGATTACTATTCCCTGAAATGATTCCATCCCTGTGATGTGATCGGGTGTATGTTGCCACCGGTAGTGTGCAGAGTAATACCTTCCTTCGCATCTGTGATTTCTCCTATGATAAAAACTTCCGGCATAAACCTGATTTTGTCCAGATCTTTTTCGTCAATTGTAAACAAAAGCTCATAATCTTCTCCACCATGTAATGCACACGTGATGGGGTCCAGGTTAAATTCAAGGGCAGTACGTTCTGTATCCGGGTGTAGGGGCACCTTCCCCTCTTCTATAAAAGCTCCTGTTCCTGATTGTTGGCAGATATGTATGATTTCACTGGCCAAACCATCAGAGACATCAATCATTGATGTGGGTCTGATGTTCATTTTTTTAAAATAATCTATGGCTCCTGCCTGTGCTTCCGGCTTGAGTTGTCTTTCTATCAGATACTGACTATTTTCCAGTTCGGGCTGTACTCCGGGATGGGCCAGGTACACCTGCTTTTCTCTCTCAAGTATCTGAAGCCCAAGGTATGATGCACCCAGGTCACCAGTGACACAAATGATATCCCCTTTTTTTGCACCATTTCTGTAAACAATGTCCTCCTTTTTTGCTTGTCCTATAGCAGTGATACTGATTACCATGCCTTTGGGAGATGAAGTAGTATCTCCTCCCACCAGGTCTACTTGATACATTTTACATGCGGTATAAATTCCTTCGTAAAATTCTTTAAGTGCTTCGAGACTATATTTATTGGATATAGCAATGGATACGGTAATCTGAGATGGTACTGCATTCATAGCGAAGATATCAGACAGATTAACGACTACTGATTTGTATCCAAGATGTTTGAGCGGAGTATACATCAGATCAAAATGTATACCTTCTACCAGCATATCAGTGGAAATGACTGTAACTTCATTTGTGTTATTAATCACTGCACCATCGTCACCCACACCCTTTACCGTACTGGCCTGAACTGCAGGATGATCTTTGGTCAGTGCATCTATCAGTCCAAACTCACCAAGTGAATTTACATCTGTAAAAGTAGAATAAGTATTATTGCTCATGATAAAAAATTATGGGCAAAGGTATGAAATAAAGCTGGAAAAATTACTCAATGAGCGATTGATCTACCAGACCCCAGATCACATCATTATCTGGTAATGGAGACGTATACTCATGTTTTTTACCGGTAAAAGGATGTATAAACTCCAGTTTGTATGAAACGAGACATATACTTCGATCAAGATTCGGTCTGCGAGAACCATACTTGAGATCTCCTTTTATGGGCAGTTCAACGGTAGCAAGTTGTGCCCTGATCTGGTGAAACCTTCCTGTTTTCAGATCTATTTTGAGCAAATGGTAATTATCAAACGACTGAAGTAAAGAATACTCGAGAATGGCTTCTTTAAAATTCTCATCTACCTGTTCGTCAGCAGTCATGGCACGGTTATGCAGTTTTTTGATGAAATGATGTAACTCGGTTTTTTCTTGATTTGGTGTTCCGGCGACTAGAGCAAGATAAGTTTTTTTAACGGTTCTTGCTTTGAGCATTTCAGTAAATTCAGCCGAGAATACCTTATTTTTCCCAAAAATAACCAGGCCAGACACTGGTTGGTCGATACGGTTAAGAACATGTACCTGTTCTTTATATTTGGTATTGAGTACAGTTTCAAGATCATATACATTCTTGTCTGTTGCCTGAACAGCAATACCATATTTTTTGAGTATTACTATAAAATCATCCGTTTCATCGATGACCGTATAGTTAGACTCAAAAGAATTTTTATTTGTAAGATTATTTAATATAGAAAGATCCACGTTATTTTCATTCAATTAGTTAATCAACTTCTTCGTAATCAACATATTCATCTTCATGATTGTTTTTATTTTTTCTTTCTGAATGTTCATTAAACCGATTTGGTTTATTACCTTCCAGCATTGGTGTGATATAGTTGGTAAATATAAAATATCCGATCGCAGATAAAATTAGATACTTAATCATGATATTATAATAAGTATTGAAATACAAAACATGCCACAAAAGTAAGGCTTTTAAACCATAAGTCGACAAAGTTGTCATAAATGAAGAAAAATCAGGCCATAATTTTACAATAAAATGAATGTAAACCTTGTTTTATACCGTGGTTAATTCAGTATAATCAGACCATATTACACATTAATACTTGTTTTAAAGTAAATTTATTAATTTTGCAACTTTCTATTTAAAAACATCAAGTTTCAATCATTGATATGCAATCACTAAGGAAATTTTCCAACATTTCAGGTCTGCTGGTTTTTTTGATCAGTTTTATAGTTTACTATCACTCTGTAGAGCGCACGGGTAGTCTTTGGGACTGTGGTGAGTTTATTCTTGGTGCATATAAATTGCAGGTAGTTCACCCGCCGGGGGCTGGCCTTTTTGTCTTGATCGGAAGAATGTTTGCCTGGTTGGCCACTATTTTTTCTGATGATCCTGCAGATATTGCATTTGCAGTAAACCTGATGTCGGCGCTTTGTACATCCATTGCAGCTACCATGATAGCATGGGTTACTATTATGTTTGGAAAACTTGCTTTGGTGGGTAGAAGTACTGAAACCACTCAAAGCCAGAACATTGCTTTAGCTTTAGCCGGATTGGCAGCGGGATTGTCTACCGCTTTCAGCACATCTATCTGGTTTTCTGCAGTTGAAGGTGAGGTGTATGCAATGTCTACTATGTTTACTTCTATTACTGTGTGGGCAGCGACTAAATATTATTTTCTTGACGATGACAAAGATGCCAACAGATGGTTGGTTTTGAGTCTGTTTGTGAGTGGAATGTCCGTGGGAGTTCACTTGTTGAGTATTTTGTCCTTGCCGGCGGTTGCGCTTTTGGTCTATTATAAGAAATATAAAGAACATACTTTAAAAGGTGCCATCATTGCGATGGGATTGGGTGTAGTTGCCATTGTATTCATCATGAAGTTTGTGATCGTAGGCATACCTAACCTTTGGAAAAACATGGAACTTTTATTTGTGAATTCATTTGGACTTCCTATTCATTCCGGTATTATTCCTACATTGCTTATAGTGGCAGGGCTAGCTTATTACATATTGAAATATGCGCATAAGAAGGGAAATCAGATATTACAGATTGCCGCTGTTTCAGCAGTATTGATTGTGGTGGCATTTTCTACCATAGGTGTTGTGGTCATCAGAGCCAATACAGATACCCCTATCAATATGAATGTACCCGGAGACGCTATGAGATTACTTCCTTACCTCAACAGGGAGCAATACGGGGAGCGACCATTATTGTCAGGACCTCACTACGATGCTGAACCTAAAGACGTAAAACGAACAGACAGATATGGAAGAGTCGGCGAAAAATATGAAGTTGTAGATGAAAAGTTTGAATATATCTACGATCAGAAAGATAAAATACTTTTTCCACGAATAGGCCACACTGACCAGGGTCGTCCTGAGTTGCATAAAATGTGGAGGGAAGCCCTGAATGGAGACAGCAAAGGGAAACCGGGTATGGGATATAATCTGCAATTTATGATGTACTATCAGATCAACTGGATGTATTTCAGATACTTTATGTGGAATTTTGTGGGTCGTCAGACCGCAGAGCAGGGTTATTTCCCTTGGGATATATCAAAAGGACATTGGCAATCAGGAATTACACCAATAGATGAGGCCAAACTGTATAAAATGGACGCACTGCCGGATACGATGAAAAATGATGAGTCAAGCAATAGGTATTTTTTCCTTCCGCTCATTTTTGGTCTGATTGGACTGGTTTTTCATTTTGTCCAGCGAAAAAAGGATTTTACTACCTTACTCATTCTTTTTGTCATCACGGGAATAGGAATCGTGATTTACTCCAACCAACCACCCAATGAGCCAAGAGAAAGAGATTATGTATTGGTCGGTTCTTTTATGACCTTCTGTATTTGGATTGGGATGGGCGTTTTGGCACTATATCACTATTTGTCTCAAAAAATATCTGGTCCCGCACCTGCTGTTCTTGCAGGACTATTGGTGTTATCAGCACCGGTGATTATGGGATTTCAGAATTTTGATGATCATAGCCGAAAACACCATCAGGCATCCAGAGATTATGCCTCCAATTTTCTTAATAGTGTGGAGCCGAATGCCATCATATTTACCTATGGAGACAATGACACCTATCCATTATGGTATGCTCAGGAAGTGGAAAATATAAGGCGTGACGTACGAGTGGTCAATCTTAGTCTGATCGCTGTGGATTGGTACATCAATAAACTTAGAAATAAGGTCAATGACTCAGCGCCAATCAAATTGACATTAACTGAAGAAGATTATCGGGGTAAAAACAGAAATCAAGTATTTTTTGCTAATCCAAGAGGTGAAAACATGGCAGCACCTATGAATATATTTGAAGGTCTGAGAAGTATCAGAGATCCTAAAAATACCATTCAGGATCAAACCTTTGTAACTAGTAGAAATTTCTATTTACCTGTAGATCGTGAAAAATATATGAAGCTTGGTTTACAGCCCAATATTGACTCATCTGAATGGGCGGACCAGGTCGAATTTAGATTTGCTGAAAATGCAGGATATTTTACTAAAGATGACTTGGCTGTAATGGATCTTATTGCTTCCAATTTTTACGAAAGACCGATATATTTTGCTATCACCTGTCAGGCTTCAAAACTGCTTGGCCTGAATGATTATGTAGAGATGGAAGGTCTGGGTCTTAGATTATCTCCGACTAAAGTAAGGGTAAAATCACAATTGCCAAGTATATATGGATTTGGCGATATAGATGTTGAAAAAGTATATAACAATGTCATGACCAAATGGAAGTGGGGCAATTTTGATAAAATGAAGCTTTTTGTGGATAAAAGTTATATGGCTGAAGTACAGGCGATGAAATTGGTGATGCTTAGAGCTGCGATTGAATTTGACAGACAAGGGATTAAAGATAAAGCTGTAGCAATGGCCAATAAATATTTTGAAGCGTTTCCTAATATGAATTTCCCATATGATTCAGGAATTATGCCATTTATAAATGTATTGATCAGTGCTAAAGATTTTGAATCTGCAAAAAAACATTTAAGAATTCTTGCTGAAGAAACAAAACAGTATATCACATTCTATGAATCTCAAACAGATAAAGATGTTTTTGATAGTTTCAGACAAGATTATGAATACAGATTAGGAGCTATTCAGGATGTTCTGGATAATGCAAAGAAGGTAGAAGATCCGGCATTCGAAAAGGAAATGTCTGATATGTTGAATCCATTACTTAAAACAGCACCAGCAAATTAATATTTTCAACATGAAATTAGCCATAGGTTCTGATCATGCAGGATATGAGTATAAAGATTTCATCGTACGTTACTTAATTAAGGAAGGCCATCAGATATCTGATAAAGGACCCTCTGGTATTGATTCTGTGGATTATGCTGATTTTGCTCATCCTGTAGCCATAGATGTTGAGGAAAAACATGCTGATCTGGGTATTCTTGTTTGTGGAAGTGGAAATGGTGTCTGTATGACAGCCAATAAACATAAAGGTATACGGGCAGCATTGTGCTGGACCGAAGAACTAGGCGCATTGGCGAGACAGCACAATGACGCCAATATCTTATGCCTTCCGGCAAGATTTATCAGTAAGCGAATGGCAAAACGCATAGTAAACGTATTTTTGAGTGCCAAATTTGAAGGAGGCAGACATCAAAACAGAGTGAACAAAATACCCTGTTGAAATATTTAAGTTGAATAATTTATGTCTATTGCCTTTCCAAACTTATTACATCATATGAAGAATAAAATATTTGCAGCAATTTTAATTGTATTTATCGGAGGTAATGTTGCAGGACAATATATCAGCACGGTGACGGTTCCTGATAAAAACATACCCAAAATTACAAACCCAAAAGATCTTTCTTTTAGATATGCATCAGAGATTTCGGCATCATCATTAAGAGATCATTTGCGCATTTTGGCTTCCGACTCGCTGGAAGGAAGGGAGACTGGTCAAAAAGGAATGGAGCTCGCAGCAGACTATATTTCTAAACAATTGCGTAACCTTGGACTAAATCCTTCCATTTCAACTGGTGATTATTACCAACCGGTTGCGTTTACCTATTCAAAATGGAAAAATAGTGAAATGTATGTGCGAGGCAATAGATACAGACTGTTATGGGATTTTATAGCTATGCCTGAAGTAAATAATAGCAATACCATAATTTCAGATCAGGAAGTTATATTTTTAGGATATGGTATTGATAGTGAAATATACAGTGATTATAAAAAGACCGACGTAAAGGGTAAAATTATTATGATCAATAAAGGAGAACCCTTGGATAAAAAAGGGCTTTCAATTATTACAAAAACGGAAGAGCAATCAGATTGGACCGTTGACATCAATAAAAAACTGATTGCAGCAAAAGAGAAGGGCGTAAAACTTGTCCTAATCATTGAGGATGATATTAAAAAATTACTCGAAGAAAACCGGAGAAAACTATTGTCTCCTAATCTTCAACTGGGTAAACGCGCCGAAAATGAGTTAAGAACAGCGGATCACGTGTATATTTCTTCTACAGTAGCAAAAGCAATCATTGGCGACCAAGAAAATAAAATTCTAAAAGCACGGGAAAAATATGCAAAAGGCAAAGCGGAATCCGTTAAACTGCCGATTGATTTTTCAATAAATATGTCTAAAGATATCAATATTCTGGAAGGTAAAAATGTAATTGGATATATACAGGGTAAATCAAAACCAAACGAATATATAATAGTTTCTGCACATTATGATCATCTGGGTAAACGAGGGGATGAAGTTTTTAATGGTGCAAATGATAATGGGTCAGGATCCTCCACTTTGCTGGAGTTGGCACAGTCTTGTCAGCAAGCTGTTTTAGAGGGCAACGCACCAGAAAGAAGTATTGTATTTTTATGGTTTTGCGGCGAGGAAAAAGGACTTTTAGGGTCACATTATTATACAGAAAACCCAGTTTTTCCTTTACAGAATACGGTTGTAAACATTAATGTGGATATGGTAGGACGCACCGACGATAAGTATAAAGATAATCCGGAATATATTTATATCATTGGTTCAGATAGACTCAGCTCAGATTTACACAGCATAAGTGAAGATGTAAATAAAAAATATACACAACTTACTCTGGATTATACGTACAATAGCGAAGATGATCCGAATAAATATTATTATCGTTCAGATCACTATAATTTTGCAAAAAATGGAATCCCGGCTATTTTTTATTTTAATGGTACCCACGAAGATTACCATAGAACAACGGATGATGTTGAAAAAATAAATTTTGACGCTATGGAAAATGTCGGAAAACTAATCTTTCATACCTTATTTGAACTCGCCAATAGACCACAAAGAATAAAAGTGGATGGTGTGGTTAAATAAGGTTATTATAACTAGAAATCCTGAATGTTTGGGGTCAGAATTTTTATTGTAGTATTGAAATGGAAAAATTAGTTATTTTTACTCCCAAAAGGAGATCAACATGACACTAGGCCAGTTTTTTGAAGCAGTTTCTCAACAGCCATCTATAGTATTATTTTATTTTTTTGCTCTTCCGTTTACTGCGTTTCTGGCGATTGTTTTTGGAAGTGGCGAAGGCCATGTTTCGCCTTGGAAGTACTTGTATACTGTTTTGGTGTATTTTGCCTGCATACCTGGAATTTTTGCTCTGACACTTAATGCATACATGTTTTTATTTGAACGACAGCCTGTTTTGGAAACAAATTTATATACCCAAATTCTTCCGATTCTCTGTATGCTGGTGACTTTGTGGCTTATAAAAAAGAATGTCAGCCTGAATGATGTTCCGGGATTTGACAAAATCGGAAGCCTATTTTTTATAATTACTGTTTTGATATCTATGATGTGGATTTTGGAGAAAACCCATATTTTTGTATTTACGTATATGCCTTTTTATCAGTTTATATTATTTTTTATTGGCTTTTTAGTGTTGATAAGATTTGCATGGAGTAAAATGATGGGCTGATTATATTAACATTGTTGTTGTGATGTCGGACAAAACGTTTAAACCCCAAAAAAAAAGGCGATACAATTTAATGCGCCGCCTTTCTATTAACTAACAAATCACCTTTAAAATTCTAGAACGATCTTGTTCGAGCTGATTTAGGATTAAAGTGTTTTCCGATTTTTCGGTTTGCTTCTGCGATCCTCAGCTCCTTTTTTTCTATCCATTGCCCACCTTGAGTAACTGTCACGTCCTTCAAAAGCTCTTTTATTGGATCGGGCAAAATATTGTTGATAATGTTTAACATAACTTTGTTGCTTATTTTGAAATAAGACGCAAAAGTACATCAAATCGTTTAAACAAGAAGCATATTTAACGGATCCTTAACAAAATATTATTTTAAATAGTAAAATAAAAAACACATCAAACAGAATAATATTTTATAAAATAGCCAAATTTTAAATTTATAGTTTTAAAAACAAAAATCTACAAATAAGTTAGATTTTTACTTTTTACTTTGTAAAACTTTTATTTTTTGTTCTGGTGGATTAGTTTTAATTGCTCTTTTGGGCTTTTGTTTATCTTCCACTGACGAAATCAATCTGTACACCATAACGGACAATGGTGGAATATCGATCTCTAACATATGTTTTTTTCCATGCCATTCTTCTTTTTTTGTTGCTGCTTTTTGTCGAACTTCATATCCACTTCCCCAATATTTTTTATCATCAGAGTTAAAAATTAACTCCCAAGTCTGTTTTGCACTCATTCCGATTTTATAATCTTTATGTGGGGTTATATTTAGATTGCAAACTATCATCAGGACGTCATTTTTGATGTCCGATTTCCGTTGATAAATTAATATGGAATTTACTCTGTCGCCGGCATCTATCCATTCAAATCCTTCATGACTGAAATTGTAGTGATACAGTGCCTTTTCATTTCTGTACAACCGATTGAGGGCCTTTACTGTTTCGTTTATACCTTTGTGAGATGGATAGTTTAAGAGATCCCACTCAAGTTCCCAGGTAAAATTCCACTCCGTATATGGTGCCATATCATTTCCCATGAATAGCAATTTTGTCCCTGGATGAGTAAACATATAACTATAAAGTGTTCGTAAATTCGCAAATTTTTGCCATTCATCCCCACACATTTTACCGATCATGGAAGCTTTGCCATGTACAACTTCATCATGAGAGAGAGGTAACATAAAATTTTCTGAGAAGGCATACATAACACTAAAGGTGATGTCATTCTGATGAAATTTTCTATAGATAAACTCTCTTTTATAATAATCTATCGTATCGTGCATCCAGCCCATCATCCATTTCATTCCAAAACCAAGACCACCCTGAAACACAGGACGAGAGACCATAGGATAAGATGTTGACTCTTCAGCAATGGTCTGTATCCCCGGAAAAGATCCATATACAGCTGTGTTGAATTCCTGAAGAAATGCAATTGCTTCCAGATTCTCCCTTCCACCATATTGATTTGGTTCCCATTCACCTTCATTGCGCGAATAATCCAAAAATGCAATAGAAGATACAGCATCTACTCTCAAACCATCTATATGATATTTTTCCAGCCAGAAAAACGCATTTGAAATTAAAAAACTTTTTATCTCTGGTCTGCCGAAATTAAATATCAAAGTATTCCAGTCAGGATGAAAGCCTCTCCGTCTGTCCGGGTGTTCGTACACACATGACCCGTCAAATGTTGCAAGTGAAAAGTCATCTGATGGAAAATGAGCCGGCACCCAATCCATGATAACACCAATACCGGCTTCATGAAGTTTGTCTATCAGATACATCAACTCTTCAGGTCTCCCAAACCTACTTGTAGCAGCATAATACCCAGTGACCTGGTAACCCCAGGAAGGTTCATAAGGATGTTCTGCCAACGGTAAAAACTCAATATGGGTATACGCCATATCCAATAAAAAAGGAATTAGTTCATCTGCCATTTCGAAATATGTCAGAGATCTCTTTTCGTCTGCCTTTCTTTTCCAGGATCCAAAGTGCATTTCATAGACTGAATGGGGTTGATTATGTGCATTTTTCTTAGGCCTGGCCTGCATCCATTCCTCATCCTTCCATTCGTATCTCAAATCCCAAACCACTGATCCGGACAAAGGTGGTTTTTCGGCTTTTACGGCATAGGGATCTGCCTTCATTCTTATCCTTCCATGGTCATAAGGATAGATTTTATACTTAAATACCATTCCGTGTCCGACCCCTGGTATGAAACCTTCCCAGATACCAGACTTATCCCATCGCGAATACAGAAGATATTGTTCCCCATTCCAGTGATTAAAATCTCCAACAACACATAATTTTTCTGCATTGGGAGCGTAAACTGCAAAATAACATCCTTCCACCCCGTTCAAACTCATGGGATGAGCACCCATTTTATTGTATAAACGATAATGCTTTCCCGTTTTGAACAAAGAAATATCAAAATCAGTAAACAATGAATAAACGGTAACTTTTGAAGAATCCATAATAATTGCTTTTGGGTAGCAATATACAATATACTGAAGATTTGTAAAGTAAAAAAAACAATTAATAATTACCGTATGGTTGTCAGATCGTAATTTTTTACATTTGTCAATCCTTTAAACATTTTTGTCTCCAGATATTTTCTTGACGGATCAATTGATTTTTTGATGTATTTTTCCATAAGCAGACTGGCAATAGGTGCTGCCCAATCGCCTCCCCATCCGGCATTTTCTATAAAAACAGCAATAGCAATTTTAGGATTATTTTTGGGAGCAAAACCAAAAAATACGGAGTGATCCTTGCCGTGAGGATTCTGAGATGTACCCGTTTTTCCACATATATCCAATCCAGGAACAAATGCTATTCTAGCTGTTCCGGCAGTAACTACCCGTTCCAAACCATCCACCACCGGCTGAAAATATTTTGTGTCAATACGGACTCTTTTTTTGTTGGTAAATTCAACAGGTAAAAGTTTTCCGGACGGGTAGTTTTTTATAAAATGTGGTGTAATGTAATATCCCCTGTTCGCCATAATAACAGCCAGATTTGCCATTTGAACAGTCGTCAATTGCATTTCTCCCTGCCCTATACCTAATGATAGTACCCACATTGACCTCCAGCCGTTGGTTTCTTTGCTGTATACTCTGTCGTAATATTTTGAGTCCGGTATTAATCCCTTATTTTCATAGCTGTAGTCAAGCCCTAATTTGCTACCTAAACCAAAATCCTTAAGATAAGACACCAATGTATCCAAACCAATGCCTGGTTTTTTATAACTGTATAAATCCAGGAAGTCTTTGGTAATCTGAAAATAATATGTGTTACAAGAATGCTGGATGGCTTCTGATATATTGTGAATGGTTTGATGAGCATGACATTTTTGGACTTTGGAAGCACTGAGTCTGAAAAATCCCGGACAGAAAATGGGTCGGTTTACCCAGGTGACTCCTTTTTGAAGTGCGATTAATGAGATTACAGGTTTAAAAATAGACCCTGGAGGATATCTATTTGTGACAGCCCTGTTGTTTAGCGGCCGATTGATGGTGTCCAATAAAAGTTGTTGCATACCAGCACTTCTGTTTTCGTCCAGACTCAGTAGATTGGGGTCATATGTGGGAGCACTTACCATAGCAAGTATTTCTCCTGTGGATGGTTCAATGGCCACAAGTCCTCCACGTTTATTCATCATCAAACTATCGGCATATGCTTGAAGATCAAGGTCAATACTTATTTTCATGTCCTCACCGGGATTGGCCATACTATCCAATCTGCCATTGTCATAAGAACCTACCTGCCTTCCCAGATTATCTTTCAAAATATAATTGACTCCTTTTCCACCGCTAAGTTCTTTTTCATAAGCAATTTCAAGTCCTGATTTGCCGATAAAATCCCCGGCAATGTAAATACCGTTTCCATTTTCTATGATTTTTTTATCTACTTCTCCAAGATAACCCAGGACATGTGACGCATGATTGTGAGGATAACCACGAATACTTCTTTGTTCGGGATAAAATCCTGGAAACTTATACAGGTGTTCCTGAAAAATAGCATATTGTTCGGGACTTACTTTATTAAGAAAAACAAAAGGGATTGATTTGTGAAACTGAGGGTTTTTCCAATCTTTATTCAGGTTAGTAATAAACGTTTCTTTATCAATGCCTAATAACGAACAGAATAAGGTTGTATCCATTTTGGGATCAATCTTTCTATATACTGCATAAATGATGTAAATCGACTTATTAAATACAAGTGTTTTTCCATTTCTGTCATAGATAATGCCTCTGGATGGATAAACCAGACTTTTTTCAAGGGTTGTTTTTTGAGCTTGTTCTTTATATTTATTAGAAAATAATTGAAGGTGGGCTGCCTTCAAGGTCAGAATTAGTGCTACTAAACTTATAGCATATATTACACTGTATTTTCTATCAACCAGGTGTCTCATCTTCTTATATTGATTTCAGCTTATTTTAATATTTAGTTCTGAAAATAAACTGTAAAACCAGAACAAATATAAAAGTAACGATAAAACTGAATATTGTATTGAGAAAAATCTCAAAAAAGAAAACAAAAGAAAAAGCCTCAATACTAAAGTAAACAAAAGTATGGATTAATAAGGCAACACTGATATAAGAAACAAACCAGCCCGTGCCCATTCTTTTTAAAGTTGGGACATCATCTATATTATAACCATCAAAAGGCTCCAGAAATATAATTATAATATTTCTGATATAAGCAGTAAATACTAATGCTGCTGCATGAATACCCGGAGAATCATAAAACATATCCAAAGCTATTCCAAATATGAATGCTAAAACAAGTAAAACCGGTCTGGATGTTTTTACAGGCATTAATAGTATGGCGATAGGGTAGATAAGAAAGTGAATATATGCAAGTCCACCTAAAGAAAAAGTGATCTGCTTGAATATCAGCACCTGGGCCAAAAAAACAAAAATAATTCTGATAATATTTGTTTGAATGGCACTATTCATCAACTACCTCCTTTTCCAGTTTAGCTTGTTCAGTGTCTAGTCGATTTTGAATAACGTATGCATATTTGATATTGGTCAGATCGTTGAATAGTTTAACTGTTATGTCATAATTATTACTGCCAGGAATGGATACATATTTTTCAATTTTGCCTACTAGTATGCCCCTGGGAAACATCGTAGAATATCCACTGGTAATTACAGTATCACCAACGGCAATTTTTTCGTGCTTTGGAATGGATTCCAAAGTCATCCTTAGTGGATCCATCGTCTTCCAAACCAGGCTACCATGTCCTTTTCTACTCTTAATGGAACAGCTGATTTTGGTTTGACTATTTAAAAGGGACATGACATGCGAAAAATTTTCTGAGACATTTCTTACAATTCCAATGATGCCCTGATAAGAAGAAATAACACCCATGTCTTTTTTTATTCCTTCCCTGCTTCCTTTACAAAGGGTAAAATGATTATTTCGCAAATGAATGGTGCTATTACAAATGGAAGCAGGTATCAGACTATATTGATTGTAAAAACTATCTGCTTCCGGTATATTATCGGAGGAGTACTCAATGGTGATGAGATTTTCTATTAATGTTGCATTTTCATGCATCAGGCTATCATTCTGATTCCTGAGATTTGAAAACTGAGATATTTTAGATTGCTGCTGTGCTATTTTAGCAGCATATACATTTGAAGAGTTCAGAAATATTTCTTTCTGAACCAAATTGTAATTAATAATAAGATAAAAACAAATTATTTCCAACACCACAAACATGATGTGTGCGCCGTATTTTGCAAATAATTGAACGACATTGTACATTCAGTCGGGGTTAAAGTCATATACTTTTACGGTCCATAAGGAAAGAGTATCTGTGCGAATTTTTTAGGGCCAGTCCGGTACCTCTTACCACAGCTCTCAATGGATCATCCGCAATATGCACTTTAAGTTTTGTTTTGGCAGCCATTCTTTTATCAAGACCTCTTAATAAAGCACCTCCTCCGGTAAGGTAAATTCCTGTTTTGTAAATATCTGAAGATAACTCAGGTGGGGTGTCTTCAAGTGCTTTTAACACTGCTTCTTCGATTTTAGCAATTGATTTATCTATCGCTTCAGCAATTTCGACATGCGTCGTAAATACTTGTTTCGGTATTCCGGTCAACATGTCTCGCCCATTGACTGCATATTTGGGCGGAGCATCTGTAAGGTCTGCAATGGCTGCACCTACATTTATTTTTATTTGTTCTGCAGTTCGCTCACCAATCAGGATGTTGTGTTTCCTTTTCATATAGTCGATAATGTCATTGGTAAATTCATCACCTGCTATTCTTATAGATTGATCCGTCACAATACCTGATAAGGCGATTACTGCGATTTCAGTAGTTCCACCTCCAATGTCTATCACCATATTTCCAATGGGCTCTTCTACATCCAATCCAATACCCAACGCGGCTGCCATAGGTTCATGAATAAGATAGGTCTCCTTTGAATCTACGTGGTCTGCTGAATCAAAAACAGCTCTTTTTTCCACTTCAGTTATACCTGAAGGAATGCAAATAACCATTTTAAGATGTGTAAAAAATCTTCTCTTCTCTCCTATCATATTTATCAAACCCTGAATAAGGGCTTCTGCTGCCTGAAAGTCTGCAATTACTCCATCTTTTAGAGGTCTGATGGTTTTAATATTATCGTGTGTTTTTTCATGCATTTGCATGGCTTTATTTCCCACAGCAATAACTTCTCCGGTATTGCGATTGATAGCAACAATGGAAGGTTCGTCAACAACTACCTTGTCATTTTGTATTATGAGGGTATTTGCTGTGCCTAAATCAACCGCCAGCTCCTGAGTAAAAAAATTAAAAAACCTCATTATGTATATATTGAATAAGAAATTATTAGAATTTATATAGCAAATTTAACTTATGCGGTGCAAAATTATAAAAAATAGTCAACAATAGGCTATCTTTTTTGTCAATGAATACATAATAATTTGCTTTTGTGTCGATTAACTGTCAATATGGGGAAACTATCACTTCTATCATATCTTCCTTATTGAGGTAAATCTGAGCTGCCTTTAAGATCATTTCCGGGGACATTTCGACCATTTCGTCTGTAAATTCCAAAAAATCCAATGGTTTTTTGCCCGAAAGAATCATTGATTTAGCAAAGGAAGAAACATTCATTGGTCCATCCAGCATATTCATAAATGTACCCATCAGATAATTCTTTACCATGATAAGTTCTTTTGCTCCAACTTTTTCATTTTTCAATATTTCCATTTGAAAATAGACCTCTTCCAGTATTGGTTCTACATATTCAGTAGCAGCCTCCGTACTGATATAAAAACATCCATCATACAACATTTGGTCTACATTAGAAGAAATATCATAGGTATATCCTTTGTCTTCTCTGATACTTGTCATAAGTCTGGAACCAAAATAGCCTCCCAAAATAGTATTTAACAGATAAAAAACTACATTGTCGGGATGATTTTTATTAAATAATTTCCTACCAGTTTTTATCGCGCTTTGATGTTCATTTTTACTTATTAGGTTTATTTTTTTACCTGACACTGGATTAGTTGCTGGTGTAAAATCTTTTTTTCTGGTATTTTTTATCACTGTTCCAAACAAATCAGAAATGGTTTTTCTTATATGATCATTTATCTTCCCACTTAAAAATATATAACAGTTATCGGTTCCGAGATAATCTTCGTAATGAGATAAAATCATGTCCTTATTTACATTTAAGTAATCATTTTCGGTACTATTATAACCATATGCGTGCTTATGTCCAAAGATCTCTTCTGTAATCCTTCGATAAGTGAGGACATCATTTTTATTTAGTTCTTCTTTAAGTTTCTGAATGTTGAGATGTTTAAATTTTTCAATTTCGTCTTCGGGAAAGGTGGGATAATAGTACATATCAAACAGAATAGGTACAATATTGTCAAAATGTTTGGTGAGTGTATAAAAGGTAGTATAAGAAAAATCCATATTAGACCCTGTCTTGATACTTGAGCCATAAAAATCGATTTCTTCAGCTATTTGTGCTGAACTTTTATTTCTGCAACCATCTTTTAAAAGTGATGATACCGCTCTGCTGGAAAGGGGGAAATCTTCAACAGAGCGGCCGGCCACATGTACTATTTCTATTTTGAGAATCTCCTGACTTCCGAGATTTATTTCACAAACCTTCAATCCATTTGATAAATCATACATCTCAATATCAGGAATCAATAGTTTTTTTATTTCCTTGGTTACCGGTCCGATTTTTCTGTTCAACATAAAGAATACTTTAAGAAAGCAAAAGTAAAAACATTCTTATCAACGAAAGATAATCATTATAAAATCATAAATAAATATATCAAAAAATGGACTAAATCAATAATTCACCCCATTTAATTATTTCAATATCAACGCTATGTTAGGAAATATGACAATATGTATTAAATTTGTGCCGTAGTATTTTCTAGGTTGACAATATTTATTTAATGCTGCACACCAAAAAATATTTAAACAGTTAAAAGGTAAGAAAATGAGGTTTGAAGTTTCATCATCAGAATTATTAAAGCAGCTTAATATTGCATCGGGTGCGATAAGTGCAAATCCAGTGCTCCCCATTATGGAAGATTATTTATTTGCTGTAGAAGATAATGTTTTAACAATTACATCCACTAATCTTGAAACGACGATCATCACAAAACTGGATGTTACGTCTGATGATAATGGAATCATTGCTATTCCTGCCAAAATTTTGCTGGATACCATTAAGGCTTTGCCTGAGCAACCGGTAACCATTTCGGTCGATGAAAACAATGCTGTTAAAATACTGTCCGCCTTTGGAGTATATAAATTATCTGGCGACTCAGCAGAGGACTTTCCAAATCCACCTGAAGAGGACGATGTGGAAACATTATCACTTTCTTCAAAAAAGATACAAAAAGGTATAACCAACACCATATTTGCAACGAGCAATGATGAACTTAGGCTAGCAATGACGGGCGTACTGATACAAATAGATTTTACTAAACTTCACTTTGTAGCCACAGATGCGCATAAACTTGTAAAATATACTGTAGGCAATTTAAAAACGGATATAGCAAAATCTTTGATTATCCCTAAAAAAGGACTTACACTGGTGAAAAATGCATTATCAGAAGAATGTGATGTAACGATCAGTTTTAACAAAGCAAATATATTCTTTAGTTTCGGAAGAACAAAAATAGTTTGCAGGCTGATAGATGCAAAATATCCTGAATACAATGCCGTTATTCCAGTGGAAAATCCATATGAAGCAACCATAAATAGAAAAGACTTCCTAAATTCTCTTAAGAGGATAGCTATTTATGCCAATAAATCCACTAATCAGGTTATACTTAATCTTACTGAAAAAAGTATGACTATTTCTGCACAAGATCTTGACTTCTCCAATGAAGCCACCGAACAACTCAATTGTGCTTTTACAGGAGATACTATGACTATCGGGTTTAATGCAAAATTTTTGGGTGAAATGCTTGCTGTACTTGAAAAGGATGAAATTAAACTTCAACTCTCAACGCCAAGTAGAGCAGGAATCATAGTACCTATAGAAGAAGAACCGGGAGAAGCTCTGCTTATGCTGGTTATGCCGGTGATGATGGGCAATTGATTACGAGATGAAAATCGGACTTTTTTTCGGATCTTTTAATCCGGTTCATGTTGGCCATATGATTATTGCCAATCACATGGTTCAATATTCGGACCTGGATCAGATTTGGATGGTGGTCAGTCCTCATAATCCGCTTAAGAATAAAGCTTCGCTGGCAAAAGACAACGACAGATATCATTTGGTACAACTTGCCATAGGAAATAATACTAAAATTAAAGCATCCAATGTGGAATTTTCAATGCCACTTCCTTCATATACTATTGATACATTGACTTTTTTAAATGAAAAATACCCAAAACATATATTTGCGCTAATTATGGGAGGGGACAATCTGGAAAATATTGATAAGTGGAAAAACTACCAGCAGATATTGGATAATTATGATATTTACTTATACAAAAGAACTGGTCACAACCCTGATAAATTCTCTGATTATCCTCGTGTGAAAAAGATGGATGTGCCATTACTGGATATTTCAGCCACTTTTATAAGACAGGCTTTACATGAAGGTAAATCTGTTCAATATCTGGTGCCGGATGCCGTACATGATTATTTGGAAAATTCTGTAATGTATAGATAGTAATCATTTTGAAATCCATGCCACCTCGTAAAGCTAAAAAAATATAGCACCAAGACTCTAAAGTTTACAAATAAATGATTATCAAAACTTTAAAAGCTCTGATTCTTTGTTTTTGTGTTTCTTCGCGACAAAATTATATTTTTCTCAAGAGAATCAAAAGTAAAATAGTGCATTTGAAATACTCTGAAATCTATTTCTATCGTTAATGCTTTATTAATATCTAATAAATAATGGGTGTATCTCATTTTTGTCTTAAAAATCATTTTGTCTCTCCCGAAGGATTGGTTAAAACAAAAAGAAATTTGATAGAAGTGAAATAATGAGATACTTTTAAATAAGTACTGAAATATATGATAAAAATAAGTTTTAACCTTTTTGTTCTGTTATTTTTTACAGTGACGGAATTGTTTGCCCAAAGTTTGCTTCCTATAGGTCAATGGAAATCTCACCTATCCTATAAAGAAGGGAGAAGTATCACACAAAGTAAGGATAAAATTATTTTTTCATCCAGTAAAGGAATATTTACCATTGACAAGGAAGATATTTCTGTTACTTTTCTATCAAAAGAAGACGGTCTGACGGATGTAAATATAGGAGGTTTGTATTATGATCAAAAAAACCTACAACTTATCATAGTGTATAAAGACAATAATATTGATATCATCAGAGATAATGATATCATTAATATCCCTTTTATAAAAACGAATACGAGCATATTGGGAAGTAAAACGGTGAATGACTTTTTTATTTCCGGTGAAAACAATGCATATTTTGCAACCGATTTTGGCATTTTAGGATTTGATCTTAACAAACTGGAGTTTCCTTTTACAACATTTACTGACTTAAAAGTTATGGCTGTTGCTGAATTATCAGGCACACTGTATGCTGGCACTGATGATGGACTGTATAGTGTCCTATCTAAAGGAAGCAATATATCTGATTTTAATGTATGGCAATCAATAGGCTCCTCTTCTGGTCTGCCTCAATCCTTTGAGGTAAAGTCACTGACTGTAAAATTTAACCAATTGTATGCATTGATAAACAACAAAGTCTATAAAAGGAATGATAATGGTAATTTTGATGTGGTATATGCTCCATCGGATGGGGCTGATAATATAAATTTCCTTTCAGATGAAGGTACTACGTTAATGATAGGCATAGAAAATAAAAATAACAGCAGGACTCTGTTTATGGATCAATCCGGAAATATTACAGAAAGATCTACTGGCTGTATCAGCAAGGGTGTTTATGCTGTCGAAGACGAAAAAGGAAGGGTTTGGTATGCTGATCTATGGGAGCCCGTCAAATATACAGAAGGCAAAACGACCGGAGAGTGTAAAAAACTAACTTTTCCTGTACCATTTAATAATGATGCCAGCCATGTAAGATTTAAAAAAAATAAAGCATATTTTGGTTCAGGTGGAGTAACAGAAGACTACCAGTATAAATATACCAGATATGGATTTTACACTTTAAGTAACAATATTTGGGAAAACTTTAATGATGAAAACCTACCTTTTGAAGAAAAGGACTTCTTTCATCTATTTTCATTAGCACCTCATCCCAAATCATCAGAATTGTATCTGGGAAGCTACTTTAACGGAATAATATCCTACAATGAAGAAACCAAAGCCTTACATCATTGGAATAAGGACAATAGTATATTACAGGCTATCGTGGGTGACGAGGCAAGAACACGTATAGCAGGAATGGTTTTTGATAAAGATGAAAACTTATGGATTTCAAATTATGGTGCCCCCAAACCTCTTGCCGTTAAAACCAAAGACAATACCTGGCACAATTTCAGTGTACCGGGAAGTACCAGTCTTGCCGAAATTGTAATCGACCAGCAAGGCAACAAATGGATAGCAGTGGTTGGAGTGGGCAATGGTCTTATCGTGTATAATGAAGGGGCCAAAATTGCAGATCCAACGGATGATAAAATAAGATATATTACAAAAAACAACAGCGAAATCACGGGGAATAAAGTAAATTCCTTAGTGGTAGATCTTGATGGAAGTGTCTGGGTAGGAACAGATCGCGGGCCTGTGGTTTTTGATTGCGGAGATCCATTTAGTGAATCATGCAGGGGAAATACGCGAAAAGTGATAGTAGATGGCATACCCGCTTTGTTGCTTAGAGATGAAGATATCCTCAGTATAGAAGTGGATGGTGGAAACAGAAAATGGTTTGGTACGCGCAATGGAATATTTATACAATCTCCGGATGGCATAACACAGGAAGCAAAATTTGATGTCCGGAATTCTCCTTTGCTGGACAATAAAGTAACTGATTTGGGTTTTAATACAGACTCAGGGGAAATGTTTGTTATATCTACAGGAGGTATTCAAAGCTATAAGACAGAAACCACAGGCGGAGGGAGATCTCACAGCACTAATGTATATGCCTTTCCTAATCCTGTAAGACCAGATTATACCGGACCAATTGCTATAAAAGGACTTGTTCGGGATGCAAATGTAAAGATAACAGATATAAACGGACGATTGGTATATGAAACCAAAGCTCTCGGTGGGCAAGCGGTCTGGGACGGAAATGATTACAATGGGGTCAGAGCAGCTTCCGGCATTTATCTGGTATTTAGTGCCAATGAAAATACTTCTCAGTCTACAGATGCTTTTGTTACTAAAATTATGATAGTGAATTAGATATGTTTAAATTTTTATTCTTGAATGAAAGTTTGAAAATTTAAACACGCTTAATTGAATTTAGTGCTTTTGATAATCTCCAGATAATAATTTTCATAACTTGGCAATATCTCGTGGATATCGAATCTTTGAGCTTGCTTAAAGGCATTTTTTCTAAAAACAGCCAGACTTTCTTCATCTTCTAGCAACTCAATACATCGGGCTGCCATACCATCCACGTCTCCTACTTCACACATATATCCTGTCACCCCGTCGATATTTACTTCAGGTATCCCCCCGGCATTGGAAGAAATCACGGGTACTTCACATGCCATTGCTTCAAGCGCAGCCAATCCAAAACTTTCATTTTCAGATGGTAATATAAATAAATCTGCTATCGCTAAAAGTTCTTCTACAGCCTCCTGTTTACCCAAAAATCTGATTTCATCACACAGATGTAGATTTCTGCAAAGTTCTTCCATGTACTTTCGTTCAGGTCCATCACCGATCAGTAATAACTTGCTTTTTGTTCTTTTGCTCACCCTCTCGAAAATATGAATAACATCTTCCACTCTCTTCACTTTTCTGAAATTGGAAATGTGAACCAAAATCTTTTCTCCTTCAGGAGCGATCGCCTTTCTGAAATGGTCTTTATTTGTTTTACGAAATCGACTGAAATCAATAAAATTATGAATGACTTTTATATTCTTTTTTAATTTAAAAGTATTCATTGTCTCTTGTCTGAGATGCTCTGAAACTGCGGTCACACCGTCTGATTCATTTATACTGAATTCAACTACCGGAGCAAATGAACTGTCGGTCCCTACAAGGGTAATGTCTGTGCCGTGCAGTGTAGTAATAATCGGAATATTTATGCCTTGTGACTTTAGAATCTGCTTAGCCATATACGCCACAGCTGCATGTGGTATAGCATAATGAACGTGGAGAATATCGAGCTTTTCAAATCGGACTACATCCACCAGTTTACTTGCCAGTGATGTTTCATAAGGTGTATATTCAAATAATGGATATTCCATTGATGTAACTTCATGAAAATAAACATTGGCGTGAAACGCAGTAAGTCTTACCGGTCTTTTGTAGGTAATGAAATGCACATCATGTCCTTTGTCGGCCAGACCAAGCCCCAACTCAGTCGCCACTACTCCACTTCCACCAAAAGTTGGATAACATACAATACCTATTTTCATTTCCTTCTAATTATTTAAAAACACATACACTTAAACTATCGAAAAAGATCAATGACTTGCAAAGAAATTAACCATTTGTTTTTAATTCACTTCATTAATATCAAAGGATAACAAATAATACTTAAAAACGTTTGTTATTAGTTATCTTACATCATGGACTGGAACAGTAGTATTAAAGGATTTAAAGCTTACCTTCTTCTTGAGAAGTCGCTATCGGCTCACTCTATTGAAGCATATATCAGGGATGTCGGCAAACTACTTGAATTTGTTCTTATTCAGAAAATAGACCTTACACCCGATAAATTAACGGGAGAACACCTCACGGCTTTTATCTATTATATCAATGATCTTGGTCTTGAGCCAAAAAGTCAGGCCAGAATCATATCGGGTATCAGAGCTTTTTACAAGTATCTGGTGATGGAAGATATTATTGATAAAGATCCATCAGAATTGCTTGAAAGCCCTAAACTTCGGCGTACTTTACCCGATGTGCTTAGTTACGAAGAAATTGATCTGATTTTGAGTTCAATAGACATGTCACAACCACATAGTCAGCGAAACAGAGCAATGCTGGAGACACTATATGCCTGTGGATTAAGAGTTACGGAATTAGTCACCCTGAAACTTAGCAACTATTTTCCGGAACAGGGTTTTATTAAAGTTTTGGGTAAGAATAACAAGGAAAGATTGGTTCCTATTGGTGATTCTGCGATCAAACATATAGATTTATATATCATGACAGAGCGTACATCTTTGCCGGTAATTGCAAAAGGAGCGGAAGATATCCTTTTTCTCAATCGTCGGGGAAAGGGATTGACCCGAGTGATGATATTTACTTTGATAAAAAACTTTGTTGCTCTGGCGGGGATCCATAAAACGGTAAGTCCACATACTTTCAGACATTCTTTTGCTACACATCTTGTCGAAGGTGGGGCTGACCTCAGAGCCGTTCAGGAAATGCTGGGTCATGAGTCTATCCTGACTACCGAGATTTATACACATGTGGACCGAAAATATTTGAGAGAAACGATGATGAAATACCACCCGATGAGTGTTAAAACTTCACAGTAACACAACAATTTAATATATCTTACACGTTATAACAAGAAAGATGATTATGTCCCGGATTGTTTTTTCAGCTTTTATAGTATTATTTTTTCAGGCTCAAAACATGAATGCTCAGATAAAACTATTGGTTGGGGGAGGTGCCAATTTTTCAAATATTAGCATAAGAAATGTTGATTTTGTCAAACCCAACTCAGCCACCAATTATTTTTTATCAGGTAGACCCGAATTGGGATTAACAAATAATCTAAATATTGGGCTTGATATTCAATTTTCGCGTAAAGGTTACAACTTTGATATACAGGATAGTCAGGATATTGCCGGATATAGATTTCAGTATCTTGATCTGCTTCCTCAGTTGCAATATAAAATAATAAAACACCTTGCCGTTTATGGTGGATTGGGAATTGCTATCCGAACAAGTGAAAAGATTAAAATAGATGATGTTTGGAGTGAGTCTGTGTACAAAATTACCAACTCATCAGATTTTACTTACATACTTGGAGTAAGATTATTTCCAATTGATAAACTTACTTTTCATTTGCAATATGCGAGTAGCCTGACTTCTATTTCTAACTTAGAATTTGTAAATAATCAGGGACAGACTGTTGAAAATGCTAAAATTTTACTTAAAAATCTCCAGTTAGGTATTGCTTATCAAATATTTTGATCCTACCTAAATAGTTACTCCTAAAGAATAATGTTGTCAATTAATCTGACCCCGTCTGCCCAAACAGCTACGCAGACAACAGCGTAATCAGTATCATTCATGTCATTGAGTAATGTTAATTTGTGTCCGTCTACAATAGAAACATATTCAGGCTCGAATGGGGCAATAGATAATCTTTTTAGACCATATTGTTCCAACTCTTTAATCGTTTTGTTCCCTTTACTTTTTTTTATTGCTTTAAGAGTAGTATAAATAATTCCAGCTTTTTCTCTTGTCGAGTGGCTCAGTCTTTCATTTCTTGAACTCATGGCCAGACCATTTGGCTCACGAATTATGGGACAAACCACCAGGTTTGTTTTGATTTTCAACGAATCTATCATGTATTGTATGATGGTAAACTGCTGAAAATCTTTCTGTCCCATATATAGTTTATCCGGCGTAACAATTTCGAGTAATCTCTTAACCACCTGAGCAACACCTTTAAAATGACCAGGCCTAAAAGCACCTTCCAGGTTGTTATCTAAATCCCCAAGATCAATATTTGACCCCTTTTCATCACCATCAGGATAGATTTCAAGGATAGTTGGAGCAAATACAACATCAACTCCTGTGGGGATTAATTTTTCAAGATCTGCCTCCAGGGTTCTTGGATATTTGGCAAGGTCTTTTTTATCGTTAAACTGGGTGGGATTTATAAATATGGAAACAATGGTAAGGTCATTTTCTTTAATTGATTTTTTTACCAATGTAAGATGACCTTTGTGCAAAGCTCCCATTGTTGGCACAAACCCTACAGTATTTCCTTTTTGTTTGTTATTTTGTATTAAAGAAACTAAATCACTTGTTTTTTCAATAACAGCTACCATATTAAATCTTTTTGTTTTGATTAAACCATTTTTTGATCACCTGTTCCGCAGGTTTATCCTGAGGAGAATAGTCTTTTTCAGGGTATCCTTCATGCCCCATTCCTTCGGGAAACCATTTCCATAAAAATCCACCTGCCCAAAAATCTTCATTGACTAGCGACGTCCAGAGTGCATCGTATGCATTGCTTTGTGCAAAATGATTGATATTCAGGTTGTGTTTGGCTTTTTCTATTTCCCAGGCTTTTCCCGCACAGCCGTCCACAGACATGTAACCATATTCTGTAAAAATGATCTTCTTTTTCTGTGATGATGAAAATGCTTTTAACTTTCTCACTATCGGTTTCCATTCCTTGACCAATAGTCCTACGGTGGGATTTTTAGCATCTGATAGAGGAAAATAGCTACTAATACCTACAAAATCAAGCTCTTTCCAGATACCGACCTTATTATAACTGTCCCAATTGGCTGAATAGGTAAGCAGACCTTTATAAGAAAGTCTGATTTCTTTGATGAGTTCCTTCCAGAATTTTTCTCTTTTTACTACGGCAATATTAAACTCAGTTCCCACACAAAACATTTCAACATTGTGCTTGACAGCCACATTGAGATACTCCATGATAAATTTCCGGTAATTAACTTCCCATGTTTTCCACTTTGCTTCTGTATCAAAATCCATTTCTCCGATCCAGCCGCCACCAATAAAAACCTGTGGTTTCAGCATGACCTTTAACCCCTGATTTTTTGCTTCAATAATACAGGTTTCTATGCCCTCTGTTTTTTCTCCCCACCATTGTCTGTCAAGGTTGTATCTGATATCATTTCCCCCTTTTTTTGTAAAACCATATGGCACAAATGACACCCATTCGGTATTTATATCCCTCAGACGTTTAAACGCAGGAGCGCCTATTGCTTTAGGGGGAGCAACCACCGTTATACCTTTAATGGTGATTGATGGTTCGCTGGCTGTCTTATCAGCATTACTTCCGGAAACAAATGCAAAAAGCAAATTGATTAATAAAAGGAAGGAAACTAAAAAAAACGTTTTGGTTTTTACAATCTGCATTTTTGCATTTATATGGATGTAGGAAGATTACTTTTTCTTATTGGTTTTTTGTTTTGGGTGCACCAATTTCATTTCTTTAACAAGATGACCCGCCCCGGCATATTTGTCTATCACCCATAGAATATAACGGACATCTACCATGATATTTCGACATATGCTTGCATCATAATTGATATCACTCATGGTCCCTTCCCATACCCGATCAAAATTTAATCCTATAAGATTTCCGTAAGCATCGATTGCAGGACTACCTGAATTTCCTTGTGAAGTGTGGTTTGAACCTATAAAACATACAGGTAATTTGCCGTTTTTATCTGCGTATTTACCATAATCTCTGGTTTTGTATAGTTCAAGCATTTTTGGTGATACATCAAATTCATAATCACCGGGTATATATTTTTCTATCACACCATCCAGATATGTAACATGTTCGTATTCAACAGCATCTCTTGGCTCATATCCTTTCACATTGCCATAAGTAACACGCATCGTGCTGTTGGCGTCTGGATAAAATCTCTTATCTTTAAATACTTCCAACTGGGCTTTGGTATACATTTCCAGTTTAAGGTCAATTTCTTTTCTCAGGTTATTATATGGCGTTGAGATTTCTTTGTTGTAAAAATCTGACCATTGGGATGCAAGGGCGTATATCGGGTCACTTTTAATTGCTGCAACTGCTTTTGCCGGCTCAAGAGAAAAAACATCAAATGCTTCTTTTTCTGTCGTAAAACTGCTAAGGATGTATTGGTCCCTAACCATTTGATCAAAAGTTTCATCATAAGACATACCAAGATTTTCGCGTCTTAAATACTCCGGAATAAATTTTTTGTCCAGTTTGTTCACATACATAGTAAGCAACGCACCAAATTTTTCCTGATCAATCTGACTGTCAAAATTCTTATAAAAAGTTATACTTGATTCTTTTACTTTTTCTAATTGAGTTTTGTATTCTTTATCACCATTTTTTTCATAAGCAGATACAAGTCTTTTTAAAGTAGACATATACGTAGTTAATTCAACATTTCTCTGAACAATTTCGCTATAATAATCTCTGGCAAGGGCATATGAATCTATATCTCTGAAAAGGTTTTCAAGATCCTTTAGTAAGTTTTGGTAAGGACTTTCAGGCTTTAATCTCTTTTGAAATTCTGCTTCATAATCCAATTTTTTCTTAATGGCATCTGTTTTCTCCAATCCCTGTGACTCCCCTATCCATTTTTTCCAGTAATTTGCAATAGTAGCATATTTTGAAGCATATTTTATTTTAGTAGCTTCATCTTCTCTCATATATTTATCCATAATTTTGAGCGAAGTTTCCCGTATGGCAATCTTTGCGGGATTAAGCGTTTTTACGATTTGAGTAATAGCAGAAGAAGGTAGATATTGATTGGTTTTAGCAGGAAAGCCGAAAACCATAGTAAAATCACCTGCTGACACTCCGTCTAATGAAATGGGTAAAAAATGTTTTGGAGTATACGGAACATTGTCAGGAGAATATTCTGCCGGTTTATTATCTTTTCCGGCATATATTCTAAATAGAGAAAAATCTCCTGTATGTCTCGGCCATACCCAGTTGTCCGTATCTGATCCAAATTTACCTATTGATTCAGGGGGTGCGCCAACCAGCCTGACATCCTTATATATTGTTGTAACAAAAGCAAAATATTGGTTTCCATCAAAAAATGGTTTTACAATTACATCCTGATAGGTTTCTAATCTGTAAGTTTTACGTATTTCACTTAGATTTTTATCTACCAAAGTTTGTCTCTCAACAGCTGACATTCCTTCCTTTACGCCATTCATAACTTTTAATGTAACATCATCTATATAGTCAATAAATGTTGCTGTAAGACCTGCATTTGGAAGTTCTTCACTATTGTTTTTGGCCCAGAATCCATTCTTTATCAAATTGTTTTGAACTGTCGAATGTGATTGTATAGCATTGAATCCGCAATGATGGTTTGTCAATAGCAACCCATTGGAAGAAATGATTTCTGATGTACAAAATCCGCCAAAATGAACAATGGCATCTTTTAATGAACCTTTGTTGACGCTATAAATATCTTCTGCAGAAATTTTCATTCCCATGGTCTTCATTTCCTTTTCATTAAGGAGTTTTAAAAGCTGCGGTAACCACATACCTTCGCCGGCATAAGAAGTACTAAGGATAAAAACCAGAAATAAAGATAAAATAAATTTAGATTTGAAAAACATTCCTTTGAATTAAAGTTAAAAATCTCATTTAAACCACGCACAAAAGTAAGAAATTTTTTGGTCAGAAATAAGCAATTGTATACTTTGCAACTTCTGACTAAAATATAATAAATTTGTAGTTATACCGATGACAAAATTTTTAAAAAAATATGCGCCCATTCTTAAGATGATTTATGTCCGGGACGATAAATTTCCTGATGAAAAAATACCTTTTAGACAAAAAATATGGAGTGGCATTTGGGCATCAAAAACTATATCTTTTATAAAATTAATGACACTAAAAAAGGATTTTTCGCAATCTATTTTTTAAGTATCAAGCGATTCAAAATCGATGTTTCATGGATGTTATAATCAGGGGAATTTTATTTTACTGAATTTTGTTGTCAAAATAGAAAATATCATAAACATGAATACATTATTTAAGGTAGGGAGTATTATTTTAGTGATGGTAATATTATTCTCAGGTTGTGCACAAAAAGAAAATATTGATGCTTGTATTTCAGATGAGACATACGGATTTTTAGGTGGCATCTGGCATGGCATTATTGCTCCTTTTGGCTTGGTGGGTATGTTGTTTAAAGAAAATATTAGCGTTTTTGCCACCAATAACAATGGGTTCTGGTATTCTTTTGGGTTTCTGATTGGTAGTGGCGGTTGGGGATTGCTTGCTGGAAAATCAAAAAAGTAGATTGATTTTGGTTTAAATGTACTCATTTTGTCCTATCTTGTGGTCAGAAATTGCTAAACATTGTTTTAAGCGGGTCACAATCATACATCTATGCGGATAATTAAACTTATAAAAACTATTATTCCGGCATTATTTCTGGTATTGTTTTCATGTATTGATACTGAAAAAGAAACAGCATTCGGCTGGAGTGAATCAGAATATGAGATTGCTGTACCTATAGTCAGCACAAAGGTTACTGTTTCTAAAATTGCAGAAGTTTCAAAAGGCAACACTGGATTAAGAATTTCTGCAGACGGGAAAGCTACAGTTTTGTACAATGGAGAAGTGATCAGACGGACTTCATCAGTTATTTTTCCTCCATTTCCCGGGTTATTTCCTTACCCGATTCTGGACACCCTATTTAATGTAAAAATCATCCCCAATACCAATTATCTGTTAAAAAGAGCTGTATTCAAAGACACCAAAATTAGTTTTAGCTTTGAAAATGCCATTCCTCAGGACGTTAAAATAAAAATGCAGATATTGGAGTTGACAAAAAATGGTCAGAGATTTGAACGTGATTTCACATTAAAGTATAATAATTCTGTCCCACTAAAACTTCAAACAGAACAAATTTCAATAGATGGCTGGACATTGCAAAGCGAAACCAACTCTCTTACCTTCCATTATGAAGCAATCCTACCGGATGGGCAGAAAATAAAGCTGGATAATGCCCAAATGAATTTTGATGTGATCAAGTTTTCTTATTTGGAAGGCTACCTTGGTTATCATGTTATCGCTGAGTCAGGAAGTATCATTGACATAGGTTTATTCAACAAATGGTTGAGCGGGAGTTTTGATTTTGAAGACCCAAAAATTACCATAAGTGTTGATAATGGATTTGGGTTGCCTGTCAGATCAAAAGTCAATAGAATGGAACTAACATCAATCACAGGAAATCTTGTAAACCTTGAAAGCACCTTAATTAATACAGGATTTGACTTTGCTTACCCGACTTTCTCTGAGATAGGCACCATAAAAAGAACATTTTTTGAATTTAATAAAGATAATTCCAACATAAGGGAAGTTTTCAACGAAAAAACAAAAACCATTTCTTATGATATAAGCGCTCTCGTGAATCCTGAAAGGGATACTACGATAAAAGGTTTTATTACAGATGAAGGTTATTTTTTAGCAAATGTAGCAGTAGAAGTACCTCTCAACGGATCCGTCAACCAACTGGTAGTAACGGATACACTTGATATAGATCTGGATGATATTAAAGAAGTACAGTCTGCGGAATTTAAAGCCATAACATCCAATGATTTTCCGGCTGATATGGTGGTTCAGGCTTTTTTTCTGGATGAATCAGGCAAAAATATAGATCAGCTTTTTAGTGGTGACGGACTAAAACTGGCTGCTGCCAATATTCAACCCAATGGAAAGACTACACCGGGAGCCGAAAAAATTGATTTCATAACTTTTGATCAGCCGCGCTTTGAAAAAATTAGAAAATCAAAAAGGCTTGTTCTTTTAGGTAGTTTTAATACTACGGGAAGCGATATGAAAAAATCCTTGTGGATCTATGATACATATGGTTTGGGCCTAAAATTAGGGGCTAAAATTAAATATAGAAAAAATTGATATGGTAAAGTATACATTAATGCTGATCCATATGATGGTTTGTCTGGTAACTGTGACTAATGCTCAGGATATCAATTTATTGCATCTACAGGGGTCTATGCCAGGTACTTTTCTGAATCCCGGATTGTCTCTTGATAAAACGTTTAATGCTTCATTGGGAGGATTCCAACTTTTATTGGGTACAGATGGACCACCAATAAATAAACTTACCAGTAAAAATGTATCTGGTGAAAGATATATTGACGTAAAAAAACTGTCAGATAAGTTAGGTGATTTTCACAATATCTTTTTTACGAATGACATTCACACACTGGATATAGGTGTAAAAATCGGTGGAATTGTGGTTATGGGTGGACATAGCTTCAGGTCTTCTGCAAATATAAGGTATCCCAAAGGATTATTGGAAGTTGCTTCGCAGGGAAATGCGGCATTCATTGGTCAGCAAATCCAGATTGGTCCTGCTTTTGACGTCTTAGCTTATAACGAACTCTATCTAGGAATTCAAAAAACTTTAGGAAATTTTACACTAGGATTAAAAGGAAAATTACTTTACGGTACGGCTTCAATAAGCACCGAAATCAATGATGTACAATTTAGCACCAATCCTGAATTTTATCAACTCGAATTAAAAAACGACTATCTAATACGCAGCAGCGCATTATTGAGATATTCTAGTTTGGATAGCATTACTATTGATTATTCAGGATTCACATTCGATAATCTTTTTTATAATAATCGTGGATTAGCATTTGATTTGGGAGCATCTTTCAAACTGGACGACAAGTTGACACTATCCGCAAGTGCGTTGGACATTGGTAGTATATCCTGGGATTTTTTTCCTAGAAAATATTCCAGCAAAGGCACTTTTACATTTGAAGGCCTGGATATAGTGAATTATTTGGGGGATACTACCACCATTTCAATTGCGGATACCTTATTAAATAAAATAAATGTTACCTCAGAAATTGAAGAGTATTCAACATTACTAAACAGTACATTTACGCTCGGGGGTACGTATCATTTGAACCATCGCTGGACATTTAACGCACTATATCTGCTTAGGAATGATTTTGGATTTAAACGACATTCATTATCAGCATCCACCATGTTGAAATTTCCTGTTTTTGATCTTGGAGTACAATTTTCGATCTCAAAAAACAATTATTCTTCAGTTGGGTTGTTTGGCAGACTAAAGCTTGGACCTGTATCGGGCTATCTATCCACAGAAAATATAGCTGGTATTATCCGTCCATTTGACTCCAGGAGTGCCGCTGTAAGGCTGGGTATAACAGTTCAAATATAAATTTGTTACCATTAAATAAAAAGTGTATAAATGAAAAGTGTATTTAAGTTTTTAGTTCTGATTCTCATTGTATCATCATGTGCTAAGGATGAGCCATTAACGCCTGATGAAAAAACAATCATTTGTGAATCCGATAGATATGTAGAACAAATTTTTACTGATACCGAAATATTGACCGTAAAATACGGATCAAACATAAATACGTTGGGATTAAATCAGGATCTGCTTATGGATGTTTACCAACCAGTGGGAGACACCTTGAAAAAACGTCCTGTTGTGGTGCTCGCTTTTGGCGGAAGTTTCATCACAGGAGATAGAAAACAGTTGGCGGACTTAGCCAAAGAAATCGCTAAGCTAGGATATGTGACCGCTTGTATTGATTATCGTTTGCTTAGTTTTGCCCAATGGCCAATAGACTCAATCAAAGGATTTGACATAGCAATTAAAGCTTCGGGAGATATGAAAGCAGCCATCAGACATTTGCGCAAAGATGCTGCCACAACCAATACATTCAGGATTGATCCGGATATGATCATAGCTGGAGGAGTTTCAGCTGGTGCAATAACAGCCATACAGGCATCATATTTTGACATAACAGACAATACTGAAGCACATGTAAAAGCCACTGTGGATAAAAATGGTGGAATAGAAGGTAATTCAGGGGATGCTGAAAATCTGAAATATTCTTCAAAAGTACAGGGAGTATTAAATTTATCAGGGGCTATATATCGACCTTATTTTATGGATGCAGGAGAAGCTCCTATTATCAGTTTACATGGAGACAAAGATGATGTTGTGCCATATGGCTATGATTTTGTAAAACCATTGGGCATTCCAATTCTTAAACTATATGGTAGCTCCGAAATACATAAACAGGCACAGAAAGTGGGAGTCAGGTCCACATTCATAACTGTAAAAGACGGAGGACATGAAAATATATATTCAGAGGCAAAATTCGCTGCAGAATTCAATAGTTTTAAACAAAGTGCATACTCTTTCAATAAAGAAATCATTTGTAAGTAATGTTAAGTATGATTATAAAACCATATAGATTGAGATATATATTAAACTTGGCTTTGGTTTTACTGGTCTTTATTATATCGTGTAAATCAGATGTATCTAAGGGTCTTGATACTTTCGGGGATCAGGAAATAGATGCCATTACAAATCAGATAAATACTGATCCTAAAAATGCCGGTCTTTATTATCAAAGAGCTCAAAAATTTTATGAGAAATCAGCCTATGATAATGCTATTCTTGACCTGCGAAAAGCGATGTCTATTGATTCTCTAAACCCTGATTTTTATCATCTTTTATCAGATGCGTATCTGGATTATTACAATAGTAAAGAAGCATTGAATACCATGATGAAAGTTTTGACCATATATCCGGAAAGAGTTCCATCTTTACTAAAATTGGCAGAACTTAAGTATATCCTGGAAGATTATGACGGATCTATTCTTACTTTAAATGAAGTAGTGAGACTGGATGCTCAAAATGCAGAAGGTTACTTTATGCTTGGTATGAATTTCAGATCGCTTGGAGATAAAGTTCGGGCCATGAATGCCTATCAGACGGCAGTGGAGATGGATAGCGGACTTACTGATGCCTGGATTATATTAGGTGAAATGTATGAAGAGAAAAAAGATCCTAAAGCACTTAAATATTACGAAAGTGCAATCTTAAGCAATCCAAAATCGATGCAGGCCCTGCACGCCAAAGCTTTTTATTTACAAAATCACGGCGATATACCTGGAGCACAAAAACTTTACAGAGAAATAATAACCACAGACAAATCATATGGAGATGCGTATCTGAATTCCGGATTATTATATTTAGAGACAGATTCTATTGTCAGGGCTTATGAACAGTTTGATTTATTGACTGGTGTCGTTCCGACCAATTATATGGGCTACTATATGAGAGGAGTTGTGAATGAAAAGTTGGGAAAAAAGACAGAAGCTCTCAAAGATTACGAATCGGCATATAATTTGAATAAAGAAGATAAAAGAGTGCAGGATGCACTTGAAGTGTTAAAAAACCAATAATTTATTAATTAACTAATTTTTCTAAGATGAACAATTTTTCTAAAGTAATTGCAGGTGTCATCAGATGGGGTAGTTGGGGGTCAAAGATGTCATCATCAAAGATGGCTTCCATGATCAACTCATGTGTTGAGTATGGCGTTACTACATTTGATCATGCAGACATCTATGGAAATTATACTACAGAGAGAGAATTTGGAGATGCCCTTATTTTGAGTGGTGTACCAAGGGATCAAGTACAACTTATCACAAAATGTGGCATCATAAAACCGTGTGCTGAAAAGCCTGGTTTTCAGATTTCTCATTATAATACATCCAAAAGGCATATTATTGAATCGGTTGAACAATCTCTGGAGAATCTTAATACGGAGTATATTGATGTATTAATGATCAACAGACCAAGCCCAATCATGAATTATCAGGAAATGGCTGACGCTTTTTACATCCTTAGGGAGTCGGGAAAAGTAAAAGATTTTGGGGTTGTAAATTTTTCTCCTGATCAGATCAGGGCCATGTCAAAATACTATCCGATTATGTCCAATCAAGTAGAAGTTTCCATGACACATCTCGGACCGTTGTATGATGGTACCATTGATACATGCGTAGCCTATGATATGATACCAATGTCTTGGTCACCTTTGGGTGGTGGATCCATCTATACAAATACCAAGGCAGGCAAAAAAATTGAAATGAGGCTTCAGAAGCTGGCTGACAAATATGGTTGGTCATTATCTGACATGGCATTGCTGTTTTTAATGCATCATCCTGCAGGTATTTTGCCGGTAGTCAATTATGCAAAACCGGATAAAATCAAAGAATCAGCAGAGTTGCTGGATATGGTATTAAGCAATGAACAATGGTTTGAAATTTTGATATCCTCACAGGGAGAAGAATTGCCATAATAAAGTATTCTGGTAAGTTAAAACAAAATGATAAAATGGCTGTTATCCCACGATGACAGCCATTTTTATTTCCTTCCTCCTCATCACTTTGGTCAATATTTTGGCATACATTTGGGCATTCCGAAATCAAAGCGATCACCTCACTGACATAAGCTATAGTGCTTGTTATATTGCCGTAGCGGTATATTTTTTCTTAAGTTATAGCAATATTGAACCGGCAAGAATTATTTTACTTTCAATGGTATCCTTGTGGGCAATGAGACTGGGAGGTTTTTTATTTTACAGGATCTACAAGATGGGAAGAGACACCCGCTTTGATGAATTCAGGTCGAGTAAATCTGGTTTTCTAAAATTTTGGTTGCTTCAATCTATAAGTATCTGGATTATCGCTTTGCCCGTAATGACCGGATTGATTGCTAATGATTTAAAGATTGTTTTTCCAGCTATTTTAATTTGGGCATTAGGATGGATTATTGAAAGTGTAGCAGACTGGCAAAAATTTATATTTAAAAACTCAGGTGAGTCCGGCTTTATACAAACGGGTTTATATTCTAAAGTAAGACATCCTAATTATCTGGGAGAAATTTTGGTTTGGATAGGAATATTCTGGTACGTGGCTCCTTCATTGGATGGATGGATGTGGTGGAGTATTGTAAGTCCCCTTTGGGTAATCATTCTACTTATAAGAGTCAGTGGAATTCCTTTGATAGAAAAAGCCAATATAAATAAATACAAATCTAATCCGGCTTTTCAAAATTATGTACAACGCACCTGGCGACTTATTCCTTATTTTTATTGAGGTCATGTGTTAAAGCGGGAGATAAATTGATCAGAGACTGTATACATATTATGTTCAGTTTTTTAATCATAGGTGTTTAAACTTACCTGAAAAATTTTGTGTTGTATTTTTCTCTGTCGGTACTGAAATGTAAAATATAAACACCGGAGTTAAAATTCAAATCAATTTCTATTTTGTCAATGCCTGAGGTTTTTTGAATACTGTAAATGGTACGTCCGGAAATATCCGTAATAGTTACCTGGCCTGAAAGCATAGAATTAAAAATCAGTTGATCATTTGATACCTTATATTCAAAGGGAGCTTTTACTATTTCAGTGCTGGTAGAAGACGAAAAACCGGGCATCAAAAAATCACCAATCAAAGGAACGTGATCAGAAGCAATTGGAACATCATCTTTTTGGATGCCTGACAATAATAATTGTTCAGGTGTTAATGATGGTGACCAAAGAGCAAAACTATTTTTCATTTCAACGACAGACCCGGAAAATATTAAATAATCCAACCTTCCGGCAGAATATGTACCAAATTCACTATACCAGGTAAAAGTGGCCGGCATATTATTTGTCAAAGGAATAGCATCTTCAAGATCCGTTCCATCCCAATCCGGTTTAAAATCAGGACCATAACTGCTATTATCTGCTATATTTCCTGTCAAAAACGTCTGTTGTTGCTGCCTAAGGCCCACAAGATTCATATCACCTACTATAATTATTGGTGTATTTTGTGGAGTCTGAAAAGGGGATATTCCAAATTTTATCCCTCTTATGAAGGACATAATATTGTCCACTTCCTGTTGTCTTTGTAATTCATTGTCACAACAAGGCAAATGAGCTACTATAAAAACCAGTTTTGATTTACCCAAATCTATCAGAAAAGCACCGTTGCCATTGATACTTCTCCTATTCACAATGGGATAACGGCTTACAACACGGATGTCCGGACTTGTTCCATCAAAGTACCATTTCTGATTTCCGGCAGAAGGTAGGTGACTCTCTACTAATGCCGCTGTCTGTTCCGGTGACCTGTCATAAATCTCACAAAAACCAATAATATCCGGACTCAATCCTTTCAATATTCTTCGGTAGTTTTGTTGAAGTGAAGGATCAAAAAGATTGTCTCTGAGTACATTGTATGAAAGCACTCTTAAATATTCAGATTTCTCCTTTTTTAAAGAAAACATTGACGGAACAAAAACTTTATTTTTATCAAATTCAAAGCCATACCCACCATTAATATCCGGCGCCCTATCCCCTGCTATGCCTTCATCAGAGAGGATTACTTTAATTGCATCAGACATTTTGAACTGAATATTGCCGATTGAAAATGTGCGTTGAATGCTCATTTCAAATCTTTCGCTGGTCACTGTTGGTGAGGTAATAAGCCCTATATTATTATGAAATATGGTGTAAGTGGAAGAGCCTTGATATATCCGACCGCTTCTTGAACCGAGGAAATACACTAAATCTGCTCCGATACCGTATTTATTGATGCCAGTAAAAGCATTATTGTCGATATCAATAAATAGGGTCAGATTATTGTTTTCCTGAATGTTTATCTCTTTATTCAAATCAAAATACAAATAAAGATATCGATCATCATTGCTGATTTTTACATCAGTAAGATCTATACCAGAGCTGTTGTTGTCTCCTGATTTGTCTTTAAAACTATAATTCTGGTTATTCCAATCATCAAAAGATTCATCCAGCAAGATTTGCTGACAAAAGGATGTAGTAGAAAATATGAATAAGAAACAAAGTAATAAATAAACTTTCAAATGAGTATGTTTGAAGAAAAAAAGGTAAAGATACTGTATAACAAGATAAAACAATTCGGGTTTTCATTTTTAAACTTTTCTGGTGTAAAATTGAACCCCCTGTTTAAATAATTATTAAAATATCAGTTTTATATAATCAGTTTTATTACTTTTGAACCCGTGTAGATTTTTGATCAGCATTTATTGAAATAACCGTCGAAACAATTCAGATGTATACAAATCCTTTCAGGGTATTATCATGCCTTATTTTCCTCGTTTCTATATCAAGCGCCTCTTTATCAGGCCAAAATAGTGACTCCCCAAAACAGCTAAGCAGGACTTTTTATCTTAAAAACTGTTTCGTAATTCCTCAACCCGGTTCTCTTTTATCCGGACAAAACGTAATAATAAAAGATGGATTTATTTCAGAAATTGGTACGGCGGTAAAAATTCCTTTTGATGCACAAATAGTATTAGCTGACTCATTGTATGTATATGCGGGTTTTATAGACGCACATTCCAACACAGGTATAGCCAAACCCGAAAACAAGGATCGTGCTAAAGTTCAGGATCCGGGTAATCCGCCTAACGATGTGGCAGGTATAACTCCTCAAATAAGTGGCAGTGACTTATTCAAATCCTTAGATAAATCCGTTGCAGATATGAGATCAGCAGGTTTTGCGATTGCTCAGGTTGCTCCAAGAGGATTAATGCTTCCAGGACAAAATAGTATTTTTCTTTTAGGGGAAGGGGCCAACGATAAGATGTTGCTAAAGTCCAATACTTCACAAAATTTTCAGTTGGAAGCCAATAGAGGCGTTTATCCTTCTACATCGATAGCGATATTAGCCAAATTCAGGGATTTATACAAAAATGCCAATATAACCGGACTACACGAAGAGAAATTTAAGCTTAATCCTGCAGGACTTTCCAGGCCTGATTATAATAAAGAACTAATGTCTATGTATCCGGTCACCATAAAAAAGATGCCCCTTTATTTTGTAGCATCAAGGACCAAAGATGTTCATAAAGCTTTGTCTTTAAAGGATGAGTTGGGATTTGACATGGTACTCACTGAAGTAAAACAAGGATGGCATTATTTGGATCGAATTAAAAAAAGCAGTATTCCCGTTTTGCTCTCGCTTGAATTGCCGGAGGAAGATAAAAAAGATACCAAAAAGGAGGGAGATGCTCCTGAAAAGAAAGATTCGACGGCAACCAAGGATGTTAAAAAAGTAGTTAAAGAAGAAAAAAATCCTGAGAAAGATGGTTTTGACCAGAAAAAAGAAGCTTCAATTAAACAATACCTGGAGCAAGCCGGATTATTTGAAAAACAAGGTGTAAAGTTTGGATTTTCATATATGACTGTTAAGCCTGCAGATATTCGCAAGAATCTAAGAAAACTTATACAGAACGGTCTTTCCGAAAATTATGCATTGGCCGCACTTACCACACACCCTGCACAAATACTTGGTATTTCTCATCTTGCCGGTACAGTAGAGAAGGGAAAAATAGCCAATCTTGTCATTACAGACAAACCTTATTTTGATGAAAAGGCCACCATTAAATATGTTTTTGTTGATGGACAGAAATATGAATTTACAGAAAAAACCAAAAAGACAGAAAATAAGCCATCAGAATCGGGAAAAATGGTTGGAAGCTGGTCATATACTGTCGAAATACCAGGCTCAACCCAGAAAGGAAAAATAATAATCAAAAAAGCCAGTGGAGAATATAAAGTGACTGTTGTCGATGACTCAGCTCCTAGTGAAGAAGATTCAGCTTCTGATGTTATTGTGGATGGCAAAAAAATTACTTTTAATATCACAACGGACATGGGCGCACCGGTAAAAGTGGATTTTGACCTGAATTTTGAAGATAAATCTTATACAGGATCTATTTCTGTAGGTCAATTTGGATCTTTCCCGATAAAAGGAGATTATGAAGGCGATCCAAAATATTAATTAAAACAATCTTTAATAAATATATATCATGAATAGATTGACAATTGTTTTGGCAGTAATTATGCCTGTTCTTTTAAACGCTCAAAATGTTCTCATAAAAAACGGAACCGTTCTTACCATAACGAAAGGTGTAAAAGAAAATTCAGACATTTTGGTCACAAATGGTAAAATAGCCAGAATAGATAAAAATATATCTGCTCCAAACGGAACAAGCATTATCGATGCCACAGGTATGTTTGTAATGCCGGGTATTATAGACGCCCACTCACATATAGCTCTTGATGTTGTAAATGAAGCCACTAATCCAGTCACTGCAGAGGTAAATGTAGGTGATGCCTTGGATCCTTTGGATGTATCTATATATAGAGCTCTTGCAGGAGGTGTTACAGCAACTCATGCTATGCATGGCTCAGCAAACGCGGTTGGTGGCCAATGTGAAACCATCAAACTTCGATATGGTACAGTAAATCCAGATGAACTTCGCATGGAAGGAGCACCCAGAACAATCAAATTTGCATTGGGTGAAAACCCCATAAGAGTGCATGGAGAGGGCAATAAAATAATGCCTAATACCAGAATGGGTGTAGAGCAGGTGTTCAGAAACGCATTCAGTGAAGCCCAATTATATATGAAAGATTGGGATGATTATAAAAAAGGATTAAGGAAATCTTCTCCGGAGTATAATCTGAGAAATGAGACCATGGCAGACATTTTAAAGGGTAACATTATCATTCATTGCCATTCATACAGAGCCGACGAAATTCTGATGCTCATGAGGGTTTTGAAGGATTATAATATTAATAGAATATGTTTCCAACACGTAAATGAAGGTTTTAAAGTTGCACCTGAGCTAGCGGCTTTCGGAGCAGGAGCATCTGTATTTGCAGATTGGTGGGCTTATAAATTTGAAGTGTATTATTCTACGGCTTACAATGCTGCTATCCTAACCAGAAATGGTGTGGTAACTTCTATCAATTCTGATTCTGAAGAGCTTATAAGACATCTGTATCATGAGGCAGCAAAGACACAAAGATATGGTGACCTAACAGATGACGAGGCACTGGCTCTTATTACTATTAATCCGGCAAAACAATTGGGAATAGATAAAAGAGTTGGTTCTCTTGAAGTAGGGAAAGATGCTGACATTGCGATTTTTAAGGGTCATCCTTTATCTGTTTATGCTGTACCACAAAAAACTCTGGTAGATGGCCAGGTAAGATTTGATATTGAGAAGGATCCTGACGATACTAGAATTGATATAAATCCTAATGAAAAATATTCAACATTTTATGAAACAGAAAGAAATTATGAAAATTCCGGATGTCTCAGAGGAATTTCTGAAATGCTAATGCAAGAGAGTTATGCCAAATTTATGAGATTCAAATATTCACAAAACCACACCCATTAATTTATTACAATTCGTATAAAATGAAGCATTTATATATTTTTTTCAGTTTAATTATACTTATTAACACCATTATACCATCCTTTGGTCAGCAGGTAAAAAAAGCTGAAAATGGGGTCTTTTTACTTAAAAATGCTACGCTCCATACAGTATCTTCAAGCACTTACATAGGAGATATTTTGCTAAAAGATGGCATCATAGCTGAAATTGGGAAGTCAGTTAGCAATCCCCCAAATGCAAAAGTGATCGATTGCACCGGAAAACATATATATCCAGGATTGATCGACAGTGGCAGCCGTCTGGGGCTTGTGGAAATTGATGCAGTATCTTTAACAAATGACTTTGATGAACATGGTGATTTTGTTCCGCACATGAAGGCATTGATTGCCGTAAATCCTAATGCTGTGGCCATTCCGGTGACCAGAGTTAACGGGGTAACTACGGTGTTTGCAAAACCTGATGGGGGTACTTTTCCCGGTACTGGCGCATTAATAGATCTTTTTGGTTATAGTCCGGAACAAATGACTTGCGGATCGGAAAGAGTAATAATGCGTTTTCCATCCACAGGCAGAAGAGGTAGATGGGATAGAAGAACGGATGAAGATGTCAAAAAGGATGCTGAAAAGGCCCTAAAAAACATCAACGACATCTGGAGTATTGCTGTACAATATATGAAAATGGATTCTGCATCAAAAGCGGACAATCAAAAATGGTGTACCAACAACCCACAGATGATGGCTTTATTGCCAATAGTAAAAGGAGAGCAGCCTCTTTTTATCGAGGTTAATTCAAAAAACGATATCGAGAGCGCCCTTGAATGGGTCTCAGATAAAAAACTTAAAGCTGTATTCACAGGGGTTGCAGAAGGGTGGCGTGTAGCTGATAAGATTGCAAAAGCAAATATTCCGGTGATAACGGGGCCAATTTTGAATACTCCAAGGAGAGACAATGACAGATATGATGCATCTTATACTAATCCGTCAAAAATGGCTAAAGCCGGTATCAAAGTAGCACTGCGCACCGATAATGCTGAAAACACCAGAAATCTTCCTTTTAATGCAGCTTTTGCGGCTGCCTATGGCATGGGTATCGAAAACGCATTAAGATCAGTTACCCTAACGCCTGCTGAAATTTTTGGGGTTGCTGATAAATATGGTAGTCTTGATAAAGGTAAAGTGGCCAATATAATCGTAGCAGATGGCGATCCATTCGAAACAAAAACGAAAATTGAAAAACTTTTTATCAGAGGGTGGAGTATTCCCCTGGAAAGCAGACAAACATTATTGTATGATGAATTCCTGCAAAGAACACCGGGGATTAAATAAACAATTTTTTTTGGATAAAAGTATCTTTATCCCCTTTATTCCAGTGATAAGCATATGCTTACTTGACAATGATTTAAGTACTAATTTCTATAATTTCTGATAAAGAAATAAAACGTTTTTACAATGTAACCTGGTTTGTCTAATCTCTAAGAAAGACAAGGGAATCATCGTTTCAATTCAAAAAATTATACCTTCATAAAAGCATTTAAAAATTACCCTTTACTCTTTGGTTTTTCATTACATCAATAAGTTTTCCATTGACACTTTGCCTTCGACAATACTTTTGATATCAGCAATATTTATTCTCTCTTGCTTCAGAGTATCTCTGTCTCTGATAGTAACTGTTTGATTTTCGAGCGTCTCAAAGTCAACGGTTACACAGAAAGGAGTTCCAATAGCATCCTGTCTTCTGTATCGTCGCCCGATGGCATCCTTTTCATCATATTGACAATTGAACGATAACTTAAGACGATCATATATATCGATAGCCACTTTTGTAAGTTCTTCTTTATTTTTTAGTAATGGAAGTATAGCTACTTTAACTGGTGCCAACGCCGGATGAAGTTTCATCACGGTCCTTACAGAATCCTGCCCGTCAGCATCAGGTACGGTTTCTTCCTGAAGTGTATTTGATATCATGGCCAAAAACATACGGTCACAACCTATGGAAGTTTCCAAGACATAAGGGACATAACTTTCATTCAATTCAGGATCAAAGTACTGAAGCTTTTTACCTGATAAAAGCTGATGCTGACTCAAATCAAAATCTGTTCTTGAATGTATGCCCTCCAACTCCCTGAATCCAAAAGGGAACTCAAATTCGATATCCACGGCAGCATTGGCATAATGCGCGAGATTGGCGTGATCATGAAACCTAAGTTTTGACGAGTCAGTTCCCAAAGCTTTGTGCCATTTTAGTCTGGTCTCTTTCCAGTATTTGTACCATTCCATTTCTGAACCAGGACGGATGAAAAACTGCATCTCCATTTGTTCAAACTCACGCATACGAAAAATAAACTGTCTTGCGACGATTTCATTTCTGAAAGCTTTTCCTATCTGTGCTATACCAAAAGGAATTTTCTGCCTGGTACTTTTCTGAACATTTAGGAAATTGACAAAAATGCCTTGTGCTGTCTCCGGACGCAGATATAATTTTCCTTCCTCCCCTGCTATATTTCCTAATTGTGTATTAAACATTAAATTGAACTGTCGGACTTCTGTCCAGTTTCTTGAACCGCTTTCAGGACATACAATTTCATAATCGTCGATCATGGCTTTCAGTTCATCCATATCTCCTGCTCCCATTGCTTTGGCCAATCTGTCGAGAACAGCATCGATTTGTTTTTGTCTCTCTATGATCCGATCATTTGTCTCTCTGAATTTTTGTTCTTCAAATGAATCACCAAATTTTGCTTTTGCCTTTTCTATATCTTTCAGCGTTTTGGCCTCAATTTTTTCAGCATATCCTTCTATTAACTGGTCCGCTCTGTATCTTTTTTTCGAATCTTTATTATCCACCAAAGGATCATTAAAGGCATCGACATGCCCTGAAGCCTTCCAGGTTTTTGGATGCATAAAAATAGCAGCGTCCAGACCCACAATATTTTCATGCATTTGAACCATAGATTTCCACCAATAGCTTTTTATATTATTTTTTAACTCCACCCCATATGGACCATAATCATACACTGCACTCAATCCATCATAAATCTCGCTTGACTGAAATATAAAACCATATTCTTTGCAATGTGCTATCAAATTTTTAAAATCCATCTTGTGTTTATCTTTTGTCTGCTTTATAAGGGAGCAAAAATAAGACCAATCTGCCAATTATTATTTTTTAATTCACAGATAAGATACTGAATTTGGAATTTAATTCGTTTTTTTGGGAAAAATTTTAATTCCGCATGAATAACGTTAAGATATTTTCCACACTTTCAATCTCTTTTTTATTGCTATTTGCATCATGTTCAAAAGATGAAGAAACAAAAGTAGACTGCTCCGGAACTACTCCTACATACACCGGGGATATAGCTCCTATTATCAATTTGACCTGTGCAATTTCAGGTTGCCACAGTGCAATTTTTCCGGCAGATGGCTTGGATCTCAGTAATTACGTAAAAGTGAAAAGTGCCAGTATTAATGGTAAAGTACTCCAATCTATCAAACATCTTTCAGGAGTTGAAGCTATGCCTCAGGATGCTGCAAAACTTTCTGTTGACAAAATTACTAAAGTTGAATGCTGGATTCAAGCTGGTGCTCCTGAATAATATTTTAAAGCAATCCGACATTCCCATGATTTCACCAATGTTGTTTTTGATTTTTGAATCATGGGGATTTATCTGATTTTATAAAAAATCTAGTAGAATTTAACTTTTTAAGTTTTGACATTGTTATGCTTAGTAATATTTAATTATTTAAAATCAAAACAATAGAAATGAAAAAGGTAAATTTACTTCTGAGCGCTCTTTTTGTACTCTTTTCGTTAATGGTAAATGCGCAATCTGAAGAGCAAATCAGACTGGACAATTTAAGGTATTATCTCGCATCTATTAAGGATTATAATCTGTCCATGAGATATTACACAGATTCAGTAAAAATAATAAATTTATTGGACCAAATGGACGCAATAACTACTTCACTTGAAGAAGAACTAAATAATATCGTAATTCCGGAAACAATAATCGAGCAAACATTTCCGGATACTATTGTGCCGGAAGACGAAAGCAAAATAGAGACGCAAGACGTTTTTACCTGGAGTGATACAGAGGTCAAAACCGAAAATGAAAATGAGAGTGGCATAGGTTTATCCAAATATATGCCATTTAAAAAGAAATTTAACACTAACTTAAAAATAGAATTTGGCATCAATAGTCTTCACCAGATTACTGACGCGCCGAATGGTATACTTTCTCCTGAAATCAATACCAGCGGTTCCTGGTACTGGGATTTTGGTTTAACACGACGTGCCAGATTAGGTGGTAAGGATAGTAAAGTTGCCATCAATTATGGAATAAGTTTTCTTAAAAACAGATTTAAAATTGAAAATGATCTCAGATTGACCATAAATGCTGACAAAAATCCAGAATTTGTCGGAGTGCCTGATGCAAAAGATAACCCAAAGCTAAATGTTGGTTATCTCAATATACCGTTGAGCCTCAATTTTTCACTTTCCAAAAAAACGAAACTTGAATTGGGCGGGTATGCCGGATACAGGATACATACAGTCCAGAAATTTCATCTAAAGACCAGTAGTGAAACGATTCACGAAAACAGATATGCCGGTTACAATCTTAATAATTGGATATATGGAGCTACAGCAGGACTTGATATTTCTGGATTTGATCTGATAGTTAGATATAACTTTTCTAAACTGTTTAAAGACAATCCAAACTATGACTTTAATACATTCATGATAGGCACATCGGTAAGTTTATTTTAATACAATAGGATGTAAAATACTGTAAGCCATTTAGTCTGCGTAACTAAATGGCTTTTTTATTGCTTAGTTATACAATAATTGGTATAATTTGTGCCGTTTTTAAGACACAAGCATAAGGATGTCATTATTCAGCAGTAATAATTATTGGAAGTTCGTATTGATGGTGCTCGGTGCAGCCATTCTTGCAGCTACCATTATATACTCAAATTTTTTAGCAGAAAAACTAAAAAAGAATGAAGAGAAAAATATCATTTTGTATACCGAAGCGATCAAAGGACTAATAAAACTTAATGATCAGGAAACTTATGATGAAAATTACTGGGAATTTATCAATACCGTTAAGGACTCTTTCCCACTCCCTGTCATTTATGAAGACGAAAATGGTGAGTTGGAAGGGCTGAATTTTAAAAAAGAAAATCTGAATAATCAGGAATTTCTCTTAAAGAAGAGAGATGAATTTTTAGCATCAGGTGAAGTACCTATTTCAGGAAAAGGTTATGCTAAATATATATATTGTTTTAATTCTCCTTTGCTCACTTACATTAAGTTATTTCCGGTAGTTCAAGGTTTATTGGTGGGTCTGTATATTGCGCTTGGATACTTCATTTTCAATTCTTCCCGAAAGGCGGAACAAAACAGAGTTTGGGCGGGTATGGCCAAAGAAACAGCGCACCAGTTAGGGACACCCATAAGTGCAATTTTGGGCTGGGTAGAATATCTTAAAGACAACTATGCAGACCAGCCCGACCAATTGGATGTACTCAACGAACTGACCAAAGATGTAGACCGGCTGGAGCTGGTAGCGGACAGATTTTCAAAAATAGGTTCTGAACCGGTATTAAAACCTGCAGATATTTTTATTGAATTGTATGAAGTAAAGGAATACTTGCAACGGAGGGCATCACGGAAAATAGTCTTCAATTTCAAAGCACCGGATGCGGAAATATTTGCGATGATCAATAAACACCTGTTTGCTTGGGTGATAGAAAATCTTATAAGAAATTCTCTGGATGCCATGGATGGAAAGGGGACCATTTCCTGCAAGGTATTTAAGCAAAATAATTACGTCTGTATAGAGCTAAGTGATACTGGCCATGGTATTCCTTCACATAAATTTAAGTCGGTTTTCAGGCCAGGATATTCTACCAAAAAAAGGGGCTGGGGACTTGGATTGTCTTTGGCCAAAAGAATTATTGAAGAATATCACAAAGGAAAAATATATGTAAAATCTTCCAAACCCAATGAAGAAACTACATTTGCTATAATATTACCTCTTGCCGGGTAGTTTTAATCATCACTTAGCCTTCAGCTTCTATTTTCATCAATGTTCTGAAAGACACATACTGATTGGCATATCGGTCGCTATGTTCCTGCTGTAGTCGCTTTGCATGTTGCTGTTGATAAATATTAAAAATATCCATGTCAGCAGAGACATACTGTACAGCAAAACCTACTCCATGCTCATCATCATCACCCAATATTCTGGTGATCCTGTAAGATTCAAAACATCCGGTGGCCATTACTTCAGGTATATGTACCCGCTTCATCCATTCCAACCATTCTATATGAAGGTCTGTACTTATTTTGATGGTAACATTATAAAGAATTTTCATATACTACAGTTCATCGCCTCTTAATATACGGAATCTTTTTCTGGCTTCTACGGCAAATGTACTGCTGCTATAATCGACAAAAAGTTTTTCATACAAAACCTTTGCTTTTTCAGGTTCATTAAGTTTTGTTTCATACAATTCTGCGAGTTCAAATATGGCATTATCAGCCCGTATTTCTTCAGGATATTTTTCGATAATCGTTTGATACATCTCTATCATTTCCGCAGTCCTACGCTGTTTTTTATAAATCTGAGCCTTGGTGTATAACACATCATCATCGAGACTATGTTCGGGAAACAGGATTTTTATGGAATCAAGTTTTTGTATTGCTTCGATATATTTATTCTGGAAGGTAAGTAATTCTGCTTGGGCAAACATCTGAAGGGTAACTTCTGTAGTATCCATACCGAGGTTATCCAGGATGAAAACCGACATATCTATGGCGTCGTTTGAAATAAGTTTTGAAGTAGCTCCTTTCAATATTTTAAACTGTTCCTGTGACCATTCAAAATCTCCTGCATAATATGAAAGTCTGGCATTTCTTTCTCTGGCATATTCGCCAATTTGCCCTTCTTTAAAATCTTTATCTACCTGGCTGAATAAAAGACTGGCTTCCCACCTGTCGCCATTCATAAGATAATAGTCCCCAAGTGCAAGTTTAGCTTTTGCTATGGCATCCGGGGGTAATCCTCCGAAATTTCTGAGTTCTTCCAAGATCATGATTGCAGTATCCAATTCATTTACATACAATGCTTCAAAGTCTGCAAACTCCTGCATCAAAGGGGCTGTTTGTGTGTTTCTACCCAATTCATTCAGGAAGGAGACATATTCCATTTTTAAAACCAGGAGATCTTCTTTACTGTAATTGAAGTTTTCCGTTACTTTTGCTTTTTTGCTATTGAGTAAACCTCTTTTAGAATCCAGATAAAAACTCGTATTTCGGCCATGGTTATTTACTATATATTGATAAGCGTCTATAGCCGTGTTGTAGTCCTTGTCTTTAAAAGCCACATCAGCCAGATTAAATACTCTGTTACCATTTTCTTCAAACTGTCTGTCCAGTGCTTTTGCTTGCCTAAGCGCTTTGTCATATTCTTTTTTCTGAGTAAAAGTCCATTGCAATAATTCTCCATAATGGGGAATATCCGTCTTTTCCTGGATCTTCTGATACAGCTGCTTCTGCAATTCAGGGTAGTCTTCTTCCGATAAAAACCTTTGTAAACTAGTCTGAATATTGGCACTAGATGGCTCCTTTTCTACCGTAATAAGGTAGTATTTTATCATATTTTTGACATCACCCTGACGCCGGTATAAATCTGCAAGATTATAAACATATAAATTTTCTACATTGGATAGTTTTTCACCTTTCAGATAGGTTTCTATTGCCAGATCATACTTGGCAAGATTGGTAAAATTATTGGCAAGATTGGTGATGTTGGTTGGGTCAGGGTTTAGATTATTGATGGCTTTTCGATATTCTGCATTGGCCTTATCATTAAAACCTTGTCTTTCCAGTAAATTTCCGTAAGTAACGTATAATGAAACATCATTGGGATTTTTTTTAAGTTCCGCTTGTGTGATTCTTCCGGCATTTTCATAATCTTTAAGATCAATCAGACATTGGATGTACCAGTTAAAGTAAGATTTATTATTCGGACTTTCCTTATAAAGTGACTCATATATCTGTGCGGCTTTTTCATACTCTCCGGAATTGTAATACTCTACAGCCAGTCGATATTTTTGCTGACCTGCAGCAGAAAACATAAAAAATATAATAAGCAAAAAAGTATAAAATAATCTAAACTGAACTTTAATCATGATACTAAATTAATAGATGTATTAGCGTAAAACGAAATTAACATCAAATGGATATACAAAGTTACACTTTAATTAATAAATTTTAACACATATCAATATTATGTAATATTAAATGTATTGAAAATCAATTTTAAATAGAAAAACATGTCTTTATTATTGAATCTACCATCCCGGTATAAGATTTAACCCAAACCTGAATCTTGATCCGTCAATCAATGGCATAGCATAATAAGGCTCAACGATAAGGGCTCCAAAAAGATTTAGCCTCATAGAGATACCCACAGAAGTAATCAATGTTGGTTTTGCATTTCTGACTTCATATATAGGATTTCCATTCCCATCCAGAATAATGTTTCCATCTTCATCCCTTACTATAAAATCTATCAACTTACCGGTAGAAAAATCACTAAAATTGTCAAAAGCTACTCCTGCATCTATAAACAGATTCAGGTCCGTGAGTAAAAAAGTTGAAGGTATCAGGGAAAGTCTTTTGGGTCCTGTAAATGGCAATCTGATTTCAAAACTTCCAATCATCATTTTTGATCCGAGCAACTGACTGAATGTAAGACCTATTTCTTCCACATTGCTGGCTAAAATAGAACCCAATCCTCTTACAAAACCCATGTTTCCAAGATATAGCGGATATACGGAGTTGGTTTCCTTTTCCCACCTAAAATATGATGTACCTCTGAAAGCAAAACTTACGGGACGCATCCAGAAGTACTTACGACCATCTACCAATAGTCCAGTGTAAGTATCACTACCTATATATTGTTCTGCACTAACCCTGAATCGGTGCCCTGCAAGCGGGGCAGTTACACCAAAATATGAATTATCGCCAACGACTGCAATATTTGCGTTTGCACCCGACCCTTTCAGAATGGTATAATATTGATCAATTTGCAGCTCATCGCCTGTGGGAATTCTTTTTTTGTCCGTACCTACCAGTTGATACCCACTGAAATGATTTCCGATATAGTAATCATTATATTCATCCCATCTGAAGCTGCGGTGGGTTCCGGCGACTCCACCTTCCAATCTCAATGTTGATGAAATGGGGTAATGTGTGAATATATTCAGACTCTGATCAAAAATACGTATTAGATTGGTCGATGCTTTGATGGCTGGAGTTTCGATACCTCCCAATGTTATATTCACCTGTTCGAAGCTTTGAAAACCCGTCCTTAACGGGACATGGCTAAGTCCAACACCCCAGGCAAGTTGTTTTTTACGATTGATATAACTGACCATTCCGCCAATATCAAGAATTTCTCCATTTAGAGCAATTTGGGAATATAACTGATGATTGCCCAGCATATCACCAAAGAGCATATCCACACCACCTTGCAATCCGGTGGCAGTTCGGAAAGAGTTGTTATTTACACCTACTCCCACACCACCTCCGCCACCGATATAATCAAGCTTAAAGTTTGGATTGTAGTTGGACTTTTTTGAGTTTGACACCATGGAGTTTAAAGTTCGATCCGCTTCTCTAAAATTTGTACCTACAATGTCGTTCTTATTTAATCCGGATACAGGAAGTATGCCCATGTTCTGATCAGTTACTTTTGTATCTTCTATCCATTTATTTAATAATTCTGCGGAGGAAGCTTCATAGATGGTATATTTACTGTTATAATAATGAGTATAGAGTATTCTGTCTTTTTTACTACTGGCTGAAATCATAGGTGAAAAACCACTTATTCCACTGATACCAGTCAAAAGGTCAGTCATTTGAAAAATCTTTCCGGAGTCCCGGTCAAATTTGTATAGATTGCGTAAACCGTCTCTGTCACTTACAAAATAGAAATTGTCCTCATAGTCAAATACAGGGTTCAGATTATCCGCACCATGAAAGAAGGGAAAAATACGGATACTTCCGGACGGGTAATCCATTTCAGCTATATCATAAGTATATTTCCCATCGTACCGACCATTAACAATACTATTTTTATCATAACAAAATATAAGTTTACTGCCGTCAGATGAAAAACTCGCCATATTTTCGCTATACATATCATTGGTAAGTTGGGTTGCCTTCTGTGTCTTTAAATGGATGGAGTATAAATCCGGCTGACCATCTTTAAGTCCGGTAACAACCACTTCTTTACCATTAGGGTGATAGACAGGGTTTACGAAGGCATCAAGATTGGATACTGAAACCGTTTGTACATTTTTACCTGTGTCTGCATCTTTGATCACCAATACATTTTTTCCTTTTTTTACACCTACAAACGCAAAATCTTTACCATTGGGAGACCACGCACCGGAAGACTCCAGTACATTTATATAATCCAAATCACCGGATTGGGTAAGGCTGGCTACTTTTTTTATTATTTTACCTCTGGATGCATCAGCCAGATATAGGTCTGTATTGAATAGGTCTTTCTCTGAAAGAAAAATCACATACTTACCATTCGGGCTAAGAGATGGAGATACATTCAAGTTGCCTCCATTGTCTTCGGAGATCAGTTTTTTGCCCTGAGGTTTTTCTTTACGGTCAGTTAAAAAAGGAGCGTAATGTGTTTTGAGTGCAGAATGCCACATATTGCTTATCGTTTTAGTATCATGCCCGAATGCTTCTGTAAATCCCGTTTCCAAACCATTTTGAGCAGTACTCATAAACATTTCATTGAGCTTATCATCTCCGTAAAAACCACCTAGAAAAGCCATTAGAGATTGACCATAACGGTAAGGGAAATATTTAAAATTATTCATTTTGCTGATTTCCGGCAAATTATTATTAAGAATAGCATCTCTCATCCACATGGCTGTAAATGCATCTTTTCTGCCGATAGAAAAATATTCTGCCATACCTTCTATCATCCACAAAGGGGTGTTTGCCAATGACTGTAATGAGGTGGAGTCTGCGGTCAAAATATTGTTATATTGAAATGCATGGACCATTTCGTGGACCAAAACATGATGGGTGGTCTGTAGTGAGAAAGTAATCGGCATGACAACTCTGTTTTTCAATGCTTCTGTTACCCCGCCGGTACCGATACCGATATCACTTGAAATGGTGTTGGTTTGTTGAAATTCTGCATGATTGTTATACAGGATTATCGGGTTTTTAAATAGAATATCCTTACCGAATATTTTGTGGTGATTTCCATACCATTGCTCCGAAACCCGGGAAACATAATCCACCATTTGGTCATTTTTCAGGTAATGATGTATTTTGAAATGCGGCGTTTCCACCACCTTAAAATCGAAAGTCTGATACCTCGGTTTGTTACGACCAAAATATTGCGCATCAATAGTAAAATGCGAGAAAAGAATCGCTACTGCTAAAAATAGGAACTTTTTCATAAAAATAAATTTAAGTACTTAATGATTAACTACTTGTAACCAATGTAATAACAACTAATGTGTAAAATAAATTAAAAAATTCAGCTCTTTTAGCAAATATTTAATACTTTTTGTTTTTCATCATGCTCCATATTGTATGATTCTACTCCGAAAAATATGAATCGTCCTTAAAGGCACAAGAACACTAATAATAAAATTTTTTAACATGTTGATGATCATATTTTTGACATAAATAGTGTCTTTGATCTATTGATGTTTATTTTTCTAAGTGGACACATTGAAAAGAATGTTAAAAAAATTTACAACTTATAAAACGTTAATTTTTGATTTCGAAAATTAAATCCCATATTGACTTACAATCATATATTCTTATGATCTTTGTCACTTTAGCCAATAGCTAAGGATCTATATTTTTATCTTTTTTTATATAGAAGTCATTTATTAATATGTGTTAAAATTAATCGTAAGTGCTTGATTTTTAAGACGAAGCGCTTTTTGAGTTTCGTAGCCATTCCGATAGCTATCGGAAACGGGACTCAAAAAAGCTGAAGTATTAAAGATCAATGGCTTGCAAAGAAATTAACAATATGTTTTTAAATCACTTCATAATCAAAGTTTTAATTTCAAAAAGCAATCGTCTTATGAATAATCAACTTATAATTGTTCTATTATTTTCCGCACTCTCGTCCTTCGGACAGACTCAACGCATCACTTCTCCCGGTGGCACGGTTATCATGGAGTTTACATTGAATAATGATGGTAGGCCTTTCTATAATGTATCTTATAAAAACAAAGAAGTAATAAAAAATTCAGCATTGGGTATACAATTTGCTGATGGAGGTATCATAAATAATCTGGAAGTCGCTAGCCTGGATACTTGTTTAATAAATGAGACTTGGAATCCGGTATTAGGCGAAGTAAAAACAATCAGAAATCATTACAGGCAACTGGTCGTTAAACTCATAGAAAGAGGTAATGTTCCCAAAGAAATGAATATTATTTTCAGGGTTTTTGACGATGGTGTCGGATTCAGATATGAGTTTCCCGGGCAAAAAAATCTTTCTCATTTTGTCGTGACTGAAGAGTTGACACATTTTCAGCTCACCGGCAATCATAAAGCATGGTGGATTCCTGCAGACTATGATACCAATGAATATCCATATACAACTTCATTGCTCAGAGAAGTAGATGGTAAAAAAGTGAGCGAAAGACATACCGAAATAGGTACGAGGGTGGTCAAAGATGACTCCGGAGTTCAGACACCACTCATGATGAAAACAGCTGAAGGAATATACATCAATATCCATGAAGCAGCTTTGGTCAATTATCCGGCCATGCAATTGCATATTGACAAATCCAAAAATGACCTTATATCCAGGCTTGTTCCGGATTATACCGGGAATAAAGCATATTTGCAGACACCGTTTGCCACTCCATGGCGGACTATCATCATTTCTGATAAAGCGACAGAGATACTGTCGTCAAAATTGATACTGAATCTCAACGAACCCAGTAAAATAAAGGATCAAAACTGGATAAAACCAACAAAAATGGTAGGTATCTGGTGGGAAATGCATATAGGTACCAGCACCTGGGATTATGCAGGTACTCAGGATATGCATGCTTATGTCGAAACTTCAAAACTAAAACCATCAGGTAAACATGGTGCAACTACAACCAATACTAAAAAGTATATCGACTTTGCTGCCAAACATGGTTTTGACGGAGTTTTGGTAGAAGGCTGGAATGTAGGTTGGGAAGATTGGTATGGCAAGTGGAAAGAAGATGTGTTTGATTTTATCACTCCATATCCTGATTTTGATGTAAAAGAACTCAATACATATGCTGCTGCTAAAAAAGTAAAACTCATCATGCACCATGAGACTTCTGGTTCTGTCACCAATTATGAAAGATGGATGGATAAAGCGTATGATTTTATGAAGAAAAACGGATATGATGCAGTAAAAACAGGTTATGTTGGTAAGATCATACCTCGTGGCGAACACCATGATGGTCAGTGGATGGTAAACCACTATAACCGGGTTGCGGCCACAACAGCATCAAATAAAATTATGGTAGATATGCACGAACCGGTCAGACCTACCGGAATGCACAGAACATATCCGAACTGGGTAGCCAACGAAGCGGCGAGAGGCAATGAGTTTAATGCATGGAGTATCGGAAATCCACCTGAACATGAAACCATCCTTCCATTTACCAGATTGATGGGTGGTCCTATGGATTATACTCCAGGGATATTTCAGATCAAACTGGATAAATATGGTAAAAAGGATAATTATGTGCATACCACCCTGGCAAAACAACTGGCGCTATATGTGACCATGTATAGTCCACTGCATATGGCAGCTGACCTTCCTGAAAATTATGAAGCGCACCCTGATGCATTTAAATTTATAAAAGATGTGGCTATGGACTGGGATGACAGCAGGATTCTGGAAGCCGAACCCGGAGATTATATCACTATCGCACGCAAAGTAAAAAGAAGTAAAAAGTGGTTTGTAGGGGCCATTACGGATGAAAACCGAAGAACGGCTATTGTTCCATTTGACTTTTTGGATAAAGGTATAAATTATGTTGTTACCATATATCGGGATGGTGATGATGCCCACTGGGACAAAAATCCTATGTCTTATAAGATTGAAAAATATCAGGTTGATGCCGGAACAGTATTAAAAGTTTTATTGGCAGAAGGAGGCGGGTTTGCTGCAAGTATTGTTCCTGCTACACAAAATAATATCAAAAATGTTAAAAAATATGAGTGATTTGGTTTTTTGATCCAGGACACGATTTTTAAGTGAAGGGCAAAAAAAATTCCAAGCTTCTTAGGTCATTCAGTCGTTGTAGTTTTCTTATTCATCTAAAAACTTACGTCAATGTGTGCAATCAAGATACTTTTGTGCTAAACTAAACAAATGATTACCGTTAATATTATATCAGCATGAAAGCAGCAGTCTACCTCAAATACGGCGCACCGGAAGTCGTCCAAATCAAAGAAGTAGCCAAACCGAAACCCAAAGACAATGAAGTGCTTGTAAAGGTATACGCAACGTCTGTCAATCGTACGGATTGTGGCTTCAGATCAGGCAAACCTTACATCGTTAGACTGTTCAGTGGATTGCTCAGGCCCAGACAAACGATATTGGGTAGTGATTTTGCGGGTGAAGTAGAAACTGTAGGAAAAGAGGTAAAAACATTCAAAACTGGTGACAAAGTTTTTGGTTTTCATCCTGATTTTTTTGGTGCTCATGCCCAATATATTTGTTTAGCCGAAGAAGCATCTTTTACCAACATGCCCCAAAATTTATCTTATGAAGAAGCAGCTGCCATCTGCGAAGGAGCACATTATGCCAATAATTATCTGAAGGATGTAGATTTTAAAAAGCAACCGAAAATACTTATTAACGGAGCTACTGGTGCTATCGGAACAGCAGCTGTGCAACTGGCAAAATATTATGGTGGAGAAGTGATAGCTGTAGGGAATACTAAAAACATAGAACTGGTAAAATCCCTTGGTGCAGATACCGTCATTGACTACCATAAAGAAGATTTTACAAAGCGGGATCATAAATTTGATATCGTGCTCGATGCGGTAGGAAAGAGTACATTTTTTAAGTGTAAAAACATATTGAATAAAGGAGGAATTTATTTTTCTACAGAATTAGGTCCTTTCTATCAAAATATCATACTTCCCTTGGTCACATCTTTTATTGGAGAAAAAAAAATGATGTTTCCTTTGCCTAAGCACAGCAAAAAAGAAATTATCTTTTTCAAAGAAATCATAGAAAGCGGCCATTATAGAGCGGTGATAGACAGAAAATACCCTTTGGATGAAATCCGCGAGGCTTACCGATATGTGGAGACAGGCCAGAAAACCGGAAGTGTGGTGATAACTATGGAGCTCTGAAGTAAACCTATTCTTACACAAAGAAGTTATACATAATTACAAAATCCCAAAAGTATGTCATCATGTAGTGGTCACATCTTTATTCCTTTAATTTTGTAGTGTAGATAGATGAATGTTGAACTTCTGTGAATTAACTTTCAAAATATCCAATAAATAATCATTAACACGTTAAATATGATAGTACAGGTTAAAATTATAAGTATAAAAGCAGTCACCGAACTTCCGGGATACTGGAGCAATGATGATTTCATTCAGCTCCTGGACAAAATGAGTCTGCCTGATGCAGACAAGTTAAAACCCGAAGAGCTGAAAGATTTACTGCACATGGCCATTACGGATTTTGAGCCTGAAGAAGCCGCGGAAATCATCCTGACTTACAAACTCGGTGATAAACTGGTCCCTGGTCAAATTCAAACGATTGCCCACGATATGACGGATGAAAAAGTGGCAGAAACATATGCAGACCCTTCATTTCACTATGACCTTTTCAACATCAATCAGCTTTTATTTAAGGCATTCAAAGGAAAATTTCCCAATACGGAAGCTTCGGTTATCGTGATGGAAATGACTAGCAATGAAGACATTGAAGTCAATAAGGAAGTACTGACTAAAGCACTTGCACAAAGCCTTAGTGAAAGGAGTATTATACAGCGGCTCTACGAAGATCAGGTGACGGGCAAAGCTGATTTTGACGATGCTGAAAAAATCATCTGGCTTTACCATACCAAAGGGGAAAATGCCTATGAAATCATCACTTCCAGGTATTGGATAGACAAAGAAGACATCGAAAATGGGGAGTACGAAGCGGATATTCTGTTTTTTGAAGGCGAAGATTAATAAAATAGATCCTTATGTTTGCATAGATTAGTAAATCTAAAAGTATGTATAAATTTTCCACTTGCAGTCTAAGGGTGGAATTTTAAACTTACTCAAAGGTGTATCTATGAATTCATATATTTTTAATTTTTTAGATTACAGAATAGCATAATATCCAATTATTTGATTGAAATTTGCATCAATCAAACAATTCTTTATATGAAAAATTTATTTCTGATTGTATTTTCATTTTTGCTGTTTTTTCTTTCATGCAGCAAATCTGATCCTTGCGAGAGCATTTCATGTTTAAATGGTGGTGAATGTGCGGATGGTAAATGCCTTTGTCCTAATGGTTTTGAAGGTACCCTTTGTGATAAGGAATCTTTACCTAAGGCTGTCATTGTAACCGCCATCAAAGTCACGAAACTTCCTGCAAATAAGACTGACGGTACCAAATGGGATGCAGATGGGACTAATCCTGATCTTTATCCGGCGTTGTATACGCTTAAAGCAGACAATACGGCTGATCAGGTTTTATGGACCAGTGATGTTATTAAAATTAATGCACAGACCAATCAACAGCATGATTTTACATTGATACTTCCCAAGTTATCTATGAATAACTATGACAAGACCCTGGGATTGTTCTTGTTAGAAAAAGATGATTCTTCCTCAGAAAATATGGGAGGAATTGCTTTCCAATTGAAGGAAGTGGTCAAAGGAAAACCAGCCACGATTACATTGGATTGTGCGACTTGCAAAGTGGCATACGAGTTGAAAGTCACATACGAGTGAAGTCTGCGAGATACCAAACTGAAGTCCAAAATAAATGAAAACAAATGATGTTCTTTTAGATTCTTCATTTGGCATAATAATCTAGCCATAAGGCACTTTTTAGTTTATATGGCGGGTCTAATCGCAAATAAGTATACTTTTTTGCGATTATGATCGCCAAATGTGAGTTTTTTCAAAAATTCAGAATCTACAACTGATTCCAGAAATTACTACGATTGATAAGAAAAGTGTCTTTGGGTTGATAGAAATCAGTAAATGTTGTACTGAATTTAGTACTTTTTTTATCATTCCATTTCAATTCAAATGCCGTAAAACCATCTCTTCCTTCTTCTATATAATCTATTTCGGCATGCATTTTACTGCGCCAGAACCAACTCTTGACTGGTAGTTTTTGATAGGTATTAAACTTAAGTTTTTCAGTGATAAAATAGTTTTCCCACAATGCACCAACATCGTTGCGTTGAGCTATGGGATTAAAATTATTGATGATGGCATTGCGGATGCCATTGTCGTAAAAGTATATTTTCCTTGATGTAGAGATTTCTTTCCTATCATTTCGTGACAATGGATTTAACCTGTAGACTACAAAACTTTTTTCAAGCAGATCGATGTAACTAGTCACGGTTTCTTTATCTATACCCACGGTTTTGGCCAATTCATTGTAAGATACTTCACTACCTACTTGCCATGCCAATGCTTGTAATAACCGTACCAATACTTCCGGTTTTCGGATACCTCCGAGTTCCAATATGTCCTTGTATAGATAACTGCCAGACAAAGAACTTAGCAATGCTTCTTTTTCATTTTCTAAAATTATTTCCGGATAGCTGCCATACACCAACAGTTGTTCAAGCATAGGTAATGTTTTTGCCAATGTATAAGTGTCTTTGAGCTCTGACCAAGCTATTGGAAACAAGGTAAATTCCCATTTTCGACCAGTCAAAGGTTCCTGTATGGTATCTCCCAGTCCGAGTGCAGACGAACCGGTAATAATCACTTGTTTATCTAATTTGGCATCAACGATCATTTTTACGGTAAGACCTATGTTTTCAATACGCTTAGCTTCATCAAACACAATCAATGCAAAAGGAGCAATCAAGGATTGAATTAACTGAAAATCAGGATTGGTCCACAGTAGTCTATCCGCAGGATTATCTCCATTGACCATCAGAAAAGGCAGCTTGATATCTTCCGTTATTTTTTTGATCAAAAATGTTTTGCCCACTTGCCTGGGACCGAGGAGTATGATGGCCTTTTTAAAGTCGATTTTGGACTTTATGGCATCATAAAGGATTCTTTTTATCATTATTTGCGATTATAATCGCAAATATATATACTTATTTGCGATTATGATCGATATTAGTAAGTGAATTTACAAAGTCAACTTCAATATTAACGAAATATAGTAGCGCATTTTTACCTGTATATTTTCGAATAAACGAACATTAAACTTTAGAGTATGTTTAAAATTTATCTATCATTGATTTCACAATTTCATTCAATTATTTATTTCAATAGTAAACAAACATAAATGAATAATATTCTTAGTATCGCCTTTGTTCTTTGCACGCTTCAAATGGCAGTTTCACAAACGCTTTCACCTGTTATAAAACTGCACAACGGGATACAATATAGTCGTCTGGCACAAATTGACAATATTATGAAAGGTTATGTGGATAAAAATCATCTGGCAGGAGCTGTAGTCATTGTGGTCAAGGACAATCAGGTAGTGTATCACAAAGGACACGGATATGCAGACCTTTTGGCTAAAAAACCGATGAAGCCGGATGCAATATTCAGGATCATGAGCCAAACCAAAGCGATTACCAGTCTGGCGATCATGCAGTTGTTTGAACAGGGAAAGCTTGGCTTAGATCAGCGTATTTCTGACTTTATACCGGAGTTTAAAAACCCGAAACTGATTAAAACTTTTAATGCTGCTGATTCTAGTTATACATCGGTTCCGGCTGCCAGTGAAATTACATTTCGTGATTTGTTGACGCATACATCAGGTATAAGTTATCCAGATATAGGAGCAGATACGATGCGGGCTATTTACGCTAAAAATGGGATTCCTTCCGGATTAGGGTTTTTTAATGAAAGTCTTTTGACAAAAATGAAAGCATTGGCCACTTTGCCGTTGCTGCACAATCCGGGCGAACGCTTTACCTACGGGTTAAATACGGATCTGCTGGGAGCACTGGTAGAAGTGATAAGTGGAAAATCACTTGAAACCTATTTCAAACAGCATATTTTTGAACCATTGGGCATGAAAGACACCTATTTTAATGTACCGGCTTCAAAATCTCACCGACTACCCACTGTATATACCGAAGATAGCGATCAAAAAATAATAGAGTGGTCGTCCACTTTCAGAAATATTGACCCCGCTTATCCGCTCATCCCAAAAAGCTATTTTTCGGGTGGTGCAGGATTATCGTCCACAGCGTATGACTATGCCATTTTTCTACAGATGTTGTTGAATGGTGGAAAATACAATAACAAACAAATTTTGGGAAGACGTACTGTAGAATTAATGTTAAGTCCTCAACTCGCAGATAACTTTTTTGGAGATGATAATTTCAGTCTGGGTTTTGCATTGACATCCGAAAAATCAGCAAACTTACGAATGCGCAGTGAAGGTTCTTTTGCCTGGGGAGGATATTATGGCACCACCTATTGGGCCGACCCCAAAGAAAAATTGATTTGTTTATTTATGACACAACAAACACCCAATTCACACAGAGATTTTGAAGATAAAATAACAAGTGTGATATATTCCAGTCTGAAATAGACATGGATATAATTATATGTATTTAGGGATACAAAATCAGCCATTGCATAGACACTGCCAAAAGAATACTAAAATAGTACAATGAATCCACAGAATTAGCGCCTGAAATTATTCAAAAAGTGCATTTGCTGTCAATACTTTGTCTAATAAGTCCAGGGGTATTTTTGCTTTAATGCATTCCAAAATACGAAATTCAATCATTTTTTGTTCAATAAAAAAAATTAATGCAACATAACAGCCCAGTTTTTCGTATATATTTTCGAATAAATGAACTTTAAATTTTAACAATTATGAAGCAAATACTAATTTTTTTCTTTTTTATTGGTGAGTATGATTACCTATTCATCGTGCGACAAAGATGAAGCTATAAATCAAGCAGCAAAAAATGCTTTAGAAGCAGAATTTCGTCTGGCTAGCGTTAAAAAATGGATCCTTACAGATGCAAAAATTAATGATGAATACATTTTGAAAGATAAGGTTCTTCTTGATCCGGAACAGAATGGCTTAGCGGAATGGTTATCTTTTGACACGGATGATAAAACGGTAGAAGTTAAATATCGGGATGGAGACGAAACTATTTTTTTTGATTATATCATAGAGAACGATGTATTTAAAGTGCGCCATAAAGACGGAGAAGAAGAAGTGATGACCATAAAAAGTGGTTCTGTATTTATAGATTATTTTACAGTAATACAAACAGACGGTGACGATGTTGCAGAATTTACTTTACGAGTAGAGTAATTCTGATTTTTAGATATAATTCCTAACCGTTTAGCCGCTCAAATCTGCGGAATGTGGGTCGAAATGGATAGATTCCGCAGAAATAGACACATTTTAGCTTGTTTAACCACAATATCCGACGATCTCATGTACCAAAACATCCAAATCCACCTTCTCTAATGGATGTGGCGCAGCATCTATCTCCAGATAAATACCATTCTCCAGCCAACTAGCAATTTCCTGAGACGATTCCAAAGTCACCATCTTATCTTCAGATCCACGCAAGATTAGTACATCTGTCTCTATAGTTTTAAAATTATCTTCCACCAATCCACCACCATTACCCAAATCAGACATCAAGGCTGATGTGTTCCTCACTACATTTGTCCAGTTCTTTTCTCCAAATAACGCTTGCAACTTCGCCGCATAAGTAGGCACTTTTTCGGTCATCGTTTCAGGATCGAGCATAGCTATTTCTTTGGCAGATGATATAGGATTCCAGTCCCACTTCGTACCTAAGGTTATGATTTTGCCTAGTTTCTTAGGTTTACTATTTGCAAAAGACACTGCCGCATATCCACCCATCGAGTAGCCAAAGATATGACAAGTCTCAACTTTCATCTGCTCAAAATATTTCGAAATATCACCGACTAATACCTTCATGTCCAACGTACCATCATAAGGCAGCTGACCATGCCCACTAAAATCCAGGGTAAAAACATCAAAAAATGGCTCCAACTTTTCAGACAAGGATACAAACTGATTAGAAGTACTTAAAGCGCCGTGTAGAAGTAGGATGGATGGTTTCATTTTTGGGTTTTAGGTTATAAAATTTACAATTACAGAACTATAAATTGCGAAAACACTGATTTCGCAATATAATTATCCAACAGCCATTTTAGCTGAATCTTTCCAGAGATACGGAGGCATCGGTTCGTTAAGTTCCCATTTTATACTCATTGGTTTAGTTCCATAATGTTCCGTAAGTTTTCCTTCTCCAATAAAAACATATGACATAGTATTATCAAATTCATCAGTATTTTGTTCTCGTACAAAAAGCAATATTTTTCTTCCCATTTCTTCATGGTTAATATAAGTCAAACCTCTTCCCTTATCATTTCTCACAGCATTATGTGATTGCCAATGAAATAAAGTATCGCTTATAGCAAAGTCCTCATAAAGGGTTGTAGGAGAAAAGTCTTTTTCAGATTTATTTAAGGTTATAAATAAAAGGTCGGTATTAATCTCTTTTATTACGGCGTTTCCTTCTCTATTGCTTGATTTTTTGTAAAATGTACTATCTCCAAATGCAGCCAATATTTGATCGCGAGTATATCTACCATGAATTTTTAATGGCTGATTATATGGCAGTAATATTTCCTTTTCTTCAAAATCAATTCTGTCACTTAGTAATTCTAGGACTTCAATGATTTCTCGAACAAGAACTTTGTTTTTACCTATACTTCTGATGCTATTTTCCAAAGAGTCAAAACCTTCCACATTTTGCCTTACATCATAATGAAGCATTAAACACATTGACTTTTCTACTTCATCCAAACGCTCCATATCTATTTGGAAATCTTGTTTTGCTAATCTCAAAATAAAACTAAAATATGAAAATGAACTGCATGACAACCACTTATTTTTTATGGCAGCAAGTATTTCCTTTTCATTTACTTCTGAAAAATTTTCCAATTGCCCCGCCAGTACACAAAGCCTAGACCAACTTCCTTTTTTATAGATTAACTGTAATGGAATATTATTTAATTTTATAAAGTTTTTAAGCGTTAATGGTAGTGCTGTATGTTCTTTGAAAAATCTAATTTTTGCAATTAATTGATTGATATTTAATCTTGTTGCTTTTTTTATGTTTTCGATTATATATTCTTTCGCTTTCTTTTCCAATATTATACTACAACCTAAAGGTAAGTGTGGAAATTCGTCTTCTATTTCTTTTTGAATTGGAGTATTGGTTTTGCCAATTAATGCCCTAAATTTCCCTTCAAAATCATATTCCGGACGCGAATTACCCACAAAATCCAGTACAGTTAGACAATCTTTTCCATCTGCAAGTCTTAAGCCTCTTCCTAGTTGTTGCAAAAAAACTGTTAAACTTTCTGTTGGTCTTAAAAACAATACGGTATCAATTTCAGGAATGTCTATGCCCTCATTGAAAATATCCACTACAAATAAATAATTGATTTCTTTTTTTGTCAGCTTTTCTCTAATTTCCTTTCTAAGTTCATTTCTATTACTGACTAAATAGTCTGCTTTCAAACCTGCTAAAGAAAATTTTTCAGCCATAAACTGTGCATGTTCTTGAGTAATACAAAACCCTAATGCCCTGACATCTTGATAATCTCTTAAATATTTATCCAAATTGGTAATAATTTCTCTTACTCTATTATCGTTTTTTGTATAAATCTTAGTTAACTCGCTTGGCACATATCTACCATTTTTCCATTCTACATTTGTTAAATCTACACTATCTGTTATACCAAAATACTGAAAGGGACAAAGTAATTTTCTATTTAATGCTTCTGGAAGCCTAATTTCAGCTGCAATAGTATTACAAAAATCTGATAAAATATCTTCACCATCCATTCTCTCAGGCGTAGCTGTTAATCCTAAAAGAATCTTAGGCTCAAAATAATTCAAGATAGGTCGATAGCTAGATGCAGCAATATGATGGACTTCATCAACCACTATATAATCATAAAAGCTCGAAGTCAAATTCAACTTTTCAAGTTGATTGTTTAAAGTCTGTACTGAAGCAAATACATGGTCAAATTTTTCTGGTTCAAGACCATCTACCCATAACTCTCCAAAATTATTATCTTTTAATACTCCTTGGAACGTGGCCTGTGCTTGTTGAAGTATCTCTTTTCTATGAGCTACAAAAAGTAATCTGGACCGAGAATTCGTATTTTTAAATCTTTTAAAATCAAATGCTGAAATTACAGTTTTACCTGTTCCAGTAGCAGCAACAACTAAATTTTTATGCCTATAGTGAACAGTTCTTTCTACTTCTAATTTTTCTAAAATTTCTTCCTGAAATGGAAATGGTTTTAAATCAAAATATGCGTTTACTCCTTGAATACTATAAATGCTACTCCTTTTGAGGGCACTTTTTAGTTTTTCGTGATGCCTTAATTTATCAAATAATTCAAATTCTTTATCTTGCCAATAAGTATCAAATGTTTTTTTGAATTTATCAATGATGTGACTGATTTCATTTGTAGTCACTTTCATATTCCACTCTAGACCACTAGTAAGAGCAGATCTTGAAATATTTGAAGATCCAATATATCCAGTATGAAACCCTGTGTTTCTGTGAAATAAATATGCTTTTGCATGTAATCGCTCATTTTCAGTATTGTATGATACTTTAATTTCTGTATTTTTTAATGAAGAGAGATATTCCACTGCTTTTAGATCCGTAGCGCCCATGTAAGACGTGGTAATAATTTTTAGTTTTCCGCCATTTTCTGTAAACTCTTGTAATTCTTTTTCAAAAATTCTGATTCCTGTCCACTTAATAAATGATACTAGAAAATAAATTTGGTCTGCAGATAATATTTCTTTTTTTAATTCACTCTCCAATGATACTCCTGCATTACTACCCGTAAATAATTCACTATGAGACAATCTAGTATATGGAGTTATCTCTTTCAAATGTTTATCAAAATCCGCAAACCTTGCATCTATTTTGCTGAAAATTGCCGATAGAATTTTACCTTCTGTATCTATAATATCTTCATCAAAATCCGAATTATTTAATTCATCTCTCAATAAGAATATTATTTTGTTAGAAAGCTCTATTTGTTTTTCAATGCTTTGTTCACCTGAAAAAATACTTAGTGCGCCTCGTATTACATTTGCCAAATACTGAGTTAATATTTTTGCAGCTTCTTGTTTGTCAAGAAGTGTGTTCTTAATGTAGAAGTGGTTTTTATCCAATTCATTTAATCTAGTAGCAACTAATTTGTTTATTATTTGCTCATATAAACCTTCCTTTATTATTTGCATTAAGTTTAATTATTTCTTTCACAATAGGTATATCAGCTGGTGCCCATTCCAACTTTGTAAGCTCTGAAAATAGAAGCCATTGAAATTCTTTATGTTCACTTAGTATTATTTCATCACCAAGATATTTACAAAGATATGGAATTAAAATAATCTCAAAAGACCCATAGTCATAGTAACTGTTTGTTAGTTTTTCGAAAATTTCAATGTATATCCCTAGCTCTTCCTTTATTTCTCTATATAAACATTGCTCTGGAGTCTCGTTTTTTTCAATTTTTCCACCAGGAAATTCCCATTTTAATGGCAATGACATAATTTCACTTCGTTGAACACAAAGCACTTTATTTTCATGTAAAATCACTCCACAGGCTACACTAATTTCCATGATCCACCACTTCTAAATGTTCTACGCAATAATCAGAAAGTATATCATCAAGCAGCTTTTTTGTAAAGTCACTTGATCCTAGTAAAATTGTAGAAAACACCTCTATTCTATCAGCTACACTTAAAGTATTAAGGTTCTCATCATCTCTAAAGAATGCCATAAAATCATCTCTTGTCATTTTTGTAAAGTAATACTCGGATGAAAATTCAAAAGTACAGTTTTTTCCCAAACATCTATGAACTTGTATTCCTTTTGTCTTTAATTTTAATTCCAGTAATATTTCAGTTCTTGTGCCACATTTAGGACAAGTGGTCGGTTGGTCTGATAGATCATAAATCTGATGAAAGTCAATCATTTTTTTCTCACAAAGGTAAAAGCAAGTTTTATATAAGTCAACGGACTAAAAGCCACATCTTGTTTATGAAAATCAATTATAATACTAACTATATGATATACAAATAATTAAAAATATTGTAATTGTATAATAAAATGACATTTTACATAAAATACAGTAGCAATCTCTATAATAGAAAAAACTGATATCTTTGCATAAAACCTTAACAACACAAAATATAAAAATATGCACTTTTAATGAGATACTTGGAAAGTAATTCTTCATTTATTCGTACCTAGTTAATGATTATTGGTAAACCAATTTAAGAGAATATTTAATTCTTGAAGAACAAAAGAATGATAAAAATAATTTTTTTAGAATATCATATTATAAAATATCTTATAATTGTTATTCTCTTTATTTCGTGTGATAAAGAATCTGAAAAATGTCAAAATTATACTCTAAGAAGAAGTTACTTGTTGGAAAACTCCAATTCAAGAACTGAGACTTTGGAAAAGTCAAATAACACCTATATTGACAACAATAATAGTCAACTTGACAACAGTTTTAATGCTGCAAGTTTAGCTAGATTAATAGAAGAAAGTGAATATTTTAAAGATAGGATACACTTCAAATTAAATTTTGAGAATAATGCAACTGGATTCTTTCAAGATGGAAAGGATAGTCTTAGCTTAAATTTTAATTTTAAATACTTTCAGGATTCAGTAGTGATATTGAGTTGTGCCAATAAATACGAATATCAATTCATTCTAAATGATGATTGCAAACTTGAGCATTGTATCTATTTAATTTCAACGTTTGAAAAATTGCAATTTGAGAATTATAAAGTAATTTATTCTACCTATTGTTTTGATAAGACATACATGGATGTAGCCAAGGAACTTTTAGCCCAATTTGGTTCAAATGCCCCTGATACTATAGGAATAAATAAATTTACTATGAAGGAAAACTAAAACTTCCTCACCACCAACTCCGGCTGGGTATCTTTGCCTTTAATCCGGCTCATGTTGTAACTCCGGGTCGCCTTATCATGTACATCTGACATGACACAAAGATATACATTGTCCCTTCAAATCGCATACATATACTTTAAAGTAGAATTAATTTTTCTTTATTGTCATATTTTACTATTTACTATCAATAGTCAAATGATTAAGATGATTTTTTTAATATTGATTTACCGGATTGAATAGTTTTTCCAAATCATTCCTTTAATAAAAAAATATGAGCAACAAAAGACGAATATGACTTTCCGATCTGAAGAAAAAAGGGAACACATTTTGTCAAATCACAGTAAATTTAGCATCCTGTCTATAAATCATTTATTTTGACACTTAATATTTGACAGGCATTTGAGAAAGCTGCCTATTCTCATTTTATCGGCAAATATTCCATCTTGGTCGAAAACAGAACAATGAATACATGAGTTTCAAAGCAATAGGTGTAATTTGGATGGCAATTCACTCATCTAAAAATTATTGTCATGCCATCCATCAAGTTTCCTGTTCACTCATCTTTATTTTTTGCTTTATTTTTTCTATTCTCCTTCGGTACCTTTGCTCAGGCATTACGGATACCCGGGACGGCCAATATATCTTGTTCGGCTGGTAGAAAAGTGGGCACAACCGAGATCAATATCCACTGGAATGCACCAGGTGTCAAAGGTCGTGAAGGAAAAATCTGGGGAACTGACATCGCATATTTTGGCACTACCGTACTCGGTTTCGGCTCTGATGTCCAATCTCCGTGGAGAGCAGGTGCAGATGAATGTACTACAATGTCATTCAGTACAGATGTGATGATCAACGGCCAAACTCTGAAAGCTGGAAAATATGCCTTTTTTATAGAATTGGGCAAGGACGAATCTACACTCATTTTTAATAGCAATATCCAAGCCTGGGGCACTTACTTTTATGACATTTCTAAAGATGTTCTCAGAGTCAGCACAAAACAACAGAAGGATCAAAAAAACCTGAAAGAAAGACTGGAATATACCTTTACCAATCAAACGCCAAAAAGTGTGGAGGTGGCTTTGGAATGGGAGTCATGGAGAATTCCGTTCACTGTCGAAGTGGATCTGAAGGCTACATTAATGGCAGATATACAAGCACAGATGAGTGGCGCATTGGGTTTTGATCCGCCAAGTATGATCGCAGCGGCCAACTGGTGTCTTCAGCAGGACATCAATCTGGATCAGGCGCTGGGATGGATTAATTCGGCCACCAACCCTAATCTCGGCGGGATCAATAGTTTTCAGGCACTGTCTGTCAAGTCCGGAATACTCAAGAAAAAAGGCAAAAATGAAGAGTCAGATCTCATCATGAAACAAGCGGTAGACAATGCCAACACCATGGAATTGCATCAATACGGGAGACAATTGCTCAATGAAAAGAAAGTCAATGAAGCCATGACTGTTTTTGAAAAGAACTATATAAAAAATAAAGGAGCCTGGCCTACCAATGTTGGTATGATGAGGGCTCATTCCGCATTGGGAAATATCAAAAAAGCACTCGATTTTGCAAAAGAAGCACTAAAACAAGCGCCTGATGATATCAACAAAAAAAATCTGGAAAACTCCATCAAGACCCTGGAGAGCGGGAAAGCACTTTGATGGTAAATTTTTTTATTCAGAATATTAGTGTATTAACATTATGGAACAGAGTTTATTAGAAAAAACAGGAAAATCACTGGATCACTGGCTCGAGGTAGTGGCAGCATCCGGAAAAGTAAAACATGGCGAAATAGTCAGTTTTTTAAAGGAAAATCATGGTTTTGGGCATGGATTTGCCAATTTTGTAGGCCACAAATACAATAAATCGGATGCCGGATCAGCTGATTATGATCTGGTGGACAGCCAGTACAAAGGAAAGGAAAACCTATTTCCTATCTATGAAAAGCTGCTTGATATCATTACATCTTTTGGCGAAGATATAACCATTTCTCCCAAAAAAGATTCTGTCAGTTTTATCCGAAAAAAGCAGTTTGTCCTCATCAAACCTGCTTCCAAAACAAGGGTAGATCTGGGGTTGAAACTTAAAAATGCACCACTTTCAGGAAGACTTGAAAACTCCGGACCATTTGGTGCCATGTGTACCAACAGGATTCAGATCGTGAGTCCGGAAGATGTAGATGCAGAAACCGTACAATGGATAGCTGAAGCTTATAATCAATCCGTATGAAAAATAGATGAGTCAAGACATTGCTTCATAGTTTGAATCAGATATGTGGTATGTATTTATGATAACACCAAAGGGTTGATCATTTGCTATTTGTCAAATAATATTGAGTCTTTTCCGAAAAATATAATTTAGCCGCAAAGGCACAAAAACACAAAGAATCACTAATTTCAAACAGTTGATAATCTCCTTAGAGACTTTGAGACTTTGTGGCATTTCTTTATTTTTGACTTTTCGGAGTGGACTCAATATTAAATATTTTTTCTGCTCGAAATGAGAGGCTAAATGGTACTAAAATATGGTGCAAGATTTACATGATTGCAGAATAAATGGAAATAAACTGAATTCATCTTCGACAAAATGAAGTAGAATAAAAGTCAAAGATTGAGTAAAGATTATTGCACCATATATACATTAGAGTATGCGACAAACAGCTAAAAAATTTTACATTTCAAAAGTATTTAATAAATTGCACTCGGATTCAACATTCATTTAAAAATATACAAGAATAGGATAATTTTATTTTTTCAGAAAACTCTAACAGAAAATGACATTTACAAAAAAACTCCTTTTACTGTGGACAATGATTATGATGCATCTTCTGTCATTTGCTCAATTGCCATGTGGGACTGAAGATCCAATATCCAACAAACGATTTTCAAAAGAAGAATTAGAAAACGAATGGCAAAACTTAAATGACGGTACCCGGCACATGACAAGAACTTTTATGATAGCTGTACATATCATTCGTAATAATAATGGTACAATGGGCATTGGTCCTTCTGAAGTTATAGCTGCCATCGAAACGATGAACAAACAATATATTCCAGCGAAAATTCAGTTTGAGTTGTGTGGTGCTATTAACTTCATCAATGATGATACATATCTGGAGACAACATCCGGCGAAACAAGTACACTGGTTTCTAAGTACAATCTTACAAAGGTCATAAACATCTATTTCGTACCCAAACTTTTGAGCTCATCCGGCGATCAGCTTTGCGGAATCGCAACGTTACCTGGTGTCAATATTGGTAATAGACGAATCTTATTGGCTAATTCCTGTGTGACAAATGGGTCTACTTTATCCCACGAGATGGGACATTTTTTTGGTCTTTTGCATACACACTCATCGACAGGCGGCTTAGAATATGTGGAACGAACCAATTGCCATGAAAAAGGGGATGGCTTTTGTGATACTCCTGCTGATCCCGAGTTAAGTCCAATCGTTGTTACCAATTGTTTTTATATTGGTAAAGCTAAAGATCCATTGGGAGTTGCATATAAGCCCGATCCGACAAATCTTATGAGTTATGCTCCAAAATCCTGTCGATTGAAATTTACATCGGAGCAAATCGCATATATAAGCCTGATTGCAAATGAAGATAATGACTACCTATATGATTCTTGTAATAAAGCCGACCTGCAATTGACCACGATTGAGTCTAATGTAATAGATTTGGAAGATTTTTCTGCATTCGAAATCCCCTGTTTAATTAAAGCTAATCAAGTTGAAAACCCTCAGGAAGTTGACTATGAAGTGATTGCTCTCAACAGCCAAACACAAGTTCAGAAAGTGGTTCATTCAGGTTCTTTTTTTATTGCTGCAGGCACATCTACTTTGCCACATAAGTTCAAACTCGAGGTCAACAATACTATTATGAATGCAGGAACAATAAAAATCAAAATTGATACAAAAGATGATGTCCCGGAAATCAATGAGAATAATAATATTATAACATTTTCGATTAACCATAACTACATTCGAGGTAGATCATTTTTTTTATTTCCAAACCCAACTCACGACATACTTACGTATTACTTCGATAATAACATAGAAAATCAACTACGCACAAGCATTGTAGATCTTAATGGAAAATTAGTTATACAAACCAAGAGTTACAAAGGAGAAAAATATTATAAGGAATCTATTAATGTTTCTGAATTGACTCGAGGTATATACTTCCTTATCATTGAACTTGACAACAAGATCAGGGATGTTCAGAAATTTGTCAAATTATAGTTTTGATAAAAATGGAGATGGTGTAAGTATACTTTCATTACTATTGTCAAAAAGATATTGAATCATAAACCATCCAATAAAACTTTGAAGTATTTAATCATTCAGTATGAAAAAGAGAACCGGACTACTGAAGTATACAACTAAAAAATCAACTGGCGTAATCAATGTCAAAGGAAGGGAGATTAAAAGCTGCTAAATATTCTAAATAACAAAATCAACATTATGAAAAACAAATTTATTTTAATAGCCCTTCTGCTAACAATGACTTTTATTGCCCAAGCACAATCAAGAAAAAAGAAACCAAAACAAAAGGTAAGTTATGCACTTGGTATTTCTGGTGGATATTTTTCGCATGGTGAGCTGTTTGAAAATTCTGACAACATTTTTAAAGGCTTTAAAACATTTCAAATCGATATCCAAAAATACCATAAAGGAAAAAAATCCGGCATAGGAATAGGATTAGCTACCAGAAAATCTGAGTTCAATCCATTTGGAACAATCATTGACGAATCCCGGAATGCTTTATTTTTAAATTTTAACCATCTGTATAATTTAAAGAAGAACAGTAGTGGTTCAGGAATATATTTAGGTGGTTTTGCGGGTATCTTATTTGACAATGGAGAGCAATTGCCACAGTCCAATTTTGTTTTTCCAATTTCTACCACTTTCTTATCTTTTTGGACCGGCCCAAAAGCTGAATATGTTTATCAAATTAATCCAAAATTATCACTTTTAACAGGTGGTCAATTGGGATTACTGGAATTTGGAAGAAGAACTATAAAGAGAGACGATCCTCAATTGCCGGAGAGTCTTCAGTCCAAGCATGAAACTTACTTTAGTTTTGCCCAAAGATTTAACTTTAATCTTGGTATCAACTTTAAAATATAAAATCAAAAATTGGTAATTTTATCCAAGAAGGCTTAGTTTTATACAAAACATTCTTTCCATCGACATAACCTTTCTTCTTAAATTTAACGGGCAAAGTACATAAAACCTTTATGGATTTGTTGATATTTGTTTCTCTGATGATTAACCTTAATTTTAATCTTAATCCGAAGTTGTTTGAGTCGTTTGAGTTGTTTGAGTTGTTGAAGTTGTTGAAGTTAACTTTAATCTTATCCTTAAACTTAACCTAAGCCTTAATCTTAACCTTAGCCTTTGTCTCAACCTTAGTCATACTCCACCACGTCATCGATCAGGTAGGCTTTGCCGACAGGTACTATTTTGATATCTCTGTGGTAAGCGGCTTTCATGTCCTTGTCATCGATGGTGACATTCAACATCAGAAATCCTTTTTTACCATCAGACACCGGGACACATTTGGTCACTTTTATGGTGCCCCAGTCCTGTCCGGAAATCATAAACCCGGTACCCAGGCCTGCATGTTTAATATCATAATCAGAGAACCATTTTTTCCTGAACTGTTCGTCCGTCAAGCCACCGTCATACCCTACCTGTACAGCATCCATCTTGTATTCATAATATTTTGGCGTACAGATGTCTTCCATCGGGTATCCGCCATCATTCAGATGGGATTCGATGACTTCGGTAAGCCAGCGTACAGCATCTTCAGTATCAATGTCATTATCTGGATTGACTGGTTCGGAATCAACAGATTTAGTCACTTCGGTAGTGTCAGCAGTTGGTGTAGTTTCGGATTGTTGTGGTTTATTTTGACAAGACCAAATCAGAAAAAGGGAAAGGGTCGCAATAAATAATGATTTCATTATTAATATTTTAGAAGTGGGAAAAATCGTCTTTCTCAAAGCATTAGGTAAATTACATGACTGGTTTTCAAGGAGAATTTATATTCTAGAGGAACAAAGGTAGCAGATTTTATATTGCTTGATATCATTATCGGGCCTGGAAAACAGATATGTATTATTTAGACCTAAATTTCTGTCCGACTTTAGCGCTGTTTGGTCGGAAAAATCAGGCCTACATATCTTATTGCGGATGAGCAATGTTAATTTTATCCTATATTTGAGCCTTCAACAATTATACAAATCAACAAGTATGCGTAATTCTATTTTACTTACTATTATTTTATCTTTTTTCATCGGCGCCACCAACGCTCAGGAGCGATCCAATCATGCAAAAAAGTTTGAGCAACTTGACAATATGTTGCGCTCGCCAAATGAGTATCGTGGTGCTGACGGTGCTCCCGGTCCCCGCTACTGGCAGCAGAAAGCAGATTATAAAATCAAATGTACCCTGGATACCAAAACCCAAAGAATAGATGGTACTGAAGCAATAACTTACCATAATAATTCGCCAGTAGAGATGTCTTATCTATGGCTTCAACTGGATGAAAACGAGCACGCTCCTACATCTTCTAAGCATCATATGAACAGCTCTGGCATGCAAAAAATCATGAACCAAGGAAATCTGGACAGATTGGAAGCGGTGACTCAACTTGATCAATATGGCGTAAAACTCAAAAAAGTAACCAACGAAAAAGGACAACCATTAAAATATATCATTAATGAAAGTATGATGCGCATCGATTTACCTGTTCCTTTGAAGCCAGGTAAAAAAATTACTTTCAACATAGATTGGTACTATTACATGATCGATAGAATGTCTACTCCTAGCTGGGGAAGAGGCGGCTATGAATACTTCAAAGATCATGGTAATTATTTATATACTGTTGTACAGTGGTTTCCGCGTATGTGTGTATATAGTGACTTTGAAGGTTGGCAAAATAAACAGTTTTTAGGTACGGGAGAGTTTGCATTGTCGTTTGGAGATTATGAAGTAGAAATCACACTGCCTTCTGACCATGTAGTCGCAGCAACTGGTGAGTGCCAAAATTATAAGGAAATGCTTAGTCCTGCACACTATCAAAAATGGCTACTGTCGCAAAACAGTAAAACTCCTTTGGAAATTGTGACCCTTGATGAAGCAAAAGCTAATGAAAAAACCCCAATTTCTACTAAAATGAAGACCTGGAAATACAAAGCAAAAAATGTAAGAGATTTTGCCTGGACCGCCAGCAAAAAATTTGTTTGGGATGCTATGCCTCACGTCAACGAACTTGGTCAAAAAGTCATGTGTATGAGTCTTTATGGTAAAGAAGCTTATCCAATCTACAACAAATACAGCACAAAAGTAATAGATCACACCCTTCGTACTTACTCCAAATACAGTATACCTTACCCATATCCGGTAGCTATATCTGTAGAAGCTGCTAATGGTATGGAGTATCCCATGATCTCCTTTAATCCCGGTAGAGCCGACGAAGATGGTACATACACAGAAGGATCCAAAAAAGCAGCCATACTTGTGATCATCCACGAAGTAGGCCATACTTATTTCCCGATGATTATCAATAGTGATGAAAGACAATGGGCTTGGTTTGATGAAGGGATCAATAGTTTTATGCAATTCATCACTGAACAGGAGTGGGACAATGACTTCAAGTCTGATGGCGGAGTTCCGCACAACATTACGGAGTATATGTCCCGACCAAAAAACCAACTAGAGCCTATCATGACCAATAGTGAAAATATCATAGATTATGGAAGCAATGCCTATGACAAACCAGCTACCGCACTGAACATCCTGCGTGAAACAATCATGGGTAGGGAGCTTTTTGATTACTCATTTAAGGAATATTGCCGCCGATGGGCATTTAAACATCCTACACCGGATGATTTTTTCCGAACAATGGAAGAAGCCAGTGCTATGGATTTGGACTGGTTTTGGAGAGGATGGTTTTATAGTATTGATGCTGTGGATATTTCATTGGATAGTGTGATATGGTATAAAGTAGATCCGGACAAAGACCCGGAACAAAAACTGGATACATTTAAGAATGTCATTAAGAAGCCCAAAGACTTTTTGACAAAACAAAGAAACAGAGCACAATTTGGCACCTTTCCAGTAGAGCGAGATAGTACGGCTTCTGACTTTTACAATACATACCGACCATGGGAAACCGAAGATTCATTAGACATCACGATCAGAATGAAATATGATAGCCTGATGACAAAAGAAGAAAAACTGGAGAAATACGGCAATAAAAATTATTATGAGCTGCAATTCAGTAATAAGGGCGGTTTGGTCATGCCGATCATCATAGAATGGACATTTGCCGATGGGACCAAGGAGGTAGAGCGGGTACCTGTAGAGATTTGGCGCAAAAATGAAGATAAAGTGACCAAGGTTTTTGTTAAAAATAAAGAAGTCACAGCCATCATTCTTGATCCATACAAAGAAACTGCAGATATAGACGAGGCAAACAATAGTTTTCCGGTAAGGGAGATTCCGACCAGATTCCAGCTGTTCAAACAGCACAAGTATCAGGAAAAGCTCAACCCGATGCAAAAGGCAAAACTGAAAGATTTAAAACCTTAGACGGGATCTGAATCACTTTTTGTTGTATCTGTAGAGTACCGGTGTTATTTTGAAAGGAGATGTTTCGCTGATGGTAAAAAATGACTTACCATCCGTGGACCAACATATGGATTCGCCCTGTGGTTCCTGGATATACGTAGTTTCAAACGGTTTTTGACTCAAAGCTTCCGCAATAGTTTTTCCTTTTTTACGTGGCCAGTACCATGCTTTGTTGTAGTTTTTTAATAATATCTCTGTTCCGTCAGCTGATATGTCTCCTGCTACTATTTGAGTAAAAGGTATACTCATTAATTTATTTGCTGTCACTGTATCACTATAGTTAAATGGATAGCTGATCCTGTACAGCTGAACACTGCTTTCCCGTTTGCTGACGATATAGATGTCTCCGGTCAGCGGGTCAACCATCAGTGTTTCTGCATCCCGTTTGCCATCTTCATACCAGAAAGTCACTTTATCATACTGACTGACAGTGATATCTTTATTGGCGGAGATCACCGGTTCGTCCAGAATATAAATTGCCCCATAATCATACACTGCATTATTATCACCTATATCTCCTATGAATATCCTGCTTTTGCCCGATACAGGGTCTTTTGCAACTGATATATCTTCCCAGTCCCGATTTGCTGCATCTTCCAATGTACAGGTGGCCTGATATTGTGCGGAAGTACTGACAAGAAACAAACGGGCTTTATCCCCCGAGTCATTGTGGGTCCAGAATGCATTTTCATTAAGGACAGACATAGCCATGCCTGAAGCTTCATCGATCGATTTATTATCCAGTGTTCCGGCACTTATTCTGTCTTCAAAAACGACAGTATCAATTTCCATCTCCGGCATTTCAGGTTCAAGTTCAGGTTTATCAGATGAACAGGAAAAAAACATTACGCCGGCAAACAGAAGGAAAAAACTTACACTAAAAATCCAACTTTTGTACGTCATCATACCCTGATTTATTCCCAAAAGTAAGTCATTTGAACGATATAGGTAATTATTTTCTCCGTTTAAGATACTCTTCCGGATAATCTCTCACCCGATAACTCAGGTGTTGTAGAAATATTTCTCCTTCATTTTCCCAACCTTTTACTTCCGTTTCGTTTAGTGGAAATTCTATGGTATAAATAGCTACTGTACCACAAACCACATCAAAATAGTATTGTCCGGTTTCGTCACAGGTCAGCATGAAATCCCAGGTGCGTTCAAATATTTTTTGTATTTCCATCATCTGATTCTTCTCCGAAAAGTATAATTTAGCCACAAAGGCACAAAAACACAACGAATCACCAATTTCAAACAGTTGATAATCATTACTTTGTGAACCTTAGTGACTTCGAGACTTTGTGGCATTTCTTTATTTTTGACTTTACGGAGTGGACTCATTAACTTAAAAATAAATATCCTTATACACCATGTTTTCACCGAAACGAAAGTTCCTGAGCTTAAAAAGCGATTTTTTGCCCGGATTAAATCTTTTTGTTTTTGGTTTAACAACCGGTTTACCTTCATCTTCTTCCAGATAAGGCATGATGGTATGTTCAGCTACACCTGTATTCAGGTTAAAATCATACTTCTCCAGAATGTTTTCAAAAGGAGACATGGTGGTATAGGTAGCCCCGATCAGATACCAGTCATTTTTCTGAAATCTCCATTTGTAGGTATATGACCATTTTTCTGCACTTCCACCGTAATACTCTACATTAACCACTTTATTGGCTATGAATACTTCCTGCAGCGGATCGCCAAAAACACCTCCATCATCAGAAAGCATTAGAGATTCATTGGACTGAACGGCCAGACTAAAACCGCCCTTCACATCTGCAAACAATACAAAAAGTATCCTTGGATTTTGGGCATGATCAGCTTCTTTCAAATCAGAGACAGGTTCGTCCGATTCGATAATAATGGCGTGATCCTCCAGAACATCTGCATTCAGATGTCCTTTTGCCTGATATATGATGTGATAACCTTTCGGTATAAATGAAGATATATCCTTGCCTGCTGACGCAAGATCAGGATATTGATGGGGCGGAAATAATAAAAATATGTAAAAAAATAAGTAATGCATCTTAAGATAATTATTTGTTTAACCATTTTTTGAAATCCTGACTATTTTCACTGCTGATGATTATTTCTCTTTTGGCTTTTGGCATGAGCTCAATTTTAATACGACTTTTGCTGACATTTACCATCGAATGTATCGACTCAAAATGGGTGATAAAACTACGGTTCAATCTGAAAAATAACTTCGGGTCCAAAACATGCTCAAGATCAGAAAGCCGGTAATCTACAATAAATTTTGATCCGTCTTTTTTTATAAGATATACATAACGGTCTTCTCCTTCAAAGTAGGCTATCTGATCCGTGGTAACGCTCATCAGTCTTTCGCCCCGATGCACCATAAATCTCTCCTGATAAGATTGTTTCGTTTCCTGTAATGCTTTTAGCAAAGAATCAAAAGCAGGTTTGACATCATTTGCAGACAGTTTCTTAAATTTGTCCAGGCTGATCCTCAGCTCTTCTTCATCGATCGGCTTTAGAAGGTAATCAATGCTGTTTACTTTAAAGGCTTTGATCGCATATGAATCAAAAGCTGTGGTAAATATCACCGGAGATTGAACTTCTACCTGATCAAAAATACTGAAACTTAACCCGTCAGTCAGTTGAATATCCATAAAAATAAGATCCGCGGTATTATTTCTCAGCCATTCTACGGACGATTGTACACTATCTAATTTTGCCAGAATTCTTACAGCCGGTTCAAGTTGTTTGATCAGACCGGCCAGATATTCCTGTGCAGGTTTTTCATCTTCAATGATTAATATTTTAATATCCATTTTTTTACTTTATGTTTCCGGAATAAGAGGAATGACCACAGTAAAAAACCCATTTTCATTCTTAATGACGACATCAGAAGCGCCAAGTAGCTGGTACCGCTGACTCAGATTCTGCAAACCAATTCCGGAAGATGGTTCCGCGACTGATTTCTTCTGAATTCTGTTGGTAACTGTTAAACTGTTGTCATTTTGTAATATCTTTATTTCCATGGGATGAGTGTCAGAAACTATATTGTGTTTTATGGCATTCTCCACCAGCAATTGCAAGGCAAACGGGGGTACACAATAAGATGTATTTTTAATATCAGGATTCAAACCAAGATAATCACCAAATCTAAGTTTCTGAAGATACAAATAGGTGTTAATGAGTTCCATTTCCTTTTCAAGTGAGATCAATGGCTGATCACCATACTCCAGTATATTTCGGTACATCCTTGAAAACCGTGTAGTAAACTTAATGGCTTTTTCCTGGTCAGTGCCAATCAAAGATGCCAGAGTATTCAGACAATTGAACAGAAAGTGCGGGTTTATCTGGTTTTTAAGGATTTCATATTGAGAAATAACCTGCTCCTTTTCCTGTTGAAGGGTTTTAATCAGCAATAATTTCTTTTCTTCTTCGAGTAATGCATTCTTCCGTCTTAAAGTATAGGTTTCAAAAGCATTATCAAGTATTACTTTCAGCGATTCAAATTTCCAGGGTTTGGTAATATAGTGATAGATTTTACCTTTGTTGATGGCGTCAATGATAGCTTGCATGTCACTGTATCCCGTAAGTATCATTCTGATGATATGTGGATGAGACTGGTGCACTTTTTCCAGAAATTCCACCCCTGTAATCCCGGGCATACGCTGATCGCTGATCACAAGATCTATAGCATTTGCTGATAAGATTTCCCATGCTTCTGAAACATCCTTTGCGGTATATATTTTGAAGTTTCGCCTGAATACGGCTTTAAATGATGTCAGATTGTCTTCTTCATCATCCAGATATAAAATAGAATATTGTTCAGACATTTATTTGGATTTATACCCGAACAAAAATACTATTAAAAATAAGATGGTGTTTAGTATAAGATAAAATTTCCATACACCTTCTATATTTGGAGTTCCTCCTCTGGAATCAACCAGGAGAAAATAAATAAAACGTGTTGCCAGAGCCCATAGCAAAACATTAACCATAATCCATATCAGTTTTTGTGATACAGGTATACTGAGTAGGTTTATCAGAAATAATTTTAAAATAAAGTAAGCCGCATGTGATACCAGAATAGCGTATAAAATCAAACATATCAGTACAAAACCAAAAAGAATTCCCATTTTTATTCAACAATTTAATTCAAAAGTAAAGTTAAAATCCACTTTAGTATATAAAGTTGAAGTCAGGTGGGATAAATCAGAAGTGAAGTCTGATAATATCTTCAGTAATCCGTGGTTCTATAACTGTTATCATAAGAATAAAAGTACTGACCCAAAATAAAATGGTTTGCCATTTTGATTTCAGATCAATAAAATCTGACAACACGTCAACCCAGCGTATAGGTATATAAAAAAAAGTAAACACAATCAACATGAAGGGGATGCTTTGAAGTATACCGGAATATATTCCTTTGGATGTGTTATAATATCCGTTCATCAACACAGTAAGATTGGTCAGAAATACCGTCATGAGTACTACCTGAATGGCCCTTGAAATCCATTCTATGATCAAAGGAACATGATGCACCGGAGGCTCGATAATATCTGCCACCAATCGTAGTTCTCTGATTACAATCCATCCAAAAATAAACCAATAAGGTATTTTGAGCGGCCAGAAAACAGTTTGATAGGAGATATCAAATATTTCATACACATGGCCCAGCAATGGAAAAATAATCAGTACTATCCTGAAATAAGTTCTCCATATCACAGCCATAAGGATAAGAATCCCAAAATACCAGCTTTTCTGAAACCATTGCCAAACAGTCTCTTGTCGGATGCTGATTTGTTGAAATTCGACACTCAATATGTTTAAGATTGCATTTCTTTCGAATAGAATCAATACACCACATAACATCAGATAATTCAATGGCAGATTCAAATCCGCTTGAGAACGACTTACCGGACTTATCCTTGAATCAACATATAAGGTCAATGCCATCAGGACAATGTTGATAAAAGTTCCTTTATATCCTTTCAAAGAAATGCCGGACAATAAATAAAAATATTTGTAAGACATTCATTTAAATTACGAACAAAAAATAACGAATTAAAAATATGAGATTAAAACCTGAAGAAATAAAGCTTTTATTTACTTTAGTTTCAGTTAAAGTTCTTTCTTTAAAGGTAAACTTATGATAAACGAAGTTCCTTTACCGGGTTCAGATTCTACCGTGATATTGCCTTTATGTTGTTGAATGATCGCATAACTGATCGACAATCCCAGGCCGGTGCCTTTGCCGACATCTTTGGTAGTAAAAAATGGTTCAAAGATCTTTTTTTTGGTTTCGACATCGATTCCCGGACCGGTATCTTTGATAATAATATTACATTGGTTTTCTCCGGCATTGGTTTCTATAGAGATAGTCCCGCCGGAATCCACTGCCTGTATGGCATTGTCAAGAATATTTAATAACACCTGATTTATTTTACTTACCTGACATATGATTAATCCATCAAACTGATAAGATTTTATAATTTGAATATTGGGCTTCAGTTTATGATGGAGCAATGTTAATGCTGTTTCAATGCCTTCTTCCACATAAAAAGGTTGTGGCTGATCTCCTGTATCTCTGGCAAAAATCTTTAATCCCTGAATAATTTCTGACGTTCGTTGAGATCCGTTGTTGATGGTTTTCATCAGTTTTTCGAGTTCAGCAGACAGGTAACCCACATCTACTTTGGTTACCTTATCTTTCAGATCATAAATGAAGCGGACGTCTGCATCATCTGAATTCTGAAGCTCACTCAACAAATTAAGCAGAGGCCTGAGGTCTTTAAAATCCATCATCAACGCTTCAACTCCGGCATGAATTGAACTGACCGGATTATTCAGTTCATGGGCAATACCAGCTGTCATAACACCCAATGAAGCCATTTTTTCAGAATGGATGAGCTGAAGGTTGGTGTGTTGCAGATCGGCCAATAATTTTTCCTTTTCTGATAACAACGATTGAGCGTGTATTTGTTCCTCATACAACTTTTTGTTTGCCTTGTTTCGGGATCTGTAAAGTACGACCAGAAAGATCAGTGAAAGCAATAAGAGGCAAATTCCAATGATGAGCATGTTTCTGATTTGTTTACCCTTTTTATTTTCACCATCCAACGCTGCAATTTCTTTTTCCTTCTCCTTCAAATCTAATGCTGCTTTAAAATCTTCCATTTTCATATTAAGAAACTCTTTTGAAGACGTATCCTGAACTGCGGTAAATAATTCAAGATATTCCATCGCTTTCGGAAGATTACCGTCTTCCTTATACATCACATAAAGATTGCGATATGCATTGAGTTGATACGTCCTGGAGTCTACTTGTGTGCAGGACTCAATGGCCCTTTGAAAAACTGCCTTTGCCCGATCTGGCTGTCCTATGGCTTTGTATAAAGCTCCCAGTTTTAATAATATAAGACCAATGTTGCGCTGTCTTTTTATGGTCTCAGCAGCATGGAGTGCTTTTAAAAAATATACTTCAGCATCCTTATATTTTCCCCAATCCTGATAGTTTTGTGCTAAACCTAAAAAACTAATGGTTTGGCCTTCAAAATTATTTTGCTGCAATCTTTTTGGAAGATCTTTGAGATAATATTTTTCTGCCAAAGCATATTGACCTTTTAACCGGTATATGTCAGCATACAGCGTATTTATAATTCCCAGACGAAGTGTATCATTCAATTCCTTTTTGAGTTTCAATGACATTTCCAGGTATTTTTCCGCCGTGGATAATGCACCTGTCTGTATATAAGATCGGGCAATATTATGATAGGTATCAGCAATAGTAACGCGGGTGGTATCGTAAGTTTCCCTTAGTTGCAGAGATTTAAGATGACACTCCAAAGATAAAAAACTTCTTTCTTCCAAAGCATAAAAATCACCTAACCTGTCCCAAGCTGCAGCCACCCATAAACTGTCATTATACTTTTGCCCTTTTCCCAACCCCTCTTTGTAATAAAGTTCTGCATTGCCCATTCTGCCCAACTGTTGACTAAGTCTGCCAATAGTCATCAATATATCCCCGTACAAATCAAAATATCCGGATTGATATATGCTGTCTTTCAAAGACCCGGCTTGATTTAAAATCATTTCATTGGCGACATTGTTGCCTTTGCCTATCCTGATTTTTAAGTCTTTTACTCTGTTGTTTAAAAAATTGTAATCCCCTTGCGCTTTGACACAAAAAACCAAAAAAGAAAAAGAAAAAATAAGTAAAATTACACGCATATCCTGATTATAGTGGTAAAAATAGCGCAAAAGGTTTAAACATTTTTTAAAATCCTTTAATTTTTAACTTTGGCAATTTCAATCCCTTTTTATCTGATTTAGGGTTGTTTTCAGTATTTTTGTTTTCATTTGAATTTTCATTGTTTTTATTGCCGGGAATCGTAGGACCTTGTGGGCCATATAATTCATCAAATGGCTTTTGACCAAGCACAATCAAGGCATCGTGTTGTTTTTCTGTCATTAGGGTTTCTTTTGATGATTCACTGTAGCCTACAGAAGCAACTGCAACTTTCAATATACCATCTACCGGTCTGACATATATTTCAAGTGGCGCCTTGAATCTTCTTAAACCTCCTTCAAAAGGATATGAACTGATAAATTTTTGTTCATATTCGACCAGGGCTTTATAAATAATATCTCCGGTTCTGTCCGTTTCACTTTTTAATCCTTCAGGAAATGTAATGTCATACACCCAGGCGATATCCTTAAAATTGACAAATACACGACCGGGATTTGTGCGCAATAATTCCAGGGTTTGGTCTTTAATTTGTTGCTCCGTCAGCGCCGCCAGGCCAAGAATTTCAGATGAAGTGACAAAATATCGGGAGAAATTCCATTTTTCGCCTGCTCCACCTCTGACATAAATGGCCAGTCCAATGAGATTTTTATTTACACCATTCTCTTTCATTGTAGTAGCGGCTACAACCCTTTTTGCCATATTACTAAAGGTGTACCCGGTTTCTTTTTCAAGTTTCCACTCATTTTGCACTTTAGCTATCGCAATTTTACCATGATATTTTTTAACATCTTCCAGTACTTTTGCGTCTGTTGGAAAACTTTGACCAAATGCTAAAAAAGGAAGGATTACTACGATAATTGTTTTAAAGAATTTCATTTGTTTATTTTTATTATTTGTTAAAAGCCGGAGGTGGTGTACCTCCGTCAGGGTTTAAGGGAATCAAAATGTTTATTTTAAGGCTTTGAACACCCGTTGTTTTTACCATATGGCTGTAAGCCCAATCTAATCGCATCCTCCAATGCCATCCTATGCAGCCACACTTCTGCATCTTTGGAAACTGAACCAGCTTGCAATGGTAGTCCAAACATGGCCCTAAGCTGATTTGCACCACTATTGGATACTTTAGCGGCGGCATCTACTTCTGCCCGGAAATTTCCACCCTTCCAAAATATTTTTGAGCCCAAGCTTTATTGATGTCAAGTTTTATTTCCTGAGAATAATTATTGCCGGATTCACGTGTTATATAATTGGCATAATCTTCCATTTCATCCAACTTTAATCCTGTACCAAATTCCTGATAATCGTACTTTTTATGTCCAACAAAAAGGTTGTTTTTTAAAGTCACAAACTTACATTGTTTGACGTTATTTACTCCTCCAAAATCTGCAAATCCAAAAACATTATTTTCTGCTACGATACTTAGTGCATTGTCAAACATGATGCTATTTCCACCAAAACTGGCAATTGCATCATGTTTCCATGAAAACAAAATGGTATTGTTTCTCAGCAGGTAAGATGGGTGGCCAGATGCACCGTGGTGATTGCTTTTGCACATGATTCCTTCACCTGTATTGTTTACTATAAGGTTGTTTTCGATGATAGCAGATCCGTCTTTCCCAACCTGAACATCCAGGGCGCCTTGAGTAGGAGCGGTATTTGTGATGACACAATTTTTGATATGGACTTTGGTACCGCTGCCAGTTCTTATTTTTATTCCTGGCGTATTTGGTGTAGGGTTCATTCCTTTTTCAGGACTTGCTTTGCGTCTGATAAATTCTTCTTTTGCATCAGAATAATAATTTCTTGCACCATTATCAATTATAATCCCATCTATAACAATCTCACCGGTCCAGTCTTTGTACCCTTTATCTGTCAGGATTCCTATCCTTTCAGTAGTAAGACCTTTACTGATGTCATTGGTTCCACTAAATACGGTTTTGTATTGTCCCCAAGGATCCCGCTTACTAAAATCCGGACTATACCCGCCTATAATTGATATGGGTACAATAAATACATCCGAACTCTGATCAGCTTTGCTGGTGTATGTTCCGGCAGCTATATGCACTACATCTCCTGCTTTAAGTTGCATGGCAATGGCGGCTATATCTTTGGCCGGTGCTTCTTTTGTGGCATCTTTACCTTTGCCGTCTGGACGAATGTAATAATTACTGCCAATCCCGCTGGCAGTTGATTTAACATTGCTTTCTCTTGTTTCAGAAGTAGTTGCCGGAGCCATTGATTTTTTTGTGTCACTGGCAGCTTTTACTGTTTTTGATAAGCCGGCCACGGATTTATCCACTGATTTTTTAAGTTTGTCAAACTGTGCATTGATTTGAAAATTAACAGAAGACATTAATAAAAAGACTGTAATTAAGAAAACACTATTTTTCATGCATATTGATTTTTAATTTTAAACAACAGACCAAAGGTAAAATGGAAAGCATACATTAAAATAACCTGATGCAGTGAAACAGTATTAAAAAGAAGTGAAAACGGAAAAAGGATATATACGTCAAAGATGTTGCTAATTTGTTTGCTGTGATTACCTTTGCATGATGGATAGCGGAACAGAAACAGATCAGGATATCAAAGCAACAAAGTGTATTTTGCGCTTTAAATCGGTGGTCAAAGATATTCCATTACCTGAAAAGTTTACATTCCCCTTTTCTTATAATCCTCATCCTTTGGCCATTATAGCGGCTGAAGAGCTACAAAACTATATCTCTAACCAGCCTGCTCTTTTGCATGATTTTGGCATTTCAGATGAAAATAATGGTCTTGGAAAAATGTTTGGGGTCCTGGTCATAAAAGATAAAGATAATAATCCGGGATACCTTGCGGCATTTTCCGGAAAACTAATGGGAGGTAATCACTTTGAAGGATTTGTACCTCCTGTATATGACACTTTGGATGTAAATGGTTTTTATAAAAAGGAAGAGTCAGAGACCCATCAGATCAATCTAAGAATAGAAGAGCTGGAAAAAGCACCTGCATATCTGGGTTGTCTGGACTTGATGCAACAAAAAAATATGGAGTATCATGTATCTTTATCCGCTCTGAAACAAGAAATAAAGGAAGCGAAACTACAACGGCTGATCAAAAGAAATGAAGGACAATCCACACTTTCGGATAAAGATTTTGATCAGTTGAATGAAAAACTCAATCAGGAAAGTATAGTCTACCATTATCGCCTGAAAGATATGATAAAATACTGGAAATGCCGGTTGGAAGGAATCCGGGAACAACTCAATATATTTGAAAATGAAATCAGTGCACTCAAAGAAATAAGGAGAAACCGGTCTGTAACACTTCAAAAAAAATTGTTTGAACAGTATTCATTTTTAAATCAGTACAAAGAAATTAAAAATATCAATGAAATATTTGAATTGAAAGATGATTTGAGTCCGGCTTCAGGTGCAGGTGAGTGTGCTGCTCCTAAATTGTTACAATATGCTTTCAGCCATGATCTTCAACCCATTACTATGGCGGAATTCTGGTGGGGACGATCTCCTTCATCTGAAGTGCGGAAACATGGTCAGTTTTATCCTGCATGCAACAGAAAATGTAAACCTATTCTGGCACATATGCTGAAAGGTATAGAGATGGATGAAAACCCAATGCTGAGTAATCCGGCGCTGGGCAAAGACCTGCCAATAGTAATGGAAGATGAATACCTTTTAATAGTCAATAAACCTGCTGAGTTCCTTTCCGTACCTGGCAAAAAGATCGTAGATTCTGTGTACAACAGAATGAAAATGATGTATCCTGATGCCACCGGTCCATTAATTGTCCATCGGTTGGATATGTCTACTTCCGGACTCATGCTTATTGCAAAAACCAAAGAAATTCATCAGCACCTGCAAAATCAATTTTTAAAAAGAAGAATTCAGAAAAGGTATGTGGCCGTTTTGGAAGGAATCCTTACCAATGATGATGGAGAGATAGCACTGCCGCTCAGGGTAGATCTTGATGACCGACCCAGACAACTGATTTGTTTTGAGCATGGTAAACCTGCTCTCACCAGGTGGAAGGTTATTGAAAGAATAGAAAACCAAACCAGAATTCACTTTTATCCGGTCACGGGTCGCACGCATCAGTTGAGAGTACACGCTTCTCACATACAGGGACTTGGGGTGCCAATCAAAGGAGATGACTTGTATGGCACACGTGCAGACAGATTATATTTGCATGCCGAACGACTGGAATTTATTCATCCGGTGAGCAAAGAAAAATTGATGGTGGAGTGTCCGTCAGAATTTTAATAAAAAAACCTATTTCTTGCTTTTTTTTGCAATTGGGTTAAAATCCACGCATAACTGAATCCAGTAAGTCAGATCCTTTTGTGTTTCGATTCCTTCTTCACTGACATAAATATATCCCTTCATCGGTTTGCCTGTAAAATTCATTGGCAACACAAAAGACAATTCCAGTGCTTTTTCAGCCTCAGTTTCGCTGATTCTGCACAATAGCAGGTTTTCATGCGTTACTTTATCTATGTGAGTGCCGCAACACATCTTATCATCCACCATGAAGCAGACTCCACTAAACATTTTTTTTTCAAAGAATGGAACCTTTAATCTAAAAAAGACTTCTCTGATCCGTTGTGCCAGCGACTCATCATATGCCATATGAATTGGTTTTAATAAAGTAAAAATACAAAATATAAATTAGACATTAAAATATCATATTTTAAAGTGTGTATAACAAATTGCACAAAAATAAAAAAAGTGTTAAATTTGCCACACCTGAGTATTATTAACCAATAAAAACGAAACGATGGACACTAAAGATCAAATTTTAGAATCCATCCTGAGAAGTGTTAGAACCGAAGTTAGTACATTTTTAGATCAAGAATCGGGAATTAAATGTCCCATTGAGTATGAGTTAAAGCTTATTGAAGTAAGTAGGAATTTTGCCAGAACGTTGGTAGAGGAATCACAAGGTAGAATTCCAAAGAGTAGAAACTCAAAAAAAAAGTAATCACCTATTTTGGTAAATTAGTTTTAAAGAAGAGTCATGTTCTCAATACTCCGATAACAAAATTAAGCTGCGACTTTACCAAAATCTAATATTTTGCGTTTTAATTCATTATTTTTTTGCAACTCTGGGTTAATATCATAGTTGATAAATATTCTTTCGAGCAAAAATTGGTTAAATAATTCTGTTTTTATATCTTGAATTGAGCAACTGCACGGTTGATCTTTTTTTATATCCTTTCGAATGATTGCTTTAGCCACATTGACTGCTGTCATAGCGTAATTGACATGATTGTGGATTTTCTCCACAGACCTTGCCTGACAGTTGGCTAATCCGGTATATTGTTTGCCATCTCTGAATATAAATTCCATTTGAAATCTGGCTTTGTAATATCTGACTATATCTATTGCATCTCGGGATGTGTTTGTACTGTAATAAAGTATTGTGTTTACAACTTGACCTTTCTCATTCATATATTCTGTGTAAGCCATTTTAATATTTTTCTTAAGACTTACTGCATAAACCACAGCTTCATATATAATCATTTCTTTATCTTGGTATGACTTTTTGAAAACACGTTTATCTATATTCCTGAGATCGACCTTTCCTGAATAGTTTTTTGGACGACCTCTTCCTTTTTTCTTTGGCCCATTGTAGATATACTTTAAATTTGCATCATGTCGTAATCTGCAGATGACTTCTAATCCCAATTGGGCCATTGCGTCCACAAAATTTTTCTTATTGAACCACCCATCTACTACTAATATTTTGCTGTGTTTCATCAAAATTCTAATCCTATCTGAGAATATTTTACAATAGTGCTTTACCAGGCCCGTCTCAGATTCACTCTTCTTGACGGGCGGTGTCTGTACAGCTTCAAAATGATAGGCTGTGTTTTGTTTTACATCGATGATGGCTAAACATCCCACTTCCATACCTCGCTTGATCATTCCTGCGACACCAGAGTAAAAGTAACCTACGTTTGGCGTGTATTTGCCACTCTTTGAAAGATACGATGGATCAAATCCAATCAATAATTCATCACTGCAATGCTTTGTAATAAACATCGAATTGAAGGATACAAAATCAAATACTCTCTTGAACATATTGCGAAATCTAACTTGGGGGACGAACTGTACCTTCCCATCTGAGTGAAGTTGATCTTGCCTTTGATAGTCATAAATAAAAGTATCACTTCAACAAAAAAACTTTCTGCCATTTGTTGATGCCAACCATTTTTCTAATATTGCTCCCATAAGGCTTTTGCCTGAAGTAAATGCGTCTTGTGTAATCATGTTGGTAAGAGAGTTTGATTACAGGTTGGCCCAAGGGCCAATTTACGCATTTACTTTTTATATATATAATTTATCTTAATGTATTTCAAAAGTTATCGGAGTATTGGTTCTATGTAGCGGCACCAAAAAGTTTGCTATTACACGATGTATGCAGGTGTTGCTTTGTTTATTGGGTCAAAGTAAGGTATTTGAAGAGGCTAGTGAGTTGCTTGATAAGCTTGTAGGGCTTAAAATTAGCGGGATGCAAATACAAAGAGTTAGTGAGTATTACGGAGCGCAATTGGATCCTGCCATAAATCGCAATATTGAGAGTTGTATACCTAAGATAAATGAGGTTAAAAGAGAAGATACTGTATATGTAATGACAGATGGAAGTATGCTGTTGACACGAGATGAAAAATGGAAAGAGGTAAAGCTTGCTAGAATATTCACACATGATAACATATTGAAAATAAGTGATAAAAGGTCAGAAATTAGAGATTCGGTGTATGTAAGTCACATGGGTGGAGTAGGCGTGTTTTACCAAAATTAGAACGCCATTTAATAGAATATAAAAATAAGGTTATCATCGGAGATGGAGCGAAATGGATATGGAACTGGGCAGAAGACAATTATCCGGGCGCGACACAAATACTAGACTTCTTTCATGCCAAAGAAAAATTAGTACTCTTAACAAAGTTGTTTTTAAAGAGCAAGAACGGCAAAATGGCTTGACATACAATGTAAGCTGTTGATAGAAGATAAGGTACATCAAGTGATGGAGAATATGAAAAGGCTAAGGTGTAAGAGCGAAGAAGCAAAGGTAATAAAAGAAAAAACGCTCCAGTATTATGAAGAACATGAAGAAAGGATGTTTTATAAAACATATAGGGACAAAGGTTTGCTAATAGGTTCAGGCCCAATAGAAGCAGCCCATAGGAGTGTATTACAATCACGAATGAAACTTTCGGGTCAAAAATGGAGTATAAAGGTGTAAATGCAATAGCCAACTTGAGATGCTTATACAAGAGCAATGCGTGGGATATTCTTGAAAAATTTGTTAATGCTGCCGCTTAGTGCAATTTGTTATACACACAATTTTAAACTATATTGCAAAGAAGGTTAAATAAAACATTTTTATCCGTTAATACCCTTGTAAATTTAATATAAAATTCATGGAATACACTTATTTATATATTAAATTATATTCTTATGTTTGTGGTTCTAAATTTATAAAAAATGAAAACCCCAATTGTTACTTTTCTTTTCTTATTTATTGTCCTCCAAAGCGATGCACAAGCCATCATGGTGCTTAAATCATCCGGCAAGGTGGTCATAGGCGATACCACGCAGATCAGTACTCCAGGCAGCTATAATCTTTATGTCCAGAATGGTATTCTGACTGAAAGAGTTAAAGTTTCCCTCAAGACTACATCGGAATGGTCAGATGGTGCCTTTTCAAGCACACCATCTATGGAGAATGTGGCCGAATCTATTGAAAAAAATCAACATCTGGTGGACATGCCATCTGCAGGTCAATTGGTAAAAGAAGGCTACGAACTGAAAGAAATGGACGCCAGACTTTTGCAACAGATTGAATGGCTTTGGCAGCATATGATACGAATGGAAGCTGAAAATAAAGCACTGAAAGAAGAAGTAAACCAACTTAAAACGGGGAAATCATCTGATAATAAATAGGCCATGTTGAGTAAAAGAACCTTAATTGTCGTCCTTGCTATATGGCAATATATTTATCTTATTGCGCAACCGGATACTTTGATTCTCGGATATGGAGGTTACTCAGGGGTCAGTATTTCTGCCAGTAGTAATGTCGGACCAGGAAGTTCGGAAAACACAATGAATCAAGACGGATTCATCCCAAATGAAAATGCCGCTTCCAGGTTTCTTTCACAAGCTACATTGGGATATGATTACTCAGACATCATTTCTGTCACTGAAGCAGGTATTGAAGCATGGATAGAAAACCAGCTGACCATTCCGCGCTCTTTTACACTCGAAAGCAAGATACGCCAGTACCATAAAATGGTCAAAGACTCTACCAATACACCAACAGCCGGTGCAGGAAACAGATTGTGGGACTATGCTTGGTGGCAGTATCTCATGACTTCGCAGGATGATCTGAGACAAAGAGTAGCTCTGGCACTAAGTGAGATGCTCGTTATTTCAGAAAACTCCGCATTCAATAATAATGCGTATGCTATGGGTGTCTATTACGATAAACTGTTAAACCATTCTTTTGGCAATTATCGCAATCTGCTGAGAGATGTGACATATAATCCATCTATGGGTATCTATCTAACTTATCTGAATAACCCAAAAGCCAACCCTGCCCTGAATCAATATCCGGACGAAAACTATTCCAGAGAATTGATGCAACTGTTCACAATAGGAACAGTCATGTTAAACAACGATGGAAGTATTATCCTGGACGACAATGGTTTACCGGTTCCTTCGTATGATAATGAAGATATCATTGAATTATCAAAAATATTTACCGGACTTACATGGGCAGACAGAACACAATGGAACAGAGGAGCCCTCAATGATACCAGCTATATTGCAGATATGGTCATGTGGAATACATGGCATGAACCCGGAGTAAAAAACCTGTTGAATGGTTTTGTAGTGCCCAACAGAAATCCGGTGAATGGAGTAGCAGATATCAATGATGCTTTAGACAATTTGTTTAACCATCAGAATACACCACCTTTTGTATGTAGGTTTCTCATACAGAGACTGGTAACTTCCAACCCAAGTCCGGCATTTATTAACAGAGTGGCCAATGTATTTATCAATAACGGACAAGGAGTACGAGGTGATCTTGCAGCTGTTGTAAAAGCCATTTTACTGGATCCTGAAGCAAAAAGTTGTGAATCGGGCGAAAATGTAGAATTTGGTATGTTGCGGGAACCATTCATCAGATATGTTCAGATCAATAAAGCATTTAATGCTTCTACATTAAGTGGCAATTACCGGAATGATATGAGTTATATTTATCAATACACCGGACAAAGACCATTAACTTCACCAAGTGTATTTAACTTTTTTCAGCAGGATTATCAACCCATTGGTGCCGTTGAAGAAGCAGGTTTAGTGGCACCGGAGTTTCAGATTACAGACGCACAAACCATAGCCGGATTTATTAACGGTCTTTACCGTTGGGTGATCAATGGTGATATAGCAGATGAATACGACCTTTTTTCCAATGAAGCTGATGCTAATTATACCGATGAAATTTCTGTCATTGATGTGTCAGGTGAGACAACCTATACTGACAATGACAAACTGCATATACTCATGGACAGACTGAATTTGTTGCTTTCTCAGGGTCGGGTTTCAGATACATCATTAAATACCATTATAAATGTATTGAAGGAATTTCCCAATACTACCGTTACCGAAAAACAGGATCGCACCAAGCTGGCCATATATCTTTTGATGACGTCTCCTGAATATTTAATAAACCGATAATCATGTCAAAAAGAAAAATAAGCAGACGTCAGTTTTTAGGAGAAGCCAGTTGTTCAGCAGTAGGTTCTATGGCATTTCTGTCATCTGTACTCAATCTGGGGGCCATTAATACCTTGGCTGCCCGTCCTCACATCCTGGCAAATACCGGAGATTATAAAGCCATGGTATGTATATTACTGGCAGGTGGTTGTGATACACACAATATGCTGATTCCTACAGAAAGTAGTGAATACAATGCTTACGTAGCTACCAGAGGATCACTGGCGCTGAGCAATACAGCAACTCCTGCTCAATTACTGCCACTTAACTATAACAATGCAGGTAAAACGTATGCTGTTCATGCAGGTATGACTCAGGTCAGAGATATGTTTAATTCAGGAGATCTTTCATTTCTTGCAAATATCGGAACCCTGATAGAACCAATTGCAAACAGAGCTGCTTATGAGTCAGGACTGAAAAAAATTCCTTTGGGTTTGTACTCCCACTCTGACCAGATCATGCAGTGGCAGACATCTGTACCTCAAAGCAGATCGGCAGTGGGCGTTGCAGGCAGGATTGCTGATATTCTTCATGACATGAACACCATTCCCGAAATCTCAATGAATATTTCACTGAGTGGTAAAAACAGATTTCAGGCAGGCAATATGTATAATGAATACTCCATCAGCAGGAGTACCACTTCAGCCAATATTGGATTTACCCCATTCCCATCCTGGTGGAGCGATGCAGGGTACAAAACGGCCTTGAAAAACAACGCTATCAATAATATGGTTGAGCAACAGTATGCCAATGTATTTCAGCAGACGATAGGTACACTTACCAGACAATCAATAGACAGTATAGAAAAATTTCGTATAGCCCTGGAAAATGTAGTACCTCTGAATACTGCTTTTTCCACTGCAGGTTTATCACAGGATCTTAAAAAAATAGCAGAACTTATCAGTGTTCGTTCATTTTTGGGTGCCAGCAGACAGATTTATTATGTGACTTACGGCGGATGGGATCATCACGATAATGTGCTCACCAATCAGGCCAATATGTTGCCGGTGCTGAGTAATGCTATGGCAGAATTTAATAATGCCATGAAAGAAATCGGAATGCATGACAAAGTAGTTTCATTTACCATATCGGATTTTGCCCGTACACTGACTTCCAATGGCAACGGTTCTGACCATGCTTGGGGCGGCAATCAGATGGTCATGGGCGGACCTGTCGCCGGGTCACAGGTCTATGGCAATTATCCTTCTTTATCGTTGGTCAATAATGATTTTAATCTCAGCTCAAGAGGCAGAATGCTTCCCACAACATCTGTGGATGAGTTTTATGCAGAACTGGCGCTCTGGTATGGTGTTTCACCCAACGACCTGAATTATGTTTTGCCCAATCTGTGCAATTTCTATTCGCCTTCATGTCCGGCATCATTACCAAACAATTATATGCCGCTTGGCATGTTTTCTTAACCCCGGAAGTACTCAAAAATGAAAAATATATTTTTTACCATCTTCATTCTTTTTAGTGCTATATCCTTACAGTCGCAGATCTGTGTCGGCGAACCAGGTAAAGTACAATGGGAAGTCTGGCGCGGACTTTTTGCTGATCAGTTTTCAGAATTATCTGCTTTGGAGTTTTATCCCGGACGACCGGATGTCGCCCAAACACTTTATAGTTTGAATGCACCAATAAATTATGACAATTATTTCGGTGCAAAAATTTCAGGCTTTATTCATGTTCCTGTTACTGATAGTGTCACATTTAATATCACAGGAAACTCAAAATGTCAGTTTTATCTCAGTTCATCGGCATCTCCGTCTCAGCTTAGCCTTAGAGCATATGCCAATGATTTTACCAATGAATACGAAAATACAAAATTTGCTGAACAAACATCCCCTAAACTGCTGCTCCAAAGTGGAGTCTTTTACTATTTTGAAATCCGATATGTAGAAAGTACAGGGAGTGACCATTGCAAACTTTTCTGGAAAAACAGTTTCATCTCCAATACCAACTGGAATATTATTACAGCGGCTTATATAAATGATGTAGGTTGTAAACCGGCAGCATGTCTGGATAGAGGGACTGTTTGTAATGATGGTAATGCCAATACAACAAACGACATGGAAGACGGACATTGTAATTGTGTCGGCAAACCAATAACTTCCAATACATGTGTAGGGGTTCGAAATTTTATGGAGCGATTCAGATACGATAATATTGCCGGCAGCACCATCAACGAACTATATCTGGCACCAAATTATCCCGGTGTACCCACTACTAGTTCAGTTTTACCTGTATTTGGAGTAAAATCGGAATCTCAACTCAGTAATTCAGGCAATCTGGTTCAGGGTTATATTACTGTTCCGGTTACCGGAAATTATAAATTTAATGTGACGGGTGATGATATGACCATACTATTTATCAGTAGCGATGATTCACCCGAAAACAAGCAGGCTCATCAGGTTCTGGTCAGTGGGTGGACAAATACAACTGAACACAATAAGTATATATATCAGTCTACTTCCAATATTTATATGGAAGCGGGTAGGTTTTATTACATCGAACTCAATCATAAAGAAGGTACCGGCAGCGAACATTTTGCAGCATTCTGGCAAACTCCTTTTACAGGAGCTGGTGTTTGGAAACGGATTCCGTCCTTTTATTTTTACGATTATGGGTGTGACATTGCCTGTATACCACAAGGTACAGTGTGCGATGATGGAAATCCGTTTACCAATAATGATCAGTATAATGCAAACTGTCAATGTGAGGGTACACCCTGTTCGGGACCTGATTGTAATAGCCCGCTGGCAAGTTATGTACCTTATGATAAATGTAGTGTCACCGATCAGTTATCCAACAGACCTTCAAATAACTGGCTCTCCTGCAATGTGAGCAATAACCCAAATCCGGCACTGCCCAGAAGTCACTGGATCAAATATGATCTCGGAGAAAGACATCAGTTGATCAGCAGCCATATCTGGAATTATAACGTATCGAATGAAACAAACAAAGGGTTTCAGGCAGTTTCTGTAGATTACTCACAAGATGGCACCAACTGGACACATCTGGATCAGTACAACTTTCCTCTTGCCACAGGCGAGGTGGGTTACGGAGGATTTACCGGACCCAATTTCACGGGTATATTTGCAAAATATGTGCTCATCACCTCACTGGATGATACCACCACCTGCCGTGGTTTGGGCAAGGTAGCCTTTAAAGCCATTTATTGTCCTTCAGAAGGTACTCTGTGTGATGATAAAAATCCACAGACCATAAATGATGTGTATAATAACCAATGTGAATGTCTGGGGCAAAATTTATTGATCAATGAATGTGAGGACATGAATATCACACTTGGAAATGTGACATTGTTTACGGATGTCTATTCTGCTGTAGAACATGTAACTGCAATAAGCACAGTTGACCCGCAAAGTACTGTAGGGTTTGTCGGTGGAAAATCAGTAATCCTGGATGTAGGGTTTGAAACTATGCCGAATTCTGTTTTTATAGCGTCTATTGACACCTGTGCAAACAATGCAGTCATGTCGGAAACACCACCCATCTCATCAGCACGCATTAATACAAAACCTACTGACAATAAAGTACTTATGATCGTACCAGTGCCTGATTCTGATATGGTGGACATTCATTTTAACCTGACAGAACCGGGAAAAACCATTTTGAAAATTTTGGAGAACAATGGTCATACCCACACCATAACTAACCATGAATATCTGAATAAAGGTCATTACAGAAAACGTATCAGAACAAAAAAACTGAATAGTGGTATCCATTCAGTAACACTAATCACCGCCAAAGTGTCCGAAACAGAAAAGATGATGGTAGGCGTTACAGATGATACAAAGTGACAGGCTCGTTTCTATTTGAAATTATTTATTGTACAACAATTTAAAAGTACCCACTTTGGAGTACTTTTATGCCAATAACTAATTTTTATCATCATGGCGTATATACTCAGATATTGTTTAATGTTTTGTATTTCTATTTTATTCTCTTGTACCGCACAGAAAAAAATAGTCTCCGCCAACAATCAAACCATTGAGTATGTCCTGTGTGGCAATGTGACTAAAGATATGGCTACCATATCCATTAAGGCAGATAAGGCAGGAAAATGTAAGATTAACCTCATCGAAAGTCTGACCGGAAAAATAATAAAAACAAAGTTATTGACAGTACCGGACTTAGCGGATTTTATCATAAAAGAAAATTTTACAGGCCTAAAGCCAAACACCAAATACACCTATCAGATTTTTCCTGAAGGCAACTCATCTATGCTTGGTGGCAATTTTACAACATTCAGTGACAAACCATTTTCATATACATTTGCTTTTGGTAGTTGTATGGAAACCGGGTCCAACAGTGATATTTTTTTAAAAATAAAAGATGAAAATCATTTGTTTTTTCTTCAGGGCGGAGATTTACATTATGAAAACATTGATTCCAATTGTACACCGAGATTCAATGAAGCTTATAAAAGAACTTTTACTTCACCCCATCAATCTACTTTATACCGAAGTTTACCTTTTGTGTATATGTGGGATGACCATGATTTTGGACCCAATAATGCAGACGCAACCAATCCTTGCAGGAAAGAATCGGTAGCAGCATATCATACACACATTCCACACTATCCTTTTGCTTTTTCTGACAAAGAAGGACCGATCAGCCAGTCTTTCAGTGCCGGCAGAGTTATGTTTATTCTTACTGACATCAGGTCTCAGAAGATACGCCCGGTTTACAATGAATGTGAAAGATTAAAAACCGGAACAAACTTTGGTTCTGAAGCACACCTCAACTGGTTTCTGGAATCTATGCTTAAGGCAAAAAATGAAGGTAAAATAGTGGCTTGGGTGTCCAGTTACTCCTGGGTGAATGCACCCGGCGGACCCAACTATAAATGCAAAGAAAGTGACAATTGGGGAGGATATCCTGAAGAAAGACAACGAATAGCCAATTTCTTAAAAGAACATCAAATCCCCGTTTTTATCCTTAGTGGTGACGCTCACATGGTGGCCATGGATGATGGTAGCAATAGTGATTATGCTGAAAATGGCGGGGCACCTGTAAGGGTTTTCCACGCAGCTGCACTGGACAGATATGGCTCTTACAAAGGAGGTCCTTACTCTCATGGATACAGCAAAGAACCCGGTCAGTATGGTGTCGTTGAAGTGATAGATGAAGGAAAGGAAAACATTTGTTTTAAATGGTACGGAAAAAGTAAAAAAGGTGAAAAAGTAATCAACACTGAAGGAAAGGAAATCAGCATGGAATTTTGTCTGAAAATACCAAACAAAAAAGCACCTTAACCAATCACACCTTTAGCTATCAGATATGGGACTATTATCCATAACAACCCTTTAATAAGAAAAAAAAGAAAGCCATAAATTCCAATCTTTTTTATCCAGATCAATATTTTAGATGGTCTCTTTTCCATACATCAATCCGCTATGACCGTATATGTTCTGAAAGTAGAAGTCATGGGTGGTTGTTTACCTTCTTCTTTTGCTTTCCTGATGTCTTCAAATCCTCTTTTATGTCCTTCAATAAACTCATGTGAGGACGTCCACGCTTTAAATTGTTCTTCTGTATCCCAATAACTTACAATAAGATACGGAGCATCATTAGTTATTGGCTTTAGGACGTTCATAAATTTAAACCCAGGCATAGTGTCGATCGCTTTTGCTCTGGATCCAAAAAGTTCCTCAAATCTCTCCTTATAATCAGCATTACAATCTATGTAATTGATGGCTACAAACGGCTTACTCATATAAATTTTATTTTTTAATGTTAATTGGAATTATTCTAAACAAGGACAAATGTAGGATTATAATATTAATATACAAATTTTATTTAGACTAATTTTAAATAAAATATTCCAAGCTTTGGTTTTGAATCTGATTGTATAACTTGCAGCTTAATTTAGAATACGTTTTATGGACAGAAAATATGACATTATACTTTTTGGGGCTACAGGGTTTACAGGAAAACTGGTGGCAGAGTATCTCAGCAATCATGCATATACAGAAAATATATCTTGGGCTATTGCAGGCAGGGATGCAGAAAAACTGATAGATGTAAGTAATACCCTTTCAGAAAATAAACCCGCCATCATCACTGCGGATATCAATGATGTGATCTCTCTGAGAAATATGGTGTCTCAAACAAAAATCCTGATGAATACGGTTGGGCCATTTAATATATATGGAAAAGATGTGGTTACATCATGTATTGAATCAGGAACACATTATCTTGACATCACCGGAGAGCCGTCATTTGTGGCAGATTTGTATAATAACCATTTTCAATCTGCTACTGGTTATAAAGCCTGTATCGTAAATTGTTGCGGTTTTGACAGTATTCCGGCTGATTTTGCTGCGTGGCTCACTGCAAAAAATTACCCCTTCACGAACCCAAAGCACTGAAAGGATATATCAGGACCAATGCAACTTTCTCAGGTGGTACACTTACCACGGCTGTGCAGGCATTACATATGGAAGTAAAAAAAGAATCCATAAAAACAAAAATTCGCCGACATCCTGATGCGCCAAAAATACCACTTAAAGTACATTTTACCAAAGATATCAATGGTTGGGCTATCCCGATGCCGGTGGTTGATCCTCACATTGTAAAGCGCAGTGCTTACAGATTACCGGGTGATTATGGAGAAGCGGTATCATATGGTCAGTTTTTTGTAAGATCGTCCTTTTCGAAAGTCTTAAAAACAGTTGTTCCTATTGTTATGGCTTCGTTTGTAGTCAGGTTCAAAGGATTCAGAGATCGTTTGTATAAAAAATTTAAACCGGGAACAGGTCCTGATGAAATGCGCCGCGCCAATACAAAATTTGAAGCTATTTGTGTAGGAACTTCCACTACTTCATCAGCACGTACTGTAATTTCCGGAGGCGATCCCGGTTATAACGAGACAGCCAAAATGTTTTCACAATCCGCATTTACTTTGCTGGACAAAATAAAAAACAATACTATAAAATACGGGGTACTTACTCCGGTAGAAGCTTTTGGTGAAGAGCTGGTACACAGACTAAGAAGGGAAGGAATCAGGATTGAATAACATTGAGATTATCCCATTTTTTCAGTCAATTGTTATAAAATTCCTTATGTCTCCCTTTAGGGATGGGGCAAAACAAAAGCAATTTTTATGAAAGTGCAATTTTGGGACACACCCATAAATTTACAGGTATTTTTTAACTGCTCCAGTGATACTTTCAGCCAGTTTTCGGTCCTTGTCCGTTATAGTGTTTCCGGCATCGTGGGTACTCAGTCGGATCTCCACTTTATTGTATGTATTAGACCATGTAGGATGATGGTTCATTTTTTCAGCTATTATAGCTACTTCAGTCATGAAAGCAAATGCTTCTATAAAATCTTTAAATTTCAACTGTGTAACCAGTTCATTATTTTCTTCTTTCCACTTCATATCAAATCTTTAGTAGCGGAACAAAAAACAAGAAGCAAAGTTGTGCATTTATCGGTTCAAACCATCCATAGTAAGTTTTAATCCTATGGTCGCGAAGTTTTTAACTGCAACAGCAGCTTTTTCAATCAAAATTTCAACAGCTTCTTTTTCTTCCTTTTTCCATTTGCCTAATACATAATGCACCTGCTGACCTGGATGAAAGTCCTTTCCTATACCCATACGAAGCCTTACATAATTGTTATGCCCGAATTTTTCCTGTATATCCTTCAATCCATTGTGGCCTCCGTCGCTGCCCTTGTCTCTCAGTCTCATCTTTCCGATATCCAGATGCAGATCGTCCACAATCACCAGTAGATTTTCAGGTTGAATTTTGTGTTTGTCCATCCAGTATTTTACTGCTTTGCCACTCAGGTTCATATAAGTAGATGGTTTTAATAAAATTAATGTGCGGCCTTTGTGTTTCATCTCCGCCAGATCACCGTGCGTTTGCTGACTGAAAGATACGCCGGCATCTTTAGCAAGATAATCTACCACATCAAAACCTATATTATGGCGGGTATGCTCATAATCAGCTCCTATATTGCCAAGGCCAACGATCAGGTATTTCATGGGATCGGATATTAATTTTTTACGGTTAAAAATATGATTAAACCATCCAAACATGATGCAAAGATAAAAATGTAAACCATGTATTCAAAATAGGATACATAAGTTAACAACCCTAAAGGATTTATTCCGTTTATGATCTTACTGACAAATCTAAACCATGCCGTTACTGGAGTTTTCTGAAAAAGGTATTTACTGTTCACAAGCTGACTGTTTTATTGACCCATGGCGACCAGTAAAAAAGGCACTCATTACACATGCTCACTCTGACCACGCCAGATCAGGACATACTCAATATATTGCTACCAAAGACAGCGTACCTGTGCTGAAACACCGCTTAGGGTCATTCATAAATATCCTTGGTCTGAACTACGGAGAAAAAATACTTATCAATGGTGTTTCCGTTTCATTCCATCCCGCCGGGCATATAATTGGATCAGCACAAATAAGGCTGGAGTATAAAGGAGAAATATGGGTAGTAAGCGGGGACTATAAACTGGAGCATGATGGCATATCCATTCCTTTTGAGACTGTAAAGTGTCATACTTTCATCACAGAGTCCACTTTTGGTCTTCCCTCATTCCGGTGGCAACAACAAAAGACGGTGTTTGATGAAATCAATAACTGGTGGAATAAAAATAAAGAAGAAGGCAAGGTAAGTATTATTGCGGCCTATTCATTGGGCAAAGCACAGAGAATAATTCAAAACATCGATCCTTCCATTGGCAATATTTATACACATGGAGCCATTGAAAATACCCATGAAGTGCTGCGCAGACAGGGTTATAACATTAAGCAGGGATTAAAAGTAGAAAATCACACCAAACAGGACGATTTCCAGGGATCAATGATACTCGCGCCTCCATCAGCCATTGGCTCTGCATGGACAAAAAAATTTGGTCAGTATGAAGAAGCCATTGTATCAGGATGGATGGCTGTAAGGGGAATACGCAGAAGACGCAATACAGAAAGGGGCTTTGTACTTTCCGACCACGCAGATTGGGATGGACTGAATATGGCTATAAAAAATACCGGTGCTGAAAAAGTTTATGTTACCCATGGTTATTCTGAGATTTTTGCCAGATGGCTTACTGAACAGGGCTATGATGCCGGAGTGGTAAAAACTGAATTTACCGGAGATGAAGAAACTGATCTTCAACAGGAAAATCAAGTCCCAGTATGAAAAGGTTTACATCATTGCTTCTTGCTATTGACCAGACGACTTCTACATCGACAAAAACTGAACTGATCGCCCAATACCTGCAGGAAGAAAGTCTTGAAAAAAACAAGCTTTGGACCATTGCTTTATTTACAGGCAAAAAACCACAAAGAACCGTAAACACCACTCTGCTCCGTAAATGGTGTGCAGCTGAGGCAAATATACCATTATGGTTGTTTGAGCATACCTACCATATCATCGGAGATCTGGCAGAAACAATATCACTCATACTACCAGAATATAATATCACAAGCACGTCTAAGTCAATGTCCGAATGGATAGAAGAAATGATGGCATTAAAAAATGCCGATGAAGAAGAAAAACAGATTTTTATAATCAATGCATGGAAATCCATGGACAGACCATCCATTTGGGTATTTAATAAACTGGTCACCGGTGGTTTTAGAGTAGGTGTCGCAAAAAATATACTTATCAAGGCCCTTAGTATGTTTACGGGTCAGGATCCAACAAAAATAGCGTATCATCTGACAGGCAACTGGACCCCATTAAAAACCACATGGTCTGAACTCTTTAATTTTCAGGACATTACTTCTGATCATTCAAAACCCTTTCCATTTTATCTTGCCCATGCTTTACCGAATGAAAATATCCCGGATATTGATCCGCAGATTTGGGTCGCCGAATGGAAATGGGATGGGATAAGGGGACAGCTTATAAAAAGAAAAGGAGAAGTTTATCTTTGGTCCAGAGGAGAAGAGCTGATCACAGATAAGTTTCCGGAGTTTCAGCGCCTGACCAGTATGCATGATGATTTTGTTCTTGATGGTGAAATAGTGGCCTGGAAAATGGAAAAACCTATGGATTTTCAGAAATTACAAACCAGAATCGGACGAAAAAACCCGGGTAAAAAAATCATGAGTGACATACCGGTAAAATTTATCGCTTATGATTTGCTGGAAGTAAACGGAGTTGATATTAGGTTAAAGTCGTTTGAAGAACGAAGATTACTTCTCGAAAAAATCTATGAATCATGTATCGGAGAAGTATTAAAACTTTCCCCTTTGATCCATTTTGAGTCCATTGAAACGTTGAAAGAAGTGAGAAATGAAAGCAAAAATTATCAGGCAGAAGGTCTTATGCTTAAAAGAAAAACCGGCATTTACCACTCCGGCAGAAAAACCGGGGATATGTGGAAGTGGAAGGTAGACCCATTTACCATTGATGCTGTTTTGATCTATGCTCAAAGAGGACATGGCAGAAGGGCCAATCTTTTTTCTGACTTTACTTTTGCCCTGTGGGATGGAGACCGCCTGCTCCCATTCGCCAAAGCATATTCCGGCCTGAGTGACAATGAAATGAAAGAAATAACCACATTTGTACGCAACAATACCATAGAAACCTTCGGACCGGTCAGTAGTGTTAATCCAAAGCTGGTATTTGAACTGGCTTTTGAAGGTATTTCTAATTCTACCCGCCACAAATCAGGCATTGCCGTCCGTTTTCCCCGCATCAGCCGGTGGAGGAAAGACAAAAATCCCGAAGATGCAGATACTTTGAAGCACATCAAGGAATTACTGTCTGATTCAGAATAAAAACAAGTGGTAAATACTATCAAAATATAGTTTCATATTAAATATTTTAATAATTTATAAAATTGGCATAATCTTTGTATTATAACAAATAACAGTAAAATTGATTATTCAGGGTCCCATCCCAAAAACGTGACCATTTATTAATGAATAAACAATTTGTTATGAAACAAAAGCCGATTTTATTCCTTTTGGTAGCCTTGATGGTTAGTGCAGGAATCGTAATGTATCCGGAGGCCGGAATATTACATCTTAAAAATTTAACAACAGAAGAGGGGAACCATCCCAAAAACGTTTACCTCAGTCCATTGTCAGTTAATTGTCCTTCACCAATGGTTTTGGCAGCAAATGCCAATTGTATGGCTGAATTGATTGTATCACCACCAAGTTCCACCTGTGGAAACATCACTTCATTGTCCTACACTTTACCAGGAGGAATGCCCGTCACAGTTACATTGCCACCACCAGCAAGTATTAATCTTGGATTTTTTCCTGCCGGATTGTTTACTATCGTATGGAATGTAGCGGATGATTGTCCTCCACTTCCCACTACAGCTGTCTGTAACCAACTTATTAAAATTGATACACAGCTTCCTACCATAAGTTGTCCGGTGGATGTTACAGTAGGCAACAATCCTAATGGTCGGAGAACAGGGCAAAGAATGATGCTCACACCGGTAGATGTGGCTCAGCCTACGGTCAATGATAATTGTGGAATATTATCTGTAATCAACACATTTAACGGTACAGATGATGCCAGTGGCAACTATCCTTTAGGAACCACACAGGTTTGCTGGACAGTCACAGATTTGGCCGCGAATACCGCTTCTTGCTGTATGAATGTAACGGTAATTGATGATTTGCCTCCGGTGATCACCTGTCCAGATACCATAAAAGTTCAATGTATTGCTCCGCTGCCTTATTCTACATTTGTTTTGTTTCAGGCAGCCGGCGGAAGCGCTTCTGATGAGACACTACTCAATCCATCTTCATTTATGTTTGTGAAAGATTCGATCGCAATCATGACTTTTCCTAACAAAAAAACCATTCATAGATACTATAAAATAGCGGACAATGTTGGAAATATGGATACCTGCTTTCAGGTGATATCTATAAATGACACTGTACTTCCGGGTATAACATGTCCGGCAAACCGGGAAGCTGATCTGAATAATAATTGCAGTCTGCCTGTTCCGGATTTAAGATCTTTCGTAACTATTAGCGACAATTGTGTGGGTACTACTATTGTACAATCTCCGTTACAGGGCACCACTATTCCTTCGTCTCACAATCAGACCCATACCTTCACTTTTACGGTTACAGATGGTGCTGGGTTATCTACAAGCTGTTCTATAACGGTGACAGCCAAGGACAAACTTGGTCCGGATATAGTATGCCGCGATCCCAGGGTGATTTCTTTAAGTAATGAACCCGAACTGCAGGCATCATCCTTTATCACATCAGCTACGGACAATTGTGGTGGAACTTTAACATATACCGCCCGAAGAATGGGCAATATCTGTGGTGGCAATACGCCCGATGACTTAGGAAACTATGTTCAGTTTTGTTGTGATGATGTCAATGATACCATTCGTATTGTAGTCAGGGTAACTGATCAGAGAGGTTTCTTCACAGAATGTATGACATCCGTGATCGTTCAGGATAATTTGCCACCTGTTGTAATGACTCCATTGCCGGACATCAGCGTTAGTTGTGAATATCCATTGAATCTGAGCAATCTCAGTATATTCGGCACATTTGTTGCCTCCGGGTCCCCAAGACAAAATATAATAATCAATGATGCCGGCCATCCATTTTACCCACCAGCGGGACTAGCTGGTCAGGATGGGGTGTATTCAGACAATTGCCCAGGCGTAACGGTGACAGTCACATCAAGAAATATGCTTACGACATGTAACACAGGACAGATCAAGAGGGACTTTTTGCTTAGAGATGCCGGAAATAATGTCACCACATATACCCAAACCATTCATGTCATCGATGTGGACAAATTTGATATCAACGATATTGTATGGCCTTCAACAAATGTAGATTATAATAATTGCAACGACCCTGATCCTGATAAATCAGTTACAGGTGAACCGACATTGACCGGGGATAAATGCAGTATGGTCGCTGCTACTTATTCAGATCAGACATTTTCATATCCAATACACTGCAGTTACATAAAAAGAACGTGGAGTGTGATAGACTGGTGTCAATACAAGTCTAATATACCAATGAGTCCCGGCAAATGGACTTTTGAACAAAATATTTATGTTAAAAATGCCATTGCTCCCGCCATAAATGCGAATGTTTGCAGGGACACCATCATATGTGCACAAAATGCATCTTGTTTTGCCAATGTTACTTTTAATGCCGCCGGAACAGATGATTGTTTGCCGGTAAATATCACCTGGACTTACAAAATCGATCTCAACAACAATGGTGGTATACCTGAAATCACAGGTACAGGTGCAACTGTTTCAGGCCAGTTTGATTTAGGGACTCATAAACTTACATGGGAAGCAAAAGACGGATGCAAAAATATAAGCACCTGCTCATTTTTGTTTACCATCAGAGACTGTAAAGCACCCACTGCGATTGCAAAAAATGGTTTAGCTCTGAATCTGACACCACCTTTGGGAATGGCAACCATCTGGGCAACAGATTTCAACAACTTCAGCAATGATAATTGTACTCCCGCCGGTCAACTAAAATACTCTTTTTCAGCAAACCTTAATGATACCGGACGCATATTTACCTGTGACAGCATAGGACCAAGAAAAATAGAACTCTGGGTAACTGACCTGGCAGGAAATAAATCCAAAGCGGTTACCTATGTTGATGTGCAGGACAATCAGAACATCTGTAGCAACGGCAACAGAATACAGATTGCCGGACACATATTTAATGAAGACAAAATAAATATACCGGACACAAAAGTCACCATTGACGGTGGTGAAACAGAAGGTGAACTTATGACGGATAAAGAAGGAAAGTACAAGTTTGGAAATCTCGCCATGTTCAACAATTACCAACTTATCCCTGTAAAAAATGTGCTTCACACAGAAGGTATCAGTACGCTTGACCTGGTGATGATACAAAGACATATATTGGGCATCAAACATCTGACATCACCATATAAAGTGATTGCTGCCGATGTTAATAATTCTCAAAGTATCACCGCTTCAGATCTGGTCGAACTGAGAAAACTAATTTTGGGCATACAATCTGAGTTCAGTAAAAATACTTCCTGGAGATTTGTTGATGCCGCTTATAGTTTTGATGAACCTCTGTTTCCGTGGCCTTTTATGGAAAGTCTAAATTATGAAGGCCTGGAGTCCAATATGAATACATCAGACTTCATAGCAGTAAAAATCGGCGATGTAAATAACAGTTCATCTGACAATTACACAGGTGCCACTTCAGGCAGGAGCAAGACAACATCTGAAATATTTATGGAAGATGAATGGATCAATGCCGGACAACTTGTTTCAGTGCCGGTAAAATCGGACGACCTGACCAATGATCTGGGTATGCAATGGACATTCGAACTGTCAGAAGATGTTTCCTATGAAGGATTTGAAGCAGTAGGTATTCCAATAAAAAGTGACCATATCGCTGAAGTAGTCAAAGATGGAAGAAGATACCTGACACTTTCTTACGATGATATAAAAGGCATAAGTGTACCCAAAGATGTTTCAATGTTTAACCTTATCCTGAAATCAAAAAAACCGGCCATGCTTAGTCAGTTGATCCAGCTGAATTCTGATATCACAAAAAGTGTAGCCTTCGGAACGGATGAAGATGAAAAAGATTTGACTCTGGTATTCAGAACAAATAATGACGATGTTACATCCTATGTTTTGCAGAATGTCCCAAATCCATTCAGGGATGAGACCCAAATCGAAATATTTGTAAAAGACCTCTCAACAGTAAATATATCGCTCTACGATGCTAAGGGCAGCACCGTTTTCAAGTCAGCTGAAGTTTTGCCTGCCGGCAAACACATCCTTACCATCAATGAAAAACAAATGGGAAATAAATTGGGTGTTTTTTACTGCAAAATAAAATCCAAAGATCTCAATGAGGTGATCAAAATCTTAAAAATTGAGTAATTTCTCAGGCGAAATATAATCATCAGCAAAAGCCGGTATATAAAAAGTATATCGGCTTTTTGCTTTTTATTACTAAATTATTTTGGCTTTGATGTTTTAATTTTTATTAATCCATTTTTAGGCATCATTGATGGCAGCCCGACATGCAATAACAAATGTCATACTCTTCATTCGTGTTTTAGAAGAATTATTGTTTGTTATTACTCTATCCCGTCCTTGAGGTATAATCAAATTCCCAGTTTTTCATTATAAGGTGTACGATCAGATCTTCCTGGTCGTCTTCATAAGCAATCTCCCAGATACCATTTTTCAATTCATGAAGATTAAAGGCATTTATTATGATTACCTCCGGTTCTACTTCTTCTTCATACCACTCTTCAAATTCCGGTTTTACATATTGTATCACCAAAGGCTGAATCACCTTTTCGTACTTTTCGCTGAGCATGGAAAGAAATCCGAGTTGAAAATCGCTCAAATGTTCTACAGTCTCAAAACCGGATACTTTAAGGCATTCTCCCCATTTTGACCAGACAAGTGCTTGCATCTCACTTCTTTCATGCGAAAGGAAGTGGGTAAAAATTTCTTCTATAAATGTCATGTTTTAATTTATTTATATTTGTGCTATTAAAAATTGTTTAATCATTTATTCTCATGGACCAGCAGTATTATATATTGAAACCATCTCTTGATGAAAAAGAAACAGGTAAGGCCTATCCTGCTGTGATTTCCTATCCTGATTATGACTTTGATGGACCTCGGTCTATTTATAAAATTCGTTCAGATCACTTTCCTGATTTTGTGCCCGACCTCAGATTCAAATTGGCACGAGGTGCCAAACTTTGCGATATGATGACTGAAGCCACATCTTCTGCGGGATTGATACTTGTTTCTCAAAGATTTCATGTTTTTATTTTATCTAATGCAATACTTCCAAGTCACCGATTTTACGATTGTTTTATTGAAACAAAAGATGGTATTATTAAATATTACTTTCTCCACTTAGTCAATCCGGAATTAATTGAATACATAGATTTTGAAAAAACTATTTTTTATAAAAAAAAATACTCTGATAACTTAGGTTTGCTTAATATAAACTCATATTCAGAATACCAAGCCATTAAATCTGAATTAGGAACCAGATTTATGATAGGAATAGAGAAAATGACGCTTATAAGACCAATACCTTATGATATTTTTCAAATGCCATTGATATATAAAATGTTGATTTCGGAAAAATTCTATGAAAAACTAAATTTACAGTGCTTTACAGGAATTGAAACAAAACCGCATAACTTAACTTTTTAAGATATTTTTTTTATAACCCAAGATTCCCATGCTAGCGCAAATTTCAGTCCGATACTGGCCTGATAAAAAAAACTTGTGTCTCTACCACTAATAACTAAACACATATCCTTCAAGATTACCAGGTCTTTCCAACAATTATACATCAGGAATTCCTTTGTGGCCTGCATTATCTCTGGCACAATTATGCTCCGTTTACCAACACCTATGAGACTTCACCTTTTGACTCTTTTTATTGTTTCCTTAATGTGCTGCTACCATTAAATAGGATGGTTCCATGATTGATTATACTTCCCCGGAATCATTTGACATCTGACCATCTATAAACAAAACATCATTACATATCAGGTTTCCATTATTTACCAGTACTCTTCCTGAGATGGCATTGCCACCGATAACTCCAAGGTTTTGAAGGACTACATTAAAATTATTGATCGTCAATGTGGGTACATTAATTCCGGTAGATATTTTGATACCATTGGGTGTATTCGAAACGATATTTACATCTTTATTAATCACCATGCCTCCCGTTAAATTGATCACTTTATTGTCCATAAAAGGTGCAAATGTAATGGTTCCGCCACTCGAAACACAACTCAAAGCATCCCGAAGCGATCCCGTACCACTATCATCTTTTATATATACCTGATTGCAACAAGAAGTTGGCATATCAAAAGCCTGGGTCCCATCAGAAATACTTGATGAAAGACCCTGATCAGCCCCAAACCCTAACCCTCTGCGTGCAAAGGCTTTCCATATCAGACATGTATGTATTCCTCCATATAGTACATCATCTGCCAACAATATGGCATTGCGGCCATCCACAAAACCAGGACTGCACGGCTGCAATTTTAATGCTTCTGTCACCAGGGCCATGGCAATATTATTTCCACCCGAACCGGTATAATAGTTAGGGTCAAAACCATATGCGTCTATGAGCAACCAGGTCATATCCCAAAGCATGGCACACCAAACCGAACCTACTCCATGCGGAACGGAGACCGTTTTTATATTATCATAGGTGTGCGGATTTATACTCATATTGGTCGAATATCTGTATGGTCTGATTCCTGAACCGGTTATGGGTTGACCCAATGCAAATGTTCCTATGCCTTTGCCCATAGGTCCGGTATCTCCGGGCCGCAAAGTAAGCATTAGTCCGAACCAGTCGCTCCATCCTTCGCCCATTTGTTCGTTGTTATTCAGACAGCTTACATTGCCCGCTCCTCCTGTCAATCTGTTAGAAATACCATGACCATATTCGTGTGCGATAATGCCGTTATCCAAAGACCCGTCAATCTGAATGCCTATACCTGTAAGATTAATAGTAACTCCGGGTAAGTTTACTTTTATGATATTGCAGTCTGCCTGACTCAGCATGATACAAGGTATATTAACGCTGGCTCCATTTGCTCCCGCTCCCATACTGATGGGCGCACCTGCCACATTATTACATACGATTACTGCGATGGCTCCCGCATTTTGAGCATTCAGACATTTAGCACCAAACTCACAGGAGCCCCTGTCGATCAAGGCTATTTTACCGTTCATGGCACTGCTGTTTGTAAGTGTACCACATGCAATAATAGGATCAGCCGACAGGATTTCCCCGGAAACATTATATTCAGTAGGACCAAATCCCGCTTTTACTCCGTTATAATTACCTGAAATATTGCCCGGCGCAAGAATAGTAACGGTGAGCGCGTTGTTTGAAGCGTTCCATAAAAACATTTGCATTCTGGGTTTTGCGCCATCTGCCGGTGTGGAAAAATTGGCATTATTGGTACCTTCCCCATCCAGACCATCCGCCCTGACAAAATCGTTTCCGATCCCTCCTCTTCCGTAGTTATTCTGCTGAAAATTACCTGCAGACTCATCAAAACCATACTGATACCAAACATCGTGCATCATATTGTTCCAGTAAAATAAATTGGTGAGTGAAGCATTAATACTGGCAGAAGGAGGTAAACTGGTATTCAGCGGAAAATCAAAGGTAAGGTTTGTTGTTCCGTCAGCAAAACTTCCGATGGTAGTCTCATTATCACCCAATATATCATCTTTTGTTTCAACATTATTTCCTTTTGTTGTAGTAAACTCAGCGCCTGGTGCCCCGTTTGTATCGTGCCACCCATATGGAGAAGCAAGATTATCCGCGGGATTTATTTCCCATATCCTGCTTCCGTGGTTGGGGCTTTCTGTTCCAATTGGAAAAACATGATAGGAATTGGGAGTCATCAACTGGCTTCCACTCGACTGATCTTTTTTGAATTTTGTAAAATGACTACCCAATGATTTGCATTGTACTGGGTGTTCATCCGTATTATTTCCTTCAAAATTACAATGTAACGTCCAGTTTTCCTGATCCAGTATTTCACCACTGACAGCATCCACTCTTATGCACCACCAATCACTGCCCCCGGCTTCGAGTATGGAAAGTTCCCATGCTAATTTAATGGTTCCGTTTGGCATGGGTTGATACATTAATTTCACCGGAATGTCAGTTTGTGAAATACCGGCGTTGCTGAAAATTTGAAACATAGAAGGACCTCCTCTTTCTTCCAGTAGTTCCGGTTCAATATTAAGATCATAATTCAGCTTTTTTGCTGCTCTTTTTATGGCATCCAAAGCACTGATAACCGGATGATTTCCTGAAACTCTGGAGGCAAGATCCAACAAAAATTGATGGTTTAATTTTACTAATTTACCATCAGCGTCTATATGTATACTTATTACAGCATTTTTAATTTTAATTCCCTGAAAACGCTGATTCAGGTAAAAATGGGTAAGTTTGCTCCTTTTACTCACATGGCTGTTTGTAATTGTATAGTCTTTAAAATCTTCATCAAAAGGTCTGTTTTTTACAGCTAAAGACTCAAGATGTGGTATATATAATTTACTGACTTCCTGGGCGGAGATATCAAAACTATAAAACAACAGCATTAAAACAGACAATAAAAATTTCATACAAGCTACAAATAGAATAAAAGAATTTAAAATACGAGTCTACTCCGAAAAGTCTATCATGTAGAAAATAGAAAACATCTTTTTTCTGTTACATTGATAATCAATACTATACGCCTTTAGCTGTAGGGTGAAAAACGTAAGATTATCATACCAATTGTGTTTTCAGTGTGGACTCAAATACCGAATTATTACAAAAAAGAACAAAAGAAAATAACCTAAAATCTTCACCAAATATAAGAAGATTTAAATTTTTATTCCAATCTGAAAAGTATAATTTGACCTCAAAGGCACAAAAACACAAAGAATCACTAATTTCAAACATAGGTTAATCATATCTTTGTGAACCTTTGGGACTTAGAGTCTTTGTGGCATATCTTTATTTTTGACTTTTCGGAGTGTCCTAAATTTTAATCCAAAAAAAAAGCCATTGCTACATACATAACAATGGCTTTAGTGCATTTTTACATACCCTTATTCTTCATCTACTTCTTTCACTTCACTTGGATCCAATTGGCCGGGCTGATATTTTTCAACTATCTTTTTTTCTAATTCCAGTGCTACTTCAGGATTATCTGCAAGGAACTGTTTGGCGCCTTCACGGCCTTGTGCTATTTTGGTACCTTCATAGCTAAACCACGAACCGCTTTTTCCTATCACATTGGTTTCCACTCCTAAATCTATGATCTCACCGTTTTTGGAAATACCTTCACCAAATACAATATCAAAGGTAGCTACACGGAAAGGTGGTGCAAGTTTATTTTTTACTACCTTTACTTTTACAGGATTACCTACGGTGTTGCCGTCTTTATCCTTAATGGCTGTTCCTGATTTTCTGATGTCGAGCCTGATGGAAGCATAAAATTTCAGGGCATTACCACCGGTAGTGGTTTCAGGATTACCGAACATTACACCAATCTTTTCTCTCAACTGATTGATAAATACACAACAACAACCTGTTCTTCCGATGGTGGCAGTAAGTTTTCTGAGTGCCTGTGACATCAGTCTGGCCTGAAGACCCATTTTAGAGTCTCCCATCTCTCCTTCTATCTCGCTTCTTGGTACCAAAGCAGCTACTGAGTCAATCACAATAATATCGATAGCACCGGATCTGATCAGGTTTTCTGCTATCTCCAATGCCTGCTCACCGTTGTCCGGCTGAGAGATCAGCAACTCTTCTGTATTTACACCCAATTGTTCTGCATAAAATCTATCAAATGCATGCTCCGCATCAATAAAGGCTGCAATGCCACCCTGCTTCTGACATTCGGCTATAGCGTGAATAGCCAACGTTGTCTTTCCTGAAGATTCCGGACCGTAAATTTCTACTATTCTGCCTTTAGGAAGACCGCCGATGCCTAATGCAATATCCAATCCAAGAGATCCTGTAGAAATAGTCTCTACATGTACCACTTGTTTGTCACCAAGCTTCATAATGGTTCCCTTCCCATACGTTTTGTCCAGCTTATCCATAGTAAGCGCAAGGGCTTTAAGTTTTTCTTCTCTTTCTTTTGACATGTTATTTAAAATTAAGATAGCAAAGATATAAATATTTCATATATATTTTAATCCACTATGAAGTAAATTATACTGACGAGAATTTATTTTTCAAAGACGATGATACTCATGTCTTCATCGAGGCAAAAAATTCTGTCGCCATTATACCTATCATCAATAAATTGGAAAATGAAATTTTCGCAAACCAATTTATTTTGAGTATAATTAAGATTTGCCTTTAGCATATATAAAAAAGGTAGCAACGGAAGCTGCCCTTTTGACTAAAAATATCTTAGAATGATAATTTATATTAAACATTGATTAAAAATTTCTTCATAATAGTTATTTTTAGCCGTATAAAATCAAAATAAAATGGATCACAGACCTTGGTTAAAAAATTATCCGCCCGGTATTCCAGCCAATATTGATCATACCAAATACGAAACACTGGTAGATTTTCTGCATGAATGTTTTGTAAAATACGGCCCAAATAATGCTTTTGAGTGCATGGGTAAAAAAATAACCTATGCAGAAACGGATCAGCTCTCTACCCGATTTGCTGCGTATCTTCATTCGAGAGGGCTTAATCCCGGAGACCGGATTGCCATCATGATGCCCAATCTTTTACAATATCCCATAGCTGTATTCGGTGCACTGAAAGCAGGGCTTATCATCGTCAATACCAACCCGCTATACACGCCCAGAGAAATGTTGTTTCAGTTTGAAGATAGCGGTGTCCGGGCTATTGTAATCCTGGAGAACTTTGCCGCCAATCTGGAATCTATTATTCATAAAACAAAAATAGACACTGTTATCGTTGCCAGCATAGGCGAAATGCTGGGATCAATCAAAGGCTCTGTCGTAAATTTTGCGGTAAGATATGTCAAACGTATGGTACCAAAATTTGCCATTCCCAATACCGTTACTTTTAAATATGCGCTCGCGGAAGGCAAAAGATTTACAGTAAAGGAATTCAGCAATTGTGCTGATGATGTTATTATTCATCAATATACCGGAGGTACTACAGGTATCTCTAAAGGTGCTATGCTCACCAATGCCAATATGGTGGCCAATATGATCCAGATCAGGACATGGATGCAAAATTATCTCGTCGAAGGCAAGGAAATTACCTTGTCTCCATTGCCGATGTATCACATTTTTGCCTTTGCTGTCAATTGTCTGGCCATGCTGAGCTACGGTGCGCATACTGTACTTGTGACCAATGCCAGAGACCTGGGCTCCATCGTTAAAGAGTTCAAACGAAATAAAATCAGCCTGATGACCGGTCTTAACACCCTGTTTAATGCTTTACTCCACAATGAAGCATTCAGACAATGTGATTTTACTTCACTAAAGATAACTGTAGGCGGCGGAATGGCTATTCAGCAAGCGGTAGCAGAAAGATGGAAAGAAGTTACCGGCTGTCCGCTCACCGAAGGGTACGGCATGACCGAATCATCTCCTCTCATCAGTGTCAATCCGCTGGATGGATCCGGAAAAACGGGAAGTATTGGTTTGCCGGTATCATCCACAGAAATAAGAATCATGGATGACGACGGACGCGAAGTTGCCATAGGTGACATCGGTGAGATACAGTGCAGAGGCCCGCAAGTCATGAAGGGCTATTACAATCAACCGGGAGAAACAGCAAAAACAGTCACTCCCGATGGTTGGCTTTGTACGGGCGATATCGGCAGAATGGATGAAGACGGATATATGTTTATTGTAGATCGTAAGAAGGACATGATTCTGGTAAGTGGTTTTAATGTTTTTCCCAATGAGATAGAAAACGTAGCGGTCATGCATCCCAAAGTACTGGAGGCTGCTGCCATAGGTATACCTGATGAGAAGTCAGGTGAGGTAGTAAAACTTTTTGTGGTCAAAAAGGATAAAAGTCTGACGCAGGAAGAATTAACAGCACACTGCAAGACTAATCTAACCGGCTATAAAGTGCCCAAACAGATAGAATTCAGAGACGAGCTACCCAAAACTAATGTGGGTAAAATATTGAGAAGAGCATTAAAATAAACCCATGATTCATAAAGGCCGTATTTTTTTATTCCCTTGTCCCATTTTTGAAGGCAAGACAGAAAGTTTATCTGCTGAATCTATAAAATGGCTGCATGAAACAACCACCTTTGTGGTAGAGAAAGCCAAAACTGCCCGGCATTTTATAAAATCTACTCATCACCCATTGCCGATAGCACAGTTGCAGATATTGGAGATATCTGACGACAAAAAAGAGCTGGACACTTTTCTTCAGGCATTACATAATGGAATAAATATTGGCGTCATTTCTGATGCAGGATGTCCTGGTGTGGCAGATCCCGGAGCAGAAGTGGTAGCATGGGCCCATAAACACGCCATCAAAGTAGTGCCTTTTGTAGGGCCATCTTCTATCTTACTGGCATTGATGGCAAGTGGATTCAACGGTCAGAATTTTGCTTTCAATGGCTATCTTTCCAATAAAAAACCCGAGCTGATCACCCAGCTTAAAGCACTGGAACAAAAAGTACAAAAAACAGGTCAGACACAGATATTTATGGAAACACCCTATCGGAATGCTTTTATCATTGAAACATGCCTTGATACGCTTAATGACCAGACAAGACTATGTATTGCCTGTGATATCAATGCGCCAGATGAAGACATTAGACAAATGCGTGTCGTGGAATGGAAAAAAGCCATTATAGGGGAATATCATAAAAGACCGTGTATTTATTTGATCGGGAAGTAAAAATTCTCAATAATACCAAAAATAAAAAACTTTGAAACGGATTTTTATACTTTTAATACTTTCACAATTAAACTTAATATCACTTTTTGGTCAAAATAATCATACATTTAGTTTTGGCATAGAACCCTACAATTATATAATAGAAGAAAAAAGGGGGCTATTTAATAACAAATTTTTTTCGTTGCTACCTACTTTTAAATATGCCTTTCATACAAAAAAATTTAATGTCTTTGCTCAACATACAGTTGCTCTTTGGAGATTACCAAATTTTAAAAACGAGTCAGAATATTTGTATTACAGACTTTTTAAAACATATTCTATCGGTATTGAAAAGAACCTGTTTACTTACAAAAGGCTTTCTTTAACATCCGGTGGCAGCGTCTCATACATATTTGGAGGCGAGATAAATGGATATTATAACCAATCCGGTCCTGAAATGTTGTATGCTGGTGCGGGAATTGACTTATTTACAAATGTTGGTTTAAAGTACATGAAAGGTTTATCCATAAATCCCACATTTAATTTTCATCTTAATCCTAAAAAAAAGTACAATATGTTCACATTTATTGTCCTTTTTGGTTTTGACTTCTAAATCTAAATTGCAATGATAAATAAATATTTACTTACTATTTATATCATAGCATTAATATCATTTAAACTTGGTGCACAGAATTCTGAAATCAATGAAGTAAAACATGAAGTCGATTTTGGTACAACCGGAATTTTATATTTAGATGGTACAGGGATGAATTATCAAAAAATCTGGGAAAAGCTCTTTATTTATACTCGTGGTCGTAAAACAGGTAGCTCTGAAATACTATTTATCCCATTTTTTTCTTTTAATTACTCCAGAACTTTGCACGATAGAGTGATATCATTCGGTTTTAATTTCAACGAATTTAAAGCAAAAAATGAAGAATATTTCAGATACAATTATTTTTTATCCCTTAATATAGGATACCAATATGCAGATTTGATACCTCATTCAGGTTTAAGTTTAAGACCAAAAATATCGTTGCAATTAAACTATTCCACCTGGTCTAAATTTGATCTTCAGGGAAATGCATTATATTTATCAGATAACAATCCTATAAGACCTGCAATGGGTGTCGGATTTCAAAACAGAATCCTGCTTATTGAAAAAGTTTTTCTTGTTAATAATATTGAAGGAGTTTATAACCTTGCCACCAGCCATTTTTTTATCCAGCACTACTTTGGATTGGGGTATAGGTTCTGAAAAAAAAATTATTAAAAAATTCACGCTGTTGGTATAAATTAAATATTTTGTATTATATTTACATTTGGAACTATTATTCCTAAGTCAATTCCTTTTTCTTCGCTTTTGTTTTTTAATTATATTGTTTAACCTTTAAATATATAAAGCCATGATGAATCAGGAAGTACGCTCGATTATGACCAAAGATCCGGTCGTTGCCAGTCCGACACAAACCATAGATGAAGTTTCAGACCTCATGATGCAATCACAAATGCAGCAATTGCCTGTAGTTGTAGATGGTAAACTTATGGGTATGATTACTTCTTATGATCTGTGGAAAGCTACCAGAGAAGGGCACGGAACTGATATGCAGGTGAAGGACGTGATGACCACAAAAGTCGTCAGAATCACACCCAAAGATAAAGTAGGCACCGCAGCAGAACTTTTTGCTGACAAACGATTCAAAACACTGCCGGTTGTAAACCTAAACAACGAGCTTAAAGGTGTGGTGACCGCTTTTGATGTGATCAAATGTGCTTTTAATGAAGAATATCCTGTTCCGATTCTTTATCAGGATGTGTTTGAGCATTAAAACGATTACAAAAAAATAATTAGATTGATCACAATTACTAATGAATATAGTGCTTGTGATTGGACATGCACCATATTCAAAATTGATTTAAACTTTAAAAAATCAATCTACTAACCAATTAATATTTTTTGAATAATCTTGATGTTTGTATTTTACTTTAGAAGAAAATAATTAATTTTGGTTTTGAAAAATAATTATTTTTCCTGTAGACAAAACCACAATACTATATGAATGGTGATGAAAAGCTAATTACAAAAATTTGTATTATCGGTGCTGGTCCGGCTGGAGCAACTACCAGTATTTTTTTAGGAAAGCTTGGAATTGAACATGTTTTGGTGGATGCCCAAGAGTTTCCACGAGACAAGGTTTGTGGGGATGGGCTTGATCTGAATGTAGTTAGGGTTTTGAATCATATTGATCCTGATTTTATTGAGAATGAGATGATACGAAGCCCTCAAAATTTTACTGCATCCAGTGGTTTGAGATTTATACTTGGAAATGGTAATCATGTAGATATAGATGGAAGTAATCACGAAAGCAATAATATCAAATCAGTAACAAAACCTATATTTTTTGTCGCTAAAAGAAGTCACTTTGATGCCCTTTTGGTGAGTAAAATTAATAGAAATATTACTTCACTTCGGTTGGGTACGAAAATTACAAATATTGTAAAAACAGAGAATCGATGGAAATTAACTGGCGTAAACTCATCAGGTAACCTTGAAATAGATGCAGCATTCATTGTAGGTGCCGATGGTGATCATTCAGTGGTACTAAAGCATGTGGGAGAAAGGAAAATTGATCGGAAAAATTATGCGGGTGCTTTAAGGCAATATTGGACAGGTGTTACTGATACGCATAAAAACAATTTACTGGAAATTTATTTTCCCGAAAGCCTTCCACTATCTTACTTCTGGATTTTTCCGCTGCCTGATGGAAAAGCCAATGTAGGATATGGAATGGCAAGTGAATATATTGCTAAAAAAAATATCAATATCAAAAAAGCCTTTGACAACCTTATTAAAACAGATCCTGTGTTGAAGGATAGGTTTAAAAATGCACATGCAGACGAAACGATTAAAGGTTGGGGTGTACCAATGTCAGGCAGCAGCCGTAAACCAAATGGTGATGGTTGGTTATTGGTTGGTGATGCAGCTTCTTTAGTTTGTCCGTCTTCAGGAGAAGGTATTGGATCTGGTATGATATCGGGGTATGTTGCTGCAAAATTTTTAGAAAGAGCATGTGAGAATAATGACTTTAGCGAAAGTATGTTTTTACATTATAATCGTGAAATTCATAAAAGACTAAGGATGGAAGAAAAGCTATTCCGGTTTGCCAATGCAGTACCCGTTTGGGCATTTACAAAAGGAATAAGGCTTATTTTATCCAATAAACATTTTAAATATTGGTTTGAAAAAAAGGAGATGCCTAAATGGATCAAAACTGCTTATAATGAAAAAATTACTGTAAACTTCCATTAATATTTTTTGAAAAACTTCATCTCAACAAAAATGCAAAAATACTCAAATTACTAGCTACTATAATTCACTAAATAGACTCCCCACATCAATACTAACAGTTTAAGCTAAACTAGTGCTCAAAGTGGTCGGGTTTGTAAGGTTCAAAGCAACGACAGGAAGTATAAAATAAATTCCCACTTCAAAACTGAATTATTGACTGTCGTAACAGCGTTTTTCTTTTTTTGATAAAAAGTTCAATTTTTTTTATACTTACTACCAATATAATAATCTTCTTCATTTCAGGAATTTGATTATTTTTGGGCTTAAACTAATATTTTAAACCTATGGATTATAATTCTGAAAGAGCCACATCAATACTACAATTTATAAATCAGACCAATCAATCTATCTTTCTCACGGGTAAAGCAGGAACGGGTAAAACAACACTGTTAAAAAAAATTATTCAAACTACCCATAAAAACACTGTAGTTGTTGCCCCGACCGGAATTGCAGCACTCAATGCCGGTGGAGTAACCATACACTCTATGTTTCAGTTGCCCTTGGGCGGATTTGTTCCTGATATGAGTTTTGAAGCAGAACTGAATGCTGGGATAAAACTTGAATCCATTGCATCATTGAGCAAAACCTTCAAAATGAGCGGCATCAAACAGGCTGTCATAAGAAGCATGGATCTACTCGTGATAGATGAAGTAAGTATGCTGCGCGCTGACATACTGGACGCTATTGATTTTGTCATAAGAAGAGTACGCAGGAGTGATGAGCCATTCGGAGGTGTGCAGGTTCTGTATATCGGAGACCTGCTGCAATTGCCTCCGGTGGTAAAAAATGAAGAATGGCGAGTCCTTCAAAATTACTATCCGGGTATGTTTTTTTTTCATTCGCAGGTCATCAGACAACATCCTATTCTGTACATCGAACTCAAAAAAATATATCGCCAGACAGATGACCGGTTTATAAACGTGCTCAATAATCTCCGCAATAACATCATCAGAGACGAAGATATGCAAATATTGAGTGCTTATGTGAAACCTGATTTTAATCTGCACGAACATCCAGGTTATGTATACCTTACTACCCACAACAATAAAGCTGACCATATTAACAAACAGTCTCTCGACAATCTGAAAGAAAAAATATATAGCTATTCAGCTGAAACAGAAGGAGACTTTCCGGAAAAAATGTATCCAATGGATGAAATACTTCATCTAAAAGAAGGCGCACAAATCATGTTTACGAAAAATGATCTTTCGCAGGATAAACGATTTTTTAATGGCAAAATGGGTATCGTCAAGTCGTTGTCCAAAGATGAAATTTATGTGCATTTTCCGGAAGAAAACTACAGCATAGAAGTCGAAAAATATGAATGGACGAATGTTCGCTACCATATCAATGAAAATACCAAAGACATAGAAGAAGAAGTGATCGGAACTTATGTCCATTATCCCATAAAACTGGCCTGGGCCATTACTGTACACAAAAGCCAGGGATTAACTTTTGACAAAGCTGTGCTGGACGTTGGTGATGTCTTCCAACCCGGACAGGCCTATGTTGCTTTGTCCAGATTGAGGTCTATGGATGGATTGGTACTCGTGGATATGTTGAAAATGCATGGTATAAAGAATTCACAGGATGTCATGTCATTTGCTGAAAATGAAGCGGATAACGAAACGATTCAAAAACACCTGGATTACGGTACTAAAACCTTTATCTATCAGTATGTCAAAAAAAGTTTTGATTTTTTCTTTCTGATCAGTCAATGGAAAAAACATCTTGCATCTTATACTGACAATGCCCTAAACTCTGAAAAAAACAAATACAAAGAATGGGCAAATACGCAGTATACCGCTGTAAATGATCTTAATGATGTGTCAAAAAAGTTTTCAGGTTGGATTGACCTTCAGTTTTCTGCCGGTAATGTAGGTTATCCCGTATTAGCGACTAAAATCAATGGTGCTTACGATCACTTTTTTCCTAAACTGGATCCTGTACTGCATGAAACCCTTACAAAAATTGAAGAACTCAAAAGAGTAAAAAGAGTAAAAGAATATATAAATGAGCTGATGGAGCTGGAAGAATTGACCACACAGATTATTCTGGGCATGAAAAAAGCAACTTTAATACTGGATGCTTTTATTAATGACAGGGAAATAAATAAGGAAAATCTGTCCAACAATTTTATAAAATTCTATAGAGCACAAAAAATAGAATCTATCAAAGAAAAGCTTAAATCAACAAGAAAGGAAGTCATCATTGAAGAAGACGACATCGAAGATTTCTCATATTATGTTCGAAAACCCAAAAAGTCAAAAGAAAATAAAGTATCTACCTACCAGATTACCTACGAACTTTGGCTTCAAAAAAATCTATGGAAGATATTGCTGCAGAAAGAAAGCTGACAGTCAATACGATTCAAGGTCATATGGCACGACTGATAGAAGAAGAGAAAATATATATTACGGAAGTTTTGGATGACGAAAAAATTAGAACCCTTGAGCGCTTATTCACAGACTTTAAAGGTGGGTCTCTGAACGAAATGAAAGAGAAAGCAGGAGTAAATTTTAGTTTCGGTGAGTTGAGAATATACAAAGCAAGTATAGGCAAATAGTCAATTTTACAATTCAATAAAATTACCTAGATCCAACGTCCAGTCATATGGAGATGTCTTAAGTCGAATATCTTTATCGGGAATAAGTGCAAACTTTAAAAGTATATTTTTGATCCCATCCAATCCTCCAAAGTCTCCTCTGAACCAACTAAAAAGGCTGGTAACAAAGGCTGTTTTTTCACTATTGTCAAGGATGGTAAACTTTGTAAGATAGGCTTTCGTATTCTTATCCAATTGTTCAGATAGTCTTGTCCAGTCATATATTGCAACCGGCGGACATGATTTGGCGCCACAATTCAGAGCAAAGTGGATTCTGTAATCGCGCTTTTTGACCCTGAATTTTTTTTCAAATTCACTGACAAATGGTCTGGTTAAGTACCCTAAAAAAAACTCATGTTGCGACCTGCGGATGATACCGTGTTCGATGTCTGCAAAACTGAGCAAACGGCCTGCAATATGTATTTGTTTGCTTTTAAAGAAAACACCCCGATCATTATACTTTTCGGGATTTTTGCTGAGTATCTCCTGGATGTATGCATTATAAATATTAACCCAAAAGGCTATTTTTTGCTCATCATTTCCAAGTTGTGCAGCTAGCTGATCTTCATTTGCAAGTTCAAACGTTTTCCGGAAAATGGTCACATCTTCTTTATTTTTAATTGCAGACAGCATGTTTTCTGCAGTAACCAGATAATCAACAGGCGTTGCCTTTCCGACGTTTATGTACACCAGATTAGTAAGTAAAAAAAATAAAATGTACTTCAGTAAAACCATAATATTGTTGATCAGATAAATGAATAATCCAACAAAATAAACAACTAATAGTTATCTGCCATCAACACATACCGAAATATATGTAAATTTGGATTTTCTAAAAAGAAATAGATATTATTTTGAAGTTATCCGTCATCATTCCCACTCTAAATGAATATCAAAATCTTATCAGCCTTGTACCCTTTTTTAAGGAATCTATAAAAAATAATGTAGAAATTATAGTTGCTGACAGCATACTTGCCAAAGACAGCACTTCGTCCATTGGGTTTCCATATATTTATTTTCAAACAGGTGTGATGGGTAGAGCAGCACAGATGAATCTTGGTGCCAAGATCGCAACAGGTGATATTCTTGTTTTTTTGCACGCAGATGTCAAACCTCCGGTATCATTTGCTGAAGATATCAGAGATTCTATCTTAAAAGGAAATGATTTTGGCTTTTTTGCTTATCAATTTGTCCCTTCTTCATTCATGCTGGAAATAAATGCTGGTTTTACAGGCCGTAAAGGTGTTTTTGCAGGTGGAGGTGATCAGATTCATTTTATGACCAGATCATTATTTATGGATATGGGTGGATATGATGAAAAATTTACGATCATGGAAGATTTTGATTTTGTAAGAAGATTTAAGCAACTCAATAAACCATACGATATAATACAGAAACCAGCAATTGTTTCATCCCGAAAATATTTTCAAAATTCATGGCTAAGAGTAAATACTGCCAATTTAATGGCTTTTATTCTATTTTTGTTACGAACAAAACCGGAATTAATAAAAAAGTGGTATTACAAAATCTTACGATAACTTTCCTTACTTATTGGACAAAACCACATAATCCCAGGCCATCAACTCCATGGTTTCCCCATCCTTTATTGTTTTAGCGGATTTTGAAAACACATCAGTATATTCACCAGCCAGATTTGCTGATGTTAATGTTGCCTTTTGTTTTTGGGACGAAAGATTAATAATTACAATTACCTTATCTCCGTCTTTTTCCCTTGTAAAAGCATAAATATTCTCATCGTTTCCTGTCGGTATTTTTACCAAAGGGCCACCATGTTCTCCATTCCAGATTGCTTTATTCTGATGCTTCAGATCAAAAAGTGTTTTGTAAAAGGATGCGTAAGAATAATCACCCCATGGAATACTGTCCTTCTCAAAGAATGCCAATTGTTTATCCATGGCAGACTCCTGACCTGTATACAGCAATGGAATACCATTAAATGTAGCAGTTAATACAGCAAATGCTTTGTGACCTTCACCCATTCGTGCAAATTCAGTTCCTGCCCAAGAATTCTCGTCATGATTGGATGTAAATTGCATCTGATATCCTTTTTTGTAGGTTTCTGCTTTTTTTGCAAGTACAGCGTCAATGTCAAGGGCTGTTTTTTTATCTAATTTTTTTTCACCTTCTTTTACGTTACCTTGAACTACATTGGTGGCTTTTTTTCGGTTGGCTCCTTGATTTGCTGCTATAAGGTTTAGTGTATGGTGCATTTCCCACCCATAATCAGCAATAAAAGTACCATTATTGACGATGGCTGGCACTTCACCTTCTGATAACATAAAAAGACATTTGAGACGATAAAGTGAATCTGCACATTGCTCCCAAAAATCAACCGGCACACCATGCGCAACATCCATTCTATATCCATCTATGCCTGTTTCATTGATCCAGAATTTCAGAGCATCGATCATACCCAACCTCATTTCCGGGTTGTCAAAATTCAAATCTGCTACATCTGTCCAACCCCAAGATTTGCCCGTGTTATAATCTATAGGATCAATGATATTTCCATCTTTGTCTTTGGTATACCAGTCCGGGTGTTCTGTGATCCATGGGTTGTCCCATCCAGTATGATTGGGCACCCAGTCAATAATAATGTACATTCCCGCATCATGAATAGCTTTTACCATACGTTTAAAATCATCTATGGTGCCAAATTCCGGATTGGTTTTGTAATAATCACCTATGGAATAAGGACTACCCAAAGTTCCTTTTCTGTTTTTTAGGCTAACCGGGTTGACAGGCATAAACCAAAGGATGTCGATACCCATTTCTTTGAGTCTTGGTATATGTGCTTCAAAAGAACTGAACGTATTTTCTTTTGTGAAGTGCCTTAAGTTCACTTCATATATTACAGCATTTTTGTGCCAATCCGGAACACGTGGTTTTTCGTATGAAGTATCGGCAGTATTGGTGTTTTTGGCTGTATTTCTGCATGAAAAAATAAAGAAAATCGCTGCTGCTGCGATAGCCATTAAAACAAAACTTACTTTTGAGAATACCATATTCAAAGATATTTATTTTTTGTTTTCTGTGAAATATTAACTGTATCAAAGATACATCACTGAAACGATATGGTATATATTATTTTCGTACAATTATCTTAAAATTTCTCAAAAAGGTTTGGAGAAAAATCAGTTAAACATACATCTCATCTCTGCCGGTCACTGAAATCTCGTACATGAAATCACCTATCTTTTGATAAAGTGATGAAAGAAAAATTTCACCTTTTTCAGCAGTAGCCTTGGAAGGGTCACCTACTCCTGTGTCCTCTGTAATACTGAGCCAATGACGTTCAGCCCATGCCCAGCCTTCTGAGATGGCTTCAAATTTAAAGTTTTTAGCTATACCTGGACCTGCCATATCCAGAGATAATACCCATTCAGGCTTGAGATGCATCATCATGCTCGTCTCTGCTTCACCTGCATGATCTCCGGGCTCCTCAAAATAGGTATTAAGGTTTTTCATTTTGTACCAGTCCATTGAAAAGAAGAGCATTTTAGGAAACTTTAAACCCAGCTCTCTGATCATTTGTTTGAAATCATTGCCACCATGACTATTTAAAATAACAAGCTTGTGGATGTTTTGTCGATAGAGTGTGTCGGCAATATCAGTAAGTATCAACATTTGTGTCTATTGATTGAGATTGATATCCAGTAGTACATCATGCTGGCCTGTATTAACTCCAAATGGAATGGCAGGAAGTACTATCACCTTCGCCCCTTTTTCCCAGGCATATTTTGCAGCACCTGCAGCTATAGATTCTGCTTCGACAGTATCGGTACTATATGGCAAATGGTAATTATGCGCTTCTGTGGCTCCCCAGGGCAAGACAGCCACATCATAATGACTCTCTTTTACAGCTTTATAATTTGTTTCTGCTAAAATATAGTGCCGTATAGCCATAAACGCCTTTTATCTCTTTGTTACCCAAAGTTTTACCAACCCAAAATTATAGCAAAAACCAATGGAGCTACAATGGTTGCATCACTTTCGATAATATATTTCGGGGTATTGATATCCAGCTTGCCCCAGGTAATTTTTTCATTGGGGACGGCTCCTGAATATGATCCGTAACTGGTGGTACTATCACTGATTTGACAAAAGTAGGACCAAAACGGTATATCATGCATCTCCATATCCTGATACAACATGGGTACTACACATATAGGAAAGTCACCGGCAATTCCACCGCCAATCTGGAAAAATCCGACTCCTTTTCCTCCGCTGTTCTTTGGGTACCATTCAGCCAGCCACATCATATATTCGATTCCGCTTTTGGTGGTAGATGCCTTTAATTGCCCTTTGATACAATAAGATGCAAATATATTTCCCATGGTACTGTCTTCCCAACCCGGAACAACGATCGGAATATTTTTTTCAGCCGCAGCCAGCATCCAGCTGTCTTTCGGATCTATTTCATAATATTGTTCCAGATCTCCACTCAACAACATTTTGTACATAAATTCATGCGGAAAGTATCTCTCCCCTTTGGATTCTGCATCACTCCATACCTGGATCAGGTGCTTTTGCAATCTTCTGAATGCTTCTTCTTCTGGTATACAGGTATCTGTAACCCGGTTATAATGATTTTCGAGTAAATCCCACTCATCCTGAGGGCTTAAATCCCTGTAATTTGGTACTCTTTTGTAGTGAGAATGTGCGACAAGATTCATAATGTCTTCTTCAAGATTGGCACCAGTACAGGATATGATTTGAACTTTATCCTGTCTGATCATTTCAGCAAGTGATTTGCCCATTTCTGCTGTACTCATGGCACCCGCAAGAGTGATCATCATCTTTCCACCTTCATTCAGATGGGCGATATATCCGTCTGCAGCATCAATCAAAGCTGCTGCGTTAAAATGTTTATAGTGATGTTTTAAAAAATCTGTTATTTGCATTTTTTAAATAATTTTCTTTTTAATTACTAAACTCAGCTTAGCTGTTTGGTACATATTTTTAATATCCAAGTATCTTTAGCATTTGATCGACGGTCTGCTCCTCCCTGTATAATCTGTCTACCATATTTCCTTTATCATCTCTGTCAATTATAATTTGTTGGGGAGATGGTATAAGACAGTGTTTTATGCCACCATACCCACTAATGGCATCCTGATATGCCCCAGTATGAAAAAAACCGAGATACAAGGGTTCATCTTTTTCAGGATCGTAGGTAGGCAGGTAAATCTCCTGATTCATGTCTTCAGAATTATAATAATCAGAGTGGTCACAGCTGATCCCGCCTATACTTACTCTGGCATATTCATTATCCCATTTATTGACAGGTAAAAGTATAAATTTTTCAAAAATTGACCAGGCGTCAGGAATGGTATTCATCAGGCTATTATCGATAAGATACCAAAGTTCCGAATCATTTTGTTGTTTTTGTTCGAGGACAGAAAATATAATGGCACCACTTTCTCCAACCGTATATTTTCCAAATTCTGTAAAAATATGAGGTTCTTCTATACCTTCTTCCTGACAGACTTCCTTAATATTGGTTATGAGTTCATTGATCATATATTTATAATCATACTCAAACCCGAGATTATTTCTGATAGGCAATCCGCCACCCAGATTTATAGAATCCAGACTTGGACATATTTTTTTTAATTCAGCAAATATTTTAAGCGCCTTTCTGAATTCTCCCCAGTAATATAGATTATCCTTAATTCCTGAATCTACAAAGAAGTGCAACATTTTTAAGTGTATCCTCTTCTTTCGTGATATTTTAGACTTGTAAAAATCAATAATATCAGCACTACGAATGCCCAGCCTTGACGTATAGTACGCTGATTGCGGTTCCTCATTGATAGCCATTCTGATGCCAATGGTAACATCGCCTTTGGTTTTGGCATAAATGCGGTCAAGTTCCAGTTTACTGTCAAGAACAGGGATCACATTTTCATAACCATCTTCTATGAGACCTACGATCTTATTTAGATAGTCTTCAGTTTTGTGTCCGTTTTGGATTAAAATGGTTTTTTTACTGATCTTACCTTTTTCGCACAATATCCTTACTATGTCTATATCAAAAGATGATGAAGTCTCCAAATGAACATCATGTTCCAGCGCTTCTTCAATGACATGGGAGAAGTGACAACATTTTGTACAATAGCAATAATAATAGTCTCCTTTATAATTATTGGCTTTCATCGCCTTATGGAAAAAATTCTTTGCTTTTTTGATTTGATCCCCTATACGTGGCAAATATGTCATCCGGAATGGCGTGCCGTATTTATCAATAAGGTATTTTAAAGAGATTCCGTGAAAAGTTAGATTTCCTTGATTCAAGTCAAATCCTTCCTGTGGAAAATAATAGGTTTGGTTAATAAGTTGAAAATATGTGTTCTTCATTTAAGAGCATAAAGGGGATTTTGATTAAAACGATCACAAAGAAACGATAAAAAGTGTGATAAAGTGTTGATTAAAACAAATAATTATTACCCGAAATAAAATTAGTCCCAAAAGCTTATGTTAAGATAACAGTGGAAAGTCTTTTGAATGAATGCCAAGACCAAATAATGCATAATCGTATTTAACAGGATCTGCCGGATCAAAAACACGCAGGCAGTCTGTCACCTCTTCTACAGCAGACCAATCTCTCTGTTTTTGGGTTAGAAATCCAAAATGTCTGGCATATTTTTCAACATGAACATCTAAAGGAATCATGAGTTCTGAAGCAGGAATTGATTTCCATAAACCAAAATCTACTTTACGATCATCTGATCTTACCATCCATCGCAAGTACATATTTAGTCGTTTACAAGTTGATTTTTTGGCAGGCGTAGCAATATGTTTTTTAGTCCGGAGAGGAGCAAAATCATGATTAAAAAACATATTATGAAAATGTATAAGTGCTGACTTTTGGTTATACTTGATAGTTGAATCTATTATAAAAGCCGACTCCAAAGAATCATATGTATTATAATATTTTTGAAGCCTTTCAACAAAATATAGAAGATCAGTTTCCTGAAATGTCCTGTGTTTAAAACCTAGTAAGACTTTTCTGTCCTTCTCTGTATGATTTTTTATAAAATCATATGGTCGATGGTCCATTAAGGACATCAATTCAAGTGATTTATTTATGATGGTTTTTCGATTTCCCCATGCCAGAATAGCACTAAAAAACCCGGCTATTTCGATATCCTGTTTTACAGAGTATCTATGGGGAATACATATAGGGTCCAATGAAATAAAATCTACATTATTGACCTTGTCCAAAATATCGTCCAGAAAGTCTTTAATATCCGATTTTGCTCCTGTAAATTTTTTCATTCCTTTTTCAGAATGAATTATTTCAGTGTCTGCTTGATTTCAATGATTTCATATCCTTCGATGACATCTCCTGCTTTGATATCATTGAAATTTTTTATGGTTATACCACATTCAAATCCGGCTTTTACTTCCTTAGCATCTTCTTTGAATCGTTTCAATGAAGAAAGTTCTCCATGTGCTCCTTCTTTCATCGGGAAGATGACAATACCATCACGGATGACACGAATATGTGTATTTCTGGTAATCTTGCCTTCGGTAACATAACATCCTGCAATAGTACCAATTTTTGACATGGTATAGGTCTCCCGCACTTCGACTTGAGCAACGATTTTTTCTTCTTTAGTAGGCTCAAGCATTCCTTCCATGGCGGATTTTATCTCTTCTATGGCTTCATAGATGATGGAGTAGGTTTTGATTTGTACCCCTTCTCTTTCGGCAAGATTTCGTGCATTGGCAGAAGGTCTCACCTGGAATCCTATGATGATGGCATCTGAAGCGGAAGCAAGTAATACATCTGATTCTGCAATGGCACCTACTGCTTTGTGGATAACATTAACCTGTATTGTTTCGACGGAAAGTTTGATCAATGAATCTGACAATGCCTCGATAGATCCATCCACATCACCTTTGACAATCAGATTAAGTTCTTTAAACGTTCCTAATGCAAGTCGTCTTCCTATTTCATCAAGACTTATACGTTTACTTGCTCTATTGGATTGTTCTCTTTCGATCTGAGCTCTTTTAGCAGCAAGTTGTCTGGCTTCCTGATCAGATTCCATTACTTTAAATTTTTCACCTGCCTGTGGTGCACCACTAAGACCAAGGATAAGTGTAGGAGTAGATGGTCCTGCTTTTTTGACTTTTTTACCAAGCTCATTAAACATGGCTTTTATCTTACCGGAATATGGACCTGCAACAAGTGAATCTCCCACCTCTACTGTACCGTTTTGAACCAGAATTTTGGTCACATAACCTTTTCCTTTATCCAGGGATGCTTCTATCACAGTTCCCACCCCCGGTCTGTTTGGATTGGCTTTTAAATCCAATACTTCTGCTTCCAGAAGGATCTTTTCCAATAACTTATCAATATTTAATCCTTGTTTTGCTGAAATATCCTGAGATTGATAAGTTCCTCCCCAATCTTCAACCAACAAATTCATAGCAGCAAGTTCCTGTTTTACTCTTTCAGGATCAGCCCCGGATTTATCTATTTTATTGATAGCAAAAATCATCGGAACACCTGCTGCTTGGGAGTGACTGATGGCTTCTTTTGTCTGTGGCATCAGATGATCGTCCGCAGCTATAATGATAACAGCTACGTCTGTTACTTTTGCGCCCCTCGCTCTCATGGCAGTAAAGGCTTCGTGACCAGGCGTATCCAGGAAGGTTATCTTTTTATTTTCCGGCCCTACTTTTACCTCGTAAGCACCAATATGTTGGGTGATACCTCCTGCTTCCCCACTCACTACATTGGCTGATCTGATAAAGTCAAGTAATGATGTTTTACCGTGGTCAACGTGCCCCATGACGGTTACTATCGGTGCTCGTGGCTCGAGATCTTCTTCTGAATCTTCCGTAATTATATCATCTTCAACGTCGTCTTCAGCGCTTATAAACTCTACTTCATGACCGAATTCACCGGCTACAAGTTCTATAATTTCGGCATCCAATCTTTGATTGATGGATACAATAATACCTAGACTGAGACACGTGGTAATCACTTGAGATACAGGCACGTCAAGGAGGCTCGCCAACTCTGAAACAGAAACGAACTCTGTCAATTTCAATTTTGAGTCAACATTCTCATTGTCTAGAAGTTCTTGTTTTTCCCTTTTTACATCTCTATTGTCCCTTCTTATTTTTTGGCGCTTATTTTTGCCTCCAGTGTTGAGGCGAGCCATTGTCGCTTTGATTTTATCGTCTATCTCTTTTTGGGAGACTTCTTTAACTTCTTCTTTATATGGTTTTGGTTTTACTCCTCCTGATTTGGCCGCATCATTAGATGTTTTTGGATCTGAAACAGGACCACCGGTATTTAATTTTTTGCGTTTACGTTTACGTTTCTGTGCATCACTTGCTGCACTGCTTTGAGCTGTTCCTTCTGTTTTGACTGGCTGTCCGGGTTGATGTGGTTTAGGTTTTTCTGAAGGTTTTGGTTTTGTAGAACTGTCAAGCTTGCTGGTATCAATTTTACCCATGATTTTCAATCCCTTTAGCTGAGGCGTTTTAGCTCTCATCATTTCTTCCTTTTCAGGTTGGGCTTGAGTGACGGGGGTTATTTCTTTTACTTCCGGTTTCTGGACAATGGTTTCTATAATTTCAACAGGCTTGGGTGCTGGAGCAGGCTCTGTTTTAATCTCTTCAACCACTTCTTTAACTTCGGGTACAGGTGTTGCCTCCGGTTTCTGAGCAGGTCTTGGTTTATCAAGATCTATTTTACCCAAAACTTTTAACTTAGGTAATTCCGGTTTACTTGTAAAAATCTCTTCTTTTACTGATTCAATTACTGGAGCTGGAGGCGGCGGCTCTACAATAGATACTACAGGAGCTACCACTGGTTTATCTAAATCAGATAATTTAGGTAAGGTAAACAGTGGCTTAGGTATAACTTTTTCTTCTACATGATGACCAGGCCGTGTACCTATTACGATTTGATCTGCTTTTTCTTTTTCAGCCATAGAAGACCTGAACTCCTTCAAGAGAATACTATGCATCTCATCGGAGATCATAGAAGTAGGTTTATTTTCGACAGTATGTCCCTTAGTTGCAAGGAAATCTACTATCGTTGCTACGCCTACATTCAGTTCTTTTGCTATTTTTACTAATCTTTCTGCCATCAGCAATTTAAAATAATTTTAAAATTTCTAGTCGTCGTCAAACTCAGAAGCTAGAATCTTCAACACATCGTCCACGGTCTCTTCTTCAAGGTCTGACCTCCTTATTAGTTCTTCTCTGTTCAAAGCAAGAACACTTTTAGCTGTATCACAACCTATATTTTTAAGCGCTTCAATTACCCAGTCTTCGATTTCATCTTTGAATTCATCGAGATCCACGTCTTCTATTTCATGTTCTTCAGTATCTCTGAAAACATCTATTTCATAATTGGTCAGCTTACTGGCTAATTTGATATTACTTCCACCTTTTCCTATGGCCAAGGAGACCTGGTCGGGCTTTAGATATACAGATGCCCGCATATTTTTATCATCAAGACTTATACTTGTAACCTTAGCCGGTGTCAGTGATCTTTGAATAAAAAGCGAAACATTATTGGTATAATTTACAATATCAATATTTTCATTTTTCAACTCTCTGACGATGCCATGAATCCTAGAACCTTTCATACCAACACAAGCCCCTACAGGATCTATTCTGTCATCATAAGATTCTACGGCTACTTTTGCTCTTTCACCTGGCATTCTTACTATCTTTTTAACGGTAATCAAACCGTCTTCAATTTCCGGAACTTCCTGCTCAAGCAATTTTTCAAGAAAGGCGTTATCAGTTCTGGAAAGCATCACCATCGGTGTCCCGTTTCTCATCTCTACTCTTTTGATGATACCCCTGACCATATCTCCTTTTCTGAAGAAGTCACCTTTGATCATTTCAAGTCTAGGCAACACAAGTTCGTTTTGTGTAGCATCGTCCATCACCAACACTTCTTTTTTCAAAATCTGACTAACTTCACCTACGACCAGATCACCAACCCTGTCCATGTACCGTTTATATACATCATCTTTTTCAAGATCCATAATTCTGGAGATCAATGTCTGTCTTGCAGCCATAATTGATCTTCTGCCAAAGTCTTCCAGAGTGAGTTGCTGATAACATTCTTCACCTACTTCATAAGCTTCATCAATAGATTTTGCTTCTGTAAATGATATTTGACTCAACTCATCTGTCACCTCGCCATCAGGTACTATCACACGTACCCGCCACATCTCAAGGTCACCATTTTGTGTATTTACTATGACATCAAAATTTTCATCAGAACCATACTTTTTCCTGATTAGTGTTCGGAAAACATCCTCCAAAACACGAACCATCGTAGGTCTGTCTATATTTTTACCTTCTTTAAACTCTGAAAAGGACTCTACTAAATTCATTAATTAAAACTTATTTTAATTTTTGACTCAATTATATCTTCAAATTTTATTTCTTCAGTCACAATGACTTTTTTATTCTTTTTACCTTCTTTCACCTTGGTTTCATATTCCACAAGGATCAGATTATTATTTACCTCCTTCAATAAACCTCTTACATTTTTTCCATCCCCATATTTTATATCGATTATTCTACCGATATTTTTTGGATATTGTCTCAAAAATCTAAGCGGGCTACCCACACCAGCAGAAGAAACTTCAAGAACGTAATTTTCACCAAATGTCTTTTTTTCATCAAATATGGCTTCCAACCATCTGCTTAATTTCTGACATTTCAGAAAATTTACTCCTTCATCACTATCCAGAAATATTTCTACCTTATTACTTTTTATCCTGGCCTCTATAAGATATGTATCTTCGAATCCAAGTTCTAAGAGACCCTTTTCCACCAATTTATCTACTTCTGAATGCTGCATAGAAAGATTCAATAAAAAAGGGAACTCCTTGTCCCCTTTCACAATTACTCCTTTGAGCCGCAAATATACAAAGAGTTTTACTATATCTTATAGTATGACCTTACTTATTTTTAAGTAATAAAGGGATTGAGAAATAATGCATTAAAATTCATGTATTCTTTTGCAGTAATCTTCCACTAATTCTTGTTACTTTTGCCGCAAATAAATAAAAGTCTAAGTGGTCAAATCAATTGCTCTCCAATCTGCAGATAACATAAGAATACTTTCAGCCGCTATGGTAGAAAAAGCAGCTTCCGGTCATCCCGGTGGTGCTATGGGTGGTGCTGACTTTATTCATATCCTTTACAGCGAATTCTTAAATTTTGACCCTGATGACACGACATGGGCTTTCAGGGACCGAATGTTTCTGGATCCCGGTCATATGTCAGCTATGCTTTATGCTCAGCTTACATTATGCGGGCTTATGTCATTGGAAGATATTAAAAGTTTCAGACAGTGGAAAAGCCCTACTCCAGGTCACCCCGAAGTTGATATAAAAAGAGGGATTGAAAATACTTCAGGCCCATTAGGACTTGGACATGCATTTGGTGCAGGTGCTGCTATAGCAGAAAGATTTCTTGTGCAACGATTTGGTGAATGGATGAGCCACTACACCTACATGTATATATCAGATGGTGGTATTCAGGAAGAAATCTCTCAGGGTGTGGGAAGAATTGCCGGTTACCTTGGACTCGGTAACATCATTATGTTTTATGATGCCAATGATGTACAGCTTTCTACTAAAGTAAGTGAGGTAACCAGTGAAGATACAGCAAAAAAATACGAAAGCTGGCATTGGCATGTGATTACTATAGATGGCAACGATGAAAATCAAATCAGAAATGCCATAAAGGAATGTCAATCTGAAAAAAATAGGCCTTCCCTGATTATTGGTCGTACTATTATGGGTAAAGGTGCGGTCATGGAAGATGGTTCTTCCTATGAAGGACAAGTAGAGACACATGGTAAACCATTGGGAAAATCCAAAGCATCTTATGTAAAAACCATAGAGCATCTCGGTGGAAATCCTGAAAAACCATTCGCTATTTTCCCGGAAGTCGAACATTATTATGCTGAAGTGCTGGATAAAAAAAGAGAATATGTTCGTAAACAAAAAGAACTATATCAAAAATGGCAAGCCAATAATCCGGATAGAGCAGCAACATTAACAGCTTACCTTACTGGAGTATTACCAAAACTTGATTTAAGTAAAGTTACTCTTTCACACAATGATGCTACCAGGAATGCTTCTTCAAAAGTATTGGCATACCTGGCAGAACATGTAGGAAATATGATCGTTGCATCGGCAGATTTGTCAAATAGTGATATGACAGACGGTTTTCTTAAAAAAACCACTGCATTCAGGAAAGGTGACTTTTCGGGTTCATTTCTTCAGGCCGGTGTATCTGAGTTGACTATGGCGGCTCTTAGTACAGGTATGGCTCTACATGGTGGAGTAATCCCGGTATGTGCTACTTTTTTTGCTTTTTCAGATTACATGAAGCCAGTGTTGAGAGTTGCATCGTTAATGGAACAACCTGTAAAATTCATATGGACACATGATGCATTTCGGGTGGGTGAAGACGGGCCTACTCACCAGCCAATCGAGCAGGAAGCACAACTGCGTTTACTCGAAAAACTTAATAATCATTCAGGAAAACCATCTTTTGTGGCACTCCGTCCAGCAGATAGCGCCGAAACTGCCAAAGCTTGGGAATTATTATTACATACCAATGATCGTCCGGCTGGCCTTATACTATCCCGACAAAATATAAACGATTTGCCGGCTTTAGATTCAGATCGTTTTGAAGAGAGTTCCGGACTGTACAAAGGGGCTTATACCGTTTATGAAACAAGCGATGATGCTGATGTGATTCTCCTCGCTAATGGATCAGAGGTATCTATTTTAGTAGACGCTGCCCAAATAATTGAACATAAAACTCACTACAGAGTAAGGGTCGTATCCGTACCTTCGGAAGGTATATTCAGACAACAACCAAAACATTATCAACATTCAATTTTACCGGATGGGATTCCCGTATTTGGTCTAACAGCTGGCCTGCCGGTAACACTGGAAGGACTGATTCGTGACAATGGTAAAGTTTTTGGTTTGAACCACTTCGGATATTCGGCACCTTATACAGTGTTGGATGAAAAGTTTGGTTTTACATCAGAACAGGTAGTCAAAGAGGTAATGGAGCTAATTAATGAAAATAACTGATCCATATTATTGTTCAGGTTTAGACGGTCTCTAAACTGAATTACTGAATTTTTCAGGTTGATAATTTTTTGAATAGGTTTGCTTTCGCATGATCAAACCATTCTTCCTTAATAATACTGAGTACAATGCTGTCCCTACGGCTGCCATCGGCGCAATATCCATTGCTGCGCAATATTCCTTCTTCCGTGCAACCTATACTTTTCATAGCAGCAATACTTCTTTTATTACGTAGATCGGCTCGAAACTCCACTCGACACACTTCCATTTTCTCAAAAGCAAATTCCAGCAATAAATATTTACAATGTTTATTTAATCCAGTACCTTGAAAATCTTCGCCATACCATGTAAATCCAAGTTGTACAGTATCAGCTAAGGGTTGAATATCGTAAAAACGGGTACACCCAGAACAATGTCCTGACTTTTTATCAAAAACAATAAAGGGATATTCTTTTTGATTAAATCTTGAATTTATCGCATTCTGTACATAATTATTCATCGCTTCCTCACCGGCAGCTGACTGTAGAGAATAGGTCCATAATGATAGTTCATTCAAAGCAAACGGGAGTAAATATTGAATATCATCATATATCAATGGCCTTAAAAAAACTGAATCATTCTGAAGTGTATAATCATCACTAAATTGAAAGTTCATTTCTGGTCTTTTTTAGGCTTTAAATCCGGCTTTCACACTTATTTCAAGCATGGCATCTATACATTTACGACCCTTTTCAATCACCCAGTCTTCGAGTATAATCTCCGGAAGTTCATATTTCATACTCAGATAAAGTTTTTCCATAGTATTGCGTTTCATATGCGGACAATCATTACAAGCACATGAATTGTTGGGTGGGGCCGGAATAAAAGTTTTATTTGGTGAAGCCAATTCCATTTGGTGTAAAATGCCCGATTCGGTGGCTACTATAAAAGATGATGCTTCGTTATTCTGTGTATATTTTAATAATTGTGTGGTGGAACCAATAAAATCGGCCATAGCAAGTATGTGTTCTTCACATTCAGGATGTGCAATAAATTTAGCGTCAGGATGCCTGTGCATGAGTTTGGTGATTTTTTCATGTGAAAAAATTTCATGAACCATACATGCACCATTCCATAAGATCATATCTCTTCCGGTTTTTTTGATCAGATATGCTCCCAAATTTTTATCAGGGGCAAAGATGATACCTCTATCCTCTGGTATACTGTTGATAATGGCTTCTGCATTGGACGATGTACAGCAAATATCGGTCAATGTCTTTAATTCTGCAGTACAGTTTATATAACTCACCACCACATGTTCAGGATATTTTTCCTTAAATTTTTTGAACAATGGTGCCGGACAACTGTCTGCCAATGAGCACCCGGCTTTAAGGTCGGGAAGAACCACTTTCTTTTTTGGATTTAGCATTTTGGCTGTTTCTGCCATAAAATGAACACCGGCAAATACAATTATATCGGCATCTGTGCTTTCCGCTTTTTGAGACAATCCCAAACTATCTCCGATATAATCCGCGACATCCTGAATTTCAGACTCCTGATAATAATGTGCAAGGATAATGGCGTTTTTTTCTTTTTTAAGTTTGTTGATTTCTTCCACCAAATCAAGTGTCGGATCTACATCAATATCCAAATATCCTTTTTTGTTAAGTTTTGAAATTGCTTTCTCAAGTATTTCTGCCATGATTCGTATTTTTTACTATAAAATTATTAATACTTTTATTCTGACACTTCCTTCCATTCAAGCGTTGTGGCAACCGCATAATGATCGGAAAAGTGGTCTTTAATTATCTCAAATGATGATACATTAAGTTGTGGATCTGCAAATACATAATCAATCCTTAATAACGGAATTCTGCCTGCATATGTGGTACCTATTCCATACCCGCGTTCACGATAAGCATCATTTGCCATTGCTGAAAATACATGATAGGTATAGGATTGTGGCGGATCATTCAGATCACCTGCAAGTATGATTTTATAAGGACTTTTTGAAGCATGTCCTGCTATTTTTTCTGCTTGCCTGCTTCGTTGCAGATGTTTATTTCTAAATTTACGAAGCATTCCCTTTATATCATACCATGCCTGTTTCTGATCCAACTCTGTTTGGTTTGCCAATTTTTCAGCATCTCGACTGATTTGATTGGATTGAAGATGAAAACTATATACCCGTATGGTATCAAATTTTAACTTTATATCAGCCCACAAACAGGAGTTGGTGATAGTACCAAAATCGATCTCCCCTTTTTTTATAAATGGATATCTGGATAGTATGACTGCCCCTTTTTCTTTATAATATAAAAAATGTTCCGGAAAGGTCTTTTTTAAAATATCATACGCATAATCTCCTACTTCCTGAATACAAAAAATATCTGTCTCTTTGTATTGCTCAAGGAATTCCATAAATGCTTCTTTTTTGGCATCCCTATTCTTCTTTTTTTTGTCATACCCAAAGGAAGCATTGCTAATATTGTAGGTCATCAAAGAAATAGTTTCTCCTTTAGTCTCGATCTGCTGACTACTGAATGAAATAAAGCTTTTCATTTGACTCCATCCCAGTAATATGCAAACTATAGATGGTAACATGTATTTCATTTTCCTGAACAGCCAGAAAAAAATAAAGCAGATGTTTAACAGGAGTAAAACAGGGTAAAAGAGTCCGAAAAAAGAAATGGTCCAAGTCAGTTCAGGATCTACATTAGGAGCAAGATAGGCAAGAAAAGTTGCCAGGATCACGCCCAAATTGATTATCATTATACTCCTGTCGATAAATTTCACTCACTTACGTTTTACTGGCCTGATACAATATTTCTTTTTCTTCATCAGTAAGGCTATCGTATCCTTTCTGTTTTATTTTATCAAGAATTTCGTCCACTCTGGAAGATATATTATTCGGTCGCGTCCTTGCATGCGAAGATTTTTTTTCTATCAATTCTGACCTGTGAGCAACTTTTAGATTACCTCTTTTTACAGGTTGTTTTTTTCTTTTGAAGGATAGAATCTCAATAAAATTATTAAAATATACAGACAAATCAGTACCTGACCGTAACAAATACACAAACAAAAAGCCAAATAATGTCCCACCGAGATGTGCTATGTGACCCCCGGAGTTGACTGTAGCGTTTATACCTATAATGTCAAAAAACAATATAAACAGACCAATAAATTTGATACGCACATTTCCTAATAAAATCAGCTGCACATTATAATCCGGAGCAGTAGCAACCGCAGTAAAGACTATAGCCAATACTGCTGCTGACGCCCCAAGTGCAAAAGAACCAATATTTGGTAAAAGAGCAAAAGATAATATATATGCAAAGCCTCCGATCAGACCACCTAAAATATAAACAGGCAATATTTTCCTGTCTCCTAATAAATCACCGGCGATCGTTCCAAACCAATAAAATGTGAGCATATTCCATGCAAGATGCCAAAACCCACTGTGCAGAAACATATGTGTAATCAGTGTCCATGGTCTGTACAATAAGGTCATCAAATCGCCAGGCAAAGCGAGATATGGCAATATATTACTTTGATAAAAAGAAGGCAAAAAAGCATTTAAAAGTGCCGTCAACATAAATACGACAATATTGATGATAATGAGTTTTACAACCATATTACCATAATCAAAAGATGATTTTACGTCTTGTGCTATTGACCTGAACATAATTATATATAAAATTAACGCAAATTAGCCATATGCCAGAAACGAACTAATAAAAACCCTAACACGGCGCCCCCTATATGTGCAAAGTGCCCGATACCTGCCTGTGCACCCGTAACTCCGCTGAATAATCCTATCAAAATTAAACCCAACGCCATATATTTAGCTTTTATGGGAATCGGCGGAAACAATAACATCAATTCTACATTTGGAAACATAGTGGCAAAGGCCGCCAAAACGCCATAAACTGCTCCTGATGCACCTACAATGATACCTTGTGTAGCTATTACCTGCGCAATGGATGCCACAAATCCGGACGCCAGATATAATATCAAAAATCTTTTATGCCCCAGGCTGCTTTCTACCCATGGACCTAAGAAGTAAAGACCCAGCATATTAAAAAAAAGATGCTTTTCGTCGGCGTGCATAAACATATGTGTAATAATCTGTACCGGCTCAAAAGTGTACAGCGTATTGCCGTCCATATAGTTTATGCCTGGTGTAACCAAAACAAAAAACCTCTCAATGCCGGGTACAGGGATTAAGTAACGAACACTGAAAAATACAATTACATTTATAATTAATAAATTTTTTACTACTTCTGTCATTCTGAGCATAATACTCCGGCTTTATTGCTGATTAAAACGTTTTACAATCTCATCAAGTTCGTACATAATGAAACAATTCTTACCTGAGGGACTTTTATATGGCATTTTGCATGCAAACAATAAGTCAATCAGTGCCATCATTTCTGCTCTCTCAAGTTTTTTTCCTCTTTTTACTCCGGACGAAACCGCCATAGACCTCGCCAGATTTTCTTCTATCCCCAATTCAAACTCGAGATTATTAACATATTGCGAGATAAGTTGTTCTACAATACCTTCAATGTCAGCTCCATTGTCCAGACCTGAAGGTGTCCCGTGTATGATAAAAGTATGGTGTCCGAACTCTTCAATTTCAAATCCAAGCGCATTTACCTTTGGCAAAATATTTTTTAAAATACTTGATTTCGATGGGTCGAGTTCTACTGTTCTGGGAAATAATTCCTTTTGTGAAGCGAATTCACCATTCTGCAATATTTCAAGATACTGCTCATATAAAATTCGCTCATGGGCTGCACTCTGATCAATGATCATCATTCCGGATTTGATCTGATGAATGATATACATATTGTGCAGTTGATAAGGTTCTTTTGCACTTACTGCTTTTAGTGGTTGAGATTCATCCGTACTCATTTGAAAAGCCTCGCTTTCCATGGTTCTGACCTCTTCCGGTATAATATGGTCGGGCCGGTTCACTTGTTGTAGTCCCTGATAGATCTGTTCCCAGCCTTTTGTATTTGCTCTTTCAGGTAGAAATCGTGCTTCATTTTCAAGAGGATATGTTTCTTTTCTATACTTGTTTTCTAGGGAAGATGGTACCAATGCCGGCTCAACTGAAAACTTGTAAGCAAAGTTATGGTCAATACTAAAATCAAGCATGGGTGTAAGACTATATTGTCCCAAGCTGTGTTTTAATGTTACTCTGATATAATTATAAATCAGTCTTTCGTCTTCAAACTTGATTTCTGTTTTGGTGGGATGTACATTTATATCTATATTGGCTGGATCTATTTCGAGAAAAAGAAAATAGGTCGGAAAAAGGTCTTTGGTTATTAATTCGTCATACGCTACCCGTATAGCATGATTCAGATAATTGCTCTTAATAAACCGTTTATTTACAAATATATACTGATCACCCTGTGATTTTCTTGCTGCTTCAGGTTTTCCTATAAAACCGGAAAATAAGACCACTTCTGTTTCTTCGCTGACTGGTACAAGCTTGTCATTTATATTTTTTCCTAAAACACCTACAATCCGCTGCTTCAGGTTTGCTTTTGGCAAATGATATACTTCATTCCCATTGTGATGAAATGTAAAGTAAATCTCAGGATTGGCCAAAACTACCCTATGAAACTCATCCATGATATGTTTAAGTTCTGCGGGGTCTGATTTTAAAAATTTACGTCTGGCAGGGACGTTATAAAAAAGATTTTTTACGGTAATGGAAGTACCCGGCATAGCCTGCACTTTTTCTTGTTTTACCACATGAGATCCTTCAATATAAATTCTGTTCGCTACTTCTTCAGTTTCCTGTCTGGTTATCATTTCTACATGAGCAATAGCAGCTATAGAGGCAAGCGCTTCTCCTCTGAATCCCATGGTTTTTATACAAAAAAGGTCATTCGCTGATCTTATTTTGGAAGTGGCGTGCCGCTCAAATGCCATTCTGGCATCCGTCTCTGACATCCCCTTTCCATCGTCAATGACCTGAATGCTTGTTTTGCCCGCATCCTTTATAATGAGCTTAATGTTTTGCCCGCCGGCATCCAAAGCATTTTCCAACAATTCTTTGATTACTGACGCCGGTCGCTGGATTACTTCCCCTGCGGCTATCTGATTGGCAATACTGTCAGGAAGTAACTGGATGATATCAGGCATAATGGTGAGAACCTTTACTTGGAAAAAGCTTCTATCAATGCAATAATCTTATTGGAGCTCATCAATACATAAGCAGCCAGTCCAAGAACACATATGATATAAAGAAGTCTGATATTGGACTGACGGACAGCAGATGATCTAACTCCCGGGTCTCCGTAATGCTTCAAACGCAGCCCTGATTTAATCCGATTTTTCATGTTTTCCACATTATCGGATGTATCTTCAGTGGGCTTATATTTTTTGATTCTTTCTTCCAATTCTTCTTTGGCAGGGTCATAATACCTGGGAACGAAACCAAAAGACTTGGGTTTTACCCTATTTCCAAAACCTATTTTTATCATGGTAGTTAAGGATTATTCTATATACATAACATCCATTGTTCACCTAAGTTCAATGAAAGATCAGGCATCAATATTAGCGTATTTGGCATTTTCTTCTATAAACTGACGTCTTGGTGGTACTTCGTCGCCCATCAGCATACTAAAAATCCTATCCGCTTCCATGGCATCATAGATGGTAATCTGTCTTAACATTCGGTTGTTCGGATCCATCGTGGTCTCCCAGAGCTGCTCAGCATTCATTTCTCCAAGACCTTTATAACGCTGGGTCTTTATGCTGTTATCTTCTTTACCGTTGGAATAATTTTCAATAGCTGTTTTTCGCTCTTCATCATTCCAGCAATAAATAAAGTTTTTACCTTTTCTTACCTGATAGAGTGGTGGAGCAGCTATATAAATGTGTCCATTTTCGATCAGCGGTTTCATATACCTGAAAAAGAAAGTCATAATCAATGTAGATATGTGGCTACCGTCCACATCCGCGTCACACATGATAACTATCTTGTGATACCTGAGTTTTTCGATATTCAATATTTTTTCGCCATCTTTTTCTTCTATGCTTACGCCAAGTGCTGTAAACATATTTTTGATTTCCTCATTTTCATAGATACGATACTCCATGGCCTTTTCCACATTGAGAATTTTACCCCTGAGCGGTAGAATAGCCTGAAAATTTCTATCTCTCCCTTGTTTTGCCGTACCACCTGCTGAATCCCCTTCCACCAAAAATATCTCTGACTCAATAGGGTCTTTTGAACTGCAATCTGACAATTTTCCTGGCAAGCCACTTCCCGTTAGTACATTTTTACGTTGTACCATTTCTCTGGCTTTTCTGGCAGCATGTCTAGCAGTCGCCGCAAGGATTACTTTGTCGATGATTCTCCTGGCCATCATTGGATTTTCTTCCAGATATGCTTTGAGCACATCTCCTACACATCTGGATACTATACCTGTAACTTCCGAATTACCCAACTCTCCTTTGGTCTGGCCTTTAAACTGTGGCTCCGGTACTTTTACTGAAACTATAGCCGTCAGACCTTCTTTAAAGTCTTCTCCGGAAATCTCTATTTTCAGCTTGCTAAACATGCCGTTATCATCCCCATACTGCTTAAAAAGTCTGGTGATCGCTCTTCTGAAACCTGCTACGTGGGTTCCACCATCTCGCGTATTGATATTATTTACATAAGAAAATATATTCTCCTGATACCCGGTATTGTATTGCATAGCGACTTCCACCTCCACGTTATCTTCTTTGCCTACTACATAGATAGGTTCTTCAATAAGCGGAGGTCTGGTTTCGTCCAGATATTTAACAAATTCTCTAAGTCCACCTTCAGAATAAAAGTCCGTTCTTTTGAATGAACCATCTTCTTCAACTTCTCTTTCGTCTGTGAGAGAAAGAAAAAGACCTTTGTTCAGGTATGACAATTCTCTGATTCTGCCTGCCAGTGTCTTAAAACTGTATTCCAATGTTTCAAAGATGGTGCCGTCTGGTCTGAAGGTAACTTTGGTTCCCTTTTTATCAGAATCGCCCAACGTTTTTACAGGTCCAAGAGGTATACCTTTGCTATATTCCTGCTCAAAATATTTACCATCTCTGTGAACTTCTACGCGAACATATTCTGATAGTGCATTTACACACGATACTCCTACACCGTGAAGACCTCCGGAAACCTTATAAGTATCTTTATCAAATTTTCCTCCGGCATGAAGAACTGTCATAACCACCTCAAGCGCAGATTTCTGAAGTTTCTCGTGCATGCCGGTAGGAATACCCCTTCCATTGTCAATAACCGTAACAGAATTGTCCTTATGAATGATGGTATCAATATGTGTACAATGACCAGCAAGATGCTCGTCTATAGAATTGTCAATCACTTCCCAGACAAGGTGATGCAATCCTTTTTCATCGGTACTTCCGATGTACATTCCAGGTCTTTTTCTTACTGCCTCCAGTCCTTCAAGTGCCTGAATATTATCTGCACCGTAATCATTCTTTTTTGGATCTTTATTTTCGCTCATAAAATTAACACTACCCGTTTTTATTCGGGCTGCAAAGATAGCAATTTTTTACCACAAAACAAATATGAAAGATATTTAATAGCTTAAAAATCAAGCATTATGAAGAAATTTTAATTCTACCCTTATCTAAAAAAAAACCATTGGCTATTAGACCTGTGATTTTGTAAAACGATCTAATTCTTTACTTTATCAGCCAAGGTCACAGAACCTGAATATTCTATTTCTTTACCGTCAATAAACAGTGCTTTTGCGTAGTAGACATACACACCGGGATCCAGTCTGCGGCCATCAAAAGTACCATCCCATCCATCTGTTCCCGCAGGATCAGGCAAAAAGTCTGCTTTTTCAAACACCCTGTTGCCCCATCTGTCAAATATGGCAAAAGAAAGTATTTTTTCTACTCCGGGGCCAGTCACCGCTTGAAAATAATCGTTGTTTCCATCCCTGTTTGGCGTAAAAATATTGGCAAAGTAAACATTCCTGACATCTTTAACTTCGATCGTGATGTCATCTGTACCTGTACACCCATTACGATCCGTGACTGTGAGTAAGTAAGTTGTCGTTTCTGCAGGATTTATTTCCACAGTAACACAATCAGTGGTTAAACAATTTATGGATGTAAATGGAGTCCACACCAGTGTATCAAGTCCCACCGGTGAATCAATGGACACATTAATGACAGGTGATGGAAGTCCCAATTGTATCTCTCTATCCGGACCAAGATCCACAGAAATCGCTCCCGGCTGTCCGATAGTAATGATTGTATCAATGGAGCATCCTGCTGAATCAATCAGATTGATAAAATATTGACCTGCAAATACAGTGACACATGAGTCTCTGTGATATCTTGTACCATTGTTGATCTGGAAAGTATACTTATTGCCAGTACCTCCGGTAACAAATTTTACAGAAATACACGTGGTCCCTCCATTACACAAAGGTTCATCTGGTGTATTCAATTCACCACGCAAAGCAGCTGGGGCAGTCAGGGTATAGCAAGCTGTATCTTTACATCCGAAATTATCAGAAATAGTAGCACAATACGTACCAGGTGACAGTCCTACTGCCACGTCACCATCCACTATGACTCCTGATTGCCAGGTAAATGTTTTTTTTCCCGGATTACCACCACTGGTGAAAAATCCTACTTTCCCTGCATCCTGATTATTGCAATCCAACTCCACTGTTTTTATTCTATCGATACTGGCTTCCAGTTTGTCCGGTTGTGTCAGAAAAAATGTATCCACTTGTGTACAATTATTGCTATCCCCAATGGTAACTATATATGCATCAGCCTGAATATTGTTAAGTGTAGCTCCTGTAACTCCATTTGCCCAGACATAAGTATAACCAAGTCCTGTTCCTCCTTGTGCCTCAATGGTGACTGCTCCATTGTTTTCACCAAAGCAAGTTGGGTTGGAGATTATGGTTTTAGCATTATCTATGGATAGTGCTGGAAATGTGCCAACAGTAAAAAAAACGGTATCAGATTTACAGGTTCCTTCTGTAGCAAAAACCCATCCGGGACCAGCAGCATAATTGATTGCAAATGGTCCAATGGAACCGGAAGACCAATTATAGGTCAATCCCCCCGGAGCATTCAAAATTACTGCCTGACCAGTGGAAAGACCTAAACAGGTTACATTTCTCGTTTGAGGAACAGGAAAGGTAATTTTGGCTGGTTCAGTTATAACAAGATTGGTATCTTTTTTGCAATTAAATTGGTTAATGACCGTCACTACATATTCGCCCGCTTTTGAATTGAGAGTATTGCCTGTATCTATGATTGTAGAGCTACCTTTGACCACCCATTCAAACGTATATCCTGTAGAGCCACCAAATATATTTATGATAGCCTGCCCATTGGTATCAAAGCATGGCGCGTTTGACACTATTGATGTAAAAGTTATAGGCAAGGGTTCATCAATGGTAATTTGCCTGGTATTGGAACATAGCGTATTATCTGTCACCTGTACCGAGTAGGTACCCGGACGTACATTCAAAATAGTTTGGCTATTCCCAACCTGAACCCCATTGGTATCCCTCCATATAATATCAAACGGACCATTACCACTTAATATATCTACTCTTAGTGTAGCATCATTTGCTCCAGCACAACTGATTTGTTTGATGACTTCCGGGGTTATATTTAATGAACCTTGCTGGTTTAGTAATTGGGTAAATGTAGCTGTACAATCATTGTCATCAGTGACAGTAACGGTATAAGTTCCACCATTCAGCCCTGTCAAAACATTAGGATTTCCAGCCTGAACAGGATCCCACTTGTAGGTATAAATTCCCGTACCACCAGTAGGATTTAATGTTATTGAACCTGTAGTGGCACAATCGGGTTGTACTATCGTTGGATTTATCTTCAGTGAGTCGGGTTCATTGATGGTAAAAAATAAAGTATCTTTACATCCTGCTGCATCCAGTACCCGATAAGCGTAATTCCCTGCTGGAATGCCTGCCACTTTAAAAGTGTCTGTTTTGATAATACCAAGATTGGGAAAATTGATCAGAGGTAAAAAAGTATAATCAACTGAATACGGTGACGCAGTAATCTCTATCTGTCCATCATCAGATCCGTTACATTTGGCATCAGTGATATCCAGGGACATTTCCACGGTTCTGTTGAATGGCATATTATAGACTGTTACGTCTGTATCACAGAATATGGAGTCTTTTACAGTCAAAGTAAAATTACCGGAACCCAGATTGTTAATAGTATGTGGTGGTGTAAATCTAATCCAATTGTTGCCATTTAGAGAAAATTCATAAGGCCGTCCTATAGTCCATGGAGTACCACCTACTGCGGTGATGACGGCACTTCCGTCTTTTATCTGGGTACAGGATGCGTCTCTTGTAATTTGAAGATTCATTCTGAGTGTATCAACGCTTAAAGTATGGCTTACTATCTTTTCACAACCATTAAAATCGGAAATAGTAACTGAATAAGTATTTGATGAAAGTCCTCCTATAGAATCAAGTTGTATACCGCTTATAAAATTTGACCATTTAAACTGGTAAGGGCTAATCCCACCACTGACTCCTTTAATATTTATATACCCGTTACTTCTGTCAGCACAGGTTGGGTTTCTAATTGCAAATGAATCTATCGTGATCGCAATATTGTCACTGATGGAGATTGGAGTGACAGTACTTGATAGGGCATTTGCGTCTGTGATTACCAATGTATATATTCCCGTAGGGATATTATTTATAGTAAATCGTTCCCCATCCACTGACAATGTACCTGTATATCCTCCGGGCATTACTGTATATGAATAGGGAGGCAATCCACCGGTACCATAAAAAGTAAGTGAACCTCCATTAGGAATATTATCTGAATCGGCATCACATTTGTGGTAATATGCCTGTAGAGTATTGGATGTGATCATAATTGTCCCTGGATTGGATATGATCTCTTCCGTGCAGATTGTACTTCCATTCGAATCTTCACCACAGATTTCTATTCCATTATCAATTATCTGTCCATTAAAAAAAACAGGCGTTTTATTTCCTGCTTCACCGATAATATCAAAACATATGGTAAAGATTACCTCCCCATCCGGAATTGAAGTTTTGTCCCCTCCCCAAAGATAAAAAATATACCCTTTATCTTTATTATTACAACTGAATTCTGTCAAACTATTAATTTGTAATGCAGGATGAACAAAGGTAGCAGGACATTCCGGTAATACAAGTGTAGCATCGTAGGACATATTCATCTGTATGGACGTGAGATTTTCAAAATTTTCCATGGTAACATCCAGACACACTTTTGAACCTTTTACACCCATACCATTGGATATATTGATGACCAATAACTTCGGTTGTGCCTTAACCTGATATTGAAGCAAGACTATAAAAAAAATATAAAATGCAGTATTAAATGTAGATTTCCTGAATATCATAAGATACAAAGAATTATGGTGATAAATTATGAAATTATATTCAAACCGCAAATGTATGTAAAATTTTACTAATACATCAGGTCTAAGAGGGAAACTGTTATGTTAAGAAACGCAAAGTCAGCATTTATGTTGTTTTCGTTTTTCGTTTTTTAACTTTTTTTAATCAATAGGATGAATTACGGACAACAAAATAGTTTAAAACTCCACATCATTTCTTAAGGAATTTGGATGATAACTTTCTTACCTGGGTATAAAAATAAATTGGGCTCCAAGTTCACTTAGTACAAAAAGGCATAAGTGTTCTTCAGGATCTTTGTAGGTAGATATAAAATCCTGTGCTTTCTCCATAAAAATGAGCTCTTTTGTGACAAATTCTTCGAGAGTAGATGCATTGACCGACCACTTCAATTTATCACCGGCATCTATCAGCGATACACCCATATTTAACTCCTGTTGATGGATGATAAAAATGGGATATTTGGATACATTTTCGTCCAGAATAACATCCGCGGCTTGAGCAAGGATCTTCTTGTAAGGCTGCAACTGAAGCTGAAGGGCTAAAAACTGATCTGCGGTAGGCATAAGGCTATTTTCGGAGTTTTAATTTTGCTACGCTCTCTATGTGATGCGTGTGTGGAAACATATCGACAGGCTGTATGGCCAAAGTCTCATATTTTTCATTTAACAATGCCAGATCCCGAGCTTGTGTGGCAGGGTTACAACTGATATATACTATTGCCGGGGCTTCCAGGACGAGCAAGGTTTTTATGACATCTTCATGCATACCTGCGCGCGGTGGGTCCGTAATGACGACATCAGGTTTACCATGAAGTTTGACAAAGTCATCATTCAAAATATCACGTACATCTCCTGCATAAAAGGCCGCATTGGATATGCCATTAAACGCTTTATTGATATTTGCATCCGCTATGGCTTCGGGTATTTCCTCTATTCCGGTGACATTTTTTACTTTACCGGAAATATACAATGCTATACTACCCAAGCCAGTATACAGATCATATACGTTGTCCGATACTTTCAGTTCTGCAAAACCCACGGCTATATTAAAAAGCCTTAAAGCTTGTCTGGGATTGGTCTGAAAAAATGACTTGGGTCCGATCTGATATTTTACATCATGAAGTTTTTCAACGATATATGGCTGCCCTGACCAAACCTTCACTTCCCTGTCAAAAATAGTATCATTCACCTTGACGTTTATGACATAATTCAGCGATGTTATTTGCGGGAATTTTTCCAATATGGCTGTCATCATAAATGGAATTTTTTCATCGTCATGATGACCGAAAATCATGATTACCATCCACTCGTTTTGAGTAGAATTCCTGACAATCATATTACGTAAAAAACCCTTTTGGGCTCTGGTATCATAAAAAGTAAAGGAGTTTTTGTGGGCAAAAGATCGAACAAAATTTCTGATTTCATTTGAAAAATCATCTTGCAATAAACACTGTTCTATATCGACGATTTTGTCAAATGAACCTGGCCTGTGGAAACCCAGAGCACCAGGCTGTTCAATCACAGTATCGCCGGCAGCTTCTTCCTGTGTAATCCATCTTTTATTGGAGAAGCTGTATTCAAGTTTGTTGCGGTATGCAAAATTCTGATCGCAACCGATAATAGGCAAAACCAGGTCCGGATTTAATTTGGCAATACGTTTGATACTGTCCTTTACGGTTTGAAATTTATGTCTGAGCTGAGCACTATAATCCACATGTTGCCATTTACACCCTCCACATACACCGAAATGACGGCAAGGAGCTTCTACCCGATCTTCTGAGTATTTTACAAATCGGGTGACAACAGCCTCGCTCAGTGATTTTTTCTTCCGAATTACGAGAACATCTGCTACATCTCCCGGCACAGCTCCATCTACAAAGATCACCTGACCATCTTCTGTGCGTCCTACAGCTTTTCCTTTGTCTGCTATACCTGTGATAAGCAGATCAGTTATTGATTTTTTCTTTCTCGCCAAAATCCGGTTGTATATACCTGTTTAGTTAAAATATTCCTTCATGCGCTCAAAAAATCCTTTTTCACCGCTATTGGGTTTTGGATTAAAGTTGGCCATTCCGCGCATTTTTTCAAGCATCTGAGTTTCTTCTGCGTTCAAGGTACGTGGTGTCCATACATTGACATTAATGAGTTGATCGCCTTTGCCATATTGCTGCAAAGAAGGGAGACCCTTCCCTTTGAGACGGAATATTTTTCCTGCCTGAGTTCCCGGTGGTATCTTAACTTTTACATTGCCGGATAGGGTTGGGACTTCTGCGTTTGTACCAAGTGCAGCATCCGCAAAATTCAGGAAGAGATCATAAATCACATTCATACCGTCACGACTAAACTGTTCGTGTGGTTTTTCTTCTATATTAATGAGCAAATCACCTGCAGGACCACCACTCTGACCGACATTGCCTTTGCCTCTCATAGACAATTGCATCCCTTCCTGAACACCAGCCGGGATTTCTATTTCAATCAGTTCTTCGTCCATGGTACGACCATCTCCACGACAAGTAGTACACGGAGCGGTCACTGTTTTTCCTGCACCATTACATTTCGGGCAAACCACCGTGGTTTGCATCTGACCCAGAAAAGTGTTTTTAACCTGTCGGACATATCCTGAACCCTGACAGGTATTACAAACAGAAACACTATTTCTGTCCTTTGCTCCTGAGCCGCTGCAGGTTTTGCAGGTGACCTGTTTTTTGACCTTTATCTTTTTAGTTACCCCGGCTTCTATTTCTTCAAGTGTCAGAGATACTTTGATACGAAGATTTGAGCCTTTTTGACCCGATGCGCTTCTCCTTGATCCGCCCTGACTACCGCCAAAAAAACTTTCAAAAGGACTGCCACCGCCATCTCCGAAGATATCACCAAAGTGCGAGAAGATATCTTCCATATTCATACCTCCACCTGAATGGCCACCACCCATATTCTCAATTCCCGCGTGACCATATCGGTCATATCTGGCTTTTTTATTCGCGTCACTGAGTACTTCGTATGCTTCCGCAGCTTCTTTAAATTTATCTTCTGCAGCCTTATCTCCAGGGTTTCTGTCCGGGTGAAATTGCATAGCCACCTTACGATATGCCTTCTTAATGGTCGTTTCGTCAGCGCCTTTATCGACACCTAATATTTCATAAAAATCTCGCTTCATATTCGATATGCAATCCGCGTTGCAATGTTTTTAATTTGTAAAATCAGACTTTTTATTTTGCTACTACAACCTTGGCATATCTGATGATCTTATCATTCAACACATAACCTTTTTCTACAGTATCTATTACCTTACCTTTCATATCTTCTGATGGAGCAGGTATGTCTGTGATAGCTTCGTGCCATTCAGGATCAAAATCCACCCCGGTGGACTCCATACTTCTCAAACCCTTATGTTCAAGGATGGAATTTAACTTCTGGTATACCAACTGGACCCCTTCGCTGAAGGCTTCATTTCCACTTTCAGCACTTTTTTTGGCCCGATCAAAATCATCAAGTACGGGCAATAAAGCAGTGAGTGTTTCCTGAGCAGCGGTTTTCATCAGTTCAAAACGCTCCTTAACACTTCTTTTTTTGAAATTGTCAAATTCTGCAAAAAGTCTAAGATATTTGTCTTTTGACTCTTCAAGTTCAATCTGCAATGTTTCCAACTCATGTTGCAAAGCGATCTCTTTTTCTGATTGTTTATCTTTTTTAGCCTTCTTTGGAGAGGTTTCTTCTACCTGATTTGACATAAATTCTTTTATTTTATTAAACATATTGTATGTATCAATTTATTTGCCATTATCCAATATGGGTCAAAATGGCAGACTAAAGCCCGTTTCATACTGCAAAAATGGCACTTATTTTTCTTCCTTGTCCAAAAGATAGGATTTAATTTCTGAAAATGTTGGGTTTACCATTAGAATTAAGCCTTCAGGACTTATAAAATATTTGGTAGGTATCTCCCGTACACCATATAAGGTTGCTATCGGACTTGAAAATCTATCAAATTCACCGATCTGAAATTTCCATACATGTCCATCTTTTTGTCTGGCATTGTCCCAGTTTTCTTTTTTGGTTTCTATAGCCACACTCACAATGTCAAATCCTGAAGCGTTGATATAGGTTTTGTCTTTTGTCTCCTTATAAAGCGCTGTCAATTCCGGACTTTCCTTCCTACATGGACCACACCACGATCCCCAGAAATCCAACAGTACATATCTGCCACGAAGTTGAGACAGGGCAAACGAATCTCCATCTGCCAGAGTCACATTAAAATCTTTTGCCTTTTCCCCGCTATCAAATTTTGGTAATCTGTAAAAAAAATTGAAAATATACCCGGCTATAATTACGATCAATAATATATTTAGAATTTTATTAAACTTTGGCCAATTCATGTATAAAGATTTTAATGTTCAGAAGAACAAAAAAGAACTCAAATGTGTTGCGTATTGTTTTTCTATCCATTATAAATAGAATATTAATGCCCAGAACTCTAGTTGTTGGTGACATCCATGGCGGACTCAAAGCCCTGAATCAAGTCCTGGAAAGAACTTCACTAAAAAATGATGATCAACTCATTTTTCTGGGTGATTATGTAGATGGATGGAGCCAATCTGCTCAGGTACTTGACTTCCTGCTCCAGTTGAAACAAAAACAGGCTTGTGTTTTTATAAAAGGAAATCATGATGTATGGGGAGAAAAATGGTTACGAAATGGAGAAAAGGAAGATATCTGGTTGGCTAATGGTGGAAGAGAAACCATCAACAGTTATATCGGTCATACTGAAGGTGAAAAGCTTCGTCATTTGGATTTTTTAGAACAAATGCCTTATTACCATATAGATCAACAGGACCGATTATTTATTCACGCCGGTTTTACATCTATGCATGGTCCAACACATGAGTTTTATAATACCAATTTTAGTTGGGACAGGACATTGTGGGAAACAGCGCTTGCACTTGATCCATTGATGGCTGGAGAAAATATTTTTTATCCAAAGAGGTTCAGACTTTACAGCGAAATATATATAGGACATACTCCTACTGTAAATTACTTCATCACTACCCCAATGCATAGAGCCAATGTTTGGAATGTGGATACCGGTGCAGCTTTTGGTGGGCCACTTACAATACTTGATGTGGATTCAAAATTGTACTGGCAAAGCGATCCTTTGCCAGAATTATATCCGGATGAGAAAGGTAGAAACAAGTAACTATTTGAACTACAAGTGACATTCATCACACTTTAAAGTCAACTTAATTTGTAATTTTGCTGATCGAAACATTATCCAATGAAACGCAAAATTATTCCCGGACAGATTTCTACAAAAGACCTGCATCAATATATTATCGCTAGTGTGGCGCCAAGACCGATTGCCTTTGTAAGCACATTGGATGAAAACGGGATAGAAAATCTGGCTCCATACAGCTTTTTTAATGCATTTTCATCCAATCCGCCCATAGTCGTCTTTTCTTCCAACAGAAGGGTGACAGATAATTCTACAAAAGATACTTTGCACAATGTCCGCGTGAGTGGCGAGTGTGTGGTAAATGTTGTACCCTATTCTATCGTCCGTCAGATGTCACTGGCGTCTGTTGAATTCCCTTCATCGGTCAGTGAATTTGCTAAAACAGGGCTGACGCCTGAACCATCAGAAACAGTAAGTGCGCCAAGAGTAATGGAATCTCCTGTCAACATGGAATGTAAAGTCAAAGAAATCATTCCCCTTGGTGAAAAAGGCGGTGCAGGTCATCTCATCATCTGTGAGGTAAAGCTGATAGCTATATCTGAGTCAGTCCTCAATGGTGACCGGTTGGATCCTCATAAACTCGATCTTATGGGGCGTATGGGTCGCAATTACTACGTACGGGCCAGTGGGGAGGCAGTAATGGAAATATACCAGTCTGTGACTGAGATTCCCCTGGGTTTTGATGGATTGCCCAAACATATCCTTGAAAGTAATATTCTTACCGGAAACGATATAGCCTCACTTGCGTCTCTTAAAAACTTACCTGATGAACAGGAAATAACAGAATGCCTAAAATATCATCCTGAATTTATACCTTTGGATGCTGTTCAAAAACAACGCAAAGCTATTGACTTGATACAAGAAGGCAAATCAACTGAAGCATTATGTTTATTAATGTCCTGAGGGGCAATCGGGGTTTATCTTTTTTTCTACCATTGATTTCATAGGGTTTTTCTTTTATATTGCTTAATTTTGGGTAATATTGCACAAACTTTATGAGTTATGAAAATCAAATTTTGTGGCGCTGCTCAATATGTGACAGGAAGTGCTCATCTGATAGAACTGGAAGATGGGTTTAAAATCCTACTTGATTGTGGTTTATTTCAAGGTAAAGGTGCACAGATTTGGGACTGGAATAATCAGTGGTACTTTACACCTGCAGAAATAGACTGTTTTGTATTATCTCATGCCCACATAGACCACTGTGGCCGCATACCAAAACTGGTGAAAGATGGATACAACGGACCTATTCATGCTACACATGCTACCAGAAGTCTATGTGCAGTGATGTTGCTGGATAGTGCCAAAATCCAGGAAATGGATGTACAATGGCACAATGAAAAGATACTAAAAAAACGCAAAAGGGACACTTCACGACTTAGAGAACCGCTGTATACAACTGAAGACATTGGACCGGCCATGATAAAATTTGAAGGTCACCCGTATGATGTATGGGAAAACATCCATCCAAATGTTCAGGTTTTATATAGAGATGCAGGTCATATTTTGGGAAGCGCAAGTGTTACACTTAAGATTAATGAAGGAGGGAAAGAGATCGTTTTAGGATTTACCGGGGATATAGGAAGACCAGACCGACCAATATTGAGAGATCCTGTTCCTATGCCGGAGGTAGATTATTTGATTTGTGAGTCTACTTACGGGGATCGGGTCCACGAATCAGCTCCAGAACAATCAGCGCAATTTCTTGATGTTATAAAACATACCTGCATTGAAAAAAAAGGTAAACTAATCATTCCGGCCTTTAGCCTCGGTCGCACCCAAGAGATCGTGTATATGCTGGATAAGATGGAGTCAGCTGGTTTATTACCACATTTGACTGTGTATGTGGACAGTCCTTTGGCTGTAAATGTTACCCATATTTTCGGATTGCACCCAGAGTGTTTTGACTCTGAAATCAATGAATATATCATGACAGACAGCAATCCATTTGGGTTTAATAACCTTATTTATATCAAAGATGTGGAACAGTCAAAAGCGCTGAACTATAGTGATGAACCGTGTATCATTATTTCCGCTTCGGGTATGATGAACGCAGGCCGTGTAAAACATCATTTATATAACAATATTGAAAATCCAAAAAACACCTTCCTTATGGTAGGTTATTGTTCGCCGGAAACGCCCGGAGGAATATTGAGAGCGGGAGCAAAAACCATAAATATTTTTGACGAAGAGAAAATAGTGAGGGCTGATGTAGTTATCATGGATTCCTTTTCTGCTCATGGTGACAAAAATGAAATGTACGATTTCATTTCTAATCAAAAAACAGCTTTAAAACAGCTTTTTCTTGTACATGGAGAATTGGAAACCCAGAAAAGTTTTAAATATTTCCTACACAACAAAGGATTCAATATGAATATTGATATACCGTCACCAGGTCAGGAAATTGAAATCAAAACATAAGGAATTCAGATTTATGACTTCTCCAATTCCGACTCAAGAAAATTGATCGCTTCATTTGCTGAAGGATTTACATGATACAGTTGTGCCAGATACCAGCTTACCCAATCGCCAAAGTGAGCCATATACATCATTTTTTCGGCAAGTGACTGACCTTTCGAATAAATCTCAATTACAGTGGCGGCATATTGATTAACCATTTGTTTGGTGAGGTCAGTTCTGATTTGAGTTCTTTTAAAATCGTCTTTAAACCTTAGAAAAATTACTGCAATATCTTCATGTTTAGTTTTCCACCCTTCCAGTTCATTGTGATTCATTGCAGGGATTACATTGTGCCAGCATAGTATTTTTGAATTTTCATTAAATTGTTGCCTCCATCTAAGACCCATGGATTCTGATCGGTCTGTAGTGTAAATGACAGGTGTCTTTTTATATATTAGTGCTGCAATTTTTTCAGCTTTAAATTGAATGTCTTCCTGTTCGAAAGTGATCAGATCCACAGCATTTTTTAAATTATCTATGATACTGTCGGAAATTAGTTCCAACTTATGTAATACAAACAATTGCTGAACCATCAAATAGCCGAGCCAAGCTCTTGATGATGACCAGCCGGTAGGCAAAGTTATGGCATCTGTACCTTGTAGATTTGCTATATCCAGAATTTTGCTTCCCGAAGTGATACATACAATTTTGGCCCCCGTTAACAATGCTTTATTAAATGAGGAAATGGTTTCTTCTGTATTCCCGGAATATGATGAAATAATTACTAATGAATGTTTGTCCACAAAAGCAGGAAGATGGTAAGTACTATGTATAATGTAAGGACAAGGACATTCGTCAGCTATAAGATCTGAAACAAATTCCGCCGCCATTCCTGAACCACCCATTCCACACAAAATAACCTTATTTATTACATAATGATGGGGCCTAATAGTGGCAGCTTCCCCAATTTCTATAGCTTCTTTTAGTTGTGCAGGAAATTTCATTATTAACTGATCCATCATGCGCTTAGCTTAATTTAATTTCTCAAATAAAAAAACAAAGATACCTCAGAAAACACGAAAAGGTGACTGAATTTATTAAAAGTTTGGAGAATGGCATATAAAATATTATAAATGAATACGTTAATATAGTCTTAACTCTTCACATCAATTATAGCAAATTACTTACCTTTACGGCAAGATTTAAAATAAAGTAAATTTTTATCATATGGTTAATACAGAAACAAAGCTGACCCACAAAGTTAAAGACATTAATCTTGCGGACTGGGGTCGAAAAGAAATCACACTTGCTGAAGCAGAGATGCCAGGTTTGATGGCATTAAGAGATGAGTTTGGATCCACCAAACCACTGGCAGGGGCTAGAGTAGCTGGTTGTCTTCACATGACTATACAGACAGCAGTGCTCATCGAAACACTTAAGGAATTAGGTGCAGAAGTATCCTGGTCATCTTGTAATATCTTTTCAACTCAGGACCATGCTGCTGCTGCCATTGCTGCAGCAGGAATTCCCGTTTTTGCATGGAAAGGCATGAATGAAGAAGAATTTGACTGGTGCATCGAGCAGACTTTATTTGCTTTTGAAGACGGTCAACCGCTAAATATGATTCTGGATGATGGTGGTGATCTTACCAATATGGTTTTTGACAGATATCCTGAACTGGTGTCAGGAATAAAAGGGCTTTCTGAAGAGACGACTACAGGAGTTCACAGGTTGTATGAGAGAGAAAAGAATGGTACTTTAGTACTTCCTGCCATCAATATCAACGATTCAGTAACGAAGTCAAAATTTGATAACAAGTACGGATGTAAAGAATCTTTGGTAGATTCTATCAGACGTGCAACAGATATCATGATGGCAGGTAAAGTAGCCGTAGTTGCAGGATATGGAGACGTAGGTAAAGGATCGGCTGCTTCTTTAAGAGGCGCCGGTTGCCGAGTAGTGGTTACAGAAATTGATCCTATTTGTGCGTTGCAGGCAGCTATGGACGGTTTTGCAGTTAAAAAAATGGACACAGCATTGATCGAGGCCAGTATCGTGGTGACCGCCACAGGAAATAAGAACATCATCAGGGAAGAGCATTTCAGAAAGATGAATGATAAAACTATAGTTTGTAATATCGGACATTTTGACAATGAAATAGATATGGCTTGGTTGAATAAAAACTATGGTCATACAAAAGATCAGATCAAACCACAGGTAGATTTATACAATATAGACGGAAAGGATGTGATTTTACTTGCAGAAGGAAGATTGGTAAATCTGGGTTGCGCAACAGGTCACCCATCTTTTGTGATGTCAAACAGCTTTACCAATCAGGTTTTAGCTCAGTTGGAATTATGGCAAAATACGGATAAATACGAAAATAAAGTGTATACTTTACCTAAACATCTGGATGAAAAAGTAGCCAGACTTCACTTAGCAAAAATAGGAGTAGAATTGGAAGAGTTGAGTAAAGATCAAGCTGATTATATAGGCGTGACGGTACAAGGACCATACAAACCTGAGTATTACAGATACTAAAAGTTAACTTTTATTATACTCAAAATAAATAGGTTTGCGAAAAAAACTTTACCTAATGTATTGATTTTGAGTTTAATGAAGACATAATTTTTTGTAAAGAAAATTATCGTCGGTATAAATAGGCAAAGGCTTGCTATCTGGAGATGGCAAGCCTTTGTGATTTTTATAAGACACAGATATACAGGGCCTTATAAAATTTATTATTTATACTTTAAAACTCATTAACAATTTATAATAAACGATGGTTCAAAGTAAATATTGTAAAAAGCATAATTTTTTTAGATAATTTCTATTTGTCTATCGAAGGGTTGTCAAAATGAAGAAATAAAAAATTGTCTCATCCAATCAACATAAGTGTGTATAACTAATTGCACTATTTTTTAAAGTGACAATTACTCTAACCAAGAAATGAAATTAGTTTTTGCCATTTACTTCCACATACCCTGCTTGCTTCGAAGCAGGCAAGCCCCGACCCCTAAAGGGGAGTTCAGCCCTCTTAGGGGGAAATATTAGGTGGGGCGTCCCTTTAGGGAACGAGCCCGCCTGCCCCGAAGCGGCAGGGGTAGCGGGGCTTTTACATATTTGTGCAATTTGTGATACACACTCAACATTACATGAATTAAAAGAAAACAAATTTATATTGTACATTTGTCAGTCTAATTTCACCAAACCAAATAATTATTTTTGATTTTAGAAAATTATCTTATATTTGGAATAAAATGAAAAACGGATAAAATGAAAAATATATTTTTATTACCTTTGATATTACTGCTTTTTTCATGCCAGCCAAAAGAACTACCTACTATACTGGAACAATCAGAAGGATATGCACTGATGAAAGTGTCTCATCAAACTACTAAAGCAGAATTATCTTCTATGGTTATAAAATTGGCAAAACAAGGTATTGACATTGATTTTTCAAAGTCAGAATTTTTTGAAGATGGAAAACTTCGCAATTTAAAACTGGCTGTAAAAACACCTGATGGAAACAGTGGAGCCACTTCTGCAGATCAGGTAACGCTTCAGTTTAAGTATTTTGGTTTTTTATATCAGAAAGATGGAAGTGTTTCATTTAAGATAGGTGAGATATAGTTGTTATTTCAACTACTCAACAAAGTAAGTACATGTGACCACTGCACTCAAATATGAATTTTAAACATAATCTAATATTTTGGAACTCAATCAATCGTTATTTATTCTCTATCTTCGCACTACCTAATCAATAATAAGACACCATGCAGTTACAAAATTATGTCACAGGAAAATGGATGAATGGAAGGGGTGAAGGTCAGCCACTTTTTGACGCCAGCACAGGAGAATTAGTAGCTACAGCAACAAGTGATGGCTTGAATTTTGAAGAAATGCTGAATTATGGCCGTAAAGTGGGAAATAAGAACTTACGTAAGTTGACTTTTCAGGAGCGAGGTCGTATGCTAAAAGCACTGGCTCTATATCTCATGGATAGAAAAGAAAAATATTACGAAGTCAGTTATAAAACCGGAGCAACACGAATCGACTCATGGATTGATATAGAAGGAGGCATCGGCAATCTTTTTGCCAACGCAAGTCTTAGACGAAAATTTCCTGACCTCCCTTATTACACAGAAGGTGACCCTGTAGGATTGAGTAAAGGTGGTACGTTTATGGGGCATCACATCTTAGTACCCAAAGAAGGTGTAGCTGTACATATCAATGCGTTTAACTTTCCTGTATGGGGAATGCTCGAAAAATGTGCAGTCAATTGGCTCGGAGGTATGCCCGCTATAGTAAAACCTGCTACCCTGACATCGTTTGTGACAGAAGTGGTAGTGAAAGATATTATTGCTTCAGGTATTCTTCCCGAAGGCGCACTCCAACTCATATGTGGAAGCGCACGAACTATACTTGACCATGTCAATTATCAGGATGTAGTCACTTTTACAGGATCAGCAAGTACGGGCATCAAGCTCAAGTCCAACCCAAATATCATCCGTGAGGCAGTGCCGTTCAATATGGAAGCAGATTCACTCAACAGCATTATATTGGGTCAGGACGCAGCACCCGGTACACCGGAGTTTGATTTATTTGTGAAAGAAGTCAGAAAAGAAATGACTGTCAAATGCGGACAAAAATGTACCGCTGTACGTAGGATTATCGTACCCGCAGACTACATGGAAGATGTACAAATAGCGATTGGTAAATCACTGACAGGACTGGCGATTGGCGATCCCCGAACAGAAGGTGTGCGTATGGGTGCACTCGCGGGTCAGGAGCAAGTAAAGGAAGTAAAAGACAAATTGGGTGAGTTGCTGTCTTTTTCACAGTTGGTATATGGTGATTTGGAAAGTTTTGAAGTTACCCACGGCAGTAAGGAAAAAGGTGCTTACATGGCACCAATCTTATTAAGAAATGACCGACCTTTCGAACAAATAGGAACACATGAAATAGAAGCTTTTGGACCGGTCTCAACTATGATGCCTTATAAGGACATGGACGAGGCAATAGAGTTGGCAAGAAAAGGAAAAGGTTCCTTGTGTAGTTCTATCGTTACCTTTGATGACAAAATCGCCAGGGAATATGTGGTCAATGCCGCTACACATCACGGCAGAATCTTAGTGCTCAACCGGGAATCTGCCAAAGAAAGTACAGGTCATGGCTCTCCCATGCCTTTGCTGGTACATGGTGGTCCGGGTCGGGCAGGCGGTGGCGAAGAAATGGGTGGAATGCGCGGAGTAAAACATTATATGCAGCGATGTGCTATCCAGGGTACACCCACGACGCTATCTCACATCACCCAACAATATCAGTATGGCGGAAAATATATCGAAGACGTCAGACATCCATTCAAAAAATACTTTGAAGAGTTGGAAATAGGCGAAACGCTTATCACACACAAACGTACAGTAACAGATGCAGATATCGTCAATTTTGCCAATGTATCCTGGGATCATTTTTATGCACATACAGATGCTACCTCACTGAAAGACACACCATTTACGCAGCGAGTGGCACATGGTTATTTCGTTTTGTCAGCCGCCGCAGGTCTATTTGTAGATGCTGCTAAAGGACCCGTTATGCTCAATTATGGTCTGGAAGAATGTCGTTTTACCAAACCCGTATACCCCGGTATGACCATAGGCGTGAGACTTACCGTTAAAGAAAAAGTCGCTCAGGAAAAACGGGAAGACGAAGATTACACCAAAGGGATCGTCAAGTGGCTAGTAGATGTGTATGATGAGACCGGTGAGACGGTGGCTATTGCGACTATACTGACTATGGTGAAGATGAAGGGAATGTAAATAATCGTCTCCGGTATGAAAAATTTAATACATATTTTTTTATTGGTATTTTTGTTTCAATGTTCTTACGGACAAGATTATTTTGTTAATTATGATGAGGCATTAAAAGAAGCTAAACTAAGTAACAGGTCTGTTTTTTCGTTTGAATACTCTGATGATGCCGGAGATATTGATTTGGATACATACAGACAATTTGTGATTAATCATTTGATGATGTATCCAAATTTTTTTAAGTATTATATTTTAAATATAAATCCCGTATACAATCTTCCTGCAGAAAGAGATTCTAATGTGTGGCGTGGGGTATCAGTGATTGATACTTTCGGCAATACTTTAGATCGTTTCAGATTTGTATTAAATAAAAATAAGATAAAAATACGTTTCAAAAGTATTGAAAATGTTTCTAATAAAGATCTGATTGACCAACTTGATATAGTAATTAAAGAACAACAGACAATTTACAACTTTAAAAAGGAATACAATACACGTTTCCATGACAGCACTTATATCTTAGAATATATTCAACTACTAATAAAAAAAAATGTGTTTAACTCGTTAGATTTGTATTTGATTGATGACTTAGTTGCAACTCAGATAGAAAGGCCATTGGGAAGACAATCTTTTAATATATTTTATAATAAAAAAGCTGCTTTAAAAGAAGCTAAAAGATCAGGAAGGAATTTATTGATCCTTTTTGCACTTGAAGACAATGAAATACCGGGATATTATCAATTTTTAGCTGAAAAGTTAACATTAAAATTATTGAAGTTTAACCATTTTTTTAAAAATAACCTAATCTATATTGGATCCGAATTTGGAAATAAAAATGATTTGTTCAGAAGTATCGATGGTTTTTTATATTACCAAAAAGACTGTTGCATTATTCTGGATAAACAAGGCGTTTTATTCAGCACATATGATATGAATAATCCGTATGGAGATTTTTTAGTTGTGAATGATTTTTTAGAAAATATTCTGATTCATAAAAATTTTCTTAATTTTTATGAATCAGAATATTCACAAAGAAATAAAGATACATCCTTTTTATTACAATACATAGATGCAATTTTGCACAGGCGCCTTCCTTACTATCAATATTCTTTTCTTATAGATGATTATCTGGCAGTTACTAATGGCCGGATATTGGATAGTAAAGCTGCCAAACTTTTGCTTAATCTTTCACTCAATAAGTATTCGGAATCTATTGTTTCTAAAAAGGAAAAGCAATATTTTAAAGAAAAACAAAATGAGAAATACTTAAAAGTTTTTGAAGATCAATATGAAAAAATAGACTCTTTTCGAATTGATTTTATCCGTGAAAATAGAATAGTTGAAAATACTAATAAAACATTTGATCTCGTTTTGTTTGATAAAAGGTTTTTAGACTTTATCATGATCATCGAATATGATAAATGGATGACTACAGATTTTTATGATAGTTTAGGTAATAAAATGTTTGGCGGAGATTATTATATCTTCAAATCTTACTATCACGTTATGTTTGATGAAATGCAACATGAACTTAGAATTTCAGAAATAAAAAAAATCCTGAATTACAAGGACAACCCAATCTTTATGTCGATCCATTTCAATTTTTCTGTTTCTATGGTTATTGAGTCCTATCTTTATAGTTGTAGCAGTGAAAATGATTATTCCGAAGCAACATTATTTATCAAAGGATTAAAAAACAATACTCAACTTTTCGATAACAAAAAAATTCGCAACCCTACTAATATAACCCAGTTAGATGAATATATTGCTTATTGTCTGCATTTTGCAGGAAAGGAGATGGAGTCAGCTAATCTTATAATTGAGACAAGAGAAAACATGGCTGCCCAAAATTTATTGTACTATAGCCCTGTTAAAAATTGGATCGATGAAAAAAAATTTCAAATAAAAAGGTATAATTATAAAGAAACCACTTTTGTAGAATATTTGAGAAAAAAATTTAATCAAAAATAAAAATTAACCCAATGTCACAAGGACAAATTACATCGACAACAACAAACCACATCACTACCATAGAGTTTTTTCATCCTGCACAAAACTCCCTTCCGGGTCATCTACTCAATGAACTGGTGACTCATATCAATCAGGCAGGAGATGACGAAAACACCGTTCTTATTATCCTGAAAAGTGCCGGTGACAGATCATTTTGTGCCGGAGCAAGTTTTACAGAACTTGCCGCTATCCAGGATTTTGAAATCGGAAAAAAGTTTTTTATGGGCTTTGCAAGTGTTATCAATGCCATCAGAAAATGCCCCAAAATAGTTGTCGGCCGGGTACATGGTAAAGCAGTAGGTGGCGGCGTAGGTCTGGCGGCCGCATGTGATTATTGTATGGCTACAAAATACGCTTCTGTCCGACTTTCTGAATTGGCTGTCGGCATAGGACCCTTTGTGATCGGACCGGCAGTAGAGCGAAAAATTGGATTATCTGCATTCAGCCAGATGGCACTCAATGCCACGGAATGGCAAACAGCAGAATGGGCCAAACAAAAAGGGCTTTTTACTGAAGCGTTTGAAAGTGTCGAGCAACTGGATGCATACATTGGATACTTTACTGCTGATCTGATACAAAAAAATCCGGCTGCACTTTTACAGCTTAAAAAGATTTTTTGGGAAGGTACAGATCATTGGGATAATTTACTGGAGCAGAGAGCAGAAATGAGTGGCAAGCTGATTATTTCAGATTTTGCAAAAGAAGCCATAGCAAAATTTTTACATGCCTGACATTATTCTGATTTAATTAACTCCACATAAAAGCGAACGACATTTTTAAAATCTTCTGTACTGATTCGTTCATTGGTACCATGAAATCTTTTGAGATCCTCATCTGTAAATCTCACCGGCATAAAACGGTAAATATTGAGAGACAAATCCTTAAAATATCTGGAGTCGGTAGCACCTACTACAAGATAAGGAGCGACCATCACATCGGGGAAACAGCGTTTTACTGTAGAATGAATGAGTTTGAAACTTACTGACGCTGTATCTGAAACAAAAGAAGGATCAGTACCGGATTCTCCTACCACTTCTACTTGTATACTATCATTTTTAATCACTTTCTTTACATAATTTATTACTCCTGCGACTGAATCACCCGGAAGTATCCTGAAATTAATTTTGGCTGTAGCGTCGATAGGCAAAACATTTTCTTTTAATCCCGCATCCAAAATTGTTGGTGCGGTAGTGGTGCGTACTGTTGCATTACCGGAGTTTGTTTTTTCCATACTACCGATGATGGCTGAACTAAATAACCATCTGTTGCTCATGGCTAGTTTGGTGGTAAATGGCATTTCAGGTGCCAGATAGTCCAGCATATAACCCGCTGCCCCTTCCAGCCTGGCCGGGAAAGGGTTCTTTTGTAACCTGTCAATGGCTTCTGCCAGATCGCCTATACTGGTTTGTGGTGGGGGCATAGATGAATGTCCTCCTTCCCCTGTAGCGGTCAACCTTAAGGTTACATATCCCTTTTCAGCTATTCCAATCATAGCAATGGGTTTATTTAGACCTTCTACTCCGTCCTGTTTGATCATTCCGCCCTCGTCCAAAACATATTCAAGGGCAACATTTCTTTTTTTTAGGATAGATGCTATTTCTTTTCCACCATATTTTCCCAGTACTTCTTCGTCATGTCCAAATGCAAGATACAAACTACGTTCCGGCTTATATCCGGTTTTCAGTAAATGTTCTACTGCTTCAAGCACTCCCATTACTGTGGTTTTATCATCCAGTGCTCCCCGACCATAAACATATCCCTGCGCAATTTCACCATCAAATGGTTTGTGCTCCCAAAGTCGCTCTGTCCCTTGTATTACCGGCACGACATCATAGTGACCCATCAAAAGGGCTGGCTTAAGAGATGTATTCTTTCCCTTCCATTCATATAGTAACGCATAAGAATTTACCCGTTCAAAATTTAGATTGGCATGCACCAAAGGATAAGTTACAGCTATAAAATCAATAAATTTTTCAAACTGTGCACTATCAATCATAGTTGGGTCAGCATTTGATACGGTCCTGAATTGTATGGCTGCTGATAAATTGAAAACTGCAGTATCAGAAATATTAATCATCAACGCAGTATCAAGACCGGACATTTGTCTGCTTGTTGTCCGGTATGTGTTTATCAGCAATACTGCAGCTAAAACCAGTAAAACAAGGGCCAAAAATTTTAAAATGTTCTTCATTTTAGTTTGATTTTAAAATACAGTCAAATATAAAAATAAATCGACCAATTTTAGCGTGTATTTTATTATCTGCTGTAAAAGATATTCCATTTAAACTCAAAAAAATTTGCCTTAAAATATAATTAATTCTATATTGTTGATTTTGAGTAATATAGCGGCAGATTTATTTTGTTTAGATAAAGACATTTAGAAAATCGTCGGTACAAAATAAAATCTCGTCGGTATATTTTTCTTATTTTTGATTTTTGTAACCCAAACCACAATAATGAAACACTCATCTTCTGAATTATCAGAGCAAAATTTTGAAAAAATCCTGTTTGAAATCAGGGATTTTGTTCTGAATAAACTTGTTCCTATTGAACTTAAAATTTTAAAACTCCCCTGGAATGAAGCATTTTTAGAACTCAACCATCTGAGAACTTATGTAAAATCCAAAAACCTATGGTGCCCTCAGATACCTCAAACGTATGGCGGCATGGGTCTTTCCAATAAGCAACATGGCATGGTGAGTGAAATACTTGGTTTAAGCCCCATTGGACATTATGTATTTAACTGTCAGGCTCCCGACGCAGGCAATATGGAAATTTTGATGGATTTTGGCACAGATAAACAAATAGAAAAATATCTGCGCCCCCTGTTGAATGGAGATATCAGAAGCTGTTTTTCAATGACAGAACCTCAGAATGCAGGATCAAATCCACTTCTAATGGATACTTTCGCCGTAAGAGAAGGAAACGAATATATCATAAATGGTCATAAATGGTTTACCTCATCTGCTGATGGTGCTGATTTTGCAATAGTTATGGCTGTAACCAATCCGACACACCCCAATCCGTATAAACGTACCAGCCAGATCATCGTTCCCACAGAAACGAAAGGATTTAATATGGTTCGCAATATTCCCATCATGGGGGACACGGGAGAGGGTTATTTCAGTCATGCAGAAATCCGATACGACCATTGCAAAGTACCTGTCACCAATATATTAGGAAATGAAGGGGATGGATTTGCTATTGCTCAGACCAGACTTGGCCCGGGCAGGATACACCATTGTATGCGATGGATCGGTATTTGTGAACGTGCTTTTGACATGATGTGCAGATATGCAATAAGCAGAAAAACGTCTCTGGGAAAGTCTCTTTCTGAAAAACAAACCATTCAAAACTGGATTGCAGAATGTCGGGCAGAAATCAATGCTGCAAGGCTTCTGGTCCTTGATGCTGCAGAAAAAATTGATAAACACGGACAGGAAAATGTAAAAATAGAAATATCCATCATCAAATTTTATGTGGCAAATGTTCTCCAAAATGTTTTGGACAAAGCGATTCAGGTTCACGGTGCTCTGGGAATTACAGATGATACTATACTGTCCTGGTGGTACCGTCATGAACGGGGAGCTAGGATATATGACGGCCCGGATGAAGTACACAAATCCAGGGTAACAAAAGAGATACTTAAAACCTATTTGCCCGTCCATGAATGAAGCTACAGAAATCAGAAAAGGAGAAGAGTTGGATAAAACCAAACTTACTACCTTTATAAAAAATGAGATGCGGCTGAATATTGATTCAATTCATATTTCGCAGTTTGCCGGTGGATATTCCAATCTAACCTATTTGCTTGAAATAAATGAAACCATCAAATGGGTGTTGCGTAAACCGCCGGTGGGCGCCAATATTAAATCCGGTCACGATATGTCAAGAGAATATCATGTACTCAAGGCGTTATTCCCATCTTATAATAAGGTACCCAAACCAATTCTTTTCTGTAATGACCTTGACATACTGGGCTCAGATTTTTATATCATGGAAAAAGTCGAAGGTTGGATACTACGGTCAGGTACAGCGACTGACTTTTTACCGGCCCCTGATAAAATGAAACACATATTTAATGTATTTACAGATAATTTTGTAATCCTTCATCAACTTGACATTCATGATATTGGACTCAGCAGTTTGGCTGTTGAACCTGAAAATTATCCGGAAAGACAAATTTTCGGTTGGACCAAAAGATATTTCAATAGTAAAACCGAAGATGTGGCGTCTGTTGAAAATCTTGCACATTGGCTGGCAGGTCATATCCCAAAAACATCAGGAATTTCACTTATACATAATGACTATAAATATGATAATCTCGTCCTTGATCCATTATCAAATGATATCAACGCTGTACTCGACTGGGAGATGAGTACTATCGGTGATCCGCTGATGGATGTGGGCAGTTCACTGGGCTATTGGGTCAATGCTGACGATCCGGACTGGCTGAAAGATATCAATATCAGTCCTACTACCTTGCCGGGCAATCCATCCAGGGAAGAATTATTACATGGTTATGCTTTGAGATCAGGGAAAGATCCGGGCAACGGGGTATTCTATTTTGCATATGGTATGTTTAAGCTTGCTGTAATAGCACAGCAGATTTATGCACGATATAAAGGCGGACACACACGCAATCCGAAATTTGCAAACCTGCACAAAGTAGTAGATGCCTGTGGAACCATGGGGATGCAGGCTGTGGTTAAAAAAAGATTAGACACATTATTTTAAATCTCACCAGTATAACTCACTTTTATAATTTCATATTTTGCTGTTTAATTCTATAGATTTTGCCATTTTTTTCCCTGTAGTATTTATATTATACTGGTTTGTTTTTAATACAAATCTTCGGTGGCAGAATATTTTTATCCTTTTATGCAGCTACCTGTTTTATGGCTGGTGGGATGTCAGATTTTTGTCTTTGCTCTTTCTAAGTACACTTATCGACTTTATCATTGGCTTAAGATTACAGACTACGGTTGACGAAAGAATACGTAAATGGTTATTGTACGGAAGCATTTTTTTCAATCTGGGAATTCTGGGTATATTTAAATACTATAATTTTTTCCTGGATAATGTCAATGATCTGTTTACCATTTTTGGCAAACCATTACATTTTAAAGGAATTGAACTGGTGCTGCCTGTTGGAATCAGCTTTTATACTTTCCAGACGATGTCTTACACGATTGATGTGTACAAACGTCGTATGGCTCCTACCACTGATCTCGTCTCTTTTGCAGCCTATGTCAGCTTTTTCCCACAGTTGGTGGCTGGCCCGATAGAAAGAGCACGTCACTTGCTCCCTCAATTTTTTGTACACAGAACTTTTGACTATGATTTGGCTCTCCGGGGTTGCAAACAGATACTCTGGGGATTATTTAAAAAAGTAGTTATTGCGGATAATTGTGCTGTACTTGCTGATAGTATATTTAATCATCACACTGACTATGGAGGAAGTACCTTGTGGATGGGCGCTCTTTTCTTTGCTTTTCAGATTTACGGGGATTTTTCCGGTTATTCTGATATTGCCATTGGGACATCAAGACTTTTAGGATTCGACCTGATGAAAAATTTTACATATCCATATTTCTCAAGAGACATGGCTGAGTTTTGGCGAAGATGGCATATTTCACTTTCTACATGGTTCAGAGATTATGTGTATATACCCCTGGGCGGCAATCAGGGTTCTTCATTTATTAAGTTACGAAACATTTTTCTTGTATTTCTTATCAGTGGATTCTGGCACGGGGCCAATTGGACATTTATTGTGTGGGGATTATTGAACGCTTTACTTTTTGTCCCACTTCTGATGTGTGGTAAGAACAGACAGCACCTGGATATCATAGCCTTTGATAAAAGGTTACCATCATTTAAAGATGTTTTGAAAATGGGATTTACGTTTGTACTGGTTACTCTTCTATGGATATTTTTTCGCTCAGAATCCCTGACAATTGCTATTGATATTTTTGCCAGGATATTTTCGCCGTCTTTGTTCACTATTCCTGTTTTTGAGCAGAAAGGATTGGCATCGGTTACTGTAATACTGGTCATCTTTTTTATGGCACTGGAATGGGTGGGGCGTTCACAAAATTTTGCTATTGAACATATGTTTGCAACAAAATCAAGGATTTTCCGATGGGCCTTTTTCGCCTTTCTGATCTGTATGATAGGAATGTTCATGCAAACCGGAGGGTCCCCTTTTATATATTTTCAATTCTGATGTTATGAAAAAATTCTTATCTGATATAATACAGTTTTCGTTTTTTCTAATCATATTTTATCTCTGTTTTATTGTTATCTCCGGCCTTTTGTTCCCTGATTTTTTGAGGCGTAATCTTATATACACTTTGGGCGGCAATGGATTTACATACACACGACTTAAGGAGGCAAAAGATATCAGTCATGTGGATGTATTGTTTTTGGGTTCTTCAAGGGCATACCGAAGTTTTGATATCCGCATATTTGATACGGCAGGTTTGACATCGTTCAATCTCGGCACCAGTAATCAGACGCCTATTCAAAGTTTCTATTTGCTTGAAAAATATCTTGATCAACTAAAACCTGCAACTATAGTTTTTGAAGTGAATCCGGATATTTTTTCCAACAATGGGGTAGAATCTGCCATTGACATTATATCCAATGAAAAGATGAATGTATCGCTGCTAAAAATGGCAGCAGATATCAACGACATCAAAGTATGGAATACGCTCATTTATTCTACTTTCAGAAAAAGCACCGGACTGGAAAATTCATTTATTGAAGGAAATCAAAAAACCGACCAAAAATATATCAAAGGCGGATATGTACTTTCATTGACTGAAAATTTTGATCAGGACGCCGGAAACAGTTATGTTTGCCAACTGGAACGTAAGCAAATGGATGCTTTTGAAAAAATAATATCTTTGGTAAAGTCAGCAAATATTGAAATTTTACTTGTGCAATCACCTGTGGTTCCTGCTTTGTATAATTCATGTTCAGAAAATAAAAATTTTGACCGTCTGATGAATCAAAGTTCTGATTACATTAATTTTAACAGAACCCTTAACCTTACAGACACATTACATTTTACTGACGGTCAACACCTGAATCAAAATGGCGTCGCTATTTTTTGTAATGAAGTTATAAAATTACTTCAGGCTAAATAAAAAAAGATGATTTGGTTTCTAGCTTAAACTTAATGTAATTCAAAGAATTAATTTAGTACTATCATGAGGGTTACCACCAATCCAATCATTAACCATGGCATCGCCTTCAATAATATAATGGCAATATGATTACCCGTTGCATTCTGCTTTATGTTTGAATATTTAAAATTTCTCAGCCCCGATTCATAATCCGTTTCAATAATTCTCAAATTTCTGTTTCCTCTGATCGTACGAAAACGAGTTTCATTTTCGTGGGTTATGTTGGAATTACCTATTGTTGACATCTTATTAATTTTAATTTTTTTAAATACTTTAAAAATTATAGTTCATTTTTACATCTATACATGAAAATAAACTATACACAAAAGACGCTATACTGCCGGTATTGGTTTCACCAGATAAATTATACCGGACCAGTACGTGTATTAAGTCGACTTACTGCCGAAACTGATGGATATTGTTAACTCCGGAAATGATTGGTTTTCAATTTTCAAAGGTTAATTCTTATCTGTTGGCAATGCTAAAAGAGACCAGCTAATTACTCCATTTCAGTTTGTTAATATTTTCCACTAATTTTGCACTGCAAATACTTCAATACATGAATGTAAAAGGTACCCTTATTCCGGTAGGTGGAAATGAAGATAAAGGAATTGTAAAAAGCGAAATATACACTTTAGAATACATAACCGATGGTATTTTATCTCGTGTGGTAAAAGAAAGCGGTGGAAAAGATGCTAAAATAGTAGTAATTCCTACAGCTTCAAGTATTCCTGATGATGTGATTGGCAATTATTTGTTTGCTTTCAGCAAATTAGGATGTACGGATGTAAATATCCTTGATATTCGTTTAAGGGAGCAATCAGAAATACCTGAAAATATTGCATTGATCAAAAAAGCTGATTGTGTGATGTTTTCCGGTGGAGATCAGTCAAAAATTACCAAACTGATCGGTGGCACCACCATTCATAAAATATTATTGGATAGATTTAAAAATGATCCTATTGTCATTGCGGGAACAAGTGCAGGCGCCATGTGTATGTCTGAAGAAATGATAAAAGGAGGGAGCAGTACAGAGTCCTTTTTTAAAGGAGCTGTAGGAATGGCCAAAGGCATGGGTTTTATTCCAAAATTGATTATTGATTCACATTTTATAACAAGGGGGAGATTTGGAAGACTGGCAGAAGCTGTGGCCAAACATCCAAAACTGATAGGTATCGGTCTGGCAGAAGATACCGGATTGGTCATAAAGAACTGCAATGATTTTGAAGTTATCGGCTCCGGAATGGTAATCATATTTGACCCTAATAAATTACATCATAATAATATCGAAATCCTGGAAGACGGTACACCCATGACACTTACCAATCTGACTACCCATGTACTGGCCAATGGTGATCGATTCAACATTGATAAAAGATCTGTCAAAGTGCTGCCTATGGATGCCGATTTTGTAAAACATTATTCTTTGTAATCAAACCATGGATGAAAAGATTACTTTTTATTTCGATATTTTTTCTTTACTATTTTGATGTATCATCACAAGTAGTAATCGGTCCTGAAATGGGAATATACTATAGACCATATGGTTTTAGAGTAGTTTCTAACTATGTAATACAAAATAAAGTGGAATATTATGCAGGCATAATAGGCGAGGTAAAATTAATGACTGGATTATTCGCTCAAACCCGAATATCGTATATATTTAGAAATGGTGCTGAATCCGGCCTTGTGAGAACTTTTAACCCGGATTTAAAAGATGTAATATTGTCAAACAAGGAAATGACACTAAACGTGGATGTATTATACGAGCCTGTAAAAAACAGTAAAATAGGTCTTGGTTTAGGTATGATTCATAAACTAAATTCTCAGGTTCAGGAAAATTTTTATAATACCAATTCGATAATAAAATATTTTAGTCCTGGTGCTTATTATAATATTTCTGTGGTATTAAACCAAAATTGGGGAAGAATTGGATTGAGTGCGCGATACTTTTACTTATTTAAATCTGAAAACATTGATAGCCTTAACGCAAGGATAATGGACGATAAATCCGGATTTTCATTGGGGTTTAATTACATGCTATTTGGATATAAATAAATAGGTACTGCTGATACCTAAAAATAGAGAGATTTATATCCCCTTTACCATCATGCTCCACCATATATCAACACATCATTTTCGCCACTGGACTTTTTATATCCTCTGTACATACCTTCCGTGTTAAATGGCATAACAATATTGCCCAAAGCATCCACTGCGATCAATCCTCCGTCACCACCCAATTTTAAAATACGGTGATGTATAACCTCATTTGCTGCATCTTCCAATGACAACCCTTTAAATTCCATCAGACAGGATACATCATATGCAACAACCCCTCTGATAAAAAACTCTCCGCTACCGGTACAACTGACGGCACATGTCGTGTTATTGGCATAGTTTCCAGCCCCTATGACCGGACTGTCGCCTATACGTCCCCATTTTTTATTGGTCATTCCTCCGGTAGAAGTAGCTGCTGCTACATTGCCGGACATGTCACAGGCTACCGCACCAACTGTCCCGAATTTTGATTCTTTTTGTATACTATGGTCCAGCTGAAATGAGTCACTTCCTTTTATTTCCTGCCATTGTTGAAATCTGAATTCATCATAAAAATAGTCTTCATTTTCTACCGGATATCCCAATAATTGTGCAAACTGTTTAGCCCCTTCAGCAGCAAGAAATACATGTTCCGACTTCTCCATCACGTCTCTTGCGAGCAATATTGGATTTTTTATACCTGAAATCAAAGAAACTGCCCCTGCTTTCAGGAACTTTCCTTCCATAACGGAAGCATCCATTTCGTGATGACCTTTGGCAGTAAATACACTTCCTTTGCCGGCATTAAAAAGAGGATTGTTTTCAAGTAATACAACTGAGGCAGTCACTGCATCCAACGCTGACCCACCTTTGGTGAGTATTTCATAACCTGCGTCAAGTGCTGCCTGTAGTCCAGATATATATGCAGCTTCCTTTTCAGAAGTCATCTGTCCCTTGAGTAACGTGCCTGCTCCTCCGTGGATGGCTATGGAAAATGGGTTCATACGAATTAATACTATAAAAAATGTCTTTAAATACTATACACCAAAAACTACTTCTCCTTTTACTTCCTGCTCTTTGAGTTTTGTCACCAATTCCAATGCATCCGGTATAACATCACTGCAAACAATAATGAGTGAGCCCTTTTCTGCATGTTTTACAGCGTGAAGTATGGCTTCTTTTTCCGACGGAATGATTGTTGTTTTTTTATCAGGATGTTTTGATTTTATACCACTATTTACCATATCTATCAATTCCTGTTCTGTTTTACCCCTAAGATTTTTATCCTGTCTGATAATAATTTCATCACACATATCTGATATGATACTTCCCATTTCTGTATTATCTTCAACTCTTCTGTCTCCTATGCCAGCGATAATTCCTACTTTTTTTGTAGCATCCAGATTATCGGTAAAATTTTTAAGGGCTTTCATACCAGCAGGATTATGTGCAAAATCAAGCAATACTCTAAAATTTTGAAATTGAAACAAATTTAGTCTGCCCGGAGTCTGCGCAGGAGAAGGAATAAACGTCTCAAGCGCTGCTTTCATATCTTCTATGCTGATGCCTTGAACATCAGCTGCAATTATGGTGGGCAAAATATTCTGAATCATAAATGTCGCCTTGCCTCCATAGGTCAGTGGTATCAGATCTGCTTTCATTACTCTCATTTTCCATTCTCCCCGACAAAGAGTTACATATCCATTTTCAAATACTGCTGTTATACCGCCCTTACGTTGGAGTGCTTTTATTCTGGGATTGTTTTCATCCATTGAAAAAAGCGCCAGATTTGATTTTATATTGCGCCGCATCTCATAAACCAGATCATCATCAGCATTCAATATGGCATAACCAGCGGGCAGTACCGTTTCAGGAATGACTGCTTTGACCTGTGCCAATTGTTCCAGGGTATGGATACCTTTCAGACCAAGATGATCTGCAGCAACATTTGTGACTATACCTACATCACAGTGCGAAAAAGCCAGTCCTGAACGAAGCAAACCACCACGCGCACACTCAAGTACGGCAAAATTTACTGTCGGGTCTTTTAATACAAATTCGGAGCTGGCAGGACCGGTACAATCCCCTTTCATCAACATACGATTTTGGATATAGACCCCATCACTAGTGGTATATCCGACACGATATCCATGCATTTTGGCCATGTGAGCTATCAATCGAGACGTTGTAGTTTTTCCGTTTGTGCCAGTGATTGCAACAATTGGGATACGTCCTGTATCTCCTTGCTTGGGAAATAGTTTATCAACTACGGGTGCGGCCACATTTCTGGGTAATCCTTTTGTCGGTGCAAGATGCATCCTGAATCCCGGTCCTGCATTTACTTCAAGCACGGCTCCTCCTGTTTCGGACAATGGTTGACTGATATCGCTGGTCATAATGTCTATTCCGCAAATATCCAAATCAATAATTTTTGAAATTCGTTCAGCCATAGAGACATTAGCAGGGTGTACGATATCGGTTACATCTTCCGCTGTACCTCCGGTACTAAGATTGGCTGTGTCTTTTAGTATTAATCTTTCCCCGGAAGGAATGACAGAGTCTTCTGTATATCCTTTTGCAGCTATGATCGTTTGAGTAAGCTGATTTAAGGTGATCATCGTCAAAACATTCTCATGACCGTAACCTCTTCTCGGATCGCTGTTTACTTCATCTATCAATTGTTTAACTGTAGACTTTCCATCTCCTATGACATGTGCGGGCGTTCTTTTTGCTGCAGCTATCAGTTTATGGTTAATGACAAGCAGACGATAATCTTCGCCGGTTATAAATTTTTCTACAATAACTTTTTGTGAAACGAGTTTGGCTGCATGAAAAGCTTCTATTGCTTCTTCATATGTATTTATATTTACGGTGATACCTCTGCCATGATTTCCATCTATAGGTTTGATGACCAATGGATATTTTACATATCTGCAGGCCGCTTCAAGACTACTTTCGCGACTTATAATTTCACCCTTTGGTACTTCTACTTCGGCCTGCATCAGGAGAAATTTTGTATCTTCTTTATCACATGCTATTTCTACGCCAATACTGCTGGTTTCACTGGTTACCGTTGCCTGTATTCTTTTTTGATTGGCACCATATCCGAGCTGACAAAGTGAATATTTATTCAGCCTGATCCAGGGAATACCCCTGCTTGCTGCCTCTTCCACTATAGAACCTGTACTTGGCCCTAATCTTTCTGATTCTCTCAATTCCCGCATTTTCTGAATATCGGGTTCCATATCGTATTCTTCGCCTGAAATCAGAGATTCACAAATACGAACGGCAGCCTCTGCAGCATATTTACCTGCGTTTTCCTCAAGATATGAAAATACAACATTATAGACACCTTTTTCGCCATAATCTCTTGTACGACCGAATCCGGTATCCATTCCTGCCAGAGTTTGTATCTCAAGGGCAATATGTTCAATGACATGTCCCATCCAGGTTCCTTCATCTACGCGCATAAAGAATCCACCTTCACATCCTTCAGAACATCGGTGAGAATACATGCTGGGAAATTTATTTTTTAAACGATCACTAAAACCAACTATTACATTGGATGGCTTTTCTTCCATTTCTTCCAGATCAAGTACCATTACGATAAGTTTATGACGACGTATAGACCAGTAATTTGGTCCTCTCATGGCATTAATTTCTCTTATTTTCATTGATTTGTTTTGATTTTAGTTTGTCAAAATATAGGTAAAAGCCACATTATTCATTGAAGTAATCAATAAGAACGTGAATGTACAATAAATTTATAGTTGGAAATATATAATATTCTTCTTTATTTTGAAGAAGTAATTGGTCGTCAAATAAATTTTAATAAGCTTAACTATAAAATAGGAAAAGATCAAAAAAGAGAAAAATAATATGAAGGGAATACGGTCCATTTTTATAATCTGAAAACGTAAAGTCCGCTAGTCTCAAATCAATATAAAACAGCTATTCCAATGCGCCCAGCATCCTTTTTAAAGTATTGATCATCTTAGAAGCATAATTTTCTGAAACCTTAACCCCCTTTTCATCCCATGGATTGCCGGTTTGTAAATAAACCTTTGAAAAATGATTGGCTGTCATACCCCACTTCATCAAAAAAGTATTCCGTCCTTTGTTTTTCTTCACCCTTTTGGTTGATTTTGAACCAAAGTGATATACCAGACTATTGCCCACACCTTTGAAATGTCTAACTCCTGCCTGATACAATTTCATGCTAAAATCCGGATCTGAATACATACCCGGGCTAAACTCTACACTAAATCCTCCTACAAGATCCCATACATCTCTGTGGACTACATTGGGAGGCCAGGTACTTCCTTTCCAATCAGTCCTGAAGTACTGCTGGTATTCGCTCATTAATCTTTTTCCTGAAAATCTGCCAGCGTTTTACCGTAATTGCCTAAAGAAATACATTTGTTTCCTGTGTCATCCGGCTCAATCATAGTGGAAGATAGCATAAAAGCTTTATTGCCAATTTTTTGTATTTCCAATAATAAATTTTTGTCCCAGTCCGGTAGAAAATACATATCATCATTGGCATAAATAATGTAGTCTGATTTTACGAGGCTTCTGGCGATATTGAGCGCATAACATATCCCAATATTTTCTATTGAATGTATATAGTCAAATTCATTTTGGTTCAAAAACCAATCCAGGGTACCATCCTTGCCATCATTAATAATAACAATGGGTTGAATTTTAAGCATCGAATTTTTTTTTATGCTATCCAGACAATTTAAAATAAATCCAAGATTATTCCAGGTAGGTATGAATATGGTGAAATCAAAGTTAACATCTCTGGTTATTTCGTATTTACTAATATTTTCTATCATTTAATAATATTTCCGCCACGAAAGTAGGTAATTAATTGCAATAAAACAGGATATTATGAAATGTCATTTACACTTTGAATGTGATTTTGATGTATCTTTATGACTTTAGTTCAACCATAAAATTTAATATCATGATCAGAAAAGCAACAGCCATTTGGAAAGGCAGTGGAAAAGAAGGACAAGGGCACTTAACTACTCAAAGTACTGTATTAAACCAGACACAATATTCTTTTAATACCCGTTTTGCTGATGGCATAGGTACAAATCCTGAAGAACTAATTGCTGCAGCACATGCAGGATGTTTTGCTATGAAATTGAGCTTTAATCTGTCCGGTGCTGGATTTGTTCCCGACGAATTGGATGCCACCTGTCATATTAATTTTGAAAACGGGGCTGTAACTTCATCTCATTTGATCTTAAAGGCTTGCGTCGTAGGAATTGATTCAGAAAAATTTGATGAATTGGTAAAAGATGCTGAAGCCAATTGCCCGATTTCTAAATTACTCAATACCGCAATTTCTGTTGAGTACACACTGAACTGATTACTAACTTAAGTGTATAACATCACCAACAGTGACTTTACCTTCTATTGTACACATCATATTCGTACCAAAAATGACACTGTTGCCTGACTTCCTGTAAGTATTCAAGACTTTCAGGGTCTCATTATTTGAAAGGCCTGTTGATTGGTCAATGGTTACCATAGTACATCTGCCACAGGGTTTCATATTTTTGAATCCTGCTTCACCTATTGCTATATTTTCCCACTGATCCTCTTCATGCGCAACTGTGGTAGTAACTACAATATTTGGTCTGAACCTGTTCATAGGTACATTTTTTTCCAGTTTAGAGTTTAGATTATTCAGGCTTTCTTCCCCAGTCAGAAGATAAGGATATCCGTCTGCCAGACTTACAGGGATATCTATATGTCTTAATGTATTGTAGTGGCTGCGGGATTCTTCTGATTTTATCTTAACTATTTTTATTCTTCTACCTAGCTGATCAGAAAACCATTCGCTAGCTAATTTGCTCACTATTTGAGTTTCGGCGTTATCGTCCCAAACTTTTGTAGAAATTATCTCCCCGTTCATTTCCTTCAAATCAAATGAGATACTTTCATTTTTAAAATGAACAGATAATGAATCTTCATTGATTTCAGGAATAAACAATGCCATTTGAGGCATGTCTCTTTGTGTCATAAATACATTATTTTCATCCAGCAGCATCCATCTCCGATCGTGTTCAAACCCGGCTTGCATAGCATTAGCCTGCACAGTGTTAATTCCTGCCAAACTCTTCACGGGATAAATAATCAATGACGAAACTACCCTGGTCATGTCAGTTGGGGTTGACCAATAAACACTTTAATCTCAGGTGAAAGTTTTACTTCTACCCTTACTATCAAATCGTCTTTCATGCCGGCGTTTGTTTTTTTATGCAAAACAAAGGTGGTTTTTATGACATTTAGAAACAGTTTGAGTGATTTATCTTCTTTATGTATTTCGAGCAATTCTTTAATCCTTTCCTCACTAAAATCATCGGTTTTTCCTTTTAATTCAGCAAGCATACAAGGACTTAGTGACATCGAAATACCAAATGAAGTCATTTCAAACCCCAATGCCATAAGTTTGGGTAATAATTCTACCCACTCTTCGATGATTGAAAGGACTTTATCTCTGGTCTGCTCTTTTGCTTCCTGAAATTTTTCTTTTGCTGCATCATTAAGTTCCGATGCTTTTTCGACTACTATATCTCCAGTCTCTTGTAGCGTTTTTAAAATATTTTTTAACATGCTGATAAATTTTAAGCAACTATTTACTTCAATAGCTGTCCTGATAATCTCATTAACTCCAAATGTGCCATTCTTGCTTCAAAAGCAGAAGTAATTTTTCTGAATTCAACATCGACAAGATTAAGTTGAGCTTGCCTTAACTCAAGCGCATCAATTGTTCCCAAACGCATTTTTTCTGTAGTAATATCTAAATTTTGTTCTGCAATGCTGATATTTCCTTCTTCGATTTTGGTCAGTTCACGGGCTGTGAGATAATTATTGTATACAGTAAAAAGATCTGTTTTGAGGGACAATGCTGTTTGCTCCTTAGTAAGTTTACCCGTTTCTATACCTAATTTTGCCACTTGTATCTCTCTCTTATTATTCCAGCCGTTAAAAATATTCCATCTTCCTGTAAGTCCATAAGACAGTCCTGCGTTCTGATTAAATTTTAAAATACCTATTTCTGCTTTCAATCTACTAAAATTATACCCAAGATTTAAGTCAATAGTCGGATACTTATTTCCTTCCCATAATTTTACATTCAACTCTGAAAGTCTGATATTTTTATCGGCCATCTGTAGCATTAGATTGCGTTGTGCTGTCAATTCAGATAACTGCTGAAAATCTACATCCTTCTGATTATCCGTTAATGTCGAAATGTCAAAGATGATTTCAGGTGATCTTCCCAATATTTCATTTAGCTGTATTTTTGACGTTTTTAGTATCAGCTGTTGTCTGATCAAAGCAGAACTATCCGCATTAATATCTACTTTTGCCTGGAGAACAGGTATACCGGAGCCGGAGCCAACATTTTTTTTAAGTGATGCAAGTTCATATCTCTCTTTTGATATTTCTATTGCTTTTTGAATGGTTTCAACACGTCTCTGATGTTGTTCGATATTATAATATACAGACATCACCTGACTTACTGTATTTTCCATTTGTAACTGGATATTGAGTTCCCCTAAGCTTTCAATTTCTTTTAGCCTGTCTCTGTTTACAAACATGCGCATACCGTCAAATACTGTCCATCCTAATTGAATATTGGCATTTATATTACTGGTATTTACACCATTTCCCTCTCTTGTATCACCACTAAAAAACTCTTGTCTGGTATTATTGATATTATAATTATTGCCAAAATTAAGTGCTACTTCAGGCAATAGGCCTGCATTACCTATGGTATTGTTAGTTTTGTTTATCACAGCATCATTCATTGCAATTTTTACATTGAAGTTGTTTTGCAATGCTATTCTGACAGCTTCATCCAGACTTAATGTCTCCTGTCCGGTTGCTCCACTAAGGGATAAAAAGATAAATGTAAAATAAAGAATACTAATGCGCACCATCTTCGAAAACTGTTTTATTGCGGGATAAATATGTATATAATGCCGGTATAACAAATAATGTAAGTACCAAAGAAAACATTAAACCACCAATGATAGCTATACCCATCGAAACCCTTGATACTGAAGCTGCTCCTAAAGCAAGTGCTATTGGCAGAGCGCCCAGTACTGTAGCAAGGCTGGTCATAAGTATAGGCCGTAATCTGGATATAGCTGCTTCTTTTACCGCTTCAAGTGACTTAAGCCCTTCTTCTTTCCTTTGATTGGCAAATTCTACGATCAATATTCCATTTTTAGTGACTATTCCTATTAATACAATAATACCGATCTGGCTAAAGATATTCAGGGTTGAGTCTGTATACCACAATGCGAGTATAGCACCTGCCAAAGCAAGAGGCACCGTAAACATTATGATCAAAGGGTCAATGAAACTCTCAAACTGTGCCGCCAGTATTAAATACACCAACAGCAAAGCAAGTATGAATGCAAACAACAATGTAGATGAACTTTCTTCAAACTCTTTTGATGGTCCCGATAGGTCTGTGGAATAATTATCATCCAATACTTCCCCTGCTATATCCCGCATGGCTTGTATTCCCTGACCCAAAGATACTCCCGGTGAAGTACCCGCAGATACTGTCGCTGACACATATCTGTTGAATCTATATAATTGAGGTGGATTACTTTGTTCTGACATGGTAATCAGGTTGTCCAATTGTATCATTTCGCCTTTATTACTGCGAACATATATAGACTTAAGGTCTGTAGGCTCGTTTCTATTTTCTTTATTGGCAAGTCCTATTACCTGATATTGTTTACCATCTTTAATAAAAAACCCTAGTCTTTGTTCTGCAAAATATAGTTGAAGGGTCTGTGCTATATCCATTACTGATACGCCCAACACCTGTGCACGATTTCGGTCAATATCGATTTTAAGCTCAGGTTTATTAAATTTTAAATTAATATCAACTGCCTGAAATGCTTCATGTTGACGTGCTTTTTCCAAAAAGGGAGGAATGGCCTTTTTTAACATATCAAAATTGGGTGCCATAATGACAAATTGGACCGGAAGCCCTCCTCGTCGGTCACCAATCGTTTGTTCCTGATTTACAAAAACTCTGGCATCTGTATATTTCTTAACTGTTTGGGCCAGTTCATCTGCAATTTGCATTTGAGACTTTGTCCTGTTTTCAGCTTCCACCAGAGATATTCGCACAAAACCAGTATTTGAAGCCTGCGATGCCCCAAATCCAGGAGCTGTAACAGAAAGTATTGCGTCTTTTTCTGGTATTGCTTCTACATCGCTAATCAATTTGGTAAGAAAGCTATTCATAAAATCAAATGAAGCTCCTTCCGGGGCAGTGGCATTTACGCTAAGTCGACCTTTGTCTTCCATTGGAGCCAGTTCGGTAGGTAATCCTTTTCCCAGATGATAAATACTCCAGGAAGATAATAGCATAATTAATACAGCTATCCATCTGATTCTAAAAAACCCAGTCAATCCTTTACCATACAAATTTGTCATTCCAACAAAAAACCGTTCAGTAACTCTGTAAAAAGCGCCCTGATTGTCTCCATGTTTAAGCAAGTTTGCACTCATCATAGGTGTAAGTGTCAATGATACAAAGGCAGATACCAAAACAGCACCCGCGACTACCACTCCAAACTCTCTGAATAATCTACCGGTAAGACCCTGTAAAAACATGATCGGAAGAAAAACGGCCACTAAAGTTACTGTAGTGGAAACAATAGCAAAAAATATCTCTTCTGAACCTTTAAAGGCTGCTTCACGAGGAGACATACCTTGTTCTATTTTCTGGTATATGTTCTCCAATACCACTATCGCATCATCTACTACAAGTCCGGTAGCCAGTACAATCCCTAATAAAGTCAGGATGTTGATCGAAAAACCAGCCATATACATAATAAAAAATGCACTAATCAAAGAGATAGGTATGGCTACAACCGGAATCAGGGTTGATCGCCAGTTTCGAAGAAATAAAAATATGACCAGCACTACCAGACCAAAGGCAATTAATATAGTTTCTTCCACTTCGCTAATGGCCTGTTTTATACCTTTGGTGGTGTCCAGAGCCATTCCCAGTTGAAGATCAGCAGGCAAATCTTTTTTAATATTTTCCAGTCTTTTGAAAAATTCGTCTGCAATGGCAATATAATTTGCCCCCGGTTGTGGGGTTACAGCGATTCCTATCATTGGTATTGCACCGTTTCCCCGCAACAATGACCGCTCATTTTCCGGTCTCATTTCTGCTACACCAATATCTTTAAATCGAATTATTGCACCATTATTTTCTCTGATGATCAAATTATTAAATTCCTCCACCGTTTCTATTCTGCCAACAGTTCTGATGGTCAGTTCAGTATTATCCCCATCAATCCGCCCAGATGGCAATTCTACATTTGCGCTGGTCAATGCATTTCTGACATCCACTGGAGTTATGCCCAGTCCAGCAAGTTTTGCTGGATCCATCATTAACTTCATGGAGTATTTTTTCTCTCCCCAGATACTCACACTGCTCACGCCTGGTATAGTCTGAAATCTTTCTTTAAATAGATTGTTGCCTATTTCCGAAAGTTCAAGCAATGAGCGTTGAGTACTCTGAACGGTCAGTGAAAGTATAGGCTGCGCATTAGCATCTGCTTTACTTACAATTGGAGGATTGGCATCTGGCGGAAGATTACGCAGCGCACCTGAAACTTTGTCTCTGACATCATTGGCCGCTGACTCGAGATCAACTTCGAGATTAAATTCGACAGTAATGGTACTCCGTCCGTCACTACTGGTTGAAGTGATCGCTTTTATACCATCTATTCCATTTACTGCTTGTTCTAAAGGCTCTGTAATCTGAGAAATAATTACATCTGAATTTGCTCCGGGGTAACTGGTACTAACAGTTATAACTGGAGGATCTACACTGGGATAATCTCTTACCCCGAGATAAAAGAATCCAATAATTCCAAAGAGAACTATTAAAACAGACATTACAGTAGCTAGTACCGGTCTTTTTATACTGATTTCTGATAATCTCATCAGTTACTATTTATTGAGCCTGATTAATGATGTTAACTTCTACCGGCATTTTCGGCTTAAGCTGCAGAATGCCTGAAACAATAACTGTATCGCCATCATTTAATCCTTCCAGTATCTGAATTTCTTTTTCTGTCCTGATTCCGGCTTTTACCGGGACACTTACTGCCACACCACCTCGTTTTACAAAAAGTTTTGCTCCACTAATATCTGGAATATAGGCAATGGTAGGTACCATTTTTACTTTCGTCTTTTCGCCTACAGAAATATTTATTTCAGCAAAAGACCCCGGAAATAATTTACCACCAGGATTTGAAAAGGTCGCCCTAACTTTCGATGTTCGAGTGTTTTGATCTATTTTGGGCTCTTTTGCATAAACGTTTGCTTTATTGATAATATTAGACCCAGCCACCTTAAAATCTACAATTGTACCTTGATAAATCAAATTATTATATTTTTCAGGGATAGAAAACTCAAGTTTGAGCGGTTGGGTGTTTTGGATAGAAGCTATAACCGTACTGGAAGATAATATTGCTCCAGGACTCACATTCTTAAAGCCGATAATGCCGCTAAATGGTGCTGTTATTCTCGTTTTACTTATATCCACTTTAATAATATCTACATTCGCTTTGAGTAAATTAAGACTTGTAAGCTGAACATCGTATTCTTCTTTGCTGATGGCATTTGCAGCTAAAAGTTGTTTCATCCGGCCCTCTTTTTCTTCAGCCATTTTGATTTCAATACTCAGTTTTCGTACCTGAGCTTGCAGATCATCATCATTTAACTTTACCAGCAACTGTCCTTCTTTTACAAAAGTGCCTTCCTTAAAATGTACTCCAGTGATTTTTCCTGAAATTTCACTTTTAATTTCCACTTCTTCATTGGCAATAATGGTTCCGGTCGTACTAATGGTCCCGGTTGTTATTTCTTCGTGCGCAATGATACCGTCCACTTTCAGCGCTTTTTGTTCAGTTTGTGGGGTAGTTTTTGCATTATCAGCTTTTTTTTCTTCCTTTTTACATGAAAAAAAAACAAGACCTGACAAAAGGACTATTTTATAAATACTCATAATGATTTGGATAATAAATTAGAAACTACAATCTTATTTGATACTAAAATGTTCATTTCAAAGCGAAATTTGTATCATGTCAAAAAAATTGGCTTTTGTAAATTCAAAAATAAACATAAAAATAATTTGGTAAATTTATTAATATTACTTTTATATTGCGTGATTATTATCAATTAACTTTATCAATTTGCAAAAAATATGCATAGTAAAGACATCAAACCTGAATTACCTGAGCAAGAGGTTATCATAATAAATAAAGAACTATCTATAACAGAAGCACTTTTTCCTGTGATTATTTTGGTAGGATTGCTGGCATATAACATTTTTATCTTTGGAGACAGTGCTTTAGGTGGGAGTAATCAATTTATACTTATCATTGGTGCAGCTGTTGCGGCAATAGTCGGTTTCCGGAATAAAGTATCTTATCAACAAATGATGGAAGAAGTGGGTCATAATGTTAAATCTACTTCCGGAGCTATCCTTATACTTTTAATGGTTGGGGCATTGTCGGGTACATGGTTACTCAGTGGTGTAATTCCTTCAATGATTTATTATGGTTTGCAAATACTTACACCCAGTATTTTTCTTGCTGCATCACTGGTAATTTGCTCCATTGTTTCTTTGGCTACAGGAAGTTCCTGGTCCACTTCAGCAACTGTGGGTATTGCACTTATAGGCATCGGGCAGACCATGGGAATAAATCCAGGAATGACTGCCGGTGCTGTGATTTCAGGTGCTTACTTTGGAGATAAAATTTCTCCGCTATCCGATACCACAAATCTTGCATCTGCTATGGCCGGTGCTGAATTGTTTGATCACATAAAATATATGTTAATGACCACTGTACCTTCTATTCTTGTAGCTTTGGTTGTTTTTCTGATTATTGGATTTAATATTTCAGCTACAGGCTCTCCGGATATTTCCGACAAACTTAATGCTATAGATGCTGCTTTTAATATAAGTCCTTGGCTGTTTTTAGTGCCGGCAGTTGTAATTTTTCTGATTATAAAAAAAACTCAGCCGTTGGTTGCGCTTCTGGCAGGCGCTCTGCTCGGTGGTATAGTCGCAATTATAGCCCAACCTGAAATCGTGGTAAAAATAGCCGAGGGAACTACGCTTGATTTTAATACCGCATACAAAGGCGTTATGAAATCACTAACTACCAAAACATCAATAGAAACCACAAATCCGGAATTAAATGACCTTTTTTCTGCCAAAGGAATGGAAGGAATGCTTGGTACGATTTGGTTGATTTTATGTGCCATGGTTTTCGGTGGTGTGATGGATGCAATAGGTGCTTTGGCTCGTATTAGCCAGGCATTATTGAATATGTTTCATACTGTTTTTGGTCTTTTTGCCAGTACTGTTTTGTCATGTCTTGCCATCAATGTTACAGCATCTGATCAATATCTTGCTCTGGTTATCCCCGGGAAAATGTATAAAAAAGCATTTCAGGATAAAGGTCTTCATCCCGTAAATCTAAGCCGAACATTGGAGGATACAGGAACCGTTACTTCAGTATTGGTACCTTGGAATACTTGTGGTGCATACAATGCTGGTGTTTTGGGAGTACCGACTGTAGATTATTTCATCTATGCCATTTTTAACTGGATAAGTCCTTTTATGACATTAACAGTTGCCGCTTTAGGTATCAAGATAAAACAACTAAAGCAGTAGAATTTTTTTTGTTTTAATCAGACATTTGTAAAGGGTATCATAGTTACTATCAAAAACCTGAAAAGTTTTATTTCCCGTTCAGTGCTCTGAAATTGTAACCTTTTTTTGGATAATGGTTTATCATCTTTTTTGGATAATGATGAAGAAATTCATTAAAAATGATACACTTAAAATTTAAGCAAAAGATGATAGAAGTCATATTAAAACAATCCGTCAAAATATAAGTTATCTTTGTTTCCAGTAAAATATTATATTGATAACAATACCGTTTGGAGCCCGATCTGAAGTAATGCGGGCAATGACAGATTTCATTTCTGAATCAGTAGAAAAATTTCTGAAACCGATAGAAACCAATTGGCAGCCAAGTGACTTTTTACCTGATACGTCAGATCAGGAAGGGTTTATTGATCAGGTCAAAGAACTGAGGGGTGCAGCTCAGGGGTTGTCCTATGATTTATTGACTGTACTGGTAGGAGACACTATTACTGAAGAAGCGCTTCCTAGTTATGAATCATGGTTGAGCAGACTGGAAGGAATACATGAAGAACCTGAAACCAATCCATGGAAAGTTTGGGTCCGATCATGGACTGCGGAAGAAAACAGACACGGTGATCTCCTCAATAAATATCTTTATCTTTCTGGTAGAGTAAATATGCAGGAGTTTGAGCGATCAACCCAATACCTGATTGCAGATGGATTTAACATCGAGACAGGACAGGATCCATACCGCAATTTTATTTATACCAGTTTTCAGGAATTGGCTACCAACATATCACATCGTCGGGTAGCTTCATTGGCAAAACAGCAAGGTGACTCACTATTGAGTAAAATAAATGGGGTCATCGCTGCTGACGAGATGAGACACGCCAAAGCATATATGAGTTTTATTAAAAAGATATTTGAATACGACCCTGATGAAGTTTTAGTCGCATTTGAAGATATGATGCGCAAAAAAATAGTCATGCCAGCACATTTTTTACGTGAAACAGGTATGGAAGTAGGTGGACTTTGGGGGCATTTTACTGATGCAGCACAACGAATAGGTGTATATACAGCCACTGATTATGCCAACATCCTACGTGATCTTGTAATAGAGTGGGATATTGAACATCTGAGCGGACTGAATGAAACTGGCGAAAAATCCAGGGACTATTTAGTAAAACTGCCGGATAGATTACTAAAAATTTCGGAGCGAATGTCTAATCCTTTTAGCGAATACGAATTTAAATGGATAGGTGTAAGGATGTAAGATAAAATTTATCAAACTGACTTTTTAACGTACTTGGTTAAAATCACTATGTGTTGATCATTGACACGGCCCTCAATTTGTTCGGGATTGTCATGTACCAAAGTTATTCTTCTTACAGGTGTTCCTCGTTTAGCGATAAAATTGGCGCCTTTTACGTCCAAATCTTTAATCAAAACCACAGAGTCTCCGGTTTTCAGAATATGACCATTACTATCTTTATGAACTGCATCATCTCCGGCACTACCTTCTGCCCACTCCAGTGTTTCATCGTCCATATATATCATTCCCAGCAAATCCAGCGCCCATTCCTGATCACTAAGCACTTGAAGCATTCTATACGAGACAACCTGCACAGCAGGAACTTCAGACCACATGCACTCATTTATACATCTCCAATGTGTAATATCTATTCTTTCCGTATTTTCTATCTGATCATGGCAAGTATTACAGATTGCCACTTGCTCATCGACATGCTGGCCGGTTTTTGGTGCAACTACAAAAGGAAAAAGTTTACCTCCTGCTCCGCAAATTTCACATTTTGATCCGCACCTTGCTGTTAGTTCTGTGGACAATAAACTCATTGATTGATTTTTTACTGTTGCAAAGATAACACTTTTAATTGCCTTTGTTTAGAATTATATTGATTATGTCCAGATCTTATGGGTTGAACATGTATTCTTCTATCTGTCCAGCCATTTCTTAAAAGCCGGTGCTTTCTCTCGACTAATGTCTACTTCCAGCTTCAATGGGTGTATCAAGGAGACCGTCAATTTTTGGTTTTCGTGCGGTTTTACACTTTGAATGGCATTGATATTAATGATGGACTGACGATTGGACCTATAAAACTGTTTAGGGTCGAGCAATTCTTCTACTTCTTCTAGAGTTGCAAAATCAAGCATATACTTTTCACCGGTGAATGTGTAAATGAAGTTGATACTATCCCTATAGAAACATGCAATATCTTTTACGACGACAGGAATCCATTGTTTGCGATGACTCACAATGAACTGTTCTTTAAACTTATTTTTTAAAGAATCCGGATTTGAGATAAGGCTAATTAATTGATGAAAGTCGTTTGGATATTCGGCTTTACTATTTATGATGGATCTTGATTTGTCTATTGCTTTAGTAAGATCGTCAGAATCAACAGGTTTTAAGAGATAATCTATTCCATTTACTTTGAACGCTTGTATGGCATATTCGTCATAAGCGGTGGTGAAAATAATGGGGCACTTGAGATCATATCTTTTAAATATCTCAAAACTAATACCATCACTCAATTGGATGTCTGCAAAAATAAGATCAGGCTCTGCATTTTCCATAAACCATTTAAAAGCAGTCTTCAGACTTGGCAAAACTTGAATGATCTCTACATCTTGTGCCACATCTGAAATCTTATATTGCAATTCTTTAGCAATGAGTTGTTCGTCTTCGATGATTACTGCTTTTATCATGACAATTTGTTTTAGATTAAAGGAATTCTTACGGTATAAAAGTCTTCGGATTCTGTGATGATCACAGGTCTTGGACTTAAATATTTGTATAATGAAATCATACTATGTTGACCTTGTTTATTACTTGTTTCTACAAAACCCTTAGTCTGTAGATTATTTTCAACCACCAGATAATCATCATCAATGTACATACTGATCAAAAGTGTTGCATCTTCGTCGGCTATGTTATGCTTTATTGCATTTTCTACCAGGTTTTGTAAAGTAACGGGAGCAATTTTGCGGTAGTGATATTCTTCGGAGATGTTTACACTAATATGCAAACCATCACCAAATCTTGTTTTTTGCAATTGGTTGTACATATCAACAAACTTTAGTTCATCAATGAGAGGTACCGTTTCGTTATCTTTATTCTTTAGAATATATCGATATACTTTGCTCATTTTATCCAGAAAATCTCCTGCCTGACGCTGATCTATTCTAATAAGACTACTCAAAGATGTGAGAGAGTTAAAAAGAAAATGTGGGTTGAGGTGTTGTTTCAGATTTTCGTACATGACTGCTGTTTTTTCTTTTTCGAGGAGTTGAGCTTTTGATTTTAGTTCATAGACTTGTGTTTGTTGATCTACTCTGTATCTATAAAACATATAAATGAACGCTCCTACCAGAAGAACAATAAAAAACAAAAACCATTTCGTTCTATAAAATACCGTTTCTAATATTACAATTACCTTTTTATCGGGAACCTTTTGCCAATTATTATTTATAGATGATGCTTTGTATAAAAATGTATATTGACCTCCTGGAATATTGGTAAATACAGCTTTAGGATCTTTTGTATAATGCCAGTCATTCTCAAAACCTTCAAGCTTGTATGCATACCAAGTTTGTGAAGTATGGGTATAATTCAGAGCTACAAGATTAAAGCTAAATGAATTTTCATCAGATTTTAAATGAATCGAATCATTATCACTGCTTTCATTGATGCTAAAATATTCTTTTCCAAAAACGGAGTAGCTCTTGATGTAATAATCCAACTTTGTTCTTTTTCTTTCCACTCATTTGGGTTAAAAATTATAACTCCGTTATTGGAAGGAAAAGCAATTTCATTATTATTTAAATATACGGCAGCATGTTCGGGAAATCCAACTGAAGGTAAACCATCTCCTTGAGAAAAAGTCGTGAAGTGATTTCTCTTTTGATTTAGCATCATCAATCCACCAGATATCCCTATCCATAGTCTATTATCATGGTCTATAGCTAGTGGAGATGCTTGATTGCCTATTAGTCCATTTTGATTATTAAAAGATGTAATTGTATTGTTAGTCACATCTATACCGGATATACCATTAAATGTACTGACCCAGATGACACCGCTTTTATCTTCTTTGATATCAACGACCTGATCACCTATAATTCTGTGTTCGGATGCTTCTGTAGTGGCATATAATTTTGTGAATAAGGTCTTTTTGTCATGTCTGATCATGCCTTTTTTTGCCAAAGAAATCCAAAGTCTTTTCTTGCTGTCTTCATACACATAAGATGTAGGTGCGGTATTAGCAAATTTTTTGAGTTGTGGATGGTGGCTGATATTATTATATTTTTTAAGTCTGGTATCATACCAATAAAGTGCAGCTGTATCATTGGTACAGAACCAAATATTACCACTTTTATCATTATTAATAGCATTATAAAATCTCAGGGGTAAGTTACTCTCTGGAATAAATTCCATTTTTTTTGTTTTATAATTATATCTGTTCACTCCGGCACCGGTACCAATCCAAATATTATTGTCGTCATCACATAATATCGTCCTGACAAGATTGGAGTAGATCACTGGCTTTTTACCTTTATCATTTCTCCATATATCATACGTTTTATCTTTGGTATTATATCTGACGACACCATCATGTGATCCTATCCATATATTTCCATCACTATCTTGTGTGATACCGCGGGCCACACTTCTGTTTCTTTCATGGAGTCTATCTGGAAAAGGCATCAATGACTTAAAAAAATTGGCTGATGGATCAAAGTAATTGACACCGATCACATCACCACCTGCCCAAATGAGGCCATCCCTATCTTCAAACAAACATCTGTGGTAATTTCCGGAGGGGCTCGATGGAATGTCATTATTATATAAATGCTTAATGAAAATATTGTCTTTTTCTTTATATTCTAAGATACCGTCTATCAATGTGGAAACCCAAACTTTGCCTTTATTATCAACCAGAATATCTGTGATATTGAGCGCTTGGGTCAATATATCGGAAGTTAAAAAGTGATCAAATATTTCTATAGTCTTTAGGTCAGGCAGCAATTTTAGTAGCTTGGTATGTCCATGTGTACCTATCCAGATATTATTGTTTTTGTCAATGGCTAATCTATAAATACTGATCTCTTGTAGTATTGGAATCTCAATTAGTGAAATGGTATGATCTAGTAAACTAAAAATAAGCAGACCTTTATCGCTACCTATATAAAGCATATCATTTTTTTGGGTGATATCATAAAGTCGGACATTTTGTAACTCATGATATTTTTTTTCGTTTGATTGACTATAGAAAAATGTATTGTTGGTAGTAATATTGTGCCGTACAAGTCCTTTACTTGTAATTAAGTACAAGTCTTCATTGTTTCCTTCCATCATAGTATATACATGTACATCTTTCAGTGCAGGTATTCTTATAAAAAGTTGTTTATTAAAATCATATCTTACTAAACCTGTTTCATATCCTATCCAAAAGCTACCTTTGCTATCAGAGAATAATGCTTTGGGTTGACTGGGATATGGGCTCAGTGTATCGGTAGGTATATTGGTAAAGTGTTGTATATTTTTTCCGTCAAATCTATTTAGTGCTCCTACTGTTGCAATCCATATAAAACCATATTTGTCTTGTCCCACAGCTCTGACGATGCCATCATTCAATCCGTCATTGACTGAAAGTTTTCGGAAATTGTACCCGTCGTACTGTGCTATTGATGATGAACAGAAAGACAAAATACAAATGATTGTAACAAATACACTTTGTTTCATATTCGTTTGAATTTCTTGAATCTGCAACCATCTAATCTATATTGACAACAAAATATAGTGATTAATAATAATCTATCCTTTCCATTAAGATGATATGAAATGATGTATGGTTGGAAAATACTTTCATGACTTTTGTGAACATTTGGATTTTCAATATAGGCAAAATGGTGAAAAGATTCATTTCGTCTCCGGTATATGGTAAATAATGTTTTAAATAAAATTCTCATACGCTGCAAAATAAGTACTCTTGCAAAGAAAGACCAAATTTTGGCATCAAAACAAAGTAAAAAGACATCTAAAGCGTGGTAAAAATGAAATGAATCGTATTATTACATTTGGGTCTAAATTTTGGTATTTAGACCTTAATTATTTTGTATCATAGTATCCGCCAATGACTGATAACATGCGATCCATGCATTTTCGATATCGTCACTCCATTCTGCACCTAATCCTTTCTGAAGTGTCCACAACAAAGCACTTCCTACCATCTCATAATGAGCAGGTTTTACACCATATCCGGTATGACGATTTGACATAGCTATTATTTCTTCCGAAACTGATTCTAAATGATCAAGATTCATGATAATAGACGTAAGCATATCTACCAGTTTGATGTATTGTTGATTCATGTCTGATGGAAACAATTTTCGGATTGCAGGATGATCTGTAAAAAGCTTAGAATAAAAAGCATCTCCAATGATTTTGGGGTTAATACCCATCAAAATTTTCCATGTCTTTTTTACCAGTTTTATTTGTTCAGGTTTCATTTTAATCGATTGAATATGATTAATAACCAGTAACCACCATTTCTGCAGCTTCTTCGCCACTATTGATGGCTCCTTCCATAAACCCTTGCCAATCTGCTAAGTGCTCTCCTGCAAAATATACATTTTCAAACGGTTTTTTTAAAGCAGGCATGACTTCAAACCACTGGTTTTTCCCATAAAAAGCATATGCACCACTAGAAAATGCATCCTGACCCCAGTAATACATAAGATCTTCTGAGACATATTTTCTGACATTTCCGAAAGCGGGTTTTAGTGAATTCATAATAATGTCCAATCTTTGAGATTTGCTGACCGAAGCAAGTACATCAGCTTTGTCACCCGTCGCATAACACATGAGCACTCCTGTCTTGCCTGATTGGTTTTTAGTGCCGTGATAAAAATAATGCGCCGGCGTATCAGTTAACATATCAAAATCATCTCTTTTCCAGAATCGTTCTGAGAATACTACGGGAAATTTTCCGATTCGGGCATATTGCAGCACTTGTAACGCATCATTCATCTGATTAGGAAGGCCAGGTTGCCAGTCAATTTTTAAAAGAGAAAAAGTGGGAATGGCGCATATCATTCTCTCAGCATCAAATGTTTTTCCATTACTGCAAGTTAATAAGACGCCTTTTGATCCTTTTTGTTTTACAATTTGGACGGAGTGGTCGAGAAGAATATTATCTTTTCCTACGTAATCTGCCATTTTTTCTGCTAATGTAGCGTTTCCGCCTTTTATCTTTAGATCCATTTCATTTTTTTCACTACTTTCTGCATATTCAGCAAAGGCCGCATATGCAGAAGTATGTCGGATGCTCTCCCCAAAATCTGTAGAATCCATCAGATCTCTGAGCAGTAGGTCATTTCCGGTTATGCCTTGTTGAGTTAGATACCTCCACCAATCTGTTGCATCTAATTTTTTCCGCTGTGTTTCAGACATGTTTTCCCAAATGGATACTTTGCTTTCCCAGAATTTGTTCATTTCCTGACTGAAACCCCATTTTCCAGATTTACTATGTTTTCCACCCAATAAGAGATCTGTTTCAAACTGATTATTTTCTAATGTCAATCCGAATTCTTTACAAAGTGATATCACTCTTTCATGAGAACTACCTACCCATTCAGCACCAAGCTCGATTACCTGACCATTGGCTTTAGTTGGTTGATTTGAAAAAACTCTTCCACCAATTCTTTTTCTAGCCTCAAGAATGGTTACCTGAATACCTTCAGATTTTAATTTCATGCCAGCAGCAAGCCCGGCAAATCCTGCACCGATGATAATGACAGATTTAGGCTTATTGCCTTGACTGCTGATGTATGAAGCTGTTTTAGGGTTCAGCAATATAGTAGATCCTGCAAGGGTACTTTTTAGTAAAAATTCTCTTCTGTTCATGGTTATATGCTTTGATTCCGAAAAATATTCCGATGCTTTGTTTTTTATGTTTATTCCACTGATTAGAATGAAACAAAGATATAGGTCACGGCTTATTTATCCAATTTTCATTTGTTTAAGTGTCCGTATTTTAAGATGAGTATACTTGTATTTCATTTTAAACGAATAATTTATAAAAATAAGAATTGTTCTGAGGGCTAACTACAATGATTTTGTATTTCAAAAGATTGCTGCTTATTGTAGGATAGTTTACTGTAATTCAAAAATAATTGGATTTCAAAAAGTGGAATTATCAATATTTGGATTTTGAGTAGAGATGATGTTTATTAAGTCCTATTGATGCTTTACGAAACATCGCTTTAACAAGAGAAATTAAATAGGGTCAGGTGAATATGTCGGAAGTTCAATTTAATACCCTGTTCATTGTGGGCCGTACAATAATCCATGATTCACTCGTTGAAGCCTGGTATGCTCTTATCGTGTCAAGACCATGCCCCGGCTTTACCTGACCAAACTTTCCTTCTATGGAATTTCTTTCTCCGGGTCTTACTTGATTTGACAATGCCTTAAGTCTTCCTAATGGTTTTGCCCGCAACTCTATGCCCTTCTCCTTTAGGTAGTTTCGATTCTCTCTCGTACAATATATCTTATCCACCAATTCCTTCTGAGGATAACACCCCATTCTCTTTTTGTAGGTTTCTACACTCAATTTTAATCTCGTCCCTTCATTAAATGCTTCCCGGTTCAACTCGTCTATAAACACGTATCCGTCCATCAAACTTGCTTGTATCTTCGCTCCAAATTCTGTATCCGAATTATTGTTCCCCATTTTTATTGGTCTCACATGTGGTTGATGGATATTCACTATACGGTTTTCGATACTATGTGTCTTGGTATCATACATAGTTTTTTGTTGGTCGTACAAATGTTGTATCACTAAAAATACTTATAGGCCTTTTTATCATATACAATACAACCTATCTGATCCAACAGCCAGTGAAGATGCTTAATATTTCTTTTGAGGTATTGAAATTGCTGCCTGAATCGTTTTCTAATTTCAGAGCGGCTCATTATCTTTTTTTTGCGATATCCTTAAATATTGTTTGCGTGCTATCTTCCTATAGGTTCTTGGCTTCTTAATCCAGTATGTTTATAATGGGATATTCATGCCTTTATAAACATACTTTTTGATAATTGGTCTTATGATCTTAAAACGTAGCTGGATGTTCTTACTTCCATATTCGAACAATCGCATAATTAAGTTTCAATTATACGCATTTTTATATATACGCATTTATACATAATCAATAAGACAACAATATAATGCTGGATATCAACAGTTTACTTCCCAATAAATTCCTGAAATGTCTAGAAATAAGGGCTTTAAAGCAATTTGACAACGATTCGGCACTAACCATCTCTGACAGTTTGGGTTTTAAAGATTTCACTAATAAAAGTAGTATTTCTTCAAGACCTGGCAAAATCTAATAGTAAGTTATAATTTCCATTATCCGCAGTTTTTACAGCTCTCATGTATGTTTTTCGGGTATCACCTTCTTTTGAAAGTTTAGATGCACCCCAGCTGAAAATTGGTTTTTTATAAATTTTCTCAATAATAATATCTGCCATTAATCGGCTATGTCTTCCGTTACCATTTGGGAAACAATGAATACTCACCAAACGATGTTTGAACCTTATGGCTATTTCATCAGGTGGGAAAGTATCGTTTTTATACCAATATAATACATCATCCAAAAGATTTTTCAGCTCTAAAGATATTTTCCACCAATCCACACCAATGTTTTTGTTTGTTTTCCGGAATTCGCCTGCCCAGGACCACACATCGCCATACATTTGGGTGTGTACTTTACGTATAAAAACTTCAGTAAATAGTTTGTCAACCTTGAAATTACTCATCAACGTCCATAAAATTGCTTTTTCAATATTTTGTTGCTCAAATTCATCCAATTCTCCACGAGTGGCAATAGTTGGAATAAGTAAACCATCGATCTCTTCTGGTTCTAAAGGTGTTTGCCCTTCGATGTAATCAAAATCTAGTCCCATAATATTTTAGGCATTTCGCTTTTTATTATTTCGGCCCTCTCTTTGATGGCTTTTTCTATGCGCTTTTTGGAATTGCCCTGATCTTCCAGATGCATGGTATTGGATGTACGTAATACAATTTCTTTTGCAAGCTGATTAGCTCTTTTTTCAATCAGGGCATCCAAAGATCCGTCGTTTGGCACAAAACCATATACCAATTGCATATCCAAAGCCTTTGCTATCTCCCTTAGGGACTTAATGGTGATGGATCCTTCTTTTTCCCGTTTTTCAATATCCAATACTCCTTGTTTGGAAATAGCCAATTTGTTCCCCAGCTGTTGCATTGACATACCGAGACTCATACGTATAGCCTTTATCCAACCTGTAGGAGGAGTGGCTACTTGCTTAAGTATAGCAAAACCTGCCATTTTATTGTTAAGTTGCTGCAATTGTAATGACATATTTTTCATATTGTAAAGTTATACATTTACTTTTATTGCACAAAAGTAAAGTAATATATTTACAATTACAAATTTTTAGTTAAGTAATAAGTTAACTTATATTTTAGTATAGTAAAGTCATAACTTTACAAATCATTTTATGTTTATTTACTTCCCAATACAAAACTTACTAAAGATCGACTCAAGTAAGTCATCCGTTGACACCTCACCTGTGATCGAACCCAAATGGAAAAGTGCTTCTCTGATATCCATCGCTACAAAATCCGATGAAAGACCTGAGTCGAGCCCTGCGATTACTTTTTGGAGACATAGTTTGGTATTTTCCAGGGCTTCATAGTGTCTGGTATTGCTGATGATGGTGCCTTCTGCCTGGTTGTGGTGTTGGATATATTCTGAAAAATAGGACAACAATGGTTGTAAAGTTTCTTTGTATTTTGCGGTAATGAGTAGTGTTTTTACACCACTTTTGTCGGCGATACTTTGTGTTTTTGGTTCTGCTTGAGCAGCGGAGATGGTGTCGGCTTTGTTGAGCAGGATGACGCCTGTCTGATCTTTGGTGAGTTGGAGATCATTGAATTCAGCAATTGTCTCTTCTACGCTTTTGTGGATGTCACTGATGAAAAGTACGATTTCGGCTTCGCGCAGTTTTTGTTTTGATCTTTCGATACCCAGACCTTCGAGTATATCAGATGTTTCACGTATCCCCGCTGTGTCTATAAACCGGAACATAACTCCATCGATCACCAGTGTATCTTCGATAAAATCCCGGGTTGTACCGGCTATATCACTGACCAAAGCTTTTTCTTCGTTCAGTATGGTGTTGAGCAAGGTGGATTTGCCAGCATTTGGTGCACCGATGATGGCCACAGGTATGCCTTCTTTGATGCTGTTGCCCCAATGGAATGAGTCGAGCAATGGATTGATGACTTTAATTATTTTATGAATCAAGTCCTTCAACCTGCCACGATGCGCAAACTCCACATCTTCTTCTGAAAAATCTAACTCGAGTTCTATCAAGGCGGCAAAGTCTATCAATTCTTGTCTCAGATCCTTGAGCATCGATGAAAAATGACCTTTGAGTTGGTTGAGCGCTATTTCTGAAGACTTGGTAGATGATGCATGAATCAGGTCTGCTACTGCTTCTGCTTGGGATAAGTCAAGACGACCATTAAGAAAAGCTCTCAATGTAAATTCTCCTGGGAAAGCGGATTTTGCACCATGTTTTATTGCTAAAGAAATGATCGCTTGCACTAATTGTGGCGATCCATGACAGGATATCTCAGTACTATCTTCGGTCGTAAATGTTTTTGGTGCTCGGAATACCGACACCATGACTTCGTCTATTTCCTTTTCTCCATCCACAATCCATCCGTAATGAATGGTATGGGACTTGGCATCAAGTAGATTTTTACCCTTAAATATTTTATCCGTAATGTCTATCGCTTGCGAACCGGAAAGACGAATAACAGCGATAGCGCTTTGACCTTGAGGCGTAGCGGGTGCGATGATGGTATCTGTGAGATGATTCATGGAGCAAAGATAATTGGTTTGACTGAATCCGATTTGGCGATTATTATTTACATTTGCATAAATTAACCTATAAATATGCAAAAGTTTATCATTCTGATTTTTATTATCCTTCCTTTCTGTTTAAATGGCCAGTTTAGTTCCACAAAATATTACTTTGAAAAATGTAAAGACAAAAATAAAATACAAGAAGAGAAGTGTACAAATGCTGAAATGTCAAAATGGATATATGATAATATAATCAAAAAAATACCCCAAACAGATCTAAAGGACAAAAAAAAATTAGCCTTATCAATAAAAATAGATACCCTTGGCATCATTAATAATTGTGTTCTAAGTTGGAAAGAAAACAATAGATACTTTATAAAAGATATTCCTGTTAAAAATAATAAAATTGTCGGGTTTATAACAGAATCTCTACTAAATGCTACATATACTTTTAATGAAACATTGACACCAGATGAATCATTGGTTTATATTCGTGATAATGAGATATTTAAAATTGTAGAAATTATGCCTTCTCTTGATTCGTGCCTTTTCACTGCAGATATGAAAGTAAATGATTGTGCTAAATCAGCATTATTTTCAGCAATAAAGAAAAACATAGTCTATTCAAAAGAAGCAAAAGAAAACAATGTAAGTGGAAAAATTCCATTTGGCCTTGTTATCGATCTTGACGGGTGTCTGGGCGATGTCAACATTTATAAACAAACTCTTGGCAACGGTGCGGAAGAAGCCTTAGTCAGAGCTATACAAGAATTAAAAAAACAAAAATTTAGGGTTCTACCAGGTTTTCAGCGCTCGAAGCCAGTTAATGTTTTATTAACCCTTCAATATCCTTTTGATATTTCAAAATAAAAAACATCGGATGTGTCCTAAGCACTTATAATTTTTACAATATTGTAAACCCGTATTGAATTAGAGCATGTATACGGTGCAGACAACCGATTGAAATTAGAAAACAAGGTCAAAATAGTCCCGATGTTTAAATACTGCAGTCCCTGGTCCGCTCATATTGTATATCAGTCGTAGATAGTTTTTTAAAAAGCAAATGAAAAACATAAAGAGTTTAATACATTTTTTCCAGACCTCTATATCTTATTAATATTTTTTACTTACTTTTGTAAACGTTAAGCTTTTTAATGGCTTAACTGCTTCCTTTCAAACAGTCCATGCCTTTGATGATTTATTTGCGTTTTTCAAATCTAGTTTGAACAAATAAATACAGTCATATGAAGTTTATTTTGAGCATTTCCTTTTTACTGATCGTTTCGTTTGGTTTCACACAACCCACATCCTGGAGTTCAAAAGGTATCGGTGGTGGTGGTGCACTATTTTCGCCGTCCATAAATCCTGCCAACGGTAATGAATATTACATTTCATGCGACATGACAGAATTATTTCATACCACAGATTTTGGGTTGAATTACACACAAGCTCATCATAGTCAGTTTGTAGGAGGACATTATTCAAAAGTATGTTTCACGAATGTACCCGGCTTATTATATTCTATAAGATATATCAACGAAATCCCTACTCCCTGTAAATCCACGGACAATGGTTTGACGTGGTCGTCATTAAGTGGCAATCCTTATCCATCAGATGATGTGTACACTATCCACGTAGATTTTAATAATACCAACAGGATAGTTATATCTTTTTACAATGAAATATATTTTTCATCCAATGGGGGCACTAATTTTAATTTAATACATAATGCCTTATCTTCCGGTTCGGGAAATGTGATCGGTGGGGCTTTTTTTGATGGCAATAATATTTATTTGGGTACCAATGATGGTGTGCTTTATTCTTCCAACAGCGGATCTACCTGGCAGACCATGTCAATTTCTGGTCTTCCTGCAAATGACCGAATTTGGAGTTTTTGCGCCGCAAAATCCGGTGGTGTTACCCGCTTTTTTTGTCTTACCGCTTCTGTCAATGATATTTATGTAGGAATACCGGGCAGTGATTACTGGGGTTTTTATACGGGAATTTATAGTTGTGATGTTGGCATCACCAATTGGGTTACAAAAAATACAGGCATTTCTGCCAATGATTTTCCTATGTATATAGATATGGCAGAAAATGACATCAACACTGTTTATATCGCCGGAAGTAATACCAGTTTCGTTCCAATAGTTATGAAGACCACCAACGCGGGTTCCAATTGGTCTCATACATTTTTAACCACAAATAACCAGAATATATCTACCGGCTGGGGTGGTCACAATGGTGATCGTGGATGGTGGTATGGCGAGTGTCCATTTGGCTTTGACGTAAGTGCGACCAATAAAGATATTCTGATCTTTGGTGATTTTGGTTTTGTACACAAAAGTAATACAGGTGGTTCATCCTGGCAACAGGCATATGTCGCTACGACTGACCAGCATGCCATCAATACTTCTACACCAAAATTTGAAAATTATCATTCTGCAGGTCTTGAAAACACTACTTGCTGGCAAGTACATTGGGTCAATCCAACATCTCAATGGGCTTGTTACTCAGACATTCGGGGTATAAGGAGTATAGATAGTGGAGAAAGCTGGTCTTTTAATTATACCGGACATGAAGGCAACTCATCTTACAGAGTGGTTCAGGGTTCGAATGGAACGATGTATATGGCTACATCCGGCGTACATGACATGTATCAGAGTACCCGACTACAGGATAATTTGCTGGATGCCAATGATCCTGCCGGTAAAATCCTGTATTCTACAAATGGAGGACAAAGTTGGCAAAATCTGCACGTATTCAATCATCCGGTATTTTGGATAGCCTTAGATCCCAATAATGCCAACCGAGCTTATGCCAGTGTAATACATTACTTCGGGGGAATTGGAGCCGGAGGCATTTACAGATGTGATGATATCCAAAATCTTGGTACATCTACATGGACACTATTGCCGGATCCACCACGTACTCAAAAGCATCCTGCAGCCATAGAAGTCCTGAATGACGCGAAAGTAGTGTGTTCCTATTCCGGACGAAGGACTGATGGTGGTGCTTTTACGATGAGTTCCGGTGTATTTTTATATGATCCGGTGACGAATCTCTGGGGAGATAAGTCGCACGCTGGTATGAATTACTGGACAAAAGATATTGTAATAGATCCCTATGATCCCACCCAAAATACCTGGTTTGCATGTGTTTTCAGTGGTTGGGGAGGTGCACCAAACGGACTTGGAGGGCTTTACAAAACGACCAATCGAGGTACATCCTGGGTAAAACTGACCGGCAATACACTGGATAGAGTCACTTCTTGTACTTTTAATCCTGATAATTACAATCAGATCTTTATTACCACAGAAGCACAGGGTTTGTGGATGAGCAGTAATATCAGGGATGTCACGCCTATTTTTACACCTGTCAATAGTTATCCTTTTCGTCAACCGGAAAGGGTCTTTTTTAATCCATATAATGACAATGAGATGTGGGTCACCAGTTTTGGCAATGGTATGAAAAAAGGATATCTGGATCCCTGCAAATTGCCACTGGGTACAACTTCTGTTTTTGTTGACGCAACAAAACAAAATAGTGGTCAAGGCACTTCGTGGAACACTGCTTTCAGAACGTTTGGAGAAGCTTTGCAAGTCGCCTGGCAGTGTCCTGATTTAAATAATATATATTTGGCTGAAGGAACATACAAACCAGACTATAAGCCATATCAAATGGGAAATGATAAAAGGGGTTCAGAACTGATTACAAACGACAACAGAGATGTAACTTTTCATATCAGGCCGGGACTTGAAATTTATGGTGGTTTCCCTTCCGGTGGCGGACTTCAGAATTATGAAAATTATCCAACCATTTTATCTGGAAATCTGGGCAATGGAACGTATGCTTACCATGTAGTCTTGTTACTTTACAATACCTTGTGGGGAAATATCAATGATATCACTTTGCTGGATGGTTGTTTGGTTCAAGATGGTAATGCAGATACCAACACAAGTATTATAATAGATGCAAAAAATATAAGCCGGTGGGAAGGAGGAGGTGTAAATGTGAGTTCCGGGAAATATCAGGTCAGTAATAATATTTTCCATAACAATGTGGCTTATACTGGCGGAGCCATTTATATCACTGACGCAGAAATAACATGGCTTTCAAACGATGTGATGAACAATTCTGCAGCTTTAGGCACGGGTATTTTTAGTAAAAACACGATTTGTAACTTTGGTATTAATAATAATATCACCGGAATAACTTTTGAAGGAGGCAGCGCTACATTTACAAATGACAATGTTGTGAAATAAATACATCTCATTTGTATCGCAACCTCTTTTTACATCTTTATAAATTTCCTGTGAAACATTCTACCTTGATTATCTTTAATTTGCAAAAGGTATATTCCTTCCGGAATTTCACTGGTTTCGACATTTAAAAAGCTGCTCTTTTGAGAAGGTTGTGCCTTGGTTTTTACTACTTTACCATGTAGATCCAGTATAGATATCATATCAACCCACACAGCTTGTTTCATTTTGATATATAGTTCTTGCCTAACAGGATTGGGGAAAATAATTGCTATTTCATCCGGATGGTCATCTGTCGAACTTGGTTTTCCTACAGTCAGAGATGATATGTTGGTTCGTACGGGCAGATTAAAATCAAAATATATATCTGCAAAATTCTCTATTCTATCGCCATTGGTAATATTATCTGCCATCTCAATTTTAAAATCAATATAACCATTTGAAAGCAACTCATTTTTATTGCTATCCGGCAAGAATATATTTTCAAATTTGAGTAAAAGCACATTGTCACGTAGCTCCCAGGAGTAATCATGCGATGCTATAATTGGTCTGACGGATCGTGGATTTAGTTCAGGAGGTAAAGTATCAGTGATAAATACATTAAAGGCTGTGTCTGTGCCGGTATTCTGAAATCTGATTCTGTACAATAGTTGGTCTTTCTTTTCTACATAATCTACTGTATTTCTACCATTGGCAAAAGCCTGAATATCGTTGGGATCAAACGATCCTATAGGAAAAATACACAAAGAATCTTTGACTGTTGCCGATTCACATGAAGCACTTCCGTTTACAGATGCATCAAAACAAATCAACTTTTGGAATGAAGCCTGACAATCTACATGAACTGTGATAAAAAAATTGACCGTTTCCTGCGCCTTTATATCGCCCAGAAATAATTTTATGGTATGGTCATCTATCTTTTCTGCGTTATGACTTCCTGACTCAAAAGTCAGTAATGAATCCAAATGTATAAGAACATAGGTGTTTTGAGAATTTTTACTACCTGTGTTGCTTACTCTTCCGATAATAGGAACGGAAAAACATCTTCTTAAAAATGGTGTGGAAATTCCTATAGTAAGATCCGAACAAGATTTCAATTCTTTCAGGTTAAAATACATTTTTTGTTTGCCGTCTACAAAAGAAATAAATTGGTTACCTTGACATGTTGAAAATACTTTTGTGTTGTAATCCACTATCTCTACTTCTTTCCCGAACATATACTTATCAAGATAAATATATGTAGTCCCTCCTATCCCGTTTCCTGTAAATATTTCATTGTCTATTTTATAGTTGACCAACGTTGTTGGTTGTTCGTCCTCAATCATATCACAGGCATCATTCAATCTGTATGTCTCTAGAATAAGCTGATTGGTTTTTATTAATTTGAAAAGAGATTTTCTAACGTTACTGCCTTTACAAGCAATATAAATTGTTTTATCCTTCCCTACAGCTATTGCATTGATCTGGATATCCTCAGGAAGATCACCTGAAATATTGATCCAGTTGGTCCCTAAATCAAGGGAAGCAAAAATACTTTTTCCATTATGAATATAAATATTTCCTTCTTCATCGGTTACAAAAGTGTTGTTTGTCGGTCTGAATGGAAAATTGACGCTAGTTACAGCGCCGTTAATTCCGGATTTTCTATAAAGGGTTTGCTTTTTACTGCTTTTATTTTCCAGAAAACAGAGTACAGTCATGTCTGGCAGCACGGCAAAATGATGAAAAATATCCTGCACATAATTGACATTAAAATGTATAGTAGTTGCGTCGCCATTGCTGTTATATCGAATCAAATTGGAGATATCACTCCTTCCGAAATGGTTGCCACTATGATGTGGTTTGACATCTCTTTTTACAGCACTGAATTGAGGAAAATACTTGTTTCCATCTTCCTTTTGCCAAGAACTACCATTGTCTATGGATGTAAAATAGTCTGTGGACGTAAAAAAATACAATTTATTGTTTAGATCTCTGGTTAACCTGTTGCCTGAATCAAAAAAATTTGGTCGGTATGGTGTAAAAGATTTTCCCTTATCCGAAGAAAGATAGAATGAATCATAGGTGCTGATTTGAAGACTTCCATCATTCATGTATAAAAATTCATATGGTGCATAAAAACCAACAGGCCTTAATTCTCCTTTGTCAAATATACTGTTTTGTTGATCTGACTCAAAATATAAAAAGTCATTTTCGAATACCTGAATTCTGGAAACATTGGTTGCCCCAAAATTTAACGAAGCTTTTTTTATTAGATTGTTGTCCGGGCCCCCAAGATAAATATTGCTATTATCGTGTGAAATGATTTTTTCACCCGGTAAATCCAAAGTAGCACCAGGGTTTGTATTGTCTACAATTCTCCATTTATTGGTTATGATGCTATAAAAATAAAATTTTTCATATGAACTGAAAGCTAATACCTTTTTATTTGCATTTACTGAAAGCCGGCTTCCGGATAACTCAAAGTTTTCCTGCCCGCTCAATACCTGAAATGTCTGTCCAAAATCTGTGCTGATGTGAAGTTTGTTTCCAAAAAGTCCATAAATATTTCCATTCTGATTAACCCACATGTAAGGTTTATTATAGCTGTTATTGGCCAAAGGTTGGTTGTTAATCAAAACACTCAAATCTTGGTTGATAAGTGATAATGTCTTGTTAATTTGATTTATAATTAAAAATTGCCCGCTATCTATCGGAAATCCCATTAGGTAATCTCCAAAAGTATTCTTAATGGTCTTTAGAACCTTCGCTTTCTTATTGAGCAAAAAGATGCTGTCTCTTGCTAATAGCACCGGATTTCCCTGAGAAGTCATAAAAGCATCGGAAAATGATTTTTTTGATTTGTAACCAAGGTATATTTTGCCAAGATTTTTGTCAATGATATATACATCTGTAGAAGCATTGTGGTAATATAAAGTATCTTTAGATCCTGAATCCATAAAATTAGAAATGTCAAGATATTGATTCTGAAGTGGCCCTAAATTTTGCCATTCTTGACCTTCACTATCTGATAAACTTATACTTAAATCAATTTGAGATTGTGTTACAAATGTTCCACTATTTAAAACACCTAAAAAATTCATATTGGATGCGGCATTTATCCTGGGTTCTGCCGCCCATTTATAGGTATTTTGGCCGGATACTGTATAGCAAATGGCAATAATAAAGGAAAAAACGATACTCCTTATTGACATAATCTGTGTTTATAAAATCAAAGATATACAATTTTTAAAAGTTTACAAGAGCTATCTTTAATGAGAAGATTAATTTCCCTTAAGATGAATGGTGCAAATTAGATGCTTTGTCTAATTTTAAACTATAATTCTCTCTTCAGAATTACATATTTTATTTTTATTCCACAACTTTATGGTGTGTCTGTTATTATAGTTGGATAATCTGTAATATCTTGTCAGGTTATTGTATGAACAAATTGTCGGTTATCTCATAATTAACTGAATATCATACTTTTATATAGTCGTATTTATAAATGGTTAATTTTATACATGGAAAACATATTGCAGTCTCAGATCAATATTTCCGGTGAAGAACAAAACAAAGCTGAACTTAGAAAATTTATTCATATCAAAGGAGCAAGATCGAATAATCTAAAGGATATCGAGCTTTTTATTCCAAAAAATAAATTAGTAGTTGTCACAGGCGTTTCAGGTTCCGGAAAATCATCGCTTATCATTGATACACTTTATGCTGAAGGTCAGCGCAGATATGTAGAAAGTCTGTCATCGTATGCAAGACAATTTCTGGACCGGATGAAAAAACCTGAAGTAGATTATATCAAAGGGATTTGTCCGGCCATTGCGATAGAACAAAAAGTAAGTTCAAGTAATGCACGCTCTACAGTAGGTTCCCTGACAGAAGTTTATGATTATTTAAGACTATTATATGCCCGCATAGGTAAAACCATATCTCCTGTGTCCGGTGAAATAGTAAAAAAGCATGAGGTTAGCGATGTGGTCAATTTTATTTTCGCTCTGGATATGGACTCAAAAGTTCAGTTGCTGACCCCACTGCAAAAAAGACATGATAGAACTATCGGACAGGAACTTGATCTTCTGTTACAAAAAGGATATAGCAGAGTGGTATACAATAACAATATCATTTCGATAGAAGAACTCCTTGAGCAAAATAATGTAAATAAAAATGAATCCGTTATTTCTACAACTTTAGATATAAAAGTTCTTATAGATCGTTTTGTGGTCAACGATGATGAAGACAATAAAAAAAGGGTTGCAGACTCAGTTTTAATTGCTTTTTCAGAATCAGAAGGTGAATGTATTATCTCAGTTATTGATGGGAAAGAAAAGTATTTCAATAATCGTTTTGAATTGGATGGCATCATTTTTCTCGAACCAACCCATCAGCTTTTCAATTACAATAACCCATACGGCGCTTGTCCTAAGTGTGAAGGTTATGGTAAAATGCTCGGTATAGACCCGGATAAAGTCATCCCTGATGACAGCCTATCGGTATATCAGGAAGCTGTTGCCTGCTGGAGAGGAGAAAAAGGGAAATTGTGGTTGAACCAACTGATACAAAATGCTGATCAGTTAAACTTCCCGATACATAAACCTTACAAAGACCTGACCAACGAACAAAAAGAAATTCTTTGGTCCGGCAATAGATATTTTGATGGAATAGATGCTTTTTTCCAGGAATTGGAAGACGGCGCTTATAAAATTCAGAACAGAGTTATGTTGTCCAGATATAGGGGGAAAACTGTATGTAATGTTTGTAAAGGTGGCCGTCTTAGAAAAGAAGCTACATACGTAAAAGTCAACGGTCAGGATATTACAAAACTGATAAATATCCCTATTGAAGAATTGCTCATTTTCATAGAAGCGTTGGAATTAAGTGCTCATGATCAGAAGATAGCAGAAAGAATCCTTACTGAAGTTAAAAACAGATTGCGCACTATGATAGAGATTGGATTAGGCTATCTGTCGCTTGATCGGCTCGGAAGTACACTAAGTGGAGGAGAAACTCAACGAATAAACCTTACCCGCACACTGGGAAGTAATTTAACCAATTCTCTTTATATCCTTGATGAACCTTCCGTAGGATTACACCCAAAGGATACAGAGAAGTTGGTCAGCGTCTTAAAAAGACTCAGAAACCTCAGAAATACGGTCGTTGTTATTGAACACGAAGAGGCGGTAATCCGAAATGCAGATTATATCGTAGATATAGGTCCTGAAGCGGGCGTTCATGGCGGAGCATTGGTATACGATGGGGCATACGAGCAGTTTAGTAAAGGCATAAAGGGCAGTCTGGCTTCTGAATATATAGCAGGAACAAGGAGTATAAAATATCCGGCTCAAAAAAGAAAAATTCAACAAAAAATAATTCTTACCGGAGCAAGTCAGCACAATCTGAAGAACATAGATGTCACTATTCCTTTGCAAGCCATGACAGCTGTGACGGGTGTATCAGGATCGGGAAAAACAAGTCTTGTAAAACATATACTTTATCCTGCTTTAAAATTACTCATCAATGATCCTGTAGCGATGGCACCGGGTAGACATAAAAATATCAGTGGAGATGTAAGAAATATAAAAATGGTCGAAATGGTGAGTCAAAGTCCAATTGGCAAATCATCAAGATCTAATCCAGTCACTTATGTAAAAGCATATGATGATATAAGAAAATTATTTTCAGACCAGCAGCTATCAAAAATAAAGGGCTTTGAACCCAAACACTTTTCGTTCAATGTAGAAGGAGGAAGATGTGAAACCTGTAAGGGAGAAGGATATCTTACTGTAGAAATGCAGTTTTTGGCTGATGTGACTTTATTATGTGAAGAGTGTGGAGGTAAAAGATTTAAAAAAGAAGTACTCGAAGTGACTTTCAAAGATAAAAGTATCTATGATGTTTTGGATATGACGATAGAAGAATCTCTTACTTTTTTTAAAGATAAAAAAAATATACTTGCCAGACTTCAACCATTAAGTGATGTAGGATTGGGATATATAAAACTTGGGCAATCGAGTAGCACGCTTTCTGGTGGGGAAGCACAACGGGTTAAACTGGCGAGTTTTCTTACCAAAGAGTTTTTATCAAAAAATATATTTTTCATTTTTGATGAACCTACTACGGGACTGCATTTTCATGATATCAATAAGCTGATGGATGCTTTTAATGCTCTCGTAGAAAATGGTCATACGGTGCTGATTGTGGAGCACAATATGGAAGTTATTAGAGCAGCCGACTGGGTGATAGATCTCGGACCAGGTGGTGGAAAAGATGGAGGAAATTTGGTATTCGAAGGCAGACCAGAAGAATTGAAAAAAATATCTTCATCCTATACAGGTCAATATATCTAAAATGTTTCACGTGAAACATTGACAAATGAAAATTATCACCACTTATTTTATAATATTCTTCCATTATTTTAATAAACTAAATAATATTCTACAATAATATATATTTATAATAGGATAAAACATATATATTTGCTAATTCAAAACAATATTAATTAATCATTTAAATTCACATTATGAACAGTATCATTGGATTAGGAAAGTATTTATTGGCAATACCTATGGGTGTCTTTGGCTTAATGCATTTTATGGCTGCCGACAAGATGGCTGGGATGGCTCCGGGTGGATCTATTACCGTATACATTACAGGCATAGCACTTATTGCAGCTGCTGTAAGTATTATAATTGGTAAGTATGATAAATTAGCAGCAGTTCTTCTCGGAATTATGGTATTGCTATTTATTATACCTCACGCACAAATGCTAAGTACAGACGAATCACAATTGTCAAATATCCTAAAAAACATTGCTATAGCAGGTGGTGCATTTTTATATGCAAGTATGGCAAAAGATAGTACATATGTAAAATAAATTATTATCTTTGCTCCGATAAATAAATTAGCAAAAAGGTCGGTGAGCAATCACCGGCCTTTTTTTGTTTATTATGTTTCACGTGAAACATTAATTTGAGATAGTTAAGCTAAAATTCTTTTATTTATACCAGATAAACTGAGTCTTTTAAAAAATTAAATATTGCCAACTACATCCATAAATACTTTTTTAAGTTCAGTCAAATTTTTCCGGAGCACAATAGATATAATCATCTAACCACCAATCTAAAGTAAATTTACGTGAATAGTCAATTCTTATACTAAGTAACCTTAGTCAAATGAAAAAATGTTGACGACAATTGGACTTGTTTTTGAACAAATAAACTTAAAAATCTATTTCTAATTCTTTTGAAACAATTTATTTATTAATTTATAGTAAAATATTTACCCGAAATGCAACAAGCAAAACTCATTATCGTACTCCTTATTCTTCCGCTGATCGTATTGTGCCAGCCTAATACTGATCAATCTCCATTCAAGCAAATGTACGATCTATTACCTACCGCAAATAATTACAGGACTGCTACAGGAGCACCGGGCCATGAATATTACCAATGTAGAGCTGACTATAAAATAAATGTTGAACTTGATGACAAAAACCAAAAAATCTATGGGGAAGAAACAGTAACATTTTACAACAACTCTCCCGATGTATTAACCTATCTATGGATACAACTGGACCAAAACCAAAGAAGTTCAGATTCAGATAGCCACAAAATAAATCCTGAATCAATATCCGAAAAAGAAGAAATTTCTTCTATAGAAAATGACAAACTTTCCTTTGATGGTGGTTTTAAACTGGATTATGTTAAAGATACTAATGGTAAAGATCTGAAGTATCTTATCAACAAAACCATGATGAGGTTAGACTTACCCGTTCCGCTTAAAAAAGGGGAGAAATATTCTTTTAAAATAAAGTATTGGTATAACATCAATGACAGAATGAAACTAGGGGGAAGGTCCGGATATGAGTACTTTACTGAAGATGATAACTATTTATATACAATAGCACAATTTTTTCCAAGAATGTGCGCTTACAATGATATAGAAGGTTGGCAAAATAAACAATTTTTAGGTTCAGGTGAGTTCACTTTAATTTTTGGTGACTACCTTGTCAATATAACTGTGCCATCAGATCATCTCGTAGCAGCAACCGGTACACTCCAAAATATAGAGAAGGTGTTGAGCAAATCTCAAATGGATAAATATATCAGAGCTCAAAAAGAGTTTGTCCAACCAGTCATCATTGCTACCCAGGAAGAAGCCATTGAAAGAGAAAAACAAAAATCAGAAACAAAAAAAACATGGACATTTAAAGCAGATAATGTAAGAGACTTTGCTTTTGCATCATCAAGAAAATTTATCTGGGATGCGATGAACGTCAAAATAGGAAATAACTATATCATGGCCATGTCTATGTATCCAAAAGAAGGTAACCCTTTGTGGGAAAAATATTCAACAAAAACTGTAGCCCACACTTTAAAAACATTTTCAAAATATACAGTAGATTATTCATATCCCGTAGCTTGGTCAATCAATGCAGACAGAATAGGAATGGAATACCCGATGATATGTTTTAATTTTGGACGCTGTGAAAAAGATGGTACATACTCAGAAAGAACAAAGTATGGAATGATAAGTGTGATAATACATGAAGTAGGGCATAACTTTTTTCCGATGATCGTTAATTCTGACGAAAGACAATGGGCGTGGATGGATGAAGGATTAACCACATTTGTCCAGTATCTGACTGAACAGGAATTCGAACGAAACTACCCATCAGGAAGAGGTGAAGCTCAAAAGATAGTCAGTTATATGGCCAGCGATAAATCAGTCATGTCACCTATCATGGTGAACCCTGAATCTGCGTATCAACTAGGTAACAATGCATATGCAAAACCTGCTACAGCTTTAAACATACTAAGGGAGACCGTGATGGGAAGAGAATTATTTGATGCAGCATTTAAAGAATATGCCAGAAGATGGGCTTTCAAACAACCCTATCCTGCAGATTTTTTCCGTACTATGGAAGACGCATCGGGTATGGATCTGGACTGGTTCTGGAGAGGATGGTTTTATACTACAGACCATGTAGATCTATCCATTTCAGATGTCAAAATGAAAAAAGTAACTCCTAAGGACCCATTAAAAAAGCAGGAACTGGATGAAGCCGAAAGAGCAACGGCAAGAAAAAATATAAGCTCACTCAGAAACGAAACTCAAATAAATAAAACCTATAATGAAATAGATACTACACTAAATGATTTTTACACAAAATGGGATAAATATGCACTGGACGAAAATCAACTAAAGGAATATGAAAAGTCCATTGCTGGCATGACAGATAAAGAAGTAGAAACTATGAATTCTTCAAAAACCTATTATGAGATCGAATTTGAAAAATTAGGAGGATTGGTTATGCCAGTCATTTATGAACTACAATACGAAGACGGAACATCAGAAATAATCAGAATTCCAGCCGAAATCTGGAGAAAAGGAGAAAAAAAGATAACTAAAGTTCACGCAAGTGACAAAAAAATCACAAGGATAATCCTTGATCCATTCTTAGAAACTGCAGACATAGACACAGAAAATAATTATTTTCCAAAAGAAGAACAGTTTAGTAAATTTGAAATATTTAAAAGAAGTACCCAAAGGTCGCAGAAAAACCCAATGCAGAAAGAAAATCGTACTATTATAAAGCCATAATTTAACCAACAGTTTTTGCAGGGTTTTTATTTTGCAGAAAACTTCCGTTTTCTACTCGATCCAGGAAGTCTTCCAGAGAAGTATTAAATAGTTCCGGTCTCTCCATCATTGGAGCGTGGCCACATTTATCTACCTTTACCAGTTCAGAGTTAGGTATAAGTTCATTGAATTTTTCTCCTACCCACAATGGAGTGACTGCATCCTGCACACCCCATACCAACAATGTAGGCACCAATATTTTATGCAAGCTATCTTCAAGATTATGTCTGACCGCAGATTTGGCAATTGCAACGACACACATCGCTCTCTTAAGATCATTGACGGTTTCATATACACTATCAACAAGTTCCTTTGTAGCTACAGCAGGATCATAAAAAACGCTTTCTGCTTTTTGCCTCATATACTCATAGTTCCCTCTTTTTGGAAATGTAGTTCCCATGGCACTCTCAAATAACCCGCTACTACCAGTTAAAATCATACTTTCCACACGTTCAGAATGTTTTAATGTATATAGCTGACCTATATGACCACCCAAAGAATTGCCTAATACATGTACTTTTTTATAATTTTTATGATCAATAAAATCTTCAACGTACTCCACAAGCTTCATTACAGAAAGGCTTCTTAATGAAATCTCAAAAAGAGGCAAAATGGGTACTACCACATTATGGGATTTAGAAAAATGCTGTATAATACCATCAAAATTACTTAAAGCTCCCAACAGTCCATGCAATAGAATAATAGGTGTACCTTCACCGCCGGTCTCAATATATTTAAATTTACCCTCTTCCTTTATCTGATTTTCAGACATTACAAAAATTTATGGTTAAGATAATTAAATTTTGGGGCAATATAAGGGCAATTTTAATTATTTTTTAATCCTGATAACAAAAATTGTAAAAACAAGTACGGTAAGCAATACCAACGCACCTGCTTGATGAAGTACACCCCAAAATACTGGAATAGAACCTTTGCTACTAATTACAGTAATTATACCAATAACTACCTGAAGTAATAATACTGCGGAAACTAAATAACCAACTCTCTTTAGTGCCATAATATTATACATATTCCCAAATTTAACTAGTCTATAACTTAGCACGTTTCCTAAAATAAAAAGTAAATATGCCGTATTTCGGTGCAGAAAATGAATCAGAGCAGGCATAAATGGATTTTTGTCATAATTGTTAAAATTTTCTACATTCCACTGCGATGCTTCAAAAATTACTTTTGGAAAATAAACACCATTCATATCAGGCCAGGTAGGATATACTACCGCAGCTTTCATTCCTGACATAACTCCACCTAAAAATATCTGCACCACAAGAAATACAAAAGTCAGCCAAACCATAGGCATTAAGTTCAAATTTGGTAAATCTGAAAATCCAGAACCCACGTCTTTAGCAGATAAAAAAGTCCATAATAAAGCAACATAAACACTAAAAGCAATCATAAGGTGTATAGACAACTTATAGGCATTTACCCATGGTCGTTCGACTAAACCACTAGCAACCATGATCCACCCAAAAGTTGCAGCCAATAATGCAAAAAATATTACTACACTTAGTTTCTTAAGCAAAGCTCTATCCAAATGACCTTTAACTAAAAAAAATAAAAATGGAAATAAAAAAACAAAACCCATGATTCTTGCCCAAAACCTGTGTATATATTCCCAAAAGTATATAAATTTAAAATCATCTAAATTCATTCCTTCATTTATCTCGATATATTGTGGAGTACTTTTATACAATTCAAACTGTTGTTCCCAGTCTGCCTCGGAAAGAGGAGGCAGTGTACCACTTATTACTTCCCACTTTGTAATGGACAATCCTGATTCAGTAAGTCTGGTTATACCGCCCACAATAACCTGAACGAATACCATGACTAAACCAATAAACAACCATATCGTAACCTTATTTGAATATTTCATGCCGCAAAATTAATGACAAATAACAACTTATAAGCATTTTTGATTTTTTGCAAGTTGTTATTTGTATTAATAATATATTTTTTACTTAAAATACTTTAACATTATCATTACTTCTGTGGAAATGTTAATAGAGCTCTTATATATATTTTATCTATACTTTTTAAACAAATTATTCACACCAATAAACCTGATAAAAGATAGATCTTCAATATTTTAACATATAAACAAATAGAAAGATAGTACTTATCCACAGTTTAAAGTGTATAAACTCATCCGGTGTATAACTATATAATTAAGCGGCCATAACTTTTTTAAAATGTATATATGTATTAAATATTTAATTCATAAACATCATTTTTATACATAAATAATTACTTTTACATAAATTTAGACAAAATGCATGTTGATAAATGTTGATATAAATTGCCTATTTATCAGCATAATAAATATGTTTTAATAAATATATGTTTATAACGTTATTATGAGAGTTGTGTTACAAAGGGTATTAAGCGCCAGTGTTGTTATAAATCATAATATTTTTTCATCCATTGATAAAGGATTGCTAATTTTGGTAGGTATTGAATCCAGTGATAAAGACGATGATATAGAATGGTTGGTCAATAAAATAGTAAGTCTACGTATATTTAATGATGATGAAGGTAAAATGAATCTATCTGCGAAGGACGTTGGAGGAGAATATCTTGTAATCAGCCAGTTTACACTTCATGCAAGTACTAAAAAGGGAAACAGACCATCCTATATAAAAGCAGCGAGGCCTGAATATGCAATCATGCTGTATGAAAAATTTGTAGAACGACTGAAAAAAGTGAGTAATAATAACGTAAAAACAGGCGTATTTGCAGCTGATATGAAAGTAAATCTTATTAATGATGGACCGGTCACCATTGTAATTGATTCAAAACAAAAAGAATAATGGAAATTAAAGCATATCAACGTAATGTAGATGATTGGATTAAAACCATTGGGGTAAGATATTTTTCAGAACTTACTAATATGGCTATTCTGGCCGAAGAGGTAGGAGAGGTGGCAAGGCTGATATCGCGCATGTATGGCGAACAAAGTTTTAAAGCACCAATGACAATAGAAGAACAAAAAGAAAAACTGGCTGATGAATTGGCTGATGTCATGTGGGTAATAACTTGTTTAGCTAATCAAACAGGCATTGACCTGGAGGATGCAATACGTAAAAATATAGATAAAAAGACAAACAGGGATAGTCAAAGGCATATCGAAAATAAAAAACTCATGTAGAAATATAATTTATATGAACTACATGAGTTTTATGTTAAGATCGAAATTTTGGGGTGTATCTCATTTTTTCATTCAATTGTTTTAGACTACTTTTTTTCACCCTTAAGTTTTGGGTAAACAAAAGCAATTTTTATCAAAGTGCAATTATCTCATACACCCAATTTTTACTTAATACGGACTGGTATAAAATATATTTTACACCTCGAAATATATTCTATACCACTATTGTTTTTTACTCCAGTCAAATGATAGTAATAAATTGAACATCAGTCCGTTGTTATGCTGAAAAACATTTCGGCCATCAATTTCTCTGGCCAGTTGAAAAATATGATTGAGGTATCCTGCTTCTATTCTTATCCTACTATCAAACCTATAGCCCAGTAAAAAAGCCAATCTGTTTTGGTCAAAGATATTTTCATTTACATTTTTTCCAAATCCTATCATCGCTTCATTAAATGCTGCCAGATATACAGTATTGTCTTCCATCGACTGCTTAAATAATGGAAGCTGTATACGGAGCATGTATCTCCATCTGTGACCATATACATATGAATCTTCTTTTGATAGTGACGCATTCGAATATCTGCCTATCCATCTTTGTTCGAGCATAAACCTATGCGACATCTCCAACCTTGAAATCTTATCAGTCAGTACCAATGCCTGAAACATTCTGTGTTCAGTAAACTGTTTGCCAAAACCATTTAGCGGATATACTCCATAAGGAAAGTTTTCTATTAACGCATAACCAATCCTGAATTGTACTTTTGGGTGTATTTGGTAATTAATACTGCTTCTCCATAATCCTGCCTGAGGTCTACTGACCAGTTCGACTCTTCTCCAATGGTATTCTGTAGTAAACCCTACTTTTGTTGTAAGTTTAAAAGTACTGTTTACACTAAACCACCCTATGTTACTATTATCGCTAAGCCTGGTATTTTGTGAAAATAGTGTGTTATTAACCAACAATATAATAAACAACACAAATGGGAATAAATATTTTTTGGTCAACATTGATATAATGTTTTAGTGTAAAATAAAATGATCATATTCAATACCTTAGGATGACCTCTGTGCCACTGCATGATATCGCTTCAGGTGTGGTCCTAAAAATATTCTGGCATACATTCTTATCAATGCAATACCGGATATGACAAAACCAAGCGCAAGATAAAAAGCTAAAAATATCTGATCGTATTCTACATGAGAAAAAAGAATATCCTCACCAATAAATGTAGATGTAATAGGGAATCCAGCCAAGCCCAAACAAGCAATTAAAAATAAAGCAGCCATATTTGGGTACTCATACACATGACCCTGAAACCTATTCAAGTCAATATCTGGTTCGGCTTTGTACATTTTCCATAGGACGACATATCCCAATGTCCCAGCAATTACCACACCCGCTAAATGAAAAATAATTTCATACATGGTAAGTGCGTCATTAAAAGATATGGCCAACGTCACCCAAAAATGATTCATTACCAAAAGTGTCCATACTACAAATACGTTGCGCCGACCAGCGTAAGCCCTGAAAACCAAAAACAGACCTGTCAACGCAAAAATCTCAGGCAAAACTTCAACAATCACTTCTGGTAAGTTAAATCTTGTGATTTGTAAAATTACACCCACTAAGAAGGTAGGTATGGTGATAAAGTATATGTTTCTAATATTTATAAATCTCAACAAATTACCCAGGTTTTTAAAGGGTTTCCACAATAATTTATCCAGGAGCTCATCCATATTATACTCCTTGATACTCAATAAAAATAAGGAATACTCTAGTTTCTTAGTAAAATGGGTTTCAATATTTTCATGTTTAGGTTCGAAATGATAAAATTGTTCTCTGATCAGATAACTCACGGCTGAAGGCGAAACCAATAATTGGTATGTTCTCAGAAAAGCATTCCCAGCAAAGTGAAATAAGGCAAATGTCTCAAATCCCAAAGCCAATTCAAAAAACATCAATCCGATTTGTGCTACTGAAGCATAAGCGATCTGACTTTTTACGGAAGATTGTACCCTACCTATAGACGCACCGATGGCTGCAGTAAATAAACCTACACCTCCGATCAAAATTCTGGCAATGAGCTGATGTTCCCAAAATGGCATGGTCCTGATCAATAAAAACAATCCAAGGTGAACAGATAAAGAACCATAAAAAATGGCACTCGAAGGGGTCGGTCCTTCCATAGCTCTTGGGAGCCAGGAGGAAAATGGAAACTGTGCAGATTTTGCACACGCCGCAAGTAGGATCATGACAGAAATGAACAACCCGAACATGGAGTGACTTTCCAGATGATGGTGTACCAACTCATAATTTTGTATCTTTTCGAAGGTGATGTTTTCATGCCATAAATGATGGCTTGCCCACATAGCGAGTATGATACCAACATCTCCAATACGATATATAGAGAACACTTTAAAAGCATTTTTGACAGGAAGATATCTTTCACGATAGAAAGCCACCAAAAGAAAAGATGTCAAACCCAATATTTCCCAACCGATAAACAATGTCTCCAGATTTCCCGCAAATACAGCAAGAGTATAACCAGCATAGAAAAACAAAATTGTATAAAAAAACCTTTTGTATCCGGATTCTCTATGCAAATATATTCTGCTATATGTGGTGACCAGAAAAGTGAGCATAGCACCAACCAGACAATATACAGCCGTGACATGATCAAAATAAAAGTCAATAAAAAAATTCATGTTATGACTCTCATATATTGAAAATTCCTTTAGATTGACGGAATGAAATCCTTGTGTACCCCAATATATTATGAGGCCCAAAATCGTAAAAAAGTGAATCCCTATCATCCAGAATGTAAATCCTGATATTAGTTTTTCATTTTCTTTGGGAAGAAAAAGTGCGATCAGGAAAGCAGCAAATGGCCAAACAATCAATAATTCCAATATTCTTTCCATTATTCTATTCTTTTATAAGTAATACAGGAAGATTATCTCTTTCTGTTTTAAAAAGGGCTTCAACATCAGTCACCGTTGGTGGCACAAAATCCGGACTGTAATCAAAAAAAGACCCATCTTTGAATCGGGTGATTTTTTTTGTGTCAGGGTGTATGACTACCAGATGGACCCATTCATTGATAAACCATTCATAGAGTTGTGAAGTGCGTTGTATGGTTTTTAATACTATATCATCAAAATGTTCTACGATAATCAGCAATCTCAATGGATCGTGGACTTCTATCATTTGATTGGGAAGTCCAGGTCGTAAATCTCCATCTATTCCATTAGCAACACCGATGAGGCCCATCACATTGTGTGGTAGCTTTGTACCTGCGCCAAGTTTTAAATTATCCACTCTCGAAAAATAGTATTCCAGATTAATGCCACCACAAACAGGAGCTGCGGCCGAAAGGATATTAAACAGGTAGTTGCCTTCAGGGTCTATGGCATAATCATACGAATTCATAAAAGCTCTTCGATCAAGAAACAAATCTTGTGTCAGCTCCCTGCGACCGATGATACACAGCGCATTGGTGGCATGATTGAGTTCAGGTCTTGGTTCGAACAAAGATACTGAACGCATCTTGACCGCTTCATGGAGCTTTTTGAGATCCAGTTTTATGTTGGTGGTGACAAATCTACGGGCTCTTTCCCTTGCGTTTCTGTCCAAAGCCTGATGAAAAACTTGTTTATTGTGCTTATGCAAATCTGTTTTTGCAAGATCAGGAAAAGTATCATCGTAAAATTCGATTTCATCTCTCGTGGTATCATGCAGTGCTCCGAGGAAAATCGTTTTGGCAGGAATTTCTATCCCTCTGTCACGCAGTATGTTTCTTACTTCCGGATGATTTGCCATATAGCTTATGACCCTCGCATTGACAGATCCAGGCCTGCCGGAGCAAGCTCCGCAATCGTATCCGGCATAGTGTGTATTGTTGACACTGCTGGCACCATGCCCTACTGCATACACAATAGGTGCAAAATCTTTGACCAATCCGATACTTTTGAGCAATCCTTCCACTCTGTCAGCCATCTCAGTTATGGTAAATCCGATCTGTTTACCATCTTCTTTGATTTCAGTATTATGATTTTCAATGGTGAGCTTCGAAAATTTATCCATGTGTCTGAAAGAAAGCGTTGTGGCAGGGCTCAGTCTGGGCGTAAATATATTTATAAATAGTCTGATGGCAGACCAAAAACCAATGGTATGCGTGATCAGCCACCCAAAAAACAGGGAATGGGTATAGTCAGCAAAATGAAAATCTTTTTTGTTCTTCTTGTTATCGACTTCTTCCTTGATGAGATATGGCGGGTTCATGGGTGCCGGACAGACCTTCATAGAAAATTTCCCATCCTTGGGTTTATAGTAGAAAGCAACACCAAAAAATCCGGGTGTCCCGTAGGTTTGGGCATTGGGTTCAATGTCTTCTATATACCTTCTGAGTGAACATTCTCTGTCATCGATACAAAATAGTGCCTGAAATGCCGGTGATTTTAAAATAGTCCCTTTGGCCTGATTTGTCTGTAATCCTCCCAGCACCTGATCATAAAAAGACCACTCAAAAGCATCCTGCCACAGATGAAGTACCTCATGATACTCTTTTATTTCTACTTTACCAAAAAGGGGTTGCACCTTTTCAGTGATTCTCATGCTCAGCGGCAACCAGTTTTCACCAAATTTATGGTCAAGGGTGTCTATTTCAAGCAACAGTTCAAATATAATCAGATCCTGGAGTGAAATCCGTCTGCTATCCAGAAGAGTTTGAGGCATGTCTTCTATCACGGAAACGATTCCTGACCAACCGGGATGGGCAAATTGTTGATCAAAGAGATAATGCTCATATAATTTTTCATCACCCACCAGAATTTTGAGTAAATCGCTGATTTCACATTTGCGGTCCATGAGCAGCCGTTTTGCCCTCTCAGTCTTAAAAAAGCTGGTATAAGTATTTCGTTCCATCTCTCTGATGGTGGTCAGGAAACCTTTATTCCATACCGGAAAGCCCCAAATGGCGATGCCCTGATCGAGATAGCTGCATAAAAACCGGAATAAAAACGGCTGAATCGCCAAGTCAAGGTCTACTGAGTATAGATCCTTCCAAAAATTGCGCAAATGACTCCTTCTACCACCAAAATGATCTGAATAATTTCCGGAAATCATCTTACCTTTCCAATTTTCAAAGTTTGATTGGCCTTTTTTATCTATAATTACTTTTTCAAGAGCGTCTTCAGAAATCTTTTTTTGCCGAAACAGATCCCTGTATTCTATTAAAGAAAGACTGGTTTTGTATCCAAAAATCTGACTTGCCTGTGTGATGGCTTAATAAAATTTCCTGTCCTGAAAAGCATGTAACGTATTATGGTGAATAAAGTCTTTTAACGGTGCCTGTGCCGGAAGATAATGTTTCAGGTGATGAATGACGTTTTCTTCTTTGAAAACTAGGTTTGATGTATGCATATAATTTTATAATTTACTCCTGCAAATATTCACTTTCAACAACAGAAAAGTCTTCTTCAGCATCTGTAATACTCATATATTTTTTGGCTATAAAAAACATAATAGTTCCTGTTACTACAGCAACATTTAAATCAATAAAAACGGTCACTAATGTGGAATAAATTATAAAAAATAACTGAATATTTCTTAGTTTATTGGTTTTCCAGTTGTTTTTAACATAGGCAATAACAAAATCCCTGTCCACTACATCAAGACCGGCTTTAAATAATACGCCTACAAATACTGCAGAAGTAATCATAACAATATATTTGCTGAAAACCAAAAAGCCTAATAAAGCAAAAACTCCGACCATTATACCTGCTAGTCTGGTTTTGGCTCCTTCTTTAAGTAATAAAACACTTCTTATAGTTGCCTGAGCTCCGGGAATTCCCTGTGCAATAGCTGATAACCCGTTTGCCAATCCTTGAGCAATCAATTCTTTATCCTGTTTGGTTTTTTCTTTTGTCATATTGTCAACAACCAGACTGGTGAGTAAAGAATCTAAATATGCCAGTAAAGTTAGTTGTAGTGCAAAAGGAAGCGCCTGCTTTAGAATATCAACAGTGTAAAGCTGAGGATTGCCAGGAAAATAATTTTTAATGGTTGTCCAGAATTCACTAAAACTATTTATAGAGTTTCCTAGACTTACATGTTCAATCTCTGTATTGAGTAAAGTTGTAACTACCGTTGCAAGTATTATAGTAACAAACATGGATGGTATATACTTTCTTATATTTTCCGATAGACCAAGCTTTTTTAATATTATGGGAATTAAATATATCGTAGATAATGTGGCCAAGGCAATAAAAATATTTGTCCATAACGAACCACCTATTTGAGTTTTGTCACCTAGTCCAAACAATCTTTTTATTTGGTCAAACCATATGAGTAAACCGATACCATTCATAAATCCAAGTATAATGACCTGAGGAACATATTTAATATATTGACCAATACGTAAAATTCCTAAAACTATGAGGAAGACAGCATTAAGTAGAAATATAAGCGTTATAAACTGTTCTGCTATAATTTTGTCCGGGAAGGATTCGTATGCAAAAGCCACTACTAAAGCAGAAACAGCGGTCATTGGTGCTGTAGGACCGGATGCCTGTAGCCGGGTTCCACCGAAAATAGAAGTAATAATAGGTATAATGGCAGCCCCGACCATACCGGCAAATGCACCTCTGCCAGACATTGTACCAAATGCGGCACCTAAACTTAAAGCTGCAAAACTTACAGTAAGTCCTGCTATAATATCATAAACAAATGTATTTTCTTTTTTTATTGTATGCATAATAAAATGATTGTTTGATTAACAGAATAAAAAATCACTAATTAAAATGTCTTATATCCAAAAAGAATATAGAATCTTTTAAGTGATAAAAAGGAAAATAGAAGAGGCTACTATTCTCTAAAAAAATCTGTTAAATATGAAATTTCCAGGAGTGAAATAAGACCAAAAAGGATTCTTTTTGGATAAGCAGGAAATTACTAATATAGTTTTTGTGCTGAGTTAAAAATGGAGAATCACAAAGAAAATCAAATTTTGAAAAATCTGATTCATTTTCGGAAATCTGATTCTTACTTTGTTTGATGTTTTCTTCATTTTCTTCATTTTGCTCGTCTTTTTCAACATATTCAAAATAAGCAAAATCCTGAAAAAAATTATTTTGTAAGGATGATAATTTTTCTTCCTGAAAATTAAAGGGGATATAATTTTCAGATACGGGATATTGCCAAACCGAAGGGTTTGAGAAGGAAAAGACCATCTCAGAAACCAGAAAGAAGAAAAACAATATCTTTAAAAATGACCTCATCAAAGAATCTTTTTGCAAAAAAAGAATAAAATAAAGTACAAATGTAATTCTTAATTATATTTTTGATGTATTTTCAGAATTATATTTTCTTTTGATTGACCACCTTTCCTTGGATTTTAGTTTTCTGGATGCAAGATAATGGGCTGATAATGTTTTATGATTTTCTAGTCCGGTTATACTTACTGTACCTCCTTTGGATTCATATTCATGCTTAAAATGTTCCAAACTATTCATGACAGAATGATCAGTAAGCTTGGTCTTTTTTAAATCAATGGTTATATTAAAACCGGGAGGAATACTTTCAAGTCTGGATTTTATCCTAATAAAATTTGTAAATATAGCAGCTTGATCGATTTCGACTAAATAATTGTCCCCTTCAAAAGAAATCAATGTTGGTGCTCTGAATAAAGCACGTATCGGAGCGCCATGCAATATATGGAATATGATTTTTAGCAGCATTCCGGCTGCAATCCCAATCAAAAGATCTTCCGCCAAAGTTATTACGATCGTTACTAAAAATATGGCTAACTGTTCTTTTCCTACATGAAATGTGTGCACAAATTCTTTGGGGTGCGCCAGTTTTAATCCGACAGAAATAAGCATAGCCGCCAAAGCTGCGTTGGGTATCATTTCTATATACTTTGAAGCCACCAGTACAAATATAAGAATAAAAAAACCATGGAAAAAATTGGCCCATCTTGTTTTAGCTCCGTTAGATACATTGGCTGTGCTACGGGCAACTTCTGATATCATAGGCAAACCACCCAGAATAGCAGTTATCGTATTACCTATACCTATGGCAATCAAGTCTTTATTGTTGTCCGACTTTCTTTTATAAGGATCAACAAGATCAATTGCCTTAACCGTTAACAGCGACTCCAATGTACCTACCAGAGCAAACATGATCACGTATTTTATAAATAATCCTGATGTTGCAAAACCTCCAAAATTAATATTCATATGCAAATTTTCTATAAGATTGCCGATATGAACAAGTGAATATGAAGGTTCGGTATGCTGAAAGTCCATAAATAATTCTGCCGGTACAGCTATAATTAGTACAACTAGTGGAGCGGGAATTTTTCCAATGGAATATTTTTTCAAATATGGCCATCCCATCATAATGGCAAGACTGATTATGCCGATAAGAGTTCCTCTTGGGTCAAGGAGAGTAATAATATCCGGGATAGAAGCCAGAATCGATAAAGGTCCTTTGCCAGCCATAAGTTTGGGGTCCACATTCAGCATGACCGGCAATTGTTTTGCAATGATGATGATTCCAATAGCAGCCAGCATACCATGTATAGCAGGTAGTGGAAAAAAATCGGCCAGTTTTCCAAACTTGAACACACCAAATAATATCTGAATAACTGCGGCAACAAACATAGCACCCAAAGCCAAATGCCAACCTGTCTCACCTCCACCAAAATCAGTTACTGAGCCGGCTACTATTACTATTAGTCCTGCCGCCGGACCTTTGATCGTTAGTTTAGATCCCGAAATCATACTTACCACCATGCCACCGACAATGGCAGTAATAAGTCCCATGATGGGAGGAAATTCAGAAGCTTTGGCAATCCCAAGACTTAATGGCAAAGCAAGTAAGAAGACTATAAATCCGGAAATTGCATCTGAAGAGAAATTTTCTTTGAGTCCTTCCAAACCATCTTTTGGAAGTATATTTTTAGTTTTCATTATTATTAATTTAACAGATAATTTAATATGTTGAATTGAGCATCAGAAATGATGACAATATCGGGTGACCAATAAAGAAAGGACACCATTGAAAAGAAAATCAGTTAAATTAAGAAATGCAGTTTCCAACAATGGAAAATAACAAAAAGCTTTTGAGGGGTTAGAAATTCAGTAAAGGCAATAGAGTAAACAATTGCCTTAAGATATTTTAATAATAAAATGTTAGAACTAAAGATAAAATCTCCAGAGCAAGGTAAATAATTAGATTCAGAATCTTCTTCGATTAATTCGTTCTGTTCTTCCTTCTCCAGAAGCTCATACGGATCAAAACAGTTGATTAAGTCATTAGAAGTTAAAATGGATTGTTTTGAAGTGTCGTAATTTTCTAAAGAAAAATTAAATTGTAATGCTGAAATGTCAGTATTTCCTGTGCTGTAACTCATGCCAAGTACAACCACTATCATCACCCAAAATAATCGAGACATCAAGTCCACAAAAAATTTTTACTACTTAATTAACATAATAACTAACAAAAGTAACGAAATTATAAAACTAATAGTATGTAATCAGAATATTATTTGAATTTGATTGATCGGTAGATATAAAGTTAAGGCTCCTGATCATCAGGGACTTTAACACGATTTAGACAATTTCCATAGTTAACTTATAGACATCTGGCAATTCGTCATTACTTCCGTAGTTTACGTTTAAATCCTTAACCAATCCATTTTTAATGGAATATACCCACCCATGTATCCACAGATCCTGTCCTTTGTTCCATGCATTTTGTACTATAGATGTTTTGGCAAGATCCATGACTTGTTCTACAACATTTAGTTCTACAAAACGGTCAAACTTTTGTGTTTCATCCTTTATGGCATCCAGATCTTTATAGTGAAAACGATAAACATCTTTGATACACCTGATCCAGTTGTCAATCAATCCTATCTGATTACTACCCATAGCAGCTTTTACACCACCACAGCCATAATGACCGCAAACAATGATATGTCGCACTTTTAGGACATTTACAGCATAATCAAGCACACTTAACATATTCATATCAGTATGTAAAACCATATTGGCAATATTTCTGTGTACAAATACTTCACCGGGCTGAGTTCCAGTGATTTCGTTGGCAGGAACACGACTATCGGCACACCCTATCCATAGTAGAGGCGGAGTCTGACCTTCACTTAGTTTAGTAAAAAAATCAGGGTCCAGATTAGTTTTCTCGGCAACCCATTTTTTATTGTTTTCTAATAATTGTTTATAAAATTGACTCATGTTGATATTTTTTTATTATTTTTTATTAATATTTTAATTGATTCTGCACATAGTTCTTCATCATCAAAAATGATTTCTAATTCTATGACATTTGGTATAAGAAGTATATTTCTCATCATCGCCTCCGGTTGTTTTTGCAGATGTAAAAGAAATACCTGAATACTTTTTTGCTCCAGACTCAGCACAATTGATTCCAAAGCATATAAACCTGATTGATCTATATACGGAACTCTTTTCATGTCAATAACGAGAACGGCTATTTCATCAGCAACCTTTTTACCAAGTTGCAGGAAGTACTCACTATTCCCAAAAAAAAGTGGACCATTGATTCTTTTTATAGAAACGAAAGGTCTGATTTCATTTGGGATATGATATCGGTCATGTAGCTTTTCAGCTTCTTTTGATGTTTGGATAGAAGTAGATGTGGAGTCCTTTTGGGTAATATCACCCATCTGTTTGATAAAAATGACGGAAGAAATGATCATTCCTGCAGCAACAGCCTGTAATAAATCTACAAAGACAGTAAGAATAAGCACGATAATCAGGACGAAAGCATCGGTTTTTGTGATCTTTCCTATATGGCTCAAACCTCTTCTATCTACTATGCTGATGCCTACCGTCAAAAGTATACCGGATAATACCGGGATAGGAATCCGTGAAGCAAGTGAACTAATACCTAAAAGCACAAGAAGTAAAAAGATCCCATGTATGACACCGGACAATTTTGTAGTACCTCCCGACTTGATATTTACCAATGTGCGCATGGTTGCTCCTGCACCGGGTATTCCACCAATGAAACCTGCCACCATATTTCCTAAGCCCTGACCAATCAGTTCTTTGTTTGAATTATGGCTTGTACGAGTGACGTTGTCTGCAACGACAGAAGTTAGAAGACTATCTATAGCGCCAAGGGCAGCCAGCGTAACTGCAGGCATTAATACTATATTTATGTCGGCCATAGCAGTAAATATATCAAAATGAAAAGCAGGCAAACCAGACGGGATGTCACCAATAATTTTAACCTCAATAGGTATAAATACGGCCATAATTGTTACTATAATCAGCGCAACAAGTGTACTGGGGACCAAAGTGGATATTTTGGGGAAAATGTAAACAATGAGCATTGTAAAAGCGGTCAATCCCAAAGAAGGCCAATGTATATTCTGAAGTGGATCATTAATATTTCGAAGTATTTCCAGAATTGTTTTCGGTGAATCATAACCCAACATCGGAAAAAACTGTAGTATAATGATGATCACACCAATACCGGTCATAAAACCAGAAACTACCGGGTATGGAATATATTTAATGTATTGACCTATGCGCAAAACGCCCATCAGAATCATTATTGCTCCGGCAAGAAAAAAACAAAACAGGATGCTTGGCACAGCTTCATCAAGAGAACCTTTATGCCCAATGATCAATGTAATCATTGCTGCTGAAACAACAGTCATTGGCCCCGTCGGGCCACTTATTTGTGTATTTGTGCCTCCAAATAGTGTGGCAAAAATCCCTAAACCTATAGCACCATATAGTCCTGCTGCAGCACCCAAGCCGGATTGCACACCAAAAGCCAGCGCAAGAGGTAAAGCTACAATACCGGCGGTAATGCCACCGAAAACATCTCCCTTTAAGGAAGGGAACTTCGAAAGATTCATTTTGAAATTCTAGTTTTTGCCTTATTAATCAATTAACTGAAAAATAATAGCAAATGAATAAACCATTAATATTAGCTGAAGCGGGATTTTAACCTAAAACAACCCGGTTAAAAAAATAATGATCATTTGGAGGCGGTGTATCTACAGATTGATGTGATGTAGAAATAATTTTTATTTGATAATACAATGGAGTTGATGAATGGTATGAAAACCAAATATTATCATTGTGTAATGCTGTGATATTTGTAATTTTTAAATCCTGTTTCAAGTCTTTTTGATAATTACTTTCGTCACCAGTTTCTTCACAGGTTTCCGTAGTCATGATAGTACCCTTCGAAAAAATATTCTGAGTGGTTACCTGAAAAATAAAAAAGCCAATAAAAACCAAAATGATTTTATTTCTCATTTATGACAATTAATTTTTGTAAAAGTAAACAATTTCCGTTCAATTCAATATTAATATTTTGAAATAATTTAAAATAAACTATTTATAATAAGTGATGTTTAATATCATTATGTGGAAGTTCAGATTGTATAGTTTGGCTATAGTTTTTATTATGTTCAGTACAACAAGTATTGATCTGGTAAATTATTTATGTAAAGCAAAAACCACTATCGCCATACTTGAAGAGGAAAACCATAGTAAGGAAAGCGGAAAGAAACTTATCAATGAAAAATATCTGGTCCAAAATTTAAACAAGCCAATAAACAGGTTTTCTACAGATGAAACAAAACTGGAATTAGTTTATCTTTCAAAACCCAAAGGGTTTAACTACGTTTACATCATAGACTTCCCTCCCGAAAAATTAGTCTAATATCTTGAAAATTAGCTTTTTATGAGCATATTTTGACTTTTAAAGCTAAATGCTCTACAGAAAGTTAGATGTAATATTTATCCAGTACTAATGACACAGTACTAAAATACATTTTTCAAAAATTCATACTTTTTATCAAGAAGTGTTTAATATATTAAAACATCTTCACAAAATGTTTAGATAATGCATGAACTTATTGTGCTCAATATTTAACATTTGCTTTATTCATATTACTATAAATCAAAATAAACCATGCAAACCATACAAACATATTTTAAGCACATAAAGTCTGACCTCCCTTCTGGTTTAGTCGTTTTTTTAGTTGCACTTCCCTTGTGCCTAGGCATAGCATTGGCATCAGGCGCACCTTTGTTTTCCGGTATAATTTCCGGTATCGTGGGTGGCATCATTGTAGGATCGCTTAGTAACTCTAATGTAAGTGTAAGCGGACCTGCGGCAGGTTTGACTGCGATAGTTTTATCATCGATTGCCACGCTGGGTTCGTTTGAATTATTTTTAATGGCAGTGGTGCTTGCAGGTGTTCTCCAGCTCATACTTGGTTTTCTTAAGGCTGGCAGCATTTCCAATTATTTTCCAAATAATGTCATCGAAGGCATGCTCGCAGGTATTGGGGTTATAATATTTCTAAAACAGATACCACATGCTTTTGGTTATGATCGTGATACAGAGGGAGATGAGTCTTTTATTGAACAGTCAGGAGGTAACACATTCTCGACTTTATTGGAATCTTTTGACCACATCAGCCTAGGAGCCACGATTATAACTCTGGTGTCGTTAAGCATACTTATAGGATGGGACAGGGTTCCTGCTTTAAAAAAAATAAAAGCACTGCCCTCAGCTCTAGTAGCTGTCATCGCAGGAATATTGATAAATGAAATTTTTAAAAATACAGGATCAACACTTGCTTTGGATTCCTCACATTTAGTGAGTTTACCCGTACTGAGTAGTTTTTCTGAAATCAGCACATTGTTTGTATTTCCTGATTTTGGTGGACTTTCAAATAAAAACGTATGGACCGTAGCAGTAACTATTGCTATCGTTGCCTCTATCGAAACGTTATTGTGTATAGAAGCTGGAGACCGATTGGACAATTACAAAAGATACAGCAGTACAAATACAGAACTTAAAGCCCAAGGGATTGGGAATTTATTAAGCGGAATGATAGGTGGTTTACCAATGACCTCTGTGGTAGTCAGAACTACTGCAAATATAAATGCCGGAGCCAGAACAAAACTATCAGCAATCATACACGGTTTTTTTCTTTTAATATCTGTGCTTCTGATTCCGGGACTACTGAATAAAATACCTCTGGCTACGTTGGCAGCCATTTTGCTATTAATTGGATATAAATTGGCCAACCCCAAACATCTGAAACATTTTTGGGCGCAGGGCAAATTTCAGTTTATACCATTTCTTGCGACCATGCTGGCAGTGGTGATAACAGATTTGCTGACAGGTGTAAGCATTGGTTTATTTATCAGTATCCTTTTTGTATTGCATGGAAATCTGAAAAGGGCATATTACTATCGCAAAGAATCTTATCATTCCGGAGATATAATACACATTGATTTGGCTCAGGAAGTATCATTTTTAAACAAGGCTGCCATAAAACTTACCCTTGGGCACTTGCCGGAAGATTGTACAGTGGTAATCAATGCCGGCCAATCGGAATATATAGCCCATGATGTACTTGACCTGATACGAGAGTTTAGAGACATAGGAGGACCGGGCAGAGGTATCAAAGTTGAATTAGTAGGTTTTAAAGAAAAGTATAAACTTGAAAATACATTGGAGGAAAACCAACACATCTGGACAGAAAATTCTGCAGCGTTAGATCTAACGTCCAATAAATGAATGCGCCAAGGAATGATTGAAGATCAAAAAATTATTTAATATTAAAATAAAGTAAAAATATAATGAAAGCACACACAGCAGAAAGCCAGGCAACAGTGACACCTGACAAAGCACTTCAGTTTTTGAAGGAAGGCAATAACCGGTTTATTAATAACCTTAAAATAAACAGAAATCTACTTGAGCAGGTCAATGACACCCGTGAAGGTCAGTGGCCGTTTGCCATTGTTCTGAGTTGCATTGATAGTCGTACATCTGCAGAATTGGTATTTGATCAGGGATTGGGAGATATATTCAGCGTAAGAATTGCCGGAAATATCCTCAACGAAGATATCCTCGGAAGTATGGAGTTTGCAACAAAAGTGGTGGGATCACGAATTATTGTGGTACTCGGACATTCGAAATGCGGAGCGGTCAAAGGAGCTTGTGATCATATAGAAATGGGCAATCTCACCACACTACTCAATAAAATACAACCAGCTGTGTATGGGGAGAAATCTACTTCAGAAAACAGAAACAGCAAAAATGCTGAATTTGTAGAAAAAGTAGCTAGTCTGAATGTACAACTTACTATTGAGCGCATTCGTAGAGAAAGCGTCATCATAAGAGACCTTGAAGAGTCAGGAGCGATTAAAATTGTAGGTGGAATGTACGATGTGGATTCAGGGATAGTTGATTTTTATGAATAATATGATGTAAAAAAGTAAGTTTTTTGCCTGACTTATTTATTTTAGGAAGTATGGAAATTTATTTTAGTTCAACTCAATTCTTTCTAGAGTAAAAAATGGTTGTACATATAAATAAGATCTATGGTGGTTAGAAAAGTTAAATCACGAATGATTTGATTAAAAAAGAACCTGACTGACTCAAATAAGTTAGTCAGGTTCTTCTATTTGACATTACATCTTAATAAACTTGATAGTTTTGTTGTCTTTTTCATTTCCAAAAGATAAGTAATAGATACCTGACATTAAGTTCGATATGTTTATTTCATTCACTTGATTGTACTTTAAGTTGAATTTCATTTTATATAAAACGACTTTTCCAGTGACATCGGTGATTTTTATATCTGCTTCATTAAAATCATGACCATTATAAGTAAATTGCAAAACATCATTCATTGGGTTAGACAATACATATAAGCTTTCATTTTTTGATAAATCGTCTTCCACATCACTAAGAACTCGTGATCCATTACTAAACCAGGTAGCCCAACGTTTGCTGCCTGTAAATAATACTGGATCACCATTAGCTTCGATCTTGTTGGGTTTTAGGTTGACTATTCCAATATTATACACTGTTGAGCCTTCGTTATCAAAAACTATTTTGTTGTCTTTACTACTATAATTAGGATAGCCAAGTGTATTGTTTTCAAAAATGAGTTTTACTTCGCCTGTTTCTACATTAGCGCCGAGAATACTGACGTCTTCATTTTCATCTATGTAATCCAATGCGATGATATAAGGGCTATTTTTTGAAAAACTCGGATTTCCAATACTTACATCAGGCGGAAGTGAAGAGAAAAGCTTTTCTACTTTTCCCAAAGAAAATGTGTTGGAAGCATTGTTCCATACTTTAATAAAACTAACATCCCAATACGTAATTGAGCCGTCCTGTGTACTGTTTATTTCATTTTCTGCATCATACATAATATATTCACCAGTCACATCAAATTCCATGGCATCGGCATAATTTACATAACCCGTGGTTACACCTTCTGTATAAGTTGGGTTATATAATTCAAACACATTCTGGGTGGTAGTTGAACCACCAAAATAAAATACTTCTATTTCGTTTATTTCTTCTTTTGTAAGGGCGGCTATCTTTAGTCCGTCTTTTGAAATGATTGCATTTCTCCATATCGGGGAGCTACCGATGATCTGTTCTTGCGGAGTTATCGGGTTTTTTGTCCAATCAATGAATATGTAGTGAATTTTGTCATCTTTGCCAACAAATACGATCTCACGACCATCATCAGAGATACTAGGTTTGGATAGTACGCCTGTACCGGATATTGTGCCCAGATTATTTCCATTCGTATCGTATATAAATAATCCCGTATTGCTACTATTGGTGGTTAGAACAAACTCCTGACCAGGATTGGCATCTAGATCAGTTTCATAATTTCCACCCTGTTCTCCGAGGATTCCTACTTCATCAAATGCCTTTTTTGCAGCATTTATTTCGGTCGTCCCGTATAAATCGGTTGTTGCTTTAATGACTGCGATACGACAATCTACAAACTTGGATGACTTAGTAAGATAGTTCGAAAGCGCCCTATAGTATACTTTTTCAGCTTTGTCTTTTCCAACTGCTGTTGCAAACTTAAAAAATGCGAAGTTGGGAATTCCACTATTGATATGGACTCCACCATTGTCTTCATTGCCTTTATATCTTTCATCAAAGTGTCTTGGTTGCCAACCACTATTGAAATCATTTGTGGAAGCACCATTATGTGGGTCCTCCATGCTGCGAAGAGCGCCTGAAGGAAATGCAGAAGTCTTCACGACATCTTCGCCGATTTTCCAATCATCCCTGTCAATCATTACCCCGAAAATATCTGCAAAAGACTCATTTAATGCGCCTGATTCTCCCTGATATTCCAGATTGGCGGTACCCTCTACCACACCATGAGTCATCTCATGACCGGCAACATCCAACCCTTTGGCGAGAGGTTGGAATGCATTATCCCCATTTCCATAAAACATAGCCTGCCCATTCCAAAAAGCATTGCCCATAGAACCACCATCTTCATCAGCGACATTGATCAGAGATATGATGTTTCCACCGTACCCATTAATGGATTTTCTGTTGTGGCTATTTCTGAAATATTCAAAGGCTTTGCCTCCATTATAATGAGAGGAAACGGCAGTTTTATTATTCCAGATATTATTGGCAGATGTTACATGACCATAGTTAAAGTCATCCTTTTGTGGTGAGGTATTAAAAGCATCAATGGTCCATATCACTCCTTCAGGGTCATCGGGAAGATTTGATGGTGTAGATGAAAAGATATCTCTTGATCCATCTATCATGTAAAATTTATTTCCTACCTGATACGTATTGATAAGTCTGCTGACATTGAACAAATCTAACGAATTGGCCGTGGCTTTTCCGTCTACAATTTCAATTTCAGCATGATTGCATTTTTCACCTTTTAAAGATGTATGATTGTGGAACTTACAAATACTCTGATACTTATTAAGTACTTTTCCGGTATTGGCATCGATAAAATATTCCCACCTTTCGACTATGTTTTTATAAGAAGAAACATGATAAGCCAGATAGACGCTATTTTCATAATGATAAACTACAAGTTTCGAATCATCATTATAATTTTCAAAAAGCAACTTTATATTGTCCGTATATTCAGGTTTTTCGCCCAGTTCGTTTCTCACAATGGTTTTGGACATTTGGATGTCAAAGGATGGAGTTGTTTTGTCCAAGTCTATGGTCGGAAAATAACTTCCGTTTAAAAAATCATAGTTTTGATTTTGGCCATGTATCATAACATATGCACCATAAACCGGCACTCCTTTCACTTGCTGTTGAAGTTTAACGTGCGTCATTCCTAATTCATCATCTTGAGCAGATATGAAAGTAAACTCGCTGGTTGGCTCTTTTATTTTCATCAGTGGAGCTGCATTTTCAAGATATTCCCAAGCAAGATTTTCTGCAGATCTTCCTTTTTTACCACTGTTTTTTACGCTACCTTCGATATATGCAGGCACCATATTTTCGTTCAATATACCGGGAGTAAGTCCGGACTTTAAGGCAGCTACGGCTGACAAATCCATTGCAGCATATTCAATGGTGTTATGAATTTTGGGTTGGGCATTTGTCTGTGGCTTTACAAGCTGTATATTTTTCTCTCCGGCATTGATTTTAACATTTGGATCAAAAGTTAATTTTTTAAATTGTGCCTGGACAGAACAAACTGAAAGCAAAAAAATGAATAATAAAGATTGTCGCATATGTATAGATTAAAATGTTGAGTTTAATTATTATTTATAACTTTTACAGTATTCATAAGTATTTCAAAATACGTTTCTACGTTGGGATTATTTAATGGCTCTTTTCCCCAAGTCATTTTATTTGACGAATCATTTAAGTTTGACTCAATAAAAAAATATTTATTTCCCGGCTCGTTAAGAATGATTTTATCCATTTCCAGGGAAATGTAATTGGAAAAAACCTGATTTGTCAATCCTTTTGGACTAACCCCAATTTTTTTAATTTCTTCACCTGCATGACTATAGACACTTCCGTCTTTAGTAATATAATATTTCAAAACCTTTCCGGTAAATCCTCCACCTACGCCAAAAACCAGAAACTCTTTTTTGGTTTTATTTGGGTCAAATATTTGCTTAGATGACTTGCATGATATAATACTGATAACTAAAAAAATCAACACAAAATTTTTAACCCACATAATTCACTCATTTATTTTTCATTTCAAAACACCTATACGAAACAAAAGTAACTAAAAAATTTCTGACAATCAAAAAATATCACTTTTACATATTAGTAGACATTCAATAAAAAAAATCTCTGGTTGTATTAACAATGACTTAAAAAGGTCTCGGATAATTACGAATTGCGGAAGATGAGGTTATTTATCAAGCCAGAAAGTTTATTTCTGCTTTGCTCACTTATATTACAAACCATCAGGTGTGAAAGTGCAAGGTCTCTGTAGGCTTCTATTACCTGATTGGCATATTCAGCGACATTTACATTTCTAAAGATGGAAGTTACTTCCTTTATTTTATCCTCATCATTTATTGTGACATTTTCTGAGAAGAAGTTTTTCAGTTTTGTGTTTTCTTCAGCGTCAGTAAGATCTAATGCCTTTAGATAAAGATATGTTTTTTTATTTTGAAGGATGTCCCCACCGATTTTTTTACCTACGGCTGATGCTTCACCAAAAGTATCCAGAATATCATCCTGAAGCTGAAAAGCGATACCAAAATTTTTTGCAAATTCGTAAAGATGATTTTGGTCTGTGGTCGATGCACCGCCAATAACTGCCCCCAATTGTATAGAAGCAGCTAAAAGTACGGACGTTTTAAGCGTAATCATCTTAATATACTCATCAATACTTACATCATCTCTTGATTCAAAATCCATATCCAATTGCTGACCTTCACAAACTTCAAAAGCCATTTTATTAAAAACATCCATGAGTGATTTTACTAAAACCGGGTCCTCGTTATCCAATAAATACTGGTAAGCCTGAATCATCATGACATCCCCTGTCAGGATAGCTGTATTTGCATTATATTTGACATGAACGGAAGGTTTTCCGCGTCTTATTTCTGCATTGTCCATTATATCATCATGCAGCAAAGTAAAATTATGAAAAATTTCAACCGCCATTGCTGTTTTAAGTGCTTTTTCGGGTTTTGAATCAAACAAACTACAACCGATCAATACAAATACAGGACGCAAACGCTTTCCACCCAAAGATAAAATATAATCAGCAGGTTCATATAGATTTACCGGAGCTCTGTTCATTGGATTGGACAGTAGAAAATCAGTAAAAAGCAAATGATATTTGTTTAAAAAATCCATGTTTTAAAATAAAAATTAGCGGCATTAAGCTGTACTTAAACAAAAGTAAGCAATAAAAACTTTTTAAAAATCAATTTATGGTAAAGCGAACGTATTTTATTTTTCTTCCATCAGCCAGGTGTTCTTTTTCATAATGAGTTTTATATGAAAGTTCATCAAAAGCCAATGGCGCGGAATATATATCATGGTTATGGTAAATCACCTTAGCGCCCGAATATTCGGATAGTGTGTTCAGAGTAAATTCATATAAAGTAGAGTCGTCTGTTTTTAAATGAAGTAGAGCACCCGGGCGAATAATTTTTTTATACAGATCTAGAAAACGAGTCGATGTCAGACGTTTATTTTCTTTGCTTTCCCGAAGAAAAGGATCAGGAAAGGTAAGCCAGATGCCATCAATCTCACATGCATCAAAAAACAAAGCAATTTGCTCGATTCTGGTCCGAAGAAATCCGGCATTAGAAAGTCCTTTTTCTAAAGCACTGGTGGCTCCCTGCCATATTCTGGCACCTTTTATATCTACGCCTATAAAGTTGTAATCAGGATAAGCTTCTGCCAAAGCTTCAGTATATTCTCCTCTTCCGCAAGCGAGCTCAAGTATAATGGGTTGAGCATTGTGAAAATGATCAGAAGCCCATTTTCCTTTCAAATCTACTTCTTCATCTTTATTTTTAAGCAAGCGAGGATATTTAGGATCATAGTTTTCATACACATTTGGGTAAATCAAAAGATCAGCAAATTTTTTAAGCTTATTTTTTTTACTCATATTATTTGGGGTTTCCGGCGGCAAAACTAATATTTTCATTTGAAAATGCCACCGTGAACTTATATTTAACGAAATATTTAGACTCTCTGTAGAAGCGAAAACATAAAGCGGTGCGTTTTATCGTTGTTTAATTGTTTACCTTTGCACTCATTTTAAATTAAAATTATAGTCATATGATCAGACAGATCGTCGTAATCGTCTTATTTGCATTTGTAATTTCAGGAATCTCTGCTCAAAGTTTTGGAATCAGAGCAGGTTTAAATTATACTTCTTTTTCAGGTCCGTTAGAAGAAGGCGTAAATGAAAAGTACAGTATTTCTGATGGCTTTCATTTTGGTGTTAATTATGCCTATAAATTTGCGGATGATTTTTCATTAAAGGGAGAGCTGTTGTATACGCAGGTGGGATCAAAATATAGTTATGATGGAGAATCTTTTTATAAAATTCCGATAGGTAATGCATTTCTTTATGAAAAAGGCAAATCTACCATTGAAATGAAAGTATCAAATGCATACATCAGCCTTCCGGTTACTTTTCAATGGCAGGCATCCAAAAAATTTGAATTTAGTGCAGGTGTGTATGCTTCATTTCTTATAGGTCCCAGGGGAAATGGAACCATATATTTTGAACAAAACAAGGATAGTTTATTTTTTAAACAATCATTGATCCACAATTACAATAAGGATGAAGCTGGAGGTATTGCTACCAACTCAGCAGGACCATCTGTTTATGTTGATGGTAAGGTGGTAACATTGGCAAAAGATGCGGGTGCCTATTACAATTATCTGGGAACAGAAAAGGATGGTAATTTATATAAAACATATGATTTTGGTTTAACTGGTGGTGTGTCTTATTTTATCAATAAGGGATTTTATATTGGTTTGAAGTATGATTATGGCTTGGTTGACATTACCAACAATAAAGTGGATGTTCTAAGGAAAACATTTGACGAAGAAAACAGTAGATTCAAATTCAGTGATCATTTTGACAGGAATATAGGTTTCGAGATTTCTTTTGGTTTTAGATTTTAGAGTATAATTATTAATGACCATTCACACATAAAAATTATGGTGCAACCAACTACGATAGAATTTTTAAAAGAGCTTAAAAGTAATAATTCCAAATCCTGGTTTGATCAAAACAGGAAAAGATATGACAAAATGAAATCAGACTATATTTCATTGGCAGGTAGAATACTTGAACAAATGAAAGATATAGACCCATCTTTAGACATGGTTACTGCCAAAGACTGTATATTCAGAATCAACAGAGATGTTCGTTTTTCAGCAGATAAATCACCGTATAAAACCAATCTGGGTATAGCTTTGCATCCCGGAGGTAAAAAGTTTAATCTGGCTGCGTATTATCTTCATATTGAACCAGGCCAATCGTTCATTGGTGGCGGGCTCTGGATGCCTGAAGCGCCTTTATTATCAAAAGTACGCAAAGAGATCCATTATTTTTACCATGATCTCGTCGACATACTCAATAATCCATTGTATAAAAAAACCTTTGGATCACTGGATGTAGAAGATGGACAGAAACTAACCAGACCTCCGAAAGGATATAATGCAGAAGACCCTGCCATTGAGTTTTTAAAGCTGAAAAGCTTCACAGCATCGACACCGTTGCCTGACGAAATGCTTACTTCAGATAAACTCGTAGGTCACATCATCAATACTTTTACAATTTTGAAACCGCTTATCGGATTTATAAACAGAGGATTAATGAGTGATCCTGATGGAGGCTTATAATCATAACTTATTATGCAGGCAGCCATCATCACCGTCGGAGACGAAATTCTCATAGGTCAGGTTATTGACACCAACTCCGCTTATTTGGGGCAAAAACTATCTGAAATTGGGATTCAGTTAAAAAAAACTTTTTCAGTTGGTGACCAGCACAATGAAATTATTTTGGGATTGTCACAGGCGCTCAATGAATCAGATATTGTTTTTATGACCGGAGGTCTGGGGCCAACGAAGGATGATATAACTAAAAAGGCCATAGCAGATTTTCTGGGTGTGGAGTTGTTTTTTCATCAGGAAACCTTTGACCGGATAAAAAGAATATTTGACCGCATGGAGAGGCCAATGTCTCCATCGCATAATGACCAATGCCTGATGCCACAAGGTGTTCATATCCTTAAAAACTCCATGGGAACGGCACCGGGAATGTTGTTTTATCACCAAGGTAAAAGAATAATTTCCATGCCTGGTGTTCCATACGAGATGAAGTCTATCATGGAAGAGGAAGTAATGCCCATTTTAAGAGCTGAGTCCCCCAACGTCATCCTACACAAAACTATCCTTACATGTGGCGTAGGCGAAACTACCATAGAAAATAAGATCTCGGATATAGTATCCTCCTTTCCTCCAAACATAAAAATAGCTTATCTTCCGGCATTGGCACAGGTAAGACTTAGAATCAGTGGGATCGGACAAAACGAATCTGAACTCCAACAATTGGTAACACATTATACCAATTTAATATCAGACCGGATTAGTGATGTGGTCTATGGCTACGGAGAAACATCTCTGGAAAAAGAGATTTATAGCCTTAGTATTGAAAAGGGACTTAAAATTGGCACTGCTGAAAGCTGCACAGGCGGATTGATTGCCAGTAAATTGGTTTCCGTACCTGGTTCGTCTGCTTATTTTATGGGCGGCATAGTAGCATACTCCAATGATATAAAGATAAATATTCTTAAGGTAGACAAAGATACTTTAGCTGAACATGGAGCGGTAAGCGAAGCTACTGTGATGGAAATGGTGGATGGGGCTATCGAAGTGTTGGGTGTTGATATGGCTGTTGCTGTCTCCGGTATTGCCGGACCTGATGGAGGCACTTTGGAAAAACCAGTAGGAACCATTTGGATTTGTGCCGGAAGCAGACATCACAAAGTGACCTATTTGCTCAAGGCAGGTAAAGACAGGGAAAAAAATATTGAAATAGCATCTGTGTATGCACTCAATCTGTTGAGGAAATTTATATCAGAGACATAGATTATTCCCAGACCATTTCATTTTTTTAAAATTCTGTCTCCTTTATAAAGACGATCAATGTTCAAGGCGATTAGTTGACATATAGTCAAAAGTTCATATTATATTGACTAACAAACAATTATGAAAAAGCTATTTATTAATATAACATAATTGTTGAAAAGTCGGTAAATGCATTACATCTTATTCAAATAAAATTCATATATTTGACAGAAGATAATTCAGAAATAAAATTTGAATAAAATATTTTATTTGCCAATTAGTATTGTTTAGACAGATAAATGAATTGGTTTACACAATATTAATCTTGTGAGATGTTTGTATCGCGCTCTATCTGGACAAAATTTATTTACCAAAAGATAAAAATCTAATCATTTTGAAAGCAGTAACAACCTTTATTTTTGTCATATTTTCTTGTATTACTCTTAGTGCTCAGGATACACAAGCACCTATTATGACATCATTTAACTTCACACCTGCGAGTGTGGATGTCTCAAGTAGTCCTGCCAATCTAACGTTTAGTGCGAACATAACGGATAATTCAAGTGGCGTAAATAATGTGATTGTTACAATACAATTACCAAATGGAACGCTTATAACCCAAAACGCAGCATTAAATTCAGGCACAAATTTAAACGGTGTTTGGCAAACTGTTTTCGTCATTCCGCAACTTTCACTGTCAGGAACCGGGAACCTGCTTCAAATGATTTTGTTTGATAATTCGAACAATCCGAGATCTTATTCATCTATTAACTTTCCAGCATTAGGTACACCTACTTTTACAGTAATTAATACAAATCCCCCCGATAATGTCGCTCCTGTTTTAGTATCTTTCGATATCGCCCCAATACCAGTTGATGTATCCACCAGCTCAAAAAATATAACAGTTACAGCCAGATTAACGGACAATTTAAGTGGTGTAAGGACCGTTTCAGCCAATATTGAACTACCTAACGGATCTACAATTAATTCATTAGGCACTTTACCTCTTCCTTTGACCGCTCTAGATGGCATGTGGGAATTAGAATTTACTATTCCAAAATTTACTTTGCCGGGTACTGCTAATATTACTTCGTTGAATGCTGTAGATACGTCAGGAAATCAAATTACTTATACAGCTATGTCTATGCCAGCAATTGGAACATTTGGCACAACTGGCTTTAACATTATTAATAGTAATCCAGATAATACCGCCCCTTCACTTACTTCTTTTACAGTTACGCCTGCAAGTGTTAATATCACTTTAGCGGCACAGAATATTATAGTAAGAGCTACAGCTTCAGACAACATAGCTGGAGTCAAATCAGCATCGGTTACCATACGATTACCAAATAATACATTTCAAAGTACCACTGCCTTATATGATATTACATCATCATCTACATTAAATGGACAATGGGATGCAACGTTTACCATACCATTACAGACGTTACCTGGTACCGGAAAAGTTTTCCAGCTTACATTGTTAGATAGTGCCAACATTAATAGAGTGTATTCTTTGGATGCGTTAACATTGCTAGGGACAGATTTCACTGTAATTAATGAAAGTGTTTTACCAGTACAATGGTTAAAGCCGGTTACAGCCTCCATTCAAAATCGTTATTCCAGGGTAGAATGGTCAACAGTCAGCGAAATTAATAATGAAAAATTTGTGATAGAGCATAGTAATAATGGCAAGGAGTTCTATAGAGTAGGTGAACAAAAGGGGGAAGGTAATACTTCAGATACTAAGACATATAGTTTTATACATGAGTCTCCAACAGCAGGCATGAATTATTACCGGATCAAACAAATGGACTTTGACGGTAAGTTTTCATACAGTAATATCGCATCAGTTTCTTATAACTCCAGGGAATTCATGATATTTCCTAACCCCGTCGGAGATGAAGCCACTATCACTACGGCACATGATAATGTGATAAATGTTTATGATGTTCACGGCAGATTGGTCCTCTCCAAATTTTTGAATGCTGGTCAGAATACTGTATCAATGGCAGAGCTTTCTACAGGAACCTATATTTTATTGCTTCATAATGGGGAGAGATATAAATTTATAAAGGAATAGTAATTAGGGTCTTCATTCATTATTACTTAAAAATCCGAAATGAATTCCCATACGACTCAAAAATGAATGCTCTATTAAGAAATTATAGAATTAATGTCAGACTAATTGGCTGTTCCTTTCATTAATTGATCAAAAGTTCAATTTTGCAAAAACAATATTCAGACAAACACGACACTGATGCTATAACATCAAATGCCATGCTTTAGACCGCCAACAATAACGCGGGCTCTTTTCATTTTTGCCATTAATTTATGAACTAAAATAAGATATTTAAGTATTATAAATTAGTATTTAATTCTACATTGTTAAATTAAGAATTGAGCACTAAATGCAGCATTTTTACTCATTCATTATGTTTGAAACTTAGATTGTATTGTCATGACAATGTAAAGCCAAGTTAAAAAATGATTGAGTTCTTAATGATTGGACTATCTTCATTTATCTGGTTTTGTCGCTCGAGCCGCGCTTCGCATCCCTATCGGGTGCCTTCACTTGATGCATTGTCATGCATCACCTTACAGGATCGTTCAGTTGTACTTTTTTGCATATCCACGCATATTCCTTTGGAATGCAGCCTAGAAAAAAAGTAAACAAAAAAGGCTAGTTCCGCTAAATCGCTCCGCGTACCGGAAAGGCCACGCTTTTACTTACTACCTTAAGGTTTGGTATTTAGACCATGTTTTAGCCAATATTTGATCTGAAATTTAATATAAAAGCTAAGTTAACAAAGTAGAATTAAACATCAGAAAGATTTATGCTAGAGTATTTCTTCTGATTTTGTTTTGATATGTATGTGCGATTCTATAGGAGAAAAAATTTTATATTATCTGGCGAAAATATAACTAATACTTAAGCTTCGATTCACCTTTTCAAAAGCCGGGAACTCTTGTTTATAAATAATTAACCCATCTCTGGGGATAACCTGAATAATATTGAAAACGGTAATAAAGAAAACAAAAATAGCCGCTTCCTTATAATCAGAAACGGCTATTTTTTTTATATTCTCATCAAAAAAGAAACCCCAAAACTATAAGTATTTAATACCTAACACCAGCAATATAATTCTGATAAGTGGCTTTATATGTTTCTTTTGTTTTTTGAATTACTTTTGCCTGAAAATCCAGATCTGTTAAAAGTTTATGCATACCCGGATGATTTTTTGGGTTTAATCCTCTTCTTTTATATTCTGCATCCAAATACGCTATGGCATCTTTCATTACATCATCACTTAGTTCAGATGGCATTTGATATGCCGCAGTTTCTTCTTGAGCTATTACTTTTCCAGATTCAGTGGTAGATTTATCCATTGAAACAGTTGCCAAATCTTTTGTTGGAGTATAATTTGTACCTTTTTCTAAAGCGACCAATCTCTCTTCCAAGGATTTGTATTTATTTTCCATTTCCATGATTTTCTTTTCTTGCTTTGCTACAAGAGTAGAAACATCATTTGAATTGAGGCCGATGGCCATATTTACAAAAGAGACCCCTTTTTCCAGGAAGGAATTTGACCATGCTACACCTACGATTTTACGATACTGTTCAGCAGTTATTTTATTGGGAGATACAGCAATTCCTGTTCCGTCATGCAGTTCGGAAGGCAATATATAATCGCCTGTAAGTACGACTCCTCTGACCTTTACCGGAATTTGACCCATAAAAGCAACCTTCTCCATATTGCTGACATTACCGTCTGCTGGTATATTTCCCAGAATAGCCGGATTGGTAGATATTGCCATGTACTGCTGAGCATTTTTTGTATATTTAGTAACCTTCCCTCCATTTACGGCTACTATATCCCCTGCAGAAATTGGCTCTTCCGGGTAAGCGCGCTCGAGCCATTCCGCATAATCTGCTGATCCTGAACCATATGTTACACCATTACCGTCGGGGGTAAAACCGGAAGCCAAGAATACTTCCCATGTAATCAAATTTACAGTAGCCAATGCAAGATCTGCTGCAGCCATGGCAATACTGGATCCGCTTGGACCACATGAGGCAATCAATCCAACTACACAGGTAGGGATAAAAGATAAACCAAGAGCTATTCCACATTTAACTTCCGTAGCAATATTAATTGTCCTTTCATATATATTTTCCGGTTCAGCTTCTTTTTCCGCATAATTTTGTCCTTGTATGCTTCCCACTGCACTACCGGAGCTGTTAAAAAAAGTTACAAAATTATGATCACCCACCGGGGATGATGTACTTAATTTTATAGCAATACCTTGTTCACTACCCTGTACTCTAAGCGGATATGCATCATAACTTGCATCACCACCGAAAACAGCAGCATTGATAGTAACCTGACCATTGAGTCCAGTAAAGCCATTGACGGTAGTATTACCATTAACCGTAGAATTGCCATTAACTAAAGCATTGCCACCAACATTTATATTCTTCTCAATACCCACACCACCTTCTATCACTACAGCACCATTGTCTTTAGTTGTTGATTGGGTTGTATTGTTGAATGTAGCTATTCCATTAACACCCAGAGTTCCCCCTACAGTACTGTTTCCAGTCACCGCACTGTTTCCGGATACCACACTGTTCCCACCAATATTAATATTTTTTTCGACTCCTACTCCACCTTCAACTACGAGTGCACCATTGTCTTTTGTGGTAGATTCAGTAGTGTTTTTTAGTGTGGTCACACCATCTACTCCGAGGGTACCATCTATTTCAGTATTTCCACCAATATTGACATTTTTTTCAATACCTACTCCACCTTCTATGATTACAGATCCATCGTCTTTAGTGTTGGATTGAGCTGTATTATTAAATCTTGCGATTCCGTCTACATTTAAATTGCGATCTACATTCACATCTCGACCTACATTCACATCTCGACCCACATTTACATCTATACCCACATTCAGACTGTTGGTAATGTTTATATCTCCATCTTTTGTAATTTTTAATCTTTCTATACTGTTAGTTTTAAATATTAAATCTTTATAGTCTATGGTACCCATAAACATAGATCCAGGCCAGGTCATATTATTTCCGTTTACTTTCCAGAAAGCAGAAGGGCCCAAATCATTTCTGCCCGAGGCTTCTTCACCTACCACCGCATCCGCTGTACCGGCATGAAAAGCATAAGGAACTGCCATCAGTTTACTGGCACTCAGGGTTAAATATTTTCCTGTTTTATTTTCGTCAATGGCTACTTCCATCCAAATCTGTTTCTCACTCCAGGGCACTTCGCTGAAAAGACCTCTAATTGCTTTACCTTGACCAACAATAATACTAAACATGCCGATTTCACCTGTTTGAACACTGTGAGTTTCTTCGTACACGGTTTTGCCCTGATCATCTCCTGCCAGTAATGATATTTTAAAATTGATTTCCTTATTGATCATTGGTTGACCTTTAGAATCTCGAGCTACTGCTTGATAATTGATTCCGGAAGGTAATCCTTGCGCCCAAATAAAGAGGCTGGAAAAAATAAAAGCTAAAGTAAATAGAAAACGTTTTTTCATGATAATGTTGGTTTTGATTAAAGAATTGATGTGCATTATTAAAATGTTGTTTTTATAATTCTGTGTGTTTGTATGGTATTTTCACCTGAAAATCTAAGGATATAAATACCATCTGTAATGTTGCTTAGATCAATTTCATGAAACGAAGACAAATCAAAAATATTTGTTTGTAACGACTTTCCAGTGATATCGAACAATTCCCACTTTATTAATTCTTTGGGTTCTTGTAAGAATTTGACAGTAACAAATGAAGTAGCCGGGTTTGGCATAATCAGGATATCAGAAACCTTTTTTATAGAAATAGAAGGAGTTTCTATCTTAACAAAAGATTGTTGAAATCCTTCAGTAAGACTTCCTAAAGATAAATTATGACTGGCTATTGCAAATTCTCCCAAAGTCCAGTCCAAAGAAAAAGATTCAGCTTTAACAGAAGTGCCTGAAATACCGAAAACCTGTCTTTCTAACATTGGCTGTGCCATAAATATATGGCTAAAAAAGAGCAGAATTATTGTGTTAAAATGTTTCATAAAAGAAATTATATAAAATTAGATAGATTTAAAATATAAAGAAATAATATTTTTCACTTAGTAAATAGAAATTCAATTACTTTTAATGCAAAGCTAACAATTATTTTTATTTTCATAGTTAATTGAGAATCATAATATAAATTTGATGCATAAACAGTTAAAACTCAAAAAGTTAAGGATTCCAATTGAAACAAATAATGACTAAATGGAGACAAAAGACCTTTATATGTTAATGCATAGGCTTTTATTTTATTAAAAATGGTTTAAAGCATTATGATGAAAGTTAAAAAACGCTGAGAGATCAGTCACAATAAAAGCCGCTTCTAGAGTATTTCAGAAGCGGCTTTGTTATGAATTATATTTGTTTATACTAATAAATTAGAAGAACATTAATGTTTTACCCCGGCAATAAAATTCTGATAAGTAGCTTTATACGTCTCTTTAGTTTTTTGAATTACTTCAGCCTGGAAATCCATGTCTGTTAAAAGTTTATGTAAGCCTGGATGGTTAGCTATATTTATTCCTCTTCTTTTATATTCACTCTCCAGATAGGCCATAGCTTCTTTCATTACATTATCGTTAAGTTCAGATGGCATTTCGTATGCCAAGGTTTCTTCACGGGTCATTACTTTTGGTGATGCAATGACTGGTATATCTTTTGAAATATCTGCTAAATTTTCGGCCGGAATATAGATTGTGCCCTTCTCAAGAGCACTCAAGCGATCTTCAAGTGATTTGAATTTTTTCTCCATGGCAATGTTTTGATTTTCTAGTTCTTTGATTTTCTTTTCTTGTTTGGCTGCTAATATTGAAACATCATTTGAATTAAGTCCGATGGCCATATTAATATAGGATATTCCTTTTTCTAGAAAGGAATTGGACCATGCAACACCTACAATTTTTCTATACTGTTCAGCTGTAATTTCATCAGGAGAGACAGCAATTCCAATACCATCGTGCAAACCTGAAGGTAAAATATAATCACCTATCAAGACTATTCCCCTAACCTTTACAGGAATCTGTCCCATAAAAGCAACCTTCTCCATGTTAGAGACATTGCCGTCTGTAGGTACATTACCGAGGATAGCAGGATTGGTAGAAATTGCCATAAACTGTTGGGCTTTTTCAGTATATTTTGTAATCTTACCTCCATTTACCGCTACAATATCTCCAGCATAAATCTCCTCTTCCGGATAAGCTCGTTCAAGCCATTCGGCATAATCCGCGGAACCGGAAGAATAAGTTACCCCAATATATTGAGATAAGAAAACTTCATACGCAATCAAATTTGCTGTGGCCAATATAAGGTCAGCTGCTGCTAAAGCAATGCTGGATCCACTAACCCCGCAAGAAACAATAAATCCACCTGTACATGTAGGAATAAATGATAATCCAATGCCAACACCACTTTTAATTTCAGTAGCAATCATTATGGATCGGTCAAATACATTTGGGGGCCAAGCTTGTTTTTCCGCATAGTCTTGTCCTTCTACGCCACCTACTGCATTACCTGAACTATTAAAAAAAGTAAGGAAGTTATTTGCTCCAAGTGGTGTTCCCACACTTAATTTTATAGCAACTCCTTGTTCACTTCCTTCCACTCTCAGTGGATAAGCTCCATAACTGTCTGATCCCCCTCCTACATTGGCGCTAATTGTAACCTGACCATTGAGTCCTGTTAAACCGTTGACTGTTGAATTGCCTCCAATTGTCGAATTACCTGTAACTGAAGCGTTTCCAGCTACAGAAGAATTGCCACCTACGTTAATATTCTTTTCTATGCCCACGCCACCTTCAATCACCACAGCACCATTGTCTTTAGTCGTAGATTGGGTGGTATTGTTGAATGTGGCAACTCCATTAACACCTATAGTACCTCCTATAGTACTGTTTCCAGATAACGCACTGTTTCCGCCGATGTTTATGTTTTTTTCTACACCTACACCGCCTTCCACTACGAGAGAACCATTGTCTTTAGTGGTAGATTCAATGGTGTTTTTAAGGTGGTGACACCATCTACTCCGAGGGTACCATCAATTTCAGTATTTCCGCCGATGTTGACATTTTTTTTAATACCTACGCCTCCTTCTACAATGAGTGCACCATTATCTTTAGTAGTAGATTCAGTGGTGTTTTTTAAGGTGGTGACACCATCTACTCCGAGGGTACCATCAATTTCAGTATTTCCGCCGATGTTGACATTTTTTTCAATACCTACGCCTCCTTCTACAATGAGTGCACCATTATCTTTAGTAGTAGATTCAGTGGTGTTTTTTAGTGTGGTGACACCATCGACACCGAGTGTACCATCAATTTCAGTATTTCCGCCGATGTTGACATTTTTTTCAATACCTACACCTCCTTCTACGATGACAGAACCATCGTCTTTAGTGTTGGATTGTGCAGTATTGTTGAAACGAGCGATGCCTTCTACATTTAAATTTCTTCCTAAATTGGCATCGCGACCAATATTGGCATCGCGACCAACATTTATATCTACACCCACATTCAAAGTGTTCTTAATGTTTATATCCCCATTTGCTCCAATCCGCATGGCTTCAATGCTGTTTGTTTTAAATACCAAATCTTTAAAATCGATGGTACCCATAAACATTGATCCTGGAAAGGTCATATTATTTCCATTTACTTTCCAGAAAGCTGAAGGTCCTAAATCATTTCTGCCTGAAGCTTCTTCTCCAACCACACCATCCGCTGTACCGGCATGAAAGGCATAAGGCACCGCCATAAGTTTGCTGGCACTTAGAGTCATATATTTTCCCTTTTTATATTCGTCAATCGCTACTTCCATCCAAATCTGTTTCTCACTCCAGGGCACTTCGCTGAAAAGACCTCTAAGGGCTTTACCCTGACCAATGATAATACTAAACATCCCGATTTCACCAGTTTGAACACTGTGAGTTTCTTCGTACACGGTTTTGCCTTGAGCATCTCCGGCCAGTAAAGATATTTTAAAATTGATGTCCTTATTGATCATTGGTTGACCTTTAGAATCACGAGCTACTGCTTGATAATTAATTCCTGAAGGTAATCCTTGCGCCCAAATAAAGAGGCAGGAAAAAATAAAAGCTAAAGTAAATAAAAAACGTTTTGTCATGATGATATTGGTTTTGATTAAAGAATTGATGCCGATTATTAAAATCTTGTTTTTGTAATTCTGTGTGTTTGTATGGAATTTTCACCTGAAAATTTAAGGACATAGATACCATCCGAAACGTTGCTTAGATCAATTTCATGATAAGAAGACAAATCAAAAGTATTTTGCTGTAAAGACTTCCCTGTGATATCAAATAATTCCCACTTGATTAATTCTTTAGGTTCTTGCAAGAATTTGACAGTAACAAAAGAAGATGCCGGGTTTGGCATAATCAGGATATCTGAAACATTTTTTATCGAAATAGAAGGAGATTCTATTTTAATAAAAGCTTGTTGAAATCCCTCAGTAAGACTTCCGAAAGATGAATTATGACTAGTTACGGCAACTTCGCCCAAAGTCCAGTCTAGAGAAAAAGATTCAGCTTTAACAGAAGAGCCTGAAATACCGAAAACCTGTCTTTCTATTTTTACCTGGGCAGTTAAATACAGACCAGAACAACACAAAACAATCATACAGAGATGCTTCATTTTTTATAATTTTTAAAAGGATGATAAATTTAACTTGCAATAAAATATCTCAAACAAAAGGTCTTAATAAAAAACTAATAATTATTAAAATCAATATATCTTTTGGTAAATATTCTTAAATACACAAAATATATTTTAAAAAAGAAGCAAGATATATAATTTTTGGTGAAATTATACATTTATCAAGAATAATAATTGGACGTATTTTTATTTCCGAATAGGCATATAACTCCAATCTTATTTATAATAGGATTAAGAATTGAAATTTTATTTCTAAATACATTTATTTGTAAGCACAAGAAATGGATGGGAATAAAAAAATGAGTTGACTTTTTGTAAAATATTTATTAGCGATTTACAGTATAGTATTTATGTGATTCCTAACCAAAAATTGCTTAATCTGATTATTCTAAATTATTATACCGACGAGTATTTATTTTTAAAAGACGATGATACTCATGTCTTCATCAAGACAAAAAATTCTGTCGCCATTATACTCAGCATCAATAAATTGGAAAATGAAATTTTCGCAAACCAATTTATTTTGAGTATAATAACGAATTAAGAATAATGTGTTCAGACCTAATGGAAATGATGACTTGTTTTTTTTAATAAATGTAAAATTTATTCGCCGTTTATTCAATTGCTTTTTTATGGTACTTAATTACAGATAAATGAAACCGTCGGCTATAAAATTATTTTCTTTTGCAATCAGACCATAATAATTCGTAATTTTGTCCTTTCAATACCTAACCGAAATAGTTTTACAATGGCCAGAGTCGAATTATTAATGCCCAAAATGGGGGAAAGTATTATAGAAGCGACCATCCTGAAGTGGGTAAAAAATGTGGGCGATAATGTGGCTATGGATGAAACCATCCTTGAAATAGCAACAGATAAAGTAGATTCTGAGATTCCGTCTCCTGTCTCAGGTACAATAGCAGAGATTCTGTATCCTGAAGATTCTGTAGTCGAGGTGGGAAAAATAATAGCCATCATTGCCACGGAAGGTGAAAATGTTAAACCAGCAGCCACACCGTCAGTCAGGGAAGAAAAACCGTCGGAAATAGTTGAATCAACGGCAGATATTGTCCAAAATATCGAAACAATAAAAGCAGAATTGACTAATCCTTCAGTTTCATTTTCTGAAGACGAAAGGTTTTATTCTCCTTTAGTAAAGAATATTGCCAAACAAGAGAAAATCGGAAATGATGAATTAAGTCAGATAAAAGGTAGTGGAGCAAATGGACGGGTGACCAAACAGGATATACTGGCTTATATTGCATCAGATAGGGGTGTCTCGTCGTCACAATCCATTGATCTAAATGCGCCAACAGTTAAAAACATACCACAAGCACATGCCGTTTCAGTATCCGGAAATGTCGAAATAGTCGAAATGGACAGAATGAGGAAGCTGATAGCAGATCACATGGTCATGTCCAAACAAACAGCACCTCATGTCACTTCATTTGTAGAAGCAGATGTTACAAACATGGTGCTTTGGAGAGAAAAAAATAAAAAGAAATTTCAGGAAAAGTATGGAGAGAATATCACTTTTACTCCTCTTTTTATTGATGCTGTTGTAAAATCAATAAAAGATTTTCCCATGATCAATATCTCTTTGGAAGGGAATAAAATAATAATAAAAAAGGACATCAACATTGGAATGGCTGCTGCACTACCTTCAGGAAACCTTATTGTACCAGTGGTAAAAAATGCGGATTATCTGAATCTCGCGGGACTTGCCAAATCAGTCAATGACCTGGCAAAAAGAGCCAGAGAAAACAAACTCAAACCGGATGAAATTAAAGATGGAACTTTCACTATTACCAATGTGGGCACTTTTGGAAATGTGATGGGTACTCCGATCATAAACCAACCTCAGGTAGCCATTCTTGCAACAGGTGCAATCAGGAAAAAACCTGCAGTTTTGGAGACTGAGTATGGTGATGTAATTGCAATCAGGCAATTGATGTTTTTGTCATTATCTTACGACCATAGAATTGTAGATGGCTCACTTGGCGGTTCTTTCCTGCGAAGAATTGCTGATTATCTTGAAAAATTTGATAGTAATACATCAATATAATAGGATGGTCCGAAGCATTTTAATCATTGTATTGGTTTGGTTTATGCACCCTGATGTTTCCATTGCTCAGAAGGCAATAAAAAAACAAGGGGACATTTATTTTGAGTCAGGCAAATACAGAGATGCTTTAGCCGCATATAAGGCATACAACAAAACGGAAAAAGACCCAAAATTGCTCATTAAAAGAGGATTGTGTTATCTCTATTCCAATCAACCTGATGCTTGTATCACCGATATGGCTGCAGCACATAAACTTAAGTCACTGGATCATACCAGATTTAAGTATTCAGGTATGGCATATTTTGCAAAGAAAGAGTATACCGAGGCAGCCAAATTTTACAAAACCTATCTGAATACATTAAAACCCGACTCGGAAGAGTGGCATAAGATTGTCAAAGAAATAAAACGATGCGGGTATTCTAAAAATTACAAGTATTGGCAGAATCTTGCATTCGTAGAAAATCTGGGGTCAAAAGTGAATACAATATATGATGAGTTTGGTCCCGTACAGAGCCCAACAAAGCCAGGCAGATATTATTTTTCTTCAGCAAGAGCGGGTACCATAGGGGGACTAAGGGATAAAAAAGGCTTATCTGATGTTTTGAAAGGCACCTATTCGTCAGACATGTTTATGGTGGACCTTAAAGATGGCAATTGGAGCACTGTTCTGCCATTTGAACAATTGATAAACACTCCAAAACATGACATCCTTCAGGACTTCAATCAGAATGGGTCAATAATTTACTTTATAAAAAGTTCTGACCTAAACACAGGTGTACTTTATACAGATACTTTCAATATTGACAGAGATCCCACAAAATTGCCGGATCCAACCAATCTTCCTTTTAAAGCAGAAAGAGGAGACAAGGATTTGTTTGTCTTTAGCGACAGCCTTATTCTTTTTTCATCAAAGATGGATGGAGGTTATGGAGGTTATGATTTGTACTATGCTTCAAAAAAACAAAATAACTGGCAGGAACCGCTCAATTTAGGTGCCGGAATAAATACTGATTCTGATGAAATTGCACCTTTTCTGATCAAAAACGGGAATACACTATACTTTTCTTCAGACAGAACAGAAACTTTGGGAGGATTTGACATATTTGTTTCCGCATATATTCCAAATAAAGGATGGGAAAATATCAAGAACATAGGAATACCCATCAACTCGCCGGGAAATGATATAGATTTTGAATTATCCTTTGACGGTTTGTCAGCATTATTTGCTTCAGATAGGATCGAGTCATATGGAGGGAAAGATTTGTATATAGCTTATTTTAAAGATCAGGTTCTTGGACAATTGGCTTATGTTGAAGTTCCGGATTTTATGGATACTCAAAATAATCTTCTCCTTAACGATTCTATTAAAGTCGATGTAGATGAACAAAACCAAATCATAAAAGAACCGAGTAAAAGCCGGGATTTTGTAAGTAAACCTCTATATTTTTCTAAAAATGAAGATGTTCTTAATACAACAAACCTGAATCAAATCGCCAAAATTGCTGAATTAATGGTAATATACCCCGATATAAAAGTCTTTTTGACCAGTCATTTTATATCTGAAGGGCGAACTGAATTAGATTTGTATTTTTCTATGAAAAGAGCAGAAAAGGCGGCTGAAGAGTTGATTAAATCAGGTATAAGTGGCCATAGAATTATATTGTATGGTTGCGGAGCCGGCTTACCTCTTGCTTCACCATCTATAAATGGCATCCCCTCCACACTAGCAGATAAAACCAATAGGCGTATAGATGTAAACATATTAAACGGAGCAAACGAAGACGTTAGAGTGCTGTATGATATTCCTGTGGTAGCTCCCCAATATCGCGACACACTTTGGGATAATTTTAATGAAAAAAATAAAGGAGTAACATTTCGAGTAATTTTTTCAAAAGTATCTCAGATGCTCAAGAGTGATGTGCTCGGCTGGAATCTTGAAAATATTGTGGAAAAGAGGGCAAACGAAGAACAATATACCTATACGATGGGTAATTTTGTAAAATATGACGAAGCTAAAGCGTTAAAAGATCGTCTGATAAAGAATGATTTTGAGCAAGCGATGATTGTGCCTTATTTTGAAGGCTTTCCAATGGATAAAGTTAAAATGATGTCTGTAATTAAAGATTATCCCCAACTTGAAATATACCAAAAAGCCGAAAAAAAATAGAATGGTATAGATTTTATTGGTATTAATCGTGTAGAATTTCAAAAATATCATCCAATTCTTCAAAAGACTTCACTCCTATTTTTTCTTCGTCTCCACCTCGTAAGATCAAACCATAAACAGATAAGTTTTTTAACACTTCACCCAAATCTTTTGCTTCAAATAGAATATCAAGGAAAATACTTTTTTGAGCCGCAAGATCGTTTATTTTAGACTTTTCTGTATCGGTAAGTTGATGGTAATTTTTTTCAGATCGGATTACAGGAAAATCGACGCCAGCAAAATCAGATTCATCTATGTTTTCAAGAATAAAATCTTTAAACACAGGTACTTCAAAAGATGCTGCATAGGTAGCAAATGCGCCAAAATGGACAGCGTGACCGATACCAGTTGAAAGCAGCCCCTGGATATCTGCTTCCTGCTGCCAACCATCAAACTCCAGTACAAATTGTGGGCCTGCGACCCATTCAGTGATCTCTTTTATTTTGGATGGCGCACAGTACATCTCTGTACCGGTATTGCAGCAAAACCCCAAATAATCTACACCCATAGCAGCAAAATATCTTGCATCAGTCAGATTGTTAACTTTACTTATTTTGACTTTTGTTTTGAGCATTTTAATTAATTTTGTACAAAAGTAACAAGACTCATGCCTACAAAAAAAATAAGCCCCGATAAAGATGTAAAAAAGGATCATTATTTTCAAAGAGTATATGATGTTACCCGTTTAATTCCTTCAGGAAAAGTCAGTACTTATGGTGCTATTGCAGATTTTCTAGCACTGGGATCTGCAAGGATGGTAGGCTGGGCTCTCAACCATTGTCATAGCAGTGATGACATTATACCGGCTCATCGGGTGGTAAATAGGCTGGGCGAACTTTCCGGGAGACTTCATTTTGCCACGCCCACGTTAATGCAGGAGAGACTGGAGTCGGAAGGCATTGAGATTATTGACCATAAAGTGGTAAAGATGAATGAACTTTTCTGGCATCCAAGAGAATTGGAAGAATATTAATTACAATTGCACAATAAATTATGTTGTTTTTACTTTTTAATGAATAAATAAAAATCATCTGTTTATGAATAGAAACCTTTTAATTATACCATACTTACTTTTAAGTTTTTTCATATATGCTCAATCTCCAATTGGTATCTGGAAAAATCTGGACGATGAAGATGGAAGAGAAAAATCCCATATAGAAATCTATGAACAAAACGGAACTCTCCGCGGAAAGGTCATCAAATTGCTTCCAGCCGCTACAATCACCAAATGTGATAAATGTACGGGAGCTAATAAAGGCAAAAGTCTGGTAGGCATGGATATACTTTGGGATCTCAAAAAAACAGGTAAAGTGTGGGAAGGAGGAGAAATTCTGGACCCGAAAAAGGGGAAAGTATATGACTGTAAAATTGAGCTTGACGGAACGGATAAGTTAAAAGTTCGTGGCTTTGTCGGAGTGTCTATGTTTGGCAGAACTCAGATATGGTATAAAGTAAAATAGTTGTACTTAAACACAATAATTTGTTATAATAATCTGTTAAATTACTGTAAATTAAAATATTGTTTCATCTTTTAAATCCAATACATGACACACCATTACACTGAAAATCAACTTATTCAATTTATATATAAAGAGTGTGACCTCTTTGACAAACTTGAGATGGAGTTTGCCATGGAAGATGATAGCACATTGATGGAGACGTATACCGAATTAATGACATCATTTCATATGCTCCCAAGAGTTCAGTTTAGCCCCAAAAAAAGTAGCATTGACGCTATACTTGAGTACAGCAAAAGAGACTTAACATTTTGTAAGTAATCATCACATTTTGTTTTAAATTAGAAATAAAAATGTGTATCAAAACAATCTTAAGTATAGTCTTTTTAGTATTCTCCACACAGCATGTTTTTTCTCAAAAGAAACCACTTGGAAATGCACAATTAAGACATGTTGTCCTCTTTAAATTTAATGAGACAAGTTCTGCTGACGACGTTCAACATATTGAAAAAGCATTTGGCGCTTTGCCTCAGAAAATAAAAGAAATCAAAGGTTATGAATGGGGCATTAATAACAGTCCTGAGAATATAGCCCAGGGATTTACACATTGTTTTTTCCTAACATTTGATAGCGAAGCAGACCGCGATATTTATTTACCACATCCTGATCACAAAGCATTTGGTACATTGCTAGGGCCGCATGTAGAAAAAGTTTTAGTATTGGATTACTGGGTAAAAAATTAAGGGTGGAACAATATCCCTTATTTTACTTTTTCCCCATTGAATCGATAGCATTTCTTACAGATCCCTTTTCCAATAATAGGGCTTTGGAATCTTCGTAGTTTAAACCGGTATTTTCTATAACCATTTTTACTCCTCTATCTACCAGTTTTTCATTACTTAGTTGCATATCTACCATCCTATTGTCACGTACCCGTCCAAGTTTAATCATTACGCTTGTACTGATCATATTAAGTACTAGTTTTTGTGCTGTACCTGATTTCATTCTTGTACTTCCAGTCACATATTCAGGACCAACGACAATTTCTATAGGATATTTTGCGACTACAGACAGTGGGGAGTTTGGATTGCAGGATATACTTCCGGTTATAATTCCGTGTTCATTTGCTGTTTTCAGGCCATTGATGACGTAGGGAGTAGTTCCCGAAGCAGCAATTCCAACTAGGACATCATTATCGTCAATATTATAAAAAGCCAGATCCATCCACGCCTGATCAGGATTGTCTTCAGCACCTTCTACCGGATTCCGCAATGCCTGATCACCCCCAGCGATTAAACCTATTACCCAATCTTTTGGTACTCCAAATGTTGGGGGACATTCTGATGCATCCAGGACACCCAGTCTTCCACTTGTTCCAGCTCCGATGTAGAACAACCGACCTCCGGAGATCATTTTTTCAGTTATTACATCTATGAGCGGAGCAATCTGATGGATAGATTTTTGAACGGCCAAGGCAACTTTCTGATCTTCAGTATTGATATCATCAAGGAGCTCCATAGTCGATTTATTTTCGAGATGTCTATAAAGCGAAGGAGATTCGGTTATTTTTTGCATAAAGATTATAAAGTTGGTTTTTTTGAGATCATCCAAAGTCCGGTAAAGGTAAAAATTCCATTTAAAATCAATATTTCGATACCTATCTTAAATCTGGAGAAGACTGTTTCTGAAAGCTGAATTAAAGATGCTGATGTATTTTCACTCAAAGCCAGTTTTTTGGCGAACCATTCTGCATTATTGATAAAATCAATTCCGAAAATTAAAACCGGTGACAGCAAACAAACCCAAATGGCCCATTTGTCATTCAGCACACGTTTTGTAAAAATACCGAAAGTAAAGAGACCTAAAAGAGGTCCATACGTATACCCTGCCAGTTTGAGAATGACATCAATGATAGATTTATCATCAATCCATTTAAAAATGAGCACACATACGAAAAATAAAAGCGCAAAGCTTAAGTGTACAGTTAGCCTGGTTTTTCTTTTTTCTTTATCTGTAGACAATGTATCTTTTTGCATGCCCAGCATGTCAATGCAAAATGATGATGTCATGGCAGTGAGAGCGCCATCAGCACTGGGAAATAGTGCAGAAATAAGTCCAATTATAAATATTACGCCGATTCCGGCAGAAAGGTAACCACCAAGAGCAATTGAAGGGAAGATATCATCGCCTTTAAATGAGATATTGTTCTGAGCACCATATAAATACAATAATCCGCCCAACATCAGAAACAGAACATTGACTATCAATAAAACAGTGGCAAGGGTCAGTACATTTTTTTGTGATCCACCAAGTGTTTTTACACTGATGTTTTTTTGCATCATTTCCTGATCAAGACCGGTCATGGCAATAGTGATAAAAGCACCACCAAGTATCTGTTTCAGGAAAAATCCGGAAGCGTTCACATCCGTATTAAATATTCTGGTGTAACCCTGAGCCGACATGGCGCTAAAGGTATCTGAGATACTGAAATCCATTTTATTCATCAGAGCTATAATACAAATGATCAGACCACCCAGCATAAAAGTAGTTTGAAGTGTATCTGTATACACTATTGTCTTTACCCCGCCTTCAAAAGTATACAAAAGAATTAGAAGAAGCATGATAAATGCGGTTACTATAAAAGGAACACCCATAGCATCCAGTATAAATATCTGCAAAATATTGATCACCAAAAACATCCTGGCGGTGGCTCCCAACGTTCTGGAAATTATAAAAAATAATGCTCCGGTACGATAGGATACGGGGCCGAATCTGTCTTCAAGAAACCGGTATATGGAGGTAAGGTTTAATTTGTAATACAACGGGAGTAGTATAAACGCTATAACAAAATAACCTATAAAATAACCTATAACTACCTGATAATAACCAAACCCACCTGAGCCGACAGTCCCCGGGACACTAACAAAAGTGACGCCACTGAGAGATGTCCCCACCATTCCGAACGCCACGAGCATCCAGTTGCTATTGCGGTTACCAATGAAAAAAGAATCATTATTGGAGTTTTTGGATGTATACCAGGCTACAGTAAGGAGCAGCAAAAAATATCCGAATACAAAGGCAAAAAGGATGTAAGGTGACATTGATCTGATTTGAATATTACTTAAAGCTAAAGGTACAAGATAATTTTTAAAGGGGAAAGAAAAAATAATAAAAAAATAGTGGATAAATTTGTCCGTTATTATAACTTTTATATATTTGCACCTGATAATCATTTATAAAAGCAATTAATAATTTTATTATATGTATAAACTAATTTGTCTCATTATTTTAATGACAACCATTATATATTCTGCAAATACTCAGGATACTATTCAGAATGTAAAGCCGGAAGTTTCAAAAGTTGCCGGATATCATATTGGTGTAGTTCAAATTATGTTTATGCACAATAATGGGGAAACAACTTTTTTTGACAGAACCAGCGTATATTCCGTAGGATTCCCTTTTGGAATTACCTTAAATACTTTGGGTAAAATAAAAATTGATATGGAGCTGGTGCCATTTATTAATCCCTATATATATTCAAACTTACCGTACAAAATTCATTTATTATACCATCCCGGTATACTATATCCGTTAAAAAATGGTTGGACACTTGGACTCAGGGCTGCCTTTGAAATTGGAGAAGGTCAGTTTGGTTTTACACCATTGATCAATAAAGCATTCAAAAATAATAATGGTGCTTCCTTTTTTATTGAACTCGTGGCACCAGGTCGATTTGGTCCTGAAAAGAATTCAGGTTATGCACAATTGGGTGGGGTACACATCGGTTTTGGATTTTAAAAATATCTAATACAAATAAACATTAAATTTTAATAAAATGAATATTAATATCAATTCAGTCATAGGTGACATCGTTGCTCAGAATTATAAGACAGCAGAAGTCTTCAGGTCTTATGGCATTGACTTTTGTTGTAAAGGCAACCGGACCATCAAAGATCTTTCGGAGTCTGGCAATTTCGATGTGGAAAAAATTTTAAATGATCTTGAAAAGGCCCAATCCACTGGTGTAGATTTTGGCTCTGAATATAACACTTGGCCATTGGATTTATTGGCTGATTATATTGAAAAGAAATATCACCGTTATATAGAAGAAAAGATTCCTTTAATTAACGAGTATCTCACAAAAGAGTGCAAAGTTCATGGTCAAGGATACAATTAATTGTATAAAATACATGAGCTTTTTAGTTCATCTTCGGAAGATTTACTGCATCATATGATGAAAGAAGAAAAGATTCTTTTCCCATACATAAGGAAAATGGTATCTGATGAAAGACAGGGATTTTCTCATAAATCTCCTGCATTCGGCAGTATAAAAAATCCAATTTCAATGATGATGGAAGAACATATGACAGAGGGGGACAGATTCGCTGAGATAGCATCATTATCCAACAATTATACTCCTCCGGCAAATGCCTGTAATACATTTTTGGTTACATATGCCCTATTGCAGGAGTATGAAGAAAAACTTCATCAACACATTCACCTAGAAAACAATATTCTTTTTCCCAATTCAATTAATTTTGAAGAAAAGCTGATATATAGCTTAAACTGAAATTACATTGCAATGGAACCATTTGTAATAAAAAGAAACGGAGAATACAAGTTGTTTGAGGAGTTCAAAATCAAAGATGCTATTCAGAAAGCTTTTGAAAGTGTATGTGTAAAATATAACGATGATATTTTTGAAAAAGTCAAATTATCTATAGGTTTTGTGACCGTTATTTCTGTGGAAGAAATTCAGGATATCATTGAAAAGGTGCTGTATGAAAGTAGTTACTTTGATGTAATGAAGAGTTTTATGCTGTATCGTCACACCAGGAAGATGCAAAGAGAGCACGACCATGGTTTAAATGAAGATACAACATACATAGACAGTACTCATACCGTTGAGGAATATATAAACAAGAGTGACTGGAGAATCAATGCCAATGCCAATACTTCCTACTCCAATGCGGGATTGGTAAATAACATTTCCGGTAAAGTGATTGCTAACTTCTGGCTGGATAAAATTTACTCAAAAGAAGAGGGATTTGCACACAGAAACGGAGACATCCACATTCATGATCTGGATTGTCTGACCGGGTACTGTGCGGGGTGGAGCCTGCGGGTTCTGCTCAATGAAGGATTTAACGGAGTAAGGGGAAGAGTCGAAAGCCGTCCACCCAATCACTTTAGGGAAGCACTTGGTCAGATGGCCAATTTTTTGGGTATCTTACAAAGCGAATGGGCCGGAGCACAGGCATTCAGTTCTTTTGATACCTATCTTGCTCCATATGTATTCAAAGATAACCTTTCTTATGCAGAAGTACTTAAGGCAATCAGAAGTTTTGTATATAATCTGAATGTACCTGCAAGATGGGGCCAGTCTCCTTTTACCAATATTACCCTGGACTGGGTAGTTCCTGAAGACCTTAAGGAACAGTTTCCTGCCAGAAAGGACCGCCATCTTTTTGAAAATATACATTCAGTTGTTTTTTTGAGCAGAGTAAAAGAAAGAGGTGCCGTTCATCCTCCGGATTTATGTTATAAACATTTTCAGCTTGAAATGAATATGATCAATAAGGCTTTTTATCAGGTGATGACAGAAGGCGATGCTAACGGGCAGCCTTTTACTTTTCCTATACCTACGGTCAATATCACGGAGGATTTTGATTGGTATGGTGAAAATACGGATATTCTTTTTGAAAATACAGCCCGAATAGGATCGTCTTATTTTCAGAATTTTGTAGGTAGTCAATACATCAGGGATGAAAACGGCCATAAAACGGAAAACCCGCTTGCTTACAAACCCAATGCAGTTCGCAGTATGTGTTGCAGATTACAACTGGACCTCAGAGAATTACTAAAACGGGGCAATGGTCTGTTCGGTAGTGCTGAGATGACGGGTAGTATTGGTGTAGTTACCATCAATATGGCCAGACTCGGCTATCTTTTTGCGGGAAATAAATGTAAACTTTATGAAAAGCTGGATGTACTTCTGGACATAGCAAAATCTACACTTGAGAAGAAAAGAATCTTTATTCAGGAAATGTTTGACAAAGGACTGTATCCATACACCAAAAGATATTTGCCTGGTTTTAGAAATCATTTTTCAACCATAGGTGTCAACGGAATGAATGAAATGATGCTCAATTACTCTCAGAATAAATACGATATCAGTACGGATAAAGGAGTGGCATTAGCAGAGGAAATACTGGACCATATACGTTTTAAACTCAAAAAATATCAGGAGGAAACCGGAAACTTATATAATCTTGAAGCAACCCCTGCTGAAGGTACAACGTACAGATTTGCTAAAGAAGATATCAAAAGATATCCGAATATAATTCAGGCTGGATCAAATGATAATATATATTATACGAATAGTTCTCAGTTGCCGGTTGATTATACGGATGATCCATTTGAGGCGCTGTTACTTCAGGACAATCTTCAGTGTAAATACACCGGCGGAACCGTGTTACATCTGTATATGAGCGAAAAAATAAATAATGCGGAAGCCTGCAGAAATTTTATAAAAAAGGTAATCACAAACTTCAGACTACCATATATTACGGTTACGCCTGTTTTTAGTATTTGCCCGATACATGGATATCTTAACGGTGAGCATGAATATTGTCCTCAATGTGATGATATATTAATGAAACAAATAAATACTCAAAAATATGAATTCGACAAAATGTAATTCCATATTGGAAGATCACAACGAAAAAAGAACCAAATGTCTTGTTTACACCAGGGTGATGGGTTATCATCGTCCTGTAGAGAGTTTTAATATAGGTAAAAAAGGTGAACACAAACAACGAATATATTTCAAAGAACAGTTATCTCAGGAAATTAATTTATAGCATTACTCCTTTCACATTGCTGGATTATCCTGACAAAACTGCATGTATTATCTGGTTTGCCGGATGTAATATGCGGTGTACTTATTGTTATAATCCTGAAATAGTGACCGGCAAAGGAAAATATTCATTTGACGATGTAAAAAACTTTCTGCTTTCCAGACAGTACTTATTGGATGCCGTCGTAATGAGTGGAGGTGAGTGTTTATTAAGTGATGGAATAATTGACATTATTACTGAGATAAAGTCCATGGGCTATTTGGTAAAGATTGATACCAATGGCAGCAGGCCGGAAACATTAAAACAGCTTATCAATAAACAACTGATTGATTATGTAGCATTGGATTTTAAGGCCACAAAAGCAAAAACATTTGAAATCACTAAAGCGGATTTTTATGCTGAGTTTGTATCTTGTCTTGACATATTAATAAAATCAGATATCCAATTTGAAGTAAGGACTACCATACATTCAAGTTTGCTTGACCAAAGTGATATTCAGGAAATGATAAATGAGCTCTCAGCGCTTGGATACAGCGGAAAATATTACATTCAGCACTTTAGAAATGAATCAGAAACCATTGGGAATCCCGGTCCTTCCTATTGTGATTTTAATATTATTGACTGCGGCAATGAAATGATAGAAGTAGTAGAAAGATAAAGAAAATATCAAGATGAAATATGACAGAAATCACTTTTCACAAGAATCTGAAGCACATTGTGAGAAGACTTGGTTTGATAATTTTGTCTGGTATGAATTCAAAAATTAAGTATAAAAAATAAAGCATGAATAGCCGAAAGTCATGGGCAGAGCCCTATAAAATCAAGATGGTCGAACTATTAAAAATGACTACAAAAAAAGATCGTCTAAGCGCAATAAAAGAAGCAGGATTTAATACATTTCTATTAAAATCAGAAGATGTTTATATAGATTTACTGACAGATAGCGGCACAAATGCGATGAGTGATATTCAATGGGGAGCTTTTATGACAGGAGATGAAGCATATGCAGGCAGTAAAAGTTTTTATAAGTTTGAAGCTGCGGTACAAAAGTATTATGGCTATAAGTACATCATTCCTACCCATCAGGGAAGGGGAGCGGAAAACATATTGTCCAAAATATTGATTAAAAAAGGGGATATTGTCCCGGGCAACATGTATTTTACGACTACCCGATTGCATCAGGAATTGGCTGGCGGTATTTTTAAAGATGTAATTATTGATGAGGCCCACGATCCATTAAATGAACATCCCTTTAAAGGCAATATTGATCTGGAAAAGGTTGAAGTTTTAATAAAGACATACGGGGCAGAAAAAATACCTTATATCAGCGTGGCGACCAATGTCAACATGGCAGGCGGTCAACCCATCAGTATGCAAAATCTTCGTGATCTAAGGACGCTGACCCAAAAGCACAACATCAGAATTATACATGATATGACCCGAGTTGCTGAAAACGCATATTTTATTCAGCAAAGAGAAGAAGGATATAGTAAAGTACCTGTTGCTGACATAGTTAAAGAAATATGTTCTTATACAGACGGTGCAACCATGAGCGCAAAAAAAGACGCATTAGTTAATATAGGAGGTTTTTTAGCTACGAATGAATGGGATGTGTTTGAAGAAGCAAGAAATCTGGTGGTTGTGTATGAAGGTCTGCACACCTATGGTGGATTAGCTGGTAGAGACATGGAGGCTATCGCTGTTGGAATAAAGGAGAGCCTGGACGACAATCATCAGCATGCCCGTGTAGGCCAAGTAGAATATCTTGGACACAAAATGATGGAATATGGCGTGCCTATTGTTAAACCCATTGGTGGTCATGGCGTATTTGTGGACGCAAAAGCATTTTTACCCCATTTGACACAGGATCAATATCCGGCACAAACATTGGCGGCTGAAATTTATATTGATTCAGGAGTTAGAACGATGGAACGGGGAGTGGTATCCGCAGGAAGGAAAGATACCGGGGAAAATTATTATCCTAATCTTGAGTTAGTAAGATTTACCATCCCACGCAGGGTATACACACAAGCACATATGGATGTAGTAGCAGAATCAGTAGCCAACGTATATGAGAGAAGGAAGAAAATTAAAGGTCTGAAAATGATTTATGAACCGAAATATTTAAGATTTTTTCAGGCAAGATTTGAAAAGCTTTGAAACCGGAATCAAATTAAATTTGTGATATTGGAAAGTCAAAAAATAAGAGTAAGCAGAAAGTTTTCTTTTGAGATGGCGCATGCACTCTATAATTATCAGGGACCTTGTAAAAATATTCACGGCCATACATATTGTTTTTGTGTAACATTACGTGGTTTTCCAAACCACACACAAGGATGTTCAGATGATGGCATGGTAATAGATTTTGGCAACATCAAACGGATTGTCCGGGAAAAAATAATTGACAAATTTGACCATGCACTGGTGTTGAATCACAATGCTCCATTATCAAGCAGCAAGGAAATCAAAGATGAATGTGAAAAACTCATCGTGTTGCCATTTCAACCCACCTGTGAAAATTTACTAAGTTATTTTGTATCCTTATTAAGACAGGAGTTTAAAAACGGACCGGAACTTATTTCTGCAAGACTGGATGAAACAACCAATGCTTATGCAGAATGGTATTTGTCAGATAATCAGGATTAGAATTCTTTATAAAATAGAAAAAAGGAACAAAATAAAATAGTTGGCTGTTCATACGATTGTTGTAATTTAAAATATTGTAAAATGAAGTCATTGATAAAACCAGTAATGTACTTTTTATTATTCGGGGTTAGTAGTTTGATATTGCCTGGAGAAGTAGCAGCTCAAAATAAAGAGAATGTTACAGAAAACACAAAACAAAATTTAAAAACGATTGAACTGGAAATAGGTGGAATGACCTGTCAAAAAGGCTGTGCGGACGGTATAGACGGAAAGCTTAAAACAGTAACAGGGGTCGTTAAAAGTAAAACAAAACTTGAAACGGGGATCAGTAAAATAACCTATGATGACACAAAAGTGACATTGGAAAAACTTATATCTATTATAGAAGAGCGCGGTTACACAGCAAAGGTGTCCGCAAAAGGCAAAAAGTTTGATTGTTTAAATTGTTTCTCTACTTTTGTTTTTTATAAAAAATAAAAGTATGTTTTCAAAAGCATGTGAATATGCCATAAGATCATCTATATATATTGCTTCTCAGGCTATGAGTGGCCGGCGCGTCAGCCTCACTGATGTAGCGCAAAAAATAGAGTCTCCTGAAGCTTTTACATCTAAAATACTCCAGAAACTGGTAAAAAACAAGATTATAAACTCAGTAAAAGGTCCGGGTGGTGGATTCGATGTTGATGTTAACAATCTTGAAAAGATTAAGTTAATTCTGATTGTTGAAGCTTTTGAAGGAAAGGTACTTACGAGATGTAGTTTGGGTCTGAATGAATGTTCTGATACTCAACCATGTCCTTTCCATTATAAATATAAACCAATCAGAGAAAGACTTTTGCATATTTTTGAAAATACAAGTCTTAATGATCTAATGAAGGGATTTCAGGATGGACAGACTTTTTTAAGAAGTTGAAAAGAATAAAAAAATGCCCCTGCTAAAATACAGGGGCACAATCAATACTTAATATTATCAAAATCAAACAATTAAATTACTTCTTCAGGTTCCAATATTTCCTGATCTTTTTTGATAGGATTGATGGGGTCCATTTGTTCAATGGTATCAATTGTAGGCTTCAATGACCTTAATCTTGAAACTATGAACCAGGTCAGCGGCAAAACTCCACCAAAGAAAAACACACTGGCACCAATTCCTCTCATCCAGGTAAGTTTATTAAAGATTCCGTAATCTACAAATTCGTGAGAGCGACCATACCAAAGTCCCTGTTCGACCACAGCTTTAAATTGAATAGACCCTGCCGGGAAAAGATCGAGAACAACCATCAGCATCAGACCAATGTTGATTGACCAGAATGAAAAGTTGACTACCTTTTTATTCCAGTATTGTTCTTTTATCATAAGTCTGGAAGCAAACAAGAGAGCGGCCAGTGAGATGTTGCCATATACTCCCATAAGGGCAGCATGTGCATGATTTACTGTAAGGTAAGTTCCATGCTCAAAATAGTTCATAATCGGAAGATTAATAATTATACCCAAAACACCTGCTCCAAAAAAATTCCAAAAATTTACAGCAATGAGGAAGAGAAAAACTTCCGGAAAACCAAAATTGCCCAGATTTTTATGTTCCACATCACCAATGGCCATTTTGGGCATATTTTTGAATCTATATGCTTCAACAGTAAGAAGTATCAAAGGAACAAACTGTAAAGTAGAAAATACGCTTCCTAAAGCCATGGTTGCAACCGGTTTGGCATTCCAGTAAAAGTTATGAGATATTCCCAATAATCCTGTACCCAGAAATAGTATGGTTGCAAAATATACCACCCGAATTGCTGCCTGCCTGCTTACCAATCCCATTAGTACCATCAAATAACTAACAATGACAGTGATGAATACTTCGAAAAATGCTTCTACCCACATATGTATAACCATCCATCTCCAAAAATCAGCTATCACAAAATTGGTTTCTGGCTTAGCTACAAAACCGGATAAAAACAATAATGGGATGCCAATTACTGAATAAAGTATCCAATTGGGAAGATTCCAAGGCTCCTTTTTAATCAATGCGGGTTTAATACCTCGATATACCACAATCATCCAGAGTATAAAAATGCCCATGAGAAGCACCTGAAACCCTTTACCAAAATCCACAAATTCCCATCCCTGATGACCTAACCAATACCACCACTCGCCCATTAATCCAAGTGGTCCTAAAACCATACCTGTAAGTGAGCCTCCCTACCAGTATAAATAGAAGGACAAATAATGTATTTATTAGAGGTAACTGCCCGGGAATCTCCCTTTTGGCCAAAATAGGTAAAATAAAAATGGAAGATGCTATCCAGCAAGTAGAAATCCAATACAGTGATAACATAAGATGCCAGCTTCTCGATATAGTGACAGGGAAACTATCATTTATTTCTATCCCAAAGAAGCCCAGCCAATTAACAAAATCATTGATGGTAATCAAACCACTGGATACCTGAATGAAAAATAGCAGGATCGCAACAAAAAAGAATTTAAAGGTTGCTTTTTGAGTAGGCGTGGGTGAAAAGTTTTTCACTCTGTCAGCAGAAAACAGGTCTTTGGTAGCAGGCTTAAAAAATTTATTCGGCAGCTGATTGTATTGACCAATAAAGTATAATACAATACCACACATCAGAACAAAGGCCAGTAAACCCAAAACACTCCATAATATTACAGGGGATGTAGGGGAGTTTCCGGCAGTAGGATCAAAAGGCCAGTTGTGCGTGTAGCTGTAGATTTCTCCCGGTCGTTGAGCGACACAAACCCATGCGCCCCAGAAGAAAAAGGAGCTGAGATCTTTAACTTCTTCCGGGGTTTTTATGTAATTCGAAGGTAATGAACCAGCACCTCCTTTGTTATTGATAAAAATATCCACATAATATTGCTGTACCCTCTGATGTGCATACACCTGAGCAGAAGAAAGGACAACCAATCCAGTTGATTCATTATATCTGTTAATTTTAAGCTCCTGTTTTACTTTTTCATTGATTTGTTTGATTTCAAACTTATCGGGTTTGGTACCTTTTATAGTCTTAAATTCATCAAAATAATATTCAGACATGCCTACGGATATCTGATGCAAAGCTTCTGCTGTGAAATCAGGCCCTCTTTGCGCACCGTCTCCAAAAAAGCTGCCATATTCCATCAAAGCATATTTATGGAATACTTCCTGCCCACGCTCAATGGTTTTCTGATCAAATATCTGATTGTTTTTTTCATCACTAAATCCGGCCATAGGAGGAGCATCGATATACGTTTGATACCCGATCATTCCCACACCAAGTAAACTGATTATGAGTATGAAAGTCAAAGGTCCCCACCAGTTTTTTGTATTCATAATATAGCTCATACTTTTTGAACCATTGTTTTGATTGTCCATGATTATTTATTTTAAAAAGATAAGTAAAACAATAATATCTACGGAATTCAGGGCAACAGAAGTGCATGGTAGCCCGATTTTCGGGCTACCATGATAAGTGAACTTCTGTATTTTACGTTTTTGAAAAAAGGGTAGTTTTTTCGCGGGGAGTATTATTTTTTCCAGGGAAGTTTGTTTACTGCCCTTCCTATTTCTGTACCAAATCTTACGCCTTCTTCAGCATCCATTCTGAAGTGGACACCCAGTGGTACTCTTGACCATGCATTTTCCTGTGCCATTTCATAAAAGCTGGAAAATGTACGAGAGTAACCGCTAAACTCAGGTCTGTTTTTATGGCAATTGTCTGTCATTCCATAACTATAACCAAAAACACTGGCTAGTGCTTCAGCTGATGATGCACTAAATGTTGCATGTCCTGATGGATATGCAGGAAAAGAAGGCGTTATACCTTCATCACCGGTGAGTGGATTGTCCAGATTTGGAGTCCAGGATGGATCTATTAATCGGGTAATATAGGTCTGAGGTCGCTCAAGATTGTAAAAGTACTTTGAATTCCAACATGCTATTCCTGCATCATGAAGGGCAATGCCTACTTTTGCGTTGGCTACAATCGCCTGTTCTAGCGTGGCGTTTTCATTCACGTATACCTGATCTGCTATAGCAATCCAACGGGAAGGCGGACTGAATGTTAGACCTAAAAGATCGTCGCTCCAGAATTCGCCCAGCCATTCTGTCTGATAAGATAGAGACGGCGTATTTTGTGCCATTACTTCAACAGCCTGAGCATAAAATCCGGATTTTGGATCTTCGCTATAAGGAGCATAGTAAGAATATGGTCGGCATAATTTCTGATCTTCACTGATGGCCATTGTCCGACCCTTGCCCCAGTATGGAAACATGCCGAGCCCCGGACCGGGATAGGTAGCCACCCAGTCACCGTTTTTCTTAAATCTGTCTTCCCATTTATAATCTTCAAATACATTTTTGTATTTGTCAAAGGTTGCCGGGTCCGTTTTCATCCATTCCCATATAGCTGAGGCAACTACTTCTCCATGGTTTTTAGATCTTAAAAACACTTCCTGATTAGATTCAGCCAGAAATTGTTTTTCATTTTTATCGGCAAGCGTTTTAATTTTATTGTATTGACCAGGATCTACTTCAGTGAACAAACGACTGAATAAAAAATTGTTTACTGCATTAACAACAGTTGGCCAATGGTATTCCTGATTATTATTTATTTTTGGAATACTTAATCCCGGATATAAATGTGCTATAGAAGCATATTCGGGCATGCCGGAAACACTCGCTTCATAATTTGCAAGTCCAACATATCCAAGAGAATTAGAAACAGGTCCAGGTCTGTAACCGGCGGCGTGTCTTTCGATTTCGAGCCATACTGTGTTCCATTCATGAACGACCTGATAGTCATATTTATCCACGGTCTTAAAAGTGGGATCAATATCGTCAACAATATCCTTTTTACAGGAGGTGAACGATATAACAATACTTAAAAAAATCAGTAAAAAATAGTGCGAAAAAATCTTTGTTCTCATATCAAAATGTTTAGCATAATTAAATAACGGACAAATATATCCGAATATATTTATCCCACCAAACTTTTTGATAAGAATTTATTATGATTATATAAATTTTATTTATTTTATGTTTAAGTAATTTTAAATCATTACACTATAAATTATAAAATGTTTACGCTTAATTTAATTTAAATTAAACGGTGCAGATGATTTATTTAAATTAATACTTTTCGACGCAAAAATAAGTGCTTGAATGATCAGGCCAAAAATAACAAGAATCGCCAATTCAAACTGTGATGAAATACTACCAAAATGAAATAATTTGTTTGCTTGGGTCAATTGTATTTTTGCTTCAGAAATTTGTATGGCAGAAAGATTTGCTAAAATATTCAAAGCTTCATTTGAAAACTTCGTGCCATCAACAGTTTGACCAACATTTATATGATTGCTCATTTTTTTACACAAATCAGTAAATTGGTCAAAATAAATGACCTCTTCTTTCGTAAATTTTGTTTTTTTGTAAGCGTCATTTAATAATAAGATACCTTTTAATGGACCTTTATTTAATTCTATTTTTTCAACAGCAGTATAATTGGGGTGGTTGAGAATTTCTTTAATCTGATAAATAAGAGCTGAGTATTGGAAAATATAACTTTCTACCATGAACCTATCATCAAATATAGTTGTAATGGTTGCATTTATTTTTTCTGCGTTATTTCTTTCAAATAGATTGTTGGAACAAACTACAACGATCAAACCGAATAGTAATATAGCAGCGGTCAATTTATTTTTAAGACTATATGTCCATTTCATAACGAAATTTTTAATGTAAGTTAACAAAATTTATCAAACCATACATGGTTTAGTGGTAATGTAAAGTTATGGTTATTCACTGAAAACTTAATTAAAAGACGTGAACATTAACATTTTCAAAATCAGATATCATCACGAATAGGGAAATAAAAGGTCCTTGTTTTAAAAATTCGATCCTGTGAAAATACGTTCATTGTGACTGTACGCATAAAGGATGATAAATTTAAAGATAATCTTTGCAATATAAATAGGTGTGATAAATTATCATATTTACTTTCAAAATAAAGTCTCTTCGCATTATCTTTGATGGATTTAAAAATTTATAGGTAATGCATATTGATACAAATTTATTGATCACCTGGGGAGCAGTTTCCAGAAAATACAGAAAAAATGAATTTATTTTTTATGAAGGGGATCAATGCAGATTTTATCATCAGATCGAAGAAGGTAAAGTGAAAATGTGCTGTTATAATGATGAAGGGAAGGTATATATTCAGGGAATGTTTCTGAAAGATGAAAGCTTTGGAGAGCCGCCACTATTTCTGAATGAAATATATCCCGCTTGTGCAGTAGCAGAAACAGACTGTACAATATTAAAGCTATCAAAGGAAAGTCTTTTTAAAATTCTTAATGAATATACGGAATTGCAGATGTTATTTATTACAAATTTTGCTAAACGAATATACGATAAAGCCAGTGCAAATAAGAATATCATCAGCATATATCCGGATCAAAGGATAACCGGGTTTCTTAAAAAGTATAAAAAGGAAAACCAACTAACGGAGACTAAAGTCTTAATACCTTTTACCAGACAACAAATAGCTGATTTTCTTGGTCTGAGAGTGGAAACTGTAATACGAACCCTAAAGAAAATGGAAGAAAATCAAAAAGTAGAAATACGAAAACGGAAATTATATTTTTAATGGACATAATAACAAGTCGATTTGTAAAAGTTGGGATAATTAATCTGATCATCGTTGCCACTATCGGGGTATTGATGCGATATAAAATCGGTTTCGAATTTCCATATTTTGACCAAAAGCACCTATTGCACGCTCACTCACATTTTGCATTTTCAGGTTGGGTAACACATACATTATTTACTCTAATGGTTTTATTTTTGAAAAAGCAGAAAAACATTATGTTCAACACTCAAAAATATAATGTGCTCATTATTTTCAACCTGCTCTGTGCTTACGGAATGTTGTTTGCTTTTGCCATGCAAGGTTATGGTTTTGTTTCAATATCATTTTCTACCATTTCCATCTTGCTGGGATATGTTTATGCATGGTTTTATATAGGAGATTTAAAAAAAATACCATCAGACCATCCTTCAAAAAATTGGTTTAAAGCGGCATTATTTTTTAATGTCCTTTCGTCCCTGGGGACATTTTATCTGGCTTATATGATGGCTACCAAGCATATTCACCAACATGCTTATCTCGGTTCTGTTTATTTTTACTTACATTTTCAATATTCAGGATGGTTCTTTTTTGCGATTATGGGTTTATTGATGTCAAAACTCGTACTTGCTTCTGATTTCAAAAATGATTCATTTATATTTAATACGTTGGCCTTGGCTACTATTCCTGCATTTATACTATCCGTATTATGGCTAAAATTACCCTGGTACGTATATATTTTTCCGGTTTTTGCAGTTATATTACAATTATATGGCCTGTTCAGATTGATGAACCTTTTTGTTAAGCATTATTATCACATTAAGACAACCTGGATAAAACCTGTCAGGATTATATTTGGCCTGTCTTTTTTGGCACTGTCTATTAAATTTTTACTTCAGACAGGCAGTATTTTTCCTGAAATAAGTAAACTGGCTTTTGGCTTCAGATCCATTGTTATCGCATATTTACATTTGGTACTACTTGCGATTACGACATTATTTTTATTGGGTTTTATGCTGTTACAAGGATACATACATCAGGTAAAGCTGGCATTCACAGGTTTAATATTATTTAGCATTGGTGTTTTTGCAAATGAATTGGTGCTAATGGTGCAGGGAATTGCCTCTTTTGGTTATTTTCTTATTCCGTATCTGAATGAAATTTTACTCGGAGTCAGTATATTTATGCTATTAAGTTTGGTATTGATCTTGATATCATACTTACATAAAACCAATATTTACCATCAGAAATAGTCGAAATTTCATTTTTTATAACGACTTGCATTTTTCTTTAAACCATTGGTTGACTTCGGTATTCAGAAACGTTGAAATGTCTGCGTATACTTTTTGGTGATAATCATTGATCCAGATTATTTCTTCTGTTGTAAGTCGGGATTTTTCAATTAGAGCATGTTCAAATGGATATAATGTCACCGTTTCAAATTCTAAAAAGCCATCGATTTTACTTTTTTGGGTTAAAATCAGATTTTCTATACGCATACCATATTCTCCATCTTTGTAGTAACCAGGTTCATTACTGGTGAGCATACCCGGCAATTGTATCGTTTGACCTCGCTCTGAATGTACTGGAGCAAATCCTTGAGGTGGTTCATGTACGTTCAGAAAAAAACCTACACCATGCCCTGTGCCGTGACCATAGTTGAGTCCTTCTGCCCATAAAAATTGTCTGGCCAGAGTATCCAGTTGTGCCCCTGTTGTACCTTCTGGAAATTTTGCTCTTGATAATGCAATCATACCTTTTAGAATAAGGGTATAAGATTTTTTTTGGTCATTGGTAGGCGCACTCAGCGCAAAAGTACGTGTGATATCTGTAGTTCCGTCTTTATATTGTCCTCCACTGTCAGCAAGTAATATACCATCCGGTTTGATTTTTTTGCACGTTTCAGGTTCAGGATGATAGTGTATGACTGCGCCATTGTCTTTATATCCGATGATGGCTCCAAAACTTTCTCCCTGATAGAATTCCTGAAGAGATCTGTTTTCAGCAATTTTTTTTGCGACTTCCACTTCAGTGATTTCATCCCCGTGGGTTAGTTTTGTTTCCATCCAATAAAATGTTTGCGCCAATGCTGCCCCATCTTTTTTCATTACATTTCTGATATGATTTATTTCAACATCATTTTTAATGGACTTTAAAAGTTTGGAAATAGAAGTGCCACTAATGATTTGCCCATTTATTGACTCATAAATGGTTTGACTGCAAAGACTTGGGTCAACCAATATTTTTGTTGATTCTTTTAGATTGTTTAAAAATGGAATTATGCTTTCGTAAGGGTGTACTTTAATTCCATTTTTATTAAACTCTGATAAAACGGATGCTGAAAGCTTGGAAGGGTGAACAAAAAAATGATTTTCTGTGAGTCCAACTAACCCATAACCTATTGCAACCGGATTATAATCTACGTCTTTACCTCTGATATTATATGTCCAGGCCAAATCATCCAAAGTAGTGATCAGATAAAACTCAGCATTTGATTCTTTTATAGAGAGACGGACTTCCCCAATTTTATCAGATATACTTTTTCCTGAAAACTGTATATCATGAAGATCGACAGGGGAATCAGATAATGGCGGTCTGTTTTTCCAGATTTCAGAAATTAAATCCAGCCTATAATTTAGTTGGATATTATTTTCTGAAAATAATTTTTCATACCATCAACTGAACTTTTCGAAAACATAAATCCGTTGACAGCGACTGTTGCCTCAGAGCTGAGTGTTTCTGAGAGATAGTCAATATATGGTGTGGCAAATTGATTGAACATTTTATGCAAAACAAATTCACTATCTTTCAATTGCATTTCTGCCTGAAGAAAATATCGGGAATCTGTCCAGAGCCCTGCATGTTCATGGGTCACTACGACGAGACCGGCTGAACCGGTAAAACCGGAAATCCAAGCTCTTTCCTGCCAATGAGCAGCAACATATTCGCTTTGATGGGGATCGCTAGATGGAATAATCACAGCATCTATGGCTTGTAATTTCATAACGCGTCGGAGAGCAGCTAATTTTTGGTTTACAGTCATTTTAAATTAAATTAATATATAATGTATTAACAAAAGAATATAAATTAAATAAATATTACAAATAAATTAAATATATAATCATATTGTTTTATATTTGCCCCGTAAACATACGATGTATTTATACTAAAATAAAGAAACTCATCTGAAATTTGTTTTGTTTTAGTTACAAAGGTAAAGTGTATCAGAGAAAAAAGAAAAGTTTATGTTAAGACAAAGTCTCAGTCAGAAAATGTTACAAAAGCTGTCTCCGCAACAGATACAGCTCATGAAACTATTGCAGATTCCTACAGCAAGTCTGGAACAGAGGATAAAAGAAGAATTGGAATCTAATCCTGCTTTGGATGAAGGAGATGATTATGACGACGTATTTGATCTTGAAAATGATGGGTTTGGGCAAACTAAAGAAACGGAGAGCGAAGAAAGAAACGAACCCGAATTTGAATTTGATGATTATCTAAATGAATATCTTGATGATGATCCTTCCAACTACAAAATGAAGGGAGAAGATTTTATTAATGAAGAAGAGCGCAGTATGCCTGTGCCGGTAGAAAATTCTTTTCATGAAAGTCTCGAAAGACAACTTGGATTATTAGATCTCAATGAAAAGCAGGAAATTATTGCCAATCAGATCATTGGTTCAATAGACGAGGATGGATATCTCCGAAGGGAACCCAATTCTGTGGTAGATGATCTATTGTTTGCGCACAATGTGGAGACAGAAGTAAAGGAGGTGAATGCTGTAATTAAAATGATTCAAAAGTTTGAACCGGCAGGAATCTGCGCCAGGACACTTCAGGAATGTTTGATTCTTCAATTGGAAGACAAACTTGAAAAAGAACCTGATCAGCACATTTCAGAACGAAAAACTGCATTAAGAATCCTAAAAGATTTTTTCGAGGAGTTTACAAAAAAGCACTACATCAGAATGAAAAAACTGCTGAATCTGGCAGACAGTGAACTCAAGGAAGCCATAGATGAAATCATAAAACTTAATCCCAAACCAGCCAGTACTGTGGAAGGAAATAATATGGGAAGTCAATACATCATTCCTGATTTTATCATTTACAATCGGGATGGTGAACTGGAACTGACACTGAACAGTAAAAATGCGCCGGATCTCCGTATAAATGACCAATACATGGAGATGCTCAAAGGGTATAGAGAGACAGTACAGGGAAGACGAGCAACGAGGCCTGAAAAAGAAGCGGTCCTGTTTATTAAACAAAAAATAGACTCCGCCAAGTGGTTTATTGATGCTATAAAACAAAGACAGGACACACTATACAGAACAATGTACGCCATCATGCAGTATCAATATGAATATTTTTGTACCGGCGATGAACGAAGAATTAAGCCTATGATTCTCAAAGATCTGGCTGAAGTTACCGGACTGGATATATCTACTGTAAGCAGAGTGGCCAATTCAAAATTTGTTCAAACAGAATTTGGCACAAAAAAATTAAAAGATTTTTTCTCAGAATCAATGCAGACTCAGGACGGTAGTGAAGTTTCCACCCTGGAAATAAAAAATATACTTAATGATGAAGTGACAAGAGAAGACAAAACCAAACCATTGTCTGATGAAAGATTGATGGAAATATTATCTGACAGGGGATATAATATTGCCAGAAGGACAATCGCTAAATACAGAGAACAGCTAAACATACCTGTGGCTAGGCTTAGAAAAGAGCTTAGATAACGATTTATTTAAGCTTTATAAAATACAAAGACAATGAAAGTATTGGTTACAGGAGGTACAGGCTACATAGGAAGTCATACCATTATTGACTTAATCGAAAATGGATATGAAGTAGTTTGTGCAGATAATGGAATCAATTCAGATACCTCGTCGCTTGCCGCTATAAAAAAAATAACAGGTGTAGATGTTCCTTATTTTCATGTGGATTTATGTGATTTGAACGCTTCAGAGACCATTTTTATAGCACATCCCGACATTATCGGCATTATCCATTTTGCGGCATTAAAATCCGTCGGTGAGTCGGTCGAAAAACCATTATTGTACTTCAGGAATAATCTTGAATCACTGATAAACATACTGGATTTGAGTATTAAGTATGGAACAAAAGCATTTATATTCAGCTCCAGTTGTACGGTATATGGTGATGTAGAAAGAAGTCCTGTGGATGAAAATACACCTTGGCAGGAAGCGGCATCCCCATATGGGCGGACCAAACAAATAGGTGAGCAGATCGTCACAGATAGTCTGAAAAACACAGATGTAAAAAGTATTTTACTAAGGTACTTCAATCCGGCAGGTGCACATCCCACTGCATTGTTGGGCGAATCACCGATAAATCCACCTCAGAATCTAGTGCCTATAATTACAGAAACGGCTATAGGCAAAAGAAGTAAAATGACGGTATTTGGCAATGACTATCCCACCAGAGACGGCAGTTGTGTAAGAGACTATATACATGTGTGTGATCTTGCAAGGGCACATACACTTTCTTTGAAATACATACTGGAAGAAAAACAAAAACAACAGAATGAAATTTTCAATGTTGGTATTGGCAACGGGCTGTCTGTTCTCGAAGTTATAACTGCATTTGAAAGCCTTACCGGCCAAAAACTAAATTATGATATTGGCGATCGTCGGCCTGGAGATGTTATGTCGATCTATTCAAACCACAATAAAGCCACTGAAAAGCTAGGTTGGATACCAGAAATGGATGTTGCAGATATCATGAATACTGCCTGGGCATGGGAAATGAAACGAACAGGTAAGTAAGTACAAATTTAAAGGTCTGTTTATTTTCATTTCATATTATACTTCTTAAGAATATATATTTTTAAATATCTTTGCGGTTTATTCAATACGAAGAATGAGTAATTCACATTTTTGTTAATTAATATAATTTGCAACTTTAAAATTTATTAGCCTTGATCGCATATCTCAATGGTCTTATAACCCACAAAACGCCCACATTTATATACGTAGACTGTAATGGAGTCGGCTATCATGTAAATATAAGCCTGTACACTTATTCCCGACTTGAAAAACTGGAAAAAATAAAGATATTTACCTATCTGAATGTCAAAGAAGACGAACAGTCTTTGTATGGGTTTTTTGATGATGAGGAAAGAGCGTTGTTCATTTTACTTATCTCTGTTTCCGGAATAGGTGTTAATACGGCCAGAGTTATCTTATCTTATATGACGCCAGAAGAAGTGAGGACCGCCATTATACATGAAAACGCAGTAGCTCTTGGCAAAGTTAAAGGAATCGGTCCTAAAACAGCCAAAAGAATTATTTTGGATCTGAAAGACAAAGTAATCAAAGAAACCGGAAGTGAACAGGTAATTTTATTATCACCTGAAAACAATACAATCAGAAATGAATCGTTATCTGCTTTAATAGCATTGGGTTTTCCAAAATTAGTAGTAGAAAAGCAGATCAAAGCTGTTTTGGATAAAAATCCTGATATAAGTCATGTGGAAGATCTGATAAAACAGGTTTTGAAACAAATGAATTGATTTTCCCCATTTTTTACGAATAAAATATACGACAACCTGAAAAAATAACGTTAATTCCTGATGTACATCCGGCACGTGGCCTGAAATCCATCTGGCATCAGCTAAATTATATGAAGTTTATGAGTTTGAAACAATTATTTTTGATATTTGGTTTAAGTTTTGGAGCAGTTTTAAGTTTATTTGGAAAACTACCTTCCAGAAATTTACCTGATCCATATACAACTGATATATCTTTAACTTCACCGTTAACAGATACCATACCGCTTTTGGATAGAAAGGGAGACTACATTACGGATAAACAAAACAATCCTTTTGATATCACTACAAAAGAAATCAACCAAAAAGTAGAGTTTGACCCAGCCACTGGCAATTATATCATAATGGAAAAAATTGGTGACCAGTATTACCGGACACCCACGTATATGACTTTTGATGAGTATATGGACTATATGGCAAAAGAACAGGAGAGAAAATATTTTAATACACTGGCAGGCATAAAATCTGATAAAAAATCACGCTCCGGAAAGATAGATCCAATGGATAAAATTGACCTTCAAAATAGTCTTATCGACAGATTATTCGGAGGCACAGAGGTGAATATCCAACCTCAGGGAAGTGTTGATTTAAGTGTAGGATGGTTGTATAGCAGACGGGATGATCCGCAATTACCAATTCAGGCACAAAGACAAAGTCAGCCAGACTTTCCGACGCCTCTGATAAAAATGAATGTGGATGGTAAAATCGGAAAAAAACTTGACCTTGGGTTCAATTATGACACTCAATCTACATTTGATTTTGATCGACAGATAAAGCTTGCATTCGATTCGGACGCATTTTCAGAAGATGATATTATAAAAAAAATAGAAGCAGGAAATGTAAGTTTACCCTTGAGAGGAAATCTTATTCAGGGTGCACAAAGTCTTTTTGGTCTGAAAACTGAATTGCAATTTGGGAGATTAAGACTAACTGCGCTCATGTCTCAGCAAAGATCCAGAGCAAATAATATCAAGGTGGAAAACGGAGTATCTGTACAGGAGTTTACCATTACGCCCAACGAATACGATGAAAACAGACACTTTTTTCTTTCACACTATAATCGAAGTTCCTACGAAAGAAACCTGTCCAACATGCCATACATTGGTACTCCTCATCAGATAGCTCAGATAGAAGTTTGGATTTCAGATGACAGGCCGGAGTATCAGGACAACTCCACTATGGTAACAGCCATTGCAGACCTTGGAGAGCCGGATGCCACCAAATTTACTTCAAATCCTGTATTGGCTCAACTCAATTGCCAGGCCAAAGATGATCTTGAAAACTGTCTGCCCAGAAATGCAGCAAATGATATATATGCTAAAATAATAAAAAGCAAAGATATCGTCGATATAGATGAAGTAGCCAGACAACTGACCGGTCCGGATTTTAACTTAAGAAGAACAAGAGATTTTGAAGTATTCAGGGGTAGAAGGTTGTCTCCTTCTGAATTTACATTTCACCCAAAACTTGGTACTTTATCCTTAAATATACGACTCAGACCTAATCAGGTGCTTGGTGTAGCATACAACTATTATTATACATCCAACTGTGATACACTCTATCAGGTGGGGCAACTATCGGCATCTTCCGTACAACCGGGAAGTCAGACGGATACAACCCGCGTAGAGCCGCCAAAGGTATTTTTTGTAAAATTATTAAAATCAACCAACCAAACGACAACATCACCCATGTGGGATTTGATGATGAAAAACGTATATAATTTACGTACTTCACAGCTGAATCAGCAGGATTTTGAATTTGATGTGTTTTATGAAGATGACTTCAATGATGGGTCACTTAAAAAGTATTTTCCGGAAGATGCATTAAAAAAATTGCCTTTATTGCAGTTCTTCAATCTGGACAGACTCAATAGATTTGGCGACCCACAACCAGATGGGTATTTTGATTATATACCTGGAGTTACGGTCATTGAGAGAAGTGGAAGTATTGTGTTTCCTATCCTGGAGCCTTTTGGTAGTCATATAAGCGTAGATGCGCTTAAAAAAGCTTTGGGAGTAGATCAGCTAAATATTGATGAGAACTTGCTGTTGACTAAATACCGATATCAGGAATTATATGATACCAGTATCAGTATTGCCGCACAAAACCTGACAAAAAATAAATTCAGGATGAACGGAAAAGTAAAATCTTCAGCTAATAATGGAGAAATACCTTTAGGACCTTTTGTACCACAGGGATCAGTAAGAGTATCCGCAGGTGGAAAACAACTTGTGGAAGGGCAGGATTATGAGATTGATTACTCATTGGGCAGATTGCGTATAATAAACCCCACTTACCTTGCTCAAGGCACACCTATAGATGTAAGTTTTGAAGACAATTCACTCTTTAGTCTCCAGCAAAAAAATATGCTTGGCATACGTGCGGAATATCAGTTTAGTAAAAAATCCAGTCTCGGAGCTACGTACCTCAGGTTATACGAAAGGCCATTCACCCAGAAAGTAAACATAGGAGATGATCCGATCAATAACCGCATTTTTGGATTGGATTATAACTACAATGATGAAGCTCCTTGGGTAACAAAACTGATAGACAAATTGCCTTTTTACAGTACAAAGGAAAAGTCAAATATAAATCTTACCGCTGAAGTAGCCGGAATCATACCGGGACACTCCAAAGCAATCAATATTAAAAACAGTGATCCAAATGTAGCTGATGATTCAGGTATAGCCAATATAGATGACTTTGAAGGAGCAATTACTAACCTGAATCTTGGCGGATTTAATTATAATCAATGGTCACTGGCAAGTACACCATCTACTTCAGCATTATCAAATAATCTGTTTCCTGAAGCAGAAAAGGATAATAGTCTTGCATATGGAGCCAACAGAGCAAAACTAAACTGGTATGTACTGGATCTGGGTACACGACGTACAGAACAAGACAACATCAACCCATACACCCGAACGGTAAGACAAACTGAATTATTTACCAATAGACAGGTACAACCCGGGCAGCAACAATTGTTTACATTTGACCTGAGTTACTATCCTTCAGAAAGAGGGCCATATAATTTTGAAAAACGTCAGGGATACGATGGAGTAAGCAGCGGATTTACTGTAGAAAATAATCAGATCAAGCTTAATGATCCGGAAAGAAGATGGGGAGGAATCATGAGATATTTTCAGAATTCGGATTTTGAAGCTGCCAACTATGAAAGTATAGAATTCTGGATGCTCAATCCGTTTATGGACAGACAGGACGGGAGTGAAGGACATCCGGATAATGAAGAAGGAGAGATAATTTTTAATCTGGGAAGTGTGTCGGAAGATATCATCAGAGACAATTTTCTGTATTTTGAAAATGCACTCCCAACTACACAACGTAAGGTACCAACTACCGGGACGACCTATGGGCGGGCTACGGTAAGTATACCTTTGGTGAATGGTTTTGATTTAAGAGAAGGCAACAGTCAGGACTTAGGTTTTGACGGGCTGAACAATGAGGGAGAACTATCTCAATTTCAGTCCTGGCTGATAGAAAATAATGTGGCCAATCTAAATGATGTAGCTATGGACCCGGCCAATGACGACTTTTTATTTTTTAATGACAATTCACTTGAGAATGAACCCAGTCTACTCAATAGAATGAAAAAATTTAATGGCCCGGAAGGAAATGCTCCTTTAAACAACAGCAATACCAATGAATTTATTCGCGGAAACAGATATCCTGATACAGAAGATATTAATAACAATAAATCATTGGATCAGACAGAAGCTTTTTATGAGTACAAAATAAAAATAAAAAAACTGCCAGGAACCAATGAGCTGGACACATCTATCCTTGGAAATCACTTCAGACAGACTACCATAGTCAAACCACCAAACCGTCCTGTAGAAAAATGGTACAGATTTCAAGTACCAATTGCAGCTGGTGTTCCGATCAATGGAATATCCGGTTACAGGGCCATACAGTTCATGAGAATGTATATGACCAACTTTAAAACACCAAAGACCTTCAGATTAGCAGATTTCCAGTTACAAAGAAGCCAATGGAGAAAACAAAAGCCCAACTGTGCAAATGATTTTGATCCCAATTCAATTGAGTTTAGTATAGATGATGTAGGAGTAGAAGAAAACTCAGGCAAACTACCATTTAATTATGTGACTCCCAAAGGTGTAGTGAGGACCCAGGCATTCAGTACTTTTGCAAATTTATTGCAGGACGAAAGATCCATGGTTCTGAAATTTAAGAAATTGCCCGAAGACTGTGAGGTAAGTATGACAAAACTGGCCAATGTAAATCTGGCACTGTATAAAAGATTACAAATGTTTGTGCACGCAGAAAGAGCTTCTGACGGACCGGAGATTATGGATAGCACTCTTTCAATAGTGGTCAGGATTGGAAAAGATTTTGACAACAGCAACAATACCAGTCTGAAAACAAAAGGAGCCAATAACTTTTATGAATACGAATTGCCTTTGGTTTTGTCGAAAGAAATGGGAGGGCTACCTTCTCAACATACACAGGAGAATGTTTGGCCAAACCGCAACTACATCAATATTCCGCTGGACAGTTTACTTGAACTAAAAAGATACAGAATCAGGAATAATATACCTGTCAGGGATACCATAGAAATGATGATTAATCCTGAAAAGGGGGATAAAATAAGAATGGTAGGTAACCCATCACTGGGTGCTGTCAAAGTCTTTCAGGTAGCCATCAGAAACCTGAAGGAAAATGTTATTGTACAACGGAGAAGTCTGGGTAAATGAGATGAGAGTAACGGGATTTGATGAGTCCGGAGGTATTGCAGCGCAGGCTAAACTCCAGATACAGATGGCAGACCTTGGTGAACTTAATTTTTCAGGTAATTACAGCAGTATTGGTTTTGGTGCTCTGGACAAAAGATTAATGGAAAGAAACAGAGAAGAAACCATACAATACGATGTGGCAGCAAATATCGATGCAGGTAAAATATTGCCCAAAGCTTTACAGCTTTCGATACCACTATATGCACAATATCAAAAAACATATATAACACCACAGTTTGACCCTTTTGATCAGGACTTAGAGGTAGGTGAGAAACTGAGTTTGATAGAAGATGCTTCAAAACGGGATTCAATCCGTGAGGTAGCCAGAGAAGAGATTACTATAAAAACATTCAACCTTACAAATATAAAAACTCAGGCAGGAGGAACAGGAAAGCCATGGTCTCCTTCCAATCTGGGATTGTCTTATGCGTATACTGAAAACACCAAATCAGACCCGATCATCAAACAGGATAAAACAGTTCAGCGGTCATTGGGTTTGGATTATGTTTATTCCAGAAAATCTACCTACATAGAACCATTTAAATTTATAAAGGTAAATGCGCTGAAATTAATATCTGATTTTAATTTCAGTATTCTGCCAAGTAATTTTTCGTTTACCAGCAGGATGATCAATCAGGACAATTCCAGGACATTCAGATTACCTGATACGCCGGTTTTTATCTTTGATGATAAACGATTCCGATGGGAACGAAACTATGTATTGGATTGGGATCTCACCAAATCATTAAGATTTAATTTCAGAGCGAACAGTATGTCCATCATTGACCAAATCCGACAATCAGGCATTGCTGATACCCCTGAAGAAAGAGATTGGTTTGACAGAGATGGCAACAATGTAACTTTAAATGTGATTGACGATCCTCTTTATCCGGAGAAATACAGAAATCAGAATTTGCGGAATCTGGGACGGAGTAAAAACTATAACCATAATGTTTCTCTTAATTATAAACTTCCGTTTAAAAGTATTCCGATACTTGAATGGATAAATGCAGGGGCGGATTATAAGGCAGAATATGGTTGGGATGGAGGTAGTCTGATTACTATAGATGATATAGGTACGCCATTAGGCAATACCATTCGAAACGGTCAGAATGCAGGATTTAATGTAACTTTTGACTTTAGTAAGTTATATAGTAAATCAGGATATCTGAAATCAATAGAGACAGGTAAAGCACCACGTGCAACTAGAAAAAAACCTGAACCGGCAGTCAGAAAAAATATATCGGGCAAGGATAAAACAGAGGAAATGAGCAAAGAGGAAGATAGTGAATCCGTTGCATCTAAAGAAAAAAAGAAGACAGAGAAAGAAGATAAACCCAGAGATCCTTCGATGGCAGAGAGAGTGATTTTACGCCCATTGATGCTGATCAGGTCAGTTAAGTTCAATTATAAAGACGACAGAACCACACTCATACCAGGATTCATGCCTCAGTCCAAATTACTCGGACAAAGTGAAGGATTTTCCGCACCGGGCTGGGATTTTATAGCTGGAGTACAGCCAAGAATCTCCGGGGAAAATAACTGGTTACAAAAAAATCAGGGATGGTTCAACCCGAGTTACAACTTTAATGACGCACTGACGCAGACAAAAAGGCAAACCTTTGATGCCAAATTATTGATAGAGCCGTTTAAGGATTTTAGTGTGGATGTCACCTTTAAGAAAAACTATCAGGAAAGTCATACAGAAGTTTTCAGAAATAAAAAAATGGACGGTGAAGATACCTTCCTCCAATTGGCAAAATACGATGTGGGTTCATTTGATGCGTCATTTTTTGCTATGAATACTTTATTTGACAATAGTTTTGGACTGTACAATCAGTTTAAGGACAATAGGGAAATTATTTCACGTCGATTACCAAACATTCAAAATCCCGGGGTGCATCCATCAGATCCATCTTATGCTGGTGGTTATGGTCCTTCTCATAACAGTGTGACTGTACCGGCATTTATTGCGGCATACACCAGACAATCCGCTTTTGATGTAGAGCTTGATCAGCAAAAGGTATTTGCCAGCAATACATACATACCAAAACCCAACTGGCAACTTAATTATAATGGATTGTCAAAACTTAAAATGTTTAAATCCATATTTTCGAATATCACCATCAAACACGGTTATATCTCAACCATCAGGGTTAGTAATTTCCAGACATCACCCAATTTTAATTCCAATGACCCATTCATCGAATTATCACCCAACAACAACTACTATTCACGACTGGAAATACCTGCTGTGAGTATTCAGGAGCAATTTGTGCCCATCATCGGTATAAGTGTAAAAACGGTCAAGGACATGAAGCTTGATTTTGAATATAAAATGACCAGAAACCTGGAGCTTGGAATCACACAATTAAGAGAAAATAAGAGCAAAGAAATAGTCATAGGTGGCGGATATATCATCAAAGATGTAAAAACATTCAGCAAGAAAAAGAAAGCCAAAAAGAAAACAAAAAAGGATGAAGAAGCAGACCCTGATGCGGACCCATTAAGTCCAAAAGCTAAACCATCCAACAACAGAACATCTGTGGCAAAAGGCAGAGACATCAGAATAAATTTTAGTTACTCACTGAGAGATGATATCTCACAGATATATGATTTATTGACTGGAATAGACGCTCAGGCAGATCGTGGAAGTAAGACAGTGACATTAAATCCTACCGTGGAGTATGATGTCAACAAAAATCTGGCATTGCGGTTTTATTTTGACTATTCCAAAATTACACCACGAACATCGCTTTCTTTTCCTGTGACAACCATTCGATCAGGAATTACTTTGAGATTTAATATCAATTAAAACTAAGTTGACATAAATAATATATTCCGGGCAGTAGAAAATTAATTTTACTGCCCATTTTTATTGTCGGAAGTAGGATGAATATTATTATCCAGTAATGACCAACCTTTATTGATGAATAAGCGTCTAACTATAGAATCAAGTATCATGTAAACATGAAAATATTAAGGAATAGCAAAATTTTATTCATCTGTATAACAATGATGGTTGGTTTTTTTTCCTGCCAAAAGGAAGATTGTACTGAAAATCCGAAAGAAGATTGTGTCTGTACGTTACAATATGATCCTGTGTGCGGTTGCAACAATAAAACATATGGCAACGCATGTGCAGCCAATTGTGCCGGAATTACATCTTACACAAACGGTGCTTGTCAAAAATAATTGCCGGATTTTGACAATCAGAATAAAGGAACTAATATGTAAACAATGAAAACAGAAAATCAAAAACAGCATTATTCCTTCTGAGATTCCAACACCTTTAATTCGATGGCTGAAATTCCTTCCAGACTATCTTTTCTGGAGTATTGTTCCAGAATAATGGAGTATTTGCCATTAGATTTAAAATAGGAGGCAGATGACATTTCTATCGGTATAGAACAATTATCTCCCGTACAATCACCTATCCATCCTCCGTTTTTATCAGCAAGCTGAAGAGAAACTGGATTGGTAGTTTTGCTTCCATCCGGAAATATGGTAGTAGCGTTGAGATATATATTTTCATACGAAAAAACATCACTGTGGGTGAGGATCAATATCAGATCATAGGTTTTCGTACTGTCTGTTATCTCAAAATCAAATTTTTTATTATCATCGTAAGGCCAAGGGTCGGATATAGATTCTTTTTGATCAAAAATCACATTGGGTCCGCAAGAGGACAGGTTTAAAAGAAGAATGGAAAATATAACAAGATGTTTCAAAAGATGAAAATTTGCAACAAAAGTAATTTATATTTTTATACCTTCACTATAATACCTTTTCTATCCATCAGCCAGGCAATCACCCAGATCGACATCACCAGACTTAAGGCAAACATCAGTGAACCAAAATAATTGCCGAATACAGGCTGATAAACGGATGTATACAACCAGGCGTAAAGTTTCTGTTCTCCTATAGAAATAAGTAACATCGTCTTTACTATCAATCCTGACAGTGCATAACAAACCAATGGATTCTGACCAAAAGCCTTAAAAACAAACGTCCATTTTTTATAGTTCAGGACATCAATGATCCAAATCATGCCAGCCAGAAACATCATAGCCAATCCCCCGGTAAACAAAACATAACTACTGCTCCAGATCGGTTTATTGATAGGGAAACCCAAATATGACCAAATAAGTCCCAAAGAGACACAGCCTATTCCATATACAAGGAGATTTTGTATTTTTTTGTAATTATCCGCCTGAACCATCATGTTTTTACTAATGATATACCCAAGAAGCACAGTTCCTATGGCAGGAAGAGTACTCAATAATCCTTCGGGGTCAAATGGTATTCCGTAACCTGTATATATGTGGGACTCTCCAAACAATGCAAGATCAATGGTTCGAACTAAATTACCTTCAAGTGACAGAGCACCTTCTCCCGCAGAAAGTAAAATAACCCAATAAGAGATTAAAATCGCACCAAGCATAATCCAAAGATACTTTTTTTGCACAAAACTTACCATAATAGCAGCTATCATAAATGACAGTCCAATACGTTGTAATACGCCAAAAAAACGAAGTTCGGCTATATTTTTTGTGAAAAAAGGGAACCAATTGAGCAATAGTCCAATGAGTATTATTTTGAGACCACGGCTAACCGCTTTTTTAATCCATTCTTCATTTTTTACACCTTCAAACTTACTGTATGAAATGGCCATAGACACCCCTACGATAAACATAAAAAACGGAAAAACAAGATCGGTGGGTGTACAGCCATCCCATTTGGCATGAAGCAGAGGAGCGTACACAAAATTCCAACTTCCGGGAGTGTTTACAATGATCATAAAAAAGATGGTCATACCACGGAATACATCTAGAGCAAGCAAGCGTTGGTTCATTTGTATTATTTTAAAGACATAAAACTAAAGAATATTTTATTTGCTTTGTAATAGGATATAGATTTAATTTGTATTTTTTTTTTAATCAGGACAAACAAAGAAATACATTATGCAAAACGCACATGAAATAGATTTTAAAATATTCGGAGAAGAAATGCAGTTTGTGGAGATAGAACTCGATCAGGGAGAGACTGTTATCGCTGAACCCGGCTCTATGTTGATGATGGATGAAGATATAGACATGCAGACCATATTTGGTGATGGATCAGAGCAGGACAAAGGTTTTATGGGCAAACTTATGGGGGCCGGAAAACGCTTGCTGACCGGCGAAAAACTGTTTATGACTGCGTTTACACATCAGGGTGTTGGTAAAGCCAGGGTATCTTTTGCTTCACCTTATCCGGGCAAAATCATTCCCATTGATCTTTGTGATTATGATGGCAAAGTCATTTGTCAGAAGGATGCTTTTCTTTGTGCCGCACAAGGGACTAGTGTAGGGATTGAATTTTCCAGAAAGCTTGGACGAGGTTTTTTTGGAGGAGAAGGATTTATCATGCAAAAACTGGAAGGTGATGGATTGGCATTTTTACATGCCGGAGGATATATAGTGGAAAAAACGCTTAAAGCAGGAGAGCATCTCAGGGTGGATACCGGTTGTCTGGTTGGATTTACGCAGACGGTAGATTATGATATTGTATTTGTTAAGGGCATAAAGAATGTACTTTTTGGCGGTGAAGGGCTCTTTTTTGCCAGTCTTATTGGTCCGGGAAAGGTGTGGGTACAGTCTCTTCCATTCAACAGACTGGCTGACCGTATCATGTCAAAAGCCAAAAATTATGGTGGTAAGGAAGAAGGAAGCGTGTTGGGTGGATTAGGAAAAGTTCTGGACGGAGATGGCTGGTAGAGTAAAAATAGTGGAGGAAACCACCCTTTATAAAGGCTGGTCCACACTAAAAAGATTTGTTATTGACTATACCAGACGAGATGGACGCAAAGAAGAACAAATACGGGAGATATACAACAGTGGGGATGGTGCTGCGGTGTTGTTGTATAATCCAAAAGAAAAAAAAATATTACTGATTCGCCAGTTTAGATTGCCTGTATTGCTGCACGGACACAAGGATGGATTTATCATCGAGTGTTGTGCAGGAATGCTGGACGAATTACATCCTGAAGAAGCCATCATCAAGGAGATAAAAGAAGAAACAGGATATAAAGTCAAAGATGTGACAAAAATATATGAAGCCTTTGCCACACCGGGTGCCCATATGGAGAAGATTCATTTCTATACAGCAAAATATGATACTTCTATGAAAATGTACAGTGGCGGTGGAGAGCTTTCTGAACAGGAGGATATTGAAATTTTGGAATATGGATATGATGAAATTCCGGCATTATTACAAAGTGGAAGCATTATGGATGCCAAGACGATTATTTTGTTGCAATGGGCTTGGAGGGAGTTGGTGTAAATTTTTGAAAAAATTGGGTTACTTTTTAGCCAATATTTCATTAATATAAAATCAAAACTTGTTCTATTTTATTATTTAATAACACTAAAATTTAAAATGTATGAATTCAAAAGAATCAATCGATCACTCTCACATTATTGCGATAAAAAAACTAACTGAATTTTTTGTTAGCAATAGAAGTACAAAAATTGAAAATCAGTTTTTCACTCAGTTTGAGCTAGAAGAAGGAAATTTTAAATTTTGTTTTAACAATAATTTGCCCACCGAGTCAACAGAATATTACCATGAGTTTTCTATGGTTGTGAGAGATGGTAAGATTTTTGTGGAAAAAGAATTTATTTTCTTTATTCCGAAACCGACTGATAGAATTATTATTGACGAAAAAGGCCTTACCGCAAAATTTGTTATGAGAGGTATACCACACTCAGGATCAGCTACTTGTAATCCATTGTTGAAAGTTATTTTTAATAATAATGAAGTTTTTCATTACAATTTAAATTTAGACACATCTGATCAAAATTATTTATTACCTATGTTTGGTTTTTACGATGGAAATAGTCAAAAAATTTCAAACAGAATAAAGCAACATGATGTATTTGGATATTTTTATGTTTGCAACAAAGAAGATTTTGAAAAATTCTCAAATTATGCTTTAGAAAATAGACAGAAAGAACATGAATTCGACTTTAACGACGACCCAAAACTAAGTGGAACAGGGGGATATTGGTATCATGAATCTATTTTGGCTTATTTTAATGATAAATTTAATACACTTAATGAATTGAAATAAGTCCTGCCCAAAACTTAGGATTTAACTTTTCGCTATCATTTAGTAGTTTTAATTTTGATTTTCTAAGTTTCTCCGTTATGGGTAAATCACTTGATCGATAGAGTTCATAAATCATATTTTTTGTGCTGCTATCATCGAGATTCCATAGGGATGACAATACCATTTTAGCCCCGTTTCTCAGGAAGGATCTTGCCAGTGAGTAAGTTCCTTCCTGTTCGAGGCTTTTGCCTTTTCCTGATTCGCAGGCACTCAGTATGACCAAATCTGCATCTGAATTTAGTCTTTCGATATCAAAGGTAAATAACGTGTCGGGAATTTCCTGGTTGATGGATGATCTGAATAATAGGTACGCGTTGTTTCTTTTATTTTTTATGGCCATTCCATGCGTCGATATATGGATGGTTTTAAAATCTGATGATTGATATGTTTTTTTGAAATTTTCTATAGTACATCCAAAACCGGAATACAATTCTGAATCAGGATAAAACTGACTCACCATTTTTGTTTCGCTGTATGCTCCCGGAAGTTCCTGTATTTTACCTTTTTGGTGTAAAATAGTGTGCTTGTCTGAAAATGAAAAGAGCGCAATTTTTTTGGAAATGATTATTTCTTTTTCTGACAAATTCTGATCATTTATCAAGTAAGCCACTGATGGGGTATAGTTGAATAAATGCTTGAAAATTGCATAACTTTGGTTCTGTCCACTATGATCCAAAGTCAGGGCATCAAAACTTATATGATGTAAGGAAATATCCGGAATGATAGTTAGATTATATGTACTTCTCAATTCTTCCGGGATTAATGTGTTATACCAGGTATTTGCCAGTTTCCAATAAGTTTTATGTAGATTTTTACTGCTTTGCATGGTAATCAAACTATCCAGAGAAGTTAAATTTATTCCTGTTTTTGAAAGGGTCGAATTACATTTGGAAATAGTGAATGTAAACAGTTCAGCATTGTGGATTTCATAACTGATGATGGCCGCATTTGTATCCAATAGGTCTTGCACGTCATGAATAGAAAAATAGGCTTTATTCATTATTTTATCAAAATAGGCAGGATATTTAGTTTTATACGTCTTGTAGATAGCTTTTAAATTTTGTTGCCATATCTGCAAGCTATCTGAATTTAATTTGTCTTTTACTATGTCTTCTTCTATTTTACTTTGAAGTAATTTTTCCTGATCAAGCAAGTTTTTATCTATATTATATCTCTTGTCAAGTTTAACTTTTTCTCTGTACAAAAGAGATGATTTATTAAATTCAATTAGATTAAGATATTTTTCCAGATAAATCTTATTTTGGGTTTTCTCATATATTTCATGTAATATTTTCACACCATTTTGAATGAAAAAAACAGCAAAGTCATTTAATAGCGTTAATTTTTTACTGTCTTCAATGGTATTTAATGATGCATCTACATATCGCAAACAAAGCTCGATAAATTTATACGCCCAATTCAAGTCTTCAATATCATTGGTTTTTAGGTATTTAATCCAGTATATATCAGAAATATCATTACACACTACATAATTATTATCAATACTCACCAGAGAATCCTGCATTACTTTATAAATGTTCGAAGGGGCAACATTTTTTATAAAAAAAATTCCTGACTGCACAAGATTAGCTTCAATTGCTTTGTTATATTCTGACGTATGCATATAAGCTTCTCCCAAGTTGCCGCATATACTGAACAGAATAGTTATTTCCGGTTTTTTTCTTTTATAATAATGTTCTTTTGCTTTTTCAAGGTGTGTAACAGCATCATCCCATCTTTGATCCATTATTGCAAACTGGCCAAGATTTTTATTGAGATTTATTTTATCTCCATATTTTTCTGCGGACTTTTTATATAAATCAATGTAAACCAGATAATTTTCCTTTTGATTATTTACATAATTATAATGTGACAGATATTTAAGGGCTTCCTGATCGATGTAAACATATGGAGAGGACGATGTCAATTCATGTGATCTTTGATATTGCTGCAGGCTGAATGGAATGGTGTCACTCATTCGACTATATCCGGAAGCTATATACGCCAGACCTGATATCAAAGTGTCTCTTGGTGCTTCCTTAATACAGGTCAATGCCAGTTCACCCAAAGAACGCGAAAGTAGATATTCTCTGCAATTAATTGAGGTTTGTATGGCTTCTTTACAAGCAAGTGCAGCCAGTCCTCGGCCCGGGATGGATTGTTTCAGGTGATTAATAGCAGATTTAAAATATTCAAGGGCTGGTTCATTTTCATTCAAATAATACTTGCTATTTAAAGCCAGAGCTAGAGTGGCCATTCCGCTAAGATATTCACTACTATTTACCATCTTTAATTGTAGCCTTAATGAGGTATCTTCTATTTTTTCTTCCTGAAAAACGCTGTCTATTTGTCTAAGTAAAAGATTAAAATCGGAGTTTACATTTGAAAATTGAAAATTTGAATTTTGTTTTAACCCTGAAAATTGTGCGTGAAGAATATTTGCCAGTCTGATCTGAAAAACAACATAATTGTATATGCTGTCGTTTTTTGTTCTATTCAGCAATTCAATATATGTGTTTTTGGATTTATTTCTGTCAAAATAGAAGAGAGAATCTGCATACTCCAGCAGCTCTGATTCTTGATTAGAATCTATTTTAAAAGGGTAACCGGAACGTTGTAATTCTGTAATTGGTTTCTGATGATTTGTACAGGAATTGAATATAAGCAAGCAAAGAAAAATCAGGTAAAGACAGATTTTTGAGACTTTCACAAAATACTATTTTTTATATTCAGCAAGGATTGAATCCGCTTTTTGCTTTAAATAAGCATTTGATATAATGGCATTGTCGCTCAGTATTTTTTCTGCTTCAGATGTATTGCCGGTAGCCAGATAGCTTATACCCATATAAAAATAGGCCATGGTATCATTTTGAATTTTCCAAAGTTGATTAAGTTTTGGAATAGCATCTTCAAATTCCTGAATAGCATACAGATCATAGGCAATTTTTTGTTCAACAGTCAAAGAATCCAGTACATCGGCACTTCGCTCAATGCTATGAAGAATAAATTCTCTGTCAAATTTTTCAGCAAATAATGGAGCTGATTCTTCTGACAGATGAGATTTGTTTTCCTTAAATATCCACCATCCAAATATCGCCAGAAATATGATAATAATTCCCGCCATCCAGAATTTTTTGGACAAGAAAAAAGGTGGAGAATCATTTTTATTTTCATTTGGAGCAACAGGCGGGATACTGTTTTCCAAACCCTTCAGCATGTCGAGTTTGTTTTCAAGTACTGAAATCCGCATGCCTTCCAACAGGACTTTCAGGTCACTATAGTCTGAATTCAGATCCGCTTCGTTTGCCAATCGAACTTCCAAAGCCGATTTCTCTTCCGGACTTAATCTCCCTTTGAGGTAAGCTTCCAACAATCCAATATCTTCCTGACTACTCTTCAATTTGATGCAATTTTATTTATATGTTCAGAATAGATGTTTTGTAACCTTTTCAGACACTTATATTTTTGATTTTTGGTTGTGTCAGTGTTTTTGTATCCCATGATTGAGGTGATGTTTTCCATACTCAGATCATTGTAATAATAGAGTTGAAGTAATGATTTGCACGGATCACCCAGAAATTCAAGGGACATCAAAGCTGTAGATAATTGCTCTTCGAAGATGACTTTTTCATTTTCTTCAAAAACGTACTGAGCCATGACTGGATATTTATTTGCTATAATTCTATTTTTTCTGCTACGAAGCATTTCCAGCGCTTTATTTTTTGCAATACCTTTCAGATAGGTTTTGATATTTGATGTAAGTGTCGATAACTTGCCGGTCATTACATTATCGTACAAAATCACTACAGATACCTGAAATACATCGAGGGCATCGTGTACAGACAATCCAAAATCGTTTTGGAGCCATGCGATACACTCTTCTCTGCATAAGTCGTATATCTCACGCAGCGCTTGATTATCATCAGTTTTGATTTTTAGAATCCAATCCAATTCTATGGGATTTGCTATGCAAAACTAATAACAAATCTGACAAATGGATAATTTATTGCAAATAATTGGTTTAATTTTCAAGACAAATGGGATCAAAATATAAGATTAGTAAAAAAATCTGAATCACACGGGTTACCTTTTTCATTCTGCAGCATTAATTCCTGAATTTTAATCGGATATTATAAAGTTTGACCAGCGCGGATTAAAATTTGGCTGTTTCCCTCTAATGAAGGACGAATCTATATAGTTTTATTTGTAGTTGAAAGTTGAGAATAAATTTTGTCATTAAACTCTGGTGTTTATGAAGCAAGCGGCGTATCCTGAGATTGCGCGTAGTCTACTCGATGTGGAAAAATCCATCAGGGTTGAAAAAGGTATCGAAAATGGTTCTGAAAATGGAAACAGGAATATATTGGAAGATCAAAATCCTGAAAAAATCCTTGCCAGAATTCAGAAAATACATCACCTTATGCTTAAAGAAAAACATTTGGTGATTCATAGTAAGATATCATCGAGAGAAGGAGAAATCATACAGCAGATAAGTAATGGTAAAACCACGGATGAAATCGCCAAAATACTAAACCTGTCCAAACATACGGTGGAAAGCCACCGCACCAATATATTTTCAAAGCTGGATGTACGAAATGTAGCAGAGCTGGTGGCGCTGGCATTTAGGGTTGGGTTGGTGGTGTGAAATATGGTTTTGAAAACTTATGAAGATGCTTGGGTTACCTTCAAAGGTATTGCAACATTAATAAGCAAAAGGAAAATAATTCTTATATTGATGTAATAGTTAGAGTAAAGTAAGCAATTATGTCAAGATTAAAAAAAGGGCTTAAAAGGGCTAAAATCGAATGAAAGTAAATACTCACTTTTGGAGTTTAAAATTAATAGTACTTTTTTAAAATTAATAATCAAAACCTATCATGAAACAAAAAAATGTAAACTTATCGAGAAAGATAGTCCAAGATATAACTATGTGGACTATCTTAATTTTTTCTTTGTTAATTTTAAATTCATCAAAAGTCTTTGGCCAGTGTAATTGTGATGATGAACAAGTTACCACCGTATCTTTGGGGGCAAGTGAAGGGTTTGAATCATATAATGCTAACCAAGTCATGCCAATAGGCGGCAGGTGGAGCTTATTTGCCAGTGCTGGATATAATCCAGTAGCTGCAACAGTAGTATCGACACCGGTAAACTGTGGAAGTCGTTCATTAAGATTTCAATATAATGTAAACAATCCTGTTGACATGAAGTATTTAATCGATCCAAAGCGAACATCATTCAAGATGTATGTACCTTCTGGCAAAGGAGGTACATTTTCACTTTTGGCGGGAGACGGTCAATTAAGTGTTCTGGAACTACAGTTTGGTACGTCAGGTAATTGTACAGTAAACAATGGCGAGAGTTTTAGTTTTCCACAAGGTTCCTGGTTTAGAATATCTATAATTAGAATTGGTAATTCTTTCCAGATATTTCGAAATTATGACCATGTCTCCACATTCGGAACTATTACAGAAGTTGACTATGCAAATTTTGATGCCAATGCACTAAATGAACAATTTTATATTGATAAATTATGTACCTACTTTTATAATGGGGCTCAAGTAAATTGCACACTGGAGTACAATCCTCAATGTTTAAACCTATCAAATATTCCAGCAGGTAATAACGATTGCGAAGCGATGGTAGCAGGATATATTGCTTCGGAATTTTCTTTTTGCGGTTCTACAAATAATAGTCCTTGTACAAATGCTACACCAATTTCTTGTGGACAGACTATAAATGGTACTACTATTGGAGAAAATTTTAAATTTTATAGACCAGATTTTGGTTCCTGCCTGGGTGGCAGCAACAGCAATGATTTTCGGGCACCAGATAAGGTATACAGTTTTAATCATACAGGAGGAGATGCCCAAATACATCTTTGGACATCAACACCTAATGTTGATCTGGACATTTTTTTATTGAGTGAATGTGGGGCAGCATGGTCAGGTAATCCTGTAATTGTCGTTGCCAACGTACCTCCAAATACAAACAATCCTAATATCACATGTATTGCACGGGGTATAAGCACTATTGACGGATCTGGATTTGATACTGAATATATATATGTAAAAAACCTTCCGGCGGGGACATATTATATAGTGGTTGATGGTCAACACTGGCAGAATGCCGGTCAAACCGATGATGTTGGAAGTTTCAAATTGAGTTTACACTGTAATGATCTTGTTTGTACAAACCCTGGCGTACTTAGATGTGGAGATAAGTTGATCAACGAATCTAATGCTAATGGGGCTAATAATGTTTCAATTTATTGCGGACCATCGCCTAATATTGCAGGAAGTACTTTACCTCTTCCTTCAGGAGCCGGATGTACAGGTCGTGAAAGAGTTTATACTTTTACACCTGATGTAAATGGTGAAGTTACAGTAAATGTTACAGGTATTGGATCCAGTGAAAATTTTGACGCTTTCGTATTTTTAAGTTGTGATCACACTAATTGTTTAGCTGTAAGTACTAATGGTTATGGACAATCAGAAGTATTAACCTTTGATGGTGAAGCAGGGAGACAATACATTATTGTAATAGATGGTTATCAGGAAACAACGGGGAATTATGATATAGAAATAGTTTGTCCATCCACTGTAATTTGCGAATTTTGTCCTGTATTTGTTCCGTCATATACCAATTGTGCAGGTTTCGAAAATTTGAATACCGGAAATCTTATTCCACAAGCATCACCTCAATTTTCATTATTTACAAGTAATAACACCAGTCATCAGGCTCAGGTAGTCAATGCATTTGCAGCGAATGGATTAAAATCTGTAAAATTCGGAAATACATCCAACATTGACTATAATATTTCCAGAACAATAACTTCACCCACCAGAATTGAATGGATGATGTATATACCTACTGGAAAGTCTGGCGCCTGGGGATTGGAGACCAATTCAGCCAGTGTTTATGCATTTATAGCCAGATACAATAATGGTACGCTAAATGTAGTCACTCCGACACAGTCCAGCGGCGAAGTACAGGTGGCTAGTCTTCAATATCCACAGAACACATGGTTTAAAGTCAGCATTATTATTAAACCTAAAATAGGTACTATAAATGGATCGATAGAAATATTTAACAATAGACAGTTTGTTCATAAAAGAACAGATTTTGGTTCAAATCAAATTACTGATCTGAATTTTTATTCTATTGCAAATACAACCAACACAGATTACCATATTGATAATATTTGTTACCAGGAATCAAACGCTTTAGCACCCTGCACACAAGAATATAATCCAGTATGTGTTAACGGACAAGTTTACTCCAATCCGTGTTTCGCAAGAAAGGCCGGATATACAGAAAATGAATGGCAGCTGGGTGATTGTACAGGAGATTATTGTGATGGTTGTTTGAAGTGCTTTAAATATATCCCTAAATATGGAACACCAAGAGCCATCAACTTTTTTAGCCAATATTGTGATAATGATGAGCCAACACACTTGCGTTCAAGTTATACAGCAGAATGGACGGTAAGCAACAATGCCAATGTTCAATATGTGGATAATACAACATCAACGTCTTTAAACCCGGTTATTTTATTTCCATCCAATGGATCGTATACAGTTTGTTATAAATTGTTTTTTGGTGGACTATTAGTGTATGAGTGTTGTCAAACTATAGTCATAGGTCCGTGCAATGGAGGCCCAATTGCATACTTTGCTGCAACAAATAATGCGTCAAACAGTACGTTTACATTGAATAGTTCCGGTTCAACAAATGTTTCCAATATCAAATGGGAGTTTTCAGATACAGGAGTACAATTTATCACAGGAAATGTAAATTCTACTTCACCGGTAATTTCCATTCCTTCTGGTAAATGCATAAGTGTATGTCTTATTATTTCAAATGGTTGCGGAATGTCAACGTATTGTTTGAAGCTTTGCAGAAATAATTCTGCCTGTTCAGGAACAGTACCACCGGTTTATATTACCAATCAAATAACGCCTGTATTAAACGATAAAACAGTCACCATTTCTCTTCCAAATCCAGGAAATAATCAGGCTACTTATAGTTGGAAATTTGGTGATGGCGCGACTTCCACATCGCAGAGTATTAATTATACCTATCCCAATTATGGAAATTATATCATTTGTGTAGAAATAAGAATAGGGTGTTTTGTATATTGTTATTGCTGGTGTATACATTTAAATCCATGTACACCGGTATTTGAACCACATGATGGTATGCTTAGACCGAGATTTGGAGGAAATGAAACAACGTTGCAATATACTATAGAAAGCAATAATATAACAATCGCACCCGGACAACCTTGGCTGTTGGACGATGTACCAGTGACTAATAGTACGGGTGCTGCAAATTTAACGATTGCATTACCACAAGACAGAGACTATGTCATTTGTTTTCCATATCTCAAACCCAATGGATGTCTGGCATATAAGTGTATCACCATCAGAGGTGGAAATCCATTTTCCTGCACAAATATTGGCTGGAAATATGTGCAAAATTCAGGCTATCAGTTCAGCTTGCCCGCAGGTTTTTCAGAGATAAGCTGGATTTTGGATGAAACGGGTCAAAGTATTGGTACAACTGCGACAAGCAACTTTGTACTTCCTGTTAATCCATGTGGGTGGCGAACCATAAGTGTGCGATATTTTGATGGAACGAGATATTGGATCTGCTGTCTGAGAATATATTTGTGTGCACCTGATGATTGTTTTGGAAATGTGTACTATGGTAGTTCGAATGATAACGCTCAGTTTAGATTAGAAGAGGCTGGAGCAACCAATATTTCCTGGTATTTTGATGATACACCGAATACTGTATTAGGAACTTCCGCAACGATTATTGTACCATATCCGATTAACTGTGTAGAAAGATGGATAACTGTTAAATATAGGGACGCATCCGGAAGGTGGAAAGTTTGTTGTCGTTTGATATGGTTCTGTAATCCATTTAACTGTAATCAAATCAAAGTTACCTATACTGAGGGAAGTGGATTCAAATTTGAGTTGGATCAGACATATCAAAACATGAGTTGGGTAATTGATGAAACAAATCAGGCCCTTGGGTCAGGAGTACAAAGCAATTTTTATCCCCTAAGTGGTACAGAATGTTTTTTAAGGACGGCAACAGTAAGATACAGAGATGCACTAGGAAGGTGGTGGATCTGCTGCTATAGATTCTGGTGGTGCAATCCGGCCAATTGTAATGACAAAATTACAATAATCCCGAGCGGAAGTAATTATATTTTAAGCACAGATAATACTGCCCAAAATATAACCTGGTTTAGGGAAAATGTTCAGTTGGGAACCGGAAATAACCTTACCACTTCATTACCATCCACGGGTACATACAAAATATATATACGCTATTACAATCCATCCAATAAAGCATGGTATTGGTGTTGCAAGTCATTTACGCCCGGGGGAAGTTCAAGCACCCTTACATTTGATCTTGATGATAATGTATGTGGAGCAATCAATCAAACGATAGATATTCCGATTCGGGTTAAAAACTTTTCTAAAGTATCATCCTTTCAGTTTTCTCTGAAAATAAATGACGCGGCTAGGGCAGATATAATCAGCATTGAAAAGGGCAATGTATCAGGAGATTTAAATACCGGCTTAATATCAACATCATCTGCTACAGTGACTTGGGATAATCCATCCGCTGCCATTGATTTGGCAGACAACAGTATAGTAATGATAGTAAAAGTCAGATTAAAATCTTCATTTACAGGTAGTTCTGCAATTGTAATCATAAATACGCCAACAGCAATTTCAGCAGAACAAAATAATATTGAAGTAATACCAACCGTAATAGGAGGTAGTTATTGTATAGGAGCAACTGCCTTTAAACTCTGCGGGAAAATAACAAGAGAAGATAATGTTACGATAGCAAATGTAGTAGTAACACTTTCAGGAGGTAAGAACTCTATAGCAACAACAAATTCAAATGGAGAGTATTGTTTTGAAGATTTACAGAGCAACTTAAATTATGTCATTACTCCATCAAAAAATACAAATCATGTAAATGGTGTAAACACAGGGGATGTAACTGCTATCAGGAGGCATATATTATCATTGGAAAAATTAAATAGTCCTTATAAAATTATAGCAGCAGATGCAAATGCAAGCAAAGCTGTTAATACAGGAGACGTAACAGAAATCAGGAGATTAATATTATCCTTAATTAGCCAGTTTACAAACAGTGAGTCATGGGCATTTATACCCACGTCACATGTTTTCTCAGATCCTGCCAATCCATTTTCATCAGCAATACCAAGCACTGTAAATATTACTAATTTGAATTCAAACGTAACAGATCTCAATTTTATTGGGGTAAAAATAGGAGATGTGAATTTAAGCAATAACCCGTCCAATGTTACTGAATCGGTGTCAAACAGAAGTGCTGCTGATATAAATATTATAGTTGATTCAGGAAATGTAAGTGGAAATCAAAATTTTGACATAGATGTAACAGTAAAACAGTTCAAAGAAATTGTAGCAGGACAGTTTTCAATCAACTGGGATAAAACACTGGCTGATTTTGTATCTATAAAGAATATGAATACAACACTGGGGATAACAAATGATAATTTTAATACTACACAGGCGGGTAAAACGGGATTCATTTGGGATTCTCCGACACCGGTTACATTGTCGGATGATACTAGGCTATTTACCATAAGTTTGAAGTCAAAATCAGTAAAGGGAATGGGACCAATCGAAATAACAAATGATCCAGTCAGTAGATATTTTCAGAATAAAGATGGTGCAGAACTGAACATAATAATTACCAATGGTTCATTAACAGTACCAACAGAAGAATTATCTAAAATTGAAAATGTTAGAATTTACCCGAATCCAACAACAGGAATAATTTCGATAGAGTCAGATTTCAATGGTGTAAAACATGTTGAAATCAGAAGTTTGGACGGAAAGTTAATCTATGAGATATCTGAACTTAGGGACAATACCATTGATTTATCTCATCTCGCTCCCGGCAGTTATATACTTAAGGTGGTGATAAATAATTATCCATTTGCAAAGAAGGTAGTTATTGTGAGATAAATACAGAATTTGTTTAAAGTTTTTTGCATAGAAGGAGGGTAGTTTTTGGCTATCCTCTTTTTATGGTTTATACATTCTACTATTTCTACACTGAATCAGGCTTTTTATGGGAATAAAAATTTTGTCACTAGATTTTAGTTTGTGACATTAAGCAAAACCTTAAAAATATCGTAGCAAATTTTAAGATCAACCTTAATAATTCGTATCTATTTTTAAGGTAAACATCCATTTCTAGTTGGATGTGTTTCAAAGGCAAAAATTTGATTGTTTGTTTATGGTAAATATCAGGAACAAATGTTCTTATTTCCTTCTCTAAAAAAATAATTTACTTCATATTTCCGACTTTCCCTATATTTACTCCCTATTATTTCCTGACCATCATAAAATAAGAACATGAGTAAATATTCATCCCGTCGTAACTTCATCCAAAAAATATCTGCCGGTGCTTTAGGAGCAGTTGTAGTACCTGAAATTTTGAAGGCTGATCATAATCATGAACAATATGAATTGCTCCAAAGAAATCGTCATTTTGGCCCAAATGATAACATACAGATTGCCCTCATTGGTGCAGGTGGAATGGGTTTTGCTGATGCCAATACAGCCATCACCACACCGGGTGTAAAATTGGTAGCTGCTTGTGATCTTTATAATGGCAGATTGGACGCCGCCAAAAACAAATATGGCAAAGATATTTTTACGACCAGAGATTATCGCGAGTTGCTCCTTCGTAAAGATATCGATGCAGTAATTGTTGCAACGCCTGACCATTGGCATAAGGATATATCTGTAGCCGCTATGAACGCAGGAAAAGCCGTGTATTGTGAAAAACCGATGACCCACGATGTGACCGAAGGAAGTGCCGTGGTGGAAGCACAAAACCGAAACAAAGTGGTCTTTCAGGTAGGAAGCCAGGGATTGAGTTCTTTAGGAAATGAAAAAGCAAAGGAACTATTGGCCGCCGGAGCCATCGGACAGCTCAATTATGCAGAAGGATTCTGGGCACGTAACTCACCGGAAGGCGCATGGCAATATACTATTCCTGCCGATGCATCAGAAAAAACGGTGGATTGGAAGATGTTTCTCCATCAATATCCGGACAGACCATTTGATGCCAAACGGTTTTTCAGATGGAGATGTTATAAAGATTATGGTACAGGTGTTTCGGGCGATTTGTTTGTACATTTATTTTCCAGCCTACATTTTATCACCAACTCTAAAGGTCCACAAAAGATAATGGCCATGGGCGGGCTAAGATATTGGAAAGATGGTCGTGAGGTGCCTGACCTACTGATGGGTATGTTTGATTATGCGGAAACACCTGAGCATCCGGCATTTAACCTATCCCTAAGAGTCAATTTTATAGACGGTACGGCAGACAGCACCTACTTGCGACTCGTAGGAAGTGAAGGCAGTATGAATGTAGAGTGGGACAAAGTCACTTTGATACGCAATAAAGCATATGCAGCCAATGATGACCCTTTAATGGCCACCAAACTCAATAAAGATAAAGTGGAAAGTCCCCGTAAGCTCATTCTACCACCGGACACTACGGTATATAATGCAGAAGAAGGATATAAGGGAGCGCATTACGATCATTTTACCAACTTTTTTACTGCCATCAGAAATAAATCATCTGTGGTAGAAGATGCTGTATTTGGCTATCGGGCCGCGGCTCCGGCATTGCTTTGTAATGATAGTTACTATGCAGACAAGGCAGTGAAATGGGATCCTATTAACCTTAAAGTAATAAGATAAAGTATGAACAAAAGATCAATTTTTATAGGTGTATTGTTTATTGCAACTTTTATGATTGCATGTAAACCAAATAAATCTGGTGAAAAGTCCTCAACCCAAGAAGACAACATTCTAACAGAACAGGAGACATCTGCTGGTTGGAAACTGCTGTTCGATGGCAAAACACTTGAAGGATGGCGGATGTACCAAAACAAAGCTGCCGATGCATGGGACGTAAAAGATGGTGAATTGTATTGCAAGGGTAGCAAAACGGACAAAAGCGATCTTCGGGCAGATATCATCACCACTGATCAGTTTGAAAATTATGAACTGAGCATAGACTGGAAAATATCTCCTGAAGGCAATAGCGGAATTATGTATCATGTGACAGAGGAATTTGAAGCAGCTTATCTCAGCGGACCTGAATATCAATTGATCGATGATGAAGGGTTTCCTGAAAAGCTGGAAGATTGGCAAAAAACAGCTTCTGATTATGCCATGTATACCGCCACATCAAGACCCACCAATCCTGTTGGTCAATACAACACATCAAAAATTGTTGTAAATGGTGCTCACCGGGAATACTGGCTGAATGGAGTAAAAGTACTGGAATTTGAAGCCTGGACACCGGATTGGGAAAATCGTAAGGCAACAGGAAAATGGAAAGATACGCCTGGTTATGGGGTAGCTAAAAAAGGGCATATTTGCCTTCAGGACCATGGGGGTGGAGTATGGTTTAAAAATATCAAAATACGGAAGCTGTAATTTAATAATTCATTGCTGACATGTTGAAGGTCATTTTTTACTTTCTTTTAATCCTTTATTATTCTAACCCTGCTTTAGGTCAATCCAATCGTTGGAAAATAAACGAAAACGGAAGTATTTCATGGCTGATCCATGATCGTTTGCCACATAAGGATCATATAGAAACCAGTGGAAAATATATATCTGCGGTGATTCGGTACGGAGTTAATGCTGACCATTCTTTATTTTTACAGCGCGATCTGGTCTGGCCAATGTTGCGCACTGTTCCCAATAATACACATGCCAGTCTGACCAGATCATTTACTCTTGATCCTGTAAAACTGATAGACGTAAATAAACGGCTGATACAGAAAGAAAAAGTACATGAGATCGTTCTGGATGGAAAAATGATCATTCACAGTACATTGGATGATCAATTAAAACTGCAAAGAATTCTGTTTCCTTCCACTGATATCCCTGTATTTTGTGAAAAATATATCCTTACCAATATTTCTGCTAAAGATTTAAAAGTTGAAATACCAAACCTGAACGTTATCACACAAACCATCGCAGAAGATGGTGTTGACGGAAGTTACACATTGAGTATAAAATCTGATGGCTTTGGATCCAAAATATTGCAACCCCAAACTTCGACTGTGTTTTATGTCAATTATGTAGGGGAGAAAAAAGGAGAACATTTTGAACCGGTTGTTCATGAAAAAGAATTTGCAAAGCGCGGAGAATTTCTGGACTTTTTAAAACAAAATCTGATTTTTGAAAGCCCCGACACTATTTTAAATCAGGCTTTTGCATTTGCGAAGATCAGGGCATCAGAAAGTATTTTTGAAACCAAAGGCGGGCCGATGCATGGTCCCGGAGGTTTATCGTACTATGCAGCCATCTGGGCCAATGATCAGGCAGAATATATTAATCCATTTTTTCCTTATCTTGGTTATGAATACGGTATCTCATCTGCTATAAATGCTTACAGACATTTTGCCAGATTTATAAATCCCGATTACAATCCTATTCCATCTTCCATAATTGCTGAAGGAACAGACATATGGAACGGGGCAGGAGATCGTGGAGATGCCGCTATGATAGCTTATGGAGCGTCCAGATTTGCACTATCTCAAGGCAATAAAGAGATAGCTTTGGAGTTATGGCCTTTGATAGAGTGGTGTCTCGAGTTTAACAGGAGAAAATTGAATTTATCCGGTGTTGTGGCTTCTGATTCCGATGAACTTGAAGGTCGTTTTCCCGCAGGTAATGCCAATCTATGTACTTCATCCTTGTATTATGACGCATTAATTTCTGCTGCCCATCTTGGTAAGGCTCTAAATTTACCCAAAAAGAAGATCGATGTTTATTTTTCCAATGCCCAAAAGCTGAAAAATAATATTGAAAAATATTTTGGTTACCACATGGAAGGTTATGACACCTACCGATATTTTGCCGGGAATGATACACTTCGAGCCTGGATTTGTATTCCCCTTACGGTGAATATTTTGGAAAGGAAAAATGGAACCATAGACGCATTGTTTTCGTCCGAACTCTGGACTGAAGATGGCTTGGCTTCTCAGGCAGGGGACAAGACATTTTGGGACAGATCGACCTTGTATGCGCTAAGGGGAGTGATATCTGCCGGCGATACGAGGCGTGGTTTGGATTATTTAAAATATTATTCCAGGCGTAGACTCTTGGGAGATCATGTACCTTATCCGGTAGAAGCGTTTCCTGAAGGTAATCAACGCCATCTATCGGCAGAAAGCGGGTTATATTGCAGAATATTTACGGAAGGATTTTTTGGAATAAGACCTGAAGGTTTAAATGCATTTTCGGTGACACCACAATTACCGGAAGATTGGGATTTTATGAGACTAAAAAATGTACATGGTTATGGCAAAAAATTTGATATCACCATTCAAAAGGAAGCAGGAAAAATAAGACTTACCATCATAAGTAATACAACTGTAGTTTTTAATAGTACAGTAGAAAATGGAAAGGCAGTTTCTATTCATTTATAAGAAATACAAAATACGTCGACATTCAAAAACTAATGCATTATATCGATTTTTTTATGACACTTTGTCTAAATTCTATCGGTATACCTGCCAAATTGTAACCAATTCAGGTCGGTTTTATGTTTGGTATGTATATTGACATATTAAAATACCTGAATTTTGCAGTCCTGAATTTTGACTGCGCTCACTTATAAATAAGAAAAAAATGTTTGACAGAAATATATACGCCATGGATGATTTGAAGGAAGAAGGTGATGTAATTCCTGTTTTTTCGATTGGAGATGATGAATTGAAGTTTGATGATACGTATAAGGATGTCATGCCGATTCTGGCTTTGAAAAATACAGTTCTTTTTCCGGGAGTGGTTATTCCCATCACAGTCGGAAGGGACAAATCTATCAAAGCATTGCAAAAGGCAGACAAAGGAGACAAATTTCTTGGTGTTCTTACCCAAAAAGATATGGAAAGTGAAGATCCTTCTCCGGAAGGTCTGCATGCGGTAGGAACAGTAGCAAGGATCATGAAAATACTGAAAATGCCGGATGGAAGTACTACAGCTATCCTTCAGGGAAGAAAAAGGTTTGTAGTCGGCAATTTTATTGAAAATGAAAAAATGCTGGAAGCAACCGTAAATATTCTAGAAGATAAAATCCCTGCAAAGGATATCGAGTTTAATGCGATTATGTCTACTGTCAGAGATTTTTCAAAAAAGATTGTCGAGCTTTCGCCCAATATTCCATCAGAGGCAAACATGATGCTTCAGAATATAAAAAACAATGGATTTCTACTCAATTTTATAGCGTCCAATATGAATCTTGGGGTGGCTAAAAAGCAGGAAATTCTGGAAACCAGTGACTATATGGCCAAAGCACATCTGGTGATGAATGTCATGAATGGCGAACTTCAACTGCTGCAAATCAAGGACCAGATAGAATCAAAAGTTCGGGGCGATCTCGAAAAGCAGCAAAAAGAATATTTCCTAAACCAGCAATTGAAAACCATTCAGGAAGAACTGGGGGGTAATCCGCAAGAAGAGGAACTTAACAGACTCCAGAAATTGGCAGACGCAAAAAAATGGCCACTGGAAGCTAAATCAGCATTTGACAGAGAAATTATAAAAGCAAGACGAATCAATCCTCAAATAGCTGAATATTCCGTTATTTTAAACTACCTCGAGCTGATGCTTGACTTGCCGTGGAATGATGTGACCAAAGATAATTTTAATCTAAAAAAAGTAAGAAGTGTGTTGGATAAAGACCATTTCGGACTTGAAGATGTAAAAAATCGTATCATTGAACACTTGGCAGTATTAAAACTTAAAGGCGACATGAAGGCACCTATTTTGTGTCTTGTCGGACCTCCGGGTGTGGGTAAAACGAGTCTTGGAAAGTCTATTGCTACAGCGCTGGGCAGGAAATTTATCCGTATGTCACTTGGTGGTCTTCATGATGAAAGTGAAATACGCGGACATCGTAAAACGTATATAGGTGCTATGCCTGGCAGGATTTTGCAATCCATCAAAAAGGCAAAAACATCCAATCCTGTTTTTATATTGGATGAAATAGATAAGCTGGGTAAAGATTTCAGAGGTGACCCATCGTCAGCATTGCTCGAAGTGCTGGATCCGGAGCAAAACTCTACTTTCCATGATAATTATCTGGATATTGACTATGACTTATCGAAAGTAATGTTTATTGCTACGGCAAATTCATTATCTACTATCCAGCCGGCATTACTCGACAGAATGGAAATCATTGATATAAGCGGATATTCTCTCGAAGAAAAATTGAAATTTCCAAAAGACATCTGGTACCTAAACAAGTAACAGAACATGGGCTGAAGGAAAAGGATGTAAATCTTACACCACAAATGCTGCAATTTATTACACAAAAATATACCAGAGAGTCAGGTGTCAGATCGTTGGACAGAACATTGGCAGGAGTGATGCGTAGTGTAGCTAAAAAAGTGGCGATGAATGAGTCTTATCAGACCAAACTTAACCAAAAAGATATTGCAGATGCTCTGGGACCTGTTAAATATGATAACGAAGAATATACTAAAGTTGATCTTCCGGGTGTTGCCGTCGGACTTGCGTGGACAAGGATGGGCGGAGATATATTATTTATTGAAGCAAGTACGAGTAAAGGCAAAGGTAAACTCACCTTGACCGGAAATCTGGGTGATGTCATGAAAGAGTCTGCATCCACAGCTTTGAGTTATATAAAAGCGCATAGCTTATCACTGGGCATTGATCCTGAAGCATTTGATCATACAGACATACATGTGCATGTACCGGAGGGAGCGATTCCCAAAGATGGTCCGAGTGCAGGTATCACCATGCTTACTGCTATCACATCAGCGCTTAAAAACAAACCGGTTAAACCATATCTCGCAATGACCGGTGAAATAACACTTCGAGGCAAAGTATTGCCAGTGGGAGGAATAAAAGAAAAGGTTCTTGCTGCGCGTAGATCAGGAATTACTGAAATTATGCTTTGTGAAGACAACAGAAGACATGTGGAGCAAATACCAGCTGACTATATCAAAGGCATCCATTTTACCTATGTTACAAAAATGGATCAAGTGATTGAAAATGCGCTTGGCTTTCTGGTTTTTTGAGATAAATAGGTACTGACTGAGATTATCTGTTAAATTTGTGTGTTAAATCGAAGTTAAATAAGCAATTACGATTATTTTTACGCTGATTTGTTCGTTTCCGATTATAAAATTAGTTTTAATTTGAGTCGGAATATAAAATTCATATAGTATGGTATTGAGATTATTGCTTGTAATTATTGTAACGATAGCTGGTTTGGGAAGTTTGTCAGCACAAAAAAATGACGAACCTATAAAGGTGGTAGAGTTTTCCGGTATGGTTTTTTATGAAGATGAAAAAGGAAATCCTGCACCACTTCCATACACAAATGTGGCAGTTATGGGAACCAGTAGAGGAGCGGCTGCAGATTTTGACGGATTTTTTTCATTCGTAGCCCTTCCTGGCGAAACCATAGTTTTTTCCAGAATTGGCTATAAGACAGTTGAAATAAAAATTCCGGATACCCTCAGATCTACTCAATATAAATGGATACAGATTATGACTGAAGACAATATTCTTCTCCCGGAAGCGATCATCATGCCATGGCCAAGCAGAGAACATTTTAAACAGGAATTTCTTGCTATTGATATTTCCAACGAACTTAGGGAAAATGCTCAAGCCAACCTGGCAGAAGAAAAAATGAAGGAGATCAGATATTCTGTTCCTGTGGATGGAAGGGAAACATCAAGTTTAGTAATAAAGCAACAAGCTACCGATTATGTATATACTGGTCAAATCAAGCCGCAAAATATTTTTAACCCTTTGGCCTGGAAAAAATTTATTGATGCGTGGCGTCGCGGAGACTTTAAGAAAAAAGACAAGAAGGATTGATTAAACACATAAATTATTTGCAGAAATCTTTGTCTGATTAGTTACCTTTGCCTCCAATAAGAATCTGAAGTATTAATGAAAATCACCGATTATTTTGAAAAATCTCAAGGTAATACCCTTGTGTCATTTGAAGTGTTGCCACCTTTGAAGGGTGGAAGTATGTCTGATATATTCAATACACTGGACCCTTTGATGGAGTTTAAGCCCCCGTTTATTGATGTTACTTATCATAGGGAAGAGTTTGTCTATAATAAACGCCCGAGTGGATATTATGAAAAATCTGCCATCAGAAAACGTCCCGGAACAGTAGGAATTTGTGCCTCTATCATGCATCGATATGGAATAGATGCTATTCCTCACTTGATATGCGGTGGTTTTAGTATAGAAGAAACTGAAAATGCCCTGATTGACCTTAATTTTTTGGGTATTGATAATGTTTTAGCTCTTAGAGGAGACGCAAGACAGTTTGAAGATAAATTTATTCCCGAGCCTGATGGACATAAATACGCTGTTGATCTCGTAAAACAGATCAACGATATGAACCACGGGGTTTATCTGGATACCAATATAGAAAAAGCAACCCCAACCAAATTTTGTATCGGTGTAGCAGGTTATCCTGAGAAGCATTTTGAAGCGCCCAATTATGCCAGTGATATCGAGTATCTCAAGCAGAAGATTGATGCCGGTGCCAGCTATATTGTAACACAGATGTTTTTTGACAATACAAATTTTTTCAGATTCAGAGATGCCTGTGAACAAGCCGGAATAAAGGTTCCTATTGTACCGGGATTAAAACCAATCACCAAAAAATATCAGTTGACTTCCATACCACGAAAGTTTTTTATCAACTTTCCCGACGAGCTGGTCAAAGAATTGGTTAAAACTGACGACAAAGATGTCAAAGCCTTGGGGATAGAATGGTGTATAAGCCAATGCAAAGAATTAAAAGCAGCCGGCGTACCTTGTCTCCACTTTTATACTATGGGCGACACAGACACTACATACAAAATAGTGGAAAAGATTTGAAAAAATTGTTACCGCAAAGTATATAACTTATCTTTTTCTATCAACCCAGATCAATATGTTCACTTTTGACACCTTGTCCAAAAAATAAAGGTGCATGTGTATTAAAATCTGTATCGTTGCCTGTAGTAAAAAAACGGACAGAGCCACTTTTTGAAATTTTTTCATCCAAATTTTGGTGCCTTTTCAAATAATCAACCAGGCTTTCTGCAATGATAGTGTCCTGACTGATAAGTTTTACAGAATCAGGTATCAGCTCCTTCAAAATATCATTCAATACGGGATAATGTGTACATCCTAGCAATATGGTATCAATCTTAGTGGATTGGAGAAATAAAGCGTCCAGATCTTTTTTAAAAAAATATCGTGCCCCGGCAGTGTTATATTCGTTGTTTTCAATAAGAGGAACCCACATAGGACAAGCCTGCTGGAAAAGTTGAATTTCCGGCCAGAATTTTTTAATTTCTATGAGGTATGACTCAGAAGCTACAGTTCCACTTGTGGCAAGCAATCCTACATGTTGGGTGGAAGTGTATTTTCCTATGATTTCTGAAGTAGGCCGAATGACGCCTAAGACTCTATGGTCTGGGCTGGTAATGTGTTTAAGATCTAATTGTTGGATATTTCTTAGTGCTTTAGCTGATGCTGTATTGCAAGCCAAAATCACTAATGGACATCCATTATCAAAAAACCACTTTACGCATTGGAGGGTGTATTTATACACGGTATCAAAACTACGGGTACCATAAGGGGCTCTGGCATTGTCTCCCATGTAAATATAATCGTACTGAGGAAGTTGCTTTATTATTTCTTTAAAAATAGTAAGTCCTCCATAACCACTATCAAATATACCTATTGGAGAACGATTTTTATGAAACAAAGGGCTCACAGTAAATAAAATTAATTGATGATAAAAAGATATAATGACGATAATTTTCTTTAAGAAAAATTATGTCTTCATAATACTCAAAATCAATACATTGTGTAAATAAATTTTCGCAAACCAATTTATTTTGAGTATAAATGGCGTTAAAACCAGTACAGTTTTTAACGCCATTTACTAAATCCATATTATAATAAATGGATTCATGTTTGATTTCTACAGTTATTTAACTACGCCTAATTTTGCTTTTACCAGTTTGGTGGCATCAGCTGCAGGATCTGCATATAATACAACACCTATACCCGAGTCAAAAATGTAAAGAAAACCATTTTCAGCAGCTACATCCTTGATGGCATTATTTACCTTATCCTGAATAGGTTTTAATAACTCCTCACTTTTTTCATATATCTTTTGTTGGCTGGTTTTTTCAAATTCGCCCAACTTTGCTTCTTCCAGCTTTAATAGCGCCGCTTGTTTTTCGATTTCAACCGGAGCCAATTCACCACTGGTTTGTTTTTTTTGCAAATCTCCGTATTTTGTCTGAAGATCTTTCACCATTTCTTCCCCTTTTTTCTGAAACATTGTTTTCATGACTTCGATGTCTGAGTTGGCTTGTTTTACTTCCGGTAAAGACGTCAGGATTTCCTGAGAGTTTATAAATCCGAATTTTTGACCTGCGGCACTAAATACTACTGAAAATACTACGAAAATAAGGGAAAATAATTTGTTCATTTTATTAAAGTTGTTCATGGTTTGTTTTGTGAATTATGAATTATTTGATGTTTAGTCTCTTCTTTAAGTCGGCGGTTTTATCATATTCAGGATTGGTAAACAATAGACCGGTAGCTCCGCCTTTGTCAAAAATAATGTCAAAACCTCTGTCTGCCGCATATGACTCTATTGCGCCGAATACTTTGTCCTGAATTGGGGATACCATTTCCTGTCTCTTTTTGAAAAGTGCGCCATCTGGACCGAATTTAGTTTTCTGGAGCTCTCTCACTTCGGATTCTTTTTTTACAATTTCATCTTCCTTTTTAGTTTTGTCATCTGCGCTCAGTAAGACTTGCTCCGCTTGAAATTTGTTGTACATACTTTTTACTTTATCAAACTCCTGAGCTATTTCCTGTCTCCATTCTGCAGCGATTCGATCTAATTCAGTTTGAGCGTTTTGATATTCCGGCAATGAAGAAAGCACTTCATTTATATCTACAATGGCTATTTTTTGCGCTTCAATATTGACCAGTAAGCCCAAAACTAAGGAAAACCCAATGATGATTCTTTTTGTGTTCATTTTTATTGAATTATTATGGTTTAAAAAAATTTGCCAAAATTACAATTTTCTTGCAATCTATCTATACTTAAGACAAGCACATCGATTTAAAAGTTACTGGAAGTCTTGTGTTAAATTAATGTTATAGAATTATATGCTACTGATTGTCAATAGTATATATTAATTTTAACCACACTTTCTCATACTTTTTTAACTATAGTTTAACGACGGATTATTTATTTTTGGTATTGTCAACAGCATTTATTTATAGGTATACTTTGTTTGAAAGTTAATTTTTTATTTTATTTTTCAAATTTATACTCGCTGGGCTAGCACTCTGATGAGATGCTGCACAGATAATATGGTCTATTTATCATCATAAGGCAGTTGTGCATTATTGGGGTTTATTTTACTAACTTTGCGTCCTGGATTATTAAAGCTTTGTATAAATATGGATTTTATCATCGACGGTAGCGGTCTTAATATTAATGAACTTTATTTGCTTTTAAAGAGTGGTAGAAAGTTATTGTTGAGCAAAGACATCAGAAATCGTATTCAAGACAACAGACATTATCTTGAATCAAAAATTGATGATCCGGGCGCAGTAATTTATGGTATCAACACTGGTTTTGGTTCCTTATGTAATGTTAAAATTTCTGATGCAAACCTTGAAAAATTGCAGGAAAATCTGGTACTTTCTCATGCTTGCGGTATGGGAGAAATTGTACCTGAAGATATCTGCAGACTTATTTTATTGCTTAAAATAATCAATTTATCTCATGGCAACTCCGGGGTAAGACCGGAGTTGGTTGAAAAACTGATAGAATTGTACAATGCTGACATTATCCCGGTCATTTATCAGATGGGATCACTGGGAGCATCGGGGGATCTTGCTCCCTTGGCACATCTAAGCTTACCACTTCTTGGAGTTGGAAAAGTATATATTGATGATGAAATAACAGACAGTGGATCAGCATTGGCACAAAAAAAGATATCTCATCTTACTCTGAAATCCAAGGAAGGACTCGCTTTGCTCAATGGCACTCAGTTTTCGCTGGCATATGCGTCAGTCATTGTTGCTGAAGCAAAAAGTATTTTTCATTTGGCCAACAAGATTGCGGCATTATCTATGGATGCATTTGTTTGTGATATTTCGCCATTTGATCGGCTGCTCCATGAAATCAGACCACATAAAGGTCAGTTGATGACAGCAAAAGAAATATATGGTTATTTGGCCGATAGTGATATAAGAAATCTTCAGAAACTTAGTATTCAGGATCCGTATTCATTCAGATGTGTACCACAAGTGCATGGAGCCAGTTATCAGGCTATACTTCATGCGGAAGAAGTAGTCAATACTGAAATAAATTCTGTTACAGACAATCCTAATGTCTTTCACGAAGAAGACAAGATCCTTTCAGGTGGTAATTTTCACGCACAACCTCTGGCATTGGTCCTCGATTATTTAGCTATAGCTATGGCAGAGTTGGGTAGTATATCAGAGCGTAGAGTATATCAGCTCATTAATGGTGACAGAGGACTTCCTGCTTTTCTGACCAAATATCCTGGATTGGATTCAGGTTTTATGATCGCACAATATACGGCAGCGTCCATAGTAAGTCAAAATAAACAATATTGTACGCCTGCTTCCATAGATTCTATCGTATCAAGTAAAGGTCAGGAAGATCATGTTTCCATGGCAGCAAATGCAGCGACCAAGGCATATCGGGTACTTCAGAATCTAAAATCACTCCTAGCCATTGAACTTATGACCGCTGGGCAAGCACTGGAGTTCAGAAGACCGGTAAAATCATCGGAAGCACTTGAAGATATATTTGCGGCATTACGTCAAAAAATTGAATTTCTGGAAGAAGACAGACTGATGCATGACGACCTTAAAAAATCAGAAAAACTTATCAATGAATGGGTCGTAGGAGGTATTGTTTAGGACTGATTTTTCAATGGTTGTTTTGTTGTTCGATACTGGGTCAATCTTATTCATTCAATATATTGTACGCACCAACAAAATTTATTAAACACGCCAAAAAAAGTACATTTGAAGCACCAGCATATTCTCAATTGTGGCAGTCAAGTCTGAATTTTCATCTGAATGGTTCAAAACACTGGCAAAGGTACTGGAATCGACCAACCATAGAATTGAATATGCTGTATATGCATTTTGGCAATGATGACATATTAGGCAAGGCATTTGGATGTATTCCTTCGGTTCGCTTTAAACTGACAAAGGTAAAAACTATAGATATTAACTTTCATGTTGGCTTTGGTGGAGCCTATTTAAATAAAAAGTACGACAAAATTAGTAACCCACTCAATAATGCAATAGGATCACATTGGAATAATGTTACTCAATTTGCATTGTCTATAGAAAGACAAGTTTATAAAAATTTTCATATCGCTGTTGGAGGACATTTTACCCACTTTTCAAATGCCAGAACTGCATCCCCTAATAGAGGCATTAATACAGCAGGTTTAACTTTTGGTGTAATTCAAAGTTTTGAGGGAAAATCAGATAAAAGAGAAGGAAATAAATTCCTATCTGATACATTAGAAAAAAGCGGGGACACTGTTATTTTAAAGCGCAGGTGGGGAGGGGATTTTTTAGCTGGATACGGTATTTCTGAATATAGTTTTACAGGTGGGCCAAAATATGGCTCTTATTTTATGAATGTCGGATTATCTTATTCCATTTCACCGTTTTTGAAGATCATTTTAGGTGGTGAATATGAGTATAATCAAAGTGTATATCAATTTTATTATCAGGACTTTATACCAGCAGATGAAGCGAAGCAGAAAGCAACGAAAATAGCTTCTTATCTGGCCGCAGATCTTGCCTTTGGAAAAGTTGTTTTCAGAGCTCAATCAGGATATTATTTACCGTATCCGGAGTTGAGAGAAAATACCACACCATATTATATCAAGCTAAATATCAATGTATATCCATTTCCTGATCATTGGCGGTTGCGACCATATTTGGGTATATTGCTAAAGTCACATGTTGAAATAGCTCAATATATGGGTTTGGTATCCGGGGTGTCATTCTGACTAAATCTAAAAATAATGGATTCTATACTTTTGCAAGACAAAGTATGTCAAGTATAAGATGATTAATTTGTGTTTAGCAACGAACAATTTCAACAATGAGGATGATGTTTTGGTCATTTTCAAAGCTACTGAAATTTGTTTAACTTTGCATCACCTTTAAGTATTACTCTGACCGACCAAAACCTAACCATAGATGACTGAAGAACAAATATATAACCCAACCAATAAAATCAGAATTGTCACAGCAGCTTCTCTTTTTGACGGGCACGATGCTGCTATTAATATTATGAGGCGTATCATGCAGCGATCTGGGGCAGAAATTATTCATCTCGGACACAATCGGTCTGCACTGGAAATAGTGGATACAGCCATTCAGGAAGATGTCCAGGGCATAGCCATTACTTCCTATCAGGGAGGACACAATGAGTTTTTTAAGTATATTTATGATCTCCTCAAAGAAAGAGGATGCGGCCATATAAAAATTTTCGGTGGCGGCGGAGGTACAATCTTACCAGCTGAGATTCAGGATTTACATGATTATGGGATTTCCAGGATTTATTCTCCGGATGATGGCAGGCATATGGGTTTGCAGGGCATGATCAATGATTTGCTCAGACAATGTGATTTTCCGATTGGCGACCGGTTACATGAGGAAGCGGAGTCACTCAATCATCAAAATCCACACCACATTGCCAGAGTGATATCCGCATTGGAGAATTTTCCTGAAAAGTATAATGATGTTCTTCAAAACATTGTACCGTCTCCCAAAAAGATCCCGGTATTAGGTATAACAGGTACAGGAGGCTCGGGTAAGTCAAGTATGGTGGATGAACTGGTAAGAAGGTTTTTACTTGATTTTAAAGATAAAAAAATCGCCATTGTATCTGTAGATCCATCCAAACGGAAAACAGGTGGCGCATTGTTGGGCGACCGGATCAGAATGAATGCCATCAACAATGACCGAGTATATATGCGTTCGCTGGCGACACGACAATCTAATCTGGCGCTCTCCAAATATGTTCAGGGTGCAGTCAATGTCCTTAAAGCTTCTGGATTTGATCTCATCATCCTGGAGACATCCGGTATTGGTCAGTCAGACACTGAGATAGTAGATCATTCAGATGTATCTATGTATATCATGACACCTGAATATGGCGCAGCAAGTCAACTCGAAAAGATAGATATGCTTGATTTTGCAGACATTATTGCCATCAATAAGTTTGACAAAAAAGGAGCATTGGATGCACTAAGGGATGTGAAAAAGCAATATCAGCGAAATCATAACCTTTGGGATATAGATGTTGAAACATTACCTGTTTACGGAACCATAGCCTCTCAGTTTAATGATCCCGGAACCAATAAATTGTATAAAAAACTCATAACCATTATAGACCAAAAAGCAGGAACTGATCTAAGAACGCAAATAGATTTACCAACCGGTGATAGTGAAAAACTATACATAATACCACCATCAAGGGTCAGATACCTGTCTGAAATATCAGAAAATAATCGCCATTATGATCGTAAAGCCCGTGAACAATCCAATGTTGCTACAAAAGCTTACAGCATTCTGAATACGACAGATATTATTACTGATGAGCAGGTAAAGTCTGTTTTACTCCAGGAATACAAAAGAGTATATGATGACCTCAGTGGGGAAAATAAACGTATCATCGAATCATGGGAATCAAAAAAAGAAAATTATTCAGGCGACGAGTATGTCTACAAAGTCAGGGATAAAGAGATAAAGATCATTCCTTTTACAATTTCGTTATCGCATCTCAGAATTCCCAAAATCAGCCTCCCTAAGTACAGAGACTGGGGAGATATATTGATATGGAATCTGCAGGAAAATGTTCCTGGCGAGTTTCCATATACTGCTGGTGTGTTTCCGTTCAAACGTGAAGGAGAAGATCCGACCCGTATGTTTGCAGGAGAAGGTGGACCCGAGCGTACCAACAAAAGATTTCATTATGTATCTATAGGTTTACCTGCCAAAAGATTGTCTACGGCATTTGATTCTGTTACTTTATATGGCGAAGATCCCCATTACCGACCTGATATTTATGGAAAAATCGGTAATTCAGGGGTAAGTATTTGTTGCCTGGATGATGCCAAAATTCTGTATTCCGGTTTTGATCTGTGTCATCCTTCTACGTCAGTTTCAATGACAATCAATGGTCCAGCGGCCACTATTTGTGCATTTTTTATGAATGCGGCAATAGACCAGCAATGCGAAAAATATATTAGAGCCCATGATCTCTTCGGATTGACAGAAACAAAACTGAAAGAAAAATATGAAGACAAAGGCATAAAGCGACCGGTATACAAAGATGCGCTTCCGGAAGGAAATGACGGTTTGGGAATCTTGTTGCTCGGCATCACAGGGGATGAGATACTTCCTGCAAACATTTATCAGGAGCTAAAAGCAAAAGCGCTGAATTCTGTAAGAGGAACAGTCCAGGCAGATATTCTCAAAGAAGACCAGGCACAAAATACATGTATCTTCAGTACTGAATTTTCATTGAGACTGATGGGTGATGTACAGCAATATTTTATTGATCATGATGTGCGCAATTTTTATTCAGTATCCATATCAGGGTATCACATAGCAGAAGCAGGGGCAAATCCGATTTCACAGCTGGCCTTTACACTTTCCAATGGTTTTACTTTTGTAGAATATTATTTAAGTCGGGGCATGCACATAGACGATTTTGCACCCAATTTATCTTTCTTTTTCAGCAATGGAGTAGATCCGGAATATGCCGTCATAGGTCGTGTTGCAAGGCGTATTTGGGCCAAAGCGATGAGATACAAATATGGAGGAAATGCCAGGTCTCAAATGCTCAAATACCATATCCAGACATCCGGACGTTCGCTGCACGCACAGGAAATAGCATTTAATGACATCAGGACAACACTGCAAGCATTGTACGCCATTTATGATAACTGCAACTCTCTGCATACCAATGCTTATGATGAAGCGATCACCACACCTACTGAAGAAAGCGTACGTCGTGCCATGGCCATACAGCTTATTATAAACAAAGAACTAGGTTTGTCAAAAAATGAAAATCCTTTGCAGGGCTCATTTATAATTGAAGAACTTACAGATCTGGTGGAAGAAGCAGTGTTGACAGAGTTTGATCGGATTACGGAGCGAGGAGGTGTGCTTGGTGCGATGGAGACCATGTATCAGCGCAGTAAGATACAGGAAGAATCTCTGTACTATGAGACTTTAAAGCATACTGGCGAATTTCCTATAGTAGGAGTCAATACATTTTTGTCTAAAGAAGGTTCTCCAACAATCATACCGGCAGAAGTCATACGTGCCACAGAAGAAGAAAAAGTAGCACAGATACAGACCGTAGAAAACGTACAACACCAAAACAAAGACTTATCATCTATTGCACTTTCAGCATTGCAAAAAGCAGCCATCAACAATGAAAATCTGTTTGACAAACTGATGGAGACTGCAAAATATTGTACCCTTGGTCAGATCACCAATGCGTTGTATGAGGTAGGAGGAAAGTATAGAAGAAATATGTGATATTCAACAATATTCTATAAAATTATTACAGATTGCTCGTTTATCGTATTCATTCTAAAACGATTGAGCAGTGAATAATGTAAGCCATTTTTCAAATTGTATAACATAACCTGATGTTAGAAGCATCATCTTTGTGGAGTAAATTTTTATTATAAATTCTCCAATAAAATGGAGTACAAATCACTGAAAAATGAATACGACAGTAGTAAAAGGAAACTGGGACGAACAAAAAGGAAAACTAAAGCAAAAATTCGCAAATCTTACGGACAATGATCTTTTGTTTGCAGAAGGTAAAAAGGATGAGATGCTTGGAAAACTGGAAATCAAACTAGGCAAAACCAAAGAGGAATTGCACAACATTATTTCCTCGCTTTAAGCATTAAATATTTTTTAAAAGTTGCCGTTGGATGTAAATATCTGACGGTAATTTATACTTCTTTTTTCGATGGCGGTTTTAAACTTTAAAAGACGATTTGTGCATTAATTATCAGGTATTTATTTCGAAAATTTCTAAAGATCAAGCACTGAAAATCTACAAAGCTTTACCTAAAAATTTTCCCAAACTATATTTAAAAAATCAAACAAGACTTAATGAAATGAAAGACCCAAAAGTAATTAGAAAACTAGGGATCTGGTTGGATCATCAGCAGGCGCACATGATGGAATATATACCTATTGAAAGTGACACAGAAATGAGTTCTATCACCAACTTGCATCTCAATGATGAGGCTGGAGTCAGTCAGAATGAAAATGTGGTACACAATAAGGAACAGCGTGATCAGGCCGGATTTTATAAGAAACTGGCGGATAAGATTGTAGTATTCGATGAAGTAATTTTATTTGGTCCCACTGATGCGAAATTGGAATTGCTGAATATATTAAAAGAAGATCATCATTTTGATAAGATTAAAATTGAAACCATACAGGCGGATAAAATGTCAGAAAATCAGCAAATGGCTTTTGTTAAAGCACACTTTTCTGCACATTAAATTATTATAAAGTTTAAACAATATATACTCTAAAAGATGAATACGAAAACTTTAGGATTGGTACTTGCTATAGCTGGTATACTAATGATCATATATACAGGCTTTAATTATGTCACTACTGAAAAGATAGTAGACATAGGCCCTTTAGAAATAAGTGGGGATAAAAATAATTATGTCCAATGGTCTCCATATGTTGGAGTTGCTTTATTGGCAGTAGGTTTGTTGCTTACTTTCTTAAAAAACAAATCAACATAACATCATCGTTCAGTTTGTAAAATAGAATATTGCTTTTAGGAAATTTTTATTTATTCGAAAAATCAAGTTTAACTGAAAAGTTAATCCGGTTGCACTAATTTAAATTTTAATGCAAAATCTGTAATTCAGAGCCAAAATTAGGTAACGGAATCATATAATTACACTCTTATCTTTGCTCAAACAAATTAAATCATTCATCATGCCATTATTAAATATTTTCATAGTTCTCATAGTTGCCGGAGTGATCTTATGGTTAGTAAATAACTATATTCCTATGGACGCCAAAATAAAACGTATATTAAACGCCGTTGCGGTTATTGTATTGGTAGTTTGGTTATTGCAGATATTCGGGATTTTAAGTTCTCTTAAAAGTATTAAGATTTAAGAAGTCCGGACCATATTAAATAGTCATTTATCCAGAATATACCATTCACTAAAATCAATTAAATGCCAAGAATTAATGTCTTTATTATGTTAGTTATTTTTGGAATGTTGTTATAACTCGTAAACAATTACATCCCTATGGATCGTAAAATCAAAAGCATACTTAATGTAGTCGCTGTGATTTTTATTTTGATCTGGTTACTTAAAGTATTTGGAATAATAGCCATTTGACCCTGAGGGATTTAAACTCTATTTTCTTTTTGATATAAGTATTCTCTAAACTTTAATCATATTCGGATGAGGTTAAAAAAGCTTCTTAACTGTTATGTCAGTCATGAAGCTTTTTTTATTTTTTCTGACCACATTAAATAACTCCATCCCTGGCTGGATAATCTGAAGATATTTTTCCTGAAGGTGCGATTAATATAGTCATTAAATGTCAAAACTGCACTAAAGGATGGAACATTATAAGATTATTTTAAAAAAAATGTGCTGTTATAAAAACCAATGATTTTAAAGTTTCTTTAAGCCAATAAAGTTTGCTGAAAACGTACAAGTATATCCGGAAGACAAAAACTTAATTACCATTTTGGACATCTTTACAGTAAATATGTGTAGGATATATTGTGTATTTTTTGTAACACGTATCTTTAAATCATGAAATCTGATGTAAGAAACTGCAAGAATACTTATTGACCTACACCAATATAAAAAGGGACATTCTGAATTCAGAAATGCCCCTTTTGAAACTGTCGTTTAAAAAAAGTTAAAGAGTCGTTGATCTTATTTGTTAAAATCTGTATCCTAATGACAAGCCAAAACCTGTATTTTTAATTGTAGTTTCGCCTCCTGGAAATCTGTTGTCTTCAGGGTGTATATTGACCATACCAAATTGTGTATTTAATTGTATAAACATACCTCCGGCCATTTCGTATCCGGCAAATAAATTACCGCCTATGTCCAAAGCTTTAAAGTATGTAGTAGTCAAAGGGTCGTTAGCTTCAACTTCATTTTTGAACTCCACATCTGACTCTATACTTCCCAGGCTTGATTCATATGTTGCTTTTCCTTTGATACCATAGCCGACATAAGGACCAAATCCGATCATAACAAATCCATTGCCCAATTGGCTTTTATATACCAGATTCAAGGGTAATTCAATGTATGACAGGTTGTATTTTCCCGTTACATCACCATCTGTAATTTTCGATCCTTTTGTTGAAAAAAGTAGCCCTGGCTGAAAATAGAATTGAGGCACAATTGGGATTTGGGCATTGACTCCTGCATGAAATCCAATGATTCCGGTGCTGGATAGCTTATCACCATTAAAATCTTTTCCGGTTAAATTCTGATAATTGGCACCACCGAGTACAGCAAAACTCGTTTTAACTTTTCCTTCGTTTTGAGCCAGGATTAGATCCCCTGTAAACATATTTATACACAATAATAATATTAACTTTTTCATCTGTTTATTTTTTATTTTTTTTAAAGGTCAGATGGAATCCCTGCCCGTATTGTAGCAGGCGGGTTTGATAAAAAATAATCATTGTGGTTTGTACCCGCCTGAACACGTTAGTCGGGCAGGTAAAATAAACCCTGATTATTTTTTATGTCGATTTCATGGGTTTTGATTTAATTTATTTTGAAATATTAATTATTTTGCTGCTACTTTTTCGGCATCAGATTTCATCTTTTCATTGGCTGTAATCAGAAACTCAACCCTTCTGTTTAAGAGACGACCTTCTTCTGTAGTATTAATATATTTTGGTAAAAGTTCACCAAAGCCATTGATAGTTAATCTAAAATCTTTTACCCCTTTTTCCATAAGGTAAAGAGAAACTGCAGTAGCTCTTTGTTCAGACAAATTTTTGTTGTAAGCCTCACTTCCCTTGCTGTCAGTATGTCCTTGTACCTCTATATTTGTGTCTTCATAATCTTTCATGATAGTAACTAATTTGTCCAGATTAGATTTCGCTTCATTGGATAAATTTGATTTATCAAATCCGAATAATATGTTACTGCTAAATTCTACCACAATCCCTTCACCTACACGGATTACCTGAGCATCAGGAACGGACTTTTTTATTTCTTCGGCTTGTTTGTCCATTTTATTTCCTATGACGGCGCCTGTTGCCCCACCCACTGCTGCACCAATGACAGCACCCAATGCAGTATTTCCAGTAGCTTTACCAATGATTGCTCCCATAGCGGTGCCTGATGCTGTGCCTATTACAGCTCCTTTTTGTGTTTTATTGAGTGAACTGCAACCCATTGATAACATGATCATGCATAAAATAATGGGAATAAACCCTTTTCTTAAATCCTTCATTTTTAAAATTTTAATTGAAAAAAATACATATTTATATTATGGTGTAAGGTAACCGGTATTATATAAGTCATTGTTACAGAATAATTTCTTTATATTATAAGATTTAGTTCTATTTATCCTTTATGTTGAATTTTGTAAACGATTCTTTCAATTTTGTAAAATTTTTTAAGTTGCTAGATTTTTTTTGATTTAAATGAAAATTTTACAACACAATAAGATGATGAATATGAATGATGGAAAAGATCAGGAAAATGAAAGAATAGAAAATATAATTATATAAAATCATATAATCTATTTAGATAATTGTGTAATGATCCGTTGGACTTTAATGGTTAACTTTGTAAATAAAGTTTATAATCATTTAAAACACACGTTATGAAAGTCTTTTACAGAATTGCAATACTTCTATCCTTTATTTGGTGTCAAAATATTAAAATTTTAGCCCAGAACCCAAATTTAGGTTCAGCCCAAAGTTTTGTTATATTTACTGGTGTTGGAGATTTTAATGTTACCGGGGCAGCCAATGTAACTGGTGATGTCGGAACAGATTTTGGCACTTTTGTAGGATTTCCACCAGGAATTTTAACAGGTCAAAAATATGTTTCTGATGCAAGTTCAGCCCAGGCTATGATCGATGTTGGATTGGTATATGCTGATTTAGCAACCCGCACATGTACTACAAATATTGGAGTTGGTATGGGAACGGGTCAGATATTAACTCCTGGAGTATATTGTACAGGAGGTGCTACTACACTGGACGGTTTGCTTATTTTTGATGCACAGAATATTTCAAATGCTTTATTTATTATTCAGATAGATGGGGCTTTTGCTACCAGTAGTACAGCCAGTATTTCTCTTATAAACGGAGCATCATCATGCAACATTTATTGGCAAGTGAATGGGATGTTTACTTTAGAAGATGAATCTGACTTCAAAGGAACGGCACTTGTAACAGGAGCGGTTAGTTTATTAGGCAATGCTGTTTTGGAGGGCAGGGTACTTGTGACAAGCGGTGCAATCAATATGGATGCAAATATTGTTGTACCTTGTGATGTGTTACTACCTATTCAACTTATCTCCTTTGAGGTAAAGCTAAGTCATAATTCTGATAAAGTGATTTTAGGCTGGCAAACATCATCTGAGATAAACAGTTCTCACTTCATGATAGAAAAATCTTCTGATGGTTTGGATTTCACACCAATAGGACAAATTAACGCAATGGGCAACAGCCAGTCTTTGGCTTCATATACTTTTTATGATGATTTCCCATGTGACTCATTCAATTATTACAGACTAAACCAGTTTGACATTGATGGCAGCCATATGTATTCTTATACACGTATGGTGTATTATCCAGTAACAACAATAGATGTAGTTATATTTCCTAACCCATTTTCCAATGAGATTACGATTAAAACAAATGGTGAAAAAGGAAATAATAATATGAATCTCTCACTTTACCAACCGAATGGTCAAAAAGTATCAGATATTACTTTTTCTGAAATGGTTTTTACTTTTAAAACAAACCACCTGATTCCAGGTCAGTATTTTTATATTATAACCAAAGACAAAAAAAGAATCAAAACAGGTACGCTCGTTTCATTGTAACTTTTACCATAAAAAGTGGTATACTATATAGATATTCAGATGCAAAATGTAATTTTTCTGCGTTTCCATTTAAAGTTCAGAAATAGAGCACTAGAGAAGAAGAGAAATCACAAATCAAAGGGATGAAAATAGCTATATTAACCCTTTGAGTAGCTACGAATAGGATTTTAAGTATGGTTTTTTTTGTAACTGTAGGACGGGTGTATAAATATTGAAAAAGGAGCAATTTTATCGTATATTTTTTTTGAGCAGGGTATTTTAGATCATTGGCATAAAAAAGACTTTTTGTTGACTTTTGTTTTCATTTAAATAGATCTTAATGCATAAAAATCTGGATTGAGTTCCTACATGAATGTTAAAAGGACAACTGGAAATCTGTAAATTATATAACTTCAATACATCATTGTGTAATGGTATAAATTTTTAATAAGTGCATCTTTGTTTTTGAATAATAATCAAATTTTTATGAATTACTTGAATACCGTAGCCGCCATTAATTCGTTGGTAGAAATCAATAATGATAGAATTGAAGGGTATGCTACTGCCACTCTTGAGACAGAAGAAAAAGAGCTTAAAATATTATTCGAACAATTGGCTGAAACAAGCCGTGTATTCAATTCAGAATTGATTTTTAAAATTCATAAATTAGAAGGCACTCCCGTTGAAGGGTCGACAATGATTGGTAAGTTCTTCAGAGTGTGGATGGAAATGAAGACGGCAATCACAGACCGTGACAGAAAAGCAATATTAAAATCCTGTGCATACGGAGAAGAAATGGCAATGGAAACCTATAACATTGCCCTTAGCAGAGATTTGGAAGATTTACCTTCTGAAATTCAAATTATCATTCAGAATCAGAGAGATATTTTAAAAAAAGATAAGGACAAAATAAATGAAATGATTACAACTCTTGATGCTGTTGAAGTTTAATACATTCGTGCTTACATAAAATCCAGCACAATAGTTTAATTTGTTAGTTTTGATTTAGAGTCTGTCTAAAATTTAATTTTTGTGTTTATGCTCAAACATGAAAATTTAAACTTACTCTTATTTTATAGCTTTGAAGTTGAATTCTCTAATGAACCCCAATACTGATTATATGGAAATAATGAATTCAGTTCGTTCTAAAACCTTCACCTTTTTTGAAGAAATAGCAGATATTTTTACTTTTATTCAGGTTATTATTAAAGAAACCTTTTCACGTGATTTTGAATTCAAGGAGTTTTTTTATCAGTGTTTTCAGATAGGGTATAAAACACTGCCACTGATAGCGATCACAGGGACTATTATGGGCTTGGTATTAACCATCCAATCCAGACCGGTTTTGGCTGATTTTGGCGCGGTATCAATGCTTCCCGGCATGATAGCAGTTTCACTTATCAGAGAAATGGGACCTGTTATCACAGCGCTTATTTGTGCAGGAAAGATAGGATCAGGTATTGGTGCGGAATTAAGTTCGATGAAAGTCACTGAACAAATTGATGCAATGGAATTATCATCCACTAATCCTATCAGATATTTGGTAGTAACCCGCATCCTGGCTGCCACTTTAATGTTACCGGTTTTAGTCCTTTATGCCGATTTGCTTGGGATATTGGGGAGTTGGGCTGGAGCAAATATAAAGGGGGACGTAACTTTTATCCTTTTCTTTTCTCAGGCATTCAGTCATGTTGGTTTCATTGATTTTATTCCGGCATTTATAAAAACGTTCCTGTTTGGTGCAGTAATAGGTTTTGTAGGTTCTTATAAAGGGTATCATGCCGGAAAAGGGACAGCCAGTGTGGGTGAGGCAGCTCACTCATCAGTAGTGCAGGCATCATTGCTCATCATTATTGTGGATATGATTGCAGTTCAGATTACAGACATGTTCATATAATAAAATTATGGAAGAAGTACCGATTAACCATATGAAAACAAAACCACATAATAGGAAAGTTGTAATAGAAATCAAATTACTAAAAAAGTCCTTTGGTGACCAGGAAGTATTAAAGGAGATTTCACTTGACCTGTATGATGGAGAAAATCTGGTAATACTAGGCAAATCAGGAAGTGGAAAATCAGTTCTCATAAAGTGTATAGTTGGACTGTTAAATGCAGACAGTGGTATCATACGTATCTTAGGACAGAATATACCTGATTTACAAAGCAAAGAATTGAGTCTGATCAGAGAAAAAATCGGATTTCTTTTTCAGAGTGGTGCTTTATACGACTCCATGACAGTAAGAGAAAACCTTGAGTTTCCACTACGTAAGAAAAAAGATATTTTTACAAAAGAACAAGTGGATAAAAAAGTACTTGAAGCACTAAACCACGTAGGGTTGACCGATGAACTGGACAAAATGCCGGCACAACTTTCAGGAGGAATGCGGAAAAGAGTGAGTTTAGCCCGCACGATAGTCACTAATCCATTGATCATGCTCTATGATGAACCGACTACCGGCCTTGACCCTGTAACTTCAGAAGAAATAAGTATGCTGATCAATGATGTACAGAAAAAATATAAAACATCATCCATTATCATCACTCATGATATCAAGTGTGCGCTATTGACGGCAGATCGCATTATCATGCTTAAAGATGGTGAAATATATAAAGAGGGTGCGCCAGAGAATTTTGAAAATTCAAGCGACGCCTATGCCAAATCGTTTTTTAAATAAAAAAATAGTAAATTATCCACAAATAAATTGGAACAATGAGCATTCAAAAAAATAATTACAAAGTCAGGTTAGGTTTATTTATTTTAATAGGTGTTACTCTGTTTTTGTCGGCTATTTTTATTATCGGCAAACAAAAAAATATGTTCAACCCTGTTTTTACTCTGACATCTACTTTCTATAATGTGAGTGGTTTGCAAGTAGGGAATAATATTAGATTTTTAGGAATCAATGTAGGAACTGTAAATAGAATCAGTATAATAAATGACTCATCGGTAAGAGTCGAGATGATCATAAAGTCAGATGTTAAACCTTTTATAAAGCAAGACAGTAAAGTGAGCATAGGGTCAGAAGGAATTATTGGAGATAAAATAATACTAATATCGCAAGGCAGTTCTAATGGTCCTGCCATCACCAAAGGACAGGAATTGTTATCTCTCGAACCCATTGAAACAGATGCCATTATTGCCAGTCTTGAGATCACTGCAGGAAATGCCGAAATAATTTCACATGAACTGGCAGAGATAATGATCAATATCAACAATGGACAAGGTACATTAGGCAGATTGATACAAGATGAAGCAATTGCAGATAACTTAAGCCAGACTATTACAAATCTCAGAAAAAGCTCTAAAGGACTGGATGAAAATATGGAAGCTGCAAAAAGTAATATCCTGCTAAGGGGGTATTTTAACAAAAAGGAAAAGGCTGCAGAAAAGAAAAAGAAAGACGCAGCAGATAAAATAAAAGAAGTTGCTGAGAAAAAAATAAAAGATGCCGAAAAAGCGAGAAAAGCTGCGGATAAGAAAAAAAAGGAGAATTAAAAGTAAATTATACCAATTAAAATTTAATTCTAAAATAATTCTGCAGCCATAATAAAAACGATTTTTATCTATAAATACAAACTTAGCTTTGTATTTGTAAAAAAGCAATTCATTGATATATGTAACTTTAAAAAAACACTTAGAAAAGAAGATCTGGAATTTATTTTATATGTATTAATAAAAAGGTAATTGAATAAATACACGTATAAATTTTACTTTGAATTATCTAACAATAAATTTGTTTATCAAGGATAATTTAAATGATCGTCATTCGTAATTTATGGGAATTGATTTGTCAGTAAGAAAATCAAATATTTACACTTAGTCAATTGAATTGACATAAAAGGATAGGAATAATGTAACTTATATTTTTAATAGTGTAATCGTTTTGAGATGTTTTGTAAGAACTTTACATTTTTGAAATCAAAACAATTTATGTGAAATTATTCATAAAATACATGGTGAGTACACGATGTAAAATGGTGGTCAAGGATGAATTACGTAGACTTGGACTTCATTTTATCGTGGTTGATCTTGGAGAAGTCGAAATCATGGAGGACATTACTCCTGAGCAACGCAAGAGTTTAGAGACCGCATTAAGCGTCTCCGGACTAGAATTAATGGAGGACAAAAAGGCAATATTGATAGAAAAAATAAAAAATGTAATCATTGAGATGGTTCATTATAGTGATGAATTTCCAGCAACTAATTTTTCTGATTACTTAAGTGAAAAACTTGGAAATGATTATACCTATATGTCCAATCTGTTTTCCGAAATCAAAGGCACCACTATCGAACAGTATATAATTGCTCATAAAATAGAAAGGGTAAAAGAGCTGTTGATGTATGAAGAGCTCAACCTGACAGAGATATCTTATAGAATGAATTATAGCAGCGTAGCACATTTGTCCAATCAATTTAAAAAAGTAACCGGCCTTACACCAACCCATTTTATGCAGTTGAAGAATAAAAGAAGAAGGCCGCTCGAAGAAGTAGGTAATGAAAATGATATGTAGATTGATGGAAAATATAAACTAAATAATTTTTTCAAGTGTATGGCTAAGATACTTAAGTCAAAACCAAGTGAGATCGTCATTCTCAGAGATCAACTGGCTCAGAAGTCGGAAGAAAAGGAAGAACTGGAATCTGAATTATTTATTGCCAGAAGAGAACTTGCATTTCAGCTTGAAGAAAGGGAAAAACGAGCAAATGAATTAGATATAGCCAACGAAGAACTTGTTTTTCAGGACCTGGAAAAAGAAAAACGAGCAGAAGAGCTAGGTATTGCCAAGATTGAATTAGCATATCAGGACATTGAAAAGGAGAAAAGAGCAACGGAATTAGATATTGCTAACATCGAACTTCATTTTCAAAAAAATGAAAAAAAAATGAGAGCTACCGAATTAAGCATTGCTAAAAGGGAGCTTGATTTCCAAAATGAAGAAAAAGAGAAAAGGGAAGAAGTCAATAAAAAACTGAAAGCAAATAACAATCAGATAAAACTGGTTTCTCAATACGCCAGAAGTTTGCTTGAAGCCAGTAGGGATCCATTATTTGTTATCAATAGTGAAGGAAAAATTACTGATCTGAACAATGCATCAGTAAAAATAACACATCTCACCAGAGAAAAACTAATTGGATCAGAATTTATTGACTATTTTACAGAACCCGATAAGGCAAGAGAGGGATACCAGGAAGTCTTTGACCGTGGATTTGTAGAGGATTTTCCGCTTACCATTAAAGATGGAAAGTTGACACCAGCTCTTTTCAATGGAGCTGTTTATAAGGATGACAACGGTAAAGTATTGGGAGCGATGGTGATAGCAAGAATAATTACTCAGCAGAAAAGATTTGAAAATGAATTAACGGAAGCAAGGATATTTGCTGAATTAGCAACAGAAATAGCCGAAGTTGCAAAATCCAAGGCAGAAAGTGCTACTCGTCTTGCAGAAGATGCTGTGAAGGCAAAACAACAGTTTTTATCCAATATGAGTCACGAGATACGCACTCCAATGAATGCAATTATCGGATTTACCAAGGTCTTGCTGAAAACAGAATTAACAGAAAAGCAAGAGGAATATTTGAATGCTATTAAGATAAGTGGTGATGCTTTAATTGTACTCATCAACGATATTCTTGACCTTGCCAAAGTTGATGCAGGTAAAATGACATTTGAACAAACACCCTTTAGAATGGAAGTGTCTATCTCCGCCATGTTGCACTTATTTGAAACAAAAATTCAGGAAAAGAATTTGAAATTGATTAAAGAATACGATGAAAAGATTCCTGAAACATTGGTGGGAGACCCTGTCAGACTGCATCAGATCATTCTTAATCTGGTGAGTAATGCGGTGAAATTTACCCAAAAAGGAAAAATAACAGTGAGTTTAAAGATGCTTGAAGAAGATGAAGATAAAGTAAAAATTGAGTTTGCAATATCTGATACCGGTATAGGAATACCGGAAAGTAAAATTAATAATATTTTTGAAAATTTCCAACAAGCAACAAGCGGTACATCCAGAATATATGGGGGAACAGGTTTGGGTTTGGCTATTGTCAAACAACTGGTAGAACCACAAGGCGGCACCATCAAAGTAAAAAGTAAAGAAGGAGAAGGATCTACTTTCAGTTTTACATTGAAATTTCAGAAAACCAAGTGGGATTCTAAAATAGAGGCAGAAATTCCCGAAATCAATACAGAATTTAAGAACATTAAAGTATTGGTTGTTGAAGATATCCGACTTAACCAGCTATTAATGAAAACATTATTGGATGATTTTGGTTTCGAGCGCGAAGTGGCTTCTAATGGTTTAATCGCTATTGAGAAGTTGAAGGAAAAACCATTTGATATTGTACTTATGGATCTTCAAATGCCGGAAATGAATGGATTTGAAGCCACAGATTATATCAGAAAAGTAATGCTTTCCAATATTCCGATCATTGCCTTAACGGCAGATGTTACCACTATGGATCTGGCAAAATGTAAGGAAGTAGGCATGGATGATTATATTGCAAAACCAGTGGATGAAAAAATACTATTCAACAAAATTGTTAGTTTAGTCCGTAAACCAAATTCTGAATACACAAAAGAATCAAGTTTGATAAAAAGTGAAGTGGAAGAACTTATCAAATATATTGATCTTACCTCCTTATCACACCGAACTAAATCCAATCCTTCGCTGATGGCTGAGATGATTTCTTTATATCTCGAGCAAACGCCTCCTCTGATTTTAGCTATGAAAAAGGGGCTGGAAGAACAGGATTGGAATTTATTGTATTCAGCTACACATAAGATGATTCCTTCCTTTTCAATTGTAGGATTGAGCATTGATTTTTAAAATATGGCAAAAAAAGTCCAGGAATATGCCAGTGCACAGCAACAAACAGCAGATATACATACCTTGGTTTTAAAAATTGAAGAAGTGTGCAATCAGGCGTGTATTGAATTAGAACAAGAATTGAAAAATATAAAAAAGACCAGTATATGAATATTGTAAATGAAGGGATATCAGTCGAAGAACGTGTAAAACTTTTTTTGGTGGACGATGATGCACTTTTTTTAAAATCATTGGAAATAGAATTTCAGGAAAATGCGGATTTTCACATAGAAACTTTTGCAACCGGCGAGTTGTGTATGGATCGATTATCCCAAAATCCTGATGTTATTATCCTGGACTATCATTTGGATGGTTTGGTTAAAAATGCAATGAATGGAATTGAGACCTTGGATAGGATTAAAGAATGTAAGTCCGATATTCCGGTAGTTTTATTATCTTCACAAGACAAAATAGAAGTGGCTATCAGATGTATGCATCATGGTGCTTTTGATTATGTAGTCAAGAGCGAAACAGCTTTTTTACGGCTGCAAAAAATCGTAACATCTATCTTTCAAACTCGAAAAATTCAGAAAGAATTGAAATGGTATATGGACAGAATGTGATACTATATTTATAGTCATTTTTATAAATTTTTATCTTGCAATCATCGTGGTTTCCCGACTACTTTGATACAAAAGTTTGCAGTTTTTGTAATTTGTATATTTCTGATTACTACTTTCATATTCAGAGTAAAACTACCATTAAAGAATTCAATATTATTTTGAAAATACCACACAAGATATGTTTTGTGGCCACACCATATATTAATATAATATGTTATTTATCAACATATTACGCAAATAAATATATACCAAATAAGTACATAAAACAGATTTTTATGAGTACATTGTTCCATTATTCAGGTTGATTAGCTAATGACAAATTATAAAAGAACAAATCTTTAGAATGAATCTGTAAATACTCTTTTTAATCCCAATATGTAATTTATTAAAAATGAAAATCTTACCTACCTGCTCAGATCTAAAATTATCTTTTATTATTTGGTATCCGACGAATCTTTTACATTCAGGTTTATTGTTTTTTAAGTTGTGTTTCAATGACTATAATTGTTATACCCATCTTAAATCAAGGATTAAAAACGAAATAAGAAACAGAAAGGACCGTATATGTTTTGGATATACACAGATTGCATCAAAAGATTTTAAATCTGAAATATACTTAAGTTGGAAGAATTTACGAGCACTAAAAAATTGTCGTAATCCTATTCTATCGATCACTTAAAGAGTTCTGATATTAAATTAAATCCTTGCCTTAAATAATCTAATACTTTTATTCAATATTTAAATTCCCCAAAATGAAAAAGTTATTATTCTCACTTTTAATTATCTGCCTATCAGCAATTTTTGCTGTCTCTAACTCTTCAGAGATAAAAGTAAAATTGTCAGAAAGAGATCACAAAAAAGCACTTTCATTATATGACAATCAGAACACATACCTAAAAAGTTATGCTAAAAGAACGTCTGAATTTGAAAATATTTGTACAATAAATAAGGAAAAAAGCAAATCACCAGCACATCTTATAAGAGAGAAACAGTGGGCAACTTTATTAATGTGGACTTCCGAGATGTGCACCACACCAGGTGCACCACAGAATGTAACAGCCACAGCGACGGGTCCGAACACCGCGAGTTTAGATTGGGCACCAGGAAACCCTGTAGGTAGTGATATTGTAACTTATTACTGGGTGGTTGGCACATCTCCTACAGTAAGCTATAATAGTGGAGTAGCACAGGGTAGTACAACCGGACTTTGGGCAGGCGCAACTGGTTTGTTACCCGGAGTCACATACTATCTTAGAGTATATGCTGTCTCAAGCTGCAACAATATAGGGTCTGCGTACAGTACTTCATCTACATTTGTCACCAATGGTGGTGGAAACTGTATCACCCCCGGTACTCCTGTGAGTTTAACAGCGACAGGTATAGGACCCAATACAGCAAGTCTGGATTGGGCGGCAGGTAATCCCGCTGGAAGTCTTAATGTAATATATTATTGGGTGGTAGGCACGAGTCCATCGGTTACGTATGGATATGGAGTAGAGCAAGGTAGTACTGCCGGAACATGGGCAGGAGCTACAGGATTAATACCCGGCACCACATACTATCTTCGAGTTTTTGCAAGAACAAGTTGTGACAACAGTAATTCAGGATATGGCACTTCATACGCTTTTACCACTAGCGGATATTCCGGCTGTACTACACCAGGCACACCGGTAAGTGTCACAGCCACGGGTACAGGACCAAATACAGCTAGTCTGGATTGGGCACCTGGAAACCCTGCTGGCTCACCAACAGTCACCTATTTCTGGGTAGTAGGTACAAGTCCTTCGGTCATATACGGCAACGGAGTAGCACAAGGCAGTACAACGGGACTTTGGGCAGGCGCCACAGGCTTATCACCGGGCACTACCTATTACCTGAGAGTATTTGCCTCTACGAGTTGTAATAATAGTAATTCCGGCTACGGCACCTCATACGCCTTTACCACTAGCGGATATTCCGGCTGTACCACACCAGGCACACCAGTGAGTGTAATTGCCACAGGTACGGGACCAAATACTGCCAGTTTGGATTGGGCACCTGGAAACCCTGCTGGCTCACCTACCGTTACTTATTTCTGGGTAGTAGGCACCAGTGCATCAGTGACATACGGGAACGGAGTAGCACAGGGCAGTACAACGGGACTTTGGGCAGGCGCCACAGGCTTATCACCGGGTACTACCTATTATCTGAGAGTATTTGCATCGACGAGTTGTGATAATAGTAATTCCGGCTACGGCACTTCATACTCATTTACCACAAGTGGTTACGGAAATTGCATTACTCCCGGCACACCAGTGAGTGTAATTGCCACAGGTACGGGACCAAATACAGCGAGTCTGGATTGGTTAGCTGGAAATCCTGCTGGCTCACCAACAGTCACCTATTATTGGGTAGTAGGCACAAGTCCCTCGGTCATATACGGCAACGGAGTAGCGCAAGGCAGTACAACGGGACTTTGGGCAGGCGCCACGGGTTTATCACCGGGCACTACCTATTATCTTAGAGTCTTTGCCTCTACGAGTTGTAATAATAGTAATTCCGGCTACGGAACATCATACGCTTTTACCACTAGCGGATATTCCGGCTGTACCACACCAGGCGCACCAATAAGTGTAACAGCGACAGCTACAGGATCAAATACTGCCAGTTTGGATTGGTCACCCGGAAACCCTGCCGGATCACCTACCGTTACTTATTTCTGGGTAGTTGGCATAAGTCCCTCGGTCATATACGGCAACGGAGTAGCGCAAGGCAGTACAACGGGACTTTGGGCAGGCGCCACAGGTTTATCTCCGGGCACTACCTATTACCTGAGAGTATTTGCCTCTACGAGTTGTAATAATACTAATTCCGGCTACGGAACATCATACGCCTTTACCACAAGTGGATACGGAAATTGCATCACTCCAGGCGCACCGGTAAGTGTAACAGCGACAGGTACAGGACCAAATACAGCCAGCCTAGATTGGGCACCTGGAAACCCTACCGGATCACCTACCGTTACCTATTACTGGGTTGTTGGCACGAGTGCATCCGTTACTTACGGGAATGGAGTAGCTCAGGGCAGTACAACGGGACTTTGGGCAGGCGCCACAGGCTTATCACCGGGCACGACATACTATCTGAGAGTATTTGCCTCTACGAGTTGTAATAATACTAATTCCGGCTACGGAACATCATACGCCTTTACCACTAGCGGATACGGAAATTGCATCACGCCAGGCGCACCGGTAAGTGTAACAGCGACAGCTACAGGATCAAATACTGTCAGTTTGGATTGGGCATCCGGAACACCGGCAGGTAGTGCAACGGTCACCTATTTCTGGGTAGTTGGCACAAGCCCTTCGGTCATATACGGCAACGGAGTAGCGCAAGGCAGTACAACGGGACTTTGGGCAGGCGCCACGGGTTTATCACCGGGAACTACCTATTATCTGAGAGTATTTGCCTCTACGAGTTGTAATAATAGTAATTCCGGCTACGGAACATCATACGCATTTACCACTAGCGGATATTCCGGCTGTACCACACCAGGCACACCAGTAAGTGTCACAGCCACGGGTACAGGACCAAATACAGCTAGTTTGGATTGGTTGGCAGGAAACCCTGCCGGATCACCTACCGTCACTTATTTCTGGGTAGTAGGCACAAGTCCCTCGGTCATATACGGCAACGGAGTAGCGCAAGGCAGTACAACGGGACTTTGGGCAGGCGCAACAGGCTTATCACCGGGCACGACTTACTATCTCAGAGTATTTGCCTCCACAAGTTGTAATAATACTAATTCCGGCTACGGAACATCATATCCATTTACCACAAGTGGTTACGGAAATTGCATAACGCCAGGCGCACCAGTGAGTGTAACTGCCACAGGTACGGGACCAAATACAGCTAGTCTGGATTGGTCACCCGGAAACTCTGCCGGATCACCTACCGTTACTTATTTCTGGGTAGTAGGCACAAGTCCTTCGGTTATATACGGCAATGGAGTAGCGCAAGGAAGTACAACCGGACTTTGGGCAGGCGCCACGGGTTTATCACCGGGCACTACCTATTATCTGAGAGTATTTGCCTCTACGAGTTGTAATAATAGTAATTCCGGCTACGGAACATCATACGCTTTTACCACTAGCGGATATTCCGGCTGTACCACACCAGGCGCACCAATAAGTGTCACAGCCACGGGTACAGGATCAAATACTGCCAGTTTGGATTGGGCACCTGGAAACCCTGCTGGCTCACCTACCGTTACTTATTTCTGGGTAGTAGGCACCAGTGCATCAGTGACATACGGCAATGGAGTAGCGCAAGGCAGTACAACGGGACTTTGGGCAGGCGCCACAGGCTTATCTCCGGGTACGACATACTATCTCAGAGTATTTGCTTCCACAAGTTGTAATAATAGTAATTCCGGCTACGGAACATCATACGCTTTTACCACTAGCGTATATTCCGGCTGTACCACACCAGGCGCACCAATAAGTGTAACAGCGACAGCTACAGGATCAAATACTGCCAGTTTGGATTGGTCACCCGGAAACCCTGCCGGATCACCTACCGTTACTTATTTCTGGGTAGTAGGCACAAGTCCTTCGGTTATATACGGCAATGGAGTAGCGCAAGGCAGTACAACCGGACTTTGGGCAGGCGCCACGGGTTTATCACCGGGTACTACCTATTATCTGAGAGTATTTGCCTCTACGAGTTGTAATAATAGTAATTCCGGCTACGGAACATCATACGCCTTTACTACAAGCGGATATGGAAATTGCATTTCTCCCGGCACACCAGGGAGTGTAACTGCCACAGGTACGGGACCAAATACAGCCAGTTTGGATTGGGCGCCTGGAAACCCTGCTGGCTCACCAACAGTCACCTATTTCTGGGTAGTAGGCACAAGTCCTTCGGTTATTTATGGCAACGGAGTAGCGCAAGGCAGTACAACCGGACTTTGGGCAGGCGCCACGGGTTTATTTCCGGGTACAACCTATTACCTGAGAGTATTTGCCTCTACGAGTTGTAACAATAGTAATTCCGGCTACAGCACTTCATACTCATTTACCACAAGTGGTTACGGAAATTGCATCACTCCGGGCGCACCGGTAAGTGTAACAGCGACAGGTACAGGACCAAATACTGCGAGTTTGGATTGGTCACCCGGAAACCCTGCCGGATCACCTACCGTTACTTATTTCTGGGTAGTGGGTACAAGTCCTTCGGTCATATACGGCAACGGAGTAGCGCAAGGCAGTACAACGGGACTTTGGGCAGGCGCCACAGGCTTATCTCCGGGTACGACATATTATCTGAGAGTATTTGCTTCCACAAGTTGTAATAATACTAATTCGGGATACGGCACCTCATACGCCTTTACCACTAGCGGATATGGAAATTGCATTACTCCCGGCACACCAGGGAGTGTAACTGCCACAGGTACAGGACCAAATACAGCCAGTTTGGATTGGGCACCCGGAACACCGGCAGGTAGTGCCAATGTCACCTATTACTGGGTGGTAGGCACGAGTGCATCCGTTACTTACGGGAACGGAGTAGCACAGGGCAGTACGGCGGGAACCTGGGCGGGAGCCACGGGATTAATACCTGGCACCACCTACTATCTTCGGGTCTATGCATCCACCAGTTGCAATAATAGTTATTCCGTTTACGGCACATCATATGCTTTTACAACTGATTGTGGTTGCACCACTCCTGGTACACCAATAAGTGTAGTTGCAACTTCGACTGGATCAAATTCAGCGGGTCTGGATTGGGCATCAGGTAATCCAGCCGGAACGCCTACGGTCACTTATTATTGGGTGGTGGGCACAAGTGCATCTGTAACATATGGCAATGGGGTGACACAGGGTAGTACCACAGATACATGGGCATCAGCTTCAGGATTATCACAGGGCACAACCTATTACCTGAGAGTATATGCATCTTCAAATTGCAACAACAGTAATTCATCTTACAGCACATCTTATGCTTTTATGACCAATGGTTATAGTGGTTGTATAACTCCAGGCATCCCTATAAGTGTATCGGCTACTGCGACAGGACCAAATACGGCAAGTCTGGATTGGGCTTCCGGTAACCCATTGGGCAGTGCGGTGGTCACCTATTACTGGGTGGTTGGCACAAGTGCATCGGTCACTTATGGCAACGGAATAGCGCAAGGCAGTACTACGGAAACCTGGGCAAATGTAACAGGGTTATCATCTGGAACATCGTACTACCTACGGGTATATGCATCCACCAGTTGCAACAACAGCAGTTCAGCATACAGTACTTCAAATGTTTTTACCACCAGTGGTTATAATGGTTGTATGACTCCCGGCACCCCGGTGAGTGTAGTGGCTACAGCGACAGGTCCAAATACCGCGAGTTTGGATTGGACACCAGGGAATCCGGTCGGTACGCCAACTGTCACATATTTCTGGGTAATTGGCACTAGTTCGTCGGTGACTTACGGTAACGGAGTAGCACAGGGAAGTACAACAGGAACATGGGCGGGGGCAACCGGTCTGTCACCTTGTACTAACTATTATTTACGCGTATTTGCATCCACCAGTTGCAACAATTCTACTTCTGGATATGGTACTTCAATTGTATTTACCACCAATGGATACTCCGGATGTACAACTCCCGGCACTCCGTTGAGTGTTACAGCTACAAGTACCGGACCAAATACAGCCAGTCTGGATTGGACAACAGGCAATCCGGCTGGAAGTGCCACCGTCACCTATTATTGGGTAGTTGGCACTAGTCCTTCGGTTATATACGGCAATGGGGTAGCACAAGGCAGTACTACAGGACTTTGGGCAGGAGCAACAGGTTTGTTACCTGGCACGACATACTACCTACGAGTATTTGCGTCAACAAGTTGCAATAACAGCAATTCAGGTTATGGCACCTCATATGCATTTACCACCAGCGGTTATGGGATATGTACAACTCCTGGTACGCCGTTGAGTGTGACAGGCACAAGCACGGGTCAAACTACAGCAAGTTTGGATTGGACAGCAGGAAATCCGATTGGAAGCGCAACTGTCACCTATTATTGGGTAGTCGGTACAAGTCCTTCGGTTATTTATGGCAACGGCATAGCGCAAGGCATTACTACAGGGCTTTGGGCTGGGGCTACAGGTTTGTCACCTGGCACGACATATTACTTACGTGTTTTTGCAAGAACGAGTTGTAATAACACTAATTCAGGTTATGGGACATCGTATGCTTTTACCACCAATAGTGGAGGGTGTGTCACACCAGTAAACCAAACCACCAATATCACTTTCACATACATCAGCACTCAACAATTTACGGCCAATTGGGTCAACGGAAATGGTAGCAGACGTGTGGTGAAGATAAATACAGTCAATAGTTTCACTCCGCCAACCAATGGCACAGATCCGATAGCCAATAACAACTATGTAGGTTATGGTGAGCAGGTAGTGTATAATGGCAATGGTAACTCCGTCATTATATCGGGTTTATCTCCAAATACCACATATTGGGTAAGAATATATGAAGCCAATTGTAGTGGAAGTAGTTCAGTCTATAATACAAGTCCGGGTACAAATAATCCCGTCAGTGAACGGACCAGAACAGTACTGCCTTCCATACAATCTTTTGCAGCTTCAAATGTAATCCTGAACGGTACCACCATTGTTGATATCAATCCGATCTTCTTTACAAATCAACTGTATGCTGTACATCCACCTATTGATATTTTTATTGAAGGCAATAACAAAACCCGATTTACCCTGAACGCTTCCTATGCAGAAGGATTTAGTTTCCAGTTGGTAGATCAGCTCACTATTGTTACGGATGGTGCTACGGCCATCAATCCCCCTGTGTATGGACAGTTGAGTCCTGTGATTTCCACTTCAGTCAATAGTATGTATATGGATTATACCCATCCTGAAAATGTGGTCAGTCCGTATTTATCATTAAAGATAAGATTACTTTTCGAAGGTGGTTTGGTAGGCATGAGTATTCCTGTGCATATACACGCAGCACAAGGAGCCTTACCTGTAGAATGGGTTGATTTTCAGGCAGAATACAATAAACAAAATGATATAAACGAGTTGACCTGGACCACAAAATCAGAAGTCAATAACGATCATTTTGATATTGAAAGAAGTTTTGAAGGATCTGGTTTTGAAAAGATCGGAAAAGTTGATGGTCTTGGAAATTCGTCTGCATCTGTGGATTATAGCTTTATCGACAAACATATTCCATTGGATGGAAATTATGTGTACAGATTGAAACAAGTAGACACAGATGGTCGGGAAAATTATTCCAAACCGGCAGCGGTACAAGTGTCCAGATCGAAATCCGTCAAAACAGGTATATTCCCAAATCCTGCTACAGATATTATCCACTGTCAGGTAGATGCTTATGATGGTGCAAAAATTAGCATTGATATTTTTAATAGTTTGGGTCAAAAAGTAAGTCCGAATTTTATCCACGAAGAATTCTTTGCAAACAAAATCACCAGACAGTTGGATTGCAAAGATTTTGGAAAAGGGTTGTACACCGTAGTATTTACCATTGATGGTATAAGATATAATCATAAGTTGATCATTATTGAATAATGGTTTAGAGTAAGTATAAATCACTTTATACACTGAGTATAAAAATTGCAGCAAAGTAGCCTTGATTTTATCAGGGTTATTTTGTTTTTATGGGATTTGAGGGTATGTAAAGCTATCTCGAAATCTCAAGGGTATTGGCAAATAGGAGAAAATCGCATGGGTATTGACAAACAATTCACCATTATTAGGGAAAAAGGTAGACTGGCATTTTTAGTAAGTAGCCCTGATAACTTCATCGGAATTTTGCACGATTATTCACATAAAAGTAAAGGGTTTGTATTTTGGAAAACTGCTTTGGAAGAGAAGCTAATTTAATATGACCGCTAGTGCTCTATCCAGAAAAAGAGCCACATTTCATTAAGTTCGTTATCTTGACAGAGCACCAGTTGAAAGCTTTTATGAACTGATACATCTACAAATGTATTGTGGTTTTCTTATATTTATTAAAGAAAAATCACTGGACAGGTTGAGTTGTATTGAGTGTGATATCAACAGAATGCTTTGTTTAGAAAAAGTATAAGGGGAATTACGATCCTGTATTATAAAACCAATTCAACATAATTAAAAACAGGCTGCCGGATTATTTTATCCGACAGCCTGAAGTTTACAGGATCAGAATTTGTATCATTTACTTGGGGGGACAATGTCAATGATTACTGTACGATTATAAAATCTTTCTTCAGGAAGTGTATTATCAAAAGGAGTCAATATGGAATCTTCGCCAAAACCATATACCGCAAACGTCACATCTTTTCTTCCGGCTTTAATGAGGCTGTTTTGTATGATTTTATGTACATCGTGTGCTCTGGCTACTGACAGATTGTAATTATTGGTTTCATTACCGATGATATCTGTATAACCATGAATATAAACCTTGCTGCCTACAGGAATCTTAGGTGTAAGAACATCCGCCAGATATTTTTCATAAATATTGATGGCTTTTGGGTCGTTAAACTCATACAACACACTAAACCTCATTCCTGCTTCGTCCTTGCCCGGAGTCCAGAGTACTATGTGAGATGTTGCATATTTTTGTATAGTCGTGCCATCCTTTTTTGTACCTTTCATAGTGATTTTGTAGTCGCCTTGTGGTTGATCACCCAGGATGGTTTTTCCGGATAAAACCATGTTTTCCTGTGTATATGGTCCGAAATATTGCGTATTTCCTTTTTGATCCTTGAGTTCCAGAGACCATGAAGTCAAATTGTTTTTTGCCCCATCTACATTGAATGAAACATAACTGTCCAGGGGAGCATTTTGTGTAGCCCTGATCATGACTGGTTTAAGAAAACTATTTTTTCCGTTTTCAAATTCCATCAATAATGCCGGTGAAGTACTTTCTATAGAAACTCTTCTGTCACCTGCTCTCAATAAATCCAGTTCCAGTGTACCGCCAGGTTGTTCTGAAGCAATCTTTGGTTTTGTGTTGCCTTCAATACGTATTCTGGATGTATCTATTGAAAATACACCTGAAATGTATTTTCTAACAGACGCAGCCATTTTTTTACCATCAACAGGTCCTTTTTCTGATGATCCAACAAAAGTAATTGTTGAAGAAGGATTTTTGTACATCCGGTCACCAAGTATATTTAACAAATTATAATAGACGGACATTTCTCTTTCAGACCGGCCTGATAATTTTTTGGGACTAAATACGCCTGGCTGGTCTTCTTTAAAGTCTTTTGCCTGATCTTTATTTATGAGAATATATCGTTCAGGAATTTCAGTAGACCCCAAATCAAAAAAGATATAATTGCGCAGTGGAAAAGTTTCGCTCACGGTACGCTCTGTAGGTATATTTTTGGGGGAGTTAACTGTAAAACTTACATCATCATCCTTCATTCCATCAGTAATAATAACGGGGATTAACTTTCCACGGCCGAATTTAAGTGCAGCGCCGGCTCTGAGGGTGGTGATATTCCATGTTTCTACGGAACGCGGCGATTGACCGAAATAGGGCTGAAAAGATACAAAAGGAGACAATATTGCTTGTGTCTGATGATTTCGGGAGTTCAACGGAATGTCCAGGCCTGCACCTATTTGTGCTGAAATCAATGTTTTATTTACATTGTTCAGGTCACCAGTAACATCTGGAGTAGGTTCCTGAAGTGGGAAAGCCGGGTTTATACCCAATTTATATGTGAATGCTTTGTCTCTGTTAAAAGCCAGTCTTGGCCCTGCATATATATAAAAGTTGCCATTCCCCGGTGCATAACGTATGCTTGGTTCCACAGAAATGTAGCTGAGATTGGCAGACAAATCTGCCGGACAATTACAATCGCTGATTACCTGGTCAAATGTACTTTTGCGGCTGTCAAAACCTGCCTGAAACATGATACCCCATCCTGAAACAGGACTGTGGTATTCGATTAGCGGTGCAAGATAGAGTCCGACTCCTTTACCATCATGAAATGCTACCGGCGGGGTAAAAGATGCATTCAATTGCTGGGTTGATCCGCGATAGTAATTTACATTGGCTCCTGCTGCTGCACCAAACCACCAGGTTGGTTTTTCATATAGGTTGATTTGTGCTTCTACGGAAGAAAATAAACCCGTCAGTATAAAAAAACTAAGTATGAAACTTTTAACAGGATTAATGAAAGAAAACCGCGCCGGGCACGATGTTTCTAAGATATTTGTTTTAAAATTCATTGTATTAAGATTATGGTTTATTTATGAAATTGGTGTTGGTCATCACAACAGCACCATTTATACAAAGCATTCTGCCGGTTGCTGTTGCTCCGGAATTCATGGTGATAGATGTCAGCGCAAGGATATTGCCCTGAAATGAAGTAAAGTCTCCGACAGTAGCCGAACTACCTGTTTGCCAGAAAATATTTTTTGCCTGAGCACCACCACTTAAAATGACATTTCCTCCTGCTCCTCCGATGGTGGTAAAGCCTGAAGCGATCTGAAATATCCATACTGCATTCACATCTCCTTGCGCATCCAATGTCAGGTCACCTGACTGAATTAAAAGAGTGGAATTGGTTTTATATATACCGGGAGTAAGGGTTGTACCACCTATATCTCCTGAAACAGTTACCGGTGCCGGAGTAGATGCACCTTCAGCAAAAAGGTAGGCATTGGTGAGGTCTTGTTTTGCTTCTGATAATGTCGCTGCTATTCCTGGTGGTGCAACATCATCTGACGCATATATGTCTCCGTTTACAATTGTTGCTGGTGGAAATCCTGTGACAGAAGATCTGACGCCCGGGCTTATACCCACATCCATATTACGGATTTGACTGAAACCTGCATTATTGCTGATGCCTACACCAGCGATAATTCCGAACCTGGCCACTGAGTTAAGCTCGACGACTGGCGGACCTGCTGGATCTTTTGTAGTAAAACTCCAGACATAATTGTTGGTCATTGAAACACCTGCCATGTTTTTGGCACCTGTAGTAATGGTCGCAGTATAAGTGGTACCTGACAATAAGTTGGCTGATGGATTAAATGAAGCAGTTGAACCCGAATAAGTAACATTTCCGTTTACAAAAGTGGAGCCGTGTTTCAAAGTAAATGTAACTGTATTTATCGTATTCGGATCCATCGGCACACTAAATGTTGCTGTCACTGTTTTGTCCAGATTAACATTGGTTTCATTATTTAATGGATCAGTTGAAACAACTGTAGGTGGTGTGACAACTTCTGTAGTAAACGTCCAGACATAATTATTTACCATAGAAGTACCTGCTACATTTTTCACTGCATTGGATATGGTTGCAGTGTAAATGGCACCTGAAACCAGATCAGCAGTAGGATTAAAAGAAGCGGTAGTACCTGAGTAAGTCACAATACCAACTACCTGCGTTGTACCCCTATAGAGTGTAAAAGTAGTGGAATTGATGGTTGTCGGATCCATGGCAACACTAAATGTTGCGGTCACAGTTTTACCAAAAGCTACATTGGTAGCATTACTTGCCGGATCAGTAGAAATTACAGTCGGTGGAGTAGCAATGGCTGTAGTAAACGTCCACACATAATTATTTACCATAGAAGTACCCGCAACATTTTTCACTTCATTGGATATGGTTGCAGTGTAAATGGCACCTGAAACCAGATCAGCAGTAGGATTAAAAGAAGCGGTAGTACCTGAGTAAGTCACAATACCAGTTACCTGCGTTGTGCCCCTATAAAGTGTAAAAGTAGTGGAATTGATGGTTGTCGGATCCATGGCAACACTAAATGTTGCGGTCACAGTTTTACCAAGAGCTACATTGGTAGCATTACTTGCCGGATCAGTAGAAATTACAGTCGGAGGAGTAGCAATGGCTGTAGTAAACGTCCACACATAATTATTTACCATAGAAGTACCGGCTACATTTTTCACTGCATTGGATATTGTTGCAGTGTAAATGGCACCTGAAACCAGATCAGCAGTAGGATTAAAAGAAGCGGTTGTACCTGAGTAAGTCACGATACCAACTACTTGCGTTGTACCCCTATAGAGTGTAAAAGTGGTGGTATTGATGGTTGTAGGATCCATAGCTACACTAAAGGTTGCGGTCACTGTTTTATCAAGAGCTATATTGGTAGCATTACTTGCCGGATCAGTAGAAATCACTGTCGGTGGAGTAGCAATGGCTGTAGTAAACGTCCACACATAATTATTTACCATAGAAGTACCGGCTACATTTTTCGCTGCATTGGATATGGTTGCAGTGTAAATGGCACCTGAAACCAGATCAGCAGTAGGATTAAAAGAAGCGGTTGTACCTGAGTAAGTCACGATACCAACTACCTGCGTAGTACCACGATAAAGTGTGAAAGAAGTGGTATTGATTGTTGTCGGATCCATGGCTACACTAAAGGTTGCGGTCACAGTTTTATCAAGGGCTACATTTGTAGCATTGTTTGCCGGATCAGTAGAAATAACTGTCGGCGGAGTAGCAATTGCTGTTGTAAACGTCCACACATAATTATTTACCATAGAGGTACCGGAAACATTTTTCACTGCATTGGATATGGTAGCGGTGTAAATGGCTCCTGAAACGAGATCAACTGTAGGATTGAATGAAGCTGTAGTTCCTGAATAAGTCACGATACCAGCTACCTGCGTAGTACCACGATAAAGTGTGAAAGAAGTGGTATTTATGGTTGTAGGATCCATGGCAACACTAAAGGTTGCGGTCACTGTTTTGTCAATACTTACATTTGTAGCATTGTTGGCAGGATCAGTAGAAATGATGGTAGGTGCCAAAACAGCACCAGTGCTGAATGTCCAGATATAATTTTCTGCCATCGGAGTTCCTTCTGTATTTTTTACCCCTATAGTTATAGTAGCAGTGTAAGTAGTACCAGCCGTAAGATTAGTTGTCGGAGTAAAAGTAGCAGTTGTTCCAGAATAAGTAAAATTTCCGCTTACAGGTGTAGCTCCATCAAATATTGTGAACGTTGAACCATTGATGGTAGTTGGCTCCATTGGTACACTAAATACTGCAGTGATAATTTTATTTAGACTTACATTTATAGCGTTATTTGTCGGATCTGTGGAAATGACCGTTGGTGATATCCTGGTTTCTGTGGTAAACGTCCAAACATAATTTTCTGCCATGGATGTACCCGCTATATCCTTTACTCCAGTAGTGATGGTTGCGGTGTAAATTGCCCCACTAATCAGATTTTCATTCGGTGTAAAATAGGCTGTTAAACCAATATAAGTAACTGTCCCTTCAATTGGTGTGATTCCTCTGTGCAACATAAATGTTGATCTGTTTATAGTAGTTGGATCCATTACAACACTAAAAGTAGCACTTATCGTTTTATTTAGGTTAACATTCGTGGCACCATCAATCGGATCGGTAGATATGACGGTAGGTGCTATTAAAGTACCTGTGCTGAATGTCCAAATATAATTTTCTGCCATCGTAGTTCCGGAAGTATTGGTTACTCCCGTGGTTATCGTAGCAGTATATGTAGTACCTGCGGCCAAAAGGTTAGTTGGTGTAAAGATAGCTGTCGTTCCTGAATAAGTAACGTTTCCACTTACCTGTGTGGTCCCATTAAATAATGTAAATGTCGAACCATTAATAGAGGTTGGGCTCATCGCAACACTAAAAGTGGCATTTATTGTTTTATTCAGACTTACATTAGTGGCATTATCTACAGGGTCAGTAGATATTACGGTAGGTGCTATTACCGCGCCAGTACTGAATGTCCATATGTAATTTTCTGTTGTTGGAGTTCCTGCTGAATTCTTAGCTCCTGTTGTAATAGTAGCTGTATATGTAATACCAGCGATCAGATTATCCGTAGGTTTAAATGAAGCGGTCAATCCTGTGTACGTGATGGTTCCGGGAAGAGAAACGGTTCCGTTCTTTAATGTAAAAGTGGTTCCATTTATTGTAGACTGATCCATTACTTCATTGAAAGTAGCAGTGATGGTTTTATCCAATGAAACTTCTGTATTATTGTTGGCCGGATCGGTAGAAACCACAAAAGGTGCTTGTGCAGATACAGCGGTTGTAAATGTCCAGACATAATTATCCGTTATTGACACTCCCGTGAGATTTTTTGCTGCTGTAGTAATGGTCCCAGTATATATTGTACCGGCAGTAAAAGATGCATCTGGTGTAAACGTTGCCGTTACGCCGGAGTAAGCTACAGTTCCTGGTATGATATTAGCACCTTGTCTGACAATAAAAGTACCGTTTGTGATGGTAGAAATATTCATAGCCTCATTAAAGGTAGCGGTGACTATTTTATTTAAAACCACATTTACAGCATTATTGGTAGGGTCAGTAGATATCACCATCGGAGCCATGGATGACCCTGTAGTAAATGTCCATATATAATCGGCAACAAGTGAAGTTCCATCTGTGTTTTTGACTCCTGTAGTGATAGTTCCGGTATAGGTTGTATTCGGATTTAAATCAAACTTTGGAATAAAGGAGGCAGTGGTTCCTGTATATGAATTTTCGCCTTCAATTTTATTTCCTTCCAAACTAACAAAAAATGTAGCAGTATTAATGGATGTTGCTTCCATCTGCATATTGAAGGTAGCCATAATAATTTTATTCAATGTTACTTCGGGTTCATTATTGGCTGGATCCGTTGAAACTACCAAAGGAGAGAGAACAACACCTGTACTGAAAGTCCAGATATAGTCTGTTTGAAGTGCATTTCCTGTTTTGTCCTTAACCATTGTTTTTACCTTTCCGGTATAGGTGGTATTAGCGGTCAGAGGAACGGAAGGGGTGAACGTTGCTTTGGTTCCTGAATAGGTGATGGTACCTTGTATGGCTGAACCACCTTGAATGGTAAATGAAGCCTGGTTGATAGTGGCAGGATTCATCTCTTCATTGAATGTCACTGAAATGAGCTGATCAAGTGGGACATCTGTGGCTCCATTTATTGGAATGGTAGATATTACCACCGGACAAACACCATCTATTTCAACGAAATCATCTTTTTTACAGCCGGCCAGAAAGATCACCGATATTATTGAACATGTTAATAATAAATTTTTAGCAATCATTATAATATGATTTAGTTTATGAATGAATTTTCACACAACAAAGGTATCGGTGGCTTTAGCCTAAACCATTACACAATTGTCTATATGTATTGTATCTTTCGCATGTAAAGTGTAAAAAATTGTCTATAGTGGAAATAAATGATAAAACACGCTAAATTGTATTTACAAAAGGCCATGTTAATAAAATTTAAACAATTATATTAAAAAATTATATAATATGTAATATAATTATTATCTTTGTATAATGATGGAGATTCGGTCTCTCTAATCACTCCCAATTACAGTAATTAGTATTTTTTTCTCAAAATAAAAACGTATTAATTATGACCCCTTTATGTGAAAAAAGGTCTGGTGAAAAATGCTGGACAAAAGCTATTTTTATTAGAATCTGCAGTATGTTACTTATCGTAATATCATTAAATCTGCAATCAAATGCTCAGGCCCCAAATTTGGGAACGACTTCTGATTTTGTATTGTTTACTGCCGCCGGTGCATTCAATAATGTCGGCGCTTCAACTGTCGTGACGGGTGACGTAGGCACTAATGTCGGTGCATTTAATGCTTTTCCACCAGGAACCTTGATAGGTACGCGCCATATAGCTGACGCTGTTTCAGCGCAGGCAGCTACTGATGTTTTGACTGCTTATTCTTATTTGGACGGACTTACTTGTGGTTTGGTTCTGGGTACTACTTTGGGAAGTGGTCAAACTCTTACCCCTAATATCTACTGTTTAGGTGGTGCTTCCACAATTAACGGCAATTTAATTTTAGATGGACAGGGAGACCCCGATGCTATTTTTATATTTCAGATTGATGGTGCATTGTCCACTACTGTATTATCTAATGTGAGCTTGATCAATTCGGCATCTTTATGTAATGTATTCTGGCAAATAAATGGTGCCGTTGCTTTGGGAGACACATCAGTTTTTGTAGGCACTATGTTGGTACAGGGAGCTATTAGTTTAGCAAATGGAGCTATCCTCAATGGTAGAGGACTTTCTACAGCAGGAGCCATCTCATTAGCGGATAATAATATAGTCAACATTCCCGGGGGATTACCTCCAGCTGCTTCGACGTTAACAGCTTCAGGATCCACTTCTATATGTGCTGGTGATAGTGTTACCCTTTCCGGGAATGTTGGGGGAATCTGGAGCAATGGTTTAGCAACACCATCTATTATTGTAAAAAATCCCGGAGACTATTATGTTATTAATTCAAATGGATGTGGCCGGGATACATCAAACCATATCATTGTTTCATTGATCACGGACGACCAGTCTCCGGAGATTACATGTCCAGCAGATGTGACGGTACAGCTTGATCCGTTGGCGTGCGAGGGTATAGCCGTATTTGCTGATCCTGTGACGGATGACAATTGCCCTGGAGAGACCTTTGCGTATGTTACATCGCTTGAGTCGGGAGATCTGTTTCCGATAGGAGATAATACGGTAACCTTTGAGGCGACGGATGTTGCGGGCAATACCGCACAATGTTCTTTTACGGTTACGGTACTGGATTATTTTAATCCGTCATTGGGGTGTAAGAATGTAAATTTATCCTTGGATGAGGACTGTGAGGGAGAGCTGACACCGACGGAGGTACTGACGGGATGGGAAGGTCCGATGGGCGAGATACTGCTGGGCTGCCTTGATTTATATGACATTAATATAAAAGGTAAAAACGGAGAAGACCTGGGCAATACAGTAGGGAATGACCAGTTGGGTAAAACATTGCAATATACGATTACGAATGCGAACGGCTTTACCTGCTGGGGAGATGTGACGATAGAAGACAAGATCAAACCGACAATCATGTGTCCAAGTGTACCATTGATTGTAAATTGCCTGTCCGATATATCAAAGATAGCTCCACCGGTGGTGAATGACAATTGTAGTGGAGCAAAAGCAGTACTTGTCAATGAAGTGCATGAAGCCCTGCAATGTGATGCAAACTACACCGGGAGAGTGACGAAGACGTGGAAAGCAGTGGACGGAGCGGGCAATGAGAGTGAGTTACTGTGTGTACAAGTCATCAATTTGGAAAGATCCAATACAAGCGGCATTACGGCCCCACCCATCAATGTGACACTGCAGTGTTCAGATAATTATGCAGAGGACAATAAAGGCCTGGGTTATCCAGCACCAAGTGAGACGGGAGTACCGGTAATCGGAAGTACGCCATTATATCCGTTGTCACAACTGAACATGTTATATTGCAATTCTACGATCGACTACACAGACGTGTTGATAGTAAATACAAAATGCAAAAAAAGAATATTAAGGACGTGGATGATCACAGAATGGTGGTGCAGCACAGCTGTACAGAAATTTGTGAGCATGCAGACGATAGATATAGTAGATACCACAGCACCAGTGATACCTGTACAGAGTGATATCACTGTTACGACAGAGACCAGAAGCTGTTCGGCGACAGTGTTGTTGCCACAGCTGAATATAACTGACAATTGTACGGCAGTATATAGAGTATATGTAAATGCATACCTCAATGGTGACCCATCCGGATATATCAATGGCAACGGAGGAAGTATAACATTAGAGTCCGGTATACATACAATCACCTATTCTGCACTGGATGAGTGTGGCAATCAGAGAGACATGAGTTACCGTATAACAGTACAGGACGATACCGATCCGGTAGCGATCTGCGATCAGTTTGCGACCATCAGCATCAAGACCAATGGGTATACAGAAATCACAGCGCAGGCCATCGATGACGGGAGCTTTGACGAATGCGGCGCCGTGACACTGAAAGTAAGGAGAATGGAAGACCCGTGCAGTTTTGGACACGATACAGCATGGTACGATAAAGTAGGCTTCTGTTGTCTGGATGCCAATACGACACGAATGGTACAATTGCTGGTGACAGATGCGGGCGGCAATACGAATATATGTATGGTGAGTGTAAATGTACAGGAGAAAGTAGATCCAAGGATCACATGTCTTCCGGATATTACGATCAATGATTGCCTGTACACGTTTGACCCACAGAATCCTGCAGCCTATTTTGGAGAGATTGTAATAGACGACAATTGTCCAGCAAATAATCAGCTGAGAGAAGTAGTGACGGACAACCGTAATCAGTGCGGGATAGGTACAGTAGTCAGAACGACGAGTGTAATTGGTGGTGGCATTACATATCAGACGTGTGTACAAACAATCACGTTCAGAAACAATGATCCGTTCTATATCAACGATGCAGATCATACAGATCCGACAGACGATATCGTATGGCCTGCAGATTATACAGCTTTGGGACAGTGTTCCGTATTGGGACTAGACCCTGCGATCACTGGAGAACCGGTATTTACAGAAGATGCGTGTGACCTTGTAGGCATGCGATATGAGGATGCAGTATATCCATTTACGACCAACGGCGCATGTTATAAGATCATCAGAACGTGGACAGTAATCGACTGGTGCCAGACAGATAAAGATGGCAATCACCTGACGTGGAGTCATGATCAGGAGATCAAAGTGATGGACAATGTCATACCGACGATCACGAGTTCGACGACACCAAAACTGGAGTTGACGTATGATGGAGAATGTCAGGATGGACAAATTGTATTGACCGCATCAGCAACAGACTGTACGCCGGCCAATGAACTGAGATGGAGCTGGGTAGTGACGAGGGGAGGAATAGTCTTCAGGACAGGAGTAAGCAATGTTGCATCGGGAACATATCCGATAGGCGTATATAAGATAGAGTTTACGGTAGAAGACAAGTGCGGCAATCAGGCAAAGACGGGCTATGACTTTGAGATCAGGAATGCGAAGGCACCGACAGCGATCTGTAAGCAGGGACTATCGGCATCACTTGGCCTGATGGACAGTGATGGCAATGGTATAGGAGATACGATCATGACGATATTGAAGCCGGGCTATTTTGACAATAAGAGCAGCCATGTATGCGGATACCCGTTGAAGCTGAGCTTCTCATCCGATGTAAAAGATACCATAGCATCCTTCAGTTGTGCAGACCGGGGCCACAGACGATACAGATGTGGGTGACAGATGTAAATGGAAATACATCATATTGCCAGACATTTGTAGATATACAGGATACGCAAGGCCTGTGTCCGACGATGATAGTGGCCAATGTATCGGGTAAGACAGTAAAAGAAGACAATACAGAGATAGAGAATGTGATCGTAGAGATGAAAGGCTCGGAGCTGAACCCTACCAACACGGATAATAACGGCCACTTTGCCTTTGCACCAATGCCGACAGGGGGAAGTTATCAGGTGATACCGGGCAAAGACGGAGACGATATGAACGGAGTGAGTACACTGGATATCGTGATGATACAGCGACATATACTGGGGATGGAGAAACTGAGCAGCCCTTACAAACTGATTGCAGCAGATGTCAACAACAGCGGAAGTATCACGGCCTCAGACCTTACGGAACTGCGCAAACTGGTCTTGGGACTGACGATGTCACTGCCGAATAATACGAGTTGGAGATTTGTGGATGCAGCCTATCAGTTTGTGGACAAAAATGATCCGTGGCTGACCCCATTTGCAGAGCGATACCACATAGATGCACTTACGGGCCACATGGACATCAACTTCGTGGGCATCAAGATAGGCGATGTAAACGGTAATGCAAAAGGAAGAAACATCAATGAAGGCTCAGTAGAAAAGAGAAGTAAGGTAAATGTGGTCATGGACGACAGAAAAGTAGAGAAAGGAGACATCATAGAGATACCTGTGATGATGGAAACAGGTCAGACAATATATGGGATGCAAGATACTGCTGGGCTGCCTTGATTTATATGACATTAATATAAAAGGTAAAAACGGAGAAGACCTGGGCAATACAGTAGGGAATGACCAGTTGGGTAAAACATTGCAATATACGATTACGAATGCGAACGGCTTTACCTGCTGGGGAGATGTGACGATAGAAGACAAGATCAAACCGACAATCATGTGTCCAAGTGTACCATTGATTGTAAATTGCCTATCCGATATATCAAAGATAGCTCCACCGGTGGAATGACAATTGTAGTGGAGCAAAAGCAGTACTTGTCAATGAAGTGCATGAAGCCCTGCAATGTGATGCAAACTACATCGGGAGAGTGACGAAGACGTGGAAAGCAGTGGACGGAGCGGGCAATGAGAGTGAGTTACTGTGTGTACAAGTCATCAATTTGGAAAGATCCAATACAAGCGGGATAACGGCCCCACCCATCAATGTGACACTGCAGTGTTCAGATAATTATGCAGAGGACAATAAAGGCCTTGGTTATCCAGCACCAAGTGAGACGGGAGTACCGGTAATCGGAAGTACGCCATTATATCCGTTGTCACAACTGAACATGTTATATTGCAATTCTACGATCGACTACACAGACGTGTTGATAGTAAATACAAAAATGCAAAAAAGAATATTAAGGACGTGGATGATCACAGAATGGTGGTGCAGCACAGCTGTACAGAAATTTGTGAGCATGCAGACGATAGATATAGTAGATACCACAGCACCAGTGATACCTGTACAGAGTGATATCACTGTTACGACAGAGACCAGAAGCTGTTCGGCGACAGTGTTGTTGCCACAGCTGAATATAACTGACAATTGTACGGCAGTATATAAAGTATATGTAAATGCATACCTCCAATGGTGACCCATCCGGATATATCAATGGCAACGGAGGAAGTATAACATTAGAGTCCGGTATACATACAATCACCTATTCTGCACTGGATGAGTGTGGCAATCAGAGAGACATGAGTTACCGTATAACAGTACAGGACGATACCGATCCGGTAGCGATCTGCGATCAGTTTGCGACCATCAGCATCAAGACCAATGGGTATACAGAAATCACAGCGCAGGCCATCGATGACGGGAGCTTTGACGAATGCAGCGCCGTGACACTGAAAGTAAGGAGAATGGAAGACCCGTGCAGTTTTGGACACGATACAGCATGGTACGATAAAGTAGGCTTCTGTTGTCTGGATGCCAATACGACACGAATGGTACAATTGCTGGTGACAGATGCGGGCGGCAATACGAATATATGTATGGTGAGTGTAAATGTACAGGAGAAAGTAGATCCAAGGATCACATGTCTTCCGGATATTACGATCAATGATTGCCTGTACACGTTTGACCCACAGAATCCTGCAGCCTATTTTGGAGAGATTGTAATAGACGACAATTGTCCAGCAAATAATCAGCTGAGAGAAGTAGTGACGGACAACCGTAATCAGTGCGGGATAGGTACAGTAGTCAGAACGACGAGCGTAATTGGTGGTGGCATTACATATCAGACGTGTGTACAAACAATCACGTTCAGAAACAATGATCCGTTCTATATCAACGATGCAAATCATACAGATCCGACAGACGATATCGTATGGCCTGCAGATTATACAGCCTTGGGACAGTGCTCCGTATTGGGACTAGACCCTGCGATCACTGGAGAACCGGTATTTACAGAAGATGCGTGTGACCTTGTAGGCATGCGATATGAGGATGCAGTATATCCATTTACGACCAACGGCGCATGTTATAAGATCATCAGAACGTGGACAGTAATCGACTGGTGCCAGACAGATAAAGATGGCAATCACCTGACGTGGAGTCATGATCAGGAGATCAAAGTGATGGACAATGTCATACCGACGATCACGAGTTCGACGACACCAAAACTGGAGTTGACGTATGATGGAGAATGTCAGGATGGACAAATTGTATTGACCGCATCAGCAACAGACTGTACGCCGGCCCAATGAACTGGAGATGGAGCTGGGTAGTGACGAGGGAGGAATAGTCTTCAGGACAGGAGTAAGCAATGTTGCATCGGGAACATATCCGATAGGCGTATATAAGATAGAGTTTACGGTAGAAGACAAGTGCGGCAATCAGGCAAAGACGGGCTATGACTTTGAGATCAGGAATGCGAAGGCACCGACAGCGATCTGTAAGCAGGGACTATCGGCATCACTTGGCCTGATGGACAGTGATGGCAATGGTATAGGAGATACGATCATGACGATATTGAAGCCGGGCTATTTTGACAATAAGAGCAGCCATGTATGCGGATACCCGTTGAAGCTGAGCTTCTCATCCGATGTAAAAGATACCATAGCATCCTTCAGTTGTGCAGACCGGGGGCCACAGACGATACAGATGTGGGTGACAGATGTAAATGGAAATACATCATATTGCCAGACATTTGTAGATATACAGGATACGCAAGGCCTGTGTCCGACGATGATAGTGGCCAATGTATCGGGTAAGACAGTAAAAGAAGACAATACAGAGATAGAGAATGTGATAGTAGAGATGAAAGGCTCGGAGCAGAACCCAACCAACACAGATAAGAATGGGCACTATGCCTTTTCACCGATGCCGACAGGCGGAAGTTATCAGGTGATACCGGGCAAAGACGGCGATGATATAAACGGAGTGAGTACACTGGACATCGTGATGATACAGCGTCATATACTGGGGATGGAGAAACTGAGCAGCCCTTACAAACTGATTGCAGCAGATGTCAACAACAGCGGAAGTATCACGGCCTCAGACCTTACGGAATTGCGTAAACTGGTCTTGGGACTGACGATGTCACTACCGAATAATACGAGCTGGAGATTTGTGGATGCGGCATACCAGTTTGTGGACAAAAATGATCCATGGCTGACCCCGTTTGCAGAGCGATATCAAATAGATGCACTTAATAGCAGCATGGACATCAACTTCGTGGGCATCAAGATAGGCGATGTAAACGGTAATGCAAAAGGAAGAAACATCAACGAAGGCTCAGTAGAAAAGAGAAGTAAGGTAAATGTGGTCATGGATGATAGAAAGTAGAGAAAGGAGACATCATAGAGATACCGGTGATGATGGAAACAGGTCAGACAATATATGGGATGCAAACAGAGTGGGAGACGAGCGGACTGATCATCAGAGAGATGAGAGAAGGAGCGATGGAAATAGGCAGGGAGGAATATGTGATCAGGGATGTCCACCATTCAGGGATGAGTATAGCGATACCGGAAGGGATGACGATGGAAAGAAATGAAGTCATGTATATCATAGAAGTAGAAGCCATAAGAAGCGGCAGACTGAGTGAAATGATGCAGTTGAGTGAAACGGTAAACCCGGAAATATATGTGACAGACCTGGAGACGAGAGCACTGGGAATAAGCTGGAGAGTGAAGACAGAAACGGACTTCAGCGTAACGGGAACGACACCTAATCCATGGAATACGAATACGAACATCACATTTGAATTACCGCAGGATGGCATGGTAAGTTTCAAAGTGAAAGATTATACGGGCAGGAAGGTAATCAGTACGATAGATCAGTATGGAGCAGGGAAGAACACGATACAGCTGAGCAGATCAGATATAGGTCATTCGGGAGTGTATGTGTACGAGTTGAGATATGGAGATAAAGTGATATCGGGCAAGATGATCCTGATCGACTAAGGTCGGGAGAAGATAGAAGACAGAATACTAAAGGCTCTGTGGGTTTTCCTCACAGGGCCTTTTTTGTTAATACCATTATAAAAAACTCATTTCATAATTTTATGAAATTGATTAAGTTACACATTTAATTAATAATCTTTAATAAATATATTAAATTAATTTGTAATATATAAATTTAGAATTATCTTTGCCCAGTGAAACAAAGTGATTTGTCTCATGCATTCCCAAAATGCAGTAATTAATAATTTATTTTTCTCAAAGTAAAAAATTGTTAATTATGTCGATTTTACAAAAAAGAGCAGTATCTGATTGGAAGTGTTTAACTTCGGTCAAATCTTTGGCAGTATATTTATTGCTTCTGTTCTCATTTTCCTTATACAGTCAATGTGATCCGGTAAACGGCAGCACTGGTACTGATCTGGTAGGCTCACAGGCTTTTACAGGAAGAATGGGGATGAGATTCACTGTCAACTCTCCGATCCGTGTGACCCAGTTAGGCGCATTTGATAGTGGACAGGATGGATTTAGTAGTACCATTACTGTGGCCATTGTAGATGCTGGAGGCAATGTTGTGGTTCCTTCCAGCGGTACGCCATTATCGCTTGATGGAATTATTGGAACTTTCAACGGTCCTTTCCAGATGGTAGGTGGATTTCCTGCAGTCACATTGACACCTGGAAACTATACTGTAGTTGCCTATGGATATAGTCCAAGTGAATTCAATGGTAATTCAAATGCGGGGGATAATGTAGCCATCACCAATGACGGAGGAGGACTTATTACACACGTCGATTCACCATGGGACGGTACTGCAGCAATGGGTGTACCTGGTAATACACATATCATTGGAGGTTTTCATGCCGGAAATTTTACTTTTTCTGCAGTCGCACCTGTACTTTCTACAAATATTAATGGTGTAGTAGTTAATAGCAATAATAATGGTGTGGATGATACAGGAAGTTTTGTGGTTTGTAACGGAGTATCTCCGAATCTTTCCATAACATCATTTACGGATGCAACAGCCCAAACCAACGTTTGGGTAGAAAGGATAATAACAACATCTAATACTACATTAGGCCCTTGGTGTTTAGGTGGCCCTGCTTGTATATTTCAACCTGGTGATTTTGCCGGAGCAACAGCAACAGCTGCTTTAATTAATCCTGCTCTATCTGGTACGGTCACAATGAGATTTAGAGCCTTCGTTGATATTGATGGTGACGATGAGTTTAGTGCGGGAGATTGTGCGGGAGACTGGATTCAGTATACAGTAACAATAAATGCAATTTCAGCGGCAATAACACCTGATCCGGCGGAAGTTTGTATTCTAACTGATCTTCAATTAAATGGTAATCCATCTGGAGGTTCAGGAACTTACACAGGCCATTTATGGTCAGGTCCCGGAGCCGTATACTTAAATAATACAACAGTAGTTAATCCGATTTTTAATCATAATACAATAGGATTATATAATTTGGTCTACAGAGTTACAGATAGCAACGGATGTACAGCTACAGATAATATAAATGTAAATTTGCGTGATGTAGGTTTACCTGAGATTTCTTGTCCCACAAGCCCTGTGACCATGTCAGCTGATCCGGACAGATGTTCAGCAGTAGTGTGTTTTCCGGTATCTGCCATGGATTTATGTCCGGTAAATTTACCAATAACATTAGCAGGTCATACCTATATCGGAACATTTAACGGACATACCTATTTCAGATCAAATGGTACGTTTACTTGGGAAGCAGCAAACGCTGCAGCTGTTGCTGTAGGGGGCCATATGGTTAGTGTGAATAGTTTGCTTGAAAAAAATTGGTTGTTGGCTAATACACCATCTAATTGGTATTGGATTGGTTTAAGATATTCACCATCCTTAGGTCAATTCAAATGGACATCAGGGGAACCTGTTACATATACGAATTGGGGAATAGGACAACCAGGAACACTTGATGGAGATTATGTTTACTCCTGGGAGATTCCATTTATTGGAGGTCCGTTAGATTTAGGCTGGTATGACGGTCCGGCACTTATAAACAGAAGATATATCGTAGAATTTCAGGGATTTCCTGTGACACTCGTGAGTGGTTTGCCAAGCGGTTCTAATTTTCCGGTTGGCACAACTTCTGTAACTTACAGAGCAACTGACTCAGCTGGAAATATAGATGAATGTACATTTGATGTGATTGTGACGGACGACCAGTCTCCGGAGATTACATGTCCTGCAGATGTGACGGTACAACTTGATCCATTGGCATGTGAGGGAATAGCAGTATTTGCTGATCCTGTGACGGATGACAATTGCCCTGAGAAACCTTTGCGTATGTTACATCGCTTGGAGTCGGGAGATTTGTTTCCGATAGGAGATAATACGGTAACCTTTGAGGCGACGGATGTTGCGGGCAATACGGCACAATGTTCTTTTACGGTTACAGTACTGGATTATTTTAATCCCTCCCTGGGGTGTAAGAATGTAAATTTATCCTTGGATGAGGACTGTGAGGGAGAGCTGACACCGACGGAGGTACTGACGGGATGGGAAGGTCCGATGGGCGAGATACTACTGGGCTGTCTTGATTTATATGAGATTAATATAAAAGGGCAAACGGAGAAGACCTGGGCAATACAGTAGGGAATGACCAGTTGGGTAAAACATTGAAATATACGATTACGAATGCGAATGGCTTTACGTGCTGGGGAGATGTGAAAATAGATGACAAGATCAAACCGACGATTATATGTCCGACAGTACCATTGATTGTAAATTGCCTGGCCGATATATCAAAGATAGCGCCCCCGGTGGTGGATGACAATTGCAGTGGAGAAAAAGCGGTACTGGTCAATGAAGTACATGAGGCATTACAGTGTGATGCAAACTATACTGGGAGAGTGACGAAGACGTGGAAAGCAGTGGACGGAGCGGGCAATGAGAGTGAGTTACTGTGTGTACAAGTCATCAATTTGGAAAGATCCAATACAAGCGGCATTACCGCCCCGCCAGTCAATGTGACCCTGCAGTGTTCAGATAATTATGATGTGGATGATAAAGGCTTTGGCTATCCTGCACCAAGTGTTACAGGTGTACCGGTAATCGGAAGTACGCCATTATATCCATTGTCTCAACTGAATATGTTGTATTGCAATTCTACGATCGACTACACAGATGTACTGATCGTGGATACAAAATGTAAAAAGAGAATATTAAGAACCTGGATGATCACAGAATGGTGGTGCAGTACAGCCGTACAGAAATTTGTGAGCATGCAGACGATAGATATTGTAGATACTACTGCGCCGGTGATCCCTGGACAGAGTGATATCACCGTTACGACAGAAACGAGGAGCTGTTCGGCGACGGTGTTGTTGCCGGGACTGAATATAACCGACAATTGTACGGCAGTATATAAAGTATATGTGAATGCCTACCTAAATGGTGTACCATCAGGATATGTCAATGGCAACGGAGGAAGTATAACTTTGGTATCGGGCATACATACGATCACATATTCAGCATTGGATGAGTGTGGCAATCAGAGAGACATGAGTTACAGAATAACCGTACAGGACGATACCGATCCTGTAGCGATCTGCGATCAGTTTGCAACGATCAGCATCAAGACGAACGGATATACAGAAGTGACAGCGCAGGCGATCGATGACGGAAGCTTTGACGAATGCGGGGCGGTGACACTGAAAGTAAGGAGAATGGAAGACCCATGTGACTTTGGAGCGGATGACGGTTGGTTTGATAAAGTAGGCTTCTGTTGTCTGGACGCAAATACGACCCGCATGGTGCAGTTGCTGGTAACAGATGCAGGCGGCAATACGAATATATGTATGGTGAGTGTGAATGTACAGGAGAAAGTAGATCCAAGAATCACGTGTCTGGCTGATATTACGATCAATGATTGCCTTTACACATTTGACCCGCAGAATCCTGCGGACTATTTTGGAGAGATCGTAATAGACGACAATTGTCCTGCAAATAATCAGCTGAGAGAAGTAGTGACGGACAACCGTAATCAGTGCGGCATAGGTACAGTAGTCAGAACGACCAGTGTAATTGGTGGCGGCATTACATATCAGACATGTGTACAAACGATCACATTCAGAAACAATGATCCGTTCTATATCAACGATGCAGATCATACAGATCCGACAGACGATATCGTATGGCCTGCAGATTATACAGCTTTGGGACAGTGCTCCGTATTGGGACTAGACCCTGCGATCACTGGAGAACCGGTATTTACAGAAGATGCGTGTGACCTTGTAGGCATGCGATACCATGATGTAGTATATCCTTTTACGACCAATGGGGCGTGTTTTAAGATCATCAGAACGTGGACCGTGATAGACTGGTGCCAGACAGATATAGACGGCAATCATCTGACGTGGAGCCATGATCAGGAGATCAGAGTAATGGACAATGTAATACCAACAATCACGAGTTCGACAGCATCAAAACTAGTACTGACGTATGACGGAGAATGTCAGGATGGACAAATTGTATTGACAGCATCAGCGACAGACTGTACACCGGCCAATGAGCTGAGATGGAGCTGGGTAGTGACGAAAGGAGGAATAGTCTTCAGGACAGGAGTAAGCAATGTTGCATCAGGTACATATCCGATAGGAATATACAAAATAGAGTTTACGGTAGAGGACAAATGTGGCAATCTGGCAAAGACAGGGTATGACTTTGAGATCAGGAATGCGAAGGCACCGACAGCGATCTGTAAGCAGGGACTATCGGCATCACTAGGGCTGATGGACAGTGATGGAGATGGAGTAGGAGATACGATCATGACGATATTGAAGCCGGGTTATTTTGACAATAAGAGCAACCATGTATGCGGTTACCCACTGCAGCTGAGCTTCTCATCAGATGTAAAAGATACCATAGCATCCTTCAGTTGTGCAGACCGGGGGCCACAGACGATACAGATGTGGGTGACAGATGTAAATGGAAATACATCATATTGCCAGACATTTGTAGATATACAGGATACGCTAGGCCTGTGTCCGACGATGATCATAGCGAATGTATCGGGCAAGACAGTAAAAGAGGACAACACAGAGATAGAGGATGTGATCGTAGAGATGAAAGGCTCGGAGCTGAACCCTACCAACACGGATAATAACGGCCACTATGCCTTTGCACCAATGCCGACAGGGGGAAGTTATCAGGTGATACCGGGCAAAGACGGAGATGATATGAACGGAGTGAGTACACTGGATATCGTGATGATACAGCGTCATATACTGGGGATGGAGAAACTGAACAGCCCGTACAAACTGATTGCAGCAGATGCGAACAACAGCGGCAGTATCACGGCATCAGACCTTACGGAACTGCGCAAACTGGTATTGGGACTGACGATGTCACTGCCGAATAATACGAGTTGGAGATTTGTGGATGCGGCATACCAGTTTGTGGACAAAAATGATCCATGGCTGACCCCATTTGCAGAGCGATACCAGATAGATGCACTTAATAGCAGCATGGACATCAACTTCGTGGGCATCAAGATAGGCGATGTAAACGGTAATGCAAAAGGAAGAAACATCAATGAAGGCTCAGTAGAAAAGAGAAGTAAGGTAAATGTGGTCATGGATGATAGAAAAGTAGAGAAAGGAGACATCATAGAGATACCGGTGATGATGGAAACAGGTCAGACAATATATGGGATGCAAACAGAGTGGGAGACGAGCGGACTGATCATCAGAGAGATGAGAGAAGGAGCGATGGAAATAGGCAGGGAGGAATATGTGATCAGGGATGTCCACCATTCAGGGATGAGTATAGCGATACCGGAAGGGATGACGATGGAAAGAAATGAAGTCATGTATATCATAGAAGTAGAAGCCATAAGAAGCGGCAGACTGAGTGAAATGATGCAGTTGAGTGAAACGGTAAATCCGGAAATATATGTGACAGACATGGAGACGAGAGCGTTGGGAATAAGCTGGAGAGTGAAGACAGAAACGGACTTCAGCGTAACGGGAACGACACCTAATCCATGGAATACGAATACGAACATCACATTTGAATTACCGAAAGATGGCATGGTAAGTTTCAAAGTGAAAGATTATACGGGCAGGAAGGTAATCAGTACGATAGATCATTATGGAGCAGGGAAGAACACAATACAGCTGGAGCAGATCAGATATAGGTCATTCAGGAGTGTATGTGTACGAGTTGAGATATGGAGATAAAGTGATATCGGGCAAGATGATCCTGATCGACTAAGGTCGGGAGAAGATAGAAGACAGAATACTAAAGGCTCTGTGGGTTTTCCTACAGGGCCTTTTTTCGTTTATATATTTTCTTTATTTGGAGTGAAAACCACTAATAAAATATGAAATTAAATTTTAAAATATGAGTATTTTCCATTGCAAATTAAAAAATAACAATAATTATGCAATATAAAAATTTAATTGTATAAATAAAATAGATATATAATTCTGAAATTTGTTGGAGCCGGCCAATCCAATCCAATAAAACCCAAACAACAAATGAAACTATCATTTACAAAAACCATTTTAGTATTATTACTTGGAACCATTCCATTTGTATCATATACTCAAACCATTGAACTCGGGGCAACAGAAAGTTTTGCACTTTTTACCGCGGATGGCGCTTTCAACAATACAGGCGAGGCTACAACGGTTACAGGAGATGTCGGTACGCATGTAGGCGCTTTTAATGCATTTCCTCCGGGTGTTTTAATAGGTCAAATACATGTTGCCGATCCCGTTTCAGCACAGGCAGCAACGGATGTAGATGTACTGTATGGTTATCTGGATGCACTTACCTGTGGATCAGTTATTGGATCTACATTGGGAAATGGACAAATTCTGCTACCAGGGATATATTGTATAACAGAGGCAGCTTCACTAAATGGTGATTTAATTCTGGACGCTCAGTGTGATGCTGATGCAATTTTTATTATTCAGATCGACGGCGCGTTGTCGACATCCACATTAGCTAACGTAATATTAACCAACTCGGCTTCGGTTTGCAATATTTACTGGCAAATAAATGGAGCATTTAATCTGGGAGAGGGATCAGTTTTCAGAGGTAATGTGGTCAATAACGGAGCGATCAATTTATTGGAAGGTTCATCATTATTTGGAAGAGGGCTTTCAAGATCCGGAGCCATCAATTTGAATACCAACGTTGTAAACAACAACATGTTGCCTGTTCCTTTAATAATCACAACAACAGAACCAACATCTTTTTGTATAGGTGAGAGTATTGTTTTGTCAGGAAACTGTGGTGGAATATGGAGTAACGGTGCTTCAACACCAGAAATAACAGTAAGTACTGCAGGTGATTATTTTGTCACCATTGATAATGGATGCGGTATGGCTGAATCTAATCATATTGTTGTTACTACTTTTTTATTGCCGGTATATAGTATTAGTGTTTCAAATACGCTGTGTGTTGGGCAGACCACTGATTTATGTGTAGCAGCCGGATTATCAGGTTATGTATGGAGCACAGGTGCAACCAACAATTGTTTAACCATTTCTGCAGCCGGAACTTATACAGTAACGATAACTGATGTGAATGGATGTACATCAAGTTGTTCTCAAACAGTTACAATGAATCCATTGCCAGCATGCAGTATAAGCGGTTCAAATGTCATATGCACGGGCCAAAGCACATCATTGTGTGTAACAGCCGGAGCATTTAGTTTTGTATGGAGCAATGGAGCGACCAATAATTGTGTAAACATATCCAGTGCCGGAACATATACTGTCACGATTACTGATCAGAACGGCTGTACATCAAGTTGCAGCCAGACAGTAACAGAAAACCCATTACCAGCATGTAGTATCAGTGGTTCAAATGTGATCTGTAATGGCCAAGGTACAGTTTTATGTGTACCTGCAGGAGCATCAGGTTATATATGGAGCAATGGAGCGACCAATAATTGTGTAAACATATCCAGTGCCGGTACTTATACAGTTACGATCACTGATCAGAACGGCTGTACATCAAGTTGCAGCCAGACAGTAACAGAAAACCCATTACCAGCATGTATTATCAGTGGTTCAAATGTGATCTGTAATGGCCAAGGTACAGTTTTATGTGTACCTGCCGGAGCATCAGGTTATATATGGAGCAATGGAGCGACCAACAATTGTGTAAACATATCCAGTGCCGGAACATATACTGTCACGATTACTGATCAGAACGGCTGTACATCAAGTTGCAGCCAGACAGTAACAGAAAACCCATTACCACCATGTAGTATAAGCGGTTCAAATGTGATCTGTAATGGCCAAGGTACAGTTTTGTGTACCTTCCGGAGCATCAGGTTATATATGGAGCAATGGAGCGACCAACAATTGTGTAAACATATCCAGTGCAGGAACTTATACAGTTACGATAACTGATCTGAATGGATGTACATCAAGTTGCAGTCAAACGGTAACAGAAAATCCATTGCCAGCATGTAGTATAAGTGGTTCAAATGTGATCTGTAATGGCCAAGGTACAGTTTTGTGTGTACCTTCCGGAGCATCAGGTTATATATGGAGCAATGGAGCGACCAACAATTGTGTAAACATATCCAGTGCAGGAACTTATACAGTTACGATAACTGATCTGAATGGATGTACATCAAGTTGCAGCCAGACAGTATCAGAAAACCCATTACCAGCATGTAGTATAAGTGGCTCAAATGTGATTTGTAATGGCCAAAGCACAACATTGTGTGTACCTGCCGGGGCGTTAAGTTATTTGTGGAGTAATGGAGCAACTACAAACTGTATTGTGGTGAATTCAACCGGTAGTTTTTCAGTGACCATTACATATTCTGATGATTGTACTTCTGTTTGCAGCCAGCTTGTAACCGGAACTTCAGTTCCTGTTTGTACTATTTCCGGTATGGATGTAATTTGCGAAGGGCAGTCCACAGTACTTTGTGTTGATCAAAGAGCATCATCTTATTTTTGGAGCACAGGAGATAACTCACGATGTATCACTATTTCAAGTGGAGGTACCTATTTTGTGACAGTAACATCTGCAGATGGGTGCACCTCTGAATGTAGTCATAATGTAACTGTAAATCCTGTTCCCGCTTGCAGCATTTCTGGTCCCGAATCTTTTTGTGCAGGTGAATCCGCACAAATATGTGCTTCTTCCGGAGCATCATCTTATGTTTGGAGTAATGGAGCATCGACCAGTTGTATTACAGTAAATTTTGCAGGTACATATAGAGTTACCATTACAGCGACGAATGGTTGTACGGCTACTTGTTCGCACACCATAGCTGTTAATTCTATACCGGAATGTAGTATAACCGGTATAAATTATTTTTGTGAAGGGCAATTATCAGAATTGTGTGCTACACCTGGAGGACAAGCTTACTTATGGAACAATGGGGCCACTACTTCTTGTATTACAATTAACTCTTCTGGAAACTATATTGTAACCATCACAGCAGCCAACGGATGTACTTCATCCTGCGAACAAAATGTAATAGTGTACCCTTTGCCAGAATGTGCTATTTCAGGAAATAATTCCTTGTGTGAAGGTCAGACCATAGAGATATGTACGGATTTTTCAGTTTCCTACATTTGGAGCAATGGAGAAACCGGTCGTTGTATTACCATATCTGAACCAGGGACATATTCTGTCACCACCACAAATATCAGAGGCTGTTTAACTTCATGCAGCAAAACAATAACATTAAATGCATTACCATCATGCAACATCCTAGGTTTTGATACGTTTTGTGGGGGAGGATCATCAGAAATATGTTCTGCTAATGATGCATCAGCTTATTTGTGGAGCACTGGTGAAACAGCCAAATGTATAACAGTAAGCCAATCCGGAAATTTTATCATTACCATCACAGATGAAAATGGATGTACATCATCCTGTAATAAAACAATAGTAGTCCATCCCATACCTGTGTGCACTATAGAGGGCAATAATTCATTTTGCATTGGTGAGTCAACATTCATTTGTGTTTCTGAGGGATTTTCAGCATACCTGTGGAATACTGGTGCGACAACCAATTGTCTCTACATGACCGAAGCAGGTTTCTATCAAGTAACTGTGACGGATTCTTATGGTTGTACATCCGTTTGCAATGAAACCATAATTATTCACCCACTTCCAAATTGTACTATTGAAGGTAATGATTCTTTTTGTGAAGGCTCGGCTACAGAGTTATGTGTTGAAGAAGGTTTTATTGACTATTGGTGGTTAAACAGTCAGACTACTCCATGTATAACAGTAACGGAAGCCGGGTTATATGCCATTACAGTCACGGATATAAATGGTTGTGTAAGTACTTGTAGTAAATTTATCACCATAGATAGTGCATCTGTTTGTTTGATAACCGGGAAAGATTCCATTTGTATAGGAGATTCCACTACATTATGTCTACCACCCGGTCTTTCAGAATATTGGTGGAGTACTGGCGAAAGCACCAACTGCATTACAGTTTCAAAAGCAGGTCTATATGCCATAACGCTTACGTATGATAATGGTTGCAGAGGATATTGTAGCAAATATGTCAGTGTTATTCCGCGTTCATTAGGTTTAATTTCAGGGTTGGATTCTATTTGCCTGGGAGATTCCAGTACTCTTTGTCTTCCGGAAGGAATGACAGGTACATGGGTCAATGGTGAAACCAGCCGTTGTCTCACAGTTACTGAAGCTGGCTTGTATACAGTCTCAGCAATAGACACATTTGGATGTACATACGATTTTCTTAAAAATGTTGCGGTTGATGCTGACTCATACAACAACATAATATCAGCAACAGGCTCAACCGAACTTTGTAAGGGAGCAGAAGTAACTCTGACAGGAAATCAGGATGGAGTATGGAATACAGGATCAACATCAAAATCCATTCAAGTGACGATACCCGGGGATTACTATACCACAAAACAGACGGATTGTGGTGTATTGGAATCCAATCACATAAGAGTCAATGTAATTCAGGATTTAATCGCGGGAGAGATTATCGCCGAAGGCGTAACAACCTTTTGTCAAGGAGGTTATGTTGTTCTATCCGGGAACAAGGGAGGTAAATGGAGTACAGGAGAAGAAACGAATTCTATTGCAGTGAAAGCTTCCGGACGGTATTATGTGGTAAATACTAATGAATGTGAAAATGATACATCTAACACAATTATGGTAAACGTTAATCCTTTGCCTGTATGCAGGATTGATGGGAAAGATACATTTTGTGAAGGCCAGGGCACTCAGCTTTGTGCGACAAGCGGGATGAATTATTTTTGGAATACAGAAGCAACTTCCACATGTATAGAAGTAAATAAAGAAGCCAACTATTTTATTTCAGTCTCAGATTCAAATGGATGTATCAGTACTTGCAGTAAAAAAGTTTCAGAGATTTTATCTCCATCTTGCTTAATTACCGGAGACCTGAATCCCAAGGCAGGAAAGATTACTGCTTTATGTGTCAGGGATGAAATGTCTTCTTATCTTTGGGATACTAAGGAAACTTCCAGATGTATTTATGTTCTTTCATCGGGGACAAAGAAGGTAAATATTATGAATGCAACTGGCTGCTTGGACTCTTGTAGTGTATCAGTTATATTTGAAGAAGACACATCTGATGTTGAAGATGAACTAATGCAAAGTGATAAAACGTATTCATACAAAATATATCCAAATCCATTTAATGAAAAATTTACTATAGATTTTCAAAGTTCTAGGTCAACACCACATTTTATTATAGAACTCTTTGATGTCAATGGATTTAAAATTAGCACATTATACAATGAATCCGCGATTGGAGGTGTATTGTATTCTAAAGAATTTTACTTAGAAAATCTTACTTCAGGAATGTATCTGGTTAAGTTGACTGATTTAGGTAGAATAACATTTAAACGACTGATATTAATAAGATAGTAATGTTCAAACTCAAAATAAAATTTTAGGTCACAACTTTTTTTTGTTTAAGGTAATAAGTTCGGAAACTTGTTACCTTTTTTATTTATTATCGAATAGAAATTATATTTTAGAACAAAATCATTGGTAGTAATATAAGGCATTAAGAAAAAGTAAGGGAGCGCTTTCTTAAGTCTATTTTGAGCAATATGTTTTTTATTTATTACTCGGATATGTCTTTTATCTTCTGCTTTTTGTATAATTTCACAACCTTTGATAAACCAGTTAATGATGTAAAAGCTATTGTCAATAATGTAACAGTTCAGGTGTTTAAAACAACTATCTTTGTACATGATAATTACCTGAATTACAAACAAATATAACCATCATGAGCGAAAGTATAATAAAACTGGGAACAGGGATAATTCTGATCATTGCAACACTTTTTGGTGGAACAGGATCTTCCACCGATAACTATGAAACAATTGTGTATAAAACAGAGAAATCAGGCTATTCTACATCAAACGTTGATACATCTGAATATTTTTATAATACCATTGAAGGAATAAATCTGGCACAATCAAATATACAAGGCAATGAATTTTCGGTAGGACCTTCATGCAGATTTATCACAGACTAATTTCATTTTTTACTATCAAATTCAATATCCCATCGGGAAGACGGTATTAATATAAAAACTATTTGGGAGCAGGTCTGTAGAAAAAACAGCCGCCGGCAAGAAGAAAGACATTATTCAGTGCGATCAAAATGAATGGATTTCAATTTATTTCATACCGGACGGCTGAAGATCTTAATTTATATTTTGGTACCCACCAGTTTAAAATGTACAATATCTCCATCAAAATTTATAGAATATCTTAACTCGATGGTGCCATCTCTGAAAAAACCGGTGCCTTTAATATCAGTAAAGGGAGCAATTTGCTGATTATTGATATTGATATCCATGGTTCTTTCGGTTTGATTGTCGATATCCGCTTTTAAAGTATACCAGTCAAAACCATCAAAAGGAGCTTCAATGATTACATCGTCACCTCTGTCGGTGCTGATGATGAGATCAAATGGTCCGGCAACACCAACTACATGAGCCCGGTATATTCCTACCACCGGCAGGATATTTTCATCTATTTCCTGACAGGAAGAAAATGAAAGAATGGCTAAAACGGTAAAAAAGTAATGCTCGTATCATAATGGATTCTTTTTAACTAAAACTCTAAAAAGTATGCTTTTGTGAATTCATCAGCAGTGGTTTATATTTATTTTAACTTGTATGGTCGATAATGTTAATTTTGTCTTATAAAAAAGCACCGGAATCTTAATGTAGAAACCGATGCTTATTAGAAAGAAAATTTTGATTTTGAAGTTAAAACATTTACCTTACTTCACCCATGATAGTTAGTATGACAGATTCACCAATATTGGATGAAACAGTGATGGTTTTTTTAAATACTCCAACTCTTTTTGTGTCATATCTGACTTCTATTTCAGAAGACTCTCCGGGGGCTATGGCTTGCGTAGGATATACAGGTACTGTACATCCGCAACTACCTTTTGCATTGGTAATCAGAAGAGGTTCATCTCCTGTGTTTTTAAATGAAAATTTCCTTAAAGGATTGGCATCTTTTTCTATAATGCCGTAATCAATGACTTCCGATTTGAAAGTTAATTTTGGACCCCTGGTATTTTCATAATCTGGAGGGTAAACACTGGATTGTAAAAATACAGGCATCAAAAAAAGCAAACAGAAATACAAAACATTTTTCATGATAAACAATTTTAAAAATTAATAATTTGAATACCATACAAAGGTATTGCGAGAAGTAATCCTCAGCTGTTAACGAACATTCTGTCTCTTGTTATTCGCTTGTTAAGCAGAATTGAATTTCTTAATAAGTAATTAAGCAGCTATTAATATGACTCACCTTTATTGGGATAGGTGTCAATTTATCTTAAAAAATATTGAGATTTTTTTGAGTATTTTATATCAACTCAATATTCAGATAGAAGATCACTCATATAGATTTTTCACTACACTTAAAAGTTAGATGATAAATTGTATTTTAAAAATGTGTTTGATAAGTCTGGAGATCTTAAGTAAATAGAAATAATACCAACTTTATGAAACCACAGTGAATGATAAAATTACATTTCTGACTTAATATAGTTTAGCGATTTATCTGCTTTAAATTATCAACCATTTTTTAGTGACCGTCTTCCCGGATATACTATCTGTAATTCGTAAAAAATAAATATGACTTACACTCAATACTCCTTTGTCAATGTGAAAAGTTAGACATGACCTATCTGAGATACAATTTTTTTCAATTTTATGATCATTAGCCATCCATGTTTTCAAAAGCCTTCCCTGTATGTCATATAATTGAATAATTGACGAAGAAGAAATATCATACAAGTCAAATGTAGAAACACCCGATTCTCTATAAAATGGATTAGGTGCCAGATGGATGTCCTGTGATTCACTATGATCATCCGTTTGATTTAAGACTGGTTCAAATTCAAATTCATATACAGGATGATCACCGTATGTACTACAATCACGTTCTTTTTCAATATCAAATTTTCTGCTTTCACCATAAGGATTTTCTACCCTCAACTTTACAATAAGGTCATTTGGAATAAGACCCTTATCTATTGAAAGCAAAGGAGCACTGGATACTCCCAACGGGAAAGACACCCAAGTTACTGACGCTCCTCCCTTTATTTTATTAATAATAGATGCTCCTTTCCTCAACTTTCCTTCAAGCTTTTTACACTCATCATATTCTTGTCTGGTGACATAAATATAATGCTGAGCGCCCCAAACAGGAAGACCGACTTCAGTTTCTGTCTGTGAAGAAGGATTAAATATCAGGTCTCCTCCGATAGGGTTCTTTCCATCTAATTGATCCGTTAAACTACCAGAGTAAACACTATTTTCTCCAAAAAAAATATTTAATCTTTTACCCGTCTCAACATCAATTGCATACCCCGGAAAATAACTGAAACCATAAGTGCCGTCATTCATAGGTTTGCCGTCCTTATCTATGGATGGAGTTCTTCTGACCTCAAAATTTTTAGTATTATCAATAGTAGGTATACCGTTATTAATAAAATCATTGCTGGCGGTTTCTACCACAATACATTTACTCCATTTTGTTTTATCATTGGTAAAGACGATGTCCACATTATTAAGATCACGGTATCTGATTGAATTATTTGTTGAATTGGTCATAATTGCCATTAGATCCCTTGCTGCAGGACTCAAATAGAATGGCAAGTCAGGATCTGGTGTAAACCTTGTAGAAAGAAAAGGTACAAAAAAACCATTGCCAATATTCGAAAGCGCCCTGAATGGATCTAAGGTATAATTTCTGATAAAATTCAATTCACCTACTTTTGAACCATTTATTTTTCCACCATCTGTAACCGCTGAATACCATTTTACCTTATTGGGATCCATGTATTCTAATTTTGTTCCAACACCTCCATTATTGGTATTATATCCTGTTCCCGGATCCGGAAAATTGTGTAGTGTTATAGAAAAACCCAATTCGTTTACTACGTACTCTTTGATATAAGATAAGGGTTTATCCTGCAGAAGTATCTCATTATCTGTGATATTTTTAAGATTCCACAATGCTTCATTGTCAAAAACACATTCACTTCTGCCGTACAAAAAATTTCCTGTGATTTCGAGCCTATATTTTTTATACTTTATAATAGAAGGGTTTAATATTTTGCATTGTATCGGACCAAAACCGGGTTTATAAACGATTTTGCCATTGAAGTTTGGAGACAATATTTTATCATACATTCCTTCTTCCATCTCCAGAAAAACAGATGGATTGCCTTCGCCCGACAGCCGTGTAACTTTTATCAAAGGGTCGTCTACTGCAAAAGTTTGTGTTGGCTTAAAAGCATAACGTTGAATATTACTTAATCCCTGAAGATAAGGGGTTTTTTGTCCAAATTTTGTTACCGGATCGTATTGTTTCCAATTATTATGGGCATATGCTATCGCCATAAAATAATACTCTTTACCATTAACCAGCGTTTTATCTCCTTCAGCAAAATGATCTTCATTAAAATTATATGAATATTGAATTCCAGTATTATTTGCTTTGACTTTCTGAACAGGCACCCAAATATAAGCGTCCTGAGATGTAGTATCAGGGTTCAATACAGGCACCCAGTTTGAAATATCTGATACCTGATTGTTTATATCAGTTTGAAATATTTCACGGGCATACGTGGTATCATTTAGTTGGAGGGTTGAGACCCCGGCACTCCTGAGTTGAAAAATTTTATACCCTTCAAACCTATAAAACGAGTCAGTACTTTCAGGCAAAAAAAACTGTTTAAGGATGAATTTTTCGTTAAAATTATTGGAATAAATATTATTGGATAATATCAAAGTTAACTCTTTATCTTTTTCGATACTATTCAAATCCGGTGCATCGGGTCCTACTAAAACATTTTCAAAACAATTGTCCATCAATTGATGAGCAAGTCCATTTACATATTTTAATTTTGACAAATCAGGACATGGATATTTATGTTCAAATGCAGTAAATATCGACATTGTTAGCTCTCTTGTTGCACCGGGTTGCAGAAGCATAGGGCCCGTTGACATCAGAAACCTTCTATCTGCATAAGGTAAATCAGCTGAGCACATAGACCACCCTGTATTTTTATTAGGGTCATCTGGAAAAGCATATCTTACTGTATCAATGCTACCGGGATTATACCCTGAACCTCCAAAAGTCAAAGGAGTCCCATCTCTCCAGAAGCCACGCATATAGTTATAAAAGCCGTCTTCTCTGCCTCTTTGTGGACCAAACACCCCATTTACCATATAAGTAAAGGAACTCAATCCTCCTTCTACCAACGTATCCTGCTCTCCGGTGTAAGGCGATGGGTCTAATACAATTTTGTTACCCGATTCATCCAGGACAAACTGTCCTTCAGCATTTCTTTTAAAGACCTTTGAGACCAATGGTCCTTTTACTATGTCGAATCCAATGATTGGTATATTATCACCATAGGTGTTTGTACCAAAGCAGTTTTGATCAGGGTTTCCGTCTACCTCATCTTCATTATAAATATATGCCATATTTCTGGATGGATCGCAACCAAAATAGTCATCTTCAGGACAACCCAAATCAGGATCGACCCACCAGCTAAAATAGCAATCAATCAAATCTTCAGCAGCTTTATTTATTACCTTGTAGTCATAAAATGTCATATCATTTATCTCATCATTACTTGCGTAGGCAAATGCATTTACCTGAAATTCCGCTTGCATGGATGAAGGGCCGGAAAGAGTTTGGGGTCCACCATTATCATTAAAAATAAAGAAATTTATTTCTGATGGAATTCTGTTGCCTTGATGAAAAGGATACTCACAATTAACAGAAAAGAAACTTGGATAATCACCCTGGCATGGGTCATAGATACCATTATTATTTATATCCTGATAGCTTGCAAGTGGCTGATCTGGCAACAACCAATTATATTTTTCAATAAAATATGCATTGCCTTGAGCAGGCCAATATTTGATATCATCAGGTATGGCATCACATTCCATCGGAATGTTTAATTCACGGGCTATTTTATAGTTTTGTATGTGTCTTTCTATACTACTTCCTTTTATTGTAAAAATTTTGTCCCATTGGTCACATCGGCTTTTTTCTGTAGTACCATTGATATCAAGCGGACCTGCAAAAAAATCGTTACCTTCATTTCTATAGGTGGAGGCAGATACTTTAATATTCCCGGCTCTATCTCTTCCACCCAACCAAACTCCGGCAGCAGATATACCTGAAACAGGCAACTGACCTGGGCGAGGAGATGGAGAAATGTAACCATCAACAGAAAAAAGATCGCCACCTGAAAGCAGACCCGCTCTCACATTATTTACCTGCATGATATATTTTGCTTGTGGCCTTACGCAAGCGGATTTATATAACGAACTGTAATGTTCATTTCTAATAATACCTGTATATGCAAACAGATTTGTAAACACGTTAAAACAAAGGAACACATGTAAGGAAAGAAGGTAAATGTTTTTCATAAATGATCTTTTATAAAGTTAAAATTAATAGATTTTTCCGTATGTTAATTATCAAATTTCAATTATGTATCATAGAAGACTTATTTGGGCTATATTTGTAGCTATTTATTTCATAACTAAATGCACGTTACAGGATTTACTTTTATACGAAATGCAGTCAGATTTGATTATCCGATTGTAGAAGCAATCACTTCTATATTGCCATTATGTGACGATTTTGTAGTAGCGGTCGGTAATTCGGAAGATGATACTTTGGGGTTAATTAAGGCTATAGATTCCCCAAAAATAAGAATTATTGAAACGGTTTGGGATGAATCACTCAGGGAAGGCGGTCGCGTACTGGCAGTAGAGACGGATAAAGCTTTTCAGGCTATCAGCGATCAATCAGACTGGTGTTTTTATATACAAGGGGATGAAGTGGTACATGAAAAATATCACGAAATCATATATGCAGAAATGAAAAAATGGAAAGATACACCTGAAGTGGATGGTCTTTTGTTTAATTACAGACATTTTTACGGATCTTATGATTATGTAGCAATATCATCAGGATGGTACAAAAATGAAATACGGATCATACGGAACAATAAAAAGATATATTCATTCAGAGATGCACAGGGATTCAGAAAGGATAATGATAAAATGCTGAAAGTGAAACCGATAGATGCATATATTTATCATTACGGATGGGTAAAACCTCCCCGGAATATGCAACTAAAACAACAATCTTTTCAAAAATTGTGGCATAATGACGACTGGATAGAAAAAAATATTCCAAAAACGGATGCATTTGATTATACTGGAATAGATAGTTTGACGCTATTTAATGAGACTCATCCGGCAATAATGAAAGCACGTATTGATCGACTCAATTGGTCATTTTCACATGATATCACCAGAAATAAAGTCACTATGAAAGAAATACTAAAAGCTTTGGTTAAAGAATATTTTGGTATTGATTTCAGCTATAAAAACTATATAAAGATTTAAAATTCATTCATCCTGCTTCCTGGGAATTGCATAATATTTTCTTTTAAAAGATGATTCCTTCTTTTTTTATTGTCGAAAATTAACCATATAATCGACACTATTTCAATGGTTTTAGTAATATTGCAAGATCATTTATTAAATATTTACAATATGAAATGGGAAGGACGAAGAAAAAGTGACAATTTCGAAGACAGAAGAGGAATGAGCACCACCGGAAAAATTGCCACCGGAGGTGGAGCGATAGGAATTATATTTCTGATTATTCAGCTATTTTTAGGTGGAGATAACCAGCAAATAGTCCAGGCATTAGAAAATCAACTCAATCAGCCAAGTGCAGCAGATGGACAAAAACAGTTGACCCCTGAAGAAAAAAAAGTGGGAGATTTTGTATCTACTGTCCTGGCATCCACTGAAGATGTCTGGCAAAAATTATTTCAACAAAAAGGGATGACCTACAGAGAGCCCAAGTTGATCTTGTTTAATGAAGTTATTCAATCTGCCTGTGGCGGTGCCAGTGGAAGTACCGGACCTTTTTATTGTCCGGGCGATGAAACTTTGTATATGGATATGTCTTTTTTTAATACACTGAGAGATCGGTTTGGCGCAAAAGGAGGAGATTTTGCTATAGCATATGTGATAGCACACGAGGTAGGTCACCATGTGCAACATCAGCTGGGAGTCCTGAACAAAACCCAAAACATGCGTCAGCAATTGCGCGAAGCCCAAGCCAACAGAGTACAGGTAGCTACCGAGCTGCAAGCTGATTTTTTTGCAGGTGTGTGGGCTCACTACGAACAAAAATATCTGGATCAGGGAGACGTTGAAGAAGCCATAAATGCTGCTGCAGCCGTGGGTGATGACAATATTCAGAATTCAACCCAGGGATATACCAGACCTGAAACATATACTCACGGTACATCACAACAAAGGATGGAATGGTTTACACGTGGATTCAAAACGGGTGATTTTATGTCCGGAGATACTTTTAAAGAGATATTGAATTGATCATCCGATTATTCAACAGATTTTCTATGGCATAATACGGGTTTGCTGTGTTATTTATAAAAAAAGCCTTGTATTCAGTGAGATACAAGGCTTTTTTTATATTACATTTGAATAGTCCTGTGAATTATGGTTTTACTTCCTTAAATGCTTTTTCAAAATCACCTGCTTTGACGTATATCATTTTGGCAGGATCCATGTGTTTAGCCATCACTTTATTGATGTCTTCTACGGTAAGTTTCATGATCTTTTCTTCCAGTGCTTTATCCCACATCATGTCCCGGTCGAGTCTCATATTATTGGCCAGTTTGCCCAGAAGTGCTCTGTCCTGAGCCCTGTTTACTACCTGACCCTGTATCCATCCTGATCTGGCAGCATCCAGTTCTTCCTTAGTAAATCCTTCCGTTTTTACTTTGGTGATTTCTTCCTGAAATGCTTTCTGTACTTTATCCCTGTTTTCAGGCGCATAGATAGCATAAGCTCCAAAATTTCCTGAATCATCCTGACTACTCCCTTGGAACCATGATCCTACGCCATAACTTAATCCTTCTTTCTGACGTATTCTGGTGGCAAGTCTGGAATTTAAAAATCCGCCTCCCAGCATAAAATTCCCTATGACCATAGCTGCATAATCAGGATGACTATCATTGATCTGAAGTGGCAATGATGCAAAAAACATGGCATTGGCTTTGTCAGGGGTATTGATATTTTCATCTACAGGCTTGATAGGCATATATGGATCAGTAATACGCTCATATTTTGAAGGTGATTTCCAGTTTCCAAAATATTTGGTCAATTTTTGATTGGTCTTTTCTTTATCAAAATCTCCAACTACCGTAGCCGTTGCTTCACTGGCACCGTAATTTTCTTTATAAAATTTCTTTACATCATCTAATGTTACAGCCTTAAGTGCTTCAATTTCTTCCTTCATGGTCATTACGTATCTCACATCTGTTTTGGGATATGGATTTGTGATGACATTCAGTCGGTTGTTCGCGATTGATCCCGGATCAGAAAGCTGCTCTTCCATTCCTGCAATTTGTTCATTTTTAAGTTTATCAAACTCCTCCTGGCTAAAAGCGGGATTTAGCGCAATGTCCCCCACCAAATCCAGCACCTGATCCAGATTCTGATTGGTAGTTTCGATATTGAAAGTAAGGCTGGATTGTCCTCCGAATACACCTACTCTCGCTTTTATAGCATCCAGTTTATCCTGAATGGCTTGTCTCGACATGGACTTGGTTCCTTTATCCAGCATAGATGCTGTGAGCTGAGCTATCGATGATTTGCCAATTAATGAAGATGGCGTACCGTAGCGCAAAGTAATATTAGCATTGACTGCATCACCACGATTTTGTTTTGGTAATAATGCAAATTTCAATCCCGATTTTTCTTTTCCTTTTGTTGTTCTTTTCTCTATATTTTCAAAAGAAGGGTCAAACTCTTCACCCTGAGCAATCAGTTCTTTTCCTTTGTAACTGCTGACAAGGCTTGCAACATCCGGAGCGGCTGGTACTTCCACTCTGTCAGGCTTCTCTTCAGGTATAAAAATACCAATGGTTCTGTTGGATGGTTTGAAATAAGCGGAAGCTGCATTAACCACATCTTCCAAAGTAACTTTTTCAACAGCATCACGATACAGAAAGTATAAACGCCAGTCACCCTGAGCTATATATTCACTGATGTTCATTCCCACCCGGTCAGAAGAATTAAATCCGAGTTCCCATTGTTTTAGGATTCTGCCCTTTGCTCTTTCGAGCTCTTCTTTGGTAGGTTGATTGATTTTCAAACTGTCCAAAGTGGCCAGCATGATGGCTTTTGCTTCTTCCAGGTCATCTTCTTTTCGAAGTGTGGCATTGATATATATAAACCCGGACTCTTTAAGGCTCGGAGCAAAACTCCAGATATAAGATGCTTTTTTAGTCTCTACCAAAGATTTATATAATCTTCCTGATGGCTCATTACTTATGATTTCATCTATGACAGCAATCGCTGCATAATCCTTATGTGATCCCGGGGCAGTATGATAGCTGCAACTGACTACCTGTACATCACCTGTTCGCTTTAGGGTAACTTGTCTTTCACCATCCTGAACAGGTTCTTTGGTATAGGTGATTTCTAATTTTCGCTCAGGTCTTGGTATTGGAGAATAATATTCATCAATCAATTTAAGCGTTTTTGCAGGATCAAATTTTCCTGTTACGGTAAGAATAGCATTGTCCGGCTGATAATATTTTCTGTAAAAAGCCTGAAGCCTTTCAATAGGAACATTTTCAATATCGGCTCTTGCACCGATAGTACTGTTACCGTAATTATGCCATAAGTATGCGGTGCTGAGAACTCTCTCCATTAGTACTCCGGAAGGATCATTTTCTCCGCTTTCAAACTCGTTTCTAACAACTGAAAACTCACTGTCCAGATCTTTTTTGGCTATATATGAGTTGATCATTCTGTCCGCTTCCAGATCAAGGGCCCATTTCAGATTTTCTTCTGTGGCATTGAATGTTTCAAAATAGTTGGTCCTGTCATACCAGGTTGTTCCATTTGGTCTTGCTCCGTGCTCAGTGAGTTCCTGAGGAATATTCGGATGTTTAGGCGTACCTTTAAATACTAAATGTTCCAGTAAGTGCGCCATTCCTGTCTCTCCGTATCCTTCATGCCTTGAACCAACCATATAGGTAATATTTACTGTAATAGTGGGTTTGGATGCATCAGGAAAAAGTAAAACTTTGAGTCCGTTTTTGAGTTGATACTCTGTGATTCCTTCCACAGAAGCACCTTTTGTGACACCTGTGGGGATTTCGTTTTGAGCAAAAACTGAAAAGGAAACACACAGTAATAAAAAGAGAATAATTTTAAATTTTTGGTTTACCATAGCTTTAAACTATTTTTGATGATTTGAAAAAAATTACGACCGAAATATAACACTAATTTGTATAAAAATATTTTATGTTGGGCAATATTTTATCTGAATGTCTTTTAAAGACAATATAAACTTCTGCTTTCAATGATTTTGAGCTTTAATTTTCAAAACTGATTTGTTTTAAATGAATGTAAATCTGAGCTTCAAAATCTTTATGCAAAACATCCGAAACTAAAGAAATTGAAGGCTAAATTTCGTTTAAATTTATAATTACTTCGTTTGAAGTTATTTCTGATCTGCTTAAATTTATTTTATACATAATTGCGCTAAATTCGCGTTATCTTTGATGTAAATTTAAAACACATTTTTTTATGAAAAACATGACCATTATTCTGTCTGCGCTACTATTATTTACATTTTCGTGCAAATCAAAAAAAGACACTTCTGTCCTGCTCGATGTAACAAAAGATCAGGAAGTACTTGATGAATATTTTATGGCAGCAACGGTAGGTGTTATATCTGCTGCAGATGAATTAAAATTTGTACTGAAAGAACCTCTTGACAGTGATGTCGCTGAAGATATTTTACAAAAAGTAGTAGTGCTCAGTCCTGCTGTTGCCGGTAAAGTGACCCTGTCCAATAATACCATCATCACGTTCACGCCTGATGAGCCATTGCAATCCGACATGACTTATACTGTAAATCTTGATTTAAAATCTCTGGATAGTAAAAGATTTGATAAAAATATTGAGTACCAGATCAAGACCTTTGCGCAGGACATGAAAGTGGAACGTGAAGGACTCATCATCAATGACGATGCTTCTGTTTCGATTATAGTTGGTGTTAAGACAGCTGATAAAGTAACGGCAGATAAACTCAAATCCTGTTTTGTGTCTGATGCAGGTTCTATAGAAATTCTGGAAAGAAATCCAATGGATTATGAAGTTGAATTCAGGTTTACCGGTGGAATGAAAAAAGAATCTGCTATTTCTTATAATGGAAAAAACATTGGATGTGCTGCGTCAGGAAATATCGAACTTTTTGATCTGAATTCCAAAGAATTTGGTGTGGTCTACACGCACCACAACTCGGAAGAAAAAGCATTCAATATCTACTTTTCACAGCGACTCAATAAACAAATGGATCTTACCGGTTTGCTGAAAGTACAGAATGAAAACGCATCCTATACGGTTAAGAATAATGTTCTAACGGTTTTTCTTGGTGAAATCAGAAATCAGAATGTGGTTAAAATCAACCTGGATAAGAGCATTCGGTCTACAGAAGGAAAAACATTGCTTTCGGATTACACTTTTGATATCAATGTGCAGGTGGATAATCCTGACGCTCAGTTTGTCAGTGATGGTAATTATTTTCCATCAGAAGGAGATTTTAAAATACCTGTAAAAACCCGTGCTCTCGATGCACTCAGAATCGTAGTCATTGAGATAAAACAGGAAAACGTTATGCATTATCTGGCTTGGCAGTCGTTGGCTTATGCCGACTATTACAACATCCGTATGTATGGTAAGCCTGTCTATGATCAGGTAGTGCCGCTTCAGCAAGGAATTAGTGATAGTGAAGGATGGACTGTACATGGCATCGATCTGTCAGCTAAAATCAACAAAAATCCTGGTAGTATCTATCATATCAGTATGGAATTCTCACCGGACAATACATCTCTTTCCTGCAAAAAGGAGCTAAAGAAGTATAAAATCAATTCAAAAATTCCGGACAATGATTTTTTCACCATAAGAGACAATTATTACAACGATTACTATAATTATTATGAGGGATTATCATTGGGAAGAAAATAATGATCCGTGCAAACTGGCGTATTATGTCAATAAGCAACCGGTTCACAAGTTGTTTATTTGTTCAGACTATTCAGTTATTGCCAAAAAGGCAGGTAAAACGTATCATATAGCTCTAAGCAAACTTTTAGATCTGAGCTTGGTGTCTGATGCTGAAGTGACATTGTATAATCTTCAGGCTGAAAAGATATCAAGTATGCGTACTTCAGGGGATGGTTTTGCAAAATTTGAAAATATCAGAGACGATGCGGCAGTAATAAAAATAGAAAAAGGAAAGCAGGTCACATATCTGGCACTTGACCCTAATCAAAGCAATTCACTCACTGATTTTGATATTTCCGGAGAACGTTCAGAAACTGACACGGAATTTTTTGCTTATGCAGATAGGGATATCTGGAGGCCAGGTGATAGTATTTACGTCGATCTGATGATCAATAAAGCAGACTCAGATCTGCCGAAAGGTATGCCTCTAGTCATGTCTTTTTATAATGTAGATAATATGATTGTTGATGAGCAAATTCAACAGATAGATCTGGAAAATAAACAGATTTACAGCTTTAAAATGGTCACGGCTTCCAATGCAAAAACAGGACTTTACCGATGTATGTTTCAGGTGGGACCAAAATCTATCCGGAAAAATATAAGAATTGAAACCATCAAACCCAATACAGCCGAAGTTATATATACATTTGAAAATATGGTGGACAATACCATATACAGTGACAAAATATCCGGCTCAGTTCAGGCAAAATACCTGACCGGATTTGAAGTAGGAAATGCAAAAATTAAGGCAGCAGGAAGAGCAAGAAAAATAAGCGTACCATTTTCTGATTTTAAAGATTATTATTTTGATGTGTATGATCTACCATCTTCAGATAATAATTTTGATGTCATGGATGTATTAACCAATGCTAAAGGGTTCGGATCTTTTAATGGAAATCAGGAGTTAAAATATTTTAATACACCGATCAATGTATCCATTGAAACTGAAACTATTCTCCCTGGTGGCGGTACCAATAAAGAAGGAAAAACGGTAACAGTTTCACCATTTGAAAGCTATATTGGTGCTTTCCGCAAAGAAGGATCAGGATGGAATGGTAACCACACTTTTGCTGAAAACGTAGATGTATCTGTTGTTAATTTGTCCAGCAAAGGTAAAATCAGTTCAAAAAGAATACTGTTTCTTATGTACTCAGACAACACATAGAATCCTGGTGGGTAGATAAATACAGGCTTCGTTCTTCCGGAAATTTTGTCAATGCAGACTATTGGAAAGACGTCGATAATGGCAGTCTGAGTATGACAGGAAAAGGCAAAATTACCTTTACAAAAGGTAAACTCGGTAAGGGAGCTTATAAGCTGACGATGACGGATGATGCGTCAGGACATATGACCCAGGTATATTTTACAGTCTATGATGGCGTCGAGAGCATTCCGGGATCACAGCCGTACATTGTAGAATTTAAAACAGATAAAGACGCATATAAAACAGGAGAACCGGTCAAGGTAATGCTCCCTGACATCGATGGAGCAAAAGCATTAATCAGTATTGAAAGAGGAAACCGCGTGATTGAACAGAAATGGTTCAACATGACTGCCTCCAATAATGTAGTTTCGCTTCCATCCAACGAAAACTGGTCACCCAATGTATATATTCACGTCACCATCATGCAAAAATACAAACAGGAAGACAACGATCTTCCTTTGAGAATGTATGGTATAAGACATGTTAAAATGGATGGGACATCCAGTCATCTTAAACCTTTGGCGTCCATTCCGGATAAGTTGGAATCCAATAAGTCCTATACATTTACTGTATCCGAAAGTGAAGGAAGACCCATGGAGTATACGCTGGCTGTTGTAGACGAAGGATTGCTCAATCTGACGGGTTTTGCCACTCCGGATCCGGCCAAACATTTTAATGGAAAGTTTCCGTTACTGGTAAAAACATGGGATATTTATCAATATCTGATCAGTTACTTCAAAGGCAAATTTGCGGGAATTATATCTATTGGGGGTGATGATGCATACAATCCGGATGCCATTGCAGAAATCAATCGATTCAAACCGGTGTCTATACATCAGGGATCGTTTAAATTATCCAAAGGAGGCAAAAATACCCACACGATTTCCATACCGAATTATATAGGCAAAGTAAGATTGATGATAGTTGCCTGCAATACAAGTAATTTTGGAAAACTGGAAAAATTTATTCCTGTCAAAAATCCTTTGATGGTACAAACCCAGTTTCCTCGTACACTCAATGTGACAGACAAACTTCAATTGCCCGTGACTATCCTGCGGGATGATGCTTCTATCAACTCGGCAAGCCTTACCGCAAAAGCAGATGCCGGATTGGTGAAAGGTTTTTCAGCTACCAAAGCTTTGACATTTAATGGTAAAAATCAATTGGCCCATACCTACGATATTGAGGTACTGAATAAGCCCGGAAAACTAAATGTTGAAATGGGGATCAGTGGAGGTGGAAAAAACATGAAAGAAGTCACAGATATCCTGATAAATTATCCGAATTCATTTGAATCTTCCATCAGCAAAAACATCATTGAGCCAGGTGCAAAACTTAGTTATACCATCAAACCCAAAGGCTACAGAGAAGTGTTTACTTCAAAAATTATGGTGAGTGGGCTGAAAGTACCTAATTTTACTCAATACGCTGAAGATTTAATAGATTTTCCTTATGGATGTCTGGAACAGACCACATCGGCCGGTTTCAGTCAGCTTTATCTGGACAAAATCATACAACTGGACCCTAGTGAAAACAGGATTCGTATGGAAAATCTACAGGCATCTGTCAATAAAATTTCAAGATTCCAACAATCATCCGGCAAGTTCAATTATTGGGATGGTACGTATTACCATGCCTGGTCAGACATATATGCAGGTAATTTTATGATAGAAATGAAGCGGCTCAACTATCTTCCCGGCAAATCAGATATGCTTGATCGATGGTTGAATGCACATGTAACTACTGCCAATAATTGGGCCGTTGCTGAAGTAACCAATGACTATGTGTACGAAAGTGAATCTTTGGCTCAGGCATTCCGGCTTTTTGTTCTTGCCAAAGGGGGCAAACCGGCTAAATCAGCTATGAACCGATTTGTTACTTCCAGCAAATCCATGAATCCTTTGACATGGTGGCTTATTGCGGGTAGTTTTCAGCTGAGTGGTTATGATTCCAAAGCCAAAGAATTTGTGTCTAAAGCAGAAAGTCTCCAGAAAAACTACAATGAAAACAGAAGTTATGAAAGTTTTGGTGATAAAGGCAGAGACTGGGCGATCATAGTAGAGGTCCTTAGTTATATAGAAACGGACAAAAATAAGCTGGAAAACTATTACGATCAGATGGTAGAAACGCTCAACAGCATGTCATGGGCAAGTACACAGACCAAAGGATTTGCTTTCATAGCTGCCTATAAATATTTTGGAAAGTCACTTCAGATCACCGGCAAAGTTGATTATTCCGTATCAGGTCTTTCAGGTGCAGTAAAAACTTATCAGCATTCGGCATATGAGCCACGTTTGATCAGAATAGAAAAATCGTCTTTTGACAAACCTGTCACCATCCAAAACAAAGGGAAAGGTAAACTTTTTGTATATCAGACAGACAGATATATTGATAACAGCCTGGCAAAGGATGCCGCTTCTTCCAACCTTGGCATTAAAGTAGATTATTATAATGCTACCAAAAAACAAGCAGGTATTGCCGGGATCAGATTGGGTGATGACATCATCATCAATATCTCGGTAAACAATCCGTCCGCACTTGAAGTCAGTGACCTTGCGCTCAATCTCAAAATGCCTGCAGGGTGGGAACTTATAAATCCACGCCTTTATGAAACAGAGAGCAATAAAAGTAAAAATAATTTTGTATATCAGGATTTCAAAGATGACAGGGTTTACACATTTTTAAATTTGCGTGCCGGTGGCAATGAGTCCTATTCTTTTAAAGCAAAAGCCGCTTTTACCGGAGATTTTTATATGCCGGCTGTGAGTTGTGAGCATATGTACAAAGGTACAGTATATGCCAGAACTGATACTAAGAGAGTGAGTGTTGGGAAGTAAAAAATTAGTATGAGCAACAATATAATATTTTATAATAAGTTAATTTTATGTAAAAATAGCTTTCTTAGAACCTTTTAAACTCAAATTGATGTTAAATAAGTAATTAAAATGGTTATAATTAAATATAATAATAATAATTATGTCAAATAATAATAATAATAATAACAATTATAGTATTAATAAAGTACTTTTGTACTAAATTTGTATATAAATATTTATATAAATTATAATATATAAAAGTAAAATTAATCAATCACAATAATCGTATGACAACTAAACCTAAAGTTTAGGTTGATTTATTCAACAGTGTCCGCTACATAAAAAGATATATTATGGCAACTAAACAAGAATTAACAAGTGCTTTTGTAGGAAAAGAACTTACGGCTACAGACATAAGAGTGTTGGTTAATCAATATAAATATATTTTCAAAGATATTGCATTTTTAGACAATTCGGATTTCATACTTGATAATTTAAGTTCAGAAGAGCTTGATATTCTTAATATCAATATGAGCAAAGTTAATACGTATTATAAAATGGGTCTAATTAAGAAATACCTTTATCCAGAAAAAATTGATTACTATTCAGAAAAAGCATTTGCAGAAACAGGACATAATAAATTGGACGTAAAACCTCTTACAGGATTAGGTCTTGAGTTTGTTTTTGGATCTAAAACGTTTTTGAAACCAGTACTTCAATAAAATGTTCTGACCCAATTACATGGTTGGAAAATGAAGTAGATGAAGCTGCTTTAAAAACTTTTATTATTTCTTTTGGGTCAGATAATCTGTTAAGATAATTTTCAAATTCATTTGTACTAACAGTTTCTACTTTTTCTTCTGATGTTGAAGAATTGTAAGATTCTGATATGTATTGGTCTAAAATATTGAAAAAAGAAGTTCTTAATTCATTTAATTTAGAATCACTATATTTTAATAAAGCTTTGTTTGCAGTATTAAAATCTAAATGGTTGTAATCTAAAGACTTATCTTCATTTGCGATAAAATGCCCTGCTTTCAAAAGTCTTATAGTTTCTACATTTTCAACTATTCTAAAAATGTTAAATAAGTCAATCTCATTTAACCAAGAATTGTTTCTTTGAAATATAAAAACGTGTTGATTATAATTAAAGACAGAAATACTTTTTGTACCTAAAGCTTCAATTTCACTTATACTTTCGCCTAAAAAATTACTTAAAAATTCCTTTTTAAGATCCTTAGTTGTTATATCATAATAGACGTCATTATAAGTTAAGGGCTCAATTTTTGGTTCAGTTTCCTCGGGATTGACAGATGTTTTGGAATTTTTATTGTAACCCTTCAACCTCAATGGTAATTTCTCTTCTTGCTTATTTAAAGAAAGGCCACTTTCAGAGCCATGCTCAAAATTATGATAATGCACTGTTCCGTTTTTGGTAATTTTATAATTATCTTCGGTTACATTTAATTCTATGGAAACAAAGCCGTTACAAGGGAAAAGCCTTTCTTTGGATTTAGTGTGATGTGATAAGAAAAGTGGGCCTCTCAAATGATTAACATTATTAAACAATAGCTCACTTCTTGAAATTCTTGATGGATGGACATGTCCAGTTAATAATAAATCACATTCTTTAATTATATCAATCAGAGGCGTGATCGCCCTAATTCCGTGATCGCTGTCATAACTTTCTTTTTCATTCCAATCCAACCACTCTAATGGATGGTGCATCATACATATTTTAGTGTAATGCTCGAATTTTCTTATTTTTTCTTTAATCTCCGTAACTAATTTTGCTGATTCTAAATGGCGAAATCCTGTATATGATTTTCCATATTCCTGAGAAGCCTCGATTATTTTTATAATTTCTTCTTGTTCAAATTTAGATATGCCTTTAAAATTATTTAAAAATATATTTAAACTTTCTCCAATAGAATACCATGCTGTATTCACAATGATAAAAATAACCTGATTAGACTTATCTATTATAAAACCTTCAAGTGCAGTATCAATATATTCATTTGAAATGTCTAAATTATCATCTTTTTCTATTACAAAAATATTATTTTTTAGAATTTGATCAAGCTGGGATGGCTCAACATTAGATACTAAACTAGATTTTATCCCTGTATATGATAATGATTTAGAAAATTCTGAGAAAAGAGACAAGAATTTAGTTTTTGAAAAATGATATGATTCATTTACAGTTTCTTTATCATATTTAAAATCAAAGATTTTTACAATAGAATCAGCCCAATCTGAATTTTCAAGCATAGTATTTTTATACATTTCTTTAAAACTGCCCCAAGAAACATCATGGTTACCAGGACAAACTAAAACTCTTATTCTACTTTTGTATTTATCTGAACAATTTGATATTTGATTTTTCAGTTGATTATACTGGTTTATGCTTTTGTTATCTTTATCAATTCCACCGCTGAATGCTAAATCTCCTGATAATAGTATATATAAGATACCTTCATATCCAGTAAAAGCATCTTCGATTTTCTCTTTGACAAAACCAAATGCTATAGATTCATATCCTATATATTTACCGTCTCCTAGATAATGAATATCTGATAACCATAAAAACTTTACTGTCCTACTCATTTATACACTTTTTATTCGTTCTTCAATATAATCCTTTTTCCATTGTAAAGAAATATCCCATACAATGTCCATCATTTGGTTTCTGATTTCATAATATTTTTCTCTTTTAGCAGCGTTAATACTAAAATGTCCGCCTTGCGGATCTAAGCAATAAAAGGAATCATATTCTATTTCTTTTATGAATGTTGCTAAAGGTTCTCCAGTAACTAAGTTTCTTCGCAAAATGGAAATTTGACTATTTTGTTCTGTTTGCATTTTCTTTAAAAAACAATAAATCATCGAATCGAGCAGAATTGCATGTTTTTGTCTATTCATATCAACTTCCTTTCCTGGCTCAACTATTTTACTTACTTCCATAGTTTTAATCTCTTTGTACAAAGCAAAAAGCCCATTCTCGTCGCAGTAACTTTTACAATGTGACATCCATTCAAACCTACTTGCCAATGCTCTATCTTTGTGTAATACATTAATTCCTGTTTGAATTGGAAATTTCCACCGCCTATATTGTTCTCTTATATGGTCAAATAATTCGTTTTCTGGATTAAATATTTTACAATCAGGTATTATTTGGTCATGAATCGAATTTGCAATCGTATATTCTTGTTTATCTTTGACTTTCGGGTCATAAAATTCTTTCAATTCTTCATGAAATTTTTTATAATATCTATCCCAATAAATAAACAATTCAGGAATAGGACAAGAAATATCAGGCATATAGTCAAATATTATCTTAACACTTATAAATCGAATTAATTCATGGGCAAAATTATCCTCGTTCATAAATCCATCCTTATTATAAAGTTGAGTATTTTGGATATTAAATGACCAAAACCAAAAACTATACAACTCAAAATCAAAATTAAAAGTCAAAATAACCCTTAGACAATCATTATAGATGTCATTAGTATCTAAAAAGGAATACTCTTCTTTGTATTCCTTTGGTAAATCTATAGGGTTTATAATTTTTTTTAGCTTTATATATTCATTAATGATTTCTTTGTGAAGGAGACAAAATACTAATTCTGGCGCAGTTAGGTCATGAACATGAAAATTGATATTTACTGGATTAGAAACAGTATTATTAAGATTAATATTTACTAAAAACCTAGGCGTTTCGCGATAATAATCTTTCTTACTTTCATTATAACTACGTGTTAAAATATGAACACATGTATTATAATTACTTAATAAATGTTGTAGAGAAGCATTATAATCTATGCTATACTCATGAATGTCTTCAAAAAGATAAGAGTTGAATGTTCTGTTTTTGTATGCTCTATCATAAGCAATTACGTAATTAATGAGAATATTTTCATACTCTTGCAGTTTATTTAGTTCTTTTCTGTTATCTGTAATAAAGTAGTATAACCTTTTAAGAAACGGAATAAAGTCTATATAAAAATTAAAAAGCACCCTGTCAGTCAAACCGTTGTTGGTTAAATAATAGCATTTTATGATTTTATTTCTTAGCTGTCTTGATATTTTAGAAGATCGTAAGCAATCTTTAATTTCTGATATAACTTCTTTTTTAAAAGTTAGACTTTCTAAACTTTTAGTTATATCAGGTAAATCATTTATATCAAGCGTTGAAGAATTATTTTGCGGTTCATCAAACCATTTTTTATTATTGAATAATGTCTTTGTTTTTACACTTTTTACGTATTTTGTAATGCCTTCGATACTGCTTTCTCGGAGTTTAGAAAAAACTAATAAATTGCTTTGAATTAGGTCCTTTTTGGTTTCTTCAAAAACATAGTCCATTTTACCGTTGGTAAAGTAAAAATTCTCTAAATTACAAAAGGTACCGTTATCTATAGATCTAACTGCTTCACAAAACTCACGTTCATAGCAGGTTTAATTTTCCATTCTATTTGAGTATTTAGTTTATCATTAATGAACGAAGTCTGATCTAAATACTTATAATATTCTACACCTAATATTGAACTTGTTTCTGTTACTAAATGTAATTCTTTTATTTTGTCACAATTTATGGCATCATTATAAAAAGTGCTATATAGAGTTTCTTCACAATTTAGGTTTACTTCATCATCATTCAGGTCTATTAAATCCTTAAATTTTATATTTCTTATATCTAATAAAGCATCAATTAATTCTTGTGGATCATCACTAAATACTACTATACTTAGATCAAACCAAGAATATGATTTTGATAATAAATACCTATTTGTGACTTCTGTAGAATTTTTTCCTAAATTTAACCTTGATCTTATTTTTGAGTCGATAGCCTTACAAAATTGATTTTCTAATTTTGTTCCACTTCCAATTAAAAGACCTTTGTTGATACATAAATTAATAAATAACGCATATTTAAACTTTCCTTCTCTTGGTTTAACTTTGTCCCAATTTTCGACAGTTAAGAAATCTAAGGTTTTTGACAAATGGAATGTAGATCCCTTATTAATTTTCTTAGTAATTCCAGTTATTATTTGATACGTACTTCTATTTGTTTCATCATTATTAATATCAGGAGCAAAAACTTTTTGAGCAAATTTTTCGCTATCCGTTATTGAAATAACCGCCAAATCATAATTTGAGAATAAATGGTATTTTAAAGGTGAAAATAAATGGAAAGGAAAATTATCTTTGGAGTATTTATTAGCGTTTTCCTTATGATTTAAATAAAAATCATCTATCTTTTCAGGAAACTTGCCCTTATCTTTTTCTGGATAAGTCACTAGTGTAATATTTACATTTTCTCCATGGTTCATAATTGCGCACCTCATTTTAAACAAAAAGGCAAATATAATATTTTTAACAAATATTATATTGATAAAATAATCTATTGTAAATCAATGTATATTTGCAGAAGTAAATCTGTAGCTTCTAGGAAATGGAGAACTATTTACGTGCCGGTAGCAATGAATCCTCTTCATCCAGAGCCAATGGTGCATTTACGGGAGATTTCATCATGCCGGCTGTGAGTTGTGAGCACATGTAAAAAGGGACAGTATTTGCGATTACTGATACTAAGAGAGTTGTTGTTGTGATATAGTTGTTAAACAATTATTAAGGTAGTGGTAAAATTGAACCCATATTATCAATTTTTGGTTTATCATGTTTTGCATTAAAATTAAACACTTAAATTTAAATTACACTAAATGGATATTATATATAAGAATAATGTTGTAGACATAAAATTCGTTCAAAATTTAAAGATAAGTAATCTAATATTACATTGGCAAATTTATAATGAATTTAATTTTTTTGAAAAGCCATATGAAGAAACGAAAGAAAATAAAAAATTCCGAGGAGATGTAATTGATAATTTTTTAAGAAATTTGAAACGCAATATGTAAATTGAGTTTTTACTTTATACAGGTCCTGTGCAGATTTGGCTTATTTTAGGTTGAGGCTTTATAATTTTCCATTTTATTATAAAACTTAATGAAACTAAGATATAATTTCACATATTGCTGGTTCAAGAAAAGTTTACATCAACAAAAAAAACAATCATATCATCTTTTTACACAGACCACACCCGGGGAATGAAATAAAAAAATATGTTAAGGAATATATTATTGATGAATTAAAAAAAATGGGTTTATTATGAATAATAAATTAACATATAAAGAGTTTATTGGCACAGTATCTTTTGCGTCAGATGACGAAGTTTTTTACGGTAAAGTCGAAGGTATTAATGATTTGGTTACCTTTGAAGGCAGTACGGTTATAGATTTGAAAAAAGCCTTTCAGGAATCTGTAGATGAGTATATCGAATTATGTAAAGATTTGGGTAAGGACATAAATCGGTCTTTTAAAGGTTCTTTTAATGTAAGAGTAAAGCCTGAATTACATGCAAGAGCTTATCAAAATGCCCTTATCCAAGGTAAAACTTTGAATCAGTTCGTACAGGAAGCTATTGAATTAAAATTAAATACTGTCAATTAGTGGTATTGCATTTTTAAGAAGATAACTTGAAGAACACGATTAAAAAACCTAAAAAATACATTATTGGGACTTCTGCCATAATCCTGATTTTATGGATTTTCATGCCATTACCTAATATCAAACCTGCCTACAGCAAAGTATTGTATAGTAAAGAAGGGATTTTGCTTTCTGCCACCATTTCAGACGAACAGCAGTGGTGTTTTCCGATGGATGAAGATATTCCGGAAAAGTTATCAACCAGCATCATCACTTACGAGGATGAGTATTTTCCTTATCATCCGGGAGTAAATCCGGTGGCAATTTTAAAAGCTTTGGTCGTTAATGTAAGAACGGGTAAAACCAAACGTGGTGCCAGCACCATTCCAATGCAGGTCATGCGTATGAAAAACAGACATGCCGACAGAAACTGGTACAATAAAATCAAAGAGACACTTGGCGCCATTAAATATAGTCTGATCACAAAGGACAAAACCATACTCAGAGAATGGTGCGAGATTGCCCCTTTCGGAGGAAACACGATTGGTATCAAAGCAGCATCTTTACGATATTTCGGTCGTTCTGTGGATAAACTTTCCTGGGCAGAATATGCATTGCTCGCAGTTATGCCCAATGGTCCTTCCACAGCAAACCTTACCAGGAACCGGCAAAATTTACAACAAAAAAGAGACTTTCTGCTCAGAAAGCTACATCGCAAGGGACACTTTGATGCTTCTGAACTGACCTTATATCTGGACGAGGAACTACCTTCGGAAACGAAAGCCATACCGCAATACGCTTATCATGCACTTCTTTTTCTGTCAAAACAATTTCCAGAAAAAAATATATTTCGCTCTACCATACCATACGATGTACAAATAAGGATGCAGGAATTATTGGAAAGAGAATCATCCTTCCTGAAGACGGATGATATCAGGAATATTGCAGCAATAGTTTTAGATATAAAATCCAATCAACTCGTCGCTTATCAGGGAAATGTTAAATCAGGGGACGGCAAATTTTCATACGTCGATATAGCTCAGGCTCCAAGGAGTTATGGCAGTCTGTTAAAACCGCTTCTATACGCTCATACACTGGAAACTGCACAACTGCTTCCCAATGAAATGGTAGCAGATATTCCAACAGCTATCGGAGATTTTCAGCCTGAAAATTTTGATAAAAAGTATCGTGGAGCTGTACCTTTTGAAGAAGTGCTGATACAGTCACTCAACGTGCCATCTGTTAGGGTTTTAAATACTGTAGGCTTACAAAGTTTCTATGATCTTATAAAAAGGCTTGATATTTCTTACCTCAATAAAGGGGTAAATCATTATGGGCTTAGTATTATCCTTGGTGGCGGCGAATCCACATTATGGGATTTATGCAGGATTTATAAAGGTTTTGCTCAAAATTATGGTGGATATCCTGACCCATTCAGACAGATTCAATGTTTGTCGGATAAGCCGGTAACTGGAAGTAAGAATGTATTTAATTTTTCAGCCGGAACCATGGATCACCTTGTCAAAGCCATGTCAGACCTGACACGCCCGAGGGAAGAAAAATCATGGGATATCTATGGCACTGATTATAAAGTAGCCTGGAAAACCGGCACAAGTTATGGTCACAGAGACGCCTGGGCATTGGGATTTAACGGCAGATATATGGTAGGTGTATGGATAGGTAATGAAGGTGGTGAAGGTCGGTTTGATCTCACCGGAATCTCAAAAGCTGCTCCTGTGATGTTTAAAATATTCAATACATTGCCTGACAATCAATGGTTCGATTCAGCACCGCAATATCTCAAAAAAGAAGTCATAACCATTTGCGCTGAATCAGGAAAAATTGCAGGTCCGTTGTGCAAAATTAGGAAGAAGGTATCTACAGAAAAGACATCATACAAATATCAGCCCTGTTTTTATCATCAGGAAGTTTTGACAAGTAAAGACGGACTTATACTTTCTGAAGACTGTGCCCAATATGCGGTGAGCAGAGATACATTATTTGTACTTCCTGCATATATGGAATATTATTTCAAAACAGCACATATGGACTATAAAGGTGTACCTGCTCCTGATCCATCATGTCAATCTGCTGCCGGAGTATGTAAGATTATATATCCATACGATGGACTTAAAATATTTCTACCAAGAGAAAATGCAGGAAAACAAAATGATCTGGTTTTTAAAGCATATCACCGGCAAAAAGACGCAGGATTGTTTTGGTTTATTGATGATGAATATAAAACGAGTACTACAGCGGCACCCCATGAGTGTATTGTAAAATTAGGTATCGGTGTCCATAAACTGACCATCACGGATCAGTGGGGTAACAAGGATCAGATTGAATTTGAGATATTGGGAAGAGAGTGATATTCTTGCACATTGCTCAGTGTTTGTAATTCGTTGTTCAAGGTTCAAAATTCCTATCTCATCGTACGCAGCTAAAAATATTTGCCAACCACTTTTTCTCTGTAATCAAATATCTCCTGTAGTTTGCTTTTGACAAACAAGGTATTGGCTATCCTTCCCAGAAATCCCAAAGGCAAACCATAATTGACAATATCGGTCATCTCAACACCACCATCCACTGACTTAAACCAATGCTGATGATGCCAGAAGGAATATGGTCCAAATCGCTGTTCATCCACAAAATACATTTTATCTATTACATGCGTGATTTCTGTAGTCCAGCTCATGGGAATTCCTAATACTGGTGTTACCACATAAGAAATGATTTGACCCGAATACATTTTTCCATTCCCGAGATCTGATTTAATCTTAAATCCCATGTATTCCGGGGTGATTTTTTTGAGATTGACGGGGGAAGAGAAGAAATCCCAGGCCTGATCCAGCGTAATGGGTAAAAATTGTTTTTTTGTTAAAGTATATATTTTCATTGGGTATTTAAAATTTGAATTTGGGTAACATATTTTAGTTACTTTTGTTTCTCATTGCTACATTAAAACAATTTTAAAATTTAACTTTTAAACGAAATGTCAATAGAAGCAAATCTGGCTATCACGCTCCAAAACCGCAAAGCCTGTAAAAAGATTTTGGATTCACTCAGCATAGACCAAATCAACCAAATTCCATCAGGTTTTAATAATAATATTCTATGGAACTGTGCTCATATCATTGCCGTACAGCAGATGCTGACCTATGGACTAATCAATCAGGCTTTTACAGTAGATAAAACGTTTGTATTCAGATTTTCACCCGGCACTAAACCGGATGGGTGGTATGACGAACCCTTCGTCAATGAAGTCAAAGCCTTGCTTTTTTCTACTTTTGAACAATTGCGGGAAGACATAAATACAGATATTTTTCAGGAATTTAATCCTTTTCTTACGGCTTTAAAATTTGAAATAAACGATCGTGAAAAAGCGGTTGCTTTTAATCAGTATCACGAAGCATTACACATGGGACACATCCTGAATATCAGAAAATTTTTGTAACCTTTATTGCATATTCTCCACATACTTGTACGGAGATCCGGTATTGATCAGCACTACCGTATCTGTTGATTTTATATATTCATTTGCGACCAGTTTTTTGAATCCGGTGTAAACGGCTGCTCCTTCGGGGGATAAAAACATACCTTCCATCTTTCCAAACTCATAAATAGATGACATCATTTCATCTTCTGTCACATCCAGAGCATATCCATTGCTTTCTTTTAACGTACGCATGATCAGCCTGTCACCAAATGCCTTAGGAACTCTTAAACCATTGGCCATGGTTTCTTCAGGATTTTCGTACAGATCACAATGGTCCTTATCCGCTTTAAAGGACTGAACTACCGGATTACATCCTTCAGTCTGCACAGCTACCATGCGGGTAGGTATATGTTCTACCCAACCCATTTCCATCATCTCCTGAAATGCCTTCCAAATACCAATCAATCCTGTACCGCCACCGGTAGGATAAATGATAACATCGGGCAATGTCCAGTTCAGTTGTTCGGCAATTTCATAACCCATCGTCTTTTTGCCTTCCAGACGAAATGGTTCTTTGAGTGTGGTAATATCCCACCACTGACCATCCACATTATCTCTGTTCATAGCAATACCTGCATCTCTGATACTGCCATCTACTTTAGTAACATGGGCTCCCATCACTTCACAGTCCAGTTGAAAAACTTTTGGTGTAGCTTCCGGCATATAAATATGTGCTTCTCCATCCATTGCGGCTACATATGCAGCAAGAGCGCTTCCCGCATTTCCTGCTGTCGGTATACAAAAGGATTGAATACCCAGTTCCTTTGCTTTGGATACAGCCATGCCTATCCCTCTGGCTTTAAACGAGCCGGTAGGATTGAGACCTTCTTCTTTTAAAAGGACATTTTTTATTCCAAAAGCCCCGGATGTTTTACTTAATGTCAGCATAGGAGTCCAACCTTCACCAAGGTTCACAAAGTGGTTTTCACTTTCAACGGGCAGAAGATGCTGATATCTCCACATGTTATACCTTTGTTCCTTTATCATGCTTTTACTGACACCTTTATGCAAATTATATTTGGCGAGTAACGGTTGAATGCAATCAGGACAAAAGTTGTTGATCAACATTTTATCAAATATACGGTCACAATTACTGCATTGAAGATGAGAATATAAGTTCATAACAAAATTTAATTTCGGCTAAGGTAGGTTTACTTTAAACAATTTGTATCATTTTTTTGTCTAAAAATGTCATATATCCTTTCATCATGCGTAAAATTCAACTGTGCTATTTTTTGACAGTATTTATTTATGTAAATATAACATTCGCTCAAGGACCTTCTATAGGAAAAAAATCTCTGCTGGTTAAAGGAAAAGTTATTGAATCAACTACAGGGGAAGGGCTTGAATTTGCCACTATATCTTTGTATTCTGCCAAAGACAGTACTATGATAGGTGGTGGTTTATCTGATGAAAAGGGCTCATTTACTATTGAAGCCAAGATGGAAAGTATGTATGCACAGATAGATTATCTTTCCTACAATACAGTAGTCATTTCCAATATCATACCACTATCCGGGCAAAATATGGTAGATGTTGGTACCATCAAACTTTTTCCGGATGCAGTATCGCTGGATGTTATTGAGATCATAGGTGAAAAAAGTGAAAGTACCTTTGCTTTGGATAAAAGAGTGTTTAATGTTGGAAAAGATCTTTCTAATAAAGGTGGGACTGCTCAGGACATTCTGGATAATGTGCCATCGGTTTCTGTGGATGTGGATGGTGGTGTCAGTCTGAGAGGAAGCGGGAATGTTCGTATACTGATAGATGGCAAACCAAGTGGATTGGTAGGTGTAAGTGGTGCAAACGGATTAAGGTCTTTGCCTGCAAATATGATTGACAGGGTGGAAGTTATCACCAATCCTTCAGCAAGATATGAAGCGGAAGGCATGTCAGGAATAATTAATATTGTGCTTAAGAAGGACAACCGTTCCGGTGTCAACGGATCATTTGAAGTTTCAGGAGGTTGGCCTGAAAATTATGGCTTGGGGGCAAATATGAATTACAGAAAAAATAATACCAATTTTTTTATCAACTACGGTCTAAATTATAATTACAACCCTTCTGAAGGATACATTTATCAGGAAAATTATTTCGGGGATACGACCAACTCTTCTTACGTGGTTAGAAATGGTTTTCGAACCAGACTGGCTAATAGTTTTCGGGCCGGTATGGATTATTCCTTATCTGAAAATCAAACTTTGACAGGCTCATTTCTTTACAGATATTCTACCAATAATAATGAAGTTCCCATCAGGTATTTTGATCACACTTTTTATCCGGGTGAACCAAGGGGAAGATTTTTAGTTCCCACATTATCCTATACAGAAAGAATAGAGAATGAAAAGGAAGTCAGCCCTACACTGGAGTACACAATAGATTATCTGAAAAGATTTAAGCAGGAAGGACGTGAACTGAAAGCATCTGTACAGTTTAGCAGCAATGATGAAACCGAAAAGGCGGATTATGACCAGGGATTTTACAATTCCGGAGTGTTTGAAGGGAACACACTGATACAACGATCAGATAATACGGAGGATCAGCAAACCATCATTTTTCAGACAGACTATATTCATCCTTTTGGAAAAGAAAGTAAGTTTGAAGCTGGATTCAGGTCACAACTGAGAGATATCTCAAATGATTTTTTGGTAGAAGAATTTATAAATGGAACCTGGAATAAATTGACTACTTTTTCTAATAGATTCAGGTATTCAGAAGATGTTCACGCTGCATACACCATTTATGGTGCCAAAATAAATAAATTTTCTTATCAGGGAGGACTAAGGTTTGAATATTCAGGCATCAATACTGAATTGCTGGAAACCAGTCAGTCCAATCCCAGAAATTATGTCAATATTTTTCCAAGTGGACATATTAATTATGAATTCAGCGGGCAGAATCAAGTTCAAATTAGTTTTGCGAAAAGAATACAGCGTCCAAGATTTTGGGACTTGAATCCTTTTTTCACCTTTGCGGACAACAGAAATATCTTTAGTGGTAACCCCAATCTAAATCCTGAATTTACAGATAGTTATGAGATGGGACATATAAAATATTGGGAGAAAGGAAATATTGGAACAAGCATTTTCTGGCGACATACCAGAGATGTAATACAAAGAGTCACTTTGTTTAATCCGGATGGGACTACCTTGACTCAACCGCTAAATCTGGCCACTTCTGATAACGCAGGTATAGAATTTCTATTTGCATACAATCCAAATAAATGGCTGAAAATCGATGGAAACGCAAACATTTTCAGAAATATAATAAAAGGGACATATCAGGGAGAGGACCTTGGAGCTGATAGTTATAGTTGGTTTGGAAGAATAGGAAGTCGTATATCATTCTGGAAAAATGCTGATTTTCAGACAAGATTTAATTACAGAGCACCGGTGGATATTCCCCAGGGTGTACAGAAAGCTCAATATATAGTCGATATTGCATTCAGTAAAGACTTTTTTAGTAATAAGGCTACTTTTACTTTGGCAGCCAGAGATTTATTTAATTCACGGAGACGGAATTCAGAAATACAAAGTGATGATTTTTACCAGAGGGTGGATCAGCAGTGGCGTCGGGCTCCTATAATAGCCACTGTGAATTATAGACTGAATAAGAAAAAAGATCCTAAAAAACAAGCCAGAGGAGAAGGTGATTTTGAAGGAGGAGATATGTAATTTATTACTAATGTCTTCATACTTATAAAGTTAAAATAAGAGATTCGGTACATTTTTACTTTTATTTACAGTAAAAAATGCTATCTTTGCAGCAGTTTTTTTCACATAAATTATTAACCATGAACCCGTTACATTTTTTTTCAAATAAATCTCTGTTATTTATATTTTTTGGCGGTATACTTTCTTTGCCTCTGATCAGCCAAAATTGTGCTGGCGTTGATTTTACATATAAAATAATCGATAATACCATAGTTTTTAGTGGTGAAAGCAAAAAAGAAGTAACTGAGTGGACTTGGAGTTTCGGGGATAATACAGTTGAAGATGGGAGAGTAGTAAAGCACAAATATGAAAAAAGCGGGGAGTACGAAGTTTGTCTTAAGTTTTATTCATCCAGAGAATGTTCAGGTGTAGTCTGTAAAAAAATCAAATTTGACCCTTCGGTAAATGAATGTGGCTTAAGTGCAGATTTTTCATTTAAAATGGATGGTAAAACAGTTATACTAAACGGCACAAGCAATGATGGCCTAGCTAAGTATCTTTGGAGTGTTTCAGGATATAATAGTCAATATATCGGTAAAGAAGTAAAAATACCTTTCGAAAAAGACGGTACATATGAAGTTTGTCTAATAGTGGTAAACAAAGAAGATAATTGTAAAATACAGATTTGTAAAAAAATAGAAATAGGTGCCATTTGCAAAATAGATCTCGACTTCAACTACGAAACATCCGGGAACATAATTAAATTACAGGGAAGATCAAATGCAGGTGTAAATGCTAAATTTGTCTGGTCTTTTGGTAATGGTGCAACTGATGAAGGGAAGAATATAAGATATAAATATGAAAAACCAGGGGTCTATGAAATATGTCTTAAGATAATCTCCGAAGACCCTACTAATCCCAAAGAGAGTTGCACTAAAACGATCTGCAAAAAAATTACCATCAAAGGAATTATTGAATGTGATATTAAAGCAGACTTTAGTGTAAAAACAGATGGATTAACTGCACTTTTTACCGGTACAAGTAGCGAACAAGATGCCAAATATACTTGGTACATCAATGGTTTATCAGGTCAATACTCCGGTAAAGATGTAAAAATACCTTTTCTTAAAGAAGGCGTGTATGAAGTTTGTCTGATCGTAGTTAACAGGACAGAAACATGTAAAGTTCAGGTTTGTAAAAAAGTTGAGATAAAATTATTGAGCGACCATTAATTAGAAATTTTTGGTCATCCTGTTTTTAAATATATTCCTGAATTTTTTTTAAATAATTCTGAATAGTTTTTTTTTAGAATAATACGTAGCAATATATGCGACAGTAATAAATTATTTAAAAGGCAAGTAAACTTCTTATCAGTCCTTTACCAATACCTTTGGACATGAAATTTTTGCAGACCGTTTTATCTTGAGTTTTTCTGAATATTAATGTTATCAAGGCAATATTTTTTACATACAAATGGTTTTGTGCGTTAAGCTTTGTATAAAAATGTGCTACATGTATTGCATGGACATCAAAACATTCCATACAAATAAGCAAAATATTTAATATCTTTGCGTCGTTTATACAGAATATTTACTTATGTCAAAACAGCAATCCAAGGTTTCGTCGTTTTTTAATCACCGATATTTCAGGCTGATGATTTACACCTTGATTACTGGTATAATTATCGTTGCACTGCTATTTTTTTATATATCTAAAGCACTTCTACCCGACACTGAAGAGCTTGAAAATCCAAAATACGAAATCGCATCACAATTCATCTCATCTGACAATGAGGTTTTTGGTAAGATTTTCAAATATAACCGAGACTGGTTAAACTTCAAAGATATAAACCCCAAACTCATCAATGCGCTGGTAGCCACAGAAGACGAAAGATTTTTTAGTCACAGTGGTGTAGACGCCAGAGGAACAGCCAGGGCTATATTCTATATGGGAAAGAAGGGTGGTGCGAGTACGATTACTCAACAATTGGCCAAACTGTTTTTTACACAAAGATCTGCATCATTTGTGAAAAGAGTGTGGCAAAAACTAAAAGAATGGGTTATTGCTATTGAATTTGAAAAAAGATACACTAAAGAAGAAATTCTGGCCATGTATCTGAATAAAAGTGATTTTCTATATGATGCCGTTGGAATCGGGGCTGCTGCGAAAACATATTTTGGTAAAGATCAGAAAGACCTTAGCGTAGAAGAAGCGGCAGTATTGATAGGAATGCTTAAAAATCCAAGATTATACAATCCTAAAATCAACCCACAAAACAGCCACAACCGAAGATCCGCAGTGATGAAGCAAATGGTCAGAAACGGTTTACTTACTGATGAAGAGTATCTGAATAAAAGGGTGAAACCAATAAATCTGGATAATTTCAAGAGAGAGGTACATTATGATGGTATAGCCCCATATTTCCGTTCAGAACTTACCAAATGGCTAAAAAATCTACTTAATGAAGATCAGTATAGAAAACCGGATGGAAGTAAATATAATCCTTATACAGATGGTCTGAAAATATATACTACAATAGATACACGTATTCAGAAATATGCTGAACAGGCTATGTATGAACATATGTCACAACTACAAAGTCGATATTTTGATCGGTGGAAAGGCAAAGATTTTATCACCTACAATGCAGATAAAACAAAATCTGAAGGGAGGAAAAAAGTACTCATACAGATGATGAAAGATTCAGATCGGTACAAATTAATCAGGACAAGATTTATGACACAGATCTTCAGTGATATTTCCAATAATCTTGATGGTATATCACTTGCTGACAATGATATCTTCAGGATGTTTGAAGAAGAAAAAAATCAAGGGCATCTCAAAAAGCTCGTCAAAAATAAAAGTATCACACAAGCAGAGGCGGATAAATGTCTTCTGGTATTGGAAAGTGAATATTGGAATGGTCTAAAGTCTCAATGGAACAAAATGCAAAAGGCGGTAAATACGTCTTTTAATACCAAAACTAAGATGAGGGTCTTTTCTTACAATGAACTGGGAGAAAAAGTTGTGGAAATGACGCCTATGGACTCTATAAAGTATCACCTTCAGCATATGCAGATCGGCTCAGTAGCTGTTGACCCCAAGACCGGGAGCATTCTAGCATGGGTAGGTGGTATCGGGCATAAATATTTTCAGTACGATCACGTCAATTCCAACCGACAGGTAGGATCAACATTTAAACCTTTTATTTATTCCACAGCGATTATTGAAAATGCAATGTCACCATGTTATAAAGTGACAGATGTACAGCAGTGCATTCCGGCCCACGATCCAAATTTTAATCTTTCGTCAACGTGGTGCCCCAGTAACTCAAATAATAAATTTTCTGGGCAGTCGTTCACATTAAGGCAAGCATTAAAAGAATCAAAAAACTCGGTTTCTGTTTTCCTGATGAAAGAAATCGGAAATGTCCAAAGTGTAAAAAATTTTGTAGGCAACTTAGGCATTGATAAAAATAAAATCCCGGATTATCCTTCAATATGTTTGGGTACACCGGAGTTATCTGCTATGGATATGGCTTGTGCTTATACTGCTTTTGCCAATGAGGGCATCGTAACCAGACCCTTTTTTGTGACCAGAATAGAAGATAAAAACGGAAGAGTAATTTATTCTGCTGTACCAGAACAGAAAAAAGCCATCAATACTGCTTATAATTATGTCATCGTAGATATGCTTAAATATGTTGCAAAAGTAATTCAAGGTAAATTTAAAAGTCAGATAGCCGGGAAAACAGGTACTACCAATGACTATAAAGATGGGTGGTTTATAGGTTTTACTCCTGAGATTGTCATATCCACATGGGTGGGAGGTGATCAGGAATTTATTAGGTTTAATACTCTGCCGGATGGTCAGGGTGCTGTAATGGCAAGACCTTTTTTTGAAAAATTATTGCAAAAAATTGAATCTGATAATCTGTTGGGCTTTGGTAAAAATTCTGTATTTATGAAACCTGAAGAAGAAATGATTGAAATAGATTGCAGTAAATACGAGACCACCACCATTGAAAATAATGAAGAAGGTAAAATTAAAAAGTCTTCTGATTTTGATGAAGATTTTTAAAGTATATACACTATCTCAATATTGACATTGTCCCTTTATAAATAATATTTACCTGATCGATATACGCCACTTCGCATACCCAAGTGTAAACCCCTGAAGGCAAAGGCTGTCCTTTAAAATTTCCATCCCAATCCATGTATTCCAAACCAGGCATTTGGTTGTCTTTTTGATAAATCAGATTGCCCCACCTGTCGTAAATTCTGAAGTTTCTTAGTTCCGAGACATCCTTCCCTGCAAAATATCTAATCTGATCATTACTGCCATTATTATCAGGAGACAATACATTTGAAATAGTAAAACTTCTTTTCTTATCAACCAGAACTCTGATCATCACTTTTTTTTCGCAGCCATCCTTTGACGTTACAGATATCTCAAAATTTGTATCATTGATTGGCAATGCATTTGTTTTCAGACAAGTTTTACAACCGATTTCCTGGTCAGGTGTCCATTTGACTGTTTGATCAGATAGATTTGTCATTACATTTAAAAATACACTATCTCCTAAAGAAACTATAAGTTCTTCAGATTCAGCAATAATTTCCGGTATTTCTTTAGCCCTCAGAACGTCTGTCTTTTTGGTTAAACAACCATTTTTGTCCTGGAGAATAATCCTGTATTCCCCTTCTGTAAGGTTGTTAAAAGTGAATTTTTCCTGCAATGATCCTTCGTTGATTGAGATCCTGTATGGAGGCACACCACCCAATAATCCAGAAACTATAATATTACCGGAATTTAAGCCGCTACAATCCGGGTCAATAAACTCAACAGACATCTGCAAAGAATCAGGCTGATTAATGATAGTTGAGACGTTGCTTTGACAATCGTTTTTGTCTTTAATATAAGATGTATACGTACCGGCTGCCAGATTTGCCACAGAATCCTTGATAGAAGACAAACCAGTATGCAAGTAAGTGTAAGGACCCGACCCACCTTCTGCAAGAATCTTTAAATATCCATCGGTGTCCCCATAACAAGACAACTGATAACCATTGTAATCAGATGTAATGCTTGTGGCACTAAGTTTGGAAGGTTGTGCAACAAATATACTGAATATTCTGGTGTTACCAAAGTTGTCCCATATAGTAAAAAAGTAATTTCCTTCATCTACATTAGTGATGGACACCAAACGATCAAGGGCGTCGATGCTTCCTGAAAAAGATATTGATGAATTTTCAAGTTTATATCCAGAATATGTAAATGGCGCTGTACCTTCATCTATCTCAAACATAATTTCTCCGGTATTTTCACCATTACACCTGACGGGGATACTCTGAGCGCTAGATTTAATATTGCAAATGATAAGACGAATAGTTACCTCCATATAAATATTACACCCTTCCATATTTTGTATTATGGCTTGGTGTACACCTTCAGAAAAGAATTTTCCGTTTCCCAAAAATAAGGTATCTCCTTCACATATATTTACAGAAGCCGTAGCATTGATTCGGTCATCTACCACCAAATTTAAAGTAATAATACTGTCGCAACCATTTGATGAAGGAATTCTTATTTCGTAAGCGCCTGATTCACAATAAGTTTTTCCCAAAAAAGAAAAACACTCACCAAAACAGACTTGTTGTGAAGCAGAGCCTAAAGGCGTAGTTAATACTTCAATAATTTTACATGATTTCGGGGCTATATCACAGACATTGGACGCAGTCAAACATATTTCATACTTACCCACTTTCTCCAAAGTATGATTGACAGAAACACCTGTTTTGGTATATGCGCCATCTATATCCCAATTATAAAAAGTAGCACCGATCAACCCCGGTGTCTTCATTTCAAACACTTCATTTTGACAGACTACGTCAGGAATATTGAGTAAAGCCGGTGTTTCGAGAGGCAATACTTTTGTTGAACCATTGGTAACTTTAATTGTCCAGTCACAAATATCATTATCACTTCCATCCATCACAAAGTAATAATATTGACCTATGACTAAGGGAACGGTATTTTTAAACACCCTGGTTTCCCCTTCCTGAACATCAGTATCGCATTCACTCACTCTTCTGAATACATTACAATCGAGGCTTTCATAAAGTCCTATCTCCAATCCATTATTCCGCTGGCAATTTGAAACTTTTACTTCCAGAGTTAGGTTTGTCGTGCCTGCAATAAAACCTATCCACTGCATATGATGAACAAAGCTTGTACAAAAACCTGGTGGTGCCTGACCAGTGACATTGCTGTTATTTCTTCCGGTAAATCCATCTATATCACAAATAATGCAGGCATCATTGCAAAAAGACTTCATTGCCGGAGTGTTTCCGCATATAGGTGGCTGGCTGAAAACCTTTAAATGTATAAAGATAAAGAAATAAATAAACCCAATTACTCTCAACATTGGAATGATTTAGCACTATATAAGTATAAAAGTAATGAATTTTAACTTTGTACCTATCAAATAATAAAAAAAAGGGGCCACAATTTTGTGGCCCCTTTTTTTTATTATATAAATTTGACAGTCTATTATGGAAATACACCCAATGTCATATAATCGTTGGCAACTTTATTAAGTGCAGTAATGAAGGCAGCATCTCTCAGATTATTTACTTTTTCGTACCCATGATACACTTCCATTATCTGATGAAATGAGTTGATCATGGTTTCTTCAAGCCCTGAGCGGACCAAATCGACTTCTTCTGCCCCTCTGGTTATAAAAGTTTTTTCTTTTTCTGAAATTGATTTTCCGGTAAGATTTTCAAAAGTAGAAACTATATTTTCATATGTATTCTGATTGAATCTTTTGTCCATACGTCCAAATCGCATATGAGATAGATTTTTCAGCCACTCAAAATAAGAAACAGTAACACCACCGGCATTAAGATACATATCCGGTACGATCACGCCACCATTTTTTATAATGATATCTGCTGCACCAGCTGTGATCGGACCATTGGCTGCTTCTCCGATTACTTTTGCTTTCACCAAATGGGCATTTTCTTCTGTAAGAACTGACTCCAATGCTGCAGGAACCAAAATATCACAATCTATAGCAACCCAATCACCACGATTCGGCAATGTTACCGTACCGGGCATACCTACAATAGTACCGTGTTCCTTTCTGAAGTCCAAGGCAGCTTGCATGTCTATACCCTTTTCGCTGTAGATAGTTCCTTCTATTTCAGATAGTCCGATAATTCTTACATCACCTTCGTTTTGAGAGATTAATCCAGTGTAAGAACCTACATTACCCATACCTTGAATTACCATGGTTTTGCCAGCCATTCCTTGTGTGGTGTTTATCCTTTTGATAAGTTTTTCATCATTGAATACTTCTCGCAATCCGTAATAAACACCTCTTCCAGTCGCTTCAGTCCTTCCGTTAATACCGTTTTGTCTCACAGGTTTTCCTGTCACACAACCTGCTGCGTCAATCTCGCCACCCTTGAAAGTCTGATATGTGTCCAGAATCCAAGCCATCTCTCTCTCTCCTGTACCATAATCCGGTGCAGGTACATCCACACTTGGCCCTATAAAGTTTTTGCGGATCAACTCCACTGTATATCTTCTGGTGATTCGTTCGAGTTCTTCTTCAGAATAAGCTCTGGGACTGATTTTCACTCCACCCTTCGCTCCACCAAACGGGACATCTACTATGGCACATTTATAAGTCATAAGTGCTGCTAAAGCCATGACTTCTTCCTGATCAACAAGATGACTAAAACGAATTCCACCCTTTGTTGGTAATCTGTGATGTGAATGTTGTACTCGGTAAGCCTCAATAACCTGATAGGAATCTCCGATTTTGACAGGGAAATTCATCTGATAAATAGCATTACATACTTTGATCTGCTGAAGCAATCCGGGATGGATGCTGGTATGGGCAGCTGCTCTGTCAAAATTGAGCTGCACACTTTCGAAAAATTTTGCTTGTTTACTCATTTTTAATATGATTTTCTAATTTGGTTAGTTTACGATCCAGGCGGAATAAAAAAATAAATATTCCGATAAAAATTACTGCTATTACAGCAACAACAGAGTATATTTTACCTACACTCCTGAGAAAATCGCCTCCACCACTCTGTGCTGCAATACCTTGCAACACTATTATTTGGATGACGATAAAAAGTACAAATTTCTTCATTTTATTCTAGTTTAATCTGCTTACAGAATTATTTTTTATTATTTCATAAATATTTTTTCTTTCAATCTTTCATACCTAATTAACAAATTAGCCATCCAGCTCCCTAAAAGAATTAATGCTACAATAGAAGGATAAAAAAATAACCGTAAAGTATTATCTAAATCCTCTCCTCCCAGTGCCGGATTTCCACCATTGCCGGGATGTAGACTATCAGTAAGTCTTGGTATGACAAAAACCAGTGGTATTAATGCCAGAAATGCAAAAATACTATAGGATGCAGATACTTTTGCCCGTTTGTCATGGTCAGATGATGAGCCTCTTAAAACCAGATAAGCCAGATATATCAGCATGGCCACAGCTGTCATATTCAATTTTACATCTGTTGTCCAGAATGTATTCCAGGTAAATTTAGCCCAAATGGATCCGGTTATCAGTCCGAAAATTCCATACATTATGGCGATCCTGTTGAAAGAAGAAGATTGAATATCGTGATCAAAATTTCCTGTGCGAAGATATTGTATGGCATGATACAATCCGATAATAAGCAAGATAAACATGGCAAACCATAACGCTACATGGAAAAATGTATTTCTGATGGTTTCGTTAAGAATGTTACGATAAGGGAATTTTATTCCTTTTGCCTTATTAAAAGCTTTCATCTCGGCATTGATCCATTGTGATTTATCGGAGTATGATGAGTCTGAGAGGGTAACAAAAAGAGAATTTGGTTGTACAAATGCTCCATCTATCTCATTATCTATAATCAGCGTAAGTGGTTGTACATTTTCTGTAGCTGGAAAAATTTTGGGGATATCAAATGTGATGGAAATATCAACTTCACTTGTTGCATTTACATTTTTAGCCTTTATAGCATACAAAGAATCAAGTTTGAGCCAAGCGCGATTTAATCCGGCAGATAAAAAGTGAGTATTGTATCCTTCTACTGTCATGGAGATAGAGTCACCACTTTGGGCACTACCCGGTTGTGATTTTGTAATTCCAGATCTGGTCGGAATCGTCAGTCCACCTATAATCACATATAGGAAGATAATAACTCCCGAAAATTTCCACCACCAACCTTTCACTACCATAGATCTCAGTTAATATTTGAATAATTTCACTATTTCATCTGTTTTAATTTAATTTACCTACCTCCGGTGGGATGATTTTTCGGTCAGATGGAACGCCAAATAATCATTCTCTTTTGTGTCAGCCACCGGTCATGGCGTTTCATCATTCCTTCCAAATATCATTCCTATCATTTATTCCTTTTTTAAAATAACTTATGATCTCCATAACGCCGGAAACAATAACAACATTGCACCAAGTAAAATACTATCTACACCAAACAATAACCATACATCTTCTGCAATGGCTGTATCTGTAAGTAATCTCACACTCACGGCAGATATTTTTAATAATAATAATAAGATAGGTAAAACCAAAGGCAAAGCAAGAATTGACATTAAAGTAGCATTACCGTTATCAGAGGCCGAAATGACAGAAACAAAGGTAAAAACAACAGAAATACCAAATATACCCAAGGCTGCACCTATGGCAAACAATCCAAAATCCTTGACCGGAAAGCTTGAGAATAACCCCATAAATAATATTATTATGAAAAAAATACCACATAAAAACAGAAAATTGTAAAGCAGCTTAGCTACAATAAGATCTATGGGACTAAATAAAGTATAATAATAAAGGTATGTTTCTTTTTTTTCCTGCAGAAAACTCTTCACTACAGCATTTAGGCCTGCAAATAGCAAAATAATCCATATAAGAATAGTCCATTCACGCGGATTTATTTCGTTAAAAGACTTAAAAATTAAAAAAACTACTGTAGCTGCAAAGAGAAATACACCTCCTAAAGCAAACTTTTGTCTGAATTCTATAGACAATTCTTTAATAAAGATATCTTTTACTTTAATGAGGTCCATTGACTAAAATAATGGCTCAAAGATACGGTTATTTTCTGTTTGGAGGTAGTAAAAGTCCATAGAAGATTTATTGGCTATGATAGTATAATTTATCATTTCAATATAACTACAGGTTAAAAAACAATTCTTGTTTTATATTTTAGAGAGTAGTTTATTATGATATATTACGTTTTGCAAAAAATGATTTTAATTAAAAGGAAAGTAGAAAAATTATCTTATACTCAAAATAAATTGGTTTGCGAAAAACACTTTATTTAATTCATTTATTTTGAGCATAATACCGATAGAATTTTTTGCAAAATAAATTCTCGTCGGTATAAATGCAAAATATCAAGCTACTCTCTATCCTATCATAGGTATTGAAACCCTGTTAATTTGTTAATCATGACGGTAAAATGAAAACAATTATGGTTTATACTAAAATTTCCACCGTACAAATGCTTCCATGGCTTCGTATTCAGCCAAACCCAGTACATTGTATAGATGAGCAGTCTCTTTATTCCTGTCTTCTGCTCTTTGCCAGAATTCACGGGAATCGTCACCCGGAAATACCGGATGATCTTTCTGAGATTGGTGCATAAATATAGCTTTTCGTTTGCGCATAAGCTCATCAGGGCTGATAGGTACAGCCATTTCAATTTCATCTATCGGCCACTCGTGCCATGCACCTCTGTATAACCAAAGATAGCAATCGTTCCACCATTTCTGGTTTTTAGTTCGTTCAAAAGCTTCAAATATGGCTTCCAGGCACACTCTATGGGTACCATGAGGGTCTGCCAGGTCACCTGCTGCATACACCTGGTGCGGTTTTACATCATTAAGCAGGTCTATCAAAATTTTATAATCTACATCTGTCAGTTTGTTTTTTCTTACGCCCCCGGTTTCATAAAAAGGCATATCGAGAAAATGTATATTTTTTTCACCAAGACCACAATACATAGCGCCACTGCGTGCTTCCTCGCGCCTTATTATTCCTTTCAACAATCTAAGTTCTTTAATATCAGACTCATTGGAGTCCTTTTTATCAATAAATTTTGATATTTTGTTGACAATTTTATACAACTCAGGATGTTCAATACCGATGGCTTTTGCAAAATCACCCATAAATTCTGCATATCTCCAGGCATCAATATCGTGAACTGCAATGTTGCCGGACACCTGATAAGCCACATGTACTTCATGCCCCTGTTCCACCAATCTCAGGAAAGTACCTCCCATTGAGATTACATCATCGTCAGGGTGCGGGCTAAATATAATAATACGCTTTTTTGCAGGATTTGCTCTTTCAGGTCTATGCGAATCATCTGCATTAGGCTTACCGCCGGGCCATCCTGTGATCGTATGCTGAAGTTTGTTAAAAATCCTGATATTGAGACTGTATGCAGAATTATACTCGGCTATCAGCTCAGATAAACCATTATTGATATAATCTTCATCCGTAAGCTTTAGTAATGGTTTTTTTAGTTTTAGAGAGAGCCATATCACTGCTTTGGCAATCAGCTTGTCATCCCAGACACATATCCCGGCCAACCACGGAGTTTTTACTTTTGTGAGTTCAGAAGAAGCTGCGGCATCAAGATAAAACTTTACATTTTGGTGTCCCTGCAGATACGTAGCCGGTATCATTTCTGTTACTTCACCTTCTATAGTCTGTTTTACTATATCTGCTTTATGTGAGCCCCATGCCATGATGAAAATCTGGCGGGCTTTGAGTATGGTATTGATACCCATGGTGATAGCACGATATGGGACATTTTCTTCTTTACCAAAATCTTTTACAGCATCTACCCTGGTGAGATGATCAAGTTTAACCAACCTTGTCTTGGATGACAGCCACGAACCGGGCTCATTAAATCCGATATGGCCAGTACGGCCAATCCCTAATATCTGTATATCAATGCCACCAAGTAAGTCTATTTTCTTTTCATATTCCTGACAAAAATTTTCGACATACTCGATGGGTATATCTCCGTTTGGTATATGTATATTGGCTGGGTTGATGTCTATATGATTGAATAAAAATTCATTCATAAACTTTACATAGGATTGGTTGGCGTCAGGTTTCATGGGATAATACTCATCCAGATTGAATGTGATGACATTATTGAAAGATAGTACTTCTTCTCTATGCATACGGACAAGTTCATTGTATATCTTTATAGGCGAAGAACCGGTGGCCAATCCAAGCACAATGTGTTCATTTTCCTGCTGTTTTTGTCTGATGCAAAGTGCAATATATCTGGCAAGATGTAATGCCCCATCATCCGGGTTATCCCAAAGTTTTATCTGTATTTTTTCGAATGTTTTTAACTGGTATTTTAAGCCCGCTACGTTTATTGGTGTCTTTGAAGATAACGTTGACATATTAAAATTTGATGATTATTCCACAAAAGTAAAAAATTGTGTGCACGTGCACACAATTTTTTACTTAAATTATTTTTTAGATGTCAAATTTGTTGCCCAAAACAGGATGATTGCTTTGTTATTTTCTTTTCCAAATTTTAAGAAATGATAAATAAGGTCCATAAAAAAAGGTTGAATAGATAAGCTGAAATTTTTTACAATGCTTGATAGTTAACAGTTAGCAATGAACAGTTTTGAAAATCATATTCGTAATTCGTTGCTCTTCGTTTGCTATTAAGATGAATATGTTTTTGTTGAATCAAAAAATATTTCTCTCACATCTTTAATTTTATATCTTTGTAATAAATCTGAATAATCATTAAAAATGTCCACGAATAAAAGTTTGTTTTTATGGTCAATTATTGCCGCACTGGCAGGTTTTTTGTTTGGTTTTGACACAGTCGTCATTTCTGGTGCTGAAAAAGCACTGCAGGAATTATGGCCCAGAGGAGAGGTTTTTCATGGATGGGTTATTATGTCATCTGCATTATGGGGAACTGTTATTGGGGCAATATTTGGCGGAATACCTACGGATAAGTATGGACGAAAACCAACTCTGATAGCTATCGGTCTGTTATATTTTATTTCTGCCATTGGCTCAGGATTAGCTACCGACCCATGGATGTTTTCTATTTTTAGATTTATTGGGGGATTGGGTGTCGGAGCATCTACTGTAGCTGCACCTATTTTTATATCAGAAATAGCCCTTGCAAAAGACCGCGGCAAGCTTGTAGCTCTTTATCAGTTTAATATTGTATTTGGCATTCTCATAGCCTTCATATCCAATTTTTTACTCAAAGACTTTGGTACAGAACCCTGGAGGTGGATGGTGGGCATTGAGGCTCTTCCTGCCTTAATATATTTTATTTTAGTGTTTTTGATTCCGGAAAGTCCACGATGGTTGATCACGGTCAAAGACAATATTGAAAAAGCCATACCTACACTCAAAATCATTGAGCCTGATATTCCTGTTGAAGACCAAATACAAAAAATCAAAGCTGATCATCTGAATGTTGTTACATCGGACACCATCTGGAAACCTGAGTATAGATTTCCGGTCATACTAGCTTTTTTGATTTCATTTTTTAATCAGTTTTCAGGCATAAATGCCTTCCTGTATTATGCGCCAAGAATATTTGAAATAGCAGGTCTGGAAAAAAGCGGAGCACTTCTGAGTAGCATTGGCATTGGCATTACCAATTTAGTATTTACATACATCGGATTGATGCTTATAGATAGATTAGGTCGGAGACAATTGATGTATGTCGGTTCCATTGGATATATTGTCTCGTTATCACTGATTTCTATGGCATTCTTCATGAGTATGAAGGGGATGGCTGTGCCTATATTTTATTTTATTTTTATTGCCTCGCACGCCATAGGACAGGGAACTATTATCTGGGTATTCATATCAGAAATATTTCCAAACCATCTACGCGGTCAGGGAACTGCTTTTGGTACATCAATTCATTGGGTCCTGGCAGCTATTATTCCGGCGATGGTACCCTGGTTATTCAAAGTTATTGGTCCGGGAACAGTTTTTGCAGTATTTGCTGTAATGATGGTAGGGCAATTGATTTTCACATGGAAAGTTATGCCGGAAACCAAGGGCGTGAGTCTGGAAGATATTGAAAAGAAACTTTCATCTCAATGAATTCTAATTTAAAGACACAATACATGTAAAATTTATGTTGCTACAATCGTTGTTAAAAATTCTTTAAATGAGTCAATGTGTTTTTTCACGAATTATAGCCAAAAGTAAAGACTTCAATACACCATTGGTTGGTTCTGCTTTTATTAAGTTATACCGACGAGAATTTATTTTTCAAAAAATTCTGTCGCCATTATACCCATCATCAATAAATTGGAAAATGAAATTTCCTCATACCAATTTATTTTGAGTATAAAATGAAAAAAGTAACCATAAAAGATATTGCTCTCATAGCAGGTGTTTCAAGAGGAACAGTAGACAGGGTCATCAACGGTAGAGGCAATGTATCTGAAGATGTAGCAAAAAAAATACTGAAAATAGCCAATGAACTTGGTTTTGAAAAAAACTTAATAGCAAGTACATTAGCATCAAATAAAACCTATAAAATAGCAATTGTAAGTCCTGACCCTGAAAGTGATGTCTTTTGGTCACAACCAAGTGAAGGCATTTTAAATGCTCTTGAACTGGTCAAACACTATGGTATTATTGCAGAATATTATAATTTTGATATTTCCAGAAAAGATGAGTTTTGTATGCAACTGGAAAATGCATTTGCATCAAGGCCGGATGCAATACTAACCGCACCCACCTTCACTGCAGAGTCACTAGAATATCTGGAACAGGCTGTAAAACTTGGTATACCATTTATTACTATTAATACTGAAATCAGGCATCCGGGCATTCTCTGTTATGTGGGGCAAAATTCATATAATAGTGGTTACCTTGCCGGTCGGTTATTTCATCTGCGTCTTCATTCAGGGGATGAAATTATAGCAATAAACCTGGGACACAAACTTTCTAATGCGCAACACTATTCAGATAAAGTAAGTGGATTAAAAGCATATTTTACTGAACATCAAATGGATAACAATCCTGTATTTTGGTATGAGTTTGACCAGTTTAGTGATACTGAAAAACTAACGGAATTTTGGATGAGTATTAAATCCGCGCACCCAAGGATGAAAGGTGTGTTTTTTACTAATTCAAGGGCTTATCGTATTGTGAATCTATTTACGGAGGAAGACATTAAAAAATTTGACATCGTAGGTTTTGACATGATTGAGCCCAACATTAAACTTTTAAAAGAAGATAAAATAGACTTCATCATCAACCAAAATCCAATACAACAAGGGTATTTGGGTATTATGAATTTTGTAAATCATTTTATCCTAAAAAAAGAGATCAGTAAAACCCAATACCTTCCTTTAGATATTGTACTTAAAGAAAATGTGGATTTTTATATTGATTTCTTTAACAGAAACTAAAATAATAAAAATGAATAATTATTTTGAAATAAAGCAAAACCGGATGATCAAATGAACAGAAGAAATTTTATCAGAACCAGCACTTTACTGACAGGTGCGACCGCCGGTGTTTCAAATATATTTCAATCGTCAGAAAGTAAATTAAAATCTGATACATCATTTAAGGTCGCATTTATTACGGACATACATGTCAAAACCGACGAAATTTCACAAACAGGGATGCGTAAAGCACTTAAACATGTCAATAGTCTACGCAATAAACCGTCTTTCATTATCAATGGCGGAGATAGTATTATGGATGCTCTGGCTGCAAATAAAACAGAAACTCAATCCCAATGGGATGTATGGAATAAAATAATGGAAGAAGAAAACAAATTGCAAGTGTACCATTGTATAGGAAATCATGATGTTTGGGGATGGCAGGTAAAGGACGAATCCATCAAAAGCGACCCACTTTATGATAAAAATTGGGTAATAAGTAATCATAAAATGCCGGCGAGATATTATAGCTTTGAAAAAAATAATTGGCTTTTTATAGTTTTGGACAGTACACAGGAAAATGAAGGGGGATATATCGCCAGATTTGACGAAGAACAATTTACCTGGTTGGAAAAAGAACTTGCTTCAGCACCCAAAGATAAATTTATTTGTATTGTCTCACATATACCTATCATATCATTTTGCTCTGCTATGTTTTTTGATGATATGTTGCCCAATGGTGATTGGAAATTGTCAAGAGTGCTTTTGCATGTCGATGCCAGAAGAATAAAAAATCTTTTTAAAGCCTATCCAAATATTAAAGTTTGTTTAAGCGGGCATATTCACCTTCAGGATGAAGTAAATTATCTTGGAATTAAATATCTCTGCAACGGCGCAATCAGTGGCAAGTGGTGGAAAGGATCATTTCAGGATTTCCCTCCGGCTTATGCTCTTTTGGATTTCCATAATGATGGCACTATAGATCGGGAAATGATTTGTTATGATCTGCCATTGAATGCAAAGTAACCCTGCTTAAATCTTAGACAATATAAACCAAATTATATTCAATAAACTTAATTTATCAGTAGCAAAACATCAAATATCCTGGGATACATTTTCCATTTGCAGTAAATATTCTGACTGTGGTAAAGTATGTGTGATAACAGGTTCAATTTTATTTAAAGCCTGTTCAATATCCCAAATGATGTCATTGTAATTTTCCACTCCTATAGATAATCTGACCAAACTATCCGTAATACCCATTTCAATCCTGTGTGATGGTTCGATACCTGCATGGGTCATAGATGCAGGGTGTTCTGCCAGACTTTCTGTACTACCCAAACTCACTGCCAGTTGTATCATTTTCAGATGATTTAGAAATGAAAATGCTTCTTCTTCACCTCCTTTGATATCAAATGACAACATGGCTCCTGATGAGGTGTACTGCTTTTTATATATATCAAACGCCGGACTACCTTCTTGTATACATCCCAAATAATACACTTTTGCCACTTTGGAGTGGCTGATCAAAAATTCAGCTACTTTCTGCGCATTTAAAGCTTGCTGATCCATACGAACTTTTAGAGTCTCCAGGCTTCGCATCAATAACCAACCTGTATTTGGACTAGCCATGTTGCCGAGGAAAGTGCGTAAAGTTTTAACCCTTTTCATCAGCGTACTGTTACCCAGCACAGCACCTGCAATGACGTCACTATGTCCGCCTATATATTTGGTGGCAGAATACATCACTATATCCGCCCCATGCTTCAAAGGATGTTGCCACAAAGGTCCCATATAAGTATTGTCTACTGCGGTAAGTACTTGTTTGTCCGATGTCGAAAAGTGCTTTGCTACATTGGCGCAAGCTGCAATGTCAATGATAGTGTTGGTTGGATTTGCAGGTGTTTCTATATATATCATAGCCAGTTGGTCAGCTTTTCCGGATTTCAATAGAATTTCTTTTATTTCCATTTCAGACAATCCAGGCAAAAAACCCAATACGTTAATGCCTATCTTTGGTAAAAACGTATTTATAAAATGATCCGTACCGCCATAGATCGGCTTGCTGTAAAGCAATAGATCTCCTGGATTCAGAAATTCCAATAAAACTGTGGTAATGGCAGACATACCACTTTCGAAAACGGCACACTCTTCTGCATTGTCCCATAAACAAAGCCTGTTTTCAAGTATTTCCAGATCAGGATTATTTAATCTCGAATAAATAAGTCCCAACTCTTCATTCACTCTTTTTTCACGGATACCATACGCGATCTCAAAAAAAGCTTTTCCCTCTTCTGCATTTTTAAACACAAAGGTGGACGTTTGGAAAATAGGACATTTGATGGCTCCTTCAGAAAGTTCAGGTTTATACCCATAAGACATCATCATGGACTCAGGTCTAAAAACATGGTTTGATACAGGTTTCATATATTAAGGTTTTATATTCTTGTGCAAAGATATAAATACGTATTTTAATCTATAAGAGTATTATAAAATAGGAAAATTAATCTATTTATAGGCTGTATTTAAGATAATATAGTTATATTTGCATGTCGTGTATTGAATAAAAAGAAAAAAAATCTTTATGCCGGACATATATGATATCGCCATTCTCCAAGAAGTGCAGAAAAATGCCAAAATCACTGTTAAAGAATTGAGTGAAAAAATCAATTTAAGCCCTACTCCAACCTTTGAAAGATTAAAAAAATTGGAAAAAGAAGGATATATCACCGGATATCATGCAAAACTGGATATAAAAAAACTTGGACTGAGTCTTATGGTCATTTGCAATGTGTCCCTAAAAATTCATCAGAAAGATTTTATAGAAAAATTTCAGGAAGAAATCATCCGATTTGACGAAGTGAAAGAATGTTATCACATCGCAGGCATGTATGATTACTTACTAAAAATTGTGGTTAAAGACATGGACGCATATCAACAATTTGTAAGTAAAAAACTGGCGTCACTTGATAATATAGGCAATGTGCAGAGCTCTTTTGTGATGATAGAATTGAAAGAAGATATTGGCTGTTTGATTGAAATATAAATTATTGGACTAAGTTTTTTTTGTAAAAAAGTTTTAAAATGCCATTTGAAATACTTCATGCTAATATACAAAAACATATTCATCTCACGAATGATGACAAAGCCCGACTTTTTACTGTATTAAAGCCAAAATCAATCAAAAGGAAAAATTTTATCCTTCATGAAAATCAAGTGAGCACTCATGCTACATTTGTTCTTAAAGGGTGCCTTAAAGCCTATACGGTAAATGACAATGGATTTGAGCATATCATTCAGTTTGCCCCTGAAGATTGGTGGGTGACCGATATGTATTCTTTTATATCTCAAAAACCCGGAAATATTATCATCGAAGCCATCGAAAACAGTGAAGTAGTCCAACTCTCAAGAGCGGACCAACTTCGATTATTTGATGACATTCCGGCATTTGAACGTTATTTTCGCATAATCACTGAAAAATCGTTGGTATCTTACAGAACACGTTTGATGGATAATATGTCTCTGACCGCTACAGAAAGGTATGCTGGTTTCTGTGAGCAATACCCAACACTCATAACTAAGCTTCCACAAAAACTGATTGCATCATACATCGGTGTCACTCCTGAGTTTTTAAGCAAAATGAGAGCAAGACAGCGAAATAAATCTATTTAAAGACATTTTCTTAATCCAGATTAAGGTTTTTGACTTTTGAACACTCGTATCTTTGTTGTGTTAATACAAAAAAATCTTATACAATGGATAGAAAGGAATTTGTCAGAAAGGGTATTATGGGTACTGGAATGTTTGTTGCATCCGGAGTAGCTGCTCAGTTTATCAAAAATGATATCGACGAACTTGCATCTCTTGATCCTATAGAAGATAAAATTGTAGGATTTAATCACATACCAAATACAAAATCAAATATAATGGAAAATATAGTTTTGCACAAAGCAGAAACCAGAGGACATGCCAATCATGGTTGGTTGGATTCTCATCACACATTCAGTTTTGCTAATTATTATAATCCGGATCGTATGCATTTCGGAGTACTGAGGGTACTCAATGACGATGTGGTAAGCGGTGGTATGGGTTTCGGCAGACATCCGCATGATAACATGGAAATCATATCTATACCACTAGAAGGAGATCTTGAACATCAGGATAGTATGGGAAATACCACTGTCATCCGCAATGGAGACATCCAGGTGATGAGTGCCGGTACAGGTATTCAGCATAGTGAAAAAAATAAAAACCAGGATAAAAAAGTAAAGTTTTTGCAAATATGGGTCTTCCCAAATAAGAGAAATGTGACGCCACGTTACGACCAGTTGACTCTAAAAGCAGAAGATCGGCACAATAAATTGCAACAAGTTCTGAGCCCAAACGTAGATGATGAAGGAGTTTGGATTCATCAGGATGCATGGTTTCATCTGGGTACGCTGGACAAAGGAAATAAACAAAATTACCAAATCAGGAAAAAAGGAAACGGAGTGTATGCTTTTATCATATCAGGTGAAGTAACCATTGCCGGTCAACCATTGGCTGCCAGAGACGGTTTAGGACTTTGGGATATTGACCAGATCGACATAGTAGCAGACTCAAATACGGAAATCCTGCTGATGGAAGTACCCATGGCTGTTTAATGTCTCAGACGGGGGGTAAATCCCTCGCCTTTAGGCGAAGACTTTAGTTTGACAGGTCAAAAATAGTAAATTTGCAGGAAAAAAGATTGAAATGCAAAATTACCGTAAAACAAGCCACACGACATATGATTGTAAGTATCATATAGTATGGATAACAAAATATCGTAAGAAAGTGATGAGTGGGGTAGTATCCGAGCGAGTTAGGGAATTGGTTAGACAAATATGTAAAGAGAATGATGTAGAAATAATAAAGGGACATGTATCAAAAGACCACGTACATTTGTTTGTGAGTATACCGCCACATTTAGCAATAAGCAAATTAGTACAAAGCCTAAAAGGTAAGAGTTCATACAAATTGCTAGGGGAGAATAAAGAACTGTCGAAGCAGTTTTGGGGTAGACATTTGTGGGCGAGAGGATATTTTGTAGCCACATCAGGCAATGTACAAAAATCAAGATATAAAGGGGGATGATTTTCGGTATCAGACCCACTTTAGTCGCCTTGGCCAAATCTACCTTAACCCCCTTTATTAACCTAAATCTTAATCTCATCCTTATTCTTAACCTTATTCTTATCCTTAACCTTAATCTTAACCTTATTCTCAATCTCAACCTTAATAAATGAAAATATTAGCACTCGGAGCCAGTAACAGCAAAAATTCCATTAATAAAAAACTGGCTGCTTATGCCACCACATTTTTTGAAAATGCCGAAATAAACATAATAGATCTGAATGATTTTGAGATGCCATTATTTTCGGTAGACAAAGAAAACATGTCGGGTCACCCTAAGGAAGCCCATGACTTTCTGACTGCTGTGAGTAATGCTGATTTGCTCATTTTATCTATGGCTGAGCACAATGGCTCATATACTGTAGCGTTTAAGAATGTGCTGGATTGGGCTTCCAGAATCAATGGGAAGGTTTTTCAGGAGAAACCCATGTTGTTGCTTTCAACTTCGACCGGAGCCCGGGGTGGTAAAAGTGTATTGGAAGCTGCCAAAACTCGTTTTCCTTTTCATGCTGCTCGTATTATAGATACATTTTCTTTGCCTGAATTCAATAAAAACTTTTCTGAATCTGATGGAATCATCACCCCTGAACTGAAACAAACTTTTTTTGATGTGATTCAAAAAGTAAAAACATATATGAGTGAGACTTAGTATCCACCCTGATCATCAGTTCACTTTTACCACTTTGGTAGCATTGGCTACACCACGTATATGCCATGTCAGGAAATATGTGCCGGATAAAAGGTCTGACATATCTATACTTTTTATATTCCTATCCTTACCTTCGACAGATATACTTTTACAGGTTTGTCCATAAATATCTTTAAGCTCCAATTTATCAATTAAGATTTTTTCAGGCAAAATTATATGTATAAAATCCCGCGTTGGATTTGGTTGAACTAACAAATCAAATGTCTGATTATCGATGGTATTGGTTGATCTGGTCACTGCCCATATTTTACTTTTATAGGTACATCCATTTACATCTTTGATTTCCACACGGTAATTTCCACCTGCATCAGGAAAAATATCTTCAGTATCAATATCCAAACGAGTGTCATCAAGGTACCATTCATATTCATGGGGAGCTGTTCCCCCTATCATGCTGATATTGATGGCCGCATTTTTTAAACTGCTGAAAATTAAGTCTATACTGTCTTCCTGAAGCAACAATGGAAGCGGTTGGATTATTTCCCAAGATTTAGTCGATTTACAATTATTTCCATCAGTTATAGAAATAGCATAAATTCCTGCTATCAGACTATCTACATTTGCTAATGTATCGCCATGACTCCACAATACAGAATATGGAGATACACCTCCTTTGATCTCAACCCTGATGTTACCTTGACTGTTTCCAAAACAAAAATTGTCAACCAAGGCTCCCGAAATACTTATTTTGTCCGGCTGATTTAGAGTAAAATTTTGTGATGATATACATCCTTTGCCATCCGTTATTGTCACTGAATAATCTCCGCCTGGAATGTTCTCAAGCATATTGTCTGTATTACCTTCAGACCATACATAGCTATAATCGCCCTGTCCACCTATGGTAAACAATGTAATTACTCCTGTAGAGTCATTATAACACTTAGGCGATACATAACCGGGATTAGCTATAATCTGTGCGGGTTGATTTAGTATAAAATTTTCAGTCTGTTCGCAGCCGGATCCATCAGAAATCGTGACAGTATAACTTCCTGCCGTCAAGTTTGTTATTACAGGTCCTGTACTTCCATCAGACCATTTGACAGTATACGGTTCAAGTCCACCACTTACTACTACCGATGCCCGCCCATCAGAAGCTCCGTAGCAACCAGGATTTATTTTGTCCAATTGTGAAGTGAGTGTACATCCAAAATCTTTGCAGGACACTGCGTTGACCAACATAGCATTGACACACCCTTCATTATCTTTTGCTTCAATTATATAACTATCACTTCCTGCCACCGCTTCTTCAAGACCCAAACCATTATATGTATACACACCCGAACCGCCTGTAGCTGTAGGGATAAATTTTACTGCTCCTTTACTCATACATACCTGTTCGACCTGCAATTCCATTTTTTGCCAAACAGGTTCTGAATCCAACAAATCTATGCAAACTGATCCTGAATTATGCCGACTTTGCTGTACTTTTGATCCCAATTGGATATAATAGGTTTTTCCTGCTTCAAGATTACCAACATGCAAGTATCCGTTGCAGTGGTGCACATTTTTTCCGCAGTATATTGATTTGAGTTTATTACAGCTGCCTTCGTACAAAGAAACAATATTCTCAAAATCAGTTTTTACTTTGATATACACCTGTCTGCTAGCGGAAGCTACAAATGAAAACCAAACATCATCCTGAATATACACATCACATTCGGGACGAATACCGGAATAACCGGCTCCAAAATTGGACGAAACGGAGCATTCTCTGTTCAGTGTCAATGGTATAGCTGATATACAATTGGTTTCCGGAACTTCATTAACAACCTTAGTTTTTACTGTCGGGCACAAATCGCCTTCCAGAATAGCAAAATATCCGGTCACCTGTATGAAGTAGGTTTGTTCGGCTTCAGCGTTTTTTATATCGATTTTATAACCGTTAAAATCAGAATTCAACTCCAATAAATCAGAACAATTTCCCTTATAGACTGCCAGTACATCAGCAAAATCAGCATTACTGGTAAATTCATAGTCACCAACTGTCTGAGGAATAAAAGAAAGCCATATATCTGCTCTTGACCTTTGATTGGTTTTTGGAAGCGGACCATCGAGATTGGCTTTTATATTTTTTGAAATAATACAATCTGCATTGGCAACAAGTGGAATGGCAGCATCACAAACATCACCTGACGGAGGCAATATTGTATCAGATTTTTTACTCACACCAATACAACCGCTGCCTTTATCCAAACCAAATTCTGCCTGATAGCCATAAATTCTTATCATATAAGTTTCTCCTGCTAATGCGCTGAAATTTAATTGTTCTCCCCGGAATCCGAACTCGTCTTTATCTTTTTTCTGGAAGAGTATCGGATTTTCACAAGAGCCGGAAAATATTTCCAGTTTATCGTTAAAGATACTTGTTGACTTTATTTCATATTCTGCGGACTCAGGAGCTTCAAAAGAATAGTACAATATCCCGGTATTTCCTGAACGTGTGGCTTCGAATTCGTCGTCTTTTAATGCATTGGTATTATCAAAAGACTGACAGGCTTCTGTCAAAGAAAGGGACAACGATTTACTGCATCGGTCATTTATATTGCCCTGACCAGTGACTTTTACATTATCAAATCCGAGCCACCATGCCCATCCTCCATCATTGTATTCCCAAATCAGCCTGATCTTTTCTGATCGGAAAGGTGATAGATCAATAGTATCTTTTTTTGATTGATTTACATTGGGTCCACCGTAGTCTCCGTTATACGTTTTGATAGGAATCCATTCTTTGCCATTGTCAACATACAACTGAAGATACTCATTTTTTTCATAAAATCTGAAAATAAAGTCATACGTAAGTTGGTATTCTGCAAATTGAGTAGCATTAAATTCAGGACTATACAGCCTTATTTTTGATAATGGTGCATTTTCGCCCAGGACATCATCATTAAAATGGGCAAAGCAGGTACCGTCTATAGATTGTCCGTCAGTAAACAAACCAAACTTCCAATTGTCAGCGCCACTCAGTATTTCGGTACTCCATCCATCAGGAAGCAGACAATCATTAAAAGGCTCACCGAAGACAATCGCTCCTCCTTTGGTGCCGGTTATTTTTATATTGTCAATACCTGCCCACCAGCCCCATTGATTATCATCATCATATTCAATAATGATTCTCATACTATCTGTCGCTATAAAACTCAGGTCTGACTTCATGTTGATAAAATCAGAAAACTTGGTTCCGGAATAATTGGACCCTTTAAATTCTCTGATGACATGCTCTTTTTCACCGTTGTCAATAATTATACGCAAAAATTCTGTTTTATCTCTTCTGAAATGCACCTGTGCACTAAATGCAATATCACTATACCCTTCACCGCTGAAATAATCAGAATAAATACGAAGATTAAAAGCAGGAGTTTTATCACCGCTGAGGTCATCATCTACATAAAACATACAAGTGCCGTCGATGGAAGAACCCTCTGCTTTTGAATTCATGGGAAGTCCGACACCCCAGGACACATTTTGATTACCTGTCAATTGGTAAGACCACTGATCAGAAAGTGCACAGTCATTGAAGTCCTCAATAAATAATACTTCCTGTGCAGTACTGATATTTGATATTCCAAAAAGTAAAAAACAATGTATAAAAATCCTGAGCATAATAGCATTTATTATTTTGCATTGTAAAATTAGATAAGTTTTTTCTATTTTTCTAAAAATTGATTTAAATTGCCTGAAATTTTTAAGATATCTTATGGCTGGTTTACAACCCTATCAACCTTCAGCTTCCAATCCATGGAATAAGCAGAAAGTTATTCATTTTTTAAGACGATTGGGCATGGGTGGTTCTCCTGAACGGATTGAACAGGCTTTGACATCAGAACCCTTGGATTATATAGAAAATACGCTCAATAATATCAAATCCAGGCCATTGCCGGCAGCCCCGGTTTGGGCCAATTACAGTTCAGCAGATTATGACGCATTAAATAATGATGATCTGAAATTTGAACATAGGGACGAGCTGTATGACAGCATATTTACCGATATGATCAATGATGGTCTTCGCACCAAGTTGTTTCTATTCTGGCACAATCATTTTGTGACGGAACTCAATGTGTATGATTGCAATAAATACTTATGGAGCTATTATTTTTTGCTGAATAAGTATAGTCTGGGCAACTTCAAACAGTTTGTGTCAGATATGGGCAAAAATCCGGCTATGCTGGTATACCTCAATGGTAATCTCAATGAGGTCGGTAAACCCAATGAAAACTATGCCAGGGAGTTGATGGAACTTTTTACCATGGGGGAAAACAATGGGTATACTCAAGGTGATGTCGTAGAAGTAGCGAGGGCACTTACAGGATGGAGGTGCAGCCAGTACAGTTGCAACGATGTTACTTTTAATGCGGCTAAATTTGACAATAAAAATAAAACTATTTTTGGCAAAACCGGCAATTGGGGCTACAATGATGTCATTCAACTCATATTTACAGAAAGACAAAACCAGGTAGCCTATTATATTTGTAAAAAGCTTTATATTCAATTTGTTCATCATACGCCGGAACCGGAATTTGTCACAGAATTATCTCAATTATTCATAGCATCAGAATGGGAATTGCTGCCTGTTTTCAAAGCACTGTTTAAGAGCAGTCATTTTTTTGAAGAAAAATTTATCGGGGCTATAGTAAAAAGCCCGATAGAGTGTTTTATTGATCTGGCCAGAATGAGTGGTGTCAGCCAAGCAAATCTGACTGACAGATATGGGACCTTCAGATACGGTTCATCCAATCTTGGTATGGAAATATTTAATCCCGTCAATGTAGCCGGATGGCCGGGTCATTTCGAATGGATCAATGAAAATACACTCACTCAAAGATGGGATTACTGTAAAACCATCATCAGCACCCTGAGTAATGAGAAAAACAGGGAATCACTGCGTCAACTGGCTATAGATCTGTCAGCACCCGATATTAATAACCCGGAATTGATTACAAAAGCTTTAACCTTACATTTTATAGGTCGTGAACTGGATGTTGAATTGCACGAATCGGCTGTCTTATATCTCAAAGGGGATATTCCCCAAAACTATTTCGATGATGGAACATGGAATCTCAGCTGGAATGAAGCACCATTTCAGATAGCAAATTTGCTCGTGTATCTTGTCAAACTTCCTGAGTTTCAGTTATCATAAATAATATATCCTATGAGTCATCAGCATCAAAATAACAGAAAGGGTAGAACCATTGAAAACACTGAAGCCCATGCCAACGATCATAAAACCTGGAATCGCAGAGACTTTCTGCAATCCACAGGAATATTTGCAGCGGGACTTGCTGCAACGGTAAATGGGATACCCTTGTACGCTATGGGAACAGCCGATCATTTTGGGCCATTGAGTGCTTTAGAAACGGACAGAACTTTGGTCCTCATCCAGCTGCGTGGTGGAAATGATGGTCTGAATACAGTGATTGACAGATTTAACAGTGAATATTATAACATACGGCCTACATTGGCCATCCCCGAATCCAATTTATGGGCACTTGACCAAAAAACCGGAATGTCCAACCAAATGATAGATCTGAAGCCCATGTGGGAAGAAGATAAAATGAAAATTATTCACAATGTAGGATATCCGCATCCCAATTATTCTCACTTCAGGTCATCGGACATATGGGCTACAGCATCCGATACAGATGAATATAAAAAAGATGGCTGGATAGGAAGATATATTGATTATGATATGCCGGCCTTTGTCGATGCACAACCCACGGTACCGCCTGCACTTCAGATAGGTGTACAGACTGATCTGGTTTTTCAGGGCCAAAATACTAATCTGGCGCTGGCCATCTCCAGCCCCAATGAGTTTTATAAACTGGCTGTGTCCGGGCAGTTGTATGATCTTTCATCACTGGATCAGACACCGGCAGACAGATCACTCGCTTATATCAGACAAGTAGCAAACAGCGCTTTTCGTTATAGTCAGTCCATCAGTAATGCGTACAATAAAGGAAGAAATGAAGTCAATTATCCGGATACAAATCTGGCGCAACAATTGGCCATCGTGGCAAAACTGATCAAAGGACGATTGGGAACAAAAGTATTTATGGTATATATCGATGGTTTTGATACCCATGCCAACCAAAACAACAATCATCCCATTTTACTCCAGAGAATTTCAACTGCCATCAGCGCTTTTTATAAAGACCTGGCCAAACAAAGTATGGATGATAAGGTATTGGGCATGACTTTTTCAGAATTCGGACGTACTATTTATGAAAACGGATCTGCCGGCACAGACCATGGTACCAGTGCGCCTATGTTATTGTTTGGAAAAGGACTGGGAAAAGGAATCGTAGGTAATCCTCCGGATCTTATCAATACTGATCAATATGGTGATCCTATCTTTGAAACTGATTTCAGAGATGTATATGCTTCTGTTTTACAAAACTGGCTGGGTATGTCACCTGAAGTGAGTGATTATATTATTGGTAATGACAGGACACCTATCGCCGGATTGGTGCCTGTAAAAAACTCTCCGGTAGGGTCAGAAGAATTTGGAGCTTTATTGGGTCATAAAATATCAGCAGATGATAAGGATATTCTTCAGATTTACTTTTCTATTCAGCAGGAAGGACCTGTCATTCTGGATATACTCGACAGAAGCGGACAAGTCATCAGACCTTTATTAAATGGGTTTAAACTTAAAGGTTCACATACTTTGGATATACATCTGAAAAAATTTCAGCTTCATCCGGGTTACTATCAATACAGACTAAAAACCGGAGGAAAGGTTTATCAGCGGGACTTAGTGATTTTGTAATAGCAAATACAGTCTTTATATTTAAAATTAATGGGATACACCCAAAATTCTCGCTGGTCTAACGTTCAAAAAAGAATTCTAATTGCTGGACACCGTACTTTTTGTACTCAAACCCAACTGAGTTTTTATAGCTTCTATGTCGCTTTTAAGAGAAGCCATTTCTTTTACCTGACTCGTTAAGTTGGCATTTTTAGCTTCCAACTCTTCTATTTTTTTTGATAATTCTTGTGTGGCTGCTATTAATACTGGTACCAACTTGCTATAGTCCACTTGCCATATTTTTTGATTTTTATCGAGTGAAGCATTATCGTCGCCTTTGCTTACAGCAATTGGAAAAACTTTATATAACTCCTGTGCAAAAACACCTACATCTTTTCTTTGATCTTCCTTCCAAGTATAGTTATGTATGTTTATACTTTTAATAGTTGATAATCCGTGGGAGAAACTGCCATTATCGATTTTTAATCTTGCATCGGATGATGTCATATAACTCACTCCAGATCCTCCACTAGCCTCTATTCTGCCTATTTCTGTAAAATTACCTAAATATGTACCGCCTAAATGACCAAATGAAATGTATCTATTACCAGCACTTGGTGTGCTAAATTTCGCTATATTAACACTATTACTTCCGGTACCAGTGACCAAATTAAAGCCGTCACCACTAGCTCTTACTTGTAATGCCCCCGCCCCGTAGCCATTTATAATTGATGTAGTTCCACTAGCTGGTGTAGAACCAACGTTACCCATATAAGTGTTTCCGCTTTTATACACTATGAGGCCGTCCGCACTACTACTACCACCACCACCACCAATACCTACACCAAAGGCCCGGTCATTTGCGCTATAAGTAGTAATCCCAGTCGGTGTGTATTGGGTGTTATTAGTGCCGACTGCTAGTTCGCCATAAGATTTAGATTCAACACCAATACCCATCGCTGTTGAATATGCCCCTGATGCAATTGCAGAACCCATTGCCATAGAACTAAATCCTGAAGCAGTTGCACCATCACCCATTGCAATAGAAGTAGATCCTGATGCATTTGTAGTAGTACCCATCGCTGTTGAATATGCCCCTGAAGCAGTTGTATTAATACCCATCGCTGTGGAATAAACTCCAGTTGCTCCTGTAGTTTCACTAAATTCATCGCTATAAGTCAAATCAATAGCACCACTACCTATATTACCATGGTAAGCAGGATCTCTGCCTAATAAGCGCCATCCTGTTTGACCGCCCTCTGTAAGTTTTTGAAGCTCTGAACCACCAACTTCAGCACCGTTGTAGTTGAGTTTATTGTTCAATACATAAAATCGGTCTGTGGTTGTAGCTGGTGCTGCGGTTAATTTATTAAAAGCAAGCGTACCATCTTTATAGACAATAAGGCCGTCTTTTTTATTAGCAGAATTTGGTCCAATACCTACACCAAAGGCACGGTCGGAAGCATTATATTCAGTTATACCAAGAGGTGTATATTCGGTATTCTGAATACCTACAACTGTTTCACCTAGGCTTTTTGCATAAATAGCAACCCCCATTGCTGTGGAATACTGTCCTGATGCGATGGTATTTATACCCATTGCAGTGGAATTTTGGCCCGATGCAGTTGTACCATTACCCATTGCTGTAGAATAATCAGCTAATGCAGATGTATTGTTACCCATAGCAGTAGATGATAAACCTGATGCAGTTGTACTATTACCCTTTGCTGTGGAATTTTGGCCTGATGCAGTTGTACCAATACCCATTGCTGTGGAACTTTGACCAAATGCAACCGTAGTACTACCCATTGCTGTGGAATTAAAACCGGATGCAGTTGTGTTATAACCTAACGAAGTAGAATAATCACCAGTAGCGCCTTTTGTAGGGCTTTGACCTGGGCTTAACGATAAGTCTATAGCATCAATTCCTATATCTCCATAATTTAGGGGATTTCTACCGAGAATACGGTGACCTGTTTTGCCAGCTTCGGTGATTTTTTCAAGTTCTGATGGGCTACCGCCACCTATCATCGTCCATGCCGTACCATTGTAATAATAAAATCCTGCGGGTGCCGTCGTCTGATGTACCATAAGACCTGCTGCCGGACTTGCTATGGCAGATGCCAGTGCGACTCTGGGTATGAGCAATCCCTTGTCCGTAGCGGTCACATCGAGTGCAGCTGATGGATCGGGCGTGATGGTATTGATACCTACCTGTGCAGAAGCAGCTAGTGAGATCATTACAGATAAGAAAAGAAGTAAAATTTTTTGTGTCATGATAATATTGTTAAAGTGTTTATTTTTGAAAATGTTAGGTTTAATGTTTATTTGTTTATAGTTTAATTTTCAGATCATTCGGATAACTCGTCGTGGGTCATTCGGATCGTTCGTCGCTCGTCATTCATTATTGCCCTCGCTACCCAGCTTGCTTCGAAGCAGGCAAGCCCCATCCCCTGAAGGTGTGACCTTCGCGCATGTCATTCGTTATTCGGATCGTTTAAATCATTCACTTTAAAGCTGCGTGCGAGTGGTACTTCTTTGCTTCCAGTTAGGATCATTTTACGTGGTTTGGATTGATAGGACATGATGTGGTTTTTATTGACCAGAAAAGATCGGTGTGGTCTGACAAAATATGTATTGGCACCTATCTTTTCCATCCATGATTTAAGGGTTTTGCATGTAAGGATATTTTCGCCACTGACAAGAACAATACGTGTATAGTTGCTGTCCGCTTCCAGCATGATGATTTGAGTAAGCAATACTTGTCTGGTGATACCATTGTCTTTGATGTATAAGGACGATGGAGATGATGTGCTATTTGCTTCTGTTTTTGAATGCAGATCGAAGAATTGCTGTTTCCAGTATGCAATCTCTGCCTTAAGTGCGACGTATTCGCTGATGGGTTTGATGGGCGTGTATCCGATGGCTGACATAAAAATCCTGCTTGATTAGATATAAAATATTGCACGCACAAAAGTATACTAAAAAAATCCGGCTTTCAATAGTTATTTTTAACTAATGGAGATGGGTGCGCCAGAAAAATTCTCATGTTTCTTTCATGCAGAAGAGTTTGACATTTGTGATAACGAATTGCAAATTCTTAATCCCGTAGGAAGAATAACCAACGGGGTGAATGTATGGGATCGAAGTTGCAAATTTTTGACGTCTTAACATTACTTAGAGCATCATATTGACTCGCTTCATCCTTCGATGCTATCAGAATCAAACTTTTGCAACTCACTTTTAAATTCCTTAACTTTGTCAGTCTTGCCTTGTAGGGTATAATTCTTTATTAATAAATCTAAGGTACGTAACAAACCATCCCTCTTTTTTACATCATTGTCGGCCAACTTTTTCTCTTCATTTAGAACATCAAGCAAAAGCTTTTCTGCTATCAATAAACCAGCTTTTTGTTTAGTATCCGCAAGTGCAAATTGTTGATAAGCTGTAGCCATATTTTTTTTAGTGTCTCTATCATCAGGTCTCAGTTCTAGACTTTTTTGAGTATTGGTTATACTTTTTTCGAAATCCTGATTCATGGAATAGGCTGTTCCTAACAATAGAAATGCTTCTGCATTTTTTGGATCTAAACTACTTGCTTTTTCAAGAAAATTAATCCCAGTATTGATATCCCCAAATTTTTCGCCCATAATCTTTCCTATACCCATAAGGCACAATGATTTGAATTCGGCAACGATAGTATCCATACCTACGCCCTTGTATTTATCAGCCTGTTCGTAGGCGGCAAGAGCAGTATTGAGTAATGTAAGATTGACATTGGGGGTATTGCTTTCCATTTCACCAAGTAGGTGATGGGCATTGGCCATAAACAACCAAGCTTTGTTGTTCATGGGATGAATTTCAACTGCTTTATTCAGCAGCGGAATAGCCTGATTAAACAATGTAGCTCTTTCAATGTCCTTTTCTTTCATTGCAACCTTTTTTTGCTCAGCAGTAAAACCTGTAGTTGCTAACTCTTTTTCTTCTCTGATGCGGTTAGCTTGATTTATAAGTTCTCCTGCAAGATCTGTGTGTATCTTTCCACTATTTGTTGAAACATCTATATCCTTAGAAAATAATGTATAATTATCTTTCCAGTCAAAATTCCTGTTGATGGTTATTACAGAAAATACAACGACCAAAGCTCCTAACCCAAAATAAATGGCTTTAAATCCTTTGCCGTCTTTATTGACACTCCATTTTAACCCTAAATCATATAGCATACTTGCTACGATCAAACAAAAACCAAGTGAAGGCATAAACATAAAACGCTCTGCCATATTGGTCCCTATTGGAAAAAATAAATTAGATACGATGGAAAAAGTGATGAAGTAATACAAGATACCAAAGGCCATGATTCTCTTTTTTCGAATATAGTATAGCGACCAACCTAATAAGAACAAATGAATAATTACTGAAACAATTACGGAAATATCCGAAAATGATTTAACCGCAATATGTCTGGGATAATAATCTACCGTAAGTGGATAAGGTAGAACAAGCAATTGTAAATACTTACCCCATGTATAAAAATTAGTTGCCAATTGATTACTAAATGGCATTTTAGTAAACGTATTTTCATTCGGATTGACAAGCGTCTTAATATCTCAGCCTTGTACCAAGGGTGCATACTCTGCCTTAGTATCTAATACCAAGAAAGGATCATTCATCAATTCTTTAGCGATTGTTTGCTTATTGGGTTGATGTAATACGGCTGTCCTTATGCCCAGGAAAATAAATAAAGGCAATAATAGTGGCATCGTCAATTTGAAAATATTCCGTGTGCTTGCCTCTGTAAAAAACCACATCGCCAATGGAATGATGGCTATAAAAGTGACAGCAGACTCTTTAGCAAATAAAGCCAATAGATAACAAACAGCAGCATAAATCAAATACCTCTGACTTTTAAAATTAGGTTCACTTTTGTCTTTTAAAAACTGAAGCAACACAAAGTATAGCGTTGCCACTGAACCCAACATGGTCAGTATCTCGTCCAATCCTTTTACATTCGCAACAGCCTCTGTATGCAAAGGATGTATAGTATATATAAGTGTAGTAACAAAAGCTATAAAATTAGCTTTGGTATTGTCAGCTTCTTGTTTTTGATTTAATAGCAAAAATAATGTCCTATAAATGACCATACAAAGCAAGGCATACCACAAGGCATTGAAAAAATGCAGGATATTGGGGAACCAGGTCTTATCGCTTAGGTCCTTAATTTTATTTTCTGCCTTGTCTTTTTCTATTTCCTGATGGATGTCTTTTTTTGTCGAAGCAAATATTTCTGCTTGTACCGCAAAAAGCATAGGCGATAGCGGTCTATACCTTCCACCTGATACTGCATTTACATCTTGTCCGTAAAGTCCGGCAAAAGCATCTTTGGTCATGATGTCTGGAATGCCAGAGATGCCTTTTTTTACAAAATTATTTTGATGGATTATGACGCTATCATCTATGGCCCATTTATTAGGAATGGTATTGATACATATTAAAAGTGCAATGGAGAAGATCATCCATTGCACTTTTTGATATTTTTTTAAGAAATTTATCATACTTATGATTAAAGTTTGATAAGTCTAATCTTATCAAATTTCATTATATTCTTTCTTTGAATCCAAAAACGCTAATTCAATTTGACAATTGTCATATTTGTAGTACCATCCTGTGATGGTGTTGCACTAGCGGTACTTAAATGACTATGCATCCGCAGTGAAAATGTTTGACCGGCATTTAGATAGATCAAAGCCTGTATTTTTGCACGGTGCTTGTACGGATTAGGATGGACCTGGGTAAGTTGCGTAGTAACATCACCAAAAAAATCACCTTCACCGCCAGTTATATCTAATAAAGGTAATGCCTGATTATTGTCCACATCAATAGAAGGTACTGGAACAGTAGAAGTACCTGCTAGATTAATGGAATGAACAGAGACCATATAAAGTCCAGCTGAAGGGGCAGTAAAAATACCTGTGGCCGCATTCCACGCACCGCCTACATTGGTGTTGATACCTCCCATGCAAGTGGCTATAACTGGCAAGACAAAGCTAGATGCTGCAACAAAGGTTTGAGGCGTGTTGGCAAATACCCGTACTAATAATTGAGCACCACCACCACCAGATGCAGAGCCCCAAGATAATGCACCAGCACCATTTGTAGTCAAAACTTGTCCATTAGTACCAGTTGTGGTTGGGTATGTGTTAGGTCCGATCTTAGCCTTGGCGGCACCAATACTATCAACGGCGATGATATCTTGGCTAGCCATGTTAAGGTTTGTTGTGGCAGTATGATTGCCTAGGTTGTCACTGCCTATCAGGGTCCATCCCATTCCAGTAAAGTAGTAGAATCCTTTTGGAGCTGTGGTCTGGTAAACCATGAGGCCTTCAGCTGGGTCTCCTATAGCAGATGCTAGGGCTACTCTTGGTATAAGCAAACCTTTGTCTGTAGATGTTACATCCAGAGCTGCGGATGCATCAGGCATGGTAGTATTGATACCTACTTGGGCAGAAGCTGACAGTGAGATCATTACAGATAAGAAAAGAAGTAAAATTTTTTGTGTCATGATATTATTGTTAAAGTGTTTATTTTTGAAAATGTTAGGTTTAATGTTCAGATCATTCGAATCACTCAACGTTCGTCATTTTGTTCGCTCGCTCATTCGTCATTCGGACCGCTCAAACAGTTCACTTTAAAGCTGCGTGCCAGTGGTACTTCTCTGTTTCCTGTTAGGATCATTTTACGTGAATTGGATTGATAAGATATGATGTGCTTTTTATTGACCAGAAAGGATCGGTGTGGTCTGACAAAATCAACATTGATCCCTATCTTCCCTATCCAGTACTTTAGGGTTTTGGATGTAAGGATATTTTCGTCACAGACAAGCACAATACGTGTATAGTTGCTGTCCGCTTCCAGCATGATGATTTGAGTAAGCAATACTTGTCTGGTGATACCATTGTCTTTGATGTATAAGGACGTTGGAGATGATGTGCTATTTGCTTCTGTTTTTGAATGCAGATCGAAGTATTGCTGTTTCCAGTATGCAATCTCTGCCTTAAGTGCGACGTATTCGCTGATGGGTTTGATGGACGTGTATCCGATGGCCGACATAAAAATCCTGCTTGATTAGATATAAAATATTTCACGCACAAAAGTATACTAAAAAAATCCGGCTTACAATAGTTATTTTTAACTAATGGAGATGGGTGCGTCTGAAAAATTCTCATGTTACTTTCATGCAGAAGATTTTGACATTTGTGATGGCGAATTGCAAATTCTTATTCCCGTAGGATGAATATTCAACGGGGTGAATGTATGGGATCGAAGTTGCAAACTTCGACCATCGGGGTTTTATGGCCCTTTTTAGATTTTCATGCCCTAAAATAATTCCGGATTGACTATAATTTGCATTTTTTGAGAAGTGTTTTTTTTTTGGTTTTCCTGACGAAAGGATGAAGTGAAAGAGCACCCACCATCTATATATCTAACTGTTGACCCAAACCAAAAAAATCTTTGTATATTTGACCTTCATAAATCGCCGAATTAACCAACATTCATGCATTATTTCTTGTGTAGAACGGTGTTAGTATTTATTTGCTTGTGGTCAGTAAGCAATGTTTTCACGCAAGGGAACTCCAAAGAATTGCAACACAAAAAAGACTCACTTTATCGCATCATTTTTGATGATAAGAGTGAATTCAGTGCTCAAACATCAGCCATTAACGCCATCAATACTTTCAGAATCCCTATGGAGGATACAGTGTATAATCACATAAAAAAGCTTTTGGCAGATGCGAATTGTACTCCTAAAGACAAGGTCAATCTGCATCATTATTATGGTTTGGGCTATTACAGAAAAGGCGAACTCTCAGAAGCAGAGTTTCAGATGGAGCGGGCGTATCGAATTTTTAAAACGAACCATCAACCTGACATTGATCCGTATTTTTTGGTCAATTATGGCCTTATCAAAAACAACCTGGGGAAAAACGACGAAGCGATAGCCATTTATCTTGAAGGCATTCAAATAAACGAAAAAACAAAGCATCATAAAAATTTAGGTAATTTGTATATCAAACTGGGTGATGTATACGTCAATATGGAGAAGTATGATGACGCCAACAAATATTTTCGTCAGGCTGTAGCTTCCGGCAAAAAAGCAAATAACAAAAATGTCGTGGCCTATGCCTTGAGAGGATTGGGGACAAGTGCATTGGATGTGGATAATTTTGCTGAAGCTGAGAATACATTTAAAGATGCTTTGGCGCTCTTTGATTCGCTTCAGCATCAGTTTATGATTCATGACATCAAATGTTATCTGGCAGCAACCTATGACGAAATGGGTAGGTATGATGAAGCTGAACTGCTCTACGATGAAGCGCATGATTACTTCAAAAATTCAGGATATGACGCCGACATGTATTATATATCAGTAGATAAAGGAAAACATTATATAAAAAAAGGTGACTACAAAAAAGCAATTCAAAACTGTACATTTGCCAAAGACAACTTTCTGAAAATAGGAGACATTGCCTGGGCTGCTAAAGCCTGGATGTGTATGTATGATGCTGCCAAATTAAGTGGAAACCATAAAGCTGCTTTGGCGTATTATGAAGGATATGTCCAATACAGTGACAGCCTTGTTAATGAAAAAAATATCCAGAAAATCACTGAACTGCGCAAAGACTATGAATTCAATCAAGAAAGGGAAAAGATAGCACTGGAAAACTTACAAAAAATCGAGCAGGAAAAAATGTTTCAGAAATTCATGGGATTTGGGTTATTGCTGCTTGGTGGATTATTGTTTTTTGCTTACAGAGCTTACCTCATCAAAACCAGGGCAAATAAAACCATCAACGATCAAAAAGACCAATTGGAATTATACAACAAGGCCAATGAAAACCTTATTTATTCTTTATCGCACGATATCAAAGAGCCTATGCTCGGGGTGCAACTCCTGCTTCAAAAAATAAAATCAGAAGATCCGGTCTTACAAAAAGCCAACCAAAGTATAGGTGATCAGGTGTCATCCATCAACAGTATAGTGAACAATCTATTGCAGCTCAAAAAATCATATACGGCACATCAGTCAGACATCTCAGATCATGATACCATCATAAAAACTATCCAAACCATCACCGATCAACTCCAATACAAGCTGAATGATAAAAATATTATAATAATAAATACTGTAGCCGCAACCCCGGGTTTATCTTTGCCCATCTCAGCTCAGAAACTATATTTTATACTACTCAATCTTTTGACCAATGCCATCAAATTCAGCCCGGATAATCAGAATATTGAAATATACGCAAAATCGAATGGTATTTATGTCAGAGACCATGGTAAAGGTATCGACCCGGAAACCATGAATAATCTGGGTAAAAAAGATATTGACAAGAACGAAACTGATGGTGGCTCAGGCATGGGCATCATGCTGGTGAGCAATCTATTGGTAGGGTCGAAAGTAAAGTTGCGTTTTGAGAATGCGAAGGGTGGTGGGACAGTGGCTGGCGTCGTTTTAGTGTAAATTACGTAAATCTACAGACCAATATTACCGGAACAATTTGTTATATTTGCACCACATAAATAAGCCATGAAGGTACTTTTATACGATGATCATATCTTTGTAACTGAAGCCATTGCAGCATATTTTACAGCAAAAGATCCAGGAGTAGATATCGATCAGTGTCAAACTATCTCAGCAGTCAAAGAGTGTTTAACCATACATGTGCCCGATATTATTATTTCTGACGTATTATCTGATGAAGATGCAGGATTTTCATTATTTCATCATATACTGCAGACTTATCCGGGTATCAAAATAATCGCCTATACCAGTATATCCAATTCTTTCATCATCCAGTCTTTGCTGGATATCGGTGTTTTTCGAGTGGTTAATAAGAAAGAAAACCTGGCACATTTATGGGCAATTGTTTTGGAGATATATGAGGATAACAACAAACAAAAAAATATTGGGAAGCCACTTATCCAACTGACATCACGGGAAAAAGAAATAGTTTTATATCTAAAAGAAGGATTTTCAGCCAAAGAAATCGGAGATTTGCTGGGCACTTCAGTCAATACCATCAATAATCAGAAAAATACACTTCTCGAAAAGTTTGAATGCACAAACAGCACTGATTTAGTTATTAGGTTGGCTCAGATGGGATTGATCAGTGTTTTGTGAAGCAGGTGATGGTTGAGTATTTTGCCCTTTTTTCAAATAACATTTTATACTCAAAATAAATTGGTTTGCGGAAATTGGGTTACCCTATGTATTGATTTTGAGTAAGGACGAAGATTATGTTTACCCAAAGCGGTATCATGAAGCTTATCTAAAAAGTGATTTATTATCAGGACATTTAATGACTTAATAATGAGTCTATTCCGAAAACACAAATCAAATGATAATCAACCTTTTTTTACCCAACCCCTTTCTCTGCTGCAAAGACTTTTCGGAGCGGACTCAAATAATAAAGACTTTATTTTTCTCAAAGAAAATTACCGTCTCGATAACTTTAATCCTTGTTTGTCTGGGTCATTGGTCATCAGCGCAACAAAACCATTATTTTAATGACAATGCCAGATGGGTATATCAAACGGAAAAAAGTTATGAACCGGGTCAAATATTTATGTATTCCTGTCTCTATGAAAATACCATATCCGGTGATACCATCATAGAAGGAATCCAATACAAAAAGCTATATAAACGGTTTATACACAACAATACGACCAAACCACATTTTCCACATCAAGGTAGCAAGACCATAAGCTATCAAAAAATTGGTCCTGCTTTTTTAAGGTATGATGCTGCAGAAAACAAGGTTTTTTCCAGAGAAAATGTTAACTCTTCGGAAGTAGCTATTTATAATTTTGATGCAACGGTTGGAGATACGATTGCCTTAAGTACTGAATATTTTAACGGCAACAAAGTATTAAGAATAGATACCATCTCCCTTTTGGGAAACCATTACCGGCTGTATGTTCTTGACACCAGCTATATTCCTGTTCGCAATGGTATCACATCAGGCGTAGGTGGTTTAAATGGACTTAATTATAAGCAACCGTTATTTGGTGAACCACAACCCACGATACCTCCTGCTTTGCAAATAGGAGTACCAAAAGATCTGGTCTTTCAGGGTCAAAACCGGAGGTAAAATATTTCAACGTGATTTATTGGTATGCAGAGTGTCAAAATAAAAGAAGAGTATGTTTAAAATTTTGGCATTTGTATTTAAACAACAAGTGAAAATTTAAACATACTCTTAAGTTATGATTATATGACCAATTCAGCTTCGGTCACCATTTTTCTGAGATTAATTAATGCATATCTCATTCTTCCGAGAGATGTATTAATACTTACTCTGGTCATTTGTGATATTTCTTTAAAACTCATATCAGCATAATGTCTCAATATCACCACTTCTCTCTGTTCGTCAGGAAGCTGGTCTATAAGACATCTTAATTTTGTATGTATCTGGCTTTTGATAATGGTATTTTCCATATGATCATCCTTGCATTCCAAAACATTAAAAATATCAAATGTTTCAGTAGTTGAAATTTTTGACATTCTCTTTGATCTTCTGAAATGATCCACACACATATTATATGCTATACGCATAGCCCACTGAAGAAATTTACCTTCATTATTGTATTTCTCTTTCCTGAGAGTATCCACAATTTTAATAAATACTTCCTGAAAAATATCTTCAGCAAGTTCTGTGTCTTTGACAAACAGATAAATGGATGTATATATCTTGTCTTTATGTCTCTTTAATAAGACTTCAAAAGAAGATTGATTACCATTAAGATACAATGAAATGAGTTCCTGATCGTTTAACATCTTAAGCTGCATACCTACACAATTATTTACGGGTTAAATAAATTTTCTAATTTTAAGTGTAGATGTTTACTCTATATGCGCTTATTTTTGACTGATGTTAATTAATAAATTTTTACTTCCAAAACGCAAAGATAACTCTGTTTTTTGAATTGTCAATGTTTTCAGTTAATTTATTTCATAAATTATGCCAAATATTTTTTACCATGAATTAAATGTATACATTTGCACAACCATATATTGCCGAAGTGGTGAAACTGGTAGACACGCACGTTTCAGAGGCGTGTGACGCGAGTCATGCGGGTTCGAGTCCCGCCTTCGGCACTCTTTCAAGATAAATAATAGCTTTGATGAGACTTTTTGTTTTTAAAAGCTGAGAAAAAAGTCTGATAATCAATCTTAGGTTGTCAGACTTTTTAATTTCAGGAATAATGTCAAAAAGGATCTTTGAAAAACTATCAAAGACCCTTCAATCAAAACTAAATTATGAAAAACTATCCCCCAATTACTTTATTTCAATAGTTTTAGGTGCTTTTGCTTTAATCTCTTCCCTTTTCGGGAGTACCAATGTCAAAATACCTTTATTGTATTCTGCATTAATATTTTCAGCGTCGACAGCATCTGTAAGATGAAATGTCCTTTTAAATGTTGTATAATTAAACTCTTTTCTGGTCCATTTCCCTTCTTCTTTATCTTCGTTTTTTACCTCTTTTGATGCAGAGATTACCAACTGATCCTTATCAACAAAAATATTAAAATCTTTTTTGTCCAGACCAGGTGCGGCCAGTTCAAGGGTAAAGGTGTCATGATTTTCAGTAATATTTACCGAAGGAGTAGTCACAGAAAAATCCGAACCTACCAAATCAGAAATACTTCTGTTAAAAACGTCATCCATTAGATTTGTAAATGTACGACCTTGAAATACTGGATTTACTTTTAGGATGTTCATATTATTAGGTTTTAATGGTTAATAAATATTATTTTACATGAATGGTTAATGGTGCCTTCTTCTCAGATTTATAAACTGTAAGCTTTAAAATTCCATTTTCTGCAGTAGCTTCAAGTTTGTCTCTCTGAATATCTTCCGGAAGAATAAAAACTCTTTCGAAGGAAGTATTATTAAATTCTGCCAGCTGATATTTTCTATCATCTGCATGTTCATTTTTTCCGCCTATAATCAACCTGTTTTCATGAAGTTGAATTGAAATATTTTCTTTATCAAAACCCGGAACAGACAAATGGATTATAAATTTCTCATTTTGCTCTTCAATGTTGGCATAAGCAGGAAAGTGATTTGCTTTTTTCTCATTTAATAATTCTTGAACAGGCTTGTTAAATACCTCACCAAAAACTCTGTTTAACTCTTGATTTACTCTGTTGATCTGTGGTCTAAATACTATGTTTGTCATTTTTTTAAATATTAAAGGTTTCAAATAAATTTACATCATTTTACCTGCAATAGATGTTCCATTCCAGTTTTCACTAAAAATGCTACACAAAATGTCTTCCTAGACTGTCGTTATGTCATGTATTTTTGATTTTTAATGTCATTATGTCGCATATTTGTAGGAAAAGGTTCGGGCACTTTTGATTATTGGTTATAAATTCCAATTAGTAGAAGTTCGTTTTCTTAAATTTAGTTATCTTGATTATCTTTGGGCATACTTTATCAAATAATTTAATTTTCGTGCCATGTTAGATACACCAATCACACATTTACATATTGCGTTAGGGGCCAAAATGGCTGAATTTGCCGGATACAATATGCCCATATCATATACTACCATCACAGATGAGCACATGAGCGTGCGCAACGGAGTAGGTATTTTCGACGTATCTCATATGGGAGAATTTATTGTACGCGGTAAAGAAGCTTTACAACTGGTACAAAAAGTCACCAGTAATGATGCATCAAAATTAGCTATCGGTGATGCCCAATATAGTTGTCTACCAAATCATGATGGAGGCATAGTGGACGATCTGCTTGTGTACAGACTTCCGGAGGAAATGTGTAGTGAGGGAGAACAAGCTTTTATGCTGGTTGTTAATGCATCAAATATTGAAAAAGACTGGAACTGGATTACAGCAAATAATGAGTATGACACCCGTCTTATAAATATCTCTGAAAAAACCGGACTATTAGCAGTTCAGGGACCAAGAGCCATAGATTTACTTCAAAAACTGACTAATGTCGATCTAAGTTCAATCAAGTACTACTCCTTTACAAAAGGAACGATTGCCGGAATTGACAATGTACTTATTTCTGCCACAGGGTACACCGGCAGCGGAGGCTTCGAATTGTATGTAGCCAATGAAAACACGGAAACACTTTGGAAAGCAATATTTGATGCTGGCAAAGAGTTTGACATAAAGCCTTGTGGACTAGGCGCAAGAGATACCCTCCGGCTGGAAAAAGGATTTTGTCTTTATGGCAATGATATAGATGATACTACATCGCCACTTGAAGCAGGACTAGGCTGGATTACTAAACTTAAAAAATCACAGAAATTTAACGGGCAGGATTGGATGACTTCTCAGAAAGAATCAGGTTTGACAAAAAAACTCGTTGGTTTTGTCATGGATGAACGAAGAGTTCCAAGACATGGATATCTTATTTTTGATGAAAATGAACAAGAAATTGGGGTAGTCACTTCAGGAACTCAATCACCTTCATTGGAAATACCAATTGGAATGGGTTATGTAAAGATAAGTCATGCTGCCCCCGAAAGTAAAATATTTATTCAGGCGGGTAAAAAATTGCTTGAATCTACGGTAGTTTCGCTTCCTTTTTTAAAAGATTAGTTTTAAAATAATTCTTATCCAATCTCATTGTCTGATGATCAAGTATATTTTTTATAAATCTTGAAAGAATCTCAAGACAATCTAAATTTCCAGAATATTAAAAATATTTTTCCAAAATTGAACGGTATGAATAAATGCTTTTTAATGAGTATTATCTTTTTCCAAGTCTATGGATTAAGTGCTCAAAATACACTTTTACTTCGCTATCCCGCCATGAATAAAAATGGGACAATGATCACATTTTCATTTCAGGGAGATATTTGGACCCTTCCTTCTACAGGTGGAAAAGCGACCAGGCTCACCATTCATGAGGCTTATGAAAGCAATCCTATGTTTAGCCCTGATGGGAATAGCATTGCTTTCTCAGGCGGAAGATATGGAAACAATGATATTTTTGTGATGCCTGCTGAAGGTGGCCAGGCAAAGCGACTTACATTTCATTCCGGAGCTGATAATATTTCAAGCTGGACTCAACAGGACAAAATTATTTTTTCAACAAATAGGGAGTTCAGACAAATTGAGCGCCCTTCTGAAGTTTATACCATACATCCAAAAGGAGGGACCGAATACAGGATACTCGATGCAGTAGGGCACGACCCTGTATTGTCACCTGACGGTAGATTTCTTGCTTTCGTACGAGGCGATATTAATCCTGTTGCACGTCAGGACTATCAAGGTAGCTCTGACAGGGATTTATGGATTTATGATACAAAATTAAAGACATATCACAAATTGCCAGGTTTTGGAACCAATGACATTTACCCGCAATGGGGAGGCAATCAGGTGTTGTATTTTCTCAGCAGTATAGACGGAGCTTATAATATTTATAGACTTAAGATAGACGAAAATGGTAAATCCAATGATAAACCTGAAAAATTGACGGGCTATAAAGATGAATCTATTCGTTCATATAGTGTATCTGCTGATGGCAGTTCTATTGTTTTCGAAAAAGATGTACACTTATATACAATGAAAACCAATCGTGGAACAGCTGAGCAACTCAATGTCTTGATAAGTGCTGATGATCGATTAGACCCAACAGAAAAAAAGACTTTTATTACTGATGCAACAGATTATGAAGTTTCGCCCAATGGCAAATTATTGGCTTATACGGTTCGTGGTGAAATATTTATTAAAGAAACAGATAAAGATAAACCAAGAAGTATAAACGCATCCAATCACCCTTTTAGAGACATAGAGCCTACCTGGCTGAATGACTCCACCTTGCTTTTTTGCAGTGATAGAATGAATGGTAATTTTGATGTTTTTATGCTGTCTTCTGCAGACACATCTCAGATAAATATTTTTAAAACACTCAAACATAAAATATCACAAATCAGCAAAACAGATACAGATGAAACTTCTCTATCTATATCACCTGACGGAAAAAAAATTGCATTGGTTCGAGGTAGAGGTACTTTTATAGTCGCAGATATAAATAAAGATGGTCAGATGACCAATGAAGTCATACTAAGTAATAGCTGGGACGCTCCTGAAGATATATCCTGGAGTCCTGACAGCAAATGGTTATCCTATTCGCTGAATGATTTGTATTTTAATCAGGAAGTCTTTATCCAGTCGGCAGACAATAAAAACGGACCGGTAAATATTTCTATGCACCCACGTAGAGACCACAGCCCATTTTGGAGTGCGGATGGTTCAAAGTTAGGATTTATTTCAGAAAGAGGTGCAGGAAGGAGTGAAGATGTTTGGTTTGTGTGGCTTAAAAAAGAAGATTGGGAAAAAGACGTTCAGGACTGGCAAGATAAAGATATCGGAGACGCTGAGTCTTCCAAATCCAAGTCAGAAACAGATAAAAAAATAGTGCCGGAAATTAAAATTGACATGGAAAACATTCACGAACGAATATTTCGTGTGACCAGTTTTCCAGGAGATGAATCTGAATTTGTAATCTCTTCTGATGGCGAAACATTTTATTATACCACAAATAGCAGTGTGTCAAAAGGACGTGACCTCTATAGTATAAAATGGGACGGTAAAAGTCTGAAAGAAATAACCAAGGACGGATCTAATCCCGATAATTTGAAAATAGATAAAGATGGAAAGTTTTTGTATTATACCAAACAGGGTTCGATCAGTCGGGTTGATTTAAAGTCTGGCTCACCTGAATCCTTACCTTTTGCGGCAAAAATGAAAATAGATTATGTCAATGAACGACTACAGGTTTTTGAAGAAGCATGGAGAACTATAAGGGACGGATTTTATGATCCGATGTTTCATGGTAAAAACTGGTTGAAACTTCATGACAAGTATAAAGAAAGATGTATAAATGCCAGTACTGAAAATGATTTTAGGGATATGTTTAATCTCATGCTTGGTGAACTAAATTCCAGTCATATGGGCTTGAGGGGTTCGGATAGAGCTGATACACAAAAAGAATCAACCGGAATGATAGGTGCAGAATTAATGCCTGTTTCCGGAGGGATCAAAGTAACCCATATAGTTCCTGAAACGCCTGCTGATAAGAAAAACAGCAAACTTTCAGAAGGAGATGTCATCACAGCAGTAAATGGTGAACCCGTAACAGGCAATATTAATTTTTATTCCTTGCTCAATGGTCTGGTAAATGAAAAAGTGCTGCTGACCGTAAATAAGGGAGAAAATGTTACAAAAGAAATACCAATCCGGCTTACTGCTAGTATATCCAATAATTTATATGATGAATGGGTTGAAAACCGAAAAAAATTAGTGGAAAAATATTCTGGTGGCCGACTTGGGTATATACATATTAAAGGGATGGATTTTCCAAGTTTTGACGTTGTAGAAAGAGAGTTTACTGCTGCAGGTTATGGAAAAGAAGGATTGGTGATAGATGTCAGATACAACGGAGGTGGGTCTACTACTGACTTTCTGATGACCATGTTGAATTATAAGCAACACGCCTATACCATACCAAGAGGAGCAAGTGAAAATCTCGAAAAAGATAAACTCAAATTTAAAGACTACTATCCCACTGGAGAACGATTGGTCTATTCTGCTTGGTTAAAACCATCTATTGCCCTTTGTAATGAAGGTAGTTATTCGAATGCTGAAATTTTTTCACACGCTTATAAAACATTAGGTATCGGAAAACTGGTTGGACTTCCTACCAATGGTTCTGTAATATCTACAGGTGGCAAAAGCCTGATGGATGGTTCTTTTGTAAGATTGCCGCTACGTGGATGGTTTACTAAAGCTACAGATCAAAATCAGGAACTTGGGCCTGCAGTGCCGGACATTTTGGTGGAAAATCAGCCTGACTGGATATCCAAAGGAACGGATGAACAATTGAAAGTAGCTGTTGAAACATTACTAAAAGACATCAGTAAAAAATAAAAGCATCTTCATAATCCCATTAAAAAAAAGCACCATTTACAGAAAATGGTGCTTTTTTTATGTGTTTTTTCCAAGAAGAAAATAATCTGAGCTCTATTTTATGCTGTATCTGATGCCCGCATAAATATTAACACCCATGATAGGTCCCCATGCGAGTGAACTATCAAAATACTCCCCAAATGGTGCGTGAGCTCCAATGATAGGGTGTTCCAGTCTATAATTAAAAATGTTTTCACCACCCAAATACATTTCAAAATTTCCGCCCCAGTTTTTGCTAATCTGTGCGTTGCTCAAAAAATAGGATGGAGACTTTTCCGGCCACCTGTGCTCTTCGTCATTTGCTGCTGTAGAAGGAATTCTAACGGAGCTCAACCAGTTAATGGTATAATCAAATGTCCAACCTTTCCCTGGCTTTACCGCAAAGTTTGCAAATGCCCGTTGTGGGGATACCAATGGCTTTTGTAAAAGTTCCTCACTGTAAGTTGTTTTTACATCGTTGTACCTGTAAGCCAATCTGATGTCAAGCCATTTTGCTGCATCTATTTCTGCCTGTATTTGCGCACTATTTGAATAAGATTTTCCTTTAAGGTTGTAAAAGATTACTTGTCTGGCACTTCTATCCAGGTCAATCACTATCTGATTGGTAAAATCTATTCTGTTTAAATCAAAAGACAATGACAACAATTTTTTGCCTATAGAAATTTCTTTAGTAAGGCTCAGCCCCAAATTCCATGCCACTTCTGCCTGTAATCCGTAAGGTGTCTCGTTGTTTTGGCTTTCAACTATTATTTCTCTGTTGGATGCAAAAACACCAATATTTTCTGCAAAAATACTGGCCGTTTTTTGCCCTCTTCCAGCAGCCAATCGAACCACCGTCTTCTGGTCAGGAGCATATCGTAAGTTAATCCTTGGAGTAAAGAAAACACCAAAATTATTATGATAATCCGCCCGACCGCCCACAAGAATTGAAAATTTTTCAGAGCCTTTATACGTATATTCACCAAATATTCCAGGTACCCATTCATTTCGGTCATATTGTTTCGCTGCAACAAGTTCATTAAAATTATCATATTGGAAGCTTGTACCCATTCTCACCTGATGATCTGTATTGTCAATAATGGTCTGATAAATCATATTAAAATACAATGACTTTTGTGTTGCATCGTATCTTCTAAGTCCGAATTGTGCTTTTTGATCATGATACACTCCTGAAAATTGAAATCCGAGCGTTTTATAAGGAGTATCCAGGTTTACAAAACCTCTTTTGGCCCAGATTTCGGCCCTGTTGGTAATGATATCAGCACCCCACACTTGATTTCTTAATGATTTGCCCGGGTCAAAATCTGTTTGACCACTTATATTTTCCATAAATGTTAGTTTCATGCCGATCTGACCTTCCTGTCCGGCATTGTTGGTCCATTTCCATCTATTGATAAATCCAAACTGTTTACCCACCGGCATATCAAGAAATCCGTCATGATTATGGTCACGTCTTTGCGCTCTGGTAGAAGCATGAAGAAGCGTTGAAGTACTCCAGTTTTCAGTGATTTCCTGTTTTGCAAAAGTATTCATTTCGAGTCTTGCAGCCTGACTTGCATAAGCATTAAAGTACATTTTGTCTTCATGGCACGGTTTACGCAATTCTACATTAATTTGACCTGTAATGCTTTCAAAACCGTTAACAACAGAGCCCGCTCCCATATTGAGTTGCATGCCTTCCACCCAGGGCCCGGGGGTATAGGCCAGTCCCTGAAGTGCAGCTAAACCACGAATATCCGGAATGTTCTCCCTGGTGATTTGTACATAGGGCCCAGCAAGACCAAGCATTTCTATTTTTCTCGTACCTGTAATAGCATCAGTTGTGGAAGCATCTATGGCCGGAGTAGTGTCAAAACTTTCAGCAAGATTACAGCATGCAGCTTTCAGCAATTCCTTACTTGAGATTTGATGTACTTTAACTGTTTCAAGATAAGATATTTCTGTTGAGCGCTTTTTATGTGTTATTTCTATTGCATCAAGAAGGTTAGTGTTTTCAGATATTACAATATTGACCGGTCCTGCTTTTTCGATATACAAAGTATCTGGAATGTATCCCACATATGATACTACCAGGTATTTTGATTTTGATGAAAGTTCCAGATTAAAACCACCATTCATATCAGAGATTGTACCTTCTTTTGTTCCTGCCCAGGCAAGAGTAGCACCGATTAAAGGCAACATTTGTCCGGATGGAGTTTTTTCATATACAATTCCGGAAAGAACGGTTTCTTTATGTGAATTTTTCTCTTTCTTTTTATGATCATGACCGTCATGCTCATCGTGACCATCATGGTCATCGTGGTCATCATTTTCTTCAAAAGATTGAGCTGAATCGTCTCTGTAATGACAACAGGCATGAAGCGCCTCATAAAGATCATCCGGTGCTTTTTGTCCATCGGTATCATGACCTACGTTTAATAAAGCTGAAATTAATTCACTCCTAATGAATACCGGCTGCGTTACTACCCTTAGTTCTTGTTTATCAATATCGTATGCAGCATCTCCTACACCTATGACATTTTTTGCGGTGGTTTCTATCCTATCCTTACACATTCCGCAAGCTCCACTGACTTTTAAGGTTAGACTTTCCTGACCAAAAGATGATCCAGGGTTTAGTGCTATCAGGAATATAATTAAAAATGAACCTGAATATTTGTTCATAATATATATTTTAATGTTCTCAAATGTTTAATTATCGGCTTATTTTACCGAAAAAACAAGGAATCAGACATACCTGTCCCTGAAAATATTGAAAACTATACTTGCGGAGGATACGAAATGGAAGGATGAAAATCAAAGGAATGTACCTTAATGGCAGGAATGTTTTGTTCAGCAAAAACAGATAAGTCAGATTCCACAGTCTTATAAAAATACAAACTATCTATACATACTTTTGCACAACAAAAACATTTACAATTTTCACCGCAGCAGTCTTTTTTTTCCTTATCATGGCTTGTTTTGTCCTTTTTGCTGCAGCATGAGTGAGTTTTATTACTTTTTAAACCCGATAAATCTATCTTACATTCTTTTACAGGCAACATCTTCTGACGGTGAGCTACAGGAGGACCGCAGACTGACAAAGACTGACTAAAAATGACAATAGATAATATAAGCGCTAAAAATTTCATATATCAACTGCAAAGATAAAGTAATATCATATTAATGTCAATAGAACGAGTCAATTAACTGATTTTTAACCTTTTTGCCCCAAATTGAATATAACCTTAAAAATAAAAATGATAATCAATTACAACATCGAATTATTGCAAAACCAGTCACAAAAACTAATTTTTAGCTTCCCATCATAGGAGTGACTTTGATTTGTTGCTTTAAATTCTGATTTTAACCTAAATAACTATTCTAACGGGATTAATCGTTTTTACAGGACTCACTATGTATCTCATTTTAAATATTCAGTTATGCTTAAGGTGTCACTTATTTTATGCAAAAAATATACTTCAGCAGGCACTATTCGTGTTTTCAAATGTAACAAATTGGCTGAAAAATCGTACTTTTGTTTAATAAATTAAAGTCAATACATATGAGCGATGCATGGAAGGTAGGGAAAGAAGATAAAAAGGGAATACTCAAAGATCAGGAATACTGCATTCTGGTGGGCGTAATCACAAAAGATGAAAATGAAGCTCAGGTTTTAGAATATCTGGATGAGCTGGATTTTCTTGCTACCACAGCCGGAGCAATTACAAAAAAAGTATTTACCCAAAGGATGCCGCATCCTAATGTAAAAACCTTTGTAGGTTCAGGAAAACTGGATGAAATAAAAGATTATATAGATAGAAACGAAAATATCACTCTGGCCATCTTTGATGATGACCTCACGGGAAAACAAAACGGATTTTTGGAAGAGTACCTTAAAGTAAAAATTGTAGACAGAAGTACATTGATACTCGATATATTTGCAGAAAGAGCACAAACAGCACAAGCTAAAACACAGGTTGAGCTGGCTCAGATGCAGTATCTCCTCCCAAGACTAAGAGGACTGTGGACACACCTGGAACGACAACGTGGAGGTATTGGTATGAGAGGGCCAGGTGAGATGGAAATCGAAACTGACCGAAGGATCGTCAGAGATAAAATAGCTCTACTCAAAAAACGGTTGGAAAAAATCGATCAGCAAGCGCAGACTCAACGAAAAAATCGAGGTGAACTGATTCGTGTTTCATTGGTCGGATATACCAACGTTGGTAAATCCACACTCATGAATGTGTTGAGTAAATCAGATGTTTTTGCAGAAAATAAACTGTTTGCAACACTGGATACTACCGTACGTAAGGTGGTGTGGGATACCATGCCATTTCTGCTTTCTGATACGGTGGGTTTTATCAGAAAACTGCCACATCACTTGGTTGAAAGTTTCAAATCCACACTAGATGAAGTGCGTGAAAGTGATATTCTGGTACACGTAGTGGATTTATCACATCCGCAGCACGAAGACCACATACTGACCGTACAAAATACTCTCAATGATCTGGGCGCATCTGATCGAACCACACTTATGGTTTTCAATAAAGTAGATTTGTACCGGGAAAAGAACTTTGATGATTATCTGGATGATACTACCAAAAGTGATATCATGGGCGAAATAAAGGAGAAATTAAGCCATCAATACAATTTTCCAAATGTGCTGATCTCGGCCACAAAAAAGGAAAATATTGATGAGCTAAAAGATGTCCTGAAGCAAATGATTATCAATGAATATCATGTACGTTATCCTTTTCAGGTCAAAACCTGGTAACAAAATAATAATTATTTATTTCATGAATATCCTCGAAAAATATGCATCTCTCCTGGTACATTATTGTCTGGAACTAAAATCCGGCGAAAAACTTTTTGTATCGACAACTACTCTTGCTGAACCACTTTTGCGGGAAGTATACAGGGAAGCTATAAAAGTGGGCGCACATGTGGAATTCCAACTTAGCATTAGAGAACAAAACAGAATTTTTATAAAAGAAGCAGAAGAACATCAGTTGGATTATGTCAATCCTTCATACGTAAATATGATGGAGACTTATGACGCTTATCTTGTCATTCGGGCACCGTTTAATGTGAGAGAGGACCTAAACAATGATGCAGCAAAAGCAGGCAGAAGACAAAAAGCACTCAATGGAGTAAATCAGATATATTCTGAGCGAATCGCTGACCGAAGCCTGAAAAGATGTCTGTGCCAGTTCCCGACTCAAGCAAGTGCACAGGAAGCTGGAATGAGCCTGGAAGAATATGAAAATTTTGTATTTGAAGCTTGTCATCTTTTTGCTGAGAATCCAGCAGATGAGTGGGTAAAAGTTCGTGCTCAGCAACAACACATCGTAGATTATCTTAATCTATGTGATGTGATACGATATAAAAACAGTACATCAGATATTTCATTCAGTGTAAAAAACAGAATCTGGATCAACTCTGATGGCAGATCAAATATGCCTAGCGGTGAAGTATTTACAGGTCCAATTGAAAATTCTGTTAACGGGTATATTTACTTCAATTTTCCGACAGTATATATGGGACATGAAGTAGAAGGTGTTACACTTTTTGTAGAAAATGGTTATGTAACACGATGGGAAGCTGAAAAAGGGAAGGAATTTCTGGATGAGATATTTAAAATAGATGGTTCAAGATATTTTGGTGAAGTAGCTGTAGGTACCAACTATAATATACAACGTACCACAAAAAATATTTTGTTTGATGAAAAAATAGGTGGTTCTGTTCATATGGCAGTTGGCCAGTCCTATAAACAAACCGGGGGTCAAAATAAATCACCTATACATTGGGATTTGATCACTGATATGAAAAACGGAGGAGAAATATTTGCAGATGGACAATTAATATATAAAGATGGAATGTTTATCATCTGATTCTCCATTAATTTAATGCCGCCAAAAGATTATTGATTGAAAACAGATGTTAATATTTCAGGATTTTTTCCTATTCTCAAAGCAGCGCTAAAGGGAGAAGAAAGAGATTACACAAAGGGGAGTATAAAGTTGGCCATCCTTTTATTGGCTGTACCAATGATTCTGGAGTTGAGTCTGGAAAGTGTATTTGCTTTAGTGGATATGTTTTTTGTAGGAAAATTGGGGCAAAACGCTATAGCTGTGGTAGGTTACACGGAGTCTATGATTACTATGGTTTATTCCTTATCGATTGGTCTTAGCACAGCTGCCACAGCTATCATCGCCCGAAGAGTCGGAGAAAAAGAAATGAGTGGTGCTTCCAAAGCTGCCATTCAGGCATTGCTGATTTCACTATTTGTATCTGCCATTATAAGTTTTTTCGGAGTTATTTATGCTGAGAAAATGCTGGCATTTATGGGGGCTACACCAGAAGTAATCGCAGAAGGTCTTGCATTTACAAAAATCATGTTTGGCTTTAATATCGTGATCGTATTGCTGTTTCTGATCAATGGTATTTTCAGAGGAGCAGGCAATGCAGCTTTAGCTATGAAAAGTCTCTGGATTGCCAGCATATTTAATATCATTCTCGACCCATTGCTGATATATGGATTCGGTTCCTGGCAAGGTTGGGGTTTGGAGGGTGCGGCCATTGCGACATGTATTGGCAGAGGTACAGGAGTAGTTTACCAATTGTATCACTTGTTTTACGGGAGTGGTCTTATAAAAATAAAATGGTCTGATGTATTTCCGGATTTTACCATTATAAAATCGATGGTCAGTTTGGCTTGGCCGGCTACCTTTCAGTTTATTATTGCATCGGGAAGTTGGATAATTTTAACCCGATTGGTAGCAGATGCGGGAGGGACTGAAGCTTCAGCAGGATATCAGATTGCCATCAGGAATGTAGTGTTTTTTATTTTGCCTGCGTGGGGACTGAGCAATGCAGCAGCCACATTGGTTGGTCAAAATCTAGGCGCCGGACAGCCACAACGTGCAGAAAAAAGTGTCATACTTGCCACAAAGTATAATGCCATTTTTATGACCATGGTGAGTATTATATTTATATTTTTATCTCCTCAGATTATTTCATTTTTTACTGATCAGGATGAAGTGCAAAAAATAGGCATTAGTGCACTACAAATCATTGGGTACGGATTTATTTTTTATGGTATAGGCATGGTTATGATCCAGTCACTCAATGGCGCTGGCGATACACGTACGCCTACCTGGATCAATTTTGTAGGTTTTTGGTTGTTTCAGATACCCTTAGCGTACTACTTTGTAACTTTTACAGATTGGGGGCTTAATGCACTATTTGCTGCAATACCGATAGCAGAAACTTCAATAGCTGTCATGGCATTTATCATTTTCCGACAAGGAAAATGGAAAAAAGTAAAAGTTTAATATAACTTTATTTTGGCCTGTTTTTATTTATTGGATTTGGCCTGTTCTTGTTGGTTTGATTCCTGTTTTGATTGTTTGGTTTAGGTTTACTTTTAGTGGTTCTGAATGTATTCACATTTGAATTTGGCAGGTTGTTTTTTGTTACTACATGAATGGTATGATCGTCGTCTACTGAAAGTTTATTTCCAGACATGACGGACAAATCTGAAATTATGATATCATCACTAACAAAATGTTCTTTATTCCAGGTCCTGTAGGACAATTTCATATAAGATAGAATAGTTTCAACAAAACCTTGCTTAATGGGTCCGTCTTCCATTTTCAAAGCTTTGTCTATCATCACTCTAATATTGTAGCCATAATGCCTCCAGTTAAATTCATGCTGAGGATAAGGTACCCGGTCAGGCCTGAACCTATTGTCTTCCTCTGTAGGGTGAATCCCATAAGGATGATCTACATCCAACTCATAATCAGCCATTTTGAATACATGCCTCCAAAGTTTTTGTTTATATTCAAGGACATTTTTTGTCTGTGGATTGAGTTGATTGATCAGTTCTACAATCTCTTCAACAACTCGTTGCCTTTCTTCCCTTTTCTCCAGTGTTTTGGCATACTGAATAAGTTTCTGAACGCTACGACCATACTCTGCAAACTGCAGGTTATCTCTGGTAGAATTATACTCAAGACTTAATGACTTTTTCATCAGGACTATTTATTAAATTATTCAACAGTTACGGATTTGGCTAAATTTCTTGGTTGGTCTACATCGCAACCTCTCAATACTGCAATGTGGTATGCCAACAATTGTAAAGGTATCACAGAAAGCAATGGAGTCAATGGCTCCTCTGTTTCAGGGATTTCTATACAATAATCTGACATCTCTCTTATTTTGGTATCCCCTTCAGTCACAATAGAAATTACAATGGCCTTTCTGGCTTTCACTTCCATGATGTTTGATGCTACCTTGTCGTAAGCAGATTTATTGGTAGCAATGATGATGACGGGCATATTTTCATCAATCAAGGCTATGGGTCCATGTTTCATTTCTGCGGCAGGATATCCCTCAGCGTGTATATATGATATCTCTTTGAGTTTCAATGCTCCTTCCAGAGCGACAGGAAAATTAAATCCCCTACCCAGATATAAGGCATTGGACACATCTTTTATCTCTCCGGCAATAAATTTTATTTTATCATTCTGCAAAAGTACTTTCTCTACTTTTTCCGGGATACTCTCGAGAGCGTAAGCCAATTGTCTGAAATAATCTTCTGATATGGTCCCTCTTCTGTGTCCAAGATTTAATGCCATCAACGTCAAAACAGTAAGCTGACTGGTAAATGCTTTAGTTGATGCTACCCCTATCTCGGGTCCGGCGTGAGTATAGGATCCGCAATGAGTGATTCTTGCTATGGATGAGCCAACTACATTGACTATACCATAAATAAGCGCACCCTTTTCTTTGGCTAATTCCAGAGCAGCCAATGTGTCCGCGGTTTCTCCTGATTGAGAAATGGCAATCACAACATCGTCAGCGTTGATAATAGGATTTCTGTATCTTAATTCGGAAGCGTATTCTACCTCAACCGGAATCCTTGCCAATTCTTCAATAAGATACTCGGCAACCAGGGCTGAATGCCATGAAGTACCACAAGCCGCAAAAATGATTCTTTTTGCACTGGTAATTCTGTTGATATATTGTTGCATTCCTCCTACCAACACCCACCCATCCTGAGCACTGATTCTGCCACGCATACTTTCACGTATGGTAGTAGGTTGCTGATATATCTCTTTAAGCATAAAATGATCATAACCTTCTTTTTCAAGTTCTTCCAGCTTCAGATCAAGCTCAAGAACTTCGGGGCTTTGAATCTCATTTTTAAGATTGATGATTTCGTAACTTCCGTTTTTATGAATAGTCACAATTTCTTCATCATTGAGATAAATAACTTTATTGGTATATTTAATGATCGGTGATGCATCAGAAGCCAAAAAGTATTCATTGTCACCTATACCCATTACCATTGGACTGGATTTACGGGCTCCAACTATGATATCCGGATTGTCACGGTCAATTACAACAATAGCATACGCGCCAATCGCTTTTTCAAGTGCTCTTCTTACGGCCTGACTTAGACTAAGGTTTTCTCTATTTTGGTATTCTTCAATAAGATGCACCAAAACTTCTGTATCCGTTTCGCTTTTAAATGTATGCCCTATTTCTCCAAGTGCTTTTTTTAAAGTAGAGTAATTTTCTATGATACCATTATGGATTAAAGCAAGTCTTTCATTTCCGGACAAATGAGGATGGGCATTAATATCATCAGGTTTTCCATGGGTTGCCCACCTTGTATGCCCGATTCCAACAGTGCCCGTGACGTCTTTATCCTTGGCAGCAGCTTCAAGTTTTGAGACTTTCCCCTTTTTTTTGACCGTTTTAATAACACCATTTAAAACAGAAATACCCGCACTATCGTAGCCTCTATACTCTAATCTTTTGAGCCCTTCTACAATGATAGGATAAGCCTGTTGTGTTCCGATATATGCAACAATACCACACATTAGTTTCTATTTAATTTTTAGTATATGTAATCTTAAGTTTCATTGGGTATTGACTGTGACCCGCACCATACAAAACTGCTCTATGAGGCGTTTCAGACTCAGTAAGGATGCCTATGTAAAGATCCGAATTATAGGTATTATCTTTTAAAGCACTTTTTATGTGATTAGTTATATTGAGGGTATATTTTTTTATTTGAGCAGTACTATTTAAACTACCTCCAAATACAGGTTCAAAGTTAACATTAGAATTTATTAACTGTACAATGTCAGGAATAAGGGCTAGTGTCCCGGAACTATTTTTTCTGCTAGCCAACAATTGTGGAGGAGGAGGATAAAACCCATTTTGGTCAGGCAAATCAGCTACATAAATATCTAGTTCCGCCTTGTTAATAAGTCTTTCTGAAATCTTGTTCAGGTCATTAAACTTTATTACAGATTTAACTCCTCCCATAGATTGAAGGAAAGTCAAACTATCACCAAATGAAGGATTTAAAATAAAATTTTCAACCTGACTACCTGTACGGTCATGAACATATCTATTGATGGTAGCGGCATTGATGAGATATTCATATGTTTTTCTTAAAGTTGTGTCTCCTGATGATACATTGTAATACATAATCAGCTTATTCACTGAATTTGTAGTATTCCGAGCATCATCTGAAAAATTAAACCCGTATAAAAAGGGAGTATTGTCAAGTGAAGTTGATTTGATGTATACTCCTTTGAACAATTCAGCAAAAGCAGTATCGTTTTTGGCAGCATTTTCATTGTCAAGAAGAGCTTTACCAAAGGTTTCATTAAATCTTATTCTCAGCTGAGGACCTTGCTTTACTATCTTCCTGGTAACATGATCCACTATTGAAATGGAGTCTTTAGGTCTGATCACGGTGGTAACTTCACCGATTGGCGGGCTCCCAAAGGTTAGATTAGTATCAGAATAAAAGGTATCCAGTTCTGAAAAAGTCTGATTTAATTGGAATACTTCTACCTTTTGAGCTGCAATACTTCTTGCATAAGTTGCTGTTGAGTCATATGCTAAAACCAATACTAAAGAATCGTATTTTATTAACTGTTCAAGATGATAGTTAGGAGTTGATGTAGATAACTGGCACTTAAGATAAATTTCAGCGGATATTTTTCCAAAAACATTGTCATTCAGATTACCTAAAAGATATGTCCTCGAATCTATACCCGGCCTATGGGTAACAACTCTTTCTCCGCTGATGGTATAACTGCTTAAATCAAATGTGTCGGTAACTCCAATATTTAGCCTTTCTTCATCAAGTAAATCGTTTCCAACGATAATTGGATCCTGACAACCAATAAATATACTCAAAACAAAAATAAAAATCCAACTTAGGTTGGTTATTGTATTTTGGGCCATTCTCTTCAATTTTTGCTCTTACTCTAGAATTTTTTTATAAAATTGTACAGATGCCCGTGCTAATTCATCAATGTCTGACGGACTTACCTGAAAGGGCAAATTATTTTCTTCTCCATATTTTATAACGATCTCATTGTTCGATTCGCTTCCTGAGATGATACCATCTGAATATTTTATTGCTCCCTGATCAAGATTTATTGCATCTCCTTCTTTAAATACATCCAAATCATCTACTTCAAGATCATTGATCGCTGCAATATTCAGAAATCGTGTATCAAACGAATGACTTAATTCATTATTGTAGACAGAGTAGATTATTTTTGCATCAGCAAATACCGGATCGTTCTTGTAGGCCTTTTTCATGTACAATGGGATAAGACTTGTAATCTGTCCATGTAAATGTACGATATCAGGCGACCATCCAAATTTTTTCACTGTTTCCATTACCCCTTTGCAAAAAAATACCAACCTCTCCTGGTTGTCTAAAAAATCATCTTGCTTTTCATCCTGAAAAACAGCTTTTCTTTTAAAGAACTCTTCATTATCAAGAAAATAAACCTGTAGTCTTGCTCCAGGTAAAGAAGCAACTTTTATTATCAATGGATAGTCTTCATCATCAACAATAATATTCATACCCGAAAGTCTGACTACTTCATGCAATCTATGTCTCCTTTCATTTATTATACCAAATTTTGGCATAAGAACCCTCAATTCAAATCCTTCACCTGACGCATAGTTAGGAATTTTCCTGGCCAGATCGGATAAAAAAGAGATTTCAGTATAGGGATTCAATTCTTGCGTAACAAAGAGAACTTTCTTTTTACTCATAATTGGAAGGTGTTGATATAGAAGATTTTAAAAATGCGTGCAAAGATAATACAAATTTTTTGATAATTTCATTATTCTTTGCCATGAAAAATAAAATTTGCTGAATATCAATCAAATATAAACTTTTATTCCATTGCTGATTGATCAGAAAATACCATCTTATAAGCTCTGAATTCATGCGTCTTTTTATCAAGTCAATTATTTGTTTAGTTTTGTGTCAATTAATAGATCACAATTTCAACTCTATGGGCAGTACACAAGAACTTAAACTACCACCGGTATTTACTGATAATTTTGTAGTTTTTGGAATTCTGATGCTATTACTAGCATTTGTATTTTACACTTCATCAAACAAAAATACTTTTTGGACGAAGTTTTATTCTATTTTCCCTTCATTACTCATGTGTTATCTTTTACCTTCGATATTGAGTTCTCTCCACATTATTTCTCCGGAGTGGAATGCCATCGACGAGTCTGGAAATTTTGTTTTTGATGAAAACTTAATGCCAGTCACCATAAAGTTATCTATATATCACGTTGCCAGTAGATTATTACTTCCAGCCGCATTGATTTTGCTTACTTTGAGTATTGATATGAAAGCATTATTTGGTTTGGGTAGTAAAGCACTAATTATGTTTCTGACAGGTACTTTTGGGGTCATTGTAGGCGGACCTGTTGCCATCCTGATAATGTCTTATATTTCACCTGAAGTAGTAGGAGGTGTTGGGACAGATGCGGTATGGAGAGGACTTTCTACTATTGCAGGTAGCTGGATAGGCGGTGGGGCAAATCAAACCGCTATGCTCGAAATATATAAATACAACCCGTCAAACTATGGCGCTATGGTGCTTGTGGATATCGTGGTAGCAAATATCTGGATGGCTATTTTATTGTTTGGTATAGGTAAAAAAGAAAAAATAGACATCTGGCTTAAGGCGGATAATTCAGCAATAGAAAGACTAAAAGAAAAAGTATCCAGCTACACAGATTCAGTGAGTCGTATGCCTACCCTAAAAGATTATATGATATTATTGGGTATTGTTTTTGGTGCTGTGGGATTTTCTCATTGGAGTAGTATTGCAATTCCTGAATTTTTGATTTCCATATTTCCTGCAGTGGGAGATAAATCAAATATGCTTAGTACATTTGGTGATGGATTTTTTTGGATGGTCACTGTGGCAACTATTCTAGGTGTGATATTTTCATTTACGCCCATCAAATCCTATGAGGGTGTGGGTGCCAGTAAAATAGGAAGTATTCTTATTTATATCCTGGTTGCTTCTATAGGCATGAAAATGGACCTCACATCCATTGTTAGTAACCCGGGATTAATTGTTGTTGGATTGATCTGGATGTTTATACATGTATTACTTCTGATCATTGTCGCCAAAATAATCAAAGCACCATTTTTCTTTTTGGCAGTAGGAAGCAAAGCTAACATCGGCGGGGCAGCTTCTGCACCAATTGTGGCTTCAGCTTTTCATACTTCATTGGCCAGTGTTGGAGTTTTACTGGCGATATTTGGATATATCATAGGAACCTACGGTGCCATACTAAGTGCTGTACTTATGGAAATCGTAGCTCCAAAATAAAAAATAGCCGAATGAGGTGTATTCATCCGGCCATTTATGATTATTTATTATCAGTATTAGATTTTATAACTCAATCCTACGGTATAGTAATTTTGTAATTCACTGATTTCCTGCTCACTATATCTTAATCCGAATTCAGCGCCTACTCCTATACCTTTCCAAAGGTTAAATCCAAACCAGTTGGTCCAAGTACCATTGTGTAGTGTTGGGTCGCTTTTTTTGTAAGAAAAAAATCCGGTGAGATTTGATCTCCAATTTACACCTTTGATGATTTCATATGTATAATCTCCCACAATTTTACAACCCAGAGATGGAGTAAATTTAGAATCATCTTTTGCAAATACAAAGTTATAATTGATCGGGTGGAATACGAAAACCATATTTTTAATAGGTGTATAGGTTACTCCTACTCCAATATCCAAATAGCCGGGATTATTAAACTGTTTGATGACTGAAGTTCTATACTCTCCAAGTGCAGAAGCTGCCAATTTTGGTGATAATTTGTAGCCAAATAACGACGTGATATTGAGAATATCGGCAACCGGCTCAAAATCTGATTCTTCTCCTGCAGGTTCGGTACCTGTTTTTAGTTTTTGCCACCCAAGATTTAAGCTTCCTGCATTTCTCCAGAAATATTTCTCCTGAAGACTATTTGCGAAGGCATTAAAACTGCCCATTATCGTTGTTGCTTTTGAATCTTTCAAATCCCCCGCAGAAAACCATTGATTTCTACCAGTAAAATTAGCTCCCAATGTACCAAACGCTCCTTTATACCAGCCGGGATAAGTAGCTATTTGGGCATTTACAGCATCAATCTCAGCTTTTATGGCATCCGCTTGAGCCAGCACAGGTGCTGCTTTCGTTTCAAGTTCTGTTTTTTGTTTCTTCAATTCATCAAGCGACTGGGCGCTTACAATGACTAAAGACATTATCATAAATAGAAAAGTAAAAATGTTCCGCATAAAATACATAAATTTAAAGTTAGTGAATAAATTATTAATGATAAAATTTTTAATTGCCCTGAAATATTTTGTTTAATGGCATAATGACGTTTTTATTGAGTGAAGTCACAGTTAGGGATGATTTATACTTAAAATAAATTGGGTTGTATTAATATGCATTATTCAATGTGCTGATTTTTAAGGCAAAGTATTTATTTATACATAAGTTTTAAAAGGACATATAAAGTGACTTGACACGCTACAAAAGAAGTTTCACAAAAGTAATAAGAAACTAAGATATTTAACTCTAAATATCATAAATAGAGCAAATAACGGGAACTTGGATTTTAAATTTATTTAAAGTATTTTGCTGTTAAGGTTGTGTTAAAAACATGATCACTGATAATCTAAAATGAAAAAAGGATGTTATTAGCTAAAATATTTACAAAAATATGAAAACATTTATTCAATTGCTTTTAGCTGGTATTACAGGTGGAGCGATCGCTTTGGCGGGTTTGAATGTTTTTGAATCAAAACAAACCGTTCACCCTGATACGCCGACACCTAGTTTTGTAAATTTCAACCAATCACCTTCAAATAATATGCCGGGAGATTTTGTAGAAAGTGCAAAAAAATCAACAGGTTCCGTAGTTCATATTTTTGCGGAAGAAAGTGATGAGCAGGTTTTAGCTAAACGCAAAAAGCAAAGAAGAAACGATCCTTTTTCTGATTTTTTTGGTTTTGATGACTTTTTTGGGGGTGGTAATTTTTATGGACCGAAAAACGGAAGTGGTTCAGGGGTGATTTACTCCGCAGATGGTTATATTGTAACCAATAATCACGTGGTGGGATTTGCAGATAAAATCACTGTCACAGATTCAGACGGCAAAAAATATAATGCTATAAAAGTTGGTACAGACGAATCAACAGATTTGGCTTTGATTAAGGTAGACGGAGCTAAGAATCTCACACCCATCAGAATAGGGGATTCAGAAAAGGTCAATGTAGGGGAATGGGTACTTGCTGTTGGAAATCCGTTTGGATATCTTACTTCCACCGTTACGGCGGGAATCGTGAGTGCAAAAGGCCGCTCTCTTGACATCATTCAAAATGACAAAGCTATTGAAGAGTTCATACAGACGGATGCAGCTATTAACCCGGGCAATAGTGGAGGAGCATTAGTAAACCTTAGCGGTGAATTAATAGGTATAAATACTGCAATCGCTACTCCTACAGGAGTTTTTGCAGGTTATTCCTTTGCAATACCATCCAAAATAGTGAAGAGAGTAGTCAAAGATATCATCGAAAACGGAGGGAACATTGAAAGAACAAACCTTGGAGTGGGAGGGTATGATATAAACGATGAATTAGTAAAAGAGTTTGGCCTGAATCTTAATGGAAAAAAAGGGTTTTATATCGAAGAAGTAGAAAGAAGGAGCGCAGCTCAGATGGGTGGACTTTTGCCGGGTGATGTGATTACAGAAATCAATAATACACCTATTTCCAATTATGATGATATTGAAAAAACAATGAAATATAATAAAGTAGGAGATAAAGTAAATATAAAAGTAAATAGAAAAGGTAAGGAAATGATCGTTCCTATTCAACTCAGAAAATCGTTTTAGAATATTATACTTGATTGTTATTATTGAATAAATAATCTTGTAGATAAAAAATTAAGTTTTGATTGGTTAAAGAAAAGTTGGTTTTTCGTTTTGTTTTGATTCGTCTGCTCTCCCAAAAGGGCAGACGTTTTTTTTAAAAGAAATTGTAAAAATGAAAACAAAAATTTGTAAAACCGAATAAGAATAATATCTTTGCGTCGCTTTTGAAGAAAGGCAGTTTTTTAGGGAGATTAGCTCAGTTGGTTCAGAGCACCTCGTTTACACCGAGGGGGTCGGGGGTTCGAGCCCCTCATCTCCCACTTTTAAGATTAAGGCAGCTTTGATTTATATCATTGCTGCCTTTTTTTATACACACTTTGAAAAAACAAGAATCTATTATTGATATTGTAAAGTATGAATAAACATTCAGTGTATATTATACCTATTTCTGAAAAGTATCCGAATATCTTTATGAAAAAATCTAAATTACAGCTATCCTATATCTTGCCGCCGAAAGGTCTGTATTCTTTGCCCCCGCCGGTAAATCCTGCATTTTTATAAAACTCTACAAAGGTAAGTCTGAGCGGATGTACAAACGCCCCCAATGAAGAGATCAGCAGATTGAGACCATGACCAAAAATCAAGAATAAAACAAATAGTACAGGTCCTATCCATTCTACACTCAGCAGGCGTATCGCAATATCATTTACCACCAGTCCAAGTATCGCTCCTGAAATACCCAAAGCAAAAAGACGTATGTAACTCAGCAAATCACCCACAAAACCGGTAATACCATAGAGCTCCCATATACCTTTGCCAATACGTGGAAGAATTTTTGTGTCCGGATCATTGAACAGCAAGATTGCGACTATAGCACCATAAATCATGTATGTACTGAACCTTCCGGTCAGCTGCAGAATGGCGACATCTGCTATTCCAAACAAAATAACTATCCATGAGATGGGCATCACCGTATATTTCCATCCGAATTGTCTCACTTTATTGGCGATCTGAATACAAAGTCCGAAAATGATTTGAACAAAACCCAATACTAAAGCAAAATTAAAGATCTGATTGCTATCTAACATGATATTCCTCATGGAGCCCAAAAAAGCAAAAGAATCTCCCATAAGATTAAGTCCAAAAAATGTACCGGTCACTATACCAAAAATAACTGTCGCCAATCCCAACCATTGACCTAGAGAAAGTATAGGATGAAAGGACGGATTGAGCTTAAACTTGTACAATGTCGCAATGATCAAAATCAAGAATCCATAGCCTGCATCACCCAAACACAAGCCAAAAAACATCATAAAAAAAGGCGCAAAAAAAGATGTCAGGTCCAACTCAGCGTATGATGGTAAGCTATATAATTTTCCTATAAATTCATACAACTGGGGAAACCTTCTGTTTTTCAAAAGGATCGGGGGTTGATCATTGGGTTTGACCTTTTCATGTAGGAACAGTATTTTGTGCTCATCACAATAGGATTCTATCTCTGTCTTTTTAAATTGTGGTACAAAACCACTCAGCAGCAAAACTTTATCATCGTTCAATTTTTTAGACTGCTCATGTGCTTCCAGTATTTGCATTTGGGTATAGACTTCCTGTTCATAGCTAAAAAGTGTATCCATTTCATAGGTCCCAATGGCCTTTAGCTCCTCATTTATACCGGACATGCGCTCGGTGACGTGCGCCTTTTCATCCTTAATGATGTTGACGGGTATTTCTGGCCATGAAAGACGGTCGGCTTTAATTTCAATATTTTCATCACTTCTATGGAAGATGATAAAAAAAATGTCAGGAGTACGTACCTGTATGATTTCAAGTCGGTATGCTGTTTTCCACTTTGGGTCAAAAAGTTTTTCAGGACAAGAATACATTTGAACCGTGACACCATTTTCTTTGAGTTTAGAAAGCGTTTCGGGCAGAAACTTGCCCCACGGTTCAGCGTAAGCAATAGCATTATCAAGATTTTGCAATTTCAATTGGAGGTGTTGTTTCTCCGCCTGCAATGCTTCAACTTGCTCAATGATTTTTTGTCCATCATTCAGATGAAGGGATTTACTTTCTAATGTTGGGTCGATTGTCTGCTTTGAAAGCAAGGATTTTGTATCCCGGATTTTTTTTAGTCTTGTCTGTACATCTGTAATGGATGATGAAATGTCTGAATTATATGGCTTTATGTGCAACACTCCAAGATCCCTGAGTCCGTCAAGAAACGTATTGTGGTCATCATAAAAGACCATAAAATCGTATTTAAACATAGGTATGATCATGAGCCGGCTGATTTTTGAAGTTTGTTTTTAAGTATTTTTTGAGATGACTTAGCCAGATTCTCTTCGTCTTCCATAAATCTTTTTATTTTTTTAATTGCCAGATCATATTCAGGTATCTGATTTTTTTCATAGAGGTTTACTTTTTGTGTAGTTTTTTTGCGGGCTTTATCCAGCAACAACATCTTTCGGACCAAAAATTCTTTTTCAATAGCAATTGTTGATATTTCTTTAATGATCTTGATCCCATCTCCATACCAGTGAGGTTTACTGAAAAGGTTAAATTTTTTCACAAAAAAATTGATATCTCCGAGTTTTGGTATTTTAACACCTGCCACCATGACAGTCTCCATCGTCACAGTCTCAATATCTATGAGGGACATGTCAAAATCCTGCCACAAGGTTGACAATTGTTGAATTCGTAGTTTATGGCTTTCTATCAAAGTATCTAACTCAGCAATTTCATCTCTGGTTTTTTTTACTTCTATCCTCAAAGCTGACTCCTTGTTTTTCAGGACTGGCAAAGCACTCAATCTGGTCTGCATCTGTTTTTGCAGATATTGAAGGGATGTTTTATTATATTGAAAAGTTATAGACATAATTTTCGGGTTACTTCGTCGGCCAATATAAATCAGAAAATTCCTTTTTTATCGCCACTTCTTCTTTTGAAAAATAAGCAGAGAAAAGATTCCAGGCTACATTGAGCATTTTTTCGGGATCGATGTTAACATCTATTGCCAGCAACTGCTCTGCATAATCTCTCGAAAAATCGAGAGTACGTTTATCATATGACGTTAGGTCAAATCCATTTTCCTGTTTAGTACGGGCATTGATGGCATCAGCATACAATCGAATGGCGGCATTCATAACCTGAGGGTGATCTGCTCTTGTTTTTTTACCAATCACCAGATTCTTAAGCCTGGACAAACTTCTGAAAGGATCTATGATCACCTTACCGATATCTGTATTTCTTCTGAGAAAAAGTTGTCCTTCGGTAATATATCCAGTATTGTCCGGTATGGCGTGTGTGATGTCACCACCTGACAATGTTGTCACTGCTACTATAGTAATAGACCCGCCGGCTTCAAATTGTACCGCTTTCTCATACAGCCGAGCCAGATCAGAGTATAATGATCCCGGCATACTGTCTTTAGAAGGTATCTGATCCATCCTGTTGGATACAATACTGAGTGCATCAGCGTAGAGAGTCATGTCAGTAAGAAGTACGAGTACTTTTTCCTGTTTGTCTACAGCAAAATACTCTGCAGCTGTAAGTACCATATCGGGTATCAGAAGTCTTTCGACCGGAGGGTCCTGGGTAGTATTGACAAAGGTGATGATGCGATGCAGTGCGCCTGCATTCTCAAATACGTTGCGGAAATACAAAAAATCATCATTGAGAAGCCCCATACCGCCGAGTATGATTTTATCTGCTTTGGCACGAAGTGCGACCATTGCCATCACCTGATTGTATGGCTGATCCGGATCGGCAAAAAAAGGTATCTTCTGACCTGTCACCAGAGTGTTATTAAGATCTATACCAGCTATGCCGGTTGCAATCAGTTCAGAGGGCTGTTTTCTTTTTACCGGATTTACAGAAGGTCCACCAATTTCCCTTTCTTCTCCATCTATTTCAGGACCACCATCTATAGGCTGACCATATGCGTTAAAAAACCTTCCTGCAAGATCATCACCTACCTTCAATGTCGGTGGTTTGCCCGTGAATATCACTTCTCCGTTAGTAGGTATTCCTTCTGTACCACCGAATACCTGTAGTGTGACTTCATCCCCCATGATTTTTACTACCTGTGCTATACGGCCTTCCACGGTAGCCAACTCATCATAACCCACGTTTTGAGCCCTGACGACACAAGTAGCTTTAGTGATTCGTTCCAATCGGGTATATATTTTTTGAAATACAGATGTGTTCATGTATATATTTTTATAATTTCATTTTTTTACCTTCTGTAATTTTTTGCAACTCTTCTTCAAAAATATTGAACGCTTCACTTTCAAACTCCGAATAGTTCATTTGTTTGTATTTATCAATTATTTTTTTGAAAAATGGCTGTACATCTTCAAAGGACTCAAAATAAAATGGTGTATTTATCAACTTTAAAACATTGTCTGTCATATACTTTTGTCTGATAAGCGGCGTACGACTATCGATATGATCAAACGCATCCTGTTGCAGGATCACAGCATCGATGACCTCACTATGCCAGAAAGTGACATGAAAGTCAACAGAGACTCCGTCATCACCCAAAATATTTATCTGTTCTTTTGCTTCTTTACCCCGTATCAGCAGATTTTTTATGCCTGACACCTTATCTGCCCAATCTGGTGATATCAGCGAGGATAGGGTCTTTTGAAACTCAGTATATTCAAGGTATTTTGAATAGCTATCTATCGGGTCGATAGCTGGATATCTCTTACTGTCAGCTCTTTGCTGAGACAAGGCATAAAAACACCGGGCAGCTTTTTTGGTGGATTCGGTCACCGGTTCCTTTAGGTTTCCACCTGCCGGCGACACGGTACCAATGAATGTGATTGATCCTGTATGATCATTATTCAGATATACAAAACCGGCCCTGCTATAAAAATTGGAAATGGATGAAGGAAGATCCATTGGAAAAGCATCCGGTCCCGGTAGTTCTTCCAGTCGGTTTGACATTTCACGCAAGGCCTGTGCCCATCGGGATGTAGAGTCTGCCAGTAAAAGTACCTTCAAACCCATCGAACGATAGTATTCCGCCAGCGTCATGGCACTATACATCGAAGCTTCACGTGCTGCAACCGGCATATTGGATGTATTAGCTATAATGATCGTCCTTTCCATCAGTTTTCTTCCGGTCCATGGATCATCCAGTTCCGGAAACTCTGTGAAAAGGTCCACAACTTCATTGGCACGTTCCCCACATGCAGCCACGATCACTATGTCCGCCTCTGCCTGACGGGAAATACTTTGCTGTAAAACTGTTTTACCACTCCCAAAGGGGCCTGGTATAAATCCTGTACCTCCCTGAAGCATGGGATTGAGTATGTCCATCGTCCGGACACCTGTTTCCATCATTATAAAAGGTCTGGGCTTTTCTTTATATAAAGTGAGCGATTTTTTTACCGGCCACTTCTGAGTCATAGTTATCTGGGTCTCATATCCTGATTGATCAGTTAGGATTGCTATAGTTTTGTTGATGGAATATGATCCTTCCGATACGATACTTTTGATGATGAACTGGCCTTGCAATACAAATGGCACCATAATTTTGTGCCTGATACTATTTTCGTTAACTTCACCAACCCACTCTCCCGCAGCGACCCTGTCACCAATCGCAGCTATAGGAGTAAAATACCATTCTTTTGTCTCATCAAGCGTAGGGGTATAGTCTCCTCTCTTTATAAATATTCCATCCATGGTGGACAAATTATTCATCAGACCATCATAATTGCCTGATAATAATCCGGGCCCGAGGGTGGCTTCCAGCATATGCCCTGTAAACTCTGCATCCGCACCTGTTTTAAGACCACGGGTATTTTCAAATACTTGAGTATATGCTTTGTTGCCTTCTGCTTTGATCACCTCCGCCATGAGTCTTGTATTTCCTGCAAGAATGTAACAAATTTCATTTTGTGCAAACGGACCATCGGCATCTATGATCACCAGATTGGAAATAATACCATAAACCTTACCTTTAGTTTTTGTGAGTGTTGCTGTCATACTGCAAATTCTTTTGAAAAATTAAGCTGTTGTCCCATTTTTGCTATCTTATCTGTAAAAATACTGTTACCCACATCAGTGTTGTATTTTGACCACTTATCGGTTATCGTAAGTTTAAGTACATGACCCGCTATATAGTCAAAACTGAAATTATTGTATTCCGTCAGCTCTTCTATTTTATTCCATCTTATAAAATCAATTTGTTTTTCCAGCTCTAGCAGTTCACCCTGTTTATGATATCTTATCAGAAGGTCAATATACGGAAAGTCCAGCGAAAGATTAAAATCATAAGCATGGCTGGTTTTAAGTTTGTCTGTTACTTCATTTTTACCTACCAGTTGGTTCTCTATGGGAAAGCTATGATACCTGGCACTGAGTGCAGCAAGAATATTTCGCAGATCACGCACAAAAATATACCAGTTTTTTAAGAATCCATCTGTATTATTTATTACAAAATCTATAAAACTTTCATTGAGTTGGTGCTCCCATATATACTCTTCCTGAAAGAGATTTCCTTTAAGAAAGTGATCATAAAATTCGTATAAATAACTCGGTATATCTGATACTCCGCCTTCAATCCCGTTTTTAAGCGTTTCATAGCTGAAATTGGCCAAGTTATGCCATGTCTTTTTATTTGCAAAACAGACGTTGAGTAGATTTAGATTGTCAAAAGGCAAAAAGATATAACTCAGCTTGTTGATATCTTCAGGGTGTAAATCTTCTTTGAGTTCCTGTAAAAACTCACTAATTTTCACTAATCCTGTCGTCTGACCAAGATGTACATCCGGCAGTCCCGATACGACATAGTAATACTTTCTTTTATAAGGTCGTATCATCATTGTAAAGAATCTTAATAGTTTTGGGCCTAAGGAACTGGCTGAAAAATTTGGTAAAATCTTGCTCCGTAAATGAGATAATATAATTGTTTCCTGCCGGAGATATTCGGAAACCACTCTGTATTTTCTGGCTGAATTCGATATTTATATTTTGCCCAAATTGCTCGTGAATTGCGTTAATCACCACACTATCAGAATCTTTAATTATGGCTGCAGGAAGTACCAAATCAAATTCACCGCTGATATTTGTTTTTTTATAATGATCTATCAATTGTGAAATGATGTCTGAGAGATAAGTTCTGTCATTCAGCAAATCTTTTAATGGTTGATCTGTTATTTTAAGTGTAATCAGTTCGGCAATTTTTTGTTTGACAGTATTGATCGCCTGATGAGCAGCATGTTTGATTTCTTCATGAACATTCTGCGTCAATTCAGTAGCATTCTGTCTGGCTGCGCTCAAAATCTGTTCAGCCTTTTTCTCTGCATCGGCCAAAATATCTTCTGCTTTGAATTTTGCTTCATCAATGATCACAGATGCTTCTTCCCTTGCTTTGATGATGCCTTCGTTATAAATCTTTTCTGTTAATTCCAGAATCCTGTCGTCCATAAGAGTATTTGTAAAATTTTAAATATTAGAATCTGCTAATATTGTCTTGTCATTAAAATACAATATTATTAAAATTTATAAGCTATTATTATGATAAATCGCATAATTGGATATAATTTATATCATATTTTTTAGTATTGAGAAATAAAAATAAAGGACGAACTTTGTACAATATAATAAATAAATCAAAAAATGGGAACAGCAATAGTATTGGCATATTTAGGATTGGCGCTTATGATTGGTCTTTCAGGTATCGGAAGTGCTATAGGAGTCTCGATTGCCGGAAGCTCTTCTATTGGGGCTTTAAAAAAGAATGAAGGGGCCTTTGGTAGTTATATGTTATTGAGTGCATTGGCAGGCACACAGGGTTTATATGGTTTTGGAGGTTTCTTTATTATTAATTCCAGTGGCTTGCTGAATGAAAGTATCACCCTTTTACAGGGTAGTGCCATTTTTATATGTGGTATTTCCCTGGGGATAGTTTGTTTGGTTTCTGCCATCAAACAGGGCCAGATATGTGCACATGGTATTTCAGGGATTGGATCAGGATTTGACCTTTTTGGAAAAACTATGGTATTGGCGGTCTTTCCGGAGCTTTACGCCATTATTAGTTTTGCTGCCACATTTTTGATTGTTTCCGGACTTTAACAATGATATGCTGAATATTTGTCGAATTCCCATGAATTCTGATAAAGATTGTTGTCTCTAATGCCAAAATATAATCAAAATATATTGGATTGCGAAAAACTCTTTAGATAATTCATTTATTTTGAGCATAATACTGATAGAATATTTTGTCTGGATGAAAACATTATTATCGTCTTTGCAAAATAAATTCTCGTTGGTATAATTACACAAAGATGGTTTTATGCGATAAAATGATAAGAATCTTAATATTTCTCACATTCAGATAAACAAAAGAGCCTGTTAAAATTAAATTTGACAGGCTCTTTTATTTATATTGACAATGATTCTTTATTAACCATTGAGTGCAGCAGCTCCACCCACAATCTCAGATAATTCCTTGGTGATTGCTTCCTGTCTCGCATTATTGTAATTGATTTTAAGTTCCTTCATCAATTCTTCAGCATTTGTGGTCGCATTATCCATGGCCGTCATTCTTGCTCCATGTTCTGAAGCATGATTATCCAACACAAACTTTCTGAATGTAGTTTGTAAGATACTAGGTATTAGCTCCTCCAGTAAGGTTTCCTTATTTGGTTCAAAAATATAATCCGCTTTCGACTTGGAAACAGAACCTTCTTTTTTTTCTATGGATGAAATAGGTAAAAACTGAATTGCTTTTGGCTCCTGAACGGCGGCATTTCTGAACTGACCGTAACAAACATCAACTCTATCGTATTCGCCGGATTCAAAATTGTCCATAAGCATCTGTGAAACTTTGGATACATTATCAAAACTTAAATCAGCAAAAAGATCCACATAATCTTTTACAAGATTACAATCAGAATATCGCTTTTTAAGCACATCATATCCCTTTTTACCAACAAAGATAAGTGTAAGATTTTTTGCTGCTCTTTGGCTAGCATATGCACTTTCCACTTTTATGATTGCTTCTTTTATGATATTGGTATTAAATGCACCACATAAGCCTCTATTGGATGTGATAACAAGGACAGCCACTTTTTTTATTTCCCTGGTCTTAACAAAAGGGGAGTTAAAATCACCATCCAGATTATACACGATATTTTTCATCATTTTATCCAATCTGTTGGCATAAGGACGCATTTCAGTGATTGCTTGCTGTGCTCTTCTGAGCTTTGATGCTGACACCATTTTCATGGCTTTGGTGATCTGCTGCGTGGACTGCACCGACTTAATCCTCTCCCGTACCTCTTTTAATTTTCCGGACATGCCTGATACTATTAATGGTTATTACTCCTGATTTTTTTATTTAAACTGTCCTGCTACTTCAGCACCAACCCTTTTCAATGTACTTAATACTTCATCAGAAAGATTACCTTTTCTAATGGTTTCCAATGTTGCAGGTTCTGTTCTTTCGAGAGTGGTCAGGAATATATCTTCAAATTCTCTAACTTTATTTACTGGAACGCTTCTCAATAATCCTTGTGTTCCCAGATAAATTATAGCAACTTGCTTTTCAACAGATACAGGCGAATATTGTGGTTGTTTCAGTATTTCCACATTTCTTTTTCCTTTCTCCAGTACAGCTTGTGTAGCTGCATCGAGGTCAGATCCGAATTTTGCAAAGGCTTCCAATTCACGATATTGTGCCTGATCAAGTTTAAGGGTACCGGCTACTTTTTTCATCGATTTGATCTGCGCATTACCACCTACTCTTGATACAGAAATACCTACGTTGATCGCTGGTCTGATACCTGCGTTAAACAGATTTGATTCAAGAAATATCTGACCGTCAGTAATGGATATAACGTTGGTCGGTATATATGCAGAAACATCTCCAGCCTGTGTTTCAATAATAGGAAGAGCTGTTAGCGAACCGCCTCCCTTTACCAAACCTGAATTTCTTAATGAGTCAGGTAGATCATTCATTGTTCTGGCTATCTCATCATTGTTGATGATTTTAGCGGCTCTTTCGAGCAATCTTGAGTGAAGGTAGAATACGTCTCCCGGATAAGCTTCTCTTCCCGGTGGTCTTCTCAATAAAAGAGATACTTCTCTATATGCAACAGCTTGTTTTGAAAGATCATCATATATAATCAGCGCCGGTCTTCCCGTATCTCTGAAAAACTCTCCAATAGCAGCTCCGGCAAAAGGGGCATAAAACTGAATAGGTGCAGGATCTGAAGCTGATGCAGATACTATTGTGGTATAGGCCATCGCACCACCATCTTCAAGTGACTTCATCACCTGAGCCACAGTTGAAGCTTTTTGTCCTGAAGCAACATATATACAATATACAGGTTCTCCCCTGTCATAAAATTCTTTCTGATTGATGATAGTGTCGATAGCAATAGCAGTCTTGCCTGTCTGTCGGTCACCAATAATCAATTCTCTTTGACCTCTACCGATTGGAATCATAGAGTCTATCGCTTTGATTCCTGTCTGAAGCGGTTCATTTACCGGTTGTCTGAAAATAACTCCTGGTGCCTTCCTCTCTATTGGCATTTCATATACAGTTCCGCTGATAGGACCTTTACCGTCAATAGGTTGACCTAAAGGATTTACAACCCTGCCGATAAATCCTTCACCAACGTTGATAGAAGCGATTCGAGCAGTTCTTCTTACTGTTGAACCTTCTTTGATATTATCTCCTGCACCTAGCAATACAACCCCTACATTGTCTTCTTCCAGATTTAATACTATGGCTTGTACACCATTTTCAAATTCTACTAATTCTCCGGCTTGTGCTTTTGACAAACCATATACTCTGGCTATACCGTCACCTACCTGAAGTACGGTTCCTACTTCTTCGAGTTCTGTTTCTGTTTTAAATCCTGACAACTGTTGCTTCAGTATTGCGGATATTTCATCAGGTTTTACATCAACCATATCTATTATTATTTATAATTTTATTAAAATGATTTTACGTATTGATTCGCGGCAAATTCTTTTTTAAATTGTTCAAGTTTATGGGAAATACTTGCATCATAAAGTTTATCTCCCACTTCTATGACAAACCCGCCAATAATAGAAGGATCAACTTTTTCTATAATTTCAAGCTTGTCCATGGTTACTGCACTGGACAATAATTTTGATTTTATTTCATTCAAAGATGAAGCGTTCAATGGAGCAGCTGTGGTTAACTTTACTGTTGAAATTTTATTAAAATCTCTGTATTGTTTCATAAAGTCAACGGAAATCTCCGGAAGGTACATTTCTCTTCCTTTTTTTATAATAATGTCAAAAAATGCAAGGGTTGTTTTTCCAATGTTCTTTTCAAATATAGCATGGATAATAGAAAGTTTTTTACCTGCATTAATGATCGGACTTTGCAACAAAAGGTACAAATCCCTGTTTTTTACTGCCTCATCAAAATAAGCGATATCATTTTTTACTGACTCCAGTTCATTTCGTTCCAGCGCCAGGTCAATGAGCGATTTGGCATATCGGGTTGAAATTCTGCTTACTGACATTCTTTTAATTTATTATTATGCAATGATGATTAATTAAGATGAATTTCTTTCACCAAAGAATTCACAAAAGACTCCTGTTCAGCATTGCCCTTCAACTCTTTCCTGATTACTTTTTCTGCAATAGTAAGGGCCATATTTCCCAATTCATTTTTTACTTCAGTAATGGCTGCCTTCCTTTGATTTTCTATATCTACCATGGCACTATTAACGATTTTAGTGGCTTCTTCTTTCGCTTTTTCTTTCGCTTCAGTGATCATTTGATTTTTAATCTCTTTAGCTTCCTGAAGGATTTTAGTCCTTTCCTCACGTGCCTGAGCTAATAATTTTTCATTTTCAGACTTCATATTTGCCATTTCTTCACGTGTCTTTTTGGCTTGATCTATGGCATCTTGTATATCATGGTCTCTTTTTGCAAGTGCTTCGGCTATCGGTTTGAATGCAACTTTGCCCATAATGATCCAAAATAGACCAAAAATCAAGAGACCCCATATTGCTAGACCAGGAGATGGTATGAAAGGATTGAAACTTATCAGTGAAAACATATACTAGTTTGTTATTTTGTTAATATGGTTATTTAATAATCAAATTGATTGCTAAAGTCCTGAATTAAAGTTAGATACATATTAAAAAACAGCCAAGCTCCGCCAACCGCATTGCGATGACTGTTTTTCGTTTTGTTTGTCAGTATTATCCTGCCATGAAGATGGAAAGAAGGATAGCTATCAACGCTGCACCCTCTACAAAGGCTGCCATAAGAATCATACCTGATCTGATATCACCAGATGCTTCAGGTTGTCTTGCTATAGCTTCCATTGCTTTACCACCTACCATTCCGATACCGATACCAGCTCCGATTACGGCTAATCCCGCTCCTACTGCTGCTAATGTTCCTGTCATGATGTTAAGTGTTATATGGATTAAAAAAATTATTACAATTTACATTTTAATAGATCAATGATGCTCACCTGCGTGATGATCAGCATGGTGGTGTTCCTCTATGGCAGCACCTATATAAGAAGCTGTAAGTATCGTAAATACAAACGCCTGAACAAATGCCACTATCAACTCTATGGCCATCATAAAAAGTGTGAGTGGCACAGCCATGGCTGTACCGATGGCACTTCCGCCCATACTTTCACCAGATTTACCGAATATAAATATGAGCCCAATAAAACTTAATATCGCGATATGACCAGCTGAAATATTGCCCGCCAAACGCAACATGAGTGTCAATGGTTTGATAAATAGGCCCATAATCTCTACAGCTGCCAAAAGGGGCTTGACAAATACTGGTACATCTGGCATCCAGAATATGTGCATCCAATAATCCTTTTTACCATTAAAATTGACCACAAAAAATACGATCAGAGCCAAGACCATGGTGATCGTCAAATTGCCTGTCACGTTGGTGCTACCCAAAAATGGAATCTGCCCAAAAAGATTTAAGCCTAATACAAAAAAGAATATACTCATCAATAGCGGCAAAAATTTCATGTATTTGTCTTTACCGATGAATGGGATCGCGACCTCGTCTCTGATAAACAAAAACATAGGCTCTATGATGGCTTGTACTCCTTTGGGCGATCTGTTTGGATTTTCTTTGTATGCTCTGGCTGCTTTGCCGAATATCCATATCAAAAAGAGAGATACCAGAATCATGGATATTACGTTTTTCGATAAAGAAAAATCGTAAAAGGATGTAATTCCGCCTCCAAGAATTCCACCATCCAATGTTGATCTGGCATCTAATCTATATTCTTTACCTTGAAAGGTTACATAATTTACATCTACTTTTTTACCGTTTTTATCTTCAGTTTTGTGGGTAAAGGCATGATGTCCAATATCCACTGTACCTTCTGAAGGAAATCCTGCATCTACTACTTTGTGGACACTTCCATGATGAAGTACATATCCGTTGTATGCAAAGTGTCCGTCTTCGTGTTCGCCAGCATGAAATTTTCCTGAACTAAAGATGTCCCAACCTTGGCCAGGAGCATACAAAAACATCGGCAATGGAATCCTAACCATGTCCATAATGGAGTATACGTTGGCGTCGCTGATGTGATGAATTGCTGTTGCGGCAGGATCAAATTTTGCATGTTCACCGGGTGCATCATGGGTATGATCTGCAGTGTGACTTTCATCATGCTGATTTTCAACTCCAACAGAAGTTGATGTGCTATCGGTATGATTCATCTGCTCCTGAGAAAAAGTGCTTGTTGCAGACAATTGAAAAAATAAATATATTAAAAGTAAATTATATTTCATTTAGATGATATTACCTATTTTGAAAAATTTGGCGCAAAGGTAAGAAAACAAAATGTTATCTAATATCATTGATAGTCTTTTATTTAGGAAGATTTTTTAACAATATTTCTATGCCCAGTAAGCTAAAAATATGGCAGTTATGCGCAATAACATATTACAGATACAGAAATTTATTTTATTTTAATTTATAAATAAAGGTAAAATACATTAATTACAAAATATTATTTTGTAATTAAAATAAATATTTTTAAATTTCAAGAATTATATTCGTCAATCTCCAACATTACTCAAATGAAATGATACTTAATTGAGCTTAAAATCTGATACAAGAAGAAACTCGGGAATGAGCACCTTAAAAGTAGTTCTTTCTGATAAATTTACAAACACATAATTTCCATACATTTTTCCTATTGGGCTGTGTAAAGGACACCATGAAGTATACATAAATGTTTCGCCAGGCTTCAATTCAGGCTGCACACCCACAACACCCTCACCACTGACTTCACGTTTTTCCTGTATAGAATCTACAATGTACCAATGTCGTGAAAGAAGTTTTACTACATCTGATCCAATATTTTCAATTGTGACTTCATATGAATATACAAACTTGCCTATAGCAGGATTTGACTCTTCAGATTCATATTTTGGTATCACGCTGATACTAATGTTCTCTGTAATTGCTCTGTAAATTCTGTGTTTATCTGTCATATTACGGTTAAACCGAAAATAAATGTCTCTATAATATGTTCTGCCTCTTTAAATGATATATCAAGCAGGTCATTAACAAGCACAATGTCAAAACTGTTTTCGTAAGACATTTCTCTTTTCACTTTATATATCCTTTTTTGTAAACTTTCAGGTGTTTCAGTATTTCGGTTGATGAGTCTTTCTATAAGTGTATTTACCGAAGGAGGTCTTACAAAAACCGACATACATGTATTACTATATAGTTGTTTGATATTTTTTGCACCACGAACATCAATATCAAAAACAAGATGTTTCTGTAATGACCAGATGCGTTCTACCTCAGATTTAAGTGTGCCGTAATACTGATCATGGTACACTTCCTCCCACTCAATAAATTCACCATTGGTTATTTTGGCTTTAAACTCTTCAACGGTTAAAAAGTAATAGTCCTTCCCGTCCGTTTCATGATCACGTTTATCTCTGGTAGTAGCAGACACTGAAAACCCTAAAAAATCATATTTACTTAAAAGATGTTTTACAATAGTTGTTTTACCTGCTCCGGATGGTGCAGTAAAAATAAACATCTTTCCTTGAAACTGGCTCTGATACATCTTTATAATATGTTTGCCAGTTGTTCTTTTAGCTTTTCCAGTTCGTCTTTCATCATTACTACAAACTGCTGAATATCTGAATCCTGTGCTTTTGCACCGATAGTGTTTATTTCTCTTCCTATTTCCTGTGCTATAAAAGATAATTTTCGCCCCTTCTGGTCTTCAATATGATCCAGTTCTTCCATAAAATAGATACAATGTTGACCAAGTCTTACTTTTTCTTCATTTATATCGAGTTTTTCTATATAATACAATATTTCCTGTTCGTATCTGTTTTGGTCCACCTGTTGTTTTACGACAAACTCATCCATATTTTTTTTCAGTCTGTCCTTTATTCGGTCCAATCTGGCAATTTCATATGGTTCAATGGACTTAAGGTTTTGTTCTATTGCCTTGATTCTTTCGATTAAATCAGCTTTCAATACCAAACCTTCATCTGCCCGGAATTTTTTGATGGATGTGATGGCCAAGTCAACCGTTTTTTCTACAAGTTTCCATTCTTCTTCATCAGCCATGTCTTCATTTTGACCGATTACATTGGGAATTCTTAAAACAGATTGCAAAATATCTCCTTCGGTAATATTCAACTCTTCTCTAAGCATATTCAGCTCCCTGAAATATTTACGAAAAGCATCTGCATTAATAAAAGCATTTTCTTCATCTGAAAATCCATCTACCGTAATGGTGAGGTCCAGTTTACCTCTCTGTAAAGCGTCAATCACTCTTTTTCTGAGATCCATTTCGCGATCTCTATAAGAATTGGGAAGCTTACATCTTATTTCCGTAGATCTGGCATTGAGAGATTTAATTTCGACTCTTATGACTTTTCCGTTATACTCGGTTTTACTATGTCCAAAGCCTGTCATTGATAAAATCATAAATTCTGTTTTAAGGCGACAAATATAGTGGCAAAAAGCTATAGTTTTTGTTATAAATAAAGCCTAATAAAATAAAAGATTGTAAATGAATCACTTAAAGTGAATTTTTTTTGCAAAAACGATTAAAAAAGACCGAAATTATTTTCTTAATTCCAATATTTTGCGAAATTTGCGCCTCTTTTCACAGAAAGGATAATTTTTAACATACAGAAATCAAAATTAATCAATATGCGTAAGGCAGATTTAGTAAACATTATAACAGAAAAAACGGGAGTTCCAAAGGTAGACGTGCTAGTTACTTTGGAAATGTTCTTCAAAGAAATTAAAAATTCGCTTTCTGACGGTGAAAATGTGTATGTAAGAGGCTTTGGTTCTTTTATAATCAAAAAAAGAGCGAAAAAAATTGGAAGACATATTAAGAAAAATAAATCCATAGAAATTCCTGAACACTTTATTCCTTCATTTAAGCCGGCAAAAGTATTTGTAGATCAAGTAAAGGCAAATGTAGATAGGTTACCTGAGGATGATGGCGACGATGATTAATATTAATCTATCCGAAAAAATATGAGTAAAGCTCAGATTATTACTGTTTCAGGGGCCATAGTGCTCTTCCTGACCCTTTACTTTTGTTTTGATACTATTCCCAATAAACAAAAAAACCTCGAAAAGTCGAGGATGATGAATATCGAGTCTACAGGAATATCAAATCTGATTAAAGATGCTTATACTAAAATAGATGCTGAACAAAAAAGTATCATTGATGCAATGAATCTTGATCTTGAAAAATCCGGATTGGATACACTTAAGAAACTGGAGATATTAAAATCTCTTTCAGGAACCTGGTACGACATGGGTTACCCTTCTATTGCCGGTTCTTATGCAGAAGATATTGCCGTGATTCAAAAAACCGAATCATCATGGTCCATGGCGGGAACCACATATGCTATTTGTGTAAAGAACGCTGAAGATGGGAAAGTAAAAGATTTTTGTGCCAAAAGAGCTGTTAAAGCTTTTGAAAGTGCAATATCAATTAATCCTGAAAGTATAGAGCACAGGATTAATCTTGCTATTTGTTATGTAGATCAGCCATCTTCGGATAATCCTATGCAGGGTATACTTATGCTTAGAGAACTAAATACGCAATATCCTGAAAATGTACCTGTATTAAATCAACTCGGAAAACTGGCACTGCAAACCAATCAGACGGAGAAAGCTTTGGAGAGACTGGAGGCGGCAATAAAATTGGAACCGGAAAATAAAAATACCATTTGTCTTTTAGCAACAGCATATAAAAATGCAGGAAATGAAGCAAAAGCAAATGAATACCAAAATAAATGTGTTAATTAATTTACTTTTAAAATATTGAAATATGCCTTGTGGTAAAAAAAGAAAACGTCATAAGATATCTACGCATAAGCGAAAGAAAAGATTAAGAAAAAACAGACATAAGAAAAAGAACAGATAAAATAAAACGTCTGTTGCCGGACCGATGTATTGGTCCGGCATTCTTCTGATTTTTAGGTAGAGGATGTGTGTTCTAATATTCGAAAGGCTCAAAATCAAGACATAAAACTAAAGAATACCGGGATAAATAAGCAAATCGCCTTTTATCTCAGTTATTATATTTATTTCAGTTCTGCACACCAAGATTCAAAAGCACCTAGATAGATCATATAATGTTTATATCATCTGATCTAAAAGCTGGATCAGTTTGTATCCTTTATTATCAGGAGTATTTTTTATTCAACCGTATTTTCATCTAAAATGATTGTCATTAACCATTAAATTATGACTTATTCAATCTATAATCGTGGATAAAGAATTGGTAATAAAGTCATCTCCAACTGAGGTGGAAATAGCCCTATTGGAAGGCTCAAAACTAGTAGAGATACACCGCCAGAAAACAAACAACAATTCAACTGTTGGTGATATATTTTTAGGCAGTGCAAAAAAACTTATGCCGGGACTTAATGCCGGATTTATGGATATTGGACATCGCAAAGATGCTTTTCTTCATTACACAGATCTGGGACCGCAAATAAAGTCCCTTATTAAGTTTACAAATGCGGTCATGAAAGGCAGTTACAATAGTCCTATGCTTGATCACTTCGAATTAGAACCTGACAATCCCAAAACCGGTAAAATTGATCAGGTTTTTGATAAAAATACCCATGTGCTGGTTCAGGTACTCAAGGAGCCTATCTCTACAAAAGGGCCTAGACTGAGTTGTGAAATAACACTACCCGGAAGATATGTTGTGCTGACCCCTTTTACAGATATAGTAGCGGTATCCAAAAAAATCGGATCTGTAGATGAGCGAAAAAGATTAAAAGTACTTGTAGAAAGTATAAAACCTAAAAATTTTGGTGTAATAGTCAGGACTGCTGCTGAAGGGAAAAAGGTAGCTGATCTGCACAATGATATCAAAGAGTTGGAAGAAAAGTGGAAAACGATGTTTCTGCAACTCAAACAAACCAAAACCCCTGATAAAATTCTTAGTGAAATAGATAAAACATCTTCAATACTGCGAGATATCCTCAATGATAATTTTAACAAAATCACGGTGGATGACAAAGACATGTATCAGAGCATTAAGGACTACATGGGTTCAATAGCTCCGGATAAAGTCAAGATTCTGCAGCAATATAAAGGTTCAAGACACATTTTTGATCATTATGATATCAATCGTCAGATAAAAGCTTCGTTTGGTAAAACTTCTACGATGAGCAGTGGAGCTTATATCGTGATTGAGCACACAGAAGCGATGCACGTCATTGATGTAAATAGTGGTCCGAAAATGCAGCGCAAAGATCAGGAAGAAGCTGCGATGGCGGTAAATCTGGAAGCTTGTGAAGAAATAGCCCGCCAACTTCGTCTAAGAGACATAGGTGGGTTGATAATCATAGACTTTATCGATATGCGTAGTGCAGACAATAAGACCAGTCTGTTCAATAAAATGCGTGACTTCATGGAAAGTGACAGAGCACAGCATACTATACTTCCGCTTAGTAAATTCGGTCTGATGCAGATCACCAGACAACGTACCAGACCTGAAGTTAATATTGATACGACTGAATTGTGTCCCGCATGTCAAGGTTCCGGTAAAGTCAATCCTTCTATTCTTGTCATTGACAATATGGTTCGCGATATAGATTACATCATTAGTTCCAGGCCAAAATCTAAAATAAAACTTCATGTCAATCAGTTCATTTATGCTTACCTGAAAAATGGCTTCCCAAGCGTACAGATGAAATGGTATGCCAAATTCAAAAAATGGATAAGTATCTCGAGTAATGCTAATTTCCATCTATTTGAATATAAATTTTTTGACGAAGCGGATGATGAGATAAGATTATCATAGTTAAAATAGATTTTATTACCTTTAGGTCCTTAAATGGACACGATTAGCCCGATCTTTCATAAAATATTGACCCGGCATTTTAGTGCTGATGACATTGTAATCATAGCACCTCTAAATTGGGGGCTCGGTCATGCTACAAGATGTATACCTGTAATTCATTATCTTAAATCCATCTGCAAACAGGTGATCATTGCATCAGACGGAGCATCTTTAGCCTTGTTAAAAAAGGAGTTTCCTGGTATGCGATTTGAAGAACTTCCTTCTTACCACATCAGGTATACGTTCAGAAGCATTATTTTAAATATTTTAATGATACTTCCATCAATCATTAGGGCCTTTTTAAAAGAAAGGCAGTCTGCCATTAAAATAGTCAATAACTATCATGCAACCATTATATTGTCAGACAATCGTTTTGGTTTCAGATGCCCTGCTGTGAAAAATATATACATGACACATCAGGTAAACATATTGCATAATTATCCAATAATCTCACTTTTGGGAAGTAAAGTGCACCAATGGTTTATCAAAAAATTTGACATTTGTCTGGTTCCGGATTATTCTGATAAAGGATCACTTTGTCCTGCACTCACCCAAGGTAATAATATTAAAAAAATATTTATTGGCCCTATCACCAGAATAAAAAAACTGGTGCTGCCTATGAACTGGGATATTTGTGTGATGTTATCTGGCCCTGAACCACAAAGGTCTATATTGGAAAAAGAACTGATAAAACAATTAATTGTCCTGAAACAATATAGAATACTTTTTGTCACAGGAAATGAAAAAGAATACGATGTCATAACCCTTCCTGAGCACATATCTTTAAGAAGTTTGCTCACATCAAATGAGGTAGAAGAAATTCTCAATAGTTCGAAGTTGCTAATTTCCAGGTCCGGTTATTCGACCATCATGGATATTGTAAATCTGGATATACACGCCATATTTATACCTACACCCGGACAGACAGAACAGGAATACCTTGGACAAACATTGGCGGTAAATGATAAATATAATAATCTTCATCAAGATAAAATCGGTCAATTGGCTGGAATTATTGAAAAACAATTCGCTAAAATCAATTATTCACCAAAATAGTTGGAATCAGGGTGTGATAAGTTTTATCTTTGCCATATGAGTGAAAATTTTAAGCTGGACATCAGAAAACTCTCATTAGATGAAATAAGAACATTCATGTCTGACATGGGTGAACCTTCTTTCAGGGCCAAACAAATTTATGAATGGTTGTGGCAAAAATCTGCCCACTCTTTTGAAGAAATGACCAATCTTTCTAAGTCTCTGCGCCAAAGTCTCGATGAAAAATTTGTTATCCTGGCTATCAGAATCGATAAGATACAAAAGTCTTCCGATGGCACTATAAAAAGCAGGTTTACACTACACGACGGACATAAAATTGAATCGGTTCTCATTCCTGTACCGGACGATGATCGGTTTACTGTATGTGTGTCCACGCAAGTAGGCTGTAGTCTGACATGTAAATTTTGTGCTACAGGACAGATGAAAAGATTGAGAAATCTGGATGGGGCAGAAATATATGATCAATTTGTATTGGTAAACAAACAATGTATGGAAACCTATGGCCACCCTCTTACCAATGTTGTATATATGGGAATGGGTGAACCTTTACTGGCATACAGCAGCACTATGGAAAGTATAGCACTTCTTACAGAACCTTATGGACTGAACATCTCTCCTCGACGTATCACGGTCAGTACTGCCGGCATTGCCAAAATGATAAAAAAGTTGGCAGATGATGATGTAAAATTTAATCTTGCTCTATCACTACATGCCGCGGATGATGTAAAAAGAAACGAAATCATGCCTATCAATGAACAGAATAACCTGGAAATTTTGATGGAGTCTCTGGATTACTTCTATAAAAAGACCGGAAATAAGATAAGTTACGAATATATTGCTTTCAATAATTTTAATGACAGCATAGAAGATGCAAAAAATCTTGTAAAACTATGTAAATCATTTCCTGTAAAAGTAAATATCATAGAATACAATCCAATCGATGGGTCTGAATATATAAAAGCAGACGAAGACAAAATTAATTTATTTTCAAGACACCTGCGAAATCAGGATATAATGGTTACTGTACGCAGAAGCCGAGGCAAAGATATTGATGCGGCCTGTGGACAATTGGCGAATAAAGAATAAAATCAACATTGTATAAAATATTTCAGTTTCAAGCGTATGGAAAATAAGGAAATAACGGCACTACTTAAGGCAAATGAAAGTTTGCTGAGTACTTTATTTGATGAAACATCGCCAGAATTTTGGGTAACAAAACCTGAAGGCAAATGGACTGCGGGACAACATGTCATCCATCTGGTACAGAGTTCCAAACCACTTCTCAAGGCTTTGCAAATGCCGAATTTTTTATTAAAATGGTGGTTTGGTAAAAGTAACCGTCCTTCAAGATCATATGATGAAGTAGTAAAAAGATATAAGGAAAAGCTGGCATTGTCGCAGGGAGTGGTCGGCCCGTTTTCACTAAACATGCCGGCATCTGACTTTTCAGAAGCAAAAAATTGGTTAACCAAATTATATCAACTCAATGATGGTATCAATAAAATAACGCTCAAACTTAAGGACAAAGACATGGATACCATTCTCTTGCCACATCCTCTGATGGGTAAGATGACCCTAAGGGAAATATTGATGTGGAATGCTTACCATACACTTCATCATGTAGAAGTATTAAAAGAAAAATACATTTAATTAATCAAAACATACAACATGAATAAAAATCAAATTAATAAAATGCCCGAATATTTTGAAAGGTATATTAACTATGTACCTGAATCAGATATTATCGATGCTTTGCAGAAATATGACATAGAATACCTCCTTGAAGAAAAAAGTACACTCAAACAAATAGGCCATCAGGTGTATGCCCCAGGCAAATGGACGATTCGGGATATTCTTCAACACGTAATTGATACTGAAAGAATATTTTCATATCGTGCTTTGCGTATCGGCAGAAATGATAAAACGATGCTACCAGGTTTTGATGAAAATTTATTTGCATCCAATGCACACGGATCTTCAAGAAAGTTGGATGATTTGCTGTATGAGTTTGATGTCGTCAGAAAATCCACCATAGCATTATACCAAAGTTTTTCGCAGGAAGATCTTCAGAGAGAAGGCTTTATTTTTCAATCAGATATCTCTGTTTTAGCCCTTGGTTTTACTATTGCAGGACACGTAGTACACCATATGAGTGTAATTCGTGAAAGATATTACCCGCTCATACAGTTATAAGTCGAATATAAATATAAAATAATTATGCCAACAGTTTGGTATCAGGGGAGAGTTGCTGCAATGTCCCATTTGTCAAAGACCACAATGGAGATGAAACTTGAGATTGATCAGGCAGAAGGTGTTTTTGATTTTTTACCTGGTCAGTTTATTACTATGGACCTGCCTGTAAGTGAAAAACGACTTCACAGGTGGCGCAGTTATTCGATTGCAAACGGACCGGATGAAAGCAATATTTTGGAGTTGTGTATCGTAAGATCGCCGGAAGGATTGGGCACAAAATACTTATTTGAAGAGGTAAAAATTGGCACCATGATCAAGTTTAAAGGTCCAGACGGTGGTTTTGTATTACCTGATGATCTTTCCGCAGAAATCATTATGGTTTGTACCGGAACAGGTGTCGCTCCGTTCAGAAGTATGATCAATTATATAAAAGCAAATAAATTGCCTTTCAAAGGTATTCATCTGATTTTTGGTACACGAAGCGAAGAAAATATTTTGTATCGGGAAGAATTTGAAATGTTTTCCAAAGAAAATCCATTGTTTAGGTATTCGGTAGCATTTTCCCGTGAATCAAAACCGGGTTATCATCATGGATATATTCACGATATATATTTGAAAGAGTACAATCACCCCCACGCCAAAAGACAATTTTATATCTGCGGCTGGTCAAAAATGATTGACGAAGCTGTAGCAAATCTGTTGATAAATCTGAAATACGACAAGTCGCAGATACATTATGAACTTTATGGATAATAATTTGATGTATTACCTGACATTATTACGGCTTGTTAAAAACAGTAAGTAATTCTTCATGGCTGACTTATTATACCGACGATAATTTTCTTTAAGAAAAATTATGTATTCATTATACTCAAAATCAATAAATTAGGTAAAATAATTTTTGCAGTCCAATTTATTTTGAGTATAAAACTATATATTTATTGCTTAATTAAAAAACACAATACACATGAGTCATTCCCTGATGGACAAACCTGCTGGCTATTTTTCAAATGTAAGAGAAGAGATGGCGACTTTTCTACCGGAAAAAATCGGTGTTGTCCTCGAAATTGGTTGCGGAGAAGGTGGATATGCCGCTCATCTCAAAAAAATGTATCATTGTGAAGTGTGGGGAATAGAATATGAAGAAACCCAGGGTAATCAAGCCGCAAAACTTCTTGATAAGGTTTTAATTGGTGATGCACATGGGTTGATTGATCTGTTGCCGGACAATTATTTTGATACGGTGATTTGTAACGACGTCTTAGAACATTTATATGATCCTTACTCCATTCTCAGTAAGTTGAAAATGAAAATGAAACCGGAAGGAAAAGTCATCAGCTCGATTCCAAATATCAGATATTTCAGAACATTTTTTGCTTTGTTGTTCAAAAAACAGTGGGACTATCAGGCCAATGGTATTTTAGACATCACACATGTGAGATTTTTTACTACCAAAAGCATTATAAAAATGTACGAAAATGCAGGATACCAAGTACTGATCCATAAAGGAATCAATGCCAGTAAATCTATAAAGCCGGTACTATTTAATATGTTGATGCTGGGCTTCTTTTCAGACATTAAATATATTCAGTTTGCAACAGTAGCTCAAGTCAAACATTAAACAGAAATCAGTTTTCTTCAATACAAATACCTATTGTGAATTTTTATATTTCAGATACCATAAGTTTTATTAAAAAACTGACTTTCAGGAGAGTCTGGAATATCACCTTGCTCTATGTATCGTATCAACTTACTAAATTAAAAGGTAAACCCATTCAGTGGGGCGTGCCTATGACTATCTCCTTTGAGCCCACTACTGCATGCAATCTCAGATGTCCGGAATGTCCGTCGGGCCTGCGAAGTTTCACTCGAGAAACCGGCAATCTGAAAGAAGATTTTTTTCGCACTACCATAGATGATCTGTGCAAGGATCTGATGTACCTTATCTTTTACTTTCAGGGAGAACCATATATCAATCCAAAGTTTTTGGACATGGTAAAATATGCATCATCCAAAGGAATTTATACCATAACATCAACCAACGGACACTTTCTGAATGATGAAAATGCTAAAAAGACCATTGAATCAGGGCTGGACAGGATGATCATATCAGTAGATGGTACCACGCAGGAAACATACGAAAACTATAGAAAGGAAGGTAAACTGGAGACTGTACTTCAGGGAGCAAAAAATATAGTTAAATGGAAAAAGGCACTACATTCCAGTTCACCACATATCATATTTCAGTTTCTGGTAGTTAAACCGAATGAGCATCAGATACCGAATATCTACCGGCTTGCCAGGGAAATCGGAGTAGATGAAGTAAAACTTAAAACAGCACAGGTCTATGAATATAAAAATGGAAATGATCTCATCCCCACCATGGACAAATATTCGAGGTATAAACAACAGAAAGATGGCACTTATACCGTAAAAAACGAATTGCTGAATCACTGTTGGAAACTTTGGCATGCTTGTGTAATCACGTGGGATGGGCTCGTAGTACCATGTTGCTTTGATAAAGACGCTATACATCAACTCGGAGATTTGAAAAAAGGTACATTCAGAGACATATGGAGAGGAGCACAATACCATCGCTTCCGGACATCATTACTGAAGGGAAGAGATCAGATTGACATTTGCACCAATTGTACAGAAGGGTGTAAAGTTTGGGCCTGATTATACATTTTTAAATCCTAACCCAAACATGAGGGTATTGGGTCTTTTACCTTCTGACATATCGTGAAGAATCATCCTGTTGCCCATATAAATACTTATTTTGTAAATGACGATGGCAAAAAAAGGTGCTGCAAATACGTCTATAGAATAATGCACATGCTGTATGATCAACATAGTACCTACCGCAAATGCACAAAAAAGAAGAAGTCTTTTTAACCATACTTGTTCAATTAATAGACCAACCAGGATTAAATTTGCAGTATGGCCTGAAAAAAACAGGTCTTTTAATAAGACAGAGCCGCCATAAAAGACGGATTCCAGGATAGGGTCTTTGAGCGGAATTATATCTACCGGGGGCTCTAAAACAAAAAAATATAAAGTCATGGCCCTAAAGCAGCAGATACCTATGATAGAAAATAGGAAATAAATGGTATTTGATGGTTTTTTTGTGATCATCACCAAACCAAGAATGATAGGAAGATCTGTCAATAACCCTGTTGCTAAACTTAGGTCGATCGGTGTTATTAGAGAAAGTAATGGATCATCAATCCGCAAGCCGGGTCTGGTTTCATTCCAGATCATAAATTTGGAAAAAAATAATGTACTGGTGAGGCCAGTTAATAATAGGATATAAAACTTAATATTTTTGGGATAAGATCTCAAAAACAAAGACCAAGTGTTCATGACAAGCGAATAATTAAATACAAAGATAGGATTTTTTAAAAAAAGTAAGTAAAGTGTTTCCAAATAAAAGAAAATACTTTTATCTTTGCACCCGCAAATGAAGCGATGACCCATGGTGTAATGGTAACACTCCGGTTTTTGGTACCGTCATTCTAGGTTCGAGTCCTAGTGGGTCAACAAAATCCCTTGATAACATATTGATTGTCAAGGGATTTTTGTTTTAAATACCCTTTGGGTGCGGACATATGTGTGATAGTGTAAGTTCTTTTTCAAATTCAACGATTTAATTACCTTCTTTAAAATTAATTATTCAGATGGATAAATTCATCCGGATCATACTTCCTGTCTTCTTTCCATCTTTGATTCTATAAGAAAAACCCCATCCAGTGTAAATTAAATAACGAGATATCGCTTTGTGTTGATACTTTATTACGATGATTCTTGGCAAAAGTTGCAAAATTGAGAAACGATGGGATAAATTATAAAATTCATAATGTATAGCATCGTAGTGGAATTTATCAAGCCTGATAACGGCCGGAAACTGCGACGATATGGGTGTAATTTCGAAGTTTTAAAGAGATAGTTCAGATGTTAATGTTAAAAAAAGAATTCAAGATCATAAAAAGAATGTAAATATTAAATGATCTTTGCAAAATCATTTTTATATATATAAAAAAAATTATGAGACAACAATTTTTACATCTTTTATTTTCGATATTTCTTTCAACAATTGCATTAGGACAAGTTGGAATAAATACAACGACACCAGAACCATCGGCAGCATTAGATGTCAGATCAAACAACAATAACAAGGGCTTTTTACCACCACGTTTGACACAAACAGAAAGAGATGGCATTTTGTCACCTGCTGAAGGTTTGGTAATCTATAATACCACATCAAAGTGCTTACAATGGTATAACGGACAAGGTTGGTATGATGGTTGTACAGGAGCGACTTACGGTATAATTGGTAGTCTGGATTGTATCGGAACCAGTATCATGGGTACACTCATATCAAATATTGAGTTAAGTGGTGTATCTACTTCAGTGCCCTACACTGAAGGCAATGGTAGATTTCATAACGGACAAATAGTGACTTCCACAGGTGTGACAGGGCTAACTGCCATCTTGCCTGCTGGCACCTTTGCAATAGGATCAGGGAGTATTATATACATGATCACTGGTACACCAGCTAATTCAGGCATAGCTAGTTTTGCTCTGAGTATCGGTGGGCAGATATGTACATTGAATATAACGATTAGCGCTTTAACAGTTCCTAATTCTTGTAATCCTTCTAACCCTACAGCAGTTGTGAATGTTACAAACCCCATAACTGGAAGGATTTGGATGGATAGAAACTTGGGTGCCAACCGTGCAGCCACCAGTTCCTTCGATGTTGAATCATATGGCTTACTTTTTCAATGGGGACGTGGTACAGATAACCACCAGTGTGTGAATCGATATAGTGGTGATGGAGTGACTACTTCAGTCAATTCTGTACTAAATGCAACAGTTAATGTGGACAATCCATCCCATGGAGAGTTTATAATAATGAATATTGTAAACCATGACTGGCGTTCACCTCAAAATAACAATTTATGGCAAGGTGTCAGTAGCATAAACAACCCTTGCCCAAGTGGTTATCGCTTACCTACAGATTCAGAGTTAGACGCTGAAAGAGCAAGCTGGAGCACACAAAACGCAGATGGGGCTTTTGCATCGCCTCTTAAGTTGCCCGCGGCCGGAATCCGAAGCTACAATACCGGTTTGATTTCCTCAGTTGGTACTGAAGGATACTATTGGAGTAGTACGGTTAGTGGAACTGGAGCACGACGCTTAACCTTTGGAAGTGCCAGTGCTGGTTTAGCTACCACTGTTCGTACTGCAGGCCGATCGGTTCGATGTATTAAGGATTGATATTGAGCTGAAATCTTGATGGTCGCAGATTGCATCTGAGATCCCATGAATTAAGAATTTTCAATTTCATCTAAGAAAAAGCTTGAGTTATGTTAAAGAATAATATCAACCTGATATAGATGGTAAAAGTTTTAAATGAATTAGCCGTCGGATCTCACAGAAATGAAGCACCGAAGGTATTTGATGCGCTGCGCTAAAGTTTGACATATTTGCATTTAATACATTAAAAATGCTAAATGTACCGATCGAAGTTTGAAACTCCGACCATCCCTGTTACTTTCCTATATTTTGTGTAATTACGCACCATTACTCTTCAAAAAAAAGTGGTACATTTGTAATTAAATTGATCTTAAATTTGGAAAAATTAGCCTTACATATTGAATGTCTTATCTTTTCTGCAAGCCCGTCCATAAGTTTTGATGATATCAAAAATGCACTGGAAGAAAGTCTGGGCACTCCTTTTTCAGATGAAGAAGTAGCCGATCAGATTGGTATTTTAATGGAAAAATATGCTGAAGACAATTATGCTATCGAAATAATAGAAATAGCAGGTGGGTTCAGATTTATGACTAAGGGAGCTTATCACCATACCATTGGCACATTTTTGAGACAAAACACACATAAAAAATTAAGCAAGTCCGCACTTGAATCTCTGGCAATCATCGCTTATAAACAACCGGTAACAAAAACAGAAATAGAGTCCATCAGGGGAGTAAACAGCGACTATACCATCCAAAAGTTGCTTGAAAAAGAATTGGTTGAAATTTCCGGTAGAAGTGATGGGCCGGGCAAACCCTTGCTGTACAGTACTACATCAAAATTTACTGACTATTTTGGCCTGAAGTCAATAGAAGACTTACCAAAACCAAAAGAAATCGAACCTTTAGAAAATCAGGTTGGAGAACAAGCTCCCCTTGAAGAAGAACAAAAACCGGAAAAATCCATTGTAGTTAACGAAGAAGAATAAAGATGGATGAAGTAAATAAAGAAATGGAAAATATTGGCCTGATAAACAGAGTGGCTGAAAGTGGTATAATAACCTTAAACCTGGAAGATTTTTTCCCTAAGCATGATTTTGCTGTATTTGATATTAAGGATTATCTTTTTCATGGTTTGATACTAAAGGAAAAAGATTTCAGAGAAGCTCTTAAGAACCTTGATTGGTCTGTTTATAATTCAAAAATAGTGCTGGTAATTTGCAGTACGGATGCCATCATACCATTATGGGCATACATGTTGATAGAGAGTTATCTGGTATCCACGGCTGCTGATACTTATCAGGGTACAGAAGAAGAATATCTGAGAATGCACTATCGCAACGCTTTGAAAAATATAAACGCTGCGCAATATCAGGATCAACGAATCGTTATAAAAGGATGTGGTCATAAACCGGTACCTTCTTATGCTTATGCCTTTATCACTTCAGTACTTAAGCCATTTGCACAAAGTATAATGTTTGGAGAACCATGCAGTACTGTACCTATTTTTAAAAGACCAAGAGTTGTTCAATAACCAATAAAAATTGATGAACCCCCCATGACTGCTCCTCAAGATACAAAGGAGAATGATTAAAAGGGTGTTCCATCTGATCTTATAAGCAGATCACTAAAGGTGATCAAACTAAATTTAAACAAATGATATCATCAAAAGCTGCTTGCATACAAACCTGAATGATTAAATGGATCAGTTTATTACCTGATTTTCGAAGTTAAACAAATCCGCAAATCAAACAAATTCAACAACTTAGCAAAATTAAAAAAAATGAAATCATATAATAGATTATTCCCCCTATTTGGATTTGTTGCCGGTATAATATTTACCATGCTTATTTTTATTTCCTATACATCCAAATCAACGGTTTTGACCAAATTTTTTGATCTGGAACAAAAAATAAAATCGGTCAATCTTGACAGAACTTTTGATTTTGCCGGAGAACCGGTTCCTTTAAACGAAGATACGCGCGAGCGTCTGGACAGAGAATTGAGTGTTAATGCTTATTGGCAATCCACTACACTTCTGAATCTTAAAATGGCGTATAAACACTTTCCAATCGTAGAAAAGATCCTGAAAGAAAATGGAATTCCTGAAGATTTTAAATATCTGGCCGTGGCAGAAAGCGGATTTAGAAATCTGACATCCTCAGCAAGTGCCAAAGGTTATTGGCAGTTTATGAAACCAGCTGCTACAGAAATGGGGTTGGAGATATCGGACGAAGTGGACGAAAGAATGCACATTGAAAAATCCACAAAAGCTGCCTGTGGTTACATCAAACAAATGTATAAAAGATTTGGTAGCTGGACGAATGTGGCCGGAGCTTACAATGTAGGTCCAACTTCATTTGCAAGAACACTGGCTGAACAAAAAGAAAACAGCTATTACGACATTAATGTCAATGATGAAACATCAAGATATCTTTTCAGGGTTATCGCCATCAAAGAAATAGTAAAAAATCCTCAGGACTTTGGGTACTATCTGGAAGATCAGCATAAATATATTTCTCATCCAAATCTAAAGTCGGTTTCCGTAACATCCACCATACCCAGTCTGGCTGATTTTGCGCATGAGCACGGCACGACATACCGATTATTGAAATATTATAATCCTTGGTTGACCAGTACAAAACTTACCGTACAAACAGGGAAAAATTATAGCATCAAGGTACCTGAAGGATAAACCAACTCTTACAGCCCTAAGGCATCTTTCAGTTGATTGGAGTGATCTGCGGATACAACATTGTCAATGATATGGCTGATCGTACCCACTTCATCAATGACCACCGTCGCTCTGTACACACCTACAACTTCCTTGCCCATAAATATTTTTGGCCCGTAATATCCAAATGCATTCATAACGGACAAATCCGTATCGGCTATCAGTGAATAAGGCAAATCATATTTTGAAATAAACTTCTGATGTTTCTTCTCATTGTCTTTACTTACTCCATAGATTTTATAACCTTTGGAGTCAAATATTTTGAAATTATCTCTGAGATTACAAGCTTCTTTTGTGCAGGTAGGACTATCATCCTGTCCATAGAAAAACAAAATGGTCTTATGACCCAAAATGGTTTCTGATGTTACCGGTTCACCTTTTTCATTTACAGATTTGAAGGCAGGTATTTTATCCCCTGCCTTAAAATGGCCTTTTTTGGTTTCCATATTTATTACATTTTCAGTTTGAGCTTGGTTAACAATAGATCGTGGTGAAGGTTTAATGTTGCGAAAAAAAATTGAAATGGGACGAAATGACTATTATAAGTTAATACATCTGCCATTTTGACAGAATTGTTGTTTTGGATAAATATTTGATGAGTATTAAATGATCTATAAAAAATAAAAAAATATACCTTAAACCATAAATCAATGACATACGAAAATTTTACTGTAAACGCTCAGGAAGCTATACTCAAGTCGCAACAGCTTGCCGGATCACTTGATCAGCAGGGAGTGGATACTATACACCTCATAAAAGGAATAATAGAAACAGACGAAAAACTGGCTGAATTTCTTCTCAATAAAATGGGGGTAAACTTGCCTATGCTCAAAAGAGACATCAATGTTGAGCTGGAAAAATATCCTAAAGTTCAGGGAGGAGACAAACAATATCTTACCAATGATGCCAACAAAGCTTTGGCCACAGCTAAAAAACTTTTGAAAGATTTTGGTGATGAGTTCATATCCATCGAGCTTATGCTAATGGGTATCATCCTGGGTAATGATAAGGCAGCAACGATTCTTAAAAACCATGGTGTGACAGCGGATAAAATGAAAATCGCAATTACAGAATTAAGAAAAGGAAGAAAAGTCACAGACCAGAATGCAGAAAATCAATATAATTCTCTTAAAAAATTTGCCGTAGATCTGAATGAAAGAGCAGAAAGCGGCAAACTAGACCCTATCATAGGACGCGATGAAGAGATCAGAAGAATACTGCACATACTCTCCAGAAGAAAAAAGAATAATCCTATCCTCCTTGGTGATCCGGGTGTAGGTAAAACCGCTATTGTGGAAGGCATTGCGTGGCGTATAGTACAACAGGATGTTCCGGAAAACCTCAAAACAAAAAGAATATTTACCCTCGATATGGCTGCACTTGTAGCAGGTGCCAAGTACAAAGGCGAGTTTGAAGAAAGACTTAAGGCAGTTATCAATGAAGTCATCGCTTCCGATGGCGAAGTAATTATGTTTATAGATGAAATACACACACTGATAGGAACCGGAGGCGGTCAGGGCGCAATGGATGCTGCAAACATACTAAAACCAGCTCTTGCTCGTGGTGAATTAAGAACCATAGGTGCCACCACTTTGGATGAATATCAAAAATATTTTGAAAACGATAAAGCACTGGTCAGAAGATTTCAAACAGTAAACATTGATGAACCATCTGTAGAAGATACGATATCCATACTCCGCGGTATACAGGAAAAGTATGAAGTGTACCACAAAATAGGTATTCTGGATGAAGCATTGATTGCAGCGGCTGAATTGTCCCACAGATATATATCAGAGCGTAAATTGCCCGATAAAGCCATAGATCTGATTGATGAAGCGGCTGCTAAGCTCAGGCTGGAGCTGGATTCGGTTCCGGAAGACGTAGACGAACTCGATAGAAAGGTCAGACAACTGGAGATAGAAAGGGAGTTTATTAAAAAGGAAAAGGATGACAAAAAACTGAAAGTTATCTCTGAGCAAATAGCCAACACAAAGGAAAAACTGGACTCCCTTAAAGCCGCATGGCAATCAGAAAAAGAGATAGTGGACACTATTCAAAATATAAGAAAACAGATTGAACAGCTTGAATATGAAGCCCAGAAAGCTGAACGTGAAAGCGATTTTGAAAAAGTAGCCAAAATTCGTTATGGTGATCTGAAAGAAAAAGAAGCACAACTAAAAGTGGCCAATGAAAAGCTGGAAAAATTACCTGAAGAAAGCAGATTTACCAACGAAATGGTGACCGCCAATGATATAGCAGATGTCATCAGCAAATGGACCGGAATACCTGTTTCAAAAATGCTTCAGAGTGAAAAAACAAAACTCCTTGCACTTGAAGAAGAGATTGGCAAACGTCTGATCGGACAAAAAGAAGCCGTAGAGGCTGTGGCAGATGCCGTGAGAAGAAGCCGTGCAGGTCTGCAGGATGAGAAAAAACCTATTGGTTCATTCATATTTCTGGGACCAACCGGTGTAGGTAAAACTGAATTGGCCAAAGCGCTGGCAGAAGTACTTTTTGATGATGAATCTGCTATCACCCGTATCGATATGAGCGAGTATCAGGAAAAACATTCTGTATCCAGTCTAGTAGGTGCGCCTCCGGGATATGTGGGTTATGATGAAGGTGGTCAGCTCACTGAAGCCGTAAGAAGAAGACCGTACTCCATTATACTGCTCGACGAAATAGAAAAAGCGCATCCTGATACATTCAACATTCTTTTACAGGTTTTGGATGACGGAAGACTTACGGACAATAAAGGAAGAGTTGCGAATTTTAAAAATACGATCATCATCATGACTTCCAATATGGGTTCTGAAACTATTCTGGAGAACTTCGAAGATTTGGATGCCCTTGGCGACAAACACAAAGCAGATATCATTGAGACTACCAAGGTGGAAGTATTTGATCTGCTTAAAGAGAATCTAAGGCCGGAGTTTCTGAACAGGATTGATGAAAAAATCATGTTTTTACCGTTATCAAAAGCTGAAATCAAACAGATCGCACTTCTGATGATCAAAAAACTAACTAAAAATCTGGCTAAACAAGAGATAGGCATTCAATTTGACGAATCAGCAATGACTTTGCTGGCAGATTTGGGTTATGAACCACAATTTGGAGCAAGGCCAATGACCAGGGTAATTCAAAAAGAAATCATCAATGAACTCGCTAAAAATGTACTTAGTGGTAAATTTAGCGCTGGAGATACTATATATATTGGTACTGATGCAAAAGGTTTTACATTTTCAGAAACACCGATTACTTCGAAAGATAAACCGGAAATACAGAAAAACAAAGATTTGGACAAACTCAAAAAAGCAACCAAAGATGTAAACAACCTTGTTCAGGACATCGAAGATGACGAAGATGATGAAAAGTAGATATTTGTTATTTAGGTGAATGTTTAAAATTCGTTCATTTGTGTAAATAAGCAAATTTTAGATACTTTAAACATATTAAGAAGCCGGAAATTTAATCCGGCTTTTTTTATATGCCATAATTTTTTGATTGATTATTTCTGCGCCAAATGGTAAGAGTAAAAGAATAAGAGGATAAATAGCCGTTTTAAATCTGGCGTATCCACCCGGACCACTTACAAAAACTATATATGTAAGTAAAATAAAGATAAAAATTCTCAAAGGAAGAGGAAGTTTGTGATTAAAAAAGGAAATGAATAACAAGGGCAGACTTATAATATTCCAAATAAAAATCAAAAGGACCGTCAGAAACATCAAAAAATCAACATTGGAAAAATAAGAATATACACCTGATGTGATGCCTTTCTTCTCTATTTCATACAAAAGGCTGATTTCTTTTTCCGGACTGCGTTTAAAAAACGTTTCGATATCTACCCGTCCGGGAGCTAACATAAAATTGGCCATCCCCTTCAAATGAAGATAGGAATATATGGCTTTATTGTTTAAAATAGTGTCTTCCGCTGTCCTAAGAAGAAATTCTGATTTCTCTTTGTAGGTATTCATCTTGTCGGATTCTGACCTTATAAATTTTCTATGAGTTTTCATGGTTTCATGATCATATTTATAACTGATCACAGCGCCTGCATTCAGTTCAAGCAGATTCTGCATTTTTATGGATGAAAAATGAAAACAACCTGTTTTTTGGTAGTTTCTATAGCTCCATAATCCGGCAATCAAAGGTAAAATGAATGCCGTAAGTAATATTTTCACTGAAAAATGTCTGAAGTAAAGATACACTGAAAATAACAGATTCGGAATCCAGAAATACATCATGACGGGTTTCACCAATACACTTACTCCCAGGAGCAAATTGAAAAATAAAATAAATATCCATTGATGACTCACCAGATACTTATGTAAACTAAATGTTGCCATTACTAAAATAAAGCCCAAAACAGCATCGGCCATTACCATATTGACCAGCACAAAATATACAGGGAAAAATACCAAACCGCTCCAAAACCAGAACAGCCCATCTTTAGAACCAATTTTGTCATATATAAACTTGTAAATAAAATATAAAACTATGGTACTTAACACGTTTTGAACGACAAGAATACAATAGTGATTTTCTGAAAAAAGTGAACACATCATAATAAAGAAACCATAACCCGGCGGTCTAAGGGAATATAAATCAGGGTTGGGAATATCTGTTGTAATATTTCCGGCATAGCTGATTCCATGATGCAGTAAGTTTGATGTTGTATTAGTGTATTCCGAAGAATCCAATGTATAAATTCCTCCAAAAATGATGGATAGCATGAAGTAAACAACATGAATAAATAAAATACTTAGAAAAGCATTATATGGCAAATTTGAATTTTTCAAATCATAGATTTTTAGAAAAGTCCATTTGGAAATAAAAAAATACTGTAATTTTACAAAATTAATTTTAATACCTTATGAAGATTTTAATTATTTCACTTTTTCTATTTTTAGTGATAAATCATAACGCATTTAGCCAAACGATCAATCCAGAATATGATAAAGCATTCGCCGATTCACTTGGAGCTGATGACAATGGTATGAAGTCATATGTATTGGTTATTTTAAGAACCGGCCCTGCCGTTATAGAAGATAAGGATATGAGAGCCAAACTTTTTAAAGGGCATATGGATAATATCAACAGATTGGTAAAAGAAAAAAAACTGGTAGTTGCCGGACCATTTGGCAAAAATGATCTCACCTATCGTGGATTGTTCATCCTCAATGTAAAAACCATAGAAGAAGCCAAAACCATCTGTGAAACAGATCCGGCAATCAAAGAAGGCATTTTTGATGTGGAGTTGATACCTTGGTATGGTTCTGCTGCCTTAGGAGAATATATTAATGCCAGTGAAAAGGTCACAAAGTTTAAGATGTAAAATTTATATCTAAAACTTTCGTTTAATTTCATACATATGATACGATAGAAAAAACATTACCTTTGAAATTCTTTTCTTTAAGCGCTAAATAGAATACATGGGTTTATCATTTCATTACAAAGGCAGACTAACTAATGCAGGACAGCTTACTCAGTTGGTTACGGAGGTTGAAGATATCTGCGGCATTTTAGGTTGGAAAGTCACTGTATTTAAGTCGGAGTATCCTGAAGATAACTTTGTTTCACCTATTGACAAAAATGACTATGGCATTCTATTTTCTCCACCCAATTGTGATCCGGTAAGTTTGGTATTTGATAGTGAGGGAAGAATTTATACGCCATGGATGAAAGAAATCCTTATCAAACATGAGGCAGGCGAAGTAAAGGTGATTACTGTTAAACTCAATCTTGATGATGAAAATCCTACACCTGAATTTTCGGAAGAAATGGAAGAATTTGACCCATTGGAATTGGTGTACAGTATTTCTGTAAAAACGCAATTTTCAGGTGCTGAATCACATGTAAAATTAATGGAACTCCTCAGATATTTAAGCGAAAAATACCTGACAGGATTTCAAATGCATGATGAAAGTGATTACTGGAATACCAGAAATGCTGACAAACTGCACGAAAAAATGAATAAACTAAACCAGTTCATGGACACTTTTCATGATATGATAGAAGGACAGAACATCAAATCTCCAAAAGAATTTATTGCATTCCTAAAATTACTGGGCAAACAGATCAAGAAAAAGGATCAAGGAGAGTGAGAATTTAAGTTAACTCTTCGTTTTGAATATTCATATTTTCTAATCATTCCTTAAAAATTCCTTACCTTTGCACTCATTTTTAAATGGATGTTTGGGTTTTTATTTCATAAAAATCCTGAATCGTCCAAAGGGTAGAACATGCACAGAATAAACAATTGAATGTTTCTTTTTGGATCTAAAGAATAAAACTTATCTTTATACATAAATATTTTTTTATGCAATTGTCCAATTTGAATTTTTCTAATTTTAAAAATTGGAAAAACTTTAATACTGAGCTAACCAAAATCAATCTTTTTTTTGGACAAAATAGTTCTGGAAAGTCTAGTATAATTCAATTAATACTTTTGCTGAAACAGACTATTGAAAATAAGGACGAGAAAGTAGTTCTTTATTTTGGAGATGACAAAAGCTATGTCAATTTAGGAAATTTTGATGAAGTATTGAATAAGAATGTAAAAGAAAAAGTACTTAGTATTGGAATGTCTATGAATTTTATTCAAGATTATACCTTTAAAATTCAGATTTCGAAAAATAAAAGTGAGATTGTAGAATTACAAACTTTTTTAGCAGAAGGTGATGAAATTTCAATTTTTACACAAAAAGAACCGAAAGAAAAAAAATACTCAATTTCAATTAAAAATATAGAAAGTAATGAAATTACAGATAATTTTTTAACTTTTGACATTAATCATTTTTATAAAATTGCTTATCCTGGACTTATTAACAAGGATGGTATAGTTACTTTAGATCAAATTGAAGCTGTAAAAGAAATATATAAAAGGATTAAAGGCATTGAGGATAGTATAGAATTTTTATTTTCAAAAATGATTTATATTGGTCCACTACGAGAAAATCCTAAAAGAGAATATAAATGGACTGCAACTCGTCATTCTCATTTTGGAGTAAGGGGAGAAAATACCTTTGATGCGTTAATTACTTCTATCAAAGTAAATGAAAAATATTTTTCTCCATATTTCAAGACCGAAGGTTCGCTTGCCGAAATAGTTTGTAAATGGTTAATAGAGTTTGGAATGGCGGATGACTTTCGTATAGAACCTATTTCAGATATGAAGCAACTTTTTCAGGTCAATGTTAAAACTAAGGGAGCAACTAATTGGGTAGATATTTGTGATGTTGGATTTGGCGTTTCCCAAATACTTCCTATAATAGCATTGTGTTATTATGCTCCTCAAGGATCTATCATTATCATTGAACAACCTGAAATACATTTACATCCCAAAGTACAATCGGGTTTAGGTGATTTATTAATAGATGCAGCAGTTTCGAGAAATATTCAGTTTATCATAGAGTCTCATAGTGAGCATCTTTTGACTAGAATACAGCGACGTATAGCAGAAGAAAAAATAGATGATAAAGACGTGAAAATTAATTTCTGTAACTTAATAGACGGAGAGTCAGTGTTGGAAGAACTGGAAGTAGATGACTTTGGCGAAATTATAAATTGGCCAGAAAACTTCTTTGGAGACGAAATGGAAGAGATATATCAGATGCAAAATGCTATTTTAAAGCGGAAATTGAAACTGGCACAAGCAGAAACTGATGGAGAAAAATTATCATAATAACTGATTTTTTAATGAGTAATCACAATATTATCGACTCCAATATAATTGCAATTGCCAATGGTTTGCATAATACTGCTTCGCTTGAGTGTATGAATAATTCCATTTTATTTCTAAAACAAATTGAAGAGAGGGTTATGAGTAATAATGATGTCTTTTTGATTTACGACACTTCTTTTGTTATCTTAAAAGAATACTTTAACCACTGCGGAAAAGGAACAGAAAAAAGACTAGGAACAGCATTTTATAAATGGATTCACAGGAACATAAATAACCCAAATAAATTCATACTCCATAAATTACCTGTCGATATTGATGACAATAATGACTTGCTTCCTCCATGTTTTCATAGATTTGACAGAAATGATAGAAAATATCTGTCTTTAGCATTAAACTTTAAGGAATTTCGGCCTAGTTTGCATTATGGTATAGACAGAGGATACCCAAATCATGGTGATTGTTTTGAAGACGAAAATATTGAACTTTCCAAATTGTGTTAATTGCCAATCATTTTAGAAAAAAATATTAAATTGATAAAAACTTATTCTTCCCTTTTTTCTCCCAATTCACCGACAAAACTTTTAACAAAATTCCTTACCTTTGCACTCATTTTTAAATGGATGTTTGGGTTTTTATTTCATAAAAATTCTGTAACATTATAAAAATAGTATGCATGGCAAAATATAATGATGATCTCAAGCAACTAAACCTACCTGAGATAGATAAAAAAATAAGGACTTTCTGGGAAGCAAACGACATTTTCAAAAAAAGTGTGGAACAGAGACCCGCAGACAATAGTTTTGTATTTTATGAAGGTCCGCCATCTGCCAACGGCAAGCCAGGCATTCACCACGTGATGGGTCGTACGGTCAAAGATATATTCTGTCGATTCCAAACGATGAATGGAAAACGGGTAGAAAGAAAAGGTGGCTGGGATACACACGGACTTCCAATAGAACTTTCCGTAGAGAAAGAACTCGGCATCACAAAAGAAGATATAGGAACCAAAATCACGGTAGATGAGTATAATGCCAAGTGTCGCGAAACGGTCATGCAATACAAAGACCAATGGGACGATATCACACGCAAAATGGGTTACTGGGTAGATCTGGACAATCCTTATATCACCTTCAACAACGAATACATAGAATCAGTATGGTGGTTGCTGGCACAGTTGTACAATAAAAAATTGCTGTACAAAGGATATACCATCCAGCCATATTCACCGGCAGCAGGCACAGGATTGAGTTCACATGAGCTGAACCAACCAGGATGTTACAAAGATGTGACGGATACCACCGTAGTTGCTCAATTTCTGACCAAACAGGATAGCCTCCCTACATTTCTAAAGGATCATGGCGATGTGTACATTTTGGCCTGGACGACCACACCCTGGACCTTACCATCCAATACAGCACTGACCGTAGGATCAAAAATAGATTACGTCCTGATCAAAACATACAATCAATATACATTCAAACCCATCAATGTGGTATTGGCGAAAGCATTGGTTGAAAAACAGTTTGCAGGAAAGTTTGAAAAGACAGATTCCATTGATCACCTATTGTCCTATCAGTCTTCTGACAAAAAAATACCTTACTACATTGTCACAGAGTGTAAGGGGCAGGACCTGGAAGGAATACGATACGAACAATTACTTAAATATGCCCTTCCATATCAAAATCCGGAAAATGCGTTCAGGGTTATTTCCGGCAATTTTGTAACTACGGAAGATGGTACAGGGGTTGTACATACTGCGCCAACATTCGGTGCTGATGATGCCAAGGTTGCCAAAGAAGCGCATCCTGAAGTTCCGCCTTTGCTGGTACTGGATGAAAATGACAATGCAGTCCCTTTGGTAGATCTGCAAGGAAGATTCAGGGCTGATCTTGATGAAATAGGTGGAAAATATGTTAAAAATGAATACTATCCCGATGGAGAAGCACCTGAAAGATCTGTAGATGTGGAGATTGCCATCAAACTGAAAGAAGAAAATAAAGCTTTTAAAGTAGAAAAATACGTTCACACCTACCCGCATTGCTGGCGCACAGACAAACCTGTCCTTTATTATCCGCTGGATAGCTGGTTTATCCGATCGACAGCCATGAAGGACAAAATGATCGAACTCAATAAAACAATCAACTGGAAACCGGCACATACCGGAGAAAAACGTTTTGGTAACTGGCTTGAAAATCTGAATGACTGGAATCTTTCGAGATCAAGATACTGGGGAATTCCATTGCCCATATGGCGTACCGATGACGCTACTGAAGAGCTGTGTCTGTCTTCCATAGAAGAATTGGAAAATGAAATATCCAAAGCAAACAAAATACTTGGATTGAGCCAGGATGTTCCCAAAGATCTCCACCGGCCTTATATAGACGATGTCATTCTGGTTTCTCCGGGTGGTAAAGCCATGAAGCGCGAGTTGGATCTGATAGATGTTTGGTTTGACTCAGGTGCTATGCCATACGCACAATGGCATTATCCTATGCAAAACAAGGATTTCATAGACAAGGGCATCACTTTCCCTGCTGATTTCATAGCCGAAGGAGTGGATCAAACCAGAGGTTGGTTTTTTACACTTCATGCCATAGCAAGTATGGTATTTGAGAAGGTTGCGTACAGAAACGTGGTTTCCAATGGACTGGTACTGGATAAAAACGGGGTGAAAATGTCCAAACGATTAGGTAATGTCATCGATCCGTTTGAAACCATTGCAGAGTATGGTGCAGATGCTACCCGATGGTATATGATTTCCAATGCACAGCCTTGGGATAATTTGAAATTTGATCTGGAAGGTATAGACGAAGTAAGAAGAAAATTTTTCGGAACCTTGTTTAATACCTATTCTTTTTTCAGTTTGTATGCCAATATTGATGGTTTTAACTTTAATGAAAAGTACATACCATTGGCCGAAAGGCAGGAAATAGACAGATGGATTATTTCTTTGCTGAATTCACTGGTGAAGGATGTTACTTCAGAAATGGCCGACTATGAGCCTACCAATTCTACCCGAAAAATAATGGCTTTTGTAGACGAACATCTGAGCAACTGGTATGTTCGACTTTGCAGAAGACGGTTTTGGAAAGGAGAGTATTCAGAAGATAAAATAGCGGCATATCAGACTTTATATGAATGTCTTTCCACATTATCAAAACTTATGGCGCCGGTGGCACCTATGTTTGCAGATTGGTTGTACAAAAACTTAAATGATGCTACTCAAAAGGAAAACTTTGAATCTGTACATTTAGCTTATTTTCCGGAGACTGATACTTCAGCCATTGACAAAGATCTGGAACAACGAATGGATTATGCACAGAGAATTTCTTCTTTGGTCTTATCCATAAGAAAGAAAGAAGGATTAAGAGTCAGACAGCCATTGACAAAAATACTTTTGCCTGTACTGGATCCTACATTCATCAGTCAGGTCGACGCCGTAAAAGAACTGATCCTCTCTGAAGTCAATGTTAAGGAAATAGAATATATCACTGATACCGAAGGATTTATTAATAAAAAGGCCAAAGCTAATTTCAAAACACTTGGGAAAACGCTCGGGAAACACATGAAGGCAGGGGCCCAATTGATTCTGGAAATGGATCAGAAAACTATTGCCGAACTGGAGAAGTCCAATCAGTACATCATAGAAATAGACGGCGATAGGTTTATGTTGACTACAGAAGATGTTGAGATCAGTTTTGACGAAATTCCGGGATGGCAAGTTGCTGTAGACAGAGAAATCACAGTAGCACTTGACATCAGTCTGACGGATAACTTGATAGCAGAAGGTATCGCCAGAGAACTCGTCAATAGAATCCAAAATATCCGTAAAACGAGTGATTTTAATGTAACAGATAAGATAAATATTAGTCTGGAAGAACATGAGATCATCAGAGCGGCCATAGAACAATTTGGTGATTATATTAAAGCCGAAGTATTGGCAGTAAGTATTGATTTGGGGAATGCAGAAGGAGGAGAAATGATTGAAATTAATGAAGAAGTGAGTTTAAAAATATTGGTATCCCGGGTGTAATGGGTGTATCCCAAAATTGGACTTTCATAAAAATTACTTTTGTTTTACCACCTGCTTAAAGGCGGACAAAAGGAATTTTAAAACAATTGAATGAAAAAATGGGATACACCAAGTGTAATTAATACTTCACAGCCAGGTATAAAAAACCATCCAATTAACATTCAATGGTAAACTAGTTCAGATATTTCCCTACTATGGGCATTCTCCTTCCCATACCAAAAGCTTTGGGACTTACCCTGAGTACCGGAGCAGTCTGATATCGTTTGAATTCATTGATGTTGACCAATCTGAGTATCCTCCGCACCAGTGCCGGGTCATAACCCATATCAATTATATCCTGTGGTCCTTGTCTTTTTTCTATGTACTGATATAAAATCGGATCAAGGGCATCATACTCAGGCAGGCTATCACTGTCCTTTTGTCCCGGACGAAGTTCGGCTGATGGTGGTTTTATGATTGAATTTACCGGAATTATCTCTTCATCTTTATTGATGTAGTTTGCCAGTTCGTAGACCTCAGTTTTATACACATCGCCTATGACAGATAATCCGCCGCAAAGGTCACCATACAGCGTACCATAACCAACGGCCATCTCGCTTTTATTGGTGGTATTGAGCAATATATTGCCATATTTATTGGAAATGGCCATATTCAGAATTCCTCTCACCCTGGCTTGTATGTTTTCTTCCGTAACATTAAATGGCAAGACGCCAAAAATCGGACTAAGCTTTTCCATAAAAACATCATACATATCTTTAATGGGTATGATATCATGCATTAATCCCAGTTTTTTGACCAGTCCCATGGCATCATCTACGGAGTGACCGGTTGAAAACTGTGAAGGCATCAGAAGCACACGAACATTTTCAGGACCCAATGCCCTGGCTGCCAAAACTGCTGTGACCGCAGAATCAATGCCGCCGGACAGACCCAAAACAGCCTTGGTAAAACCTAGTTTTCTGAAGTAGTCTTTCAGACCCATGACTATAGCATCGTGAATGAGCGCTATTTTATCTTTAGGTTGTTGATTACCATGTCCCCCTGCCTTCACGTCGTCCAAGGTATAATGTCTGATCTCTTCCTGAAAATAGGGAAGTTCATCATACAAATCTCCATTTCCTGACATGACCAGGCTTCCTCCATCAAAAATAAGTTCTGTCTGTGCACCGCAGTGATTGATATAAAACATAGGAATACCATATCTGAGCACATTTGCTTTAACTGTGTCTATTCTTTTTCTTGCATGATCATAGTTGAAAGGCGATGCTGAGACATTTATCATAAAATCAGGTTGAAACTGCATCATTTCATCCATTGGTATTATGGTATATAAAGGATCATCAGTACCTACATCCCATATATCCTCGCATACGGTAAGTGCTATTTTTTTACCTTTATATTCCACCACATTCCATGATTTGGCGGGTTCAAAATACCGGTATTCATCAAAAATGTCATAAGTAGGCAGCAGAGTTTTGTGTTGCACGAACTGTACTTTACCATCAGCCAGAAAATATACAGAATTGAAGAGGCTTTTGCCTTTTGGCTCTTTATTGTGCGACGGAGCACCTATTACAACTGCAATATCTATGGCATGATTACATATGGTCTGTATACATTCATCAGACAACCTGATAAAATCATCAAACTCCAGAAAATCACGCGGCGGATATCCGCATGTAGCCAGTTCGCTGAAACAAATGATATCCGCTTTGGCTTGTTTGGCCTGTTCTATGGCAACAATCATTCCGGCAGTATTGCCTTCAAAATTTCCTATGTGATAGTTGAGTTGCGCTATGGTGATTTTCATCAATCGTTTTACTAATTTTATTGAAAATGAAGTACGAAAGTAGTGGTTTTATAATATGTTCCGCCTTTTGTTTCCGGATTTTTAATTACTTCTGAAAAAGTTATCCCACTTGATTTGTATCTACCACACCTTTACTATACGCCAAAAACCAGAACCAGGCCACAAAAAAGCTGTAAACAAACAATGGGAGCTGGCCTTCCAGGTGGGTTTCGTACATAAAACTAAAAACAGCAGGAATAAAAAAGGCCATAAACCAGGTGTTTTTTCTCAGGTAAGGTATAAAAAAAGGAAGAATGATATGCGTCAAAAAAACGATCAAACCCAGGAGACCTCCCGAAGCCCAATAAACAAGCATCTGATTGCTGGGCAAAAAATAGTTTTCGGCCGGCATCAGAGGAATGTTGTCTTTATACCACTGATTTGTTTTATCCTGCAAACCACTGAATCCAGTCCCAAATAAAGGATGGGACTTAACAATGTCGCTTCCGGCTTTAAGTGAATAAAACCTGACCGCATCACTCAATCCTTCCCGATATTCTCCTTTTATATAGTGTTCAAAATCGTATTTGATAAAATTAAATCTTTGTTCGAGTGAAGGGATGGTTTTATAAGCAATCAAAGGCAACAATAAAATAAGAGGGGCAATCAGTATTATTAACCATTTTGCTTTTCCTTTTAATGTATATAATGCCAAAATCATTAAAGTCAGATATAAAGAAATCAAGCCTGTTTTTGATCCAAGCAAATGCAAAAATATCATTTGAAAAATAATATATACCCCTAAACTTACTTTTGAAAACCGTGAATTTGTTTCAGCCATTAAATATAAAGCTAAAAGACAACTGATCACCGTAACCCAACTGATTCTGATATGGTCCCCAAAAGAAAGTACAGGGATGACTTTAGATACTTTATAAACCGATGCCATATTACTTATGTCAGAAAAATAATGAAAAAGGCTGTAGAAAGAAGACAACAGCATAAGTCCTAAAAATAAGTAAATAAAATTTCTGACTACATTTTCCTGTGGTTTAAGTGCAAAAATAAAAAAAGGAAAAAGGACCAAAAGAAATTTCATGACACCTCGAAACTTATAAAAATCAAGACCTTCCAAAAGGATATCACTCAACAAAGGCAGTAATGCAAGGCTTAAAAATGTGAGAAGCCATTTATCTTTGAAAAGCCACTTTACATCATGAAATTTAGTCAATGTGTATATCCCAATTACTACAAATCCGGCATTTGATACCACTCTGTTGAATAAGAAACCAAAAAAGAGAAGTCCCATACCCACATAAGCCAATAATTCAAGCCTGGATTCTATATTTTTATAAGTGAAATTTCCGTTCAAAATATACTAATGATTTTTATACCGATGATGTATAACGAAAAGGCTAAAATTAATATTCTGTTATTGAATTAAAGATTTCAAATTTGTGCTTATAATTTTACGCGGTAATTTGTACCTTTGACCAGTTTTAATTCAAAAATCATACACATGTCAGCCGATATTTTTGCACGAGTCCAAGGTATTTTGGATGCTATACAATCTGAAAAAATTGAAAATGTAACTGAACTGGAAGCATTCAGGATCAAATATGTAGGATCAAAAAATGAAATAAAATCACTTTTTGGTGAGATTAAAAATGTCGAAAATGATCGCAAAAAGGAGTTTGGACAACTGCTTAATGATGTCAAGCAAGCTGCAGAAGAAAAATACGAAGCACTAAAAACAACTCTTGAAGAAGCTTCCGGAAATAACAGCGGTTCAGACATTGATCTTACTTCCCCGTGTGAGCCGATGCCTTCAGGTTCCCGACACCCGGTCTCCATTGTACTAAACAGAATCATCAGTATCTTTGAAAGAATAGGATTTACAGTGGCTGAAGAAAGAGAAATAGAAGATGACTGGCACAACTTTACTGCTATGAACACGCCAGAAGATCACCCGGCGAGAGACATGCAGGATACTTTTTATCTGAAAGATTCCACTACTGAACTTTTAAGAACCCATACTTCTTCTGTTCAGGCCAGAATTATGACAGCCCAGAAACCACCTATCAGAATCATCGCACCGGGTCGAGTGTACAGAAACGAAACCATATCATCCAGATCACATTGTCAGTTTCATCAGGTGGAAGGATTATATATCGATAAAGGTGTATCCTTTGCAGATATGAAACAAACCCTTTTATATTTTGCAAGGGAAATGTATGGTGAACAAACCAATATAAGACTAAGGCCGAGTTTTTTCCCATTTACTGAGCCAAGTGCTGAAATGGATGTATACTGGGGACTCAACAATGAAGACGATTACCGAATTACTAAAGGCACAGGCTGGTTGGAAATTCTCGGATGTGGAATGGTAGATCCTAATGTACTGATCAATTGTGGTATTGACCCAAATGAGTATAGCGGATTTGCTTTTGGAATGGGTATCGAAAGGCAGGCCATGCTACAATTTAAAATCACTGACATCAGACAGCTGTTTGAGAATGATACCAGATTTTTGAAACAATTCAGCGGAGTAATCTGATGGATAGCCATCGCAGGTTTGGTATAATAATGACCATCCTGGCAGCTACCCTATGGAGTACCGGGGGATTATTTATCAAATTATTGCCACTTGATGCATTTACCATTCTCTTTTACCGGAGTTTTTATGCAGCTGTCATTTTCATTATTATTTTTAGAAAATCACTTTTTCGATTCAACAAACTTTCATTGGTAAGTATTTTATTTTATGCTCCCCTGTTGATTGCATTTGTCACATCGACCAAGCTGACGACCGCTGCCAATGCTATATTTTTACAGTATACCGCACCGGCAGTTGTTCTTTTGCTGGAACCCTATTTTGTCAGAACCAAACTGACCAAAATTAATATATTTACTGTGGCAGTTTGTTTTGCGGGCATGTGTTTGTTTTTTGTAGAACAATTTTCAAGGCCTGACAATTGGCTGGGCATTTGGATAGCATTTTTTAATGGACTTATTCTGGCGGGGTTTCTTATCATCCAAAAAATGAATAAGCCTGAGTTTCTCCCGGGTGCTGTTTTTCTGGGGAATATTGTAGTTTGCCTGATAACCCTACCGTGGTTTATTGAAAACCCATTTCCAACATTTCAGGAAAATAACTATCTGATGATACTGGGTTTTGGTCAATTGGGTTTGGGTTTTGCTTTATTTCTTTTCGGACAGAAGTACTTACCTGCAATAGAAAGTTCCTTGATTTCCATGTTGGAGCCGCTTTTAAATCCGGTTTGGGTGTTTATCGGTTATGGTGAAAATCCCGGATATTGGGCGATGGTTGGTGGATTGGTCATAATTGCCGCGTTAATATTCCGCCTTTATTGGATAGAAGTTCGGGAAAAACAACGTTATCCTACATAAAACTCATCATAAACTACTTTTTCAACTTCCTTTCTGTAAGCGTTTGGATTTTTGCCGGTTTTCTGTTTAAATAACCGATTGAAATGAGAAAAATTATTAAATCCGCTTTCATAACACACTTCTGAAATACTGAATTGCTCTTCACTCAGCAATTTACAGGCATGTACGATTCTGAACTCATTCACAAACTCTGTAAATGTTTTTCCGGTTACTTTCTTAAAATATCTGCAGAAAGAAGGTATGGTCATATTCACTTCAGCAGCAATTTCTTCCAGTTGAATGGATTCAGTAAAATGACTTCTCACATATTTGTATACAGCATCTATTCTATTGGTATCCTGGGCCTGAATGACCAAAGCTATACCGGAAGCATTGAGAATATTGTACTCTTTAGATACAGCGAGCATTTGGAGAATTCTTAAAAACTCATTAAGTTTATCAAACTGATCCATATAAAAAAGGCTATTTAGCCTTGCTCCGATTTCATTTTTTGTGTTGCCATAAAATGACAATCCTGATTTAGATCTTTCAAAAAGCTGATCAATCATCTGCATTTCAGGCAATTTGAAAAAATTATTTCCCAGAAAGTCTACCTTCATCTGCACCACAATCTCTGAACTACTACCGGAAAGTCTGTCCGTAAATCCATAATGCGGTAGATTGGGGCCCAGGAAAATTAGATCACCACCACTATAATAAGATATGTGATTGCCTATATGACGTTTACCACTCCCATGTTTTATATATACAATTTCCAGTTCAGGATGGAAGTGCCAGAAAGGTTGTGTATTGGGATTGTTGTCTTCAAATTTACGCAAAGCAAAAGAGTGCCCAAAATTTGGTTCGATTCTTTCTAAAGAAGGAGCGGAGAGAGGTACCCTTATCATAATGTCTGTTTATTCTACAAAAATAACAATAAATCAGTATAAACATTGGTGTGTAAACCTAACATTGCTTTAGATTAACTTAAACTTAACTAAACTTAACAATTAAAGTTAAAATAGTACAATTATTGGAAAAGATAGGAGTAGATATGCCGGTACAGATGCCCTTACCTTTGCAGTGTCAAAATGATTCAATAATCTTTTAAATATTTTTAGACATGAAAACACAAATTTTAATTCTAATCGTTTCAGCATTAACTTTGTCTGTATTTGCCTCAGGTAATCCGACAATGATGGCTGAAAAATCAAAATCATTGGTAGTCGAAACGTCACTTTGGAAATCTGATAAAGTAAATATCCAGATCAAAGAAGCATCTGGTGTCACTATTCTGGATGAGACAGTGAAAAACACAAAAAATCTCAGAAAGTACAATTTAAAAAACCTTCCTGAAGGTAATTATACCTTGGAAATTTCCAATGATTTAAAAATTACAACACAGGAATTCAGCATCAATTCCAGCAACGTGATTCTATCCAAAGAAATCAAAACAGTGTATAAGCCAGTAATCATCTGGAACAATAACGGTTTTGATGTTAATTTGATGACATTGGGTAATACAGCTTTCATCAATATTCAGGACAGAGACAATAATATTGTTTTTGCCGAAAAACTGGAAACTCCTGCAGTACACAAAAGATATGATATTTCTTCTTTGGCTTCAGGTGAATATACGGTTACGGTAGCTATGAACGGCAGATCTTTTGTCAGTTCAAATACAAAAAAATAGATTTTAGGATGATGACCAGTAGTTAAGGGTGTTAATAAGAACTATTGGTTTTCATGTAAAAATAATGTGGCTTTAATGATTTTGAAAAGGCTACCGGATAAAGTTTCGGTAGCCTTTCTTTTTTTGAAAATATAAAAGCCAAGTAATATTTATAGCAATACGAATAATTTTGTCTTTTAAGTGCTATATTTCCTTGCGAATTAATATTTTTGCGGCTTATGACTCAAAAAAACTTTATACTTGCTTAAACCATTTGAAAACATCAACTATTTCGAATCTATTTTCAAAGAGTATTTCAATCCGCTTGTAAACTTTGTAAACAAGTATTTGAATAATTTTGAAAACAGCAGGGAAGTCGTACAAATGACTTTCGTGAAATTATGGGCAAACAGATCAAACCTTGAAGTCAGGAGTTCCGTAAAAAGTTATCTTTTCAAACTACCAAAAACACGATGATCGACTATATCAGAAAAAATAAAAATATTCTGAATGCTAAAGAATTGGAAAACTCTGTAGCAACAGAATTGATTGATGAGCAAAATGAATATCTGGATCCATATATTATCAGAAATGCTGTAGAAAAATGTCTGGATAATTTAAAACCAAAAGCCAGAGAGATTTTTAAATTAAATAAGTTTGAAGGATTGACATACGAGGAGATAGCTGAATATATGAAGATATCAAAGAGGAGCGTAGAAGATAACATGAGTAAAATCATGATATATCTAAAAGAAGAGCTCAAGAATCATCCTGATATTTTTAATTGAAAGGATGTGTGCTTGAAGATTTTGAACGTCTAAAGCAAATATAAAATTGAATTATAAAAATAAAACAATAATTAAAATTGAATAAGTTCAGCTCCATATTAAATAAAACCAAAGAAATAGAAAATTTCAGGGTTTTTGATGTGGATGATGAATGGGATCTTTTCAAACCATTGATACATCAGGAAATAACCAGTACCTCTGATCTATCAGATAATAATTTGGATAACTTTAATAAGGAAACGAGAAGACAAGTAGTGTTTTTATTATCATTTGCTGCAAGTTTGATATTGATTTTTGCATTTTTATCCTTTTTTAGTTCCACACAAAAAGTAGTTGATTCACTAACTACTGATTCAGGACCAGATTCTATCAGACTCATAGACGGCTCTTTGGTTCTTTTACTACCTCATTCAAAGTTGGATTATTACATTTCACTGAACCACGCTCAGGAGAGGAGTCTCCATTTGAAAGGTGATGCTGAATTTGATATTTCTGCTTCAATATTGCCACTTAAAGTATACCATGATAGCATTTTAGTTGAAGTATTGGGCACTAAATTTAGTATTAAAAAAGTCAACGATTCAATAGAAATAATAAATAACAGTGGTTCAGTAAAAGTCAGCGAAATTAATAATGCTGAAAACGCACGAATACTTAAGAAAGGAGATACCTTTTATTATTCAAATGGTAAGTTTATTAATCCTGCAGATTCTTTATTTAAGCCAAAGTCGGATATAGAACCTTCTCCAGAAAAGGTTAAAAAAACCAAACCTGCTGAAGAAGTTACACAAGGTTCAGTATATTTACTTAAGTCAGTAATAAAGAATCATATCCTTAAGTATAATAAGAAAAAGATAAAACTCGAGAAAAAAATAAAACTTGATGACAACGCCCGAGTTAGATTAGATTTATCAAAATCTTATCTGAACATTCTTGAAGATCTCAAGAAGCAAGGATTTATTGACTTTAAAAAAGGAGATTGTCCGGATTGTATCATTATTACTTCCCCAAATAAAAATTGAATTAGTGATATTTTATGGCATCATGACTTCATCACTACATTATGTACTTCTGTAAGTTTACGCTGCATATCTTGTAGTTTTTCTTCCAGCATATTGTTAAATGTATATTTGGAGTCCGAAAAACTGAGGTGTGCATAATATTGCCAGACTTCTGCGATGTCAGAGTAATTGATCTGATACGGCATATAAGCATCATTATCTGAGATAAGCATGAGTCGACCTGTGTGGGCGTCATTTTTCACTCTTTTGTACACTACACCATCGGTCTTGCTGATGATGACATACGTTTTTCCTGCTTTGATATCCTTGAGACTTTCCACATAAGCACATATCACGATGCTGCCTGACTCCATCGGCAGCATAGAGTCACCGTGTATCTCAAATCCGCGATAAGTACCTTGAGGAATATTGGGGAAAGCGATCTTAGGAAGGTCCCTTATATACTCAGGATCTGCAAAAGACTCGAGATAACCGGCTTCAGCTTTAGTATCCACCAGTTCTATATTACTGTTGTTGTCAGCATCTACAGATATAGCCAGCACTCTTAATTCTCTGTTGCGCAAGATTTCAAGGTCTCTGTGACTCAGATTTGACCTGAGGAGATCATCAATTTTTACATCAAAAATATCAGCCAGTTTGATGAGAGAATCCAGTCCCACCTGCGTATGACCCCGTTCATAATCGCTCAGCGATGATCTCGGTACTCCTAGTTTTTCGGAAAGCTCCTGCTGTGAGAGTTTGTGCCTGTTGCGGAGATATTTGATGTTTGATCCAAGCATGTTCATGTGTATAATTTGGTTATAAATCTACATTTTCAATTCAAATGCCAAAGGCTCACTTTCATTGCCATTGACGACTATAGAAATTTTATGAATACCTGCATAATGTCTTCTTGTGGTAAGATCCTGAAATCTGTGTTGTTTCTTAAATTCCTGTTTCGAATGCGATAATATAGGTTTCTCGGCAATTTTAAAAATTTTCTTAGAGTGTTGTCCTCCGGATTTGACATACCATATATTATATTCTACTCTGAACATAGCCTCATTTTCGCTGAGATTGGTTACTGAAAATGAAAAAGCGAGTGGATCATTTTGGGTTAACTGATTGTGCTCAAGATAGAAATTTTCAATATTATAAGCAAGATTTCTTGACGTACCAAAGATGTGCAATACTTCATGATTGCCATTTTTCAGTAGGGTTCGTGCCCCGTGTCTGAGGATCCAGTTTGCATTTTCAGATGTGTCCTTCCACTTTATGATATATTCCACGACTAATTTCGGATGATCCTTAGAGATATCATTCAGATGGTTAGCTACACTTTTACGCACATAAAGCGATGGATCATCCATCAGTTTTTCCAATACCGGGATGCATGGAGAAGGATCATATACCAACGCTACCAGTTTTGTACCCCATGGCAATCTTGGCCTACAGCCTTCCGATGCATACCTTCGTACATTTTCATGGTTGTGTTTGGTCCATTTGACCATCTGCTGCATCATTTCTTTGGGGTACCGGATGATAAAAGCCCTGCCTGCAAATTCGAAACTGACAAACTGAGTGATATGCTCGATGGCAGACAAAGATGTTTTGAGATCATCCAATCCATATTCGGTGATGATATCTGCCAGAAAGATATATTCCAGGTTCTGATCTTTTTACACCACGTTTTTGCAATGCTTCTATGAGCCGGAGTATGGTTTTGACTTTATCCTGATATCCGACGGGCAGGATTTTAGCAGTGGTATGAGCCAAAAACGCCATCCTTTGCTTCAGCTCCAGTGAAGCCCAATGCGCAGTATGAAAAGAAAGTAAAAATATACTTTTGTCAAAAGTGGGTATCACATCCGCCAATGCATCAGCATAAGTATCAAAAAATGATGTGTTGTATATATGTTTTAGTAATTCGGCCATATGATCTGGTCACTTTCGGTGTGAAAATATTTTCACAAAGATATGTAAATAATTTTATTTGTCGTATATTGCGACGTTATATTGACGTTATTTACGGATTATATATAAACTTAGCGCAATGGATAAAGATAGGTCAATCGTTCCTGAAGAACTCATCATCCGAAGGATTGTTACTTTGAGAGAAGAAAAAATTTTGCTCGATTTACATCTTGCAGAGCTTTATGGTGTGGAAACCAGAGCATTAAAGCAAGCTGTAAAAAGAAATGCAGAAAGATTTTCTTCCGATTTTTTGTTTGAACTTACAGACTTAGAAATAGATCAGGTGGTATCACAAAATGTGATACCGTCCAAGAGTTATCTTGGAGGCGCCAAACCTTTTGCTTTTACGGAAATAGGCGTGGCTATGTTGTCTAGTGTTTTGAGAAGCCAAAAGGCTATTGACATGAATATTTTAATAATGAGAACTTTTGTAGCTCTTAGGAAAATTGCTATAAACTACAAAGAACTATTAACAAAACTGGAGGAAATGGAAAATACTTACGACAATAAATTTAGTGAAATATACAAAACGCTTAAACATCTTATAAATACTAAAAGTCAAAGAAGAGAGATTGGCTTCAAAAAAGAGAGCTAATTTCATTTTCTGTCATGAGTTTCATTTTGAAATACGAGACAGCCATATTAAAAAGTGGTTTATTTATATTAGACAACTTTACAAAACAGACATCCCATGTATGATCGCGCCATCCTCCATCTAGATCTCGACTCCTTCTTTGTATCGGTCGAGTGTCTCAAAAACAGCAGCTTACTCGGCAAGCCGCTCCTCATCGGCGGTACGTCCAATCGTGGAGTCGTTGCATCATGCAGCTACGAGGCGCGTCGCTTTGGTGTACACTCAGCCATGCCCATGAAAATGGCACTTAGGCTTTGTCCGCAAGCCACCATCCTGCGTGGGGATATGGACAGTTATTCTAAATATTCGGGTATCGTCACCGACATCATCGCCGAGGATGCCCCTGTGTATGAGAAGGCATCTATCGACGAGTTTTATCTCGATCTCACGGGTATGGATAAACATTTCGGATGCTTCAAGTGGTCATCAGAACTGCGTCAGAAAGTGATCAAAGAGTCAGGACTTCCCATCTCCTTCGGTCTCTCTGTCAATAAAACGGTCTCCAAAGTAGGTACCGGTGAGGCAAAACCCAATGGCACCAAATACGTACCCAATGGCGAAGAAAAAGGATTTCTCGCGCCGCTGCCCGTAGGCAAGATACCCGGCGTAGGTGATCAGACGCACAAAAAGCTCAACTTTATGGGTGTACGCACCATCGACACACTCAGTCAGATACCCATCCGTCTGCTCGAGCGTGAATTTGGTAAGCCAGGACGCACGCTATGGGAAAAAGCCAATGCCATCGATACCACACCCATCGTTCCCTACCATGAACAAAAGTCGATGTCCAAAGAGCGAACCTTTATGGAAGATACGCTCGATGTCATGATGATGAAACATCTGCTGCTCGATATGGCGGATAAACTATCCTTTGAACTGCGCGCCTCCGGCAAACTCGCATCTACCATCACTGTAAAGATCAGATATGCGGATTTTAATACTTACACCAAACAAAAAAACATCTCCTACACAGCCAATGATCGTCTCCTGGGCCAACACGTCCTCGATATCTTCGATAAACTCTACGAGCGTCGCCAACTCATCCGTCTCATCGGTGTCAAGTACAGCGGTCTCGTACAAGGCAACTACCAGATCAATCTATTCGATGATACGATGGAGCACATCCAGCTCATGCAGCAGATGGATAGGATCAGAAGACGTTTCGGTGCTGACTCTATCATGCGCGCGAGTGGACTGGTGAAGGCTAAGGTGCTACGGGATCAGTTGCCGGTGGATGGAGGGTGATTATTCTATTGTCGGTGATATTATGGGAACTTTATAATTAACACTAGTGTTTTATATTCTTAAAATATCCTTTATGAAAGTCGTATTAGATATAAAAGATGAAGCTCATGCTATAAAGTTTATGGATATGGTGGAGAAGCTAGACTACATTGATGTTTTAATGCAAATAAGAGACAAGAAAACAAGCCAGTTTATATCTGATATGGTAGAATCATTTGATAATGTAAGGCAGTATGAACAAGGTAAAAAGCAATTGAAATCTGCCAAAGACTTATTAAATGAGTTTTGATGTAATTGCTACAGATCCTTTTGAGAGAAAACTAAAACAACTTGCTAAAAAATATCTTTCACTACCAAAAGATTTACTTGAAGTTATTGATGGGTTAGTCGAAAATCCACAAATGGGTACTCCAATAGGTAAAGATTGTTATAAAATAAGAGTAGCCGTTACATCCAAAGGAAAGGGTAAAAGTAGTGGTGCCAGATTGATTACTTATGTTCGTATCATACAAAAACGTGTATTTTTGCTGGACATTTATGACAAATCAGATCAAATAAACATTACAGCCAAAGAACTGAAAATGCTTATAAAACTACTTAGCCAAGAATAATTTAAGCCAAGGACAGGATCAGAAGATGCTTCGGCGCCGACTCCATCATGCGCGCAAGCGGACTCGTGAAGGCTAAGGTGTTGTGGGATTAGTTGCCGGTGGATGGAGGGTGAAGAATATATTCTTATTGGTGCAACTCCCAATCTTTCCAAATCTGTTTTTGTAAATTAATCATAGCTTTATTGCAAGTAGTCTTTATTGTTTTACTTTTGTCATCAAGTAAAATATAACATTCTTTAGTTCTTCCTAACCTAGAATACGTGGTATAGTTATAAACCAATGTATCATAAAGCTTACCGGGGTTAAACGAACTTGTAAATAAACTTAAATCTTTTATTTTATTTTGTGAAATAATAAAACGGCGAGCAGCGGTAAAGCCCGATCCAGACTTACCCAAACTGAGATAATGGTTACCATCCTTTACAAAATGAAGATTAGGAAAATCACTTAATAGGGAATCAAATTTGAATAATTGCGAGTTTTTGTTATAATTAAACACATTATAAGTTCTGCCGCCTGAACCCCCATTAAGATTTGTAAAATATATGTCTGAAAATTGGTCATTATTGAAATGAGTAAAGCATTCTTTTTCTATTTCGTAGTCCATATGAGGTACATCCCCATAACGCCAATATATGTCTGTCTCATCAGGATAAATATTTCTTTTGTAAAGAAGTTGAATTTTTCCTGATACAAAATAGACAAAAATGCTGTCTATATATTTTATACTATACTCATTATTGTCACTTCCAAACACTACCACTGAGTCTACCAAATTATTTTTTTCTTTGGGGATTATGACACTTTTTAAGATTTCTATATTAGAAACAGCAGTATCATCCTGCAGTATTTTAATGGTATCTTCCTTTTGCTCTGATATGTTGGTTATTTCAGTTTTTTGATGTTTGCAACCGAAGAAAGATGCTATGATAGTTGTAAAAATGATGAGTCTAGAGTTGAAAATCATACCCAGGAATATTTATGTCAAAGATATGAATCTCAACTGAACTTTTAAAAAATCATGATTGTTTACCCGAATAAGCGTATATTTGTTTTGTAAATAAGATGTTGAATATGAATGTTAAAAGTTTGACGGAATTTAAGCATGAGCTGGATGCAACGCTCGATAGTGTTTCTGATGGTGATGATACGGTGATTATTAATCGACCTGATAACAAGGATATTGTCTTGATTTCCCTCAAAACTTATAATAGCCTTCAGGAAACTTTATATCTAATGTCTTCTGCGAAAAACAAAGAACGATTAGATAATGCTATAAACGATATTAGTTTAGGAATCAATTTAGTAGAAAGAGAACTAATTCCATGAGATTGTTGACATTTCATACATCGTCATGGGAAGATTATTTGTATTGGCAAGAAAACGATAAAGAAACTGTAAAGAAAATTAACTCCTTACTCAAAGACATATTTCGTAATCCTTTTTCAGGTTTGGGCAAACCCGAACCATTGGTTGGTAACTACAAAGGTTATTGGTCCAGGCGTATTAATCAAGAACATAGATTGATATACAAAGTGGAAGACAAAATGATTATTGTAGCTTCTTGCAGATTTCATTACTAATATTAACAGTTCGGCGCCGACTCCATCATGCGGGCGAGCGGTCTTGTGAAGGCTAAGATGCTACGGGATCAGTTGCCGGTGGATATGAATTTAAACCTTACACGTTTCTGAAACCTATAAGGTTTGAGAAAATCAATCTTTTCTCTATCTTCGCCTTGAATTCATCACTATTTTACCATTGGCCAATAAAAATATTCCTGCATCACTGGCATCACTCAATAAGCAGCAAAAGGCCGCCGTTACTGCTGAGGATAAACGTGTACTCGTCATAGCGGGTGCTGGATCGGGCAAAACGCAGACCTTGCTTCAGAAAATCCTCTATCTCATCAATGAAAAGGGAGCTAAGCCATCAGAAATACTTGCCATCACTTTCACCAAAAATGCAGCCAATGAGATGATAGACCGCCTAATAATGTCAGTAGATTTTGATGGCAATTATAAGAAAATATTACATAACAAAACGCTCTCAGACAGTGCAAAAAATACCCAACGTCGCCATCGAATACAGCAGACCGGCTGGATACGAAATCTTACTATACGTACCTTTCATGGGCTTTGCTATAGTATTCTAAAGACGTATGGTGTCAGCGAATTTGACAATAAATTTAAGATCATCACCGATACTGGTTTTGTGGATGAGGAGATGGTGGGCATCACCGCATCGGAGACGACATATACTGCATTGCATAAGGTATTGATCGATTGCTGCAGTGATAAAGAATATCTTATTGATTTTAAGCGATATGTGCTCGACTATTTGGTGGATAAGTTGCATTTGCCGCAGAGATCTGCACTGGCGCTGAGTAGTGACAATAAGATATACACATCACTCAATGGCACTCGGGTCAGATCCAAGTCCGAACAATATATCGCCGACTGGCTGTATCGTCATAATATCAAATTTGTCTATGAGCCTAAGGTTTCTTTTCAGGAAAATGAGTTTTATCCCGATTTTTTTATACCTGATGCCAATCTCTATATCGAGCACATCAGCAATCTGAGCAAAGGATCGGACTTCAAAGAAAAACAATTTAACATTGCCGGTAAGTTACTTGTGAAAACCTATGAAGAGATGACGAGAGATACTTCACTCTTCAATCTCGCACTTGATCGTATCATCAGAAATCGACTCCCTGATGGTTTTGATGTCAATGCTGTTTTGCATTATGAAGAAGAGTTCAAAGGTCGTCACCATGAGATTCGCAATTTTCTCCGGCAGTTGATACGTGTACTGGATATGATCAAAGTAGATGGTCTGAATATTCACGATGTAGCAACTAAAGCTTCTAAGGACCAGCACCAGCGGATCCGGGATTTTTATAAGTTGGCATTGCCGCTGATAGAGCGTTTTGAGATCTATTGTACAGATCGGTCATATCTTGACTTTAATGATCTCAATATTAAGGCGATACATCTGCTCAAAAAAAGTGAAGAGATCCGACAGAAGTTTTTTCAACAGTATAAATATGTACTGGTGGACGAGTTTCAGGATGTGAACAAGATTCAGGTGAGTTTTATTAAGACACTAATGAATCCTGATGCACAACTCTTCTGCGTAGGCGATGACTGGCAGAGTATCTATGGTTTCAGAGGATCTGATGTGCAGTACATTGTGGAGTTCAGTCGATTTTTTCGGGATGCCAGATGTATCAATTTAGATACAAACTATCGCAGTACGCCCAATATAGTCGATGCAAGTTCTGAAGTAATCCGCAACAATCGTTTCATGGTGGACAAAGTCGTCAAAGCACAGAAAAAGTCCAGAAAAAAGATCGAGGTCTATTCTGCAGTTGACTTTGATGATGGTGTAGCTTTTGCAGTGCAGGAAGTAAAAGAATTGCTGGCACAAGGCATACCCAATGATCAGATACTGTTTTTGTACCGTCGAAGCAAGATGTTTGAGTCATATCGGGAGCGATTCAAAAAAGAGAAGATTTACATCAATGCAAAGACCATCCATGCAGCAAAGGGTCTGGAAAGCAAAGCAGTTTTTATAGTAGGTCTTACCCAAGGTAACGGTGGATTTCCTGATGTATGGCTGGACGACCGCATCTATCAGATCATCAGACCCGTAAAATATGATATACTACTAGAGGAAGAAAGGAGGCTATTTTATGTAGCACTCACTCGTGCTGCGGACATACTTTATCTCATTACCGAAAAAGGCAACGAAAGTATGTTCATAGACGAGATACCACCTTCGTACAAAGTACTTTATTCAAAATCTGTGCTATCAGTCTTACCAGAAAGGATTCTTTGCTCTACTTGCCACAAAGTCGTAGAGTCACATTTTAAGTTTTGTCCGGGATGTGGAGGTAAGGTGTCAAAATAGACCCTATTTTTAAATTTTTATTAGTTATTTTTAATCAATCCTTTCATTTTTCTCACCTTTGCAACAACCAAAATTTATACATTGGACACAAATACGATCTCAGCCATCTCTACCGCTCTACAAGCTTACAAATCTAATAAAGAGCTCTACGAAACCGCATTAAAAATATATCAGGATGGCAATATCACCTGTGTCTGGCATGGTGTACATGAAGATGGTTTTCATATAGATAGGCCTGATGACGAGGATATAGAAGTGACTATGCATTTTCCGGAAGGACAGTTGAATATGCCGGACGCTGTGGATCCTGTGTTTGTAGCCATACTTATGTGGTATTACAATGAGCACAAGATATCTACGCTACCAGAGATGCAGGGTAAGATATACACCCGCGAAGGTATGATGGCGAGAGTCATTGCAGAGCGTAAAGAAAAAAGCGACAAATCCACTTATAGAATAGTACCGGGAAAATGTTACTACGGCGAACATATACTCTACAATGAAAAAAACGAAAAATTCGCCATCACGCTTTGGAATCCGGCAAAATATCAGGGGTACATAGACAATATAGATTGGAAAACCAATAAACTGGCCACGACCAAACATATCATCCATCTTTGTGATTATATGCGTAATCATCCTGAAAAATTCAATAATTTGCCCAAGGTATCTCCTTATCTCGAGCTGACTTTGGATCCGCTGCATGAATATGAATTTACATGGAAATATACAGGTCAAATTAGCGCAAATCAGAGCGAAGTACTTCAAGAGTTTTTTGGTGAAAACGAGACACATCTGAAGATAGCACAACTGGCAACAAAAGTGGCCCGACTCCGTGCATTGGAGGGTATGGAAGGCATCATCGTCAGGCCGGAAGTGTATTACAAGCTCTCAGAGTACTTTGATCAGTTGCTGATCACCAAGATGGAAAATGACACCCCTGAACTTGATTTTTCAGATATCAGAGTCAATTTATTTCCTTATCAGAAAGAAGGAGTTCGTTTTTGTTTGTTTAAAAAAGCAGCGATTATAGCCGACGAAATGGGTCTCGGTAAGACATTGCAGGCCATCTCGGTAGCCATGATGAAGCGCAAATATTTTGGGTTTTCCAAGACGCTGATCATCTGCCCATCATCTGTCAAGTATCAATGGAAAGTCGAAATTCTCAAATTCACCGGTGAAGAAGCATTGGTGGTAGAAGGATTTCCCAGCGATAGAGCTGTACAATATAAGGGAGAAGATCATTTCTTTTTTATAGCCAATTATGAGACGGTGATGAGGGACAAAACCATTATCGATGAAGCAGGATTTAGTTTTATCATACTCGATGAAGCGCAAAAAATCAAAAACTATGAAACCAAGATTTCATCTGCTATCACTACGCTCAAAAAAGAACATGGCTTGGTGCTCACAGGGACACCTATCGAAAATAAACTGATCGATTTGTATGGGGTCATCCTCTTTCTGGACAAATATAAGGTCACGCCGCTGTGGGAGTTTTCTTATCAGCACTGTATTTTTGGCAAGCAAAGTAAGAATAAAATCAATGGATATTACAATCTTCTGAATCTGAGACAAACGATCAGCGATATGGTCATCCGAAGACAAAAGAAGGATGTGCTCAGTCAGCTGCCATCCGTCATCCAAAAAGATGTATTCATACTACTGTCCAAACCACAAGGAGAGATTCATGCCCGTATGGGTCAACGACTTTCATTTTTACTGGGCAAAAAGTTTAAAACACCATTTGACTGGGATGAGATCATGATGATCCTCACCAATATGCGCAGAGTCAGTAATTCTACATATCTCATTGACAAGCAGTCCAATCATTCGAGCAAGCTGGTAGAACTGGAAGTGATGTTGCGCGACAGACTCAACATCCTGGATGGTAATAAAAAAATCATCATTTTTTCTGAATGGTTGGATAGCTTATCTCTGATCGAACAATTGCTCATTTCCCTTAAAGTGGGATACGTAAAGTTGACGGGGAGTGTCGCTGCCAAAAAGCGTGGTGAACTGATTAAAGCTTTTCAGACTAAAGACGATGTTCAGGTATTCTTATCTACAGAAGCTGGTGGCTCTGGACTCAATCTACAGTTTGCGGACACTTTGATCAATTTTGAAATCCCCTGGAATCCTGCCAAAAAGAACCAAAGAATAGGACGAATAGACCGAATCGGTCAGGAAAGTAAAAAACTGCACGTTTTTAATCTTATCTGCAGGGATTCTATCGAGATCAAGATCGCATCAGGACTCATACTGAAACAAAATCTTTTCGATAGTGTGCTCAATCATGATAATAATGAAGACATGGTGGACTTTTCCAATGAGGGACGTGCACAATTTATCAAAATGCTGGAAGAGATGTTTGACCTTGATGAAAATGGCATGTTTAAGAATATGTCGCATGATGATGAGGAAGTAATTGTAGCTGATGAAAATACTCCTGAAGATATAGATATTGTATCAGAAGAATCATCGGATGTATCCAAAACAGAAGAACCATCCATCAAAACTTCTTCTCCTGAATTTGAGAAAATGGAAGAAGTACTGACCAAAGGCATGGAATTTCTTTCGGGGCTTTTCGAGATGAACACAGGACAAAAACTAGGTGGCACGGACGGGCATACCATCAAAGTAGATAAAGAGACCGGCGAAGTGACACTAAAATTTAAAATGAAGTTTTGATTTTACCCAAATGAAGTTATTATGTGATAACCACTTTTGTTAATGCTTTTGCAGCCCATATTGCGTTTTGATTGTTTGTAAATGCTGAAGCTGTCATATGTATCCAGTCTAATTTTAATAAAATTATGACCATAAAAAATAAGTAACAGCTCTATGATTCCTTCATAGCATTGGGCATAAATATGTCATACTTTGCACCTAAATATATGTATAATGCATCTGATATCATAGTGCAGTAGCTACTTTCAACCAAATAGTGGAATTTTAAAAAAACTTTTAAATAAATGGCTATGAATTTCTTATTTACTCTGTTATTTTCTATTGTCTGGCTTACCAATTGTCAGTATATGATTCATCAAAATCAGTACAATTACTTCGAAAAGTCATATGATTTTGTGAAAGACAGTACTTTGGTTTATATTAAATATGACACATTTTCCTATCTGGACACAAATGGTCTTGCAAAAACCAAATGCCTAACCGAAATTGTGAAAATAGTCAAAACTGAAATACCATTTGATACATTAAAAACACAATATCCGGATTGTATCATTGATAAGAATATCATAAAAGCATATCAAATGATGATAGATCAGGAACACAGAAAAAGATCGCCCGATTACATAAGAATTAAAAAGTGGGAATTAGAAGGTGCTTGTCAATAAATATTATAATATTTACATGTTTTTAAAAATCCTTTTTTGATTTTGAATGTTAACTACAAAAATTGATGACTATATGTTTTTATTGTATTTAGCAGTTGTTTTGTTGACAGTTTTGATCATGGAATTTGTGGCTTGGTCTGCTCACAAATACCTTATGCATGGATGGTTATGGATATGGCATGAAGATCACCATAAACCACATTACGAAAAAGAAGGTTTTTTTGAGAAGAATGATCTTTTTTTTCTGGTTTTTGCTATTCCCAGTATGATTTGCTATATAGTCGGCTCAATATACGTTGATTATCGCATAGTTCTTTTTATTGGTATTGGCATATCTATTTACGGGTTGATTTATTTTCTTATTCACGATGTATATATTCATCAAAGATTCAAGTGGTTTAGACAGTTGGACAATAAATATAGCAGAGCTATCCTAAGGGCACACGGTGCACATCATGCCAAAACCTATAAAGATGACGGAGAATCCTTCGGTCTTCTGATAGTAAATCCAAAATATTTTTCCGGAAGGACTAAAAAGTCAGCCTGATTTTTTTAGAGATAATAATTTGCGTTATAACCATTCATAGCCTTATAAATGAGAGCCTGAACTTTTGTTCTGTATTCCCTATTATTGAAAGTCTGATTATTTTTGCCGGGATACGTTCTGTTTGCACAGAAGATATACACTATTTTATGCACAGGGTCAGCCCAGGCTGCAGTACCAGTAAACCCGGTATGCCCAAAAGTTGATGATGAAGCCAGTGATGACATACTTCTTTGTTTACCTTTATCCATTTCTTTCATATCAAACCCTATCCCTCTTCTGGATGATTTTGGGTGTCTGGTGGTAAAAATATCCACTGTTTCGGGTTTTATATACTGTATCCCACCATAAGATCCTTTGTTTAGCAACATTTGCATCAGGACCGCCATATCTCCGGCATTGGAAAATAAACCTGCATGGCCAGAGACACCACCCATCATAGCTGCTCCCATATCATGTACATTTCCCTGGAGTGTCTGAAGTCGGAAATAATTGTCTATTTCAGATGGAGCTATATTGCTGATGGAATGTTTTAAAAGCGGCCTGAAACCCATATATCTTAGTCCAAGTGGCTTGTAGAAATTTTGAAAAGAAAATTCATCCAAAGTTTTACCGGATTGTCCTTCCACAACTTTTTGCATTATATAAAAACCCAGGTCACTGTATTTGTAATTATCCCTTTCTCTGAGTGTACTGTTCCAAATCATCTGATATATAGAGTCTTTATAATCAGAACGCATAAACATTCCTTTCGCTACCGGAATATTATAGCTTTCCTGAAGTATACCACTATAGTATCTTGGGTTGTAACCAAAACTCTTTTGCGGCAGTGTGGTTTTTTGATAAAATCCGATCCATGGAAATAATCGCGCATGATGTGCCATAATATCCTGAACAATCAAATGGGCTTTATCTGTGGTATCAATGCCGGCAATGTAATTTCTTATAGGGTTGTGAATATTGAGTTTATGGTCATCTACAAGTTTCATAGCTGAAATGGTTGTTCCCAATACTTTTGTTATAGATGCAATATCGTAAATGGTCTGGTCAGTTACCTGATTTCCATCCAGAGATAATTTGCCATATGATTTTTGAAACACAATCTTACCGTCTTTTGCTATCAATATCTGCCCGCCGGGAGATGCATTCACTTTGATCATTTCAGCCATAATACTATCAATTTTATACAAAGTATCACTACTCAGACCCACCATTTCCGGCTTAGAATAGCCCAACCTTCCCAAGGTACCTTTATATATTCCATATCCGGCAATCCATGTATCATTTATACCAACAGGCAGTTTTCCCGAGATTTCGTTGACGCCAAATAATGATTGTACAGCAACATCCTGGGTAATGACATCATTATCATAACAGAGCATAATGTGCTTAGCAAAGTTTATTTTATTCAATAGATACGGACTGCCAAAAAGCATCACAATTACTTTTGTTTTACCTTCGAGCTCTTTTATAAATCTTATGAGGTCTTCCGGGATTTCACGTGAGAAATCATTCTGTCTTCCGGAAGTATGTATCCCAATGATTGCCACATCAAACTGACTCATTGTGTTCATCAATTGCTGGTATTGAGGCACCAACTGGTTGGATAAAATTTGATAATGTCTGGCATCGAGGTAGTTATCTACCCTTTTTTGAAATCTGGACTTGTGAATCACATTTACGCTTAAAGTTCCAACATGAACCCCGTCAATTTTATTTATAGGAATGAGATTGTCTTGATCAGCGATAACAGTAATGGCCGCTTCAGTGAGTTTTTGTTTGATGGCGATGGTCTGATTGCGGTTAAGATAACCAGAGAGTCCTGTTGCATTGTATTGAGGAGTTGTATTTAAACCTATTTTATACTTTGCTCTGAGTATTCTCTCAATACTTTCGTTGAGTCGGGATTCTGTTATTTTACCTGCTGCCATATATTCTTTGATCGCATTTATGGCTTTAGGGAGATTTTCAGGCAATAATATTACATCATTTCCTGCCAGAAAAGCCTCCGCTTCAGCAATACCATTTGGAAAGTATTTTGTTACACCTTTCATATCCATAGCATCTGTGATCAAGAGTCCATTGTAGCCCATATCATCTCTAAGTATATTTTTTATGACTTTATCAGAAAGGGTGGTTGGTCTGTTAGGTCTGTCATCCAGTGAAGGCACATGCAGATGACCAATCATCAAAGCACCCGCACCCTGACTTGCCAATCGCCTGAAAGGATAAAATTCTGTTTGTTCCAGTCTTTCCAATGAATGGTTAAGTACAGGCAATTCATCATGTGAGTCTATGTCTGTATCTCCGTGGCCGGGAAAATGTTTTACACAAGCCATTATTCCTTCGTCTTCCATAGCTTTCATGAACATATAACCTTTGGCAGTTACGTTTTGGGGTAATTCACCAAAAGACCTGTCATAGATAACAGGATTGGATGGGTTATTATTTATGTCTACGGAAGGTGCAAAATTTATATTGATTCCAGCGCGTTTGCATTGTTTCGCAATATCACGGCCCATCTCATAAATCAATTTATTGTCTTGGATGGCTCCCAGCATAAGTTGTTTAGGAAATGAGATGGTTTCTTTTGGAAATCTCATACCCAATCCCCACTCTCCATCAATTCCCATAAATAAAGGAATGGCAGACTGTTCCTGATATTTATTGATCAGATTAACCTGTTCTTCCGGCGAACCTTGAAAAAAGCAAAGGCCACCTACATGATATTTTCTGATATAATCAGAGATAATTTGTTCTTCAGTAATATTTCCTTTTGAATAGGTTCTGATCATAAATATTTGTCCTATTTTCTGATCAAGGGTCATTTCTGAAAGCTTTGACCGGACCCAAAAATCTTCCCGTTCCAGATAGCTTTGGGCAAAGGAATAACTGACTGATTGGGAGATTATCACAATCAGAGTTATAGAAAATTTTATTATACCCGATAACTGCACTGTCACTTTTTTGAGCGATTTAATATTATACTTATTCAACAAATATTATTAATCAAACGCCAAATGTCCAAAAAAAACCCTTAATTATTTACTAAAATTTATCTTTGGTTTTGTTTTTCAAGAACTTCAGGATCAATAGCAAGCGCATTTTTCATATATTTATCCGCATTTGCAGTGTCACCTGCATTCCTGTAAGCGTTACTGAGATTAAGATAACCTGTGGCATTTTTTGGTTCTGCTTCTACAACTTTTGTAAAATATTTTACAGCTTCAAGATGATTTCCTTTGATCCCGTTTACCACACCCAGAAGTCTGAGTGTTTCAGAATCATTGGGAGAAAGTTGGTAGGATCTGGTGAGCAGACTTTCTGATTTTTCAAGATTATTTTCCACTTCTCCAGCCTGCCTCCCTGCATCTCTAAGCGAAATGGCAAGATTCGTTTGCGCATCTTTAAATTCAGGATCAATATTCAACGAACGTTCATATGCTGCTGCTGCCTTATCATATTCTTTGAGATAATAGTGAGCATTACCCATGATCAGATAAGCATTTTTATAAGTAGGATGAACTAAAATGGACTGATTGAGATATTCGATGGCTTGAGAAAGCATTTCGCGTTTTTTTGTCTCATTTTTTTCTTTTGCAGCTTCAGTGGTTAATGCTCCCCCGGCAGCGTTTAAAACTTTTGCACTATTTGTTGATGTTTTTACGTCTGTAGTAAATAATGTATAATCACTTTCCCAGACAAAATTACGTGTAATGGTCTTTATTGAATACAATGAAATGATCACCCCCAAAGTAATGTAAAACATTTGTTTTCCAAATTTTTCAAAAATATACTGCTGCATAAAATAGCCAACCAAAATAGCAAATCCCAATGATGGCATAAACATAAAACGCTCAGACATATTGGTACCTATTGGGAATACTATATTTGAGACAATGGATAACGTGATGATGAAATAGGCACATGAAAACCCAATAATATGTTTCGTTCTCAAACCTTTTAGAGCCAGAAAAGCAATAATAATATACAATCCTAAGCTAATTAATACACTGAGATCACTAAAATGCATTATATCAATGTATCGAGGATAATAGTCATGTGTCAATGGGTGTGGCAGTATTAATAATTGAACATACTTGCCTAATGTATACATAATGGTAGCCATTTTTTCACCCAAATCAAAAGGTACATAACTACCATTGACCAGTTTTAAATATGGATTATTCATCAGTTCCATAGGTGTACCGCCAAAATCATTTCCCAAAACAGAAGCCCTGATCATAAGAAATAATATGGTAGGCAAAAGAAGAACTGCACTTTTCATAATCGCTTCTTTTGCATTCATATCTCTGAAGTAATATAGTGAGAGCGGGATGACAGCAAGAAATGTAATGGTATTTTCTTTGGATAGATAAGCTATAAAGAAGCTGATACAAGCCAATATTATATACTTTGTTTGTTTTGAATCTACATACTTTATTATAGCAAATAAGGCTATTATACTTCCCAGCATACTCATAATCTCATCTCTTCCCTTTATATTTGCTACAGCTTCAGTATGAAGCGGATGAGCAGCAAAGATCAAAGCCGCAGCAAAGACCAGATATCTCTTACTTTCGCTATCTTCTTTATGGCAAATTAATGATATCAGTAACTTATACACCATCAAACATAAAAAACCATACAGTAATATATTTATCAGATGCCCAAGCCACGGAGATTTGCCCACCAGTTGATATTCCACAGCAAACATAGCTGGCGTGAAAGGTCTGTAACGACCTCCTGAAACCAGCTTCGCCTTACCTTCCTCCTTAAAGAATCCAAAAAAAGTATCTTTGGTAAATAGTCCTTTTAAACCTGAAACACCCTTGGTAGTGTACATGTTATCATAGATGACTATCGCATCGTCCTGTGTAAACTGATGTGAAATAGTATTTACATACAGTGCGGCACCAAATATAAGTACTATCCATCCATGCCATCGATACTTTGATGTAACATCGGTTTTTGAATCACTTTTTGGTGTATTTGGTAATTTATTTTGACTTTTATTATTCATAAGCACAAAGATATAAATAAAATAATTTTGTAATATGTATTCTGTATACTTAAATTTTTATTCATCTGAGACACAAACCTAATAAAATAGTAATACAGGTGGTATCATCATAAATTTTTTTATGTGAAATATTTTTTACAAAAGTTTTGTGATAAGGATGTATAAAAATTATCTTTACAACTTGTAGTTTTGAAAAAGGGATTAGTTCTTTTTAAAATGTACAAAACCTAATCATAATATTATTAAAGCCATGAAACCCACAAGATTATTTGATTATATCGCCAAGCAGTTTGATGACGGAGCTATACAAAAGTTTGTAGGATCCAGAGATGGAGATGTTTGGAAGTTTTACGGCACTGCAGAAGTCATTGAATTATCACGAAAACTTGCTTCCGGTTTGCTGGATCTTGGCATAAATCCAGGTGACAAAGTAGGATTGGTTGTTTATAAAAATAGACCAGAGTGGGTAATCGCGGACCTCGCCATACAATATATCGGGGCTATTGGTGTCCCAATGTATCCGACTATCAGTTCAAGAGAATATGAATATATCATGAACGAAGCAGAAGTGAAAGTCTGTTTTGTAGGTATAGGTGATCTGTATGACAAGGTATCAGCCGCCCAATCAAAAGTGGAGTCCCTTAAAGAAATTATATGTTTTGATAAGCAGGGAGGCAGGACACTTTGGACAGATGTGATGAATGATAAAAATCTGGAAAAAGTGGAAAAGTTAAGTCAGGAAGTAAAATCTGATGATCTGGCCACCATCATTTACACATCAGGAACCACTGGTAACCCCAAGGGAGTGATGCTCACACACAGCAATATAATCAGTAATGTAGAGAGTTGTTGCGAACTTTTGCCGGTAAAAAGAGGAGAGCGGGTGCTAAGTTTTTTGCCATTGTGTCACATTTTTGAACGTGCAGTTTTATATGTATATACTTCTATCGGAACTGAAATATATTTTACAGGCACAGACAATCTAGGTGGTGAAACGGGGGATTTAGTAAGTGTAAAACCATTTTATTTTACCACAGTGCCAAGGTTATTGGAAAAAGTGTACGAAAAGATTTATAATAAAGGACTTGCACTAACAGGAGTAAAGAAAAAATTATTTTTCTGGGCTCTAAGTCTAACTGATGACTTCGAACATGGCAAAAATTTTACAGGTCTGGATGCTATCAAACGAAAAATAGCGGATAAACTGATTTTCAGTAAATGGAGAGCAGCATTGGGCGGTAATGTAAAGGCCATAGCTACGGGTGCGGCTGCTTGTCCCGCAAAAATAGCAAGAGTATTTTCTGCTGCGGGAGTCACTATTACAGAAGGATATGGGCTTACGGAAACGTCACCCGTTCTTACGCTCAACCATTATTATGATGGTAGCAATAAAATAGGTACTGTCGGTGTGTCATTGGATATATGTGATATTATTATAGACAGGTCAGAAGGTGATTATAATGAAGGCGAAGGTGAAATTCTAGCTGCAGGTCCGAATATCATGCAAGGATATTATAAACAGCCGGAGCAAACTGCAGCCGTTTTTAAAGAATTGAATGGCAAAACATATTTTAGAACCGGAGATATCGGAACTTTTGTGGATGGTCCCAATGGAAAAAAATATCTAAAAATTACAGACCGTAAAAAGGAATTGTTAAAAACATCCGGAGGAAAGTATGTGGCTCCGGCTCCAATTGAGAGTTTACTAAAAGAAGATTTCCTTATAGAACAAGCAATGGTTGTCGGTGATCAGAAAAAATTTGTATCCGCCTTGTTGGTACCATCATTGGATGCACTTAAGGTGTGGTGCGAAGGACATCACGTGCCTTGGACTTCTTTGGATGATATAATTCATAATGAAACTGTGATTTCCAGATTTCAACATGCTATTGACAAGGTAAATACCAACTTCAGTCATATCGAACAGATCAAAAAATTTGCCCTTATTTCCAGTACATGGGAAGCTACCAGAAATGATGGTAAAGAATCAGAATTGACGCCTACCATGAAGTTGAAAAGGAGAGTAATTCTTCAAAAATATGCTGAAGAGATAGATAAATTATACTCATAAAAAAGGCAATGCTGAAAAGCAAATTGAAGTATCTTGAAAGAGAAGAGATAGATATTGATAAATGGGACGATATAATTAAAAAAAGTCTTCAGTCAAGAATATATGCTTATAGTTGGTATCTTGATGCCATGACAGACCACAAATGGGCAGCATTGATTATTGATGATTATGTGAGTGTATTTCCGATACTGGTAAAAAAAATATTATCCATTCCTTATGTAACCCATCCCTATTTATGCCAGCAATTGGGTTTATTCACAACAGATCCGGGATATATGGACCAACATTCAAATATTGTTATAAAATATCTGAAATCAAACTTTTTAAAGACAGAAACAACCATAAACAGTCACTTTAAAGTTGGTAAAAATATTGACTTTAGGTCAAATCATGTCCTTGGTTTAGACCCTAAATACACTGAAATATTCAAAAATTACAACAGAAATACGAGAAGGAATATCAACAAGGCTAATGAAGGGGAACTAATTTTGAGTAATTCAAAGGATGTACCATCTTTTATTGAGTTTATGAAAACACATGATGAGACAGATGTTGTTAGACGCATTGAAAAAAATATTTTAGCATTGTTAGAAACCTCTTTCGACAAGGGAAACGGGACATTAATTATCGCAGAAGATAAGTTGGGGATACATTCGACAGCATTCTATATAATGGACGAACATCGTATATATTTTTTACTTTGTGCTTCAGATGAAATAGGAAAAGAAAGGAAAGCCATGTTTTTTATTATTGACGAGATCATCAGGAGATACGCCGGTCAAAAATTTATTTTTGACTTTACGGGATCAAACATGGAGAATATTGCCAGGAGGAATGCAGGATTTGGAGCTGATACAGAGATCTATTATCACCTTAATTTACGTTGGCCTTTTTTCTGAAATTGTATATTTTTGGCTGTATAAAAATTTAACATGATCATGGTCATCAGAAGTTTGATCTTAATACTGTAACTTGTACCCACAAAGATATGTTACTATGAACCGCTCATACATAAGTTTTTTAATAATTACTGCAATTATATTTTTTTCGTGTAAGAAAGAAATTTCTGCTATAAAACCCGAAATAAAATCAATTACAGAGTCTGTATACGCTTCGGGAATTGTAAAAAGCAACAATCAATATAATATTTTTTCATCAATAAATGGTGTCGTTAAGCAGATACTGGTCAAGGAAGGAGACTTCATCCGTAAAGGCGATCCTATTATGATCATACAGAATCAGACAGCAATGCTCAATACTGAGAATGCGGAATTGAGTGCTGAGTATAATACATATATCAGAAATGAAGACAAACTCCTACAAATTCAAAAAGAAATTGAATTGGCTAAAAGAAAATTGAAGTCGGATTCATTATTGATGACCAGACAAAACAACCTATGGGCTCAGGGAATCGGTACAAAAACAGAACAGGAGCAAAGAGAATTGACCTATCAGAACGCAAAAACTACTTATGAAAACTTAAAAATAAAATATCGGGATGTAAATAAACAACTTAAATATGCATCCACTCAATCAAAAAAGAATCTGCAGATATCAAAGTCAATGCTTAGCGATTTTACTATTAAAAGTGAGTTGACAGGCAGAGTATATTCGCTCGCAAAAGAAGTTGGCGAAATGGTGTCTTCGCAAACATCACTTGGAGTGGTGGGTGATGACAGTCATTTTATATTGGAGTTGCAACTGGATGAATACGATATCATCAAAATAAGGAAAGATCAGGAAGTAATAGTGAAACTAGACAGTTATAATGATTCGATCTTTGAAGCCAAAGTGGTGAAGATCAATCCTCTTATGAATGAAAAAACAAGAAGCTTTACCATTGAAGCTGATTTCGTAAAGAAGCCAGGCATACTCTACCCAAATCTTTCAGTCGAAGCTAATATTGTCTTAGCTAAAAAAGAAAACATCATCACACTACCAAGAAAATACATTGTAAATGGCAAATATGTATTATTAAAAGATGGCTCTAAAAGAGCAATAAAAATAGGGCTTGAAGATTATGTTTTGGCTGAAATTGTTGAAGGTTTGGATATCACAACAGAAGTAATACTACCATAATGAAAATTGGACTCATCCCGGAAATAGCTACAGCTTTACTTTTAGCCAGGCTTCGACAGACACTGATTGCTGCGATTGGTGTAACGTTTAGCATTACCATGTTTGTTACCTTATTAAGTTTTATGAATGGCTTAAACGGACTATTGGATAATATGGTGCTTAATCGCACACCCCACATAAGATTATACAGTGATATCAAACCTTCGGAAAATCAACCTATTAATCTTTCAAAAAAATATAGTGGAGCATACCATTTTATTTCATCAATAAACCCAGGTAGCAACAGAAAAGAGTTGTATAATGTTGGAGCGATAGTTCAGGCATTAAAGTCTGATGACCGGGTTTTAGGCTGGGCTCCAAAAGTTGCCGCGCAGGTTTTTTACAACATCGGACCAATCGAAATGACTGGAGTAATAAATGGAATAGATGTAATCAGCGAACAAAATTTATTTTACTTTGAAGATTACGTCGTGGAAGGGAATGCCATAGATCTTCAGAATATTCCAAACACAATTATTCTTGGTAAAACAGCTGCAGAAAAAATGCTTGCTAAAGTTGGAGATAATATTCAGGTTACTTCAGGATCTGGCGAACAGTATACACTAAAAATTGTTGGTTTCTTCCAGTCAGGTCTTGCAGAAATAGACAAAGTGCAAAGTTATGCTTCCCTGAAAACCACTCAGAAAATCCTTGGAAAGCCAAATAATTACATTACTGACATTCAGATCAAACTGCATGATATGTCTATGGCTCCGAAGGTGGGTAAAGAATATAGCTCTTTGTTCAGATGTGATGCAGAAGATATTCAGACAGCCAATGCTCAGTTTGAGACAGGTAGCTCGGTTAGAAATCTGATATCCTATGCTGTAGGTATCACATTACTTATAGTTTCGGGTTTTGGAATTTACAATATTCTGAATATGATGATTTATGAAAAAATGGATACTATTGCTATATTAAAAGCAACAGGTTTTTCGGGTAAAGATGTAAAAAAAATTTTCATCACAATAGCACTGAGCATTGGTTTGATTGGAGGATTTGCTGGTCTTATTTTTGGCTTTTTACTTTCCAAGATAATTGATAACATTCCCTTCGTCACTGCAGCATTACCTACAATAGACACATATCCTATTGATTATAATCCGGTTTTTTATATTATTGCCACAGCGTTCTCATTGGTGACTACCTATTTGGCAGGTTGGTTTCCAGCCAGAAAAGCAAGCAAGGTAGACCCTGTCATCATCATAAGAGGCAAATAAAATGAAAAATGATATTGTTTTAATGGCCCAATCTATAACAAAGTATTTTACAGACCCTTTGCCTGTAAAAGTGTTGGACGATGTGAGTTTCCAAATCTCAAAGGGCGAATTTACTTCTATCGCAGGGAAGTCTGGTTGTGGAAAATCAACATTGTTATATATATTATCGACAATGGACACCGATTATACCGGCCAATTGTGGATAGGAGGGCAAGAAATGAAAATAAAGACTGAAAAAGAACTGGCTGCCGTTCGCAATGAAAAAATAGGCTTTGTATTTCAGTTTCACTATTTATTGAATGAATTCACTGTTTTGAAAAATGTCATGCTACCCGGACAAAAACTAGCCAAACTTTCGGACAAGGATTTAGAAGAAAAAGCGATGTTACACCTGAAGCAACTCGACATCGAATCTCTGGCAAAAAAACCAGCCTATCAGCTTTCCGGTGGTGAAAAACAGCGGGTTGCTATCGCGCGTGCACTTATCAATGATCCGCTTATTATCATGGGTGACGAACCTACAGGCAACCTGGATAAAAAGAACAGCGACATAGTTTTTGATATCTTTGCCAAATTATCATCTGTATATGGGCAATCCATGCTTATTGTTACACATGATGAAGAATTTGCTAAAAAGACCGGACGGACAATAGTGATGGAAGATGGCAGAATAATAAGTTCAGGATAAGTGGATTTATTTGAATTCAAAAAAAAATCCTTATGTAAAAAATTCAATTATGGTGCGGTCACTTTTAGAAAAACCCTATTCAGACAGGATTTAATTTTTGATCACCCCAGGAAAACTTGCGGTCTTTACTATACAATCCAATTGTTGTACGTAATCTCTTTTTTCCTTGCCCGGAGCAAAAACAAAAGCGTCAATAAAAACAATCTCCCCTCTGGCTTCATTGTGCAAAACATAGGAAACGAAAGGTCCACCCATAAAGTCATTGACCGTCTCCCAGATGCCCCGTACTTCCTTGATGTATACATTATTATGGATGTAGGAGTATTCATAAGTTGGCAGATCGATGACATTGGTACTCATGTATGCATCTTCAAAACCTGTCCGGATAAACTCTTTTCCATATTCATTTCTCATTTTTATGATGTTATCCATAGCAAACTGTCCTTTATTTTTATATGGAAACTTTCTTATTACCAGACTTTGATTGATTTCTTTATTATCCATTCGTAGCCATAAAAAATTATTTTTTTGCATGGCCATTTGATACAACCCCGGAACATTCATATTGAGACCGAAACTGTCTGATACAAGTTTTGATAAATTCCTGTTGACGTCCTGAATGCCATACACCGTTGCAGTCAGGTTTTTTAGGTCGTGTTGATTGATTCTCTTTGAGATTGTAGCAAAATGGGTTCTGATGGCTTTGGAAAGATTCTCTTTTCCATTGGCAAAAATATATATAAGGATTTGATCTCTTGCCCACTTTTCATGGCCAATGGTGGTGGTATATGTTGGATCGGTAACAGCTCTTTTAAATCTTTCTTTTCCCATATCATCCATCAGCATTCTGGTTGCAGATGATAAAGTATCACTCACATCCGCTACCAATACAAAAGTACGCAACTCTCTTTTAAGTGGTTTTGCGTTGAGCTCTTCAGGCATCATAAATCTTACATCAAAAATAGGCTCTTCAGCAGGCATAACAGGATAAGCCGATTGGAAATAATATATCAAAGTATCACCTATCGGACCTTCATACAATTGTTTATCTGCCAGAATAACCACATCATTGATACGACCCATGGCTACAGGTTTGTTTTTGAGTCTTTTAGCAACATCACTTTTACACGATGTATTGAGCATGGAAGCAATAAAAATTAGAAAGATATATTTTACTAATGTATTCATCCTTATTAAGATATTATTTGAGTAAGTGTATTTTTAAGATGCAAAAGTAAAGATTTTTGGTGTCTCTTTTTTAAAATATCCAATCATTAATACGAAAGTGAAGTAGTTATTGAATTCGCACCAGTATAACATTTTTAGAATTCGATGCGTTGTAGAGTTGTGTTTTTCAATACTAAATAATTTTAAATCATTATGATCAGGATTTTCTTAATATTAGTAACGATTTCTTTATTAAGCGCATGCAAGAGGGATAATACACCGGATGTTTCCGGTATAGATGCTGACGTAAAAATTCTTCGTACTGAAAATGAGATATTCAATATGCGGGAATTCAAGGATATTGACAATCTTATAAAAAGTCACCCTGCATTTTATCAGTTGTATTTTAAGGAAATACTTATGTTTCCAAATGATAAAAATCAGGATAGTATTTATAAAAATTTGCAAATGTTCGTAAAGGATTCTTTGGTTACTGATCTTTTTGAAAAGGTGAAAAATAAATACAGTGATATGTCCGCTTTAAAAGATCAGACAGATCAGATGTACAGGTATCTATTATATTATTTTCCAGACAAAACTTCTATTCCCAACCTGTATACATTTATCTCTGAATTTGGATATCAGATATTTATATTTCAGGATGACGGAGGCAAAGATGGCATAGGAATAGGCCTTGACATGTTTTTGCATCCAGATATCAATTACAAAATGATTGATCCTGACAACACAAATTTTTCAGATTATATCACCCGTACATGGAACAAAGATCATCTTGTAAAAAAAATAGCTGACTTACATGTAGCAGACATCGTAGGAGAAGCACCGGGCCATAGGTTGATTGATCAGATGATCCAAAACGGCAAAATGTTATATATCACTGATTTATTGTTGCCATCTGTTCACGACAGTATAATTGTAGAATATACTGGTAAACAATTGGAATGGTGTCAGGAAAATGAACTCCAAATGTGGTCTTTTTTCTTTGATCAGAAATTATTTTATGAGTCAAATCCGACCAAAATAAGTAAATACATCAATCCTAGTCCAAAAAGTCCTGATATGCCCGATGAGGCACCCGGACGTACTGCCAATTATATCGGTTGGCAAATAGTGAAAACTTATATGGAAAGATACCCGTCCACCACTGTAAATGATTTGATCGATTTGAAAGACAGTCAGATGATCATGGAAAAATCAAAATATAAGCCCAAACAAAAGTAATGAAGTAGTACTCTATTAGAAATGTAATGAAATGCGTAAAAATGTGAAAAACAAATGAGTACGGGAACTTATTTGTCTGCTTTTATGTATGAATGAATGAATAGTTATATCTTTGTACCATAATAAATCGATAAAAGATGTTTAATTTAGTATTTGGCTTAGGTGGGCAGGAGTTAATGGTAATTGGTCTGATCATTCTTGTATTTTTTGGAGGTAAAAAAATACCTGAATTGATGCGAGGCCTTGGCAGTGGAATCAGAGAATTTAACAACGCTAAAAATAATATAGAAGCAGAGGTTAAAGAAAACATGAAGGAACTGGATTCCAAAAAGTAATTTCACCTACATTTGAAAATAATAAACCTGACTGAAACACTTCTGTCAGGTTTATTATTTTTTTTGGTTTATCGTCCAAGCCAAAATATTGGTTGAGATCCTTTCAGCGCTTTAAAGTGTATATCCGAATAGTAGTTTTAGCTCCTGGTGTCCTGACTTATTTCTTATTATTCCTTTGGATGAGTAATAATTTCCGTTTCTGTGATAATAATCAAACTGCAAACCCAAATCAAACCTATTCCCAATAGGATAAAGATATTTCGCCCTTATTAAGTCTAGATTCTCTACGCCTTTAGGCTGAGATTTTGAGTATATAATAAAGTGATTGAGATTTGCTGCTATGGTACCTGATTTTCTGAAACTGGCTATAAATTCCAACTCCGCCATAAATCCCTGTCCATAAATATAATCTCTCTCAAATTCGGGAAATACATCAGGTAAGACAGGTTCTACCAGTTCGGAATTGCCACTTCCAAAAAGTACCACCCCTAATTTTGTCGAACTCAACACCCGAACACGATCGAACGTTTGCTGATAGGTCCAATCTCCCGTAAGAACTATAGAACCGATTTTAAAAATATCATTGTGGATAAAATCATAGTGTTGAGTGAGACTTATCAATTCTGTTTTATTTGGTCTGTTGGTTATTTTGCTTCCCAAAATAATTGCCTCAGATGAAAGATTGAAGTAGGTATCTTTATTACCCCCCGGATATTCTGAAAAATTGAGCCATGAATTGATTTTGAAATAGTCGAAAGGACCAAAATTTTTCTGGTTTCTGTTAAATAATTCTCCATAGTATACTTCAGCATTTAAAATCAAACCAGTTCCTTTCATGGTTGATATCATATTGTCAAGCGGATGGTTTGTGCCTATATAAAACTTAAAAGCAACCGGGGTAAGTGATTTTTTGGTAAATGGAATTTTTTTATCAAAAATAAACCGATTAATACCTGCGACAGGATTTAATAAACTGCCAGAAATTTTTCCTATGATAGGATACTTGTTATTGGGTGGATAATTCCAGGCATAATCTGTAAGCCGGTAAATCACTTCTCCTAAAAATATGCCTCCTAGGCTTGTAGTGTAAAAGTCAATGCTACTTGCTGGCTCTGTTTCGCCTAAAAATTCCCACATCATACTCCCTCCCATTACATACGGGATAGACTGCCAGAAATTCATCTGATTCATACGGGCAGCATTAAAAAATAATGATCCATGTATCGGATGCCCGAGCCAATTGGTTGGAAATGCGTCTCCATCTGTTAAAAACCCCCTATCAAGATTCAACTTCCAGGATGAAAGTGAAACGCTTGACCAATCTACCTTCATGATGTGAGTATCAAATCTGTTTATAATAAAATTTACTCCAGTTATATCTATTACAGGTCTGAAATATAAAGGTCGAATATTTTGATGATTGACCATTGTATCTTTGCCTAAACGCTGACCCTGAATCACAAGACTCACGAAAGAAAAAATCAGTACCCATAAATGTGTTTTAAAGTTTTTCATCATAATAAATGTGATAAATACTTCACTAATACAAAAATCTGTCATAATTCGGATATATTTGGTGATTCTTATCAATATTGTGTATGATATTAACCGTGAAAGTCAAATGGAAAATGTTTCGGGCCATTCCATAGTCATTATTATAAATTCATTAAGAAAAATGCCTGTTGATCTGACCAGTCTATTGTCAGAAATCAATCAAAATTGTATTGTAAAAAATTGTACCGCCTGGTTCACTAACTACGCGGGTCATGCGTCGGAATTGGCATTAGTGGCCTGTAACGAGAAGACTGATTTAATAGTGGCGGTAGGTGGAGATGGAACATTTAATGAAGTTCTAAACGGTATACTGAAATCAGGAAATACTAATACATCTCTGGCATTGATACCAAACGGAACCGGAAATGACTTCTGTCGTGGTCAGGGGATAATCTATAGTCGTGAAAAATTTATTGATGCTTTAAAAAATAAAAATTATATCAATTATGACGCAGGTATGATAACACAGGGGACTAATCAAAGATATTTTCTGAATATAGCTGACCTTGGTTTTGGTGGACATACTGCTAAAATACTTAATGCTCAACGCAAAATGGGTCTAAAAGGAAGTATATCCTATTCCGTGGCAATACTAAGGTCCTTTGGATCATTCAGAAAACCGGAAGTGCAAATCATTGTTGATGGAAAGCCGCTATACAATGGTAAACTTATGATGCTGACTGTATGCAATGGAGATACTTTTGGCAGCGGATTGATAATACATCCGGGAGCTATTCCACATGATGGATTGCTAAATATAACCCTATTGGGTGAAGTGACGCTCTGGGACTATGTATCCAATATTTTCAAATTAAAAAAAGGGCTTAAAATAGATCATCCCGCTATTTCTTATCACACTGCACAAAAAATAAGTGTTACAATCACTAAAGGCAATGCATCTATTGAATCTGATGGCGAGATGGTCGGAGATGGTGATGCAGAGATAAGTATATTACCAGGCTCAGTAAAAGTACTAAAATATTAATCCTGAGTCATCCATCAAAAAGTCTACCCTGCCCATCCTTCTCTGTCGAGGCTTCTGTATTGAATTGCTTCGGCCAGATGTTCTATCTTAATATCAGCACTCCCGGCGAGATCAGCTCCTGTTCTGGCAACTTTTAGAATTCTATCGTATGCACGGGCCGAAAGCTGAAGTCTGGTCATGGCTGTTTTCAGTAGATTGGCACCGGCAGGAGTAAGTCCGCAAACATCCCGCACCATCCGGCTGGGCATCTGCGCATTACAGAATATACCCGGCTGATCCTTAAATCTTTCATCCTGTATTTTACGTGCCCGTATGACTCGTTCTACGATTTGCTCACTGGTCTCACTCTTATACTCATGATTTGAAAGTTCTTCATAAGATACTGGTGTTACTTCCACATGAAGATCTATTCGGTCGAGTAGGGGCCCGGAAATTTTGGTGAGGTATTTTTTAACAACTCCTGGGCCACAAACACATTCTTTCTCAGGATGATTATAAAAGCCGCATGGACATGGATTCATAGATGCAATAAGCATAAAACTAGCGGGGTAATCAACAGATATTTTAGCCCTTGAGATAGTGACTTTGCGTTCTTCCATAGGTTGTCGCATCACTTCGAGTACCTGTCGCTTGAATTCAGGTAACTCATCCAAAAATAAAACGCCATTATGTGCCAAAGAAATTTCTCCCGGATTCGGATTTGATCCACCGCCTACGAGTGCTACGTCGCTGATCGTATGATGTGGAGATCTGAAGGGTCTTTCCGTCACCAAGGAAGAATTTACACCCAATATTCCTGCTACTGAGTGAATTTTTGTGGTCTCTAATGCTTCATGAATATTGAGCGGTGGTAAAATAGTGGGAAGTCGTCTGGCCAGCATCGTTTTTCCTGCTCCGGGAGGACCAATAAGTATGACGTTGTGTCCGCCTGCTGCTGCAAGTTCCAATGCGCGCTTTATATTTTCCTGTCCTTTTACATCATTAAAATTGACCGCATACTGATTGCTGGTGTCGGCAAAAACTTCGCGGGTATCATAGATAAGTGGGCTGAGTTCGATTTTTCCATTAATAAAGTCTATTGCTTCTTTAAAATTTTCTACCCCGTATACATCAATACCATTGACGATAGCTGCTTCGCGCGCATTGGCTTTGGGAAGAATAAACGAACGAAATCCCTCCTTTCTAGCCTGAATAGCTATAGGTAAAGCTCCTTTGATAGGCCTGAGCTCTCCGTCAAGGGCAAGCTCTCCCATAAAGATGGTTTTATCCAGATTTTCAATGTTTACCTGCGATGTAGATGCAAGAATACCCATCGCAATAGGCAGATCATAAGATGAGCCTTCTTTTTTAATATCCGCCGGTGCCAGATTGACTACCAGTTTTACTCTTGGCACATTAAGTCCAATGTTTTTTATGGCTGCTTCAATACGTTGCCAACCTTCTTTTACGGCATTGTCAGGCAGACCTACCAAAAAGTACATTTGTTTACCTGCTGCAACCATACCTCCTGCGTTGACTTCTACCGTTATAGTTTGGGCTTCAACGCCATGTACTGCACTTGCATAAGTTTTTGAAAGCATCTTTCAGTTTTTCTTTTAAGGTCTAAAGGTAGTAATTTTTTAAATTATCATATCCTGACTTTTTTTAATGCCAAAAATATGTCATCAAACCTTACTAAAACTTCGCTTAAGAACCATCAATTTTCACCTGAATCTTCTTCATCAACCGGACCGTTGAGTTTCCACAATATAAATCCAAATCCAGCAACAAGATGCAAAATTATAACAGCAATAAGTATTTTTGTTATCATGATTTAGGATTGAAAATGTAAATATCGAATATTTTATTGTGGCAAAATATGATTATTATCATTTCGGTTAATCATTTGATTTTATTCAAGTTAAAATACTTTTGCAACCAACTTTTGCCATTGATTGTTATTAAATTTTTTATTTTAATAGTTTTGCATAAAATATTATCTTTGCACTATGATTCGTACAGATATTTTAATAATCGGAGCAGGTCCGGTAGGTTTATTTACAGTATTTGAAGCAGGATTATTAAAGATGAAATGTCATCTTGTAGATTCTCTGGGACAGCCTGGAGGACAACTGACTGAGATTTATCCCAAAAAACCCATTTATGATATTCCCGGATACCCCAGTGTATTGGCGGGAGATCTTGTCAGCAATCTCATGAAACAGATAGAACCTTTTAAACCCGGATTTACGCTGGGCGAACGAGCTGAAAAACTTGAAAAAGTAGAAGATAAACTATTTAAACTTACCACCAGCAAAGGCACTACAATTTACGCACCCGTGGTTGCTATAGCTGGTGGTTTAGGTTGTTTTGAACCTCGTAAACCTCCTATTGAAAATATCGAGCAGTACGAGGATAAGGGAGTAGATTATATCATCAAAGATCCGGCAAAATATAAAGGAAAAAGAGTGTTGGTAGCAGGTGGAGGAGATTCAGCACTGGATTGGAGTATCATTCTGGCAGATATTGCGGATGAAGTTTCATTGGTACACAGGCGAACATCATTTAGAGGCGCCTTGGATTCTGTTGAAAAAGTAATGGAACTTGCACATGCCGGAAAAATCAATCTTATTACTAATGCACAAGCCATAGGTCTCAACGGAAACGGAGTACTGAAAGAAATTATGATTGAAGAAGAAGGAAAAGATAACTATGCATATCCGGCTGATTACTTTATTCCATTATTTGGTTTAGCTCCAAAACTTGGTCCCATTGGTGAGTGGGGACTTGATATCAATGACAATGCTATCGTAGTAAATACGGTAGACTACAGTACAAATGTACCTGGTATATATGCTATTGGTGATATCAATACTTATCCGGGCAAACTTAAACTTATCCTATGTGGCTTCCATGAAGGGACACTCATGGTTCAATCCGCTTTCAAATACATTTATCCCGAGCAAAAGCTGTCCTTCAAATACACCACAGTGGCCGGAGTAAATGGCTTTGAATAAAATATTCTTTACAAGTAACATTTGTGACACTGATTAGCGTAAACATGCGCTATTTTTGCACGTCGGTAAAAAACCAAGACAATACCACTCAATGGAGAACAATTTAATAAAAGTCACAGTCATAGACAGGGAAGGTCTGGAGCATTGTCTGGATGCCCCTACTGATATGTCCATGAATATGATGGAAGTATGTAAATCCCACGAACTACCTGTGGAGGGTATATGTGGAGGCATGGCATTATGTGCATCATGTCATATGTATATTATTAGTGACCATATACTGTCCGAGCCTTCAGAAGATGAAGAAAACATGCTTGATCAGGCCTTTTTTGTCAAAGCAAATTCCCGACTGGGATGTCAGATAAAAATCACGGAAGAAATAGATGGACTCATAGTAAAACTTGCTCCTGTATCTGTAGAGTAATTATTGAACTATAATTTTCCCGTAAAAGTATTTTCCGTTTTCTCCTCGAAAGGTGTATAAATAAATGCCAGAATGAAAATTTTCAATATTGATTTCTTCCATTTTCATTCCCTGATCAAAAATTTTCTCTAAAAGAATCTTTCCAGAAAAATCACGAATGAATATCTTCCCTCTGAGTGGGACTTCTGACTTTATCTTAATCATACCTGATGTAGGGTTTGGATAGACCGTTAGATTTTTTTTGATATTATTTTCGATTTCAAAAACATTTGCCAAAAAACAACCCTGGACACCTTCAGTCCGGAAAATTTCTTTATAATTATTGGCCAATAAAACACATTTTAAACTTAAAACTTCAGTGGGGTCAAAAAGTGTACAGGAAAAAAATGAATATAAAAATGAAGAAACGTCTCCGATTCCCTCTATCCATTCAACTTCATTATCATCAGATAAGGAATCACATCCCAGATAAAACCGCTTTCTGGGTTTATTATCTTCCAAATAAATGGTATCCGTTTTTACGACATGAACATTCGTGACAACACCGTATAAAATAGCAAATGAATCCCCTTCAGAAAGATTAAAATCAAAATAGGGTATCTCAGAATCATGGTCCAGATAATATATTACATTACCTTCTTCCCTGAAGAACATTCCTGTACCATTCCATAACACGGAAGTTTTGGTATAGCCTTCAGATTTCAGCAGTTCAGTGTATAATTTCCCATTGAAATATTTATTGCCACCAAATCTATACAATCTGTCAATTACACCAGGAAGTCCACTTTTAGAGACTTCTACCTGCCATATATATTGGTGGCTCACCATTTTTTTATACTCATAAGGATCAAGACAAAAGTGCTCGGAAAAAACTACTTTATCATTTTGCAAAAAACAATCCATACTTGGTTCAGGATCGGCAATGGTACAGGAAAAAGGTATTGAAAACCCATTTTTCACTTCTCCTATCCCTTCTATCCAGATAATTGATCCTTGGTTTGAACCAACGCAATTTTTGTTTAGAATTATTTTTTTTCTCACTTGACCATCAAGGGTCAATGTGTCATTGATACGGAGAACATTAAGAAGGCCATGATCATCCACGTTTACAGTATCGCCCAAAGTCAAATCAAAATTGTATTGCAAAACTTCCCCCTGGTTTTTTAAGTTATACACTTTGCCATCTTCTTGTCTGAAATAACTATTCGTACCTTTCCATCCCGGATTTTTCTTATCATCGATAATTTTTTCAAAATAATATTTTGCTCCGATTAGTACGCTATCTTTTGAAAAGGAAACCTGCCATGAACCCGCAGCAGTAACCCAGGCAGGGCTACTCATCTGCCAAATGTTGGTATTGCTTACGTATTTTAAAGTATTGTTTTGACCGATGCCGGCAAAAGCTGTAAAAACCAATAAAAACAAGTATATATTTCTCTTTGACGTATTCAATCCCATGTCTAAAATTTCCCTAAATATATGGTTTTTTTCAAACCTGAGAACGAAATAATTGATATTATAAAATATAATTTTTGATATCAATACTCCATCTCCACCACGGACTTCTCTACTTTACCTCCCAGTTGTGGAGCAATTTTTTCAATACGGACGGTAGCGCTATGCACATTTTTTAGCTCATCCCTACATCTGGTTATGATATTCCATACCACTGTTTCCAGGAGTTTTTGAGTTTTCTCCATTTCCTGTTTGCAAATGGTGTATATCTGTTCATAATTTACAGTATCACAGATATTATCATCAGAAGTGTCAAAGGTTTTGAGAGTCACCTGAGCATCTATTATAAAAGTATTTCCTGCTTTGCGCTCTTCATCATAAAAACCATGATAAGCAAAAAATTCAGCTCCTTTGATGGCGACTTTTGTTTTCATAAATTAATATTTTACTAAGTTGTTGAATTGGTTAAACCTCCCCGTTTTCGATTATGAATACATTCCTACCATAAAGCAATAGATTGGAAATAAATAAAGTAAGGTTTGTGGTAACACAACAATTTATAGTCATCAATTTAACCTTCATTTCCTTATGTTTTTTCCAGCAATATTATACTTGGCTATGGAATAGAAATTATATAAACCACGATCACAAAGATAAGAATATAATTTTGTCCAGTGAGTTTTTTTAGTAATCCAAAAACATAGTTTACTTTGTTATGAAAATCACGATGCCATCTCAGATTGCTTTCATCTTTTTAGCATGGCCTCTATTCAAGCACAAAATACTGGTTGAAAACTTGTTTTCCTGGAAGACAACACACAGACACTAAAGATGGCTCAGGAAAATCATCCTGATGTACAGGTTCATTTTAATTATAAGTTTTGATTACTTTAATAACACTAAAACCGGTACTTAAAATTTGGTCAGCTATTGGAATTTATCTTAAATTTTCTGAATTCCATTTTTCTCCCATCAAAGCAGATGATTTTACCATCGGAAACAAAAGGGTCTTCTAAAATACATTTTATTAATTCTGTGGCTTGGATTGATGCAATAATGCCACAAACAGAAGGCATAACACCTACGTTATTACAATCAATTATTGGGTTTTTCAGAAGTGATTCTATCGAAAATATATCATTTAACTCAACACCTTTTTTATAATGCAATACAGCAACATATCCCGACCAACCAACTACCGTTGCATAAATTAATGGTTTTCTCTTTTCACCGCATATTTTATCAATCAAAATTCGAGCGGTTACATTATCTGTACAATCACAAACCACATCATGATTTTGTATGAATTCAGATGCATTTTTTTCATTTAGGAAATGATTAAAATAATTTATAGTTAAACCAGGATTATGATTTTTTAAGCATTCTGCCAATGTTTGGCTTTTGTGTTTGTTAATATCTTTGTCCCGAAAACAAAATTGTCTATGTAAGTTGGTCTCGTTGATGATATCACCGTCTAATATTGTGATATATCCTACACCCATTGCTGCCAAATAAGTCGCTAGTGGATTCCCCAATCCTCCAGCGCCAATAATAAGAATTCGAGCTTCAGAAAGTTGCTTTTGCCCTTTTTTCCCTAATTCAGGTAAAGAGATCTGCTGTGAATATCTTGACAATGTTATCTCATTTTTATTTGACTCACTATACTGCTATCACTGATTTTGTCATCTTCAGCAAGAAGCAAAGCTTTCGAAATGATGATGGATAATCCTTCATCACCCTCAAATGGAATAAATAATTTGGCTCCGGCTGACGAACTTCTGTCTTGAACGATGCACAAGTATTGATTATTGGGTTCCATCAAAATATTAGTACTGCCTAGATGAATCTTGTATGTCCTGATTTTTCCTTTGACTACCAAGAAATTTCCATCAATATGGCTTACTTTGGCTACTTTTAATTTAGAAAGAATACCAGTAAGAATTTCTTTCCTTGTTTTTGCTACTTCTGATAGGTCACCAAAAGAATAAGACTGCCAATAGTCCTGTCCAAATTGGTGGCCACCATCTCGCCACGCCGCATCATTACCTATGCTACACACACCTACAAACATGTCAACATCTCTGAGTGCTTCAGAAAATAGTATTTTGGGTACATCCACCAGGTCCATCTGTTCATTATTCTTATAAAACCTTACTTGGTCAGTGGTAAGATATTGTCCCGAGTTGTCGTAATGTGCAAAATCTACAAAATATTGGACCTTAATTTTATGATTTTTGAGAGTCAGTTCTGGAGGGCCGCCGCCATGAAACTGATTGAATCGTTTCCAATTTCTAAGCTTACACAATGCGCCGAACTGATAATTTTTAAGAATATGTGCTGCAAATCTATTGGAGTAACTTCGTGTATTTGCTTCGGCTTCCGTGATAATATAGACTTCGCGGTATGCTTGTTTTATGGGTTGGGCTATCTTATATTTCTGTAAGATTTGACGCCATCTCATCACAGAGTCGGCAGATGCATGGATGGGATGCCAAAGGCTTAATGAAGGATTTTGGTCTAGAAATATTTACTATATGATCATTTTCATCTTTCCATACACCTTCGATATACATCAATGGTATCTTTTGTCGTCAAGGATAAACGCCCAAATCAGTGGTCGGGATATGGCTGACATTAGTCCGTGCTGGTGAAAAAAGGAGTCCATTCATCAAAATTCCATTTGCGATCTGCCAAATAAAAGGATTTCTACTCTTTTGATTTGGGCAGAAAGGGTTTCTTTTATTTCTTTGAATTGTTTTTGTAACGCTTTTAGTTCCGTAGGATAGTCCGATTTCATTTGTGCAGGAACACTTTTCTGTGATTTCTGATCTACTGACCACTCAAGAGATACTGTATTATACTTCGTAATCTGAACCTTAGCAGTAATATTACCATAGGTATATTCTTTTACTCTATGGCTATCAAAATCAAAATGGGGAACATTTTCATCTTCCATTTGATCTTTGGTTTTGCCAGATTTCAAGGCGAGCTCGGCGATGTATTTGTCAATGAGTTTTAGAGCTACACTAGTTTTAATTTTAGACTTAAGTTGACTTAAATATTTAATCCCTTCACTTGATGGCAGTAAAGAAAAAGCAAAAAGTCCTGCATTCCCAATCACAGGCAATAATGGTCCTATTTTTATTCTTTGCTTAAAACAATCCAATGTAAGGTTATAAAGTGTTTGATTCAGTTTTTCATCGTTTACAAGGCCAGCTAACCAACAAGTACTACGTATTAATTGGCTATTTTTATCGTAAAACCAGCGATAAGTGTTAGGAACCATAAAATCACTAAAATGCGATGAAGCATGAGCTGAAGAAAGCCATTCTAATACATTTTCAAAACTATTTTGTAGGTAGTCGTTTAAATATTTTTTTTCTATATTTTTCAAAAGTTCTTCTGCTTTTGCAATCCATTTTTTTGAAGGAATAGATTTATTATAATCTTCAAAAAACAAACTTAGCAGTTCATTACTGTACTCAGAATTTTTTGTAAAGAAGTTGTATTGAAATTTACCAACAAGATCAAAAGGGTCAATATATAAATTAAGGTCAATATTTTCTTTATTTTTTGAGTATGTTCCAAAAATATTTCTTACTTTTTGATTGAAATTTAATTGATCTTTGTATTTCCCTTCCATTAAATTAGTCAAAATGCTAGTTTGAAAGTCTGTAGATATATTTTCTTTTATGACATAATTTTGCAAAGCTAATAACATAGATTTGTAAGGATATTCAGTATCCAATAAGCCGTACATTAAATAGTTGACAGAATCTATAAATAGCTTTTTAAGTTCATTATCTTTTAAAATCAAGTTTTCTTCCCACAGTATTTTAATTAATTCTGTAATACTTGTATATGACCCGTACCTAATTTTTGCATAATTTAGATCTAAACATATGATTAATTCATTATCAAAAAAATTGTTCCTTTCGTCATGGTAAGTATCAGAATCTCTTCTCATTTTCACCAAAACTTCACTAGTGAAAATTAATAATTTCACTTTTTTTTCATTGCTAATTGAACGTAAATCTCCTTGAGATTTGTTATTTGATAAATAATTGATTAAAAAATCAGCGCTTTCTTGATATCGGTTAATTTCCATTTATCCTTTTTATTGTATTTAAAGTCAATAATATATAAATGCCTATCCTCCCACCAATGGCGTCAATTTGATAAAACTTACTTTGGTATCTTGAGAAATTTTTACCTTTTGCTCGAGACTTTCGGCTTGGAGATTGTCTATCAATACAAAGTATCCATTTTTCATAAATGCGTCCAATGCTGTGTACACTTGTTTTTCACCATCTATTGTTCTATTGCTATGAATTTTGTAACCGTTGAGTGTCCACTCTGCATCCGTTGGCTCGATAAGGCCATTATAATATTCTGGTAGTTTACTATTATAATTTTCTACCTCTTGCAAGACACGTTCGGTGATGAGTTCTTTGACGGTTATATGCTCAGATTTGAAGATGAGATCTATTTCTCTGATGATATCTCCGGTAAATGTTTCGTCTTTGATGGTTAATGTCATGATGGTATGTATTTACGGTACAAATATAATTTATGTATCCGTACTTACATCATCCCAATCTTGATCATGATATCTGATCAACCAATTGAGCGCGTAATGTCTTTCATAAACTACACCTGCGTCCATATTGGCTGGTGCCGATTGGTTTTTGATCCTGGCATTGGTACATGCCCAATTCATTCGATAGATCAGATCGGCTTCGTCTAGGAAAGCGCTTTTTGATCTCAGCTCTGCATTTTTGATGAGATTTTCTAAGCTTCCTTGATCTCTGATAAAACCTACTGCTTCAGGCACATTACATATATGGTCTGGAAAATCCAACGCTTTGACATAACCTAGAGACCATAAAAAGACCCAAAGACATTCATATCTCCAAGCAAAATTGGCTCTTTGTTGATCATCTGGTTGTTGGTCCGCTATAAAAATTGCTTCTTTAGGTGAAAAAAACGAAGCTGCATCAAACTGATCCACGACTTTTTGCACTATTTCAGCATCTACACCTTCACCTTTGACGGCACAAATGGCTACCGCTATCATTCTTTTACAGATATCTTCAGTCGTTCGGATATCTGTTTCTTCTTCGGATTCTACGCATGGTAAATTCGATAATACAGGAATATTTTTTGCGATCAAAGTCTGCATGCTTCTTTCTTTGCGTTGTATTTGGTCAAGAGTAAGTTGTGCAGTATCTGAAGCATCTGCCATATCTATCCTGACATCGTTATCCTTGATGTTTGAAAGATCATTAATGAAAGAATGGCCAGCAGTATTCAAAATCAGATTTTTTTGATGATCCAAAAAGTTACCACCATCCGTAAATGCAAACCCATCTAACTTAGCAATAATCCTGAAAATACCCGCTTCAAACATGTCATAACTTCCATCAGAAACAATACCAAGTGATGACTTGATGCCCTGTACCTGCGTCATAAGTTTGAATTTTATATTTTCATTTTGAGCAGGTATTTGACCGATAAAATTCATCATACCAGCCATCATATTGGCAAACTCTTCGCCTTGATACTGAAAAGAACGTTTATGAATGATGATCATAGACCTACCAAACCAACCTTTTTTGTAGGTGACGCTGATATTTTGCCAATCATGTGGTTTTCCTGCGACATCTATTCTGGCATCTGAGAAAGCAGAGATTATCGTATCGTGAAGTACTTGATCATCGGCAATGGGTAGGAAAAGGGAACAATTTTTCATGGTGGTTTATTTTTATATTGCTTGTTTTGAAGCATTCATTTAATGGGTTCTAAAATTATTTTGTCTAAACAATAAGTTTTGAAGATAAATTAATAAAAACTATGTTCATCCTACTCCTTCTTCCCCAATCCCTTCAACACAATATCATTTTGTCCTGCCCAAAGAAACAGATCTTGTTTTTGTATCGCTGCCACCATCAAATCGGGAAACATATCGGGTGTACAGGCAAAGACTGGCACTCCTTCGGCACTGAATTTAGTGGCATTTTCGTGGTCGTACGATGGGCTTCCGTCATCATTGAGCGCCAACAAACAGATGGCTTGCACACCTGATTCTACTATCTTTTTCATTCGCACATGCATTTCATTGACATTGCCACCTTCATATAAATCGGTGATGAGCACAAGAATGGTATCATCAGGTTTGGTGATGACTTCTTGGCAAAATGATAAGGCCAAATTAATATCTGTACCACCGCCAAGTTGGACACCAAATAATATATCCACAGGATCTTTCAGGTCTTCAGTTAGGTCGGCAACTTGGGTATCAAAGACGATCATTTTGGTTTTTACAGATGGAATGGAAGCCATCACAGCTCCGAATATTCCCGAATAAACAACCGATGTTCCCATAGATCCACTCTGATCGATACAGATGACGATGTCTTTGAGCGATGCTTTGGATTTGCGACCATAACCAATCCTTGTCTCGGGAATGATGGTTTTATAATCGGGCTGATAGTGTTTTAGATTTTTTTTAATGGTGGTATTCCAGTCTAATTCGTTGTATTTGGGATTGCGTTTTTGTGATGATTTATTGATGGCACCACGGATCGCTGAGATAGTACGTTGTTCGAGCTTTTGCATGAGTTCGTCCACTACTTTTTGAACTACCATTCGGGCTGTACTTCGGGTTTTTTCGGGTATCAATTTACCCAACGCCATCAAAGTGGCTACCACATGCACGTCAGGTGTCGTTTGTTCTAGAATTTCGGGCTCGAGCATGAGTTTTTGTTGCAGTGCAGGTTGTTTCATGGCATCTTTTTGGAGTACTTGTACTACGGATTCCGGAAAAAACTTGCGGATATCGCCCAGCCATCTCGCAACAGTAGGACTGGAAGCTTGTCCGCCACCTTTTCCTTTTTGTTCACCGTAATCAAACGATCTTTTGCGCTCAAACTCGTACAATGCCGTCAAGGATTGATCTACAGACGCATCTTCGCCAGACAGTTTAATTCCTGTTCCGTCTGCTTCATCTCCGCCAAGGATGAGCCGCCATTTTTTTAATGTTTCTTCGTTGATTTGTGTTTCCATTTTTTTTAATTAAACATTTTCAGATTGTTCGTCATTCGGCTGTTCGTCATTCGATATTTTTTCTATCCTCCCGCTACCCTCATTCCCTAAAGGGACGACCCTCGCAATTCACTTATCACTCATTCTGGAGTTCGTCATTCTGTTGTTTACATTGATTTATTACCCATCAATATCCTCAATATCGGAAATACCGATGCTGCTCTCTGATGATCAAAATTCTCTGTTGAAATGTCTGTGTTCTGTTTTGGTGTGTCAATGATACCTTTTTTGGCTTTTTCGCCTATTTGTCGTCGCTCTCCGTATTCAAACTTAGAAAAAGATCTTCGCAAAAATGGCAATTGTTCCTGAAAGGTCTCCGTGTCCAGACTTTCTACCCATTTGTACAATAGATTCCATAATCTAGCATCATACAGTAGAATCATGCCACTACCGCTTAAAAAACCTTCCAGCCAATAGGCCACATCCATTGGTGGATTGGCCGTAGAAAGCGCCAAAGACATGCTCGTCTCCGCTTCTTCATCAGTAAATTGACCAGCATCTAGCAATAAACGACTCACACATCCTATAATCAACGGATGAATACCATCCTTATGCGCTATAAACCAAAGTGTTTTGTACCATTCTACTGATTGATCGCTATCTTCTATGAGTTTGATAGATTCATTGACCTTGGAGATTAAAGAAAACATCTGCTCTGAATGGGTTTCGTCTAGACCATAACAAGCATTGGGCAATCCGATAAATACCCTGGTGAGAAGGTTTCTGACTACGGTAATGACCAATGTGGTATCTGTATTTCTCACATTTCCATATCGACCAATCTCCACCAATGAAGGAATGGCTTTCATGAGATCCACAATATCTGCAGAAATGGCGGACAAACCATGGATCTTATCAAGCAATGGTTGTACCAAATCAAAAAGCTCCGCTGGAATTACTTTGACGATCAGTTCTGACAGTACATTGATGTGGGTCGTTTTGCTACTTTCTTCTTGGACAAGCGACACAGCAGCTTGCTCGATTGTATTGCCTAGGTATGATTTATCTATCAGACCTACGATGATTTCCGGTTTCCAATGCAGTACCCATGATTCCTTAAATGTACCTTTGGTGCGCACACTTGTCCGTTTTCCCCATGGAATATCCAAGAGTTCCAACCTATGTAACAATATACTCCGCTGCAAATCTCCATCTTTGCGCAAGTCCAAATCGTATTGTTTGTCGTGCGGCAGCAGTGGTAAACGTAGTGTTTTGATGGTCTTTTCGAAGTCCTCCTGAATCGGTACCTTGGGAATATCATCCGGCACACTTCCTATGCGGTCAGCGACGGTGAGTTCCTGATTGATATATTGCAACTTGACTTCATCCCCCATACACATGACTGCAAGGGTAGCTTCATTGAGTTCGTCGAGCGTGATGGTCGATTTATTACGCAAAGCAGCCAAGGTATGTGCCAATCTTGACGTCTCTATCACATGTGCAGACGAAATATCCATCTGTTTGGATCGGAAAGTTTGGGCTACTTTGACCAACCAAGTGACATCATAATCATCTGCAGATTCCCACAAATGTTGATACCATCCTGGCGAAGAAAGTCCTGCCCCATATCCAGAATACATCGACAATCTGTGATTGGTCCAAGGTATCCAGGTGGCCACTACTTTTATCTTTGTCTTAGGTGCCGATTTGATGGTTTTGGCATCCTGTTTATCGTATTTGTCGAGATCAGTGAGTGCAGGACCATGCCATGCTCCACAGATGACTACAATATTTTCATACATCTCATTTCGGGCCTGACGGATGTAAGTACGCATATATGCTTCCCGCAAATCGTTATCTGTATTTGGCTCTTTATTGTCTTCCCGTAGAGCTGACATGCTATGATGTACTGCTTCAAAATGTGTCATTGCATCCGCATGATTGTGTACGCGCTCGAAGTGATAATCCCACCATTTTTCCCCATTTTCAAATCCTGAGTGTCGTGCCAATTGATAGATTGGATCACGTTTTTCCATGGCTTCAGCAATTTGGATAAACATGTCCGCATCTGGTGAATCTGACTCGTTTTTGTCAGGTTCTTCTTGTTCGGAAGATACTTTTACCTGAGTGATGACATCAGATTTCATCTGTAGATTGACCGCGGCGGGCATATCTAAGGCTCTCAAAGCTAAACCGTTTTTATTGGCGTATTCCGCAGCTACCCATTCCGGTGAAAACGACGAAAACGGATAAAACACGGATGTTTTTGGTTCTGATTGGTCGTAAACCATGATGGATACGGGCGGCACCAAACCTTCGTGACCCACATATTTTAATACGTCGGTAATTTCTGGCGGACCTTCGATCATGATCATATCGGGCTGTATTTCCTGCAGCCTTTGGAGTACATGTGTCGCCGAACCTACGCCGTGATGCCTTATGCCTAAGATGGTGATGGTCATATTATTGTGATTCTAACATTCCGTTAATATCATTCATTGCTTCAGAGTATATGATCGGCGGAATGTCTTTGATTAAGACCTTTTCATTATTGGTGACTTTAGTAAAATTGATTTCATAAATAGTTGCTTTACCTTCATTTTGTTGAAAATATACCATTACACCATCAATCCATGGACTTATCTTGATGTCGAAAGCTTGAAATGATTTAGAAAAATGAAGATATCCACCATCACCTGTTTCTTTGTACCAACCTCTTTTTTCCATCCAGGATTTAACAAAATCAGGACCTTTAGGCACATCTCTATCAGCAAAAAGCTTTGTTATTGACTTTTCTAATTCATCATTGTTTGGAATAAAAACTTCTCTTTCTAACTGCGGAATCAGTGTTTTGATACTTGATTCATATAACTTTTGTTTCCACGCTGATTTGGTACTTTCATCTATCATTATCGGATGCAATATTCCTACTAAATGTTTTTCATCGGGATACACTTCATTGTCTTCAATATCAATCAAACTAGTGTCTTCTTGTACCAAAAAAATATGTATGAGATTTCCTTCTGAATCTGCACAATACCAAACTAGTTTTTGAGCATAGATTGTCATAATAGGATGATTGAGAAATGCGTTGAACCATTCATCAAAAAGCCATTTCCTGCCTGATGATAGAAAATTTGAAAGCCTTGATTCTTGAGATTTTATTACATCATTTATTTCTTTTTGAATTTCGATAAATGTTGATTTAGTTTCTTTATCCGTATCTTTAGGAAGTGACTTTCTGATCTTATTGTCCTCATCCATGTATGACAAGGTAAAATCTTTATTTATAAATGCCCTAAATTCTTCACCATTTACTTCAAATGTTTTGTATGGCCCTTCAAAATCAAAGTCAGGAATGATTCTGTCGCTTAGTTGATCTTGGGTAATGCCTAATTCTGATGCAGCCGCCTCTAATGATTCCAAAGCCAATTTACTAATTTTAGGTTTTTATTGGCCATTTTTCTAGAAGTGACTTCTATGGATCTTAAAGCTTTATTAGTACCTATCACAGTCATCGCTTCGACAGCCTGCTCTGCAAGTCTTACTTTTTTATCTGACAATGCTTTTCTAAAAAGTGTATTCAATGATGCTACAGATTCATTACCGCCCAACATAGCTGATAATGTCAATAAATATTTATATTTCGGATTGTGTCCACTATCAGAAAAAGCCTTGAGAACAAATCTTGAAAAACTTCCACTTTTGTTTTTATCTAAAAGAGAAATCATGCTTCGAGCTTCTATATCAGAATTAAGTCCTTTTGACCTTGCAATCCTATAAAAAAGAAACCTAACTTCTTGTTGTCCCAAAATACTTCCATCATTCCAATAGAGTTTTGGCAATTCATCTTCGTGAAAAAGAGAAATAGAAAATTTGTTCAACTTACTTCTTTTTGAAGCTTCATCAATTATATCTATTGCCGTTTTTTTATCAAAATCTTTTCCATACAAACGATCTTGTAAGGTTTCTATAATAACATCTCTTGTATCATCATTTTTTTCACAATTAATTTGTTGAAACAGTGCTTCTTCTCCAGAATCTGTCTCGCTATTGGTTAAAATTAGAGCTCCAACTATTCTTTGATTCACTGTTTTGCCATTTAACAATGCAATAGCTTTGATTTCGATTTCGTATCCTTGAGCAGCTACAAGTTTTGCTACCTGAGCTATAATGGACTTATTTGTCTGTTGTATTGCAAAATCTATTAATCGGTCACTGAAAGCAGAATATTCATATTTTCCTATTTTGGTCAACGTTTCACTAAAATATTTTCGCCCTACTATAGATGGTTGTTTAAATAATGCATCAACTAAAAGTGGCAATGATTTTTCCTTCCATTTATTTTCAATAAAATCAAGAAGTCTTGTTTGAAGGAAATCGCAATTTTTTACAAGATCAATGAAAAATAAATAAGCTGAATTTTCGTCCTTTTCTAATAAATATTGTCCAAAACTACCACTGTATGAATCCCACGTATTAAAAATTTTACTTTCATTTCCATTCTTAAAAAAGGTCTCTTGGTAGTATTCTTTTATAATTTTGTCAATTTTTTGACTATAAATATTTCTTCCTTGTTTCTCAAGTACTTTGTAAATTTCAACAAATTTTGGTAAGTCAGCTCCCTCTCTTTCAATATTTGAAATAACTGTTTCTTCCCATTTCTCAATATCTTTGTTAACAAGATATTTTGCACAATTTACATTGATTTGATCTCTATTGTTGTATGGATCTTGGTCCCATATGAACTGAAAAATTATATCTCTGTTAAGAAATTCATTATTGTACTCATATATAAACTCTAGTAAATTTAACTTATGACTATTGTGATGAAGATTACTAAATAGTTGTTTGCAAAAGTATTCACAATAATGAAATAATTTTGCGGATTTACTAACAATGTAACCTAAATTGTTTAGAGTTTTCTGCCTTAGGTTATTCTCAAATGTATTTTTGTAGAAGTTTAATGACCATGGATGAAATAACAATTTGACTAAAAAATCTTCATCAAACCCTTGTCTATTAAAATATTCCATATATGAGTTAATATTTTCATGACCAACCTTGTTAAAGATGAAATAAATATATGAATGAAGGACACGTTGTAAATGACTATTTATGTTTTTAGTTTTTATGATTTGCCCTATAATTGATCCATAATCTTTAAAACACTCATCTATTTCATTTGGAAAAAATCTAATAATTTCATTCAAATACCAAGTCAACAATAAATTATTTCTCGAATCATCGTAAAGACTATCAAAATTATCTATTTTATTCACAAGCCTGTTGGCATATTCCCTGACTATGATGGCATCATTTTCATTAACATTTTTATTATGTCTCAAGTGATTTACTATCCATTTATCGGTCAGTTCTAGAATGTTTTTTTTAGTATCTATGCTCATTTTATTAATATTTTGATTGATTCAATAATTTCATCACAACGCAATCTCCTTACAAGCCCGATAAATATCTTTCCAATCTTCTCTTGGTTTTACTACCGTCTCCAGATACTCTTTCCAGACTACTTTGTCTTGTACGGGATCTTTGACGATGGCACCTACCAATCCTGCGGCGATGTCATGGGCATTCATTACACCATTACCAAAATGTGCTGAGAGTGCCATACCATTATTTACCACGGAGATGGCTTCGGCAGTACTCATGGTGCTCGATGGTGATTTTATTTTGATTTTCCCATCTTCGGTGACACCACTTCTGAGCTCGCGGAAGATTTTGACCACCCTTTGGATTTCTATCAATGCAGGGATTTCTGCAGGTAGCTCCAGGTTTTTGGACAAGCTGCTTACCCTTCTTTTTACGATGTCTGCCTCTTCGGCTGCGGTTTCCGGAACGGGGAGAATCACGGTATTGAACCTGCGTTTTAGAGCTGCGGATAGTTCGTTGACTCCTTTGTCCCGATTGTTTGCTGTGGCAATGACATTAAATCCTCTGACTGCCTGCACTTCCATATTCAATTCTGGTATGGGCATCGTTTTTTCAGATAAAACTGTAATCAGTGTATCCTGAACATCCGCTGAAATACGGGTCAACTCTTCTATTCGCACCAATTTACCATCTTTCATACCTTTCATCAGTGGTGTCGTGACCAATGCACCTTCCGAAGGACCTTCTGCCAATAGTTTAGCATAATTCCATCCGTATCTGATGGCTTCTTCGCCGGTGCCTGCTGTACCTTGGATAAGTAGAGACGAATTGCCACTGATGGCTGCTGCGAGATGCTCCGAGACCCATGATTTGGCCGTGCCGGGAAGTCCGTAAAGCAATAATGCGCGATCAGTGGTGAGTGTGGCAACGGCTATTTCCATCAGTCTGCGACTACCAATATATTTTGGACTGATTTCGAAACCATTTTTTAGTTTTCCGCCCATTAGATATAAAACAACTGATTGCGGAGACATATTCCACATAGCCGGAATGTGGCCGCTGTCTTGTTTTTTGAGTTCTTCGAGTTCTTGTGCATATACTACTTCTGCGTGCTGACTAAGGATGTTATTGTTCATGACAAGGTGATTTTATAAGTTTGAGATAGATGTTTTTATTTCGATACTGGTTTTAACAGGTTGATACACATTTTTGATCCAGTATTCTTTAAAATGGTCGCTGGCTGCACTTTGAAACATCTCTTCCAGACGTGAAAGTGTAGAAATATGGAGATGTTTGGCCATGAGTTGATTAATTTTGTCGTAATAATGTTTTTTTTCCACAACCAAAGATTTGTAAGTTGCTTCCACCATTTTCACAGAAAAATAAGGGGACCAATCTTCATAATTGGCAGGATGATGGGTGATGACTTGTGCTTCCAAAAATAATTTTTCTTTGATCACATATTCTTCAAAAACCTTAGTATCAATATATGGAAGCAATAAATATTTACGCTCATGGCTGTCAAACTGCAGGATCATTTGCAAAAGCTCCTGGTCACAATAATTTTTGACATTTTCCGATAAGGCATTTAAAAGTACAGAAACATCTTTACCTTCTATTTTGGCTTTAAATTCGTTGTTGTTCAACAGATATTCGAAGGTTTCTTTTTTACTTTTTTCCAATAATGAAGTCAAAATATCAAATGGCATGATGGCAAGCAACGCTGAAAACCAATAAATCACATCCGTTTTATACATTGCAGGATCGGGATTTTTCGGGTCGATGCCGTAGATATTGACAATGTTTTCTGCATTAAAGAACGTATCAACAACTGTTGGTAAATGGATAACTTTGTCTTTCCCACCCATCAAAAGTCCCATAATGCCAGACTTTTTCTCCTGACCTATGTATTTTTGCAACTCGGCAACAGTTGATCGGAACAGATTGCTATTGATATCTTTTAGCAATACTTTTGCCAAAAGGGACCTACATTCTATTTCTGTTTTCTTTTCTTTTGGTTTAGCAGTAAATTCATTTTCGTAGAGTTGGGTTAAAAATGAAAACTCTGATGGCTGTGTTTCTTCAGACAAGATTTCTATGATGGTCCTTTTGAAAACAATGGTTTCCATAGGCCAATCTGATTGTATCAACGACAAAGACTGGTCGACATCTTTGATTCTCAGTTCGGAAATAAAGGTACGTCGTTCTTCCGGGTTACCTTCTTTCCATTGATCTGTGATGTTAGACTGTAGTTCCTTGGCTTTAAAATCAGGTTTAAGCGGAAGGATGGCTTTGGCTCTTTCTCCCAATATGGCCATGATTTTTTTCCGTGTGTGTTTGGATAACCCTATACCAAGATTGATAATAGGCAAAATGATATTCGGGGCAGCAATTTTGTTTTGTCCGATAACTTTATCCAACCATAACCGCAGCAAATATTCCTTTTCGAAATATCCTGTTTCTGTAATGCGCAAAAAAACGTTTATTGTCGGAGTATCTATGAATGACTTACTTTCTGTGATTTGTCTATAGCCTGAGTTTTCTAGTTTGTCGGGCAAAGTGCCTGATCGGTTGTAGAAATGATGGATGGCCGCCGCTTTTAGTAGCGTACCTTCAGCAGAATCTTGACCCAAGGCTAATAATTCTGATCTGATATCTTCTGGCAAGACATGGATATTCAAGGGCTTTTTGTCTGTACCCAATAGTGCGGAACTCATGATTTCTGTCCAAGAACTTTTCATATCAACACATATTTATTGTCCATAAATATTCCCAAAGGCATCATTTTATTATTTCGGATCACCATGGCAGTAACATAATAATCACCACCAGAAATCGCCAACCAATTGATCATCTTGTCCGCATGGATTTCTGGCGCTATCTCCATATAATTATTATCTCTGTCTGCAGCTACAAACCTTTCCTGATCTGATACCGGACGAATACCTGAAACTAGACAACAGATATCCGATGCATAAGGATATTCGGCATAAGTCGCTGCCAAAAATGAAAACAATTCATTGATATTCGGAAGACAAACTAGTGCTTTTGGTACTTGGTCTAGTATTCGATTTTGCAATTTTACAACAGCTCTTTGTTGCCATACCGATGGAAAAAAGACGATACCTGCTTCAAGAATAGAACCATTAACCACTGAAATATCTAATGGTGCGAATCGAGTTCCAAAATTCAATATCAAAGCACTTTTTTGGGTATTGATGCCTTTGAGCCACGATCTTTGTATGATGATATCTTCTTCTTGTGTAGTCTCCTGACCTACGACGACCCAAATATCTTTGATGATTTCGGCGGATTCGTCAGCAAGAAGTTCTTTGGGCGATTGGTTCCATCCGAGCAGGGATTTGATGGTTTGTTGCCATATCTCGGGTAAGTTAGCCAAGTTCTGAAAAGCCGATGTGAGCAGGTGCATTTTGGACAATATGACCACCGCTTCATTTTGCCAAATGTGATTATCTGCATAATAATTGATTTTGCCCAAGGATTTCACCCATGAAGCTAGTCCTGGAGCTTTAGCATCTATCATACGCGCCGCTGTTTTATCGAAAAATGATCGATCTTTGGCCTGCAATTGCAATAAACCTGTGCGCACCAAGTCGCTCATCCAAAGGGTCAATTCTTCTACACCAGCTTCTACGGACATCATGCGCTCATCGGCCCGTTTTTGTTTGGATTTTTCAGATTTGGCGATGTCTTCTTCGGTTTGTTCTTTTGGTTCAGCGGGTTTTTCTGCTTTGGCTACCCGTTTGTCCATCCATTCTGCTACCCAAGATGGTTCGGTGCCTGCTGTTACTGCTGAAGGATCGTTTGCCCACAAAAGCAAAAGTCCGATACCATGTTTGCAAGGGAATTTGCGGGATGGACAGCTACATTTGAAAGCTATTGCGTTGATATCTACTTGGGTCTGATATGGTTTCGATCCACTGCCTTTGATTTCGCCCCAAAGCGATCTCTCGGTAAAACTAGCGGAGAGCCACTGATTTTTACCAGATAATGCTTTGCCAGCCTTGAACGATGCGTCATCAGGTGCAAGTGTTTGTACTTGTGCCGGAGTAAAGTTCATACTTTTGGTATTTTTTTCAAATATTTGAATTCAATAAGAGGTCAAATATGAGAAAAATAGTTTTATTTCTTGTAACTTAATTGTGATTAAGTTTTCAAATAAAAAAAGCACATTGCAGACTTTTTTAGACCACAATATGCTTTGTTTTTTATAAAATTACGATCCTTCTACAACGCGTACTCCCCCGCTGCAATCAAAACACCAGCTATTTTACGTCTGTTTTCTTTTACATTTTGAAGTGGGTACTTGGTAAACTTTCTTAATCCACTGATGAAAGCAGACTGCATCTCAGGAGCAATGAAGGAAGCTATGGCATCTGTAGCCTGCTTTGTGATTCTGTTTGTAGCATCGTGAAGATGAGTCCGTAATATGGCATGATACAAATTGATATCTTTTTCCGGATAGTTTTCTGCTATTTTCATCACTCTCATCAATGCACCTTCCGCATTGAATATTTCCGTGATGATATCTGCGAGATTCATCAGTATTTCCTGTTCTGTTTTCAGATTAAGCTGGCCGCCCATGGCTTGCTGTGCAGCAGACCCCAGCAGCATGATGAGTATCTTCTTAAAGTTTGCAACTGCGGTTTGTTCTGCGGCATAATTTCCTGTAAATACTTCTCCTGAAGCAACACCATTCATCAGTTCGTTTTGTACCGCCATACCCGGAGTCATCAGATCCAGTTCACCTTTCATAGCACTTTTCAGTATGGTACTCAGCATGACCATACGGTTGATCTCATTGGTACCTTCGAAGATACGATTGATACGTGAATCTCTGTAAGCTCTGGCTATTACACCTTCTTCAGAGTAGCCCATTCCACCGAATATCTGTACCGTTTCATCCACCACATAATCAAGCGTTTCTGATCCGATGATTTTGATAATCGAACACTCCAGTGCATATTCTTCTGCAGCTTGCAGCTTTGATTTGGCAAAGTCCAAACCTGATTCCTTAAAATGAATTTCGCCATGCTGAATCAATTGTGCTGTTCTATATACGGCTGTTTCAGTTACAAAACATCGGATGGCCTGCTCCGCAATTTTATATTGAATAGCGCCAAATGACGAAATAGGTACTTTAAACTGCTCTCTTTCATTGGCATATTTTATACCGACTTCAGTGATCTTTTTACATCCGCCAAGACACGATGCTCCGAGTTTAAATCTGCCTGTATTGAGTACATTAAAGGCAATGAAATGTCCTTTTCCTACTTCTCCCAACAAATTTTCTACAGGTACTTTTACATTTTCCATAAAAATCTGTCGGGTGGAAGAACCTTTTATACCCAGTTTTTTTTCTTCGGCACCCAAGGTAAAACCTGCCATACCTTTTTCGAGAATAAACCCTGTAAATTTGTCTCCTTCTACCTGAGCAAACACAGTAAAAATATCGGCAAATCCCGCATTGGTGATCCACATTTTCTGGCCATTGAGGATGTAATGTGTACCTTCAGTATTCAATTCCGCAGTAGATTTGGCAGAAAGTGCATCAGACCCACTGGATGGTTCTGTCAGACAATAGCTTGATTTCAGTTCGCCCGTGATAAGCTTGGGTAAGTATTTATGTTTTTGAGCTTCTGTACCATAATAGAGAATGGGCAACATACCTATGCCAGTGTGGGCATTATAGCTGACGCTGAATGATCCCGACGGACCAACTTCTTCTCCTATCAGCGTATTGGTGATATAATCCAGGTTGATGCCACCCAGATCCTCCGGCATATGTGTACCAAGTAATCCCAATTGCGCAAAATTTTCCAAAATAGAAGGTATAAGCCCTTCTTCCAGTTTTTCAATTCTATCTACCACTGGAAGAATCTCTTGATGTACAAATGAGCGTACGGTTTCTTTGACCATCAATTGCTCTTCATTAAAATCTTCAGGGATAAACATCTCCTGATAATTACTATCTTTGATAAGGAATTCTCCTCCTTTTAATACCTTCTGTTCGGTGAGTGTGGCAGACATATGTGACGATTTTAAAAATTAAACTCAAAGTTAAATTATTTATTTCATTTTGTCAATACTATTTTTCAAAATATTATCATATTATTTCATTAACAGTACTTTATAAGGATTTTATTTCTTTACTTAACGTTAATATTATGTATATTTTTTAATATAAAAATGAATAGACTTTGTCGTGAAGATACATAAACCTAAAGAATGGAAGTCGAGATATGCTGAATGATATTATCTTTACTGAAATTTAATTCAAAAATATGAGATTTTTAATTTCAACGGTTCTTTTTACTTTTTTCGCTACAATGACGGCTCAGGTAAATTTTACTACATCCAACCTACCGATTATTACTATCCAAACCAATGGTGCACAAATTCAGGATGAACCCAAAATAAAAGCAGATATGGGTATCATTTACAACGGACCCGGAGTAATTAATAAAATCTCAGATGTACCAAATGATTATAAAGGCAAAATAGGTATTGAATTCCGTGGTTCAACTTCACAGTCATTCCCAAAAAACCATACGGTTTTGAGACATGGGATGAATCAGGCGAAGACAATGATGTCAAACTCCTGGGTATGCCCAAAGAAAGCGACTGGACACTCAATGCCACTTACAACGATAAAACCCTGATGCGAGATGGTTTGAGTTATATTCTTGCAGGATCTGTCATGGAATACGCGCCAAGAGTAAGATACAATGAGTTGGTAATCAACGGTCAGTATCGTGGAATATATTTATTGGTTGAGAAAATAAAAAGAGATAAAAACAGAGTCGATATTTCAAAAATAGAAACTACCGATAATCAGGGTGATGCACTCACCGGGGGATATATCATCAAGATAGATAAAGAAACCGGTTCAAATAGTGGTGCGGGCTGGAATTCTTTGTATGCCCCTTATTCCGGAGCATGGCAAAAGACGTATTTTCAATATGAATATCCCAAAGCAGATGATATAAGTTATGAACAGCGAAACTATATCAGAAATCATATGAATACGGTCGAAAACAGTATAGCCGGTCAGGATTTCAAAGACCCACAAAAAGGATACCGCAAATACATAGATACCCAAAGTCTCATGGATTTTATCATCATAAATGAAATATCAAAAAATCCGGATGCGTATCGTTTAAGTACCTTTTTTTACAAAGAAAGAGACAGCGATGGCGGTAAAATCAAATTTGGTCCGGTATGGGATTTTAATCTTGGCTTTGGAAATGTGGATTATTGTACTCAAGGAAATCCTGAAGGTTTGGTACTGCTTAATTTTAACGAAGTATGTCCAGGGGATGGTTGGGTAATCCACTTCTGGTGGAAAAAATTTCTTCAGGACGAGACTTTTTATAATGACCTGAAACTAAGATGGAAATATCTAAGGTCCAACCAGTTTTCTAATGACAGAGTCAATTTTGTTATCGATTCATTGTCCAATATGCTCGGACAGGCGCAGGTCAGAAATTTCCAGCAATGGCCTGTCCTTGGGCAATATGTTTGGCCCAATTATTATATCGGAAATACTTATGCAGAAGAAGTCAGTTACTTAAAAAATTGGGTAAAAAACAGATTGATTTATCTGGACAAAGTATGGGAAATCAAGGACAGTAATGTAACGGAGCAGGAAAACTTGCCGATTTCCATTATGCCAAATCCGGGAAATGAAATCATTCAGCTTAAATTCACTTCTTTGGTTCCAACAGGGTTACAAATGAAGGTAGTCAACAGTTCCGGACAACTAATGTACGTACCCTATATGGAAAAAGACCAAAATTTATTGGAATTAGATATCAAAAGTCTGGCAACAGGCGTTTATTTCATACAATTAACGGAAGACAAACAAAAACGAAACATCAAATTTGTAAAACAATAATTTTCAAAAAGAATCCTGTTTCATGTCCAAAAGGTTTTCAAAAAGTACCATCAATATTCTTATTGTCGCAGGAAGTTTTTTACTGGCCCTTTTGGTTGAGATTACCAATATTTTTCTTTCGAAGATGCTGCCGTAAAAGTATTGTCAGTAGCAATACTCATGATTATCTTGTGGGTCAGCGATGTTGTACCTATGCCTGTTGTAGCTCTTTTGCCATTGGTGCTTTTTCCCGTTTTGAAGATCAATGGCCTTGAAGATACATCAAAATCATATGCTAATCCAGTGATATTCCTTTTTTTAGGTGGGTTTGTCCTTGGTTTAGCCATAGAAAAATGGAACCTGCACAAAAGAATTGCACTCAATATCATCAAAGCCACAGGTACGCGCGGAGACCGCATTGTACTTGGTTTTATACTTTCCACCGGACTATTGAGCATGTGGCTGAGCAATACGGCAACCACTATGATGATGTATCCAATAGCATTGTCTGTTATTGCAGTCATGGCAAATCAAAATGAAAAAAACGGCAATCATAATGCGTTCAACCTGACAATCATGCTCGCCATCGCTTATGCTTCCAATATCGGAGGAATTGCCACTATCATCGGCACACCACCCAATGTAGCTTATATAGGATTTTTTCAGAATAAATATGGTACTGAAGTTGACTTTATGAGTTGGATGATGCTTTGTTTTCCCATTTCAATACTGATGCTGATAGCCTTATATTTTGTCATGGTCAAATGGCTGTACCCCAATCACATCAAATCAAATGTCCAAACTACTACATTCATTCAGAATCAGATATCTCTTTTAGGTCCAATGACGACGCCAGAAAAAAGGGTATTGGTGGTTTTTTTAATGACCGCCGGCTTATGGATATTCAGATCCCTGATCAATAATATACAGACTTCTATTAAGCTCGATGATACCATCATCGCGGTTTTTGGAGCTTTATTGTTGTTTATCATACCATCAGGATCAAAAAGTCAAGAAGGAGAAGATGAACCATTATTGATATGGTCTGATACAGGTAAAATGGCATGGGGCATTTTATTGTTGTTCGGAGGAGGTATCTGTCTGGCCGATGCATTGGAGAAAGCAGGCTTGATAGGTGCCCTAGGTACCTGGTTGGCAGGATTTTCTTCCAGTGTTTGGGTGATGATTTTGTTGATTACCATATTATCCATTTTCATTAGCGAGGTGATGAGCAATGTTGCACAGGTCATTGTTTTTGCTCCGGTAGTCACTTCTATTGCGGAAGCCATGCATGTCAATCCGCTTTTGCTAGGTATACCTATGACCTTAGCGGCAAGCTGCGCCGGAATGCTGCCGATGGGTACACCACCCAATGCGATCGTATTTGCCAGCAATCATATCAAAATGAAAGATATGATCAAGGTTGGTTTTGTGATGAACCTGATTGCGATTGTTTTAATTTCACTTTTTGTTTGGTACTTTGTTCCATTGATTTTTTAAATTTTTAGTCATCTTTCAAATTTCACCCTATTACCACCCATTATTTGTTATCTTTGATAAAGAATCTTTACAGTGAATAAAATAAATGGTATTTAAAAAAAATAACACCCTGATGAGAATAAGAGTATTTCTTTTTATTTTAATATTTTATGCTCAATATGCTGTTTGTCAGCAAATTAATCCTTCAATCGGGGAGAAAAAAATTACCATTCTTTATACCAATGATCTTCACTCCCACGTAGAACCGCTCAAAGTACCCTGGATAAGTCATACCCGTTTGTTGGGTGGATTTGCAAACATTGCCACATTGGTAAAAAAAGAAAAAGCAACCAATGCCAACACCCTTTATCTTGATGCCGGAGATTACTTTTGCGGACCATACATTTCTTCTCTCACCAATGGAGAAGCCATCATTGATCTGATGAATTATATGAATATTGATGCAACCACCATCGGCAATCACGAATTTGATTATGGTTGGGAAAATGCTTTTACTCAACTGCAAAAAGCAACTTTCCCCATTATAAATGGAAATATTTTTCTGAAAGGAACAGAAACTTTGTTTTGGAATCAACCATATAAAATCATAACCATAGACGGTGTAAGAATCGGCATCATTGGCCTGCATGGAAAGTTTGCCTTTTATGACACTACTTCAGAAGAAATGGTAATGGGTATAGAAGCAAAAGATGAAGTATTCTATCTCAGAAAATATATTGATGAACTCAATAATAAGGTTGATCTGATCGTTTTGCTCGCTCATCAGGGAATCCCCGGAAGACAATCATCTTCAGGTTCGACTGATGTAGCCCGCAATCTTCAGACAGACATAGATTTGGCACAGAAGGTTTCCGGAGTTGATATTATTATCACCGGGCATGCTCATCAGGGCACACCACAGCCATTGGTATCTAATGGTACTTTAATCGTTTCTACTGATGCATTGGGTATAGAGCTTGGCAAACTTGAAATTTCATATAACAGTGAGTCGGATAAAATTACTGTTTATAAAAACACCCTCGATTATCTCTTTGATGATGAGGTGGAAGATGATACTACTTTACTTAGAGTCATCAATGAATGGAAACAAAAGATCATGTCTATTACCGATGAAAAAGTATGTATTGCCTCGGGGGCCCTTACTCGCTCCTATAGTGAAGAGTCGCCTCTTGGCAATATCGTGGCAGATGCCATGCTTCATGCCTATCCTGAGTATGATTTTGCACTGACCAATAGTGGCGGACTGAGACAAGATGTAGATGCCGGATTGGTCACTGTTGGAAACCTGATTTCCGCTTTCCCGTTTCCGAATACCGTTGTCCAGCTTGAATTGATCGGGAGCGAGATACGAGCATTATTTGAGCACGGAGCTCGACTTACCAATGGTGTATTACAGGTATCCGCCGGAGTGGAGATGGTTTATGATGAAAAAAAGATGGTCGGCTCCAGAATGATAAAATGTATTATCAACGGGAAACCACTGGAAGATCGAAGAATATACCGGGTACTTACATCCAATTTTCTTGCAGATGGCGGAGATGGGTTTACGACTTTCAGACATGCAAAATCAAAGAAGAAAACCAATATTGAGATTTTGCAAACTATGGTCACTTACCTTAAAACATTCGATGAATATATTCCAAAAAAAGAAGGAAGGGTAATAAAAATATGAATGTCGGAAAATAATAGCATTCATATGCAATTCAATACATAAGAGATGAATGCATCTGAATTAGCTACAAATCAGAAAGGATATATTATTGAATGCCTGCAAAAAAAAAATTAATTCAGCAACTCCTTTACGGTGGCAGCTATGGCTTTTCCTTCTGCTTTACCAGCCAGACGCTGATTGGCCAGTCCGATGACTTTACCCATTTCTTTGCCGGATGTAGCACCTGTTTCCAGTATGATGACCTGAAGCGCAGCCTTCAGTTCGGCCTCACTTAATTGCGCAGGCAGATATTGCTGTATGATGGCTATTTCTTCTCTTTCAGTGACGGCCAGATCTTCTCTGCCTTGTTTTACATAGATATCCAGAGAGTCCTGACGTTGTTTTACAAGTTTTTGAAGGATTTTGATTTCATGGTCTTCATTGAGTTCATTGCCACTGCCATCTGTTTTGAACAAAAGGATGGCTGCTTTGATGGCACGAACAGATCGCAATGCTGCCTGATCTTTATTTTTCATGGCATCCTTCAGGTCATTGGTAATTTTTGCTTCCAGACTCATATCACTCGATTTTATTTTGATTGGACAATTTTATGGTTATATCAACAAAATCCTGCACACTTAGTTGCTCCGGCCGCTGGGTAAAAAACGGATCTTCGAGCATTGCCGGGTCATGTACCAGTGGTTTAAGGGTATTGCGAAGCATCTTTCTCCTCGAGTTAAAACTGGTTTTCACAACGGTTCTGAACAATCGTTCGTCACAGGGAAGGGTATAATTTTCTTTTCTGACAAGCCTGATCACACTGGAATTTACTTTCGGAGGAGGGCTGAAACATGTCGGTGCTACATCGATGATGGTTTTGCCTTCATAATGCGCTTGCACGAGGACGCTTATGACACCATAGGTTTTTGAGCCGGGAGGAGCAACTACCCTGTCCGCCACTTCTTTCTGAAACATGCCCACCATCTCCGGGACCAGTTCTTTGGAGTTGACCATTTTAAAAAGTATCTGCGAGGAAATATTGTACGGATAATTGCCTATCAGATAAAACTGCTCCCCACCAAAAATTTTGGATAAATTGAGCTTGAGAAAATCCAGAAAGATGATCTGATCAGGATCGATGATTTTGTTTCTGATCAGAAATTCTACCATATCCTGATCTGCTTCCACGACTTTAAGATGGGTATCGTGTTTTGCCAGGTACTTGGTAAGGACACCTTTACCGGGGCCTATTTCCAGTACATTTCTGATACCTTCGGATTTTAAGAGTCCGTTGGCAATTTTTTCAGCTATGTGTTCATTGACCAGAAAATGTTGCCCAAAGGATTTTTTTGCTTTCATATTTTATAAACTCGGGCAAAGGTAATCATTTCGGCACATTTAAATATCCAGTTGACTAACACCTATCATTTATCTTCAGGGATATCTAACTTATACCTTAATCCGGAGTAGGATTTAAGGACTGCTTTTGCACTTCCAACTGAGAGTGGAGATTCTATCAGAAGAGGTAGTTTATTGCCGTCATTGGACACCCAGACGTTCATGCGGTTTCCATCTTTAAATACATTGCCGGTAACCAGATCCGGTATCACCTTTATGGTATTGAAGGTACCCAGATCTTTTATTTCAAAATCCTTATATTTCCCTTCATATCTGACTTTTATAGGATAAATGGTTTCATCAAAAAGTATTTTGGTGGGGATCATATCACCAGGTTTGTAATTCGATATATTGATATTGCGCATAAAATAAAGCACTGAAAGCAGGTCATGGGTACACTGATGTATGATAATGGTTTTACGTTTAGCCGTTTCCCGGTTACGTCCATTAAAACTGATGGCAGTGAGCTGGTCTTGTCTGAAAATCAGGCTATCAAATTTTCTGTATTTTCCTTCTTCCACGATACGAACAAAATATCGGGGATACATCGTTTTTTTATCAATAACGCTGTGAAAATAGTCTCTAACCCTAAAAAATGCATCATAACTTCTGTAAGTCTTTCCAACTACAGTAATTTCATAGGTATCTTTGTTTTCTTTGATGTTAAATTCTGCTTCTCCGGCGGGTATCCAAACAAACTGCCAGTTGTAGTAAGCTTTGTACACCATTTTCTCGCCACCCTTGAATGCAGTATTTTCTATAACACAATCTGTTTCCAAAGTCATATCCGCCCCATCTTTATCTGCATGGATAAAAAATAGAGGAACTAAAAATAATAATATCACGATATAAAAAAAACCGGGTTTCATATGCAGTATTAACTCAAAGCTTTGTAAAAAAATTTCATTTCAACCTGAATATTCTTAAATTCTGATGTATTTTTACCTTAAGTCAGCCTTAAATCCAGAATATTGCCCATTTCATAACATACTCTGCATCTTGGTTCGTATTTGTCTTTTTCGCCCAGTACGACAGTATCTGTCTCATCACTCAACCTATAAGAATGGGTAGCCAGATTACCACAATGGGGACAGATCGCATGGACTTTGGTGATATACTCTGCAATAGCCAGCAGATTAGGGATAGGTCCGAATGGGCGACCTTTAAAATCCATATCCAGACCGGCAATGATCACCCGTGCTCCTTTGATGGCCAGTTTTTGGCACACGTCCGGTAGTCTGTCATCAAAAAACTGGGCTTCGTCTATACCTATGACATTGACGTCTTTTATGTGATCAAAGATTTCCAGACTACTCTGTACCGGTATGGATGCAATGGCATTTTCGTCGTGTGACACTACATTTACTATATCATATCTGGTATCTTTTGACGGCTTGAATATCTGAACTTTCTGATTGGCTATTTTTGCTCTTTTGAGACGTCTGATGAGTTCTTCGGTTTTTCCTGAAAACATAGAGCCACATATTACTTCTATCCAGCCACTGCGCTGTCCCTTAAAACTCGGCTCTAAAAACATATAGGTTCATTTTGGCACAAAGTAAAAAATAATTTGTCAGATTTTACATGATTTAGATATGACAACCTAAAAAACTTCGTTAATACATGATATTTTGTCATAAACGTTGACGGTATATGTGTTTGGTATAAAAATTGCAACACATTAAATAAATATTTAATATAAAATATCAATTTTAAGAAACATATGGATACTCAGAGTTTTAATAAAAAATTAAATAAAATTTCTGCATTGGCAGATAATGGCAATGCAGATGGACATTTTTCATCGCTCGAAAGAGATTTATTGTTGAGTTACATACGCGAATTGTATGAAATAGTGCTCGATGGAAAACCAAATGTCATCAAATCCGTCGCGCATACTCATGTACCTATGCAAAAAGAAGAAGCCGTGCCAGCCAAAATACAGGAAACCGTTGTACAGGAGCATACCGAAGCCCTGGAGCCTGTAGTAAATAAAGTAGAAACGAAACCGGAACCTGTTGCAATACATTCAGTAATCGAAAAACCGGAAGTGGTAAAGCCTGCACCAGAACTAAAAGCCGCGGCAATTAATCCTATTCCAACAATGAAGCACAATCCGGATGCTTTGGTTGAAATGTTTGCTGAAGAAAAAATAAACGACCTTTCGGATAAACTTGCCTCATCCCCGGTAAAGGATTTGACCAAGTCCATGGGTATCAACGAAAGAATTTTTACGCAGCAAGAATTATTTGGAAATAATCAGCAGCTATTTAATGAGACATTGCAAAGGTTAAATAACTGTCAAGATTTTGGAGAAGCAAAACAATATCTGGTAGAAAATGTAATATCTATTTATGATTGGACAAATGAAAATAAAATTAAGAAGGCCACGACTTTCATTAAGTTTGTCAAAAGAAAGTTTGCATGATATGTTATAATCAATGAAAAAAGAAATTTCTAATTTTATTTACAAAATCAGGTTCCCGATTATGCTGCTTTTATTGCTTTGGCTGATCGAGGCAGCAGATAATGTTCTGTCCCTTAATTTACACGTTTTGGGGATTTATCCCCGCGAATGGAGTGGATTTCCCGGAATATTTACCTCACCATTTATTCATTCCACCTGGGGACATCTTGCATCAAACTCTTTACCAATTCTTGTACTAACTTCCATAATGGTGTTGTTTTATAGAAAAGTGGCCACCCAATCTTTGATAAGCATTATGGTGGGAACGGGGATCATGGTATGGTTATTTGCAAGGCCATCATATCACATCGGAGCAAGTGGTGTCGTGTATGGATTGGTAGCATTTGTATTTTGGACCGGTGTTTTCAAGAAAAACATGAAGTCTATTGTGCTTGCTTTAATTGTACTTACGCTTTATTCCGGAAGTGTCGAGAGCATGTTTCCCAATGTTGAAAAAAATATTTCGTGGGAAAGTCATCTTTTTGGTGCAATGGTTGGACTTGTTACTGCTTTTGTTTTCAAAAATGTAATAGAAGATGATGAAAAACACTATAACACATCACCATGGGAAAATGAGCATACAATTAAACAATATTTTTTAGCCAGGGATACATTTGAAAAAACTAAAATCCAGAGATATTACGAATATCTGGAGGCAGAGCGGGTCAGATTGGAAGCGGAAAGAATCATCAGAGAACAAAACAATTTCAGCTAAGATATGCCATTTATACAACTTGATCAAAGCGCTGAAAAAGAATTGATACCAGGATTTCAGGCAAAACTGATTCATACCGATGGTCTTACTGTCGGATATTTCAGGATAAAAGCCGGGAGTATTCTGCCTGAACATCATCATATGCATGAACAAATCTCCAATGTTCTGGAAGGAGAATTTGAAATGACCCTCGATGGGATCACCCAATTATTAAAACCCGGGACGGTAGCCGTCATTCCCTCTATGACAGTACATTCAGGAAAGGCAGTCACAGATTGTTACATCCTGGATATATTTAATCCCGTGCGAGAAGATTACAAATAGAAATTATTCAATCAATATTTATTTCTATCAGGGTATTAAGTACTATATTTGCAGATATTTTCCGAATAAAAAGTCAATTCACCAAATCAAACCAAAGGGTATTTACGTTATTGATTAATATCTTTCAAAATGAATGTCAATGAATGACTTTTTTGACCATCTGATGCACGAGGTTGAGTTGCCGCTCAATAACCCAGTGCTGATATTTTCACTGATTCTTTTTATCATTTTACTTTCACCCATTCTACTCAAAAGACTCAATGTTCCGGGCATTATTGGATTGATCATTTCAGGAGTAATTATCGGACCACATGGCTTAAATATACTAGAAAAAACATCTGCGGTAGAACTTTTTTCCACTATTGGTTTGCTGTATATTATGTTTATAGCAGGTCTGGAGCTGGATATGAATGAGTTTAAGGCCAATCAAAACAAAAGTCTGCTTTTTGGTTTTTTGACTTTTATCATCCCCATTACCATTGGTTTTCCGGTTTGTTATTACCTTTTGGCATATGATTTTAATGCAAGCTTTCTGACCGCTAGCATGTTTGCAACACATACACTGGTTGCTTATCCTATCGTAAGTCGTTTTGGTATCTCAAAAAATCCAGCAGTAGCTATTTCCGTGGGAGGAACTATTCTGACAGACACGGCAGTATTGATCATTCTGGCAGTAATCATGCGAAATGCCAATGGCAATCTGAACGCTGAATTTTGGTATAAACTGGCAATTTCTCTTGCCATATTTTCTGTGATTATGTTTGTACTGATACCCAGGATTGCAAAATGGTTTTTTAGCAAACTTGAAAGTGAAAAACATGCCCATTATATTTTTGTATTATCCGTAGTCTTTTTTGCTGCCTTTCTGGCAGAAGTGGCTGGTGTAGAAAAGATCATCGGAGCATTTGTGGCTGGATTGGCACTAAATAAACTGATACCACATTCTTCCGCCTTGATGAATAGAATTGAATTTATAGGTAATGCCTTATTTATTCCATTTTTTCTAATTTCTGTAGGCATGGTGGTAGATACAAGCGTTATATTTAATGGGAATATGGCGCTCATTGTGGCTGGTACACTAACCATAGTGGCATTGCTAGGGAAGTGGATAGCTGCCTATTTTACGCAATTGATCTTCAATTTTACAACTTCACAAAGACAATTGATTTTTGGATTGAGCAGTTCCCATGCAGCGGCAACTCTAGCTATCATATTAGTTGGATATAATGCGGGAATTCTGGATGAAAATATACTAAACGGCACCATTATTCTGATCCTTATTACTTGCGTTGTAGCATCTTTCGCCACTGAAAAAGCTGCAAAAAAGATTATAATAACGGGCGAATCAGATGGTGATGTACTTCAAACTCCAAATACAATATCTAATGAGCATATACTTCTACCTATAGCCAATGTAGAAAGTATCGATAAAAATCTGGAACTCGCGTTGCTTATTAAAGATAAAAAATCTCCAAACCCTGTTTCAATCCTTAGTGTAGTTCCAAATGATCAGGAAGCTGAAATTAATATAATAAAATCAAAAAATAAACTTGAGCAATATGTACGTCAGGGTTCGGCAGCTGAAACAAAAGTCAATGTAATCGCCACGATTGATCATAATGCCATGAGCGGTATCTCAAGGACATCGAGAGAAATTATGTCTGATATCGTGATTTTGGGATGGCCACAAAAAATGGGTTTTATGGAAAAACTGATGGGAGAAAAACTGGAAACTATTCTTTCCAATACAGACAAAACCATATTTATCAGCAATCTGGAAAAGCCACTGATTTCCCTGAAAAGGATTTCTTTGATAGCTCCTCCATTGTGTGAACTCGAAAATGGATTTTCAATCTGGCTTACAAAACTAACCAGATTAGCACAGGAATTGAGTATTCCCTTAGTTATCTATGGTGAAACTAAAACGCATGATGCTTTCAGATATTGAGCAAAAAAAATCATTCAGAATGTCAACTTTCCTTTACCATATTTTCTGAATGGGAAGACATTCTGATTATATCAAGATATATCAAAGAAGATGACTTGCTTGTGATGGTCACTTCACGGAAAGGCTCTGTATCCTACGAAAATGTATTGGAAAATATACCGTCCAAACTGGAAAAACATTTTGAGCAAAACAGTAAGATTCTCATATATCCAAGGCAGCAGGATTATAGCCATTTGTCAGAAAACTATGAAGATATTACCAGAGGTCCGTTATCTAAAGGTATAGAAACGATAGGAAAAGGTATACAAAGCATTTTTCGATTTGGTAAAAGTAGTGAGTAAGGTGTTAAATATTACCCTAATAAATTGAAATCATAGTAAATTTAAGCTTATGAAAAAGTCAGCTTTATATTTAAATATAGAAGTACCCCAGTCGGAAACGATATACATAGAGATTTATAAGAGTATGATTGGTGATTTGTGCATTGGAGCTTCAGATTTGGGGTTGAGATATATTAAATTAATAAAGGGCAAAACACCAGAACCTATACCAAATGAACATACTTCCAGAGCATTAATGCAACTTACTGAATATTTTTCAGGAGAAAGAAATGAATTCAATCTAGATTTAGATTTGAATGGCTACACCAACTTTTCAGTGCGAGTTTGGCAAAAACTTAAAAACATTCCATATGGCAAAACCATTTCTTACTTTCAACTTGCCAAAGAAATGGGAGATGTTAAATGTATCAGGGCTGCTGCTTCTGCAAATGGCAGAAACCCTATACCAATTATAATTCCTTGCCATAGAGTAATCGGCAGTGATGGTTCTTTGACAGGGTTTGCTTTAGGACTTGACATCAAAAGACAACTATTGACCCTGGAAAATCCGACCAAGTATAAGGACAATCAAATAAGTTTGGATTTATAATTCTGTTGGTAAAAAAGTAAAAACATGTATTGTCAAACCAGCATCTCAAACAACATTGGATTTGTATTGATGTGTTCAAAATTTATACCCGCAGCCACCATCCTATCCACCAAAGGTTGGTAATCGTCCTGACTTCTGAATTCCAATCCCACCAAAGCCGGCCCTGTGTCCCTGTTTGTTTTTTTGGTATATTCAAAATGTGCAATATCATCATCAGGTCCCAGTAAATTGAGAAAATCTCTGAGTGCACCAGCCCTTTGAGGAAAACGAATGATAAAGTAATGTTTCCTGCCTTCCCACAATAGCGCTCTCTCTCTGATATCTTCCGTGCGGGTGATGTCATTGTTACCACCACAAACTATGATTACGACATGTTTACCTTTGATCTCTTCTTTATAGTAGTCCAGTGCTGCAAAACTTATGGCACCTGCCGGCTCTACAACAATCGCCTCGTCATTATATAGCGATAAAATAGATGAACAAATCTTACCTTCCGGCACAAGAATAATATCATCAATAACTTTTTTACAAATTTCGAAGGTCATATCTCCGATCTCCTGCACTGCTATACCATCCGCAAAAGAATCTATTTTGTCCAGCCTCACCAATCTGTCAGCTTTCAATGATTCAGCCAGTGCCGGAGCACCTTCAGCTTCTACAGCGATGATTTTTGTAGCCGTACTCTTTTGTTTGAAATAAGAACCTACACCGGAGATCAATCCACCACCACCTACAGCTACAAACAAGATATCCACCGGACTTAACATTTCATCCAGTATTTCTTTCGCTACTGTACCTTGACCCGCTATGACTTCCTCATCATTAAACGGGTGTATATAGGGCAAATTTTCATCCGCAGAATGTCTTAAAGCTACCTTATTGGCATCATCAAAAGTATCTCCCACCAACCTGACTTCTATCCATTCACCTCCGAAGTGTTTAACTTTACTTATCTTCTGCCTTGGTGTAGTAGTGGGCATGTATATAAGGCCATGAATATTTAATGCTGAGCATGCAAAAGCCACTCCCTGGGCATGGTTTCCGGCACTCGCGCAAATGACCCCTCTGGCCATGGCGTCCTTGTCCATGGTTTTCATTTTATGATAAGCTCCTCTGATTTTAAATGATCGGACTACTTGCATGTCTTCTCTTTTCAGATAGATATTACATTGGTATTTTTTGGACAGATTGTAGTTTCTGATGAGTGGAGTTTTGCTGACCACGTCATGGATAATAATGGATGCCCTGTCGATTTTATCTGCTGAAATCATCTGTATAATCTTTTATTCAAAGTATAACTTTCCATTCCACCAGTTTTTCTCAATGATGGCATTGTTTCGGCTATAAAAGTTCAAACCCACATCATTCCAATCCAACACCTGCCATTTGGCTTGTCTTGCACCTTTTGATTTTGCCTCGGCTATATATGCATCAAATAACTTTTGACCAATTCCCAACTTTCTATATTCAGGTTTTACAAAAAAATCTTCAAGATAAAGACACTTGCCACGCCAGGTAGAAAAAGTCATATAAAAGACAGTAATGCCTATCATTTCGCCATGTAATTCTGCCACAATGCTGTCTATTAGCTTTTCGCTAAAAGCTACTTCATAATCTTTGATGCCTATTTTTAATGCTTCCGGCTCTTTTTCAAATACTGCCAGCTCGTATACCATATTATAAATGGCAGCGATATCCTGCTGTGTAGCCTTTCGGATGATGAATTCCTGCATTTACCCTTATTTGATTCTTAAGGTCAAATGTAAAATAAAAATATAAATAAGTATGCAAGCGCAAATAATTAATATTTATCAAGAATTTTTTTCATACTTTTTATAGTCTTTAATGGCCCTGAAGTGAGTCCTTCATTCACTAACCATTTTGGGACATTACCTCCGGGATCCATATATCCGGCATGTGTAATAAGAACTTCCCCTTTTTTACCTTCGGAAATCTCCCAACTACTTTTTATTTTTGTAATCAAAGACATATGTTTTTTATCTTCCGGAAGCTCTGTCTGAAAATAATCAGTATTTACAAAGATTTTACCCCCTTTTTCATCAAACTTTATACTTCCTTTTACTGTAGAAATACGATCTTCAAAAGGAAAAGGCAGATCATATCCGAGCATATAGATCGCTTCATTGTCACTTATCTTTTTCAATAATTTTACACTTTGTACCTTATCATACCAAAGATGCATGTTTTCAACGTCACGTATGAGCAGATACACTGATTTTAATTCCTTCTTAAAGGTAGTCTGAAGTTTAAATTGCTTTAAATCAGATCCTTCCAGATTTTTTATCCAAAGTTGAATATCATCTTCCGTTTTACTCAATTTCCAGTCCTTCTGACCATATAGATTTAAAGGGGAAGATAAAATAAACAAAAACAGAACAAAGCCAATAGCTGATGTATAATTAAGCATACTCATGTATCAAACAGCCCAGATTTGAAGATACAAAACCATTTTCAGCGAGATGCTCCAGGAAGGAAGGCAGAACAAATTTTAGTTTTTCTTCCGCTTTAATGTTATCATGAAAAACTATCACTGAACCCTGACTATAATTTTCGATAACATTGGTCAGGCACTTTTCTTTTGTAATGGAAAGATCAAAATCGCCACTTAAAACGTCCCACATTACCACAGTTTTTTCTGACTTGATCAATGATGATTGTGAAGGTTTCATTTTACCATATGGTGGTCTGAAAAGATTTGTTTCCATATAATTATCACACTCGGCTACATTCTGAATATAAACTTCATTTTCTGTATTCCAGCCATTCAGATGATTGTAAGTATGATTTCCGATGGTGTGGCCTTCCTGAATAATTCTATCAAATATAGATCTGTTTTTTTTCACATTTTCACCTACACAAAAAAATGTCGCTTTACTATTGTACTCTGCCAGTACATCAAGTACCCACGGCGTCAATCCGGGTATAGGACCATCATCAAAAGTGAGATACACTTCTTTGATATCCGTGTCTATATGCCAGACAAAATCAGCGAAAATTGTTTTAACTATAGGAGGTGTTTTTACTAAGTACATGATAATATTTTGCAGTATTCAGCTTTTAAATCTATTTTTGCAGCTCATCTTTCAAAGCAACTTAAAAACATAACGCTAAAAAAGCTAAAATGTAACCTTTAAAAGGTATTGTTTTGAATATTATTAACATTTATTGGTATAATAATATACATTTATGAAATCAGTGAGAGTCAGATTTGCGCCTAGTCCTACAGGTCCACTCCATATCGGAGGAGTCAGAACAGCTTTGTATAATTATCTTTTTGCTAAAAAATTTAAAGGTACTTTTATCCTCAGAATTGAAGATACCGATCAGAACAGATATGTTCCGGGAGCTGAAGCCTATATTATTGACTCATTAAGATGGTTTGGTCTATTGCCCGATGAAGGGCCGGAATTTGGAGGTGAATATGGTCCTTACAGACAATCAGAAAGGAAAGAAATATATAAACAGTATGGGGATAAATTGCTGGCAGATGGAAATGCTTATTATGCTTTTGATACCCCTGAAGAACTGGAAATGATGCGGGAAAGTGACCAGACTTTCAAGTATGACAGTAAATCAAGAAAGGTATTAAAGAACAGTCTCACTTTACCACCTGAAAAAGTAAAGGAATTGCTTGAAAAAGGTGAAAATATAGCGGTCAGACTGAAAATTCCTGAAAATGAAATAATATCATTTAATGACGAAATAAGAGGGCATGTTTCTTTTGAAAGTAATGAACTGGATGATAAGGTAATCCTCAAAGGAGATGGAATGCCCACTTACCACCTGGCCAATATTGTGGATGATCATCTGATGGAAATCACCCATGTAATCAGAGGTGAAGAGTGGCTGCCCAGCACTGCCCACCATGTACTTATGTATAGATTTTTTGGCTGGACACCACCATCATTTTCACATTTACCACTTATCCTAAAACCAACAGGTCAGGGAAAACTGAGCAAAAGAGATGGTGCAAAATTTGGTTTTCCGGTTTTTCCTCTTTCACGGGACAGTGATCATGAAGAAGATAATTTTACAGGATTCAAGGATGACGGTTTTTTGCCGGAAGCGGTTTTAAATTTCCTTGCTTTGTTGGGATGGAGTCCTGGCAATGATCAGGAGATGTTTACGCTGCCTGAGTTATGTGAAGTTTTTAGTCTGGATAAAATAACTAAATCCGGCGCTCGTTTTGATATTGACAAAGCCAAATGGTTTAATCAGCAATATATCATACATTCTGATAACCTTAAGCTTGCCTATACCGTTCAGGATAAAGCGATAGATGAAGGCTATAATGTCTCCATTGAATATCTGGCCGATGTATGCGGACTGATGAAAGAAAGGGTTCATAAAACGGATGAGATCATTTCAGGAGGTAGATTCTTTTTTGAACCACCGCATGCATTTGATGATGAAACCATTAAAAAAAGGTACAAACCTGAGAACAGTAAACATTTTTTAAAAATTGCAGACCAGATAGGAGCTGGCGAAAAGAATGAAATTGAGCAGATAATCAAGGGATACGTTCAGGAAAATGGTCTAAAGCTCGGAGAATTCATGCCTATCCTAAGGATAGCCCTCAGCGGTTCTATGCAAGGCCCTGATCTCATTCAATCTATGATGCTGATAGGCAACAAAGAATCATCAGAAAGAATAACTCTGGCTGTTGCTTATTTTGATAAACTGTTTTAAACATTTTATTATTAATCATTTGTAACATTGTGGAATATCTTTTTTAGCATTTTGGATGGCACAGGTTTGTTATTTTGTTAAGATTAAGTTGATTATTTTCTATTTATTCTTATTTTAGCGCATGATTTCAAAATCCTTAAAGCAGGAATTTTGTTTACTTTTTTATACACCTAAATTAATACCAAATTTTATTATAATCCCTAAAGAATGGACCCATTAAAAGAAAAATTTTATCAGAAATCAGCTGCCCTCAAAGCTGAGCTCAAATCTATCGTAAAAGAACACGGTGACAAAATTGTGGATCAGGTGACGATAGAGCAACTCATAGGAGGCATGAGAAGTGTCAAAAGTATGATTTGGGACACTTCTTCTCTTGACCCTGAAGAAGGAATACGATTCAGAGGTTACAATATTCCTCAATTACGGGAACTCTTACCAAGAGTACCTAATGGAAAAGAACCGTTGCCTGAAGGTTTGTTCTGGTTGATGATGACCGGTGACTTACCAACAACTGATGAAGTGAGATGGCTTTCTGCTGAATGGAGCAGACGAAGTGGTGTCGCAGATTTTGTCTTCGATGCCATAAAAGCGCTTCCCAAAGATACTCACCCCATGACACAATTCAGCATAGCTATACTTGCCATGCAGAGTGACAGCATTTTTGCCCAGAGATATGAAGAAGGTATGAGCAAAAATGATTACTGGGATGCGATGTATGAAGACTCTATGAATATGATCGCAAGTCTGCCACGAATAGCTGCATTTATCTACAGGCGGTCCTTTCACAATGATCAGCATATAGCTCCTGATCCGAATATGGACTGGGGAGGTAATTTTGCAAAAATGCTGGGGTTTGATAGCCCTGACTTTTTAGCCCTTATGAGATTGTATCTTACTATACATACAGATCACGAAGGAGGTAACGCTTCTGCACATACCATGCACCTTGTAGGATCCACATTGAGCGATGCATATTATTCATTTAGTGCGGCAATGAATGCACTTGCTGGTCCTCTGCACGGACTTGCCAATCAGGAAGTAATCAAGTGGATATTTGAAATGGTGGAAGAGATAGGTACCAATAGTCCTACCAAAGATCAAATCAGAAAATATATCAACGACACGCTTGCAGAAGGTAAAGTAGTACCAGGATATGGACATGCAGTACTAAGACAGCCTGATCCAAGATTTATAGCCCAGATGAGATTTGCCAAAGACAATATTAAAGATGACCCAATAGTTCAAATAGTTTGGGATCTGTATGAAATAGTCCCTGAAGTTTTGGGGGCATTGGGTAAGGTTAAAAATCCATGGCCAAATGTTGATGCCCACTCAGGAGCATTGTTGGTTCACTATGGTCTTACCGAATATAATTATTATACAGTCCTATTCGGTGTTTCCAGGGCATTGGGTGTATGTGCAGGTCTTTGTTGGGACAGGGCTCTCGGTCTTGCTCTGGAAAGGCCTAAGTCAATCACGACCGACTGGCTTAAAAAATTTGTCGCTATTAACTAATCAAACATAAAACAAACCAATATGAATTTTCCTGATAATCTTAAATATACCAAAGAGCACGAGTGGATCCGAATGGACGGAGACGTAGCTTACATAGGGATTACTGATTTTGCACAAAGCGAACTCGGTGAATTGGTGTACGTAGAGGTAGATACTGTAGGTGAAACCATAGCAAAAGATGAAATATTCGGTACTGTTGAGGCAGTAAAAACAACCTCTGATCTGTTTATGCCTGTAAGTGGAGAAATTCTTGAGTTTAATAGTAAATTGGACGAAGCTGACGGCGATAATCCCGGCTTGATCAATGAAGATCCATATGGTGAAGGCTGGATAGTTAAGATCAGACTGACAAATCCAGAAGAACTGGATGGATTGATGGATGCTGTGGCGTATGCCGCTTCGGTGGGGTAAAACTTCAAAAAGTTTATATTGGAAAGGTAATTAGTTTAATACGAATTGCCTTTCTTGTTTTACCAGTAATAAGGTTTTGTTAATGTACTATTGGCAAATCTTAAACATTCACAACATTCAGATGGCCTTGGCCAAGGTTCATAAAATCCGGGAGTACCACAGTAAGGTTCAACACTTCTGCCTCCCGCTTCACCTCTTCTTATAATCTTGAAAACACTGGATTTTCTAACCAGTGAAAAAAGACCCAATACATTTCCTGATGAAGAAGTGAGATTGCCGGATATTCTGGCAGGAATAAGATCATCAACAGATCCACTTTGATCAAATACACTTTTATATTGCTGCCAGTATTTAAAATTTTCCTGATTATACGATTTGACATCTGCCTTTACCGAAAATGCTCCTCCAAATTCATAATCCAATGTTTTACTAAATATCTTTTGACTGATATTTATCTCTGATGTTGACACAGGAACCTTAAGAAGGTTAATTTCAAAATTACTTCTGTGGTTATAGACATAACATGTTTTAGGCGAAATAAATGGAGAACAAATTAATTCCAGCACTAAAAAAACCGTTTCAATATCAAATCTAACAAATACTTCCTTTTCTATGGTTGGTTTTCTGGCTTCTGCATTAAAATTGACAATATATTCCTGAAATACACTTCCATTGGGTTTTTGGGTTCTGACATATTCTGTATAATTTCTCAAACTATCGACCATAAATGATTCCGGAAAATATTGGATAGGCGAGGTCACTACCACTTTACCATTAACCTGTACTTCCAGCGCATAACCTTTTGCGTCATTCAACACACCTATATATTTATAATGACCCACAGTGGTAGTTTCACTAAATACCAGTTCATCGTTTTCGTTGGATTTAAGTAGTACTTTGGCACCCGAATATCCTTTAAAAGTTTGAATGTCTGTCTTTTGTGCTTCTGATATTTTTATGATATGTGATGTATCAGTATCTGAAATCTCAGCATCAACGATTAAATTTGGCTTGAAATTTTCATCTTTATTATCGTAAGGTTCAAAACAGGAATGAATAAGTAATAAGACCGACAGACTTATTATCAATATTTTTAAAGATGTTATCATCTGCGAAAGTTTAAATGGTATAATTAAAAAACAAAATTCCATGAAAGAGAAGGAATGGCAGCTCCAATCAGAGAGATCTTATATCCTTCTATATTTCCATTTTCACTTTTTCTGTAAAAAATATTAAGTGCATTTTTTCTGCCTAATAGATTATAGACACCAACTGAAAATGAATGACGAACTCCAGTATTTCTAACTTTTCTGAAATCAAAATTACATCCAATGTCGAGTCTCAAATAGTCAGGTAGTCTGAAAACATTTCTATCCGAATATACAGGGATTAAAAAATCGTCAATAATTACTGTACTTTCCGGTAAAGTAACAGGTCTCCCATTTTTAAAAATAAAATTACAATTAAAACTCAGTATAGAGTTGTTTCGATAATTCAGCAAAATGTTAAGTTGATGGGGTATATCATTATCAGCCGCAAAAAAGACATTTGAATTTACATCATAATTTGAGTTGGTATTTTTCTGAAATGTTCTGGCATACGTGTACGCAATATTTCCGGTCAGGTTTCCTTTTTGAATATCAACAGCGAATTCAAAACCATAACTATAGGCTCTTCCTTGCAAAATTTCAGTTTCTATATGTTCATTTTGGATAATATCCGGAAAGTTTTTAAGAATAACATTATTTTCATATAGTTTATAGTAGATGTCAGATGATACTGCAAAAATCTGATTTTTTGATGCATAACCAAATCCGGCGGAAATCTGCTGAGCCAGTCTTGGTTTTATATATTTGCCGGAGGGCACCCAAACATCCGATGGAAGGGTTGTATTTCCATTGACCAGTAGATGCAGGTTTTGACTTGTTCGCGTATAAGCCGACTTTAAAGCAACTCTTTCAGAAATTTTATAATGTACATTTATTCTGGGTTCGACAAAACCTGCCAATTTTTCAGTATTTGCTATTTGCAACGTATCTGAAATTTCATTTACAACATATTTGTTTTCAAATAAATATTCAAACTCTGTCCTGGTCCCACTTCTATAATATTGACTGTATCGTAGCCCCGTTTCAACTTTAAAACGCGAACTTACTTCCCAACCCATTGTTAAAAATGGAGCCAGCTGAATATTATCATTTTTAAATACTGAAGTAGTTTGAGTGATTGAATTTGGCTCTGAAGAACTTATCTTTTCAGGACTGAAATCAAAGAACATTATATTAAGACCCGATTTTATAGATAAAGGAATGGAGAGTGAGTAATTGAACTGTAATGAACCTTTTAAGACATCAATACCTGAGTCCAGATCAAATAGTCTGGGAGGAGTATAACTGGACTGAGTACTCCTGAACCTACTCCATGATACATTTAATTTTGAGTTAAGTTTATTATTCCACGTACTTACAAGCGAAATTCCTGCTGTTGTATTTGACCAGTTGTACCCAAATTCTTTATTGTAATTAAATACATCTCCGGATCTGAAATGGTCAGACAGTATAAAATGATTTTTATTTAATTTGTATTTAATGGACAGGTTATAATCATAAAAATCAGCTGTGCTATTTGATATTTCTTTATTGTATGCCTGTTTAAGTAACCAACTGCTGTAGCTTTTCCTTACAGATGCCATTATGCTTATATTTTTTGTAACAGGACCATTGATGGTCAATTTTCCGATAGCAGTACCTACAGACCCCGTTCCCTTCCACTGATCATCATTGCCAAAATGAGTTTTAATGTCCAGGACAGATGAATTCCAGCCACCATATTGAGCATCAATATAAGCTTTGGACAAAGTGACTGACTGTATTACATCCGCATTAAAAGCTGAGGTGAATCCAAGTACATGAGTAGGATTAAAAACCACTGCATCATTCAAAATAACCATATTCTCATCTATATTTCCACCTCTGACATTAAAGCCACTTGAAACTTCTGCAGTGCTTTTTACACCCGGTAGTATTTCGAGAGACTTAATGATATCCACTTCGCCAAGTGCCTGAGTAATACTTTCTATTTTTTTCATTTCTATAGACTCAACACCAATTGTTTTTTCCAATTTATTCTGCACTAATTTCTGAGCTGAAATCTCTACTTCCTCCAATAAAAGAGCACTTTTCTTCATTGGAATTTTAAATACAGCGTCTTCATATAGCTCAAATTCCAGGACATTGTTTTGATACCCGATATAGTTGGTATTTATGAGTGATATTCCGGTGGGCAATTCAAAATGGATACTTCCGGTTGCATCCGTTACTCCATTCATGCTATAATCATCTGAAAAAGCGCTATACCAATCAAGGCATCTTGATGATCCTTGTCATTAAAATTCAAAGTTAGATTAACCTTTTTAGGAGAATCTGGAGCAACTATTCCTTTTGTAAATTTCATGGTGATGGTTTCTTCTTTGAAAGGATATGCATACACTCCTTTTTGCCATTTATCTGCCAATGCATTGATATAGGTTTTATTTAGCTGTCCAGTTGGGATAATTCCTATAGTATTATTGTCTATCGAGATGACTTTGAGTAAAGCGCCACTTAATAAATCCTGTATGATATACCATATTTGTTTATTTTCGTAGGATTTAGTATACACAAAATATGGAATTCGTTTTGGATCAAAATAGAATTTAAGTTCGTGGCTTTTTTCGAGATCATATAGTACTCTTACAAAATTTTTATTGGTGAAGCTCAATGAAATGGTTTTATCCAAAGCTTTTTGACTGTTGATGGAATTTATTAAAACCCAACCTAAAAAAACAAAAGTGATACAATGTTTCATAAATATATTTTTTGCCAAAAACAGAATTTTTGACACAAGACTAACGAAGGGCGAAAACTACTTTTTTTTTATTAGATTTGTGGCTCATTTTAGTGACTTTAACACCTTAAGCTTGCATTCTTTAAATAAATCATTTGGTTTTATAGTTTTCACAACATGGTTACTTTTGAATGTAAGTTGTGACTCTAAGCATAAAGCTGAAAAATTATTTCAGTTGCTACCTTCTAATACAACCGGTGTAACTTTCAGCAATGATCTTGTTTTTACCGAAGAATACAATCCATATACATTTAAGAATTTTTTTAATGGTGGCGGAGTAGGTGTCGGAGATATCAATAATGATGGTCTGATGGATATTTATTTTGCAGGTAATCTGGCAGATAATAGACTATATCTCAATAAAGGTAATCTGGTATTTGAAGACATTACACAGAAGGCCGGAGTGGCTTGCAAAGAAGTTTGGTCTTCAGGAGTGACTTTTGTTGATATCAATGCGGATGGATGGACTGATATATACGTTTGTAAATCCGGAAAACCCGGAGGAAACAACAGGCATAATGAGCTTTTTATTAATAATGGTAATCTTACATTTACAGAAAAAAGCAAAGAGTATGGTCTTGATTTTATAGGTTTGTCCACGCATGCAGCATTTTTTGATTATGACAGAGATGGAGATCTGGATTGTTACCTACTAAATAATAGTCTTAGATCTGTGGGTGGATATGATATAGTGGAAGGATTAAGAGAAATAACTGATACGCTAGGTGGCAACAGATTGTTGCGAAATGAACACATAGTCAGATATTCTGCGGATTCGTTATTGACAAGTCCAACCATCAGATTTAAAGATGTATCTAAAACTGCCGGGATCTACGGAAGCGCCATTGGATTCGGATTGGGAGTAAGTATCTCTGATCTGAATGATGATCAATGGCCGGATTTATATGTAAGTAATGACTTTTTTGAACGCGACTATCTATATTTAAACAATCAGGATGGCACGTTCAGAGAAGTGATAACCAGCGCAACCCAGGAAATAAGTTTAGGGTCGATGGGTGCAGATATTGCAGATATTGACAATGATGGATTGCCGGACATATTTGTAACGGAAATGCTTCCTGAAAAAATGTCCCGCTATAAAACCAAATCGCTTTTTGAAAACTGGGATAAATATACACTCAATGGAAGTAAAGGATATCATAGACAATTTGGTAGAAACGTGCTCCAGATAAATCAGGGGAACTGCGGAAAAGAAGATGATTTAAGATTCACAGAAATATCAAGGTACAGTGGTCTGGATGCTACGGATTGGAGTTGGGGAGCGTTGATTGCAGATTTTAATAATGATGGCAACAGAGATATTTTTATAGCCAATGGTATTTATAAAGATCTGACAGACCTGGATTATGTTAATTTTGATTTTAATCCCGAAGCCATAAAAGGGATGATTGACAAAAAGGAGCAGGTAATCTCCCGGATGATGGAAAAAGTACCCTCAGAACCACAACAGAATTATCTGTTTTTGAATAAAGGAAACTATAATTTTACAAATGCTGCCGAATTAAGCGGACTCGAAAAACCGACTTTTTCAAATGGTTCTGTTTATGCAGATCTGGACAATGATGGAGACCTTGATCTGATTACCAATAATATAAATGAAAAAGCACATATCTATCGCAATAATTCTGAATTAAACCCAGGCAACACATTCATAAATATTTCATTTAAAGGCCAGGCTGATAATATTCAATCATTGGGAACGAAAATTATTTGTTACTACGGCAAAGAAAAAATAATGCAAGAGCTAAATCCGATGAGGGGTTTTGAGTCATGTGTTGATCCCAGAATCCATATTGGGTTGGGTAATATAAATCACCTGGATTCTATAATTATATTCTGGCCGGATGGGTCAAAATCTTTGGTAAATAATCCGGGTCAACTTAATACTTTTATTACCTTAGATTATAATATTTTAGATAAAATAAAAACGAATAAAACTGTAGTCCCATCGGTTACATTATTGACAGGAGTTAGCAACAAGTTGGATCTTTTGCATATCGAAAATGAATTTTCAGATTTCGATCGAGATAGATTATTGTTTTATATGCTGTCAAATGAAGGACCGCATCTTGCAGTCAAAGATCTGAATAATGATGGTTTGGAAGATATTGTTTTAGGTGGTAGTAGTGGATATTCCACCCAAATTGCTTATCAACAGAAAAATGGAACTTTTGTAAAAAAAGAATTTTCAGTATTAACACAAAATGCTGTAATGGAAGACAGCAGAATCCTGATCGAAGACTTTAATGGTGATGGGTTTCAGGACATTTTTGTATGTGGAGGTGGATCTGAATTGCCCAACACTTCAACCGGATTAAAGGACAGACTTTATCTGGGGTCGAAAAATGGTTTTATTGAAAATCCGGAAGTATTTAACGGACAGTACAATTCCACTTCATCTGTAGTATGGTTAGATATGGATGCGGATGGTGATAAAGATATTTTTGCAGGAGGAAGGATGGAACCGTTTAATTACGGCATACCTGCAACATCTTTTGTTTATGAAAATATCAATGGTAAATATACTTTATCTCCATCATTAAGCGCCCCTTTCAGACAATATGGTATGATCGTTGACGCTATTGGTTCAGATATAAATGGTGATGGTATTGCTGAATTGATTATACTGAAGGATTTAAGTAATGTGGATATTTTCAAAGTTCAAAGACAAAGTATACAAAATATTACGTCACCTACCGGGTTGCTGAATATAAAGGGGTTTTGGACATCTATGCGTGTGGAAGATATAGATGATGATGGCGATTCCGATATTTTGGTTTGTAATAAGGGACTCAACAACCGTCTTTCTTCTGATTATGACAGTTTTGAAATGCATGTCAATGATTTTGATGGTAATGGACAGATTGAACAAATCAGTTGCTACACGGAGAGCAGTTGGACATTTCCCTGGGTCATGAGGGATGATCTTGTAAAACAGCTTCCAGGTTTAAAGAAGCGATTACTGAAGTATCATGAATTTGCAGCTGCTGATTTAAGTACAATGTTTGATCAGGGTGTTTTAAAAAATTCTTTAGTTTATAAAGTAAATGAGTTTAGATCAGGTATTTTCAGGAATGATAATGGGATTTTTACCTTTGTACCGCTACCTGAACAAGCACAATGGACCGATCAAAAAGCTTCGTTAATAGCTGATTTAAATGGTGATGGGAAAAAAGATATTGTTTTGGGCGGAAATCAGATGAAAGCAAGGCCTGAAATGGGTATTGACGCAGGTTCATATGGAATGGTTTTTATTAATCAGGAAACCTTCATTTTAATTATCTCCAAAATTCAAAATCAGGAATCTGTGAATCCGGAGAAATCAGAGACATAAGAAGCCTTAAGCTCGGCCAGGAACAATGTATCCTAATTTCTAAAAACAATGAGCTGGTTAAAATATATAAAATTAATAATGTCGCAAAACAAAAAACAAAATGAGTTCAAAGAAAGTAATATGGATAGCTGCGCTGGCAATATTGGCAATACTAGCTTTTATTGCATATAAAAATCAAATAATACCTTGGAAGAAGTATGATACCAAACTAGATTCAATTTTTTTAGGTATAAGTTTTGGTATGGAAAAACAGGCTTTTTATGACAGGTGTATGGAACTTAATAAAGAAGGTAAAACCATTCAGGGAACCCAAAATACATCAGTCCTTTATATTGATAATGAAAATTTCAAATTGCCGGTAGACATGAATTTTTATCCGAATTTTCATAAAGACAAAATTTTTGCTATGCCCATATATTTTAATTATAAGGCATGGGCTCCATGGAACAGAGAGCTACAGTCCGATAGCCTTATTCTTGAAGTAAAATCACTCATGGAAAAATGGTATGGACCCGGCTTTAAAGATAAGAAACTGGAGTCGGGAAGAACCGGTTATTATAAAATTGATAGCCCGCGCATCATAACCATAAAAATCCGGGACGAACAGTTTGTGGATGTTCTCATTGAAAATGTAAAGTATTCCGAAAATGATAAACCGGAAAAAGATGAATAAAAATTACGTTTTACTTATATTTTGTTTGACCGCTTTTTTGATGTCCTGTAAAAATAATTCTTCAGAATTATCAGATACCAGTGACGCACTTTTTGAAGAAAAAACGGCTGAAGAAACAGGGATCCATTTTTCAAATAATCTCACATTTGATAAAGATTTTAATATTTACACCTACAGAAATTTTTACAATGGCGGTGGTGTGGCTATTGGTGATATTAACAATGATAGTCTTCCGGACATTTATTTTAGCGCCAACATGGGTCCCAATAAGCTGTATCTTAATAAAGGCAATTTCACTTTTGAAGACATTACCGATAAGGCCGGAGTAGCAGGAAAGATGACCTGGTCCACAGGTGTCACGATGGCTGATGTTAACGGTGACGGTTTTTGGATATATATGTGTGTAATTCCGGAGATAAAGACGGAGATAAAAAACAAAATGAATTGTTTATAAATAAGGGTGATGGTACTTTTACTGATATGGCCGAGATATATGGTTTGGCTGATAAAGGATATTCTACCCATTCTGTCTTTTTTGATTATGACAAAGACGGTGATCTTGATATGTATTTGTTGAATAATTCGTATCAGGCCATAGGGTCGTTTAATCTAAAAAACAATGTCAGAAATATCAGGGACAAAGAAGGTGGCGATAAACTGTTTCGCAACGATGGAGATAAATTTACAGATGTTAGTGTTGCAGCAGGTATTTATGGTTCCGTTATTGGTTTTGGTTTGGGTGTTACGGTTGGTGATATAAATATGGACGGCTGGTCTGACATTTATGTGTCCAATGACTTTTTTGAGCGGGATTACTTATATATGAACAATGGAGACGGTACTTTTACCGAAGACCTTACCAATCAGATGCGCAGTATTTCAGTCGCTTCGATGGGAGCAGATATGGCTGACATCAATAATGATTGTTTTTCTGACATTTTTGTAACTGAGATGCTGCCGGGGCTGGACAGGAGGTTAAAAACCAAAACTACTTTTGAAGATTACGACAGATATCAATATAATCTGGAAAATGATTATTATCACCAGTTTACCAGAAACATGCTGCATTTAAATCAGAGTGGTACAGGATTTCATGAGATTGGGCGGTTTTCAGGGGTACATGCCACAGATTGGAGCTGGGGAGCTGTAATCAATGATTTTGACAATGATGGATGGAAAGACATATTTGTGTCCAATGGTATTTATCAGGATCTGACAGATCAGGATTTCCTGAATTTCATCGGTAGTGAAGAAGCTATGAAATCGATCATTCAGGGAAATAAGGTAGATTATAAAAAACTAATAGATGCCATTCCTTCCGAAAAAATTTCAAACTACTTTTTTAAAAATAAGGATGGGTATACATTTGAAAATAAAGCAAAAGAATTTGGTCTGGATAAATTGAGTCATTCAAACGGGGCGGCTTACGGAGATCTGGATAATGACGGAGATCTGGATCTGGTGGTTAATAATGTCAACATGCCTGTTTTTGTTTATCAAAACCAATTAAATAATACAACCGGAAATAAGCCTTCTTACATACAGTTAAAACTAAAAGGGAAAGATAAAAACACCTTTGCCATTGGATCCAAAGTAATTGCCTATAAAGACAGTAACACATTTTATTCCGAATTTATGCCAATGAAAGGATTTCAATCATCGATGGATTATATTGTACATCTGGGTTTTGGATCATTGACAGCACTGGATTCGATAGTGGTAGCATGGCCAGATGACACCAAAACAGTCCTTGTTCATCCAACAATAAATAAGTTACATTTTGTCAATCAGGAAAGTCAGACAGGAAAATTTGATTATCTGCGGTTTCACAAGATGGAAAATAAATTAGTGACTGTACAAAAAGAAAACAACAGTATCACGTACAGACATATTGAAAATGCATCAATAGATTTTGACAGGGATCGGCTTATTTATCATATGCTGTCCACATCAGGACCAGCAGCAAGCGTTGCTGATTTTAATGGCGATAAGCTGGATGATATTTTTTTAGGTGGGGCTAAAGACCTAGCCGGTGAATTGTATTTTCAGACAGCTTCAGGTTCGTTTAAAAAGTCAGATAACAAAGTATTTATTGAAGACAAAGGAAGTGAAGACGTGAGATCAGTGGCTTTTGATGCTAATGGTGATGGATATACAGATTTGTATGTTGTGAGCGGAGGTAATGAATATGCTGCTGAATCAACGGATCTTAAAGACAGGTTGTATTTAAATAATGGTAAAGGGATATTTACAAAAGATAAAAATTTCAGGTCCGATTACAGCAGTAATATGGCCATAAGCACTGCCGATATTGATGGTGATGGTGACCTGGATTTATTTGTTGGCGAGCATATAAAAATGTTTAATTACGGAGTGCCTTGTTCAGGAAAAATACTTCGGAATGACCCCGGAAAATTTATTGATATTACTGCTGAGATTGCCCCTTCTTTACAAAATATCGGCATGATCACTGATGCAGTTTGGACCGACATCAATCAGGATAATGCTATGGACCTGGTGATAGTAGGTCAGTATATGCCGGTGAGTATTTTTATTAACAATACAGGAAAATTGATAAATGCCACCAAAGAATACGGTCTCGACAAAAGCCATGGGTGGTACAATCGTGTAAAAGCTGAAGATATTAACAATGACAAAAGACCTGACCTCATTCTTGCAAATCACGGATCAAACAGTCGATTTAGAGCAGATGAAAATCACCCTGTATATATGTATGTCAATGATTTTGACAGGAATGGTAGTGTTGAGCAGATCATTTGTATCTTTGAAGGTGAAAAATCCTACCCTGTAGCCTTAAAGCACGATCTGGTAAAACAACTCCCTTATCTGAAGAAAAAATATTTAAAGTACAGCGCCTATCAGGATCAGACCATTCTTGATTTATTCACTGATGAAGAGCGAAAAAATATGCTGACCCTTTATGCATATGAAATGAATTCCTATGTTCTTATTAATACGGGCCAAAGTTTTGAAAAGATTGCATTACCTATGGAGGCACAATTTTCTCCTGTATATGATATTGCCGTGTTGGATATAAATAAAGACGGGCATATGGACCTGATTGCCGGAGGTAATTTATATGCAGTAAAACCTGAGATAGGTAGATATGATGCAAGTAACGGGATAGTCATGCTGGGTGACGGCAAAGGCCATTTCACCGCTTTGTCAGGCAAAAAATCAGGATTCGAATGCGAAGGAGAAATAAGACAAATATTACCACTTACCATAGGCAACAAACAAAAGCTAATGGCGGTAAGGAACAATGATAAAATAAAGATATTTGAGTATAATATTAAATAACACCTCATAAGTTCACCAAAATGATCTGTTTCAGACTTTCATTAATTATACTTTTTTTTCTTAAGAGCTCTGATTTCGTTTCCGGGCAATTTCATACGGCTACATATTCTCCTGACCGCCATATTGAAGTCCATTTAATTACTGAACTGAATGGAGAATTTACTTATAAGGTAATATTCAAAAACAAACCTGTTATACATTCTTCCCGACTGGGTTTTAGTCTTAATAAACCACAAGTTGATTTAACAAGGTTTAAAATCATCAGTACAGACACTTCTTCATATAATGGTACGTGGAAACCGGTTTGGGGAGAAGTTTCAGAAATAAAGAATAGATTTAATCAGGTAAAAATACGACTGCAGGACCTGAATAAGACAGATATTGTCGTTGATCTCACTTTTGTTGTATATAATGATGGGCTTGCCTTTAGATATGAATTTCCTGACCAAAAAGCCTTTAAGCACTTTATCATAAAAGAAGAACTTACGCAATTTGCATTAGCCGCGGACAATAAAACATTTTGGATTCCCGGAGATTATGACACCAATGAATATTTATACAACACTACTTTATTAAGCGAAATAGATGCCATATCAGCTGCTAATAAAGAAAAAGACATCGCTGTACAGTCATTGATAGGGCCAAATGCAGTTCAGACGCCGCTTATGATGAAAAGCCCTGATAACATTTATATTAATATTCATGAGGCAGCTCTGATCAATTATGCTGCCATGCATTTAGTATTGGACAAATCTTCAAATACGTTTACCAGTCATCTTGTTCCTGATGTCATCGGGAATAAAGGATATCTGGAAACACCCGCAAAAACACCCTGGCGAACTTTGATCATCAGTGATAAAGCAGAAGATATATTATCATCAAAAATGATCTTAAATCTGAACGAGCCCTCCAAAATAGAAAATACGGACTGGATAAAACCTCAAAAATTTATTGGCGTCTGGTGGGAAATGCATATTGGTAAAGGGAGCTGGGATCTGGCAAGTGGTAAACATGCAGCAAATACTGAAAATGTAAAAAAGTACATCAATTTTGCTGCTAAACATGGATTCGATGGTGTTTTGGTAGAAGGATGGAATCAAGGTTGGGAAGACTGGTTTGGAAACTGGAAAGAAGACGTCTTCGATTTTGTCACACCTTATCCGGACTACGATATGGGTGCAATAACGAATTACGCCGATAATAAAGGGCTAAAAATTATTATGCATCACGAGACGTCAGGATCTGCCACAAATTATGAAAGGAGACTGGATGATGCTTTTAAGTACATGGTAAAAAACAAGATCAATACTGTCAAAACAGGCTACGTGGGCAAAATCATTCCTCGAGGTGAATATCATGACGGACAGTGGATGAATAACCATTATCTTAGAGTGGCGGCAAAAGCTGCAGAATATAAAATAATGATAGAAGCACATGAGCCATCCAGACCGACAGGATTGCACCGAACATATCCCAATTGGCTGGCAAATGAAGCCGCCAGAGGAAACGAATTCAATAACGCCCCTTCTTTGGGCATCACGCCTGAACATGAGACCATCCTGCCTTTTACCAGATTGATCGGTGGCCCAATGGATTATACCCCCGGCTTGTTTCATTTTAAACTCAATCAATTTGATAGTGCCAGAAAAACAAAGGTAAGAACTACACTTGCAAAACAACTTGCATTATATGTCACCATGTACAGTCCTTTGCAAATGGCGGGAGATTTGCCCGAAAATTACGAAGTATATCCTGATGCATTTCAGTTTATCGTTGATGTTCCTGTCGACTGGGACGATACAAAAATTCTGGAAGCAGAACCCGGGGATTTCTTAACCATAGCCAGAAGAGAAAAAGGTAAGGAAAACTGGTATATCGGAGGTATTACAGATGAAAATTCCAGAATATCCAGGATAAAACTTGATTTTCTGGATATGAATAAACAGTACATCGCAACGATTTATAAGGACGCATCAAATGCAGATTGGGATAAACATCCTGAAGCATATGTCATAGAGGAAAAAATTGTCAGTACCAAATCCGAATTGGAAATTGTCCTTGCAAAAGGCGGTGGTTTTGCTATAAGTATTAAGAAGAATGAAAAATAGTTATCTATATATAAAATCACTTAAGTGTTTTTATTTTTTATTATTGGCACTATTATTACATTTTAGTGCATGCAATCGTCCCGTAGAGAATAATAATTATATATTTAATTCCATTGACAATAAAGTAAGTGGTCTAGATTTTACAAATGAAATACACGAAAATGAAGACTTCAATATTTTGGAATACCTGTATTTTTACAACGGAGGTGGTGTGGCCATAGGTGACATCAATAACGATGGTCTGGAAGATATTTTTTTAACATCAAATCAGGGCCAGGATAAATTATTTCTAAATCTGGGGAAATTAAAATTTAAAGATATCACATCTGAATCAGGGATCAATCACCCTGCAGGATGGTCTACCGGGGTTAATATAGTAGATATAGACGGGGATGGATGGAAAGATATTTATGTGTGCAGACTTGGCAATTATAAAACCTACCAAAATGACTATAATCGGGTCTATATCAATGATAAAATGGGAGCATTTCAGGAAAAAAGTCTCGAACTGGGTCTTCGTTTTTCAGGATTCTCCACACAATGTGCATTTTTTGATATAGACAGGGATGGTGATCTGGATGCATATCTTCTCAATCATTCTGTCAAAGATGCATCACATTTCAGACCATCAGAAATAAGGCGGACTCTGGATACAGTTGCCGGTGATATACTTTACGAAAACAGAAACGGTGTCTTTTATAATATATCTTCAACATCGGGTATTTATCAATCATCAGTAGGTTATGGCTTGGGTATTTCCATTGCCGATTTTAATAATGATGGCTGGCAGGATATATATGTATGCAACGACTTTCACGAAAATGATTATCTTTATCTGAATCAAAAAAACAAGACATTTAAAGAAGTTTGCAGAGAGAGTTTTGGTCACACCAGTAACTTTAGCATGGGAGTAGATTGTGATGATATGGACGATGATGGATTCATTGATATATTTTCTGTAGATATGAAACCGGATGACGAATTGGTATACAAAAACTCAGGTGGATGGGAAAATCTTCAGATTTATAATTTCAAGCGTTCATATGGATATCACCACCAACAATCAAAAAATGCATTTCAATGGAATCGGGGAATGAATAGTGACAACACACCTGTGTTTAGCGAGATTTCCGGCTTGCTGAATCTGGATGCGACAGACTGGAGCTGGTCACCTGTTATAGCAGATTTTGACTTGGATGGCAAAAAGGATATTTTTATTGCCAATGGTATAAAACGCAGACCGAATGATCTGGATTTTGTTCATTTTCTATCCAATGAATCCGGCAGCAAGGGGAAACCTGATACATTACTTATTCAATCTATGCCTGAAGGTAAACAACCAAATCATTTTTTTCAAAACAATGGTGGAATGCAATTTGCAAAAGTCAGTTGGATGGCAGAAAACCCAACATTATCAAATGGTGCTGCAGCTGCAGATCTGGACAATGATGGTGATCCGGATCTGGTAATTAATAATTTTAATTCCCCGGTTACTTTGCTTGAAAATACAACAAACCCCGCATCAGGTACTACCATCATATTAAAAAATGACAATAAGAATATTGAAGCAATTGGAGCAAAAGTTGTAGTCTTTGACGGAAAAGTTATTAACCATCATATAGTAAAATCCGTTCAGGGATTTCAGTCATCAGGAAATAGAAAAATCATCCTGTCTTCCCGCAATAAAAATATTGATTCACTAAAAATTATTTGGCCCGAAGGAGAATGTCAAACATTAAAAGGGCTTGAAACCGGAAAAACACATTTCATCTCTAAAGAGCCTGGATTAAGAAAATGTATGCCTGATTTATCTTCGGTGCATAGTACATCTTTTGCTGAATTAACAGAAATCAGTCATTCGGAAAACGATTATAATGATCAGATTCGAGAGTCCTGGATTCCATATCTGCTATCGGCGACGGGGCCGAAGATTGCTGTTTCAAAAAACGGACCAGCCTATATGACAAATGCAAAAAATGCCAACGGTATATTATTTGATTCGAAATCAGGCAAAAAAATATCTGAGATAGACAAAGGAATTCCCAAAGCTGCAGTTGATGAAACCAATGCAGTCTTTTTTGATGCCAATGGGGATGGATTGGATGACTTATATTTATGTCTTGGCGGAAACGAAGTTAAAAATGGAGGAACTTTGCTTTCAGATCTTTTGTACTTTCAAAATTCTTCAGGTAATTTTTTAGCAGATAATCAAATGTTGCCTAAAATCCCCTTAAACACTTCAATTGCAGCTCCTTGTGATTATGATCAAGACGGTGATATTGATGTATTTACAGGTACCATGTCTGTCCCCGGCAGCTATGGATTATCAGAATTTTCATACATGCTAGAGAATAATAACAACCATTCATTTTCTAAAAAACCAATTGACATTGATGAAATGGTATTTGACGCAAAGTGGGCAGATATAGATGGAAACGGATATCAGGACTTAGTAGTTTGTGGACATTGGATGCCAATCACTATTTTTTATAATGAAAAAGGGTTGCTAAGAAAGGAGATTATTCCTGAAAGCGAGGGATTGTGGTTTACATTGGTATTGGATGATTTGAATGGTGACAATGTACCTGAAATTGTCGCAGGAAACTTTGGGAATAACCATAGTTTAAAGTGTAATCCAGTTCAGCCATTGATGCTTTATATTGATGATTTTGATATTAACGGACAGACAGAATCTTTACTTACATATGTTAAAAATAACAAAAGGTATATCTTTCCCAACAGAGATATGTTTGTCGGTCAGGTACCCGGAAAAAAGAAATTATTTCTTAAAAATAAGGATCTGGCAGGAAAAACCATTTCTGAAATTTTTACTGCTTCCGAATTGAAACAAAGTAAATTAAAAACATGTAAAGTCACCGATTCATCTGTATTTTTCTTTGATAAAACCATTAATTCGTGGCAAAGAACAAGTTTGCCACAAACCTTGCAATTGTCACCTATAAAAACCATTGAAAAAATTGGCACTAATTCTTTCGCTTTTGGCGGCAATTTTTGGGATATTGACCCCAATATCGGGCGACAGGATGCCATGACGGCCTCAGTATTTACCTTCGAAAAAGCACTTGGATGGACTGAATACAAAAACTATTTTCCTTTGTCAATAGACCAGATTTCATGTATTAAAAAAGTGGGAGATAAACTTTTTATGGGATCTAATAACCGACCGATTAAGATGTTCTTATTAAAATAGCGATTATTTCTTAACCTTTTTTTGGCTAAATAACCATGGGAATAAATCAGGATCCCTTATCGCATCATTCCATATACCATGTCCTCCTTCCGGGTACTCTGTATATTTGGGAGTGCTTCCCATTTCATTTAATACTTTTATGAGCTCTCTGGACAGGTCAGCAGGGACTACCGTATCTTTCGCACCGTGAAAAATCCATAATGGAATTTCTTTAAACTTGTCTACTTTGCCAAAATCTGCCCCTCCGCAAATAGGCATAGCAGCTGCAAATAATTCAGGCCTTCGGTGGAGCAAATCCAATGTGCCAAATCCACCCATGGACAATCCACCTACATATACTCTGGATTTATCAATATTGGAGTCCCTCAGAATATGATCTAACAACTCAATGACACCTTCCATAGCAGTCGTGATATTACCATCATTGATGACTCTCCACTCAAATCGTTTTACAGGTGCCCAATAATCTTCTTTGGGACATTGAGGCGCAATGATAATACATGGAAATCTAGTCTGAACTATATCAGATGCGAGATAGGGTACGATATGGATCAGCTGACTTACATTATCGTCTCCTCTTTCACCGGCACCATGCAGCCAGAGTATCACAGGTATGTTGCCTTCTTTATAGGACTTAGGGAAATAAATGTTGTATGGTAGTTTCCATCCTGATTTTGTACTGTAAGTTTTTGAGGAAAGACCAGTATGTTTTACTGTCGAACAGGAGACAAAAAACAACATCGTGAAAATAAATAAATATGACTTCATTATTTTGAATATAAAATGCGAATGTAACAAAAAATTATACTCGACAATCAGTCTTTACTATGAAAATTATTAAAAAAAATGGTCATATGACAATAGAAAATGAAATAGACTCTTATCGGATATTTACCCGTAAGAGCATGATTCGGCTATTATTTCAGTTGTGGATATATATTGACTGTCAAATTGTCACTAAACTATACATGGCATAGACTTTGTCATTATCGGATTGAATCAAAAATATATTTAATTATGTCAAAAGGTAATATATCTGTTCAGGCGGAAAATATTTTTCCCATTATCAAAAAATTCCTGTATTCGGATCATGAGATATTCTTACGCGAATTAGTATCCAATGCGGTAGATGCCACTACTAAAATCAAAACACTTGCCCTTAAAGGTGAGGTAAAAGGAGAATTAGGTGATACCAAAATCGAAATAAAAATCGATAAAGATGCTAAAACGCTTCATATACTGGATAAGGGAATCGGCATGACTGAAGACGAAGTCAACAGATATCTCAATCAGATGGCTTTTTCTTCTGCAGAAGAGTTTTTATCCAAGTATAAAGATGACGCTACTATCATAGGTCATTTTGGTCTGGGTTTTTACTCTGCATTTATGGTGGCTGATAAAGTAGAAGTCATTACTAAATCATATCAAACTGATGCCCCAGCTGTAAAATGGACTTGTGATGGTAACCCGGAATACATTCTTGAGCCTCATGATAAAAAAGAACGTGGTACTGAAATCATCCTTCACATCAATGAAGAAAATACTGAATACCTTACTGAAAGCAGAGTCAGGGAATTGCTAAATAAATATTGCAAATTCCTTCCGGTGGAAATTAAATTTGGTACAAAGACGGAGTCAACATGGGAAGGCGAAGGTGAAGACAAACAGGAAATTAAAACAGAGGTAGATGATATAGTAAATAATCCAAAACCTATCTGGAAACTGAAACCTGCTGATTTGACTGATGAAGATTATAAAAACTTCTACAATGAATTACATCCTTTCAGTCAGCCACCATTATTTTGGATTCACCTGAATATTGATTATCCATTCAATCTGACAGGAATTCTTTACTTCCCAAAACTTAGCAATAGTTTTGAAGTGCAGAAAAATAAGATACAGCTATATAGCAATCAGGTATTTATTACTGATGATGTCAAGGAGATTGTGCCCGAATTTCTGATGTTGCTGCATGGTGTGATCGACTCTCCGGATATTCCGCTGAATGTATCCAGAAGTTATTTGCAATCCGACGCTAATGTCAAAAAGATCAATACCTATATCTCCAAAAAAGTAGCTGAAAAGCTTCAGTCGCTATTCAATACAGACAGAAAAGGATTTGAAGATAAATGGAAGGAAATCAGCACTTTTGTAAAGTATGGCATGATATCGGACGAAAAGTTTAATGAAAAAGCCATATCTTTTGCTCTTCTCAGGAATCTGGAAAACGAATATTTTACATTGGATGAATACAAAGAGAAAGTCAAGGTTAATCAGACAGACAAACACAATAAATTGATATATCTGTATGCTAACGATGTTAAAGCGCAACATAGTTATATAAAGGCAGCCAAGGATTATGGATATGATGTGCTGGAGATGGATACGATCATCGATAATCACTTCATGCAGCACATTGAATACAAAGGAAATGAAGTAACTTTTGTAAGAGTGGACTCTGATACTCCCGATCATCTGGTACAAAAAGATGAAACAAAAGAATCAGTGTTGAGTCAGGCAGAGCAGGATAAAGTGAAGGATATTTTCACCAAATCGGTAAAAAACATTGGTATGGGGCATATAGAGCTAAAAGCCATGTCACCTACGGACCATCCTGTCATGATCACCAAGCCTGAATTTATGCGAAGGATGAAAGAAATGCAAGCCATGCAAGGGATGGATATGAATATGTTTCCGGACAGTCACAATGTAGTGATCAATACCAATCATCCATTGATAGCAGAAAAACTTATCAAGATGAAGAGCGAAGAAAAGAAAGCAGATTTTGCCGGTTACCTTCACGACCTTGCCCTTTTGAATCAGAACATGCTGAAAGGAGAAGAACTTTCTGCGTTTATAAGCAGAAGTCTTGAGTTTGTCAAGTAAAGCTTATTTCATTCATTCAGGTTATAAAAAAAGCCGCTAACTTTTCAGTTTAGCGGCTTTTTTATTTCATTAGGATGGTTTGTTTTCGAAAACCATCCTATTCAAAAGTTTTTATTTAAAAATATTAGTATCCCGGATTCTGCTTCAGATTAGGATTGAGCGTTACCTGAGATCCTGGAATAGGCATTAATGTTTTATATGCTTCAGAAACTGGTTTTTCCCACCATGCATCATCCCACTTACCAAATCTGATCAAATCTGTTCTTCTTTTTATCTCAAAACAGAATTCTCTACCTCTTTCTGCTAAAAGATTATCCGCTGTCAAAGATGCAAATGGTGCAACACCAGCTCTTGTTCTGATCATATTGACCAACTCAAGGGCAGGAGCACTACCAGCACTTTTTCTCCACATGGCTTCAGCTTTATTCAATAATATTTCACCGTATCTAAACAATACAAAGTCATTGCTTGCTTCTGCTGTACCTCCAATCTCATACTCATACTTAGATAATCTTGCCCCTGCATCACGTCCTGCGTTAGGTCCGATAGCATTTAAAACTGGATTGAAGTTTACATTTCTGCCATCTGTATCTCCATCAGGAAACCAAGAATCTGCTGCATCTACAAGTTGTTTGCCGCCAGCATCTTTTTGTGGACCTGCCAGGAAAACACCATAACCTCTTGCTCCTCCTGTTTTTCTGAGATCATTGTCTTCAAATGAATTATAGAAATCAGCCAGTGAGGTATATCCGTTCCAAGGTTGAGCGGTAAAGTTAAAGGTCTTCTGCGACTCATAATGTAAGGTCATCATTGGAAGATTAAAACCTCTTGCATTTACTTTATCGTAAGGTATAACAAACATATTTTCTTTAGAACCACCATTATTTACGGCAAAATTTGCAAAGTAATTGGATTCCAGGGAGTATTTACCTGAATTGATGATTTCATCACAAGCCGCGATCGCTTTATCCAACTCAGCAGCACCTTTATATTGTTCAGCATTAAGATATAGCTGCGACAACATGGCCTGAGCAACATAATAGTTCATCCTTGCATAAGTAGTACTATTAACTTCTTTGCTTAACAATGCTCCCTGCGTTTTCAACTCTGATTCAACAAATTCATAAACTTTTGCTCTGTTTTCAGTAGCAGGTTTGAAATCCGCGGGTACATCAAAAGATGTGATCAAAGGCACATTCCCAAATACATCCAACAATTGAAGATAATAATAAGCTCTCAAAACCTTCAACTCTGCAATAAAAGCAGCTGAGTTTGGATTATCTACTTTTTCAAAAGTGGCTATCAGACGATTACAGGTATTGATTCCACCATAAGCAAAGTTCCATACATTTCCAAATACTCCTTCTCCTGCAACAAACTGATGTCTGTGTACTCTAATCCATTGACCACCATCTTCCCAATCCGGTCCTTTGTGTGGTATACAAGCTTCGTCAGAGGAAACTTCCTGAAGCGAAAAGAGAGTACCGTGGTTAGCCACACCATACAGATTGGTATATGCTGCGCCTAATGCTGAAACAAAAGCGGCATCATTTTCAAAATAGTTATCAGCGGTAACTATATCTTTGAACTCTGGCTCTAAATCTGAACATGATGAAATGCTCAGCAGGCCCAGACCCAGTATGAATAAAAATATTATATTCTTCATTTTAAATTTATTTAAACTTTAATTAAAAACCTAAATTTACACCAAAAGTTAAAGTACGACCCAAATAATAGGTACTTCTTCTGTCTACACCTGGAGCCAAAGGATTACCCACTGCAGCAAGCCTCGCACCATTGTCCTGTGCACCCGTATCAGATAATCTTACATCAGGATCTATTCCGGTGTATCCAGTGATAGTAAATAAATTCTGACCTGTAACAAACAATCTTGCCTTGTTAAAATACTTACTACCTTTTGTATCAATAGTACACCCTATAGAAGCATTGTCCAATCGTACAAAATCAGCTTTTTCTACGTGAGTGCTGTTATAAGATGCAGTTGTGACTTTAGGATCATAATATTTTGTTTGAACAATATTAGCTGCTAATATAGCAGGTTTAATTTCATAGAAAGCTCTATTTTCATTGACTAAACTATGCCCGAATGCACCTCTGAAAAATAAATTTGCATCAAACTTGCCAAAAGTAAAGGCATTGTTTAAAGACAATTCAAAATCAGGAAGACCATTTCCAACTACTACCCAGTCAGCTGCGTCTATTGCTCCGTCTCCATTTTGATCTACAAATGTTGGTTTTCCATCATTTAGAGTTCCATTCCATATTGGAGCAACAATTTGTCCAACCGGCGCTCCAACCTCAATAAAATGTAAACCTAGGGAAGGGACAGGTAAATTTTGACCTGGTGCGCCTAGATTAGTAGCAAATGTTCGAGGAGTGTTCTCCAAATATGAATCCAGAATAGTTCTATATGATGTAAATATTAATGTTGGCGTGTAACTGAAGTTAGCATTCTTGATTAAGTCATAATTTACTGAAAGCTCAATACCGGAAGTGGTAAATCCAGCACTATTAGTCCATGTATTTGCAGCTAAGTTTGGTGGTACTAATACTGGTGCGTATAAAATAAGGTCAGAAGTTTTTCTTTGGAAGATATCCAAAGCACCTCTTAATTTTGAATTAAACATGGCATATTCAATACCAACATTTATTTCACTCTTTTTCTCCCAACTAAGATCAGCGTTAGCATTGGTTATTGGACCATAAGAAGGTACAAATTCTCCATTGTAGTAGAATTGGGCTCCAGGAGTAAAAATAGAATAACCTAGATAAGAACTTCCAGGCAAATTACCCGTTACCCCATAACCTACTCTTAATTTTAAGTTGTCAACATTATTTAATGAAGCCAATTTGGAAATGTCTACACCCGCACTGATGGCAGGGAAGATACCATATTTATTGTCCTGACCAAATCTGTCAGATCCTTCTCTTCTTACTGAAGCAGACAAAAAGTAAGTATTATCCTGATTTAAGTTCACTCTGGCGAATTGAGCCTGAAGAGCATAACCATTGTTATAAGACCATGTGCTGGCAAGACCTTTCAACACTTCTGAAGAAGCTCCTATGTTATTATAGGTAAAGGCGTCTAATAGAAATCCACCGGCCTCAATACCTTGGCCCTGGAAGGTAAAATCTTGGGCTGATAGTCCTCCCATTATTGTATAGGTCAATTTTCCTGCATCACCACTATAACTCAATGTTCCTTCATAAAGATTATTACTACTTACATCAGTAATTCTTCTGGCAACACCATTTCTGGAAACACCTTGTCTGTATACAGAAGATTTTGAATAATATTCACCATTTAGAACATCCGACTTCTGTTTGGCATAACTTGCAGTTACTTTAAGTCCTGAAACAATCTCATAACTTGCAGTTGCATTTGCAAGAATTTCTGATTTTATACCTTCATTTATTTGATTTGCTATTGAAACAGGGTTAAATGAATCAAATCCAGAAGGATCATTATATTTACCATTTTCCAAAAAAACCCTCGATGTAGGATTTGCAACGGCTGCATATCTGAAAGCTTCAGGGAATCCGAATTTGCTGTCTCTGTTGGTAAGTATCATATTTAATGACAAATTGAGTTTGTCATTCATAGCTTTCTGATTTAAGGAAAGGCTACCGTTCAATTGTTTGAATCCTGTATTTATTACAACACCAGCCATATCTCTGAAGTTGAATGATGCTCTATAAGATGTTGCTGCTGTTCCACCTGAAAGAGACAAGTTGTGCGATTGAGAAAACTTACTTTGAGATACTTCATCAAACCAATTTGTAGTTCCTCCTGCATCAATTCCGCCTGCGGCTTTGAATTCAGATGCAGTTAGGAATGCTGGAAGTTTTGCAATTGATTCATTGGACACATATCCATTGTATTCAACATTGCTGGTGCCTTTTTTACCCTTTTTAGTGGTGATTAAAATTACACCTGATGAACCTCTTGTTCCATAAATGGCAGCAGCAGATCCGTCTTTAAGTACATCAAAACTCTCAATATCCTGTGGATCGATATTGGATAATGAAGCGCCAGGTACACCATCTACAATAATCAATGGCTCAGTTTGAGCACCGATGGTAGATAATCCTCTCAATCTTATACCAAATCAACCATTGGGGTCACCACCCGGGCGGGATACTGTCAAACCTGCTACTCTGCCCTGAAGCAACTGTGCAGGCGAATTCACGTTTCCGGCATTAAAATCTTCCCTTTTAACACTTACAACAGACCCTGTAACTTCCTTTGATTTTTGTGTACCATAACCTACTACCACAACTTCATCCAGAAGTTTGCCGGCAGCCAGCGATACATTAACTGTGGAAGATGCACCGACTACTACCTCCTGGTCAGTATAACCGGCATAAGAAAAAACAAGAACATCTCCTTCAGAAGCTGAAAGTGAGTATGTTCCATCGATATCGGTAATAGTTCCGGTGCCGGACCCTTTTACCAATACATTGGCGCCTATTAGCGCGTCGCCGTTTGAAGCATCAGTGACTGTTCCTGAGACCTTTTTCTGGGCTACTCCGAAAGCTGTCAAACCGAATACCAAAAACAACGAAAATGACCATTTCGTTAAAAAACTTTTCATGTGGCTTTGACGATTTTGTTAAAAATTAGTTAATAAAATATACTTAGTGTTAAAATTACACAAGCTTTGATGGCTCAAATTTATAAATAAATTCAAACTTAAAAGAGTTATCTACAAAATTATTTTTTATGTCAATCATGTTTTACCTGCAAATTAAGGTCATTATATGAATATGACTATATTAAATGCTCTATTATTCTATCATTTTAAAACCAAAAATCATTTAACATTTATATAACGTTTTGGTTTCTTATTTTGCTGTTTGATGAAATCGCTATTTCTTCACTATTTTTAAATTTTTTACTGCTTCTTATCAATTATCTTGTACGAATTTGCACTCAGGTCAATTTTCAATGCACCAAATTATTATAAATATGTCAATAAATAATACAAGACAATCAAAATATTATTCTACAATATTACAGTATACGGAATATTAACTTCTAATACTACCATCTTAAGACTTGATGAAAACAAATAATTAACAATATTAAAATATAGTATTGAATTAATTTTATAATATTTTTAGAAAACGATTGCACAAACGTTTGTTGTTGAAAAATATTATTTTATTTTGCAGCATGAAACGCACCGGAATAAAAGATCTTGCCAAATTATTATCCCTTAACCCATCAACCATATCAAGGGCTCTGTCAGATCATCCTGATATAAGTCCTGAGACTAAATCCAGAGTAAAAAAGGCAGCCATTGAGTTTAATTATTTACCCAATCTACATGCCAGATACTTCAGACAAAAAAATTCAGGTTTAATTGCTTTAATTCTTCCGGAATTTAATATGTTTTTTATACCCGAACTGATGGAAGGAATAAATTCAGTAATCGTAAATTCAGGATATTCAATGATTATTTTTTTCTCCGATAATTCAATAGAACGGGAAAAAGAAATTATAAGTCATTGTCTTAGCTGGGTGGTAGAAGGTGTTCTCATTTCTGTGTCAGAAAATACATTTGATTGTGATCATTTTTATGTTTTAAAGAACGCTGGTATCCCTGTGGTCATGTTGGACAAAGTTATTTTTTCCCCTGAATTTACATCAGTTACTATAGACGATAAGGTTGCCGCTTTTAATGGCACCAAACATTTGATTGACAACGATAAACAAAATATTCTTGGTATCTTTGGAAATCCAAGGCTCGAAATAACAAAAAATAGATTAGCTGGATTTAAAGAATGTCTCTCTAACCATCATATATTACATTCAGACTACGATATTGTGTACTTATACCATGATTTTATGAATACCGATGTACTGGAAGAGAAGCTTAGAAAAACACCTTTTGATGCTGTATTTTTTATGTCTGATGAATTATTTATGACTGTTTATCCAACATTACTAAAACTAAATCTTTTTCCGGAGAAAACAAGCATTGTTGCTATAAGCGATGGTAAAATGCCGTATCAAATCTATCCAAGAATAAGTCACATAAAACACTCTGGGTTTGAGATCGGCAAAACAGCTGCAGAAGCGTTGCTACGCAGAATGCAAGGTGTATCAGAAATTCAGCATATAGAAATAGAGACCACACTAGTAAGTCTTGAATCTGTTTTTATATAAACCTAAAAAAAAAGAAGCTGCTCTCTTTGCAGGGAACAGCTTCTTTTTTTTCAGTCAGAATAAAATTTTGAGATTATTCGACAATTTTACTTTGTAAGGATACAAATGACTTCTCCAGATTGATCATATCCCTTATGATGTACATGGTCTCTTCCAGATAAATATCTTTTTTCAGTTCCTTAATAAATTCGTCATTTCTTGCTTTGTTGGATTCATCCATTTCTATTTTTGGAAGATCAGCAGTCAAATTTTTAATTTCCAACCCAACAATTTCATTTTTAAATAATTTTTCAAATTTTTTGGATTCCTGCTCTTTTTTATTCACCATAGCTCGGTAATCATTTAGTTTCAAAGGCCATTTCGTCTGATCACGGCTTTCTTTAATTTTAGCTGCACTCTCCAGCACAAGCATAAAATCTTTATTCTGATCTAATCTGTTTTTACTATTGCTTATCAGTTTTTCCTTATGGTCCAGTCTTACCACATTCTGGCTATACGGTACGGCAGCAATCTCCGTCCAGGGTAAAGGGTTGTCATATTCGCTTTCACCAGTTTGTATATAATGATAGGTATCAGGCAATATGATATCAGGTATTACACCTTTCAACTGATTTGAACCACCATTTACCCTATAAAATTTTTGTACGGTCATTTTGACATTTCCTAAAGGTTTGAATTCATCATAACCTCTTATACCTCTGTCCAGATCATAAAATCGTTGCACAGTACCTTTCCCAAAAGTAGATTTGCTACCTACGATGATGGCCCTGTTATAGTCCTGCAGGGCAGCCACTATGATTTCAGACGCGGAAGCACTAAACTGATTTACCAAAATAACCAAAGGTCCATCGTATAGTACACTTTTGTCTTTATCTACATGAATAAATGGTTTTTCTTCCCTTCCTTTTACCTGAACGATAGGGCCTTCTTCAATAAATAACCCACTCATATCCACCACATCGTTGAGTGATCCGCCTGAATTATTTCTCAGATCAAGAATAATACCATTGACATTCTGATTCTTCAGTTTTTTGATTTCTTCTGCAACATCAACTGCACATGAATTACCCCCATCAGTTTCAAAGGACGAATAAAATTTGGGAAGATTTATATAACCTATATTTTGAACCTTACCAGGCATGTTAAGAAGAACAGATTTTGCTTTGGAATCTTCCAGTTGTACTTCATCTCTTTCTATCGCAATATCAACTATTGAATTATCTTTCTTTTTGACAGTAAGAATTACCGTGGTTCCTTTTTTTCCTCTTACCATCTGAACTACATCATCTACCCTCATACCCGCAATATCTACAGGTTCCTGTCCTTTTTGGGCTACTTTCATGATGATGTCATTTTCATCCAGTTTTTTGGTTTTCCATGCAGGTCCTCCCACTACGATGCTGAAAACTTTGGTGTAATCCCCTTCCGGCTGAAGTCTGGCCCCGATTCCTTCAAGTTTTCCTCCCATATTGATATCAAAATCCTGCTTTTCTTTTGGACTGAAATAATCCGTATGAGGATCAAAATAATTGGCAATGCTACCAAGGTAAATTTCCATTCTATCAGATCTTCTCAGTTTTGCCAATCTTCCAAACCAGTCAGAAAATCTCTTCTTAACATCTTTAATGGCATCTGCCTTTAATTCTTCATCGGATTTAGCTTCAGATTTATTTTCTTTCTCATTCTGATCATCCGTGAGTTGCACCCATTTTGTCATTACTTCAAACTGGATTATATTTTTCCATTGCTCTTTGAGCTCAGCATCATTTTTTACAAATTGCCTTTTTTCAGTATCAGTTTCAATCATGTCACCTTTATTAAAATTTAAAGGGGTATCAATGATTTCATTAAAAAATGCTTCTGACTTTTTGATTCCAGCTTCCAGCATAGGGAACGATGCATTAAAAAACTCAAAAGTACGGGCATTGACCTGATCGTCAATTTTAAGTTCAAATGGTTTGATTTTATCAATATCCTGCTGGGTAAAAAATCTTTTTTGGCCGTCTATTCTTTCGAGATAGGTTTTATAAATGGTTTGACTAAACGCATCATCTACCTTTTTTGGGGCAAAATGGACGTATTCAATGGTTTGCATTAAGCCCTGCAGTATCAATGCTTCTTTATCATTGACCACTACGGTGGGTTCTGTCATCTTAAAGAAATATAAACCCAAAAGGGCTGCAATAATTACTGAACTTCTCAACACCATATTTCTAATTTTTTGTGATTTCATTAATTGATTCGATAATTTTAATACTCTCAATATACTGGCGTTTTAAACATCAATTTAAGAATATTGATTTCAAATATCTGACTTAAAACTCTATTTATTCATAAAGTTATCAAAAATGGGACCGTTTTAACAAAATTATAACTACAAAATAGACCAATTGACCATTTTAACAGACGACATAAGAAAGATTTATTCCAAGTGGAGTAACATTTGTTCCGTTAGTTTTTCAATGATATAACTTCCTGCTACAGGGTCTGAAACATATCCAAGATTACTTTCTTCCTTAAAAATATGTTGGATGTTTAAACACAACCTGGCCGCTTCTACATCATCCGCAAAAGGAACACCAAAAGAAAAATCACTCATACCCAGGTAAGAGGACATGATCAGGTAATTGCAGATGATTAAGGGATGGATTTGATCGGAAATATAAGCGTCTTGGTGAATTCGAGAAATCAACAATACTTCACTTTTAATTTCAGGGTGAACTGTTTTATATTGTTCCATTCGTTTTCGTATTGCCCTTAATTCAGCAATTTGGGCTAAAAAATCCTTTTTCAGATCCAATATTATAATAGGTGCAGTAGTGCTACTATTTAAAGCCATTTCATCAAGATGACCTTTTATCAAATTCAACCTCTCTGAGACGGTGTTTTCGTACTTTAAATATATGCCTGTACCATGACTTTCTTTGGCAGAAATAATTATAATATTTGTGGTTTTTCCACTATATTTTTTTTTAATGTACACGTCCACCTTATGTCTGACAACATCAATACTGCCTTCTACTTGCAATATCACACTTACCATTTCCAAATAAATATTGCCAAATAGCAAATCTAAGTCCCATGTGTCATTGACATCAAAAGAAAGTGCTTCAACACCGTAAGACAACATGGATATGGCTTTACTGTTGGCTGCTAAAGGATGATCTGCCAGGATGTGCACCCCTGATTTGGTTGAAGGACCGTAAATTGGTTTTGCAGAAAGTACATCTCCTTCAGTCAAAAAAGGACTGCAATCCACCCCCTCGCAGACTTTATATATAAAATCTTCTGCCTGCTTTTTGCCTTTCAAATCAATGTTGGCTTTTTTGAGCCATTCAGATGTGGAAACTTTTTCAAACTCATCCCATAGTACCATACTGATTCTACTTTATATCACAAATATAGGCTTTTGATTGATTTAGCTGATGCATAAACCGACGAAATTTTCTTTTCAAATAATATCTTTTCAAAAGATACTCAAAATCAATACATTGTGTAACCAAATTTTGCAAACTCATCTAAGAATAACGTAAATGTTTAGAATCCTGACCGGAATGAGAGAAAAAATGTGAAAAAATCTGAACTAAGCATTAATTTTGATGTTTAGAATGATTAAAAATAAGAAAAATGGAAGCTGTAAAAAGCCCTGTGATGTTATACACAGAACAAACACCAAATCCTGAGACACTTAAGTTTGTGACCAATAAGATGTTATATAAGGGAACTGCTGATTTTAAAGAAGAAAGTATAGCAAATGAATGGTCAGAACTAGCATCTGCCCTGTATAAATTTCCATATGTAAAAGGAGTTTATATCTGCAATAATTTTGTGACTGTGACCAAGGAGTTTAATTACGCATGGGAGGACATCATGTTATTGCTCAAAGAATATATCAAAGCATGGGTAACAGAAGAAAAACCAGTAATTAAAGAAGGATTTGAAGAAGCAATGGCTGAAATTGATGCCAATACCACAGAATTTCAATATACAGGTGATGAAGCTGAGCTGGTAAAAAAAATAAAAGACCTGATAGATACATATGTTAAACCCGCTGTTGAAATGGACGGTGGAAATATTGAGTTTAAATCTTTTAACCAAGGTATTGTCACAGTAATTCTCCAGGGTTCTTGTAGTGGTTGTCCTTCATCTACGGTAACCTTAAAGTCCGGCATAGAAGGTATGCTCAAGAGAATGGTACCAGAGGTTGTAGAAGTAGTTTCAGAAATGGGATAATGTCTCAAAAAAATATACATGTAAAAAAGTCAGAATCCGTTCTGACTTTTTTTTTAATTCAAAATTACTTTAAAGATGAATATTGAGCAAATAAATGCTGATGCCATACTGGTGGTAAAAGAAGCCGCGGATTTTATAAGACATCAACGAGACAAGGTCTCTGCAGATCAGGTATCTGAAAAAGGGATAAATTCATTGGTATCATTTGTTGATCAGCATTCGGAAGAGATACTCATCAAAGGACTTTCATCCATACTACCCGATGCAGGTTTTATTACAGAAGAAGAAATGGTGGAGCAATCGACAAAAGCACTGACCTGGATTATCGATCCGCTCGATGGTACAACCAACTTTTTGCACTCAGTTCCTTATTTTTCTGTTAGTGTGGCGCTATATGATGGTAAGGATATGTTGCTTGGAATAGTGCATGAAGTGATAGGCAATGAAGTATTTAATGCTATAAAAGGTGGGGGAGCCTTTCTGAATCAAAAGCCAATAAAAGTAACTGACAGGCTATTTTTTCATGATGTGCTGATAGGTACTGGCTTTCCGTACAAAACAGAACATACAAGTCCTGCACATTTTTCGGCACTAGAACAGATATTAACATCTACCCGTGGTATCCGCAGGATAGGATCTGCAGCTCTTGATTTATGTTATGTAGCATGTGGAAGATTTGGAGCCTTTTACGAACATACGCTTAACTCATATGACATTGCCGCTGGTGCGCTGATTGTAATGGAGGCAGGTGGAATCATTTCAGATTATAGCGGGAAGGATGCCTGGTTGTTTGAAGGCGAAATATTGGCTACTGCGCCACAATTTAAAGAGAGAATGCTGGGAGTAACCAGTAATTTTTTATAGAATCAACGTCCCGCTCCCTTGAAGCCAAAAAAACTTCCACATATACCACCTATGATGTGCGCAGATTCTGCTATCTGATTGATTTCTACGCTTTGGAGTAATTCCTTTCCAATAAAAAGCAATGCTACCAGTATAAATGTAACCGGAATCTCGCCGGAAGAGACATTGGTAAACGAAACCAATAAGATCAGCATAAAAACTATGCCACTGGCTCCCATGAGACCAGTATTAAAAAACATGATATTTATAAAACCAGTGATCAGTGCGGTGGCCAAAATCATGTAAATAAGTCTTTTTGACCCATATTTCTCTTCTATTATGGGTCCCAGCAATAAGATAAATGTTAGATTACCAAGTAAATGCTCCAAATTGGCATGACCAAACACATGTGTGACCAGACTTGCCAATGAAAATGGATTGGACCAGTCCATAGATGGATACACTGTAAATACAGGCATTAATTTGCCCATCATCAACATATCAGCAACAAAAACTGCAGTACAAACCAAGGCAAAAGTTAAAATGACCGGCGAATTCCATTTCAATTTTAATCCCATATCCTCAATATTTTAAAATTATTCCTGCAATTTTTTTCCGAAAGCAAGATCACCGGCATCCCCCAAACCTGGTACGATATAAGATTTTGCTGTCAGTTCTTCATCCTCGGCTGCCATCCAAAGATGTGCATTAGGATAAAGTCTTTTTATATGATTGACGCCAAAAGACGAAGCAATAATAGAAACTATATGCAATTGTTCATATTTACCATATTCAGAAAGGGACTCCAGCGTCTTTTCAATGGATGCACCAGTGGCCAGCATTGGATCGATAAGTATCAGTGTGGCTCCTGTGAGATCAGGGCAGGTGATATATTCAAGACTTATTTCAAAGGTCCCATCTTTATGGTTTTTTCGATATGCTGCTACAAAAGAATTATTGGCATCATCAAAAAAATCAAGGATTCCATTATACAAAGGCAACCCTGCTCGTAATATAGTACACAAAACTATTTTTGAATCAGGGATATTAGATTTGGCAATACCTAATGGCGTCTCAACTTCTACTTCTTTATAATCAAGGTGTTTACTTATTTCATATGCAAAAATATTTCCCAGACGTTCCATGTTCTCCCTGAAAAGAAGTCTGTTGTTTTGTACATTTACATCACGAAGTTGTGCCAGAAATTGATTTGCTATGGAATTTTGGGATGATAAATTGTGAATCATATACTTTTGAATGATATTTTAACGTAAATTAGTGAAGTCTCACAAAGATGAAAAATTCCTGAGAATAACACATTAAATAAACGTTAAAATTAATACTTACAAGCAGCGAAACTTCCTTTATTTACATTTAAGACTTAAATATCATCATCTTTAATATGCAACCTTATGCTAAAAAAATCCATTATTCTATATATAATAATACTATTTTGTCATCTTCTGGCTGCACAGAAAGTTACGATATCCGGATACATAGAAGATGAATCATCAGGAGAAAAACTCATCGGATGTAATATCTATCATCCATCTACACAAAGTGGAACAGTCTCAAATACGTTTGGATTTTACAGTATAACTCTTGATCGGGATGATGTGATTTTGTTGGAAATATCTTACATTGGATACTCTGCCCAATCAATAAACATCTCAGGTCAAGTATCTCTGAGTTACAACATAAAAATGAAAAGTGAAGCTGTCTTTGATGAGATAGAAATCACCGCAACAAAAGATAAAAAAATAGAAACGGAGACACAGATGAGCATGATTGATGTACCTATCCTTCAGATAAAAAAGATACCTGCTCTAATGGGCGAAACAGATGTATTAAAGGCATTGCAATTGTTGCCTGGAGTTCAATCAGGCGGCGAAGGTCAGGCAGGACTTTATGTGCGCGGTGGAAGTCCGGATCAAAATCTCATCTTGCTGGATGGTGTACCTGTGTATAATGCCAATCACCTTTTTGGCTTTTTTTCAGTTTTTAATGCGGAAGCAATCAAAGATGTGACCCTGATCAAAGGTGGATTTCCTGCAAGATATGGTGGCAGATTATCCAGTGTATTGGAGATCAATCTTAAGGATGGCCATCAGCAGGAATTTCATGGTGATGTGTCTATTGGTTTAGTAGGTTCCAAACTTACACTCGAAGGACCTATAAATAAGGGTAAAACTTCATTTTTGGTTTCCGGGAGACGTACTTATATAGACCTGTTGGCCAAACCATTCATCAAACAAAGTTTTAAAGATTCCGGATCTGAAGGAGATACTGGTTACTATTTTTATGATCTGAATGCCAAAGTCAATCATACGTTTTCGCAAAGGGATAGAATTTATCTCAGTGTATATGGTGGCAATGATAAGTTTTATTTTAATCAGAAAGATACAGAATTTGGAAATAAAGACTTTACGGACAATGGTCTCGGGTGGGGAAATCTGACGGGTGCACTAAGATGGAATCATGTCATACATGACAAACTCTTTATGAATACTACCCTGACCTACAGCAAATACAACCTGAATACAGCAATATCTCTTGGTACTGAATATGAGGATAAGTCTACTGATCTGATATCCCTTGGCTATCTATCCGGCATCAGAGATTATGCTGCCAAAATTGATTTTGACTATGTTCCATCTCCCAGACATTTTATACGTTTTGGGACCAATGTCATCTTTCACGAATTCAATCCGGGACAGTTTAACCTTGAACAAATATCTGCTACAAATGGCATAAATTTTAAGCAGACCTTGGGTCAGCCAATAAAAAATGCCACAGAAATGGCCATGTATGTTGAAGACGATTTTGAAATTACTAAAAAACTAAAAGTAAATGTTGGACTTCATCTCTCCGGATTCAGTGTCGATGATGCATTTTATACATCACTTCAGCCAAGGTTTAGTGCCCGATATTTGTTACCGAAAGGGATAGGACTTAAAGCATCCTTTGCTACAATGAGGCAATTTATCAATTTGTTGTCTTTTGAAGGCATCGGTTTGCCTACAGATTTATGGCTGCCCACCACGGCACGAGTGAAGCCGCAGGAGTCATGGCAAGCTGCCATAGGAGTTGCCAAAACTTTCGGTAAAGATTACGAAATATCAGTCGAAGCATATTATAAAAGGATGAATAATCTGATAGCATACAAAGACGGCTCAGGATTATTTGAACTGTCAGACTGGCAAGACAGAATCACACAAGGCAAAGGGGAAGCATATGGATTTGAGTTTTTTTTGCAGAAGAAAACCGGTAAACTGTCCGGTTGGATAGGCTATACACTTGCATGGAACAACAGACAGTTTTCAGATCTCAATGAAGGTAGAGCCTTCCCCTACAGATATGACAGGAGACATGACCTATCAATAGTTGCCATCTATGAGCTTTCCAAAAAAATAAATGTCTCGTCTACATGGGTGTATGGTACCGGAAATGCAGTCACCTTACCGAAGTCAAGATATGGAGCTATTGTCTCCGGAGAAAATCTCGATTATTCTTATCTGACCAACGTGGAGCAATATGGTGATCGAAACAGTTACAGAATGAATGCTTATCACCGATTGGATATCGGGATCAATTTTATTAAAACAAGAAAAAACAGGACACGTACCTGGTCTATTGGTGCTTACAATGCCTATGCCAATAATAATCCCTTTTTTGTATATTTTGACACCGACTATCTGGATACAGGAGTAGAAAAAAGAGTGTTAAAACAAGTTAGTTTATTTCCGCTTATACCTTATGTGACCTATTCTCTTAAGTTTTAAATATAATACATCATGCATTTCAAAAGTATATTATATATCATCGCCATTTCTTTCTTTTTGATTTTAACATCATGTGAAGATTTTTTTGAGACGACTTTAGAGCTGGATCCGCCCCCATTTGAAAAAACTCTGGTGATAGATCATCTTGCTTATACAGGTAGGGATACTATAGATTTCAGAATATCTACAAATGCAGGCATACTCGAAAACATAGAAATCTATGATTTAAATATCAATGATGCTGAAGTAATACTAACAGTCAATGGCCAATCTTATGTAGCAAAGATAAATGCCCAGGCAAGTACCTATTATAATTATGCAGTGATCTTACCATCACCATTGAAACAAGGTGATGAACTGTCTATTTTAGCCACACATCCCTTGTATGGGCAAGCATCATCAACTTTCAGGTTTTTGCCGGAGACAGATATACTTTCAGCGGTTTTTTACGAAGATGGTGGTTTGGACCAAAACGGCGATGAAAGAAGTAAGGTATCTGTAAAGTTTATGGATAAACCTGGTAAAAATTATTATGCCGTGCAAATTATAGCTCCTTTTTTTAACAATCAAATCCGACCTACATCTGTAAGCAGTCTTGATCCAGCCGTCTTTGAATCGCATGAGAGATATACTGTTTTATTGACAGATGATGGTTTTGATGGAAAAGAAAAGATCCTGGATTTTCAAACGTATCGTATTCCGGAAGATTGGGCAAAAGGAAATGTAAAATTGGTTTGGTATGGTATCTCGGAAGACTATTACAAATTTAGCCGCTCTCTTAATGCACACCAAAACACTGCCGACAACCCTTTTGGCACGCCGGTTCCTGTCACAACCAATATCAATGGCGGCACAGGTATTTTTGCAGGTCACACGCGTCAAGTGATAGATGTGGATTAAAAAGTACTTCAGTTTTTGCATTTTGAATGTGGGCTTCAATAGCTTTTGTTTTGATGTTTACCCTGTCGATCTCAAGTTTAAACAGAAGTTGTGATATGTGCTGCCCTGCAATCCAAATCTATCTGTAACACAGGTAGCACATCGATAAAATGCAACCCTTTACCTTTGTGCTATAAATAAATTGACATGAATATAGAACAATTAATTGCAGACGATGAAGGAACCATCGTAGACGTAAGAACTCCGGGAGAATTTATGGGTGGCCATGTCGCAGGATCCATCAACATTCCTTTAAATGAAGTTCCATACCGTATAGAAGAATTAAAAAATTTAAAAGCACCATTGATTTTATGTTGTGCTTCAGGTAATAGAAGTGGTCAGGTAGAAAATTACCTTTCTTCCAATGGCTTTTCATGTGTGAATGGTGGCTCATGGATGACAGTAAATTATTTAAAATCATTGAGCCATCAACTTTAATCTAATGAATAGTATTACATATTTTCGGGATTGGGGTGTAATGAGATGGCTTAGATTATTACTTGGACTATACTTCGCTTATCAGGCTTTATTGCTCAAGGACAGTTTTTCAGGTTTTATTGCATCATTTTTACTTTTACAAGCCATTACAAATACCGGTTGTTGCGGGTCGGGTGCATGCGGTGTGCCCTCACAAAAATATGCGGAAAACAAGCCTGATAATATTGAATACGAAATAATTAAACCTAAATAAATGGAATCGCATATATATAATGTACATCTGAATTGGGTCGCAGACCGTATCGGTGAAGTTTCCTCACCTGAATTACTTACTCAGATAGATGTGGCTACACCACCACAATTTCCCAATGGAGTCGAAGGAGTATGGTCTCCGGAACATTTTTTTACAGCGGCAGTAAATAGCTGCTTCATGACGACTTTTCTGGCGGTAGCTGAAAACTCAAAACTTGAGTTCACCGATTTTAAATGTTTTGCCGAAGGAAAGCTTGAAAAACAAGAAGGCAAATATCTCATGACAGAAATAGTCCTAAGTCCAGAATTAACTATAGTGAATGAATCGGACAAGGAAAAAGCAGAAAGAATTCTTATCAAATCAGAAAGCGCCTGCCTGATCTCAAATTCCATAAAATCCAAAGTGACGTTGGTAACTAAAATAAATGTAGTTTAAAATATTCCGGTAGTTGCTTTGAATTAATTAAAAAGCAACTACCGGATTATTTTTACATTATTCTTCTTCGATCAATTTTATCTTTTCCTGAGGATTACTTTCAACCACCAATCTTGCGGCGCCTGCCTTTTGGATAATCACTTGTTTTCCGATCTCTCCAAGATTTTTACTTTCATAAATTTTCATAGCTGTAGATACATCTATTGCCTGTCGGGTTTGGTCATCCAGATCAAAAGTTAATGTTATGAAATTTAAGTTAACACCCAATGGAGATAAAATTTTATTGGACTCTGCCAGTAGTTTGTTTTCAATCTCCGCCTGATCCAGCTCAACAATATCTTCCGTAAGGAATATTGACTTACTTACATCGCGGATTCTTTTATCAATTACCATGTTTTCTGCACCTTCAAATGCCGAAGGTTCCAGGGCACCATCACTATCTGCATTAGCGTTTGCCTTACCCAAAAACTTGGCTTGTTTTATAAATTCCAATGGATCTGTAATGCTGTAATCGTAATCAATATGAACGTATGCCCGAACCCTGTCTTTGAGATTGGTGATAAATCTACTGTCTCCCTGCATGGGAAAATTGGGAATGACCACTTTCATATAGCAAGGATTGGCTACTCCTTTTGGTACAGCATCACCGGCATTTATCTTTTTCCAGGTCATCCCGCAGTCTGATGAGATTACTACCTGCTGATTTGATTTAGCATAGTTGCAAGAATTTAAGAAAGCCATGAATCCTAAGGCAGTACATATAAAAACTAATGATTTAATTGTCTTTAGCATTGTAATGTTTTGTTGGTTTAATAATAATCTCAGCTAACAATATTTGAGCCGAACAAATTTCTAAAATCAGACCAAAGCATTGATTACATCGTCCATCGCATCATTTAACAATTCAAACACATCATCAAACTTACCATCATAATATGGGTCCTGTACGGCCATATTCATTCCGGGATATTTTAGATTCATAATTAATTTTACTTTTGATTTCTGGGTTTCGGTTGAACATATCTTAATTATATCCTGATAATTTGTGCTGTCCATCGCAAAAATGAAGTCATAATAATCCAAATCAGATAACATTATTTTTCTTGAAACTTGTTTTGAAATATCCACACCCTTCTTTTTGCCAGCCAGAATAGCCCTTTTGTCCGGTCCTTCGCCGTCATGCCACCCTGAAGTACCAGCTGAATCTATTTCCCAATTCAGATTTTTACCTCTGATTTTAGCTTCTAAAATACCTTGTGCCATCGGAGATCTGCAGATGTTACCAAGGCAAACCATAAGAATTTTCATACAATTTGATATTTATTTTTTTGATGTTATTTTTTTTTAAAAACATTAATCATAATTTTTCAATATATTTATAGCCTTAATAAGGTAAATCTGTGAATAATTCTACATTTGCGTCCGCTTTTACATTTTAAATGGTCAAAAGTAATAAAAAATGAAAATAGTCATAGCAGGTGCAGGCGGTATTGGGTTCCATTTGGCAAAATTACTGTCATCTGCTCAACATGATATTATACTCATTGATACCAATAGGGACGTATTGGAGTATGCACAGGCGCATCTTGACGTCCAGACAGTATTGGGAGATGCATCTTCCATTCAGCTGCTCAAAGATATAAATATGGCTCCAGTGAGTATATTTCTTGCAGTAACTACCCTCGAAAATGACAATCTGGTGTCTTGTATACTAGCAAAAAAATTGGGAGCTAAACAAACCATAGCAAGGATAAACAATATTTCCAACCTGCAAAAAGAGTTCAAAGCCACTTTTAATGAATTGGGTGTGGATAAGGTCATTTCACCTTCACTGCTCGCTTCACAGGAAATCATACGATTACTGGAGTTAAGTCAGGTGACCGATAGTTTTGAATTTGAAAACGGGAAAGTATCTCTTATTGGGATAACCATTGAAGACAGCTCATTATATACCGGGAAAACCATAGAAGAAATACGTAATTTTAAAGGGACTGTTTATACTCCCATCGCCATTTTAAGAGGAAATGAAACCATATTGCCCAGAAATAATACCCTTCTGCGCCGAGGTGATCACATATATTTTATTACCAGTAAAAAAGAAGTAGACGACTTGCTCAATACGATTGGGAAAGCTGCACACGAAATTAAAAGCATCATGTTTATTGGTGGAAACGTCATATCCATGACCGCAGCCAAGAAACTTGAAAATGATTACAACATCACCATCGTAGAGCAAGATGAAAAACAATGTAAAATGTTGGTGGATGAGCTTAACAATACTCTAGTGATAAAAGGAGATCCTTCAAATTTTGAATTGCTGAAGGAAGAAGGTTTACAAAAAATGGATGCTTTTATAGCAGTAACTCCCAATAGTGAAACAAATATCATTACTTCTCTAATGGCTGAAAATGCAGGCGTTTTCAAGACCATCGCTTTGGTAGAAAATCTGGACTACACTCATATTTCACAGAACATAGGGGTTAATACCATGATAAATAAAAAAATCATCGCCGCAAATAATATATTCAGATATGTCAGAAAAGGAAAAGTTGAAGCTATCGCCAGTCTGCATGGTGTAGATGGAGAAGTTATTGAATATGCAATTAGCAAAGAAAGTAAACTTACCAGGACGGCAATCAGAAATCTTAAATTACCAAATCAGGCAATCATCGGAGCTGTAATACGAGGAGAAGATACAGTAATACCAACTGGAGACTTTGTACTGAATATTCATGACAAAGTAATCGTACTGGCACTTCCGGCGGCCATTGGCAAAGTAGAAGACCTGTTCAGGTAACATTATGCAAATAAATTTACAACCCATATCTAATGTAATAGGAGTATTAATGATACTACTCGGTTTGGGTATGTTTATTACGGCAGGGGTGTCCATTTATTTTGAAAGTTATGATTATCTGGCATTTATAAAATCAGGCGTAGTTACATTTTTGTTTGGATTAATGTCATGGACCTATAAATTCAGCAGCAGCACATTTGTCAATAAAAGAGAAGGATATCTGATCGTAAGTCTCGGGTGGCTCTTTCTTGGGTTGTTTGGTGCTTTACCATTTTATTTTTCGGGAGTTACCGCTTTTTATACGGATGCTCTTTTTGAATCAGTGTCAGGTTTTACTACTACCGGAGCCAGTATTTTTAATAATATAGAAGGATTACCTGAAGGAATACTTTTTTGGAGGAGTCTGACCCACTGGATAGGTGGAATGGGGATCATAGTTCTCACAGTAGCCCTCTTTCCACTGTTGGGTATAGCCGGTATCGAACTTTTTGTAGCAGAATCTCCCGGACCCACTGCAGATAAAATCCACCCACGAATCAAAGAAACTGCCAAAAGGTTGTGGTTCATATACTTTAGTCTTACAGTAATTCTGACTTTGCTTTTGTGGCTGGAGGGAATGACTATGTTTGATGCTGTCAATCATGCATTTGCCACCATGGGTACAGGTGGTTTTTCAACAAAAAACGCAAGTATTGCTTATTATGCTTCTCCTATCATAGAATATACCATCATAGCATTTATGTTTATTGCCGGTTGCAATTATGCGGTTATTTACTATCTCTTCAAAGGGAAATTTCAGAAAGTATGGATCAATGAAGAATTCAGGTATTATTCCTTGTTCATTTTAATTTCTGCCCTTATCTTAGGCTTATGGGTCAATTTTATGGTAGACAGCAGTTATGAAGAAAATTTCAGGAACGGATTTTTTGCTTTGGTGAGTCTCATTACTACTACAGGTTTTGTAACATCTGATTACACTTCCTGGAGCCCTGGTTTAACTATGTTCTTTTTCCTTGCCCTGTTTCTGGGGGCTTGTGCAGGAAGTACAGCGGGAGGGATAAAATTTATCAGACATATGGTTTTTGTCAAAAATACCTATCTGGAGTTTAAAAGGATTCTTCATCCCAGGGCCATGATAAGAATTAAAATTAATAAAGAATTGGTAGCTCCCAGAATTCTGACACACATTCTTGTTTTTCTGCTGGTGTATCTGATTGTCTTTATACTTGGATCTCTGATTATCACCATATTAGGTTTGGATTTTATGACAGCTATAGGCGGAGTAGCTACCACTTTAGGAAATGTAGGACCATCTATAGGAAAGTTGGGCCCTTTAGATAATTTTTCTTGGGTACCTTTATCTGCTAAATGGGTTTTTATTGTTATTATGTTATTGGGCAGACTGGAGTTATTTACTATTCTTATACTGTTTACCCCTTTCTTTTGGAGATCAAACTAAAGTTTTTGTAAGGGAAATCTTCAGGGCCTTACATTTTATTGTATTCTTTCAATGCTTCATTGAGTAATTTATAATCAATAGATCCACGATTGGCGGTGATATGGTCTGCAATGGCTAAAGATTTTCGTATGCGGCTATCTGTATTCTTAACTTTGCTGATGATATAAATCAGACTTCGTTGCTTACCTGCTGTCAGCGCGTGAAAATATTTGTCAGCATCAGGATCCTGATCCAGAACTTCTCTAAACTCTTCAGGCATGGGCATTCCATATTCAGATTCATCCTTTATTAAACTAACAGTAATTTCGCTATTGATTGGTGTCTGTAGTTTTTTCTGTATTTGCTGATTGAGCATGATAAAGCAGGAATCTTTATTTGGCATAAGGGCGCAATGCAAGGTAACTTTGTCATTTATGGTACATACCACCCTTCTGTCTTTACCCTTTATAAATTGTTTAGCAACTATAGCCGGAACAATAAAATGCCAGCCCCAGAGCGGAGATGAAGGAAATTGAGTAAGAATGGATGTAAAAGAAACAGGTTCCATTATTGATTTTACCTACCACATTTTCTGACCATGGATCTGAGCTGCTCATTGAGACTTTCTGATTTTAAGAGATCTTCCATACTGATGTGAAATCTGAATCGCCAGTAATGTTTAGGATTGGACGGTTCATTAATTTGTTCAGAATCGGCATTTGATTTTCTTAAAGCCGAGTCTATTCCTACCAGATCCTGAATAGGAAATATAGCCAGCATACTTGGTGATGCCAGATGATCTTCAACTATGGCCTTTACGATCTCCGGGCTTGCCTGCAATGGGGTCAATCCATACCAATGTAAATAATTATAATAAAAGTCCTTGGCATTTTCATGGTCACTTTCCCACCAGCCTCTTATGGTTGACATGTCATGACATGAAGGGCTGCAAACAGAAAAATAAGGATAATTTCTAACCTGACCGAATTTACTGTTTCCTTTGGGCATACGTTGTATCTCCAGTGAGATAATATTCATATCCTTCATCACTCCGGGAACAGCTTTTGGAATCATCCCTAAATCTTCTCCGCATATGAGCATATCACTGGCGTCCAGAATGGCAGGTAGTTTCCATAATGCCTGCTGTTTCCAGTATTCATCATGTCTGAAAAAGTAATAGTCATTATATACACTATTAAATTTAGCTTTGGTATGATGGTCCAGATGACTGTATGATTGGGTGGTCGACAGAGTAATTCTTGGATTAAAAAACTGACCATCACTGCCGGGCTCCGTCAGCAATAATACCTCTGTCATCAGATTGAGCAGGCTTTTTTCGTGTTTACTGTATTTCGGGTTTTGTGAGACAAAAACGCTTATTTTTTGCTGGTTATCAAAAGATGTTTTGAAGTGTACTCTGTCATGACTACCTGCTGAAAAAAATATTTCAAAAACATCTTCCAGTTCATTTCCAAACATTTTGCCTAAGATATCATAAGTAATATAAGGCGTTGTGTATCTGGTAAGATCTCCGGATATTCCATAACCCGCCAATTCATCTTTGGACAACGGAAGTCTGGGATTAAACATACCCATAGTTCCTTCCACCTGATGAGTGGGTATTTGCCAGATTCGGAAAAACCCCAGAATATGATCAATGCGCATCGCATCAAAATACCTATTGAGTTGTTGCATCCTTTTACGCCACCAGCCAAAACCATCTTTAGCCATAACTGTCCAATTGTAGGTGGGAAATCCCCAATTTTGACCCAATTTAGCGTAGTCATCAGGTGGTGCCCCGGCTTGTTCATCCATATTATATAGATCAGGGGCTACCCAGGCATCACAACTGTACCGATAAATACCAATAGGCAAATCGCCTTTGAGAATAACTCCCTTTTGTCTGGCATAAGATTTGGCATCAGAAAGTTGTTTGTCAGCATGATATTGTATAAAAAAGTAAAATTCAATTTCCTTTAAATCATTATTTATATCTGAACAAAGTTCTTCTGATATTTGGTTTGAATACGTCGAGTATTCAGGCCATTGATTAAAATTACAAGTGTTGTACTTATCCCGTAAATGGCAGAACACAGCATATGGTTTAAGCCATTCACCATTTGTTTTTATAAATTCCTGAATGTTATTATCTGTTTTAAAATCACTATATTCCTGATCAAAAAGAATCCTGAGAAATTTAAATTTATATTTAAGGACTTTTTCAAAATCCACCATTTCCAGTGTATTCAGTTCATCTTTTATAGTTTGAAAATCTTTTTGATCTGACTTCTTTTTAAAACCTGCTATCCGTTGAATATTGATATATAGCGGATGAAGGGCAAAAACAGAAATAGCCGCATAAGGATAACTGTCTGCCCAGGTTTTATTGGCGATGGTATCATTTACGGGCAATATCTGGATAACGTTCATGCCGACCGATTCTGACCAATCGGTGAGGAGATCCATATCGGAAAATTCTCCTATGCCCATTCCGTAGTTGCTCCTTAGTGAAAATATAGGTATTGCAACACCGGCACCCCTCCACTTAGCATCGTTATATCTGAAATGATCATCCGTGATGATGATGTGATTCCCTTCTGGACTACCTAAGACAAAATGACAGGTTCTGTTGTCTCCTTCTTCCCATACTTTTACTGACCCATCCTTTGGGTCAATCACGACATATTTGTACTCAACATGCAGATCATTGCCATCAAAAGGAACAGAAAGTTGCCATAGCGGAAAATTTGAGTCATCCATAGCAACTGGTATCTTCCATTCCCCAAATTCTTTTGTATTTCCCACGACACCAAATACCAAATGCGATTGAATGCTTGCAGAAGATAGTTGAAATGTAACCTTATTTTTGGTGTTTATCTTTGGTCTGTTACTTTTTTTTGGCGTTTGAGCTGGTCTTCCGAATATTGATTTAGTAAATGCTGTAGTAAGAAAAGCATTATTTTCATTAGCTCTTTGTCTCCACTTATCTTCTACAAATATATTTCTGTCAGAAGTAATATTCAACTGTCTTGGTTTTCCCCACTCAGTCTGCGATTTCTTACCGTTATTAAACATTGAATAATGGTATGAGAGTACATCTTTTTCATTTACGAGAAGTTTTCCGGTCCAATTTTCACCATCAATAGTCTGAAATAAATATTCTTCAGGTTGTTCTTCTTTGTTTTTGATATATTGAATACCTATCTGCTCCCCGAAAACAGTTCGGTAATGCAAATGAAAATGTACGTACATATTACTAGGATTAGTATGGCTTTAATTAAAAATAAAAGACCACTAAAACAAACTAGTGGTCATATTAGTGGCAAATATACACTAAGTACTTTATTTTGTATTGAAAAATCCTGCCAAAATGGATTTTGGTCCAATAATATTTCAACCGATTTGACATTCCAGTATTAATTATACAAAAGCAGGTATCACTTTTTAAAGGATGGAGTTTGATACACTGGGTGGTAAATATATTTATTGGTCAATAGAGTCATACACCACTACCTTTGCCCATAAATGCTGACAATTCTTTACAAAATCAAGATGAATCGGATCTTTTTGATACTTTTCTTCATCTTTTGGGGAATGAAAAATGGTCAACCAGGATATCGAATATGATCCATCTATGACATCTCTGTTTGTAGATGCAGGTATACCTAAATGAAAAGATTTCAATGATTTGACTTTCGATAAGGTCTCTAAACCTGCTACAAGTTGGTCAAAATCATCTTTACTTTCCGGATTTTTTAACCAAAAATATACATGATGAACAAATATATTTTTCATTCTATTGTCGTCTATGGTATCCGAAGGTTTTGAAAGAGAAAATGGCAGAAGTGGTGTCAAAAATCCAATTTTACTGAATAATCGTCTGTTCATGATGAAGTGTTGTTAAAATTTTAAATTTCGAAAGGTGATTCTTTACAATTGTTCTTGTATTAATTTGATCATAAAATGTGACAAATTAAATCGAAAAAGCTGCAAATCTTCGATTAAGTTTTGCAGCTTTATAAAAATTATCCTTAGGTAACCTTAATGATTAAAGGCTTATAGAATGTTTGAAATAACTATTTATCTCCCAATATTTTGCCGAATATTGATTTAAAGCCCATTTCTGCCAAATCATCTACCATACTTCCATCCCCATCTTTGTCCATCATTTTAGAGAAAAAGCCTTGATTACTTGGTTGCTGATTGACGGTTTTAGTTGCGCCCGTCAGTATATCCAAAAATCCACCACCTTGTTCTGCCTGAGGTTGTTGAGTTGCTTTGGCTTTTCCAAGATATCCCAATACAATAGGGGCCAGAGTAGTCATTATTTGAATAATTTTAGAAGAGTCAATACCACTTGATTTAGAAATCGCATCTGCTGCTGTGGATTGTTGTTCACCTAAAATGTGTTTTAATATACCTGCACCATTTGTGGTATTTGGGTTTTGTGGCTGAACCATTCCGGAAAGAAAACCACCCAAATCATTCAATATGCTGCCATCATGATCTCTATCCAAAGCAGAAAGTAATGAATTCTGACCTTCTGGAGTAGATGCATTGTTTGCCACAGCATTTAACAATGTTGCAAAGACACCATCAACGGCTGAGTTCGTTTGATCTGAATTTTCTAAGCCCAATTGATTTCCTACCTGACTGATAATAATGTCCTTCATAGGACCTTGTAATAAATCTGTTATATCCATTTTTTTATAATTTTCACTTATCGAATATCCGACATGCAATACTAACAATATTTTCCAATAAAAATTCATTCTATAAGGAGGTTATTTATATGTTGGAAAAAGCGGAATGGTATTTGCACTAATAAATTACAATAATTTATAATATATATGTTAATCAGATTAATAGTAAAAACATTCATTTTAAGCGCTTTTTGTTTTACATCTCAGCATACTTTAGCCAATAAAAAATTAACAGAAAATTATATTTCTACATATAAAAGCATTGCTGTTGTTGAGATGAGACGTACCGGAATACCAGCAAGTATTAAATTGGCTCAGGGCATTCTTGAGTCGGATCTTGGGAGAAGCCCACTTGCAAACCAGGCCAATAATCATTTTGGTATAAAATGTGGAAAGGAATGGTCAGGAAACACTTACTTTAAACACGATGATGAGACAGACAACGATGGTTCAATTATTGAAAGTTGTTTTAGGGCATATTCCAATGCTGAGGAGTCCTACCTTGCACATTCTGAGTTTCTAACACTCCCATCCAAACAGTCCAGATACGGATTTCTTTTCGAATTGGGCACGACCGACTACGTGGGCTGGGCAAATGGATTGAAATTTTCAGGATATGCTACAGATCCCTCATACCCATCCAAACTTATAAAAATCATTGAAAGTTATAAGTTGTATGAATTTGATGAGCCAATATCATTGCCTAAAAAGAAAACAGACGATTTTATCGCTGAGAATACCAAGCAGCCGGAAAAGGAATATCAGGGTAAACAAACACAAATCAACACTGAAAGAATTAATAAACCAGAGACAAGAAAGGAATCCAAAACAAAACCAAACAATAAAGTTTCAGGAAGATATATAGTATCGAAAATAAATGATCTCAAAACAGTACGTGCATCTGGTGGAGAATCTATCAAAGAGCTAGCCATTCGCAATGGTGAAAATGTATTTGACCTTTTGGAATATAATGAAGGAATAGCCAGTCAGGATCATATATTGTATACCGGCGAAATTATATTTCTTCAAAAAAAGAAAAAGTCATATCAGGAAGAAGATAACGCTTTTCATAAAGTAGAAAAAGGTGAAACCATGTATGAAATAGCTCAGAAATATGGAGTCAGACTTGAAAGCCTTTTATCAAAAAATAATCTTGGGGAGGAAGCCGTTCCAATGAGTGGTGAATTGATAAGCCTTGATAAAAATCTTTCAAAAAGAGACACACCAAAACATCAATTTATTGAAAAATTTGACTCTTTTGTTGATTTAGGAGCACTTAAATAGGGGTTTTCAGTTTGAATATTAATATAATTGCAGCTTTAAAAGCAAGAAATGGAGCAGGAACACATCAGCCTGAACAAATATATCAGTGAAACAGGACTTTGCTCGCGTCGTGATGCTGATAAGCTTATAGAAGCCGGAAGAGTCAAAATCAATGAAACAATCGCCCGTAAAGGGAATAGGGTGTCTTCATCAGACAAAGTATATCTGGACAACGAGTTAATCACAAAAAATGTCGAAACTGTTTATATAGCATTTCATAAGCCGGTAGGTGTCGTATGTACCACTGACGAACGTGACCCTGACAACATCATCGAACACCTTCACTATAAAGAAAGAATATTTCCCATAGGCAGACTGGACAAAATGTCTCAAGGTCTTATTTTGCTGACCAATGACGGAGACATTGTAAACAAAATACTTCGTGCCGGCAATTATCACGAAAAAGAATATGTGGTTACCGTCAATAAACCCATAGATAACGCTTTTATCAAAACCATGTCAACTGGTGTGCCCATTTTGGATACTGTGACACGACCTTGTAAAGTCAGAAAGATAGATGACTTTACTTTCAATATAGTACTTACTCAAGGTCTCAACCGACAGATCCGTAGGATGTGTGAATATCTTGGATATCATGTGAAAAATTTGACCAGGGTGCGTATTATGGATATCACGCTCGACGGAATAGACTACGATACCTGGCGATATCTCACTGAAGCAGAAGTCACCTGGCTTATGGAACTGGTAAAAAACTCCAGGAAGTGAGTATTATTTTTTAAAAATGAAGTATACTGCAAGAATCAAAAATAAAAACCCAATGAGATGATTGGTTCGGAAGGTCTCTGTTTTGAAAGCTAATAAGGTAAATCCTGTAAAGACCACTAAGGTAATCACTTCCTGCAGCACCTTGAGTTGCCAGAGATTAAATGGACCTCCATTTCCGGTGAAACCAATTTTATTGGCCGGTACCTGAAAACAGTATTCAAAAAAAGCGACTCCCCAACTGATCAGGATCACGGATAAGAGTCCTAGTTTTGCTGACCATTTCCATTCAGCAAACTTGAGATGTCCATACCAGGCCAGTGTCATAAAAACATTTGATATGATAAGTAATCCAATGGTATAAAATTGTTTCATTCTAGAAGAATTGATTAAAAATCGGTTATTTTAGATATTTACTATCTTTAGCCGCCCAAAGATATCGACATGCATAAGTACGATATGGTCTCCAAGGCTCCGCAATATCCTGAAGATCTGCTATGAGTTGTTTTTTTTCTGATCTCACGTCATAAAGCGAAATTATGTTGTTTCTTATAATAAGGTCATCGAGCGGCAGGACATCTTCTCGGTACAAAGAAAACATAAGAATCATCTCCACCGTCCATCTGCCTACACCCTTAATCTTCGTCAACTCCTGTATAATATTTTCGTCGCTCCAGGTGTGCCAGTCAGTTTCATGCAAGCTGTTTTCTTCAAAGTGCCTTGCAACATTCTGGATATAAGATGCTTTTTGATATGACAGGCCGAATGCTCGTAACTCATCCGTATTTTTACTTAAAATCTGTTCTGATACACTACTTTTATCATCAATTGAGTTAATGAAGCGGCTATAAATGGTCGCTGCTGCACTTGTGGATAATTGTTGAGAGACGATGGATCTGATCAGATCATCAAATACTTTTATTGGTCCTTTTTGTATGACTACTTCACAATTTTCTATTAAAACTGCAAGTTTTTTATCTTTACAGAGATGTGATAAAATTTCAGGCCTTATATTTGCAATCATCATAACAAATTTACTTTATGGGGCTAAAAGTAGTAAAAATGAAAGACATCAAAATGTTTTGGTTTGTATTCTTTATATCAGGTATAATACATTTATCTGCACAAAACTTTAATGTTGCCCCCAAAGCTTATGTTGGTGGTATGCCGGGAAATGAATATAATGATGTTTGGGGATATGTAGATAAAACAGGTAAAGAGTATGCAATCATTGGAAGTAGTAAGGCAATAAATATATATGATGTGACGGACTGTTCGAATCCTATCCAAAAAATGTCATATATTGATGGCAGTACAGTTACATGGAGAGACTTTAAGACGTATCGAAATTATGCTTACGGAGTATGTGACGGAGGCGCTTGCACCGAAGGATTGGAAATCATAAATTTAGATAACTATTCTGTAACACAAAGTACTGCAGTTTTTGACAGAGCACATAATATATACATTGATACTTTACACGCCAGATTGTATGTGGTGGGGTCAAATGCTACAAATGGACAATTAACTATTTATACTTTAGATACAGAAATTGTTAATGGAGTAACATATAATGGTACACCAGCAAATCCGGTACTTTTAAAAAAATTTCAGACCAGCTATATACATGATATATATGTCAGAAACAATATAGCCTATGCTTCTCATGGTTATAATGGATATATTATGTGGGACGTCACAAATCCTGCAAATATTCAACAACTGGCATCAAATACTGATGCAACCGGATATAACCACAGCAGCTGGCTTACCACGAATGGTCAATATGCTTATGCTGCTGAAGAAGTGCCCCGAGGCAGACCATTAAAATTATATCAGATCAGCGGTACAGGGCTTGGTACAGCTCTAAATCTGATTGGATCATTTAAAGATCCACTTGAAGCTCCGACGTTTAGCAATAACAGACCACATAATCCTTTTGTAAAAGGAGATACCTTATTTGTATCCTATTATGAAGATGGGGTTCAGATTTTTAACATTTCCAACCCATTGTCACCAAAGCTTATCGCCTATTATGACACCTATAAACTGCAAAACGGATTGGGTTATGATGTTGCCGCACATGACTGGAAAGGTCCTTGGGGAGTCTATCCTTATCTTCCATCCGGTTGTATTTTAGCAAGTGATATAACTCAGGGATTATTCACATTCAAAGTAGATATGCCTGTCAGCGACGGCACGAATCCCGGAAAAGTATCCTTGGCAAAAAGTACTGATATTATATTTGAAAACAATAGTAAAGGCTTGGTCCTGCGATCAGATAAAGGATATTGTTACAGGCTAATTGTCGATGTCAGTGGCAACCTTTCTACGCAACGTATCGTATGTCATGTAAACAATCAGTCGGTAATCAAGCTCGAGAAAAATGATTTAGCATTTGAAGATCCAACAAATGGTGTGATATTAAAAGATATTTCCGGCAACTGTAAAAAAATAAAAATAAATACATCAGGTACCCTCGAGACTGAATCATTAAATTGTTCCAATGCCCATCCTCAAATAAAAATGCAAACGAGCGATTTGATAATTGAAACATATACCAAAGGACTCGTTTTAAAAAATACAAATGGAAATTGTTTCAGAATTACGGTCAACAATACAGGAAATTTGCAGGTTTTGCCTTTATCTTCATGTCCTTAATAAAATTAATGCCATCTTTGGCACGGGTTTTGAATCTAATATATTATAATTTTTTGCAACATGTCTATCGGAAGAGTAATAATACTATTTGTTTGTATTGGATTGGTGTCGTTTGATTTTAATCCGGAAATTGCCGCAACAGAATATATTGAAGCATATAAAGACCTTGCTGTTGTAGAAATGTATCGTACGGGAATTCCGGCTAGTATTACTCTGGCTCAAGGTCTCCATGAATCCCATTACGGTACAAGTAAACTAGCCAAAGAAGCCAACAATCATTTTGGAATCAAATGCAAAAACTACTGGACTGGAAAAACATATTACTACAAAGATGATGATTTCAACAGAAAAGGACAATTGATAGAATCCTGCTTTCGCGCTTATGAGACAGACATCGACTCCTATATCGACAGGTCAAATTTTTTATCCCAAACGGAGCGATACAGCCCCTTGTTTAATTTTGATAAAACGGATTATACGGCCTGGGCATATGGTTTAAAATTTTGTGGTTATGCTACAGATGATAATTATGCTCAAAAACTGATAACCAAAATCGAAAAATACAATCTGTATAAATATGACACATCTGAAGACCCATTCAGACAGTTGATCAAACACTGATATAAATCATTTAAATAAAAATTTGCTTTCCTGAATAATTAGTATTTCAAAATTCTTACCTTCGCAACTTACAATATTTGCGAATAATGGTAATAGGAATTTTAAAAGAGCAATATTTTAATCGGGTATCCATAGCTCCTTCATCTTCTAAGAAGCTGGATGTGATGGGCTTGACCCGAATGATTGAAAAAGGAGCCGGAGAAAAGGCAGGTTTTTCTGATGAACTTTATCATGAAAATGGATTTACTTCGACATCCCGTGAATCTGTTCTTACCACATCAGACATCATAGTAAGTATTGCTCCTGTTACGGATAGCGAACTTGGTATAATGAAAAAAGATGCCATTTATATATCTATGTTTGCCCCATATCAAAATGCAGCAGTATTGGATCAGCTTAGCAATTACCCGATCAATGTGATCAGTATGGATATGATCCCCCGTACTACATTGGCTCAATCTATGGATATTTTATCTTCAATGGCTTCACTGGCAGGATATAAAGCAGTACTTAAAGCCACTGATTATTATAACAATATGTTTCCTATGATGATGACAGCTGCTGGCACTATACCTCCTACGAAGGTGATGATACTTGGCGCAGGAGTCGCTGGTCTGCAAGCCATTGCAACAGCAAAAAGACTCGGTGCAGTTGTTGAAGCTTTTGATACCCGGACAGCCGCTAAAGAAGAAGTAATGAGTCTTGGGGCCAATTTTGTAGAGGTTGAAGGTGCAACTGATGATCGTGGTGCCGGAGGATACGCTGTCCAACAATCAGAAGAATACCTGGAAAAACAAAGAGCTTTGGTTCAGGAACGAGCACTAAAGTCCAATATAATTATAGCCACAGCACAGGTAAGAGGTCGTAAAGCTCCATTATTGGTCACAGAAGATACGATAAAAAATATGAAACCGGGATCAGTTATTGTTGATCTGGCAGCTTCCACCGGAGGGAACTGTGCTTTCACTGAGAATAATAAAATCATTGTCACAAACGGGGTTACCATTGTTGGCAATTCCGATCTTTCAGATGAGCTGAGTGGTGTGGCAAGTACCCTTTTTTCTAATAATATTATTAACTTTCTGCAGATAGTAGTTAAAGATGGGGTTGCCAATCTGAACGAAGAAAATGAAATCATAAAGTCTGCCCTCATTTCTAAATCTAATTAATCATGGAGCAAGTAGCCATTTTTATCAACGAAAACGTCACCCTGATATATTTATTAGTATTCATGGTTATTTTAGGTTTTCAGATTATTTCGAATGTGCCAACGATTTTGCACACTCCGCTGATGTCAGGAGCAAATGCGGTAAGCGGAATTGTTATCATAGGTGGTATCCTGCTGCTTAGAAAAACGAATCCTGAAGACATTTTTACCATAATAGTTGGAGTAATTGCCATTATTTTGGGGATGATCAATGTTATGGGTGGGTTCTATGTTACCAATAGAATGCTCTCGATGTTTAAAAAGAAAAAATAACACCATAAATATATAATTGTATGTATGTAGAAGCGTTGGTCAAAATATTATATCTGGTTGGAGCATTGGGAATAGTGTGGGGTTTAAAATATCTTAGTTCTCCTGATACAGCCAGAAAGGGAAATATAGTTGCATCTATAGGTATGGGTTTAGCTATCATAACATCCATCTTTGATCCTATAGAAAATTCTTATCCTAATTACTTATGGATTTTTGTTGGTATTATACTAGGTGGTATTATAGGCTGGTATATGGCAAAAAAAGTCCAGATGACTGAGATGCCACAATTGGTGTCCTTATTTAATGGATTTGGTGGTGCATCAGCTATGATTTTAGCCATTATAGAACTGTATGGGATTAAGGATGCCGTGATGGAGCTTGGCTCCGGGTTAATATTGATATCCACGTTAATAATAGGTGCTGTTTCATTTACAGGTAGTGTATTGGCTTACCTCAAGTTGGATGGAAAAGTCGAAGACAAGAATGTTACTTTTAGAGGACATAATACCTTCAATAATATATTTTTCATTGTAATCATGGCATTTTCCGGTTATTGCCTGATTGCAGGTGAAGGAAATTATGAATGGTTAGGTTGGGTCATTATGATATTATCCATGATTTACGGTTTCTCATTTGTTGCACCTATTGGCGGTGCTGACATGCCTGTAGTTATTTCTTTGCTTAATTCACTAACCGGAGTATCCGCCGCAACAGCAGGTATATTATTTGGAAGTCAGATCATGTTGATAGGTGGAATATTAGTGGGAGCAGCAGGAATAATACTGACTGTCATGATGTGTAATGCTATGAACCGGTCACTTTGGAATGTTCTGTTGGGTAATTTCGGAGGTACAGCTGCTTCTAATGCCAGCGGAGTAGCTGGAGTATATAAAGAGATTTCAGCCAATGAGCTGGCCATACAATTGTATTATGCCCAAAGAGTGATGATCGTACCGGGTTATGGATTAGCAGTGTCACAAGCACAAAAAACCTGTCAGGAATTGGACGCTATGCTTTCAAAAAACAATGTTGAAGTTTTTTATGCTATTCACCCTGTGGCCGGCAGAATGCCCGGGCATATGAACGTTCTTCTGGCAGAAGCCAATGTTTCTTACGATAAGTTACTGGATCTGGATGATTCCAATGATAAACTTAAAGGTACGAATGTAGCTATTGTTGTAGGGGCAAATGATGTGGTAAATCCTTCAGCTAAAACCGATCCGGGGAGCCCGATTTATGGCATGCCTATACTTGATGTGCTGGATGCAGATACAGTTATTGTTTTAAAGCGATCCATGAAACCAGGTTATGCCGGTATTGAAAATCCATTATTCTTTGAATCAAAAACTAAAATGTTGTTTGGCGACGCAAAGGATAGTCTCAATAAACTGGTGCAGGAAATAAAAGCATTGGGATAATTTAGTATAGAGACAGGTATTCAGGAATTTTTAAATATTCGAATTTTTTCAACCTTTTGCAAATTTTACTAATTTCCTGATATATTGACCAATATAAATTGATTCCTTGAAATATATGAGTAGTATTCTATTCCACCGGATCAGGCGCCCCTTCAAATTTTTTATGTTTTCCTTGTATCTTACCGAAAAAAAGAGCGGCAGGAAAAATTATCTTTTTGACAAAAGCCAGAATATCCAACATATCAAATTCTGAACGATAGCGGTCCAATAACCATGCACCATCAAATGCCCCGGGTTGTTTACCACCATTGTTTTTCATGGAAGCATAAATTTCAGTTAGAAAATATTCAAGGTTATGGGCAGGCTTAACCCAACCTGTGCAGATGAGTGGTACCGAACTTGCGTTCCAGAATTTGTGAGCCACACCCGCTTTGAATGTAATTCCTTCTCCGGGACCATAAAAAACAGGCTCTTCACCAAGTACTTGTGTGCCCATCCTTCCTTTTACAACGGTAAGATGTTCGTCCTGTTTGTGATGTACATGCATGGGTGGTCCTGTATTTGGTTCGACATAATTTTCAATTTCCAGCCAGTCACCTTTAGTATCTTTGACAAGGCGTTTAAAAATAAGACGTTCGCCGCCTCCGTTTTCGATGATATGAGGATACGTAAATTTCATTTTTCTTAAATTTTGTTTTGATCAGACAATCTATTGTACTTTGCCATAAATCCAACCTATCGTTGCCCCTGCGACAGCACTTGCAACAGTATTGCCAAGTATATCCAAAGGCAACCAGTCCCACGAATAGGCTGTATAAGTAGATGCCATAGAAATGCCAATAAATGTTGCCAATAAAAGGGCAATCCAGGTTCCCGCAATGGCACCGCTTTTGGTTGTTTTGATTCCCATTTTATGGAATAATAATGCATAAAGTAATCCATGTACCATTGCACTTACAAACCACCAGGTTGGATTCATCTCTTTCAGGCATGCACCATTTTCTGCCATCCATTGTTCAGCCATATTGCCAAAAATTCCCATGTATATGGCCATTGAAACGACCGTTCCGGCAACTGCGCCGCCGATGGTTCCTAATAAAATTTTCTTTTCCATGATCTTTTGTTTTAATAATTATAAAATACTTTTTGTTTGGTTAATTAATTCAAAGAAGTGTCTGCTCCTAAAAGTAATTAATGTAGAAAAAAATAAAACTCTTTTATTTCTACTGCATTGATAATCATAAGTTTGCCCTTTATAGTTAATGTAATAAACATCTAGATTATCTTACCAAATGAGTTTTCAGAGTGACCTCAAAGAAGGTCTAAATAAACATTTATTGGTTCAATGATTTTATATAATTATACACAGCTTCAATTTCTTCATCACTATGTGCACTTAATCCTGCAAACGGCATAAATTTCCCATCCAGTACCTTTCCTTCAGGAGTAGTGCCTGTCCTGAATACACTTGTAAATTGTTCGAGCGTCCATTTGCCCACAGAGCCACTATTGGAAATATCGGGCACAGGTGGTGACACCGGATCCGGGGAGTTGCCACCTTTCAGGTCTTTCTGATGGCATTCTGAACAGCCTTTAATTTTTATCAGGTAAGAACCATATTCCACAGAATTACCAACTGTAGGGGAGGGAATATTTTTTGCATTTTCATGATCAATAATATCATAATGATACAAATCTCCAAACAACCCTGCTCCAGCCATCGCCTGGCTCATATAAGTAAATTTACGTTTTTCAAATGTTCTCTCTACTTTAGGCAGAGATTTTATAAAAGCAATCAGACATCCTAGATCCTGATCACTCATATGAGATAATGAGGCACTTGGCATAACCATCAATTTATTACCTGACTTATTTAAGCCGTGTCTTATGGCTCTTACGAAATCCAAATCAGTATATTCCTGAGTTTCGCTACCTTCTGATCTGGTCAGATTGGAAGCAGGCAATACACCTATATTGGGGTCATCAAAAAAGACATTTCCACCTAAGTCGACTCCGTGACATGATCTGCAATCAACAGATAATATCCGGCCCCGTTCAATAGATGCTGAATCTGTCGGGATGGAAACCGATGGAGGGTCCAATGCAATTACTTTTTCAAATTCTTTATTAAATTGGGATGAGAAAAACCATGACGCCAATAATATGATCAGCACAAAAGCCCCAAGTATATACACTACCCATTTTAATACCTTTTTCATTGATTAATTATTTTGATGATGAATAAAACTATTTGTACTACACTTAAATATTATTTTCGGATATCAAAGTGATGCAAAGATGCCTGTAAATTAAAAAGGCTCATTTCAAATTTGTCGCAATTGCTTTCAAATTTGTCGCACTTTACTCAACTAACTTATAATCAGCATGATGTAAGTAAATATTAAGATGTAAATGTAGAGAATTTAGTGGTTTATCATCCAGCTGGAGTTATCCCATAATAATCTTTGAAACATTTGGAGAAGTATGCAGGAGAATTGAAGCCACATCTGTATGCTATTTCAGCTATGGTTCCGGTTTTTTGTTCTATCAGTATTTTTGCTTTTTGCAATCTCATATTTCTTATCACTTCATTAGGAGACAAACCTGTCAGCGACGACAGTTTACGATGAAGTTGACTTCTGCTCAAGCCTATTTTATCCGAAAGTTCTGTTACACCGAATGTTTCATCATCCATATTTGTTTCTATTACTGATCTCACATTTTGCAGAAAATGTGTATCCATACTTTTTTCTTTTGTCAACTCCGGGGAAAAAGCATGCAGGATTTTTCTGAAATGTTCATGCAATTGTCTCCTCTGATGGATCAGATTGTTAAGCCTGGTCAATAGTTCCAATGTGCCGAATGGTTTTATTAAATAATCATCCGCACCAAGACTAAGACCTTCTATTTTATCAGAATTGTCAGCTCTGGCTGTAAGCATCACGATCGGAATATGATTTGTTTTATCATCTGATTTCAACCTGCGACAAAGTTCATAACCATCCATTTTGGGCATCATTACATCTGTGATGATGATGTCAGGCATTAATTCTGTTGCAAAATCCAATGCATCGGCTCCATTGTCTGCTTCAATGATTACATATTCAGCTTTACAGATATCTTTGATAAAGGCACGGACATCTGCGTTATCTTCAGCAATGAGCAAACATGGCTTTTTATCAGCATCTGTTGAAAATATTACATCTTCTTTTTTATTACTTTCAATTTCAGTTAGGGGTATTGTTTTGTATGAATAGTTAATTTTTTCTGAGGCAATTTCAGATTGGTCAAAATTATTTTTATGTACATTCAGTGTGACTATAAATTCGCTACCAAGCCCTTCATTACTGATTACTTCAATGGATCCTTTATGCAACTCAACCAATTCTTTTGTCAGTGCCATTCCAATACCACTTCCTGCCTGCAGATCTGATGCTGAAGAATGAGTAAACCTCTCGAACAAAGTTTTTAACTGATCTGCAGGTATTCCAATACCAGAATCTTTTATGCTTATTTTTACAAATGGGTCTGATCTGAATAGTTTAACACTAATCTGACCTTCAGAATCTGTAAATTTGAATGCATTGGAAATAAGATTTATTAGTATTTTTTCAATGACATCATGATCAAAAAAGGATGATTCATCTATGTTTTCTATCTCATGCAGAAAGTTAATTTGTTTTTTGTCGGCCAGACTTTCAAATGAACCAGCCACAGCTCTGATAAATTTTGGCAAATCACCAGGCGAAACTCCCAAAGATAATTTTCCACTTTCCAACTTTGATAAGTCCAACAACTGATTGACCAATGTTAGGAGGCGTTCTGCATTTCTATGTATTATGCCAAGATATTTTTGGGTATCCCCGGATAAATTACCTGAAAGCATTTTCTCAATCGGGCTGATGATCAAGGTAAGTGGCGTTCGGAATTCATGGCTTATATTGGCAAAAAAAGTACTTTTTATCAGGTCCATTTCTCTGAGTTTTTCAACTTCTGCATGTTCTATTTGTGTTTCAAATCTAGCTTTTTCAGCCAATAATTCAGCTTCTTTTCTTTTAAGATTTTGTTTTTTTCTGATAAACAAAAACCATAGGATTAGTCCTCCAATAAGAACCAGCGAAAAAATCAGTACAAGACGTTGAGAGTTTTTTTGATTTTGTAATTCAAGTTGCTGCTCTGCTATCTTACTTTCCTTTTTTGATGTTTCATATTTTGTGGAAATCTCAGAAAAGTCTTTGTTATACTGTGCATTTCTAAGGGAGTCTTTTAGTCCAATATAAATAAGTGCATTTTCATATGCTGATTTATAATCTCCTATATTTTTGTATGCGTCAGACAGATTTCCAACTGTGTACAATAAATTCTGAGGACTTTTATATTTTCTAGCAGCAACTTCTCCTTCTTTTAGATAAAATATAGCTTCTTCATTTCTTCCTAATACTATCAATGAATGACCAATATTTGATGTGGCCAGACTCAGGTGATCATAATCATTTGCAGCTTTTGCATACTCGTAAACTTCTTTTGCAAGTCTGACATTTTCGATATGGTTGTTTTGCAAAGAAGCCAACTGACCCATATTTATCCTTGCCGTCATACCCTGTACATATAAATCGGGAACTTTATCTACGATTTTAATGGCGTCTTTATACATTTTAGATGCCTCATTATACTTTTTCATATTTGTATAAAGAAGCGCCAGATTGATACGAAACTTGGCCATCAATACACTGTCTTTTATCACTTCTGATAACCTGATTCCTTCCAAATGCCTTTCCTCACTTGCAATATAATGTTTCTGTTGTCTTAAAATATCAGCATAATTCAACAGAATAATTGCTTTTTTTGGATTGTCCCTTTTTTTTTCATTTTCTTCCAGTGCTTTCAGTGCAAGTTCCAGTGCTTTACCATATTCCCCTTTGAATTTGTAGCCAATGGATTTGTTATTCAGGGCACTAACTTTGTACTTGGAAGATCCTATTTTATCAGCCGTTAGCTCCAATTGTTCAGCCAGGAATAAAAAAGTATCATTGTTAATAAATAGATATTTAGTGCAGGCTTCTAATATGTAATTGCATTTGACCGTATCTTCTTTCAAATTTTTTAGATCCTGAAAATTAAGTTTGGGTTGCCCCAATACAAGATTGATTTTCAGAACCAAACAAATAATTACCAGTAAACCCTTCACAATCCGGCTTTTTGTGGAAATAATTAAAAGCCAAATTTAGTATAAATATTGAAAATTTTAACTTTAATGATATTTATTATCAATCATCCTGACAAAAGTCAAATTTTACTTCTGCTATCTGTATATTATTATATATAAAAATATGACTGTGAAGTTCAGACTTCCTGTTCATGGCCGGAGTTAAAACCAATAGGATTGAAGCCAATGGCGGAAGACTTTTGTTCTTCATCATCAAAATCTTCCCAATCGGTGATATCTTTTAAAAACGCTTCCATATGTCTTATTATAAATGGAGCTTTAAGTTCATCAGGGCGCAATATTTCCAGTGTTAATGGCGGTTTAGGTTGGCCATAACCTTCTATATGCGGACTGAGGATCATAACCATTATTTTACCGTTGAACAATTGTTGGTAGATCAAGGAACCATTGGACTTGATCATGGTTCTCTTTACACCTGAATCCTCAACATTTTCAGAGATACCGCTGCTTGAGCGACCCAGTTCTAAAACGACAGCTTCCAGATTTTCAATATTATCTCTAATGACGATCTCTGCCTTTGGTAAATCAGATTGTTTTAAAATTTCTTCTAATGTCTTGGCAAGCATAGGCTTTACTTCTGAATGCCAGGCGATACGATATTTTTCGGTATTCTCCAATACTTGTTTGTATTTGTTGACTTTTGCCAATAATGTACCTGTATCCATTTGGGTGTGACTTTTTAGGTGAAATATATTCGGATCCAATTTTTAATATTATAATTTGCTGGTCATTAGTAACTCCAGACTGGTATATTTCATACCAAATCTTTTACTCAGATATTCATTGGTTATACATCCTTTGTATGCGTAACATCCATTTCTGATACCTTGGTTTTCATATAGAATATTATCGAAATGAAGCCCTCCACCCATTTTTAGCAATAGTAAGGTAATAATATTGCTTACCGCTAAAGATGCTGTACGACTGACTCTTGATGCAATATTGGGTACACAGTAATGGATTACACCATGTTTTATAAAGCTTGGATTCTCATGCGTAGTCAGTTGGGAAGTCTCAATACAGCCACCCTGATCTATACTTACATCTATGATTACTGCACCATCTTTCATTTTAGACACCATCTCTTCTGTTACAATGATGGGTGTTCTACCGCTTTTAGAGTGTATTGCTCCAATGACCACATCCGCACTGGTAAGCTGATATGCCAGATAAACGGGATTAATAGATGAAGTATGTAAATGTCTGCCTACAGCATTTTGCAATCGCATCAATTTTGTGATATCATTATCAAACACCCTTATTGATGCGCCAAGCCCAAAGGCAACTTTAATAGCTGACTCGGCGACGACCCCGGCACCGAGGATAACAATTTTTGCCGGAGGAACACCTGAAATTCCACCCAACAATACACCTCTGCCTCCATCGCGGGTATTGTTCAGATATTCAGCTGCAGTAAGTATTGCACAATTGCCCGCAATCTCGCTCATGATCCGCACTATAGGATAATTACCATCTTCTGACTGCAGATACTCCATAGCCAGAGCGGTAATTCTTTTTGATTTCAATTTTTCAAGATAATCGTCCTTCAGTACAGGCAGTTGCAATGGAGAGATCAATATCTGATCTGCATGCATAAGATCTATTTCTTCTGAAGTCGGAGGAGCAATCTTTACCAATACCTGTGACTTAAATACTTCTTCCTTGCTGAATGAAATCTGAGCCCCGGCTTCAGAATAGTGGTGATCTGTAAAGTTTGATTTTAGCCCTGCTCCGGTTTCAATGATAACTTTATGTCCATATCCCACCAATGTTCTGATGGAATGTGGCACCAGGGCCACCCTGTGTTCACTGAGTATGATTTCTTTTGGTATGCCGATGGTCAGACTTTTCGACTTGTCGCTGACAGATAAAGTGGCCACTTCTGTTTCATATTGGCCTTCGGTAAAAAAATCAGAAAATATAATGGGTTTGTTCAGTTTGCTCATCTTTTGTATCTAAAGGATGACAAATCTAAGAGATTTCTGTGGTTCGAGGTATTTTAGACACATCAATTTTTCTGACTCCCTCAGAGTTTACTTCAATCTTCACTTGCCAGTGTCCGTCATTCAGGATAGGTTCAATTATTTCAGGCCATTCGATGAAACAATATTCACCGCTGAAAAGATATTCTTCAATACCGATATCATAAGCCTCTTCCATGTTTTTTAATCTGTACAAATCCATGTGATAGATCACTTCGCTGCCGGTACTGTATTCATTGACAAGTGAAAAAGTAGGACTTGTCACATCCCCTTTGTACCCAAGATGATGACACATTTCTCGAATTAAAGTAGTTTTTCCAGCCCCAAGATTACCTGAAAAAGTGAAAATTCCAGGACCAGAACACTTTAAAAGTATATCTTTTGCGATAGTTTTCATTTCTTCGGGATTTGATGTAGTGTACGTTATCGAAATCATTTTTAGAGTCCTTAACCTATTAAATTTCCTTTTTCATCCCATTGAGCCAATTTTTGTTGATCCTCTATGTTCAGACATTGGTCTAGGGTTTTCTGATCATAACTCAGATTAAACTTTTTTAGTACCTCATCCGGTACTCCATCCCATTGATTGGGTCTGTTGCCCACATACCCGATGTCCTTTATTCCCATTTGAGAAGTAAAGAATCCTGTACAAGTCAGATTTCTCATCAGATTAAAAAATTTCACTCCGAATTTCATCTCTTCTTCTGCAGTATCCGGATATGCTATTTTGTCTATCAGCTGGATCCTTTGTTCTGCAGTAATTTCTAAAAATGACTTTTCAAAGGTAGCCAAACTAAGATTTTCCAACCACATAAGACCTCCTCTCATGGTCAATTGGAATTTGGGATAATCCTTCATCATAAACTCTATGAAATCCGGAACTCCACTTTCTGTGGCACTACCGGATGTTTCATCCTTGGGAATAATAATGTCTGCAAGGATAGAAACCATATTTTTCTCTTTTTCATTAAAAAAGGTTTCTGCCATCAACTTTTTATCCACAGCTATTTCATCTGTGGTCCGTCCATAAAGACCTGTTCCTGTGATCTTTTCGGCAACTTTTGTATCTTCCGGACTACAACCCGTGCTCAGTAAGAATCCGGTGGCTACGGTGCCTGTCAGTAGTAACTTTAGATTTTCTCTTCTGTCCATGATCAGATGTTTTGTTTTTTGAGTTGATCAATGATATATTCTGATGTCCTCCACGACAATGCAAGAATGGTCCAGGTAGGATTCTTATCAGCCTGTGATACAAATGATCCTGCGTCCACTATAAACAGATTTTTACAATCATGCGCCTGTGCATATTTATTGAGTGCAGATGTTTTCGGGTCATCTCCCATTCTGGAAGTGCCCACCTCATGAATGATTCGTCCGGGAGCAGCCAATCCATGTTCAGTGTTCTCCCCTGGCTTTTCTCCTAATAAAACAGCTCCCATGCCTGTAAGAATTTCTTCAAATGTATCATGCATATGTTTAGCTTGTCTGACTTCATGCTGTGTCCATTTGTAGTGAAACCTAAGTACCGGAATACCAAATTTGTCAACCGTGTCAGGGTCAATTTCACAATAATTATCATACTGCGGAATACTCTCCCCTCTTCCAGACATACCTACCATGGTTCCATAAATCCTTCTGATGTCCTTTTTTAATTCTGCACCATACCCACCATTTGCGGTCGGTTTACCGAATTCATCCAAAAGATATTTTCTCATGGTATCCATACCAAAACCAAAGCCATAGGAAGGCATACCCATACCACCCCAATATTCAATGTGGTAACCACGGGGAAAGTCCAGTTTTTTATTGTCAAGCCACCATGGCGAATAAACATGTAATCCACCTACTCCATCTTCATTATATCTTGGTCGATCTACCAACTCCGGCATAAAAGCCATCCTATCTGTACCAGTGGAGTCGTGCAAATACCTGCCCACCACACCTGAACTGTTGGAAAGTCCGTTAGGATGCGCTTTGGATTTGGAGTTCAACATAATTCTGGCAGTTTCGCAGGCAGATGCAGCAAGTACAACTACTTTAGCGCCTATTCTGTACTCCTTCAAATCTTTTTTATCTATGTATAATACACCTGTAGCGAGTCCTTCATTATCTGTAATTACTTCTCTAACCATAGCGTGGGTGTAGAGCTCAACTTTCCCCTTTTGCATGGCAGGTTTTACCAGGCAGGTACCGGATGAAAAATCTGCATATACCTGACAAGCCCGATTACACTGAGCACAAAAAAAACAAACACCTCTGTCGCTATTTATTTTTCTGGTGAGAATAGACAGTCTGGATGGAATCACAGGTACGCTGGCTTTAGCTGCTCCTTTTTTTACAAAAAGTTCATGTAGCCTGGGTTTGGGAGGCGGAAGGAAAAATCCATCCGGATCATTAGCCAAACCTTCATTGGTTCCAAAAACACCTATCAGTTTATCTACCTTATCGTAATAAGGTTTGACATCTTCATAGCTGATGGGCCAGTTGTCACCCAAGCCATCCTGATCTTTTCTTTTAAAGTCTTTTGGCCCGAAACGAAGGGAAATTCGACCCCAGTGATTGGTTCTCCCTCCAAGCATTCTGGACCTGAACCAGTCAAATTTTGTCCCGTCTTTACGTGTGTATGGCTCGCCATCAATGTCCCACCCTCCCCAGGCGGCATCAAAATCTCCAAATGATCGCTGTGTATTTGCGCCTCGTCTTGGAGATTCCCATGGCCATTTCAATTGTGTTCGGTATTCTTCTTTTGCAGGATCAAAGTCACCGCCTGCTTCCAGCACTGCGACCGACAGACCAGCTTCCGATAGTATTTTGGCAGCCATACCTCCACCTGCGCCTGAGCCGACTATACACACATCGTACTTTTTGTCCTGTTCTTTTATTTGAAAACTCATATTTGACGAATTGTTGGGTAAAAATAGTTTTTCTCTCCATAGTTTATTGATTTTTAAAAAGATAATTTTAATTTGTAAATATAATTAGCGGCCAAAACTATATTTTTACCATTAAAATGAAGACAGCATAATGATCATATCTTGTATAGTGGCCGTAGCTCAAAATAATATAATTGGAAAAGACAATGATATCCCATGGTATCTTCCTGCGGATCTTCAGTATTTTAAAAAAACTACTCTTGGCCATACAGTCATTATGGGTAGAAATTGTTACTCTTCTATAGGACGTCCATTGCCGAAAAGAACAAATATTATTATCACCAGGGATCCGTTTTTTATATCGAGCCATTGTCTGATAGCCAGATCAATTCCGGAAGCACTTTCTCTGGCACATAGTAAAGGCGAATCAGAAGTTTTTATTATCGGCGGAGGACAAATCTACGAACAATCCACAGAATTATGGGATAAACTTTATCTTACAGAAGTAGATATTAAAGTAGATGGAGATATATTATTTCCAGAAATAGATTTTAAAAAATGGAAACTAGTATCATCTGAACGTTTTGAAAAAGATGACAAAAATGAATATAATTATACATTTAAAATTTTTGAAAAAATATGAGCTATGACAAATTCACCCATCAAAGAAGAATTTCTTCATTTTCTATGGCGAACCAAAAAAATCCAACCTGAACATCTGGTAACCACCGATGGCAGGATAATCGACATTTTAGACTTCGGAACGTATAATGTAGACTCCGGACCTGATTTTTTCAATGCAAAAATAAATATTGAAGGTACAGTTTGGGCAGGAAATATAGAAATGCATGTATTCAGTTCGGACTGGAAAAGACATAAACATCAGCATGACAAAGCATATGAAAATGTAATCCTTCATGTGGTCTATGAAAATGACACAGACATTTTGCTGTCAAATGAAAACTCAAGCATCCCTACGATAGCTTTAAAAGGTAAAATTCCAAAATCTTTTGCTGATAATTATCTTACCTTAATGCAGTCAAAAGCTCTGATACCTTGTCAGAATATGATATCGTCGGTAGCCCTTGAAAAAATAGAGTTGTGGAAATATACTTTGGCTATAGACCGTTTATACCACAAATCACAACAAGTATCTGATATATTGCACTCCACTGGAAATGACTGGGAAGAGACCTTGTATATCATGCTTGCCAGGTATTTTGGCGCTAAAGTCAATACTGAGCCGTTCGAAAGACTGGCCAGAAGCCTTCCTTTAAGGGTGGTCAATAAAAACAAAGATAAAAGAGATACACTGGATGCGCTATTTTTTGGACAAGCAGGAATGTTGATGGCAAGTTATGAAGATGAATATTTTATCAGGCTTAAAAAGGAATATCAGTTTCAGCAAAAAAAATATAGCTTGAAACCTATCGATCCAGTGGCGTGGAAGTTCAGTAAAATGCGTCCTATGAATTTTCCAACGGTAAGAATTGCTCAGTTTTCCGGGTTGATGTATCGGGTTACATTTCTTTTTAGCCAAATCAGAGAATCTACACATCCTGCTGAAATAAGACAAATGCTCCACTCAGAAGTTACGCAATACTGGGATGATCATTACCGGTTTGGAACTCCTTCTTCAGTCATGAAAAAAAACACCTCCAATGATTTTGTAGATCTGTTGCTTATCAATGCCATCGCTCCTGTTCTTTATCATTACGGCAGGAATGGCGCTGATGAAAAATGTATTGACGTAGCAATAAAACTTTTAGAGCACATCGGGTCTGAAAAAAACAGTGTCATCGATCACTGGAAGGAATTGGGAATATCTTCAAAAACAGCCTTTGACTCGCAGGCACTGATCCATCTTAAAAATAACTATTGCAATGAATTCAAATGTCTGTCGTGTAAAATAGGAAATGAAATAATGAATAAGTAATAAAACTTGATCAATACTCCAATCAATTAAACTTATAAAAATTTTTGTATTAAATATCTTCTTATAAACTTGTACAACATGAAATTTCGAAATTCCTTACTCTTACTTTTGTTTCCTGTCTTTCTCTTTAGTCAGATAGATAGTATTGATATCATAGTTAAATCTCAAATGGCAGATCAAAATATCATCGGTTTGTCTTTGGCTATTGTGAAAAATGGAGAAACCCTTGTTGATAAAGGTTATGGCCTTGCCAATGCCGAACATAATGTGGAAGTACAATCAAAAACTGTTTTTCGTCTGGCATCGATCAGCAAACAATTTTTTGCAACTGCTATCATGAAACTTGTACAAGATGGTAAACTTACCTTAGACGATGATATGCATACATTCTTTCAGAAAGCGCCGGAAACTTGGAAACCTATTCAAATAAAACATCTGTTGTCTCATACTTCAGGATTGGTGAGAGAAGCACCGGGATATGACAATTTTAAAATGCAGAGTGATCTGTCCATCATTAAATCAGCGTATGATTTGCCTTTAAATTTTCCTACGGGAGAGAAATATCAATATTGCAATCTCGGGTATTTTATGCTTGCAGAAATCATCACCCAAGTCAGTGGAATGCCCTGGCAGGATTATATCTCAAAGGAATTATTTACTCCTGCCGGCATGACAAATACGGTAATGACAGATTTTTATCCGGTCATTCCAAATCGGGCAAGTGGTTATGTTTTCAATAATGGGAAATGGATAAATGCTGAAGCTATGATAGGGGTGAGGCCGAGCGGAGGGTTTTTATCTACTACAACGGATATGATTAAGTGGGACAAAGTGTTAAGAGATAAGAACATTATCCTGAGTAAAAAAAACTGGGAGCTGTTATGGACGCCTTTTATTAAAACTTCTACAGAAGAGGATTCCAAATCATATTATGGGTTTGGCTGGATAACGGATGAATACAAAGGACATAAGCTTATTGGTCACGGCGGCAGTAATACGGGTTTCAGGACCCAGTATTCACGATTTGTTGATGACAAATTATCTATCATCGTGCTGACCAATACCAATGGTGCTAACCCAAATATGATAGTAAATAAACTGGCTGATTATTTATTGAAATTTTAAGGTATACTCAAAATAAATTGGTTTGCGAAAAATAATTTAACCAATGTGCTGATTTTGAGTATAATGAAGACATAATTTTTGTCAAAGAAAATTATCGTCGGTATAAGAATTTGTATTTAATTCAAATTGTTATACTTTGTTGTTTCAATAACAAAATCAATGTATGAATTTCAAATCTAATCTAATCGTCACGCTCTTAATACTGTTTTTTATTCCCCTGACATCCAATGCTCAATTCTGGAAAAAGAAAAAACCTGAACCTATAAAAGCGCCTGCTGTTCCTGAACCAAAGAAAAAGGAAGAAAAAATCAAAGCTTACAAAGATGTTATTACAAAAGATGCTATCACATCACAGGGAATGATAACAACACACAAAGTCAAAGACAAAAATTATTTTGAATTAAACAACAGTATTTTGGAGAAAGAGATATTGATCACATCAAGGATCTCTGGGTTTGTAAAAAATCTGAATTTTGGAGGTGCTGGTGTGGAATCTAGGCCACAACAAGTGATCAGATGGCAAAAGAAGGATGACAAAGTTTTACTTCGTTCAGTGTCTTATAATAGTATTGCAAATTTCGAAGATCCGATTTATCAATCTGTCCGAAATAATAATTTTGAGCCCGTGGTCATGGTTTTTGATATTCAGGCTTACAATCAGGACACCACCGGGTACATTATTGACGTGGAAGCATTATTTAATACTGATGTAGAAATGATCGGAGCCATGGGTAAGGAAGAGAAGAAGACATTTGAAATAAAAAGTGTGGATTCAAAAAGAAGTTTTATTCAGGAAATGCGTTCCTTCCCTGAAAATATTTTTGTAAAACATGTCCTGACATACACCGGTAGTAATCTTCCTGATAATCAAATCACAGGTACACTATCTGTGGAGATGACTCAGAATATGGTGTTACTTCCTGAACTACAGATGCAGCCAAGATTTTTTGACCCGAGAGTCAGTTACTTTTCTATTCAACAGACAGATTATAGTTCTGATGATCAGAAAGCATCCAGAAAAAGACTCATCACCAGATGGAAACTCGAACCCAAACCCGAAGATCGTGAAAAATATTTTAGAGGTGAACTGGTCGAACCTGCCAAACCCATCGTGTACTATATAGATCCTGCCACACCTGAAAAATGGAGACCATATCTGATGCAAGGCGTCGATGACTGGAAAGGAGCATTTGAAGCTGCCGGATTTAAAAATGCCATTATGGCAAAATTACCTCCAACCAAAGCAGAAGATCCGGATTGGTCGCCAGAAGACGTGCGATATTCTGTGATCAGATATGTGAGTACCGATATACAGAATGCTATGGGTCCACACGTACATGACCCACGTACCGGAGAGATCATAGAGAGTGACATCATTTGGTATCACAATGTAATGAATTTGCTTCGTACATGGTTTGTCACTCAGACTGCCGCTATCAATCCTGAAGCCCGAACACCAAAACTTAAAGAAGAAGTCATGGGTAGATTGATAAGATTTGTAGCTGCGCACGAGGTCGGTCATACACTTGGACTTCCGCATAATATGGGTTCAAGTGCAGCATATGCAGTTGATTCATTGAGGTCACCGATCTTTACCAAAAAAATGGGTACTGCCCCATCTATCATGGATTATGCAAGGTTTAATTATGTCGCACAGCCCGAAGATGGTCCGGTAGGCCTCATGCCCGACATCGGACCTTATGACATCTGGTCTATAGAATACGGTTACAGACTTATCAAAGATGCATCACCAGAATCTGAAAGACCTATGATCAACAAATGGATCAAAGACAAAGCAGAAAATCCAATTTATAGATTCGGACGTCAACGTGGCTTGCCTACAGATCCTACCGCACAAACCGAAGATCTAGGTGACAATTCGATAAAAGCATCAGAATATGGTATTAAAAATTTGAAAAAAATAGTACCTAACCTGGTGAATTGGATGGGAGAAGACGCCAAAGGTTTTGAAGAGTTGAAGGAATTTTATGATGCAGCTATAGGGCAGTTTAATAGATACATGGGGCACGTCACAGCCAATATAGGAGGTGTAACAGAATATTATAAAACCTTTGACGAAAATAGTCCGATATATGCACACACTTCCAAAGAAAGGCAAAAAGACGCGGTACTTTTTCTAAACGAACAATTATTTATCACACCACTCTGGATAGCTGATCAAAAAATATTGAGCAGGATAGAAGAACATGGGAATACTGAAAGAATCAGAGGTTTGCAAGAGCGTACCATCAATCTTGTTTTAGGCAAGGATCGACTACTGAGAATGCAGGAAAATGAAGTTTTGAATGGTGAAAAGGCTTACAAACTGACTGAATTGATGGATGATCTCACCGGTTCTATTTTTTCGGAATTGAAGTCAAAAAAACCGATCGACATTTACAGAAGAAATCTACAGCGTACTTATGTTGAAGTCTTAGGCAAGGTTCTTGTTCAGACTGACAATGCTGCCAAGAACTCAGATATCACATCGACTGTAAGGGCACACATCAAAAAAATAGATGCGTCATTGACAGCTTACATTACACCGGATATTTCATCAGTTTACCATAAGGATGATCTGAAAAGCAGAATTAGGAACATTTTGGATCCCAGGTAATCTTGGTTTTCACTTCGCAAATTTCATAAAGTCCTTGAATAGTCAAAAATAAATCCTCGATATATTTAGTAGTATATTGAGGATTTTTTTTTATTGAAGAGTCTACTTTGAAATGTCAACATAAAAAAAGGGTTTCATTTTATAATGAAACCCTTTTTTTATATATTTTTAAACACTAAGGCTTACTTCTTCTTCTTAGCACCTTTTTGATCTGCCTTTGCTTCTGCTGCTGCTGCTGCTTTCAATGCTCTAGGTATTTCTATCAAAGCTACAGGTGTTGCAGCGTTGTTAATTATTTCTACTCCTTCCGGAACGATTACTTCTCTTACTCTCAAAGCCTGACCAAGATCAAGTTTTGAAATATCTGCTTTCAACTCATCTACCAAAAATTCAGGTGTAGTTTTGATTTTAATCTTTCTCAACTGCTGAATAAGTTTTCCTCCCAATTTTACACCAGGTGAAACACCTTTGAATCTTAAAGGAACTTCTACTTTTATTGGTGTTTTTTCTATCAATCGTAGAAAGTCAATATGAAGTAACTGATCAGTGACAGGCTGAAATTGAGCAGATTTAAGGATAGCTTTATAGTGCTTACCATCTATCACCAAATCAGCTAATTTAAAATCAGGTGTATATATCAAGTGTCTTACTCCGGCAGGAGTGACATTAAAGTGAATTACTTCATCACCACCATACATTACAGCAGGAACGTGTCCACTATTTCTATCATTTCTGGAGCCTTTTTTGCCAAACTCTGACCTTGTACTTCCATGAATTTCTACAGATACCATATCTTAAATACTTATCGTTATTTCTAAAGAGCCGCAAAGATATATCTTTCTTTATATTTAGTGCAATTTTTTATTATAATTTTTTTCCTGTTCGTTTGGTTATTTCCCACTTTTTATTTTGCAAACTTTATATGATGAAATTACAATACCATAAATATAGTTATAAAAAACATTTTTATGGGTATTAATTTGTTTCGTATATCATAAAATACTTGCCATCGCACACACCATAAGGCGATACTTTATTTATCAGCAATAAAAAGTTAAATCGTTTTCCAAATATTCAGAATAAGAGCTTAACTACCAAAGTAAACACACTCTTTATTAAATTCCTTTATCCACAAACAGAGCAGCGATGGATTTATATTCATGGGTATTTCTAATGGCTCTTGCAAATAGTTTGGCACATGACAGTACCCGTATTTTATCAGACTGTCCTTTTAAAGGAATACTGTCAGTTACGATGATTTCAGAAATTCGGGAATTATTGATATTTTCATAAGCATTTCCCGAGAGAACCGGATGTGTCAGAATAGCCTTTACACTATTGGCTCCTTTCTCGATGAGGGCATCAGCAGCTTTACAAAGTGTACCTGCAGTATCAATAATGTCGTCGATAAGTATTACATCTTTTCCCTGAACATCACCAATAACAGTTATGCTGGCTACTTCATTGGCAACCCTTCTTTCTTTATCACAAATGACCAAATCTCTTTCAAAGTACTTGGCATAACTTCTGGCTCTTTTGACACCACCTACATCCGGGGAAGCAAAAGTCACATTATTGAGATCGAGTTTTGCAAGATAAGGTATAAATATGGCTTCACTTTTAAGGTGATCTACAGGTATATCAAAAAATCCCTGTATCTGTTCGGCATGCAGATCCATGGTCATTATTCTGTTTACGCCTGATGCCTGCAGTATGTTTGCTACCAATTTTGCAGAAATGGGCACTCTGGGTTTGTCTTTTCTATCCTGACGTGCATATCCGAAATATGGTATTACGGCTGTAATATAGCCGGCAGATGCTCTTTTAGCTGAATCAATCATCAATAACAACTCCATGATATTATCAGCAGGTCCAAAAGTAGAAGCAATAAAAAAGGTGTATGATCCCCTTACTGACTCATTGATTACAACCTGCATTTCTCCATCAGCAAATGTTTTTACGGTAATATCTCCCAGTGGATATCCGTAATAATCTGAAATACGTTCTGCAAGATATCGGGATTTTGTTCCGGAAAACAGTTTTACATCAGGCATATCAAAAGAAGTTGGTTTATGCCACAAACTTAGTGTTTTTAGGTTAAATGTTTTACTTTAGATACATAAATTTAAATTCATCATTTCTTTTTAAAATCATATAAAGACTTGTTTGCTTTTAAATATATTACCAATCCGGCTTCAAATATATTGGTATATTTGCCGCTTTAAATTGAATCATGGCTTTTACAAACGAAAAAGGAGCTTATATAAAGATACACATCGCTGTATTGCTTTTTGGGTTTACCGCTATACTTGGGGACCTCATCCAGCTTCCTGCTGTCATGATCGTTTGGTGGAGAGTTTTACTGACTTCATTTAGTCTGTTGTTTTTTATCCAATTCGGAAAAAAACTCAGAGAAATATCAGTAAAAAAAATCAGGACCTATGCCATTATCGGTATGATTATAGGTTTACACTGGATTTGTTTTTATGGTTCAGTCAAACTTTCCAATGCGTCGGTTTGTCTGATTTGTATGAGCACAACATCTCTTTTTACGTCGTTGATAGAGCCCATTATGGTGAGGACAAAATTCAATAAAATTGAATTGATGCTTAGCGCAATGATTATACCCGGCATGTTGCTTATAGTCAATAATATAGACCTAAGTTACATGGCTGGGGTGTGGGTAGGTCTTGCATCAGCATTATTGGCAGCCATATTTTCAACTTTAAATAAAGCCAATATAAAAGGTGCAGATCCATATACCATTTCATTTATCGAATTATCCAGTGCATGGGGTATGATCAGCATAATGCTGGTGTTTCTTTGGGTTTCGGGAAATCAGCCTTCAGCTTTCTTACCTGAAAGTATTTATGACTGGATATTCCTGATCATATTGGCATTGCTTTGTACTACTTTGGCACACGTGCTCACATTACAGGCTTTAAAATATCTCTCTGCATTTGCATCAAATCTGGTCATTAACCTCGAGCCGGTATATGGTATTCTGCTGGCTATCGTGATACTAAAAGAACATAAAGAACTCAACACCATGTTTTATCTTGGCGCCTCGATCATTGTACTTTCAGTATTAATTTATCCTTATCTCAATAAACGATTTAATCATATTAATCAGTAGTATGCAAGATATTATTTCAGATATTAATGAGTATTGTCAAAATCATTCCACTATTTTTGATCCTGTATTATTGGATATTGAGAGGGCCACTTTTCTGCGCACTTTAGCACCGAGGATGTTGTCCGGCCAGTTACAGGGCAGTTTGCTGACCATGATCAGTAAAATTAAACAACCAAAAAATATCCTTGAGATAGGAACCTTTACTGGCTATTCTGCTATTTGTCTTGCCCATGGACTCGACCCAAAAGGTACATTAATTACCATCGAGTGTGATGCCGAAAATGCACTGATTGCATCTGAATTTATTTCCTTGTCCGGATTTGCAGATTCGATTCATCTTATGGTAGGTGATGCAAAGAGTATCATACCCAAACTGGACATTATTTTTGACTTAGTATTCATCGATGCGGACAAAGAGGCATATAGTCAGTATTTTGATCTTGTTATTGACAAATGCAGTTCCGGAGCCCTTATACTCGCAGACAATGTACTATGGAGTGGTAAAATTCTGGATGAAAAAAAGGATAAAAAAACATCCCTTATTGATGAATTCAATAAAAAAATCCATCATGACACAAGGGTTGAAAATGTTATTTTGCCTGTACGGGATGGAATAAATGTTATAAGAAAAATCTAAATGACATAAATATTGTTTACAGTAAATTAAAAAATAGAAATATAATGATGAGATTCTTAGGTACTTTTTTAATCATCGCGATAGTCAATACGTGTTTTGGACAAAAGGATGACACTACGATTAACACACCCGCAACACTTAATTATACCACAGAATTGGTTGTGCCGGAGCTTGATATTCCCTGGGGTATGACATTTTTGCCGGATGGCAGCATGTTGGTCACTGAAATAAAGGGAAAGCTGATACACTTTAAAGGTGGTGTGAAGACCGAAATCAAACAAGTACCGGAAGTCTATGCAAGAGGGCAGGGTGGATTAATGGACGTAGAATTACATCCCGATTACAAAAATAATGGTTGGATTTATTTCACTTACTCTTCTTCAGAAGGCGAAGAAAACGGAGGAAATACGGCCTTGATGAGAGCAAAAATCAAAGAAGGCACATTGATTGATAAACAAATTTTATACAAAGGAACTCCAAATACCACAAAACCATACCATTTTGGATCAAGAATCGTATTTGATAATGACGGCTTCGTATATTTCGGTATTGGAGACAGAGGAGAACATTTCGTCAATCCGCAGGATATTACCAAAGATGGTGGCAAAATATATCGCCTTAAAGATGACGGCACCATCCCATCTGACAATCCTTTTGTAAACGAAATCGGTGCTAAAACAGCTATTTACAGTTATGGACATAGAAATCCACAGGGTATGACCAAACATCCGGTCACAGGTCAGATATGGGAAAATGAGCATGGGCCTCAAGGTGGAGATGAAATCAATATCGTACGGAAAGGTAAAAATTATGGTTGGCCGGTCATTTGCTACGGAATAAATTATGATAATACTATACTTACAGATAAAACTGAAATGCCTGGTATGGAACAGCCTTTATATTACTATGTACCTTCAATTGCTCCCAGCGGAATGGCTTTTGTTTATTCTGATAAATATCCTGATTGGAAAGGCAATCTACTAATAGGGTCACTTAAATTTCAGTACCTGGAACGGCTAGTCATCACAGATGATAAAGTCACTTACCGTGAAAAAATTATGCCCGATTTAGGCAGGGTAAGAAATGTAAAAATAGGCAATGACGGATATATATATGTGGCTATTGAAGGTAAGGGGATTTATAAAATAGTACCTTCCAGATGAATCATATAAAACGAATGGGTGTTTTGGTTGTTTTTTTTGCTGGTTTTTCATTTATTCAGGATACAGAACTCTCTAAAAGTATAGCTCGGGGTAAGGATGTATACAATGACTTTTGTATAGTATGCCATAAGCCAAACGGTGAAGGAACTGAAAAGATTTTTCCTCCTTTAGCTAAATCAGATTTTTTGGTAAAATATAGGGAAGAAAGCATTCGATCTGTAAAATATGGTCAGAAAGGAAAAATAAAAGTAAACGGCATAGAGTATAACGGCACTATGCCATTGCCGGGTCTGACAGATGAAGAGATTGTGGATGTCATGAATTATATTATGAATAGTTGGGGAAATAAATCTGATAAAATTGTAACCATCAGTGAGGTAAAATCACTGATCAAATAAGGTTGTGAAGTATATTTTTAAGTAGTAAATTAGCGGATAAAGACAATTATTATATTTTAGGAACAAATTTTAGCATTTTGATACAAACCGATATTTTAGTAATAGGTGCAGGAGTTGCAGGATTTTCATTTGCCATCAGAATGGCGGAAAAACGACCGGATCTTAAAATCACAGTTTTGACCAAAACAAATGAAAAGGAATCCAATACAAGCTATGCGCAGGGCGGTGTAGCTGCTGTTTGGGACAATGATATGGATAATTTTGCCAAACATGTTGCAGATACCTTGGATGCCGGCGACGGTATTTGCGATAAAAAAATAGTGGATATAGTGGTCAAAGAAGGCCCTGAGCGAGTTAAAGACATTATAGAGTGGGGCGCCAGATTTGATAGAAATAAGGAAGGAGAATACGATCTTGGTCGTGAAGGTGGCCACTCAGAAAACCGAATTTTGCACTATAAAGATATCACCGGCTGGGAAATACAGCGCACACTCAATGATAAAGCAAAACAGTATAGCAACATCGTCTTTCACGAACATTATTTTGCCATTGATATCATCACCCAGCATCACAAAGGGAGAAATATAACCCGACTAACCCCGGACATTGAATGTTATGGCGCTTATGTATTTAATAAAAGGAGTAAAGAAATAGAAACTTTTTTGGCCAAAGTAACGATACTTGCCACAGGTGGTGCAGGTCAGGTATACAAAAGTACGACAAATCCTGTCATTGCTTCAGGCGATGGCATTGCCATGGTTTACAGGGCAAAAGGTAGGGTGGCCAATATGGAATTTATTCAATTTCATCCTACATCACTTTACAATCCGGCAGGGGAGAATCCATCTTTTCTGGTATCTGAAGCCGTACGTGGATTTGGTGCCATTCTCAAAACCACTGACGGGAAGGAATTTATGCATAAATATGATGAGCGATTGTCATTGGCACCCAGGGATATCGTTGCTAGAGCGATTGATAATGAAATGAAAATGCGCGGGGACGAATTTGAATATCTGGATTGTACTCATCTGGATCAGCAGGCTTTTTATAGACACTTCCCCAATATCACAGACAAATGCAGAAGCCTTGGCATAGACCCAACCAAAGATTTAATTCCTGTAGTGCCCGCATGTCATTATTTATGTGGGGGAATACTTATAGATGAAATGGGGAAAACTTCCATATCCAGACTTTATGCAGCAGGGGAATGTACTAATTCCGGTCTCCATGGAGCAAATAGACTTGCGTCCAACTCATTGCTGGAAGGTCTGGTCTTTGCAGATAGGATTCATCAGGACATTTTGAAAAAGATAGATTTTTTAGAGCTAGAGCCCAATATCCCTGAATGGAATGCTGAAGGTACAACAGAACCTAAAGAAATGGTACTCATCACCCAAAGTCTGAAGGAACTTAAGGAAATCATGAGCAGCTATGTGGGTATTGTCCGTACGGATGTGCGTCTCAAAAGAGCTATGGATCGACTCCACTTATTATATAAAGAAACAGAATTATTATATACGACAACGATCATATCTCCACAGTTGTGTGAACTACGCAATCTGATTACCATTGCCTATTTGATTACCAAAGCAGCAGAAATGCGTAAAGAAAGCCGTGGATTACATTACAATACAGACCATCCCGGACAATTCGATTATACTGAGACAACTTACTTATAAATCATTAAATCGGTAATAATGAGCGAAACCAGGTCAGATAAAGAATCAAAATCCATTTTTAAAGAATGGTTGGAAAAACTCCAGCAAGAATCCTGGCAATTAGAACTTCTGATCTCAGGATTTGCTATTTTTGGTATTTATTCAGGAAGATCACTGATCACTGATTTTTATTTTTTCAAAGAAAATGAGGTTATTGGCGAAATAGGTGTATTTGTAGGGTTAGTTGGATTTATTTTTAAAACAGGCTGGCTGATTTTTTTTATAAACCTACTGGTACACGTGATTCTGAGAGGACTTTGGATTGGGGCCATAGGTCTAAGATATGTTTCACAAGAAATTGATTATGATTCATTGGGATACTCAGAAAGATTCACAAGTTTTTTAAAAGAAACGGTTGGCACTTATGATGATTTTATAGAAAGGCTGGAGAAAATATGTAGTGTCCTTTTTGCCTATACATTTTTACTTTTCCTTTTGTTTACATCCCTGATGATTTTTATACTACAAACCATACTTATTGTAATGATCGGGGCAAAAATAAGCCCAAACAACGAAATTTTAATCACCCTGATAGGATTATTTGGCACAGTTTACTTTACTTTAGGTGGACTTGTTTTTATAGATTTGATTACGCTTGGTGGATTCAAAAAAATAAGAGAAAAGCATATTTCTACGTTGTATTATTACCTGTACAGATATTATAGTGTTGTCACTCTGTCATTTCTGTATCGTCCGTTGCTGTATAATTTTATAGACAATGCATATACACGTAAACTGTTTTATCTTTCGATACCTTATATCTTTTTGATGATTGCCGGAAATACTATTCTGGAAAACAATTCAAATCCATATTTGCCGGATCGAAATGCATTGATTTCAACAGGAAATCTATTGGACGATTATTACTATGACGATCTTAGAAACATCATGCTACAGGAATATCCGAATGAAGAAAGAAAAATTAACAAACAGAAGTTAAAATGGATTTCTATGGAAAAATTTAATATTTCTGAACCAGTATCATCAATATTTATAAAAACAGATGACTACCTTATAAAACTGCTTGAAAAAGATACATCTATTTCTCCTTATGAAAAGAAGGGATTTAGCATACGGTGGTTTAATCTGAACGGACTTTCGGATAAGAAGATCTCAGATATTGAAAAGTTGAAGTCAGAAGAAATCTCTGATTTATATGAAAAAAGAAGAACTCTGAATAAGGAATTTAAAAAAGAGAAGAATATGCTGATTCAAACAGAAATAGATTCCTTAGGACTAAAAATAGACCAGAGGGTTGCATTTTGGAATGGGGAAATTAATAATGAAAAGATGGCTAAGGTGCAGAGAGTCATAAAAAGTTATACTTCAAATCTGAAATTTTATATTGATTCTGTAAGTATATCTTTAGATAAATGTTATTTTTATACACACCCGCATTATCATGAACAAGGACTCAAATGTTTTTTCAATACGGATTCTATTCAGAAAGGCATACACAATGTAAAATTTATAAGAAATTTTTACAAAAACTCTGGGGAGATTGTAAAAGATTCGATAAATTTACCCATTATTAAACACTAAAAAATCAAAACAATGGACTTATTACAAACCAATTGGGCCAAATACGGTATTTATTATGGCATCTTGAGTATCTTAATACAACTTATCTCTTTTTATGTGATGCCAATTAATATATGGTTACAGATGCTTTTGGGTATCATAATAATGTGCATTATATTTTATATTGCAGGTAAAGCAGAGCGCGGTGATAGAGGAGGTGTGTTAACCTATGGAGAAGCCTTGAAAACCACATTTCTAACCGGATTTGTAGGATTAGTTATTGGTACTTTGTTTTTAATTATTTTGATTCAACTAGTTGATCCGTCATTGGTAGAAAAGCTCACCCAAATGAGTGTAGATGCAGCCAGATCAATGATGGAGAGTTTTGGTATGCCTGAGGATCAAATGGCCGAAGCTTTGGAGAAAGCTGAAGAAGATGCTGCCAATTCTTTTACACCTTTACGTCAGTTGATTAATATTTTTACAGGATCAATCATGGTTCTTATAGTTTCAGCCATTATGTCTATCTTCTTAAAAAAAGAAGCAGACCCTAACAAGGTCAATTTAAACGATATAAGTGGTACTGATGTCTAATCTCATATAAACCATTTACTGTTCAATTAAAATTGAAAATAATTTTTGGACAGATTTTATTGTATTTTAGCTAAATCAATTATCTTTGCAGCCGTTTTGAAATAAACGATTGTCGGCGTGGTAGCTCAGCTGGTTAGAGCGCGCGATTCATAATCGCGAGGTCGGCGGATCATGCCCGCCTCACGCTACAGATGAGAGTCTAACATTACACTGTTAGGCTCTTTTTTTTTATTCTGAAACTACAACAAAGTGCTATTTTGTGCATAAAATTTTATATTGTACACTCTTTTAATATTAAATTCTACTATTTTCCTTTTAAAAAGAAAGGTACTACACGTTTTATATTTACCTTTACGTACGTTTATGAAATTAAAATATGATTGCTAATAATCTGTACAACCAATTTCTGGAGGCCAAAAAAACCGGAGGAAAAAAATTTGTGGTACTCATAGATCCGGATAAAGTCAGACTAGGCAAAATCAGTAAAGTCCTGGAACTCTCCGTTGAGGCAGGGGTAGATTATTTTTTTATAGGAGGCAGTCTGGTAGTAAATGATATGCTGGATTATGTACTGAAGTCTATGAAGGAAATGTGCCATATTCCCATGATTTTGTTTCCTGGCAATTCACATCAGTTAAGCTATAAAGCAGACGCGATATTATTTCTATCTTTGATTTCCGGACGTAATGCTGACCTCCTGATTGGAAAACATGTGATTACAGCCCCTTTTTTAAAGGTCAGCCCGCTTGAAATTATATCGACAGGATATATGCTAGTTGATGGAGGGATTATGACCAGTGTTCAGTATATGAGCAATACCAGTCCTATCCCAGCCAATAAAGATGATATCGCACTGTGTACAGCTATGGCCGGAGAAATGCTGGGTTTAAAACAAATTTATATGGATGCCGGAAGTGGCGCAAAAAACCCCATTTCTGAGTCAATGATAAAAACCGTGAGTAGTGCCATCAATATACCTTTAATCATAGGTGGCGGTATATCTACCCCGGAAAAAGCAGCTGCCAATGCAAAAGCCGGTGCTGATATTCTGGTGGTAGGAAATGCCATTGAAAAAGATCCTCAACTTATCAGAGATATAGCTGCTGCCATTCATGAGCAATCCGCTGTCCGTAATATTAACTTAGTTCCATGACTGGTATTGTCATAAAATCCACCGGTAGCTGGTATAATGTCAGAATTCCGAATGGTGAAATCATCAAAAGTCGTATTGCAGGGAAAATAAAGCTCGACGGACTAAAACTCACCAATCCAATAGCTGTAGGCGATGAAGTGACACTGGAAATGGAGGACTCTGATGAGATCAGGGGTGTGATCAAGGCCATCTCACCACGCAAAAACTACGTTGTAAGACAGTCGCCCCGCAAAAAACACCAGCTTCATTTTTTGGCCAGCAATGTAGATCAGGTATTACTTATCGTCACCATGCGCGAACCCAATTTAAAAGTGGGATTTATAGACCGATTTCTCATCATGACTGAACCTTACTCGATACCGGCTATCATAGTATTTAATAAATCAGATATTTATACTGATGATGATTTGGTTTATTATAATGAGCTTAATGCGATTTATACCAAAATCGGTCACAGAGTCATCAAGGCATCATCTGTTACAAAAGATGGTTTGAAGGAGATTCGGACCTTGCTCAAAGATAAAGTCACCCTCATAGCAGGACAGTCGGGAGTAGGAAAATCGACCTTGGTCAATGCTATAGAACCGACTTTAGATCTTAGGACAGAAGAAATTTCAGACTTTTCCGGCAAAGGTCAGCATACCACTACCTTTGCTGAAATGTTTGATCTGTCATTTGGAGGGCAGATTATTGATACTCCCGGGATAAAAACACTGGCATTCTCACATCTGGAAGTTATGGATATTGCCCATAATTTCAAAGAATTTTTTGCTATTGCAGATCAGTGTAAATTTGCCAACTGTACGCATAGAAATGAACCTAAATGTGCCATTAAAGCCGCGGTAGAGTCAGGAGAAATAAGTCACATAAGATACCAGAACTATCTGGGACTGCTGGAAGAAGTAGAAGATCAGAACTATTGGGAAAGACATAGTGATGTGTGAATTGTAATTTCTTAGCAAGCAAATTATTTTTATGTCTGGGTGATTGGAATTTGTGTGATATTTTATAATGAAATGGCATTACATGTTAAGTTTTAAAGCTAAATTTTTATGAAGTTAAAGTCTATTGTTTTATTTATTTTATTTCATTCTTATTTGAATGGACAAACTTTATTGCCATTTTTAAATGAAAATGGAAAAATTTCACTTGTAGATTCTATTGGTAAGGAATATTTACCACCGGTTTTTGATGAAGTTAATGATATTGTAAATTATGACCAACATTATTTTCGAGCAAAGAAAAATAATAAAGATGTTATAACTTTAAGGTCAGGTGATGAATTTGAAAGTTTTGGCTTTATAGAAATTTTAAAAGTGCAGTATTTTGAAGAAGATTATTTAAATACTAAATATGAAATTCCTTATCTTTTCTTAATCAATTATACAAACAAATCTGTATATTTTAATTCAAAAACTAAAAGAAAAATTGAAATTTTAAAGAAAAACAAATCTTATTCAAGTTTTGAGGAGGATTATCACGAACGTTATAGTCAAGGTAAGTATATAAATGCTTATAATGGTTATATTAGATTTTTTGAGGATGGGAAAGTCAATTTTTTCGATATGAATTTGAATAAAGTTTTTCAAATAGGTTTGTTTGATGCAATGAGTGTTTCTAAAAATTACTTCATAGTAAAAAATGAATCTGGAAAGTATGGAACTGCTAACAATAAAGGTGTTTTTTTAACAGGTTATGACTGGGAAGTCGTTAAATGGGCAAAAAGAAAGGATGAGTTTATTGTATCAAAATCTAAAGTGGAAAATCTCTTTTCAATTTATTCATTTTCAGACAATGCAATTAAAGGACAAACATTTTATGATTTAAAACCTGGCTCAAACTCATATTTGATTTACAATCGGAATAAAACTGTTAATGGAATCATGGATTTCAATGGTAATGTGACTTATGAGACAGATACAGGGTCAATAAGTCATACAAAAAATGATAAATTTATAATATCTCATTTTGGTGAAAAGCATTTTGATGTTATTGATTTTAAAGGTCAAAAGTTGATTGATTTAAAATTTATAAATCATCAGCATTCAAAAAGTTATTTTAATGGAGTTGAATATCATTTATTCAAGACCGATACAGCTACTTTACTATTTAATCAAAATCTGGATTTAAAATTTAAAGGAAATGTAGACATTCAAGAATATACAAAAATAAATGGAAAGCCCTATTTCGTTACTTCAAGAAATGAATTAATTGGATTAATAAATCTTGATGGTAAAACTATATTTGAACCAATTTATAATAAAATAGACCTTTTAAATATAAATAATGAATTTAAAATTAGATACTTATTGAATGGATTATATGGAATAAAAAATATTGATGGAGAAGACTTAATAATTAATAAATATTCACTTATAGAAAACGACGATCATTTAGTTGCTTGTAAAAATATTGGAAATTCGAATATTTGGGATTTTTATAATGTAAATGGAGAGCTTTCAAAATCAGAAAAAAGAAATAATAAAAATGATCTAATACGAAATTACTTTTATGATAAAAATGAAGATGTTTTAAAAGCAATTTTTAATGAAACCAATAAACAAATTGTATTGCCCAGCAATATAGGTGTGGACAGAGAAATCATTAAAATTTTAGGGAATGAATTAAATTATATTATCAGGAAAAAAATGGATAAACAATATTTTATTTTTGGTAAAGATTATAAAAATATTATTCCAGAAGGCTTTATAATGAATAATGAGAATCATATTTTTGATAACTTAGACGAAGAAGTATATATTACAGTTTGGAAGAATCATGATAAACTTAATGATTACATTACAAATTCTAACGATTTAAAACCTAAGTCAAATACTGATTACCCATCAAAATTAATTGCGCCAAGTGCACCGCCACCTCCAACAAATCCCCAAACAAAAAAGAAGCAAAATATTCATGGTACAGGATTAATTAATTCAAAAGGTGATTGGATTTTGCCTTATAAACCCAATGCATTTTATTTTCCAATATCTAAAAATTTAATTATTGAAAGAGTTTTGGATGATGAAGGATATTTTCAGGATACAAGTAGAATAATTATTTTAGGTAAAAATATTAAATCGTGGGATATAACATGGTTGGGATTACAATATAGCAAAATCAAAGACCCCAACTATGTATTCCGAGCACAAAATATAGATAAAAGAGTAAAAGCTTTATATGCATATTTTAGTATAAAAGGAGAGAAATTAAGTGATTTCATCTATGTAGCTGGCCCATCCAATTTAAGTAATTTCAACTTAGTGGGAATTCAAAATAGTAATGAAATTAATTGGCAAATAGTTGATAAATCATGTAAATTAATCAGAGAACTTCCAAAATTGAGTGCACCACCTAATCCTGAAGATTTTAATATTTATAAAAATTACTTTTTTGTAAAAATAGAAGACTCGTGGGTCAAATTTGATTCTGTTGGAAATAATTTGGGATTTATCACAAAAGATAAGCCAATAAAATCATTTAAAAATGGGTGGAATATTTTTTACGTTGATGATTTAAAAAAATTTGAACTTAGGAATTTGGAAAATAAAGTTATTTTTACATCAGAAAAAGAATTTGATTTTAATATTTCTCAAAAATCTGATAAAGTTTTTATCACGTATCCTGATGGTAGCAGTGATGGATTTATTTTTGATAAACAAGGTAATTTACTTAAAAAAGTCAAAGGAACCTATATTAGTGAAAAGCAATTAAAAACCGGCTTCAATGCAATAATGCTAAAACATTTGAATAAGTACTTTTATATAAGTACCATGCTTTAGAAAATTAGATTTTTTGGATAAAATAATACTAAATTTATATTATCCTCATCGCTTATTAACATTGCATGTATTTATAATATATTTGCATTTTAAACTAAACCGTCAGTAATCAATTCATGTCAAATCAAGCATTCAGAGTACAGGGAAATGCCCATCTTTCAGGGTCAATTCAGCCGCAAGGGGCAAAAAATGAAGCACTTCAAATCGTCAGTGCAGTCCTGCTTACCGATAAAAAAGTCACCATCCGAAATATCCCTGACATCCTGGATATAAGGAAGCAGATAGAACTATTGAAAGGTCTTGGTGTAAAAGTAGAAAAAATCAATGATAATGATTATTCATTTCAGGCAGATGACATAGACACTGACCACTTGTCTTCCCCTGAATACCAGGAAAATGCTAAAAAAATACGTGGCTCTGTCATGTTGCTCGGTCCGTTACTGGCCAGATTTAAAAAGGCATTTCTTCCAAAACCCGGTGGGGATAAGATAGGCCGCAGAAGACTGGATACCCACTTTTTGGGATTTGAAAAACTCGGAGCTTCATTCAATTATGATGAAAATGAAGATCAGTTTTATATAGGTGCTGAAAAACTACACGGCTCATATATCTTAATGGATGAAATATCGGTCACCGGTACAGCCAATGTATTGATGGCTGCTGTTCTTGCTGAAGGCATCACTCAAATCTATAATGCCGCTTGTGAACCATATCTTCAACAGCTTTGTAAAATGCTCAACAATATGGGAGCAAGAATCTCCGGTGTTGGTTCCAATCTGTTGACAATTCATGGCGTCGAAAGTCTAGGAGGTACGGAACATACCATACTTCCTGATATGATAGAGATCGGTAGTTTTATTGGACTGGCAGCAATGACTCAGTCCAGCTTGACCATCACCAATGTATCAGTACCAAACCTTGGCGTTATTCCATCCACATTTGAAAAACTGGGCATACAAATAGATGTACAGGGAGACAATTTATATATACCTGCTCAGGACGTATATGAGATTCAAAGTTTTATTGATGGCTCCATCATGACCATATATGATGCACCTTGGCCAGGATTTACACCGGACTTACTGAGTATTGTTCTCGTAGTTGCTACACAAGCCAAAGGCAGTATTCTCATTCACCAAAAAATGTTTGAAAGCAGGTTGTTTTTTGTTGATAAACTCATCGATATGGGGGCTCAGATTATACTTTGTGATCCACACAGAGCAACCGTGATTGGATTGGAAAGGAAATTTCAGATGCGTGGTATCAGGATGAGTTCTCCGGATATACGCGCCGGTGTATCACTTTTGATAGCCGCATTATCAGCTAAAAGCGAAAGTATCATATCCAATATCAGTCAGATAGACCGGGGATATCAGAACATCGATGGCAGGCTCAATGCTCTCGGTGCACAGATAGAGCGGATAGAAGAGTAACTTTATAAAAAAATTATTTATTTCTGGCTCATCCGGTCCAATACAAATGCCAGTTTGTTGATAGATGTGTTTAGTGCGAGTATGAGATCCTTATCATTTATGATGACATTGCCCACGCCAGTCGAATAGTCGCCATGATTAATTACGGTTGTACCTTCCTTTTTAAAAAATATAGCAGGATTAACCTCCAGCTTATCAGCTATGATTTTCAATTCATCCAATGCAGGCATTCGCTCTCCGTATTCTATTTTTTTATAGGTATTGACACTCATGGACAACCAATCAGCCATCTGCTCACGACTGATGTTTTTGTTTTCTCTTAGTAACTTGATTTGTGTACTTACTTCCATATAGAATTTTTTTATATTCTCAAAAACAATATATTGGACAAATATAATCAGAATCAAGACAAATGAAACCATTTTTTGACGACAATTTCAAAAAATGTCGCTATATCTTTGTTTGATAATATATTAAACTCCAAAACTGAGTGAGTATGAAACAAAAATATAATTTTTTATTGTTATCTTTAATTTTGATCTTTAGCTTTAAACTTAAAGCGCAGAGAGATAATCACAAAAATCAACATACAGAAAATAAGTTTAAATATGAAAATTGCGGATGCTCTGTAAAAATTGATCTTAAAATTCATAATGGCCTTTATGATGATTATGGAGGGCAAGCTATTTCTGAATCAAAAGAAGTTTCAATTGGGGCGGTAACAGTAGCTAATTTAAATGACACTGACAACGATAATATAGTTGACAATATTGATAATCATGTAATTGCTAGTTCATCAGGAAGGAATGAAGTTGATCTCATGAAATTAGAAATAGTTTTAAAAGGAGCTTACGTTCCTACTTGTCCTGACCTTGAGCTTAAATTACAAGGAAACATAAAACTATGGAAACAAAATACAAAAGATGAAATTCAAAGTAGTATTATTCCAATTACTTCTTTACCTTTAACTATTTGGGTAGAAGCAATTCAACCGAGTACGTCGCTTAGAGATATTGTTATACAAGCTATTGTGGCGGAGGATTTAAAAGATGAAGTGAAGGCAACAGCTATATGGGTGGACCTTAACCCTGTTGATGTGTACTATACTTCTTCATCTTCACCTGAGCCATCAACATTAGGCTTAGACGCATTAGGGTTATTACAAACAATAAATAATAATCATTTAGTTTTACCATTAGGAATGTTATCAAAGAATGGTGATAGATATGGGTTCGGGACGTTTGCAGAAGGAAATATGCCATCAAAGCCAAATATTGACCTTTATTTTTGGGGAAAAATATTATTTAGATTTAAGTTAATCCCTACCGATGCATACTCTTTAGGCATTATTAATTTAGATATTGCTAGGCGAAAAAATACGAAAGATTATGTATACTATAGTACAGATTTTGGACCTACTATTCTTCCAACGATTCCTCCATTGCCATTACAAATTGAAGAAGCAAATGACGATCCACAAACAGGTGGTGCAAGTGATCATCTTGATGAAGACAGAGTTCCTAATTCCAGGGGTTACATATTTTCATTTGATGCACCATTAACACCAAATGGATATAATATGAATTTAACTTCCACTTCACCACCTATAATTGTGAGAGATCTTAATTTTGTAGAATATGTCAGAGTCTCATTTGGAGAAGATCCTTCAGGAAATATTCTAGCTGGCTCAAGATGTTCAATAAACCAGTCTTGGTCTTTAAATTGTTCAAATTATTGCTCTACATCTAATGATTCTAATGAACCATATAATGATATTAAGCAGTCTTTTTCGCAAGCAAATGGTGGCACAAGAATAGTGACGAGACCACGTGTAATTGGGACGCCAAGGGCAGACGATGGAAACGGGTCTATAAATATTACTGCTATGACAAATAATCAAAATACTTTTATTCTTCAATTTAATTTACCATCAAACCCAAACATGTGGAGATTGGTAAAATTAAACATGAGTGGAGATCCAGTTCATGTTGCTTGGAGTACTAACATAACTTCAACTTTATGGGAAATAAATTCAACAGATGTTAAAATTATAATAAATCAAGGCAGCATTCCTTTTAATGTTATTAATGATTTTATTTTCAAAGTATTATCAATTCCTACATTTGTTACAAATCAATTAAATAATTATTAATATGAAAATATACTTTATTTTTTTACTCGTCTTAAACATAAGTCCGAAAGTTTTTGCTCAAAGTAATGATAGTATTCCAGTTTTTGTCAGAGGTTTGAAAGATTATAGAATATCAGGAAGCGATTCAATTTTAATTAAACAAGTAGCATTTGGTATTAATTTATTAGATATTGCTAAAATCAACCGGATTCCGACCATATTAAAAGATTGCAATATATCATTGAAAACAAAATTAGAGATTGCCAATTTACTTGTTAATTCAGGTAAAAATATTGACACTTCTTTATTTAAAGTGATTGGAGACTTATTGTTTTTTATAGATTATGGAAAAGAACATTTTGCAAATGATGACAATTTTATTCAAAATAAATCTAGATTCTTTTTTTTGGAACAAATTTCTACAAAAACAAATGTTACTGAATTTAGTGATTATGTATTAAAAAATAATTTATTGGACAAATGTGCATTATATAGTGAGGATTGTAGCTATCCTAGAGATTGTGTAGATATTTATAGCCAAAGTGAATACTTTTTATCAAGGTTTGCTGAAATTTGCTCTATGAATGATATTACTAAAATAGATACAATACTACAAACGACATCAAATAACTGCATTTATTACAATTTGTCTAGAATTAAATTTTTTTTAAAAAAAGATGATAAAAAATCAAAGTGAATAATATTCAAACTATATAACACATACAATATTGATTCTTCCAATTTGTAAGTGAGTTAAAATCTAAATTTATTCGAATATTATCAAATTTAAATAGAAAAGAACAAAAGCATAAAAGACAAACCATGAAATATAAAAATCCCATATATAGTGTTATTATTTTCATCGGGATGATGATGTTTACACATATACAAAATTATGCGCAGGGAGATGCTCTGGTATTGAACTTTGATTGTGACACAAAGTGTATCGATCTTAAGATCAATGGTGGATTTCAACCCTATGATGTTGAGTGGCAGCGTATGGTCAATGGTATATGGGTGACACAAACAAATTGGCCTAAAACGGGACTCAATGGACTTGATGGCAGTGAGGATTTGTGCAAAATAAAAGCATTAGGTATTACAGAATTCAAAGTGATAGTGACAGATGCTCTTTGCGGTACTGCTGAACAAACCATCAAAGTACAACCTTGTGAATCTGTCCCATGTGATGGTTTGAGTATATCTGTAGAGAATTATACAAATGTATCAGAATGTGGAGGATGGGATGATGTGATACCTCCCCCTACACCTTATGATAATTGTGATGGCAGCATTATGATAAGTGTCAATGGAGCAACAGGAGCTTACACTGTCCAATGGTCAAATGGCACTACAGGTACTAGCATTGCAGGTTTGTGTACAGGAACATATACCGTAACTGTGTCACAAGGTAATTGTACAATCACACAAACTTTTGAAACATGTTGCTGTGGTAGTAGTACACCTAAGCAAGGACCTTATCCTCATTGCGATTCTTCGGGTAACACAACTATTGAATCAGAAATTAGCTCACCTTCAACAGGTACCTCAGCAGATGGGTCTATTCAATTAATTTCTCCAAACGGAAATAATGTTAAATACAAATGGGAAGGACCTAATAATTATAATAACAATACTCAAATTATATCAGGTCTTAAAGTCGGAACGTATTGTGTTACAGTTAGTAGTGGATGTAGTATCCCTATAAGTGAATGTTATACTTTAGTAGATTGTTCACAAGTTAATATTAGTGTCCAGGGAAGTATTACAAACACTTGTCAGGATTATAGTCTTGGTATTATATCCGCAAGCGCATCAGGAAGTATTGGGCCATATAAATATAAATGGACGACCGGTGCACTAACTGCCAATATCAGCAATCTTAGTCAAGGACAATATTGTGTAACTATCACAGATAAAAATGGATGCAAAGCTTCAAAATGTTTTAATGTAGGATTAAATGAATTGGTACCCACGAGAAATGGTTGTGTTTTTACTACAACATGTAATGGCAACACAGTTATACAGAATAATATTGGCTCATTTACAGTTACTCGTTATAATGATTGCAGGTATCGTGATACCTACTGCAGTGATGGGTACTTTTTGGGGTCTACCTTTGCTGGCACTTATTATGTTAAAAGGCCAGGAGGATGTATAATAGATGAATATTGTGTGAGCAATAATCAAGTATATAAGGTTCATAATGGAGTTCAAGAAACTCAATTTTTTGGCCCTTCATGGAATAATAATAGAGAATGTTGGTGGTGTCATTTTATTTCATATTGTAAGTATCCGACATTAAATAATTATATTGATCCTTCGAGTGTGAAAATGCAAAATTATTTTACATATTCATTTTTCATGCAAAATAAATCATGTGTGACAGAGCGTTTTCCAAATGCTTGCGTGGTAAAAATTTATTGCCAGGGAAGCCTGATTTGGGAAGGTTGCAGCCCATTTTGTAGTGAACGGGCATGCAGCCAGAATGACTTACAGATTAAATATGATATTTTTGAAACACCATTTTATAAAGACGGTGAAGAAGGAATTAATGTACAATATAAAATTACTTCATTTGATACATTAGCATTAGTTAAACAACTTCAGTTAGGTAATTTAATTTTTAAAGATGAAAGTAAAATAAGTAGTAGAGATTCTTTTAATTTAGAAACAAAGAAATTTGTATTAAGTAAAAATGGCTTCTATTCGATTTTTCCTAATCCAGCTTATGATTTTGTGACTATATCAATAATTAATGAGAATAATTCCCAAAATTTTGATTATAATATTTATTTTTATAATTTTATAGGAAAAATTGTAAAATCAATAAAAGTTAAAAATCAATACTCTGAAAAACTTGATGAAGAAATATCCATCCAAGATCTACCATCAGGTCCATATAAAATTTTACTCCGTCGAAACAATCATATTATTTTAGAAAAAACAATCATTAAAATTTAAAATCTGATATCATGAAAAACTTAATTTTTCCGATTTTTTTAATTATTCTGTTATTTGGGTGCGACTCGGATAGTAATCTTTTAAAAACTAATAATGTCTTAATAGGTAGGTGGAAGGCTGAAGTTAATCAGCAATTGATTGATAGTACAGGTAATATAATCCAAATTTATGATAGCACAGGATTAAGCAATAATATTATTGAAATTATAGAATTTTCAGAGCAAAACAATTATGATATTCATTCACCGAATGTACCTTTTACTTTTCCCATTCTTTCTAAACCTAATGTAGCAGGAAGTTGGGAGCTTCAAGAATCTGAGGGTAGAATAAAACTATTTAGTAGTAGTAGAGATAGTGTTCAAATCGGAGATTTTGTTTATTATTGGAAAATTAAAATCTTAACAGAAACAAAGTTGGAAGTAGAGGTTTATGATAGGGATAATATCTTTATTCATGACAGAACATTTGTAAAAATTGAATAGAAATACCTCTACCTGCAATTGGATTTTTTAAATTATCCTTGGGACTGTAAAGTATTTTGTGTTTACGATGGTAGGATAAAGAAAAATTGAATTTATTTTCGCGGGTCAAATTTTTTTTAAAAATTTGTAACATGAAACATCAAAAATCAGACAATCCATTACTTGATGAGTTGGTATCGCAACTCAAGGGTCCTGAAGATTTCAGGAATTTGCAGGATCAATTACTAAAACGGGGCATTGAGGCATTACTCAATGCAGAGATGAACCATCATTTGGGCTATAACAGAGGTGATAAACCTATTGATGAAAATATGCGCAATGGCTATTCACAAAAGACATTAAAGACGACAAGTGGCGAGCAAGTCATTAGTGTACCTCGGGATAGGAAAGCGGAGTTTGACCCTGTGATCCTGCCTAAACATAAGACGATCACTAAAGAATTAGAGGATTGCATTTTACTTCTTTATGCTAAAGGCATGAGCAATGCAGATATCATTGATTTTATGGGTCATACTTATGGAGTAAGTTACTCAACAAGTGCCATTTCATTGATTACCAATTCATTGCTTGAAGATATTAAAGCTTGGCAAGGCAGACCTTTAGATGACCAATATGCTGTAGTGTGGATTGACGCCATTCATTACAAAATAAGACATGAAGGTCAAATTGTGTCCAAAGCCTGTATGGTTATTTTGGGAATAAATACAGCTGGGTGCCAGGAAATACTAAGCCTGAGAATACATGAAAGGGAAACAGCAGCATCATGGGTGGATATGCTGGATGACCTTAAAAGCCGGGGAGTAAAGGATATATTATTTTTATGCTCAGATAACCTTACAGGTCTGGAAAAAGCAATACAAGCGGTGTATCCAGATACTATCCGTCAAATATGCATAGTTCACCAAATCAGAAATAGCATGAATTATGTTTCATATAAAGACCGAAGGGCTATTATGGCTGATATAAAAAAAATATACAAGGCATCGAATGAGCAAATGGCCTTGGACGCCTTCAACGAGTTTAAATCTAAATGGTCAGCAAAATATCATTTGGTAGTAAAATCCTGGGAAAATAATTGGACAAACCTTACCACTTTTTTGGCTTATCCGCTTGAAATCAGAAAACTTATTTACACAACAAATATCATCGAAAGTTTTAATGCCAGCCTTCGAAAATATACTAAAAATAAAAAAGTCTTCCCAACTGATGATGCAGCACTAAAATCTATTTATCTTGCCGCACAGCAAATTCGTAAAAAGTGGGAAAAGATGAGATTTGGGTGGCCAATCATTTACAATCAGCTTACCATTTATTTTGAAAATAGGATCATTATTAATTAACAGCGTCCCGTGAAATTAAATTTGATTTTTCTTAAACACAAAATTATGCACGAGCTCTTATCCTTACGTTTTATACAATCTGATCGTTGCATTGTACATTATTGTTTCTGATATAAAGTATATGATATGGCGTTTGTGTGTACACCAATATAATTGTATTAATGCCTAATTGTACCTTTTCAATTGTTGATATCTTTACATTAAAGGAAAAAAATAAAAATGGTTGACATGTTAACTTTTTTTATTATTATTCTTGTATGCTATGCCGACGAGAATTTATTTTGTAAAAAATTCTATCGGTATTATAATCAAAATAAATTAACTAACTAGATTTTAACAAACCAATTTAATTTGAGTAAAACATGAACGCTAACGTTTTGACCAACAGACTATATATTCGTACATAAGTTCAAATGTAAACCAAATAATTTCTAAACCATTTATATAGACTTATATCTGATTTGTGATTTCATTTTACACCTAATCGATTACTACTCCCCCGTCAACACCCTCTCTTGCTGTTCAATGCTCTCATCATGTATAGACTTTATCACACGTGTTATAAACTCTTCGCCCAATCCGTTTTGGGTACCGCGAGATACAAATTTAGACAACACTTCTTTCCAACGCTCGCTCTGAAGTATAGTCATATTATTTTCTTTTTTGTACAGACCGATTTCTCTAGCTATCTTCATGCGTGATGCAAGGATATTCATGATTTCTTCGTCGATCATATCTATTTCCTTACGCATGCGGTCGAGTTTTGTTTTCTCCTTGAGATCTTTCGGATCATTGTCTCTTATGACCAGGTCGCTGATCAACTGCCCATATACTTCCGGGGTGATCTGCTGTGCTGCATCACTCCAGGCTGTATCAGGCGTGATGTGTGACTCGATCATCAATCCGTCAAAATTAAGGTCCATTGCTTTCTGAGCTACTTTAAATAACATGTCTCTTCTACCTGTGATGTGACTGGGGTCATTGATCATTGGAAGTTCTGGCATGGCGGTTTTAAAATCTATGGCTATCTGCCACTGCGGTCGGTTGCGATATATCTTTTCGCCAGCAGATGAAAAACCACGATGTATTGCACCCAATCTGGTAAGTCCTGCATTTTGCAAACGTTCCATTCCACCCAGCCAAAGAGCCAGGTCAGGATTGATAGGATTTTTAACTAGAACAGGAATGTCTACTCCTTTTAGCGCATCTGCAATTTCCTGTACAGCAAATGGATTGACCGTGGTCCTTGCGCCTATCCAAAGTATATCAATGCCAAACTCCAGACATAATTCTACATGAGACGCTTTAGCTACCTCCACAGCTACGGGAAGTCCGGTAAGTTCTTTAGCTTTTTGCAGCCAAGGCAAACCTTTGGTACCAATACCTTCAAATGCACCGGGCCTTGTGCGTGGTTTCCAGATGCCTGCCCTGAGTACATCTACTTTTCCGGTACGAAATAATCTGGTAGCCGTTTGAATGACCTGCTCTTCTGTCTCAGCACTGCATGGTCCTGCTATTAGTATGGGTTTTTTACCGTTGTTGATCCAATTCATGATATTTTATTTTAGATTCTTATGTATAAATTAATTATTTCAATATTCTTTTGATGTCATTGCTTGCCGTGATCAGTTCTTCTGTAGCGATGGTATTATCTTCTTCAATGTATTTTCTGAAATTTTCAAGATGTAAAATGTAACTGTCAAGGGCCTCGACAAGATATTTTTTGTTTTTACCAAAAATGGCTGACCATGTTTTTGGATTACTCTTGGCCAGTCTGACAGTACTTGCAAATCCTGTGCCAGCCAGATCAAAAATTTGTTTTTCATCTTTCTCAATATCCAAAACAGTCAGCCCCAACATAAATGAACTGACATGGGACAAATGAGATACATACGCCAAATGTTTATCATGCTCGTCCGGAGTCATAAAAGTGGTGATCATTCCCAGACTTTCAAACAACCGCAAAGCAGTATCTATCGCATCAGGGGCAGACTTTTCACTTTCACAAATGATGTTTTTTTTGTCTTGAAAAAGTCCCTTAAGTGCTGCTGTCGGTCCTGAAAATTCAGTTCCGGCCAGAGGATGTGCTGCGACAAATCTGCTTCTTTTTCTGTGGTTACTGATCGTATGGCAAATTTGAGCTTTTGTTGACCCAACGTCTACCACTGTAGTACGCTCACCTATTTTATCCAATACAGACGTCAGTAATACTTCTATTTTATCTACCGGTATCGAAATGATTACTATTTCTGCACCATCCAGACCTTCATCCAATGTCGCTATAGAATGGACCAAACCCATTTCCAAAGCTAATTTGATGTGATCGGATGACTCGTCTACCCCACAAACATGAACATTCAACTGTGACTTCAGATCTTTTGCCATCGATCCGCCTATCAATCCCAAACCAATCACCGTGATCTTCATAAGGCAGTTGAAGAATTTAAGGAAGAAGAGTATTTCTCTGATCCGATTTTTATTCTGTCCAAAGCAGCATGCATATCTTCTACGGGACTGCACAGTGAAATCCTGAGATACTGATTCCCCTGAGATCCGAAAATATGACCGGGTGTAATAAATACCCTGGAATCATACAGAATCTTATTGGCCAAAGCTTCGGAATCAAGGTTTAAGTCCTTTATTTTTCCCCAGACAAATAGTCCTGCACCATTTTTATCGTGTTCTAATTGCAAGTAATCCATAATATCACAAGCTGCATCCTTTCTTTGCTGATATTGACTATTCAGGTTTTCTATCCAGTCTCTACCCATGCCGAGTGCTACAGCTGCAGCTTCCTGAATTGGTTTGAACATCCCTGAATCCATGTTACTCCTGAATGTCATGATCGTATCAATATATGGTTTGGCCCCGATGACTGCACCCACTCTCCAGCCGGCCATATTATAGCACTTACTGAGTGAAATTAATTCAATGGCAACTTCATCAGCATCAGGCGCATTAAAGATACTCAAAGGATGGTCATTCAGTATAAAAGTATACGGATTGTCATGACAAATAAGGATATTATGTTCTTTAGCAAATGAGACGAGTTCAGTGAAAAAGTATGGTCAGCTTTCGCGCCTGTTGGCATATTGGGATAGTTGAGCCACATGAGCTTTACTTTACTTAGATCCATTTTTCTTAGTTGCTGAAGATCCGGTTTCCATCCTAAAGTCTCTTGTAGCGGCATATCTACCGGCACACCTCCTGCAAGCCTGGTACACATCGCATAGGAAGGATAACCAGGATTCGGGACAAGTACTTCATCACCCGGATCCAGAAATGACATACTAACGTGCATGACTCCTTCCTTGGAACCTATCAAAGGTAATATCTCGGTATCAGGATGTATATTGACACCAAAATGTGTATTATACCAGGTAGAAAATGCTTTCCTTAATGCAGGAATTCCTTTATACGATTGATATTTATGGGCATCATCTGCTTCAAGCGATTGCAGTAGTTGATCCACTACTTGCTGAGGAGGAAAAAGATCGGGACTACCTATGCCAAGATTTATGACTGCAGCTCCTCCGTCTTTATTCATACCATCTATTTCCGCCAGCTTACGCGCAAAATAGTACGTGGTTACATCATTCAGTCTTTTTGCTGGAGCAATCATATTATGGTATAATTTTGTTGTTTTTCAAGGATAGAAGTAATATCTGCCCGTTTATAAATACCGGTTTCATCATACTCAAACGTAAGATTAAGCAGATCTTCTTTTAATCCCAGATATTGAGAGATATGATCAAATTCGATATCAAGATGAAAAAAGTATTCTCTAAAACTTCCTACTACTGGGAATGATTGAAGTTTACTCATATTAAGATCATGATCCTGAATCACCTGCAATACTTTTAATAATTGTCCCTTCTTATCTGGCACTCTGATGTAAACGGATGCTTTGTCAACATCGTCAGAAACATCAACCTGAGTTTTATTAACAATAAAAAATCTGGTATAATTGGTTTTGTTGGTCTCTATTCCCGGAGCCATATTTTGCAGATGGTAAATATCAGCCGCATCTGCGCTGGCAATACACGCCTTTGATTTTTTATTTTTGTCTGCAACGTGTTGTGCGCTTAAAGCAGTATCTTCTGATTCTACTATCTTCCAATGCGGATATTGACTTAAAAATTGACGACACTGGTTGATTGCCATTGGGTGAGACGCCACTTCTTTGACATCATCCAAGGTACTACCTTTTACTCCCAGCAGATTGTGTTTGATTCTCAGATATATTTCTCCACTTACCCAGAAACCGTTTTCCCGCAGTATACGGTAGTTCTGAAGTATCGATCCTGCTATTGAGTTTTCAATTGCCATCACAGCCATATCTGCTATGCCATCCCGCAATCGTTGTGCAAGTATGTCAAAGGAGTCTGCCGGTATCAGAACCAAATTTTTGTCAGGCCAAAATCTTCTGGCGGCCACATCGTGAAACGATCCCGGATATCCCTGCACTGCAATCCTTAAAGGTGGTTCGATTTTCATGATTTACTTTTTATTTATCTGTTTGTTAAACTAAAAAAGGAGCCTGTTTTTGTAACAGAACTCCTTTTTTTATAATTGACACATTTACAATTAAAGCCCTGTTACCTCATTTCACAGAAATAAAAGTACCAAAAATAAAAGCCCGCAAATGTGGAGTGATTACTATTCATGCCGCAAACTTATCAGAAACGTTTGGAATATCCAAGTTAAAATGATAAAAAATGCAGAATTTTTATTCAGGACAATATTAATATTTATTATTTCATCATTCAACGGACAAAATGCAAATGCAATTGATTATCATTTTTGATTTTTATACTCAAAATAAATTGGTTTGCGAAAATTTCATTTTCCAATTTATAGATGATGAGTATAATGGCGACAGAATTTTTTGAAAAATAAATTCTCGTCGGTATAGGTTCTATTTGATCAAACCATTTTTACATCTTATAAATCCATCTTTTTGTTTTTGTAATAGCAATTTTTTTCCTTTTTGAACATCTTCCCTGTTGTAGTTTTCTTTGTGATGAAGATGAAATTGGATAGCTGCAAATCTTATAGAATACAGTTTAAGTCCCTTGGACAATAGTCTCCATTCCACATCGACATCTTCACCAACCCCTGCTGTCTGATAATCTTCGTCAAAACCATTTATATCCAGCAGATGTTTTTTTGCTACTCCCCAGTTGTGTCCCCACATGCCCGATTCCCGTTTTTGAATGATTAAAGGAAGGTAAATTAAATATTTCAGTCTTTTTGAGCCAGAGAAAAAAATAGTAGCAAAGTTAAGAAGACCTAAATCTCCTGTATGATACAGTGCTGACGTAAGTTTGGGACTAATCATGACGCGCCTGCCAAAACAAATGTTTTCATCTGTCAGATGTCCGGAATAAGCCTTTAGAAAGTGATGGTGTGGAATACAATCTCCATCGATGAATACCAGATGATTGCCTTCGGAAATTGCCAGGGCTTTATTCAATGCTGCATTTTTTCTGAAACCTGTATCTTCTGACTGAAATACATGTTTGATCTTATGCTTTAAGTTTTGATTTACCAAAAAATCAAAATCGCTTTTTTTATCATCTTCAGCAATGATAATTTCAAAGTTTTGGTAAGACTGGCGTTCCAATGCTTTGATAATTAAACTAAGCGCAGCTGGATTTTTATAATAAGCGATGACGACACTTAAATATTTCATCCGACCAATCCTCTTTTGTCCAGTAATGGTCCAATATCAGGTTTTTTCCCTCTGAATTTAATGTATAACTTCATAGGATCTGCAGAACCACCTCTTTCCAGAATATTTTTTCGAAAAGAATCTGCTGTATCTTTGTCAAAGAGGCCTTTCGTTTTAAATACTGAAAAAGCATCTGCATCCAATACTTCTGACCAGATATAACTATAGTAGCCGGATGAATATCCTCCTGCAAAAATGTGACTGAAATAGGTACTTCGATACCTTGGTATAATTTCCTCAATTAAATCTATCTTGAGTAAAGTCTCTTTTTCAAATTTTTGAATTTCAGCTATATTTCCATCTTTTAGAGTATGATAGCCCATATCCAACATGCAGGCAGCCAGGTATTCTACAGTAGCAAATCCCTGTCCGTATTTACTACTTGTGTCCATTTTGGTGATTAAGTCATCTGGTATGGATTCACCGGTTTTGTAGTGAAATGCATACGTTTTCAGAACATCGCGCTCTGCGCACCAGTTTTCCAGAATTTGTGAAGGTAGTTCTACGAAATCAGTTGGAACATTGGTACCTGCAAGTGAATGATAGGTCACATCAGATAGCAAACCGTGCAGAGCATGGCCAAATTCGTGAAAAAATGTATTCACCTCATCAAATGTCAATAGGGAAGGAGTATTACCTACAGGTTTGGTGAAATTGCAGACAATGGATATTACCGGAAGGGTTCTTTTTTTGCCTGTTTTGTCTTGCGAAACATAACTTGTCATCCAGGCTCCTCCCTGTTTGGTATCGCGCGGGAAAAAATCCAGATATAGGATACCAATTTTTTTATTTCCGTTTTGGGTGACTACATATGCTTTTACATCTTGATGATACACCGGCAGATTCACCACTTCTACAAATGAAAGACCATACAGTTTCTTGGCAGTATCAAAAACACCATTTTGTACCTGATGTAAAGAAAAATAAGGTTTCATGGCTAATTCATCCAGATCATATTTTTGTTTACGAAGTTTTTCTGCATAATATCTCCAATCCCAGGCTTTGAGTTTGTAATTGTGTCCTTCCTGACGAATCATTTGTTGCAGTTCGCCGGCTTCAGCCTTTGCTACTTGGTTGGCAGGCGACCATAATTTATTTAACAGATCATACACCTGATCCGGCGATTTGGCCATTTGTTCTTCCAGGACATAGTGTGCATGACTGGAATAGCCCAAAATATTTGCTTTTTCGGCACGAAGTTTTATTATTTCAAAAACTATATTATTGTTGTCAAAATCATCACCATTATTGCCTTTATTGGTATATGCTTCCCAAATGGTTTGACGGAGTGATCTATGCTCTGAATACTGTAGAAATGGCATAACACTGGCGTTTTGAAGGGTAAAAATCCATTTCCCGGGGTGTCCTGCTTTAGACGCATTGTCAGAAGCAGCAGCTATCAAATCTTCTGTAAGACCGGCCAGATCAGCTTTATCTGTGATGATTAGTTTGTAGTCATTGATTGTATCAAGTATGTTTTTGCCAAACTGCAGACTGAGCAACGAAAGCTTTTGATTAATTTCTGCTACTCGCTTTTTCTCGTTTGACTTAAGATTTGCGCCATTACGAACAAATGCTTTATAATACAATTCAAGTAATTTGAATTTCTCTCCTTTCAAGTGTAAAGATTTTTGGTTATCCCAAATATATTTTACTCTTTTAATCAAAGAAGTATTCATAAATATATAGTCATTGTGAGCCGATAAGGAAGGGGCAACCTTTTGCATGATATCTTGCAGAGGAGCGGATGTATTAGCATAAGATAAATTATACAAAACAGCGACAGTCCGTCTGATGATTTGACCTGAATGTTCTAAGGACAAGATGGTATTTTCAAAATCAGGTTTGTTTACGTTGCTGATGATAGATTTTATTTCTTTTTTTTGTTCTTTCATTCCGGCTTTTATGGCTGGAATAAAATGTTTTTCCTGAATGATATCAAAAGGTGGAACCCCATAAGGAGTATTAAAAGGCACTAAAAATGGGTTGTTCATCAACAAAGGTATTTTTGAATGAAAATGTGTTTTAAAACATGTAGAAAAGCTGAATTTTCGGAGCTTTCAAAACTTACGTTCCTGTTCAATTAAACAATGGAGTCATCTTGAAGTTTATTGCAAATCAACTTTCTTGATATTATTAAAAAAGTTATCCATTTGACTTTTTATGAATTGAATTCAGCGCATTACTTCTTTTCCCAAGGAATAATTCAACTACAAATCCAACGTGAACTTTTTATTGCAAAAATTATAAAATCAGATTTGCAAGAAGTGTGTGCTGTCAAACAGGTCAAATATGATCCAATTACAGAATGTTGAAATTTTTCAGCTATTATCCAAAAGCATTATAACCGGTGACATCCATGCCAGTGATGAGCAGATGAATGTCGTGTGTTCCTTCGTAAGTAATTACAGATTCAAGATTCATCATATGTCTCATGATTGGATATTCTCCGGTTATGCCCATTCCACCATGTATCTGCCGAGCTTCACGAGCTATGTGCAGTGCTATATCAACATTGTTTCGTTTGGCCATTGATATCTGAGCAGGTGTGGCCTTTCCCTGATTGGCCAACGTTCCCAGTCTCCAACTAAGCAATTGTGCTTTGGTGATTTCTGTGATCATTTCTGCCAGTTTTTTTTGTGTAAGCTGGAATTGTCCGAGTTTTTTGCCGAACTGTTCTCTTTCTTTGCTGTATCTAAGTGCAGAATCATAACAATCCAAAGCTGCACCCACGGCTCCCCAGGCTATGCCATATCGAGCTTTTGACAGACATCCCAGAGGACCTTTCAGTCCTGATACATTTGGTAATAGATTTGATTTAGGTACCCGTACATCTTCAAATACAAGTTCTCCGGTGACAGAAGCCCTTAATGACCATTTACCATGGATTTCCGGCGCGGAAAATCCTTTCATATCTTTTTCTACGATTAATCCTCTTATTTTTCCTTCTTCATCCTTAGCCCAAACCACGGCAATATCAGCAACAGGGGAGTTGGTAATCCACATTTTGGCTCCATTTAATATATATGCGTCGCCATCATCTTTTATATTAGTAATCATTCCACCAGGATTGGATCCGTGATCCGGTTCTGTCAGTCCGAAACAACCGATAAACTCCCCACTTCCAAGCTTAGGGAGATATTTTTTCCTTTGTTCTTCATTACCATATTTGTATATAGGATACATCACTAAGGAACCCTGTACAGAAGCCATAGATCTTATACCTGAATCTCCACGTTCCAGCTCCTGCATGATAATACCATATGCTATCTCATCCATACCACCACCACCATATTCTGCCGGAATACTAGGACCAAAAGCACCCACTTCGGCCAAACCCTTAAATAAATGTGTAGGACAGGCTGCTCTGTTGGCATAATCTTCTATGATCGGGCTTACTTCCTGTTTTACCCAGTCCCTGACTGCATCTCGTGCGAGGAGATGATCTTCACTAAGTAATTCGTCAATTCCATAGTAATCGTGGTGTTCGTAATGGTCGGTTTTAGTTGACTTATTCATGTTGTGGCTCATTTTTATTTAGGAATTCAATAAGGTTAGATGTTTAAAACAATCTGATGCGCAAAGGTAAAGTTTAGATAGAATAGTATTAACACACAAACCTTATTATTTATTATTTTAAATACAATATTGTCGGGTGTATCTAATTCTTTGGTAAAAATGCCTTTATAGTAATTTAGTATAAACAGTCTTTGTATGGTGTTAAATAATTTTAATCACAAGACTATTTCCTACAGATCAGGAATATTCTTAAGCCTATATAGAAAATTTAAATAGAGAAAGGTGATGGGAAATTAAATTTTAAAGCCGCATTTTTGTAAGTTCCCAAAGCACTATACCAGCACAAACCGATACATTTAAGGAATGTTTGGTCCCATATTGAGGTATTTCTATACATAAATTCAACTCATGTAGTATTTCATCGCTGATCCCATCTACTTCATTGCCAAAGATTACAGCTATTTTTCCTACATCGGGTACTACTGAACCCAATTTGATAGAGTGATCTGTTTGTTCTATGCCAGCAATCGTGTATCCTTCAGACTTAAGCAATAATATCGCTTCTGAAATATCTTCTATATATTCCCACAAAACCGACTCGGTAGCACCAATGGCTGTTTTAGAAATTTCACGATTGGGTGGTGTGGCACTGATTCCGCAGATGATGATCTTTTCAATAGCAAAAGCATCAGCTGTTCTGAAAACAGATCCTACATTTACAGCCGATCTGATATTATCCAAAACCACTACAACAGGCATTTTGGGTATCGTATGATATTCTTCCACAGTTATTCTGCCGAGTTCTTCCAGTTTTAACTTGCGCATAGTATAATTATTTCCTTTGCAATGCGGCTTTTATAAAACTAACAAACAGAGGATGTGGATTTTCAACTGTGCTTTTGAGTTCAGGATGGTATTGTACACCGACAAAAAACGGGTGATCTTTCAGTTCTATAACCTCTACAAGTTTGGAATCAGGATTTTTACCCGTTGCTATCAGACCCGCAGATTCCATTCTATCGAGATATGCGTTGTTAAATTCATATCTGTGTCTATGTCTTTCTGAAATGTCTGATTTGCCATAGGCTTTGTAACTGATAGAATTTTTACTGAGTTTACATGCATATGCACCCAATCTCATGGTGCCACCTTTAGCGGTGATTTTTTTCTGTTCGGGCATAAGGTCAATGACTGGTTCAGATGTACCTGGATCTACCTCAGTGGAGTTGGCATCTGTGATCTGTAGTACATTTTTACAAAACTCTACTACTGCACACTGCATTCCCAGACAGATTCCAAAAAAAGGAATATTGTTTTCGCGTACATAACTTATGGCTTCGAGTTTTCCGGCTATACCTCTTTCTCCAAATCCCGGAGCAACAAGTATGCCGTCCATGTCTTTTAGTTTGGAGGAGATATCTCCAGACTCAAGTGTTTCTGAATGAATAGGAACCACTCTGACTTTACACTCATTCACAGCCCCGGCATGGATAAAAGCTTCATATATAGACTTATATGCGTCTTGAAGTTCGTTGTATTTGCCTACCAGACCTATGCTGACTTCCTTAGTCGGATTTTTTAGCTTACCTAAAAACTCCTTCCATTGCGAAAGATCCGGTTCATGTGGCGGCTTAATATTTAGTTTTTTAAGGACTATTTTATCCAGCTTTTCTTTTAGCATCAGTAAAGGCACATCATAAATAGTCTCTGCATCAATGGCTTCGATTACTGAGTTTTCGTCGACATTACAGAAAAGGGCCAGTTTTTCTTTCAGTTCTTTTGGCAGGTGATATTCTGTCCTACACACCAAAATATCGGGTTGAATACCGGCTTGGAGCAATTCTTTGACAGAGTGTTGGGTAGGTTTTGTTTTTAATTCTTTGGCTGCTTTGAGATATGGAATTAGGGTAAGATGGATTACTACGCAGTTTTCTTTGCCTAGTTCTCGTTTTATTTGTCTCAATGCTTCCAGATACGGCAATGACTCAATATCTCCGACGGTTCCGCCAATTTCTGTGATGATGATATCATAGTTGTGCTCTTTTTCAAGCAGCGTAGCTCTCCTTTTTATTTCATCTGTGATGTGAGGGATTACCTGTACCGTTTTTCCAAGAAATGCACCTGATCTTTCTTTTTCTATGACGGTCTGGTAAATTCGGCCTGTAGTCACATTGTTGGCTTGAGAAGTCGGATTATTCAGAAATCGTTCATAGTGCCCCAGGTCAAGATCAGTTTCTGCTCCATCTTCAGTGACATAACACTCTCCATGTTCATATGGATTGAGCGTACCGGGATCGACATTGATATATGGGTCAAATTTTTGGATTGTGACTGAAAGGCCTCTTGCCTGAAGTAGTTTTGCAAGTGAAGCTGCTATTATTCCTTTTCCCAAAGAAGATGTCACTCCACCCGTAACAAAAATATATTTAGCCATGATATATTGAAGATAGAAAATTTGTTTTCCATGCTACGGGACGCAAAGATAAGTCTTGTTTTTGGTAAAAGGCATGAATTGTGGTTTTTTATTTTGAATACATAGATTGGTTATGCTCGTATTTGATTTCGAATTTTATTCACAATTTCTTAAAGTTGAATTCATATTCGGTTCATATTAAAGTCATTTTTTTGTGAAAAATATAGATCATGACTGGTAAGTTTATCTTTTCTTTAATTTTAATTCTAATCATAGTTTTCCCCATAAGTCTGTTTGGGTATTTTTTTAATACAATAATTAAAAAGCTAACAAAAGTATTTATTCATGAAGAATTAAATTCTTACGAAACTCTATCTGCATAAGAGCAATAAATACGTTCTTAAAATGTTTAGAAAAATTTCTACAGTTTAGCTCTTTACACACACAATTCTATATTTATGTAGAAATTTATAGAATTTAGGTATCCAATTTCATTATTTTAATCGAAGGATTAAATATATTTTGTATTTTTACCATCTTAAAAGGGGATTCATGTTTTACACACAATCAGAACAGTACGATGTTATTGTGTCTGGTCATTCAGGAAGACCATTGGATTATCCTGTATTATCAGATTACCCGGAGTTATTATTTTATATCCAAAGGAATCAAAATATTAACACTGTAATATACGAGTTAAATATGATGCAGGGAGATATCATCAATCTGAATGAGCCTGTTAAAGTGTCGTGGATCAATTTTCAAAGTGATGGTAGTAAGACCGTAAATGAGTTAAACTATATTCAAAAAAAACTGGCTTTTGGTTATCATTTTGATGTAATAACTACAGAGTTAATAGAATTTAGATTTGTTGCATATGATTTATTGGTCTTTTATCTGGCTAAAGATGATAAAGGCAGATTTAGAATATACACGAAATTTGAAGATCAAAAAATAGTCCTTAAGATGATTTATATTTATGCTGAAGACATGGGGGTTTTTCCTCAGGTGAAGTTTGCCGAATTTTACGGTGAAATAGTGGACACAAAGGAATATTTTTACAAAAAACTTATTTTACAGTAAAAAAATTTCTTTAACAACCAGCATTGTTTACTTTTGAGCCGTTCTTGCAGTAACTATCTTCCATGATCGATGTGATCATTTTACTGTAAGTCAAATATAGAAAGCATGTTGAAAATTTTTCACTTTTTATTACTTTTTTCATTTCTTAATCCGGGTTTGAAAGGACAGGAAAGTTATGATAAACCTATCGATGGGCCCATTTTGAGCTTTGGTATTGGTCTTGGAGCAAATTTTGCTGGTGGTGACTTGAAGGAAAGATACGGCCATAATCTGAATTTTTCTGTAAACAGTGAATACATTACTAAAAACAATTGGCTGATTAATGGCGAATTTCTTTTTCTTTTTGGAGAAAACGTCAAAGAAGATGTATTGGCACCATACAGAACTGCCAACGGTACAGTTTTAGGGGATGATAATCAGATAGCTGACATTTTTTTAAGACAAAGAGGGATGTTTTTGGGCATTGGCGCAGGCAAATTGTTTCCTTTTAACAAGAATGAAAGATCAGGTATGAAATTGTTATTAAATGCAGGAGTCCTTCAGCACAATATCAGATTTACAGATGAACGTAATTCTGTGGGTCAGATCAGGGCGGGTAGATACATTGGATATGACCGACTTACCAGAGGCTTTTCACTCAAGGAAACAGTTTCCTACAAGCACCTGAGTAAAGATCGAAGACTCAACTTTGAGTTTGCGCTGGATTTTATTCAGGGATTTACTTCAGAAGTCAGGGCATATAATTTTGATACTGGATTACCGACTATTAAGTCTCGTTTTGATATGCTTATCGGGGCTCGTATAATTTGGAATCTGCCATTTTATCGTGGAGGCGAGGATACTGTTTACTATTAAGCATGTATGAAATTTATTTTATGGTTTCTATATAAAATTGGTATTCAGATAGGTGAGCTCTATATTTATTTCGGTAGATTCTTTTCTGAAAAGCTTACTCTATTATATCAAGGTCGAAGAGATATTTGGCAAAAACTTTTAAATTTTTCCCACCAAAACAAAAAAACCATTTGGGTGCATTGTGCTTCATTGGGAGAGTTTGAACAAGGAAGGCCACTGATAGAAACCATCAAGAGAAATCATCCCGATACTTTTATATTATTAAGTTTTTATTCCCCTTCAGGATATGAAATAAGAAAAAATTATGAATTTGCTGATCTGATTATTTATTTGCCGGCGGACCTGGATGTGTATAATCAAAAATTGATACAGCTAATTAAACCGTCTGCTTTCATTTTTGTAAAATATGAGTTTTGGTGGAATCTGATTAGAGAGCTTTTAGAGAATAATGTAAAGGTATTTTTGATTTCAGGTGTATTCAGAGAGAATGACTATTTTTTTAATCCAATATTTAAGCCTTTTAAATCATTGCTTTGTCAATACGAAAAGATTTTTGTTCAGGATAAGTTATCGGCGGATGTATTGAAATCAAATGCTGTTTCTAATTATAAAATAGTAGGCGATACGAGGATAGATAATGTAATACACCGGTCAAAAAAAGCCCATTTGCCACAGAAAATATATAATTATGTTGAAAATAAAAAGGTCATAGTTTATGGAAGTATCTGGTCGTCTGATATGAAAGTGGTTGGACATCTAACTGGCAGTTATCCTGAGTTTGTACACATATTGGCCCCACATGATGTCAGCCATGGAAATATTGAAGGCATTAAAAAGATACTAAACAAAAAATCATCTGATTATACAGATGATTCATGGAATTCAAATATATTAATTATCAACAATATAGGAATGCTAAGTGGATTGTATTCTGTCGCTAAATATGCTTATATCGGTGGTGGGTATCAAAAAGGAATCCACAATACGCTGGAACCTGCAGTTTTTGGAATACCAGTATTTTTTGGACCGAAGTTTAAAAAGTTTAATGAGGCAGTTTTAATGATTGATCTTGAAATTGCCTTTGTAGTTGACGAACATGATGTATGCTCCCGATGTATAGATGCGCTTGAATCAGACGAGATAAAGTATAAAGCCATAAAAGATAAATCAAACCGCTTTTTTGATGAAAATAGAGGGGCAACAGAAAAAATTGCTTTTGATTTGTATCCCTATCTGACATGATCGTTACATTTGTAGTATGAATGATAAAAAACCAATTCTTTTGCCTGACTTTAGTGATTTACATATCATTGTTGTCGGAGATGTCATGATTGATAGATATATTTCAGGTGCAATACGGAGAATCTCACCAGAAGCTCCTGTACCTGTCGTCGAGATGGAAAATATTGAAAACAGACTGGGAGGCGCTGCAAATGTTGCTTTAAATCTTAGATCTTTAGGCGCCCAGGTTACCTTATTATCCTTAGCAGGGGATGATGAAGATGGCAAACTTTTGATCAATATGACTGAAAATATTAACGGAATAAATCATAGAATATTAAAATTATCTGATAGGAAGACCACAGTAAAGACAAGAATTATGTCCAGTAATCAGCATATTCTTCGAATCGACAAGGAAGATATACATGATATAGGTAGTCAAGATGTTGAGTGGTTGATGCAATCGCTGGAAGAAATAAAAAAATTAGACAAAGTAGATGGCATTATTCTGCAGGATTACAATAAGGGACTTTTGACAGATGAACTGATCAGGAAGATTATCACTTTTGGGCAGGAGCATAAGATAGCAACATTTGTTGACCCCAAAGAAAAAAACTTTTTTAGTTACGAAGGATGTACATTGTTCAAACCAAACAAAAAAGAAGTATTAAAAGCCATTCAGTACGAGACTAGTGATTTAGATGTTGTGGATAGTATATTGAGAAAGAAGCTCTGTCACGAAATAACTTTTATAACGCTGGGAAGTGATGGTGTATATGTTCATGATGGTATCTCAGGTCTGAAATTAAGTACGGCACCCAGAAGTATTGTGGATGTATGCGGAGCTGGAGATTCTGTAATAAGTGCAATAAGTTTATGTTTTTTGAAGGGAATGGACCTAAAAAGTTTGGCGATTGTTGCAAATACTGCAGGTGGGCAGGTATGTGAAGTGCCCGGGGTGGTATCTGTGGACAGGTATAAACTACAACAGGAATTGCATCATAGTTAAGTTGCCGGTATAGAATAATATTCTGTTATAAAGGGTATTGTCTCATAAGTGCAAATTTATTATTTTATATTGATGTTGATTAAATATTTTATTTTGAATGATGTATATTGTACACCAAAATACAAAAATAAATATTTTGGATGAGGTATACTTATTATACACCAAAAATTCAAAATTGTATCCTGAAAGACATTTAATTACAAGAATAAATATTACTTTTACGACCTGCAAATTGATTTTTATTAACAATAAACCAAATTTAAAATTTTTATTATGCAAAGATTTTTTACAAAAAATGTATTTTTATTGATCTTTAGTGCCATTGCTGTAGCAGCATCAGGACAAAGTATCAATACAGTTACTGTAAATGCACCTGCTGGTATTGCCGGTAATTATGAAGTAATTAGAGCAGCTTTCGGTAGTACTAGTAATACACCTATCACAGCTAATGCGGCTTTTGTAGATGATGGTGTAGCGCCCGTGGGTGATGGTTGTACAGCAGCAACCAACAATCTGACTGGCTCTATTGCTTTTACAGATAGAGGTACTTGTGGCTTTGTAGTTAAGGCAAAAGCGCTGCAAGATGCAGGTGCAATAGCTGTAGTTATTTGCCAGAATGCAGCTGTTTGGCCATTTGTAGCTGGTGGAACAGACGCTACCATTACAGTACCTGTTTTCACACTCAAGTTGGAAGACTGTATGAAAATTCGTACTGATATCATCGCAGGCGGAGTAAATGCTACTCTTGGTTACACTTGTGCTGAGAAAGACCCTGCTTATGGAGACAATGTAGTATGGGGTAAAAATCCGGGAGAAGGGGATTTTGATGGTGGATTGAATGATTGGACTGTTGACAAAGAAAATACATGGGAGTATAAATTGGATGCCAATATCTCAGGAGGTGCATTTGGTGGAGTTCAGATGACTTCATTTAGTGCCTGTGATGGTGCGATGGTATTCAATAGCGATTATAGAGATAATGGTGGAAATGGTGATAATCAGGGCTCAGGTGATGGAGGTTGTGTAGCTCCTTGTACTGGTGCTTTGATTTCCCCGACTATAGATTTATCCGGTAAAAATATTGTTGGATTATTTGTAGAGTTTCATCAGGGTCTACGACAATATCAAAGTCAATATTATCTGATCACCAGTAAAGATGGAGGTCTGACTTGGCCGGATACTTTACAATTTAATACAGAATATCCGGTAAACTCTGCATCAGTAGCAGGTGAAAGAAAGAAAATTGCATTAAAAGGATATGCCGGTGTTCAAAATTTCAGAATGAAGTTTGAGCACGTAGGTAATTATTACTATTGGGGTATCGACGATGTAGTATTGATAAATGAAAGTAAGGCAGACGTTCAGGTAAATGAAAACTTTTATGCTGCAGCCCCTATGTTAAGAGTTCCTGCAGGTCAGGTATCAGAAATGCCTTTCCTTACAGACGTATCCAATATTGGTAATGGAGATGCATCTGCAGTAAAAGTGGATGTAGTGATCACTGACCCACAAAATGCAAATGCAGAAATAGCAAGAATAACCAATAATTATGGTAATTTAGCTGCTGGTATAGTGCAGGAGAACAAACCTTTCCCGGATACTTATACACCACCTGCAACTCCCGGTAGATATAACGGATCTTATATAATTTCTTCTACTGAAGACCCTACAGGTGCTAATAATACCAGAAGCTTTTTCTTTGATGTAACTGAAAATACATTTGCAAATCTTCTTGAAGAAGCAGTTGTAACCCCAGCAAATTATATGACATATGTACTTTCACCATGGGTCGTAGGTACAGAAGTAATTTATTATTCAGCGGGTAACATTTATTATGTAAAAGATGGTAAAAACATAACCATTGATAAAGTAAGGTTTGGTCTTGCAAATCCAATTGCAAACATAAACGAAGCTGGTTTTATAAGTGTAGACGTTTATGAGTGGGTAGATGAAGACGGAAATAATGAATGTGCACCATTGGAAAGAACAAAGGTGGGTACCAATGCAATATTTCTTGATGGCAGTATAACAAATGCCAGAAAAATTGAACTACCTATATGGGCATTGGATGATGAAGGTAATGCAGCGGAAGGTGTGGAAGTTGATCTTAAGGACAATACGACTTATTTAGTGATGGCACACACTTCACCTTTGGATCCATCTGCAGAAAGATTCCAATTGCTTGGTTATACAGGTAGAACATTTACTGCCTTTGACAGAAGTACAAATTATGCTGCTTCAACTTATGCGTTTGATACTTTAGGAATTGACAGAAATGCCGGTTCTATGTTTGGTTTGACAGGAGCAAGTGTGGAAGACGTTGAGGATCGAAATTATGAGATTGTTCAGAATGGTGCAACTCAGTCATCTGTATTTTTGGAAATGGACGTAAAACAAGCCACAAGTACTTTCGATATATTGGATAAAGTGCAAGTATCTACTTTCCCTAACCCTGCATCAAGAGAACTTTTCATTGACGTAACTTTAGAAAAAGTATCACAAAATGTAAGAGTTGATTTGGTATCTATTGATGGAAGAACGGCTGTTTCAAAATCATTCAGCAATGTTCAGGATTCAAGATTGAGACTTGACCTTGGAAGCGTAGTTTCAGGTACGTACAGTGTATTGATACATACTGATAAAGGTTTGATTACCAGAAAAGTAGTAGTTCAGAAGTAAAATTCAGAAATAGAAATATTTCATTTTGAAAGTGATCAAAGGGGAAGATGTAAATATCTTCCCCTTTTTTTATAATTATTTTGTACAAAAGGAGCGTTTTTCAACTTTTAACATTCTTGTTATTATAAGCTCGAGTTTATTAAGTAAAAAAGTATTATTTTTAACAAGAAATTTATCAAAAATGCAAATCAGATATAATTTTATTCTTCTATTCTTTATCATCTTATTTTCTTCATGTCATAAAGACACTGTAAATATAAATGAAGAAAACCTGACAATATTCACAGCACAAGTATATAAGGAGATTACCGGTACTGTTGTTGGGTATGTGTATGATGAAAAAAATCAGCCGGTTGCTGAAGCCACAGTGGCAATTTATAGCTCATCTACCAAAACAAACAAACATGGAGTTTTTGTCTTTAAAAATACAAAAATGGACCAGCAAGGGACTTTTATAAAAGTAATTAAAAATGGTTTTATCCTTGGTTCAGACTTTGTATATCCATTAGAAAAAGGAACTTCATATTCATTTGTCAAACTATTGGCATTAGAGAATGATAAAATTTTTGATGCCAAAACAGGAGGAAATGTTAATGTAAGTGGAGGTGGTAAAGTAATTTTTCCCATTGATGCCATATCTGATCTTCAGGGCAATAGTTACAATGGGAATGTGTATGTTACGGCAAAGCACCTTAACCCGAATGACAGAGAGTTGGGCAATATAATGCCGGGTGGTCTTATGGCTGATGCGAGCAATGGCAATACTGTTGTCTTGGGTACTTTGGGTATGATAGCGGTAGAGTTGCGCGATGTCAATGGCAATGAACTCCAACTAAAATCCGGAAAAAAAGCCATTTTAGAATTCCCTGCAGTTACTGCATACAAGCCGACAGAAATTGCACTATGGTCTTTTGATGAAAATAAAGGCAGATGGAAAGAAGAAGGGAAAGCTATTCTTGTTGGAGATAAATACATAGGTGAAGTGGCTCATTTTAGCTTTTGGAATTGTGATGCGCCTTTCCCACTGGTAGAAGTATGCGGCAAGGTTTTATATGAGAATGGAACATTGGCAGCGAATATAGGCATAACCGTAACAGCAGAAGGACTTGGTACATCTTATGGTGTAACCAATAGCAATGGTGAATTTTGTGGTAAAATGCCAAAAGGTAAAAAACTGACTTTAAGTGTAAGTCATTATACATGTAATACGAATGTTGTAGAAGTAATAGTAGGTCCTTTCCAAAATAATACAGTACTTGATAATATCGTATTGAATCAGGTACCATCCTTTGCTGTAAGTGGAACTATAAAATGCAACAATACATTTCTTACAGAAGGTATTATCGTCTTAAAAGTGAAGGAATCTACACTCATATTTCCGGCAAAAGAAGATGGTACATTTTCCATTGATCTTACTCAATATTTATGTGGAGAAAATGCACCAGTGTCTATATTTGGTTATGACAATGTATCAACAGAAACAAGTCAGGTAATATCTGTTACAATTACAAATGTGCAAAATCTGGCCTTGAATGTTTGTGCGTCAACTTGTGATTTTACGGGAAATCTGGTTTTTGATTGCAATGATAAAATTTCAGCAGTGATTAGTAATGGAAGCGGCAACTTTAGCTATACATGGGAAGATAATTCCACAAATAGCTTCCTTACGGTACCAACACTGGATACCATATTCGAAAACAAAACATACTGTGTCACTGTAACGGATATTAATGCAGGTTGTGAAAAAGTATTCTGCAAACAGATCAGCGGTAAAATAAATGCAGGGATGGAAGCAGATTGTGGTAATGGTAATTTTTATGCCTATAACAGTGGCGGTACAGCACCATTTACCTATACGTGGTCCAATGGATCAACTGATAAGGAATTGACTGCAACTGCACCAGGTAATTACTGTTATACTGTAACAGATGTCAATGGATGTACAGGAAGTGCATGTGTAGCTTGGGATGGTCCATTGACTATAGATGAGACACCAGTATCATGCAATAAAAATACCTATAATATAAATAGCTCTCCATTCGTTAGCGGTCAATATAATAGTTCTGGTACCATTTCAGGAGGTGACCTTATTTACCCAATTGTCCTTGATATTTTCAAAACAGGATTTACTGTCAATATTTTTATTCAGGAATCGCAGTGTTCAGCATATAAAAACATCAGACTTCCGCAACTTGCGCAAGGACTAAGCACAACAGCAGTAAATACATCTTGTGGCACTTGTAGTGATGGCAAAATAAATATATCCATAAACGGTTCAGCACAATGTCTTAATTGTCAGGCAGGTCCTGTCAAAGTATTCAGTATAAATGATATAAATACTGACCTTAGTGCAGCTAATACGGCCGGAACGTTGAGTAAAGGTGAATATTATGTAGTGGTAACCGATGTTAATACCGGATGTTACATTGCATTTAATAAAGTAAAAATACTGTAAACAGTAAATAAAAATACACTTTGAATATCGAAGATATCATAGTAGGATGTAAAGAGGGAAACCGAAAATGTCAGGATGCTCTGGTGCAAAAGTTCGCACCGGGGCTTCTGGCTTTATGTCTTCGATATACTTCTGATAGAGAGTTGGCTCGGGACGCGCTGCAGGAATGTTTCATCAATGCATTTAGATTTATAGGAAAATATGAGGGGAAAGGATCTTTTGAAGGATGGTTAAAAAGGATAGCAGTAACATCTTCCATATCACTAAATAAAAAATTCAAACAAATATATTTTGAAGAAGTGAAGGAAGATTCAACCTGGGAACATGCTGTTGTACCTGATATTTATAGCACAATGGGAAAAGAAGAGATTATGGTAGTGCTTAAACAACTGCCGGATAGTCTTTATATTGTGTTTAATATGTATGTGGTGGAAGGTTATCAGCACCATGAAATCGCTGAAGTATTGGGGATAACTGAAAGTACTTCCAGATCAGCACTTTGTAAAGCCAGAAACAGACTGGCGTTATTAATTAAAAAACAGGATGAAGTCTTAGTTGCACAAGCTTCATAAAATAAATATCAGCATTATGGAATATAGAAATTTTGAACAACACATTGCTATTACGCTAAAATCTGAGGAGTTGGCGCTTGATATCCAGGGACTCATCAATGATATTCATGGCAAAAAGAAACGAAGAAAAGGCGGTTTCATATGGTTGTGGGCTGTGCTTGGAGTTTTGCTTTTGGGCAGTGGTGCAGTATTACTAAATAAAGGTAATAAGAAGGATAATACAACAGAGTCAACACCAGATAACTACATTGCAAACAAGTCCACGCCAATATCAACTGACAATAATGAAGAAAAAACAAAAGAAAGAATCACCTCAGATAATAGTATAAAATTAAGCAGAGGTCAAATGGAAGTTAAAAACAGTAAAAAAGTTCCTCCAATATGGCAAACGGATGTTTCAAGTAATATAAATACCGCAAAAAGTGTATTAGCCACTACTATATTGGCAGAAAATATCATTGAGGAAGAAAAATTTGAAACGATAGACATAAATGAAAATGTCGATTTGAAGTTGGGACAACGTTTGGGTAATAACATATCAGCATTGGAAAACAAAGATGGATTGTCAATACTGGCTCAACAAAAGAAGCATCCATTCATTAGCAGAGATAAAATAGTTTGTCCCACATTTTCAAATAATGGCAAACTGTACCTTGAAATTATACCTGAAGTAGGTGTCTTTTTGCCGATAAAAAAACTGGAAAACAAAAGCACTGAGGTCAATAATGTATTTAACCAACGAAATTCAGGAGAAAAATCACTTGAAGGTATAAATGCAGGATTATATTTGAAGTTGAGCAAAGAAAAGTCGCCTTTTTATATTAAAGCTGGTCTATCCTGGTCACGACTATCAGAAAAAATGCCTTTAACTTATTCCTATACCAGAAAGGACACTACTCAGGGAATAATATCAGTTACAGTATCACAAACCGGAGATACCATCACCTACATTTATGGTGATATCATACAGGAACGCAAAATTTCAGGCAATAAAACTAAACACTATTCCATCAGTATGGTAGACTTGCCGATGGCTATAGGCGCTGAAAAAAGATTCGGTTCCTGGTTTGCAGGAGTTGAAGCTGGTTTATCTTTAAATATTTCTATGAAATCAGCGGGCAATATATTGGTATCCGATACATCTTTTACCGCTATTGATGCACCGATAGGGTATTTTAAGCAAAGTGTTGGCTTAAGTTATTTTGGAGGTATACACATTGGAAAAGAATTTAATAATGCGGGAAGACTATTTTTGGCTGCGAGGGCCAGGTTTATTCCTGATTCATTTTCAACAGATCAGAACAGAATAAGGCAGTCTTATCATTTCGTAGGATTGAATGTCGGCTATGTATATACTTTTTAGGATCATAAGCTGTACCTTTACGCTGATTTAAACAAAAGATATTGGCAAGGTATTTTATCAGACTGTCCTATTGTGGTACTGCATACAACGGATGGCAAAATCAACCACATGCAGGCACAACAACCATTCAATCAGTCATCGAAAATGCATTGTTTACTTTTCTCCGCCAAAAAGTAGATATTACTGGCTGTGGAAGGACTGATAAAGGAGTACATGCCAGAGATTATTTTGCACATTTTGACCTTGCTCCACTTGATGAAATACCGACGCTAATCTTTAGACTGAACAAATTACTCCCTGATGATATTGCTGTTCATGATATAATACAGGTAGCAGAAGATGCGCATGCCCGATTTGATGCTACATCAAGATCTTATGAATACCATCTTCATACTGAAAAGTCTCCTTTTGATATTCATTCATTTTATTACACTTACGATACACCGAATATAGAAATATTGAATGAAGTTGCAGAATTAATGCTTGACCATGTTGATTTTACTACTTTTTGCAAATTTCATACCGATGTCAAAACCATGAATTGCCACATTACAGAAAGTCGTTGGGAAAAAATCGGTAATCAGTATATTTACAGGATAAAATCGGACAGATTTCTCAGAGGCATGATAAGGCTTATTGTTGGTGTTTGTTTGCAGGTTTCCCGAGGTAAACTGACTATAGAAGAAGTAAAAACGGCAATGTCAGAAAAACGCCGTACAGGACAGGACTGGAGTGTGCCTGCTGAGGGATTATTTCTATGTGATATAAAATATCCATATTTGTAAGCTGTAATAACTAAGATTTTCATTAAACCCAAATTACGCATTGGGCTTTGTTACGAGACGGAATTATACAAAATAGCTATGAAGCACGGAATTTTTATTCCGCAGTCATAGCAAATGCTAAGATGAGGACAGAAAAATGAGTACTGAAATAGATATGCAGTAGAATTTTGTTGTAGTTAATTCCTAATGCGTAATCTGGGTTAAAGGTCGCTCTACTTATACAGAAAATTTTGAATGGCTTTCCGGTACTCATCGTGTTCAGAAAGGTCATCATGGGTTCCATGCTCAATTGTAACCATAGAACTTCGGGTGCGTTGAATGGAATGAAAAAGTTTTTGACCTTCTTCAATGGGAACTATCTGATCATCTGTTCCATGAAGGATCAATACAGGGAATGATGATTCTTTCAGATAACTATAGGTGGGAATAGCTATTTTTTGATCATACCACGGATATGGAAAATAGTAGTGAGTTATTAATTCCTCCATGCTGTAATAAGGTGATTCAAGAATTAAACCTTTTGGCTTACACTTTGAAGATAAATAAGCAGCTATTCCAGTTCCTAATGATCGGCCATAAAATATCCAATGCTCATCAGGGAATTTTTGGTTTATTTTGTTAAAAATTACTTCTGAGTCATGTAGAACGCCAACTTCTGATGGACTTCCTGAACTTTTTCCATAACCTCTGTAATCAAATACATAAATATTGTAACCATAGATAGAAAGTTGTGAAGCGACTTCTCCCCACCTGATCAGATTGTCCTTATTTCCATGTAAATACAATATACTTCCTTTAGGATTTTTAACCGGAAATTTGATAATATTAATGTTAGCACCTGGCTCAGTTTCTATAAAAAACTCTTCAAAAGGTCTACTAAAACAGAATACAAACGATGAATCTAATTCTGAAGGTCTGAATACAATACTCTCAATGATTTTATGACTAAAAAGGAATAAAAAAAACAACACAAGAATGAATCCTGCACTAACTATTGTGATCTTTCTTATCATAGCCTATCTGCGCTTTCTGTCTCCTTTTCTAATAAAAGCAAGACTACTTTTTTCTTTGTCAAATTCAAGTTTTTTTATGGTGAATATTTGACTCAGGATTTCGTGATAAGACTCAAAATTATGCAGATTGTTATGGCCGCCTGAGATTACAGGATATAGTCTAGTTAATGATGAATTAATTTTTGAAAGTTTGATACTGGACGAAAAAGGAATTAATGTATCGCTGGTTCCATGTATAATATGAATAGGGCATTTGACATACTTAATCCATTTATACGTTGGAATTGGAAATTTTAACAGAATGGACATAGGCATGAATGGCATATATCTTCCTGTTGTTTTACTCATACTATAATAAGGTGCATCTAAGATCAACATACCGGGATTATTGGCAGATGCCAGTTTGGTTGCAAATCCTGAACCCATTGACCTACCGTAAAGTACTATATATTTTTCTTCTACTTTTTCTTTAATCTTATCATACACCAGCTGCAAATCCTTTTTGATTTCTTCCTGTGACCTGATGCCAGTACTTTTGCCAAATCCTCTGTAATCTATCATGATCACATCATAATTATACCTGACAAAATCTATAGCAAATTTTCCCCAGCCTTTGATACTACGACTATTGCCTTTGAGGTAAAATACTACGCCTATAGGATTTTCTGCTTTGAAACGCATTCCTGACAAGGTTACTCCTGGTTTTACGTCTATAAGATATTCCTGAAACTTAAGATTTTCGTAATCAAATTGAAACTCTTTACTTAATTTTTCAGGTCTGAAGAGTATCATATCCTGGAGGAAATACACCAGAATACTGACCAATAAGTAAGCCCCAAGGATATATATTATCAATAGAATCCAATGTTCAGTCAGCCATCGATAGAGCTCTGTCATGTGATGATTTAGCTTGCATCAAGCAAATATATAGAATTTTTAAATGCTAACATTAAGGATTGGCTACTTTTGGCATATCTTTTATTGATACAGCTTGGTCAAAAAATATACCGACGAGAATTTAATCTGAGAATAATTCTATCGGTATTATACTCAAAATAAATAAATTGGCTGAGATTCGAACCTTTGGGTATAAATTAATATAAATGGCGGTGTATCAAACAAAACAACCAAATAATCCTATTGTCTGGTACTGGTAATAGGGTTTTCAATGCTAACTAATTTCATCAAAATTAATGAACATTGACGCTTTTGTTAATAAATATTTTGTAACTACTTGCTATCCCCAAATAAATAAAATCCAATTATTGGTTAAATTTATTTATGTCACTAAATCATCTAACGCTCCAATTTAAACTTTATAGGGATGGTGTATTTTACATTTACTGCTTGTTTATTATGTTTTCCCGGCACCCAATCTTCCAGACCTTTCATAACCTTGGCAGCAGCAGACCCGCATCCTGCACCGATATCACGGATGATTTCCAGATGTGTCATCTTTCCGTTTTTGTCTACTACAAAACTCAGGATGACTGTTCCTTCGACTCCAGACTCTTTTGCCAAATTCGGATACTTTAGATATGTATAAATGTATTTCAGCATAGTAGATTGAGTACATTTGCGCCGTTCATCTTCTGATTCATTACTATCGCAAGTGCTGAGATATGGCATTTGTTCAGATATAGTGAGGGTAGGTGTAACCGGTGGTTCAGGCTTGAATGGAGAAATAATATCAATACTCGTTGTCACACTTCCATTGGTCAGTTCAGGAATCACTTCATCGTTTCTGACATCTTGTGGGATTTCCACAATTTCATCAAATTTTTGATTAGTTGTAATAATCTGTGCAACCAGGGGGTTTACTTTTTTTATGATTTCTTGTTGCTTTGGCTCCGGAGGTTCTATGTGACTCTTAATAACGGTCATCAAGAAACCAATCGATTCATCTTCAAACACAAAGTCTGAATAGTCCGGTCTGATCCGTTCATAATTGATGGCAATATTTGCCAGTGATAAAGCGATTATCATACCTAACTGAAAAAATATAGATCTGTTTTTATCCCAAACGGGAAGATTATTCCATGACATATCCTGAATATTTTAGAGGTTAAAAACAAAATGGTTAAAATATTCAAGTCGCGACTCTGGCAGTTTGAGATTCAGATTTGCAATTGGCCAAATGTTAAAATGAATTACACAATGCTTACAATGAAGATGCTATGTTGTTTGATTTTGGTGCATATTTTTTTTAAATAGAGATATAAAAAAAAAACAATGATAGAAATGTATCTGGCAGTGTCGTTATGTTATATCAGAACTTCGGATGCGGAATTTTCAAGATTTAGTTTATTGTAGTCATTTTTTAAGATGATGCGGGTCAATGCAATCAAGTCATCATTTCCCATTGTGGAGTGATATTCTTTTGTTCTAGAACGTAAGTCAAGGAGTATTTTTTGCAGTTCTTGAAAAGCAAGATCGCCAATTTTGTACAATGCTAAATGATACATCCAAGGAATAGAAGGTGTATAATTGGCACTTTCGCAGTAGTGGTCATCCTTTTCTTTAATTTTGTATGTGGTGTAATTCTTGATTATACCAGGGAAATTTCCACTCACCAACATCGCCTTAAAGTAAGCGGTAAAAAACAAATGCCATCTGTGATCAAACACTTCTTTTTTGTAAGCTGTCAGAAATACAAAGGCATGATTTTCAGCTTGTTTTGCTTTTTGCAGATCTATTAAAGCGAAGATCATAAAAGCTGTATGACCGATTTTACTATGGAAATTTGGTGATTCCTTAGCGACGTTTTGGGATGATCTTAGTATGTCGTAGGCATCAGCAGGTTTTCTAGATCTTAGCAGAATAGCCACTAAATTATTTACATAATAGAGATAATCATTATTGATTTCTTTGATAGAAAGATAACCGTAATATGTAGCTTTTTCCAAGTTCTGAAAGGAAGAATGATATAACAAGTATTGACTGTAAAAATTGACCAAAATCCTTCGTGAATAAAAATGTCCACTTTTGATCATCTTGTCAAAATATTCAAACTTGTCTTTCAGGATTTCATAAGAACGTTTGTTGTGCGCAATAAAAACAATTCTTATCCAAGCCAATAGTCGGCTATACCCATCTAAAGATTCATTGTAAAAAATGGATTTAAGCCATGGATACCAATCATTTTGTGTGTCCTTTTTGTGGACGAAATGATTGATGATTTCATTGGTAGCATCATGGAGTTTATCATTGACAAGTTTTGAATATTCGTAATCTGTCCTGTATTTATGGATAAATTGATGGACGATTTCAAAATCTTTATATCTCAGTCTGATCTGCAAGTAATGCCTGTAAATTCTCGAAATGTCATAGAGTTTTATAAAATTAAAATGGGACGAATCAGAAGTTTTTAAGATTCTAATGAGTTCCTTCTCATCTTCTTTAGTAATTGCATCCGTCATAATGAGTTTTTCCCAAATCAAAAGTTTCTCAAGCGTTTTATCTACATCGAGAGAATCTAGTAATTTAGTACACCAATTTTTAATATAACTATACTTCCTTTTGTCTATGGCATCATTGTAGGCAGCATAATTTTCAATCAAAGCAGCATTGTAAATCATCGTATCGACAATACTGTTTTTTTCACTATCTTCAAATTTTTTGTATTCCAAAAGAAAATTTGCTTCATGTGGAAGAATACATGAAGCAAATGATGAAAATTTGTTTAGACGTGATTTCAAGTGTTAAATATGTTGAATTGTTAATTTGCTTGGATTGCGAATTTGTTAAAGAGAGAGGCTTTGAAAATCATAATTTAAGCTCAAAGTCACATTTAAAAACCATCACTCAAGCTATATTTATAACGTTATGCCTCCATCAACGCTGATAGTGGTGCCATTGATATAATCTGCTTGGTCAGAAGCTAGGAATGCATATATGTTGGCGATGTCTTCAGGTTTGCCCAATCGGTTGAGTGGCACTTTTTCACTCATTTTGGCGAGTACTGCTTCAGGCATGGCTTGCACCATTTCTGTCAAGATAAATCCGGGAGCTACTGCATTGACATTGATACCTTTTCTACCCAATTCTTTTGCCCATGTCTGTGTCATAGCAATTACACCTGCTTTTGTAGCCGCATAATTTGTCTGTCCAAAATTGCCATACAATCCTACCACAGAAGACGCATTCATGATACGACCATAACCATTGGCAACCATGTGTGGCGCTACGGCTTTTGTACATAAAAATACTCCGGTAAGGTTGATGTCAATTACCTGATTCCATTGCTCTGTTGTCATTTTTAGCAAGGATGAATCTTTGGTGATACCCGCATTATTCACAAGGATGTCAATTTTGCCATAATCATTGATGACTTTTGTGGCAGCTTCGTTTATTTGTGATTCATCAGCTGTATTTACCTTGTAGAAGGTGATATTATTCCTTTCCTTATTTAAAGTGGTTTCTAATTCTAGACCTCTCTCTTCGTTGATATCCCATACAGCTACTTTTGCCCCTTCAGCTACAAATTTTAAAACCGTAGCTTTACCAATTCCTGCGGATCCACCTGTGACTATGGCAACTTTTCCTTCCAATGATTTCATGGTTCAATGATTTATTGTTTTATTATTACATTTCAACGGCAAAAATAGGTAGGTTTAATGATTACTCACTATATTATTTAGAAAATGTAAATAATACTTGATTATAGTCGCACTATCATATTGTATTATAATATATAGATATACTGTGTATTATGTAATTTTAATATTTAAAGTCATATCAATTATTAATATTTATTATTGGTATGCGTATCAATTAAACATAGATATTAGCATCGTTATTAGTGTAACATAAACAAATCATTAATGAATTTTTCACAAGCCACTCTTCTAATAATTGGTATTTACATGTGTTTTACTTTGTATATCGTATATAAAGGAGCACAGAAAACCAAAAATATTAAAGAATTTGCTCTGGGTAGTGGATTTTCTCCTACTGTAGTCGGCTTGTCTCTTGCTGCTAGCATCACAAGTGCTGCAACATTTATTATCAATCCTGGATTTGTGGCATTATATGGTTGGAGTGCATTTTTGGCTATGTCAGTTGTACTGCCAATTGGACTATTTATTTCCTTGATCGTCCTGAGTAAAAGTTTCAGAAAATATGGCAGTAGTATCAAAGCACTTACCCTCGCCCAATGGGTAGGCAAACGTTATGACAGTCCATTTTTTTCCATTTTAATGGCATTTTTTTCCTTACTCTTGCTGACATTTATTGTATTAATATGTGTAGGATTGACTAAAGTGATTGCTAGTGCAGTTGTAGCAGATGAGTTGATCGTTTTGGTGAGTTTAGTCGTTTTTGTTTTTGGCTATACGATGTTTGGTGGTGCCAATTCTATGGTTTATACCAATACGATTCAAGCGATATTGATGATCATCGTGGCCGTCATTTTACTAACTTCAGGATTTGGTCATTTTGGTGAAGGAATAGATGCTTTTTGGTCGAAATTGAATGCCTTAGATCCGAATATGTCTTCTTCATTTAATGCCAGCAGTCCACTTTTCAGAGATTGGTTTGAAGTGATTGTGTGCAATTTTATAGTGGGGATTGCTATAGTTTGTCAGCCGCACATCATCACCAAATCACTTTTGCTCAAAACCGATGAAGATGTCAACAAATATCTTTCAGTCGCTATCGTAGTTGAGACTTTATTCTTTTTTGTGCTCTTTGCAGGATTTTATGGGAGATTGATGTTTCCAGATCTGATGGTTGATGGTGTTCCCATGAAAATGGACGGCATCCTATCTACCTATGTAGTCAAACAGTTTTCCGTTGGAGTAGGTATAGTGGTCGTTTTAGGATTGATAGCAGCAGGATTATCCACTTTAGAAGGTATTGTTCAGTCTCTTTCTACCACGATAACAAATGACATCATTGCACCTTTTGCGAAAATAAAGGAAGATTCAACAAGTCTCTCCATAATTAATAAAGTTGTCATCGTAATATTAGCCGTTTTGGCAATCATAATTAGTTACAACCAATTGATAAATCCGAATCTAAGTGTAGGAATTCTTGCCCAAAATGGCGTATATGCTTTTTTCTCTGCTGCTTTTGTACCAGTACTTTTCGGAATATTTATCAAAGATACACCCAAACAAGCAGCCATCGGAGCTTCGATTACCGCCATGGTGGTACATTTCAGCGTCTATTATGGACAATTGACACCTTATACAACAGGTGCCATCAGAAATCCAGCTGTTGCAGCAACTTTGGCTATTGTATCAGCGGTTTTGGTCGGATTGGTACTCTTTTCCATTTATAGAAGCAAACAAAAAATAGTGATAAACCAAATCTAAATAGGAAATAGTGAAGACAGAATTCCCATCGTCACATAAGCGAAGAAATGCCACCATCTTATCTACAGGTTCATACGTTCCTGAGAGAGTTGTCCCCAATTCATATTTTAATGAATTACTCGGCGAAGATGTTGATACTTGGCTCAAACAACATGTACAAATTTACGAAAGAAGATGGTGTAGTGAAAACGAGAGTACTGCTGATTTGGTCGAAAAAGCTTGTCAAATTGCACTAGAAAATGCAAATCTAAAGCCAGAAGACATTGACTTACTCATAGTTGCTACGGATACACCTGAGTATATTTCGCCTTCTACGGCATCGGTCATACAAGATAGGATGAAACTTGTCAATGCAGGGACATTTGACATTAATACCGCTTGTGCTGGATTTGTCACAGGCCTGGATGTAGCGACAAAATATATCCAATCTGACGACCAATACAATCATGTCCTTGTGGTTGGCGCTTACACAATGAGTAAATATCTCAATCTTCATGATAAAAAAACAGTGACTTTATTCGCTGATGGAGCAGGTGCAGTAGTAGTAGGATTGGCAAAAAATGATGAAGGATTTCTTCAGAGCAAATTGAAAACTAAAGGTGAATTTAATGGTTGGATGGGAATATATGCTGGTGCAAGCCACGAACCTTTGACCCACGAAGCAATCGAAAATCATGACCACCAACTCAAATTTGTCCAAAAGATACCAACACATATCAATCCTGAAGTATGGTGCAAAATGATACAAGATCTGTGTGCGAAAGAAAACATTACGCCCAATGATGTCGATCATTACTTTTTAACGCAAATCAATATAAATTCGATATTCCAAACGATGGATTTACTTGATGTGGATAGATCAAAGGCAGCCACCATCATGCATTATTATGGTTATACAGGTTCGGCTTGTATCCCTATGGCATTGGACGAATGGATGAAAAAAGGAAAGATCAAAAGCGGTGATACCATTTGTTTTATCGGGTCAGGTGGCGGATTGGCATTTGGAGCTTCATTGTTTAAAATGTAATTGATATGAATCTTTGGCAACAAGATTGGATTTCAAAATGGGCACTTTATAGTCCCAATAAGATTGCTATTCAAGAGCATGAAAGTGGCAAAGAGATCACCTATAAATCTTTGAATGATTGTGCCAATGGAATAGCCCAATATTTAAATTCAGAATACAATATTGTTAAGGGCGATAGGGTAGCAGTACTTGCAGAATATGATATCGAATATGTAGCCCTTTTTTCGGCATCACAGAAAGCTGGTTTTATCATTGTGCCTATCAACTATAGATTGGCGCAAGCAGAAGTAATTGATATTATTCGTGATGCTTCGCCAAAACTCATTTTGACCCAAAATAAATATGATCATTTAGTAAGTCAGGATTTCGCCAATATCAATCAAGATTATAACGTATTGAACACAATAGGTGGTACCGAAATCAATACAATTACACAAGTAGAAGACAATGACCCTATTTTTATCATTTATACTTCAGGTACTACAGGCAAGCCCAAGGGTGTGAAGTACACCCACAAAATGTTGTTTTGGAATAGTATCAATACAGCACTTTCTCTCAAACTAAATGCAGAAAGTCGCACGGTAAATGTGATGCCACCTTTTCATACAGGTGGTTGGAATGTATTATTGACACCTTTTCTACACCACGGAGGTTTCGTCAGTATGTGCAATAAATTTGAAGCCGAAAATGTATTACAAACCATTGCTTCACTAAGATGTAATATCTTCATGGGCGTCCCTACAATGCTAGGTATGATGGCCAATGAAAAAAGCTTCGAAAGTAGTGATTTATCTTGTTTGGATTATATCATCGTTGGTGGAGAATCCATGCCTATACCATTGATAGAAAGATATGCAACAAAAGGTGTAGCCATCAGACAAGGCTACGGCATGACAGAAGTTGGGCCTAATTTGACATCACTACATCAAGATGACGCCATAAATAAAAAAGGAAGTATCGGTCGCCCAAATTTTTATGTCCAACATCGCATCATCAATGAAAATGGTCACGATTGTCAAGCTAATGAAGCAGGAGAATTATGGCTTCGTGGACCAATGGTGACGCCAGGATATTGGCATAATGATATGGCAACAAAAGATGCTTTTTCTACAGATGGCGAATGGTTCAAAACTGGTGATATTGTCATAGAAGATGAAGATAAATATCTCTACATAGTTGACCGACTTAAGAACATGTTTATCAGTGGTGCCGAAAATGTTTACCCTGCAGAAATTGAAAAAGTATTGAGACAACTGTCTGATATTCAGGAGTGTGCTGTCATAGGTGTAAAAGATGAAAAGTGGGGAGAAGTAGGAAAAGCTTTCATCGTAAAGTCGGCAGATTCTTTGATGTCTGATGAAGAAATAAGGGGTTTTTGTATCAGTAAATTGGCAAAATACAAGGTGCCCAAATACATAACATTTATCGCCACATTGCCTAAAACAGATAGTGGCAAAATAGATAGGAAATTGTTAAAATTTTTATAAATATTATTATTAAATCATTAAAATTGAGTAAAATGAAATCTTTAAAGTTATTTGGAATGATGATGCTTTTTGCATCTATGTTATTAATGAGTTGTGGTAAAGAAGAAGACAAAGGTTCCTGTTCGGATGGTATCAAAAATCAGGATGAAACAGACATAGATTGTGGTGGTGTTTGTACAGCTTGTCTTGTTGGCGCTCAAGGAAAATGGAAGTCTTTCCCCGTAGCACCAGTTTTAGCCACATTTGCTGATTCAATTATCGCTGAGTTTAAAGCAAATAACACCTACACGGTAAACCAATGGAAGGGTGGTACGAAAACAGTTTTAATAGGTACTTATACACAAACAAAATCTTCTGTGGGTTCTATTTACACCATTAAACTTAACCAATCATCTCCAACTGCATTAACTGCTGAAGGGATTTTTGAAGTTGCGGCTGATAAATTGAGCATGAAATATGAAGTAGCACAAACTGAACCTTCTATTCAAGGTGTAACACCTCCAACAGCTGCAGGGGGCTTCGGAAGTACTTCAGGCGGCGCTTTTGGCCAGTTGAATATTCAAAACTATGTTAGTGTAAAATAAAATTGTAGCTTAAATAGAAGACGTGGAAGGGAGTTTGATCTCCTTTCCCGTTTTGTTTTGTTGTTCTTCCAAAAAATATTTTCAGCATGTTTAGAAATATCATTTTTTCAATTATCCTGGTTTTACCTTGTTTGCTTGCATCACAAGAATCCGGTAGCGATGGCTTCAAAGGTTTTGACAAAACATTACCCACTAAAGCCAATCGTCAACTGCAAGCTTATGTGTATTTTTATCAGCAGAATGTAGCTATGAATATGGCTCCTGAAAATGATTTTCTCAAAGGACAAATCGTAGGAAGACTCTTCGGAGCCAATACGACAACAACATCCAAAGACTTCAAGGCCCGATATGCTGAACAACGAGCCATTCCTTTTTTTATATACACACCAAGTATTTTTGATGGTAAAGCTACGCTCAGAGCATCTTTTGAGATAGACTGGACATGGGGCGATGTCGCTTATGGCACAGGTGGAAACTTCGGTTCGGCAATCTCCGCTGATCAAGTCAATCTACAAACTCAAAACCTTGAAGTGGAATTTGTTCCAGCTAAGTATTGGACAGTCAATGTAGGTTTGCAAAGGATGTTTGACTCACCACATGATTTATATCGTACTTTTTTTGATAAATTTACTACCACAGGTTATAGGCTTGCCTACTTCGGTACAGACGGTGTAGGTATCAGCGTGAGAAGACAAACAGACAACAAAAAACTAAAAGTTGGATTTTATAAATTGTATGAAAATAACGTAGAATTAAATGATGATGTAACTCTTTTTGAACTCAATCAGCAAGTCACCGTATCACCTAAATGGAATGTCGGGGCTTCCGTTTATTATATCAGAGACAACTCATCAGGTAAAGGTGGTGTTAGTATCCTTGGTCAAGGTTATGGTAGTCAGCTAACAACTTATAACGGGGCTTTCCGTTTTCCAATAGGTGCTGATCCTTATAAATCTGATGTATTTTGGTTGGGTACTTACTTTTCTAGAAATGAAGAGATGATGCTTGATCGCTGGTTTATGTCAGGTTTTGTCAATTATAATATTGGATCTATCAGACAGAGAGGGGCAAGTAGTGAGACCTACACCAAAACCGTTTCAATTGGTGGTATTGCGGCCAATCTTCGTGCAGGATATCGTTATGGACAGACCACAGGTGATGCCATCACAGGCGATGTTATTTTCACAAGTGGCGATGATAATGGTATAGCAGATAAAAAATATAGTGGTGTCATGACTGCCAATACATGGGGAAGTCCAGGTGGTATTTTTATAGGTCATGGTGGGTATATTCTATTTCCTCATGGCAATGTTGTCAATCGTTTTGTTGCTGCTGTCACAGACATTTCTAATATGGGATACGGCATAGCAGGTGGTACAGTCAATTTTTCACGTGATCTCATTCCCAATAAGCTCCATTCAAAAATAGGCGGTGCTACAGGATTTTCTACCATCGCTCCTAATGGTGGAGGCAACTTCATGGGCTGGGAAGCCAATGCAAAAGTTGGGTATGATTTCGGTGCATTCTTGACCGTGGAAGCACATGGAGCGTATATGGGTTTGGGCGATTTTTATGATAGTACATTGACCAATGGCGGAGTCGCCGAGAGACCAATAGATCCATGGTTGGGTTTTGTTTGTCTCAAATGGTTGATATTCTAAATTTTGCCAAAAAAATATTTTATATTCATTATTCAAGATCAAATTCAATAGCATGAAATCGTCATTTACCATCATATTTTTATTTTTCATTGGTTACTTTATGGTAGCTCAAGATACTCCTTTTAGTATGGCTGACTTAGATTATGGCGTAACTACACAGACTGTCACCATCAAAGATGATATCAAAATAGCCTACTCTGACCAAGGAAAAGGTAGCGAAACCATCCTATTTATCCACGGTCTAGCATCCTACATTCCCGCATGGAAAAATAATGTCTCAGCGCTCCAATCTGACTATAGATGTATAACAATTGATTTACCTGGATACGGTAAATCTTCAAAAGGTAACTATAAAGTATCCATGGACTTTTTTGCAGAAGTAATTCACGACTTTTGTGCAAAAATGAATATCAAAAATATCGTTTTGGCTGGTCACTCTATGGGTGGACAAATAGCTATTTCTACTGCACTCAAATATCCTGATCTGTTATCCAAATTGATCTTGATTGCACCTGCCGGATTCGAGACATTTAATAAAGGTCAGAGACAATGGTTCCGAGATGTGATGACCGTCGATGGTGTAAAACTGACTACAGTAGAACAAATCAGGGTAAACTATGCATACAATTTTTATGACATGCCAAAAGAAGCCCAATTTATGATAGATGACCGTATTAAAATAAGGGCTGCATCTGATTTTATAGATTATTGTTACCACATCACCCAAGGTGTCAATGCCATGGTGGATAGTCCGGTTTTTGATTTTCTACCATTGATAAAACAACCCACATTATGTATTTTTGGCGCAAATGACAATTTGATACCCAATAGATTTCTGAATGGTGGCCCTACTGAAAAATTTGCCAAAGCAGGCGCTGAAAAAATACCAAATTGCACCCTACATTTAGTTGAAAAAAGTGGTCACTTTGTGATGTTTGAAAAGGCAGATATTGTAAATGAAAAAATAAGTCAGTTCTTAAGTAATAAATAAACTATTCGGTTTTCTTTGTCATAGGGTTTTTTAAAAAAATTACAATTTTGTATTTTAAAGGCTTAGAACAAAATACTTTTACTATTAATAAGAATGTATAATCAATTGAGTCTACAACAGATTAAAAGCTACAGTTTATAACAGAATAAGAGACAACTATAAGACCCGGGAAATTGAAAATCTGATTCAGGAGAGATTTGTTTTATAATTATTGGTTTCCTTTCTCTTTTATACTCAAAATAAATTGGTTTGCGAAAAATAATTTAACCAATGTGCTGATTTTGAGTATAATGAAGACATAATTTTTCTCAAAGAAAATTATCGTCGGTATAAACATTAAAAAACTTTTCCAAGGAAGGTAATAGTGTCACTTCAATAATCAGTTTCCGGCCTTTGAAAAGCCTATAGTTATAAAATACTCCTTGTTGTTTTCCAAATTCATTTTTTATAAAGTCCGTTAATTCACATTTTGAGCACTTATTTTTTGTGTTTACTCCAGTTTATTATCTAAATTTTCATGGCTTTATAAAATTTAGTGTCTAGGTTGAGTTTTTATTTTTCTTAGAAAACACAATAAATTATTTTTAGATATAAATATATATTATACAGATTATCAATTAGTTGTGATCAAATTATTTTTTAAATATTTATACATATCAGATATTATGGAAAAAATTATATCAAAATTACCCCTTATCAGATTAACATCGTAGTACACCTTCGCTATACCTTTGCACCATTCCCACTCATAAGAGTAAATCTTATTTAAATCTGACCACAGCCCGAAAGACGCGGGCATGTACTCATTTTTTATTAACTAAAACTTTTTACCCATGGTAAAACAAGATTTACTTACCCAAAGTAAGGGGATTCCGGTATTCGACTATTCACTGTTGAGTCTCCCTTTAAGTTTTCTTATGAAAAACGCCATCCTTCGGAAAAGATTTATGATCGCCGGATTGACGTTGTTTTCACTTTCTTTTATGGTCCAGAACTTAAGCGCTCAGTGCTCTACCCCATCAGCACTTACAGCCTTAAATATTGGACAAAGTACTGCTTCACTTCAGTGGACATCAACAGCTCCAAACACGCCAACAGACAATTGTTGGACTCTGACAGTAGGTGGTGTTGGACTTGCCAACTGTAACAACACAGGACAGGCAACTATTCAAACCACTGTGTGCTACATTAACAATGTTGCAAGTTTTTCTGCACCTGTAACCGCCATGGCTGTGGTTGGCACTCAGATTACTGTTTCCGTTTCGGGTCTTCAGCCAGGCACATCCTATGAGTTTTATGTAAATGAGACTTGTGATGGCATTGCACCGCCAAACAACGTTTCTGCTTGTTCTACAGCGGGAACTTTTGTAACGCTTGATGCTCAGTACACCGTTACTGCTACACAGGTAGCTCCGACATGTCCTTTTATTAGTCCCGGCTATGTAGCCAATGGTTCTTTTACTGTGACAGTAGGTGATGGTTCATCTTGCGCAGGTACTTACACTGTAAATGCTACACCGATAGCGGGTTCAGGACCTGGAGGAAGTACTCCTCCTCTTACAACCACTACAACTTACATTGGATTTCCTCAAGGGGCATTCTTTTTTGGAAATGCAGGTGCAGGAAGTTACACTGTAACAGTTACAGAGACCGGTGGTTGTAATCCACCTACTGATCCTGTAATTATTCAAGTTGTCGTTCCAAACGGAGTTGATACAACTGCTCCATTTTTTTATGTAACAGATGTATTGGGTAATATCCTGGCGGATAATAACCCACTCACACCTGCGGGAACAGTTATAAATTTTGGAAATGTAACAGTACCAGAGGGAGAATGCGGTCGTCAGGACGAATATTATGTATTCGGTACAGACAATTGTACTCCATTTATTTCCGCTCCTAATGCTGTAACTGCTTCAGCTGTTACAGCTCCGGCTACTATTATACCAGGTACACAGACGAGTGTAACTTCTGGAGTTTTAGGTATATATCTAGTTGACGTTCACTGGAGTACAGGTACTTCTACAGTATCCATCTTTGGTCAGGATGCATCAGGCAATATAGCCAATGGACCAACAGGTTTACAACTAATCATGACCATTCCTGATAATATAGATCCCGTTGTGAAAATACTTAGTAACTCACAGTTTACTATTCCCGTATGCGCAACTTCGGTTACTGGTATAGTTACAATTCAAGTTGATGATCTTTGTGATCAGAATAATGTAAACTTCAATAATCTTGTTGTAAGCTTTGGTGGTGCTATAAATGCAATCAACTTCACAGGCAACAATTACAGAGAATATTTAGTAACATTCCCTGCAGCTGGTAATTATCTGATTAGTGCTTCATATACGGATGCATTCGGCAATATAGGATTTATCGATCAGGTCATTCAGGTACAACTTGCTGCTGCAAATATGCCTCCGGTTATTCAGACTAATGCAGAAACAGTTACTTTAACAGCTTGTCAGACAAGTGAATCTATAGTATATAGCTTTACTATTTCTGATGACTGTGCTCCAATCAATATTGCTCAGGTCCAGTTTAATGGCGGTGGTTCCGGCCTTCCAAACCTAAACGGTGCTGGTTTCTTCTTCACAGATGCGGTAGGATGTGGATCCCTTCCATGTAACTCTGTTTATTTTGAAGTAGTTGGCAATGTTGGGCCGGCAGGTACATATTTCCCATTGATTACATATCAGGGAGTGACAGCAAACCCAACTATCACCGTATTACAAAATGCAAACCAACCTGCTGATATCGTACTTCCATCTGTGAATGTTACAATACCGCAGTGTCAGACTTCTGTCTTAACTACGTTTGCAGTATCAATATTTGATGATTGCGACAATCCTGTGGTACCCGCAAGAGCTGGGTTTACACTTGGTGGTGTAGCCATAACTCCTTCATTTACTAATGCAGGTAGCGGATACTTCGAATTTACACGTACACTTACGGCAGCTAATAATGGACAGCTTCTGGCAGCAACATATACAGATGCACAAGGTCTGGTTAGAGTTGTTGATGCTGTAATTCAGGTAAATGCACAGCCTGACAACTTTAGTCCTGTAGTAGTTTACCCATCACAAAATATGGTAGTAGATCTTGATCCTTGCGGAGCTAATACTACAACAGTTAGTTTTGGAGCATCAGCGCATGACAATTGTGGTATAGCATCTTTTGCTGTAACATTGAATGGGGCAAATGTTCCTAATGCTGGTGGAAATACTTATACTACGGCTTCTTTGGTACCAGGTACGTACACAGTCGTATTGACAGCTACCGATGTAAATGGTAATGTAACAGTTGAAAGTTTTCAGATCATTATAAGAAAAGCACCGGCACCGGCAACAGCTCTTGCATGTATAGGACAGGTTAACATCAGTCTTGATGCAGCTCCAAATACTTGTAAAGTAACAGTGACTGCTGACATGGTTCTTAATGGATCATGGGGTTGTTTAAAACCAAGTGACTTTACTGTATTAATCAAAGATGGTAATCAATCCAATGGAAATGTTGCTGATGGAAAAGGTTTGTTTGACTATATAGTGACTAAAAACGGTGCTCCGGTACCTGGATTCAATTCTTCATGTTGGGGTAAAGTTTTGATCGAAGATAAACTTGCACCAGTAGTGAATTGTCGTTGTCCACAAGGGAATACCGACCCTGCATGTGCTTTTGCATGTACAGACGAAGCAGCGTTTTTTGCAGGAACTTTGACTTATCCAAAACCAATAGTTACTGACAATTGTACCAGTACATCATCACTAATTACTCAAACATCTGACGAAATCATTCTTTTAGGTTCACCAGCTGGATGTTCAGGAAAGATAGTTAGAAGAACTTGGGTGTTTATCGATGCTGTTGGAAATAAATCTATTCCATGTGTTGCAGATTATAAATTCAATACTGTGAATGTTTTAACTGTAACTCCTCCTACACCTACAGTTTCGCTTACATGCGGAGCAGACGTGAGTATGGCTGGTATATATGCATTCAGAAGAGCTAAATACATAGCTGACGGTTTATCCCCTGCTGTAGCTACAGCTCAGGCAAATATGGATGCATGGCCATCTGTAAATGGTGTTCCGTTATCCACACAGGTTTGTAATCTTATAGCTGCTAAAGCGGATACAGAACTTCCAGGATGTGGTCCTTTATGTACAAACAGCAAAAAAATAATCCGATTATGGACGATACTGGATTGGTGTAATTCAAGTACAAGGACGATTACTCAAATCATCAAAGCAGTAGATGAAGAAGCGCCAACGATTCAGGCAAAAGACATCACTGTAAGTGTAGATCCATGGACTTGTGCAGCAAACGTATTGCTTCCTGCACCTGAAATCCTACATGATAATTGTGATGCAAATCCAAGTTACACTGTTACAGGACCTATTGGCGTAAGCATAGTAAAAGATATCTCAAGCGGAAGATTCCAGGTAATTGGAGCACCTAAAGGTATTCACACATTTACTTATACTGCAAAAGATTGTTGTGGACATGAAGGTACGGATGAAATTATTGTCACCGTATTGGATAAAACAGCACCCATTGCCGTTGCCAAACAATTTATAGTAATTTCACTTACTACTGGAGGAGAAGACGACGGTATAGCTAAGCTATTTGCAAATTCAGTAGATAATGGATCTTACGATAGTTGTACTCCGGTTCATTTGGAACTGAGAAGAGAAGATGACCCAACCAGAGACGAAGATGGTTGCGGATATACAGGTAATAAAACATATAATGCTGACGGACATCCAAATGACGGATCTTCTGATCCTAACAGTCCTAGTTATGACCCTGACAATGGTGCTTTTGTAAAATTCTGTTGTGCAGATATTACAAACAGAGAAGGAGCCACACCGTTTGGTATAGTAAAAGTATGGATGAGAGTGTGGGATGATGGAAATATGTCAGGTGTATATGGTGATGTATTTAATGGTCAGTCAGACAACTATAATGAAACTTGGGTAGATGTAAGAGTAGAAGATAAGTTGACTCCACAAATCATTTGTCCTCCGACAATAACTGTTGATTGTGATGATGATATTCATGACCTTACCATTACAGGTAAACCAAGAGCTTTCTCAAACTGTCTTGATCTTGAAGTAGAGTACACAGACAGAGAATACCTAGACAATTGTAATGTTGGTTATATAGACAGAACTTGGAGAATCAAGAGTAGACCATCCGTGGTTTGTGTACAGAGAATCTATCAGGTAAATCCATTTGGTCCATTTACTGAAGCCAAAATTACCTGGCCGGTTGACATCACCACCAATTGTGCTGACAATGCTGCTTTAGCAAAACCTACTTGGGTAGCTGGACCATGTGATGTGATAGGCCTTAGTCTGAAGAGTGATACTTTCTATTTTGAAGGCAATGCCTGTATGAAAATATTGAATAGATGGACTATTATCAACTGGTGTACTTACAATCCAAATGTAACTAATTCTCCAGGATATTTTACTCGTACACAGATAGTGAAAGTAATTGATGAAGTGAAGCCGACCCTTGGATCATGTGCAGACAGAATGTTTGAGATCGATGATCATGCTGATAGCGATGGTGACGGTAACAGATGTGAGACCAGAAACCTTATGCTGACACAAACTGCCACAGATCAGGGACAATGTTCATCTGACTGGTTGAAATGGATAGTTTTTGTAGACCTTTGGGGTGATGGTACCAATGATTATGAATATTCATCATTCCTTCCTGCAACAGACGTTACATTCAATGATACCAACGGAAATGGCATCAAAGACAGATATGTTGCTCCAACAGGTCAGGGTGGTGAAGTTAAAATCACATTACCTGAAGATATCATAGGAAGTATGTCAAACCATAAAGTAACCTGGAAAGTAGTAGATGGATGTGGAAACGTAACATCTTGTACTCAGAGTTTTATGGTGGTAGACAAGAAGAAGCCAACTCCTTACTGCCTTAATATCAGCTCAGCTCTGATGCAGAATGGTAAAGTTGAACTTTGGGCAGTAGACTTTAACCTGGGTTCATTTGACAACTGTACTACAAAAGCAAACTTGTTGTACACATTTAATGAAGCAAATCCTGTATTAACAAAAATTAATCAGATCCACTTCTTTAAAGGTGCAGGACTTAATGCTACTGAAGCAGAATACAATGCAGGTACAGCACAGAAATGGTTGCCAAACACAAAGAGTTCAGGTATGATATTCGATTGTGGGGACCTTCCTTCTGTAGATGTAAAAATGACAGTTTGGGATGAGAAACTTAACTTTGACTATTGTGTTGTAACACTCAATCTTGCTGACAATCAAGGAGCTTGTGGTGGTGCACAAACAACCACAGTTTCAGGTCGATTGATCTCAAATAATGGAAAGAGTGTAGGAAATGCAGAAATAATCCTGGACAATGGAATTGCAGAGATGTTAACATCTTCCATTTCAACCTCCAACGGAGATTATGCCTTCCCTTCAGCTGTCATGCATTACGACTACAGCATCTCCGGAGAAAAGAATGATGATTATTTGAATGGGGTAAGTACGCTTGACCTGGTGATGATCCAGAGACATATTTTGTCGATCAGCAAGTTTACAGATCCATTTAACATCATAGCTGCAGATATCAACAATGACGAAAAAATAACAGCATCTGACCTGTTGGAATTGAGAAAGCTTATCCTGGGTATATATTCAAAATTGCCTAAGAATGATAGCTGGAGATTTATCAACAGTGCACAATCATTTGCTGATATTAACAATCCATGGCCGCTTACTGAGAAAATAAATATCGCCAACTTAAGTCATACGATGTCAAATCAAAACTTCGTAGGTGTAAAAGTAGGTGATGTGAATGGTTCAGCAGTAGCAAACGCAAACAATGAAACAGTAGAATCAAGAAGCAACGTAGTACTAATGACTGAAAATAAGGCTGTTGAAGCAAATACAATGCATTCAGTAGTATTTAGTTCAGACATAGAAAAAGTTTATGGTTTACAGTTTACACTTACACTCAACAATGCCGATCTTGCAGATGTATTTGTAGGTAGCCACAAACTAAACGATGCTAATATTGCTAAAATTTCTGATAACAAATATACCGTGAGCTGGAATGACATCAATGCTGTAAATGGCAAAGATATCCTGACAGTAAATGTATTTTCAAAAGGAAATACAAAGGTATCAGAGTTAATCAGCATGAACTCTACTGTGACTGCAGCAGAAATTTATTCAGGTGAAAATCTTCAAACCGGCAAATTGTCCCTAAGATTTGCAGGATCAGAAGATACAGCTGAGTTTGCTGTATACCAGAACGAACCTAACCCGTTCAACGACAAAACTGTAATAACTTTCAACTTGCCTGAAGCAGGAAATGCAACCCTCAAAGTATTTGATGTAACAGGGCAAGTAATATTTACCAATAAAGGATCTTTTGGTAAAGGTATGAATAGCTTTACGCTGACAAGAAATGATCTCCCATCTACGGGTGTGATGATATATCAGATTGAAAGCGGAGCTTATACAGCTACCAAGAAGATGATCGGCCTCGAGTAACAAACAATTTGCTTAAATTAATTCCTAAGGGATGCATCCGTCTGATGCATCCCTTTTTCAGTTTTATTTTTATCTTTGGTACTTATAATATTAATGAATTTAAAATGGAAGATAAGAGACTTTTTTTACTTGACGGTCACGCTCTTGTTTATAGAGCGCACTTTGCATTTATCACCAGACCTTTGATTAACTCAAAAGGAGTCAATACTTCAGCAGTAACTGGTTTTGTAAGAACTTTGTGGGACCTGATGGTCAATCAGAAACCTACTCACATAGCCGTAGCATTTGATCCGAAAGGGGGCACTTTCAGACATGAATATTATCCGCAATACAAAGCGAATCGGGATGCCCAGCCGGAAGATATTACTATAGCCATGAAGTACATACCAGCCATTGTCGAAGCATTTAACATTCCTGCAGTCATGGTACCCAATTATGAAGCAGATGATGTAATAGGCACACTTGCCAAACAAGCTGAAAAGGAAGGGTATACGGTCTACATGGTTACACCGGATAAAGATTACGCACAATTAGTGTCGCCCAATATCTATATGTATAAACCCGGCAGACAGGGTAGTGATGTTGATATACTAGGAGAGAAAGAAATCCTGGAATCCTGGGACATCTCCCGGGTCGATCAGGTAATTGATGTATTAGGTTTGCAAGGAGATAGTGTGGACAATATCCCAGGTATCCCCGGTATCGGACCAAAAACTGCAGTGGCATTGCTAAAAGAGTATGGAACTGTCGAAAATCTAATAGCCAATGCAGATCAACTTAAAGGAAAACAAAAAGAAAACGTAATTCAGTTTGCCGAACAGGGCTTAATGTCAAAAAGACTGGCAACTATAGACATCAATTCACCCATTCAATTTGATGCTGAAAAATTTACTTTAGACCCGATCAACAAAGAAAAAATTAAAGAAATATTTCTTGAACTGGAATTCAGAACTCTTGCGCAGCAAATTTTAGGGTATGACATTGTCTCAGGAAACAAAAATCAGGCAGGTGTACAGCAGTCATTATTTGGTGAAGTAGCTGTAAATCAACAACAACAAGAAAAAACTGAAGATTCAGAAGAATACCTCATTGCAAAAAAGAATATTGAAAATACATCTCATAATTATATACTTGCAGATACCGACGAGGAAATAATCGCCCTGGTAAAATTATTACAATCCCATAAAATCATCAGCTTTGACACTGAAACTACCGGAATCGACGCACATCAGGCAGAATTGGTTGGTTTGTCATTTTCAGTTATTGCCGGGGAAGCTTATTATGTACCTATATCTGCTGATCAGGAAAAAGCTAAAAATACCGTTCACAAATTTAAAGAATTACTCGAAGATAAAAGCATCACAAAGGTTGGACAAAATATAAAGTATGACATGACCATGATGAAATGGTATGGAGTAGAAGTAGCCGGACCTTTGTACGACACCATGATAACGCATTACTTGTGTGAACCGGACCTCAGACACAAACTGGACTATCTGACAGAATCATATCTGGATTACAAAATGGTTCCGATTGAAGAACTGATAGGTAAAGGAGGTAAAAATCAATTGAGCATGAGAGATGTGGATGTTGAAAAAGTAAAGGAATATGCCTCCGAAGACGCTGACCTTACTCTTCAGCTTATGCCGGTCATGAAAAAAATGATGGCTGAAAATGAATTAAATGAATTATATCATAAGATTGAAGAACCATTGATCAGGGTACTTTGTGATCTTGAGTATGAAGGTATTCGAATAGATGCCGGATTTCTAAATGATTACTCAAAAGAGTTGGATAAACTCATTATTAATAAGGAGCAGGAAATATATCGGAATGCCGGTGTACATTTTAATATCTCATCCCCGAAACAGGTGGGTGAAGTCCTTTTTGACCGATTAAAGGTACCTTACAGATGGAAAAAAACAGCTTCCGGACAATATTCAACAGACTTTGACAAACTTACAGAGCTTGCAGGGGAGCATATCGTTATAGATACTATTCTGGAATACAGAAAGTTTAGCAAGCTGAAGTCTACCTATGTAGATGCTTTACCTACCATGATCAATCCACGTACGGGAAGGGTTCATAGCAATTTTAATCAGGCCAGAGCTGCTACCGGCCGATTGAGTTCTGAAAATCCAAATCTTCAAAATATTCCTATTAAAGATGAAGCCGGCAGAGAAATCAGAAAAGCATTTATACCCAGAACCGAAGATTATGTGCTGCTTGCTGCAGATTACTCGCAGATAGAACTTAGAATTATTGCTGAAATAAGTAATGATAAATCCATGTTGGATGCGTTTATAGCAGGCAATGATTTTCACAAAGCCACTGCATCCAAAGTATATGGAGTGCCTTATGATGAAGTGACTTCAGAGCAACGCCGAAATGCAAAAACAGTAAATTTTTCCATTACCTATGGTGCAGGAGCAACCAATCTTATGAGGCAGTTGAATATATCCCGCAAGGAAGCCCAGGAGTTGATACAAAGTTATTTCAGAGAGTTCAGTGGACTAAAAAACTATATGGATGAGACCGTAAAGTCAGCAAGGGAGTTGGGATATGTAAAAACTTTATTGGGAAGGAGGCGAAACCTTAGGGACATCAATTCACGTAATTCATTAACGGCGAGTAATGCAGAACGAATCGCGATAAATACACCCATCCAAGGTACAGCAGCAGATATGATCAAAATTGCTATGATAAATATCCACCAGATTTTCAGGGAAAATAACCTGAAGTCAAAAATGGTTCTTCAGGTTCATGACGAATTGGTATTTGATGTATATAAACCGGAACTGGATCAGGTCAAGAGTATCATTGAAGACAAAATGAAGAATGCAATTCCAACACTTAAAGTTCCGATTATTGTAGAAATGGGTGTCGGTAATAATTGGTTGGAAGCACATTAATTTTTTTGGTATGTTTTTACCAAAAAAGGCATTTCATGAATAATAATAAAAAGGGGGCAGAAAATTTAATTCCTGCCCCCTTTGAAAACACTTTATTCTAATTCTTTAATGTTTAACCTTCGAGCTTAAATTTCACTGGCAAAGTATACAGTACTCTAACTGGTCGACCTCTTTGTTTTCCTGGAGTCCATTTTTTACCCATGTTGTTCATGCCATTTACAACAATTTCTGCAGCTGCCCCACATCCTGCTCCGATATCTCTCACGATTTTAGTATCCGCAATAGAACCATCTTTATCTACTACAAACTGAAGTACTACCTGACCTTCCACACCATTTTCTCTGGCTATAGCCGGGTACTTTAAGTTTTTGTATATGTATTCCAACATTTTACCTTTGGCACAATCTTCTTTTTCCTTTTCGGTTGCTTTATCTTCACATCCCGGGAATCTAGGCATTTGTTCTACAACTTTGAAAATTTCTTCTTCAACCGGTGCTGGTGGTGGTGGTGGTGGTGGCGGAGGTGGTGCTTTGACTGCTACCGGTGCTTCCACTTTTGTTTCTTCTGTGACTTCCTGATTTTCGAATACAGGCTGATCTTCCTCTATTACTTCAGTATCCGGTACTTCCTCGATAACAGGCGGTGGCGGTGGTGGTGGTGGTGGTGGTGGTTCTGCTGTACGCGGGATTTCCACTTCCACTTCATCTTCCAGTATCAAATCATTTAGATTGACATCAATTTTCTTTTCAAAAGTAGTCCAACTCATGGCAACCAGAGCTATAGCTACTGCAGCAGTCATCCCAAAATTGAAAAAAGTTCCTGTGTTTTTAAATACATCCACTTCAGGAAACTTTGTCCTTTCACTAAGGGATTGAACTTTGACGTTTTTATTTATATCAAGTAATTCCTGAAATCCATAGGATCTATATCTCCTTTTGAAGTATATAATCAGACCTATTGTCAGTATTACAAGACCTAAAAATGTCAGACCAACACCTGTGCCCGTGACTTCTAATTCTTTGAACATAAGCTTTTAATTAATAAATTTTTTAAATAATATGACTCCTAAAAATGAACCTATAATATTGGCCAGAATATCATAAAGTTCAAAAGATCTTCCGTTAAAGAGGTAAAATTGACAAATTTCCATTAATATACCAAAAGAAACTGAAAAAAATAAAACAAAATTTTTGCCAGTATTCGTCTCTCTCAATGACATTGACCATAAAAATGAAAAAATGGTATAAAAACTCAAATGAGCTATTTTGTCAAACCCAACAAAATCCAAAAGATTAAATTCTGAAGCTGAACGTGCTGATATTAATGATAAATATAATGTAAGCAGTGTCCATGCTATTGCCAAAATTTTATACATACGGTTACTCAACTTTTTGAGTGTATGGATAAGATGTGTTAAATATGTTTTTTGGTGTATGGGCACAAAAAAATAATTATATTTTTTCAAAAACGTATTCAGATATTACTGATTCACAACTTTCATCAAAAAAACCTAGTTTAACATCGGCTATCTGATTGATCATATTCACATCTTCAGGAAGCGTCACTTTTATATAATTATCAGTAAAACCGCTCATCATTCCTTTTTCTTTAGAATGTTCAAAAAGAACCGGTCTCACACTTCCTATAAAAGGGTTTGAAAATGCCATTCTTTTTTTGTGAGACAGAATTCTCAACATCTCATTTCTTTGTCTTCTTATTTCCATTGGTACCGGGTCACTCATTTCAATTGCCGGTGTATTTGCACGTTCGGAATAAGTAAAAACATGCAAATAAGAAATGTCCAGACTATTTATAAATTGATAGGTATCCATAAAATCTTCATCAGATTCACCCGGGAAACCGACAATGACATCTACTCCAATACAACAATGAGGCATCTTTACTTTTATCCATTCTACTCTTTGTTTATATAAGTCCCTCTGATATCTTCTTCTCATAGCTTTGAGTATCTTATCATTTCCGGACTGTAAAGGAATATGAAAATGTGGAACAAATTTTTTGGAACCTGCCACAAAACTAATTATTTCCTCAGTTAATAAGTTGGGTTCTATTGAAGAAATTCTGTATCTCTCTATACCTTCTACATTGTCTAATGCTTTGATCAGATCAATAAAAAGTGCTTGTTTTTTTGGTTTATTCCCTTCGATAACTTCGGTGCCATTTCCAAAATCACCCAGATTTACTCCGGTAAGTACAATTTCCTTAACACCCAACGCAGCTATTTTTTGAGCATTGGAGACTACATTTTCTACCGTGTCACTGCGGCTTGCCCCTCGAGCTTGTGGTATAGTACAGAAAGTGCATTTATAATCACATCCATCCTGTACTTTGAGAAACGATCTTGTACGGTCTCCAAATGAAAATGCATCAACAAATGAATTGGCTTCTTTTACTTCTCCTGCTATCACCATGCCCTTACCTGATGTGCCGGAAATACTATCAATATAGTTTAGAATATTAAATTTTTCAGCTGCACCGAGCACCAGATCTACACCCGGAATATCAGCGATTTCCTGAGGTTTTAGTTGGGCATAACAACCAACTACCACAATTTTTGCATCTGGCGAATATTTTAATGCTCTACGCACTTCATACCTGCATTTTTTATCTGCAAAATCAGTCACAGAGCAAGTATTCAAAATATAAATATCTGCCCCTATTTCAAAATCTACAGTAGTATAACCGCGATCTTCAAAAGATCTTCTTATACTGGACGTTTCTGAAAAATTTAATTTACATCCTAAGGTGTGAAAAGCTACTGTTCTGGGTGTTGCCATTTAATATATTAAAACCAAAATGAATTATACTTAACCATTGCCTTTTTTTGTGTCTTCCTGTTTTTTCTTTTCTGGTGCTTTTGGCAATGTTGATTTTGGAGTTTCCTTTTTATTTTTATCTGAATCTTTATTTTTTGATTCAGGATTTTCAGGATTTGTGGGTTCCATTTCCAGATTGTTGATATCAATACTATCTCCGTGTAACCCAAATTTATCATTAACAATCTGTCTCATATTTTTAAAACCTGACCTCAATAAAGAGTCTTTTAGCAATGTATCCTGCATCAGTAGATTAAAGGTGTCAAGTGAGGTTGGTATTCTGAACGGACAGGCAACCAGAGAATTTACCTTTTCATTTACAGTAAATTTTTCCTGGGTTATCTTGGCACTTTTGGGATCAATAGACACAGAATACCAAAAATTACCAACAATAGGTAGTGCCATAGCCGCACCACTTCCAAGATTCATAGATCTAAATCTAACTGCAGGGCTTGGTCCTCCTACCCAGGCGCCTGTCACCAGTTTAGGGTTATACGCTATGAGCCAGCCATCTGAGTGATTTTGAGTTGTACCGGTTTTACCGGCAAAATCACAATGGGTGCAAAACTGACTCCTCAATGCATTTGCAGTACCATAAATTACTACAGACTGCATCATTCGGGTCATCGTGGCTGCTGTCATGGTATCCAAAGCCTGTACTGATGGCCCAACCGTCGGATCGGATTTTACCATTTCTTCGTAATCATAAATAGGATTACCATATCTGTCTTCAATTCTCAAAATAGCAACCGGATCTGGCCTTAATCCTTTATTGGCCATTGTTCCGAATACTTTCATCATATCATACAATGAAATATCTGCTGCACCTAAACTAATACCAAACTCCCTGGGTAAGTTGGATGTTACCCCCATTTTGGCGGCAAGATCTATTGTTTTTTGTATACCTACTTTTTCTATCAATTGTGCGGCTATGACATTGGCAGAATAAGTAAGGCCTCCAACCACCGTAAACCAACCGCCATAACTATCATCTGAGTTTTTTGGAGACCAATCTTCTATGGTGACTTCACTATTCTTATAAAAATCACATGGTTTGATGCTGTCAATTAATGCTGCTGCATATACTATAGGTTTGAAAGTAGAACCAACTTGTCTTTTACTTAAAATATGGTCGTATTTAAAATATTTAAAATCAGTACCACCTACCCATGCTTTTACATACCCGTTGCTGTGTTCCATGGCCATAAATCCACAATTAAGAAGCGTAAAATAGTATCTGACACTATCCAGCGGTGTCATTAGAGTATCTTTTTCAACTGGTTCTTTAGACCAGGAAAAAATCTTCATAGGCGCCGGAGTATTAAATACAGAATCAATTTGACTATCTGTATAACCTGCGGTTAAAAGTATCTGATATCTTTCGCTCTTTTTAACTTGCTCGTCTATCCATTTATCGTCTCCCCAAGGTTTTTCGTCTTTATATCCTTTCCAATGTTTTACAAATTCTTTTTGAAGATAGGACATGTGTTTGAATACAGCTTGCTCAGCATGTTTTTGCATTCTACTGTCCAGGGTAGTATAAATTTTCAAACCATCCGTATATATATTATATGGAGATCCATCTTCTTTAAGAATATCTTTTAGAATTTTTGGCAATTCCTTTGTTCTTAGATATTCTCTGAAGTATGTACCAAGACCCTCATTGTTTCCTATGTCTTCATGAGGAATAGCGCCTACAGGTTTTGTGATGAGTACATCATATTCTTCTTTTGAAATGGAACCTGTATTGATCATATTTGCAATAGTAGTCATTTCAGCAGATTCAAACCTGAAATCCCTATTTTTAAGCATTTGCTCCAGCACTAGGTTTCTCCTTTTCTCTGAATTTTTAGGATTACGGGTAGGATCAAGTGCAGTAGTCGCTTTAAGCATTCCAATCAAAGTAGCTGCCTGATCAGGTGTCAATTCTTTTGGGCGCTTATTAAAAAAATACCTGGATGCCTCCTGAATTCCATATCGGTTACCTCCAAACGGAACCGTATTTAGATACATTGTCAATAGCTCTTCCTTATTATAGATATTCTCCAGTTTTATTGAAATGACATTTTCTTTGACCTTATTAATAAAAATACTTAATCCCGGAATTTTATAATTTTTTCTGGGATATAAATTTTTTGCCAATTGCTGACTCAATGTAGAACCACCTCCCATTCCTGATGTATTGGTGGCAATACCTTTGAAAACCCGCATCCATGATCTGAGATCAATACCGCTATGTTCAAAAAATCTTTTATCTTCTATGGCAAGCAATGCCGTGATTAGATATGGAGATATACTATCGAGTTTTATAGTTGTTCTGTTTTCTGTGTAATATTTACCAATCATCACATCATCAGCAGAATATACTTCTGAAGCATTGGCAGATTCAATCATTTTTAATTCTTCCGTAGTTGGCATTTTACCAAATACACCAATTATAGTTAAGAAAATAATTAAGAATACAAAAATGAAAGTCCACTTTACAATAAAATAAATCCATGATATTACTTTAGATTCTCTCGGATTCCTTTGACAATAAACGTCCCAGCTATGAGTGAGCGGATAAAAAAATTTGTCCCACTTCATTTTGAATGGAGCTAAAAAATTGTGTATTGGGGTAGTAACAGGGCTTAGGACGCCTCGTATATATCCTGAAATTTTATTTGTTATCTCCCGAAGCATATTCATTCATAAAAAGATTGGGATGCAAAAGTAAGATTTTTTTATGAATTGAAGCAAAAGTGATTCTCAGTTTACGGCTATGTCTATCATATATGCTAACTATTTACTGCTCTGCAAAAAGGATGAAGCTTATATCTTAATTTACAAATTGGATTTTCAGTTGGGATGTTTTATTTAAATTTCATTGGTGTACAAAAAAAAAAGCCGCATTCTTACAAGGAATACGGCTACAAAACAGAACTGAACTTTCTTTTTAAACTATGTACAAATTAAAAGGTAATTGAATAAACAAGCGGATAAATGATTCAAAACATTTGGATATACCTTATGTAAAATATTTCAATTCGTCATTTAGAAGAATTAATGTTTTACTAACTTCTTTGTTATTATCCTATTTTTTGTCTTGATATTAATAATATAGATACCTGAATCTAACTGGCTGATATCAATTGTGTTGCCTGACAATACTTTGGATGAAATAATATTTTGTCCATTTACTGTATAAATGTCCACTTTTGCTGGTTCGTCAGTCATTAATTCTGATTGGATAGTAATGATGTCTCTTGCCGGATTAGGTAATATACTTAATGTGTTATCATCTACTAAGTCAGTACTTGAGCTCGGTGGTGGCAATAGTACAGCATTAATGACATGTACAACCCCATTATCAGCTACTAAATCTACTACTGTCACTTTAGCATCATTGACAAAAACTCCGTCATTGTTGATGGTTATTTTGACTTTTGCACCGTTTAATGTTACGATTTCCTGTCCATCGGACAATTCCGAAGACAATGCTTTAGCACCTATTGCATGATAAGTCAGAATAGAAGTTAAAATGCTCTCGTCAGCAACAATTGCGGCTAATACATCTTCCGGTATGGCTTCAAAAGCATCGTCAGTGGGCGCAAATACGGTAAAAGGTCCATTTCCACTTAGTGCATCATCAAGACCAGTAAGAGACAAAATTGAAGATAAAACAAAATGTTCTTCGGAATTATTAATGATATCTACTACTGTAGTCTTTGGCAATAATACTGCGTCGATGACATGGACCACGCCATTGTCAGTAATAATATCAGCAACAATCACTTTTGCATCATTTATAAAGACATCACCATTATTGATAGTAACTTTAATGTTTTTATCCAGTAGTGTTCTAATAACTTGTTCATTAGATAAATTTGTGGATAGTGCTTGACCGCCAGCAACGTGATAAGCCAAAACATCTTCCAATAAACCAGGATCATTGAGTAATTGTTGGATCAACTCTCCAGGTAGTGCTGAAATAGCTGCATCTGTAGGCGCAAACAATGTAAAAGGACCAAATCCTTCCAAAGGAAATGAAAATTCAGCTTCATCCAACAATGTCTCTAAAATGGTATGAGATGAAGAATTTCTTACGACGTCTATAATGGTAGAGTCAGGAGCAATTAAGATTGCATCAATTACATGCACAATACCATTGTCTGTTTCTATATCTGCAACAGTTACTTTTGCATTATTTATAAAGACACCTTCACTAGTTACTTTAAATGTAATGGTTTTTTCACTAAGCATTTGCAGGTATGGAAAATCAGAATAAAATTCAATAATATCATCTGATGTCACAGTTTCTGAAGTAGCGTGATATAAAAGTACTTGAGTGAGCGCTCCCTGCGGATCTGCTAGTAACGCTTCTACGGTTCCTGCTGGAAGAGCTGCAAATGCTGCATCCGTAGGGGCAAAAACAGTAAAAGGACCGGCACCATTTAAGGTATTTATTAGACCTGCTGCACTAATAGCTGCTTCTAAGGTATTGTGATTGGCAGAACCTATAATGACATCAACAACGGTATTCGATGGTAACAAAACAGCGTCAATGACATGAACTACACCGTTGTCCGTCTGAATATCAGCAACCGTAACTTTTGCATCGTCAATAAACACACCATCGTTGTTGATAGTCACTTTCACCGTTTTTCCACTATTTAGAGTAACGATGGATTGGCCATTTGTCAGACCAGAAGAAAGTACATTTGCTCCGGCCACATGATTTAAGAGAATATTTGTCAGTAAACCTTGTGGATCCTGAAGTAAAGTTTCTACTGTACCGGAAGGAAGAGCTGCAAATGCTGCATCTGTAGGTGCAAAAACGGTAAATGGACCTGCACCATTCAAGGTATTCACTAATCCGGCAGCTCCAACAGCTGCTTCGAGCGTATTGTGGTCAGCTGATCCAATGATGACATCAACAACGGTATTCGGTGGTAACAAAACAACGTCAATGACATGAACTACACCGTTGTCCGTCTGAATATCAGCAACCGTAACTTTTGCATCGTCAATAAACACACCATCGTTGTTGATAGTCACTTTCACTGTTTTTCCACTATTTAGAGTAACGATGGATTGGCCATTTGTCAGACCAGAAGAAAGTACATTTGCTCCGGCCACATGATTTAAGAGAATATTTGTCAGTAAACCTTGTGGGTCTTGAAGTAAAGTTTCTACAGTACCGGAAGGAAGTGCTGTAAAAGCTGCATCCGTAGGCGCAAAAACGGTAAAAGGACCTGCACCATTCAAAGTATTCACTAATCCGGCAGCTCCAACCGCCGCTTCGAGCGTATTGTGGTCAGCTGATCCAATGATGACATCAACAACGGTATTCGGTGGTAACAAAACAATGTCAATGACATGAACTACACCGTTGTCCGTCTGAATATCAGCTACCGTAACTTTTGCATCGTCAATAAACACACCATCGTTGTTAATTGTAACTTTAACAGTTTTCCCGCTATTTAATGTTACGATGGATTGGCCATTTGTCAGACCAGAAGAAAGTACATTTGCTCCGGCCACATGATTTAAGAGAATATTTGTCAGTAAACCTTGTGGATCCTGAAGTAAAGTTTCTACTGTACCGGAGGGAAGAGCAGCAAATGCTGCGTCCGTAGGTGCAAAAACAGTAAATGGACCTGCACCATTCAAGGTATTCACTAATCCAGCCGCTCCAACCGCCGCTTCCAGCGTGTTGTGGTCAGCTGATCCAATGATGACATCAACAACTGTATTCGGTGGTAACAAAACAATGTCAATGACATGAACTACACCGTTGTCCGTCTGAATATCAGCAACCGTAACTTTTGCATCGTCAATAAACACACCATCGTTGTTGATAGTCACTTTCACTGTTTTTCCATTTTAGAACGATGGATTGGCCATTTTTTCCGACCGAAAGAAAGTACATTTGCTCCGGCCCATGATTTAAGAGAATATTTGTCAGTAAACCTTGTGGATCCTGAAGTAAAGTTTCTACTGTACCGGAAGGAAGAGCTCCTGACTTGTCCCAAGTAAATTTAGTGCGTTTTTAAATGTTTGATTATCAGCATCATAATGATTTTTTTCAATAAATTTACCGCACTAAAGGGGTATTTTGTCATGAAAATTAGGGTAGTAAACACCGCATCAAAAGCCAAAGCGGTTCAAATTGTAGGGTATCAAAACAACAAACGAACCATTTTGCAGCATATAGGATCTGCTCATACTGAAGCCGAGATGGATGAGCTAATATTATTAGCCGAAGAATGGATCAAAGACCTTTCTAAGCAATTATCCATTTTTCCTGACGAAAGTCCAAATAAATTAATTCATCTCAGTCATTGTACCTTTATTGGAGTTCAATATAATTTTTTCTGACCAACAGATTAATGCCATTCAGGATAAAATGGGGTTTGCTGAGCTGCCGCTTTTATTGAATGATTTAGTAACCATGAGAATTTTGAACCAGCATCCAAACTTCGTTCCTTAGAACTGATGGAACAGTTTTTGGCATAAAACATAGCCGTAAAAGCTATTACAAGATAGCTCCACAATGCGTTGACTTAAAAGAAAAGGTAGAGGTGAAAGTTGTAGATTTTGCAAAAGAGCATTATTCGTTCAACTTTGACATTGTTTTTTACGATGTGACAACACTTTACTTTGAGACCTTCGAAGAAGACGAGCTACGAAAGAACGGCTTTTCTAAAGACAATAAATCGCAGCAACCACAAATATTAGTGGCTCTAATGGTTACCAAAGAAGGATTTCCAATCGCATTTGAAATATTCAGTGGAAATACCTTTGAAGGACAAACAATTATTCCCACCATTAAAAATTTTATCAAGCGTAATAAGGTCAAAGAATTTACAGTAGTGGCAGATGCGGCAATGATTAGTTCAGAAAACATTACACACTTAAGTCAAAACGAAATCAACTATATAGTAGGCGCAAGATTGGGTAATCTCTCCATAAAGCTCCTTGGAACAATAGACCAACAAATCGTAAGGCAAGATGGTAAAAGCATCAGGATAAAAACAGACTTAGGATATTTGATTTGCAGTTATTCATCCGTGCGCTACCGCAAAGATTTGTATGAAATGAACAAACAAATCGAAAAAGCAAAGCAGGTAATAGAAGTACCATCCAAGAGCAGAAAACTAAAATTTACCAAGACCAATGATCAAAACTGGAACTTAACGAAGAGCTTATCGAGAAAAAACTAAAAAGCTACTCGGCATCAAAGGCTACTACACAAGCTTAGAAGAAAATATAGCGGACAATAAAACCATAATTGAACGTTACCACGAGCTTTATAAAATAGAACAGGCATTTAGAGTGTCTAAAGGTGACCTGCAAACCAGGCCTATATTCCATTTTAAGGAACAACCTATAAAACTTCACATACTGATATGTTTTATGGCTTTAGTTATCTCAAAGCACATCGAAATAAAGGCAGGTGTATCGATAAGAAAGTTCTTAGATGAATCTAAAAAATGGTAGATGGCCAAATCCTAAATCATATAACGCATAAAACCGTCACCGTAAAGGCAGAGAAAACTCAAAACATGGCCAAACTGGTGGCCAAATTATTTCCACCGCACTAAAAGGGACAAGTCAGGAATAAACACACCATCGTTGTTGATAGTCACTTTCACCGTTTTTCCACTATTTAGAGTAACGATGGATTGGCCATTTGACAGACCAGAAGAAAGTACATTTGCTCCGGCCACATGATTTAAGAGAATATTTGTCAGTAAACCTTGTGGGTCCTGAAGTAAAGTTTCTACAGTTCCAGCTGGAAGAGCTGCAAAAGCTGCATCCGTAGGCGCAAAAACGGTAAAAGGACCTGCACCATTCAAGGTATTCACTAATCCGGCAGCTCCAACCGCCGCTTCGAGCGTATTGTGGTCAGCTGATCCAATGATGACATCAACAACGGTATTCGGTGGTAACAAAACAATGTCAATGACATGAACTACACCGTTGTCCGTCTGAATATCAGCAACCGTAACTTTTGCATCGTCAATAAACACACCATCGTTGTTGATAGTCACTTTCACTGTTTTTCCACTATTTAGAGTAACGATGGATTGGCCATTTGTCAGACCAGAAGAAAGTACATTTGCTCCGGCCACATGATTTAAGAGAATATTTGTCAGTAAACCTTGTGGGTCTTGAAGTAAAGTTTCTACTGTACCGGAAGGAAGTGCTGCAAAAGCTGCATCCGTAGGCGCAAAAACGGTAAAAGGACCTGCACCATTCAAAGTATTCACTAATCCGGCAGCTCCAACCGCCGCTTCGAGCGTATTGTGGTCAGCTGATCCAATGATGACATCAACAACGGTATTCGGTGGTAACAAAACAATGTCAATGACATGAACTACACCGTTGTCCGTCTGAATATCAGCAACCGTAACTTTTGCATCGTCAATAAACACACCATCGTTGTTGATAGTCACTTTCACAGTTTTTCCGCTATTTAATGTAACGATGGATTGGCCATTTGTCAGACCAGAAGAAAGTACATTTGCTCCGGCCACATGATTTAAGAGAATATTTGTCAGTAAACCTTGTGGGTCTTGAAGTAAAGTTTCTACTGTACCGGAAGGAAGAGCTGCAAATGCTGCATCTGTAGGTGCAAAAACGGTAAATGGACCTGCACCATTCAAGGTATTCACTAATCCAGCCGCTCCAACAGCTGCTTCCAAAGTGTTGTGGTTGGGCGAATTAACTATAACATCAACAACAGTCTGAGCTTGTACCATTCGTAAAGTTGAGATTAATAAGACGAGAAGTAAAAATTTCAATTTCATATAAATGTATTTTATTGGTTTTAAAAAAATAATACACCTACAGAAGTGCATATTATTTTCAAATGGTTGCCTGAAAATGATTTTTTGTTTAATAATAATACAAATAAACTTAAACAATAAAATTTTGTTTGCCTCAGGCAACCTAAAATGCATATCGTTCACTCTTATCATAAGGATGATGGATAATCAAAAAATAAGACTTTGCATCGAAGGCAATCGGATAGCCCAAAAAGAATTGTATGAAGCATACAAAGTGAATCTTTATGTCCTGTGTCAGAGGTATTTTTCAGATTTAGAAGATGCTAAAGATGCGCTTCAAGAAGGTTTTGTCAAGGTTTATAGAGATTTACACCAATATGATGAGGCAAAAGGACATGTGTCCAGTTGGATAAAAAAAGTCTTTGTGAATACTTGTTTGGAAAAATTGAGAAAGAAAAAAATCGATTTTCAAAAAATAGAAGATTATGACCATGAAGTCGTTTTTGAATCAGGAATATTATCTGATTTGAATCTCAAAGATTTAACAAAGATGATCCAAAAACTACCTACAGGATATAGAACCGTGTTTAATTTATATGTAATAGAAGGTTATAATCATTTAGAAATAGCAGATCAGCTTGGCATTAGTGAAAGTACTTCTAAGACTCAACTTATGAAAGCAAAAAATATGTTGAGAATAAAACTTGAAGATGTTTTTAAATAAGAAAAATGGAAGACAGTAATAATAATTTAGAAAAATTTTTTCGGGACAAGTTCAACCAAAGAATTGAACCACAAGATTGGAACATTCCGGACAATGAAATTTGGGATAGTATAGCTTCTGAAATTAATAAAGAAGATAAAAAAAGGAGAATTGGTGTTTTACCGATTTTCCTTGTAGGTGCAAGTATTTTGTTCAGCGTTTTAATGGCTATTGATAATTATCATAAAGGGAAAAATATTACATCACTGCGGCAGGAAATAAAAGAGTGTGCCGATCACCATGTTACTTCAAGTAATAATAATGTCTCAGATGAAAATGTGGCAAAAGATAAAGTAGAATCCCAAAACTCTGAAACAGTAATTGCTAGTAAACTTATCAGCAATGATAAAAATACAGTGTTTGCAGACAAACATAGTGTCGACAATCCTGATAAAACAACTAAAAGTATAAAATTAGAAAATGTCCAATCAAAAAATTCTGTATTTCAAGAGGCACAAGATCCATATATTGCTATAGATGATGTAAATCGAGTTTTAGAAAAAGATGATATAGTATTCAAAACAATATCTGATGTGGCCTTACTTCCTATCATAAAAGGTAATATTCTTACAGATGATTCTCATCTATTATTTGGTTTACTGAATAATGCAGAAACTGTGAAACCCAAAAATCGAGCAAAAAATATTTTTAATATCGATCCTGCGGCTCGGTATGTTTTTTGGCAGGATAAAATAAATGGTAGCTTTGATAATCCACTTTCTGAGTTGCTTGTAAAAGAAGAGACTTCTCCATCATTAGCTTTAGGCATTGCCGTTTTCAAAAAGCTTAGTAATCGTTTAGTTTTTAATACGGGAATACTATATTATCAACGCAATCAAACGTCGCAATATGTCATAAATTTACCTTATTCTACAGTTGATGAAATAAATGTTGGTTCGGAATTTGAAAATAGATTTTCCCATAGCTTACCTACCGGTTTGGGCAACATTAATACCAATCTTGTCCTATCCAGAAGTATCAATAGTCCGGTGACGAATAACGAAAACGTATATTTGGATTTTTCATTACAAAATCATACCAAAGCATTGGCTTTACCTATGATGCTTTCGTATTATTTGAAGAAAACCGGAGATGGTTTTTTTGTCCAAGGAGGCATATTTAACGAGTTTATTATTCAAAACGAAATAAGGGATGTAAATACTGAAAGCCATCATACTTTCGTAAAAGATAAATCCATAGTAGTGGATTATAATAAGTCTCAAATCAATAAGCTCAATGTTAGCAGTGTGGTAGGTGTGGGTTATGAAAAAGAAATTTTGAAAGGAATAGGCATTTCTTTATCAGCCAATTATGGTTTTGCTCTGACAAATACTTTTGCTACTCCAAATTATCAACACAAAATAGACCAATTAGGGCTACAAATGATGGTTGTAAAGAAGTTAAAATAAGAAAGTCAGTTTAAGAAAAACCATAATTGATCTATATAAAGAGCAAAATTATGCATAAATTGTATTATAAATAGATCAAAAAATAACTAAAATTGTATTATGTATAGAACAAAATGCATATCTTTGTTTTATAAATATACATTTTATGGACTTTTTGGCAATTATTCACCAACAATACCTAAGAAATTTAAAGTCGTCTTTTAATAGAGATTTGTTACATCAGATAGATTGGACCAATAGAATGATAGGAATTACTGGAGCAAGAGGTGTAGGCAAAACTACCCTTTTATTACAGCATATAAATCAAGTCTTTGGGTACAGTGAAAATGTTTTGTACTTAACGATGGATCATATACAATTGAGTGGTTTGTCATTATTGGATATTGCTGCATATCACTCAGCCAAAGGTGGTACACATTTATTTATAGATGAGATTCATAAAAGCAACAACTGGAGTGGTGAGTTGAAAACTATTTATGATTTATATCCTGACTTGAGTGTTGTTTTTACGAGTTCTTCTATTTTAGAAATTTATAAGGGTCAGGCCGATCTCAGTAGGAGAGTGATCATGTATGATATGAATGGATTGTCATATAGGGAGTTTTTGCAGATAGAAACAGGGATACATTTAGATGTGTTTTCTCTAGACAATCTGATTACAAATCACATAAACATTGCACACAGTATCTTAGATTTTGGGATAAAACCCATAAAACATTTTAAGCAATATCTGGAGTATGGATACTATCCATTCTATCTTGAAAATATTTCAGCATATCCCATAAAACTAATGAATATTCTAAACCTTACCTTGGAGATTGACTTAGTGGGTATTAAGAACGTAGATCCAGCGAGCATTCCAAAACTTAAAAAACTGATTCATCTACTTGCAACATCGGTACCATTCCAACCGAATATATCTAAACTTGCGGGCAGTGTCGAGATCACAAGAAATACACTGCTACAGTATTTACAATATTTGTCACAGGCAAAAATATTGAATATGTTGCAAGATTCTGGGAGCAGTTACAGCTACATTGCAAAACCTGAAAAAATATTTTTGCACAACACAAATCTTATGTCATGTCTTCAGCCTAACGCAGTTAATATAGGGAGTGCGAGAGAGACCTTTTTTGTAAATACACTTTCTAATAAATATCAAATCAATACCACAAGTCAAGGTGATTTTTTGGTATCAGATACCTTTACATTTGAGATAGGTGGGCAAAGTAAAACGACCAAACAAATTGCAGGACTTGCAGATAGCTACATCGTGGTGGATGATGTAGAGATTGGCACCAAAAATAAAATCCCACTATGGTTGTTTGGGTTTTTGAGTTAATTTCAAACCTTCAAAGGGACATTTTTCAATATCTCCAATGTAAAATCCCAAAATTTCTCTACAGAAGCAATATTTACTCTTTCGTCAGGCGAATGTGCACCCTTGATGGTAGGCCCATAAGATATCATATCCATATCGGGATAATTGCGACCTAAGATACCGCATTCTAAACCTGCATGACATGCTACGACTGATGCTTTGGCCCCATGCATTTTTTCATATAGATCAGTCAAGACACTAAGTATTGGTGAGTTGACATTGGGTGTCCAACCCGGATAATCTCCTGAAAACGTAACATCAAATCCCGCTAGTTCAAAAACAGATTTAAGGCTTTGCGCTACATCTAGCTTTGACGATTCTACAGATGATCTTGTGAGACAAAGTATTTTGGCTTGTCCATTTTTGACATCTACTTTGGCCACATTATTGGAAGCTTCTACTAAGTCTGCAATGTCCGGACTCATACGGAATACACCATTGTGGGCACCATAAATGGCATTTAATATATGTTTTTGGTCTTTCATCGTTAGGACTGAAGAAGGAGTATCGACATCATTTATTTCTATCAAAAGATTTGGTTCGATGGAAACAAATTCTTTTTTGATATCATTTGCTCTTTGATGTAAGGAAGCCAACAGCTCATCTTTTTTTGAACTTGCGACGGCTACTAAAGCTGTACTTTCTCTTGGGATAGCATTACGCAAACTTCCACCTTCAAATGATGTGAGTCTTAAATCATTTCCTTCCTGACCATACAACAATCTATTGAGTATCTTATTGGCATTGCCACGACCGAGATGAATTTCAACACCTGAATGTCCGCCTTTCAGGCCTTTGACATTGATTTGTAATCCTACATATTCACTATTTTCTAAGGTTTCGGTCTCATAATTTCTAACAGCAGTCACATCTAGTCCACCAGCACATCCTATATCTATTTCGTCATCTTCTTCAGTATCGAGATTGAGCAGAATCTCACCGTGCAGCATACCGCCTTGAAGTCCCATTGCGCCGGTCATTCCCGTCTCTTCGTCTATCGTAAATAATGCTTCGAGCGCAGGATGCTCAATGGTTGTGGATGCAAGAATGGCCATGATAGTTGCTACGCCGATACCATTGTCAGCACCAAGAGTAGTACCACGAGCTTTGACCCAATCTCCATCAATGTACATGTCGATGCCTTGTGTATCAAAATCAAAGATGGTATCTCCGTTTTTTTGGTGTACCATATCCAAATGTGACTGCATCACGATAGGTTTGCGATCTTCCATGCCTGGTGTCGCGGGTTTGCGAATGATGACATTTCCCACATGATCTTTGATGGTCTCGAGTCCCAGACTATTGCCAAAGTCAATGGCAAACTGAATAACTCTTTCTTCTTTTTTGGAAGCACGAGGGACCGCGTTCAGGTCTGCAAAATGATGCCATAATGCAGTAGGAGCTAAATATCGGATGGGTGATGACATGGTTCTGTTTCTTTCACCCAAAGGTAGAGAAAAGATATCAAACCTAAAATTTAAAGTTTATTTAAAATAATTCAGGAAAAGAAATCCAAAGTATCTTTCTATCCAAAAGTGCCTTTTAACGCAGTAAAGTAAATAGATTATATAAAACAGTTCACTTAATTTATTCCGGAATTGCTAACTTTTATTCTACATTATTCATTTTGAATTTCAAAAACTACTCCGGTAAGTATACTTAATATGGCATTTAGTTGCAAGGTTATGGTTTTGACACTAGTGTTTATATTTACAACAGGTTGAAAAATTGTTCCGGCTGGGATAAGCACATCACTATTTTGGTTTGGTACTCTTGTTTTATCCCAGTTACATGGATTATTCCAGTTATTATCTGAAGTACCGTTCCATTTGATTTGATTTCGGCAAGCTGTTGAAAGACCATTGTCCAGAACAGCCTGATATTTTTTTGCAGTAGTCATATAAGGTGGCAGTACATCGATATCAGGAATGATACCCCATGATCCATAAACACTTTCCTGTACGGATGCCAGACTAAAATTAGTAGCCAATTCACATCCCCAGCTTCTGATAGAATCATGCATCATATCGTACATGTCATACATTAGTTGTGTATTTTGTGCGTCCCACATGGCTTGTTGATAAGGATAAGGTATGCCAAAAGAATTTCCTACAAAGTGCTGTCCCCCTTCATAAGTGATGATACGTTTTCCAAAAAGTTTTATCAATTCATAATCCCGCTTTACTGCCGGTTTGAAAGCATTAAAACTATTTGCAGCATTGGTCATAATGTCATCAACTGTTGCTGAATTTCCTAAAATATCCAATCTTGGCATTCCGGTAGCCCCGTGGTCCAAACCAAAATAATGTGTTGGCGATGCATAATCCCATTCGTCCTGAGGGAGTTGAGATAATATTTGTTCATTCAAACCATTAAAACCAACCTGAATCCCTAATACTCTTTTGACACGACATCGATCACTGCCGAATACTTCATGCCAAATACGAAAAACGTTTCCTGCTTTTTCAGCCATTGCTCTACCATATCCAAGATTCGCTGGGCGATTATTATTGTTATAGTGAGCTTGTGGAAAAATCCAGTTCCATATTTCATTGCTATACTCGAGATAGATATTTAAATTTCCATCCAAATGGTCTCTGAAAAGTGTTGCCATTTGCAGGATATATTCATCATTGGCTTCATGCGGCACACAAATCCAAAGGTCTTTTTGGGTTTCATTACACAATTGAATCATAGTTTCATATGGTACGCCCTTGGGTCCTGCGTAGGTGAAGTATGATGTTTTTGAACGGTTTGTCCAATCTACATTGGTATTTCCATTCGTATTACCCCAATCCATAAATCTTAATACCTGAAATGGTGCAACTTTATCATTGAATGTTTGATAAAAAGGTTGACTACCCAAATCAATTAATTCATCCTGCATTTTGACAATCCTGATATTTCTTACATGATTGCCAAGTGTAGAAGCAGTGATATTTATATTGATATTTCCGTTGGCTGTGGGTGTAAATACTATTCTGTTTGCAATATTACTTGTAATCATTATTGAACCGCCAAAGGAAATTGTCCCTTCACCATCATAAAGTAGCACATATGTTGTATCCATAGTTAGATTACCACCTTCAGATGAAATAACATATCTCACATAAGTTTCTCCGACAGTGGTTGTTTGTGGTACATGAGTTGGATATCCGTTGCTATCCATACTTAATTGTTCAGCAACATTAGAACTCCAGCAAAAACAAGTTGCCCCATAGCCAATATAGTCTTCTCTGATATGCTTAAACAGATTTTTCATGGGTCGTTCAAATTGCCAGTCTGCAAATCCACTCATATTTGTTCCTATATCCATAACACAGGTCTGTGGTTGCCATCCCTGACATGTAGTGCTATCAATCTGCATAAATACTTCCAGAGTATCTCTGCAAAATGGTGCTATTGTCCCTGAAACAAATAGTTTGTACCGATCGGGTGCAAGATTATGATATTCATTTCCATTAACTATTGGCAATAATATATTGGAACTATTGTACAACGAAATATTGTTATTGCCTGCATTTACCCTGATTTGACCATTTGATTGTCCGCAAGACACTGATCGTAATGGAGTCAATGACGTCTGACATGGAAAGGTATTATTTTCATCAAGTACAGTGACCGAAAAGTATGTCGTATGCTGCAAGCCGAGATTATCAGTGACGGTAAGTGATACAGGATGCACCCCTAATGCTGTAAAAATATGACTTACATTTGGGCTTCCGGATATGACCGGTGAGCCATCTCCGAAATTCCAGTAGTACGTCAGTAGCTGACTTTCAGGATCTGTAGATGCGGTGCCGGTAAAATTTACATTTAAAGGTCTCTGTCCTGAATTTATGTCGGCAGTAATAGACGCTACCGGTGGCAGATTGACAAGTACTTCAGCATCCGGAGTTACACAGGCATAAGATGAAGCAAATCTGATTTCATCAATACTACCATTCCCAACCTGATCACCCAAGAAAACAGACATACTTCTGATGACATTTTGTCTTCCTGAATTTTGAGAAAGAACAGGAACACCAGGTAATTGATTTCCAAGATTATCAGGATTGATATACAAATTCACTTCGGTATTACCTGCAGTATATATCAATCTGAAAACCATAAGATATGTGGAATTTATTTGAACATCTATTCCGCTGTCGTAATAAATATTATTGATTCGAAGATGCCATCTTCTTTGGCTGTTTACGTGATATTGATCCCCGAAATAGCCTATTCCTATGTTGTCTTCAGTGACAGGATTCCAGTACCATGGGAGATTGGATTGATGTAAATCAAAGGCTAATCTTTCATTATTGTTCTGATCTTTTCTGATTAAAAAGCTTACCCACAATGTGTCTCCGATTTGGGTTCCAATCCCATTTTGATTTTGAGCAACAAGCAAATTAAAAGGTCCGGTATCCGCAGTATTGAGCCTTCTTCCCATGGATAAATAAGCCCGCCCTCCTGAAAGTTTATGATATAAATTTTGCAAATCATTATAAGTCAATGAATTATCCGAAATTTGGAAACCAGGTACGACCATATCATTGTTTTGAACCAACCAGGGTGCTGCCCATCCTGTTCCGCTTGATTGTCCCTCGATGGCATTACCTATATCTCCACTGAATCCCTCATATGCTTGGTATAAGCATTGAGAAGAAAGTGGTGTTGCTAAAAAAATAAACAACAGAAAATTTGTGATTAAATACTTCATTTATAAGCAAAATATATGAACGAAATTACATGTTTTCAAAACGTAATAAACCATATAAACCCTAATATTTTATAATAATTCGAAATGTCAGAATAATAATTCAGCAATAGACTTTTATTCCTATGAATTTTCCAAAATGAATAGGTTAAATTTTGGTTTTCTTATTGTATTTTTGGTACCAGAATGTAAAAAAAGTATAAATGATCGACTTACATAGAACAACAGCTCAAAATTTGGATTTTTTGTATCTGGTAAACTTATTGGATGCTGACCTCGCTTTCAGAGATGGTGATGATCATACTTTTTATGCTCAATACAATAAAGTCGATCAAATTAGACATTGTCTTGTAGCATATGAAAACAGTCATCCTGTTGGGTGCGGTGCTTTCAGACATGTGGATAATAATACGGTGGAGATTAAAAGAATGTTTGTCGAAATATCATCAAGGAACAAAGGTATTGCAACAAAAATTCTTTCTGGCCTTGAAGGATGGGCATCAGAAATGAACTATATATATTGTATTCTGGAGACTGGATACAAGCAACCTGAAGCAATAGATTTTTATTTGAAATGTGGTTATCACCGTATTCCAAATTATGGACATTACGTCGGAGTTAATAATAGTATATGTTTTTCTAAAGTCATTTAAAGCCTGATTAAAGTTCCAATATAAAGCTTTATGCAGCAAATTTAATTTTGGTAAATACAGAATAAATATGGTAAAAAAAATAAGAATGTAATAAGTCTTTATATCTTTATCACTTTAAAATAATACCATATTGAGATTAAACCATGGCAGACACAACGTACATAAATATAAAAGCTACAAAACAGAACAACTATGATGCCATTGTAGTGGGTAGTGGTATAAGTGGAGGATGGGCAGCGAAGGAACTAACAGAAAAAGGCTTAAAAGTTCTCATGATAGAACGTGGTCCAAAACACGATCATATCAAAGATTACAAAACAGCTTCACTTCATCCATGGGAGACTGAGTATAAAGGATTGACCACACAGCAACAAAGGGAAGACAATCCCGTAGTTCACCGAGGATGGGCAGCGACCGAACCAGTGATGAATGCCTGGGTTAATGAAAAGGATTGCCCTTATACTGAAATAAAACCATTTACCTGGTGGCGAAGCTATCGTATGGGAGGTAGAAGTGTCATTTGGGGTAGACAGAGTTATCGATGGAGCGAGATGGATTTTGAAGCTAATGCAAAAGATGGCATTGCTGTTGACTGGCCTATCAGATATAATGATATAGCTCCGTGGTATGATCATGTGGAAAAATTTATAGGCGTGAGTGGTACTAAACAAGGGTTGGCACAATTGCCCGATGGTCAGTTTCAACCAGGCATGGATCTAAATGTGGTGGAGAAAGATGTTGCTCAAAAGATAAAAAACCATTTTAAAGGACAACGACATTTATTCATAGGAAGAATAGCTAACCTGACATCAGATCTTCCCGGACGTGGCAAATGTCAGTATAGGAATCGCTGTTGGGAGGGTTGTCCATATGGTGGTTATTTCAGTACACAATCGTCTACTTTGCCTGCGGCGTTGGCTACTGGAAATCTTCACATCATTACAGGCGCTATTGCAAAGCAGATTTTATATGACAAAGACAGCAAGAAAGCAACTGGAGTTGAAATACTAGATACAGAAGACAATATGACATATGAATTTAAAAGTAAAATCGTATTTGTCTGTGCATCAGCGCTAAACAGTACCTGGCTATTGATGAATTCTGCTACAGATATCTGGCCGGAAGGTCTGGGTAGCAGTAGTGGAGAACTTGGGCACAACGTGATGGACCACCACTATAATTTGGGTGCGAGTGGAAAAATAGAAGGTTTTGAAGAATTTTATACCTATGGCAGACGACCCAATGGCTTTTATATCCCAAGATTTGTAAATCTGAATGGTGATAAAAGAGACTATTTACGAGGATTTGGTTATCAGGGTTCAGCCAGTAGAGAAGGTTGGCAAAGAGATGTAGCTGAATTGGGTATAGGAAGTGATTTGAAAAACGCACTTAGTACTCCTGGCGGTTGGAAGATCGGTAGTACAGGTTTTGGAGAGATTTTGCCACACCATGACAATCGAATTTTGCTGGACAAAAGACTCTATGATAAAGACGGACTTGTAACATCGGATCCAGCTATTGGCAAACAAAAAACAGATAAATGGGGACTACCCGTATTATCTATGGACGCTGAACTAAGGGAAAATGAACTAAAAATGAGGAAAGACATAGTGAAAGAAATGAAAGAAATGCTAGAAGTGGCAGGTGCAAAAGATGTAAGTGTTTGGGATAGCGGACATAATATGGGTCATGGTATCCACGAGATGGGTACTGCCAGAATGGGAAGAGATAGTAAAACATCTGTACTGAATGGTTGGAATCAGGTGTGGGACGCCCCAAATGTATTTGTAACTGACGGCGCATGCATGACCAGCAGTGCTTGCCAGAATCCATCTTTGACCTATATGGCTTTGACCGCCAGAGCAGCAAATTATGCTGTGAGTGAACTTAAAAAACAAAACCTTTAATATTCAAACATCCGACATGGACAGAAGAACAATCATCAAACAAATCTCCATCATGACAGGTGCAGCCTTTATTGGTGGTGAAATATTTATACAATCAGGGTGTAAATCAGACACATCTAAACTCCAGCCAGTATCATTTTTTTCCAAAGAACAGGTATCATTACTGGACGAAATAGGTGAAACCATCCTTCCGCAGACAGATACTCCCGGGGCAAAATCAACACAAATAGGATCATTTATTGACAAAATTGTTAAAGATTGTTACAGCTCTGAGCAACAAAATATATTGCTCAGTGGCATAGAAGAGATTAAATCAGGTTTTGAAAATAAATATTCAATATCTTTTTTCAAGGGAGAGGCAAGTCAAAGAGAAGAGTTTTTGAATGAAGTCAACACTAATATGATTCAAAAAAATAAAAACAAAAAGAAAGATGACCCTGTACATTATTTTCTAATGTTGAAACAGCTGACCATTTTAGGTTATTTTACTTCTGAAACCGGTGCTTCACAGGCACTAAATTATATTGCAGTTCCAGGCAAATATGATGGAAGTTATCCCTATAAAAAAGGAGACAAAGCATGGGCAACCCAATAGTTAATCAATAAATGATGAGTCTAAGAAAAAATCCAAAAAAAATGCGAAAATCTGTGAATATTCCTGATGGCAAGTATTAAAATTCTGAATCCATAACCATAAGTCAAGAATCTATTTTAAGCCATACAAATTAGTATTAGCTATTTTAATAATTTGAAGGAAATACTTTTTTGGAATAAAAATTTGTAAATTTTTTGCTTAAGTGCCAATTTACAACTCAAATGTTTTGCATCTTATCTCCAAAACCATAAAGTTTCAATTGCATTTTTAATTGAAAAAAACAATACTCCCGGATGTATCTATCTGATATATCCGGGAGTATAAATTATCACCCATGAGGTAATATTAAGTGTTACTAAAACTGATGAGTTAAAAGCAACGTTGTTTTACCTCCTGTTATATCCGTAGCATTGACGTCAATGGTATATTTTTTAGTGCCTAAATCAGTGATTTTTACACTCCCTGACTCTAATTCAACGGCACTTTGAGTTACAGGAGAGATTTTTTGAGTAACAATATCACCATATGCCTGATTGATTCCAGCATCAAAAAAATCTTTTATCTGATATGTTCCACCAAGTTTTGTTCCGGTAGCAGTTTCTATTGTGATACTTAATAATTTCTGTTCGTTACAATCATCAGACACACTGGCTAATTGAAAAGAATAAATATTGCTTGAAGCTATAAATTGAGCAATTGACAATTTTTGCTTGGTGCCGTTTATAGTTATTTCTCCATCTAAAACACTAAAGTTCGTACAATTTTTATCAGTTTGGTCGTCATCTTTCGAACAACCCGTGGTAAATCCCAAAACTAATGTTACCAATAAAAGAATAGAAAAAAATGAATAATTTTTCATAAATGTTTTGTTTAATTTTAGTAATAGAAATATAATGAAGCGTAAAAATACACTTTTAAATAATTACATATACAATAATTATGTAATATTATTAAAATATTTAAAATAAAATTAATATATTTACTTTTGATTATCAATAAAAATTAATTTTCGTTTAAACAGTTATGATTTGTTGATAAAAAATGTTTTAGTATTTAAATTATAATATTGCAGAATTAGAAGTTGAACTGAATAGGTCGTGTACTCATAATTTTTTATAAAACAAATAGTATTCCATAATACTCAAAATATATGCTTACCCAATGAACAAAATACATTGGGTATGCTTAAAATTACAAAAACACTTGATTAATCAATCGAAAGTTTTGAATTATTTCCAAGTAAAAAATGGCAATCGGGCTCTACAAAAAAATCTCCACCCATACTTATTGTTCTGTCTTGATTGAGCTGACAAATGCCCTTATTATATGGCTTAATAACTATTACTGATCCGGAAGGCAAAGGGTCTGGCGGCACTACACCATCTTTCCAATTGGAAGCGATCATCCAGTCACCATGTCCAGTAAAAGTATAAACAGTTTTTGGGTTGACAGTAGTTATCTTATATATGATATTGCTGTTGATATCTACTATGTGTAATTCTCCATCTTCAGTCTCTCCAAAATCTACCATGCCCGTATGAGTTTCCGGCATTTGCTGGTTGACTGCAATCCAGGATGGCCCGATTTTAATAATTTTTCGTAGGTTCCTTGAAAAATAGTCAGCTGCAAAGTACCATCCTTTCAAATCAGGAAATGCATACCCTCTATATATATTTCCACCCACTACTGACCTGTTGTCAGAGTTAGTTTGATATTGATAAATGGGAGCAACATAACTGTTAAAAGGAAGACATGGTGCAGCTGTTGTATGAGAGAGTGTTCCTTCAAAACAATCCCAACCAAAATTACTGCCTGCAATCAGACCGGCAGCTCTGAAGTTTATTTCTTCGCGTGCTGACTGACCTACATCTCCAATAAACATATCTCCGGTATATCTGTCAAAACTCCATCTGAATGGATTTCTCAAACCATAACAATAAACAGGAGATAAAGGATTGGGATTATCCGGCGGAATTGAATAATTATTCCCTCCGGAAGTACTATTGACATCAATGCGTAAAATCTTTCCCAACAAAGAAAGAGAATCCTGACCATTGTCTTGTGGGTCATCACCACCTCCGCCATCTCCCGTAGAAATATACAGATATCCATCCTTCCCAAAGTGCATCTCACCACCATTGTGGTTGGTATTTGTAGGATGCAGAATATTAAGTATAGGCAATCTTGACATCAAATCAGCTTTGTCCGGGTCAGTTGTACTGATCGTATATCTGTCCACTATTAAAGAATAAGTGGTTGCCTGTGTGTGGAATACGAAAAAATAACCATTATTTTTAAAGTTTGGATGGAATGCTATGGATAATAATCCTTGCTCATTCCCTGAACCCATGTTGGTTATGCGTATCAATGTGTCAGTTAAAATATAATTATTTGTAAAAACCTTAATTCTGCCGCCTTTTTCTGCCACAAACACACGGTTAGATCCATCACCTGCGTGGGTTACCTGTATAGGAGATGACAGATTGGTATTAATCACAGCATTGAAAACAACAGTAGTATCCTTAGCTGAAATATGTAAAAGTATCATATTCGAAATAAAAACAATCAGACTAATCGGATTTTTCAAAACGTACTTCATAGTGTTATATAAAATATTTGTCTACTTATATAACGACTTTAGTCACATTTTCACTACTTGATTGATGAATAGATTGAAAAGTAGAACTTATTTTTGATGAAATGATTCTGTTCCAATAAATCTATATTTTTCAGGTTTTGTACCATTCCTTTCTATTATCTTTCTGGCTTCCAGGTCCAGTTTTACCGTCTCACCATACCACTGTACACCGCCATCAAATGTATCTTTTACCCGATCGTATAATATTTCCATCAATTCCGTGTGGGTCAACTCTTTGTCGTGCAATATAGCCAAGATGTTTTCTCTGATGATATTATATTTTTCAAGAGAAATACGTTTATTTGTCTTTCCTGCTGTTGGATGCAAAGTTTGGATTTGTTCAGTTGCCATCAAATAATGATTGATTTTGAATTATCAAAAGTAAAAATAATTTGGTTATAGGTTTCTAATTTTTAATATAACATTTCTCCAAATCTTAGCATCAGTTTTTTGTACAAGTTTTGATTTTATTTCTACTTATGAACTTAATACAAAAATGTTCAGTTTACTTACTTAATAACCACATGTTCATCTTAAATTTATAATTAGAATGTGTAAATATTTATACCAGAGCAATAAGTCTAAATTTACTTTGCAAATAAAGCTATTAGTTGCGATACAATTGTTATTTGGTATTGGGTCAGGGTACTATGCAGAAAACGCCATAGTATCACGAGAAAAGACAGAAATAATTTGGTCAGCAAGATCAGAAAATAATTTATATAAACTGCAATTATTTGGTAAAAATGTTATCCAGTTAATCGTATCAAATCCTAATAATATATCATGGAATACTGTTTTAAAAATTTATGAAGGGAAAATCGTAGAATCTTTAAAACAACAAAAACTACTTTATCTTTCACAGATTCCTTTATTACAAGCCATTTTTAATACATTAAAATATTCTACTGACATAGATTTCCACTCCTTCCTTTCATAAGTAGGTTGAAAAGTATTTTCAGCTATATAAGGGTACAATCTCTCACTTAGAGTGGAATTCTTAATAAGATAAGATCGTTACAGCAAGATAAATCTGATGTCAATATCTTAGGACGATCATTTCAACTATTCATTAAAATCAATGGAAAGATTTAAAAAATTTGTAAGAATAAGTTTCTTTATTCTCTTAATAGTTTTAGCATCACTTGGAGTAGGATTGTCTGGTGGTGTGCCTATTCCTTTCAGCAATAAACGACGGCAGGAAAGTGAGATAAAAATAGAACTCAAAAAAGAAGATAAGGATGAAAACAAAAAGGACACGAAACAATTTAAATGGTGAATATTGGCGCCTTCTTTGATAACATCCTTATCAACTTAGAATCTAATAATATCTTTAAATGCTCTTTCAAAACAACAACAAACCCACATGCCATCCAATCCACATCTTATGATTGCGATCGGAGCCATCTTTTTCATATACTACGTTATCTATCAGTGATGCTACGTGATTGTTGATATCTACAGAATTATTGTACCAAAAGTGATTGAGTGTGATGCCCGTTCTGATACCTATTTTTTTGAATGGTTGCCAGGAAAGACCTAACATCAACTGATTGTGCATGTTAAAATCCCAGGATGAAAAATCATCTACACCATGCGTGTTGCGAATATTTGCGTCAGCTTCAAAATTGATCTTTTTGGTTAATGGTAGGGAACTCGCAATTCCCATACCTGCCTGAACAAAACGTTGATCCTTATTGACCAGGTTGACACCACCGAAATAATGCATGTGCAAAGGTGCCCAACCGGAACGATATCCTATAGTTGTTGTACTTAATTCATTATATAAAAACTCAAATTTGTGGTATCCTGTTTTCACGTAATTGATTAATCCGATAGAAAGTCCTTTTTTGACATAATTGGCACGATTGAATATACCAATTTGTAAGCCTTCGAGTGTGTCGCATGTATTGACCAAGCCTGAAATTTGCAAACCTCGGATATTCGCACCATGATTGTACAATCCTGCTATCTGTAAGAATGTGGTGGCACTATCCACTGTATTGAGAAAACCACTTATCTGCCCACCTGTGGCTTTGACTGCCCGATTGTACAAACCACCGATCTGAAGTCCACGAAGTGTATGCGTTTTCTGATAGACACCTGAGATTTGGATACCATCAGTGATACTGTCATTGTTATTGATGACACCGGCTATTTGTACACCTTTGACATTGCCTTTTACAGCATTCATGACACCACTGATTTGGGTTCCAACTACATCTTCTGATACAGCGTTGACAACTCCTGCTACTTGCATACCGTAAACGTCGCCATCATCATAATTATAGACGCCACCGATTTCTAGGCCGTTGAGACCTTTGGAATTTCCGCCAATAATATTAAGGGAAATGGTATTTTTTGTGTGGAAAGATAACAATTTATTGGTACTGATTGGTGGCAGCAAAGAGACTGAGAAGCTATTAAAAATGGTATCATTAATGTTGACTAAATTGACATTTTTTAGCTTCATTTTGTTCCAGAAATTTTCATTGTAACTAGACTTTACGATCTCTGGCGATGCTGGAATCCGGTCATTTGTTATGGATCCAATTAGAAGTTCTTTTGATGGTAATGAGTCAAATTCTGAAATCCTTTGCCTTGGAAACGAACGCAATTTAATATGTAATGTTTGACTTTGAGAAGCTATTATGACCAATGATGTGTCCAAGTAATTCTCTTTCGCAATATTGATTTTTACTTGTTTGGCACTAGATGGGACATTAAAAGCAAATCTTCCTTTTTTGTCAGAATTAACCAAAATCCTGTGCTTTTTAACATAAATACTGGCGTCACTGAGTGGTTCATTAGAGTTTGGATCAGTGATAGTTCCATTTATACTCAGCTCTTTTGGGGAGCCATCTTTGTTTGGTTTTACGATGATATATTTTTCCTTAATTGAAATATGGATGTTTAGTGATGTCTCCAAAATAGGTAAAACGTCTTTCAAAGGTTTTTTAATCACCTGAATGGACATCTGCTGATTGTCTTGAAATTCACTGTAAGAAAAGACCATTCCTGTTTGGTTTTGTATATCTCGAAAAATAACATTCGCTGGTGTATTATTATACTGAAGGGTGACTTCTTGATTTATATCTGGTTGACTATGTAAGACATTCCATACCAAAAAAGTCAACATACTGAAGATGATTCTTATTGACATGACTTTCCTGATATTTTGTAGTGATGGTCCTGGTATTCATACTTAAAACCCAATGTTTCGGCAATGACGGTGATGATAGTGGCCACTTCTTCGTCAAAAAACTGTGTGGTGATTTTACATTCTCCAATAGATTCAGGAGATAATTGCACATCTATCTGATACGTTTTTTCGAGTAAATCAACCACTTCCACCAAGCGTGTATCCTTAAAGTCAAACTTCAATACTTTGGTCTCCAAATCAGTAATGATGGTCTTTTGTGAACGAATATACCAAGCTTTTTCACCAGCTTTGATAATGATCTCGCTGCCGTGTTCGTCATACAGACGCACGATGCCTTGATTGACCACAACGTAAACTGTATCAGATTCAGGCCTGCTTTCTACACTAAACACAGTACCTAAATCTTCAATAAAAACACCATTAGACTCGATGATGAATGGCAAATCTTCATTGTGTGTCACTGTAAATTTGCCTTTACCACTTAATTTTAGCTTTCGATGCTCGGTGCCAAAACCATTTTCATAACTGATTTTGCTATTTGCTTGTAAGGTCACTTCACTTTGGTCAGAAAGCGATTGGGTGACAGCAGTTGCATTGGCTATCAATTCTAAAGGCATTTTATCATTTTTCATTAGAAAAACAACAGCCAAAAGCCCTACAACTAATACAGCTGCTAATCCATACATCCATCCTATTTTACTGCTAGGTTTTGGTTTAGCATTGAACTTTTGCCAAGCAGCTTTTTTATCAGGTGCAGACCATTCCACATTAGAAACCATCAAAAATGCCTGCTGCATATTGTCAAAATACAATTGATTTTCCTTGGAGATTTGTTTCCACTCTTCTAGCTGTATCGCTTCATCAGGTGTTGCTTCACCACAAAGATATTTGCTGATGAGATCATCCATGCTGTGATTATATAGGTCCATTATAAGTAAGTTAATATCGTGAGGACAATGATTTGAATATATTCTGACAAAGCGACTCTCATTGTCTTAAGTGCTTTACCCATTTGGTTTTCAATAGTTTTGGGAGATAGATTTAGTTTTTCTGCTATCTCATTATACCTGAGTCCGTCCATCCTGCTCATAGAGAATATTTTGCGACATTGTTCAGGAAGGCTTTCGATGGTTTCCTTGATTTTGTCGGCGATTTCTTGAATAATAAGCGTGTCCGTGACCGCTGTACTTTCAGGATTGGAGATTGTATTTGAATATTTAGATGCGACTTTATCGTGTTTGATTTTATTCATACACTTGAAGTAAATTGCTTTGTACAAATAAGCTTTTACAGATGTATGAATGACTAACTTGCTTCTATCATGCCACAAATCCATAAATACCGACTGTACGATATCTTCAATATCATTTTGATCCTTGACCATCGTCTGACAATATCGGTAAAGCGCATCGTAATGATCGGTAAACAACTGCTCAAAAGTGGCAGTATCTACAGATTTGACTTCTTGTATGTGTTTGATTTTATCATTCATATCCTTATCCTTAACGCCTGCTGTTTGCCGTATGTTTTTGTGATGAGAAATACCTTGCTCAAAACCATTATTTTTATCAGGTTTGGAAGAAAGGTAAAATATATTTTCTGCTACGCTACTCATGTTAATTACAGTTTTTGATTCTGCTACTTCCTTCTTGATTGGATGTGATCTGAGGATTGCCTTTGTAACATACCGAACCTTTTCCATCCATATTAACTATGGGTCTTTGCGATGCATGTACATCCATGGTAGCGTTTCCATCTATTTTTATATCAATAATTTCTGCCAAAAAATCGTGTGCTCTTATCTCACTATTCCCATCACAATCGATGTTAAATCTATTGGTAACTCCTTCAATATCCACTTTACCGTTGCCATCAATTTCTAGCTCAAGAAGTGACAAATTATCCAAACTTAAGGACAAATCTCCATTGCCGTCAAGGTCAATTTTGAGTGAATTATCAATATTTTTTAGCAATCCTTCTGAAGAAATCATATAGTTGCCATCAACAGACAACTCTTTCAATCCGGGTACAGTAATATAAATTCTAGTGTCTTTTGTAGGTAAAATACAATTTCCTTTGGTACGTACTTTCCAAGTATCATTGGACACAAGAGAGCGATTTTTCAAATCTTGGATCATATCATCTTTGCCTTCAATGACTATTTTTTGTTCATCACCATCGACCAAAATCACTTCACAACTAAAATCAATATCTATCTTGTGAAACGAATTTAGTGACAATTCTTTCGTAATAATATTGCCATCATAACAGTTGAAACTATCTAAATCACAACTCATCAAAACACTGACTATCAGAAAATAAACTACATTTTTCATTTTCAAATTATTTATAAAATTATTAAATTAAACATTACATCTCTTCTAACTCATCTCTCATAATTCATCTCTCTCAAAACTCTATTTTGTAAGCCAACACAGGTACAAAAGGCATCATGGTCCACTCAATCATTTTGTCGTTTTGAATATCATAAGTGATGCCGCCTACATTGCGACTATTGGTAGCATTCATGAGATCTAGTGAAAGTGTGGATGTAAATTTATTTTTATTTCTTTTGTACCTTATACCAATATCTAGTTTGTAATAATCTTTGAGTTGGACCGAAAAAGGTCTGCTTTCGTCGCGAATTTCTTCTTTGGCAAGTTGCGATGCTGCTCTATCTATCGGTGTATCCCACTGTCCACCGACGATGGCATTTTTGATATTAAAACCCAAAGTATTTCTTTTACTTTTACCCACTACCCATTCTTTTCCTATGGTGATGACAGAAGAATACTGTGCATTGTACCGAGTATTGAGCCAATCCGTGGTAGGGGTTTTATATTTAGCGTCAAAAACAGAAGCCGTGACAATATAGTACCAATCATTGTGTAAAAAACGCTCCAACGTCAGTTCTACACCCATATTTTTTCCTTTTCCTTCATTGACCAAAGCAAAATCAGGTATAAAATATTGTTGGTTTATCATGGCAAAATTGCTGTTTTCTCCTTGTCCAACGGCTACGTCTGTTAGATGCTGATAATACAACTCCGACTTAATACGGGTATGGGTATTGATATCAAAATTGTAGGTCAAAACCAAATGATGTGCCTTCGTGAAGTCCAAATCCTTATTGACCAAGCTGCCATCTTCTCCTTTCAGAAAATATACAATCAATGGCTGCACTTGACTGTGTCTGCCATAAGCCAAAGCGATGTTTGATCTTTGATTGATGGTGTATTGAATATTACCTCTTGGTTCTACGACTTGTTTGTTATTGAGAAGGAAATTGGCATAATGAATACCAAAATTGGATGACCATTTATCATTGATGTGGTATTGCATTTGCGAGTAAGCACGAACTAAAGATGTATTGTCTGCATTATTGATTAGATTGGTAAATTCATTGGCATTCGTATATTCATTATAAGTGGTTTGGTATCCCATCTTATCATAAAAAGCGCCACTTTTCAAGACCAAATTTGGGTTGATCTTTTGGGTAAAACTAAGTGCTCCAGAGAGTTTATTGACTTTGTTGTGAAGATTAAATTTACTAAAAAATGTATAATCTCGGAAGACTGTATTGACATCTTCTTTATAACCATTTTTCGTAGTAGAATAAGCCAAAATCGCACTCAGAAAACCATTTTTATTGGTCGAAACGGTATATTTTGCACCATTTACAGACATATTACTCAAGAATTCGCCTTCAAATCTGTGGTCAAGTGCGCCTTTTTCTACATCAATATCTTCTAGCGTCTCATCGATGCCTTGATCGCTCCAACCATTGAGCCCAAAAAGTGAAAAATGTCCACCTTTATTCAGTGGTAAATTGATATGATATGACAAGTCACTATAATTTATAACACCACTCAGGTCCACACCCAACTTGTCAATAAGTGACAAGGTCGAATACCTGTAATTGATCAGATACGAACCTTTATATTTTTTGCTGAATGGACCTTCTATTGCCGCTTCCATACCCAAGAATCCAGCTTTGAAGGTATATTCCGTCTTGTTATTGTTGCCTTTTCTTAGTTTTAGGTCAAAAATACCACCCAAAGCATTGCCGTATTCCGCTGAAAAAGCACCTGTAGAAAAGTCAGAATTAGCCATCATTTGTGACGACAATACGGACACGCCACCACCAGATGAAGCCACATCGCCGAAGTGATTGGGATTGGGAATATCAATGCCTTCCATCCTGTAAAGCAAAGCAGAAGGGTGATTTCCTCGGATGGAGACATAATTGCTACCATCATCCGTAGGCACGACGCCTGCAAAAGACTGCGCCATACGAGCAGGATCATCTACCGCACCGGCAAATTTACTGCTTTCTTCCACCGAGAATGTACGTGTACTCGCATAAGCCAGAGAATTGACAGGTTTGGACTTTTCTGCACGAGCAGTGATAACCACTTCATCAAGAGACTTCGACTCTTCTTTCATGGCGATGTTGAGCACTAATTCCTTCCCACTTTTGATTTCAATATTGGAAACATAAGCTATATATCCCAGATAAGAAACTTGCAAGCTATGTCTTCCCAAAGGCAACGCTTCGATGCGAAAGTCGCCATTTTCGTCTGTGATGGTAGATTGGTTTTCGTGATTGACAACATAAACAAGTGCTCCGATGAGTGCTTGCTGAGTGACATCATCTTTTACCGTGCCACGGATATTGTATAATTGATCTGCTTGAGCAAATAAAGACTGAATAAAAATCAGATAGACTGCTAAAAATAAAAATTTAATACGATTCATTTTCCCTTGTTTTGCTATATGAAAACAAAGGTTGGATTTACCCCTATGGGATGGGGGAGGAAATTTTTATTTTTTAAAACTTGCTAAACCAATTTAATGAAACTTACTAGAGTTTACTTTAGTAATTATGACTGAACTTCAACTTAATCTTTTGTTTCAGTAAACTTAGATAAATAAGTATCGTCATATGAAAAATATTTTTCAATTTCGTCTTTCTTCAAAAATGATAGATTGGATTTATACAATATTTTAGCCAAAGCATAAGTATGATCGGTGAAAATCACAATATAACTAACATTAAAATTTTTACTTTTACTATGTACAACTAGAGCATTATGATTATTAATTTTAGTGATTGTTGATGATGTATATACATAAGTTTCTTTAGATGGATAATCAGAAAATATATAATCTAAAGTATGGAAAAATGGGGCAAAAAAAGCTTCAATTTTATCAAATCTATTTGCCATGTTTATTGTATCAGGATGTAAAAAAGAAAATACTTTATCGCCTTTGTTTAACTCCTCGGCATAAATACTCCAAGAATCTTCTCTACACACACAATCACAAAGCATATCTACAATATAATTATCCGGAGGTAGAATACTAATACCAGTATTTTTAAAATAATGTCTTATAGACTTGGAAATAGAATAATCAGTTTGATTTAATGCTTCATTACTTTCATATCCAGGAGCTGGAGCAACAGTAACTTCTTCTTCTATATCTTCTTGGTTTTCATCTTCAGATATTTCTGAATTTTTTAGAACATCAAAATTTATATTAAAAAGACTATAATCAACTTTTTCATCCTTGGAAACTGCAGTTGTTGTGGTCTTTGTCCAATTATTATAAATCTCTAAAGGAATGCCTCCATCCATTTCTCTAAAAACAGGCCAAATGTCCACTTGACAAGGTATTGAATCTGTGCGATATGAATACCCATTGATGTCTTTATACTTATAGCATTTAAATCCCAAAATCGTTTTTACATCATTCTCTACAATTCCATAATTCATTTTTTGAAACTTATCGGAAAGCAATAGAGCTTCCCAGCCTATTTTTTATTTTCAGTTAATTCTTTTGCAAAGTCTAACAATTTGTAAGAAACAGGTGTGTTATTCTCATACCTTATATTGTAAATGTGTTTCTTAGCAACATCTACTAAAACAGAATTGGTGATCTTATCACCAGCTTTATACATCGTAGCCGATTTACCTTTTATAAAATGCACTTCTATAGTGTTGTCAAAAAGAATTCTGCCTTTTTCTAGTTGACAAAAAAGGTGATTTGCTAATAAGGACAAAATTATTATCAAAACTATTGAATTGCTCTTCATACATTTGGAAATAGATTCAAAAGTAATTAAAAGACCTTAGATAGTGCTCAAAATCTTTAGATATTTATTTTACTATTTAGAAAATATCCTATTGTTTAACCAAACTTAATGACGAATATACGATTCAAAAAGTAAAATAATAAGTCAGTTTGATCCCAAAAATATCAATAATACCAAAGGCACACCAATACTTTAGCCATTAAGATTAGAAAGTTATCAAAAGCAGGATGTTCTTATCTAATATGGATAAATGGCTAAGAGAGTTTGCTTCTTTTGTCCTCTATCAACAAGTGGGATATCACTGCAATCAACAAAAAATTAAACTCTACCCCATTTTGTCCTCCGCCGACCACAAACCAACCATGCTCAAGGTGGACCATAAAAATACCAACCACTAAAATAAATAATGTAGGCCAGGCAGCCCATTTGATATATTTGTTGGCAATAAATAAGATGGCAGCAGCCACGTGTGATAATTTAATGGCCCATGCCAGATAAACTCCAAATGGATCAAATCCTATTTGATTGAGATATAAATTGCCAAAATCATTAATGCCACCATTAAACATTCCAGGTATGCTATGCATGAAAAGAATTATAGCTAATGCCAATCGAAGTACTAAATTTTGCTGAAACATATAGATTTATTTCCAACAAATATACAGCATAATATCTTTGGTACACCACAGGTTGAAAATTTTCAATCAATGGAAGCTATTAAATAGCATTATTAAAGATTTCAGTAGTATTATAATAGATAAACAACCAAACTTAAATATTGAAAATTATAACTCCTTTATTCATGGTTTTAGGAGATATGGATAGTATTTTATATATTTGATCAATAAAACCATGTTTCATGAAATATATTAAAATTTTCATCGCTGTTTTAGCCGTGCTGACTATAGTGCTGCTTGTAGCTAAATATAAATTTGGTGTAAATCCACCGATAAGTTTACTGGAAAAAGACTACAAAGGAAATTTACCATTGGACAGTCTTTCATTGCCGGTTGGATTTACTATCTCCATTTATGCTGATAGTGTTGTCAATGCCCGCTCTTTATGTTACTCTCCTGACGGTACGCTTTTTGTCAGCACAAGATCTGAAGGAAATGTATACGCACTCAAGGATATTGATGGTGACAACAAAATAGATAAAAAGTACATTCTCCTAAAGGGTGGAAATATGCCCAATGGTGTGGCATTTAAAGACGGAAATCTGTATGTCGCTGAAGTAAACCGAATTCTGAAGATAGAAAATGTGGAATCTAAACTGGAAAATCCCGGAACACCCTCAGTAGTTTATGACAAATACCCGACGGAAACTCACCATGGCTGGAAATATATTGCTTTTGGGCCCGATGGTAAATTATATGTTCCGGTAGGCGCTCCATGCAATATCTGCGAGTCCAAAGATCCGGTTTATGCGTCGCTCACCCGCATTAATGCTGATGGTTCCGGCTTTGAAATAGTTCATTCCGGTATAAGAAATACGGTCGGTTTTGACTGGCATCCTGATACAAAAGAGCTTTATTTTACTGACAATGGTCGGGATCTGATGGGTGATGATGTACCGGAATGTGAATTAAATTATGCACCAAAAGAAAAAATGCATTTTGGATATCCATATTGTCATCAGGGTGATGTACCTGATCCTGAATTTGGCAAAACCAGAAAATGTGATGAATTTACTCCCCCTGCAGCGAAAATGGGTCCGCATACTGCACCTTTGGGGATGACTTTTTATACTGGAAATATGTTTCCCGCAGAATATAAAAATCAAATCTTTATTGCCAGACATGGCTCCTGGAACAGAAGTAAGAAGAGCGGATATGATATCATGCTCGCCGTGCTGAATCCGGATGGCAGCATCAAAGAAACCAAACCATTTATAACAGGTTGGCTCAATCCTAAAAATGATGACGTGTGGGGCAGACCCGTTGATATGGAACTACTTCCAGATGGTTCGCTATTGATTTCTGATGATTATGCGGATGTAATATACAGGGTTTCGTATAAAGGTTAGTCTTTCCATCCCCATGGCGGGCCGGGATTTTCCTTAGGTGTTTTTAGATCAAAACTCACACTGAAAAGCCGGTCAGTATTTACTCTGCGGAGATTGTAAATATAACTCTCACCCGGATGTATATCTATCCACCAGACATTTCCTATGGCTGCGGGCAGCATTTCGGCCGTCTCCTGATCAGCAGAAAATATCTGCCTAATTTTACTACCAAAATTGGATGTGTGACCGCCGTACATGGTGACTTTATCAGGTGAACCATCCTTGTGCCTATGGTCGTGTTTGAGTTGAATGCCATTGTCAGTTCGTGTCAATACCCATGTTCTTGAACTGTCATTACCAACAAAAAATGGTATTTTAATCTCATTTTCAGTACACTTACGCACATGCATGATCAGTTTTTTACCGGCAAAGGTAGTGTCGTTGGCAGGTCCTGCTATGATGCTGCCTTCAAATGATTTTCCACACAGAAAGGTCAGCTCTTTCCAGAAAATCTGTTGCGTTGTATCTTTGCCGGATAAGTCATTTACAGTATTAATAGGTTTAGATGCAGGTTCATTTTTTTTGTTGTAAACTGACAAGAGCATTTGGAAAAACATAAAACCAACTATAAAGATATTTTTGTACATATTATTAAAATTTGCGACTTTGTAAAAAAAAGTACCTGAGCTTTTATTGTCATTTAAAACATTGTTGATGACTAAATGAAAATTTCTGTGCAGTAGGTTTATGACAAAAGTAATTAAAATAATAGTTTTACATACGAAGAATAAAACAATCTGCATCAAAATATCCTTTTATAATATGATCAAAATATATCAATGAATGAAAAAAGAGCGGAGAGAAGACAGTTTTATAAAGCAGCCGTATTATAAAGGCGGAGATCAGGCCTTAAGAGAATTTATTAATATGCATTTAAGATATCCAGCATTATCTCAGGCAAATAAAGTCGAAGGAGATGTACATATTCGTTACGATATCAATCATAAAGGAGACGTAATAGATACAAAGATCATTGGTGGTTTGGATGACTTATGCAATGAAGAAGCTATACGTGTGGTAAAAATGCTAAAATTTATTGTCCCCAAAACACCAAGGCACCTTAAAGTTACCTTTCATAAAAATATCAGGATTCACTTTCATATTCACGAGACAAAGGTTCAGACTACTAACCCTATACATTCACAGTCACTCCCTTCAAATCAGGGTATGCAAATAAATTATACCGTTGTAACCACTCAGGTAAAGTCCACAGTTGAAAAGGGGAATTCCATTACAAGTTATAATTATGTAGTCAGGATATAAACGAAAGAAAAAACATCTTCATAGTCTAAAAAGGGTTATTCATCTATATTTTTGGCTGGACATAAACAATTGCCCTACTTTTGTCATTATAGTGTCAAATTTTATAAAACAATTATCGTGAAATACATTTTAAGCTTTCTATTTATACTTTTTATTTTTTCTGCAAATGCGCAGTTTCCTATGGGTGGCGGTAGTAAAGGACCTACTATCAAAGGTAAAATAGAAGGTAAAGTACTTGACTCCCTGACCAGAGAAGTGGTGGGTTTTGCTACCATATCTTTAAAGAAAAAAGGCAGTTCAATTGTTTTGGATGGGGTTTTGACTGAAGAAACAGGACTTTTTAAATTTGAAAATGTGGTCAATGGTTCTTACGATTTATATTTTTCATTTTTAGGATATAATGAGAAAAAAGTGGCCGCAGTTGAGACCACACTGAAAAATCCGGATATCAATATTGGCAATGTATTTCTTGTCCCGGCGAGTTATCTTCTGGACGCTGTAGAGATAAAGGAGCAAAAATTACTAGTGGAAAATAAAGCAGATAAGCTGGTATTTAATGCTGAAAATGACGCTTCCATTGCTGGTGGTGATGCGACCGATGTATTGCGCAAAGTACCCATGCTTTCAGTGGATCTCAATGGAAATGTATCATTGCGCGGTTCTCAGAATGTAAGGATACTTATCAACGGTAAGCCAAGCGGAATGTTTGCCAGCAATGTGGCTGATGCACTGAAAATGTTTCCAGCTGACCAGATCAAGCAAGTAGAAGTCATCACTTCTCCCTCTGCCAAATATGATGCAGAAGGTAGTGCAGGGCTCATTAATATTATCACCAAAAAACAAAATATCGAAGGTGTAGCCGGAAGTGTAAATGCATCCGTAGGAAATCGTCAGAATAGCTTATTTACCAATCTGAATGTAGGTAAAGGAAGACTTGGGCTTAGCTCGGGTGCTGCTGTATTTTACTCAACTCCCGCCAATGGAATTTCTACTTTTTTCAGAGAAGATCAGACTGCCTTGGGACTGCGAAAAGTAGAGCAGAATGGCACGCAGAAGACATCTCGACTTGGAGGCAATGGTTCTATCAGTGCTTTTTATGATTTCAACGGATATAATAGTATCAACAGTTCATTCAATTTCAGAGGTTTCGGTTTTGATCTAAATGGCAATACCAGGGGATTACTCATTGATCCTTCCATAGGACTGAATGACCAGTTTGACAGAATTAATACTGGGGATAATTTTTTTGGTGGTTTTGACTGGAATACAGATTATACTAAAAAATTTGAAAAACGTGAGGGGCAGGAACTTTCTTTTGGTGTGCAATATTCTAAACAAAACAATAACCAGGATTCAAAAATCAGTGAAATTCATACCCTTGAGTTGTTGAATAGAAATACAGATATTACTAATACAGGAGTCAATCATGAGACTACTTTGCAGATCGATTATGTACACCCTTTTTCAAAAGTTGTAAAATTAGAAGCAGGTACCTAAGCCGTAATAAGAAATATTATAAGTGATTATAATACACAGATTTTTGATATCAGTACAGGATATCGACCACTTACAGAATCTTTCAAATATGATCAGGATGTGTATTCAGGATATGCTTCTATGAATTTTACGTTAGCAAAAAAATATTCTCTGATTACTGGTCTGAGATACGAAAAAACGGATATTGCCGGTGCATTTGCAGAATCCAAAGAATTGAATTTCAGTGGTATAGGATATGAGAATTTTCTTCCCAACTTAACCATTAGCAGGACTTTCAAAAATTTCAGGACACTCAAACTTGCCTATAGTCAAAGACTTCAGAGACCAAGTCTTCAGTTTATAAATCCGTTTAATAATAATAGTGATTTTGTCAACAGGACGGAAGGAAATCCTTATCTTGATCCAGAGATAGTACATCAGGTAGAAGTGGCTTACAATATTACTTTCAAAGGATTTACGACTTTTTCTTCCGTATTTTATAAGTATACAGATGGTATCATAGAGCAGATTCTGAATATTGATAACAATGGATTATCTGTCAATACCTTTAAAAACATTGGTACCAATAATTCAGTAGGTATAAATACTTTTATCACTAAAACTGTAAATCTGGTCACACTTCGTACCGGTGGAAACTTTGCCACTTACAATGCAAAAGGAATTGTTAATGGAGTTGCTGCATCCAGGAGCAGTTATGAGTACAATATATTTTTGAATGGTGAAATCAAGATTTCCGGAACCTTTAAGGCAGACTTTTTCGGATTCTTCAGATCACCGGTCAGAACTATCCAGGGAGACAATCCTGCTTTTACCATTTATGGAATGGGTGTGAGGAAGGAGTTTAAAAATTCAAGTATTGGTATCACTATGATAGAACCTTTCAATGCAGACAAATTTTTTAATTCCAATATTGAAACAAGTTCCTTTGTGCAACAAACATCTTTCAGTATTCCATTCAGATCTATTGGGGTTAATTTTAGATATAAATTCGGAAATGTTGATTTCAAAGAACGTAAGTCTAAGGTTAAAAATACAGACCTGAAGCAAGGTGGAGACAGCCAGGGAGGTGGAAACACAGGAACAGGAACTCAAGGTACCTGATCAACATTATTATTAACTGCATGCAGGGATAAAAGAATATAAAATTCAAAAGTTGATTACCCAATAAATCTGTCTTTCCATCCTTTTTGAGGAATCATGCATTCATCGTATTTCCCAAACCATTTGTACCTGTTTTTTGCAATAAAATCATAGATAACATCAGCCAAATTTGTAGGTATTACTGATAACACATAAGATATTAATAGGTAGAAACCACCCAAATAATTTAAAATTTTTAAACCGGCCTTACTTTTGATGTACTTGGTGTTTTTATCTATCAGTATCACGCTGTCTGTCTCGGTTTGAATCAGACCATTTGCTTTTGCATACTGAAGCGTACAAAATCTGAAAACTGTATTCTTATCTTTTTTAAGTACAAATTGTACAGAGCGGTCACAAAGATGACATTCTCCATCAAATATGACAATAGGATACTGAAAAGACAATGCAATTAGAACATCTTTTGTCATTAGGCAAATATTTCCCTCAACAAGTCATCTACTCTCGAAAGCATCCGAACCTCCACACCAAAATTTTTCTTTGGTAAAAGATCAGCCTTGTATTTTGATATATAGATGGTTTCGAATCCCAGTCTGCCTGCTTCCTGTATCCTTTGTTCTACTCTGCTTACGAGCCTGATTTCTCCTGAAAGTCCTACTTCTCCGGCAAAGCATATTTTTTTACTGATGTGAATATCCTGAAGAGAAGAAATCAAGGCAGAAACGACTGCCAGGTCTATCGATGGGTCAGTAACTTTAATACCACCCGCAATATTTAGAAATACATCGTTCTGACCGAAAGGCAACCCACACCTTTTTTCAAGAACAGCCAGCAACATCGACAATCTTCTCAAATCAAAACCTGTAGCAGATCTCTGTGGAGTGCCGTATATTGCAGGACTGACTAATGCCTGAGTTTCCAGCAATAATGGACGTAATCCTTCGACAGATGCTGCTACGGCACTACCGCTGAGATGATCATCATCAGGAGAGATGAGCAACTCAGAAGGATTGCTGATCTCACGCAGCCCATGCATATCCATAGCATATATTCCAATCTCATCGGTACTGCCAAATCTGTTTTTTAAGGTGCGGAGGATACGGTACGCATAATGCTGGTCTCCTTCAAATTGTAACACCACATCGACTATATGTTCCAGCAGTTTAGGCCCCGCGATACCACCTTCTTTGGTAATATGACCGATGATAAAGATGGGAATATTGGTCTCTTTGGCATAACGTTGCAACTCACCTGTACATTCACGTACCTGAGAAATACTCCCCGGAGTACTGTCAATATATGGACTCATCAATGTCTGTACAGAATCTATGATGATAATATCCGGACCTAGTTTATTGGATTCTTTTAATATTTGACTTACATTGACATCGGTATAAATATAGCAATTACTATTTTTGTGTCCTATTCGTTCGGCGCGCATTTTGATTTGTTCTTCACTTTCTTCACCTGACACATATAGGATTTTTTTATTTTGTTTGAGCGCCAGTTGCAGAAGTAATGTTGACTTCCCGATGCCAGGCTGACCTCCTACCAGAATGATTGAACCATAGACTAACCCGCCACCGAGCACTCTGTTTAACTCGTTGTCATGGGTGTCAATTCTGCTTGCGTTCAGGGCACTTACATCATCCAGTCTTTTAGGAACCAGTTTTTCTTTTTTTGGATCTTTCCATGCTTTATCTTTTTCTGATTGTTGTGTTCCTTTATCTATGATCTCTTCTACATAAGTATTCCATTCGCCACACGATGAACATTTGCCAATCCATTTGGGAGATTCAGTTCCGCAGTTGGAGCAAAAAAAGCTAGACTTTACTTTCAAAATTATTATTTTTTATTAAAAAAGTTAATTTAAAAAATGTGACAATCAGAATCAGAAACGTCAAAATTACAGAATTTGAAAAAGATAACATACCAATTTTATGTCATTGGTTAAAAAGTATATGTTTTCAATTGGTTTTTTGGGGTTATGCGGGGTACGAATGAAAGTTCTGCTCCGCTTTTTATTTTTAGAATAATTATATGCCTCATTTCACGACCGCTGTTTATAAACTTTTAAACAAGTGAAAGAGTTTTTATTCTAATCCTTAATTTAAGGGAATAGTTTGGTTTGATAAAAAAAAGCAGAAAACAAATCATTTTGCTTCCTGCTTTTTTAAGTATTTTAAAGGAGAAGGTTTATTCTTCTTCGTCTTTAGCTTTTTTTGCAGTGATTGATGCTACCTTTTCTTTCACTTTATCCTTCATGTCATCCACTACATCGCCTGCTTTTTCTAAAGCCAGATCCAGTTTATCACCAGCTTTTTCTGCAAAATCTTCTACAGCGTCGCCTGCATCATCCATTTGGTCTCCTACTTTATCAGCATAAACCTTCGCTTTTTCTAAAGTGTCTTCCAGTTTCTCACCTGCTTCTTCAGCAAAGTTTTTAACTACATCTCCTGCATCCTCCAGTTTGTCTTCCATTTTCTCAGCAAAATCTTCTGCTTTGTCCATGACTTCTTCCAGTTTTTCCCCTGCAACTACCGCAACTGCTTTTGCGGTATCCACTACATCTTCAACCAATTGCTCTACGGAATCTGACAATTTATCCAGGAAGCTTTCCTTTTTTGGTTTTTTTGCCAGTTCGCTTGCTGCTTTCTCAAGCTTATCTGACATTTTATCCAGTTCTTTTGCATTTTCAGTGATATTTGATGCAATTTTCTGCTTCACGGCTTCTTTTGCTTCTTCGAGTTTTTCGTACTTTTCAGTCTTTATTGCTCTTTTTTTCTCCCGTTCTATTTTTGCTTCAAGTTCTGTTTTTGTTTTATTCATATCATCCAGCTTTTCCTGCTTGGATTTGATACGCTCTACAATCATATTTATTTTTGCCTGCCTTAATTGTGATTCTAGCTGTCCTTCACTATTGGCAACTCTTTTTGTTTCGTATTCCAGATCTTTCTGATCAAAGTTGATAGACTGTTGCATTTTTTGAAGCGCACCGATCAAGCCCTTATATCTTGCTTCTGTCCTGGCCAATTCATTATTTCCTTGTTGACCCTGTCCTCCGTTACCTCTTTTTTCCTTTAGTTTTTTGAAGGTAACATCGATTTTATTCCAAAGGTCATTTCTGTCATCTTTGGTAAATTTGAAATCTTTTATCTTTGTCTGAACCTTCTTAAGATCTTCAAAAAGAGGCCCGAGTCCTAAACCTTTATCAATTTTTTCTTCAATGGCTGCCAATTCTTCACTAAAAGTTTCCACATATTTTTTGGATTGAACTTCAAATTCGTTTTCCAGGGATTTTTTTAGTTCTTTCAGCTTCTCAAAAAGATGATTTGTTTTGTCTCTTAAAGCTGCCCCATGTTCTCTGAAAAGATTTTTGTCATTGACTTGAGTCTGCACTTTATTCCAGAATTCCCTCAATTCGTTCCAGAGAATATTATCGTATTCACTAAGGGATTCGACTTTGTCTTTAAGTTCTTCCAGTTCAGACTTATACAGACCGTAAAGCTTTGATGAAAGCACGACAAAATGCCATTCAGCCTGAGCTCTGGTGATCAGATCAGGTCTTTCCACTCTTATTTCGTCAGGAAGAAGACTATCTGAAACGGATAGTTTTCTCTCAATTTTAGTAAAGTCGGAAGGGAATTCCACTTCTACATCATCTTTCCATTTTTCAGACATGGCCTTGTAAAAGTCTTCTGTGGCTACTGATTCAGGAAATGTGTAAATATTCACGACATTTTCTTTTTCCTGAAGTTCCAATGCTACAAGCATTTTTTCATCTTTTTCATTGGAACCCCAAAGTACTAATTTGCGTCTCATAATACTGTGTAATTAAAAATTCAAAAATTCATTATGTAATAAAATCAAACTTAACTAAACGTTTATACTAAATGGTGTTTAACCAGATATTCTGCAATCTGGACAGCATTAGTGGCAGCTCCCTTTCTTAGATTGTCAGCTACTATCCACATATTCAAACCATTATCTACCGAGTCATCTCTTCTGATACGACCTACAAATACATCATTTTTATTTTTTGCATACAACGGCATAGGATATTTAAAATTATCAATATCATCCAATACGGTTACACCATCAGCATCATTGAGTATTTTAGTGACATCATCCAGCTCAAATGGCTGATTAAATTCCACATTGACAGACTCTGAATGTCCTCCATTAACAGGAATTCTGACTGCGGTGGCTGTTATTTTAATACTATCGTCTCCAAGTATTTTTTTTGTTTCGTGTACAAGTTTCATTTCCTCCTTGGTATATCTGTTGTCGAGGAATACGTCACATTGAGGAATAGCGTTTTCGAATATCTGGTAGTGGTATGCCATTTCAGATTTTTTTTGATGTTTGCCTGCTTTCTCAGCTTCATATTGATCTACGGCTTTGGCGCCTGTACCTGTAAACGACTGATAAGTAGAGATAACCAATCGTTTAATGCCATATTTTTTATGTAGAGGTGCCAATGCTACTACCATTTGTATAGTAGAGCAATTGGGATTTGCAATGATTTTGTCTGCTTTGGTCAGTTCACCAGCATTAATTTCCGGCACTACCAGTTTTTTGGCAGGATCCATTCTCCAGGCACTTGAATTGTCAATAACAACTGTACCTTTTTCAGCAAACTTAGGTGCCCATTCCAATGATGTACTACCACCAGCAGAAAAAATAGCAATATCCGGTACCATATTTACAGCATCTTCCATACTAACGATGGGGTATTCCTTACCTTTGTAAGACACCATTTTTCCGACTGATCTGCTGGAAGCTACAGGTATGTACTCTGTGATAGGAAAATCAAATTCTTCCAGTACCTCATTCATTACCCTTCCTACCAGTCCGGTTGCTCCAACCAATGCTACTTTCATAAAAAAATAAATCTTATTGTCCCTTTAAAAATATTTTCAAAGCTTTATTTCTATATTTGCTTTTTTGTGAGCAGATTTAAACCATATCAGCTCTGTATATAACGAAAATTTAGAAAAAATCTGATACGAAACACCTTTATTTATAATGAAACGCAAAGATATACTTTCATTCAATACTATTGGCTTATCAGTCAGAAGATATTTTTATATAATGCTCTTATTTATAGCAATTATAAATGTGGATGCACAGCTAAAGCTCGACTTTAATAATGGTAATATTGGCGAAGTAAAGTGGGAAGGGAATATCGAAAACTTTAAAATAAATACTGAAGGCCAACTGCAACTCAATGCATCAGTGGCCGGAGAATCTCAAATATTTACCAAATACAAGATACCTCCGGACAGTATACAAGTGGATTTATTTTTCAATCTTCAGTTTGCTCCTTCCAATGATAATTTTGGAAAAATTTACATATTTACAGATAATATAAATGAATCCTTTGCAACCGGGTACTATCTTAGGCTAGGGGAAAACGGCTCAAACGACGCCATTCAGGTATGGAAACTTGAAAAAGGCGTTCCTGTACTAATGGCCTCGGGAAAGATGGGCGGTATAAGTGCTGATCCTGCCGACGGAAGAATCCAATGCAAGATATACAGAGATGGATTATGGCTGATGGCAACAGATTATACAGGTAAAATATTGTATGAGGAAGATCTGGAGTTTTCTGATCCGACATTTATGCTGCAGGATTCAATGTATTTTGGCCTGTATTGTAAATATAGTGCTACCCGTACAGATAAATTTTTTTATGATGATATCCACATCAAAACTATAGAAAAAGATACTATTGCTCCGGGTATAGTTTCAACTACTGTAATTGATGACTCTACGATTAAAGTGGTATTTACTGAAAGTATCGAAGAGCTTTCTGCCAAAAATATTACATCTTTTAGTGCAGATAATGGCCTGGGAACCCCGGAAATGGCGTTATACTTTGCAAATGCACCCAACGAAGTTATTTTGAAATACAATTCCAACAGGATACGGAGTGGGATATTTTATACTTTAACTGTAGATGGTGTCAAAGATAAAAGTAATAATAAGAAAAAATCGGTCGTATCTTTTGTTTTGACAATAAAGCCCAAAAAGGGCGATCTGGTCATATCTGAAGTACTCAGCGATCCGTATTCCGGGGGAGATGACTTTATTGAATTGTACAATATTTCAGACAAATTTCTGAAGATGGATAGTCTGATTATAAAAAATGGTCAAAAAAATGAAAGCAGAACAATTTTGACTGATTTTATTCTCCTGCCTGACACATATGTTGCTATATCCAGAAATACGGAGTTTTTGAAATCAACGTATAAAACACCTGTAAATGCGAATTTTATAACAGCGACTTTACCATCTTTTAATGTAGATGCTGCCAATTTTACTATTATATCAACTATCGATAAGCAGCAGATTACGATTGACTCATTTGATTATGCGGAATCTTACCATTTTCAACTTATAGATGAGACCAAAGGTGTAAGTCTGGAAAGGATCAATTTTTCAACTCAGACAAATGATAAGAACAATTGGCATTCTGCTGCGGCTCAGGTCAATCACGGCACACCTGGGTACAAAAATTCAAATTTTGCCAATCCTGACAATTTTCCGGATGAGTTTGGAGTGATTCTTGATAAAAAAACATTTACTCCCGATGGCGACAATCTGGATGATTTTATTTTGCTGAATTATAAAATGGATAAACCCGGATATCTGGCTACGGTCAGGATCTTTGATGCTGAAGGTTTTCCTATGGTTGATCTTGCCAACAACTTTTTATTGGGGACAGAGGGATCCATCAAATGGGATGGCATCGATGGAGAAGGAAATTCCATGCGGATGGGCATTTACATCATTATGACCAGATTATTTCATCCTGATGGAAATGTTAAAAATTTCAAACACGCTGTCGTAGTTGCCAATAAATTCTGAATCTAAAAATAGTTACCGTTGAAAAGAGTAGCAGGCATTGGTAATAAGATAGTGGCAGCAATGATTCTGTTAATTACTGTTACGGCTATATTTATACCATCTATAGACTTTACGGAGAAGTTGCAGGATTATTTGGTGCATATTCTATTTTTTCTTCTGGTATCAGGTTTGATTGGTCTAATTATAAGCAATAAAATTATCCTGTTTACCAGTTTTGGGTGTGCAGCTGCACTGGCACTTTTCCTAAAAAATGCATCCAATACTGAGCTGAAAAATCCCAAAGCCCATCATCAGGACAAACTGACGGTAGTACATATAAATCTAAGCTCAATCACTGATGTAGAGACTGTTGTCAAAAACATCAATGAATCATCGGTAGATTTGATATCCTTTCAGGAATATACGCCGGATTGGGCAAATATCATCCCCAAAATTGCTGGTGAAAAATACCCTTTTAAACATGAGGAAGTTAGGATAGATATATATGGAAAAGCAGTTTTTTCTAAATACCCTATTCGTAATTTAAAAATTATTGAATTTGCAGATATACCGAATATAGCCATAGAAATAGTCAAAAACAATCTTAATTTTAAAATATTTTCTACATACATGACTCCGGCTCTCGAAAAACAATCCAAATCAATAGCCAAAAATCAATTTGAAAAACTGGAAAAATTTATAAAAAGTGAAACAGGTGGGCTGATTGTTTTAGGGGAATTCAATCAGGTATATTGGTCACATGATATCATATCATTTAGAAACAGAACAGGCTTGTTGAACAGCAGGAAAAATGTCGATATTTCGACGTTGAAAATGCCATATGATCATATCTTTTATGCACCTTACTTTGAATGTTCACGTTTTGAAGAATTAAATGATAGCCTTGCCAATCATATAGGATGTAAAGCATCATTTCAGGTCAAAACCAATAAAATAAGAGAAAATAAATATTAATTATGACAACGATCAATTATACTTGTACATCCTTTGAAACGTTAACAGTGAAGGAGTTATACGATATAATGAGATTAAGACAGGAAGTATTTGTGGTCGAACAAAATTGTCCATATCTGGATGCAGATGGAAAAGATCTGTATGGATTTCATGTAATGGGAAAAGATGATGATGGAAAGTTACATTGCTGCACACGATTACTTCCACAAGGAGTTTCATATGATGGTTTTGTATCTATAGGAAGGGTGGCAAACTCTTTAGATGTAAGGGGGACTGGGGAGGGAAAGCGTCTCATGAACTATTCTATAGATAAAATAAGGGTATTATATCCGGGTATTCCCATCAAAATCGGTGCACAGTCGTATTTAAAAAGTTTTTATGAAAGCCTTGGTTTTGTGGATATTGGTATACCTTATCTTGAAGACGGAATACCCCACATTATAATGGTGATGGAATAAAATAAAAAAGCCCTCTGCTTTCAGAAGGCTCTTTTTCTTCGCTAAAGATTTTTTTCAAATTATTTGAAAAGAATATCAATCAGAGACTAGGCGTCTCTTTCATTAAGAGCCTTTATAAGTCTGAAATGCTGCCTGAAATAATTAAAAATAACAAATTATTATTATTATAATATATAAAATATTATATAGTAGATATATAGATTCTAAATTATTTTACTCTAAGTTAATAATTTTTAAAACCTATTAAGAAATACTTGCTTTGATTCTATTTGAAGTAATTTTGTCCGACAATGTTAATAAGTAAAAAGGGAAATATGAGAATCTTAATCAATGATGGTATTGAACCCATCGGTAAACAACTATTGGAAGAAGCCGGCTTTGAAGTCGATATGAACAAAATCAATCAGGAAGACTTGCCCGCCAGACTAAATGATTATGACGCTATTTGTGTCAGAAGTGCTACCAAAGTCAGAAAAGAGCTGATCGATGCCTGTCCTAATCTCAAAGCCATAGGCAGAGGAGGTGTGGGACTTGACAATATTGATGTGGAATATGCCAAATCAAAAGGTATCGCCGTTATAAATACTCCTGCGGCTTCATCCAGATCTGTAGGTGAACTAACTATGGCGCATATGTTGAGTTTGTCCAGGTTTTTATATCAGTCAAACAGGCAGATGCCTATAGAAGGGGATACAAAATTTAATGATCTTAAAAAAGCATATGCCAAAGGTGCTGAACTGGAAGGTAAAACACTTGGCGTCGTAGGATTAGGAAGAATAGGCCAGGAAACAGCCAAAGTAGGCCTGGGTCTTGGGATGAATATTCTGGCAGTTGATCCATTTGTTTCTGAAGTAACATTGGCCGTTGGACCGGCTCAGTTGGGATTTAAAATATCACTCAGAACTGTTGGGATGGATGATATGCTGTCAGCAGCAGATTACATTTCTCTGCACATCCCGTCATTGGATAAAGCTATATTGGGTAAAGATGAGTTTAGTAAAATGAAAGATGGTGTAATCATAATCAATTGCAGCAGAGGAGGCACCATTGACGAAGATGCTTTACTGGAAGCGTTGAACTCCGGAAAGGTAGCCGCCGCAGGTTTGGATGTTTTTGATAATGAACCGACGCCTAGAAAGGATTTACTTTCTCACCCGCGTATTTCGCTAACTCCGCATATAGGAGCGTCAACTGAAGAAGCCCAAAACAAAATAGGTGAAGAGCTGGCTCAAAAGATGATTGCTGCACTTAAAGGATAAAGATAAATTGAATTAATAAATATGAAAAGGGGAAACAAAATATAACGGTTTCCCCTTTTGTATGTAGAGTCAAAAATACTTTCCTTTTTTCAAATATTCATTGACATATTCATTTACACCATCTTCAAGTGTTGTGAATTCCTGAGTGTATCCTGCAGCCCTCACTTTAGTTATATCAGCTTCAGTAAAATACTGATATGCATCTCTGATATCCACAGGGGTATCTATATAGGAAATATTTTCCGGTACATTCATGGCTGTAAAAGTGCTTTTGGCCAGATCCAGAAATGTTCGTGCTTTGCCGGTTCCAAAATTATAAATATCACTGTCTACATTCTGATTGTTCATAAAATAAAGAATCATATTCAGTATATCTTTGACGTATATAAAGTCCCTGCTTTGGTGTCCATCTTTAAAATCAGGTCGATGCGATCGGAATAATTTCATTCCTCCTGTATTTTTTATTTGATGGAAAGTATGAAAAATGACTGAAGCCATTCGTCCCTTATGATATTCATTGGGTCCATACACATTAAAGAATTTACAGCCTATCCAAAATGGCGGTTTATCTTTTTGCTCCAGTGCCCAAAGATCAAACTGATGTTTACTGTCTCCGTATGGATTAAGAGGTACAAGGTTACGGATAACAGCATGATCATCATTAAAACCTTGACTTCCATCTCCGTAAGTAGCCGCACTGGAAGCATAAATAAGTGGAATGCCCCTTTTTGTACATACATTCCATATTCTTTTGCTGTAGTTGAGATTTAGCTCGTTGAATATTTCCACATCCATAAGTGTAGTGTCTGTTCTGGCACCCATATGTAATACGAAGTCAACTTTCTGAGTTGTTTTTTCAAACCAATCCAAAAAAATATCTCTGTGCATCCATTCACGCACTACCTTTTCATCGGTATTTTTATCTTTGTACAACTTATAAAAGTCATCTACAACGACAACATCCCGATTAAAACCTGATGCGTTTAATTTTGTCAGCAAACATGACCCAATAAACCCTGAAACGCCTGTAAGTATGATCATGGTAAATCATTTTAAAAATCACCAAAGATAATTCAAAATATTGTAATTACTTTTGTAAGCGCTTTTGTTATCATTTAAGATATAATTTAAGACATGATTTTAAGTAAAAATGCCATACATATTTTCTGTAACATAGTTATTTTGTTCGTTTCGATGCAACTTAATGAAGTAAACTGCAGACAAAATACTGATATCAAAAAAATGATACTGTTGGGTGAAGATACCGTGTTTCTCCGGATATATACTAAACCAGGAAAGAACATGGTATATGCGCATGTACACGAAAATGAAACTGCATCTCTGGAAGCCGGATTGAAGATGATAGAAAAGTATGGTGGTAAACTGGTGACACTGGAGCATTCATCTGACAGCATAAAAAACAGAAATATCAGATTTACCTACCGGAAAACCACTTACCAGTTTGACCCTAATCGTATTTACACCGCTGACGATAAGGTACTGAAGAAGAGTATAAGCGTCGTGGCCGGGAGTGGTAAGGTAGATTATATCATCCTGAAGATGGTAAAAAGATTGGCCAAACAAATCTGGAATGAAATAAAAGAGTATCCATTGATTGTCGCCCTTCACAATAATAAAAATACACCAGCAGAATGCACAAACATGTGGTTCTTCTGGAACAGGATGGAACCTGAATCCTACAACATTACTTCTTATGTAAAAAAAAATGACCAGTCTTCTGACAGCAACAAATCCTGTGAAGAAATTTATATCAATCCTTCGGTCAACAACAGTGAGTTTTTTATCGTGACTCAAAAGGCAGATTTTGACATGTTTGTCAGGAAAAAATATTCGGTGGTGCTGCAAAATGCCAATCCGGTGGATGATGGCTCCATGTCCGTATTTGCTACGGGTTTTGGAAAGCGCTATATCAATTCAGAGGCAAAACATGGCAGAGTAATAGAACAGGAAGCTATGCTGGAATTGCTGCTTTTGGAATAATTAGTACCAAAACTGAGGATATGTGTTTTAATCATTTATTTGCTTATGTAGTAATTTTTGTACCAATCTTTACCATGGTCATAAAGTAAACTATGACCAAAACAGTTACAGTTGCCGTGCTGATAAATGCAGTGGCTGCTCCAAATTGGTACCACAAAATACCCGTCAGTGAACTGGCCATCATCGTACAAATACTTTGAAGTCCCGAATATGTACCTATGGCTGTGGCGGTGTCTTTTTGAGATGTGATGTTTGAAATCCATGCTTTGGAGATACCTTCTGTCGCGGCAGCATACATGCCATAAAGAAAAAACAGGCCAAAATAAATATAAAGGTTTTTATTGAAGGCCATCCCAATGTATACTACTGCAAATAGGCCGAGTCCTATGATAAATATCGTTTTAAGACCTAATTTATCTGCAAGTATACCTGCGGGTAAAGCAAATAATGCGTAAATTAGATTGTAAAAAATATATACTCCGATGACAGTGGTGTCATCAAGACCGGATTGTTTTGCCTGAAGTAGCAGAAAAATATCAGAACTATTGAACAGTGTAAAAACTAAAAGGCCTAAAACTACTTTTCTGTATTCAAGGGGACTTGTTTTCCAGTAATGTAAAAACGAAAAAAATGGTGTGGCAACTTTTATTTTATGATCAGCATTGGTTTTTTCTCTCAGATAAAAAGATGTTAGTACAGCCAGCATGCCGGGTATGAATGCTATATAAAAGAGTGACCTGTAGTCTTGGGGGTAAAAATAGAGAAAAAGCAAAGCGAACAAAGGACCAATGACCGCACCCATAGTATCCATAGAACGATGAAATCCAAATACTTTTCCTTTTGTCTCAGGCGTTGCTTCATCCGACAATAAAGCGTCTCTTGCACCAGTACGAATCCCTTTGCCAAAGCGGTCAATAGTACGTGCAAAAAATATCCAGAGCGGGTATGTAAACATCGCCATCATGGGTTTTGAAATCGTACTTAATGTATATCCCAACTGCACAAAAGGCACCCGCCGACCTGAATTATCTGACAATTTTCCGAAATATCCTTTGCTCAGACCAGCTGTAGCCTCGGCGACACCTTCCAGAATTCCGATCAGCACTATAGAAAATCCTATGCTTTTTAAATAAATAGGCATGATGGGATACAACATCTCACTTGCAGCATCCGTCAGTAAACTAACCACTGATAATATCCAAACCGTCCGTGTGATATATTTCAAAATATTATTGTACCTGGGTTCTAATTTTTTGTTTACATTAATCGACCTATAATCCTATCATTTCATGCCAAATGTAGATAAGATATTAGTTTTGCCACACTATATTAAACAAAATATATTCTATAAGTGAAATAAATGATGTAGATAAGCATTTGTAGCAGCATCAGTCAAAAGTTAAATAATTACAAGCATGAGTCTACTCCGAAATTTCCATTATTGATATTAATCTATTAATCATCCCTTTGCTCCATAAAGAAACACACCTGACCCTTTAGTGAAATATTTGATGATTAATATGGTAGAAATTCTATTTTCTGAAATCAAAGAGGAGAATATTTTCCGGAGTAGACGCAAATATTGTATTATCGATCTTCCCGAAATCAATCCATCTTTATAAATGATTTTGTTATTATTTTATCATCATAAGTGATCCTTACAAAGTATTGACCGGAGATGAAATCCTGAATGTTGATTCTGACTTTTTTCTTATCGGTTTCGTTTATTCTGATCAGCAATTGTCCTGTGGAACTGATGACATCAACGTTTTTAAAGTTCCGGTCAGATGCTTCAACGTGGATTACATCTTTGGTTGGGTTTGGGTGAATAGCAACATCTTTATTTTTGTGAGTGACTGTATTTTGTTCACATGGGGTGCTGTATACATAACCATTGATTACCCTTACCAGGAGTTCATTTAGTTTTTCTACTTCATACTCATCGTGTACTGGGGCTAAGTGATTTCCGCCTATACCACTATGGTCGGTAATAAATGTATAAGTACCATTGGTAAGTATAGATGTAAATTTCATCAAAAAATCTGTCTCTCGATTGATGCCACTTGCCGTAACCGGTATAATTTTAACACCCATTTTTGCAGCTTTGATCACTGCGTTTTTATATCTCTCTATATGTTCAAAATGGGGAGGTGCGTCCAGAATAAGGAAAATCAATTTGACTTCAGCGTCATCTTCCCAAGCCAGATTTAACGTATGTAAAAGGGCGGAATCTACAGCTTCAGGAAAATCTCCACCGCCACCCGCATTTTGTTTGTTAATAAAAGATATGAGTTGCCGCTCATCAGTGGTAAAATCCTGCGCTCTGGTTACATAAGTATCTCCTTTATCCTGGTAAAAAACACTGCCATAGCTAATTGCCACGTTTGTGTTTCTTGATTCCACATTTTCTATCACCGAAGCCAGATCAGATTTAAGAAACTCTATCTCATCTCCCATTGATCCTGTGGCATCTACTACAAAGGCTATATTTGCTTTTGAAGTTGATTTACATCCTGTCTTTATGGTGATATTCGTTCCTTCTTCTTTGTTCTTTTTGCGGAGCTCTATTTTATTTTTTGTATTGCCGTATTGATATTGAAGGACTGGATTTTTGGATGGTGATTCGGACATGTCGAATAGTTCGGCACGACCATGAACATCCGTGATGGCACTCCAAATAATGCTATCTTTATTATTCTTCAGAAAAACTGAAACTCCCTGGATCGGATCATGGTTTTCATTGGCCATAAATACAGGATATCGATGTTCGGTATGAATCCCCCAATATTTGTTCATATTTTTGAATTCATCTTGTTTTAGTAATTCAGACCATTTCTCCCAATTATTGAGATCATTCCATTCGCCGGCAGTAACCAGACCCGAATGACCTGATTCTTTAGGTTTTTTTGATTCTTTTCTGCCTGAAGTAACTCGGACGCCATCCAGAAAATAGACTGTTTCTTCTGATCTTGAACCTCTTATAGAAATATCACTTCCTTCCTCGCCAGAAATACCAGCACTGGTAGCAGCTATTTCATGAACAGATTTGGTGGGAAGTTTACGAATTTCATCACTTATGGTACTTCCGGATGTAGTGCAATCAATTTTTATAAGGGGAACTTTGTAAGCCTTGATCTCAACACCCAATTCTAAAAGGACTGCATCATCTGAAAGCTGAAAATTGACTCTGTTGCTTCCTGCTTTAATAATAAGTCCAGTCTGTTTTTGTGTGGCATAACCTACAAAACTGGCTTCCATATCGTATGTTCCTGGTTTTATGTCTGATAAAAAATAATTTCCATCCATGTCTGTCTCGATGCCATGTATCAATATCCCGTTTTGATAAAGTGCTACAGTAGCAAAGAGTAGAGACTCTCCTTTTAAATCCGTTACCTTTCCTTCGATAGTACTATTTTTTTGAATGGTTGTACACAACTGAAACAAAACATAAATCAATGTCAATACCTTGTTCATAACTTTTCTTTTTTGTAAGTGAAACAAATAATCTCATACCACTCTGATGCGCATCTGGTATTAATAGGTGTAACGTTGATGAATAGTGAGAATGTCCCGGCAAGGCAATACTTTTTGCTTCAGGATGTCGCCACTGATATTAAATGAAATTTTTATAAAGAATGCAGTAGGGGGTGGTTGAAATATTCCTTGAAATTATAATCGTTGAGCAACGAATGATGAATTTGGAAAACAGATATAAGAACATAAAGAATATATTTTCTCTAAAGAATCATGAAATTTATGGGAATATTTATTTAATCGTGTGCTTTATGGTACTTAATTTAAATATAAGGAAGCTTTTGCCATTTTTTTCAACAAGCATTTTTTTTTAAAATTTAATAAATTTACATTTTCTTTACTGAATAATCAATTAACTTATGGGCCTTAAGATACTTTTTATTATTATTTCCTATTTCGCAATACTTTTTATGGGGTGTAAACCAAAGTCAATTGATACAAATGTTGAAAGTTTTATATTTGGGGAATGGAAACTTGATTATTCAAGTCACACAGTGCATAAAACTGACTCAACAATTTTTAACATAATTTTTAAGGAAGATAAAAAATGTAACATTTACCCTAGCTTTTATTCGTTTGTATTTGAAGATCCTAGAACTTTCATTACTTATTTAGGTAGTAATACAGATTATAAAATTGAAGCCAAACTACTCAAAATTTATAATCTTGCGCGTAAAAACTGGGATCAATTTAAAATTATGAAGTTAACATCTGACACTTTAATAATTGAAACATCTTTAAAAGAACTATTGAAATTTAAGAAAGTGAATAAAAAGGAAAAGTTTCAAAATAATATTGATGCAATAGTGCTGAATACGAGTGGTTTATATAATTATCATTCTAATTACAAGATTTACTTGGATAAAAGTGGTGAAATGTTAATCGAACTAAATGGCTATGATGATCTATATGGTACTCAAAGTTGCATCCTTGATAAGAGAGTGGCAGATAGTATTTTTTCATTATTCGAGTACAATAGGATATCAGACCTAAAATCTCATTATAATAGTTTGACTGACTCGAATTTATTACAAGATGAACCTAAACAAAAAATTACTTTAGCTTTCTTTAGTGAAAATAGAATAACGAAAGAAATTGATATTATTGATGATAGCGTACCTATTGATTTATATATGGCTTACGATCCTATTAGAACAATATACAAATCAAAGAACTGCCATTGTAAAACTACAAAAATTCGCAATGATATGGTGACACTAGGTAATGAAATTGAAACGAGTGATGAACAAGGTTATATTAAATTATCTAATTCAGAGCTATTTTACTTAAATTTTAAGATTCTTACTGCAAAAGAAATAGAAGGGTCAATTCAACATAAGTATAAAATAAAAGGAAGTTATTCGGACTTATTTACATTTTCTGATGGTAGATTTATTAGGATAGAAGGGAGTGAAAAAATTTATGATGTAGGTTATTGGTTTATTGATTCTACAAAGATAAATTATTATTAGGTCAAATATTGCACCAATTACTTTGTCAATTTAAATAGGAACGAATTTTGTGGCTTTAGATTCACATATTATTTAGTAGTGATTAAGATTGTATTTTGTAAAGTGTTGCATTAGATACATTTTCAGTGTCTTCAAACGATCAACTTCTCCACCACACTGATAATCTCTCTCACAGCTTCCTTTGCCTTCTCAAGCATCTCCTCAGCTTGAGCCAGGGCATCAGCAACATACTCCTTATCATCAAATCCACTGCAATTGATTCTTACATTGAGTGCAGCACCTTCTACTGCTGTACGGGCACATAATGCGCCAACACCTGCATCTGATACAGAATTGGGATTGCCATTTGTTGCCATTTCCTTGAGCATATACATAGATTGCAGACTTATTTTCATGACTCTGAGCGGCACTTCTATCGCTCCGATGGTGGCTGCATGCATAGCTGCTTTTCTGGCTGATTTTTCATCTTCGGTTGCTTTTGGCATTCTCAGTGCATCCATTATTTTGTTGAATGCATGAGTGTCCGCATCTACCAAATCCAGCAATGTATCTTTGAGTTTTTGCCCTTCTTCTGCTTTCTCAGAGAAGTATTCTATTTTATCATCCCAACCTACTTTGTGCGAACTTAAATTGGCAACCATAGTACCTAGTGATACACCAAGGACACCTACATAAGCGGAAATGCTGCCACCTCCGGGTGCAGGAGATTCTGAAGCCGTTTCATTGGCAAAGTCGACGAGTGTTTTTTGGACCAGCGGATGTGCAGATTTATCTTCCATCAGGTATTCTATTACCTTTTTGGATGGGTCAAATGGAGATAATTCGTCCAGACCAAGCGTCCTGACCGCTATGTGTATCAATTCTTTTTCAGAGACGCCTATAGATCTTTTTTGTTGTTTCAGGAAATGTTTGCCTGCATCTATCAGTACTGATTTTGGTACCAAACCTACCAATTCAGAACCTGTCACTCTGAGACCACGAGATTGCGCACTTTTGCAACACTCATCAAAGGCGATGTGCAAAGGTGTTTCTTTGATGTTGGTGAGATTCATGGATATCTGGGCGATGCCGTACTCCTCGATGTACCATCCGATGGCTTTGACTGATTTACAAGCGCCGGGAATTCTTATCGGTTCTCCCGAGTCATCCAGCAAGTTTTTGCCTCTGGCATCTGTTTTTATACGTCCATTTTCACGCACATCAAAAGCAACAGAATTTGCCCGCCTCACAGATGTTGTATTCAGATTGACATTATAAGCTACCAGAAAATCCCGTGCGCCTATGACGGTTGCACCTGCTTTTTCGTTAAATGTATTGGTGCCATAATCAGGATACCATTTCGGATCATTGAGTTTGGCTGCCATTCCTTCATATTCCCCTGCACGTATGATAGCTAGATTTTGTCTTTCCGGTTTGGTAGCTGCCGATTCGTACATAAATACCGGAATATGGAGCGCTTCACCTACTCTCTTACCTAATTGATGGGCGAAAGCAGCGGTTTCTTCCATCGAAATACCCGATATTGGTATCAGAGGGCAGACATCAGTTGCGCCCATACGTGGATGTTCACCGCTGTGTTTGGACATATCTATGAGTTCTGCTGCTTTTTTGATGGCTTGATACGCCGCTTCTATGACTGCTTTTGGGTGACCTACGAAGGTGACGACTGTACGATTGGTCGCTTTGCCGGGATCTACATCCAGAAGTCTTACACCATCTGTTTTTTCGATTTCATCAGTGATTTGTTTGATGATTGTCATGTCTCTTCCTTCACTAAAGTTTGGGACACATTCTATGATTTGATTTTGATTCATTTGTTATGGTTGGCTAATAGATTTGGCAATTATTAAAATCGGAAGGTGCTAAAAAATTCCATAAAATCATCCATTGGATCTTTGTAATATCTTTGGGCTAATGTTTTTATAAACTTTTTGACCTCATTTCGTGGATTGATTTTGATGATTTCTATTTCTTTTTGTGTTTTTCTGAGGTCTTTGTTGAGTCTATCCTTCTCTAGTGACAATCTCAACATTCCTCGATCCACCTTATCACTTATAAAAGATGAAACATACTGAAACCTTGGGTGATATCTGAGCTCTGATTTTTGTTGTCTCAATTTTTTAGCTTGTTCTTTGAGCAATTGAATGTAAATAGCTGCTACATCTTCTTTGATATTGGCGAGTCGCTCTTCGGTATTTTTTAGCCATTGTGTCTCGATGACCAGCAAGGTGATGATGTCTTTATCTTCGTAGGCTTTGGTCACTTGTTTCATTATTTCTTCTTTTTCGAGCTTGAGATCGGCATCTGTTTCGCTATCCGGATGCAGGATTTTTGCCAGAGAAAGATAGACGCTGCGTAGATTTTTATTTTTTATATCATCCTGAAGCTTTTCCGTTTCTTCGGCTGCCAATTGTTTTTTTGTCTTTTTTCTTTTTGATTGTCGTTCTGCTACATTTTCTTCCATTTGTTTTTTTGCTTCTTCCATACGTTTATGAAACTCTCCGACGCTTTCAGGATCATCAAAATCTATATCTTTGCTGTCAAAATCGATACCCATCGACTTCATAAAATCTTCCATTTCTTCGAGTTGTTCTTCTTTCTCTTCTTGAATTATTTCGTCCAGATCTACATTTGTCCATTTTTCATATATTCGTTTGGAAACGTCATCTGGTGGGATAAATTCAAATGATTCATTCAATAATTCAGGTATAATGACTTCCAGTTCGTTGTATAAAGTCTTTGGTAATTTGGAACTTAGGGCAAAGTCATCCAAAGTGACTGCCATTTCAAGTTTTCTTTTACATAGCGCTACCTCCGCCGGCCTGATATTTTTGGTATGATACTCAGAAAACATCTCCAGCTTTTGTTCCTCCCGACTCAGTTCAATTCTAAGTTTTTCAATATCTTTGACCAATTTGTTAAACTCAATATGTTTTGGCGACAGATTAGGATTAGTCTTTATGTGGATGATGGAATGCACTCAAAAAATCTTTTAGGAATAATTTATTGTTATACTATTTGAGCGACAAATTTAACAAATAAAGCTTGCCCAAACATAATTTATATGGTCTTATTCCTGTCACCTTACATTTATAAGATATATTTGATTTAAATTAGAAAAGAGATATGGAATATAAAAATTCATTAGCGTTGTTTTTTGTAGTGATGATGCTATGTCAAACATCTACAGCACAAAAAGTGACCGTGTCAAAAGAAATAAGCATACGTAATAATTATGCCTATGACATCCTTCCCAATATCGGTGATAATATCATTTTTTACAACGACAAAGGAATTGAGCATAATTTTGAAATTTATGACAAAAACTTAAGGTATAAAAATTCGATTCAACCCGAATTCGAAAAGAAAAATATACTGCCTACAGGGGTATTGCCTATGGATTCTACTTTTAGATTTTACTATACCTATAAGGAGGATGATAAAATTTATTTCAGGGTAAACGTATATGACAAAAATGTTGCATTGGTAGATTCATCGACTTTGGCCGTAAAAGATAGAAAAAGCATCAACAGCAATCCCAGATTTGCATTTTCGAAAGACAAGTCAAAAGTTTTGATATTTACACCTGACGATAAAAGTCTTCATCTGCAACTGATAGACAATAATGCGCTTTCTGTCATTTATGATTTTACATTGGCGATTAAAAGTATGAATCTAAAAACTGATTTTGAAAAATTGATAGTAAGCAATTCCGGGGAGATTTATATTATTACCCGAAAATCGTCTTTTTGGGACAGGAGTGAGATGAGTGGGTTTAGTCTCATCAGAATCAAGAATGTTTCAAATATATTTTTACATCAATTCAGCCCGGAATCTGATAAAATTACTGATCTTTTTATGGATTATGATGAAAAAAATGAACGTATAGTTCTGGCAGGATTTACAACAGTGAATGATGAAAGTAAAGCAAATGGGTATTTTGGGTTTTCGATATCAGGGAATGATATCCCTGAGGATGCTGAGATATTGGTGAATAAATTTACTACTGATTTTATTTCAGATGTGACAGGCAAAAAACCAGGGAAAGTCAAAGAATTGACAGATTATAAAATTCAGGATATTATCGTGCGTAATGACGGCGGTGTGATTATCATTTCGGAATTGGTAAAAGAATTTACCAGAAGATCACAAATGAATGCCCCCAATCAGTTTGGTGATTATCTGCCTGCCAGGGGACTGATTGATTATTACCATGAAGACATCATCCTGCTCTCTACTTTCCCTGATGGTAAAGAACATTGGAGAAAAATACTTTTTAAAAAACAGTTTTCTCAGGATGATGGCGCAATTTACTCATCTTACTTTTTGTTTAAGACTCCTTCCAGAATCCGGTTGATATACAACGACGAAATAAAAAACAGCAATACCGTAAGTGAGTATGTATTTGATCCAATCGGCCAATCAGAACGTAAAAGTGTACTGAGTACCGAATATCAAAATCTGAAATTGCGGTTCAGAGATGCCATTCAGATTGGACCATCCAGCCTCATTGTTCCCAGTGAAAAGAGTTGGAAGATCAATATGGTTAGGATAGACTACGATTAAATGTTTATAGAAGACCGGCATTCCAATGTTAGCACAAGTTTCAGGCTGTTTCAAGCCTGATAAATGTAGCTTGCGCCTATATCAATACAAAAGCCATTCAACAATTAAAGTTTTTTGTATCTATATTCTATTCCAGTGCAGCAATGTTTTTAATCATCCTTTAATCCTTCTCTTAAAAAAAAGGATATCATTCAGTAGTCAGTAAATAAGGTTAATTTTTTGTGGTGTTGTCAGTAGTAGTGATGGAGTAGGTACCAGTTTTATTTGAATAAAAAAGTGACTGAGTGTATGGTTTAAAAGTAATCATTCTTCAGTTTTGCTGGCAAAGAGTCAATAAGGCGCAATATACAAATATGCTCCGGCCAATGAATTCCCGCCATAGTCTGTACATATAAGGCAACAAAAACCATGTATCACAACTCTTTGATCTTAAACTTACGCCACCTTACCTTGATACCGCCCCCGTCGTGTATCTGCAGAGCAATAAAACCCGTGCCCTGTCCGATTTTTTCGTCTTTGAGGTCTACCATCATTTTGCCGTTGAGCCAGGTAGTCACCTGATCGTTGATGACCTGAATTTTAAGTGTATTCCACTTGCCTGCTTTCAGGTATTTTTCATGAGCTGGATTAGGTTTTATCAGCCATCCTCGGCCGTAGGATTCGTAGATACCACCGGTATGTTGGTCCGGCGGAGCGACTTCTACCTGCCAGCCTTGGATTTTTGTACCTTCGATGTCAGAGCGAAAGAAGACTCCGCTATTTCCGTTTGCTTCCTGTTTAAACTGTACTGAAAACACAAAATTTTTGTAGCTTTTGTCAGTTGAAAGATAACCATACTGTTTGTCAGGACCACTTTCACATACCATTTCTCCGTTTTCAACATACCATTTTTCGGTGCCATGCTGCGTCCAGCCCGTCAGGTCTTTACCGTTAAACAGATGGTTTTTTTGCGTAAATCCAGGTAGCGCCAGGGTCCACAGGCTGATGATTAATATGATACTTTTCATATAATAAAGTGTTTAATTGCTAAAGATAAGGATCAAATTTATAACATATTTACTCTTAATTGCAATTTGTGGACCTACAATATTTATCCATTGTCCACTAACACTGTTTTGCTGGTCAGGTATGATTGTGTGTGATAAATTTTGGCTAAAAATTAAACCAAAGTCCAGAACATTTGTTGCAACAAATATTAATCAAAAATAAATAAATATGTCAGCAACAAAATGGGTTCTGGACCCAACACACAGTGAACTACAATTTAAAGTAAAGCACCTGATGATCACCAATGTCACTGGCCAGTTTGGTGGTCTGGCAGGTGAGATCGAGTCAGAAAGTGAAGAATTTAAAAATACTAAAATCTCATTTACTGCAGATGTCAACACCATCAATACATCTAATGAGCAAAGGGATACACATCTCAAAAGTGCAGACTTTTTTGATGGAGATGCTTTTCCTGAATTAAAATTTACCTCAGATTCATTTGATGCTTCTAAAGGCAAGTTGAATGGACATCTTACGATCAAAGATGTGACAAAACCAGTTTCACTTGATGTGGAATATTCCGGGACCAACACTGATCCATGGGGAAATCTGAAAGCCGGTTTTTCTATCGATGGTAAGATCAATCGTACAGACTTCGGTCTTACATGGAATGCAGCTTTGGAAACAGGTGGTGTTTTAGTAAGTGAAGATGTAAAAATTTCAGCAGAAGTACAGTTTGTAAAACAAGCTTAATATAATTTGTCATAAAATAGCTATCTAATGTTTAATTTTCAGGTTATGCCGATGTGTGGGATTGGTTTTTTTGGTAAACAACATGAAATTTTTTTACCCCAAACCTCTGGGGGGGGGGTTTATTATTCTATTATAGTGATATCTCCTGCAAAATTGAAAATATCATTGGTAGTTTCACATCTGGCAGTTACAATATAAGTATAGACTCCTTGCGCCAGTTTACGACCATTGTATAAACCATCCCATGACTTATTTAGATCTTCAGTAGCAAATACTTTTTCGCCCCATCGGTCATAGACTTTAATACTTATAAATTCAGAAGCTTCTTCAGCATACACCCTAAAAAGATCATTGGAACCATCACTATTATAAGGCGTAAAAATATTAGGAATATAGAAGCCTTTTCCGCTACATTTATTATTGAACTTTACAAAAACAATACGTTCTTCAGTACATTGGTGCATGTCGGTAATGGTTACTACATACTTTTGATTCTGGTCTATATGCTGCACCGTTGGCTCCGGACAATCTGTACAATCCAAACCTGTGGGCGGAGACCACTCATACTTATAATCATTATCTTCATCATAAGTAACTGAAAATTTTGCTTTTGAGTTTATAAATACTTCATATTCGTCTTCGCTCAGGTTGAACAGAATGCGTGGGTAAACTTTGACCTGAACCAGTGCAGTATCACTTATACAAACCGTCCTGTTGCCTATGACCATATATTCTGTTGTTTTGTCCGGGTTTACGATAATGGTATCTCCCTGATCTAACTTTTTATTCTCACTGTACCATTGAAAATTGGTAGCATTTCCGGAAGCTGTCAATATTGCCATATTATCCGGACATATCGTATCTCCTTTTGCTTCGATGGTTGTTTTTTCCAATACCTGTATAAATAAAGAATCAAGAAGGTTGCATTCATCCAATTTTGTGGTTAAAAAGTACAGACTGCTTTCTGTTGGCGACGTTAATGCTGTTAATGATGTGGGATTCTGGATAGATTGGGCTGATGTCCACAATATGTTGCCTATTCCTTTTCCTGAAAGTTGGATCGCCTCCCCTTTACAAATCAGAACATCATCACCTGCATCAATACTGGATAGCGGAATAATATCTACAAAGACTGAATCCCGATAAATGCATCCTGCATCAGAGACAACGGAAACCCAATAAAAAGCAGGCTGGGTAGGAGTAACTGTAGTCATGGCACAATCTGTACAACTAATGGTAGGATCGACATCCCACACAGGATGGTTGCCTCCGCTTGTTGATAACACTGTTTGGCTTCCTTCACATATACTTTTGGCTGGTATCAGAAAATCTTCAATATTACGCTCGACAGTCACCAAAACAGAGTCTTCTTTGAAACATCCGTATGAATTTTTAACAATAATACTAAAATAGGTATCATCAGCAGGCGATGCTTTTACTGTTTTACAATTTTGGTAACAATCCAATCCAATATCATTCTGATCCCAAATATAAGTATGACTATTTTCAAAGTTTAAAATAGAAATTTCTATATTGCCATTTTCACAAACGATGGTATCTGATGATAGCTGCAACTTCGGACCCGGCTCAGGTATGACGGTTACTGTTATCGAGTCACGATTTGTACAACCTGACACCGCATTGGTATTGATATAGTAAGTTGTAGTTACTTCCGGTTTTACATTTACCGGCACACATGTTTCGCACAGGAAATGGTGAGATGTATCCCATTGCACCTGATAATCAGTGTTACTTGAGATTACAGCACTGATATTGATACTGTCACCTAAACAAATCGTCTTGTCTTCTGTCAGTGATATCAAAGTATTGGGCAGAATCTGAAAAGACTTTAAAACAGTACTTTGGCATCCCTTATCTGTTTTTGCATTTAAAGATACATGATAAAGTCCCGGACCTAAAAAATGTTACTTCCGGATCTTTTAAGTTTGAAAGATGGTTATTGCCAAAATCCCAGTTCCACTCCGTGATATTTCCATAATCCAGATTACTTGCATTTACCATATTGATGGTAGAATTTTCGCACAAAATTGTTGACTGAAATCCAAAATCCAAAGAAGGAATGGCTGCAATCTCTATCAGGGAATCAGACTTAAGGGTATCAATACAATTAATCGTAGATGCGATCAATGATATGCTGTATTTACCATATTCATCTATAACCAATAGAGGCGTTTTTTCATTACTGATGAATTCTTTTATGCCTGATAGCAACCAGTTATAATCCACATTTTCAGATGAAGATGTCGTACCATTTTCTATCGTAACCAGAGAAGGTAGACCGCAATACGGCTCATAATCTGCTTTAAATTTTATGTCCAGGTCATTAACTTCTACAGGATCAAGGGTAAATGTTCTGGCACAACCATTCTCATCAGAAACCAATAATTTTGGTATAAACCTGCCTGTCCTTTCATATCTATATACTGTTGTGTCAGATTGATTCAGTCCGGGGACCACTTCTATCTGACCGTCTCCAAAGTCCCAGATATATTCATAGGTTTTATCTGATGTACCATTAAGGATGATTTCTAATGGCACACAGTTTCCGCTTTTTGTAAATCCAACATTTGCAGTTGGTCCTAATAGTTTTATCATTTCAGGAATGACCAGGGTATCTACACATCCGGGTACCATTTCAGCATACAAAGTAACATCAAATCTACCGGGCGAGTTATACACATGTGAAGGCATATCTGTAAATGAAAGTCCACTGTTGTCTCCAAAATCCCAAGTGAATTTTTCAGCATTGACAGAACTATTGAAAAAATTAGTCAATAATGGCGGACAAGGGGCAGTGGTAGGATCTGCGCTAAATACTGCAATTGGATCCTTAATAACTACTTGTTTGGGCTTACATATTTCTTTGGAACATCCTCTGGAGTCAAACAATTCTACACATACATCATACGTGCCTTCAGTACCGTAGGTATGAGCAGGGTTTTTCTCATCGGAAGTCTGTCCGTCTCCGAATGTCCAACTGAAAGCATTAAGAAAAGTCGGATCTGAATCAACTATAAATCTTACGCCTTTGTCCGTACAAGATAAGGTATCTGATGTGAATGAAGGAATGAGCGTTACGGCCAATACATCTTTTCGGACAGAATCTATACATCCCCAACTGTCTTCTAATTTTAAGGTAAGAAAATAATTACCGGGTTCCGTTATATCAAATAATGGCGAAATCTCTTGAGAATATTGATCACCAGCCGAAAAGTACCATTCCCGGGATACAATATTTCCCAGGCCAAATATACTCACATCTGTAAATGTCTCACTACCCGGAATACATACCACATTAGGTGCCCCGATTGAAGCATTGATTTTACTTACTTCTATGGGGATATTTGTCTGAAAGGTATCTTTGCATCCATGTCGGTCAGTAACCACCAATTGCGGACCCAACAAAATACCACCTTCTGAAAAAGTAACTATAGCTTCATTCCCTCCCGGGTTAACAATGGTAAATTGGCCGGGCAAATATTCACTTTGAACTGCATCCTGAACAGTAGAAGACACTTTAACTTCCAATGGAGCACATCCCCTGATGGTATCCAATGTGTAGCTGGCTTCCAGGTCTACAATGAAGATGGAGTCTGTTCTGATATGTTCACAACCGGTTTCCAGACTTTTGCTGTAGTGGCTCAAAAAGTATAAACCTCTATCCGGAAATGTGTAGTTTGCCAGCAGAGAATCTCTGATCGTATCTGACACTGATGGTGAAAGTTGTACCACCCAATAATATATGTCCGCTCCTCTGGATTGATTTAAAATGTCTATCGTATAAGGATCTTCACATGTATATTCTACCGAAAAAGCTGAAACGGGTTCAAAAACAACAATGTAGTCTTTGATGGTCAATTGATTGCCGCAACCATTAAAAAAAGCAGTCAATGTAATATCAAAAATACCAAAATCACCAAAAGTATACTCAGGATTTTCTTCAAATGAAAATAAAATAGTATCGTTATATGTCCATATCCAATCATCCGCATTACTACTCAGACTTGTAAATTGCCTGGGAACGTTCAAACATTCTTCCAGTGGAGTTGCTGCAAAATTAACCACAGGTGGCGTGCCTCCCTGTATATAATTATTTCTGGTGATGGTATCTTTACATCCATAAATATTTTCTACTATCAACCTGATGTCCCAACTCCCGGTATCGGCAACAGGAAATAGTGGATTGCGTAATGAAGAGGTGAATATGGCGGGATTGCCCACTTCCCACTTCCATGATGAAATAGGTACATTTGAAATAATACTGTCGGACAGGACAGCATTAAATGGTATGCAGCCTTTGTGGCCGAATAATGGCAATTCAGCCTGAAATTTTGTTATGTCTATTACCCGATCATCTTTGGTGACGGTACATCCATTTTCGCCTTCGAAGGTGAGTGAAACACTATATTTTCCATACCGATTTATAATAATATCATGGTTGTTTCCTGTGAACAATGTGTCCAGATCCGGACCATTGACGGTCCAGTTGAAGATGCCACCAGAATCAGCATCTGATTTCAAACTTACTTCCGCTGGGATCATACAGGAAAAACCATTATTAATGCTGACACTTACTTTTGGCTCAGGAAGGATATTTATACATGGTTTGACCACTTCCTGCACACAAGAGCCAATATATTTTTTTAGTTTTATGGTAAAACATCCCGGCATACTGTAAGTGTGTTCCGGATTTATTGCATCTGATGTAGTGCCGTCACCAAAATCCCATCTTACACTATCGGCCTGATAATTGGACATATCATTCAGTTTTATAGCCTGTTTGGCACATGTAGCTTCAGAGAGAATGGTGAAATCGGTAATTCTGTTTGTTTTTATTACATTGGTAAAAATTACGGTATCCAGACATGGTCCCTTTTTAACAATGACTGAAACAGAATAATTTTTTGCCTCATTGTATTTTACCACCGGTGGATTGGCACCGGAATAAGCTTGACCATTTCCAAAATCCCAGGTGTAAGTGGCGAGAGGATCAGGATCAATATGATCTATTTTCACATCCCATGGCAGATCACATGCCGACAAATAAGTATAGTCCAGCCTTACTGTCGGTGTACTGGTGACTTTTACAACATTAGGTTTGGTGGTGACGGCCACACAACCTTTTTCGTCCACAATGGATAAGGTAGCTGAATAATTTCCTTCTGTACTATAATTTGTGGATATCTCGAGCAGAGAGTCGGGTGTGGAAATAATATTGGCCGATCCGCCTATATCCCATAACCATGAGGAAATGGTGCCGTTTTTTGATGTCGACAGGTTGTTGAATATCACCTTGACGGGACTACATCCTTCTCTGATATCTACATTAAAATCTGCCTTTGGATTTTCATATACTTTAATAATTTTCTCCTTACAGGTCGTTGATACAGCACCTGTTGATGTTTTGATGGTTAAACATATAGTATATTCGCCTGGTGTGTTAAATATTATTCCGGGATTTTGTTTGGCTGAAAATACACCACCCAGATCCCATTGCCAACCTACAATATTTCCTGATGATGATGTAGACTTATCCGTAAAACTAACCGCCAATAAACCACATCCTTCACTTTTATCAAATACAAAATCAGCATTTACCTGACTGAAAGTAAAAGTACAAATACATAAAGTCAATGAATTAAGCAGGACTTTGATGAAGGTGCTCATTATTAGTTTTATGACAAACCAAAATAATCATACATATTTAGGTATAAAATTTTAGTATTCTGTGTTTAAGAAAATACTATTGCTTTGTCAAAAAAAATAATTGATGTTCTGGTCTTTATAAATATCTATTAGTTAAAATATCATGCCTTAACTCCAAAGATATCTGTGTTTTTTGTTATATCTATTAAAAAATTGCAGAAACCTGATTTAATGTTATTCTTATTGAAAGAGCAATAGCATGTAAAGCTATCCCAACTTGATGAATATACAAAACTAAAACAACTAAATATCTGAAATCTTACAAAAAATCAGTAATTACCATTAAGCGTTTTACATTAAAATAATAATTGGTTATAGAAAGTATTACAAAATATATTATGTTATTTTACAAACGGGTGACCATACATCATTATGAACACCCATCTACCCTAAAACATCAAATTTAATCCGGCATTGATCTGTCTGAATCCTCCGGACATGATACCAGACTGTCCACGATTGAGTCGCGATGCAACAAATACATCATCGCCCAGATTTTTAGCTGCTGCAAACAGGGTACATCTGATATTATTTATCTCAAAATCATAATTGATGTTTGCATCAAAAGTATGGAAGGACTTAATTTTTCCAACGCCACCATCACCAGATTCATGCTCAAAATTTGCAAATTCAGCAAACTGGTCTCCTACGAAGTTGTACCCAAATCCTATCCCAAATTTTTTATATGTGTAATACAGGTTTACATTGTATGCGATTTCTGGTGCATAAGGTGTAACACCATCTTTGATGCCACCGTCACCAAATTTATACACCGTTTTGGATACATTATTCAAATCTTCTGTCGTGATAGCCCTATTAATTTTTACATCAGCTCCATTCAGTTTGATGAAGACATCGTATCCGGAAGGATTTGCATTTACCTTGTCTACAAATTCCTGTTTCGTCGCAGCTGTATGTTTTATTTGGGTGAAAAGATGTCTATCCACCAACTCGCCTGAGATGACTTTTGATCGAAGGAAGGTAATATTTGGCTGAATACTGAGTTTGTGGTCTCCACCCAAAGGCAAGATTTCATACCGCAATGCTGCTTCAAAACCACCTAAATTGAGTACAGCCAATTTGTCGAAATATTCATTCCATCCCGCCACATAAAAATTACTTATCCTGTTATTAAACACCGCTACCTGACCCGATAATCTACCTTTTATGATTTCTCCTCGCACTCCAAGCTCTGTGTTCAGACTCACTTCAGGTTTTACATTACTCAAATCTTCTGCAGATAGCGGATTGACTAAAACGCCGTCCCTTTCTACCAAAAAGGCAAAATACTTGGATGGTGCTATGTAACCTTTGTAAGCTGATCCGAACACTTTTAGATTCGTAAACTGATATCCCAAAGTCAATCCTGGTTGGAATATACTATATTCATTGACCCGCGCCAAATCTTTGTCTGAGGTGAGATTAGGATTACGAGCCAAAGCCAGCCTGTCTTCTCTGTTCATCCATACTTTTTCGATGCGAAGTATAGGTGTGATTTCAAATTTATGAATCACAAAATGATTTCTGACGTACCCTGAGACGGATTGAAGATCATAAGCCAGATCTGTGGTAAATCTGCCACTACGTGCCCATCGGGTAGAGTCTGCATTGAGCACCTGATCTTTGTACGTTTCTGAATATAGCTTAATTTGCGCTTCCAAATTATTGCTCCAGGTTTCACTTGACCATTTTTTGCTGAAAGTCTCTTCTATGGCAGCGACAGTAAAATGCCATCTGCTGTCTGCTGTAGATTCTCTTCCATTGGTGATGGAACCTACTCGTACATAATCATCTTGCCCAAAAGTTTTTCCATCAAGATAACCATATCTTTGAGAAAATATTTCTTCTCCCACGTACCCGCGTACATTGGCTGCTTTGATCACAGTATTGTTTTGTCTCCACCAGTCTCGGGCAAAGTCTGATGCAAATATCTTTGTCGTAAGGTCAGATGTCGCATCGGGTACCCATTTGTGGATGATGTCCAGGCCATACCGATGCATCGTAAATCGGTCTGCATCAAACGGGCCTTCTGTAGGATCAATTTTAAATGTATATGGTGTGATAGAACTAAGGGTCGCTTGATTGTCCTCAAACTGTCCACTGATTTTGAAGTATATAGATTGGTTTTCAGCCAGCTCTGCAAATATTTTTGCATTCAGATTAATCATATCGACAGATGAATTTTTGGTGAACCCATCAAATCTTTTATACACCGCTTCAATCTGGCTGCCTACTTTATTCCAAGTACCACCGTAAGAAAGTAATCCTGTGAAATATCCACGTTGACCACCCGATATCTTTGCCCTTAAACCCGGCTGTTGCGGTGGTTTTGGAGTGATGTAATTGATGATACCGAACATATTATTTGGCCCGTATCTCAGTATATCTGCTCCTGTGTACACTTCAATGCCATCGACGCGATCACTGATCGGATTGTAATAGATACCTGGAGCAGTATAAGGTGCCGGCGAGATAGGCGATCCATCCTCTAGCATGAGTACTTTTTCTGATCTTCTGCCCCACGAACCTCTGATACTTACATTGAGTCTGTTGGAAAGTCCCATATCACCTAATACATTTACGCCGGGAAGTGTTTTTAGTACTTCTTCCGTGGAGATGGGTTGTATTTTTTTAAGCTGCAGCGGGCTTACATAATAATTTGATCCTTCAAAACTACTTTTGTATGGTAAAGACGTACCACTGACATTGACTTCTTTGAGCAATATAGATTTTTCATTCATCGTGATTTCACCCATATCAATGCTTTCACTCTTTATAGTCTGTTCAATGATGATGTCTTCATTTCCTAAATATCTAAGGGTGATGGTAATATTACCTTTGCTTGCAGATATATTAAATATTCCATACTCATCGGTGTATTCAGGTTTGCCGGGATTAGGTATGATGAGTACCCCTGTAAGCGGTTGTTTTGATTCATCCAATACTTTCCCCTTGATATTTACTGCATTTTGGCCTGATACTGATGTAAAACTTAAAGCACTTACTGCAATGATGGTGCATAAAAAAGCCATTAAATTTTTCATTGAGACTAATTAAATAAAACTAAATAATGGCGCAAAGGTATAAATAACACCAGGAATACATCTTGAAAAAGTATTATAATCTTATTAAAATGAGCAATATCATTCTAATGTTTGATTTATTTCACAAGTATGATAAGCACATTTTTTTAGACAAGTTTTATTTGATAACTATGAAAAAAGATGCACCAAATAACAAGAATGTTATTATATTTTGTAAGTATAGCTTTAGATTTACCAGCTTCCGCCTCCGCCTCCTCCAAAGCCACCACCTGAGCTGCCTCCACCACTGAAACTTCCGCCACCGCCACCTGAACTGGCCGGCACACTTGTAAATACACTTTGGATATCGTGAATACCACTATCAAAACTTTCTCCAAATTCGGATGGTGAAAATGATCCTCCATGAAAATACATACCGGCAGGACTTACATACCATTTTGGTGGCTCCAATAGCAAACCATCAAATTTTTTGCTCCATTGTTTGGCATATCCAAAAATCATAGCGTAAGGCAAAGTTTTTTCAAAATAATCAGGATCTTCCTTCAGCATCATTTCTATTTTGTCTTTTTCTGCTGCTTTGACAAACATCTTGAAACCCAAAACCTGCTGATATAAATGTACTCCTTTTTCATTTTTCTTTAGCATATAATTGGCAAAAATCAATCCGATAACACTACTCAATCCCAATCCAAGGCCGATGGCAACAGATTGAAAAACTATACCTAAAAAAACACCCACAAATGCAAGCATTACAGCAATAACAGCAGAATATATCTGAAGCTTAATAGATACAGGATAGTAAATGCCCATGGTATTGAGATGAGATTTCAGAGAACCTTTGGCAGATTGAAGATATTCATAAAAACTATTTTCCAAACTGCTTACCAATATCGCATCTCCGTCGGCAAATAATCCATCAAAAACTATTTTTTCGTATGGTCCTGCATTGGATGGAAGGTCTTTGATTCTGATCAATTCATGGTCATCTTTTCCTCTGTTTTTAGGTATTCGTTTGATAAGAATATGTCCATTGTGTGCCCAATACGGCAAGAGAGCCAATATATCTATATTATCAGCTTTTTCATCTATAATGACGCCAGCTTCAGCCGGATTGAGCTCCTTTGGAGGAAGATACTGAACCATTCGTACAATAGGATAATCTTTTCCGTATCGATTCCACGTTCTGTAAAATAAACCACTTATAATAAGAAATAACAATCCACCAATACCGCTTGTCCCATATTTTTCCCAAAGCAACTCCCATTTACCCGGTCTTTTTATATAGTTCAATGGCAGATTGATGGCCAAAGTCATTCCTTCATGCGGATTAAAAGGTCTTGTGGAAGAGCCTTGAAAGGCATCAACGTAATATTGAACTGTTGCATCCTGACCTTTTTCACCCATCATACCTGTATAAATGTAATAATCACTTTCAGCCATTGGCATGGCCTGATCCAGTGTAACTTTATAATGCACTGTGTCTATGGGTACTTGCCAACCGTTTCCTATGATATTCCAGTAAAATTCAGTATGGTCTTCCATAAAAAGGAAGGCCTTTTTGACCTTGTATGATATGTGATAAGTTTGGGTACCTTCTACATATATGTCCGGGTCACCTATTCTGATCACGTAATCATTGTTTTCCTTATAGTTTTTATGTCTGAATGACTCCACATTTACATCATAGATACTGATTTCCACTTCTTTTCCGTCTATGCGATAACGGTAAGGAATATTTCGGAAAATACCTCTTCGTGGTTCCGAAAACTCAACCGTGATTGTTTCGTTTACTTCAAACATGCCCTGACTTCCAAAAACCTTCATCTCTACTTTGTAATCTTTTATAACAAAATACTCTGCATGGGCCAAAGTATTGACGAACATAAAAAGCAAAACAAAAGCAAATTTGATATTATGCATGGGGACTTTCTTTAGGGTTTAAGAAATACAGAACAAGAATACATGGTCATTGAACTATGAAATGTATTCTTGCCCTATACATAGATTTTTTAGAATTTTACTTCTACATTTTGTCTTTCTGCTTCATTTTCAATTTCGAAGAAGTCAAACTTTTCAAAATGGAAGGCATTGGCAATAAGATTGGACGGGAACGCCTCTACTGCTGTATTGTTATCTCTAACCAAGGCATTATAATATCTTCTGGCATTCTGAAGAGTTTCTTCTATTTCGCCAAGGCTGGATTGCAATTGTAAAAAGCTGGTATTGGCTTTTAAATCAGGATAATTTTCTGATAATGCAAATAATGATTTCAGAGTACCGGAAAGTGCATTTTCGGCTTGTACCTGAGCATTGATATTGCCACCGCTTCCTGCTGACATGGCTTGATTACGCGCCTGAATTACTTTTTCAAGAGTACCGCTTTCATGAGCTGCATATCCTTTGACAGTGTTTACCAGATTGGGTATAAGATCATATCTTCTTTTGAGCTGCACATCAATGCCGCTCCAGGCTTCGAGTACACGGTTTTTTAAAGATACCAGTTTATTGTACAATGACATGACCAACAAACCCACAACAACTAATACGATTAAAGCAATAAGCATGATTTTTATTTTTTGATTCGATATACAAACAAGCTATGTAGAGAGATAGTTCCGGACTATATTAAATGATAATAAAAATCAGATGAAGCATGATTATTTATCGACTACCAATCTAATTCATCTTATTTTTTAATGACCTATGATATAGAATTTCTATTACTATCGTTACTCCTGCCTCACAAATGCGCTGATCTGTCCTGCTCGTAGTGAAGGTAAAAGTGATGCAATAAACCCAATCACTATAACGGTAATGGTGACTATTAAAAAGTCCGGCCATCTCATTTCTATTGGATAAGCGTCGATCATAAATCCATCCGGAACACTGATCAGCCCGTACTCCTTTTGCATCCAGTAAAGTATGATGCCAAGTATAAAACCGACCAATAAACCGATTACAGAAATAAGCAATCCCAGGGAAAGAAAAATACTTTTGATTCCGGATTTAGTCAGACCCATAGATTTCAGGATGGCAATGTCTTTTTTCTTTTCCAGTACGATCATCCAAAGTGATCCTACAAGATTGAAGGCAATGATCAACAAAGTCAAACAGGCAATAAGGTAGCTGATCCATTTTTCGATGTTCATGATTTTCAGAAATCCTTCATCTTGCTGATATCGGTTTTTTATGATAAACTTGTCACCTGTCAATGCTTTCAGCGATGTCAATACTTTTTTTTCAGATGCGCCAGGATTAAGTTTGATTTCCAAAGCGCTAAAATGATTATCCAGGTGAAGAAGATTATTTACTGCATTGTAGCTTACCAGAACATATTGCATGTCGACATCACTTCCCACAGAAAATGTGCCGGAAGGATAGAACTGCAAGGCTGTAAAATCTTTTGCAAGTGGTCCTTTTGATTCTATGGAAGGCATGTATGCTGTAGCAGAAGTGAAACCGTCAGAGGGATTTACAGATAGTTTGGTATTCATGCCCGAACCAAAAATACCAAACTCTGTTTCCTGCCCAAATTTTGCCGCTCCTGTAATCAGAGATGTGTCAAGCCCGGTCACCTTCATGAAGTCATCGTCTACACCTTTGATGATGCCCACTTCTTGAGAGCCTTTATAATCAAAAAATGAAGTTTCTTCGAGGGTAAAGGCAATTCGCTCAATACCTGCTATTTTTTTAATGTTTTCCGCATCTATACTATCTTTTGATATGTATTTACCTTCGGCAAGGGTTATCTTTATATCAGGATTAAAATTACTCAACATACCGGAAAGCAGACTTTCAAAACCATTAAAAACCGAAAGAATCAGGATCAGGGCTGCTGTACCGATAGACATACCGATGATCGATATCCAGGTGATGATATTAATCGCGTTGGTCGTCTTTTTACCGAAGAGATATCTTGCAGCTATGGTGAGTATGAGCTTCATCCTGCAAAAGTATAAAAAATAAGGTTGTCATTAAAAGGATGGGTGTATACAAATTAAAATGATAACAATTACACAAGGTTAAAACCAATGTAAATGTGTACAAATAAGTAACCGAAATACGGATAAATAGGCAAGCGGTAATCTAATTCGTTAAAATTTTCTTAAAACTACGAATAATTTCGTACATAGTATTGACAATACGAAGTGCTTCGTATATCTTTGTCGGGTATTTAAATAAAGATACATCCTTATGACAAAATTTAAACCTACTGATTCTGAGCTGGAGATTCTCCACATACTATGGGAAAAAGGAGCGTCGTCTGTTAGGGATATCAATGATTTGCTCAATACGCGTCGGGATGTAGGATATACCACTACACTTAAACTGATGCAGATTATGAATGAAAAAGGGTTGGTGAAAAGAGATACTGCCGCCAGAACCCACATATATAAAGCAGTGGTCAGAGAAAATGAAACCAAAAATAATCTCATCAGTGACTTTGTCAATGTTGCATTTCAGGGTTCTGCCATGAATTTGGTCATGCAAGCGCTGGGCAATACTTCTTCATCGGTCGAAGAACTTTCAGAATTAAAATCTCTAATTGCCAAACTGGAAAATAAATCCTGATATGTTAACATCAATCCCATTGGAAGAGCACACCATAAATGCTTTGGTTTGGACCATTATTCACTCATTATGGCAATTTACATTGATTGGTGTAATCATGTCAGTTTTTTTAAAATTGTACCAAAACCATCGAGCCAATATCAGATACCTTATTGCACTCGGAAGTTTGATGACAGCACTTTTGACCGCAGCCACTACATTTTTATATTATCAAATCAACTTCACAGGCATTCAAACGAATGATATTTTTAATATCTCCATGCTTTATGTAGCATCAAAGCCTGTAGAAACAGATTTTCTGACTTTTGTTTATTCCTGGATTGATACCTATCGAATTCCTATTTTTATAGCATGGATATCCGGGGTAGTTCTTTTTGGATTAAAATTTATTTTTTCACTGGTTTATGTCGAGTTTTTATCGAGAACTTCTATTCCTTTATATTGCCAGGATACTTACAGGTCTTTCAGAAAGTTGTGTGGACATTATCATATCAAAGAAAATATAGCCATCGGAGAGAGCATACATGTAAAATCGCCTATGATACTGGGTTTTTTTAAGCCGATTATCTTATTTCCTGTAGGGATTGTAAATCAATTGAACGTAAAAGAAACTGAAGCCATTCTTGCACATGAACTGGCGCACTTTGTTCGCAAAGATATTTACATCAATATTATCCAAACACTCATCGAAGTTGTCTTTTACTACCATCCTGCTATATGGTGGATATCATCCAATATACGTCTGGAACGGGAAAGTTCTTGCGATGAGTTGGCTATTGGCTTTATGGGTGACCATTTATATTATGCAAAAACACTGGTGAAAGTACAGGATATTTACATCAACGGTACTGCACCGGAACTCGCAATGAATTTCAGTAAAAAGGAAAGTTTTTTTTCAAACCGTATAAAAAGAATATTAAACATGGCACAAACACGAAATTATCTCAAAGAAAAGATCATTACATCCGTAGTTCTTATCGGACTTGTAATGTTGTTTACAAAGGATCTTACGGGTTCTGCTACTTCCTCAGTAAATGAAGTGGAGGAACAGCATATTACTGTTGCAGCAGATACCATCCCCTACAAAAAGGAATCCATACGTATACAGAAAAAAACGAATGATCAGGATATAAAAATTTCTTTGGAAGACGGAAAAGTCACTGATCTGGAAATTGATGGAAAAAAAATTGACCAAAAGGATTTTGAAAAATATGATGATATAATCCAAGAGGTAAAACCAGGGAATTTGAGCAAAGGAAACGCAAAAATGTTCTATTTTGGGGATGATGAAATGAAGCCTTTTGAATTCGACTTCGGTCATGAAAATGAAATGATGGATTCAATCATGAAAGGGTTCAATTTCAAAGGATTTGGAAATCTTGATGCTTTGAAGGGATTGGATGCATTGAAAGGGTTGGAAGGATTGGAAAATTTTGATTTTCAACAAGGCAAACTGAATGAACAAATGCAGAAATTGCAGGAACAGTTGGGTAAAATGAAATTTAATTTCGACGGTTTAGATAGTTTGGATTTCAAATTTGATGGTTTTGCTTTTCCGGATATAAAAGACATGCAGATTCATCCAAATATTAAATTTTTTGATTTTGAAGGAGATGGGCCTGGTGAATTTCATTTTGAAAAAAGATTTCCTGATGGGGTAGAAGATGGTCATGAAGGAATATATGGCTTGGAAAAACACGATTCTAAAAACTTCAGTGAAGCATTAGGAAATGCCTTAAACAGGGATGGTCTTCTAATTCCCGGCCAGGAAAATAAGGTGGAATTGACAGGAAAACACCTGAAAATAAACGGGGAAAAACAGCCTGGAAATATTTATCAGAAATATAAAAGAATATTTGAAGAACAATCAGGTACTACATTACAAAAAAATTCCAAACTTGAGTTTAATTTTACCGGGAAGGAGTCAAAAAGAAAGTATAGAGTATATTAAAAGGTAGTTTTTTGGTCCAAAAACAAATGGGATGTTTTATAAATAAGTAAGCAAAAGTAGAAGTTGGTTACATTTAATAGCTGATTAATTGACTTGCTTTGGATCAAGTTTGATACATAAACACATCATTAAAAATCATTTTTCATTCTAAATTAAATATTTAAAGCATGTTAATCAATTTAAAAAAAGTTTTTACCCTTTTTGTCTTAATGACTCTTATTAGTAATACTTACGCTCAGGAAAAAGAAAATAAAGATCTGAAAAAAGTGGTCATTATAAAAAAAATAAATGATAACGGCAAGATCAGTGAAACCCGCACAGAAGCGGAAGGAAAAGAAGCTGAAGAACTTCTAAATTCGATCTCACCGGATGAAATCGAAATGATAAATGTAGAAAAAGGTAAAGATGGTCAGAATGTGGTGAAAATCACAAAATCTTCAACTTCAAAAACAAAAACTTCAGACCATAAAGGGGATAAAAGTGTAGAAATCACTTCTGAAATGAAAAATGGTAAAAATGTTGAAAAATACAAAATTATCAAAAGGGAAGGTGATGGTGAAAAAGTAATCGAATGGGACGGTGAAGGTGAAATGCCTGCCGAATTGGAAAAAGAGCTTGGCAATATCAATATTAACCGAAATTTTGATAGTGAAAATATGGATATTACTATAGATGCAGATATAATAGAATATAGTGATGACAGAGAAAAAATGGTTATCAGAGGCGGTGATAGAGACAGGAAAAAGAATCGTATGATGTGGATCGACAAAGATGACAAATCTTATTTTCCTGAAAGAACCAGAAACTTTGATTTCAAATCTGAAAAACCTAATACCAATAAAGCAACGCTAGGAGTGATGATAGATGATACTGACCATGGGGTAGTCATCAATGACATGGTAGATGGATCAGCCGCTGCTTCTGCAGGCTTGCGTCGTGGTGATATCATCCTAAAGATTAGCGACACCTATATTTTTACATCAAACGGCTTGCTTGAAGCTCTTAAGCCCTACAATCCTAATGATAAAGTAAAAGTAAAATATATCAGAGAAGGAAAGGAAAAATCAACCAGCGCAGTACTCAAAAGCAGACAATAAGAAAAATACTCTTTTCAACAAAAAAATCTGACAGGAATCATAACCTGCCAGATTTTTTTATGATACCTAAATAACTATTTGACGCAATGTGCTTCATAATCTGACAAAATATCAGTGGCCGCTTCTTCCAGTTTTACACCCGGCAATTTTTCAGATTTAAACATAGCTTTCAGGCTTTTACCAGGTTTTATCTTATATTTTCCGTTGCTGTATTTGTCCACAATATAAGGGCAATCCTTAAAAAAACCTTTAATGCTAATATCGTCTATAGATTTGGGTTTTTCATCTGGTTTGGTGATCAGGATATCAAAGGATGTTTTGGATTGCTCTATGTGTTTTTTCATCAAGTCTGCATCGTCATAATCTTCATCTGTAAGGACAGGTGGTATATAAAACTTTAATAAGGAAACTTTTCCTGGGTTATAGATTTCAGCAAAATAATCTGTATTTTTTTCCCCTTTAAATTTGCCAAAAGATGATTTAAGAACATTGTCTTCATCCGGACCTTTTACATAATAGGATACATGTACAAATTTTCTTTCTGAAAACCCATATTCTATGATTTCGCCAGGAATACAATTTGTTTTTTGATCTCTTTTATCTTTCCGGCAGTAAGCAGTGATTTATCAAAAAACTTTATATTTTCCTGAAACGCCCATGGGAAAGTTGAATCTTCCACTTCTATAATGCCATCTTTTCTGGACCCGTCAGCATATATAATATAGCCTTCAAATCTGTTTTCAGTATTGGCCTTTTGGGCTGATGCCAGAGAAATGTTCAAACAAAAAATCAAGAATATCGGAAAATGTTTCATCGTGTTTTTAAATTTTGTCAGTTACCAAATATTTTTTTACCCTTACGTTTATCAAGAATAGGTTGTGGTCTGGGTGCTTCATCCATCACTTCAGTGGCTATTTTATCTATTCGATTCCAAATGTCATTTTCCCATACATATCCCACATAACTTCCATCCGGTACAAGCGTTTCACCTTGCCCGGGAATACGACTCATCTTTACTATCAAATTATCAAAAACGATCATCTCCATACCGGGATTATAGTTTACTGTCATAATGCCATCTGCAGCATATTTAAATACCAGTCGGTTTGACACCACTACAGACTTATCCTTTTCAGTCCTTTTAAATACTGGTTTTCCAAAATAGGGGATACCTTCCTTGGTAAAAAAAAGAACATCTACCAGTTTTACATTTTCGTATCTGTTCCACCGATTTACTCCAAATAGCAAATAGTATTTTTCTCCCTTTGCTGGTTTTATTTCCATCAGGTTATAATATACCGCTCCCAACCAGTTTTCATGGCTAAACTCTTCTTCAGCCAACCCTTCCGCATTTTTAAATTGGTCCTTGAAAATAAATATTTTATCATTTGCGGTCTGAAGTACCCCGAAATATTGAACTTCTCCTTCGGCAACCTTAACTTCCCAGGTGAAAATACGAAATGATTTATCTTCTGTAATCTTTTTGGATATCCATTTAAGTGAATCAAAAGGATAAAGAAATGATCCTTTTTCGGCTAAAGCCTGATAAAAATGTTTATTGAATTTTTCCATGGCAACTATACGATGCCGATTTTCTGCTGCATTGGCCATCACATCACAATGGAAGGCAAGTTCAGATTCAGTATTTACAAAATCAATCTGTGCAGTAGTACTACCGATGGATACAAAAAAGATCAGGATTTTAAAAAAAATGATTAACTTCATTTGAATAACGAATTTATTTCTGGATAACGTTCAGAGATAAGAATGTATTACAAACAACATGTTAAAAATTCCTAATCAAGGTGACAAACATCAATAAATGATTCATAATCAGGTTTATCCGCCACAGAATTATGGATGAAGCTTTCTATCACATTACTATCTTTTAACAAAAATATGCCAGGCATCTGGAAACCATCACCGATTCTTGTGGTACCGGGGAGAACCTGTTTTGTAGCAGCTATTTCAAAACCTCTCAACCAGGTCTTTAACCCAAAAAGCTGGCTAAAAGAACCTTTCACCAACCCAAAAACAGCATAATATTTACATTCAGGGTCAGAAACATGCTCAACATTATCAATACCATATTTTTTGAAGTAGGATTCAGCGGTTTTAATATCAGACATGTGTACCAAAACAATTTTAATACCTTCTGATATAAATTTTTCCTTCTTTTTAGAGATATCATGGAGTGATTCCTTGCAAAAAACACATCCAAAATGTCTTAGAAAAACCAATAAAACAGGACTTTGATCTGAGAGATCTGAAATACTATTTCCTCTATTTGTCTTAATTAATGACAGATTTTGCCTGTTAATCACCATACTACCATCTGTTTAAGACAAACTAAACCAAAGTCCTGTCTAAAAGTTTAAAACTGCCTACATTTTATCAAATACGTCCATAACTTCTTTTACAGCTGTGGCTGAATCGTGAAGCAATTTCATTTCGTCGCCATTAAGTTGAAGCTCGATGATATTTTCGATACCGTTTTTGCCCAATTTTACGGGAACACCTACAAATATGTCATTTAAGCCATACTCTCCTGTGAGATGAGCACAAACCGGAAATATTCTGTTTTCATTTTTCACTATGGCTTCCACCATTTGAGCTGCTGCAGCTCCGGGTGCATACCATGCTGAAGTTCCCATAAGTTTCACCAATTCACCACCACCTGATTTTGTTCTGTCCACAATAGCGGTAAGTACATCTTCATTCACCAATTCTGTCACTGGTATTCCACTTACGGTAGTATATCTCGGAAGTGGAACCATAGTATCTCCATGTCCTCCTAGCAATAATGCCTGTATATCTTTAGGCGAAACATTCAGTTCTGTCGCCAGAAAAGCACGATATCTTGCAGTATCAAGTACGCCTGCCATGCCAAATACTCTGGTTCTGTCCAAACCCGAAGCTTTAAAGGCGGCATATGTCATGACATCCAATGGATTGGATACTACTATAATGATCGGATTTTTTGAATACTCCAATACAGATTTAACCACTGAAGTTACTATATTGGCATTGGTTGAAATAAGATCATCTCTGCTCATACCTGGTTTACGGGGAATACCCGCAGTAATCACTACTATATCAGAGCCGGCAGTATCTTTGTAATCACTTGTGCCAAATAAAGATGTACTGTAGTTGTCAATGGGAGCCTGCTGCCAGGTATCCAATGCTTTTCCTTTTGCGAGATCTCCTACGATATCCACCAATACTATTTCCTTAACGATGTCTTTATGTGCCAGCACATTGGCCACAGTAGCCCCGACATTTCCAGCTCCTATTACGGTAACTTTACTCATTATTATATTTTTTATTAATTTAAAAATAATTAAACAATATGAATCCTAAATGGATTTTTTTGAAGGTGCAAAATTACAACTTCCATGGTTTATAATTAAATCCTATGAAATATTTCCTCCACAAATATCGGTGATTAATATCAATATTCAATCAGAATATAGTATTTCGTCAATTTTTATTGACCCTAATTTGTGGATAAAAAAAAACACTTTGTCCTGAACTTTCAGAATAAAATTTTAGAAATTTACTTTTAGCCATTAAATTTAAACAAGAACAAACCAAAAAAGATTGAATTTTTAAAATTATGGACGGGAAAACCTGAGTCAGTAACTTAGTGGCTGAATATTTTAATCCACGAACAAGAATAAATTTCCGGCCTTTGGTATGATTTGTTGTCTTATTATTTGCAATTACTTAATTTAACTTTAATTTTGCCCCAAACCAAAATTAATCATGAATTTACACGAATATCAGGGAAAGGAATTATTGTCTTCTTTTGGAGTAGCAATACAACGAGGAAAGCTGGCTCACACTGTGGAAGAAGCAGTAGCAGGATATGAACAGTTGAAAGCTGAAACCGGAACTCAGTTTTGTGTAGTAAAAGCACAAATCCATGCTGGAGGCAGAGGCAAAGGTGGTGGTGTAAAGCTTGCTAAAAACATGGATGATCTGAAGCAACACGCAGGAAACATACTCGGAATGATGCTTAAAACTCCCCAAACACCTGGTGGGATGGATGGTGATGGCAAATTAGTCAGAAAAGTATTGATCGCTGAAGACTGTTATGCCGACTATGATAAGTGTAAAGAATATTATGTCTCTATACTCATGGATAGAGAAAAAAAGCGAAATGTAATCATATATTCTACTGAAGGCGGGATGAATATAGAGGAAGTAGCAGAGCAGACTCCTCATTTGGTCCACAAAGAGTACGTTGACCCGCATGTAGGGTTAAGGGATTTTCAAAAAAGAAACATCGCTTTTAATCTTGGTCTAAGTGGCAATGCATACAAAGATTTTATTAAGTTTATCGGCAATTTATATAAGGCATATATCGGAGCAGATGCTTCACTATTTGAGATTAACCCTTGTTTAAAAACAGCCGATGAACGTATCATAGCAGTAGATGCTAAAGTGACACTAGATGAGAATGCATTATTCAGACACCCTGATCTGGAAGCACTGAGAGACACCGATGAAGAAGATCCTACAGAGGTGGAAGCAAAAAGTTATGGTTTGAACTATGTCAATCTGGATGGAAATGTGGGATGTATGGTAAATGGTGCTGGTCTTGCAATGGCGACAATGGATATAATAAAATTATCAGGCGGATCACCTGCCAACTTCCTTGATGTAGGGGGAACTGCCGATGCTGCCAGAGTAGAGCAGGCATTCAGACTTATACTTAGGGACAATAATGTAAAAGCCATCCTTATCAATATCTTCGGTGGTATAGTAAGATGTGACAGAGTAGCACAGGGTATTGTGGATGCTTACAAAAATCTCGGAAATGTCCGGGTGCCTATCATAGTTAGATTGCAGGGAACAAATGCAGATATCGCAAAAGAACTCATAGACAACAGCGGTTTGGAAGTACATTCTGCCATTCAACTTCAGGAAGCGGCTGATTTAGTTAAGAAGATGATCAGTTGAAAAGCGTGATGATTTTAATTGAAATGAATTTTTATTTCTGAATGCACAACAGAATGTAGAGTTAATGCTGCTTTTTGTATTGGCCAATAAATATTAATATGCCAGCGTCATACTCTCTTTACGAACTTAATGAATATATAAGACGGGTAGTAGCACTCAATTTTTCTGAACCTATATGGGTGGATTGTGAGATAGCTCAGGTAAAGGAAGTGCGGGGTAACGTTTATCTGGACCTTGTATATCATGACAAGACATCCAATGAAATCACTGCTCAGATTTCAGCCAATATATGGTTTAAAACCTTTTTGTTTATAAAAAATAAGCTTGGTGCTTTATTGCCTTCTTTGATCAAGGAAGGCACCCATGTTTTGCTAAAGGTACAAGTCGAATTTAGCGAGAGATATGGCATGAAGCTCATCGTAGAAGATATTGATCCTGCCTTTACCATTGGTCAGATGGAAATGAACAGGCAAAAAATATTACAAAAACTTCTTGATGAAGGTTTGACCCATCTTAACAAACTTACAAAACTACCCTCTGTCGTGCAACGTATTGCTGTAATATCTTCAGAAACTGCTGCAGGATATATAGATTTTAAAAATCACTTGTTACAAAACGGGCATGGTTATCAATATTCAGTAAAATTATTTCAGGTGGCCATGCAGGGACAAAATACGGAAAGAGAAGTATGTCAGGCATTGGATGAGATCAACGAAAATAGCAGGAATTTTGATTGTGTATTGATCATTCGGGGTGGTGGATCCCGACTTGACTTAGCTTGGTTTGATAATTTTAACATCGGTGCAAGGATCAGTAAATCAAAATTGCCGGTGATAACAGGGATTGGTCATGATATAGACTCAACGGTAGCTGATACAGTGGCTCATATTTCTCTCAAAACTCCAACTGCGGTATCAGATTATCTTATCGAGCACAATCTGGGATTTGAAACCAGGGTCTCCGAAGCGACAAACTGGATCAGTCAATTGGCTAAAAGATTTGTGCGTCAGCATGAATTAACACTTTTGCAAACCACACAATGGATGAAGATATTGCCTACGGAAATCATCAGAAAGCATATGAATAGCCTTGATCAAAATACCCGTCAAATACAAGTTGCTACCCAAAATAGTATAAGGAAACATAAGGAACTGATACTGATGGCGGACAAACAAATAAGTCTTTTGGATCCAAAAAATGTACTCAAAAGGGGATACGCCATTATCCGGCAGGAAGAAAAAATAATATCAAGAGCCGGGTCATTGAACAACAAAAAAGAGATCGAAATCCAATTTTATGATGACATCATTAAAATGAACAAAACATGAGTAAAAAAATGACCTATGATACTGCTTATGCAGAATTAAATAATATTCTTATTTCGCTTCAATCTGACGAGACAGGCCTTGATGACCTTAGCGAAAAGCTTAAAAGAGCAGCAGAACTCTCAGAATTCTGTAAATCAAAATTAAGATCTATAGAAACTGACATTGAAAAAATAAGTCCTTCGGAACAGTAATTTTTTTCCAAAGTGATTACCTGATCCGCATTTGATATTGGTTTAAAATACATCCAATATTAAGGACAGAGTAATACATTTTAAGAAAATAAAATACTTATTTTTAGACTAAACAAGAATATTATTTATTCGTCAAGAAAATATCATCGAAATATACTTTACCAGTTGTATTTGGTAATAAGATTAAAAAAACATAAATAATATCTGAGTCTCCCAAATATGGGTTTAAGGTTAACTTCACTTCTCTACAATCAAAAGTACCTTTTAATGAATTAAATCCTTGTGTGGTCTTAAAAAAAATTGGTTCGTTCTTGCCAGTTTTGTTACCACGAAAAGCCACAGAAACACCTTCTCCAACTAAATTTTCACCCTTCACTTTCACTGTAAGGGTTAGATTTTCTCCTGATTTAAATGCCGTTGCAGGAAAAGATTGAAAATAGTTTGCAAAAGATTCATTTTTTGTAACTTCATCACAAGTAATAAACAATGAACTCTTTCCTGAACATGCAATATCATTGGAAACTCCAAATTTATATTCGTTTTCATTGAATACATCAGTTATGTTACTCTGCCAATCCTGTTGACCATTTTCAATATCTCCATTGGATAAAAAATTATTTCCTGAAGTTTCTTCATCCTTACAACAAGAAATGATAAAAAATAAAAGCATCAAGAAAAATAGCGATTTAGTAAATGTGTTTTTCATAAGCTATGTAATTAAAAAGTGATAAATATTTTCAAAACAAAAATATATCTAAAATTACAGAATATGCATAAAATATTCAACGATAAACTTTTTTTAACAAAGTGTTATGCTTTTGCTAACTTTGAAAGATGACAAAAAATATTCTCCAATAAAAGATATAGAATTATTTGTTTTTTAATATCAAGCTGATAAAATTTGAATTTAAGAAATCTTGTTCAAGAAGTTTTAAAACAAACCTGTCACCTTACCATCTTCATCAATATCTATGTGCTCAGCACTTGGTACAGCCGGAAGTCCGGGCATACGCATTACATCCCCGAGAAGTGGTATCACAAAACCTGCACCGCCAGCGTATTCAAACTCCCGAACAGTCACCTTAAAGCCAGTAGGACGTCCTATCTTTTTTTCATCATCTGAAAAACTTAACGGAGTTTTCACCATACATACGGGAAATTCATTGAATCCAAGTTTGGTTATCTGAGATATCTGCGATTTTGCTTTTGATGAATATTCTACGCCATCTGCACCGTATATTTCAGTGGCAATGGTTTTAATTTTATGCTCCATACTATCTGACAAATTATAGAGTGGCTTGAAGTGATTTTCATTTTTATCAATGCTTTCTACTACAGCTGCCGCCAATTCAGCAGATCCTTTTCCACCATGAGCAAATGCAGTACTTACAATAGCCGAGACCCCTTTTGCGGAGCATATTTCTTTGATCACTTTATATTCATCATCTGTATCTGTTGGAAATGCATTGATGGTGACGACAGGATTTAGTCCGAATTTTTGTATGTTTTCAATATGTTTTTCCAGATTGCAGCATCCCTTTCTGACTCCCTCCGGATTTGACAAGGTCAATTCATCTTTATGTACGCCACCGTGATGTTTTAATGCTCTTACTGTAGCTACAACGACCACCACATCTGGCTTTAATCCGGAAGAAACACACTTAATGTGCAAAAATTTTTCTGCGCCAAGATCAGCACCAAAACCTGCTTCTGTGACCACGTAGTCTCCAAGTGACAGACCTGTCCTGGTTGCTATAACTGTATTGGTACCCTGTGCGATGCTTGCAAAAGGCCCGCCGTGCAAAATGGCAGGATTACCTTCCAGTGTTTGTACGAGATTTGGTTTCAGGGCATCTTTGAGCAGTACAGCCATAGCACCAACAGCTTTTATATCTCTGGCAAACACCGGTTTACCATCAAAGGTTTGTCCGACATAAATATTTCCCAGACGTCTTTTTAAGTCTGCCATATCGTTTGAAAGACAGAGGATGGCCATAACTTCAGAAGCAGGAGTTATATTGAAACCATCTTCCCGCATGATGCCATTGGCTTTACCTCCTATTCCTATTATAATCTGGCGAAGTGCTCGGTCATTCATATCCATAACACGTTTCCACGCTACGGTTCTTGGATCAATATTCAGACTAAACTGTTTGTTCTGAATGTTATTGTCAATCATGGCGGAAAGCAGGTTGTTGGCTTTCTCAATGGCAGAAAAATCGCCCGTAAAATGCAGATTGATATCCTCCATGGGAATTACCTGGGCATAACCACCACCTGCTGCACCACCTTTGACACCAAAAACGGGACCAAGTGACGGTTCTCTCAATACGGCTATGGCATTTTTTCCATTATAATTCAATCCATCCACCAATCCAATGGTCATTGTGGTCTTTCCTTCTCCGTATTTAGTTGGCGAAAGAGCGGTAACCAGAATTAATTTTCCTTTTGGTTCAGTACTTTGTAAATTGGGTGGTAATTTTGCTTTGTATTTGCCATAATACTCCAAATCGTCTTCTGAAATTTGGATTTTAGCAGCAATAGTTTTGATATGTTTTATATCTGCTTTTTGTGCGATCTCAATATCGCTGGGAAAAGTGGGCATACATTAATGATTAGGGGTGCAAATATCAAAAAAACGATGAGAATTTGTCAATTATTTACCCACTAAATTTTTGAAATCCGCCAAACAAAGAATGTGATACTTGAAAATAAAAAGGAGAGCCAAATAAGACTCTCCTTCATTAACAGTTTTCCCACCTTGTATTTCAAATTCAAAGTGCAATTTAAATACTAACTTAACTTACTTTTTCCAAGGTAGTCTGTGTACAGCCCTGCCTATATCTTTACCAAACCTCACTCCTTCTTCACTATCCATTCTAAAGTGAACCCCAAGCGGAACTCTCGACCATGCATTCTCTAGTGCCATTTCTTCAAAACTGGAAAAAGTCCTTGGTGTACCTTCAAATTCAGTTCTGTTTCTGTGACAATTGTCCGTCATACCATAGCTATACCCGAAAATATATCCCAAAGCTTCTGCTCCGGCTGCACCCATAGTGGAGTGGCCGGAAGGATAAGCCGGAAAGGATGGAGTCATACCTTCATCACCAGTGAGAGGGTTGTATAAATTTGGTTCCCACGATGGGTCAATGAGTCTTTTTATATAAGATTCCGGTCTTTCTACATTGTAGTAATATTTAGAATACCAGCATGCTACACCAGCATCATTACATGAAGTGCCTACCAAAGCTGTCATCCATACCGCTGTCTCCAGATTGCTCTTTTCACGATCCAATACCTGATTTCCTATGGCTAAAAATCTTACTCCGGGACTGAATGTTAGATTTACTAAGTCATCACTCCAGAATTCACCTACCCATTCGGCTTCATAGGACAATGAAGGAGTATTTTGGGCGTAAACTTCAATGGCCTGAGAATACAAGTGCGATTTAGGGTCCTCACTATATGGGATTGGTTTGCGACAAACCTTTTGGTCTTCTTTTATAGCAAAAGTTCTGGCTTTACCCCATACACCTCCCATTGGCTTGCCTGGTCCCGGGAATGTAGGTTCCCAGTCACCTGCTTTTTTATATTTTGCTACCCAGTCATAACCCTGAAAAGGATCAAGGAAGTGATCATGCCCGACAAGGTCAGTCTTGGACCATTCCCAAACCGCTTCTGCCACTTCTTTGCCACGATTGACAGATCTGTCATAGACTTCGGCAGAAACTTCCGCTTTATACTTATCATTTAGCCTTTTAGCAGTTGTCTTAATGAGTTGTTCCTGAGCAGAGGGTACTTTATTAAAGAACCTAGGCATCAGATACTCATAACTTGCACTTACCACCAGCGGCCAGTGATATTCCTTCGTTGCATCTGCAGCCGGTACCTTAAATCCAGCCCAATATTCATTAAAAGAGTTAAAATCCGGCATTCCGGCTATACAAGCCTCATAAGCTGATAAACCCATGTAAGCAACTGCTCTGGGAGCCGGACCCGGACGATAACCTGCCGCGTACCTTTCTACCTGAAGAAAAGTCTCATTCCACTCATATATTGCTTCATTGCTATAGTCATCCACTTGTTTGAATGCCGTAGGTTCGTCATCAACCACATCTTTTTTACAAGATGTAATCGTTAGGCCTGTTATTAATAATAGAAATAAAAATTTAAAATTGTTTTTCATAAATACAGATTTGGTGCTTTGATAATAGCACAAAAGTATCTGTATGCTTTGTGTATAGGGGAGATATTTGATTAGAAAATAATTAGATTTAGTTAGTCTTAAACCTTTAATGAATTATACATATATTAGTTATTTTGAGTCAATCACTTAAATATATACATTTTCCGAAAGTGGTATTGGCTTTCATATATTTTCGAACATCCTAGGGCTGCTATGGGGCAACGTTGGTGGGTTGCAATATTTTCTTTACGAAGAATCGATTTTACGAGACCTAGTAACGGGAAATGTATTTAAGGATGGTAATAAAATGCATGTTTGGGTAACAGACGATGCGAATATGTTGCCACTACTGATCGAGTCGCCACTATCTGTCTGAAGTGCCAAAGCAGTATTGAAATCCTATTCAGGGCTAAGGCATAAGGTTCAGGGTTTTGAGAAATGATTGTTTTGAACTTCGTCTTTAAAATGAACTAATCATAAGAATCTACAGGATTAGCATTATCAAATTGTTTGTTAAATTGTGGTTTGCCTTCTAAATATTGCACCATAATTGTATCGCCTATTTTATAAATGGGATTGCTAGATCTCTTATAACCACTATATTCTTTACCATCGACATAAAATATATAGTCATGGCTCCAATAAGCATCTATATCTTTTCTCTTGATGCGCATTGCTTCATGGAAATCTACTTTACTAATTATTGCTTTTGTTAAAGGTGAATTTCCTGAAATGTCAGAACTGTTTCCAAAATAATTTTCAGCAAAAATTAATGTTCCTATACCAAAAATCAAACTAACCAAAATACGGCTCTTGGATTTACCAAGTATATTTTCGTTTTGGAATAATTGACTAGCTATTAAATGACCACCTAAAAAAGCAACTCCGAATGGAAATACTTTCATAACTAAACTCGATGAATCTGGATAGTAATAATATAGTAACAAGGATATTAATGCCAATAAAATACCTGATACAATTATTTTGTAATTTATCTGAATTGGTGGCTTTTCGTTTGCTTTAGAAACATCTTGAAAAATCTCACTTTTTTTAACTTTAACTAGTTGTATTTCTCCATTGGGTGTTATTAAAAAGAGCTTAGTGCCAAGCCAAGTTTGGCTAATTTTTATTTCTGAATCATTGGCCCTTAATCTTGCTTCTCCGGTACTTTCTATTGTAACTCGGTCTAATTCAGATTCACCTTGAAAATACGTAAACTCTATATTGTCACCAACTTGTTCAGCGAAAACAATATGGTTTATATTTTCATTTTCTATTTTATAATACTGAGAGAATAGCCCCATAGTTATTCTTTAGGTTTGTTTTTAAGTGCAACAAATCCAGAATAAGTGGTAAATATACCAATCAAAGTAATGATTACTGCTACTGTCCATTTACCTCCAATTTTATAAGCTAATGCAAACAACCAATTTATTCTAACAGATCCACCTTCTTGCTCCAAGTTGTTGAATGTATAGTATAAAAATATGCCAAAAGCAATCATACCTACTCCAACTAATATGGCTTCCCAAGGTTTTTGTGGCTTTTCATCTTCTTTTATGCCTTCTTCTTTAATTTCTTCATTTTCTGTGCTCATAAGATTTTGTTTTAAATTAGTTAAATAAATTGCAAGGAGCAGTTTTAATTCAAGATTGTTCAATTAATTAATTCTTTTATCAAAATTGTTAAATCCGCCGCATGATGCAAAAATACATCAACTCGCCGAAATTTACAAATGCAACCCACAATAAGTGTAATTTACATATATGTTATGACGATTAGAGAAATTTATCGCTCATTTTGTGATATATCTATTTACAATATCATTTTTTTATCTATATTTGCCAGATTTAACGACATTATATTGACGTTTAAATCGACATACTGAGACTAAGCCTAAGGTTGAGGTGAGTTTTGTCACCCTATTCTTAGTATCAGTCTCAACCTTAATCTCAACCTTATCGTCGATGTATCTCAACTGTCACTCCTACTTTAGCCTCCGATACGGTACCTTCGCACCCGAAGATTTGCCCGGCATCGCTAAGTCTTATGGCGCCGAGTGTCTCGTCATGTCCGATATCAATAATACTTCAGCGGCTTTTCAGTTTGTACGGACCTGCCGTGAGCAAGGCATAAAACCTATCTTAGGAATAGAATTTCGCCAGGACAATGAATTTCTCTATCTCGGTATCGCACGCAATGATGAAGGATGGCGCGAGCTTTGTTCGCTACTGACTGAGTCATCGCTTACCGGTGAGCCACTACCTAAAGAAGCACCTGAACTCCAGCACTGCTACATCATCTATCGTAAACTGCCCAAAGGCGTAGAGCTGCTCCGGGACTACGAGTATGCAGGCGTCAGACCCGAAGAAGTCAACCATCTATATTCATCTTATCTTAAAAATTATCCCGATAAACTCGTCATCTTCAGTCCCGTGACCTTTGTTGATCAGGACGGATTTAAGGCACACAAACTGCTTCGCTGTATTGATCTCAACATCGTCATCGGTAAGCTAGATGCCAAAGATTGCGCCAAGTCATCAGAGATATTTTACCCAAAAGGCCATCTCGAAAATGTATTTCAACAGTATCCGCACATCATCGCCAATACACAACATATCCTGGACACTTGCCATACAGAGATGGAGGCAAGTAAATTTCATAATCGTCGTACTTTTACCGGTGATGCTGATGACGACTTCAAACTACTGACCAAACTTGCCACTAGTGGGTGTAAAAAACGTTTTGGCGAAAAGCATAAAAAGGCGGAAGAGCGGACACTTCGAGAGCTCAAAGTCATCAAGCAGATGGGATTTTGTGCTTACTTTCTCATCACGTGGGACATCGTCCGATATGCACATTCAGTCGGTTATTTTCATGTAGGCCGAGGATCTGGAGCCAACTCTATCGTGGCATACAATCTCAATATCACCGACGTAGACCCTCTCGAACTGGACCTGTATTTTGAGCGATTTATCAATCCGCACCGATCATCGCCTCCGGATTTTGACATCGACTTCTCGTGGAATAATCGTGATGATGTCACCGACTACATCTTCAAACGATACGGCAAAGAACATACTGCTTTGCTTGCTACCTACAATACCTTCAAGGGCAAATCCATCATCCGCGAACTCGGTAAGGTACTCGGATTGCCCAAAGCGGACATAGACACCATCGTGGACGAACCCATGGCCGTGGACAAACATCATCCCTTTGCCAGACACATCTTTAAGTATGGTAAGATGATCGAAAAGTTTCCGAACTATCTCTCCATCCACGCCGGAGGTATTCTCATCAGCGAAAAACCACTCAATTATCACACTGCATTACAACTAATGCCCAAGGGATTTCCCATCGTCCATTTCGATATGTACGGCGCCGAAGATCTCGAATACCATAAATACGATGTGCTCTCACAGCGAGGTCTCGGCCACATCAAAGACGCCGTAGATCTCGTCAAACAAAATCAAGGCAAGGCCATCGACGTACACAATGTAGCACTGATCAAAGAAGATCCCAAGGTCAAGGCCCAACTGCGTTCCGGTCATTGTATCGGCTGTTTCTACATAGAGTCGCCCGCCATGCGTGGTTTGCTCCACAAGTTGCGATGTGATAATTATATACATCTCGTCGCCGCCAGTTCGATCATACGTCCGGGCGTGGCACAGTCGGGCATGATGCGTGAGTACATACAGCGATTTCACAAGCCGGACAGTTACACCTATCTTCATCCGGTATTTGAGGAGCATCTTGGCGAGACGTATGGCGTCATGGTCTATCAGGAAGATGTGATGAAGATCGTCCATCATTTCTCGGGTCTCGATCTCGACGAGTCGGATGTGTTGCGACGTATCATGACCGGCAAAAAGAAGAGTTCGGATACCTTCTATCGATTGCAAGAGAAATATTTTAAAAACTGCAAAGAGCGTGGTTATCCCGATGAGCTCAGTAAGGAAGTATGGCGACAGATCGAGAGTTTCAGCGGTTACTCCTTCTGCAAGGCGCATTCGGCCAGTTTTGCAGCGGAGTCTTTCCAGAGTTTATATCTCAAGACCTACTTTCCGCTCGAGTTTATGACCGCCGTGATCAATAATTTTGGTGGATTCTACAGTACTGAGCAGTATGTCCACGAAGCCCGTATGTGTGGCGCAAAAATAGAAGCACCTTGTGTCAATAACTCCACCTATTACACCAATATCTATGGTACCACGATCTACATAGGCTTCGTTCATCTGGCCAATCTGGAGCAAAAACTCTCTCATGCCATCGTCGAGGAGCGACAGCTGCACGGCGACTACCGCAGTCTGAAAGACTTCACTCATCGCATCAATATCTCCAAGGAGCAACTCGAAATCCTCATCCGCATCGGTGCTTTCCGCTTCACAGGGATGAACAAGTACGAGCTTATGTGGGAAAAAAATGCCGTCCACAATCCACTCATCAAACACGCCTACGCCGGCGAGATGTTATTTGACACGGAGCCGGAAAATTTCACATTACCGATACTCTCAGAGACAGAGCACGAACAATCCTTTGACGAAATCGAGCTCTTGGGATTTCCGCTTTGCAATCCCTTTGACCTGCTCCAGACCAAGTTCCGCGGAGACATCAGAGCCACACAAATGAAAGACTGCGTCGGGAAGACGGTGAGAATGGTCGGCTACTACGTGTGTCGCAAATGGGTCACCACATCCAAAGGCGATCTCATGAATTTCGGTACGATGACCGACGTCGATGGCCACTTCTTTGACACGGTACATTTCCCGCCGAGCCTGAAAGCCTACGCATTTCAGGGCAAAGGTTGTTATATTGTACTAGGCAAGGTAGTCGATGATTTTGGCTTCGCAAGTCTGGAGGTGAGCAAGATGGAGAAGTTGCCGTTTGTTAAGGATGGGAGGTATTGAAAGCTAACAATCTGAACGATGAACAAGCGAATAATCTGAATTAGAAGTAATAATCAAGTTTCTTTAGTTGTTCTTTTTGTGGTATAACTTTCAAATCCTTTATAGCTCCTTCACTGAAGACAATATCATAAGTCTCCACCTATAACCATGTTTTTAACATCTTTGAAAGGAATTTTTTTATTTACCGTAAGTAGTTATGCATAATCAATTATTTTCTTGATTGCCATTTTCCAGGATCTAAGCTAGTGTGAAGGACTGCAATGATTACAATTGTTTTATGGTCTATTTCTACTTTGTAATGGATTATAAAAGGAAAAACATCCAATACAGTGGTGTGTATCTTGTCATATCTAATATTTGATGAAAGTGGATTGTTTTTGATGAAGTCTATTTTTATATCAACTTCTGACAAAAAACGTTTCCCTAATCCTATGAGTTTATTTTCGTACCATACTTTGGCTTCTTTCAAGTCTTCTTTGGCCAAAGGTAAAATGATCACCTTCAATACATTATTCATTTTTCAGCTCAGCAATCACTTCATCATAGTCTAGCCCTATCTCAGGATTTGTATTGTATTCGGTCATTCTGTTTCTGATAATTTCTTTGTGAAATTCGGGTATGGTATTTTCTTCATTAATTTCTGCATATTTGGATTTCAATCCGTTCCAATCAGAAATAGGAATAAAAACACCAGTGGTTTTTCCGGTATCATCTGTGATATACTGCACATTCATAAAGTTATTTTTATTACTCATTTGTAACGCAAGTTATTGTTGAATAGTTCAATGTTTTTACTTAGAATTATCTATGTCAGGAGGTGAGCAAGATGGAGAAACTACCTTTTGTTAAGGATGGGAGGTATTGATAAGGAAAATAAATTTTAATATCTTTGCATCCAATAAGATCAACATGAAACCAATAGAAAAAGTTATAGCAATAATTTGTATAATTTGGGGGCTTCATTCAATATTTGTAGAGAAATCTATACCATTTGAAGCTATCATAACTTTTATCAGTTTGTTTTCTTTAAGTCAAGCTTATTCTAAAAATGAATATAACAAAATAAAAATAAAGGGGAAAGTATCAAATAATTATTATTTAAGCTTCAAACCAATTTTTTATGGTATTGTATTAATTATTGCTGTGTTACTTATAAAATGGAACTGGACTCATATAATTCATCTTGTTGGTAAAGATAAAATATTTAAAGATGATAAAAGTAAATTTGATATACTAATACTTCCATTTAACCAGATATGTAAATCTGAAGGTAAAAACTACGATGCTGGTTTTGTTATAAAAGATAGACTTGAAAACATTTCTAATGATTTCAATTTAAATATTAATGCTCACTATTTGAATAACATTAAAACAAACGATATAACATATAATAATGCAAAAGATCTACGGTTATATCACAATGCAGATATAATTATTTACGGAAATTTGATGACTTCAGATTGTTCTCCTTCTGGCGATCAAATATGCCTACACTTTCAATTAGATGAAAGTTATAAATTTGATCAAAAGTCAAATAATAATTATGTAAATGCTAATGTAGATGATTTAAAAAATGGACAAATACAGGAAGAAATTGAGTCAATTATCTTTATACTTACGACAATTTCCCAAATTGGATTCTCAGACGATATTAAAATGTCTGAGTTTTTACAATCCCAATTAAATGAAGTTGATATTTCTTCTGAAATTAGCATTTATATTGATTTGGCAGATATGTTATTGGCACATAACTATCAAAGTGCAGCTTTAAAATTATATTCTAAAGCACATGAAATAATAATTATAAAAAATGGTATAACTGATAGATCACAATTTACCATTAAAATTAATGTAAATGAGGATTCTTATGTAATCGATAAAATTAATTTTATTTTGGAACACCAAGGTTTTTCTAATTTTGGAATAGGAAACGCTGAGACTAACATCAATTATTTAGAAAATGAACTTAAAAAAAATCCAAAGGATACAATTTCTCTTATTGAACTTGCAAGAGAGTATATAAACTTAGGGGAGTTGCTTTATCAGTCAGGTGAATTTTGTGCTTCTCAAACAAGTTATGAAAAGGCTACGCACTACACAAAAAATGAGATTAGTGGCAATAAATATGGATATTACTCAAGTCAGTTTGGAATAGCAAAAACTTTATTGCAAATAAAGAATATGATAAATGTCGGAATGTTTTATTAAATATAGAAACAAGTTTAGGTTCTGGGGCTGACATAAGCACTAATGAAAGCAGAAATTTATATGCTTTATTTTTTGAATTAGAATTAGCATTAAAAAGCTTTGACGATGCAACTAAATATCTGAAAAAAATTGAAAACCTGTTTCTAAAACAAGACATTGATAAAATTGCTAAACTTGAATATCATACAAGGCATAATCAATTCTATACTTGGACAGCCCAATATTATCTTGCTGTAGAGGATCACAATATTAGCTTAAAATTTCTTAAAAAAGCAGAGGAATCAATTAAGAATATGATTTTAATTGATTCATCAAATTTGAACTTCAAAACATATTTGCTTACTAACTATGATTTATCTGGTAAAATATATTCAGAACTCAATAATAATTTACAAGCGGAAAAGTACTACATAATGCTCCACAATGTTTCAAAGGAACTTTATCTTCTAAATAAAGATAGTCATAAATTTAAATATCAATATGCGGGATCAAATTATATATTAGGAAAATTTTATTATAAGTTATTCAAAGATAAAATTTCTCTTTCATATTTGAATACAGCCGATAGCATTTTTCGGAGTTTACAAAACGACTCGGATCATTTAAAACTTATCCTTGATGATATAAAATATCTAAGTCCAAACTAAAGATATAACTTTTATAAATTGAAAATGTGAGAGTGTAGTTTTGTTGATCGTTTGCTTTTACAATATCCATTTTATATCGATTTATAAGCCATACAGAAATACGAAATAAACTGTGATCAACATGAAAGGAAATTGCTATTAAAAAAAATATTACCCAGCACATATATCAATATCAAGGCTATCCAAACTAAGTTTGACTGTATAAAATATTTGATATGGCTTTTGCCTTCATTCATTCCTTTTACTTTCTTTTTATGTATTTTATATCCTTTTCGCGGGCAATAGTTGTTTTCATTCCTTTCTTATTTGATTGATAGGTGACAGTAAAACCAAGGGTATCGAATAATGAAATTTTATCAGCATTAATAATGGCCAGGCCATTTGTGAAAATTGATTGCATAGCCACTGCGAAAAGTGTATAGACATTAGCTGTAAAAATGATTTTTCTCCGGGAAGATATTCTTTTGGCAAGTCTTTAATGGCTTTAATTTTCTTTACTTCTAAATTTTCACCTACTTCTGCTATTACCTTTTCTTCGCATTTGTTGTAATATTCTAATAAGCTCAATTCTCTTTTGAAAAAGTGTAATAATTCCTTACTGCTTATACTTGTAATTAGCCAATGATGGGAGTTGACATCTATATCTACCCATTTGTATAAAATCATATTGGAATGGTCATCTACAAACAGGGACAATAAAGGACCTTCATGGTATAGCAGGTCTCCCACTTTCTTAAATGGCAGACTTTTGTTTTCAGTAAACGCTTTTTCAATAATCATATAAGTGCTTTAATTGTTGTAAATCGTTGATGAAAACTCTCCGGTTCGTAAGCATGATGAGTAAAGTGTCCATGAAGCCCAAAATCTCCGTTTAACCCATCTGATTCTTCGATATAACCACTGGAAATATTGACTCCTAATTCTTTTATTATAGAATTTCCTAATTGTTGTAGCAATTCATTAAACCTATTTTCTGCACCTTCAATATTGTCAAAAAATGATAGACCCATGGCCATACAGGTCTGTTTATCTTCCTTGTTAATAAAGCGCCCCGGATTTTTTAAATATTGAGGTTTGAAATTATTTTGCTTTTGGTTTACATTAAATGTCCACCGGAATACCTGATTTATTTTTTTGGGTTCATAATGATCAGGTGGACATATTTCCTTCAGTAGATCATAGTATGATTGGTAAAAATAATGTCTGTCCATAAAACAAAGATAAGCAGTTTTTATTATTTTTTAAGGACTATAATTAAATCCTTTACAGCACTTTCACTGAACAATATTTCATATTTCTTTATGGAGGATGAGTTTTATTACATCTTTGAAAGGTATTTTTTTATCATTCTTGCGAGTGCTTGCAATGATAATATCTAAAAAATCAGGCCATAGATCTCCATATTTTTCCAAATCAATCTATACATATTTTTTTTTGAATCATTGTCTTCCAAATAAATTATTCCGTCCATTATGATAGTTGATTTATTATGTACTAGGAAAAAGAATAACGTAATAGGATCTAAAATGGTTCATCATACTAGTAGTCCTACTGATCATAAGTCTTGGGATCTCTACACTGGTTTGCGGGAGGACAAGGTTGCTTGATTTGTTGATTTTTTTATTCCCAGAATTTAAGCGGCATATGCAACTATAGGTAATAAATTATTTCCCGGATTTGCCTGTTAAAAATTCATTGACATTCAACCAGTGGATAAATGCATCAAACCAACGATTACTGGTTCGGTTGGGATTTCCTAGACCAAAACCATGACCACCATTCTGATAGAGGTGAAACTCTACAGGTATGCCAGCTTTGTACCATGAATCAATCACGCCAAACTGACCTTTAAAAAGAAAATCATCGCTGGCTATGACGTTAAACATGGGGGGCGCATTTTTTGGAACTTCTACTGGACCCATTCCACCATATATAGGTCCGATGAATGCCAGTTTCATGGTTTTGGAGTTCAGTGTACAATGCATTGTAAGACCTGCACCTGCAGAAAATCCAATCATGCCTATTCTGTTTATATCTACTCCCCATTCTGTCGCCCTTTAACTATCATGGCATAAGCGGCTTCTGCATCTGCAAGTTGGTTGGACAGGTCAAGTTGCAAGGGACGTGCTGTTGTTACTGTTTTAGTTGAGTCAGCATTCTTAGGTGCAGGTGCAAATGAAAGATTCTTCATCCAATTTGTGAAGTCATCCAGAGATGCAGGTGTCGGGTGTAGCCGGTACTTGAGGACAAAAGCCGTGATGCCTTGCTCAGCGAGTGCTTGTGCTACTTCCCAGCCTTCATTACCCATGGAGAGCCATCTGAAACCACCTCCGGGAGCTACAATAATGGCAGTGCCGTTTGCTTTACCAGGCTTTGGGAAAAATGGTGTCAAAGTTGCAGATGTTATATTTCGGGCCATCGGGTCGCCCCACTGACGAAACCAAGTCTCTGAAGCACTCTGGTCAGCAACTCCTCCCGTACCCAGTGGAATAGCATTTGGTTCGGCAGGAGTGTCAAGTGGATAGATAGTTCCGTCTTGCCCTATTGTACATTCCGCAAAGAGGAGTGATATAATTAGAATTACTACTTTTGGCATTTTATGATGTTATAAATATTAGAAAATGATTTCAAAAATAATTTGCAAGTTTAACTATTTTTTTAGATTAAATTTTAATTTTTTTTAGGAATACATTTTTTAAATCATAGAAAATTAATAAAGTAAGTGTACCTAAAATAGTTTAAAATTTCGACGACTAAGGATAGAAGAATGAGTAAGAAGGTGAAGCTACCACTCCCTACGACTTCATTCTCTCCAATCTCTCCAACACCATACCGTCGTGATTCCAGATTTTCATTTGGGCTAGATAAGTGTCGTGTGTTTTTGTTATCAACAATGTATGCGGTGAGCCTTTTTTAATGGTTTCTGTTCTTAGGTCTGCATTTGAGTTTTTGATCGCATACGTCATGTCGTCTCTTTCCTTTTGTACTCTTCTGTATTCAAATACTTGTTCTGTCGGAGATTGCATGAATGGCTCTAATATTGCCCAACATTTTTTAAAATTTGTGCTTTGAGGAATAGGTTTTGTCCAGTTTTTTGGATGTTCGGGTTTGTTGTTGACCCTGATTTTATTCTATGTATAATAGGATATGCCAACAGTCCAAACCTTGGACACTCAAATGTGGAAATATAAATTTTTTTGTGCCGTCAGGCAAAATGTTCCTCCACCTTTGATATCATTGAGACAATGTATGATTGCATTTTTTTGATCTTGCTCTAGCATTTTGGATTAGTATTTTTTTTACAAATTTGAAATATACAATCATATTTTAGTTTTGAAGGTTTAAGATCAACAAATGTTATACCGACAAGAATATATTTTTAAATATTTCTGTCTCTTGCTGTCAAATGACGGAATTTTAGACATACTTGTAGTTCAATATTACCTACCCACAAAATTTGAACTATATTTCTTACTTTTGCACTCACATATATAAATGATTATGGCATATTCATATTTCATAAATCAATTATTTTATTCGTAAAATTAAAACCTAACCCAAATGAATACTTCTTTTTTAAAAAAGCTGGACCTTCACAAAAAAAATGAAGGTACCTGGACCGGACAAAAGTCCCTGAAATCTGATACTTATATTGAATCATACTCTCCGGTTGATGGTGAATTGATCGGCAGCGTATCCGTGACTTCCAAAAAAGATTACGAAAAAGTCATCAAAACAGCGCAAAAAGCATTCATCGAATGGCGTGAAATCCCTGCTCCAAAACGTGGTGAAATCGTACGTCAATACGGTGATGAACTCCGTAAATACAAAGAACCACTCGGTCAGCTGGTGTCTTACGAAATGGGGAAATCTCTCCAGGAAGGTTTGGGTGAAGTACAGGAAATGATCGATATCTGTGATTTCGCGGTAGGATTGTCTCGTCAGTTGTATGGTCTTACTATGCACTCTGAGCGCCCTTACCACCGTATGTATGAGCAATGGCATCCGCTTGGCATAGTAGGTATCATATCTGCATTCAATTTTCCAGTGGCTGTTTGGTCATGGAATGCCATGATTGCCATGGTGTGCGGTGATGTATGTGTATGGAAAGCCAGCGAAAAAGCACCACTTTGTGCTGTGGCTTGTCAGAACATCTTGCATAAAGTGCTAAAAGCCAATAAAGTATCTGAAGGTGTGAGTTGTATCATTACCGGCGACTACAAAGTAGGAGAGTGGATGACCCAGGATAAAAGAGTACCTTTAGTATCAGCAACAGGTAGCACGAGAATGGGCAAAATCGTAGGCGCAGCAGTCGCGGAAAGACTTGGCAGAAGCTTGCTGGAATTGGGTGGAAACAATGCCATCATCGTGACGGAATCAGCGGACTTGAACTTAGTACTGACCGGTGCACTTTTCGGTGCAGTAGGTACTTGCGGACAGAGATGTACCTCTACGAGAAGACTGATCGTACACGAAAGCATATACAACGAAGTTAAAACAAAACTGACCAAAGCATATACCCAACTGAAAATAGGAAATCCATTAGACAGCAAAAACCACGTAGGTCCATTGATCGACAAAATGGCTGTGGACGCATATTTGAAAGCCCTTCAAGCTGCTGGAGAACAAGGTGCTAATATTCTCGTCGAGGGTGGTGTACTCAAAGGCAAACATTATGAAAGTGGTTGTTATGTCAAGCCATGTATCGTCGAAGCAGAAAATAGTATGCCGATCGTACAACATGAGACTTTTGCACCGATTTTGTACTTACTCAAGTATAAAGGTAGCGTAGAGAATGCCATCGCCATCCAGAATGATGTACCACAAGGATTATCATCTGCCATCATGACCACCAATCTCCGTGAAGCAGAGAGATTCCTCTCATGTGCAGGTTCAGATTGTGGTATCGCCAATGTCAATATCGGCACCAGTGGTGCAGAAATAGGTGGTGCCTTCGGTGGCGAAAAAGAAACCGGTGGTGGACGCGAATCAGGATCAGACAGCTGGAAAGCATATATGCGCAGACAAACCAATACGATCAATTATAGTACCACTTTGCCTTTGGCGCAAGGGATAAAGTTTGATTTGTAAGGATAATTTTCAAAGGGTTTTAGCCCTTTGATTTTGGATGCGCATTTTTTTAGGTAATATTCCGAAATGACATTTCAGTCTCTATCATTGAAATGGTGAGATGTGAAATTCATAAAATATATTTAGGATTTTCTCAAATTGTAAACTTAAATGATGAACAAAACCAACTTTTATAAATTTTTTGGTTTAATATTTATTTTATTTTCAGTGGCTTGTACTAAAGAAAACCACCTGAAAAATTTTAATATAAACATAAATTTTCCTGATTTCTTTAATCCAAACGCTATAAAAATTAGTGATAATTTATCTTTTTTATACAGTACAGAGGATAACAGCTCCCATGTATTTTTGATACATTCTGAAACATATGGAAGCAGAAGTCAGTTTGATGAAACTAAAATACAGCAAATAATTTATGATTTTAATCGTTTTTACAGGAGCTTATTACTGATTAGAAATCTTCAGAATGGTGATGACTCCTTTTCAGTTTTAGATAGGAAATTTTTAAACTCACTTCCGGAATTAATAGTCGACAATGAATCTGAGATTAAACATCAGTTCATAAATATTAATAATAATTACAGCTTAAAATTGAGAAAAATTTGATTTGTAAAGATTCAACTTTAGGGAGCATACCGGCGGTCTATTACCTTATCCATAATAAAAATAAAAACAAAATTTGTTATGTTCAGTATTTTGCTGTAAGTTCTGACAAAGGAAAATCGAAATCTGATCAATTAGCAATGATTAGTGCAATTGAGAGGTCAAGTGTTTATTAAAACTGAAATATTGCAAACAACATCCAAACTCACCTCCTCCCAAACCACCATCTTTACCGAGATGTCTGCTCTGGCTATACAACATAAAGCACTCAATCTCGGTCAGGGTTTCCCAGATTATGATCCACCTTCTGCTTTGTTGGATTTGGTAAAAGATGCTATTGATGACCACAAACATCAATATGCGCCTATGGCAGGCGTTTTGGCATTGAGAGAAATCATAGCGCAAAAAGTACTTCATGCTTATGGTCAATATGTAAACCCATCTACCGAAATAACCATTACTGCAGGTGCTACACAAGCCATTTTTACGGCTATCGCGGCATTCATATATCAGGGTGACGAAGTCATTATTTTCGAGCCGGCGTATGATAGTTATCGTCCATCGATCGAGTTGGCAGGTGGAAAGGCGGTCGTTTATACCATGGAAGCACCCGATTTTAAGATCAATTGGACTTTATTGGCAGCGATGATCAGCCCGAAAACCAAAATGATCATCATCAATACGCCACACAATCCTACAGGAACGATATTGAAAGCTGATGATTTGCTTCAATTGTCCCGTATTGTGAAAGATACCGATATCATCATATTAAGCGATGAAGTCTATGAGCATTTGGTGTATGATGGTCAGTTGCATGAAAGTGTACTGAAATATCCCGAACTTTATCAACAAAGTATTTCTGTATTTTCTTTTGGCAAAACCTATCATTGTACAGGATGGAAAGTAGGCTATTGTATTGCACCAGAGTACCTTATGAATGAAATCCGCAAAGTCCACCAATGGAATGTCTTTAGTGTCAATTCATTTGTACAGCACGCTTTGGCAGCATTTATGGCAGATGCCTCACAGTATTTATTACTGAATCAATTTTACCAGCAAAAGAGAGATTTTTTCCTGGAGATACTAAAAACTACACGTCTCCGACCCTTAAAAACGGAAGGTACTTTTTTCCAATTGTGCGATTACAGCAATATAAGCGACCTGGATGATGTAGCTTTTGCCAAAGAAATGACTGTAAACCATGGGGTAGCTTGTATTCCCATCTCCGTTTTTTATGATGACCATAGACAAGACAAATTGATCAGATTTTGTTTTGCAAAGACAGAAGGATTATTGACTGCTGCGGGCGAAAAATTAAAACAGATCAGGTGACACTTTTTTCAATCATTCCTCTCACTATAAGATATTGAGCAAGCATGTAGGTAGCCATGACTCCATATTCAATGCCGTTAAATGAAGGCCCAAATTTAGATACGGCGATCAAAGCATCTGAAATCATAAATAAAATTACACCTATTACGACAGGGAAATACCAATACATGTTACTTCTTCTTATCAATGCAGATATAACCATAAGAGAAATTGCTGCTGTATATACGGACACCGGAATTCTCATCTCACCCAAACCATTCCATAAATAAGCTATAACAGCAATACTTATAAATAGTATCGGCAAACTTCGGTATATTATAAGTAGTATATCATTGACTCTGTCTTTTAAAAAAGTTATTGTATAAAGTAACTGCATTACTAAAAAGCAACTCAAGCCTATCAAAAAGAATTCTTCACCATTAAACATAAGGAATATATCACCAAAAAGGGCAAAGATCATGGCCAATAGAAAGGCATTGGATTGTTTTTTTGCAGAGCTGATATAAAACCCGATAAGACTTGCCATGATCATAGGTTTACTTACCACCCTGTATTCGGTAAGCCAGGTAAAGAATAATAAATTCAGGAAAAATATAATACTGTAGAAGATTGTAAATGACTTGTATTTAATAGAATCCATTTATGGTTTTATTTATGATGCAATGTAAAAATTTTTAAATTAAATTTCTGCTAGTGATTCTAATTTTTAACAGAACCATTCATGTTTAATGAACCTTTGAATTAATTTTTAATAATAATTTAACAATATTTTTTACTTTAGATATACCTTGTCAAATTGAAATAATTTATATATAAAAAATTATGTAAAGTATAAACGGCTAATGCTTAGGCTCAAAAGAATTATGTTTTTATTGGAACTATATTTTTTGTATCTATTTGAAAATCAACGAAATGTAAAATAGTATACATTTGTTTTTTTTTTTATTTTGGTGTGGGGGTTTTAATATATATTTGTGTCCGAATAACGGATTGAAGGAGGAGATGTAAAATGTCACTTATGAATATCCTGAAGAATATAGCACTTAAAAAAAGAGAAAAGGGTAATTCCTTAAAAAACTATTTTATAGCTTTTCCTCAGCATGTATTTCCAGAGTAGAATCATTTTTCATATTTTTATCACATCTGATTTTCCAATTATTTTTTTCAAAGTGAGTAATCATTTTGATTAGTGTATTGTGATTAAGCCTTGAGAACTTAATCCCGTTGTTAGAATAGATGTATTATTATATTGTACCGAATCAAAAGAATTCCGAGCTTTTGATTCGAGTTTATGTGAACCTAAAAATTTGAGAATGAAAAGTTATTTTACTTTCAAAGGTAATATATTTGCCTTTTTACTTATTTCAATGTTTATCTTGTTAAGGTATGAATCTTACTCCCAATGTAATGTCACTGTGAGGTTGCGAGGAGATATAGGAACTGAACAAGTTAGATTTAAGCAAGGTAGTACGACACTAGCTACGCACACCTTGACCACTTCCTTTCAAACTATAGTTTACTCAGGCTTCAATGGTACAACTTTTGGAGTTGAGTTTATTAATGATGATGGCCCGAGAAATGTTCTTATAGAATGGATACAAGTGGGCTCAACTACATACACCCCTTCTCATGGTACACACAGTAATGCATCCTGCAATTCTAGTGGAGCTTTGTTCTGCAATGGAACACTGACTTGGAATAATGTATCATGTGGAAGCACAAGCTGCAACCCCTGACAACTCGTCAGCACCTCCTTTTGTGCACCTACACCAACTTGTTCTAGCGGCAGTTATTTATGGTCTCAAACAATTAATTCTTCTAATGGAAACGCAAATGTGTCATTATTTTGTCCAGGAAGTGGTACATCATCGTTTATCATTCCTGGTCCATATCCTTCAAGTTTTGCCAATGGACCTTTAACTTTGAATATAACCGATGTCGTAAGTTACGACGGTTATTCTGGTAGAAATACAGTAACTCAAGCCAATGAAAAGTGGAGGTTAGTATTCAAAAAAAATGGCGTTACAGTAGCTACAACAGGATATACTAACGATGTACCTGACCAAAGGACCCAGGGGTATTGGAGAGGGTCATTAGGAAATGTTAGTGTACCAAATGGTGTTGACCAAATCATTATAGAGCATTGGGGAGTTACACAAAGCTGTACTACTGGTAGCCCAAATAGTGTTGCTCCAGTAAGTGTTTGTATCAGTGCTACAACAAGTCAACCACAACCCGACATTAACCTCACCTGCGCTGATGGAAAAAAAGTAACCCTTCATGCAGGGGGCACTAACCTCAATTGCGGTGGTAATCCTGATATCAATATTAGTATTCCAAATAGTGGTCAGGTTTATCAAATGGTTGTAGAAGTAATCTATAAGGGCAGTACTAATCCTGGTAATTCTACTACAGTCAATACACTCAATCCTGCTGGGACGCACACATTGACAAAAGTAAACCTTTCTGGCTCATCTCCTGATGTTCATGTTTATAGAGGCACAATAACAGGGACTGCACAAAATGTTACACACAATAGTAACAATAGTTCTTGTGGAAGTAATTGGGGACTGCAATCTATGGTAGTGTATGCTTACAGAAATTTAAATGAGAATATTTCTCAGACAGGTACTTTTACGAATATATCAGGATATTGTGATTTACAGTCGTATACTATACCTATACAAACAGATGTCGCACCAAGGACATTAGTAATTCAAGTGCCTATTTCTGAATTGACATTAGATAATAGATACTTAAGATTAAAAGCTACAGCAGGCTTGGTAACAGCAGAAACCATAATTTATGGTCCAGATCAAACTTTAAATACTTGTTGTGTTAATATCGTAACTGTTACGTTAAATAATGTGCCAGGAAATACAAATTCTGTGAATATAGAAATTGACACACGTAGTTCGACAAATCCTGGTGGAGGAGCCACAGGTTGTGGACAGTCTTGGGTAGCAGCAGGTATCACTACAGTGACAGCACAATGTCAGGTTTGTATAGTCACACCAGGATCAATAGGATCCAATAAAGAAATTTGTTACAATACATCAGCTGGTACTTTGACAAATAATACCTCCGCAACAGGTAATGGAACCATTATATATCAATGGCAAAGTAGCACGACAGGATGTTCATCAGGATGGACAAACATTGTGAATGCTACAAATGCAACGTATGCAACCGGAAATCTTGTACAAACAACCTATTTTAGAAGAAGAGCCAGAAATACTTTCAACGGTAATACGTGTGATGAATTTAGCAATTGTGTAACAGTAACGGTCAACCCACAATTGACATTGACTATCTCCAATGATGAAGTATGTGGAGGCGGTAGTTTTATAAAAACTGTTCAAGCTTCAGGAGGTACTCCCCGGATATACATATAGTTGGAGTAGCGGCTTAGTACGGGTAATCAAAAATCAATACCTGCGGCTAATGCGACTTATATAGTTACTGTCTCAGATAGTAAAGGGTGTCAAGCAGTGGGAAGTTTTACTGTGACAGTAAATACAATTACTGCTACAGCCACCAATGATGGCCCATTAACATGTATCAAAACGAGTGTAACCTTAACAGCCACAGGTGGATGAACTTATGCATGGTCAGGCGGCGGAACGGCTGCAACCAAAATAGTAACAGCCCCGGGAACATATACCGTAACGGTAACCAGTACCGACGGATGTAGTGCGACTGCGACAACAACAGTGGCACAAAACATCACAGTGCTAACCCCTACAGCCACCAATGATGGCCCATTAACATGTATCAAAACGAGTGTAACCTTAACAGCCACAGGTGGAGGAACTTATGCATGGTCAGGCGGCGGAACGGCTGCAACCAAAATAGTAACAGCCCCGGGAACATATACCGTAACGGTAACCAGTACCGACGGATGTAGTGCGACTGCGACAACAACAGTGGCACAAAACATCACAGTGCCAACCCCTACAGCCACCAATGATGGCCCATTGACATGTATCAAAACGAGTGTAACCTTAACGGCCACAGGTGGATGAACTTATGCATGGTCAGGCGGCGGAACGGCTGCAACCAAAATAGTAACAGCCCCGGGAACATATACCGTAACGGTAACGAGTACCAACGGATGTAGTGCGACTGCGACAACAACAGTGGCACAAAACATCACAGTGCAACCCTAAGCCACCAATGATGGCCCATTGACATGTATTAAAACGGAGTGTAAACTTTAACGGCCACAGGTGGAGACATGGTCAGGCGGTGAACGGCTGCAACCAAAATAGTAACATCTCCGAACCTAACCGTAACGGTACCAACGGATGTAGTGCGACTGCCAACAACAGTGGCACAAAACATCACAGTGCCAACCCCTACAGCCACCAATGATGGCCCATTGACTGTACCAAAACGAGTGTAACCTTAACGGCCACAGGTGGAGGAACTTGCTGGTCAGGCGGCGAACGGCGCTGCAACCAAAATAGTAACAGCCCGGAACATATACCGAACCGTAACGAGTACCGGAGGGGGACTGCGACAACAACAGTGAAACATCCCGGTGCCAACCCTACAGCCACCAATGATGGCCCATTGACATGCAAAACGAGTGTAACCTTAACGGCCACAGGTGGAGAACTTATGCATGGTCAGGCGGCGGAACGGCTGCAACCAAAATGTCGCCCGGGAACATTATACCGTAACCGTAACGGTACCAACGCACAGTGGTACAAAACATCACAGTACCTATTGTAGATGCAGGAGACCCTGTTGCTATTTGTATTGGCGAAAGTGTTACTTAACAGCAACTGGTGGAGTGAGTTATTTATGGAGTTTTAACAATGCAACAACCGCATCTATTACCGTAAGTCCTTCTTCCACAACTACATATACAGTCACAGCAACTGGTACAAATGGTTGTACAGCAAGCGATAATGTTATAGTAACTGTAAAACCACTCCCAGTTTCAGGTATTAATGGGCCAGCTACAAGTTGTGCTCTGGAACCAGTACTGTTTACTGCTGCCCTGCGGGAGCTGGATCAACCTATGTATGGACTTTCCAAAATGGCACACCAGCTTCTTCCAACAGTCCAAGTGCAACAGTAGAATGGAGTACTCCTGGAGAATATGGAATTACATTAACGGTTGTAAGAAATGGTTGCCTTTCTACATATGAGACGTCTATCATTATAACTCAATCTGTATTTGCAGCATCTGGTCCTGATAAAGAAATTTGTCAAGGTGGGAATACGCTTATTCAGGGTTCTGGTCCCCTAGGTGCCAATTTCTCATGGACAGTTATAGCTGGTGACCCTACTTCTATTGATAATGGACAATTTAGCTCAGGTGTATCTGTTTCTCCAACCGTGACTACAACGTATAGATTGACAGTAACCCAAAACGGGTGTACCAGAATCGATGATATAACCGTTGTTGTAAATGTTAATTATAATCCAATCGCAGATGCTGGAAATAATCAAGCATTTTGTGCTGAAGGAACTTATTTGATAGGTGGAAATCCAACAGGAACTCCCCCACCAGCAACACCAAATGCACCTCTTGGTTATATTTGGAGTCCATCAACAGGGTTGAATATTGCAACGATTGCAAATCCAACTATTACATTAAATAATCAAGGAGTTTATAATTACCAAGTAATCGTATTTTCATTATTGACTGGATGTGCTGATACAGCAACTGTATCTTACACAGTAAATCCACGACCTACAGTTACAGCAAGTGCAAGTCCATCGACGATATGTATCAATGAAAGCAGCACATTGACAGCAGTAGGCTCAGGAGGCACGCAACCATATACATTTAATTGGAGCAATGGCTTAGGCTCAGGAGCAAGTAAGACAGTAAGTCCTCTAGCAACGACAACCTACACAGTAACCATCACTGATGTTAACGGCTGTACAGCAAGTACAAACGTAACGGTAACAGTTGAAGCTAAAGCAAAAGTTGGTAACTTTGTATGGCATGATACAAACGGTAACGGCAAAACAGGATGCCGGAGAACCGGGCTTAAATGATGTGACCGTAACATTGTACAACGCACTGACAAAAATAATCAGGTGGCCACAACTACCACTGTTTCAAGAGGGAAGAAGATGGCTATTATGAGTTTGAAGTATGTAAAGGAACTTATTATATCATATTTGGTAACATACCTACTTATGTCAGGACCTTGACTAATACACCTGCTGATGATACTAAAGACAGTGATGCTGATGCAACTACCGGCAGAACAGCAGATTTTATCTTAAATCCAGGTGATAATAACCCAACTGTGGATGCAGGATACTACAAACTGGCATCAATCGGGGATTTTGTATGGTTTGGATGCTAATGCCAATGGAATACAGGATATGGGAGAAATAGGCGTATCAGGCATACAGGTTAATTTGACTGGGGTTGCTAACGATGGTACACCAGTAAATACATCTCAACCCACCAATGGCAGCGGATTATATTTATTTACTAATCTAAAGCCGGGAGTTTACACAGTTCAAGTGGTAAAACCAGTAGAGTATGTATTTTCACCAGCCAATGTAGGAAGCGATGATACAAAAGACTCAGATAGTGATCCGGGAACCGGAATTATGTCATCTGAAATACTTACTAGCGGAGAAGATAACCGGACCTATGATGCAGGATTATATCCATCCATAGATCTTGGAGATAGAAAAGACATTTATCAGTGCTCTGCCGAATTTTAATGGATCATATGATGTCACATATAAAATAGATGTTAATAATCTGGGTGGACCAGGCCAATATGATCTTACAGATAATCAGGATTTGATACAGATGTAATTATAAATAGTTCATCTTATACCAGTACAGCTCCGGGAAATGCGGGAGCACCGTTGGCAGGATCAGGTACGTGGATACTGGCAAACGATCAGCAGATAGCAGGATTTGGGACACATACCTATACCTTAGTGGTAAATGTGACCTTAAATCTGACAGATAATATTGGAAATAATACCTATAATTCATGTTCTGCTCAAACTCCAATAGCAGGTCAGGGATTGTATAATAAAGCGAGAGTATATGTAAATGATATCCTGAAAGACCAAGACGATGCTTGTGGCGATATTCCAAATGTTACAATGGTCAAAAATTTTGTAGGAGTTACACCAAATGCCAATGGTAGTTACAATGTAACCTACATGATATTGGTAAATAATAACGGAGGAGCATCAGGTAGATACAATCTTAAAGATACCCCATTATTTGACAATGATGTAACGATATTAAGTGGTAACTACACCGGTCAGGCAAATGGAGCAATGAACACATCTGGATCTACCACATTGGCAACAAATACGAATATTGGTGTAGGTGCTACTCATATTTACACAGTTACTTTACGGTGTCACTTAATCTTGATGCAGGGTCACCGGACGGAGATGAGATAATCAATATACCCCATGTGCAGTAAGTGGCAACGGATCTGGAAGTAGTCCTGGCCAGGGCTTGCACAACAGAGCTGAACTCGACAGAACAGGAGATGGCATTACTGATATTGTGGATGATGCATGTGGTGACTTACCAAATGTAACGATGAGAAAGATTTGGTTGGTGTAACACCGGCAGCAGGATGCACATACAATGTAAGTTATAATATCATTGTTGGTAATTCTGGTGGCATAACGGGTGCTTATAGTTTGAAAGATACACCATTGTTTGACAGCGATGTAGTCATCTTAAGCGGTAATTATGGCGGACATGCGACTGGACCAATGAACGTAAGCGGAAGCACCACCTTGGCCACTAATACAAATATTGGCGTGGGAGCAAGCCACACATATACAGTTACATTCAATGTAAGATTACAATTAGAACCAGGCTCCAAATGATCCTGGCAACAATATCTACACGGCATGCGCAATAAATGGCAACGGACCTGGCAGTGGACCGGGTCAGGGATTGCGCAATAGAGCAGAACTGGACAGGGGAGCAGATGGTAGTTATGAGTTGATGGATGATGCGTGTGGTGACTTACCAAATGTAACCATGAGAAAAGATCTCGTAAATGTTACATCTGCAGCTAATGGAACTTATAATGTAAGTTACCAGATAGTGGTAGGCAATACTGGTGGTGCTATAGGTACTTACAGTTTGAAAGATACCCCATTGTTTGACAGCGATGTAGTCATCTTAGTGGTACGTATAGTGGCCAGGCCAACGGAAATATGAACACATCTGGTAGCACTACTTTAGCATCAAACACCAATATAGCAGCTGGGACTTACCCATACATATACGGTGACATTTAATGTCAGATTACAAATTGAACCGGGCTCCAATGATCCCGGCAACAATATCTATACTCCATGTGCAGTATCCGGTAACGGACCAGGCGGACCGGGTCAGGGCTTGTACAATAGAGCAGAATTAGACAGAACTGGAGACGGCATTACAGATATTACTGATGATGCATGTGGGGATTTACCAAACGTAACTTTAAGAAAAGATATTGTTAGTGTAACACCTGCAGCAGGAGGCACATATAATGTGAGCTATAAAATCATTGTTGGAAATACCGGAGGGCAGCAGGTAATTACAGTTTAAGAGACACCCCGTTATTTGATAATGATGTGACGATCCATAGCGGCATCTATAGCGGACAGGCAAATGGAGTTATGAGCACGGTCGGATCAACTACATTGGCAACCAATACAAGCATAAACGCTGGGGCAACCCATACGTATAATGTCACCTTTAACGTTTCGCTGAACCTTGCACCTGGTTCAGCGGACGGAGGTGATAATCAGTACACCGCATGTGAAGTCTCGGGCAACGGACCGGGCAGTGGACCAGGACAGGGCTTGTACAACAGGGCAGAACTGGATAGGGGAGCAGATGGTAGTTATGAGTTGATGGATGATGCGTGTGGTGACTTACCAAATGTAACCATGAGAAAAGATCTCGTAAATGTTACATCTGCAGCTAATGGAACTTATAACGTAAGTTACCAGATAGTGGTAGGCAATACTGGTGGTGCTATAGGTACTTACAGTTTGAAAGATACCCCATTGTTTGATTCTGATGTTGTGATCCAAAACGGTTCATATAGTGGTCAAGCCAATGGCAGTATGAACACAACAGGCAGCACTACTTTAGCAACAAACACAGGTATATCTGCAGGAGTTACGCACACATATACGGTGACGTTCAATGTGAGATTACAAATTGAGTCTGGCTCCAATGATCCTGGTGACAATATCTATACTCCATGTGCAGTAAGTGGCAACGGACCTGGCAGCGGACCTGGGCAAGGCTTATACAACAGAGCAGAATTGGACAGGACAGGAGATGACATTACAGACATTACTGATGATGCATGTGGAGATCTGCCAAATGTAACTTTAAGAAAAGATTTTGTCGGTGTAACACCCGCACCTGGTGGAACATATAATGTGAGCTATAAAATCATTGTTGGAAATACCGGAGGGGCAGCAGGTACTTACAGTTTAAGAGACACCCCGTTATTTGATAATGATGTGACGATCCATAGCGGCATCTATAGCGGACAGGCAAATGGAGTTATGAGCACGGTCGGATCAACTACATTGGCAACCAATACAAGCATAAACGCTGGGGCAACCCATACGTATAATGTCACCTTTAACGTTTCGCTGAACCTTGCACCTGGTTCAGCGGACGGAGGTGATAATCAGTACACCGCATGTGAAGTCTCGGGCAACGGACCGGGCAGTGGACCAGGACAGGGTTTGTACAACAGGGCAGAACTGGATAGGGAGCAGATGGTAGCTATGAATTGGTCGATGATGCCTGTGGGGACTTACCAAACGTAACCATGTACAAAAACTTTGTAGGAGTTACAAAAACACCAATGGTAGTTATAATGTGAGTTATGCGATAGTAGTCAATAACAATGGTGGAGCATCCGGTACTTATAGTCTTAAGGATACCCCATTATTTGACAATGATGTTACGATTCTAAGCGGAAACTTCAGTGGAGTGAACAATGGCTCAATGAATACAGTCGGATTTACGACGCTCGCAAGCAATCTTAATATCTGACAAGGCATAACCCATATTTACACTGTAACCTTTGTAGTAAGATTAAATCTTGCTCCGGGGTCAGCGGATGGAGGTGATAATATTTATACTGCTTGTGCAGTACCTGGAAATGGACCTGGCAGCGGAGCTGGACAGGGTTTGTATAACCTTGCTGAACTGGACAGGACAGGGGACGGTATTACAGATATCACGGATGATGCATGTGGAGATTTACCAAATATTACATTGGTTAAAAACTTTGTAAACGTCATACCGAATGCAGTACCTTCCGGATCTTATAAAGTTACATATACAATTGTTGTCAATAACAATGGCGGAGCTACCGGATCATACAGCTTACTGGATACACCGCTATTTGATAATGATGTGGTAATACATAGTGGAACATATAGCGGACATACCAGTGGAAATATGAATATATCCGGATCAACGGTAATGGCCGATAATGTTGAAATAATTGCCGGAGGAACTCATACATACACTGTAATGTTTGTCGTAACATTAAATCTGGAGCCAAATTCACAAGATGGTGGAGATAATATCTATTCAAAATGTGAAGTTCCGGGAAATGGACCAGGCAGTTCGCCAAGACATGGTTTGTATAACCGAGCTGAACTGGACTGGACGGGCGACAATATCCCTGATTTAACAGATGATGCGTGTGGAGACCTTCCGGGATCGATTGGAGATTTTGTTTGGGAAGACAGAAATGCCAATGGCATACAGGATGACGGAGAGCCTGGTATACCCAATGTTTTAGTTAGATTGTTTAACCAGTCTAATATTCAGATTAACTCAATGCTTACCGGACCAAATGGATATTATTTATTTAGCAATCTGCAGGAAGGAACCTATTCAGTTGGATTTACAAAACTTTTTGGTTATCAGGCTACGACGAAGGATGCTGGTGATGATACAAGGGATAGTGATGCGGACATAGTAACAGGCTTGACTTCACCAATATTTTTAAATGCAGGAGAACAAAATCTGACCATCGATGCAGGATTCTATCGTTTGGCGAGAATTGGAGATTTTGTATGGGAAGACAGGAATGTAAATGGGTTGCAGGATGATTTTGAACCTGGTTTGCCAAATGTGACAGTTAACCTGACTGGAACTGATGCAAAAGGAGCTATAGTTAATCAATCTACCATGACCAATGGTACAGGCATGTATGAATTTACAAATCTGGTACCGGGCAATTATTCAGTTACATTTGTAAAACCAAGTGTAATCTACTTACCAACTGTGGCCAATGTCGGATTGGATGATGCCAAAGATAGTGATGCAAATGTAGTAACAGGTCAAAGCCCGGTAATAGTTTTGAACTCAGGTGAAAACAATACCACCATAGATGCAGGATTTTATAGATGTGCAAAAGTGGGAGACTTTGTATGGCTTGACAATGGCAAAGTAAATGATGTACAGGATAATGATGATGCAGGTTTAAATGGTATTACAGTAGAATTATATTCAGCTTCCAATACTGCAGTTCCATATGAGGTTCAACAGACAAGGAATAGTCCAATTGGTGGCAGAGCAGGATATTACTTGTTTGAATGTATGCCTCCGGGAGAGTATTTCATTAAAGTCAGAAAGCCGGATCAGTATTTATTTGTTACACCGAATCAGGGTGGAGATGATACAAAAGATAGCGATATAGTAGATTTTACGAATGAAAAACATTGAATTTTACGGTTACTTATGCACAGATCATAGAAGATATCGATATAGGATTTAAATTCAAACCATTACCAGTAAATTTGACAAGATTTGATGGTAGATGGAATAAAGTATTGGATATAAATGAATTGACATGGGAAACGGCATCAGAAATAAACAGTGATTATTTTGATGTGCAGAGAAGCTTCAAAGGGAGCGAATTTGAATCAGTAGGTAAAGTAACAGCTGCCGGAAATTCAAACCGAATCACATCATATGCCTTTAATGATAATGAAATCAGATTAAATGGGGTATATTCCTATCGTTTACGTCAGGTGGATTTTGATGGTACAGAAACGTATTCCAATATAGTCGATATTGATGTAGAAAGAAAAGGAAAGTCGGAGCATTGATATATCCTAACCCAGCAGTTGGATTGGTGAATATTGATTTGCAGGCAAGTGAAGGATCAAAAGTGATTGGAAATATCTATGATAATGTTGGCAAATTGGTATTGAGTCGTATTATAGATCAAGTGACAGTAGAGGCTGTTCAGACTTATTCAGTAGATGTAGCCGCTTTAAATCCAGGTGTTTACACTATAATGCTCAATGTTGACGGGCTTATTTCAAGCTATAAGCTTATAGTACTAAAGTAAATGCGCTAATTATAGGTTTTTAACCTTGAGTTTACAGGTATTTTTTCGGAGAAGGACCCTTGATAAAAGGGTCCTTTTTTTGTGTACTATTTTTTTGGTCTGCCATTTTGATAATTTACATCGGATAAAAAAAAAGGTTAAGTTAGTTTTGGACTTTATGCGAAAGAGACACCTTATTGAATAACATTTAAAAGTTTCGTCTATTTATAAATCTGACAATTTTTATTTTTTATTAACCAATAATTATATATTATTGTAAATTATTATATATTTGCCCCTTGAACCAATGTAGTCTTTATCTTTAGCTACTATTTTTGAGAATGAAATAGCCTGATTTTTAAATTTTAAAAATTAAGCTCCATGAAATCATTCAAATTACATTTGCTTTATTATTGCTTCCTTTATTGGGATTATCTCAAACAGATGTTTCTGTTGAAAGCATTTTAATAACTCCATTTGCTCCATATTCTTATGGCAATAATGTAAATTTTCAAATAACTATAAGAAATAACGTCCCTTTGGCTGTAAAAAATATCAGCATTTTGGATGTGGTACCTTGTGGTTTGAATTATACAGCAGGAAGTCAAACTTGGAACACATCAGGGTTAAACCGGGAAACAATCATCACCAATACTTTAAATCCAGGTGAGAGTGCTTCTGTTTCAATAAGTTTTGATATTGTACCTTGTCTGTTAAGCAACGCATGGCGTAATACCGCATCGATAACGGCTTATGAAGATATAAATAATGTAAATATTTTTAATGCTGATACAAATATCGGCAATAATTCACGCTCTGAAGAATTGCCAATCTTTGACCTTGCATTAATCAAAACACTTGCAACTCCGGCGCCGTATGCTTATGGAGATACACTCACATTTAATATAGAAGTGCATAATCAAGGAAACCAGCCAGTATCGGGTTTTTTAATCAATGATTATCTTCCGACCGGTGTAGGTTACTATTTTGATCCTTCTCTAAATCTAATGTGGAGTGGCGGGCCCAATGTATATAATCGATGGGTGAGCATGAACCCTGTACTAAATCCGGGAAGCGTAGAAACGGTAAGTATTAATCTGGTATTATTGCGTACTTCCGGTGGCAATAGAGCATGGGTAAACTTCGCAGAAATAATATCCGCTTCAGATGTTTCTAATAATCCTATATTTGACGCAGATAGTTTTTATGGTAGCAATAGTATACAGGAAAATAATGTTTTACCGGGAACTTTAAATGATGATAACCTTAATAGTACAGGTATAGGTAATAATGATGACGATGATGATCATGATCCTGCTGGGGCAGAGATTTTTGACCTGGCACTAACAAAAATCCAGGGATCTGCGTTACTTTCATTTAGTTATTTACAGGACGTAGAGTATGTATTTACTATTTATAATCAGGGATCAGTTCCGGCTACAAATATTGAAATTACGGATTATTTGTCCCTGGCTCTTCAGTATATGAACTCGCCAAAAAACTTACTGAGAGGTTGGAATTATAACAATATGTTACACACGGCAAAAAGAATATATACAAATGTACTTCTACCTGGACAGAGCGATACTCTAAAGCTTGATTTAATGCCTGTACAGTTTTATGTGGACCCTGATAATGCTTGGACAGATTTTGCTGAAATATCTGATGCTGATGATACAGACCCGAACACTTTACTAAAGCCTGCTGACATAGATAGTACTCCGGACAGTATTAAAGTTAATGATGCAGGTGGAAAACCAAATTCTCCAGCCGATAATTTTATAAATGGAGACGGTTCAGGTATTCCTGGAAGTCCACTAGCCACAAAGGATGAAGACGATCACGATCCGCATAAGATACAGATTTTTGATCTGGCTTTGAGAAAAACCAAAGTAACACCAGGGTCATTTTTTCAGGTTGGTGAAGATGTAGTCTTTCAAATTACAGTGTACAACCAGGGGAATGTGCCTGCTAAAAAATATTGTTGTATCTGATTATGTGCCATCAGGATTTGATTTTATTGCAGGTGGATCTAATTCAGGTTGGATAGGAACAGAACCTTTAGTAAAATATACATACACACCCGTTTTACTTCCCGGTGCAAACACCTCGTTTCAGATTACTTTAAGGGTTCAGAACTCCGCTCTTCCAAATGCATATTTAAATTATGCCGAAGTGTCAGCTGCAATGGATACTTTAAATAACAATAGAAACGATGATGCCGACAGCGTAATTGATGATGATCCCAACAATGATAACCTCGCAATTCCCGGAAGTCCTGAAGATGATAATATTCTTGGAAATAGTTTTATTGCTGGTGACCAGGATGATCATGATGTTTCCGGTATTGAACTTTTATGTCAGCAACCTACCTTAACCGTAGGAATTCCTGAATGTGACCCCGGCAACGGAACATACAGCGTCACCTATTATAGCAATGTGGCCAATGTCATCAGTAGTTCCGGAACTATATCAGGGAGCAAAATAACGGGAATAACTCTGGGAACAAATGTTGTCATTACAGCGAGCAATGGCATGAATTGCAGTCAAAGTCTCACAGTGCAAAGCCCGGCAAATTGTCCCGGCACAGGCGGATGTGAATATCCGGAGCTTACGGTAGGACAGCCTATTTGCACGGGTGGAGGTTTCTGGGCCGTATCCTACAGCACAGACACAGGAATCATGGGTACTACCGGAGGAACAGTTGGTGCAAATATTATAACTAATATTCCAATTGGGACAAACATTACGGTATCTGCGAGCAATGGATTTTGTATCAGCAGGATAAACGTCGGTTCGCCGACCAACTGTGGTGTGCCATGTGCCAACTCTCCGATCACAATCAGTGGCCCTGTATGCGAACCAAACGGAGCGGGCTCCTACAAAATAAACTTTACCGTAGATGCCGGCACAAATGTGATCGCAAGTACGGGTACATTAAGTTCGGGTATGGTAACCGGTATACCATCTGGAGTAGATCTTACACTGACGGTTACTACACCCGGATGTGATACCCGAGTGATTGTAATACCTGCAGGAGATTGTGCGGTATGCCAGCGACCGACTCTCACAGTTGGAAAACCTGAGTGTGACCCCGGCAACGGAACATACAGCGTCACCTATTATAGCAATGTGGCCAATGTCATCAGTAGTTCCGGAACTATAACAGGGAGCAAAATAACGGGAATTATTCTGGGAGCAAATGTTGTCATCACAGCGAGCAATGGCATGAATTGCAGTCAAATTCTCACAGTGCAGAGTCCGGCAAATTGTCCCGGCACAGGAGGGTGTGAATATCCGGAGCTTACGTTAGGACAGCCTATTTGCACAGGAGGAGGTTTCTGGGCCGTATCCTACAGCACAGACACAGGAATCATGGGTACTACCGGAGGAACAGTTGGTGCAAATATTATAACTAATATTCCAATTGGGACAAATATTACAGTATCTGCGAGCAATGGATTTTGTATCAGCAGGATAAATGTCGGTTCGCCGACCAACTGTGGTGTACCATGTGCCAACTCTCCGATCACAATCAGTGGCCCTATATGCGAAACAAACGGAGCGGGCACATACAAAATAAACTTTACCGTGGATGCCGGTACAAATGTGATCGCAAGTACGGGTACATTAAGTTCGGGTATGGTAACCGGTATACCATCAGGGGTAGATCTTACATTGACAGTGACTACACCTGGCTGTGATACCCGAGTTATTGTAATACCTGCAGGAGACTGTACGGTATGCCAGCGACCGACCCTCACAGTTGGAAAACCTGAGTGTGACCCCGGCAACGGAACATACAGCGTCACCTATTACAGCAATGTTGCCAACATCAGCAGTAGTTCCGGAACTATATCAGGGAGCAAAATAACGGGAATTACTCTGGGAACAAATGTTGTCATCACAGCGAGCAATGGCATGAATTGCAGTCAAAGTCTCACAGTGCAAAGTCCTGCAAATTGTCCCGGCACAGGAGGATGTGAATATCCGGAGCTTACGGTAGGTCAGCCTATTTGCACGGGTGGAGGTTTCTGGGCCGTATCCTACAGCACAGACGCAGGAATCATGGGTACTACCGGAGGAACAGTTGGTGCAAATATTATAACTAATATTCCAATTGGGACAAATATAACCGTGACATCCACCAATGCAAACTGTGTAACCAATGAAAATGTCAATTCGCCGACCAACTGTGGTGTTCCATGTGCAAACTCTCCTATCACAATCAGTGGCCCGGTATGTGAAAGCAATGGAGCTGGTACCTACAAAATAAACTTTATTGTGGATGCAGGTACAAATGTGATCGCAAGTACGGGTACATTAAGTTCGGGCATGGTGACCGGTATACCATCAGGAGTAGATCTTACATTGACAGTGACTACACCTGGATGTGATACTAGAATTATAGTTGTTCCGGCAGGAGATTGTAATTTGGGAAATGCCAGTGTGGGTAGTTTCGTTTGGCACGATATTAATGGTGACGGACAACAATCCCCAGGTGAACCAGGCATACCTGGAGTACATGTTGTGTTATACGATCCATTATCTAATGTAGTTGCACAAACTTCTACAGGAGTTAATGGTCAATATCTATTCACTGATGTATTGCCTGGAGATTACTACATTAGATTTAATCCACCATCAAATTTTGAATTAACTTTTATAAATATAGGGGACGATAATCTGGATAGTGATGCTGGTACTTTTAATGGCCCTGCTACAACTGACATTTTCACATTAGTGCCGGGAGAAATAAATAATTCAATAGATGCCGGTTTATACAGATGTGTGCCAATAGGAGATTTGGTATGGTATGACAGCAATAAAATGATGTTTTCAATAATACAGAAAATGGAATCAATGGGTTAAGGGGTAATCTCTGGCGTAATAGTTTTGGTGCTTGGCAGGTTTGGGATCACATGTATACCGGACCTAAACCAGGTTCTCCTTCTGATGATGGTTATTTTAACTTCTGTGCACCTCCGGGAACTTACTTTGTGGAAGTTATCATGCCGCCACTTGGTTTGGTCCGGGCGAGAGCTGATATTGGGACCAATGAAGAAATAGATAGTGATATCGATGCTGATGGCAGGACAAATCATTTCACCGTCAGTTCGGGACAATCAAAAAATGACCTTGGTGCGGGTTTCTACCCAATGGCTGTAGCAGGTAACCTGGTATGGCGTGACGATAATCTCAATGGGATTCAGGATGTAGGAGAAGCAAAAGTACAGGGAGTCATTGTCGAAGCTATAGAATTAAATACTGGAAGTGTTGCAGCAAGTGCTGTCACCGATTCAGATGGAATTTATACTTTGGATTATCTGGAAAAGCAGGTATATTATTTGAAATTTACACCTCCAGCTGAGTATACCGCTACTATCCCTGGGGCAGGGTCGGACAATATGGACAGCGATGTAGATCACAGTTTTGGTATCAATACTACCAGAGCTTTTAATATGGAACCATCCAATGAAAACAATAATATTGATATGGGTATAGCATTTGGTGTGCTTCCGGTAGAATGGCTGAATATATTTGCGAAAAAGAGTAAAAAAGGAAATTTTATACATTGGACTGTTGGCAGAGAGTGGAATGTGAGTCATTATATTATTGAAAGGAAGGCTTCAGGTGAGCAGCAATTTTTTGAATTACCTGAAAAGGTTTCAGTCAAAGAGAATAAGTTTGGTTATTCTGAATATACCTTTGATGATCTTGATAAATTAAGCCCGGGTATTTGTTATTACAAAGTAAAACAAGTTGATTTTGATGGTAAATTCAGTTACAGTGAAATTGTATATGTTAATGAATCGAATTCTTTTTCTGTAAATTTATATCCAAACCCTTCCAAATCATTGACCAATCTCGAAATATTACAGGATAAAGATGGTATGATTGAAGTAGATTTACTGGATTCAAATGGTAAATTTGTTAAAAGATTATTAGCTGATTATGAGATTAGAAAAGGCGAAAACCTAATCCCGATAAACCTTCAGGAAATTCCAAAAGGTCTATATATGGTAAGGATTTCAGATGGAAGCGGTTCAGCAATTGATAGGAAACTTTTATTGACTGATTGATGACAAGAAAAAAATGTTTTACGCGAATTTTTTATATAAAACAGTTCAATTTTTCACAAGGGTAATGTCTTGGAATAAAGAGAAACATTATAATTGCCGACTATGCCCCGTGTTCAAGTATATTGGAATAGGTTGCACATGAAATATGATTCATTTAAAAGTACTTATATTATAAGAATGGTATTTGTAGTATCATTTGTTGTTTTTTGTAAATATTCCGTATTAAACGGACAGTCAAGGTTTATGCTGGTTGGGAAAACAGATCAAACTGAAAATAAAGATGTAAATCCTTATAAAACGCGATGTTTCTCGATGATGACAAAAAAGCTTTTGACAAAAAAGTCAAAGATTATTTGTTGGATTTTAGGTATTAGGTGCCGGGTTTTAGGTGCTGGGTACCAGATATATTTTTTCTGGTAGCACAAAATCATCCAAATGAATTTGGATGTCCGGAGAAACAAAAAAATGATGCTGTGATAATAAAGAAATAGTATTCATTTTTGGGCGACCCCTTTCAGGTCGGGTTATCCGTCTCGTTTCTTACAACAAGACTACTAACCCTGTCGCTTTTATGGGCATAATTACAGTAAAAACCTGAGAGATCATTTAGCTGATCATTCACTCATTTAAATTTTTATAAATTATCTTTGATATGTCCGCCATTCTTTCTGATAGATAATTAAAATCATGGCCTTTCGTCATTATACATATGAGGTAAGGACTATTTTTTCTGTAAACAATGCCGCAGTCATGTAACTGTTTTACATATGAATCTACAGTTCCGACTTCTCCGAATTTATGAGATACCAAAACGTCTTTTGGCAGAAAGCGTGGTATACCCATAGGATAGTGGGATTTACTTAAGATTTCAAGACATCTTTCAGAATATTGTTTAGTCAGATATGTGGAATTGTATAGCATTCTGAAAAAAGAAGAATATTGTCTCACCGAGATATAATCATTTTGAGTGGCCAAATTTTTAATATCAACACCATTATCATCCATTACTTGAAAGAAAAAGTCATCTCCGATTTTATCAGCTATTAACTCCAGCGAGGCATTATCTGAAAAAATTACCATTTTTTCTATTAATTTTTCGATAGTGTAATATTCCCCGACTTTGAGCATATTGGTATCAAGTATCGTTTGAACATATGTTGAATTAAAATGGGTATATTGTATTTTTTTTTTTAAAAAATCAGGTTCGGATTCTGCTTTTTTATAACAAGCAATCATCATGGGAACTTTCAATAAACTAGCGGGGTATAATTGGCATTTTCATTAATACCTATCCATGGACCATCGTTTAAGATACGTAAATATACAGAAATATCTAGAACATTTTTACCATCAAAGATCGAATCTATATAAACTTTAAGTTCATTTTTTGCTTTATTTAAAGATCTGATAGCAGAATGATTATAGTTGTCACAATCAAGCAGGGGATTAATATATGTATACCCTTGTGCTCTTATTTGAAAGGAATCCTGCTTTTTATCACTGACTTTATTTTTATTACCTGGAAAAAACCGGCCTATAAATATTCCTGCTAAAATAGACAAAGAAACTAATATAATATATTTGAGGATTTTTTTACTAATCATTGAAAACGGGTCTTAACTTTGAAATGATATGAAGAATATTTGCAGGGAAGATGGCTTGATGAGCACGATATCGAATAATTTACTTAAAAACATTAAAAATAAGATGTCTTTGAAAATACGTACAAAGGTAAATTTTAATTTAAAAATAAATAATTATTTTTTTTTGATATCATTTTAGTCAAAAATCCACTTATCGTAGTTCGGAGGGGGTTAGCTCGGAGGGATTAGTTCATAGCTCGGAGGGGTAAGTAGGTAGCTCGGAGGTGCTGATTGACACAGAGGGATATGTTCTGGGAAAGAACAATGCTGGTTTGATTGTAAAGAATTAGGATTCATTTTTTTTGGGCGACCCCTTTCAGGTCGGGCTATCTGCTTTACTCCACTTCGTTTCGTGCACGCTCCTATCCCTGTCGCTTTCCGGTTTGTCGAAAAAAAATTATTTCCCGACAAAAACCGGTGGTCTTTTTTCAAAAAAATGCTTTTGCTCCTTCGCGGTAATCGTGAGAATGCCCGGCTTCGGTCTGATACTTGTCTTCTACGGCCAATTGGGTACGCAAATCATTTGTATGACTTTCATTCAGAGCTTTTTTGGTCAGAGCCATTCCTTTGGTAGGCATCATAGAAAGTGTTTCAGCAAGTTTTGAGACTTCTTCGGCAAACGATTCAGTGGAAAACATTTTATAAATCATTCCCATCTGTACGGCTTTTAAAGCAGATATTTTATCACCGAGCATCATGATGGCTGAAGTCCTTTGCCATCCGATGAGTCGGGGTAGGGTGAAGGTACCTCCGCTGTCAGGGATGAGCCCAATTTTGCTGAATGCCTGAATGAAGGAAGCTTTTTCTGTAGCCACCACAATATCACATGCCAGAGCGATATTGGCACCGGCACCGGCTGCCACTCCGTTGACCCCTGCGATGACGGGTTTTTCGAGTTCCCGGATTTTTAATATGACAAGAAAAAAATGTTTTGCGCGAATTTTTTATATAAAACAGTTCAATTTTTCACAAGGGTAATGTCTTGGAATAAAGAGAAACATTATAATTGCCGACTATGCCCCGTGTTCAAGTATATTGGAATAGGTTGCACATGAAATATGATTCATTTAAAAGTACTTATATTATAAGAATGGTATTTGTAGTAATATTTGTTGTTTTTTGTAAATATTCCGTATTAAACGGACAGTCAAGGTTTATGCTGGTTGGGAAAACAGATCAAACTGAAAATAAAGATGTAAATCCACATATTTCCCTCGATTTTGATTTGAATAAAAGAAATGTTTGGATAAAAAAATGGCAGATTCTTTATCTGTTAGAAATTCGGAGTCTGATATTGAAGTGATTGAACCGTCGATTTATGACCTGCCGGATTTGAAAAAGGTATCTTTTAGAATAAATGGAGGGTTTGGAATAATCAGATGCAGGAATGAAAAGGAAATAGTAATTGGCGTTCACTCTTCACACGAAGACCCAATGATTGGTGACATATTAGTTGCATTTTTGGAGAATAATATCATCTTTATCAATACAGGGCATGTTTGAGGAAATATAATTCATATTATTTGTTTATCCTCATCAATTCCAGAAGATACTGAAGAATTTTTATTCTGAGACGGATCAGATATCTTGGCAAAAATGGCAATATTTTACATCAGAAAAGTAAAGGTTTATTTTTTTAAATAAATTCTAAAAAGATATTTGTAGCATTGTTTTTTATATTTTTTATTCGAATTTTCATTGATTGACTGACATTTTTATCATACATATGCCTAATTGTTTATAACTTGATACGGCATATCGTTTGTGGTTTTGATATATATATTGAAATGAAGTCAACAGTGAATTAATTATTTCATTCTCAGATTTTAAGTTCGCTTAAAAAAAGTGAAAATAAAGTTCTTTTATAAAGCATGGGGCCTCGGATCTTATACTTTTTTTTGAAGCTATACTTTATCAAATTTTATATTAATAGTCTTTTACACACATTAAAGGTCTTTAATTTAATTATCCTGCATAGCTTGTGGTTGTAATGGCTATTTTTAAAAGTCTACAGGCCTTCATTTATATCTCGGTAACTTCCTTTATTGATAAAAAAATGCAGGAGCGTGAAAATTTGACAAAGTAGAACAAATCAGTATTGAACATTACCATTTATACTCAAATTAAATTGAGCTGAGAAATTATCCGGGAATCAAAAGTCTGATTTTGAGTAATAACCAAGCGAAGTTTGTCTTTAAAGTAATTCATTTTCAGGACATTTATCGGCCTGGACTTTTAATCGTCGAAATATTATAAATACACGAAATCCCCATAAGCGGTTTGCACATGGACTCGTGTGCATAGGCATATGAGGTTACATACCTGAATGATTAAATAGGGTCTGTTTATTACCTGATTTTCAAAGTTAAATTATTTCTCTCCCGATAGCTCCTAGAATACGCAACAAAAAAGTTAAAAATAAGGCAAAATGTTGATAATTAACATTTTGCCTATTGTACTTATTCACCTATATTGGTGTTGCAAACATAAGTGCCATGAAAGTACAACATTCTAAAAGTATTAATGCATTTGGGAGTATAAATTTTGTTCTCAATGAGTTTGAAAATTTGAATTTGGGTGGAATTTTGCATGATAATCTGCCTTCATTAAGTACCAAGTCGGCTTATAGCTGGAAAGATATCTTCTACACGTTCTCGAGCATATATTTCTGTGGTGGTAATTGTATAGAGGATGCCAAGACTATACTTGCCAAACAGTTTGGAAAAAATCCGCTTTTTAATCTTTGTAGTCCAGACTGTCTGATGGAGAACAACATTACCGGACTACTCGCGGAACCGTAGAACATCAATTCAGTACAAATGAGACTATGGCTGATTTGAACATCAAATTATTAAAGCATTTAGGGGTATTAGATCAGGAACAAGTAGTCCTTGACTATGACAATACCATCATATTCACTGAGAAAGAAGGGTGCAAGATGACTTATAAACGAAATTATGGCTATCAACCCGGAGTATGTTTTGTAAATGAACAAAACATATTGTATATAGAAAACAGAAATGGGAACAGCGACGCAAAATCATTTCAAGCCGATACCATAAAAAGAATGTTTCAACATTTAGAATCAAATGGAATTACAAGAGTAGATAAATTCAGAGCTGATTCAGCCTCTTATCAATATGAAGTGATAAAACTGATTGAACAAAAGGTTCAATCGTTTTATATCGGAGTAAAGAATGCTTATGTGGAATCCTATTTTTCACAGATACAAAACTGGACGCTGACCAAAGATCAAAAAGATGAAGATATATTCATAGGAGAAATTGAATATGTACCTTTTGCCAAACAATATGCCAAAGGAGAAGATAAAAAATACAGGTTGTTGGTCAAAAAGAAATTGCGTAAAGACGGCCAGGTAAATCTATTTACCAATGAGCCGTATGACTACTATGCCATAATCACCAATGACTTTACCACACCACTACAAGATGCTATAAACTTCTACTATCAGCGGGGAAGGTCCGAAAAACAATTTGATATTGCTAAAAATGATTTTGGTTGGAATTATCCCCCGTTTTCAGATCTATTCAAGAATACGGTTTTTCTGTATTTTAGTGCCATGTGCCGCAATCTATATAACATAGTATTAAGTCGGCTTTCCAAAATTTACAAAAACGTAAATGTACTCCATAGAATGAAGCGTTTTATTTTTAGCATCATTACCATCCCTGCCGTTTGGAAAAAAGCTGCCAGGCAATGGTATCTTCGGGTTTATGGAAATATACCAGTCAGAACCTAGAAAAAATTAAAAAACCAAAGAAAAGAACTGCTCATTCCGCTCAGCGGCAGGTAAAACTATGCCAAAAATGCAAAATTTTACACTTAATTCTCAAATCCTGATTCATATTCAGAGTCATAATGATTCAAATTAGAGAAAAAATCAAAAATAAAAATTAAAAAATAAGCATATGCAAACCCCAAAATCCATTTTTTACCAAAATTTAATGTAAGATGTGGAATTTAGGGGCTATCGGGAGCAAACAAATTCAACAGCTTAACAAAATTTAAAGACATAAAATGAGCATGAACCATCTTTGTGGCACACAAACCTTGATGATTATTTTCATGCGAATTCCATCTGACCATTTAAAATCAAATTAAAATATACAAATGAAACGTCGTTTTTAATGAAGACAAAAATTCTCACAAAAAAAAATGTTTTCGTCGATATAACTTAACATGAATTCGGGTTAAGGACTAAAGAGTGATAATCTGTATTTAGCTCAAAATCAATGTCTTCTGTAATATTTAAAGACGGTTTTTTGGGGTTTTAATTGGTAAGCTATGAGTCAGCTTACTATGTTGATAAAGAAGTTATATTCTGGTCTATGCCTGGTATGTCAATTTGACTTATGTTTTTCAATTCATCGTTTACGGTTTCAACGATTGCTCTATGGCGAAGCAAAATTTTATCTCTTATAGGAATTAGTGTGTTTTTCATGTTCTTTTTTATTTTCGTGATTAATTGGATTCCGTCTTGAAATAAAAGGTCACAAAGTGTTTTTACCAAGTATCCTTAATCCCCAAATATTTTTTGATAAATATTTTTTGTAAGATTTTTCATGACATTTTGATTACGATCATCCACATTCCCAGGTGTGAGACTAAAGCTAATAATTTCACCTATCTCATTGATTATCAAATGTAATTTGAAACCAAAAAACCACCCCATTGAGCTCTTGCCACGCTTAGCAGAGTTTTTAAATGTTTTATGCTGGTGGATTCTTTGATTTCTACACACGGTCAATGTGGTAGAATCTACAAAATTGATACCAGTACATTTGTTACTACATTTTGATAGCAAGTACGCTGATAACGGCAGGATCATTCTGGGATTGAGTTCTATAATCCGATTGTAGCTAATGAGATTAGGAAAGATATCTGAACAATACACTTTAAGATACTCAAAGTAATAAGTTTTGAAGTTTCTAAATCCACTCATATGGAAAGAAACAGAAATAGCCATTAATTCAGGTAAACTCATACGGGTAGATCGATTTCTCTTTACTTCGCCAGACGAAATAAGACATTTTTTGTATTCGGGCTCAAATTCTAACCAAAAATTACTTAAATCTACCAAAAGTTCATTAATTTTGTCTTCTAACATTTTAAGGGTATTTGTATTTATTAGATTGTTTGTCAGACGCTAATATATAACAAATATCCTTATTTCACAAATTTTCTTACCCCGAATTCACTTTATCTTAGGGTAACACTCCAATATTTTCTTTACCATACCTATAATCTTGGGAATTAAACCCACAATAAGTTGTAATAAGTAGGGAGGTGCACAGTGCTATCCACCTCATAAATATCTGTTTTTTAAGGTAGAGCCAGGAGTCACTTTTTTTTTAACACTTTGGCATTTGCTAATGACACGATAATGGCAGTGATCTTTACCATCATCTCATCTCTTATCAAATTCAAGTTGTCGGTAAGGTTTTGAAAATTAATTTCCTGATGTGGTACGCCAAATACATTACCTTCTATGCCTAATAAGAACCGAAGGTCTTGTCTTCATTGACCATGTAGTACAATTCGTCATACGTTAAATTCATTCTTAACCGGATACTGCGCTAAAACAAAGATTTGCCATAAATTCATGCCCACCTTCCCGTAGGACTCTTCCTTATGGTAATTAGGACTCCAAAATGGCAAATAAATGTTTAATGTACTCCGTCGTTTATTATATCATCTAATAAAGTTAATACTATTTTATCTGTTCAGTAACGTGAGTTAGCTTTGGTCTCCGTATAATAGATAACTACTTATCTCACGATGTATTGTTGCTCAAATCATTTAAGAAATGCTATTCATTTTAGTCAAATATGCATTAATGTCATGTATAATAATCAAAATATTAGCAATTTAAACTGATTATCAAAATTTTTAATAAAATTATTTAAGCACTATATTTTATTTAAATATCTCATCTTCAAATTGTTATACGTTTTATTGCCGACTCTATGTATTTATTTGAACAATCTTTAACTAAAATATTAACATAAATATTCTTTTCTTAATATTTAATTTAAAAAGAAAAATTTGTATGTTTGCAACATATTAAATTATAATTTAATATATAAAGCGTTGTTGTTTGTAAATTATACTTATTATTAATATTACCTTCATGTCTATTATGAGTTCCGTGAATTAACGGTAAAAGTGCAATATGACAATGGATGAAAGGATTTGTGATGATAAATATGAGCATTGCTATAGTTCAAAGCCTAAAGTGATACTCGATATGCGGAGACAGATTTTGAAGTAATTTTGACATGTAATAGGAAGTTGATTTTAGATTTTAAGTTAAATAATTGAAATGGTTATTATTCTTTAAGCAGAACAAGCTTTTGGAATCGAAATAAAGAAATTGTACAATTAAAATAGGGGATTCTATTTATAATTGTGTCATTGATAGAAAAAGTTTAAGTATTCCCTTGAGAAAGGAATTTTTTTATCATTAAGCACCCTAAAGTTATGAAACTGTTTGATTATCATCCAATTGTGCCTTCAGTAGGCAGACATCCAAGTATAGTATATTACAAAGCCCGATTCAATTCAAAATATTTAGTCTAAGATTATTTGCCAGTTCAGGAATATGATGCACCTCATATGGCCCCGTTGTTGATATTTCGATAAGGCTACTTGAACTGGCAAAACTTTTAAAGTACTCCACTTTTAAATTATACAAATGTTCATGTTGGAAGTAAAGAATAAATTATTGACAATAAGTTTATGCATATTTTTATATAAATATGTTTCAATGTCTTTTTTGAATATTGTTAACATTTTTCTTAGAATTTCAACCAAATTATCTTCAGACTCTTTTGAATGTTCTATAAATTCACTTTTTCTAATTCACACAACTTTCACTCTCCCGAAAGAAATTGATTGTAGAAATGATAAGAAACATAATACCAAATTTGGCTTTGATGTTTTATATTTTTCATCAAATAATGACTTCTTCATTTGTTTAATTGAAGATTACCTTCTTATTTTAAAAATGCCCAAAAATTCCGTTGTATGAAAGAAGGATATTACTTTTCATGTTGTTTTATTGCCGATTTTAAAAGTTTTTTCTATAACTCTTTAGTTATGGGATTACTTCTTTTAAGTAATATTGATTCGTATGCATGCAACAATCTCGTTACAAACAATGAGTTTAACTCTGGTAGTTCGCCTTGGAATTATTACAATAACTCCGGCGCGTCAGGATTTTTTACTTTAGATAATTCTTCTCAGTTATCAGGGGTCAATTCCGGAAGAATCAACATCACAAACTCAACTGGAAATATATGGCATTTGGGAATGTACCAATCAAACCTATCTATACAGACTGGGAAATTATATGAGGTCAGTTTTATGGCCAAAGCAAGTTATAATAAAACAATAGGTGTTACTTTTCAGGATATCAATAATGGATGGAGTTCTTTTCAGTACAGTGAATTCGGTTTAACCACATCTACTCAAACGATTACTTATTACTTCACTTCAAACGTAACCACAACTAACTCAACCATAAATTTTTTATTAGGTCTAAATAATGCAACCACTTGGATTGACAATGTTGTCGTAAGAGAAGTGTGTCCAAGTCCTATGCAAAACTGGAATTTTACTTGTACTGATGGCAAAAGTGTTGATTTATTGGGTTTTGGAAGACAATGTCAGGCCAATACCACGATCAATATTTCAAACACAGGTAATATAAACAATATTTATGTTGAAGCGGTCTATAAAGATAACAACCCAGGAAGCTCAATTACTTTCAGAGATGCCGCCAATAATCCTTATGTAGCTCCAAGAATATCCCTGAGTTTCAGTAATTCTGTATGGGTGTATAGGGCCGTAATACCGGCAACATCAGTGATTACTTACACAGATAATACGCATAATTGTAATCTTCAGTCTGTAGTAGCTTATGTCCATAGAAATTCATCCGGAAATACCCAGAGTACAGGTGTATATACAGATATATCAGGTTATAATAATATTAGAACCTTTTCAGTACCTATTCCTACAGCCACCACAGCCAGAAATATTACAATGAAAGTACCGATTTCTGAATTGACAAATGATGGCAGATATTTAAAAATGACTGCAACGGCAGGAACGGTTACCAATACTACTTTTATTTATGGTCCGGATGCCTCATTGGGCAGCTGTTGTTTGAATATTGTAAATGTTATATTAAATAACGTACCTGCCAATATTAACGCTGTTACCGTAGAAATTGATACGAGAGGGTATCAAAATGGTCAAAGTGTTAGTGGTCAATCTTATGTGGTTGCCGCGGCCGTCAATGCTGAGGCTATTTGTATATGTCCCAATCCGCCATCTGCACCTTCCACTACTGGTGCAAGTCGCTGCGGTCCGGGCTCGCTGACTCTTACGGCTGCCGGGTGCGCAGGAGGTACCATCAGATGGTATGATTCGCCTTCAGGAGGAACTATATTAGGAACAGGATCGAGTTTTACAACTCCGTCATTATCATCTACAACTACTTATTATGCATCTTGCTTCCAGTCCGATTGTGAGAGTACGAGAATAGCAGCAATTGCCACAATTCAGAACATATCACCGAATATTTCAGGAAATCTAAATGTATGTGTTGGTAATACCACTACAACACTTACTGCGTCAGGAGGTGGTACTTATCTATGGAGTACAGGTGCTACGTCGGCTGCCATTACGGTGAGCCCTTCAGTTACAACGGCCTATACCGTGACTGTTACCAATAGTGGGTGTTCTGCTACAGCTACAGCCACAGTAGATGTGGCCCCTACTTGTTGTTCAGGTCAGGTATCGTCAGGTGTTATAGCAAAATATGACTTTTCGGAGGGTACAGGGGCTGTCGTAAATGATATTTCAGGAAATGGAACACCACTCAATCTTACGATACAAAATCCTGCTAATACCACTTGGGTGGCAGGTTGTGGATTGCGAATAAATACTGCAACCAGAATATCATCAAGTGGCAATGCTACAAAAATAAGAACAGCACTTCAGGCTACAAATGCCATGACTGTTGAAGCTTGGGTTCAGGCAGCAAATACAACCCAAAATGGGCCTGCCAGGATTGTTTCCATGTCATCAGATGTAAGCAATCGTAATTTTCTCATGGGTCAGGGATCTGGTGGAGCAGGAACTATATGGGCACAAAGAACCCGTCATTCTGCTGCATGGGACTCAAATGGACTCCCAGAACGTGTTACAACAGCCAATACAGCCACAACAAATCTTACACATTTAGTCTTTACCCGGGATGCTTCAGGGGTCGAAAGATTTTATATCAATGGGGTACAGAATGGTACATGGACATTGGCTGGTAATTTTTCCAATTGGTCAGAATTTGCCTTACACTTAGGTAATGAACAAAGTAATGACCGTACCTGGTTAGGAACTTTATATGGCGTAACGATTTACAACCAGGCACTTAACGGGACGCAGGTTACTCAAAATTTTAATGCAGGTTCAAAAGGCAATTGTTCAAACTGCCCACCGCCTTCATGTACTACATTGCCATCTCCGCCTACAGCGGTAAATGGTGAAAGATGCGGAACAGGTACCATAACACTGACTGCCGGTGGATGTAGCGGAGGTACCATACATTGGTATTCAAGCCCTTCCAGTCAGGTAAGTCTTGGTACAGGTACAAGTTTTACAACTCCATCACTTTCTGCAACAACAGTTTATTATGTTGGATGTACTGTTGGTGTTTGTGCAAGTGAAACAAGAACAGCAGTTTCTGCTGTCATAAATGCCCTACCGACTATTTCCATCACAGGAGCCAACTCAACAATCTGTTCAGGTGGTACGGTGGCTATGACCACTTCTGTGTCAGGAGGTTTTGGTAGTGTTACCTACCAATGGCAAAGCAGTCCGAATGGAACAACCTGGACAAATATTAGTGGAGCGACAAGTTCTTCTTATACTACTCCTGCTCTTACCGTAACCACTCATTACAGGGTTTTAGCTACTTATTCAGGTACAGGCTGTGGTACAGCTACAAGCAATACCAGGATTGTTACCGTTGTCGCTGATCCTTCTGTCACAACACATCCTGTAGGAGCGACGATTTGTTCTGGTGGAGTCCTTACGATGAGTGTTGCCGCAACAGGTGGCACACCAGGTTTAACCTATCAATGGCAGTCAAGTCCAAATGGCACCACCTGGACCAATATATCCGGGGCTACAGGTACTTCTTATACCACACCGGCACTTACATCAACCACCCACTACCGGGTTTTGGTCGATGCTTCGGGAGTAGGATGTGGACAGGCTGTTTCAAATGTAGCCATTGTCACAGTTGTGGCACAACACACGGTAAGTGTCAGTGCCGGAGTTACTATATGTACTGGCGGTACAGCTACGGTTTCCAGTGTGGTAAGTGGAGGTACCGGAACGATTACGTATCAATGGCAGTCAAGCCCGGATGGCGCGACTTGGACAAATATATCCGGTGCAACAAGTGCAAGTTACACAACGCCTGTTTTGACAACAACTACACGATATCGGGTGATTGCCACGAGGAGTGGCAATAATTGTGGCAGTGTTACATCAGGGGCAAATATTGTTACCGTAACACCAAATAATACCGTAACGAGCAACGCAGCAAGAACACTATGTATCAATAGTGCACTTAGCCCTGCCATCACGCATACGACAACAGGAGCCACAGGCATCGGAACAGCTACCGGATTACCGGCAGGTGTTACAGCGGCATGGGCATCGAATACAATTACGATAAGTGGTACTCCAACAGCAGCGGGAACATTTAACTATACGATCCCGTTGACGGGAGGCTGCGGAACGGTAAATGCAACAGGAACGATCATCGTAACACCAAACAGAACTGTAACGAGCAACGCAGCGAGAACTTTGTGTATTAATAGCGCACTTAGCCCTGCCATCACCCATACGACAACAGGAGCCACAGGTATCGGAACAGCGACCGGATTACCGGCAGGTGTTACAGCATCATGGGCAAGTAATACGATCACTATCAGCGGTACGCCAACAGCAGCAGGAACATTTAACTATACGATCCCATTAACGGGAGGATGTGGAACGGCAAATGCCACAGGTACTATAATTGTAAACATTAATACAGTAAGCAGTACAACGACAAGAACGTTGTGTATCAATACGGCATTAAGCCCAACAATTACACGAACGACGACGGGAGCGACCGGCATAGGAACAGCAACAGGCCTACCAGCCGGAGTTACAGCGGCATGGGCATCGAATACAATTACGATAAGTGGTACTCCAACAGCAGCGGGAACGTTTAACTATACTATCCCATTAACGGGAGGATGTGGAACAGTAAATGCAACGGGAACGATCATCGTAACACCAAACAGAACAGTAACAAGCAATGCTGCAAGAACTTTGTGTATTAATACGGCATTGAGCCCGGCGATTACCCATACAACGACAGGAGCCACAGGTATCGGTACAGCGACCGGATTACCGGCAGGTGTTACAGCGACATGGGCAAGCAATACAATCACCATCAGTGGTACGCCGACAGCAGCTGGAACATTTAACTATACGATCCCATTGACAGGAGGCTGTGGAACGGCAAATGCGACGGGCCAGATCATCGTAACACCAAACAGAACAGTAACGAGCAATGCAGCGAGAACACTATGTATCAATAGTGCACTTAGCCCTGCCATCACGCATACGACAACAGGAGCCACAGGCATCGGAACAGCTACCGGATTACCGGCAGGTGTTACAGCGGCATGGGCATCGAATACAATTACGATAAGTGGTACTCCAACAGCAGCGGGAACGTTTAACTATACTATCCCATTAACGGGAGGATGTGGAACAGTAAATGCAACGGGAACGATCATCGTAACACCAAACAGAACTGTAACGAGCAACGCAGCGAGAACTTTGTGTATTAATAGCGCACTTAGCCCTGCTATCACCCATACGACAACAGGAGCCACAGGTATCGGAACAACGACCGGATTACCGGCAGGTGTTACAGCAGCATGGGCAAGTAATACGATCACGATCAGTGGTACGCCTACGGCAGCAGGAACATTTAACTATACGATCCCATTAACGGGAGGATGTGGAACGGCAAATGCCACAGGTACTATAATTGTAAACATTAATACAGTAAGCAGTACAACGACAAGAACGTTGTGTATCAATACGGCATTAAGCCCAACAATTACACGAACGACGACGGGAGCGACCGGCATAGGAACAGCAACAGGCCTACCAGCGGGAGTTACAGCGGCATGGGCATCGAATACAATTACGATAAGTGGTACTCCAACAGCAGCGGGAACGTTTAACTATACTATCCCATTAACGGGAGGATGTGGAACAGTAAATGCAACGGGAACGATCATCGTAACACCAAACAGAACTGTAACGAGCAACGCAGCGAGAACTTTGTGTATTAATAGCGCACTTAGCCCTGCTATCACCCATACGACAACAGGAGCCACAGGTATCGGAACAGCGACCGGATTACCGGCAGGTGTAACTGCAGCATGGGCAAGTAATACGATCACGATCAGTGGTACGCCTACGGCAGCAGGAACATTTAACTATACGATCCCATTAACGGGAGGATGTGGAACGGCAAATGCCACAGGTACTATAATTGTAAACATTAATACAGTAAGCAGTACAACGACAAGAACGTTGTGTATCAATACGGCATTAAGCCCAACAATTGCACGAACGACGACGGGAGCGACCGGCATAGGAACAGCAACAGGCCTACCAGCCGGAGTTACAGCGGCATGGGCATCGAATACAATTACGATAAGTGGTACTCCAACAGCAGCGGGAACGTTTAACTATACTATCCCATTAACGGGAGGATGTGGAACAGTAAATGCAACGGGAACGATCATCGTAACACCAAATAATACCGTAACGAGCAACGCAGCAAGAACGCTTTGTATCAATACAGCACTTAGCCCTGCCATCACCCATACGACAACCGGAGCCACAGGTATCGGAACAGCAACCGGATTACCGGCAGGTGTTACAGCAGCATGGGCAAGCAATACAATCACCATCAGCGGTACGCCTACGGCAGCAGGAACATTTAACTATACGATCCCATTGACGGGAAGCTGTGGAGTGGTAAATGCAACGGGAACGATCATCGTAACACCAAATAATACCGTAACGAGCAACGCAGCGAGAACGCTTTGTATCAATACAGCACTTAGCCCTGCCATCACCCATACGACAACCGGAGCCACAGGCATTGGTACAGCAACCGGATTACCGGCAGGTGTTACAGCGACATGGGCAGCAAATACAATCACCATCAGCGGTACGCCTACGGCAGCAGGAACATTTAACTATACGATCCCATTATCGGGCGGATGCGGAACAGTAAATGCAACGGGAACGATCATCGTAACACCAAATAATACCGTAACGAGCAACGCAGCAAGAACTTTGTGTATCAATAGTGCACTTAGCCCTGCCATCACCCATACGACAACAGGAGCCACGGGTATCGGAACAGCTACCGGATTACCGGCAGGTGTTACAGCGACATGGGCAGCAAATACAATCACCATCAGCGGTACGCCGACGGCAGCAGGCACATATAACTATACGATCCCATTAACGGGAGGCTGCGGAACAGTAAATGCAACGGGTCAGATCATAGTAAATATAAATACAGCAGCCACGGTAGCAAATACAACCTTGTGTATCGGAACAACAATCAGCAGAACACAAGCCACAACCGGAGCTACAGGTATCGGTACAGCTACCGGTTTACCGGCAGGTGTAACAGTAAGTTGGGCGGCTAATGTAATCACATTCAGTGGAACGCCGACAGCAGCGGGAACATTTGCATACACGATTCCATTAACGGGAGGCTGTGGAGTGGTAAATGCAACAGGAACGATCATTGTAACACCAAATAATACCGTAACGAGCAACGCAGCAAGAACGCTTTGTATCAATACAGCACTTAGCCCTGCCATCACCCATACGACAACCGGAGCCACAGGTATCGGAACAGCAACCGGATTACCGGCAGGTGTTACAGCAGCATGGGCAAGTAATACGATCACCATCAGCGGTACGCCTACGGCAGCAGGAACATTTAACTATACGATCCCATTGACGGGAGGCTGTGGAGTGGTAAATGCAACGGGAACGATCATCGTAACACCAAACAGAACTGTAACGAGCAACGCAGCGAGAACGCTTTGTATCAATACAGCACTTAGCCCTGCCATCACCCATACGACAACCGGAGCCACAGGCATCGGAACAGCAACCGGATTACCGGCAGGTGTTACAGCAGCATGGGCAGCAAATACGATCACTATCAGTGGTACACCTACAGCAGCAGGCACATTTAACTATACGATCCCATTATCGGGCGGATGCGGAACAGTAAATGCAACGGGAACGATCATCGTAACACCAAATAATACCGTAACGAGCAACGCAGCAAGAACGCTTTGTATCAATACAGCACTTAGCCCTGCCATCACCCATACGACAACAGGAGCCACGGGTATCGGAACAGCTACCGGATTACCGGCAGGTGTTACAGCATCATGGGCAAGTAATACGATCACGATCAGCGGTACGCCTACGGCAGCAGGCACATTTAACTATACGATCCCATTAACGGGAGGCTGCGGAACAGTAAATGCAACGGGTCAGATCATAGTAAATATAAATACAGCAGCCACGGTAGCAAATACAACCTTGTGTATCGGAACAACAATCAGCAGAACACAAGCCACAACCGAGCTACAGGTATCGGTACAGCTACCGGTTTACCGGCAGGTGTAACAGTAAGTTGGGCGGCTAATGTAATCACATTCAGTGGAACGCCGACAGCAGCGGGAACATTTGCATACACGATTCCATTAACGGGGGCTGTGGAGTGGTAAATGCAACAGGAACGATCATTGTAACACCAAATAATACCGTAACGAGCAACGCAGCAAGAACGCTTTGTATCAATACAGCACTTAGCCCTGCCATCACCCATACGACAACAGGAGCCACGGGTATCGGAACAGCAACCGGCTTACCGGCAGGTGTTACAGCAGCATGGGCAAGTAATACGATCACGATCAGCGGTACGCCTACGGCAGCAGGAACATTTAACTATACGATCCCATTGACGGGAGGCTGTGGAGTGGTAAATGCAACGGGAACGATCATCGTAACACCAAATAATACCGTAACGAGCAACGCAGCGAGAACGCTTTGTATCAATACAGCACTTAGCCCTGCCATCACCCATACGACAACCGGAGCCACAGGCATCGGAACAGCAACCGGATTACCGGCAGGTGTTACAGCAGCATGGGCAGCAAATACGATCACTATCAGTGGTACACCTACAGCAGCGGGAACATTTAACTATACGATCCCATTAACAGGAGGATGTGGAACGGTAAATGCCACGGGCCAGATCATCGTAACACCAAACAGAACTGTAACGAGTAATGCAGCGAGAACACTTTGTATCAATAGCGCCTTAGCCCTGCCATCACCCATGACAACAGGGCCACAGGCATTGGTACAGCTACCGGATTACCGGCAGGTGTTACAGCAGCTGGGCAAGCAATACCATCACCATCAGTGGTACACCTACAGCAGCGGACGTTTAACTATACAATCCCATTGACGGGGGATGTGGAACGGTAAATGCCACGGGCCAGATCATCGTAACACCAAAAGCTGTAACGAGCAACGCAGCAAGAACGCTTTGTATCAATACAGCACTTAGCCCTGCCATCACCCATACGACAACAGGAGCCACGGGCATCGGTACAGCAACCGGATTACCGGCAGGTGTTACAGCAGCATGGGCAAGTAATACGATCACCATCAGTGGAACCCCGACAGCAGCAGGAACATTTAACTATACGATCCCATTGACGGGAAGCTGTGGAGTGGTAAATGCAACGGGAACGATCATCGTAACACCAAATAATACCGTAACGAGCAACGCAGCGAGAACTTTGTGTATCAATAGAGCACTTAGCCCTGCCATCACCCATACGACAACAGGAGCCACAGGTATCGGAACAGCAACCGGATTACCGGCAGGTGTTACAGCAGCTTGGGCAGCAAATACAATCACCATCAGCGGTACGCCTACAGCAGCAGGAACATTTAACTATACGATCCCATTATCGGGCGGATGCGGAACAGTAAATGCAACAGGAACGATCATTGTAACACCAAATAATACCGTAACGAGCAACGCAGCAAGAACACTTTGTATCAATAGTGCACTTAGCCCTGCCATCACCCATACGACAACAGGAGCCACAGGTATCGGAACAGCTACCGGATTACCGGCAGGTGTTACAGCAGCATGGGCAAGTAATACGATCACGATCAGCGGTACGCCTACGGCAGCAGGCACATTTAACTATACGATCCCATTAACGGGAGCTGCGGAACAGTAAATGCAACGGGTCAGATTATAGTAAATATAAATACAGCAGCAACGGTAGCAAATACAACTTTGTGTATCGGAACAACAATCAGCAGAACACAAGCCACAACCGGAGCTACAGGTATCGGTACAGCTACCGGTTTACCGGCAGGTGTAACAGTAAGTTGGGCGGCTAATGTAATCACATTCAGTGGAACGCCGACAGCAGCGGGAACATTTGCATACACGATTCCATTAACGGGAGGCTGTGGAGTGGTAAATGCAACAGGAACGATCATCGTAACACCAAACAGAACAGTAACGAGCAACGCAGCAAGAACGCTTTGTATCAATACAGCACTTAGCCCTGCCATCACCCATACGACAACCGGAGCCACGGGTATCGGTACAGCAACCGGATTACCGGCAGGTGTTACAGCAGCATGGGCAAGTAATACGATCACCATCAGCGGTACGCCTACGGCAGCAGGAACATTTAACTATACGATCCCATTGACGGGAGGCTGTGGAGTGGTAAATGCAACAGGAACGATCATTGTAACACCAAATAATACCGTAACGAGCAACGCAGCAAGAACTTTGTGTATCAATAGTGCACTTAGCCCTGCCATCACCCATACGACAACAGGAGCCACAGGTATCGGAACAGCTACCGGATTACCGGCAGGTGTTACAGCAGCATGGGCAAGTAATACGATCACGATCAGCGGTACGCCTACGGCAGCAGGCACATTTAACTATACGATCCCATTATCGGGCGGATGCGGAACAGTAAATGCAACGGGAACGATCATCGTAACACCAAATAATACCGTAACGAGCAACGCAGCAAGAACTTTGTGTATCAATAGTGCACTTAGCCCTGCCATCACCCATACGACAACAGGAGCCACAGGTATCGGAACAGCTACCGGATTACCGGCAGGTGTTACAGCAGCATGGGCAAGCAATACCATCACCATCAGTGGTACACCTACAGCAGCGGGTACGTTTAACTATACAATCCCATTGACGGGGGGATGTGGAACGGTAAATGCCACGGGCCAGATCATAGTAAATATAAATACAGCAGCCACGGTAGCAAATACAACCTTGTGTATCGGAACAACAATCAGCAGAACACAAGCCACAACCGGAGCTACAGGTATCGGTACAGCTACCGGTTTACCGGCAGGTGTAACAGTAAGTTGGGCGCTAATGTAATCACATTCAGTGGAACGCCGACAGCAGCGGGAACATTTGCATACACGATTCCATTAACGGGAGGCTGTGGAGTGGTAAATGCAACAGGAACGATCATTGTAACACCAAATAATACCGTAACGAGCAACGCAGCAAGAACTTTGTGTATCAATAGTGCACTTAGCCCTGCCATCACCCATACGACAACAGGAGCCACAGGTATCGGAACAGCTACCGGATTACCGGCAGGTGTTACAGCAGCATGGGCAAGTAATACGATCACGATCAGCGGTACGCCTACGGCAGCAGGCACATTTAACTATACGATCCCATTAACGGGAGGCTGCGGAACAGTAAATGCAACGGGTCAGATCATAGTAAATATAAATACAGCAGCCACGGTAGCAAATACAACCTTGTGTATCGGAACAACAATCAGCAGAACACAAGCCACAACCGGAGCTACAGGTATCGGTACAGCTACCGGTTTACCGGCAGGTGTAACAGTAAGTTGGGCGGCTAATGTAATCACATTCAGTGGAACGCCGACAGCAGCGGGAACATTTGCATACACGATTCCATTAACGGAGGCTGTGGAGTGGTAAATGCAACAGGAACGATCATTGTAACACCAAATAATACCGTAACGAGCAACGCAGCAAGAACTTTGTGTATCAATAGTGCACTTAGCCCTGCCATCACCCATACGACAACAGGAGCCACAGGTATCGGAACAGCTACCGGATTACCGGCAGGTGTTACAGCAGCATGGGCAAGTAATACGATCACGATCAGCGGTACGCCTACGGCAGCAGGCACATTTAACTATACGATCCCATTAACGGGAGGCTGCGGAACAGTAAATGCAACGGGTCAGATCATAGTAAATATAAATACAGCAGCCACGGTAGCAAATACAACCTTGTGTATCGGAACAACAATCAGCAGAACACAAGCCACAACCGGAGCTACAGGTATCGGTACAGCTACCGGATTACCGGCAGGTGTAACAGTAAGTTGGGCGTAATGTAATCACATTCAGTGGAACGCCGACAGCAGCGGGAACATTTGCATACACGATTCCATTAACGGGAGGCTGTGGAGTGGTAAATGCAACAGGAACGATCATTGTAACACCAAATAATACCGTAACGAGCAACGCAGCAAGAACTTTGTGTATCAATAGTGCACTTAGCCCTGCCATCACCCATACGACAACAGGAGCCACAGGTATCGGAACAGCTACCGGATTACCGGCAGGTGTTACAGCAGCATGGGCAAGCAATACCATCACCATCAGTGGTACACCTACAGCAGCGGGTACGTTTAACTATACAATCCCATTGACGGGGGATGTGGAACGGTAAATGCCACGGGCCAGATCATCGTAACACCAAACAGAACTGTAACGAGCAACGCAGCAAGAACGCTTTGTATCAATACAGCACTTAGCCCTGCCATCACCCATACGACAACAGGAGCCACGGGTATCGGTACAGCAACCGGATTACCGGCAGGTGTTACAGCAGCATGGGCAAGTAATACGATCACCATCAGTGGAACCCCGACAGCAGCAGGAACATTTAACTATACGATCCCATTGACGGGAAGCTGTGGAGTGGTAAATGCAACGGGAACGATCATCGTAACACCAAATAATACCGTAACGAGCAACGCAGCGAGAACTTTGTGTATTAATAGCGCACTTAGCCCTGCCATCACCCATACGACAACCGGAGCCACAGGCATCGGAACAGCAACCGGATTACCGGCAGGTGTTACAGCGACATGGGCAGCAAATACAATCACCATCAGTGGTACACCTACAGCAGCAGGAACATTTAACTATACGATCCCATTATCGGGCGGATGCGGAACAGTAAATGCAACAGGAACGATCATTGTAACACCAAATAATACCGTAACGAGCAACGCAGCAAGAACACTTTGTATCAATAGTGCACTTAGCCCTGCCATCACCCATACGACAACAGGAGCCACAGGTATCGGAACAGCAACCGGATTACCGGCAGGTGTTACAGCAGCATGGGCAAGTAATACGATCACGATCAGCGGTACGCCTACGGCAGCAGGCACATTTAACTATACGATCCCATTAACGGGAGGCTGCGGAACAGTAAATGCAACGGGTCAGATCATAGTAAATATAAATACAGCAGCCACGGTAGCAAATACAACCTTGTGTATCGGAACAACAATCAGCAGAACACAAGCCACAACCGGAGCTACAGGTATCGGTACAGCTACCGGTTTACCGGCAGGTGTAACAGTAAGTTGGGCGGCTAATGTAATCACATTCAGTGGAACGCCGACAGCAGCGGGAACATTTGCATACACGATTCCATTAACGGGAGGCTGTGGAGTGGTAAATGCAACAGGAACGATCATTGTAACACCAAATAATACCGTAACGAGCAACGCAGCAAGAACTTTGTGTATCAATAGTGCACTTAGCCCTGCCATCACCCATACGACAACAGGAGCCACAGGTATCGGAACAGCTACCGGATTACCGGCAGGTGTTACAGCAGCATGGGCAAGTAATACGATCACGATCAGCGGTACGCCTACGGCAGCAGGCACATTTAACTATACGATCCCATTAACGGAGGCTGCGGAACAGTAAATGCAACGGGTCAGATCATAGTAAATATAAATACAGCAGCCACGGTAGCAAATACAACCTTGTGTATCGGAACAACAATCAGCAGAACACAAGCCACAACAGGAGCCACAGGTATCGGAACAGCTACCGGATTACCGGCAGGTGTTACAGCAGCATGGGCAAGCAATACCATCACCATCAGTGGTACACCTACAGCAGCGGGTACGTTTAACTATACAATCCCATTGACGGGGGGATGTGGAACGGTAAATGCCACGGGCCAGATCATCGTAACACCAAACAGAACTGTAACGAGCAACGCAGCAAGAACGCTTTGTATCAATACAGCACTTAGCCCTGCCATCACCCATACGACAACAGGAGCCACGGGTATCGGTACAGCAACCGGATTACCGGCAGGTGTTACAGCAGCATGGGCAAGTAATACGATCACCATCAGTGGAACCCCGACAGCAGCAGGAACATTTAACTATACGATCCCATTGACGGGAAGCTGTGGAGTGGTAAATGCAACGGGAACGATCATCGTAACACCAAATAATACCGTAACGAGCAACGCAGCGAGAACTTTGTGTATTAATAGCGCACTTAGCCCTGCCATCACCCATACGACAACCGGAGCCACAGGCATCGGAACAGCAACCGGATTACCGGCAGGTGTTACAGCGACATGGGCAGCAAATACAATCACCATCAGTGGTACACCTACAGCAGCAGGAACATTTAACTATACGATCCCATTATCGGGCGGATGCGGAACAGTAAATGCAACAGGAACGATCATTGTAACACCAAATAATACCGTAACGAGCAACGCAGCAAGAACACTTTGTATCAATAGTGCACTTAGCCCTGCCATCACCCATACGACAACAGGAGCCACAGGTATCGGAACAGCTACCGGATTACCGGCAGGTGTTACAGCAGCATGGGCAAGTAATACGATCACGATCAGCGGTACGCCTACGGCAGCAGGCACATTTAACTATACGATCCCATTAACGGGAGGCTGCGGAACAGTAAATGCAACGGGTCAGATCATAGTAAATATAAATACAGCAGCCACGGTAGCAAATACAACCTTGTGTATCGGAACAACAATCAGCAGAACACAAGCCACAACCGGAGCTACAGGTATCGGTACAGCTACCGGTTTACCGGCAGGTGTAACAGTAAGTTGGGCGGCTAATGTAATCACATTCAGTGGAACGCCGACAGCAGCGGGAACATTTGCATACACGATTCCATTAACGGGAGGCTGTGGAGTGGTAAATGCAACAGGAACGATCATTGTAACACCAAATAATACCGTAACGAGCAACGCAGCAAGAACGCTTTGTATCAATACAGCACTTAGCCCTGCCATCACCCATACGACAACAGGAGCCACGGGTATCGGAACAGCAACCGGCTTACCGGCAGGTGTTACAGCAGCATGGGCAAGTAATACGATCACGATCAGCGGTACGCCTACGGCAGCAGGCACATTTAACTATACGATCCCATTGACGGGAGGCTGTGGAGTGGTAAATGCAACGGGAACGATCATCGTAACACCAAATAATACCGTAACGAGCAACGCAGCGAGAACGCTTTGTATCAATACAGCACTTAGCCCTGCCATCACCCATACGACAACCGGAGCCACAGGCATCGGAACAGCAACCGGATTACCGGCAGGTGTTACAGCAGCATGGGCAGCAAATACGATCACTATCAGTGGTACACCTACAGCAGCGGGAACATTTAACTATACGATCCCATTAACAGGAGGATGTGGAACGGTAAATGCCACGGGCCAGATCATCGTAACACCAAACAGAACTGTAACGAGTAATGCAGCGAGAACACTTTGTATCAATAGCGCACTTAGCCCTGCCATCACCCATACGACAACAGGAGCCACGGGTATCGGAACAGCTACCGGATTACCGGCAGGTGTTACAGCAGCATGGGCAAGTAATACGATCACGATCAGCGGTACGCCTACGGCAGCAGGCACATTTAACTATACGATCCCATTAACGGGAGGCTGCGGAACAGTAAATGCAACGGGTCAGATCATAGTAAATATAAATACAGCAGCCACGGTAGCAAATACAACCTTGTGTATCGGAACAACAATCAGCAGAACACAAGCCACAACCGGAGCTACAGGTATCGGTACAGCTACCGGTTTACCGGCAGGTGTAACAGTAAGTTGGGCGGCTAATGTAATCACATTCAGTGGAACGCCGACAGCAGCGGGAACATTTGCATACACGATTCCATTAACGGGAGGCTGTGGAGTGGTAAATGCAACAGGAACGATCATTGTAACACCAAATAATACCGTAACGAGCAACGCAGCAAGAACGCTTTGTATCAATACAGCACTTAGCCCTGCCATCACCCATACGACAACCGGAGCCACGGGTATCGGAACAGCAACCGGATTACCGGCAGGTGTTACAGCAGCATGGGCAAGTAATACGATCACCATCAGCGGTACGCCTACGGCAGCAGGCACATTTAACTATACGATCCCATTGACGGGAAGCTGTGGAGTGGTAAATGCAACGGGAACGATCATCGTAACACCAAATAATACCGTAACGAGCAACGCAGCGAGAACGCTTTGTATCAATACAGCACTTAGCCCTGCCATCACCCATACGACAATCGGAGCCACAGGCATCGGAACAGCAACCGGATTACCGGCAGGTGTTACAGCAGCATGGGCAGCAAATACGATCACTATCAGTGGTACACCTACGGCAGCAGGCACATTTAACTATACGATCCCATTGACGGGAGGCTGCGGTACAGTAAATACAACTGGAACAATTACGGTCAATCCGTTACCTACAGCCTGTACAGTAGGAACGATCACACAACCTACGTGTATTACCCCAACCGGAAGTGTGGTATTAAGCGGTCTTCCGGGTACAGGAAGCTGGACGATAACAAGAAGTCCCGGAGGAACGACGTACACCGGCACGGGCGTAAGCTATACAGTGACGGGACTACCTGCGGGAGCGACCCATACATTTATGGTAACAAACGACAACGGCTGTACATCCCCTGCATCTGCAAATGTAGTAGTAAATGGTATCCCAAGTAATCCTACAGTTGTATTGGATTTTAATGGGAGTCCATGTATGGAAGATAACAAAGTAATTAGTGCCATAGTAACAGGAGGATCACCAGGGTATTCTTATAATTGGACAGGACCAATGTCTTTTACTGGAACGACACAATCCATAAACATTAATTCAGATGGTAACTATTATTTAACTGTAACTGATATTAATTTGTGTACAGCAGTTACTTCTGGTTTTGTGTACGATAGGTATGAATTGTTTATTGTAAGCTTATCTACAGAAATTTGTGAAGGCGAAAGTATAAATCTTCAGGTGGACAGTCCTTTCGCTGTATCTTACCAATGGGGTGCCAATGCAGAAAATGCCACAACTGCCAGTGTGACTGTCTTGCCTACATTTCCCTCTTCATCCTACCAAGTAACCGTAACTAATGATTTGGGTTGTGTAGCAGTGCCAGATATAAACATAAATGTTAAACCAAAGCCAATAGTTAATATCACAGGACCTAATGAAATCTGTGTGGGAAATACTACTAACTTAACACCAAATATAGGTGGAACATGGATAAGTAGTAATCCGTCAGTAGCAAGTATCACAAATGGTGGAGTAGTGACAGGCATCAGTGGGGGGACAGCCAATTTTGTTTTTACAAATTCAACTACACAGTGTAGTTCGGATCCAAGTCTGAATATAATCGTAAATAATAAACCTACTGTATCTGTAACAGGCCCTAATAGTATTTGTAAAGACGCTACAACAACCCTGTCTCCTTCATCTGGGGGAACGTGGTTGAGCAACAATTCAACAATAGCTTCTGTGACTAGCAGTGGTATTGTAACCGGACTAAATGCAGGTACTGCAACATTTGTTTTTACAGACAATGCAACAGGTTGTAGTTCATTAAATACCACTACAGTAACTGTCACTGATAAAGCGGGAGTTACGATTAGTGGGCCACAACAAGTGTGTGTTCAAAATACAATCACTTTATCTGCATCCAGCGGTGGGGGCAGTTGGGTAAGCAGTAATACTTCTGTAGCAACTATCCATCCATCGACAGGTGTACTTACAGGAGTTGCAGGTGGTAGTGTGGTCATTTCTTACATGCATAATTCAGGGGCTTGTAGCGAGACAGCGACTTATGGTGTTTTAGTAAATCAAAAACCAACTGTACAAATCACTGGTGATACTGCAATATGTGCAGGACTATCTACGACATTATCTCCAACTACTGGAGGAATATGGGTGAGCAGCAATTCTTCGGTAGCAATTGTAAATAATGATGGTTTGGTTACTGGTATAGCAGCTGGTACAGCAACTTTTACCTTTACAAATAATGGTACAGGATGTCAGTCAGATGCTACTGGAGTAGTGACTATTTATGCTAAACCAATAATCACGTTAAATGGGGCAAATGAAATATGCGTAGGAAGTACGACAACATTTAGCCCATTGCCAAATGGAACATGGTCAAGTAACAATTTTAATGTCGCATCTATCTCAGAGACGGGTGTAGTCACAGGGGTGAATCCAGGTTTAGTCAGATTTGCTTTCACTGCAGAAGGTTCAGGATGTGTTTCGGAAGAAAGTGTTCAGATTTCAGTAACAAACAAACCAGTTTTGGCTATAAATTATAATGGGTCAGTGTGTCTTACAGATACCTCACAATTATCTGTTTTAGTGACCAATGGCACACCATCCTTCAATTACAATTGGAGCGGTCCATCCGGATTCTCACGAAGTACAGCTTTGGTAACCATTATAAACAATGGAAATTATAGTGTAACTGTGACTGATTCAAAAGGATGTTCTGCGAGTATTTCTGCTTTTGTTCATCAAAGATATGTACCGGTAATGGTTAATCTAAATACTGCAGTGTGTGAAGGCAGCAGTGTCAATCTGGCAGTAAATGCGTCAGAAGTAGTATCGTATCAATGGGGATCGAATGCGGGCAACGCTACTACGCCGACAGTTAATGTAACACCTCAGTTTCCATTTTCCGACTACACTGTTACTGTAACGAATACAACAGGCTGTATAGCTTCTGTTTCTTCACAGGTTCTTGTAAATCAGAAACCTCAGATTAGTTTTGAAGGACCTGCAGATATATGTTTGGGTCATTCAACTTCTGTATTACCTTCTTCTGGTGGAGTGTGGGCTGTCACCAATCCTTCGGTAGCGAGTATTACAAATAATGGACTCATCACCGGCATAGGTCAGGGAACTACTGGATTTATATTCACATTAAGTGCAACTGGATGTAAATCAGATACATCTGCCATATTGACTGTGCATAGCAATACTCCTTTAGCCGTAAATGGGCCAAATACAATCTGTGTGAGTGGTGAGACTCAGCTTTTACCTGTATTTGGTGGAATATGGACAAGTAACAATCCATCCATCGCTTCTGTAACTTCAAACGGTGTAGTGACTGGTATTTCACAGGGAATAGCAGGATTTACATTTACGAGTAATCAGGGTTGTCTGAATACAGGGGGTATTAACATTATAGTTAATGAAAAACCTTTCACATTTGTATCTGGAGATTCAGAAATTTGTGTGAATGCTCAAAGCCAATTATTACCTTCTTCAGGAGGTGTTTGGGTAAGTAATAATCCGGTTGTAGCTTCTGTAAGTAATGAAGGTTTTATCACAGGATTAAGTGCCGGAGATGTGACTTTTACTTTTACAGATAGCAATGGTTGTGTGTCCGCCCCATCCAGTGAAGTCACTGTAATTGCTAAACCAAATATTATTCTGAATGGTCCTGATAGTATCTGTATTGGTAGTACAACTGCTTTCCTTCCGAATTCAGGCGGAATCTGGATGAGTAGCAATCCATTGATTGCTACTATTAATAGCCAGGGAATTGTTATGGGTATAAATGCAGGACAGGTAAGTTTTAGTTTTATTGATGCAGCTACAGGATGTAGTTCAGGTAATTCTCAGTTAATCACAATAAACAGCAGGCCTGTAATTTCAGTATCCGGCCCTACTTCTATCTGTCTGGGTGCTGAAACGAATCTTCTTCCATCATCAGGTGGTGTATGGGTTAGCAGTAATCCTTCTGTCGCTACTGTTACAAATGCAGGGGTAGTAAAAGGAATAAGTTTTGGGACGGTAACATTTACTTTTACAAATACTATTACAGGATGTGTTTCAAATCCTTCATCAATAATTACAGTCAACAACGGACCTACTGTGGGTATTTCAGGACCCCAAACTATATGCATTGGTGGGTCCACAAATTTATTTCCTTCAACAGGAGGAAGCTGGAGTTCTCTCAATCCATCTGTTGCAACAGTTACTAACACAGGTATAGTACAGGGTATAAGTTTTGGTAGTACTGGTTTTATTTTTACACTAACATCTACAGGGTGCATTTCCGCTGCCACACAATCTATTGCTGTAGCCATGAAGCCTACTGTTGGAATAAGCGGAGATAATATTATTTGTGCCGGAGCTTCCACAACATTGTTTCCTTCAAGCGGAGGTACGTGGGTAAGCAACAATCCGTCTGTGGCTACCGTGACAGCAAATGGAACAGTCACGGGACTTACAAATGGAGTTGCTTCATTCAGATATACAAGTGATAGTGGTTGCCAGTCAGATTTAACAGATCCCGTGTCCATAAATGGAAAACCCTTAGTCATGTTTTCCGGACCAACTAATATTTGCACCGGTTTAAGTACAAATTTGTTACCTAATTCAGGGGGTACATGGGCGAGTTCAAATTCAGCAATTGCTACAGTTGAAAATAATGGGTTGGTTACAGGTATAGCAGCTGGGGTCGTACGATTTGCTTTTATAAATTCTGCAACGGGTTGTGTTTCAGATTCTACACAACTACTGACAGTTCATCCAAGACCTGTGGTTTCATCGACCAGTTCCGGTACTTTATGTATCGGAACATCAACAAATGTCTTCCCGTCAACAGGTGGTATCTGGTCATCCACTAATCAATTGATAGCTTCTGTAAATAATTCCGGTTTAGTAACAGGCTTGACTCCAGGCACAACTTATGTTTCTTTTACCCAGTTGTCAACCGGTTGTATTTCTGAAAATAATATTCCTATCACAGTAAATACACGTCCGAATGTTTCATTTATTGGTGCAAATACATTGTGTATTGGTGATAATACAACATTGAGTCCAAATGTAGGAGGAACCTGGACAAGTCAGAATCCGGTTGTAGCAAGTGTGACATCATCAGGATTTGTATTAGCAAAAAATGAGGGGTTTACAAAATTTACTTTTACAGATAGTTCTACCGGATGTTCAGCCACCACCTCAAATAATCTGGTCGTAAAAGGCAGACCTAACATTTCTTTGTCAGGGCCCGAGTCTATTTGTATCGAAGGTGAAACGCAATTTCTTCCATCCGCCGGAGGTATCTGGGAAAGTTTCACACCAAATATAGCAATTATAAATAATCAAGGAACAGTAACAGGCGTTTCTCAGGGAAATGCCCTTTTCAGATTTACCGATAGTTCCACTGGATGTGTTTCTTCATTGTCACAATATATTTTTGTTTTTGCACCCAAAGAAGTGTCGGTGTCAGGCCCTACTGAAATATGTCTGGGTTATGGCACCACACTTTTTCCATCGGATGGAGGTGTTTGGTTCAGTGCGGATACCACTATAGCAAGAGTAAGTAGTAATGGATTCGTTAAAGGTATTGCCCCGGGAAAAGTGTCTTTTTATTTTGTAGATACCAACACAGGTTGTGTCACTTACCTTCCGGATAATTCCATTAGTGTCATTAATTGTATTGATCCTGACTTTGCAGTAACTTTAGTGAATGTTCCGGTTACAGGTAATGTATCAACCAATGACGATGGCCTTCAACTAAAAGTGTATAATCAGCCGTTTTTGATCTCAAAACCGTCAGCAAGTATGGAAATAATAACACTCAATAATGATGGGACCTACAATTTTGTCGCCGACAAAGCTGGTAAATATGTTTATAAAGTTCCCTTGTGCATAGCACCAAATGTGACTGGTTGTCCCGGTTCATTGTTGGAAATAACTGTAGTAGATCATTTAAATTCGCATGTTGATTTTATTGTTAACCCCGACTTTTATACAGTTTATCAGCTAAATACACCCGGAAGAGAGATTTCACCTTCGTTAAAACCCATCAAGAATGATTTTTGTATCAAATCAATTAATTGTAATCTGGTCTCTGCCGCAAACATAATGTCTGTCAATATTCATGACATTAATTCAGTCATAGATGCATCCGGAAATCTGATTTATGTTCCAGCTACATCGTTTAAAGGTCAGGATACTGTTTTTTATCAGTTATGTGCAACTGAGTGTGTCAGTTCTCACCAAATAATAACTGTAAATGCACCTTCTGCATTGAATAGTACAGTCGGTGTAGATGACTTCTTTATGAGTTTTAGTGATTTGCCGGTTTCCGGAAATGTAATGCTGAATGATACAGATCCTGAAATGGACAGCCAATCAGTGGTGCAACAGGGTAGTTTGGCGGCACCGATTGTTATTCCTTCAGGTTCATATTATATAGCTTCAGACGGGAACTTCTTGTTTACGCCGGCTTCAGGATTTTCGGGTCCGGTACAAATTGTTTATACTGTATGTGATGATAATCTAAATTCTGTATGTACCAAAGCGACCTTACACCTTTTAATTGTAGAGGATTACAAGTTGCGATTGAGAGTATATCTGGAAGGTGCATTGATGCAAAATGGAGGCGCAAAGGGTTCTGATAATAGACCTTTGATGAGAGATAATTTAAGACTAAATCCTTTTACAGGTCAAAATTATATACCAGTAAATGATCCTTATTCTATAAATAGTTATTTTGTTCAGGTTAGTTCTAAATTTGTTAAAGTGGGACCGGGTACATTGGCAAAATATAAAACTATTCCTGATCCGCAGACCGTTTTCAATATCACAGGACAAAATGCAATTGTTGACTGGGTATTTGTAGAACTTAGATCTAAAACCGATAATTCTAAAGTAATTGCGACAAGATCTGGATTACTGCAAAGAGATGGAGATGTAGTTGATTTAGATGGATTAAGTTATCTTTCATTTCCTGGTGTTATGGAAGATAGTTTCTATGTGGTTGTGAAACACAGGAATCATTTGGGAGTGATGTCGGGCATAGTTTCAAACAACGAATTAGTTGATTTTACAAAACCATCCACTACTACATTTGATTTTGGCTCGACACTTAATAACGGCTTTGATTTTACTGGATTGGCTCAAAAAAGTAATGTAGTACATGGTTATAAAGCCATGTGGGCAGGGGATTTTGATTGTGATGGAAAATTGAAGTTTGCAAATCCGAATGATGACCTGAATATGCTTTTCTTTGATGTTTTGGCGCATCCTGATAATTTATCATCGAGTTCCAATTTTGATTTTGGACATGGTTATATACAGGGAGATTATGACTTGAATGGTAAAACAAAATATGACAATCCTAATGATGATAAAAATTTATTGTTCGGACAAATATTATTTTATCCTTTAAATTCGGGAATTCTTTCAAACTTTAATTTTTTAATTGTTCAAGTGCCGCCAAGTAAATAAGGTGTGTAGAAAAAGACTGATTGAATTTAATTTCTTGTTTTATGGAAAATATAAAGATATTTTCAGCTTCTATGTGATTTGTGTCTTGAGTAGCTGGGTATGATTTGTTCAGTAATTACCGTTTCTATTGACCCATTAATCTGTACATTATTTAATGTTCATAGACGGCAATTGGACAAAAAAAAATGGAAAATTGGCCATTGAATATTTTTTGAATGAAGGAATTCCTATTGATTATTTTATGTTGGCTGGATCTATGGCAGACACAACAGGAGTTACAAAATTTACGCATGAATTTGATGGATGGAAGTCATTTATTTAGATATATGGGCTAAAAAGACTATATGTAAGAAGATGAAATGTGTGAAGTGGCAAATAAAAAAAATGATGGTTGATAGGAAAAAAAAATTCAAAAGTTGAAATGCTATATTAATTGCACTTTTAATAACACAAATGAGATAAAAAATGAAATAGTGTTTTTCTATCTGGAAAGGTATTTTCAATTAACAATCATGTAGTAAAAGCAAAAGGATTTATTCTAAAAGGTTTCATTTTTCTATTTCATTTTACTTTTGGAAAGATCAACGCAACTTAAATTGATTAATAAATTATTTTTAAAAAATATAAATAACTGACATTTCGCACTAAAAATATTTTGATATGTAAAAATAAAATATATGTATTAATTTTGGGCCCTGGATCTCAACCAATAAGAAACGATGAAACACCCAGAGTTAATAGACTTGTACAGTGATTATTTGCTGACAAGTTTTGGATTAAGTTCGGCTGTAGGAATGTCCAAAATGTTGGATGGTGAGTACAGCCATGATCAAATCAGCAGGTTTTTAGCTCAAACTACTTTGACACCTTTGGATTATTGGAAAGCCATTAAACCAATAGTTAGAAAAGTAGAACAAGATGACGGTGTGATTGCTGTAGATGATTTTATCATTGATAAACCACATTCTACAGAAAATGACATCATCTGTTACCATTTTGATCATAAGGTGAACAGGAATGTCAAAGGAATCAATGTGATTAGTTTTTTGTATCACACTGCCTTGGACGAAGGTCAGAGTATTGAACTTCCAGTATCTTATGAAATAGTGAGCAAACCTGTTAAGTACAAGGATCCTGTAACAAATCAGGAGAAACGTCGAAGTGAAGTGACCAAGAACGAATTAGTCAGAGAGAGACTAAGCGTATTGGCAAGGAAAAATCGAATAAAATTCTCCACGGTATTATGGGATACATGGTATTCGTCCAATGACAATTTTGATTATGTACACAAAGAACTGAGTAAATACTTTGTAGGCGCACTCAAGAGTAACCGTCAGGTGGCTTTGAGTAAAAGTGAAAAGCTACAGGGTAAATTCCAATCAGTGAGTGCTATTAACTTAGAGCCACAAAGTAGAATAGAAGTTTGGATTAAAGGATTAGATTTTCCTGTTTATTTAACCAAACAAGTTTTTACAAACAAAGATGAATCTACTGGTGAACTCTATTTAGTAAGCAATCGCAAGGAATATGCTTATGAGCAGCAAATTATGATCTATCAAAAACGATGGAAAGTAGAGCAATTTCACAAGTCCACAAAACAAAATGCAGCATTAGCAAAATCTCCAACGAAATATGAAGTGACACAGTCCAATCATATTTTCTGCTCAGTGATTGCTTATGTTAAACTGGAGTTACTCAAAATCAAAAATTGCACAAACCATTTTGCCATTAAAGGAAAGTTGTACTTAAAAGCCATTCAAGCCGCTTTTAAAGAATTACAAAACCTGAAACCGAAAGGCACAGGCTTAACTTTAAAAGCTCAAACAGATATGCCACTTTTGGAACATCTTTTAAACTTATTTTTAAACAACCAAATTTTTGACCTGCGAAAGGTTAGTTATAAAGATATAATCAAAAAAAATTCTCAAAGCACGGGGCGTCGGAACCCCGTGCTTTTTTTATTTGTAAAAAAACATAAATTTTTTAACAATATTATAAATTATTATAATATCTTTGCGATTAGTTTTGAATTTTTCTTATAAAGAGTAAGTTTAAAACAGATCCACCCTGATATAAAGAATGGTATTAGTACCAGTTGCATCATTATTTTCATGATGTAATTTGATAATTATTAAAATTTAATATCATTCTTTATGAAAACAAGGAATATTTTCTTAGGTCTTCTTTTTACGATGGGTTTAATCAATTCTTTAATTGGGCAGGGAGTTGAATGCTCCTGTAAAGAATATTTGTATCTTAATGAACCATCCAGTCAATCCCATAAATTTGAGATTGATCCGTCTACTGGTGCATTGACAGAAATTTTTAATGACGGAGGACCATGGTATCCCGGAGGAAACCCTATTAATCCAAGTGAATTACCAAGTCCTCATGGTTTGGGTGTTGACAGAAATGGATATTTGTACATTGGTGAAAATTTTGGTTCGCCAAACAACATCCGTAGGCTAACTTCTTGGGGTGATATATTTCCGGAAAGTACCTTTTCAACGCCTGATGTAGGATTTTTGCTTTCTAATATACATTCTTTCGATGGTTTTATATATTCCAATGGAACAAATCAAAGAATTTATAAATGGGATCCTTGTACCGGTGCACAAATAGGCTACATCCAATTTGGTGGAAATCAGGCTGACTGGGGTTTTCATGTTGATAAAGCAGGAGTTTTTTATACAACTACTCCAGATGGCAAAATATTTAAATTTACTCCGACAGATGCAGACTTTACTTCCAATACATTATATAATACACCGTTGATTGATTTGGGAGCAAACCCGACACAGGGAGGAGCTCTCTCCCCTCAATATAGTGGAACAGGACTGCAAGGTGTGACTACGGATAATTTTGGTAATATTTTTGTCGTTGAAGGTAATCGGGATGTAGCAGGAACCCCGTCCAGATTATTAAAGTTTTCATATACAGGCTCTTTTATTCAGGCCGGTCCGATTGATAACACAAACAATGCAGGTGGCTGGAATCAAATGACAGGGGTTGTTTTTAGTGAAGATTCTGGTCTTTTGTACACATCTTCATTAAATGTTAATGCAGATTGTGCTTCTTATTGGGATCCGACTGACCTAAATACATTTGGGACTGCAGTAGGACCTGTTTTTTTTGTAGGAGGAACTAACGCCAAAGCTATAGCAGTAGCAAGAGAATGTTGCCCAACTAACACACCTGTAGAGATTGATGTGAATTTATGTGAAGCTGTTGTAGGTCAAAGAATTTCACTGGCGGAGCTTATTGAATGTGAAGGAAATATAACTGAAGGTCAATGGATGCCGGTAGGAGCCTTGACAGGTATGACTTTTAATGATTGCGACCTGACAGTTACAATTGATAGCGAAGGCTCTTGTGGTGTATTTAGCTTAAGTTCAAATGGCCCGACAGGACCGGGTGATCCAAGACAATGTTCAGCTTTTAATATTACATTAAATTTATTCGCAACCGTTTTGCAAGCCCCTGTCATAGCAGGAGATCAAATGCTTTGTCCTACTGATGACCCAAATCCAATTGAGGCATCTATTCCTGCAGTAGGTAGCGGCATTACATATACTTGGCAAAGTAGTACTACTTCATGTACCTCTGGATTTCAAGATATAGGAGGAGCACCTGATACCGATACTTATGACCCAGGACCTTTAACACAAACAACATATTTTCGTGTAATTACAAATCTATCAGGATGTAGTACAGGATTATGTTCCGATACAAGTAATTGCGTAACTTATACAATTTTAGAATGTTCAGAACTTGACGCTGCACTCACAAAAGTTTTAACTTCTCCTTTAATACCAGTTCAGATTGGTGATGATGCTACTTTTACAATCACTGTTTTCAATCAGGGAACTGACCCTATAGATAGTGTACAGATTGTAGATTATATCCCTGCCGGATATGTGTTTAATGCAGTAGATAACCCGAATTGGACAGGATCATTTCCTACAGTAAATTATACTGCATCTGTAGCAAATGGTTTGTTACCGGCACCGGGTATAGCCGTAGGAGCAAGCTTTGACATTCCTTTGATTCTGGAAGTTGCTTCAACAGCTAATGCCAATAACATAAACAATTTTGCAGAGATCTCAGGGGTGAGAGACACAGCCGGAAATGAAAATGGTGATGATATCGACAGTACACCGGATGGTGATCCGACAAATGATGCCGGTGGACAAATCAGAAGTGATGCGGATGATTATATTGATGGTGATGGTACAGGTACGCCGGGAGACGGTGTTGCTGCAACAGATGAAGACGATCATGATGGAGCTACCGTCAGATTTATTGACGTTGCATTGGTAAAAGACATCAGTCCTGCTTCTCCACCGCCATATTCTTACGGTTCACCTGTAACGTATGTGATTACAGTTAGCAATCAAAGTAATGAAGCTGTTTATAATGTTGAAATTGAAGACGATCTTCCTGCAGGATTCAGTTTTGCACCGAATAATGGTTGGTTAGAATCAAGCCCGGGTATATTGACCAATACCATTGCCGGTCCAATTGCGCCGGGAGGAAGTAGTTTTGTTGAGCTTATTTTGACGCCAATCCCAAGCAATCTACCTAATGCATATGTAAACCAGGCCCAGATTACCGGTTTTGAAGATGAAAATGGTGATCCAATAGGAGACAGAGATATAGATAGTGATCCGGGCAACGGACCTTCAGGAGGTACCGAAGACGATGATGATAATGCAGTAATAGAAATTTTTGACCTTGCTCTTCAAAAGAGGTTGGTGACAACACCACCATACAGTTATGGTCAAACCCATACTTTTGAAATTGAAGTATTTAATCAGGGTAACGTACCGGCTACTAATATAATCGTAAAAGATTATATTCCTGCAGGTTATAGTTATGTAGCCAATAACGGATGGACAGGTGCTTATCCGAATATCCAAAATACCATCGCCGGACCGATAGCTCAGGGATCAAGTGCTGTCCTGACATTAGAATTGACTCTGCAACCAACAGGTTCCGGTGATTTTACCAATTATGCTGAAATAGCTGCAGGCAACGGACCTTCAGGACCGGGATTTGATGCTGATAGTAATCCTGATAGTGATACAGGTGACGAAAGAGATGTTGATCCCGGAGATCCGGATGATGACAACATCAACGGTGGCGGACCAAATGCAGGAGAAGATGAAGATGATCACGACCCTGCCGGACCTTCTATTTTTGACCTGGCATTAACAAAAACAGTAGACACAGCTCTTCCTAGCTATAGCTATGGACAAAATGTAATGTACACCATTACTGTATTTAATCAAGGTAATGTAGTTGCTAGAGATATCGTCGTAAGAGACACCATCCCGTGTGGTTTAGAATTTGATCCATCAGATCCTGCCAATACAGGATGGACACAAAGTGGACAGGTGATTACGACCACTATCAGCTCATTATTGAATCCAACCCAATCCACACAGGTCATGGTCAATTTAATCGTGAGACCTTGTTATTCTGATCCTGCAACCGCATGGACCAATTATGCAGAAATCAACGAAGCTATTAATAATGAAACAGGACTTCCGGGAGACGATATAGATAGTGATCCTGATGATAATATGAATAATGATAACGGTGGTGTTCCTGACTTTAACGGAGTCATGAGTGGAACAGACAATACCATCAATAATGAAAACGGAGATGAGGACGATCACGACCCACACCAAATACAGGTAATTGACCTGGCATTGAGAAAAGTCCTGACGACAGCAGGTCCTTACAGTTACGGGCAGTTATTGACCTTTACGATAGATGTTTTCAATCAGGGAAATGTCACTGCACAAAATATCGTGATCAGTGATTATTTACCTACAGGATATAGTTTTGTGACCAATAACGGATGGACAAGTGTCGGACCGGGATTATTACAAAACACAATAGCAGGACCTTTGGCTCCCGGAGCATTCACTACATTGACGCTTGAATTGACGCTTGAAACAGGAGTAAATCAAACGAGCTGGAATAATTATGCGGAAGTGAGTGCGACCCAAGACGATCAGGGCAATAACAGAAATGATGATGCAGACAGTGTCACGGATACGAATCCGAATAATGATAATCCGGTAATGCCGGGAGATCCGAATGATGATTTAATCACTGGTCTTGGACCAAATGCTGGTGAAGATCAGGATGATCATGACCCGGCTGCACCTGTAGTGGTTGATATAGCCTTAAATAAAACAGTTACCACAGCCGGACCATATAGTTATGGTCAGACAGTGAGTTATGATATTACTTTGACGAATGAGGGCAATATTCCATTGACCAATATTGTGGTAAAAGATGAATTGCCATGCGGAATGACGTATTCAGGTGGCAGCCAGCCATGGGCTGTTGTTGGTAATGAAGCGTCCACAACCTATACAGGAATGTTGCAGCCATTTACTTCAGCCACGATTACGATTAGTGTTACCATGAATGAATGTTATACCGATCCGGGTTCAGCATGGACCAACATAGCACAGGTGGTTTCTATGGAAGATGAAGATGGCGATGATGTCAGTGATGATGACGTTGATTCTGACCCCGACAATGACGATCCGTCTGAAGATGATCAGGATATTGAAACTTTGGTGATTCATGATGTGGCACTAACAAAAACAGGGCCGACGGGTAGTTTTAGTGTTGGAGACATTGTGACCTTTACTATCAATGTTTTTAACCAAGGTAATTTTCCTTTAGATAGTATACAGATTACAGACTATATACCAGCGGGATTTACCTTTGTACCTAATAATAACTGGATTTCAGCCGGAAGCAATGCTGTATTGACAGCAACTATAAATAATGGATTACTACCTGTTGGAGGATTAGAGCCAGGCACTTTTTCCAGTTTACCAATCACCTTGACGGTAGCTCCAGGAGCCAACATCAACAATGTAGTGAACCTTTCGGAAATCAGTGGCTCTTCGGATACAACAGATCCGGACCAGGGCGAAGATGCAGACAGTACTCCGGACAATGATCCGGATAATGATAATGATGTCACACCGGGCGATCCTGATGATGATAACATTACAGGAGGAGGTCCTGACGAAAATGAGGATGAAGACGACTCCGATCCGGCAACGATTGAGTTGATCAATTATAGCATTGGTAATCAGGTTTGGATTGATGCTAATAATAATGGTATCATAGACGGTACAGAAACCGGAATCGAAGATGTTATCGTGGATTTATATTATTTCAATCCGAATACGATGAATTATGTTCTGATTCAAAGTACCACAACAGATGCCAATGGTTTATATTTATTTGATACCTTAAATCAGGGTAATTATCTGGTAGCTTTGAATGCCAATAATTTTACCACAGGCCAGCCGTTTTCAAATTATGTGAGCAGCACCGGTAGTGGCCCGTTAAATCTGAGTACAGGAACGTATGAGGATATAGCCAATCAAATCAATACAGGCAACAACGTTGACAGTGATGACAATGGCGTACTCAACGGACAAGGATTTTTGCCGGGAGCTATCGTAAGCAATGTGGTTACTTTGGGTGACGGTGAGCCGACAGGTGAAAATCCGGATAATGACACCTCAGGTGCATTAGATGAAAATAGCAACCTGACCATTGACTTCGGATTGGTGCCTATGCACAGTATCGGAAATCAGGTTTGGGTGGATATTAATAATAACGGAACTTATGATTCCGGTGAGGCTCCTCTTCAGGGAGTAGAAGTAGTTCTTCATTATGTGGATCCGGTATCAGGAACATGTATCGTAATCGATACGCTGTATACAGACATAAACGGATATTATTTGTTTGACAGTCTGATCGCAGGACAATACATTGTAGAAGTTACAGCAGGCAACTTTGCATCCGGACAACCTTTGGAAGGATTTGCCAGCAGTACAGGCAACGGAGCCATCGTAGGCAATGACAGCCTGATTGATCCTGAAAACGGAACAGACAGTGATGACAACGGAATTCTGAACGGAAATCCTATGTTTGTCGGTAGTGTGGTGAGTGATACCTTGACATTAGGTAACAACGAACCATTGAATGAAGATCCGGACAATGATACTTCCGGAGCATTAGACAGCAACAGCAATCTGACCGTAGACTTCGGATTTATTCCGTTGATGAGCATTGGAAATCAGGTTTGGAATGACGCCAATAATGACGGACTTATTAATGGTACAGAAGTCGGAATTGCTAATGTAGTAGTGAATTTACATTATGTAGATCCTGTGACAGGTGACTGTTCTATCATTGCTACTACCATGACAGATATGAATGGTTTGTATTTGTTTGACAGCCTGATTCAGGGTCAATATATAGTAGAAATTGTTGCAGCCAACTTCAATGCAGGTGGACCATTATCCGGTTTGTCAAGCAGTACAGGTGGCGGAATACTTAATACTACATCAGGTATTTACGAAGACGGAAGCAATCCTGTGGATCCGGACAACGGAGCTGACAGCGATGACAACGGTTTGTTAAACGGCAATCCAATGTTTGTCGGATCTGTGGTGAGTGATACGTTGAATCTGGTTTGGATGACAACTCCTTTGAATGAAAATCCTGACAACGACAACAGCGGAGCAACTGATGATAATAGTGACCTTACCGTAGATTTCGGATTTTATACTATGTACAGCATAGGAAATCAGGTTTGGATTGACAATAATTACAACGGAATCATTGACAATGGTGAGACAGGAATTTCAGGAGTTACCGTCGAACTTCATCAGGTAGATCCGATCACCGGAAATTGTATTCTGGTAACTACAACCATTACCGGTGCCAACGGAGTCTATTTGTTTGACAGCCTCTTGATTGGAAATTATATAGTAGTAATTCCTGGTAGTCAGATGATGCCGGGAGGACCATTGGAAGATTATTTATCAAGTACAGGAACCTTCAACGCAGGTGGACCATATGAAACACCGGGAGTCGGAGCCAATACCAATATTGACAATGATGACAATGGTACATTTAATACCAATCCGATGTTTTTCTTCGGAGTGGTGAGTGATACAATAAGATTAGGAGATGCACCGGAACCAACCGGTGAAAATCCAAATAATGATAACAGCGGAGCATTAGACAACAACAGCAATCTGACGATTGATTTCGGATTTATTCCTAAAGTTTTTGACCTTGCATTGCGAAAAGAAAAAGTCAGTCCTGCTCAGGTGACTGCTTATGGTGATGTGGTGGAATTTGATATTACCATCATCAATCAGGGCAATCTGGATGCAGAAAATGTAGTCATCACGGATTACATACCTGCCGGATTTACCTTACATTCATCCAGTACAGGTTGGACTATGGTAGGACCAAATGCAGAATATACGATTACAAGTGTGATACCTGCAAATACAACTACAGCGGTTAAAATCTTCCTTGAAGTACAAATGACCAATCAGGTAGGAGGATATATCAACTTTGCTGAAATATCAGAAGCAATGGATACATTGGGTAATTCCAGCAATCCTGCAGTAGTAAGTCCTTACGGAACATTGGTTGATGTAGACAGTACACCGGATGATACAAATGGTAATGATGCCGGTGGCGAACCTGAAGGACCTTCCGATAATGCGGTTGCCGGAAATGGTACAGGACCAATCGGTAGCGGACCGGCCTCAGGTGACGAAGATGATCATGATCCTGCTTTGGTAGAAATCATTGATATTGCTCTTCGCAAAACAGTCGGCACACCTGGTCCTTATCAATACAACCAGAATATTACTTACAATATCGAAGTATTCAACCAAGGTAATGTAGACTTATACAATATCGAAGTGACAGATTATATTCCTGCGGGATTGGTTTTTGATCAGGCTTTAAATCCGGACTGGACAGTCAGCGGAACACAAATCGTCAGAAATATAGCAGGACCAATTACTGAACAATCATCGACATCAGTTTCTGTAGTGTTGAGAACAAGAGCCATGGTTCCGGGAGCATCTGCAACGGCGGATTCATGGACAAACGGAGCAGAGATTTCTTACATGGAAAATGAAGATGGAGATGATATCACCGGTGATGATGTAGATTCAGATGGTGACGCAGATCCAAACAATGATCCGACAGTAGATGATGAAATCAATGGTGATCCGAATGATCCGAATACACCAAATGATGAGGATGACGATGATATCGCATTTATCGAGATATTTGACCTTGCTTTGCGCAAAACATTGGTGACAACACCACCATACAGCTACAATTCGACACATACTTTCACCATTGAAGTATTTAATCAGGGTAATGTGCCAGCGACCAATATCGTAGTGAATGACTTTGTACCTGTTGGATATGGCTTTGCAGTAAATAATGGTTGGAGTAGTACCGGACCGGGAACCATCCAAAATACCATTGTTGGGCCGGTCATGCCGGGAGGAAGCGCCATATTGACCCTTCAGTTGACCTTGCTTCAGTCAGACGGCGGCGAGAGAAACTGGATCAATTATGCAGAGATAGCGTCAGGCAACGGACCAAACGGACCTGGCTTTGATGCTGACAGTTCGCCAAACAGTAATGGAGGAAATGAAAATGCAGTAGTACCGGGCGGACCTGGTGATGACAATATTGAAAGCACAGGAGATGATGACATAGGTAGCCAAGATGACCATGACCCTGCGGGACCATCCATCTTTGACCTTGCATTGATAAAAGAAGTTGTAACCGCAACACCAAGCTATAGTTATGGTCAAAATGTCATGTATAAAATTACTATTTTCAATCAAGGTAATACTGCCGCTAGTAACATAGTTGTAAAAGATTATTTACCATGTGGCTTGGAGTTTGACTCTAATTTACCTATGAATGCTTCATGGACATCTGATGGCACGGATATCAGTACGACGTTTAGTGGTACTTTATTGGCTGGTCAGAGCGTAGAGTTATTTGTGGACTTGATCGTCAGACCTTGTTATACAGATGTAGATAATGCTTGGACAAATTATACAGAGATAGTCACAGCTATAGATAATACGACAGGTTTACCTGGAGATGATATCGATAGTACACCAGATGGAATCAATGGTAATGATAGTGGTGGTGTGCCTAATTTTGAATCTTTTGTTAGTGGTACAGACAATACAATTGGAAATGAGAATGGAGATGAAGATGATCATGACCCACACAAAATTCAGGTATTTGACCTTGCACTAAGAAAGATTGTTGATTTCAGAGGGCCATATATGATTGGTGAAACTGCAACATTTAGAATTACAATATTCAATCAAGGAAACGTTGCAGCAACCAATATTCTAATTAATGATTATATAAGAAGTGGATTTAGTTTCAATCCTGCTACAAACCCTGGTTGGACACTGACAACTCCTGCCACTATTATGTCTGATGGTCTATTAAATTATACAATCACTGACCCATTGTTGCCGGGTACAAATACTGAAGTTGTACTGAACCTCGAAGTAGCTTTGGATGCCAACCCTGCTGTAACAGATTGGTATAATTATACAGAAGTTGGTGATTCACAAGATACTGAAGATAATAATAGGAATGATGATGCAGATAGTAATCCGAATACGAACTCTCCTTATGAAAACCAAGTATTGCCAGATGGACTTTGGGATAATGTGATAGATGGAATTGGTGAGTTATTCGATCAAGACGAAGACGACCATGATCCAGAATTAGTGATAGTCGTAGGTGGATTAGGTGATACAGTTTGGAAAGATCTAGATGGTGATGGTATTCAAGATCCTGGTGAACCGGGTGTAGTTAATGTGATCGCTACATTAACAGATTGTGCTGGTAACATAGTACAGTCGACAACGACTGATAATACAGGATTTTATTTCTTTAATAACTTGATCCCAGGTAATTATCAAGTACAATTTGATATAAGTAATCTTGTACCTGGATGTGCCTTTACATACCCAAACGTAGGTGCTATTGATGAACTTGATAGTGATGTTGATCTAAATGGTATAGGTCCTTGTACTAACATTACTGGTGGAGAATTTGATAGTACATATGACGCAGGACTCTTAATATTATCTGCTATCGGTGACTTTGTATGGCATGACCTGAATGGTGATGGACAGCAAAATATTGGTGAACCTGGCATACCAGGTATACAAGTAAATCTATGGCGGGGCAACGGTGCTTACATAGCCACTACATATACTGATGCAAATGGAAAATATCTGTTTGATTTTATCTACCCTGGTAGTCACTATGTGGAGTTTTTAAGTCCTTCAGGATTTGAAAGAACATTCTCCAACAGAGGAAATGATGCTACTGACAGTGATATTGATGGAAGCAATGGCCCTGGAACGACACCTGTCACTATACTGGCTCCTGGGGAGAGAGATATGACATGGGATGCAGGCTTTTATAAGTGTGTGCCTATAGGAGATCTGGTTTGGTATGACATCAATAAAAATGATGTGTGGAATACGAACGAAAATGGAATCAATGGATTGAAAGTCAATCTATGGAGGAATCATTTTGGTACATGGGCAATCTGGGAATTTAAATACACGGGTCATAAACCTGGCACACCATCGGATGATGGATATTTCAATTTTTGTGCGCCTCCGGGAGAATATTATATCGAAGTTATATTACCTCCATTGGGTTTGGTAAGAGCAAGACCGAATATAGGTACGAATGAGGAGTTTGATAGTGACATCAATTCGAATAACAGATCAGATGTATTCAGTGTAGTTTCCGGTCAGACAAAAACTGATTTGGGTGCTGGTTATTATCCGATGGCTACAGTAGGTAATCTGGTTTGGCGAGATGACAACCTGAATGGTATGCAGGACGCGAATGAACCAAAAGTAGAAGGGGTGAAAGTAGAAGCAGTAGAAGTAGCAACCGGCAAAGTAGTAGGTTTTGATTACACTGATGCGACAGGAGAATATATGTTGGATTATTTGGAGAAACAACAGTATTACTTGAAATTCACACCACCTGCAGGATTTGGGGCAACAATAGCGAGAGCTGCATCAGATAACATGGATAGTGATGTGGATCACAGCTTTGGACCAAATACAACCAGATCATTTGCGATGGAACCATCTATGGTCAATGAAAATATAGATATGGGTCTGGCATTTGGTGTGCTACCGGTGGATTGGCTGGATGTAAATGCAAAACGTGTCAATAATACGCATGTTATATCCTGGAGTACGGCCAGAGAAGTGAATGTGAGTCATTACTTAGTAGAAAGAAGACTTGATACAGAGAAAGATTTTGTACCGATACCAGGCAAAGTCATTGCAAATGGTAACACCAGCCAAATCAGTCAATACACCCTGACAGATACAGAAGTAGGAAGACCAGGGACATATGTATATCGAGTAAAACAAGTAGACTTCGATGGTCAGTTTACATACAGCAGGTGGGTGAAATTGAGTCACAGTGGAGAACAGTCAATAGACATGTATCCAAACCCTGCGAGAAATGAAACGAACATACAAGTGGTATTATCGAATGATTCTGAGGTAAAAATTGAATTGCTGGATGCGTCATCAAAACTGGTGAAATTGGTCAAAGCCACATCGGTGCAATCAGCAGGTGATGAACTCTATCATTTGAATCTTGAAGATGTTGCAGCGGGAGTGTACAATGTGGTTATTACCATAGATGGTGTCACGTCTCAAAGGAAATTGATCAGAATTCAATGATGAAATCTTCGCGATGCTAAATATTGAATAATAAAACGGTTGGCACCTGAATCAGGGCCGACCGTTTTTTATATGTGCCATGTATGTTTAACTAGGATGTAAAAATCATTTATAACGAGTTATACTTTTTTATTTGGGTAGTTTAATGTTTTTTTTAAATGAGTATATTGTGAATATGGTTGAATATCATTCTTGAATCCGCTCCGTAAAGTTTTGAACGCTGAATTATGTAAAAATTGTTTTTATTATTTTATTTAAAATCAATCATTTCCCTTTTGGTTAGGGTGAAAAATGATTAATTTTAACGCCAACCTGCATTTTCGGAGTGGACACATTCTTTAAATTCATAAAAATATGGGTTGACTTTAACATAATCTTCCTTGCTTGCACGAATACCGCCGCTGAATGTTCAAAAATAAATTTCCATTTTTAATATCTTATTGATTTTGATCACAATAAAAAACTTAGGATTTAATGTCTATATTTGCCAGATTATTATATAATTACCAATGCTTCCAAAAAAAACGAGATATGCTATAAAAGCACTCATGGTACTTTATCCTACTTTTGAGAGCAAACGACCTATGCGTATATCTGACATTGCAGAAAATGAGCATATCCCAAAAAAATTTCTCGAAGCTATACTTTTGGATATGCGCAAAATTGGCATCGTCAACAGTAAGATGGGCGCGCAAGGCGGTTATTATCTTTCCAAACATCCTAATGAAATATTCCTCAGTCAGGTGATCAGATTTACCGGCGGCCCCATAGCATTGGTCCCATGTGTAAGTCTCAATTTTTATGAGAAGTGCGAAGAATGTGCTGATGAAACTACGTGCGGTTTCAGAGATGTGATGCGGGAAGTGCGGGATGCCAGTTTACATATTTTATCCAATACTAGCCTGGCTGATCTTATAAAACGAGAAAGAAATTTGGAAAATAAAAAAAAATCAGATTGAACTCCTCATCATCTGTTATCTGAAAGATAGTTGCAAAATAACATATAATCTACTAAATAGATAGAATATATATAATAAAATGTTAAAATACTTGTACGATTCAAAAAATGGCCTTTTCTTTGCGTTATATTCATTAAACCTAAAGTTTTTTATTTTTAATCTTTTTAAGAGACACAGTGAGATATAACTTTCGGTAGCAACACCGGAAGTTTTTTTTGACCTTGTTATTATAGTCTACTAATATAATAGAAATTATAGATAATGCAAAGTTTTCGTACAGAATTGGAATTTCTACCAGAGGACAAAAAGGTGATCGTTGAAAAGGACCTAATTGATCTGGAGAAAAAAATATTTCTATTCCGCAATGGTCAGATAGATGAGGAAAAATTCAGAAGTCTCCGCCTTGCCCGAGGAGTATATGGACAAAGGCAACATGGTGTTCAGATGGTGAGAATCAAAATACCATTCGGCAAGCTATCTACCAAACAGCTCAGGAAAATCTCGGACATCAGTGATGAATATTCCAATGGAAATCTCCACCTCACCACCAGACAGGACATACAGATACATCATGTCAGCCTGGACCGTACACCAGAATTGTGGGCAAAACTCGAACAAGACGACATTACACTTCGCGAAGCTTGTGGCAATACAGTCAGAAATGTTACCGCATCAGCTGAATCTGGCATCGATCCCAATGAAGTTTTTGATGTATCCAATTATGCTTATGCAGTCTTTAATTACTTTCTTCGTCAACCATTTTGTCAGGAGTTGGGCAGAAAAGTAAAAATCGCATTTTCCAATTCTAAAGAAGACACAGCATATACATTTATTCACGACATTGGTTTCATCCCAAAATTAAATAGTGATGGCGGTAAAGGCTTCAAAGTGTTGATAGGTGGTGGATTAGGTGCACAACCATTTCTAGCTCAAACAGCTTATGAATTTCTGCCTGCTGACGAAATTCTTACATTTGTGGAGGGCGTTTTGCGGGTGTTTGACCGACATGGAGAGCGCACGAGCAGGCACAAGGCCCGACTTAAATACCTTATTCAAAAAATCGGGGTTTCAGCGTTTTTGGAGCTGATAGCAGAAGAACAAAAGGCTGTAATTCCCGTAGCAGTTGTCAACTATCTTTCAAAATCCGTCACAGCAAACCATCCAAAATATTTTGAGACAGAAGCACAGGTAATTGATCAAAAACTCTATGTTGAGTGGCTTTCTACCAATACTTTTGACCAAAAGCAAGATGGTCTTTACGGCGTTTATATCAAAGTTTTATTGGGCAATATCCATTCTGAAAAAGCTAGGATACTCGCAGATATAGCAGATATTTTTGCTGATGCTAATGATATCCGCATTACCATCAATCAGAACTTTTTACTTAAAAACATCCATCAAAGTGCATTGCCACACTTATTTAATGCCTTATATGCGGTTGATCTGGCAACAACCGGATATGCATCAGTGGCAGATATTACTGCGTGCCCGGGTACAGATACCTGCAATCTGGCCATCTCCAACAGTACAAATATTTCAGTGGTAATGGAACAGGTTATCCGCGAAGAATATCCTGACCTGGTGTATAACAAAGACATTCAAATCAAAATAAGTGGATGTATGAATGCTTGCGGTCAGCACAGTCTGGCGCAGATAGGTTTTCATGGTTCATCATTTAAAATTGGTACATCGGTAGTTCCGGCGGTTCAACTACTCCTGGGTGGCGGTAAGCTGAATGACGGTAATGGCAGGATATCTGACAAAATCATCAAAGTGGCATCCAAAAGAACACCCGATATTTTGCGGTATATATTTGATGATCTGGAAGCGAATTGTCGCGAAAACGAAACATTTAATGATTATTATGACAGAGTCGGTAAAGATTATTTTTATCAGTTGCTCAAACCTTTGGCAGACAATACAACGCTCTCAGAAGATGACTATATCGATTGGGGATCTGATCATACCTTTAGTACCGCTATAGGAGTGGGCGAATGCGCGGGTGTAGTAATAGATCTTGTAGCTACACTTTTTATGGAATCAGAAGAAAAACTTCAATTGGCTGCCGAAACTTTGAGTAAAGGCAGATTCGGAGATTCTGCCTATTACAGTTATGCGGCTTTTATCAATACTGCCAAGACCATTTTGCTGGTTAAAGATATAAAAACAAACACACATCATGGAGTAATTTCTGAATTTGCAGAACATTTCAGCAGTGAAGAAAGCTGGGTTGACGAGCCTTTCAGGGATTTGGTATTGCAAATCAACAAACAAATACCTGATGCTGTATTTGCAGCAGAATACCTGAATAAAGCCAAAGATTTTTACCAAGGTGCACAAAATTACAGAATTCAACTAAATCAAAAAGCAGCAGTATGAGACCAGCAAATCCAAGAGTAAGCATAGTCGGCGCAGGTCCAGGTGATCCGGAATTATTGACTATGAAAGCATGGCGAACCATAAAGGCTGCGGATGTTCTTCTATACGATGCACTCGTCAGTGACGAAATACTTGATTTGGCTCATCCAGATGCATTAAAGATTTATGTCGGTAAGAGATCTTCCGATCATACTTTTTCTCAGGAGGAGATCAATGCAATGATAGTATCAAACGCATTGGTTTATGGACACGTAGTCAGATTGAAAGGAGGTGATCCTTTTGTTTTTGGGAGAGGTGGTGAAGAGATGGATTATGTCCGAAATGCCGGACTTGAAGTCGAGATAGTGCCAGGCATTTCCAGTTCTATTGGTGTACCTGGAAGCATAGGTATTCCGGTTACCCATAGAGGTATGAGTGAGAGTTTTTGGGTTGTGACTGCCACTGACAAAAATGGAAATCTTGCTAATGATATCAGAAAGGCTGCAGAAACTGACGCTACAGTAGTGGTATTAATGGGCTTGGGTAAGCTAGATCAGATAGTTGATCTGTATACAAAACAGGGAAAAGAAGACCTGCCGATCGCTATAATCCAAAACGGAACACTATCCAATCAAAGAGTCGTAACAGGAACAATCGCCGATATATCTCTCACATTAAAAAATAATAAAATGGGAGCTCCGGCTGTCATCATCATAGGAAAGGTAGTCAGATTGTACCGACCTACTGAGTTAATTCATACATATCAAACATTCCTGAGTTAAATTTTTATGTCGGCTACCACATCCAATCATCTTTTCCCGGTATTCCTTAAGCTGGAACAAATGCATCTTCTGCTCATCGGAGGTGGTGCTGTAGCATTGGAGAAACTACACGCTATTATCCAGAATAGTCCGGCAACTAAAGTTAAAATAGTGGCCAAATCTGTCAATCCCGAAATAGAAGAAATAGCCGAAACACATACCAATATTTCAATACATCAAAGGGCATACCATGTGACTGATATGGACGATGTAGATCTGGTGATTTCAGCACTGAATGATCCTGCTATAACAGAGACGATCAGAAGCGATGCAAAAAATGCAGGGCTGCTCATCAATGCAGCTGATAAGCCGGCTTTATGTGATTTTTACCTTGGGAGTGTAGTTAAAAAAGGACAGCTGAAGATTGCAATCTCTACCAATGGCAAGTCGCCGACCGTCGCTAAAAGAGTAAAAGAAGTGCTGAATGATTCGTTTCCGGATGAGATCAATGAGACACTTGAAAATCTTGCTGAAGTAAAAACCTATCTCAAAGGTTCATTCAGAGATCGGGTGCTTGAACTCAATAAGATTACAGGCAGCCTCACAGAAAAAGAATACAATAAAAATTATTTAAAAGGGCTGATCCTGAGGTGGTCGGTTATTTTTGCTCTACCTGTGCTCTTTATCACAGGATACTTTTTGGGCAATTATTTTCCTGCAGAGGAGGCAGCAGGGGTCTGGGCAATATTTATGAGCCATATTGATGCAAGTATCCTGATTTTTATAATGGCTGGTTTTCTGGCTTCAGCAATTGATGGAGCATTAGGGATGGCGTATGGTATCACCGCTACCACTGTTTTGCTGTCTTTTGGGCTTAGTCCTGTAGCAGCCACAGCTAGTGTACATACTTCTGAAGTGTTTACCAGTGGTGTATCGGGTCTGAGTCACCTCAAATTTGGTAACGTTAATAATAAGCTTTTCAGAAATCTACTTATTCCGGGGGTGATCGGTGCTATCCTTGGAGCATTTTTGATTTCCTATTTTGAAGAATACAGTAATGTGATCAAGCCATTGGTATCAGCATATACTCTGTTTTTAGGAGTGATCATATTGCTCAAAGCGCTGAAAAAGGATGATCAGATCAGAAAAAAAGTGAAGAGACTTTTTCCTTTGGCTTTTACCGGTGGTTTTTTGGATTCTGTAGGTGGAGGTGGTTGGGGCCCTATTGTTTCGTCCACACTCATAGCTCAGGGAAAGGCACCACGATACACGATTGGGTCAGTTAATCTTACGGAGTTTTTTGTAGCATTGGCCAGTTCCATAACATTTTTTGCAATGATAGGTACAACCCATCTGAATGTGATCCTTGGGCTCATACTGGGTGGTGTTGCAGCAGCGCCTTTAGGAGCCTTTCTTACCAGCAAGATACCAGCAAAAAGCATAATGCTTATGGTGGGAATTATAGTCATCATTCTTAGTATCAAGAGGATATTTTTTTAAAATTAATGCACAACATAAATATACATAGAAAATGTCAGCATCTATTCAAACAGATATAGCGATCATAGGCGCAGGGCCGGTTGGGCTTTTTGCTGTATTCGAAGCAGGACTGCTCAAAATGAGATGTCATCTGATAGATTATTTACCTCAGGCAGGTGGGCAATTGTCGGAGATATATCCTAAAAAACCCATTTACGACATCCCTGGATATCCCACTGTATTGGCGCAGGAATTGGTTGACAATCTGGTCAAACAAGCTGAACCTTTTAATCCCGGATATACCTTTGGCGAACGTATAGAAACTCTTGAAAAAAGAGACGAACAAGATTTTTTATTGGTCACTAACCTGGGCACAACTATAGAAGCTAAAGCTGTAGTTATTGCGGGTGGATTGGGCTGCTTCGAACCTAGAAAACCGGAAGTAGAAGGCCTTACCAAATTTGAAAATGGGAAAGGTGTCAACTATATGATTCTGGATCCTGAACAATATAGAAACAAAAAACTGGTCATAGCTGGTGGTGGTGACAGTGCGTTGGACTGGGCTATTTTTCTGAGTGAGGTGTGTTCAGAGTTGACACTGGTGCATCGATCAGAATCATTCAGGGGTGCACCTGACAGTGTGGATAAAGTACTTCAATTGGCTGGTCAGGGAAAGATCAATCTGCATTTAAATACCAATCTTACGAGTGTCACAGGCAATGGAAAACTCAATAGTGTCTCTCTCATTAATACCAAAAGCTGTGAAGAAATACTGGTAGATACAGATTATTTAGTACCATTGTTTGGTCTGAGTCCTAAGCTGGGCCCACTTGAAAACTGGGGATTAAATATATCCAAAAATGCTATTGAAGTAAATACCGATGACTACTCCACCAATATTTCCGGTGTTTGGGCGATTGGTGATATCAATACCTATAAAAATAAGTTGAAATTAATATTGTGCGGATTTCATGAAGCAGCACTAATGAGTCACAGTGTATATCAGTACATTCATCCCGGAGTAAAATATACCATGAAATATACTACAGTAAACGGTGTAAATAGTTTCTGATGATACAAATAAATATACATTCAGATAGCGACGTGAAATCATTGGAAATACCAAATGATATTGGTATCAATCTGATGGAATTGCTCAAAGCAGAAGCATACGAAACCATAGAAGGAACGTGTGGCGGAATGGCGCTATGTGCAACCTGTCATGTCAAAGTTACAGATTCAATACCTTCACTATCAGAACCATCGAATGATGAATTGGACATGCTCGAAACCTTGCCTTTTATCTATTATGAATCAAGACTGGCCTGTCAGATAAAACTGAATGAAGATATTCAGCAATTGAACATTGAAATCATCAAAAACTAATGTCATGAATAGAATCAACAGTTTCAGTTCGATAGCAGAGATCAGCAATCCATTGGAAATATTAAAATCTATCGCCCAAATGAAGGGTGAAAAGATTGTCTTTTCGACGAGCCTGAGTGCAGAAGATCAGGTCATCACGCACATGATATTCAGTTTGAATCTAGATATTGAAATATTCACTCTCGATACTGGAAGAATGTTTCCTGAAACTTATCAGACCCTACAAAAAACACTTGAAAAATATCAGAAAGAGATCAAAGTATATTTTCCAGCCGCTGAAGAAGTAGAAGAATTGATGACAGAAAAAGGGGCGTTTAGCTTTTATGATTCAGTAGAAAATCGCAAACAATGTTGCGAAATAAGAAAAGTAAAACCACTAAAAAGATCTCTGAAAGGTAAGACCATTTGGATCACAGGTATCAGGTCTGAACATTCGCAAAACAGAACAGAAATGCAAAAAATCGAATGGGATGCAGCCAATAATATCACAAAGATTCATCCATTGCTACATTGGTCAAACGATGAGGTTTGGACATATATTAAAGCAAATAATGTTCCTTATAATAGCTTGCACGACAAAGGTTTTATCAGCATAGGTTGCCAACCTTGCACCCGTGCAGTAAAGGAAGGAGAAGATTTCAGGGCCGGAAGATGGTGGTGGGAAGATACATCCAAAAAAGAATGTGGCCTGCATTCAATAAAACAATAATAATCTTTCATTTAGATACAATAAAAAGAACATGGAAACAAAAGATTATTTAGACCATCTGGAAGCGGAAGCCATCCATATTATGCTGGAAGTGGCAGGGCAATTTGAAAGACCGGCACTTTTATTCAGCGGAGGCAAGGACAGCATTTGTCTGGTTCATCTGGCACAAAAAGCCTTTAAGCCAGGTAAATTTCCATTTCCTTTGGTACACATAGATACCGGACATAATTTTCCGGAAGCATTGGATTTCAGAGATCAATTGGTGGATAATATTGGTGAAAAACTGATCGTAAGAAAAGTAGAAGATACCATCCGAAAACGAAAACTGGTAGACGCGTCTGGTAAATTTCCGAGTCGAAATGCCCTTCAGACTTACACACTGCTTGACACTATTGAAGAGTTTGAATTTGATGTCTGTATAGGTGGAGCAAGACGGGATGAAGAAAAGGCCAGAGCAAAAGAAAGGATATTTTCTGTACGGGACGACTTTGGTCAGTGGAATCCAAAAAAACAGAGACCTGAAATATGGGATACCTATAATGGTAGAATAAATAAAGGTGAAAATGTGAGGGCTTTTCCTATTTCCAACTGGACAGAACTGGATATCTGGAATTATATAGAGAGAGAAGAAATAGAACTGCCAAACATTTATTTTACACATAACAGACAAGTGGTGCAGACGGACAATGGGCAATTGATGGCTTATTCTGAATACTTGAATCTGGATGATTCTGACCATATACGGGAAGGAAGGGTGAGATACAGAACGGTAGGAGATATGACGTGTACAGCGGCTGTGGTAAGTGAGGCACATACCGTGAGAGATATCATTGAAGAAATCAAGATCGCTAAAATCAGCGAACGGGGGGCCACAAGAATGGATGATCGTATCAGTGAAGCAGCGATGGAAGACAGGAAAAAAAACGGATATTTTTAGTGGAGAGCAGGTCTTCCCTTTAGTAATGAGGGTAGCGGGTAGAAAAAATTGTATTCCAAATCCCGACCCTAAAATGAGAGTTTATTGCCTTGTAAGTGTAAAAAATAGGTAGCATCGGATGAAGTCCGATGCAAACATGTAGCAGATTTAATGTTTTTGGCGAAATTTTTGCCATTGATGCAAAATTGTGACAAAAAACAACAACAAATTAATATTATCGTCAAATAATGAAGACAATGGATATTTTAAGATTTTTTACAGCAGGAAATGTGGATGATGGAAAAAGTACGCTTACCGGCAGATTGCTTTTTGACAGCAAATCCATCTCAACGGATATCATAGAAACCATCACACGCCAGAGTAAAATCAAAGGCAAAGACACTGATTTGGATCTGGCATTGCTTACAGATGGATTGCGTGCAGAAAGAGAACAAGGAATCACGATAGATGTAGCATATAAATATTTTAGCACAGATAAACGAAAATTTATCATCGCTGATACACCCGGGCACATTCAGTACACCCGCAACATGTTTACCGGTGCATCTACGGCTGATGTTGCTATTATTTTGATTGACATTGTCAATGGTATCACGGAACAAACCAGAAGACATTCGATCATTGCGTCTATACTGGGGATACCCCATGTTTTGATATGTATAAATAAAATGGATCTGGTTTCTTACGCAGAAAATGCCTATTCAGATATCGTGGATGAATATAAAAAATTTGCAAATGGACTAAATCTTCGTAATGTAGACTATATTCCGGTCAGTGCTCTGGAAGGAGAAAATATCGTCAACCGATCAGAAAAATTGCCCTGGTATAAAGGAACATCATTATTAACCTACCTGGAAAATGTTAAGACTCTTCAGGAAACTATGGATGAAAGTAGATTTCAAATTCAGTACGTTTCGAATTTTGTAGATCCAAAGACCAACGAAATCACGAGAAGATTTATAGGTAGGATTCTGTCCGGTACATATAAAAATGGAGATCTGGTGGAAGTTTTGCCCGAAAAAATTGCCACAAAAATATCATCATTGGAAAAATACAACAGAGCGGTAGAAAAAGCTCATAAAGGTGATATCGTAGCTCTTCAACTCTCACATGATATAGATGCAGGCAGAGGAAATACAATTGTACCTATACATCAAAGGTCCACACTAACCAATGAAATCGAAGCTACTATATGCTGGATGGATAATACCCCTTTCAGACCAGCTCAAAAACTGATTATTCAGCACCTGAGTCATACCACAAAAGCTAAAATAAGTGAAATCCTGTGTAAAATAGATATTCACACCAATCAACCTGACTATGACCATACTGAAAATATGGCGCTAAATGAAATATGTAAGGTCATCATCCGGACTGCTGAACCCATTGCCGCTGATACTTTTGACCAAAACAGAAGTACAGGAATCTTCATCCTGATCGACGAAAATACCAATAATACAGTAGCAGCAGGCACGATCTTTTTGTTTCGGTAGTTCGGTTTTCAGATACGATATAATTTGTTTAGCTCAAATAGAGAATATTTATCGGGCCTATTTTTTGAGCCATCCTCTCGAAAGACTAACAGAAAGGTCTCACATTTCAATCCTGCTTATCCATTCCTTTGCGTGCCTTGAAGCATATGAAATAACTATATCCGCGCCGCTTCTGACAAGTGAAGTCCAGGTTTCAATATGGGCTTTTTCTTTATCCAAAAGACCTGCATTGGCCATAAGTTCTATAGAAGCATACTCACCGGATACATGATAGGCTGCCACAGGTTTATTGGTATTCTGTTTTATAGCAGAGATGATATCATTGTATAGGGCAGCAGGTTTGACCATCAGCATATCAGCACCTTCAGCCGCATCCCGGAAGGAGCTTTCTAATGCATCATTTAAATTTTGTGGGGAGATCTGATATGTTTTTCTGTTTTTTAATCCATGGCTATTGGGTGCTGAATCGCATGCATCCCTGAATGGCCCATAATATTGTGATGAAAATTTGGAAGAATAACTCATGATGCTAACATGATCCAGCTCATAATTGTCTAATATCTGCCGAATAGCCTTGATACGACCATCTGTCATGTCACTGGGTGCAATACAGTCTGCACCTGCCCTGGCCAGTTTGAGTGCGTAGTCAGATAAAAGAGAGACAGTAGGCGCATTTAGCAGACGGGAATGATCAGGAGACAGGATTCCGCAATGTCCGTGAGAAGTATAGCTGCAAAGACAAAGATCACAAGCCAGCCAAATATTTGAATTAAATTCGGCTTTTATTTCTTTTACTACTTTTACTGCGAAGTCAAAATTGAAATCCTGGTCATATTTATCTTTTGGTACCGGAAAGAGGAGAAACTTGGTCACACCATTCTTCATGTCGCTTTTGATCGTTTCCTTTACCGAAATAATGGTATCTGACCAGATGTCACCCATTCCGGGTACATCTTTTCGCTCTGTCAGATTTTGATTGACAAAAAGAGGTTGAATAAATTTTTTATGATCCAAAACCACTGTAGAAGCCAACTCACGTATATGAATATTAGCTCTCAGACGGCGTTGATTCATTGGATATTTGTTCTCCATTGTTCAAATGATTTTATGGTAGGAAATATGATGGGTTTTATGCCTGATTCAATCATCAATGTAGCTGTTTCTCCACCTGCACAGCTATGTATTACAGAAGTTTTTGCAAACCGCTTATAAGCCTTGAACTGACTATAACTGCTCCAGAATATCATATCTGCTTCCTGGATAGCCTTAATGATGCCTTCGTTATTTTTAGCAATCAAATCATAGTAACCAACAGCTTTTATGCCTTTTAGTTTCCACCTTTGTGCGCCGGTATGATGTGACAATATGGTAATGTCTTTCAGATCACTTTGAATAAGAGGCATCTTCACTATTGACTCCAGATATTCAAAACCCATTCCGTCTGTTGAACCGGTTACCCAAATGCCTGCTTTGGCCAGATCGTACCACGTTTTACTACCCGCAGCCCAGAAATTTTTATGTTTTATGGATTGCAATATATCTCTGTTTTGCGCGATTTTGGGATTAGCCACAAAAACATGATTGGTAGAGATTTCATGTTTTTTCTCCGACCATTGATAGTCAAAAAAGTCTTTCATGACTTCATTGGTGGCAAATATATGAGTTAATCCAGCCATAGATTGCGGCAGATTGGTCCATTCACTTATCGTATTTCCAGCGCCATCAATACCGGCTGCATAGATGTGCTCTCCATACCGGGTGGAAATGGTGGTCACACCGAATTTCTGACTACATCCTGACCCAAATGTTCTGGCTTTAGATTTTTCGGCAACAGCCGTTTGCATCAAAAGGTCATCAGATATTTTTTCAAGTAAGGCACAAATAGCCGTATTATCAGGATTTCCTTCTGCTACTATCATACCCTGACATGGAGCAGGTGTACATTCTATTAGTGGCAGGATTATGATTTTTTTAGTATCCAGCAATTGCCTTAATTCTCCCTTTTTATCACCATAAGTCAACAATCTGTTCAGCCCGGCTGTAGCCAGTATGATGCCATCGAAATCACCATTATCTAGTTTTTGGAGCCTGGTATCTACATTGCCACGTATAGGTTTTGTTTCTATTTCTATTTTGTCATGCAACTGAGGCAACGCCTTTTTCAGAAACTTACCCACCATTTCTTCTCGTCTTGGTGAAGAAGTTCCTATGAGAATGTTTTGTTTGTTTATTAATTTTTGGATGATATTTTCATTAAATATAGCCACGTCCCGATGGTCATTCCTTTCGATGACTGCAAAAGCATTATGACTAAAAAAATGTTCCGAACTCATATCTTTGAGCGAATGAACAGCAATATCAGCTTTGCCTTCCCGGAGCTCCTGGAATATATCCGCGGTAAAAAAGTCCATTCCGTTCAAGGAAGATAATGGAAGATCGACCAACCGGTCCCCTTTGCTGGTCATACCACGAATAACTACATCTGTTTCAGGTTGAAGTTTTATTATTTTTGACCTGACCAACTCAGCCTGTATCAGACTCAGCTTACTCGCCCTGCACACAATAGTAATCTTATCCACGAATACACTTTTTTAAACTTTGCACAAGATGATAAATCTGATCTTCATTATGTGCAGATGTGATGATGACTCTTAAACATTCTTCGCCCAGCGGAACTGTTGGATAATTAATAGGTTGGATATAAATGCCGAAATCGTGCAATAATCTGTCAGCAATAGCCTTACATTTCTCAGGATTCCCTACTTTAATGGGTGTTATATGTGATTGGTTAAAAGTGAATGGTATACCTTCTTCTGTCAACAATTTCCTGAATAAATGTACCAGAGTTTTCATTTTGTACACTCGTTCTTTATCTTTTTGTAACAATTCGATACTAGCTTCTGCTGCACTGCAAACTGCCGGAGGCAGTGATGTCGTAAAGATAAACCCACTGCCAAAACTGCGCACAAAATCCACCACTTCAGCAGAAGATGCTATATATCCCCCAAAAGTTCCGATGGCTTTGGACAATGTGCCATTGATGATATCAGGCTTTATTGCAGTCGGGTCATTAAAACAATATCCTGCATTTTTAGCACCATACATCCCCACGGCATGCACTTCATCAACATAGGTCATGGCCTTGTATTCTTGAGCTAATTTTAAGATTTCGGCTGCTGGGGCCACATGACCATTCATACTGTAAATGGATTCAAAAATGACCAGTTTAGGGGCTAAAGGATCTGCATTTGATAATTTTTCTTCCAGATCATGGATATCATTGTGCTTGAAAACTATTTTTTTATTTCCTGCTGACCGCATTCCTTCTATCAGAGATGCGTGGTTTTTTTCATCAGAGAAAAAGATGAGTTCCGGTATCCTTCTTCCCAATGTTTGCAATGTAGCAAGATTGGCTATATAGGCACTACCAAAAAGTAAAGCAGCTTCTTTTTCGTGCCATTGGCTCAGTGTTTTTTCTAATGAAATATGAGCTTCTGTAGTACCTGAGATATTTCGGGTACCACCACTACTCACTCCATATATCTTAGATGATCGGGTGAAAGCTTCGATTACATACGGATGATTACTCATGGAGAGATAATCATTACTGCAGTAGTTGACAGCTTTGACCCATGTGCCGTCTTTATTGTATTTTATAAAGGGATTGCCGTCATCGTCTTTTACCTGATGCAAAAAGTGTCTGTAATTGCCTTTACTTCTCAAAGATGACAATTCTTGATTTATTATATCAATAATTTCAAACATAACAAATTTGATATATCGACAAAGTTAATGATTTTAACCTTACAGCAAATTAAAGCTTAAGGTACATTGGGATAAATTTTAGATAAATGTTAATTTGATACTATTTTGATTCCGATACATCTATGACTACATCTTCTTCTTCACTAAGCAGGAAAGTCAAACCTGTATAAAGAAATACTGCAGTCAATAAAATGAAATAATAAGTAAAAAGTCGCCAAACAGATACCACAAGATAGGTGATGTTGGACGGGATACTTTTACCAAAGATAAGGAGAAATGACGCTTCAGCGCCTCCTGATGCTCCCGGTGTTGGAATAAATAACATAGTGACATATACCACCCATTGCCTGACATAAATTTGGATGGTTTCAAAATCAATATTAAAAGCGTGTAAAATTACCAGAAGGACAGAAAATTTTGACATCCACTGTAAAAATAAAACGAATAGGCCTATCAACATTCTGAATTTGCCATCCGAAAAAACAAATTTGAAATTTGATTTCATATCTATTAAACTTTGAGAAAAATTACTTCGCAAAGTATAAATCTTCATTTTAAATTTTTCAGGCAGATAGGTCATAATTCTGAATCCGACGGGTATTTTTTTGTTTTCAATAAATAAAGATATAGAAGTATTAATATAATAGTAATTAACAGATACACCCCATAGTCAAAAATAAAATCATCTATACCTTGTCCGATCGAAGAAAGAAGACCAGCAGAAAAAAAACCCGCAAGTACAATACCCGTTGTATAAAAGATAATGTCTTCGATAATCCCATAACTCAACATAAATCCCACACTTCCTGGTCTGAACCCTCTATTGAGAAGTAATGCTGCTTTTACTGGAGCCCCACCAACAGCTGTGGGGCTTAAAGCTGAAGCTAAATCAGCAGTTATAACCACCCTCAATGCATCGGCAAAGGTTATTTTTTCCTTTAAAAATGAAGACCACATGACCACTCTAAAGGCATACCCGATCCATGGGAAAATCATCAGACCCAAGATAATAGAAATATGTCCAAAGCTTAACTTGGTGAGATATGTCAATAAACTTCTTTCGGTAGTCGCTAAGACAAAAATAATGTGAGCCATTACACCGAAACTAATAAAAAGTATCAACCTGTTGACAATAGTTTTAAAATTCAACTTTGTGGAAGACATGATTTTATTTCTTTGTTAATATTAGGGTGGTAAATGTATACATTTTGAATGAAGATAATGTCTTTTTTGCGACAAACGAGCTTCCTTTACCTACGTACCTTAAGTAATTGGCAATAAAAAACAATAAATATATGTTTGAGTTGTTCATGTTACTATATCTTTGAGCCATTGGTAAAATAGAAGTAAGCATAGTAAAAATACAATTTATATTTTCAAAACTTCATTCTTACAATATTGTTGTTTAATAAAAAGTCATAATGATCAGCCGATTTCTACATAGATTAATTATTGCCTGTGTGGTGTTGAGTTTCATTGGAATAAATGAAATAAATGCACTTCATATTATTGGTGGTGATGTAGTGTATAAATGTATAAGTACTGATTCTATGAGAAAAGAAGTCAGATATGAAATTACTTTTACTATGTATCGTGATAGTAAAAGTAACGGAGCAAATTTTGACGATCCTGCAAATTTCGGAGTATATCGAGGTTCGGGCAATAATTGGAATTTTGTAAGGACAATAGCAGGTATACGAGTTCAGGAAATCAGGGATATAGATGTTTCTACCAATAATCCCTGTGTACTGGTGCCTGTGAATGTCGGTGTCCAAAGTGGGCGGTATGTTTTTCAGATTACCCTCCCCATCATAGACCAAAACTATCTGATCTCCTTTCAAAGATGCTGTAGAAACAATACCATTTTAAATCTGGTCGATCCGGGTGGTACGGGGGCAGCTTTCACCACAGAAATTACTTCTGATGCTCAAAAGACTTGCAACAATAGCCCTACATTTAATAATTTTCCACCTGTGGTCATCTGTGTCAACAGACCTATAAATTTTAATCATTCTGCCAGTGATATTGATGGTGACAGCCTAGTTTATGAATTTTGTGCACCACTTACAGCCGGAGGTACAGATGGCGCTACTACACCAGGATCACCTACATCCTGTACCGGAGTGACACCAAGTCCACAGATTTGCATTCCTCCATATGATGAGGTTACTTTTCTTGCCCCAAATTTCAGCTTTTTAAGACCGATGGCAGGTAACCCCGTGGTAACTATTAATTCCCAAACAGGCATTATCGAAGGTTCTCCCAACATACTTGGACAGTACGTAGTGGGTGTTTGTGTGAAAGAATATCGTAATGGAAAACTCATTGGTACCTTACGTAGAGACTTTCAGTTTAATGTAACTACATGTGAAGTAGCAGTCACAGCAGATCTTAAAGCATCAGCAAAAACCCAAAGCGAATATACAGTCAATAGTTGTGGTGAATTTACAATAGATTTCCTTAATCTTAGTACAGACGTCCGATATATTCAGAATTATTACTGGGAGTTTGACATCAAAGGCAAAATAGAAATATATAACTCAAGAAATGTTTCTGTTACTTTTCCTGGTTTGGGTTCTTATAAAGCTACTATGATTTTAAATAAAGATTTGCCTGCACTTTCTGAATGTTCAGATACAGCTACTATTACTGTAAATGTATATCCTTCTATCAACACAGATTTTGAATTTGCCTATGATACTTGTGTGGCCGGTCCGGTAGTTTTTAATGACAATAGTACTAGTGGAGCAGGACCTGTTCTGAAATGGATGTGGAAATTTGATAATGAAGGTGTATCACAGAACCAGAATCCGGTTTTTGAGTTTGACAAACCGGGACTTAAAGCAGTACGCCTTATTGCTGAAGATGTTAATCTCTGTAAAGATACTTTGATACGCAATGTCAATTACTTTCCTGTGCCTTCATTAATTATTATAGAACCAAATACCTTTACCGGTTGTCAGCCAGCCAACATATTTTTTGATAATCTCAGCACGCCCATCGATGATACCTATAAATTTGAATGGCAATTTGGAGATGGAAACACCAGCAATGTTCTCAGTCCAACAAATACTTACACTGAAACAGGTACCTATACTGTTGTGCTAAAACTTATTTCACCTATTGGTTGTGAGACCACAAAAACATGGCCAAATTTAATTAAGGTAGTCCCCAGTCCTGTGGCGGGTTTTTCTTATACACCTGAGACTCCCGATCTGTATAATAATAATGTTTCTTTTATTGACGAGTCATCAGGTGCCGTGGCTTATCTGTGGAAATTTGATTCATTGGGTGTTTCTTTAATTCAGAACCCGTCTTATACATTCAGAGATACAGGCGTTTTTAATATTTCACAGATTGTCTTACACCCTTCAGGATGCTCAGATACTGCTACGGCGATGATATCTATATATCCTTTGGTAAAATTTTTTATGCCCAATGCCTTTACACCAAATAATGATGGCTTGAATGATGAGTTCATACCAAAAGGCAGTTTTGTGGGATTAAGAAACTTTAATTTTACGATTTGGAATCGTTGGGGAGACAGAATTTTCGAAACTGATGACTTCACCATCGGATGGAATGGCCAACGAAACAATACAGGAGAGACGGCTTCTCCAGGGGTATACGCATATCTGATAGAATACATAGATCCACTGGGAGAAAAGAAAATCCTTAAAGGACAATGCACCCTCTTGAGATAGTTTTAGGCTCAGAAAGGAAGGTAATCCAAAAGCTTGTAATTCATATTATTCAAACCCCAGCAGAAATATCTCATCGATTTCAACAATATTTCCATAACATTCACCATCCTTAGTAAAACAATTGAAAGATATACTCAAAATAAATTGGTTTGCAAAAAGTACTTTAACCAAGTGTATTGATTTTGAGTAAGGCCGCAAAGCGAAGCTTGTCTTTAAAGACATTTTTCGTCGGTAAAAAATCAAGCCATATAAAGTGAGCCAGAAATACTCATTAAGTTCAGAGCAGTTTTTCAGAGTACGAAATTGAAAATTATATTTAAATCCAACTCACTCTTATTTGCAGAAAGCCTTAGTTTCTGAATATTAATTGTATTGTTTAGGATCATAAAAATTTGTTTAGTTTTTACTACCTTAGCAGCCCATAATAAATATTAAAATACATTGAAAATTTATCCTTTCAGAGCATCTTATCCTAACGCTGAGTTAATCTCATCTGCGGATGCTTTTTTGGGTGCAGTTAGTAAAGAATACATTAACTATAAAAATGCCGGGTTTTTTATCAAAAGAAAGCAGAAAGCTCTGTTTATATATAGGATTACAGGAAAACAAACCTTTACTGGTATCATCGCAGGAAATGATATTTCGGATCTTGAAGATAATAAAATATTAGGTCATGAACATACCATAACAGAAAAAGAGCAAAATATGCTCAGCCTTATGTTGCATCGAAAAGCAATGATAAAACCTGTACTATTAGCTTATACATCAAGTAGAGAAATAGATAATTTTATTGGTGGGTATATCAATAACTCATTACCTGAATATACCATTGAACTTTCCAACCCAACAGAAAGCCATTCTTTTTGGGCAGTAGATAAGGAGGAAGATATCAATACGATAAAGCGCTTATTTAATGAGCATATATCCAGAGCGTACATAGCAGATGGTCATCACAGGGCTTCTGTCACAGCTAGATTAGTCAAAAAAAAGTATCTTCAGGACCATGATGATGATATTCACCCCGGATTACTGTGTGCATTTTTCCCGTTTTCTGACCTGACCATATATGATTTCAACAGAGTGGTGCAACTCCCTGACTATATGAGTACTACCAGATTTATGGCACTCCTTTCCATGTATTTTGACATTTCACCAGCTGTTATTCCGACCAAACCTGTTAAAAAACATCAGCTTACTTTATATATAAATCAGGAATGGTATATTTTACACTGGAAAGAATCTGTTATAGGATTGTATAATGAAAGGCCAATGGTTTTGGATGTGGACTTATTTAATGACTACGTACTAAAAAATATTCTGAATATTTCTGACATAAAATCTGCTACTGACATAAAATATGTGGAGGGTGTCTCTGGTCTGGATGGATTGATGGCAGCTGCAAAAAATCCTGCAAGTGCTGCTTTTTGTTTGTTTGCTGTGACTAAAGAAGATCTTATAAAGATTTCAGATGCCGGTGGAGTTCTGCCTCCCAAAAGTACCTGGTTTGAGCCAAGAATGAAAAATGCTATGATCATTAAAGAATTTTGAAATATTCATTCATTCATACTGTAATAGGGAATACTTATGATACAAAAATTTAGTGCTGATTACATATTTACGGAAGATGGTAAGCTCACAGCAGGGAAGGTAATTGTAACTAACGGATCTGGCGATATACTTAGTATTGACAATACCTTAGATCATGATGGTAGTTCAGTGCATTTTTTTAATGGATTGATAATACCGGGATTTGTAAATACACATTGTCATCTGGAGTTGTCTCACATGAAAGGCAAAGTGGATACCGGTACAGGACTACTTCCATTCCTTAAAAACGTAGTTACTTTCAGAGATATAAATCAGGATATTATCGATCACGCCATTAAAGATGCTGATGACGAAATGTATATGAATGGCATAGTCGCAGTAGGAGATATTTCAAACAAAATAGATACTTTGCATGTGAAATCAGAAAGCAGAATGGATTATTACACTTTTGTTGAAATGTTTGATTTTTTGCAGCCTTCCTTGACCGACAGCACTATACAACAATATAAACCTGTGATGCAGGGTCAGAGCATTGAGCGATATAATAAAAAAAGTTATGTGCCGCACGCACCATATACTGTGAGTCCGGATCTTTTTAACTTTATTAATGAAAATAATCTGTCCAGTCAAACCATAAGTATTCACAACCAGGAAACACTGGATGAGAATGAACTTTTTGAAACAGGGACCGGTGGTTTTATGGATTTTTACAAGGGATTTGGTTTTACCTTGGATCATTTTAAACCTACCGGAAAATCATCTATTCATTATATTTTAGCTAACCTGAAACCTGAATTCAAAACTATCTTTGTACACAATACTTTGACCACCAGAGATGATATACAATCAGCACTTTCGTGGAATAAGCAATGTTTTTGGGCTACTTGTCCCAATGCCAATCTTTATATTGAAAACAGATTGCCGGATTATAAAGTATTTACCGAGACAAATGCAAAAGTAACGATCGGAACGGACAGCCTTACATCCAACTGGCAGCTATCTATTTGGGAAGAAATCAGGACGATCAGAAAATATCAGTCATACTTGCCTTTGGAAACCTTATTGACCTGGGCTACCATCAATGGAGCTGAAGCTTTGGGATATGAAGACCGATTAGGAAGTATCACAGTTGGTAAAAGACCTGGCTTGGTACTTGTGGAAGGTCAGGATGTATTAAGCCATAACAACAGAATCGGCCGTTTAATTTAGGCTGCACTTACCTGATTTTCCTTGGATGAGTGGTTTTTATTTGGCAAGTAGTTGAATTTTTGAAAGAAATTAGAACAATATTTCTTATTTTAACTTTCCCATGCTCTTTTATTTATTGGTTTTTCTCTGTTTTCATTACTTTTGCATCTCATTTTAGTTAAAAACATTTTAAAATGGCAAAAAGGATACGAGTAAAGGACATTTTTTCAGCAGAAACGAATCATCAATATACGGTTATGGGATGGGTGCGTACATTCAGAAATAACCAGTTTATTGCATTAAATGACGGTTCCTGCCTGGCCAATTTGCAGGTAGTAGTCGATTTGGATAAAATAGATAATGAGACTATCAAACGAATCACAACGGGTGCGGGTATCAGCATTACAGGTCTGTTGATCGAGTCACAGGGCAAAGGCCAAACTGTAGAGTTGGTAGCAGAGACTATAGAGATTTTGGGAGATTGTGATCCTGAGACATATCCTATACAACTTAAAAACAGACCCAGTCTCGAGTATCTTAGAGAGATTGCCCACTTGCGATTCCGTACCAATGCTTTCAGTGCCATCTCCAGAGTGAAACAAACTCTTTTTTACGGTATTCATAAGTTTTTTAATGATCGGCATTTTGTAAATGTTCATTCTCCTATTATCACAGGTAGCGATGCAGAAGGAGCAGGAGAAATGTTTCAGGTGACTACTTTGGATGTCAACAATCCTCCAAGAAATGAAGACGGCAGCATCAATTATAAAGAAGATTTTTTTGGCAAAGCCACTAATTTAACCGTTTCAGGACAATTGCAAGCAGAACTGGCAGCTTTGGCCTTAGGTAGAGTCTATACTTTTGGACCAACCTTCCGTGCGGAGAAATCCAATACTACAAGACACCTGGCAGAGTTTTGGATGATGGAGCCCGAAGTAGCTTTCAACGATCTCCATGACAATATGGATTTGGCTGAAGATATGTTGAAATTTTTGATACAGTATGCATTGGACAACTGTAAAGAAGACTTGGCATTTTTAGAGCAAAGACTCATCGATGACGAAAAGACCAAACCACAAGCAGAGCGCTCAGAAATGACTTTGACTGAGAAACTGAAGTTTTGTTTGGCAGAACCGTTTGAGCGATTGACTTATACAGAAGCCATTGAAATACTTAAAAATTCGACCCCCAACAAAAAAGGAAAATTCCAATTTCCTATCGAAAAATGGGGCGCAGATCTTCAGTCAGAACATGAAAGATATCTGGTAGAAAAACACTTCAAAAAACCAGTAATCCTGACCAATTATCCAGCGGATATCAAAGCTTTTTACATGAGACAAGATGATCCAAAAGAAGGCGTAGCAGGACCTACGGTTTCAGCTATGGATATATTATTTCCTGGTATAGGAGAGATCATCGGCGGATCGCAAAGAGAAGAGAGACTCGACAAACTTCTCAAGCGTATGGAAGAAATGCACATTCCAGCAGAAGAGATGTCTTGGTTTCTGGATACAAGGAGATATGGGACCGTGCCACATGCCGGATTTGGTTTGGGTTTTGAGCGACTGGTGCTTTTTGTGACTGGTATGACCAATATCAGAGACGTGATTCCATTCCCTAGATATCCTGGCAATGCGGAATTTTAATATCTTATCTTTATCGCCTTTTTTCAAGAAGATGTCAAACTATTTTTTTGAACTGTTGGTGGTAATATTTGGGGTATATCTGGGTTTTATGGCCAATAATTACTCTGAAGAGTTAAAACAAAGGGACTACATCAATGCAACGATCAAAGAAATGTATGTCAGCCTGGAGCATGACATAGAAGATGCTGTTCTGAACAAATCCGGTCACGAAACAGGTCTGAAAAGTGTTAAGTATTTTGGAAAGGTGTACAGGGGCGAAGAAGTAGAAATAGATTCGTTTGAACATCATCTGCTAAAATTGACGCGCAGTTATGTAAGTATCCAGAATACAGCTTCATTTGAGACATTAAAGTCTAAAGGACTGAATCTCATCACCAATGACACACTGAGATCGAAAATAATAAAACTCTTTGATTTTCAGTTTGATATGCTTGAAAAAGTGGAAGAAAAGTATGCGGAGTCCCAATTATTTGCAAATTTCTATCCGGACCTGATGGAGATACTTGATCAGTCTTTGTACTTTGGAAATACAGGGCAGTTGGAAAAAATTGCTGCTCCACTTGATATCACCAATGCTGAAAAAAGCCGATTGGTTCTTATCCTAAAACGACTGATGTATACAAGATACTTCAATATATCCGTGTATGATGATGTCATCGGCGATATGAAAGATCTCAGAAAAAGTTTGGAAAACGAATATCCGTTTTTGAAGGAAAAATGATTTCCGCGCGCCCATATATCAAATCTGTATTTTTCCAGGAAGAAGAAACTAAAAATAAAAGAGGTTATCCTTATGACATTCAAGCAATAAGACAATGTGAAGATATCCGATTTCATCCTGATGTGACTTTTTTCATTGGTGAAAATGGAAGTGGGAAGAGTACATTGTTAGAAGCTATAGCCATCGCATATGGTTTTAATCCTGAAGGTGGTACGAAGTCTGCACAGTTTGAAGTGCACAATACACATTCTGATCTGCATCGGGAAATTAAACTTTCCAAAAGCTATAAACAACCTGGTGATGCTTATTTCCTTAGAGCAGAGAGTTTTTATAATGTAGCGACCAAAGCGGAAGAGTTTGGTGTACTCAAATCTTATGGCGGCAAGTCTTTGCATGAACAATCTCATGGTGAAGCATTTCTGGCCACACTCATGCACAAGCTCACGGGCAATGGTTTGTACCTACTAGACGAACCTGAAGCAGCTCTTTCACCAGCACGCCAGCTCACTGCCATCAGTCTGATTCATCAGTTGGTACAGCAGGATTCGCAGTTTATCATAGCTACTCACTCACCTATAATTATGGCCTACCCCAATGCCAGGATTTATGAGTTCAGTGCGGAAGGCATAAAGGAAGTAAAGTATGATGAAACTGAGCACTATCAGATCACCCGATCGTTTTTGGAGAATCCGGAAATAAGTCTTAAGTTGCTGATGGAGAATGAAGAAGATTGAAATTTTTTATTCTAGAAAATCAAGCCGTACAAAAATAAAATAATTACATTTGTAATGTAAATTTAAAAATTAAATCTATTATAAAAAATACTGCTATGATTAATATGAATAGTTTTGTCAAGGTATTAAGTATCACTTGTTTTACATTCATCACGTTTTTTTCCTGTTCAAAAGATGACGGTTCATTATTTAAAGATTGTTTGTTGCCATGGGAAGACCTCGAAACAATAAGTCAGGCTGAAATCCCAAAAGAGATTGTTGATTTTACTTATAAAACCTATCCGGAAACAGATACATTATTAGCAGCTGTAATAAACTTTTGTAATAACGAAAAGCGCCTTTATATTCAAACTGAAGGAACGCCAAATTATGACTTTTTGCTCTATGACAGTTGTGGTATATTAATAGGTAAGGGTAAAGAAGAATCAAGCTCTGAAATAGTATCACTTTTAATTAAAAGTATTAAAGAAGGAATAGGTAATCAAGCTGAAGTGTATGATTCATTCATTATCAATTTCGAAAATGGTACAAAACAGTATGTTGCCGAAATTTACTTCCTAGGAGACTCAAACAGATATTTATTTGATAAAGATGGTAAAATTATATGCAAATTATTCTGATAATTTTAGAAAAACAAATTTTCAAATTCTTCCTGACTTGACTTCTACCATGTTATTTTAAATATTTATAACCAAATTGAAAGTAGAATTAACCAACTTCACATGACCTTAAATCTCAAACACCACCGCTTCATTGACCAAACGATATCGTACATCAAGTACACTGGCATTGATATATAAGGTATCCATTGTTTGAACCTGTCCATAAGCCTCGTGGATATGTCCGCAGATATGTACTTTGGGTTTTATGACATATGTTGCATCTCTTAATACTTCACACCCTACTATTTGGCCTTTTATGGTCCTATCCAATACACCATAAACCGGTCCGTGTGTGATGAGAATATCCGTATTTTGTGGGATGAGATCCCAATGTTTTTTGATATCAACTCCCCGATGTCTGTTGAATGCCCAGTCAAAAAACCAGGGTGTCACGGGCGATCCCCAAATGTTGAAACCACCAATCGATATTCCGGAATCGTTCAGATAGATCACATTATCCGGTATTAAGGACTCAATCAGTTCTGATTCTGCCTGCTCAAAGAGAAAATCGTGATTTCCGGCTATAAAAATTTTGTGTTTGTAGTCCAGGTCGCTAAACCAACGCAAAAAATCTTTTATCTCTTGCTCACTACCCCGACTTGATACGTCGCCCGCGTGCATAAGCATATCTCCCGATGGCAGCGAGAGCTGATCGTGGTACCCATGAGTATCTGAGATTGCAATTACTTTCAAGGATTTTGCAAATATTCTTCTACGATATTTGAGGCAAACCATGCCTGACATTCATCCAGACTGGACTCGCCGGATGCAACTCTGATGGTGAATAAGTAAACCGTTTCTTTTGGAATACTTTTATTAATTCTGTAACCATTTAAGTCTAAAAATAAAATGGAAGCTTCCAGACCAGTCCTTTTATTACCATCCTGAAAAATATGATTGGCAATAATATTAAACATATACAACCCTGCTTTGTCACTTAATGTTGGATAAAGCGACTCTCCAAACATTTCACTCTGAACTACCTCTATCAAATAGTCCAAGTTAGACTCATTTAGAAAATTATAGGGTTCAATATACTGACCACCATGCATTGCAACGGTTTTTCTATTGATAAATATCAACTCTTCTTTGGTGAGGTATCTCATCATGCCAATTTTCTGAATACTTCATCATACTCTTCAAAATGTTTATTGATTAATGATTCGATATAAGCCATATCATTTGAGTTTTCATTTTTATTCATCTTGGATTCTGCAATTTCCAATAAAAATTCATGAGTAATTATATCACTTTCTATCAGATCATTAATAAGATGTTTGATCTCATTTTTACTCAGTGTTTTAACATCGATTACGCTTGCCATGATATAAATATTTAAATACCTAAAACGATTTCCAATAAATTTTAGTTCCAAACCAACCAGCAATCAAAAAGTTACAATACAGCCAATTGATTAAATCAGATCAAAGTGCATCAATTTTTTAAATCTTCCCAATCTTTCGTTGATTTCCGGCATAGATAAAATCTGGAGCTTATTCAGGCTGAAATCTTCTACACAAAAGGAAGCCATGGCAGATCCGGCTATGATGGCCCGTTTCATATTTTCCATTGAGATATCATCAGTTTTGGCAAGATATCCCATCAGTCCTCCCGCAAAAGTGTCTCCTGCTCCGGTTGGGTCAAAAACCTGAGCCAAAGGTAAAGCCGGAGCAAAAAAATGTCATCTTCCGAAAACAGCAAGGCTCCATGTTCTCCTTTTTTAATCACTAAGTATTTCGGCCCCATTTCGTGGATTGCTTTGGCAGCATTGACGAGTGAATGTTCACCTGATAGTTGGCGTGCTTCTTCATCGTTGATCGTCAGCAGATCTACTCTTGCTATTACTTCTTTGAGCTCATCCATAGCTATATCCATCCAGAAGTTCATGGTATCGAGTGCTATCAGCTTTTGACTTCCGTCCAATTGATCAAGTACACTTTTCTGAATAGCCGGAGTCAGATTGCCGAGCATGACATACTTGGCAGATTTGGCAGCTTGGGGTAGAATCGGGTCAAAATCAGCCAGCACATTTAGATCTGTCACCAATGTATCCCTATTGTTCATATTGTTGTGGTAACGACCGGCCCAGAAAAAGGATTTTCCGCCTTCCACGATTTTAAGTCCTTCCAAATTGACGCCCCGATCCCGGAGTCGCTGCAACTCATTTTCAGGAAAGTCATCACCTACGATGGATACAAGATGTATGTTATTGGTAAAATAGGAAGCTGACCAGCTGATATAAGTACAAGCACCGCCGATGACCATCTCTGCTTTACCAAAAGGCGTTTCTATCGTATCGAATGCAACTGTTCCGACTGTTAGTAGATCCATAAAATTTTTTTAGTTGAATGGGCAAAGGTAGGATTTAACCCCTAATTATCTTATAAACATGCTTAATTAGTGAAAAATATTACTTTAGGGAATATCAATATTTGCAAATTGGATTTACAGCGTCGCTTATTTTACCTTTTTCCCAAAAATCGTGTTTATAAGTCTGTGAGAGAAAACACCGGTTTCCTTGTAAATCTTATTTTGAAAACTTAGTTCCAAACCGAATAAACACACCACTCCAAAAATAAATAGAAAGCCCCTAAGAATCAAAAAAGGTTCTAACCAATCATCAAAAAATGGTTCGATAAGAAATATTCTTGCTACCGTAATACTTAATACAAGGAGAAAAGATGCATTTGCCATCGCTTTTACAGTTAATGAAATATCATTGGGTTGTTTTCGTTTGCAGATACTGTATAAACCTATATAAAGCGGATTGGTATTTTCCATTCTGATCAGTTGTTTCAGAATAACTTCTGCCTTCAAAAACTTTTTTAACTGAAAAAGACAAGCAGCTTTTCTGAAAAGTAATTCGTTAAAAATATTCTGATTTTTAAATTCAAAGATGTTTTCAGCTATGATTGACTCCAGGACAATATCAACTTTGGATAAAAATCTTTCATACCTTCCGACTTCAAAAAGGCACAACAAATAGTCTATGTCAATTTCTATACGCTCGTCAAAATATAGCGATGAAATGGCTTTAGGATTTTCTTCATAAAACCTTACTTTATCCCTGTATGCTGATGCATCAAGTCTAAAGTAATTGAGATATATATTTCCTGCGTCAAAATTCATGACGAAATAATGCTAATTTTTAAAGTTTGTTCAATGGATAAATTACAATTTTACTTGGACTCGCATCAGATTCTATAGATGCAATCTGAATATTACACAAATATAAGCCATCCGGTACTACATTGTCAATATATACCATCTCAGTTATCGTCTTTTTTTTATTTGGTATCATTGGCCAATCCCAGAATGCCTTATGTGCCAAAAGCCTGCCACCGTCTTCTGCCCTGTCCACGGATGGTAGGTCTGTTAGAAGATGAACAATGTCTCTATTATTCAGATAAAGCATAGCATCTTCTGAAAAATAAGCGGGATTGGTGCCTGAATAATCCTTTTTTAACTTTTCATCGGTATTGGGTAATGTCCGGACTATGATGGCAGGAGTTTGTTCACTTTCACCTATTTTATTTCTTAAAACATTTTCAGTAATGACATAATCACTTTCATATATTTTTTCTGGCATTATGGTAACCAAAAAGGCCACAAAATGAAATTCAGTCAGACATTGATTAATAGTGTAGGGTTCAGCAGTTATATGTCCTACACATTCGGTATGTGTCCCATTACCATGTGGATTGATAAATATATTTCTAAAATTTACCGGACTACCTGCAGAAATTTCTCCTATAAAATTTCCTGATATAACAGGCTCAATTTTGAAGTTTGGAGCAAAAAACATTTTGGACCCGCTGATTCTGAGGTAAGAGGAATAGAAATATCTATACCTTTACTTAGGTCAGAGATAAATTCCTGAGTTTTATGTTGAAACTTGATGATCATTTTAAAAAAATTGAATATTTACAAATTTAAAATGTAAAAAATTGTTCATTTAGGGTGAAATATTATTTAGTAATTTGCCAAAATAAAATAATTGCTTAGCTTTGATAGTAATAAACAGAAACATAGCAAAAGTACTGCTTCTATGGAAACAGATTCAATGCGTTTAGAAGTAAGTCCAAATCCAACCACTGGAATTACACAAATTCAATCAAATCATCCTGTACAGAAAGTTATAATAAGAAATATCCAGGGAGATTTCATTGAATCAAAATACTTTGTTCAGGAATCAAAAATCGAACTTGATTTAAGTCATTTGACTTCTTCCGTTTATCTTGTAGAGATACAATCAGGTACCGGAGAAAGAATCTTTAAGAAGATAATACGGGCTCAATGAGTGTACTTAATAGTATTTTTGTTTTTTGCAGTCCTCTGTTTTTATGGTCAAAAAAAATGATTATACTTGGGTAATTGGATAGTCAGAAAATGGAATTTTTGATGGTTACCAATGGGGTACGATGATCGCAGATTTTACTGGGGAATTTGTAAAATTCAGGTATGATAGTGAAATCACTATGGACATGTCAGGTACAGATGCGTCGATATGTGACAATGAAGGTCGGCTTTGATGTACACCATTATCGGTATGTATGTGCATAATGGAATGCACAAAGTAGTTCCGGGTTTGGATACGATTTCTTATAGTACTTATTGGGAAAGATTTAATGAAAAAAATTACCTACCGGATGGATCTGACTGGCCCGGTGGTTTCCCCATTAGACAATTTGCACTAATGCTTCCCGATCCCGGTTCAAAGAATTATTTTATTTTTCATTTATTGGAGGAAAGATTTATCCATTGATAATTTTAATTTCATCGGAATGTAGGTATTTTGACTACTTTAGTTTCTTTTGAAAATTCAGACCAAGGCGAAGTAATTTATAAAGACAGTTTAATTTCCTCCGGGTTTTACAATGGCGGATTTAATGCAGTACGGCATGGAAATGGAAGAGATTGGGGGTAGTTATTAAAGATGAATATTCTGTTGCAATAAATATTTTTTACTTGATCCTGTCGGAACAAAGTTATTTAAAAGATATATTGACCCTGATAGCTTGTTAACAACCACTCTTATCCTGTAAGTTATTTTTCACCTAGGAGTGTGATATTTATGTCACACATGAAGGAGAAGGATTGTCTGATACCATGTATTTGAGTTTGTATGATTTTAACTGTTGTACTGGGACTTTGCAAAAAGGAAGTAAAACTTTTGCAAATAAGCGACAAATTACTCTATGGTGCCATATCATTTTCACCGGATGGGCACTATTTGTATGCGACTGATGGATTAAATATGTATCAATATGATATGGATGCCGATAAGATATTGGAGCCAGAGCAGATCATAGCAGTGTATGACGGTAGCATATTTAAATACAATGAATGGGATCTTGGCAGGGATTTAATTTTCAGTTATATGGTCAATGGACCCGATGGTAAGATCTACAGCCTTACTCCTGGTGGTACCCGATCACTTCATACCATCGAATATCCGGAAGAAGAAGGTACAAACGCCACAGTTATACAAAACAGCATCAAACTTCCTCACAAAACTTTAATTCACTGCCCAATTTTCCACACTTCAGAATGGGCCCATGGGATGACAGTCCTGTGTGACAGCGCCTGGTCTCTGACAATATCCCCTGCAGCAAAGTTCAGATAGAGCAGGATATTTTAGATCACTTACGGATTAGATTTACGGATTTGAGTTATTTTGTCCCGATGAGCGGCTTGGAACTTCGGTGACAGTACAGGATTTGAAGGAAGCAAGCCTCAATGGCATCAAGTTTTCCGGTCTGGTTGTATATAATGTATGTTTGAGTGTGCTCTTAATAAATGGGAAACACACCTATTGTAAAAACCTTACCATAGGTAAAATTGTACTAACCGGATGATCTTAAAAGCAAATCCACTAAATGTATTTCCAATCCAGTTGAAAAACGATCTTGGTTACACTTTCAGACTATGTTCCGGCAATGGATATATTGTATTTTATGACATTTTCGGTCGGCAGATATTCCGCCATCGCATTTATTATGGCTTATATAATATTAGTTTGATGCAAATGACAAGGCACATATTTATATATTTTTCGATAATGGCAAAGCACTGATTTCCGGTAAGATTTGAAATTATAAATTAACACATTAGCTTAAAGTTTAGTTATTTCATTAATTTCTTACATTTTAAGTCTTTTTCAATTTCTTTTATCCAACCCCCAAAGCAACTTCTCACTGATGGTCTTCATAAAAGATTGGCCTTTAAGCTGAACAAAATTGATAAAAAAGTTGCCTTTATTTATCTCCCTTCGGTGAGCTGAAGTAATGGTCTCATATCGCGAATCTAGTGTACACATAAACTGTTGGTACGACCTTCAACTTTTAAACATATGCTAAGTGTATCAGGGATGACAATAGGTCGAACATTCAGATTGTGTGGGGCCACTGGTGTGATAACAATATTTTGGGAATCAGGAAATATTATTGGCCCGCCACAACTTAACGAATATCCTGTTGATCCTGTAGGTGTGCTTATGATTATGCCGTCTGCCCAGTATGAATTTAAGAGAACATTGTCTATGTATGTTGAATAGTTATCAAGTAGATGAAGTATCTCTTATTTAATGTGAAATCATTTAGCGCAAAAGGAAATGATCAAAATAAGGCAGATTGCACTTCAATCCCAGCAATGATCCGATACTGTGGTATATTCTTTGTTTATAAGCTGTTTTACTGCTTTTTTGATAGATTTTTTCTACGCCGGCCAAAAACCACAAGTCTGCCCAGATTTATTCCTTGTACAGGTATTCCACTATCTTTGAGCAGAGTATGGCTTTAGTATTGTCCCGTCTCCACCTAAAGTGATCATGATATCAGCCCGTTGAGTGATTAGATCGCTACTTGATTCAGTATCGGTCGCAAGGCATTACTTCAGGATTATATCTACCGGCTCATCCAGATATGGTCTAAATGACCATAGTTCCACATCATATCTCTCAGTAGTGCTTATTACGGTATTTACATACTCATATTCAGTTGCATGGATTTTATAATGTAGTCCATATATGCTTTACCATCAACTACTTTATTTTCAGGATGATTAAAAAGTTTTTGTTTGGAACATGTGTCTTGTTGGTTTTAGATTCAGTGATTTCAGATCACTTAGACTCTACTTTAAAAAGAGGAGTGGCATTGGTACCGGAAGCGCTGATTACTTTGACATAGCCTACCACCATTGTCCAGCCATGAAGTGTGGTCAGATCGGGCCAAGTGTGGTCAATATACTCCCATCTCTTTTGCCGCGTTCTATTTCTTTGACAGTAAGTTTAAAAGGAAGGTTTTGCATATCCTGCAGTTTTACATGATAGATACTGTCTTTGATTGTTTCAGTAAGTTTTGCTTCATTGGTTCCGTCCGATAGTAGATCTCACTAAAGCAAAGTATCCTAGTAGAGCTTCTTGAATATAAGTAGTTTTGTTCGCAAAATGACATCAATGAATCAAAAAATAGCTATGCTAATTTCCAATCCACTTTTATCTTTATGCTTATCAATGGTTTCATAATATTTTTGAATCAAAAGTTGCAGCGCTTTGAATGTTACAGCAAGATATAGGTTTTCTTTAGATTGGAAAATAGGTATACAAGGTAACTTTAGTTATGTCAGCCCTTTTGGCTATGTCCTCCATTTTGGCATTCTTAAACCCCACTTTGTTAAATACCTTTCCGCAGCGAGAATAAATGATGGATCTTTTCTTTTGATTTTTCTTTCCGTCTTTCATGTAAGTGATTGATCAGGAATTATTAGTACAAATAATGATCCATAATTGTTTCAAAGGTAAACAAAAGAATCTGTATTATCATTTTAAATTCAATTAAGAATGAACAACTCTACTTCACTTCTGTGAATTTTAATCTTAAACTTATTTGGAATAAAAAATTTATACACGATAACAATAAATTGTTGTAAATTTGCAGCCATTTTTAAAATTTCATTATATAAACCCCCGCCGAAAATAAAAACGGCATACAAATTTCTGTTAAAATGATAGATGATAATGGTCTTGAACAAGATCAAAAGATGAAGCCATAGGAGATATTGAAGATATTTCAGATGTTCAGTTGGAACAGACTTCTGAAAACACTCCTCCAGCTCATGACGATTTTGACTGGTCTTTTGGTAAAAGAAATACTTTTTAGTATTCTGATACAGAACACAACAAATACTTGATCAGTATGACCAATCTCTAAACCTGTTTCAGAGCTCGAAGCGGTAAAGGTAGAGTGACATCAATCCATAGTGGTGATGTAGTATTAGATAACAATTATAAATCTGACGGATTGGAGCCTCTTTCCGAATTCAGAGATACACTCTGATCTTAAGATTGGTGATTATGTTGATGTATGTGTAGAAAACAAAGACCTTAGAGGTCAGTTGGTTCTTTTTCGGAGAAGAAAGGCCAAAATTATTGAAAGCTTGGGATAATCTTGTAGATTCTTACCAAAACGGTACCATTATCAAAGGGCTTAGTTATTAGCAAACCAAAGGTGGATTAATCGTGGGATTGTTTTTGGGTCTTGAAACATTCTTCCGGGGTCCCCAGATTGATGTTAAACCTATTACGATTATGACATTTATGTGGGCAAAACCATGGAATTCAAAAGTTGTTAAAATCAACGAAGCAATTAAAAATGCAGTTTCTCACAAAGCCCTGATGAAAGTGATCTCGCTGAACAAAGAGAAACCATTATTTCAGGTCTTGGAAAAAGGGCATGTTCTTGGGGAAGGTGTAGTTAAAATAATCACCGATTTCGGTGCATTTATGGATCTTGTGGTGTAGATGGTCTCCTTTATATAACAGATATCTTTTGGGCAGAATCAATCATCCTAATGAAGTATTGTCACTTAAACCAGAAGATTAATGTTGTTGTACTTGATTTTGGCGAAGACAAGTACAATGCCTCTTGGTCTTAAAACAACTTACCCCGCATCCTTGGAAGTGGGCTGGACAACACCATTTCTGAAGGCAGCGTAGTGAAAGGTAAAATTGTAAATATTGAAGATTATGGTGCTTTCCCTAGAAATCATCCCGGGAGTAGAAGGTCTGATTCACGTTTCAGAAGTAAACTGGAGTAATCAACCCGTAAATGCAAGAGATTTCTTTTACTTTAGGTCAGAAATGGAAGCTAAAGTTGTCACTATAGACAGAGATGAAAGAAAAATGTCATTGGAGTGTTAAACAACTTACCGAAGATCCTTGGAGTGTTGTTTCTGCTAAATATAAAGTGGGTGCAAGACACATCGGTGAAGTGAAAAACCTACCTCTTATGGTGTATTTGTTGAGCTTGAAAATGGTATTATGAATGGTACATATTTCTGATCTTTCCTGACAAAGAGATATTCACACCCATCTGAGTTTACAAAAGTAGGAGAAAAGATCGATGTTTCTATACTTGAAGTTGACGAAGATAACAGAAAACCGTCTTTGGGCCATAAGCAATTGGAAGAAAATCCGTGGATACTTTTTGGAAAATGTATTCCCTGTAGGTTCTTATCATGAAGCGACTATCGTTAAGAAAGATGACAGAGTGCAGTTGTACAGTTGCCATATGGATGAAGCTACGTCCGATAAAAACATATCAAAAGGAAGACGGCTCTATTGCAGGAAATGAAGAAGCACTTACTTTCAAAGTGATTGAGTTTAACAGAGACGATAAGAGGATTATAGTTTCTCACCAAGATATCTGGAAGATATTCGCAAGGAAGCTGATCAGATAGTCGAGTCTGAAAAAGACCAAAGAAAAGGATGAAATTAAGAAAACCATAAAAGGCAACCAATCAAAAGTTGAATTATCAACCTTTGGAGATATTGAAGGTTTTTCAGAGTTGAAAGAACAAATGGCTGCATCGAAAGCTGCTGCACCAGCAGTTGAGTCGGTTGAACCAGTACAGGAAGAACCTAAAGTTGCTAAAACTTCTGCTAAGGGAGATGATCTTAAAAAGTCGAGTGGTATTGGTCCGAAAATTGAAGAATTAATTCACAATGCTGGCATAATAACTTTTGCAGATCTTTCAAAAGCAGATGTGGAAGCAATCAAAAGAAATCCTCAATGCTGCGGGTTCACGTTATCAGATGCATGATCCTACTATGGCCAATGCAGGCTGAAATGGCTGCAAATGGTGAGTGGGATAAGCTAAAGAATGGCAAGATCACGCTAAAGGTGGTAAAATAGAAGAATAGTATCGAAAGATATAAAGTGCACAAAGCCTCTGGAGATTTTTTTCAGGGGCTTTTTTTATTCAACAATTTTAAATATTTGTTGTTTCGAGTTTTTCTTGGATAAACATTAAATAATTTTGAAAAAAAGTAGGTGTAATTGGTTCAGGGTTTTTGGGTTTGGCCGCAGCAGCGTGTCTTGCTAAAGCAGGATTTGAAGTCACAGTGCTTGAAAAATAATAGCTTGGCGGTAGAGCAAGAAAGTTTGAAACTCAGGGCTTTACTTTTGATATGGGACCTTCCTGGTATTGGATGCCGGAAGTTTTTGAGCAGTTTTTAATTTATTTGATAAAAGTCATCTGATTTTTATGAGTTGGTACGCCGTCTTGGAATCATCGTAGAAGTACTTTTCGGTAAAGGATGATAAAGTGGCTTTGCCCGCAGACTTTGAAAGTTTAAAAATGTCTTTAACTGATAGAGACTGTCAGTTCCGTAAAACTGGAAGAGTTTCTGCAGATGCAGAATACAAATACAAGGTTTGGACGAGTGAGTTTGTTTGGAAACCCGGGCATAATTTTATGGAGTTTGTTGACATAAGAGTAGTGATGAGTCTATTCAGATTACAAATGCTGTCTTCAAGATCTTCTCAGATTGGACAGATTACTTAAAAGTGAAAAATACTTAACATTCTTAAGTTTCCTGTTCTTTTTAGAGCCACACCCGAAAATACACCCGCATTATATAGTTTACTGAATTATGCAGATCTAAAATTTGGTACATGGCACTCTCTTTTAGGAGGTATGTTTAAAGTTGTGGATGCTTTTGTTGAAATAGCGGTATCCAAGAGCTAAACTTGTTAGAAATGTAGAAGTAAAAAGTATTTCAGTAAAAGATAACCTGGCTCATATTGTTAAGTACTGAAATGCAATAGTTATAGCGATTTGATTATGAAGTTGTAAGTGCCGACTATCATCTTGTTTAATAAAGATATTTACTACCTAAAGTATTTGGAACTTAATTAGAATCATATTGGCAAATCAACTATATTGGCCCCGAGTTCTTATTGTTTTATTTGGGTCTTGATATTAAGTTGGAAATGTAAAGCACTACAATTTATTTTTTGATCTTGATTGCACAGCATGCACATGAGATATATACTGAACCTTCCTGGCCAAGTGAGCCACTCTTTATATGTGTGTTCCATCTGTAACAGATGCATCATTGGCCCCGGAAGGAAATGAAAATGCTTATTTTAATGCCACTTGCTCCTGGTATTGATAGATAACGTATATTTTAAGAGAAAATATTTTGATATAATTTGTAAGAGATTAGTAGATGTTACAGGAATAAATATCAAACCAAATATTATTTGTAAAAATCTTACTGTGTCAATGATTTTGTGTCTGATTATAACGCATTCCGACGTAATGCATGTCGGATTAGCCAATACTTTAAAACAAACAGCTTTTTAAGCCAAAATTACGAAACAAATTTCTTTCAAATCTGTATTATACCGGCCAACTGACTAGCCTGGGCCCCGGAGTGCCTCTATCAATTATTTCTGGTCAGGTCGTAGCGTGGGAAGTGAAATTATTAAAACCAATAAATAGAAAATGTATGGATTTGTATTCTAAGGTCTGTTATTTAATAATGATTAACCACCCACCAATACAGTACATCTTTTCCCTTGGTATTAGGATGTTTTCAAAAGAACTTGAATGCCGGTGTAAGCCATATATGGATTTGTAAGATTTGCGATGAAATTGTAGATACATTTCACAATAAGGATAAAAATAAATTGCTTGCTGATTTCAGAAAATGATACATTCAAAGCGATTTCAGAAAAATAAGCCTTAATCCTGTTCTTCTCACTTTTCAGGAGTGTAGTAAATAAATATCAGATTGATCATTGCCCTATTGGAAGCTTTTCTTGAAAGTATGCGCATGGATTTGGATAAGACCATATACGATAAGGGTGATCTTGATAAATATATTTATGGTTCAGCCGAAGTGAAGTCTGTATTAATGTGTCTTAAAGTTTTTTTAAACGGAGACAGTATGAATATGAGAAACTAAAACCTTATGCTTGTGCACTTGAGCTGCTTTTCAGAAGATCAATTTTCAGAGATATGAAATCTGATTTTCAGGAGAGAGGAAGTAGAGAGTGTATTTTCCGGATATTAATTCTCATAACTTTAGTGAAGTTGAAAAGCAGCAAATTGAAGATGATATTCAAAATGACTTTTCGGTTGCATATGTGAATCGTTCAACTTCCCGGAGCATCAAGGCTCGGAGTATATTGTAGCTTATAAATACTATTTGAATCTATTTTCATAAATAAAAGCACTGCTTGGTGATACAGTTATTCAAAGAAGGATAAGGGTAAGCGATAAAGAAAATTATATTTACTGACTACTTCAGCATTTGAAAATAAATTTGGATTACTTAATTTTGTTTGACTCCTGAAAGTCAAGGCTATATGAAATTTAATTTTACAATTTTTAAAATTGATGAAATTATATTAGAAAAAAAAATAAAAAAAAATCCTTTAAACTTTTGTGAATTATAAAAAACTATTACTTTTATGTCCCCTTAAAGAAGGAGCTTGTTGAGTGGAGAGAGAGAGAGAGGAGAGAGAGAGAGAGAGAGATGTGTAGAAGAATTGAGTGATTAGATGCGAATAATGAAAAATAGGATTTTGGAGATAATTGAGATTGGTTGATGTGGAGAAGAGATAAGTGAATATTTTCCGACATTTTAATATTTTTAATATAAAAAGTTTGGATAGTAGAATAATTGATATTATCTTTGTCGGCCCGTTACAGAAAGTAATGATGGGAGTAAGTAAAAGGAAGTAAAATATACGGGAGACTGTGTATAAGAAATAAGGTAAAATTTTTGTTAGGATATAATGATCATGAAAGAGAGATGAGAGTATGTCAGTAAAGATTTAAAGAAGTTCATTGGACACGATTGGAGATTAGTACTAAATTTTAGAATTTAGGTATAGAGTAGATGAAACTTTTTAAAACAATAATAGAGCGATTTCTTTAAAGAAGAGAGAGAGCCCCAATATGGATTATACTATGGAGAGTTTGATCCTGGCTCAGGATGAACGCTAAAGCGGGGAGTGCCTATTACATGCAAGTCGAGCGGGTAACTTTCTTCGGGAAGCTAGAGCGGCGCACGGGTGAGTAACGCGTACATGACCTGCCTTTAAGACCGGGATAGCCCTGGGAAACTGGGATTAATACCGGATGATAATAGATATAAAGATTTCTTATTAAAGCTACGGCGCTTAGAGATGGATGTGCGTCTGATTAGCTAGTTGGTAGGGTAACGGCCTACCAAGGCTGGGCGATCAGTAGGGGGGCGTGAGAGCGTGGCCCCACACACGGGTACTGAGACACGGACCCGACTTCCTACGGCGGCAGTAAGAATATTGGTCAATGGACGAAAGTTCGAACCAGCCATCCCGCGTGCAGGATGAAGGTCCTATATTGTAAACTGCTTTAGCAGAGAAGAAAGCATCCTTTTAAGGGTGTCCGACGGTATTCTGGTGAATAAGCACCGGCTAACCCGTGCCAGCAGCCGCGGTATCAGGGAGCGGTGCAAGCGTTATCCGGAATCACTGGGTTTAAAGGGTGCGTAGGCGGAATATTAAGTCATCGGTGAAAGCCCGTCGCTTAACGATAGAACTGCCATTGATACCTGATATTCTTTGAATTGGGTTGAGTGTTATGGAATGACATGTAGCGGTGAAATGCATAGATATGTCATGGAACACCAATTGGTGAAGGGTAGCCAGCTGGGCCTTGATTGACGCTGATGGCACGAAAGCGTGGGTGGTAGCGAACAGATTAGATACCCCGGGTAGTCCACGCCCTAAACGATGCTAACTCGATGTTTGGACTTAAGGTTTGAGCATCCGGCGGAAACCGATAAGTTAGCCACCTGGGGAGTACGACCGCAAGGTTGAAACTCAAAGGAATTGAAGCCAGGTCCGTACAAGCGGTGGAGCATGTGGTTTAATTCGATGATACGCGACGAACCTTACCTAGGCTAGAATGTGAGTGACGGTCTGTGAAAGCAGGCTTTCCTTCGGGACACGAAACAAGGTGTTGCATGGTTGTCGTCAGCTCGTGCCGATAGGTTGGGTTAAGTCCTCAACGAGCGCAACCCCTATCGTTAGTTACCATCATTGGGTTGGGGACTCTAGCGAGACTGCCGGCGTAAGCCATAAGGAAGGTGGGGATGACGTCAAATCATCATGGCCTTTGGTGCTCTAGGGCGACACGGTCTACAAATGGCCGGCACAGACAGAACATACAGTGATGTGGAGCCAATCCCAGAAAGGCCGGTCCCAGTTCGGATTGGAGTCTGCAACCCGACTCCATGAAGGTGAATCGCTAGTAATCGCGCATCAGCCATGGCGCGGTGAATACGTTCCCGGACCTTGTACACACACCCGCCCGTCGTGGGTTACTGAAGCTGGGGTACCTAAAGATGGTGACTTTACGGGGAGCTATCTAAGGTAAAACCAGTAACTGGGCTAAGTCGTAACAAGGTAGGCCTACCGGAAGGTGTGGCTGGAATACCTCCTTTAAGAGAAAAGGGATTGAATTTTTACCTAAGGAAAGAAATAGTACTAACTCCGCGTGTTGATGTATAAAGAGAAAAGTTAGCTGGAAGCGGTTTATGGAGAGGAGAAAAGGAAGGAGAAGAAGAAGAAGTTGGGAGCTCAGCTACAAGTTGAAAGAGAAGAAGATGAGACGACTTATACGGGAGATAAGAGTCTCGTAGCTCAGCTGGTTAGAGCACTACACTGATAATGTAGGCCGGCGGTTCAAGTCCGCCTGAGACTACAGAAATAGATGATAAGATGGG
>JADJNF010000007.1 GCA_016714445.1 Saprospiraceae bacterium | reverse complement strand
ATTTTTCTTTGGCATGAAAGAAGTCTAGTATTTGTGTCGCCCGGATAATTGTCTTCTGCCTAATTCCATATCCATTTCTGCTCCATCTCCGATGATAACCTTATTTTATATCCTATTAAATGGCGTTCTAATTTTGGTAAACACGCCTACTCCACCCATGACTTACACACGAATCTCTAATTTCTGACCTTTTTATCACTTATTTTCAATATGTTATCATGTGTGAATATTCTATCGCTTACCCTCTTTCCATTTTCATCTCGTGTCAACAGCATGCTTCATCTGTCATTACATATACAGTATCTTCTCTTTTAACCTCATTTATCTTAGGAATACAACTCTCAATATTGCGATTTGTGGCAGGATCCGAATTGCGCTCCGTAATACTCACTAACTCTTTGTATTTGCATCCCGCTAATTTTAAGCCCTACAAGCTTATCAAGCAACTCACTAGCCTCTTCAAATACCTTACTTTGACCCAATAAACATAGCAACACCTGCATACATCGTGTAATAGCAAACTTTTTGGTGCCGCTACACAGAACATGACTCTTCTTTAAAACTAATTTACCAAAATAGGTGATTACTTTTTTTTTGAGTTCCTACTCTTTGGAATTCTACCTTGTGATTCACTCTACCAACGTTCTGGCAAAATTCCTACTTACTTCAATAAGCTTTAACTCATACTCAATGGGACATTTAATTCCCGATTCTTGATCTAAAATGTACTAACTTCGGTTCTAACACTTCTCAGGATGGATTCTAAAATTTGATCTTTAGTGTCCATCGTTTCGTTTTATTGGTTAATAATACTCAGGTGTGGCAAATTTAACACTTTTTATTTTTGTGCAATTTGTTATACACACAATTCAATTAAGAATGAACAACTTACTTCATTTCTGTGAATTTTAATCTATAAACTTATTTGGAATAAAAATTTATACACGATAACAATAAATTGTTGTACCTTTGCAGCCATTTTTAAAATTTCATTATATAACCCCTGCCGAAAATAAAAAAACGGCATACAAATTTTTGTTAAAATGATAGATGATAATGGTCTTGAACAAGATCAAAAAGATGAAGTCATAGGAGATATTGAAGATATTTCAGATGTTCAGTTAGAACAGACTTCTGAAAATAATTCTACAGCTCATGACGATTTTGACTGGTCTTTGGGTAAAAGAAATACTTTTAAGTATTCTGATACAGAACACAAAAAAATACTTTGAGCAGTATGACCAATCACTAAACTCTGTTTCAGAGCTTGAAGTGGTAAAGGTAGAGTGACATCAATCCATAGTGGTGATGTAGTATTAGATATCAATTATAAATCTGACGGATTGGTGCCACTTTCCGAATTCAGAGATACACCTGATCTTAAGATTGGTGATTATGTTGATGTATATGTAGAAAACAAGAAGACCTTAGAGGTCAGCTGGTTCTTTCGAGAAGAAAGGCCAAATTATTGAAAGCTTGGGATAATCTTGTAGATTCTTACAAAAACGGTACCATTATAAAGGGTTTTAGTTATAAGCAAAACCAAAGGTGGATTAATCGTGGATTGTTTAGGTCTTGAAACATTCCTTCCGGGGTCTCAGATTGATGTTAAACCTATTACAGATTACGACATTTATGTGGGCAAAACCATGGAATTCAAAGTTGTTAAAATCAACGAAGCAATTAAAAATGCAGTAGTTTCGCACAAAGCCCTGATAGAAAGTGATCTCGCTGAGCAAAGAGAAACCATTATTTCAGGTCTTGAAAAAGGACAGGTTTTGGAAGGTGTAGTTAAAAATATCACTGATTTCGGTGCATTTATGGATCTTGGTGGTGTAGATGGTCTCCTTTATATAACAGATATATCTTGGGGTAGAATCAATCATCCAAATGAGGTATTGTCACTTAACCAGAAGATTAATGTTGTTGTACTTGATTTTGGCGAAGACAAGAAAAGAATATCTCTTGGTCTTAAACAACTTACCCCGCACCCTTGGGAAGTACTGGACAACACCATTTCTGAAGGCAGCGTAGTGAAAGGTAAAATTGTAAATATTGAAGATTATGGTGCTTTCCTAGAAATCATCCCGGGAGTAGAAGGTCTGATTCACGTTTCAGAAGTAAACTGGAGTAATCAACCCGTAAATGCAAGAGATTTCTTTACTTTAGGTCAGGAAATGGAAGCTAAAGTTGTCACCATAGACAGAGATGAAAGAAAAATGTCATTGAGTGTTAAACAACTTACCGAAGATCCTTGGAGTGTTGTTTCTGCTAAATATAAAGTGGGTACAAGACACATCGGTGAAGTGAAAAACCTTACTCCTTATGGTGTATTTGTTGAGCTTGAAAATGGTATTGGAGGAATGGTACATATTTCTGATCTTTCCTGGACAAAGAGATATTCACACCCATCTGAGTTTACAAAAGTAGGAGAAAAGATCGATGTTTCTATACTTGAAGTTGACGAAGATAACAGAAAACTGTCTTTGGGCCATAAGCAATTGGAAGAAAATCCGTGGGATACTTTTGAAAATGTATTCCCTGTAGGTTCTTATCATGAAGCGACTATCGTTAAGAAAGATGACAGAGGCGCAGTTGTACAGTTGCCATATGGATTGGAAGCATACGCTCCGATTAAACATATCAAAAGGAAGACGGCTCTACTGCAGGAAATGAAGAAGCACTTACTTTCAAAGTAATTGAGTTTAACAGAGACGATAAAAGGATTATAGTTTCTCACTCAAGATATCTGGAAGATATTCGCAAGGAAGCTGATCAGATAGTCGAGTCTGAAAAGACCAAAGAAAAGGATGAAATTAAGAAAACCATAAAAGCAACTCAATCAAAAGTTGAATTATCAACCTTTGGAGATATTGAAGGTTTTTCAGAGTTGAAAGAACAAATGGCTGCATCGAAAGCTGCTGCACCAGCAGTTGAGTCGGTTGAACCAGTACAGGAAGAGCCTAAAGTTGCTAAAACTTCTGCTAAGGGAGATGATCTTAAAAAAGTCGAGGGTATTGGTCCGAAAATTGAAGAATTACTTCACAATGCTGGCATAATAACTTTTGCAGATCTTACAAAAGCAGATGTGGATGCAATCAAAGAAATCCTCAATGCTGCGGGTTCACGTTATCAGATGCATGATCCTACTTCATGGCCAATGCAGGCTGAAATGGCTGCAAATGGTGAGTGGGATAAGCTAAAAGAATGGCAAGATCACGCTAAAGGTGGTAAAATAGAAGAATAGTATCGAAAGATATAAAGTGTACGAAGCCTCTGAGATTTTTTTTCAGGGGCTTTTTTTATTCAACAATTTTAAATATTTGTTGTTTCGAGTTTTTTCTTGGATAAACATTAAATAATTTTGAAAAAAGTAGGTGTAATTGGTTCAGGGTTTTCGGGTTTGGCCGCAGCAGCGTGTCTTGCTAAAGCAGGATTTGAAGTCACAGTGCTTGAAAAAAATAATGAGCTTGGCGGTAGAGCAAGAAAGTTTGAAACTCAGGGCTTTACTTTTGATATGGGACCTTCCTGGTATTGGATGCCGGAAGTTTTTGAGCAGTTTTTTAATTTATTTGATAAAAAGTCATCTGATTTTTATGAGTTGGTACGTCTTGACCCATCGTATGAAGTACTTTTCGGTAAAGATGATAAAGTGGCTTTGCCCGCAGACTTTGAAAGTTTAAAAAATGTCTTTGAATCGATAGAGACTGGCAGCTCCGTAAAACTGAAAGAGTTTCTTGCAGATGCAGAATACAAATACAAGGTTGGGATGAGTGAGTTTGTTTGGAAACCCGGACATAGCATTATGGAGTTTGCTGACATAAGAGTAGTGATGAGTCTATTCAGATTACAAATGCTGTCTTCAATATCTTCTCAGATTGACAGATTATTTAAAAGTGAAAAAATACGCAACATTCTTAAGTTTCCTGTTCTTTTTTTAGGAGCCACACCCGAAAATACACCCGCATTATATAGTTTAATGAATTATGCAGATCTAAAATTGGGTACATGTTACCCTTTAGGTGGTATGTTTAAAGTTATAGATGCTTTTGTTGAAATAGCGGAATATCAAGGAGTTAAATTTATTAGAAATGCAGAAGTAAAAAGCATTTCAGTAAAAGATAATCTAGCTCATATTGTTAATACTGAAAACAATAGTTATACATTTGATTATGTAGTTGCAAGTGCCGACTATCATCATGTTGAACAAAAGTTATTACCTGAAGCATATAGGAATTATTCAGAATCATATTGGCAAAAACGAACTATGGCCCCGAGTTCTTTATTGTTTTATTTGGGTCTTGATATTAAGTTGGAAAATGTAAAGCACCACAATTTATTTTTTGATCGTGATTTTGCACAGCATGCACATGAGATATATACTGAACCTTCCTGGCCAAGTGAGCCACTCTTTTATATGTGTGTTCCATCTGTAACAGATGCATCATTGGCCCCGGAAGGAAATGAAAATGTTTTTATTCTAATGCCACTTGCTCCTGGTATTGAGGATAACGATATTTTAAGAGAAAAATATTTTGATATAATTTGTAAGAGATTAGAAGATGTTACAAGAATAAATATCAAACCAAATATTATTTATAAAAAAATCTTATTGTGTCAATGATTTTGTGTCTGATTATAACGCATTCCGAGGTAACGCATATGGATTAGCCAATACTTTAAAACAGACGGCATTTTTAAAACCGAAATTGCGAAACAAATTTCTTTCAAATCTGTATTATACCGGCCAACTGACTAGCCCGGGCCCCGGAGTGCCTCCATCAATTATTTCTGGTCAGGTCGTAGCAAGTGAAATTATTAAAACCAATAAATAGAAATGTATGGATTTGTATTCTAAGGTCTGTTATGATTGTAGTCGATTAATCACCCACCAATACAGTACATCTTTTTCCCTTGGTATTAGGATGTTTTCAAAAGAACTTCGAATGCCGGTGTATGCCATATATGGATTTGTAAGATTTGCAGATGAAATTGTAGATACATTTCACAATAAGGATAAAAATAAATTGCTTGCTGATTTCAGAAATGATACATTCAAAGCGATTTCAGAAAAAATAAGCCTTAATCCTGTTCTTCACACTTTTCAGGAGGTAGTAAATAAATATCAGATTGATCATTGCCTTATTGAAGCTTTTCTTGAAAGTATGCATATGGATTTGGATAAGACCATATACGATAAGGGTGATCTTGATAAATATATTTATGGTTCAGCCGAAGTAGTCGGAGTAATGTGTCTTAAAGTTTTTTAAACGGAGACAGTGAAGAATATGAGAAACTAAAACCTTATGCTTGTGCACTTGGAGCTGCTTTTCAGAAGATCAATTTTCTCAGAGATATGAAATCTGATTTTCAGGAGAGAGGAAGAGTATATTTTCCGGATATTAATTTTCATAACTTTAGTGAAGTTGAAAAGCAGCAAATTGAAGATGATATTCAAAATGACTTTTCGGTTGCATATAAGGGAATCGTTCAACTTCCCGGAGCATCAAGGCTCGGAGTATATTGTGCTTATAAATACTATTTGAATCTATTTTATAAAATAAAAGCACTGCCTGCTGATACAGTTATTCAAAGAAGGATAAGGGTAAGCGATAAAAGAAAATTATATTTACTGACTACTTCAGCATTTGAAAATAAATTTGGATTACTTTAATTTTGTTTGACTCCCTGAAAGTCAAGGCTATACGAAATTTAATTTTACACTTTTAAAATTGATGAAATTATATTAGAAAAAAAAATAAAAAAAAATCCTTTAAACTTTTGTGAATTATAAAAAGCTATTACCTTTGCGTCCCCTTAAAGAAGGAGCTTGTTGAGAGAGAGAGAGAGAGAGAGATGTGTAGGAAGAATTGAGTGATTAGATGCGAATAATGAAAATAGGATTTTGGAGATAATTGAGATTGGTTGATGGGGAGAAGAGATGGGGTGAATATTTTTCGACATTTTAATATTTTTAATATAAAAAGTTTGGATAGTAGAATAATTGATATTATCTTTGCGGCCCGTTATGAAAGTAATGATGGGAATAAGTAAAAGGAAGTAAAATATACGGGAGACTGTGTATAAGAAATAAGATGAAATTTTTGTTGATATAATGATCATGCAAGAGATGAGAGTATGTCAGTAAAGATTTAAAGAAGTTCATTGACACGATTGGAGATTAGTACTAAATTTTAGAATTTAGGTATAGAGGAGATGAAACCTTTTTAAAAACAAATTAATAGAGCGATTTCTTTAAAGAAGAGAGAGAGCCAATAAGGATTATACTATGGAGAGTTTGATCCTGGCTCAGGATGAACGCTAGCGGGAGGCCTAATACATGCAAGTCGAGCGGTAACTTTCTTCGGGAAGCTAGAGCGGCGCACGGGTGAGTAACGCGTACATGACCTGCCTTTAAGACCGGGATAGCCCTGGGAAACTGGGATTAATACCGGATGTGATAATAGATATAAAGATTTATTATTAAAGTTACGGCGCTTAGAGATGGATGTGCGTCTGATTAGCTAGTTGGTAGGGTAACGGCCTACCAAGGCTACGATCAGTAGGGGGCGTGAGAGCGTGGCCCCCACACGGGTACTGAGACACGGACCCGACTCCTACGGGAGGCAGCAGTAAGGAATATTGGTCAATGGACGAAAGTCTGAACCAGCCATCCCGCGTGCAGGATGAAGGTCCTATGGATTGTAAACTGCTTTTAGCAGAGAAGAAAAGCATCCTTTTAGGGTGTCTGACGGTATCTGCGGAATAAGCACCGGCTAACTCCGTGCCAGCAGCCGCGGTAATACGGAGGGTGCAAGCGTTATCCGGAATCACTGGGTTTAAAGGGTGCGTAGGCGGAATATTAAGTCAGTGGTGAAAGCCTGTCGCTTAACGATAGAACTGCCATTGATACTGATATTCTTGAATTGGGTTGAGGTTAGCGGAATGTGACATGTAGCGGTGAAATGCATAGATATGTCATGGAACACCAATTGCGAAGGCAGCTAGCTGGGCCTTGATTGACGCTGAGGCACGAAAGCGTGGGTAGCGAACAGGATTAGATACCCTGGTAGTCCACGCCCTAAACGATGCTAACTCGATGTTTGGACTTAAGGTTTGAGCATCCAAGGGAAACCGATAAGTTAGCCACCTGGGGAGTACGACCGCAAGGTTGAAACTCAAAGGAATTGACGGGGGTCCGCACAAGCGGTGGAGCATGTGGTTTAATTCGATGATACGCGAGGAACCTTACCTAGGCTAGAATGTGAGTGACGGTCTGTGAAAGCAGGCTTTCCTTCGGGACACGAAACAAGGTGCTGCATGGTTGTCGTCAGCTCGTGCCGTGAGGTGTTGGGTTAAGTCCCGCAACGAGCGCAACCCCTATCGTTAGTTACCATCATTAAGTTGGGGACTCTAGCGAGACTGCCGGCGTAAGCCGCGAGGAAGGTGGGGATGACGTCAAATCATCATGGCCTTTATGCCTAGGGCGACACACGTGCTACAATGGCCGGCACAGAGGGTAGCGATACAGTGATGTGGAGCCAATCCCAGAAAGCCGGTCCCAGTTCGGATTGGAGTCTGCAACCCGACTCCATGAAGGTGGAATCGCTAGTAATCGCGCATCAGCCATGGCGCGGTGAATACGTTCCCGGACCTTGTACACACCGCCCGTCAAGCCATGGAAGCTGGGGGTACCTAAAGATGGTGACTTTACGGGGAGCTATCTAAGGTAAAACCAGTAACTGGGGCTAAGTCGTAACAAGGTAGCCGTACCGGAAGGTGTGGCTGGAATACCTCCTTTTAAGAGAAAAGGATTGAATTTTTACCTAAGGGAAAAGAAATAGTACTAACTCCGCGTGTTGATGTATAAAGAGAAAAGTTAGCCGGAAGCGGTTGATGGAGAGGAGAAAAGGAAGGAGAAGAAGAAGAAGTTGGGGAGCTCAGCTACGTTGAAAAGAGAAGCGAAGATGAGACGACTTATACGGGAGATAAGAGAGTCTCGTAGCTCAGCTGGTTAGAGCACTACACTGATAATGTAGGGGTCGGCGGTTCAAGTCCGCCCGAGACTACAGAAATAGATGATAAGAGGGGAGAGTGTGGAGAGAGATTGGAATAGTGACACCTTTTATAAATCAGGGATTCGTCATAAAAATGGGGGATTAGCTCAGCTGGCTAGAGCGCTAGATTTGCATTCTAGAGGTCAAGGGTTCGACTCCCTTATCCTCCACAGTTTAGGAGAATAAGACCTTCCTTAGCGATAAGGGAGGAGAAGTTTACCGATACCGAAGCGTATCGGACTCCCTTATCCTCCACAAAAAAAAATTTATTGAGTTACAGATGAATGCATCTGTGATAATTTAGAGATAAAAAGTTGAAAGACAGTTGTTGCTTACTGACGAAGTGAGGAAATTGAATGACTGTTGACTAGATAAAAAGTTCATTGACAAGGCGGGAGAAAATAAAGAGTAGAAACACGAGAGAGTAGAATATGTAGATGAGATAGAGATAATGTAGAAGTTAAATAAGAATAGGAAGCAAATAAGGGCGTATGGTGGATGCCTTGGCTATCAGAGACGACGAAGGACGTGGTAAGCTGCGAAAAGCTATGGGGAGTTGCAAACGAGCGTAGATCCATAGATGTCCGAATGGGGCAACCCTGCAGGTTGAAGACCTGTAACCCGACCGCGAGGCGGGAGACAACCCGGAGAACTGAAACATCTAAGTAACCGGAGGAAAAGAGAACAATAGTTATACCGTGAGTAGTGGCGAGCGAAAACGGTGGAGCCCAAAAGCTGTATATAAGAGAGTGGAACGTATTTGGAAAATGCGACCGTAGGGGGTGATAGTCCCGTACACGAAGGGTATATACAGGGATACATGAGTAAGGCGGAACCGGAGAAATTCTGTCTGAATATGCCAGCACCATCTGGTAAGGCTAAATACTACTGATAGACCGATAGCGAACCAGTACTGTAAAGGAAAGGTGAAAAGAACCCTAAGAAAGGGAGTGAAAAGAACCTGAAACCATGCGCTTACAAGCGGTCGGAGCCTTTAGGGGTGACGGCGTGCCTTTTGCATAATGAGCCTACGAGTTACTCCTCACTAGCGAGTTTAAGTACTTAAGGTACGGAGGCGTAGCGAAAGCGAGTCTGAATAGGGCGATTAGCTAGTGGGGGTAGACGCGAAACCTGGTGATCTACCCATGAGCAGGTTGAAGGTTGGATAGTATCCAATTGGAGGACCGAACTGGTAAACGTTGAAAAGTTTTCGGATGACTTGTGGGTAGGGGTGAAAGGCCAATCAAACCGGGAGATAGCTCGTACTCCCCGAAATGCATTTAGGTGCAGCGTTGATAAGAGTGTGCCGGAGGTAGAGCTACCGATAGGGCTAGGGGGCGTCACTGCCTACCAACCCCTGACGAACTCCGAATGCCGGTACATTGCGTCAGCAGTGAGGCTATGGGTGCTAAGGTCCATAGCCGAGAGGGAAACAACCCAGACCAACAGCTAAGGTCCCAAAATACTATCTAAGTTGAACAAACGATGTGAGAATGCACAGACAGCTAGGATGTTGGCTTGGAAGCAGCCATTCATTTAAAGAGTGCGTAACAGCTCACTAGTCGAGCGTTCTTGCGCGGAAAATGATCGGGCATCAAGATAGTTACCGAAGCTTTGGTATCATATTTATATGATAGGTAGGGGAGCATTCTAAAAGGCTGAGAAGGTGAGTTGTGAGACTTGCTGGAGCATTTAGAAAAGAAAATGTAGGCATAAGTAACGATAAGGAAGGTGAGATCCCTTCCCGCCGTAAGACTAAGGTTTCCTAGATCTATGCTAATCAGATCAGGGTTAGTCGGGTCCTAAGGTGTAGCCGAGAGGCGAAGCCGATGGAAAACGGGTTAATATTCCCGTACCTGTGTATACTGCGATGGGGTGACGGAGAAACGTAAGGACTGCGAACTGACGGAATAGTTCGTTGAAGTGTTTAGGCTGTGAGAATGTAGGTAAATCCGCATTTGAGCTGAAGCACGATAGTACAGGGGTCTGCTTGCAGATACCTGATAATGTCCCCAAGTATGCTTCCAAGAAAAACCTCTAAGCATCAGGTATATACAGCCCGTACCGTAAACCGACACAGGTAGTCGAGGAGAGTATCCTAAGGCGCTCGAGTGAATCATGGCTAAGGAATTAGGCAAAATCGCCTCGTAACTTCGGGAGAAGAGGCGCTCATAGTAATATGAGCCGCAGTGAAAAGGCCCAGGCGACTGTTTAGCAAAAACACAGGACTCTGCGAAATCGTAAGATGAAGTATAGGGTCTGACACCTGCCCGGTGCTGGAAGGTTAAGGAAGGGGCTTAGTGCGCAAGTGCGAAGGTCTTGACTGAAGCCCCAGTAAACGGCGGCCGTAACTATAACGGTCCTAAGGTAGCGAAATTCCTTGTCGGGTAAGTTCCGACCTGCACGAATGGTGTAACGATCTGGGCACTGTCTCAGCCATGAGCTCGGTGAAATTGAAGTATCGGTGAAGATGCCGGTTACCCGCAGTGGGACGAAAAGACCCCGTGCACCTTTACTATAGCTTCACATTGAGCTTGAGTATAAGATGTGTAGGATAGGTGGGAGACTATGAAGTGGTCACGCTAGTGGCTGTGGAGTCGCCGTTGAAATACCACCCTTCTTATACTTAGGTTCTAATCCCGTTGAAGACGGGAGACATTGTGTGGTGGGTAGTTTGACTGGGGTGGTCGCCTCCAAAAGAGTAACGGAGGCTTGCAAAGGTTCCCTCAGCATGGTCGGTAATCATGCGTAGAGCGTATTAGTAAAAGGGAGCTTGACTGAGAGACCGACGGGTCGAACAGGTAGGAAACTAGGCTAAAGTGATCCGGTGGTTCCGTATGGAAGGGCCATCGCTCAAAGGATAAAAGGTACGCCGGGGATAACAGGCTTATCTCCCCCAAGAGCTCACATCGACGGGGAGGTTTGGCACCTCGATGTCGGCTCGTCACATCCTGGGGCTGGAGAAGGTCCCAAGGGTTGGGCTGTTCGCCCATTAAAGTGGCACGCGAGCTGGGTTCAGAACGTCGCAAGACAGTTCGGTCTCTATCTACTGTGGGCGTAGGAATATTGAGAAGATCTGACACTAGTACGAGAGGACCGTGTTGGACAAACCTCTAGTGTACCAGTTATGCCGCCAGGTGTACCGCTGGGTAGCTATGTTTGGAACGGATAAGCGCTGAAAGCATCTAAGCGCGAAGCCAACTTCAAGATGAGTATTCCATTGTCTTCGGACTAAAAGGGTTGTTGCAGATGACGACGTTGATAGGCTACAGGTGGAAGTGCAGTGATGTATGGAGCCGAGTAGTACTAATTACCCGAATGCTTCCTTTTTTTTAAAAAGAGATAGCACTTTATTGATTTTAAGTATTTGAAGTGTTTTAAAATTTATTTCTCCCAAATTGTTACTGAAAGAAACAAAAGATAAGGAAGTATTTGTATAGTGGAACGTGCGAATATGGATTAAAGAGCTAGGTGGTTATAGCGAGGGGGTTCCACCTCTTCCCATTCCGAACAGAGAAGTTAAGCCCTTCAGCGCCGATGGTACTGCGAAAGTGGGAGAGTAGGTCGCCGCCTTTTTTATGGAAGCCTTGTTGTATACACAGCAGGGCTTTCGCCTTTTATACCCATGCCATAAGTTTATAGCCTTACAAACATCCCACTCATATTAGCAACCATATCCGTTCAATTGGGTCATGACTCTATATTTTTATTTTTGACCAAACTGAAAGGAACAACGATTTTCTTTATTGTTTGGCTTTAGTAGTGATATACGCACAAGTTACAAACTTGCGCCTTCATGGGGCGTCAGCATGGGATAAATTAATCACGGTAAGAAAATGTTTAGAACCTGAATAAAAATTAATAATCATACAAAGTGTCTTGGGTATAAGAATGAAATCCTTTGTAAAATTAAAATCTGTAGTACACAAACCGAAACTTAAAAATCTGGGAAGTCCCATTATCAGAGCATTTGTACATGGTTAGCATGCAATATGGGTTAATGATAAATCAATTTTTTGCTATTTATATACATTTACATGAACAATCTATATCACATGTTTTAACAAAATTTACATAACCAACTCCTTTATTCGTGGATATAAGAAAATGCCATACATTGGTTAACTTTTTAAGTAGAATTGGTTTTTCATCATCAAATTTAGACAAAATTATATTCTGTTTATCATTTTCTGATAATTCTTGAATTTCAACAATTTCCAGTTTTTCAATCCATACATTCATTGCATTAAATTCATCATTAGCAACTACTTGGCTTATATATGTGCCTCCAAGGTAATCAAGTATAAATGTATAAGTATGCATCTTTTATGTAATTATATACTACCAACAATTTGCTTTCCTGCTTAGGTTTTTCCTAATATTACCTGTATTGATACAGTTTACAACTGCCTATACTTTACGAATATATTATTTATCATCAACTATCAATAAAACCTATAGTATTTCCATTTCTATCTTTCAGTTTGATAATTTTATATGCATTTATTTGAATGCCAAAATTTGTTAGCATGATCTATATTTTAAAATTTCAGAATTTTACGAAATGAGCATTCTAAATCTATAGGGTTGATATTGAAGACATCAACCATTGATGCAGATAATAGTAACCATTGATGCTGATAATAGTCAAAGTTGTAAACTTGCACAAACTTTTTATTTGCCCGAATATTTTGCGATCAAAAGTAATCCACAAACTGTTCCTTGGATGAAAATTTCTGGCCCCATAAACTTTAATAGATCATCCCTAATTTTAGAGACATATGCCCATGCATATTTCTATCCTTTATAAAATATCCATTTGCTCAGTTCCTTAAAGCTGGCTTTTTTGCCATACATCAGGATTCCTACCCTATATATCCTTGCTGCTAACCACACTAAAAAGATGCTGAATATTACTAAGGATACTACAGAAATGGCTATCTGCCACCACGGTGGATCAAACGGAAGTCTAACCGGCATGACAATAGAAGATAACAAAGGTATCATGCTGGACCATACGGCAAGACTGCTATCAGGGGCATTGACTGCACTGATCCCGATATACATTGAAAACATCAAAGGCATCATCACCGGTAATGTTAGTGAGTTTGCTTCGTTGATATCTTCACCTACTGCTGAACCAATAGCCGCAAAAAGAGCTGAGTATGCAAAATATCCTGCCAGAAAATAGAACAGTGTTAGTGGTAATATCAACCACCAGTTCATGGCCCTGATTTCCAGAAATATCTGACCGATTTTGTCCTGTGATGACATTGCAATATCTTCCATGGGTATGTTTCCGGTATTCATGGCGCCCATACTATCCGGATTTATGCCAAAAAGCGCAGCACCTATGATGTATATGATTGGCATAAGAATGAGCCAGATACCGATTTGGGTCAATCCTACCAAACCTACCCCTATCACCTTTCCCATCATGAGTTCAAAAGGTTTTAAAGAAGAAATCAGTACTTCTACTATTCGGTTTATTTTTTCTTCCATGACCGACCGCATCACTTGCATACCGTAAAACAAGATAATAAAAAACATGGCATATCCTACCACGCCACCCAGTACAGAACTAACTATGGTCGTTATGGAACTTATTTTTTTGTCAGCCAGAATGGTAACAGGTTCAGCACTTACGTCCGTATCCAGATTTTTTAAAGTGTTGCTGTCTATATTGAGCTTTTTGAGTTTATAATTTCTGATTTTTTTGCCAATAGCCGATTCGATGGCATAGGTTTCGTCCATCGCCAACTGATCGTCAGAATGGTATTTATACACATATTTGGATGCCAATGAATCTGTCAGCGCAGGTATTTCCAATATGCCATTGATTTTTTTCTCTTTATACAATTCTTTTTGAGCATCCAGACTTTCATTGCTAAACTTAAAAGTAAGATTGTCTCTTGTCTTTAGTTCATTTTCCAAAAGAAGGGTGGGATCATATACGTTAATAACTTTGACCTTATCTGATCCCGTACTCATCACCAAGACTACTGCAGCCATAAATACCAGAATACCTAAAGGAGTAAGCAAAGTGGTGAGAATAAATGTCTTATTTTTGACCCTTGTGAGATATTCTCTTTGGGTTACCAGCCATATTTTATTCATTGTTTGATTCTACTATTTTAATAAAAATTTCATTTAAGGATGGCATGATTTCATTGAAACTGACAATATTGACGTGACTATTGATTAAGTTTCTGAGGAGATCATTTGATGTCTGATCAACTCCAGCTTTGAAAACTATTTCATTGGCTGTTTTACTGACAATCAAGTAATTATGATCAGAAATGGATTCAGGTAGGTTGCCATTATATTTTACACTAAAAAGATGTTCTTTAAAATCATTTTTAATTTTATCAACTCCTCCATATAGCAATATTTTGCCTTTATTGATCAATACGATGTCTTCACAGATTTCTTCAACCTGCTCCATCCTATGCGTTGAAAAAAGTATGCTGGCACCTTTTTCTTTCAATTGATAAATCTCATCTTTGATAAGATTGGCGTTAATGGGATCAAGTCCCGAAAAAGGTTCGTCGAGAATGATCAGGCTGGGATCATGTACAACTGTGGCAATGAATTGTACTTTCTGGCTCATTCCTTTGGATAGGTCGCCTATCTTTTTATCCCACCAGCTAAGAATTTCAAACTTTTCCAACCAGTTTCGGAGTTTAATTTTAGCATCCTTGCTGCTCAGACCTTTGAGTTGGGCCAGATATAATAATTGCTCTCCCACTTTCATCTTTTTGTAAAGCCCACGTTCTTCAGGCATATATCCTATTTCGTTGGGGTGAAGATGATTCAGTGGATGATCATTCAGAAAAATTTTCCCACTGTCTGCAGCTGTAATCGTTGTTATAATCCTGATAAGTGAAGTTTTTCCTGCACCATTGGGTCCAAGTAGCCCAAAGATAGACCCGGCTTTCACATCAAAACTTACATCGTTGACTGCAATATGATTAGCATATGCTTTTACAACATTTTGTAGCGATAGTACATTCATTTTTGTTTTGTTGATCTATGGACAAAGATAAAATAAAATGATGAAGACTTTTAAAAGATTCGACATAATCAGATTTTAAACAGATATAAGTTTATTATTTTTTAGCTAAATGAAAAAGGACCCAATTGTTAATAAGGTGCAAGCTGCGTCTTTTATTTATTATAGAAAACATTCAAATCGAATTATCGACTTAAAAGTGATATTTGAAATCATTTATGTTTATTGTCATAAAAAGAATCCAGAGAAAAACTATTTAATTTCATTTATCATAAGGTTTAATATTTCCAAAGCTGCCTCTGAAACGATGGTACCGGGACCGAATACCGCAGCTACTCCGGAATCATATAACTGTTGATAATCCTGATTAGGTATTACTCCACCTACTATGACCATAATATCTTCCCTTCCTATGGCTTTAAGTGCTTTTATGGTGTCAGGTACCAGCGTTTTGTGCCCGGCAGCAAGGGATGAAATACCTAAAATGTGAACATCATTTTCTGCAGCTTGTCTGGCAGCTTCTTCGGGTGTCTGAAAAAGTGGGCCCATATCTACATCAAAACCAAGATCTGCAAAACTTGTAGCAATTATTTTAGCTCCGCGATCATGGCCGTCCTGTCCCAATTTTGCTATCATTATTCTGGGGCGACGACCTTCCAGTTCTGCAAATTGGTCGGAAAGTGCCAAAGCGCTATTAAATTTTTCATCCATTTTAATTTCATTTGAATAAATACCTGAAATTGTCCTGCCGACAGCAGTAAACCTGCCAAAAGCTGTTTCCAAAGCTTTTGAAATTTCTCCTAGTGTTGCTCTTTCTTTTGCCGCAATAATCGCTAGTTCCAATAGGTTGCCTTGCCCCGAAAAAGCACAATCTGTAAGGTTCATTAGCGCTTTTTGTACACTTTCAGGATTTCTGGACGCTTTTATCGAGTTGATTCTTTCGATTTGTTCATTTCTCACTTTAGTGTTATCTACTGTGAGGATATCGAGTGCTGTTTCTTCATCTTTTCTGAATAAATTTACCCCAATGACATGTTCATTTCCGCCATCAATTCTGGCTTGTTTTGCAGCTGCAGCTTCTTCAATGCGCATTTTGGGTATACCAGCTTCTATTGCGGATGTCATACCGCCGAGTGATTCGATTTCTTGAATATGATTCCATGCTTTTTCTACCAATTGGGCGGTAAGTGATTCTACATAATAGGAACCTCCCATAGGATCAATGGCAGAAATTAAATTGATTTCTGACTGCAAATATTTTTGTGTATCTCTGGCTATTTTTGCTGAAAAATCTGTGGGCAAAGCTATAGCTTCGTCCAGTGAATTGGTATGAAGGGATTGAGTACCTCCGAAAACCGCTGCCATTGCTTCTATACAAGTACGAGATATATTATTGAATGGGTCTTGTGCAGTAAGGCTATACCCTGAGGTTTGACAATGTGTGCGTAGCGCCAGTGTTTTTGGGTTTTTAGCATTAAACTGAGCAACTAGTTTGGCCCAAAGGAGGCGACCTGCTCTCATTTTGGCAATTTCCATAAAAAAATTCATTCCTATACCCCAGAAAAATGAGAATCTCGACACAAAACTGTCTAGCTCTAATCCTGCTTTTAGCCCTGCCCTAATATATTCTACCCCATCTGCCAGAGTATAAGCCAGTTCTAGATCTGCCGGAGCTCCAGCTTCGTGCATATGATATCCACTGATGGAAATACTGTTGAACTTGGGCATATGGGCAGCGGTAAAACCAAAAATATCAGAAATAATTCTTACTGATGGACCGGGAGGATAGATATATGTGTTTCTAACCATAAACTCCTTCAGAATGTCATTCTGAATAGTTCCTGTCAATTTTTCCATTGGTACACCTTGTTCTTCTGCCGCCACTATAAAAAAGGCAAGTATTGGTATGACCGCACCGTTCATAGTCATTGAAACAGACATTTCATCCAGAGGAATACCATCAAATAGAATTTTCATATCTTCAACACTATCAATAGCTACACCAGCCATCCCAACATCACCTGAAACCCGAGGATGATCAGAGTCATACCCTCTATGTGTGGCCAAATCAAAAGCTACTGATAATCCTTTTTGTCCGGCAGCAAGATTTTTCCTATAAAAAGCATTACTTTCCTGTGCCGTCGAAAATCCGGCATATTGTCGGATAGTCCAGGGAGATGTGAGATACATTGTACTGTAAGGTCCTCTCAGATAAGGAGGGCTACCTGCTTGGAATCCGATGTGTTGAATGTCTTTAATTGATTCAGGTCCATAGGTTGTTTGTAAACTTATGCCTTCTGGAGTTAATTTTTGTTTTTTATATGTTGATTGCGCCATGGATGTAAATATGATTCTATTTTATTGCGAGTTATTTTCAAGACACCAACTTAAAGCAGTAAAAAACCTATCTACTTTGTAAGGAGTATTGTACTTTTGCTTTAGTTTAATATCGTTTATAAAATTTTCTCTATCCTTTCTAACTACGCCATGATTTAAAAATAGGACATGATCTATCATTCTTTGAATCTCATCTCGAATTTTATCATCTCCAATATCTGTATTTGGGATAAATCGATGAGTTTCTTCATCATAGTCAAAATACTTTTTTGGTGAATATTCTTCTAAATCAGGTTTTAAAAATTCTAAAGGTTGTTCATTACTTTTAATGCCGTTAATCTTTGCATCTATCATAAACAAATTACTCCATAGCCAATACTTATCTTTTTTGAGATTTGGATCGAAATGGTCCATTTCTCCTGCATGATCTACCCTGCGATATTCTGCACTAATATTACTAACATATTTGCCATTTACCCAAAGCACACTATCATATAATTCCTTTGGACATATCCATCGTTCTGTATAAGCACAAACGCCTTGTTGACATTTATACAATTCCATAGCCAAATCATCATAGTAGGTTCTAGAATCAGGATGTTCTATGTTCTTTGATTCATATTTTTCTACCCAAGTTTTATACTTTGTAGATAACAGCGTATCATAATTTTTATCAATTTTTCTCATATTTTAATTCCAACTTGATAGTTCTTTGGATAATTTTTCAATATTTTTTATGATTTCCTGTGCTTCAGGTTTATCAAGTTCACCTTTTTTTTCCAGTTTTCTATATTTGACGTTATAAGTTGCCAACTCATTTAACTTTTCTCGGCGTAATGGTGATCCGTCATCTTGAAGGTCAAATACTCGCTGTAAGATATCATCCCAACGCATGAGTTTAGGATTCCATTTGTAATTGTCTATATGATTTTCGCCTTCATAATAAACTTCTCTGTAGATTTTGCCTTCTTCATTAAACTTCAACTCTACGATTTCCCAAGGATCAAAACTTGATGCAATAATCGGCGAATGGGTAGCATAAAAAAACTGACAATCATCCGCCAAACTTGTATAATAATCTACAATCGTTCTTTGCAAGTCTGGATATAAAGACCTTTCTGGCTCATCAAAAAGTATAATGGTTTGTTTTGGCTTTAGCAAATATAATGGTAGCGCACTCAATATGACTTGTTTGGTACCTGTGCTCCAAAGTCCATTGGGGATTTCATTTTTTTTATAATCCTCTATCTTAATAAAGCCAATATCATCTTTGGTTTTGATATCTAGCTCAGTTTTGACTTTAAGTTTGAAATTTGCAAGAAGTTTGTCCAGACAATGATCTGCCACATCCTGTATCGGATTAAACTCTTTTATTTTCCAATCTTCTAGTTTTTTAAGTGCTTTTTGTATGGTTTCGAGATTGTTGGATGACTGTTCCACCGTTTTTGCAATTTCTTGTCTGATTTGCAGTTCTTGTTCCTGATATTTTTGAATTTTGTCAAGAATTAGGTTCCATACATTAGCTACTTTTTGATTGCTAAAATCAATAATTTTGTCTTTATTTATGTTTCCATCGTTTTCAACATCGAGATCAAAATTAAGACTTGAAGGAAAATAAATTAATTTATTAATTACAGATTCTGATAAAACCCACTCTTTAATAATTTTCATTCTTTCATCATGTGAAAATGGATGAGGTTTATGTGGATTACTATTCCAACTTTTTACAAATCCACCTTGCCAGATAATTTTTACATCATAATCATTTTTGATTTTCTCACCATGAACTAAATATAGAGTGGTTTCCAATAATTGTTTTAAATCAATATTTTTAACAAGATTTGTTTCATAATTATATAAAAAGTATGGTATCAACTCCAATAAAGTAGTTTTTCCAGTACCACTTTGACCTATAAAACAAATCTTATCCAAAGGTTGACCTTCCTTGACATGTCCTTTTGGGTACGTCAGGTCTATGGAAAAATCCTTGAATTGGTGAAAATCTTTAATCTCTAGCCTGGATATCTTCATGACAAATTGTTATATTGAATATTGCAAATATACACCCAAAAAAAATATTTTTGGTTTTCTTCAAATGAATTATTCTGAATAAACATAACACTGCATAATCAACATTATCATTTATATATTTGAATTTGTTGGTTAACCTGAATTAAAAGATCATTTAACCTGATTTTTGCTAATTTTGCAAATTATTTTATTAAATTATACTATGCAATATCTTGCTCTGGAAAATGTTAGTCGTTCTTACGGCGAAAAAGTACTTTTTAAGAATGTTAATCTTTCTATCACCAAAGGGGATAAAATTGCACTTGTCGCAAAAAATGGAAGTGGTAAGACCACTCTCTTGAAAGTAATTGCAGGTGAAGAAGGGTCTGATGGTGAAAATGCCAAAATAAATATTTCAAAAGAAATAAAAATTTCCATTCTAAAGCAGGATCCAACTTTTGATCCAAATGCAACTGTTTTGGAAATGATATTTGACTCTGATAATGAAGCCATTATGGCTGTCAGGGATTACGAAAAAGCGCTCCAGATGAATGATGAAGTCATGTTGCAAAAATGTGTGACTAGACTGGAAGATTTAAAGGCATGGGATCTTGAGTCAAAAATTCATGAAATTCTGCACAAACTTTTGCTTACTGACATGGATCAAAAAACCGGGCAAATGTCCGGCGGACAAAAAAAGAGATTGGCATTAGCTAAAATACTGATAGAGGAGCCTGATTTTCTTATCCTGGATGAGCCTACAAACCACTTGGATATGGAGATGATTGAGTGGTTGGAAAACTTTTTGCAGCAACCCAATTTAACTTTGTTTATGGTAACGCATGACAGGTATTTTCTTGAAAGGGTATGTAATGAAATCATAGAACTGGATAACGGGAATACATATATTTACAGGGGCAACTACTCCCAATACCTAGAAAAAAGAGAGGCAAGACTATTAAACGATGCGGTAACTCTGGAGAAAACCAAAAAACTCTTTTCTAAAGAACTGGAGTGGATGCGTCGCCAACCACAAGCCAGAAGTACAAAAGCCAAATCAAGAATAGATGACTTTTATGATATAAAGGAGAAAGCTCAGGTCCGACTGCAAAATGATGACATGAAGATTATGGTTCAGGCATCCCGCTTAGGATCAAAAATACTTGAAGCACATTCTTTGGTGAAAAGTTTTGGGGATAAAATAATACTGGATGGATTTACTTATAAATTTAAAAAAGGTGAACGGATAGGTATTGTAGGACAAAATGGTACCGGCAAATCAACAATTCTGAAGTTATTGACGCAAGAAATAAAACCTGACGGTGGTAAAATTGTAGTGGGTGATACCATTGTATTTGGCTATTATACTCAGGATGGATTGGTGCTCAATGAAGATAAAATGGTTATTGATGTGATCCGTGATATAGCCGAATATATACCATTGGAAAAAGGCCAGAAAATATCAGCAGAATCTATGCTGGAACGTTTTTTATTTCCCAGACCGCAGCAGAGGGTCTATGTTTCTCAGTTAAGCGGAGGGGAAAAAAGAAGGTTGTATTTATTGACTATATTGATGAAAAATCCAAATTTTCTGATTCTCGATGAGCCAACCAATGATTTGGATATTATTACTTTAAATGTATTGGAAGATTATTTATCTGATTTTCCCGGATGTATCATCATTGTAACCCATGACAGATATTTTATGGATAAGTTGGTCGACCATCTGTTTATTTTGGAAGGAAATGCCAAAATTAGGGATTACAATGGCACATACTCTGAATATAGGGCACTTAAAAAGACAGAAGAAAGAGACAAACCAAAAGAAGAAAAAACTTCAGCTGTAGAAGTAGTGGATCTTCCTCTTGATAATAAAAGCAAAGCTACATTTGAACAAAGAAAGGACTTTGCAAGATTGGAAAAAGAAATAAAAAAATTGGAAGAGAAAAAAGCTGAAATCACGTCTTTGTTTGAAGATGCCAGTTTAAGTCCGCAAAAAATTATGGAATTATCTAAAGAGTTAGATAAAGTTAATGAACAAATTTCTGAAAAAGAAGAGAAATGGTTTGAGTTGGCTGATTTGATGTAAGATAAAAATTAAAATTTTCAATGAGCAAGGGGTGACATCAATGGATGTTGCCATGTCTATCAGTGAAGGATTGGCCAGAAACGTACTGGCGGCTTCTGTCAATGGTGAAACATGGGATGCAACCAGACCGATTTTCACCGATGCATCTGTCAGGTTATTTACTTGGAATGACAAGGAAGGGAAAGCTACTTACTGGCACTCGTCTGCTCACCTTATGGCTGAAGCACTGGAATCATTGTATCCTGGTGTCAAGTTTGGAATAGGTCCAGCCATTGATAATGGATATTATTATGATGTAGATACGGGAGATGTTGTCCTAACGCCTGCGGATTTGCCAAAAATTGAAGAAAAAATACTGGAATTGGCTAGATTGAAAAGTCAATATGTAAGAAAAGAAGTGTCTAAATCTGATGCCATTTCATATTTTACAGAAAAGGCTGACGAATATAAATTGGAATTATTGGAAGGACTCCAGGATGGTAATATCACTTTTTATACACAAGGCAATTTTACTGACCTTTGTAGAGGTCCGCATATACCGGATACATCTTCTATAAAAGCAGTAAAACTAACTAATCTGGCTGGTGCATACTGGAGAGGCGATGAGAAAAGAAAACAAATGACGAGAATTTATGGCATCACATTTCCAAAAGCCAAAGAACTGACTGAGTACCTTGAACTAATAGAGGAAGCTAAAAAACGAGATCATCGTAAGCTCGGAGCAGAATTGGAACTGTTTATGTTTTCTGAAAAGGTTGGTCAGGGACTTCCTATGTGGTTGCCAAAAGGGACTCAACTTAGGGAGCGACTTCAGAATTTTCTGCGGGTGGAGCAAGAAAAGCAAGGTTACCAAATGGTGGTCACGCCACATATAGGGAGCAAACAATTGTATATCACATCCGGACATTATGCTAAGTATGGTGCAGATAGTTTTCAGCCGATTCATACACCTAAAGAAGGAGAAGAGTTTCTTCTAAAACCGATGAACTGTCCTCATCATTGCGAAATTTTTGGTCACAGACCAAGATCGTATCGGGAATTGCCGCTTAGAATTGGAGAATTTGGTACGGTGTATCGCTATGAGCAAAGTGGTGAATTGCATGGCTTGTCAAGAGTAAGAGGATTTACTCAGGATGATGCGCATATCTTTTGTACCCAAGATCAGGTGAAAGGGGAGTTTTTAAAAGTGTTGGAATTGACCACCATGGTCATCAAAAAGATGGGTTTTGAAAATTTTACGGCGCAGATTTCGCTCAGAGATCCGGAAAAGCCCGAAAAATATATTGGTTCTGATGAAAATTGGCGTGCTGCAGAAGCGGGTATCGTGGATGCAGTAAGTGAGTTTGATATCGAAACAGTTACAGTATTAGGTGAAGCAGCTTTTTATGGACCGAAGCTCGATTTCATGATCAAAGATGCTTTAGGAAGGTCATGGCAATTAGGTACTATTCAGGTCGACTACAATTTGCCTGAAAGATTTGAGTTGGAGTACATCGGATCTGATAACCAAACCCACCGGCCAGTGATGATTCACCGAGCACCATTTGGTTCTATGGAACGATTTATCAGCATTCTTATTGAACATACTGCCGGTAAATTTCCACTTTGGCTTACACCTGATCAATATGCTTTACTACCTATATCAGATAGATTAGTTCCATATTGTGAAGAAATTAAGGCAGTACTTGCAAAGCATGATATTCGTGGCTTTATTGATGAAAGGGCAGAGTCTATAGGACGTAAGATCAGAGATACAGAACTTAAAAGAGTTCCGATCATGCTGATAATCGGTGATAAGGAGCATGAAAACGGTCAGGTATCGGTCAGGAGACAAGGTCACGGTGACGTTGGTTCTATGAGTATTGCTGAGTTCGTTAGTTATTTTACAGCAGAATTGGAAAAGTAGGTCTATAATTTTCTGATCAAACCTTCCTGAGCAGTACTGGCCACCAGTATTCCATCTTTAGTATATATTTTGCCTGTGCAAAAAGCCCTGCTATTATTAGCATTGCTGCTTTCAACAACATAGAGCAACCAGTCATCCGTTCTTACAGGTCTGTGAAACCACATGGCATGATCTAAACTTGCGATTTGCATTGGGGTAGTAAAAAAGGACAGACCATGTGGGAATAAAGCTGTAATCAAAAGATTAAAATCAGAAGCATAGGCGAGTGTGGTCTGGTGAAGTAATGGATCTTCAGAAAGTGTACCATTAGTTTTGAACCATGTATGATTTAGTGCAGGTCTGATTCTAGGATTGAACGGGTCATAATGTTCTACAGGATGAAAAATAAATGGGCCATTGGGAGCAAAGATGCCCCTTGGTTGTATTTTAAATTTTGCCGCAAACTCTGCAAATAAATCTGAAAAAGAAGATAATGATTCCGGTCGTGCGACATTTGGCATGATGTCCTGATGTTCTATCCCTGTTTCATATTTTTGATAGGATGCAGACATGATAAAAATATCTCTTCCTTTTTGAGATGCTACAACTCTTCTTGTATTGAAAGACTTTCCATCTTTGATAATCTCAACTTTATAAGTGATTTCTAGATCATTGTCTCCCGGATTTATAAAATAGCAATGAATGGAATGCAATATTTTATTGTCCAATATGGTCGTGTTTGCCGCAGACACAGCTTGTGCTAACACCTGTCCACCATACACATTTGGACTGCCAATAAAAAGATTATTTCCGGTAAAAACACCTTCTGCTGTTTTTTGTAACGTTAGAATTTCCAGTAATTCCGGTAATTGACTGTTCATCAGGCAGTAAATTTTTGCATGTGTTTTAAGTAAATCAATATGAATATGACAGCCAAACTAAAATGTAAAGCAGTAGCCCCTATATTGGGAGTGATGTGCTGTTTAAATACTCCATACATATGAAGTCCGACTGCAAAATGAAAAGCAATTATTGTTAAGATAACCTGTTTGAATAAAATGGTGTACTCAAAATGTTTACCTAGGATATAAGTAATGATACCAAAACACAATGCAAGAATACCATACATTTTTGAAATAACGATACCTTGAATGTTTGGTTCAGCATGATTCAATAGGAGATGAGGATTAAATAATAAAATAAAGCCTGCCAATATCTCAACTCCTGCATTTACCTGTAGTATTATTTTCATAAGATCATTATTTTTTAATGACAGACTTACCACTTACTTCTATGAGCGTGTCCATTGCAAATTTTGCTTCATAAACAATATTGCCTTCTTCATCCCACTTTCTTAGATATCCGTTTTTTTTCTCTTCTTTAAATTCACTTACATATTGTATTTTACCGGATTCATAAAATATGGTATCACCACCATTTTTTAATCCATTTAGGTAATACTGAACTTCTTTAAGTTTGCCATTTTCATAATAGACGGTTGTTTTACCAGTTTGTTGATTGTCTTCAAAATACTTCTCTCCTTTTATAGCCCCTGAAGGATAGTAGTCTGTCATTTTTCCTTCTATCTTTCCGTTTATTCGGGTATAAACTCTGGATGTTTCTCCTGTCCCATAATTTTCTTTGATCTCCTGGCTGTTTGTTTCAGTAGATTTGGTCTGTTCATTTTTGCATGAGAAAAAGATACAGAGAGTCATAACTGAAAATACGATTACTTTAGATTTCATCTGCTTATTTAAGTATTGATGTAAAACAAAAAAGGGTCAAAATTGACCCTTTAAATATTAAGTTTTAAAATTATTTTTTCCATGGAAGCTTGTTGACAGCTCTTCCTATTTCAGTTCCGTATCTTACACCCTCTTCAGCATCCATTCTATAATGTACTCCAAGTGGAACTCTTGACCAGGCATTCTCTAGAGCCATTTCAAAGAAGCTACCAAATGTTCTTGGATAACCAGAAAACTCTGTTCTGTTTCTGTGGCAATTGTCTGTCATACCATAAGAATAACCGAAAACACTTGCCAGTGCTTCTGAAGCTGCTGAACTAAATGTCGCATGGCCCGATGGATAGGCAGGAAATGAAGGTGAGATTCCATTATCTCCAGTAAGTGGGTTATCCAGATTTGGTTCCCAGCTAGGATCGATCAATCTTTTTATGTAAGACTCCGGTCTCTCAAGATTATAATGGTATTTTGAATTCCAACATCCTATTGCAGCATCGTGAAGAGCTATACCTACTTTTGCATTGGCTATGATGGCTTCCTGAAGACTCGCTTTCTCATTATTATATACTTGGTTTGCAATAGCTATAAATCTTGTTGGCGGGGAGAAAGTCAACCCTAAAAGGTCATCACTCCAGAATTCACCAACCCATTCAGTCTGATATGAAAGCGAAGGCGTATTTTGAGCCATTACTTCAACTGCTTGCGTATATAATGCCGATCCAGCTTCTTCACTATATTGTCCGATATAGACACTATATGGTTTACAAATTTTGAGATCTTCCTTAATGGCCAAAGTTCTACCTTTTCCCCAATATGGAAACATTCCTTCACCCGGACCAGGTATAGTAGGAGTCCATGCACCAGGCTCATTCAGTCTGTCCTGCCAATTATTTTCTTTGAACGGGTCTTTGTAACCATCAAAAGTAGCAGCATCAGATTTCATCCAGTCCCAAACTGCAGCTGCTACAGATTCACCATGATTTTTAGATCTTAAAAATATTTCCTGACCTGATTCTTCCAGAAATTTTATTTCATTTTTATCAGCCAAAACCTTAATTTTAGCATAAAGGGTAGCATCTACTTCAGGAAGTAATCTGCTATATAGATAATTATTAACGGCATTAACTACCGTAGGCCAATGATATTCCTGATTATTAAACGCTTTAGGTAAATTTAAGCCAGAGTACAAGTTCGCCAATGAAGCATTTTCCGGCATTCCTGTTACACAAGCCTCATAACTGGCTAATCCCACATAACCTAAAGCATTGGCAGTAGGACAAGGTCTGTAACCTGCAGCGTGTCTCTCCATTTCCATCCATAATTCATTCCACTCATGAACTACTGTAAAATCATATTTATCAACAGTTTTGAATGTGGTAGATGTCTCATCTGTAATATCTTTCTTACAAGAAGACAAAACTATGGATATAGTTAAAAAGGCAAAAAGTATTTTGATATAATTTCTCATGGGCACAAATTTATAAGTTATTCGAAATGTTACGTTCGGATTAAAAACGGGACAAAATTAATCATATAACGCTTATGTTGTTTGATATTTTTAAAGAAAATTTGTATGAAATTTGTCAATTACACTAACATTTGTATAAGGCTCTATATAAGTTATTTATATACATTTTTGTTTTTCTTATGTGTTTTATTTATTTTTGTATATATTTCATTGTTTGTGGTAAAAAAGCTAGTTTTCAATCATTTATCAAAAGTAATCTTACATAATTTTGTACTTTTGCATCCTTGATTAACAAAGAGATATGAGATGGCTGTTCTGAAAGACATAAAAGACAGGTTTTACAATGGAGTTCATGTATGTTATGACATTGTTTTGAATGACGGTGAACTTCCTATGAATGAAACGCGTCATGAATTTTCAGGGGATTATACATTTGTAATTTTTTCTCTGGTTAAGCAATTAAAGAAGTCGCCAAAAGAAATAGGTGACACATTGGGCCAATGGATGTTGAGCAATGAGCCTTTAGTTATTGGTTTTGAAGTGATCCAGGGTTTCCTTAACTTAACTTTTTCAAATGAATTTTGGAATAGAATTTTTTTCGAAATTAATGATAATCAGAACTATGGATATTTCCCAACCAATGGAAAAAAGGTATTGGTAGAGTTTTCATCCCCAAATACAAATAAACCGCTGCATCTTGGGCATGTCAGGAATATTTTGTTGGGTTGGTCTTGCAGTAAAATTTTGGAGGCCAATGGTTACAATATCATTCGAACACAGGTTATAAATGACAGAGGTATTGCAGTATGTAAAAGCATGTTGGCTTGGAAAAAATTTGGAAATGGAGCGACGCCAAAATTGACAAGCACAAAGGGAGATCATTTTGTTGGGGACTACTATGTTCTTTTTGAGAAGGCATTTATGGAAGAGTACAGCGTCTTTCAACATTCTAAAGAAGGTATTGCTGTATATGAATCCCATCGAAAGGATACACAGGATTCGGTTGCATTTTTTAAAGAATATAAAAACAAGTACTTTAACGAATATAGTCAGCTTGGGGCTGAAGCAAAACAAATGCTGCTCAAATGGGAGGCCAATGATCCTGAAACAATTGCGCTTTGGAAAAAAATGAATCAGTGGGTATACGATGGATTTAGCACAACTTACGAAAAACTTGGTGTGCATTTTGACAGTCTTTATTACGAGTCAGATACTTATTTATTGGGTAAAAAAGCTGTAGAAGAAGGACTTTCAAAAAATGTTTTTTATAAAGAAGATGATGGAAGTGTATGGGTAAATCTGGAAGATGTAGGGATGGATCGTAAAATAGTTTTGCGAAGTGACGGTACATCAGTTTATGTCACTCAGGACATAGGCACTGCTCAGCAAAGATATGAAGACTTTGGCATAGATAAAATGGTATATACTGTTGCAGACGAACAAGACTATCATTTCAAAGTACTGTTTGAAATCCTTAAAAGACTCGGTGCACCTTATGCTGATGGACTTTTTCATTTGTCTTACGGTATGATAGATTTACCGACCGGAAAGATGAAGTCCCGTGAAGGTACAGTGGTTGATGCTGATGACCTTATTGATGAGGTGGTTCAGGAAGCAAGAGATATGTCGGCTGAGAGAGGAGAAATTGCTTCTTTGCCTGAGAATGAAAAGGAACTGATCCTTCATAAAATTGGAATGGGTGCGTTGAAATTTTTTATTATAAAGGTACAACCAAAAAAGAGGATGATTTTTGATCCCAAGGAATCTGTAGATATGCAGGGACAGACAGGGCCATATATCCAAAATGCATATGTCAGGATACAATCAATAAAACGAAAGGCTTCAGAAAATCTCATGGTGGGTTTTGATGGGTATAAAGAAATTAATGAACAGGAAAAATCTCTGATAAAACAATTGGTCAATTTTCCTGACGTTGTAGCAGAAGCCGGCACATTGTATGATCCGTCTTCAGTGGCTAACTATGCTTATGCCTTATCTAAAGAATTTCATAGATTTTACCATGATGTAAGGATTTTGAATGCTGAAACAGATGCTGCAAAATCATTTCGGATACAACTAAGTACCAAAGTAGGTGAAGTTTTGAAGTCGTCTTTTGATCTGTTGGGCATCGAAATGCCGGATCGTATGTAAAAATGGTCAGATACCTTTAAGAAGTTGATGTAATTAAAATATTAAGCAAATAACAAAGCAAAAATGGCTGAAGAAAGAAAGGAGTCTTTAAATTTTATTGAACAGATTATCGAAGAAGATATCAAATCAGGAAGAAATAATGGCAAAATATTGACTCGATTTCCACCTGAACCAAATGGATACCTTCATATTGGTCATGCTAAAGCTATATGTATAAATTTTGAGACAGCTTTAAAATATGGGGGTAGTACAAATTTGAGATTTGACGATACAAATCCGACTACTGAAGATACAGAGTATGTAGAAAGTATTCAGGAAGATATTCGATGGTTAGGTTTTGTGTGGAAAGGAGAGCCACTGTATGCGTCAGATTATTTTGGGCAACTTTATGACTTTGCAGTTAAGTTGATCAAAAAGGGGTTGGCTTATGTAGATGACAGCACACCTGAAGAGATTGCAAATATGAAAGGGACGCCTTCTGAACCAGGGAAAGACAGTCCATACAAATCGCGATCGGTAGATGAAAATCTGGAACTTTTTGAGCGGATGAAAAATGGTGAATTTGAAGATGGTTCACGGGTACTGAGAGCAAATGTAAATATGGCATCCCCCAATATGCTGATGAGAGACCCTATCATCTATCGCATAAAGAAAGAACATCATCACAGGACCGGTGACGTTTGGTGTATCTATCCTATGTATGATTTTGCGCACGGGCAGTCTGATTCTATTGAAGGAATTACGCATTCATTGTGTTCGCTTGAGTTTATACATCATAGGCCACTTTATGATTGGTTTATCGAAAAACTGGAAATATTTCCGTCCCGGCAAAAGGAATTTGCTAGGATGAATGTGGAATATATGATCACTTCGAAACGTAAGTTACTGAAGTTGGTCAATGATGGACTGGTAAATGGATGGGATGATCCGAGAATGCCTACCATCTCAGGAATGAGGAGAAGAGGTTATCCCGCTCAAGCAATTAGGGTATTTTGTGACAAAGCAGGAGTAGCAAAAAGGGAAAACACCATTGAAATTAATTTGCTGGAGGCATGTGTAAGAGAGGAGCTAAATAAAACTGCAATAAGAGCAATGGTGGTACTTGACCCTGTCAAAGTTATTATTACAAATTATCCTGAGGATAAAACTGAAGACCTTACCGCAGATAATAATCCGGAGGACCCAAATGCCGGCAACAGAGTTTTGACTTTTGGCAGAGAATTGTATATCGAGCGTGAAGATTTTATGGAAAACGCACCACCTAAATATTTCAGGATGACAACAGGTGCGGATGTAAGATTAAAGAATGCTTACATTCTGCATTGTACCGGTGTAGATAAAGATGCTGAGGATAATATTCAAACCATTTATGCCACTTATTATGCCGATAGTAAGTCAGGAGAAGATGTTTCCGGCATAAAACCAAAAGGAACATTACATTGGGTATCAGCTACTGATGCTTTATCCTGCGAGATAAGAATGTATGACAGGTTATTTACAGTCCCGGATCCTACATTTGATGAAAATATAGATTTTCTTGAATTTTATAACAATGAATCATTAAAAATCTTAAATCATGCCAAAATGGAGTCAAGTCTGAAAAATAGCATGCCAGGTACGCAGTATCAGTTTTTGAGACAAGGATATTTTTGTACGGATGCAGACAGTACACCCGGGCATATCGTATTCAACAGAACGGTGGGCCTGAAGGAAAGCTTCAGCAAAGAAGTCAGGAAGTGACATTCATCTAAATTTCGAATGATGAATTTCGAATCGTGAATGAATTTAAGCGATTAATCCACTTTTGTAAGTATGAGCGGTCTTGAAAGTGTTTCTTCCAGTGAGATGAAAGTCTCAGTCCGTTGAATTCCTTTGATTGCCTGCAATTTTTTAGAAAGAATATCTCTGAGATGTTCGGTGTCTCTGCAAATGATTTTTGCAAATATACTATAATTGCCGGTGGTATAATGAGCATCTACAACTTCCGGTATTTTTTTTAGTTCAGCTTTTACTCCTTCATACATATTGGATTTTTCAAGATAGATGCCCAGAAAAGCTGTAATATCAAATCCCATAGCGGCATAATTAAGATCTGCTCTTACAGCCTTAATTAGTTTTGCATCATATAATTTTTTTACTCTGGCATGTATGGTGCCAGGAGATAAAAATAGCTTTTTCCCTATATCTGCATATGACATTTTTGCATCCATAGCTAGAATAGATAGGATTTTGGAGTCAATGTCGTCTATTTCAATTTGATTTTTTCTGGATACCATAAATTATTTTTTACAAATATGAGTAAATTATCAAAAGGTTGCTGTTCTATCGATGTTTTTCGTTCATATATTTTTTATTTTGACAGTATTCCTGCATAGCTATTTGAACGAAACCATAAAAATCGGCACTAATAAAATCAACTTTACATCAGGACGTTGGATTATAGTTGGTTTTTATCATTATATATTGATTTTTAGTTTTCGGGGTTAGCCTTTTGAAAAGGAAAAATCTTTATCTTTTAAAAGTTTTTTTTCTATTAGATAAGGATTTGACTATTTTGGCAGGAAATTAGCATGAGTTAAGTAGATTCATTTTTATAATTATATATTTTTAGTAGAATTGAAGCAGGAAGATAAAGTAAGTTATAAAATCATTCAACCATTGCTGTTGTCAGCTTGTATAGCTATAGGTATGATGGTAGGGTATAAAATGAATGAAAAACCGGAAAACTCTTTGGTAGATGTGAGTGACTATCCATTGGATAGTATGATGATGACCGGCAGGGTAGAAGAATTAATCAGATTTATCGAAAGTAAATATGTGACAAAAATTAATAGTAATGAATTAATAGAGACCGCATTGACTGCCGTATTTGAAAAACTGGATCCCCACTCAATGTACCTTTCTCCGGAAGAACTGGAAGAAGTAAATGATCAGATGGATGGAGCATACAATGGTATTGGAATTGAAAATTTCCTGATAGATGATACTGTAAATATCAGCTCAGTGATACAAAATGGCCCCGCTGACAAAGCAGGTTTAAGAGCTTTTGACAAAATAATATCCATAAATGATCAGGTTGTGGCCGGAAAATCGATGGAATACTCTGAGATAAGAAGCTTGCTAAATCAGGAAAAAGGTACCAAAATTCAATTAACAGTTTTAAGAGGTAAAAAAGTAGTTCCATATTCTTTATCCGTGGATGAAGTTCCGGTCAGGACAGTAGTGTCAGAATTTATACCGGACATCAAAACAGTGCTCATCAGGATCGAAAGATTTGGGTCTAATACCTATAAGGAGTTTATGGAAGATGTAGAAAAGTATTTTGCTAATAACAGTGCACACCATCTGATTATAGATTTAAGGGATAATCCGGGTGGATTTTTGCCTGAGGCTACTAATATACTTTGTCAGATATTTGAAGAAAAGGATAAACTTTTGCTTTACACAGAAGGCCGGAATAGTAAGAAAAATGAATATAAAAGTAATGGCAAAAGATTTTTTAAGGTAGATCAGGTCGCAGTTCTTATCGATGAAAACTCAGCATCCGCCAGCGAAATTATTGCAGGGGCCATACAGGACTGGGATAGAGGTGTCATTATAGGTAGGAGATCATACGGCAAAGGTTTGGTTCAGGAACAATATAATCTGACAAATGGTGGAGCCATAAGGCTGACAGTAGCTAGATACTATACACCATCAGGTCGGTCAATTCAAAGAGATTATGCAGACAGAGATACCTATGATGGAGATTTTGGCGAAAGATATAGAAACGGAGATTTATTTCACAAGGACAGTATATCCAACAAAAATGGGGATAAGTACTACACACAGATATTGAGACGTGAGGTCTCCGGTTTCGGAGGAATTACGCCCGATATATTTATTCCCCTTGATTCAGTATATAAAGATGAACAGATATTTGGTTACAAGTCTTTCCTTTCGGAATTTGCTTTTAAATATGTTTCACTACACAAAAATGAAATACCTGATATGATAAAACTTTTTAACGAATGGAAACTACCTGCAAGTATTTATCGGGAATTTGAAGGATATATAAAAACACATTCAGACAGCACTACTGTTTTTAATGAAGTAACAGTAAAAAAACTGGAACGGGAACTAAAATCCAATGTGGCGAGATATATGTTTGATAAAAAAACGTATCAGGCAAATGAAATACTGCAGGACGAATTTGTCATATCGGCAATTCGTGCCATAAAAGAGAATAAAACCACAGCTTTAAAAAACAAATGATTTTGCATTAAATGTAAAATTTGTGTAAAGTATATTATATTGATTATATGTATTTTATATTATATGAATATTTTGTATTTGTTTAAGTACTTATTAGCAATATTATACATATATTAAAAAAAAATTATAAAAAAAATCTACAAAATCATTACATTACATATTATAAAAATTTTACATTTGTGCTGTAATAGTATTGAAGGCTATCATAATTGGCTTTTCAACCTATCCAACTGAATGCTTGTAGAACCCAAATACAGTTTTTTTTTGACCTGATAAAGGGTCGCTGTCCAGATGTTTTTTATTGCTCCATGATTAGGCAATAAAACCATACTTCTGACATTTAAATTCGGATTTCTTAACATTTTATAAACTCATATGCGGAGGAGATTTCGTGTGGAGTGTAAACATTTATTAATTTTTTTCTAAACTCAAAATTGGATCTCATGATGGAAACAAATTTTACGCGATCTGGACTTATAGTAAGACTCCTTACAGTCATGCTAATAAGTTTCATTGCTAACTACAGTGCTAGTGCGCAATCTTGTGCATGTAAAGAATCAGTACAGGTATCTTTGGACAATAACGGTACTGCTGTAGTTACTCCTTCTATGTTGAAAGCAGATGATGCTACTTGCGGTGGAGCAGGTACAGTAACTGTGATGTTAACTCAAAACGGTACGGCAATCCCGGGTAGCCCATCGGTCAACTGTAGCCATGCAGGTAAAACCCTATATGGTAAAGTAACTAGTGGTACTAATTCCTGCTGGTCAAGACTTATCGTTGAAGATAAACAAAAGCCTGTTTTGGACTGCTCACCTGGAGTTTTGTCATTAACATGTACTCAGATGATTACTTGGCAACCATTGGTTACTGATAATTGTGGAGTATTAAGTGTTAATATCTTAAATGAAACCATAACAGTAAATAACTGTAACAATGGTTTGGGTACAAATGTACTTAAAAGGGTGGTTAGGACTTATCAGGCAACTGACATAAATGGTAACAAGTCTGAAACTTGTGTAATCACTATTGATGTACAAACTATTGCTGACCTCAATGCTATCGTTATGCCACCTTCTTATACAGTGGCAGCAGGCACAGAATTGGAATGTGATGGTCCATGGGCAATACTGCAAAATGGCAATCCTTCACCTATAGATTCTATTGCTCCTGGAAATATAACTCTTGATGGAACAGGAGTTCCTTCTATAAATGGGTTGGATTTATATCCTGATCCTGATTTATATTGCAATCTGATGGTATCATATACCGATACTAAATTGCCACCCATCGGATGTGTCACAAAGATAATGAGAACCTGGCAAGTGATTGAGTGGTCATGTGCCAACAGAACCAGAGCGCCTTATGTTCAGATCATAGAAATTAAAGATACTGAAGGACCTGCTATAGCCGGCCTTACTGATATATTGGCATCAACAAGTAATCATGACTGTGAAGCAACGGTAAATTTTGTCAATGCAATTTTAAGTGACAATTGTGCCAGTGTTGCAGATCTGACTGCTGACATTACTATCTATCCGAATGGAAACCTTGCGGCTCCCGGGATATTTATTAAGCATGGTGCAGTAAAAACTGCCAGATTACCTGTTGGTAACCACATTGCCACATATACAGCTTATGATGCTTGTTACAATAGTACTACCGTAGCTATTAATGTAGTTGTAGAAGATTATACGCCACCTGTAGCCATTTGTGATGAATTTGCAACAATCGGACTTACTTCTGATGGTACAGCATGGGTTCCTGCTACAGTTTTTGACGACGGAAGTTATGACGAGTGCAGCCTTGCAAAGTTATTGGTAAGAAGAATGAATAACGTAAACTGTGCACCATGTGAAACACCTGAGTTTCCTGGATTTACCTTATTGGGTGAGTATGGTTCAGGTGTAAATAAACATTATTACTATTTGTCTCAGCACAAAGCTACGCCAAAGTCAGCTCTTAAAACTGCTAAAGCTATGGGCGGATATGGTGTTTCATATGAGTCAGTTGCTGAAAGAACTGCCATTAGAAATTTTGTAGCAACAGTAAATGATACCCTTGATTTCTTAGTTGGTTATACGGATCTAACCACTGAAGGTACACACGTTTGGGAAAGTACTGCTACTAATGCAATGAGTGTTACTAATAATGCTGCGTTAAAAGATTACGTGATTGTTCAGAACGATGCAGCACTTATGGGAAATAATGGAAGATTATTGGCTGTTGATAATAGTGTCCAGTTCAGATATGTCGTAGAAATTACAGATCCATGCGGTTGGAGTTCACATGCTCAGTTCTGCTGTGCAGATATAGGTGCAAACAGAATGGTTGCCTTGAGAGCAATAGACGCTTCCGGAAACTTTAATGATTGTATGGTAAGTGCTGTGATCCAGGATAAAATCGGTCCAACCATCACTTGCCCTGACGATAGAACGGTTAGTTGTGATTTTGTTTACGATCCAAAAAATCTTAGAAAAGATTTCGGATGGCCTACAGCTACAGATAATTGTGAGAACCCAACAATTACAAGAATTGATTCAGTAAATACAATTAATAGTTGCCGAATTGGTAAGATTACAAGAAGATTTATGGTGACGGATGCAGGAGGAAGAACTGCTTCATGTACACAAGTAATCACTTTTGAACCAGATGCAGGTCAGATTTACAATGGTCCTGTGGGTAACCAATGGCCAGCAAATGTAACCGTAAATGGATGCGGTAATCCTTCAGCTTATCTGCCGGCTGTTACAGGAAGTCCTGTTTTAGCTGACGGTGCTTGTTCGTTGGTTGGTGCAGATAGCGAAGATCAGGTGTATTTATTTAACAATCCCGGAAGCCCTGCATGTTTTAAAATATTGAGAAAATGGACGGTGATTGACTGGTGCCAACCAATAACTCCTAATGGTTACAGAACATGGACTTATACTCAGGAAATCAAAGTGATTGATGATGTTGCACCAGTGATAGCGCCTTTGTTGCCAACTGTAACAGCAAATACATTTGATGCTGCATGTGCTTCAGGTAATATAACATTAACTGCGAGCGCGACTGATGTTTGTACAACAGTGTTGAAGTGGAGTTATAAAATTGATGCTTTTAATGATGGAAATGGGGTATTTGATATTTTTGATAATGGTACTGGAAATAATATAGATGCATCAGATGAATATCCGGTTGGTACACACAAAATTGTGTATTCTTTTGAAGATAAGTGTGGAAATGTTTCATCTAAAGAACAGCTATTCAGCATTGTAAATAGAAAAGCACCAAATGCATATGTGAAACAAGGTCTGGCTATGAGTCTGATGCAAATAGCTCCTGGTGTAGGAATGGCTGAAATTTGGGCCACTGACTTTGACAATGGAAGCAGTCATCCATGCGGATACACTATACTTCTTTCTTTCACTCCAGTAACTGTAAATGGTCTTGGTCAGATGGTAGGAACACCAAATTTAGTTTTTGATTGTGGTGACGAAGGAGATAATGATGTTACTATTTATGTTGCAGCATTAACACCTGCGGGTGATATTGTTCAGTCTTCAGTAACCACGTTTATAGATATTCAGGACAATAACAATATTTGCCCTCCAGCACCACCGCGTGTAGCGACTGTAAGCGGTATTTTAGCGACAGAAACTGATGCTGTAGTAGAAGATGTATTTGTAAGTCTTGGTGGATCAGAGTTACATGCGATGACAAGTGCAGATGGTAGATTTGATTTCAGAAACATGACTGCAGGTGGAACTTACTCTGTCAATCCTGAGAAAAATGATGATCACATCAATGGTGTTTCAACTTTAGACCTTGTGATGATTCAGAGACACATTTTATCCATTGATAAATTAAATTCTCCATACAAACTTATTGCTGCTGATGCCAATAAGGATGGAAAGATTACTGCAGCTGACCTGGTAGAACTCAGAAAATTGATTTTGGGTACCACAACATCATTTGCCAATAATAAATCATGGAGATTCGTGGATAAGGGATATACTTTCCAGGATGTTACATTTGCACAAGGAGAGGCCTTCCCGGAAATCTATAATATTGAAAACCTTAATACTGATATGACTACCGATTTCGTAGCAGTAAAAATTGGAGATGTCAATGGTAATGTAAAAGCGAATAACTTAAGCAATACCGTTGAATCCAGAACCAACCAAAATCTTGTTCTTACCACAGACAATACATCATTTGTAGCAGGTGAAAGAGTAGTAATACCTGTTAAAGTTGAAAAAGGTACGGATTTAAGTGGTCTTCAGTTTACACTTAATTTTGATAGTGAAGTATTAACTTTAACCAGTATTGATCCTGCGGGCATGAACATCAATGATCAGAATTTTGGATTCAATAGAGTGAATAATGGTGTTATCACCGCAAGTTGGAACGATGATTCTGGTGTAAATTTCAGAGCAAATCAAGCATTGTTTAATCTGACCTTCATTGCAAAAGCAAATGGTACAACAGATGAAATCATGGATATCAATTCTGAAGTAACAAAAGCAGAAGCATACGATCGTAATGCTCAAACTATGAATGTAAGTTGGAAGGTGAATGGAAGAACAGAAAACAAAGATTTTGTACTTCATCAGAATGTTCCAAACCCTTTCAAAGAAGTAACGACAATAGGATTTGAATTGCCAGATGCAATGACAGCTACTATTACTGTGTATGATATCACAGGAAAAGTGGTAAAAGTTACCAATGTCAATGGCAATAAAGGTTACAATATGATTGAACTGAACAAGGCAGAATTAAGTGCAGGAGTTATGTATTACTCACTTAAAGCAGGAGAGTTTAACACTACTAAAAAAATGGTAGTTATAGAATAATGAGTTTTTAGAAATAGTTTTTATAAGCCCCCTTCAGAAGAGACGCTGAAGGGGGCTTTTTATTTTGACATCGATTCGTTTACTATGTTTTTACATAGAATTTGCCATCTTAAAATATTAATCCATTACATTTGCACCTTTATGGCAAGAATACTTTGTATAGATTATGGTGTTAAAAGATGTGGTCTGGCAGCCACAGATCCTTTACAAATTATTGTTTCGGGTTTGGACACTGTACCAACCGGAGAGATATTTACGTTTTTAGAGAACTATATTATACAAGAAAATGTTGAAAAAATGATAATTGGTCTTCCTGTACATAAGGATGGGAACTTCACTTATTTAAAGACAGATATTGATAAATTTGCCGGAGAATTCTCCAAAAAGTGGCCGAATATAGTCATAGACTATGCAGATGAACAATTTTCTTCATCGCATGCGAAACAAATTATTTTTGATATTGGAGTAAATAAAAAAAAGAGACAGGATAAAGCATTGGTAGATAAGATTAGTGCAGTAATTATCCTTCAAAGATATTTAAAACACATTTAACGATTTATGATTTTACCTGTTTTTGCATTCGGTCAACCGGTTTTAAAGAAAAGAGCAACTGACATTAATAAAGATTATGAAGGATTGAAAAGTCTGATCAGTAATATGTGGGAGACCATGTATGCTGCGCATGGAGTAGGTATCGCAGCGCCACAGATTGGTGTGTCTGTCAGGCTTTTTATTATTGATTCTATTCAGATCATGGAAGAAGAAAAAAAGGCTGAAGGAATTAAAAAAGTGTTTATAAATGCACAGATTATCGAGGAGACAGGTGAATTGTGGTCGTATGAAGAAGGATGTCTAAGTATTCCCAATATACGTGGAGACGTTGAAAGACAACAAAAAGTACGGATACAATATCTGGATGAAAACTTTGAAAAACATGATGAAATATACGAAGGTATTAATGCCCGGGTTATCCAGCATGAATATGATCATATCGAAGGTGTTCTTTTTGTGGAAAAACTGAAGCCGTTAAAAAAGAAATTGATTCAACGTAAGCTAAACGACATTAAAACGGGAAAAGCTACGGCAGATTATAAAATAAAGTTTGTGCGATTGTAGAAATCGTAATTATAAATTTCTTTCTTAAAAGTTAATGAGCCTTACTTTCTGCCAAAATCTGCAGGGATTTCTCCCCAGGATTCAGTATTCCATTTAATGATTTTATTTACAAAAGTATTGGTTTTCAACCATAACTCTGCCCTGCTCATCAGATCGAAAAGTTCTGTATTATTGGGAGATGGAGTAAGGTTGGTTTTTACTTTTTTATTTTTTACCCAACTTATAGCGGTGATGGAGTCGGTATAAATTGACGTATGTGTATTGTTGTGCTTTTTCAGTAAAGCAAGGGCGTGAACCAATCCAAGAAACTCACCAATATTATTAGTACCTTCTTTAAAAGGTCCTTTGTGAAACAACAATTTCTTTGAAATTGTCTCCACACACTGATATTCCATTAAACCCGGATTTCCGCTACACGCAGCATCAACAGAAATGCTGTCTGCAATGATTTCGGATTTACTTTGATTTTTTGTTGTTGTATTATTAGTTGCTTTTTTAACAAACTCAAAATAATTACGCTTACTTGCGAATTCAGCTTCAGCAAGTGAATCAAAGGCTTTATATTTTGCTGATGGATGTCCTTTGATCTGGTTTTGACATTCTTCCCATGAATTGTATATGCCGGGCATATTTCCTTCCCAAACCACATAATATTTTTGTTTCTTTGCCACTATTTTGATAAATGAAAGTGCAAAAGTAATGTTTATAGACACACATGCCCATATTTATAGTGAAGAATTCAAGGATGATTTTGAAGCTATGCTTGTTAATGCAAAATCGGCAGGAGTTACCGACATTTATATGCCTAATATAGATAGTACATCTATTGAATCAATGTTGGATATTGCGACAAAACATCCTGAATGTCATCCTATGATAGGTTTGCATCCTTGTTATGTGAAAGAAAATTTTCTCGATGAGTTGCGAATTGTAGAAAAGTATCTGGAGCAAACTGAATTTGTTGGTATTGGTGAAATTGGCATAGATTTATATTGGGACACTACATTTTCCAAAGAACAGGACTTGGTGTTCAGGCATCAGATAGGTATAGCCAAAGAAGCAGGTTTACCTTTTGTGATACATTCCAGAGAGTCATTGGATCTTACCATAGACATAGTCACTGAGATGCAAGATGGAAGTTTGAAGGGGATTTTTCATTGCTTCAATGGTACAGATTTACAGGCTCAACGCATTATTGACATTGGTTTTTATATGGGAATAGGCGGAGTCATCACCTATAAAAATGCTGGTGTGGATAAAGTGGTATCTGGAATATCTTTGGAATATCTGGTGCTGGAGACCGATGCTCCTTATTTAAGTCCTGTACCTTACAGAGGAAAAAGAAATGAGTGTGCATATATTCGCACCATCGCTGAGAGAATGGCAGAAATAAAACAGGTATCTATCGATGAAATTGGCGCGGCGACGACATTTAATGCAAATAAAATATTTCTGACTGCACCAAAAGCACTCCATTGAGAATCATTATACCAAATGTGTTGATGATGAATGAAAATAGCATCTTCATAGCTTTGTAAATATGATTCATAAAATATTTATTCAATTAAATATTTGGTAATCAATATATTGAGCATTATGAAAATAAGTATAGATAAAAAATGTTTTGATATTAGAAGTAATTTTTGAACATTTGCGGTGTAGGAGAGTTGTCCGAGCGGTTTAAGGAGCACGCCTGGAAAGTGTGTATACCTCAAAAGGGTATCGAGGGTTCGAATCCCTCACTCTCCGCAAAAAAAAATGGTTGGGTTTATTAACAAATTTAAATATTTTCATAATTTTAACCTTTATTTTTAAAAATTTATTATTTCTAAAACGTAAATTAACAAATCATGCGAAAACTTTTATTTTTAATCGGGGTGTTTATGATAGCATCATATATTGGTGCTTTTGATGTTCTTGCTCAAGCTGCTGATTCTACTGCAGCTGTTGTAGATTCTGCTGCTGCAGCAGCAGCGCCAGTTGCTGACGTTGTTTCTGAGACTACATCTGTAGTAGCTGATACTGAAGGTCCTGGAGCTTTTCAGGTTTTGAAAGAAAAATTCATAGAAGGGGACTGGATTTGGATGAGTACAGTATTGGTCTGTTTGATATTTGGTCTGGCTTTTTGTATTGAAAGAATTATTACCTTAAATATTGCGTCTGCAAATACTGACGTTTTATTGAGTAAAATTGAGGACAAACTTTCTAATAATGATATAGAAGGTGCAAAAGATATAGCAAAAGCTACGCCTGGTCCAACCGCAAGTGTATTGTATGAAGGGCTAAGAAACGCTAATGGTGGTCCTGAAGCTGTAGAGAAAGCAATCGTTTCTTATGGTTCTGTTCAGATGGGAATGCTGGAAAAAGGTCTGATTTGGATATCACTTTTTATAGCACTTGCTCCGATGTTGGGATTCTTGGGAACAGTTGTAGGTATGATTCAGGCTTTTGATAAAATCCAGGCTGCGGGTGATATTTCTCCTACCGTAGTTGCCGGTGGTATTAAAGTAGCACTTTTGACTACAGTATTTGGTCTTATTTCAGCCATTATTCTTCAAATATTTTATAATTATATCGTTTCTAAAATTGATGGTATTACCAATAAAATGGAAGATGCATCTATAGGATTGGTAGAAGTTATGGCGAGAAACAGAGTTTTTAAATAATCATTGATTACCAATAAAATATAAATTATTATGTATAATAAATTGGTTAAATACGGTGATGCCATTGCTGTTGGGTTGGGAGTTTTATGTATCCTTATCTTTGTAATAGGTATTGTCGCTGGCTTCAGTTCTGCTGGTTACGATATGAACACAGACCTGACAAGCATGGCAGATAAATCAAACATTAATTTCTTTAATTCGGGGTTATATTTGACAATAATACTTGGAGTTTTATGTCTTTTCTTAATGTTGGTGGGTATTGTATGGGACTTGGTCAGAAACTTTAAATCCGGGTCAAAGTTTTTATTTGGCTTTGGGATTCTGATTATTGTGTTTTTAATCCTTTATAGCACATCTGCCTATGATACAGGTGGACGTTTTGATGCTTATTGGAGTAAAGATCCTTTCTACATTACCGAAGGCTTAAGTAAATTTATTTCTGCGGGTCTATATAGCCTTTTGGGTCTTGCGGCTGTAGCATTCCTTTCAATTGTTATTTTTGAAGTGAGAAATTTCTTTAAATAATTACTAAATTATCGTAATATGTCAAAGAATAAACACCGAATGAGTAATGAGATCAATGCAGGTTCTATGGCAGATATTGCCTTCCTGTTGTTGATATTCTTTCTCGTCACGACAACAATAGCAGAAGATAAAGGGGTACTTGTAAAGTTGCCTCAGTGGTCGGAAGAACCGCCACCGGAAATGAAACTGAATTCCAGAAATGTATATTCAGTTTTGGTTAATGCACAAAATCAACTGCTTATCCGTGGGGAACAAATGAAAATTGAGGATTTGAAAAATAATACCAAGATTTTTATTGCCAATCCGGACAAAAGGTCCGATATGTCTGAAAATCCCCAAAAAGCAATTATCTCCATTAAAAATGACAGAGGCACCAAGTACAAAACTTATCTGGAAGTGTATAACGAACTGAAAGCCGCATATAATGAACTTTGGGAGGAGGCAGCTATGGCAAAATTTGGTAAAAACCTTACCGAACTGACCAACACTCAGCAAAAGGAGATTAAAGATGCAATACCGTTGGTAATTTCAGAGGCTGAGCCTACGAAATTTGGAGAAGAGAAATAAACATTATTGACAAATTAAAATCAATCAGATATGTCAAAATTTAAAAAGAAGCAGGGGAATGTTACTCCCGGTATTTCTACAGCATCTTTGCCGGATATCGTGTTCATGTTGTTGTTTTTCTTCATGGTGGTGACCAAGATGAGAGATACAGAGTTGATGGTAAAAGTAAATACACCTCAGGCATCAGAACTTACAAAATTGGAGAAGAAAACTTTGGTCAATTTTATTTTTGTCGGACGACCTACTGATAAATATAAAGGTAAAGCTGGTACTAAACCAAGAATACAATTGGGGGATAAATTTGCTACAACAGATGATATCCCATTGTTTTTGGAAAAGCATAAAGTCGGTGTTGCCGAGTCCCAAAGACAAAGTATCATATCTTCATTAAAAGTGGATGTGGACGTGACCATGGGAATTATAGGTGATGTAAAGACGTCTCTTAGAAAGGCAGGACAATTAAAGGTGAATTATTCAGCTAAAAAAAGAGAACGAACAAAATAAATAATTTACGTATTTAGAATAGTAAGGGCTTGGGAAATATATTTCTCAAGCCCTTTTTAAATTATATATATGATAGTATCATGTGTTTAACATTTTATAGCAAATTAACAAAAAGACATTTTTTAGGATTTTATAATCATACCTAACTGAATTAAAGAATCAACTAATTGATCTCTTTTAAAGATAAGAAATACAACAAGGCAATGCTGATGAATCATTTTTTTGTAAAAAGGAAAAGGAATATCAACTTTATGATATTCCCTTTTACCAACAAAACAACTATATTTTAAATTCCACTGAATAATATATTCCGGACCACTTACTTTATGATTTTTTAATTCTATTTTGTTCATCTTCAAGACCAGTCCTTCTATTTCTTGACTTGCTATTGATCTCTTTGCCAAAATTGTAGTTGAATGTTAATCTTGCTCTTCGGCTATCCCAACCACCGCTTACATCCATATATAAACCTCCGAAAGTACTCTCACCACTCCATACATTGGTTTTGAAAATATCATCAATACTTAAAGTTACCTTAGCTTTATCATTTGCAAACTTTTTGCTGATACCTGCGCCTGCAGCCCACATTGAATTCATGACAAATGTGCCTTCCCAGACCGATGGTGAAGTATACCATCCTGATATTTCAGCATTCCAGCCTTTAGGGAAAGAATAGGACTGTTGATGATACATATTAAATGAGCTTACGTTCAGATTGATCAACCTTCCATCCCCAAAATCTGCTCTATTTCTTGTGTGTACTGCATTCAGGTTGGTATATGTAGACCATTTTTCAGTAATGGAAAACGGAGCACTAACGCTAGCTGTAAACACTTTCCGATAGGCAATATTATCCCAGGTAATAAATGAACCTTTCAATCCTGATGTATCTACCAACCTCGTGATCACATCATTAGTATGACTATAGGATAGGGTAGTGGTTAACTTGTATGCATATGTATGTGTCACTTGAAGGTTGTCCGTATATTCTGGATTTAAGAATGCATTTCCTTTCTCAAAAGTAAGCTGGTCCAGCTGAAACTCAAATGGATTCAGGTCCTGATAGTTTGGTCTGTTGATCCTCCTGCCATATGAAAACTGAAAGCTATGTTTCTGCGATGGTGAATAGGATAAGCCAGCAGATGGAAAGATGTCTGTATAACTTCTTTTAACCAATTTGTTGTTGACAGGGTTCATGGCTAAGAGATCACCTTTTGTATTGCTGTTTTCTACCCGCATTCCAGCATTGAATCCTAATTTTTTACCTTGCAAATTATAATTTATGTATCCTGCATTTACCCATTCGTCATATTTAAACCTATTGCTCAAATTAACATTCAGTAATTCTTCATCATCAGTGATATTATAAAAATTGAAATTGTTATCAGTCTGAACCAACGCTGATTTAAACCCTCCCGATATTTTGCCTTTGCCAATCTTACGTTCATAGTCCATTTTTAACGTCATGATATCAATGGTAGTGGGTGTAATGCTTCTGACTTTAAAAGTGCTGGTCACCCTTGACCTGTCTGGTGATGTATATTCATTTGGTGTATATGAATCATTATCTCTTCGAAAGCGGCCATAATTAGCATCAATATTAAATGTTGTTTCATTTCCTCCGTCAAAATAATAATTTGCGTTGAAGTTGGAATTTTTTGATTTGGCTTTAACTTGTCCAAGATTCAGAAGCAAAGAGTCCGTTTCCGTAAGCAGGAGATTACCCATTTTTGTGATCGAGTTATTACTCATCCCGAAATCATCGGCACTGTATTCAGCAATAAATCCAAGGGTGTTCTTTTTGTTCAGGTAATAATCACCAGATATTTTGGTATTATAGCCTGTATTATTGTTGTTATTTTCATTGACAGTATTGAATCCTAGGTTATTTTGTGTTCTATAAAAATCGTTATAGTTCCAGTTGTCGCTGTTAAAATAGCTGGCATTTCCGACTAGATTAATCTTTTCATTCCTATAGTTTAAGCTTGTGCTTGTGTTGAGCCCAAATGTTTTTCCTTGTCTGCCTGTAATAGATGCTGAACCATTTACGCCGGTACTAATAAGCTTTTTGCGTTTTATATTAATGATGCCAGCTGTACCCTGAGCTTCATATTTTGCAGATGGATTACTTATGATTTCTATACTTTCAATATCATTGGAAGACATATTTTTTAGCATATTGGCCAGTTCTGCAGCATTTAGGGGCGATGGTTTACCGTCTATATAAATTATCAAACCGGATTTTCCGAGTAGTGTAATATTTTCATTGTTGTCAACCAATACACCGGGGGCTTTGCGAAGCAAACTGAGTGCATCATCACCCGTTGCAAGGACACTACCTGCCACGTTGAGCACTACTTTATCTGGTTTTACTTCCATCAATGGTTTTTTGGCGGTTACCGTCACTTCTGCCAGCTGATTTGCTGTTGTACTCATTGCTATATTGCCAAGATCTATATCTTGATTCTGAATACTGAAAATAGAGCCGCGGTAATTTTCAAGACCAATAAAGGTAGCATCAATATAATACTCTCCGGAGGTTAACTGGTCAAATTGAAAAGATCCGTTGTCTTCGGAATAGGTAAATTTTATAAGAGAAGAATCTTTTGCGCTGTACAACATTACATTTGCATATGCAACAGGAATAGTATTGTCAGATAGTGTTCCTTTTACAGTTTGTGCGTTTAAGTTTGAAAGGAGTAGAGTGAAAATGAAAAGTAAAAAAGGTTTCATGCCATTTTGTTTTAATTGTTTTAAAATCAGAACAATGACGAGACCAATTGGATGGAAGTTGCAAAAGGTTTTTGACTATTCTATCAACAGCAAGAATTTATAGACGAAGGGCATTTAAAAGAAGTAATTATAATCGAAAACGTTATTTTAATTCAAATCAAGATAATTTTCCCGCATTGAATTGGTTTTGCTAATGATTCTTTTTCTCAATCTCTCAGGGGATTTTACCACCATAGTCTCTCCAAAGCCAAGTATTTCCCGCTCAAGCTCAAAATTGAGTTGCACTTTAAGACCTATGATTATACTTCCATCTTTATTTCGTTCCAACACTTGTTGACTGTGATGTAATGGTTTGGTTTCTACATAGGGAGCATTTCCTGCGTCCACCCAAAGCTTGACATTTTCTGCACGAACGTTCAAACTCACAGTGACGCCTATGACATCTCTGAAGTAGTCGTCAATAGAAGATATTTGTGAAGGTTTGTATTGAATTTTTTCATCTGTTACTATGGCTAGTATTCGGTCTAGCGCAAGATTCAGAATCGTATCTGCTTTCATACCAAAAAGAAACCAACGATTTTTATATTCTTTCAGCCACCAGGGATGGAAAGTAATGATACTGGCAGATTCTGCTTTAAAGGATTTGTAAGTAATAGAAAGGCCTTTTTTCTCTTGAATGGCTTTGTATAACACATCTAGATAATGAATACCAGTGAGCCTTTCATTTTTTTCAAAATGAATGATAGATGGTTGTTTTTTGGAAGTACTATAGACGTGGTCTTCGAGTTTCTGCACCACATCATTGAGATTATTAAAGTGTTCGAATCCCTTAAACTGTTTTAATAATTCTACAGCTTCAGACATCTGTTGCATATCGGCATGGGAGATCGGTAGATTGGTGATGCTATATTTTGGGTCTTCGTATGTGTAGTACTTTTTTTCTACTACAATGATTGGCGCATTATACCCAAGTTTATCGCTTCGCATCATTTGGATATCATATTGTATGGTGCGAACTGAAGCACCTTTGGAGATACCTTCGTATTCGTGAAGTGCGTCGCTGACTTTATCAACGAGCATATCTAGTGTCCATTTTCGTTGACGGTTACGTAAGCAAGCGTCAAGGACTTTGTATCGGATTAGAGCATTTTTGTTTATGGGCATGTTAAAAGCTTCTCGAACTTAAAATAATTCGAACTATGAATGGTTAAAAAATAGAACTTAAGGTTGGTTATAAAATATTTTCGCAAAAATACAGAATAAATTTTACTACGCAAAAAGGTTGCGCACCATGTTTTTACCTTTGCATCGCCAGTGATGATAAAAGGAACAAAAAGTTGTTTGATAGAATAATGGATATTAATACTTTAACTAGATGGCACCGATTTTTTATTATATTTTTTAAGTCAAATAAACAATACTACCAACCATTCCCAACAGTACCTACGTCTATATTAAAAAATCAATATTAATGAAGTTGCAACTTATTTTACTAATGCTAATTTTATTGACATCATGCTGCAAAAATGATGAATACATCAACATTAGTTGTGTAGAGAATGTACTTGATAAGTATAAAATGAAACCTAAAACCGATAAAACATTTTCATGCCACACTATGTCTTTATATATGCTCGACGGAATAGAATATTATGCTCTTGACTGTTGTATATGTGATATAATGTTCAATCCTTTCGATTGTAATTTTAACGATTACTTTTATATCAATGGTCAAATAGATACAATAAAAGCTGAATACTTTAATAAGAATGCCATCATGATAGGAATCGTGGGTGCGCTCTAGTACTAAAGCCAATATCAGAAAATGTCGTGAAGAGCGCTTCTACAAGAAGCTTGCTCAATACTGCCAGATTAATGGAATACAATGCCATGGTTTTTAAGCTCAAAGCGATGTAATACATGGAGATAATTGCTGTCAAAATCTACCATTTCACATTATCTGGCATTGGTCTGATCGTAGATCAGTTGAAGCAGGCTCAATACTTAATAGATTATTGATAGCTTGATTTGGATTTTCAGGAAAAGCTGAGGTAAAATCCAGAGCCATTGAGTGTAAGGATATTCCTATTCGACCAGAGCAGACAGATAGGTTGAATAGTTGCTCGGAACCTCACAAAAGTGTCATTAGGGAAGCGTATTTACAGCCTTACTACCTGAACAACATGGATACAGGTTCGAATCCTGTTCGGATAGCCTGAAGAAAAAAGGATATTTGAATTTTATGAATTACCTTGGTTTTTTAAAATGAAAATTATGGGTAGTTTATTTAGGCACCTGCTTTCAAAACATAAAAATCAGATAATTTTACATTGCTTGTAGTTTTTTTGATTGATATTGATTGTACCTAAATAATTACTAAAAAGAAGTACATTTGCTGTGTAATATTTACCGGCAGCTTTATGATCCTAGCAATAGATATCGGGAACTCCAATATAGTCATAGCCATGCACAAAGATGATGCTTGGACAAATACTTTCAGATATGAAACTAAGGATACCCAACCCGAATTTTATTACGAAAGCGCACTCAGAAATATTTTGCTCGAATGGCGTATCAGTGGATCTGATGTAGGTCATTGTGTCATCAGCAGTGTGGTTCCTGATCTGAATGAAGTCATCATCGAAGCAGTAAAAAATGTGACGGGCTGCCATCCGCTGCTGCTCAATCCCGAGGTATACAAAATTCTCGATATTGAAATCCCGCACCCATATGAGATAGGGTCTGATATCGTGGCCAATGCATATGCTGCCATAAAACTGTATAGCAATGCATGTATTATAGTTGATTTTGGCACTGCGTTGACCTTTACCATAGCAGACAAGTCCGGTATCACCGGCGTCACGATCGCACCGGGATTAAAGACTGCTATTCAATCATTGTCCAGTCAGACCGCACAGCTTCCCTTGGTACCGATAGAACTTCCTGTGTCTGTCATTGGCCATGATACCGTATCTGCAATACAGTCCGGTGTAATGTGGGGCTACGTTGGGCTCGTCAATGAGATTATTCAGAGACAGAAGTCGGAGCTAAAGGGTACTTACAAGGTTATAGCTACTGGTGGATTGATTACTATCCTTCACCCTTTACAAACATCTTTTGATATCGTAAGTAAAGAGCTGACCCTGGATGGTATGAGATTGATTTATGATTTTTACACATCACATAAGTAATGCTTTCATATGCTTTCAAATAATGACATACTCAAAAAATTGCGCGTGGCTCTCCAGCTTAAAGATGATGATATCCTGCATATCTTATCTCTAGTAGATTTTAAAATTACTAAAGGAGCACTCAATGATCTTTTCAGAAAAGATGACCACCCCAGTTATGTGGAAGTAGGAGATCAGATATTGAGAAATTTTTTAAATGGTCTGGTCATTTACAAAAGAGGTAAAAAACCAGACCAATAAGTTTATGTTTAATATTTTTTGATTGATGAAAATCAGCCAAATTTAACTCATCAGATAATCACCAGATTATTTGAAATTAATATACAAATTGTCATAGGTAATATTTAAAGCAAAAAATATGGGATAGTCACAAAAATATAGGCTTGAATAAAATGTATCATCTGGCATATTGGACCGATATGCCATTGGGGTACAAGTAATTTGATAAAATTTTATACTTACGCTTCAGTATTTATTCGGGCCATATCAAAGTTTCTCCGTCTTCTTCCACATCGGGAAGTATCTGGATTTCTATGACTTCATCGTCAGCAAACCAAACCATCAGTCCGGCATCTTCAGACTCTATCAGTTCCAGATTAGGGTTTTCGTCATCTGACAGGTCTTCTTCATTGGATATTTCTATCCCCAAATTACTTAGTAAATCCAGGGTTTCCTGCTTATCCATGCCAATGATGTTTTTGCCATGAAAAGTAAAATACGGGTCACTGACAGCTATAGACACCAGCCTCCAGTCATAATCTGCATCAAATACCAATGAAAATTCATGTTCGTCATAATGCCAGGATTCCAGCTCATCATTGACTTCTTCTTCAAAACCAGGTAGATTTTCAACTTCATCCGGTTTTCCTACCAGTTTTTTTACCTCATCTCTGGTCATTCCGAATTTTAAGGTACCTAATCCCACACCAGGGATTATCTCTTTGATTTCCTTTTTCATTATTTTTTCTTTTGTAACAAGTCACAAGGTAAGGACTATAATTTCAATGCATAAAATAATATGATAAAAATGGTGTATAAATTTTAATATCAACGGATAAACCTATATTTTTAGCACCAAAATCATTGAAATGGATGCATTATGGGGTATTGATATGGGTGGTACCAAAATAGAAGGGGTAGTATTGATGCCTGATTCAGGACAAGTGATATCCAGATTGCGGGTACCTACGGAAGGTCATTTGGGATATGAGCATGTACTGGATCAAATTCATCTTCTGATTAATCAATTAATAGCAGGCAGTGGTATTAGTCCAACTAAAATTGGAATAGGTACGCCAGGAACTTTGGATCCCATCCTTGGGGAAATGAAAAATTGTAACAGCACTTCACTCAACGGTAAAAATCTTAAAGCTGATCTGGAAAGCAGAACGGGCATTACTTTTGTTTTGAGTAATGATGCCAATTGTTTTGCTGTAGCAGAAACCAAGATGGGAGTCATCGTAGAAGAAATGCCGAACGCAGAAGTAGTATTTGGAGTTATCCTGGGCACGGGAGTGGGTGGAGGACTGGTGGTCAATGGCAAAGTGATAGGAGGGCGACAGGGCATAGGTGGCGAATGGGGACACAATTTTCTGGACAATTCAGGGGGTAAGTGTTATTGTGGCAAAACGGGTTGTGTCGAGACGATCATATCCGGCCCTGCGCTGGAGCGATACTACAGGCAGATCAGCGGCCAGACCAAAAACCTCAAAGAAATAAATCTTGACTATCGCAATGGTACAGACCAGCATGCCACAGAAACGATGGAACGTTTGTTTTACTTCTTTGGCAAAGCTATCACAGTAGTGATCAATATCGTAGATCCGGATGCAATCGTGATAGGTGGCGGAGTAGGTAATATTGATGAAATATATACACTGGGAGTAAATGAAGTAAAAAAACATGTATTCAATCACCGACTGGATACCCGATTTTTCAAACCAAAATTAGGTGACTCGGCAGGCGTATTCGGAGCGGCTTTCCTGTAGGGTTAAAAATCAGTTAAATTTCGCATTTTTTATCATAAAAATAAAACACATTTGCTGTCTTATCGTTATTTTTGTTTGAAATATTTATAGTTGGATATCAATGAAATTATTAATCATCATATTTACTTTTTTGGGATGGTTATCCTTGCCTGAAGGTCACCCTGACTCAGATCAGCAAAAGAATATGACGGATGCTGTAAATAAGATCAGGTCACAGGGATGTTATTGCGGAAGGAAATATATGGCCCCTGTAGATAACATAGTCTGGAATGAAACGCTATATAAAAGTGCTCTAAATCAGGCTTCGGAAATGCATCAATACAATTTTTTTGCTCATTTTTCCAGAGATGGTCAGGACATCGGCCAAAGACTTGAAAAAGTAGGATACAACTGGATGGTTGCAGGCGAAAATCTGGGTGAAGGTCAGCGATCTTTTGAAGAAGTATTGAGGGACTGGCTCAATAGTTACTCACATTGCACCATGCTCATGCACCCTAAAGTCAATGAAATGGCTATCGCAAAAGTAGATAAATATTGGGTGCAACATTTTGGCAAACAGATGCCTGTCAAAAAGTGAAATCCATCATCATTTCTCACGTCCCCACTACTCAAACTCTATCAATAACTGGTTTTTATCCACAGATTGTCCTTTGGATACATGAATCGTTTTGATGACACCATCACCGGGAGACTTCAGTATATTTTCCATTTTCATGGCTTCAAGGCTGAGCAATTTATCTCCTTCCACCACGGTTTGTCCCACATTTACAAAAAAATTGACTACCAGGCCGGGCATTGGTGATTTTATTTCTTTAACAGAATGTTTGCTTGCACGAAGAAATCCCAGTTCGTGTATAAGTTTATCCAGCGGTTCATTTATTTTTATTCTGAAATCAAAACCTGAAACATTGATCCAAGCTCTTTTAGTTTCAGGATCAAAATCTTTGATGACCGCCTCATATGCTTTTTGATCATACAAAAGTTTTATCTTATTTCCGACCCTGGTAATGATTCTGATATCTTTGGTATGAAGATATTCATCGGTAAAAGAGTCAAGACCTTCTACTTCATACGTGGTTTTAGTTGCATCCATACTCATGATCACATTTAATTTTGTTTTTGGTCAGCAAGGTTGACCATAAAATACGTTTCAAAAATAGTAAAAAAAAGATAAACCAACAGGAATGGAATAATAAATTTTCCATTTACCGGATGATAATTGGCTTTGTATATTAAAAGTAAAACGATAGAACATGTCATTTTAATAAGCATATTCATCAATGTAATGGAGATAAATAGTTGTTTATTGGGGCTCTTAACTGATTTGTAGAGAAATAAATAAAGCAATAAGCTAAGTACAGTAAACATAGATATACTGTAAACGCTTACATAGACATTATTTTTCTGAGCTTCAAAACTATGCACACAGTATAAAATCGGAATGAGAATAACCAAAACCAAAAAAAGATGAAAAAGGAAATGAAAGAAATGTTTCATTGGTCTTTTTTGAGGTCATCATATAATTTATATAAAAACAAAGCAAAAAAAAGCATGACCAGCAACATGGTGAAAATGGGCTTTTCCAACTGCATTTTTGAATCAATCCATCGACCGGTAAAAAGACCAATACATACCACAGCAGCCAGCTGGAATGCTAAACCTGAATATTTAAGATAAGCGTTGTTTTTATTTTTTTGAGGTGGGTGACCGGATTTCATAATCGGATATCAGGTCACGGAGCTACTTTAGGAGTTTGTTCTTTGTGAACCAAAGACTTGAGTTTCTGGCCACCCATACTGCAACTTACATTAAATAGGGCACCAGTTTGGACCATCAGTTTATCTGTCACTATATCACCGCTTACCACGCCGGTTTCTTTTACGGTCAATAGCTCTTTTACATGAATATTGCCACTGAATGTTCCCTCTATAATTGCGTTTATACAATTGATATCACCTTCTATTTTGCCTTGAGGACCGATGATCACCCTTCCTTTGCAGTCCAGTTTTCCTACCAGTACACCATCTATACGTATGTCATTTGGTGCGATAATATTTCCATTTATACTTGTTCCTTCTACGATACTGTTGCTTACATTGGTAGAGACAGGTGCGTTTCCGGAAGTAGTTTGTTTATCATTTTTATTGCCAAACATAACTTTACTGATTTTATAGAAGAGATAATATCTCAACCTTAGTTAAAAAATAATGAGGGTGATATGCCGTTATGTTGATTACAAAAGATACGAGCCGATCAATCAGACTACGCAGATGAAAATGTTTATCAGAAGTATATCAGAATCGGGGACAGTATACACCTCTGCTTTCAGGACCACAGATATTATAGACCAGAGAAAATTCAAAAGCGCCGTTTGCCGGTGAAGCTTGTCGTAATCCCGATATATTTATATCATAACTGAATCCTATACCAAAGTTTTCGTAATTAAACCTTGTAGACAGTATTACTGCATCTGAATGAAGGCCTGATGGCACTTTATTACCTATTCTGTACCATGCGCCAACTTCCCATGACTGGTTAGTGGTCTTTGATGGTCCCAGTGCAAATCTGAAATTTGTACCTGCATTAAGTGATCTGTGTGGGCCTTGAGCCATAAATACTGCAAATGGCAACATGGATATTTTGCGTTGCATCTCAAACTGAAGTCCTGCATGCACGGTGTATCTGCTATACAGATTAACCGTCTCACCAAGAAAAGATACATTTGGTCTGTTGAGGTGATGAAGTGCGGCACCCAGATACCAGTTTGTGTTATTATCTATAATACTGAACCAAAGCAATCCTGCGGATAAATCTGCATAAAGAAAGTCTGTATCTTGAAAATTTGGTTCAAAGAAAGGCAATGATGGATTAAATCCAGTAGAAGTAATCTGTGAAGGCCATCTTAAATCTGCCTTACTAATACTTCTGGATGACAAAGCTGCATCTGCTCCAATCACCAGGTAACTGGCTTTTTTTCTATACCCGGCCATCTTTTTACTGTATGAAAGGGATAATCTTCCTTGTGTAGTACCAAATCTGGATTCACCGGCTACATCTCCCCACAAAGATCCTCCTATACCAAAATAATCTTCTCTTCCAACAGGAATTTTCTGATCATAAGATACTGAATAGGTATTATAAGCATTGGCCGCGAGTACTGCAGCCCATTGATTACGATAGTTGGCTACCATCCTTGTTTTACAGTTCATCACTCCTGTCAACGCCGGATTAAGGTTGAGCGGAGACATGTAAAACTGTGTAAAATGTATATCCTGCGCTGATACAATCATCGTCGACAATACAAAAAGGACAACACTGATTTTTGAAACTAAATTGTTCATATGTAAATAAAATCTTTATAATAAGCTAATAACTAGCCATATTTTTATTGTAAATGGAAGGATAAAAATATGTATTTTTTTTATAACTACATTAATTGTACCAAAAAAAAATTAAATATATGATTTTTTAATTTTGTTGACCTGTGTTTTTCCAGTGAGCCCCAAAGGTATCCACAAGGATATTATCATACTTGTCGGCAGTGCTCAACAGATTCTTAAAAAGTTTATACATGGTTTCAGTATTGATATATTGGTCATAAATGAGTAATGACAATATTATGTCTTGTTCTCTTATGGAAAGGGTCATTCCCTCCAAGGCATAATTTTCTCTCAAAAGATAATAATACAGTTCTGAAATTTTATTTTCGGGCAGCGTACATAAATACACATCACCGACCAAAAGTCCGGTTTTTTCGTAGTAAGAAATATTAACAATGGCACTTCCATTGTTGAGCGACCAGGTATTTGGACCTTTTCGGGTCAAGGCTACCGGGTATCCCAGTTTGCCAATGATCTCTTCCACAGTACTGCATACTCCATAAGGCTCATAGTCTTCTATCTGTGAGATCATCACAAGATGTGTTCCACAGATCGGACAGTATTTTGACTCCGATCCTTCTTTCTCAAAACTGATATGCTTGCAGGACGGGCACCTCACTCCGGCCGCACCACTACCTTTCTTAAACTCTTCTATACATTTGATGAGATAATACACCGGTAATGAAAACCCGATGCTGTTGCCATTTTGAATAATAAAGGTATTGATACCAATTACATTGCCATTTATATCTACCAGTGGACCTCCGCTGTTGCCAGGATTTAGGGCGGCGTCGTGTTGTATATAGTCCACATCTTCTTCTTTATGCAACATGCTGGATATGATGCCTTGTGTCACGGTATATTTTAAATCAAATGGATGACCTATTGCGATTACTCTTTCTCCTTCATCCAATAATGCCGCTTCTCCGGTGCTGATATCAGGCATCTGATGACCTACGGGAGATTTTATAAAAGCAAGGTCGTACTTGGTATCCACATACACAACATCTACTAATTGTTTTGCAAAATTTTTACCTGCTATGACACAATTTTTATTTCCTCTGATTACATGTTCATTGGTGACAATAGGGTCTGCTGATTTTAGGTAAAATCCAGTTCCTGTGCTGTATGGCGTGGCTATCTGAATGATAACATTTTCGTACAGCGGTATGATCAATTTTGTATCCATGATTATTCTTCGGGGTATTCAATGTGTCTGATCATCATCAGAAAGCTTTTTAAAAATGAGCTGATATCATCATACTGGAGCATTTTTGAATTAATTTTTAGACCCGGATATCTTCCACTATTTTTAGTAATGACTGACGCAATGGCTGTTTTAATTTTATTTTTATGAAAGACGTCACCTGAGATAAAAGCATCGCTGAATCCCAACGCTTGAAAGAATTGGTTTTCTGTAATTCTGTAATACAACTTCAATAAGTCTTTGGATGGCTCAGGCAAAGAATATGAGTACAGGGAATAGCCTACAACATAGCCACAGATACCATTGGCGTAAGCAAAATATTTGTTTTCATAATACCAGTCAAAATCATTCATCTGAGCGTCAATAATCTCTGCGAGTCTTTGATGGCCTTCCGGCATAGACATACCAAAAGTAGAGTTTACTTCATACAGCTCTTTTTCAAACTCATCAAAACTTGTTTTTTCAAGTTGCCTTACCTTCCTGATCATTTCTTTGTTCTTATCGTGAACGCTTGTCATATTATCAGTAAAATAAAGTTCATTGCACGCCCTGACTACTTCCATCAAGGTACCTTCTGGTTTGATCAGGAAATCTATTTTGTACAAGAAGTCCAGCAGCAAATAAGAAATTCCACCGGGGTACAGATACGTATTCAGTTTGCCATGATCAATTTCGTGCAATACCTTTCTCACATTTGATGTAAAAAAATCAAACTTCACTTTTTTCTCTTGAATAGAAATTTGTCTGGTATGATTAAAATTGATAGGTATCAATTCTTCAAAATTATGAATCAGGACATCATCCTTTCGATCTGCTTGAGTAGCCAGTTCTTTGAGCGCCTGATATATTTTGTGTGGCGAACCATCTTCTACATAAGTATCAAATTTCAGACAAATACAGTTTTCTTCGTCGATCGAATATCTGGTATATTTAAGACCAAAATTTTCTTCCAGAAGCAAGCGCATCAGTCCCAGGTTTGGTTTGGGTGATTTTACAATCCTGGCTTCAGCCCTGAATCGGGCAAAATCAGCATCACCATAAATTATTTTGGAGCCTTGATAGATGGTAAAGCTTATTTTTCCCTGGCTTTGGGTGTATTGTACATTATTTTGGCCATCAATAGCAAGAAAATCAAAAAACATGGCATAGCTGGTGAGATATTTTTCGTTTTCAAAATTATCTATGGATTTGTCCCAGCATTGATATTTCTCATCCTCCTTATATGAGTCAGTAAACCTTCCGAATTGTATTTCCGGATCGACTGATTTTTCAGAATTATTGAATATTTTAGAAAAAAAACTCATTTTTACATCTTGTTAATAAATACCAGACCGAATGCATTTCAGAACTGAACTGAATATCCCACCTGCTAAACAGAAGATAGATCACAATGATACTGTACTCCTCATTGGTTCTTGCTTTTCGCAAAATATCAGTGAGCGATTGCAAAAATATAAATTTAAATGTATTTCCAATCCTTTTGGCACGGTATTCAATCCAGTATCCATCTCAAAACTTATCCAATATATCTGTGACAGGAAGGTTTTCAGTAGTGAATCATTGCAAAATTCACAAGGAGTATGGGTGCATCCTGATTTCCATAGTGTATTAAGTGATGTGGATAAAGATACCGCACTCGATAAAATCAATCGGACCATAGAAAATATACATGTGTTGCTCTCAGAGGTAAAATATATATTCATCACGCTGGGCACGGTGACAGCTTACAGACAGAAATCAGATGAATCTATCGTAGCAAATTGTCATAAAATCAACCCTGTGGCTTTTATAAAAGAGACGATACAGCCAGAAGATGGCTATATCAAATTAGCCACTGCACTCAATCTTTTAAAAAAAATGCATCCGCAAATCAATATTGTAACTACAGTTAGCCCTGTACGACACATCAAAGACGGAATCATCGAAAATGCCAGAAGCAAAGCCAGTCTACTCAGAATAGTGGAAATGCTAGAAGGCAACGATACTGGCATCACCTATTTTCCTTCATATGAGTGGGTCATGGATGACCTGCGCGATTATAGATTTTATGAGGCAGACCTTATTCATCCCAATGATCAGGCTATAGATTATATCTGGGAAAAATTTGTGACCCATTATTTTACTCCAGAGACAGTGCACTTGATGGAAAAAATCGATCGCATCACACAATCATGCAGTCACAGACCATTTAATGTACATTCTGATCAGCATCAGCGATTTATTCTTGAAGTAAAATCACAGATCCGGCAATTACAAATATCTTTCCCTGAACTGAATTTTGATCGTGAGATGGCCGCATTACAAGGTAATAAATGATGAGTTTGAAAGGTTGAAAGTAAAATACTTCACTATAAACTAAAAATCTAAAATGAATTTCCAGTTCAAAATCAGATTTAGTGCAATTCTTTTATCTTTGCACATATTGTAATTAAAACACTAAGTATGGCTGGTTATTTGTCCAAAAATATTGAGCATTTTCAAAATGATATTGCTATAAAATTTCAGTTGTACAACAGTCTTTTTCTTTCTCTTCCTTTTGTCAAAATAGAAAAAACTGGCATTTTGTTGTCTGTGTTGCTCAATCAATGTGAAGAGGGCTATCTCGAAAATAAACATCCTATTCAGATTATTGACTCTTTTTTTTCAGGTCATACCAAAATATCATATGAATTGGAAAAGTTGGATTTACTTTTTAGGTTTGTCCAATATATAGAGCGGCAGATTGTACTTTTTGATGCACTGGAAGATGCAGCTTATGATAAAATCAATGATCTCAAAGGTCCAGGTACAATAAAACAATTGGAAACCAGGTTATTTGCCTATGACTACTCACCCGAAGAAAAACAAAAACTTGATAATTTTTGTGTAAGACTTGTGCTCACTGCCCATCCTACTCAGTTTTATCCTGGTTCTGTATTGGGCATTATAAACGACTTGGCTGTTTCATTGCGACAAAACGACACTGAAAGTATAAATCTTCTGCTCCAGCAGCTGGGCAAAACCCCTTTTCTGAACAAACAAAAACCTACCCCATACGATGAAGCAGTGAGTCTAATCTGGTTTCTCGAAAATGTCTTCTATCACACCATTTCAGATATCATGGGAGAGTATAAAGATAGTCTTCCGTTTTTGGATCCATCAATACATCCGATCATCAGGATGGGATTCTGGCCCGGAGGAGACAGAGATGGAAATCCCTTTGTAAAGGCAGATACCACTTTCAAGGTGTCGACATCTCTTCACATCGCTCTGCTCAAATGTTATTACAGAGATGTCCGCAAGCTCAAGAGAAGACTTACTTTCAAAGGCGTAGATGCTATCATTTCAACTTTGGAAAATGATTTATACGAACAGGCTTTTTTGAGGTCTTCATATAAAATAGTCAAGCCGACAGACTTACTCGGACCGTTGCAGGAGATAAAACGTATTCTGACTTTGGAACATAACGGATTGTTTATAGATCAGGTAGATGGACTCATCAATAAAGTACATTGTTTTGGTTTGCATTTTGCATTTATTGATATCAGGCAGGAAAATGAAGTTCATACCAGATTAATCAATGAAATTCTGTCATTGAAGCAGCAGTCAGTAGGTGACTACAACGCCTTGTCTGAAAATGATAAAATATTTTACTTAAATGCTGGCTCATGGTCAGTGCAGTCTACGGATTTTGAAAATGAGTTGTTTGCAGATACCATACTTACTTTAAACACCATAACTAAAATTCAAGATCAATATGGAGAAGATGCTTGTCACAGATATATCATAAGTCAGTGCAGCAGTAGTCTGAATGTCATAGAAGTACTCACATTATTCAGAGCAGCAGGATGGAATGCAGATAATATTAATGTGGATATAGTGCCATTATTTGAGACCATAGATGATCTTATCCATGCACCGGTGATTATGAAAAATCTATATGAGCTTCCATTTTATAATGCACATCTTTTACGACGTAAAAACAAACAAACCATCATGCTGGGTTTTTCTGATGGTACAAAGGATGGCGGGTATCTAATGGCCAACTGGATGATATACAAGGCAAAAGAAGAACTTAGCAAGCTATCCAAAGATTTTGGGGTCGATGTGCTCTTTTTTGATGGTCGTGGTGGTCCTCCCGCCCGTGGTGGAGGTAAGACCCATAAATTTTATGCATCTATGGACAAAGATATTTCGAGCAAAGAAATTCAGCTTACTATACAAGGTCAAACCATTAGTTCAAATTTTGGGATTAAAGAGTCTGCCCGTTTTAATATCGAGCAGTTACTCAATGCTGGAGTAACCAATAATATTTTTGCGGATACCAGCTCCAATTTTACTGATGAAGAAGAAAAATTGATTTTTGCCATTGCAGACATAAGTCTTCAGTCATATCTTGAGTTGAAAAATCATCCGGCTTTTGTAGACTATATGTCAGACGTAAGTCCGCTCAAATATTTTGGAATGACCAATATTGGAAGCCGCCCCGCAAAACGAGGTAAATCAGAAAAATTAACCATAAAGGACCTCAGGGCTATTCCTTTTGTAGCTTCCTGGAATATGATCAAACAAAATGTCCCTGGTTTTTATGGACTGGGCACAGCCATAGAGAGTCTGGTCAAATCCGGTCGATTTGAAGAATTGAAATCCATTTACAAAAAATCACTATTTTTTAGGACACTCATGGACAACAGTGAAATGTCCCTTTTTAAGACATTCATGCCCTTGACCAAACAAATAGCAGACCATCCGGAATATGGTATCATTTGGAAAAAAATAAAAGATGAATTCGAACTTACCAAAAAAAATCTTTTACTGCTTGGTGATCATGGTATGTTGATGGAAGCTTATCCTGTAGAAAGACTTTCAGTAAATTTAAGAGAAAGGATTATTCTTCCGGTGAACACCATACAGCAATATGCACTCTCAAAGCTTATTGAGTTGGACGATAATAATTCCAATGAGCTTAGAGAATCTTATGAAAAGATGGTGGTTCGGTGCGCCTTCGGGATAATTAATGCTGGTCGTAATTCTGCATAATTATTATCTAAAGACCGGTAGCAATATTTTACATGGCGGCTAATCTGGCTTTTACATCTACATTGGCCGGATTTATGGCCAGTGCCTGATCAAAATCATTTTTAGCTACATCCCTATTTCCTATGCCAAGATTTGCCAGACCCCGGTGATAAAAAACAGCATCTGTAGCATTGCCGGAACTGATGACTTTTGTAAGCGTGATGATGGCTTCCTGATAGTTGCCGGAGTTGAGCTGACTGAGACCCAATACAGGTAAGATATTGGCTTCTTTATAAGGCATTAGTCTCAATGCTTCAGAAAAAGCTTCTACAGACGCACCTGGATTAGTTTGCAATTGTGCAACACCAAGATTGTATCTCACCTGACCATTGTTAGGTTCAAGTTCCAGCGCTGTATTGAACATTGCAATAGCTTTAGTGATATATTCATTTTTTTTGTCCGGTTGCTGTTCGCTCATAGTCCCGTAACTATTGCCTAGTCCTTCATAGACATCTGCACGAGTACAGCCATCTGCTATCGCTGCTTCAAAATCAGTCATAGCTCCATTTATATTGCCTGTTTTACCTCTATGATTGCCTCGGTTAGCTAGTATTAAATCATCTGTGGGATAATATTGCAGGGCTTGTGTCCACAATGATTCACTATTCTGCCATACATCCACCTGTGATTTGGTTTTTACGGCAAGAAAAGAGATAAATATAATTAAAATACTAAACCATCCATATTGAAGTGCTTTAGATTTTTTGGCCAACCAAAGATCAGCAACATAGGTCAGTAAAAAAGCAAGACCAATATAAGGCATATAACTGTATCTGTCTGCCATGAGTGCCAAACCCACAGATAAAAATTGTAATACTAAAGCGATCGTTATAAAATAAAATCCTATACCAAAGGTAAATATTTTGGTTTTAAGTGATGACCAAATCGCCAATCCAATGATGGCAACAGCCGATAGAGGATATAAAATTGCCGATAGACCATCCAGTTTATTGCTCACAGGATAAGGATAGAATGCACAGATTTTTGAAGGGTTAAAAAACATCATCATATATTGGATGAAACCATAACTGGCAAACTGAAATCGCTGCAGCAACGTAAAAGCTTCAGCATCTGCAATGGCTTTAGATTTTTCTCCATATAAACTTAACAGACCACCAAAATCTCCTCCACCCTGCACACTTATGGCCATTAGCCCGAAAAACAGCGAAACTAACAAAAATGGTAATTTCTCGGCAACAACCTTCAAGTCTGTCAATTTACGTCCTTTCCAGTAATCCAGCAGCAGCAAGACCAGGGGTAAAACCACCGCCATGGCTTTTGATAACACACTGAACATAAAGAAGATAAATGCAAAGGCTATCCATTTTTTCTTATCAGTGACTACATATTGCCAATAAGTAATACAAGATAAAAGGAAAAAGAATGTGTACAGTACATCTTTGCGCTCTGATACCCAAACTACTGACTCTACATGCATGGGATGCAATGCAAATATAGCTGCCGTGAAAATGGCAACCATCCATTTTTTTTCATTGATCATCCATAAAAGCAAAAACACAAGTACAGTATTAAAGATGTGTAGCCAGACATTCAGTTTGATCAAAGGTGCAGGAGATAGTTTTTTAGTATCCTTGGGTACTTGTAAAGCAAGAGAAATCATGGTTACCGGATGATAATTGAGCGATACGGGTGTTTTCCACAATGCTGCATAATCCTTATTTAACACGAGTGGTTGTTCTTCAACATACACCTGATCATCCCAATTGACAAATGAATTATCAAATGCTCCATAAAATGTGATAAAAGTCAGGAGACATAAGACGAGGACAGATATGACTGGTTTGATTAAACCCTTTGAAAGGTGAATATTTTGATTTTTACCGGTGAAGGTTTCATTTTTGGGCAATGGTTTCTTCGGCTTCATATCTTAGATAGCATTATTTATAGTCACAAATGTACAGAACGATTTAATACAAGACAATATCCTTGTATGATGAATTGCAAACAAATAAACCGAATATGTAGTAAAATGGCAATCAAATGTCAATGAGAATCCAAATCAACCGATAATAAACTCAGAATTACAAAAGAGTATATTTTTTATTTATCAAAGAATCCGGATCTATTTTATTGATCTGTTTTCCAACTTCATAGCCTAGTTTCAACCCTTCTTCACAATCTTCTTTAAAATGTACTCCCATGACAAATCTGGAATATGCATTTTCAATAGCCATATCTTTAAGACTAGGGAATGATCTTCCTGTGCTTTTAAATTCGAGACGATTTTGATGACTGTTGTCCGTAAATGAATATGATTTGCCAAAATGATGCTCAAGAATGGTTGCTGATACTGCTCCAAAAACAGCATGACCAGAAGGATAAGCAGGAAATTCAGGATTGTCGTGTAGTGGTTTCCATGTTTTTTCAATATTTCTATTGATATAAGTTGATGGCCTTTCCAACCCATAATAGTATTTGGATTGCCAACACAAAACCCCGGCATCATACAAGCCTACACCCAGATTAAAATACAATTCAAACATGGATGCAGCTTTTATTTCTTCTTTTCTTACAATCTGATTTGTAATAGAAATCCACCTACCGGCTGGTGAAAAAGTCAACCCTCTTACATCATCGCTCCAGAATTCTGCTATCCAATGATCTTCAGTAGATCGATTCATCGAAAGTGTGTATACAGAAAGGGCATCATCAAACAGAGCTTTTTCTGCAGATCCAATATGCTCGTAAGGGGCATTAATTTTTATGGAAGATTTGGCTATAGCAAAAGTGCTTTTTTGTCCCCAATGAGGCAAAACGGGATTTTCAGAATGATATCTATAGTATGTATTTTTTTTGTTTGTTGAAAACCGGATTATATCATCTGAGCATCCACTTAAAGATTCTTTATATATTTTTAATCTATTGATGATTCTATTTAATTCAACTAAATTATTGTTATCAATATTGGATGATTTTGCGGATAACGAATTTTTAATTTTGTTTTTAAGAGTGGATATGGACAGTTTTTCAAAGGAAGAAAATGCAGAAAAATATTGTTGAAGTTGATATGCATACACATCATTCAGGACATTAAGTGCCTTAATATCTTTGGTGTTAAAAAGATGTTTTAACTCATTATAAGTGACATATCCACCTATCCCCATACCGTTGATTCGTTCAGCAGACAGTGGCGGATAAGCATTTACATCTTTACTCTCCAGGATAAGTAAGAGGTCGTACCACTGAGTGATTATAGATTTTGTCTTCTGGTCAAAAACCAGTTCATTGTGCTCAATTGGATTGAATGAAGAAAACGAGATCGAAAATAATAAAAGTACAGACACAAGAATAAAATTCTTGAATTTGAAATAATTATACCATTTAAAGATTACGATCATTCTGCAAAATTACAATAATAATTCAGGATTAAAATTAGAATTAGCTTAGATTTGTCAATAAATTGTGATGCCTAAATAACATTTTTCCCATGACAAAATATTTATAAAGTATTTTGAGTCATATGCGGGTTATTCATTTTAAGTTTGATATTTTTTTCATGTTTTGGGGTATATTTTTTAAAATGTACGGTGAAGATATTTCCTTTGGTTGATCCGTTTTTTATGGTGAGTGTAGATTCGTGCACATTAAGTATGCTCGCTACCAAGGAGAGACCAATTCCTGATCCTTTGATAGCATGGTTTGCGTAGCTTCTATAAAAAGGTTTAAAGATCTGTTCCTTTTCTGAATCGGGTATTATTTGTGCTGAATCTTTGATTTCAACGGCAATTGCTCCATCTGAATTTTGTATGACTTTAACCAATGATTTATGATCAGGTGAAAACTTACATGCATTTTCCATTAGATTAACAAAAGCGGTTTTGATCAAGGCTTCATTAGCATCGACTATAAGGTCTTCAGATTTTTCAGGCAAGCAGCTTGTGTCAAATATGAAACTGTATTCGGGATTGGATTTTTTTACATTTTCTTTTGCCTGCCACAAAATTTCATCTATTCGCACGGGTCCAAACAATATATTTTCGGATTTGGCAGATATTCTAGCCAGTTCCATCAGATGAGTAGAAGTATGTTCTAAATCGACTGCATCACTTAAGACTGAATGAAGACAATTTTTATATTCTTCTAAGGTTCTGTCTTTTGAAAGACTGACCTGGATCCTTGATGTGATTGATGCTAAAGGATTTCGGAGCTCATGGGAAACATTGGATAGAAAACCCTTTTGAATATTAAAAGCTTCTTCTATCCTGTCAAGGAGTTTATTGAATGTGCCGGATAGTCTGGATAATTCATCTTTATTTTTTCCGACCTGAAGTCTTTTTGAGAGATTTGAAGGGAGTATTTTATCCAGTTCATTCATTGTTTTAGTGATAGGGAGCAACGTATGAGCGGAAAAATAATATCCGGATACAGCAATGACAATGAGAAAGAGAAAAAAAGTTATTAGCATAATATTGCCTAAGCGGATCAGCTCCTCTGACATAAAAATACCCTTTGCTATGATTAAAAGTTCTTTACCATAATTGGTGGTATATTTTATACCGATGGCATCAAAATTATCCATTGAAAACTTGTACTCTCCTTTGGTCTTAATACTGTTTAGAATTTCATTTGATATTTTATCTTCATCATGAAATGCAAAAAGTTGAACAAAATCACTGTTGAACACCAAAATATTTTCCTTTGAAGGTAGTAAATCGTTGTCTTTGTTGTCGATTTGCTGCGGACCCAAATCTGGATTATTTTTTACCAGCATAGCCACTGTCATCAGCGCTTTTGACTGCATAGTTTTGTAATATTCTGATCTCAGATGATTGCTGAAGTTATAATATATAAACATCAGTGACGAAAACAGTAACAAAGCAGAAATGCCTATGTACCACAAGGTCAGTCTTGTTCTTATTTGCATATTTATTTCGGATTGAAAATATATCCAATACCAAATTTAGTGTGAATTAGTTTCTTATCATGCATTTTATCCAATTTATTTCTAAGGTAATTTACATAAACCTCAACTACATTAGTTCCCGTGTCAAAGTCCACATCCCAAACATTGCCTGCGATTTCTGATTTTGTTAAAATTCTGCCTTCATTTTTTATAAAATACTCAAGAAGTCTGAACTCTTTTTTAGTCAATTCCAAATCAATCTTTTTTCTGTATGCCGATTTTGTTTCAAAGTTAACTTCCAGATCATCAATGATATTTGTACCGGCAGTGAGGTAGTCGCTTTGATTTCTTCGGTTTAGTGCCATAATCCTTGCCAGAAATTCATTAAACTCAAAAGGTTTGGCCATATAATCGTCCCCTCCGGCTTCCAGTCCTGATATTTTATCTTCTACAGAATCCAAAGCTGATATAAAAAGTATAGGTGTGCGACTACCTGATTGCCTTAAAATTTTGCACAGTTCCAGCCCATTTAATTCCGGCATGAGTATGTCCAGTATGATGACATTATAACTTTTTTTCAGGGCCAGCATTTTCCCTTCAATTCCATTAGTAGCGATATCCACTTTAAGATTCATTTCCTCCAATCCCTGTTTTATGGACTGCAACATTCCTTTTTGATCCTCAACTACCAAAATCTCCATAGGTGAACTGATATTAAATAAGTTACAAATATAGACCATAGTTCAACCATACTGCCCAATCCTAAAAATTTCTAATATTTTTCTAATAATTGAGAAATGTAAATTTGTATAAAATATATATCACCCAAAACCATGATGAATATCATTTTATTGCATCAAAAATATTCGTCAATTTGCTGTTGAAAAGAGAGCATTACTTAATGAAGTAAATCGAAATGATTGAATAGAAGATGTGAGGAATTTGATTTTACAAAAACGAATAAACCATTTAAATGAGTACTGAATCTAATATTTGAAAAGTCTGACACGCTGATCAATTAATTATATAATAGTACTAATTCTGAAATATAAAAATTTACAGATCATGTTAGGAGAATTAGAAATCACAAGTGCTGGCTTGGGAATGTTTTTCTTAATGGCAATTATTGTAACGCTCGGCATTATAATAATTTTTAAAATTAGATATAAAACCTATAATCTTCAAAGTCTTTTAAAGGCAAATAGTGGTAAAAGAGCCAGATGTATGGCAGACAAAACCAAGTTTCCGGAAGTGGACGTTTTTAGAATTTCTGATTCCCTCTTTAGTTATGGGCTATTGGTAGCTGTTTCGATGTCTTTGGTAGCAATGAATTGGACCAGCTATGAGAAAAAAGTTGTGGTAGATTTCAATGACTTGAAGATAACAGAAGAAGTTGAAATAGAAGTACCTCGGACCAATGAACCTCCACCACCTCCACCGCCACCGCCTCCACCAGTCATTCAGGAAGTACCCAACACTGAAGTCATTACTGAAGATCAGCCAGTATTTGAAAATATGGAGGTGACCATGGAAACCAAGATAGAAGCCCCTGTTTATGTTGAAAAGAAAGCAGCACCGCCGCCACCACCACCGCCACCACCAGCGGCAGTAGAAGACGAAATATTTAAGGTAGTAGAACAGATGCCAAGATTTCCGGGATGTGAAAACAAAGCCACTGAAGCTGAAAAGAGTGAGTGCGCCAAAGCAAAAATGCTGGAGTATATCTACAGTAATCTGAAATATCCGATCATAGCCATGGAAAATAATATCGAAGGACAGGTTGTACTTCAGTTTGTGGTAGAAGCAGACGGTAGCATCACAGATATTAGAATATTGAGGGATATTGGCGGAAGTTGTGGTGAAGCAGCTGAATATGTCATAAAAGGAATGAATAAGATGGGTCAAAAGTGGACGCCGGGCAAACAAAGAGGAAGACCTGTAAGGGTACTTTTTACACTTCCTGTTAAATTTGTTATGGCAAAATAAAGTAATCACCAGATTTTAAAATCTTGATCTTTACATAAAAAAAGGTAAAATTAATTTTTGTAATATTTATAAAGGGAATGTGATTTTTGCATTCCTTTTATAATTTTTAGCTTGACAGTTTTGTAAGCTATGATGGATAAAATAGAAAAATGATTACATTCTTTTATCCACGCCTTTAGAGAATGCTCACCGTTTTTTTTTGAAAAATAGAACACATCCAAAAATTCATCAAAATTACGACGGATGAAAAAAAACTACGGGTATAACATTCAGACCAGAAGAAAAAAAGACATTATTCCATTAATTCCTGGAAAAATTTATCCGCGTGCCTATTTAATAGTGTTTTTTATGGTACTTCATTTATCTTTGATGTCAATTAAATCAATTTTACGACATGAGGATTTTATTATTTTTAATAGCTATATTAAGTCTGTTTTCCGGTACCTTAGTTTCTCAGGCTGGATTTTTTAATTATACAGATGTGTATGACTTGCAGTTTGCCACCAATGCATCTATTTCTCCGGATGGAAGTACCATCATTTATAATAGGGTTCAGTATGATATTATGACGGACAAAAGATACTCAAACCTTTGGTCTATAGCAACTGATGGGAGCAATCATACACCTATTACTTCCGGAAAAAATAATTATAGTCAGATTATTTGGTCACCGGATGGTAAACAAATTGCTTATACGTCAAATGAGGAAGGGAAATCACAGATTTTCATTAGATGGATGGATTCAGGGGCAGCAACTTCTATTACAAATCTGACATCTGCAGCCGCCAATCTAAAATGGTCGCCGGATGGAAATATGTTATTATTTTCCAGACAAATAGATGAACCCATGCCTATGATCGGAAAATTGCCTTCTCCACCGGAAGGCGCAACCTGGGCAGCAGCCGCCAAAGTAATTAGACATGTTGGCTACAAAGAAGATGGTACACCTATTGCATCAGGAGAATCTTATACGCAGCTATTTATAATCAATGTCTCCGGTGGTGCTCCCCGCCAAATCACTTCAAAAAAAGCCAATCACAGTCAGGCACAATGGACGCCGGATGGAAAGTCAATTGTTTTTACAGCGGATTTTAAAGCATCCTCAGCCATAGACATCAATAATGAATACATTTACCGGATGGATGTATCATCGGGAGATACAGAACCAATAGTAGCAAAAAGAGGACCATATAATCATGTGGTGCTTTCGCCTGATGGCACACGGATAGCATATGCTGGATACGTTGATAAATTTTTGGGATATCAGCAGCCCGAAATTCACATCATAGATATGAAAGGCAATCAGCAGCAGGTTTTAACGGATAAACTGGACAGAGATCCTGAAGGTCTGCAATGGAGTACTGATGGCAAATCTATATTTTTTATGTATGATGAATATGGTGTCACTAAGTTGGCCAATATAAATATGGATGGAAATCTGGTGAATATAGCCAGTGGTCTAGGCGGCGCCAATATAGGCAGACCTTATTCAGGCGGATATTTTACCATTTCAAAAAACGGTAAGTATGTCTATTCAAAAACAGATGCACAGAATCCAGCCGAGCTCGTCACGGGACACTTTCCGACAAAAATGGCCGAAACCCAAATTACCCGGTTGAACGGTCAACTCCTGATGTCCAGAAAAACAGGTAAAGTTGAATCGTTTTGGGTAAATTCGACCGTTGATAAAACAAAAGTTCAGGGATGGATCATCACTCCCCCTGATTTTGACAAAACAAAAAAATATCCTCTTATACTCGAAATCCACGGCGGACCCTATACCGCTTATGGTCCTGTCTTCAGTCCTGAGTTACAACTTATGGCGAGCCAGGGATATGTCATCGTGTATACCAATCCAAGAGGCAGCACCAGTTATGGGGCAGATTTTTCAGCATACATCAATCACAATTATCCCAGCGAAGACTACAATGATCTCATGGATTGTGTTGACTTTATCGCTGGTAAAGGGTATATTGACGATACCAAACTTTTTATTACAGGAGGAAGCGGTGGAGGAGTCCTGACAGCATGGAGCATCGGAAAAACAGACAGGTTTGCAGCAGCAGTTGTAGCCAAGCCCGTAATCAATTGGTATACTCACACATTGACTGCGGATTCTTATCCATATTTCAGTAAATACTGGTTTACAAAAATGCCATGGGAAGACCCGGATCAATACATGAAACGTTCTCCAATTTCTCTGGTAGGCAGTGTCAAAACACCTACCATGTTGCTAACCGGTGATCTTGACCACCGAACACCTATCAGCGAAAGTGAACAATATTACCAGGCATTAAAGCTGAGAGACATTGATGCTGCTATGGTGAGGATAGCGGATGAAGGTCATGAAATGATGTCGCGACCCAGCAATCTGCTGAGAAAAGTAGCTTATATTATAGGATGGTTTGATGAGCATAAATCAAAGTAGTTGAAGTCTTTAAAGATATTAACATTCATATATTTTTTTGTTGTCAATATTTCAGTTTATGGCCAGTATACTGCCTTAGACACATTTAATTATACCAAAAATAACCTTTTAAGTGTAAAGACCCTTCTGATTCCAACTGCATTGACTGTTTATGGTTTTGCATCTTTGAGCAATGAAAGTATAAGGCAAGTGGATTTTGATGTTCGTAATCAGATAAATAGTAAAAAAATGTACAAAATCGATGACTATCTGATCTATTTGCCCATGGCTGCTGATATCGGGCTTACTTTCGGTGGATATAAATCAAAACATAATTACAAAGAAAAGGCAGCCTTATATTTTATGTCCACTACATTAAATGCAGTATTGGTATATCCTGTGAAGGCCTTGACTTCAAGAGCCAGACCGGATGAAAGTGATCTCAGGTCTTTTCCTTCCGGGCATACATCAAACGCATTTGTTGGCGCAGAATATTTCTGGCAGGAATATAAAACCCGATCAAAATGGCTGGCCGCTTCAGGTTATGTGGTGGCTGCAACAACGGGATATTTTAGATTGCAAAACAACAAACATTGGTTCAGTGATGTATTGACAGGCGCGGGGATAGGAATGTTATCGACAAAAGTGTGCTATTGGTTATTCCCAATGGTAAAAAAAATAGTTAAACCAAACCAGTATTATACTGTATTTCCAAGTGTCTGTCAAAATTACATGGCGGCAAATCTTATCTACTATATAAAATAAAGGGAGATATTAATAAAATTTAATAGCAAAATTAGTTAAAAATATTAAAACAATCTGTTTTATGCTTTTTACATTAGATTAAATTATAATATTTATTTTACTCTTTTTCAAATTTATATTACCTTAGCGTCTTGATTTATTTTACTAAACCCTGACTATATGAAGTTTCGGTGGTTGCTTCCAGCACTCTTATTTCTTTCTTTTTTGTTGCTTTACCTGGGCAATAAACAAACCGATAATGAAGCTATTATCAGAAAACTGGAGCTTTCTGTCAGAAATCAACTCGATGAGGATTCATTAACTATAAGAAGATTTATCCAAAGTAATGGTGACAGAACCATACTCAATTCACTTAACCATTCTGTTTTTTTTATTGAAGTTTTCAAGAATGACAGCATCATTTATTGGAACAACAGAACGACACTTACCAATAATCCTGCTGATGAAATATATGAGATTCTGTATATTAAAGAACCTTCATATCAGGCATCCATCAAGCTTAATATAAATGCTTTTAATCCAGCTGAATCACTCAAAAAGGATATATACAGTAATCTTACTATTGTTCCCAAATCTGATGAGATCGGTGACAAAGTGATAGTGATAAAAAATCATACTTTCAGTATCAAGTTTGAAGAAAGAACATTAAATCGAGTTTTGAAAGGATGGGCATGGGTTTTTCTTTTCATTTTCATTATGTTAATTTCAATCCTGAGCACAAAAAAGATAAAACAAAATCTTATATCAGGAAAAAAGGTGAATAAAGAGATAACACTATTATTGGTTACATTGCTTTTGTTTGGAATATTGCACTTTTCACCCTTCTTCAAAGCATTGTTTGATGGGTTTTTGGGTATGAAAATTCTGAATAATGATTCGTTTGTAATTGAGAATATATGTGGATTGCTGATCAATCTCTGGCTTTTTGGCATCATCATTTACCTGGTCAATTTATATAAGTCCTTAGGTGTAAAAACGGTCATCAATAGCAATTTACTTGCCTTGGGAACAGGTTTTTATACTTTTTTTATTTTTGGTTCAAGTGCACATCTATTAGAAATAATGGTCATCTCACCCGACGTCAATCTGGAGATAGAGGCACTGCTTGAGTTTGATGGGATAAGTTTTTTGCTGATCATTTGTTTTAGCATGCTTATGATTCTGATATTTCAAAGTACACAAATGCTGTATGAAATAATGCATAAGTCAACTTTGCAGGGATGGAGAAAGTATGGATTGCTTCTAGCTGGGTGGGTATCGGCATATGTGGTTTTGCGGGCAGTGGGTTGGTTGAATGTACCGGTTTGGATATTTTCAATATTTATCATTTCATATTCACTTATTCTTGATGCATACAGTGAAATCCGAGAAAAAAAAATTACTTATCTGATATGGTGGTTGATCATGTTTTCAGGATATCTTGCGGTCAGTTTATTTTATTTTGGATTAAAAAAAGACATTGCAGCAAGAACAGAATTTATTCAACAATATTTTTCTGAACCGGATGAATCCATAGTAAAAGCTATGCAAAACCTAAGTGATAGTTTGGCAGCTGGAGACGTATTCACCAGAATTGCTTCACTTGACCTTCCAGCAAGACTGGATATGAATGATTTGTATCAATTTATTTTTAAGAATGCACAGAAAGATCAAAAATATTCAATAGAACTTTTTGATAAAAATACAGGAAGTACATTGTTTAATAATCATTTTGCTGACTATTACAAACTAAATCAATCATACATTAACGCTCGTAAAATAGGGCGAAACATTGTACACAATCCTTTTGAAGACAAATATATTACCAGATTTGAAATAGCCAGAGCTGATGCCGGTAATGCATCCTGGTATCTGTATATTACGCTACAAAACAATTCCGTCGTCTCAAATAGAATTAAAAATAATCCACCCAATTTTGGATTTGCAGTTTTTAACAGGGAAAAACTCATTGAAAAATCTGAAGGAATTCAGGCTGTTCCTGACCTTTCTATCCTTCGCTCAATAAATGAAACATCTATCAAAAATGACTATTCATTTGTGGTGTCTATACCTTCAGATCAATATAAAATTATATCATGGAAAAAAGTGTCCGGGCTCATAAAGCCTATCTCCCTATTTTCATTTATTTTTACATTATGTGGACTTATCTTGTTATGTTTATCATTCATAAATACCAGATATGATTTTTTGCCGGAAAATATTGCACTTAAATTTGGCTCACGATCCTCATTAAAAACAAAAATCCAGTTATCTATTATATTATTGATACTGTTTACATTCCTTATTATCGGTGCCATTACCGGATTTTACTTCAAAAATCTAATCGAAGCAAACCAAAGAACAAAACACAAAGAGGAGACCTCAGGTATCATCAACAATATAAGATCCGATATTCAGAATATAGATGATGATGACTCTGCACTAAAGTATCTCAATAGTAAATTAAAAGATCTCTCTTTTGTACACAACAAAGAATTGGGTTTGTTTGATTTTAGCGGTACATTGGTAGGCTCTACGTCAAGGGAACTGAATGCCATCAGAGTTCCTTTTGCTATATGGAATACTTCGATGCATGATAACAGCAGATTTGTTGGACCATTGGATTTTGACCGCTCAGATACAGAGTTTGTACCGGTTTATCTCACTGAAAAAAGACCTTTTGCTTTCATCGGAATAGATCATAAATCCTATAATTCTTCAGGAAATATTCTGGACTTTCTGAGTACTATTCTGAATGCATATATTTTCCTTTTTCTTATAGCCGGAGCTATAGCAATCACTATTGCCAATTCTATTACTCAGCCATTATCCATACTGGCAGAAAAACTCAAAAAATTTAAGTTGGGTAAAACCAATGAATTGCTGGAATGGAAGTCCAATGATGAAATAGGAACACTGATATACGACTATAATAATCTTACCCAGGAGTTGGAACGCAGTGCAGGGCTTCTGGCAAAAACTGAGCGTGACATGGCCTGGCGTGAAATGGCAAAACAAGTTGCACATGAGATAAAAAATCCTTTGACCCCTATGAAATTGAGCATTCAATATCTGGAACGGGCTACCAAAGAGTATCCTGAAAAAGCACAGGAACTGATACCAAAAATATCATCTACGCTGATCGAACAGATAGACAATCTCAGTCAGATCGCAAATGAATTTTCTAATTTTGCCACCATGCCTCAGGCCAGTAATGAAAAACTTATTCTGAATGAAATTGTGGAAACCATTCATGATCTTTTCCGTAAAAGAGATGATATGGATATCAATTTGATTGAGCCTATCGACGACTTGTATGTTTTTGCAGATAAAAATCATCTGGTCAGGATTCTGAACAATCTGCTCAAAAATGCAATTCAGGCCATACCGGACAATAAGAGAGGCAAGATAGAAATCGAACTTAAACGTGCGGGGAATGAGGCAGTCATTCGTATTTCAGACAACGGCACCGGTATTCCTGATCATATGAAAGACAAAGTCTTTACTCCAAATTTTACTACAAAAAGTTCCGGAACAGGTCTTGGTCTTGCTATTTCGTCCAATATGATCGAATCATTTAACGGACGCATATACTTTGAAACCAAGGTAGGAAAGGGTACAGATTTTTATGTGTCGATCCCACTGATGAGGCTGGATGACTACTTCGGTGACGAGACAAGAGTAAGTCTGGATTGATCTGCTACATCTTCTGTGTCTTAATATCAAGACAAAGCTCCTTCAATTGTGAATCATGTATAGACGAAGGTGCATCTATCATCATGTCCCTTCCCTGATTATTTTTTGGGAAAGCAATAAAATCTCTGATAGAAGACTGACCATTCATCACAGCACACAATCTGTCAAAACCAAATGCTAAACCTCCGTGCGGAGGAGCACCGTATTCAAAAGCGCCAAGCAAAAATCCAAACTGTGCTTCTGCTTCTTCTTTCGAAAATCCCAGCAGGTCAAAATTTTTGGATTGCAAAGCCCTGTCATGAATCCTGATAGACCCGCCTCCTATTTCTGCCCCGTTGATGACCAAATCATATGCATCTGCCTTCAGGCTTTTCATCGTCTCATGATCACCGTTGAGCATACGTGGAATGTCTGCCTTTTTTGGTGACGTAAATGGATGATGCATGGCATGGAAGCGGTTGGATTCTTCATCCCACTCCAAAAGTGGAAAATCAAGTACCCACAATGGTTTGAAATCACCTGGTTTTATAAGTTCCAGCCTTTTGCCCAGCTCAAGTCTAAGTTCGTTGAGTTGTTTTCTTGTTTTTTCGGCTTCACCACTCAATACAAAGATTACATCTCCTTTTTCTGCCCCGAATTTTTCTGCCCACAACTTAAGTTCTTCATCTGTATAAAATTTACCCACAGTAGATTTTATACTTCCGTCTTCCTGATATTTGATATAGACAAGTCCTTTGGCCCCTATTTGAGGTCTTTGCAACCATTCTGTCAGGTCTTTCATGTCTTTGTTGGAATACTTTTCAGCTATTCCTTTTGCACATATACCGACCACCAGTTCAGCGGCATCAAATATACTGAAGCCTTTACCTTTGACAAATTCATTCATTTCCACAAACTGCATTCCGAATCTGAGATCCGGTTTATCTGAACCATAAATTCTCATGGCATCATCATAAGACATTCTTGGGAAATCTCCCAGTTCAAGACCAAGCGTGTGCAAAAAAAGATGTCTGGCCAATCCCTCAAAAGTATTCAGAATATCTTCAATATGCACAAAAGACATCTCACAGTCGATTTGAGTAAACTCTGGCTGTCTGTCCGCTCTTAAATCCTCATCGCGAAAACATTTTACAATCTGAAAATATTTATCAATACCCGCCACCATCAGAATTTGTTTAAAAGTCTGCGGAGATTGCGGCAATGCATAAAACTGTCCTTGATTAAGTCTGCTTGGTACAACAAAATCCCTGGCACCTTCAGGAGTACTTTTGATTAAAAAAGGTGTCTCTACTTCAATAAACCCCTGTGAGTCCAGATATTTTCTGGTTTCGATCGCCAGTTTTGATCTGAAGATAATGTTGTTTTGTACGGGTGCACGTCTTATGTCCAGGTATCTGTACTTCATTCTGAGATCATCTCCACCATCCGTTTCATCTTCGATGGTAAAAGGCGGCACTTTTGATTCATTGAGAATATTGAGTTCTGTTACCTCTATTTCTATGTCACCTGTTGCTCTGTTGGCGTTTTTACTGGACCGCTCCCGAACAATACCTGTTGCCTGAATGACAAATTCACGACCAAGTTTACGTGCTTGGGTACATAGTTCTGCGTTTTCATCCATGTTAAACACCAGTTGTGTCACACCATATCTGTCTCTGACATCTGCAAAAGTCAATCCTCCCAAATCTCTGCCTTTTTGGATCCAGCCGGCAATGGTTACTTTATTTCCTATATCAGATACTCTTAGTTCTCCGCAATTATGACTTCTGTACATATTAAAACGATTTGTGTTTTTTAAAGTGAGCACAAAGGTACGATACATGCCCGTATTATTTAAAATTCTTAATGAGAGATTTTGTGAAGTTGCATTTTACAAATAATGAAAAGTTAAATGTTTGATTCTAAAACCTAAATAAAGTTTTGTATCGCTTATCTTTGCCTTCCGCAAATCATACCTACCATTGAAGACACTCTTTATACCAATATTTATTATTACCGGATTCCTGTTTACATCAAAAATTATTGCAAATGTAAATCCGGATCGAAACATCAAAGCTTTCAGAATCACCGAAGAAATAAAAATCGATGGTCTACTGTCTGAAGATGTATGGAAAAATGCTGAAAAAGCATCGGGATTCGTTCAGACTGAACCAACTCCTGGACTGCCTGCTACATTTGACACAGATGCTTATTTTTTGTACGATAATAATGCAGTGTACATAGGAGCTAAAATGAACGACCCCGAACCGGATAAAATTTTGAAAGAATTATCGCTTAGGGATCAGACAGGTAATGCGGATAATTTTAGTGTATTTTTTGACACTTATAAAAGTGGTTTGAACGGATTTTTATTTCTGGTGACTGCTTCGGGTGTCCAGTATGAAGCCGTAGTGACAAATAATAATGATGATGTCAACTGGAATGCGATTTGGGAGAGTGCTGTGAGTCAGGGAGAAGATGGCTGGTATGTAGAAATAAAAATTCCATACTCTTCGCTCAGGTTTCCTTCAGGTTCACTTCAGGACTGGCATATTCAGTTTGGAAGGGAAGTCAGAAGATATCGGGAGACATCATATTGGGCACCTATAGATCCTACCATTGCGGGCTGGGTACAACAATCCGGTAAAGTGACAAATATTGAAAATATCAAATCTCCGGTCCGCTTATCATTGACCCCTTACGTATCCGGCTATCTGAATACTACGTATGATCCCGGAAATACAGACAATAAATTAACGACAGGAAATGCCTATAGTGCAGGTTTAGACTTAAAATATGGTCTGAATGATGCCTTTACACTAGATATGACCTTAGTGCCGGATTTTGGTCAGGTGATATCCGATAGACAGGTGCTGAATCTGACTCCCTTTGAGGTATTTTTTGAAGATAACAGACAGTTTTTTACAGAGGGTACGGAACTTTTTAATCGTGGAAATATTTTTTACTCCAGACGAATCGGTGGAAGACCATTGAACTTCTCCTATGTGGCCAGTCAGTTAAAAAGTGGCGAATCCATTATTGAAAATCCTGAAATAAGCCAATTGTTTAACGCTACAAAAATTTCAGGACGAACATCGTCAGGTACAGGAATAGGATTTTTTAATGCCTTTGTAGGTGAAGAAAACGCTGTTGTGAGAGCTGAAGATGGTTCCGAAAGAAGCATAAAAACAAACCCCTTAACAAATTATAACGCACTGGTCGTTGATCAGAATCTCAGAAATAATTCATTCGTTTCTCTTATGAATACCAACGTATACAGATTGGGAGCAGATTATGATGCCAATGTTACCGGCGGTTTCTTCAATATCAAAACCAAAGATCAGAAATATTTTATAGGTGGATCCGGCGTCCTTTCCCAAAAACTTTATAATGAAACTACAGAGCGAGGTCACACTTACAATTTTGCCTTGGGTAAAATAAGTGGGAACTGGACTTATGAAGCAGGTCATGGTGTAGAATCTGATAAATATGACCCCAATGACATGGGTTTTTTATTAAGTCCTAACGAACAGTACTATTATATCGAAGGAGGACATACACAATACAAGCCAAAAAATGAAAAATTGCAGCAGGTAAGATTCAGTGCCAGTTCTGTGTACTCCAGATTATACAAGCCTGATGTTTTTACTGATTTTAATATAGAATTGGAAAGTTTTATCCTATATAAAAGCAGATTTGCTGTAGGATTCAATTCAAGGCTTGAACCTGTGAGAACCTTTGATTATTTTGAGCCTAGAACCGGTGATTTCAGCAGATTTATGACCTGGCCTACCAATTATACAGCAGGAGGTTTTGTATCATCGGACTATAGAAAACCTTTTGCTTATGATATCAGACTTTCTTATCGGTATTTTGACGCGGATCACCGCAATAATACCAATATAGTGTTGGCACCACGATTCCGTTTCAGTGATCAACTTTCTATTTTTACCAGTACTACATTGTCTATTATTAACTTCGAACCTGGGTATGTCAATAAAAATCTGGCAGATAGCCCTATTTCAGGACTGGGTGAAAATGATATACTTTTTGGAAACAGAAACAGACTTATCATCGAAAACTCTATTACGGGTCGTTTTATATTTAATGCTATCATGGGAATTAATCTCAGAGTCAGACATTATTGGGATAAAGTCAGGTATCAGGAATTCGGCAGGTTGGATGATGAAGGTTATGTGGCGGTTACACCATATAAAGGGCTCAATGCAAAAGATGAACCCATTTTTGACCGAAACGTAAACATTTTTAATATTGATTTGCAATATAACTGGCGTTTTGCTCCTGGAAGTGATGTTATCTTTGTGTGGAAAAATCAGATATTCAACTCCGACAAACAATATGAACGTGATTATCTGGCCAATCTGGGTGGATTATTTGATTCTGTACAAACGAATAATTTTTCAATTCGATTTTTGTATTTTCTGGATTATTTGTATCTTTTTCCCAGGAAAGATGTTTGAGAATACTCAGATTTTACCTTCTTCCTCTATTAGTCTATCAAACAAAAGTCTGGTATAAGATCCGCTCTGAAATGTGGTTTCATCAATACCAATTACCGGAGAAATTCTTTTGGTACTTGCAGACAAAAAGACTTCGTCAGCTGTACATGTTTCTTCCACTGTTACCTGTCGCACTTCAACAGGCATAATTTCTTGGGCAAATTCCAATATCCGTTTTCTTGTGATACCATTAAGCATACCATAATCAGGAGTAACCAATATGCCGTTTTTTATGATAAATATATTGGAACGTGAAGACTCTGTGATATAACCATCTATAAAGTATAGCACATCATCTGCTCCAATGGCTTTCATTTTTGGCAAAAGATAAACAGGTGTCAGATAATTGATGCTTTTTACCTGAAATAATTCACGCTGATGATTTACAGTCATAAGCTTAAGTCCGTGTTCATACGGATGAAATGTAAACGGACGGGCCAACATAAACAGGTTGGATGACGTTGGCGTATATCCATCAAAAGCATAACCACCGGTACACACCATTTTTATACCCAAAAGCGGATGACGGTTAAGGCGTATCAGTTCGTAAATATGATCAGTCAGATATTGTCTGGTAAAGTCCGTAGTCAAACCCAATCCCTTCATAGAATTCTCAAATCTATCCAGATAATCTTCCAGAAAAATGGGCTTGCCATCAATCACCCTGAAAAAATCAAAAACGCCATATCCTCTCAACAAAGCCAGATCATTGATGTTAAGCTTTGCATCTGCCACAGGCATTACCTCTCCGTTTATAAATGCGTATTCTGTCAATTTTATAAATTTTTAAAACGATATATTCATTGTTCATTTAAATTTACCCTTCCTATATCCTTCCCTTAAAATGGAAGGACTTTTGAATCCCACTAAATGGTATAACCCGAAAATTTATAAGCCTGTATATTCAATGGGTTTTTTTTGATACTTAATTTAAAATATCAATCCGGAATATTATACTCCTTAATTTTTCTATACAGCGTTCTTTCTGAGATACCAAGCTCATCAGCAGCATCTTTTCGTCGGTTATTGAATTTTTTAAGAGATTTTTTTATCATGTCTTTTTCCATCTCTTCAATAGATAAAATTTCTTCTACATCTTCGGTGTCCTGATATCCTCCTTGCGTTTTGTTTTGGAGTATAATAGGTCTTTTGCTGTCATACGACGGATAATCATCTCTTTGTATATCAGATGTCGTATGATCATATGATTTTTTGAATATCGCTTCAGTACTGTATCCTTGCATATTTTTAAGCGCAGTAATATCAGGTAAGGTCAGGTCATTGGTTCTCACCAACTCATATATCAGTGACTTTACATCACTAAGGTCACTTTTCATCTCCAGCAGAAACTTAAATAATATTTCTCTCTCCTGATAGGCAGTTTCAGTGGCAGCTCCTTCATATCCTGTACTTGGGAGAAGTCTGCTTTTGATGTGTGGAACGAGATCGACCAACTGTTCAACATCAATTTCTTTTACTTCAGAAAGCACACTAAGCTGTTCTACCATATTTTTTAGCTCCCTGATATTACCCGGCCACCGATAATTTTCGATCATTAATCGCGCCTCGGCGGTAAGCATAATAGAGTCTGATCTGTATTTTTCAGCAAAATCACCCGAAAACTTCCTGAAAAGCATATAGATATCTTCTCTTCTTTCGTGCAGAGAAGGTACTTTAATCGGTACCGTATTGAGTCTGTAATATAAATCTTCTCTGAATTTTCCGGAATGAATTTTTTCCTCCAGATTTACATTGGTAGCAGCGATCACCCTGACATCCGTATTGAGCACTTTTGATGACCCAACCCTTAAAAATTCACCGCTTTCCAATATCCTGAGCAGATAAGCTTGTGTATCCAAAGGCATTTCCCCGATTTCATCCAGAAAAATAGTACCTCCATTGACGGTTTCAAAATAGCCTTTTCGTTCTGTTACTGCCCCGGTAAATGAGCCCTTTTCATGTCCGAACAGTTCAGAATTTATCGTTCCTGCAGGTATAGCTCCGCAATTGATCGCTATAAAATTATTGTGTTTTCTGATGCTGAGTTCGTGGATAATACGGCTGAATATCTCTTTACCTACTCCACTTTCGCCTTGTATGAGTACAGAGAGGTCTGTGGTGGAGACCCGAATGGCCGTATTCAAGGCCCGCTCCAACAAAGGAGATCTTCCTATGATACCAAATCTTTGTTTGACTCCCTGTATATTCATGGATTTGTAATATTTATTTTATAATGTTAAAAAACCAATTGTATAGCCAATTGATTAATTTACCACTTTTCCTTTTAATGTTCCTGCATTGGCTACTGTCACTTCTACCATGACATAATCTCCCGGTTTAACGCCATCTACTTTAGGGAAATTTATCATTTTATTCTGGCTGTTTCTGCCTTTGAAGTCCTGATCTGATTTTTTTGAATCACCCTCTACCAATACCTTAAACACCTTGCCCACATCAGCAAGATTGTGTTCCAACGATACCAGCCTTTGACAATCCACTACTTCCTGCAATCTTCTCTTTTTTATTTCTTCAGGCACATCATCCTGTAATTTTTTGGCAGCGGGAGTACCAGGTCGCTCAGAGTAGTAAAACATGTAAGACATACTAAACCTAGACCATTTTATAATACTAAGGGTATCCTGGTGTTCTTCTTCAGTTTCTGTGCAAAAACCAGTAATTATATCAGCAGAAATGGCACAATCAGGTATAATTTCGTTAATGGCTTTTACTCTTTCCATATACCATTCACGGTCATAAGTGCGGTTCATCAGCGAAAGTATTCGACTATTGCCCGATTGAACAGGAAGATGTATATAATCGCAGATATTTTCATACTTGGCAATGGTATGCAATACATCATTGGTGATATCTTTGGGATGAGATGTGGAAAAACGTATCCTAAGGTCAGGATGTACCAAGGCTACTCTTTCAAGCAATTGAGCAAAATTTACATGTTCTGTATCATCAGGACTTGACCATTTGTACGAATCTACATTCTGCCCCAGCAAAGTTACTTCTCTGAATCCTCTGTCAAAAAGATCTTTAGCTTCTGCGACGATAGAATAGGCATCCCTGCTTCTTTCCCGCCCACGCGTATAAGGCACTACACAAAAAGAACACATGTTGTCACATCCTCTCATGATAGATATGTATGCTATGACTCCATTGCTATCCAGCCTTAAAGGTGAAATGTCAGCATAAGTTTCTTCTCTGGACAAAAGTACATTGATTCCTTTGTCACCTTCATCAGCTTTAGCCAATAAATTTGGGAGATCTCTGTATGCATCAGGACCTACTACTATATCTACCAGTTTTTCCTGTTCAAGAAGTTTTGCCTTTAGTCTTTCCGCCATACAGCCAAGGACACCTATCAGGACTTCAGGTTTCTGACGCTTCAGTTTATTGAAAATAGATAGTCGCTGACGTATATTCTCTTCCGCTTTTTCACGTATAGAACAGGTATTTACCAAAATAAGATCTGCAGACTCCATATCCCGTGTGGGGCCATATCCTGCTCCTCCCAGAATGGATGCTACGATTTCAGAATCACTAAAATTCATGGCACAGCCATATGACTCAATATAAAATTTTTTTAGTCCGTCGGTTGGCTGATCGAAATAAAGGACTTCACCTTGTTTTGTTTCGTCTATGTCTTTTTTTACACCCAGTAGGGTTATGTTATCATCGTACATTAAAAAAATTGCATTTTGGAGTGCAAAAATACAATTTTAAACCATGTCATGTGACAAAATGGCAGGAATAATTAGCCCGTTAAGTTCATTAATATGTAAGGAGCATCAATTGAAAGTAATTTTTCTTAAAAATTTGCATAATTTAGGAATAGCTAAGTTTAAAAAGTTTGCTTGAAAATCGTTTGTATGACTTCATTTGAACCTTATTCAATTTTCCATTGTTTACCCAATTTGTCACAAATGATTACTTTTGTGACTTATTACAAATCCCCCAATCATGTTTCTTTATCCTAAAGATATAAAAGAAAAACTCGAATTCAATAAAATCATCGAACAGGTCAAGTCAGAGTGTCTCTCAGAGATGGCCAAAGATTATTTTGACCATTTAGAAATACTCATTGATCTTAGAAGAATTGAGCAACTTATCAATGAAACAGATGAATTTAAAAAAGCCATTGAAAGAGGAGAGCACTTGCCCATCTCACCGTTTGTATCTATAACAGCAGACGTTCAGTTGGTAAGAAAGGAAGGGTATGTACTGGAGATTGATAGTATCAGAAACATTTACAGGATTGTATCTATTGGCCTTGAGCTGACTAAATATTTTCTGGAACCAGAAAAAGCAAAATTCAATCCGCTGCTGAACGAACTGGTAGCCAATATTATCATAGATAAATCTCTGACCACCGAAATCGACAGGGTTCTGGACGAAGAAGGAGATGTAAGACCCAATGCTTCAGAAGAACTTCTTAAAATATCCAAACAAATCAAATCCAAAGAGCGTGAACTGGATCGTTTGTTTAATGACGAACTGGAATCATATAAAAATAAGGGTTATCTGGTGGATACACTCGAAAGCCTTCGAAATGGAAGACGTGTATTTACGGTAGCAGCTGAACATAAAAGAAAGATACCCGGTATTATCCATGATGAGTCTGCCACAGGAAAAACCGTTTATATCGAGCCTGAAAAAGTCATCAGTATCAATCATGATGTCTATAATCTGTATGCAGAAAGAAGACATGAAATATATAAAATCCTAAGAGCGCTTTGTGCATTTATAAGACCTTATGCAGACGGATTGCTCGTGGTACAGCATACATTGGTCAAAATTGATACTGTAAGAGCCAAAGCAAAATTTGCTTATCGAATCAATGCAGGCAAACCTTATGTACAACAAAAACCGATATTTGCACTGAATACAGCTTTCAATCCAGTATTGGTGCTAAAAAACGAACATAACGCTGCCCCGGTTATCCCTTTTGATTTGGAATTGCATGGAAATAACAGAATCCTTGTCCTCAGCGGACCGAATGCAGGAGGGAAATCTGTAGCTTTAAAATCTGTAGGACTACTGCAGTTGATGTTACAGTCCGGAATGCTTGTGACCGCAGATGAAAACTCCCGTTTTGGTATATTCGAAAAGATATTTGTAGATATCGGTGACCAGCAATCACTGGAAGATGACTTAAGCACATATTCATCACATCTTCGCAACATGCGTATTACTACTGAAGAAGCAGACAAAAATTCACTTATACTGATCGATGAGTTCGGTTCAGGCACGGACCCGAAAATAGGTGGTGCAATTGCAGAAGCCATACTCAATGATCTGAACCATAAAAAAGTATTTGCAGTTATAACAACACACTACTCCAATCTAAAATATTTTGCTTTCAAAGCAAATGGTATTGTGAATGGGTCTATGGAATTTGACAAACTGCATCTTTTACCTACATTTAGAATGCATGTAGGAAAACCGGGAAGTTCCTTTGCTTACGAGATAGCTGAAAAAATAGGCCTGGACCATCGAATCGTCAAGTATGCACAACATAAAACCGGCAAAAATGAAAAAGCTATTGACGACTTGCTTATAACGTTGATGTCAGAGAAGAAAGAATATGAAGATAAACTGGCCTCTCTCCTTGAAAAGCAGGATAGATTGGACAGATTAATACAGTCTTACGAACATATGAATGCTGACCTGGACATCAAACGAAAAAAGATAAAAATTCAGGCTAAAGAGCAGGCTGCTATCTCTGTCATGGACCAGAATAAAGAAATGCAAAAAATTCTGAAAGAGATAAAACACTCCAAAGATGAAGAAAAAGCCATGCAGGCATCTATCGCACTGAAGAAAAAACAGGAAGATGCCATCAAAGAGCTTGAAATGCTTAAAATGGAAGTGTTTGCCAAAGAAATCAGTACCAGCTCTGAAAAACTGGAAATAGGAGCATTTGCACGGATGCGCAATGGGACAAGTAGTGGAGAGATACTGAGTATAGACAAAAACATGGCCGAAATTCAAATGGGATTTATCAAGTTGAAAGTACCATTGATCGATCTTGTAGCGGTAAAAGAACCCATTGAAATAAAATCTAAAAAAAGTATCAATACTTCAATTACAAACAACGATAGGCTGGATACAAAGATTGACATAAGGGAATATACCAAAAACGATGCACTGCAAATGCTTCAGAATTTTCTGGATCGCGCACTGCTAAATAATGCGTATGAACTCAAAATTATTCATGGTGTGGGCACTGGAGTAATGAAAAATGAAGTTAAAAAAATGCTCAGACAATACAAAGATGTAAAGGAATACTGGCATCCCGAACCGGATCAGGGTGGAGAAGGTGTAACCCTGGTCAGGTTATGAGAATCAGAACTATTTTATCCATATTTCCCCATTTTGTCTTATCTTTGCGGTCTTATTGATTAAAATAATATCATTGAAACCTACCATAGATAAAGTGCAATTAGAAAAGTTCATCGAAGATGGGCTATATGAAGATGTCAGAGAAGGTGACCATACATCTCTTGCTTGTATACCGCCGGATGACCGAAGTAATGCTAAACTTTTGGTAAAAGCTGAAGGGGTTATTGCCGGAATTGCTGTAGCAGAAGCCATTTTAAAACATGTGGATCCAACTTCAAAAATGGATATTATTATCCGTGATGGCGAAGACGTAAAATACGGCGATATAGCTTTTTATGTAGAATGTAATTCTCAGGCATTGCTGAAAGCAGAGCGCCTGATACTGAATACTATGCAGCGCCTGAGTGGAATTGCAACTTTGAGCAGCAGATTTGCCTTTGAAGTGGAAGGACTTCCGGTAAAAATACTGGATACCAGAAAAACAACTCCTTTACTGCGCTTTTTAGAAAAATGGGCGGTGAAAGTCGGTGGTTGTGAAAATTACAGGACAGGACTTTACGACTGGATCATGATTAAGGACAATCATGTAGATGCCTGCGGTTCTCATACTGAAGCCATCACTCAGGTACATAAATACTGTGCTGACAATAATCTGGATCTTGAAATCACTGTGGAAGTAAGAAATCTGGTCGAACTGCATGAAGTATTGAATAAAGGAGGAGTTACCAGAATAATGTTTGATAATTTTGAGCTGCCTATCCTGGCTGAAGCTGTCGCTCATGTAGACGGACGATATGAAACTGAAGCTTCAGGTGGCGTTACTTTACAGACAGTCAGGAAAATAGCTGAAACCGGTGTTGATTTCATATCAGTAGGAGCATTGACACATTCCGCAGGTAGTCTGGATTTGAGTTTGAAAGTAATCAAATAGTGAGATAATATTGATTATGAGTAAATTAGATAAGATACTTCATTATTTTCCTGAAACTGAACTTCCCGTACTTATTTCTGAAGACCATTTGAGTGAATTTGAAATCAATTCAGATCCTTTCCCGCAAGTATTTATAGACGAAGTATTACTGGAGTGGGAAAAGGAGGCTGATGAGTTTACAGAGTTTATCCCTTGTTTCAGATTGCCGAAAGAGGAAAAATTTAATGCAATAGTTTATTGGAAAGGTGCTTTGCTGAGATATGATTTTGTTTTGGTGACCCTGGACAAAAATGGTGAACTAATCAATAAAAAATCAATAGCCAGTACCATTGTCAATGATAATGTAATTAAAAAATCAGTAGCTTCGATTGAACCTGACCTGATCATAAATATCATTGCCGGCCAGACATTAGACGGAGAAGAATATGACGCTTCTATGTCCAAAGCTTTTGCCATGGAGATATTGCCTACCGGAGAAATCATTTTTGCTATGGACAGTTTAAATTGATTATAATTAGATTTTTTTTATATCACCTTTAGTTACCATAAATATTTATTAATGGGTTGAATCAGAACTATACACCATCTTTTTCCGTTATTCTTTCATGATAAATCATCAACATGAATAGAAAACCCAGGCAATTAAAAGAAGCGGAACTACGCATTCAGATAGAAAAACTATTATCCAAAAATCCCAAAACCAGATATAATGTTATACAGATTTCACGAAAAATTAATGTAGCTAATCCACCTGAATCTATCAGGGAGTCTCTTCAAAAATTGATCCTAGAAAAAAAAGTTGTACAACTATCAGAAGACAGATATAAGTGGGAATTATTTACATCAGACAGATCCTCCGGCAGAAGAGGTAAAAGTGAAGATGAAATTTTGTACTCAGGCGTGGTGGATATGACCAGATCCGGAGCTGCATATATCATCAACTCAGAGTCCGTAGAAGATATTTATGTACATGCAAGAAATTTGAAAGGAGCATTGCATAAGGACGAAGTAACTGTTGCTGTTACAGAAAGTAAATCCGGGAGGAGACCGGAAGGTAGGGTAGTTTCCATTGAGAAGAGGGCTTTGACCAGAGTAATCGGTCATTTACGTATTTTTAATAATTACGCTATACTCACTCCTGACAATTCCAGAATATATCCGGAAGTACTTGTACATCACGACGATACAATGAACTGCAAGGACAATGACAGGGTAGTGGTGGAAATCATAACATGGGGAAGAGGTCAGAATAAAGGTATTTGGGGTAAAGTACTTAAAGTGCTGGAAGATATTTCTGATATTGAAATGAATATGCAATCCATTTTGTTTTCCAATGGATTTGATCCTGAGTTTTCAGAAGAAGTACTGGCTGAAGCTGAGTCTATGGTTGGAGAAATAACAGATAAGGAGCTCCATTTACGTCGTGATTTCAGAGATGTGATCACATTAACCATTGACCCGTTGACGGCAAAAGATTTTGATGATGCCATTTCTTATAAATTGCTTGAAAATGGAAATCTTGAAATCGGGGTTCATATTGCGGATGTAACACACTACTTAAAGGAAGGTACTGCTTTGGATAAAGAAGCATTCAGACGATCCACATCCGTCTATTTAGTGGATAGGGTTTGTCCAATGTTGCCTGAAAAATTAAGTAATGACCTTTGTTCACTCAACCCAAAGGAAGATAAATTTACTTTTTCTGCTGTTTTTATTTTTGATAAAGAATTAAAAATTATCCAGGAATGGTTTGGCAAGACCATTATTCACTCTGACAGAAGATTTACGTACGAAGAAGCACAGGAGCGTATAGAATCCGGGGATGGGGATTTTGCTGCTGAAATAAATTTGTTGAATACAGTCGCAAAAAAACTTAGGGAAGACAGATATAAAGAAGGTTCTATCAGCTTTGAATCTGAAGAAGTACAGTTTATTCTGGATGAAAATAGCTTGCCTATTGGAATGTATGTGCGGGAGAGAAAAGATGCACATATGCTCGTAGAAGATTTTATGCTACTGGCAAATAAGCAGGTAGCAACTTTTATTGCAAAAAAAGCCAAACCGGAAATACCATTTGTATATCGTATTCACGATTTGCCCAATCCGGACAAACTGGCTGACTTTGCCTTGTTTGCTTCAGAATTGGGTTTTAAATTCAGAATGGATAAACCAGATCAGATCATTGAATCATTCAATCGATTGGCCGTGGCAGCAAAAGAAAATCCACTCCTTAAGCTGTTGGAGCCTTTGGCTATCCGTACTATGGCAAAAGCGGTTTATTCTACCGACAATATAGGGCATTACGGGCTTGGATTTGAGTACTACACCCATTTTACTTCGCCCATCAGAAGGTACTCTGATGTATTGGTGCACAGAGGATTATATAGAAATCTGACGGAAATATACCGGGAAGATAAGGAAAAGCTGGAATCAAAAGCCAAACATATCTCAGATCAGGAGAAAAAAGCATCAGAATCAGAAAGAGAATCCAATAAATACTTCCAGACACTATATATTTCAAGATTTATAGGTCAGGAGTTTGATGGAGTGATATCCGGGATTATCGAAAAAGGTGTCTTTGTTGAATTGCTTGAGAGTAAAGTCGAAGGATTGGTTACTTTTGATAGCATGGGAGATATGTTTACCGTTCCTACCAGCAGAATGAAAGCAAAATCGCGACTTTCCGGGGATGAAATTACCATGGGTCAAAAGGTTAGGGTGCGAATCAAAGCGGCTGATCCTGATACAAGAAGAACAGACATGGAAATGGTGGTCCCGGAATAAATGGACTTGTGATATTTGACTTACAGGTTATTTTTGCCACTGCCAGGTCACACCCACATATACATTTCTGCCCCAGTGTAAATTTTGTTGATTGCTGGCTTCTATATGAATGCCGTTATTATTGTTTGCCTGAAGTTGCCTTACATCAAATATATTTTTAATACCTGCGTTGACTCTTATTTTTTTATTCATAAAATGCGTTGACAAACCTGTATTAAGCATATTCCAGCTGTCAGTGGTACCTTGCTCTGTTTTACCTTCCTGATTATAAAAGAATGGAGTTTTGCCTGTCCGTTTGTGCCATATATTCCAACTAATTTTATTGTCAAATAGTGAAAGGGTCAGATCATTAGCCCAATCCGGTGACCAGAGATACTTTGTATTCGTGATATCTGTGTTGGAGTTATAAAATCCTGTAACGATCACATCCGACTGAAATCTCAACCAGTCGCCTACATTGGCATTTATTCTGATACTTCCACCGGATGTTTTCCAGCTTTCTACATTTCTGTATTCATAATGTACAGGTCCCAAGGCAGTAAGGATGATCCTGTCATTTACCTTATTATAAAAACCTGTGGTGGTGAGTGATAATTCAGTTTGATGAATATGCAGTGTCTTCCAGGTGATTTCTCCCCTTAAATTTAAAGATTTTTCAGGTTGCAAATCCGCATTTCCAATTACAAAATGATTGATATCAATAAAGCTGAAAAACAATTCTTTTACAGAAGGTGATCTGAAACCATATGCCCATGAGAATCTTACTTGTAACGGTAATTTGGGTTGCCAAAACAACCATGTGGAAGGGGTGACTGCCGTGCCATACCTCATGTTGTATGTCCATCTTGCGCCACTTTGGATGGTCAGTTCCGGGCTCAACTTTATTTTACCGCTGGCAAATATACCCAGATCATTGGTATATGCTTTGCCTGGCTCCACAGAAGTAGTATCGAGTAATCTGGTGCCTGTGGCAGTTTCATAATAATTTTCCAAACCAAGCAGATAGTTCCATTTTCTTTCTTTTCTGTCACTGGCAAATGTAAATCTACTAAGATAACCTTTAGCTGATGATGTGTCCTGCATGCCATCCAGTAAGGTTTTATTTTCATTATCAAAATCAAAGCGATATGAGTTTTTAATCCTGCTGAACACATTCCACCCTAAAGTAGCCTGAATCAGATTTTTTGATTTTGTCCATCTTTCCCCATGCACATTCAGATCATATCTATCGGTAAAATAGTAGTCATCAAAAGCATACGGTTTAAATACCGGTCTTCTTTTTTCGCCAAGATTATCTACCTGCTCTGACAGTATATTGCCCGAAATTCTTATATCAGTCCTTTCTGAAGGCTGATACCGGAGCATTGCTCTTACAGAACGTTGTCTCTTGGGATTCCATACCTGATCCCTGGTTTGGGAAGTATCTTGAGATGGAACAAAATTCTGTATATTTCCTGTGGCTTGAAGTGTGATTTTTTTTGAAGTATATCCTGCTCTCGCAGTCAGCGTTCTAAAACCATTTGTTTCATATTGTGCATTTAATTCGGTGTCAATATCGGAGGTCTGGCTTTTTCTTGTGATAAGATTAATGACTCCTCCTGAAGCTTCTGACCCATATAAGAGAGACTGGGCTCCTTCAATAATTTCAATTTTCTGAATAGAGCTCAGAGGTATTTGTCCGGCATCGATACTACCATTCAATCTTCCTACTACAGGAACTCCATCTATAAGAATTTTAAGATTTTCACCTTTTAAACCATTGACACTAATATCGCTACCCAGTATCGGATCCTGAGAAAGTCTTATATTTGCTTCTGTCTGCAGTAGTTCCTGAAGATTCACAACGGATCTTTGTTCGATAATTTTACGGTTGAGTACTCTGACCGAATTTACTGTTTCGCGGGTGTCTGTAGGTGTAAACTGAGCGGTAATCACTACCTGGTCAAGATTTTTATTCCAGGTAATGGTATCCGGTTGCATTTGAGCAATCAGATACATGGATGAAAATAAAAAAAAGAAAATGATAACCGCTCTCATATACACTTTAAATTCTTATAATCTGACTATCTTTTTAGAAACAAATTGCTTTGAGCCATTTGAGATCCTGACAAGATAAATACCTTTATTCCAGTCTCCTGTACTGATTTCAAACACTTTTAAACCCTGCTGATTTTTGACCACTCTGTTTACCATCACCTGGCCATTTACATTGGTGATATCTATGTTGATGTCACTTCCGGAGTCTTCAGTTATATCCAATGAAAGGATAAGTTGGTCATCCACCGGATTTGGGAAAATACCGGTTTGTATACCCACTAAATCAGTGGAAGAAGAAAATAAACCAAGATCTGTTTTTTCCATTGCAGCAGTACCTGAACTCGATCCTTCAAAATCAATGAAGTGAAGCCTCCACATATGGTTATCTGTAGTTTTTACAAAAAACACTTTATCCTGATCAATTACCCATGAAATACCTGTTAGGGTCTTCCAGTCATAACCAATAATATCCGTTTGGGTACTTAGTTTGTCAGTATAATCGGTATATGTTACTGTTATTGGATCTACACCATCTGCTTCGGCAGTCAATATTCCGGGGCCAGTAAGTACTCCTGTTACATTATATTGCTGTACAATGGTTCCGTTGGGATCTTTGGCGATAGAAATATATCTGCAATACATCAGGTCAAATCCACCGGACGGAAGCACATCGACAGTTTCATTGGTAGTAAAGCTAAAAAATATGAGCTTTTGCCCTTTATTGTCCGTTAGTTTATTTAATGTTTTGGTTACCTCTCCGCTACCATCCAGTTTTGCATATTTAAAAGTATATGTCGTACCAGTGAGAGACTCAATTTTTATTTTTCTGTATTCTCCGTTTCGAAGTTTTAATACATAAACTTTGTTACCAATCACTCTGTTGGTTGCAGGTTGATAAACTCCCCATCCAAAGTCAAATGGATTAAGTGTATCCCGAACTTCATTGAATGCACCAAAATTCCATGATGCTTCACTATTCAGATATTTATAATCTTTGATGGCTTCAAGATCGATTGCTGCACCAAAATCATCCGTAAGAGCATAATATAATTCTGTCAGAGGTAGGTTTTGTCCCATTGAACTGCCTGAAGATTCATTGATAAAAATACCGGCATCCTGAAATCCGAATGCAGTAAAAGCAAGATCCCAGGCATCATTATTCACCTGCTTCTGACTTCCATCATTAAGTTTTATAAAACTTTGCTTATTGTAGCCTGCTCCTGTACTTATTTCCTGAAAACTTTGAGCTTTTGAGAAAAAAACTGTAAAAAAGCATAAAACGAATGTAAAAAACTTTTGCATGTATATCGTAATCTATTTGTTATTGAAAGCAACAAAGGTATGGGATGCAGATCTATACTACAGGTTATACGATGTCAAAAGATTGTCACAATTTATAAGGGGAAAATAAAAATATAAAATTTCGTTTGGTGAAGATCCGTTTTATTGATCCGGAAACAACAATAATTTTATAAGCATTGAAAATAAAGAAATGCCACTAAGAACCTAAGTAGCTAAGTTTCATAAAGGAATGATGATCAACTGTTTTGAATTAGTGATTCTTTGTATTTTCGTGCCTTTTTGGACAAATTATACTTTTCGGACTGGAATAATTCCTTGGAAATGCGACAATTAAAATCAAAAAAAATTCCATTTACTTTAAATATAAAGCATGGATAATTTCATCCACAAACTTTGTCTGAGCTTCTGCAGCAAAATCAAGGTATAGATCGGGCTCAATCAGTTCAAGTTCCATCAGATGAAATTCGTCGTCTATCAGTATTCCATCCACTCTGGCATAAAGAAGATCTTCACCCATAAAGTGTACTATATTTTGAGCTATATTTAGAGTTTGAATGGATGGATCATAAGGGCTGTATATTCCACCAAACTGTGATTGAATGCGAAAGTCACCTTCTTTTGGAGTTTTAATAACCGCATGAGAAAATTTTTTATTAAAGAAGATTAAAGATATTTCACCATCGGTCTGTATTTCCGGAATAAATTTTTGAAGTATCAAGTCCTTTTCCGCTGCAATATCTTGATATTCATCTGAAATGCTGATCATATTTTTAACATCAAACATTTTGGTCAGATAAGAGCCTGCTGAAACTGCAGGCTTTATAACGGCCTTATGCCATGATACAGGTAATAGTTGTGACAAATCCAGATATTGGGTTTTGGGTATAAAAACGCTCGGAATGACACATATCCCTGCTTTAGCCATTTCTGAAAGATAAAATTTATGTTTATTTTTCTTAATTATGGAAACCGAATTATAAGTTGGTATTCCCATGGCTTCAATTTTATCGAGCCATAAAGTAAATAATTCATCCATCAGAAAATAGTCCCATGTACTTCTGAATAAGAGCGCATCAAAGTCGTTCCATATTACCTTCGGATCATTCCAAATGACTGCATCTGCTTTAATTTTTCTGTTATTAAGAAGTGATATCAGTTTCTGATCGGCAGGTATCAGGTCGGGGAATTGATCGCAAGTAAGTAGAGCTATCTTTGTCATTTGAAAAAATGGGTAAATTTTAATGGGCAAAAATACCATATTATCTATAGAAAGGTATTGTACTATTTGATAATTACAGAAAGATATTATCTTTGGGTTCAATCAAATCAGGACCACTTTATGGAAACCTTTATTCTTGCCCTTGATCAGGGTACAACCAGCAGCAGAGCCATCATTTTTAATAAAGCAGGTAAAGGCTGGTCATTGATGCATATTTCAGTGCTACAAAAGCAAAATGGATACTCGATAATGTCGATAGTGCAAGGGCAAAAGCTGCAAGAGGCGAATTGTGTTTCGGAACCATAGACACATGGCTTTTGTGGAAACTTACCAATGGCAATGTACATGCCACAGATGTTACCAATGCATCAAGAACCATGCTTTGTAATATCCATACTTTACAATGGGATGGCGAATTGCAGGATATTTTTGATATTCCGGGAAATATGTTGCCACAGATCCGTAGTTGTTGTGAAGTGTATGGCCATACTCAAAATATTCTTACTGCTACAAATATCCCAATAGCAGGTATAGCGGGGGATCAGCAGGCTGCATTATTTGGTCAGATGTGTATCCATCCGGGCATGGTAAAAAACACCTATGGTACCGGCTGTTTTATGCTGATGAATACCGGGGAAAAGGCAGTGATTAGCCGAAATCAGTTATTGACCACAGTAGCCTGGAAAATAGGAGATATAACCCATTATGCTTTGGAAGGCAGTGTATTTATTGCCGGTGCAGTTGTACAATGGTTAAGAGACGAATTAAGGATTATAAGATCATCTGATGAGATAGAAAGTATGGCTACAGGAGTACCTGATACGGATGGAGTTTACATAGTTCCCGCATTTGCAGGTCTCGGAGCACCATACTGGAATCAGCACGCAAGAGGTGCAATTACAGGTATTTCTAGAGGCACATCCAGAGCGCACATAGCCAGGGCAGCGTTAGAAAGTATTGCTTACCAGACTGTTGATGTACTTAAAGCCATGGAAGCAGACTCCGGTATTTCTATTCAGGAACTGAGAGTAGATGGCGGAGCTACAGTAAATAATTTTCTCATGCAATTTCAAAGCGATGTACTCAAATGCAAAGTGATCAGACCTGAAATAACTGAAACTACAGCCATTGGAGCAGCTTATCTTGCGGGTCTTGCCATAGGATATTGGGATGATATCGATGCCATAAAAAACCAGTGGAGCAAAGAGCGGACTTTTACTCCTGAAATAGGTGACGACAAAAGAAAACTTCTGTACGAAGGTTGGACTAAGGCTGTAAGAGCATCCGTTTCCATCACTTTATAGTAGAGTACAATGAAAAGAGCAGATCAGTTAAAAGCAATATCTCATACCGAAAAATGGGACATTGTCATCATAGGAGGTGGAGCAACAGGGCTTGGTGCTGCATTGGATGCCGCAAGCAGAGGATTTAAAACGTTATGCATTGAAAAAACAGATTTTTCTAAAGGTACTTCCAGCAGATCTACAAAATTGATTCATGGAGGAGTCCGATATCTCGAGCAAGGAAATTTCAGTATGGTCAGAAGTGCACTGATGGAAAGGTGGTTTTTGCTGAAAAATGCACCATTTACTACAAAAAAAATTCCATTTATATTACCCGTATATAGCTGGTGGCGTTATATTTATTATGGGTTCGGATTGATGTTATATGATCTTTTATCCGGTAAGTTCAGCATTGGGAAAACCAAATTTTTAAAAAAAGAGACTGTCATTGCTAAAATTCCACAAATACGCCAGCAATCACTCAAAGGTGGTATTCAATATTATGACGGCCAATTTGACGACAGTCAGATTTGTATTTCCCTTGCCAGAACAGCCATCTCAAAAGGAGCTACTGTGATCAATCATATGTCTGCCGAAAATTTTTTGTATGAAGGATCAAACATATCCGGTATTCAGTTAAGAGATACTTTGTATAATAAAATCTATGAAGTCAGATCAAAAACAGTCATCAATGCTACAGGAGTTTTTGCAGATGATTTGATACTAAAAGACAACCCTGCCCATCATCGGATTGTAACTCCTTCTCAAGGAATTCACCTTGTAGTTGATAAACAATATCACAATTCTCCATATGCCATGCTGATACCAAAAACGACTGACGGAAGGATATTATTTGCAGTGCCCTGGCATGACAAGGTGGTAATCGGTACCACAGATACCACTGCACCAGATATTTCAGAAGAGCCCCAAGCAACCAATGAAGAGATTCATTTTGTCTTGGATAACTTCAACAGGTATATCAATACTCAATTAACATCATCAGACATAAAATCAGTTTTTACAGGTCTCCGACCTCTGGTGAAAATGAAAAATATCCAATCAACAGCTGATTTAGTCAGAGATCATTCTATTGTTGTTTCCGCATCCGGATTAGTGACCATAACAGGTGGTAAATGGACCACTTACCGTAAAATGGCGAGAGACGTTATCAATAAAGCAATCCGAGCAGGTAATCTGCCATTCAGAAGATGCAAAACCCGATCCATTAAACTTCTTCTTGGACGAAAAGTTGCCGGAAAAAAGGCACCAGAGCTTCTCCACAGTAATTATCCATTTACCATAGATGATGTTATTTATGCCATTCATCATGAAATGGCATGCACGCTCGAAGATATACTTGCCAGAAGGATCAGATTGCTTTTTTTAGATGTGAAAGCAGCCATCGAAGTATCACCTTTGGTATGCAGACTATTACAGAAAGAATTGGATCATGATGAAATGTGGTATCAATCACAACTTGAATCTTTCAAATCATTGGCTAAACAATATTTACCAAAATCATAAAAAATACAATAAAAATTCAAATTTGCAATTTCTAAAAATAAAAATATATGAACCCGTTTTTAAGTGAGTGTATAGGAACAGCCATCCTTATCATTTTAGGCAATGGAGTAGTCGCCAACGTAGTATTGAGCAAAACCAAAGCACAAAACAGCGGTTGGATTGTAATTGTCTTTGGGTGGGCAATGGCAGTATTTATAGCTGTATATGTGTCAGCCGCTGGTAGCGGGGCTCACTTAAATCCCGCTGTGTCAATTGCGCTTGCTGTAGCAGGAAAATTTGAATGGGTTAAAATCCCATTATATATTGGCGCTCAAATGTTGGGTGCCATGATAGGTCAAATAATGGTGTGGTTGTCGTACAGAGACCATTATGATGCAACAACGGACTCCGGATTAATACAAGCCACTTTTTGTACCTCTCCTGCCATAAACAACCCTATGAATAATATTATTTCTGAATTTATCGGGACATTTATTTTCATTTTGGGAGTATTGTATATTGCTGCTCCCACTTCAAGTTTGGGTTCTCTGGATGCCTTACCCGTAGCGCTTTTAGTTTTGGCCATAGGTTTGAGTCTTGGAGGTACCACAGGATATGCTATAAATCCGGCCAGGGATCTTGGGCCCAGGATTGTTCATGCTTTTCTGCCTTTGGCACATAAAGGAGAAAGTGGATGGCAATATAGCTGGATTCCTGTCTTCGGCCCGATTACCGGAGCTGTAGCAGGAGCAATAATTTATAATACACTGAACTAGAAAATTTAATTCAATCTTTTTACCTGAAAAAAATAAGTATTTAATTCATTTATAGTATGTATCAACCAAATTTACACCAACATTTAATAAAAAAATTTCACGAAGCAGGGATAGTTCAAAATGGACAAGACGTGGACTTTGCTATGAGATTTTCGGCCAATATATCAATGATTCATGAATTGTATAGCAAAATGTATGGTCACCGGGCAGATGCAGAATCCTGGTATAACAGGATATTAACTACCATTATAAATGCCTTTAAAGAAAGGTCTGAAATACTGAGAAAACTGGATTTGCAAAAACTGGATAAAGGAATATGGTTTCTCTCAAATGAAGTAGTTGGCATGAGTTTTTATGTAGATAGATTTTGTGGGTCAATTAAAAATCTTGAAGAAAAACTGGATTATTTTGATGAACTCGGGATTAATTTTTTGCATCTAATGCCGATAATGGAAAGTCCAGAAGAGGAAAGTGATGGTGGATATGCTGTGTCAGATTTCAGAAATGTCGATAAAAAATTCGGAACCATAGCAGATTTGCGCTCTTTGGATGACAAAATGAAAGAAAAAGGCATGTTTCTTATGCTTGACATTGTACTCAACCATACTTCCAGTCAACATGAATGGGCCATAAAAGCATCTGAAGGGGATCAAAAATACCAGAACTATTTTTATATGTATGATGATAGGTCGGTACCGGATGGTTTCGAAAACTCCATGCCTGATATATTTCCTGACAGTTCTCCGGGTAGTTTTACGTTTGATAAAAAATCAGGTAAATGGGTAATGACCGTTTTTAATCATTATCAGTGGGATCTCAACTATACCAATCCGGCAGTTTTTGTGGAAATGCTGGATACCATATTTTTTTATGCTAATCTCGGCGTGGACATTTTAAGGATAGATGCACCTGCCTTCATCTATAAAGCCATAGGTACTACCTGCCAAAATCTACCGGAAGCACACATCTTGCTTCAACTTATCAAACATTGTGTACAAGTAGCAACGCCCGGTATGGCATTACTCGGAGAAGCCATAGTAGCGCCCAAAGAAATCATGAAGTACTTTGGCACAGGAAGATTTAGAGGCAGCGAATGCGACGTAGCATACAATGCTACTCATATGGCCCTGCAATGGGACGCACTTGCTACGGGCGATACGAGGGTGATGCTGGCTGCCCAGCATGATATCCTTCAAAAACCTTATGGGGCTACCTGGATTACTTACACCAGATGTCATGATGATATCGGTCTTGGCTATGAAGATGCTATGATACAGCAGGCAGGTTTTAATCCTTTTGAGCATCGTATGTTTATGAAAAATTACTATTCCGGCAAATACCGTGATTCTGTAGCTAAAGGAGCACTCTTTGGCGTAAATCCCAAAACAAACGATGCGAGAATCAGCGGGTCTCTGGCTTCATTGTGCGGACTTGAATATGCTGTTGAACATAAAATACAGGATCTGGTAGATATGTCCATTGATAAAATACTGCTTATGCAAGCACATAGTATATTATTGGGCGGGATCCCTGTTCTTTTTTATGGAGATGAATGTGGGTATACAAATGATTACAGCTATTTAATGGATCGGGCAAAAAGTTATGACAACCGCTGGATGCACAGGCCAATTATTGATTGGAAAAAAAATGATAAAAGAAAAAAGAAAGGTACTTCAGAACAAGCCGTTTTTACCGGAACAAAAAAAATCATTGAAATCAGGAAAAAATATCCAACTTTTGGAGATTATAACAATATTGAATGGATGTCACCACACAACATACATATAGCAGGATACATCAGGTACAAAGAGGCAGATAGAATATTCTGTTTGTTTAATTTTTCAAGTAAGGACGTACAAATTACCTGGTATGCATTTCGCGAAAAAGGATGTAAACAAGGTATGGAGTTGCAAGATCTTTGGAGTGGTACAGAATATATTGTTGGAAATGACAATCAGCATTTGGACCTTAAGCCATACCAGTTTGTCATACTTAAAGAAGCTTAAATCATATGCCAATCAAAGTATCCCACATCAAGTCAGAAACAAGCTGATTGCCGGTATCATTAAGGTGCACCCCGTCATAAGTTAGGGTTCCCTGATACCTATTTTCTGTATTATGTTTTAAGTTATACTCCAGAAATGTTTTTCTGAAGTCTATTAATCCGGCGTTGTTTGCAACAGCGATTTTTCTGATCACTTTCGAATATTCATTGAGATCTCCGTCCTGTGCATTGGAGTGGTCTGTTTTTTCGCCTATACAAGCAGGTGTACAACAGAATACTTTAGTTCCTGTTTTTTGTAATCGTTGTATAATATCTGTATACATAGACTCAAATTTATTTAGATCGGTACCAGTTCCAAACATACTTTTATGCCAGACATCATTAACACCTATCCAAATGACTACGATATCGGGTTTTTTTGTCAATACATCTTTTTCCATCCTGAAAAAAAGGTCATAAACCTTATTGCCACCGATCCCTGATCCGATAAGCTGATATTTTTCTGACTTTTTAGTTTCACTTAGTTTGTCATTCATCAAATAAATGTATCCATTTTCCTTCATACCAAGCTCTGTGATAGAGTCTCCGAAAAACAAGATTTTTTTAGGCATATTTTGTTGAAGATTTAAGCACATGATGGAAAGTGTCAATATTAAGTTTATCATCAGACTAATAATTTTATTGGGTAAGTTATTTAATAAAATACAAATTTTAACAAAGGAATCAAATAAAGACAGTTCCAACTGTTTTTAAGACAACAACCCCAAAAGGCAATGGTGCCGATGGAAAGTGGATGCAATACACCAAAACCATCGACAAAATTAATATAATATTTTGTGGATTATATAGCAAAGATGACTTAGTGCAAAAATATATGTAGTCAAAGAGATGAAAAATATAGTATTTGTGATTTAATATGTGTAATGAATAACAGAAATCTAAAGTGAATTATACTTTCTAAAACATATCTCTACACACCCGATTTCTCTTGAAAGTTATCATTTGGGCGTCGTTTTCATGTCAATGATTGAAAAATATTTACACTTACAGTCTATATCAACTTACAATTCAATATTTCAGGTCAAATTCATTTATCTTTGCATCGGATATACCGCTCTGTCGCTTTCGGGAAGCCGGAAGAGGAAAGTCCGGACAACGTAGGGTACCACACCGTCTAACGGGCGGGATCGTATTTATGTACGGTACAGCTTAGTGTCACAGAAAATAACCGCCTTGATTTCGGTCAGGGTAAGGGTGAAAATGAGAGGTAAGAGCTCTCGTGGTGGTGCAGTGATGTATCATCAGGACAAACCTTGTGGGTTGAAATGCCATGTATATTTTGATTCCCTTTGGGGACAAAACTGACTCGGTTTTGTTGTCGTAAGACATATCAGGAGGGGTAGGCAGCTTAGATAAATGACAGAGAGCTCATCTTTTGGTGAGTTACAGAATCCGGCTTACAGGTATATCTTTTTAATAAAACCTTACAGGTCATCTGTGAGGTTTTATTTCTTTTTATTATGATTAACGAACCAGTGTCCCTATACGTTCTCCCTTAGCAATTCTGGTCAAATGGCCTGGTTCGTTGATATCAAATACAATGATGGGAAGATTGTTTTCTTTACAAAGTGTGAAAGCGGTCATATCCATCACTGAAAGACCCATGCTGATTACTTTAGCAAAAGAAATGTCATCAAATTTTATTGCGTCAGGGTTCTTTTCAGGGTCACTGTCGTATATACCATCCACACGAGTTCCCTTCAAAATAATATCTGCATTGATTTCATTGGCCCGAAGTGCTGCTGCTGAGTCAGTGGTAAAATAAGGACTCCCCGTACCAGCAGAAAAAATAACTACTCTTCCTTTTTCAAGATGACGGATGGCCCTTCTTCGGATATATGGTTCTGCTATCTGACGCATTTCAATCGCTGTGATCAGTCGGGTATATACACCATGTGTTTCAAGAGCGCTTTGGAGTGCCATACCATTGATACAAGTAGCCAACATACCCATATAATCTCCCGTAACACGTTCTATACCTGATGATTCAGCGCTAAGTCCTCGATAAATATTTCCTCCACCTATAACTATTGCCACTTCTGCCTTTATTGCGACCAATTCTTTTATTTGTTCTGCATAATAATTGAGCATAGTAGACGATATGCCGAACTGCTGCTCTCCCATCAGAGATTCTCCACTCAGTTTGAGTAAGATACGTTTATATTTCAGGCTCATAGATTTAGGTTTAGTATCTGGTGAAGTGTGATTTTATTGAGTATTGGGCATAAAAAAAGAGCGGTTTGACGACCGCTCTTTTTAATATTTAACCTAGTTTTACATGTTTAAATCCAATGGCTGTCAGCTCAGGATTTTTGCTTTTCAAAAATTCAGCGACACTTATTTTCCCGTCTTTTACAAAGATCTGGTTTAATAGTGTGTTGTCTTTGAAAAACTTATTCAATTTACCGACAGCGATTTTTTCAAGCATTTCTTCTGCTTTGCCTTCCTGTCTTGCTATTTCTTTACCAATTTCTATTTCTTTTGAAATAATTTCCTGTGGTACATCATCCTTATCCAAAGCAACAGGTTTCATAGCAGCTACTTGCATAGCCACATCTCTTCCTGCTTCCATATATTTTTCATCTGCAAGATTGAGCCCTACCAATACACCAGCTTTGTTACCCATGTGTATATATGATGCTACCAATGGTGCTTCTATCTTCTGATAATCGGCAATTTCTATTTTTTCACCTATTCTTGCTACTTGTTCTGCCATAATAGTTTGTAATGCCAAACCATTCATTTCCTCATTATTCAAGGACTCAAGATCAGCAGGAAATTTATCCAGAGCAATTTTGGTAATATCTTTGGTAAGATTGATGAAATCTTCATTTTTTGAAACAAAATCTGTCTCACAGCTCAATCTAACTACTACACCTTTTTTATTATCAGCAGATACAAGTGCTATGACTACACCTTCTTTTGCATCTCTGTCGGCTCTTTTTTCAGACATTTTTTGTCCTCTTAATCTAAGTAGTTCGATCGCTTTGTCAAAGTCTCCATTTGCTTCTACAAGCGCTTTTTTACAATCCATCATACCTACACCAGTCTGCTCTCTGAGTTCTTTTACGGCTGATGCTGATATATTTACTTCACTCATGTTGAATAACTTATTTAATAATTTATAATAATTTTATTAATCTTCTTTGGTATCAAGTTTAGCGACTCTTCTTTCTTCCAATCCTTCTTTGATGGCAGTAATTACATAATCTGTAATCAATTTTACTGATTTTGATGCATCATCATTGGCAGGAATTGCAAAATCTACTTTATTCGGATCTGAATTTGTATCAACCATAGCAATGGTTTTCATTCCCAATCTTTTTGCTTCAGCCAGAGCAATGTGTTCATGGTGTATGTCTACCATAAATACTGCACTTGGCAATCTGTTCAGATTGGCTATACCACCCAGCACTTTTTCCAGTTTGTCTTTCTCTCTGGTTAGTGTGAGTCTCTCCTTCTTAGTAATGGAGATGGCAGGATCGCTCAGCATTTTATCTATGCTGTTCATCTTTTTGACAGATTTACGGATGGTAGAAAAATTGGTCATCATACCTCCTAACCATCTTTCAGTGACATAAGGCATTTCAGCACTTCTTGCAGCTGTTGCAACAATATCCTTTGCTTGTTTCTTTGTTGCAACAAAAAGTATCTTTTTACCTGATTTTGCCATTTGTTTCATAGCATAGGCTGCTCTGTCCAGACATTCAGCAGTTCTGTTGAGATCTATGATGTGAATTCCTTTTCTTTCCATGAAAATGTAAGGAAGCATCTTTGGATTCCACTTTCTTTTTAAGTGACCATAGTGTACTCCGGCTTCTAACATTTCATTATATGTCGGCTTATTCATTTCTTTAAAATTTTTGACTTTATTATTAAAATAATGGTGATAAAAAGATTAACGTTTAGAGAACTGGAAGCTCTTTCTCGCTTTTGGTTTTCCAAATTTCTTTCTTTCTACCTCTCTGGCATCTCTGGTAAGATATTTTTTATCTTTCAATGGCTTTTTGAAATCTTCATTGATTTTTACCAATGATCTTGAAATTGCCATTCTGATGGCTTCTGATTGGCCTTTGAAACCTCCTCCATCTACTGTTATCTTAATATCATACTGACCTTCAGATTCTGACACTTTCAAAGGATCGAGAATGGTTGCCTGCGTACTTGGCATTGGGAAGTAATCTTTAAGATCCTTACCATTGATGGTAATTTTACCAGCTCCTTTTGTTACATATATTCTGGCTGTCGAAGATTTTCTTCTGCCTATGCTATTGATCATTTCCATATTGTATTAAAATTTAAATGGTTCAGGTTTTTGTGCAGCATGAGGATGAGTCGCATCTTTGTACAAAAACAATTTTTTAATCATGGCTCTACCCAATTTTGTTTTCGGAAGCATACCTTTTACGGCAAGTTCCAAAACCATTTCGGGTCTTTTTTCCAGCATTTCCTTAGCTGTTCTTCTTTTCAGACCGCCCGGATATCCAGTATATCTCTGATATTCTTTGTCATCCAGCTTTGAACCTGTAAATCTGACTTTATCAGCATTGACTACTATGATATAATCACCTGAATCTACGTGAGGAGTAAAATCAGGCTTATTCTTTCCTCTAAGTACTGAAGCTATTCTGGTAGCCAATCTTCCTACTACCTCCCCTTCAGCATCTACTACATACCACTTTTGATCTACAGTAGCGGCGTTGGCAGATTTGGTTTTGTAACTTAGTGTATCCACTTCTTTATTTTTTATTATTTAACACAATTAACTAACGTTACTCCGTTAGCGGGCGCAAAGGTAATTTCTTTGGAAAGAAAAAAAAATATTTTGGTAAAAAAAAATGAAAAATAAATCATAACTAATTGAAAAACAGTTAAAATATTGCCATGTAAATATAGAACAAACAAAAAACTTGCTGTAGTGTAATCAATAATTTGAATACCAGAGTAAGTAAAATGTACGAGATGGGTAGTTTTATTCAAGAACTTTTATAATATAATCAATATATAAATGGTTTATTTATAACAATATATATAAATATATTTTCCAAAATTATTGCAGGATTCGGGTATATGATTAATTTTGTGTTTAATTTTTAAAACCAGAACATTATCAAAACGAAATACTATGGACATGGAAAGCTGCTGCTCACGGGTGAGTATGCAGTTTTAGATGGAGCCAAAGCGCTTGGCCTTCCTACTAAATTTGGACAGAAAATGGTGGTCAAGAGAACGACAAGCTCGGATTTACTTTGGGAAAGTCTGGATATGAAAGGCAAAAAGTGGTTTGAGTCTACTATTTCACTTTTTGATTTTTCTGCTATCTCAACTACCAATCAGGAAACATCCGATTATTTACAAAAATTGCTTAAAAATGCAGTTAGGCTAAATTCTGAATTTTTATCTCAGTGGAATGGATTTAAAATTGAAACACAATTAGAGTTTCCATTAGATTGGGGTTTGGGTTCCAGTAGTACGCTTACTTTTTTAGTGGCTGAGTGGGCTGAGGTGAATCCTTTACTACTTTATTTTAAAAATGAAGATGGTTCAGGATATGATGTAGCATGCGCATTTGCCGATGGTCCGGTAGAATATATCAATTCACCGGATGAAGTTTCTTACACAGAAGTTGATTTTAATCCGAAATTTAAAGACAATTTATTTTTTGTGCACCTGGGTAAAAAACAAAGCACTGCTCAGGGTATTAAAGATTATCTAAAAGCGGTAAAAAATAAGGCTACATTGGTTAAGGCCATCACAAAAATAACAGAAGAAATCCGATCTGTGACCAACTTAAAGGATTTTGAAGCTTTGCTGTCAAAACACGAAGACCTGATTGCCAGCCATACAGGTTTCAGTAAAGTTAAGGAACAACTTTTTTCTGACTATTCAGGTGTTGTAAAATCTTTAGGCGCCTGGGGAGGAGACTTTGTTTTAGCTACCTCTGATAAAGGTGACGACGCTACCAAAGAATATTTTACAGGTAAGGGGTACCCAACAGTGCTAAAGTATAAAGATATTATACTCTAAAGGCACTAATCTGCCAAATCCAAAAGATAAACCAGGCTCTCTTTGACTTGTTGCTTAGTTTCGATTGGTATCGTCGCCAGATATCTTATGAATCGTTTATTGTCAATAGCTCTGATCTGGTCAAGAAGAATATCAGAATCTTCAAAAATATCAGAATCTTTGGGTGTCAATCTGATTCTAAGTACCTGAGTACCATTAGTAAGACGAGTTGTTATTGGGCAAACTATGGTAGATTTATGGCCTTCAGAAGTTATAAAATTATTTTGGACTATTAATACCGGTCTTATTTTTCCAGGCTCTGTCCCATAACTTGGGTCAAGATTGGCCAGCCAAATGTCATATTGTTTCATAATCATCTTCCAAAGCTTCAAATTCTGCCAAAACTTCCATGCTACTTTCCTGAATCAATTTTATTTCTTTCCTTATTTGTTCTTCCATCTCTGCTCGTTTTTGCGCTTTTGTATAAGCTGTCACGGCATCATTTATATATTTATTTCTCGATATTCCAAGCTTACTCACTATGATTTCTGTATCTTGGAATAGTTTTTCATCCATTTTCAGTGATATTAATTTAGACATATCAATTATATATGTTTTTAGTAATACCTTTTAAACATACAAATTTTATATTTAGTTCCACCGCCAGACAAGAAAGTACAGTCTGCCCTTTGCTAGTGCAAGTTTTAGGCTGTGAAAAGCTTGACAGGTGTAAATTTTGCCATACCCGAACGCGAAGTTCTCTTTCCCGGTCGAAGGCATCTAAGTCATCCAATCAGTATCGTAAAACTCTCAAGTTTCAGTACGATACTGGCCTTTTAAATGTAACTCGTGTCTTACTTCATAGTCAAAGTTTTTTCAACTTCGATGTACATTACCTTCCGGTCTGCTGCGCGGACCCTCTGCCATCTACGCCCTTCTGCCATTCATGTCCTTAATAACATCAGATCAGTCTTGTCTGATGGACTCCCGTCGTACTACTTTCTACCATCACAAACCGCTTGTGACACTCATACCTTTATTTCATTATTATAGTTTTTTCCTACTTCTAAAATATTTAATCCGTTGATGTTAAAAAAATGTTCAATAGGATATACAAGTTAAAATATAAAAATCACATACTAGTTTATGTATCCTACCTCCACATTACAGACTACCCGTACGTCCGCCATCTACAGGCATACTCACTCCGGTGATATAAGATGCTGCAGGCGAAGCCAGAAATGCTACAGCAGCAGCTATTTCTTCCGGCAGCCCGAATCGCGCCATTGGAATTTCGGCTTTCATTTCTTCGATAATGGATTCTTTGCTTTTTTGTGACTTATCAGCTTTATTTTCAATAATTTCATTCAACCTGTCTGTGGCAGTTGCACCAGGCAGCACATTATTAACAGTTATACCAAAAGAAGCCAGTTCGTTGGCTAATGTTTTAGCCCAGGATGCCACAGCTCCTCTGGTAGTATTGCTCACTCCAAGTCCTTTAAGTGGTATTTTGACAGAGGTAGAAATAATATTAATAATTCGTCCGTACCCGGCTTTTTTCATTCCCGGCACTACAAGGCCTGCAAGAATGTGATTGGTAATCAAATGATTATGATATGCAGCCATAAAATCATCCGAACTTGCACTCAATATTGCTCCCCCTGGAGGCCCTCCCGTATTATTGATCAGTATGTGGATAGATCTGGATGCAACCAGTGATTTTATTTTTTTTTGCAATCCATCATGATCTGAAGTATCCGCCACAATAAAACTATGGTGTTGCCCTTCCGTAAGTTCAAGTTCGTTGACTGCGTCCAGTAGCTGATCACTATTTCTTGCCATCAGAATAACATTGGCGCCAAGCCTGGATAAAGCCAGTGCTGATGCCTTACCTATTCCTTTGGAGCTCCCGCAAACCAATGCATTTTTACCTGAAAGATTATTATTCATTTTTACAAATTTTAAAAAAGCGAAGAATTATATTTTAGTTTATTTTCTTAACTTTATTCATTTTCGGCAGTCCTTACAAGAAAGTATTTCATAATTACCATCAATAAAGGGTCTCCTGTAGGTTACTAACATGATTTGGTCAGAATCTATATTCGGTTTACAAAAATATCTACCAATGGCCTTATGCACCCTTAAAGCCGGATAAACCGGTACTTTCAATTCATCAAAAGCCCATTTTTCCACATCAATCACCTTACCATCATCTATGATATTCTCAGCGACGAAGTATTCTTTTAAACTCGGGTGAATTTCTATTAGGGCTTTTTGTCGCAATCCCACATACATATGTGATATACGCTCTGTGTACAAATTGAATGAAAGATATGCGTCCCATTTGTTTTTCAGATTAAATGACGGCATAATCCAAACAAGAAGAATCAATCCAAAATTACAAATTTTCAAAAGGGTTGAATTTGATGGGTTAAGTTGAAGAATTTGTTCATTATTCCAACTACTTAAATATACAATGCCTATCATACAAATATTCCAGGGAAGGATAGTATAATTTGGGTTTCCTACTATTACCCATATAATGATTTGCAAATGCATAAGAATGGCTAAAATTACTGCGATGTTACGTGTTTTTGAGTGTATCAATCCAATACCGATCAAAACTTCAAGCCCAGCAAATAGGTAACCCCATTCACGAACAGCAAGTAAATAATGACCGTCATTAAGTTTGAATAAACTTTTTAGCATCAAAGGGTAAACTATGTCAATAAAGGATGGTGTAAATTTATTCAGACCACTCCAAACATATATTCCAATTAAAAGAATCAAAAAATAATTAAGTATGTACTTGCTATGTTTAATGTTATTTACCTCATTACTTTTTAAAGTTAAAAGACTTAAAGGAAATATTAGAAGAAAATAAATATAAACCCAAGGCTGTAAACGCATTTGGTCACAGAATACAGCAAATATTATCATAAAGAGAAGTACCCTTGTCCACCATTTATTTAAAAATATAATATTGATTATTAAGATTAAACCCAAAACTGAAGTTATAAGCCATTGGATACTTTCCCCAAACATAAAGTATTGAAAAATAGGAATGTGCGGGAAAATTCTTTCTCCTGCCCAAAGAGGAAACGACATACTTATACCCAAAAGAAAACAAACACAAACAAGAATTTGAATCCAACGAATTCGGTTTGTAGCATCGTTTATGATTAATTTAAGCATAAATTTCAGAATGTATCATTGTTAAATTTTTTACTTTAGTAGGCTTGAAGTATGTTGAATTTTTTTTTGGATTGATGTATTCAGAAAAAAAAATTCATAAACTTCTTGAATATCATCCTTGATTATTTAATGCAAATAAACAGCTTTTTATAGATGTAACCTCCATTTAGGTAAAAATTTGCTGGTTTTGAATAAATAATTGGTTATTTTGAAGGTTTTGGGATTATGGTAGTTTTTTGGTAAAAATTGTTTTTTTTCATTGTATAATCAAACGAAAATTCATAATTAAGGATATAAAACGACATATACTCAAAATAAATTCTCGTTGGTATAATTCAGCACTAACAATTTCTTGGTTTTAAAAGGGAAATACGGTTTTAATAATGATGTAGTTATAATAGGAGTCAAAGACAAGCTTAATACGCGACAAAACAAAAAAATCTTTGTACTTTTACATCTGAAATTAAAGCCAGATTAATTGAAACCTATCGATAGTAAAGTGCTTTCCGACAAAGCAAAACCTCGTGGTAAATTCCCACATGTAAAATTAGCCGGACCATTTATATTTGTTTCCGGCACCAGCAGCAGGAGAGCTGACAACTCTTTTGAAGGGGTAGAAGTAGATGAAACGGGTACGACTAACCTCGACATCAGAATACAAACCAAAGCAGTTCTAGAAAACATCAGATACATATTAAATAGTGTTGGGGCTGATTTGACCAATGTAGTTGATGTGACCACTTTTTTGGTTAATATGAATGATTTTGCAGGTTATAACGAAGTATATGGAGAATATTTTGATTATACCGGCCCTGCAAGGACGACCGTGGCCGTACATCAGTTGCCTCATCCCCATTTGCTGATTGAAATCAAAGTTACCGCTTATATTCATCCTTCAAATTCCTGAAATTCCTATGAGCACAGAAAATAAATACTCATCAATACATTATAATTCTTATCTGCAGGTCGATAAAATTACTTCAGCCCAAAATCTGAGGAGCGATGAAATGGGATTACATGCCCATGATGAAATGTTGTTTATCATCACGCATCAGGTTTACGAATTGTGGTTTAAGCAGATAAATTTTGAATTAAAGTCGGTTGTACATGATTTCAGTGCAAGGCAGGTAAATGAAAAAAATGTAGGTATAGCATTATCCCGGCTCAATAGGGTCATAGAAATAATGAAATTGCTGATACAGCAGATAGGTGTAATGGAAACTATGACACCTTTGGATTTTCTTGACTTCAGAAATTATCTTTTTCCAGCTTCGGGATTCCAGAGTTTTCAATTCAGAGAGATGGAAGTCATGTTGGGATTAAAAGAAAACAGAAGGACTACCTATAATAACAAACCATATCACTGTGTTTTTGCAACTGATAAAAAGGAAGCCCTTGAAAATCTCGAAAAGACCAGTTCGCTATTTGACCTGATCGAGGATTGGCTGGAAAGAACGCCATTTTTGGAATTTGGTGATTTTAATTTTGTGGCGGAATACCAAAAGGCAGTCAGAAGTATGTTGGATAAAGAAAAGGAAGCTATAATGGGAACCGACATTTTATCTGATGAATCCAAACAAATGAGATTGACTATGCTGGGAGACACCAATACTTATTTTGCCAATATCATGGATGAAAAAAAGCACTATGAGTTAGTTAAATCAGGTCATCTTACCTTGTCATATAAAGCCACGCTTGCTGCATTATTTATACATTTGTATAGAGATGAACCCATATTACATATCCCATTTCAACTGTTATCCAAACTGGTAGAAATAGATGATCACCTCACTACCTGGCGTTACAGACATGCCCAGATGGTCATGCGGATGCTGGGCAAAAAGGTTGGTACAGGGGGATCATCGGGACACGAGTATTTAGCAACTACGGCAGCCAACCATCATATTTTTGCAGATTTTCACAATGTAAGTACGCTTCTAATACCCAGATCTGAATTGCCTCCATTGCCTGATCTTTTTAGGAGAAATCTTGGGTTTTATTTTTCTGCAGTAAATGAATAGAAATGTTTACAATCAGTAATTTTATCGGTGGGAATATTTGCAATCCAATTTCCGGCCACTATCTGGATAATTTTGAGCCGGCTACAGGTAAAGTATATAGTCTGATTCCGGATTCAGACCACAATGATGTTGCTGTTGCAGTGGAAGCAGCTCAGAAAGCTTTTCCATATTGGTCATCACTATCCATTGAAACGAGATCTGTATGGTTAATAAAATTGGCGGACAAAATAGAAGAACATCTCGAACAGTTTGCTGAAGCAGAAAGCAAAGATAATGGTAAGCCTATAACACTTGCCAGAACGATGGATATCCCCAGAGCAGTGTCAAATTTTAAATTTTTTGCACATGCCATTACCCAGTTTCATTCCGAATCTCACCATATGGAAGGAGTTGGTATCAATTATACCCTTAGACAGCCCATCGGTGTAGTAGGATGTATTTCTCCCTGGAACCTACCCTTATACCTCCTTACATGGAAGATTGCACCAGCGCTGGCAGCCGGAAATACCGTAGTTGCGAAGCCATCTGAAATCACCCCATATACTGCATTTTTATTATCAAAAGTTTGTCAGGAAATAAATTTTCCAGCCGGAGTACTCAATTTTGTACATGGTCTTGGTCCAAAAGTAGGGGAATCTATTTGTGTACATCCCTCAGTCAAGGCCATTTCGTTTACAGGAGGTACATCTACCGGCAAAAGGATCGCATCTGTAGCTGCGCCAATGTTTAAAAAGTTGTCCCTGGAGCTTGGCGGTAAAAATCCGAATATCATATTTGCAGACTGTGATTATGAAGAGATGCTGGCCACTTCAGTCAGATCTTCGTTTGCCAATCAGGGACAGATATGTCTTTGTGGATCAAGGATTTTTGTAGAAAGACCTTTGTATGAAAAATTTAAAACTGATTTTGTAGCAAGAGTATCCAAACTTCAAGTGGGAGACCCCATGGATAATAATACTAAAACCGGTGCTGTAGTATCAGAAGCACATATGAATAAAGTACTTTCTTATATTGAACTTGCTAAAGCAGAAGGAGGAACTGTCATCACGGGTGGTGAAAGAGCAAATGTACCAGATCGATGTGCAGAAGGATGGTTTATCAATCCTACTGTCATAGAAGGACTTGCTTATAATTGTCGTACAAATCAGGAAGAAATTTTCGGACCCATAGTCACCATCATGCCTTTTGACACGGAAGAAGAAGTATTAATGTATGCCAATAGCACAGATTATGGTCTGGCAGCTACTTTATGGACACAAAATCTTTCAAGAGCCCATCGAATGGCTGAAAAATTAGCTTCAGGAATAGTTTGGGTCAACTGCTGGTTAGTCCGTGATCTCAGAACTCCATTTGGTGGTGTCAAAAACAGTGGAGTAGGCAGAGAGGGTGGCATGGAAGCCTTACATTTTTTTACAGAAGCCAAGAATATTTGTATTAGTTACTGAAAACTTATTGCTAAGTTATATCTTTGTTAAACTATTGTATGTGGTAACACTTAGAGGTACATTGACGTCACCTTTCTGTTATTAATTTTAATTTTTTTAAACCTTTTAAAAACAAAACATGAAAACCAGTCTTTTTTTATTTATTTCAGCATTTTTATTTTTAGGTAATGCCAAAGCACAACAGGTTTACACTTGGGATGAGTATGGCATCTCATTTACCTTAGCAGATGATTTTAAAGAATCCGTCAATAATATTGATGAATTTTCTGCTACAGGTGATGGCATGGAATTGGCCATAATTCCTTTTAAAGACGAAACCATTGATGACACTGATATCAATGCCTACACCATGTCAATAGCTGCATCTTTAAAATTGCAGAGAGTAGATGATATCAGCGTGATAGATTTTAATGGATTCAAAGGAGGATATGCAGAAGGAGCATTGGATGGTGCAAGAATTTTTATCATGGGTTTGATTGACCCTACATCTGACACAAATTTTTTCGTAATTATAACTTTTCTTGATGATGATAAGAATGCATCAGAAGAAGCAGTTAATATTTGCAAGAGCATCAAAAAAATATAATTATATCCATTTTGCAAAAATGTATATAATTATATTCAAAACCAATTATAAATCAACTAAAACAAAAACAATGAAACAATTTTTTATCGTATTTTCTATGGTATCGTTAATGCAGACCCTTTCAGCTCAGCAAAATTATACCTGGTCGGAGTATGGTCTTTCTTTTTCGCTTGCTGATGACTTTAAGGAAGAGGTAAATAATGCTGAAGAGTTTTCCGCTGCAGGCGACGGCATGAATATGGCTATCATTCCTTTCAAAGATGCGGACTTTGATGATGCAGATATTACTGCTTTTACACTTGCTATTGCAGCTTCAATGGATCTTGGTCGTATCGATGATGTAAATGTTATTGATATCAATGGTTTCCAGGGTGGTTATGCAGAAGGAGAAAAAGATGGTGCCAAAATATTTATCATGGGATTAATTGACCCGGATTCTGAAACTAATTTTTTTGTTCTGATTACCTTCATGGATCAGGATGCAAATGCCACTCAAGAAGCAATAAATATATGCCAGAGCATTCACAAAATGTAATCTGAAAACATTCAAAAATGAAAAAGCCCCGCTTTCTTTTAAGCGGAGCTTTTCAAACATTTCGATATTATTCTTTATAACTTAAAAATCACTTGTATATCACAAAAGTAAATATGTCGTGATTCTAAAAGAAATTTATAAATTTATGCTGATATAAGATATTCTTATGAACATACAAATAGCTCAACTGAAGTATTTCCTTGCTTTAGTTTCTACAAAAAATTATACCACAGCTGCTGAACAATGTAATGTTTCACAGCCTGCTTTAAGTATGGCCATTAGAAAACTGGAAGAAGAGCTTGATCTTATTTTAATTGACCGAAAAAGTAATCCGATTTCATTGACTGAAAAGGGAGAGCTGATTGCTTCTCAAGCCAATAAAATTCTGGAAGAAATTTTTATTATGGGGAAACTCGCTTCTGAACTACACTTGGACAAATTGAATGGTTCTTTAAAACTGAGTGTAATACCTACCTTGGCTCCGTATATTATTCCGTTGTTTATTCAAAAATTTACTGTACAATATCCTGAAGTTGAACTTATTATCGAAGAAGAAACCACAAAATCAATTATTCAGAAATTAAAAGCTTCAGAAACAGATGTAGGTTTGCTGGTGACCCCACTGGATGAAAAATCCATGGTTACCCATCCTGTATTTTATGAAGAGTTTTTTGTATTTTCACATGACAAAATAGACAAGACTTATATCCTACCGGAAGATATTGATTTCAGGCATTTATGGCTACTGGAAGAAGGGCACTGCATGCGACATCAGATGATGAAGCTGTGCGAACTAAGAAATCTCGAAAACAGTAATATCAAATATAATGCAGGTAGCATTGAGTCCCTTATTAATATCACTGAGGCAAGTGGGGGAATGACAATCATCCCTGAACTTGCCACATGGAATCTTACACCGGAAAGAAAGGAAAGAGTTATTCCATTTTATGAACCTACACCCGTCAGAGAAATAAGCATCATTCACCATAAATTTACCACAAAACTGCGATTGATCAATTCGTTGACACAAATTATTTCAAGTGTCATTCCTTCATACATGAAAATAAAGGACACTTACCAACGCATAGACATTAATCCAATATAAGGAAACCTATTCTTTAAACCATCCTGAATACATAATATAATTGTTGGCGATACGATCTATCTCTCCGGATATCAAGTCCCGGCTGATATCTTTTACTTTTTTTGCAGGTACCCCGGCATAAATGGTGCCCGCTTCCACATGTGTATTTTGTGTTACAACCGCGCCTGCTGCTATGATTGAATTGCTTTCTACCACACAATTATCCATTACTATGGCTCCCATACCTATGAGTACATTGTCATGAATAGTGCAGCCGTGTACTATGGCATTATGACCTATGGAGACATTATTGCCAATAATCGTGGGATGTTTCTGATATGTACAATGAATGATTGCCCCATCCTGAATATTAACTTTATTCCCTATTTTAATATAATGAACATCTCCTCTGATTACAGCATTAAACCATACACTGCATTGATCGCCAAGAATGACGTCGCCAACGATGGTTGCATTTTCTGCAATATAACAATCTTTGCCTATTTCAGGAGATATACCTTTGACTGATTTAATTAGCATATGGTTTTATAGATTTTGTATTCGTTACTTTTTAATACCGGATGAATGGATGCTTTGTATAATCTGATTTCCAATTTCAGGACGTATATTTAGCTCACTTATTTTACTGTTATTTCTGGTAGGGTAGACTCTATTGGATAGAAAGACATACACCAGATTGTACTTTGGATCCACCCAGGTATATGTTCCCGTATAACCCGAATGTCCAAAACTAAGATCAGAAGACAGAAATGGGGCATTTTTGATCGCGGGGTCAAAATCTTTTTTATCAAAACCAATACCTCTTCTGTTTTTTTCTTCCGGAAATTGATAGCTCGTACATAGATCAATGATTTCAGGACGAATAAACTGTACACCACCGTAACTGCCTTTTTGCAAATACATTTGCATAAGTTTGGTCAGATCATTGGCATTACCGAAGAGCCCTGCATGGCCGGAAATACCACCTAGCATAGCCGCTCCTTCATCATGTACATATCCGTGAAGCAGATTTTGGCGGAATATACTGTCATACTCAGTAGGAACAATCTTTTCAATACTTATTTTATCAAGCGGATTAAATGTCAAGGTATTGGCACCTATATTCTGATAAGTTTTATATAAATATTGATCAAAATACTGACCTGTAATTTGTCTTATCATATCAGGATACAAATAATAATGCAAATCGCTGTACACATATCCTTGCCTGCTATTGACCGGAGATGATGCAATTTGATTGAAAATTACCTGTCTGTAATGATGGTTTAGAAACATATTTTTATCGACCTGTATACCATGCTCTCTGGTTTTTACGGGTGAAAAAATGCCAGCCTTCCAGGTTCTGGTTTCAGCTGAAAGCATTTTGGGCCATAAATCTTTATCATTTTCAAGGGACGTAATATATTTGATTTCTTTTGTAGTTTTTTTGCCAAATAGCCGTTTAAAAAATCCGGGTTTCTTCAAAATTACAACGCATTTATTTTCTAATTCAGGATGTAAAGACAATGCTTTTTGCATAGTCGCAATAGTGTCAATAGCATCTTTCCAAAATGGTATCCATGCTTTAAGTCCTGCTCTATGGGTCAGAAGATCCCGCATGATGAGATATTCCTTATTTGTTTTTTTAAAAGCAGGATAGTAGTCTCCCAATCGCCCATCCAATGAAAACTTATTTTCGCTCATCAATTGCATAATTGCCAATGTGGATGTGCTTATTTTTGTAACTGAAGCCAGGTCATACACATCATCTGTTGATACTTGGCCCTTAGGTTTGATTTCATTTGTGGTAGGTCTCAATGTGGTGGTTAATGAGGCAGCGTTATCCATGGCATCATCAATGAAGCTGTAAGTATTACTTTCCATATTTAAATGCATATTTCTACCATTTTCTGCATCTTCATAGGTATGATAGCCATATGCTTTTTTAAATATTACTTTGCCATCTTTTGCAACTTGCACCACTCCTCCCGGGAAAGCTTTTTCCTTTAATCCAAGATACATGAGGGAATCAATTCTACTGGTTAAAACTGCTCTGTCTATTCCCACCAATTCAGGTACACCGTAAGTAAGCCTATCCAGTTTATTCCAACTGACATGCATATTTAATTTAAAATCTTCATTGATCGCGATGGGAAATTTTCCTTCAGGAGTCAAAGCACCAAAAATGATTTGGGCAGTAGCATTTTCGGTATATTTATTCTGTTGATAGCCCATAATAAGACTATTGCATGAAGCCAGTTCCGGTATTTTACCCAATATAAAAGGATTACCCAATAAACAAAGAACTACATTATCTTTTACGGCCAGCTCTGCTATCATTTTTGTATTGGAAGTGGTCAGGCCATATTTTTTACTGGCACGTATATCTATCAAATGTACTGCGGCAAGTACGATATCATATCCAGCTAGCGAACCAATGACTGAAGATATAAGTGAATCGTTGGCGTTTTTTGGAATGTGATAATAATCCGTGGAAACATAATTATTTACCATTTTATAAAATTCTGACATACCCTCAGATTCTATAGATAAGACAGCTATTTTTTTTGTTAAATCTGTTATAGGAAGCAGATGGTTGTCATTCTTCAGGCAAGTGATGCTTTTTTCAGCCAATTTATGATTTAGGACATCTGACTCAATACTGTTCAGATCTTCGACAAGACGAGCCATGACAATGGGCTTATATTGATCCAGACCTACCCAGGATTTAGCTTTTAGTATTTTTTTTACCTTAAAATTGATGACATCTATTGGTATTCGACCTTGTAAAACAGCTTCTTTGATAGCAGCAACCGTGCCGGATACATCCATAAAAGTCTCCAAAACATCATTGCCTGCAAGCAGTGCTCTTACCATGGCTTCTCCTTTAGGGTAATTTTTTACAGCTCCCTGCATTTCCATAGCATCTGTAAAAATGAGGCCCTGAAATTTTAATTCATCCCGGAGCAGTTTAAAGATTATCTTGTTAGAAAAGGTGGATGCGAGACCTTTGACAGGTTCAAGAGAAGGTATTTCGAGATGTGCAGTCATGATACCGGACAGCCCATTGTTTATCAGTGTTTTGAAAGGGAATAATTCCACATTGTCCAGTCTTTTTTTATCGTGCGTGATGATAGGAAGGTCATGATGTGAATCTACATCCGTATCTCCATGTCCCGGAAAATGTTTGGCAGTACATAACAGTTTTTGACTTTGCATACCTTTCATATATGCGAGTCCTCTTGCAGTCACTTTGTCTGTGTCTGACCCAAAAGATCTGAAATTAATGACAGGATTGTTTGGATTGTTATTTACATCTACGACCGGAGCATAATTGATATGTACGCCTATACGTTTGCACTGTCGTGCTACTTCCGCACCCATGTATTCTATCAGATGATCATTGCCGGATATGGCACCGAGAGATACAGCATATGGAAATCTGTCTGTACTATCGAGCCGCATCCCTACACCCCACTCAAAATCCTGGCCAATAAGCAAGGGAGTTTTAGATATCGACTGAAGCTCATTGGTTAGTTTGGCTTGTGCAGAAGGATTTGATGCAAAAAATACTATTCCACCTATTTTATAGTCATTTATCCACTTTTTTAAAGTATCCACATCATGCGGTTTACCTGAATAATTGCCTCGGGGCATCAGCAACTGACCGATTTTTTCTTCAAGGGTAAGACTATTAAAGACAGAGTCTACCCATTGTCCATTGTATTCGGTTAAGAATGCAGGTAATGCGTTTTGGGCAATCGAAATAGAGGACGATAAAGTCAAACATACGAATATTAAAAATCGAAACATGGTAGGAATTTCTTTTTAAATACAAACATAGAAATATTAGTTAAAAATTCCGAATCGTTGAAATCAAACATCGCAACTATGGAAATTTTATTGAAATGGAAGCCTTTAATTATGAAATCAGGTATCCACCATCCGCAGTAAATTCCATACCTGTACAATATCCTGATGCACTGGAGGCGAGAAATACTGCTAACCCTGCCATTTCGTCGGGGTGTGCCATTCTGTGCAAAGGTATTTTTTCATTCCAGTGATCCAATACTTCTTTGTTGGTCCATAGCGCCGAACTAAACTTAGTTTTCACCAGACCGGGGCAAATGACATTGGATCTAACTTTATATACGCCCCATTCTTTTGCCTGTGACTTGGCAAGCATGATGAGAGCAGCTTTGTTTATACTGTATAAGCTTAATCCGGGACTTGGTCTGAATCCTTCTACCGAGCTTATATGTATGACAGAGCCCCCTTCTCTTTGTTTCATAAAAGGGAGACACAGATTGGATAATATAAAAGCAGCTTTAACATTGATAGACATCATTTTATCAAATAGCTCACTACTCATATCTTCAATTGGTGCATAAACCGGGTTGGTTGCTGCATTGTTGATTAAAATATCTACCCCGCCAAAATGACTTTTTGTTTTATCCACCAGTGATTTTAATTGATTTTCATCCCCTACATGACAAGCAATGGGCAATACTTCAAAACCATCTTTGGTAAAACTATTTGCCACTTCATCAATACTTTCCTGTGTTCTGCTTGTGATGACTACTTTGGCACCAAACTCTGCTAATCCTCTGGCCATACTCTCTCCTATGCCTCTGCTTGCTCCTGTAACAATCGCAACTTTACCCTCCAGATCAAACAGTTGTTTTATTCTTGTTTCTCCCATTATCTTACCAAAAATTTGATCGATCTGGCAAAAGTATTGTACTGATCTCTCAAAGTGAGTATATAATTTCCTTCGGGAAATACAGATGTATTTATTTGTCTGGGTTCATCATTTTGAATCTTTGCTGTTTCAAAAAATACTGTTTTGCCATGTATGTCTGAAATCGTAATAAAATATTTCCCTTCTTGTATACCTGATGGTGTGAAGGTTAATAAATCGGAAACAGGATTAGGGGACACTGTAAAATCGACCGATGAAATATCTTGAGTAGATGAAATGTAATCACTAAGATCCGCAAATGTAACAGATTGTAGTTCGTTTTTTGTACTATACTCAGCAGAAACCAGGATTTCTTTTTTTATATTGCTAATAAAATTGTAGGTTATGGTGGTGTCCTGGCCCAGAAAATCTCCAAATCCACCTGGAATATTTCCTCCCAAAAAAGGAATGGGGTCAATCCATGCACCCAAGATTTTAATAAACAGTTGAGTTTGTGAAATACTTTCCACTTTTTCGCGCAATACATCAAAACTATTACCTTGAAGCTTAAGGCTTCCGTAAGCATCTGTGAGCCCTTTTATACTGTTTGAAAACTGAATTCTTATACTGTCCGGCTTAAAAGGCAGTCCGGCCAATAGAGAATCAGGGATGATATTTGAACTGATATCAATTCTGAATTCTCCGGTGGTGGCTGTGGTGTTGATAAATTCCAGTGGAGCTGTTCTCAATACAGGCCTTTTGCTATATTTTATTACAAGGGGAGCATCAAAAAACTGGTTGGCTCCTCCGAATCCTAATCCTTCCAGTTTGGTCGCAGATGATTTTAAGTATATTTCCTGTCCGTCAGAAAGTAACATCATGGTGGCTTCGGGAAATGACGACGCATCTTTACCTACTGCCGGATTAAGATATATTTCCTGTTGTTTTATTCCTTCATCCACATTCAGGATACTAAAATCCCATGTTTTTGGACCACCTGTACTACCCATGGTCAAGTTGCCGGCAAAATCAAATACAACAGCGGTCTTTAGCGTATCTCCCACCTTTGGGAATGTTGCATTTGTAATAGTAATCTGTGCATTAATATTAAAAATGTACAATGAAATCAATACATGAAAAATTATGTTTTTCATCAGTTTTTAAAATTTATTATTAATCAATATATTCTACTTTTCTAAGAAATTTTACCCCAATTTTCAACTCTATAGCAAGGTTTCTGACTTGTCTCAGTCCAAGATTAACAGGTTGGGAAGTCCAGGGATCTATGACATTAAATAATGGTTGTTGTTCATATTGAAAAGACAAATCCGGCTGTAACGAAAACTCAACAAACACATTACTGAGCTCGGACATTTTCATTTCAAATCCTCCGCCAGCTGTGACTCCGTAATTAAATTTACGAACAAATTCACTTACCGGATAATACAAACTGCCAAAATTGATATAATCATCCAAATTAGTTCCTATCGTATATTCTCCACGAATACCAAGGATAAAATAAGGTTCAAGCTCTTTACCCAAATTCAGTGTTTTTTTTGCTCCTACTTCAGCGACAATATTTCTGAATTTAAATCCTTGCTGCTCTGTGAAAGTATTATTAAAACTAAAGAATCTAAACGAACTTCCTCTGGTATGATAGCCAACCTGTGCATACAAAGTCCCTTTTTTATATTCATCATAAGACTCTATAAAGATGTCACCATTTAATGAAAAGAGTGGGTCTCTGTTTACACTTCCCGAAAAACTTCCATCACCCCAACTTTGAAAATTCATGGCAGCACCCCCTTTTGCACCAAACCAAAAACTTTGGGAAAAGCCATGATTGACAAAAAATAGAGAAGACACCAAAAGAACAAATAAAAGACTAATCTTCTTTTTTAACATACATCAAAAATTAATTGGTCAAAAATACGACAAAATATCAATGTTTGGTAAATTTGTGTGATAAAGGAATTTAAACCTTTTTATGAGAAAGTTGTTTGAACCACACTAAGTATTATTCCTAAAATTTTGATCATTATTCATGGTTGCTTATTCTATTAAAGATCTGGAAAGTTTGTCTGGCGTAAAAGCTCATACACTCAGGATTTGGGAAAAGCGATATGGTATAATAAAACCCAGCCGAACTGATACTAATATCAGATATTACATGGACTGTGATCTTCAGAAAATCCTTAATATCACACTGTTAAATAGGAAAGGGTATAAAATTTCTAAGATTGCTGGCATGCCGAATGACGAAATCAGGCAAAAAGTAGCGGAGTTAACGGAAGTAGGGGCAGTTTTTGAAGATCAGTTGGATGCAATGATGTTGTCGATGTTTGAACTCGACGAGACAAAGTTTAACATCATGCTGGACCATCATATTTCTTCCAAAGGATTTGAAGAGACCATGAACGACGTAGTATATCCGCTTTTGGATAAGCTAAGTGTCATGTGGATAGCAGGATCTGTTAAGGGAGTGCATGAAAATTTTGTCAGCAACATAATAAGACGCAAAACTATAGTTGAGATAGACAAATTGAATAAAAACGAATCTATTCCTGGTTTCAAATGCTTAATTTTTCTTCCCGAAAACGAATCTCATGAACTTAGTTTGCTGTTTTTGCAATATATATTAGTGAAAAATAGGGCTAAAGTTATCAATCTTGGTACCGGAGTTCCGTTGATTGATGTTCTGGAAGGAAAAAATATATTTAAGGCAAAGTATATTTTTACTATTTTTAATGATAGCTTTTCAGAAGCCCCACTGCAACCATATATCAACGAATTATCAAAAAATGCCCAGGAGACTACCATTTTAATTTCTGGATTCCAAACAGCAAGCCAGCAATTGAATCTCCCATCCAATGTTCAGATATTAAACAGTATCGACCAAATAAAATCTTTCATAAGAAAAGAAACAACTTCAATTAACTAATTATTGTGAATTATTAATGTTTATTGGGAAACATAATATGTTTATCTCTCGTTAATTGTTTAGAATATTTTGTATATTCATTTGTTGAAACAAATTTGTTAATTGATTAAATTTAAAAAATGAAAGGTTTATTTAATGTTGCCGTCATGGTATTTATGGTTGTTTTTGTATTTTCATGTAAAGAAAAAATTGTTGATACAGCAGGGGAAGTAGCCGCGACAGAAGGTCAAAAGTATGAAGTAGGTCCAGGTATGGCAAGAATAGTGTGGGAAGCTGCAAAGCCAACAGGAAATCATAATGGTACCATCAATACTTCCGGAGGGCAGATTTTTATTAAGGATGGAAAAATTAGCGGAGGAAATTTTACTATTGACATGACTTCAATTACTGTTTTGGATTTGGAAGGAGATGACAAGGCAAGTCTTGAAGCACACTTAAAAGGATTGGAAACAGAAAGTGCTACGGACTTTTTTAATACGACCAAATATCCTACAGGAAAATTTGAAATCACATCTGCAATTGATTCTACGTTCGAAGATGGTTCCAATACTTTAGTAAAAGGAAATCTAACTCTTCTTGACGTAACAAAAGAAATTGCTATTCCTGTGAATTTAACTGTACTTGATTCAACTATAGCTGTTATAAGTAAAGGATTTAGTATAAACAGAACTGAATGGGGCATCGTTTACAAATCAAAAAATGTTTTCAAAGAAATTGGAGATAAATTCATCAATGACGAGATCGTATTAAAATTAAAACTCGAAGCTAAAGCAGTTCCTGCAGAAGAGAAAAAATAATATAAAATTTTAGGATTGATCTTCCGAAGATAAAATTCTATAAAATATCATATCATTAAGCCCTTGTACAGTCAAATTGCAAGGGCTTTTTTATCTTTATGCAAAATTAAAAATATGGCACTTACAGAATCTAATATGCCGGGCTTAGGAATGAAGGCATCCGATTTTACATTGCCTGATACAGTTTCAGGTGAGATGATGACCTTTAATGATATTAAGGGAATGAAAGGGACAGTCATTTTGTTCATATGCAATCACTGCCCATATGTCATTCATGTCAATGCAGAGCTGGTTCGAATAGCCAATGAATACAAGTTGGCAGGTATAGGATTTGTCGCCATCAGCAGCAACGATGCAGCCAATTATCCTGATGACGCACCGGAAAAAATGAGATTGGTGGCAAAGGTATTGCAATATCCTTATGCTTATTTATATGATGAAGATCAGAATACTGCAAAAGCATATGAAGCTGCATGTACACCTGATATTTATGTCTTTGACTCGGATGACAGACTATTTTACAGAGGAAGACTGGATGACTCAAGACCAGGTAATGATAAACCAGTAACGGGTAAGGATCTCAGGCTTGCTCTTGATCTGATGATATTGGGTGAGTCTCCACTCAAAAAACAATACCCCGGCGCAGGTTGTAATATAAAATGGAAAAAGTAAAAAGAATGTAAGGTTAGCAAACATTTGTTTTAACTTTTCTATTTCCAATTATTTACTTCAGTAGTTCGGCAGTCATCTTTTTAATTCGTGCTTCCAGTTTTTCAGAAGTAAGTTTTTCGCGAAGACGGTCCACGATAATCGGAAACGAAAATGGAGTAGCTTTCGTCGGACGACTGATCAGAATGTGGCTATCAGTTATTTTATTTAGTGACTTGCGCATTCTTGATTCTTCAAGCTGAAAAGTCATGACTTCATCGTATGTCTGCAAGTAAAGTAGATTGTCCGGCTCATATTCTCTGAAAACTTCAAATATTAACTGACTGGAGGCCTGAAGATGTCTTTCTTTTTTTTGTTTTCCCGGGAAGCCTGTAAAAATCAATCCTGAAATTCTCGCAATGTCTCTGAATTTCCTTTTTGCCATCTCCACATTATTTATACTTGAAAGTATGTCTGATGCCAGATTTTTGGTAGTAAAAAGATCTCTGTTGATTAACATCTCGACATCCAATGGCTGGTCTGAAAGCAATTCAAAACCAAGATCATTCATAGCTATTGAAAAACTGATGGGTTGTATCATAGAAAGTCTTTTTGCAATCAATGCTGCCATTCCTTCATGAACGTTGCGACCTTCAAAAGGATACATCAGGAGATGAAAACCATCTTTACTTTCAAAATATTCAACCAAAAATTCATCTCTTTTTGGAATGGTAGATCGCAACATCTGCATTTCAAAAAGGGGTATCAGTACTTCTATTTCTTTGTCTGTAATTTTTTGCTCTACAAATGAATATATTTTTTCTTTTAATACTTCAGACATTTGAGAACTTAATGGCATCCTTCCTCCCATATAAGAAGGTATTTTACCGGTTTTTGACTGACTGGGTCTGACTTGAGCAGTCATATCTTTGATTCTTACCAGTTCAAGTGCCCTGCCCGCAAACCAGAATACATCCCCCGGACTAAGTTGCGAAACAAACCATTCTTCTATTACTCCCAGTCGCGAACCTTTCAAAAGCTTAATGTTGATCATGGCATCAGAAACTATGGTTCCTATAGAGAGTTTGTGTTTAAGCGCTTTTCTTTTATCCTGTACAATATATTTACCATCATCAGTGATTTCCACTTTTTTATATTCATCATAAGCCTTTAAGGAATCGCCGCCCATCAACAAATAATTCAGTATCTGTCTCCATTCTTCATGAGTCGTCGATGCAAAGCAAAACGTTTTTTTTATTTCGTGAAACACCTGATCCGGATAAAATCCTTCTGACACGGCAAGTGTCATTAAATATTGGATCAATACATCAAAGCTGCGTATATATGGTACCCGGTCTTCTATCTTATTTTGGGCCATGGCCAACCGTAATCCAGCCGCTTCTACCAGTTCAAGCGCATGCGTAGGTACAAACCAAATGTGACTCGACGCTCCGGGCTGATGACCGCTTCTGCCTGCCCTCTGAATAAATCGGGATACCCCTTTTGGACTACCTATCTGAATGATGGTCTCAACAGGTCTGAAATCTACACCAAGATCAAGGCTCGAAGTACAAACTACCGCTTTTATTTTTCCTTCATATAGTGCTTCTTCTACCCATTCTCTTATTTCTTTGCTGATCGATCCATGATGCATCGCTATCTGACCAGCCAGATCCGGATCCATTTCAAGCAGTTTTTGGTACCATATTTCACACTGCGCTCTCGTATTTGTAAATATCAGACTTGTTTTGCTGCCGTTCAGAATGTGTAATACTTTGTCTGCTAATTTTAATCCAAGATGACCAGCCCAAGGGTATCGCTCTATTTCATCAGGAATGACTGAATGTAATGCTATCGTTTTTGTCATATCTGCAATAATCAGGGCTCTGTTTTCCGTAGGTACCACACTCAACAAAACATCAATGGCTTCAGGCATATTGCCAATGGTGGCGGATATACCCCAAATTTTTATTTTCGGATTCAGACTGAAAAATTTTGAAACGACCAACTCTGTCTGAACTCCTCTTTTTGAGCCAATGAGTTCATGCCACTCGTCGACTACAATTGTTTTTACTGTGTTTAAAATTTTTGAATATCCATCCGTTGCGAGAATCACATGCAGGCTTTCCGGTGTTGTGATTAGTATCTGAGGTGGATTTTTAGTTTGGGATTTCCTGTCTTTTACAGTAGTGTCACCTGTCCGTATTTCTGCTTTCCAAGGCAAATTCATGCCAAGTATCGCTTTATCACACGACAGAAGAATTTCTTTGGCCAGAGCTTTTATGGGTGTTACCCAGATTAGTTGTAATCCTTCTTTGCCGGATGTTTTGTTATTATCAGGATGAGAATTGATGTATTCGATAAAAGCTGCTACAAGTATTGAATAGGTCTTACCACTACCCGTAGGTGCATTAACCATGCCTGATTTTCCATGGTTAAAAGCTTCCCATGTTTCATACTGAAAGGGGAGAGGAACCCATTCCATTGACTTAAACCATTGATCTGCTTTTCTGAAACCCTTATTATTCATGAATACAAAAGTAAAAACCGGTTGTCAAATCAAAAAAGGCTTTCGAACTGAACCGAAAGCCTTTTTAATTCACTTTAAAATAATTATCATTAAAAACACGATTGAATTGACAAGCGGATAAATGTGCCTATTTTTTTATTGAAAGTAAGTCCTGTTTATGTTCAGGTCTGAATGCCATATTCGAAATTCGTTGCTTGTAATTATATTTTTTAACTTCTGAAAGGGTTGCTCCACTTAGGATCTTTAGTCATTTCCTGATCTGTAAGAGTTTTTAGAAAAGCTATGATGGCTTTTTTCTCTATTGAATTTAGATTCAAAGGTTTTACATTTCCTTTTCCATCAGTAAATTTAACATCAAGATGCTGATGAGGTTTTATACCATTGGTGTAATGATTTACCACTTCTTCCAGTGTTTTAAATCTGCCATCATGCATATATGGGCCAGTGAGTTCAATATTTCTCAGACTTGGTATTTTGAACTTACCGTTTCCAAGGCCATTGTCTTTATAAACTATATCTAATCCGATGTTTGTTGCTCCTCTCAGATCTTGTACTGCTGTAAAGGAACCACCACCTCCATAAGGATCATTCGGACCATCCAGAGCGCTCATATTTCCGCCACCATGACAAGATGAACATTTTGCTTTATCACTATTGAATAGTTCCATACCCATTTTTTCCAGCTCAGAAAAATTATTGAAGTTGTTTATTGATCCTGCATCAAATCTTGACCTGCTGGTAGTAATTGAAGCTACAAACTGTGACAACGCTTTTGAAATATTCGTTGGATTAATCTCATTTGTACCAAAGGCTTTTTTAAATAATGGTTTATAATATTCTGTATTTTCCAACTTACTCACTAGTCTGTTCAGATCTTCCATTCCCATTTCGATGTGGTTTTGGACAGGTTGTAAAGATAAGTCATGTATAGTCTTTGATCTTGAATCCCAAAACAGATTATTTTGGAGTATAGGGTTTACAATAGCCATACTGTTTCTAGTCGTAACTCTGCCTTCAAAACCGGTGCTGAACTGAAGTCCATCAGCAAAGGCTTTTTCCTGATGATGGCATGAAGCACAGGAAACCGTATTATTTAAGGACAATTTTTTATCGTAAAAAAGCACTCTGCCTAAAGTGGCACCCCATGGAGTAATTTCTGTTTTGTTGTTTGAAAATGTAACCACATTATTATCAATGGTAAAATCATCAAACGATCCGGCAATACTGGAACCTACCGGCAGACTCAATTTATCATATGCATACGGCTCATTTGGTAAAGAAAGATTTTCTTCGGCAGAAGTAACCAAAGATTTGTCACTGCACGCCAATATGACCAAAAGGAAAAATGTAAAAACAAAAGAAATTCTCTTCATGATAAATTATTTTTAAAAATTTTAATCAAAAATATACCTAAATTTTTAGAATGTCAAGATTTTGTAAAATTTTAACACTAATATAGTCTGACATTAACAAAAATAGCTAAAGGAAGCTGGAATTTTATGATTGGTCCACCAAATTCACCACCTAAACCCAATTTAAATTGCCCTTCAGTAGAAATAAAAATTCTTTTGGTAAAATGGTACTCAAATCCATATCCTTTTGCTATACCCAGACCTGGTCCATCATCAAATTCATCTCCTTCAAAAAAAATATCCCATGAGCTGGTATAAGCTATCTTTTTATCTTTTGTGATCGGATGCCTTCTTTCCAGACCAATCGCCAGATAAAAAAAATCAGTATCTATATCGTCAAAACTTTCTGTAATATTTGCGCCAAAGCTTACCCTGAAGGCACGTTTTGAGTAGTATTTTTTCCAGATCAGCCCTATTCTTCCAGCCTCATTCTGTCCCAGGTTAAAGGGTACCAGTTTTGATATCAATGGCGTAAAATTGATCCCTATCTCTTTTGAGTATGACCAATAGTAGGGATCATCTTCATACTGATCTTCTTCGGCATATACATTTTCTTTCGGATCAGATTGCCCTGTTGCAAAGCCATGATGAAAGATGAAAAGTACTATGAATAGATAAATTTTATTCATGGCATTAAAAAGAAATATTAAAAAATAGCGATTGAGGCAGTACCAGTATCAATGATGAGTTTGATGATTTGGTATCTTCATCCTTTACCCCATTTATCGTCAGAGAAGATTTGGTTTGGCTTAAAAATCCATACATCGAACTCTCGCTGCTTAAATAAATACGATCTGATATCTTATATTCCAATCTTAACACAGGTCCTAATCCACCGCCAAAAGTTTTATCATCGCTTGTAAATGTTCTGCCACCTGAATTAAAATCCTGTATTTCTGACTTTTCATTTCCAATCGCCCCCAGTAAATCAATCCCATATGAAAAAAGGAATCTTTTATTCAGTACAAGGTGTTTTTCAAGACCAATCCTGAAGTCAGATTTTAATACGTTTAATGACCTTCTGATAAATAGTCCGTTGCTGAAATCATCTTCGTTGGAGTCGGTAAAATTTACATTAATGGCTGATCTGAAAGAAATTTTTCCCATGTGCCTTCTGTAAGTCAGCCCATAAGGTGAGCTGGCATTGTCAGGATTGAGACTCAGTACATTGCCCAGGACATTGGTGAAATTGATACCAATTTCGTTTTTGTATGGGTAGAATTCATCAATTGAATAATTTGTTTTTTGGCTCTGTGCCATGCAGGTCACACATGATAAAAATAACGTGTAAAAAATTTTCATAGTGAAAATATTTCTTTGATAATCCAAACGACAAGTTTTAGCAAAATGTTGCTTGTAAATATCAGGAATTCTATCTAATGGATGATAAAAAATCCCGTACGCCAGAGAAAGATACCGTTTTGTCTTCAAAAAAGACCACCGCATCTGAGCATTCTGAATCTGATGCGCCCAAATGATTCAGTATGTTCATGAGATGCATTTTCATATGGCCCTGTTGGATACCTGTCGTGACCAATGATCTTATAGCAGCAAAATTTTGTGCCAATCCTACGGATGCAATGATGCGCATTAGTTGCTCAGCAGACGGATTACCCAGGACATCGAGTGATTTTTTGGCCAATGGATGTAAAGAAGTGAGTCCGCCTACTGTTCCTATTGCCAGAGGCACATCCAACCAGAATCTGAATATTCCGTCCTTAATTTCACAATAGCTCAGACTCCGGTATTGCCCGTCGCGGGCAGCGAATGCATGACCAGCTGCTTCTGTTGCCCGGAAATCATTGCCCGTAGCAAGAATGACCGAATCTATGCCATTAAAAATACCTTTATTATGTGTGGTGGCTCTGTATGGATCGATGTGTGCAATTTTGACTGCTGTTCTGAATTTTTCAGCCAGTTGTTCTGCCATCATGCCATTGGCAAAGGTACCCAAATCTTCAATCTTACAAGACACTTCAGAGCGCACCAGGCAATCCGGGGTATAGTTGGACAAAATGGACATAATGATATCTACATCCCTCAATTCATCTGGAATCAGCCCACTATCTACAAAATATTCTTCCAAGCCTGATGCAAAATTTTCTAATACGGAGTTGATAAAATTTGCTCCCATAGAGTCACAAGTCTCAAAATTAACCCTGATTTGGTAAAGACCGGGTTCATCATCGGTAAAATTGATGAGTTCAATTTTAGTAATACCACCTCCTCTTTTTGACATGTTTTCTATCAGTGGACCCACATTCTGAAGCAAATAGGCCTGAATGTCAGGAAATATAGATTCTATCAACGCATGTTTTCCAAACCATTTGAAATGCACCTGCCCCACTTTGGTTGTACCCAGGATAGTGGTTTTGAAACCTCCCCGGTCCAGCCAGTACTTCGCAGCGGACGATGCTGCAGCTACCACTGAACTTTCTTCTATCACCATAGGTACGCAGAAAATTTTGCCATCTATCATAAAATTTGGGGCTAACCCATAAGGCATGATAAAATTGGATATAGTATTTTCGCTAAAGCCATCGATAACTTTCTGTACATTCTGGTCAGGCAACCAATAGGTTTCAAAAGTCGATTGTTCATCATCACTTTCTACTAAATAATTTTGAGAAAGCCACTCGATTTTTTGACTTTTATTTAGCTTTGAAAAACCCGAAACAGATTTTGAATTCATAGATGATAGATTATTTTACTCGTAGAAATGCTTTTGCCAATGAAAGTCCTTTTATTTGTAAATCCAGATATTTTTGCAATTCTTCATAAGAAGTTTGTGCATATTTAAGTAAACCCGAAGCTTGCCCGTAAACAGCAGGAAGCCTGAGTTTTTGAGTCAGATAATATCCGTCCAGAAAATCAGATATTCCTCCTGAAACAATAATTTGTTTGCAAAGAATATCCTGATCGTTTTTAATACACAAAGCATTTACAAACTCTACCATGTCTGCTGCACTATGTCCGATAAGCGCCAGATTACCATAATTTTCTGATATTTCAGGCGAAGATCTTAAGATTTCCAGCAATGCAAAATTAGTTCCGCCACTTGCCCCAAAATCTATGGCTTCTATTGGCAATTTTAGTAGTGCTTCCAGACTTTCCGGTCCCATACCTTGCCCTACTTCTTTGACGATAATTTTATAAGATGACTTTTCGATTACCTTTTTTATGGTCATCAATGGTTCTGATTTGAATCTGTCTCCTTCAGGTTGTAACCATTCCTGCATTGGGTTGACATGGATGATTAATCCGTCAGCATCTAATTTATCAAGTAATATATTAACTTTATCCAGTTGGTTATTTTGAACAAGAATTTCCAGTTGTGCAATGCCCAGATTAGCATACAATGGTTGATCGGACATGTATTTTCTGATTTGAAAGTCATCCAGATATTCGTCACTATACAATAATTGCCGGCAAGAACCAAGTCCCATACCCAAGCCATATTCTCCACAGGCTTTTGCCAGATTTTTATTGATGGTACCAGCCAGAGTTGTACCACCTGTCATACTTGACACCCAAATGGGAGCTTTAAATTCTTTACCTAAAAATTGTAATTTTATATTTTCTTCATCTTCCGGGTGAGATGAAAGTAGGGGTTCGTAATTAAATCTGGTGTCTATCTGTTGATGTAAAACCCGTGATTTGAATGCCATTTCAATGTGATCCTTTTTGCGATCTGAAGCATTGATGTCAGTGTTATCTAAGGGAATTTGTATGGGGTTTGCCATGAATTTATTTGAAGATGCTAAAATAAGTAATCAAAAGTAATCAAAATGCAGATTTAATTTATCAATTTTGCCTAACAATACAATTATACAATAGTTCAGTATAATTCCCCCACCGTGCTGAACTACTTAAAATTGCTTTTTTTATCCACCAAAAAACCAAATATACCACAATGCAATTAAGGTATTACATGTCTATATTACTTTTGATGCTGGCGGGCATTATTTTTGCGCAAGCTGACAAAACTGCCATAGACTTTTATAACAAAGGGGTAGAATATTATAATTCGAAAAATTACGAATTAGCTATTGCTTCTTATACAGCCTGTTTGGAAAAGGATCCAACTTATGTCAAAGCATGGTACAACCGAGGCAATTGTGCCATGAATTTGCAGCAATATGACAAGGCTCTGAATGATTTTGACAAAACCATTCATTTGGATCCGGAATTTGTCAAAGCTTTCCTGTTCAAAGGATACACAGAGTTGTTGAAAGGTGACTATGCCGCCAGTATTTCTACCTTGACTTTAGCAATCACAAAAGATCCGTCTTTATCCAAAGCATATGTCAATCGAGGTACGGCTTACATGAAGACAGGTACTTATGACCTAGCCATTCATGATTTTACATCTGCCATCACAAAGGGTGAGCATAGCTACGCTACTTTTTTAAACAGAGCCATTTGTAAAAGCAAAACCAATGATTTGGCAGGGGCTTTGGCAGATTTTAATGCTGCGGCAGACGTTAAGCCGGACCAAAGTGTTACTTCTGCAGAAAAAGCAAAAATATATCTTAAACTACATAAATGGAATGAAGCTATAGCTGAAATCACAAATGCAGTTCGTAAAAACCCTTCAGATGCAGACCTCTATCAAAACAGAGGTTATGCTAAACTTATGTTGGAAGATGTTTCCGGAGCTTTGACTGATTTTAGCATATGTTTGCAAATAGACCCCAATCATTTGTCTGCGTTAAAAAATAAGGCATTTGCATCATACAAGATGGGGAAATATGAAGAAGCTGCATCGGATTATACCAATTTGCTTAAAGCTGACGGAAAAAATGCTGAACTATACGTGCATCGTGGTACTTGCTATCTCGAGATAAAAAGTTATGAGAAAGCATTAACTGATTTTACAGAAGCCATTACCTGCAAAAAAGATTTTGCTGAAGCATATTTCAACAGGGCCAATACCTATACTAAACTGTTGGATCCCAAAAAAGCCTGTCAGGATATTAAGGAATGTATCAAATTAGGGTATGATCCTGCCCGTGCTCATGTAAATAACCTTTGTAACTAACATTTATCTGTAAAACGATTTTTAAATTAATCTATCACTTTACAATTTCCTATTAATAAAGTGTTTGCGCCACTTGTATTCATTATAGTAGCTGTAGCGGACCCCGGCCATTTGTGCATGATGACATCATCCAAAATAAGTTTACCTGTATTTTGTATGGCACCAATTCCCTGATTGGACGAGTGAATGTGTACTCCTTTGATTTTTAGCCCATTTCCGGATGTTGATGTTGTACAGACCAATGTGGCAGATGCTGCGCTACTCATTATATGAATGTTTCTGTTGATATCACATTCTATAAAAATGCTTTTATTTATGACAAGATTTTGGATGCCAAGGAAAAAAGTATCGTTCTGAATATTGGAAGCAAATCTTATCGTATCTCCTGGCAAAGCACAATTGATGGCTTCCACAAGGCTTCCTGCCCCTGATGCCCTTGTATGATCGACGGTGAGTCTGCAAAAATTATTTACGCAGTTTTTTATTTCCCATGCTACAAGTACACCATCGGATGATCCACCTTGATTTTGAATGCCTAATTTCCAGCTTCCTTTCATCTGATAGCCATCCAGTGTGGAAAGCGGAGATGACGGTATATATGTGAGCCCATTTGTAGGCGGACACGGCCAGGAACTGTTGGCTGCTTCATCATCAAATTTTATGTCAAAATCCGGAAAAATGTCTCTACCATCACAAGGCATATTCCAGAATAAATCTGAAATATTGGACGGATTAAACAAAGAAAATTTAAGGTCTGAAACATCCAATATAGTACCTCTTAGATCTGTAATATTAAGATCTGTGATGTCACCTCTGTCAGGAATGGTCAGATAAGAATATACGGATTGTCCACCAGTAGCACTTATATTTAAAGGAGTATCAGTAGGATTGTAATAAAAACATGATTCTGTAGTGAATGTCCGTTCCGTTGACCAAAGTGATATCCCACAATTGTCTGTCATTCGGACCCTCCAATAGAAAGTCGTAGCCCCATACAATGGCGTTACTGGTTGGTAGCTGTTATTATTTATATTGGTAGAAATGACCATATCCTGAAAAGATACATCATATGCCACCTGTAGATCATAAGAGATAGCATTTACACCGGCAGTCCAACTCAAAACCGGAGTTACAGATACGACTGTTGCTCCATTCAAAGGTAAGCTTAAAGAAGGAGCCGGCGTTTGGTTGGCCACACTTAGGGTTACATTGACGGTTTTATTTTGCGCACCACTTACCCCATTTACTACAATATTATAATTACCCAGTGTATTTATACCTGTGATGGTAAGATTTGATGTCGAGCCGGGATTGACTGGATTGCTGCTGAAAGTTGCTATGGCACCCATGGGAAGACCGCTGACAGATAAGGTGACCGGGGATGAAAATCCTCCGCTGCCCGTGACTCCGATGACTGTATTGAGTGGATTGCCAAGACATGCACTTGCCGTGGATGGTGTAGCACTGAGTTCAAAGGTACCTCCGCCACCGGATCCGGAGATGGTGATGTTCGCATTGTTGATGTCAAAAAATATATGATTGTTGCCTTTGACCATAATTCTACCTTGTGTGGTTGTGCCTGCGGGGACTACAATATTGTGTGTACCATCATTGGGTGTGGCAGATGCCAAAGTAACCGGATAAGTATTGCCTCCATCATAAGACAAAAGTATATCAACATTAGCACAACTGACAGGTGATGCTGTTGAGCCGGCGACATTCCATGTGATGGTTTTTGTGTCTCCTGTTGCCCAGGTCGATGCAGTATTAAATGAAGTGACAGAAAAAGCACCAGCTGCAGCATTAACTGTAAATACATCAATATCAATTTCAGAATTACAACCTGCTACACCTGTAAAATCTCTGACCACTCCTCTGAAGTTTAAAGTGCGAGCCACTGATGGTAGTACCTCCCATGTATTTGATGAGTTGGCTATAACATTTGCCAACGGGGGAAAATATCTGGAAGGTGAAGTAGTCGCAGTTTTACTTCGAAAAGTTGGTCCTCCTGTATTGGTGGTTAAGGGTGCCATAGTGGCTACAGCATTGTCCATTTGATCCCATAGGTATGTCATTGGATGCCCCTGAGCATCTGTCGCGTTAAGGGTTAAAACAAAAGGAGTAGATACTGGAATGCTGTAATTTCCTTGAGTTGTTATAGTAGGTGGAGTGTTGTTTAAAGTTGTCGTTGCTGCACAATTGCCTCCAGCAAGAATGTAAGCTTTCATCTCTTGCAAACTTATCGCATGAAAATACGCATCACTATTACTTTGTACATTGGGACTGCAGATACCTGCATATCCCATGATAGTGGATGCACTGCCTGGTTCCATGGCAGTTGGCCCGTTTCTGTTACAATTATTATTTTGTGTGTGATTTCCTCCAAACTGATGACCCATCTCATGGGCTACGTAATCGATGGTAAAAGGATCGCCAACTGGATTTGGTCTGCCTGTATATCCTCGAGCTTTGCCTGAACTACCACATACTACACCAAGTCCTGCAATTCCGCCATCACCTGTACCAAAAACATGACCAATATCGTAATTTGCTGAGCCTATTACGTTTGTGCAATTATTTTGATTTGCATTTAGGTCAGCTGAACTTCCATTATTACTATATCCATCAGTAACCGAATTTGAATAAAATAGATTAGTTGTATTGGCTATCAAAGTGAACCTAACTGCAACTTCGGCCTCATAGACCTGATTAATTCGATTGATTACATTTACGACAGCAGACATAACAGAAGTATTATTTCCACCTTGAAAATTATAATACTCTCCGGTAGTAGCTTGAGCCAATCTATAGGTTCTTAATTGACAATCACCAGTTCTTGTTCCACCGGATTTTGGTTTTTCATGGATGATGTGTTCTTCCGATACTCCACATCCCCAGGTTGGCGCTTTTTTATAATCAATTTTATAGTAAATTATTCTGTTATTTTTATCATTGCGTTGATAGTGGTCGATAAATATTTTACCATCTTCCGGAGAAGAGACAACTGCCCTGAATCCTTGGGATGTGTAATCTATTCTGATGCTTTTTAATGGATTATTTACCGAAATACCATAAAAAGTGCCGATCTCAGGAAATTTTGCAGCTAGTTCAGGTTCCATCATATCATACCGCACTACCCTGAATAATTCTTTGGTGGCATCCGGCATGGCTACGCTGATAGTGGTATTTGATTTTGACACATCAATATCTGATTCCGAAGGCGCGCTCCAGAGCAATGATCTCATGGTTTCGTCATCCATGTTGTACAAAATGTATTTGTCCGGCTGGATATCTTTTATACCTTTATCAACAATATTGTTCGGATTGACTATGTTCCATTGTTGAGCTTTGACTTGAAAAGCAGTGATCAAAATAAAAAACAAAATACCCCTGAATCGCATAAAAATATATTTTTTGTAAATGCCGCAAATGTAAATATTTTTCTACAAAATTACAATTGCAAAAAATTCAATTTAACTTTAATATTCGGGGACGACATTATTTTTTTTACTAGCCAATAATTCAAGAATAAGATTCCACAGATAGTCATAAGGAATGATCTCGACCTGTGTACTCTTTTCATCTGTGATCAGACTGGAGTTTTCAAGTTTTTTTCTAAGATCTTCGGTATAGGTATTGGTTCTGATGGGATGAAAATCTGCTTTTGTCATGAGCACCAGCATTTTTATAAAACAGTTGGACCTGAAGGTTTCATCTTTTCTCAGGTATCTGTAAGTATACTGATTTAATGCATCTATACGATCTATGATCTGGCCGTATTTATGATCAGTAAGCAGGAATAGAATTTGGAGTACAATGATGGTAATATTTTGTCCTGATTTATCTTTGGAGTGAAACGGGAGACTGTTCATAAATTTTGACAGCGAGAATGGTTTTAATACTTTTTTATCTTCTTTATCAATATTTATTTTGTCCACCCGAATCAAAAAATGTAAATATGCTTCTCTGATTTTCCACTGCTCTTCAAAATAAGGGAACTTAACCAGGTTTTTATTATTTAATACTTCGGTGGACAGTTTAAAAAGATCGTTGTATGACCGGATTGAAATGAGATTAAGGTAATACAGACTGGTTGCAAAAAACCAGTTTCTGGTGCCGGGAGTGACCATTGCAATAACTTCTTTATACCAGGCTGATGCATCTTCATATTTTCTGAGATAAAACAGGGATAAAGCAATATTTCTTTTACTTTGATAAATACCGAGCAAATCATCGTTATTTAAATGTATATTTTCCGCCAACCCTTGTTTTGCTGCTTCCAGTCCTTTGTGGTAGTCGCCTATAGACTGATAATAAAAATAGGTAAGGTCATTCACAAAAACCACTATGGTATTTGATTTATACTCATCTTTAAGTTCATTCATTTTTGATACCATTTTTCTTACCTCTTCCAATTGAGATTCACTAAATCCCCCTACATTTCTAAGGTACATATTTGAAATGAGCACATTACATTCTCTTACATAATTTTCAGCATTCAGTATGTTTAGGTAATCTTTGTTTTTATCCAGATAATAGTTCATTTTTTTTTCATTGGTTTCTATATAACCGTAGTGCATAGCCAAAATCTGACCTAAATTTAAAGCCTGAGCGGGAAAGCTAAATTTTTCTGCCAGTTTATAAGATTTTTCAAGGATTAATATGGATTCTTTTCTGTAAAATTGTTTTTTAAGCACTTGTCCGGTAATGATCAGTTTGTCGAGAACGATTCCTGCATTTACCCTGGTTTTTAAATTTTCTTCATCTGAACACAATTGCAACAGGTCATTCATTAACTTTTCTTCGACCCGATATTTTAGTGATCTGTATGTAATCGTGACATGGTTGCTTCCATATAATAGTTTACAGACATCTTGATCAGTCAGATTTGAATTAGTATCAAGCACTTCTTCAAATTCGGCTATTTTTTTACTGAAAATGTCATCCCGACGTTTACTTATTAAAGTTTTTTTTAATTTATAAAGTGCGTTTATTAATTCCATGACTTAGTTCTTAAATTATAATAAGTTTAAAATCAACTATATATATAAATACAAATGTAAATATTATATAAATATACATACATTTTTAGACATAATTTAGTTAATATATGTTATTTTTTATTGCCATACATTTGTGATGTTGTTTAAGTTGATCACATTTTTAAATAAGGTATTATAAAGAACAGGGTTTTAAAAAAAAAAGTTAAAAAGGTGTTTTAGAGTTAATTTGTAGACTATACATTTCAGGAAATAAATAAATTTTATACAAATTTAAAAAAATTGGGGATTAAAAAACATAAAAATTATATGTTTTTTGATTTTTGAGTATAATTTTATGTTTATTAATATGTTGATATACAGGATTATATAATAAATAAATAGTGCAAAAGTGCAATTATTGCCTACATAAAACAGCCATCAAGTGTTAATATTCCTGTTGAAATCTGGCTATATTTTTGCATTAGATTTCAACAAGGTATAACTAAAATATTAACATCATGGATAACTTACTTAGATTATTATTAATCGCGTTAGGAATAATAGAAGATGATACAGATGGGATTTAAAATCCTGATAAAAATATAATTTATTCTCAACAACGGGTGCGTATGGAGGACGGATAGAATTCCGCCCGGAATTTTGTCCCCTCCGTGCTTCTTAAGGTAAAAGTACTTTATTTTACCCATCATTTCTCAAATTTTTAGGTGCATACGAGGGCTTTTCAGTTTTTTTGAAGGGCCCTCGTTTTATTTTACCTATATCAGAACTTACCCATTTCCAATCTTATCTTCCGTAAATAATAGCAGACTACACTGATTTTCAATAATTAATCCATAAAATGTACGGTTACAGTAAGACTTTTATTACTTTTGCGCCACTTTTGCAGATTTATAGCAACTTATGTCATCACTGATTAAAGATATTGACCTCAATAAACTTCCTGCGCATATTGCCATCATCATGGACGGCAATGGCAGGTGGGCAAAAACACATGGCAAACCTAGGGTATTTGGTCATAAAAATGGTGTACTTGCGGTAAGAGAAGTGACAGAAGCCGCTGCAGAATTGGGCATCAAATATCTCACCCTTTATGCATTTTCTACTGAAAACTGGTCCAGACCTTCTTTTGAAGTCAATGCACTGATGGCATTGCTGGTAGAAACGGTAAAACGTGAACTCAGTACGTTCAATAAAAATAACATCCGACTTCAGGCAATAGGGGATCTTTCAAAATTGCCCGATATGACCAGGAAGACATTATTGGAAGGCATAGAACAAACAAAAAATAACACCAGAATGACCCTGATTCTTGCTCTGAATTATTCTTCCAGGTGGGAAATTGTAGAAGCGGTCAAAAAAATAGCTACTCAGGTAAATGATGGTTTATTGTCTGTAGATAATATTACGTCTGATGTATTTTCTGAATATCTTACTACTAAAGATATACCGGATCCTGAATTGATGATACGTACCAGTGGGGAGCATAGGATCAGTAACTACCTTTTGTGGCAGGCCGCATATGCTGAGTTGTATTTTACTTCAGTTTTATGGCCTGATTTCAGAAGGGAACACTTTTATCAGGCTTTACTGGATTTTCAGGGGAGAGAGAGACGTTTTGGGAAAATTAGCGAGCAACTGATTGAAGTTCAATGATTTTAATTAAGAAAATGTTAAAAGAAATAAAAAAAACAGCAGTAAAGGAATACCAATCGTTTGTGACTGCATAATCATTCATGCTAAGTAATATGAAAATCAATATTTTGAAAGTTTTATTTTTTGTCTTGTCATTTTTTGTTCTGGGTCAACACATCAGCGCTCAGGAAATATCTCCTGTAATTGACTATAAGGAAAAAAAATCTTATGAAATAGGAGGAATTACCATCACTGGTGCAGAGACAAGAGATAGAAATGCCATCAAATCTATTGCTGGTCTGAAGGAAGGCGGGAAAGTACAGATTCCCGGTCCTGCTATACCTGCAGCCATTAAAGCTTTGTTGAAGTTGCGTTTATTTGATGATGTTCAGATTTATCAGGAAAAAACAGAAGGAGAAATCGTTTTTTTAAAGATTGTACTTATAGAAAGACCCATTTTGTCTAGATGGTCATACAAAGGAGTAAAAAATTCGCAGCATGAAGATCTTAATGAACTGATCAAAAATATACTTACCAAAGGAGGAATTGTAACAGATGACCAAAAAGAACTGGCGAAAGTTAAACTACGTCAATTCTACGTAGAAAAAGGAAAACTTAATGCCACAGTTCTTGTCAATGAATTTCCGGATGAAGGCAAAAATAATAGCATCAGATTGGAGTTTGTTATTGATCCCAAGGATAGAGTGAAAGTTGAAGATATCGTATTTGAAGGAAACAAGACCTTTTCTGACAGAAAGCTCAGAAAAAAAATGGGTAAGACCAAAAGAAAAGGCACATTGCTTAGAAAATCAAAATTTATAGAAAAAGAATATCAGGAAGACATTAAATCATTGACAAAATTCTATCAAACAGAGGGATTTAAAAATATGTCTATCGTTAGTGATACTACCTATAAAAATAAGGACGGCAATATCATGGTGAAACTTGAGATAGAAGAAGGCAATCGCCATTTTTTCAGAAATATCAAGTGGAAAGGCAATTCTTTGTATTCAGACGATCAGCTATATGCTATTCTTGGCCTTTCAAAAGGAGATGTTTATAATCCGGAGTTATTGCAAAACCGACTTAAATTCAGTTTAGACGGAAGAGATATATCAACATTGTATCTGGATGACGGATATCTTGCATTTGATATCACTCCCGTGGAAGTAGCTATAGAGAGAGACTCGGTGGATATAGAAATGCGTATTTTTGAAGGTCCGCAGTTTACGGTGGAGAATGTTGTAATCAAGGGCAATGACAGAACCAACGAACATATAGTAAGGAGGGAGATAAGGACTATGCCGGGACAAAAATTCAGCAGGTCACATATTATCAGGTCACAGAGAGAAATTATAAATCTTGGATACTTTAATCCGGAAAGCCTGGGTATAAATACACCTGTCAATCAATCCAGGGGAACAGTTAATATAGAATATCAACTGGAAGAAAAGCCGTCAGACCAGCTTGAATTGTCTGCCGGATATGGAGGGTTTAGTGGCCTTATCGGTACATTGGGTGTGGTATTTAATAATTTTTCTATTGCCAACGTAAAAGACAGGTCTACCTGGAGTCCATTGCCGCAAGGAGATGGTCAGAAACTTTCAGTCAGACTACAGTCCAATAGTAGATTTTTCAAATCATACAACTTTTCATTTACAGAGCCTTGGCTCGGTGGTAAGAAGCCGAGATCATTTACGATAGGGGCTGTACAAACTGCTTTTGACTATTCCCTCTCCGATGCCGGTAAGCTTAAGATTACCAGAGGTTTTGTGGGCATAGGTTCACAACTGAAATGGCCGGATGATTTCTTTTCTTCCAATACAACCCTCAATATAGAACAAATAAATCTGGATAATTTCCGATCAGGTGGATTTGCAATCACCAAGGGAACCTTTAATAACTTCAGTTTAAAACAAACCTTTACAAGAAGTAGCATTAGCGACCCGTTGTTTCCACGTAGAGGCTCTAAAGTATCTCTGGCAATACAGGTTACAGCACCATACTCTTTATTTAGAAAACAAAAATTCTTTGAAATCACCGAAGAAGAAGAAGCAGAGATACGCAGAGAGTTATCTTTTGAAAATGGACCCGCAAGACCGGTTACAGAAGCAGATGTAGAAGCAAAAAAAGATGAACTAAGGGAAGCAAATAAATTCAAATGGCTGGAGTATCATAAGTGGAAGGTAACTTCAGAGTGGTATTACAATATTTTTGATAAACTTGTGGTAGCTACTACAGCCAAATTCGGTATTTTAGGTTCCTATAATAAAGATATTGGTATTTCACCATTTGAGAGATTTGAATTAGGCGGTGATGGTATCAACAATCAGAATGCCGGTCTGCAAGGTAAGGAGATACTGGCACTCAGAGGATACGATACCAGAGATATCAGTGGTAACGGAGAGCAAACTCCCACAGGAGGATTTGAAGGAGCACCGATATTCAACAAGTTTACGGTAGAGCTGAGATATCCATTGTCACTAAATCCCAATTCCACTATATATGTAACCAGTTGGATTCAGGGAGGAAATGCATACCGTAATTTTAGCGAATACAATCCTTTTGACCTTAAACGTTCGGCAGGGTTTGGAGCCAGAGTTTTCCTTCCTATGTTTGGATTACTTGGGTTTAATTACGGTTGGGGATTTGACAAAGTGGTTACAGACGGGAAATTCGGTACATTTAATATAGTTTTAGGATTTGAACCTGAATAATCTTAAATTTTGGTTAATATAGTCCATAAAGAAATTAATTTTTAATTCATATAGTTTTTACACTTATTAAACAAATCAATCAAAAAATGAAACACACTTTTTTTACTATCTTATTTATGTCAATAGTCGTATTAAACAGTAATGCGCAAAAATTTGGATACATCAATACTCAGGAATTATTGAGCAGTATGTCAGAAATGAAACTGGCAGATAATCAGGTACAAGCGTTACAAAACGAGTTATTGGCTAAAGGCGAGGAAATGGTCATCAAATTTGAAGCGGATTACAAAGCGTATATGAATGAGGCCAACGGTGGAACCTTATCAAAAGTCCAGATGCAACAAAAAGAAGAAGTCCTGGTTGCGAAACAGGATGAAATTAAAAAATATGAAGCAGAAATACAGCAAAAAGTGGGATTGAAAAGAGAAGAACTGTATAAACCTATCCTTGATAAGGTAAAAGCAGAAATTGAAAAATTGGGCAAGGAAGGTGGTTATACCATGATATTTGACTCAAGTGCAGGAATGATCCTTCATGCGGCTGATTCAGAAAATCTGATGACATTACTGAAGTCTAAACTAGGCGTAAACTAAAAGGTCCGGTAAATAAAAAAAGGGTGAATATTCCAGAAGGAGTACTCACCCTTTTTAATTTTATTTTAATTGTATTACTTACAACATGTTTTATCACCGCAGTTGGTACAGTTCATTTCCAACCTTACAGTAACACCGGCATAAGGACTACTCATATTAACCTTCTCTTTAAATGCAAGGGAACCGGCCATTCTCCATTCAGTAGGTACATTCGATATGTATCCACCATTAAAAACAATGCTCAATCGGTTATTGTCAATGGCAAAACCAAACCCCAAATCTAATCCGACATCACCGGACAAGACAAAATTGTCAAGAAAATAATTTTCTACTTCAGAACCCAGGACACTTGAAATAGTATTGGAAGTGATACCTTTAGCAATATTCATCCTGTAATATCCGCCACCTAATTCAAAATATGGGGCAAGTACAAAATTAGAACTTTTTATGATGTTAAATCTTATATCTTCCTTTAGTCCAAAACCTGTAACCGAGACATAATTGGTATTAGCAAGTGTCCCCAATTGTTGATAATAAAAAACTTTGGGCAAATTATACAGCCTTACCTGATACTCAAATGCTTCCTGATCCATAAGAAATCCATTTTGTGAAAGTGTCGTTCTGGTGTTTTTTAGGGTATTAAAATAGTATTTGCCTCCCACGGAAATTATATTGGAATAGCAATCAGTACAACATGATTTTGTACTATCCGTTTTCACCATCATATCTTTTTTCACCATCATAGAGTCCTGAGCATTCATTGTCAACAATGAAAAGATCGATAGCGTACATGTAAAAATTAAATGTTTCATAATTTTAATAAATAATTTAGTTATAAAATAATATCAAATGTTTCATGAATCGATACATCCTTTAAGCATAGCCAAAGTGATTTGGTAAGTCGGTTTTACTCCATCCAGCCCAAGACTTCCGGAAGCCAGCGTACTGCCTGTCTCCAAAGGATTGTCTGAAGCATAATAAGCGTATCTCAGTTGTACATCAGGCTTTATACTTTTTCTTATACTTTTGGCAGCTTGTATTGCCTTCTGATAGTGCGCACCTTCCATTTCCAAGCCTATCGCCTTCCAGGAAGATTTCAGAAAATATGTTAAAATGTCTTTATTTTGTAATGAAGTGCCCAATACGGTAATCATTGTGCCTTCATAAACACCTAAACCACAATTTTTAAAATCAGATAAAGTCAACGCATTTTTGAATGGATAATTATCTGCAGTACCTTCAAAAACATGTGCTGTCGGAATCATGATGTCCCCTTTACCACCTTCAAGGATACCCGCTTTACCCATAATGTTAATGGATTTTACATTCAGATTCATCCTTTTATTATCTATCATAAATGGTTTAAGCAATTCATCCATCGTTTCATACGCCTGTTCGCCAAATGCATAGTCCATGACAATAATTACCGGCGAATTTTCAGGTTCTTTGGGTTTAAACTGCAGTTCTTCAGGCAAATTTTTTGATTCAAATTTTGACGTATCAAAAATCTGCACACCGATATTAGTGCCACTGGTATCAGAAAGTTGAATCATACCGTTCTGAAGGGCATATTTTAAAACCATTTGCCGAAGATCAGCACTATTATCCTGACTTAATATTTCTGCAAACTGTTCAAGATTTTGATATTTCACTTTTTTAGCAAGCGCTGATTTGGCATAAAAGCAGTTCATAACACTATGCAAATTTGCACTTACTATATGGATTGGTCTGGCAAATATATTATTGTCCCAAAGTGTATTTTTAATATTATTGGCCCAGGCTTCTCCGTATATGTGATGTCCAAGGCTTTCGCGTAACGCTGGTGAAAAGGTAATCTCCCGGTCTATCTGAGACAAAAATTCATCCATACTGAGTTTTCCCAACCAATAGGTAATTTCAAAAAGACTATTTACTTCCGATGACTTTTCAAACCGGTCGTACGTCATTGCAATTTCATCATAGGTCCTACCCAAAATGGTATTCAGGTAAGTAAATCCAACTTCTACATTGATATCTTTTCCAGCGTAAATATCCTGTACAAATGATTCGAGCATCATCCAGGTGCGGTTTTTTCTTCCACGGGTATCCAGACTATTGCGTCTTATTTTTTCGGCTTCGATATACATGAAGGTGAGGTGAGTAAGGATATCATAAATATCACTGCCACCTCTCGTCATTTCTATAAACATCTGCTCTTCGTCCACCCGGTAACAGTCTCTTTTCCGGCGAGGCGGAACATGTTTTTCGAAGTGTGAATTGTCATATCCTTCGCGGGAAATAAGCTTGATGTACCTGCACTGTTCGATCCCTTTGGGCAATCTCTGGAAAATATATAAGAGCCCATCCAGTTCCACCTTTTCTTCATCTGCTATAGTCCCGTATATTTCAGGTTTTAATGACAACATGGCTTCAATCATGGATTCACCGGAGACACCGAGGGGCTTATAAGATCCCCTTAGGAATAAATGCCTCATGGAAACATATAAACGCTGTATAGCAGCTCTGGATATTTGTGCCTGAGTTCGGGGAGTATGATGGATTGAAGTCATAAAGGGATAAATTTACTTTCTTATGGCAAAGATTGCACCAAAAAGTCAATTCTATCAATTATTTGTCATATTTAAGGAAAATCTAATCAGACTTTCTGTTTCATAAATGAGATAGCTATTGTTTTGCCAGTAAGACGATATCAAAATTTGAGTCAATTATGACTTTATCTTGAGTAACTCTGACTTTTTGACCTGAATAATGGTCAGTTAAAACATCTCCTTCTGTAAAATAACCGGAAATAGTTATTTCTTTTGGTCCTGGTTTTTGACCTAAAGCGCATATCACCACATCATTTAAATTTGCGGACGTATAAGTTCTTGCAAACTGACTCTGATTTATTTGATGATGTCTGCCTGCGCCTATGGCCGGGTGATTTTTTCTGAATTGTCCCAACTTTTGCCAATGCAACAATAATTTTGCTTTTTCAGGATCTGATTGCTCTTCCCAGTTCATAAAAGACCTCAAGGTTGCGTCTCCGCTTGCAGTTACATTCAAGCTTCTGGCAGATTCATCACCATAATATATCTGGGCTATACCGGGAGTAAGTAAAAGACGGGTAGCTGAATCGTATGTATTTTTTCTTTCTTTGTCAAAAGGGCTTCCGTCATCATGTGAACTGATATAATTCATCACACTTTTACCAGTCAAAGGGCCATGAAGCAATTCATCATATTTTTTAAATACTTCATGGTATGGTTTTTTTGCATCGTATTTAAAATCAAAGTTAATCAAAGAGTGAAATCCATTGCTGTAATAATCAACTTTTCTGTCTCCAAAATCAAAATTACGCCCGGCACCTATATAATAGTTGTACACTTCACCCACCATAAAAAAGTCATTACCATCGATGGCTTCAGTCGGGTGATGTTTTTTCCATTCATCAAAAGCAAAAAGTGATTCTTCGTACAATATTTTCCAAACTTCCTCTTCGGTATGTTTTACCGTATCTACCCTGAATCCATCGATTCCAAACTTTCTGATCAGATCCGTAAGCCATTTTACAATATAATAATATGGCCTTCTGGGATATCCTGTTCGTTTAAAAAATGCGTCCAACTCTGCGATTTCTTTTTCGGATCGGCCCTCTGCTTTCCATTTAGCCATGAGGTGAGGAGGAAGGCCAACGTCCTGTGTACTTTCTGTTTTGATATCCGGAAGATTATCGACCAGTGTACAGGTAATGGTCGATTCATATCCTTTGTAGGTACATCTGGGACCAGTTCTGACCCATTCGTCAGGCCATTTTACATCTGAAGGTGTCACAGGTCCGGTATGGTTAATGACAGCATCCATAAGTATTCTGATGCCTTTTTTATGAGCCGCCGCTACCATGTCTTTTATATCCTGTTCGGTACCCAGTCGGGCATCAATCTTTGTCCAGTCTTTGGTCCAATACCCATGAAACCCATAAGAGAGCCCTGATCCTTCGTCTACACCGACAGAAATATTTTCGACCAGCGGAGTCATCCAAATGGCATCCACTCCCAGCTTATCAAAATATCCTTCATTTATTTTTAAGGTGATTCCTTTTATATCTCCTCCCATGTACCCTCGATATGGAGCAGGTGGCGAAGGGTGTACAAAATCATTTTTTTTCTCACCATTATGGAATCTGTCTGTAAGTAAAAAATACACTGTTGCATTTTCCCATACAAAGTGTTTGCTCCCGTTTGAATGAGGTACAGTCTTTTTTGACCCGCAACCGAGCACAAAAACCATCAAAATGATTGAAAAGTATCTGGTCATATATAACATGAATTTAAAGCTGCAATATATGGCAAAGTATATATCTATGTGGGGAATAATCATTGCATTATTCAGAAAACATAAAATAAAAAATAAAAATAACTGATAATCTTTTTGAAATGTTAAAAATCGCGTTAATTTTGCGTCGCTTTTCAAAACAGCGGGGTACCTTAGCTCAGTTGGTAGAGCAATGGACTGAAAATCCATGTGTCCCCAGTTCAAATCTGGGAGGTACCACAGTAAAGGGGATAATTTTCATTGAAAATTATCCCTTTTTTTATACACTTCAAATATATTTTAGCGTTTCTTTCTTATACACGATCTATGCACATACATTCTATATCGAAAGTATTAGGACTCCCGATAGTACTCCTGACCATCGGTATATTATATTATACATGGAGCTCAAATACTCAGCTTTCTCCATATTTAGTGGTTCCTGCCATCTTGCTGGTTTTTTTATATGTATTTCATGGTCCTTTGGATCATTGGTGGTTGGTCAGATTTCCTGTGCCTTTTGAACCGAAATTAAAAGATTGGCTGGAAAAGTATTTTCTGCCCTACCAAAAACTTGACACCGACCATAAAAGAAAGTTTGAATACAGATCTTCGTTATACCTTGATGCCAGATTGTTTAAATCTGTAGGTTCAGAATTGAGAGATGTTCCCGAAGATATAAAACTAATGGTGGCTGCGCATGGCGTGTATATGTGTCTGGCCCTTGATGACTACCTAATAGGCGACATGGACAGGATATTTTTGTACAAACACCCCTTTCCTACTCCTGAGTACCCGCGCCTACATACCGTCGAGACCAATATTGAAGATGGTGTAATTATTCTTTCACTTGAGCAGCTTACCAATGCTGTTCTTTATCCGGATGACTATTATAATATAGGATTTCATGCTTATGCAGAGGCATTTGTCGGAGTAAATGACAAGATATTATTTCCTGATTGTACTTATACCTGGGAAAAAATCGAAGAGATAAGCGGATGGAATAAAGATACTTTACTTGCTCAGACAGGTTTGGAAGAATTATCATTATTGCCGGTACATATCACATTATTTTTTACTAAAACCATTCAATATCAAAAAGTATTACCAGTGCACTATGAAAGGTTTTGTATCATCTTTAACCAGCGTCCGTAAATATTTAAAATAACCTAAGCAGAAGGCAATTATATGAAGATCAGTGATTTAATTCAATATTTACATACTGTAGCACCAGCTCATTTACAGGAAGATTATGATAACGCAGGACTTATCGTGGGAAATCCGTTTACAGAAATAAAGGGTGTATTAATTTGTCTGGATGCTTTAGAATCTATTGTCGATGAAGCTGTAAGTCTTGGGTGTAATCTTATCGTGGCACATCATCCCATAATTTTCAGGGGTTTAAAACAACTGAATGGGAAAAATTACATCGAACGTACAGTAATAAAAGCAATAAAAAACGATATCGCAATATTTGCTATTCATACAAATCTGGACAATGTATATTATTCAGGCGTTAATGGCAAAATCGCTGAAAAATTAAAGTTGTCAGAAACTACTATCTTACTGCCAAAACCGGGACTAACCTACTTAAATACTCCTGTGGGCGCTGGAATGATCGGAAATCTGAATACTGAAATGCTGACAGATGAGTTTTTGCGCTTTTTAAAACTACAAATGGACCTGCAAATAATTAAAGTAACTGATTTGTGCAAAACCAGTATTCAAAGAGTTGCTGTGTGTGGCGGATCAGGTGGTTTTCTGCTAAATGCAGCCAAAAAGCAGGGAGCAGACATATTTATAACTTCAGATTATAAGTATCATGAGTATTTTGACGCGGACAAGGAGATCATTATTGCTGATATTGGCCATTTTGATAGCGAAAAATATACAATTGACTTACTTTATGACTTGATAATTAATAAATTTAGTACCTTTGCAGCCCATTGTACAAAAATTATTACTAATCCAATAAAATACTTTTAATACAGGCATATGGCAGCGGTTAAAGAACAAAGCATAGGAGATAAATTAAGGGCATTACACGCTCTTCAGCAGATAGATTCCAAAATGGATGAAATAGCCATCCTTAAAGGAGAATTACCCATGGAAGTGAGTGATCTGGAGGATGAAATCACCGGATTAAAGACAAGGCTGAAAAAATTGGAAAATGCAGTGGGTGAAATCGATCACGAGATTTTAAATCACAATACCAATATTAAGGAGTCAGAAGCGCTTATCCTGAAATACGAAAAGCAACTGGACAATGTTAAAAATAACAGAGAATTTGACGCATTGACCAAGGAAGTGGAGTTGCAAAAACTTGAAATTCAACTTTCTCAAAAGAAGATCAGAGAAGCCAATATAGCCAGAGATACAAAAAAGGAAGCTTTGGATGCCATCTCTACCAAACTTAATCAAAGGGTCAAAGATGTCGAGACAAAAAAAGTAGAACTTTCAAAATTATCGAAAAGACAGAAAAGGAAGAAGCCAAACTTCTCAAAGAATCTGATAAAGCAAGAAAGGAAATCGAAGATAAATTATTGGTCTCCTACGATAAGATACGCAAAACATATAGAAATGGCCTGGCTGTAGTCACTGTAGCAAGAGGAGCTTGTGGAGGTTGTTTCAACAGGATACCACCGCAGTTACAGATTGAAATAGGGGTGATGAAAAAGATCATTGCGTGTGAACATTGTGGCAGGGTTTTGGTCGATGAGAGTATTTTGTCTACTAAGGAAGGTTAAAAAAAAAATAAGTAGAAAATATTATTAAAAGACAGCTCTGAATGAAATTTTCATTTAGGGCTGTTTTAATTTTGCAAATGTACATAGCAATAAAATTTGGTATAATAATTTCTTTAGTAAGCTTGAGTATAGGCGGATACACTCAGTCAGGACTTAAGTTTTCTGCTCCGTTACAGGAAGCATATAGAGACATTATTTCCCTAAAAATAAAGAGTGGTCAGAATAAACTGAATATCATTAAATTAAATGATCCTCAAAATGCTATGACCTACTATATAGAAAACTATGCTGATTTTTTTACACTTTTTATTCAGGAAGAGGAGGCTAAATATACTAGTCTTCTAAAAAATAAGGATATCAGGATCAATAAAATTAAAGCTTCTGATCCGGGGTCGCCATATTTTCTGTTTTGTCAGGCAGAGATTATTCTTCAGTGGGCTACTATTAAACTCAAATTTGGTGATAAAATAAGTGCAGCCACTGACGTCTATGAAGCATACAGACTTCTTGAGAAAAATAAACAAAAATTTCCTGATTTTACTGAAAACAATAAAAGCCTAAGCATTATCCATGCCCTTGCTGAAAGTGTTCCGGCATGGGTCAGAAAAATAATGAATATCAAAGGTTCAGTAGACCTGGGCACCAGTGAAATAAGATTGCTGGCGAATAAATCTTTTGCTGAAAAAAGCATTTTCAAAGAAGAGATTATTGCCATATATAGTTACATACTTTTTTATTCCAACAATAAACGGGAAGAAGCATACCGTCTTTTTGAAAATTATCATCTTGATCATAAAACTAACCCATTGATAGCTTTTTTGAAGGCCACAATGGCGCAAAAGACGGGACGGAATGAAACAGCGATTAAAATTCTGGAAGAAAGACCTAAAGGGGACGAATTTTTATCTTTTTATTACCTGGATTATATGTATGGCAAATTCAAATTACACAGACTGGATAAAAACGCGGATCAATATATAATTACTTTTCTAACAAATTTTAAAGGGAAACATTATATCAAAGAAGCCTGGCAAAAACTGGCGTGGTATCACTTAATAGTAAATCATGATGTTACTAAATACAAACAGTATATGAAATCATGTGCAACAAAGGGACAATCTCTTATAGATGAAGATATTCAGGCCAATAAAGAAGCTAAATCAAACCAAATTCCTAATGAAGTTTTACTTCGGGCAAGACTTCTATTTGATGGCGGATACTATGCAAAATGTCAGAATCTTCTTATTTTAAACAGTGAAAAATTTACCAAAGCCATTCATGACGGCGAATATTATTACAGATTGGCAAGGGTGACCGATGCATTGAAAAACTATACTGATGCTCTTGATTATTATGATCTTACGATAATAAAGAGTGATCCCGGTAAATATTATGGCTGTAGCGCTGCACTTCAGTCAGGCCTTATTTATGAGCAGCAGAATAAGTATATAAAGGCTCGTTTTTATTTTGAAAAGTGTCTATCTCTGGACCCTGCAGGGTATAGTTCCAGTTTGCATCAGAAAGCCAAATCAGGGCTTGACAGGGTTAGAAATAAATAGTCTGTTTCATAGTTTGCTCCTTAAAGTTATTTTATATTCAAATAAAAAAATTGAACAGGTTAAAAATATTATTATACCGACGAGAATTTATTTTTCAAAGACGATGATACTTATGTCTTCATCAAGACAAAAAATTCTGTCTCCATTATAAAGACGATGAATGTCATTAAATTATTTCGACGATGAAATATTCTGGACGATAAATGTCCTGATATTGAATTACTTTAAAGACAAGCTTCGCTACTTCGTTCTTACTCATCATCAAAAAATTGGAAAATGAAATTTTCGCAAACCAATTTATTTTGAGTATAACTGACACCTTTATTATTTTTCTTTTGAAATCAGAATGTTGTTTTCAAAAAATGTACGATAAGATACAGCGGATCTTTCGCTTAGCATTTTACGGTAATTGGGTTGTGAGATAGCAAAAATGTCATAAGTATATTTAACATTACCGGTAAGTTCTTCTGAGTCTTTTACGGCCTTGTTATAATATTCAAGCGCTTTTGTTTCGTTATCAAATTTTCTAACCAGAATAATTTGAGCATTATCCTGAATATTGAGACTTGCATCCCCAAATTGCAATCTTTCAGATTTAAAATTCTTTTTGTATATTCTGATACAGCCACTTTAAAATTGACATGCTGTGCTTCTTCAAGACCATAAGTAACTATTACTACATAATGGATGGTGTTTTCTTCCCTCTGATAGATTTTATCGACATCCTTTACATTGGCAAAAGCACTTTTATCACCTCCCAGAAAACGCATAATTTCTTTAGCTTTGATTTGCTCAGGAGTATTGGGGTGTCCTATGATCACTTCATTGAGTGCCTGAACATACGCATCTTTACCGTCTTTACCGCCGATACACATGGCCTTAAGTAAAGCCATCTTTGCGACATATATATTTTCATCTCCCAATATCTTGGAAGCTTGATCTATTGTTTCCAGAGCCTTTACATATTCTCCTTTTTCATAAAGTCCATAGATACTTTTGTAGTATTGTTCAGGTTTGCTTGATTGTTTATTTGATTTATTAAAATAATCCGGATCTGACAATATAGCAGCGTATTTTGAATCAGGATATTTTTTTGTGAGCTTATTTTTATATTCATCTGCTTTACTAGTGTTGGCCAGATCGGTGTAGTCAAGATATAAATAAAAATAAGAGTCCAGCTCGTACGGGGTAGGCCCAAATCTGTTATGCATTCCTTCCAAAGTAGAAGCAGATTTACTGAAGTTGTCGATTTTATCCCTGAATAATTTTCCTAATGTAAACATAGCATTCATTATCTTGTCATTGGCTTCCTGTTTTTTTACAGGATTGGACGGCAATTCTCTCAGGAATTTATCAAATTCTTCTTTATTATATTTTTCTTCCTTTCCATCGGCTTCTGCCACCTTGACATCTGCATTATCAACTTGCCCGCCTGATGACTTACTGATTCTTCTCCAGTCATCTTCCAGAGATCTTCTTCCCCAGGTTTTATCAAAATCTTCTTTTCCTTTCGTTTTTGTATTGCGGTTATAAGCAAAAAATGAACTGTTACCAAAATCTACAGCACTTGGAGTGATAATTTGTTTATTTATCAGTGCGCCACTTTGCACATTTTCTGGCTGTTTCCTGTTCTTTTCCAACCATGACGGAATTATTTTTTTCTGTTCATCTTCAGACAGAGTAACAAAATATAGCAGTGTATCCTGATATTTTATTATTTCCAGATTTGTTGCTATATCTTTGAGATTGCCTACGTATTTCTGTACCAGACTATACCTTGAGTCTGTAGTTTGAAGCAAAGTAAGCGTAGAGTCGTAGTAGTTGGCTGCGTCGAGATAATTTTCTTTATTGTAATATAAATTTGCAATCTGATAATAAGATTCAGATTTTAGTTTTTGATCAGAAATATTGAATGCGATAGAATTTTTAAAATTGGAAATAGCTTCCGACATATTGTTTTGTGAAAGTTCGATTTCTGCCAATGTATAATAAATCTGATCTTTTACATCTAGATTTTTTTCTTCATTAAGCATTTTTTTAAGATCACTGATGACACTTTCTTTCGATCGGCTCCCACTATTTATACCATTTTTTGCAACAGCTAGTTCTGCCATGAACTCCATTTTGGGAAGTTTGGCGTATTTTTTAGCATCAGCAAAATATTTTAGTGCAGCAGAGCTATTGTTTTCAATCTGTGATATCTGACCGGCTATAAATGAGTATCTGGCTTTTAATTGTCTGTCATCTTCTTTTTTTATGGCTTCTTCCAACTTAGGAATAGCTTCAGCATATCTTTTTTGTTTGATATATAAATCTGCAAAAGTAGCGGGAAGATCCCCCTTTATATCATCGCTCACTGCACCGGATTCCAGCTTTTCCAATAAAATTTCACTGGCAAACCAATTTTCCCGCTTGATATATGTTTTAGCTAACCAAAGCATACCCTCACTATAAGCAGTTTTATCTTCCTGAGGAGGTTTTGGTTTCTCAGGAGTAAACGTTTCCTCTTTGATATCTTCTACAGGTTTAACGCTCTCAGATTTTACAGGTGTTGTTTTTTTCTCAGGTTGTTTAGTATCGGCACTCGTATCAGACAAATTCTCCTTTTTAGGATTGTTGTCCGTTGGTTTTTTTGCAGGTATTCCTTTTTTTCTGTTTTTAGCGTTTTCTTTGCGCTGTTTTTCTTTTTCCTTTTTATCCTGTTCTCTTTTCTTTTCTCTTTCTTTCTTTTCTTCAGCTTTAGTTTTAGCAATAGTTTTCTTTTCTTCTTCCTTTGCTTTGACTTTTTCTTCTTTTAAATCATTTTCAATTTGTTTTGCCTTTTGTTTGGCTTCATCCTTCTCTTTTTTTTCTGCTTCTTTGGCTTTTTTTGCAGCTTTTCCGGTTGGCTTTTTACTTTTATAATTTCTACCATAAGGATTGGCAGGATTAAAATCTTCCTGAAAATACTCAAGGGTTTCTTCTGTGGTTTCGTATTCTTGTTTTAAATACTGAGCTTTGGCCATCATGACATAACAATCATCTACCCAGTCACTAGGTTCGTGAAGTTGAGCTACTGTAGTTACCTTCTCTATGATTTTATCCATCTCAGCTTTGACCATTTTGGGATTGTCCAGAGATACGTAATCTTCTACGGCCAGTATTTGATTATAGTCATCAACATTTGCCAGACGAAGTGTTTTCATGCTTTCTTTCAAAATCTCTTTTGAATTCCAGTATCCATTATAATAAGCGGTAGTATTTTGATAAAATTTGCCAAATTTACTTGTCTCGCTCTTTTTTTTCTTTGTGACACAGGATATCGCTACTGTAGTAATCAGTAAAACTGTGACAATATATATCAGTTTATTGTTCAAAATATATTACAATTTAATTTAATATCTATAATCAGGATGCAAAGATAATTCCTTATTTTATTAAATAAATATAAAATTTGCAACCCGTAAACATTAATATAACTATTTTTGCGCAAAATTATTTTATTTTTAAACCAAAAAATAGTCCATGTCGGATGGATTGCCGGTAAAAAGGAAATTGTGGGACAGATTAAGGGATACCTACAGGATTTCCATTCTTGATGACGAGAATCTTGAAGAAGTCGGATCTTACAATCTTTCACTACTTAGCTTTTACATTTTTATAAGTGTGGTTGCTTTGCTTTTGTCTACTTTGGTAATATCATTTATTGTTTTTACGCCTGTAAAACGTCTGATACCTGGGTATGGTGACATTACCGATAATAAAAAATTTATAGAATTGTCTAAAAAAGTAGATGATCTTGAAGAAGAAGTATCCGCTTATGATGCCTATCTCGGAGGTCTCAAGACCTTATTGACCGGTGGCATTTACAACAGTAGTGTCGAGAAAATAGATTCATTGGCCAACCGTAAAAATATTCGCCCGGAATTGGTCAATCAGGAGGATATGGCAGAGACAAATAGGGCAAAGGAACTTGATTTTTTGAAGTTTGCTACCCCTGTATCCGGGAAAGTTGCAGCAGGATTTAATCCTTCTATCCAGCACTATGGTGTCGATATATTATCTGCAAAAGATACCCCGATAAAATCTATTATGGATGGAGTGGTGATTAGTGCTGAACAATCCGTAACCACAGGAAATTCAGTTTATATACAGCATAATAAAAACGTAGTATCGGTATATAAACACAATTCTGTCCTTTTGGTAAAAACAGGAGATATCGTAAAAACTGGCCAGGCTGTAGCCATTATTGGCAATTCCGGAGAGATGTCAACCGGACCTCATCTGCATTTTGAAATGTGGTATGATGGCAAATATGTCAACCCTGAAAAATACATAACATTTCAATAATAAATAAATATAGTTGTTAATAATGAGTTTTAGTCTTAAGAATATTAAAAATGAAAAGGGAGAGAATTTAAGCCCTGTTTTGCCGGATACTGTAAAAAACTATCTTATAGATATTGATGGTACCATTTGTGATGATGTTCCCAATGAAGAACCTGAAAGAATGGGTACTTGTGAACCATATCCTGACGCACTGGAAATATTAAATAAATGGTATGATGAAGGTCATATCATTACATTTTTTACATCCAGAACAGAAGAACATAGAACTATCACTGAGTACTGGCTTAAAAAACACGGATTTAAGTACCATGGTCTTTTGGTGGGAAAACCCAGAGGCGGAAATTATCACTGGATAGATAATCATTTGGTCAAAGCGACCCGATTTAAAGGCAAGTTTACAGATCTGATTAAAATAAGTGCAACTATAGAAGTTTTTGAGTCCTAAAGATTTCAGTTAAACTTTTCAGTGCTTCAACACCTAAAATTAAGACAAATCAAAATAGTCCAAAAAAGCCAAACCTGATGCTTTCAAAAACAAGTAAAATTTTTATTACTGGTTCTACAGGGTTTTTAGGTAGTTATATTGTCAGGCAGCTTGTTTCTGACGGTTTTATTGATGTCATTTGCCTGAAAAGGGAATCATCAAAATCAGAATTGGTTGATGACATAGCCGAAAGGGTACAATGGGTGACCGGAGATATTCTTGATATCCCATTGATGGAAAAATTATTGGAAGGTGTTGACTGTATCATACATGCTGCCGCTATCGTAAGTCATACATCAAATAAGAATAAAATGATTCAGACTGCGATGGACGGAACAGCAAATCTTATAAATATTGCTTTGTCCGGCAATGTTAAAAAATTTATTTATATCAGTTCTGTTGCAGCAATAGGACGTGGGAAACCAGTAGAACATATTACTGAAAAACAAATATTCAGTCACAGTAAATACGATACCACTTATGGTCTGGCAAAATTTCTGGCTGAACAGGAAGTGTGGCGTGGGCATGCTGAAGGACTTAATGTGACTATTCTCAACCCATCTATGATATTGGGTCCGGGAAAGTGGGATAAATCATCAACCCAGATTTTTAAAAGACTTTATCTTGGGATGAAATATTATCCTGATGGGAGTACTGGCTGGGTGGATGTCCGAGATGTGGCTGGTGTGGCAGTCAGATGTCTTGATGAAGACTTAAATGGAGAGCGTTTTATAATCAGTGCTGAAAATCACAAGTATAGAAGTATGTTTGAAAGAATTTCAAAAAAGTTGGGTGTAAAGCCTCCGTCAAAATTATTGTCACAAAATTATGCCTGGGTCATTTGGAGATTGGAAGCGATCAAATCTTTTTTTAAAGGTGATAAACCGACTGTTACTAAAGAAACTATATTTAGTACTTCTGTCTTATCCACGTATGATAACACTAAATCAATCAATTACCTGAATGTACAATATACCTCTTTGGAGAAAACCATAACTGAGAGCTGTGGAATTTTTCTGGATACTTATCCGAAGGGAAAAAACTATGCTAATTTTTAATAGATTATGTCCAAACCTTATCTTTCTTTACAAAAATTGAATGAATTCGATTTGACCTTTTTATCTTATTGAAAAAGAATTATTAACGAATTATAATTTTTTATACATTTTATAATAAAATAAACCATATCTTTGTGGCTAATGGAATATTACTGAACAGATGGTCTGTTAGTAATTCCAGTTTTTTATTTATTTTTAATTTTATTTTAATGAACATTTTTGTTGCAAAGCTTAATTACAGAACTAGTTCTGAAGCTTTAGAAAATCTCTTTTCACAGTATGGCGAAGTTACGTCTGCTAAAGTAATCATGGACAAAGACACTGGTAGATCTAAAGGATTTGCTTTTGTTGAAATGGGAACAGAAGATGCAGGTATTGCTGCTATTGCCGGACTTAATGAAACCGATTTTGATGGCCAAACTATCGTTTGCAAAAAAGCAGAACCAAGGCCTCAATCATTCAACAGAGATAACAATTTTAGACCAAGAGAAAGAAGATATTAATATATCTAGCTGAAAAATTGAATCTTTTAAAGGCTTCTCATGTATGGGAAGCCTTTTTTTATTTTATCTTAGTAACAAATAAGATTTAAATGACTGGAAATCTGATTCCATTTTGATCGCTTGTTTGGTTTTATCTGCAATGGATGCCAGTCCTTCAGGTATTTCTATTTTGATATCTAATGTGGATTCTACGGTATCCAAAAATTTCGCAGGGTGTGCTGTCTCGAGGAAAAGTCCGATTTCGTTTGCGTCCAGATTATGAAGGGATTTATAGCCTATGGCTCCATGGGGATCACAGATGTAACGGTATTTTTGATATGCCTCTTTCATTGCTTCTTTAGTCTCATTATCATCTAGCCAGAATCCTGATACGTCCTTGCTGATGGCAACAAAATCTTTATTATAAAGATCAAGAATCCGCACAAAGTTACTTGGGTTACCTACATCCATGGCATTGCTGATCGTAGCCTGAGATGGTTTAGGGTTGTATATTCCGGAGGAAAGATATTCTGGTACTATTTTGTTAATGTTGGTAGCTGCAATAAATCTTTTAACGGGAAGCCCCATCCTTTTGGCCAAAAGGCCAGCCGTGAGATTTCCAAAATTTCCACTTGGCACACTGAAAACTATCTCCTTACCAAACTTTTTTACTTGTTTATAGGCTTCGAAATAATAAAAACTTTGTGGAATCAAACGGGCTATATTGATACTATTGGCAGAACTTAGGTGGTATTTTTTATTCAGTTCATTATCCAGAAATGCCTCCTTGACCAAAGCCTGGCAATCATCAAATGTACCTTCAATCTCTACAGCTGTAATATTCTCTCCCAAGGTAGTTAATTGTTTTTCTTGCAGGTCACTGACCTTACCACTAGGATATAAGATAATCACTTCAATACCCGGTGTTTTATAAAAACCTGCTGCCACAGCACCACCCGTATCGCCTGAAGTAGCCACAAGAATGGTTGTATTTTGATTCTCATTTTTAATAAAGTATGACATCAACGCTGCCATAAAACGAGCTCCGAAGTCCTTAAATGCCAGGCTGGGACCATGCCAAAGTTCTAGAGCACCGATATTTTCGCTCAGCATGTGTACCGGGGCTGGAAAATCTATCGCTGATTTTACAATGTTTTGTAGGTCTGCATCAGGTATATAGTCTCCTATTAACTTTTTACTCACGGTGTAAGCAATCTCCTGAAAAGAATAGTTTTCGATATTTTCTATAAAATCTTTATCCAAAACAGGGATTACTTCCGGCATATATAATCCTTTGTCAGGCGCAAGAGACTGCATTACGGCTTCTTTGAGTTCGACTTTAAAGGACGGATTGTTTGTGCTGTATAATTGCATACTTATTTACATTTAAAATCGGATGGCTCCTTCATGATTGATTTTGGATAAATAGGTCGTGATTGCCACCTTTTTATCAGAGTAAAGTTTCTCAGCTTCTTCAAGTACACTTTCTGCTATTCCGCTATTGTCACAAAGCGCAAACATAGATGGCCCTGCTCCGCTTATACTGAATCCAAGGGCTTTTGCTGCAAGCGCCTTTTCCTTCATTTCATAAAAGTGTGGAATCAAGTGTGCTCGTTGAGGTTCTACCAAGAGATCCTGAAGTGATCTTGATATCATACCATAGTCTGATGTGTACATTCCCGCTACAAAAGCGCCTAAATTACCCTGCTGGCGTATTACATCTTTAAAATTAACTTCTTGCTTTAAAATACCTCTGGATTCGCGGGTGAGCACTTCTACATGCGGATATATCACAGCCGCATATAATCCGGGAGGAATATGCAGTTTTTTTATATCCAGGGTTTCATTGTCTCTGATCAGAATCATGCCTCCAAGTAGAGAAGGACCTACATTATCCGCATGGAAGGCACCATCAGCAATCTGCTCTCCTTCTACTGCAAATCTAAGGATTTCCTGCTTGCTTAGTCCGGTGTTGAGAAACTCATTGACCGCATAAACACCTCCTGCTGCACTTGCTGCGGATGATCCGAGGCCACTTCCGAAAGGCATTTTTTTGTGAATTTCCATCTCAAGAGGTCTATCCGTTTCGCCGATGTGCTCCAGCAATCTGTATGCAGCATATCCTGCTGTATTTTTCATAATATCATAAGGTAACTTACCTCCGGCACCTTGGATTTCTGTAATAACGAGACCTGGTTTATTTCCCTCTCTGATGATAATTTCGTCGCCTGGTTTTTCGAGTGCAAATCCCAGGATATCAAAACCAACTGCTACATTGGCAACTGAAGCGGGAGCAAATATTTTTATACCTGATTTGGCCATAATTTGATGGGTTAGTTTTTGTTTAGATTAATTTCCTGCACTGATAATTTCAGCAAATATGCCTGCTGCGGTAACTTCAGCTCCTGCACCTGGTCCTCTTACTACCAAAGGACGTTGTTTATATCTCTGGGTGGTAAATACGATCATATTATCACTTCCACCGAGATTATAGAATGGGCTATCCTGACTTACGATTTCGACACCGCAGGAAATTCTGCCATCTTCAGCTTTTGCTATAAATCTTAATACTCCGTTTTGGTTTTTTGCTTTCGTCAAAAGATTACTGAAGAATGGGTCCTCGGTTTTTAATATGTCGAAAAACGTAGAAACATCTTTTGCTTTCAGGCATTTTTCCGGTAAAATAGGATCAATCACTACATCTGATGTCTCGACCTTATATCCTGCTTCACGAGCCAGAATGGTTATTTTTCGGGCCACATCTGCTCCGGACAAATCGTCTCTGGGATCAGGTTCAGTATATCCCAAATCTTTAGCTTCCGTGACCAACTGACTAAAAGATTTTTTGCCATCAAAATTATTGAAAATAAAAGAAACTGAACCGGAAAGTACGGCTTCAATTTTGATGATACGGTCTCCGCTATGTATCAGGTTTCTAAGGGTAGAGATCACAGGTAATCCGGCACCAACATTGGTCTCAAATAGAAACTGAACATTATTATTTTTGGCAACTTGTTTGAGACGGTTATATTGATCATAAGCGGAAGATGCGGCTATTTTATTAGGCGTCGCAACAGAAATACTTGCGCTAAATATTTTTTCATACAACTCAGGAATGGTACTATCTGCTGTATTGTCAATAAAAATCGAATTGGACAGATTCATATCTATCATGTTTTGGACAAATGTTTTGCTGTCTGAAAGTTCTGAACTTGTATCGAGAGCAGACTTCCAATTTTTCAGATCAATTCCATTTTCAGAGAATACCATTTTTTTTGTATTTGCAAGTCCGGCTATCATTATTTCAAGTCCGTTTTGGGACTTAAGCGTTGTTTTTTGTTCGTCTATTTGTTTTAGCAATGTACTTCCTATCAGACCTGCGCCTATCATAAATACATGAATACGTTTGGTATCTGATAAGAAAAAAGAATCATGAATAGCATTCAGTGCTTTGGATTCATCCTGCTTATCAATGACAAAAGATATATTTAACTCAGAACTACCCTGTGCAATGGCAATGATGTTGATTCCGTTTTTTCCCAGACTCTCAAATAATCTCCCTGCAACACCGGGAACATTTTTCATTTGTTCGCCTATTATAGCAACGACACAAAGATCAGATTCAGCTTTGACAGGATCTATCAGTCCATCTTCTATTTCTTTTTCAAATTCGTCAGAAATAGAGGCTAAGGCTCTTTTTGTTTCTTTATCACTTATGGCAATACTGATGGAGTGTTCGGAAGATGCCTGGGTAATTAGTATCACATTAATTTTTTCTCTGCCCAAAGCAGAAAATAATCTTGCTGATACACCGGGAACGCCCATCATGCCGCTACCTTGTAATCTTATCAGTGACAAATTACCAAGAGAACTGATACCTTTTATTGTTGATTTGAAAGTAGGGTCATGTTCTTTATGAATCCTTGTGCCGACAAATGCAGGATTAAAAGTATTTTTGATATAGATAGGAATTCCTTTGCGAAGCGCCGGTTGTATGGTAGGTGGATATATAACTTTAGCCCCAAAATGTGACATTTCCATGGCTTCAGCATAGCTTAATTGGGGTATGGTAAAAGCCTGCTTAACTTTGCGCGGATCACAGGTCAATACACCATCCACATCTGTCCATATCTCCAATACATCAGCACTCAATGCTCCGGCAAGTATTGCTGCAGTATAATCAGATCCTCCCCGTCCCAGTGTAGTAGTAAGACCTCCGGTATCAGACCCAATAAATCCTGTAACGATCTGTATCTTATCACCATGTCCCTGATAATACTCCTGAACAGCTGAGTCAGTAAGGGTGAAATTTACTTTTGCGGCCCCAAAATCTTTATTTGTTTTAATTATTTTTCTGGCATCCAGAAAGGCAGCATTAATGCCTCTTTCTTTCATGGCTTCTGCAATGATAAAATTAGCATTTCTTTCACCAAAGCTAAGTACGTAATCCATTGTTCTGGGTGAAGCTTCACGAACCAGAAATATACCTTTTAGCAGGTCTCTGAGTGTTTCGTGATTTTCATCAATAGCTTCGCTGAAAGCAGCAAATTTTTCAGGAGAAAGCAGCTCTTTAGCAGCCGTGTTATGCCTGTCCTTAAACTGATGGTATAAAGCAATGTATTTGTCTTTACCCTGGCTGGCCAGTTCGCTCATTTCGATCAGCATATCTGTGATTCCACCAAAAGCTGAAAAAACAATGGTCATTTTTTCACCAGCATCAATTCTTGGCTTCAGGATAGATACAATATTGTTTATCCGTTCTGCACTAGCGACAGAAGACCCACCAAATTTTAGGACGTTCATATGATTCTTATTAACTATTACCCAAAAAGTGGCGAAATTACAACAGATAAGGCATTTTTGGAAATTATATAGCAAATTTAGTAATGATGTCAGATGCTTAATTTGATTTGAAACAGAAATTATGAGTACAGAAATAGTAAAGTTATGTTAATGAGATACAACAAAAAGATTGTGAGTGTATCCCAAGACATGAATATTGTCTTTTCTCTCGATGGGAAGATGAATCCAATAGTTGCTATAGCAGTCATGATGATTACAAAAAATACGGAAATCAAATTAATTTCTGAAGCATCATTCAAAAGGTATCCTTCGGAATAAAAGATATCATCAATAAACAAAACTTAGATTCAAGCCGAAAATGCAACTTTAGTTAATAAATTAAATACTTCAATTGGTGATCAATATCCATATCGTTCTTTTTGCTTATTGTAAAATTTTCATGGTAATAAAAAAATATGCCTCCCATTTTAAAAGTAACACTGATTGTCTACAATTAAAAACAGTAACCATTCAGACGCTGGTACCCTACACTATATTGGTACTGCGGCTGAATAGTTACTATGATCATTTTCTAAATATAAGAAGAACTTAATGGTGATTTTCTTCTTCTTCCTCTTTGTGTTCTGCGATTAATTTTTGTTGAATATCAGAAGGAACTGCGACGTAATCTGCAAATTTTCTTGTAAATTTCGCTTTGCCCTGAGACAAAGATCTCAAAGTTGATGAATACTGATACATCTCAGCGATAGGTACTCTAGCTTTTATTTTCTGATAATGTCCGGCAGAATCCATACCCATGATTATGGCACGTCTTGTCTGCAGATCACCCATGATATCTCCCATGGAAGCATCCGGACATGTAATCTCTACATCGTAAATTGGTTCAAGGATTTGTGGACCGGCATTTTTAAAAGCAGCTCTGAATGCTCCAATGGATGCAAGCATAAAGGCCATATCATTGGAGTCTACCGGGTGCATTTTCCCATCATAGATACTAACTCGGATATCCTGACAATTTGAACCGGTCAAAGGTCCTTCTACCATTTTTTGCATGATACCCTTTTTGATGGCACTGGAAAACTTGGCATCTACTGTACCTCCAACGATACACCAATAAAATGCAAGTTTTCCGCCCCATTCCAACTCTTCCACATCTACATTTTTTACATTAAGACCTTCTGGATTTGGCATACCTTCATGATAAGGTTCGATACGCATATGCACTTCAGCAAATTGACCCGCACCGCCACTTTGTTTTTTATGTCTATACACTTCATTTGCGCTCTTTGTGATGGTCTCCCGGTAAGGAATTCTAGGCCGTTCAAAATCCATGTGAACTCCATAAAGTTTTTCAATCCTGTATCTTATCAAGTCAAGATGCAACTGACCCTGACCATGGATGATGGTTTGTTTTAAAGTGGCAGACTGCTCCACGACTAATGTTGGATCTTCTTCAGCGATCTGATGGAGTGCTTTGATAAGTTTCTCCATATCTGCTTTGGAAGGCGGAACTACTGCTGTCCTGATTCTCGGTTCCGGAAAATGAATAGGGTCTATTTCAATAGTCAATCCCTTTCCGTTCAATGTATTATTGGTATGTGAGTTTTTAAGTTTTAATGTTACGCCTATATCTCCTGCCTGAAGATAATCTATGGTGTTTCTTACTTTTCCTTCAGATTCAAATACCTGACTTATTCTTTCGTGGGTTCCGTTTTTGATATTTATTAATTCATCTCCTGCCTTTACAGTCCCTGAATAAACTTTAAAATAACTGACCAAACCTACTTGCGCCTCTGAAATAGTTTTATATATAAATATAGAAGATGGTGCTTTACTGTCATAAGTCATTGTTTTACCACCCACCAACTCAAATGGAGGTACATCTGCGGGTGAAGGTGCTACATCGTTGATAAAGCCCATGATTCTACCGCTACCTTTATCTTGCAGTGCTGAGCAACAAAATACCGGAAAAATCTGCTGATGTGCTAATGCTATTCTTAGCCCGGCAGTCATATCTTCTTCACTTAGGGTACCCTGTTCAAAAAACTTTTCCATCAGACCTTCTTCATTTTCAGCAGCAGCTTCCACCAGTGCATTGTGCAATGCCATAGCCTTTGCCATTTCACTGTCCGGAATTGGTTTTTTTTCAGGTTTACCTCCGGTTTTTCCAAATTCATACATAACCATACGTACAGCATCAATGATGGCATTAAATCCGGCACCCTGATTTACAGGATATTGAACTTCCATCACTTTAGGACCAAACCTTTCTTTTGCCTGTTCTAAAGTGGTCTCAAAATCGGCTTTTTCGTGATCCATCTGGCTGATAACAAAAATGGTTGGCGTTTTGAAATCGTTTACATAGTCCCAAAGTATTTCAGTTCCGACTTCTACACCATGGGCTGCATTGAGCACCATCAGGGCAGTATCGGCAACTTTCATTGAACAAACTACCTCTCCGATAAAATCGTCAAAACCAGGAGTATCTAAAATGTTAATCTTACAATTTCTCCACTTGACATGCATCAGAGAACTGAATAATGAATTTCCTCTTTCCTGTTCAATTGCTGTATAATCAGAAATAGTATTTCCTGCACCTACACTACCCATTCTGGTGATAGCTCCTGATTCATACAGCATCGCTTCGGCGAGCGTTGTCTTCCCGCTACCGGAATGTCCCAACATGACGACATTCCTGATATTTTTTGTATCTATACTCATTTATTAATAAATTTTAATTTTAAAAAAACAATTATTCACGTCAAAATTTATACCTTTTTTGATACATTTTCGGTAAAAGGTACAACCTATTTTATTATCTGCAAAATTTAATATGTCAAATTAATGTTTTTAAATTTTTACAGATCTTGCATCATTACTATCATTAATATCTAAATTTAAAGTTTTCAATCGCTTATATTAAAAATGACAATCAATATTTTTAGGATTAAGGAATCAATTTAAATAAAGTGATTTCTATAATAATATGTTATTTGCTTTTAATAACACGCCAAAGTAATTTGAAAATTCGTTTCTTTGGGGTCCGAAAGGTAATAATGAAAGACAATAACGAGGTCGATAATAAATCATGGTTGATACTGATATTCCTCACCATAGTTTGGGGATGTTCTTTTATACTGATCAAAAAATCTCTGATTGCTTTTGATCCGGTTTCTTTGGCATGCTTAAGATTAGGCATTTCTTCATTAGCATTTGCGCCTATAGTGTGGTGGCACCGTAAGGAAATTTTATGGTCAGACTGGATGAAATTTTTAGCTGTTGGACTCACAGGAAGTGGTATTCCTGCTTTCTTATTCTTTTTTGCACAGACTCAAATCAGCAGTTCTGTAGCCGGTCTGCTCAACAGTCTTACTCCTATATGGACATTGATCATTGGAATTTTTATATTTAGGTTACAATTCAACAAACAAAAACTGATTGGTGTAATCCTGGGATTTATTGGAGCTGCATCTTTGATTATCCTTGGGTCAGAAGATATTCTTGGAGGGAATCCACTATTTGGAATATTCATCATTTTGGCAACGGTTTGCTACGCTTCGAGTGTTAATATGGTTCAGGCTTTTTTCAGTAATACCAAACCAATCATCATCAGTAGCATGTCTTTTTTTCTGATCGGTCCACCCGCTTGGATATATTTGATATTTTCAGATTTTACACTCACTTTACAAACTAATCCGCTGGCCTGGCAGGCGCTGGGAGCTGTGACTATTTTGTCTTTGTTTGGTACCGTGATAGCAAGTATCTTATTTTATTATCTGGTACAAAGAACCAGTGCAATATTCGGAAGTACCGTGACCTATCTTATGCCAATTGTAGCGATGATGTGGGGATTTATAGATGGTGAGACGATATCTATTTTACATTTTACAGGTATGGCCATGATATTAGCCGGGGTTTACATTACCAAAAAAAATTAAGTAGTGCACCAGATCCCCGGACTTTATATCACTTCTTCTACAGACAAAGGCAGAGGCGTATTTACTTCTATTGATATCAGTGAAGGTGACGTTATTGAAGTTTGCCCGGTAATCATCATACCAAAATCAGAATTGCCTATTATACACAAAACCATTCTTCATGATTACTACTTCCTTTGGGGTGAAAAAATGGAAGACTGTGCGATTGCTTTGGGTTTTGGGAGTCTATACAACCATGAAATTCATCCCAATGCCAATTTTATTTTAGATCTTGAAAATGAAACCATTGATATTGTAGCTATAAAAAATATTACAGCCGGAGAAGAAATTACACTAAATTATAATGGTGAGCCAGGCGATGAAACCATTTTGTGGTTTTAAACAAATAATTCACTGCTAAGGTACCTATCTCCTCTGTCGCAGCATATAAATACAATCACACCTGATTCCAGTTCTGAAGCCAGTTGCATCGCTATGGCTGCAGCTCCACCAGAACTCATTCCTGAAAATATACCTTCATGGAGCGCCAGTTTTTTCGCCATGTTTATTGCTTCCTTTTCTGAAACATCCATTATTCTGTCCACTCGACTTCTGTCAAATATTTTTGGTACGTACTCAGGTGTCCATCTTCTTATCCCGGGTATGGATGAACCTTCCGTAGGCTGACAACCAATGATTTGGATAGATGGATTTTTCTCTTTTAGAAACATGGAAGTACCCATAATAGTACCTGTCGTGCCCATCGAACTTACAAAATGTGTAATTTCGCCTTTCGAATCATTCCAGATTTCCGGTCCGGTAGACTTATAATGTGACATATAATTGTCTGAATTGGCAAACTGATCAAGCATAAAATATCCCGGTTGTTTTGATTTTTCCTCAGCATAATCTCTGCAAATCTCTATATTATCCAATAAGATCACTTTTGCTCCGAAGGCTTCCATGGTTTGAGTTCTTTCTCTGGTACTATTAGATGGCATCACCAGTTCAATGGGTATACCATAGATGCCGGCCATCATTGCAAGCGCTATACCAGTATTTCCGCTGGTAGCCTCAATGAGAGTCGTTTCGGAAGTAATGTTGCCACGTTCGATCGCTGATTTTATCATATTTAGCGCTGCCCTGTCTTTTACACTTCCTCCGGGATTATGCCCTTCCATTTTTGCATACACTTTTATGTTGGGGTTTTTGTGAAGAGTAACGAGTTGTACCAATGGTGTATTACCCACCAAATCATTTATTCTGCTCATAGTCGTGGGTATTTAATTCTGAATCAGATTTTCAATTACTTTATTATCCGCATTGTGATACACCTTGGTTCCCGGCGGAACAGATCTGGTAAGCCAAACATTACCACCAATAATACTTCCCTGTCCCACAATAGTTTCACCACCCAATATGGTTGCGCCGGAATAAATAATCACATTATCTTCTACCGTTGGGTGTCTTTTGATCCCAGCCATTTTTTTATCGATGCTTAGCGCTCCCAACGTTACTCCCTGATATATTTTTACATGATTTCCAATGATCGTTGTTTCCCCGATTACTACACCAGTGCCGTGGTCAATGAAGAATGATTTGCCGATTTTAGCTGCAGGATGAATGTCAATACCAGTCCTGGAATGTGCAAACTCGGAAAGTATTCTCGGCAATAATGGTACGCCATCCAAATGAAGCTGGTGTGCAACTCTATACATATATACTGCAAAAAAACCAGGGTAACTTCTGATCACTTCAAATGCAGACCAGGCTGCCGGATCACCTGCTACAATAGCTTCAATGTCCAGCAACAAATCTTTATAAATTGCCGGAAGTTTGCTAAAAAAGTGCACAGCAATCTCATCATATCTGGTGTGATCACATGATCTGGTATTATACAAAAGGGTCTTAAGTTCCAATTCAAGTTTGCCAAAAATATTTTGTATTTCCCACTCTGAGTTAAGTCTCTTCTCACTCACTTCAGGAAACAGCACTTCCATCAGACTAAAAGACCACTCGCTAATGAGCTGGGTGGACGGGACTTCCTGCGTTTTAGCATGCTTAATGAGCAGATCTTTGATAAATGATGCATCCATATTTGAATATAGCAATTATTTTGTTTTGGGTACAAGTCTGATCACAGGGCAGATCATTTCTTCGAGTGAAATACCACCATGCTGGAAGGTGTCTCTGAAAAAATTATTAAAATAGGTAAAATTATTTGGATAAAGAAAAAACAAATCCTCCTTGGCAAAAATAAATGTGCTGCTCATATTTGGGCTTGGCAAACCAATTTCGAAAGGGTTTTTTGCTTCAAATACATCTTTACGGTCGTATTGCAGATTTCGGCCAACTTTATACCTGAGATTGGCAGTGGTCTCCCTGTCACCGACTACTTTGGATGAATTTTTTACCCTTATCGTACCATGGTCTGTAGTGACCACGATCTGGATATCCCGCTCTGCCAGTTTTTGCATCATCACCCAAAGCGGCGAGTTGATAAACCAGGATTTGGTAAGTGACCGATATGCTTTTTCATCACCGGCAAGTTCTTTTAATACTTCCATCTCCGTACGCGAATGAGACAACATGTCAATAAAATTATATACTACTGCCGTAAAATCATTATTGACATAATTCAACGCATTGTCCTGCAACTGTCTGGCTCCCTGGACATTGGTTACTTTTATATAATCAGACTTAATATCTTTTTTAACCACTCTTTTGATCTGGTCGGTCATCATCTCACCTTCCTTCATGTTTTTACCCCCTTCTTCATTATCATTGAGCCAGTAATCCGGAAATCTTTTTTGTATCTCAACCGGCATAATGCCCGCAAATATAGAATTTCTGCTGTATTGAGTTGCAGTGGGCAGTATAGAATAAAAAAAGTCTTCTTCTTCAATACGATAAAGTTCTGTGATGACAGGTTCTATGATTTTCCATTGATCAAACCTCAGATTGTCCATTAGGATAAGAATGGTAGGTTTCCCATTAGAAAATAGTGGAAATACTTTGTCTTTAAGCAGATTTTGTGATGTTCTGGGTCCGTTTCCCTTTTTGATCCAGTCGGTGTAGTTTTTAGAAACGTATTTGAAGAATTCTTTGTTGGCTTCTTCCTTTTGCATATTCAGTATCTCCTTCATCTGTTGATTATTGCTGTCATCTAGACGAAGTTCCCAGGAAATGATTTTTTTGTAAATATCTACCCAGCCGATATAATCAGGTCCGCTATTGATTTCCATGGCTATATTTCTGAATTCCTGTTGGTAGTCTGTAGCAGTCTTTTCGGATACCAGCCTTTTATTGTCCACTATTTTTTTGAGGGTCAATAGTATCTGGTTGGGATTTACCGGTTTTATGAGATAATCATCAATTTGTGATCCGATGGCTTCTTCCATTATATTTTCAGCTTCATTTTTAGTAATCATGACGATGGGAATATTCGGACGCTTTACCTTTATTCTAGCCAGTGTTTCCAATCCTGTCAGTCCCGGCATACTTTCATCCAAAAATACGATATCTATTTCATTGTCTTCTTCCAATACATCCAGTGCGTCATGACCATTGCTCACTGTCACTACATCATATCCTTTTTTTTCAAGGAAAAACAATTGTGGCTTCAACAGATCAATTTCATCATCTGCCCACAAAATCTTGATTTTATCACTCATAAAAACTATTTACTTAAATATTGTATTTGTTATATACGGGGAAATTCCTGCCAACTATTCTATGGTTAACATCGTATCGTAGTATAACGTTCGGAATTATAATATATTTTTGCAGTATGAATAAAAAGAAAATATTCAATGATCCAATATATGGTCTGATCAGATTTAATCATGATATTTTATATGAGATCATTGATCATCCTTACTTTCAGCGATTGCGCCGTATTTCTCAGCAGGCACTTTCTCATTACGTATATCCGGGAGCATTACATACAAGATTTCAGCATGCATTGGGAGCATTGCACCTGATGACACGGGCTTTGGATACGATCAAGTCAAAAGGTGTAGAAATATCTGATGATGAATACGAAGCTGGTTGTGTTGCTATATTGCTTCATGATATAGGACACGGACCATTTTCACACGCATTGGAGCATGCTTTGGCAAATGTTCATCATGAAAACATTTCCTTATTGCTGATTCAAAAAATAGCAGAAGAACTGAATAAGGATTTCACTTTAGCCATACAGATCTTTAAAGGTGAATACCATAGGCCGTTTTTACATCAGTTGGTTTCAGGTCAGATAGATGTAGATAGAATGGACTATCTGACGAGGGATAGTTTTTATTCAGGAGTCGCAGAAGGAATCATCGGATATGACAGGATTATTACTATGATGAATGTAGTCAATGAGCAATTAGTCATAGAAGAAAAAGGCATTTATTCCGTTGAAAAATTTTTGATGGCGCGTCGGCTCATGTACTGGCAGGTTTATTTGCACAAAACTGTGATATCTGCTGAAGTGATGTTGATTTCAATCCTAAAAAGAGCCAGATATCTGGCTCAACAAGGTACTAAAATCGCATCTTCAGAAGAATTGACTTTTTTTTTAACTACCCCAAAAGACAACCAGACTATTATCAGGCATCCTGATTTTCTGAAAAACTTCGTCTTGCTGGATGATATGGACATTCTTTGGATGATCAAAAAATCTGTAAATCATGAAGATTTTGTCATGCAATATCTATGTAAAAATCTGTTGGATAGAAAATTACTTAAAGTTACATTATATTCAGAAGAATCATTTGAAACTTATTTGAAAGCCAAAAAAGCATTTCAAGTAAAATTAGGATTAAACGATGATGAAATCGAATATTTTTTCAGTGAAAAGAAGGAAGTCATTTTTCCATACGATACGAGAGCAGGTGAAATAAATATGCTTATGAAAAGCGGGAGGATTCAGCCTTACAGCGCATTAAATCCTAATCTGCTTACATCAGCGGAGGAAAGGACGTTTCTTTTTTATCAAAGGGACATCAGTAAATAAAAACAAGAAAGCTGAATACTTCTAAATTTCGAATAGCGAATTACTAACGACGAATATTTGAATGGTCCGTCAAAAAACAGATTTATTCCTGGACAAATCAAAGAGAAATGTATACGCGTTATTATACCATTACCTTTTTGATGGGATTAAATTTATGTAAAAAGTTATGATACTTATGATTCATTATTAAAATAAAGATATGCAATACACTCTAAATCTTCAAATTAATTATCAGCTGTTTTCTTCAACACCCATTTCAGCTCATCCAAAACCGTCATATCTTCTATCGTAGATGGAACTTGATAAGGCACGTCGTCTGCAATGGCTCTGATGATTTTACGTAGGATTTTCCCTGAACGAGTTTTGGGCAATCGCTCTACAAAATGTACCGTTTTGAAAGCTGCTACTGCGCCTATCGTATCTCTGACTTTGGCGACAAGTTCTAATGCTATTTGATCTGATTGTTGGTCATAACTGTGTTTGAGTACTACAAATCCTACGGGCAGCTGACCTTTCATTTCGTCATGGCATCCTACTACAGCACATTCCGCTACAGCATAATGACTTGCTACTATTTCTTCCATCTCACTTGTAGAAAGTCTGTGACCTGCTACATTGATAACATCATCCATTCGTCCCGTGATGTAAATATAACCGTCATCATCTCGATATCCACCATCTCCAGAAAAATAGTATCCCGGAAATTCTGTCAAATAAGACGATACAAATCTTTCATTGTCATTCCATAATCCAGGCAAACAACCTGGAGGTAATGGAAGTTTGATGACTACTGCTCCTTCTTGATTGGGTGGCATAAAATCATGGTCAGGCGATAATATTCTGATGTCAAATCCAAACATAGGTTTACCAGCTGAACCTGGTTTTACTGGAATCAATCCTACTCCGGCTAGATTGGCCAACATAGGGTATCCTGACTCTGTTTGCCACCAATGATCTATCACAGGTCGCTTGAGCATCGCACTTGCCCATTCATATGTAGCTACATCTGTACGCTCGCCCGCAAGGAATAAATATTTGAGTGATGAAAGGTCGTATTTATTAAATAATTCCCCTTCGAAATCTTCTTTTTTGATAGCTCGAATGGCAGTCGGAGCCGTAAAAAATGTATTGACTTTGTATTCTTCTATGACACGCCAGAATGTACCTGCATCAGGTGTTCGTATCGGTTTCCCTTCAAATAGGATGGTGGTACAACCTCTGATCAATGGTCCATAAACGATGTAAGAATGACCTACGACCCAACCAATATCAGATGCAGCCCAAAATACACTTCCTGGATCTGCATTATAAACATATTCCATACTACTATTGAGCGCTACGGCATGTCCACCGTTGTCACGAACGATGCCTTTGGGTGCACCTGTTGTACCTGATGTGTATAAAATATAAAGTGGATCACAAGCGTCCATGATTTCAAACGTAGCTGGTGTAGCCTTTGATACTAAAGTCTCCCAATCAAAATCCAAATCATGTTGCATATTGCAAGGTATAAAATCTCGCTGCAAAACGATACAACCATCAGGTTTGAAATAGGCTTCTTTGATAGCAGCATCGACTATAGGTTTGTAGGGTATGATTTTGTCTATTTCTTTGCCGCCGCTTGCCATGAGTATATATTTTGGTCTAGCATCATTGATTCTTATCGCTAATTCATGTGCTGCAAAACCTCCAAAAACAACAGAATGTACCGCACCAATTCTAGCACAAGCGAGCATACCTATCACGGCTTCTGGAACCATCGGCATGTAAATCACAATACGATCTCCTTTTTCTACTCCTTGAGCTTTTAATACTCCCGCAAACAATGAAACTTCATGTAAAAGTTCAATGTATGTGTATTGCTTTTTTACACCTGTTACTGGTGAATCATAAATCAATGCCGTTTGTGCTCCTCTTCCTTGTTCTACATGAATATCCAAAGCTAGATATGATGTATTCATTTTTCCGCCAGCATACCATCTATATAAATCATCTCCATCCGTACTCAGTATCGTTTCTGGAAAGGTAAACCAATTTATTTTTTGCGCTTCAGCACGCCAGAAATCTTCTTTTTCAGAGATACTTTGGTCGTATTTGGTTGGGTAAGACATGGCAATTTACGAATTAGGAATGACGAATTAAGAATGAATGATTGAATGTGTGAATGATTGAATAATCGAATGACGTTTGGGATCAGCCATCACAAGATCACCAATCACAGATCACCGATCATAAGATCACTCTACAACTCGATCACCAGATTAAACAAGGGCTCCCGCTTTCAATTCTTCTACACATTCAGGGTTTAGCAAAGTGGAAATGTCTCCTAGTTGGTCTGTTTGTCCTTCTGCTATTTTACGTAAGATACGACGCATGATTTTACCTGACCTTGTTTTAGGTAGTTGTGTGACAAATTGAATCATATCTGGTTTCGCGATTGGTCCAATGTGTTTAGTGACTACAGCCAAAATTTCTTTTCTAAAATGCTCTTCATCTACTACTTCATGGTGCGGTTTGACATAGGCATATATTCCTTGACCTTTGATGTCATGAGGATAACCTACCACAGCCGACTCTACTACTCCTGAATGTTGATCAATGGCATCTTCTACTTCCGCAGTTCCTATCCTGTGGCCTGATACATTGATGACATCATCCACTCTGCCTATGATACGGTAACGTCCATCTTCATCCCTTTTGGCACCATCACCTGTGAAATACATGTTATTAAAAGCGGCAAAATAATTGGTTCTGCATCGTTCATGATCTCCATAAGTAGTCCTGAGTATAGATGGCCATGGGAATTTTATACACAAAAGACCTTCTACGTCATTGCCATATAATTCGTTGCCGCCGGCATCGAGTAAACACGGTTGAACACCAGGCAAGGGATAAGAAGCGAAACATGGTTTAGCATCTGTTATACCTGGTAATGGTGTGATCATGATGCCACCAGTTTCTGTTTGCCACCAGGTATCTACAATTGGGCATGACCACGACCCAATTTATCATCATACCAATGCCATGCTTCTTCATTGATGGGTTCACCTACCGAGCCGATGACTCTGAGCGAACTTAAATCATATTTTTCGGGTTCGTGCCATCCTGCTGCCATGAGTGCTCTGATCGCAGTAGGTGCTGTATAAAATTGGTTGACCCTGTGTTTTTCGCAAACGTGCCAAAATCTACCTGCATCGGGATGCCCAGGTACCCCTTCAAACATCATGGTAGTAGCACCTGCTAATAAAGGACCGTAGATGATGTAGGAATGTCCAGTGATCCAACCTACATCTGCAGTACACCAGTAAACATCTCCATCCTGGTATTGAAAGACATTTTTGAATGAGTAACAAGTATAAACCATATATCCGCCACAAGTATGTACGACACCTTTTGGTTTGCCCGTAGAGCCTGAAGTGTAGAGTATAAATAACATATCTTCAGCATCCATAGACTCAGCAGCACATTCCGGGCTCATTCCATCCACGGTTTCATGCCACCAAAGATCAAGATCAGCATTCCACTTGACTTTGCCGCCTGTGGTCTGATAAACCAATACTTTTTCTACAGAATCACATCCCATCGCAATCGCGTCATCTACTACTTCTTTGACAGGAATATTTTTAGGTCCGCGTCTGTTGTAGTCAGAACAGATCACCATTTTACATTCCGAATCTTTGATTCGATCTGCCAGTGCATTGGCCGAAAAGCCTGCAAAAACCACGGAATGAATGGCTCCGATACGAGCACAAGCCAACATCGCAATAGCTACCTGAGGAATCATAGGCATGTAAAAACAAATCCTATCCCCTTTTTTGACACCTTGCTTTTTCAGAGCATTGGCGCATTTGTTGACTTCTGCCAGCAGCTGTTTATAGGTATATTTTATAGATGGTTCGTAAGCTTCATTGGACTCCCATAGGATAGCAGTCTGGTCACCTTTGGTAGCGATATGTCTGTCCAGACAATTTTCAGTAATATTGAGTTTACCACCTTCAAACCATCTGACATCCGGAGTGGTGAAGTCGTTTTTGAGTACGGTGTGCCATTTTTGATGCCATAAAAAAGTTTCCGCTTGTTCTGCCCAAAAACCTTCAGGATCATCTACACTTTTTTTGTACACTTCATGATATTGTTCGATGGATTTTATTTGTAAAGTCATGGCTTAATGATATTTATTTCCACAAATATATAAATATATAGATTACTAGATATAAAAATAAGTATTTTTTTTGCAGAAATAGATATAAGTTGCTTTTTAGCTTATACAAAATATATTATTTTCCTTTATGGAGCTTATAGAAAATTCTTCTATATCAATAAAGATCATCAAGGATATCACGAAAGATGTATTCAGACCTGAAGAAAACGATGACATATTTCTTGCAGTACGTATACTCAAAATAAATTGGTTTGCGAAAATATCATTTTCCAATTTATTGATAATGAGTATAATGGCGACAGAATTTTTTGCAAAATAAATTCTCGTCGTTATAATAAAAATTATCAACCTGTAAATTCAATCATCTTTTATGACACTAATTTCAAAATTTCACCAATAAAAACTATAATAAAGAAGGTGTCGTAACTAGTATATTTAAGTCATATCGGAATTATTTAGGTCATTGGCCGTAGGAGCAAAATATCAATAACGATGGTTAAGCTCGTCGTTAAAAGTGTAGGAATAATAGTTTTTGCAGGGGACCTAAACAATCAGGTCATATTATTTATAGATAAGAAACAGTATAATTAGTTAGACTGTGAAAGAGTTTTTTGAAATGTTCTTGAAAATACCTTCAACAAACTTTTTAATTCACACCTTTCAGAAATGGCACAAACCTATAATTTCCGAAATTTTCCTTTTTAAGCGAGCCATCTTCATTTTTTGTGATTTTGAGCATTTTCTGCAGATCTCCCTGACCCAATGGAATGACCATGATACCGCCAGGCTTTAATTGTTCGATGAGTTTCACAGGTATTTCAGATGCTCCGGCCGTTATCAGTATTTTGTCAAACGGAGCAAATCGTGGTGCCCCTTCATATCCGTCACCATATAATGTTCTGATATTTCCAAATCCGATGTCATGTAAAAATTTTTCAGTTTTGTCAAATAATTTTTTCTGTCGTTCAATGGTATACACCTTAGCACCCATATGGGAAAGTACACAAGCCTGAAATCCGGATCCTGTACCAATTTCAAGCACTTTATCTCCCTTTTTAATATCAAGTAGTGTAGTTTGCATGGCTACTGTGTAAGGTTGAGAAATAGTCTGGTCTGCATCGATAGGGAAGGCAACATCTTTATAAGCCCAATCTGCAAAGGTTTTTTCCAGGAAATAATGCCTCGGTATATCCATAAACGCAGAAAGGATCAATTCATTTTTTATTCCTTTTGATTTTAATTCATTTACCAATTGCTGCCTGAGCCCTCTGTGTCTGTGTGTATCGATCAACTACGTTAAATTTTGGCAAATATATTAATTATTATTTTAATATGAAGCATAGATTCAAACATTGCTGATTTTTTGCATTATATTGGACCACATTATGATTTCATTTTATGGTCTATACCTTTAGATTTCTAAAAAACTATTTAAAATTGTCCGTGTTAATACAGCATGTAACTTTGTCCTGTTATAATCAAGCTATCCAATACTTTTTTCATATCTTTACCCTAAATTTTAAATATTATTTTTCGTATGAACAATAGAATGATTTTCTTTCTTTTTCTTGTGATTCCGTCCTTTGCATTTTCCCAGACGATATGGAAAAAATCTGATGAATCAAAAATTTCCTTGTCACAAAGACAATCCAGAGACATTATTCCCGATAAATACTCTACAGTAAGTCTGGATCATGCAGAATTAACAAAACAATTGGCTTCAGCACCTGCAGAATTTATGGGGTTTGGATTAAGATCAGAATATTCTATAGAACTGCCAATGCCTGATGGAAGTCTGGAACAATTTGTGGTGTGGCAAGCACCCGTCATGGAATCAGAACTGGCTTCCCGATATCCATCTATAAAATCGTACAAAGCTTATCAAAAAAGCAATAGGACTATCTTTGCAAGATTTAGTTCAGGACCTAATGGATTTCATGGTGCTATTAAGACGGATGAAGGAATGGTTTACATTGATCCATATAGTGCAGGAGATATACATAATTATATGGTATATTATACTAATGATCATATAGACGAATCACTCAAAGACAAAACAATTTGTGGTACGGATGACTCATTTCAGCAACATGAAACCGGAAAAGCAAAATGGGGTACCAGAAGACTGGGTGATAAAATGGAGCTCAGAAAATACAGATTGGCATTGGCGTGTACAGGAGAGTGGGGAGCAGTAAGAGGTACAGTGGAAAAAGCATTGGCGGATATGGTTGCTTTTGTGGAGCGGGCCAATATAGTTTTTGAAACTGAGTTGGGTTTGACAGTAGTATTAATTGCAAAAAATGATGAACTGATATTTTTGGATGGTGCAACAGATCCATACACTAACTCCAATCAGGGATTATCGCTTGTTGGACAAAATACAAGTGTTTTAAATGTAAGAATAGGGAGCGGATCTTATGAAATAGGTCATGCATTTTCTATTTGTAATGATGTGGGCGGTGTAGCGGCCGGCAATATTTGTACCCCGGGTAAAGGAGCCGGAATTACTTGTCACAACAGCCCTTCTATCAGTAATGGTATCGTGCTTGTTTTTAATCACGAAGTTGGACATCAAATGACCGCTGCGCATACATTTAATAATTGTCCCGGACAGGAAGGACAACTCTCTCAGTCAGGATACGAACCTGGTGGTGGCTCAACTATCATGGCATATCCAAATGCATGCGGAACGAGCAATCTGGGTGTTTCCCGAGACGATTACTATCATGTCATTTCTCTTGATCAAATGCTATCTTTTACAAATTCAGAAGGTGCAGATGCTTATGATTGTGCAGAGAAAGTAGACATTAATAATTTTTTGCCTGTTATTACAATGCCTTATAAAGATGGATTTTCTATTCCTAAGTCTACGCCTTTCTTTTTGAAAGCATCCGCAGAAGATGAAAATGGGGATATTATGAAGTACAATTGGGACCAGTTTGACAATCAAACATCCAGCCCGCTTGGAGCTCCGGTAGGTAATGCACCTATTTTCAGATCACTCAAACCCACTACAAATCCGGCCAGATATTTTCCCAATGTATCCAGAATATTAAACGGACAATTTACAGATAAAACCGAACTTTTACCTACTTATGGCAGAGAGCTCACTTTCAGATTTGTAGTTAGAGATAATAATCCGCTTGGCAATGCAGCTGTTTGGGATGAAATGAAATTCAAAGTTGCCGATAATGCCGGTCCTTTTAAACTCACATTTCCTGTACTGGACTATAAGTTGAAGATCGGAGAAAAACTGAATGTAACCTGGGATGTTGCCAATACAGATATTGCACCTGTTAATTGCAAGTTTGTAGATATTTATATTGCATTGAACAACAGTCTGGATTTTGATTCTGAAAACCTAAAGCTTGTTTCAAAATCTACGCCCAATGATGGACAGGAAACAATCATTATTCCTAATATTGAAACCATCAGAGCAAGAATTGTTGTGAAAGCATCAGATAATATTTTCTTTACCACAGGTTTATATAATTCACGAATTGATGTGCCTTCTGTCCCTTCATTTTTTATGGATGTAGCAGAATCGGGTAAAAAAGCCTGTTTACCTGAAAGTTTAACGTATGATTTTTCAACAGTTGGGTTTTCCGGCCTTTCTGAAAAAATAAATTTTGAAGTGGTATCCGGTTTACCGACTCGTGCGGTAGCTGTTTTTGATAAAGCACAGGTAACTCCGGGTGAAACTACCAAGCTGAATATTAATCTTGAAAATGTCACAGGTACTGCAGACTATGAGGTGCTGGTGAGATCATACGTGGTAGGAGTAGATACCATCGAAAGAGTGTTAAGGTTGGGGATTACCAGTACTGATATTGATTATGTAGCATTGGTGAGCCCATTAGATGGAATCAGTGGAGTAGGTCCTACCCAAACTTACAGTTGGAACATTAGACCAGATGCAGTCAGTTATGATTTGCAGGTAGCCACTTCGCCTTCATTTAATGCTGAAACAGTTGTTTTAAATAAGCAAACAACAGGAAATAGTTTTAATTCCAATACATTTCTGGAGAAAGCTACCATTTATTACTGGCGGGTAAGGGCTTCCAATAGTTGCAGAGATGGACAATGGTCAGATATCTTTGCTTTCAATACAGAATCTCTGAACTGCGTTGTGGCAAAATCAGGTGACCTCACTGTAAATATTTCACAATCAGGAACACCGAAGGTAGAAGCCATAGTCAATGTATTTAATGAAGGATCTATCAGCGATATTAACATAAAGAATATCAAAGCGGAACATCAGTGGTCAGGAGATCTGGCAGCTTATCTTACTGGCCCTACAGGTAAAGAAGTGTTATTATGGAGTAGAAAATGCGGTTCATCCAAAGGCTTATTTCTAGGAATTGATGATCAATCTAATGAATTTTTTCAATGTCCGATCAATACTGGAAGGATATATAGACCGGAATCACCGCTTTCTGTTTTCAACGGAGAAAATATGAAAGGCAACTGGACACTGAGATTGGAAGACAAAGCATCAGGAAATGGTGGTAGACTTCAGAATTTTGATCTGGAGTTGTGTGCTAATATTGTATTGAATCCACCTGTTTTAACCAGAAATGAGGTACTGAAAATCCATCCCAAAGATACCAGGGATATCGACAGGATACTTTTACTAAGTGAGGATATCAATAATTCAGCCGCTGAATTAAAGTATGTCCTTGTAAAAAGTCCGTCCAAAGGTTTGCTCACTGTAAATGGAAGTCCTGCTGTTGCAGGCAGCCAGTTTACCCAGGATGATATTGATAAAAATAAATTAAAATATCTGCATACTTCTGAAAGTGAAGATGATGATGATTTCAGATTTGTAGTTTCTGATGGTCAGGGTGGTTGGATAAGTATTACTGATTTTATAATAGACGTGGATGAAGATTTTGCATCTTCAGTTAAGGAAGAAGTTTTAACAGAGAGAATTCTGGTATATCCGAATCCAGCTCAGGATGTTTTGAATATTAGTATGATAGACAGAGAAAGTGGACAGTTTCGAAGCACCATATCAGATATGACCGGAAGAATTATTAACTCAGATAGCTTTTCCGGTACAAAAGCCATGTATGATATACAAAGTCTTCAATCAGGAGTGTACCTGATAAAAATTGAAGTGGGTGGTAAGTCAACTTTCAGAAAATTTGTCAAAAAGTAGGACTTATCTTTTGAATACATGAGTTTAACAGGTCAAAGCAGGGGCATTTTATTTATGCTTGTGGCTTCTTTTTGTTTTGCCCTTACAGGAGCTTGTGCCCGTTATCTGAGAGATGATATCAATCCCATTGAGTTGGTGCTGTTTCGAAATCTGATAGGCGTTGGATTTATTCTTTATTCTATACAAAGGACTCCTGTGGTACAAACAGGGGGCAAAATCTGGCTTTTGATATTCAGAGGTGTCATCGGCACTTTGGCCTTATATACTTTTTTTTATGGTATTTCAAATATTGGGTTGGCCATATCTATTACCTATCAACAATCTTATCCTGTATTTTTGGCGCTCGCAGCAGCCTGGTACTTTGGCGAAAAACTGAAACTTTCAGAATGGGTTGCAATAATCATTGGATTTGCAGGCATTTGTCTTATTTTTCTACCATCTGTTGACACTTCCGGATTATCCGTAAAACATCATTTCACAGGTATTGCCAATGCTGTTATGACAGGAATGGCATATCTGAGCATCCGGGGATTAAGTGAAATATATGATCAAAGATCTATTATTCTTTCTTTTATGTTGTCCGGTATAATTCTACCCATAATGTCGCTTACTACAGGCAGCTTTGTGGAGACTACCCATTTGGATTTTATCATTGATAGTTTTGATGTTCCTGAGCTTAGTCATTATCCGGTGATACTTTTGCTGGGAATTGCCGCTTTATTTGGCCAGATATATTTGACCAAAGCTTTTTCTTTTCAAAAAACAGGTGTGATTGGTGCTGTTGGGTACAGTAATATTGTCTTTTCTATCATTTTTGGAACCTTGCTCGGCGATGCATTTCCGGGACTTTTAAGTCTGATTGGAATAGTTATGATTATCGTTTGCGGTATGCTCATTTCCTTTCGAAAATCTGTATAGTAAATGTTATGTATGGTATGAATGAGAACAAAATAAATAAAGTAAAAGTCTTACCCACAATTCATTGCTCTTCGATCGCAATGTAGATGAGATTTTAAAACATCATCCATGACCCCATGAATAAAGGAGTCATTCATTTAAAAAAATATCAGTAGATATAATATTCAAAAAAAATCAGCTGATTATTTAAGTTATGATCTGTTAAAAAATGGAACACTGTTTAACATTTTAGGCAAATTTATCGTAACTGCTTGATTATTATGATAAAAGTCTTTATAATCTTTCGTCCTGTTTGCGGCAGATATCACAAACAGGACGAAAAAAAGCTGCAGAATTAAGGATTCCAGCCTGCAAGTTTTTAAAATATTATGGATAACTGCCAGAAATGGCTTATTAAGAAACTATCAGGATATTTTAAAGCCAATCAATACATACTTACCACAATTACGCCCCTTCCACCTTGTGTTGCCAATCTGCTAGCGCTCACTTCTCCACCGGACCTGTCAGCTATACTCAATTGCTCTTTTGGAGAATTCCATGAGCCACCCCGGTTGATGGTTCCGGCACCTGTGGTTACCTCGGCAGTAGCTATAGTTTCCATGGTCGTGGCTGCCACATTACCTGGCCAATAACTTACTAAAGCATTTCCATTTGGGCTTAATATTCCATCACCCCTTGACAGACCAGGCAAGCCCAGTTTATTATAGCTTCTGCCTGCTACATTACCCACAGTCACACATGCTTCAGAAAGGTTACCACTCATTTCCATCACCCCATAAAAGGCCGCACCACTTTGTTTGCGATTGGTAGTTGTAGCTGTTGAAAAAATACCATTTCTAACTGGACCATCCAGACCAGATTGATTAAATATTGCATTGCCTAAAGTTGTACTGATGTTGCTTGCAAATTCTGATTGTGTATTGAAATTACCTAAAGCAAATGCACTACTATTGATTAACTTATTTTCCCAGGCATATTCACCAAAAATAGGTTGGTTACCATAATTGTTTTTGCAAATTGTCTCAAACTGGATTTCATTCAAAGGGGCAAGACCTGCCCAATCCAACCAGGCAGCAATGTCCGGCCAACTCAAATAATTGCAGGCCACAAATTCTCCATCATCTGCTTCATCATACACATTGTTGCCTGAGGCATCACAACCATACTCTGCAGGAAAGCCGTCAACACTTGGGTTCTTAATCTCGATAAAATTGCGGTTATTTCCTGAAGTAGTCAAAGCACCTGTACCAGTAGGAGAAGTAGGTAAATTGGCTGTTCTGGTGGTTTGTTGTGTGACATTCAATGTATTTAGAAAATCTCTGTAAGCTCCTTGACTTATTTCGTACTTCATACACCAAGTTACGTTATAAGTTGGAAAATGAGGATTATCAATGTTTAATTGTGCAAGCCCACTACCAGGATTTATAGAAAAATTATTTGGTGATTCAATTTCATCATCATCAAAAGCATTTGCATCCACATTAACAAAAGTATTATAAACTGCATAATTATTATCTGTTTCATGGAATGCATTTGTGCTCTCAGAAAGACCATTCCCATCTCCAAAAGTAGTGCTTGAGAGAGGTATATTTACCATTTCTACTGCAAATGCCCGTACTTCAACATCGTAGGGTAATGCGGGAGTTGAAAACTTAAACAGTCCACTTATACTTCCTTTACCAACAGTTGATGGGTGAAAAATTTTAGCATTTCCATAACTGGCATATTCAAAATTTGCGGGAAGTCCAAAAAAAGGAAATCCGTTGAAAGGGGCACCTAAAGATAAATTTTGCCATTCTCCAGTCTCTGTTCTGAATTTAAAAAAAACGAGTACCCCATCCATATTGTTTTGTGGGTGGTTATTATTGTCCACCCTCCAGCTATTATCCCAACTTAAAGTAAAACTAATGTAACCAGGATCTCCAGGAACGGCGGGTACATCATAAATTATATCACCAATGGTAACATTGTTTGCGTTTACAAACTGTAAACTCAGAAGAAATGAAAAAAGCAAAAGTAGATGTCGCATTTTATTAATATTTATGTTTTATGACTAATTACCGTTAATAGTAAAAACCACGTCTTGCAAGAAATTTATCAAAGACAATGGTTTAAGATGTAGTTTTTTTATTTCGTAAGATGATGATACTGTGGGATATCTATCCAGTCCCGATTGCAGGATCACCTCACTATTGATGCCTGGTAGCACTCCGCAATCCCAGTTACCAGGGTTTGCCCAGTTTATATCTAATTTGCCACTCCATCTTACGATATTGTCTGAGCAGTCTGGGTTTTGGTTAATAGCTATAGTTTTCTGAAATCCATCATTATTGCCACCCGTATAGATATTTGGCAATGGGTTTAAATTTAGGGCGATAGTTTTCTGGAATCCATCACCATTGCCACCTGTATAGATATTTGGCAATGGGTTTAAATTTAGGGTGATAGTTTTCTGAAATCCATCACCATTGCCACCTGTATAGATATTTGGCAATGGGTTTAAATTTAAGGCGATAATTTTCTGAAATCCATCATTGTTGCCACCTGTATAGATGTTTGGCAATGGGTTTAAATTTAAGGCGATAATTTTCTGAAATCCATCATTGTTGCCACCTGTATAGATGTTTGGCAATGGATTTAAATTTAGGGCGATAGTTTTCTGAAATCCATCGCTATTGCCACCCGTATAGATGTTTGGCAATGGGTTTAAGTTTAGGGCTATAGTTTTCTGAAATCCATCATTATAACCACCTGCATAGATGTTGAATAGCTGCTGATCAACAGTAGTCGTCCTATTCACATTTTCTGTACCACAAGCTGCATTGGTACCGATGTGCATTTCAATATCACCCATAGACACATCATATACAAGACTTACAGGAGTCAGACCTGTTTTTAGGATGGCATTGTCACTCGATTTACGAAGCGTGATGTAGTCTGTATTTACTGTAGAAGCATAAGTACAAAAAGCACCATCAAGGTAATTGGTAGTAACATTATAATCACCAGCCCATTGATTGGTTGCAATGGTATTTAATCCGGGTGAAAGAAAAATGATTCCGGCAGGAAACGGTACCGCATTATTACATCCACATTCTACTAATACATTTGTAATTCTATTTACATTTTCAGTGCCACATGTTCCATTTGTATTGATATGCATTTCTATATTTCCATATGAAACATCATAGACTATGGATAAAGGTGTGACACCAAAGGCAATTACTGCATTGTCGGATGTTTTCCTGATGGTTAGAAAATCAGTAGCAACAGATGAACCATAAGTAACATAAGACTGATCCGGATACCCTTGGGTAATATTATAATCTCCTGCCCATTGGTTTGCAGATATAGTATTGTATCCACAAACCACGTTTATGCTGGTTGCGGGGAACTGCAATGCGTTGTCACATTGGGCTACAAGAACATAATGTATAAAAAAAAATATTATTACAATTATGTATTTCAATTCAGGCATTTTATTCCTTTTATCATTAATTACTGGCATTAAGCTATTATTTAAATTGCAAAACCCCTTTTTTATCTCTGCTCACCGGTATAGTATGACCTCCTGTCAGCTTTACAGCACTTTCATGGGTCGATAGGATGATGTCCGTGATATGAGCTGCATTGACCAGGTAACTCTTGTGTATCCTGAAAAACTGATGAGAAGGAAGGATATCTTCCAGTACTTTCAGCGTTTTTGATAATAGTTTTTTGGAACCATCCGTATAATTTATTTCGGTGTAGTTGCTGTCCGCTTTCAGATAGAGAATCTCTTCCGGCAGGCAACACTGATATCCACCAGGTATGGGTAATATGATACGTCCCGTTGCTTCGATGACAGCATGAAGCGATGGCTCATGACGAAGGATCAGTGTTTCAGTCTCCTTTTGAAGATAAGATCCAGGGTCATACTGTTTTAGTAATTTCATTTTATGCGCTGATTTTAAACAGCATCAAAAATAGAGCTTACGGAGATGTGAATAAAATTTCGTCTGTCACATGATGATGTGAGAATTTAGAAAAAGAATAAGATTAAGGATAAGATTTAGGTTGAGAATAGGGTTAAGGATAAGATTATGGACATCCCAATCCCGGCACACACCCTTCCACAGCACTACCCGCATAGCTAACAAAAGCACCAGATCCAGCTATCCTGTGTCCAAAAAACTGGAGAGTACCATAATTATTAAATGTTGCGCCAGAGTGATTGACCAATCCCATATCTGATACATTATAAAAAGATCCTGGTATCGGAAATGTCCACGTTTGTCCTGCATTATTATTGATGATGCCTCCGTAAAGATTCTCCACAAACCATCCCGGCAATCCAAAAGCATTGATAAATAGATTATCATTATTATTAAACACACCTTCGTTTTTTATCGTGCTGCCAGTGATATTATTGGCGTTGAAAAAACCACTTCTATGCATGGTACCTAAGTTATAAATGGCATTTTCGTTAGCAGCATTCATGTCCAGACCATTATTGCTGTTTATGGTTATAGTACCTCCAGATAGATTGCGTATGCTGCTTTGAGATGTCACGCTGATATACAGGATTGCATTTCCAGTCATGGTGAGTGTGTTGCTATTTTCCACACCATTACCATTGATGTATTGGACATTGATGTAGGAATCATTATTTAAGTTTAAAGTTCCGGCATTGGAGATACCGAACATAGTTCCTCCCGTAATATTTAACTGTACATTATCATTTACAGATACAGAAGATGTAGCTGCTATACTCATAGACCGACAGGTAGCCGTCATGCCCACACCACCCGCTGTGACCATCATACCTGCAGGTATAACGACATCCATACAGTACCCGGGAACCATAGCTGGTGTCCAATTTGCAGTATTAAACCAATCCGAATCTACACTTCCATTAAAAGTGACTGTTGTGGGTGGAAAATCTTCATCAATAAGTCCATCACAATCGTCGTCTATGTTGTTACAACCTTCCAATGCCGAAGGGTAAATAAAACCATCATTGTCGTTGCAGTCATTATTATTGCCACAAATCCAACTAAAGGACTACAGTTAACTATACTGACCAAAGCATTGCCATATCCATCATTGTCCAAATCTTGATACCATGTAGGTGCAGGATTAGTGCCTGTGATCATGCCATCACAATTATAATCCTTGTCGTTACAAATTTCTGGTGCTCCAGGATATACATCAGGGTTATTTTCATCGCAGTCCGTACTGAATAAAGAGTAACCAATAGGCGCGGCAGCACATTCTACCAATAAAGGACTGGCCAAATTACCAAATCCATCAAAATCCGTATCTTCATAATAGGTAGTGGGAGCATATATAGGGAATTCAAACTGCCATGGAAATACTACAGGGCTACATCCTGACTTCTGAAAGGAGATATACAGCGTACTTAAACCATGACAAGTAGCATTTGGTGTAAATGTTCGTGTTCCAAAATCAAAACTACCTGCTGAAGTTGACAATCCGATATCCGTAAAAATCCCTGATGGTGTGTTGGTTAAACTCGTACCAGTTCCTGTAAATATAACTGGGATTTCTGTCCCAGCACATTGTTGCCCGAAAACCTTAAATAGATGAATACCAATATTGCCGGTAGGCGAAACATTCGGAGCAGGTAAATTACTTACATACATCCCATAATTGGTAAATAGGTTGTGTGTGGTAATATCAGCATAATTGATTTCGAAAGTACCATGATTAACTAAGAGACCATAATTCTGCCAGTTGGCATTGACGATGACTCTTTTGCATGCTTCTATGGTAATGACACCTATAGCCTGATTATTGACAGTACAATTAATTGTAGAGATTGAATTATTATCAAAAGTGATATTTCCTTGATTAAATATGCCACCAAAATGGAGATCTCCTTCTAAATGAACTGGACCTTCGAAGGTAATATTGCCTGTATTGGTATTATAAATGTTATAAAATCCTTCTAAACTAACAGAGCCTGTTCCCGATATTGTACCTGAATTATTTATGCAGTATAAAGCAGTCGGCAGCGGATTATTCACTAATATAGTACCGTTATTTTGTAAAATTCCGCCATTACTTATAGCAGTCTCCGAATAGTTATGTACAAGAATATTTCCAGTATTGGTATTGACCAATGTATTAGAATTAATAATGCGCCCTTTTGTTTCAATGCTTCCTTGGTTGGTAAACGATCCTGAGATGACATTGAGTAAAGAAGTAGCATAATTGAAAGTAATACTACCTGAAGTGGTATTGGTAAAAACACTATTTGACTTAATTTCAAGAATAGAAAGGTTTGTACTATTAAAAACTATTGATCCATTATTAGTAAACGTAGCAGGATTTATCGTCGAGCCGAAACCTAAGCTGATAAAATTGTCCGTTCCTTCTAAGTTTATAGTTCCATTATTGACTACCTGATGATCATCTAATATGTACATTCCTTCTCCGTATGCATTGATCGTACCATTATTGGTAAAGCTGCCATCTATCCATAGATTGATCAGAAAATCAGTTCGCAGCGTAGCCCCGGCTTCTATGGTAACTGTATTGTAAGAGAGAAGTCTGTAGATATGAATATTGCTGCCTGCAGGTATGATCACATTAGCCCCGCCATATGCAATGGTCACGGCATCAGCCACTCCCGGCAAACAATTACAATCCCAGTTTAATGGATCTGTCCAGGAAGTGCCATTTCCACCACTATCCCAGTTGATGGTGACGGCATATGTTTTATTTGAAAAGGCAAAAGTTAGTAGTGAAATGTAAATGATAAATCTCATAAATGAATGTTTAATTTTTTTTAATTTTTTAGATGATTATTTATTCAGGTGTACGATGTTTTTTGACACTATCTTTTTTATTGCTGATCTCCTTCATTGGGTCGATGGCCGCATTAAGCGATAGCTCATGACTAAGGATCAGTGTTTCGGCCTTCTTTTAAAGATAAGATTCATGGGCATACTGCTTTAGTAATTTCATCTTGTGCACTATTTTTAAACAGCGCCAAAAATAGCGTTTACGAAGATGTGGATAAAATTTCATCTGTCACATGATCATGTGAGAATTGAGAATCGAACACTTAAATGATTTTGAACAACCCAATGAATTGAACCTTGAATGCTTTGAATAAATGATCGGTTTGAACAACCTAAGGATCTGAACATTGAATGTTTAATCTTTAAAACAGGAGAGAAATTTGAGTACCATTCTCATCAGTGTTAATATTTATTTTAGCATTTAATGCCAGAGCTCTGCTCTCCATATTTTTCAATCCATTGCCACGCTTGATCATCATTGGGTCAAACCCCAAACCATTGTCATTAAACTTTAAAATCATCTTCTTATTTTCCATTTTGAATGAAAAATTAACCCTGGTAGCTCTGCTGTACTTTGCTGTATTGTTGATGGCCTCTTTGAAGATCAGATAGAAATGTCTCCGATGCTCGGGATTGAGCTTTATGTTACCCGGCACTTCATCTATATCAAAGTAGATTTCCATTCCCATAGGCTCTAAATTATCGATGGCAAATTCCTGAATTCTTTCTATTATGTTTTTCAGGCTGTCATTTTTCGGATTGATGCTCCAGATGATTTCTGTCATATTGTTCATGACTTCAGCCGTTTTATCCGCAATAGTTTTAAAGGATTGATTGGCTTCTTTTCTCATAGATTCCCGTTCGCTCATCATCCTGATGTGGGACAAAGTACTTCCCATATCGTCATGTAAATCACGAGCGAGCGTATGCCGGAGTTTGTCAAGCTTTTGTCTTTGGACGTCTCTGTATTTGAATATACTATAAATAAATAAAGAGATAATACCAATGATCAAACCATTAAACCACCAGGTCCGCCAAAAAGGAGGTGCAATATTTATATAAAGTAAAAATTCGTTGGGGCTTTTCAACCCAAAACTATTTTCTGCTTTTACTATTAGCTTATAGTTTCCATATCCCAGGTTATTAAACTGTAAAGTATTGTCAGACATTACCTTCCATTCACCTTTTTTATCTCCAAATTTGTATTGATAACTATTGTTCTGAGCATTTGTAAAATTAAGATTGGTAAACTCAAAATAAAGACTATTCTGATCATAGTTTAAATCTAATACATGGCCTGATTCAGGTATTTTATTCAAATGGTATTGATCAATATGCAAATCAGACAGCAAAATCTTTCCCGCAGGTGCTATATTCAGACTGTCCAATGCTATGGTATTTAAGGCTTGAGCCTGACCAATAAAGATGGTATTTGTTTTTTTTGAGTAGGATATATCAGGATTGGGAGTGAGCCCTATATTGGAATTGTAATAAGTGAAATTAGTTACAGTACTTGTGGCAGGGTTAAACCTGGTTACACCATAGTCTGTACTCATCCAAACATTTCCGGAAGGCTCTGAACATATGTTTTTAAATCCACCCAAAGGCTTGTCATTATAGCTTTCAAAAAGTCTGAAGGTCAAAGTATCCGGAAAGGTGTTTATAACACAAAATCCATTAAAAGAGGTCAAAACCAATTTTTCTTCTGAAATACTTTCTATTGATTCCAGATTCTTTAAAATTCTAAGTTCCGGGTGATTTTTCTGCGTATGTATGTTGAAAATTTTATTACCCGGATCAAAATTGAACAAAACATCTTCTTCTTTACGTTTGTAAGTTGCAATAATCCAGACTTTACCGTTATAATCCACGGTAAAGTTGAACACATGGGCTACCAATTTATTTTGATCTAAAAACTGACGGATATCAGCTTGTTCTGAGATTTCATTTCGCCCCCGATGATAAATATACATTCCACTCGTTGATCCTAACCATAGATTTCCTTCAGAATCTTCTGTAATCTTTAATACGAGTGGTATTTCTTTTTGTCTAATTTTTAATTCCGGTAAAATCAGTTTTTTCTCATCCAGATCATACCCAACAAGTCCTTTATGGTAAGATGATAGCCATAGAATGTTTTTGGAATCAATATATAAAGTATTTGGAGCAACATTGTCACAATATTTTTTCAAAACGGCTGGTATTGGGGCTAATTTTTTTTGAACAAGGTCATATCTGAAAAAAGAAATGTAATCTATACTAAACCAAATGATACTATCTCTTTGACTTCCCTGTTCAAAACAGACATCGCCTAAAGCCCAATCGGACTGACCACCTGGCAAAGAAGTATTTATTACCTTTACATTTTGTTTGAATGGGTCATATCGATGTAAACCTTTATAAGTACCTATCCACATTCCTTCCGTTCTGGTTGGTTCAAAACAAAAACCCAAACCAGGTACCCCTTTGATATCATTGTGTTCGTCGGACTTATAATCTGTAAATGTATTTGTAAGGATATCAAAGGTTTTGACACCATAGTTGGTACCCAGCCATAATATATTTTCTTCACCTGCGAATCCTGATTGATTGATGGTCAATACCGTATTTTGGATTTTATTCACATCCGCAAAAGTGTAATCAGACATTTTTTGTGTTTTTATGTCAAATTTCATCAGTCCATGTACCCAGCCACCGATCCAGATAATATCATTTTTTTGGTCATAGTAACTACTGAAAAATCCATCTTCATTTAATTTTACATTGTTTCGGTCAGGCCGGTGAAAAGTCAACGTAGAACAGGTGTTTGGGTCATATCTCAGAAGACCATTGTTTCCCGACAGCCACATGATACCATTTTTATCTATCTCGATGGATAATATTGCATCTGTATTATTTCCGCCATCAATAAATTCATTATGTATTCGAATATCCTTACCTTGTGAATACAATAATCCTTTGTTGGTGCCTATCCACATGACGTCATTTCGTTCATCATATTTAAAGCTATAAATCTTTGGTGTTTTCTCCTTGTCTGATTCTGTGGGGATACTGACTTTTTTACATTTCCCAATCCCGGTATCAAAAACATTTATGTCAGGAAATGCTGAAAACCATAATCTTCCATGTCTGTCCAATTCCATTTTACTGATATAATTGGATGACAAAGTAGTAGAATCCGACGGATTTGCCCTGTACGTCTTGAATCGATGTCCATCATACCTTAAAAGTCCCTGTTCAGTACCAATCCACAGAAAGCCATCCTTCGCTTTTTTTATACAAATCGCTTGTGATCCTGCAAAACCCTGAGGAACACCATAATGATCAAAAATAATGGTGCGACGTTGGTCTTTACCTGTATTCTTTTGACAAAATAAGGTAGTGGCCATGGTTATCAGAAAAACTATATGTAGGTATTTGCAAAACAACAATAAAAGAGTATCTGGGTACTTGGTCAATAAAAGCAATAAAACTAATCTTTTTTCTCAATAAAAACCTTATGTACCGCTTCAGTGATGGAATGAACACGCAGTTTTTCGTAAATCCGCTTTACATACGTCCGTACTGTATCAAGACTAATCACCATTTCGTTGGCTACCATTTTATAACTCAGTCCTTTGGAAAGATGTTTCAGAATTTCGATTTCGCGCTCTGAGAGATTAAAAGTAGAATTGGTCTCTATACCGGATGCAAATGGCAACTGCAGTACTTTTCTGGCTATAGAAGGACTAATGGGGGCGCCGCCATTTTTCACATCTTTTATAGCTGTCAACAAAGTAGCCAATGAATTTTTTTTCAGCAAATAACCGGTTGCACCCGCTTTTAAAGCATAAAATATCCTGTCATCATCATCAAAAACAGTATTCATGATCACTTCCACTTCAGGATACACAGCTTTGAGCTCTTTGACACCTTCTATTCCTGTCCGTCCGGGCATGTCTATGTCCATGATGATCACTTCGGGTGCAAAGGCTTTGGTATTTTGAACTACATCTATACAATGCCCAAATTCTCCCGCCAATTCAAACTCTTCGGATTCTCTGATGATACTTGCCAGGATATCTCTGAGTCCATTGTTATCTTCATATATGGCGACCTTGATCTTTTGCATGTACCTTTTGGAATATTCAGCAAATATAAGAAAGAAATTTATGAAGCAGAACTTTAACATTGTCACATAATGATGTGAAAATTAAAAAAATGTCAACTAATCATAAATATCAGTATGGCGTATTTATTCCATGAACTCTACATTACAAGAGTTCTGTTTCTCCGGGAAAAGTGGATAAATATTTTGGGTGGTTCACCAAATTGCATTCTATCTTATATTTTTTAAGTTCTTAATTTAGTGGAATATCCTGTTGGTTTGGTGTTTAAGCTCTGGACGTCCCTACAGGGAATGAGCCCGCCTGCTCCCGAAGCGGACAGGGGTTGCGGGCAGTTTCAACACTTTAAGTGCAAAACTGCTTCGTCAGGTGTTAATACATCAGTAATTTTATCTGAATATCGGTTGTCAATCCTGAAATTATATAATAGTTTACCTAGCGTTTAAAAAATTCAGTATATTTGTCTCTTAAAATCAGCTCTTTATATATGAATGTAAAGTCCAATTGGTTAAGCATTTTTGCTTTGATTTTTATAACACAAACAGGTATTGGTCAGCCTGTATTTAAAAATAAAACCAAACAATATAAAAAAGACACCCCTACAAGAAGCGTTATGCCGGGAGCTATACTTGACATTGATGGTGACCTGGTAGATGATCTTGTTTTAATAGATAAAGGAATCTGGTTAAAAGCCATTCAAAGCCATGGAAAACAATTTAATCTCCACCTGATTGATTCTTTAAAAGTTTCTTCCAATCCGGAATGGACGATTACAGCCGGAGATATGAACAATGACGGAAGGCCTGAAATGATCACTTCAGGCTTGTACAATTTAATCAGCATCAATACATTAAGTAATAATAAGTTTACAAAAAAAGCATTTCAATCAGGCATATATGCACAAGCTTCCAATACGGTGGATATTAACAATGATGGTTGGCTGGATTATTTTGTTTGCAATGATGATGGTCCAAGCAGTATTTATATCAACGATAAGACAGGCAATCTTTTATTGACCAATGTCATTGATTTTATGAAAAATGATACTACTGACGGATCAGGAAATTACGGAAGCGAATGGGTAGATGTCAATGGAGATTTTTTGCCTGACCTGTGTATTTCAAAATGCAGAGCCGGTGTAAATAATCCTTCAGACCTTCGCAGGATAAACAGGTTGTATATCAATAATGGAAATGGCACTTTTACTGAACGGGCAGGTGAATTTCGTCTGAACAGCGGCGAACAAAGCTGGGTAACTGCTTTCGGAGATATTGACAACGATGGCGACCAGGACGCTTTTGTGGTCAATCATTATGCTCCGCATATGTTGATGGAAAATGTGGACGGTAAATTCTTTAAAGAAATACCACTTCCCGAATTAATGCAGTCATTTGGATTTCAATCTGTCATGCGCGATTTTGACAATGATGGTTATTTGGATATCATTTTAGCAGGCGTGGAAGGCGTTACTTATTTGCAAAATAAAGGCAACAAAACGTTTGAGATAATTAAAAATATTATTGGCCCGAATGCCCCAAGATCTCTTACAGTTGGTGATCTTAATGATGATGGTTTTCTGGACATACATGCTCATATAAGTGAGCCCATTAATGAAATCGGGGTCAAGGATGATGAATTATGGTTGAATGAAGGAAATGAAAATAACTTTATAAAAATAAATCTGGAAGGGAAATCCTCCAACCGTTCAGGTATCGGGGCACAGATAGAAATATATGGGGTTTGGGGCAAACAGGTCAGATATGTAAAAGGAGGAGAGAGTTACGGTATTTTTAATTCATTTCAGCAACATTTCGGCATTGGAGCAGCAACTGTTATGGACAGTATCGTCATCAGATGGCCTTCCGGAGTTGTAGATAAGTATCTGTTGCCTGAAGCAAATCATACATATCTGGCACAGGAAGGAAAATGTCTCAGCAAAAGTATTGATCTGTATGCAGAAGAACAAATATTAACATCAGCGCCAATCACCCTTGAAGCAGTCGGGCAATTTGATACTTACTTATGGAATAATGGATCTGCAACGAGACAAGTTCAGATCACTAAGCAGGGAAAATATCATGTTACCATGAGGGATGCCGAAGGTTGTAAAACCATTTCAAAACCTGTTTCTGTGATTTCCGGTTGTTTTACCAGTGATGTAAAGCTTATACGGGAAAACGCTCTTGTAAAACTTTGTGCAGGTGAAGAAATTGAAATTTCTGCTGTCAACGCGGCAAGCTATTCGTGGAGTAATGGTAGTACTACAAAATTTACCTCAACAGATCAGACTCAAAAAATAATTCTTACAGCCATAGATTACTGTGGAAATACAAAATCAGATAGTATAAGTATAGAATTTTATAATATAGAGTTTGAAGTTAAGGGAGATACAGTAATTGCCGGTGAAAAAGCCATGCTTATTTCTGACAATGACGCTACGGTTTGGTACACAAATCAAAATCTAGTCACTCCGATATTTACAGGCGACACTTTGATTACAGAAATACTCACCAATACAGCCGACTATTTTGCCCGTGTGACAGAAATTATTGACAAAAAAATAAAAAATGTCGGACAAAAAGAATTTCCGCTCGACAATTTATACGGAGGTAATGGTACGGTAGGGGGAATTATTTTTAGTGTAGAAAGACCATGTGTGTTATATAGTGTCAAAGTAAATACTGACCTGGCAGGTGTCAGAAAAATTATTATTAAGGATATCGAAAACAATGTAATATTTTCCAAAGAAATTTACATAGATGCAGGTATCCATTCCTTGATATTGAATGCTGTACTTAATCCAGGAAGCCAATATAACCTGACTACGGATGAAGGGGTCAATGTCAGTAATTTTGGTTATAAGTCTCCCAGACTGGTACGTACATTCAATAATACCGGATATCCATATGGCATTGATAATGTGGTTACATTACTATCTTCACCCTTTGGTGCCATTTATTACTATTATTTTTATGATTGGGAAGTACATTACGATATCGTAAGTTGTGACAGTGAAGTCAAAGAAGTAATCGCTTTTGTGGAAATGGACTCCGGTGCAGAAGATCAGGAGGAAGAAATGCCAATAAGTATATATCCAAATCCGACAACTGACAAAATCAATATCAAACTGAATGAAAATATTAATCTTCTATATGCAGAAATCATGGATATTCAGGGTAAAAAAATAAGTAAAACAGAAAAAAATAATACCCTGATTGATTTCTCAGGTTTTTCGGATGGCTTGTATATTCTAAATGTCTACACAGATGCCAAGTTGTTTTCTTTCAAAATTATAAAACATTAAATCTATGATGCGTTCATTATTTCTTTTGGTTCTTTGTATATCATTCAGTTTCCTTGTTGCTCAAGAGAAAAAGGAGAAAACGGAATGGCTATTTCCAGCCTTGTCAATAACAAAACACACCTTAATTCTGAAGAACGGCAGAACGGTCAACTACACAGCCACTTCCGGATACATGCTGCTGGAAACAGAAGAAGGCAAAGACAAAGCAAGAATGTTTTATACGGCATATGTGAAAGATGGGGTTGCCAATGTTGGGGAGAGACCCATCACCTATACCTTCAATGGAGGACCGGGTTCATCTTCAGTATGGCTTCACATGGGAGCCCTGGGACCAAAAAGAATCATGATGAAAGATGATGGTGCATCTATGGCGCCGCCTTATCAGGTGGTGGACAATGAACATTCATGGCTCGATTACACTGATCTTGTTTTTATCGACCCGGTCATGACGGGATATTCCAGACCTGCTGAAGGTGTGGACAAAAAGGAATTTTTGGGTTATAAAGAAGATATAGAGTCAGTAGGTCAGTTCATCCAGTTATACACCAGTAAAAATGGAAGGTGGGCCAGTCCCAAGTATCTGGCAGGAGAGAGTTATGGCACGACCAGAGCAGCAGGATTAAGCAATCACCTCATTTCCCGATATGGTATGTTTCTCAATGGAGTGGTGCTGATTTCGCAGATCACCAATTTTCAGACGGCAAGATTTGAAATAGGCAATGATCTGCCATATATGCTTTTTTTGCCTACTTATTCAGCTACTGCCTGGTATCATAAAAAACTAAATGCACAGTTTGGTAATCTTGAAAATCTGATGGAAGAAGTGCGTAAGTTTGCTTTTGGCGAGTACAACAATGCATTGACCCTTGGCGATAAGTTAAGTTCAAGTGACAAAAATCTCATTGCTGAAAAACTATCCATCTACACTGGATTATCCAAACAATATATCTTAGGAACAAATCTTCGCATCAATATTCAGCAGTTTTGTAAGGAATTGAGGAGGAGTGAAAGTCTTACAGTGGGGAGACTCGATAGCCGTTTTACAGGCCATGACTACAATGATGCCGGAGAAAGAACTGAATTTGATCCGAGTTATGATGCTACGATTTATGGTCCTTATACAGTAGCTTTATATGACCATCTGAAAAAAAATCTGAAAGTGGATATTGATATGCCTTATGAAATCCTTACGGGACGAGCACGACCGTGGAATTATGACAATGTGCAGAATCAGTACCTTAATGTTTCTGAAGACCTCAGAGTGGCCATGGTCAAAAATCCGTTTATGAAAGTATTGGTTTGTAATGGCTATTTTGATCTTGCCACCCCGTTTTTTGCTTCAGAATATACGATAGACCACATGTTTTTACCTGCCGGACTTAAGAAAAACATCACGATGAAATATTATCCTGCCGGACATATGATGTACATAGAAAAAGCATCCCTGACAAAATTTTCAGATGATGTAAAGAGCTGGTATTCGGGGAAGTAATAGGCATGTTTTTTGTTTATTATATTGATTTAAATGGTAACATTTTACATTCCCTGTATCTCCACATGTTTAATCTTTATGCCGGACTCACTAAGTCCTTGCAACAAAAACTCATGGATACCTTCGTGGGCTGAGCCAGCATCTATGTACCAATAAGCCAACTTGTCTTCCAATTTTTTAAAAACTATTGAATCGCAAATCCCCCTTTCATAGAACTCTTGCCCTTTTTCTCTGGCTTTTTCAGATTGTGTATTCCAACTTACCCTGGCTTTTTCTAAAACACTTGAAACTTTTCTAATGTCACCTTTATTTAAAAGAGAAACGGCAAATATTCCATTAATTGGCATTGACGAGAGATTTGTCATTACCTTAAAATTTAAATGTTTAAAAATTACTTTTTTAGTTTTAAGTTTGGACGGAACTGTTTTTCTATAATCTGGCCTATTAATTATTTTAATATGTTCATGTTTTAGAACACACTTAAAAGGAATAGCTTTTTCTGAAAATGTTTCTCCTTTGCTTAATTCAGTGATATAATATGGATTTTCAATTTCCCAATAAATATAAGCAATATGATCTGTAAAATCTGAAGATAAAATTTCACCATTTTGGTAATAAGAAAATTTTCCGTAATCTTCAAAACTTAAACTAATTTTTGTTAATAAAGTATCGCCAGCCAACATATTGCACACCATCTTATGAATTACACTATCAAATTTAAATCTATTATGATGAAAACCGAAAACAAAATATCTCGCATGAAAACTAAATGCTAATTTACGTCCTACAGTATCGGTAAGACGATAAGCTGGGTTAAAATACGTTGGATCCTTTACAAACTCCAATTTGTAATTCTCTTTACAAGAGTATATTGAGAATATTGATATTAAAATTAATACACTTATAAATTTCATATTTTTCCTTTTCATCGCCGAAGATCGCAGTTTATGACCGTTTCAGGTAAGATTTATCAATCTGCTTCGAGCCTGATAAATGCAACTTCGATCCCATATTTTATCATTTACAATCCCTGTATCTCTACATGTTTTATCTTTACACCGGACTCACTAAGTCCTTTCAGTAAAAACTCATGGATACCATCGTGGGCTGAACCAGCATCTACATACCAATATCCGACCTTTCCATCCAATCCATCAAATGCAATATCATGACAGTATCCTCTTTCCAATGATTCATCTCCGGTTTCCCTGGATTTGTCTGTTTGCTTATTCCAATCACTTCGTGCCTTATCTAAGGAAGTACTTACTTTTTCGGTATCTTCAGTATTCCACAAGGTTATGGCAAACTTGCCTTCGTGGGGCATGGAAAGAAGGTAGGTTTCAACAGGGAATTTTATTTTATTTTTAAGTTTTACCTTTGAAATATTTTGGTTTTCAGTGTAAGATGGAAGACTTAATCCATCTTCTTCACTATCTTCGCCAGGAATCCACATAAATGCAATAGGAACATCAGTAACATCTGTTCGAAAATCAAACTCATCCTTGGTTATTGCGTTCATCCAAATTATTCGACCATAATAATTTATACCAATACCATTTGAGATACTACAATCTATAGAATAATACTTACTATTTTCTATTTCTTTTGTGTAAAGAAATAGAAAACTATCTGAAGGATCAAAATCTAAATATATTATATTCCAATCCAACTTCTTATTTAACTTTATTTCAATTTGTGGCTTAAGATTCTCATTTAACTTATTTAAAAATGAGATATGTGCAGAATAACTTATTCCAAAATTTTTAAGCCATTTTAGATTCTTATGCAACTTTAAAAAATCGTAATCTAAAGAAACATAATATGGTACTTTTTTTATTATCATAATTGATGTGTATATTTTTTCAATTTTTATAAGAATAGGTTTATGATTTTAAAAACCTGAGTAAATATAAAATTTTATCCTACAATCCCAGTATCTCCACATGTTTTATCTTTATGCCGGACTCGCTAAGTCCTTTCTGAAAGACTTTCCATAAGTTTTCCCAGCTTTTTTTCTTCATGATCCCAATTATACATATCACAAGCAGTCCTGCAGGCTGATTTCATGGATGAATATTTTTCATGATCACTCAGCAGAAGATTAATTTTGTCAGCAATTTCATTTTTATCCAAATCAGAAATCAATAAACCCACACCATGTTTTGAAATGATAGCACGGTATTCCGGAAAATCCATATTGACGGATGGAACTTCCGCATGCATATAGTCAAAAAATTTATTGGCCAAAGAAAAATAATAACTTTTGCTGCCCGGCTCCAGCAGATTGATACCCAAGGTAGCGCCGGCAGTGATGACTTTGATATCATCAGGCTTCAGCCATCCGGTAAATCTGATTCTGTCTTTGGCTGGACTTTCATTAGCCAACCTTTTAAGTTTCTCCGATATATCACCTTCACCTATGATTATTAAATTCATATCGTTAATGTATGGCATTGCTGCCATCAGTTCTTCGAGTCCTCTTCCGTAGTTCAGCATGCCCTGATATAAAAGATAAGGTTTGATATCTGATTTAACCGCTTTGTGTTTCTCTGATTTCTCCGGTACGTTGTAAATCGGGATGAATGGTTTATCATATTTTTTACTGAAAAGATCTGCCAGACTTTGATTGACGGTTATACACTCATCCGCCATTGGGATAAAATTTTTTTCTATCATTTGCCAAATCCATTTTACAAAAGGTCTGTGTATTACTTCCGGCACTTCTGTAAAATATTCATGTGCATCAAATACCATTTTTTTACTTTTCAATCGTTTTGCCAGACCACAGGCAGCCAAAGTATCTGTATCGACACTGTAGATGATATCAGGATTGACCCGAAACAACAGAAATATCAAAAGCCGCATATTGTATTCCGCATAAAACAGAAATCCTTTATTGAAGAAACATCTTAGTCTTATCTGCCGGAAAGGCATGTCGAGCAGGGTAGGCGATGAAGGCTTTATTCTACCTACCAGACAGACCTCATATCCTATTTTGGTGAGTGATGAACATATCCTGTGCATACGCTGATCCTGATTCAGATCATTGGTGACTGTACAATAAATGGTTTTACGCACGTTCATACTTTTACCAATTTTATATAACCGGTATTGTCTATGCTGATCAAACCTTCGGATTCAAAATCCTTGATGGCTCGGATGATTCTTTTTCTTTTATTGAATGGATAAATGCCGGCATAAGTTTTGATGTCTATCGATTGTTGCAGGACAGTTTCTTGTAAATGCAAATATACTTTCTTAATTTGCTCTGAGTTGAGTGTGTTTTCTGAAGCTCCGTTACAAATATCACATTTGCGGCAGTCTGTTCCTTTTTCACCAAAATATTCCACGATTGCTCTTTGGCGACATTTTTTTTCATTGCTCAGATAAAGGATCATAGCATCAAGTCTGTCCGCTGCCATTTTTTTTCTTTGCATGTATGACTTTTTATCTATGTTGAATCCATCAGCTCCTGGTCTGGGTTGCATAAATGTGATTTGTGGTTCGGAAGCTCTTGGATAATATGCGATGATTCCTTCTGATTTTAGCAGATTTAGGTGGTGTACCAGATGTATTTCTTCGATTTGCATTTCCTGGGCAATTCTGGGCTCATCTATTTTTACAGGATCGACAAATAATCCTTCATATTTTCGCAGCAAATGGACCAGAATTTTACTTTTAGTGGTGGGTACCTGCTCTAAAAATTCCAGTTCATCATGATTGGCCAAAATTTGTAGTCTTGAAGGCACTTTGAATGCTTCAGAAAATGCCACCCAGCCTTCTTTTTCCAGGATATTAAGTATATGATAGACTTTTTTGACCGGCAGATTGACGTATTGTGCAAAGTCGAGGATATGAAAATCATAACTTTCCATCATTCCTGACCCATAGGCTACTTTGTGGTATCTGCACAGCCTGTCATATACACTACTTATGATCTCCAGGGACGGAAATTGATCATTAAAATTTGTTCTTGCGGCTGTTATATCCGCATCATCTATAATAGTAACCGCATAAGATTCTTTCCCGTCTCTTCCTGCTCTGCCTGCTTCCTGATAATATTCTTCCAGACTCGGCGGGACATCGAGGTGGATTACTATTCTCACGTCAGGTTTATCAATGCCCATACCAAATGCATTGGTCGAAACCATGAGTCTGACCCTGTTGGTCATCCAGGCCTGCTGATTTTTTTCTCTGGTGGATTTGTCCATCCCGCCGTGATAGGATCCACACGAAATGCCTTGTTGTGAGAGCCATTGAGCTATTTCGATGGTTTCTTTTCGATTTCGCACGTAGATGATGGTACATCCTTTTACGCGCCCGAGTATTTGCACTAATTCGTTGAGCTTATTGTCCGTATTCAGCACTGTAAGACTCAGATTGTCTCTTGCAAAGCTTTTTTTGAAAATTTCCGGGTTCTTTAGTTCCAGTTTTTCGCTGATATCCAATATCACCTTATCAGTGGCAGTGGCGGTAAGTGCTATGATGGGTACGAGCGGATGTATTTCCCGTAGCTTAGCTATATTAAAATACGCCGGACGAAAATCATACCCCCATTGAGAGATACAGTGGGCTTCATCTACAGCGATCAGGCTGAGTTTGGCTTTTTCAATCCTTGCGGAAAATACTTCAGAAGTAATCCTTTCCGGAGATATGTACAGAATTTTGAGATCTCCGTACACAAACCGATCAAGTATAACATCTATTTCTCTGTAATTTAGATTGGCGTTGAGTGATTTTGCCACAATACCTCTGGATGAAAGGTTATCTACCTGATCCTGCATCAATGCTATGAGTGGTGATATTACCAGCGTTTTACCTGGTAAGATCAGGGCTGGTAGCTGAAAACATATAGATTTTCCGCCGCCTGTGGGCAACAAAGCGATGGTGTCAGTTTTTTGGAGTATTGCATTAATGATCTGTTCCTGTGGCGGACGAAAATCGTCATAACCCCAATATTGGCGTAATATTGATTTAGTTTCTTCCAATTACTGTTTCATTGATTTCGCTCCGAAAAGTATAATTTTGCCGCAAAGGCACAAAATCACAAAAAGTCACGGATTTTAAACAGTTAGTATTTTCTTTGTGAATTGTAGAGTCTTGAATTCTTTTTGGCATTTTATTTTGACTTTGTGAAGAAGACTCCTCATTAAGTGGGTTAAAATGAGGGACAATTGACTTTGCTTCTGCCAAAACGCTTTTTCCCTTTACTATCTGTTAGCATAAAATTGAAAGAAACCATACTGAAAAAATAATAATCTTTCACTTTTGCTCCACCTCTTTGATCCCCTGTAGGCAATTGTACCGGTTCAGCCTGACCCAAAAACTCGTTCATTCTGTTGCCTAGATTGGCTGCAAGTGTGCCATTTCCGGCATTCAGGTCATCATAGTTTACATAATTAGTACTAACATCATCCAGATAATCTGTAAATGACCTTCTAATGATCATTTCAATGCCAATGTTCATGGTTTCCGAAAGGATAATTTTGGCTCCTCCACCGAAAGGAATACTTATGTTGTACAGACTGTATTTATCTCTGAAACCAGGCATGCCCTGTCCTTCAGTTCCCAGAGGCTGTAAACTATATTCATTGCCTCGATATACAGTTTTTGGGTTAAACCGGAATCCTGCCAGTCCTGCTGTAAAATATGGTGAAAAAATACTGCTGCCCGGTTCTGTATCAAATCCAAAAATATAGAATTCTCCCATAACCGCCAGTTCAACCAAGGACGACTTAAAGCTTAGATTTCTGATTTGCTGCCAGTCAATGGTCGAATTGGCATCATTACCTTTGACATTTCCAAATGAAAAGGAAGCTCTTATTCCTACATTTTTACTAAATAATTTTCTGCCATTTAATTGCAGAGCGAGACCACTGTTTTTTGTTAAATTGGTACCAAAAGATGGTCCATTCAGATCACCCCAATAGGTAGAAAATCCCAGCCCAACTCCAAATTCGGAATATTGGGCATTGTTTTTGTTAATAAAAAACAGACTAAATAAGATGGTCATTACGACCTGTAAGATGTTTTTCATCTTTTTGATTTTAAAAATGGACTTCATTTGTTTAATATTTTAAAAAAATGACCCACTGGTTTCTTAATTTGATGACCCTATTAAAATATACTTTTCAGAACTTAAATGCAAAGAAGACCGAAAATTCTTTGACTTAAATACATCTGAACTCAAAAATGTTTGCCGAAAAATTAAGATTTACAAAACAATTATTGCATTTATAAACTTTAATTTAACGGAAGTTGTATTACCAACATTGCTTTTAACACAATATTTTATAACAAAACCAATAATATATCACTTAAATATTTCACAAAAGTATATATGTTTGTTTAAATTTCATAACACATGAAGACTTATTTTAATGTATTAGTTATTTTTTTTCTTTCGTTTACGGCTTTAGTTAGCCAAACTGCAGTACCTAATGACTGGTATTATGGTAGTCCCGGAGAAGGATATACCGGCATTTCTATGAGAAAAGCATACAATGAATTTTTAAAAAATAAAAAGACCAAAACAGTAGTCGTCGCAGTCATTGATTCAGGCATTGATATAGAACATGAAGATCTTGCTGCAAATATCTGGGTGAATCCCGGTGAAATACCTGACAATGGTATAGATGATGACAAAAACGGCTATATAGATGATGTGCACGGCTGGAATTTTATTGGCGGCCCTGATGGTAAGAATGTGGGTCCGGATACCTATGAAGCAACTCGCGTATATGGTAGTTTGAAATACAAATATGAGAACGCCAATGTCGCAACATTGAATAAAGATCAGAAAAAGGAATACGATACCTATCTCAGAGCCAAAGAAAACGTAGAAAAAGAGACCGAAAAAGCCAAAGCTGCTATTGTACAATTAGAAAATGTGGAAATTAAAGTGATGTCAGCAATAGATGCACTAGCAAAGGCCTTGGGTGACAAACCACTTGACCTGGCTGGTCTTGAATCCATCGATGCCACAGGAAATCAGGAACTTACGATGGCAAAAAATATTGCAGCGCAATATCTTACCGCTTCGGAAGTGAAAACGATAGATGGGATAAAGGAAATAATAAAAGGTGAAATAGCTCAGGATAAACAGTCATCTCAGGATAAACTGGATTATGCTTTTAATATTGATTTTGATCCGAGGAAAACTATTGTAAAAGATAACTATGCTGACGCAACAGAAAGAATATATGGTAACAATGATGTAGAAGGACCAGATCCCCTTCATGGTACACATGTAGGAGGTATTATTGGTGCAGTGAGGGACAATGGAATAGGCATGGACGGTGTAGCTCCTAATGTAAAAATTATGTCAGTAAGAGCTGTCCCGGATGGGGATGAGAGAGATAAAGATGTAGCCAATGCCATCAGATATGCAGTCGATAATGGAGCTACTGTGATCAATATGAGTTTTGGAAAAGGATTTGGCACCCACAAAAATCTGGTAGACGAAGCGGTAAAATATGCTGCTAAAAAGGATGTGCTTCTGGTGCATGCAGCAGGTAACTCCGGCGAAAATAATGATATAACGCCTAACTTTCCAAATGCTAATTTTGAAAAGAAAAGTGGATTTTTGTGCAAAAAGCAGAAAAGAGCAAAAAATTGGGTAGAAGTAGGTGCACTCAATTACAAAGGAGGTGAAAATGCCCCTGCTCCTTTTTCTAATTATGGTATAAAAGAAGTGGATCTATTTGCACCGGGTATGAAAATATACAGTACCATGCCTAATAATGAATATGCACCACTTCAAGGTACCAGTATGGCATCTCCGGTAGTAGCTGGTGTAGCTGCCACAATTAGATCGGTCTTTCCGGCACTTTCAGCAGAGCAGGTCAAAGAGGTATTGATGAAGTCCGTAACTCCTGTGACTGATGATGTAAAATTGCCGGGAAGCAAAACGGATAAAATTAATTTTTCTAAACTGAGCGTAAGTGGCGGTGTTGTCAATCTGGATAAAGCACTAAATTATGCGGCCGGTCTAAAAGGCAAGAATAAAGTTAAAGAATCAAAAGCATAATTAAAATTGTAATAATGTTATATAAAGGACTGACCGGATAAACTGTTTCAGTCCTTTTTTTATTTTATCACGAATAAATTTTAAAGTATGGAACATTTAAAATATCCGGTAGGCAGATTTAGTTTCCCGGTGAGTCATGAAGCCGATCAATTGGTGTCATGGAAAGAAACTATCATAACTTTTCATGATCGATTGGAAGATGTGGTCAGCGGGATGACTACCGAACAACTGGATACAGCCTACAGACCTGAAGGATGGACAGCAAGACAAGTGATTCACCATATTGCGGATAGCCACAGCCATGCGCTCATCAGATTCAAATGGTCTTTAACAGAAGACAAACCTACTATAAAACCATATATTGAGTCAAAATATGCCATGCTTGCCGATTACAGCTTACCTATTGATTCCGCTTTGTGGATACTCAAAGGTTTGCATGTTAAATGGGCACATATCATGCAGCAAATGACAGACTCTGATTGGGAAAAGGGATATTTTCACCCTGAAACAGACAGGTTTTTTAGTTTGTATGATGCCGCCGCTTTGTATTCCTGGCACTGCCGTCATCATCTGGAACATATAAAGTTATGCCTGATAAAAATATAAGGATTTAAAAGGTAAAAAATAAAAAGAGAACATATTGATACTACTCAATATGTTCTCTTTTATTTTAGCTTGACACCAGGACTTTTATACCATCATTAATACCGGATTTTCCAGCATGGCTTTTAGCGTTTGTAAAAACTGAGCACCTGTGGCCCCATCTACTACCCTGTGATCGCAGGACAAGGTCACTTTCATCATATTGCCGATTACGATCTCGTCATTCTTAACCACTGGTTTTTTTATGATCGAACCTACTGCAAGTATACATGCATCAGGTGGATTTATGATTGCAGTAAATTCTTCGATATCAAACATTCCAAGATTTGAAATGGTGAAGGTATTTCCTTGCATTTCCTGAGGAGTCAGTTTTTTAGTTTTTGCTTTACCTGCCAGTTCTTTTACCTCCTGATTGATATATGACATTGACTTTTGATCTGCATTATTGACTACAGGTACCAGCAGACCATCTTCTACAGCGACTGCTACACCGATATTTATATCTTTATGATAGGTAATTTTATCCCCAAACCACGATGCATTGATCGCAGGATGTTTTCTCAGAGCAGCGGCACTGGCTTTCACCACAAAATCATTGAATGAGATTTTAACGGGGGCTGTGGCATTTATTGCATTTCTGGATGCTACTGCATTGTCCATATTTATTTCCAATGTAAGATAGAAATGTGGTGCTGTAAATTTACTTTCACCCAATCTTCTTGCGATGGTTTTTCTCATTTGTGAAACAGGAACATCTCCATACTGGAATGCAGTAGGCTGCTGTATGGATACCTGTGTGGTTGCAGAAACCTGTGTTGAAGCTGCTGGTTTATTGACAATGTAATTTTCCACATCTTTTTTAATAATCCTTCCATGATCTCCTGAACCCTGTATTTGATCCAAAGATACACCAGCTTGAGATGCTACACTTTTAGCCAGGGGTGATGCTTTTAGTTTATCAGAAACAGCTTCAGCAGGTGTTTCCACTTTTTGAGTTTCTGCAACGACAGAAGGTGCAGGAGCTTCATTAGTAACTTCCGGAGTTTCAGTACTTTTAGAAATGACCGGGGCAGGAACAGCCTTTTGTTCTGACAAAAGATGTTTGTACTCTTCTCCTTCTTTTCCGATGATGGCGATAATTCCATCTACCGCTACTGGTCCGGAGGGTACACCTATGTATAGTAGCACACCATTAAAATAACTTTCAAGTTCCATCGTAGCTTTATCAGTCTCGACTTCTGCAAGAATATCACCTGTTTTTACCGGGTCACCTTCTTTTTTTAGCCACGCTACTATGTTCCCTTCTTCCATAGTATCGCTCAGTCTTGGCATTCTTATTATTTCGGCCATTGTTTCAATTTTTATTATAAAGGGTCAAATTTAGTTAATCCTTTAATATTGACATAGATTTCAAAGGAATAAACCAAAGCCAAAACAATTAGTTCTGTTTTAGTAACTATTTGTGTACAATAAATTTCAACCGGAAGATTTTCTGTTTTTTATTTTTTTTGGTCATTTTTAAAATAGATTTCTACCAATTTGAGTTTATAGTATTGATATTCTTAACTTTGTTCTTTAATTTTTAATTTAATCGTTATAATATGTTTGGAGATTTGATGGGGAACATGGAGCAGCAACAAGCAGAAATGTATAAAAAAATGGCTGGCATTTCAGTAGATGTTGTGGTCGAAGGTATTTCTATAAGCGGTAATGCTACGAAGCAGATAACAAATATTACCATTGATCCTGAAGTATTAAAGGCAGAAGATAAGGAAATGCTGGAGGATTTGTTGCTTACCTGTGTCAACAGATTTATTGAGAAAGCCGTTAAAATTGAATCAGAAGAAGCTCAAAAATTGATGCAGGATATGTTGCCTCCAGGCTTTGGGGACATGTTTAAATAGGATCCAAAATGTTAAGATTTGATGATACGTGGATTATGGTACATGTTTTAGTGACACAAAAGACCAAATAATATTTATAGGGGTTTTTGTCTTGATGGATGAAAAAATTTAACCTATAAAATTTTCAAAATATAAAAAAGTAAGTGTTGAAAGGAATATATTATTTATTTGTATTTAACTTTTTATTGCAGCAATGTATATTTGCGCAGGAAGTTTCTTTCAGGTATAATTTTGATGATTGTACTTATGAAGAAGCATCCATTTCTTTTCCGGGTATGACGCCCGGAGGAAATCCACAGTGTGTTTGCGGGCTAGGTGAGAGCAGTTATTATATCGATGGCGGGGATGATTTTCTTACAGTGAGCAATCAGGCCAATGTGTTGCTGGATGAGGATTTTACGCTGGATTTTTATTTCTGGATGGATGATCAGAGTGGAGAGACAGATATATTTAGTCATCGCAACGGATGTGCCAGCTTGGATTCTTTAATGGCGTTGAGATATTTTTCAGCTACCAATGAATTATTGTTTGAAATAGGAAGTAATGTAAATAATTATCATTCCGTGCGAAGTGTCCTGTCCAAAGATAATTGCTGGCATAGATTCACTCTGGTCAAGTTTAAGTTGGAATATCTGATATATTTTGATAATCAACTGGTAAAAAGAATTATTTCCAGAGAGAATATTAGTTTTTCAAGAAGGGCAGGTTTGACCTTTGCCAATAGTCCTTGTAATACTGTAAATCTGGCCAATAAAATGAAAGGAAGGATTGATGAAATTACTTTATACAAAAGGGCTTTATCCGATCTTGAGATTTTAAATTTTTACAAATTTCCGGATAAGATCAAAACAGAAAATACTACTATATTTAAAGGTGAGTCTATTTTGATTGAATCCGGAACTACCTGTGCTTCAGTAGTTACCTGGACTCCATCTGTTACATTGGATGATGGAAGTGCATTGTCACCATTGGCAACTCCCATCGAAAGCACTACCTATAGGGTAAGTTATAACAATGGGACGTGTACAAGTACCGATACAGTCAGAATATTTGTGGCGGATAAGGATAAGCTGGATTGTGATAATTTACTGCTTCCAAAGGCCTTTACACCCAACAATGACGGACTGAATGACCGCTATGGCATCAGCAATGTTTTTCTCATCGATACTATGGAATATTTTGAGATTTATGACCGATGGGGCGCTAAAGTGTGGGAAACCAGAGAAGTAGCAGAGCAGTGGGATGGTACCCTAAAAGGGGAGCCGCTCAATAGTGGCATGTATTTATACAAAATAAAATACACCTGTAATCAGGAAGCAAAATTGAATATAGATAATTTTACCCTGATACGGTAGGAAGCAATTTTCCTTTAAATTACTTTCTATATTTATCTGTAAATGTTTAATGATTAGACTGAATGGATAACTTATCTCTATCTTTTTTGTTGTCGAGCTTCCGTTTTCATGTATTTTATTTGTTCTGGTATTTGACGTGGATTCCTTTGTTATTTATCAAAATCTGATTTCAGCAACATACCCTTCGTTACCAACCATGATATAATTTCCATCAGATTTTTTTGCTATGTCATAAATGTCTTTATTGGTAGATAAGGCTATTTTCTGCCAGCTTTTGCCATCATCCACCGTTCGCCAAAGTTTACCCTTATTGCCAGTGATGATGATTTCATTTTTATTGATTTTTACTAGTTTTCGGAAGGAGTCATATCCGTTTCCACTTATTTTTGCTTTACTTTTACGCCATGATTCGCCCCCATCCGTGGAGATCAGTAATGTTCCATTGTACCCAATGATCCATCCATTCAAGGAGTCTGTAAATACACAGGATGCATAAAAATCACCTTCATTGGGCAAAAGTTTCCATGTTTTACCGCCGTCAGATGATCTTTGTATATTTCCCCAGCCTACAGATAAGTAGTTTTGGCCGGTGATATGTACTACTTCAGATATTTCATGTCCAAAGTAAATTGCTGTATCAATCATGAATTGTTCATTTATCAGATATATATATCCATGTTCGTAGGACTTTCCTCCGGATGCTAAATATCCGTTTTCAGTTTCAATAATATGGTGGAGAATATCCCAGTTTTTTAATCTGTGAAATGTCCATGGTGCAGAGAAGGACGGTTTTTGAAATAATTGTCCCTCTGTCCCAACAGAGATCAACTCATTATTTTTAGTTCGAAGAAGATCAAATTGACCTTTATTGGAAAATGAATCCAACGTCAGTTTGGTGAGATCGCCATCGCATTGCAAAGAAATGCCACGTGACCAAACATATCCACCTATAATAGTAATATAGTTATTTTCGTCAATGTCAATCGCATGAAGAATATCAGAAGTAGGTAGATTGTAAGCTTTATAAAAGACAGGAGTTTCTTCTTTCGAACAAGCTAAGAAAGTCAAAGATAAAAGATAAAGAATAAAACGCATGATTTACTTTTCCGGCCCTATCATAGAACGACTAAAAACAGGAAAGGTCGCACTACCATAATGTGAAAATCGGGTAGTATGTTTTAATGGAGACTGATACGTTTTGGCAAAGTTTGTCAACAAAGCTTTCACATTGTCATAGTTTAGGTTTCTCGAATTGGGCTTCGGATAGAACACCATATGATCGATTGTACCATCTTTGTCCCAAAAGACATTGAGCCATAGTTTTACTCCTTTGAGATCAATATTGGATTTATTTGAAAAATCTTCAAGATCTTTTAGCAATACAGTCCAGTTATCAAATGCCAACTCCATATTATTGTTACACACTGCAAAAAGCATGGTATTGTACTTCTGTACCAATTTTTCATAATTATTTTCATCTTCACCTATATAAAATACCAAAGGAATATTATCCCCAACCGTATTTTTTTGTTGAGCAGATAAACTTAATAGTGAAATAGTACAGAAACAAACAATTAAAAGTAATCTGGCCATATAACCTATTCTTCTTTAAAGGAAAAACGAAATTACAATATATATTTTAATTAAATATAAAAATAAGTAATAATATTAAATTTATATAAAAACTTTAACAAAACAGGTGGTAGAGTTTTCGGAAACTGGTATTAAATATACATTATCTGGTATATTATACTGGGTCGGTTATATTTTATCCTTTTTTGCTGTAATTAGGTGATTCTTTGGTGATGGTGATATTGTGTGGGTGACTTTCCAGTATACCGGATCCTGAAATTCTTACCATTTTTGAATTTTGCATATCCTTAATATTGGCAGCTCCGCAATAACCCATACCAGCCCTTAGACCACCAAGGTATTGTACCATCACTTCTGAAACTGATCCTTTGAAGGGAACTCTTCCTTCAATACCTTCGGGTACAAGTTTTTTTACATCATCCTCGACATCCTGAAAATATCTGTCCTTGGACCCCAGTTCCATCGCCCCCAATGAACCCATACCACGATACACTTTAAACTTCCTGCCTTCAAAAAGGATGGTTTCTCCAGGGGCTTCTTCTGTTCCTGCAAATAGTGACCCAGCCATGATTGTACTTGCTCCTGCCGCCAGTGCTTTTGCAATATCACCGGTATATCTGATACCACCATCTCCTACGATGGGTATTCCTGTACCTGCAAGCCCACGGGCTGCATTCATGATAGCAAAAAGTTGTGGTACTCCTACGCCTGCAACAATTCTCGTAGTACAAATACTTCCTGGGCCAACGCCAACTTTTACTGCGTTTACGCCAGCGTCTGCCAGCGCTTTAGCTCCTTCAGCCGTAGCCACGTTTCCACCTATGATTTGAATGTATTTAAACCTTGATCTAACTGCTGCTATGGCATCCAGTACTCCTTTTGAGTGGCCGTGAGCCGTGTCTATACATATGACATCCACACCTACAGCCACCAGAGCTTCTACTCTTTCAAACATATCTTTGCTTACTCCGACTGCAGCACCTACATACAACCTTCCGTGCAGATCTTTGGCTGAGTTGGGAAAGTTTTCGAGCTTCATGATATCTTTATAGGTTATGAGTCCTACCAGGATATTATTATCATCTACTACGGGCAATTTTTCAATTTTGTATTTTTGCAGGATCTCTTTTGCCTGATTGAGGGTGGTACCCACAGGAGCTGTGATCAGTCTTTCTTTGGTCATGATCTCGGTCACACTTCTTTCACCTTCCGTTTCAAACCTAAGGTCTCTGTTGGTAAGTATGCCGGTGAGCTTCCCAACGTGGTCAATGACGGGTATACCTCCTATCTTGTTGGCTTGCATAAGATAGTGTGCATCTTTTATTTTGGCATCTTCGGTCAATGTCACAGGATCCATGATCATGCCACTTTCAGATCTTTTTACAGTTCTTACCTGATTGGCCTGAGCTTCTATAGACATGTTTTTATGAATAATACCCAGACCACCTTCACGAGCCATAGCAATTGCCAGCTTGTATTCAGTGACCGTATCCATGGCAGCGGAAACAATGGGTGCATTTAGTCTGAGATCCGTTGTTAATTGAGTTGAAATATCCACTTCGCGTGGAAGCACCTCTGAATATGAAGGAATGAGAAGAACATCATCAAAAGTGAGTGCTTCTTCTATGTGGGATGAATTATTATTTAAATGTTCCATTTGCAAAAGTAGGAAGATTCTTTTTTACAGCCAAAATAATGACTGTTTTTTAAAATAAAACCACCAGAAAAAAAATCAACAATCACAATTTTAATAAATCATCAGTTATGGTAGAGTGTATTTTTGGGTAAATGTGATAGAATATAATTGATGCAGACACAGGAAAAATTCAAATCTTATCAAAAAAAAAAACCGGAAGGACTGTCATTTCTGATAACCCTACCGGTAAGATTTGATCAAATCACTTTGTGCCATGACTGATGTAAAAAAATGGAATTGAAATTCGTAAATGAGAAATATTTGACTTCAATCAACAATTACAATACAAGATCAAAGTTCAAAGATCTAAAGTATTCATCGTATCATCAATATAACTTTTGTTATACATAACCCATTTATGCAATAATGATTTATTGTTTGGATGTATATTTTGGATTCTTCGTGCTTTTTTATGCTATAAATTGTATAAATGTCCCTTCAAAATATAAAAGAAAATTTCCATTTTTTCATTGACAACTATCTTATTGTCGATGTGGTCCGGAAATAAAATCCTAACGTATGCTATGATTTGTAATATTTACCGTACCTTTGCCGGGAAATATTCGCCCTCCTTTGAGTTCTCAAGCGTATTTGAAAGGTAACTGATATCAAAAATATCTACTGTACCAAAGATTTTAAATACAATGTCAGTTGAAATTCGCTTTGAAAATCACCGATATAAGTTCATGATGGAGAACAAATACTAATAGTGTTTTAATTTAAGTCCAACACCTGAGTAGTTTTTGAATATAATTGATTCCTGATGTTTTTGATATCAGCACATTCATTATTCAAATGCTATATTTTGGTATTTGATTTTATGATTAGAATGCAACTTTTATTATAAACTTTAAACATTTTAAATGTCATTTGAAAATTTAGGACTCATCAAGCCCATATTGGATGCCTTGAAGTCAGAAGGGTATACCACACCCACGCCTATACAATCGCAATCTATTCCGCTTTTATTGAAAGGTCATGATTTGCTTGCATGCGCACAGACAGGCACCGGAAAAACAGCTGCATTTGCTATTCCGATTATTCAGCACTTAAGTAGTCTGGAAGAAAAACAACATCGTAGAATTAAGGCTTTGATTATTACACCTACAAGGGAATTGGCCATACAGATTGGCGAAAGTTTTACTTCTTACGGCAGAAATACAAAATTGCGTCATACGGTTATCTTTGGTGGCGTAAATCAGCATAGTCAGGTCAATGCGCTTAAATCTGGGGTAGATATACTCATCGCCACACCAGGCAGATTACTTGATCTGATTGCTCAGGGTTTTATCAGATTGGGTGATGTTTCCCATTTTGTACTTGATGAGGCGGACAGAATGCTGGATATGGGATTTGTCCATGATGTCAAAAAAATTATCAAGATCATACCACCAAAACGTCAGTCATTGTTCTTTTCAGCGACTATGCCGGATTCTATCATGGCTTTGGCTGGAAGTATACTTAACGATCCGGAAAAAGTAGAGGTCACTCCTGTATCGTCGACAGCAGAAACTGTATCACAAGCAGTTTATTATGTCGATCAGGCAAAAAAATATGAGTTACTGGTACATGTGATGAAAGACAGGTCCATCAAAACAGCTCTGGTTTTCACTCGTACCAAACATGGAGCTGATAAGGTTGTAAAAATGCTTACAAGAGAAAATATCAAAGCTGAAGCTATACATGGAAACAAGTCTCAAAATGCGAGACAAAGTGCACTGGCCAATTTTAAAAATCACTCTACCCGGGTATTGGTGGCTACTGACATCGCATCCAGAGGGATTGACATTGATGAACTGGCTTTTGTTATCAATTTTGAAATTCCAAACATACCAGAAACATACGTACATCGTATAGGAAGAACCGGAAGGGCAGGAGCATCAGGCAAAGCCATTTCATTTTGTGATGTGGAAGAAAGACCATATTTGCGTGATATTCAGAAATTGATTTCTATGCAGATACCAGTAGAAGAAGGACATCCGTTTCCATCCACAATGGCGCCTGTAGAATCAAATTTTTCTTCAGCAGGTCAAAAACATGTGTTGCACAGGAGTAACCACGCAAGACCAAAACCAGCTGCTGTTGGATCAGATACATCTCGCAGACCAACCGCATCATCATCAACTTCTTCAGCGTCGGATAAACCAAAAAAGAAGTTTTCCTGGAGAGGCAACAGATAGAACAAGGGAAATATCACCATATTTGATGTGGAAAAAATAGTTTGAAATGACGATATTTAATATGTCGTTATTTCAAACAAATTTATGTTGATACTTGTATCCTATGAAACAAATTATTTTAACCGGCGCACAAAAATCGGTTTGGCCCTAATGGTTTCGGGTACAATTATAGGACCAGGCCAACCAGGTTTTAGAGGTTTTTCAGGAAACACTATGGAGTCTGAAAGTTGAAAATTTATCTCTGCCGAAATGATAGAATCTACATATATTTCAGCTTTTGCCAAAATATCTCTGTGGCAATTGTCCAATATTTCTTTTGCATATTCGGCTTTTCTTTTTTCAAGAGCTTGGTTAATCTTTGGATTATTGATATTCAGGTCATTTGAATCCACGTCGCTACATGAAAAAACAGTAATCAGTGAGAGTATTTTAAAAAGCCTTATACTATTTTTGCGGTTTAGTGCATAATTTTTTAACTGGTGAGAACTAAAAAAAACAGTTCCAACTTTTGGTTCTATCTGTTTTTGCCGACCGTGCTTTTTTGTAAAAAATGATTTCATTCAGTGACATGATTTTTCATGAGCAACATTTCTATTTCTTCCATTCTTTCACTTTTTAAGGAGTCAACCAGCTGCACAAATATGGTATCTTTCTCAGCATTGCAAATAGAATCGATCTTGTTTCTCCATTCGTTGAGTTGATTGGTATAGAGTGTATCTACCGTGTTTTTTTCTTCAGGAGAAAGTTGATCTCCATCCAGTCCGCAGGAAGTAAAGAAAAATAATACAACCAAAATAAGGATGTTTTTGTGCTTAATGTGCATCAAAATCAAGGATTTTCTTTTTAAGTTCAAAATTTTTCCCCAGATAGACCCGTCTTACTACCTCATCAGCGGCCAGTTCTTCAGCTGTGCCGGCTTTAAGTATTTTACCTTCAAACATAAGGTACGCTCTATCAGTGATGGAAAGTGTTTCCTGCACATTGTGGTCAGTAATCAGGATACCGATATTTTTTGTTTTCAGTTTTGCCACAATATGTTGAATATCTTCCACTGCGATAGGATCTATACCTGCAAATGGCTCATCCAATAGGATAAACTTAGGATTGGAAGCCAGAGATCTTGCAATTTCTGTTCTTCTGCGTTCTCCGCCTGAAAGGGAATCTCCGATATTTTTTCTTACTTTTTCCAGTCTGAATTCTCCGATGAGTGATTCCAGCTTGTCACGTTGTTCTTCTTTGGAGAGTTGGGTCATTTCCAGAACCGCTTTTATATTGTCTTCAACAGACAATTTTCTGAAAACACTGGGTTCCTGTGGAAGATACCCTATACCTTTTTGCGCTCTGCGGTACATAGCATCACTTGTCACATCCTGATCATCAAGATAAACCTTGCCACTGTTTGGCTGAATGAATCCCACCATCATATAAAACGTTGTGGTTTTGCCTGCTCCGTTTGGCCCCAGAAGTCCTACGATTTCCCCTTGATTTACATGGATGGAGACCATTTTGACTACTTCTCTCTGACCATATATTTTGACAAGATTATCTGATCTGAATATCATTGGCGATTTGGTTGCTGTATTTTATTATTTTGTAAACCCGGCTGACCCTGAATTGGTTCATTGCCGGAGATAGTACCGGTTTTCCAGGAGATAATTAGTTCTGTTTCGCGGTTTTCTCTCAGTTTATCTCCTTTGATTAGTTTATATTGTTCAGGTTGTTTTTTCTCCCAGTAGTTTCCGGCATCCCATGTAAGATTTTTGTTTTCGTCTCTGATGATTTCAATATTATATCGATCAGGAACCAAACCTTTGAATAAAAGTTCAGATTTTGATGTGCCTGAAATGATCTGCTGATATACTTGTGTTTTTTCTCTCAAAATATTTATGACATAAGTATACATACTATCCAGATCATTGATAATCGTTTTCATGGCCGATGTTTTTTCCTGAGTCAAAATGCTGAATACCAGTCCTATACTATCGTGCGCCTGACCGTATATACTTTTGATCAGACCGCTGTCGATTTCCATGGTATATTTTTCTCCCGCTACCCAGGGATATTTTACCACCACTTTCTTTAAATCTTTACTATAGGTATAGCTGATATTTTCCAACTGTCCTATGGTATCATACAACAGGATTTTATCTATATCTAATGATCCTATTGGCATATTAAATCCTATTACCAATGAATCCTTCGGTAACATTTGCGGAGAGTTGTTTGCAGATAGACGCCTGAATTTTGATTTTTTAATCAAATCTTCTCTCCCTTTGGGCTTTACTTTTATAGTATCATTGAGCAGGTAAACAAAAAATGAATCTACCTCTGTTTGATAATATAAATTGATAGAGTCATTGACTACTTCTTTGAAAATAGAAATGTCAGAGTTTGACACATTGTAAGTTATGTCGTCAGGTGGAGTTGTATTGCAAAGGATATTTATTTTGCCATATGTTTTAGTATTGAAGTTTAGTATTTTGATGGCCGGGACTGGCAAAGAAGCATAAAGCACTATTTCACTGTTGAAACTGTCATTTAGTATAATCAGAGTGTCAGAATATGCTATTTTTTCGGTTTCCAGGTCATATAGGTAATTAAGATTTTCATCTTTTATGGCAAAAAGTCTAAAGGTGTCAGATTTTATATTTCGAAATTCATATAGCCCGGTTTTATCTGGTTTGGCAAAATAGAAAGGTTTTTCTTTTCTTACTGTCGAATCCTGGGTATTGTCATAAAGAAATACCACCATTTCGGTTTCTGGCTCACCTGTCTGTGCATTGATGATTTTGCCTTTTAGATTTAGACTGTCGAGTTCATTTCCTGTGGCAAAGACAAAAGAAAAATTATTCAGTTTATTACCTTCATGAAAATCAACAATGGATTCACCGAAGTTGATAGTATAAGTGGCATTGTCTCTTAGTATTTCTTTTTCGTCGAAAGCAAAGGTCACTTTTTTACCTTTATGTTTTACTGCAGGAATATAGGTAAGTGGTGGAGATATAAGTACTTGTTTGATTGGATCTTTAACTTCCACAAATTCATCAAAATGAAATGTAAGGACTTTTGGTCTGAAATTGCGCTGTTTATTTTGGGTAGAAAGGAGTGAATCCATTACCGGAGGCTTACTATCTTTGGGTCCGCCAGTCGGGGCTCCTGTGCTGGCACATCCTGACAGATATATAGATGTAGCACTTAAAAAAAGAAACAGTATATAGATGTTTGAAAATAATTTCACGAGCAGTATGGATTCAATATCCTTAAATTTTGTACAAAAATCTGTATTTAATCATAAAAACGCAACGAATGTAAGACTTATTTGCTTTATAATGTTCAATTTGAATATAAATAACACTTGCGTTAATTTGTTGTTAAATAGATTGTATACTCCATATGTTTAAATATATTTGTTCCCATGAGTAAACAGGCCATCTGGAGTATTATTATGATCATGACACTTTCTTTAATCGGAGTAGGTGTTATTCAGTATTTCTGGATCAAAAGAGCCGTCGACCTGGATGAAAAAAACTTTGACGACAAGGTAACTATTGCACTGAATAATGTAAAAAAACGACTTATTACTGATGCTGAAGAAGCTGCTGACAAAAAGTATTATGAACAAAAAAGTATTCTTGAGCCTAAAAACATGCTCGCCAGTATTATAAAGGATGATTTATCTTCCAAGTCAGAACAGTTGAGCAAACGTATAAAGGAGCTGGAATTCAGATCTTCCTTTCTGGACCCGAACCAACTGCTTGAAAATATAAACATAGCCATTCTGGATAAATATCTGCGCATGGAGCTGGAATCCAAAGATATTGATCTGGATTATGAGTATGGAATATATTCAAATAAGGATAAGGCTTACATCATTGAGAATGGAAACTATGCCGCAATCATAGGCGATACCACAAAATCCAGCAATGTGGCTGCCATGAACCCTTTGTATAAAGCTGAATACAAGATTTCTCTTTTTGCAGACGATATGTTGGATCCCGGACACCTGAATCTTTATTTTCCCGGCAAAAAAAGATTTCTTTGGTCCAATGTCATTGGAATCCTGCTGAGTTCTGTGGTCTTTACAGGTTTGATATTGTTTTGTTTTTCGTATACGGTATATGTCATATTTCATCAGAAAAAGGTATCGGAAATGAAAACTGACTTTATAAATAACATGACCCATGAATTTAAAACGCCCATTGCTACCATCTCATTGGCATCTGATTCTATACTCAGTCCGACGATTATTGAAAATAAAGACAAAGTCATCAGATTTATAAATATCATAAAGCAGGAAAATAAACGGATGTTGAGTCAGGTGGAAAAAGTCCTGCAAATGGCCCAGATTGAAAAGGAAAATGTAGAGCTAAAATTTAATCCCATCAATCTCCACGACCTGATAGTGGATGCCGTGGTCAATGCTGAATTGAAGGTACTTACCAAAGGAGGCACAATTGTCACCAACTTAAATGCCCAAAAACCCGTTATAGAAGGGGATGTCACGCATATTTCAAGTATTATCAATAATTTGCTGGACAATGCAGAAAAATACACACCAGAAAAACCGGAAATTGTCATCAGTACAAAAGATGTAAAAGGTGGCGTTGAATTTTCTGTTACTGATAATGGAATAGGAATATCAAAAGATGCATTAAAGAATATTTTTGAAAAATTTTATCGGGTACATACCGGCAATCTGCATGATGTCAAGGGATTTGGTCTTGGATTGAGTTATGTAAAGGCTATGGTAGATGCACATCATGGTAAAATTCAAGTGAAAAGTGAACCGGGCAAAGGCAGTACCTTTACAATCTTATTGCCGGAAAAGCAAAAAACAAAATAATATAGTTCAAAATTCAGTTATTTAATAAAAGAAAAATCAATCTTATGGAAAACAAAATATTACTGGTAGAAGATGATCAGAATTTCGGAGATGTACTCAGGTCTTATCTTGAAATGCATGACTATGATGTCACTCTTGCTACTGATGGAGAAGCCGGGCTTGAAGCGTTCAAAAAGGGTACTTTTAATCTGTGTATCACAGATGTAATGATGCCAAAAAAAGATGGTTTTACCATGGCTAAAGATATCAGGACAATTAATAAAGAAACGCCTATCATCTTTCTTACTGCCAAAACACTAAAAGAAGATGTTCTGGAAGGGTTTAAAATCGGTGCAGACGATTATATTACAAAACCATTCAATTCTGAAGAGTTATTGTTCAGGGTAAAAGCGGTTCTCAGACGCTCCGCTAAGCCTGAAGAAAATCAGGAGAACCAGCGTGAGTTTATCATAGGAGATTATCATTTTGATTATGCGCTTCGGATTTTGACTTACAATCCGGATGGCAGTACAGACAAATTATCACCCAAAGAAGCACAACTGCTCAGATTGTTTTGCTTCAGGATGAATGATGTTCTACAGCGATCAGAAGCCCTCACCAAAATATGGGAAGATGATAATTATTTTACAGCAAGAAGTATGGATGTATTTATTACTAAAATAAGAAAATACCTGAGTAAAGATCATAATATTGAGATAGAGAATATACATGGCAATGGTTTCAGAATGTATATGAAAAAAGTGGAGTAATTATTTGTTACCAGCTAAAAATAAAAAAGGTCGTATTGATAAAATACGACCTTTTTTATTTATTGGGAGTGTCTTAAAAGTCAAAAATTCTCCTTTTCTTCAATAATGAGAACCATCCTTCGTTGCGTGACATAAGTTCCTCTTTCTCTCGTCGTAAAGCGTGTGCAAATACTTCATTTTCGGCATTTATCATTTCAGAAACCCTGAATCCAGCCGTTTTATTCTCAAACGTCAGTTGACTGTCAGTGGATAGTCTAGAGATAGTCACACTCTTCAGATTTGCCAGATGATATTCTGTTTCCAATGTGTCCAATCTCTGGTCATAAGGTGTACGTTCACTGATAAGTTTTACGAGAATCGGAGAACATTCAATGATTAAAAACAGGATAGTAATAAAAAAACCTGCGATTCTTATGGCTTCTTCAGTAGCAGATAATCTATGCAATGCTTTAAGCCTGGATGCAAATCCTGTCAGTGATGCTCTGCTAAGATTTTCCATCTCTGTTTTTCTTTTTACTTCCAATGCTTCAAGTTTGGCCATTTCATCTTGCAGTTTGGGATTGATTTCGGTGTATACCATCTGATAGTCCTGCTCAGCTTTGTCTGCTGCTTTGGCTTTAGCTTTATAGATAGCTCCCATGGCTCTGATCTTACTTCCTCCGGTACCGTCAGCTTCTGATAATGCTTCGCTTAGTCTGGCAGTACGCTCCTGATCAAACTTGCTCAGTTTGCCTCTCAGCAATGCGATTTCATCATTGATTACTTTGGTGTCAACTTCGTACCTTTTTTTGAGTAAATCATCTTGTTGTTTATAGGTTTCCTGTTGCATCATGCCCAGCTCAGCATTGATTTCTGATTCAAAAAGCTTTAGTTCCAGTGGTGTAGCGATCACTATTCCAATAAATACCGCCAACACAATACGGGGAGCAGCCATAGCAAACTCTTTAAGAAAGTTCGATTTTTTGCGCATGCCGGAGACGATGTATCTGTCCAGATTAAATATCATCATACCCCACAGTATCGCAAAAACAGTAGAAGCTACATAAGATTCAAATACTGTGTATAAGGCATAGCCAGCAGATAGGGCAGAAAAAATGCCTGTAAACAATATAGTAGCTCCGATGCCCTGATATTTATTATAATCTGTTGGGCATCTTTTCAAAACTGAATTTACTGCTCCGGAGCAAAAGATAAAAAATGACGCTATTCTGTTCATTGCAAAATGATTATAAAATGATTAACTTAAAATATTCATTCAAAATTATACTTCATAGGGGCTTGCGTCCATTTTATTAGACTAAACATATGAAATAAGAGACAAAGATATATTATAAAAAATTATAATATGTAAAATTAACAAATTATTTGGAATAAATAATTTCCTTCATAGATTGAAATCTATTCAATTTGAATTTCCTGTAGGATTAAATGGCTGATTTTCTAGCTTGAACATCCAGCATCAGCCTTTTTTCCAGATCGGAAAATTGATCAGACAGGAATAAGGAGACCATCCCACCTTCGGTAATGTGATATATCTGCTGACTAATGTCCGTGACCGTAGATAGGATATGGGATGAAAGTATGACAATTTTATCAGTATGATGAGTGTGGATGATGTGTTTTATCATTTCATTGCTTTCAAGATCAACACCATTGTAGGGCTCATCCAGTATTATTACCGGTCTAGAAAGCGCAAATAAAGCGGAGAATGCCAGTTTTTTTCTCATGCCTGTTGAATAATTGTCGACCAGTTCGTTGAGAGGAAGTTCCAGTGATTTGGCATATGACTGAGACAATTTTTTTTCTTCAGCCGAATTTGCCACTATGTCAAGATATTCTTCTCCTTTCATATATGGATAAAAATATGGTTCTGTTGGCATAAATGAAATATCAGACGGCTGAAGTGTTTTTTCATTATTAGTAATTTTGCCTTGCTGGAGTTTATATATTCCTGACATTATTCTAAAAAGCGTAGTTTTACCCACACCGTTTTTACCTACTATTCCGGTCACTTGTCCCGGGTTGAAATCTATACTTAGTCCTGATAATATAACCTTGGACCCAAAAGAAAAATGTATGTCCGTGAGTTTAAGCATAAAAGGTTTTTAAATTTTTTTCAGCTTCAAAATATTTCCACATACTATAACCGATAGTGATGATGACACCGCCCGGAAATAACATAATGATCGTAAGAATTCCATTAATATTGGAGACTGCACCCGCATGAAAAAGGGGTGAATATCCTGCATATTTCATAACAATATTTAGTATTATGGCTGAAAAAAGACACAGATTTAGATATAAGACAACTAAATACATGTCAGTGTGAAAGAAAAACGCTGTTAAAGTATGGACTAAAGTTATCAGAAAAAAGACTGTCGTATATTTTCGTATCTTATCAAATACAAAACCATTTTTCCAGTGCAGCATGTCTCTTGATTCATAATACCTGAATAACTCAGGAATACTCATAAGTAAAATAAACATCCAGAAAATATATATGCCGATATGAATCATACTGGTCACACCTGTCAACCAGAATAAGGACCAACTAATAGGGTTTCTTTCAATAAAAAATTTTAACTCGAATAAGGATAGAGGTATAAATTTTAAGGTTTTTTTTGTTGATGTATGTTCACGGTTTGTAAAATATCGGGACAACCATGCCACTAGCCAACATGACATTAAGACGATAAAGGCAGTCTCTAAATTATTGAACAATTGATACAACCAAATTGGCATCGTCACTAGGGTATATTCGACAGCTAAATACACCAGCAAAGTTTTATGGTCTCTGAATATTGTGCGTAGAAATAATTTATCTTTTCTGTATACATCCAAAACTATAATTATGATCAGACACCCGGGAAAGGACCACCAATGTGAAGCTTCCAATATATTGTTTAGCAATGGGAAAGATATGCCCACAGATATAATTAAAAAGACGGACAAAAGTACCCAACCAACGGATTGTAACATTCGCCGGATTTGGTTAAATCTGAGACGTAATAAAGATGTAAATTTATTGAAAATCATATCTTACTTGCAGCCAGTACAGAAATCCACCCAGTATCACCGTTGTCAGTAGTAACTAAATTCCAATCAGCGATTTGATCTTTTTTATATACTTTGGAACCAGCAGGAAGGTCAGATATATCGGGACTGGATGCATCCGGACTTTTTTTAAGAACTATTTCCGGTGATGTAATGATCATGCCTCTATTATGATATATTTGTTCATTTCTATACCATGCAAATAGAAAAGTGACCAAAAATAATAGGCATGATGTGATAAAGCTGATCCATACATTCCGGGTAAAATTTTTGAACGGGTAGTATAAAAGAATGATTAAACAGCTTAAAAAGCATAAAATAATGCTTATCGTTGCCCATATGCCAGATGTAAAGAGCCCCGTCAAATTATTAAATATTCTTATCGGAAACATTTGACCAGTGGGTTCGTCCAGCAAAGGATTTTTCTTTCGCAGGGTAGCCAGGTCTTTTTGTAGATTTTTGTTATTGGGTTTGTACTTCAATGCTTTTTCATAATATAGAATAGAAAGAGCATCCTGTCCAACACCAGCTGCTGCAATGGCCATATTCTGATACATTCCTGCTCCTCCTTTATGATTGTTTTCTACAGAAATGTAAAGGTCAAGGGCTTTTTTGAAATTTTTATTTTGCAGTTCATTGTTGGCCTCCAATATCACGGATTCCTGAGAAAACAATAAAGTTGCAAAAAGAGTAAACCCAAATAAAATTATCCAGCGCATATCAAATAAATACATTGCCCTATTACAACGACAAAAATTAAAACAAAGTTTAGTAATGGTATAAATTCATTTAATTGTTCAAAGAACCAATTGAGATGGTAAATATTTGGAATGTAAAACTACTCTTATATCTCAGCCGCCAGATGACAAGCCTGGTATATCGCTCTTTTTGCATCCAATTCAGCTGCTTCGTCCGCTCCACCTATAAGTTTTGACTTTACTCCCATCGACTCAAGTTCATTGTATAGTGTTCTGGATGGTTCTTGTCCGGCACAGATGACAATATGGTCAACAGCCAGGATGGATGTCTCTCCTTTGATTTCAATATGTAATCCGGAATCATCGACTTTCACATACCTGACATCTGCCAGCATTTTTACGCCTTTGGCTGTTAAACTTGCTTTATGAATCCAACCAGTGGTTTTTCCCAGTGTGGCACCATGTTTTCCGGTAGATCTTTTGAGGAGATATACTTCTCGTTTTGGTGCTGATGGTACAGGGGTTTTTAAAGCACCAGGATCAGTATATTTATCGTCAACGCCCCATTCCAGAAGAAAAGATCGGATATCATCATCATAGTGTGTGTCATGAACAAGAAATTCAGCTACATCAAAACCTATACCACCTGCCCCAATTATTGCTACTGATTTTCCAATGTTTACTTTATTTTGTAATACTTCCACATAACTGACCACTTTTGGATGATCTGCACCTTCTATGTCAATACTCCTTGGGTGTACACCATTTGCCAGGATAATTTCGTCATATTTGTTATCGATGAGATCTTTAGCAGTTGCTTTTTGATTCAGGCATACATTTACTTTATATTTTGACATCATTGATTCATAATATCTGATAGTCTCCGCATATTCTTCTTTGCCGGGGATAACTTTTGCCAGATTAAACTGTCCACCCAACTTCGGGGCAGCTTCATACAATGTCACTTCATGCCCCCGCAGTGCTGATATATGAGCAAAAGCCATTCCTGCAGGTCCGCCGCCGACTACGGCTATTTTTTTGGGATGTTGTGTCGGAAGATAATTGAGTTCAGTTTCGTGACAAGCCCTGGGATTAACCAGACATGAGGATATCCTGAGTTGAAAAGTATGATCCAAACATGCCTGATTGCAGGCTATGCATGTATTTATCTCCTCGCTCCTGCCTTCAATGGTTTTAAGTACCAGATCCGGGTCAGCCAGAAATGGTCTGGCCATAGATACCATATCAGCGCACCTGTCGGCTAAAATTTCTTCAGCCACATCCGGAGTATTGATTCGATTGACTGCAATCAGTGGAACAGAGACTTCAGATTTTAATTTTTTGGTCACCCAGGCAAAAGCTTTTCTTGGCACCATCGTGGCAATGGTAGGTATACGTGCTTCGTGCCATCCGATACCTGTATTTATAAGATCTGCACCAGCTTTTTCTACTTCTTTGGCCAATTGTACTACTTCCTGCCATGTACTTCCGCCCTCCACCAGATCAAGCATAGATAATCTGTAGATGATTATAAAATTTTTGCCAAGGGCAGCTCTCGTTCGTTGTATGATTTCTGTCGGGAATTTAATTCTGTTTTCATAATTTCCACCCCAATGGTCTGTACGATGATTGGTTCGTTTTGCTATAAACTGATTGATGAGATATCCTTCTGATCCCATGATTTCAACACCATCATATCCTGCTTCTTTTGCCAGTAGTGCACAATTAACATAATCCTTAATGGTGCGTTCGATGTCTTCTTCACTCATTTCTTTGGGTTTGAAGAAGTTGATGGGGGCTTGTATCGGAGATGGTGCCACAATTTTTGGGTGGTATCCATATCTTCCGGTATGAAGGATTTGCATACAGATGATACCACCTTCATCATGTACAGCTTTAGTGATGAGTCTGTGGTGTTCTATATCCACTGAACCAGTCATTTTGGCTGCCTGAGCAGCTACACAACCTTCTTCATTGGGTGATATGCCGCCGGTCACAATCAGGCCGACTTGTCCGCGTGCCCTTTCTGCATAGTACACTGCCGCTCTTTCAAATCCTCCGGGTATCTCTTCGAGATTTGTATGCATAGAACCCATCAGTACCCGATTTTTTATTTTAGTCCATCCCAGATCCAATGGAGAAAGCAATTGTTTGTACATGGCAGTGTTGTTTTATGCTTAGCAAAGATATAAAAAAATTAACTTAGAGTTTAAAAATTAAGCCAATGTTTAAATTTTCATGTTTGAGCGAAAGCTTGCAAATTAAATTTTTGGCAAGATGAATTTTGTATATGTAGCCGGCAGCTACGGCTAAAAATATAAATGTGAAAGATCAAATATATCTTAAAAGTTTAAAAGAAATTTGAAAAATAGGGAATACCCTTTTGTATATATTTTTAATATCAAATTATGTCCGTTTACAGAGAGTTCAAAGTTGGAGGTAGTAATAGTCCTTTTGGTTTTTTAGGTCCATTGCTTATTCTGGCCGTTTTTTTCACAGCTTTATTTTTTTTAGCGAAAGGAGTTTTCTGGTTGCTTTCATGGGTAGCACCTATATTGCTGATTATAACACTGATCATAGATTATACTGTAGTTACTGACTTTTTTAAGTTTGTCTGGAAGTTACTGAAAGAAAACACAATAATGGGTATTTTGGCATTATTGCTGGTTGTATTTGGATACCCGATTGTTGCAGGATATCTGTTTTTTAAGGCACTTGGGAAACGAACCATCAAAAAGGCGTATGAAAAAGTTGAAAATGAAAGAAATATCTTTACCGATTATGAAGAGGTAGTGGAAGAAGACAATTTTCTGGAACTACCACCATTAAATAAACGACCCGAAGCGCCAAAGCAAAGCAAATCAAATGAATATGATGATATGTTTAAATAGGAAACTCATTTGATCATTTTAGGATTCATTGCCATAATAGCAAGCATAGGGTATGTCTATCTGATTCATCACATTACCTTAGGGTGGAATGAAACTCAAAATATAAAAGTTCGGAATGAAGACGTTTCAGATATTACTATTTCAGTGATTATTGCTGCAAGAAATGAAGAAAATTATATTCAGAATTGTATAGAAAGTATCATCAACAATAATTTTCCTGTTGAAAATTTTGAGATCGTCATTGTGGACGACCACAGCACTGATAAAACATTTGAGATTATAAGCCAGAGTATCCACAAAAATGTCAGAGTTTTCAGTCTTCCGGAAAATCTTCATGGTAAAAAGGCTGCCATTACATTTGGTGTTTCAGTGTCTCGATTTCCATATATACTGTGCACAGATGCTGATAGTGTAGTAAGTAAGGAGTGGCTAAGTTTACATGGCAGCAAGTTTAAAATGGACGATACAGTATTAAATACTGCTGTAGTTCTACCGGAGACTGATGATACGATTTTATCTCATTTTCAATTTCTCGATTTTGTAGCTACTATGGCCATAACGGCTAATGGTATTTTTCGCAAAACATATTTTCTTGCCAACGGGGCAAACATAAGTTTTAAAAAAGCGGCTTTTTATGCTGTGAAAGGATATGAAGGAAACGAACATCTTGCTTCCGGAGATGATGTATTTCTGGTCAATAAAATAGCAACATCTGCGATCGGAAAAATTGGATTCATAAAATCTTCAGATGGAGTAGTTACTACAAAATCGGAATCATCCTGGTCTTCGCTAATTCAGCAAAGAAAACGATGGGCTACTAAATCCTTAAAAATGGGTGATCATCAAATAGCAAAGATTCAAGCCTTTATCTTTATTTATTGCGTGATTATACTCCTGTTTATTTTCGTTGGTTTGTTTTATTCCGGATGGATATTGACGGCAGGATTGGTTGCTTTATTGATTAAAATGGCAACGGATTATTTTTTTTTAAACAACCTGTGCAGATTTTTTGATAAAAACAGAGTGATGAGATCTTTTCTGCCGTGTTTCTTTTTGTATTTTATACACATCCTTCTATCCGGTATGTATGCTTTGATCCCTTCAGATTTTGATTGGAAGGGCAGAGAAGTGAGGTAATAAGAAGGTTAATTTAGTTTGCTATGGAGATATTGTTCTTAAATTTTTAAGTAAGTAGACATTGAAATATCTTTTGTTCTTTTAAGCAAATAATCAATCCAAGAAATGGTCGAAGTTTGTATGGTCGACCTTATAAATAAAGCAATTTTAATGTGTAGAATACAAATATGGCAAACAATAGCATATTACATCAAATACCTTCGATGCGCTATTTTTGTATGATCAGACTGCTTATCCATTTAAAACTTTTGCTAACTTTATCAGGTTGATATTATTCTTAAATATAACTCAAGCTTTTTATTGAGATGAATTTGAAAATTCTTAGTGTATGGGATCGCAGATGCAATCTGCGACCATCAAGATTTGTAAAATTTATAAATATGCAAACAGGATGTCCATGAAAATATTTTATCTAATATTTAATATTATCATATATTTATTCAATATATCATGTACATCTTTAACCAAGACTAAAGATTCTTTTCCTTGTGGATTTGACACAACAAATCTTATTGTAGTTGGAAAAGATACTGACTTTAATGATAGCATATCTATTTTAAATATTTCTCCTTCAAGAGCAGTTATGCACTTAATGGATGTAGACTTTAGTGACAATTATCGGGTTAATCCTGATGATTTTAATATAGCTAATAGATTCTCTTATAAAATTTTTGAATGCAGAGATACTCTATGGGCAAAAAAAGTGCTACTTGATGAAATTGGCAAAAGATACCCATACAAAATCATAGATACGATAGAAAGATATCGGATATATGATATAACATTTAAAGATACATCTGATATCATGCCCACAGAATATTCTGATCCTTATCATTTGGGATTTTATATATACCCCGATAATGTTATTAAAGTGATGAACAGAGAATATACTTCTGTTGTGAGTGGCTCACTATTTGAAGCACCTGAAAACAAAAATGTCAGAGTTAGTTTGGGTAAAATCACGCCACCACATTTAGAATACAAACGATATGACATCCTTTTCCCCAACAAATATTATAATGAACCAATTCCTATTGATAAGTTTATAAAATTCCTTAGTGACTCTCTTTCTATTGAAGTTAAATTAGCAAAGGAATATACCATACCTATTAAGATGATCAAATTAAAATAAAGCCCTTCTCGCTAGATTGCCCCTGTTCGGCGTTGTATTTACAACGTCCCTGTGTTGCCATGGCTGAGCCGGGAAGGTCGAAGTTTATAACTTCGACCCCATAAATTAAGCATTTATAATGCGTTAAATACAAATATGGCAAACAATAGCATATTACATCAAATACCTTCGATGTTCTATTTTTGTGTGATCAGACTGCTTATCCATTTAAAATTTTTACTATCTTTATCAGGTTGATATTGTTCTTATACTTAACTCAAGCTTTTTATTGAGATGAATTTGAAAATCCTTAGTGTATGGGATCGCAGATGCAATCTGCGACCATCAAGATTACATCTGGTATTTATCTAACTTGCCCATAAAAATTATAGATATGCGTCAACTTATTTTAATTTTAGTATTTATTTTGAATATTCTATCAAGTATAGATAGTCAGAAAAAACCTAAACAAGATGAATTCTTTTCTAAAACAGAAATTGTGTATATTTATAATCGGTTGCTTGATGAAATTCTACATAATGATTTTCTTGTTTTTATTGAATTCTCTGAAATTTATAAAGTTAATGATCCAAAAGACATTATTCTGGAGATGGATTTGAATACTGACAATAATATCTTTACATGTATTAATGAAACAGAGAATCTTAGTGCTTTCAAAAAAATACCTATGCAATCGAAAATTAAAAGACTCCCTTTTATTAATTTAATGAAAATTAAAAAGAAGAATATTCAAGATATTACAGAAATATTTGAAGATGGTATTAAGTTTATTAGATTTACAGATATTATCTATAAAACATCAGGTGAGTTTTTTGTAGGGGCAGCAACATTGGATATGATTCCTGGAGTCAAGGAAAAGGATGTTAATTTGGGAGGAACATATATATTAAAAGGATATAAATGTACTTCGGGCCAAATAATATTAAGTAAAATATTAATGCAAAATAAAGCAGCTGTTGACCTGTCATCTATTAAGTGTAATTAACCCCGCAGAGCGACGCCCAAGACTTCGTTCCACGATTTTAAGCATTTGCCATCCGAAAAGTCTAAACTTTTGATGTCGGATATTTTCATTAAAAAAACAAAGGCAGCACTAAAATATAGTGCTGCCTTTGTTTTTTTTCTTTTAGTAAGTAATGTACCTGCTAAAAATTAGTTTACTGCATCAGTCAAAGACTTTCCTGCTTTAAACTTCACTGAAGTTTTAGCTGCAATACTTATTGTTTTACCTGTTGAAGGGTTTCTTCCTTCTCTAGCTGGTTTGTGTGCTGTTGAGAAAGTACCAAATCCTACGAAAGCAGCTTTGTCACCACTTTTAAGGCTGGCTTCTATACCACTAAATACTGCATCAACTGCGCTACCTGCCTGAGTTTTGTTAATTCCTGCTGCTTCAGCTACTGCATTGACTAAATCACTTTTGTTCATTTTAATAATTTTATGTATATTAAGAATTTATTCGGGCGCAAAAGTAGGCTTAATTCATATATATACAAACAATAATTCATAAAATTTGCAGTAAAATCATAGGAATAGCCATATTTATTGATTATTTAGTCGGTTTAACAAATTATTTACATATTTAATTATACAAATTTAACTAACATTACAGTTTGAATCATAGTTTTGTATTTTACTTCTAAAACATTATAGCTTTGAAAGGTTTATTAAAATATTTTGTATTGATAGCCATTGTTCTATTCTCCTCCGTATCACAACAATCATGCAAAACAAAAGAGGGCTGCGGACTGGAAGAAAAGTATAACAATCCTGATATGGAAACCACTAAACGGGGCAAATCAAAGTTGTTTCCAAATTCAAAAAGAAAAAATTAAAAATCTAACTATAAGAGACGAGCGAATTTGGATTTTTGATAGCCCGTTGCAAGCCTATTTAAAGATAAAATAAGTATAAAAATAGCAAGTCCGGGAAATACTACCAGCCACCAGGCATTCATATTCCTGCCTTCAGCCATCATTTTGCCCCAGGTCACTTCTTCGACAGGCAATCCTATGCCCAAAAATGACAAGGTAGACTCGAGCAACACTGCGCTTCCTATACTAAAGCAGACCATCACAATCAGTGTGGGTAAAATATTTGGCAATATGTGTCCGACTAAAATCCTGACATCACTAAAACCAAGTACTTTGACGCTAAGGATATAATTTTCTTCTTTTACTGCCAATGTCTCTGCACGGGCAAATCTTGCAAATTCCGTCCAGCCAAGTAAAGCAATGATAAACACAATATTCCATATCGAAGGGACAGCAAATAAACTCACCAATGCAAGAAGTATAAATATACCTGGAAATGATTTTCGGATTTCAATTACTTTTAATAGCAGCATGTCAATGGGAACATTATGCTTTTTAAAATAATCAGACTTGTTTATCCACGATATACTCGCCCCAAATATTATTGTCCCCACCAGACAGGCTGAAAGGAAATATAGGACTGAAGGATTGAAAATAACCCACTCCATAATCATGTAATATATTGCAGGAGGAATAACCACAATTATAGCTATCAGAAGAGGAGCACTTATACGGATACCATCATCTTTGTAGTAAGCTGACATCATACCCAAAGATACGCCGACGATAAATGCAAAAAAAACAGAAATGATTCCGATTTTTAAGGCTGTAGCAGTACCGTGTATCATTCCTGATGCCACATCTCTGCCAAGTTTATCTGTTCCTAACCAATGTTTATTTTTACTTATCCCTTTTTTTGAATCATCAAATGGACTTAATGCTACAGGATGGTCTTTATCGATGTTTAATGGTGAATACGGAATGAACGGCATGATACAGGATTCTTCTGAATAATTTGTATTGAATGAAGACTTAGTGAAGAAGGAAGAAATTAACGGGGAGGTCATTTTTCCATTAATATTGCAAAAAATAGGGACATCACCTGCCAGAAATGAACCGAATATCGCTACGAGAAAATAAATGCCAATGACCCATTTTGATAAAATAAAGGATATGTCATTTTTTATTTTCATTTCATCGGTTTATTTTTTTTAATTGACATTCTCTGAATGCCTTATTTATTTTTCCAGATGGAATTGACAACATGATCTTCATCTTTGGTGTTGCCGAACTCGCGTTTCGCATGAAAATAATCATAGAGTTTTGTTTGCTACAAAGATGGTTCATGCTCATTTCATGACATGGATGTTTTAATTTTCGGGTTGACCACAGCGTATATAATGTCTGTGATAAGCATAAAAGTAATAGTAAATACTGAGACAATGAGTAATATGCCGAAGACTACATTCCAGTCTGAACTAAAGATGCTTTCATACATCAGGCGACCCATGCCGGGAATATTAAAAATGATCTCAATGATCAGGGCACCGGATATACCTGCCGGTATCCTCCCTCCGATGACAGTTATCAATGGAATAAGTACATTGGGCAGTATATGTTTTTTCAGAATCACCCAATCGTTCAGTCCTTTCGCTTTTGCTAAAGTCACGTATAATTTTGATTTTTGTTCGAGCACATTATTTTTGGTGATGCGACTTAGTTGAGCGATATCATTGGCCACCAAACAAATGACAGGTAACACCAATTGTCCGCTCAATAGCCCCATACTTCTGAAAAAACTTTGATTGTCAGGGATATACCAGGTGCCGGGAGTGGGAAATATGTTCAAAAAAGTACTGTATCTGTCTGATGTACAAAAGACAATAAGTAATGAAGCCAACCAAAAAACCGGTGTCGCATACAACAAAAGCGAGATAAAACTACTCATCCGGTCAAACCATCCATTTTCTTTGTATCCGGCATATAATCCTGTTGGAATAGAAATCAAGGAAGATAAAATCACATTTAGTAATATTAATACCAGCGTCCATTTTAATGCAGCGGATATTTTACCACTGACCATGCGACCATCTTTTATTGACAAACCAAAATTGCCGGCAATGATTTCTTTGAACCAAAAATGAAACTGATTGTCAAGGCCATGCCAGAATATTTTTGGATAATAGAAGTTTGACTTGTTTTTGACCATATTATTAAAACTGGTTTCAAGGGCGCTTATTTTAGGACTTATTTCAGCATTTTTGTACTTTAATAATTGCTCGATACTGGATTTTATTTTAGAAGGTTGTGTCTCAAATATTAGATTATATGTATAATTATTATCCAGTGAATCTTTATTGTCATTTGCTTTGGTATATGTGATTTGGTCTCTGACAGATAAATAATCCTGAATATCTGAATAATTAAATTTTTGAATAAGGAAATCATTTATCTGCTTTCTTTTAGTATCAGATGGTATTTGATTAATATTTTCAGGATAAAAGTCAGGTAAGATAGAAAAGTAAAATGTGGGTTTGTTTAGTTTAAGATGAATGTAGTTTCGTTCATATTCTTTTGAAGCGTTGGGTCCATCAGGCTGAATACCCTGAAGTATTAGCATAGCAGAAGCTGCATCTCCGGGAACAAGTTTGCTTAAAAAGAATGCAATAATCATCACCACCAACATGGTTGGAATGACCAGCAATATTCTCTTTAAAACATATCCAGTCATTTAGTTAATTGTTCGAAAGGACGGGACTTCCTGCAAGAGTGAAGGTATTTGCCATGTACCCTGGTCGTTTTATAGTAGATGAAGAGTTCCATTTTTTGCTGATTATTATTTTTTCCTCAGGCGAATACAAGAAAATGGCTGGCTGATCCATATAGATTTGTTCTTGTATCTGTTGATATAAACTGATCCTATCGGAATCAGATTTTGTGGTGATGATTTTATTAATCAGCGTATCGGTGGCAACACTTCTGTAGGACATATCATTTGAACCATCCGGTGTGTCATTTTCTGAATGCCACTTGCTCAAATCGTCCCAGGCAATAATATCCTGCGATAAAACTGCGGGTACCAGATGATACTTCCGGGTTTTGAGATTCTCTGACCTGATTAGTTTAAAATCCTTTTCTGTTATTTTTATTTTTATACCCACTTTGGATGCACTTTCCTGCAACATTATGGCAATTTTTTTGCCCAACGGTTGGCTTGAAACAAATATTTCCAATTCCATTTCGACTTTTTTACCACCTATTACTTTATCGATGATTCCATTATTATCGGTATCTTTCCAGTCAGCTTCATTGAGCAACTTTTTAGCATTTTCAGGGTCATATTTGATGGGAACAAGCGTTTTGTTGAATGTTTTTTTAATGTGATGAATCGGACCGACAGAACTTACAGCCATTCCATTTTCAAGATTTTTAATGACATTGTCAACATCTATCAGATGTGCCAGTGCGCGTCTAACATTTTTATCACTCAATTTGGGGTCCTGATTGTTGACATTTATATAATAATGCTTCATAAGTGAAGGATGATAAAAATTATATTTACTCTTTTGAGTGGTATCATTTGATAATTCAGCATAGCTTTCAGCTGAAATTTCATTTATAATATCAATGGATCCTGCTTTAAGTTGGGTTACTGCTGTAAGTTCGTCAGGGATAATATGGAAAACAATCCTGCTTGGTCCTTGCTGCAATGAGGGTGATTTTTTATCTTTAGCCCAGTAGTCATCTTTTTTCTCCAGTACAATGTTCTGGTCAGCTGTCCAGGAGACAAATCTGTATGGGCCGGCACCGCTCATTTTATTACGTGATAAATCATTGCTATTAAATTGGTCAGCAAATCCGACAAGGGCACTATCTGCCTTTAGCTTTTCTTCGTTTTTTTCGTTGATTTCTGAAAAATTATATTTCGCCAGCACATCCAAACTATCGTAGTAATACCTTGGATATAATTCTATATTTACTGCAGCTTCAAGTGCCAGCATGTAGTCTTTGGCAAAAATTACCCTGAATTTTTTTGGGTCGGCTGGGTCAGCAAGAACATCAGTAATATTTTGGGTGATTTCACGATATTTACCTGCATTTGTAAGCGGCAGATTGATTGCTTTGATGGTGAATAAATAATCTTTCGCTGTGATTGGGCTGCCATTGTCCCATTTTGCATCATTCGATAGTTCGATATCAAAGTAGATTCCACCTGTATAAAGACCTGTATCAATGCTCATTTCTGACGGTATAGATGTGATGAGTAGAGGGGTCAGCTCAAGTGTCTCCGGGTCAAAGTCTGCTAAGGGAAGATGGATATACTGATACACTTCTCTGGCAGTAGGGTTAGGAAAAATAAGTGGATTTATCCTTTCAGGATCCTTTTTCAGTCGAATGTTGATGGTATTATCTGCTGGGTTTAAATCTCCTTTACAGGAAGAAAATAAACAAATTGCTGCAAATAGTATAAATGAAAGATACTTGGTCATAACAGGTTATTTAGCAAATACAAAAATAATCAATAATATGATAAATACATAATATTAATCACTCTTAGCAATTTGTTAACCTCAAAATGAAACCAGACTACCTTTTTTTTGTTTGATCGAGCACTATTATAATTATAATATTATGTCTAAATCAAATAAGCAAACAATATTGATTGCAGGTGGTGATGGTCTCGTAGGCAAACATTTGGTCAATATCATTGATACATCAAAATATCATGTCATCATCCTTTCGAGAAAAAAGAAAACTTCATATCAGGCTGGGGTAGAGTATGCTGTCTGGGATACCGATAAAAAAACCATAGATGATATTCCCAGTCCCGATCACATCATAAATCTTGCCGGAGCTGGTATCGCAGATCAAAGATGGACCGATCAAAGAAAAACAGAACTTATTGCAAGTAGAGTTAACAGTGCGGAGACCATTAAAAAGTATCTTAAATTGCACAAAATACATCCCATGACATATGTTTCTTCATCTGCTGTTGGATACTATGGAGACCGTGGTACTGAAATACTTACAGAAAATAGTTTACCGGGTAATGAATTTTTGTCAGAATGTTGCGTTGCCTGGGAAAAGGCTGCATGGGATGCCGGGGCACTTTGTAGCAGAACGATCATTCTTAGAATAGGCATAGTGATGAGTTCCCTTGGAGGAGCTTTGCCCAAAATGTTGATGACAAAAAAACTTGGGATTTTTAATTATTTTGGAAAAGGTGATCAATATTATCCTTGGATACATATTACTGACCTGAGCCGACTTTGTTTGGAATCGATAGAGAATCAGCAATTTAATGGCATTTATAATGCAGTAGCCCTACAACAACTTACGAATAAAGAGATGATGAAAGACATCATGCAGACTGGTGGGATGAAAGGTTTGCTTATACCTGCTCCCGAATTTAGCCTCAGATGGATGCTGGGAGAGATGGCCAATGTAGTTTTAAATTCTGATAGGATAATGTCGGACAGATTACTTAACAGTGGATTTAACTTTGAGCATAATAAAGTGGGTGAAGCAGTAGTACATGTCCTTCAAAAGAATATCTGATCATAAATCTTGAGTCCTGAATTGTAATCCCCATATACATAGTATTATTATTTATATTTAAGCAATTAGAAACAAGATTTTTAAATTATTGAAAATATCATATATGATTATTTTAATAAATTATTAACAAATTTTACAATAAAAATGTGTGGTGTTAAGTTTACATAGTTGAATACTGATTTTTTAATAACAAAAAAATATAGGGTACAAACTATTGAAAAATAAAAAGCATTTAATGTGTTTTTTGTTTTTAAAAGTTACCTTTGCATCCCTATTAGTTAGAACCGATAGCTGTAGTTTTATGAAGATCCTTCAGTTGTGTAAAAAGTTTCCTTATCCATTAAAAGATGGAGAATCCATAGCGGTAACATACCTGAGTAATGCTTTACATAACTTAGGCTGTGAGATTTCTTTGCTTAGCATGAACACATCCAAGCATTATATGGAAATCAGTGATCTTCCTTCTGATTTTAACCATTACAAAGAAATACATGTAACTGCTCTCGACAACAGCATTAAAACTCTTGATGCTTTCAAAAATCTATTTAGCAGTGATTCATACCATGTAAGCAGATTTATTTGTCCGGATTTCAGAAATAAGCTGATAGAATTACTCAAAAAAAATAAATATGATGTAGTTCAGCTTGAGACTTTGTATCTGGCACCATATATAGACGTCATCAAACAATATTCAGATGCCCTTATAACCATGCGGGCGCACAATGTAGAGTTTGAAATATGGGAACGTATCACATCCAATACAAAATTTCTTCCCAAAAGGTGGTACCTTCAGTATCTTACCAAAAAATTAAAACGATTCGAGCTGGAGCATCTGAATAAATACGATTATCTGGTAGCTGTTTCTGAAAGAGACCTTCGGAAATTTAAAAATCTGGGGTATAAAAATGGAGCCATGTCTTCTCCGATTGGCTTGGATATGAAGAATTATACCACCATTTCAACATCCACTGTATCTAATGATATATGTTTTATAGGAGCATTGGACTGGATCCCGAATATGGAAGGTCTGATGTGGTTTGTCGAAAATGTTTGGCCTGAGTTGAATCAAAAATTTCCCAAATTAAAATTTCACATCGCTGGCAGAAATACTCCCGATTCATTCAAAACACTTCAGCTTAATAATGTCATCATACATGGAGAAGTACCTGATGCCATCGAATTTATGGAAAAATATAGCATGATGATTGTGCCTTTATTTTCTGGTAGTGGCATGAGGGTGAAGATTTTGGAAGGTATGGCATTGGGTAAAGTTGTGATAACTACCACTTTGGGTAAAGAAGGTATTTATGCAGAAAATGATACTCATTTGCTCGTAGCTGATGATCCTACAGCCTTTATTGCTCAGATTTCAGATGTGCTGTCAGGTGCTAAAGATAAAAATTTGATTGGGAAAGCTGCCAGGACTTTTGTAGAAGACTACTATGATCATGGCGTGAACGCTATAAAACTACTTGAAAAATACAAAAGCCTGAAAGACAATCCTGTCTATAAGAAGGACAATATACAAATGTAAGTCATTACATTATAATACATCATTCTATTCTGATTTTTGGGTTTAAAACGACAATAGGATAAAATACCTGAGCTTGTCTTTTATAGCTACGGAGTAGCTTTTTCTCCACATAACTCATCAATTTTTGGAGAGTCTCACATTTTTTTCTGTTGGAAATATCCAAGCAGACTCAGTTTAATTCCGATAGAATCTGGAAAGGATATCAAACTCAATAAAATTATCTGAATTGTTGGGTATATCTCATTTTGGTTGATAGAATATTAAGCTAAGAAGCATTAAAACAACACAATGGTTCCTATAATGCACCCTTGCTTAAGGTTCTTTTGTGCAAAAATGGGATACACCCGAATGGTTTATGTTTTTATCATCTTTATATGTTCAAGTCCTACCTGAATAAAGTACCAATGCGTGACTCTTTATGCCAAAGTAATCAAAAAATAAAAAAAATCAACAAAAACAAATTAAGATTAATTATCATGCGTATTCTTATGATAGTGTGTAGTTATGTCTTATTTTGAATCGCAATATTTTGGTTATTGGGTGCTATTTTATTTTATAGCTGAGACTTATAAATTAGTTTGGCATATTAATTGTCTTATACAAAGTGGATTATTATATACAAGCGAATTTTATTTTTTTAACCTATTAATTTTACACACATGGCCACGAGAGCTGTAATAGCTGATAATCAGAAAATGTTTACAGAAGGAATACAAGCCATATTGACTGATATGAGATTTCCGCCTATAAAGATAGTAGGTGTTGCATATAGTCTTGAAGAACTCAATAAAATGACTGTGATGCCGATTGATTTATTGATTATCGAATTAGCCATCGCAGACACCAAAGGTGCATCTTTCATTTCTGAACTAAAGAAGGCGCAACCGGGTATTCGAATCATTGTATTGAGTAATTATGGTGAAGCTCATTTTGTTAGAGACGCTTTCATACAGGGAGCAGATGGATATGTGTTGAAGTCAAACCACTCTCTCGAACTGATTCAGTGTATAGATCAGGTACTTGAAGGCAAAACTTATCTGGCAGATGGCTTGCGACTTACTCCTGAGTTTGATAAAAAGGAAAGAGCAAGTTCTACAGATAGAAAGAAAGTCTATGAAGATAGATATTTACTTAAACAAAAACTGACGAACAGAGAAAAACAGATATTATCTCTGATTGTACAGTTTAAAAATAACAAGACAATAGCACAAGAGCTATTCATAAGTGATCAAACCGTATCGGCACATCGGAAAAGAATAATGAAAAAATTCGGAGTGAACAATACCGTAAATCTTATCAAATTTACCATCGATCATCAATTGGTATAGTTTTTGTTTTAAACATAAATAATCCATTTTTTTTTGTGGGCATCCCCTTGCCACTTTTTGCAACAGTATTTCTCCTTACTTAGGTCTGAGAAAGATTTGGAATCATTTTTTAGTTTATAATTAAATCAAATTATCTCATGAAATCGGAGAAATTTACACTTACAAAACATATTCGTTTTGGTAGGTTTATCAAAATGAGTATGCTGTCGGCTTTGCTGACGATCTGGTACTCCGGACTTCAGGCACAAGTTACGAGTTGCCCTCTGGCATGTAACAACCTGGTCCAGGTGTCCATGGATGAAGACTGTATAGTCGAAATTACCGCAGATATGATGTTGGAAGGACAAGGTCTTTCACCTTCATGTAATTACGTAGTTGAAGTTTTGGGAGCAAATGGAGTACCTTTGGCGCCACCTTCAGGTATTAACCCCAATACTAGCCTTGCATATGTGGGCAATTATTGGGTTACTTGTGCCAATGTTGGCCAAACCCTAACAGTAAGAGTGCGACTTGGAGCCAATTCTTGTTGGGGTACAGTCAAAATCGAAGACAAGCTTGCACCTGTGGTGACTTGTTTTCCGGACGTTACTGTCGGTTGTTATGAAGATTTGAGTACTTATCTTACCAAATCTACCACCAACAGATTAGTAAATAGTGATGTAACCACTTTAGCTCCATCTGCTGGTGCTTTAGTTTCAGGTGCATGGCAGCATGATATTGCTGTCACTATTGCAACAGATCACCAATACTCTGAAGTACTTAGCCAACTAAGAGCTTCAGTTAGCACTTCATTAGGTAGTGCAAATTATTCTGTTTCTGTTGTTAAAGTGACACCTGCACCTGTGTCTTTACGACCACTTACAGTAGTAGGTTCATCTTCTAATTTTGATGACAATAATCTTTCTACTGTAGGAATCTTACGAAATCAGTTTCAAGGTACCTGGATAGTAAGAATCATTAGAACAACTTCTCCTGCAACTCCATTTACAGTTACAGGATTAAATGTTACTTACAGCACATTGAATTTTATTAATCATCCGTATTATGTAAATGAAAATTGTAATACTACAACATGTCCATCACCACCTATATTTGAACTGATTTCAGATGTAATCCATGATGGGACGTGTGGTGTAAGCGAACCACGAGCTATCAGAACCATCAGGTACAGATATAAGGATAAATATGGTAACTTGTCACAGATTTGTGAGCATGATATCGTATTTAGCCCAATTACTATCAGTAGCTTGATATGTCCATATAATTATGATGGTATTGGAGATAATTTTAATCATTTAAATTGTAACGGTACATTTATTAATGAACTTGATCTCGTGGAAAAATGGGATTTAAATAACAATGGTTATCCTGATGTTAGCGAAACCGGAGCACCTTATGTTGATGGTGTAAATAGTGGTATAGGAATATTAGGAAACAATTCAATTTGTAAAATAAACACTACATTTTCTGATACAAGAATAGACATTTGCCCACAGAGCTTTAAAGTGCTGAGAGTATGGACTATTCTGGACTGGTGTACCGGTCAAATCAGAAATTGTAATCAAATCATAAAAGTGATTGATGATGAAGGTCCGGTTCTCACAGAAAAACCAAAAGTACCTTCCCCATTCTGTAATTCCGGTGCAGGTGATGTGCTAAATGCTGATCCTTACAGTTGTACTGCGACATGGATAGTAGATTTCTCAAAAATTGTCATAAAAATAACAGATTGCGATCCTAATCCTAAACCTAATTTTTATGTTAAATTTAAAAAGTCTCCTAACTCCAATGATCCTGTAAACTGTAATTTGGATCCTTTCCCTGAGTTGCCATTTGTATCTAGTGATGGTGTTACCAGTGTTTTAGGTACGCCGGGAGTTATTACAGGAGCCAATGCATACAGAATAATAGGCCTTCCTTTGGGTCGTACATGGGTGAGATTTTATGTAGTTGATGCATGTGGAAATGTGACAACAACAACTACAGAAATTGATGTAGTAGACAGAACTCCACCAGTAGCGGTATGTGATGAATTTACTGTAGTTACATTGTCTAACAATGGTCAGGCACGTGTTTTTGCTCATACTTTTGATGATGGTAGTCATGATAATTGTACAGAAGTCGGATTTCAGGTGTCAAGAATGACCGCTGGTTGCGGAACCAGAGATGATGTGTCAACTGTAAATCCTACTAATCCGGCAAATCAAACATTGCCAGGCAGATATGTGCAGTTTTGTTGTGATGACCTAAGCCGACAGGAAGTAGATGGTAACCGCGATGGTGTCATCAATGCACTTGACAGAGGTTATATTCAGGTAATATTGACGGTTTGGGATGATGCAAATCAGGATGGTTTTTTTGGACCTCCTACCAATACAGGCTTTCCTAATCCTAATTATCCGGACAACAGCAATACTTGTATGGTAATCATAAAAGTAGAAGACAAAGTACCACCTGTGATCACTTGTCCCATAAATGTAACCATCAATTGTGGTGCGGATACATCTTCACTCGTATTAGGAAGACCTGTATATTCTGCAACACCTTTATCTACACCTTACTTTACAGACAACTGTCCAAACCCAAGTATGACTTGGAAAAATACCGGTACAATTGATAATTGTGGTCAGGGTGTGATAACACGTACATTTACAGTGACAGATAATGGTGGCAGAACTGCTACATGTTCTCAAACGATTACCGTCAGAAATACAACTCCGTACGATGGTCCTGTTAGAAATTTAACTACAGGAGTCTGGAAAAATCTGGACAATAAGGAAGTAAATGGATGTATGAATATTGATACAGATCCTTCCAAGACTGGAGTACCGGAATTAGGAAACGGTCCTTGCAGTCAGGTAGCTTATACTTACGAAGATCAGTTATTCCCATTTGTCGAAGGAGTATGTTTTAAAATACTAAGAAAATGGACCGTTATTGATTGGTGTAGATTTGCTCCAAACAGAGACATAAATGGAGATCTTTATCCTACATCTCCTACTGCTAATATTAATATTTGGACATATACACAGATCATCAAAGTATCTGAAACCGTTAAACCGGTGATCGCAATATCTTCCAAGGCTGATACTGATGCTTTTGGAGACAATTGCACGGGTATAGTAGATCTTAAAAATTCAGCAACCGATTGTACACCATCAGCGCAATTGAAGTGGAGTTATGTGATCAGACTTGAAAATGCTTCAGGTACTATATTCAGAACCGGCATTACAAATGATGCATCCGGCACATTCCCGGTAGGAACTTATCACATAAAATGGACCGTTGAAGATTTGTGTGGCAATCAATCAACAGTTGACTATATTTTCCGGGTATTGGACAAGAAGAAACCAACTCCATACTGTATTTCAGAATTGACCACTGTGGTTATGCCTACTACAGGAAGCATCAGCATTTGGGCAAAAGATTTTGATAAAGGTTCATCTGACAACTGCCCGGGTAAACTTTGGTTTACATTTGATGGAGCGAGACCAGTGGCTTCAAAACTTACCATAGAGCATTATTTCAAAGGTAATGGGTTGAATGCAACTCAGGCAGAATACGAAGCAGGTACAGCTCAGCTGTGGAGACCATTGGATTGTTCTTCTGCAAAATGGTACACTTGTGATGAATTGGGACAAAACACTGAAAATATGAGTGTTTGGGATGCCTCCGGAAATACAGACTACTGTACAGTTACCTTAAATGTACAGGCAAATGGTACAGCTTGTTCTGGTGCAAGAGTGGCTGGTAACGTTGGCACTGAGAAGAATCAAATGATCAAAGATGTGCAGATTACGCTTGAAAATATGGACAGCAATGAGACCAGGTCAAACATGACAAATACACTGGGACACTTTGAGTTTATAGGTATGTCCGGCAACGTAAGTTACAGGATTACACCTGAAAAAGATGATGACCATCTCAATGGTGTTTCCACACTTGACCTTGTAATGATTCAGAGACATATACTGCAGATTGATAAATTTAACTCTGCATACAAGTTCATAGCTGCTGACGTCAACAAAGACAACAAAGTAACTGCCGCTGACCTGGTAGAACTTAGAAAACTTATCCTGGGTATTTACATAGAATTGCCTAACAACAAGTCATGGAGATTCCTGGATAAAGCGATCAACATCTCTGATATTGCCAATCCATGGGGTGTCAATGAATACATCGGTATCAATAACTTTACAACTTCTATGATGGAGAATAACTTCACAGGAGTAAAAGTAGGAGATATCAACGGATCAGCGGTAACCAACTTCAATGGTGCATCTACTGAAAACAGAAGCAAAACATTAACGTTTGTAGCAGAAGATCAAAGCTTCCAGGCTGGCCAAAATGTTAAAATGGACATCACTGCTGACAACTTTACAAACATGTCAGGGGCTCAGTGGACTTTCAATTTTGATCAGACATCTATGGAGTTTCAGGGAGTATCTTCAGGAGCCATACAGATGAATAATGAGAATGTAAATGTGCTTCAGGCTAATAATGGTAAACTTGCCTTCAGTTGGAATGACTTTAAAGGTGTCACCATTGATAAAGACAAAGTCCTGTTTACCATTGAGTTCAGAGCGACTGCGAATAATACATTAACCAATACAGTTAAATTTTCATCAGATATCACCAAAGCCGAAGCTTACACACACGACTTGAGTGAAATAAATCTGGGACTTACATTCAGAAACGATAAGACATCAGATGCAGTATTTGCTTTGGATCAGAATAATCCAAACCCATTCACTGCTACTACATCAATAGGCTTTACATTGCCTTCAGCAGGAGAAGCCAAGTTAACGATCTATGATATCACAGGTAAGGTGTTAAAAACCATTACCAACACATATCCGAAAGGCAGAAGTGAAGTAAATATTGCTTCTGAAGAGATCAATGCACAGGGTGTAATGTTTTACGAACTCGAAAGCAACGGCCTGAAAGCCACCAAAAAGATGATTTATCTTAACAAATAGATTTAAGATATAAACAAAAAATATTCGAAAAGCCCGGGCATGAATCATGTCCGGGCTTTTTAATTTTTCACAAGTCCGGGGTTTATATTTTTAATTTTTTATAATAAATTTGTTATCAGTTAGGACTCAAATATTAACCGTTCTTAATTCGTTGTACGTAAATTAGATGAATGGTTTTTACTATGATGAAAACAGATTTTGTTTGTCTTTCCTTAAAAAAAAATAGCTTAAGAATAAGCTTGAGAAGTATAGATATTAAAACTTTTGTTCAGTGTTATTAATCCTCTTCCTGAATAGCCAAATCTAAAAAAAAAAATTCCAATATGTTATTATTTTCATAATTTCAAAGTGAAATCAATATTTTAAATGCATAAGCTTGGCTATGAACAAATTTATACCTATTTTTGTCAAAAATGCGACAGTTTCCCACCTTTATATGTGCTTAGTTTTTTTTGGCTCATAATTTGTACTATATCTTATTGATCTAAGTATAATTTTACATTAAGGTTAAATTATACATAGAAATAGTTAATAATAAGATTATATATTGAGTTTAAGTAAATTAATGCTTAATTTTGCAATCTGATTTTATCATTTAAAAAATTCCCGACATGAGGAAAATTTTTATTACAATACTAACCAGTATTTTTATATTTCTGAATAATGCCGATGCTCAGTTGACAATCAGTATGTCCAGCGTAACTGTTGAACAAAATACACAGGCGTCTGTAGATGTCACTGTAAATGGATTTACTAATTTATTGGGAGTGCAGTTCTCCATAAATTATGATTCACTCATACTTGGGTTTAATCAAATCACAAATTTTTCAGGAGCACTTCCGGGATTATCCGCATCAATTGTTTCAGGGCCCAATGGCGTGGGCGTAAAAAACGGACAGATTATTTTTGCCTGGAATGATCCTCAGGGTGTTGGCAAATCATTGCCAAATGGGAGTCGATTGTTTACGTTAGTATTTAATGCTACAGGTCCCAAAGGATCAAAATCTGATGTTGCTATGAGCAATGTCCCAAGAATAATTGATGTAGTAAACGGTAACCTGGGACAGGTTGATGTAGTCAATGTCAAAGGAACCGTTACAATCATTGGAAACGGCCCGGTCGACCCATGTCCCAATCCTACTTGTACCAATGCAACTAATCTTACTTTTACAGGGGCAGTACTCAACGGGGAGAAGGATAAGACCATTTGTGTGCCTATATCGGTAAAAAACTTTAAACTCATTCAATCAGGACAGGGAAGTATTTCATGGGACCCATCTATACTTCAGTTTATTGAAGTTAAAACGCCAGTGTCAGGTGGTATACCTGGATTCAGTAGCGGATTCAGTTCGTCTAATGTTGCTACAGGAAAATTTATTTATGCATGGTTTAATGACAATGCTGATATACCGGTCACTTTGGCAGACAACACAGTCATAATGGAGTTTTGTTTTAAAGCAATTGGAAACGTCGGTCAGACTGGATGTATTTTATTTGGTCAGGGTACATTAGAAACGGACTGGACAAATGACAATTCAGACTCCCTGCCATTATGCATAAGCTATGGAAAAGTAACCATTACAGATAATCCTCCTCCCGATGCGGTAACTATCAAAGTGGGTACCATCAATGGTAAAATAGATGATACAGTGTGCGTGGATGTAACGGTAGATAATTTTAAGAATGTACTCAGTATACAGACCAAATTTTCATGGGATGCATCTCAGTTGGAATTTATCCGAACAGATATGTACAACCTGGAGTCCCTGAATTCATCTGCATTTCAAAATAATGGTAACATGCTGAACTTTAGTTGGAATAGTCTGGATCTGATTACAAAACCTAATGGACATAAAATATTTCAGATATGTTTTAAAATTAAACAATGTTTGCCAAGTATGGCCATAACTGTCCCGGGACCTACTGAAGTTGGTGGTGCAGGAGCAGTTGAGATTCCAAGTCAGACCGTAGGTGGATCAGTAACCTGCACAACTCCTAACCCTATGTGCTCCGCAACTTGTGTGCTAGGTGCAGTAACCAATGTCAGTTGTAATGGCAGAACAGATGGTTCAGTTGCACTTGCGGTGACGGGTACTAATCTGGCAGCGCATATGGTCGTTTGGAAAAGAAATGGGGTAGTGGTTAAAGCTTCAGCACCGGTTACATCAGGAACCAACCTCACGGGTGTTGGAGCAGGTACATATACATATGAAGTGACTTTTAATGGTGAAGTTTGTTGCACAGGCAATGCTACAGTAGGAGAACCGACTGTAATAACAATTCCCACAGTAAATGTCGTAACCAATGTAGGTTGCGGACAAAGGGGAGCCATCAACATCAGTGCCACTTCAGGTGGTAATGGAGGTTTTGGTTATGCCTGGACACCACCCGTAGGCAATACTGCCAACCCAACTAATCTTGATCCGGGAGCGTATAGTGTTGTAGTGACTGATTCTAAAGGATGTACTGCAAGCGCTTCATTTACAGTAGGCAATACACAAACAGAACTGTTAGTTACTTCATCATCAACAAACGTCAAATGTAAAGGCGGGTCAGATGGATCCATACAGATCAATGCATCAGGAGGATGTCCTAATTATACTTATACATGGACAGGTGGACTTTCAGGATCAAATCCCCAGAATGTAAAAGCGGGTACATATACGGTGACCGTTACAGATATTTCTGTCCCGGGACAAAGTAAAACGGTCACAGTCACTATTGAAGAACCTGTAAATGCAGTAAATATTGGCCTTACAGGTACAGTGAAAGCAAGTACTTCAACTGCAAGTGATGGAAAGATATCATTAAATATAACAGGAGGTACACCAAACTATATAACTGTGTGGTCAGGAGGAACTGGAACTACCTCAATACCTGATGGATCTACATCCGGAGCCATTGATGCCAATAATGTAAAAGCAGGAACTTATAATGTTACGGTCACCGATGCCAATGGTTGTACAGCCACCAGATCTGGTATAGTTGTAGACTTTAACCCTCCAATAGATTCCACCAAAGCGCCAAAGATAGCTTCAGCAGCTGTTTCATCCAATTTTAATGGTTTTGGTGTCCCATGTTTTGGGGATGATGACGGAAGCGTTACGGCAACATTGTCAGAAGGCGCTTTTCCGATCACAGTAAATCTGAAAAGAGGCATTCAGACATTAAGAACCATCATTGTAAATAACAATAATATATCATTTACCGGATTGGTAGCAGGAAAATACACGATAGAAGCAGAGAATGCCAAGGGAATGGTAACAACAGGAGAGTTGGAAGTCACTCAACCTACAAAACTGGCAGCAACAGTAAAACAGAATTGTTCTGAAGCGAATAAGGAAACCGGAAATATTGAGTTGAATATGAACAATACCGGAGCCGGAAATTATAGTTTCAACTGGTTTGGTTCATCTGATTTAGACAACAAGCTTGAAAATTTGCCAAAAGGATTTTATAATGTTACGGTTACGGACGCAAATAATTGTGAGGTTAGATTGACCAATATTGAAATTAACGAGTGTGAATTTCCGGGTAAATGTTATATCGGTTCAACCATTATTACACCCAATGGAGACAATTTTAATGATATTTTTAAAATAAATTGTGTTCAGCAAAATTCATCAGATCTGTCTGTTTTTGACAGATGGGGAAGGCTGATTTATTCACAAAGTAATTATGATAATACTTGGCAGGGCATAGATAAAGATGGTAAAGATCTGAAAGAAGGAGCTTATATTTGGGTGCTGACCGTCAATTTTGGGCAAGGAAGAAGAGAAGTGTATAAAGGGACGGTCACTTTATTAAGGGCCAATTAATTAACTTATTAAAGTAGAATTTTCATAAAAGAGATCATATGAAGACTAATAATTTATTTAAATCATTTGTGGCTTGTGCAGTGTTGCTGTATGCTGCAGGTATGAATGCCCAATCCAGGTATTTTGACGAAAGATACATTTATACACAAGCTCAGGTCAACCCGCAACTTATTAATCCAGGTGCCATAGGGTCAGCCATGAAACATCAGGTATTGCTCAACTATCGTAACAAATGGTCAGGCATTGATGGTGCCCCGCGGACAGTCACCTTGTCCTACAATGGACCGGTAGGAAACAGACTGGCTTTGGGAGTTAATGTGCTTTCCGATAAGTTTGGAGAATTGGAAACCACCAAAGGGGCTGTAGGATTGAGTTACATCATAAAGTCAGAAACAAATCAGGTAGGTTTCGGTATTTCTGCAGAATATATCAAACATGGTTTGGCCGGTATTGGTAACGCAGATCCCGATCCGATCATCAATCAAGCTTTGGCTGGTGCTGAATATTTTGACGCATCTTTTGGTTTGTACGGAATTTATATGGATAGGCTGACTTATGGATTGGCATTGCCATCTATGGTTAGTTCGAGAATAAGCGATATTGATGATAACGCCCCGGACAGAGAACTTGGGTTTATATTGCAGTTTGGCTACAAACTGGACATACAGTCTGATATAAGCATGACACCAAGTATTATAATGAAAAAATTGGCTAATGTACCTACGCATATTGACCTGAATCTGAATTTTGGATTTTTGCAGGACAAACTCATCGGAGGAGTAACTTACACTTTGGGAGCTGATAAAAGATTGGGTTTCCTTTTGGGTACTAAAATCGAAAAGCTGAATTTTTATTACTCCTACAATACATCGTCACATCTGATTCAGGATTATAATAATGGATCACATGAACTTACCCTTGGAGTAAATTTTGGTGGAAAATAGAAGAATAAGATAGCAGAATAAAATAAAAAGGAATCAGTAGAAATATTGATTCCTTTTTTATTTTAGCAAAATACAGTTTGAAATATTTACCTTTGGAATCGCAATTAAATCTTTTGTTTTCTTATGAGAATCAATGGCCATGGACATCTGTTACCGTATCCGCATCAGATACCGCGTTTTATGAAGGACAGGGAAATATTCTGGGTGGAAGAAGATATGTCCTGCATGTGTCAGGGCAGATGGAGAAGACCGATCACAGACGATAGTTTTTTTCTGTCCCGAAAATTAGAGTGGATGGAGGCAAATGGTATTGATAAGGAAGTATTATTGAATTTGTCTCAGCTTTATTGCAATGGCTATTCCAGACAGGATGCAAAAGATGTCACCAGATTTCAAAATGATTTTAATGCATCAGTGCAGGAGGAATGTCCTGAAAAATTTATTTCAGGTTTTGTTGTGCAGCCATTGTACGTGGACGATGCTTTGGACGAAATACGTAGGTGTGTGGAAGATCATCATATGCCCTTACTTTGTCTGCCATCACATTTTATAAATAAAGAAGGAAAATGGACCGCTATTGCCGATGAATCATTGATACCTATATTTGAGTTGGCAGATCAATACCATCTGGCAGTTGAGATTCATCCTTACAATGCGGAGGACATCATACAGCTTGAAGACAAGTATTGGCGTTTTCATCTCATATGGATGTGTGCACAGACGGCAGATGCATGGCATTTTTATAGTTTATTGGATTTCCCGGACAGATTTCCGAATGTAAGAACCTGTTTTGCACATGGAAATCAGTTTGGTCAGATGGGTTACGGCAGAAGAGTCCAGGGATATAAGGGGAGACCGGATCTTTTTGAGGGAGCCAGAAGTCCTGAAGAAACAAACCACTGTACCAATATTTTTTTTGACTCCATAGTTCATGACGTACTATCATTTGAAATGCTTGTCCGAAGGGCTGGCGTTTCTCAGATAGTGGCTGGTTTGGACGATCCATACCCACTGGGTGAGATAGAAAGTGTACCGGGATGTTATCCGGGCAAAGTAATAGATGAAGGGGTGGATGCCGGTATAATTTCAAGCCAGGATAGAGATCATATATGGAATGATAATGTCACAAAGTGGATATTCGGTGATAAATAGTTGTGAAAGAGGACTACTAAATATTTATTCATTATTTTTGTTTTTTTTAAAAATAGCTCGCTTTGAATACTTCTTTGGATTACGCAAATCAACAGGACTTGATAGATCCGCTCCTGTCTTTCAGAAATAAATTTCACATTCCCAAGGATAAAGATGGTCGGGAAGTTTTGTATCTATGTGGCAACAGTCTTGGATTAATGCCGAAAATTACTCGTGAATATATACTTCAGGAATTGGAAGATTGGAAAAATCTGGGTGTGGAAGGTCATTTTCATGCCAAAAATCCATGGATGCCATATCATGAGTTGCTTGCAGGTCCGATGGCTGAAATAGTTGGAGCGTTGCCATCGGAAGTAGTAGTCATGAATAGTCTTACGGTGAATCTGCATCTGCTGATGGTAAGTTTTTACAGACCGACTAAAACGCGCCATAAGATACTTTTTGATTATTCGCCGTTCCCATCTGATAGATATGCTATTTCCAGTCAGGTGAAATTTCATGGATTTGACCCCAAAGAGAGTATGATCGAACTAAAACCAAATGGCGATGATGAAATTGTTTCCATTGGGAATGTACAAAAGATGATAGAAGAGCAAGGCGATCAGATTGCTTTGATTTTGATAGGTGGCGTAAATTATTATACCGGACAAGCATATGACATAAAGGAGATTACAGCATTGGGTCATGCAAAAGGTTGTATCGTCGGATTTGATCTGGCGCACGCTGCCGGCAATCTTCATTTAAACTTGCATGATGACGGTCCGGATTTTGCCGCCTGGTGTAGTTATAAATATCTCAATTCCGGTCCCGGGAGTCTTTCAGGTTGTTTTATACATGAGAGACATCATCATAATTCTGAACTTCCACGGTTTGCAGGGTGGTGGGGACATGATAAAAAAACCCGCTTTCTCATGGGCGATGAGTTTAAACCTATTGATACCGCTGAAGGATGGCAGTTGAGTAATCCACCTGTGCTTTCTATGGCTGCTATCAGAGCTTCCCTTGATATTTTTGCTGAAGCAGGTATGGTAAATTTGCAAAAAAAATCAAAATTGCTTACTGCTTATCTGGAATACCTCATATTGCAGGAAAACAATGAAAATATACATATCATCACGCCGTCTGATCCTTCTCAAAGAGGTTGTCAATTGTCCATTCAGATGAAAAATCCGGATAAAAGGCTATTTCAATATCTGACTGAACATGGGGTAATTGCAGATTGGCGTGAGCCGGATGTAATCAGAGTAGCCCCCACTCCGCTTTATAATACTTTTGAAGACACATGGCGTTTCAGTAAGATTTTACATGCAGGACTTGATACTTTCACCTGATACTTCAACCGGTCTACATCATTTAAAAATAAAATATTATGCGTAAAACCACCATCCACAAAATAGAAATCATTCCTGTTCAGATAAAACTTTATGAACCCTTTGTCATTTCAAAAGGTGCACTGACACACGCCCGCAATACGATTGTTAAAATATATAATTCGGACGGTATTTATGGTGTTGGGGAGTGTTGTCCATACAGGTCAATACACGGTGAAACACAAACAGGAACAGTAGCTTTTGCAAAAGATTTGGCGGCAGCACTAATAGGGTCTAATCCTAGAGAAATACACAAACATGTTGCACTTATGGATCGAATGATTGTTGGCAACGCTTCTGTGAAATGTGCTTTTGATATGGCACTGTATGACTTGGTATCTAAAATGGATGAACTGCCGTTGTATGTCTTTCTGAAAGGAGACAGAGACAAAAAAATATATACAGACAATACAGTCAGCCTGTTGCCCAAGGAGAAAATGGTAGAAAAAGCCATCAAATATAAAGAAATGGGTTTCCCGGTGCTGAAAGTGAAATTAGGAGAACGAGGATATATCAATGATGTTGAACGAATGAAAGCCATTCGAAAAGCGGTGGGTGATGACTTGCCATTACGCATAGATGCCAATCAGGGTTGGAATTATCTGGATGCCAAAAGAGCACTTGAAGCCATGAAAGATCTTAGTATAGAACATTGTGAAGAACCTGTGCAGGCAGGAAATACTGCAGATCAGGTTCGGCTTACTGCAGATAGTCCAATACCCATCATGGCAGATGAGTCTGTATTTAATCATAAGGATGCCTATAAAGTGCTCAGTCAGAATGCTGCTGATCTGATCAACATCAAACTGGGTAAATCAGGAGGTATATGCAACTCTATGAAAGTGGCAGCTATTGCACAATCTGCGGATGTATATTGTCAGACAGGTTCATTTTCTGAGTCCCGTCTGGGCATATCCGCATTGGTACATTTTGATATGGCTTGGGATCATATTATATTTCACGATCTGGACAGCCCTTTGATGTTGTCTGAAGATCCCGTGATCGGAGGCATGACCTACCACAAAGACTGGGAGGTGACAGTGGATGATACTCCGGGACATGGCGCTGATTTTGATCCTGACTTTTTAAAGCGGTTTGAGATATTGGAGGTTAAGTAAAGCGGTGGCAAAAAGCAATTTTTGGTCAGCATTATGAAATAAAATTTTATTCCGTATGTTTCCATTAGTTAAGAGATAAATGCGTATTGACCTTTTTACTATTGATAGTGAAAAATTTAATTCTGATTTTATAAGGAAATTCAGGTTTGCCTGCTATCATTTGGTTTCATCACTTTTATATTTTTATGTCACTTTTTTAGGAAAATTCAATCCAATATTCAATATTTGCAAGCGAGCAGATAATTAAAATATTTTTAAAATAATAAAATCATTTTTTTAATGAAGAAGATAGGGATCTTATTTGGCAAGGAAAATACATTTCCACAGGCGTTTATCGACAGAGTAAATTCGAAGAAGGTAAAAGGTATAATGGCAGAAGCTGTTCAGATTGACGTTGTAGAGCAGGCTGACCCTACTGAATACGCAGTTATTATCGATAGAATTTCTCAGGATGTTCCTTTTTACAGAGCATATCTTAAGAATGCTGCATTAATGGGTACTGCAGTAGCCAACAACCCTTTCTGGTGGAGTGCAGATGAAAAGTTTTTCAACAATTGTCTGTCCAAAACAGTGGGTGTCCCTGTTCCGAATACTGTATTATTACCTTCGCACAACAGACCGGATGATACATCTGAGCAATCGTTCAGAAATTTGAAGTATCCAACGGATTGGCAACGTATTTTTGATTATATAAAATTTCCGGCCTATATGAAACCACATTCTGGTGGTGGTTGGAAGAGTGTCTATAAAGTGACCAGTCCCGAAGACCTTTGGGTAAAACATGCAGAAACTGACCAATTGGTGATGCTTTTGCAGGAAGAAATAGTTTTTGATCATTATTTCAGATGTTATTATCTGGCAGGGGACAGAGTGCATATCATGCCATATGAACCTAGAAATCCACATCATCTCAGATATGTAGTAGATAATCCGACTACGGACAAAAAATTACTTGCGACAGTAGAGGAATATACAAAAACACTTTGTAGATCATTGGGATATGACTTTAATACAGTAGAATTTGCTGTCAGAGATGGTATTCCTATTGCCATTGATTTCTGTAATCCTGCGCCTGATGCAGATATAAATTCTGTCGGCCAGACAAATTTTGACTGGATAGTGGAGAATGCAGCCTTGATGGCCATAGAAAAAGCACAGAATCATAAAGCAAATCAGATGAATCTTACCTGGGGTTCGTTTATAAGTAATATCTTTGCAGCACCTAAGAAAGCCACAGCTAAAAAGTAGTTCTGCATAAAAGCAGATGGTTTTTTTAATGGTAGCAACAAGTTGAACCAATACCCATGGAGTATAAATTAAAAATGGCGATTCTCGATATGAATGAAGGCAAACCCAATCAGGGCATGCGTTGTATCAGAGATATTGCAGCTATGTATAGCAGTGCATTTGACATTGATGAGTTTGATGTGCGGGTAACCAATGAAGTTCCTGGAATGGAATATGATGTATACATTTCCAGTGGAGGGCCGGGTAATCCGATGGAGGGAAACGGAGTCTGGGATAAAGCCTGGTATAAATTGGTGGGCGATCTTTGGGAGTTTAACCAAAATAACAAATTTGACAAAAAGTATATGTTTTTTATATGCCATTCATTCCAGATGGCATGTTTTTATTTTGAGCTAGGTACTTTGGCTGCACGTAAATCTACATCTTTTGGCGTCATGCCGGTACATAAAACAAAGTACGGAGAAAATGATCCGATTTTTAAAAATTTGCCGGATCCATTATACGCCGTAGACAGTAGGGACTACCAATTGATACAACCCGATCTTGATGTTTTCAGGATGCATGGTGCCAAAATTCTGGCTCTAGAAAAGATAAGAACCCACGTAGAATATGAACGTGCTATAATGGCTGTGAGGTTTTCAGATGAATTTATCGGTACTCAGTTTCACCCTGAAGCCGATCCGGTCGGTATGAAAATACACTTTGAAAAGCCGGAAATCAGAGAAAAAGTGGTTGAAAATTTTGGCCAGACGAAATATGATTCTATGATGGAACATATAGATGATCCTGACAAGATTGAACTTACCCACGACACCGTTTTGCCGCTTTTTATTGAAAATGCAATGGATTCCATTTATGCAAATAATTCTGTATTGGTATGATTCCTGACATAAGAGCAAAATTTAATGCAGCTTTCACCCCTGAAAAATACGAAAATTTTAAAGAAGGAATAAGAGCAAGATACAACCATAAACCGCTTTTCAGAGAAGCAGAGACCCCGTTTTTTATTCCTGCTCTTTTGAAAGATAGACTATTGGAAGCCTGTGACCTCATCAATGAAACCGTCATCAGAAAAGATATAAAGGTTTTTACTCAAGGAGCTTTGTACGATGAAAGCCTTATCGTTCCGAATGAAGATGAGCATACTACCTTCTTGCAGATGGATTTTGGAGTTTGTCTGGATGATAATGGTGATCCGTTCCCTCAACTAATAGAAATCCAGGGTTTCCCATCAGTGTATTTTTTTCAGTACATGGTGTCTCAGGCATACAAGGACCATTATGAAATTCCGGCAAACATGACATGCTTTTTTAATGGTTATAATGCAGAATCTTATAAAAAACTTATGTTTGATATTATCGTAGGTGATACTGATCAAAAAAACGTGATACTCCTTGAAATCGAACCCGAAAAACAAAATACATACATAGATATGTTGAGTACGTCTGTGGAACTTGGTATTCCGGTAGTTTGTGTTACCAAGGTGATCAAACAGGGCAAAAAATTATTTTACACTGACGATCATGGTACATTGGTGGAAATTAAAAAAATTTACAACAGAGTTATATTTGATGAATTGTATCAAAGGACTGATCTGAAAATGCAATTTAAGTTTACCGATGACCTTGATGTGGAGTGGATAGGCCACCCAAACTGGTTTTACCGCATAAGTAAATATATCATGCCTTTTTTGAAAAATAAGTACGTACCGGAAACCTATTTTTTGCATGAGCTTGAAAAATTGCCAACCGATCTTGAAAATTATGTGTTGAAACCATTGTTTTCTTTTGCCGGCGCCGGAGTGATAATCGACGTTACGACTGAAGATATTGAAAAGATTGAAAACAGGTCCAATTATATCCTGCAACGCAAAGTCCTTTACGAGCCTGTACTGAAATCACCCAATGACCCGGTAAAAGTAGAGATAAGGATGCTCATGATGTGGCCTAAAGATGCGCCCAAAGCTTTTGTTGTTACGAATCTTGTCCGGCTTTCAAAAGGAAAGATGATCGGTGTAAAATACAACAAAGACAAAGATTGGGTAGGGGGAAGTGTTGGTTTTTATGAGGAGTAAACTTTTACCGGTTAATAATCAGTTTTTTGGTCAAGGTTTTATCTTCCTTCTTGCACTCCAGTAAATAAATTCCATTTGGAAGGTGCGCAATATCTACCTGACCTTCTGTCTCACCTAAGTAAGTCTGATTCAAAACAATCTTGCCTGTTACAGATCTAATAATGATTGCTATTTTTTGGATTTGATCATTTGGAGGGAAGGATAATTTTAGAATATCAATAGCAGGATTCGGGAAAGTAATCATATTAAATTCTGTATCTTCATCAGCGGTTCCGCTTGTATTGGTAACTCTAAAAGTGTGTTGCATATAGCTGCCTTCATAGGTTGCTTCATATTTCCATTCACCTATTTCAGCATTTGCTGGCAATGTTTGGGTGTTAAACCACCATGATGCATTAAAATCATCAGTAAATGTATGTTGCCATTGACGCCACAAAGTATTATCAGGTTTGTAAACTTTTTGAAAAGAAGTGGATCCTTTCTTCTGGTCTTTGTAAAATCTGCTAAAGTATACCTTATCTCCGGGCTTAAATTCATTCTTAAAATAAGTCTTTTCCAATTCAGTGGGACAACCAAACTCAATAACATTATTATGCGTAAGTATAGTATTTAACACAGGATACTGATATGATTCCTGTGATTCCCACCAGCTATCATTATTTAAAGTATTGCAACTTCCACTGTGAGGTTCTATCAGATTAAATCTGGTAAAAGGTTGACTTTTATACACTTCAAAATGAAGGTGAGGGCCGGATGATCTCCCTGAACTTCCTACCACTCCCAGATATTCACCTTGTTTTACCTGACTTCCAATGGCTTTTCCTGTTAAAGAATTTTTTTTCATATGACCGTACCATGTCACCGATCCGTCATTGTGCCTAAGATACACAGCATTCCAGTTTTGATTACCATTCCAGTCGCAACTATAACTACTATTGCCGTCTTCCTTGCCTATGATGATACCATCTGCAGCTGCAACGATATGCACAAGGTCATTTTCAACCAGATACCATTGAAAAGGCCATGTAAAATAGTCAACGCCATTGTGTCCGTCGTAAGTTCTTAGCCCACAATTATAATCCATCACTTCATTATCCGAATTTTGATCTACAAACCCACTGATACCATAGAAATTATTCCAGGTTAAATTTTCAGCTTTTTTAAGAGGAAAAGCAAATGCAACGACTTGATTTTTGTCAGATTTAGGAAGTATGCCTTTATTTTGAAGAATATTCATATTGTCATGAAGCATAAATGAAATTCTGGAGTAATCTTCATCGGACACACATTTCATGCTAGGGTTATGAATATATTCACCACCACCTGATTCTTCGATGTTTTGACATAAAAGAAATGTTCCATTCCATATAAACGCGACTATCAGAAAAATGAGTTTTGAGTTAAACATATATAGTTGATTTTAAGCTAAAAAACATATTACAAATGTAAATTTCTATTGTTTACCATTGTACAATACGATGGATATTCCATACATGAAGAACTTTTCTTCCTGTGGTTTGACTGCTAAATAGCTATTGTCCAGCTGAACATTGAGTTCCTGATCAAAACTGCTGATGTCAATATTTTTTAAAGGAACCTGTACATACGGTTTGAATGCAATCCCAACTTTCTCCCCAGGGAACTGAAATATCAGATAAAATTTGCTGCTATACCCGGATTCTGACGTCACACTTCTTTTTTTTCTCGGAGCGCCGGTGATATCAGTTTTCATTCTTGCACTTCTGTAACCCAAAGCAGCACCATAACCAAAATGACCAAAATAATTTTCAACCCCAAGAGAGTATTCTGTGAGACTTAAGAACCACTTATCCTGCAAAGTACTATTATCTGATAGGGTAGCAATCACATCACTTTTGTTACTCATACTGTGCCAGGAGAACTCAAAGCCTACTTTATTTATTCGGTATCTCAGTCCTATTTCTATGCCGTGCAGAGATCTGAATCTATCCAGTTTGTCGTCCAATTTTCCATCGGTTTGATTTAATAAAAAATTGGTATTGAAATCATCTACTACTTTATTTAATACCGGGGCTTCTGTAAATCCGCCGATATAACCGACTTTTATATTCATTTGACCCAATAGCCAATAGCTATTTATGATACAAAAAATAATGATCAGTTTATATTTGAGAAATGGCAACATGAGACTTTGTTAAGAATTTTTTAAAAGTGTTACAAAAATAGGTGAATTTTACGAATCTTTGCACTCAAGCTATTAATAACCCAGATATGACGAAAAGAAAACAATATATTACTTCCAAAACCGGAGCAGTAAAGGAAGTGGCAGTTCAAAAAATCCCGATGGCTCAGGTGCAGGGGTCTTTTTATCAGGAGTCTTATTTAAAAAAATACTGGATAGCAACACTGATCTTTATTGGGTTAAGCTTTGGATTGTATTTTGCTTGTCTGCCGTTTAATTACGTTTTGGATGATCAGATGGTGATAACTGGCAACTCATTTACCAAAAAAGGTTTTAGCGGCATTTGGGATATTCTCACCACTGAAAGTTTTGAAGGGTATTTCGGAGAGAAAAAGGAACTGGTACAGGGCAACAGATATCGTCCTTTATCTATCATTACTTTTGCTGTAGAATATGGATTGGTTGGAGACATGAACCCATGGTTGAGCCATTTTATTAATGTACTTTTGTATGCTTTGACGGGTGTTCTGCTCATGATGGTTTTGGTCCTGCTTTTTAGGAATTTCAAAACCCAATCCTGGTGGATGTCAATTCCTTTTTTGGCTACAATGTTGTTTATAGTACATCCTATTCATACAGAAGCGGTAGCCAATATAAAAGGAAGAGACGAAATCATGTCTATGCTTTTTTCATTAGCTGCGTTGTATGGGGGACTAAGGTTTATGGATTTTGGTCAAAAAAAGTGGTTAATACTCAGCGCATCGGGTTATTTTTTAGGGTTATTATCCAAAGAAAATGCCATTACTTTTCTGGCCGTGATCCCATTGACCATTTATTTTTTTAGTGATACAGATTGGAAAAAGTTAAAGACATTACTTTTCTGGCTTATAGCAACAACTGTGGCCTATCTCATATTGCGATTTAATACAGCAGGTGTTCCAAAGTTTGGACAGGAAGTCAATGACCTGATGAATAATCCTTTTCTGGGCATGAAGTCGGGTGAGAAATTCGGAAGTATCATGTACACCCTTGGGAAATATATACAACTGATGATCTGGCCACATCCGCTGTCGCATGATTATTATCCATATGCCATTCCAAAGGTAGGTATTTTTTCATTGTTGCCTATTTTGTCACTTGTTGTGTATGGTACTCTGATTTATTTTGGAATTAAAGGCATTGGAAAAAAATCTGTATATGCGTATTCTATTTTGTTTTATCTGGTCACACTGACTATTGTTTCTAATATCGTGATTAATCTCGGTACATTTATGAATGAGCGTTTTATATTTATGGCATCTGCTGGTTTTTGTATTGCAGTGGCATATTTTCTTTCTGAACATTTACCCAAGCTCACCCATAATGGTAAACTGGTTGGAATGGCCCTTGCTTTGGTAGCTGTTCTGGGTTACGGAGCCAAAACATTTGTAAGAGTACCTGTTTGGAAAGATGCATTATCATTAAATGAAGCTGCAGTGGCCGTATCTTCTAATAGCGCCCGCGCAAATTCGTTTATGTCCACTGCTTTGTTTGAAAAATTTAAGATCACAGAAGACAGAACAGAAAAACTCCGATTGCTTGATCAGGCCGAATTTTATGGATTGAAATCTGTAGGTATTGTGCCTGATTATCAGAATCCCAATCTCATGCTTATGGGAGTAGCTTCGGAGAGATATAAACTGGACAATGATATCAATAGGTACATCAGGCAAGTAAAACCTATCATACTGAGGAGGCCTGATATTTCTTTTATTAAGGAATTTAGTGAATACCTGAAAGGTAGAGGTCATGATGCAGAACTTTTTCCATTTTATCTGGAAGCAGGTAAAGGATTGATGCAAATGAGGGATAAAAGAAGAGATTGGGCATTACAGTATCTGAACTATGCTTATGAGTTGCAACCCGCCAATAAACAATTGAATGAAGCGCTGGCGCTTGTGTATGAAATGGCCGGAAACGTCAATCAAGCGGCCAGATTTAAAGCAGCAGCTCAAATAGCACAATGACACAGCAGGAGTACATATATCTCATCGCACTGACAAAAGTTCCAAAAGTTGGACCTGTGATGGCAAAAAATCTGATTTCATACTGTGGAAGCATTGAAGCAGTATTTGCAGAGTCAAAAAAAAATCTGAAAAAAATACCCGGGATTGGACACACATTCGCTGAAAGCTTTGAGACTGAAACGGCCTTACTTGAAGCTGAAAAAGAATGGAAGTTTATTGAAAAAAGTAATATTCAGGTGTTGTCATATCTTGACAATGCTTTTCCTCAACGATTATTGAATTTTGACAGTAGTCCCATCGTTCTGTATTACAATGGAAATGCTGATCTGAACTATCACAGAACTGTAGCTATCGTAGGCACTAGACAACCATCTGAGTATGGCAGGATCATGTGTGACAGAATAGTGGAAGGCTTATTGCCCTATAATGTGTTGCTTGTCAGTGGTCTGGCATATGGAATTGATGCTGCTGCTCACCGAAAATGTGTGGAAGTAAATATTCCAACCATTGGGATTCTCGGACATGGTCTGGACAGGTATTATCCCGCTGAACACAAGTCCCTGGCAAAAAAAATGATAGAAAATGGTGGCGTGCTCACAGAGTTTCCATCGGACACCAGACCTGACAGAGAAAATTTTCCGATGCGCAACAGGATTATTGCTTCCTTAAGTGATGTGGTGATTGTGATCGAATCCAAGCGAAAAGGTGGGTCAATCATCACAGCCGAGTTTGCCAATGAGTATAACAAAGATGTATTTGCTTTGCCTGGTCCTGTAACAGAAGACTTGTCAGAAGGCTGCAATAAACTGATTAAACAAAACAAAGCACATCTGATTGAGTCTGCTGCTGATGTAGCTTACATTACCAGATGGGAGGAGATTGATGCAGGGAAAGTAGTGCAAAAACAGTTATTTGTTGAACTGGATGAAGATGAAACCAGAATGGTTGCCATTCTCAGGGAACATAAGGAAATAGCAATAGACGCTATCACCTACAAAATGGCCATGTCACCGTCGGAAGTAGCATCTGTTCTTCTGGCTCTTGAATTTAAAGGTATGGTCAAATCACTGCCGGGGAAGAAGTATGTGCTTATATGATTTGAAGCAGTTGACTTTAAATAGGATAATGCTAATGAAATTTACTCACACGACCATACCCACTCATCCAGGGGATAGGTTTTGGTATTTAGACTGTAATGCCACCACTCGGTTCGGATAGATTTAAACCCATATTTCTCCATGGTAGACTTGAGAAGGGATCGATTTTTATTTATTTCAGACGAGTGACCTTTATAATCCTGATGGGCTTCTTTGCCAAAAAAATCATACGCTGTACCCATATCCAGGTCAACACCATTTTTATCCGCTATGGTAAGATCTACCGCCAGACCACGACTGTGCATCGATCCTTTGTTGGGTGGAGTGACATAATCCGGATCTGGTACTATATCCCACAATCGCTGCTGATAAGGTTTTGGTCTGAAACAATCAAATACTTTAATGCTGTAACCATATTTTTCTTTCAATTCGTTATTTATCTTCACAAGCAAAGATGCAGCTTCAGGTCTGAGATAACATTTACCACAATCATAAATCTTTTTTTTAGTAAAATTATCTACAGTGGCATATTTTATATCCACCTTAAAACCGTCATCTTCTGTAATTTCCACCCAATCTGATGGTACAGGTGCAGAAGTTTTTACCTTAGGTGTTTCATTGGATGTTTCACCAGGGGTTTCCTTTTTTAATTCCTGTATAGGTGTTTCTTTTTCTGCTGCAGCCGTCTCATTTTTATTTTCAGGGTTATTTTCATTTATCTTTGATTTACACTGATTAAATAATACAAGGCAAAACACTAATAATATAAAAATCTTGATGTTTCTAAATTTCATTTTCACTAACATTTTAAGTGTGCTATTTTATTTTTTTGGCCAATGAAGTTCTAATTTCCAATCAGCAATAGTTTTTGATTAAAGTGGGAGATTTGTTTTTGGATATATTTTTTTCTGTCGAGCAGCTTTTTGAATGCCGGCAAAAACGTATTTTTTTTATAGGGAAAAGGAAAACCTGCCGGATTCAAATCTCTGTCTACAAACAATAGCTGATCTGAATCTTTTCCTGTTATGATAAAAAAGGAGTATTGAGCATCACATTGCAGCGATGAATCCAATTCACCTTTTTTATTTATAAATCCTGTTTTTTCTCCTGCTATAAATGATTTAAATAGTGAATCGGGTAAAAAAAGTACATCCTTGGCAAAAAACTCTTTTCTAAAACTGGATTGAATCAATTCAAAATATTTTTTATTATCGTCCAAAGTTTTGTCCAATTGTTTTTGTATGACTGATTTTGATGCCTGACTGGTTTTGGAATCAGATAGGATAGATTTCAGATATTTTATTTTTGATGCAAATACAGGAATCCGTACTATCAGACAAGCATCTTTCCAAGTTTCAGCTACACTGGTGATGAGAGATGTTGAAGGTGTGTTTTTTACCATAAATTCTTCTGAATGATACATACTCAATGCTTGATTTGACTTCTTTAAGCCATAATTGGAAAGAGGGATACTGACGACAATGAGTCCCAAACCAATAGCACCTGCTGTGTAATTTTTATTTTTATTTATCATGATATCAGCCAGATTGTACCCCAATAAAAATCCTCCGGCACCCTGCATGATTGTACTGGTTAGGTTTAAATTTTTGCCAGCATTAAATTTTCTGAGTGCTGGATCGTTTTTTGCCAGATGGTATTTAAATTCTTTTGAATCGACCGGTTTTTTGTTGATCTGGTATTTTGGTATACCAAAGGTATTATAGTAGAAGCTCAGACTGTCTTTTTGGGCTGATGTTGTCTGAACAAAAAAAATATGGATAAAGAAGATAAAAAATGGCAAACGTGTCATTAAAATGGGTTAGGACAAAAAATCAATAATAAGATGTGCAAAGAATAAAATGCGAAGTTAAGATTTAGTTAAAAATTATGGCAAGTAGTTTTGTAAAATTCTCATTAATGTAATTTTGCACTACAATTTTTATGCTGTTTTAATCAGTTACATATACTGGCATTGGTAGGTGATAGTCACTTATCAAGAATTAAACGGACACTTTTACCATTTTATTTCTCATATTTGCACTCTTTAAATCAATTTAATGGTTTTTAAGACATAGTATTATAGGATAACTTAAAAAATAATTTTACTGAAATGATGCAGACTTCAATAGACATAGAAGCATTAAACCAGCAGATATACCTGGATAGTGCATTCATGGAAATATTAAATGCTGAAACATCCAAGGTTATAGTAGGTCAGAAACATATGATAGACAGGCTTATGCTCGGTTTATTGGCGCAGGGACATGTTTTACTTGAAGGCCTTCCCGGCTTGGCCAAAACACTGGCTATCAAAACTTTGGCATCTGCCATTGATGCAGATTTTCACAGGATTCAGTTTACTCCGGACTTACTGCCATCTGATATTATTGGTACCATGATTTATAATCCCGGTAAGAGTGAATTTACGGTACGGAAAGGACCTATTTTTGCCAATTTTATTCTGGCTGATGAGATCAATCGTGCCCCGGCAAAAGTGCAGAGTGCTCTCCTGGAAGCCATGCAGGAAAAGCAAGTGACTATAGGAAAAGAAACCTATATGCTGGAGGAACCTTTTTTAGTACTTGCCACCCAAAATCCAATAGAGCAGGAAGGAACTTATCCATTGCCTGAGGCGCAGGTGGATCGATTTATGTTGAAGGTAAATATTGGTTATCCTTCCAGAGAAGAAGAAAAATTAATCATCCGTAAAAACATACTTGGCGAGACGACTCAATTGATACATGCTGTAGTTAAACCACAGACTATACTTAAAGCTCGGGAATCAGTCAAAAAAGTTTATATGGATGAAAAAATTGAAAACTATATACTGGATATAGTATTTTCAACCCGGGAGCCGGAAAAGTATAAACTTGCAGAGATTAAGCCGCTGATAAGTTATGGTGCTTCACCAAGAGCAAGTATAAATTTGGCCATTGCTGCCAAAGCGCACGCTTTTATGAGCCGTCGTGGATACGTCATTCCGGATGATGTCCGCAATGTATGTAAAGATGTAATGAGACACAGAATTGGGCTGAGTTATGAAGCGGAAGCAGAAAACGTAACGCAGGAAGATATCATTACAAAAATCATAAATACAATTCCAGTACCATAATTAATCCGAAAATTTGTTAAAACTGAAACGTCCAATTCTTATGTTCACTCTGATTGCAAACCTTATTTTTGCGGGCTTGTCATTTGCTCAGGGTAAGCATACGAAAGCGGACGTCAGGAGTATGTTTCCTGCAAATACCAAAGACCTATGGATCAATTATTTGAGTGGTACAGTGGACAATAAGCATGTGATTGATATGATCATAGGAACAGATGGCAGTACTTGCAAAGGCATCTATACATTGAGAAGCAGCAATACATCATTTTATTTTGATGGTCAGGATACTGATCACCAGCTTAGATTAGCCGAGTTAAATAGTGACTTCAGAATGACTGGTTACATTTATGGAGACTACGATGGTGAAATTTTTGAAGGACAATGGATGAATTATGATAAAAATTTGATTTTACCTATAAAATTGGAATCTGTCAGCAGTTTTGAACCCTATCAACCCCTTTCTTATAAAAATTATCAATGGCAAAGGATATTTTCAGGCAAAGTAAACGATAAGCTCATCAAATTGCATTTGACAAAAGATCAATATGTGTACGTTTGTCATTTTCATGAAGGTGGGGTACACTACAAAGATGTATTTGGAGGCAAGGGTTCAAGAGTAGAGTCACTACCCATGAATTTTAGCTTGTCAGTGTTAAACAACAAATGGATAGTCATTGATACAGCCAATCTGGATAAAATAGATGTCGTGTATGTCGATGAGACTGGTTATGAAATTACCACAACACTTAAGGCCGAAGCGTCACTTGTTTCTGAATGTTATGAGTACGCTGATTATCACAGCAGATTGGAATGTATCCGACCACTTTCCGGCAATAAAAAATTTGATCTTTGGATGGAAAATACGTTTAAAACATGGGTTCAAAGTGGTGTGAAAAAACTAAAAAGTATCGGAAAAGATGACATTGCTACTCGAGACCGCTGGACTCAAACAGCCAATGGATGGGTTGAAGTAGATCTTTTTTTGAACGATATCATCAGCGGAACGGCCTATATGCAGTCATCCTGGAATAGTGAGACTGAAAAAATCGCTTTTATGTATGACCTGAAAAGTGGGAAGGAGATGAAACTACAGGATATTTTTGATCATAAATTTGACTCAGAAGAATATTTCAGATTAATAATTCCTGCAAAAATCAAAGAAAAAACGTGGAAACCACAGGATAAAAAATGGGTTAGCAAACAGGGTTTTAATTTTGTGACGCTCAAAGACAACGGGATAAGTTTTAAAACAAAATATAGCACTATTTATGGAGAAAAGGAAATACTTATTCCATACAGCAGTGTGAGCGAAAATTTAAAGAATAAAAATTTACTGAAAGATTTACTTGGAAAATGATGGATACTTCAGATCTGTTAAAAAAAGTCCGTAAACTGGAAATTAAGACCAAAGGTCTGACCAAACACATTTTTTCAGGTGAATATCATTCTGCATTCAAGGGCAGAGGGATGTCATTCAGCGAGGTTAGAGACTATCAATATGGAGATGATGTACGAAATATTGACTGGAATGTGACGGCAAGAACAGGTGGACCGCATATTAAGATATTTGAAGAAGAACGCGAATTGACAGTCATGTTGCTGATAGATGTTTCTGCTTCTTCCTTTTTTGGTACCGTCACAGCTTTTAAAAATGAGATATTGACAGAAATAGCTGCCGTGTTGGCCTTTTCTGCCATTACAAATAATGACAAAGTAGGAGCCATTATATTTTCTGATCATATTGAAAAATACCTTCCACCCAAAAAAGGCAAACAGAATATTCTGCGCATCATCAGGGAGTTGATAAATCTAACGCCAAAACAGCAGGGAACCAATTTGTCTGAAGCTTTGATTTATTTAAATAATATAGAAAAGAAAAGAAGCATAACTTTTATACTCTCTGACTTCATGACTGAAGGTTATGATCAGGCACTCACTATAGCAGCCAAAAAGCATGATATCATAGGGGTTCATATTCATGATAAAAGAGAAGAAAAACTACCCGATATAGGTTTGATCCAGGTAGCTGATGCAGAAACAGGCAGTCAAAGAATCATAGACACCAGTGACCCAAATATCAGGGCGGCTTATGCCAAACATTACAGGATTTCTCTGGAAAAGTTCAATAAATATTTTGCATTTGCCAAATCAGACACCATAAGCATTTCCACTGAAGAAGACTATATCAAAGCACTCCAGATTTTTTTCAAAAGAAGAGCCAAAAGATGAATAAAGTTATATCATTGATACTTCGGACTTTTTTTGTATTGATTATTCTTTTCGGAATCAACTTTAGTATACATACACAGATTATATCTACTTCAATCATAAAAGTTGATTCGGTGCAGATAGGAGATACTGTAAGTGTGGATATAAAAGTGACCATTCCATCCGGGGTGACCCTGCAGAGTTTGGATTTTTCCGGCTATCGCAGCATTGAAAATCAGCTGTATAATAATGACACTATATATTTGGACAAATATGCAGATGTCGAGATACTGAATTTTGGTCATTGGAAACATACAGATATGGGCACTCCCATACCAGCGTCAACAGTAAAGATCATAAATAACGATGGCCAGCAAACCATTACCAACAGAATTACGATTGCTATTTATAATATGGGTGTTTTTAGTATTCCGGGGCCCGTTGTTGTGAATAATGAAAACGCTGCAATCCTTCCGTCTGAGTCAGCAATGATTAAAGTTTTTCTTCCTGAGAAAATGATGAAGCAGGATACCATAGCTTTCAATCCGATAAAAGATATTATGACTGAAGAAGCGGATATTTCTGATTATTTGATATATCTGTATATATTAATTGCTATTGGCTTGATGGCTGCTATAGGATATTATTTCTACAAACTTAAAAAGAAAAAAGAAGAAGAAATCATCTCTGTTATTCCTGATCCAATCTTACCGGCACATGAAAAAGCACTTCTGGCATTAAAGTCCCTTAGCAATCAGGCGCTTTGGCAAAGAGGATATATTAAGGAGTATCAATCAGGGCTTACAGATATCATACGTACTTATTTGGAAGAAAAATATGGAATCAAAGCTCCCGAGATGACCACAGATGAAATTTCAGAAGCGTTGAAAAATGCCGATTTTGATAAAATGTACATCAGCGACCTGAAAGAAATATTGCAGATAGCTGATCTGGTAAAATTTGCAAAAGCAACACCACAGGACGATATACACAGCATATTTATGGATAGGGCAGTGGAGTTTATTAAGAACACTAAAGAAGCAGATATATTATCATGATGGGGTATTTATCAAATCTTCATTTTGCGGCACCTTGGTGGTTTATAGGCCTTTTGATCCTACCCTGGATGATATGGTGGCAATTTTATTCCGGAAAAACAAAACCTTCATATATCATTATTTCCGATTTGCGTGGGCTGGAAGGTATCACTAGTTGGAAAGAAAGGTTCTTTCCTTATTTGCCATTGTTGAAGATTTTCGCGATAGCGTTATTTATAATTGCCATGGCCCGTCCGCAACTTAGTCTGACTGAGGAGAAGGTAAAAGCTGAAGGTATAGATATCATGCTGGTCATGGATTTATCGAGTAGTATGCTGTCCAAAGATTTTGATCCTGACAGGTTGGAAGTAAGTAAAATGGTGGCCAAGGAATTTGTTGAAAAGCGGGTGCATGACCGGATAGGGCTGGTAGTATTTTCCGGAGAAGCTTTTACTCAATGCCCGCTGACGACAGACCATAATATCGTAACAGATTTTTTATCAGGACTTCAGGTGGGTATGCTTCAGGATGGTACAGCCATAGGTATGGGTTTAGCTACGGCGGTCAATCGTCTCAAAGATAGTGAAGCCAAATCAAAAATTATCATCCTTCTGACTGATGGGGTAAATAATGCCGGGTATATCAATCCAAATACTGCAGCGGAAATAGCCAAAGAGTATAATGTAAAAGTGTATACCATTGCTGTAGGGACTATGGGTCAGGCATTGTCGCCCGTAAATCGTAGGAGTGACGGTCAATACATGTTTGCTATGGCCACAGTGGAGATAGATACAGAATTGCTGCAACAAATATCTCAAATGACTGACGGTAAGTATTTCAGAGCAATAGACCGGGAGAGTCTGGAAAACATTTATTCAGAGATAGACAGACTGGAGAAAACTGAAATCGAAGTTAACGTATACAAAAGATATAAAGATGAATTCAGAAAGTTTTTATACGCAGGATTGTTTTTATTGTTGATATGGTGGTTGTTAAGTCAAACTATTTTCAGAATATTGAATTGATAAAAACCAGGTATGTTCAGATTTGAAGACACATCAGCATTTTACCTACTTGCCCTGATTCCGGGAGTGGTTTTGCTTTTTTTATGGATGAACCGTAAAAGAAAACATGACATACGAGCATTTGGTGAAGTCAATTTAGTAGGTAGATTGTTACGAGGTAAAATCCCTTCTTTTTTAAAAATAGTATTGTTTTCTATAGCTGTATTATTTTTAATACTATCTGCGCTAAATCCGCAATGGGGATTGAAAAAGGAAAAGGTCAAAGTTGAAAAAAGCGACATATTTTTTGCTCTTGATATATCGGCGAGTATGAATGCTCAGGATATAAGTCCATCCCGACTGGAAAAATCAAAAAGATTTATTGAGCAATTGATCAATGAGCGAAAGGGCGATCAGTTGGGATTAATACTTTTTGCAGGTGGAGCATATCTACAGATGCCGCTGACTGCTGACTATGCTGCAGCGCAACTTTTTGTGAGATCCGCTAGTTCGGAAATGGCAGGCACTCAAGGTACAGCCATAGGAGAATCCATAGATTTGGCTATGCGAAGTATTAAAGAAAAAAATCAAAGAGCCCTGATCATTTTATCTGATGGTGAAGATCATGACGAAGAAGCTGTAAACATGGCAGGAAAGGCTGCTGAAAATGGATGGAATGTATTTACGATCGGAGTGGGTTCCGCAGAAGGTAGTTTTGTCCCCGTTATGAATGATGGGAGAGAAGAATATAAAATGGATGAAGAAGGTAATCCGGTCAAATCTGTTCTCAATCAGAATTTACTCAAGGAAATTGCAGAGAATGGGAAAGGATCATATTATCTGTTGGGAAACGAAAATACAGATATGATAACAGATCTGAATACCCAGTTGGATAAGATGCAAAAACGTGCTGTTGAAGTCAAGTCATTTACAGAATACCGGAGTTTCTATCAATACTTTTTAGGTATTGGCATCATTGTTTTACTGATTGAATTTTTTTTGGTAACAAAACTGAAAAAAGTATAATTATGCATAGGATACTATTATTATTTTCATTTGTTTTAATATGCCAACCCTTTATGGCTCAATCTGCCCATAAAAGTCTGCGAAATGGTGACATGCTGTATGGATATGGAAAATATAGTGATGCCGAAACTGAATATCGCAAAGCAGAATCAGCTAAATCGTCCGTAAAATCTGCATACAATCTCGGAAATACGCTAATGAATCAGGAAAGATACGATGAGGCCGCAAAAAAATATACGGACGCTGCGGCAAAGGCAACGACAGATAAGGAAAGAGCAAACATATATCATAATCAGGGCAATGCGTTATATAAAAAACAACAATATCAGGAAAGTGTAAATGCTTATAAACAATCGCTGAAGTATAATCCAGACGATGCTGCAACAAAAGAAAATATGGCTATAGCCCGTAGGGAATTAAAAAAGCAGCAACAGCAGCAACAAAAAGATAAGCAGAATCAAAAAAATAAGGATCAGAATAAGGAACAAAACAAAGACCAGCAGGATAAAAATAAAGATCAGCAAGAAAAAGATCAGGAAGGCAAAAATGACCCCCAAAACAAAGATCAACAGCAGGAAAACGAACAGAATCAGGAAAAAGACGGAGATAAGCAGCCATCAGATAAAAAAATGAGCAAACAGGATGCTCAGAAATTACTGGAAATTATGGATAATGAGGAAAAAAAGGTTCAGCAGAAAATGAGACGGGTGGATGGTAAAAGTAGGAAAGTGAAGAAGGATTGGTAATTTATACTCAAAATAAATTGGTTTGCGAAAATATCATTTTCCAATTTATTGATTGTGAGTTTAATGGCGACAGAATTTTTTGGCTCGATGAAGACATGAGTATCATCATCTTTGAAAAATAAATTCTCGAGGTATAGATTGATCGTATTGGGTGGTTTATCCTTGTATGATGAACTAATCTAAATCACCCGGATCTTCAAAATGTATATAATTATATACCGGAAAATATAAAATATTAAGTTGACTCAAAATATTTTTTCTTAAGTGTAATCAGATAAAATTCAGATGCATGCGAAATCAATTTTTTATAAATCGATATCCCTTTCCACTTTTTAGTCTGACTACATATAAGCCGGGAATCAATGAAGATATATCAATATTGTGTTTATAAATACCATGTTTTATAGCCCGACCGGAAAAATCGTAAATAAAGTAGGGACCAGAGCCATTCGTAATTTTTAATTCATTATCTGCAGGGTTTGGTGAAAAAATTGCAGTTTCATCTTGTCCACTCGTCCCAGAAGATGTGCAAAAGTCTTTTGTCCAGTTTATATTTTGCCAGGTGTTCCATATACTTTGGGGAACATCTGCGCCGGGGATTCTCCATATAGATGACTCTCCACCGGAATTGTCAAAAAAATTATTGATTTGAGACGCTGAGAGTATGCCTTTTTCCGTTGAGATAATATGATGAATGGGTTTAGTTGCACCTAACAGTCTAAATTCTTTATTACCTTCTTCAATCCACTTAGATATATTATTAATATAGGTATTCCCCCAGTTTTCTACATAAGTCTGAGGCATATATCCATCAACAAACGGGTCTATTTCTGCAATTTTAAAATTATGATCTTTCGGATTTCCCCATGTAGTTGCGTATAGTTTGAAATCATCGGGTGCTATCTGATCATTTGTGGCCCGTCTTTTTGCATTATCGAATGAGCTGAAGATATTTCTCAATTCTATAGTCTTATTATCAAATTCGGTTTCCACATCAACTACATATCCCTGATATCCCGTTTTTATTGCCAGATATAAAGCTTCAGCTTGCAGTGAATCATTTCCGGGATAGTTATAAGACCATGCCCAGACTTCAATACCTTTTTTCTTATATGCATCCACAACACTTTTATCAGTCAATTCTGGCCATATCGTGGTATTTACTTTGCCATCTGCCACCTTAACATATACTCTTTTAATTTCCAAAGACTTTAGTTTTTCAGCAAGAAGATCATGGCTTTGGTATCCGGTAATCTCCAGATACCAAAGCCATACGCCAAGTTTGTTGCAAGCATTATTTTGCCCAATCGCGTCAATTGCCATATAAAATAAAAAAACAATTGCGAGTAAATATCTCATATATAAATAAAATTATAAAGAAATAAACTTTGGCATACCAGAATTTTTGAAATCCTCCTATGTTTAAAATTTTACTTAAAAATAGTATATTAATAATTCACTTCAGGTGTTTTTAAATAATGTTTTTAAACCAAAATATGCGAAATTTATATCGTACATCAATATATATTTAACATTTTGTTTTGTCAGGATTATAAGCTATGATATACCAATAACCTTGGAAATAACTATTTGTCCTTTATTGAGCAAATATGCACTGAATTACTTAGACATAAGATTCTAGTTATTTTTACAAATAAAATGAATAACTTAATTTCCATTCAAACTTCCTTTCACTACCAACTGAGCACCTTTGCTGATGTTTATATTTTTAGCATGACCTTGCATGCCTGCCTGAATCACTGGTTGATTGATCACATCCTGTATAATGACATGATCATTTTGTGTAGGGATTCTTGTTATATCCCAGTTGGCAGGATTGAACCAGTCATCTGAAATAGTTCCTTTCCAGATCAGAATAGCAGTTTGCATATCAAGACTAAAAGGAGTATTTCTTATATCTACCCAATGGTCAGTCGCATTCGATTCTAATGCATAAACAGCACTCTCTAACCAATAGCAATCTGCAATTCCTAACGGTGCGCTTAACAAATAGGTAGTCATTGTTTCAAAATCTTTTTGGAGAACCCATCTTTCTATAGGTACCGTCATACCCATCATTTCGGTGGGTATTCCGACTCCTTCATCGCCTGTCCACCTGCAAAAATATTGAGCTTGCCTCAGCCACCAAAAAGGAAATCTTTTCATACCGGAAGTATGTCTATGCACTATGGCATCATATACCTCATCTGCCAGATATCTTCCGATTTCAGGGCTTAGGTTTAAAAAAATGTATCCTCTGTATACCCAGTTGTCTTGTCTTTGTTCGTATTCTCGTCCATATGGTGCATTCCATCCATTAAGACCATGTGAAGCCCGCTGATCAACGTATGATATATCCAATCCAAGAGTCAGGTAATTGGTCAGATTATTGGTAGATATGATCACTTGCGGTTGATCCTGAAACATCGTAGCTAATCTAGCCATACCAATATGAGCACTCATAGATCCATAGATATTTCCGGGATCGACCCCGCCTGCTGTCTTACTATTGTAAAAACTTCTGATGTCATTATAGTATGGTTGTACAGTACTGGTATCACCTGTTCTGTATATATACAGCCAGATACTATATACATTTTGAATTGTAGGTCTGTACTGACCAAATGTTAACCCTGAACCCCACACTCCAGCAGACTGGAAAAACTCTCTTTTATTTCCGGCATCTCCTGTCAGATGATTATTTGCCCACGGTCGGTGGGTAGTGTTTAAAAACAATCTCGCTACGAATTTTCTCAGACTATCCTTTTGTGCCGTAGCCAGGTATGGATATGTAAGCGCAACAGTTTGTAACAATCGTCCCGGTTCATGATAGAGTGTATAATGATCATTCATCACATCTGAATATCTGCAATTGATAGGTCGGAACAACAAACTACCTGTTTCTATTATTTTTTGCATTTCATCTCTCATCTGAACTGTCAGATCTTCGTCCATCACCAGATTGGTTTGTAAAGGATATTCCCAAAGATATTTATTTATATTTAATTGAGAATTGATATGAAGTGGTGAAAATGAAGTTATTATGAGATTTATTAAAAGAATACATCGCATTTATTTACATATTTTAAGGTTCATAATTTTCAATGACTACAATACCAAAGCTTTCAGCAAGAATTAAATATTTTCCGGCAATAACAGGTGCCGTTCTTTTAGAAAAAGGTTGTTGTCTAAGTACTACAGGTGTCTGCTGGTAGTGATCATTTTGCAATAAATCAGTATAACAAATATGAGATTGGGTAAAAGAACCACCATCATAATTTCTGATAGGCACCTGCACCATTTGCCATTGAGATGTGTTGAGATTGATACACTGTACACCTCTGAATCTTTGTCTTAGCCAAAGATACTCACCACCTACACTTAATCCATATGTGTTGTCTGTTTCCAACAGCCACATTCCTGCTGTTTGACCATTATCAATCGGAATTCTGTTTCCGGTATTTTTGTCTATTTCAGAAATATCTATGGTATGTCTGGTCCCGAATGCCGGCCCGGCTCCGGTAAGATAAGCAAATGCAGTTTTAAACCATCGGAGTATTCTGTCATCATTATCTACCACTACAGATGGGGCTGGAGATCCTACTCCATCTACAGGCCCTGCACCTATCAAAAAAGTGGTATCAAGGGTTTCAGCATCAAGTGCAAATATATGCTGCCAATCTTCAGATGCATATCCCCATTGTCCGTTATTGTTATTTCCACGCAGCCACTTTCTTATATTTGCCTCCTCTTCCTGCAGATTTATTCCATCATCCAATACATCATCAAGTATATATTCGCTACCTACCATGGGTACAGGACAAGTGGTTACCCACAGCTTTCCGTTAAATAAAACGGGATGAGTTTGTCTGAAGCTTTGTCCCTTCAATTGTTTTTCTACCAGAATATTTCCATCTGCTAAACTTAGTGCATAGACTTTCATATTTTCAGCGGGTACAAACACTTTCAGGTTGTTGGCCGCGATTCCTCCCACTATTGGGAAGTTTAGCTTTTGCTCCCACTGTACATTTCCTGATGCAGTAAACCGAAATACTTGTCCTTTATGATTGGCAATGATAATGGATCCGGCTATGATCAATGGATCAGTAGTAATGGCACCTTTTGTATTATATGACCATATAAGATTACCGGAGAGCGTATCAAAAGCAAATACCAGGCCCTTTACTCCGGCAAATACAACCAGATTATCAATAAGTGCCGGACTGACCACCGTTCCACCAGCCACCGAAGATGTCCACAGTGTTGTACCATTAAATAGGTTCAGCGCATAAACATTTCCCTCCATCGTACCGAAATAGAGTCTGTTTTCGGCTACAGCTGGCTGAATGCCCTGATCAATAGTGACATAAGCAGTATCCGGCAATGGAAAAGAATATCCGTTTCGGGAAGTAAGGTCATCGGTCCAGCCTGGTTCACTTAGTTGATTTCTTAATGTAAGGTTTTCATTGCACCAAATCCATCTGGCTCTGTATGGCGGTGGAAGAGAGATTCCAGTCCTGCCGGTTCGACCGGCGTCTCTTTGATATTGTCGCCAATCGTCAGAGATGGAAACAACCACATTTTCATTATAAAATTTAAAAGCAAGATCCTGTATCAGATTTTCGATAGTAAATTGAAATACTCCGGTGCTGTTTACAATTATGGTATCTTTAAGATGTGCCAAAGTATCTTCGGCCCAGGAATTCCATCTCTCCATGATCATCGGTCCCGGTGTCAGGCCTGAAATAGAAATGGTTCCGGATTGCGGAGCCGGATTCCCATTGAGCACTACATTTTTCCAGGTATGATTACGATTTTGGACCCACATATGTGCTCCATTTCCTGAAGTTTGTTTTTGTCCCCAAATTCTGATGTTCTGATTGGAGTTCTGAACTTGTAACTTTTGATACTGACCGATATGCAGAGGAATATCTTTCATAAAGTGCCGATAACCCCGATATCTGTAATATAGATGGTTATTCCTGATATTGTCGCTGTTCCAGATTATGGACTGAATACCGCCATGATTGATATGTCCCCAGTTAAAATTATGCAGCCAGATACCCATAGTATCTGATGACAACAATGGGTCAGGCGACTGATCTCCCGGCATATCTAAATCAGTTTCTCCAAGGATGACAGGTTTGTTACGTGTTGGGTCTGAACCTACTCTTGTCGAATATGCATATATTGCAGCCGCCGCATCATTTTTTAAAGCATCTCGGTTGTAAAGTGTTCCATCAATAGTAATGGTATCAATCCATCCTGTGGTCATAATATATGCATGAATATCAGCATATGCCGATTTAGAATCTGCCCAGTATTCCGGCACCCAATTGCTCCAAAATGAAGTAGAAGTCATTCTTGGATATGGACCTTTTGTCTTAAAATAATCTGATAGATCGTCTGTGAGGTTCGGATAAGAACCCGGTGCCCCTTCATTGACCAATTCCCAGGAGTGTATCGATGTAGCGTAACCCCATCTCGCAATGAGGTGTCGCCAATAGTACTCGTATAACCGTCTTAATGGAGTCCCGGGGGCTTGATCAAAGTTTCCCTGATTTTCATTTACAAAACCTGCATTGTCAATTTTGTTACAGATTTAATCATCTTTTTCATGGATGACTATTTTATAATGAATTCCGTGATTATGAGCCTTTTCAATCATATAATCAGCTTCCTTGGATTTGATTGGATCCAGATAGTGGTGTGTATTCGCGTTCCATTTGGAAAGTATATTTTGGCGAAGACTTCCATCCTGCTGTAATTCCTGAACGGTAAGCTCATCAAGATAAGCTTCACCTGTGCAGTTTTCCAGTACCAGATACAGGTAGTTCAGGGTGGTTTGGCCAGGATTGGTTTGAATGGTTCCTGTGAGATAAGTCCACCCATTGTCTCCCCTCATATAGGGCGTGATATTGGTTCCTACACCCTGATTTACAACATCAGTACCAAGCCAACCACCTGTTTTTAATACCAGCCCGCCTTCACCTACTATATTTATTGTTTTAACTCTTGCCAAAATCCGATAAGTAGTATTGGGAGATACAGAGATGCTACCATCCCAGAATCCTCTGAATATTGCCGGCGTATTTTGGTTTTCAATGGCAGGAGAAGCCACCCTCCAGGAAAATTGACCCGAAGCATATTTCTGTTTTGAACTTAGCAATGGTGGTGGCATGTATCCATTATTTTGCATAGGGTGATGGGTCGCCCAGGATTACCATGAATCTGAAAATGGTGAAACGGAAGACAACCAGAATCTTCCAAAATTCAGTTTGTTTTCTTTCCAGTTTTGGATTTCATCATCAACATTTTCAGGACCGGAAACAGATGTACCATGGCCCATGCCAAAAAACAATGTATTGTTATCGTACTTAAAATATCGATCATCTTCAGATGATACACTGATGTACCCATTTTCCAAATTATCGGCCAAAACAGTAAACACAGGTCCTGCTATGTCGGTTTCTCCTACTGAATCTCTCGCAATGATTCTACTTGTCCATATACCGGTTTCTTTAAATGCCATCCGTACTTTCCATGTGAACTCTCCTGAAGGAATGAGAGTGTTACCTGTTTTTGTGTAGTTCATATCTAGAAAAGCAGGCTGTTTTTTGACTAAAATACCATTGGTAAACTCCATATCCACTGAAATTCCACTTCCTGTACCCAGACTTGATGAAATATTTTCGTCAAAAGGGAAAAAAGGATTATCTGCAATACTGCTCACGTCAAAAATAACATCCACTCTTTCATACTGTTTTGGATTATTTTTGTTGGGTAAAATGTTACTTATTATCGGCCCCGAATAAGAATCGGGCATAAAGAATACCGCTATTTCATCTTTCAGGAAATTTTCATTACCAAATAATGATTGAACATGTATGATATTCAGTCCAGGTAAAAGTGCAAGTGATGGGATGTTGAAAATGTTATTATTTACTGGTGTAAATCCGCTTTGTTTGGTTTTATTGTTCACCCAAAAAACATCTCCTGACCCATATTCTCTTATTCCGGAAATATAGATAGTTTGCTGATTTGTAGAATATAAATTGCTTCCTGATTGAGGTTGGGGAGCATTAATATCTATAAAATAATTATTTGGACTACTTGCCTGAATATCATAGGAAATGGTATCCGTAGTGGCATTATCATCCACCACAGTAACCCTAAGTTTATAGTTGCCTGGAATCCGGTAAACATGATTTATGTTTGGATGGCCAAAATAAACAGCTCCATCGCCTGTATCTATGATGTAATTTTCTATAACTCCATCTTCATCACTGGCAAAAATCTGACAAGAAACCGTAAATGGTACCAAGCCTGAAGTTGGTAGAAGTTGGACAGAATCGATTCTCGGTGGGTCGTTTTGGTTGATTTGTTCATACAAGATCACATCATCATAACTAAAATCAACATCCCAGCCGGAACCACCAAAAAAACCTATTTGTACCCGATGTTGATTAGTGGTAGGAACAAATTCAATAATCTCATTAAACCAGGTACCTGAGGGGCGATTTTGTGGCTGAAAAGATTGCGAATCATACCATTGGGACCAGTCATATGAAATGACAGAAAATCTTATGCCACCCCAATCATTTCCTGTCATGGAATTGATTCTTATCCAGACACTCAATTTATAAGTTTTTCCCGGGTCTAATGAAACTATACCTTGTTCAATACTTGTGCGTGTAACAAAGTGGGCACAATTATTTCCAGCACGAGGATTATCATTGCTGATGGTAATGTTTGAATTCCATCCACTCCAGTTGTTTTGTCCGTTTTCAAATCCACCATTACTCAAAATATTAGTAATTTGCGCAAACCCGATATAAAAAGAATTTGCCGACAGTATAATTAGCAAAGAAAATTTAAGCAGATTAAGATTCATTGGTGATGGGGTTGAGATATCATTAAGCACACCTTGAAATACTTTGGCAAATTTAAACATAAAAAAGACATATTTGACCAGTGGTTACCCTGAATTTGAACAAAAAGAATTTATTAATTAAAAGGGAATAAATACGGATATGATCAAATTTAGGACATAATATGGTATTATTTGTATCTGATATTAAATTGGGTTTTTTGATTTGAAATGATCTGGATGTTCTAAATATTGGTTTATTATTCAAAAAAAAGATGACAAATATTATAAAGATGTTTTAATGTGGATGGTTGATTCAGAAAAAGCGGAAGATTATATGGACTCAAATCGATAAGATGTATTTTATATTTAGGGTTGGTCTATTGTTGATGATTAATGAGGACATGTAAAAAATCAGCTTTCAAAATAGAATCACGTGGCACTGATCATAACAAAATTCTTCAGCCAGTAAGCTAAATCGTCTTTGTGGGTGATACATAAATTCAATTTATTTTTCCATATTTCCATTATGGGTATAAAAAATAATTGTTCAAAAATGCAGGCTATAGATTTTAATTTATCTTTACAACGTGAACACATGTAAAAATTGTAGTCTTACTTTTGAAGGAAAATATTGTCCTGCTTGCGGTGAAAAAGTCATTGAAAATAAAGACTTTTCTCTGACCCATATTTTTGGGCAAGCCATAGGTATGCTCACCAATCTGGATTCAAAATTATATAATACACTTAAATTATTATTCCTTCGTCCCGGACAATTGTCCTTGTACAATATTCAGGGAATACGAGTTCCTTACATGAATCCAATCCAGATCTTTTTGATATCGAATGTTATTTTTTTCATTTTTCTATCAGATATCGACATATTCAGGACACCATCTGTCTGGTTTTTTCAGGAAGATTTTGATGGAATCAAGGTAATGGATCATGTACGTCAGATTATGCTTGAAAAAAATCTTACACAAGAAAATGTTGCAATACTTTATGATCAAATATCATCAAATCTTGCCAAAAGTCTATTGATATTTTTGATTCCTTTATTGGCCATTCCAAATATGGGTTTGCATCAAAATAAGAAATATCAGGCAGGTAAACATATTATTTTCATCACCCATTATTTGTCATTTATATTGATATTGCTGGTGTTTATTTTACAATTGGCCATGATTTTTAGTACCAATAAATGGTCTGCAATTATCCCCCTTTTAATTGTGGGTTCCGTATATTATATAATTTCAAATCATCGGTTTTATGGAGAAAGATGGTATCTTTCAATCGCAAAAGGATTGATTTTTCTGATCATATTTGTGGTAATAACCCAAATTTACAAAATGCTGGTTAATGTATTGACGTTGTATACAATGTAGGAAATGGTTTTTCTTTCTTTGAATTTTCTAAATGTTAGAATGGACTCAATATTGGCTTTCATTTTAACATCTCCGTAAATCTTAGGTTATAAAAATGATGATGTAGTCTCCCTATCTTATGAAAAAAGAGTACTTTGAATATTCACTAAATGGTCTTAGTATAGTGTTTTCTTAGTGTGCTCTGACATTAGACAGTCCAGCTATTAAATGGATTTATTGTATCTTTACCTTAATAAAAGAGGAAATGAAAAGAAGTCTATTCACATTTTTATTAATCTTTCGATCTGTCATAGCAAATTCTCAAAATGAAGAATATACCACTTCTGATATTTTTGGGACTAAGTTTTATCATACAATAAGTGTAGGAATTTCATTTGGTCCTGAACATTCTGGTGGATTACCCAAAGTTGCATATAGCTTACAATCTGGCAAAAATAAAGGCTTTTATGGCCAATTGCATTTTGCAACTGCTCTAGGTTTTACATTTTCACCAGGTGTAGAAATCGGATATCGTTATGGCAACATTGGGGCCGGATATTCATTTTCATTTCTTGGAATTGACAATAATAGTGCATATTATAAATGGAGTCATAATATAAATGCACAAGTCGTGATCGGTCCTATTTTGGCAAAAATTGGGACTCCAATTTATTACATCAAAAAAGGAAAAGATTTTGAGTCTTTTTTTAATGATTTTATTAAAATTAACCAAGCTCCTTTAAACGTAGAGTTACTATATCATAATTATGTTAAAAAGAGCCAATAATTACATCAGTCTTTAAGAGCGTTTCTCCTTGCCACTGATAATTCCTTTTTTATTGGATTAAAAGTGATATACTTGTCAGACTCAATCCATTGCAATTTTTGTTTTAACATTTCAATCACATCATCACTTAGATTTGTATTCATTTCCTTTTTTTAGGAATTCGATAATCCCTGATTCATATGGTGATCTTTTTGAACAATATAATTGTCAATATAGACTCTTCCAGGAAATTTATCTATTTCTTCATAATATTCTGGAATAATATGTTGCATTAGCCAAATCGTTTTTTCTCCTTGACTTGGATGGATTATAGAGATTACTTTAGAACCACCATCCATACATACACCTACATCCTTAATTTTGCAATTGGTAAATTCAATTTTCACACAAACAATTAAACTTATACAAATGTAATGAAATTTGGAAAATATAAAAAACTCACAAATTCTCCAATCTCAACACCCCTCTGGGACACACAGCGCTACATATACCGCATCCCACGCACGACGCACGTACGATGTCTTCCTGACGCTGCGCATAAGCTTTGACATCGATGCCCATCTCGCAGTAGGTAGAGCAATTGCCACATGAGATACATTGGCTACCATTGGTGGTAATTCGGAATTTTGACATACGCTTGGCTTCTTTATTCCAGGGCAGTTTGATGGTAAATCGTTGTAAAATACCGAGATATGCAGCCATCGGACACCCAAATCTACACCATACCCTGCTTCCTAACAATGGATAAAAACCTACACCTACGATGCCAGAAAATGCAGCGCCAATAAAAAATCCATACCAGCTGCTCAAGGTACCACTATCGATCAAAAATATATTTCTGATTCCGGTAAATCTCGCTACCAAAACGGCGACTGTCATCATAGTCACGAAAACCAAAACACTGTGGATCATCCATCGTTCTATCTTCCATGCTTTGAGCGATTTGTCTGAGAGATGTCTGAATGGATCGCCAGCAGTCTCTGCGAGTCCACCACAACCACAAACCCATGAACAATACCATCTTTTGCCAAAAAATAGGTCAAAACGGGTGTAATGACCAAAAAGGAAAGGACACCCCAAAACAACATAAAATAACCAAAAGTACCTGCTGCCAGCATCGCATCAATATTCCAGTCAAAAAAGAAGTAATAATTGAGCGGCCAGATATTTTTAAAGTCGTAGTATGGTTTATTGAGACTTTGCATGATCTCAGGAAGAATAAAGGCGATCGCTGTCTGGAAAAACATGATGGAGATCGTTCGGTATACCTGATATTTGCTGTGACGATATTTATAGATGAACTTGATACCCATCAATAGAATGGTCAAAGTATAGATGGCACCATATACAAACCATTCGCTAGCAGGTTTTCCTTTCAGGAACATACTTAGCGGATCGAAAAGGGCTACTAAACCTGTATTTGCGGCACCGTCACTTCCTAGTCCTAATAGATTTGGAGACCAATATAATAAAACATAAAATCCCGTCAAAAATATAGCTAATATCCAAGCAAAAGCACCACGTGAAGTAAGGGACACAAACCAATTGCTGTTATTTTTTATACCAGGTAGTGTGTTGTTGTATTGACCAAAAGTGAACCATATTGAACCCACAGTCACCAACCCTAGCGAAGACCAAAGCCATAAACCGGCATCATCAGACTTAAAACTTAGCCAAAAAACCAATTGGAGTAATAAGCCAATCCCAACAAGAGACAAAGCCAATTTCTGGCCTACTTTTATGGTTTCAGTATGATGGTGGGCTGAGATGGAGATGGATTTGTATGGTTGCATTATTGGATCTTGTTTTATTGACAACTAACTAAAAATAAGTTTAGAATTACTCGAAATGGTCTTGGTAACTAATATTTTAATAGTCATCAAATTAAACCAATGATTTATTTCTTATAAAAATTCTATTGTTTGGAAGATATTTCATTAAATATTCCCTTTAGAATTAAGAATTACGTTTTCATAGGCATCCTTAATCACTCCCCGCCATTTTTCTACAAATTCTTTTCCTGTCATGCTGAAATGACCATCGACTTCATTGGATTCTGGAAATATTTCAGAATCTTCTATTGCATTAATAATTTCATTTTATGCATCCCAACAATCATCAGCTGTCCAAATCTTACCAACTAACGCACCTGCTTTTCTTTTGTCCTTATAATTATTCAAATTCATATATAATGACCTTTACAACTAATAATAAAGATTTCATCACTTTTTACCTTATAAACTAATCTATGTTCTTCTGTAATCCTCCTACTCCAATATCCTTGAAGATTACCTTTTAATGGTTCAGGTTTGCCGATTCCAATGAATGGGTCTCTTTTGATATCTCTTATAATCTGAACTAATCGTTTGAAAACGAGTTTATTATAAACAGGCCATTGGCAAAAATCTTCAAATGAATCTGGATCAAATGATATCTTCATTTCAGTGTTTCATTGACCAATTCATCAAATTCATTCGTGGTAAAAGAAACTTTATCCCCTTCATCCACGGCACGAGCGGCTTTCTCAAGCCTATGAAAATACTCTTCTTTGGTTTCATTATTGTCCAAATTAGAATCACTACTCTTTGAGATCGTTATTTGGATCATTTGTGAATCCTTATACAGACTCCTGATACTTTCCAGGAATTTAATATCCAATTCATCGCTTCTTAATATAAATGTACTGTCCATGCTTTTCCTTTTTACAAATTTGAATAATTTATCTAATCATTCTTCGATTAAATCTTTTATAATAAATTCTCCCTTTTTTTCTCTTTCAATGGCTTCTTCTAACCTCTTTCTATTAGACTCACTTTCCATTAAATACATCGTCTCTTTCCAGCTATTGTACTCGTCTAGCGATATAATTACTGCGTTAGAACTACCCCGATTTACGATATAAGTTTCTTTATCTTCAGATACCCGATCTAAAACTTCTTTGAGATTATTTCTTAAAATTGAATAATTAATGACTTCCATGATGACTTATTTTAGTACTTATAAACGTACGCATCTATATTTTAGTTCATTCAAATATTTAATTGTTCACCCAAACAAAAACTGCTCCACCATACTCAATTTCCTCTTAGATTTAAGCTTAAGAGCTTTGCCGCTTTTCTGATTGTACGTGTCCATAAATGCACTTTCATACTCTTCAAAAAACTCCGGATCAAAATTAGCTAAGGAAAGATTTTCGATTACCGTTTCGATTTTTGTTTTATCTGCTATCCACTTTTCGCATACAGCATGGCGGTATCTGATGCCCATCAGATTAAAACCTGTAACTGCTCCTGATGCCGTTTCATAATTGATGCGAATAGCTTTGTTTTCTGATGGGTGTTGCCAATAAAGTGTTGTAATGTGATCAGGAGTTTTAGCAGGAATGTCGCCATATACCTGATACTCGATATCAAAAAACTTGGCAGAGTTGAACCATATCCCCGGATCATATTTTGTTGGTTGGTCGCATATGGTTTGTGCTAGAGTTTTGCCCATCATTCTGCCTGTGTACCATACAGCTTCGATAGGTCTTCTGCCAGGATTAGGTTTTGACAGTTCTACACAATCGCCTAAAGCATACACATCTTTTGCTGATGTCCGGAGGTATTCGTCCACAACAATTCCTCTATTGATGGCGATGCCGGATGATTTGATAATATCAATATTGGGACTCACACCGACAGTCAGACCTACAAATTCACATTCGATTTCTTCACCGGAATTTTTGCAAACTATTGAAGAAACATTTCCATCCAGACCTTTGATTTCTTGAAGTTCTTCATTAAGTCGCAAATCAATACCATTATTCAAAATATGTTTGTTTATCATTTCTGATTCTTCAGCAGGAAGAACAGCATTCCAAAAACTGTCTTCTCTTACTAAAAATGTCACAGGAATATGCCTGCTGTGAAACATTTCAGCCATCTCTATCCCTATCAAACCACCGCCCACTATAACAGCCCTTGTTAAACCCTGTTGTGTAGCAGTTTCCATATTTTCAAGGTCTTGAAGGTGATACAAACCTTGTACACCATTCAAATCCTGACCGGGCCATCCAAATTTGTTGGATTTGGAACCGGTAGCCAATATCAGTTTGTCATAACTGATGATTTCAGCATTTTCCAGTAATATGGATTTAGATATAGTGTCAATCTCTTTCACCCATACTTTGATGGTTTTTATCCTGTTTTTTGCCCAAAACCAATCTTCGTAAAGCTTGGTATGCTCAAACTTCATATGACCCATATAAATGTACATCAACGCAGTACGTGAAAACGGATAATCGGTTTCACCTGAGATCATGGTGATCTCATGATCGCTGTTTTTTCTGATGTATCTCGCTGCCGTGGAGCCCGCTATACCATTGCCTATGATGATGATTCTGGCCATATTGTTTTATTTCTCCGGATTGGATTTTACCAAATCCTTTACCTTCGCCAACGTTCGTTCCCGTCTGGGTATACTTTCAGCTTTGACGTACCCCTGATTGGGATTTCGTTTTACAAAGTCCTGGTGATACTCTTCGGCTTCATAAAATTTATCAAATGCAACGACCTGTGTGGCTATAGGTTTTGAATATTCTTTGGCTATTTCTGCAATTTTTGCTGTAATGATGGTTTTTTCCTCATCATTGGTATAAAATGCAATGGTCCTGTATTGAGCTCCTCTGTCAGGGCCCTGTCCATTTACGATAGTGGGGTCTATCGATGCAAAAAACACCCTGACTAAGTCCTGATAAGTGATGACTTTTGGATCATAATATACCTGAAAAGCTTCGGCATGTGATGTGCGTCCACTGCCCACACTTTCATAACTTGGGTCATTCTCTTTTCCACCTGAATATCCGGATATCACTTCGCTTACGCCTCTGATGCTTTCAAAAATAGTTTCTGTACACCAGAAACAACCGCCGGCAAATGTGGCAACAGCTAAAGCAGACTTCTTGGGAACAAACAGAAGTCCATCTCCATCGATACAATATCTCAATCCTGTCGGTTCAGGGCCATCATTGAATACATGACCCAAATGGCCATCACATCTTTTGCAAGTCAATGCATCTCTGACCATCCCAAGGCTGTTGTCTGTCCCTACATTCAAGCTTTTTCGTGAGTAGGGTTTAAAATAACTAGGCCAACCCGTTCCGGAATTAAACTTGGCGTCCGATGAAAATAATGGATTTTTACATCCTGCACATATATATATACCTTCATCTTTAACTTCATACAACTCACTGCTAAAGGGACGTTCGGTACCATGTTTCCTAAGTATATAGTACTGTTTTTCGGTAAGGGATTTTTTCCACTCGGCATCTGATTTTACAACCTTTTCTGTCCAGTTAGTATCTATCGGAATATTGACTCCGGCCATTGCCTTTGGTGAAGGTGTTTTCATTTTTTTATTTTGTTGTCCACAGGCACTGAATGTGAGACAAATGCAAACACTGATGATTAATTTTAACATGATATATTTATTTTTTTTCGTTTAATGACCAATCATATTCTTTATATACAATGGCCGTATTTTTATTAACTTTAATGGTAATGTACTTATTGATGAAAGTGAAAATATCTCCAAAATCTACTTTATACCAATCAAATATTTTTGACAAAGTCATTTTGCCAGAAGTGATATTCTGATATTTTGTATTGCTGATGAATTTTTTAGTGACTGCATCCAATTGTTCATCCAATGTTTTACCAAAGAAAGCACTATTTAGAATCGGAGGACAGGATTTTGCTGCGCAATTGACAGCAAAATGTATCCTGGCATCTTTAAACTGTGGTCGAATGATGTCATTTTCTATATTGTTCAGAGAATACTTTTTGTCTCCGATCGCAATTCTTTTAACATCCCAGGTTTTTCCGCCATCAAGATTCTGAATACTTTTGATGGGATAATGATTCACTATGAGATCTATGGTAAACACATTGTATGCATTGATCCAAAACGCCAGTTGGTCATTTTTACTCCACGATGTTAATACAGACGTCTCACTAAATGCCTTTGTAATTGCTTCCAGTTCTTTTTTATTGGCTTTAATGCTTTTATAATCCACATCTCCCGATGCTGAAACATATTTTTTCAGAAATATATCCCATGATTTGTAATCCGGCTGAGCAACTGCAGCTGTTTTACCTGATAAAAATATAAACAAACAGATCAAGATTCTCATGGCTTAAGTTTTTATAAATTTTTGGACAGATACTTTATTTTCAGTAGTTATTTGTATAAAGTATGTTCCGTTTTCCAATGAACTTACATCAAAAATATGCTGACCAGGTAAAGGAGTAAGATGAAGGGCAGATTGCCCTGTGGCATTAAAGATAAGTATATTTTTTAAAGTTTCATTAGACTTAGATCGTACCAATAATTCAGATGATGTTGGATTTGGAAATATAGTTAAACTTTCATCTTTAGTAAGTTCGTTTTCTATAGATGATACTATATCCGGATTATATAAAGGAGATTTAGCTACCTGAACCACTTTTTTATTTGCATCGGTCAAAACCACCACTGCATAAATTCTTGAAGCATCCCAATTGGACTCAATTTTTCTGCTATCTGTCAATGTGAATAAGTTTCCTTTATTTTGCGGAGCTACAAAGCCGGGGAGGCCAGCATTTGTAAACGATTTTCTAAAGACATCATGGTGGATTTTTTCGCCATTCGGGGCATTGTAAAAGACAGTATCTTCGACTAAGGCTATAAAATAAAATACAGTTCCTACCGTGTTATTTGACACTGCTTTGGCTTCAAAAGTAACTTCTATCTGATCGGCCCCCAATTTAGCAACTTTTACTTTTAGATCTATGGGTGTTGTTTGATTTTTAAATTCATTGTACACTGTGGGTGACTGCACCTGAGTGCCATTTCTTTCTTCGCCATTTATTATAAATCTGGGAGTGGCCCCATAAATATTGTAAAAATTAGTTCTGGCATCGTTTTGTATTTTGTTTTGTGTACTAAAAAGACAATCACTGTATGGAGAACTGGGATGGTAGGCTATGTGAATGACATCAGGATTTTGATTTAAAGCTGTGTAGAAACCAGGATTTCTGCCGGCACAAATGCTACAACGTGTATTGGTAAAATGCTCAACAATGGTTTTTTTAGGAACTGTTTGTCCGGTTAGGTTTTGAGAAAATAAACCCCATATCAATACTAATGCAGAAATATTAAAAAGTTTCATCATTTTTTGGATTTTGTTATGCTAATATAAAGGATAGTTTACTATTATTGTTTACAAGTGATTGATAATAAAATGTAGATTTATCAGCAAATACTATCTGACTGATGGCAACGGTGCTGATTTCATTATTATAATCCACATTTATATAATTGCCATGATCATCGCCTTTATTTTTGTGAAACAACCAAAGGTCATCGGCATTCATATCCTTTTGAAGATATCTTTTGAAAAGATTTTTCCTTTGAGACTGAATAACACCATCATATAAAGTGGCTGAAGAATATATCAAAGGTGTATCACAGGTCAACATTGAAATATGCATGTTTTTCTCATCCCAACCAATTTCAAAAACCTTTTCATTTCTGTTGACCAAAATTAAAGTAAATGGTTCAAAACCATAAGGGTCAAATCTTCTGACAAAAGTGTCAATATCTTTTTCATTAAATAAACTTGGGATAATACTGCCCCTGCTGGCACGATAGTATGGTTTTCTGATATGTTTTTCTTTAAAACCATTCAATAACGCAGCTACTGTAACATCGTCTGTGCCTATCCAGGTACCTCCGGATAAGCTATCTTCAGGCATAAAAACCCTTCTGTCATTAATGATTTTAGTGATCACTTTATTTGCTGATACTTGTCGGGCTGGTTGCTCATCCCTGTTGTGGGTGATGACCAGTTTATCATCCTTGGTTTTATATATGGTAAGGCAACACATCTTTCAGATTTCGTTAATAATGGTTATGTGACATTTCTTTTGCAACGTTACTTTTGTGTCTGGAAGTAGAATATGCCACCCCAAAATCTGCAGGTATTTTTACATGACCAAATTCGTTTCTCAATGCAATCGCTATTATTGCATAATGATGAATACTATGTTCTATCAGATAAACCAACTCTCTGCTTACCGAACTCTGCGATGTTATGGATAGACTGTTAAATTCAATCATGTTAACAATTGATGCTTCTTCAATATTTTTAAGACAAAAGAAAGAAGTCAATTCTTCCAAAATTATCGTGGCATAATTGGGCTCATTTTCTATAGCAGGATTTCTGGTTCGACTGTCATAATTAACCATACCTGATTTTATACCTTCTGACAAACAAATATAAAACTCCAGAACATGCCTTACATGCTGTCCGACACTACTATGATTAAGTATGGGCAACTTACTGGTATATTCATCCTTCGTTAACTGATCTATGACTGATCGGAGCTGAGATAAAGTGTCTGATGTAATGTTTGTCAGCATATATTGTTGTGGAATTAGTATTGTTGTAAATCTGAATTTTCTTAATATGTTTATTGATCTTACTAATTATTTTGTAAAAGTACTACTCAGGTATCACAGAATTATCACAAAATAGTTATTTTATCCTTTTCCTGAAAAAATGCTGACCCAAAATCTGATAGCTCCCGTTCTTTGTATACCTCTCAATTTATTTTCTTCACTGATTTCGTACATGTATCTCATGTGAGTAAAAAAATCTTTGTAAGCATTAAATAATCCGGTCTGCTGATCATATATGTGAACGGGTTCCGAATTGATACCATTCAGCTCTACTATTTTAAAATTGATGCCATCTTCCATTTCTTCAATAGTATTAAATTTTAAATCATATCTTCCGTAATAGAAACCATCTATTTTTTTTGAGATATCATCAAATACAGAGACTAATTTTTCAGATATCAAGTGATTGGAATTGATGAATCTGGTACCTCTATTGTGATTTCCTATGGCTTCTATTTTTACATGTTCGCCAGACTGAGGGATACTAATTAAAAATTCAGGGCTCATTCTTCCTTTCTGAAGTCTGGCTCTGAAGGACAGAGACATTAATTGATCAATAGTTTGGTGTCCATTACCTGTGACAGATAAAAATTCCTTGGTTGTGAATGAAGTAATTCTACCTCTACTTTCTGTTGGCTTTCGCATATAAAAGATGGCTGCTTCCTGAGGAAAATCACAAAACTCCTGAATAATAAAATCCTGATTGATTGTATCTGCATAACGTTGCAATGTTGCTAAATCATAAACTACAGTAACGCCTTTGCCCCGTTCGCCCATATCTGGTTTGGCAATCACGGGAAACGAAAGCTGTGGTGGTAATACTATATTTAATGTTCCTGATTTTATAAGCACTCCTTTTGGCTTAAATTCTTCAGATATGCGTGAAAGGACATCAAACTTACTGTACCTGATGATACCACTGTCTTTGAATGAAGGGTTAACTCCGGTAAAGAATGTGGCAGACCTGGCTTTCAAAGCAAGATAAGTGATATATAGCCCTATTGGAATATAAAAAAACCAAACTGGCCAGTATTCATAATTTACTGTCTTTCCAAGCCATATTGGTGTGTTATTTTGTTTTTTGACGATCTCTTTAATATCTGTCATGTAAATAATTAAAAAAAACTATATTAAAATCTAATAACAAAAATTTCTGCAACATGGTCAATTGATTAAGCAATAAAGGTTTAATTTTGGGAAACCTTTAAGTGAAAACAAATTTTTTTCGGAAAGTACATCAATTTTTAATTTTTGAGGCGAAATTTGAATCAGCTTTTTGGATATATCCAGCCCGATCTTTATCCCAATCTTTTTGCACACCTTTGTTATAGTTGAGATAAAGTTTGCCACCTTCGATGGCCCATGCATCGGGTTCGATTTTCACAGCATACCCCTGGGCCCACCCATAGGCGCAATAGCCTCCATATTGAGGCGCATATTTTTCAGGATTGTCGATAAACAATTTTTTATTGGTGTCTGATGCAAAATACCAGGTAGCTCCATCCCAGTGATGTGAAATTGTTTTTGTGCCTTTTATTGGTTTATTAGATATGAAATATGCAACAGGATCATAGCCTTTTATGGCTCCTTCTTTTGTGGTAAATATTTTGGCTTCTTTGGCAGCCTGACCATTTAATCCTATATTTAAAAGCATTACTAAAGAAAAAATAAAAGTTCTCATTTTTATTGTTTTTAATTTTTATTCAAAAATGTGTTTAGTAAGGATTTTAGATCATTCCTTTTTAAAAATAAAACACCAATGCTACAAAGGGTGACCATTATGGCTAATATAAATACATTACCGCCATCTCCCTGAACTTCGATGCCCAAAAATAATAGATGTGATAAAATAGCACCTGCCATGATTCCCAAAGCAAGACCAGCCCCATAAGCAGAAGTGCGAGGAATAAAAAGAAGGATACCGGAAATTAGCTCCATTATTCCAGTTCCGATCCTTCCCCAAGGTTCCAAACCTAAAGTGGAAAAAATATGAACACTAACTGGTGCTGCTGTAAATTTGAAATATAGGGTTTGCAATAAGATGACTGCTGCAATAATACTAAGCAATCTTTCAACATAAAATTTTGTGGTTGATTTTGACATGATGTTTTAATGTTTTGGTAATGAATCCAACGAAGATAATTTCCAATTATCACAGATGTATCACAATTGGACTACCTGGAGAATAAATTTTAAGATTTACTCAAAAATATGCCTGAATATAATAATCAGAGTTTCTACTGTGCAAAAATGCCAAAAGAAAAAGATGGTGCTGCCAGAACGTTTTGTCCTTTCACAGCGCCGGCTGCTCTGAAGGAAAAACCAAATTTGGGTTTTACAAAATACAGGAATTCAAGGCCTGGAGACAGAAACTCAACATTATTTGAAAATAGACCGGTGGAAGTAGCACCTTCTGTTCCATTATTCAGGCTTTCAATTCCGGATAATTTAAAAATGGTCAACAATTTGTCGCTTAACATTTTATAACCAAACTCAGCATCATACCTTACTTCATCAGAAAAACCTTTGGTCCGATTGTTAAAACCAAAACCAAACTGTGTCCACCATTTAGTAGCACCTACGCCCGTACTTATTTTTAGCATTTGATTGAACTCGCCATCACCCGTAAAGAGTCCTGAATTCTGGGTACTATTACCAGTTGGCAATCCTAATAAAAGGGTAGCACTTACCGGCAATTTTCCGAAAGGCAGAGCATATCTGAAAGCAATATCTATATCACCTATATTGTTGTTTTCTATTCCCGGTTCCAGCAATACACCTGACTGAGCACCTTTGGTTTCATTGAGCACATTTCTTACGAAAAAAGGAATATAAGCCTGCAATGTAAATTTATCGGTAATACCTCTTTCTCCATACAAACTAAACGTATGATTGCCCAGGGTTCTGAAAGGAACAATTTTACCTCCGGGATCAAAGACCTGGTTCGTGTGGATAAGGGTGTAATCCAGTTTATAAAACCCTTCACCTTTTGGCTTGGTCCATGCCTGTCCGGTTAGATTAGAAAGCTGAAAATAGGAAAGGATAATAATTAATAAGTATTTCATTTTAATTGGCTTAACATATTTAAATAATAGTGGAAGTGAATTCACTTTAACTCTGCAAATCCAAAAACAGGGCCTAAAGTACAATAAAGAAGTGCATATTTATAATTTTTTACGTCTACTCCAGCTGGAACATCCCATGACATAGCACCTTGAAAATTGGTCAGACGGTTTAAAGAGATTTGTGCACTAGTTCCGTTGATGGCAGGATTATTATTGACGACCATATAGCTTCCGTTTGTATGGTTTGTGAGCAATAAAAACAAGCTGGGCCCGATACTGGCTTTAAAATTGTCTTTTACAGTAATTTTGCTTTTGCCATTTTGTGTAGTGATCATAACATCACCGGTAACAGTGTAAGACCCTGATCCTGCGGACATAAAAATACCGGATCTTGTGTTGATTCCTGTCTCAATTACCGGATCTGCAGAGACTTTTATTATTCTGGTTGTTTCAGCATTTGCTGCAGTAGCTTTGATGACTGCATCACCGGCTTTTAATGCTCTGATTAATCCGGAAGATGTTACACTTACTGTTTCAGGTGTGCTTGTAGACCAGATGACTTGTTTATTTTCAGTCATTCCATATTTGTTGGTATAAATAGCTTCGAACAGTACTTCATCTCCAATTTTAATTGAAGAAATGTTTGTAGAAATCAGGACTTGTTCCGGAACTTCCGTTTCTTCGATCAGGTCAGTTCCTATACAAGAACTCAAAAAAATAATGCTTGATAACATTAAAAATACTTGTTTCATCTCTGTTTTTTTATTTTTTTTACAACAATATTAAGTCTATTAACTGTGAATTTAATGAATAACAAATCAAAGATGCACTTCAATTATCACAGAAGTATCACAGAAATGAATATATAATTTATGAAAAATTAAAATTAAATTTAGCAAAATGAAATCATAAAGCTCAAATTTATTATGGAATATTTTAGCTACTTTTACATTCTTGTTTAAAAATAGTTTTCTTTATAGGTTGCATTCTGAACCCGTAAACCAAAGAATATTTGATTCGAAAAATTAAGAACTTTGAAAACAAAATATTTAAGAAAAATAGTAATATTTAAAAATAGACCTGTGGTAAGCAATGCCATTTCGTATGGTAAAGATTTGTATGAGAAGACCATAGAAACAAATGCAGAACTTAAAGAACAGTTTTTCCAATTTCTTCCATTTATTATTGCGTCTGTTATCACAGGATTTATCGCATTTTTGTATAGTAGGATTTTTAATTATGCCGAAAAATTATCTATATACGTTTATGATCAAAACAAACTGTTTATTTTCATTTTAACGCCTTTAAGTTTTATTACTTCTTGGTGGCTGGTCAGGAGGTTTGCTCCATATGCCAAGGGAAGTGGAATACCTCAAGTTATGGCTTCAATTTCACTAGCAAAACCTGAAACAAAAAAATATATAAAGCTATTCTTAAGCTTTAAAATAATAATAATTAAAGTGTTAGCCAGTAGTATAAAAGTAGTTGGTGGTGGAATTTTAGGTAGAGAAGGCCCAACTATTCAGATCTCTAGTTCAATTTTTAATTTGGTTTATAAATTTCTACCTAAGTGGTGGACACCAATTTCCCAGCAAAATATTTTGATAGCTGGTGCTGCTTCTGGTTTAGCTGCTGCTTTTAATACTCCATTAGGTGGAATAATTTTTGCGATCGAAGAATTGTCAAAATTTCACATAAAACACTACAAATCACCACTATTTATTGCAGTCATTATCGCGGGTCTTACAGCCCAAGGTTTTGGAGGCGCCTATTTATATTTGGGCTACCCTAAAACAGGTTTCTATGGATGGAGTGTCATATTAGGAGTCGTAATCACAGCTGTTATAGCAGGATATTTTGGAAGTAAAATGTGCGATATTTTACTAAAATTTATTGTTTATGTAAATTCGATTCGTAAAAGGGCCAAACAAATCGGTATCGTAATACTTTGCGCATTATTGGTAGCCACTACTATTTATTTTTTTGGTACAGAAACTATGGGTTCAGGTAAAGAATTGATGGTGAGAACCTTGTTTACAGATGATAAAACAGTACCATGGTATTTGCCATTTCTTAGAATGAATGGCTTGATACTTTCTTTTGGATTCGGTGGAGCTGGTGGTGTATTTGCCCCATCATTGAGTTCTGGTGCAAGTTTAGGGGCTTTGATTGCAGAATTTATGCACTTGACGGGAGCAAATGCCAATTTGATCATCCTTATTGGGATGGTCTCCTTTCTAACTGGTGTGACCCGAGCTCCTTTTACTTCTGCCATTATTATTTTCGAAATGACTGATAGGCACAGTGTGATATTTTACTTGCTCTTAGGTGCAATTTTATCAAATATTATTGCTAATATAGTTAGTAAAAAATCATTTTATGATCACTTAAAAGAAATGTACTTAGAAGATGTAAATCGTATTATCCTGAATAAAACTTTGCCAACAAGCATCAAAAAATAACAATGTAGAGGGTTTATTTTTTCATGCTACTTCTTTTAATTCATATTTTGCATCGCCATAGCAAAGCCTACGGTATCCCGATATATTTGAGGAGAAACATCTGCGTTGTTTTTAAAAAACCTGCTGAAGTAGTGTTCATCATCATAGCCCAATTCGTAAGCTATTTCTTTTACTGCTTTATTGGTGAGATACAATTCCCTTTTTGCTTCTATGATTATGCGCTCTGAGATCAGATCAGTCAGGGTTTTATTGAAGTGTGCCTTAGTGATTTTAGCCAGGGCCTTGGGTGATATATTCAACAGTTCTGCATATTCACCAGCTGAATGTTTGGTCTTGAAGTTCGCTTCAATATTGTCTTTCAAATCCTGTAAGATAAACGGTGCTTTAGATGTTGTTTTAAATGGAGTTTTATCCGTTTGTTGCTGTGTTTTCAGTCTGGAGGCTGTGATGAGAAATATCTTTAAATAAGAAACCAGCAATTCATATTGAGCTAATGCAGGGTTTTGCATTTCTGACCTCATTTGATCCACCAACATTCCGAAAGTGGACTTTGCCGTTTCATCAACTATCACAAATGGTGGATCATATATGTTATTGAACAGAATCCCGTTGCAAGCCACTTCTTTATGGTGTTTGTGAATGCAGAAAAAATCAGGATGAAAATTTAAGACCAGGCCCGATATATTTTCATCTTCATGGATCATGAATGGTTGATACGGTGCAAAAGCAAACAGTGTATTTAAACCAAAACTGTACTCGGCAAAATCTGCTTTTACTTTACCCTTACCATGTTGGATCCAGATAAGCGAATAATAATTAAGTCGCTGAATGTGGTCAAAATGACTATTATCATCAAAATTAAAAATCTTAAAAGCCAGTGAACCACTTTTAGGGTTTATGAGTGTTAAAGCGTTTGATTTTGTCATGTTTTATTTTTGTTTAAAATACCATCTAAATATCCACATTATTACTGTTCATGTCCCTTCAATTTTTTCAATTCAGATTCGAGTTTGGCAATATATTCCCTTTGTGGTGCAAGCGCACTTTCTATATCTTCCACCGTATATCTGGGTGTGATGTGCTGCGGACAATTCCAGTCAAAAGCTTCGATGTGGAATATCATCATTCGCTCTGCCTTGAAATTGTAATCACCTAGTGAGAGTGAATCATACAATTCCATATTATCCTTTAGCTCGACTATCTCAGCTTTGGCATATATTTTTAGCCTAGCTCTATTGGGATAGTCTACCATAATCAAAGCCACATTTTTATTGGTGACAAGATTTCCTATCGAAATATATTGCTTATTACCCGTAAAATCGATGAAAGCTATTCTTTTTGGATCCAGCACCTTCAGAAAACCTTTTGGTCCGCCACGATGCTGGATATAAGGAAAATCGCTGGCACCAAAAGAAGCCATAAAAAAACTATCCTGATTCCTTATAAACTCAATTTCATTGATTGAAAGACCATCAACGATATTGAGTTTTTCCATTCTTTCGTATGCTCGCCGACTGCCGTGCTTTTCTTGCATCTCTTTGACTGCATCCGTAAAAGCAATTTCTGCAAAATTTACAGCCATACTATTTCAGTTTTCTGTCGGACTCATTGATAGCCAGATCATTGATACTTGCATACCTTTTTCTCATCAGTCCATGCTCATCAAACTCCCAGTTTTCATTGCCATAAGCTCTCCACCACTGGTAGTTTATATCTTGATATTCATACTCAAATCTTACCGCCATTCTATTTTCTCTGAAGCCCCAGAGTTCCTTTTTTAACTTATAATGCATCTCTTTATCCCACTTTCTAGTAAGAAAAGCAACCACTTCATCCCGACCATTGATAAATTCCGTCCTGTTTCTCCACTCCGTGTCAACAGTGTACGCCTTTGATACCCTTTCAGGATCTTTACTGTTCCAGGCGTCCTCAGCCATTTGTACTTTTTGCAATGCTGTCTCCATAGTAAATGGAGGAAGAGGTGGTCTTTGATTTTCCATTTTATAAAAATTTTATTTCGTGAGTAATATCGGCAGCTTTGCTAAGCAGTTCATATACACCACAATATTTTGTCAATGACAAATGTACGGCTTCTTTTACTTTATCCATGTCCTCCGCAGCTACCTTAATTTTATAAATTATATGAATTTTGTAATAATATTTTGGTTGGGTCTCTGTAAGCTCCCCGGCCACTTCCAAACTAAAATCTGAATATGCTACTTTGAATTTTTTATTGAGCAATGCCACTACATCCATTCCTGTACATCCTGACAAACCACTTAAAAGTATTGTCTTCGGACTTACTCCGTGGTGGTGGTCACCTGAAATGGATGTTGCATCAAAGTGGACTTCCTTTCCATCCAGTGTGGAAACGAAGTGAAAATCATGTTCCCATGTTGTTTTTATATTATGTGTCATTTTAATTTATTTGTCATCCTGTTTCAGCAACAGCTTTCGCAGAATGGTTTTTGTAAATCTAATATAATTGTTCTTATATCTATCAAAACCTATATATACTCTTTTATTCCCATAAGGACAAAGAGGAGCTTCAGGGTCGTTGACTCGAAGCACATATCGGTCTTCATCATTCCGATATGCTTCTGCGTCAACAACCATCAAGCCTTGTTTTATTCTTTCCATATCACAACTCAGGTGCGACTGGAAAATCAACGGGAATCTTCGTGAGATTATGAAGATAATTCATGGCAGATTTATCGCTTACCTGCAGAATTAAATCCACCAAATTTTCATTCGAATATCCATGACTGAAAAAATCATCCACTTTTTGCTGGCTGGCGTTTCCCCTGTTTGTAGTGATATCAGCAGCCAATATTACAAGTGCATTTAACTTTGCATCTAGAGAACCTCCTTTTCTAATGTCCAAAATCTGTTCATCTGTAAAACCATTCTTTTTCCCCAAAACAGTATGGGCGCTCTGACAATACACACAGCCATTAACCTGGCTTACGATAAGATTTACAGCTTCCTTTTCTTTATTGGTTAGTGATGTTTTTGCATTTTGGTAGGCCAAAAACCTAGCAAGCCCATGATCGGAATAAGCTATTGTAGCATATAAGTTGGGTACAAAACCCAAGGCTTTTTCCAGATTGTCAAAGATGGATTGATTAGTAGATGATACATCTGCTCTGGTTGGTACTTTAAACTGAGTCATTATTTATTGATTTTAAATTTTTTAATTAATTCTGAGAATTCGTCTTATAATTTATTTACTTTTTCCCAAGCGCTATTTATGGTGGTAAGGTATTTTTTCTCTTCTTTTTTCCATTCCGTCAAAGTATTGAATGGTTGGCCTTCAAAATCTCCGTTGAAAAACAAATACAGTTTGCCATCAGACACAGTAAATGTTTCGGGGTTGATCGGGAATTTGGTTCCTTTTTCAGCCACGCCCCATGCACAATATCCATCGCATTGTGGAAGATATTTGGTTGGATCAGCCTTGAATGCTTTTTGGTTTTTTGCTGAGTCAAAATAGTAGTTGGCACCATCGTGGGTAACAGTATAAACTGCATTGCCTTTAGTGGCCTTGTTGGCAGTAAAGTATGAGACGACATCATAACCGCCGATAGCAAGATGATCTTTATCTACGGGCTGAACCTGAGCTGAGATAACATCCGATACCAAAGCCAACAAGAGAACTAAAAACACTAAATTTAACTTTTTCATTTTACTAAAATTTTATGATTAAATAATTTGTCGATATTGACACTGCAAAGGTAAGGTCACTCTTCGGACCAGAAAATGGACATATTACGCAATGACATGGATAATTTTCCTTAGTGATTTTATAGTATTAAATGTTTTATAATATCGAAAATAGCAATGGATTTTGATAAAAGTTAATATTATCATAAAATCAAAACATTAAAACATGTTGCTCGTTTGTTTAACATTATTAACATAAATATTAAACAAAAATGAAATCATTAATGATTGTATTACTTGTAAGTGTTGCGTCAACATTCGCTATTGGACAGGGTAAGGATATTGTGGATATTGCTGCTGGTTCTAAAGACCATACCACACTAGTAGCTGCAGTAGGTGCCGCTGATCTTGTTGCCACACTAAAAAGTACGGGTCCATTTACCGTATTTGCTCCCACCAATGCTGCTTTTGCCAAGTTGCCTGCAGGAACCGTAGAAACACTATTGAAACCTGAGAACAAAGCAACCTTGGCCGGTATTCTTACATACCATGTAGTGAGTGGTAATATCGATGCTGCAGCAGTAATGGCGGCTATAAAAGCCGGAAAAGGAAAAGCTGTATTGACCACAGTGCAAGGTGGAAAATTGACTGGTTCTCTGGACAACGGAAAAGTAAAACTGACCGACGAAAAAGGAAATTCTGTTTTTGTAACAGCCACAGATCTGAAAGGAACAAATGGGGTCATCCACGTCATCGACGGAGTTGTAATGCCAAAATAATCTTTGGAATTATTTAAACCCTAAAAGAGACATTCTGGTTTAGTTCAGAGTGTCTCTTTTCATTTATGTAATTTCCAAAAAAAACTATTTATGCATTTTAGGTACTGCAAACCAAAATGAATTTACAAACTCATTGGATTCTGCCTTTATGCTGCAGCCATGTAAAGTGCATATACTTTTTGCTATGGCTAAGCCTAATCCTGAACGTGTTTGATCAGTTTTTTCGCTGGTGTAATATCGATCAAAAATAACATCCAAATCTTCCTGATTTATCAAATCTCCCGAGTTACAAATTTTTACTTTGAAGTCTCCTTCTGCATCTTGAATCCATATTTTGATATATCCTCCTTCATCCACATATCTTACTGCATTGTCCAGCAGATTTTGAAATACCCTGTCGATATATTTTATGTCTCCATAAGCCAATCCAAGATTTTCATGGATTTCAAAATTGAGATCTATATGTTTAGCTTTAATCTTTAACTGGTATTTCTGGACAATGTCAGATACCAGTTCATAAAGATTAAATGATTCCTTTTTAATGATGACCTGGCCGGATTCAAGCTTTGACAACTCAAAAAGATCAGATACCAGTCGATTTAATCTATTTGTTTCTGAATAGGCGACATCAATATATATGAATCTATCTTCGTCAGACAAAGTTGATTTATGATTTCGGATGAGATCAAGAAATCCAATGATACTTGCCAGGGGCGTACGAAGATCATGCGAAATATTGGAAATCATTTCCTTTCTGAATTGATCGAGACTGCTTAGTTTTTCATTGGCAACAGTTAACTCAGTATTAATTCTGGTGATTTCATTATTGGCATCTTCTATGACATTTTTATCCTTTTGCTCCCTGATTAGTATATTTCTCATTTGCCATAAAAGTAGAGTTATCATCACGCTAAAAACAAAGAGGGAAAGCAAAAATGCTTTTATCAACTCCGATCTTACAGAAGATAAAAAGATATCCATTTTTTCATCTACCATGACAACAGCTACTGTCTTTCCGTCCTTATTTTTAATCGGTGCAAAAGCAGAAAGCCACATACCGAATTCATCTTCATATGACCCTATAATACCACCAGTTTTATATTTCTCATTCAGTGTAGTATGAAAGGTGTTATATCGGTGCCGAAAATAGGGCAATGTATCTGAAGTGATACCGAATTCATAAAATAGACCGCTTTCATTCATGGTTATTGTATAAACAGGGCTTTTAAGCATATTTGCTGTATGATTGGCCTTCAATAAGTGGTGCAATTGCAAATATAAACTATCCTGGCCATTGTGGCTGATGGCGTCTTGTCCTTTATTGGACTCAAATATTTTTTCATGGATGTCACCGTCAATCTGGAGTGCAAGTGAATTTGCAATCCCTGCAAGTCTCAAAAGTGTAGATTGTCCGTGCTGTGAAACTGTAAAGTTGTAAAACAGTACTACTATCAATAGCCATAAAATAATAATAGCGCTTCCAACCAGGAGTAGGATTTGCCGAAGCCTTTTGTTTTTCCAGATATTGATATTGTTCATGATCCGGTTTCGGGATTTTTATTAAATTTATATCCCAATCCCCATACTGTCACCAGATATTTTGGCTTGGCAGGATCTTCTTCAATTTTACTTCTGAGCCTGTTAATATTAGAATTGACCGTATGCTCCAATCCTTCAAAATTTTCTCCCCAGACCCTTTCAAGTACTTCCATTCTCGTAAAATTTCTACCAGCATTGGACATAAAAAGATGAATAAGGTCAAACTCTTTAGCCGTCAGATTGACTTCAATTCTGTTTTTTGTAAGGACTCGATTTGAAATATCCAGCACGAGACTACCTATTGAGATGATTTGATATTCCTTTTTATCGATAAATGATTTTGCTTCTGATCTTCTGAGCAGTGCTTTTACCCGAGCCAATAATTCTCTGTTACTGAATGGTTTTGTAAGATAATCATCTGCACCTGTTTCGAGACCGGCTATTTTATCATCTTCTTCTGATTTGGAAGTAAGCATAAGTATTGGCATCGTATTATTGGATTGCCTTATTTTTCTGCATATTTCCATGCCATTGACCCCAGGCAACATAAGATCTAATACCAACAGACTATATTTTTTTTGAGTTACCCCGTCTAAACCTTTCCAACCATTATCATACTCATCTATTGGCACGTTCAGATCTGAAAGTACTATTTTTATAAGATTTCTGATATTGGCATCGTCTTCAATGATAGCTATGGACATAGTTGATTATCTTCATGGTAAATAACACAAAACTTCATCACTATTATATTTGATGGCAAATATGTGCCAATTTTATCACAAAAATATCACAAGTACTTACTTGAAATGGACTTTTTATTATCTGACAAAGAGAGAGTATCAAATTTAATGGCAATTATTGTTGCACAATTATAACTCTGATAAAAACAAATTAAATCTCATCTCAATCCAAAGCAGCAATTTTTATTGATTCCTTATCCTATACCGACGATAATTTTCTTTGAGAAAAATTATGTCTTCATTATACTCAAAATCAATAACTTTGTTAAAATATTTTTCGCAAACCAATTTATTTTGAGTATACATGGATACTTGCAGAATATGCGTGTCCAGAGAATTATTTTATCGAAATTAACTTCACTACGTTTGTGCCAAAGTCAGACTTAAGCCTTAAATAAAACAAACCCGTATGTTGTAAAATTTCCTGATTTATTTTTAGTTCATTATCGCCTGATTTAATTTCTAGATCAGCACTAAATAATATATTTCCTGTGTTATCAATGATTTCATATGTAGCATCATTTTGAGATAAACTATGAAAACTTACTACACAGATATGATGAAATGGATTTGGGATTACCTTTATACTTTTAATGAAAATGTTATTGTCGTTGACATTATCGATACATTTATATTGGATTTCAAAATCTATTTTATCCAATAAAAGTTGTGTTGAATAGTAAATAGCCAAGTAATATTCTTTATTCGTCTCAGTGACAAAAGAGGATGTTTGAGTATTGAAATTGTGTAAAGTCTCACAATTTTGGTCTTTTATTTCTATGCTTACTAAATTTAATTGCGAAGATAGAAGCTTAAATGTAGAACCGTCTCCTTTAAATTTGTACCAATACTTGTTATAATATGAAGGCAAACATGCATGATTTGTATTTATCCCTGATTTGACAATATCGATACTATACTTTTGGCAAGCTAAAACATAGGCTGAAAATGGTGAGACATTTGTTTGTCCTTCTTCACATCTTGTTGTCATTTTGACTTCTTTATCCAAAGTGTTATTACTAATATTGAATTTGATCAGGTATGACTTATTCGATTCTGTAGCTAATCTAAATGAACTTTGCTCTCCGGGAGGTACATTATGTCTATAAATACACTGGCCGCTACATTCATTCAGTATTTCCATGGAAGAACTCATTTCCTGAGCGGGAAAGTCAAATACCATGATTCTTCCATCACCGGATAATTTGTACCAGGCAGAACTCTCATTGGCAGATACGCAGGCATCCCCATTGCCGGACGTATAGACATAATGTTTGTTATTTATTGAAATGGTCTCTGAACACTTTAATGATGCTGCATCTGAGCATGAATTATTATCCGCGAAGTGAAAAGTTTGGGTTTGCAATAATACATTTTGGCCATAAATATGTAAAAGGTATTTTCTGCCTGTCTCTGTACGGAATTTAAGTAAGGACTGATCATACAAAGTCCCATTTGAAATACATTGATAATTTTCACAATTTCCTTCTAAAAGCACATAATTTACATTAAAGAATCCGTTCGCGTTTTTAATAACAACTATGGAGTCATTTCCTTCAAAAGTGTACCACACACCATTGTAATCGCCGCTATAACACTGATTGATTTTATCAGGAGTGCTGTTATCAACTGTCACATTTGTCATACTGTTTAAATTAAGAGGGAATGCTCCACTGCATAAGTCATTTGCTACAGGTTGTTGACAGATTACTTCAAAATTAAATTCAGTTTTACCTTGCAGGGCAACAAGATATTCTTTGCCATCGTCTGCAACAAATCTAAATTCATTGTCAGGAAAATTGCTACTCCATACATTTTTAGATCTGATACATTTTAATTTACCGCATTCTCCTTTTTCGTACAATGTTACAACGCCAGAAAAACTGTTTGTTGGGCTAAATTTCAAATTGTACACTTCACCGTTACCTTCTATAGAATACCAAAGATCATTGTCAGAACTTGAAGTACAGATTTGACCCGTTTGATGCCCATTAAAAGTAGAATAATTTAAATCTCCACTAATGGTTTGTCCACAAGAGACCGGTATAGCATTGGCACATTTGTCATTTTCAGCAAGGTCTACGCATTTTAGTGTAAAACCTAGTTCCCCAAAATAGGAAAAAAGATTGATATAATAATCACTATTCTCTTCCTGATAAAACACTATTTTTTTACTTTCTTTGGTATAGGTCTTTACACAATATTTTTCAGAACAATTTCCTGCTATCAAAGTTACATTGTAATCTTCCGGATGGCTGAGAATCTGCATTTCAAGTAGTTTGTCAGTTTTAGGTAAAAGGTACCAGTAATTGATAATATTATTTTCCCAATGGCAGGGTACATTATCTGAAAATCCTAATGGTGTAACAAAAGAAACCCGTGAAGTATCTCCGCAACTTATTAGTGTTGCATCACTGCAACTCAGGTTTTCGGGTTCGTCTTCACAAATCATTTTTATCCTGAATGAAATATCCGGAAATATTTCAGGTTCGGTAATTTTGATAATATATTTAGTGTTGTTTTTTGTATTAATAATTAATTTTCTGTCCCTGATATCATTTAAGCCGGACTGAAAAAGACAACGTCCATCTGACGTACAAGCATTTTCATATACATCTATATTTACTATTGGTGAATTGAGATACACTAATTCTAATCCTACATATTCTCCGGTACCTGTAAAATGATAATAAAGGCCTTTCCTGGTATCGTTGCAGATATTATTTGTATCTATAGGAATACCGGTCAAATTGCCACCGATTATATCTCCGCATTGTACACCGATCGATTTGGTGCATTCAAAATTCGCAGATAAAGTGTCACAATATACTCTAAAATCAAAGTCAAAGTTGGTATAGTTTGACGCAAACTTGATATAATATTTAACATCAGAAATTGTAGCTACACTAAAATATTTTTTTCCTTGGTCAATGGCAATTTGAGATAAACAAGTCAGATTATCACATGTGCCCGTACCTATGAATACATTAAAATTCTGAAATTGTTGATTATTGTTTTCTATTACAAAATTATAAATATTTCCATCACCATTTAAAGTGTACCAAGTTCCTCTCTCTGATAATGTACAATCACCAAACGTACCGGAAGTTGTAAACAGACTGGTAGTGCTGTAGCTTGAGTCACAAGAAATAAGTACCGCTTCAGCACAAATGTCAGGTGAAATTACGGAGGTGCATTCAAGAGTAAAATTTACCTTAAAATTTGGATAAAATGGGTTTTCAAAATGAAATTCTCCATTCATACCGAATTTTATATAATAGGTTTTTCCAATAGTGGTTCTAAAGTTGTAGGTATTGGTTTGAGTTCCAAAAATATTTTCAGTATCATACTCTTTGATACTATTGCATCCATTAATATCCTCATAAACTTCAAATCTATAGAGCGCATTCTGGTCTTGATTTAATTTTACAGACATAATCTCGCCAGTTGCGACATATTGATACCAGGCATTTTGATACAATGGTTGTTTAGGTGGATCTTGTATCGGGATTAGATTATTGGTACGATTAGTAGGATCATAAGTACGGCTTTGACCACACAAAATGGGTAATGCGTCTTCACAAGATTGATTTGTGACAGGATCAATGCACGATGTCACCAACCTAATTGTATCAATCAATTGAGAAGAACTAAATCTTATTTTGTAGATATTTCCTGGTTTTGTGTTGATGACGAGTTTTTCAAATTTAACATCCCAAGGGTTTGTATTATTGGTACTTACAAGATTATCACAATCGTTTTCAAACACATCATATTTTACACCTTGAACTGGTATGTCCGGATAAAAATTTTGGATGATCATGCTCTGACCATTTCCCGTCATAGATAGCCAATGTACAAATAAAGGATTTTCACTTTTTATGTTAGGCATTTTTTTAGTATTCAACTCGATCATATCGCCACAGATTACAGGCGAAGGGTGGTCACAATTATACTCCGGGATATCAAGACAATTCATGCTTACATTGGTACCATTCTCAAAGTACGATGAAATCCTGATAAAGTATACAGTGTCTTTATTTGTAAAAAAATTCATTCTCCAGTAAGACTTATTAATACAACTTAATGAACCACAACTGCCGGTGAGCAACTCAATTTCTACATTATTATCGCATTCGATGCTGACAAAACTTCCTGTTCCTGATATTTTTATCCATGCACCTACACTGTCCTGACATGTTTGCTTAAACGGCAATAAATTGGTAAATAGGGAAACTGTTCTTTTTTCTCCACAAGCTAAGTTTGCGGCACTAGCGCAAGAGTGATTAGGTATATCATCGACACATCTCAGGAAGAATTCTGAATTCAATTCTGTATCATTCCAAACTTTTAGATAATATGTTTGTCCAATTCTGGCTTTAAATCTTGGAGGATTAGTATTTTCCCCGGTCAGGCAAGCCAGCTGATCACAAGACCCTTGATAAATACTTGCTCTTAGAAAATAATTTTGAGTTTCAATCTTATAAACCTTATCATCACCGATCAATTTATACCATTTTCCATTAAGCTTTGAGCAAGGGTCTTCAGATACACTTATCCCTACAGTTTTTCTATCTATAGTTTTTTGCGCAAAACATGTAATTTCTTCAGCACTTTCACAAAGTACATTTTCTATTAATATTTGCGGGCAATTTAATTTAAGCCTGGCTCTATGGTAACTAGATTCATTACTAAAAATCTTCAAGTTATATGACTTACCTTTTGGCAGATCAAAGTAATATTTTCTTTCCTTATAAAAGTTTAAATTTCCTGATATTAGACATTGAAGTGTATCACAATCGGAGGTATAAATGGTGTATTCAAAATTTGCATATTGCTCTCCCAAATAGGTTAATTCATAAGGATCATCACTTCCTTCCAAACTAAACCATTGACCTTTTTGCTCAGGATACGTGCAATTAGAGTCGAATTCTCCTCGTTTCAGGCTATATACATCCAATGTATCGCCGCATTTTAAACTTTGACTGTCATTACAATTGAAATTGAAGTCAATTTGACTTTCACATTGCAATTTTATCGTAAAATCGACTGTACTATAAGAAGATACTTTGACATAAACCGTTTCATTTTCGGCTGCGTTGATGACATATTGACCGCTATTTGGATCTATGTATTGTATATAATCAACCTCTATTAAATCTGTGCCGCAATTGTTTCCTTTACTTTTATACAATTGGACAAATATTTGTTGAAATTGCTCAAATTTAAACTGAAATATGTGTTTTCCACCTTGAGATGTGAGCTTATACCATTGACCTTGTAGATCAGATGTCATAAGATCAGGTGGCCAAAACTCATTAACCCTGCCTTTTAGGCTATCACCACAAGTAATAGGTATCGCATTGATACATATATTGGGCAATGTATTATTCTGACAAGAAAGTGAAAAATCAACTACACCGATCGTTTGATTAAAGCTTAAACCAAATCCAAATAGATAGTCCTTACCAATTACGGTAGAAAACTTGATGCTTTGTCCATAATTGTAAAACCTGATACACTTTAAAGTATCACAGTCTCTTTCAAATATTTTGACTATAAATGCAGGGTTGCTCCACTGCAAAATTTTATCTTTTCCATCTCCTTTTATTTCAATCCATCCAAGTTTTGTTGTAAGGTCTCCGCATGATAATGGTATGGATTCTAATGTTAAAAAGGATGGGTTTATTGTTGTGGTTTGTCCACAATTTAATTTTATCGCACCATAACAATCATCATATACGACCTTATCTTTTTCAGTAAAAGTCAAACTATAATTGATATCAGTAAAAGTACCATACTGCTTTCCAAATAGTATATAGTAGTTTTTACCTACTTCAGCATAAAATCTTTTTTCAGCTAAAGGAAGGCAGATTAAAGCATCGCAATCGCCTTCAAATACAGTTAACATTCCGGAAAATTGGCCAGCATCATCGAAATTTATGTCCAGTAATTTACCTTTGCCTTCGTATTTAAACCAGATACCATGTTGTGATGAGTAGTGAACACAATTGGGTAACTCTATATTTGCTAACCCCAAACTTCCATTTTTAATGTCACCATCTGTGATCAAGGTTGCGGTCTGGCACCAGTCATTTGGGTATAAAGACTGACCAAATACAAATGAGACCATATTTGACATAAAAAATAGAAGCAAAGAAATTTTAAATGTTTTCATATGTATAATATTTACCGGTAATGCAGTTAACAAACCATTATATAGAAAAAAATATATTGTGTATAGCATAGAATTACAGTAACATGACAGAAAAATTTCAACTTTTTTGCTTCACACAACATAAAAACAAATTTCAAGATTATTTTTGACATAACCAAATCTATTTTTAAAGGTACAATCGTCAAGATGCAAACATCACAAACCAATATAATTAAAGCCAGGGTGTTCCATCTGACCGAAAAATCATCCCAACAAAGAGCCATTTTTGGGGTTGAAAGTTGCCAAAAAAAAAGTCGATTAAAAAGGAATTTTAATCGACTTAAAAATTTAAGCTAATAAAATATTAAGCTGCTATCAGTTTTCTGATTGCATTTTTATTGAGCTTGTCTTCTACATATATCTTATCAACCTTAAACTCTTTGATATCCGACTGTGAAGGCAATTCAAACATAGCATCCGTAAGTATAGCTTCACAAAGTGATCTCAGACCCCTTGCGCCAAGTTTATATTCTAATGCTTTGTCAGCAATATAGTCGATAGATTCTTCATCAAAATGAAGTTTTATACCTTCCAGTTCGAAGAGTTTGGAATATTGTTTTAATAAAGCATTTTTAGGCTCTGTCAGAATGGCTATCAAAGTTGCTTTGTCGAGTGGTTCAAGATAGGTCAGCACAGGCAACCTTCCTATCAATTCCGGGATTAATCCGAAATTTTTCAGATCCTGATGAGTAATATATTGCAGCATATTATCCCTGTCTACATGTTCTTTGCCATCATTGCCAAATCCGATAACCTGGGTGTTAAGTCTTTTGGATATGACCTTTTCTATTCCTGCAAAAGCACCGCCGCAGATAAAAAGGATATTGGATGTGTCTACTTTGATCATTTTTTGCTCAGGATGTTTCCTGCCACCATGAGGAGGTACATTTACTTCAGTACCTTCCAGTAGTTTGAGCAATGCCTGTTGAACTCCTTCCCCGGATACATCTCTGGTGATAGATGGATTATCATTTTTACGGGCAATTTTGTCAATTTCATCAATATACACAATACCTCGTTGTGCTGCTTCTACGTTAAAATCACAAGCTTGCAGCAGCCTGCTCAGCATACTTTCTACATCTTCACCTACATAACCAGCTTCAGTAAAGACAGTAGCATCTACAATGGCAAAGGGTACATCCAAAAATTTTGCTATGGTTTTTGCCAATAATGTTTTACCTGTTCCCGTTTCACCCACAAGAATGATATTCGATTTTTCAATCTCTACTTCTCCGGGATTGTTATTATTCAATCTTTTATAGTGATTGTATACAGCTACTGAAAGATATTTTTTTGCATCTGTTTGCCCAATGACATACTGATCGAGAAATGTTTTGATTTGTGCAGGGGTTATGGTGGTTGGCAAACCAGCAAATTCATCTTTTTTACCTGAACCTTTTTTACTGGTTTTGAGCTCATCATTGATGATATCATAAGCTTGTTCCACACATGCTTCACATATGTGCCCGTCAATACCTGCAATAAGCATCAGCGCATCACGTTTATCTTTGCCACAAAACGAACATTTAATATTGTCTTTATACTTGGACATATTATGAATTATAGTGATTACTTATATCAGGCTTTTTTAGCTGCATTTTTTCTATCTAGTACTTCATCGACAAGACCATATTCTTTGGCTTCGGTGGCAGTCATCCAATTATCCCGATCAGAATCTTTTTCGATTTCTTCAAAAGTTTTGCCTGTATGATGTGCCATGATTGCATACAGTTCGTCTCTTAGTTGTTTTATCAATTTATAAGATATCTCCATATCTGTAAATTGTCCCTGCATACCACCTGAAGGCTGATGTATCATTACTCTGGAGTGGGGCAGACAGGTTCTTTTACCTTTATTTCCTGCACAAAGTAGCACAGCTCCCATAGATGCTGCCAGTCCGGTACAAATGGTGGCCACATCGGGAGAAACATATTGCATGGTGTCATATATACCCATACCAGCTATCACTGAGCCGCCCGGACTATTGATAAACATTTGTATGTCTCTTTTGGGGTCTGTAGACTCCAAAAACAATAATTGAGCCTGAATAACATTGGCAACATAATCATTGACAGGAACACCCATAAAGATAATTCTATCCATCATTAATCTGGAAAATACATCCATGCCCACAATGTTCATTTGTCTTTCTTCTATCACCTGTGGTGTGAAACCATTGATATCAGGAACAGAAGTCTGCATATATTTATCAAGGTGCATACTACTCATACCAAGATGACCTACAGCATACTTCTTAAATTCTTCGTGTGAATACATTCAAAAGGATTTTAAAATTCTTAAATAATCAAATATAAGTCTATCGGAAACCGATTCAGACTATATTAACAATTATCCTTACAAATTGTTAACCCTTTCGTTGAGCTGTTTTACTTTTTCTACAAAATCTTCCTGTGTAATGGCTATATTTTTTTTCTTCACTGTATCACCAATTCTCGAAAATACCCTGTCAGCAAGTATTTCTTCATAAGCTTTATTCACTTGTTCTTTATCTTTCATCAGTCTATCGACAGTTTGAGAAATAAATGAATAATCCATATTTCCATATGATCTCATGTAAGAAAATACAGAATTTGTAAAGTGCTTTCTGATATCTGCTTCTTCAACAGAGATTTCATATTGTTTGGCAAGGTGTGATTTTTGAAGTGACCACCTCATATTTTTTGCAAATGCATCAAACTCGTTTTCGACTACGTCTTCTGTAACATTTTCATTGCTTTCTTTGAGATATCTTTTTAAGAATGTTTCAGGAAGATTTATTTCATTATTATCCATCAGCCTATCCATGATGTCCCTGTGCATAAATTGTAATGCCTGGTTATCGTAATATGCTTTGATATCTTTTCTAAGGAATTCTTTAAGACTGGTCTCATCTGTCACAGATTCATCTCCGAATGTACTGAAAAATTCTTCATTCAGTTCTGCAAGTTCTACTCGTGTCACTTCGGTGATCGTTGCAGAAAACATGTTGCCTATTTCCAGATAACTGTCTTCAGGTTTTTTAAGAAGATATTTATTAATATGAGCTTCATCCTTATCTTCCAGCTTATAAATGTCAAAAGTAATATTGTCACCCAATTTTTTGGTCAGTAGTTCATCTTTAACCGCCTGGTCATTTACGATATCCACCAGTAAAGTAAATTCTGTTTTCCATCCGCCATCTTTAACTACATTGCCATCCAGTTCTTCAGCTTCCAGTTTTATCATATCCATGTTCTGGATGGTATCCGTTGCTTCGACTCTTTTACCAAATCTCCTTCTTGCAGCCATAAATTCTTCTTCTACTATGCTATCAGGGATCGAAACATCAAAATAATTATACTCATCAGTTTCTGATACCCCTTTTACATCAAGTTCAGGAGCAAGTCCCAGGTCAAAACTGAATTTATAATCTTTTAAGTTATTTACATCAAGATTGAAGACAAGATTTTCATCTCTGTTGGGAAGTGGCTGACCAAGATAGTTTAAATTTTGCTCATCAAGATATCCGAATAATTTGTCCTGAATGGCTTCATTGATGACATCAGATAGTATGGACTTACCATACATTTTTTTGATCACAGATACAGGGGTCATGCCTTTTCGAAAACCCTTGAGTTGTGCCTGATTTTTATATTTTTTTATTTCACTTTCAAATTTTGGAGCATAGTCTGATGGCTCAAGTGTAAGTTCTAAAGTGAGATGTAAAGGATCTGTTTCTTTTCTAACAATCTGCATAGAAAAATTAATATTGGATTAATAAAATATATGGAACATAAATACGAAAAATCAGATGAAGATAGTAATCTTTTTCTGTAAGCACTCAAATAATGTGCGGGTGGAGGGACTCGAACCCCCAAGCCTCGCGGCACCAGATCCTAAGTCTGGCGTGTCTACCAATTTCACCACACCCGCATTAAAAAGAACTATACTTTTTGAAAAGCGGTGCAAAGATAGAATTATCTTATGAAATAAAAAGAAAAATACAATTTTTATATAAAAATAAACAATGGAATGAATCCTGCACTTCAACTCAATTTTTTATGCACATGTTCATTTTGTCGTTTTAAAACTATTAAGAGTCTATTATAATTCTACCATTTGGGGGCAAGTGGAAATTTTTATTTTATACTTCGTTGAAAATTTAGCTGTAGCTGACGACTAAGGCTGTCCAATCAGCCTTGACTACAAATTAATTTTTTGCTAAGTTTCTTTCAAACATGAACATTTAAACATCATCTAATATACAATACTCCGATAACAAAATTAAGCTGCGACTTTACCAAGTTTTTTTTTTTTTTTCCTGCGCTCCCCCCTTCCCCCCCCCCCCCCCCCCCCCCCCCCCCCCCCCCCCCCCCCCCGGGGGGGGCCCCCCCTGGGCCCCCTCCTCCCCCCCCCTCGGGGGGACCCCCCCCCACCCCCTCCCTTTTTTTCCCCCCCCCTGCTCTTTTTTAAAATCCCCGTGGAGAAAAACAAACCCCCTCCCCTCCCCTTGCCCCTTTCCCCAACCCCCCCCCCCCGGCCCCCCCCCCCCCCCCCCCGGGGGGGGTGTTTCCTCCCCTTTCTTATCCACAATAAAAAAACCCCCCCCCCCACAAAAACCTTCCCCCCTTTGGGGGGCCCCCCCCTTTCTCCTATCCCCCCCCCCCCGGCCCTCCCCTGCAGAAAGGCGGGGGGGAGTCCGCGGGGGGGGGGGGGTTTGATGGCGGGTTGGCCCCGGGCCCCACTCCCCCCTTTTTTTTATATATATAATTTATCTTAATGTATTTTAAAAGTTATCGGAGTATTGATATATAAATCTTAAAAATATAAATAAGCTATAGTTAAATATTGAAAATGGTCCAAATCTAAAAATAAATATAGTACATTATTAAATTACATAATAATGATTTTTTTATTATTGTTTAAGTGAATGAATAAAAAAATTAAACAAAAGCAACTCTTTTGCTTCATATAGCACACTTGAAGGTATTATATAATCTTTTAAAAACTTGTAATAATGAAAATTTTAAGTATTTTTTTACTTTTTACTTTAAGTATATTGATATCATGTACTGATGATGAAGCAACTACAGAAAAAAAGTCAGTTGTCGACATCGTAACAAATGATCCAAATTTTTCTTTGTTGGAAGCTGCTGTCGTGCATGCAAATTTGGTCGATGCGCTTAAGAGTGAGACCATCACTGTTTTTGCACCAACAGATCAGGCATTTAAAGCTGCAGGCTTTGCAAATGAAGCTGCAATAAAAGCAGCAGATAAAAATGTCATCAGTAACATACTTCTTTATCATGTCATAGGTAGTCTTGTACCTTCATCAGCGATCGCTACCAAGGATAATGCTGAAGTGACCATGTTGAGTAATGGCAAAACATTTGTCACAAGAAATTCATCTGGTGTGTCGGTCAATGGTGCCAAAGTGGTTACTGCTGATATAAAAGCAGAAAATGGTGCAATAGTCCATGTAATCGATGCCGTATTAATAGCTGAAACCAAAAATATAGTAGCTTTGGCTCAATCAAATCCAAACCTATCATTTTTAGTGGCTGCTGTACTAAGAGCAAACGAAGGAGCTACAAAAGTGGTGGATATACTTAGTAGTGCAGGACCTTTTACAGTTTTTGCTCCCACAAATGATGCTTTTAAAGCCGCTGGATTTGCTTCTGAAACAGCTATAAAAGCCGCTGATCCTGCGTTTTTAGCGACTGTTCTTACTTACCACGTGATTGGCGCCAGAGTTTATTCAACAAATTTGACTACAGGTGATGTGTCCACGGCACAAGGGGCAAAAGTTAATATAAATGCTGCAAATGCAACGGTTAAAGGGTTGTCAAATACTACTCCATCAAAAATTATTGCTGTCAATATAGGTGCCAGCAACGGAGTAGTTCATGTCATTGATAGCGTTTTATTGCCGTAATATAAAATGTAATACAACATATAATTATCAATTTGTTTTCATAAGCCTGTCTTTCAAAAGATGGGCTTTTTGGTTTTATCTAAAAAATGTATTTTTGCCTAAAAATATGAGATGGAAAAGGTAAATTCTTTATTTGTAATTGGTTTCTCGGTGGGTATACTGTTACTTATAATAAGTATATTTATATTAAAGTTTCCTCCCAAAAAAATAAATGGTTGGTATGGTTACAGGTCAGCTAGTTCGATGAAGTCACAGGAAAGATGGGATTTCGCTCAAATCTATTCTTCACGAATCATGTTGAAAGTGGCTTTAGGTATGGTTTTTATAGGCATTTTAGGCATAAAGATTCAAACCAGCGAAACATTGGGAACTGCTATATCTTTGGGCACTATGATTATAATGTTGGGTGTTATGATTTATAAAACTGAAACTGCAATTCATAAAAAATTTGATAATGCCTAAAACTATTAATTACTAACCTTGAACATATAGTCTTCTTACCCTACCTGAAATCCTGCTTAATATTTCATAAGGAATGGTTTGACATACTGCTGCCAGCTCTTCTACTGGTTTATCTTTTCCAAAAAGTATGACTTCATCTCCTATATAAATGTCTTTTCCTGACCAATATCTATTATTGTCAGATCCATACAAACATTCCCAATAATAGCATAGTCTTTACCATGAATGCGGACACTATATTTGCCATTGCCTGCCAGTCGGATCAGTCCGTCTGCATATCCAATGTTTATAATGGCGATGCGACCATCAGCAAGTGGTTTTCCTTTTCGGTTGTATCCAATATAATCATTTCTGCTTACATTTTTAATCTGGACGACAGTGGCTTTAAGGGTATGGACTTTCTCTAATTTATTTGCGATCGTATGGGTACTATCTATACCATAAAGACCTAAGCCTAATCTTACCAGGTCGAAATGATATTCCGGAAAACGAATAATACCTGATGAGTTTAGAATATGTTTAGCAGGATGATATTTAATTCTTTGGCAGATATAAGTATAATGATTGTTTAGTGAATGTACCTGATCTCTGGTATACGCATCATCTCCGGGATCCTCACTACTGCTCAGATGACTGAAAATGGATTTTATTTTGACCTGCTTTTGTGATATCAGAATTTCGCACAATTCTTTCAGATCTTCTTCTACAAAACCCAGCCTATGCATGCCTGTATCGATTTTGAGATGGATGTGAAATGTACGGTCTATATCCAGGGTGAGCAAAGATATGATCTCATTGAGTTGTTCGATGCTGTACACTTCCGGTTCCAGTTCATACTTTATCATATCCAGTACACCGTTCCGATCAGGATTTAAAATTATAATGGGTAATAATACACCTGCTTTTCTCAGTTGTACCCCTTCATCAATAAATGCAACTGCCAGATAACCGACCTTTTTGAATTCCAGATATCTGGCCAGCTCTTCGCTTCCACTACCATATGCGGACGCCTTTATTACAGCTATAATCTGGGATCCGGGAGATAGATGCTGCGAAAAAATTTTAAGATTATGTTCAATGGCTTGAAGGTCGGTTTCCAATGTGGCTGTATGTGCTTTATCAGAGAGTGCGATTATTACTCTTTCCAGCTGAAAGGCACGGGCTCCTTTTACTAAAATCGCTTTATTGTTACAATTTATTTCAGGCAATCTTCGTATGAGTTCATCCGTACTTTTTATAGACGTAAATAGAATAAAAGGATCAAGAAACATTTCCAAATTTGCAACCTGATTTCCTATACCAATGACATGACTGATGTTGTGGTTGTGGATCAAATTCGCCAGCTGATGATTTAGTGCTTTTTCATCCAGACCGGTCTGCATAAAATCTGAAAGTATAATAATTTTATCTTTCGTTCCCGATTGTTGGGATAAAAACTCCAATGCTATTTTAAATGATTGAATATCAGCATTATATGTGTCGTTTATGAGAATGCTGTTTTGTATTCCATTCTTCATCTCCAGTCGCATGGGTATGTTTTGTATTCTGGTGAGTGCTGTTTTGATTATCTCAAAAGGAATATTCAACACCATCATTACGGCCACACAATGCAGCGCATTTTCTATGGATGCAGCATCTGAAAATGGAATGATAAGAGTTTGTTGCTCATTATTAACAAGAATATTGACTTTGGTTTGATAATTTGATTTTTGAATATCTAATATTCTGAACAATGACGATTCTGCATTCCATCCCCAACTGACCAGGTTTTTTGAACTGAATTTTTCACGCATTGCCATACTTACAATCAGGTCATCTTCTTCGTAGATAATTGTTTTTGCATTTTCAAAAAGTTTGAGTTTTTCATTCAGTTTTTCTGTGAGATTAACAAATCCTTCTGAATGAGCATCTCCCAATAATGTAAATAATCCGATATCTGGTCTGATAATGTTTTCTAAGGCACTCATCTCTTCTTTTTGAGAAATCCCTGCCTCAAAAATAGCCAATTGATCGCCTGGTTTGATTTGCCAGACTGACAATGGTACACCTGTCTGAGAGTTATAACTTTTTGGACTTTTTACTACTTGTCTGTCATGGATCATCTGGTACAGCCATTCCTTTATGGTAGTTTTACCATTACTTCCTGTGATCCCGATCACTTCTATGTCAGGAAAACAAGATCGATGATAAGCTGCCAGTTTTTGTAGTGCTCTAAGACTATTTTCTACCTGAAAGATGTTGACATGTCCTGTAATAAATCCTGGATTTTTTTCAACAACAATATTTTTTATCCCTTTATCCAAGGCGTCGTGAATAAAATCATGGCCTTCAAGCATACTACCGCTCAGCGCAAAAAATAGTGTTTTGGATGGCACTTCAATTTTTCTGGTATCAATTGTAAGGTGAGAAATATTTGCCGACGGATCTGATAACAGGTTTTCATCGGTGCCCAGTAATTTAGCGATATCTTTTGCGGTATACATGTTAATTCTTTCAGGTTATAAATCAAAGCCAATATCGCGACGATAATATTTTCCCTCAAAACTTATTTCTTCAACATTTTTTAAAGAGATCTCCACCGCCTTTTTAAAATCATGATTCAAGGTTGTTACAGCAAGAACTCTACCGCCATTGGTGAGTATTTTGCCTTCTTTTGATATTGTACCTGCGTGAAAAACAAGACTTGTATTGATGTTTTCAGTTCCGTTGATCACTTTATATTTTTCAAAATCACCAGGATAACCACCCGATACCATCATCACTGTAGCCGCTGATTTATCAGAAATGCTCAGAATTTTATCTTTTAGACTTCCATTTATAGCATCATGCAGCAATGTTACCAGATCATCATTTATCCTTGGTATAATTACTTCTGTTTCCGGATCGCCCAATCTGCAATTATATTCAATGACAAATGGTTCTCCTTTTACGGTAATCAATCCAAAAAATACAAAACCGGTATAATCCATTTTTTCTGCTGATATTCCTTCTATGGTCGGTTTTACAATGCGGTCAATTACTTTTTCCCACAATATTTTATCAACAAAGGGTACCGGAGAAATTGCACCCATTCCTCCTGTATTCAAGCCCGTGTCTCCTTCACCAACTCTTTTATAATCTTTGGCTTCAGGCAGAATGATATAGTCTTTTCCATCTGTCAGCGCAAATACGGAAAATTCAATACCGCTTAAAAATTCCTCAATGACTACCGTTTCTGAAGCTTTTCCAAATTTTCCCGAAAGCATTTCGTTCAGTTGTTTTTTTGCTTCTGAAAGTTCGTCAATGATCAAAACACCTTTTCCTGCCGCCAGCCCATCTGCCTTCAATACATATGGAGCTTTGAGAGAATCCAGGAATTCAAATCCTAGGTCCAAATTTTCATGGGTAACTTCCAGATAGGCCGCAGTGGGGATATCATATTTTTGCATAAATTTTTTTGCAAATGCTTTACTCCCTTCCAGTTGTGCAGCGTAAGCAGATGGTCCAATGATGCCTATATGTTTGGTTTCATTCGTTCTGAATGTATCGGTAATACCATCCACCAATGGTCCTTCCGGGCCGACTATTAATAAATGTATATCATTTTTGAGACAAAAGTCTTTTATTGCATCAAATTCATTTACCTGAATCGGTACGTTGATTCCGCACAATGATGTACCTGCATTTCCAGGTGCTATAAATAATTGTCGGCATAATTTACTTTTTGAAATTTTCCATGCTAAAGCGTGTTCCCTGCCACCACTTCCTAAGATTAATATATTCATTATTTAATAAAAGTTCTGATCGGCAAAAATAAGATGTTTCATGGTCATTCTGTATAAAAGGTATTTTTATTGTCAATGCAACAAATAATATTCAAAACGAATGCTACATTTTCAAACATTTCACTTTGTTATTTTTTTATATTTCGGATTTCAGACTTTCATTTTTTTATATACTTCTGTGTCAGCTTTTTGATGTGTATATAAAAAATTGCACTTATTTATTAAATACGTCTCATTAAACTTTTCAAATAAAGAAAAATATGTTTATCCGCTCTAATTATTTCCGCCTCTAGCCGGCTTGGCTTTTACTTTTTTTTCCGCAAAAAAAGTAAACAAAAAAACTCCCAATACAAAAAACTCACTTTAGCAATATCACACGTATCTGGCATTGATATACTTACTCTCTTCGCACTTTCCCGATTTTATCCTTACCCGCTAAATCACCGGTTTCCCGGCACATAAAATCAGGACATTCTACAAGTTCGAACAGTTTTGTATTGGTGTCACCACTGTTTCATTTAAGCAATGATATCAAAAAATAAGACATCAAATTCTTTAATTGGAACAGTAAGCATCTAAACTTAATTATATTTTTTGCAATTTGTTATACACACCTTTTTGATCAATAATCATTTAAATTCAATATTTTATTTTACCTTCACTCCGTTTTTTAACATTAAATCCATACCAAATGACAGTAAAGATATTTAAATCGTTGACACTCTCTCTTTTGATGGTTTCAACGTTACCATTAGTGGCACAAAAAAAGGAAATAAAGAAGTCTGACCAGAAAGACGTAAAGACAACTGAAAAAAAAGACGACCCATACAGTTCAGGTACATTTTCGGCACTTTCATTCCGATCAATTGGTCCGGCAATCACATCAGGACGTATTTCTGATTTTGCAGTCAATCCTGACAATCATAGTGAATATTATGTGGCATCTTCTTCAGGAGGTGTCTGGAAAACAACCAATAGAGGGGTAACTTATCAACCTGTCTTTGATGGCGAAGGTTCTTATTCTATAGGATGTGTTACACTGGATCCATCCAATAGCACTACCGTTTGGGTTGGGTCAGGGGAAAACAATAGCCAGCGTTCCGTTGCATATGGCGATGGAGTGTATAAATCTATGGACGGCGGCAATTCCTGGAAAAATATGGGACTAAAAAATTCTGAACATATTTCTCAGATCATTGTCGATCCGAAAGATCCGAATACCATTTATGTGGGAGCTTATGGTCCGGTATGGAGTGAAGGAGGCGAACGTGGCGTGTATAAATCAGTTGATGGCGGTGCGACGTGGACTTGTGTGAAGTCAGTAAGCTCTTACACCGGATGTAATGATCTGGTCATGGATCCGAGAGACAGCAAAGTATTGTACGCTGCATTTCACCAGAGAATGAGAAAAGTATTTACTTACATCGGTGGTGGACCTGAATCAGCCATATATAAGTCAACCGATGCAGGTGCGACGTGGACAAAACTGGAAGGTGGCCTGCCGTCTGGTGAAGTAGGAAGAATAGGGCTCGATATCAGTCCCGTAAATCCGGATATGCTCTACGCAGTTGTAGAAGCCAAAGATGGCAAAGGCGGCATCTACCGGACCACCAACAGAGGAGCAAGTTGGGAAAAACGAAGCGGAACTTTCACATCAGGGAATTATTATCAGGAAATGACCTGTGACCCGCACAATGCTGAAAAGATTTATATTACCGATACTTACAATAAAGTGAGTTATGATGGCGGAAAGACCGTGTCAAATCTGGGGGAAATCAACAAACACATTGACAATCACGCCATTTGGATAGATCCCAAAGACCCCAATCATTTGCTGGTAGGATGCGATGGTGGAATCTATGAAACATTTGATCATGCCAAAACCTATGATTTTAAGTCAAATTTGCCGGTAACACAGTTTTATAAAGTATCTACAGATAATGATTATCCGTTTTATACCGTTCACGGAGGCACTCAGGACAATTTAAGTCTGGCGGTTCCCAGCCGTACTACATCCGCCAATGGAATTGTAAATGCGGATTGTTATGTCACTTCGCTTGGTGATGGGTTTGAGACTCAGGTAGATCAGTCTGATCCTAATATTATTTATGCGCAAAGTCAGTATGGCGGACTTGTGAGATTTGATCGTAAAAATGGTGAATACTTACCTATCAAACCTGTAGAGGGAGAAAATGATGAAGCGTACAGGTGGAATTGGGATGCTCCATTGCTCATCAGTCAGTTTAATAATAAAAGATTATATTTTGGTGCCAATAAAGTATTCCGTACAGATGATCAGGGAAATAGTTGGAAAGTAATCAGCCCTGACCTTTCCCGTCAGATAGACCGCAATAAGATAGAAGTCATGGGCAAAATCTGGTCAGTAGATGCGATTTCAAAAAATGGTAGCACAGATATCTTCGGACAAACCACCAGTATTGCTGAGTCAAAACTGGATGAAAATATGATTTGGGTTGGTACAGATGATGGATTAATTCACCTGACGATGGATGGAGGCAAAATTTGGACAAAATTTGATAATCTTCCCGGAGTACCTCAAATGAGTTATGTTCACCAGATTATTGCTTCTCTTCATGACAAAAATACAGCTTATGTATGTTTTAACCATCATAGATACGGAGATTTTAAACCATACCTGTTGAAAACCACAGATGCAGGAAAAACATGGAAAAGTATTGCGTCAGATTTGCCGGAAAGAGGAAGTGTGTACACCATTGCAGAAGACCATGTAGATAAAAATTTATTGTTTGTTGGAACAGAGTTTGGTTGCTTTTTTACATCCAATGGAGGAACTAACTGGCTTGCACTCAAATCTGGCCTTCCTACAATAGCTGTCAGAGATATAGAGATACAGCGTAGGGAAAATGATCTGGTGTTGGGTACTTTTGGTCGGGGATTTTATATACTCGATGACTATACGCCACTTCGGCACATCAAAAAAGAAGATCTGGCGAAAGATGCCTTGATTTGTCCTGTCAAAGATGCTTTGATGTTTATACCCAGGCTTCCCTTAGGGTTGAGAGATAAAGGTCACCTGGGAAGCAGTTATTTCAGTACGCCTAATCCAGAAATGGGTGCAGTATTTACCTATTATCTTAAAGAAGATGTAAAAAAATTGAAAGACATCAGAAAAGACAAAGAGAAGACGGCTTATGAGAAGAAGGAAAAGGTCTTTTATCCTTCAATGGATAGTTTGGGCATGGAGGATAATCAGGTAGATCCATATCTGCTATTTACCATTACAGATGCATCAGATAATGTAGTGAGACATATTAAAAAGCCTGCTAAAAAAGGTTTGAACCGCATGACATGGGACCTCAGATTTGCACCACCGGACCCCGTAGTAGGACGATATACTCCAGCTCCTGATCAGTTGTTCGGGTCAGGCCCTGAAGGACATTTGGTCATGCCGGGTAATTATAAAATATCCATGGCAAAATATCAGGATGGCATGTTGACGACATTGGCAGGTCCGGTTTCTTTTACAACCAAATTGCTCAATCAGTCAAGTCTTCCGTCCAAAGATATGGCAGCAAATGTATCATTTTATAAGAAAGTGAGTGATATCAGTAAAGAGCTGAGTGCCACAAATGACCTGGTGAATGATGTGGAAGAAAGGGCGAAAAATGCTGAATTAGCCATTCTGGATATGCCTGCACCTGTGGGTGATTTATTGACGAAAACCCACGATATATTTAAAGCTTTGGTTCCGGTTAAAATTAAGCTTTTCGGAGATAATACCCGATCAAGACGAGAATTCGAAACCAAACCGAGTATAAATGAAAGGGTAGGTACGGTCACTTACAGTATTTGGAATACAACTTCCGATATTCCTCAAACATTCAGGGCATCGCTGGATATTGCTGTCAAACAATACGGTGAAGTGTTTCCTGTGGTCAAAGATCTTGATGCCAAAATAAGTGAGATTGAAAAGGTACTGAATAAAAATAAAGCTCCTCATACACCGGGTCGATGGCCGGATAAGAAGTAAGCCATAAAATAATGAAATAAAATTTTTAAAAACCACCTTGGACGAAAGTTCATGGTGGTTTTTTTGTTATTAATTCAAATTACAATGGCTTGAACATTTGGATATTATGTTATCTTTGAGTGTAAATAAACTTAAACACATTATCATGAAAACAAAACTTATTTCATTATTCACTTTGAGTCTGTTATTTAGTGTTTTTTGTTATGATTTAACTGGTCAAAAGACAACATCCATTTTTGAAAGTTGCAGCCATCTGGAAAGAAAAGACGATATAGAATCCTGTGAAAAGATAGTTTTGATCAATTTCATCTATAAAGAGTTTTTGCCCTATGCCAAAACCGTGAAAAAGTCAGGTCCCGAATATGAATTATGGTTTTTATTTAATATCGAAGCAACCGGAGAAGTAAATGAATTTGAAATCCAAGAAAGGATAACTTCTGACCCGGGTAGTTATTTAAAAGAAATTCCCATAGGACGGTCTTATAAATCTGTCATTTTGTGGGATTTTATAGGAAGTAAAAAATATGTGGTATATTATAAATTGCCTTCGGATTTGATACCTGATTTTGACTATGAACAATTAAATTTTCATGCTGAAGGTGAAGAAACATATAAGGTAGTTGAAAAAATGCCCAGGTATCCCGGGTGTGAAGATGAAAAAACTGAAAAACAAAAAGAAAACTGTGCCAAAGGTAAAATGCTTGAATATATATACTCGCACCTCAAATATCCTGAAGAAGCCAGAATAAATAAAATAGAAGGTCAGGTGGTTGTTCAATTTGTGGTGGAAACTGATGGTTCTATTACTGATATAAGGGTAGTTCGTGAAATTGGATATGGTTGCGGAATGGCGGTTGCAGATATAGTGGATTCCATGAACCACATGGCGGAAAAATGGATACCGGGTTTCCAAAGAGGCGAACCAGTTCGTGTCATATATACTTTGCCGGTAAAATTTAAATTGGAGGGTTAAAATAGTATTTGTTTGAAATTTTGTACTGATCAGGTTTATCCTCGTAAGGAGTGAAATATTCAGTCCGTATGAAGATTTCCAACGTACTAAATAACCAAGGATGTAATCAGTGAATTAAATGGAAAAGCTACGTGATTTTTGCGCTCTTGCCTGCTTTGAAGCAAGTAGGATGTTTGCCTGAAAGTTGCAAAAATTGTGCTATTCTTCTTGTGGCATGAACAAAATCACTTTATAACGGCATATACCTGAGTTATTCCCAATATTGAAAAGTATTTTTTTAATCTTAATAAGGCTAAAATACATTTTGGATGTATCTTTAGATTTGTTTTCTGACAAAAGAAATTTATCTAAAATTTTGAAAAAGTAATATTTGATACTTTAAACTTATATTATGGTTAATTTCAATAATGATTTTTTTTATTTTTAAATATCCTAAATATGAATTGCTTTACCGCTATATTTTTTGTTTTACAAATTACTTTTACTTTTAAAGACAAAGTTATTAAAGACCCTGTCATTGAGTCGTTTGAACAAATAAATGACCAAATATGGTATCCTTTCATACAAGCCTATGAAGATTTGGATACGGACTCTTTTATTCGTTTGCATAGTTTCAGGTTAGTTAGAATGGATTTAAATGAGGGTATGCAATATGATATAGATTCCTATTATGTGCAGCAAAAAGAAATTAATGATTATTATAAAGCAAATAAGAAGAGACGAACCATTGATCTTAGGTTCCAACATCGGACAGTGCAGGATTCTTTTGCCTACGAAATAGGTTATTACAAAGCAACTTCATATGTTCATCAGGAACCTAAAGGAATTGACTACTATGGAAAATTTAATGTCATTTTGAAAAAGGAAAATGGTTATTGGAAGATTATTTTTGATGCAGATCATGGCGAAATACCGAGCTATTTATATAGTTCAAGCAAGGAGCTTGAAGATTTAGAACCATTTAAAGATTCCAAAGTAATTAAAAGAAGGTATAGATAACTCACTATATTAAATACTCTGATGCGACCATATTTTTAAGCAATTTTACATAAAGAGTGAAGTTTATTCGGGTATTTTAGCAATCATTTTACCACTTTTAATTCAATTTAAGATTATGAGACAAATAGTAAAAGATTGGTTTGAATTTTGCGAAAAAGGTACAAAATTTGAAGATGGCCATTTTTACACATTATTTATGGATGGCCCTTCGAAGGAAGAGATCAAAGAAATCTTTAAATATTTTGATCAAAATATTGAGTTAACAAATAGATTGGTAAAATATTTATACCACCCAAAACCCAAAATTGATGATGTTGAAAATTTAAAAGATGAACTTCGGAGATTGATTGTTAAAGATTTTGAAGACCGGCAAAAGATTCTATCTGAATTGGAATGCTTTAAAAATTTTTTAGCAAATCCTGAGTTTGAGTTTATTTCTGATTTGGAACATAATGAAATCCTTATTTGGGATGATATTTGGTCACAAAGGTTTCTTGATTTTATGATAGATAATGTAATTAATGAAGAAGAAAAGATATATATAATTTATAATTCGTTTTATGGCATCACCTTTGATTTTAACCTTCAGATATTTTTATTTATTCCATTAATAAAAACCGATTATACGGCAGAACACCTTTTTAATTTTAAAAGTTTAGGAGGGATATATGCAATTTCAGACAATAAAGTTTATTATTCTTTTAAGAAGTAAGGATAAGAGTAAAGGAAATAGAAATTTAGTTCAGCAAAACATCAACAATGAATAAAACCAGCAGCTTGATATAAAACTAAAAAATTTGTTAGCTCCCAATCTTTGATATAGCCTACGTTTAACAAAGAATATCTTCACATTTTTTATCTGTATTTTTCCTGTTTTCAGAAATTATGTGGGTTCTTTGTTATCTTTGATTTTTTTAAAAAATTGTTTAAACCATTATCATGAAAACAAAATTTATTTCATTTTTCACATTGATTCTGTTATTTGGTGTTTGCTGTTTTGACTTAACAGGTCAAAAGCCAACATCCATTTTTGAAAGTTGCAGTGATTTGAATAGTATGTCGAAAATTAATTCTTGTGAAAAAAGCACTTTGATGAATTTCATTTATAAAGAGTTTTTGCCGTATGCTAAATCTGCAAGGAAATCAGGAGCTGATTATGATTTGTGGGTATTTTTTAATATCGAATCTAATGGAGAAATAAAAGAATTCGAAATCAAGGAAAGGGCAAAGTCTTCATTTGGAAAATTAATGGGTATACCTTTAGGCACCACCTACTTGCCTGTTAAAATGGAAGGTTTTACAGGAAGTAAAAAGTATCAGGTCTACAGTAAATTGCCTGAAAATATGATACCCGATTTTAACTATGAAGATTTGGTTTTTAGTGCTTGGGGAGAAGAAAAAGAAATCTTTAAGATTGTCGAACAAATGCCCAGATTTCCTGGATGTGAAGAGGAAAAAACTGAAAATGAAAGAGACAAGTGTGCCAAAATCAAAATGATGGAATATATAGAAAGACACCTTAAATACCCTGAAGAAGCTAAAATAAAAAAAATACAAGGTCAGGTAGTTGTTCAATTCGTTATTGAAAAGGATGGGTCAATTTCAGAAATAAAAGTAGCAAGGGATATTGGATTTGGGTGCGGACAGGCAGCAGTAGATGTTGTGGAATCATGGAATGAAATGGCCGAAAAATGGAGACCGGGTCACCAAAGAGGTAGGCCAGTCGTTGTATTATATACTTTGCCTGTTAAATTTAAATTGGAAGATTAAAAAATACAGCTATGTTCAAAATATTAAAAAATTCTATCATTGTAATTTTTCTGTCTTGTCTGACTATTTCTGTTTCTTGTCAGGAAGTTGATTGGGAAAATGATGTATTTAGAGTAGTGGAAGAAATGCCCAGATTTCCCGGTTGTGAACACCTGTCTTCATCAAAAGAAAAGGAAGATTGCTCAAAAAAACAGCTGATGAACTATATTTATAGCCATCAGACTTACTCCATAGATGCCATTTTGAAGCACACCGCAGGGCAGGTAGTTATACAGTTTATTGTTGAGAAAGATAGTTCAATCAAAAATATTGAAATTACCAGAGATATAGGGAATGGCTGTGGACAAGCAGCAGTGGATGTTGTTGAATCTATGAATAATATGACTAAAAAGTGGAGACCGGGATACCATAAAGGAAAGCCCGTTCGGGTAAAATATACTTTGCCTGTTAATTTTAGTGAAGTATACAATTTTTTGGACCCTAATGATAATAGTGTAGAATACATACCTGTTTTTTCGGATTGCAATCCATCTTATTCAATGGAAGATGCAATAAAATGTAACAATCTTGAATTAAAAAACTACATATCTGATAACCTGGCTTATCCGGTTGAAGCGTATAATGCAGGAGTCGAAGGTGTCGTACAGGTTGGATTTATTATTGAAAAAGATGGTTCGGTCAGCAGCATCAAAATTATACATTCTTTGTCAGATGTTTGTGACCGGGCAGCATTGCAAGTTATTCAATCTATGAATGATTTGGATTATGGGTGGGAACCTGCGCAAATAAGTAAACAATATGTTGACTATTTTTACACTTATGATGTTGAGTTCAATCTAAAGAAGGAAAAAAAAAGACGTTCAAAAAAATAAGTCTGATCTATTTACCGTATTTTATTTGACACGGAATAATATCAAATCCCAGATATTTTTTACTTACCTTTGCAGCTGAACATTTTCGGGATTATGAGACAATTTAAGAGGTATATGGTAACTTCTGCCCTGCCTTATGCCAACGGACCACTGCATATAGGTCATCTTGCAGGCGCATATTTGTCAGCAGATGTATATGTGAGATTTCAACGATTGATGGGGAAGGATATACTTTTTGTTTGCGGTTCTGATGAGCATGGAGCAGCTATCACCATCAAAGCAATGAAAGAAGGTCTGCAACCTCAGGAAGTAGTAGATAAATATCACGAACTTTTTAAAAATACATTTGAAAGAATAGGTGTTTCATTTGACATGTATCACCGCACTTCTGAAAAGATACATCATGAGACATCACAGGAATTTTTTACAAAACTGTATAATAAAGGTGAGTTTGTAGAAAAGGAGTCAGAACAATATTACGATGAAGAAGCATCCCAATTTCTGGCCGACAGATATATTACAGGCACATGCCCGAAGTGTGCCAATCCTGAAGCTTACGGAGATCAATGTGAAAAATGCGGTTCGTCTCTCAGCCCCACCGAATTGATTGATCCTGTATCAACATTGTCCGGCAAAAAGCCTGTACTAAAAAAAACAATCCATTGGTATCTGCCATTGGACAAATATGAAACATGGCTTAGGAAATGGATAGAAACAGGCGAACTGGACGGCAAACAATTACATGACCCGGATGACTGGAAAAACCACGTTTTGGGGCAGTGTAAATCCTGGCTTGACGGAGGCTTGCAACCCAGAGCCATGACCCGGGATCTGGATTGGGGCGTAGATGTGCCACATAATATTAAAGGACACGAAGGTAAAAAATTGTACGTTTGGATGGATGCCCCAATTGGTTATATTTCATCTACCAAACAATGGGCCATTGATCATAAAAAGAGCTGGAAAAAGTACTGGCAGGATGACGAAACAGCCCTGATTCATTTTATTGGTAAGGACAATATTGTTTTTCACTGTTTGATTTTTCCGTCTATTCTGCACGCTCACGGAGATTATATACTACCGGTCAATGTGCCGGCCAATCAGTTTATGAATCTGGAGGGGAGAAAAATTTCTACTTCCCGCAATTGGGCAGTTTGGGTACACGAATATCTGGATGAAATGCCGGGCAAACAGGATGAATTAAGATATGCTATGATAAAAAATATGCCTGAACTCAAAGACAGTGAGTTTACCTGGAAAGGATACCAGGATGCCAATAATAATGAATTGGTAAATAATCTTGCCAATTTTGTAAATAGGGTAGTGGTACTTACCAATAAGTATTATGACGGAAAAGTTCCGGCATTTGATGAGGGACAGGATTTTATTGGCCCTGAAGGACAGTATGACTCTACATATCATGATTCTGAATTGTTAAGATTATTTGATGATATTCAGGAACTATGTGACTATGTAAGAAAGTTTGATTTCAGATCAGGGCTGAAAATGTTGATGGATATTTCCACTAAAGGAAATCAGATATTGCAGTTTAATGAACCTTGGAAAGCTATAAAAGAAGATCCTGACACCGTAAAAGTGGTCATGAATCTTTGTTTGCAATATGTCGCCGCTTTGGGTGTGATAAGCAGACCATTTATGCCTTTTACATCAGATAAAATCAGGATTTTACTAAACCAAAAACCACTTAATGAAAAAGGTGAATTGGAAAAAATGCTTGATCGGTTAGCGGAAGGAGAGTGTTTACTCAAAAAAGGGCATAAAATCGGACAACCAGATCATCTATTTACAAGAATTGATGATGAAACCATTAATTTACAGATCGCTAAACTTAAAGCGACCATAAAAGATGAACCAGTTGCAAATGTAAGTGTAATTGAACCTGTTAAAAATGTGGATATAAAACCGGAGATTACTTATGAAGATTTTGCCAGAATGGACATCAGAACCGCTACCATTATTGCTGCAGAAAAGATAGAAAAAGCAGACAAATTGCTGAAACTTACCCTTGATCTTGGATTTGAGCAACGTACGGTCGTTTCCGGTATTGCCGAACATTATCAACCGGATGCTGTTATAGGAAAAAAGGTGAGTTTGCTGGCCAATCTTGCGCCGCGCAAAATGAAGGGTGTGGAGTCTCAGGGAATGATTCTGATGGCTGAAAACGGAAACGGAAAACTCAGCTTTGTTAGTCCGGATGAAAATTGGGAAAACGGTCAATCTGTAAAATAATGACAACCGCAGAAAGCATATTAAAAAAACACCATTTACGGGTAACCCAATTCAGATTGGATGTAATTTCTATATTTACTTCTGCCGGGAGGGCCCTTGCTTCACATGATATTGAAGAAAAACTTCATGATGCAGATAGAATTACTTTATACAGAACATTAAAAAGTTTTGAAGATAAAGGTATTATTCACAAAGCAATAGATGGTACACTGACTCAAAAATTTGCTTTGTGTGAAGCCCAGTGCAACGAACACCATCATCATGATGAACACGTACATTTTCATTGTTTGAAGTGCGAAAATACTTTCTGCATGGACCATGTTTATGTACCAAAAGTGGTTTTACCATCAGGGTTTACCGCCGAACAAACCAACATGATTGTCAATGGTGTCTGTGAATCCTGCAGTTAGATATCACCATAGATTCAATATTTATTATCAAAAGCTGATCTGATTCCATCTTTACCAATCTACTCCCGGATATGAGCGTTGTAAATATTGCATATCGGCCAGAATAAACCCCAGATTTTCAGTATGTAATCCTGATTTACCTCCTTTTTTCGAATAATATTTTTCCGGCATCTGTAAAGTTGCTTGAGTTAATATTGCATTGAATTTTTCGTTGGCTGAAGACCTGACAACTTCCGAGGAAGGAGCAATGTTTTGTTCATGACACCATATTTCATACGATTCCGGGATGAACATTTCGTTAAAATAAGGCATAAGGTCATCAAGTGATTGCTGCATTTTTTGGTGACTTTCTTCAGTACCGTCACCGAGTCTGATCACCCACTCGCCGGAAAACGCCAGATGATAAGTTGCTTCTTTGATACTTTTTTTAGCAATGGCTGCCAATCTCTCATTTTTTGACGTCGTCATGCCTTCCAGCAGATAATAATGATAACAATCAAACATACATTGTCTCATGATGGTATCACCCCAATGACCGTTTGGCACTTCAGTAAGTAATATGTTTTTAAAAGCCCTGACATCACGTTTCATAGGGTATTCATCTTCCTTTTTACCTTCTGTTTCACCTAGATACTGATAATAATTTCTGGCTTCGCCTATGAGATCAAGTGCAATATTGGTTATAGCTATATCCTGTTCCAATACGGGACCGTGTCCACACCATTCGCCAAGACGCTGCCCCAGAATCATGACATTATCAGCCATCATCAGTATATAATCGCGGAGTTGATTTTCCATTTTACATATGTTTTAGTGCATTCGGCAATTCATAAAAAGTAGGGTGTCTGTACACTTTATCTTCTGCGGGATCAAAAAGAGATTCCTTATCATCCGGATTGGAAGCGGTGATATGTTTTGCTTCTACTACCCAAATGCTTACACCTTCAGTTCTGCGGGTATATACATCTCTGGCATTTTGTATTGCCATATGGGCATCTGATGCGTGGAGACTTCCAACGTGTTTGTGATTTAATCCGTTTTTGGATCTGATAAATACTTCATAAAGTGGCCAGTCTTTCATTTTTTTTAATTTGGTTATGGTTAATTATTACATATTGTTGGTGTAGTAAATATTGTTCCTGAATCATTGACACTAATCAAATAACAAATGTTATTTTCGTCTTGTAATATCAAACCATTGGGTGTGTTTTCTATTGAGAAGTCGCCTGATTGCTGTTGAGTGTAATTACCTGTCACTGTACCCAAGGATGTAGTTTTAAGTTCTCCGGCTTTACCTATAGATATGCGCCAAAGAGTATTGTTTGGAGATCTTGTGATTATACCTTTTTCACTGGCATTAATATTGAGACTACTGTTTGATAACTTGCTACTACTACCTGATACACTAACTGGTAAGGTAGAAATTAATCCAGTGTTGCTTACATTCATTTTATATTTGGAATTATTAGGACTCGTCAGAATAACGCCTTTGCCCAATGAACTGATATATAAGTCGTTGTCTGTTGTGATTTGCTTTGTTGGAGAGATAATTGTGGTAGTCTGATTGACCATGGACGAAAGTAAAAACAAATAAGCTGATTGATAATATATGGCGTTTTCAGTCACACTCCATGAGTTTTGAGGCCAACCTGTATTCCAATCATTATAAGTTTTTAATGCAGGTTGGTTTCCTCCGGGAGGATTTAGTGTCACGCAGAGGTTATTGTTTTGTGTACTACCACAGCCAGACGGACAACATCCATCCAGACTCCACCCAGGATTTGGTCCACCAGGGATAAACCCAGGAGCAGGACCATAGGTAGATGTCCTTACATCATCCCATAATGTATTTCCTTCATTAAACCAACTATGGTAAATTGTATTAACTGATCTGTCAGAGCCTAGAGATTGCATATTGGTCAAGTATGTAAGGCCATTAGGATTGACACCATGCATATAGTGGACGTAATGACTCATGGTCTTTTCTGCAAGTGAATTATTGCTTGAATTTAGATTGAAATGATGATAAATCTGGTAAAGATTTCCATGATTACACTTTGTATGATTACTTCCCCAACCAATATTTTGAGTCTCAACATGGGCTTTATACGCGTCCAAATCACTAATCACTGCAGGAAAATTGCCGGATGAATTCTGCATGGAATTTCTAAAAGCGTTTTTAATATTAGTTGCCACCACCGAATTGACTCCAATCAAGTGACTAAAGTACAACAAACTCAATTGTATTACATTTTCAAAAGGATACACAAAATTCGCCTGAATGAGAAGAGATGTGTTGTAGTTGTTTTCTACGTAAGTTCTGTATATATTGTCATTTGTGATATCGTACAAGTACACCGCTGCAGCCAATTTTCTCATATCTCTTTCGTAATTGTCAACTTCTTGTTCGCCTGCGGCAAGATTATTAGATGCGTTATAATACGTGACGGATGGATTATTATTTGCCCACGTCCAAGCCTGGATAGCTTTGGTTTGCAGGGTTGTAGCATAAGTTTGTGCTGTTGGATTATCTATTTTTCTAAATTGTTTAGCTGCAAGTGCAAAAGATGCTGCTGTTGTGAGTGAAGCAGCTGTTGACTTTGGTCCATAATACCTGACTGTATTATCAACTGATGGTGGAGATGCTGATGAATGATTTTGTACGCCGACGACACAAAATACACCACCGTCGGTATCTTGCATTTTGATCATCCAATCCAGTTCATACTTTATTTCATCCAGTAAATCAGGTATACCATTATTTGATTCAGGTATATTCATATTATCTGAAACCCATGCTTGTGGGTTGATTTCATAAGACCACAATAAGTCATTGACCGGCTTATAAGCAAAATTAACATATTTATTATAATCACCCGCATCATGCCATCCTCCTGTCATATTTTTATACAAAGATATATTGTTTGGGTCATTAATATATCTGCAATTAGCGTCCTGAATATGACAAACAGCATCAATATATCCCGTCTTTGCAAACGGACCTACTTTTGCGATCCCACATCTTTGGTAATAGAAGGTATTAAATGCAGTCTTCAATACATCATCATATATATTTTGATTTATAACAAAATCTTCCGACCTTATACCTCCTGAATTGCCGTCAGCAATGTGATAGATTCCTGGCGTTGTTAATGAACTAAAGTCAAATCTCCAAACCCTGTCACCACTTTGACTGTGAGTGGAACCGCTATTCCAAACCACCGGCGATCCTGAAAAGACCACTTGAAAAGTGCTTGAGTTTTTTACTACTATTGTTGGTGAAGGAGTATAGCTGTCAGTGCTGTTATAACCTAACTGAGGGTCTGAAAGGATGGCTATTTTCTCATCATTGGGCCGGTAGCCAAATTGATCAATTTTTATTGTCGGCACATATAACTGATTTAAAGCTCTATTTACCGCTGCCAATGCATCTATTCTGCCAAATCCAAAGGTATTATTGGGAATGGTTGCACCGGACACGGGTCCACAATTTTCTGTCGTTGTTTTAGGTACGGCAGTTTGTTCTATAATATCTTCTATTTTATCCACTTCACCGGCCAACTCTGGATTGGCAGAGATGAGTAAGGCTACAAGTCCTGCGACATGAGGCCCTGCCATACTTGTTCCGTTAAAACTCGCAAAGGCATTAGTTCCTTTTATACAGGATCTTATACTAACTCCAGGCGCAGAAATATTTGGTTTCAATCTGTTGGAACCATCGACAGTCACAGGCCCTCTGCTGCTAAATCCGGCTATGGCATCGGTATTATTGGTAGCACCCACACTAAAGCTTCCTGAAAAAATAGCTGCAGGATCATTAACGGTACTGCATGAAGAACCTGCATTGCCGGCAGAAACCACGATCACACATCCGGCATTTCTAAGGTTATTAAGCGCTGTTTCCATGACTGCAAAATTGGTAGTATTACAACCTTCACTGGGTGGACATCCCCATGAATTATTGATAACATGGGGCATTTTTAATGGATCACCGGCACCTCCGGCAATTGGATATGGTGCAAGAAACCACTGAAAACATTCCACATAGCTTGATAAAGTGCCCCATCCTCGTTCCATATTACGACAACCAATCCAAGTAGCTCCCGGAGCAACTCCGGTTTGATTGCCCAGTCCGTCATCTCCTATCATGGTGCCCATAGTATGCGTACCATGATTGTTGTCATCACAAGGTATAGCTAGCTGGTACCCACATGGATTTATTCCGGCATTAAAAGCATGTGTAGAATCAATTGCATCATGCCAGTTGTAATTATGATTTGCAGTAATTCCGTTCCATCCCCTATATTTATTAATCAGGACGGGATCATTCCATTCATACCCCGTATCCTGACCACCGATCACCACACCCTGTCCGGTATATCCCATATTCCAAACAGCAGGAGCATTAATATGACTGATATTCCACTCAATCGTCCTTGATCCGTTTTCTTTTTTATCTGTTACAGGCGTTTGCATGACAAAATTTCCGTCTTCAATAACAGAGCTAACAGAGCTCAATGAAGCGATGGCAGTAATCAAGTCCCAATCAGCCTGTAATGTTACCATATTTACTATATAATAACTTTGGAAGGATATGCCCCGCTGATGTAGAAATTCTATAATTTCCTTTTGACTTTGATCAGCCTTTTTAATCAGCGATTCATATACAAAAGTTGCTTTTGCATCTTTTCCTTTTATATTTTTTACATCAGAAATATCTGCCTGATCCTTAAGAACTACTACAATCTCCAGTTTTTTAGAACGATCTGCAATTTTAAGTTTTTGGTCAATTTTTGCTACAATCTGCGCTGTCATGAAAAATGTCAGCAAATGGAACAAAAGGATTAGATTTATTTTTCTGAGCATATAATCGGAATATTGAATTTAATTGTCAGGCAACGGATGCCAATGATTTTGATTTCATTTTTTCAGCATAAGCGGAAGCTGCTTCTCTGACCCAATTACCTTCTTCATGTGCTTTCACCCGCGCTTGCAGTCGTTCTTTATTGCATGGTCCATTTCCGCTCACCACCTGGCGAAACTCTTCCCAGTCTATTTCACCAAAATCATAATGTCCCCTGCTTTCATTGTATTTAAGTAACGGGTCTGGCAGTGTTATCCCTAATATTTCAGCTTGCGGGACGGTCATATCTACAAATCTTTGTCGAAGTTCATCATTTGAGAGTCTTTTAACTTTCCATTTCAGTGATTGAGCGGAATGAGGTGAATCACTGTCACTTGGTCCAAACATCATCAGCGAAGGCCACCACCATCTGTTAACAGAATCCTGAACCATTTCTTTTTGTTCAGCTGTACCGTTGCACATGGTGAGTAATATGTCGTACCCCTGTCGTTGGTGGAATGATTCTTCTTTGCAAATTCTCACCATAGCTCGCGCATAAGGGCCATAAGATGTACGACAAAGAGCTACCTGATTCATGATTGCTGCCCCATCTACCAACCAGCCGATGGCACCGATATCTGACCAGGTGAGCGTAGGATAGTTAAATATGCTTGAGTATTTTGCTTTTCCACTGTGCAGCTGGTCTATCAATTCATCTCTGGATATACCCAGTGTTTCAGTTGCAGAGTATAGATATAATCCATGTCCGGCTTCATCCTGAACTTTTGCCAGCAATGCAAGTTTTCTTTTCAGACTTGGTGCTCTGGTGATGAAGTTTCCTTCAGGCAGCATTCCTACTATTTCAGAATGCGCGTGTTGAGAAATTTGCCTGATCAGCGTTTTTCGGTATGCTTCGGGCATCCAGTCCCGGGCTTCTATTTTTTCTTCGTTGTCAATTTTTTGTTGAAATCGTTCTTCAAATGAATTCACATTTTCCATATTACTGATGATTTATACTTCTATAAAGTTTTTGTTAGGTTATTTGTTTAATGCATTGAGAATAAAATCTGAAAGTTCTGATTCAAGGTCTTCTCTTTTATATTTTTTGACAGCTTCGTACGACCAACTCAATGATTTTATAATGATATTAAATGCGATTTCCGGATTGCTGAAATTAAATTTTCCTTCGTTGTTTCCCTCCATCAATATTCGTTTAAATTTTTTTTCATAATCTTTCCTCATTAAGATAAAGTCAGACAATACAGGTTCAGGAAGATGCCTCCACTCGTCATTGAAAACAGTCACGCTGGCTGGATAAGTAAAAGCCATGTCAAGGTGAAGACCGATTAAAGCCTTTATTTTTTTTCTGACGGAAATTTTTAAAACATAAATTCCCTCCATTCCATCTGTAAATTGTCGGGCGCACCCCAAACAGATTTCTGAAAGCAATTCTTCTTTAGATTTTATATGACTGTAAATACTTGACGGTTCCAGGCCCACCTTTGATGCCAGATCTCTGATGGATGTGCCGCTATAGCCTTTTTCTTTAAAAAGATCTGCGGCAGTATTTATGATGAATTGTTTTTTGGAAATAGTAGAAACTGTTTTCATCTGTTTAATTTTAATATTTATTTTTAAAGGCCAGATGGAATCTTTGATAAAAAATAATCATTGTGGTTTGTAAAAAATAAACCATGATTATTTTTTATGTCGATTTCATATGATTATTTTTGGTCAAAATCAATATAAATGTTCGGGCTGCGTGGATGAGATTGACAAAGCAATACAAATCCTGCATCCACTTCATATGGTTCCAAAGCATAGTTGATATCCATCACCACTTCCCCATTGGTTATTTTTGCTTTACATGTACTGCAAACGCCCCCTTTACATGCATATGGAAGATCCGCTCCGTTTGCAAGCGCTGCATCCAGCAAATTCTGACCGCCATATTCCAGTTCAAATTCGAAAACATCTCCATCCAATTGAATTGCAATTTCACTTAACTGAGATTTTTCCGTTCCTGTCAATTCCGAAACTGATTTCTCTTTTATGCTTCGCAGACCTTCAGTATTAAACAATTCCATATGAATTTTTGATGTAGGTACTCCTATTTCTACCAAAGCATCTTTTACATCAAATATCATGTCGTTCGGTCCACATATGAAAAAAGCATCAGATGGATGGGCGTTAAATAAATGTTTGCTCAGAAGGGTACATTTTTCTTTGTCAATCCTTCCATACAACAATGGTACACCGGTCTTTTCTTTTGTAAATATATGATGAACAGCCAGTTGTTGTATGTATTTATTCTTTAATCCTTCCAGTTCTTCTCTGAATATGATGGATTCAAAGTTTTTATTGCCAAAAAAAAGTGTTACTCCGGCTTTTGGATATTTTTTTAAAATATATTTGATTTGAGAGATGACTGGCGTGATTCCACTACCTGCTGCAAAAAATACAAATTCGTATGGTTCAGGATTTTCAGGAATGATAAAATTTCCTGACGGAGGCATCACATCCAACTTATCTCCGGCTTTTAGTTTTGTGTTTGCCCAAGTAGAAAACTTTCCATGATCAAGTTTTTTTATTGCTATGGTTATTCCAGATTCATCAGGGGAGCTGCAGATGGAATAAGATCGTCTGATGTCTTCTCCATTGATTTCTTTCTGAAGAGTAAGATACTGGCCTGCCTTAAACAAAAACTTTTCCTTTAGGTCATAAGGAATTTCAAAAGTAACGGCCACACACTCTTTTGTCTTTTTTTCTATTTTGACAACAGAAAGCTGATTGAAAAATTTATGATTCATATAAAACGAACATTTGTTCGCAAATATATGTTGGTTTTATCTTTTTTTCATCATATTATTTGATATTTTTATGTTTACTCATAGGTAATGATTTCTCGAAGTAAAATTTATCGATTGCACACAAATGAAAGGATAAGTAACTTACTCAAAATTATTTTTACCCTGAATAAAATTCCTGGCAATATTTAATGGTCTGAATGTAAATCTTTTTTTCACTTTATGTTCAGCAGTTCGTTTCAAGATATTTTTTAAAGTAGATAGCACTTTAATAGTGTGAGGGCCTTTATTGATCATAATACATTCTGCCTGAGCCGCATGGCCTGCATCGGTTATTTCGGATCTGGTAGCCAGTCCTGATTTGTTCAGATTTTCCAACACCTGTGTCGCCCAGATGACAGGGACATGTGCTGCTTCGCAGATCCAAAGAATTTCTTCCTGTATTTCTCCCATTCTTTCAAATCCGATTTCTACCGCCAGATCACCCCTTGCTATCATTATACCAAAGATTTCATGTTTCATGCCTTCAAATAGTATATCCGGCAGATTTTTTACTGCTTGTGGCGTTTCAATTTTAAAAACATACAGGGGATGTTTTTTACCGGTTTGTTTTATTATACTGTCGAGAAATACTATATCCGATGGGTTTCTTACAAATGAATAACCCACTATATCCGCATTTTCGCAAATAAATGGGATACAGGCTTTATCGAACTCTGTCAATGGTGAAACATCCAGTTCTGTATCCGGAAAATTTATCCCTTTTTCTGCTTTAATTTGTTTTTTTTCTGAAGAAATTCTCATAAGCCGAATTCCGACTTTATCACCTTTAATGAATTCTGCTATACCTTTTATGACACCATCATCGATAAATACGCGGTCTCCTTTTTTTAGTTTACTTAAAATTCCTGTTTCATTTGGGCTAATGACGATATCTTTTTTTGCGAATCCCTCATTGGACTCAGATAGCCAGATGACATCTCCTTCTTTTACTTTTACACGACCTTTTTTTTGGCCTTTGTTAATGATATTCGTTCTGATTTTTGGTCCTGCCAAATCCATGTATATTCTGCATGATTTTCCGGTTTTAGTACATGCCTTTTTTATAAGTTGTATTAAACTTTCCCAAACTGACTCATCATCATGGGCGCAATTGATTCTGGCAACATTCATACCATTCATCAACAAATTTTTTATGAACGGGTAATCATTCACAAAAGATGCATCAAAAGTGACCATAATATAAGGTTGATCTTCCGTTTCCTTTTCACCAAAAAGGCTACGCGTTTTGTTCTTCATGGTTTCAGTACTCCATAAGACATCACATGGGTCAAGTTCTTGTTCTTTGTAATTTTTACCTAACCTTTCTCTGATGGCTTGTAGTTGTCTATGTATATGGCCCTCTGAACTGGCCAATGAAGATAGACCCATTTCATGAAGATTATTTTGTAATCCCTTTAGATCCACATTTCGTAAAGTCAAGTATTTGACCAGATTGATGGCAGACAATTTTTGCGAGTGAGGCAAATGTGAAATGACCCGTTTGCGTTTGTTCACCTCTTTTATCAAATTCATTTCAAGGGATGATAATGCCAGATCAATATTTTTTATCAATTCATTTTGCACTTTCAAAAATTTAAATAAAAATATAAGTTAGTTCACAAAATTTATATGATTTATAATATATGTTGCAAAAATCTTCGTCATATCACCTATTGCCAAGTGGACTTTCACCTTTGACCAACCTATGAAGCAATTTAGAAAATCTTACAGATATGGCTACCAAATCTTTTGTCTCAAGCAGTAAATTCAAAAATATGTCTGTATTTTTAAAACCATATTCTTTACGGGCGATACCTTCCACCTGCAGGGATAACGCTTTTTCAATATTATCAAAAACAGATCTTTTTGAGATTCGAATGTCTGCCAGATCATCATAATCGTGAATATCTAAAGAATTGGCTATATTGGCTAAATATGTAATTACTTCAATCTTAATTTTCTGGATAGTCTCCACCTGATTACCGGTAAGAGGTTTATGTGCATTTTTGACATGTTTGTCTACAGCATTAATAATATAACCCAATGACTGCAAGATGTCTTGCATTAAATCATTGCTTAAGATATAAAGTTGTGCCGTTTGTTTCTGGTTGAGTTTGGATTTTTTTATTGCCTTGAAAAGATTGTTTTTAATATCAGAATAATAAGTTACCAGTTCCAGATACTGATTGGAAGCTATATTTATATTTGCCTGATCTTCATGAATAAGACCATCTACTGCAGCTTTGTATGAATCAGAAATTTTAGCAAGACTTTCTGCAATCTTTTTAGCCGTTTTTGTTAGGGCTATATCAGTAGTCAAGTCAATGGTTAGCATTGTTTGTCTGGATAGTTCCTTTTTTTCTTCTGCTTTTTGTGTTTAAAATTGGTATAAAATATAAATGATACCAGTAAAATCAACATAAATATAAGTCCCGCCAATTTGAGATGTAGGAGAATAAAAGCAATGACTGCTGCGGATAAGAATGCAATAACCGCAGTTACAAGCCAGCCTCCAATTACGTTGATTACCCCTGCAATACGATAAGATGCTGATTCTCGGCCCCAAGCTCTATCTGCCAAAGATGTACCCATCGCAACCATAAAAGTCACATAAGTGGTAGAGAGTGGCAACTTAAATGAAGTACCAAGTGCAATCAGCATACTCGCCAGGGTAAGATTGACGGATGCCCTGACCAGGTCAAATGCGGGGGCATCTGTTTCATCAGGGTGCACTATAGGAATAAATTGTGCATTAATCTTATTTTGAATGGATAATGGAACAATCAGATTTAATTTTCCAGCAAAAAAAAGACTGGAATGCACAATGGTTCTGGAGAGCATGTTGGAAGCAAATTTTTCATCCGTTTCTTCTTGTGAGCCAAGTTTTACTTCAGTTTCAGTCACATTTCGGGCTTTTTTTGAAAACCACAAGGTCAGCACCATGATCACTCCGGATAATAATAGATATAGATAGGGCGTCTGGATAGGGAATTTAAGTCCAGTCATCATATAAGTTTCGGCTGAAAGTATACCGCCTGTAGCTTGATTGGCATTATTAAACAGGTCATAAGATTGCCAGCCGGCTAAGGGGACACCGATAAAATTGACCAGGTCATTGCCTGCAAATGCCATAGCCAAACTAAAAGTACCTGCAAAAACGACTATTTTTAATGGATTGAAATGATATTTGTATAATAGGGCAAATAATAAAATCCAAAATACAAAAAATAAAAACAAAAATAAGGGCATATTCTCCTTGAGAAAACCTACTGTAGATTTGATGTCTTTATTCCCAAAGAAGATTTCATATTGGTGTTCCTGACCTATGGATGTTTCCGTTTTATCAAAGTTCAACTGACGCCCTTCAGTATCAAAAATTACTATACTTTGACCATTGCCAAGGGTATCAGCAGCTTTTGGGTCAATAGATTTTATGTAGGAGATTAACTCTGTTTTTGATAGGGACTCTGTGGAGTAAGTAGATTTTAAACCTTTATAAACCAGAAAGTAACTGAGAGCAACCATGGCAATTGATGCCCAAATTACTCCTGTATATTTTAATCTTTTACGGTATTGGAAGCTAAAAATAATTCTTGATATCCACATCACGATCACACCGAAAGTAAAAGCTATAAATACGGATAAAAATATTCCTGAGATGATAGTATTGGTTTTATTCCAGTTTAGGTAGCCTATTACACCTTTGGAAGAGTCATTTATATTGAATAAATAATTGAGCGGCAGATCTTCAGACATTATTTTGAAAGCAGCAACTATAATGGATGCTCCCAAGAGTTCAAAGATGATTGAAACAGTCGTGGATGTTGGAAGACCTAAAGTATTAAAGGCATCCAACAGAAGAATATCAGTGAGCATAACCGCTAAAAAGATAATCATAACATGCTCTAAAGAAAAATATTCAGGATTAAAAATGCCTTCTCTGGCTATTTCCATCATACCTGCTGAAGTCAATGCACCTATAAATATACCACCGGTAGCCACCCACATAATGGTCCGGAAAGATGCTACTTTTGATCCAATGGCTGAATTCAGGAAATTTACTGCATCATTCCCTACACCTACTATTAGATCGCCAAGAGCCAAAACTGCTAAAATGATGACTCCTATTAATAAAAATGTTTCCAAAATTCTTCGATTTTAGATATTCAAAGATACAAATTTTCAGAAACTTTGCTGATAATCAATCCCTTTTAATATTAAGTTATTGTTAAATGAACCAAAATTTTTAATTAAATAAAAGTATGATCACAATTACTAATTTAAGTTAATCCAAAATCTTCCTATATAATAATCAAAAAGTTAGACTTAAAAATTATATTCATTTCATAATATATCCGTTTAAATGTTGTTTACCCATCTCTGGTGGGATGTTCTTTAGGTCAGATGGAACGCATTATAATCATTTTCTTTATTGTCTGCCGCCAGTCATGGGCGTTACTTCATTTTAAATATCAAATAATCCCAAATTTGAAACGCAATCTAATTTTAAATTTTGGACATCTACTTTTTTTTGCTTCATAAGAAACTAAAGATTATCTTCAAATGTTATTGTATCGCTTGTTTGGATTATTAAGTATAATATTTTACAGGATACTTAACAGGAAGAATAAGTAAGATTTATTTTGTAAATTTGATTTAGATTAAACAATAACCAGACACTTTTCTTAATCTGACGCTCAACATATTTTTTTTCAATAATTGTTATCTGCACGTAAAATATAATTCAATTCATAATTGAAAGATTCAAAAAATGGCCTGTCTCCTTTACCTTTTTTTAATTTACACTGTATCAACAACACAAAATAGTAATTGTGTTATTGGATCGCACGATTTTCATTTAAGTCGCTGTGAAATCAACTACGAAACCAAAACAGGAGACTTACAGGTTGCTGCTCATATCTTTATTGACGATCTTGAAACTACACTTGACAAAATAGGTAAGAAGCAACACTTTTTGTGTACACCAAAAGAAAGTGATGATGGAGATGAAGCCATAGAGAGATACGTAAATCAAAAACTTATCATGAAAGTAGCCGGTAAAGTAGTGAAATTGACATTTCTCGGTAAGGAGACTTCGAAAGATAAGTTGGCCGTCTGGTGTTATCTGGAAGCAAACGGCCTAAAAAATATTTCAGCTTTGGATATTGAAAATATAATCTTAACTGAACTATACAATGATCAGAAAAATATTGTGGATTTTACAGTAGATAAAAAAAAGAAACACTTTACAATCTTTGATACAAAAAAAGTCAAAGAAGTGTACGAGTGGTAATGCTAAGTACTTTATGAACTATACAAACAAAAATATTAAAGTTTGAAAATTATAAAGCAAATATTCATACTCCCGGTCAGAGCTTACCAAATCATTTTATCTCCTCTGCTTGGTGCAAATTGCCGCTATCAGCCCACCTGCTCACATTATATGATAGATGCCATCAACGAATGGGGACCTTTAAAAGGCATTTGGTTAGGGCTGAAAAGAATTGGAAGATGTCATCCATGGGCCGGGCACGGACATGATCCTGTTCCAAAAAAGATGAAAAAGTAGCATTGAAGTTACTCTTGTGTATGTATTTCCTAAGGTTGAAATATTTGTTTGAAAGTTTAAACTATGATTAAGATCAAGACAGCCCTGTTCTTATGTAGAAAAATAAATCTATACCTTTATAACTGATATTTTTTTAGAAATAAATCTTCCTGTTTGGTCAGTATATTGAATGTAATAAACACCTGAAGCCCATTGTAAAGTATTGACGGTAATTACACTCGCGTTGCAATCAATGGATTGAATAAGATGGCCAATCATGTTTGTTATGGTTAATTTACCGTTTGGAATTATATCAGGATTAAAGGTAACTGTAAATAAGTCTTGTGCAGGATTAGGAAAAATGCTGAAATCATCAGAATATGCTGATACTTCCTGATTATTGGTGGTGGTGTTTAGATTTATTCTGCAATTTCCTGTGCTTTGACCATTGATCAATGCATCTGACAAACAATTCAGATAACATTCAAGATTGGTATAGCCTTCAATGCCGGCAATCTGCATCGATAGCTGAAATCCGTTATGATCCTGTACATTTAGATTTAAATTCATCAAAGACTCCCAATAATCCGGCATGCCGTCGCCGTCTGAATCTGCAGGTGGTGTTTTTAGATTTGAAATAGAAAACGCGTCTCTATAATGATCAGCATCCTGTGTACGGGTATCTATAGTGCTGTTTTGTAGAGATGACATCAATCTAATGTCCATCAAGTCACGGGGGAAAGCTCCGGCATTTTTGTAAAGGTAAGGCTGTAAATCTGCGATATTGTGATAGGTTATAGCAGGAAAGTCAAACCTTGAATTTACTATTTTTGCTGACCCGTTTTCAGAATTCGGGTTGTTTTGATTAAAGTCATTGCAGCAATAAAACAACTGATAATCTTTGTATTGTGGGTACAGATTTATTTTATTTCCTGAAAAATACAACTCATTTTGAGGAAAGTTTAATAGATCAAAATGAAACATTCCATTGCCAAAAGATGATTTAGCATGGCTGTAATTATTGATTGCATTCATACGGAGGTGGAAGAGTCCATTATTACCAGTCACTCCTTCGTACCATAACTCTATGCGTGGATCCCAAAAAATATTATTGGAAAGCTCTATATTGATGATCTTACTGTTACAAAAAGGTGTTTCACAACTGATCTCCGGCATACGTCCACCTATCCGATTCCAAATATTATGATGAATACTAAGGCTATCCAACTTAGCTGTTGGTGAAGAATAATTGATCAGCATACCTCCCAAATTACTATGCCCGCCCAGAGTTTCTGCCAAAATGCAGTTTTGAATAGTTAGATTGGATGACCTGCTGATATCTACGGCTTCATCATTTGCATGAGCAAAAGAACACCGATCTACAATAGTATTTTGTACTCCACCCAAGGTTAGACCATCCGATCCCAACCAATGCGGAGTAGGGTAATGCTCAATATCTCCAACCCGGGATCTAAGATGTCTGATGATCATATTGGATGATGATTTTTCTTCACCATTATAGCTTTGAAAACCTCTGACAATAATTCCTGAAGGTGACGTTTGTCCGGCCAAAGTAAAATCACCATGTCCATTGGGCACTTCCAATGTACCTGGTATCACCCCGGACACTTTAAATAAGATATATCTTTTTCCTGATTCATTAAGGGCAGCCTGAAGTGAACCTGCTCCATCGATATTAAGATTGGTCACATAAATGATTTTACCTCCACGTCCACCACTAGCATTAGCACCAAAACCTTCTGCACCCGGAAATGCCGGGATCTGAGTGAAAATATAAATGGGAAAAAATACTATGGCCCAAATTATAAAAACAAATTTCATGGTTGATTTGATTTATTCTAATATAGTGTGTCAAACATTGGGCCAGAAAGAAAAGAAACACTAAAGATACATCGTGGATTTATTAAATGTACCATAATTTTGTTTTTTCAATATGCATCGTATCACTGGAATTTTACTATTCGATCAGAACAAATTCCTGAAGGAAATTCCGACAATTTTTGGGATAGATTAATTTAATTATCTCCGAGCTTTCCTGCAAAATAATATATGGAATAGTAGGAAATTCTGTTTTTGGCAATAAATTCTGTGAGTTTTATTTTTGCATTGATGTATGCCTGCTCTCTGGTATTGACCAAAAATAATGAACTTTCACCTATTTCAAACAATCTTCTTTCAGCTGTAAACATTTGTTCATATAGTCTTACCGTTTCCTCAAAAATACCAATTTGCTCATTTGTAGCCTGCCATTCATTTACATAAGCCTGATATTTATTGAGTAGCTCTTGTGATTTATTATTGAGCAACAATTCATTCTCTTGTATTTTCAGTTCTGCTAGCTTTAAGTCTCCCCGTTCTTTTCTGAGTAACAAAGGCATTTTAAACTCGACACCCCATTTATAATTATTGATATTGTAGTTGGTCAGGAAATTGCTGCCTATTGCTTCTGTGATAGGGTTGTACTGAAGGCTTACCAAAGGCTTCAATCTGTCTTTTTTCAGGTTTCTGTCTACATTCAGGTGTCTTGTTTTTTGCCTGACCTGTTCGAGATAGGGATGATCATTCACAAAATCTACCGGGCTCGTGACATCAAAAATGATGCTGTTTCTTCTTAGCTCATTTTCTGTTAAAGCAGGTTTATGTAAAATATCCAGTCCGATATTTTTGTTATCTGCATCCCAGAAGAAACCGGATAGAATAGTCGAAGCATTTGTAAAGTCAAGTTGAGCCTGATTTAATCCTATCTGAATGATTTGAATTTGTATTTTGGCCTCGACTGTATCTATCTGAGGCCTGTCTCCTGATGAAACATTAAATCGCACTGCGTTAAATCTTTCCTGTGCATTTCGGAGTGATGTTTTGTAAACTTCAAGCACATTGTATGCCCTAAACCAGTCCCAATAAACTAAAGTGGCGTTGAACAGCAATTCATTCATGAGGTCGCGCTGTCTGGCAGAAGCAAACCTTTGCATGATCTCAGCACTACTTACCCCTGCACGTCTCTCATCGATAATTAGACCTTGACCCAGATTTAAAGACACCCCGCCAAATATTAGGCCATTATTGGGTGTGGAATTTTCCGGACCCAGAAATACTCCTCTGTTTAATTCATACCCTGTTTTTATGTCTATACCGGGCCAGGTAGGTATTTTCAATTCGGTATTGAGCAGGCTGAAGTATTCTTTATTTTCAAAATTCTTTTGGTTCAAGCTTCCACCAAGTGTAGGGTCAAACCTTCCTTTTGCCTTCATCAGCTCTGCATCTGCCATGATATTTTGGAGCGCTGCCTGTAAGGTAAGAGGATGATTTGCCTTAATTTTTGAATGTAGTGCATCCAAAGTAAGTAAAGTAGTATCCTGTGATTGCAAGTTAATAAAAAAGAACACACCTAAAAGAACTAAAAATATTCTTACTTGCCTTAGGGTTTTGTCTTCACCAATATTATTTTTTACTTTCTCCATCAGCCTTAGTTTGTGGGTTTACTTTGTAATAATCAGGAGGAAATCCGTTGATCTGCCGCCACAGTTCATACCATACCTGCACATTTTTGAGCAACGTGAGTGCCTTCACACCAGCGCCTACCCTCAATTGCTCCGGCCATGGTTGGCTATTAATTGCCGGTTTTACCAGTATACGATACATGTTATTAGGAGAGATAAAATTGTCCATAGCCAGGACTTCCCCCTGATAGGTACCATAAGATATACCCGGCCATCCCGAAAAGATAATCGCAGGCCATCCATCAAACTGTATCATTACTTTTTGCCCTTTTTCAAACAATGGAAGGTCAATTGGCTTAATATACATTTGAACGGCAAGATCATAAGTAGCCGGCATGATGCTGATGATATCATCTCCTTCTTTTATTGTTTCACCCAATCCTACCTGTTTGGCCTGAGTGACATATCCATCCTGTGGGGCAAGTATAAAATAAAGAGAAGTCCTCACTTTATAATTGGAGTATTGATTTTTTAGTTTGTTGATAGATGCATCTGTATCATACTGGCCTGAGAGTGCGCTATATTTTTCAGAAGATGTTTTGGCTATTTTATCCCTGTATTCTGCTTCGATACCATTGAGTTCAATTTTACTATTGATGAGTTCATTTTTGCTGGTCAACAACTTATTTTCCTGTGATATAAGTTTTGCCTGTGCTTCCTGAAGTTTCAGATTTCGGTTTTCGAGATCTGTAAGGGATCTGAGCCCTTCATCATAAAGTGATTTCATTCGCAGATACTGTTCATTGGAGACACTAAAATTTATTTTTGATGCCTGATAATCAATACTATCAGAGGTCACTTTCAGGATATTTTGCAACACTTTATTTTTTGCCTGACTGATTTTCAGCTTATTGGCTTCCTGCAGAGCAGCAATTTGTTTATCAAGGGCATTTACTTTCTCTTCGTATGAAAGCTTTGAAAATTCTTTGGCGTCGAGCTGCAATTGGGTATTGTTGAGCAGATTGGGATCAAAGTATTCGTCCTTCACCTCAGATATCCTGAGTATGGTATCCCCTTTGTGTACAAACTGCCCTTCCTGTACGTACCATTTTTCTATTCTTCCGGCAATAACTGATTGGATGGTTTGAGGACGTTGGTCGGGTCTAAGAGCTATGAGTTCTCCTTTGGATCGAACATTTTGTGTCCATGGCAAAAACATGATGATCACCACCACCCCAAGCAGAATCAATGCAACTTTTACTAATCTGTCATACGAATATGAATACGCATTTCTAAGCATTTCAAAAGAACGCAGATTCTTTTTCTTTAATAGGTGAGTGATAGATACATCGGATAAATTCAACATGATTATTTCTTTTTATTGTTTTTCGAATTGGAACTTACTTTACCTTCATTCATTTCTATTACCCTTTCGGTCAAAGCAATAATATCAGTGTCCTTAGTGACTACTATGACAGTTCTTTCTTTATTTTTGTCCAATATATACCTGAAAATATTTATTTTTTCCTGTTTCTCAATATTTTTAAAGATATCTTCTACTATGAGGAGTCTTGGGTTTTTTAAGAGATTTCTGGCCAAAATGATCTTTTGAGCAACACTACCGGGAAGTCTTTTCCCCTGAGGGCCTATCTCTGTATGATACCCTGAAGGTAACTTTTGGATAAATTCTACCAGCCCTGTGTTTACAATTATCTCATGCAAAACATCCTGATTTATTTCTTTGCCGACCGTAAGGTTTTCAAGCACTGTCCCATCAAATATTCTGTCTTCTGAGATACACTCTGCGATAAGTGAACGCATTTCATTAATGTCATAATTTTTTAAAGGTATCCCATCATAAATAATACTCCCTCTTTCGGGTTCAAAAAAAGAGGTCATTAGTTTTAGCAATGTTGCTTTACCAGCACCACTTGACCCCGTCAATGCTACTTTTTCATTGGCAGATATGCTTAAACTCAGTCCTTCAAGACTATATTCTATGGCATTGGGATATTTGAAATAAACATCAGAAATATCGATGGAAATACCACCACTTTTTTGTGAAGTAAGATTAAAATCTGATCCCGATTCTTCCAGCTCCAGATCTGTGACCTGACCTATTTTTTCTATAGAAGTGAGTAAATCATATACTGTTTCTAAGGTAAGCAATAGTTTTTCAGAAGAAGAGATCAGCAATAAAACTATGATTTCAGCAGCCACAAACTGACCTATATTCATTTGCTGATTGAAAACAAGAATACCACCCAGAATCAAAAATCCTGCGGCTACTAATATCTTAAATATTATAAAAAGATAATACTGCCGAATCAGTATTTTGAAATGATTGTCCCGTGCATTCAGGTATGATTCCACCAGTGTATCTGTCCTCATTAATGGCAGAGATCCGTCGCAGGAGAGTCTGAAAGTGATATTTGTGCTGGCTACTTCTTCCAGCCAGAATGCTACTTTATATTTGTACTTGGATTCTGTGATGCTGGATTTCAATCCTCGATGAAAAATATAATTGCCTATGATAAAAGTAAGAATCACTACAAGTACACTAAAAACGATAAAGAATGGATGATAAAATGACAAAAGAATCAAACCAAAAAGTATCTGTAAACCGGAAGAAGTAAATTCCAGCAAAACCTTGGCTACCCCTTTTTGTATAGTTATGGTGTCAAAAAAGCGGTTCATCAGTTCAGGTGCGTAGTGTCGGGATAGCGCTTCCATTTTTATCCTGGGTATCCTGTAGGCAAACTCAAATGCTGACCTTGTAAAAATATCCTTCTGCAGATCTTCAGTGATCTTCAGCTGTATTATCTGCAATGCCCCGCTAAAAATAAAACCAAGGAGTACTATACTTACCAATAGTATCCAGGATGTGGATATTTCTCCGCCTTGTATCAGATTTATTATAGCCTGTATCCCCAATGGCAAACTCAATGCCACTAGCCCGTTCATGATGGCAAAAATATACAAATTGGTAATGGATTTACTGTTGGGCTCCAGCATTCTGAAAAATCGCTGTATAGGAGTATACGTCATACTATTTGTTTTTAGAATTGGATGTTGTTATCATCTTAAATGCCAGGTCAGTATAATATTCTACATAGTTGATATCATCCGTATGTGTCTCAGTCAATGAAGGTAGATGTTTTCTGAAAAATATCTGATGATGCATACCCTCAATGATAGTGGTTACCAGTGTATTGGGATAATTGTAAGTCGGGTTTATCCTCACGATGATATCGCTAATGATAGCTACTATCTTTTTATAATTGTAAAAAACACCATTCTTGTTCAGTTCATCTACTTCTTTGATCATATACGCTTTGGATGACTCCTGACATATGATGTTAAAAAGCTTATGCAAATCAAAATCGGACTCATTTTCAAAATTTGATGATGTACCAATGGTTTGAATGGCATTGCGAAGTTTCATTTCATCAGAATCAATGTTTGTATTGCGCATCATCAGTTGATACTCTATCCAGCTCCAGTACCATGATGTGAGATATAGAAGGAGTTTGTGTTTATTCTCAAAATATCGGTAAATGGTTGCCTCTGTTGTACCGGTTTTTTGAGCCAGCTTTTTAAAATTAAATTCTTCCAGCCCTACTTCATCAATCAGATCAATGCTATGGCGCATCAAATTATTTCCTAATAAACTACTTGTTGGATCCTTAAGGTATATATCGTTCCTGATATTGGGTGTAAAACGAAACAAAGTATGATGCATATCGTAGAATAGTTTTAAATACATTAATAATAGTATTGCTATTATAATACAAATGATAACTATTATAGTTCAACTTTTATTTTTAAAATTTTGTTAAGATTTTAAACTTTATTGAGTACAAATAGTCAAATATCTCATTATCATTTTATTAATCATAAAATTTAAAACCTTCTTATCATGAAATTCAACAGTAAATTATTAACCTTGCTGTCAGCGGCTTTAATTATTTGTTTGTCATCTTTTATTGCACCACAACAAAACAAATGGGAGAAACTCGGGGAAAGGAAAGTGAACATGGGTCTAGATCACGACAGGATTGTTGTAGGAGCCAGTGATGGTTTTTTTAAAAAACTAAAAATCAGAGTCAGAAATTCAGGAATCAATCTCCACAAAATGGTAGTTCATTATGGAAACGGAGAAAAGCAGGAACTGGAAGTAAGAGAAGAAATTCAGAAAGGCGGTGAAAGCCGGGTAATAGATATTAAAGGAAATAGAAGAGTAATATTAAGTGTAGATTTCTGGTATGATACCAAAGGCTTGATAAACGACAAAGCCATTGTAGAATTGTGGGGAAGACATTAAATTGTGAGAAATCTGCATTTTTGTAGAAGAGAATTGATCTCACCATCACTTTTTCACTTTATCAAAGTCTTATTCTATCTTTAATGTTCTGAATAAAGTCGGGAGAAACTGCAGGCCTTCTGACATTATTTTTTACAAAGTCCCTGAAGTCTTTTTCCTTGTTGAAAATTTTATTACAACGAGGATCCGACTCCATCCTGCTTATAAGATTTTGATGATCTTCTTTTGGCAGTTCGTTGTCAAGTAACAAATTTATTTGCTGTCTTAAAGATTTAACTGAGTCAAAACTTCTCATACTTAATTACTTTATTATGTCATTTATAACTATTCTTCTTCTCCGTACTCGCCTCTCCTCAATCCCCGCATATCCTTATATCCCATTTTCAGAGCATATTGCTTAAGTCTTTCCTTCAACATATTTCTTGCTCTGAATAACCTTGATCTTACTGTACCAATAGGCAATTCGAGTATCTTTGCTATTTCTTCGTAAGTAAAACTCTCTATATCACAAAGCAAAATCACAGTACGAAAATCAAGTGGCAATGAATTAAGAGCTATAGTCACCTCATCTCCCATTGTGTTATCAAAAATCTCGTTTCTCAGATCATGAAATGCCGCATACTTTGGCTCTTCTCCTTCCTTAAAACTTATAACCTCATCAATATCTACTTTTGGGGGGCGCCTTGATTTTTTACGATACTCATTTATATAAGCATTCTTAAGAATCTTAAACAACCAAGCCTTTGCATTAGTTCCCGAGTCATAATTTTCTATAAATTTATGCGCCTTAAGATAGGTTTCCTGTACCAGATCATCTGCATCTTCTTCGTTATATGTAAGGTGGTAAGCAAAAGTTTTTAATGCATCCATGTGTGGAAACAACTCTTCTTCAAATATATGATGACTTCTGGTTTTAGCCACTGTATCTAATTGTTGTGCAAAAGTAGTTTTTTTTTACAATCAACGGGAGGTAACTACTATCAATTTGATAAAATCAAAAATTTTAATCTTTGTAGTGTTATCTATATTCATAATATTGAAAATAAGTATCAAACTCTAGCAGTTAATTTAAGGTGAATTTGTACATACATTTTCAGTAAGTTGTCTTATTTCAAATTTAAACTAATCTTACCGTGGAAACATAAAACAATCTTACAGGCTCTCTTTAATCGGATTTAATAAAAAGGTTTATTTTATAAGATGGTATCTAACCTGTAAATCAGAATTTCGAAACAAATATTATATTTAACAAAAAAAAGTGGCTACCTTTAGAAAGGATAGCCACTTTTTTTTGTTAAATATCTTGGTTAAAAAATATTAATAACCACTATTTTTATTACCAATAAATTTTGAACTACTGGTTGATTTTACACCTTTGCCTCCAGGTAATGCACCTGCTGGTCTGGTCATTTCAGCATCGGTAGGATTACAAACCCTTATTTCTACTCTTCTGTTCATATAGTGTTCCACTTCTTTTTTAGAATTGGAAACCATAGGCGCTTCTTCTCCTCCATACATCAATTTGATTCTGCTTCTGTCTACACCATATTGAGATACTAAATAATTTATTACATTTTCAGCTCTGTTATATGAAAGACCATTATTATAGTCGTTTGAACTTCTTACATCAGTATGACCTTGTACTGTAATACAAATATCAGGACACATTTTCATTACTGTAGCCACATGATGAAGATGACCATAAAATTCTGGTTTAATATTCGCTTTATCCAGATCAAAATGAATCATAGGAAGGAACCACTTACCACAATCTGTTGCTTTTATCATAGCGCCAGCACGTGTGTCAATGGCTTTGTTTACATCATCCATATTGATACAACATTTCACATCTGCAACACCATCTTTACTTACTACATATCCTGGAGGTGAATATGGTTCTTTATCTTTATAATCAGCGATACCATCACCGTCGCTGTCGAGAGCTATTCCTCTTGTATCAACTGGAGCACCTGCTGGCGTTTCCAATTCCTGGTCTAACATATCGATAACTCCATCCTGATCGGTATCTGTCAAATCAAATACAGGTCTTTGTTTTAGCGATGCAATATCGTTCATAGTAGCATCCAAAGGATTTAACCAATATAGAGGCTCAGTAACTTTATTGAAATTACCAAGATTAATACCTAATCTAAGGTTTGTATAATGAGATATATCATTATTATTGGTTTGATCTAGAGCTGTTCTAAATCTGATACCGTCCAATGCATCATTGTCAGAAAGATTAACCTGATGCTCAATACCTAGATTAAGTCTGTTACTAATTTTTCTGGAAATACCCATCGAAGCATTGAATACAAAATGTACATTTGTTTCATCTCCAAGTCTGAAAATACCAACCTTTTTCCAACCTGCTGTTTCATAAGTACCGTCATATCTGGCATCAACTTTACTTTTAATATCTTTCCTACCAGATTGCTTGTTGAGATCAGCAGGAGTGCCCTGCAAAGCTCCAAGACCACTGTAGGGTTGATTATTGGCATCTAGTAAGTCGAGTTTAGTGCTGTGTGAACTTAAACCTGCTCCAATTGCAGTATACCAATTCCATTTGTTTTTATCTTTATGAAATAGAATGTTGCCAATATTAAGTACTCCTTGGATAGCAAAATATCCATAAGAAGTTTTGTGACTTGGGAACCAACCATCCTGATTTGCATAAGGGGAAAATACACTTTCCACCAATCCACCTCCTTTACTTGAGTGACTCCACATCTGGGGGTCCAGCCCTTTTGCTTGTCCGTACATGAAATCTGCTCTCAAAGAAAAAACATAATGAATTGCTTTTCTAAGATGCAATCCCAGTCCATAACCACCTGGGATTCTGCGATCCACATCACCATCTATTACAAAGTGTCCAAGATGTATTCCCAACTCCCAGGCATTTTTTGGTTTGGCTGAATAAGAAGTCTGGCCCATTCTCCAGCTTTTGTTTTGCTCAGCACTTACTGTCATCTCATCTGCTACTACAGTTTTGGCCGGAGCATCCTGTGCTAAAACCGATCCTGAAGCAAGAACGATTATAAAAAGCAGATATTTAATTTTGTTTGTCATAGGAAAATAATTTTACTGTTAAAGTTTCGAAATACAAAAGTACTGTTTTAAATGCTTTTAAATACATTTTTTATATTATTTTTTTAAGTATTTAATAATTGATTTAGCTTTTTTTACCAATTATAATTTGTATTGACAAAATGAATAATGTATAATTCTCGAATAAAAATAATATTTAGGTAAATAATCAAGTAAATAAACTAAATATACACAAATTTAATCAATACTCTGCCAAATGTTAAGAGAATCATTAAATATAATTGACTTATTTTTTAATCAGGGTGTAAAAAGTTGCATTAAACATGTATTATTTCATCCCGAGACTAAAACTCAGACAAAAACTTTATCATCAATTATAGTATATCAAAAATTAAACCAAACATTTTAATTTTTAATTTTGTATACATTTTAAAAATTCAAAATATTTAGTTTGAACACAAAATAGTATTTACAATAATATTACAAGTTCGGTTGCTGAGACGAATTTAAAAAAGGATAATCACATTTTTTAATTAATTTTTTCAATAAAATTATATTATATATTTAGTAAATAATTCAACTAATTAATTTTTAATATTTTATATCTTTGCTAAAAATTTAATATTATGTATTTGGATGTTTTAATCCCAAACCTTATACCATCTGGTCAAGAGACAACAGAAAATATATTTAATGTTCAACATCTGGATGGTATAGAATTCGATGGATTAAAAGGACCCGGTATTGCATTTATTACAAGTAATTCAAACTTAAGTCACGAAATTCGGCTTAATCTGATAAAATTCAAAAATCATTTCAAAAACATAACGATATATGACCTGGGCACCCTAAAAGAAGTTGAAGAAAAATCGATTATTGAGCTTACATCTTACTTGGTTGCTTATAATATTGTTCCTGTATTTGTGGGCATTGATGTTAATACTGCAGGATCGCTTGCTGTAGAAAATATAAAAAATATAACTTTAATCTCAAATTATATTGAACTAATAGAATATAAAAATTCGACTACAAGTGTAAATCACCTGGCTTATCAGAGACATTTATGTTCTCTCAATGATATTTATGAAATTGAAGAGAATCTGTACAATGCATTGAGTTTGGGCAAATTGAGATCATTTCCTGCTCAGCTTGAACCAACATTAAGAGATACTCAGATTCTACATGTAAACCTTGATTGCATGAGATTTTCAGATGCTCCAAACACCAACGGAACCTTACCTTCCGGCTTAAATGCTGAAGAATTATGTCAAATTATGAAGTATGTTGGTACAGCAGATGATTTAACTGCGGTATTTATTTCTTGTGACATCATTGCTGATAAATATCAACCTGAAGCCAGCCTGATTGCCGAATCTATCTGGTATTTTATGGAAGGAGTAAATATGAGCTTGCCGGACCATCCATCAAAATCAACGGATTTTTCTGCTTTTATTGTTCATTCTACTTCCCTTGATGATGATCTTGAGTTTTTAAAACATAACCAAACGTCCAAGTGGTGGCTGTGTCATACATCAGAGAACCAGATCAGACATTACTTAGCTTGTTCTTACGATGAATATCAAATGTCAGTCAGCGAAGAAGTTCCTGACAGATTACTGAAATTCATAAATGAGGTTGACAAATAAGCTTTAATATTAGAGAATTATTTTTTCAACCGAAATTCCTCTTGAACCTTTTAATAAAATCAAGGCTTGAGTAAAATTATTATTTTTAAAATATTCTCTGGCTTCATCGATATGATTGAAGTACTTGCCATGAAACATATCTTTGACCTTCATAAAATTTTCTCCAACAAATATTGAATTTTGAAAACCTAAAGTTTTTGTCATATCAATAATTTGGCGGTGCTCAAATTCTGCAAATTCTCCCAATTCAAGCATATCTCCCAAGACAAGTACTTTATTAGATCCATGCATTTTGTAGAAACTTTCGATACTTAGTTTCATACTTGATGGATTTGCGTTATATGCATCTTTTATGATAGTATTGGTTCCAACCTGTGTGATCTGTGACCTGTTGTTTTCAGGCTCATATGCTTCTAAGGCCATTACTATATCTTTTGTTTCGACTCCAAAATAATTTCCTGCTGCAATCGAAAAAGCTATATTGGGCTGATTATAACTTCCGTATAATTTGGTGTGCACAATAATCTCACTATAGCTGAAAGTTAAAAACGGTTGTACTTCAATGATTTTTACCAGATCACTTGATGAATAACCAATAATTGTACTCCCTGGAGGAGCCATAGTTGTTAAAATTTCATCATCGAAGTTTAAAAATATTTTCCCATTATTTTTTGCGGCATACCTGTACATTTCTGTTTTTCCGATTTTTATACCTTCCACACCTCCGAATCCTTCCAAATGAGCTTTTCCAATATTGGTAATAAACACATAAGTAGGGTTTGCTATTTTGCATAAAAAATCGATTTCACCTTGGTGATTGGCTCCCATTTCTACAATTAAGAACTCAACAGCTGAGGTAGTACCTAAAATGGTCAGGGGTACTCCAATGTGATTATTAAGATTACCAAATGTAGCTTTTGTATTAAATTTTTTCTGAAGCACATCCCGGCAAAGTTCTTTGGTAGTGGTTTTCCCATTTGAACCGGTGATGGCCAATACGGGGATATTCAGATGTTTACGATGATATGATGCAAGTTCCTGTAAACATTCCAATACGCTTGTTACCAATATACATTTGTCAGACTTATTCTTCTCAGGATCATCTATGATTGCATATGCAGCACCGGAAAGTAATGCTACTGAAGCAAATTGATTGCCATCAAAAGTTTCTCCTTTTAATGCAAAAAATAGACATCCTTCATTAATCTTCCTGCTATCTATACAGATTTCAGGATGTTGTTTGTAAATGTTGTATAACTGATCTATTTCCATAAATAAAAAGGCCCCTGCATTTTTATTGCAAGGGCCGCTTAAAATTTTTAATAATCTTTATTTGTATCTTCTCTTAACTTTTTTGCCTGACTCCTTAAAGTTATTACCACCCACATCTTCATTTCCTGCCTGACCACCAACTCTGATCATTGCACATCTGAATCCTATTGTCCTGTCAGACTTATCTTCATCTTTAAATCTTCTGTTTCCAGGTTGAAGCCAGTATAATCGATCAGACCAGGATCCACCTTTGTACACTTTAGATTTATTGGTAACCAATGATGATTCTCCATATAAATATTTGATATACTCAGCATCTCCATCCTGATGATCCCTTACATCACCTTTTTTGTAATTTTCTCTGTCTTTGGCTTCTTCATCATCAACATTTCTGTATTTAAGTCTTCCCAAAGAATCTTTTTCTACAGGTTTTCCTTCTTCATCTATAACTAATGTCTGGAATTGATTACCCCTGAATGGGTTCAAATCATGGTTTTCAGCATCATTTACAGTCATTGATGTCATAGGTCTGTAAGTGTCTGCCGTCCACTCATTGACATTACCTGCCATATTATACAATCCAAAATCATTGGGTAGATAAGATCTTACAGGACCACAAAAAGAAGCGTTGTCATTTAAATTTCCAGCCAATCCCATATAATCACCTCTACCTCTTTTGAAGTTAGCCATGATTCTTCCTTGTGTAGCATTTCTTTTCTTATATCTTGCGGTATTGCCATTCCAAGGGTAAAATCTTTTTTCAGTATATACTTCATCATCAGATGTAGGTTGATTTCCCTGAAGCGCTAAAGCAGCATATTCCCATTCTGCTTCAGTAGGCAATCTGTAATCAGGCAATAAAATACCATCATCAAACATTACTGGTCTTTCGCCTCCATTTACCATATTCGGTAAATTCTTCTTAACATTTCCCTGATATTGACCAGTAAGATAAGCTTTTGTGTCAAAATTATCTGAATCTTTAGTGTCAGGAGTAGGGTTAAGAATTCCTCTTTCTATCAGAATCATTTCATTAACTCTGCTTGATCTCCATTTACAATAATCATTGGCTTGTAGCCAGTTGACGCCAACAACTGGATAATCGTCATAAGAAGGGTGTCTGAAATAAGTTTCAACCAAAGGTTCATTAAAAGCCAACTCATCTCTCCACACCAAAGTATCTGGTAACGCTTTCCTGTATACTTCCGGATAGCTGACATATCGATTCTTTAACCAATGCAGATACTCTCTGTAATTGATGTTTGAAACTTCTGTCTCATCCATATAAAAAGAAGACACAGTAACACGTCTGGGTACATTGTTGTACTCAAAAGATGGTTCATCTGAGACTCTACCCATAGCATAAGTACCTCCCTCGATTAAAACAAGATTGGGACCATCTATCTGACCTTCATAATCCTTCTTCTCAAAACCACCCCATTCCGGATCGTTGTATTTCCATCCGGTAGCAGATGAAGCATCACCGCTTTTTTTACTGCACGAGGAAAAAATTAAGGCAAAAAATGCCAAAAAACTTAATGAATTAATTAAATTTTTCATTGACTGATATTCTATTTTCTAATTTAGCGCCCAAATATATGGTTTTTTTAAAAAACGCAAATTAAATTTTTAAAAAAAATAAACTTTAGCAAAATAATAATCCTGTAATCATCTGAAAATGGCAAAACAATCATTGTAATCCTGTTTTTTTGGATAGAGATGATCAAAATTTAAAACTATTCCTATCTCATGACTACCTCCCTGTTTGATACTTAATTGTGACATCGTAAGGTCAAAACTATATGTAATTTTAAAAAAATCCTTTTTGACCCCAAATGACGTAATAATTGCGTCTCCATTAAATAACGAGTGCCTGTACCACAATCCACCTTGGATTTTATCTACAGAAAGATATGCCCCAACATTCAATTGATTGTATCCTGACTGTCTCAGAAACATTACATTTGGAGATAAAAACGTAGGGTCTGTATTTTTATTGCCTCTTCTGATCAAAATTTGTGTTCCACCATGTAAAGAAAATCTTATTGGAAGAGATAATGAAGAATTATCTCCGCTGTTTTTATTGCCCAAAAAAGAAATGTCAGGTGTATTTAGATTTTTCAAGCCTAATCCAATATAATATTTGGGATTGTACAATACAATTCCGGCGCCTATATTTAAATAATTTTTTGATGCTGCTTCCTGAAATGTTTCCTGACTTGGAAAAGGAGTTCCACCTGGAGATATAGGTCCCAATGCAGGATCGATAGCATCTCCAAATTGTAGTTTACTCAAGTCTAGCCCAAGATTAACAAAACCAGCTTCGATACCTCCTTTTATATATGTATCCTTATTCATTTTTAGCCTGTAACTATAAAATCCTGTCAAACCAGTGGTTCGCAATGTGCCATCGCCGGCATTGTCCGTAAGCAAAACAAAACCGATCCCACTTTTTATTTTTGAAATATACTGGTCATAAGAAATTGAGTAAGTAGAATAAATATTTCCCAAAGCAGGCCATTGATTTCTATAGTTTAGTTGGATTAAGGGACTAATAGTATTTCCGGCAAGGGCAGCATTGAGTTGGAGATGTGCATTATAAAACTGACTGTATACAGGATCTTGAGCAATTATACGGATTGAATAAAACAAAATAACAAACAGGCACGACCAATACTTATTTGATAATTCTAAAAAAAAATAAATATTTGATTTTTTCAGGTTCATTAACATTTGTGTGAACAATACAACGACAAAGATGGACGTTTTAAACCAAAACGAGAACGATTTTAACATTAATTTAGCTTATTTCAACTTTATTTTGATTTTGAATGTATTTATTTAAATAAGTCCCTGGTATGAAAAAATTGAAATCTGTCATTCTTTTTACTTTTATTTATTTATCATCATTATTGTCTTTTTCACTTTACAGCCAAAGTACAGACGTAATGGAATATTCAATGACGTGGTATGCCGATGATTCAGTTCCTGGATCAATGTTCATTAAAAGATACGGAATTCCAAGTACGGTCCATCCGGCTCTGCACTTATTTCAGGATGTAAGATCATATGCCCGAAAAAGAATTGTAAGTGCAAGGATCGTCCCAATACAAACTGAAATGGTGGAAGTAAATGAAAAGATAAAATCTGTCATCCTAAATAAGGAATTCCTTATTAGTGCAGATATTTCTGAAATAAGAGGGCAGGTAAATTTAATCACAACAGTTAATCCGGTAAGAATAACATCTGATCAGAAAGTAGAAAGATTATTGAGATACAGAGTAGAAGTAACTACCGAAAATTTAGTAACACCAAACTTAAGAAATCCGGAGAGTACCTTCACTTCTGTTTTGTCATCCGGTGATATTTATAAAATAAGCGTAGAGAAGTCAGGAGTATATAAGATCGATAGAACGTTTCTGGAGATGAAGCTCGGCATAGATGTCTCAAAAATTAATCCTAAGAAAATAAAAGTATACGGAACCAGAGGAGGGAGAGTGCCTGAAGCAAATAATGTGGATAGAACAGATGATCTTGCAGAGTTGAATATATTTGTGTCCGGAGAAAATGATGGAAATTTTGATGCCGGAGACTATGTTCTTTTTTATGCGGAGGGTGCTGATGTCTGGAAATACAGTGAATCCGGTAATTCTTTCGTTTTTGATAAAAATATTTATGACAATAATAATTATTTGTACTTAAAAATAGATAATCAGGATGGAATGAGGGTTAGGAAGAGTACAAATGTTTCGGAACAGCCGGAGATACAATTATCTTATTACGATATGCTACAGAGACTGGAAGATGATAAATATAATCTTTTGGGGACATTTACAGGAACAGAAGGTACAGGAAAAGATTGGTATGGAGATTTTTTTAACGGAAGTACAAGAGAGAAGGTGTATACTTCCCGATTTGACTTTTCAAATTTTAATCCTTTGGTTCCGGTGGAAGTGGATATGATTTTTGCCGGAAGGAGCAGGGTAACTTCAAATGTTACATTAAGCATTGGTAGTAAAAATATATCCAAAAGTATTTCAAACGTCAATGTCCTAAATGCTGAATCACTATATGCCCGAAAATCTGCCATAAAAGAATCTTTTCTTATTTCTGATGTGAATCCTGTTGTAAAGGTATCATACCCCGCCGTGTCTGCAGATTCTGAAGGATGGCTGGATTATCTTCAGATTGTTTTCAACCGTGAGCTAACACTGAATTCATCTCAGATGTCCTTTAGAAATAGGGCAGCAAAAAATGCTTCTGTCGTTGGGTTTAATTTTAAAAACTATTCAAATCAGGTTGTCTGGAACATAACTAACCCGTTTGAGCCTGTAGAAGTGCCAGTAGTAGGAAATAAAATCACATTTAAACCAAATGGACAAATAACAGAATTTATTTCTCATAATAATCTGAGCGGTGCTTTTGAGCCTGTCGCTTTGGGGAAAATACCAAATCAAAATCTGCATGCTATGAATAATGAGCAGCTGATCATTGTGTATCATCCAGCATTTAAATCTGAAGCTTTACGTCTTGCTGACCATCGAAGGCAAGTGACCGGTATGAAAGTAATAGCAGCAGAAACAAATGAAGTGTATAATGAATTCAGCGGAGGCAAAGCTGATCCCGGAGCCATCAGGGATATGGCAAAATTACTGCTTCAAAGAAATCCTGAATTTAGATATTTATTGCTTTTTGGAGATGGCTCTTATGATTACAAAGGGTTGGTTAAAGAAATTCCTGCTGAAAATTTTGTTCCTGTATATGAAACTGACGAATCTCTGGATCCTATTGATGGATTTCCTTCGGATGACTTCTACGGATTGTTGGGTCCCGATGAAGGTGTAAATCTTGTAGGAGGACTGGATATATATGTAGGTAGATTGCCCTGTAAGACACTGGACGAAGCAAAAATATTTGTAGACAAAATTATACATTATGAAGTTTCACCGGAAGTTTATGGTGACTGGAGATTGAAAGCGGGATATGTAGCGGATGATGAAGACGGCAACACTCACCTTCGGGATATGGATGAAATAGCCAGATCGGATGAAAACAGACATCCGTTGTATAATCAACAAAAAGTGTATGCAGATGCATTCACCCAAGTGTCAACACCTGGCGAAAACAGATATCCCGAGGCAAATAAATCTATAAAAGATAACATTTTCAAAGGTCAGCTCACATTGACTTACCTGGGTCATGGAGGACCGCTTGGGTGGGCACAGGAAAGAATACTTACCGTCCCTGAAATACAGGCCTGGACCAATATTAATAGTCTTACCGTTATGGTAACTGCTACCTGCTCATTTGCAGCGTATGATGATCCATCTGTAGTTTCTCCTGCAGAATATGCTATGCTAAATCCAAAAGGTGGTGCCATAGCTTTAATGAGTACTACTCGTGCTGTATATACCAACTCAAATAAATTACTGACAGATGGTGTGCATGATTTGATGTATAAAAAGATAAATGGAAAGGCTCCGACGTTGGGTTATATTCTGGCAGAAGGTAAAAATAAATATCAGGGAGAGTTTTTTAGAGTTAATTCAAGAAAATTTGCCCTTTTGGGTGATCCGTCTTTGGCTATTGCTATGCCAAAACACAATATATATACGTCAAAAGTAAATGGTAAAGATGCAACATCGGTAACAGATACTATAAATGCATTGGAAAAAGTAACCATCGAAGGTTTTGTAGGCAATGAAAACGGTGATATTATTTCAGGATTTAATGGTACTATATATCCGACCATTTATGACAAAAGATCTACTCTTCAGACGCTTTCCAATGACAGTGGCTCACCCAAATTTACATATACCATGTATAAAAACATTATATTTAAAGGAGCAGCTACTGTCAAAGATGGACGATGGTCTTTTAGCTTTTGGGTCCCCAAAAATATAAATTACACCTATGGAAATGGTAAGATTTCCTATTATGCTACGGATGGACAGTCCACAGATGCTGGTGGTGTTTTTACAAATTTTATCATAGGCGGTACATCACGTCAATTGGTTTCAGATGATCAGGGGCCGCAAATGGATATCTTCATGAATAATGAAAGCTTTGTCTCCGGTGGAATGACAAATGCTGATCCGGTTTTACTCTTACAACTTTCAGATGATTTTGGAATCAATGTCACAGGGAATGCTGTGGGACAGGATATTACAGCAATTCTTGATGGGGATAATCAGAATATTTATATCCTAAATGACTTTTATGAAGCTCAGAAAGATGATTTTACCAAAGGGAAGGTACGTTTTCCTTTAAATAACCTTGAAAAAGGAAGCCACTTTCTGGTTGCCAAAGCCTGGGACATATCCGGCAATTCTACGGAAAGGAGAGTAGATTTTTTGGTAGCTGAAGATAAAGATGCCAAATTGAAACATGTTTTAAATTATCCAAATCCGTTTACTACAAGTACTATTTTTCAGTTTGAACACGATCTGGCAAACACAGAATTGGAAATAGTGGTCAATATTTATACAATTACGGGTAAATTGATAAAAAGTATAGGGCAGACAAAATATTCTTCCGGTTTTAGAGTTAATGATATCGGTTGGAACGGAAGAGACGATTTTGAATCAGGACTTGCCAGAGGAATATATCTTTATAAAATAAGAGTGCACTCCAAGGAACTTAATCTGACAAGAGAAAGTGGATACGAGAAACTAATTAAGCTTTAATTAAAACATTAACAAATATAATTTTGTAATTTTGCAGCGATTTTTAAATAATGAGTATGAATAACATGATGAAAAACCTTTTTCTTAGTATAATCTTTGTTTTTCCGGTCCTTTTAAGTGGTCAGGTTTTTTCTCCACCAAAAGGATGTGTGGTTGACAATAACGGGGATTGTATATCCAACACTTTGCTTACTGCTGTTCCTTTTCTTAGAATTACCCCTGACGCACGGTCAGGAGCGATGGGTGATGCAGGTCTTGCCCTTACCCCTGATGCCAATGCCATGCACTTCAATGCTTCCAATCTGGTATTTGCAGAGGATCAATCAGGATTTTCTTTTACATATACCCCTTGGTTGCGCAACCTTAATCTGGATGATATCTTTTTATTATATGTGTCTGGGTTTTACAAGCTGGATGAGAATCAGGCTATTGGCGGGGGAATACGTTTTTTCTCATTAGGAGATATTGATTTTACTGATAATCAAGGCGGCTCATTAGGAACGGGAAGACCAAGAGAAGGAGAGTTCAGCATAGCATATGCCAGAAAACTAGGCGATAAATTATCTGCATCACTTACCGGTAAATACGTTTTTTCAAATCTTGCTTCAGGTTTAAATGTCATGGGCGTAGATATCAATACTGCTTCTGCTTTTGCGGCAGATTTTGGATTGAATTACAGAACCAAAACTAACCTTGGCGGGTACAAAGGGGAATGGTCTTATGGTTTGGCTTTGACAAATATAGGATCAAAAATATCATATACCAGAGATAACCTGGTAAAGGATTTTATTCCGGCAAATTTTGGTCTTGGTACAGCATTGAGACTGGATTTGGACCAATATAATTCACTAACTTTCGCCTTGGATTTTAATAAACTTATGATTCCAACACCGATTGCTTTGAAAATTTTAAATCCAGATGGTACTTTATCTGATAATCCTGATTACGACAAAAACGATAACGATATAGCCGACTATCGTGAAAAGTCTCTTTTTTCGGGTATGTTAGGTTCATTTGGGGATGCACAAGGTGGCTTACGTGAAGAAATGAAAGAAATATCGATCAGTTTTGGGGCAGAATATTGGTATGATAAGCAGTTTGCATTCCGTGGAGGTTATTACTATGAAAGCTCTGAAAAGGGAAACAGAAGATTCTTTACAGTCGGTGCAGGTATAAAATATAATGTATTTGGTATTAATCTTTCGTATTTAATACCGACTTCAGTGATTCCTAATCCATTGGACAATACCTTACGTTTTTCTCTGCTTTTTGATTTTTCAGTATTTCAAGGGGATAGCGGAGAATAATTTTTTAACTAAAGAATAAAAAAGGAAGGTCGCCAAAAAATGTTTTTGACGACCTTCCTTTTTTTATTGATCTTTTTTTTCCCTCATTTTGCTTCGTTTCGCATCCTTCAGTGCTTTGTCAATGATCCATTCCAGTTGACCATTTACACTGCGAAACTCATCAGATGCCCATTTTTCGAGTGCTTCATAGGTTTGGGCATTCAGACGGAGGACAAATGATTTTTTTTCGCTCATGATGGTTTATTGATGTAAAGTACCTGTATTTACTACGGGAGAAGCTGCTTTGTCCGAACATAATACGACCAAAAGATTACTCACCATAGCTGCCTTCCGCTCTTCGTCCAGATGAACGATTTCCTTTTTACTTAATGCTTCCAGAGCCATCTCTACCATACCCACAGCACCTTCTACGATCTTGCTTCGTGCAGCCACTACGGCTGAAGCTTGTTGTCTCTGAAGCATGGCACTGGCAATTTCCTGTGAATATGCCAAATGACTTATTCTGGCTTCTATTACTTCAATTCCGGCAAGGGAAAGTCGTTCAGAAATTTCATTTTCAAGCATTTCGTTAATTTCTGTCGAACTGGACCTTAAAGTTATCTCGGCGGTTTCATCCTCAAAATTATCATATGAGTATTCCATAGCCATTTTACGTAAGGCAGACTCACTTTGTATTTCGACAAATTTTTCATAATTTTCGACATCAAATGCTGCTCTGAATGTATCTGACACTTTCCACACCACGACTGCGGCAATCATGATAGGATTACCCTGTTTATCATTTACTTTAAGCTGCGTAGTCTCGAGATTGTGAGCTCTTTGGGATATTTTTCTTTTTGCAAAAAATGGATTTGCCCAAAAAAATCCCGACGTTTTAACCGTACCCGTATAATCACCAAATAATGTAAGCACACGGGCACTGTTGGGCTCTATTGCCATAAAACCTGACAAAATAAATACACTAACGATGATGCCAATGACACTTACCCAAATAGGAAGCCATTGAAAAGGAAAGTTTACCCCTGAAAAAATAAGTAGACCCAAACTTATTACAAGCATGAAATACCCCGAAGATGGTTGAATTGTTTTTTCTGTTTTCATAAATTTTGATTTTATTAAATTAAAATGATATCAATATGATATCAAAATTAATAACATTATTTGGATTGGAATAGTTCACAGTACGTTAAAATTTTTATAAATATTTCAAACAAAATAATGTTAATCACCGTTTGTGAGTTACAATTATTAACTTTACCCCTTATAATAAACTAAAATGAGCGAAGTGTACCAATCGGATGTGGAAGCAGTAGATGCGATGGCAAGATCTTTTAAGGAACTAAAATCTGAAATCGGAAAAGTAATAGTAGGTCAGGATGACGTTGTAAAAACAGTAATCATTTCATTATTCAGTAATGGTCATAGTTTGCTGGTGGGAGTTCCGGGATTGGCAAAAACTTTATTGGTAAGTACGATAGCAGATGTACTGGATCTTGATTTTAAAAGAATTCAGTTTACGCCTGACCTGATGCCATCAGATATCACCGGTTCAGAAATTCTTGATGAAAACAGGCATTTTAAATTTAACAAAGGCCCATTATTTACTAATATTTTGTTGGCTGATGAAATAAATCGTACACCACCCAAAACACAGGCTGCTTTGCTTGAAGCCATGCAGGAGAGATCGGTAACTGTGGCAGGTACAAGACATGCGCTACCCAAACCATTTTTTGTTTTAGCAACCCAAAACCCTATAGAGCAGGAAGGTACATATCCGCTACCTGAGGCACAGTTGGATAGATTTATGTTTAATATTCCTCTTGACTATCCAAGTTACGCTGAAGAGGTTCAGGTGGTAAAGAGTACAACTTCCAATGAGAGATATACTTTAAAAAATATATTGACTGGAGATCAAATACTAGGATTTCAGTCCATCGTAAGGAAGATTCCTATTGCTGATAATGTGCTTGAATATGCTGTTTCACTAGCGTCCAAAACCAGACCTAACACGTCTCTTGCAACAACAGATGTGAACAACTATATTTCCTGGGGAGCAGGACCAAGGGCATCTCAATATCTTGTCATAGGAGCTAAATGTCATGCAGCCATTACTGGTAAATATTCTCCGGACAAGGAAGATGTACAAGCCATAGCCAATTATGTTTTGCGTCATCGTATAGTGCGAAATTATAAAGCAGAGGCGGAAGGTATTACAGAAGAGCAAATCATTAGCAAACTGTTCTGATTCATTCGACAAGAATTTTTTATCTAGTTTTAGCAGTCAGTTAAGGCATTTTAAATTGTAATCCTTGAAAAGGTTATTTACAAATACTATATTTAAATTAAACCCAGCATCATGAAACATCTGTATTTTTTATTCATTCCGTTATTTTTGATTTCCTGCGATCCCAAAGACATGCAAAAAGTCCTTGATTCAGTAAGTAACGTTCCATTGTCTAATGCAGATATTGCAGCAGGATTAAAGCAGGCATTGGACAAAGGTGTTGACCAAAGTGTAAAGACTCTTTCTGCAACTGATGGATATTATGCTTCGATATATAAAATTCTTTTGCCTGAAGAAGCAGGAAAAGTAATTGACAAGTTGAAATTTATTCCGGGCTTTGCCAATCTTGAGGAGGAAGCCATAAAGAGGATAAACAAAGCAGCAGAAGATGCGGCATCAAAGGCGAGTCCGATATTTCTAAACGCTATAAAACAAATGACTTTTGATGATGTAATGGATATCCTGATGGGAGAAAAAAATGCAGCAACTACTTATTTGCACAATAAAACCCATTTGGCACTTTATAATGAATTTAAGCCAATAATGACAAGTTCATTAAATAAATTTGGGGCTTTAAATTTATGGTCGGATGCAATAAATAAGTATAATAGTATTCCTTTTGTAACCAAAGTAAATCCGGATCTGGCAGATCATGTTTCCAACAAAGCATTAACAGGACTATTTGCATTGGTTGAAAAGAAAGAACTTGGTATCAGAACTGATATATCGCAAAGAACTACAGATTTGTTGCAAAAAGTTTTTGCGAAGCAAGATAAAAAATAGGTAAAGTAGAGACAATAAAACTTAGTTTGGGCCATTAAAATTTGTCCAAATATCAGCCTGAAACTAATAATTCAAAAAGGGTTGCATCAATAATACTGTGCTACCCTTTTTGATTTGTAGATCAAATTACCGCTCAATTCCTTATATTTGCCTCAAATAATGGTAAAATATGCCAATGAAAAATTGGGGTGAATGTATTTCGTATAGAAGATTTGGTTATGAATCAAAGGGAAGTCCTGGTATGAGGTCTGAATTTACAAGGGATTATGACCGAATTATATTTTTATCTGCTTTCCGTAGACTTCAAAATAAGACCCAGGTTTTTCCTTTGCCCGGCAACGTTTTTGTGCATAACCGTCTCACACATTCGCTTGAAGTAGCTTCTGTAGGTAGATCACTAGGTTCCATCATCGGTCACCAACTGGCTGAAAATTTTAAAAATGATTTTAGTGAAGAACAATCTTCATTCTATAATTATGAACTCTCAGGAGTCATTGCTTCTGCGTGTTTGGCTCATGATGTTGGTAATCCTGCTTTTGGTCATAGTGGTGAAAAAGCGATATCACATTTCTTTACTACAAATGCTGATCTTGAACTTAATCAGACTTCGCTAAAAAGTCATTTTAATCATAATGAATGGTTTGATATTACCCATTTTGAGGGAAACGCCAATGCGCTGCGGCTTCTTACCAGACAATTTAAAGGTAAGCTTGAAGGTGGACAAAGGTTGATGTATGTAACACTTGCATCTATTCTGAAGTATCCATGTGGCTCTTATGAAACGAATAAAGATATTTTTCACCGCAAAAAGTATGGGTACTTCCTTTCTGATAAAGCAGCTTTTGATGCCATCATTCAAGAATTTGGTCTGAGCGACAGTACAGGTATGACATTCCGACATCCGTTTGTATATCTGGTAGAGGCTGCCGATGATATTTGCTACAGGATCATAGATATGGAAGATGCACACAGGATAGGCATATTGTCGAGAGAAACCATAGAATCTGCATTCCTTGCGCTTTTAGCCGAATTGGATGATAATAAGTTGAGAACCGAAGAAGTATTGTCAAAAATTTCGGATAATAATGAAGCAATTTCTTTTCTGAGAGCCAAATGTATCAATGCTTTGGTGAATAAATCTGCTGAAGTATTTTTTCTTCACAGTCATGAAATCATCAATGGCCGGTTTAATAGTACATTGATGGATGAGGTAGAAAAAAATTGCCCTTATCTAAAACAAATTAATAATATTTCTGTGCAAAAAATATATAATCATCACTCTGTAATAGAAGTTGAACTGGCAGGATACAACGTGATGTCTGAGATACTTTCTGTGTTTATATTTGCGGTATTGAGTGAACAGCGAACTCCATTGCAAAAAAAATGCCTTCAGCTAATACCTACACAATACAATCTTGCTCTGGAAAATGTAAGCCCGTATGAAAAAACAATGGGTGTACTGGACTTTGTATCAGGGATGACTGATGGTTATGCCACTGAACTATATCGTAAGATGAAAGGTATTGATATCCCGTCACATAAATGATATATTGATAATTCCCATGCTGAGTACTGTACGTAACCAAAGAATAAGACCATGCTGAATACAATTAATCACCTTCAACAGGAATAAATTAAAACCAATGAAAAAGTTACATTATCTATTTTTAGTGCAATTATTTACTTTTTTTTTATCCCCTTTAAAGGCTCAGGATACGGTCATAGTGCTGAAAGATCCAGGTTTTGAAGAAACACCAAAACTTGGGGGTCAGACTTTGGAAATAATTAAAGAATGGACCGACTGTGGTAAAATAAAATTTCCTAATGAAACGCCTCCGGACATACATCCAAACGGATATTGGGGGAACAATATTCCTCCACATCAAGGAAAAACATACTTAGGAATGGTAGTAAGAGATAACGGCTCAAATGAAAGTGTAAGTCAAAAATGTAGTTCCGATCTCTTAAAAAGCCATAAATATGAAATGTCGGTTCATCTTGCACAATCACCTAATTTGATAAGCGGTAGTAGGTCATATGGAGTAGTGGTAAATTTCACTACCCCGACTGTTTTACAGCTGTGGGGAGGAACAAACAACTGTGATGAAGTAGAGTTGCTGTATGAATCGCCTCCAATAGATCACAATGAATGGAAGACATATACATTTTGGTTCAGACCCAAAAGCAATATAAGTACTTTGACTTTTTCAGCCTACTATAAAAGAAATACCATAGTGGCATATAACGGGCACATCTTACTCGATACAGTTTCTGACATTATACAGATTGAATAATAAGTATTTTATACGAAATGTCGAATTAACTCCTTATTTGGTCGTTAATTTTAGGTTAATTCGGGTCGACTCGCAACAAAATGACTATTTACATACGTTATACAGTGAGATTAACCTTTAATATCTATATGCTTAGATTATTTTACTTTTCTTTAATATGGTTTGCTTCTCTTCAGATTAGTTTTTCTCAGGCTGATACTATAAGATTGCGTAATCCGAGTTTTGAAGATACGCCTAAACAAGGAGGATCTGCTTTTACTGGGATTACAGGTTGGTTTGACTGCGGTAAGATCAATTTTCCTGAAGAATCACCTCCTGACATTCATCCAAATGGTTACTGGGAAAACAATCTGCCGGCATCTGATAAAAAAACTTATCTGGGCATGGTGGTAAGAGACAATCATACATATGAGTCTGTTTCTCAACGATTGGACACCATGCTCGTGGCAGGTAAGTGTTATAAATTCACTTTACATCTTGCAAAAGCGGAAAAATACGTGAGTCAAACCAGAACTACCGGTGAAAAAGCCAATTATACCACTCCCATAGTACTCAGAATTTGGGGTGGATCAGGTTTTTGTAATGATAAAGAGCTTCTGGGCGAGTCCAAGCCTGTTAATAATACTTCCTGGCAAATAAATACCTTTGAATTCAATCCAAAATCCAATATCAGGTCTGTAACTTTTGAGGCATTTTATAAAACACCTACACCAATTCCATATAATGGAAACATTCTGGTAGATGGAGGTTCGGAAATAGTTAGAATACCATGCCCGGGAGAACCGGCTTTAGCTTCAGCCAAAAGCAAGCTTCCTCCTCATAAAAGGAAAAAACAAACCAACAATACAGCTGCATCAACACCATTAAATCAACCAACAACCGCAGTCGTAGTCCCAAAATCATTTAAGCCGAAAATCCTTCAGGAGCTCACCAGAAACAGTATCAAAGAGGGACAAACCATTGAAATCAGAAATCTGATGTTTAAAGCGGATTCGGCGACAATTGATAAGACGTCATATGAAGTTCTGGATGATGTTTTTGGATTTCTTATGGTAAATGATGATGTGATTATAGAAATAGGTGGTCATACCAATGGAGTGCCGAATGACGAATATTGTGATAGATTAAGTTCTTCCAGAGCAAAATCAGTTGCAGAATATCTCGTCAATAAGGGAGTAAACCCCACCAAAGTTCAGTTTAAAGGATATGGGAAGAAAAAACCTATCGCTGATAATAAAACTAAGTACGGAAGAGACAAAAACCAAAGAGTTGAAATTAAGATTCTAAGTCTGAATAGTTAATATTCTTTTGAGTTCTTTTGATCAATGTTGAAAAGTATTTATACTCAAAATACATTGATTTACGGAAAATGGCTTAACTGATGGGCTGGTTTTGTGTAAAGACAAAGATTATGAATCCCTAATACTCGTTACTAAGTTTGTCTTGAAAGACATAAATCTTATTTATTGCGAAGGAATAAATTTTCGTAAAGAGAATTGCCTTTGTTAAAATGCTAGTTCAAGTATATAATAAATATTAATACTGAGGTATGTTAAGGTGACAAATGAAGACTTGTGTTAATGTAATTGGGTACTCCCTACATCCATCACATGTTATTCAGTCTTATTAAGAATGGTTAATAGCTAATTTCAAGGTTCATTTTATTATCTTTGCGCTGTATAAGAAGTAATGAATGATAACAGCTCGGAATATAAAAAAATCATATGGTGCCATTAATGTCCTGAATGGGATAGACATTGATATTCCGCAAGGTGAGATAATCAGCATCATAGGAAAATCAGGCGCCGGTAAAAGTACACTTCTGCATATCCTGGGTACATTGGATAAGTTTGATCAGGGTAGTCTCGAGATATGCGGACAGAAAATTGCTTCACTTAACGAAAAACAACTAGCTGAATTTCGCAATAAAAATATTGGCTTTGTATTTCAGTTCCATCACTTGCTTCAAGAGTTTACAGCATTAGAAAATGTATGTATTCCTGCCTATATTGCAGGCAAAAAACCATCTGAATCAGAATCAAAAGCAAAAGAACTGTTAGATTATTTAGGCCTGAGTCAAAGAATACATCACAAACCCAATCAAATGTCTGGAGGTGAATCACAACGGGTTGCAGTAGCCAGGGCATTAATTAATAACCCGGCAGTCGTATTTGCTGATGAACCTACAGGAAATCTGGATAAAGCCAGCTCTGAAAATCTTCATGCACTTTTTCTTCAGTTGCGCAAAGATTTTAACCACACTTTTGTCATCGTAACGCATAATACCGAATTGGCAAAACTGAGTGATAGGATAATTACCATGGAAGATGGCAAAATAAAAATCTAAACGAATCCCTGACACCTGATATAATAGTTTATTTAAACTATTGAAAATTCTGAATAGACAAAGAAGGACACTTTTGGGAGTTATAGAACTCAAATTATGACAATTATTATTTTCCTGAATAAACAGAAAGCTTTTACTATAACATTTGAGAATTAAGCTCTGTAGGTATAATATTACATTTTATCTTTATATATTTGCCTTTTAAATTTAAAAGCTCCTGATTCATGGATCTTCATAACTTGCATAATGATACATCACACGACAGCGAAGGTCTTATCACGCTGAACGGTATGTATAAAGAATATTTTCTGGATTACGCCTCCTACGTAATACTGGAGCGTGCAGTCCCGGATATAGATGATGGTCTTAAACCCGTACAAAGGAGGATTCTGCATGCCATGAAAGAAATGGATGATGGCAGATTTCACAAAGTAGCCAACATTATAGGACAAACTATGCAATATCACCCGCATGGGGATGCAGCCATTGGTGATGCCTTGGTCAATATGGGGCAAAAAGATCTGCTCATTGATTGTCAGGGAAACTGGGGAGACGTCCGCACCGGGGATTCAGCAGCAGCAGCCAGGTACATTGAAGCACGACTTACTAAATTTGCGCTTGAGGTATTGTTTAATCCTCAGACTACAGATTGGCAACTCACCTATGATGGGCGTAAAAAAGAGCCAATAACATTGCCGGTCAAATTTCCGCTTGTACTTTCCCAGGGTGTAGAAGGTATTGCTGTAGGACTTTCGACTAAGATATTGCCGCACAATTTTATAGAACTCATTAAGTCATCCATCAAGATACTGCAAGGAAAACCTTTTCAGATATTTCCTGACTTCCAGACTGGCGGTATGGTCGATGTGGGTGATTATCAGGATGGACATCGTGGCGGCAGGGTAAAAATCAGGGCCAAAATCCAGCAAGTGGATAAGAGCACACTGAATATTATCGAGTTACCTTTTGGAGTCACAACCAACTCACTGATAGAATCCATCCTCAAAGCCAACGACAAAGGTCAGATAAAGATTAAAAAAGTCAATGACAATACGGCCAAAGATGTAGAAATTCAACTGGAATTGATGCCAGGTGTATCGCCGGATGTGACCATTGATGCGCTATATGCATTTACGGATTGTGAAGTATCATATTCTCCCAATGCCTGTGTTATTGTAGATAATAAACCACTTTTTCTTTCGGTATCAGAAATACTTAAAATTTCTACGATGCAGACCAAAGAGTTGTTGCGTAGGGAATTAGAGATAAAAAAGGGTGAGCTCGAAGAAAAATGGCATCATGCAAGTCTGGAAAAAATATTCATAGAAAACAGGATATACAGGGATATTGAAGAATGTGAAAGTTTTGAAGCAGTTATAATAGCCATAGATGCGGGGTTAAAAAAGTATGTTGCCACACCATCTGATCCACTGAAAGCTGGAGATGCCAGGATCATGATGATGAGGGATATTACTGAAGATGATATCACAAGACTCACTGAGATCAAAATCAAACGTATCTCTAAGTATAATAAGTTTAAAGCCGACGAAATGATGGCTCAATTGCTGGCAGATCTGGAGCAGGTAAAATTTGATCTGGAGCATTTGACCGAGTTTGCGATTGCGTATTTTGAGAGATTGCTTGAAAAATATGGTAAAGGTCGGGAAAGACGTACTATCATCAGTTCATTTGATACCATAGAAATTAAAGAAGTTGTAGCTAATAATGCTAAGCTATATGTTGATCGTGTGGAAGGATTTATAGGTATGGGCATGAAAAAGGACGAGTTCGTTTGTGACTGTTCGGATATAGCTGACATCATTGCTTTTACCCGTGATGGGAAATTTAAAGTTGTCCGGATAGCAGATAAGGTATTCGTAGGCAAAGATATCTTGCATACAGCTGTTTGGCTCAAGTCGGATGATCGCACCACCTACAATATGATCTATCTTGATGGTAAATCAGGCAAAGCTTACGCGAAGAGATTTAATGTCACAGCCATAACCAGAGACAAGGAGTATGACCTTACGCAAGGTTCCAAAGGATCCAAAGTATTGTATTTTACTTCCAATCCGAATGGGGAGTCTGAGATTGTAAATATACAATTGACCCAAAGTTCCACTGCCAAAAAGAAGGTATTTGACTTTGATTTTGCTGAACTTGCTATAAAAGGCAGAGCATCTCAAGGCAATGTAGTCACAAAATATCCAGTAAGGAAAGTGACTCAGGTATCAGTAGGAAAGTCATCCCTTGGCGCTATGCAGATATATATGGATGAGGTCAGCGGCAAACTCAATCAGGACGAACGAGGCAAATATCTAGGTGCTTTTGATACAGGCAGCAAATTGCTGAGTATCTATAAAGATGGCAGCTATGAAGTCAATGAACTCGATCTCAATAAAAAGTATGATGTAAATAATATTGTAGAAATAGGAAATTATACTGAAAGTACAGTCATATCAGCTGTTTATTACGAAGGTGAAAAGGGCTGGACTATGGTCAAAAGATTTAAGATCGAGACCAGTACTTATGATCAGAAATTCATTTTTATACCGGAGAGTGGTGGCAGCAAACTCTACTTTGCTTCAATGCAAAAATCACCTTTGATCAGATATAGCTATACTATAGGTAAAACCAAAGAAGAAAAGGAAGTTTCACTCGCCGAATTTATTGATGTCAAAGGTTGGAAAGCCCTTGGTAATAAGTTAATAGATGCAAAATTGCTCAAAGTAGAAAAATTAATATCAGAACAGCCTGAAGATGACAGTATAAAGGAAAACATGTCTGATGCCATAAACGAATCTTTCATTGATGACAATAATGCAGAAAATAATCCTACTCCAAAAATTATCCCTGATTTAAAATTGCCATCGGAAAATGATAAACCAACAGATAAAACGGATAAACCAAAAGAAAGTGACAAGGACAAACCTGGGTATAAGCCGGGTGATACGATAGAGTTTGATTTTTAGGAAATTTTTTACGAATCTTTTTGGATAAGCAATTATTATGTAAAAATGAGACAAATTCCTTAATCTTATTTATATTTGTGTTAAAATTTATAAGTTCTGAAGAAGCCATTAATCATATTAATTGCAATTATCATTCTGATGCAACCTGCTGGCAAGCTATTTATTGCTCTGGATTTTTATTTAAATCAGGAGCTTATAGCCAATACCTTGTGTATTAATAGAGATAAACCGGAATTATTGTGCAGTGGGAAGTGTGTGCTCAATACAATGCTTGAAAAGTCCGAAGAATCTGAAAAACAACAAATTCCCACATCTCAGAAATATAAAATTGAATATTGGATAGTCAGTTTTCCTAATGTTCAAGAAATAGAATTTAGAGAGAATCTATCACTGGAAGAGTATACTTCCAAATTCAACTACGCAGATATAAGTGGCTCAGCCCATCATTTAAAAGTCGTCCATCCTCCGGAGCAGGCTTAGGATATCCTTAAAACACATTATGGTTGATGTTGAATTTTTCAAGTCGAATGACTACTCGAATTATACATCTTTATATGTATCTTATTTAGTAATTTTTCATGCAAGACTTCTGTTTTCCTAAAAAGAATTTTAGGATTTTGTGCTGACAAATCAGACACCTAGGCCTTGTAAACCTTGCATCAATAAGATAAAATTCGACATCTACAGTATTATTGATGTATATTTAATTACCATTTAATTTACTTAGTCATTTAAAATATTTGGCACTTGGGTATTCACATACATGCATAATGTACTTTCAGCGTTAGGCAGCACCATTCTTGCTCAACTTTCAGACAATTTCTATTTTTTAATCATAATTTAAAATCAAAATGATCAAACATTTATTACTATTAATGAGTATCATAGCTTGCAGTATCATACAAGCTCAATCTTTGACAGGAAAAGTCACGGACATTGATGGACAACCTGTGGCTTTTGTCAATATCAAAGTACTGAATAATCCGGCTGGAACGGTTGCCGATGTAAATGGACATTTTTCACTTTCCCTAAAAGATGGCAATTATCAATTGCAGTTTTCTGCAGTCGGATATGCCACTATAGTCCAAGCCATTACTTTATCGACCTTCCCTCTGAAACTTGATGTGACTCTTATAAACCAAGCACAAGCCTTGAGCGAGATGGTGATCACTGCAAACAAAATGGAAACAGATCTACAAAAAACACCAATGTCCATCACTTCCCTTGATGCAAGGAAAATAGATGACTATCGGGTGTGGAGTCTTTCAGACCTCACTGCTCTCGCTCCCAGTGCATTTACCATCGAACATGGTAACAGTACGGGTTCTACCTTTCTTAATATAAGAGGAGCACTTGGATTTACCAATGAGCAAGCCGTAGCGACTTATGTAGATGGTGTGTATCAATTTGATTTTTTCTCAGCCCCTTTCAATTTTAACAATATAGAGCGTATAGAAATCCTACGTGGTCCACAAGGTACTCTTTATGGTCGAAATGCTTACAGCGGTGTAGTCAATATTGTCACCAAAAAAGCCACCAATCAAACTTCAGGTCAAGTTAGTTTGAATTTTGGCAATTATGGTCTGCAACGTTACAATGTATCTCTGAGTCTTCCGGCTATTAATAACAAACTATTTGTAGGCTTGGGTGGACAGCTTAGTAAACGTGGAGCAGTGTATGAAAATCCGACACTGAATGATAAAAACTTTGATGGCCGCAGATCGATCAATGGGTTTTTGAATCTAAAGTATTTGTTGACCGACAGTTGGTTGTTGGGGTTGACAGTTAGGTCAGAGGACAACAAAGATGCCGGTTCTTTCCCTTGGGTTGCTTTCAGAGATGTAGCATTCAATGAGCCGTACAAAGCCTTTGGCAATTTTCCGAATACAGAGAAAATATCCAATACTAATGCAGCATTCACAGCACAGCATTTCGGTCAGAAAATTAATTTTATTTCCCAAACTTCTGCCATACAATACAATGGAAGTTATCCCGACAGATTTGATTTTGACTTTACAGAAGCGAGATTTTTTAGTGGGGACAATACTACAGATCAGAAACAGTTTACTCAGGAATTCAGAGTATCTTCAGCTTCAGCAACCGAAAAATTGCGATGGACAATAGGTTCTTTTCTATTTTTGGAAAAAACATCCAGTACAGGTAAAACATATTTTGATGAAGATTACGTGATTTTTGACCCTGCTGCACCATATACAAGCATCATTAATGGCAAACGTAATAATAGAGGCGTGGCGCTATTTGGACAGGTAACATATGCAGTGACTGACAAATTGGATCTTACACTCGGTGCAAGATGGGACAGAGAACACAAGGAGCGTACTGAAAACAGCGCCTTTGAACAAGGTGGTATTACTATACCTTTGACAGATGATACCACATTTGTACGCAATTTTTCGGCATTTACGCCAAAAGCCATATTGAGTTATGAAGTAAGTGAAAATGCTATAGTCTTTGCATCATACGCCAAAGGTTTCAGAGTAGGTGGGTTTAATATAAATTCGAGAGAATACTCAAGTTACAATCCGGAAAAGTCTGACAATTATGAAATAGGTTTGAAAAATAATCTTTGGGACAAAAAGTTGCGAATCAACCTTACTGCATTCTATTTTCAGCAAAAAGATCAGCAAATTACTACAAGCAAAGATGGTATTAATTTCGCAGTTTTAAATGTTGGTGATATGAATAATTTGGGTTTGGAAGCGGAAGTTACTGCCTTACCTGTTCGCAATCTACAGATAGATTGGACAGCAAGTACTTCCAACAGTAATTATGCGCGACTGCCACTTTTTGATGCTTTAACGCTGACAGTAAAAGATTTCAAAGGAAATCAAGCGATTTATAATCCAAAATTACAATCAATGCTGGCGGTTCAGTATAATATTCCACTTTCAAACTCCAAACGAAATCTTGCGATATTTGTAAGAGGAGAATATCGTTATACTGGTGAATATCAACTTAATTTCGAAAATTCTGAAGCTCAGAAAGCTTATTCTATTGTCAATGCACGTGCAGGAGTTACATGTAAAAATATTGACATTGCTGTATGGGGGCGTAATCTTAATGATGCCAGATATTTGGGTTGGGGTACATTTGCCTCATATATGTTAGGAGCACCAAGAATGATGGGTGTTACCTTGACCGGAAGATTTTAATTTATTACTTTTAAAATTTTTTATTTCATCTCCTAAATTTCAATATTATGCACAGTAAGTTCTTATTTTTAGCAATTCTATTTTGGTTTGGATTGACCTCTTGTCACGATCACGGTGATGAAAATGACAAGGATGCACCTGTTTTGCTCATAGAAAAACCAGCTGATAATACAGTAGTCAGTGGTAAGGTAGAAATCCATGGCAAAGTGACGGACAAAAGTCTCCACGAATTGGAGATAAAAGTCACAAAAGACAGTGATGGCTCTGAACTTTTTAAAACAACACCATCAGTTCATGATAAAACTGAATATTCTTTTGACGAACATTTCACACCTTCTGGTTTATCTGGTGAGACATCAGTAACACTTACCATTATCGTCGAAGACCACAGTGATAATGTGACTAATAAATCCATTAAATTTAAGGTAAAGCCGTGATAAACATGTCGGAGGGTAAATCATTTGGTTTATCCTCCGATAAAAATAATCAAAAAAATGAGCAGATTAATCTTACCTATTATTTTAGTACTTTTTGCCTTAAATGTACAATCACAGAATTTCTCATTTGATAATGTAAATTTTTCAACCATATCCTGGGATGATTTTTTTAAGAGATTAGACAGTAGTCCAAATCTTATATTCTTTGATATACGAACACCTGGCGAACGAGCAGATACATCGCAATTTTCTTCATACAATCAAGGAAAAATCAAAGGTGCCAAAGAAACCGATTATTCAGATTTTGATAGATATTACCCTGAATATAAAAAATATAAATCCGATACCATCTATCTGTATTGTAGCCATAGCAGAAGGTCAAGACGTCTTGCCAAAAGACTATCAGACAGTTTATTTACACACGTGGTCAGTATAAATGGCGGTTTGTCATTTCTCAATACAATGAATAAACTATATCGGGAAAGTAAGTCCAAACACTTTACTACATCTTTGTCTTATCAACAACTAACACCCTATGAGTTTAAAAAAGTACTAAAAAGTAAAGACAGTCAAATCATAGATGTTCGTCCGGATAGTATCTTTTTTGGAACAGCAACCATAGAATGGCAAAACACCTTGGGAAATATTAAAAATGCTATCCACATACCTTTTGACAGGATTCATGATCATTATCATTTATTGGACAAATCAAAAAGAATCATTCTGTTTGACAATTTTAACGAACATGCGGCTGGTGTTGCAGATTCATTAATAAAAAAGGGATACAATGCAGCAGTTTTACTATTCGGTTTAGACAATGTCACCACATATTTATCATCAAAAGAGAGAAAATTCCTCAAGACAAAGTATAAATTAATTACACCTTCTGAACTTTTGATCAATTCAAAAGAGAAAAATAACATCATCATAGATATTAGGACAGTTACAGAATTCAACAGTAATGATTCTATCGATTGGAAAAATGTAGGCCGTATCAAAAATGCCATAAATATTCCACTGAGCGAATTAACTAGAGAAAAAATAGAAGGATATAAAACCAAAAGAATTATACTGTATGATATCATGATGCACGATGAACTATATGATTACGCAAAGAAAATGATGGAGTTTGGCTTCAAAAATTTTGAGCTTTTGGTAGGTGGTATTTCTCAAGTGAAATGGGAAATTCATAATGCAGCAAAAGAAGAACTTAAAGTATTGATCGAAGAAAATAAAATGTAATAGGATGAATAAATTTCAGTTGCAAAAAGCCGTTAGAAAATGGCATAGGTATCTAGGTTTTATCTTAGGTATCCAATTTCTTTTCTGGACCATAGGTGGATTGTATTTTAGCTGGACAAGCATTGAGTCCATACGGGGAGAAGATATCAAAAATGAAAAGCCATCATTGGTAATCCCTACGGGTAGTCGTAGCCTTTCGACACTGACAGATAGTCTTCAGGCTGTCACACAGGATATAGTGATAGATCAGATCCAACTCATTGACATCTTGTGTGAAGCTCACTATCAAGTTCATATTAGAAAGCCTAATGCCATGGTTTTGCTTTTTAATGTCTATTCATTAGCATTGCGTAAGGAAATCAATGAAAAAGATGCCATACAATTGGCCCAAAATAGTTTAAAAAACCCTTCCAAATTATTGAAAACCGAGTATCTGACCACCACCCATGGACACCACGAATACCGTGAAAAACCACTTCCTGCTTATGCTATTACTTTTGACAAACCCAATAATACAACCGTTTATGTATCAAAAGATTTGGGTACAGTACAGACATTTAGAAATGATAAATGGCGCATTTTCGACTTCTTGTGGATGATGCATACCATGGATTATCAGGAGCGTGATGATTTTAACAATTGGGTATTAAGAATTTTCTCCATATTCGGACTTGTGACATTGTTCTCGGGTTTTACTCTTTTTTTCTTAACCACTAAATTTCAGACAAAAAAATGAAAAACATCATTTCATTATTATTCGTAAGTGTTTTTATCTTTTCATGCAGCGACAAAAAAGATGGCAAAAATCCTTTGCCTAAGATAGAAGAATTATCTTCTCAGGATTCGTTGCTCAAAAACCAACTTCCTGACACCATTACAGGTGAAAATCACTCGATGATCATGGATATGATATTGGGCAAACCGAAATATCAAATAAAATCTATAGGCATCCTTGTGTATGATGGTGTTAATGATTTGGATTTTATGGGTCCAAGATATGTTTTTGGACAGAGCGGGGTCAGACCCAAGCTTATTGCATTAAAACCGGGAACATTCAAAACGGTAATGGGTGTTGAAATAGTACCTGATGTAGTTTATGATTCTATTGATCATCTCGACATTCTTGTCATACCCGGAGGATTCAAAGGCACCATTGAGACTTCCTATGATGAGAAATTGTTAGCATGGATTCGTATGATTGATAAGACTACCATTTATACTTCTTCAGTCTGTACAGGAGGATGGATTCTTGGTGCCACAGGTTTGCTTAAAGGAAAAAAAGCTTCGACAAACTGGTATCGGGAGGAAGAATTTTTGAAAAAATATGGCGCTTTGCCAGGTGATGAACGCTATACAAAAGATGGCAAATACTGGACATCAGCAGGTGTCACCGCTGGAATGGACATGGCGATAGCTATAATTAATGAAAATTGGGGTGAAAAATATGCTCAAGGGGTCATGCTTGATATGGAGTATGATCCTGCTCCACCTATTCAGGGAGGAACACCCGATAATACAGGCTGGCTTGTGAAATGGATGATGAAATCAATGTATGATGCCGGAGTAAATCCACTCATAGATAGCTTGGAACAATTCAAAAAAATAAATAAGTAATTTTTTTAATTTAAATAGTATAAAAATGGAACGAAAATTTTTCAATTATTATGCCATCGCTGTTGGGTTATTTCTCGTGTGGATGTTGATGAGAAACCAAATTTGGAGCAATGAAAGTTTAATGCCTGGTGATCTGGTGATGATCTATGCACGGGAAAGTGGATTTTACTTCCTGTTACTACGGATTGTATTTATTATCTTCACACTTTGGGCTTCATTTCTATTATGGACCAAAGGAAAATCAAAGTTTATATGGCTCGCTGCTACAGCTTATTCCTGTATTTTATTACTGGATACATTTATTTTGGGGGCAAAGTATCTGGAATTTAAATTGGTAAATGAGTCGTGGGAGGCAGCATATCCAATGTCTATGTTTGTTGGATTGGGTGAGGCGATATTCAATATTTTATTTACAGGCTTTGTAGTTTGGTTGATCAAAGATAGCAGAAAAAAGCGTTTAGAAAGACAGCAAAACTTGTATAAATATGACAGCGCTTTCGGGATTCAATAAGATACTGGTTTTATTTTGTTCGAATATATAAATATAGGAGGTGCTTAACTTTAAGTGCGTAAAGAAGTGTAAAATCCTAGTCAGATTTTCTATTTTGTGGGAAGGCCAATGCCATGGCCTTCCTATTTTTAAAATGATTTGAATAAAAAAAAGTTTTGAACAATTCATCCTGTTATTTGTATTTAAAGGCTTAATAAAAATTCTATTCAAAAATGAAATTTATATTTTCAATTATTATTACTTCAATATTGCCATTTTTATCCTATTCCCAATCAGGAATTATCAAAGGCACTGTAAAAGATAAACTTACCAATGAAGCCATCATAGGAGCTAATGTCGTATTGGTAGGTACTGAGTCAGGTACTTCAACCGATATTGATGGAAACTATATAATAGAAAGAATAAATCCAGGGATATATAATATTCAAGTGAGCTATTTGGGATACGAAACGGTTTCGCAATATGAGATTGAGATACAAGGGATCAGGCCTACCATGCTTAACTTTGAATTGTCTGAAAATGCAAAACAATTGGACGAAATAGTGGTCAAAGCTGCTTCATTTAAAAAAACGGCTGAAAGTCCGGTGTCTTTACGTACCATAGGCGTGTCTGAAATAAAAAGGAATCCAGGTGGAAACCGTGATATTTCCAGAGTCATACAGTCACTTCCCGGTGTTACTTCTACGGCTTCTTTTCGCAACGACCTCATCATTCGCGGTGGTGCTCCTAACGAAAATCGATTTTTTATTGATGACGTAGAGGTGCCGGTGATCAATCACTTTGCTACTCAAGGATCATCAGGCGGACCTGCAGGTATCATTAATGTAGATTTCATTCGTGAAGTGGATTTCTACAGTGGAGCCTTTCCGGTAAGCAGAGGCAATGCCTTGAGTTCAGTATTTAATTTTAAATTTAAAGATGGTCGCGATGATCGTATAGGTGCCACTATGACAGCCGGAGCGACTGATATAGGTATCACATTGGATGGTCCTATAGGCGACAAAAGTACTTTTCTGGTTTCTGCAAGAAGGTCCTACCTTCAATTTTTATTTAAGGCCATAGGTCTACCTTTTTTGCCAACTTACAATGACTTCAACGCCAAATATAAATACAAAATCGATAAAAAGAATGAAATTACGTTTATAGGATTAGGTGCAATTGATGATTTTTCACTCAATAGTGAGGCCAATGACACGGAATCAAAACAATTTTTATTGGATAGGCTACCTGTAAATACACAATGGAATTATACCAATGGTCTCGTTTACAAACATTTTGGTGACAAAGGATTTACCAGTTTTATTATCAGTCGTAATATGCTGAACAATGAAGCTGTGAAATTTTTAAACAATGAAGTAAATAATCCTGCAAATCTGATATTAAACTACAAATCTCAGGAAATAGAAAATAAACTAAGGGTAGAAACTTCACAAAAAGTAGGAAATTGGGAATATCTTCTTGGAGCAGGGTATGAATTTGTAAAATTGAATTCCAGTACATTCAATAAGATATTTACAGGGGCAGGTGCTGAAGATATCAACTTCAATAATGCCATTTCATTACATAAATATGGCGTTTTTGCCAATATCAGTCGCAAATTGCTGAATGAAAAGTTGAATATTTCTTTTGGTCTTCGTGTGGATGGTAATTCATATTCTGAAGATATGAGTAATCCACTTGATCAGTTTTCACCAAGAGTTTCAGCTTCTTACCAAATCAATGACAAGCTTTCTCTTAATTTTAATGCCGGGAGGTTTTATCAATTACCACCATTTACATCTTTGGGATATACTGCCAATGGCCAGTTAATCAATAAAGCCAATAGAATTGAATATATAGCTGCCAATCACCTTGTGTCAGGATTTGAATTTAATCCATCAGCAGGCAGCAGAATAACCATAGAAGGATATTATAAGACTTACAGCAACTATCCTTTTTTACTTAGAGAAAATATTTCTTTGGCCAATCTGGGTGGTGATTTTGGAGTCATAGGCAATGAACCCGTTACGTCGACTTCAGAAGGACGAACCTATGGAATGGAATTTCTTTTCCAACAGCGGTTGATTAAAGGTTTTTACGGTATCATAGCTTATACTTTCGGTAAATCGGAGTTTACCAATGCTAACGGTCAATATGCTCCTAGCAGTTGGGACAGTCGTCATATACTGAGTCTGACAGCGGGTAAAAAATTTGGGAAGAACTGGGAATTGGGGGTTAAGTACAGATATCAGTCAGGCCTTCCACGTACCCCATTCAGTGCTGACTCTGACTTAGCAGTAAATTGGGATAGAAATTTAGGTGGTATACCTGACTATAGCCGAATAAATACAGAAAGAAATGGAGCTTTTGGAGCATTGGACCTTAGATTGGATAAGAAGTGGTTTTTAAAGGGCTGGGATCTAAATCTTTTCCTGGATCTTCAGAATGTAACAGCCGCCGCAGTAGCCAGCAATTTTTTAATACTGGATCGACCTTTGGATGAGAACAATAAACCTATAGGTGGACCAATTATAGTCAACCCCAATGCTAACCCCAATGAACAGAGATACCTTATCAAAACCATCAACGATGATGGGGGTACGGTTTTACCCACATTAGGCATTGTAGTAAGTTTATGACAAAATTTCTGATTTAAATTTATACTGACGAGAATTTATTTTTCAAAGACGATGATACTCATGTCTTCATCGAGACAAAAAATTCTATAGCCATTATAAAGACGATAAATGTCTTTATAATATTTCGACGATGAATGTCTTTATATTATTTCGACGATAAATGTTCAGGACGATAGATATCCTGATAATAAAATACTTTAAAGACAAGCTTCGTGTTACCGCTTTGGGTAAACATAAACTTCGTCTTTACCATCTTCAATGAATTGGAAAATGAAATTTTAGCAAACCAATTTATTTAGAGTATAACTTATCTAAGCAAGTGGAAAACCACATTTCCCTGGGTATTAATCTCTAAAGCCGGAGAAGGTATTTTAAAAATATTAATTATAGAGAAAATGGTTTTAAGAAAAGGATTTTTAGGTTTTATTTTTGGTAAATCTACATCAAGACCGATATAAAATTGTCTGTATCTTGGATAAATTAAATTGTCAGCTATAAAATTCTGACTATCTTCTGACCACCGGTTTTCAAATCCACCAAACATATTTTCTGCACCGTAACCTACTGCTATGTTTAGCCATACAGGCCATTTATTGCCTTTTTGCAGAAATGAATGGACATTTACTGAAGCCCAGTAAGTCTGTGCATTGTAGTCCTTTAAAAATCGTTCAAAATAATTGGCTCCGAATAATTGATCAGCCCTAGTTGAAAGAGAAGATGTGGAAGATGTACTTTCTGATAAAATCGGGTCAGAAGAATATGAAACCGGAATGGAAGATACCTTTAATGTAATTCGTTGATCTTGCCAGTAATGCTGCTGAAGAGCAAATCCGCTTACACCAGCTATGTTTGCTGCCATGTCAGGGATAGAAAACCCCCATTTTGATGAAAATCCATCCATAACTTCAAGGGTACTTTGAAACAATGTTCCACAAATCAAGCCTGTGAAAATGCTTTTTTTTTCGTTGAGTCCGGTCCATTTTGCGCCTTTATACCAAAGGGCACTCTGGAAATATGCCGTATGGGTATGACCAATCTTGTCCATTTGTTTCCATTCGTCTACGTCATTAAAAAAATGAAAAGAAGATCTGTCAAATTTTTTATACCAGGTATTATAAAGAATCACAGAAAATGTAGCATAGGTGGCAGCAGTAAAACCTAAAGCTGTATTAAATCTTTTTTTGTTTAATGTGTCGGATGGGGTGAGGTATGACTGAGATGACAAACTGCTACTTCCACATAAGATGAACACCCAGAAAATTGTGATTTTAATTTTCAATTGACCCTATAATTTTTACAAAGATAGGGATATTCACAAAATAAAAGAGGAATATATCTTGGTCATGACATTCGTTCGATCTTGAATGATCAACTTCATAGGATTTGCATTCCTTGTGACATATTTGACAAAAAAAATTGTTAAAAAGCCATCGTTTATTTAAATATTAAAAAATAGCGCTATCTTTCGAGGTCGAAATAAATAAATATTCAGGCTTATGCGGATGAAAATACTTTCTGTTTTGTTGCTATTGGTGCTTGTATCAATGACAGTCTTTACTCAGGAGCTCCATTATTCCTACTACCAATTTACACCATTAAATGTGAATCCGGCCAATGCAGGGGCTTTTTCCGGCTCTTACCGGATAAGTGGAATTTTTTCTGACAAGCAGGCGGCCATTACGCCGCGTCCTTTCAGAACGTTTACTTTATCTGCAGATGCTCCGATAATAAGAGGCATAAGAAAACAGGATTGGATTGGTATAGGTATTGAAGCTGACATTATCGGCAAATCCGGGTTGAACTTTAATGAACAAAGTAACAGTATTAATCCTGAAGTGAACAGTTCTTTTACACAGAGTTGGACTTTTATGAAAATAGGTGCAGCTTATCACTTTTCTTTAGATAAAAAGCAAACCAATATAATTACCTTCGGGGCCCAGTTTATAAATGGTAGCAGAGATTATAACAGATTAAATCAGAAAGATGGCCGTGTAAATCTTCAAACTGGATTTCCTGATTTTGACATTGAACATTTTAACTTGGGTCCTGCCCAGGGAGCTGGTTCCGGAAACAACAATAGTAATAATGTTGAATTCAACGCTTATAAGGATTTGAATGTCGGTTTTCTGTTTAATGCCAGAAGAAAGACATCTGATTTGAGGCTTGGATTTGCATTGGAAGGCCTACTTAATCCGGCTGTAGGATTTGAGAGTAGAAGTACAACTAGAGATTCTGTGGAAACAAAATATTTTGGTTTAAACATTCACGGATCATATGACATGGAGATCAATAAAAAAACACATATCGTTCCTGCACTATATTATTATAGTCTCGGGCCGGCTAATGCACTCAATGTCAACTCTCATGTATGGTACCAGATAGACCCGGAAAAAGAATTTAAAGTTGGTGCAGGTCTTGGTCTTAGAAATTTTAGGGCTGCCATCATTTACCTTGGTGCTGAGTTTAAAGACATCAGAGTTGGGCTTGCATATGATATTGATCTTTCATCGGCTACCATTGGTTCAAGGTCAGTGGGTGGTTTTGAGCTTTGTGCATCCTATATGGGTAAGATTTATAAAAAACCTAAGCCAAAAGCTGTTATATTCTGTCCAAGTCTCTAATATAATCATGATTAAATCGTTTTAAAAAGTGTTTACTTCTAATTTTAAATAAAATGATGCTTCGATTTTCCTATATATCCATTGCTGTATTATATTTTAATGTCTGTATGATAGCACAACCGGTAGTTTCAAGTTCCTATGAAACTATGTTGGAAACTGCGGCTACTTGTGCTGAAAATCATGATTATATCAATGCGATCGAATGGTTTGAAAAAGCCTACAAAGAAAGTAAAGATCCAAATTTGCAGGTAGCTATAGGAGACATGTATATGTTGTTGAGAGATTATGCAAAAGCAGAAAAAACGTATGATCGGGTCTTAAAGAGAGACAAAAGGGATGAGTTTTTTGATATTCGATTGGATTATGCCAGAGCCATGAAAGCTCAGGGTAAATATAAATTGGCTTTGGATGAGTTTAATGGATTTATTTCTACCACAGAAAGTGATTCATTGCGAAATGAAGCAAAACTGGAGTTACGAGGCATTCTTCTGATGGAGAAATATGCAGAAAATATTGAAGCAGCTGTCTCTTTTGCAGGAGAAAGTATCAATTCACCTTCCGCAGAGTCTTCTCCGGCACTTTATTCAGATGGGACATTATATTTTTCCAGCATGAATGCTAAAACACCAACCATTATTGACGGTGAAGAGGGGGAGTATCATGCTAAAATTTATAGCGCTGCAAGGACTCCGCAGGGGGATTTTAGTAAAGCATCTGCACTTGATGAAGCTATTAATAGAATTGACTTTTACAATACTGGTGTATCTTTTTCAGAAGATGGACAAAAAATGTACTTTACAAGAGCAAAATACAATAATAATGGAGTAGAGAATTCTCAGATTTACCTTTCAAAACGGGCTGGAGATAAATGGGGCTCTCCGTATCCCATTGAGGCACTAAACAATGAATTCAAATCCAGGCATCCTTATGAAGGCGAATTATTTGGACGAAAGGTATTGTATTACATTTCTGATATGCCGGGAGGATACGGCGGATATGATATTTATTATTCTACTATCGCGGGGGACGCTTATGAAAAACCAGTAAATTTGGGAGAAAAAATAAATACTCCCAGGAATGAAATGTCGCCATTTTATAAAGATGGAGCATTATATTTCAGTAGCAACGGACATCCTGGCATGGGAGGATTGGATAATTTCTATACTGAGTGGGATGGAAGCAAATGGAGTGAAGTAACCAATATGGGATTCAATTACAACACTTCTTATGATGATTCATTTTTAAGATTTAATCAGGGTGGTACCGCAGGTTATGTAGTTTCCAACAGAACACACAAAGACAAAAAGAAGTACAAAAACACAGATACCTGTTGTGACGATATATATTTGATTCAGATCCGGGATCTTGTGATCGAGCTCAAGACCATTGTTAACAACGAAAAGGGCCCATTGGAAGGAGCCACGGTTGAACTTTTTGAAGGAAGCAAAAAAGTACCAGTTGATAGTAAAACAAACTTCCTGAGCAATGATTTTGGTTTTTTGCTGGATTCCGATAAGTCATATAAAGCATACATTACCAGAGAAGGTTACTATACGGACTCTATTAGTTTTAATACAAATGGAATATTTGATGACTATACCGTGAGCAAAACAGTCACTCTCAAAGCAAAACCTGAAGCGCCAAAAAGAATTGTTTCCAGAAACGAACCCATTTTGCTTAAGAGTATATTTTTTGATTTGGCAGATGATAAAATACGACCGGACGCAGAGCCTGATCTTGAATACTTAAAAACATTAATGGATAAATATCCCGATATGGTTATCGAATTATCATCTCATACCGATAGTAGGGGAGATAATGAATATAACAAAAAACTATCACAGCGAAGGGCAAACTCAACCAAAGCATGGCTGGTGGAAGAAGGAGTAGAAGCTGCCAGAATAAAAGCAGTGGGTTATGGTGAAACAAAATTGCTGAACAAGTGTAAAGACAAAGTAAAATGCAGTGAAGAAGAGCACCAGCTTAACAGAAGATCTGAGTTTAAGATCATAGCAGGCCCTCAGACTATTGAGATAAAAATGGAAGGGTAATTTTCATTTTTGAGTTTTAGAATGGTGTCAGATTTGTTTATTCATTCTTAGAATTCTTGTTTAGAGTTTTTTATCTTCTTTAGACGTTATACATCTGAATTTGTGAAAAACAGCAGTGGTTCATCAGTATAATTATTTCCTTAAGTGTGTTTCGGAGTAAACTGAAGTAAATAGTAGATTTTTACCTCTCCAATTTTGTAAAATATATTCCAACGACCATCTTTATAAGATCCTGTTCAATTTATTATTCAACTCCGATTTTTTCAAGGGGTAGATTTATTATTTTTCTATCAATTATTTTTGTGTGAAAATAGTACAAGTGAAAACTTAAACTTGAAAATCATTCATAATTTATTAAGATTAATTCTAAATAATTATTTCGGTAATTTTGCGAATCTCATTTTGTGCTGTTAGGATAAACCTTTTTATATTTGCGCAATTTTTATGGTAATCCTTAAAGTTAATAAACAAAACAACAAGATGAATAAGCTGAAACTCACTTTAAGCTTAGCACTTTTAACAAATATTTTATCCGCTCAATCTCAAGGTTCTGGCAGCAATTTATTGTTTTATGGAATTGTAGCAGTCTGTGCAGTATTGGTTGTATGGGCCATGCTTGGCCTTACAGGAAATTTGTTAAAGATAGAAGCAAGTAAATATGGTATAGATAATGAAACGTCAAATTTTGGTGTTTTCCCGGATTTGCGAGATTTTATAAAACCAAAAAGACCTTCTTTTGCCACTGGAGGTACATACCATAGTTTAAAAAAAGGTTTTGATATTTCTCTGGAGGGGAAAGCAGAAGGAGACGCAACGCACGCTGGGGTGTCAAGATTTGCCATCAGACCGGGAGATTTCAGAGGCATGTCACCCATTCCAAAAGTTGAAGTAGAAGTGGGCTCTGAAATAAAAGCAGGAGATGTGTTATTTTATGATAAAAAAAGACCTGAAATACAATATGTTTCACCTGTCAGTGGAGAAATAGTAGAAATCAGAAGAGGTGAAAAAAGATCTATAGCAGAGATAGTTATTCTGGCTGACAAGGACATCAAATATAAAAAGGTATCAACACCAGATATCAATAGTTGTGAAAGAACAGAATTAGTCGGTTTCATGACTTCTAATGGTTTGTGGCCTTTGATAAATGAAAGACCATTTGATGTGGTGCCTTTACCGGAGACCATTCCATCCAATATATTTATCAGTACTTTTGATACTGCACCTTTGGCGCCTGATAGCAATGTAATAATAGCTGGTAATGAAGCAGCTTTCCAGCAAGGACTTAATGTTTTGGGCAAGTTGACGACTGGTCATGTACATCTCGGTATTGATGCAAGAGGGAATGTACCTTCACCGGCATTTACCGGAGCATCCGGGGTAGAAAAACACTGGTTTAGTGGTCCACACCCAGCAGGAAATGTAGGTATACACATTCATCATGTATCACCTATCAAGGGACATAATAAAGTATGGACCCTGGGAGTTCAGGAGGTAGTGACCATAGGGAAAATGTTTAATACCGGTGAATATCATGCAGATAGAGTTGTCGCATTAACTGGTGCAGAACTGGTTTCTCCGAAATATGTAAGAACATTTCAGGGAGCAAGTTTGGCTGATTTATTAAAAGACAATGTAAACGGAGAAAATTTAAGAGTAGTATCTGGTGATGTTTTGACTGGGAAGCAGGAATCTATGGAAGGGTTTTTAGGTTTTAGGGATGATCAGGTGACCGTATTAAAGGAAGGTAATTATTATGAATTGTTCGGATGGTTGTTGCCACTGGCACCGCGTCCAAGCGTTTCAGGCACCATTCCATCTTATGGAAAAGATTATAAATTTGAAGCAGACACCAATACACATGGAGAAAAAAGAGCGTTTGTAGTAACCGGGCAGTATGAGTCCGTATTACCTATGGATATATTTCCGCAGCATGTGATGAAAGCCATTATTACCAATAATATAGAAAGAATGGAAGGATTGGGTCTTGCTGAATTATCTGAGGAAGATGTGGCTTTGTGTGAGTTTGTGTGCACATCCAAGAATCCTGTACAATCAATATTAAGACAGGGATTAGAATCATTGAAAGAGCAATCTTAATATCAAAACTAATTTATTATACAACAAATGGGATTAATAGATTTTTTAAAAAGTATAGAACCGGATAAAAAGAAGAGTCCATTACTGCACACAGCATATGATGCATTCTTTACTTTTGCTTATGCCCCGGATACTGTGACCAAAGGTGGAACACACATCAAAGATGGTATGGACCTTAAGAGACTGATGGTAACAGTAGTGATAGCTATGCAATTGTGTTACTTATTCGGTACGTACAATATAGGTCATCAACATTTTGTCGCAGCAGGTGAATATCTTGGCTTTATTGAAGGATTTCACTTGAAATTAGCACACGGATTGATTAAGCTTTTACCTATCTACATAGTCAGCATGGCAGTTGGACTTGGTATAGAGTTTTATTTTGCCGCCAAAAAAGGACATGCAGTTGAAGAAGGATATTTGGTGACAGGGGCTTTAATACCACTCATTATGCCTCCTGATTTACCCTTGTGGATATTGACTCTTTCTATAGTATTTGCGGTTATCATTGGAAAAGAAGCGTTTGGTGGAACAGGAATGAATATTTGGAATATTGCATTATTATCCCGTGTTTTTGTGTTTTTTGCTTATCCGCTTACCATTGCTGGTGATCAGTGTTGGATTTCCGGCTATGAAAAAATTTCAGGAGGTGCATCGGCTGATTATGGTTGGTTTCATACGGGATTTTTCAATACCCTGTTTGAATGGATGGGCCTGAATACCTTTAATACAGCTACTACAGTTGTAGATGGTTTTAGTGGTGCCACCCCGTTGGCTTTAGCGTATGAAGGGGGATGGGAGAAGGTAACCAGTGTATTTTCTGAAGGACAAATGATTTGGGGAGCAATTCCCGGGTCAATAGGTGAAACAAATAAGGTCTTTATTGTTATAGGAGCATTGATATTGATATTAACCAGGGTAGCCAGTTGGAGAATTATGGCAGGAATGCTCGTTGGACTAATTGGAACCACATGGATTTTGAATGCATTGGGTTCAACTCCATTCATGACAGTAACCTGGACGCAGCATCTGATGATGGGCTCATTCCTTTTTGCTATGGCATTTATGGCAACTGATCCGGTGACAGCGAGTTCTACTGATAAAGGAAAGTGGGTATATGGTATTCTGATTGGGTTTATTGGTATAATAATAAGAGTTATGAATCCTGCTTATCCTGAAGGTTGGATGCTTGCCATACTTTTATTAAATACATTTGCTCCAACTATCGATTATTTTGTAATTGAGTCAAACATTAAAAAAAGATTTAGCCGTGCATAGTACCAGTTATATTATAAAGTTTACGCTGATTATGACTATTGTAGTTGCTTTTGTTCTCGCACTGATGGTGTCGGGTTTGAAAGATGTCCACTCTGTAAATGAGTCCGTGTATAATAAAAAAGGCATTTTGTCAGCTGTTTCCCAGCAATTGGGTAAAGATGTCAATACTCTTTCTAATCAGGAGGTACAGGACTTATTCAATAGCCAGATAGTACAGAAAGTGATCAACATGAAAGGTGAAGAATTGACTGAAGATCAAATAAAATCAGCGACAGGAGGGACCGCATCCAAAGCTGAAGAAATCGATTTGGCTAAGGAGTCAAAAAACCTGAAATGGATAGACTTTTACCGGTTTTTACTTTTACATCATCTGATAAGATGGAATATAACATCATTTATGTCAGAGGGAAAGGCCTTTGGGATGAGATTTGGGGATACATTACTTTAGAAGGTGACTGGAATACTATTGCTGGACAGGCATTTGATCATAAGGGTGAAACACCGGGTCTAGGGGCCGAAATAAAAGACAACAAAGCATGGTATAGTCAGTTCGCCGGCAAAAAGATTTATAATACCAATGGGGAATATACATCTATTTCTGTAGTTAAAGGTGGCGTTAAGGATCCAACTAATCAAGTGGATGCAATATCGGGTGCAACCATAACAGGAAATGGTGTCGATGAAATGTTGGATCGTGGACTTAAATATTATGAGCCATATATTCTTAAGAATAAAAAATCAGAAACAAAAAATCAATAGTGATGGCAGAAGTAAAAGATATAAAGATAAAGGAAGAATCCGCTTTTTCTTTTGGAAAGGATGAGAAAAAATTATTGAGCGATCCATTGAATGATAATAACCCAATCACGGTTCAGGTATTGGGTGTATGTTCAGCATTGGCTGTGACAACATTATTAAGTAAAGCCATTGTAATGGGAATAGCCGTAACATTTGTTACTGCTTTTTCGAATCTTTTCACATCCATGCTTAGAAATTATATTCCTAAACAAATCAGGATGATTGTTCAATTGGTCATAATAGCTTTTCTCGTAACAGTCGTAGAGTTGGCATTAAAAGCAGTAAATTACCCTATTTGGAAGGATCTTTCGGTCTTTATTGGTCTTATAATTACTAACTGCATTGTTATGGGAAGACTGGAAGCATATGCCATGGCCAATAAGCCATGGAAATCATTTCTGGATGGTATTGGCAACGGGTTAGGATATGCTTTAATTTTGATAATTATCGCTGCTACAAGAGAACTATTTGGAAAGGGATCTTTACTTGATTTCAAAATTATAGGACCTACTTCGGAATATTTGCTTAATACAACAGACATTTCTTTGTTAAGCTGGTATACCGCTAATAATCTTATGATATTATCTCCGGCGGCTATGTTTGTTGTGGCGATTATTATCTGGGTTCAAAGGCATTACAATAAAAAATTGGTCGATATTTCATAATACATCATTCAATTATAGAATAAAATGGGAGACTTAATAAATATATTCATAAAATCTGCCTTCATCGAAAATCTGGCACTTTCTTACTTCTTAGGGATGTGTTCTTTTTTGGCAGTTTCAAAGAGTGTTAAGACCGCTATAGGCCTTGGCATTGCCGTCATATTTGTAAATGGATTAACTATTCCAATGAATTGGTTGATTGACCATTATCTTTTGGGAGAAGGTGGTCTTTTGGGTATGGATCTGACTTTTTTAAGATTTATTATTTTTATATCTACCATTGCTGCTTTAGTACAGTTGGTTGAAATGGTCGTTGAGAAGGTTTCACCCTCACTTTATAATTCATTAGGAATATTTTTGCCATTGATCACTGTGAACTGTGCCATACTTGGGGCTTCATTATTTATGATTACTAAAGAATACAACTTTTCCCAGTCAGTTTCTTTTGGTCTAGGAGGAGGCGTCGGATGGGCATTGGCGATTGTAGCGATTGCAGCCATTAGAGAAAAAATGCAATATAGTCATGTACCTGCTCCATTGAGGGGTTTGGGAATGGCATTTTTGCTCACCGGGTTGATGGGCATGGCCTTTATGGGACTTATGGGAATAGATCCTGCCGCATTTAAATAATTTAAAAATAGAGATAGAATGTTATTTATAGCTTTATTATCGTGGATGCCCGTGTTTATGGCAGTAATTGTATTTTCTGTTGTAATATTAGGGCTATCATATATGCTGATCTATGCAAGAAAAAAACTTGTACCTCAAGGTGATGTAAAAATTATCATAAATGGAGATGAAGAAAATCCTATTTTGGCTAAGCCAGGGTCTTCTTTGCTCTCAACCTTAGGTGATAGCAACATTTTTCTTCCATCGGCTTGTGGTGGCGGAGGGACGTGTGCCATGTGCGAGTGTCATGTTTACGATGGTGGTGGTGATGTGCTGCCCACAGAGATGAATCACCTAAGTAGGAAAGAAGCTGCAGAAGGTATGCGTCTTGCTTGTCAGGTGAAAGTGCGACAGGATATGAAGATCGGGATACCGGAAGAAATATTTGGGATAAAAAAATGGGAATGTGAAGTGATTTCCAACTATAACGTAGCGACGTTTATTAAAGAATTTATAGTAAAACTTCCTCCTGGTGAAAACCTGGATTTTCAGGCTGGGGGTTATATTCAGATAGATGTTCCGCCATGTACGGTGGATTTTAAAGACATTGATATTACAGCTCATCCAAAATACCACAGTACCCCTGATAAATTTCAGAAGGACTGGGATCAAAACAAAATGTGGGGTCTGAAAATGGTAAACGAAGAACCTATCTTCAGGGCATATTCCATGTCAAATCACCCGGCAGAAGGAAATATTGTTTCCCTAACTATCAGGATTGCGACTCCGCCGTTCAAATTTAAATTTGGAGCTGATGGTAAAAGACAATGGGACGGATACGAAGCTGTTAATCCGGGTATTTGTTCATCTTTTGTTTTCTCGAGAAAACCAGGTGATAAAGTCACTATTTCAGGACCTTATGGAGAATTTTTCATCAAACCGACACAGGCAGAGATGCTTTATGTAGGGGGTGGAGCAGGTATGGCACCAATGAGATCACATCTTTATCATTTGTTCCATACTTTAAAAACAGACAGAAAGGTGACCTTTTTCTATGGTGGCAGGACTAAGCAGGAACTCTTTTATATAGAAGAATTCAGAGAAATAGAGAAAAAATTTCCAAACTTCAGGTTTGCTGTTGCATTGGATAATCCGCTACCTGAAGATAATTGGGTACTAAAGAAAGACCTGAATGATCCGGAAGGAGATGGTTTCAAAGGATTTGTACATAATGTTGTGATAGAACAATATCTAAGTAAGCACCCAGCACCAGAAGAGGTAGAAGTCTATTTCTGCGGTCCGCCTATGATGAATCAATCTGTTATCAAGATGGCTGACGAATGGGGAATCCCCGAAGAGAATGTTGCTTTTGATGATTTTGGAGGGTAAATTGTATATCTAAATACATAAATACAAAGGGAGTCAGATTTGATTCCCTTTTTTGTTTCAAAAAGTTAATTTATCTTTGGCATAAAATTATAACAATGGAATGGTCGTTGGGTTCTTTTGATTGGTCATTGGTGCTTACAGTATTTTTTGGTGCTGTCAGCGGGTATATAGCCAGCAGGATACTAGGTGGCGAAGGTTTTGGGTTTTTTGGGAATATTGTGGTTGGTGTGATAGGTGGGTTTATAGGAAGCTGGCTGGTCAAAGTAGCTAAAGTACCGCTGATGAGTGGTTTTTTCGGTAATTTAATAAGTTCTGTTGGTGGCGCTTTGATCCTTATTTTTTTTATAGAGTTGATCAAGTATATGCAACGAAGCAATCAGACTACAAGAAAGACCAGATCGAAGAGATAAATCTTGGAAACTGAATAATTGTTTTCCAAAAACAATTTGAATAACTGATTTATTACTTGTGGACTACTAAATCCACAAGTTTACTAGCAATTAAACGCTATTTCAAAACACCAATTTATTGGAATAAAAAATTCTTATTTGTTTATTTTGTATTTATAAATTTATCCAACGCTGCTTCCAGATCGGCCCCGGTTACATTCCTTGCAATGATTTGTCCTTCAGGATTAATAAGTAAATTTTGCGGGATGGACCTTATCCCAAACATATCCGAAACTTCGTTTTTCCAGCCCTTCAGATCACTAACATGAAACCAGGTAAGTTCGTCCTTTTTTATAGCATTGATCCAAGCTTCTTTTTTACTGTCTAGTGAGACACCAAGAATTTCAAAGTTTTTATCTTTATAAGCGTTATAAGCTTTAACGATATTTGGATTTTCTCTTCTGCAAGGTCCACACCAACTGGCCCAAAAATCAATCAATACATATTTGCCTGATAAAGTTGACAAAGAAAATTCATTTCCTGAGGTATCTTTTTGAGTAAAAATTTGTATTTTTTGACCTACAAAAGTTTTTTTCGCTTTTTCAATCTGAGTGGTTAATTCTTTGCCTTTGGGCGTATCTTTATATGTGGGCCCAAGCAAATCAAACAACTCCAGAAATTCATTATCAATCATATAAGCTAGTTCTGATACTGAAGAAAAACTTACATAAGAAGAAGGTTTCTCTTTTATAAATTTCTTGACTATCACTTTCTTTTCAATGTCAAGAGATTCAAATTTTGGATCCAGATTTTTGATGCCTTCAGTATCGTTTGCTTCACGAAGTTTCATAAATTCTTCTACCAGAAGTTCGTATTTTTCATCATGTGACTTAAGTTGTGTTGTTAGTATATTATAATCTGACTGCACAGTCCCTCCTTCGATTTTAGAGTTTTTAAACGTACCTTTCGCATCTATGGAGGTAGTTTGGTTTGGTTCAATAAAAAACTCCTTAGAGGTACTGGTTTTGTCTTCAGATGGTATTGAGACAATTGCCTTGACAGGAATTTCAATATTTCCTTTAAATTCAAAAGTAGCATCAGATAGAACAAACGAATCCTTAACTGATTTTTTATTATAATTATAGGTAAGAAACACTTTATCGCCTGCTTTTAAACCTGAAATGCTACCTTTTATAAAAAAGGCCTGTTCCTGAGCATGTAAATTTACCAGACATAACATGAAGCTTAGTGCTGAAAGAATAAAAAACTGACTTCTCATTTGATATGATTTATTTTAAATTTTACAATGTACATCTATAAATTTATACAAGTTTTTGCCTGTAAAAATAAATGGTCAAAATTTGGAAATGGCTGCAACTGAAATATTTTTAAATTTAGTGCAATATTACCACGATCTATTCACCTACTAATTTTTCTTTGGCGGGCAGACTGGCGTGAAACTCATTTTTTACCCTTTCTGCATATTTGTCCAGAAGCTGAAGGTTTTTGTCCTTGTTTTTGGACACAAGTATTAATCCTATGTGATGATCTTTCTTCATACGCCATACTATTTCCTTATCTTCAAATGAGGAAGTATCCGGATGCTCAAACCTGCTTAAAGACACTATGATACCGGCATGATCTTTTTTTACTTTTGGAAGCTTATAAGGTTGTTTTCTAACTGCGGCTGTTTCTATTTTAGCCCACTCTGCCCAAAGATTGATGCCTGATGCAAATTCTACCATTTCGGCAAGATTAGCACCTCCGACTCTTGATGCTGTTTCAAGAAAATAGTACTTTCCATCTTCAATACATTTTATAAATTCGCTGTGTGATGCGCTGTATTGCATGCCAAACGCTTTCATCACTTCTTTATTTAACTCTTGTAAAGCTATGTCTTCTTCAGAACCCATCTCAATGGTGTGAGACCTGAATATACCGCCACCGTGTGCTACTTCAAAAGGTGTATCTATATATTGGCTCACCCTGGAAAAAACTACTTTACCTTCAGTAGTTAAGGAATCAACATGATATACGGCCCCAGGTGCAAATTTTTCCAATAAGTACTCGTGTCTCTCTCCACCCAAATGGTTGAGATGTTGCCATAATTGTTCTTTGTTATGTATTTTTTTTATACCTGCGGCTGAAGCCTGCATTCTTGGTTTGACTAACCATGGTGCCGGTACATGATCAGCAAAATGATTAATATCTGAATCATTAAACAATGCAGTAAATTTAGGCACTGGTACACCTTCTGATTCTGCTTTGATTCTCATTGCCAATTTATCTCTGAAATATCTTGCAGTAGATTCACCCATGCCGGGGATTCTGAAATATTCTCTGAGAAATGCCACATGTTCCACATCAAAATCATCGAGAGCTACAAAAAGATCAAATTTTGTATTACGCATTTTATGCGCCAAACCGCCAACCAAATGATCATGATTCCAGTAACCATGTTCATCTTCTACCATATAAAAGGTTTCGTCAATGCTGTCCCATGGCCAAGGATCGTGTTCCAACTTTTTACTGGTAAGTAGAAATACTTGATTTCCTTCTGCTTTTGCACTTTTTATAAAGTCTCCACCTTTGAAAAATCTCGATATACATAATACATTTAACGGGGTCACTGCCATAACTCATCTTTATTTAAGCCAAATATAAGGATAAGTTTGATAGTGCAAAGTGAAGGATTCAGTTTTTGAAATAATTTTTCAAAATATACACCAAACAGCAAAATGATCATTCATATTCAAAATGATATTTTACGCCACATATATTTAAGTCTTACGGCAGCTCTTTTCTTGATACACTGGTCAGAACTTATTTTTCCACATCATACTTTCTACAGGTTTATCTGTGCGTTGATTGTATTTGGCGTTTGATTTTTTATTGTAATAGTTTTCGATATCACCATCCACTTTAAAATATATCAGCTGGCCTATGGGCATACCTGCATATACACGTACAGGCTGTACACATGAGATCTCCAGTGTCCAGGTATTGCAAAATCCTACATCGCCTTTGCCTGCAGTGGCATGTATGTCTATACCCAGACGCCCTATAGACGATTTTCCTTCAAGAAATGGGACTGTATGGTGGGTTTCAGTATATTCTTCGGTCACACCCAGATACAAAGTGCCGGGTTGAAGAACAAATCCATCTTCTTCAATCTCAAAATGGCGGATGGTATTGTGTTTTTTAGCGTCCAGTTCATGATTTTCATACACAGCCAGCCATTTTCCAAGATGTACATCGTAAGAGTTGGTACCAAGACAATCAGGCCGATAAGGCTCGATGACGATATTACCATTTTCAATACTTTTTAATATTTCTACGTCTGAGAGAATCATCTTTTTTTGAAATTTTTGCGAAGATAAGAATTTTATACAAAAACTAGCTGTGTAACCAAAATCACACTACAGGAACTTTTTTCCTACTACCTTTGTATTCATTTACATAAATAAACATCCGTACACAATGAAATACTCAGATATCATCAATAGCGATACTCCAACTTTAGTAGACTTTACAGCTACCTGGTGTGGACCATGTAAAGCAATGGCACCTGTTCTGGAGCAATTAGCAGCCAAAATAGGTGAAAAAGGTAAAATCATCAAGATCGATGTGGACAAAAATCCCGGTATAGCACAGGAAATGAAAATTCAGGGTGTTCCGACCTTTGTGTTATACAAAAAAGGAGAGATACTCTGGCGTCAATCAGGCATGCAGTCATTGACCCAATTGGAAAAATTGATAGAAGGAGCGCAATAAACAGAATTCAATAGAATCATTGAAGACAGGTCAATAGGTTGTGGCTAAATCTTGTGAATGATTTTCATTAACAAGTCTGCAAAAATTCCTTACAACTAACGATGTCGATATCAGAAAAGTAAAAGTCATCTTTATCTTCGGTTACGATGTACGTACATCCTGATAGGATTGCTGAGTAATATTGCATACCATCTCCTACATCATGGATGGGAGCATTACTCAAAGCTTGCCTGACTATTTTATCATCGACGGTGGTAACTTTGATATGATCCAAAAGTAATTTGAGTTTCTTTTTTGCTAGTGAAGTACCACTTTTTTTCTCAGCAAAATAGAAAGCAATGGCAAGGCAAACAGGTGATGTAAAAAGCTTATAATCAGATCTATCTGCAAAGCTCAAAACGCGCGCAGCATCAGAAAACAATGGGTATTCCTTGTTCATTACAGCCACCAATACATTGGCATCGATAAAAACCTGTTTCATAAAGGTGGTTTACTTAGTCTTTTTTGAGTCAAAATATTCACTGCGAAGTTTTTTGGAAGTCTTTGTTTTGTATTCGGCCTGACCTTCAGCCGCCATCATTACCCAATCAGATATAGGGAGTTCTTCCAAATTTGAGTAGGAATTTTCAGCTAGCTTACGGTATAAAAACTCTGTGAGCCGTGACAAACTAATGTTGTTTTTCTCTGCAAATAGTTTTGCATTGTTTATGACATCATGGTCCAGAGATAGGGTAAGTTTAGCATCCATCGCCTGTTTATTTACACGTAAAGATATTTAATTTTATACGTAAATATGTATTATATTCCAAAAGTTCAAATTATCTAAATAATTTTCATAATTAATTTCCACAATACCATAGATCACCCAATCACCCGATCACGACATAACAAACTCCAAACTTTCTGCCCAATGTACCGCCTTTCTGCCGGCATAATCATGAATCTTTAAAAAAAAAAATATTTCTATTTTTGAGTAACAAAATTTGATTTTTTATAGCAAATCACTGAAAGATAGACTTTTGTCTATTACTTCCAGGCTCCAAGGATTTTCTATTATACCGAGATTTGTAATCATTGTGGTAAAAACTTGTTTTCTGGTTCCTGTATGCATAATGAATTTTTGTTTTCTGTTGCGAAGCACTTCTGCATATTTTTTATCTATTTCGAATGGTGCATTGTAGTATTTTAATTCGCAAATATTGATGGTTGCGTCTTTACGGTCTATGATAAGGTCTATTTGATAGCCATCTTTTTCTTTGGTCCCCATCACATTTATGGCAGAAATTTCTGTAAAGACGGAAGCGATTCCGAGTGCAGATTTTATGGTACTAATATGATTGTAGATTAGGTTTTCGAATGCATATCCTGTCCAGACTTTATGTGTCTGAGATGCACTTATTTGTAGCCATATTCCTGAGATGTATTTTTTATTCGGTTTTATTAATCGATTGTAAAAGATGGAATACTCATCATTGAGACGGTATATGGATCCTTTCTTTTTATTGCCAAAAGTGACTTCTTCTGTTACAAAACCCGATAACAATAAGTCTTCCATAGCTCTTTGATATGGACCGCCTGCCAGTACTTTACTTTTATTTATTATTTCTTGTCGGGTCAATCCTGTTCTGGACGTTGCCAGCGTTGTGACTATCATTTCGTGATCTTGTGGATTGTCATACAGCGCTTTGTAAAGATTGTCATACTCTGATTTGAGTATGCCATCATCCATAAAACACATGCGTTCAACAGCCACAGCGATACTTTCTCCACGGCGTATATCGTTGAGATAATAAGGGATTCCGCCCATGATCATATATGTTTCTATCACTTGTTGGTTGGTCATGTGTATTCCTTTATAATTTAGAAACGCTTTAGTCTCTTGTATGGTAAAAGGTTTTAATCTTATAATATCTGTCAGTCTATTGTGCAATCCTCCTTTGTCTCGTATTATCTTTTTTGTGATCCATGATGTCGATGACCCACAAACAACCAGTATATAGTTATTTTCTTTTGATAAAAAATCATTCCAAAGGTGTGCTAATAATTGAAGAAAACTCGATTTTACGGTATTCACCCAAGGTAATTCGTCAATAAATAGGACATGCTTCTTTTTTTTGCTTAACGTCAAAAGATAATTTTTAAGCAGTATGAAGGCTTCTTGCCAGTTTTTTGGAGTGGTGATCAACGTAGATTGACTGTAGGATATTAATTTTTGGGTAAAATTTACCAATTGTTCATTCAAGGTACCATTCTGGATTCCTGTAAGTCTAAAACACAAATGCGATTCATAGACGGTATCGATTATATAAGTTTTTCCTACCCTTCTTCTTCCTGTGATGGCAATAAATTCTGATTTTTTAGATTTTAGGTGTTCGTTAAGTCTCTGAATTACACTTTCTCTGACTACCATGTCATTATATTTTTTTGCTATACATTTAAATTGCAAATATATAGCTATATTTGTATTTATCGTATAAATTATGGTATATAAATACAATTATGATTATTTATACTTGTATTTATGTTGTTAAATTATTAAGATTAGTACAAATATAAAAATATATACTTGTACTAATCTTATGTAAAAGTATATATAAATACAAGTATAAGTGTCGCACGATCACCGAGCAAATGTTCACCGAGCACACCCATCACCGATCACAAGATCATAAAATCACAAAATCACTCCATAACATACTCCACACTCTCTACCCAATGCATCGCTTTCCTTCCAGCAAAATCATGAATCTGATGACGGCACGAGAAACCATTGGCAACAACCAACGTGTTTTTGTCCGTCTTGTTAATTTCGGGAACTAAAACGAGTTCAGAGACCTTTTTAGACACCTCGAAATGTTCCGTTTCGTAGCCGAAAGAGCCTGCCATACCACAACAGCCACTATCGGGCTCGTGACAATTTGTGGATGCAGATTTAAAGATGGATTTCATACCACTTGTACCGAATGAAGCTTTCTGATGACAATGACCATGAAGTAGGATATCTTTTGATTTTGCTACAAATTTGCCTTTGAGTTGTCCTGAAGATAAGGCATCAGCTAAAAAGACATCGATGGCAAGAACATTATTTTTGAGCGCTTCAGAGAGAGTAATATCTTCTATCAAATCAGGTAGGTCATCTATAAGTGCTGACGTACATGATGGCTCACAAACGACCACTTTTATACCTTGATTGATGTATGGTATTAATTTATTGGCTACTTTGGTCCCTTCTCTTTTGGCTTCTGTCAGAAATCCATTAGAAATCCTGGGACGCTGACAGCAACCTACGGAAGCCAGTAAGACTTCATATCCACAATCATTGAGCAATTTGATGGCTGCTTTTCCTACTTTCGGCTCGTGATAATTGATGTAAGTATCGGCAAAAAGTGCTACTTTTTGATGACTTCCATTGGATTTGTAGTGTTTTTGATACCAAGTCTTCAGAGATTCATTAGCATAAGATGGTAGCGTCCGACGACGATCCACTTGGAGTATTTTTTCAGCGGCATATTTAAAGATGGATGTTCCCTGTACAAAATTGACAAAAGGAGCTTTCCAACCTGCTATTTTGGGTACGATATTAACATTGGCACTAATGGCTTTTTCACGTAAAGTGATGTTGCCTTCGTCATATTTTTTCTGGAGTACTTCACTTTTGAGTTTGGCCATATCTACATTGGACGGACATTCTGACTTACAAGCCTTGCAGGAGAGACAAAGGTCAAGTGTTTCCAAAACTTTTGGGTCTGTGAGTCCATCAAAACCCAACTGACCCGAGATAGCCAATCTCAATGCATTGGCTCTGCCCCGCGTAGAAGCATCTTCATCGGAAGTACCTTTAAAACTTGGACACATCGTACCACCTATATGATTGCGGCAAGCGCCTACACCTGAACAATTGTGTACTAACGCTTCAAATGAGTGATCTTTTCGGTATTTATAGACAAAATTGTATTTGTTGTCTTTATAATTGGCACCATATCTCAGATTTTGATCCATAGGCTGCACTTCGATAATGATGCCCGGATTGAGCAGGTATTTTGGATCAAAAATGGTCTTGAGATTCTTAAGGCATTGATATACTTCGTCACCAAAAAAATCTCTCAGTCTGTGACCACGATTACGCCCGTCACCATGCTCTCCTGACCATGCTCCTTTATATTTTTTGACCAAATAGAAGACTTCATCAGAGATGGTTTTCATTAGGTCGATGTCTGACTGTACAGTCATATCCAAAGAAGGTCTCACGTGCAGCACTCCCACACTGGCATGCGCATACAAGATGGTTTCTACTTTATAATTATTACAAAGATCTAGTACATCCTGGATATAATCTGCCAGGTGCTCTAGCGGTATGGCCTGATCTTCTATAAATGGGATAGGTTTCCTACCTGATGGATCGCCCATGATGAGCCCAAGTCCGTTTTTTCGCAATGCCCACGAATCGTCCAATTCACTAGTTGTGCGTAGAATAGGGTAGGCGTAAGCAGTACTATTGTTTTGTAACCACCAGGAAAAGTCATCGATTCTTTGGTCCAGTTCGTTTTGTGACAAGCAGAAAAACTCTACCGAAAGTGTAGCCTGCGGTGTTCCGATGATCAGTCGATGGTGCAGACCTTTGGTCATATTGTTTTTAACACTTTGTTCAAATACATTGAAGTCCAGCATCTCTATCGCTGCAGGATCGAAGGCAATCATCTGATGGACTTCCCTGATAGCGCGCATCCTGTCATCGTAATGTACAGTGAAAGCTGCTTTGTATTTTGGAATGGGTTCGAGATTCACTTTGGCTTCCAGAATGATGCCGAGACTACCTTCTGAGCCGGCAAATATTTTCGCAAGATTCCAACGATCTGTGTGAATATATTCATCGAGTGGATAACCATTGACCCGACGCATCACTTTGGGATATGCAGCTTCTATGGCGGTGGTATGTTCAAAAATAATCTTTCTGAACGATCGGTATATCTCACCTTCACGATCTGTTTGCCGGCATTTGACTTCGTATTCATCTGCCGATAGTTCCCCCAATTCGAGCACAGTTCCATCCATGAGCAATACTTTGAGGCCCAACACATGGTCTATCGTTTTGCCATACCTGATGCTTTTGGTACCAGATGAATTATTGGCTATCATACCACCTATAGTCGCCCGGCTTGTAGTCGCAGGATCGGGTGCAAAGTGCAATCCAAAATCTTTGACCGCAGCATTGAGTTGATCGCGGACTACACCCGGATGGACGACGGCATATCTTTTTTCTGCATTGATTTCCAGTATTTTATCAAAATATTTGGTAAAGTCGATGATTAGTGCATGATTGGTCGTTTGTCCAGCGAGACTGGTCGCACTACCTCGTGGCATTACAGGAATCCCGTGCTCATTGGCTATTTGGACGATTTTTATCAGATCACTTTCATTAGAAGGGATAGCCACTGCAAGCGGCTGCAACTGATATAAAGACGCATCTGTGGCATAGAGTCCGAGTGAAAGGTCATCGGTTTTAATTTCTGATGTGGTGATGGTATTTAATTCTTGTATAAATACTATAAGATCTGATGGAAAATATTTGGTCGACATGATATGGCTATTCTTATGGCAAAGGTATTAAAAAGGGTGGATTGTGGGATGAAATTATACTCTGTTTATGTTGATTTAGTTCTAATGAAAAGCGGTATGTTTGCCAATAAAATTCAAATTCTTAGGTAATTTTAGAATAATTATATTGTATTGGTTAGATGATTTGATTATTATTTTCCAATTTTGCCATTAATTCTTACATTCACTGTATAAGATTTATTTGTTATATTTTTACATTTGCCTTATCGTTTTCCACATTCAAATTTCTCTAGAAAGATGACACTAAATGAACAACTAGCAAGACAACTAAAAGACTTATTCCTTACTGGTCAATGGATCGGCACTGACCTTAATCTCAAAGCCCAACTTGATGACGTAGATGTCGAAATGGCCAATGCAAAGTATGAATCACTAAATACAGTTGCTCTATTAGCGTTTCATCTCAACTACTATCTCGAAGGAGTCCTGAATGTATTCAAAGGCGGGACTTTAGATATCAGAGACAAATACAGTTACGATATGCCACCTATTACAACGCAGGAAGAATGGGAAACCATGCGGGAGAATATCTATAGAAATGCAGAGTATTTTGTGTATCTAGTAGAACATATGCCGGCATCACAATTGACTGATCCTTTTACAGATGAAAAATATGGTACTTATCAACGCAATCTTATTGGCATTCTCGAGCATAGTTATTATCATTTAGGACAGATCGTATTGATTAAAAAGTTGCTGAAGACCAGAAAATAGCATTGTACTAAATATCAGCATATATTATTGATATTAAGATGAATATTTTTCCATTTGACCGGACTAAAATACAGGTTTGATAGTTTTTCATAGCCATTACTACGATACCCTTCCCCAGTCTTTATGTTTTATTCTTAATTTTGCCACCTGATGTCTGATGTTTTCGTGAATAACTCTCTCCAGTTTAGGGTCATCTTCTATGATTCGTATTGCAATGTGCCTCGCAGCGTCCATAATAGCTTTATCCTGACCGATGTTGAGTAGTTTGAAATCCAAAAGCCCACTTTGTTGAGTACCCTGAATATCCCCCGGGCCGCGTAGTTTGAGGTCAGCTTCTGCTATTTCGAATCCATTGTTGGTTCGGACCATAGTTGCAATTCTTTCCTTTCCTTCTTTGGATACTTTATAGTCGGTCATAAGAATACAGTACGACTGATCAGCACCTCGTCCGACCCGACCCCTGAGCTGATGGAGTTGGGATAAACCAAATCTTTCTGTATTTTCTATCACCATCACGGATGCATTGGGCACATTTACGCCTACTTCTATGACGGTGGTGGCTACCATGATCTGGGTGGTTTTGTTGATAAATCGTTGCATCTCCCAATCTTTATCTTTGGCTTTCATTCTGCCATGTACAACACTGATCTGATAATCGGGCAGTGGAAAATATTGTAACAATCGCTCATATCCATCCTGCAGGTTTTGCAGATCCAGCTTTTCAGATTCTTCTATAAGCGGGTATACGATATAAATTTGTCTCCCTTTGGCAATTTCACTATGCATAAATTGTATCAGTTGGGGTCGCGCGTTTTCATATTTATGTATGGTTTGGATTTCTTTCCTTCCCGGTGGCAGCTCGTCGATGACAGATACATCCAGATCTCCATATAGCGTCATAGCAAGTGTACGGGGGATCGGGGTTGCAGTCATGACCAATATATGCGGAGCGAGTTCGTCATTTTTTTTCCAAAGACTTGCCCTTTGAGCTACACCAAAACGATGCTGTTCGTCCACAATGGCAAGCCCAAGCCGGCTAAAGACAACGGTATTTTCTATCAGGGCATGTGTTCCAATTAAAATGTGGATATTGCCTTCCCTTAGTTCTGAAAGTATGCCTTCTCTTTTTTTACCCTTGATACTGCCGGATAGAAAAGCAACTTTTACAGGCATATCGCCAAGTGAAGAAGTGATAGACGCATAGTGTTGTTGTGCCAGTATTTCTGTAGGCGCCATCATACAACTCTGAAATCCATTGTCCAAAGCTATCAACATAGATAAGAGCGCTACAACCGTCTTTCCACTTCCTACATCACCCTGCAAGAGTCTGTTCATCTGAGTAGTTTTACCCATATCTGTTCTGATCTCTTTGATGACTTTTTTCTGCGCATTGGTGAGTTCGAAGGCAAGTTTTGTTTTATAGAAGGTGTTAAAATAGTCACCTATAGTGGCGAATGGGGCACTTTTGTATTTATATTGACGATATATTTTGCTTTGAAGCAACCTTATCTGAACAAAAAAGAACTCTTCAAATTTGATTCGGTTGGTGGCCAGTTCTTTTTGGCTATCATCCTGTGGGAAATGTATCCATTGTAATGCATTATATCTGCTGCAAATCTTTAGTTTATCTATCACATATGGTGGAAGGGTCTCCGGCAAATCAGTTTCAGATATGGATAGGAGTAGCGCTTTGACAATTTTTCTTCTGGCTTTACTGTCGAGTCCCTTCCCATCCATCTTTTCAGTACTACTGTATACGGGATCAAATGTCTTTGCAATTGATACGACTGCATCTGATATTAGCTCCATTTCCGGATGAGCGATGGTTTTTTTTCCACTAAAAATAGTCACTCGACCATACACGATGTACTCTTCTCCAACTTTTAAAGTCTTATCGAGCCAGGTAGCTCCTTGAAACCAAACCAATTCCAGAAATCCTGTACTGTCTTTAAACATTCCTGTCAGTCTGGATCTGTTGGATTTACTTTTTACCTTTTCGAGGGAAACGAGTGTGCCTTTTAGTTGTATATTGTCGCCATCTGTGTGTATATCTTTGATGAGATGGAAAGTAGTTCGGTCTATATATCTGAATGGAAAAGTAAAAAGCAGATCATACACGGTATGGATGTTGAGTTCTTTACGAAAAGTCTCCCCTCTTGCAGGCCCTATCCCTTTGACATATTCTATCGAAGTATCCAGTATGTTTTGCTGATTTGCCAAATTATCGATCTGTTATAGTATCTGTTCGTGCAAAAGTATTAATTTTGCTGCATTAATTATAATAATGGATAGCAAGAGACAGTTGCAGATAGCAGAGATGATCAAAAGAAATTTTGCACCGATTTTTCAGGAGCATGGCATATATATTTATGGTAGTGCATTTGTTACGGTTACTTCCGTAAAAATAACTCCTGACATGGCTCAGGCAAAAGTTTATCTGAGTATATTTAATGCCGACGATAAAGAAACGGTCTTAAAGAAGGTGGTAAACCATACTCATCTCTTAAAACAAGCACTGGCTTCCAGGATAAAAAATCAGGTAAGACGAATACCATCCATATTCTTTTATTTTGATGAAACTATAGATGAAATGTATAAGGTGGATACTATGTTTAAGAATCTGAAAACGATGTATCCTGAATCCGTCAACGAAGAAGAGTGACATTTAAGTCATTATTTTTACGCATCCATCCTTCCTATCTTTTTAAGAATACTCTAAAGTTTACGATTTATTAGAATCTCAAAGTTGGGTCCACTCCGAAAAGTCAAAAAATAAAGAAATACCACTAAGACTCTAAGTCCTTAAGGTTCACAAAGAAATGATTATCAACTGTTTGAAATTTGTGATTCTTTGTGTTTTTGTACCTTTGTGGCTAAATTATAGTTTTCAGAGTGGACTCAAAGTTTAATTTTTTGCCAATCTTTATTTTCCCGACAGTTTAAAACCACTAATAAAACGGGTTTAAATATGTTTAAAATTATTCTGGGAAAATTTTATTCATTTGTCGTTTTCTTTTTTCAATTTCTATCATGTTAAATATCATATAAATATTTTTCAGTTGAGCTATTTTAATATATATATACCAAACTGATTCAGTATAATGTATTAAATTCAATATTTTATTGTCTATTATTTGTCATTTCAATAATTTGAAAAAACTAATATAAATCATATTTGATACTAATTCTAATCATATTTTGATGGTCTGAATCTCTCTAATCTTGTATCGTATTTCGATAACAACAAAAACATAATACATCATGAGACATTCAAATTTATTTTCAAATTTTTTATTAGTTCTTCTCTTCGGAGGAATGTTTACACTGGCTCAGGGTCAGACAAAATTTTCAGCTAAAAATACTGTACAATTATCAGTTTCAGGTACATCTACCATGCACGATTGGGTGATGAAAACGAGTTCAGGGGATTGCAGTGCTACATTGCAGGTGGATGGAGATGGAAATCTTAAAGACATTACAGCAATGAGTTTTTCAGTAGCATCCAAAGCATTAAAAAGTGGTAAAGATGGCATGGACAAAAATGCGTACAAAGCATTAAAATCGGATAAAAGCCCAAACATCTCAGCTACCCTCAAGAGTGCAGATGTTATCATGAAAGATGGTAAAAACTACACTATCAAAGCTATAATAAACCTTACCATTGCAGGCAAAACTGTGGAAACAGCTTTAGAAGCCCAAGCAAAAAAAATCAATGACACCAGTTTTTCTATCAAAGGAGAGAAAAAAATCAGTATGAAAGATTACGATATGCAGCCTCCTTCTTTTATGCTTGGTGCGGTAAAACAGGTAATGATGTGGTATTAAATTTTGATTTAGTTTTAAACCAATAATTATAAAAACAATTTTTCTTAACTTAAAACATAAAACAATATGAAATCTTTAATTAATCTTTTCAGCCTATTAGTAGTAACATTGTTTGCTACAATCCTTTCAGCTCAGATTCAGTATACTAAGGCATATGATCAGACGGGAATAAATGTATTCGAACCAACAAAAGTGGATGCCACTATGTATGAAGGATTTAAAATTAATATAGGAGGTAGTTTCAGGCAGGGATATCAAATGCTTAATCACGAAAATATAGATACCAGTAAAGCTAAAATAAATAAACTTTATGCTTTGGGAAATGGGTTTACCCTTGCTGCTGCCAATCTTAATTTTGATGTACAATTGGGAGATGGAATCAGAATATTTCTTGAAAATTATATGGCTTCACGTCACCACAATGAGTTTTGGGTAAAAGGCGGATACATTCAAATAGACAAACTGCCTATGTTTAATAATCCTGAATGGTTTACTAAATATGTAAGAGTAAAAATCGGCCACATGGAAGTAAATTATGGTGACACTCACTTCAGAAGAATGGACAACGGTAATGCAATCTTCAATCCTTTTGCAGGCAATAATATTATGGATGAGTTTGCAACAGAAATTGGTGGTGAAGTGTACATCTATCCTACAGAAGGCCTTATGTTGATGGCGGGTCTTACGAATGGTTTAATTAAAAATAATGTTCAGGATTATTCAGCTGCAACATCTGGTGTGACTAGTAAAAATCCTTCCATCTTATTAAAAGGTGCATACGATAAAAATGTCAATGAAGATTTAAGATTCAGGTTGAGTGCTAGCTTATACAGCAACTCATCTTCCCCGGGACTAACACTTTTTGGTGGTGACAGAACTGGCTCAGCATACGAAGGAGTGTTAGAGAAAGCTGCTTCAACAAATAGTACGGCTGAAGCATTCAGTGGCAGATTCAATCCTGGGATGAGAAACTCATTAACTGCTATAATTGTTAACCCATTTGTAAAATATCAAGGGCTGGAATTTTTCGGTACTTACGAAACTGCAAGTGGTAAAAATGCCACCGAGACAGACAATAGAACTACTAGCCAGATCGCAGGAGAACTTGTATATAGATTCTTAGCAAATGAACAATTATTTGTAGGAGCAAAATATAATAAAGTTACCAGTAGACTTCAGGGCTATACTACTGATGTTGATGTCACAAGAACATCCTTTGCTGCAGGTTGGTTCCCAACAAAAAACTTACTCTTAAAAGGAGAAGTGGTGAATCAAAAATATGATGGCTTTAAAGGAAACGACATCAGAAATGGTGGTAAATTCAATGGACTAGTTATTCAGGCTGTAGTTGGATTCTAAATCATATCCACACTTCTTGATGGCATTTATTAGCATAAATAAATAATTCATAAGTTGGGTTCGATAATACATCGGATCCAACTTTTTTTATTACATTAAATGAAATTGTATAAATTTGCTGCATGTTCCATTTGATTTTTAATGTATTGTTTTTTATTAGCCTAACCTTCAGAAGTTTTTATTATGATGGCGAAGATCCTAAACATGAAATTTGGTTGGTAAAAAGCAACAGTAGTTTAAAAGTCGATGGTAAGACAAATATAAATAGTTTTAATTGTGTCGTACCTTCTTATGGGAAAATGGATACATTGATATGTTACAGACCTTCATCTATCAACGAACCATGCAGAGTAGAAAGTAAGCTTATCATTGAAATAGAAAACTTTGATTGTCACCACAAGATCATGACAAAAGACCTGCAAAAGACCCTAAAGGCACATACTTATCCATCCATGATCATTGATATTAAATCATTTTCCAGGATACTTTCCTCCGTTACACACTCATCTTCGATCACAGGTAAAGCAGATATTACTTTGGCGGGGGTAGTAAAAAATTACACCATTAACTTTTCTTACAGACAGATTGGGTCGGATAATGTAGAACTAATTGGCACCAGAGCCATTTTATTTTCAGATTTTGGGCTAAAACCACCAAGTAAATTGGGAGGCACTATAAAAGTTAAAGACCAACTTGACGTGGAATTTAAACTACAATTAAAAAAGGTGAAACATTGACTATTTTACCGAATATGGGTTAAACCAGGCAAATATCATACCCGCAATACTGGACTGAAACAAACCATAAATCAGCCATGTAGCCACCATCTGAAATTCCACATCCATTGCCGCATAAGTGATCCACATGATCGGCACTAAAGCTACAAATGCATATACTACCCCAAACTCTATGCCTATCTTTACCTTATTTCCTCCAAACATTTTTCTGAATCTATTCCAAAAAACTGACAGTGATAGGGCCAGCACAAAGGGATGAAGATAAAAATAGAGATCGCGACTTCCGTCAGAATTAAAAACTGGATTGATATAATCAATAAAAAAGTCAGGAAAAAGTCGAATAGAAGTATACAGACCGCCATAACTTATGACAAAAATGGCAATTCCTGCATACAAAGTATTTTTTATAATTTCTTTACCATTCCTTCTGATTCGGTCGATCCAGATATCTGCTTCATGTATATGGGTAGGATGGTCCATTTCTATTTTTTTAATGTGTAAATATAGTAGGTCTTACATTTATATCAGGAAAAAATGACAAGAATCATTATTCTTTTTCTAGCATTTCGCTTAGGATGCCCTCTTTCAGTGCATATGGAGACACTAAAATCTTAGAAGGTTGGATTAAATCACAAATGATTTTTTTCAAAACCATTCCTACCACTATCAATTTTACTCTTTCTTTTGGTAATCCTGCCATATTTTCTCTTTGTTCATAATTGGCTGAAATTATGGTTTCATACAGGGTATTAAAATATTCCGGAGATACAGAAGTAAGTTTTGTGGTTTGCGGATCAATGCCGGACATCATTTGTAATACTTCAAAAGAACCTGAAGCACCGGAGAGTGTTGTCGGTTTGTATCTATCGATCACAGGTAGTAAATCTTTGACAGTATTCAGCACAGAAGATTTCATCAGCAGAATGTCCGTATCACATATAGGTTCTGATGTATGAAATGTCTCATGAAGTGCACCCACTCCAATCTGAAAGCTTTTAGACCAAAGTTTTGCCCCGTCTTTTATAATAATAAATTCTGTGCTTCCTCCACCGATATCCATGATGAGTTGAGTACCAGTTCTGAGTTCATCTAAAAGTATAATTCCTTTGTAAATATAATTGGCTTCGGTATTTCCATCAATAATTTCTATATCTTTTTCAAGAATTTTATTGGCTTGATCTATAAAAATTTGTCTGTTTGCTGCTGTTCGAAGTACAGCGGTACCCACCACCCTTAGTGTTGGTGAATCATATGATGTCAGTATTTCTTTAAATTCGCGGATGGTTGCAAGACCATACTTAATCCTATCATCTTTTATTAATTGAATTCCGCCATCAGATAAACCGGTAAAAACTCTTTTTCTGAATAAGGTTTCAAAAGTATTGTCTGGTTTTTTTTCGACAATCAATAAGTGAAATGTATTTGAACCAAGATCAATGACAGCAAATTTTTTCATTTTTACTGTTGTGCGGCACCTCGGGCCTGCTGGGCAATATTGGAATAAAACTGAACACCCGCATCAGTCATATAATTGGCATACATCGGCTTATTTTTTTATCTACAAAAACATAAAACTTGCAGTTGTTCGTAAGATATACATCTACATCATAGACGATTTCACCTTTGATATGAAAAAATTTTCTGCCTATTGCCTTACAATCTTTTGGAATTCTGGTGACAGGTTTATCGTAGTTGATAAATGAAATATTCTGATCAATTCCCGGTTCTTCTGATTGGCTGATGCTGAATGGGAGTTTATGAAAAATATAATCCACATATGTACACTCATTAAGCAGTTTTATAAGTACTTCTTTTGGAACTCCAGGTATTTCAGGTCCTTCTGTTTCTACAGCAGGTGTTGTAACGGCTGTATTTTCCGCTGTTTTTTCTGAAGTCGGCTTTTTTTCGGATTTGCATGAAGCAAAAAATATGAATGTGACACATACGATTAATTTGAACATATCAGTCATATAATTTTTATATTTAAGTGAAATCATTAAAAATTTATTTCCGAACGCAAGGTAATAAAATATCCCTTTAAAGTACTTCTATCAGCTGTAGGATCTTTGTACATATTAGAAAATGAAGCAGTGTATCTTAGCGATAAACCCAACATTTTGTTGAAATTTATACCTACGGCCGCAAGCCAGCTTACATCATGTTTTCTGAAATATTCTTCTTGAAATCCGGAAGCATTCGCACCAAATAAGTATCCGTAAGATATTCCTCCTTCCGCACGTACTTTATAATATCCATCTTTTTCATTATACCAATCCCTGATGCCGACAATAATTGGAATTTCAATATAATTGAGAGAAATTTTATCACCATCCTCATTATTAAATATTTTTACCGACGAACCTCTTTGACTATAAAGCATTTCCAAGGCATAATCAATATTTTTGTCATTGGCATATGACAGCCTACCTCCTGCACTAATGCCCAGTTTATTGAATCCATATAAATTATCGCCATCTATCTGAGATGCATTCGCACCGATGATCGCCATAGCTTTAAATCTTTGTCCGGTACAATCAGGAGACAGGACAAACAGAAGAAAAATCAAAAATATCGATGATTTAAACATGGTAAATTACTTTTTATCTATAAAGCAAACGAAGATTCAGCAACTAATATTTAATTCCTATATACTTGTTTATGTCTTCATTGATTACTTTTAATATATTTGTGGTGCAAAATTAGCATTTATTATCATTAAAATGAATAAGCATACTAAACCAACCTTACAGAAGATCGAACAAATTTTTAAAGAATTGGATTATTTGGTCAGATATGAAAAAGGAACTTTCAATTCAGGGTATTGTATAGTTGAGAATACTAAAATAGTCGTTGTCAATAAATTTTTTGATACAGAAGGCCGGGTCAATGTGCTGATTGAAATTTTATCAGGTGTATTGGAAGATGATAATGTGTTGACAGACAAGTCAAAACAGTTTTATCGTCAATTGCTGAAAAATAGTGAAGTTTTGCTTAAGTCGATTTAATAAAATTAATAGCTTTCCATTGAAAATTACTTTCCTGGGTACGGGAACATCACAGGGAGTACCCGTCATCGGTTGTACTTGTAATACCTGCATTTCTGTGGATAGTAGAGATAAACGCCTGAGATCTTCAGTCCTTATTACTATTGATAATCACAACATATTGATCGATGCAGGTCCTGATTTAAGACAGCAAATGCTCGTAAATCATGTCAATCGTCTGGATGCTATTTTGATTACCCATGAACACAATGATCACGTCATAGGTATGGATGATATCAGACCATTTAATTTTCGTCAGCGAGTTGATATGCCGATATTTTCACTTGAAAGAGTACTGGATGAGATTCGTATGAAATTTTCATATATATTTCATAGCAATCCATACCCTGGCGCACCGAGAGTAGTATGTAATGCTATCCTTGCAGGTGATACCTTTGAGCTGTTTAATACTGTAAAAGTAGATGCTTTCGACATTTTACACGGGAACCTGCAAATACTTGGATTTCGGATTAAAAATTTCGCATATATTACAGATGCGTCATTTATAAGTGATCAGTCATTTAAAAGTCTGTTTGGACTGGATGTCCTTGTTTTGAATGCATTGCAATACAGAAAACATTATTCGCATTTTAACTACGATGAAGCAATCGAAGTAGCTGAAAAAATCGGCGCAGATAAAACCTATTTCACACACATGTCACATGAAATGGGCCTATATGTTGATATGATTAACAAGTTACCGCAAAATATTTTCCCTGCATATGATGGGCTTATTCTGGAGTTGTAACCATTTTGTGCATTGGAAAAATACAATTTTACTAAAGTAGTTGGATATTAAACAATAAATCCATATTATTGTATTAAATAAAAAATAAAGGCACATGCGATATAGTATTGCCATCATATGTATACTTATTTTTCAAGTTGAAGTGGCGAGCCAGCAGCGTCCTCAGTTTACGCAATATATGATCAATAAGTATTATGAAAATCCGGCGTATGGAGGACTTGAGCGATCATTAAGCGTATTTACTTCATTCCGCGATCAGTACAGCAATTTTCCGGGCAATCCCCGTACATTTTACTTAGGAGCTGACATGCCTTTCTACTTGTGGAATGGGGCTGTTGGTTTTACTTTTATAAATCAGAGGGCTGGTCTTTTTAATAATTCAAATCTTAAATTTTCCTACAATTATGTCATGAGTACGCCGTATGGATTTTTGTCATTTGGCGGCCGTGCAGGTATTGATTTTATCACGATTGATGGCAATGGTTTAGTCACGCCTGATGGTATTTATGAAGGTGTTTTTGATCACAATGACCCGACCTTAGACACAGATGTATTTAGTGGTATAGGCCCTTCATGGGAGTTGGGGACATACTTCAAAGGAAAATCCATAGAAGGTGGTTTAGTGATTTCTGATTTGCCATCACACAAGTATGGTTTGGGTGAAGGTAAATATAACAAATCATTTTCGGGAAGTCTGTTTGCGCTGTACAGATATTCATTAAATGAAAATATCGAATTGTCACCTTCACTGTTATTGAAAGCAGATGCGGCTGTTTTACAAACAGATGTAGGTATTTTGGCAGCTATTAACGAAAATCTACTGGCAGGACTTAATCTGAGAGGGTACAGTGGAAAGTCACTCGATGCACTTTCTATTATTATTGGTACTAATATTGGCAAAAAGTATAAAGTCATTTACAGCTTTGATTTTGGCCTTTCAGCCCTTCGTACATCAAATCAAGGTACCCATGAGATTATGGTTACTTACAATCTTCAAAAACTAATTGGTATTGGTCTTCCGCCAAAAATCATTTACAATCCCCGGGATTTATAAAGATTTCATTGAATAGGTGATAAAAATTCCATCTATAAATTAACAAGTCGGTTTAAATAATACTAAATTTGCGCGATTTTTCGATTAAAACATTAAAATTTAGATTATTATGAAATTATTTTTAAGCCTGGTGATACTTTGTATGTTTGTCTTTTCATGCAAAAATACAGATGCCAAAGTTGCTGAAGGAGAAACTACAGTAGGGGACTCAACTGCCCTTAGTTCAGATCCAAATGTAGTCAATATTGACGGCAGTCAGCTGGTAGATTCAAAATTAAAAGAAGTAGTTTCTTTGGAAGGTAAACTGCCTTCTGAAATTGATTTGCTTAATACTTATGAGTTATTACCACGTCTTGAAAAAATGATGGGAGCAGAATTTAAAAACTTTTCGAAGGATTGGGAGATGCAGACTCCACTTAAAAAGGATGGTGATGTAATGTATACAGGAGGTTGTAAACCAGGGAATTGTAAGAGCATAAAATATTTTCTTATTTTTGATACAAAAACAGACAATGTCAATTTCTATTATGTCAAAGATGGTGCTGCTACTGCATTTGGTGAAAAATCTGTAATCACGTTGACCCCTAAAATCACTGATGATTTTGATAATTTAAGAACGGGTAAGTAATTCCAGTTGGTGTATCCTTTGTTTACTAAAGGAACCTAATGGCAAGTATACATGTATGGATTCATTTTGTTTTTTAGGTTTCCCACCAAAAGACTGGCCCATAAGGAAAAATACAAAATTTATATCATCCCTGGCATCAATCGTTGATGTCAGGGATTTTTTTTTCTAAAAAATGTCATCGTTGGTAAATTGGATGTTTTTGAAAACAATATGTATCGGTTGATCTCAGAAGAATTTCAATATGTTAGTAAATATGTATTCCTGTTTTTCTGTCACCGTCTGAGTCAAACAATAATAATATAAGGATTATTGGTAACTGCGATGCCGCTGCAATTGGCGAGCTTTATTCAGAAAACATAAAAACAAAGTATAACTTCTCTAAAGTCTTATTTTCACCTATTTAGAATTTCGATTGATTTCATCTGAGATAGATTGACCACAGTCAATTTATTTTAGCTCATAAAGACACTATTAAGTCTTGAGTGTTAGACACATCTATGATTCAGGATAAATCCTATGTTAGAAAAATAATCACCCCATTTTCCGATCTTGGTGGATTATACAAAAAGAAATATGGTGCTTAGTATAATGGTAAAACTCATCTGAGTTGGGTTAGTTTCGATCCATAGCGAATCCAACTTTGTTAATAGAAAAGAAGTCTTAACTTATAACTTAAACAAGGTTACTCTAAATTAAGATGTCATGATTTAATCTATCAAATAAACCTGATCCTAGCTACACCAAACTGAATTTGATATCTTCTTTTGAAATGCTGAAACGAAATTAACCCAAATAAAAAAGGCTGCCGGAAGATTTCCGACAGCCCTTTTTAATTGGTATTTGACGTATAATTTATATTATGGTCTCAAAGCACCTTTCACAAATTTTTTGAATTTTTGTTCTGTTCCGGCAGCTTGAACTGACATGATGTAAATTCCATCAGGAAGTTGATCAACTTTGATGGTTTCTACATGATTACTTTCATTTGTAAATCTATGTGTTACCATAGTCTGACCAAGCTGATTGATGATTTGTACATTTACATTTTTTCCAGCCGGGAAGTTATTCAATGCAAGATTGATATCTTCATTAGCTGGATTAGGATAAACACTGTATTCCATCAAGTCACCTTCATTAGTTCCGGCTGGTCTAGATCCAGGTGCAGCTAAAGTAGTAAATCTGGCACTTACAAAACCACTTGCACTACTTCCACAATCAGACTGAACACAGAAGTAATAAGTTGTTCCTGGAGTTAAACCAGTAAGTGTAACTGTATTTGATCCGGTAGTAGTAAGTGTACCATTGGCACAGGTAGAAGATGATCCTCTGCTATACTTGTAGGAAGTTACTCCTGCCACTGCTGGCCAAGTCAAAGTAGCTGATGAAGTGGTAAGACCTGATACAAAAGGTTGTGATGGTGCTTCACAATTTCCAGGAGTAGTAAATCTTACACTACTCCATGCACTAGGTGAAGTTCCACCTGAACAAGTATTTGCTCTTACACATACAGTATAGTCAGTACCTGGCAATAAACCTGTTAAATTAACAGAAGTTGAAGCAGTGTTTGTTACTGTTGCGCTACTTGGGCATAACAAAAGACCTGTTCCGACGGTATAACTGTATTGGGTTGTTCCTGATACAGTATTCCAATTTATGGTTGTTGATGTACCTGTGAGGTTGCTTATTCTAGGTGGATCAGTACCTTTACAAGCATTACATTGTGCGGTAGTAAGCGTTAGGGTAAAATCACCTGCAGCATCTAAAAATCCATGTACTAAAATGTAATAAGTTGTACCGGCTGTAGATGCGAAATCAACAAGTGCTTGTAAACCGGGATCACAATCATCGTCATCTGCAGCTACACAAGTGAAAGCTCCACAGCTACCTGTATACACAGAAATTTTATTGTCCCAAGTTACGCCTCCACATGAGCTTATGGTAACCGGAAATCCAGTTCCTGTGAATTTATACCAAACTCCTGGTGACGTATTTGCAAATCCATCACAAGTGGGTGCTGCATCAGCAGTTGAGAATAATGTACTACCTGTTACAGACCCGTTACAAGGAAATTCAATCGCATTGGCACAAAGGTCATTTGCTGGTGGCGGCGGTGGCGTTTTAACACATACATTAAAGCTGGAAGTTTGTCCTGCTGTTGCTGTCCATGATGCTACTCTGATGTAATAGGTAGTTCCTATTGTAAGTCCACCTACAGTACTTAGATTTGGATCACTACAAACCAAAGAAGTAGTTGCTCCACAACTCGTAAGTACCTGATGAGTGAGATCTGTTGTACTTCCTGTAATATTTAATAACTCAACCTGATGTGTAGCACTAGTAGCCACAAATGAAAACCATACATCATCATCATATGTACCACAAGTACTTGTAGCACCGGTTGAAGCCGTAGCCCCTGCTAATGTACCAGGAGTAACATTGGTACAAGTCAATGCTGGGTTTGCAATTACCACAGCTGCACTGGCACAGTTGTCATTTGCAGGAGCGTTCGGTGGCAATGAAGCACATATGCTGAATGTACCATTGTTATTTCCTCCAAATTCCCAGAATCTTACATAAATAGTTGATCCCGGTGTGAGACCAGATCTCGCTATTCGTGACATATTACCATTAGCACTGTCGTCATCATCACATTCTATCAAGGTTAAAGATCCGCAAGTGCCTGAATAAATAGCCATTCCGCTATCTGTTATAACACCTGTATTTGAATCTAAGATGACTGTTCCCCCAGCAGGAACCACAACGCTAAACCAAACATCACCACCTGAGTATGAAGCACAACCGGGAGCCGGTGCACCTGCTGAACCTGTGGCACCTGCATTGGTGTATTGTGTAAAAGTACAAGTGGCACCAACAGTTAATGGAATGGCACCTGAACATTCATCATTGGTAAGTGATGGTGGAGGTGGTGGTGCTATACAATTATTACATGTCATTGTTATTATTCTGCAACCTATATCATCAGTATCACAAGCAGCATTTTCATGACGATAAACCCTTAAATCTGCAGCCGATGGTGATGTAAAAGTAAAAGGTTGAATTCCATGAGCAACAACAGTCAATCCATCTGCTGAAGTTATTGTAATGTAATTGGTGGCTGTACTACTACCTACAGTATAACTTCTACCGGATTGCACTCCACCAACAACTGAATACTCGCCTGTAAAAGCACAAGTTGTAAGAGTAGTTGGGTCAGCATTTTGATTTAAAGTTACTGTGCCTGTTGGCCATTGCCCATCTGGTGCATTGGTACACTGCGAGAAAGCAGAATGGTAGCCAAGCAATAAAAAAAAGGATAATATCCCTGTTTTAGTTAAAAAAGATTTCATTCTCAGAAAATTTTAAAGTTAAATAAAGAAAATTAGGTTCTGTTCTATGATAATAATAGACAGCAAATATAGGGAAAATATTTATAATAAAAATTTTAATGTATATAATTTCAAAATATTGAATGTGAATATCGATATAATTGGCTTAAAGTAATATATTTTACAATTTTACCTATGGATTCCAAAAGGGTATATGTATTTTGTATAGGATTGCAATTATAGTGTGTTATATCGGGTTAGGAGTTCAGGTCTGTTTACTTTCAAATTAAGATTGACTTTTCTGAAGTATAAGCGTTCGTTCGATTTGAATTTTGAATGGTTAGTATATACTCCGAGAAGTCATAAACAATGAAATGCCATTAAGTCTCGAAGTCTCTAAGTAAGCACAAAGTTATGATTATCAAATGTTTGAAATTTGTGGTCCTTTGTCTTTTTGTACCTTTGTGGCTAAATTACACTTTTCGGAGTAGACTCAATGGTTTCAACTTTGAGAAATTGATAAGTCCAATTTCATGACTCCAGCGGAGACATACGATACTTTGGATCTTGATTTTAGGTTCTTATAGTAAAAAAAGGGTGGACTCTATAAAGAATCCACCCTTTTTTAATACTTAATATTCGCTATTATTATGGTCTAATCGAGCCGATAGTAAATTTGCGATGTATCGTTTGTTTGTCTTCTGATTGTACAGATAAGATGTACATACCATTGGTAAGCTGACTTACATTGATGGTTTCTATCTCATTAGTAACCGCACTTAGCTTTTGTGTAACCACAGTTTGACCCAATTGATTGGTGATGGTAATAGTTGCCGCTTTACCGGTATAACCACTGATCCATTTAACTTTGATCTCATCAGATGCAGGATTTGGATAGACTGAAAATTCTTTTTCAGTATCTATGCTTCTGTTAGTGGTATTCTGATCTATAATATTTGGAATCTGAGTGTTAAATCCAGCCAGATTGCTGAAAGCTGCCAAAGTAGGCGTATTTACATTAATACTTTGAGCAAATAAACCTGCATCAATACAATTTGGTAATACAAGAGTAGCAGTAAAAGCTGTTTGCCATGTTGTCCCATTGAATGAAGTAGAACCTACAAAAGTATTACCAGTTCTGGTAATTCTCATCCAGGAATGAGTAGGTCTTGACCATTGTTGCTGAGATTGAACACCATTGGTAGTAGCTCTCAGATCACGAACAAACAAACTGTTTAACTGTGTTCTTAACGCAACTTTTTTAGAACCTGGCGCATCATTTTCTCTTACCATTAATCCACCCCAACCTAGATTGGTAACAGATTCGAGTTTAGCGGTGATGGTAAAATTACCACAAAATTCCTGATTGGCAAATGTTTGTACATCACTGCTTGGAGAACCAAAGTTGCTGGCAGAGATATCAATGGTACCGTTACATACATTGTCTATACCATTTCCATTGGAAGACCCGATGTTGTTTACTGTCCACGGTGCAGATAGTGTCGGTCCGCAAAGACATGAAATATTCATGGTGAATGCACCTAAATCACATTCTCCCGCTCCGCTAACCAATATATAATAATCTGTTCCAACAGAAGCATTAAATACAGCCCTGGATCTGTTAGACATACATACCACACCATCATTGTCATTACTTACCACTGGTATTAATGATGCACAACTTCCGCTATATACATCCACTGTTGTATTAAATGATGATCCGCATAGATTTAAGGTAACCTGAGCACCATTTCCGGTAAGTTTATACCATACTCCTCTGCCTCCTCCAATGTCATTACATGATCTGCAGTAACCTCCGTCCGGAGTTGCGGTAGAAGTGTTTCCTGTTATGATACTTCCGCAAGTCACTGTTTCTGCACCTGAACACACATCATTGGCAGGCGGAGCTGGTGGAGCAGTACAAGTAGCAGCAATAGTAAAGTTGCCTACATTTGTTAAATATGCGTGAACTAAAACATAATATGTCACACATGGTGTGGTAGCAAAACTTACCTGAGATTGCAAACTACAGAAGTCATCATCGGCAGTGACGCAAGTTAAACCTCCACAATTGCCGGTATACACAGAAAGTTTAGTATCAAATGTTGAGCCACAAAGACTGATGGTAGCTGTTCCTCCGTTTCCGGTAAATGTATACCATACTCCGGGTGAAGTATTTGTAAAAGTGTTACAAGTAGGCGCACTATCTGATGTTGAGCTATCCGTGTACCCAGAAAGAGTTTGACCACACGATAAGGCTATTGCATTTGAACAAAGATCATTTACTGGTACCGGACGTGGCGTTCTTAAACAAATGTTAAATGAAGTACTATTGCCGGTTGAGTAAGTATGAACACGTACATAATAAGTTTCTCCTGTGGTTAAACCAGTAGTAGTGCTCGACTCAGGATCACTACATTTTACGCTGACCAAAGAGCCACATGTTCCTGAAAAAATCTGATGTACCCGATCAGATGAACCACTGATTGCAGTCAAATCTAAAATGATAGTACTTCCGGGTGCTACAAATGAGAACCAGATATCATCATCCGCCCCGGATCCTGTACAAGCCGTCTGAGACTGCGATGCACTGGCTGTATTACCTACTAAAGTAACACAATCTCCATTGGTTGGAACAGTTGGAAATGCAATTGCACTAGCACAATTGTCGTTGGCAGGTGGAGGCGGTGGGACTTTTACACAAATGTTAAACGAAGTACTTGTGCCGCTACCATAAGTATGAACTCGAAGATAGTAGGTTGCACCAATTGTAAGCCCGGTTGTCGTACTTGTTTCAGGATCACTACATTTTACACTGACCAAGGAACCGCAAGAACCAGAAAAAATCTGATGAACTCTATCAGTTGTTCCACTAATTGCTGTTATATCAACAATAGCCGTAGTTGCAGTAGCAACAAAAGAAAACCAAACATCATCATCCGCTCCGGAACCTGCACATGCGGTTTGAGATTGAGTTGCATTGGCTGTATTTCCTGTTAAAGTAGCACAATCTCCATTGGTGGGAATAGCTGGAAAAGCAATTGCTCCTGCGCAGTTATCATTGGCTGGCGGTGGTGGAGGTACACAATCACTACACACCATAGTTATAGTTCTACAACCAGAATCGGTAACCCCACAAGCAGCGTCATCATGTCTGTAAACCCGCAAGTTTGCAGCCGAAGGCGCTACAAATGTAAAAGGTTGGATCCCATGATTGACAACTGTTAGGCCATCTTCAGAAGTAATCGTAATATAATTTGTTGCAATACTACTTCCAACAGTATAACTTTTTCCGGATTGTACCCCTGATACAACCGAATACTCACCTGTGTATGCACAAGTAGTTAAATTCTGTGATGTGGTATTTTGATTAAGTGCAACTGAGGTTGATGGAAATTGCCCTTCGGGGGCGTTTGTGCACTGCAAATAAGCGGAATGGTAGCCAAACAACACTAGTAAGGTTAGTACTCCTGATTTTGTTAAAAAATTTTTCATTCTCAAATGATTTAAATGTTCGTAAAAAGAAATAGGTTTATTTTATTGATTTCTATAATAAGCAGCAAATATAGAAATATTATTTATAATAAAAATTTCAATGTAATATTTTTGTTAAATCTGTACAATAAATGATCAATATCATCGTTATCCACTTGCTAAAGAGTTTTCAGTGGATAAAAAATATTTTAAAAATCGAATTTAAAATAGTTGGAGTTTTAAAATAGTAAATTATCTTTACGCCGCTTTATTCCGAAGCCCTTATTTATTAGGTAAAATCGCTAAAAGAAAATGAAAAGTTTATCAGGATTCAGTCTTTTGTTATGTATTGTATTTCTGCTATCTTCCTGCGGTAAGCAGGAGACGGGTCAACTGACCGGTGTGCAGGCAAGACCAAAGTGGGGTGGATTTAATCCATTCGGTATGGTGTATGTTCCTTCCGGTACCCTTACGATAGGTCAGAGTGACCAGGATGTTTTCTCTACATACGCACAGAGACAAAAAAATATTTCCATTTCCGGCTTCTTCATGGATGATACAGAAATCACCAATAATGAGTACCGCCAGTTTGTATATTGGGTCAGAGATTCTATAGCACATGAATTGATGGGCAATAAAAAAACAGATGACTTCGATAATGAAACCATAGATTGGGATATAGAATTGGATTGGGATGATGAGACCCTTGGAGAGATGTATTATGAAGGCGATATGGCTTTTGAAGGTAAAAGAGAAATTGATAATGCTAGCCTGAAATACAAATACCAATGGATAGACTGGCAAAAGGCCGCTCATGATAAAACAGCGACCAGAAAATCAATTATAAATAAAGCAGAAATAAAAATTTTCCCGGATACCCTTTGCTGGATCAGAGATTTTACCTACGCTTACAATGAGCCTCAAACCCGAAATTACTTCTGGCATCCGGCTTTTGATGATTACCCTGTTGTTGGAGTAAACTGGAAACAAGCGACTGCTTTCTGTCACTGGAGAACCAAACTTTGGAATCAATACAAACAGGATGAGCCCAATACAGAAGAATTCAGATTGCCTTCTGAAGCTGAGTGGGAATATGCCGCCAGAGGAGGTCATGATATCTCACCTTACCCATGGGGAGGTCCATATATCAGAAATGCAAAGGGTTGTCTTCTGGCCAATTTTAAACCGGGCAGAGGAAATTATCCTGAAGACGGAGGATTACACACCGTAAAAGCAGATGCTTATTTTCCCAACGATTACGGATTGTTCTGTATGGCTGGTAATGTAGCAGAATGGACTTCTTCTGCATTTCACGAAAACGCATACAATCACCAGCATGACCTGAATTCTGATTACAGATATGATGCAGCCGACACTGATCCGGAAGCGTACAAAAGAAAAGTAATCAGAGGAGGATCATGGAAAGATATATCTTATTACTGCCAGACAGGGACAAGAAACTGGGAGTTTCAGGATACCAGCAAATCTTATATAGGTTTCAGATGTGTGATCACATATCTGGGTAGATCTGTAAACGACTTTTAATATTAATGTAGGCTAAAGATGGAGTTAATACTTCGATGTATTGCTCCGACACGATATCAATTTATTATTTAACAAATCACAAAAATTTTATTCACAATGAGTTTTTTCAAATCACCATCTTTCAAATATTTAAAAAACTTGCTAATCGGTGTTGGTGCATCTGTCGTTATGATAGGTGCCCTTGGTAAGTTGAACAGTACCTCTTGGGGAGGCTGGATGATCACTGCAGGATTATGTGTAGAAGCGTTTTTATTCGCCATGTTGGGTATTTTAGGACCTGAAAAGGATTATTACTGGGAGAAATTGTATCCGGGATTGGATCAGTATGGTTCACAGATTGCACCACTTACTGCTGGTGGTACGTCTTCAGCAGCACCAAAAGCATTAAATGCTGAAGTTGTAGAAGGTAAATTGGGCGGAATGTTGAATGAGTTACAGTCTATGTCAAAAAGCCTTGGCTCACTGAAGGCACTTCAGGAAGTTGATTTCAGTCAGACTGGTGATCAGTTGAAAGCAATGAATAACTTTTATACCAAGATGAATGAAGCCATGGCTACATTGAACAATAGTGTAGAAGATACTAAACAATATCAGGCACAGATGTCAAGTCTGAGCAAAAACCTTACTTCTTTAAATGCGGTATATGGCAACATCCTTTCTGCATATAATGTAAAAGGATAATTCAATCTGAATTAAATTTATTTTTTAACAAAATAAAAAAGATATAAAATGTCAATACCTAAGGAACCGCGGCAGTTGATGATTAACGTCATGTATCTAGTACTGACCGCGCTATTGGCACTCAATGTATCTGCTGAGATTTTTAACGCCTTTGAAATGGTGGATAAAGGTCTTGTGAAAGCAAATGATGCATTGGATGCTGCAAACAAAGATCTTCCGGAAAGCATTAAAGATAGTGCAAAAAAATCTGCAACTCTCGCAAAATATGCCGAAAGAGTAGATCAGGTAGGTGTTATCTCCAAAGAAGGAAGTGACTTTATTGATGAGATAAAGAATTTTTTGGTGGAACAAACCGGAGGATATGAAACTGTAGAAGGAAAGGAGCAGCTGAAAGGCCTTCGTGATTACGATGCTACTACCAGACTTCTGGTAAACGCAGGTAAAGGAGAAGAGCTGAAAGGAAAAATGATTGAGATAAAAGATAAGTTTTTGGCGTTAGTGGATGAAGGAAAAGACAGAGATGATTTTGCAGCAAAACTTCCTATCAACATTGATGATGAAACCTGGAAAAAATCAACCAATAAAAAAGCAAGTTGGTCTGATTTTACTTTCGGACATATGCCTTTGGGCGCCTGTATGCCTATTTTCTCAAAGTTTGCCAATGATGTTAAAAGTTCAGAAGCTGCAGTCTTAAATTATCTGGCTGGAAAAGTAGGACTTACAGATGATGTTGTTTTAAATAAGTTCAGAGTTGTATCTGCGCCTAAAAAATCTTATGTCATCAAAGGTGAAAAATTTGAAACAGATGTGTTTTTGTCAGCCGCAGCTGATAATTCAAGTAATACAGGAATCAGAATATCTGTAAATGGTGCTGCGCTTCCACTGGATGCTGAAGGTGCTGCTAAATGGTCTCAGACAGCAAACGATGTAGGTATTAAAAAATATGAAGCTGTGGCGTCTGTCACCAATCCGGTGACAGGAGAAACAAATCAGTACAAACAGACTTTTGAATACGAAGTAGGAGAGAGATCTGTAACTATTTCAGCATCAAAAATGAATGTATTTTATTTGGGAGTAGATAATCCGGTAGAAGTTTCTGCAGCAGGAGTACCTTCAGCGCAAATCAAAGTATCTATGACAGGTGGTAACATCAGCAGAAATGGAGATGGTACATATACAGTACAGGCTACTGGTGCGCAGGGCACTAAAGCAGTGGTCACTGTGTCAGCACCGGGTATGAGTGGCAGTAAAGAATTCAGAATCAAAAGAATTCCTGACCCCGTTCCTTTATTGGGAGGTAAAGAAAGAGGTGGTAAAATTGGTAATGGAACATTTAAAGGATATAGTTCTTTGATTCCAATACTTGATAATTTTGACTTTGAGGCAAAATGTAATCTGGCAGGTTTTACTCTGGTAAGAGTGGCAAAAAGACAGGATCCTGAATTTGCTCCCAACAGAGGTGCTAGAATTGAAGGTCAGGCAGCTGGTCTTCAGGGTAAAGCAAATCCGGGTGACAAATACATTTTTCAGGATATAAAATGTAAATGTCCCGGGGACGGAGCAGACAGAAACCTTGGTCAGTTGGTTTTTGATATTCAATAATATTAATCGTAATTTAATCTAATGAAGACTTTTCATAAAATCTTTAGTTTTGTAGTCGTCCTGATATTGATGGCATCATCTGAAAACTTTGCTCAGGTGGAAAAACCTGCTGCAGTGGCAGAAGAGAGTAAAACTGAATCTTCTATCCCATCTGAGGATATATTTGTAGATGATATAGTCCGAAAGAGGATTGTTGTCGAAAACAGATTGATGCCACAGCAGCCCATCAGAGAAGGTGATATATCCTGGGAGAAAAGAATCCAACGCGTGATTGATACCAGAGAAAAAATGAATCTTTCATTCAGAAGTCAGGAGTTGAATTTATTTACAACTTTCAGAACGATGATAGAGAATGGTGAGATCACGGTATTTTCTGGCGAAGATTTTAAAGCTGTGGTGACAAAAGAAGATCTGGCCAAAAAAATGTCTAAGCAAGATACTTTATATGACCTCAACCCGGATACATATGAAGAAGTCATTAAGATAGTACAAAATGATATCAACTGGGAAAAAATAGAGCAATACAGGGTGAAAGAAGTCTGGTACTTTGATAAACAAAGATCTGTCATGGATGTAAGAATTCTTGGAATTGCACCTTTGTTTGTCAGTGATAAAGACAAAGAGAACGGTCTTACACCTTATCCTTTATTTTGGGTATATTATCCTGAAGCGAGAACTGCATTGTCCAAACACAGGGTGTTTAATGAAGAAAATGATATAGCACCTATGACTTGGGCTGATTTGTTTGACGCACGAGTATTTTCAAGTTATATTTATAAAAGATCAAATGTTCTTGACTTTAGATTGAAAGACTTTTATGTTCCTGAACCAGAGGACACTTCCAATAGATCAGGCATAGATATGTTGTTGAATTCTGAAAAAATAAAGAATGAATTGCTCAACTTTGAGCATGATCTTTGGGAATATTAATCTGATCAAATAAAATTTAATGGGAAGTTGTTTTACAGCTTCCCATTTTTGTTTTAAGGAATTACATATAGAGAAATTATTTAATAAAAAGCAAAATATAGCAGAATATACATATGGAAAGACAAATCAAGTCAGCTCTTATTTCGGTATACTATAAAGATGGCCTTGAAGAAATCATACATCAATTGCATGAACTTGATGTAACCATCTACACAACAGGAGGTACACAACAATTTATAGAATCACTAGGTGTCAATGTTAAAAAAGTAGAAGACCTGACTGGATATCCTTCCATATTGGATGGACGGGTCAAAACTTTGCATCCGAAGGTATTTGGTGGTATACTGGCAGTAAGAGATGCAGACCATCTTGCACAACTTGAAGAGTTTGAAATACCTCAGATAGATCTTGTATTGGTGGACTTGTACCCATTTGAAGAAACTGTAGCAAGAACAAGCAATGAACCTGATATTATTGAAAAAATAGATATTGGGGGTATTTCTCTGATTCGAGCCGGAGCAAAAAATTTTAATGATGTAGTAGTCATTCCTTCAAAAGATCAGTATGCCGCATTATACAAAATATTAAAAGAGCAAAAAGGCGTAACATCCCTTGCTCAACGTAGATTTTTCGCGTCTGAAGCCTTTAAAGTTTCATCCCATTATGATACTGCTATTTTTAATTTCATAAGCGACGGTGATCAGAAGGCTATCGTTTTTAAACAAAGCATCACTGATCATGAAACGTTAAGGTATGGCGAGAATCCTCATCAACGAGGTTATTTTTTTGGAAAGATGGAGGATGTGTTTGAAAAGTTATGCGGAAAAGAAATATCCTATAACAATCTGGTGGATATCGATGCTGCTATACAACTTATGAGAGAGTTCAGAAATGAGCCGCCAACATTTGCCATACTAAAGCACACTAATCCTTGCGGAATTGCAACCCGAACAACGGTATTGGATGCTTGGAATGCGGCACTGGCTGGTGACCCGGTTTCAGCTTTTGGCGGTATTTTGATATCCAATCACACCATAGATGCAGATGCTGCAAAAGAAATTGATAAGATATTTTATGAGGTTTTGATTGCACCGGATTTTACAGAAGATGCCAAAGACTTGCTCATGGCAAAACCAAAGAGGGTGTTATTGAAACTTAAGGAATATCACGTTGCGCAAAGTATGTATAAAAGTTTGTTAAATGGTGTCATAGTACAGGATACGGATATGGCAACTGAACAAACAGATGATCTTCAAATAAAGACACTTCTTATTCCGAATGAAAGGGAGAAATCAGATCTCATTTTCGCATTAAAATGTGCTAAACATTTAAAATCCAATACCATAGTCTTAGCCAAAGATGGTCAGTTGTTAGGAATGGGTTGTGGTCAGACTTCAAGAGTGGATGCTTGCAAACAAGCTATAGAAAAGGCGGTTAGTTTTGGTTTTGATCTCAAAGGGGCAGTAATGGCTTCCGATGCTTTTTTTCCTTTTCCTGATTGTGTGGAATTGGTACACAAAGAAGGTATCCGGGCTGTCATTCAACCTGGTGGGTCTATTAAGGATCAATTGAGCATAGATTATTGTAATGAACATGATATGACAATGGCATTTACAGGAGTTAGACATTTTAAACATTAAAAGTGTATATTATAATAGATATAGGAAATACCAGAGCCAAATATGCTATATTTGACCATAATATTATTGTCTTGCAGGGAGTAGTATTGCGTCGGTATTCTATTTCTACAATAGGTAAATTATTAAAAAAGTTTGAGATTAAAGCAGGAATACTCTCCAGTACGTCTGAAATTAGTATGGCTTTTTTGGATATTTTAAGGAAGATTCCTTTTTTTATCCATCTGGACATGGAGACACCTATTCCTATTCAAAATTTATATTCTACTCCTTTGTCATTGGGTAAAGACAGATTAGCTGCTGCTGTTGGCGCATTTAAAAGGAGCTATGGGAAACCAGTTCTTTTTATTGATATGGGCACCTGTATTACAATGAATCTTTTAAATGAAGCAGGAGCTTTCATTGGTGGAAACATCAGCCCCGGTATCAGGATGCGACTTAAGGCTATGCATAAGTTTACGGCAAAGTTACCTTTGGTAGAACCTGACATTCCAGCAGAAGATTTTGCACAAACAACTGTTAAAGCTTTACAAAATGGTGCTGTAAAAGGCACATTTCGTGAGATTGACTCGTTTATTGATGATACAAGAGTGAAATTTGGGGTAAATAACATAATTTTAACCGGTGGAGATGCCGGATTGTTTGAAAGTTACACAAAAAATAAGATATTTGTCGCCCCAAACCTTGTATTAGAAGGTTTAAACGAAATTTTAAAGTATAATGTCAAATAAAGTATATTTTTTATTGTCTGCATTTTTATTGATTGTTCTTGCCGGCACTGCTCAGCAAAACGATAATAGTCCGTATTCAAGATATGGTATTGGTGATATATCAGACAATAATTTTAATCATACCAGGCAAATGAGTGGATTGGGTTCGTCTTATATTGATGGATATCACATCAACATTGTAAATCCTGCCAGTTACAGTTTTTTGAATGCCACAGCATTTGACGCGGGTGTATTTGTCAAAAGAACCTGGCTAAAGGATAACATTGCAACAAATAAAATATGGAGTGGTAATTTAGAATATCTCTCGCTGGCATTTCCTTTGCGAAATCCAATCAATGAAATATATGATGGTGTAAAAAAGAATTATAAACTTGGCATGGCATTTACATTAATGCCACATTCTACTGTCAATTATAATGTAGCTTCGCAAGATAGTTTGCCGGAAGCAGGTAGATTTACAAGAAATTATATAGGTACAGGAGGAACATATAAGTTTCTTTGGGGAAATTCATACATGTATAAAAAGTTTTCAGTCGGGGTAAACATGGGCTACTTATTTGGAAAAATGAAATACGAAAACAAGTTGGTATTTGATGCAGAAAAGTTTGCTTACAGTGATTTTTATACCAATGATTACAATGTGAGTGGTTTTTTATGGAATGCCGGGGTATTGTACACTGATATTCTGAACAAGAAGGCCATTGAAAATAATAAAACGACACCGGTAAAAAGATTATCTATTGGTTTAAATGCTAATTCGGCAACCAATTTTTCAACCACATATAATATCAGTCATCAGCTGATTCAGCAATTATTGGGAGGTGTGATAAATGTTGATACGGTCTTTTTGCAGGATTCAATAAAAGGAAGGGGAAAACTGCCGGCGGAATTTGGGTTGGGAGCCACATTTTATTCCGGTGAAAAATTTTGTTTGGGAGTAAACTATGCTACAAGCTTATGGTCTGAGTATTATAATGACGCATCTGGTGAAAAAAAGGGAGCTTTAAAAAATGCTTCAAAAATAAGCATTGGTGGATATTTCAGACCGGATTACAAATCATTTGACAATTTTTTTGAAAGAGTATATTATCGATACGGAGCTTATTATCAGACTGACCCAAGAGTGATAAATAATGAACAGATCACCTCATATGGATTAACTTTCGGTTTGGGAATGCCTTTTGTCTTTCAGCGTAAAGTATCTCATGTAAATTTGGGATTAAATCTAGGCATCAGAGGACAAAATACCCCAATATCAGAAAGATTTGTTAAAATTTCGCTGGGTGTAACTTTTAATGATGACGAATGGTTTTTAAAGAGAAAATATAATTAATAAAACAAAATAACTAAATCACCGGACTTATTATGAACAATCGTATTTTTTTTGCTTTTTATGTGATATTGGCTTCGGCTGGTCTGTCAATGCTGACTGCGCAATGTGAAAACTGGGTTGGAAAACCAACACAAACAGATGCAGAAAATGCACACTCAATTTACCGACAGGCATTAAAAGCCAATGATTACACTACTGCATTTGAAAACTGGCAGATAGCATATAAACTTGCGCCTGCAGCAGATGGTAAGAGAGATTATCACTTTACAGATGGAGTATTGTTGTACAAACACTTACTTACCACCACAACAGATGAAAAAACCAAGGCTCAGTATCATGCCAAAATAACAGAATTATATGATCAAGCCATCAGTTGTTATAAAAATAAGGCCATTTCTCTTAAAGTAGATACCGAAGAAGCTTTGAATCAAAAAATCGGATATCTGTATGGTCGTAAGGCATATGACATGTTTTATACCATCAACTCTCCATACGCTGACAATATAATAGCTTTGGATAATTGTATTAAATACTCAGGTGATTTGGCTGAATACATTATAATGGACCCTTATGCCAAAATAATAGTTTGGGAGTTTTCTCAGGGTAGTATGCCTAAAGAAAAGGCAGTGGAACTAAACAAAAAACTTACACAGATTGCCGAATATAATATTGCAAATAATGAAAAATTGTCTGAGGGTTATCAGCAAGCTCAGGCTTCTATGGAAGGTATATTTACAGAGATAGAAAAACAGATTTTTGACTGTGAATACTTTAAGGAAAAACTGATACCGGAATATGAAGAAAATAAAGATGATGCATCTGTTTTAAAACGAGTATTGGCTACTTTAAAGTCTCAGGGTTGTGCAGATACAGATCCTGTAATTGTTAAACTTTCTGAAGAATGGAAAAAGTATGCCAATGAAGAGAATGCGAGATTGCAGAAAGAATTTGAAGCCAACAATCCTGCAGCTGCTGCAAAAGCTGCGTATGACGATGGAAAATATCAGGAAGCCATTTCTAAATACAAACAAGCTATAGCTGAAGAGACAGATAATGAGAAGAAGGCGACCATGCTTTTTGCCATAGCGTCTATCGAATTCAGAAAACTGAGTTTGTACAGTAAAGCCAGATCTACCGCTATGGAAGCAGCGAGACTTAATCCAGGTTGGGGTAGACCATATTTGCTGATAGGTGATATGTATGGTAAAACTGCGAGATCATGTGGTGATAGTTGGAATCAGAGATTGGCCATACTTGCTGCCATGGACAAATATAATACAGCAAAATCAATAGATGGTAGTGTAGCAGGAGAAGCCAATGACAGACTATCCAATTATTATGGCTCATTGCCGGACAAGAGTGAAGGATTCATGAGAGGTGTGTCTGAAGGCCAAACGGCCTCAGTTGGATGCTGGATAGGAGAGACCGTAAGATTAAGATTTAAATAATACCTATATCATTTTAGGTTTTAGGTAATAATGTACTAAAATAATAAAATGGGTATCTACTTCACAGCAGGTACCCATTTTTAATTTATGTCAAACATATATTTGTTTTCGCAATATACCTTTCGTACATGCAAAGGTTAAAAGTAAAAAGAGAGTTTATTGTGTTTACGAGATAAATTATCATGTAGTAAACTTTCCCGGCCATATACAGTCAATAAAGCGACAAAATAATTTTTGCGAAATAGAATTATCGTCAGTATAAATGGTGCGGATGTAATATATTTGCCTTATATTTCAAGACATTCCATAAGTTTTTAATTTTTTTAATTTTATGAAAATGAATAACAAAGTACTTTTATTGGTTTTAGGATGTATGATTGGGGCTTGTTCGCCAAAAATTTCCGATGTAAAATCACCTGAAACCACAGAACCCAAAGTCACGGATCCCATAAAACAGGAACCCAAAGGTCCGTGCACAAGCTTTGCAGATCTTCCTGGTCACGACAAGGAAATAGCAGAAACTGCATTTGTTTTGTATAAAGATTTTTTGAAAATGAAAAACTATAAGGAAGCTTATGTGCACTGGAAAATCGCCTATAACATGGCACCGGGATCAAATGGAAGAGTTAAAAGTCACTTTGAAGATGGGGCAATTATTTATCGGAATTTTTTTGAAAATACAGATGACAGTGAATTAAAAAAATCCTACGTAGATACTATTATGATGATCTACGATAAAAAAAAGGAGTGTTTTGGAGATGAAGCTTACATCAATGGGATAAAGGGGTTTGATTACTATTATTATTATGCAGAGTATACGACGCCTGAGCAAATATATGCTTTATTCAAGTCAAATTTTGATGTTAAAGGGAAAAACGCGGATTATTTTGTGATTAATCCTTTTTCAAAATTACTGTATGATTTGGTGGTGCAGGGCAAAGTATCTAATGACGAAGGACGAAAGTATGCTGACCTTATATTTAAAACGATTGAAAATGGATTGTCTACCTGCAAAAATAAATCATGTGAAACATGGGATATTATCAATGAATATGCCCCCGTATTACTGGAAGAGCTTGAAGGAATAGATGGTTTTTATGATTGTGATTACTATGGAAAAAAATATTATGCCATCTTTAAAGCCAACCCAGATAGTTGTGATGTGATTAATCTTTCTTACGCAAGGATGTTGAGAGGAAATTGTGAAACTACAGATGAGAGACTGAAAGAAATAAAAAAAGCCAAAGATACAAAGTGTTATGTGGCTCCACCAGCACTAAGCTGTGCTGCTCAGGGAATTGAAGATTACTCTAACGGCAAATATTCCAAAGCTATAGAATCTTACATCAATTGTGTGGAACAGGCAAATGATAATGAGCAAAAAGCCAGGTATCTTTTACTTATCGCTAAAATATATTACCGGGATGTTCGCAATTATCCTAAAGCAAGAAAATATGCGCTTGATGCAGCTAAATTAAAATCCGGATGGGGAGAACCGTACTTGTTGATCGGAAATTTATATGCTTCAAGTGGACCATTGTGCGGTACAGGAAGAGGTTGGGAAAGTCAGGTTGTGACATGGCCGGCCATTGACATGTGGACCAAAGCGAAAAATATTGATGCTAAATCTACTGCAGAAGCCAATGCACTGATCAACAGATACAGACAATATATGCCCAATAAAGAAGATATATTTTTTAGAAATAAAAAGGCCGGAGAGAGCTATTTTGTGCCTTGTTGGATACAGGAGAATACGATTATCCGTACTTCAGATTAAATATGATATTCTAAAAAATGCTAATAATAAAATACCCCATCAATAAAAATTGATGGGGTATTTTATTAAACTGCTAAAATTGATTGTTATTCATCATCACTTTCAGCGGTCAACTCTTTTTCTATGTCCTCCATAAAAACATAATCTATTGCTTCTTCAGTAGTAGGGATAATGGTAAGGATGGACTCAAGACGAGATATTTCTATTAATTTTTTAACAGCAGGATGGTTTGCGCCTGTAAGAACAAAACAACCATAATCTTTCCATAAACGGTTGGCTGTCAGAATGGCGCTCAAACCTGACGAATCGACATATTTTACATCAGAAAGATCAAGGATTAAATTTCTAACTCCTTCATTGCTGAAAAAAACAAATTCTGATTTTAAATCTGGTGCAAGTATTGAATTCAGATTTTCTTCATGAAGTCTGAAAATGGTATATCTTTCTGTTTTATCTAGTGTAAATTTCATTATACAATTTTTAATTTAAGGGTATACATGGGATCTAATCAATGATTATGCCATGATGTTTCAATTTAGAAGCGCAAAAGTACTATTTTTATTGCAATTTTTGTACAAAGATATTTGAAAAACGTTCTGGGATTATCACTCTTAAGTAAGATGATAGATAAAATTCAATCATTTGTGTGTAACCGACAAATATTATTTTAAAATTCGTAATGAAATTCGTAGTATCTGCCTGCTACTTATGTGTGTTTGTGGCGCGCCTTGCCTAAATTAAAATCTACAACCTTACTCGAATGCACGAAAATTTAAAATGCAAACAAATCAAAAAGTAAATAAATATTACTATAGTCTTTAATATATTGTTCTTACTCATTACATTTGTTATCAGAATGAAAAGGTAGTTTTCAGAATATTGGTTAATGATTGGTTAAAAACCATGATTTTTTTAAAATAAATAATCAAAATAAGCAGGATTAATCATATATTTACATTCAATAAGCTTGATTATTGCATATAGTCGCGACGGTAACAAAGGTAAACTGGCTGACATTATTACCGATATTTATAAGTGGCACGAAATTGTTATTAATAATTCACGAACCACAAGCAGAGTAATTTGTTAAGTGGACATATATTAATTTGATCATCAGAAGTATTTAAGCATAATATACATGAACAACAGAAAATTTTCACCAAAAGTAAAAAAGATCATTCAGCTCAGCCGTGAAGAAGCCATCAGATTGGGTCACGATTTTATTGGCACTGAACATTTTTTACTGGGCTTATTGCATGAAAAAGATAGTCTGGCTGTCAAAGTTCTTGATTCTCTGGAAGTTGATATAGACGAACTAAAAAATAAAATTGAAAAAGCACATACCCCTAGGCATGAAGAAGAATTGGGGTACAACTACGGTAGTATTCCTCTCAACAAACATGCTGAAAAGGTACTAAAGGTAACTTCCCTGGAAGCAAAAGTGTACAAAAGTGACGAGATACGTCCTGAGCATTTGATGTTGTCAATATTAAAACATGATGATAATATGGCTAATAAAATACTTCACGACTTTAATGTGGACTATGATGCATTCAAAGCCGAATTGGATTATGTAAAACAAGAGCAGGATCCAAATGTCCCTGATTTTATGGGACATACACCATCTGATTCAGACGCACCTATGGATGATGATGATAGCGGAGATCAGTATGGTACTACAAGGAAGGCCACCGGAAAATCAAGAACTCCTGTTTTGGACAACTTTGGTAGAGATGTATCCAGACTTGCTGAAGAAGGTAAATTGGATCCGATCATAGGAAGAGACATTGAAATAGAGCGTGTATCCCAGATTTTGTCAAGGAGAAAGAAAAATAATCCTATTCTGATTGGTGAACCAGGTGTAGGTAAGACTGCTATTGTGGAAGGGTTGGCGTTGAGAATTATTCAAAGAAAAGTCTCCAGAACATTATTCAATAAAAGGGTAGTTATGCTGGATCTTGCTGCATTGGTAGCAGGAACCAAATACAGAGGTCAGTTTGAGGAGAGAATGAAGGCCATCATGACAGAGCTCGAGAAAGCCCGAGATATTATTCTTTTTATAGATGAGATTCATACGATCGTCGGGGCTGGAGGTGCTACTGGCTCACTTGATGCTTCCAATATATTTAAACCTGCCCTTGCAAGAGGTGAATTGCAGTGCATAGGCGCTTCAACACTAGATGAGTACAGACAATATATTGAAAAGGACGGCGCACTGGACAGAAGATTCCAAAAGGTATTGGTAGATCCGCCATCACCGGAAGAAACTGTTCATATCCTTCACAATATTAAAAGCAAATATGAAGAATTTCACAACGTGAGTTATTCTGATGAAGCGGTCGTAGCCTGTGTGAAATTAAGCGAAAGATATATTTCAGACCGGTTTTTTCCGGACAAAGCCATAGATGTGATGGATGAAGTGGGAGCGAGAACCCACTTGAAAAATATACATGTACCAAAGTATATTGAAGATCTTGAAAAGGAAATTGAAATCGTTAAGGATCAGAAAAATCAGGCTGTAAAAAGCCAGCAATATGAAAGGGCAGCCGATCTTAGAGATCAGGAATCCAAATTGCTCCGTAAGCTCGAACAAAATAAAGAAGAGTGGGAAGAAGAAGCAAAAACAAAAAAGTATCCGGTCAACGAAGATGATATTGCAGAAGTGGTATCTATGATGACTGGTATCCCTGTCAAACGGGTAGCGCAGAGCGAGTCGAATAAACTGGTAAAAATGACAAAGGATCTGGAAGGAATGATCATTGGTCAGGATGAAGCCATTATAAAAGTAACCAAAGCTATACAGAGAAATCGTGTAGGATTGAAAGATCCTTCCAAGCCAATCGGATCATTTATATTTTTAGGTCCTACTGGTGTTGGAAAAACTGAGTTGGCCAAAGCCCTTGCCAGATATATGTTTGATTCAGAAGACTCATTGATCAGAATAGACATGTCTGAGTATATGGAGAAATTTTCAATCTCAAGACTCATAGGTGCGCCTCCGGGATATGTGGGATATGAAGAAGGTGGACAACTGACAGAAAAAGTTCGAAGAAAACCTTATTCTGTAATTCTGCTGGATGAAATAGAGAAAGCACATCCGGACGTATACAATATTTTATTGCAGGTATTGGATGATGGTCAGCTGACAGATGGATTGGGAAGAAAAGTAGATTTTAAAAATACCTTGATCATAATGACATCAAATATTGGGGTCAGACAACTTAAGGATTTTGGACAGGGACTTGGGTTTGCTACTTCATCACGTCAGGAAAATTCAGAAGAAAATATAAAATCCATAATTCAGGGAGCACTTAAAAAAACCTTTTCACCTGAGTTTCTAAACAGGATAGATGATGTCGTGATATTTAATAGTCTTGAAAAAGAACATATTTTTAAGATAATTGATATTAATCTTAAACATTTATTTAAAAGAATGAATAATCTGGAGTTTGATCTGACCATGACAGATGAAGCAAAAGCATTTGTAGCGGAAAAGGGATATGATCCTCAGTTTGGCGCCAGACCATTAAATAGGGCCATTCAAAAGTATATAGAAGACCCTTTGGCTGAGTTTATATTGAATGAAAATCCTGAGAAGGGGACAAAACTTCTTGCAGATGTAAACGAAGAGAAAAGTGGTTTAATTATAACCCTTCTTTCAGAGGCAAACACTCATGAAGATATCAAATAAATAAAATTTAAACCGGAAGTGCACTGATGTTGAAAAATTAGTGCACTTTTGTATTTATATTTGCACCATTATTATTAAAACAAAAACAAAAATCATTTGGCAAAAGGTAGAGTTCAACCACAATCTAAGGTACAGGATGAAAAGTACAATTACAGACTGAACAGAGAAATAACATCACCGAGAATAAGATTGGTAGGTGAAAATTTTGATGAAGTAAGCGAAGTTGCTAAAAAATTAATAGAACCAGGGATTTACAACACTTACCATGTACTCCAGTGGGCTGAGGAATTGGAATTGGATGTGGTAGAGATCAGTCCAAATGCAGATCCTCCTGTTTGTAAAATTATTGACTATAAAAAGTTCATTTACGATCGCAAGAAAAAAGAAAAGGAACTAAAAGCCAAAACTGCTAAAACGGTTATTAAAGAAATCAGATTTGGCCCTAATACTGATGATCATGATTTTGATTTTAAGGTAAAACATGCCATTAAGTTTCTCGAAGATGGTGATAAAATCAAAGCTTATGTACAGTTTAAGGGTAGAGCTATAGTTTTTAAAGACAGGGGAGAGCTGATACTTTTAAGATTTTTGAAAGAACTGGAAGAATTAGGAGCTGCTGAAGAACTTCCGAAACTTGAAGGTAAGCGTATGATTGTCATGATTTCACCTAAAAAGAAAAGAGTATAATCAAACGGGATTTACTTATTTTGAATAAATTTTAAGAATAATTTGATTATTTCTTGCAATTTATCAAAATATATGGATCAGGTAATTGGAAAATGAATAACCTTTTTATTACCTTTGCGTCCCTAAAATGAATATGTTATGCCTAAAATGAAAACCCATTCAAGTGCAAAGAAAAGATTTAGCTTTACCGGTACCGGAAAGTTGAAGAGATTTCAGGCAAATGCACGTCACTTGATGAGAAAAAAATCCAATAAGGCCAAGACAAGATTGCTTGGATCAGCTTTGGTAAGTGATGCAGATTATGCAAAAGTTAAAAACTTGCTCTGCAAATAAGATTTTATTTTTTAACGAGAATACAGGAGTAAAGTATCCATCAGATCCCTGTATTGTACTAAAACCAAATAATTATGCCTAGATCAGTCAATGCCGTCGCCTCAAGGGCACGAAGAAAAAAAATTCTGAAAGCTGCCAGAGGGTTCTTTGGTGCCAGAAGTAAAGTCTACACAGTTGCTGTTAATGCACTGGAGAAGTCTTATACTTATGCATACAGAGATAGAAGAAACAAAAAAAGAGCTTTCCGCAGACTTTGGATTGCCAGAATAAATGCAGCAACTAGAATGCATGGTATGTCCTATTCAACTTTTATTCATGCATTAAGCAAAAAGGAAATAGGTCTGAACAGAAAAGTACTTGCCGACCTTGCCATGAATCACCCGGATGCTTTCAAAGCTGTGATTGATTCCGTAAGATAAGATATACGCACCCGAAATTGCGATTTTAAAGGAGTTCTCATTCATTTGGGAGCTCTTTTTTTTTATTAATATGACCTGTACATACTCAATGGGATTATTTTTAAAGCCTTGATGAGATAAAACTTTTCAAAATTCTTTAAAAAAATAATTCACTTGTATTCTTTATTCATCGAAAAAATTAATCTTAATTGACTATAATTTGTTTACTATAAAAGTATAAAAAATGAATATGGAAATTAAAGTAGAAAATATAAAGTGTAATGGGTGTGCACATTCTATAAAAACAGGATTGATGAAAATCGGTGGTATCAAGGAAGTGGATGTAGACATTGAGCATGGTTCAATCCGTATTGATGGTTTGGAAAATCTTGACAGAGATATAATCACATCAAAACTTCATAGCATGGGATATCCCGAGCCTGGAAAAGGTTCAGGGCTTACCACGGCAACATCCTTTGTAAGTTGTATGATAGGAAGGGTTACTTCTTGATTACTTAGCGCTATTCGCCGGTGTGGTAAATTAACTTTATATTTTCTGCGCAGATTTTAAATGTACTCTCAGCGTTCCAAAGATAAATTTCAACTTCATCGGGTTCATATCTAAGTTTTGAATCCAACCATAAATTTGTTTTTTGACCTTGATCAAGATGTCTTTGTACTCTTAAAACATCATTGCGCAGTTCTTTGCCATTTTTATAGTATTTTAAGATGAGTTGGGCCATTCTCCATTGTTCCCATTCTTTCTGATCTGTATAAAAGTCAGCTGATGCCCTTAACCAACCCTTCTGAGCAGGTAATTTAAACCTTTTTGCCGGGCTGAATTGTACAGTGTCATTCAAACATATATTTCCTAAATAATTTAGACTATCTTTATCAGTCATAAGATATACAGGATTTTTAATTTCGCCTTTGTAGATTTTTCTGGTGTCCAAAAGTTTTCTTGCTTCCGAAGGTAGTTGATCTCTTAGAAATATAGCTTTCAGATATTCACTGGTCATATCACCCGCCACAAACAGTCCGCCGTAATGAGCATGATGGGTCATCCAGAAGTTATATTGAACACAGAACAGTCCGAATATGGAAATAGTAATGGCCTTCGTATTTACTTTGGTGAAAGTATCATAAAAAGCTGCTAAAGGAAACGCCAATACTGGATAAAGTTGTACCAGTGCTCTTTGGCTCACACTGCCACCATACCACCATATGTCCCATGCAAAAGTTATATAGAAAAACAAAAGACTAAATAACAGAAGCGGAAGTGCTACATTTTTTTGTTTTCTGATGAATGGGAAAAAGCCAATCAAACTCAAAACCATGACTGGTGTATAAATCAGCCATCCAGCTCTTCCACTGAATAGACAATCATAAATGTGAGGACGCAACCAACTGAATCCCTGTTCTTCGTAACTATATACCAACCATTCACCAGCAACATATTTCCAGTACAAAAGCTGTATCATGCCAATAATTGCTGTAAATATGCCAGCTAAAATAACTTTTTCATACTGTTTTATTAAAAAGGTAATCCTGCCGGTAATATCCTTTACCGAAAGTATCAGCCCATAGCTAAGAGGAATTAAAATAGCAATAATTTCTGTTGGCCTGGTCAGGGCCATTAATCCGACCAGAATACCTATTCCTGTCGCTGTTAAAAAGCTCGGTGTTTTGTAAAACCGGATGGTAGTCCAGATTAGTAAAGTGTATAACGTGAAGAGAAAATTATGCGTCATAGCATTAGTGATCGCTCCGTATTCCAGAAAATTAGTAGCAAATGATATGGTTAGCAGTGTAAGACCCGTGGCGGTTTCAGAAAAATAAAGAATTAGGATTTTTCTAAGGTAGTACAATCCGATTAAAGTAACCAGCAGACCCCACAAAAAGATACCAAACTGATATGGGCGGGAAAAACCATCCTGCGGGTAATCAAACATTTTTGCTGCAGTATGACCGACAATAAAACCAGGCATCATCAATATTGCTTGTCCGCTGCTGTATTTCATGACATAGTTTTCACTTTTGTGCTTATATGCCTGAAGCAAACCCGGTGTAGGTCTGTACTTTTCCAGAATTTGATTGGAAAATTCAATTTTTTTGACATCATTATAGATGAAGAAAGCAGGTAAGTACCAGTAATAACCTGAAACGTCCCAACTTATGGTCGCTTCAGTAGTATCCTTATTCCATTTTGGATAATAGAATAATGCAATGATGGAGAGAAGAATACAGGATACCCAAAGTGATATTTTACTAAAGCTCATGTTGTTTAAATTCAAATACAAATCTATCATTAAAATATTGAAAAGGCAAAAATTGGTATAAATAAAAAAAAAGAGATGACCCTTTTCGAATCATCTCTTTTATTTCGGGAGGCTAATGGGGCTCGAACCCACGACCCTCGGTACCACAAACCGATGCTCTAACCAACTGAGCTATAACCTCCGTTTACAAATGTGGCGCAAAATTAAGAATATTTTTTAAATGATGAAGCTCTTTTTACAATTTTAAATAATAATTATTCAAATATTTTTTAGTAAAGGGTAAACAGAAAGTTTTTAATTTGCAAAATTATTATATAAATTATTTTTAAATGTATCTTTACCCCAGAATTGACGTTGTTGAACAATATTATCTGTACAAGGATTTGATTAATAGGTATATTGTATGGTTTATGAAAAATAGAATGATATAAAATTTGCAGGTAATAAGTACAGAACAGTTTTCTTTTTTGATTAAATCAAATCCTGAAGCGGCTTTACAACAAATGTACAGCAACTATTATGGTATTTTATGTAATCAGGTATACTCCATTCTTAAGGATTCGGTGACTGCTGAAGATATCGTTCAGGATGTATTTTTTGAAGTGTGGAAGAAAAAAGACGAGTTGAATATACAGCAATCCGTCATTGCATATTTAAAGAGAGCTTGCAGAAATAAGACATTAAATTATATCAGAGACAATAACCATAAGTGGGAAGAAGATGCAGTACTTTCTGATATGGAAAATCATGAATTCACCACCGATCAGATACTCTCTGCTGAAGAATTAAATATTATTATTCAGGATACGATTGCTAAATTGCCTGAAAAATGTGGAATTATATTTTCGTTAAGCAGGTTTGAAGACATGAGTTATAATGATATAGCTAAAGAGTTGAATATCTCGGTTAAAACTGTTGAAAATCAAATCTCAAAGGCATTGAAGATATTAAGAGAAAAGATATATAAAAATAGTGAAAATGAGTAAGGGTAAATACATGAATTTGTGTCATATATTAAAATAGGATATAAATGACTTATACCGAAAAGATTAGTTTTATTCACAAATACCTTTCCCATGAGCTAAATGCTGATGAGAAAAGGGAATTTGAAGCTTGGGTAGAACATGGTATTGAAAATAAATTATTGTTTGATCAGATTTCTGACATCTGGAATAGTTCAGTCCCGTCCGGAGAAATCAAATTTAATGCCGAAAATGCATTTCTAAAACACAAAGCCCGATTAAGCGAAGAAATATCCACTTTACCGGAACATAACGTAATTCAAAAAAGGAGAGGGGTCATCTTTATGTATCCTTTAAGACTGGCAGCTGCGATTTTAGTGTTGGTAATAGCTGCAGTATTTGTTATGAATATTTACAATGGAGACAAAATTAATGCTGAATCTGTACAGATGGTGATGCTTGAAGATGGTTCTAAAGTTTGGTTGGATGCAGGAAGTCAGTTGACCATAAAAAAACTGAACAAATCTGAAAGGAAAGTTGCCCTCAATGGAAAGGCATATTTTGAAGTAGCAAAAAATACTGCTGCCCCGTTTACCATTTCAATGAGTGATTTTGATGTAAAAGTAGTTGGTACAAGATTTATTATAGATTCTAAACAATCTTTCGTAAAAGTTAGAGACGGGAAAGTTGCAGTGGTTAATAAAGATAAAGAAGTTTTTCTTACTGCCAACCAAGCTGTGGAAATCAAAAACAATACTTTTTCAGATGTTAGCAATCTCATGTTTGACAATAGACTCCTTTGGTTTAATGAAGAACTTAAGTTTGACAATACTCCCTTTGACCTTGTCGTGAAAGACTTGAATGTTTTTTTTGGTGTACAGATTGAATTGCCGGAAAAAAATGATTGGTCAACCTGCCCCTTTACTTCAGGTTCTCTTAAAAATAATACTTTTGATGAAGTGCTGACCATTCTTAAACTCAGTAATGAAATTGAATATAAAAAGACGGGCGAAACTTCTTATAAAATAACACGTGTGCGTTGTAAGTAAGTCGTTTGATGACTAAAGTTGAGACCAAACTCAAAATGACACTATTTTAGAATCGTCCGGTACTAACCATTTGCATCCAAATACAATCTTTTGCTTTTTTAATTCAAATTATAAAGTTCTTTTAGGAGTCAACTTTGAGACTTCATTTAAGTATATACTGAAATATAAAAACTACCTCAAATAAATTTTGGCAATAAATTTGTACCTTTGATAAAGATTTCAGGAGGTAATAAATTTATGTAGCATTGAGAAAAATAATTCTCATAGTATTTTTGTTTTGTTTTACTCAGTTTTGTCAGGGTCAAACTCGGCCTGATGAAGTGATAGTGAGCTATACTGCGTACAATAAACCACTCAAGCTGGTACTGAAGGATCTGGCCAAAATCAGTAAAGTTAGTCTGATTTATTCGGAGTCCAGACTTCCATCTGATGAAATAGTCAGCATCAACGCAAAAAATGAAAAACTGGGCAGTATTCTTAACGTTGTTTTGGATGACTTTGGTGTATCCTATAAGATAGTAGGAAATCAATTGGTTATTGTTAGGGTCGAAAGTAAAAATATTAAGGGAGAAAGCCGTATTTACGGTTACATCAGAGATAAAGTCTCTGGTGAATTTTTGATTGGGGCCAATATTTTTCTTCATGATAAATCTGGCGGAACGATCACCAATGACAATGGATTTTTTAGTTTTCCGGTCAAAAAACAGGAACACAGAATCCACTTCTCTTATCTTGGCTATAGATCTGAAATCAGGGACATTTTTGCACTTAAAGATACATTTGTCAATATAAGCCTTCATCCGGATGGTCTGTTAAATGAAATTGTAATCATGGATGATCTCCTTGAAGAAGAACATGAACAGACCGCCAGTCAGCAGAATATGCATATAGATAAAATCAGATCATCCAATCATTTGGGTGGTGAAGCTGATTTATTCAGATATATGGCTACTCAGCCGGGTGTGAGCGCTGCAGCTGAAGGTATAGGCGGTCTCAATGTACGTGGTGGCTCAGCTGATCAGAATCTTGTGCTTCTGGATGGAGTACCGGTATACAATATTGGCCACGCAATGGGGATATTTTCGGTATTCAGTGCGAATGCTATAAAAAATGTTTCTTTTTATAAAGGCGGAATCCCATCCAGATATGCCGGTAGATTATCTTCTGTAATAGATGTACACACCAAAGATGGAAATATAAATAAATTAAGTGGTGATGCTACTTTGAGTACCATCGCATTTAAAGGTACACTGGAAGGTCCGGTATTTAAAGATAAAGGTAGTTTTTTAGTTTCTTACAGAAGAACATTTATTGATGTATGGATAAAGGAATTTACAAAATTTCAAAATAAAGGTAAAGACCGTATCGGCTCGGATAATTACTTTTTTAGTGATATGAATACTAAACTAAATTTTCGGTTGAGTAGTAAGACCCGACTGCTTCTTCAGACTTTGCATAGCAATGATGATTTTAGTAGTTTTTCAATGGCTGGCGATGGTAACTTAAAAGATGATAGTGCCAATGATCTGAACTGGGGTAACCATTTGTATTCTTTGAGACTACATAGTCAGGTCGGTAAAGCACTTTTTTCTAAAACAACTTTGTACAATACATCATATAAATTTGAAAGTTTTCGGAATAAACAGTTTGATGCCCTGTCATCTGGCGATACAATATCCTTGCTCGATGCATCACTGTATGAATCCGAAATCAATGAATATGGAATGAAGCAGGAATTTGATTGGTTAATTTCTTCAAAACACACCATAAAAGCGGGTTTCAATTATCAAAACAGGACATTTAGACCCAGAGCGACAACATTGTCAGAGCGTGATATAGATCCGAACGCTCAAAAGATAGATGCGGCATTGCTAAAGAAACTGAATGAGAAACCAAATATCACAGGGAATGAGGTAAATGTTTTTGCAGAAGATTTGATTGTTTTGGGCGAGGGTGTAAATGTAAATCTAGGTTTAAACTACTCATTTATGCAGGCCAATAATAATAAAAATTACAGTGCACTTCAACCAAGAATAGCATTATTAGCTGATGGAGATCACCTGCATTTTAAATTGGGTGCATCCCGGATGGTACAATACATGCACTTACTAACCAACAATGGACTGGGTTTTCCATCTGATGTCTGGCTGCCGGTTAGTGACATCATAGCTCCACAGAAATCCTGGATATTTAATACATCATTTGGATACAGATATAATTCGGGGCTTAGGTTTGGTATGGAAGTATATTTTAAAACGATGGAGGAGATCAGTACCAACAAGGAAGGAATAGGTCTTGATATTGGTCAGGGCACTGATTGGGAATCAGAAGTACCTGTCGGGGATGGATACGCGTATGGATTGGAAAGTTATGTAGAAAAAGTCCTGGGGAAGACATTATTTAGTCTAAACTATACGTACTCAATCTCAGACCGGAGGTTTGCTGATCTCAACAATGGGCAGAAATTTCCATTTGGCTTGAATCGGGATCACAGTCTTAAATTTTCTCTGACCTACCGTTTGTCACAGTTTTCTGAATTTCTGCTCAACTGGTCTTATATGTCCGGAAATTATTATTCGCAGCCTATCAATGCCACAATTGAAATAAACGGCAAGCCGGTGGTCATTTTTCCATTAAAAAATAATGCTACATTTCCGCATTTCCACAGGCTGGATGTAGGATTTAGTTTTTATAACGTATATAAATGGGGTAGGGCAAAGTTTTTTCTGGGTTTGTATAATGCATATAACCGCAATAATCCTTTTTATACTGAATTGGTACGCAATAAGGAAACAGATGGAAAATTTGAATTCAGACAATTGAGTTTACTTCCTGTATTGCCAACCTTAAGTTACTCCATCTCTTTCTGATTCAGTTTGTAATATATTTATTATTTTACATATAACTTTTAATGGCAGAAAAGGCATAATAGATAGAATTTATTTGTCATATTTGTGGCTAAAATAGAAATTAGAAATCAGGACATTTATAGTTATATTATTGTGTATCAGCATGCTGGCATCTTGTATTGATGTGTTGCCAATCCCTTCTGACATTGGGGAGAAGAAGTTGTTTGTCGTTTGCGAAATGCAGGTTGGTGAACATGTTAAGGCAGATGTCACCTACACCGGAACGGCCAATGGTGTTTTACCAAAAGATCTTGAAGTGCCGGATACCTTTAATATTTCTTTGGCGGAGGGTGATAAAGATTTTGGCGTACCATTTAGATTTGATTCAAAGGAAGAGATGTTTTTGATAGAAAAAGATTTAATTCCTTTAAAGCAGGGGGTACGATATAAATTCAGAGGAATCGGAAATAATCCCAATACTTCTGAGCCATCTGTTGTAATACCGGAACCGGTGCTTATTGATACTGTTATTTTATCTGAAATAAATACTTACAGTGAAAATAATAAGTTCGTCACATCTATGAAATGTATCGTAAAAATATCAAAAAACGAAAATAAACCTGCTTATCTTTTTCTAGTGCTAAAAACGGAAAATAACCAAATCTGGACTGTAACTCGATTTGAAAAAGATCAGGGAGGATTAAAAAGACTTCACCATAGGGAAGGTTTTATGGTGGATTATGCCAGACTTACTACAGACGAAATCCATCTGTCATTAACTTTGACATCCTCATCACTTCCCACTCGCATAAAGATGGATGTTAGTAATGTAACTTCTGCATTTTATCAGTACAATAATTATTTGTCAAATATTGTCTCAGACCCGGGACAATCAGCACAAATACCAGCTATTGCAGGGTTTAATATCAATACGGAAAAAGCTTTTGGATCGTTTAGCGCGATCAACACCACACAAAGGAGTTTCGAAATAAAATAGCCAGCAGGATATTTATTTCTGGAAATAATCGATTACTTTTATTTGAGCCTTAGGCATCTTAGTATGAAATTCAGATAAAATATTCTGATCAGACTTGCCTTTTTTCACGGGTTTTATGAAATTTACACAAAAGAAATTGGTATATATTGTAGATCTGCAATTTTAGCATCTGTAAGATTTTATTATGATATTCTACTACGATATATATGGTATTTATCAATGATCGAGTTTTAATTGTAAATATTCTTACTTATCTATGGGGGATATTGTCGGATTCTGTGTCCTATATCTGAATTTAGCAACAATATCAAATTATGCAACTCGTAGAAATAATCAATGGGCTCAAGTCATTTACCCTGTCGTCATGTCTTTCTGAAGAAGAAATTATTTACATGATAAAATCCGGAGATCTGCGTATCATTGAAAAACACCACAAAGTATTCGAGTCGGGACAGTTGAGTGATGAAATATTTTTTCTGCTAAAAGGAGTTGTCAAAATTACTACCAGTACTAATGATAATCGTGAAGTAATAAAGATGATCCTCCATCCCAAAGCGATACTGGGAGAACATAGTCTGGCGGGTGAGGAAGTACGGAATAACAATGCTACCGTGATGACACCTGACGCCACAGTACTGGCAATAAATGTCAATCTCATTAAGGAGATGATGATGAAGAACCCCAAGTTGGTGTTTTGTGTGGTTAATTTTCTGGGTAAAAAACTAAAATATACCGAGGAACGTCTTGAATCGCTGGTGCTTAATGATGCCAGAGAAAGAATAGTACAGTTTTTAAAGGTAAATGCCCAATCTTTTGGCCAGCCTATAGGATTTGAATTGTTGTTAAAACATGATTTTACACAGCAGGATATTGCAAATTTTACAGGGACATCCAGACAGACCGTGACTACAGTTTTAAACGACCTCAAAAAGAACAATAAGATTCATTTCAGACGCAAATCGATTCTTATCAGAGATATAAAAGAGCTTTGTTAGTAATAACAAATTTTCTCATAATTTAGTTATACCTGAAATTTAGTAAGAAGTAGGTTCAAAAGTGAGTCTGCTTCTTCGTTTTTATACAGATAGGTTTGTAAGGCTGATTTGCCAAATTGTTGAAATTGTGGAGTTGTGCGAGTTGTTTGATCCCGATAGCTAACGGGAGCGGAATTTCTTATTTGCGAAATTGGTTACAACATGAGATTATATATGACAGGTATTCAATTGGTCAAAAGCAATTAAAATTATGATATTTATGTTAGAAAGTATTTTGCTTCCAGATTTTAAGGATAATAATTTTTCGTTTACAAAATAATGTTTACTTTTGCGTCGCTTTAGAAGAAAGCATCAGGAAGAGTGGCAGAGCTGGTTGATTGCACCGGTCTTGAAAACCGGCGTACCTGAGAGGGTACCGGGGGTTCGAATCCCTCCTCTTCCGCACAAAAGAGCATCCTGTAAGTAACCCTTATGAGATGCTTTTTTTGTTTTAAGTTCTTATTAAAATATTCTCCGTAAGTACATTTTATCATGGGAAGAGCATTTGAATACCGTAGAGCCGCAAAAGAAAAAAGATGGGCTGCCATGTCCAGGATATTTCCAAAAGTATCCAGAGCCATCACCATTGCCGCCAAAGAAGCAGGACCAGATCCTGAGACAAACTCCAAACTAAGACTCGCTATCCAGGCTGCAAAAGCGGCCAATATGCCAAAAGATAATGTAGACAACGCCATCAAGCGGGCTGCCGGCAAAGACGCTGAAGATTATACTGAGGTAAATTATGAGGGGAAAGGTCCTCATGGTGTATTGGTTTTTATAGAGTGTGCCACCGATAATACGACCAGAACTATAGCCAATGTAAAATCTTATTTTAATAAAGCCGGAGGTTCGCTCGTTCCCACAGGATCGCTAGAGTTTATGTTTGACCGAAAAACGGTGGTAGAGTTTGAAAAACCAGCTAATTTTGATCCTGATGAGTTTGAACTGGAAATGATAGATTTTGGTCTTGAATCTTTCGAGATAGATGAAAATACAGTGTATGCCTATGGGAATTATACTGATTTTGGTCCATTGACAAAGGCCATTGAAGAAAAAGGAATATCCATGACCAAAGCCAATCTCCAGAGAATACCCACTACACCTGTCGAATTTTCTGACGAGCATATGGTAGACATAGAAAAGATGCTGGACAAACTCGAGGATGATGATGATGTACAGGCTGTGTACACTAATCTTGCTTAAACAGTAGTTTCTTTATCCAATACAGCGACTACCTGTCGATAAAATTCCATTGCTCTTTCAGGGGTTTTGCCTATACTTGTTAATCCAATCTTTCCGAATTGGGACAGAGCACTGATGAGATGAAACATTACGCCTTCTTCATTGGAGTGGTCATAGTGCAGTCCATGATGCATGGCAATATCAATCAGATCAAGCGGCGTTAGGCCTTTATATTTTTCCTTTTGGAGGTTATCCGTGGCAAAGTAATATCTTTTTGTACCGTCATTCAGTAAATATGCACTTTTATCAGCATAATACATACCATTGGTGAGAAACTGGAGCATAAGAAAAGGATGCGTAGTTCCTCCTTTGCGGAGATTGATCTCTATGGCGTAATGTTTCCACCCGTCTTCAGTTTTTACACTCATATAATCTATACCAAATCTACCTACTACACCTTTGTCCCGCATATTTGCAGCAAGTGTGTAACTGATGATTGCAAGTTCACCTGCATACTCTTCATTTGCCGGAAATGTGGCTCCTTCATAAACCTGACCACTTTCTCCGCCCAGCAATTGGTCGTGTGTGGAAATGATACAGATTTCTCCCAGAGGATTAATTCTGATTTGTACAGAAGGAGAGGTGACCTTTTCACCTGTAATAAACTCTTCCACAATACCGCCCATTTTTTCAAAAGTATTAATAAATTTTTCGTAAGTAAGTTTTTTTGCTACGATTTTTGTATTGTTTCTGATATTTTGGTGCATCCAGATGGCCAATTCATTATGGTCTGTAGGTGCATCTTTAAAATAGAAAACGGCATTTCCATCTCCTGAAAACCCATCGTTCATTTTTATGACTGCTTTTTGTAGTGGCGGGTTTTCAATTTTTAACCTGTACAGACCTTCGATAATGTCATTAGCAGAAGATAAATTTTCATATCCTTCCGGAGTTTTTACCCCACAATCTTTAAAAAGTTTACGGCTTCCGCTTTTAGTGCCAAGATAGTTTAGGGAAGGATCACAGCCATAGATAGGAAGGTTTAATTTTACTGCGAGCTCTTTTTCAGCATCTGTGACATTAAAAAAGATCAGATGGCCACTATCTTCATTAGGAATACTTTTTTTGATTCGGTCTATTAATCTTGGACGTCTCAATACTTTTTCGGTCAATGGTACACTACCTGCATCATAGCAACTTAAAAGCGTCAGTCTGCTTTTGGCGTGTTCTGCTGTAATGCCTGGTAGCATGTGCAGATAATAATCTATGATTAATGATGATATAGGAATGCTCGTCACAAAGGTAAGTCTGGTCTCCGGCATTTTCAGCAACATGAGCATACAAAGCATACGCTCTTCATAGTAAAAATGACCTTTTATTTTGGATAAAATCTGGCTGTCCAATGTCAGACTGGGGATGACTACTACAGATCTTGGGGCAAGGCTGTCTTCAAATATCGATGCATACTGATGGATAAACTGGTTTTGTAAGTTTTGAAACGTGTGATCTATATGAGTACTATCCGCTTGGTTCATCTTAAAAAGTAAAATTTGCAATATGGCCTTAATTGCCTGCGAAAATATTATATTTTATTATGATGTCGGTATGATATAAGTCATTTTTGAAGTTGATTAGAATCAATGAATTATTTTTGTGCTTTGCAATTTTGTTTTGGAATAGCTATCGATTATTGGATAAATTTCTTTTGACTAAACAATAAAACCATGCATATTGGTTGGTAAATTTATTCAAGAAGTGATATAAACATCTATAACGTCTATTTAGATTGTTCCAGTTGAATTTGAAAATGTCTTTTGGCGTTACGGGCATATGTAAGGATGGTCAGCGATTTAACATTTTCTCCAAAAAAAAATTGCTCCGAACCATCACCTAAATTCAAAATGGATAAAAATATATCAAATGATAGTAAAAAAAACTAAAACATATAACTTTAGTTATACATCCGGCTTTAAAATGAGCTTTACTTTTGCTCTTACAAGATAATGTGGACTGTCGACCCTCATACTATATTGCAGCGCAGGAATTATTTTAAGTAAGGACTGTAAGCAATTTGAGACCAATACTACAATTGATAAACCTACCGCAGAGAGCATATTGAATGTTGTTTTCTGCGGTTTTTATTTTTAAGCAACTTCATGATTTGGAAGTTTCAATTGTTGTTGGTTTCCTATAAATTCCATTTTATCATTTGTGTATGCAAAGTTTTAAGCTGGGAAGCATTAAAACAACTCCATAGTTCCTTAAAACATCCTTTCTTCAAAGTCTTTTTGAAAAAAAAATATGTGATACACCCGTCATTTCTTAATTCAATCTAAAATTCAATCATGTATATAGAATTGTTGAGTTTCAGTATTTAACAAAAATAAAAGCAGCCCACATGTCATATGAAGTGGATTATTTTTGCCAAAATTAAGCTGTCAACAATTTTGATTACTTATCCATCAGACTTATTACAAAATAGTTCAGTCTGATTGAGTCCACTCCGAAAAGTCAAAAATAAACAAATGTCACAAAGTCTCGAAGTCTCAAAGGTTCACAAAGTAATTATTATCAACTGTTTGAAATTAGTGATTCTTTGTGTTTTTGTGCCTTTGTGGCTAAAGAATACTTTTCGGAGATGACTCATGATTTATAATAAAACTTGTTTATTATTTCTGGATTTTTTTTGAAGTAAACTGACAGATTGTACATCTAATTGTCACCACGAATTCCATTATCCATAATTCAGCTAAACATATTCTTCATATTCGGGTGTCCAGTCGTCTAGTCCCAAATGATCAGTATAGTCGTTTGAAAACATGGCTGCTTCTGGACTATTCATGATTTTACTTTTCTGATTTATCCACAAGGTTAAGCTTGCACCATACATTTCTGCGATCATAGCTTGGTCTGCAGGATTATCTTTACCCCAATGAAACGTAAAAGGAATATTATTTTGACGGAGTATTGCCGGAATTTTTTTAATATAATCTGACATATTTTGATTTCTCACACCGTCAATTTCAAAAACACATGTGTGTTCGAATCTGGAAAAAGCCATCAAGGCGTTACTTTTTTTGATAAATCGCAAAGCAAAAATAGCGGGTATGCTGCCATGATTATCTATTAATTTCAGGAGAGAAGTCAACGTTTGATGGGTTTTATCCAGTGGTATACCTATTGCACAGGCAAATGTTTTACCGTGAAGGGAAGTATCGCTAAATGTGTCATACAATAATGCTTCTGCCCCATCAATGTCCTTGGGGAAGATCGAAGATTCCAGAAGATTTATGGTCAGCCTATCTGACCCCGGGATATTTTGGGTTATTTTGGCTATAAAACCCAGGGCATCTTTGGGATAGGTGCTTTCGTCATTCAAAGCTGGTCTTATATATTTATCAGGCCCGGGTTTTTTATACAGGATTTCTGCCTTTGGATTTTTAGTCGGATTGAAAGGGTTGATAAGCAATTTGAAATGGTAGGGCCTTTGACCGGATTCAGCACCTGTTGGTAAATTTACGGCATCAAATTGCAGAGTATTCATCAATAGTTCTGCGTCTTGTAATGTTATGTTTTTAGTATAATTTTTAAGCATAAACCAATCTTCTGTTTCCAGCATCACGCCATGTATAAAACCGAAACATCCCATACTTACTACTGCCGCATTAAACAGATCGTCATCATTGATAAGTTTGGCCTGGATGGATGCTGCAAAAGTTTCGTTCATGATTGGTCTGGATGCTCTTTGGATATAGTAGTTTTTATTTTTATTTACGATGATATTTAATCCCACCACGCTGTCATGAATACTTCCGAAATCGATGGCGGAACCATGTGTACCGCACGAAATGGCACCTGCTATGGTTTGACCGTTACTTGCTCCACTGGCTTTTAAGGATTTTTTTCTATCCCGCAGATAGATGCTCAGACTTTTTATTTTTGCACCACATTGTGCAAATAGTAGATTTTTAGGATCCTGGATAAAAGTGGGGTTGGTCTCTGAGCTTGCAGGAGTCCATCGGAGATTAAGATGATCAGTTTCAATAATGGCTGTTTTTTCAAATGCCACCGGAGTAATAGACCACTTGCCGCCACAAGGTCTTATTTTCTTTTGACTATGGAGTGTTTCGGATAAAAGCAGAGCAATGTCTTCTGCCGTTTCATTATATTTCTCCAGTATGGTACCTACTCTGGCGTTTCCGGATGTGATCAGGTCTGATGTCATGCTGATGACACTTTCATGAAGATTAGTCCATAGCTTAGGTCCTGTGTGTTTTATTCTGTCCATAATTTATTTAATTGCAGGGTTCATTACAATAATATTCGATGGTTACCGGTCTGTAAAAACCAAGTGTGAGTACGTTGACCATACTTCCTAAAAAGTTTGATCTTACGGTGATTTTTGCAAAGCCGCTGTTGACACACTTGTCTGTGCTTACAGATATTTCTGACAATTTTCCCCACCACAGGATGTGTTTTTTTATTTTTTCCGGTTGGTTTCCGTCTGATGAGTTGACGATAACACCATCTGCATTTTTGAGGTGGACCACATAACATCCGCTTGTGCAAAGGGTGCAGATTAACAAGAGCATTTTTATTTTATTCATGATGTTTGTTTTTAGATAGTGAATATTCTGAGTATTATATTTTCTTAAAATTAATGTTTTAAACTCAACACTTATAATGAAGTATTGATAAAACCTTTTGTAATTGAATTAATTTTTCTTGTTCCCAACCTGAAAACACCGATTCCTTCTCTAGACTGCCTCAAATTAGTATTTCCTTCTATGGTTTTCAAAAATCCACCTTGTACAGATTCTACTATTCCGGTGTGACCGCGACCATTGCCATGATTGATGATAAAAATATGTCCTGGTTTTATGATGCCTGGATTATTCACTGCGTCATTTATCATTATTTTTGGAAGTGCTGTATTGTTCCATTGGTGAAGAACACCTCCTGTTTTTACCAATGGATTAGATTTTCCTTCCGATGTACATATTTCATCAAAACACCAATATACAAACGCCATACACCATGGATAGCCTCCGTTAAGTCCAACACTCTTAAGGTATTTTTCAACTTCTGTCCCTCGGTTAGATCCCATAGGTTGCTCCATAATGCCAATCTGCGAACTGGCCTTATCCAAAACTTTTTGAAGGAATGGGGTAGTGGACGTGTCAACTGGTATTGGTTCGCTGAAAAGAATTTCCCAGGTGATGGGCCCAATAATGCCATCGGCAATCAATGGATTTCCATGGTGGTCTGTATTTCTCGATTGGAAGAGTTTAACCGCACTTACCAAAACATTGTCGAAAATTCCGTTTTGTAACACATTTGTTATGCCATGTTTTATTAGTTGCTCCCGGATCGCCGTAACAATGGTGATGTTTGTTTCTCCTTTTTTAATAATTCTGTTTGGGTAGACCATGATATTTTGGATTTTAGTGTTGTATAAGTTGATTCAGATTTTAGGGTTATTTTTTTGTTTTTGAAATTGTTTCAATTTTTTTGATCAGGGTTTCTTTGGTATTTGTATTTTTTGCTTTATTAAGTTTAAAAATCCGGTTGTTCAATTCATTTGCCTTTTTGATAAGGGTTGTTTTTTCTGAAGGTGTAAGTGTACCGGTTTTTTCTTTTTCTATCAGTGTGCTGACAGACGTCATGCTGGCTTCTACGCTATCTACACCTGCTTTAAAAGTAGAAAGAAGAAAGGTGTCTTTTAGGAGTGAATTAGCAGAAACCATTTGAGAATTTATCTGACTTGTGATATCAATTATTGCTTTTGATCTCTCCTGTACTAAATTGTTTTTTTGAATCATTTGACTGATGCTGTCCTGTAAATGGACCGTAACAGTGGAAAGGCTATCCATAAGACGTACCTGTTTGGTGTCCTGAACCTGAATATCTTCCTGAATATGATGTACTTCAGACAAAGAGCCGGAAAGTTCTTTGTTTTTCTGAAAAGTGGGCAATGTAAATAGTCCGACGATGACTGTATTTGCCAGATTAAAAGATAAAAATAATTTGATGAGTTTCATCATTTCCGGTCTTATTGTTGGTTTTTTTTGCTCCTGCCAGATCAGATAAAATGCTGCCAAAGCTAAAAGTGCAGATAATCCTATTACTCCTTTGCTTATTAGTGCAATGATGGAGTTGTCGATGTTGAAAAATTCTTCTGTCATGTTTTTAATGGTTAAAGGTTTTATTAATTTTTTTTAATAAGATAGTTTTTCATTTAGATGTACAGTGCTGCTGCTTCCAAGTAGATAAAGGTTGTTTTTCTACTTCGGAATTCACCTTTTTTATTTTACTTTCACAGTGATTCGTTTGGTTTCTTTTGGCGCAATATCTGTTTCCCAAACCCTTTGATAAGTAAATGTGACTTTGACATTTCCTTTCTGAATTCCTTTAATCTCAAATATAGTCTCAAGAGATGCACCGGGAGTATCTGACGGACTTCCGTCAGATACTTCACTGATAGCTATTATTTGGGATTCTTTCGGAGTATAAGTCCAGGTATATCCGGTAGATACATTGGACGGAAGTTCTAAAGTATACACTTCTCCTGGCTTGATTTGTACAGTCATTTTTTCATTATTTTGGCTACAAGATGAAAAAGATATGATAATAATACAATAAAAAATGAAAATGAAGTTTGGATACACTTTTTTAGAAATTATTGGTATTAAAAAAGTTTGCATTTACCATGGTCCAGAAGTCTTTTGCAAGTCCCTGTAATACATATTGATAGGGCAAATATCCGTAACCATTGTTTCCCCAACCTGTACCCCAGGAATTGCGAATCAGCAATGCACCAGTGGTTTGCGGACCTGCTGAACCGTTTTTTATCACGATGGTATCATCGTAACCCACTACCATTACAGCGTGACCTCCCGCCATGGAATCGCCAGCTTTTGGGTAAGGTATTTTACCACCATTGGTAGACGCTTGAGATATAGAGTTGTATACTGTAAACCCAAACATGGAAGGAAGACCTGCTGCGACATTGTTTTTGACGTTATTTAGAATCGTAGCAGGTGTAGCCCCAGAGGGATCAAGTCTGTAATAGGTTGTAGATTTATAGTTATTGGCATATTGATATGCAAAGCTGGTAGGTTCTTTTTCAAATGGGTCAGTAGATACCCCATTTGCGCCTGTTTTAGCATCACTGTACAGCCAATATTCTTCCGGGCACACACCAAATGCAGCCATGGCTTTCATGGTTGTTCTGAGATAGGCACCAGTGTCCCCTGTCCATTTGAGCAGATTTCTGGTTACTTTATACAAAAACAGTCTGCTCGCATCGAGATGGATACCATATGCCCTTCTCTGATAATACTCCATAATACCTACTCCGGCATGTGCAGTACACGATCCTATTTGACCCTGATTTTCAATTGGAGAGCACCATTGTCTTAAATCGGTTTTAGAAGGTAAGTTCAATGGGGCTTCTGCTTTTTTTAATTTTTTACCATCATTTTCAAGAGGGTTTAACTTCATAGTTGCTGTATCAAATATTGATTGAACCTCCTCTGTGTCGATGCTATAATCTCTGAAGTCGGGCAGTTCAGGCATCCAGCCCAAACTGAGATTAAATATTTCTGACATAATAATTATTATTTATTTTTTCTTCCTACTCTTTACAGGTTTTTCGGAATCCACCTTTAGAAAAAATTACTTCCCGTCTTCAAAAGATCGGGAAGTAATCATTTCTGTTTTAATTGATTTTCATTATGGACAAAGAGTATCCATTAAGTTGCAAAAAGTTCTAATTGCATTTTTCCATGAGCTTGGAATCAACGGAACATTGAGAATGAGTCTTAAAAAAGGTCTGACAACCTTATAAATTCTGCATACCTGCGCCAGAACGGCAGCAGGATTTGGTGCAGCCGCAGCTGAAAGGGCACTTGATTTTAATTGGGTTTCTGTTTCAGCAAGTGTTTTTTTCGAAGCAGGTGATTCAAAATGTTTGTTTACGGACTCGAAGGTTAAATTTTTGTCTTCCATGACTTTAGTTATTAATTTGTTTATTCCTACTCTGTTCAGGCTTTTCAGATGCCGCCTACCATTTTGTACTGATGCAAAATGATGACACAAAATTATGTGTGCTGTTTCATCAAAACCACCGCATTAATCCTATTTTTTGCAGTTCTTTTCATATCCTTTTTACAGGAATTGTATTTATTGTTTTTAAGGGTTTTATTTTTTTGTCTTTATTTTCTTTTGGTATTAAAAAGGGGAAAAATCCCCTTTCCTGTGAAGTCTTTTTCCTATCTTGCATTCAAATGTGAAAGATACCTTTGCTATTATTTCATATTTTAAAACCAACAGTAATGCAACAGAAACTTTATTTATTATTGCTTATTCCGCTCCTGATAAGCTGTGACCCTAAAAAAGGAGAAGAAGGTCTTACCGGTAAATTCAGATTCAATGATACCATCAGTGTCAGCCGGGCTATTGAGCATCAGAATAACTACGATGCTTTTCTGGAGTCAATAAAAGTTAATCGTGATAGTCTGGCCAATAATGGATGGGTATCCCTGGACGATATAGAACATTATATTTCTCTGGCGAAAGATTTCGCTAAAAAGAATAATGTAGAACTGTCGGGTTTTCGTATATATAATGCCAAACATCCCAAAGATATGTTGGGTGGACACCTGACATTTTTTATTTCTCCTACAGGAAAAGAAAATATAAAAACAGGATGGTTTGACGGCCCGGAAGGCGTAGGTCCTGTCAATGACCCGGACCTTCAGCTTTCACCCCTGAATTATATTAACGCAGGTCAGCCACCAAGAAAAGTATATCCTGAAGAAGAAGAAGAAGAATAGAAAATAAACATGAGTCAATATATAGGAATACTGCTCCCGGTAATTACGTTTATCTTTTCACTGTTATTGGTAGATAAACCTGACAGTTATGATAAATTTTTCAGATACATACTGATCTATATTATCTGTACTGAAACTTTAGGTAAAATTATATCCATTTATTGCATTATTTCCAATGATTTTATTTATAATATATACTCATTGGTGATTTATATTCTCTATATCCAACTCACCAATATGCTGATCAAATCAGCGGTTTTTAAGAAAGTACTGAATTATTTTTCTATCATATTGATTTTGTTTTTTATAGCGGACAATCTCTGGAATAGAAATTTATTTACAGATTTGCAAATGAATACATATTTTTTGGGAGCTATATTTCTGATTATTTCCGTAGCAGGGTTTCTTTACGAAATTATCAACACAGATAAAATTGTGATTTTTTATAAACTGAGATCTTTTTGGGTGAGCCTGGGCTTATTATTATTCTACGTGCCTTTTATTCCGGTGATCGTATGTTTTAAAAGCGAATTGTTAAGTATCGACATACGAAATATTTTGACCCTCACATTGAATTTTATTATGCACTTTTGTTTTATTATTTCTTTTTTATGCACGAAGAAAATCATCTGAATGTCCTTGTTATATCCTTTGTAATCATTTTGCTGTTACTCACCATACTTTTATTTTCGTTGCTGTATTTTTTTAATCAGAAAAGGATAAAGTATATCATCGAAAAGCAGGAAAGTTTGCGTAAAGCTGAGCGAGAGCTTGAAAGAGCCCGTATAGAAAATCAGGAGCACTTGCTGAAAAGTTTGAGTTGGGAGCTGCATGACAATATCGGACAATTGTTGTCCGTGAGCAAAATGCAGCTTTCTATGATGTCCGTCCCTGCGGTGAAAGATGATCAGAAAATGCTGGATGATACGATTACCATACTTGGACAGGTGCTTGATGATGTCAGGAGCCTGTCCAAATCTTTAAATACTGAGTCCATCGTATTTATGGGTTTGCTGAAGGCTGCTTCTTTTGAGATCGAAAGGCTCAACAGATTAAAATTTATCGATGCCCGGTATACTGTCAGGGGTGATGTCGAAACACTGCATCACGAACATGAGATTATACTATTCCGGATCATACAGGAGATTATATCCAATGTGATCAAACATGCCCGCGCTACTACTTTTTCGCTTACTTTTACCTTTACTAAACATCAGTTGATGATCATATGTGAAGACAATGGTATTGGTATGAATACCGATACTTCAGGATATGGACTTGGGCTCAAAAATATCGTGTCCAGAGCCAGTATGATTCAGGCAACTGCTTTTTTTGAAAACAAAGCTGAAGGCGGGCTTAAGACTTCTATCTGTTATCCTATAATTGCTGATGAAAATGAAATAAAATGAAAAAAAAAGTTTACATCGTAGATGATCACGCCCTTTTCAGTCAATCTCTATCGGTACTGATCAATCATTTTGAAGAGTATGAAGTCACTTTTCAGGGGCAAAATGGCAGAGATCTTATCTTCCGGCTTCAGGATAATACCCATGAGGCGCCTGATATAATTCTACTCGATCTCAATATGCCGGTGATGAACGGTGTGGAAACCATGGACTGGGTGATGAAAAACCATCCTTCTATTCCTGTGCTGGTATTATCGATGCAGGATGATGCAAATCTGATACTCGAAATGATCAAAAAAGGAGTAAAGGGGTATCTGCTGAAGGACATCACCCCAACATTGCTCAAAAAGGCGCTGGACGATACACTAAATTTTGGGTTTTACCATACTGAAAAAGTCACCAAAGCCCTGATTAATTCACTACATCAAAACAAACCGCATATGTACGAGATCAAAGATAAAGAAATGACGTTTCTCAAACTCGCCTGCACTGAAAAAACTTACAAAGAAATAGCAGACGAGATGCACATGAGTCCAAAAACCATCGACGGATACAGAGAGTCCCTGTTTGAAAAACTGGAGGTAAAGTCCAGGGTGGGGCTGGTGCTATATGCGATAAAAAATAATATTTATCGGTTGTGAAGGAGGAAGGTATTATTGTTATTTATCAGATATGTATATAGATTTAAACAATATAAATTAACTTTGCGCATTCATACTATATCAGTGAATAACCATGCTAAACGCCTCCATAAAATATAGCTTTTCAGGCCATGAAACTTTAGCTTGCAGGAATTTGTGGCTCAAAAAGGTCTATGATTATAATTTTTTTTAATTTCTGTTTGTCATATAAATATGACAAGCCAAATAGAAAGAAAAAGTAAACTATATAATGTGACTTTAAAGATTGAAAAATTTCTAAAGTATTAAAAAATGATAAACAAAAATCAAGAAATACATATAAGCAAGTTTTTGAGTTTGGTATTAAGGCATCAACCTCAAATAATTGGGATTGATTTAGATCAAAACGGTTGGACAGATGTCAACATATTAATTAAAAAATCAAATGATTATGGTGTAAATTTTGATTTTGAAGTTCTTAAGCAAATTGTTGCCACAAATTCAAAAAAGCGCTTCGCATTTACTGAGAATTTTGACAAAATCAGAGCTAGTCAGGGACATTCCATAGATATTGAACTTGGTTGTTCGAATCAAGAACCACCAGAAGTACTATATCATGGAACGGGTGAAACATCTGTTGAATCAATTTTATTAACGGGGCTTGAGAAAAGAAATAGACAGCATGTTCATCTGAGTATTGATAAGGAAACGGCCATAAAAGTAGGACAACGACATGGGAAAGCCCAAATATTTTTGGTACTGTCTCAACAAATGTTTAAAGATAAATTTGAATTTTTTATTTCTGATAATGGTGTTTGGCTCACAGATAATGTTCCAGCTAAATATCTGAAATTAAATGTTGAATAAAAGGCTAGCTTTTTAACAAATATTAGAATTGAGAATGGATAACCAAGTTTTCAAAAACATTAGTAAGATCATTGAAAGGGATGCTAAAACGGCAACTTACAAATTTGCTTTGTTAAGAGGTGTCATTGATATAATTCAAGATAATTCTCCGTACATAAAAGTTAAGGATGATATAGTTGAGATTCCATTAGGGCTGCTGATTGAAAAATGGCTAATTTATTACTTTCCAATTTTTGAATCTGAAGTTGAAATCCCGCAAATAAATGGAAAAAATATTAAGGTAGCATTTCAATCACATTTTAAACCAATCATTGACCACTACGCAATTCGAGGAAAGATCTCAGTATTCTACAACGAATTGCGAATTAGAGGTATAGCAACTGAAATAAATTTAGACTTTTACAAGTTGGTTCAAAAAATTAAGGAGACAATAACAACGATGCCTATGAGATATATAGGAAGAAGTATTTCCAATGATTACTATTCTATCTTTAATTATTCTTCAGCTAAATTTAAAAATGACAAAAAGCAAAATAGCCAATGGTTAGTGGATGGTTGTGGTATTTTTACCGTTCCTAAAGATTATTTTGAAGCATTTAAAATCTTAGGTAGCTTCATTTCAGGGACTGATAATATATTATTTAAATGGGCAGAATTTTCTGTAAATGCGAGTGGAAAGGTTTTAACTACGGGCAGAATTGTCAATGAGATTTTAAAATTCCCAGTTACTGAAAGAGATGTAGAAGCATCAAAAAAATTGTATATTGAAATTCTTGCGAAAAATGGGTCAGTGTCTTGTGTATGGTCAGGTAGTAATATAGCCAAATATGATATTGACCACATGTTGCCATTTTCAATATACAAAAATAATGATTTATGGAATTTGCTTCCATCAAGTCCTCCAACAAATAAATCAAAATTAGACAAAATTCCTTCCTTAAACTTGATTACAAAACAAAAGGAATTAATTATTCACTATTGGGAGGTAATACATCAATATCAGACTGAAAGGTTTATGAATGAACTTCAAATATCTTTGTTAGGTAATTATACAAAGAACAATTGGCAACAAAGTGCTTTCAGTCAACTACTTCAAACATCAAAATACTTAATTGAAACTAGAGGATATCCAGAATGGCAATACTAAATGACTATACCCACCTCACCGCCAAAGAAAGAAATACCATTTCATTTCCAGCCAGAATTCTTTTAGAAAGAAATCTTTTGATAGGGAACGCCTTGGATTATGGTTGTGGGTTAGGAAGTGATGTGAATTTACTTAAGGGAAAGGGTATAAATATGTCTGGATACAATCCATATTATTTCCCAGAGAAACCAACAGAGAAATTTGATACCATCATCTGTTTTTATGTGTTAAATGTACTGATGCAGGAAGAACAATCCGATGTAATTATGGAGATTTCAGCTCTGTTAAAACCAAATGGTAAGGCATATTTTGCTGTACGACGGGACATCACTTATGAAGGGTTCAGAACACATAAAATTCATCAAAAACCAACTTATCAATGTAATGTGAAATTACCTTTTCCTTCCATTTTTTTAAATGATAGTTGTGAAATATATGTATACCAACATTACACAACCATTCACAGGGGAAAGACAAATGTTAGTCCTTTTTTTAACGATGATCAACCTAGAGAATTGATCTACGAGAGTGGAACAGCTTTCTCTTTTTATGACAAATTTCCTGTCAGCTTAGGTCATGCCCTTATTCTACCTAAAAGATTGATATCCAATTATTTTGATCTGTCAATCAAAGAACAAATGGCTTGTTGGATTATGGTCAATAAAGTAAAAGGATTTTTACTTAATCGTTTTAATCCAGATGGTTTTAATATCGGAATCAATATCCAAGAAACAGCTGGCCAATCTGTACCTCACTGCCATATTCATGTGATGCCGAGATACTTTGGTGATGTTGAATCACCTCGAGGAGGTGTGCGTGGTGTGATTCCTGGCAAACAAAATTATTGAAGACCGTCTAAACCCTGACACTTATTTCCGTCGAAGCGGGTAATATACATCAAGAGATATACAGTCAAGTGAGTTATTAATTATTGAAAGTATACTTCATCAAAAACACTCCTTCCTTCGTCAGTCAGGTAGGGATAAAAAAAGCCCATAAACAGCTTTACGTATTTCTCAATAATATTGTTGTTTTCGGGTGAATCATAGATGGCCGATGATGCAATCCATGCGTCACTGAATATCTTAATGTGTTCGATGAACCCGGTATATTCTCCCTGATATAGTTCTTGTCGCATCAGATTTTGATCTACCGCTTTTTGTATTTCGATCGAGTACATGTCTGCACGTAGTTTTTCCAGATCAAGAAATGTGTTGTGAAGGATTTTATTGTCCCGCAAAATATGGGGCAGGTCAATCATCAGAAAACGATATTCGTAAAGAATGGTAAAACCGATTTGTGTGCTTTGGAGTAAACCCTCTAACGGATGTGAAGCGGTCTTTACTTGTTGATTGAGCGCTATGGCTTTTTCCATCAACTGGTGATGAAGGGCAATGATCAGGTCATTTTTAGAAGGGAAATGATAGATGAGATTACTGTGACTGATGCCAACTTCAGCAGCGATTTGCCTCAGAGATACTTCGGCTACACCATATTCTGTAAACAAACGCTTGGCAATTTTTAAAAGAAGTTCCTTTTTTTTATTCATTTTAGTACAGCTGGTCTAAATAATTAGTACATTTGGCCTAAATTTACAGTTATTTATTTATTCGTACATCATGAAACGAAAACAAGTATTTCAATTCAGCAATCAAAAGTGGTATCCGTCATTTTTGAAAAGAGATATGTATGAATTTATGTCCTGGTTTGTGGGTAAAGTTAACGCAGCAAAACCATTTTTACCTGTTTTGGAAGAAGTCATCGGTAATACCCAAACCAAAACCATCATCAACATTGACAGTAAAATAGGTGCCGGGATAGAAACGCTACTTCCTTTGTTGCCTGAAGGGTCAGAGATAATAAATATAGAGTTGGAGAAATTCTCTACCCATAATAAAGGCATGTATACATTTATCAATTCCTTCCATCAGTTGGACGAAAAGAAAGCTGCATATTATTTGACTCAAATAGCCAATAGTGGAAATTCGGTAGCAGTATTGGAAGGCAATAACGACAGTTTGTGGCAGGTTGTGGGTATGACCATATTTGTACCACTGACTGTTATACTCAGTGCACCATTTGTTCAGCCTTTTAGGATTACCCGGTTGATATTTACGTATCTGATTCCGATTCTTCCTGTAGTTACCATGCTCGATGGATTTCTGGCCCTGTTTAAATTGTATAATCCGAATGATCTGAATGAACTGGTCTCCACCATTCCCGTAAAAAACTATGTATGGAAATCCGGAAAAGCTGATAATGGCAGGGGAGGAAAGATAATTTATCTGATGGGTTATCCAGGAAATTAATATCCCACTAGCAAGTTGAGTATACAATAGTATGAAGGCATATTATGCTCCATATTTATTTGATGTTTTATTTCTGCCCATTTTAAATATATTTTAAACCCTGTTTTCACCACTGTATACAATTCTTTTGAAGATATCCGGTGACTTTTATACCAATACCATATGACATATATCAGTTTAAAAAATGAAGAATACATCTACATTTGTTTTCTGTAAATCAAAAAAATCGGTTTTTATGTCATCTAATACCAAGTTAAACAAAGAAGCTCTATTGTACCATGAGTTTCCCACACCCGGAAAAATATCTGTAGTTCCCACCAAAAAACACTCTACGCAACGCGATTTGGCATTGGCTTATTCGCCGGGAGTGGCGGCACCTTGTCTGGAAATAGAAAAAAATCCGCATGATGCTTATAAGTATACTTCCAAGGGAAATTTGGTGGCGGTCATATCCAATGGTACGGCTGTTTTGGGATTGGGAGATATCGGAGCATTAGCCGGCAAACCGGTCATGGAAGGCAAAGGATTGTTATTTAAAATTTTTGCCGATATCGATGTATTTGATATTGAAATAGATGAAAAAGACCCTGAAAAGTTTATTCAGATTGTCAAAGGAATTGCACCCACGTTTGGTGGTATCAATCTGGAAGACATCAAAGCTCCCGAGGCATTTGAAATTGAAAGACGTTTAAAAGAAGAGCTGGATATTCCATTGATGCATGATGACCAGCACGGTACGGCCATCATTTCTTCAGCCGGTTTGTTGAATGCCTGTGAAATTGTCGGAAAAAAACTCAGTGACATCAGAATAGTGGTCAATGGAGCAGGAGCTTCTGCTATTTCCTGTTCCCGTTTGTACAAAAAATTGGGTATCAATCCCGACAATATGATCATGCTGGACAGCAAAGGAGTAATCCGTAAAGATCGTCCTGGCTTATCTGCAGAAAAGCTGGAATTTGCTACCTGTATTGATGTTCATGATCTGGATGATGCGATAGCAGGCGCAGATATGTTCCTTGGATTGTCCAAAGGTGATGTATTGACTTCAGAAATGTTAATGAAAATGGCACCCAATCCCATTGTCTTTGCATTGGCAAATCCTACGCCGGAGATTGATTATCACTTGGCGATGAGTACCCGCAGTGATGTACTGATGGCTACCGGACGTTCAGATTATCCTAATCAGGTGAATAATGTGCTGGGATTCCCTTATATTTTCAGGGGTGCGTTGGACGTAAGAGCCACCACGATCAATGAAGAAATGAAAATTGCTGCAGTTTATGCATTGGCGGATTTGGCCAAACAAGCGGTGCCAGAGCAAGTTAATATTACCTACGGCGAAAAACATATTGCTTTTGGAAGGGAATATATCATTCCGAAACCGTTTGACAGTCGTTTATTAGAAGTGGTGGCATTGGCTGTTGCCAAAGCTGCAATTGATTCGGGAGTAGCCAAAGAACCTATCAAGGATTGGGAAAAGTACCGTGAACAATTGGCAGAAAGATTGGGTGGCGGCAGTAAATGGATGAAAAAACTGACCAATCAGGCAAAAGAAAATCCAAAACAAGTAGTATTTGCCGAAGCGGAACATTTGGATGTATTAAAAGCAGCGCAGATCGCTTATGATGAAGGCATTTGCAAACCCATATTATTGGGTAATAAAGATATTATCCACGAACTGATGTTGGAAATCAGTTTTGAAGGGATAGCAGGAGATGTACTGGTACTGGACCCAAAAAGTGATGAACAAAAACAAAGAAGAGAAAAATATGCCAATGATTACTGGATCAACCGTCAACGCAAAGGGATCAAGTTGTATGATGCCATGTCACTGATGCAGGAATGCAATTATTTTGGTGCTATGATGGTTGTTGCAGGAGAGGCAGATGCTTTAATTTCTGGCTATACCAGAAGCTACTCCAGTGTCATTAAACCTATGATGGAGGTAGTCGGATGTCGGGGAGATGTCAAACGTATTTCAGCCACAAATCTGATGTTGACACCCAAAGGTCCGCTTTTTTTATCGGATACAGCAGTAAATGTAGATCCCAATGCGGAAGATCTGGTTTCTATTACCAAAATGACCGCTGACACCATGTCCATGTTTGGGATTAAACCGGCCATTGCCCTATTGTCGTATTCAAATTTTGGCACTTCCGATCACCAATTGTCAACCAAAGCAGCAAAAGCGGTTAAGATGTTGCATGACAACCATCCCGAAATAGATGTGGATGGAGAGATTCAAGCCGACTTTGCTTTAAACCAGGAGATGATGAAAGAACGTTTTCCATTTTCAAAACTGGCAGGAAAAAAAGTCAATGCACTGATATTTCCGGAACTGTCGTCGGCCAATATTACATACAAAATCATGAAGGAACTCAATGATATAGAGTCAGTAGGACCCATCCTGATGGGAATGGACAGACCTGTTCATATAGTACAATTGGGAGCGCGGGTAGATGAAATGGTCAATATGACTACTATTGCCGTTGTAGATGCACAGGAACGCGAAAAGAAGAACAGAAGATGAAACTGGTATGACTCCTTAATGGGATACCAATCGCAATTGAATAAAAAAGATGGATTACAATAAATGGATACAGTCTTAAGTAGACTCTTTTTTGGTTTTATTCCATTTTATACTCAAAATAAATTGGTTTGCGAAAATTTCATTTTCCAATTTATTGATTATGAGTATAATGGCGGCAGAATTTTTTGAAAAATAAATTCTCGTCGGTATATTTTCTTTTCACATACCCTCAGATGACGATGATTTTTAATGCTATACTGTTGATATCTTTCAGGATATACATGCCTGGAATCAGGTCTTCCGTGTGTAATATACTTTGACCCGGAGCGCATGTGATATTTTTTATTACATGTCCGTTGCTGGCGATGAGATATAAACTCAGGCTTTGGTGATGCATATTTTCTATGATGATCTGATGGCCGGCAGAGATTACATTGCTGCTTATGGTCAATGTGTTTTTAAATGTACTGCTGAAGTCTTCATTTCCACTAGGCGTGTCCTGAATATGAATATCGTCCACAAAAAGCTCACCATCGATATCATCAGCCGGACTGTTGATGGTTACATATAACCTGTCACCTGACTCATACTCCTGAAAGCTTATTTCCGACGTCACCGCAGTCCATTCTGTGACAGGATCCAATGTGATGATTTTAGTAAATTTTGTTGCTGAAGTCACATCATTAGATACGATCAGGGTTACTTTTGCTTTTTTGGATAGAGGAGATATGAGCTTGTATATAATCCGAAATGTAATAATATTTGCGTTGATCGATCGCCCACCTGTGTTAGGCATAAAGTCCAGATTTTTATAGTCTATAAAAGCATTGCCCAACGTTATACCTGCGGGTTTTAATTGGTTAAATACAGATTGAGTTTTTAATTTGCAAGAACTCGATTGATCAGGTGATTCGTCTGACTTTGATACTCCCGATCCGGCAAATGGGAAAATGGCGTTGGTTGTCGTCCATCCCTGTGGTTCAAGTGATGCATAGGTGGGCAATTGGGTATTGTTTTTCCAGGTATTAAAATCATATTGTCCAATGAGCAACACTGGAACCATGGTCAAAAAATAAAGAATATTCTTCATATTATATTATGCTTTTATTTTGTTTTTCTGTAGGTACTAAAGTAACTGGTCCAGTTAAAATTTTCGTCACAATTTTTGCATCTTGCAGGCAAAAATGGCGCCAAAAAACTAATATTTTCTTATTTATTACGACGGCCTTCACCCGTCGTTACTGATATTTTGCCCCTACAGGGCAATGGACTGAATTATTACCTTTCTTGTAAAATTATTAATTATCATTTTCACTTTATTATGGTAAAAATATTCCATGCTATGTTGTTGTTGCTGAATACATTAAAAAGGGTGTTAGGTCCTTCTTCTTCCTTCATTTTGTCCACGGGTGATACTATTCTTGCTAATATATTTAATGGCATTTCTGTCTTGTTGAAAAGATTCGGATTTACAGGTTTGTAATTGTACAGACCGGTCCAGGTGTCTTTTCTTTTTAATTTCGGAATCTCAATATCCAGAAGTTTGCCGCTGATCAATACTTCCTGCCCGTTGATATTTATCGTTTTGTTTGTCCATCCGTCCGGCCACGTCAGATCTGAGGGCGGTATAGCATGGTAGAGTTCTAATCGCGCATTCTGTACATCAGCACATCCGATGTTAAGCACATTTACATAAATATTGTTTTTGGAAGCAGATACAGGAACATCTTTTACTGGAGCATCTTTATAAATTCCGGAGGAATTCCATGGCGGCACATTGATAGAAAGTGGTTCTTGGCCGATATCTGAGGTATGTATTTTAATCATATAGTCCGTTTTTTCACTGGAAGTACAAACTTCGTGACTATATTTTTCTATGTGACCGTCCTGAAGATGTGCTTTGGAAGTGGTGAGTTTTATTGCACCATTGGGTCCGTCAAATGAAATAGATCCCTGCAAATATCCACAGTAATACAGGTTTTGTTTTTTGTCCAGAAACATGGCACCTATTGAGCCTTGTCCATTGCCTTTGAGTCTTTTGCCCCAGATGATCTTGCCGTCCCGACTATATTTTGCGACAAACTCTATATAATCCTGTGCGTAATCGCTCTTTAACGAATAAACACCATTTGGATGTGGGTCAAGGTCTGTGCTGACATAAAATCTAGTGTTCAGGAAAAAACTTCCATCTTTCAGCACTCTGATGGCCGCTGATTCTCCCCTGGTATTCAAACTAAATACGGTATCAAATAAACCTTCGGGATCTACCCGCAGCACAAAATTACTTGCTCCGGGGATAGTTACTTTTTTGTCACCGACATCATAGTCCAGATTGGATGAGTTTGGACCTGTAAAATATAGAAATCCCTGACCATCTACGCCGGTATCTGTGATCAGCTCATCGGCATTTACGTTGGAACCTTTCAGATGTTTGACCCACTTCATGTGTCCCTCAGGACTGAATTTGACATAAAAAGGATCTTTTTTACCAGTGCTGATGAGCATAGTATCGTTACCACCCAAATCAGTGAGTGGTGAAGTACCGGTAAAACTTCCTGCAATGATGACATCTCCCTGATGATCGGTAATCATGGTATTGGGATCAAAACTATCAGTCGCAATTGATCCCGGATTAAAAACATGATACCAAAGCAATTGATTTTTATTGGTCAGTTTTATTAAAAATGCGGCTTCATCTCCTTTTACTTTGAGCGTGTCACCTGTTGCAAGTACCAGGTTTTGTTTTGATTTACCAAGGATATACAGATTGCTGAATCGATCCGTCATACATCGTATGAAACTTACATTGTCATAATGACTGAGCGGGATTGTCCTGCTCCAACCATTGCCTGAAATACTAAATCTTGGGGTATTCCAAAACTTATAGATGGCATATACTTTGTTGTCCGAAGTATCTATGGTCATGCCAAAAATTCTGTCAAATACATCGGTATTATTACTGCCGCCACCGCTTTTATAATTGCCCAGACTATCTAAAGTAACGGAGAAATAATCCATACCACCCTGAGCAGACCGGATAATTCTGGTACCTTCTCCGGGATCAAAATCCATCTCGCCGGAGTATCTGCCTGCAACGGTAATCTCCCCTTTGTCATTCACGACGATATATTCCGGATAGCAGTAAGTATCATTTATTATTCTGAACTGCTTTACAAAATCAAGCTTTTGCGATGATAGGGTGATGATGCACAAGAGAGAAATTAAGGTCAGTATTTTTTTCTTCATGGGTTGGTGTTGAGATATTTGACTACTTTATGCAATAAAATGAGAGTACAACATTATTCTCATATAAATTTTGACAAAAATAATTAAAATAAGATACTGCAGGCTATTATTTTAGAATAGTTATCATAAAGTTCTTTTTTTTCTTTGTGAGAAAACAAAAATTTATCAAGCATTTTATTATTTGATTAAGCAGGTTCTTTCAAGTCAAGTTTATCAATGATTATACTGATTTTCTTAAAAGGCACCAAGAAATAAGTCTTATCAAAAAATCGTCTTTTTAGTGCGGTTAGATTGGCTTTGGTTTTTTCCTTGGCTTGGTCGCCTTAATGAATGCTTTATATTCACTGGAAGTTTTGCCATTATAGATGATGATCGCACTGCGAACTCTTTCATTTACATCCCGCATTTCTTTTTCATGACGCCTGATGGAGCTGCGCACCAATTCTGCCTGGGTCAGAAAGTGATTGTAATTGTCCACCAGACTTCTGTACATTTCCACTTTTTGTAAGTAATCTGTAACTGTCATCTCAGGACCAATGGGATAATTTATATTACTGGCTTTTAGAGTTGATGCTTTGATTTCGCAATCTTTAAGTAATCTGGGGGCCATTCTTTTCATGTTTTTAAATTTTGTTAAGTTGCTAAAATGCGGATTTGCTGAGTTGTCAGAATTGTTTCGTCCTAATACTTATTGGTTGGGTTTAGTTAAACTCCCAAAAATTCCTGGATAGACTTTCCACTTTGATTATTGAGGTTTGTGTAATGCATGTTTATTGTGATTTCATGAATTTAAATATTTTGTTTATACATAAAATAAAGTTGTAAAATACTAAATCATATCAAAAGAAATTTATATATTTGTTTTGATTGTCAATGAGCAAAAATAAACTTTTTTTATGAATTTGGCCGATAATGGATTTTAATTCATAGCAGATCGTGAAACTATAATTCAAGTTAAATTTACATTAACACTACATAAAAATATTTATCGGACACATAAAATTGTTTGAAATATACGTGGCAAAATTATCCGCATACATAGATATAACACAACTACATTAAAAAATATTATGTCGTTATATGAAATTTATGTCGCTCCATGTGGATTTTCATTACACACAGATGGGTTTAAAGGTTTTGTTGAAAGGTTATAAAGTATGATCCGGGTGTTTCTTTATAACACGCAACTGATTCAATGAATTATTGAGAGATTACTTTGATGGCTCCGATGATTTCTTTTAAACGAGTCAGCGTTTCATTCAAACATTCTTTGGTTTGTTTGTAGCATGGCAGGATGACAAAGTAATGTGTTTTGTCTATCTTCCATCATCCAGTGGTTTCTTTGTAATGCCAGCTCATTACAAAGAAACGAGTGCATGTTTTTTTGTATCGTTTGTGTAATTGCAGAAATTGGATAAGCCATAATGTAGAGAAAAGTTAGGTTGTACTTATGTGGGTTTTATTATGGAACGAATTGCCGCCTGCTTATTTTATCCAATGAACAATTGCTTTTTTTTGGTTTCTTGAGATTGGAATGATATGATTCAATATATCAATAGAATTGTTTTTTTTGCTGATGTGATCAATATATTTTACATTAACCAGGTACGACCGGTGACATCTTATAAAAAATAGGTGATTGATTTTATCTTCCCAAACTTTTAATGTTTTGCTTGTCATTATGTTTTTGCCATTCGCCAGATATAAAGTAGAATAATTAGAATCTGCGGCAATGAAAATAATTTGAGAGATAGGGATTAATAGATAATTATTTCCTTCTTTTATGGATAATCGTTGGTGTTGGTAAGACAAAAGTGACTCTGTGTTATCTTTTGATGAAGATAACACAAGGTAAGATAGGTTTTTAGTTAGAGGTTGGAGCATAATGATTTGTTTTAAGGTTAATTGCACCCATTTGCCTGGATAGTCACGCTTCCAGGTGGAGTATTAAAATTAGCAGGAATAGTAACACTAGAACCAATTCCATGCGAAAAAATAATATTGGCATTGGGTGCCATGGCAGGATTAGGATGTATAATCTGAATATTGCCGGCTGATTTATATGTTCCAGATACAATAGGTGACCAATCAATGATCAAATCTGACCCTGGAAGGCAGCATGCATTAGCTTGAGTTGCGCAGAAATTTGACCAAGGAGTTAGCCCTGTATTAGCACTAATATTTGCATTTGTAAAATTTAGTAAGTTACAATGGTTAATCATAGAATACGGGTAGCACTCATTTATATTTGGATTATTATAAAATCTAAATTCTCCATTAGATGGTAAATTGTAGTTACCATAAGATGCTGGAATCTTACCATAGAATTTATTATTATTAAATAGTAAAAACGCTAGCGGTGCATTAGGGTGTACTTCAGGCAAAGGTCCAGTAAAATTCCCTACGGTATTATGTCCAAGATTTATTTGAAATATTTGTGCTAAGTTTAAAAAACACCCCGTTGGAATTGTTGGAGGACTCCCTCCAATTCCCAATCCAGTATTAGATAAATTTATCTGCATCAAGGTTGTCATGTTGCAGAAAGATGGAGGCAAGTTTCCCGTTAGGTTTTGGTTATTATTTAATCTTATTTCTTCTATAAGATTAAAAACTGAAAAAACATCAGGCAAAGAACCATTAAGATTATTATTGCCCAAATCTATAAACTTGATTTTAATATTGTCAAGAGTTGAATTAATGTTACATGTTAAGCCAAACCAAGGTGTGCCATCTATTTTTCCACAAGGGTCACAATCTACAAACCATGGTCTATTGTTTGCTATTGTATTAAACCAATTGGGACCACCCGTCGATTCATATATTTCTCTTAATGCAATTAAAGATGGGTCAGCATATTCTATTTCAAATGTACTATTACATGATGATTGAAGGCCGTTTGCATCTGTGACGTAAAGCGTTACATTTTTCTGTCCGGTCTCACTACAATCATAGGTGAGTGTGGTCTCAGAATTGGTAGGATGGAAGCTGAATGTTAGATTACCATTGCAAGCTGATGTGCTCTCATTATTTATCTGAGCAGTAGTTATTGTCACAAAACCTACAGAAGCTACAATGGTTGATGTAAATCCAGTATTGCAGTTTGCAATCGGAGGAGTAGAGCATTGAGTGCAGTTTTCATATACACCAGTCGTTGATAATACCAGATTAGACGTGGTTCCTTGCATGGCCATATTAACAATAGTTAGGTCATTGTTATTTGAAGTTTTATCTTCAATCATTGTAATTGAACCATTCATCCCTTCGGACTCTCCTGTATTAAAATCATAATGAGCAACTAAGCCTAACTCATCCCCATTCAATTCACAAGTTTGTAAGGAGCTAATATCTGTGGCTCCTAAAGGAATATTCCAAATTGAAACATCATCAATTTTACCTTTAAAGAAGGCAGCTGTACTGTTATTGCCAGTCCAAGTCCCTACTCTGAAATTTGGACCATAACTGGGACTTGTTACCGTATAAGAACCCTGTAAAGTTCCATCCAAATAAATGGCATTCATATTTCCTGATTTTGAAAAGACCACATGATGCCAGTTATTATCTCTTAGATTTGCACCAAAGGTTTGTATATCACCTAAAAACCAATCATAAACCCATAAAAAACCACTGTTTTCATCTATACCTATCTCTAACCTATCTGTAGGGCCAAAACTAACTATCCTGTCTTCAAACCCCCCGTTTCCTGATGTACCGGCATTAAACCAAGCAGACACTGAAAAGTCACTATTTGTACCCAAATTACTTCTATGTAAATAATCATTTACTCCATCCACATCTATACAATTATCGCTGCAATTGCCGTCACCTGATGCACAAAATGAAGAGAATGGTATGGAGAAGGCATTTCCGTCACTTATATTGTTGGTATTGTTCAGTACACAGAGGCAATTTAAATCGGAATCATAGCAACCTGATAAATCATTATTCGCTAAGTTGAGTTGATTCATTGGCATTAAACTACAATACTCTGAAGGTATTGACCCAGTTAAATTATTACCTGAAAGTATCAGGTTATTCAAATTTGCAAATTGTGAATATTCAGAAGGTAATATGCCACTTAAATTATTGTTAGATAAATTTAAACCTACTAACTCTGTAAGTCCAGTGAGAGCTGGGGATAGAGGACCTGTTAGATTATTGTTTGGAAGAATTATACCTATGACCCTATTATTCTGACAAGTTAATCCATACCAAGGATTGTTATTGCCGCATTCTCCGCAAGGGTCGCAATTACCAGTAAGTATTCCTGACCACCCAGTGCTATTTGTCCATAAATTACTTAATCCTCCTGTACCAAAATATAAAGCAGCCAACGCATCAAAATCAGGATGAGTACAGTTGTTTAATAAACTTCCACATTCTCCAACCTGACCACTACAAAATTCTTCCCATGGTGCATTGAAGGTGTTACCATTGCTGATGTTTACATTTGTTCCGTTGGATCCCAGAGATGTACATAAGTTGTTTAATGAAGCGTCAAAACAACCGCATAATAGATTATCATTGACAAAAAGAGCTAACATGCCTGATGTACCAAATGTAGATGGAATACTACCTGTTAACTGATTATGACTTAACGATAAGACAAGAGTTGATGAAAGAGATGATGGAATATTTCCTGTAATATTATTGTTTGATAAGTTCAATATGGTTAGATCTGCATTACCAAGATCGGAAGGTAGGTTACCTCCTATTTCATTATTACTAAGATTTACCCCTGTCAAAGATGGGAGATTATGAAGTGTATTAGGCAAAGTACCTGAAAGATTATTGTTTGGTAATTCTATGTTAGTTACTTCTCCTTGAGCATTACAGGTAATGCCATGCCAAGGGGCAGCACCACAAATATTACCGCAAGGATCACAATTAGTACCAGCAGCCCCTTCTTCCCACCCGCTTTTGTTTGTCCAATTTGAGCCATTTGTAGAGTTATAGAGAGATGTTAAGATAGATATTTCTGGGTTTTGACAATAAAATGGAAGTGTACCAATATCACATTGTACTTTAATATTAAAATCAAAATTATATGTTTGACCATTAGTATAATTGATGACTCCAGTTACAACAGTACAACCACATGGAAAGAAGTCCCCTGATTGATGTGATGTTGAAATAGATACTATGTTTTTACAACCTAAGTCATAAGGTACAAAAAAATCTATATTCATCCCATTTGACGCGCAAGTATACCCAAGAGTATGTCCTCTAATTACTACAGCATTATCTACTAACCATTTATATTCATAAGGCCCACTCCCTGGTCCAATATGATTTTCAATAGAATTATATATTCCAGGAATAACTCCAAGAAATTGCCAAACACCATTTGGTGCATTATTTCCGTAAATAGGAACTTGAAATGGCTGTTGTGGGCATTCTGCATATTGATTACTACATGCAGCCCCTAACCAGCCAAAATCACAAGGATCTGTAATTGGGGCTCCAGTCGCAGCCCATGCAAAGTCTAAACAACCGTCAGAATCAGTTATTACAAATTCAAAATTGATACAATCTGATGTAACAATATCAAAAGAAAGAGTCCCAAAAGTTTGTGGAGTACACTGCCCTCTCATTTTATTTGTAAAAAGTATGGTTAAAAACAAAAAGAAAATAATTTTAATTTTCATATTTAATTGACATTTAGATTAATACTTTGTGAAGTCATATACTTTACTTTGTATGATATACTTCTGATTTCAATTTTATACACTCCAGATATGGCATTATTTGACTTTATAAGAAATTCCCGTTTAACACAAGAACAATTGTGAATATCACCAAAACAAGCCGCACCTTTAGGGAATATCTGTATTTCTGAATTGAAAGAATGGCTTATAGTCTCACCTAAAGGATTTGTTATTTCTATTAAATCAATTACTACATCACAGAAATCAAGATAAGGATAAAAGTTGCATACCTCTAAAATAAGTTGGTGACAACCATTTTGAGTAATCTGATTATTATCAGTATTTATATAAGCTTTGACACATAGTTTTGGTTGCTGTAATTTTTCTTCTTTACATTCATTACATTCACATGTATCATGACTTATTTGCGAATTTGTTTCTTCTCCTATTATCTCCATTACTGAATTGAATGGCTGAATAAATGGAATATTTGAATCTATATAGGGTGTCAAAGGCGGTAAGCCATAATAAGTGATATTAGTTAATTCTAAGTAATTTTCATCAACTAGTGGATGCAGCGTATTTATATCCTTAATAATACCAAGCTTATTTAATGTGGGTAAAGTGAAGTAAATATTACCATAATTATATTGTAAGTGACCTATGCCATAAAAATTCATTAATTGCTCTTCGCTTTGAGCATGAGTATGTATTAAGTTATTTGTAAATGTAGAATTGAATAAGTTAATTTGATAGATAAAACTATGACTGTTATTCCATTCGTGATAAGCGCTACCGACAATTGATATATATAGAAAATTTGAATTTTCTGAAAACTCTACTCCAAAGTGTTTATTAACTTGTGATATTAAGGGTAAAGACGGGTAGGGTGCAATATTAATTCTATCAAAATAATTTATTGATTGAATTTGATTATTACTTATAATCATATCTAACAATACCGAATTTGCAAAATTCCAGTTTGCGAATACAATTTTTGTATTATCCGGACTTATTTTTATCTGACCAAATGGATTGCAAGACACATTTGGTATTTCAAAATCATTATAATGCAGAAAATCTTTGCATTCCATTTTGTAGACTGAAGCTAATGTGATATGATCTGTTGATTGGTTAGTAATTTTTCTTGAGAGTGTAATTATATTGTATGAATTTCCTATTAAGGTAACAGCTAGTTTTTCACAAAATACAAATCCATTTCTAGACCCGAACTGTTGAATTTGCTGAAAAGTTCTATTCGTCAGATTAAATATTGTTAAATTAAGTTTACTATTTATGGGGATTTCTGGCTCATTAATGGCAAGTTCATCAAAATTGTATGTAATTTCAGGGTGCCTATCAATGGTAATTATTGCATATTCATTATTGCAATCGAGTATAGGCAATAATAATATTGCTTGTGATTTATTTGAAAAGATAGTGTTAAATGGTATATCTTGTCCATCAGGTAAAAATACTTTTACACCGTCTGTGCTAAATAATAACTCTCCATTATTATCGCAGATAGATGCTGTTGCATTTGATGAATCAATGTATCCATTTCCATATTCAAAGGGCACACCTGAATCGGAAAACTTAATGGATGCATTATTCCCGAAATGCCACGCTTTATTGTAATTGTTGTGCATATTTAATATTTTATTCTATTATATTTTGAATTAAGCCTTGCATTATCTGATACATCTATTACAAAATTATCTTGAACCTAACTTGTTTATTCCCAATCCAAATCTCCACTTTCGTGGCAAAGGTAATGCGGGCCTATTTGTTCCACAGTATAACTTTTGTTATACACCCACACTCATTTTATTTTTGCCATTTTATTTGTGTCAACATATGAACTATGCCATTTTTCTATTTAAATTTTGCTTTACGATCTCCACACCCTCCACCACAAAAACATCCCGCTTACCATCTTTGGAAACTATTTCGATGCCTTCATGCGATATCCCATACATCTTATGGTTGCGCACATGTACAATATCCAAATATGCTATCTCTAAATGAAGGCTCGTATCAGAAAAGTCTTTCAGCCTGAATACCAACTCATTTTCTGTGAATTCTATGAATCCATGAAGTTGTTTGTTACCATCCCAAAGTATCGCATTCAATATCTTACATTTATAGTGTAAAGATATATGCTGCAACATTTGTGTATTGTGTCAGTTTACATGCGGTCGCAGGTAGTTAATACGTGGTAGAAAATCAGGTGTAGGCGGCGGGAGGATTGAGGGATCTTGTGATCTGTGATCATGTAAGTTTGACCGTAATATTAATCTCTGTGCCACTTTCATAAGATGTGGTAGAGATGGCGTAGTTTCCTTCTGCGTGATCGTTGATATATTGTAGTCGCTTCTGAGTGATGGAGATACCCAATGATCTGCGCATCCCGGTGTTTTTGTTTTTATCAAATCCTTTGCCATTGTCTTTGATGGTGATCTGAAGTTGATTTTCTTTTTTACTGATGTCGATGTTGATTTGCCCACCATTTGTGATACTTGTCATGCCGTGGAGAATGGCATTTTCTACAAATGGCTGGATCAGCAGAGGTGGAAGTGTAATCTCGGTAGGATCTAAATTTTTATCTACCTGAAAGTGGTACTCAAAGGACTGATTGAAGCGCATTTGTTCAAGATGCAGATAATTGGTCAGCATGGATATTTCATCATCCAGCGTGACCAGGTCTGTATTGCTTGCATTGAGATATTGCCTGATCAATCTTGCAAACTTCGTAAGATATTCCATGGCGATATCCTTATCATTACGCATAATGTAGTTCTGAATAGAATTCAGACAATTGAAGATAAAGTGAGGATTCATTTGTGCTTGGAGGGCTGATCTTTGTAAATCGGTAATTTGTTTTTCAATGGCGTGTTTTTGATGGATAGATTGAATATATTTCTTGGAGAGAATAAAACCAAAGATTATAGTTGTAGTTAAAGCTAACAATAGAAAATACCATGTTTTGTACCAAGGGTTCAAAATGGTAAATGAATAGTCTCTAATATCAGAAATCTGCCCGTTAGCAAAAAACGCTTTTATTTGAATAGTATATTTATTAGGTGCTAAATTGGACAGTTCTATCTCTCGATGATTATTTATAAAAATCCACGAAGTATCTAATGCTGGTATTACCCGATATCCTATTTTATTAACATTTGAATGAAGGTAATCTGGAATATAAAATCTCCATTTAAGCGAATTTTCATTATGTTTAAGATCATTTAAATTTTCTAAATGTGTTTTATTATTATTTACCAAAACATAGTCTAAGAGAAGTTTGTATTTATTCTTGGAAACAAATGCGTCAGAAAGCGGTATTTCCATTATCTGCTCCCCTGCAATTGTTAGTTTATCTGAATCAATGCCAAAAATGGGGGTAGTTTCAAATACGTATTGATCAAAGATGTCTATCCTTTCTGTTTTTTTATGATGGCGACATATTAAATTATTTGCAACAAAATAAACAAAGTTCTTGGATTGAGCGATTTGTTCTACTGGATTATCCTTTAAAATGGGTGAAAAGTCAGTTAACGATTTAACATTATGCGTTTCTATTAGTAAAAACAATCCATTTTGTGTGGCTAGATAATGTTCTTGTCCATATGGCTCATAAACAGAATTATAAATATAACTATCTATGAATACACTAACATTCGAAAATGAAGAGAATCTAACATATTCATCGCCATGGCACAATGTAATCATGTCATCAGTTACATTGCATAAATGATCAAAACGATAATCATATTTATTAAATATATCAGAATTTATTTTAATAAGTGACGGCCATAGAAAACGGTGTAAAGTATTATTGCTAAGGATATATAACGTGTCTCTAAACGAATTTAAATCTTCAATTTGTCTAATGTTTGGTAAAGAAATTTTTCTTATTTTTTTTATGGTCCAATTATAGTGATAAATATTAAACAGATCACATAAAAGTATATTATTGTCATCAATTATTTTTGCTTTATATATTGATTTGATTGGTAGTTTTTTTGTTTCTAATTCCAAGAGTCTGGTTTCGCCATCTTTCTTTATCAGAAGGCCTTTGTTTTGACTAATAAAAACCTTAATGTCATCCTTAATCTCGACCTGGTTTGATGTAAAACCATTTAATGTATCATTTGAATTTGAAAGAAATTGTTGTATTGTATATATTTCAATGTCTCTATAAATATTCGTCAGCCAAAGCCTATTATGGCGATCACAGAAAATATAATGCAATCCAAGACTTTCAAAAGGTTTTCTTCTAATAAATTTTTGTGATTTAGTATCAAAAATAAGAACTCCATAGTGATCAGATGTTATAAAAATAAATTCTTTGAAATTAACACCTAAATACATAACATCTTTTGATGATTGGCTGTATTTGAATAACTTATTATTCATAACATTAGCGAAATCAAATTTGATCAATCCATCATCCGTAAACAACCACCATTGATTTTCTGACTTCAATACATTAAAAACTTTCCTTTTACTTAATATTTGATTTTCTGAAAAATCGCAGATCTTTTTTTTGTAATTTTTACCATCTCGTATCCATAGTTCTAAACTAGTTCCTTTTATAAATTGCGTACCTATAATTGTATCTTGGGAGAAGTAAAAAGAATTACCATTCGTCCTGCCATAATTAAGAGTGACTTTGTTTTTAGAAATGTCATAATTAAATATAGAATCATTGACAAGAAAAATTAAAGAATTACCTATAGAATCATAACCTAAAATATGGTATTCGTCATTTAAGATACCTTTTTCCCAGACTGCTTGAAAACAAGTAAACTTATCAGTACTTTGGTCAAAAAAACAAAGATTCTCTTTAGTCGATGTCCAAAGCTTTCTTTTTTATCTTTATGAAGGGAACTACTGATGTAAGTACCCTTTAGTCCTGATTTCTTATCATTTAGCAAATAATGTTTGGTATCTACACCACGGTATCTATTGTAGCCTTTATTTAATGTTGCAATCCAAATTTCATCATTGATCTCTGAAGCAGCAAAATTCTCACTTCTTCCTAAAAGTTTTAGGTTTTGTTGAGAGAATAAGTTGCAGTGCAATATCAATAAAAAAATAATTTTAACCGTTATGTTTCTATACACCATTATAGCATTTAAATTAAAATTATTTTATTTTGTTAGTATCTGAGACTTTATTGAGTAAGCCATATATTTTTCTTTTAACAAGTAACTTTCGCAAACGAAAAGTCAAGCAAAGATATATAGGTACAAATTCCAATTTGTAGATTTTAAATTTAGGTAATTAATTTTCTTTCTACTCGGTCGATTATTTACCTAAATCGGATCCTCTCTAAAAATTCTTGCTTCCTCCTCCTGCTCACAGGTATCTTAGAACCATCACTCATCACTAGCAATCCACCATCTTCCTTAAGAAACTTCCTGATATGGTCAATATTGACAAGATGACTCGTATGTGCACGTGTAAAATTATCATCATTTAAGTAATTTTCAATTTCAATCAATGGTTTGCTTACGAAGATTTTGGCACCATAAGATGTATTTATTTTGCAATAAGCTCCATCTGCTTCACATGAAATGATTTCGGATACATTTAAAATCAGTATACCTTCTTGAGTATTGAGATGAATACGTTTTGGAGAAGCTTTAACGTTGTTATCTTCTAAATATTTATTTGCCTTGGTCAGAAAATGTAATTTATTTACTTTATCTACTGCCTTAATAACTTGTTTTGGACTATAAGGCTTCAAAAGATAATCCACGACTTCATACCCAAATGCTTTTAGCGCATATTCATCATGCGCTGTAGTAATGATTACTTTAAAGTTTTTGTGCTCTAATCTATCCAATAAGTCAAATCCGGTTTGATGACCTATATGGATATCCAAAAAAACAAGGTCCGGTTGTGTTTCTTTTATTGTCATGAGCCCTTTTTCTACACTATCTGCCATACCTACCAATTGCAGATAAGGACAGTATTCATTGACAATGGTGGATAATAATTGCTGCGAAGGTATTTCATCTTCTAAAATGACGGTGCGAATCATTTAGTTGGTGTGATTTGTTTCGACGGTAAAAATATATTTCTAAATGTTATTATTCTAATAATTTTGAAAATTTATTGATTTGCAAAGCATTTTTACATTCAAATATTTTATAAATAATTTCTATTAGCAGTGTGGATTTGGACAATACCATGTTGGACATTATATTATGATAGTATTTTTTGGAAATGCAAATTACAATCAGCCAATTCAGAACAACCAAATCATCTTAAAAATTAAAATGGCCGTTTCTCGTATTTCATAAAAGGAAAGATATAGTTTTTATCCGAAAATAGCATTTAAATCAAATATCATCCGGCAACACTTCACATAGATAGCCGGAGTCAACGAGGATAGCAGATACCTTCGGCACATAATCATAAGACGGAGTGACCAGTCTGAGGATACGATCACAATCTTCCAAATCAAAATTTACCACCAGTTCCGGAAAAAGGTTATTTATTTCAGTGAGTATGGTTTGGGCTATACTTTCTGAATCGACATTGGTTTGAAATATTTCTATGATAGGCGTCATATTGGAAATAATTTATATCCGAATAATAATCAAAGATAAGTTATGTGTCAACATGGCAATAATAAATGTAGCTAAGGAAATGGTTCCTTAAAAAAAGACAAAGTTAACCATAAAAATACAGGTGAAGAATTTTTCCGACCACAGGCAGGAATATTCCGACAAAATATAAAAGCTTTATATTTGCTGGCAGTACATCATTTGTACATGACTCAGACAAAAGGTTAAATCTTAATATTATGGACTTGCATCAGACCAATCCACTTGTAGAGACCTTATTTCTGGTTTGTCAACATGGTTTTCATGCCATCCATGATTGATTCCCAGCTTTTTAATGAGTGAGCTGCTTTATCTTCGTCATAGTTGGTTTGTGTTATGGTCAGTTCTGTGCCTTCAGGAATTTCTGTCACTTCATAAGTTACCAAAAGATAATTTTCAGGCATATCTTCTTTGCCGCTCCAATTACTAAAATATGAATACGCCAGATTTTGTTCGTGAAAATATTCAATGACAGTACCTTTATCTTCATATGGTGTACCTTCCCACTCGCCTTTGAAAATGATAGGATGACCTGGGATCCAGTTCGTGACAAGTTGTGAACCGAACAAATACTCTTTTACCAATGTCGGATTTGTGAGTGCATCCCAAACCTTGGATAAGGGGGATTTTACGATCGTTTTGAATTGTGTTTTAAATTGATTTTGCATCACTATTATTATTTTGGATACAAAGATAGCAGCGGCTACTGACAAAGGTATGTCACTGAAATTTTTAAAGTTTGATTTTTTTTAGAATTTTCTCTCCGGTTTCTATGATCATTGTTTTTAGCGATAGAGGAGATATGATTTCTGAATATTCTCCGTACATGTAGTAAGCTTTGGCAAATCCTTCTTGGGAAGGGCTCATAAAGGTTAAAATAACATCTTCATTTTCAAACCGTTCTTCTACAAAACCCATGTAATATTTTTGTTCTCCCATGCGCCAAACATCTTCTTTTTTCACCTTTATGATGATTTCATGGAGGGTTTTTTCTTCCACTTCTGTCATTTTAAGATATTGTTTCAGACTTGGATGTGTGCGGGTAAAGCTTTCCTCAATAAGATGGAGCGATATGATCTTGTCAATTCTAAACTGTCTGTAATCGTTTTTAAGTTGGCAATAACCTATGAGATACCACCTGGACGAGGCAAAATAAATACCAATGGGTTCGATATTTCTGGTAGACTTAGTTTTACTGTGAACGGCTTCGTAGGTTAGAGACATTACCTTTTGATCTGCAATTCCCTTCATGATTTGTGGGAGAAATTTTAAATCTTCTGCCTTGACGGGAAGAAATGGATTTTGAAGCACGGCGATATGTTGATCGAGACTATCCAAGTACGTTTTATCCGCTTTTCGCAAAACCGATTTAATTTTTTGAACAGCAGAATAAAAGGCATTGGAAGTATGTGGATCAGCCATGGTTTGCATAAATTTTTCTGCAGTCAGAAAAGCAGCAGCTTCATCTCTGGTAAACATCACCGGAGGCAATTTGTAACCCTGTGCCAATGAATAATATGAACCCGGTTCATGTACAATAGGAACACCTGCATCCTCCAGGGCCCTTATATCTCTGTAAACAGTGCGTAAACTCATATCAAATTTGTCTGCTATTTCATTGGCCGAAATCATTGATCTGGCCATCAGCATGGTGAGAATGGCAGTAAGCCTTGATAGACGTGAAGTATCCTGATTGATCATGAAATAGAAGTATATGATGACTGCATACCTTTGTCTTGCATAAAAAGTGCCAAAAAATTATATGCTATTTTTCCAGACATCTGATACTATTCAAAGATTAAAAAACATTCTGATTACCAATCACCGAATACTCGATCACCAAATAATTTCGCCACAAAGTCAGAAAGGCTCAAATAAACCACAAAGATTAAAAAGTAAAACGATCAACGATCACCAAATAATTTTGCCACAAAGACGATAAGACACAAAGGTAGCAAAGTTAAAAAGCCATTCAGATCATCGATCACCGATCACCCGATCACAGGTTGACGATAACCCGATCATTGATTTATGAAACAAAAATATAGAATTGTGTAACATTTTGATTTTTTCACAAACGATCTTTGTGTATCAATAATTTTATTGAAAATATAAGTAAAAATCAAATAACATGAAACACCAACCATTGAACACAATTATCATGCACGGCAATAAGAAACGCTACTTTCCAATATGTATAAATACCATCTTTTTGACATTTATCTTAAGTGTATTTTTTAGCCATGACGGCTTTGCACAAGCAAACGGAAGTAATTATAAAACAGCCATTGGAGTAAAGTTTTACCCAACTGGTGTAACCCTGAAAACTTTTGTAAGGTCAAATGCTGCTTTTGAAGCCATAGGGTATTTTTGGGATAGAGGTACGCGTATTACGGCATTATATGAGTATCACCACAATCTATCAGAAAGCGGATCATTGAAGTGGTATATAGGTCCCGGTGCACACGTAGGATTTTATAAACCTGCATTTTATGATGGAGGTACCAGTGTAGGCATTGATGGTGTATTAGGTCTGGATTATAAATTTCCCGGCATTCCTATTAATGTTTCTTTGGATTGGCAGCCTTCGTATGAGTTTGGTAATTATGAAGGTTTTAGCGGAAATTGGGGAGGAGTTGGTTTACGTCTTGCCCTATAACAATGCAAACAAAAAAACATAAATTACAGTAAATTATAAAGTGGTATTTTAAGCTTTTTAAAGGGGGTATTCTGTCAAAGATGCCCCCTTTTTAAATTCAGTTTTCTTAGCTACTTACAAAGTCATGTGCACAAGAATTATAAATCATATCCCATTTTTGCAAAAATGACTTTTAAGCAGGAATAAGTTAAAGAAACAAAGATGTTGTTTTAATGCTTCCCAACTTAAAACTTAACCTAATTTTATCCTTCTTTAGTCAGATGCTTAGGGAAGTGACGATTCAAAATTTAGCAACAGTTCCGACTGATCCATTGGATAGTTTGAAGTATTTTCCAACTTTTTAACCTATCTTTGTCCTCTCTTATTTTTACATTAAACCCCTTCCATGAAGCCTTTCATTTTATCATTATTTTACCTGATTTTTTCTACTCTATGTCTTTTCTCACAACCGGCTCTCGTTATCAATGAATTGGATTGTGATACTCCAGGCGTTGATGACAAGGAGTTTTTAGAATTAAAATCAGCTACACCCAATTTTCCTTTGGATGGTTATGTGGTTGTTTTTTATAATGGTTCTGCCAGTGGAGGCAATACCAGCTATCTGGCACTCGATCTGGATGGATACGTCACAGACATCAATGGGATATTACTTATTGGAAGTACTACAGTAGTTCCTTTTCCTCAATATATTATCCCTAACAATGTAATTCAGAATGGGGCTGATGCAGTGGCTATTTATAAAGCCAATGTCGAAAATTTTCCTGAAGGGACACTGGCTTATGTTGACCAAACGTTGGTAGATGTGCTTCTATATGATACCAATGATGCAGATGCAGATGCCATGCTGACCATTTTCAGAGCATTTAATCCCCTGATCCAGCAATACAATGAAGGAAATACAAATAATACCACTTCTATTCAGCGCAACAACGAAGGAACTTACTTCACAGGAGTGCCCACACCCAGGAGGTTGAATGATGGCAGTGGAGTTATTCTCAATGGTGTTTTGATCGCTATACCACAAAAGATGTACAATGAAGGAGAAACATTTGATATTGTCTTTACCACAGAACAAAATGTAGATGAAGACCTTCCTATTAATTTTTCTTTGTCAAACGGCTCATTTAATGTCGACGATTTTACAGGAAGTACATTACTAAAGATAGTCAAAGGGCAAAACAAGGTCAGTACCACGATCAGTCTGATAGACGATACATTTGATGAAGGGGATGAGATCATGAAAATATTTCTGGGCACTTTGCCGACACAGTTTTTGGCTCTCAACAATAATGTAGAAATAAGAATTGTAGACAATGATTTTAAAGTAGCCGCTTTTGGAACACCTGTAAATCCCACCTACGATAAAGTCACGGGAACACAGCCCATCCATTATTACGATGTTTTGTCCGGTAAATCAGGTGTAGATCTTCACAATGCATTACAAAGCATCATCGCAGATCCGACCAAAGTGCGTGCCCAAACGTACAATGATGTCATAGATATCCTCAAAGAAGCAGATCAGAATCCTGAAAACAGCAATCAGGTTTGGTTGGTCTATCTGGAGAAAGGTCGTCCAAAACTTGATCTTCAATTGTCGTCAGATAATTTTAACTCCTGGAATAGAGAACATACCTGGCCGCGCTCTCGTGGTGGTTTCAATAGCATCGAAGCAGATGAAACTTTTGATGGAAGAAACATATTCTGGCCAACCAATGCAGATTCAACAAGACACGCCAATTCAGATGCCCATGGTATAAGAGCTGTGGATGGGCCTGAAAACAGTTCCAGGGGAAATCAGTTTTATGGTGAATACAATGGTCCTGCAGGCACATTGGGCAGTTTTAAAGGAGATGTAGCCAGAGGGATATTTTTTCTCGATGTACGATACAATGGGCTGGAAGTAGTCAATGGATTTCCTGAAGGACAAGTAGGAAAGTTTGGTGACCTGGCGACCTTATTAAATTGGCATAAAAATGATCCGCCGGATGACTTTGAAAAGAACAGAAATAATGTAGTATATTCCTGGCAAAACAATAGAAACCCATTTATTGATATGCCGGATTTGGCCGAATATTTATGGGGAAATAAAAAAGGTGAGACATGGCAAAATCCATCCAAAACTGCAGAGGACAAATTGGACAATTTTAGGATATACCCAAATCCAGCCCGTCAAATACTCCATATTGATGGCTTAGACGAATCATCTGTTGTGGAAGTGTATTCTATCCATGGGGTATTGGTATCTTCTAAAAAAAGTAATTCTTTGGACACCATGAATATCCATCTTCCATCGGGCATTTATATGTTGAAAATACAGTTCAATGGGAAAACATTTATCAAAAAGGTGGTGATAGAGTAGGTCGGTGGGATATATGGTTGAAAATTTATCAAATTTCAGAATTGACAAGATTCATTTGGCTGATATGACTATTTTTTATTATCAAAATTATTTCAACTATACTCAAAATAAATTGGTTTGCATAAATATTTTTACACAATGTATTGATTTTGAGTATAATGAAGACATAATTTTTCTTAAATAAAATTATCGTCGGTATAAATTTCGAATGTCGAACAAAGAATGGCAAACAATTCTAAATTAAAAAATTAGCAAAAGGCATCAACAAATGTTTTAAATCATTTAAGCTCCTGATTACTTAATTCCTTTTTTATACTACCTACTTAAGAATAAAGGCAAAATATTTCTCCATAAAATAAAAGGGGACTTCAGTAATACCTTACATTTGCTGTGTAAAACCTTTTTCCTGAACAAACATTATTTTTTATGCCCAGACTTTTATTATTGACCTTTGGCCTATTGACAGGCTTGTCTCTTTTTTCCCAACAAAAAATACAATCCCCATCTGAATATATAAAACAATATGGAAAACAGCATTCTTTTCATCATCAAGTTACTGATTACATAAATTATATAGACGGACAAAGCGATATGGTGATCACCAAAAAAATTGGGGAATCTTATCAGGGCCGACCTCTTCAGTTAATATTTGTATCTACCCGGGAAAATCTGAATGACCTTGAAAATATAAGACTTACGAACCTGCAAAATACCGGATTATCAACACAAAAGCCAGCAGCTATTAATGAAAAAGCATTGGTATGGTGCAGTTTTGGGGTACATGGCAATGAAGCAGGTACTACAGAAAGTGTAGCAAATATTTTGTATCAACTGGTATCAGGCGTTGATTCCAGAACCACGGAATGGTTAAAAAACACTGTGGTTATCATAGACCCGAGCCTTAACCCGGACGGATATGACCGATACGTACATTTTCTAAAAAACGCTTCTGGAAACCGTACCCATCCCGGTGTTACTCATCGGGAACATATGGAACCATGGCCAAGCGGAAGATACAATCACTATATGTTTGATATGAACAGAGACTGGGCCTGGCAGACCCAAAAGGAATCCAGAGAAAGGGTCATTGCTTACAATCAGTGGATGCCTCACGTACATGCAGACTTTCATGAAATGGGTTACAACTCAAATTATTATTTTGCTCCTGCTGCCGAACCTTATCATTCCTTTATGTCTGCTTTTCAGCGCGATTTTCAGGTTGAAATCGGGAAAAACCACGCATCTTACTTTGACAAAAAAGGTTGGCTGTACTGGACCAGAGAGGTATTTGACCTTCTTTACCCAAGTTATGGAGATACCTATCCTTGTTACAGTGGTGCCATCGGAATGACTTATGAGCAGGCAGGCAATAGTTCTTCAGGCAGAGCAATTCAACTTGAAAACGGGGACACACTGACCATCCGGGATAAAATAGACCATAACACCGTAGTAGCATTATCCACCATAGAAATATCTTCTAAAAATGCAGCTAAATTGTTGACTAATTTTAAGACTTACTATACCGAAAGCTATCAAAGTCCAAAAGGAAAATATAAGACTTATGTACTAAAAAAGAGTCCATCACTCAGCAGATTGGCTACTTTATTTGATAGAAATGGGATACAGTATGGATACGCTTTGAAAAATACAGGTTTGAGTGCTTATCATTATCAATCTAAAGCTACAAAAAAGTTTGACCTTCAGGAAGGCGATATGGTCATTCAGGCTGCTCAACCAAGATCCGTGTTACTACAGGTATTGATGGAAGAAGAACCCATCCTTAGCGATTCAGTGACCTATGATATTACAGCTTGGGCATTGCCATTTGCCTATCAGACAGATTGTTATGCATTTCCCGTCACAACAAAGATTGAGACAATAAAGACATTGCCGATAAATGCCGTCATGCAGGACGATAAAGTAAAAGCATTTGCCTATCAAATACCATGGAATGACTTGAATGGGGCTAAAGTGCTGGCGGCTTTTCATAAAAAGGATTACAAAGTTCGTATGGCGGTCAAGGAATCTTCATACCATGGAAAGATCATTCCGAAAGGAAGTCTGATGGTGAATGTAGGGGACAATAAACGTAAAAGTGATTTTGATAAAGAAGTCAGTGGACTTATTCAGGCACATGGCATTCTTGATTATACAAAACATACGACAGGATTTTCGGATAAAGGCGGCGATATGGGTGGCAATTTTTTTGAACTCATCAAAGCGCCAAAAATACTTACCTTTTCAGGTAGGGGCATCAGTGCCAATTCTTGTGGTGAAATATGGTTCTATTTTGATCAGATCATGGATTATGGGATAAGCATTATTGATTGGGATCAGTTTGATAGGGCAGATTTTTCTTCCTACAATACGATCATCCTGCCTGATGGTTACTATTCTATTGGAGAAGATAAATTCAAAAAGCTATCAGAATGGACCGCAAAGGGAGGAAGACTGATAGTGATAGAAGGCGCAGTACAACAATTTACAGGAAAAAAGGGACTAACTTTTGAAGTATTTGCCACCGATGAGGATAAAAAGGCCGCTGAGGATAAAAAATTGAAAAAAGAGTTAATGGACAGATTGAATGATTTTGAAGGGTTGGAAAGAAGGAGCATCAGCAAGGGGACTGCAGGCGCCATCGTAAAAAATGTGGTAGATGACAGCCATCCATTGGCATATGGACTTGGTAAAACTTATTACAGTCTGAAGACTTCTTCGGCGACTTTTGCTCTGCAGAAGGGCATGTGGAATGTAGTTCATGTTCCAAAAAATTATGACAGTTATGGATTTATAGGTACCGGACTTAAAAAACAGCTGGAAGAATCTGTATCTTTTGCTGTACAGGCACATGGATCAGGACAGGCTATTTATATGGTAGACAATCCATTGTTCAGACATTTTTGGGACAAAGGATTACTGTTGTTTGCCAATGCAGTTTTTCTCAACGGATCAGTACCTGAGAATTATTAATATTTTTATACCGGGCTTAAGTTATTTCAATAATTCTAATCAAATGAAAAGTTTTGTTTACGTTCACGAAGACAGTGACTTTACGATTTACAATATTCCATTTGGAGTATTTAAAAAGGAAGGACATCATGGTGTTTGTACCAGAATAGGGGATACGATAGTTGATCTTCATCAATGTACGACCACCACTATTTTTGAAGGAATAGAGTTGCCTGAAGGAATTTTTAGTCAGAGATATATCAATTCTTTTATTTCATTGGGCAAAAAAATAACAAGGGAAGTTCGTCGTCGTTTGCAAAATGGCTTGGTGACAGGTGGTTTTCTGGACAATGACATGTTTAAAGAATCAACCATTTTTATTTCATCCGATGAAGTCACTATGTTGTTGCCAGTGCATATAGGGGATTATACAGATTTTTACAGCAGCAGAGAACACGCCACCAATGTAGGTATCATGTTCAGAGATCCGGCCAATGCTTTATTGCCCAACTGGTTGCATCTGCCTGTTGGCTATCATGGGAGGGCGTCTTCCATTGTCGTTTCTGATACTCCTATTCATCGGCCAAGTGGACAGACCATGCCGGAAGAAGCTGAAAAACCAGTATTTGGTCCCAGTCGTCAACTGGATTTTGAACTGGAAATGGGATTTATTATTGGCAAAGAAACCCCTATGGGTCAAACCATCAGTACGGACAAAGCGGAAGAATATATCCTTGGTCTCATGCTTTTTAATGACTGGTCAGCCCGTGATATCCAAAAGTGGGAATATGTACCACTAGGACCGTTTCTGGCAAAAAACTTTGCATCTACGATTTCTCCATGGATAATCACTTTGGAAGCACTCGAACCATTCAGGATATCGGGTCCACAGCAGGAACCTGATGTATTGCCCTATCTAAGATATGAAGGATCAAAAAATTATGATATACATTTGTCCGTCGATATCATAACCGAATCTGGTGCTAGCAAAAGAGTATCGACATCCAATTTTAAGTATATGTACTGGAACATGTGTCAGCAACTCGCTCATCATACAGTCAATGGCTGCAATGTAAGGGTAGGGGATTTGATGGCTTCAGGTACGATCAGCGGTACAACTCCCGATGCTTATGGCTCTATGCTGGAAATTTGCTGGAAAGGCACAAAACCGGTGCAGATGCCGGACGGAACCGAGCGTAAATTTATTCTGGATGGAGATACAGTGGTGATGCGGGGTTGGTGTGAGAAAGATGGTGTGAGAATCGGATTTGGACCTTGCGATGGAAAGGTGGTTGGAGAATGGAAATGAAAATATGTGAGTGTACCCCATTTTCTCATTCAATTTTTTTAAAATTCCTTTTGTCTCCCTTTAGTTTGGGTAAAACAAATGTAATTTTTTTTTGAAAGTACAATTTTGGGATACGCCCTAATATGCTGAATTGAATATAAGCTGAAAATAATTTTTTCAATTTAATGTATGCTTTAGCTATATTTTTATTTGACTATGTATGTTTGACCAAATTTTAAATACAGAATACATGAAATTTTCAACTGTTTTTTATGTGGTTTTTTTAATAGTGTGCTTGAATTCCTGCGATAGCAAAAATAAGGTATCTGATGAGGGTTCTGAGTATGTCTGGAAAAAAGTTTCAGATAGTGCTGAATGGAGTAAAAGTTATAACTTTCAGATGATGAATGTCAGGGATACACTCTGGACTTTGCATCCTGATGGAAACTGGTACACTATGGACGGCATACATTGGAAAAAATCAACTCTGACCAATGTGATTAATAATCACGCATTTCTGGATTATGTTTCATTTGATGGTGCAATATATGGGCTTGGAAATTTTAAAGGCAATATTGAAAAGTATGAATTTAAACCTGAGATATATAAAAGTACTGATTTTAAAAATTGGGAAACGATAGCAACCAATAGTAATCTTCCTGAGAGATATTTTTATCATCCATTTGTCTACAGGAATAAAATCTGGATAGTCGGTGGTGAAGATAAAAACAATAAATATGCCGATATCTGGAACTCTGAAGATGGGATTTTATGGGTTCAAGGCAGAGATAATGTACCTTTTGGCAAAAGAAGTGACAGTCAGGTGGTTTCTCTAAACAACAGATTATATTTACTAAACAACGATGTCTGGAGTTCAGGAGATGGGTTGTCGTGGCAAAGAGAAACTGAAGAGATATTGTCCGGCGAATCGGTTTTTGGATATAAGGCATTAGTGTTTGACCAGAAAATATGGTTGCTTGGGTGTAATCGAAATGGTTTGTTTACCAATCAGGTGATGTATAGTTCAGATGGAAAAAACTGGAAAACTCAAAATGCCCCTTGGTTACCACGTGGCGGCGTTGCAGCAACCGTTTTTAAAAACAAAATATACATGACCGGAGGGAAATTTGGAGGTACACCTGATCATCCTGAATTCAGATATGACAATGATATATGGGCGATGGAAAAAAGATAGAAAGCTTTTAAGATTAGGCAGTGTATTGTCAGGCATTTTTTGAATACCAATATTGGCATTTATGAATATAGAAGATTTTAATAAAGCAATGGATTACTGGATAGCAGCACTGGATCAATACACCTTTGACCAGTTGTTAATAAAACCATCGCCGGAAACCTGGTCTGTAGGTCAGATGTATATTCATTTAATTGATGATACTACATTTTTTATTGATCAAATCCGGATTTGTATATTGACTAATGAAAATGCACATGCAGAAGCTTTACCATTTGCATCAGCCATGTTGAAAAATAATGATTTTCCGGATGAAATAATCAAGGGTTCGCCGGACAATGTTTTTATACCACAGCCGGAAAATAAAGAACAACTACTCCGTGATCTGATGTGCATTAAGGAAGATATGAATGTGGTGGCAACTTTGATGGCGGATTGCCCCTTCGAAGGAAAATCAAAACATCCGGGTTTGGGATATTTTAATGCCATTGAATGGCTTCAGTTTGCAGAAATGCACCTTAGGCATCATAGAAGACAAAAATGCCGTTTGGATCATTTTTTATTTTTGCATTCTTAAATGAAAATGTACTTTTGCGTCGTTTTTATTTTTTTACAACTTACAAATCCTTATATGAGACGATTTTTACCACTTCTTTTACTTTTATTCTCGATTTCTATTTCTTTTGGACAATTGGATTCGGGGTCAAAATTACCTGCAAATATTAAAGGTACTGATATTAATGGAAAAGAAGTAGATATATTTGCTGATCTTGATGCGGGCAGAACCGTAATATTAGACGTTTTTGCAACCTGGTGCTCCCATTGCTGGAGTTTTCATGAAAGTGGAGTATTAAAAGAACTCCATAAAAAATACGGACCTACTGGTACCAATACTGTAAGTATCTACGGCATCGAAGGCGATAGTGACACTACCCAGGAAGATCTTACCTCTGAGTCTGATAACTCTTGGGGAGACTGGACTGCTGGCGTTAACTATAGTATTGTCGATAGTGACTTATTCAATAATTTATTAAAAATTCCTGGTTTTCCAACGATTTATATCATCAGACCGGACAGAACATTAATGGAAATACCTTACACCATGAGAGAAAATCTTGAAGTTTGGGAGACTCTGGTAAAAGGGGAAAAACAAAACAATGCAGTTTTTACAGATATTCAAATCAGTCCGAAAGTATTTTGTGTTCAAAGTAATCTACCTGCTGTAAGTCTTGTCAATATAGGAAATGGTCCTATTACCAACATTACTTTGGATCTGAAAAAGAATGGGGTAAGTAATCCTAAAACTTATAATTTTACTACTCCGGTAAAAGTATTTGAACTTTTTGAAGTTGCTCTGGAAGGAGCTAAAATAACAGAAACTACAGACATTAATATAACGATAAGCGCTGTAAACGGGGTTAGTACTGATCCATCTGAAGCAGCATTAATTGAAACAAATTTTTACAGGCCGCTGATCAAAAAAAACAAACTGATCGTAAAGTTCACTACTGACTTTTATCCGGGAGAAATTTCCTGGCAATTGAAGGACAATAAAAACAGGATACTAAAGGCCGTTCAATATAATCCTGGTAATGAAGATCAAGATGGTGGCGGAGGTGCTGATGCGTTAAAAACTTTTACGTATGAAATACCCATTGTAAACACAGATATTACTTGTATGACTTTTACAACAAAAGACACATATGGTGATGGTATGATTTATTTCAGGGAAGAAGATCATTGGCCTGGTGTTGAATTTTATAACGGGGACAATGAGTTGCTTAAGCCGGTTTTGATCAGTGATTTTGTCTTTGGCACTACTCAGGGAGGTGCAGTTGCAACTACCAACTCTTACGTGGCCGCCGATTTTACTTCATCTCTGGATGATCAGGATTTTGTTCAAAATCTGAAGGTATATCCTAATCCTGTGATCGATATACTTAATATAGACTTGACTATCAAATCAGGGATAGATTATGAAGTATTTATAACTGATATTATGGGTGCTACAGTTACAAAGGTTTCAAAAAATACAAATTTCTTGCAAGTTGGTGACTTAAGTAGTGGTATGTATTTCCTGAATGTAAGAACAAAAGATGGTGTTTTTGCACACAAATTTACCAAGATTTAAGTTGACCTGTCTATAAAGCTAAAAATCATCAGGAATTGAAAAATAGTCCTTCAGTAAAATCCTTTGCTGAAGGACTATTTTTTTACCGGAATAGGGTGAAGTAGGTGAAGTTCGTTTTTTATTAAATATAATTCAAATGTGGATGCATAAATTTTTATTAGGTTATTTCATTTTTTTGTTCGGAATTGTGAAGCTTAGTAGCCAAAATGTTAAAGCATTTTATATTGGTCACAGCTTGAGTGATCAGATTCCGGATATGGTAAAATCTCTTTCCGATGATCATCTGACTGTCAGTTTTAATGACTGGAAATATCAGTCTGTACCAGGTGCACCCTTGCGTTGGAACTGGCAGGCCAAGGACAGAAATGATTATAATATAAATCCGCCTTATTATTATAGCTATTATCATCCTCAAGAGGGATTAAGAGCGGGTGATTTTGATGTTTTGGTTCTCACTGAATCAGTGCCCCGACATTTGACACCTTGGGGAATTATTGAAACATATCAGTATGCGGACAGTTTTTTTGTATATGCAAACCGCTATAATCCTGATATTCGTGTTTACTTATATGAAGACTGGCATTGTATCCTCAGCGGAACACCTACCGGCTGTATGTACGACATCAATACGAATCCGTGGAGACAAAGATTGACGGATGATTTACCTATGTGGGAAAGTGTAGTAGACACCATAAATAAAAGATATAAACCCAGAAATCCTGTATGTCTGATTCCTGCAGGACAAGGACTGGCAAGATTGTATGATGAAATTCAATTGGGTAATGTGCCTGGAATAAACCATATAAATCAACTATTCAGTGATGATATTCATTTGACGGATATTGGAAAGTACTATGTGGCATGTATTCACTTTGCAGCTATTCATGGCAAATCACCTGTAGGCCTTACTCACCAACTCAAAGTATGGTGGGGCGGAAATTTTCAGGCTCCAACAAAAGAATTGGCTAAAAGATTTCAGGAATTGGCTTGGGAAACCGTCACTTTATACTCAAAAACATGTGTCGAGTCCTCTTCCGGTATTAATGATAAAAATGATGATGACGGAGTTTTCAGTATTTTTCCCAATCCGGTTTCAGAAGAGTTACATCTTGAATATTCCGGTATACCGAAATCATTTACCATATTTAATCAGGTTGGGCAGGCACAACAAACAGGTATCGGATTTACTGTTCAAATCGGAACGCTTCCTGCCGGAGTGTATTATGTCAATATTGAAGGTCAATTCAGGAGATTTATAAAAATTTGATTTTATATCAGACATTTTTATTTCTTAAAATTACAGTTTTTAAAGGAAAAATGAAAAAAGTTAAAAAAACATACATCAAAGTATTGACATACTAAACACTGTTTAGTATATTTGCACCGTAATTGTAATTATTTAAAAATATATTAGTGGGACTCGCAGAAAGAAAAGAGAGAGATAAAGCCGAACTGAAGGAATTGATACTCGATGCGGCAAAAAAAATTCTTCTGAAGAATGGTCAGGAAGGATTGTCAATTCGTAAGATTGCCACCACCGTTGAATACAGTCCTGCGACAATATATCTCTACTTTAAAGACAAAGACGAAATTCTGCATGAGCTCATGGAAATGGGTTTTATGTTGATGAACAAATATATGGTACAGGCATTTGGGGAGACAGATCCTGTAAAGAGAATTCATAGCATAGGAAATGCTTATGTAAAGTTTGGTTTGGAAAATAAAGACTGGTACGATCTGATGTTCAATTCCGATAAACCAATGAAACACATTGAAAAGTGTATGGAAGACTGGGATGAAGGTATGGCTATGTTCAACTTTCTTACGATAACTTGCAGAGAAGCTATACAACAACTGGGGCTTAAAGACCTTGAAGACAGAATTCTGGCGCTTCAGCTTTGGAGTTGTGTACATGGATTGGTTAATCTGGCACAATCTGAGAGATTGGAAATAGTCGAAAGGAATCAAACCAAAGAATTGATTTCCAAAACATTGGATTCTATGCTGGTAAGTATATTTAAGAAATAATTTTTTTATCAAACACTTAACACTGTTCATAAAAATAACATGAAAAACAAAGAATTTTTTTATTTAGTTGCAGTTCTATTGAATTGCATTTTTGCCACGTCCATTCAGACACAGGATTTTGGTCCGCTGGTACGATTGGCATGGCAAAATAATGATCTGTTGAAGTCTAAAAACTTTCAACTTGAAAGTGCAGGACATTTGCTAAAGGAAGCCAGATCATTATATGGACCGACTGTATCTTTTGGTACCCAATATACGCTTGCAGCAGGCGGTAGGAGCATACAGTTTCCGGTAGGTGATCTGCTCAATCCTGTTTATGCCACATTAAATCAGATTACAGCAAGTAATGCTTTTCCTCAGATAGATAATGTCAATGAACAGTTTCTGCCAGATAATTTTTATGATGCTAGATTCAGAATATCACAACCTGTTTATTATCCAGATCTGGCCTTAAACAGACAACTCAAACAGGAAGCTATAGTTCTGAAACAATTGGAATTAAAAGCTTTCAAGCGACAAATCAGCAAAGAAGTCATGCATGCGTATTTTCAGGTTGAGTCGAGCAAAAAAGCTATAGATATCTTTCGGGCAGCGGACACCTTGCTGCGCGAAGCAAGTAGAACCACACAAAGTCTAATAAGAAATGGAGTAGCACTTCCATCAGCACTGTCACGAATCGAAACACAAATGGCGTCGATCACGGCTCAGCAAATAGATGCAGCGTCCAATCATCAGAACGCATTGAGATATTATACATACATAGTTGGTTCAAATGAAACGTTTGCCACAATTGATCTGTCGGACTTACCCGCTACTGAAGAAGTTATTGGTCATCAAAGAGAAGAAATCGACCAGATCAATCAGGGTATAAAAATGCAAAACCTGGCTGTTCAAAAGGAAAATCAATTTTATCTTCCTAAAGTGGGCCTTCAACTTGATTTAGGTTCACAGGCCTTTGATTTCGGCTTTGAACCTTATGCTATTTTAGGTGTAAATGCGGAGATAAATCTATTTGATTCCAATCGACATAAGTTTAGGAAGGCAGCGGCAAAAGCGGACATCATGGCTGCAGAGTCCCAAAAAGAAAATGTCAGTGAACAAATCGCTTTGCAATCTGCTGTTGCGAGACAAAACCTTATTTCTGCCATCGATCAAGCTAAGACATTTCAGCCACGAATGGCTGCTACAGATAAAATTTACAAGGAAGTATTCCAAAAATATAAAGAAGGGACGGCCAACTATCTCGAGCTTTTGGATGCCCAAACACAAGTCACCCAATTAAAAATTCAATATGTTTTGTCACGACAAAATGCCTGGATGAAATGGGCCGATTATATGTATGCCACTGCGGCTTTTCCAATTGAATAACATAAATGGGTGCAGCGATATCCAATATTTCTAACTTATTGTATCATAAGCATTTTCGCCACATAACAACTCAGCAATTTTAACAATTTCAACAATTTAACAAATTTTAATCGTATGAAATATATAACCATCATTATGGCTTTTGCAGGTATTTGTTTTTTTGCATGCAACGATAAGGATTCAAAAACTCCCGCCAGAGAAATGACGGACATCACCTATACTTCTGTCAAAACAGCCCTAGTCGAAGAATACGCTGAGGCAGGAGATATTCAGGCTACAGGTATCATCATGAGTGAATCTGAAGCCAAACCTTCCTTCAAAACCGGAGGTGTCATCTATAAAACGTATGTTAAAGAAGGAGATATGGTCAAAAAAGGTCAACTTCTGGCCACCCTAATCATGGATGAGATCGATGCCCAGGTCAGACAGGCAGAAGAAGGACTGATCAAAGCCGAAAGAGATATGAATCGGGTGAAAAAACTATTTGCAGATAGCGTGGCTACCCTTGAACAATACCAAAATGTAACCACAGGATATGAAGTGGCAAAAAGAACTGCTGAAATCGCCAGATTCAATCGAAATTACAGTGAGGTCAGGTCTCCCATACAAGGAAAGATCATCAAACAAATCATGAGAGCAGGTGAAATCACAGGACCCGGGACGCCCGTATATGCTATCATGGGTGTTGGAAGTCAGGATTGGGTGATTAAGGTTGGATTGGTGGACAGAGATTGGGCACGTGTAAATATAAATGATAAAGTTTTGGTACATATGGATGCTTACCCTGGCATGTCGTATGAAGCTTATATATCTGCCAAAACTTCAGTAGGGGGCAGCGCCAGTGGAACATTTGATGTAGAAATGAAATTTAAAAAGTCACCAACCAATTTGGCGGCTGGTCTTACCGGTGATGTCAACATCAGCACATCAGGTAAGGAGTCATTCAGGACCATACCTGTAGAATCATTGGTAAAAACAAATGGAAATACAGCACGTGCTTTCACCATAGTAGATGGAAAAGCCAAAATTATCACACTTACTATCGCAAAGCTACTGGGAGACAAAGTAGCCATCAGTGCTGGTCTGGATGGTGTGAGTGAAGTGGTGACCACGGGATCAATGTATCTTGAAGATGGTGATCCGGTCAAAACAAAATGATACAGAATCTTATAGTTTTATCATTTTTATCAGTAAAAAGTAATTAGTACACTAAAATATAATCCTTTTTCCATGGGTTTTAATAAATTTTTTGTAAAAAACTGGCAGTTTACTCTGGTGATATTTGTGGCTGTCATGGTATTGGGTATCAATGCATTGCTCAATATGCCAAGGGGCGAAGATCCGCCATTCGGAGCACCGATATTTTCTATCGTAGTAGTCTATCCGGGTACAAATCCCAAAGATATGGAAAAGCTTATTGCAGAGCCTATCGAAGAAGAATTGTATAAACTCACCGATGTCAAAAAGATAAATACTACGATCAAAGATGGTCTGATCGTCATGTTGGCTGAGTTTAACTTTGGTGTGGATGTGGAAGTCAAAAACAATGATGTCATCCGCGAAATCAATAAAATCCGACCTGATCTTCCGGAAGGTATTGTTTTGCTGGATATTAAAAAAGCAGCCAGCAGCGATGTTGCCATTTTACAAACCGCGTTGGTGTCCGATACTGCATCTATGCAAACCATGAAAACACTGGGAGAGGTCCTGGAAAAAAACATCGAAAGGATAAAAGATGTCAAATGGGCTGAAGTGCAGGCTGCTCCGGAAAGACAGATAAAAATAGAAATCGATCTGGAGAAAATGGCGACAATGAACCTTGGATTAAATCAGGTACTCGGACTCATTCAGGCCAATAATATTAATATCCCAGGTGGAGATATAGATCTGGGCAAACGAAAATACAATATTAAAACTACTTCTGAATTTGAAAATATAGAAGATTTAAAAACTACGATTGTACAAGTGACCAAAGAAGGGAGAACGGTTCAACTGGGACAGATTTCGCAGATATATTATATGGAAGAGGATTTCAGTCATATCGCCCACCACAATGGAAAGCGGGCCATTTGGGTAAACACTGCGATGAAAGACAAAAAAAACATCATCACAGCACGAAAACAAATACAAACAGTACTGGATGAATTTGAGCAGACATTGCCGGAAGGTATCAAAATGGAACAGGCATTTGATCAGGAAATTGGGGTAAGAAACAGACTGTCAGGTCTTGGACGTGACTTTGCCATAGCTATATTTTTGGTTTTGCTGACTTTATTGCCGCTTGGAACCCGAGCTTCATTAGTGGTAATGATATCCATACCTTTGTCCCTAAGTATAGGACTTTTTATGCTGGATATGCTGGGATATACGCTCAATCAATTGAGCATAGTAGGAATGGTGATATCTCTGGGTTTGCTGGTGGATGATAGTATTGTGGTAGTTGAAAATATTGAGCGGTATATGCGAAAAGGGATTTCTGCCAAAGAAGCAGCGATTTCAGCCACCAATCATATCATGGTAGCCATACTTGGGTGTACAGCTACATTATTGCTGGCGTTTCTTCCATTGGCCAATTTGCCGGAAGGTTCAGGTGACTTCATTCGATCCTTACCTATGGCCGTTATGGTGACGGTTTTGGCATCTTTATTTGTTTCGGTTACGATTATTCCATTTCTTTCCGGAATACTTCTCAAAGCACATGAAAACGACAGCCACAGTCAGGGAAACTTCTTTTTCAGGGCTTTTAAAACGTACATCAATACTCCTTATCAACGACTATTGGTCTGGTGTATGAAACATCCGGTGTGGACTTTGCTGGCCGCAGCATTGATCTTTTTAGCTTCATTAACTTTGGTACCTGCGTTGGGTTTCAGTTTGTTTCCTGAGTCAGAAAAACCCATCATCACCATAGATATTGAGACAGAACCCGGATCAAATCTGGAGCATACAGACAAAGTGGTACGCAAAATCGAACAGAAACTCCTGCAGATGCCCGAAATTGACCACATCAGTGCCAATGCCGGAAAAGGAAATCCTCGGATATATTATAATGAGTTTCAGAAACAAAACGCATCCAATGTGGGACAGATCATAGTTTATCTGGATTACAAAGCACATGTGCCGGAGATCATTGCTTTTGCTGAAAAGGCAAGGAAAGAACTATCTGATTTTCCGGGTGTAAAGATAGAAGTTAAACGATTTCAACAGGGACCTCCCATTACTGCTCCGATAGAAATGCGTGTGATCGGCAGCAATCTGGATACCCTTGATCAGCTCAGTACAAGGATTGAAAGTTTGATTGAAGAGAAATCAGGTACCATGTATGTTCGGAACGATCTGAAATATCAGCGATCTGATATCGTGGTTGATGTCGACAAACAAAAAGCGGGATTGTATGGATTGACCGGCGCTGAAATAGCAAAAACGGTTCGATTGGCTATCGCCGGATTGGATGCCGGAGCCATTAAAAATGAAGAAGGCGATGAGTTTAAAATCAATGTGAGTGTGTCAAAAAATTCTGAAAATGCCCTGGAAACATTTAATAAAATCAATATTACATCCTTGAGTGGCGCGTTGGTTCCACTAAATAATATAGCAGATATCACACTAAAGCCGTCGTCATCCATTATCCTGCATTACAACAAGGAGAGATATGCATTAGTCAGCAGTTTCGCTGAGCAAGGATATAATGTAGACCAACTTACAACAGAAATCATCAGTGATATCAATGAAAAAATCAAATTGCCATCGGGATACAGAGTTGTGGCAGCTGGTGAACGTGAATCGCGGGAAGAATCATTCGGCGGTCTTGGGACCATCATCATTCTGACCGTGTTTGGTTTGCTGGCCATCTTAATCCTGGAGTTCCGTACTTTCAAGTCTACCATCATCGTATTGAGTGTCATCCCAATGGGCATCATCGGCGCATTGGTGGCCTTATATATCACAGGAGAGTCACTGTCATTTGTAGCTACAGTAGGTATTATTGCACTGATAGGAATAGAGATCAAAAATTCGATCCTGATGGTGGATTATACCAATGGACTAAGAGAGAAGGGTATGGGTCTCTATGATGCGGTGATGGATGGTGCAGAAACGAGATTTCTACCTATTTTATTGACTTCGATGACCGCTATTGGCGGATTGACCCCTTTGGTTTTGGAAAATTCGCCATTGATCAGCCCATTGGCCATCGTGTTGATAGGTGGCCTCATCAGCAGTACTTTACTTAGCCGATTGGTGACGCCGGTACTGTATAAATTGATACCACCACAGGTGGATGTAGAGGAGTGAAGCGTTTAGATGAAGGCTTCATTCCGCACTGAAAAGTAATATTTTTCCAGAGATGCTCAAAGTTATAAACAATCGATAGTTTTAATTTTTTGATAATCATTTATTTGTGGACCCTTAATATATCAGAGCCTTAGTTTCATTTCGTTATTTTTGACATTGATGTTTGGATTCAATCAAAAGTTTGTCCTTTATAAATTGGTGTCCTATCCGAATAAAATTATGGACCACATATTGAAAAAAATAACTTCAATGCGATATTTTAAATACGTAATTCAGATGTTTTTTGATCGTTTCCAGTCATTTACATCTTAACAAATTTAATATTGCCCACTTTATCACCGTTTCTCAGTAAAATAATATACGTACCACTTTTAAGATTACTTACATCTATAGCTGATCCATTCAGAGGTAAAGACCGCAAAATTCTCCCTGCAATATCATAAATTTCAGCTTTGGTCCATACTTTATCTGTAGATATTTGGAGGATATCTTTGACAGGATTTGGAAATATTTTTACATCAGAAGATATCCTGTCTGTGGCGGAGACTGATAGTGCTACTGTTGTCTTTGCTTCATTCGTACGAATAGGGAAGTTATAATCAAAATAGATGTCTGCCAGATTTTTCAATGAATCACCCAAAACCAGTGTTGGTAATGTCTTGATCCTGAAGGCGATGTAACCATCATTATTGGCATCGTCATATGGCAGATTAATATTTTCAAAGATGAACTCTACTACATTTCCATCTGAAATTTTGGTTTCAAAAGGATGGCTTGCGTCTGTGGGCTTCAATGAATTGATATCAAACGTCTTGAGATCTATGACATCCCTGATGGTAACATTTACCGCTTCAGCAGTTCCCAGATTTTCAAATCTTATGATATAATCCACATATTTACCGACGAGTTCCGGGTTTATTTTTTGTCCTTGCAGACATGTTTTATCATTTGGATCATTAGAGTTTACGACAGTTTGACTGAGTTTAAACGTATTATCTGAAGGTGTACTTTCAGATTTATCCGATGATATGATAGAGGTAAAGATCAGGATTTCATTATCATTAAGTGCAGGTGTGTCGGTCGGCGCATTCAGATGTAAAGTAATAAATATCTCTCCAGATTCAAAAGGCTTTAATTCGGTATATTTATACATTAGCTGACCTTCTGATTGTAAATCAGTTCCAGGAACGGATGAAACTAAGTCTGCGTAATCATCATCAAAACTAAATGAAACTTCACCACTAAGGATGGTATTCCCCTTGTTTTTATACACCAATTTGTATTTTGAATCAAATCCCGGTCTTGCCCGATCCACTGGTATGATGGTTACTTCAAGATCATGATGGATTCCATTAGGTATGAAGCACAAATCCAGTGTCTTAGTATCATAAAATTTGTCAAAAGATATGTCAGTCGGCGGATCAAAAAGGGTATAATGGTTTAGTTCTTCATCTGTCTTCAATCGATAAGGCTTATTCAGACTTTCAGGATATATATGATACTCACCCTTCAGGTCTGAAAAAGTATGATATTTATTATTATTCTCAGACAATGTAAGCGGGATTAATGTAGCCACTCCTGTCGAATTCCTGCAAGTATCTGATGCAAGCTCGAGTTTTATTTTTCCGGTCAGCAGGTTATATTGATATCCTGAAGAAAAGCTACAGGAACTATTGAATACCGTAGTATTTTGCGGCCAGGTAAACTGTGGGACAAGTGCAATTATCTTTTGGATTTCATTTTCATCGTCAACACAAATTGATTTAAGACTGCCGGATGGAACCCAAAAAGATGACCATTCACTATTGTTGTTTTTTAGGTTTAAAAGATGTATTACACCCGAGCTAGCAATATATAATTTGTTTAATTGTTTGCAAGCTGATAGGTCAATGTTGTTTATTTCTGGTATATTTTTGAAATTGAGATTAATATCGCTGAGTTTAGGAACGTTCAGAAAAACTACTTCTTTTAATCCTGAATTTTCGTTGTTATTCCATTCCAATTTGATTTTTTCCAAGCTTTTGAAGTTATTCAAAATTAATTTTTCAACAGAATTATTGATCAATTTGGCATTATAGATTGTTAAATTTTGTAAGGCCGGTAAGTTGGAAAATGAAGGTTTGTCTGCCCAAAGTTGGAATACATTTTTAAGATTGATCAAATCCCTCAATTGAATTTCATTGACACTGTAACCGCCTACATCAATGTATTCTAATAATGGTAAATCCTTGCCTGTAAGTTCAAGGTTGATTTTACTATTGGATTGATTCCCTTGTAAAGTTAATTGTTTAAGTATTGGTAAACTATTCATTTTCAAGGATAAAATAGGTAGGCTTATGGTCAGGCTTTGTAATTTGTTTAACTTTTCTAGTTTTAACTGTTTGACTTTATTAGATTGTATAGTAAAACTGGTAATGTTAGGAAAGTTATATATTACCAGTGAATCTATCTCCGTATTAAAAATGGATAAATTTAAGCTGGAAGTAGCTGAATTTAAAATTCTGACACTTTTGCAATTTTTACTTATTTGAATTTCTTTCAGATTTGGATGTCCATCGAGGATAATTTGCTGACCGACATCGCCCAGGGTTTTAAGCGTGGCAAGTTTTGGTTGCGGACTTAATTTAAAAGATTTTGCCCCTCCAATTTCCATATATGTCAAATCCCCGAAAGTGGGCAGGTCCAGATCTATATTTGGTAGTTTTGCCAAACTAATCTGAGTGGGTACATTATGGCTTATGTCAAAATAAGTTAGTGATCCATATATATCATCCAGGTATTGAACTACGCTTGTAATGGCATTATTGCTGGCATCCAGATATTTCAGGATACCCGCATTATTTCCTGTATAAAAACCTGTTATTTTATTGTGCGAATAGTCCAAATGCGATATCTGGTACATATTTGATAAATTCAATGTCGTCAGATCATTATGAGAAACATCAATATAATTTGGTGAAGAAGAATTTCCTAAAGACAATATTTTTAGCAATGGATTTCTTTTAACGACAATTTTTTTGAGATTCGGATTATTTTCATCCATTCTCAAATCAGTCAGAAGTGACATGTCTGTGATAATAAGACTGTCCAAACGGTTGTCTCTGAAATATATGGTTTTGAGCTTTGAGAATTCCGGCTGAACAAAGTTTGTAATGAGATTTTTTTCAGCATTCAGGTAAGTCAGATCGGAGAAATTTTCCAGATCCAGTTTTGTCAGTTTATTTCCTAAAAGATTTAAGTACTGAATAGTAGATGGCATGTCAGTCAGATCCGATACTTTAGTATTATTACATGTCAAAGATTTTAAGAATGTATTAAACCTGATGGTTGAAAGGTCTGAATTGGAACATCTCAGATATCTTAATACCGGATTTTTAGATATGTCCAGATTAATGATTTTGTTAAAGTCACACAAAAAACTATCCAATTGTATTTGATTGGAAATGTCAATCGAAGTCAGGCTGTTGCTGTTAACACTTAATGTTTTTAATTGTGTATTTGCCGATAAATTTATGGATACTATTTTATTGGATTGACAATTCAAATCTTTCAAATTTATGAATGCTTCAATTCCTTCCAGACTAATTATATTTGAATTTGGAAGAAGAAGTTTAACTATACTTTCTGCTTCGCTTTGCTGAATTTCCCCATCCTTGTTTTTATCAGCCCCGTTGGTCCCATCCGCATGTACTGCACAAATTGCACAGGTAAGCAATCTGTTTTTAAAATTAGCATCCGGTATATTGATAATCTGGGCAGTAGACAATGTTGTGAATACCAAAAACAAAAGGATAAATATGTTTTTCATAAAGTAAAATAGGTATAAATAATTGAAACACCAACATCTACAATTTGGCAATTTTCATGCCAGATAAGAACCAGATTAAATATCACATATCACATATCACATATCACCGATTGCCGATTGCCGATCACCGATCACCGATCACATGATCACAGATTACCTGATCACTCCATCACCCTATTTTTTAATTACCATTCACTGGCTCTGCATACCCCAACCCTAAATGGAGACCTTCCCGTTTAAATGTTCAAGTACTTCACAAATTCCCCCATTCACTCGAGCTACTGATTGATCATTCACTGCTCTGCACACCACAACCCTTAAGGGAGACCTTCCCGCTTAAATCTTTATGTACTTCACTCATTCACTCCTTAACGCATTCTTCCATTCACCCGTTCCAAAATTATAAAAACATTTGTCATCAATATTTTATATATTTACTTTTCTAAATATGAAAATAAAATTACTTTTGTAACAAATAAAAAATGTAACTATGGGGCGAACAATAGCTTTCATCTTTGTATTACTTTGCGGACATAATATCTTATCAGCAGCTCACATCGTTGGTGGTGATGTCACTTATGCATGTATTGAATCAAATCCTGTAACAAAAAGAACAAAGTTTAGAGTGACGTTTACCTTATTCAGAGATGTAGCAGGAAATGGTGCTCCATTTGACAACTCAGCTCGTTTTGGAATATATGAAACTGATCCGGGAAGCAATACCTGGTCCCATAGACAAACGATCATTTCAAACCCAATCAATATTCAGCGAGTACCATACGAAGATAAATGTGTCATCGTTCCACCGACCATCATCATAGACAAAGCCAATTATATATTTGATATAGAATTGCCCTGGAGTACCAAGATTTATCAAATCACATATCAAAGGTGTTGCCGCAACATTACTATATCCAACATCATCGATCCGGGTGCCACAGGAGCTGCATTTTATGTCGAAATCTTTGGTAATTCTATACAGGAATGCAACAATAGTCCGGTCTTTAATAAGTTTCCTCCTATCCTGATTTGCAACCAAAAAATGCTGAATTTTGACCACTCTGCTTCTGATAGTGAAGGTAACAGATTGGAATATGAATTTTGTGCTCCATTGCACGCGGGAGGTACTGATGGTGCTACAACACCAGGCAGTCCATTGTCTTGTACCGGCGTGACACCATTGCCGGATAGTTGTCCTCCGCCTTTTGAAGAAGTTGTTTTTGGTCCTGCATATTCTCCAGTTAATCCTATGGGAGGAAGTCCCCAAATCTCCATTGATCCCGTTACAGGAATCATTTCAGGTGTTCCAAACCTGCAAGGTCAGTATGTAGTAGGCGTGTGTGTAAAAGAATTTAAAAATGGTGTACAAATAGGAAGCATTCGCAGAGAATTTCAGTTTAATGTAGTTAATTGTCAGGGTATATCGGAGACCAAAAATTATAATCTTTGTGAAGGTGACTCTATTTTGGTCAATCAAACGTATTACAATCAAGCAGGAACATATACTCAATTGTATGAAAGTATCAGTGGTTGCGACAGTACGGTAAACATCATCATCAAAGGACTGAAAAATACCGGAAGTCAGCTATATTACAAACTTTGTGATGACGATTCAGTCTCTGTCAATGGTCAAAACTATTCTACATCCGGAATATATACTCAGGTACTCACCAATAAAGCAGGATGTGACAGCACGCTGACAGTCACTATTGACAAATTCAGCAGGACAGAGTCCGTAATTGATATTCAGCTATGTGATGAGGAAACGGGAATAGTCAATGGTGTCGTCTATGAAAATGCAGGAAGTTTTACGCAAGTTTTGATGAATAACAACGGTTGTGATAGTATCATCAATATACTTGTGAGAAAAGGAATCTCAACTTTTGAAGAAAAGACCTATTCGCTTTGCGATCAGAATCCGGTAGTGATTCATGGTCAATCCTACCAACTGCCGGGTAAATATGTATCCCGCCTTACGACAACCAATGGATGTGACAGTGTTTTGAATATTTTCATCCTGCCATGCGATCAGAATATCCTGTATGATCTCGAAAAGTGTGACGCGCTGACCCCTGAAAAAAGCATGGTATATGAAGAGTTTTTGCCGGCTTATATCAAAAGTACGGATGGAGGGAAGATCAACGCTTCCAATATACACCGCGATAATCCGCTGATGAACAAGCACTCCTGCACTCCGGGGTTCAATAATTCCAAAGCGATGTGTGTGAGTGCTTCCGCTTCCTGTGATTTTGAATCAGCCACAGTAACGCCAGTAGTGATTAACTTTACGGTGGTGCCAGAAAATGGTCGCAAAATTCAGTTCAATCATCTGATTTTCCAACAATTGTCTCCACTCAATTACAACTGGATCTCAGGACCTACCGGGCCAAACAATTATCCTACCAGATATGGGATAAAAATATTTAAGAACAATATAGAAATCTACAGAAAAGCAGATATTACCGCAAACAATACCTGGACCAGAGAAAAGTATGACTTTTTTGACAATGATTTATTTTCTTCTGTTGACTCTGCCTCGTTCAGGATCGAACTGTTGCCTTACTGTCCCGTAGGAAATGGATCTTTAGTGAGTGTTTGGGATGTGGATGATGTGGCATTGTATTTTTCCGGTCAGGATGTAGATAACAGAATCATCGGAGGAAAAATAATGAATCAGCATCCTGAGATGTCTGATATTGAGATAAGAAGACAATATAACCAAACTCAGATATCGACGTCAACATCTTTGGACGGTTCATTTATGATGCCAAAAAATAATGTCGACAGGGATTATATTTTCACCGCTTACCACAATGAAAATACCATATATGGCGTAACTACGCTGGATTTGGTACTCACACAGAGACACATTTTGGGACTGGACACATTCACTCATCCACTCCAATATCTTGCTGCAGATGTCAACAATGATAAAAGGGTCACAGCTTCAGACTTGGTACATATGCGCAAGATTATCCTGGGCATCGACACGCATTTCAAAAGAAATACGAGTTGGTTATTTTTGGATGAATCGTCCATGAAAACGGAAACCAATCCATGGCTGATCAAAAGACATATTGATGTTCCGTCAGGCAATCAGGATTTGGATCATTTAAGGTTTGTGGCATTGAAAGTTGGGGATGTGGATGGTGCTTTGCAAATAGTAAATCGTAATTACTCTGGTATAACCCCGGCAGGGGTGAAATATTAGTAACCACGGATGTAATCCGTGGTATAAATGGATAAACAACTTGATTTTGGCGCTCTTGCCTGCTTCAAGGCAAGCAGGATTTTTGCCTGAAATTTGCAAAAATTGTGACAAAATCACTTTAAAACGGAATATACCCGAGTAGTTACAGTAAATCAATTAAAGAAACAAAATTCGCAGATTTGAGTCATCTCCGAAAAGTACAATTAAGCCACAAAGGAACAAAGGCACAAAGAATCAGCGGTTTTAAACATTTGATCATCATTTCTTTGTGAACCTTCCGGACTTTGAGACTTAATGACATTTTTAATTTTTGGCATTTCGGAGCGGACTAAGATTACCAATATTAAATAACAAAGTAAAATATAGTTTAATGTTTAAGTTTCTGAAATACATAGGAATAACTTTACTTATTCTGATGATTGGAATTTGTTTTTTTTATTGGGAAAATGACATTCCGCTGGAGCAACTCAAAACCAAATATACTTCATCAACATCTGCATTTGTAAAGGTGATGAACATGAACGTACACTTCAGAGACGAAGGAAATATAAATGATTCTGTCCCATTGGTCCTGATACACGGCACAGGTGCAAGTCTCCATACCTGGGAAAAAAGTGTCCTCTTGCTGAAAGACAGTTTTCGCATCATTACGATGGATTTGCCCGCGTATGGTTTGACAGGGCCCAATCCGGAAAGGATTTATACTCAGGCGTTTTATGTACAATTTATACATGAATTTTTGACATCTATCAAAGTCGACCGGTGCATCATAGGAGGCAACTCACTGGGTGGAGCCATAGCCTGGAACTATACTTCTGTTTATCCATCAAAAGTAAAAAAGTTGATTCTGATAGACGCAGCAGGTTATCCTATGGTTTCTGAAAGCAAGCCTATTGCTTTTACTTTGGCACAAATTCCGGTACTAAAACATTTACTCAATTATGTCACACCTCGTTTTTTGGCAGAAAAAAGCGTGATGAATGTGTATGATGACCCATCAAAAGTGACGGATACTTTGGTGGACAGGTATTTTGAACTGTTTCTCAGGGAAGGAAACCGTCAGGCTTTTATTGACAGGATGAATTTTTCAGACTATCCGGATCATGAAAAAAAAATACGCGCTTTGTATGTTCCCTCATTGATACTTTGGGGAGAAAATGATAAGTTGATTCCGGTAGAAAATGCCCTGAAATTTCAAGCCGATCTACCCAATGATACGCTGGTCATTCTGGATAAAACAGGACATGTACCTATGGAAGAAGCTCCTGAAAGAACTGTGGCTGCGATAAGGTCCTTTTTGAGGTGACAACTATGATATTTCATGGATAATAGCACTATTGCCATGAAATACTATAGTTTAACTATGATATTTCATGGTAAAATAAATAAATTGCCTTATTTTAATACATAAATTTGACTTTACATCTTAACAAATTTAACTCGTCCTTCCTTTTCTCCATTCTTTAGTCTGACAATATACGTCCCACTTTCCAGACTATCGACATCAATAGACTGACTATCCAAAGATACTACTCTCATAATCCTTCCCGAAATATCAAAAATCTCTGCTTTTGTCCAGATTTCATCTGTCTGGAGATACAAGATATTACCGACAGGATTCGGAATGATATTTATGTTTGTTGTATTGTCGGTTGTTCCTTTAGACCATGCAATGGATGTTTTGGCTTCATTTGTACGTATCGGGAAGTTGTAATCAAAATAGATGTCGGCCATATTTTTGAGGGAGTCACCAAGTCCTAATGTAGGTAATGTTTTGATCTTAAAGGCAATGTAACCGTCATTATTGGCATCGTCGAAAGGTAGTTGGATTTTTTCAAAGATGAATTCTACTTTATTGCCTTCGATGCGGGTATATACTTTGTGGCTGACATCTGTGATTTTCAGTGTCGATACATCAAATCTTCTGGTATCGATGATGTCTTTGACAACTACATTTTCTGTTGTGTAATTGCCAGTATTTTCGAAGCGGATGAGATAGTCGACATATTTGCCGATCATATCAGTCTTGATGCGGTCGCCTTGCAGACATGTTTTGTCATTGGGATCGTAAGAACCGACGACGGTATTTACGAGGGTGAAAATATTGTCTAAGATAGATGCCCTGAGATACAGCTTATCACCTGCATTGACGGCAGGAGTGTCCGTAGGTCTGTTGACTTTGAGTGTGACCGTGATTTCTCTTTTTTCAAAAGGTAGCAGATTAGTAAAATTCCATCTCACAATACCATCGGCTACTTGGTCCTCAGTCTGACTGGCTGTGATATAACCCAACAATGTTTCATCATAAGTAAAATTGAGCGTACCACTTTCAAATTGATTGCCAACATTCTCCCATACTATCTTGTACTTAGCATCGAATCCTGGTCTGGCTGGTGGTGAGAGTGGGATGACTGTGATGTTGATTTGTCGGTAGATGCCTTTTGGTGTGATGCAGAATTTTTGGGTGATGGTGTCAGAAGTATTCGGAAAGGCAACGGTGTAAGAAGAAGGTGTTATTTCAAAGTGCGCTGGATATTCCAATATTGGTGTAATGGTATGGGTGCCGTCTGGTAAGGGTATAGAATATTTTCCATTGGAGTTTGATATGAAGGTCCCTGATTTGTTTCCGGTAGTAATGTTATACTTTGAATATGGAAGTTTTATAGCAAGATCATCACATCCATTGTTATTTTCATCGAAAGCATTTTCTCCATCCAGGATATAAAATTTTCCACCTGGTGTGAAGGAGCAATAGGAATTGACTTCACAGTTATGTTGTCCATTTGATAAAGTTTTATTTTTTATATCTTTTATACGTTGTTCATTGCAACAGATATATATTAAGCTTCGGTTTTCAAAAAAATGTTCATTCCCTTTAAGGTTTGTTCCTTTAATATTTAAGGATGTAAGTTGGTTTCTAGAACAATCTAAGTATCTCAAATTAATCAAACCTTGCACATTTAAGGAGGTCAGTTGGTTAGAATTACAATCTAAGGATTTCACGTTGGTCAAACCTTGCACATCTAAGGATGTCAGTTGGTTAGAACCACAAGAAAACCATTCCAAATTGGTCAATCCATTTACATCTAATGATGTAAGTTGGTTAGAATAACAATATAAGGTTATCACATTGGTCAAACCTTGCACATTTAAGGAGATCAGCTGGTTAGAGCCACAACTTAAGTCTTCCAAATTAGTTAAACCTTGTACATTTAAGGAGGTAAGTTGGTTAGAATAGCAATCTAAGGATACCAAATTGGTCAATGCATTTACGTCTAAGGATGTAAGTTGGTTTCTAGAAGAAACTAAGTTTCTCAAATTAATCAAACCTTGTACATTTAAGGAGGTCAGTTGGTTAGAATGACAATCTAAATTTATCAAATTGGTTAAACCTTGCGCATTTAAGGATGTAAGCTGGTTAGAACTACAATTAAAAAATCTTAAATTTGTCAAACTTTGTACATTTAAGGAGGCAAGTTGGTTAGAACGGCAAGATAAGGTTATCATATTTGTCAAACCTTGTACATTTAAGGATGTCAGTTGGTTAGAACTGCAAGATAAGGTTATCATATTTGTCAAACCTTGTACATTTAAGGAAGTAAGTTGGTTAGAACCACAAACTAAGGATTCCAAATTGGTCAAAATTTGTACATCTAATGAGGTAAGTTTGTTAAAGCTACAATCTAAGTGTTTCAAATATTTAAAATTTTCAATCCCTGCCAAACTTGAAATTGACAAAGAATCAATAGCTAGCGTAATGACTTTTACTGCTTCACTTACATCTATCTCTCCATCATTATTTAAATCGGCATCAGAATCTATACTATTGTTGTTGTCCGAATCCACACACTTCGTATTCACCAATGCATTTTTAAAATTGGCATCCGGAAAATTGATGATCTGCCCATAGCCAGCAAAACAAATAGCCAAAAAAGAAAAAATCAATCCATATTTCATCACCATGTTTTTTTACATCTTTACAAATTTCACATTTCCATACTTATCACCATTTCTAAGCTTGATAATATAGGTACCTCTTTCCAGACTACTGACATCAACAGAAGTTCCATGCAATGTCACAGACCGCATAATCCTGCCCGAAATATCATAAATCTCCGCTTTTGTCCAGATTTCATCGGTCTGGAGATACAAGATATCTGTAACAGGATTCGGATAAATACTGATGGCTGTTGTAATATCTGCCGTATGTACCGACAATGCTATCGTCGTTTTCGCTTCATTGGTACGGATGGGGAAATTATAGTCAAAGTAAATGTCTGCCATATTTTTGAGGGAGTCACCAAGTACGAGCGTTGGTAATGTCTTGATCTTAAAAGCGATGTAGCCATCATTATTGGCATCATCAAAGGGGAGTTGTATTTTTTCAAAGATGAACTCTACTTTGTTGCCTTCGATACGGGTGTAAACTTCGTGGCTTGCGTCTGTGATTTGTAGGGTCGATACATCAAATCTTTTGGTATCGATGATGTCTTTGACGACTACATTTTCTGCGGCGTAGTTGCCTGTATTTTCAAAGCGGATGAGATAGTCCACGTACTTACCGATCATATCTGGTTTAATTCGTTCGCCCTGGAGACAGGTTTTGTCATTCGGGTCGTAGGAGCCAACAACAGTATTTTCGAGCGTAAAAATATTATCCAGAATAGATGCCGTGAGATATAATTTATCTCCTGCATTCACAGCAGGTGTATCTGTTGGTCTGTTGACTTTGAGTGTGACGGTGATTTCTCTTTTTTCGAAGGGTAGGAGATTGGTAAAATTCCATTTTACGATGCCGTCTGCTATCTGATCAGGTGATTGAATAGCTGAGATATAATCCAACAATGTTTCATCATAAGTAAAATTGAGTGTACCACTTTCTATCTGATTGCCTACATTTTCCCATACGATTTTATAGGATGCGTCGAATCCTGGTCTGGCAGGTGGTGAGAGTGGTATGACGGTGATGTTGGTTTGTCGGAAAATTCCTTTTGGTATGATGCAGAAGTTTTGGGTGATGGTGTCGGAGTTGGATGGAAAAGTGGCAGTAATTGATGGTGGTGTTACTTCGAAGTGGTTTGGATTTTCTACAATTGGGGTGATGGTGAAGGTGCCTAGTTGCAATGGAATTCGGTAATTTCCAGTAGAGTTTGAAATATAAGCACCAGTTATATTACCAATACTATTAGTTATATTATACTTTGTGTTTGGTAATTCTCTATCTTGATTGTCACAGCCGTTTTTATTAAAATCAAAGATGTCTTTTCCTTGAAGAAGATAAAACTTAGTACCTGGTGTGAAGGTGCAGTAACTATTAATCTCAATACCTTTCAAACCATAATTTATTGCTTGTGCTGAAAATTTATTAATATCTTTTTCTTCACAACAAATATATTTTAAGTTTGGGTTATCTGAAAAATTAACTGTAGACAAGCCATTTATTTCTTTTAAAAATAATGAATTAAATATATTATTTTGACATCTTAAATGATATATCGTTGTACCATTAGTTTTCAATGAAATTAAGTTGTTATTTTCGCAATCAAGTTGCCACATAAAATTAATAGATGACATATCTAGTTCTTTAATCTTGTTATTACCACACAAAATAATAACCCCACTTTTTGCAATACTATCCACTTTAAATGATTCTATTTCATTCCAAGAACATGCAATGGTATTAAGTTTAGGTAGGTAAGGGAGATTAAGAGATTTCAATTTGTTACTTAGGAGGGTAAGATTAGTTAAGTTGGGTAAGTTTTTTAATTCAATATTATTCAATAATCCATTTGAACATGTTATTTTCTTTAAGTTTGGTAAATTTTTTATATTAATATTTGTAAATGTGTTAGATGAACAGTACAATATTTCTAAATTATACAATTTAGATAAATCTAAATTACTTATTTTGTTGTTATTGCAGTAGAATAATTCTAAATTATTTAATTCTGACAAATCTAAATTACTTAATTTGTTGTTATTGCAATATAAATTTACTAACAATTTATTACTAATAAGTGAAATTACACTTACGTTATTAAATCCAAAATTGAGATACTTTAATTTTGCTAATTGACTAACTTCTAATTCTGTAATTTTGTTATTAAGACAATTAAGTATCTGTAAATTGGAGAAATAATGAATTCCACTAAGAGAGTTTATATTTAAACTGTCGATTAATAAATTAGAAATTCCATTTGCTTCGCTAATCTCTATCTCCCCATCATTATTCAAATCCGCATCAGTATCACCAGAACCATTTCCATCGGTATCTACACACTTAGTATTCACCAGTGCATTTTTGAAATTAGCATCCGGAAAATGGATAATCTGGGCATTAATGTGTATACAAAATGCCAAAAACAAAAGGATAAATACATTTTTCATAAGCTTTAAATTGAATAATTAATTTTCAGGACCGTTAATAAATGGTGCCATTCCACATGTCAAAAAGTAGGATTGTGCAGCTGTATGTTTCTCTTTCACCCATCCATTTCGCCGGACAAAACCAATTTATTTTGAGTATATTTTCACATCTGCGATAAAGATAAAATAAATCTCTCATCCGCTGTAATTTAAACCGGTTTTATTCCAAAAAATAGCGTGGTCACGACATCCAACCGACCACTGGATCACACCAGATCACAGATCACCAGATTACTCATGTATCCCAATTAACTTATTCTTCAGTGGACTTCCTTGCTTTTGCGTCAGCACGGCTTTGATTTCTGCCAGAATGGACAGTGCTATTTCTTCAGATGTTTCCGCTCCGATATCCAATCCCGCCGGACTGTAGATGGTGGCTATCTGCTCTGTTGACAGTGGTCGGTTTTCTTCTTCATATTCAGCGACCATTCTTTCTATTTTTTTCTTTGGGCCAAGCATGGCGATATATCTGGCGTTGTTTTGACATAGTTCAAAAAGAAGTGCTTTGTCATAATTGTAGTTATGGGTCATCAATGCAAAAAAAGTAAAATCATCTATCCTTACATTATTGATCACTTGTTCGGGTTTCGCGATAAGCACATCACATGCTTTGGCAAACCGCTCTTTTTTGGCATAATTGGCTCTACCGTCGATGACTGTGGTATCCCACCCCAATACATCTGCCATATCTACCAAAGGCATGACGTCATTTCCGGCACCAACCACCACAAGAGATACAGCAGGCGGAACAAACTCCAGGAAAACAGTCATTTTTTCGCCATCAACATCAAATTCTTTCCATGTACTTTTGCCTGTTGAATGTACTTTCCGGACTTCTTCTTTTAGTACATTGGTTTGCTTGGTTGACATGTTTTTGCCTGTAACTTTTCCGTTAACATCTATAAATAACCGGGTTCCTGCATTGGGTTGTTTTTTATACCGGAAGGAAAAAAAGGTGACAACAACTGCATTTTGTCTGTCAGATGTCATCTTTTCCAATAGTTCTATGGGATGGTCAGCCATCTTATCATCTATAGGTTCAATCAGGATTTTTATGATGCCATTACATCCGAGACCAATGCCTATCGTCGCATCGTCTTCATCCATGGTATCGTATGTGACAAGTGCGGGTACCTGTTCATTGATGACATGAAGTGCTTTACGCATCGCATCTCCTTCCAGACAACCACCGCTGATGGCTCCGGTCAGTCTGCCGTCTTCCGAGATCAGCATCCTTGCACCCGGACGTCGGTAGGATGAACCTTCGACGTGTACTACGGTCGCCAATGCACATCCTTTCCCTAAAGATTTATGTGCCTGATAACTGCGTATGATGTCTCTGATTTCTTTCATTTCAATACTTTATTATCAATCTTGATTTCATGGTCCCGCATTCTGCAAAAGTAATAAAAATCTGAAATATTAAGTTCATTCCGAAAAGTCAAAATATTGAAATGTCTCTAAGACTCAAAGGCTCAAATGTTCACAAAGAAATGATTATCAACTGTTTGAAATTAGTGATTCTTTGTGTTTTTGTGCCTTTGTGGCTAAATTATACTTTTCGGAGAAAACTCAAAATTAAGTTCTTTAAATTTATCTTATGCGGTTGACTGTGAAGACTATCACAGGAATGAATCGTATGTTTTCATTTTAATCGTATGTTTTCATTTTAAAGCAATAAGTTACACCAATTGCATCTTGGCTACCTTAGGATCAACAATTGCTTTGTCGTGTTCAAAATCGAGTTTAATGCGCCATTTTTGCATGGTTGCTGCGCCTATGATGACTTCTTCACTAAGGCCGGGGATAACTAAAAATTCGTCAGATAATAAGATGTCATCCATATAAAAATCCAAACTGACTCTTTGATTTACCTCAATATAATGACCTTCTGAAGCCGTGCCAACCAAACGGCTAAAGTGGCGTTTTTATAATTGACATGATTTACTTTTTGATTGTTAACTTATCAAAAAGTAGAAAAGTTCATTTTTATAGCAATGGGTCATTGATCTTACCTGAAAATATAATGGTATTACTCTGAATGTGACGTAGGACTATGTAGAAAGGTTTGTCAAATTTCAGATATGGCGGCGCGGAAGTCACTCCAAATCCGATGGATGTAACCGCTGCTCCTTCTACTCCTTTTTCATCAATATCAAGCACCACCTTATGTTTGAGCTGATTGATAAAAATCCTGTTGGATGAAACACCAAGTGAAGTGAAATCAGCAGCTGTTGGATTAAAGGCGGTTGTCATTCCTAAAGCCTTAAGCGATTGAATAATGTCATTATCATAACTTACCTTGATCTTAGGAAAAGTGATGATCGCCCGGTTATAATTTACTTTTTTGATGAGGTCGTGGTAGATGTCCGGATGGAGTATTTCGTTTCCACTTTCCTGCCTGATTAATGTCAAACTATAGGTAGAATCTTTGAAAGGTATATCTACAACTTTGATATTGCTGTCCAGATAAAAGGGAACTGATCTGTCATCTGCAATAAATGTTGCCTTCTTTTTTTCTCCTTTAGAAGTATAAAAATCATCTTCTCTGGTAAACTCTTCCGGAAAACCAGCCGACCAGTCTGATTTAAAATACAATGCATTGATTAAAAAGGCAATATCTTCGGCCTTTATGTCATCCAGTATCTTATCAATTTTTCCTTTTGTTTTTTCCTTCACCCAATTGTTTATCAGGTTTAAAGCCTGGGTTTTATTGGAAAAATTTTCCTTTTCAAAAACACAATCATAAGCAACAAGATCATTTTTAAAGGATGGACTTAACGTCAATCTTTGGTCATCATAGAAAAATCCATTGGCTAAAGACAGGGTAGGATGTCCACTTTCTTTGCTCAGAAGCTGAACCAGAAGTTTGGTTTGCTCATTGATGGATTTTATGTCACAACCTTTACACTGTAACATTTCCAGCATTTCATTTTCGGTAGTACCTTCTGCACCATTGATGGCCATATATAGTGCTATCTGAACACTTAATGGCGAGATGACTACATTTTTGTCAGGTTGACGGATGAGTTCTTGTTTCAGAAGATTCCATCCAAAAGTTTGATTTGCATCAGCCAATGTTTGTATGGATTCTACTTTCACCGTATTTTCATTTTTAACCGGATCTTTATCGGATTTGGAGCAGGAAATGAAAGTAACAAAAAAAGATAGTATGATTAGATTCAATACATGTATTTGTTTCATCTGTTTATTTTTTATTTGTTTTTAAAGGTCAGACTTGTCCGATTTGGAACAAGCGGATTGAATCCCTGCCCGAATTGTAGCAGGCGGGTTTGATAAAAAATAATCATTGTGGTTTGTATCCGCCTGAACACGTTAGTCGGGCAGGTAAAATAAACCCTGATTATTTTTTATGTCGATTTCATGGCAGTATATTTTTAATATGATTCAATATATAAACGTTTTTAAGGACGTAAAAAGTTTATAAAAGGGTTGGTTAAAAAGAACTTATTATAATTTGCAGCAACAAATTCATAGATCAACATAGTAATTACAACCAGCGTGAATACAACAACGGATTAAAATCCCTTGTTTGTATATGGGCCGATGCTACGTATCTTTTAAGCGTTGCAAGTATTACTATTGCTGGCGCAAGTTTGCAACTTGTGCCTCTAACATCCAGCCATCGCTTTATCCAGCTTTCGTTTATGGTAAGGATTTTGTTAGGATTTACATATGATAATTAAGCGAGCATGAGCACTAAGTACAAGTTTTTAGATAATGAAGGAGTGTATTTTGTAAGTTTTGCTACCGTATCATGGGTAGATGTTTTTACCAGACCTGCATATAATGATATATTTATCGATAGTGTGAGGTATTGTCAGCAAAATAAAGGATTAATCTTGCATGCTTGGTGCTTGATGAGTAATCATATACATTTGGTGTTTTCCAGATCAGGTCAGTACAGCCTTTCAGATATTTTACGAGATCTTAAAAAATTCACTTCTAAAAAACTTATCGAAGCAATAGAAAACAACTCAATTGAAAGCAGAAAAGAGTGGATGATGAAAATTTTTAGAAACGCGGGGCAAAATAAAAGTAATAATAAAGAATATCAATTTTGGCAACAAGACAACCATCCTATTGAACTTTTTAGCCCTTTAGTTACATTTCAAAAGATAGATTATATTCATAATAATCCAGTTGTGGCAGGTATAGTTAGTGAAGCTGACCATTATTTACTTAGTAGTGCCAGAGATTATTTAGGTATAAGAGGTGTTTTGGATGTTGAAATATTAGAAAGGCCAATGAGTCTCGAAGGTTATGTGTTTAGTAATTAATGGCTGTTGGTTATAAAAGGCACAAGTTGCAAACTTGCGCCAGCAGTGTATTTGATTACAGATTATTCTCACTTCACTACCCCATCAACTTAGGATCTACCAAAAACGGCTGGTCATAATATCGCTTTCCTGTCGCTTTGTATAATGCATTGGCCAACGCACCGATCACTGGTGGATTGAGTGGCTCGCCGAGACCTGTGGGATCTTTTTTGTTATCTACAAAATGAACTTCTATTTCCTTTGGTGCTTCTCTGTGCCTGATGAGTCGGTAGGTATTAAAGTTGTTTTGTTGTGGTACACCATCTTTGAGCGTAATAGCACTGTACGAACCATGACCTATACCATCGATGATACCACCTTCTGCCAGATTGGTAGCTGCTACAGGGTTGATTACGATGCCACAATCTACGGCTGCGGTTACTTTTTTTATCACCGGTGCATTGTCCTTCATTTCTATGTCTACTATTTGAGCTACATAGGTATTGTGACAGAAATAAGCCGCTACACCACGATGCAATCCAGCCGGATCTTTGCCCCAACCTGACTTCTCTTTGATGAGCTGAAGTACGCCGGCATATCTTTCTGCTTCGTAGTCATTGTCTTTGCCTACAGGACTTGTTTTGGCTTTTTCGAGCAATTCCAATCTCAAATCTATCGGGTCTTTGCCCATCGTTTCTGCGAGCTCATCGAGAAAAGACTGCTCAGCCCCTGCTATAAAATTCGATCCGGGTGCCCTGAACGCACCTACACTTACATTGGACACAATGGTCCATTCTTCTGCGAGATAATTATCTACTGCTCCCGCCGGAAAACGATTGGCAGACAAGGAACTTTCCGGGACACCACCTGTTTTCACATGAAATGCAATCAGGTTTTTATTTTCATCAAGCGCCGCCCGGTAAGTAGCATGGTACGCCGGACGATATATACCGGTAGTCATATCATCTTCTCTGGTGTAGATCAATTTGATGGGTGCGTTTACCTTTTTGCGAAATAACGGCTGCTTCTACCACAAAATGTCCATACAATCTGCGACCGAATCCGCCACCCATACGGGTCATTTGGATATCTATTTTTTCTATAGGTAGTCCCAGTCTTATGGAAGCGGATTTTTCCATAAACTCGGGCGTTTGTATCGGTCCTACCAGTTCTGCTTTTTCTGCAGTCACATGGGCAAAAAAGTTCATCGGCTCCAGCGGACTGTGGGCCAGAAATGGTGCAGTATAACTTCGCTCCAGAATGGTTGTTGCTTTTTTGAATGCTGCTTCCGGGTCGCCATCTTTTCTAACAACGGTGGCAGTAGATTTGGAAGCGGCAATCATTTGTGCCAGGTGATCGCCTGAATTTTCAAGTCCGGAAGGTGTGACCACTTTCTTGGTTTTTCCAAAAAACGGTAAATCTTTTTCCTTTCTGTTGATCTGCTCCCATTCGCAGGTAATGGCTTTTTTAGCGTTCATCACTTCCCAGGTGGTATTGCCAACCACGACAACCAGTTCATTGAATGAAATGGTATCGCACCACTGAGTCTCTCCTTCATTATAGACATTGATCTTAAACACATCTTTGATGCCGGGCATCGATTTTGCTGCGGCGCCGTCAAATGATTTGAGTTTCAGACCAAATGCAGGAGGATGCACAATCATGGCGATCAGCATGCCTTCTTTTTTATAATCCAGCCCAAATAATGGTTTGCCTGTTACTATTTTCTGACCATCTACATTGTTTCTGGATGTACCTATGATTTTGTACTCGCTGATTTCTTTGAGTTTGACTTCTTTGGGCACTGCTATGCCGGCAGCAGATGAAGCCATTTCGCCATACCCAGCAGATTTACTACTGGCTTTATGGTGGAGCATACTGGCTTCCGTGGTGATTTCCGATACTGGTACACCCCAGGCCTTCGCCGCAGCTTCTTTGAGCATCTGACGCGCAGTGGCACCGGCCATTCTGAGTCCTTCCCAACCATGACGGATAGACTGACTGCCTCCCGCCAATTGTCTGGTAAAAATAGAAGTGTCCAGCGGTGCCTGTTCTACTACCACATATTTCCAGTCCACATCGAGTTCCTCAGCAACGATCATCGGCATCGACGTTTTAACATTCTGACCGATCTCCGGATTTGGTGACATGATGGTGACTACACCGTTTTCACCTATTTTCAGGAAACCGTTTATTTTAAACCACTCTTTGGGCATGGTCAGCAATTGTTCCGGGGTAGGTTTGCAGGATGCCAGCCAACTGAATCCGATCATCATTCCACCGCCTGCGAGCGCGCTGCTTTTGATGAATGATCTTCTGCCGTGGGATATTTTTACAAGTGTCATTTGCTATTGGGTGATTTAGTGATCGTGTGATCTGGTGAATGAGTGAATAGAAAATGCTAAAATAGATTACATATTTTTTGCAGCTGTTTTTACGGCTGCTTTAATTCTGGTGTATGTGCCGCATCTGCACAGATTTCCATTCATGGCTGATTCGATTTCGTCATCACTTGGGTTGGAATTTTCTTTCAGCAATGCCGCTGCGGTCATGATTTGTCCTGCCTGACAGTATCCGCATTGTGGTACATCGTGTTCCAGCCATGCTTTCTGCACCGGATGGTCACCATGTTCTGAAAGGCCTTCTATGGTAGTTACTTCCTGGTCACCCACCGCACTTACCGGTAGTACACATGCTCTCATCGCCGTATCATTCAGGTGTATCGTACATGCTCCACAAGCCGCAATACCACACCCAAACTTTGTACCTGCCATATCCAGATGATCTCTAAGTACCCAGAGCAAAGGGGTCGTGGGATCCACATCTACTGTTTTGGTAACTCCGTTTATTTTAAGATTAAATGCAGCCATGATGAATACTTTATTTTATTACAAAATTCGATTCACAAATATAATTGAAATAATTAGCTTAACATATACTTAAAAGCTGTTTTTTAAGGGGGTAATCAAATAGTAGCCAATGTTTTATCTCTGAATAGTATCAAAATACCTTCACTGCCGGATGGGCTCATTGATTTCAATTCTTATTAATTCTCCTTCAGAGAAGCCATATCAATCACGAAACGATATTTGACATCACTCTTCAATAAACGTTCGTAAGCAGTATTTATGTCCTGCATTTTTATGACTTCTATGTCTGAGACAATATTATGTTCTCCACAGAAATCAAGCATTTCCTGGGTTTCAGCAATGCCGCCTATCAATGAACCTGCAACAGACTTTCTTCCCATGATCATGGGCACCGTATGTAAAAATGGTTCCAATCCACCCAAATAACCTACAAGTACCAATGTGCCATTAATGGTTAAGGTAGAAATATATGGATTTACATCGTGGACATAAGGTACTGTATCGATGATAACGTCAAATTTACCCGTTACTGATTTCATTTGGGTGGCATCGGTGGAAATAATGATTTCATCAGCACCCAAATCTAAAGCATCCTGAATTTTGCCTGGTGATCTCGAAAATAATGTGACGGAAGCACCCAAACCTTTGGCCAATTTTATCGCCATGTGACCTAGACCACCTAATCCTACTACAGCTACTTTGCTACCTTTTTTCACATTCCAATGACGCAATGGCGACCACGTCGTAATCCCTGCACACAATAAAGGCGCTACTGCAGCCAAATCTAAATTGGAGGGCACTTTCAGTACAAATTTTTCGTCAACCACCACTTTTTCTGAATATCCGCCATAGGTCATTCCACCCAGGTGTTTGTCCGGACTATTGTAAGTACCTGTGGATCCATTCAGACAATATTGTTCGAGGTCTTTTTTACAACTATCACAAGTTTGACATGAATCTACCAAACAGCCAACTCCAGCGAAATCACCTACTTTAAACTTGGTTACATCTTTTCCAATATTTGTTATCTTTCCAACAATTTCGTGACCGGGAATCGCCGGATAACTTGTAAAACCCCAATCGTTGCGTGCAGTGTGCAAATCCGAATGGCAAACACCGCAGTACAAAATTTCAATCTCAATATCCTTTGGAGTAAGTGCCCGACGATTTATTTGCATTTTTTCTAAATCCGCTTCAGGGGCATTTGTTCCATAAGCTTTTACTTGTGTATTATTCATGTGTATTAATTTACTCATTTTTTAATTCAGTTGTAACATAAGGTTATCAGTAAAGTTGTTGTGTTTCCTTAATAACCAATGTAAGGTCAGGAATAACTTTTCAGAAAGTTTTTAAAAGTAAAGTCACATAGATATTAAACAAAAAGTGGGTTTGACACCGACAGGATATCGGAATCTAAATGGAGTATTGCGATGAATGGTTTATTGTTTAACTAAAAAAACAAAACAACCTGAGTCTAAAAAAACATCATACTTGCTATGACGCATCTATTAATTGCTGATAGTCTTCAGGTGTATCTATATCCAATGAACCTTTCGGAAAATCTATAAAAGCGACCTGATCGGGAAACATGTCTACTACTTTTTTTGCTCCCTGACCACCTTTCAGTTCTAAAAGATAAGGAAACATCGATCGATGAAACAATGTAGGCGGACCGCTTACTTCACCGTAATGACAATGAATGATGGGAAGTCCAGTATCATGATATTTTTCTAATATCTGCCTCAATATTTCTGCAGATAAAAATGGCTGATCACACAATACAAGTATGACCGCCTCGGTGTCCGGATTTGATCTCAGGACACCTTGCAGTCCTTTCCGTATGGAAGATGCCAAACCTTCATTCCATTCTTCATTTTCAACGATCTTTGCATCATAAGTATTCACCTGTTTTTGAATCTTTTCACCATAAGCACCAAGGACAATAAACGTTTCCATGCCAAGTGTCAACATCATATCGATGGTATGCAGCATCAGGTTTTTGCCCTTGTACATCAGGAGTTGTTTGGGCATACCCAGACGGGATGATTCGCCTGCGGCCAGGAGGATTAGGGAGATATTACAGGTTTTTTGAACAAGCATTAAAATTCTTTATATCAATATTGACACTTCTTTTTTACTCCCCACCAAAACTATATCTCACACCCCACAAGTTTCTAAGGATTAAAGTATCGGTGCCTAACACATTGCCATTAGTCCATTGAGGGGCAAACTCTATAACAAATGCCAATCTTTTGAAATCCTGAAATGGAAAAATGTGCAATTGTAGTGGCACCTGCAAGCTGTAGACTTCCCCCAGAAACAGATTGCCGTTGATCCCTGCACCAATCCTGATTTGATGATACTTAGTGGATTTAAATCCATGATAGAACTGCACTTCCATATTGGTTTCGTCCAGAATCTCGTTGGTGTAAATTCTGAATTCTCCACTTAGATTTTTGTATAATTTTGTTTCCGCCCCGATGGCAAAAGTAGAGTATCCGGTGATTGTCAATTGGGAGGTTACATCAGAAAAACAAAAGCAAAATAAAAGGACTAAAAAATGAATAATTTTCATGGTGATACGATTTATTGAGCCAAAGATAAAGTGTTTTAGGATATCATTATAGCTTGTAATGGTATACCTAACCTTAAATATCCGTATTAGTCAAAATTTTGAGAGGTGTTGTCTGCTTTAAAATAAAAATTTATTTACCCAATTCCAACTTTACCAATACAATGTCCTTTACTCCCATAAAGCCAATTTTTATGATAGGGAAAATGTACGTGTCCTTACCTATTTGACCGACACCTACGCTTGGGAGGCAGTATTTATTATATTTTTCATCTTCCAATATCTGTTCCGGAAGGTTTATGTCACTATTTTGAAAAAGGGTTATCGATGCACTGCCATCATCTATAACTTTTGACGGTTTTTTTCCGATTTCTCTCTCTGCATTTTTTCGCATATCGTTTTGAATACTTACATATCCATCACCTGACTTACTTATAAAACAACCGCTAAATCCCTCTATGGAAGAAGTTTGGTTTCTATTATAAGGGAAAATTTCTTTTATGCCGTTTTGTGCATCCGTTTTTACAAGCAATAGTTCCATGTTTACATTACTTTCATATAAAATACCTTTTACTCTATGGCTTTGATAATATCTTTTTTCTACAAATATATCATACGTATTATTATCATTGGCATATGCATTTTTCAGATATGAAAATTCATTAAATACAGGTGGATTTTTTTTCTCATTTAAGATTTTATCTGTCATCAGATCTTTAATAAGATCTTCGGTAAGTATATCTATATTGGAGGATATTATCTTTGCTCCATCAGATGAAACTCTCATCGTAAATACTTCATGAGCTTTTGATTTACTATCTTCACCGGCAAGACCTACATAATGAAAATCATTGGATTTATCTGAAAAAATAATACCATCTGTATAATAACTCTCGCCCAAATCAAGATATTGGCTTACTGGTTTTGAAGACATTTCTGACGAAAAGATCAGAACTTCATTCCTGTAAGGTTTTTTTGCAAAATTAATCGTTGAGATGGCTACGGAACCCTGGTTATTGATACATTGTTTCAAAATATTCAAATTTGACTGTGTCACATGAAAATTGTATTTTGTATTCCATAGTTCGTTCATATCAGAATCCATCACAGACAAAAACATTTCCGTATCTATTTTTGATGCATCATTATCAAATCTGGCCATAAATCCGATTTTGGTAGAATCAGGAGAGAAAAAAATCAAAGGAACCGGTTTATCTCTTTTTTTCTCAGCGACGACTTTGCAGATTTCTTTGTCCTGAATAAAATTTCCCTCCTTATCCAGTATAGATAGATTGAATTGTACAAAATTTTCCTTATTTTCATCTATCATGGTCAAAAGAAAAATTTTACCTTTTAAACCGAAAATCTTGATAATTTCCAGCTCTTTATCCTCGGCTTTTACTTCCACTAATCCCAAAAAATTTAAATTCCTATCATATCTTCCCAGTTTAAGCCCTTTATTTGTAATGAATTTGTAAATGTGAAATTCATCAGTTGAAAGTAAGTGATCACATGGATATTCCATAACACCTTCATCGTGACCTTGTCCCATACTTGTTTTCCATTGGGCTACTACAGTTAGTGCAGTAAAATTCATAAGTAGAATAAAAGTTAAATTTTTCATTTGGAATTTTTATTTGCGAAAATTATAAAATTGGATTCAAATTTGATGCCACTAAGTGATGGATGAGACCTATAAAATTTTAAATAAGTATAAATGATAAATATCCGACAGTTTTTTGTGGTGACCATATTGGTAACATATCAGATTTGTATATTTGCGCAGAATAGCAAAACTACTGTGGTTGTGTTTGGGCAAGAAAAGAGTAAAGAAATAATATCCGACAGCCCGAAGTCAAACGCCATCAAAACAAGTATACTCGCCCCGTTATTGGGCAACGTTACTTTTGAGTATGAAAGAGAAATCAGTAATGCATTCAGTGTCATAGTATCCGGAGGTCCAAGATTTAAACCCTTGAGTCTGAGATATTATGATTTAGTGAAAGATGGACCCACTTTTAAAGAACCAATAATTACTCTTATGAAAAAACCTGAATGGCGTACAGACCTGAATGACAACATTGGAAATCCGGAACATATCAGAAAATTGAGTTACAATGCTGCGTTAGGATTTAAATACTATTTTAAACATGATGGTTTTGAGGGCATATATCTTGCACCATTGTTTAGTGTAGAAAGAGATAGATTTGCAGTAAGTAAAATTGCTATTATTGATGGCAAATTGGCCAGAACTCCTGATCGGGTCGATATAGAGACTTTTACATCTCATACAGCAATACTGCGCATTGGTCATCAACACCGAATCATAAATTTGATAGGTGATGTATTTTTAGAAGCTGGTTACAGATGGGGCACTTACAAATACCAGGACATTGGAATAAACTTTCAGAATGAACCTGACAGTGATTTCTACATCATTAAAAAGCAACAATATTATATCGGATTTGGGTACTATGTAGGATTAATGTTCTGAAATGTCTCACATTCATTTTATAATCAACATTAATTAGTTTGGCAAAATCAATACACTGCTTTAGACAATGTATTGATTTTGAGTTAAAGCGAAATTTACTTGACTTAAAAGTTAATTAAGACAATAGTTTTTGATGTCAATTTAGTGAAATAAGCCCACATCTAAGATTTGTGGAGCCCTTGGCAAATATTGATCGCTTCTTGAGTAGCCAAACCATCACCATCAGAAAAAGAAATGAGTACAAAGAAATTAACGTCGGAATCAGGATTTATTAGTCCCATTATAAAGACTTTAACTCCATTTTGCACTCCTTCAGTATAACCACCTTTGAAGCCATTGATTTCTATAAGATTTATGTCATCGATCCCGTCGAGATTAAGTGCTGCTGCTGCTGCTATGGTATATGCAGTGATATCGTGGTCATCGATAGTTGCATCATTGAAAGGGAAGATAGAAACAGACATTCCATCACCATCTGCGGAAAATTCTTGTTCATTATTTACAGTTTCAGCAAAATCATCTGCCAGGTCAAAAGTTAGTCCATATTCTGACCATTCGAATACTTTTTGGGCATTGACTGAATTGGACACAGTTAAACACAAGATAATGAGTAGCGCGATTGGTTTCATTTTTTTTAATTTTTAATTTTATTAACTAATTTTTAAAATTTATAAAAGGACCATGTTAAGACCTATTTATAATGATGCAAAGAAAAGGGTAAATGAACCTTTGATGTTAGTAAAAATCAGGCATAATATAGGAAAAATACAGCATTTTTGCCAAAATACGATCATTATGGTCAAAAATCATAGAATTATCCAAGCTTAATGTAGAAGATTTTGATAAGAAATAGATGGGCAAAATATATAGGAACTGGAAAAATTAGCGTGGAATAAAATTGATCAGAACTTATGGAATCATCGATTTAATTCAAAAAAAATTCAGTTTACTCTAAAATCAGACTAATAAAGCTTTATATATATTTGTTGAACTTCATTTATTTTATTCAATACCGTTTAATCTAAATCGAGATTTGAAGTGAGACTTTTTAGATGCAACCCAATGCATCATTTTTAGCGACAAACCATAGTCAAACCTAAAATGCTAAGGTTTGGGTGGACTTTGAGACTGATTTCGAAGTAGCTAAATGTCGTATTACATTATCATTTTAGATTTTTAGGCGTTAAGATGTGTAAAATTGTAGAAAGCCAACAATTTTATTTTTTCACAATAGAATGAAGAATACTCTTGCCCACCATTTGACTTTCAGCCAGTAAAAAGGGATGTACGCAAATCTCACTCAAGGTGATGCAAATCATTGCAAATTTGTGCAAATTGGGTTCATCTTTGTGTTAAATAATATCAGGGATGAAAATCAATGAGGAATGGCATTTAAAAAACAAAATGCCCAAAAATCCAACATTAGATGAGCGAATTAGATGGCATCTGGAGCATCAGAAAAATTGTACATGCAGACCAATACCGGAGAAATTGTTAAAGATGATGGCTGAAAAGAAGATTTTTGCATGATAGATTTTAGAGCACTACTTTGCGGTGGAGATTTGCGGTCCATTGGGAAGAGCAATATAGTTGCTTCAGCCATACGAAACCAACAAGACTTTGATCGTCTCTTTGAATGTCTGTATTATTCTGAGAGATTGGTAGTCATGCGTGCTGCTGATGCTATAGAAAAGATAACTATCCACTCTCCCGAGTATCTTTATAAACATAAAGAAGCCATCTTTGAACTATGTATCAAATGCAGACACAAGGAACTAAAATGGCATTTGGCACTACTTATTACTCGTCTTTTTTTGGACAAAAAAGAGTTGCGCAACGTTTGGAATATATTGACCCATTGGACAAAAGATAAAAATAATTCCCGCATTGTGAGAGTTAATGCACTCCAGGCACTTTTTGAACTGACCCAAAAGGACAATACATTCAATACTGATTTTTATTTTATACTTGAAAAACTTGAAAAAGAAAATATCCCATCGATTCAGGCTCGGATTAGAATATTGAAAAATGAAATGAGGTCATTTTGAAACGTAGCCTGAAATTTATTTAATGGTACCTAAAAGTTAATTTGTTTATGTCAAGACCAACCAATAAAAAAGATTTGCTCGACCTAAGTCAAAAAAATTACAGCGATCTGTTGGCTTATATAAAGTCAATGTCAGATGAAGATAGAAACAGGGAATTTCCAGCCGGCACCATGAACAGAAATATCAGGGATGTATTGGCTCATCTTCACCAATGGCATGTGATGATGATAGGTTGGTATGACTGTGGTATAAAAGGACAGAAACCTGATATACCTGCAAAGGGATATACCTGGAAAACCACACCGGAACTTAATCGGAAAATTCGCGATGAATATAAGGATACAGATTTGAGTACGGTTTTAGAAATGCTGGAAGATTCTTTTGCAGCCATCCGTGAAATCATTAGCCGGCATACAGATGAAGAATTATTTGAAAAGAAAAAATACAAATGGACAGGAACCACTTCATTAGGTGCGTATCTCGTTTCAGCGACTTCCAGCCATTATGAATGGGCACTAAAATTGATCAGGAAAGCCATGAAATGAGAGGAGTGTTAGTGAATGAACAAATTGAATAAAATTTGGAAAAATTTAAGTTTTCCGATTTAATTGGATGAAAATCTTTAGAATAGACGTAAATGAAACGATGGAGACGCCAATACAAAACTGTTTGAACAAGTACAATCTCTCGATTTTATGTGCCGGGAAACCGGTGGTATAGCGGGTGAGGATAAAATCGGGAAAGTGCGAAGAGAATAAGTCGTAAATAACCAGGTGCATGAGATTAATTAAGAGTGAGTTTTTTGTATTGGGAGTTTTTTTGTTTACTTTTTTTGCGGAAAAAAAAGTAAAAGCCAGTCGCGGCTAGAGCGACATACCAAGTTTAAAGTATAACCCAATAAAATTAATGGAACCTTTCAAGATATATTTTTCTTTTGTAATTGTACAATTTATTTTAAATACAGACTTTATAACCACATAAAATTAATATAAATATATTTCTACTTCAAATCTGAACCTAAAAAATCTCCGTCAATGATCAAAAGTCTGGCCCCTTTTTCTGAGATAGATCTATGAGAACTTTGATCGTCCGATACAACATACGTCATACCTTTTTTCATAACAATTATGTCTCCGTTTTCTTGTTCATTTATAAATTCTCCTTCCAGACATTGTACAATATGGCCTTTTTGACACCAGTGATCTGCCTTATAGTTTGGTTTATACTCGACTATTCTTACGCGTAGGCCTGGATATTGTACTACTTGCCAGAGCGCAACTCCGGTTTCACCCTCATGCTGTTCTTTGGTTATGCTGCTCCAATCAATACATGTAAAGGGAATGAGATTCATATTTCAAAAATGTTTTTACCATTCTATTCAGACTATTTTCCGGTTAGAAATGACCTGATATCCTGTGCTATTTTCTGTAATGAAGGATCATGCACATACATCATATGTCCGCCTTCATAATAGGTGTACGTCACCCGATCCTGTACGATACCATTTCTGGCAAAGGTATATTCCGCATCAAAAAAAGGACAAATGAGATCATAGTAACCACTGGCTACCATTACCTTCAGATCCTTGTTGGCTCGCATACTATTGCCCAGTTTTCTGGCTACGTTGACATATTTGGGTTCCCAGTAAGTTTGGTCCGGAACATCCCGCCATCTCCATTTGTTGTCGATTTCGTGGTTGGAAGTTTTGTAAGGTCGATCCATCTCCACATTAAGGGTGGCGGCCAGATAATGATTTAATGAAGCGGTATAAGCGCCACTTATATTGTAGGAAGAAGGATCTCCAAGGGTAGGTTTATCGTCTATCTGATCGGATTCAAACCCCATAAATCTCCCGTCAAGCTGCCCGATGGTTTTTCCCTGATCTCTGAGCAACTCTTTTCTGAAACGTGGTATTAGTATGTTTAAGTCAGACAATTCGATATAGGAAGCGGAAAGACCAGTGAAGTAGGTCAGTTTGTTGATGATGTTTTTTCTTTGTGAATCACTTATCCTTGCTCCTTTATATAAAACGGAAACATACTCATCTAAGGCAAATTTTCTGGCTTCTTCTACAAAAGCTTCAAGAGTTTTACCTTGTCCGGCTTTTTTGTGATACCATGCAGTGGCCGCCATACTCGGGAAGTAAGTAATAAATGAAACAATATTGTCATGTTCTGATGTACTTCCCTGATAATCCAGTGCCTGAGATATAAGGATCAACCCATTGATGGCCATTTCCTGCCCGTCACCTTCCAGTTGTTCCGTGACTGCAACTGCTCTTGTAGTACCGAAACTCTCACCGGCGATATATTTTGGGGCATTCCATCTTTTGTTTTTTGTGACCCAGGTACGTATAAACTGCGCGATAGAAGCAGCGTCTTCATTGAGTCCCCAAAACTCTTCTACCTTACCTTTTCCCAATACCTGACTATATCCTGTACCCACAGGATCTATAAATACGATATCTGTCAGATCGAGCAAACCGAAATTATTATTGACTAAAGGGTAGGGTGCTGCCCCATCATCTTCTATTGCGTCACTGTGGACTTTTGTGAGTTGAGGACCGAAAAGACCCATATGCAACCAAACAGAAGCTGATCCGGGACCTCCGTTAAAAACAAACATCACCGGACGATTCACATTTTCAGTTCCTTCTGCTTTATACGTTACCGACCAGATAGAAGCTGTAGTATCCCCTTGTTGATTTTTGAGATAAGTTTCATTGGCAATAGCGCGATACTTTATGGTTTTACCACCATAAGTGCCCGTATGTGAGCTTATAAATTCTTTTGGTGCAGGGATTGGTTTTAAGACAGGTTTTTTATCATCCTGAGTTAACCCAAAAAAGGGAATTACAAAAAAAAGTACAAAAAGAAAATGGATTTTCATAAGTTTAAATTTTGTTAAATTGTTGAATATGTCATACTTAAAAAATATTGGTTTTCGAAATATATCTCAGTCAATGTACTGAATTTGTATAAAGACGATATTTAAAAAGCCCAATTACAGATTTAATATGATTGTCTTTCAAGTGACTTATTATCGGGACATTTATCTTCCATATATGATAAAGACATGAATAAAATGGTCTTTAGTTACATGAAATTTTCATCCGTAAAACTTTGCCTTTAGCTACTGCATATTAGTCATCAGTGGTTGTAGGTGTTGAGATAATATCCGTTGGAATTCTTTATACCATCACTCATATCTCCTATCTCCTATCTTATCATTTCAACTTTACTCTCATCAGATAACTATGTGCGGTCATATACAAATATTTTTCATCTGCATCCAGCGCACAATTCGCCGTTGCCTGACCGGTATTGATGACACCCAACTGTCGGCTATCCTGATTAAATACAAGTATTCCGCCTGGACCTGAAGCAAAGATATATCCCTTTTTACTGATTTTCATGCCGTCAGGCAGCCCTTTTTGGGTCGGAACGAGATGAGTGACTTCCGCAAATAATGTTCGGGAAGTAATGTTTTTATTTGCGTCCATTTCATATTTCATCCATAGGGCATGATCAGGATCAGAATTGGCCACATACATCACCTTTTCATCTGCAGAAAAAACAATTCCGTTGGGTTTTGTGAGTGTGCTGTCCAGCAAAACGATCGATCCATCTTTTTTAAGACGGTACACACCATTAAAGGCAAGTTCTTTGATGCTGTCCTGATCTTGTCCCGGCAACCCATATGGCGGATCTGTAAAAAAGATATCTCCATCTTTTGCGATGTAAAGATCATTGGGGCTGTTGAACTTTTTGTTCATGAATGTGGTGGCCAAAAATTCAAAAGAGTCAACCGGAGCATTAAGTGGGGCAATCATCTTTGCGACTGTTCTGTTGCCATGTTGACAGAGGATCAGATGACCATCACCATCCAGCATAAGACCATTGGCGCCTTCCTTACCTCCTTTGTCATTGATGATGGTGTAGCCGGAAGGTTTTAGGTAGATTTGTTTGCCGTTTTTTTCATCCCAGGAGTACACGGTGTTGTCAGGTACATCTGTAAAAATCAGTTTATTTTCTGTAGGCAACCAAAGCGGGCCTTCAGACCATTTAAATCCATCCGCCAATACTTCTATGACTGCATTGGTATCTATTATCTCCAGTAACTCCGGGTCATATATTTCTATCTTGGTTACTGATGTAGCGGGAGTAGTAATTTTTTCTTTACAGGACACAATAAAAAGTAACAGTACAAAAAAGATGCTTTGGTTTTTCATGATCAAGATTTTTTTTATTTTACATTCATTTTTTCTACAAAAAGGTGCAGTTTCCACATATTGAACAAAGATATAGAAGGATTTTCTGAAAGAATATTTTTTTTGATTTTTTCTTCCATTTTGGTGTACGTCCATTCAAAAGATTTGAGTAAACCGTAATCTTTGAGTCTATCATAACTTTTTATCAGTCTGGAATGTTTGATTTTTCCATCTATATAAAGTTTGGAAAGATTCGAAACAGCATTTTCTGTTTTTTTGATAAACACAGTATTTATTTCCAGCCCATCATGAATCACTGGATTTTCGATGTGCCTGATGATAATTCCTTTTTTTTTCAGATCAAGCGCATACAAAAGATCTTCATAGCCGTATCCTACTACTTTTTCATCAAAAAGATTCTCCTTAAATAGTAGCTCAGGTATCAGGAAGTTATTGGATTGAAAATTCAGGTATGGATCTTTGTTTCTTTTTTTTGCCGGTAATGCTTCCCTTTTTACCCCATATTTCCAATGTAGGATTTTCTTTTTAGCCCTTGGTTTTTTTGGGACATATTGTCTGCCACCATATAAGACAGCTTGAGTGGGCAAATGATCGAGATACTTTTTTATAAAATCTTTGTTTTTAATGGTGCTATCTCCATCCAGAAAAAGAATATATTCATAATAAGCTGCTTTGCCGAGCCAATTGCGTATTTTACTACGACCGAGATTCTCCGGCATCTCCGTGTAATTTACATTGATTTTGAAGGCCAGCTCTTTGTTGAATTCTTTGTATTTTTGTTCAGATCCGTCATCAAAGCAGAGTACCTGATAGTTGATATTCAGCTTATTGCATTGTTTTACCAATGTGTAGACAAGCGTACGAACATCCTGATTAAATATGGGAATGACAATGGATAACATACCTGAAAAGATCACTTTGAATGTGTAAAGTAAAAGTATTATTAAATAAAAATCACTTGTTTACAGATCAAATTTTAATTTTGAGTGTTTTTTTAATAAAATATCATACATGGAAGTTGTAAAAGACCTTGAAATACTACTCTGCGACAAATCTTTGCCCGAAAACATGAAAGCCATTGCCATGAAAGTAGCAGAAGGTCAAAGGATCAGTAATGAAGATGCCCTTTTGTTGTTTGAAGAAGGATCACTGGGATTTACTGGCAGTCTGGCCAACTATATCAGAGAGAAAAAGCACGGGGATAATACTTACTTTAACCGCAACTTTCATATCGAACCTACCAATATTTGCCTGTATACCTGTACTTTTTGTTCTTACTCCAGATTGATCAAGAAGCGTGAAGAAGGCTGGGAGTATACCCATGATGAAATGATGGACATCATCAGGTCATACGACGGGCAGCCGGTGACGGAAGTTCATATCGTGGGTGGAGTACTGCCACAGTATGATGTCAGGTTTTATTCTACACTCTTCAAAGCGATAAAACAACACCGACCCGAACTGCACATAAAAGCACTTACGCCGGTGGAGTATCATTATATTTTTAAAAAAGACAAGATCTCGTACGAAGAAGGCATGAAGTTGATGATGGAATCGGGTTTGGATTCTATGCCTGGTGGCGGTGCTGAGATTTTTCATCCTGAGATCAGAGACCAGATCGCAGGAGGTAAGTGCAGCGGTGACCAATGGCTCAGAATACATGAAGTCTGGCATGAATTGGGGCGTCGGTCAAATGCAACCATGCTATATGGTCACATCGAAAGTTTTTGGCACAGGGTAGATCATTTGGATCAACTGAGACAGTTGCAGGACAAAACAGGTGGCTTCCAGACATTTATACCATTAAAATTCAGAAATGAAAACAATCAGCTTTCTCACCTGACGGAATCCACTGTCATAGAAGATCTTCGGAATTACGCAATATCCCGGATTTATCTGGATAATTTTGATCATATCAAATCTTACTGGCCGATGATAGGCAGAGACATGGCACAGTTATCCCTGGCTTTTGGCGTAGATGATATAGACGGCACCATTGATGATACCACCAAAATATACTCTATGGCAGGCTCTGAAGAACAAAGTCCTGCGTTATCCACAGAAGAGTTGGTAAATATGATAAAAAGAGTAGGGCGACGTCCAGTAGAAAGGGATACACTTTATAATGTACTGAAGGATTATAGTGACGTGAGTTTTGCATCTGATCACGAATATAAAGGATATGTATCACTTCCTGTTCTGAATTGAAAATCTAATGGTTTTGTCAGACTGTAAAATAAAAAAAGCCATCCTGATTTGGGATGGCTTTTTTATTTTAATTTCTACAATTTTAATTACAATTCATATCAATTTTAGATGCAGGATCATTGTTCGGAAAACACATACCTGAAAGCACTCTCTCCGGAACATATCTTTTCAGATTGGGATCTTTAAGCCCTGTCGCTATAAATTCTGTTAAATCCTTAACTTCTTCTTCTGTCAAACCTAGTGGTCGTATAAAGGCTGACAACTGACTGTCAGGTACTCTATTGTTTTGTTTTAAGCCATTATTGAAATACCTGACTACATCTTCCAGGGTTTCTTTGCTGCCTCCATGAAAATATGGTCCACTATCTCCGAGATTGTACAGTTGTGGTGTTCTGAATTTGAACATATCTTCTGCTCTTCCTGTAAAACCGCCTCTACCCAAATTTCTTCGGTCTGCCGGTCCGGTTTTGATGCCGCCATGTTCATAAAGATCATCTACTCCCAAGGCTTCAAATTTCATAGATCCCAGATTCTTTTCAAAATGACATCCATTACAACCTGCTTTTCCAAAAAATAAAACTGCTCCCTTTTTTTGTTGTTCGGTCATGGCATGCTGATCTCCTTTTAGCCACATTTGGAAGGGGGCCTGATTGGTTAGATTTTGTCTCAGATAAGCGGAAATAGCAAAACTAGCTCCTTTTCTGGAATATCTTTCATCTTCAGGCATATCCGGAAATGCTTTGTCAAAAAGGTCTTTATATCCGGCGGCAGTAATTAATTCTTTGGTATAATTCATTCTGTGGACTATGAGTCCTTCTATATTTTGTCCTTCAAGGGCTCCAAGTCTTTGATGATTTCTGGCTGTCCCGGGATCAAATACGCCCCACATGGCTTCTGTTCCGGCATTGGGACCATCTGAACCAAAGGAGCCATTCCACATGGTATTTTCTACATACGCTACATTGAGTGTCACCAATGGTCTTGCACCTTGAGCATCAATGCTATCATTTGCATACAACGGGTATTTGAACCTGCTTTCTCCCAGACGGCCAAAACCAACACCACCGTCTGCTATACCCTGCATTCTACCTGGTTTGAATCCGGCTTCAGGTACGTGACAACTGCTGCAAGTAAATGTAAATTTCAAATCTTGCCTTTTGGCTTCATTTGCAAAAGCAGGTTCGAAAAATAAAAGTTTCCCCAGTTCTATTTTCTCTTTGGTCAGTGGGTTAACAGGAGATTGCGGGATTGATGCATAATCTGTCTCATCAGGTAAGATATATCTTGCCTTGTTGCTGATAAGTTTATTGAGTTCTTTATCCGAAGTGGATAATTCTTCATGTTGGCAGCCAACAAAGACCAATAGGCAAAGTATGGCTAAAAAAGTAATTTTAGGTGTCATAATATCGGAATGGTTTAAAAACAGGCACAAAAATAGGGTAATTTACACAAAATCATAACAGAATCTTATAGGATCATAAGAATAAGTTTACTTATTTGGTTTGTATCACCTTTATTCTCTCATTTTAAGCGAAAAATAATGTTTTTAAAAGTACAATTATTATACCAAATGCTTTGAAATTCAACGAAAAACATATTTAAACCATATATTATATTAACTTTTGTCAACTTTTTTACAAAAAATGTTAAAGTATTGGTAATTTTGATAAAATTAAAACACCATCTATTGACAAGTCGGATGAATAGGCTTACTTTTATGTAAAATTTAAACCCATGATCATTTTCACAGTAGCCTTGATGATTCTCATCATGTTTGGGGACAGGATCCTCAAAGAGGCGTAAAAAAAGCAAAAGGCTGATTTCTTCCCCCGGAAATCAGCCTTTTTTGTTTGGGCTTGTCGCACTTTTGGTCTTTTCAATACTATAAGTTGCATCAAAACTATACGATTTTCGTAATTCTTAGTTCGTAATTTAAGGGAATTTTTTCGTAAAGGATGAAAAGAACTGGCTCGTACCTTTGTTAAAAAAAATCAATGGCTCAATCAATCTCACATCACTTAATACCTAACAATGAGTTCATTTTTTAAGGTAATGGTTTGATAAGGGATGGTTCGGCCTTTGGCGTTTAAAATACTGAACAGCAATTCAGTGGCCTGTTGACCCATTTCAAACGCAGGTTGGCGGACAGTGGTCAGTGGTGGTTCGAGCAAATGTGCTGTTTTTAGATTGGTATAACCTACGATACATATATCTTCTGCCAATACATTTTTATTTTTTTTGAGACCTTCAAAGCAATTTAAGGCGAGCCTGTCACTGCATATAAAAAAGCTATCAGGATTATGATTTTTAATCAGGTCATCAATGGTTTGGAATGCTTCTTTTGGTTCAAAGCCACAATATCTGACCAGATTTTGGTCAATGTCTATATTATTATCTCTGAGAGCTGCTTTGTATCCTGCTAATCTTTCCTTTGTAATAGATAACACAGGAGGACTGGTAATGTGGGCAATTCTTTTTTTCCCTTGAGATATAAGATGTTGGGTAGCTTTATATGCTCCTTCAAGATTATCAGAAACGACTTTATAACAATCATCCAGAGGTGGAACCCTGTCAAAAAATACTATTGGGATATTGTCAGCTCTTAATTTGTCCAGATATTCAAAGTTTTCAGTAGTACCTGATAATGACATGATGATACCATCGGCTCGTCTGGCAAGTCCGTTTTCCAGATTGGCTTGTTCTCTTTCAAAAGATTCATAGGTTTGGAAGATGACAACATGATACCCACGCTGGAAAGCAGTAAAATCAATTCCATTTATAACTTCTGAAAAGAAATTATTGGCAATTTCTGGTACAATCACACAGATGGAATGACTCTTGTTTTCTTTCAGACTTAAGGCAATCGGGTTTGGAGTGTAGTGAACCGACTTCGCGTATTCAGTAACTTTCTTTTTTGTATCTGCACTAATTTCATAGCTATCCCTCAATGCTCTCGACACGGTGGATGTCGACAGATTGAGCGCTTTGGCAATGTCCTTAATGGTTACATTTGTCATGTACGTTTTGATGTTTAACAGGCGTAAATATAGTAAATTTATGAGATCATAAGCATTTTTTAGCAATTGGTTGCAAGTAGAAAGTGAAAATGATAGCTTGTTTTCATTCAATGAACATAAGTTTGATTTTTTCTTCTGAGTTGAGTGTGATTTATGTTTATGCAATTTCCGAAAAGGTTCCCGATAACGATTGCGTAAATTAATTCATAATGTTTGTATACAACATGTTAATATAAGCTAAATATTAGCGTCGATAATGAAATATTTTTGGTCGGGAAATCTAATTATCCCACAATTATGATCCGAAATATTTTAACCGTTTGACATTTTAAGTCAATTACCACAGTCGCATTAAAATATTGTTGTTTTGGAACATTTTGCCGGAAACATCTTCAGTTTAAAAAACAAAAAAGCATTGGTCACAGGATGCAGTAAGGGCATTGGTTTGACAATTGCAAAAGGTTTGGCAGAATATGGCGCTGATATCATAGGTGTCTCAAGATCCATGAAGCCAGGAGAGAGTGATGTGGAAAATATTTTTAAAAATGCAGGTATAAGGTTCTATCCTTACCAATGTGATTTTAATAACCGGAAAAGTGTTTATACATTTTTAGATCAAGTTAAAACTGACCACCCTCAAATCGATATTCTGGTCAATAATGCAGGGACCATCAAAAGAAATCCAATAGCAGAACATAGTGACGAATATTGGGACGAAGTTATTCAAACCAATCTGTCTTCACAGTTTATCATCACCCGGGAAATCGGCAAAACCATGCTTTCTCATGGAAGTGGAAAGATTATTTTTATAGCATCTCTTCTTAGTTTTCAGGGCGGTATTTTAGTGCCCGGATACGCTGCCAGTAAGGGAGGAATCCAGAGTCTTATAAAATCCTTTGCCAATGAATGGGCGTCCAAAGGCATCAATATCAATGGTATAGCACCCGGATATATTGCCACTGACAATACTGAAGCTCTTAGAAAAGATCCGGAAAGAAGTACCTCGATTCTCAGCAGAATACCTGCAGGAAGATGGGGTAAACCCGAGGATTTAGCTGGTGCGGCTATATTTTTAGCTTCCAAAGCATCAGATTATGTAGATGGTACCATTGTCACAGTAGATGGCGGTTGGATGGGAAGATAATTAATAAGAATAAAAGATAAATATTAACGAATAGTGAAATACATTTTAGAAACCGGACCGAATGAAGTAAAAGGAATGACAACTGCTGTCCTGAGAGAAAATTTTTTATTAGAAGACCTGATGCAGAATGAAGCTATCCAAGCCGTATATTCTGCTTATGAACGTTTTGTTATTTTGGGAGCAAAGCCTGTAGAAAAATCTGTAAAACTCGAAACGTATCCTTCATTAAAAAGTGAATATTTTTTGCAGCGAAGAGAGATAGGTATCATCAATGTAGGGGGAAGTGGTTTAATTACCGTTGATGGAATTGGTTATCATCTCGATAAATTATCTTGTCTTTATCTTGGAAAAGGGACAGAAGAAGTGGTCTTTTCTTCACATAGTCAGTCAGATCCGGCTTTATTTTTTATGTTAAGTACACCGGCGCATACTGTTATGCCTAACCGGCTTTTTTCCAAAGAAGAGGCTTCACCTGTAGAGTTGGGTACACCTGAAAATGTCAACCAACGTACCATTTACAAATATATCCACCAGGATGGGATCGATAGCTGCCAATTGGTTATGGGTCTGACCGTGCTTAAAAGTGGAAATATATGGAATACCATGCCTCCGCATACCCATGACAGAAGGAGCGAAGTGTATTTTTATTTTGATGTTCAGGAAAATAATGCCGTTTTTCATTTTATGGGAGCACCTGATGAAACCAGACATTTGGTAGTTCAGAATCATCAGGCGATCATCTCTCCACCCTGGTCCATACATTCAGGCGCAGGTACAGCCAGTTATTCATTTATATGGGGTATGGGAGGAGAAAATAAAGATTTTACAGACATGGATTTACTCGATATTAGTCATATTAAATAATTTTTTTTAACCACAATAATTGTTATGAAATCATTAATAACCACATTAATTAATCTTTGCTTTGTGTTTGTTCTGGCTGCACAAGGTACCATCACCGTAAAGGGTAGGGTGTTGGACCAAAGCAATAATGAACCGGTCATCGGATGCAGTGTGTACCTAAAAGGGTCAAGTACTGGTACCATCACTGATGTTGATGGAATGTATGAAATAAGTGCACCGTCTGACGGAACTTTAGTATTTTCATATATCGGATTTGCTACTCAGGAAGTTGAAGTAGGTGGCCGTAAAATGATAGATGTATCCTTAGCAACCGATGCAGTTACCATAGATGAAGTCGTTGTGATAGGTTATGGTTCGGTAAAAAAGAGCAATGTCACCGGTTCCATAGTATCTGTTAAACCGGCTGAACTAAAAACTGTACCGACCACCAATGTTATGGAATCACTTCAGGGGAAATTACCGGGTGTCGACATCACCAGATCTAGTGGTGCAGCTGGTGCTGGCGTCAATGTATTGGTGAGAGGCAACAGATCACTGACGGCTTCCAATTCACCACTCTTCATAGTGGATGGTATTCAATACAGCAATATTCAGGATATCAATCCCAACGATATCGAGTCCATGGAAGTGCTCAAAGATGCAGCATCTACAGCGATATATGGTTCAAGAGGAGCAAATGGTGTCATCATAATAACGACTAAAAAAGGTAAAGCAGGAAAAACCAATGTTTCGTTTAATGCTTACAAAGGTGTATCTCAATTGACAGGTTACCCAAGAGTGATGGGACCTGAAGAATACAAGACATTCAGGCGTGAGTCCAACAGAACAACAGGAAACTGGACTTCTGAGGCAGATGATTCAAAAATATTCGGAAATCTGCTCAACAATAAAGGTACTTACTGGCCGGATGTATTCCTGAAAGATGGTAGCCAAAGTGATTATCAATTAGGAATATCTACAGGTACTGACAAAACAAATGTGTACGTATCTCTGGGACTATTTAATGAGAAAGGTCTTTTCGAAAAAGATGAATTAAACAGATATACCATCAGAGCCAATGTTGATCATAAAATCTCAAAAGTATTCAACATAGGGACCCAAAATCAGGTCACTTATTATGATCAGGATTTCAGAAATGACCCTTTGACTACTGCCAATAAATTGGTACCGCTGGAAGAACCATATGAAGCTGAGGGCAATCTGATTCAAGTCATTAAACAATGGTAGAAATATCAATCCTCTGACCGATGTTCTGGAGAATAACTGGGAACACAATTCCCGAATAAACAGGGTGTTTACATCAGCTTATCTTGGGGTCAATTTACTGGACAATTTATCTTTTAAGACCAATCTTGGGATGAACCTGACCAGTACAAGAGAAGGGTTATACGCCGGATCTCAGACCAATTTCAGAAATGGTGCACAACCATTGGCCAGATACATCGCCGGTAATTCTGTAGGGCTGAATCTGGAAAATATCCTTAATTATAATTTTAATGTCAATAAACACAGTTTTGTTTTGACAGGAGTACATTCAGTGTTGACCAATCACTTCGAATCATCCACAGCCGAAGGTGCCAATCAGTTGATTAACAGCCAACTGTATTATGGTTTGGCCAATGCAAATTCTCAGGTTTCTATAGGTGCCAGCCTGAAAGAAAGTGCCCTGATTTCATATACAGGAAGATTATTGTACAATTATAATGATAAATATCTGATGACACTGACAGCACGTACCGACGGTGCATCACAGCTGAGTGAAGGAAACAAATGGGCATTTTTCCCTTCTGCTTCATTGGCTTGGAGAGTATCTCAGGAAGACTTTCTGAAAGACAACGGTACCATTTCTGACTTGAAAGTAAGGGTAAGCTATGGGATTGCAGGTAACTCGGCTGTTGAGCCATATTCCACCCAAAGTGTACTGAACAGGGTACCTTTTGCATGGGACGAATCTGCCGCGATCGGATATACTTATGCACCGCGTATCGGAAATTCAGACCTGAAGTGGGAGACATCAACAACCACTAACTTTGGGGTTGATTTCGGATTATTGAACAATAGAATTACCGGTACAGTAGATGTGTTTACGACTACTACCAAAGATTTGTTGCTCGAAAGATTGTTGCCTTTGAGTTCAGGAGCACTGTCCACGATTGAGAACGTAGGTGAAACTGAAAATAAAGGTATTGAGTTGGGTCTTAATGCAATAGCGGTGGACAAGAAAAACTTCAAATGGAACGTGGGAGTCAACTGGTTTAAAGTAAATGAAAAGATAGTCAGACTGGCGACAGCTTCCAATGATGTAGCCAATGGTTGGTTTATCGGAGAGACCACTCAGTCATATTATGATTACGAAAAATTAGGTATCTGGCAGTCAAACGAAGTCGACGCGGCCAAAGCATTTGGTCAAAACGTGGGTGATATAAAAGTGAAAGACCAGAATGGTGATGGTAAAATTGATGCTACCAATGACAGAGTAATATTAGGTTCAGGTCGTCCATCATGGATAGGCAATCTGAACAATGATATTAAATTTCACAATTTTGATTTGAATCTTCAGCTATTTGCAAGATGGGGACAGATGGTCAGATATGCATTTACCGGTGTATATGATCCGCAGGCCAATGAAAATAGTCTGATACACAACTATTGGACACCTGAAAATCCGTCGAATGATTTTCCAAGGCCCAATGCATCCAAATCTCAAAGTGCCACCTTGTATTATTCATCACTTTTCTATAAAGATGGATCATTCTTCAAACTCAGAGGAGCAACTTTGGGATATACCTTGCCAAAATCTTTGGTTTCCAAAATCAATGCAAGTAATATAAGGGTGTATATATCCGGCAGAAATTTATGGACATACTCAAAAATAGAAGATTATGATCCTGAGCGAGGGGGCAATTTCACCAATCCTATGACAAAGGTTTTTGTAGGCGGAGTGAATGTTGATTTCTGATTTTTTTATACATTAACATTAAAATTAAAGAAAAATGAAGCATATAAATAAATTATTCGTGGCAATATTTCTATTCGGAAGTATAGGTTGTTCTGATCTTCTGGAAGAAGAAAACAGAGCCGGGTTGACGGCCAATACCGTTTATACCAGTCCTGCCGGTTTTGAATCATTGGTCAATGCTGCTTACTCCTATACCCGGGCATGGTATGGCAAAGAAGAAGGATATAATCTCATGGAGATGGGATCGGATTTATGGTATCCTGGTGTGGACAACAGAAGACTTGATCTGATGGCATACAGCAATCTGCAAGGGTCAGAAGCCGGACTGGCAGCTACAGAAACCTTTTTGGAGAGGCTTTGGCAGCGATCTTATCAGGCTATAAATCTTTGTAACACGGGTATTCTTGGCGTAAAAGAATCAGGTATGACAGAGTCTCTTCAAAAGACCAGAGAAGGAGAGTTAAGATTTTTACGGGCACATTATTATTGGTTATTGACGGAGCAGTGGGGTGATGTTCATTTCAGCACTGACGCTACCATCACTGCACAAACCACTGCCAACAAAACGCCAAGAGCAAAAATTTATGAACAGATTTTGGAGGACCTTAATTTTGCCATAGCCAATCTTCCTGTCACCACTACTCAGTACGGAAGAGCGACCAAACCAGCCGCTGAAGGATTTTTGGCGAGAATCCAATTGACTTTAGGCAACAATCAGGCAGCTTCCACATTGGCACAGAAGGTCATTTCAGATTACACCTACAAACTTCTGCCAAAATATGCAGACCTTTGGAAAATGGCCAATCTAAAAAATACAGAAGTTATCTGGGCCTGTAATTACACTTCTGACCTGACCTTATCAGATTTAACAAATGCTGTTACAAACCCTGACGGACATCCGAGAGGGGGACACAACGGTCACTTACATTTCGGTATGGCTTATGAGCGTACTGCAACCGGTTCTATTGGAATGGCCAGAGATGTGGCCAATGGACGACCATTTGTAAGATATATGCCTACTAAATTTTTGCTGGAAGTTTTTGATGAAACCAAGGATAGTCGGTATGCAGGTACATTTAAGACAGCCTGGATTTGTAACAAAGCAGGTAAATACAAGAAAAAAGTAGGAACAGAAGAAATCGAAGTTACTTTAGCACTTGGAGATACAGCCATTGTTGCCACAAAATATGAAGTTTCTGATGAAGTCGACAGAACTAAAAAATACCTCATTATCGACCAATCAAAAATGTACAAAGCAGATGGTTCATTCAATGGTAACGCCATGTTTGTACCACTACAGAAATTTGATGATCCGACCAGGCCCACATTCAATGAAGCCCAAAGTGGAAGAGATGCTTTCATCATAAGACTGGCTGAGATGTATATGATTGCTGCTGAAGCAGAAATGAATCTTGGCAACAAAACTAAAGCAGCAGATCTGATAAATGTATTGAGAACCCGTGCAGCTTTGCCAGGTAAAGAAGCAGACATGCAGGTTTCAGCATCGGATATGACCATTGATTTTATACTCGACGAAAGAGCCAGAGAATTTGCAGGGGAACAATTGAGATGGTTTGACTTAAAGCGAACAGGTAAGTTGGTGGAAAGAGTTAAGAAATATAATTTAGCTGCCGTTGCATTTGTTCAGGATTTCCATAACATCAGACCAATTCCGCAAAAGCAGATAGATGCTGTAACCAATAAATCCGAATTTGTGCAAAATCCGGGTTACAAGTAGCCGGCAACATAACATGTTCATAATTTGATTGTTTGTATATAAATGGAAACCTTGGTGATGCCCAAACATAGTATCACCAAGGTTATTTTTACAAATATTTAATATTTCATATCCAACCTTTTATGAAGCACATTTTCTTTCTAGGTATGATTATTCTTGCAACTACTGCATTTCAGGTGCCAAAACAAAAGGTTTATCTGATCGGTGATTCTACCATGGCAAATAAAAAAGACTCCGATCAGCCAGAAACAGGTTGGGGACAGGTATTGTCTTTATTTTTTAATGATGGAGTAGAAATTCATAATCATGCAGTCAATGGTCGCTCCACTAAAAGCTTCAGAGATAAAGGACATTGGCAGGAAGTAATGGATAAACTGAAAAAGGATGATTACCTGATCATACAGTTTGGCCATAATGATGCCAAGTCAGATGATAAAGATCGATTTGCAGAAGCAAATACCGACTACAAAAATAATCTCATCAGATATATTGAAGAAGCGAAAGCCAAAGGTGCCATCCCAATTTTGGCTACACCTGTTTACCGTCGTAAATTTGATGAAAGCCATCTGCTTATTGATTCACATGGCGACTATCCAATGGTAGTCAGGGAAGTAGCAAAACTTAAAAAGACTGACCTTCTCGACTTGCATGAAGAAAGTAAAAAAATCATCACAGAACATGGTGAAAAGTTGTCAAAACATATCTTTATGCACTACCCCGGCAATATTTTTCCAAAATTTCCGGATGGAATAAAAGATGACACCCATTTTTCCCCTTATGGAGCAAAATTGATTGCTTCTGCAGCATCAGATATACTGGTGAAACAAAAACATCCTTTGAGAAACTTTCTAAAAAAATCAACTTTTTCACAAAAATATGAATTTGAATTGCCACTGGTAATCGAGCCTTATTTCAAAAAAGATACCTTTAATATTGTAAAGTATGGTGCTTTGAAAGGCATTAATCACCTGAATACAAAAGCCATTCAACAAGCCATTGACAATGCAGCAAATACTGGTGGCGGAGTAGTTCTGGTCCCTCAGGGACTATGGATCACAGGTCCCATAGAATTAAAAGATGATGTTAATTTAAGTATAGCAGAAGGTGGTTTATTACAGTTTTCTGATGATCGAAAAGTATATCCCATCGTGGCGACAACCTGGGAAGGACAAAATGCTTACAGATGTCAGGCACCGATATCTTCCAAAGGGAAAACAAATATAGCCATTACCGGCAAAGGTACCATCGATGGGGCTGGCCATGTTTGGAAATCTGTCAGAAAGTCGAAACTCACTGAAAGTCAGTGGAAGTCAATCATAAAAACCGGAGTGAATGACGGTCAGATTTGGTATCCATCGGAGTCTTCTAAGCTGGGTCATGAATCTGAATGGGCGAAAAAAATATCAGAAGGCAAAACTTTGGCTGATTATGAAAAAGTCAGAGATTTTCTCAGGCCCAATTTTGTAAGTTTTATGTCTTGCGAAGTCGTACTTATTGATGGACCTACCTTTAATAATTCTCCGGCATGGACTCTTCATCCATTGATGTGCAAACATACGACCGTAAAAAATGTCAAAGTCATCAATCCCTGGTTTGGACAAAATAATGACGCCATTGACATGGAATCCTGTCAATATGGAATCCTTGACAATTGTTATTTTGATACCGGCGATGATGCCATCACTTTAAAATCGGGTAGAGATGAAGAAGGACGCAAACGTGGTATTCCGACGGAAAACTGGTTGATAAAAAATACGACGGTCATCCATGGTCATGGTGGATTTGTAGTAGGTTCAGAGATGTCGGGTGGAGTAAGAAATATTTTTGTGGACAATTGTACATTTACCGGTACAGATATAGGATTGAGATTTAAAACAACCCGTGGAAGAGGAGGAATGGTCAGTGATATCCATATTTCCAATATTCAGATGTCACGCATCGTAGGGGAAGCCATCCTTTTTAGTATGTACTATGCAGCAAAAGATCCTATTGCACTTATAGATGATAAATGGGCTCCGATAGAGTATAAAGAAGAACCATTTACAGAGGCAACACCTGTTTTTAAAGATGTGTTTATGGAAAATATTTATTGCAGCGGGGCTGCTGCCGCCTTTAAAATTGACGGTTTGCCGGAAAGCAATGTTTCCAATATACATCTTAGCAAAGCAAGCATTTCAGCAGATCATGGTATTAATATTACTGAAGGACAAAACATTCATTTCACTGACGTGGAAATCAATCACAGTAATGGTGTCTTCCTGACAGCTCTAAATGCTAAAGATGTCATTTTTAATAAAGTAAAAGCCATTAATTCTGACCTGCAGCAAGTGAATATTGGTGGAAGCAAAACCAAAAATATTCATTTTAAGAATATGAATGGGTTGGATAAATCAAAATTGACTATAGATACAAAAGTGCCTGACAATCAAGTTAAATTTTAAACGACAAACTTTTACCATGCTAAAGAAAACCATATTCATCTTTTCATTTTTGATTACGTATTCTACAGTTTACAACCAAACTGATATGGCGGTGCAGATGGCCAATACGATCATGAAACAGTATTCAGATTCGTTGGTAGTGAAAAAATATATCAATCACCTGATGCAGGATAATCTTTTGCTGGGAAATACGTCGGAAGCAGATATAGAAAAAGCCAATCGACGGCCTGCCAACTGGAATTATGAAATAGGTGTAGTATTGACTGGGTTTGATCGTTTGTGGCGGAGTACCGGTAACCAGGAATATTTAAAATACACGAAAAAAATTATTGATCATTTTCTGGATAGTGATGGCAATATCAGGACTTATCACATGGATGAATTTAACATTGATAATATACCTCCCGGTCGTCAACTGATGAGTTTATTTCAGGTATACAAAGATAAAAAATATCTCAAAGCGGCTGAAAAATTAAAATATCAGCTTGACTGGCAACCACGAACAAACGAAGGTGGATATTGGCACAAACTTAAGTATCCTTATCAGATGTGGCTGGATGGTTTATATATGGGACAGCCCTTTCGTGCAGAATATCTTATGTTGACTGGCAATGATCAGGAATGGGACGATGTAGCCAATCAATTTATCATGATGGCCAATGGTGCGAGAGATAAAAAGACAGGATTGATGTATCATGCGTTTGATGAAAGCCGTGTACAACGCTGGTCTAATGCAAAAACTGGGCATTCTCCAGAGTTTTGGAGCAGAGCAATGGGTTGGTACATATTAGGATTGGTGGATGTGCTGGAAATTTTCCCTGAAACGCACCCAAAAAAGAAGGAATTGAACCGGATATTTGAGCAACTCACGGATGCATTGGTCAGAGTTCAGGATCCTGCATCAGGTGTTTGGTGGCAAGTAACGGATAAACCTTTTGCAAAAGACAATTATCTTGAAAGTTCCGGTTCGTCCATGTTTGTAGCTGCCATGCTCAAAGGCATAAGACTGGGGTATCTTTCTGAAAAATATATGCCGGCTGCCAACAGAGGTTATGAAGGTATTCTTAATGAGTTTGTAACAAAAGATGTCCAAGGAACTTATCATCTCAACAGAGCTGTATCTGGTGCAGGTTTGGGTGGTTCGCCTTATCGGGATGGTTCTTACGAATATTATGTTAAAGAACCAAAACGTGATGACGATCTGAAAGCCATCGGACCTTTTATGCAGGCAGCAATTGAGTATGAATTGAAAGATAAACAGAGCATCGGCAAAGGAAAGACGGTATTGCTTGACAGATATTTCAATAATGAATATAAAGATGGCAAAAGATATCATTATACCTGGGAAGACAAACACGATAGCGGTTTTTCCTGGATGGGTCAGATATTCAGAGATCATGGTGCTGACCTCGCCAATATGGATACTGCACCATCTGCTGCCAAACTGAGTGATGCTGAAGTGTACATTATCGTGGATCCCGATCATGTCAAAGACAATCCTAAACCCAATTACATTTCTTCTGCTGACGTAGAGATAATAAAAAATTGGGTCAGTGAAGGTGGGCGTTTATTGTTCATGACCAATGACACGACCAATGCAGATATAATCCATTCCAATAAACTTGCACAAGCTTTTGGTATTTCATTTACCAATAAAAATGTCAACTTTGTAAAGAATGATAATTTCCCGGAAGGTGTTGTTTATACCAGTGATGAAGGTGGTGTATTTACATCAGGCCAGAAGGTATATGTCAAAGAATTGGTCACCTTAAAAACCAAAAAGAATGTTCATAAAGCAGCTGTCAAAGGCAAGGATATTGTTGCAGCAGCTGCATCCATAGGAAAAGGAAAAGTATTTGTCATAGGAGACCCCTGGTTGTATAATGAATACCTCAATGGGAGAAAATTGCCTTATGATTATAAAAATTATGATGCCGCCATTCAATTGGTCCAATGGCTGTTAAAATAAAATATTATTAGGTATGATATTTCAATGGTTATATATTTTGGGGTTTAATTTCTTTTGGTCAATTGATCACAGAATCGTGGTTGACCAGAATGGCCAAGGGGATTTTACTGCCATTCAGCCTGCCATTGATTTCGCATTGCAGCACCGCACTATTCATGAAATTTATATTCATGAAGGTATATATACAGAAAAGTTGTTTATTGATAGTTTGTTGAGTAATCTCACGTTCAAAGGTTCGTCGAAAGATGAAGTAACCATCAGATATACCCAATCACGTGATATCTGGCGATGTAGTCATCCGGATGATTATGGCGCGGCAGTTATTAATGTCAAAGGAAGAGACTTGAAGTTTTTAAATCTTACTGTCATCAATGATTTTGGCAGCACCATCAGTGGTGATACTACCATATATTGTCCAAATGCGTTCAGCCCTTCAGCCGATAATGGTAGCAAGGAACATTTAAATAAAAAAGTAGCCAAAGATTCCCACCAGTTTGCCTTCAGATCATTTCCGGGCGCAACTCGCATTGTATGGGACAATTGTGATTTTATCTCAGATGGTGGCGACACTGTCAGTCCGTGGGATGTTCAAAATGGATTGTATTACATGAAAAATTGTACCGTTTCAGGGCACGTTGATGCCTGGTGTCCGCGTGGATATGCATTGGCAGAAAATTGTGTTTTTTATGGTAAAAATAAACATGCTTTGGTTTGGCATGATGGGGTAGCGGATAAAAATTCAAAGTCGGTGATGAAAAATTGCAGATTTGAAGGAGATGCAGGTTTTGCTTTAGGCAGATATCATAAGGATAGTCAGCAGTATTTTTTTGACTGCACTTTTGCTGCAACTATGGCGGACAAACCAATTTATAAAGCCGGAAACGGATCCTTGTTACATGGTCATAGAGTTTTTTTTAAAAACTGCAAAAAAGAGGGAAGACAATATGACTGGTATGCCAATAATACTGATATATCAGGGAATCAGGTAACTTTTGAATATGTTTTTGGAGATAAATGGAGGTTAAATAACAAATAATGAGAATAATAATGTTCTTGAGCATATTAGGCATATATTCATTGCCATTGGTTGGGCAAAAAGCAGAAAAATCCAAGGTAGAAGCAGCAGTGGAACAACTTAAATCAGCCATGATAACACCAGATAAAAAATTTCTGGATGATCTTATACTGGATGAATTGTCGTATGGTCACTCCAATGGGAAAGTGGAAGACAAAGATTCGTTTATTGATAATCTGATGAATGGGAGTTCTGATTTTGTATCTATTCATTTGAGTGACCAACAAGTGATCGTATCCGGCAAATCAGCTATAGTCAGACATGTGCTCGATGCGGTGACCAATGATAAAGGACAGCCGGGAAGTGTCCGTTTACACATCATGACCGTCTGGAGTAAACAAAAAGGGAAATGGAAATTATTGGCCAGACAAGCCGTCAAAACCAATCTGCCATGAACTTACCTACATTAAATAGACAATGGTGCAAAGCCAATACACAAATTCCTATAGATCACTTGACAGGATTACCGGAAAAGGTGATACAGTTTGGCACCGGTGTTTTGCTCCGCGGTCTTCCTGATTATTATATAGACAAAGCCAATAAAGCGGGAATTTTTAATGGAAGGATAGTTGTGGTCAAATCTACAACTCACGGAGATACTGAATCCTTTGCTGATCAGGATTATTTATTTTTGCACCTCATACGGGGCATCGAACAAGGTGAAACCGTTGCTCTGGATATCATCAATACATCTGTCAGCAGGGTCCTTCAAGCTCAAACGCAATGGAGTGAAATCCTGGATTGTGCAGCTAATAGTGAAATAAACATAATTCTTTCCAATACAACTGAACAGGGTTTAGTTTACGAAGATGAACATATTGTTTCAGGAATTCCGACTTCCTTTCCCGGAAAACTATTGGCTTTTCTTTATCACAGATTTCAATCTCTGGGACATTCCGCAGCTTCAGATATAATAGTCATCCCGACAGAATTGATAGAAAATAATGGCGCATTGCTGAAAGCATTTATTCTGAAAGGTGCTGTATTTAATGGTTTTGAGAACGAGTTTACGGTTTGGTTGCATCAGCATGTTACGTTTTGCAATTCTTTGGTAGACAGAATTGTTCCGGGCAAACCGGCGGATGACTTTCTTCAGGACCTCCAAAATAAACTTGGGTACCGGGACAATCATATGATCATATCAGAGCCATTTAACCTTTGGGCTATAGAAGGAGATCAAAAAGTCAGAGAAATTCTTTCGTTTGCCAAAGCAGATGATGGAATCAAAATAGTGGATGATATCAGTGTTTATAAAGAACTCAAACTGCGTTTGCTCAACGCTACACACATATTATCTTGTGGTAATGCATTGATAGAAGGTCACACTATGGTTGCTGAAGCATTGGAGAATCTGCACTTTAACCAAATGGTAATGCTTTTGATTGATGAAATCAAGTCTTCTATTCCCAAAGATATAGCGGAATCTGACATCACTGCATTTGCAGAAAATGTGATTGACAGATTTAAAAATCCATATATCCGGCATCCTTGGTCTTCAATAATTTTGAACTATACAGATAAAATGAAAATTCGGGCTATTCCCCTTATGGCTGAATATTATCTGAAATTTGATCAATTACCCCAAGGTATGATAAAGGGTTTGGCAGCTTACTTTTATATATCCATACCCGATAAGGTAGAGAATGGCAATTATTTTAAAAATGTAAATGACAAATGGATTCGATTACAAGACCCATTCTCTGCTCAGATATATCAGAATGTACAGATTCAAGGCAAAGATGAGGCAATCAAACTTTTATTGGACAACTTTCTATTTAAGGATACAATACTTTTTCCATTGTCTGGGGAGATTCAAAAGCAAATACTGGCATTCCTGCCTCAATTTACAAGACTAACAGCGGTTCAAAATGAATAATCAACAACCCTATATTAAAATACATCCTGATGATAATGTATGTGTGGCTTTGCAAAATCTGATGGCGGGTAGTACTATTCTTATGAATGGTACTACTTTTATTCTGCCAGAAGATGTTCAGGCAAAGCATAAATTTACAATAAACGATTTGATCAAGGGGCAAACCCTGAAAATGTATGGGATTGTTGTAGGAACAGCTGAAGTTGACTTACCCAAAGGCGCTGCCATCACTGTGCATAATGTGGCACACACCACTTCACCTGTTACAGAAAGACAACCTGTCTCCCATTGGGTCAAACCTGATGTCAGTCATTGGCAAAATGCTTACATTCAAAGGCTATTACCGCAAAGACGGATCTGTTGGTACGGCTAATTATTGGCTGGTATTTCCACTGGTATTTTGTGAAAATAAAAATATTGAAATAATAAAAGAAGCCATTTCAGATGCTTTAGGATGCAATAAATACCATAAATACAAAGCTTTTGCTAAAATACAACTGAATCAGATTCTAAATTTTTCAGATGGACCGGACAATACTTTATTTAAAACAACAACTGACATTCACCGACCATTTAAAAATGTAGATGGTGTAAAATTCATTACTCATCAGATGGGATGTGGAGGAACCAGACAAGATGCACGGACACTTTGTGGCTTACTCGCTGGATATCTTACCAATCCCAATGTTGCTGGTGCCACAGTGTTAAGTCTCGGTTGCCAGAATGCACAATACGAAATACTCAGAGATGAACTCAGTTCGAGAGATAGTTATTTTGATAAACCAGTGTATTATTTTGATCAGCAGACACTCGGCACCGAAGATATTCTCATAGAAGAGTCAATCAAGGCAACACTCAAAGGTATGTCAATAGCTAATACACAGGAACGAAAGGAAGCCCCATTAAGTAAACTGGTGATTGGCCTTGAGTGCGGGGGATCAGATGGTTTTTCCGGCATTTCTGCCAATCCTACCGTGGGATATGTATCAGATATGGTGGTGACTTTGGGCGGCACTGCAGTTTTGGCCGAGTTTCCTGAATTGTGTGGTGTTGAGCAGGAACTTTGCAACAGATGTGCGACTGATGAACTGGCAGTTAAATTTTTGGATCTGATGCACAGATATGAAAAGTCTGCTATTTTCGTTGGTTCAGGTTTTGATATGAATCCTTCTCCCGGCAACATCAAAGACGGATTGATTACAGATGCCATGAAGTCAGCCGGAGCAGCCAAAAAAGGTGGCACATCTCCAATCACTGATGTATTGGATTATCCGCAAAAAGTAACTAAAACAGGCCTTAATTTATTAAATACACCGGGCAATGATGTCGAATCAACCACTGCATTGGCGGGCAGCGGCTGCAACATAATTCTGTTTACGACAGGACTTGGTACGCCAACAGGCAACCCGGTAGTACCAGTCATCAAAATATCCAGCAATTCAGATTTGACACAACGAATGTCAGATATTATTGATTTTAATGCGGGAGTGGTGATCGAAGGCAAATTAGGGATAGCTGATGCAGCTGATCAGTTGTTGAGTTATATTATCGCTGTGGCCAGTGGAGAGATTCAGGCTAAAGCCACTATTAATGAGCAAAATGATTTTATACCATGGAAACGAGGAGTTTCTCTTTAAAACGGGTGGATCCTATTATTCATTCAATGGTTATAAAATGCCTTTTGTCTCCCTTAAAGGAAGAGGTAAAACAAAATTAATTTTTATGAAAGTGCAATTTTGGTATACACCCTTTATAACTTATATTTGAACCTTTAATTAAAAATACAAATAATGCGCAGGTCTTTTTTAGGGGATAATTTTTTGTTGAATAGTGAAATGGCATCATTGTTATATCATGATTATGCCAAAGTTATGCCCATCATAGATTATCATAATCACTTGCCGCCACAGCAGATTGCAGAAGACCATCAGTTTGAAAATATAACCCAAGCGTGGCTGTATGGCGATCATTACAAGTGGCGCGCAATGCGTACTTTGGGTGTGGAAGAGTCTTATATTACGGGTACAAAATCTGACAAAGAAAAGTTTGATCAATGGGCAGCCACTGTTCCTTACACGCTTAGAAATCCTTTGTATCATTGGACTCATTTAGAATTACAACGATATTTTGATATCAATACTTTTCTTAATTCTTCAACAGCAGACTATATTTATGAAGAAAGCAGTCGTTTTTTACAGGAAAGGTCTCATTCTGTATTAGGTCTGTTAAAAAATAGAAAAGTAGAAGTAGTATGCACTACAGACGACCCGACTGATGATCTGGCACATCACCAGAAATTTGCAAATACCGGAGGAAGTTTAAAAATGTTTCCATCCTTTCGCCCTGATAAATTTATATTGATAGAAAGTGATCATTTTTTACCTTTCATTCATAAGCTAAACGATGTATGCGATACAGAGATAAAATCTTATACCGATTTGTTGGTTGCTTTGCAAAAGCGGGCCCATTTTTTTAAAGATTTGGGTTGTCGTGCTGCCGATCATGGGTTGGAATATATTTCTCAAGTGGAATATTCAGAGCAAGAACTAGATCGGATTTTAGAAATAAAATTAAGTGGTGGTCAATTGAGTTTTGAGCAGGTGGAAAAATTCAAATCAGCCATTATTTACGATCTTGGGTTGATGTATCACAAATTGGGCTGGGTACAGCAGTTTCATTTGGGTGCTTTGCGAAATAACAATCCAAGAGCACTCAGAAATATGGGTCCGGATACAGGATGGGATTCCATTGGTGATTGGTCTCAGGCTAGAACACTTTCAAAACTGTTGGCCCGATTGGATAATGAAGATAAACTCACCAAAACAGTGATTTATAATCTCAACCCGGCAGACAACGAAGTTATAGCTACCATGATCGGTAATTTTAATGATGGAAGTATAAAGGGCAAAATACAGTTTGGATCAGGTTGGTGGTTCTTAGATCAGAAAGATGGAATGGAAAAACAAATCAATGCATTGTCCAATATGGGTTTGTTGAGTTGTTTTATAGGTATGTTGACCGATTCCAGAAGTTTCCTTTCCTTTCCACGCCATGAATATTTCCGACGTATTTTGTGCAATATCTTTGGTAGTGAAATCGAAAAAGGTGAATTGCCCAACGATATCGAATGGACAGGCAAAATCATTCAGGATATATGTTACAACAATGTAAAACATTTTTTAGGTGTATAATCCAATTGCAAATTTCCAAATTAACCCATTTCCAAATTAATTCATTTCCAAATTAAAATCTTATGTCAAAAAAAGTAGTAACCCTCGGAGAAATAATGTTGAGGCTTTCCACACCGGATTATAAACGTTTTGTGCAAGCAGATAGCTTTGATGTCACTTATGGTGGCGGTGAGGCCAATGTAGCAGCAGCTTTGTGCAATTATGGTTTACAAGGTACATTCGTCAGTAAAGTACCCAATAATCCCATCGGACAGTCGGCCATTAACCATCTTCGCAGATATGGTGTTGACACGCAGTTTGTAGCTCGAGGCGGAGATCGATTGGGTATTTATTTTCTGGAGACAGGTGCATCTATGAGAGCGTCGCAAGTAGTCTATGATCGTGCAGGTGCTTCGATAGCAGAGGTAGATGTTTCCGAATTTGACTTCGATCAGATATTTGAAGGAGCAGATTGGTTTCATACGACAGGGATCACGCCCGCATTGAGCGATAAGGCTGCAGCACTCACAGAAGCAGCGTTGAAAGCCGCTAAAGCCAAAGGGATCACAACCAGTATCGACCTTAATTATCGTAAAAAATTGTGGTCCAAAGAAAAAGCACGCGAAGTGATGACTCGTTTGTGTCAATACGTAGATGTTTGTATCGGGAATGAGGAAGATGCAGACACCACACTTGGCTTTAAAGCCAAAGATACGGATGTCACCAAAGGCGAACTCAATCTGGATGGATTTAAAGATGTTTTCCATCAAATGAAAGAGAAATTTGGGTTTAAATTTATTGCTTCATCGCTCCGCGAAAGCCACAGCGCAAGTGATAATGGATGGAGTGCATTGGTCTATAATGGCAATGATTTTTACCATACCAAAGAGTATAATGTACGAATTGTGGATAGGGTAGGAAGTGGAGATTCTTTTGCCAGTGGACTGATATATGGACTTGTGACAGGGATGAGCATGGCTGATGCTGCCGAATTTGGCGTCGCCGCAAGTGCATTAAAACACACTATTCCCGGAGACTTAAACCATGCCACTTTAGGCGAAGTCAAAGACCTCGTAAAAGGAGATGGAAGTGGTCGTGTACAGCGTTGATATTTGCAGATATTTAGTCTGATGACTCAAAGACATCCCACAAATATTTAATGTTTCAACAAATCCACCAAATTAGCAAATCAGCAAATTAATAGTACAAATGAAATCAAAAAGTATCTATATCGAACGAGCACAAAATATCATCCTGGCGCAAGGTATCTTACCCTTATATTTTCACAAAGAAGCTTACGTCAGCCTTGAAGTATTGCGCGCTGTACACAGTGCCGGTGTCAATGCCGTAGAATACACCAATCGTGGTGAAGCAGCATTTAGCAATTTTAAGGCAATGGTAGCTTTGCGCAATGAAAAAATGCCTGAAATGATGCTGGGAATTGGTACCATAAAAAATCTGGCACAAGCTAAAATGTATCGTGAAGCTGGCGCAGACTTTATAGTCAGTCCAGGTTTTGTACCTGAAGTGGCGGCTTATTGTGTCGAAAACGATATCTTTTATGCACCGGGTTGTATGACGCCCACAGAAATCATAGCTGCTGAAAATGCCGGCATTGGATTTATAAAACTTTTTCCTGGCAACATGCTGGGACCTGAATTTATGGCGACCATAAAAGACATTTTTCCGAAATTGATTTTTATGCCAACAGGAGGCGTGGACACAACGTATGAAAACTTAAAATCATGGTTTGATGCAGGTGTCAGTGCTGTGGGAATGGGCAGCAAACTGATCTCCAAAAAACTGATGGAAGACAAAGATTACGACAGCATAACTTCTGAAACTAAAAAAGTATTGGAATTAATAAAAACCATTAAAAATTAAAAAAAATGATCAAGTCAATAGGTAAGTATCGCTGGACCATCTGTTCGTTGTTGTTTTTTGCGACCACTATAAACTATCTGGACAGACAGGTACTTTCGCTATTGAAACCATCTCTTGAAGCTGAATTTGGCTGGACCAATAGTCAATACGCTGATATTGCTGCTGCTTTTCAGTTTACATACGCTATAGCTATGCTGTTTGCAGGCAGGATTATCGATAAATTAGGCACTAAAAAAGGCTTTATTTGGGCCATTGTTCTTTGGTCATTAGGCGCTATGATACATGCTTGGGCAGTACCAATTGGTGATGGATTGCTCAAGGTTTTGGGTTGGGTAGGTATCATAAGTGTACCCGCATCTGTATTGGGATTTATATTTTCCAGAATGGTATTGGCAGTGGGTGAATCAGGGAATTTTCCGGGTGCCATCAAAGCTACAGCCGAATATTTTCCCAAAAAAGAAAGATCATTTGCTACTGGCATCTTTAATTCCGGGGCAAATGTTGGAGCCATTTTAGCGCCTTTATCCGTGCCCTGGATTGAAAGTCATTATGGATGGGAAGCAGCCTTTCTGATTGTAGGCGCAGTGGGTTTTATATGGTTGATATTTTGGTTGATCTTTTACGAAAAACCAGAAGAACAAACCCGAATGTCCAAAGAAGAACTGGCCTATATCCAGGCAGGAGATGAAGTAGTAATCACAAAGTCTGATGAACCACATAAAAATATTCCATGGGTTAAGCTACTCGGATACAATCAGACATGGTCATTTATTACAGGCAAATTTCTGACAGATGGTGTGTGGTGGTTTTTTCTGTTTTGGTTACCTGCATTTCTCAATGACCAATATGGCATGCAAAAAACAGAGATTATGTTGCCATTGGCCGTGTTATATTCTTTGACAATGTTTGGAAGTATCGGAGGTGGATGGTTTCCCACTTATTTCATCAACAAGGGCCATGAAGTATATGCCGCAAGGATGAAAGCGATGTTTGTGATAGCCTTGATCCCATTGGTCGTATTGGCTGCACAACCATTAGGGCACATTACCTTTTGGATTCCCGTATTATTGATAGGTACAGGCGCATCAGCACATCAGGCATGGAGTGCCAATATTTTTACTACAGTATCAGACCTGTTTCCAAAGTCAGCCATCGGTTCTGTAGTAGGCATGGGTGGTATGGCAGGCGGCCTCGGCGGCGTACTCATCACTAAAGTAGCAGGCGGATTGTTTGACCACTACAAAGCATTGGGACACATCGAGACAGGATATACGATTATGTTTGCTTTCTGTGCATTGGCTTATTTGTTAGCTTGGTTTATAATGAAAAGTTTAGTGCCTAAGTATAAGCAGGTGGTTTTGTGAGCAGAGATGAGAGAAAAGATAAGTGAAGAGCATTTCCATTTATTTGTAGTCCAACTTATAGCCGAACTAGCGAATTTCCATCACTTTTCCACCCGATACCAATCCACATCCGTATATCCGGCATCATTGGTGATATTTTTGCGGGACATAAACATACCGGTTTTTGCACCGACCCATTTACCTGGTTTGGCAGTAAAAGGAGTTGTAATTTTCCTGAAAGTAATTCCATCTTCACTATACGCAAATGTACAAATACCACCTTTGGTTACTTTGAGTTGCAGATACATTTGGGATGATGATATCTTGTGTGATTCCAGTATTGTCTCAATGAGGTTCTTTTCTGCATTCAAGCGAGTGATATATTCCAAATACAAACCATCTTCTTTTTTGACCAAAGAGAGATATGCCAGATCTGTTCCTAAAACAATAAATCCAAATCTTTCGCCGATATGTCGGGGCTGAAAATGTACTTTGGTAATTGTTGTGAAGGTTTCTGCTGGAAATTTTTGCGCAATGATATTCGGATAGTTCCATACATCTGAGATCAGATTACTATCTAAAACAGAAAACATTCTGAAGAATCCGCTTGAAGTTGTCATGGCCCAATACTGCTCAGGATTTGCCTGCCATTGCCATTGTTTGCCCAAAATATGACTGTTAAACTCGTCGCTATTCAGTAAAGAATTCTGTAGAGTTGATGGTATCGAAAGTGGTTTAATATTAGAGTTGACTGGCTCACCACAACCATCACCATCTTTATCTTCCCCGATCACAGGCCAGTCATCTTTCCACTTCATAGGTTGCAGATGTACAATACGACCATATGCATCTTTATCCTGAAAATGCAAAAACCAATCTTCACCTGTAGGTGTATCTACCCATGCACCCTGATGTGGTCCGTTGATATTTGTTTTACCCTGATGCACGACCATTTTGCGCTCGTATGGTCCGTATATATTTTTTGATCTGAGTACCAGTTGCCATCCCGTGCTTACACCTCCTGCAGGAGCAAAAATGTAGTAATAACCATTTCGTTTATGTATCTTGGGTCCTTCCACAGTTGGATCACTTTCTTGTCCGTCAAATATCAAAACCGGACCAGAAATGACTTTGTTTCCATTTTCGTTCAATTCCTTGATAACCAGTATCGTCTTAATCCCTGCCCGACTTCCCGCATAGGCGTGTGTCAGATAAATTTTACCATCATCATCCCAAATTGGGCAAGGATCTATCAGTCCTTTTCCCGCTTCAACTATTACTGGTTCAGACCATGGGCCATAAATATTTTCAGAGGTAGTGAGATAAATTCCAAAATCGGGGTCAGGATAATAAATGTAAAATTTGCCTTTGTGGTGTCTGATACTTGGAGCCCAAACACCACCACCATGTCTCACTTTTTTGAAATGATCATGGGGTATCAAGGTTTTTAATGCATGGCCAATGAGTGACCAATTGACCAAATCTTTGGAATGCAGGATAGGTAGACCGGGCACATGATTGAAAGAAGATGAAACCATATAATAATCGTCGCCCACTCTGATGACGTCCGGATCGCTATAATCGGCATGGATAACGGGATTCTGATAGGTCGGAATTGCAGTATTGGTAAATATTTCTCTTGATATTGACTGTGCTGATAATATCCGGACACATAAAAAACATATGAAAACCAATTGTTTTATCATTTGAAGTAGGTTTTATAAAAGCGCCGGAACCTATAACTCATAGACTCACTATTTTATTTTTTATCTGTTACTTTACCAATACTTGATTGAGTGCTCTGACCCATATTTCATATCCGTATTTGTTCATATGAAGCGAGTCAGCCATAAATATTTCTGATTTTGGATATCCGTTTTCATTGAGCATTTTATCCCAAATATCTACGAAGACTAAATTATTTTCTGCCTCAGCAAACTGACGAATAAGATGATTTGCCTCTCTCATTCTGTCTTTCATTTTCCATCTGGAAGGACTTGGTTTTAAGGATATAAATGCTAACGGGATATCAGGATACTTCTTTCTGATGTTTTTATAAAGTTTTTTAAACCGACCCGCTACTTCTGAGCTACTCACATTTTCTGAAGATGCTACATCATTTTCTCCACAGTAAATAACGATTTGTTTGGGCTTGTAGGCAAATATAACATCATCTTTATACCTCCACAAATCGACCAGGGTAGACCCACCAAATCCCCTGTTCAATATCATGGGATTATTCAGGTCTTTCTGAACATCTTTCCAATAGGTAAAAGATGAACTGCCAACAAAAAGTATAATGTCTTTAACAGGTGGATGGCTGCTATCTTCTTTTTTAAAATTTTGGATATCTTGGTAAAAGGCCTTTTCAGTGGTCTTACATTGGACAAAAATTAAAATGATAAGAGTTAAATATCTTAAGTTATTCATTTTTTGATTTTTATATTTACCCGGGATATTTGCGTCAAGACATTTTAATTTTAAATAATTCAGCAACTCCACTCCCGATAGCTATCGGGATCAAGCAATTCAACAACTTAGAAACTCCCACAAATTCACCAATTACAACAAACTCTTAAACCGTGGCCTCCTAGGTGTCACATTACCCAATCGCTCTATTTTGGCTTTTTCATAATCGCTGAAATTACCCTCAAAAAACACCACTTGTGAATCATCTTCAAATGACAATATATGGGTCGCCAGTCTGTCTATAAACCATCTGTCGTGTGAAATGACCAATACACAACCTGCAAAATTTTCTATCGCTTCTTCCAGTGCACGTAGGGTATTGATATCGATGTCGTTGGTAGGTTCGTCCAGCAACAACACATTTCCACCTTCTTTGAGCGTCATGGCGAGGTGAACTCTGTTTCGTTCACCACCGGAAAGTACACCGACTTTTTTCTGCTGGTCAGAGCCGGATATATTGAATTTGCTGAGATAAGCTCTTACATTGACCTGTGTTTTGCCCACCATGATGAGTTCCTGTCCCTTTCCAACGGCTTCCATGACAGTCAGATCGGGCTTAAGGTCAGCATGAGACTGATCCACATAGCTCAGATGTACCGTATCACCAATGGTTATCTCACCGCTATCGGGTTTTTCTGTACCCATGATCATTCTGAAAAGGGTGGATTTCCCAACTCCATTGGGTCCTATGATACCTATGATGGCATTTTTTGGTATAGAACAGGTGAAGTTATCTATCAAAACCCTTTTGCCATATGCTTTTGAAACGCCATTGATGTCAATGACTTTATCACCAAGACGATCTCCGGGCGGTATGAACAGTTCCAGTTTGGCCTCTTTTTCTCTGGCTTCTTCATTTTGAAGTTTATCGTACGCATTCAGACGGGCTTTTCCTTTTGCCTGGCGACCTTTGGCTCCCATGCGTACCCATTCGAGTTCACGTTCAAGGGTTTTGCGTCGTTTGGATTCTGTTTTTTCTTCCATGGCTAATCTGTTTGCTTTTTGTTCCAGCCAGGAAGAATAATTTCCTTCCCACGGAATACCTTCTCCTCTGTCCAGCTCCAGAATCCATCCGGCAACATTGTCCAGAAAGTAACGGTCGTGTGTGACTGCGATGACAGTACCGGGAAAACTCTTGAGGTATTGTTCGAGCCAAAGCACACTCTCAGCATCCAGGTGATTGGTCGGTTCATCCAGCAATAAAATATCAGGCTGACTAAGCAGAAGGCGACATAATGCAACCCGACGTTTCTCTCCACCCGAACAAATGCTGATCGCAGCATCTCCTTCAGGGCATCTGAGTGACTCCATCGCTGTTTCCAGTTTGTGATCCAGATTCCAGGCGTCATAGTGGTCCATTTTTTCCATGAGCTCGCCCTGTAGTTCAATGGCTTTCATCATGGCATCATCATCAAGGGGTTCGCAGAGTTTATTATTGACGTCTTCATAGTCTTTAATGACATTCACGATATGTTGAACGCCTTCTTCCACGATTTGTCTTACTGTTTTATTGTCGTCCAGTGTGGGCTCCTGCTCCAGATACCCTATTTTATAATCTTTATCAAAGGTGACTTTACCCTGATGATTGGTGTCCAGACCTGCTATTATTTTCAGCAGACTGGATTTTCCCGAACCGTTGAGTCCGAGCACACCGATTTTAGCACCGTAATAGAAGGATAGCCAGATATTTTTTAATACCGTTTTTTGGGGCGGAAAGGTCTTGGTGACACCTTCCATTGCAAAGATAATTTTATGGTCTGCCATGTAGATATTAATTTGATTTGGATGGCAAAGATAGTGAAAGAAATCAGAATGAAGGGCAATGAATGACGCAGAAATCAGACTGACTTTTTGGGTGCTTATCCAATTTTTTCATTCAACTGTTTTAAAATTTCTTTTGTCTTCCTTTATGGATGGGGTAAAAAAAATAATTTATTTTGAAAGTGCAATTTTGGTATACATCCCTTTTTCAAAATATTATTTACCTATAACTTCCCATTTATCCTTAGAATAAATTGGTTTGAGAAAATGCTTTACCCAACATATTGATTTTGAGCATAATGAAGACATAATTTTTCTGAGAGAAAATTATCGTCGGTATAAATAAGAATATAAATCTGAGTCATCTTCGAAAAGTATAATTTAGCCACAAAGGCACAAAAACACAAAAAATAACAAATTTCAAGCAGTTGATAATCATTACTTTGTGTAACTTAAGGACTTCGAGACTTAGTGGCATTTCTTTATTTTGACTTTTCGGTGTGGACTCAAATCTGAATTTTAAAACGTAAAACCTATTCCTAAAGCGACATATGGGGAGATCAAAAGCACATTCCCTGAAAATATATTTATCGTTTCTTCGTCTGAAAAAGTGGTAAAATTAGCCCCACCACTAAGTCTGTAATACACACGTTCAGCAAATCTGTTTCTAACACCTACCTGTAATCCGACAAAACCTTTTGGTTTTAGTTCTTCGCGTTCTATTCCCAGATTTTCATCTAAGAAGTGCATGATTGAATATTCATAAAACAAAAAAGTGCCTATGGATGGTCTGATGTATACACCTTCATTTGGTCTTTTTTCCCCTTTAAAAAATATATTATACCCAATATCAATCTGAGTAAAGTTCTTTTTATCGTAGAAGTAAATGAAAGTTGACTTTGCTTCGGTCTTGCCAAAATAATAATTTATACCCTGAAAATCAATGCTTCGGGTATCACTTAATTTGTATTCTGCCATCAAACCCAAAGGAAATAAGAGGAATCCTTTTTGATCATAATAGAAAGCACCCATATATCCGAGCGACCATTTTTTTTCCTTTTTTACAGAATCCTGCATCAATTCGGTTGTGACCCTGGCATCTATGTCTAATCGAAATAGTGTCAAAAATAGGAAGATAATGAGTATATTTCGTTTCATTTGTTCAGTTGATTTATGGCCCAAACCCCTTTTTCATGACTTTTCATGATCAGAATGATTTTATTATCATTTTGAAATATATATCTGAGTTCAGGGGTATGTTGCTCACCGTTATGAATAAAGTCTATAATTTCGGTCGATTTTACCAATTGTAGTGTTTGTGAATCAAAGACATATAAGGTACTGTTGTATTGTTCTATCGGCCAGTTAGTGTATAAGGAAATGTAAAATTTGTGATCTTTTTCTGAATGAGCTGCTGATAAAGCTTTTATGTCCCAGGTAAATACTTTTGGAAAAGGAAGTTTACCTGCAATAGTCATGTCTTTTTTCGGATCTTCATCACAAACCAGCAATTGATTTCCGGACAACATTTTATCGCCAGATTCTGTAAACCAAACACTTTCCAGTATGGCAAATTCAAAGTTGTTGGAACGGTAATCATGAGAATAGGTTGTTTTGTCCCCATCTATGACAAATTTTTCCAGACTACCATCTGTGCCAATTTTTCGCGCACTATACAACCATTTTTGATTGGGATGCAGTTGACCAAACATGCCTGAAGTTAATTCCTTTTGGGTGTTAATGTATGATTTGCCACTGTTTAAATTGATCCACCTGAGATTACCCCAATTAACCTGTTCACTAAAAATATATGCTATATCATTTTGAGAAAGCTGAACATCCAGTACTTTAACATCTGTTGGATATGTATTGGTTAAAGTCATATTGACTAAATCGATTTCTGAAATATTATAATTATGACCTATGACTGCCTTTTTACTATCCTGCCTTAGTGCAAGACTTTCTGGTACAAAATTTAAATTCATCGAGAACATATTTCTATTAGCCAGATGATACCTGTTTAAGGCTTTAGGTGATGTAGAAATAAAATAGATATAACCGTTTTCCTTGTCATATGCGACATCAGTCATGTCCCTGTCCAGAACAAACGGTTGTTCAAAATTTTCAATAAATACCAAGGTGTTATAAGATTTGCCATCAATATTAAAAATGATATTACTTTCATATAAACCTGATGAATTTATCAGAGATCTATTGACTGTTACGATGACAGATACACTTTCTCCTACTTTTAATGTACCCGCAGACTTACTGATAGACAAAACCTGTCCAACAGTGGGTGCTGACCAGGTGATGGTTCTGTTTAAATTATTGACAATGGTGATGGTTTCAGAAATTGAAGTATTTTTAATGGTGATTTCTTTGGTTACACTTGGTATGCCGTTTTGATCGAGTAGATATATGACCGTTATTTTTTTAGTGACCAAAGATGTTTGAATATTTATATCAGCAACTTTTGTCGTTTGAGGCGGTGACTGTTGATCTACTGCAAACTGAAGTGTTGTACCCGTAATATTAATATTTCCCTGAACCTGTGATATTTTCAACCAAGATGGAACAGCATCTACATTGAATATAAGACTACCTACGTTTACCTGAATAAAAAGTGTACCCACATTTTCCCTTGTAAATAGAATGGTATCTATGCTGTAGGTCACTTCCTGCTCAGCGAGTTGAAATCTGTTTTCTTTTTCGCAGGCCATGATAGAAAAAATCATGATGACAAAGAAAATATGTATCACTTTCATATAAGCTGAGTTTTTAATCCTATATAGAAAAACAAAAATAGCTTAAATATTCTTTTTGCTCAACCGAAAAGAATATTTATTTCTAAAAGAATTTTAAATATCGCGAAAGGTTTACAATTTGACTGGGTTTTTATGCGATTTTAATTATTTTTAGATCTTTTTTGACTATATGTAACTTTGAATATCCAAAAAAAATGGTTTTCAACTTTTCTGGATAGTGGAGAAAGAGATTGGTTGAAATAAAATGTTATTTTTACACATTTAATCACACTTATTTAGGTACCCAATTGGCATGGACTGTTTTTTATTTCAGATATTATGGAGTACGATATGGTAAACATATTTAAACTTAGGCCCCATAGAATGGGTATGGCGTCGCACTACCTAAAAAAGTGGCAAACGGTTTTAAACATACTCTTTATTCAGATTTAAATTTTATGACATTTTCCATTATATTTTTTTTCAGCTAAACCAAATATCAACATTTGATGAACAACACTAAGCTAAAATTATTCTTTGCAGTCCTGATATTGGGATTTTTAACCTGTAAACAGTCAGATCAATTTAATTCTAAGGCAGCATTAATGGATGAGTTCCTGACAGCTCAGTCTAAATATTTCAAATTTAATGGAAATATCCTTGTGGCTGAAAATGGTGAAATCGTCTTTCAAAAATCATACGGATATGCAGATTTTGATACAAAAAGAATGCTTGATGATTCCAGCGTTTTTGAATTGGCTTCTGTCAGCAAGCAGTTTACGGCCACAGGTATATTGTTACTGATGGATAAAGGTAAGTTGAAATTAACGGACTCATTACGACAATATTTCCCTGAGTTACCATACAGCAATATTACCATTTACCATATGCTCACCCATACATCAGGATTGCCCGATTATATGGAAGTGGTGATGCAAAATTGGGACAAAAACAAGGTAGCTTTCAACAATGATGTGATTCAGATACTTGCAAAAGAAAAATTGCCTGTCGTTTTTAAACCCGGTCTTAAATGGGAATACAGCAATACTGCGTATATGATCCTGGCATCTATCATAGAAAAGGTATCAGGACAAAGTTTTAAGGATTACATGGCAGCTCATGTTTTCCAACCCCTGGGAATGACGAATACGAGGATTTACAATACTCGCCGATCACTGAAAGATACCATACCCAATTATGCATATGGATACGTTTACAATGATTCACTGGTGAAATATATTTTACCTGACAATGATCCTAGTCAAAATTTTGTGATATACATGGATGGAATTCAGGGAGATGGTATTGTCAATTCGACGACCGGAGATCTGCTGAAATGGGACAGAGCGGTCAAAAATCATACATTACTTGCCGAATCCACCCAAAAAGAAATGTTGAAGGGCCAGTCACTTTCTGATACACTAAACGAAAGTTATTATGGATTTGGTGTGGCCATTTCAAAAACTGATCTCGGCAACCTGATCTCTCATTCAGGTGGATGGCCCGGGTATTCTACATTTTTGGCCAGAAATCCGGATATCGATCAAACTTTTATAGTCTTATCCAATAATAATGCAAATTCTCCCGGTATTAGTAATGGTCTTCAGCATATCATGGCTGGAAAAGAAGTGGTGATGCCCTATGAACATAAAGAAATTACAGTTGATTCTATGTCTTTGGAGCCTTTGACAGGGATCTACAAAGATAAAAATGAAGTAAAAATAGAAAGAGATGGCAATGCTCTGAAAATGGTACTGTCCAATGGTCAGACCAGAGCACTATTAGCTGAATCTGCGGATAAGTTCTTTTACAACGATGGTAGCGATCGTCAGGTAGAATTTAAAAGGGACGATTCAGGCAAAGGAATCTCGGTCGCAGTGATCAATCACGGAGTAAAAACAGTATTGATAAAAAAGTAAAGGATTAAACTTTAAATCATTTATTCCAAGGCTCTTGTTTAAAAATAAAATTGTACTTAATTATTATTGTAAATCAAAAATTTATTCAAAATATGAAAAATATATTCTTATTCCTCTTTTTTGTGATGATCTTCCATCATTCTGTGGCACAACTATCACCTCAGAAAATCGATGATCTCATGCAGGACGCACTACTAAAATTTAAGGTAGCAGGTGCATCTATTGCCATAGTCAAAGATGGTAAATTGATTCATTCCAGAGGTTACGGTGTGATGGATATCAATACTAAAAAAGCTGTCAATGAAAGTACCAATTTTCAAATAGCTTCCAATACCAAAGCATTTACTTCAACTGCGCTCGCTATTTTAGAAGACGAAGGCAAGCTTAAATGGACAGATAAAGTAAAAAACCACATTTCTGAATTCAGGATGTACAATGATTATGTAACAGAGAATTTTAATATCATAGATTTGTTAACCCATCGCAGTGGACTTGGGTTGGGTGTAGGCGATCTTATGCTTTTTCCGGATGGATCCAATTTTACGGTAAAGGACGTTGTTACAAGTTTTCAACATTTCAAACCTGTTTCAGCTTTTAGGACACAATTTGATTATGACAATTTGCTGTATATTGTTGCTGGAGAAGTCATTGCAAGAGTTAGTGGTATGAGTTACGAAACATATGTTCAAAAGCATATCATAGAGCCACTTCAGATGAACAATACTTTTGTAAACAGTCTTTTGAAAGATAAGACTGGTCTTTCTAAGCCCCATTCATCAGAATCAGGCACAATTAAGGTTATTGATGCTTACGATATAGGTATGGGCAGTGCTGCGGGTGGTATATACTCAAATGTGACAGACATGGCAAAATGGATAATAGTGCGTTTGAATAAGGGAAAATATGGAAATGATTTAAAGTCATCCCTGTTTTCTTTGAAAAATCACAATGAAATGTGGCGCTTGCATACCGTTTTGGAAAACTATATGAACCCAAGATACAATTCTCATTTCAACGGCTACGGATTAGGTTGGGATTTATCAGATGTGAATGGTAAATTAAAAGTATCACATACCGGTGGTTTGCCGGGTATGCTTTCGATCGTGACAATGTATCCTGATATGAATTTAGGTATCGTCATCCTTACCAATACTGAAAATGGCGGCGCAGGTCTTTTTTCAGCCGTAACCAATACCATTTCAGACACTTACTTAGGTCTCGATGATTTTGACTGGACAAATAAAATCGCAGAAAGAATGAATGAGGGAAAAAGTAAAGGTGATGCAGTAACGGACAGTGTGTGGACAAAAGTTGAAGCTTCAAAAAACATTGTTGTCAAAAATGAGGATTTCATAGGCATATTTGAAGACCCATGGTTTGGCAAAATGGAAGTATTTGAAAAGAATAAACAACTTTGGATCAAATCCTATAGATCTTCAAAGTTAAACGGTCCGATGGCTTTTTATAACGCCAATACTTTTGCCATAAAATGGGAATATCAGGAGATGAATTGTGATGCTTTCGCCATGTTTTCTTTAGATGAAACCGGCAAAGCACAATCTTTAAAGATGAAAGGAATTTCACCAAATATTGACTTCAGCTTTGATTTTCATGATCTGGACTTAAGAAGGGTTGAAAAGTAGAAATGATTTTTGAGTCTTAATTCAGTGTTTTGATGCCGAACTGATTAATCCATTTCTGATATGTATACTTTCATTTAGTATTGGATATATTTCGGATGATCATTTCAGCATGAATACGGGAGTTTTCTATAAACCATTTATTCGTTTTCAAACCACCACAAAGCACTCCGGCCAGGTATATATTTTTTACATTACTTTCCATTGTTTTTTCATTGTAGACTGGTGTGCGGTCCTGGTCATCGTTAAACAAAATTCCAGCAGAAGCCATAAAATCAAAAGGTGGTTGATATCCTGTCATAGCAAGGACAAAATCGTTTCTTAGCCTGAGCATTCCTTCCGGTGTCTGAACTTCTACGTGCTGTGGCGTAATACGAGTTAGATGAGAAAGAAAATATGCTTTGATTGAACCATCTGATATCCGGTTTATAATATCCGGTCTGGACCAATATTTTACGCTTGGTCTGATTTCTTCTTCTCTGATTACCATGGTCACAAAAGCGCCTTTTCGCCATGTTTCCAGTGCCACATCTACTGCTGAATTTGCAGCACCTACGACAACGATATGCTGTCCGAAGTAGGGATGTGGTTCGTCGTAATAATGTTTTACTTTTGGTAAATTCTCACCCGGAATATCCAATAAATAGGGCAAATCATAGAAGCCAAGGGCCATTATAACTGATCCCGCATGATAAGTTCCTTTATCTGTATTAACCAAATGTCCGGATCCGGAAGGTGATATTTCAGTAACTTTGTTGTACAAACTGACATTCAGATTCCAGGAAGTACAAACACGTCTGTAATATTCCAGTGCTTCCTGTCTATTGGGTTTTGGTTGATGAGATATGAATGGAACTCCACCTATTTCAAGCTTTTCTGACGTTGAGAAAAAAGTCATATTGAGCGGATAATGATAAATAGAGTTTACCAGACATCCTTTGTCAATGATGAAATATGAAAGACCGGCTTTTTTAGCTTCAATTCCACAGGCAAGCCCTATTGGACCCGCTCCCATAATAACAACATCGTATTTTTCTAATTTCAAAATGTCTTTTTATAAGCTTATTTTATCATTAAAAGATGGTAACTCTTAAGATCATTGCCCTGTTTGGCATAAGTATCGAAATATTAGTTTTTAACGCTCTTGCCTTCTTCAAAACAAGCAGGATCTTTACCTGAAAGTTGCAAAATCGTGCTTTTCTGCCTTTGGCAAGGACAAAAACTACTCATTTGACTAAGTACCTAAAGAGATATGAAAATTTAAACAAAGAAAGATTGTTACACTTTTTTCGGTGGTAAATCAAATGCAATAGCATTATGCTCAAAATGTTCTTTATGTGAGCCATCACAAAATGGTTTATTTTTTGACAGACCACATCGGCAAATGCCAACTGTAGTTCTTCCCATCAGGCCGTACTCATTACCCTGAGCGTCTGTGATGATAAAATCTCCTTCTATTTTGAGCGAGCCATTTGAGTTAACGGTAATTTTTGTTGGTGCAGACATATTTATCTTTTTAGAATTGAAAATAAAAAATTCATTTGTGATTAGATACATTATAACTATACTTATGTTAAATTGTTGCCGGAAGGGAAAACAACATAAATATTGTTGTTTTTGTTACCTATAGAATGCCTGTAATATCAATTATTTTTAACTAAAATAGAATCCGTAATAATGATAAATATTCCATACAATATCCGTTTTTTATTCATTTTAATTGGTTTTTTGTTTTTTACGGGATGTCAGAAGTCAGAGCCAGAAACTAAAACTGATCCACCTGTACTTAATGATCCTTTGCAATACGGGACTCCATATAAAGATGTACCTGCTACCTCAGATGTAGTGATGTATGAGATTAATGAAAGAGCCTTTAGTGTTGCGGGTACTTTTGCAGGTATTTTACCACGTATGGATTCCATAAAAGCTTTGGGAGTCAATGTCATTTGGCTGATGCCTATACATCCGATAGGCAAAATTAAATCTGTAAATTCTCCTTACTGTATCCAAAATTTTAATGAAGTAAATCCCGAATACGGTAATTTGGAAGATCTGCGCAAATTGACCGACGAAGCCCACAAACGCAAAATGACAGTAATTCTGGACTGGGCAGCCAATCATACTTCCTGGGACAATCCATGGATACAAAATAAGGCATGGTACACCCAGGATGCCAATGGAAATATTATTTCCCCTGCCGGAACCAACTGGCAGGATGTGGCTGATTTGAATTTTGACAATACGGACATGCGGAAAGAAATGATCAAATCCATGAAATATTGGGTTTTGCAGGCCAATGTGGATGGATTCAGATGTGATGCTGCAGATTTTGTTCCTTTTGCATTCTGGAAGCAGGCTATAGATTCGCTTCGTAAAATACCCAACAGAAGTATCATTATGCTGGCAGAAGGAGCCAGAAAAGATCATTTTGCTGCCGGATTCGACATGAATTTTGGATGGGATTTTTTTAATAAAAACAAAAATGTATTCAAAAGCAATCAGTCAGCGATCGGTTACTTCGATACGCACCAATCAGAATATGCAGGTGTACCAACAGGTGTCCACAGATTACGATTTACATCCAATCATGACGAATGTGCCTGGGATGACACGCCGCTTGGATTATTTGGAGGAAAGGCCGGCTCGATGACTGCGTTTGTGTTGACAGCGTATATGGGTGGGATACCACTGATATACAATGGACAGGAAGTAGGTTGTCCTGTAAAACTTCCTTTTTTCAGTAAATCGCCGATCAACTGGACTACAAATCCCGATATGATGCAGGAATATAAAAAGCTGATGGCCATCAGAGTATCAAATCAGGCTGTGCGAACCGGTACATTGGAAAATTTTTCGACAGCTGATATTGCAGCATTCAGACGCAAAGCAGGAAGTAATGAAATACTGGTATTAGCAAATGTTCGAAACAGCACCAAAACATATACCATTCCCGCAACTTTTCAGAATACAACCTGGAAAAACGCCATGACAAACGGGAATGTTAGTTTAGTGGCTAACTTGGAACTTAAAAACTTTGAGTACCTGATATTGATAAAATAATTAACTTTACTTTCTTAACTGCTTGATTTTTCAGGTTGTTTTAAAGGGAATTGAATTGAGTAAATCAAAAAATCAAATATGAGGATACTTTTGATCATTTTGTTTTTCATCCCACCTGCTGATAAAATGATTGCTCAGCACATTAAGGCAATGACTTACAACATTCGTCTCAATGTGGATTCGGATGGTATAAATTCCTGGGTAAACAGAAAGGATTACTTTTTAAGTCAGATTCAATTTTATGAACCAGATGTTTTGGGATTGCAGGAAGTTACACCCGGACAATTAACGGAAATTGCTGCTTTTTTAAAGGATTACAGTTATGTAGGAAAAGGAAGGGATGAAAATAATCAGGGTGAATCTTCCAATATATTTTTTAAAAAGGACAGATTTAAAATAAAGGTTAGCGGTACTTTCTGGCTTTCAGAGACGCCTGACAAGGTTTCCAAAGGTTGGGACGCAGCCATCAACAGAGTATGTACTTACGTTTTACTTCAAGACAAGACAAAGAAAAAATTATTTTGGGTGTTTAACACGCATCTGGATCACATGGGAGAAATGGCCAGAACAAATGGTATTTTGCTAATTATGCAAAAAATGAAAATGCTAAACAAGACAAATCTACCTGTCATTTTTATGGGTGACTTTAATTCTGAACCTGGGACAGAAAGAATAAAGGCTTTAAAAAATGAAATGTTGGATACCAGAGATATTTCCATTCAAAAGCCTTTTGGACCGAATGGTACATTCAATGGATTTAAACATAACGAAGCAGTAACCAAAATGATTGACTACATTTTTATTTCAAAAAACAGTCCGTTTGTGGTACAAAAATATGCTGTACTTTCTGACTCAAAAGACTTAAAATATCCATCTGATCATTTACCGGTTTATGTTGATCTCAAATACAAATAGGAGTTTGATGATGTATGCTGTACACCCACAATTGCAGACTGAGATATTAAGAATATTAAGAAATTGGTATAACTTTGACCTCCCAGTTATCCTTTGTTGATCGTGAAAAGATTTTATTTAGTGTTCTTTTTCTACAGTTGGTTAGGCTCCTTGCTCTGCCAGCACACACCAGCTATTATCAATTATAAGGTCGCCGACTATAAAGCGCATCAGCAAAACTGGTCCATCAGTCAGGATCTTGCCGGATGGATGTATTTTGCCAATACCGATGGTTTATTATCTTTTAATGGCAACGCCTGGAGTCTTCAGAGATTAAAATCCAATAAAATCATCCGATCAGTATGCGCTGTCGGAGAGCGGGTTTATACAGGGGCTTATGGCGAAATAGGTTACTGGACCAAAGATGATTGCGGCAAAATGACGTATCATTCTCTCCTGCATCTAATAAAAAACAACGCCATTGAAAAAGAAGAAATATGGAATATAATTTCAATTAAAGGTAAAATTTATTTTCAATCTTTTTCTGTGCTGATGGTATATGATGGTGAGCAGATAGAAAAGGTGGAATTGCCCGGCAGCATCATGTTTATTCACAATGTGGGTTCGAAACTTATCATTCAGGCACTGGAATATGGTTTATTTGAGATAAATGATGACAATCAGGCAGTATTATTGCCTAATACTTCGGGTTTTAAGGGCAAGATAGTAAGTGGTATTTGCGCATTACCAAATCAAAATTCAGAGGATTTATTAATATCTACCACTTCTCATGGAATCTATTCATACACTTCTGGCAAGGTAAATAAGTGGAATCCTGCATTGGAAAACTATTTTGCTGAAATACAGGTCAATAAAATGATGATCACTCGGTCAGGACTCCTTGTTTTGGGTTCCATTCGTTCGGGTTTACTTATCTTCAGCAGGGAGGGACAAATGTTATATCATGTAAATTCTTCCAATGGTCTGCAAAACAATACGGTCCTATCCCTTCATGAGGACAAAAATGAGCATATATGGTTAGGTTTGGATAAAGGCATTGGACTGTTGAAAATGAAAGATAAATTACTTTTGTACCATGATCATTCAGGCATTTTGGGTACCGTATATACTACAGCGGTACACGACTCCATACTCTATGTTGGCACCAACCAGGGACTGTATTACATTGACCAGCGTCAAAATAATATTCCCGGAAAAGACTTTACCTTTAAGCTGCTGAAAGGCACCCAGGGACAGGTATGGCAATTGAAAAATCTTGGCCCGGATTTACTCTGTGGTCATAATGAAGGTACTTTTATCATTCATCGCAATAAGGCAACAAAAGTTTCTGATATTACAGGTGGGTGGTATGCTGATATGATTGATAGTATCTTTTCTAACACTATTCTTCAGGGCACATATACTGGTTTGACTATTTTAAAAAAAGGGGAAGAAGGTTGGAAATTTTCGCACAAACTTACCGGATACAACGAGCCGGTTAAAAAATTTATAATTTACCGGCCTGATGATATATGGGTTACCGGGCCAAATACCGGATTGACTCGGTTGACAACAGACGCTTTTTTAAAAGATGTCGTACAGGTAAAGAAATATGGGGCAAAGGATGGTATAGTGGATGAATCTAATCTGGATATCAACTTTCTGAATGGTAAAATATTAGTAAATGATGGACAATTCCATTATTATTATGATGAAGCAAGTGATAGTTTTAAAAAAGACCCTTACTTAAATCAATTTACATCAGGATATCTGATCAGAATGGTGGACGATCAAAACTGGTGCAGAGTTTACAATGACAGTCTTGTGCTGATGCAGGACAGTGTTTCAGCATTTACATTTAAGATTGGACTAAACAAAGATTATCATAGCATAGGGGAGGTATCAGATGGCCAATTGATTTTTAGTTTAAATGAAGGTTATGCCATTTTTCAGTCGTCAGTAAATATTAATGCTCGTCAGGATGCTAAAGTTATAGCTGACAAAATTGTCCTTATAAACTCAGATTACTGTATTCCCATCAATGAAAATGTCATTCCGGAAATTTCATATAAGCAAAATGATTTTCGTATTCATTTTTATGACGAGGTTTTTGAAGCAGGTAAAATTTACAAATACAGACTGATACCTCAGGACAAAGACTGGAAGACTATAAATGATGTATCATTCCTTGAGTTCAGCAATTTGAGCCCGGGAGAATATACGGTCGAAATAATGCGTGATGGAGAAAGTAAAGTCACTGCCATAAAATTTATCATACTTCCTCCATTCTATAAAAGTAAGTGGGCAGCATTATTTTATATTGTTCTGATTGGATTTGCATTGTATTTATTAAAAAGATATTTTGATAAAAAATTGACCCAGGAAAAACAAAAACTGGAATCAGAAAATACAAGGTTGCTGAGAGAACACAAGTATCAGATGGAAAATGACAAATTGATCCAGGACAATATCATCAAGAATAAGGAACTCGCAAACGCTACCATGCACCTCATCCAAAAAAATGAACTTTTACAGGAAATAAAGGAAGAACTGATCGATGTACGTAAAACGGGAGATCACACACTGACTACCAAAGATTTTCAAAATCTAATGAAGCTTATCAACGAAAACATGACTGTAGAAGATGATAAAAATCTGTTTGAATCAAGTTTTAATGAAGTCCATGAAAAATTTCTTATAAAGCTTAAAGCAGATTTTCCCGAATTGTCAGCTGCAGATTTAAAGTTGGCAGCATATCTTAAAATGAACTTAACTTCCAAAGAAATAGCCCCGCTGTTTAACATATCCATTCGAGGCCTTGAAAATAAACGGTATCGTTTGCGTAAAAAACTGCACTTGCCAAATGATGCCAATTTGCTTGACTTTTTTATAGGGTATTCTTGACTTTTTTTTTCCAGTTCATACAGAAAAACCATGAAAATTACTTTGGCGTAGTCATGGCGTAGTCTTTTTTTTTGCTTTAATGATTTATTTTAAGTAATATTGTGCTATCATTTAGCCACAGAAGAAAATTTCATTTTGATATCGCTTTAAAAGGCAGGTATCAAATACGATTGATTATTTTGTGGTGTAATAAATGAATGTTTAAATTATTTCAATTTTTTTTCACCAACAAAATATCTTAGAATGATGAAACATTTACTAGTATGGGTTTTACTCATAAGTGGTGTATTGACTACTCAAGCACAAATTACTTACGAAGACTTTGAAGGCGGAGCATCCAAAATTACCTGGAATGCTTTAAATGGTCTGGTTTATGAGGGGCCAATCGCAAATCCTGCAAAAGATGCTGTAAATTCCAGCGACTTTGTAGGGAAGTTTACCAATGATGGTATTTCTGATTTTTGTTTTGGACTGGGAGATTTTGCCACCCCGGCGGACCTTAGTCAGTTTAATCTGATGAAAATTAAAATATGGTCACCGGTAGCTACCAGAGCTTTATTAAAATTTGAAGGTGGAGGAACTGCCATTGAAAAATTTATTGATATCACAGTAACAGAAAAATGGGTGGAATACTCAGTAGACTTTTCTGCCGCATCTACTACAGCACATACTAAAGTTTTATTGGCATTTAATCCTTTTACAACGCCAGCTTTTAGTTCATTTTATTTTGATGACATCAGAGGTGTAGAAGCAAAAGAAGTGTTTGAGACATTTGAAACTGGTAATGAGTTAGGTTGGAATGCATTTGACGGAACGCTTGAAGCTCCGATAGACAATCCAGCTCCAAATAGTGTAAACTCAACCGCCAAAGTAGGTAAATATACAAAATCGGGTGCGCACTCCTATAGTTTGTTACTGGCTGAAAAAGCTACACCATTTGATTTGAGTGTTCTGAACCAACTCAAATTGCAAATTCATGCCAGTGCACCCACTCAGGTATTATTAAAATTAGAAGGTGCTGGTCCAGCCGTTGAAAAAATTGCAAATATTGGTCTGACCAATGCATGGCAGGAGTACACATTTGATTTGTCATCTGCAAAGGATTTTAAACACCTGACCAAAGCCATTTTGTTTTTTGACCCTGGCGTAGAAACCAGCGCCGATGTATATCATTTTGACAACTTTTATGCCGTTTCACAAGGTGAATGTGCAGGTAAAGAACTTGATGCTAGTATTTTGGATGATTTTGAATGTAATAGAAATGCAACTTATGTTAATGGTTGGGATAGCTTAACAGTGATCCCTAATCCAGGTGCTGATGCGGTCAATGGTTCTACCAAAGTTGGTAAATTTGTTGATCAGTTAGGAGAACCATGGAATGGTTTGTTATGGGAATATCAAAATGCTGTTAATCTTGAAACCAAAAATCAATTTAACATTAAAATTTGGTCTTCTAAAGCGACCAGAGTTTTAGCAAAGCTGGAAGGTGGTGCTTCTGGTGCAAGTGAAGTTTGGATTGATATCGTAGAAACCAATAAATGGGTGCAGTACATCGCTGACTTCAGTTCACAAGCATTAGCTAATCATAAAAAATGATTTTGTTTTTTAATGCAGGAAATGATCCGGCACCAGGCGATGTGTATTATATTGATGACCTGACCTGGGCTGAAAAAACAGTGACAGACATTGAAAATTTCGAAGCAGGAGCTACACTTCCGTGGGAACCACTTGATCAGCAAACATTGATCCATGGATTATTTGAAGTCGTCAATAATCCTGATGCTTCCGGAGTAAACGCTTCATCCAAAGTGGGTAAATATACCAAAGGAGTTTCTCCTTTCTCCACATTAGCAGCAGTGGCACCCGGAGCGATCGATATTACTGACAAGCCACAATATAATCTTGATGTGTGGGCACCGGTAGGAAGTACATCTGTTACTTTCCAACTAGAAAGTGCATCTTCCGGCAACAAGGAAGTAACCAGAGATGTAACTACTCCTGGAAGTTGGGAGACCATGTCATTTGATTTCTCAGATTTTCAGGCAGTGACGGATTGGGCTGCATTAAAACTCATATTTAATCCAGGCGTTGCTGAAGAAGGTAAAGTATTCTATTTTGACAATTTAAGACAAGGTGACTCAACCGTAGATCCTTGCGAAGGTGCAGTAACTATAAATAATATTGTGGACGACTTCGAATGTCAAAGAAATTATGAATATGGTGCAGGAGCGGAACTTATTGCTGCGGTAAATAATCCAAAACTTACCGCTGCTAACAGTTCGACCAAAGTAGGATTATATAAAGATCAGCCAAACCAGCCATGGTCTGCACTTTGTGTTAATTTCCCGGAAGGAATTGACCTGACTGTATTCAACCAATTGGAATTGCAGGTATTATCTACAGCCGCTGTTCCTGTATTATTGAAATTGGAAGGAGGCTCAAGTCCTGCAAAAGAAATCTGGACTGCCATTACTATTGCAAATGATTGGGAAACACTTTCTGCAGATTTCTCAGGAGAAAGTGGAAATGACCACAAACGAGTTTGTTTCTTCTTTAATGGAGGTGTAGAAACAACGACTGTTGATGATTATTTTATTGATAACATTAAGTTCGCTCATGCTCCCTATGATGGTTGTTTGGTAAATTATGACAACCCTGCATTTGAATCAAATGTTTGGAATTATTTCCCTGCAGACAATTCAGGCGCTTTTGAGCAGGTGGACAATCCGCTGAAAGCAGGTATCAACACATCTGACAAAGTAGGTAAAGCGACTGAAAAAGCATCAGGCGAACAACCTTGGCAGGGAATGTACACTGATCTTGAGTCATACATAAAGTTTGGTGCCAATACAGTAATAAAAGCAAAAATTTTATCTCCAAAAATTACTACAATTACTTTGAAGGTTGAAAAACCATTGGTAGCAGGCTTTCCTGGTGGTTCGGGTGATGTGACGGTAGCTAATACTAAGATCAATGAATGGGAAGAGTTGTCATGGGATTTTTCTGCAGCTCCTACACCTATAGATCCTGCCGGTCAATATGCCAGATTAACATGGATTTTTGACATCCTCAATTTACCTTCAGAAGACGTAGTATATTATTTTGATGATATAAGACTGGAAAGCAGTGACTGTGGTCAGTCTTCAAGCGTGTTTGACGCTCCAAAACTTGAGTTGTTGTCTGTTTCTCCAAATCCGGTTTCTGATGTTTTGCGAATAGAAAATGCAGCATCACTTAAGTCCACTGATATTTTTAATGTCTATGGTCAAAGAGTAGCCAAACTTTGGAACAGCAATCAAAATTTAAGTCATATCGATGTTTCAGCACTTCCTGCAGGTGCATATTTCATCATGGGTTATAATGACAAAAATCAGCCTACAGCTCAGGCTAGATTTATAAAGATGTAAAATGTGAATTAAGAATAAGGGGAGACGTTGTAAATGTTTCCCCTTACTTCTTACCGTATTGCATTTTAAAAGGATCAGATGATCTCATAAAGAGGGTAATCCATTTGATATTTATATAAATATAAAACACTTTGGTCAAAACAAAATACAAATCTATGATTGAAGTAAATTTATTTTGCCAAAACTTAAACAAACAGACCGTAAGTAAACAAATTCAGTATAACTGAGTTCCTGAATTCACGCTTAAGTATTTTTTCTGATTTTCATTAGATGAATGTGCGTTTTATGACTATCATTTTAGAATCCATTAACTAAATCGGATAATGATACGAAACTTTTATATTTTTATATTGGTATCAGTTTTGCTGTCTTGTTCTGTAAAGCCGGCAAATAACGCTATACCTTATTCAAGAGAAGAACTCAAATCCCGTACTTTCAACTATTTTTGGAAGCTCGCTGATTCCACTAATTTTCAAATTCCGGACAGATACCCTACGCTCACTTTTTCCAGCATTGCTGCCACTGGTTTTGGTTTAAGTGCTTATATCACAGGCATTGAAAACAAATATATAAGTCGACAGGAAGGGCGAGATCGTGTAAAAAAAACACTTCAAATTTTATGGGATCTGCCTCAGGGGCCTGAATCCAGCGGCATCAGCGGACACAAAGGTTTCTTCTACCATTTTTTGAATCTGAAAGATGCTAAAAGATACAAAACCGTAGAATTATCTTCCATAGATACCGGATTACTTATGGCAGGAGTTCTGAGTTGTATGTCCTATTTTGATGATGAAAATGATCCAACAGAGCAGGCCATCCGAATATTGGCTGATAAATTATTCAGACGCGTTGACTGGAACTGGATGATGAAAGATAACGGCAAGATGAGTATGGGTTGGCATCCTGAAAGAGGGTTTATAGAGAGCGATTGGAAAGGGTATAACGAAGCAATGGTATTACTTATCATGGCTATGGGTTCTCCTACACACCCCATACCTGAACAATCCTGGAGCAAATGGTGTGAGACATATCCTGTGGATTCATTTTACGGACAAAAAAACGTTCAGTTTGATCCTTTATTTGGTCATCAATACAGTCCTATATGGATCGATTTTAGAGATATCAGAGATAGTTTTATGACAGCAAATAATGATGACTATTTTAATAATTCCCGAAAGGCCACGTTATCCAACAAGGCATATTGTATAGCAAATCCTGGTAGCTGGATGGGGTATGGGGAAAATTGCTGGGGACTCACGGCCTGTGACGGACCTGCAAATAAAAAGATACAAATTGAAGGAAAAGAAAGACAGTTTTTTGATTACCGGGCCAGAGGGGCAGCCAGCATTCAGATAGTCGATGATGGAACCATTTCGCCTACCGCTGCTGGTGGATCTTTCCCTTTTACACCTGAAGAGTCTGAAAAATGTCTTGAATACATGTGGAATACATACCATGACAAATTAATAGGAGAATATGGATTTAAAGATGCGTTCAACTTAACCTATAAAGATGAAACATATCCTGATGGATGGTTTGATGTCGACTATTTGGGAATAGATCAGGGACCAATAATTTTGCAGATACAAAATCATGAGAACGAATTGATCTGGAATGTAATGAAAAAAAATCCTTATATCATCGCTGGCCTGAAGAAAGCAGGATTTTCCGGTGGTTGGTTGGGGAAATGAATGATAGAATGAGTAAATGAATGATAGAATGAGTAAATGAATAATAGAATGAGTGAATGAGTGAATGAAGGAATGAATAATAAAATTTTAAAATGAGTGAATGTTGCAGGCTTTAATTTCAATATCAGTAAAAATAAAAAGTCAAATCTTAATGTAACTAGACCCTAGAGAGGTCCAAAATAATATGTATATGAAAATAATAATATTAAATGTGATAGTCATAACGTTCTTTATGGCAGCTTGTTCTCCAAAGAATGTTACAAAAATGGTGGATTCTTCCAAGCCGGATCCTTTTATTGAGCAATTGATATCAAAGATGACTTTGGACGAGAAACTGGGCCAGATGACTTTATACACCACAGATTGGGAGTCTACTGGTCCTACCATACGTGGCGGGTATCAGGATGATATCAAAACAGGACGTTGTGGAGCATTATTCAACAGTCATACAGTAGATTTTACGACCAGATTGCAAAAGATAGCAGTCGAAGAAACCCGGTTGAAAATTCCATTACTTTTTGGATATGATGTCATCCATGGCTACAAGACGATGTTCCCCATTCCTATGGGTGAGGCAGCGAGTTGGGATTTGCAAGCCATAGAAAGATCAGCCTATATTATGTCAAAGGAAGCGGCTGCTTCTGGTTTACATTGGACTTTTGCACCTATGGTAGATATCAGCCGCGAACCAAGATGGGGTAGAGTGATGGAAGGAGCCGGAGAAGATACCTATCTTGGAAGCAGAATTGCAGAAGCCAGAGTCCGGGGGATTCAAGGGGATGGGTTTGGCAAATCGGATAGATTGTTGGCTTGTGTAAAACATTTTGCAGCCTATGGTGCCCCCATTGCCGGAAGAGATTATAATTCTGTTGAAATTAGTGAAAGAGTATTCAGAGAAACTTACTTACCGACTTATGAAGCAGCTATAAAAGCTGGAGCTAAAACAGTGATGACTTCATTTAATGATTATGATGGTGTCCCTGCAACTGGCAGTAAATATTTATTGACAGAAATCCTTAGAAATGAATGGGGATTTGATGGGTTTGTAGTAACGGATTATACATCTATCAATGAAATGGTAAACCATGGTGTAGCTAAAGATCAGACAGATGCAGGTATTATGGCTGTAAATGCAGGTGTAGATATGGACATGCAAAGTGCTGCATTTCAGGAAAAAATAAAAATTGGTATCACTGATGGCCGTATAAAAATGGAAAAAATTGACGCCAGTGTGAGAAGCATTCTCCGACTTAAAAAAGAACTGGGACTTTTTGAAAACCCATATAAATTTTCTGACAAAGTAAGAGAAAGCAACACCATAATGACCAAAGAGCATTTGGATGCCAGTAAAGATATGGCTAAAAAGTCCGTAGTTTTGCTTAAGAATACCGGTGTTCTGCCCCTGGCAAAAAAACCTATGAAAATTTTTGTCACTGGTCCTTTGGCTGATGATAAAAACAATCTGATTGGAGCCTGGTCAGCTTCAGGAGAAGGTAGACATTGTGTCAGTTTGTATGAAGGTCTTCGTCAGCATCCTGCATCAGGCAATTATACGTTCGAACATGTTAAAGGATGCGAAATTGAGGGAACAGACAAGTCACAATTTAATATTGTTCTTGAAAAAGCCCGGGCATCAGATATCATCATCGTGGCCATTGGGGAGCATAAAGACTTGAGTGGAGAAGCAGCGTCTAAAACCATGATTCGTATACCTGGGGTACAGGAAGATTTGCTCAAAGCACTCAAGGCTACAGGCAAACCTATCATAACTATAATAATGAATGGTCGACCTTTGATACTAAATGAGGTAGAAATGAATTCAGATGCGATACTTGAAGCCTGGTGGCTAGGTACACAGGCCGGAACTGCTTTGGCAGATATTGTTTATGGAGATTATAATCCTTCAGGCAAATTGCCAATGAGTTTTCCACGTCACGAAGGGCAGATTCCGATCTATTACAACCACAAAAACACAGGCAGGCCTTTAAATCCCACTGATAAATACACTACCAAATACATTGATGCACCTAATACTCCACTGTATTCTTTTGGGTATGGTCTGAGTTATACTACTTTTACCTACAGCACACCAATGACAAATAAATCTAGTTTTTCAGATGCCGACCAGGTGACCATATCTGTCAATGTTTCCAATACTGGCAATTTTGATGGTGAAGAAGTGGTACAGTTATACATCAGGGATTTGGTGGCTTCTGTAACCCGACCTGTGAAAGAACTCAAAGCATTCAAGAAACTGATGATAAAAAAAGGGGAAACAAAAAAAGTAGAATTTGTCCTTTCAAAAAATGATTTTGAATTTTACGACCAAAAATGGTAAAAACCACCGAAGCCGGAGAATTTCATATTTTTGTAGGAAGTAATTCTGATACAACAAATAAAACAAGTGTATTTTTAACCAAGTAAATCTAAAGGACCATGTTGTTAAATAAAGTATTTAGAGTTCTTATTTTGGTGCTACTTTTGTTTGCAGCATCATGGGTGGATGCTCAGCACAAAATCAGCGGTACGATCACAGCGCTTTTAAATAATGAAGCTCTTATCGGAGCTACCATAGAGCAAGTGGGGGCAGATAATGGCACCATTACAGATATTGACGGTAAATATACCATGACACTTTCATCCCCTGATGCCTCTGTGATCGTAAAATACATCGGATATGAAGACATTACCATAGCTGTAAATGGCAGATCGGTCATAGATGTGAGTATGAGTGAATCGTCTGTACTGATAGATCAGATAGTAGTCGTAGGGTATGGTGTACAGAAAAAAAGCGATCTTACCGGTGCAGTAAGCAGTCTGAAAGGCTCTGAACTGGAGCGGGTGACCACGCCTAATGTTGAACAGGCTTTGCAAGGTAAAATCCCTGGCGTCTATGTGGCTCCATCATCAGGACAACCAGGTGCAGGAGCAGTGATCAGGGTACGAGGTACAGGTACACTCAATAACAGTAATCCATTATACGTCATAGACGGTATGATCACAGAAGACGCTTCAAGTGTCAACCCTCAGGATGTCGAAAGCCTGGAAGTGCTAAAAGACGCTTCTTCTGCCGCAATATACGGAAGTCGTGGTGCGAATGGGGTCATCATCATTACCACAAAAAACGGCAAAAAACGTAAAAATGCACAGTTGTCTCTGTCATCCTATTATGGCATTCAGGAACCCATCAAAAAGATAGCATTGCTCAATGGAACTCAATTTGCCAATGCGTACAATCAACTGAGAGGAACCAATTTTTATACTGATCCTGCTTCTTTCGGAGAAGGCACGGACTGGCAGGGAGAAGTCATGAGATCAGCGCCTATGGCCAATGTTCAGTTTGGAGCCAATGGAGCCAGTGATAATATTTCGTATAATTTCAGCGCCAACCTTTTTGATCAGAAAGGGATTCTGAAAAATACATCTTATAATCGAGGGGCATTCAGGCTGAATACTGAAATGAAACTAAAACCTTGGTTAACCCTGGGAAACAATACTTCTTATTCGATAGTGAATGATCAACGCGGACCAAATGTAATCACTTCAGCATACAGAATTCCATCATTGCTTACCGTGTATGATGACAAACAAAATTTTACTGACCCTACATTTTTTGGCTTGGCATTGGGAAACCCGGTGGCTGATCAGTTTTATAAGAGTAATAATTATGGTAAAAGCACCAACCTTCTCGGTAACCTTTTTGCAGAGGTGACTTTTCTTAAAAATTTCAGATTCAGAAGTAATTTTGGGTATAATATAAATGAAAACAGTTCCAGATTTTTTGAACCAAAATTTCAGGTCAGTGCTTCACAGCTGAATAAAGCGGATAGATTAAGTATTGCAAAAGGGGAGAGTAAAAACTGGATTTGGGAGCAGACCCTAAATTATTATATGGAATGGAAAGATCAGACCTTAGGCGTTTTGGTAGGCTTCACAGCAGAAGAGAGAGAAAGTGAGTTTTTTGGCGCAGGAAGAGAAAGTTTTCCCGGCACAGCGGATGAATTGATTTATTTATCTTCAGGCAATGATACTACGCAGACCAATTATGGAGGCGCTTCTGATGAAGCCATGGTTTCCTTGATTTTCAGAACCAATTATTCGTTACAGAATAAATATCTTTTCACAGCTTCACTCAGAGTGGATAAGTCAAGCAGATTTACCCCGGATAACCGCACAGGATATTTTCCGTCCGCCAGTATCGGCTGGAATTTGGGCAATGAAGATTTTATTCAGAAACTCAATACCTTCGACCGGTTGAAATTCAGATTGAGCTACGGTATATTAGGCAATCAGGCGGTGACCAACAGATATCCTACTTCTGCCATCATCAATAGTGGACTTAATGCGGTATTCGGCACAGGAGAGAGTGTAAATCAAGGGGCTACCCAACTATCCATCTCCAATCCTAACCTGAAATGGGAGGTTTCCAATCAGACTGATATAGGTTTTGAAGCAGGGTTTTTGAAAGACAGATTGACTGTGGAGATGGACTGGTACAGACGTCATTCCTATGATATCATTGCGGATGTTCCGATTCCGGACTACGTAGGATCACAAAATAATCCATTTGTTAATACAGCTGAGGTACTTAACAGCGGAATAGAATTGGGTGCAAACTGGAGACAATCGGGCACTTTTGATTATAATATAGGTATCAATTTTTCTACAGTAAACAATGAAGTACTGGCATTGGCAAAAGGTAAAAATGAAATATTCGATGCATTTATCAATGGAGAACCGGCTACACACACCATCATAGGATTACCGATTGGTGCACTGTATGGATATCAGGTAGAAGGTATTTTCCAGAGTGCGGAAGAAATTGCTTCCAGTGCTATTTTCGGCAGCGAAAAACCGGGAGATATCAAGTTTAAAGACATCGATGGCAATGGAAAGCTGGATGCTGAAGACAGGGTTTATTTGGGTAGCCCAATTCCAAAAATTACATACGGCTTTAATTTTGGTGCAGGATACAAAGGTTTGGATTTTAATGCAGATTTTTTTGGGGTACATGGCAATAAAGTGTTTAATGAGAAAGAGACATCAAGATTTGCTGTGTATAATTGGGAAGCACATGTGGCAGATGCATGGACAGTAGATAATCCATCAACTTCAGAGCCAAGGGTGACCAATGGCGGACACAATTACAGACCAAGTGACCGGTTTATTCAGGATGGTTCTTTTTTCAGGTTAAGGACATTAAGTTTGGGATATTCTTTGCCGGTTTCACTGCTTTCCAAAATAAAAATAGAAAGTTTCCGTATATTTGTTTCAGGTACAAACCTTTGGACAAAACAATCGTTTACTGGTTACAATCCGGAGTTTCCCAACAGCAGCAGTCCTTTTAAAGTGGGTTTTGATAATGGTACATATCCGATCGCAAAGTCAATCCAGTTTGGGGTAGAAACTAAATTCTAACCCATTTTGTTAGAAAGTAAAATGATCTTTCAAAGAATTAAAATAAAACATTTCATTTTAAGCAATATAAAATAAAAGCAATGAAAAGTAAAATATTATCACTCATCATCGTCATGTCGGTAGTATCATGTTCAGAAGATTTTCTCGATAGAAAACCCAAAGGAAACCTCACAGCAGAGACCTTTTTTGAAAATGAAGAACATGCTGTTTGGGCTACCAATGCGATCTATGCCAATTTCAGATCATGGGAGTACTGCGGCTTACCTTACATAGGTGCTACAGACATCATCAGTGACGATTCAGACAAAGGCAGTACCGAAAATGATGGACCTTATCTGAGGGAAATAGATGATTTTCAGTTTGATGCAACCAATCAGACTTTTTCTACCATTTGGAAAGGACACTATCTTACCATCTCAAGGGCAAATCTGGCGATCAACAGGATACCGGATATAGTGATGTCAGAAACACTGAAAGCCAGACTTATCGGTGAAGCCAAGTTTCTTCGAGCATTCAATTATCTTCGACTGGTGCAGTGGTTTGGAGATATCCCATTGATTACCAAACAACTCAATGATGACGAGTATTTTACACAAAAAAGGAATACAAAATCAGAAATCTACGCTTTGATCGAAAAAGACCTTCAGGATGCCATCTCTGTTCTACCCGAAAAATCAGCATATACATCTGAAGACCTGGGACGTGCCACCAAAGGTGCTGCAAAAGGTATACTGGCAAAACTATATATGGTGCAAAATAAGTTTGACAAAGCACTCCAGCTTTCTGAAGAAATCATCAGCAGCAATCAGTATACGCTGTTGCCTAACTATAATCAGATATTTACTCAGACAGGAGAGAACGGTTCAGAGAGTATTTTTGAAATAGGAGCAGTAGCCCTGCAGGCATCTGTAGTTGGCTCAGGTGCTACACCTTACAATATGGTACAGGGTGTTCGTGGCGTACCCAATCTTGGTTGGGGATTCAACAGACCCAGCGATGATCTCATTTCCAACTATGAAGCTGGCGACCCCAGACGTCAGGCCACCATCATCTACGTAGGCGAAGTGCTTCCGGATGGATCTACCATTGTACAGGATAATCCCGAGATACTCAATGAAAGATTTAATCAGAAAGCATGGGTAAGCAAACATGCCGGACTCCAGGACAACGGACCAGGCAACATTCGCCTGCTGAGATATGCTGATGTGCTATTGCTCGCTGCAGAAGCTGCCAATGAAACCGGTAATGCAACCAAAGCACTGGAATATGTCAATATGATCAGAAAAAGAGCAAGGGGTACCAATACATTTATCCTGAAAGATCTGACCACGACCAATCAGGCAGACCTGCGTACAGCCATAAGAAGAGAAAGAAGATCTGAACTGGCCATGGAACAACACAGATGGTTTGACTTACAGAGATGGGGTATTCAGAGTGCGGTGATGACAAAACTTGGTAAAGCATTTGTAGCCAATAAACACGAACTTTTTCCTTTGCCACAAACAGAAATAGATTTGAGTGGAGGCACGTTGGGCCAAAATGCCGGGTATTAAAAATATCGATTTAATAGATCAATAAGTCTGAAATATGATAGGTAGAGTTTTAGTTTTTATTTTAATGCTGATCACAAATATCAGTCAGGCACAAAAGGTCAACTTTACCAAAGCAGATACCTATCAGCGACATACAGAACTTGTTTGGGATGTCAAGGATGTCAATGGGGCGGAATATTTTCGCATCATGCGATCCACTGATAATCTTGCATTCACAGCGGTCAAAACGTTAACGACAAAACAATACATGGATTTCAGCTCATCAAACAAGCTGGATACATCTTATTATTTTATTCAGGCACTCAATGGACTCAATCAGGTAATAGCGGTATCAGACACGATCAAGGCAGCGGAGTATGTCATGTCGGATGACCAGCTTATGGACATGGTACAGAAATACACCTTCAGATACTTTTGGGATGAAGGTCACCCGACTTCAGGCATGGCCAGAGAGCGAAACAAAAGTGGTGATATCGTGACCACAGGAGGTACCGGTTTTGGCATTATGGGCATTCTGGTAGGCATCGAAAACGGGTACATTAGCCGAAGTGAAGGAGTCAGCAGAATCATAAGAATCATCAGCTTTCTTCAGTTTGCAGATAGATTTCATGGCGTTTTTCCTCACTGGATGAATGGTAAAACGGGCAAAGTAGTTCCTTTCAGCCAATATGACAATGGTGGTGATTTGGTAGAGACTGCTTTTTTAATGCAGGGGCTTCTGGCAGCCAGACAATTTTTTGACAGGGAAGATGGGAGTGAAAAGGCGATCCGACAGATTATAACCAAACTGTATGAAGACGTGGAGTGGGATTTTTATTCCAAAAACAATTCCGGCGTTTTGTACTGGCATTGGTCGCCCAATTTTGCCTGGCAGATGAACTTTCCGCTCAGAGGGTACAATGAAGCATTGATTGTCTATTTACTGGCCATTGCGTCACCTACTCATGCAGTGCCTGCCACATATTATCATGGAGGATGGGCTTCTTCATCATCCTACAAAAATGGGAATACGTGGTTTTCGCACAAGTTATTTGTAGGGCCTGCTTACGGTGGACCTTTGTTTTTTGCCCATTATTCATTTTTGGGATTTGATCCGAGAGGCATCAGAGATAAATATACCAATTATTTTGACAACAATAGAAATCACAGCCTCATCAATCGTGGCTGGTGTATTTACAATCCATACAAACACAAAAAGTACAGTGCATCCTGCTGGGGACTTACGGCTTCTGATAACCCGACCGGTTATCTGGCTCACGAGCCTGGCACCAGAGACAACGGGACCATCGCACCTACTGCAGCTTTGTCGTCTATGCCATACACCCCTGTGGAAAGCATGGCAGCCCTGAGATGTTTTTATTTTGATGAAGGCGAAAGACTATTTGGTCCATCCGGATTTTATGATGCATTTAATGGCAATCAGAATTGGGTAGCGGATTCATACCTTGCCATTGACCAGGGGCCTATTCTGGTCATGCTGCAAAACCATCGTACCGGCTTGCTTTGGAAAATGTTTATGAAAAATCCCGAGATACAACCGGCACTGGATGCCATAGGTTTTGTAAAAGATCTTTCTGCTACAGATGACGATGGATATAGTCGCGGAGTGCGTGTCTATCCGAATCCGGCATCGGGTTCATTTGATATTATATTTGATCAGGATGACCAGTTGCCACATCATATAGAAATTACTGATATCAATGGCCACGTACTATCAAAATTAATCAACGGTATTGGTCAGATCAATAGGGTAGAGATGGCGGGGTTATCATACACAGGTATCATTTTTGTAAAATTGATGTATAAAAACCAAATGATCGTCAAAAAAGTTATGCTTTACTGACCGCACACATTATTTGAATGAGTCTTATTATTGCTTTACAAATTTCTGTACAGAAATAACATTGGTTTTGAACTTGCTTCTGATGATATATTTTCTGTAAATATTTTCAAATTTCATAATGTAAGTTTTCGCATTTGAATATCATATGAGTATTTGAAATTAGATCTACATTTATTATAATCATTCAAATCATTTCAACATCCAATAAAATCAGCCAGTAAAGTATGAAAATGATGGGTTCCTTTCTCGCGGGTTACAGAGTATCTGCCATGTGTATAAAATCTGCTTCTGACGCCTTTTTGTACATTGTGTACGATCTCTTCATCTTCCATCTCGACTTTGTCCAGATTTTTTCCTGCCCCTGTGTCATAGCGCGACTCATCATACATGTACGTGATAAAGGATACTTTGGTCCGATCTATAGCCTGCGGTTGTACGATGTTTAGTGACAATCCCCACGGATAAAAATTGAACATCATGTGTGGAAATACCCAAAAATAATAGGCAGCAATATTACGACCATAATCCGGCGAATCGGAAGGTAAATCGAATGTGTTTTCTTTCCCTTTGGATACTCCCAACTGCAAACTGGAATATGGATAATACAACTCCGTCTCATAATCACCGAAATCCAGTACTTCACTCAGTCCTGCATGAACAAATGGTATATGAAAACCTTCGAGATAATTTTCGCAATACAGTGCCCAGTTGGCATTTACCATATAGTCTTTACTTAAATCATCGCGTCTCACCAGTTTGTCCATTGGGAAAAATGACATCCTCTTCATCATATCTCCAAAATAGGTTTCCGGTTTTATATGATGCTGCATTGCAATAAAAAGAAGATTGCCCCATTGGAATACTTGCAAAGAAGGCAAATGATCTTCCTGGCAAGGAAAATTTTGAACTTCCTTAAATTCAGGCATAAATATCATATCTCCATTGAGCGAAAATGTCCTGCCATGATATTTACAACGCAATTGACTGACTTTGCCCGGTTCAGTGAGAAGTAGATTTCCCCGGTGGGTACATACATTGCTCATACAGACGACCTGATCTTCTTTGTTGCGAACTATGACCAATGGTTCGTCCAGATAACCTTCGAGTAATATCAGCGGGAATGCGGAACCTTTTTCAGGCAGCATCTCTATATCTCCGGCATAATGTAGAGCCGTTGAAAATATATTTTCTTTGGACATTTCGTACACCAGCTGATCCGTATAAAAGTCTTTATGTATGGTTTTCGCCATCGAAATGTCATTGTCTACACTAAATTTTTTCATAGTTGATTGGTATTAATGATATAAGAAATAAATCAAAAATAGGTATCATGACCGATTGTTTTTATCCATATTTGTCAACATTTCGTTTGCCAGCTTCTCGCCAAGATGACTTCCTATAGCCACACCCATACCACCTAGCCTTACGCCAACGAGCAAATGATCATCTAACCATTGGACGATAGGGTATTTTGAATTACCCACACCCAGAATACCGCTCCACCAATGTTCGATCTGTCCGGATGCCCCAGGGTAAATGGTTTCTAATATATCTTTTAAGTAATGCTGAATCAGTTCAGTATTTCCAAATTCATCCGTTGTTTCTGTCTTTTCATCCATATTTCTCCCGCCACCGAGCAGTATTCTGCCATTATATTGCCTGAAGTAAATATATCCTTTGTCCAGATGGTACCCGGAAGATAGATGAAGGTTTTTTAAATGAGAGGTCATCAGCACCTGATTTCGCGCCGGCATCACAGGAAGATCCGGTATTAATCGGGCAGCAAATCCATTGGTACAAACGATCAGGTTTTCATAATTTATTTTAATATTATTATAGGCATTCAGTACTTTTTTTACCTGATCAATCTCAGTAATATGTATACCATTCATGATGATTACTCCAATATTTATCGCTTTCCGTATCAACTCATTCATCATGCTGACCGGATTGATCGTTCCCTCATATTGATTTAAAATACTGACTTCATCAAAGCCTTTAAGGGTATTATTTTTTTTTAATGAATAACAATCATCCAATCCGAGATGTGTTTTAATTAGTCTATTACATTTTTCTAAGCCATCCAGACAGGATTCCTTTAGTAAAATATCTTTGCTTCTGAATAATTCAGAACCTCCGCAATGATCATATTCCAGGCTTTGTTCTCCAACCCTTTTTTTCAACTTTTGCAATCCTCTCCACCGCATCCTGACTACATCCATGCAAGCTTCTTCTCCCATGTTTTTAATATCATCCAGCAACTCAGATACAGAGCCAAAACAGGAAAATCCAGCATTTTTGGTACTTGCTCCATAGGGCATTGCCCCACGTTCTATGATTTTGACAGAAATGTCCGGCCTTGATTCTTTGATGGAAATTGCGGTACTTAAGCCCACTATACCGGAGCCGATGATCGTGACATCAGCAGGCGATTCGATAAAATATTTTTCCCAAAAACTATAATTCATTATCTTGCAGCCGATTTAATATGTGCCTGGCTGTTATTGCAAATGTAAAATAAAAATTGCTACAACTTCTCAGGCGGCAATTGATTTTTTAAAATATTAAAATAAAAATATTATGATACAAAGAATTCAATCTATTTTCCTGCTAATAAGTGGTATTGCTTTTTTCAGTCTTTTTATGGTGCCTTTTGCTACCAGTGATGTAGTCATACCACAACTTTTTAATGATATGGTCTACAATATTCAGGACAGCCCTATACTGCTGGGTTTATGTATTTTGGGTGGACTGGTCAGTATTGCCTCTATTTTCCTATTCAACAATCGTACTCTACAGCTAAAAATGACTTATGTTGCGACTGTTTTTTCGATTCTTTTGCCTTTGGTAGCCATTCTTTTGATTTACAATGAAGGAACAAGCGGAGTTAATGCTGATAAAATTGATGATAAACTTGGCATCTATTTACCTTTGGTCAGTCTTATCTTTTCCATACTGGCAGGCAGATACATCGGTAAAGATGAAAATACCGTCCGTTCTATGGACCGATTGAGATAATATGGATGCGAAATTGACAGATTTATCTTCGGAATGTATATTTGCTACATCAAGAAGTAGTGGCCCCGGTGGTCAAAATGTCAACAAAACTGAAACTAAAGTGGAGTTGAGATTCAATATTGATGACTCACAATTGCTCTCGTCTGTTCAGAAGAATGTACTTGTTGCTAAACTGGCAGGAAAGCTGGTTGACAACGACACCTCCATACTTATCACTTCGCAAGCGTTCAGAAGTCAGCTGCAAAACAAAATAAAGGCAATAAATAAACTTCATGAACTGATATCCCGGCTGCTTACGCCTGAAGTTCCGAGAAAACCTACCAAACCCACCAAAACGTCCAAAGAAAAAAGGATTGCTGAAAAAAAGCAAACCGGGGATATAAAATCTATGCGCGGAAATCTAAAAAACAAGGAACTGGAGGAATAAACAAGTATTGATTTTTCTATACCCTTTTTTATGGAGACAAGATTTTCCCAAGTTGTTGAATTTGTTTGGTTTGCTGATTCGAAAATGCTTGTCAAATCCATTGATTATTTTACCAATTTTATGGGATACCCGCAATTTAATCGTTCCGTTTTTGATGCTTGCCGATTATGTGGTTTACATTCATTTAGAATTACAAATAAGAGTCATCTCTGAAAAGTATTATTTAGCTACAAAGGCACAAAAACACAAAGAATCACTAATTTCAAACAGGTGATAATCATTACTTTGTGAATCTTTGAGACTTCGAGACTTTGTGGCATTTCTTTATTTTTAACATTTCGGAGTGGACTCAAATAAGTATTCCTACATTGATTTTAAATAAAGTCGAATGATATTTAAAAATTTGATCAAAAACATTATACATTTTAGCCAAATTTACACTAAAAAACCTTTATATAATACAAGCAGTATTGTCTATATTGTTTTTTTACGAGTAAAATAATAATAAGCCGGTACCCCTGAAATGAGAATAGCCACTCCGACCCATGATTCAGCATTCAAATCTATAAGCGTATTAACTACAAAAGCTATGGTGACAATAAGGTAAATGATGGGGATAATCGGGAACCATTTGAGTATAAATCCTGTATGTGTGTCTTTTCTTCCGCGAAAAACAAAAATAGTAGCTGTAGCCAATGCCATAAACACAATATCCATGAAAGTAACAAAAGTAATAATACGAATAAAAGAGCCCCATATTAAGATCAGCACAGTGGCCCAAACTGCTTGAAATAGCATGGCTTTGTAAGGGGTTTTATATTTTTCTGACACATCTGCCAAAAAACTAAAAAAAACACCATCCTTTGCCATAGCATAGTAAATTCTTGGTGCAGTCATGGTGTAAATACCGATAGTGCCAAAAATAGATATTGAAATGGCAACAGAGACCAGCTTGCCGCCGCCGGAAAATACAGACGCGACTGCATCTCCGGCTACCCTGGAACTTTGAGACATCACGTCTGCTGGCAATAAAACCATATAAGCGCCTATGATTAAAACGTATACAACCGTTACCACAATGGTACCTATTAGCATGGCACGAGGTACTGTTTTCTGTGCATCTATGGCTTCTCCGGAAAGATAAGTAGCATGGTGCCAACCTCCCATAGACCAGAATACTCCTATAAAGGCAAATAACATTCCACTGAGCAGATTTGGTGGTACTTCTGAAGTGAGGTCAAGGTGGATTTCATGAGTTACGTCAGGTAAAAACCAAACTCCTACGAGGATAATTAATGCCATGGCCAGCAATTTTAATCCGGTAAATAGTGAAGCAAATCCCTGACTGATATCCACACCAAAGATGTTAACAATAGTGAGTCCCCAAATAACAATGATCGCAATAAAAGCCTTCTCATGGTCTGAGACGGGAAGAAAAAACTTCAGATAGTCAGCAAGTGCCAACCCTAAAGCAGCAAGTGCACCTGTATTCACAATGAGTAATATGATCCAACCGTACAAAAAACCGGCAAGTTTACCGTAAGCATTTCTGAGATAGACATATACACCACCTTCTTCAGGAAATCTGGAACCGAGTTCAGAAAATGTCATTGCCCCCAGAAAAGCTACAAATCCGCCGATTATCCATGCGAGCAAAGCATAACCGTGATGTGGTATAAATTGCATGGTGCTTGCAGGTGTTACAAAAATACCTGAACCAATACAAGCACCAATGGCAATCATCGTCAATCCCCTGGTGGTTAACGCTCTCTTGAGTTTAGACATATTTTATCTTCGTTTTGTCTTAATATTTCATAAAAATATACAAAGATTTAATCTTGACACTTAATATTGATTATTTTTAGCGTAAATTTATATTTTTAAAATATCAGACATTAAAATTCTCATGCATGTTTTTTATAAAAAGATAAAATGAATTCTATCAAACCCGAACAATGATTAATATTATTCATTTATAAATCATAAAATAATACCTGGTGTCCGGATTGTATTTCAAAAGCATGCTGGTCATAATTATGATATTTTGTAATTTTCCTTTGCTACAAGGACAACTACTTAAATCTTACCTTATCGGTGAATCTGACCAGGTGACCATCCCCTTTGTATACACCAACGGATTTATCATCGTGGATGTGATATTTCAGAAGATACTACCCTTAAAATTTATTGTAGATACCGGAGCTGAAAACACCATCTTACTTAAGCGTGAACACGCAGAAATGTTGAATATTACTTACCATAAAAAAATAAAATTACTGGGGTCAGACATGAGCGAGGAAGTGCATGCATATATATGTAATGGGTCTTTTCTGCAATTGGTCAATACCAGGAGTGTCAGACACAACATCATAGTTCTTGAAAAAGATCACCTTTTCCTGGAAGAATATATCGGTAGCAGAGTGGATGGGATTTTGGGGGCAGAATTTTTTAAAGGTTTGATCATCAGGATTGACTATAAAAGCAGTCAATTGACTATTTACGATCCTTTAAAATTTAATACTTCAAAACTCAAAAACTACAAAACCTTTGATTTGGAGATCATAAACAACAAACCATATATTAACTGTATCACAGAAATAAGTTCCGGTACTTCTGTTAAGACCCGATTGCTGATAGATAGCGGTGCTGGTTTGACTGCTCTTTTTCATCATAATACAGACACCTTGCTCACGATGTCTGACCACATAGTAAAAGGAAGTTTGGGCAAAGGACTCGGAGGTGACATAGAAGGCTACTCCGGAAGGATTCACAGACTGAATATCGGCGATCTGTACTTTAATAATTTATTGAGTAGTTTTCAGGATTTGGATGAAACCCTGATTGCGAAGGATAAAATAAACAGAAACGGGCTAATAGGCAATCTTTTATTGGAGCGTTTTGATGTTATTATCAATCTGGCTCACTCAAAATTATATCTCAAACCTAAAAAAAACTATAATAAAACATTTGAATTTGATAAAAGTGGGTTGACATTATTTGCATATGGTGAAAACCTCAATAAGTATTATGTAAAATATGTGACTGAAAAATCACCTGCTGCAGATGCAGATATCAGGCCTGGGGATATTATACTCAAAATTGGTTTTTTTTCCTACAAATGGTTTACACTTAGACAATTAAATAAATTATTCATTGGGAAAACCGGTAAAAAAATTAAAATTAAAATTCAAAGAGGCAATGAAATTTTGAAAAAGGAGATCATACTAAGAGACCTTTTTAAATAAATCCTATCTTTGTCATTTAGAATTATTTTAAAATTATTCCATTTGGAAAATTTACAATCCAGACAAAAGCAAGCCAAAGTCCTTCGAAATTTCAGAAAAATACATAGAATTACAGGCATTTCATTGTGCCTGTTCCTCATTTTTATTGGTGGCACAGGGTTGTTGCTTGGATGGAAAAAAAACTCAGCAGGAATGATATTGGCTGATACATCTACAGGTACATCTACGGATATGACTAAGTGGTTGCCCATACATAAACTGGCAGAAAATGCCATTCAATTTATTCAGGATTCGATACCCGGTGAGCTGGATACCGGGATTGATAGAATTGATGTACGACCTGATAAAGGTATTGTAAAAATATCATTTAAAAATCATTATGTTGGTGTGCAGGTAGATGGTGCAACAGGTGTAGTACTTAAAAGAGAAAACAGGTATGCTGACCTCATTGAGCAAATTCACGATGGTTCTTGGGTGGACCGCCAATTTGGACTAAAGTCAGGAGTTTTCAAACTTTTTTATACAACTGTTTCAGGGCTGGGTTTATTGACCTTTTGTATCACAGGATTCTGGTTGTGGTATGGACCGAAGATACTAAGAAAACAACAAGGATAAATCATATTTTGTGTTAAATTAATATATTTGCAGTTCAAAAATATTGAGGAAAAAGATTTAATCATAATAGAAATTTATACATGCTAAGTTTTTTAATATTAGTCGCAGGATTGGGAATGGTCGTATTTGGGGCCAATATAATGGTAGATGGTGCTGCAGCTCTTGCAAAAAAATATAACATTCCGAATATTGTCATAGGTCTGACTGTGGTTGCCTTTGGAACTTCGTCGCCGGAACTGGCCATTAGTTCTTATTCAGCTTATACGGGAAATTCTGAAATAGCACTTGGAAATATTGTAGGTAGTAATATTGCCAATATACTGCTTATACTGGGAATTACATCCATAATTTATCCCCTTAGTATATTACGCAATACTGTCCTTAAAGAAATTCCGCTTAGTCTTCTTGCCGCCATTATTCTATTTGTTATGGCAAATGATGTGTTACTTGCAGGTGAGTCAAAAGACATTATATCTCTTTCGGATGGCATTATATTGTTGTCATTTATGGCTATTTTTATGTATTATCTGGTGCATTTGGCTCAGACCAGTGGAGAAGACGAAGATTTGAATATTATAAATATGTCAAAAGCCAAATCATTATTATACATTATAGGCGGACTGGTATTTCTAGTCGGAGGTGGAAAACTGTTTGTTGATAGTGCTGTAGACCTTGCTTTAAGCTTTGGCATGAGTAAGGCAGTTATTGGGTTAACTATTGTAGCAATAGGCACTTCGCTTCCCGAATTAGCTACAAGTGTGGTAGCGGCATTGAAAAAAAATTCAGATATAGCAGTTGGGAATATTGTGGGTAGTAATATATTTAATGTATTTTTTGTACTTGGTGTCAGTTCATTGATAGCACCTTTACCTAAAGGAAACATCACTGACATAGACCTTTATGTATGTATTTTTGCTAGTCTTGCACTTCTTGCCTCAGGATATATCATGGGTAGACATAAGGTAACCAAACCAGAAGGTATTTTTTTTGTGCTTTGTTATATTTTTTATATCGGATTTCAGGTAAGCCAGGTACAATAAGTAAGTATCTTTTTTTTGATCAAATGACCTTTAATCTGATATTCATATTAAGTCTTCATTTGATTCTCGAAGGCTTTCCCAGCCTAAATAGTTATCATTGAGTCCAATCAGAAAGCAAAAATTGAATGATAATCAACCGTTTTCACCCAATCCATATTGAAAAACGTTTGGTTAACAAAGCAGTAGAAATCAATGGTATTTCTATCATTCACATTAAAGACTTTTAAGATAGAATTCATCATTAAAAATCTAAAGATTGGATAGTCAATAAAGAGTAAGATGTGACTTTATCATAAGTAATCCTTTTTTTTAATCATCTAAAAGCTCATCTATGAGGACAAACTGGTATCCTTTTTCCTTGAGTTCGTCTATTATAGAGGGCAATAACAAGTAAAACTTGTCTTTCCTTCTTGGATCTGTCCCTATATGCACCAATAATATAAAACCATTTAGACCGGCTGGATTTGTTTTTTCATAGGTTATAATCGACTCATAAATTTCATCACTTTTGCAGTAGGATTTCATTTCCGGATAAGTATAATCTGCGGTACTTCGTGTGCCAGAAGTGTAATTAATGAGTTGCAGCCCGTATTCTTTTGTCCAGGTTGAGATGCTATCATTGTACCATTCACATGGTGGTAAAAAATAATAAACATCTTGTTTTTTTATTCCAAACTCGTTAAGAGCTTCGTAGTTTTTGGTTAAATCATCAAAAAACTCATTTTTGGTAATCAGCAGACTATCTCTGTTTTTCCAATCACAATACAATACATGCTGATCACTATGGCAACCCAGATAATGACCTTTTTGGGTAAGTCGGGTAATATGATCTTTATGCACAGGATTTCTGTAATATCTACCGGTAAGAAAAAAAGAAGCTTTGATCCGGTTATTTTCAAGAATTTTAGAAATGGTATCTCCACCATCACCAAACTCATCTCCAGTGAAGACAATGGCTAATTTTTTTTGAGAAACATCGCCACGTATTACGGCTCCTCTATCGGTTACTACTTTTTTTTTTCGAAAGAAGTAGAAGCTTCTGATTCTTTCGCAGCCATTAAATAGATCAGGGAAGCCACACCATCCATCGTAGGCTCATTTGTACTATAATCTCCGTAATCATCGTGGTATACAGCCAGTTGACTTTGGAAATCCTCATATTCATCCGGCTCATACAGCGTAATGCCGATCAGGTTATTAAAAATGCCTGCATATACGGGACCATCTACAAGTCCACCATCCACGGGATACTTCCCAATGTGTGTAAATGCAGAATGCGGGTCTACAGGGGTATCAGCTGCAGAAGGTAGGCCATACACAAAACTTGTACCCCAAGGATTACAACCAAACAACCAGTCAAAATTAGCTTGCTCAAGTTTGGCGTAGCTTTGATCACCGGTGAGCTCTTTGTACCATATACATTGAATAGCAAAAGAGGTAGTTAAATTATTGCTGCACCAGATAAATGGAATTCCTCTGTTAAACGCATTCATAGCGGCTCTTTTTTGCACCATTTCGATACCCTGTCTGTAGAAATCAATTATTTTTTCCCGTTTGTTTCCTTTGATCAGTTTTGCCAGTTCATAATGACCTACGTTAACAAATGGATACCACTGATAGTGCCTTGCCGTATCAGTAATGATCCATGGTGTGATAGGTTCTTTTAATGCCTGATCATATGCATAAGCCAATAGATTTTTTGAAAGTAGTTTTTGTATATCTTCGTTTTGCCCGGATTCGTGTATCGCAGTGGCAGCCAGTTGCATATCATCAGTCCAATTTTCTTCTTCATAATAATAAGGAGCCCGACAAGGTGCTGTTTGGCAGACGCCAGGATATTTTATACCGAGTTTAAAGGCAGAAGAAGATTTAGACTCCAATTTTAAGGCATAAGCAGGATCATTTGATTTAAATATCTTATTTCCTAATGCAAAAGCGGATGAAAATTTTCCGGCTGTGGAAGCAAGTCCATTAGAATTGTTGGTATATTTTAGCAATCCTTGTGGACGACCAGAACAAAAATATACTGGTCTTTCAAAACCTTTACCATACTGGCTGTCGTTTTTTGGCATTCGCATACTGATGTGGTCCCGATCATCGGCGATCTGATTGAACATCCAATCTTCCTTAGGGTGCATTTTTATAAGCCAATCCAATCCCCAACGGGCTTCGTCCAGGACATCGGGCCAATGATTTTTACCTGATTGGCCATCTGCTAAAAACCGGTCTGCAAAAACATTGGGAAAATCTCTCCATGCAGCCAAAAGATGATAAGTTGCATTTGCAGATGTAGTCACATACTGCAAATAATCGCTTGCATCATGCCAACCACCTACCACGTCAATATGTGTGCTGTCTTGCATCGGGCCATACATGGTATATCCATCATGTATATGACAGGAATCCCGAAGGAAGGGATTATACCCACATCTTTGCTGTCGCATATAGCGGAGACAAAAATCTGCAGAACCAGAGTACACATTTTGATCTATCGAAAATACCGGAGAAATAGTATTGCCAACTTTTAAGTAATATCTTCCAGGGGTATGAAAAGCAGAAAAATCCAGACGGTAAGTTTCCGTAAATGGGCCGTATTCACCAAAAGATGCACTGCAATCAGACTCAAATACCTTTTTTTCGGACATTACATCCACCAAGATAAAAGAAGATATATCAGTTCTATTTTTTCCTACCCAAACTGCCACCTTCATGCTCTCTGGTTTATAACCCAAAAGATTAACCCTGATCCACGAATCTTCAGCAGCAACGAGAGTAAATGAAATAAAAATAATTATACCAGTTGATAAAAATATTTTTGATAAAGTTTTAAGTGTGCTCATTTTACTTATATAATATGTACTTAACTTTCGGATATTATTCAGCAAATAAAGAAAGGAAACACATTGAGAACTTTATGCTATATCCAATTCGGAAGTGATTTTTAATAACTCTTCTTTGAGTTTTGCATAATTAGCTTCAGATAGTGGAGCCAAAGGAAGTCTTACTTCATTGGTACAAAAACCAAGGATCTCCATGGCTGATTTTATTCCTACAGGATTTCCTTCAATATAGAACCATTTGTGCAAGTCATATGTTTTGAAATTAAGTTCCCGAGCTGCATAATAATCCTGATCCAGTGCAAAATTAATCATTTGGCTGAATGCTTTGGGAAGGGCATTTGCCATGACAGAAATGACACCATCACCACCGACTGCGGTCATGGGAAGTGCTACTTCATCATCTCCCGACGTGACAATAAAATGGTCTGGTTTATTTTTGATAATTCTGGTGGTTTGTATCAAATCTCCGGAAGCTTCTTTGATACCGATGATATTTTTGCCGTATTCTGCCAATCGAACGGTAGTTTCCCATTCCATATTTGATCTGGTTCTGCCGGGTACATTATAAAGTATGACCGGCACAGGACAAGTATCTGATACTGCTGCATAATGCCTGAAAATACCTTCCTGAGAAGGCTTTACGTAAGCAGGACTCGATGAAAGTATAGCATCAATACCCGAGAAGTTGTATCCGCTTATCTTTTTTACCAATTCCTTGGTGTCGTTCCATCCGAAATTACCTGCAACCAAAGGCACTCTGTTCTTAATGCGTTCTATACAAAAATCGAGAACAGATCTGGCTTCATCTTCGTTTAAAGTAGCCGTCTCACCTGTAGAACCAAGAGCTACTATATAATTTACTCCTCCATTTATAACATATTCTATCAGAGATGATAGTGCTGTAAAATCAATTTGATTGTCTCTGAATGGTGTTATGATAGCAACACCTGTACCTATAAATCTTTGGTCTTTCATGGTCTAAATTACTTAATATTTTCTATTTAATCGCTATTTTTTCTGCGCCTTTCATGACGGAACTGATCATATCATCTATATCCTGTGATTCACCCGTATCTACCATGAGGTTAAAATATTTTTCAGCTTTGTTTAATGCTGTACCCATAATGAATTTTGCTTCCGAATGGGCGATAATGTATTCATAATGAGGCAACATCTTTTTGCATAACACAATCAATATATCAAAATTAAAATGAATAAATTCTTCTACTTTTTCACCAAAAGGAATTCCATACCATTTTACATTTTTTTGATTGTAGGCAGCGTAATCTATATTATCCAGCGGCAAGCTATTGTCTATAAATGCAAGTGATTTGATGTTTCTTTTTCCCGATAAATTAAGTGTTTTTTTTAATTGGTGTACTTTTTTACGATCATCTTCATTTGTTCCGTCAAACAAAATACAAATTGAAGAAACAGGATTGATTGACACAGAAGTATGTTTTACATGTTTAGGCGTATCAAATTCTCTATAAAATAACCAATTCTTTATTCTATCTATCATTTTTGTATTTTAGACCTAGCCAATTACTCACTGTCTGCAATAGCATATCGACCCATATCACTATATTTCTGAATTCTTTGAGTGATTCTCTCGTCCGCATCCATATTGATTAATCCGGCCAATTCGGCTTTAATGTGCGCCTTTAAGGTTTTGGCCATTTTTTCAGGATCAGTATGTGCTCCTCCAAGAGGTTCTTTGACGATATCATCGATGAGACCGAACTCAAGCATATGGTCAGGAGTAAGCTTAAGCGCTTCAGCGGCAGTTTCCTTAAAATCCCAACTTCTCCAGAGTATTGACGAACATGATTCTGGTGAAATAACGGTGTACCATGTATTTTCCAGCATAAAAACTTTGTCACCCAGACCTATACCGAGTGCACCACCAGAAGCACCTTCACCAATAATGTAACAAAGTATGGGAACTTTAAGCTGTGCCATTTCAAAAAGATTTCTGGCAATAGCCTCAGCTTGTCCTCTTTCTTCAGCTTCCAAACCCGGAAATGCACCCGGCGTATCAATGAGAGAAATCACAGGCAAATTAAATCTTTCTGCCAGCTTCATCAATCTGAGTGCTTTACGATATCCATCTGGGTTAGCCATTCCAAAATTTCTGTATTGTCTCATTTTGGTATTAATGCCTTTCTGATGACCCAATATGACTACACTTTGTGTATCAATTTTAGCAATACCGCCTACTATCGCTTTGTCATCCTTACAATATCGGTCACCGTGTAACTCCGTAAATTTTTTGCACATCTGGTCAATGTAGAAGAGGGTATAAGGACGCTCGGGATGTCGGGATAGTTGGACACGTTGCCAACCGGTCAGATTGGCATATATATCTTTCTTTGTAGTTTGTATTTTTTTTTCGAGTTCTTTGATGTTTTCTGTTACATCAATAACTCCTTCTTCTCCCACCTGCCGCAGCTTTTCGAGTTGCTCGTACAGATTTTCAAGGGGCTTTTCGAAATCAAGGAAAACCATAATCTATCCTTTTGGGTTTTGGTAAAATGAACTGTGGGGACAAAATTAACCATAGTAGATAGATAATTACCATATTTGGTAAAAATTAAAAAAATAAATATTTTATGGTCAAAGTATTTTGACAATTAAAAACTTCCTATATCTTTGCGTCGCTTTAGAAGAAAAGCAGAACATGGATTGGTAGTTCAGCTGGTTAGAATACATGCCTGTCACGCATGGGGTCGCGGGTTCGAGTCCCGTCCAGTCCGCAAAGTAAGATGCCAAACAAGATTAAAATCGCTCAGATTTCTTGTTTGGCTTCTGTTTTTCAAGGAGTTATGAAATTTCAATAACTCAATCCACTGAAAAATAACTCAAATCATTTGTCCCCACAGCGACCCCATATCACTAACATATGTTCCCATAGTGTACCCAGACAATTTTTGCAATTTCTTGGGGACAGATGTTAGAACTAATTATAAATGAACAATTTTTTGTAAAATTTTGGCAATCTTGAGGCAACATGGATTATTTATTAACCGTTTAAACCATGTTATGCGCCATGAAAAAGTTAGATTTTTTAAAAATATCGTTTGTCCTACGTAAGGATAGAATTGAAAATGGTATAGGCCCAATATACCTACTTTTGTTCTTAGATGGAAAAAGAACTAAGATTTCCATCAACCAGACCTGCTCTTCTGATCAATGGGATGAAAAGAATGGAAGATACCAGGGAAATTCCGCAAAGGCCACTTCTTTTAATGAAATGCTTGAAAAGATTCGGCTTGACACAATTCGTGTTTATAATGAAATGAAACATTTCGAAACTGACATCACTGTAGACATGCTTCGTGAAAAACTCACAACCACTTCTATTGACCGTAAGAAAAAACTCATGGAAGTTTGTGACATTTACAATTCCAACACAAAGAAGCTTGTTGGAATTGAAATGAATAAAGATACCTGGGCCAGATATTCAGCATATCGAAATCGAATCGGAGATTTTATAAGTAAACAGTTCAAGGTCGATGATGTCTACTTCGTGCATTTAAAATACTCCTTTATTGTTGAATATGAATTCTATCTCAAAACAGAAGTGAAATTGCATCAGAACACCATGGTGAAATACCTTCAGTATTTATCAAGGGTTGCCGAGTTTGCAGTCAATAATGAATGGACAGAACGCAATTTATTTCAGAACTACAAATGCCCAATTAAAGAAACCAAACGCGAGTATCTGACCGCTTCAGAATTAGATCGCATTATGACTAAAGAAATTTCCATAGAGAGATTAGCTGAAGTAAGGGACATTTTTGTATTCTGTTGCCACACCGGATATGCTTATAAAGACGCGGCAAAGTTGACTAATGATCACATAGATACCGGGATCAATGGCCGAAAATGGATATACACTTCCAGACAAAAAAATGATAATGTTGCAAACGTACCACTTCTGGACACAGCCCTGGAAATTATTGATAAGTATAAGGAACACCCTAAGTGTGTGAACGAAAAGAAACTGCTTCCCATGAAGAGCAATCAAAAACTAAATGCCTATCTGAAAGAGCTTGCAGATATATGTGACATCAAAAAACCATTAACTATGCACATTGCCAGACACACTTTTGCCACGACCGTTTTATTGGCCAATGGTGTCAGTATGGAAGCTACCAGCAAAATGTTAGGTCACAGTAGTATCAAAACTACTCAGATTTATGGTAAAATAGTTGAGTCCAGGGTTGCATCTGAAATGGAAATGCTGAATCAGAAAATTGACAAAAAAGCTCCAGGTGATCAAAAAGAAGCTAAATAACCAGGGTACATATTCGGGAGTCTATAATCTATTTGTAGGCTCCCAAAATATTTTTAAAAATTTATAAGGTAATCATCATAAAATTATTAATATTTCGTTAAAATAAAACCCCTGCCAGATTTTTTAAAAGACAGTTCGTAAGTATTAAATCTTAGTGTGAGTATGCTGAGGAAAAGATTGCTTCTTGTGATGTCCAAGTTTAATAAAATTAAAGAAGCAATCGACAACGGATTGAAAATTAAACCTTTGGATTTAAAAAAGCATCATCAAAAACACAATGAACTCACAGAAGAACTTTTAGAAGTGGAGCGCACTTACATTTTTAAAGATCAGGCTGAAGAAATCCGGTATTACAAAATGGAGAAGCCTGAATTTATGAAGTATGGTATCTTTATAGATCGGGTGTATGATATGTACCTAGATGAACCTTTTGGATTTAAAGAGACTAAAATGGAATTTCTTCAACAGGAAATGAATAAACTTTGTACATTTCAAGAAGAGAATAAAGAAATGTATAGATATTTCAAAGCCAATGAAACCAATAAAGATGCTGAGTATTTCCATAGAAATTCAACTAAAATGGATATATTTGCGGTCATATCAGCGACATTTATGCTCGAAAAGTATTTGTATTCCGAGAAGGATCCTCGTCCGCTGAGTGAAAAACTCAAGGATTACCCTACAATAAAATGGAAAGGTTCCAAAGTAGAATTGGTAGAACTCATCTATGTACTGGCTTATGCCGGCAAGATTGAACATGAATCCAAGGAAATGGACATGTTGGTAAAAGCATTTGAAGGTACTTTTGATATAGACCTGGGAAATCATTACAGGACTTTTTCTGATATTCAAAATAGAGATGATCCTTCAAAGCTACTGCTTATCTTAGTAGATACTTTACGAATAGTTGTAAGTATTCTAAATGAAAACCTAGATAACAGAAAGCATAAATTGGAGGTCATCCAAAAGATCAAAGTAGCATTGGCTCAACTTCATCCATCCTGATTTTGCAATATTCACAATACTCTTTGATAGTTACCGGATGATGGGAAGATTTTTCAAAATATATTCTCACCTTAGACAGAACCTTCCGTGCATACCTTTCATTTCTTCCCGTGATCAAAGCCACATCTTTGGGGTATATTATGATTCTTTTCTGAAGCTCCATTGATGATTTTTTTTAAAATTCAATTCTGATACACTATCCATACCTTTCCCATACTTTACCCTTGGCTTTGCCATAGGCAAAAAATTAATGTGTCTCGTCCAATGGATTAGCATTTAAATATGATAAATATTCATTATATATAATTTATTTATTCAAAGTTAATGCTATTGTGGGATTATAAGTTCAAATTTGTTAGATTATTATGACATAAATGAACCTAAATGTAACACTTTAGGACATTCCAAGCACGTCCTTGTTGATTTTGTGGGAAATGTGATACTATCTTTGGGTATTATTTAACATTTAAAATCAAGTCGTATGGCTAGACAGAAGAGTTATTTGAAAATTGAGGGAACGCTTGATGAACTCACATTTTACAAATCAGATGGAAATTATCTGGTTAAAACCAAGGGAGGAATATCCGGGGATCGCATCGCGAATGATCCGGCATTCCAAAGGACCAGAGAGAATGGCTCCGAATTTGGTATGTCGGCAACTGCCGGCAAGCAGTTGAGAACTGCATTTCGTAATCTGATGATGACAGCCAGTGATAAGCTGGTGACTTCACGATTGACAAAGGTGATGACAGATGTGAAAAATCTGGATGCTGCCAATGCCCGTGGAGAAAGACACGTTCATGAAGGCTTTGACCTTCCGGAAGGAAAAGCAGTGCTGAAGGGTTTCAACTTCAACATCAAATCGGTATTAAGTGGCATTCTTTTTAAGCCTTATGCGCTGAATACCACTACCGGAGCTTTGGATATCGTTGATTTGGTACCCATTATGGATGTGGCTGTTGCTCCCGGATCTACGCACATGAGTATCACCAGTGGATGGGCAAAGGTTGATTTTGGTACCGGAGAGTTTGAGACGTCATTAAGCAATACGGTCAACCTTCCTGCAAATGGTACTGCAGCAACGGTGAATCTCACACATGCAGCTGCGCCAACTCTTGCCACAGGAATCCATGTGTTTGTATTGCTGATCGAATTTTTTCAGGAAGTGAATGGTATCCAGTATTCTCTCAAGAATGGCGGATATAACTCACTTGCGGTTATCGAAGTGGTGTAAGACTAAGATGGAGTAATTTCTAAAGATTTGAGATGGTAATTGAGCTTCAAAGGTTGTATCAGGATGGCTGGACAGATGGGTTGATTTTTATCAAAGGTATTTTGCTGTGTCGGAGTATTGAATTGAGATGGGCCAATAATGAGCGGAATGTATCGTGTGTGCCGGAAGGTGTTTATCCAATGGCCATCATTCAGCATCCGAAATTTGGCGAGTGCCTGCTGGTGAATAATGTGAAGGGCAGATCCGGTATCCTGGTACATGTGGCCAATGATGCTCAGAAGGAACTCCGGGGCTGTATAGCTCCGGTGTTCTCTTTGAGTGGGAATGGGAAGGGTTTGCATTCCAGACTGGCATTAAATTATATCATTGAGAATCTAAAGATAAGTGGAGAGAAGGATCATTTTATTGAAATTAAAAGTAAAAAGTGATGAGTAAAATCATAGATAGGGCAAAGGCACCGACGCCAAAGTTTTTTAAGGTGTTGCGAAATATTGGGTTGATCATGGCAGGTGTGGGTACTGTGTTGCTGACTGCTCCGGTGTCGCTTCCTGCAGCAGTGGTGACTATTGGTGGGTACCTAGTGACAGCTGGTGGTGTGGCCACAGCTGTAAGTCAGTTTACCAACATTGGAGATGATGTCATCGGGCAAAAGGGAGAAGGAGGTATCGATGGGAATTCACCATAGTGATCAGGCCATGGGTACACTCGGTGGTACCGTGATTGCTTTCATTGGTATTGTCGATGGCAGTGATATACTTAAGACCGGAATCCTGGCATGTGTGGGAGCGATGGTGAGTTTTGGGGTATCGAAAGGATTACATCGGTTGTGGCCACCGGAAAAGCCTAAGGAGTAGGTTGAGATTAAGTTTTGGTTGTTTGCATGGGTTAGGCTCCGGACGCTGGTTCGGGGCCTTTTTTCGTTTATTGAGATTGCAATTTGAAATTGCAATACCATTAAAAAAGATAGCCCTGGTCAAATAGACCACGGCTATCTATATAAGACTACTCCTGCTCAGAAGCAAAGCGGATGGTGGTAGTACGCTCATCCAGATGTGTAGTAATAATAAGACCTGTCTCAGGTGGACAAATATGATGATGGAGGTAATATCTGGATGTGAGATGGCCAGTCTCCAGCAATGCAGCTAAAACATTATTAAATCTCATGGCTCTGGATACAATGCCGAAATCCGTGGCCAAATGGCACTCCAGAAAGTGATCCATAATCTGCCTGAGTGACAAGGAAGACTTAAGTGCTGATGTGATGCCCGGACTGAATACGACTGTGCCGGGATCAAAAGGAAGTGATGGTAAAACTAACGAAGCTCTCATAAGCATAAATTAAAAAGTTAAAAAATAAGATGAATAAAATAGCCCTGGTCAAAGACCAAGGCTAACCAATCAGAGACTAATACTCTGAAGGGAATAATACCGTAGTGTACTCTCTGGATGACTCAGTGATGATCCAAATCTTGCTCTCCATAGGAAAAAGCTGGGGCGGAATGACATAGACAGAAAATAGCCGACCGCCACCCTGGAGGGCAATCTCATTACTGGCCTGATCCTGCTCACTGCAATCTCCCCAATCACCACGGAGATGACGAGCGATACAAGAACGAATAAAAGCAAAGAAAGGCTGGTGCTCGCAGGATGCATCAAATATGCTCGAAGTCTGGACCAGCTGACCCGGATGAAAGGCTAATGATATAGTAGCCATGATAATAAAATATAAAATGAATAAAAGAGGTGCAGCTCACTCAGCCACACTAACAGGTGCAGTGCCAGCGTAAGGTGTCTGATTTATGCAAGGTGGAACGCCTGAAAGGCGCAAGCGTAGGATGAGTGGTTAGCAGACCTTGCATATAACAGACCCGAAGCTACCTTTGTGCCTGTATGTGGGGTAAAAAAAAATGTGGATTTGGTTAGTTGCAGATTTGTGAATGTGGATATTTGGAAGGTTTTTTTATGTAGATTTGCAGAACCTAAATAGTAGTGATTATGGACCACAGTGATGACCAATCAGATTTTTCTCCTGATGATGATTTGCTCATACAGCAGGAAATCATGCTTCTGAAAATGAAGGCTTTCCACAACAGCAGTATGACAGAAGAAGAATATGAGACTCTGGAAAAGGAAATCCGGGAAAAGTATTCCCATAGACATCGCTCAGGTGATTATTAGTGTATCCGTGTCCCAAACACAGGATACCATAAATAAAAACCGATAAGCAGCAAAAATGTGGGGTGGCGGCTTTGTCAAGATTTTCGGATAATAATTTTTGGCAAGCATTTGAGTTAGAAATTATTAGCCGAAACCCACCGGGCTTGATCTTTACTAAGCCAGAAGAGCATTAAATTTGCTGATCGGTTTTTTTTTGTTAACTAAAAAGTGGAAAATATTTAACCTATACCGGTTTTGGCTCTTGGTGAAGGCTGGGATTTTAAGCACTAAACTTCATTTGATTCACAAAGCTTGAATTTTGCACTTCACTTTGATAGAATCACAAAAACCCTGATTTTGCAAAACGGCTTAATGTTAGCGAATGGGCTTTTATTCGTCATACTCAATTGCTTTGTTGATGTAGTCAATGAGTGGTTTAGTTGTTTCAAAATAGTCAATTATGGTTTTAATACAGTCTTTACTTATCATGAACTTGTCATTGAGCGGTTCTTGTGTACAAAATCCTTTCATTTTCAAAAGTTCACTTGCTGGATTAGTTTCGTCATAGCCGTCTGGAATTTTTTTAAGTTTTCCAACACCTTGTATTCCGTTTGGGAAGGTTTTTTGAAATTCAGGGGCAGTAATGATTTTATTTAAGTCACTAAATGAGTAGTCAATCTCTTGACGAATTTTCTTTAAATATTCAGGTGTTGTCTGCCAAACTCCACCACCAACTGAACAATTGCCTGGTTCTATATGAATAAAATATCCTGCTTTGTTTGGTTGTGGATAATTCTTATTAAAAACCACTAAGACATAATTTTTATAAGGTGTCTTATCTTTTGAAAATCTTAAATCTCGGTTTACTCTCGTCAAGCATTTTTTAGGGTCTAAGTTGGCTTGTAAAATTGATTGGTCAATCTTTGATAATTCTTTCAAAAGATTTTCAGTTAATTGAAGTATGTCGCTTTTGTAATTTTCGTACAAGTCTCTATTTTGTTCAAACCATTCCCTTGAATTGTTTAGTTTGAGTTTTGAAAGGAAGTCAAGAGATGTCTGCTTAATCATTATTTTTATTTAGTTGGTTAATGTATTTCAAAATCATTTTTACTTGCTCGTCTTCAGATTTTAAAGAAGTGATTTTTCCAATCATTTCATTCCGATCGTCTTCCGTCAGGTTATTAAACGCATTTAATACCCCTGAGTCTTCGAATGTCTCTAAAACTTCTTTCTTTGCTAGGTGCTCTTTTGATGTCAACAAATAAAGAGTCACCGTTACATTGTCGCCACCGCTTTTGTTAATTGCTTTTCTGATTTTATCATTAATAGAAATTAGTTTGTCATGATCTCCTAATTTGGCTAGGTTTATACTTTCTATTTTATAGTTGTCAATTGTGCCTGAAACTTTCATTGATCCCCATTTCCCAACTATGTGTTTCGTGTTTGGAATTTGGATATGGTAAGTCCAAGCACCTTTGCCTGGTTGATATTTTAATTCGAGTTTTTTGTCCTTTACTAAGTATTCCATTTTATGCTTGTTTTATTATTTAACTTTTCCACTAACAAGGTGTTATACTCAACTCTATTTTCAATTTTAAAATTATAACTAATTGATTTATAATACATATTGAATTTTATAAAAATAGGAAAGTTTGGTAATGTGATTCATTTATAAATGGATGATATAAGTTTTTAAATACTTCACAAAATAACTATTGAGGGCAAATATAGAGGTTTGTTAGGGACATAACAAGGTTCTTTGTTCAAGGGGAACTAATAAAGAGAGGATAAAGCCAATATAATACTATACCTTAAACTGGAAAGAGTCCATACACTTCCACCAAGCCATTTTTTACACCAACACCTGCAAGGCTTGATCTTTACTAAGCCGGAAGAGCATTATATTTGCGGATCGGTTTTTTTATTAAAATATCTAAATTAGCCTTTGTTAACAACATTTCTTGTCTTGTTGAATTGGCGGACATTTTACACTTCCGAAACTACAATAAACACAGCAGTCACCTTGTTTTGGTTTAAGAATTTGATTACATTTTTCACATTCGTAAAAATATTGGCATGCATCCGCCGGCATAGTTTCTTCCTTTTTGTGTCCGCAGTTTGGGCAAGTGATTGTTGATTGTAATATGATTTCCATTTTATTTTTCCTTTTTGTCAGTTACTGAATATCCTGTTCCATTAATTGCTTTTTCAATTTCGGAAATGTTTGTTTTTGAGTTATCAAATTCTACAATTGCGTTTTCGTTTTCGTATGAAGCAGTTGATTTGATTATTCCCGAAAGTTTATTCACTTCGTGATTTACGTGTTCTTCACAACTTGCACAAGTCATTCCGCTTATGGTAAACTCAACTGTCTGAACATTTGATTTGTCAACCACAATGACTTGTTTTTCTGTCTTGGGATAAAAAATGTGAGCATAATAAGGAAAGGCAAGCATAACTATTGAAAATGCTGTTATAATTCCTAAAAACATTTTGGATTGAATAAATTTTGGCTTTTCTTCCGTATCGCAATTGCAGTCAATTTGTTTATTGGGTTTCAACTTTTGGTACCAAGCAAAACCAAGAACCAAAATTGTCAAACCTATAAAATATGGTCTTGCAGGTTCAAGCCAAGAAAAGGTTGAAGCAAGTCCGCTCGTCCCTGCAACAAGAGCCAATACAGGTGTGATACAACAAAGTGATGCAGCAATTGCTGTCAAAAGTCCTGCACCGATTAATTTTTTGTCTGTTTTCATATTGTTTCCAAAATTTTGTTTTCGTCAAGTATTTTGAAAAACGGTTTCAGCATTTTTTCATACTCTTTTGTCAATGAGTAGAAAATGGTTTGTGCTTGCCTTTCCGTTTCAATCAATTTTCTGTCTTTGAGTTTTCGCAGATGTTGTGAAATTGCCGAAATGGTCATTCCGAGAATGTCGCTCAGGTCGCAAACACAAAGTTGTTTCTCTTCGTAAAGCAGGAACAGGATTTTCAGTCTTACGTTGTTAACCGCCAATTCAAGTCCGTTCGATAAATAGTCAAACGAACCGTTCAGTTCTGAAACTCGGTCTTTGCAACGATTGATTTGCTTAATGTCCGCCTGTTGTCTAATACAAGAAATGTTGTTCATAGCACAAAGGTAGTCAATTTGTTTATTTAAGCAACTACTTAAATACATTTTTATCAGGTAAAAGAGCCTTCAGCGTTGACTATGCAACTAAAAACATACCACCAGAGGTGGTAAAACTAAGAAGTAAGAATTCACCAGGGGCAGCGGGGCAGATGGTGCGTACAGGAGTAATGTGAGGAACGAAGATGGCTGTGCGTACCAAATGCCCCCGCATGGCTGCCCCCAAAAAAAATAAAGGGAGGTGCGGTGAATGATACAGTGTGCGCATGGAGCTGGCGGAGTGGGCACGCTGTATCAGGCACAGGCAGCACCGGAAATACTGCCAGCCATAGCCGCCATCCAGGAGCGCCCTTCACAGAGTGGAAGACATAAGGACCAGGAATATGACACATATACTACCTGCAAGGTGGAGATATGTGGCATATAGGTGCCAAAGGCACTGGTACTGGGCTATATGGCTTCTACTCTGTAACTGCGTCGCTGCCGCTGTAGAGCGTTGGCGGGAGATAGACTGCTGCTGTACTGTGTGTATTGGGTGGATGTGGTGCTGAGTACACTCTGTACAGATGCAGGCTATGAGCTAAGTCAGTGGCAGTGCCAGGATGGTCTATGGCTGAGACAGTATGCCGCTTTACCTGCGAAAGGGTGAACGCAGCGGAATGCAATGAAGCAAGCACCCGACAAATAAATAAGTGCCTTCGGCACACAGCTTATGAAGCTGAGGATTGCGTATGGGGTAAAAAAGCTGAGCTAAAAGCATGTGTATAGGAGGAACGGAATGGAGCGAATGGGCAGGTGGAATGGAGCAGAGGTGGCATTGACTGAAGTAAAGCTAGTGGGCGGCTGTCAATGCTGCATGCGGAATGGAAATAGTAGAGCACAAGTTGCAAACTTGCGCTGGCCGTGCAATGGAGTGACGGAGATACTTATGCTGCGGGGACTTCGACTCAGCTTTGCAGCGCTCAGTCACCCGGCTCTCCTGATGAACGAAGGAATGGAAGGAGCGATAATGCAAGGTAGCGGACGCAGGTAGCGAAGTGAAATGGTAGGGACTGAATGAAAGAGTGAAGAAGGTGTGCCGGAGGATGGGGGATAAAAAGTTATCTGCATTTTAAATAATATTTATTCCTACATTTATAAAATTACAATAAAATCTATTAACTGTATATTATTGTATTACAATGTTTTATAATTTCATGAATATATTTAATACAATTATATGAATATTTATATACGATTTTGCAGTTTATTTAAAGTTATCCATTACCTTTGCAGTATTAAATTTTATTATATGAAGCATTTATTATCAAAACAACAAGCGGAAATAATTTTAGAACCTTATTTTTTAAAAATTCAAGAGGCTATTGAAAGTGGTTTTAATGACCATTTAGCCACTATTAATTTTCACCATAGTAATGGAGTTTATGTAACTTTCAATAAAACTGAAAAGGCTAACCATATACATGCTCTGATACGCGCAAGATTAAAAGTAGCATTTAAAGACTGTTCGGAAGTAAAAATAGGGTATATCAATAGAGTATTTGGTATACTTATTAATAATAGTCTTTTTATAAGATTTAAAAAGATCAATAAAGACCGGAGTACGTCCAATATATTGACCAAGCAAACAAATAATTATAAAAACCAAATTGAAATACCTGGAATTCCCGCGGCCACTACTTTATTGTATGCAGGCTATACACCTGATGCTACATGGACATGTTTACAAAATATCTATATTCTGTGCAGGCTTGGAGATAACATAAGGTGGGAAATTGGTCTAAATGGATATATTGAACAAAATATTATCAATTTCAAACCAATTGAATCAGAAGAAGAAGTAACCATCCAAAAAAGAGTAAAAATTAAAGATAATCAAATTAAAAAGACAGGAACAAAGTAAATAAAATATAATGTCAATGAAATCAATAAATCCAGAAATGATTGTGTTGGCTAGAGAAATAAGGGGTATTTCTCAAAGTGAATTGGCTGATCTTATTCAATTGACACAGGGCATGTTGTCAAAAATTGAAAAAGGTTTAAACAAACCATCTGAAGAAATTTTTACAAATATTTGTAATGTCCTCGAATTTCCGATGTCATTTTTTGAACAAACAAATAATATTTTTGAACCAAATTTATCCTATTATAGAAAAAGAATTGTAATCAAGAAAAGAGATTTATTAAAGGCAGAAGGCAGCATGAATCTCGTTAGGATGAATTTAGAAAATCTTATGACAAGTGTAGAGCTTCCAGAACTTAATTTACCATTATGGGATGTAGATGATCATGGTACGCCTGAATCAGCAGCAAAATGGGTGAGACAAAAATGGAGAATACCAAAAGGAAGAATAGAGAATCTTACTAAGATTATTGAAGATAATGGGATAGTTGTTGTTCCATTTGATTTTGGTTCTGAAAAAATGGATGGTCTAAGTTTATTTTCTAAAGAACGACAGCCTATCATATATATAAATAACAAAATGCCAGGAGATAGGCAACGTTTAACTTTAGCACACGAATTGGGTCATTTAGTTATGCATATTGGCCAGCAAATTGCCCAAATCCGAAATGTAGAAAAAGAAGCCATGCAATTTGCTTCTGAATTACTTGTACCTGCTTCCGAATTTTTACAAGATCTTGAAACAATTAGTCTTGAAACTTTGGGTAATATGAAAAGGTATTGGAAAATATCAATGGGTGCACTTTTGTACAAAGCAAAAGAATTGGCACAAGTGACCGATAATCAGTATAGATATTTGTGGCAACAAATGGCCTCTTTAGGATATAAAACAAAGGAACCTGCAGAATTTAATGTGTCACCAGAAAAAGCGACTTTGTTTAAGGAAATGCTTGAGTTGCATACCAATGAATTGGGATACACAAAAGATGAACTTGCCAATATGTTACATATCAATGTAAAAGACCTGAATGCTTTGTATTATAGCGATAATGTAAAACTTAAAATTATTCGTAATTAATCTTTAACGTAAAATATTTGAAAATGAAAAATTTGAAACAATCATCAAAAACCATAGCTTCTGAAGCAAGTAAAGTATTAAAAGATAATAGTGCTTCAAAGATAGCAAAACAATTTGCAGGATCCATTATGTCACAATCCAATACCAAAAAGGAAACTGGTGCTGCAATGGAAACAAAAGCATCTAATGCAATGAAAAGTGATAAATACAATGATTTAACTAAGTCAATGGCAGCATCATTATTGTCTCAATCCAATAAAAAGAGATAAGATCTCTGTCATAAGAAATATGAACATCACTCAGATACAAGAAAATGTAGAGAAGGTAATCAAGGGGTTAGACAAAGAACGATTTGTCTTTGATTTGCTGCAAGCTTATGGGCTGCCCAAGACTACCATCAGCAGGCTCGAAAAAGGTGGTATGAACTTGTCTAAGGATGATGGAGAAATCATACTAAAGAAAAAGCTGTACTACAAATTTGTATCTGATGGTGATGTAGGAAATGCATATGACGCTGTGCTTGCAGACACGAAGGTTGGCAAGTATGATCCTAGATTTGTAATAGTGACAGATGGTATTCATATCAGAGCACTCGATACCAAAACAAAAGATGTGCTGGATATAGCCATCAAAGAACTGATCAATCATTTTGATTTTTTTCTGCCATGGGCAGGGATGGAAAAGTTTGAGGGGAAAGAAGAGACTATTGCTGACGTAAGGGCTGCAGATAAAATGGCTAAGTTTTATGATGAAATCAGCAAGGATAATCCTACCGGTACAGAAGCGGAAGTACATAGTCTGAATGTGTTTTTGTCCAGGATGTTGTTTTGTTTTTTTGCAGAAGATACGGGTATTTTTGAACAAGGACAATTTACAGGAGCTATCAGTAGTCATACTCAAGTAGATGGTAGTGATCTGCATAGCTATCTGGACACGCTGTGGGATGTCATGAATACTGACAAAGGGCAAAGACAAAACTTACCTGCTTATCTCGATGCTTTTCCATATGTAAATGGTGGTCTATTCCGTCATCAATATGCTGCCCCAATGTTTACGCAGGCGTAGCCGGCAGATGGCGATAGACATGGGAGAGCTGGACTGGAAGGCTATCAATCCGGATATCTTCGGGTCTATGATACAAGCGGTGATCACACCTGAGCACAGAGGTGGTCTCGGCATGCACTATACGAGTGTGCCGAATATCATGAAGGTGATCGAACCTTTGTTTCTAAATGAACTGTATGAAGCATATGAAAATGCTAAAGGAAATCTCAAAAAACTAAGTGATCTCAGGGTACGGATTAGCAAAATCAAGGTCTTTGACCCAGCTTGTGGTAGTGGAAACTTTCTGATCATAGCGTACAAGGAATTGCGCAAACTGGAGATGCTGATCATCCGGGATATACAAGCGCTGAAAGGTCATCAAGGCAGTGGTAGTCTCGATCTCGGTACAGAATATCTGTCCATGATCACACTGAGTCATTTTTATGGTATAGAGCTGGATGATTTTGCGCATGAGGTCGCGATATTGTCTCTATGGCTGGCAGAACATCAGATGAATCAAGCATTTTTTGCGGCATTTGGGATGTCCAGACCTGCACTACCCCTGATGGAGACTGGCCATATCGTACATGGGAATGCGTGCCGAGTGGACTGGGAAGTAGTATGTCCTAAAGAGAAGGATGATGAGATTTATATATTGGGGAACCCACCGTATTTGGGCGCCAGACTGCAAAAGGCTGCACATAAATCCGACATGAATTACGTATTTTCTCATTCATCTATTGAATATAACAACTTAGATTATATTGCTCCATGGTTTTTTAAAGGTGCAAATTATATTAATGATTTACATTTATCTAAAGTGAGTTTTGTTAGTACTAATTCAATTTGCCAAGGAGAACAAGTTGCCATTTTATGGCCTGCAATATTGGAAAATAATGTTGAAATTGAATCAGCTTTCAAACCATTTTTATGGACAAATAATGCTAAAGATAAGGCAGCAGTTTTTTGTATAATAGTTTGCTTACGTTCTAAGTCAAATAGACCAAAGCTAATTTTTTCCAATGGGTTGAAGCTTAAAGCAAATAATATTAACCCTTATTTGATTGATTATAAAAATATATTTATTAATAAAAGACGTAAGCAAATCTCTAAACTACCTGAAATGGTTTTCGGTAGCATGGCAAATGATGATGGAAATCTAATATTAAATGATGAAGAGAAATCAGAAATAGTAAAATTAAATCCTGAATCAGAAAAATTTTTCAAAAAGTTAGTCGGAGCAGTAGAATTTACAAATAATACATTTAGATGGTGTTTATGGATAATAGAGGAAGATTTACATGAAGCTTTAGAAATTGAAAAAATAAGAATTAGGGTTGAGAAAGTTAGATTATCAAGATTAAAGAGTGAAAGAATAGCGACTAATTTACTTGCAGACAAACCATTTTGCTTTGCCGAAATAAGACATCAAACTGGTACAGCAATTCTAATTCCCAGAGTCACCTCGGAAAGAAGAGAATATATACAATGCGGATTTTATAATGAAGATACAATTATTCTTGATAGAGCAGCTGTAATTTATGGTGATCACCCGTTTGTGTTTAGTATTTTGTCATCAAAAATACACTCGATATGGACGCACACAGTCTCAGGTAGATTAAAAATGGATATAAATTACGCAATTGGAATAACATACAATGCCTTCCCATTCCCAACCATATCCGATAGTCAAAAACAAGAACTGGAAAAACATGTGTATCGCATCCTGGAAGAGCGTGAGAAACATAGCGAAAAGACACTTGCACAGCTCTATGATCCGGACAAGATGCCCGATGGGCTGAGAGAAGCACATCATCAGAATGATCTGGCCATAGAGCGATGCTATCGTAGCAAACCTTTTGAGAGTGATGAGGAGCGACTAGAGTATTTGTTTAAGATGTATGAGCAGATGATAGAGGAAGAGAAGAATAAGGGGACGTTGTTTGCGTCGGGAGGTAAATCTTTAAAAAAGAAGAAATGATAGAAACATTAGATAATTTGCTAACACTTTCCACAGAAACTGAAGTAGTAGAGTTTAAAGAAGCAAAATTCAGGTATGATAAGGATAAACTGGGGCAGTATTTTTCTGCACTTAGCAATGAAGCTAATCTAAAAGGTATCGAAACTGGCTATGTTGTATTTGGAGTTAAGAATGATAAGTCGATTGTGGGCACGGAGATAAATGACGAGCATCTTAATGAATATAAAAACGAAATGGCTCAACACACCAGCCCTCGTCTTTCTTTTGGATCAACAACCAGAATAGAGAAAGATGGCAAGCAAGTAATTATTTTAAAAATTCCTGCAGCACCCAGAGGACAACCGGTTTCCTGGAAAGGGCATTGCTACGGTAGAGATGGAGAGAGCTTGGGTGCATTGCATGATAATGAACGAGATAGTATAAAAGCTCAAAATGTAACTTTTGATTGGTCCGCTCAAGTTCTTCCTGAAGCTAGCATTGATGACTTATCAAAGGAAGCCATTGGTTTTGGTCGTCAACAATATATAGAAAAGAATAGGAAAATTGAAGCCGAGATACTAAAATGGGATGACATTACATTTCTAAATAAAGCAAAAATAACCATACAGGGCAGAATTACCAGAACAGCTATTCTACTGCTTGGCAAACCCGAGTCGGACCATTTTATAAATCCAGCGCAGGCAAAAATATCGTGGATTTTGAAAGACAAAGATAATCTTGAAAAAGATTATGAACATTTTGGGTGTCCCTTTATACTAGCTGTAGATGCTGTGAGAATGAAGATCAGGAATTTAAAATATAGATATATCCAGGATGGGTCACTTTTTCCGGACGAGGTAGATCAGTTTGATCCATATATCATAAGAGAAGCGCTCAATAATTGTATAGCACATCAGGACTATGAGTACAATGGAAAGATAAATGTAGTCGAAAGGGAAGATGGGATATTGCTGTTTAGTAATATGGGTCACTTTATACCAGAATCTGTAGAACAAGTCATAAGAGCTGACGCCCCTGAATCCAGGTATAGAAATCCATTTTTGGCAAATGCTATGGTCAACCTTAATATGATTGACACCACCGGCAGTGGTATCAAACGAATTTTCACGATACAGAAAAACAAATATTTTCCACTACCGGATTATGACATTACCAATAATAATGTAAGAGTCACGATCACAGGTAAAGTACTGGATATCAATTATGCAAGAAAATTGGTATCCATGCCAGCTTTAACATTGAATGAAATTATGTTGATGGATAAAGTAGTCAAATATCAGCCTATAGATGACAAAGATGTAACTTTACTAAAGAGTAAGGGCCTTATAGAAGGTAGAAAACCTAATTTTCATATTTCTATGTCTGTGGCCAAAGTTACAAATGAAAAGGACATTTATATCAAGAATAGAGGGTTTAAAGATGATCATTACAAAAAAATGATATTGGAATATATTGATAAATATGGATCGGCAACAAAAAGGGATATTGATCATCTAATTTTAGACATACTTCCGGATATTTTAGATGATAATAAAAAGGCAAATAAAGTAAGAAACCTGATATATTCTTTATCAAAAAAGGAACATTTGATTGATAATCAAGGAACTGTAAGATTCCCTAAGTGGACACGGGCATTAACTAAATAGATAAAGTTTAAACATTTTAGATGAAGTTTTAGATGAAGTTTAGACATTTTAGATGAAGTTTTAGATGAAAAAGTATCATTTAGTCGAACTTTTAGATGAAGTTTAGACATGCTAGATGAATAAAAGCAATATGCAAAAGATGCATATTGGTAAATAGTAAAACAGGTATATTTGTATTTACCCAAGTTGAACTTGTATAAATTAAGAACAAAAATAAATCAGAATAATGCCGGATATAGTACATGTGAGTTATGGACAAACAGGAGAAAGTGCCAAAATTAATGAGATGGGTATGCGAGAGATGCAACAAAAGGCATATCAAGCCCGAGATGCACAATATCTGCTACTAAAGGCACCACCGGCATCCGGAAAGTCCAGGGCATTGATGTTTTTAGCTTTGGACAAGTTGATCAATCAAGGAATCAGGAAGGTAATCGTTGCTGTGCCGGAAAGGTCCATAGGAGGTTCGTTTAGTGTAACTAAACTTTCAGACTATGGATTTTATGCTGACTGGTCTTATAATGAACATTATAATTTATGTACTCCCGGACTTGACGGCAGCAAGACCAAGGTAGAGGCATTCAGGAATTTTATGGCTAATGATGAAAAGATACTTATCTGTACTCATGCCACATTGAGATTTGCGTATGAAGAGCTAGATGATAGTATGTTTGACGGTACATTGCTAGCCATTGATGAGTTTCACCATGTGTCTGCAGATGGCGATAGTCGATTGGGTGAATTGCTACGATCGATCATGGCGAAGTCTAATGCCCATATTATCGCCATGACTGGATCATATTTCAGAGGTGATAGTGTACCTGTGCTGAAACCTGAGGATGAAGCAAAGTTTACCAAAGTAACTTATAATTATTATGAGCAGCTGAATGGATATACCTATCTAAAATCACTGGGTATAGGGTATCACTTCTATCAAGGAAAGTACACATCTGCCATCATGGAAATATTGGATACCAATAAAAAAACCATCCTACATATACCTAATGTCAATTCCGGAGAATCTACCAAAGATAAACATAGGGAAGTAGATACCATCCTGGATGCCATAGGCGAATATGTAGGGACAGATGCGACAACAGGTGTCATCACCATCAAAAGACATGGTGATGGTCGTATGATCAAAGTGGCTGATTTGGTCAATGATCAGGCAAGGGATAGAGATAAGATACAAAACTATCTACGCGAGATTAAAAGTGTGGATGATATGGATCTGATCATTGCATTGGGAATGGCAAAAGAAGGATTTGACTGGCCATACTGTGAACATGCGCTTACGGTCGGTTATCGTGGATCTCTCACAGAGATCATTCAGATCATAGGAAGATGTACCCGTGACAGTGATAACAAAACCCATGCACAGTTTACCAATCTCATCGCTCAGCCCGATGCGGCTGATGACGCTGTAAAACTCTCGGTCAATAATATGCTCAAAGCTATCACCGCATCCTTATTGATGGAACAGGTCATGGCACCCAATTTTAAATTTAAGTCAAAACTCGGTGATGATGACAAAGCTGAGAAAGGAGAAATCAAGGTCAGGGGATTTAAGACTCCTAGTTCGAAGCGGGTCAGGGATATCATTGATTCAGATCTGAATGACCTGAAGGCAACCATCTTGCAAGATGATACGATGCTGAAAGCTATTCCAGGACAAATAGACTCTGAGGTGATCAACAGGGTATTGATACCAAAGATCATCCAAACCAAATATCCCAATCTAACAGAAGATGAAGTGGAAGAAGTGAGACAATATGTGGTATTGGATTCGGTGATAAAAAACAATCTGATGATCGACGTAGATGCATTGAAACAAGCCATTCGTAAAGATGAACAATATGTGCAAGCAACAGGTGATGGAACCGATACGGTCCCCACTGATCTGATACCCAAGATCGTCCGGACATTATATCCCGATCTGAGCGATAGTGATGTACAAAAATTCAGTGGTATGGTTGCGCATGATGGTGGTGGAAATGAAGGATATAAAGCTGACCAACGTTTTATCAGGATGGCCGGGCAATTTGTCAACATAGATGATTTGCATATTGACCTGATAGATACTATCAATCCTTTTCAGAAGGCATATGAAATCTTATCGAAATCAGTGACTACCAAGGTACTGAAAGTCATACAAGATGCTATTGAATCCACTCGAATACAGGTGAGTGAAGATGAAGCCGTGATCATGTGGCCAAAGATAAAGTCATTTTATGCTACGTTTCAGCGAGAACCATCCTTGCAATCTGCAGATGCCATAGAAAGAAGGATGGCCGAAGTATTGCTCTATATCAAGGACCAAAAAAGAAAGCAACAAAATGGCTAATAAAAAGACACTCTTTGATATATTTGATGATGATCCGTTTGGGCTTTTGAATATCAAACCATCAAATAATGTAACCAGAAACGAAGACGAAAGATTGGTAGCATCATTTGGTGAGATCAATGATTTTTATGATAAACATCAAAGAGAGCCCAAGGCTGGAGGTGGTATTCAGGAACACCAGCTTTACTCCAGGCTTCAATCCATCAGAAGTCATACCTTAAAGATAGAAATGCTAAAGCCTTATGATGTTCACAAGTTGTTGAATGAGCAAAAAGTGCTTACTTCCATTTCTGATATTTTTGGCGATGATGATATGGATTTATTGGGTAGCGACGAGGAAAATCTGTTTGATCTGAAACATGTGACCCTACCTGATGAGAGAGCCAGTGCAGATTTTGTTGCCAAACGCAAAAGTTGTAAAGATTTTGATCGTTATGAAGCTTCATTTAAAGCGGTGCAACACGACCTTGCATCGGGCAAAAGAAAACTATTGGCATTTAAAGAACAGAATCTGCGGGCAGGCGACTATTACGTGCATAATGGTATACTGCTGTATCTGGAGCAAGTAGATTTTAAGGAAGACATCCAGTCCTATAAGAGCGGTAGTCGGTTGAGAAAGGATGGCAGGACCAGGGTCATCTTTGAAAACGGAACTGAATCCAATATGCTGTACCGGTCTCTATACAAAGGATTGTTGGCTAATGGAAAGGCTGTATCTGAAAACGCAGATAAAGCCAACGAGATATTTTATGAGCGTTTCGGGAGTATCACTGAAAAAGATCAAGATACAGGATATATCTATGTTCTGAAATCAAAAAGTACGAATCCTGACATAACATCGATAAGACATTTGTATAAAATAGGATACTCGACCACGAAAGTTGAAGAAAGGATAAAAAACGCTCCCCAGGAGCCTACTTATCTTATGGCGGAGGTCAGCATCATCATAGTGTACAATTGCTACAATATGAATCCACAAAAACTGGAACAGCTGATGCACAATTTCTTCGGAAAGTGGTGTCTTAACTTGGATGTGTTTGACCAAGCCTGGCAAAGGCACACTCCAAGGGAATGGTTTATAGCCCCGTTATATATCATTGAACAGGCTATACAGCTGATTATTTCTGGGGAGATAGTGAAGTATAGGTATGATGGGGATATGGAGGAAATAGTGGTGAGATGATTAAATACAAATAAGTAGTGATGGATGATATCATTAAAGGATGTGTAGATAAGGATAGGCGCCAACAAAAGGCTTTGTTTGAGCTATATTACAAATATGGTTTAACTGTGGCTATGGCCTATTGCAGCCATACAGACGAAGCGAGAGAAGTGCTCAATGATGCATTTCTGAAAGTATTTGATAAAATAAAAGATTATGATCCGTCCAAACCTTTTGAAGCTTGGTTCAGGATAATCGTCATCAGGACTGCAATCAATCACTATCGCAAACAAACGAATGAAGTCAAGTGGACAGATATTGATGATAATGAGAAAATCCATGATATAGTTAATGATGAAGAAGATGGAATCACGGACATGTCACCTGATGAAGTGCTCAAACTGGCACAGCAATTACCACCTGCATATAGAATGGCTATCAACTTATATGCTGTAGAAGGATATAGTCATCAAGAAATCGCAACGAATCTGGGAATAACGGTCGGTACTTCCAAATCAAATCTATCAAAGGCAAGGGCGAAACTTAAATTTCTCATCTCACAAATCAGGTTATTTTCTTTTTAGGTTTCTGCATGCTATTATACACTGATTGTGGGTTGTAAATATTTTTTTTACGAAAATGATCAAGACAGGCAACCATCAGATTAAAAAAATTGAATAGTTAAAAGTAAAGCATAAAGTATATGTCAAACAATGATTTTCTAAAGAAATATTCCCTTAAAATCAAATCACTTAATCCAAGTGTCTCCACTGGTATGGATGATTGGAATAGATTGGAGAAAAGAATGGATCATCTTGACAGGCAACGGAAAAGAAGGTATGTATTTTTCTTTATATTATTGGGATTAGTATTTATATTGGGATGCAATTATCTTTATGAAATATACAGCAGCAATTCAAAAAATGCTGATACGTCTAATGCTGTAGCTGAAACTATTCAGAACAATAAAGACAAAACAATCAATTCAGCATCAGAATTAACAGACCATTTGCCATCAAATGTCGAAACAACAGAAAACGCTCAACCAGATACCTTTGTAAAAATTAAAGAAGTAAGTGGTGGTGCACTAAATAAAGATGTGAAGTATACATTAAAGCGAAACATGCTTAAAAAGCTACGTAAAGTTAATCTTACTCTACTAACGTATGATAATACGGTACTTGCGGAAAAAGACATGAGTACTAAAGATGACCAAATAAAAGAAAAATCTTTGTTCGACAATCTTTCCGGTGGTGAAAACATAAAGTTGTTTGATAATAATGAAGTGAAAAATCAAGCTCAGGTTGAAAATGACATTTCAAAATTCAATTATTCTTTTATTACTGTTGATGCTTTAAAATCACAGGATCTAAAAATAATGAAGCGAAAAATGAAGTAAATATTGTTTTTCCGCCGGTTATTGCCACGCCCGTAAAAAAGATGAAATATTTTGTGAAAATTGATGGTGGACCTATTTACAATCTGAACTCAATGACAACAGATATGTCAGGTCCGTTGATTTTTACAAGTCATGAAGTAAGTAAAAATATGGGATTTCAAAACAGCTTCCACTTTCAACTTGCTCCAAATGATAAATGGAAATTTAATATAGGGATAAACCGGAGTCAATTTACACATCACGGATCTCATACTGCCAGCCTAAGACTTATGGATGGTATTTGTTTAAATCCTAGCAGCAATGACCCAAAAGAATACGTCTTTTCTTATGTAGTCACCAATGGCAGATCATCATCAACAGTAAATCTAAGGCTTTCTGAAGAAAATCCCGGTAGTCCATTAGACAGTACTGATGTTTTTAAAATTGATATGGGTATGCATAAAAAAACTGTCAGCTGGTCAATCCCAATAACCATAGAGCGAGAATTATTTTCGACAAGGGATTGGTCAGTATTTGCAAAGGGTGGGTTAAATTTTGGGTTTTCTTCCTATAGTAATGAGACCATAACACATTTTAGTGAGTCATGTGCAAACCTTTGTTTTAATCATGGATTTACTCCTTCAGTTTCCAATCAGAAATCAAATCAGCTAAATACCGGAATAATATTAGGTACCAGTGTGGAATGGCATTTGAGTCCAAAAATCAGTTTGGTATTTAATCCTGAGATTAATACCAGGATTCAGGTGTCTCAGGAAAATCATAATACTAGTAATAAGTTGGGTATCAATTTGGGTGCCTTGTATCGAATTAAATAATTGAATAACTTTTTTAATCAATATAATTTTAAAATCAATCAATCATGGTAAAATCTTTAACACAAATGTTATTAATAGCATTTATAATGCTGATTAATTCATATTCTTATGGACAAAAAGAAGTCCATTTACAGATTAATCAATACATAGGAAATGTACCCTTTGAGATAGGCGATACGGGAACAAATGATCAGGGAACAAAATTTTCTATTTCAAGACTTGATTATTATATATCATCTATAAAGCTTCACCACGATGGTGGCATGACAACAAACGTTAGCAATAAGTATATTTTTGTAACGAAAGGGAAAACAGTTGATGAATTACTAGGTACTTTTAATATCGGTTTACTTGACTCCATTACTTTTTCGGTCGGGGTGGATGCAACAAATAATCACGGTGATCCTACATTGTGGCCATCTAATCACCCACTTGCTCCAAAATCTCCTGAAATGCAGTGGGGATGGGCGGCAGGTTATAGATTTGTTGCAATAGAAGGTAAATCAGGTGCAAATTTGCAATTTGAGTATCAGATACACGCACTGGGTGATGAACTTTATAATGCTACCACCATAGTTACTCATGGTACTGACCATAACGGGGCATTAATGATAGCCCTAAATGCGGATTATGAGCAAAGTCTTAAAGAGATAAATGTCAATAAAAATGTTATCCAGCATGGAAGTGCTAAAGAAGCTATTTCATTAATGGCCAATTACAATCAAAATGTGTTTAAAGCGACAGAAAGTATATCAGCTTCTCATGATATAGAAATAGGTTCATTAAAAATTTATCCCAACCCAGTAATTGACGGGAAAGTGACTATTGCACTAACGGAAGATCAAATTTTAAATTCCAATATCATCATCAGAGACGCAGTAGGTAGAACCGTTTACCAACTTTCAAACCTTGCTTTACAAAATGAAGTAATAGTGGATCATTTAGGTTTCTACACCATAGAACTAAGGCAAGCGGGCGAACTAACTTACAGAGGAAGTTTGGTAAAACAGTAATATACAGTGGAGGATAGATCTTTATATTTTATATTGTGGGTGTTCTTATTATTGTCTTGCACAGATAAGGACGAAATACTAGTGCCATCAAATAAAATACTGGAAAAGATAGCCATTCCAGCACATTTTCCAGAGATCAACTTTCCTGCTGAAAACGCCTATAGTGCAGAACGTTGGATTTTGGGTAAAAAACTTTTTTATGATAAACGTTTGTCTATTGACTCTACAGTGAGTTGTGGTAGTTGTCACAAACAAAGCAAGGGGTTTGCAGATAACGTAAGTTTAACTCCGGGGGTTTTTGGCAGAGCAGGGGTAACCAATGCCCCAACCCTAGCCAATATCGCATATCATCCATATTTTACAAGGGAAGGTGGTTTGCCCACAGTGGAAATGCAGGTATTGGTGCCTATATCAGAGCACAATGAATTTGGGTTTAATATAGTAGAAATCGAACAAAGGTTAAAAGCCGACGCAGCATATCAGGAAATGGCCATGAAAGCCTATGGTAGGTCATTGGATCCGTTTGTTATAACCAGGAGTATCAGTACTTATGAACGAAGTATCATCAGCGGCAATAGCAAATATGATGATTATACACTCGGCAAAGCAATATTATCTAAAGAAGAAATGCTAGGTAAAGATTTATTTTTTAGTGAAAAAACAAATTGTAGTCAATGTCATAGTGGGTTCAATTTTACCAATTATGAATTTAAAAACAACGGTCTTTACGAAAATTATGCACATCCTGGTAGATTTAGACTTACCCAAAAAGAATCGGATGTCGCTTTGTTCAAAACACCAAGTTTGAGAAACGTAGGATTTACATCACCATATATGCATGACGGTTCGATAAGTACTTTGACAGAAGTAGTAAATCACTACAATAGCGGTGGAAGAAATCACATACACAAGAGCAACTTGATAATGCCATTAGGCTTGACTGAAAATGAAAAAAAAGCCCTTGTTGCTTTCTTACATACATTGGATGATTATGTGTTACTCACCAATCCATATTTAAGCGAATAAAATAAAAGTAAAATGAATAGAATAGTCTCCTTCTTTTTTATGTTGATAGTCATTCTGATTGTTGCTTGCCAACCAGAAGATGTAGAAATTGCCCAATATGATGGTACGTTGTATAATTTTGTTTTTCCTGAAAATTTTGGAGATCCAGAACTACCAAAAGATAATAATCTGACCAAAGAAGGTGTCAAATTAGGAAAAATGTTGTTTTTTGAAAAGGCATTATCAAAAGATGGAACACAATCATGTGCCAGTTGTCATGTACAAAATGATGGTTTTTCTGATAAAAATCAGTTTTCAAAAGGCGTTGATGGTTTACTTGGTAAGAGGCAGGCTATGCCTATATTTAATTTAGCATGGCACAAAACAGGGTTTTTCTGGGATGGTAGGGCTGCCACATTGAGAGAACAATCACTCAAGCCCATTCAAGATCCATTGGAGATGCATGAAACATTGGAAAATGTTGTACTTAAACTCAGTGGAAATAAAACATATACAGACCAATTTATACGAGCTTTTGGAACTCCGGAAGTAAACAGTACAAAAGTAAGTTTAGCTTTGGAGCAGTTTATGATGACCATAGTGTCTTTTGATTCTAAATATGATCAATATTTGGCTGGAAAAGCAACATTGAGTGAAAGCGAGGAACGAGGGCGGAGTTTATTTTTCACGGAGTACAATCAGTTTTTCCCTGATTTGTCAGGAGCTGATTGCGCCCATTGTCATAGTGGACCCAATTTTGAAAATGGAGAATTTATGAACAATGGATTGGATAATGATTCGGATTTTACAGATTATGGTAGAGAGAAAGTAAGTAATCTTGCATCTGATAGAGCAGCATTTTTGATGCCATCACTCAGAAATGTAGCCCACACCGCTCCTTACATGCATGATGGCAGATTTAAAACATTGGAAGAAGTAGTGGAACATTATAATTCAGGCGTAAAGATGTCATCTACAGTATCTCCCCTAATAATGCCAACTATCGCAAAGGGGCTTGGTTTAAGTGCTCAGGACAAAACAGATTTGGTGAATTTTCTAAAAACATTGAGTGATCAAAAATTTCTAACCAATCCGGAGTATGCACAATAGAATAATCAATGAGTATTATGGATCTATTTTTATAAAAAAAAATGAATAAAGTAAAACTTTATACTATTCTCATATTTTTGACTATTTATCATTTTGTACATGGTCAAAATAAATTATTTATACCTGATACATTGAGCGGATCAGTTATAAATCTTCATCTTCAGAAAGGTCATCATGCATTTTTTAACAACTACCAGACTGCAACATTGGGTGCCAATGGAAATATATTGGGACCTACTCTGATACTTAGAAAAGGAGATGATGTAAAAATAAATGTGAATAACCAAATCGGGGAAACCACCACGCTTCATTGGCATGGACTGCACGTAGCTCCGGAAAATGATGGTGGACCACACACTCCCATTATAAACGAATCCACCTGGTCACCGACCTTTGAAATAAAGAACCGCGCATCTACATGTTGGTACCATCCACACCTGCACCATAAGACCAATGAGCATGTTACTAAAGGGATATCGGGCGTAATAATTATCAGAGATGAAATTGAGAAAAAATTAGCGTTGCCGAGAACTTATGGTGCGGATGATTTTCCTTTGGTGATTCAAACAAAAGATTTTGATTCAAGTTTTGAAATAATTACCCAATCAAATCATGATGACATTTTGATGGTAAATGCCACTATAGAACCATTTCTCGAAGTTCCTTCGCAGGTGGTCAGATGCAGGATTGTAAATGGAGCATCGCAAAGAGCCTTTAATCTAGGGTTGAATAATGATCAAGATTTTTATCAAATAGCCACAGATGGAGGGTTATTACCAAAACCTTTTAAGACAAAACGATTATTAATAGCACCGGGCGAAAGGGTTGAAATACTAATTGATTTTAAAGATATGACTGGACAAACTGTCCACCTTTTAAGCTATGCATCTGAACTACCCAGTGGTATTTACGGTGCAACGAATGCAGGCATGGTCGCCATGATGACTTTGGATGGCTACAATCCAAATCCACTTAATGGTAAAAACTTTAAAATATTGAGTTTTAATATTATTCATCAAACTCAAAACCCTATCGTAAATATACCTAATTCTCTTGTGGAAAAGGAATCAATAAATGAAAATTTGTCGAATATTACCAGAACACTGACTTTTTCTCCGATGGCTATGGGTATGAATCAACTTAATGGTGATTTCACCATTAATAATGCATCTTTTGACATGGATGTCATAAATTATGAAATACCGCTTAATAATATAGAAATATGGGAGTTAAGAAATCAATCTGCTATATCACATCCCTTTCATATACATGATATACAATTTAATATTTTATCACGAAATGGGCAAACACCGCCGCCAAATGAACAAGGACTTAAAGATGTCGTATTGGTCAGACCCGGTGAAACTGTTCGCTTTATTACAAAGTTTGAGACGTTTTCAAATCCCCATGTACCATATATGTTTCACTGCCATTTACTCCCACATGAAGACGGAGGGATGATGGGGCAGTTTATAGTTACAGATCGGGTAAGTAAAACGAAAGATGATAAATTTAATAAAACTGAAAAGTTGAAAATTTGGCCTAACCCAGCAACAAATATGATTGAAATAATCCATGAAGAAGAAATAGAGGTATATGATCAAGTGATGATATGTGACACTCAAGGAAAAATAGTTTATAAGAAATTACACACTTTATCTCCTAAACAAAATATAAAAGTGGATATATTGCAATGGCCGAGCGGTGGTTACTTTATAAAAATAGGTAATTCGACTTTTAGCGAAGCTGCTTCATTTATAAAAAAGTAAAAATAAGAAAAGCAATTATGATAAAATATGGTCAAAAGAGTAGTTTATGAACAACATTTAATACCATTAATACGTTTTAAAATTAATAAATAGTATGATTTTAAAAGGGTTACATATTTTGCTGGCATTCAATCTTCTTATATCTACAATAGGATTTAGGGTCTTTGAGCATATATGTAGTAAAAATGGAACTTCGATTGCAATTTTTATTAAGTCAAACAGCTGTTGCACAAAGAAAAAGAAAAAGTGTTGTTCTGCTAAAAAAGTGTATTTGTGCGAAACAAAAGATGTCTTAGTAAAAGGGGAAACTATAAAAAAGAAGCCTTGCTGTGAGGATAAGTCACACTATAAAAAGTTAAATACAAACGCTTCAGAAATAACAAAAGTTATTTTTTCTGATATTCAAACTGTTTTTTATAGTCCTATCGTTGGGGTGTCTTTTGACCTAAATGACAAGGTTAAAGAAAATGCAAAAACGCTCAGATTTTATTTATATAAACCACCACCACTCTCTGTTGACAATCTAAGGGTGCTTTACCAATCTTTCCTTTGTTAGCCTTCCATGATTCCCTGTTTCTGCAATAGGGCTAAGTTCATATTTTGTATTCGTCACATGTAGATTTTGCTGAAAGTACTTTTTGTACCGCTTTATGACTACTTTACAATACACTTCAATGAGCTTTACATTTAAATAGCATCCATTGGTTTTGGAATTTCTGTATGTATAACGGCAGAAAGGAATTTTAACTTTTTGAGTAATAAATTCTCCAAAATTACGACTTCGGTGCTCATAATATTGATCCCTGGACGGATATCAAAAAAGAAGGTAATATTTTTTAAAATTTTAAAACACATCTAAATGAACACATTTATTAAAAGTGCAGTGATAATATGTTTAGCAGTATTCACTACAAATCTCAGTACAGCGCAGACAAAAAATTTGAAAACCGTAGACGTCAAAGTGTATGGAAATTGTGGCATGTGCAAAAAGACCATCGAAAAAGCAGCCAATGTTAAAGGCAAATCAAATGCTGTATGGGATGCTGACTTAGCGATGGCAAAGATCACTATAGACAGTACCAAAACAAATGTCGATGAAGTACTCAAGAGAATAGCAGCTGTTGGCTACGATAGTGAAAATTTCAGAGCACCCGATTCAGTCTATGAAAATCTTCATGGCTGTTGCCAGTACGATAGGCCTGCAAAAAAGGAATAGTAATGGGAATGAAAACATTCATTTTAATAGTATTTTTGATTCCGTCATTTATGATGGCTCAGATAGATTTACCCCCTGCAAGTCCTGATGCCAGCTGGAACCATCAATTGGGATTTACCCAAATTGATTTGAGTTATTCCCGCCCACAAATGCGAGGGAGAAAAATCTTTGGGGCTCTGGTGCCATATGATGTACTTTGGCGGACAGGTGCCGGGGAAAGCACAAGGATAAAATTCAGTGAAGACATTGTTTTTGGTGGCAAGCTAGTGAAAAAAGGTCAGTATGGGCTTTACTCTATCCCGGGCAAGGAAGAGTGGATTATCATCCTAAATCAAGATGCAACTCTACATGGTGACTTTGGATATGATGAAAAAAAAGATGTACTTCGTGTAAAAGTAAAACCAACAAACAGTCCGACAACGAATGAGTCCTTCACTATTGAGCTGACAGATTTTAAACCCGACTATTCGGCGTCACTCGAAATGAAATGGGAGAATACATCTATTAAGGTACCGATCATGAGTACTGCAGATGATAGAATTATGGCTCAGATACAGGAAAATTTAATTGTAAAAAAAGTAGAGAATGCAGGTTTGCTGAATAAGGGAGCACAATATTACTTTTTCAATAAAAAAGATTTGAATCAGGCGCTGGAATGGTCAATTACATCAGAAACCCTTAGCGTAGATAATATTAATTACTCAGTATTGACAGCAAACATTCTGGAAAGACTGAAAAGATATCCAGAAGCTATTGAGTCTGCACAAAAAGCTTTGGAACTGGCGCGAAAAAAGGATATGACAGATGATGTTAAAAATCTTGAAGAAAAGATAAAAGATTTGAAAATTAAAAAGAGTAAATAAAATATCATGAATACAATAAAAATCGGAGGTATGATCACCTTGATAGCAGCTTTTACACTAATAAGTTGTCATAAAATGGACCATGGAAATCAAACGACTGCTAGAGCAGTTGTTGAAAAGTCCTTCTCTACCCCAATTGCTATACCAATGGTTATGGATGCAACGAATGCATCTTTTGCTGCAAAAACAAATACTGCCACAATTGGTGGTCAATCATTGAAAACCCTTTCATATGGGAATGGTGGAATATTAGGACCCACGCTTAAGCTAAATCAAGGTGATGTCATGAATCTCCTGTTTAAAAATGAGCTTTCAGAACCGACAAATATACATTGGCATGGACTGGAGGCTCCTGCTGTGCAAGACGGATATCCCACAGACCTGACTCAGGCTGGTAATTCATATACCTATAATTTTCGTGTTGTGAACAGGCCAGGGACCTATTGGTACCACCCTCATCCTGATATGGCTACTGCAAGCCAGGCTTACAGAGGTTTGGCCGGGTTTTTTATAGTCACTTCTCCTGAAGAACAAGCCTTAAAATTACCTGCTGGAAATTTTGATGTTCCTTTAGTCATACAGGACAAGAGACTCACAGGCGGACTGGAATATAATCCGGATGCTGATGATCAAACTATAGGATTTTTTGGTGAATCAGTCCTAGTTAACGGTACTTCAGGTGCCATGATGGATGTAGAAAAACGTACTTACAGATTTCGACTATTGAATGGTTCCAATGCAAGAATTTACAATTTTGCTTTGTCTGACGGCATTAAATTTAAACTTATCGGTAGTGATGGTGGATTATTGGATGCTCCTGTGGATGTATCAAATATCTTACTTGCTCCGGGTGAAAGAGCTGATGTACTTATTAATTTTGGTAGTATGCCTTTAAGTACTGAATTATTTATGGAGAGTGCATTGTTTAGCGGATCATCTTCCCAAGGCAATCAAAGCTTTAAGGTTATGAAATTTAAGATCATTAAAGATGCCACAGACAATTTTATTGTTCCGTCCACATTAATGGCAGTAGAAAAAATATCTGAATCTTCTTCTGTTGCTTCCCGGAAGTTTAACATTGGACATATGATGGTCCATGGTGGTATGGAAGGCGTCATGCACCCGATAGATGGTAAAACATTTGATGCCAACCGAAGAGACGAAGTAGTCAAAAGTGGCAGCGTAGAAATCTGGGAGTTTGACAATACTACAGGTACAGAAATTCACCCTATGCATTTGCATGGACTTCAGTTTCAGGTTTTGAGCAGGATAGGAGGAAGAGGGTCGATTCAAGCATGGGAGAAGGGGTGGAAAGATACAGTGCTGGCATTTCCTGGTGAAAAAGTAAAAATCATCGTACAATTTCCTGATAACACAGGAAAATTTGTATTCCACTGCCATAATCTGGAACATGAAGATGCAGGTATGATGCTAAATTTTGAAATTCAATAACTTAATATTTTTTAATTTTACTAAATTTATTTAAAATGATTCATTTAAAATCTTTAATCGGTATTCTTTTAGTAGCAACTTTGAGCTTAACCTCATGTAAAAAAGATGAAGCTACAGTTACAGAAAATTTAACAGCTGAGTGGAATTCCACTTCAGTTAAAATTGATGGTGTTGCTTCTCCTGCTACAACTACGATGTTTTTGCATTTACAGAGCAGTAAGCAATACGAAATCACAACAAATATCACTCCATTTAGTCAAGCTAAATCAGGTTTATGGTCCAATACTGATGACAAATTGACTTTGGCAGGAAATGCATGGACTATTCACCATATTGCAGATAAAGAATTGAGAATTGAATTCGTCCTGGATGGTAAGGATTTAGAAATAGAATTCGCTAAGTAAGTAATAATAGCTGCCTGAAAAAATATTTTTTCAGGCAGCTATTATTAAACTAAACGGTACATCAAAAACGATATATAAAATGAAAAATATAATTTTACTTTTTATTTGCCTAATTTCAAACACTTCTATTGACGCACAATTAAAAATAGGAGATCCTTTGCCTAATATTTATCTTCCAAGCAATTTAAAAAATGAAGTTAGGCTTTTAGATTATTCAGGTAAAATTCTACTTGTAGATTTTTGGGCATCCTGGTGTGCTCCCTGTCGAAAAGCAAACAAAAAACTTGTCGATTTGCACCGCGAATATGCGCCAGCCAAACTAGAAATAGTAGGTATATCAGTAGATACAGACCGATCTAAATGGCTCAAAGCTATAACTAAAGATAATATTGAATATACACAATTAACAGATCCGCATGGATTTGAAGCGAAGTCTGCCATACAATTTGGTGTAGAGGCATTGCCAGCTTCTTTTCTATTTGATCCGAACGGCAAACTAATAGCTATCAATCCAACCGAACAGGAAATCAAACAACAATTAAATCACAATAAAAAATAATGCAAATGAATTTAAAAATTTTATTAATTGCAGTTACATTTATAACGGCATTGTATAATGTCAATGCACAAATATCAAAAGCAGAAATTGTGGCCACAGGCCTTACCTGCTCCATGTGTTCAAATGCCATCAATAAACAGCTCAAATCATTGACTGAAGTAGATAGTGTGGTCATAGATCTGAACACAAACACTTTTGTAGTACATCTCAAAAAAGAAGCCATGATAAGTCCCAGGGTTTTAAAAGAAAAAGTAGAAAAGGCTGGCTTTTTTGTTGGTTCGATGATTGTTACCATGAACTTTGACAATACTGATATCTCTGAAAATATAAAAGTAGAAAAAGAAGGCATCGCTTTGGTCATTATCGATTCAAAGTCAAAAGTATTACATGGTGAAACAAAGGCCAAAATCATGGACAAAGGTTACGTGACGCAAAAGGAATATAAAAAGTTGACCAAATCACTTTCGAAAATTCCTTCTTACCTGGATGGAAATGAAGATGACTATCACATAAAAATCAATTGATTATGAGGCAAATTTTAATAGTCTTACTGACGATTACATTAAATAATTTATCCGGACAAGAACTTTTTGTGGTTACAGATCCGGCCAGTAATGTTCCCACGGGCTCTCTGAGTGTCAGGCTGAGCAATTCTTTATTTAAGGAAGTATATGAGGATGGGTACAACTATCATCTCATGCCCGAAGTCACTTATGGTATCACAAAAAATCTGATGGTCAGGACTTCGGTGTTTTTAAGTGACAGGAGCAACAGTCTCTATGCTGAAGGGGCCAATATCTTTAGTAAGTACAGGTTTTATTCTTCAGATGACCTACACAGCCATTTCAGGATGGCAGCTTTTGCCAGATATAGTTTTAACAGAGCAGATATACATCAGGAGCAAATAGAAATCATGGGACACAATAGTGGTTATGAAACCGGACTGGTGATTACTCAGCTCATAAAAAAAGTAGCCATCAGCTCTTCTGTAAGTTTTGAAAAAGCATTGGACAATAAACCGGATTATGAATTTCCAAATACGCAAAGTAATACGGCTACCAATTACACCCTTTCTGTAGGAAAGCTGATGTATCCAAAAAAATACACTAATTTTAAACAGACTAATATCAACCTGATGCTTGAATTTGTGGGCCAAACGCTTAATGAAAACGGAAAAACGTATATAGATGTGGTCCCATCTATACAATTTATTTTTAATAGCCAGGCCAGGATAGATGTAGGTTACAGAAGAGAATTGTACAGTAATATGCTTAGAACAGCACCCAATGGTATTTACCTGAACTTTGAATATACATTTTTCAATATCTAAAAATGAATAAGGTAATGCACTTTTTAAAGAGGATTCTGAAAATGATATTTATAAAAAAATGTTGTCACTAATTGTAATATTAAAACAAACAAATAAAAGTAAAATGCTCCTAAAACATTTACCATTATGTCTAATATTTACAAGCAATATATTAGTAGCCCAATATACCATTAAAGGCATGATTACCGGGCAAACACAAATCATAAGCGGAGCCAGAGTGACACTCTTTAATAGCGATACAACGTATTTTATAGAAGAACGCAGCGATGATTTTGGCATGTTCTATTTTTCAAATGTCTCTGCAGGAGCTTATAAAATTGGAGTAGCAAAATCCAATTACAATTACAAAGAATCAAATATTGTGGTTAACGAGACCATTCAGAATTTAAATTTTGATCTTGATCGAGAAACAGAAAAGGGAAAATGGGATGTGATCATAAAATCACCGGAGCCATTAGGTGGAACTGACTTAGGAGTACTGATGCCGGATGGCAAAATATATTATTGCCATGATACAAAAGATCCATTTTATTTTGACCCCATGTCCAATGATACTTTAAGTGTAATGGGTAGTGACAGTATTCAAGGTTGTGTGGGTCCAGTGCTTCTTGCGGATAGTACAGTATGGTTTTTTGGTGGCACATTAAGAGAAATATATGGTCCCGGAACAAAAAAAGTAAAAAAGTTTGATATTCGAAAGAATAAATGGAAGACCCACCAAAATATGCTTGATTTCAGATGGTATCCTAGTATATCACCGCTATCAAATGGTCAAGTAATTATCCTGGGTGGTGGTGGGCTCAACAATCCAGCAAGGGTAAAAACATCTGAAATATATGACCCAAAAAGTGGTATTTCGAAACCAACAGGTCAAATAGCCATCGGTAATGAAGTCTCTCCTATTGTGCCGTTACTGAATGGCAAAACATTAATGACGCACCGTCCGCCACAATTGTTTGATCCAACCACTAATAGATGGGAATTGGCGGCTGATTTTGTTCAAAGTAATCGTATGAGCAATGGAGACCATAGTGATCATGAACTGGTATTAATGCCAGACGGGGATGTCTTGGCTTTTGGATATAAACCGTTTAACAACAATCTAGGTACATTTGTGGAAAAATATGATGTTGCTGCAAATAAATGGGAGTTAAAAAGTAGTATTAATCCGATCAGATCAAGGGCTAAAGCGATCATTATGCCAGACAAAAGAGTATTGATCGCCGGAGGAGAAAAAGAAGACAAAAATGATAGCAGCCTTGTAAATCAATGGAATTATATGAAGAGAGCTGACCTTTATCATCCAGAAACGGATACCTGGAGAAATCTAGCTGATTTGAATTATTTTAGAGAATATCATGCCATTTTAACATTAGTACCTGATGGCAGGGTAATAGCCGTAGGTGGTGAAGGTCAACCCGGCAATGAGCCCACCCAAAGTATCATTGAAGCTTTTAAACCACCTTATCTTTTCAGGGGAGTAAGACCTGAAATAAACAATTTAAATAAAAGGATTTTTTCCAAAGGAGAAGAACTTTCATTTTCCGTGTCAAAGACAGATTCTATCACAGGTCTGCTATTAATGGCAAATGCGGTTAATACTCATTTTATGAATAGCAGCAATAATCGGTTTATTGAGTTGGAATACGAACAAAATAATGGGAAGGTAACTTCATTGTTGCCTTCTTATTCTCTTATATTATTTGATGGTTTTTACATGTTGTTTGCCATGGTGGATGATATACCATCCATAGCTGAAATAATTGTAGTCAACAACCAGCAAGGAATGACATCAAATATAACGGAATATGAAAAAGAAGATGTGGTGATATATCCTAATCCTTGTAAAGATATTGTTTATTTTAAATCAGAAAGCCTTACCACAGGAGTCACAATCAGGGACTCAAATGGGCGAACTGTACTGACAAAAAGAGGTAAAAATATTGAATCTGTAAATCTTGGCGGATATCCATCCGGTATATATTATATTGAAGTCATGTATGATAATAATGAAGTCATAATTCAAAAAATCAGTAAAATTTAAATAATCACAAAATGGACCAAAACAAAACAACTTCTTTTATTCCAGCTTTGGGTTATGATTTTCTCACAGCTTATTATGATATGGCCATAAAATTGACGATGCCAGAGAAGAAATTCAGGCGCATCTTGGTGGAATCAATAAATCCACAAGATGATGAATCAATTCTGGAGTTTGGTTTTGGTACGGGACAAAATTTAATTTTGGTTAAGAATCAGAATCGAAACATAAAACTAACAGGATTAGATATTGATCCAAAAGTTAAGGATATAGCTAACTATAAACTGGCCAAAAACAATCTTACGGTCCCTTTGGATTTATATAGTGGTAATATTTTCCCTTATCCGGACAATCATTTTGACAAAATATACAGTTGTTTAGTTTTCCATCAATTAGATGCAGACACAAAAACCAATTGTTTAAAAGAAATTTATCGGGTTTTAAAACCTGGGGGAGAATTAATCATTGCAGACTGGGGAAAAGCGGATAATAAAATCATGAGGCTTACCTTTGGAATTGTTCAAATGCTGGATGGATTTAAAAGCACGGATGACAATGTAAAAGGAAAAATGCCTGAATATATCGCTAAAGGCGGGTTTGAAAATGTGCAAATAATACAATCTATCAACACGGCTATAGGCACCTTTTCATATTTTAAAGCAAGGAAAAAATTAAGTAAATTATAAGATTTGGGCATCATCGAATTAATTTCACAAAATAACTTTAATTTTAAATATTATTTCATCACTTCTAAACAAATTAATCATGCAAAAGCAATTTATTTCACTTCTTTTTACACTTGTTGTCTTTGTTGTCATAGGTTCTTGCGGCAATAAAACCAGTACGCAGCAGGCTGAACCAGTTTCCACTGAGCAAACGGCTGTCGACACAACCGGTGTTTCTCAACCACTTGCAACTGTTTATCAGTGCCCCATGAAGTGTGAAGGAGAGAAGACGTATGACAATCCTGGCTCATGCCCGGTGTGCAAAATGGATCTTAAAGAAAAAGATAAGCATGAAGACCATAAGCACTAAACTTATTATGATAATAAGAATGAAAATAAACCGTATAAATAATTGTTAGATGCATTCAATCATGATCGAATTCTTAAATATTTTTAAAAATTAATCAAGATGTTCAAAATAATTTACATCAGCTTTGTACTTATTTTTACGCCCAAATTATGTCAAGGGCAGACAGGGTGCCATGCTTTGTTTGGATTTCACCAATCGGATAAAATTTTAACTGTGAATTTTACGGATTCAACCATTAGCTCTACGCCGATTACTTCCTGGCTATGGGATTTTGGCGATGGTCATAGCTCTACCAGCCATAATCCACATCACACATACGATCATGCCGGAACATATGAAGTATGCCTGACTGTGCATAACAATCACGGTTGTAACAGCACTTATTGCCATGCTGTTACCGTTTCAACAATTCAACCTGAGTGTCATGCTTTGTTTGGATTTCAGCAATCGGATACAACTTTAACTGTAAATTTTGCAGATTCAACAATTAGTTCTACTCCGATTACTTCATGGCTTTGGGATTTTGGTGATGGACAAAGCTCTACCAACCATAATCCACATCACACATACGCTCATGCCGGAACATATGAAGTATGCCTAACTGTGCATAACAATCACGGTTGTAACAGCACTTATTGCCATTTTGTAACGATTCATGCCACTGCCCATGAATGTATTGCTTTATTTACATCACATTATGATTCGAAAAGCAATCAAATGCGATTTTTTAATACATCTTCTTACACCACTGATCACACTCAGTATATTTGGAATTTAGGTGATGGACATTCATCTACCTCTGAAAATCCAAACCATACTTATTCCCATACAGGCAGTTATACTGTTTGTTTATTTATTATTGATGAAATCGCTGGATGTAATTCGCATATTTGTACAGAAGTTGAAATTAATCATCTATGGCAATCCATGGTTGTAAATAAGGAGCATTTAGTAACATCGAGGTCCACGGCAAATGAAGTTACAGAACCAGAATCTTATATTGAATTTGGCAGTTTCCCAAACCCTTTTATTACAAATACGAATATACCATATGAATTAAAAAGTGACTCGCATTTAAAAATTGAGATGTATGACTTAAGTGGTAGATTAATTCATCAAATATTTAAGGGAGATCAGTCAAAAGGTTCACATACGTTGGTATTATCCGGAGATTATTTAATAGATAAAATGTACATTCTAAAGATAGTCATTAATGATAAAATATTTCATAAAAAACTGTTAGTTGCAAAATAAGATTGAATGATTATTTTGAAAAATTTATTTGAATTTGGATTGACAGAATTCAAAAGATTTCCTTATTTCTTATTTATGAATTAGAAACAAGGATTATCAAAAAAAAATATTATGGTAGAAAAATTAATCACATTTTCATTAAAAAACCGATTCATTGTGCTGATGATATCTGCCGGACTTTTTGGCTGGGGCATCTATAGTGTGCAACAGAATCCCATTGATGCCATACCGGATTTATCTGAAAATCAGGTTATCGTGTTTACAGAATGGATGGGCAGAAGTCCGCAGGTAATAGAAGATCAGGTGACCTATCCGCTGGTCTCCAATCTTCAGGGTATCCCTAAAGTCAAAAATATCAGGGGCGCTTCTATGTTCGGGATGAGTTTTGTCTATATCATATTTGAAGACAAGGTAGATGTCTACTGGGCAAGGACACGTGTATTGGAACGTCTAAATTATGCACAACGACTGTTGCCACAAAATGTAGTTCCTACTTTAGGGCCAGACGGCACAGGTGTAGGTCATATTTTCTGGTATCACCTGGAGACCAATGGTATGGATCTGGGAGAACAAAGAGCCTTACAGGACTGGTATGTAAAATTTGCCCTACAGACAGTTCCCGGAGTGGCTGAAGTAGCTTCTTTTGGTGGTTTTGAAAAACAGTACCAATTGGTGCTAGATCCATTAAAAATGCAATATTATGGCATAAGTATGATGGAAGCCATGAACGCTGTAAAAACCAGTAATAATGATGTCGGCGGTCGGAAATTTGAAATGAGTGATATGGCCTATATTGTGAGGGGATTGGGGTATATTAAAAATATTAAGGATATAGAAGACATAACTATAAAAAACTACAATTCAGTTCCTATTCTTGTCAAAGATATCGGATCCGTACAGATGGGTGGCGACTTGCGTCTAGGTATTTTTGACCAAAATGGTGAAGGTGAAGTTGTAGGTGGCATTGTGGTTATGCGATACGGTGAAAATGCCGATAAAGTCATTAAATCGGTCAAAGAAAAAATGAAGGAAGTAGAAAAAGGACTGCCAGAGGGAGTCACATTCAAAACATCGTACGATCGCAGTGAATTGATAGAAAAAGCCATTGAATCAGTCAGAGGAACTTTGATAGAAGAAATGATCGCTGTATCCATCATTGTATTACTTTTTCTCTTTCACTGGCGCAGTGCCCTGATCATTTTGATTCAATTGCCCATTTCTGTGTCCATTGGTTTTATTTTGCTCGAAGCTTTTGGTATCTCATCCAATATCATGTCACTGACAGGAATCGCATTAGCCATTGGTGTTGTAGTCGATGACGGTATAGTGATGGTTGAGAATGCTTACAGGACAATATCGGAAAAACAGGAAGAACTGGAAAATATTTAAAATTAGTCAACTGATCATCATGAACATAAAAAATATATTTAAAAAGGCACATGATCCATTATCTCCTGAAGAAAAATTGCTGCTTATAGAAAGCTCTTCAAAATTGGTTGGACCAGGTGTTTTTTACTCGACGATCATTGTAATAGCATCCTTTTTGCCTGTATTTCTGCTTACCGGGATGGAGGGTAAACTTTTTAGTCCTTTGGCATGGACCAAGTCATTTATATTAATTGTAGATGCTTTTTTAGCCATCTCACTTACTCCGGTATTGATCAGCTTTTTGTTAAAAGGAAAACTAAGACCTGAAAACAAAAATCCACTTAATAAAGCGCTTGAAAGGGTCTACACACCTATGTTGGTTTTTTGCTTAAAATGGCGCAAGACAATTTTGGGTCTCAATATAATAGCACTTGTTATCGGAATTTTAATGTTTACTAAGCTTGGATCGGAATTTATGCCCCCATTGGATGAAGGATCAATATTGTTTATGCCTGTTACTTTGCCGGATGTTTCCAATTCCGAGGTAAAAAGAATTTTACAGGTTCAGGATAAACTTATAAAATCTATACCCGAGGTTGCGCATGTATTGGGTAAAGCAGGCAGAGCAAATACTGCAACGGATAATAGTCCGATCAGTATGGTAGAAACGATAATACTGCTCAAGCCCCAACACCAATGGCGTGACAATTTAAGTAAGAATGATATCATTACTGAAATCAATAATAAACTTCAGATACCAGGTGTAATCAATGGTTTTACCCAACCCATCATCAATCGTATCAATATGCTTTCTACAGGTATCAGAACCGATGTCGGTATAAAAATTTATGGCGCAAATCTGGATTCTATAAATGTACTCGCACAAAAAATAAAAAAAACACTTGAAGGAACATCTGGTGTGAAAGACTTATATGCAGAGCCCATCACGGGTGGAAAATATATCGATATAGAAGCGAAACGAGATGAAATAGGCAGATATGGTCTAACCATAGATGATATAAATGTTGTCGTGGAGGCGGCTATAGGTGGAATGAAACTCACTACTACTATCGAAGGAAGGCAAAGATTTTCGGTAAATGCAAGATATGCGCAGGAATTTAGAAATAGCATAGAGGCCTTAAAACAACTGCAGGTACAAACGATGGAGTATGGTCCTATCCCACTGGAGGCTGTAGCAGATGTTAAGGTCAGCGATGGCCCACCTATGATAAACAGTGAGAATGCAATGTTGCGCGGAAGTGTACTATTTAACGTCAGGGACCGGGATTTGGGCAGTACAGTAAAAGAAGCACAAAGCAAACTGAACACCATGATGACTAAGATGCCCAAGGGATACTATGTAGAATGGAGTGGACAATGGGAAAATCAAATCAGGGCCAACAGAACTTTAAGTATGATATTACCAATAGTGATACTTATTATTTTCACAGTGCTATATTTCACCTATAAATCCATGAAAGAAGCGTTGATCACCATGATCACTGTTCCCTTCGCATTGATAGGAGGCATATTTATGGTGTATTTTTATGGTATAAATTTGTCCGTTGCTGTTGCTGTTGGATTTATTGCTCTTTTCGGAATGGCTATAGAAACTGCCATGCTGATGACTATATATCTGAATGAAGCCATGAATAAAATGGTAGAAAAACATGGGAATTCTGCGCAGACGCTATCAGAAGATATGCTGAAAGAATATATTATTGAAGGCTCAGCGAAGAGATTAAGACCCAAACTAATGACCGTATCAGTTTCCCTGTTCGGGTTGATTCCTATCTTATGGGCTACAGGCACCGGTGCAGATGTCATGGTACCTATCACAGTGCCGCTTATAGGTGGGACTATTACTTCTACCATTTACGTACTGCTGGTGACGCCCATAGTGTTTGAAATGACAAAACTGCGTGAATTAAAAAGTAAAGGTAAAATAGAACTTATAGATGTTAAAGAATAGATACCAAGTCATCCTGTGCATATTTATGATAAATTTTGCACCCTTAAAAGCGCAAATACTTACATTGAATGAAGTGCTGGAGAATATAACATTGAACAATCCACAGTTAAAAATGTATGATGCAGACATTCAGAGTATGGATGCCGCATCTGCCGGAGCCAAAAGCTGGATGCCACCACAAGTGCAAGCTGGCTTTTTTATGACACCATACAACCCTTCATTCTGGAAAGCAGATGGAGCATTTGCCGGAATGGGTAATTTTATGGTCGGTGCTACTCAAATGATACCAAATCCTAAAAAGCAAATGGCAGACTTTAACTATATGAATGCCATGTCTTCTGTTGAAAAAGAAAACAAGAACTATACCTTAAATCAATTATATGCTTTAGCAAAAACCAATTATCATGAATGGATGATAATAAGCAAAAAAGTCAAAATAGCCAATGAAAATCTACTACTCCTGGCATATATGATAAAAAGTATGGAGATAAGATACCAATATAACATGGATAAACTACCAACCTATTACAAAGCCAAATCCAATTACAGTTCATTAGAAAGTATGATTGTCATGCTGAAAAATGATATTTCACAAAAAATGATTGTATTAAATACATTGATGGCCAGAGATAAAAATTTCACATTTGAAGTGGACAGTACCTATCGTTTTACTGATTTTAATAATGAAGCATCAGATACTACTAATCTCGCCAAAAGACGGAGTGACATCAAAGCAATAGAGAAAACTATAAATATAAATCAGTTAAAAATCGAAGTTGAAAATACAAGACTTTTGCCGGATTTTGGGGTACGATATGATCATATGTTTGCGTTTGGTCAGCAACCACAACAATTCACCTTAATGGGTATGGTAAATATCCCTATGTCATGGTCCACCAAAATGAATAAAGCCAATATACATAGTTTTCAAATTAAAAATGAGAGTCTGTACTGGCAAAAACAAATGGTGCTGAATGAAGCTTCAGGAATGATCAAAGCAATGAAAACTGAACTGAAATTTTTAAAAGATCAATATCAAATTTCTGAAAACTCAATTATCCCTGCAATAAGAAAAAATTATGAAACCGCTTTATTAGCATGGCAAAATAATACTGGGGACTTGTTTCAGGTACTGGATGCCTGGGAATCACTAAATATGGCACAATTGGACACATTGGATAAACTACAACGTATTTTAGTCACTCAGGTAGAAATTGAAAAACAAATGGAAATAAAATAGTGATGAACAAATATATAAAATATAGTATCGGATTACTCCTGATTGTTATCATAGGTTTTGGTATTTACTATTTTGCCATAAAATCAAAACATCACAGTGGAGATCATCAACAAACCAGAACCTATACCTGTCCGATGCCCCAAGACTCATTTTTTAGTGATCAGCCCAGGACATGTCCTAAATGCGGCATGACACTGGTCGAAGTTGATGCCCACAAACATGATGAAGATTCACAAAACATGGCATCCTATACCTGTCCTATGCCTGAAGATTCTGTGTTTAGCGATAAACCCGGAATATGTCCTAAGTGTGGCATGACACTGATAAAAACAAAAAATAATGATCCACATACAGATGACTATACCATAGATCAACTCCTGAGGCCTACTAATCAATTTGTGATAGGAAAATATCCTGTTATTACTGCAAAAGACACCGCTATATCCGGGGAAATAAATTTGCCCGGAGTCGTAGCTTACGATCCGGATGCGGCAGTAAATATAGCCGCACGCATCAGTGGGAGAATAGAGAAAATGTACATTAACTATAAATTTCAAGTAGTAAAAAAGGGCCAAAAATTATTCGATGTATATAGTCCTGAATTGTTGACAGAACAGCAAAACTTCATCTTTTTAAACTCTGATGATCCGGAAAATACTTCCATCATTGAGGCTTCGAAACAGAAATTATTGTTATATGGAATGACTCAAAGTCAGATCAGTAGCATGGCTAAATCAAAAACAGCAAATGCTCAGATTACGATATATAGTCCGGTAGAAGGGATTATCTCAGGAACAGAATCCATGAGTGAACGAAGTGAAATCGGTATGTCCTTTAAAAATAACAATACCGAAGCATTAGGTGTGAAAGAAGGCAATTACATAAAAAAAGGGGAAGTAGTTTTTAAATTACTGAGTACAGATCGGGTTTGGGGTATATTTAATGTCATGCAGAGCAACAGCGCATTTATAAAGATAAATCAACCAGTCTTAGTAACTTCCGAAATGAACGGAATGAAGCCCTTTACCGCCAAAATAAATTATATAGAAACCCAATTTAATCCGGAAGACAGGTCCAATAGCGTGCGGGTATATCTGAATAACAAAATGCTGAAATTGCCTATAGGTTTAAGACTGGAAGGACTGGTAAAAATCAGTCCTGTACAAGGTATCTGGCTTGACAAAAAAGCTTTAGTCAGTACAGGAACTCAAAAAATAATTTTTACAAAAAAAGAAGGCGGCTTCAAAGCAAAAGCCATAAAGACAGGTCTCGAAATAGGTGATTTTATACAGATATTAAGCGGTATTTCCCTTAAAGACGAATTGGCCCAAAATGCTCAGTATCTGATGGACAGTGAAAGTTTTATAAAAACAAAATGAGGAATCAAATGACAAAATCGACCATAATTGTACTTTTATTTTTTGCGGTATCCATTTCCTGTAGTGACCAAAAAGAAAATGATCATAGTACCCATTCTGATATGGCTAATGTTTTTTACACCTGCTCTATGGATCCACAGGTAAAAGAAGATAAGCCCGGCAAGTGTCCTATATGTCACATGGAATTAACGCCTATCCAGAGTGATGATACAAAGCCAAACGAAATTAAGTTAAGTGATCAGCAAATTCAATTGGGAAATATCACTACCCAAACTTTTGTCGCTACGCAAAACAATCTGGATCAGAGCTATACCGGTACATTAACTTTTGATCAGGACAAAATAAAAACGATTTCCGCCAGAGCAATGGGCAGGATTGAAAAATTATATTTTAAAACACTGGGTGAATTTATTTCTAAAAATCAACCGGTCTATGATCTTTACAGTGAAGATATAGCCATTGCCAAACAAGACTTTGTCTCTGCTTACCGGCAACTTTCCTTGCCCGGTGATTTTGGCAAAAATGCGGACAGATTACTACTTGGGGCAAAACAAAAATTGCAGTTTTACGGATTGAATGACAGACAAATTGAAAGTTTAAAAACCAGCAAAGAAGTTTCTCCTTACACCACTTTTTATAGTGTTACCAGCGGTTATATCAATGAAATATCAGTGACAGAAGGCAGTTATGTGATGGAAGGAACAGAGATACTTAAAACAGCAGATTTAACCAGTTTGTGGCTCGAAACGCAGGTAAATATTAACTATGCCAATGGATTTAAGGTAGGACAACAAGCTAAAATTTCTTTTAATGATTTTCCTGACAAGTCAGTTAATGCTGTAGTATCATTTGTTAATCCTGAAATTAATCCTGATACAAGATTACTTCTGATTCGGATGAAAATAGAAAATAAAAACTTACTATTGAAGCCTGGAATGCAGGCCGTAGCAAGTATAACACGATCCAATATCAAAGGGCTGTTTATACCCGTTGACGCCGTAATCCGGGAAGAAAAGGCTACCTATATCTGGTTAGAAAAAACACCCGGTGTTTTTGAAAATCAAATGGTTAATACCGGTATTGAGATTAATGGTTTGATAGAAATAAAGTCTTCCATGGACAGTTTGAAAAACGTAGTGATCACAGGTGCTTATGCCATCAATAGCGAATACAAATTCAGAAAAGGAAGTGATCCGATGGAAGGTCATAATATGTAAATAAAAAAAAAGAAAATGAAACACACGTATAGTATCTCCGGAATGACCTGTAAGGGTTGTCGTGGACATGTCGAAAAAACACTTTCAAATGTAGAAGGAGTTACGAACGCCAAAGTTGACTTGCAAATGGCAGAAGCCACCATAGAAATGGAATCCCATATACCTATAGAGACATTTGAAGAAGCTTTGAAAAATGATGGTGGAAGGTATCATATTCACAAACAAGGACATCAGATAGATGAAGTCAAAAAGGATGAGAAGCCAAAAGGTAAAGGTACAGGTACTTTTTATTGTCCTATGCATTGTGAAAGTGAAAAAACTTATGATAAATCAGGTGACTGTCCGGTATGTGGAATGGACTTGGTAGAAGAAAGATCATTATCTGCCACAAGTGCTCAGTTTACTTGCCCTATGCATGCTGAGATTGTCAGGGACGAACCAGGCTCGTGCCCTATATGTGGGATGGATTTGGTGCCACTCGAAGCCGATGCTTCTGAAGAGGATAAGACCTACCAAAAGCTTTTAAAGAAATTTTGGATAGCGGTTGCTTTTACTGTACCCATATTTCTGATTGCTATGTCCGAAATGATAATGGACAACCCTTTGTATTCTATATTTTCTCAAAAAAATTGGAACTGGATTCAGCTAGTATTGTCTATCCCCGTAGTGTTTTATGCCACCTGGATGTTTTTCAAACGAGCCTGGACTTCTATCCAGACTATGAATCTCAATATGTTTACGCTCATAGGCATTGGATCAGGTATTGCCTGGATATTTAGCGTCTTTGCGATGTTGTTTCCTGATGTATTTCCACCCGATTTCAAAACGATGTATGGCAATGTTTTTGTTTATTTTGAGGCTACAACAGTCATACTTACTTTAGTTTTACTTGGTCAATTGCTGGAAGCAAGAGCCCACAGTCAGACCAGCGGTGCCATCAAAGCATTACTCAAATTAGTGCCTTCTACCGCCACTTTGGTGGATAATGGCAACGATAAAGTCATCGCTATTGATAAGATTGAGAAAGGCTATTTGCTACGCGTCAAACCAGGCGAAAAGATTCCAGTAGATGGAATGATCGTCGAAGGCCATAGTAGTATTGATGAGTCAATGATTACGGGCGAGCCGATCCCGGTAGATAAAACTGTCGATGATAAAGTGAGTTCAGGCACGATCAATGGCACAAAATCCTTTGTCATGATAGCTGAAAAAGTGGGTTCCGAAACTTTATTATCACAAATTATCCACATGGTCAATAATGCCAGTAGATCTAAAGCACCTATCCAAAAATTAGCAGATAAAATAGCAAAGTATTTTGTGCCCATAGTATTGTTTGTTTCACTGTTGACATTTATAGTTTGGGCTGTTTTTGGGCCAGAACCAGCTTATGTGTTTGCTTTTGTCAATGCCATCGCGGTATTAATTATTGCTTGCCCATGTGCTTTGGGATTGGCCACACCTATGTCGGTGATGGTAGGTGTAGGCAGAGGTGCTCAATCTGGAGTGCTAATTAAAAATGCCGAAGCCCTGGAGATGATGAATAAGGTAGATACACTGATCGTAGATAAAACAGGTACGATCACACAAGGAAAGCCGTCAGTAGAAAAAGTAATAGCAATGGATGATTCACTTTCTAAGGATTTGTTGCAATATATATCTTCATTGAATCAATACAGTGAGCATCCTTTGGCAGAAGCGGTGGTAAAATACGGGAAAGAGAATAATATCACTTTGACCAAAGTGTCAGATTTTGAAGCAGTAGCCGGAAAAGGGGTCATCGGAACGGTTGGAGATTTAAAAGTAGCTTTAGGAAATTCGAAATTACTCGAACAACTAGCCATTTCTATTGATGAAAAATTATTGTCCCAAGTAACAGCTGAACAAGAAAAAGGAAAAACAGTATCTTTTATAGCTGTAGCCCAAAAAGCAGTAGGTTATGTCACAATTTTTGATGCTATCAAAAAGACCAGTTTAGAAGCCATTCAGGAGTTACAAAAAAATGGCGTCGAAGTCATCATGTTGACTGGCGATAATAAAAATACCGCCAAAGCAGTAGCAGAACAATTGAACTTAAAGCACTACAAGGCGGAGTGCCTTCCGGAAGACAAACTCAACGAAATCAAACTACTCCAATCAAAAGGCAGAGTCGTAGCCATGGCTGGGGATGGCATCAATGATGCTCCGGCACTGGCACAGTCTGATGTAGGAATCGCGATGGGAACAGGTACTGATGTGGCCATAGAAAGTGCTTCGATCACCTTGGTTAAAGGAGACCTTCAAGGAATAGTCAAAGCGAAAAATTTAAGTCACAGCGTTATTAAAAACATAAAGCAAAATCTATTTTTTGCTTTTATATACAATGTTTTGGGTGTCCCTATCGCTGCCGGAGTTCTCTACCCAATATTCGGATTACTTCTATCTCCGATGATAGCCGCTTTGGCGATGAGTTTTAGTTCGGTTTCTGTTATTGCCAATGCCCTGCGGCTGAGAAGTTTAAAATTGTGAAATTATTCTTCATCCATTAAAAACACAAAAGTGAGCACAATAAGCATTTTTCAAAATGTATTACATTATTCTTTACATTTCGGTTTTCCTTTTATAATTGCATATATATTTTGGAAAGAAAAATGGTTAAGAGTTGGTGCCATCATGTTTTCCACAATAATAATTGATATTGATCATTTTTGGGCAAATCCTGTTTTTGAAGCATGTAGGTGTAGTATAGGTTTTCATCCTTTGCATAGTATTCCGGTAATAATATTGTATCCGGCCTTTCTATTTTTTCCAAAAACAAGGCTTATAGGATTAGGGCTTACTTTTCATATTTTCACTGATTGGATAGATTGTTTAATTATGAAGTTAAATTGTTAAAAGAAATGGTAAAAAGCAGACATTATTATATCCGTAAAACACATAGATATCTTGGGGTCATTTTGGGAATTCAATTTCTATTCTGGACTACAGGAGGGCTGTATTTTAGTTGGTCTGACATGGACGAAATACACGGGGATCATCAAAAAGCAACTGTTTTACCATTAGAATCTAATATTAAAGTAGTCAACCCACAAGATATTATTCAAAAAATAAAACAAAGGGATTCAATAAAATATATTTTAGATATACGATTGGTACAAATTTTGGGAGAACCAGTTTATCAAATTATATATACAGATGATAAAAATAATGAAAAAAGAATTCAATTGGCAATGGCAAATACCGGTGAACTTCGGAATGCATTAAGTAAAGAAGAAGCTATTAAGGTTGCTCAAAAGAGTTTTTGCAAAGATGCAATGGTATCACAAGTTGAATATTTGACAAATGCCGATCAACATCATGAATACCGTGAGAGCCCACTCCCTGCCTATGCTGTCAAATTTGATCACCCATCCAATACCACCGTTTATATTTCATCAGAATTAGGTACTGTTCAAAAATTCAGAAATGAAAAATGGAGAATATTTGATTTCTTATGGATGATGCATACGATGGATTACCAGGGAAGAGATAATTTTGGCAATTGGATATTGAAAGCATTTTCAATTTTTGGTCTGATGACGATTGGATCAGGTTTCGTTTTATTTTTTGTAAGTCGTAAAAAAATAAAAATAGGATAAAAAAGATCTTTTGAAATTATTTTATAAATCAATGAATTAAATAAATTAATCAGTAACTACTTGCTCAAAAGACAGAAAAAATTATCATTAGAAATAATTGTAAAAACAACGTAAATATAAGTATATGTTAAACTTTACAATAATTGACATATAATTCATACTTTTGCAGGATGAAGATATTTTCTTTTTTACTATCTATTTATATTTTTTGCCTGGCAATCATGCCTTGCAGCGATATTCATTTAGTATTAAATGAAGTTGAACACTCTGCGGCTTATCATAACGATCATGAATCACAAGATAACCATGACCACAGTGAAGATAGTGATAACCATTGCAGTCCTTTCTGTACATGTACTTGTTGTCACACTTCTGTTAATTTTGAATTTGGCTCTAAAAATGTACTAGTTTCTACAAAATTTGTGCAAGTGAGTAGAGTTGATAATACCTTTTTATACTACGACAGTCCTTCTTCTACCTACAGAAATACTATCTGGCAGCCACCCAAGGTTAATGCTTAATGTATTGTGATTAATGAATGTTTTTTTAATTGGATATTACTGTACAAGTAAAATCTAACATTCTCTTAAAAAATATTTTATTTCCACCCATTTGTCCGAGATTAGAAATAATCCGGACTAAAACATTATTCATTCATCCTTAATCATTTATTGAATGCTAGATAAAATAATATATTTTTCTATAAAAAATAAGTTTATAATAGGGCTGTTTACTGCTGCTATGGTACTTTTTGGTATCTACAGTTTGTCAAGATTGCCCATCGATGCTTTGCCTGACATAACCAATAATCAGGTACAGATATTGACCTTATCTCCAACTTTGGCTACACAGGAAGTAGAACAACTGATCACCTACCCCATAGAGCAAGCGGTCAAATCTGTACCGAAAGTGGTAGAATTGCGGAGTGTATCAAAATTTGGTTTAAGTACAGTCACAGTAGTATTTGAAGAACATGTGGATTTGTACTGGGCCAGAGTTCAGATCAACGAGCGACTTAAAGAAGCGGAAGACAATATTGGGCCAGGATTAGGCACACCTGAAATGGCACCTATTAGTACCGGTTTAGGCGAGATATATCAATATACCGTTTTTGCTAAGCCGGGATATGAAGATAAATTTCATGCCACAGAATTAAGGTCTGTCCAGGACTGGATCATAAAACCACAACTGATCGGTATCACCGGCGTGGCTGAGGTCAATACTCTTGGAGGCTTACTTAAAGAATATGAAATTGCCATCGAGCCGGATAAGCTAAAAAGCATGAATACCAATATCATTGAGATATTTGAAGCCTTGCGTAAAAATAACGAAAATACAGGTGGTGCTTATATCGATAAAAAGCCCAATGCCTATTTTATCCGGGGCATCGGCATGATTAGTTCATTGGAAGATATAGGTAAAATTGTCGTAAAAAATATGAATGGCATTCCTATTCTGATCCGTGATGTAGCACAAGTACAGTTAGGATCTGCAGTCAGGTATGGCGCTACCACTAAAGATGGAGTGGGAGAAGCAGTGGCAGGTATGGTCATGATGTTGAAGGGTGAAAACAGTGCTGATGTGGTCGAAGTAGTTAAAGAGCGAATGCTTCAAATAGAAAAGACGTTGCCGGAAGGGGTAGCTGTTGAACCGTATCTGGACAGGACTAAGATGGTAAATAATGCCATATCAACCGTCAGAACCAACTTACTGGAAGGTGCATTAATCGTATTGTTTATTCTGGTATTGCTATTGGGAAACTGGCGGGCTGGGTTAATAGTAGCATCGGTGATACCGCTGGCTTTATTATTTGCTGTCATCATGATGCACGCATTTGGGGTCAGTGGCAATCTGATGAGTCTTGGCGCCATCGATTTCGGTTTGATAGTAGATGGGGCGGTGATCATTGTTGAAGCCATAGTACACCGGCTACAGACCATCAATAAGGGAAAACTCACTGCTGCACAAATGGATACTGAAGTGTATGGAGCTGCATCAAAAATAAGAAGCAGCGCAGCTTTTGGAGAAATAATTATACTCATCGTATATCTTCCGATTTTAGCTCTGGTAGGTATAGAAGGTAAAATGTTCAAGCCGATGGCTCAGACCGTATCGTTTGCGATATTAGGAGCATTTATTTTGTCACTGACCTATGTACCCATGATGTCTGCTTTATTTTTAAGCAGAAAAACGGAACACAAAAGAAATATAAGTGATAAAATTATTGACTTTTTATACAGAATCTATCAACCTGTACTTGAAATGGCTCTAAAGGCCAAAGCAATGATCATTGTTTTGTCAGTAGCGTTGTTTGTATTTGCACTATTTGTATTCAGTAATATGGGAGGAGAATTTATTCCGACACTCGAAGAAGGGGACATTGCTACCCATATCATTACTCCCCCGGGTACATCACTGGCTCAGGAAATAGAAACTACTACAAAAGCTGAAGCGTTACTTTTGAAAAATTTTCCTGAAATAGAACAAGTGGTATCAAAGATCGGAAGTGCGGAGATACCGACGGATCCTATGCCTATGGAAGTGGCTGACGTAATGATCATATTGAAACCAAAATCTGAATGGACTTCTGCATCGTCCACACAAGAGATGATGGCTAAAATGGACAAGGTGCTGAATGATTTACCAGGTGTCACCACAGAATTTACCCAACCTGTACAAATGAGATTTAATGAATTGATGACCGGAGTCAGAAGTGATGTCGCCATCAAGATATTTGGTGAAGATATAGAGCTATTATCGGGACTTGCTGACGAGGTGGTGCCTATTATACAGAGCGTGAAAGGTGTAGAAGATGCAAGGGCAGAACAAGTGTCAGGATTGCCACAAATCACCATCCGGTACAATAAAGATAAACTTGCATTGTATGGACTCAATGTAGGCGATCTCAATCAAGTGGTTCGGGCAGGTTTTGCAGGAGAGAAAGCAGGCGTAGTCTATGAAGGGGAGAAACGTTTTAATCTTGTAGTAAGAATAGCTAAAGATAACAGGCAGAATATAGAACAGCTTAAAAATTTGTTTGTCCCCCTACCTTCCGGTGATCAGGTACCTTTGGAGCAAGTGGCTGATATCACGTATGAAAGAGGAGCGGCCATGATCAGCAGAGAAAATGGAAAAAGAAGGATTGTCATTGGATTTAATGTAAGAGGCAGGGATGTAGAAAGTGTGGTGAAAGAAATCCAGGGATTATTGGAATCAAAGATAAAACTGCCGGTAGGTTATTACACTACCTATGGCGGACAATTTCAGAATCTGGTAGAAGCGAGCAACAGATTAGCCATAGCTGTTCCCGCAGCACTTGCACTTATTTTTGTTTTACTATTTTTTACATTTCACAGTATAAAACAATCATTGCTCATTTTTACGGCCATACCGCTATCAGCTATTGGTGGCATATTTGCTCTTTGGATACGAGGTATGCCTTTCAGTATATCTGCCGGGATCGGCTTTATAGCCTTATTTGGGGTGGCAGTGTTGAATGGAATCGTACTGATCGGATATTTTAATCAGCTCAAAACCGAAGGTATCACTGATGTCCTTGAAAGAATACGTATAGGTACAAAAGTAAGATTGAGACCGGTGGTGATGACGGCTGCGGTTGCATCTCTTGGATTTTTACCAATGGCCATCAGTATGGGTGCCGGGGCAGAGGTTCAAAAACCATTGGCCACCGTGGTTATCGGAGGATTGATTACTGCTACACTGTTGACATTAATCGTCTTGCCAATATTGTATTTATATTTTGAGAAGGGTATAAAGCGACGAAGAAAAAATATCGATACTGCTGTTGTCATTATTGGTTTTTTACTTGTCGGAACCATTGTAAATGGCCAGAAAAAATTGAACCTTAATGAAGCGATAGACATTGCACTTCAAAATAATTTACAAGTCCAGGCAAGTAATATCCATGTAGATATTCAAAATCAATTGAAGGGTACAAAATTTGACCTGCCCAAAACAGATATCGGATCTACCATTGGACAGTTTAATTCAAAAAATATTGACCAGTATTATAGTATTTCGCAGTCCTTTAATCCTTTTTTGTTCGGGCCTAAAAAGAAGCTGCTCAATGAAAATGTCAAGAGTGCTGAATTAAAAAGGAATTTTGCAAAGCAGGAAGTGATTATGAACGTCCGTCAAGTCTGGAATAACATTATGTATTATCAGAAATTAAATGAGATTTTGATAGAACAGGATAGCTTATTGACCATGCAGGTGAAAGCAGTTGCTTTAAAATATAAAACAGGAGAATCCAGTCAGCTGGAACAAATAATGAGTATCACGCGGAAGGAAGAATTTCAGCAAATGATACGTCAAAATCAGACAGCGATGGATATGGAGACAAAGAAACTTGCCATGGTACTTCAATTAAAAGAGGATATTATCTTTGATTTAGTTGAATATGGTGTGTTGGATCTTTTTGATGTAAGTAATGCCGCATCGTTGACTCAAAATACAGCTGTAAGCATAGCTTTGCAAGACGTAAAACTTGCTGATATGCAGGTAAACCTTGAAAAAGCACAAATGAAACCTGAGTTTAGTGTAGGATATTTCATCCAATCTCTGACAGGAAATCAGGAAGTGAATAGTCAGATTAGATCTTACAACGGAGTACCCAGGTTTCAGGGGGCCACGATTGGTATGTCGATACCCATCTTGTCTTTGGGGAGTAACAAAGCTAAGATCAGCGCTTTAAAAAACAATGTATTACTCCAGCAAAAAAATGCTGACATAACAAATCAGAGCATCCTTATTAGTTACAATCAATTGATAAGCGAATTGAACTTAGCGAAAAGCAAACTGGAATATTTTGAGAAGACCGCAAATCCAAATGCAGCAATCATTATCAGGAATGCAAATACTTCTTATACCAATGGAGATATTTCCTATATCGAATATATGCAAGGAATGCAAATGGCCAGAGAAATAAAACTGGACTACTTTGCTTCGTTAAATCGGTATAATGAAATAGTCATAAACCTTCAATATTTAATGAATAAATAGAAATTTTAATACCTTAAAAAAAGTAAAATGAAATATAAAATAAAGATAATTTTAATCCTGTTCCTATTGCCATTACTGATGATCAATGTATCATCGTGCAAATCAAAATCTAACGAAAATGCGGCAGAAGAACATGCAGAAGGTGATGGCCATAATCATGAAGCAGAAGAGGACCATAGTGGTCATGACCATGCCGATGGTGAACATACTGAGCAAGAAGCACATAGCAAAACTGTACACCTGAATGCTGCACAGTACAAAAATGCAGGGATAGATACCGGCTGGTTTGAGATGAAAAATTTGAGTGATGCTATCAATGCTTCCGGATACACTAAACTACCACCGCAAAATCAGGCAGATGTTACATCAACGATGGGTGGAATAGTAAAGACCATCAAAGTAATAGAAGGACAATATGTGAAACAGGGTCAATCGCTGGCGACCATCCAAAGTCTTGAATACAATAAGATAAGGCTGGAGAAATCAAAACTGAAAGAATCACTCCAATCTGCACAAGCCAATAAACAATACCTGGATGTGGAATATAATAGGCAAAAAGAGCTCTCAGAGGAGAACATCAATGCAAAAAAGACATTTCAGAAAGTAGCGTCTGAATTGGAATTAGAGACAAAAAAAATTGTAAACCTGCTGGAACAGATAGAAATCACAGACCAAATGTTGATATTGGGCGGTACATCAAAATCACCTGTATTGTCCATCAATGCGCCTATATCCGGATATGTATCAGATATATATGTAAAAATAGGAAGTAATGCTGAAACAGGAAAGCCAATGTTTACCATACTTGATAATTCAAAAATGCATGTGGATCTGCTGATATATGAAAAGGATCTTTTTAAAGTCAAAGTTGGTCAGGATGTCCGTTTTATACTTACCAATCAGAATAATAAAGAAATCAGGGGTAAAATAAAAAACATTGGCAAAAACTTTGAAAATGATACTAAATCTGTTGCGGTCCATGCGGATATCATCGATTTAAATCACAATCTAATACCAGGCATGTATGTCAATGCATTGGTTGAGATGGGCGGCAATAAAGTAAGCTCACTTCCTGCAGATGCTATAATAAAAGCAGAAGGCAGAGAGTTTATATTTATCATGGAAAATGAACAACATGAAGAAGGTGAAATTACTTTTGCCAGAATCGAAGTAAAAACAGGTGTGTCCCAGCTTGGAAATGTTCAGGTAAATTTATTAGAACCTATACATGAGGGTGATAAAATAGTAACAAAAGGTGCCTTTTATCTCCAATCACATCTGACCAAAGAATCGGGAGGCGGAGGACATGCTCATTAGGAAAAAATATTTAAATTTGTATTTTTTAATAATCACTATAATTCTTTACTTAAGTCATTTTTTTTTTATTTTAATTTAAAATATGAAAAACAAATTAATTTTTTGATCGTGGTTTTCTGGGAACACGCGCATTAAAAGTTTCATTTTCTCGCACTGTTTTGTGAGTCTTGGGAAAAGTGATGGAAAAAAAAATTCGATGCCAAGACAAACAGTAGGCGCAATAGGGAGTTAGCACAAACGCTTATTTTTCCATGTTGCCCGATGGATTGTGAAAAAGGTAAATTTTACCATGAAATGGGCAAATGTCCGGTGTGTAAAATGGATCTGATTAAAAAAGAACATGAAGATCATGATGGGCATGATCACCATGAAGGAGACGGTCACGATCATAAAGAAGGAGATGGTCATGACCATAAAGAAGGCGACGGTCACGAACATTAATAGTGATTGAAATCTGATCCATAGTTTAAGTTCACAAATAAATATTTTATAACATTTTAAACCAAATAAAAATGGCCATTGTAAAAGTAATTGAAGTCATTGCAAGCTCTCCAAACAGTATAGAAGAAGCTATGCAAAATGCGGTAACGGAAGTGTCTAAAACCATTCGAAATGTAGATTCGGTGTATGTAAAAGATACCAAAGCGCATGTAAAAGATGGTAAAATAATTTCTTTTGGCGTGATCTGTAACATATCTTTCAGAATAGATAATGATATGAATACAGTGGATTAGAGATTAAAGAAGTGTGAGATGCAATAAAAAAATTGCATCTCACTCATTATTCGTATTATTACTACGTTTTATTTTTGCATTACAAATCAAAATCAATGAATCAACGAAATACATTTATATCTGGTATGGTTGCAATAATCTTTTTAATCATATCCTGTAGTAAATTTGAGCCTGAAGCTCCTGATGATGATTCCATACTTGATGGTCCGGTAAATGGGTTGACATATGAACAGAATCGTCAGTTTTTGGCAGGAGACATTGCATTTAATAATGAAATATTTACTCCTGCGACTGGACTGGGACCAATATTTGTAGCAACAAGCTGCGGAAGTTGCCATGCAGGTGATGGTAAAGGCACACCATTTACCACGCTTGTCAGATTTGGGCAAACGGACAGCACAGGCAATAAGTTTTTACATTTGGGTGGTCCACAATTACAAAACAGAGCAATTCCCGGATTTCAAACAGAGGTCATACCAAATGGTGCTACTTCATCAAAATTTACACCACCTGCAAACACAGGGCTTGGCTTTTTAGAACTGGTGAGTGATGAAGATATACTCTCCATGTCGGATCCTGAAGACAGCAATGGCGATGGCATATCGGGAGTGCCTAGTTTTGGATATTTACCGGAATTCATAACACCCAATAGTAATGCTGTGGTTAAAAATGGAAAATACATACATCGGTTTGGCAAAAAAGCGGCTGCTTACAATTTACTTCACCAAACGGTGAATGCATATAATCAGGATATGGGTATTACTTCCACCTTTACTCCACATGATGTATATAGTGGTCATACAATTGATCCAGAAGTGAGTGACAAAACTGTAAGAGATGTTGTTTTTTATTTACAGACTTTAAAGGCACCAATACCAAGATCCAAAGGAAATGGGAATTTTGAAACTGGTAAAGCATTATTTACACAAATAAATTGTTCGGGCTGCCATACACCACAATTGCAAACGGGTTATTCGTCTGTCTCGGCATTGAGTAATAAGACCATATATCCTTATACAGATATGTTGCTTCACGATATGGGCGCTGAACTTGATGATGGATATACAGAAGGATTTGCAAAAACTTCAGAATGGCGAACGCCACCATTGTGGGGACTTGGATTATCTCCAAATTCACAGGGTGGTCAGTATTTTTTAATGCATGATGGCCGGGCAAAAAGTATCGAAGAAGCTATCATGATGCATGGAGGAGAAGCTAAACTAAGCAAAGATAAATTCAACCTGTTGAATGAGAGTGAAAAATCTGCCATCATTCATTTTTTAAAATCGTTGTAAGATGAATAGAAAAGATTTTTTAAAAACATGTGGGTTTGCATGCTTGGGCGGCAGTGCAATGGTAACATTGATGCAAAGTTGTACGGTAACAAAGACCATCAGCGGTAATATAGAAAATAGTGATATTCTGGTAGCCCTTTCAGATTTTGAATCTGTCTCAGATGATAAAATTACATTCAAAAAGTATGTCATTATAAACAATGATGTACTTAAATTTCCCATCTGTGTGTACAGAATAGAAGAAAATAAATACAATGCACTTTGGCTGGAGTGTACTCACCAGGGAAATGAAGTACAGGTGTTTGGTGATAAGCTCCAATGCCCGGCGCATGGCAGTGAATTCAGTAATTCCGGGTTGGTAACCAATGGGCCAGCAGACAGGAATCTTCGCACTTTTCCTGTCACAATTGAAGGTAATTATTTAAAAATTTCATTGAAAGCCGTATGAATAAGATAATAACTGTATTTGTCTGTATATTTTGGATGACATTACCTTTGCAAGCTCAAATTGATCCGTCATTATTGAAGGATCCAACGGCACATTCTAAAAAGGATTTATTGAATATGGACGCCATTTATGATCGACCTTTTGTAACCAATAAGAAAGCCCCTGTCTCTCTTGGAGGTTATGTGGAAGCAAACTGGCAGCATATCGGAACGGATGGTATTAGTGATGGACATCAGCTTCAATTCCGGAGGATGACTTTATTTGTGGCATCATCTATCTCTAAAAGGATAAAGTTTTTGAGTGAGATTGAGTTTGAACCTGCTGATAAAGAAATTGCAATCGAGTTTGCGGCTGTTGATATGGAATTTAATGAATTGTTTAATCTGAGGGGAGGAATGATTATAGTTTTGGGATTTATGGCAAAAAATATAATAAGAACTGGATGATAGGATATGAAATTTACGCATCCAGTGGATTTGATAATTCTATCATAGAGAATAGTGAAAACAAAACATTTCTACCGGCTGCAAAAAAAAATACGGAACGGTTTGAAGAGTTGCCAAGTGGTACGCCACTCTATACTACAAAGGTTGCCATCCGTCACAGTAAAATAGGAGAAATAGGCTTGTCGTATATGGGAGGTATTTATAATAAATGGCAGGACGACGGCCTGGTCATTGATGAAAAGAGGAGTATTCATGTTTTTGCAGTGGATTTTAATACTACTTTACCTAAAACCAATACTTTTATCACCACGGAATGTGCTTGGGTAAATGTAGACGTACCAAAAACCTATTCGGAGCAATTTGGGAATAAACAGTTTGGCGGTTTCCTGGATATCGTACAACCTGTTGTAAAAAGGACCATAGCAGGGTGGAAGGATGCAGTCATTAACATTGCAGTCCGGTTCGAATATGTTGATTGGAACAAGGGTCAATTTATTGATACAGGATCAAACATCGGAGATCATCTCTGGAGTATAATGCCGGCAGTTAGTTTTCGACCCAACTCACAATCAGTGATTCGACTAAATTATCGCATTCAGAAACAAACAGATGTATTAGGTAATCCACCCAGTAATACTGCTGGTTTTAATTTTGGACTTTCAACTTATTTTTAAAATATTATGGCACTAAAAATATATCTACCCATTTATTTAATAATGTACATGCTGGTAGCATTTGTTATACCTACTTATCGTACCTATAAACAGACAGGAATAAATCCAATTACTTTTGGAAAAAATGATAATGCACATGATTATATTGGCTTCATCATGAAAGTGCTGATAGTTCTTTTGTTTGTTGCTGTGCTTACTTATTCTATGTCAGAAAAAATGTACTCCTATTTAGTACCAATTTCTTACTTGCAAACTCAAATACTGACTATAACAGGTTTGGCTTTAATACATATTGCTTTGGTATGGATAAGCATTGCACAATTTCAAATGAGTAATAGTTGGAGAATAGGCATTGATGAAGAAAATAAAACCAAATTAGTAACGGATGGTGTCTTTTCAATCAGCAGAAATCCTATTTTTTTGGGTATGATCATAAGTGTGTTAGGTCTATTTTTAATTCTACCTAATACCCTTACATTTTTTTTAACAATAACTACCTACATAGTCATTCAAATACAGATACGATTAGAAGAAGAATTTTTGCAAAAGCAACACGCCCAAGACTATGTGAATTATAAACTCAAAACAAAAAGACTACTATAATTATGGAACACAAATATATATATGATGCAGAAGGTATTCAATTATGCTGCACACAACAAGAAAAAATTTACCTTAATGTTGGGGTTAAACATAATGAATTTTTCCATCACAATCAAATTCTCTGAAATGATTGTACATATCCATCCTTACATTACGAATGATAAATTAGCCGATATTGTCAAAGATAATTTATGGTTTTTATGATGGAAAAAGCGGAAGAAATATTAAAAATAAAAGATGTAAATCCTACGGCTGTAAGAATTTTAGTGCTTAGATATCTATTGGAGCATTTGAAACCTCAATCATTAAAAGATATTGAAAAAGGTTTAATGCATACCGATAGAAGTTCTATATTTAGGTCTCTAAAAACATTTGAAGAAAAAAAAGTTGTTCATAGCATCGAAGATGGGTCGGGTATGATTAAGTATGCTGTTTGTCCTACAGGATGTAATTGTGACCCACAAGATTTGCACTATCATTTTTATTGTACCAAGTGCAGCTATACCTATTGCCTTTTAGATAATCCAATACCTATTATTAAATTACCTCAAAATTTCAAAATGCAACGAGCAAATATGGTAGTGAAAGGGCTTTGTAATAAGTGTAGTTAAACTTTGCAATTGAGTTGCAGTATATTCATAATAACTTTGCGGTATAATTTAACATAAAAGCAGAAATAATGACAAAAGTTCTATTAAGTTTTCTTACATTCATAACCCTTTCAGTTAGTAATCTTTCAGCTCAAGTCGTTGAGGTATCAATCAAACTTTTGGATAGTGAAAATCAAGAACCTTTAATTGGTGCCACTATTCAAATTAATGAGATTAATCAAGGTACAGTAACTGACATTGATGGAATAGGTTTGTTTTCTAATTTACTTGTCGGTTCATATCGTTTTGAATTTTCGTTTGTAGGCTATGAGAAAAAAGACACAATTATATCAGTAAATGGGATTAACAGCTTTTTTACCTTCAGTTTAGAAAGTGCCAGCCAAGAAATAGATGCTGTTACTATTAAAGCAACACGAAGTACTCGTACAATTACAAATATTCCTACTCGAATAGAATTTATTGGAGGTGAAGAGTTAGAAGAAAAGGCAATTATGAATGCACCCAACATATCTATGGTACTAAGAGAAAGTACAGGTATCCAAATACAGCAAACAAGCCTAAGCAGTGGAAATAGAAGTATTAGAATACAGGGCTTGGACGGTAGATATACACAATTATTAAAAGATGGATTTCCTCTATATGGCGGTTTTTCAGGTGGTTTAAGTATAATGCAAATTCCTCCATTAGATTTAGCCCAGTTCGAAATAATAAAAGGAAGTTCTTCAACTCTATACGGCGGTGGGGCAATAGCTGGCTTAGTAAACATGGTATCAAAAAGACCAACTGAAGAACCAGATCTAAACATACTTCTTTCTCAAACACATACAGGGGGTAGTACAGGTAATGTTTTTTACAGCAAAAGAAAAGAGAAACTTGGATTTGCACTCTATGGTGCAGCGCATTATAATTCAACTTACAACCCTGATGATGACACATTTACCAATATTCCAGAGACTACTTCATTTTCATTAAATCCAAAACTATTTTATTATCCAAACGAAAAGTCTACTGTTTGGATAGGCATAAATGCAACAACCGACAAAAGAGAAGGTGGAGACATTAATGTAGTTAAAAATGGAGTAGATGCTAACCACACGTACTTTGAGAACAATTCTACAAATAGATTTAGTACTCAATTTGTTTTTGAATCCAAATTAGCAAAAAGTCAGACTATAGAATTTAAAAATAGTGTGGGTTTCTTTAGTCGTAAAATCAATCAACCGAATTACATATTTAATGGAGACGAGACCAATACATTTACAGAATTTAATTATGGTAAAAATGGTGAAAAATCGGATTGGATAATAGGTGCAAACCTGTATACTAATACCTTTAAGGAGATTACCTATAGCGCACCACGAAATATGCAGCAAAGAACCTTAGGAGTTTTTGCCAACAATATTACAAACCTTTCACGTAAGTTTATTTTAGAAACTGGTTTTAGAACGGATTATTCTTTATATTGGGGTATATTCCCATTACCTAGGATATCATTGCTCTGGAAATCTAATGATAAACTTTCAACCCGTTTAGGTGGTGGGTTAGGATATAAAATTCCGGATATTTTCACAGAAGATGCCGCTACTCTTAACTTCCGAAATGTAAAACCAATAAGTCCAGATAATCTTGATGCAGAAAGATCTTATGGCGCAAACCTCGATGTCAATTACAAATCATCACTAACCGACCATATCTTTTTCTCAATAAATCAATTATTCTATTTGACAGAAATTTCAAATGCTTTGCTTTTAGAGAATATTTCACCTACAGAATACATTTTTAGCAATGCACCTGAAAATATTAGGAGTCTTGGTTCTGAAACAAATGTGAAATTTACTTATAAAGATCTTAGATGGTTTATAAATTATGCCTTGATTGATACAAGATTAAAGTATTTAGAAGGTAATCCCTTAAAACCTCTGACACCCAAACATAATGCCGGATCAGTTTTAATGTATGAAAATAAAGATTGGCGGATAGGATATGAAGTATATTATACTGGAAAACAATACCTTTCTAACGGTACTCAAACTAATGATTTTACTACATTGGGTTTATTAATTCAAAAACATTTCAAGTGGGGAAGTCCCTATATCAATTTTGAAAACTTTACAGATAGAAGACAAAGTAGATATTCACCTGAAGTTTTAGGAACAGTTCGAAATCCTGTATTTCCTGAAATTTATGCACCTACAGATGGTTTTATTTTTACTGTAGGAATAAATATTAAGCCTTTTGGTCGTGAAGAATGTACTGATGATTGTCACTCCAAATAGCCACAAATAATAATACTGTTGAATATGCTTAATATATATTTACCACTTTATTTCATTCTAAACATGCTTACAGCATTAAAAATAACTATTTATCAAACTATTAGACAGACAAGAATTAATCCTATAATATTTGGAAAAATTGATAATGCATCTGATTATATTGGCTTTATCACGAATGTGTTGATTGTTCTATTGTTTGCTGCTGTACTAACGTTTTCTTTTTCAGAAAAAATACATTCTTATTTAGTACCGATTTCCTACTTACAAACTAAACCACTGACTATAATTGGACTGGCTTTAATACATATTGCCTTGGTATGGATAAGCATAGCACAGTATCAAATGAGTAATAGCTGGAGAATAGGCATTGATGAAGAAAATAAAACAAAATTAGTCACAGATGGTGTATTTTCGATTAGTAGAAATCTTATTTTTTTAGGTATGATCATAAGTGTGTTGGGCCTATTTTTTTTGTTCCTAATGCGCTTACATTCTTTTTGACTTTGACCACCTATATTGTCATACAAATCCAGATCAGATTAGAAGAAGAGTTTTTGCAAAAGCAACACACTCATGACTATTTATATTACAAATTAAAAGCAAAAAGATTGTTTTAAAATGGAACATAAACATATATATGATGCAAAAGGCAATCAACTTTGTTGCACTCAGGAAGAAAAAATAAATGCCGTAGCAAATAAAGAATTAAAGAAGGAGCATAAAGAAATTGTGTGTTGTGCTACTGATGAACCAAGCCATGACGAACATGATGATGACGGTCACGATAATAGAGGTGGAAATGGAAGTACTTACAAAATATTCTTACCTGCCATCATTTCATGCTTCCTTTTAGTTTTTGCCCTTGCATTGGATCATTTGATTCCGCAAACCTGGTTTACTGATTTGGTTCGATTAATTTGGTATTTGGGGGCATATGCACCGGTTGGTTTTCCGGTCATCAAAGATGCCATCGGTGCAATAAGTAAAGGTGAAGTGTTTTCAGAGTTTTTATTAATGAGCATTGCCACCATAGGGGCTTTTGCTATCGGAGAATTTCCTGAAGGCGTAGCCGTCATGCTTTTTTATAGCATTGGAGAAGTATTTCAGACTTTGGCCGTAAAAAGAGCCAAAGCAAATATAAAAAGTTTATTAGATCAAAGACCCGATGAAGTTACCATTTTAGAAAACAATCAGGCAAGAAAGATAAAAGCGGAAACTGCAAAAATTGGAGACATTATTCAACTAAAATCGGGAGAAAAGTTAGGCCTTGACGGCGAATTACTTTCAGACACTGCTTCTTTTAATACAGCAGCATTGACTGGAGAAAGTAAACCCGATACCAAAATAAAAGGGGAAACAGTATTGGCAGGCATGATAAACCTTAACACGGTGTCACAGGTTAAAGTTACTACTGCTTATACCGATAGCAAGTTGAGCAAAATTTTAGAAATGGTGCAAAATGCTACCGCTCAGAAAGCACCCACCGAACTGTTCATTAGAAAGTTTGCAAAAATATACACACCTATTGTAGTACTCTTAGCTGTACTCATCACTGCCCTTCCCTATCTTTTTGTTGACAATTATGATTTTAGTCAGTGGCTATACAGAGCATTGGTTTTCCTGGTTATATCTTGCCCTTGTGCCTTGGTCATAAGCATACCTTTAGGATATTTTGGTGGCATTGGTGCAGCTTCTAAAAATGGCATACTATTCAAAGGCAGTAATTTTTTAGACATCATTGCCAATATTCAAAATGTGGTCATGGATAAAACAGGAACCATGACAGAAGGCGTTTTTAAGGTTCAGGATGTAGTAATAGATCAACAATACAACAAAGATGAAATATTACAAATGGTGAATGCAGTTGAGAGTCACAGTACACATCCGGTGGCTACCGCCATCCACAAGTATGTAGGTGATGTGGATAGGAATATCAAACCAGAAAATGTAGAAGAGATTTCCGGACATGGACTAAAAGCCACAGTAAATGGTAAAGAACTGTTAGTTGGTAATTTCAAATTGATGGACAAGTTCTCCATTGCTCATGAAGTTGATTCTAGCTCTATTGTTTACACCATCATTGCCATAGCTTATGATAAAAAATTTGTTGGCTATGTTACCATTGCAGATATTATCAAAGAAGATGCTCAGCTTACAATAGACAGATTAAAAGCACTTGGGGTAAAAACAACTATGCTTAGTGGTGATAAAAGTAATGTTGTTCAGTTTGTAGCCAAATCTCTCGGGATTATCAATGCTTATGGCGATTTACTACCGGAAGACAAAGTCAGTAAAGTAAAAGAAATCAAAGCTAAAAACGAAACCGTAGCTTTTGTAGGTGATGGTGTCAATGATGCCCCTGTGGTAGCACTGAGTGATGTTGGGATTGCAATGGGAGGATTGGGTAGCGATGCCACCATTGAAACGGCAGATGTTGTCATACAAGATGATATGCCAAGTAAAATACCTATGGCCATAAACATTGGTAAACAAACCAAAAAGATTGTTTGGCAAAATATTACACTGGCTTTTGGTGTAAAAGCTATTGTACTTATACTTGGGGCAGGTGGCTTAGCTACCATGTGGGAGGCAGTTTTTGCAGATGTAGGTGTGGCGTTACTGTCTATATTAAATGCTGTAAGGATACAGAATATGAAGTTTTAATAAAAAATGAATCAATTATATTATCGGTAAAGCAAAATTGCCAACTGTGATTTCATTATTTGGCTGTTATTTAAAATATCAGTAAATCCATTGTGACAGAATGGGAATTTGTAAAAGCAATACTAACCTTGTAAAAGCCACTATCCAACCTCCAGCTCATCAACCCAGAATACATCAAATGATGCGTCTCGATTAGTTTTCTGGATTGATCAGAAATCTTCATGTTGACTAGGCCTTTGTAGTCCGGAATATCAATATAAAAAAGACCTTTGGAAGGGTTTGGGTAGATTTTTACGGTATAAATCTTGGAAGGTATGTCAGGATACGGAACACAAAAACAACGTTCTGAGAGCGTTGGATCAAATATAAATGGATTGATGTTGGACTGGATGCTAGTGATGGCCATTGATCGGTTGATTTCTGTGGAATCCACTTTGTCAAATCGATGCCAACGGCAAAGATTGGGGAGCATAGATGTAAAGAAGGTTTTACTCTTATGGTTCGCTTCTGATCGGTAAAAAGTGTAGAAGTAAAACATGGACCGGGCGATGTCGCCTTTGCGAAATTCAGATGGTTCAAAAGCATTGGATTTGGATTCAGAATACAGGTTGATGTCTTTTCTGGGGATAGTGGTGAGTACTTTATCCTGGTATATCCAATACTTAGTTTGTTCGTCTGGAATGTCCTGGAATGGGGAATTTTTCCTTAAAGTGTTGATCGTTGCTCTTGCTGGTACTAAATGATGTAGGTCTGATAATGCAGGCATTGCAGCTGATCCAAGAGATCTGGGAAAAAGATGTTCTGTTTGGATGCCATACTTGGCAGTCCAGGAAAGGATGTTGGTACCTGATGGAACTGGGATTTTGTATCCGGAATAGAAGCATTCTAATGAATCGTTCTGAAGGAAAACTTCATTATAGAGTTTGGTCCTTGCTTGGTCATAAGGGAGGACGGTTTTGGGGGTGTAGTATTTTTTTAGTTCGGTGAGTAGAGAATCTCCTTTTAAGCCTGGGAGAATGATTTCTTGGCTATTCACAGAATTTGCGATAAAGATGAAAGCTAAAATTGATGCGAAGATTAAAAATGATTTTGCCATAAATTTTATTTTGAATTTTAAAAAGCAGCTTCAGCAGGCGCTGAAGCTGCTGCTCTTCCCGTTTCAGCTTTCCGAATCGAGACCCACATCACGAGGGAAAGACGAAAGTAAACCAACTAGTGTAATATGCTTCTTTGCAGATCAGACTCATTAAAGTATCTGATTTTATTTTCTTTTGTCAGGAGAATCGCTGGTGTATTCAATCCAGTTGCACATCTCTTTTAATCTGCTCCTTACCCGGTCACCGTAGTATTTTTCAATCTGATCGGCAGTGAGGTTGGATGTGAAATGAGTAACTATTTTGTAATTCTGATAAAGGTTATAGCGCATCAAAATGACCTGCGCCATGGCATTGGTCTGGGTGCCATAATGTCTGACTTCATCTTCTGTTCCTAAATCGTCAAAACAATAGGACTGGTTGATGGTGTTGCGATCAATATAGTCAATGTAATTGCGACCATACAGCATCAAAACATTGGAACCTTGCTCCATGTACTCCAAAGAAAGTTGTTGGCATGACTTTATTTTAAACCGTTCATTTAATTCCAGCAATCTTCTCAATAGTTTGATGTGAACGGTCTTCCCAACCCCAGTTTTCCCAGAAAGGAAAAGGCCTTTATTGAGATCTATGGAATAGAACTTGCAAAGCTGCGGTTCTCCGGTAAAGTAGGCGTAGAGTTCCATGAGCACTTTTTTATCTTCCTGGTAAAGTCGGAAATTTTGACCAAATATGATCTGACCATTGACTTCCAAAAATTTGGTAAACAGCTCATAACTAAAGTGGGACTGAGTAATCTGCGTTAGGATCGATTTGTACTCCCGGAGGACGGAGACCGGAACGTCCAGATTTTGAATTCTGATGGTTTGCATGATAGGAATTATTTGAAAGTGATGAAATATTTTGATCTAGGTGAGACGCGTATCTAGGATCTGTGAGTGGGTTAAATTTAGAAGTTTCATTTTGTTTGGTATCTACTTTCAGATCTGGCTGAATAGAAATCATTTCCAGCTTATATTTTTTCAATAATACAAGCTTTCCTTTACCGTTTTTTAAAGCCGATACGGATGTTAAATTAGCTTTTGATGATTCTGTATGGTTTTTACTGAAAAGTGCCGTCTGATTGCCTGAATTTAACCCTAATGATAGATGATTGGATATTCCCCATAGACAAATGGAAACACTCTCTTCTGAAAACTCGAATGTGGATAGGCAGAATAGACTCTTTACATAAACCGAAGTAGAAGGGAAATATCGTAAAAGATCAAACGACTCCAATTCCCGCAAAACTTTGTAGTAAGCAGATTTGGATTTGATACCTGACATGGCCATTAGTGTTTCCCGGTCTGTATGAAATGGATTGTTGAAGTAATTCAAATTCCATCTGCGAAACAAAGCCTGGTACAAAGCAATGTGGGTGTAATTGATGGCATCCACCGATTTAACAATTTCATAAAACTGGTCCTGGTGACGGAAGTAGTTTATTAGCGGCTGATTAGATGGTTTTGAAGTCATGTGATCAAAATTTACGATTATTCTGATAGACTTTTTCCAACTTCTTGTTTTTTGCCATCATGGCCATGATATCGTCCCAATCAAAGAAAATGGTTCCATTCACTTTTGTGAAAGGCAATTGGCGGTTCACCCGCATCTGGTACAAAGTATTTGGAGAGATACCCAATAAGTCGGTTACTTCCGAAGATTTTAAAAATTTCTTTTGCTGGACACTAGGTGTTTGGGCTTTTGAAATCAGGGTTCTGATTTCATCAAAGAGCTCCGTTTTAAATTCCCGGAGATCATCTGTGGTAAGGATACTGGCAGGCATGGTAAATAATAATTTGATTGATGCAAAGGTGGAGGCATGTGGTCAAATCATTTACAAAGATGAATCCAAGTTGGATAAATATTTTTTAATTTGGAGTGGTGATAGAATTTGATTAAGCTCAAAATTAAGGCTAAACCTAAGTGAAATAAGGGCTCAGTCAAATATCCAAAATATCTAAAAATAAGTATTTTGATGTCCATCAGAATCAAGTTTACCAAGATGGCCAAAAAAACGATACCATATTCTGATTACAACAATTATTTACTAGTCATACAGAATATAATTTTGAATTAAACCTTTTGTATGCTAAATGCTATTGAAAAATTGGGCTCGCCGGCCCCTGGTGCGATTGTCCCGTGTAGTTTTTGTCTTTTTTTTAAAATTTTTAATTTTTTGCTGTAGTTAAGTAGTATGTAGTATATTGTAGTATATGTCTTAATATGGTACTGCGACGAGTTTTCGACGAGTTCTCATTACGGTACGCACCTGACTGTGAAACAGTACGCTTCTGACCGTAAAAAGAACTCCGTGTCCTATTTTGAGAACTCGTAGTGGACTGCTGTTTTGGTGTCAAAATAGGGTAAAATGGATGATTGGAATTTTTCTCAAAATATTACCTTTTTTGGCATCATTTTTACCGATTTAAAAAGATAAAAATAAATTTTGCGCTACGCTCAAAATAGTGTAAATTGCATCAGATTACATGTTCCCAGAGATTCCCCAAATTACATATAAAGATATGTTTTATTTATAATCAATTGAATAAAAGTGATATATATGATTAATCTTATTTTGCGGCCGACCCGTCCAGTCCGCAAAACATAACGCCAAATAGAAGTAAAATTCTGTTTGGCGTTTGTTTTTCAAGGAGTTATGAAAACTTGATTAGGTGAAATGATGTTAACAGATGTAAATTATATGGCACCATAATGGCACCATCTGTCACCAATACGGCACCACGCCAAAAACATCTGGCACCATAAGTTGATAGTATCTTTACAACATGATAGTTAATATTTTAAGAAAATAACTGTGGTGATGCAACATCCATTATTTCTTAACCGTTAAAATCATGTACAATCATGAAAAAATTAGATTTTTAAAAATTTCTTTCATTATCCGAAAGAATCGAATGATTGATGGACAAGTTCCCATCTACCTACAACTATTTCTTGACAGTCAACGAGCAAGAATCTCAGTAAATCAAAAAATTGATATTGAGTCTTGGGATGAAAGCCATGGCAGAGCAAGAGGAAATAGCCAAGCAATTTTTGCTTTAAATAATTACCTGGATAAAATCAGGATGGACGTCATGAAGATTTATAATGACATCAAACTCCAGGAAGATGAGATTACGGTAGAAATGCTGCGAGATAAGTTGTTTGGAACAGATGAGCCAAAAAAGAAGAAACTGTATGAAGTTTGCAAAATCTATAATGAGCATTCTTCTAAACTAATTGGAATTGAACTTAATCAGCATACGTGGGAGCGTTATAAGGCATATTCAAAAAAACTTGCCGAATTTATTAAGGATAAGTTCAAAAATGATGATCTTTATATTTTCCAGCTCAAATACAGCCTCATTGTAGAATATGACTTCTATCTCAAAACTGAAGTGAAGCTGCATCAAAACACCATTGTCAAATATATACAGTATCTGAACCGGGTTATGGACTTTGCAGTGAATCATGAATGGGCAGATAAAAATATCTTTCAGAACTATAAAGTATCGATCAAAGAAGCCAAGCGTGAATATCTTACCGGTGATGAGTTGAATAGAATTATGGAAAAGGAGATCAAATTGCCAAGACTTGCAGAAGTAAGGGATTGTTTTGTATTTTGCTGTTATACCGGATATGCCTATAAAGATGCTACAAAACTTACTCCGGAGCACATCGTGACAGGTATCAATGGCAAGAAATGGATCTACACATCCAGACAAAAGAATGACAATACCAGTAATGTGCCACTCCTGGAGCCAGCTTTGGAAATAATAGAGAAGTATAAAGAACATCCGCTCTGTAACAATAAAAATCGATTGTTACCTATGAAAAGTAATCAGAAACTCAATGCTTATCTGAAGGAACTCGCTGATCTATGCCAGATAGAAAAACCGATGACTACACATATTGCTCGTCATACATTTGCTACCACCGTACTTTTGGCCAATGGGGTAAGTATGGAAGCAACAAGTAAAATGCTGGGCCATAGCAGTATCAAAACTACTCAAATTTATGGTAAGATCGTTGAGAGCAGGGTTGGAGCGGAAATGGACCAATTGAGTGAAAAATTATTTGCTAAGGAATCTAAAGTGGATAAAAAGGCCAATTAAACTTTCCTTGAAAATAGAAAAGGCAGCGCTGACCAAATCACGCTGCTTTTTTTTGTTAATGTGTATCCAAGGCGTTAATGTTAATTTAATATTTAATATAATTTGAAGCATACTATTTTCGTTCTTCGTTCATAAAAGAAACAGAGATACCAACCAATGTAGTGAGTAAGTCAATGAACCATGGGCTAAGAATATGTTATTCGAACAACTCCATACCGGCTATGAAGAATTCTCCCAATTTTGTGAGGGAAGACTATTTACTTTAGAATTGTCGTTCGAAGATATTAAAAGCAGACTCATCAAATTTAATGAAATCAATGCTCAGATCGTTTTGGCAGAAGCAGAATTTATTTTTAATAATGAGAATGACGAGATAAAATATTATAAAGACGAAAAATCTGAATTTCAAAAGTATGGCATATACTATGAAATGATCTACAATATCGAACTCAAACGACGACCCATTACATACAAATATTATAAAAAACTGTTAAAACAACTAGATAGGGAATTTTTAGAGATTGAACATTATGTTATCTATTATCGTTCTGATAGTACAGATAAGGACGTTGTTTTTTTTAAAAAGGAATCAAAAGAAAATCATATTATTGCACTTGTAAAGGCAAATCAGATGCTCACAGAGTATTTAGCACATAAATCCGGCGGTAAATCCGCTGACGAAATTATAGCAGGTTCACCCAAGGTAAAATTCAAGCTCAAACAAAATGATATCATGGAGTTGGCAAAGGGATTTAAAGGTATCGGGGCTGCAGAAGGTACTTTAAAGGATATTGCTGAAACTATGGGTAGATTTTTTGGTGTGGATATGAAAAATGTACACTCAAAAGGTCATGTAATCGCAAACAGATTAAAACCTGTCAGATTTTTAGAAGAACTTTTTAATTGGTTGAAAAAGAATATATAATCATCTTCAGATTTTTGAAACTACATCCTCCATTTTCAGACCCATGTATAAACAAAACTCCTGAACCGTGACCACTTGATGATCTTCTTTGCAGTAAAAGGTGCGGATCTTTTGCAGTAATGCCCAAGATGATCTGTAGCTCTTACCCGTGATGAGGGCGATGTCTTTTGGATAGATGATGACTTTTGAAAAACTGCTCATTTTACACTCAATTTTACTTTAAAAATGGACATACCATTTGATATGCCTGTCATAAGGTATCTATGGCTTATCTATAGGGATGCTATAGAGTATCCTATCATGGTTTTGTCACATTGAGTGGGTGAAAAAAAAACGGAGTTTTGGGTCAAAAACTCTGTCGTAAAGTCACAAAAGGTAAAATCCTGAGACAAAGGTATATGAAAAAATCGGAAACTATATGTCATTCATTACCAATAATGATACGGCGAAATGGCGAAGTATTGTCATGAATTAAGGTATCCACTATTTTTGGGTTATTATTTAACCTTTTAAAAATAGAAAAGTTATGGCAAGACAGGGAGGATTGCTGAAGGTTGTGGGGAAGCTCGATGACCTTTCGTTTTACAAAAGTGCTGACGGTTACCTCGTAAGGAGTAAAGGTGGGGTGTCAGCAGATCGGATCAATAGTGATCCAACGTTTCAGCGGACAAGGGAGAACAATGCAGAGTTTGGGATGTCGGCGGCAGCCGGCAAGTTGCTGAGGACCGCATTGAGAAATCTGATGATGACGGCGAGTGACAATCGGGTGACGTCAAGATTGACAAGATTGATGACGGATGTCAAAAATCTGGATGCGGCAAATGACCGTGGTGAGAGACATGTACATGAAGGCTTTGACCTTCCGGAAGGTAAAGCTGTGTTGAAGGGTTTTAATTTTAACAGTCGTGCCATCCTTAGTGGTATTTTGTTCAAGTCTTATGCTTTGAACACTACCACCGGAGCGCTTGATATCCTTGGTGTAATACCCAGAATGGACCTTGTGTCTGCTCCTGGCGCAACCCATGTGACATTTAAAGCCGGGTGGTCCAAGTTGGATTTTCAGATGGGTGAGTTTGAGACAGTGATCAGTAACTCTGTGAATCTGCCTATCAACAATACCGCTTCGGATATCAATTTGACACATGCCGCTGCGCCAGCTTTGGCTACAGGTGTTCATGTGTTCACTCTTCAGATTGAGTTTTATCAGGAAGTCAATGGTAATCAGTATTCTTTGAAGAATGGTGGGTACAATGCATTGGCTGTTATTGATGTGGTGTAAGGTTTAGGCTGAGATTGAGTTTGATGGTCCATTTTTCGCTCCTTTACCTTAGTCCTAAAGGAGACTCGCTGAAAAATGGCTCGGTTCAAGATCAGTAATTTCAGAATTATTTAATGTAGATTCAAGATGGTAATTGAGCTTCAAAGGTTGTATCGGGATACCTGGACAGATGGGTTGATTTTTATCAAAGGTATCTTGCTTTGTCGGAGTATTGAATTGAGATGGGCCAATAATGAACGAAATGTATCGTGTGTGCCGGAGGGAGTTTATCCAGTGGCCATCATTCAGCATCCGAAATTTGGCGAGTGCCTTCAGGTAAGTGGTGTGAAAGGCAGATCAGGTATCCTGGTACATGTGGCCAATGATGCTCAGAAGGAACTCCGGGGCTGTGTTGCTCCGGTGTTCTCTTTGAGTGGGAATGGAAAAGGTCAATATTCCAGACTGGCGCTGATCTATATCATCGAGAATCTGAAGATAAGTGGAGAGAGGGAACATTTTATTGACATTAAAAGTAAAAAGTGATGAGTAAAATCATAGATAGGGCAAAGGCGCCAACGCCAAAGTTTTTTAAGGTGTTGCGAAACATTGGATTGATCATGGCGGGTGTGGGTACTGTGTTGCTTACTGCTCCGGTATCTCTTCCTGCAGCTGTGGTGACAATAGGTGGATATCTGGTCACCGCTGGTGGTGTAGCTACGGCTGTAAGTCAGTTTACCAATATTGGTGATGATGTCATCGGGCAAAAAACAGAAGGAGGGTCTGATGGGGATGGGAATTCACCATAGTGATCAGGCCATGGGTACACTCGGTGGTACCGTGATTGCTTTCATTGGTATTGTCGATGGCAGTGATATACTTAAGACTGGAATCCTGGCATGTGTGGGTGCACTGGTAAGTTTTGGGGTGTCAAAAGGATTGCACAAGATATTTCCTGCGGATGTGGTGTTTCCCATCAAGAAGGTGAAAAGCGGTAAAGATTCAGGCATGATGCCTGGTGATATTGCATCAGAGCGCGGACGCTCTGACGAACAGGATAGAGATTGAGTTTTAGTTTGATTTGTTTTGCATGGGTTAGGCTCCGGACGCTGGTTCGGGGCCTTTTTATTTCATCAATATAAAATTGCAAAAACGGATGCTCCTAGATAATATAGTAGAAAACAAAAAATTAAGAAAGCAATAATAAGTATTAAGAGACAATTTTTTTTGTTCATAACTTCGCAATTTAAACTACTTTACAAATTGAATGTCATCTTTATTAAATGCAGATGATCATTTGATATTTGATGTAAGGTAGTTATGTGAGACAAAGATGTAACTTTTTTATGAATTCTAAAATTATGACTTTATGTTAGCATTTTGCAATCAGCAATTGCAATGCCATTATACTGCATTACTATTAAGAAAAGATAGCCCTGGTCACAGACCAAGGCTATCAAATGAAAACTACTACTTCTCACCTGCAAAGCTTATAGTGGTAGTACTAGTATCCAGATAGGTAGTGATGATGACGCCTGAATGGACAGGACATAAAGCTTGTGATATTACATAGAATGATGTAAGCTGCCCAGCTCCTAATAATACAGCTATTTATTTTGAATATTCATGAAAAAAATCACCGAAAATATTAGTCGTTAAATAAGTCAATTTTGTCTCTGTCAATAGTGAAATTTTTACTCTCGAACTACCAAAAACTAATGCTTTTTGATCTGACAGTAAAGTGTATGTAGATTCACTATTTACATCATCTTCATAACACTTAACTACTCCACGATTAAAGAAAACCTTTGAAGAACCAAATTCCATTGTGTCATCTTTATTACAATCTTCAATGACTGAAATATTATGCAACTTGATATCTTGTAATTTCCAAATACCACCTTGTAATATTTCTAAATCATCCTTTTCACATGAAGTAAAAAATATACTTATAACTAACAAAAAGGAAAATTTCAATAAGTTCATATTGGTAATTTTAAAGTTTATTAAAGCGTAAATGTAATTTATTTGTTGTAAATATTCAAAAAATTGTATTTGCAATTTAGACTTGACTTAATTCATGATTTCTACATCATTTTCATTATCGATGGCCATGGATGGGACACCATTAAAATTGGTGACTTTGCCGGTTACAATGATTTTTTTGCCTTCAAGCTCTTTATCTGGTTGATAGCTGAAGTTGATCATTTTGTCTTTAAAGATGGTCACTGTAAAAATTTGGTTGGGGAATTGTTTATCCAGGTTTAAAAATACATTTCCTTTCGCTGAAAGTTTGGTGGAAACTACTGTACCCATTACTCTGATAGTACGACCATTTCCCATTTAGCTTTTTGCCATAATGGTATTGTAGGTGTTCCGGGGAAGTTTGGTTGGGTGGTCAGGGATAACATCTGACTGTTCAGATCCGGATAAAAATGGTTTAGGGTCTTTCAAGGTTTCCAACTTGGCTTCAATATCATCCGAAAGCTGATGAAAAAAATCTATTCCTGTTATAGATTCTACTTCAGCAATGTTGACTGGATAGGATTCCAATGGATTTTCATTTTTAGAATTAGGTAAAATAAAGGCTATGGCTCTATTATTTGTAAGGTCCAAAGCGACTTTGAAAAAGTGTTTTGGTATAGTGACATTGTTTTGTGCTCGTGGAATTTTGGGAAGATCATCGCTTAAAACTGGTCCTGTTACTATATATAATTGAGTTTCAGGATTTCGATAAATGTATGATCTGAAGAGATCTTCAAGTTTTGCCCAGCTATCTCTATTGAAATCGGCCAACATTGGTGACATATTGGAATAGTAATAGCTCTCTGAAAGTGCCTGAGCTGACCATCTAAAATCTGCGGATGGTGCTAAATGTCCACGATCGTAACCAAATCCATCATACGCATAGCTTCCATCAGTTTTCAAAGTTTTGAGAAAATAATCTGATTCAGTTGCTGTGCCTGTACTGACAAAAGGATCTACTCTAAAGTCATTAGACCTGCCTTCAGCTCCATATCTGATATCAGTCGTAATAATATGTGAAACCCATTGCGGCTGTTCGTGCTTTTCAGAATATACTAAAGACATTGCTTTATGTTGAATGAGTTGATCTGTAGTGTCTAACCTTGGAAGTCCAACTTTACTTATATCAGATCGGATTTGGTCGAGTTTCAGTTCCTCAATTTCAAATTGAATTCTATCTGTGATATTTTTATAGTACACAAGAGAATCATTTTTGATATTGATTTTATCAAAAATTGATTGTGAGTGGGCTGTGAAAGTAATTGATTGTAAAATGCAAATAATAGAAATGAATAAGTATTTCAATATAAGAGGTTGTTATTTGATGCAAAGATGCATAATTTAATTTTAGACAGGATGTAGTTTAAAAGGAAATAATGAAAAGATAGCCCTGGTCGAATAGACCAAGGCTATCTAATATAAGACTACATCTGCTCTGATGCAAATCTTATGGTGGTAGTACGCTCATCCAGATGGGTAGTAATGATAAGACCTGTCTCAGGTGGACAAATATGATGATGGAGGTAATATCTGGATGTGAGCTGGCCAGTCTCAAGCAATGCAGCTAAAACATTATCAAATCTCATAGCTCTGGATACAATGCCGAAATCAGTGGCCAGATGGCACTCCAGAAAATGATCTATAATCTGCCTGAGTGGCAATTAAGTGCTGATGTGACGCCCGGACTGAATACAACGGTACCGGAATCAAAAGGAAGTGATGGAAGAACTAATGGTGCTCTCATGAGTAAGAATTTATTATGTGAAAAAATAGAAATGAATAAAATAGCCCTGGTCAAAGACCAAGGCTATCAAATCAGAGACTAATACTCTGAAGGGAATAATACAGTAGTGTGCTCTCTGGATGACTCGGTGATGATCCAAACCTTACTCTCTAAAGTATAGAGACCTGCCGAATCATATAAACTGAAAAAACTCTGCCGCCATCCAGAAGCGCAGCATCATTAAGGGCAGCATCATCCGGACAGCAATCGCCCCAATCTCCGGACTGGTGACGTGCTACACAACTGTGAATAAATGATGCAAAGGGCCGATGCTCACAAGTAGCTCCGAATACTGTAGATGTCATAAATAGTGAGCCGGTCTCAAAAACTGAAATGGTATCAGATAAGAATGTCATGATAGATAGAATATAAAAGTGATAAATGAGTGTATAGCCAACTCGACCATACTAACAGGTACAGTGCCTGCGTAAGGCGTCTGATTTATGCAAGGTGGAACGCCTGGAAGGCGCAAGCGTTGGAATAGAGCGGGCAGACCTTGCATATATCAGACCCGAAGCTATCTTTGTACCTGTATGTGTGGTTGATTGATTGTTGAACCGTAGAGTTGTTTGATTTTTGGAGTTGTCGATCACAGCTTCTGCGTGACTACATTTCATTTCGATTATGTATTTGTAGTGTTGATTTTGTGAGTTTGGTTTGGATAAAGTTGTAGTTTTGTCCGTAATAATATATTTTATGGACCACAGTGATGACCAGTCAGATTTCGCACCGGATGATGATTTGCTCCTGCAGCAGGAGATTATGCTTTTGAAAATAAAAGCTTATGAGAATAGTTCTATCACAGATGATGATTTTCAGTGAGAAGAACAGGAGATAAGAAAAAAATATGCCTATAAATTTCGATCGGATGATTTTTAACGTATCCGTGTCCCAAAACACAGGATACCATAAATAAAAACCGATAAGCAGCAAAGAATCTGACTGGCGTTTTTGTCAAGATTTTTGGTGTAAAATATATGCCAAAGATGGAGGTCTATATAATTTAGACCAAAACCGGATGGCACCGATCTTAACAAAAACAGGGTAGTATTAAATTTGCTGATCGGTTTTTGTTTTATATATATACTTCTACACTTTGTACTGAAGGTAAGCTTCTAATAAAATATAAAGAGAAAAAAAATTCTTAGCATAATAAAAAAATAATGGATGGAATGAATTGCTTAAATGAGCTAGTGGGTCGATTATTTACGAACCACAGTAACTGCTCGACTACCGTGGTCGGGTGGGTACAAGAAACCGTAAATACGGTGGTGTAAGACCTGCCTGTCGGCAAGGCAAGGGCACCCACATCAGCTTCGGTTGGTGGGGCCGGCTACTCTATGTGTGCTAAATCAGCTATAATAATGCTGGAGGTAGGTCCTCCGATGAGGGTTTGTAGGAAAACTCATCAAACCACTTCTATGATGCATCCAAGGTAACAAAGATGTGTGAAGCGATAGAAGAAAAGGCTATATAAATAGTCAGGTATCGATAGAAGAGATGAGCGAAAGCGAACCTTTCGATGAAGTGATGAAATGACCAGTCGTTGTAAAAACTTGATTTATAACGAGAAGTCAGCGATAAGTATAGAGGAAACCTAATTAATTACTGTCTATACGGCAACCGTCTTAAAGGAGGCATGACTTCTTTCCAGGCTTTTTTGTGGAACCACAGGAAACCTATATGCTTTGCCAAAAGGAAAACTCAAGCAGGAAATACCTGTAAGCTAATTATTGATGAGCTATAAGTGGCGGATGAAGTTTTAGTAGTTTTGAAACTCCTGTAATGGAAGTGGAGCGAAGGACCTCAGTTATGAAGTTTGGATTTAAAAACAAATTAAACGTTTAAGGATGATTTTTAAAGAACAAACTAAGTCTGATCCTTTTACCGACTGCATAAGAAGTGCGGTATGAATCGAGAGATTCAAGTACGCTTCTGAGAGAGGTTTGGGGGTGCTGTTCCCCCTTACCTACTCGACTCTTGACATTTATTTAACTGAAAGTCGATAATCCTATGTTTTCAAAATCAGGCAAATCAACAACTATTTCAAACAGGCTATTTGCTGAAATGGCTTTAAACTGAACAATACCAACATCCCAGTGTTGTTCAATCTGCCTAAATTCAATATTAATTTTTGCTAAGATACCGTGTTTTATTTTCTTCTTTTCGAGTATTCCAAGTTTGATGTCCCAATCTTTAAATGGATTTTCCCAACCCCTATTTATTGTTGAATTTAAATAAAAATGTTGAAGTGGTATAATTCCATCATACAATTCTATGGAATTTACGAAAGTATTGGCTAGTGCAGTTGTGTATTTTAAATTGATAGAACTGATTTTTCGGTTTTTGGTATTTGGCATAAAAACATAAAGGCTGAGTTTATTCCCAGTGGGTCCGTCTAATTGTACGCCAAAACTTTCTTTGAGAAAGTGTAATCCTTCAAAGGCAGTATTAATATCAGCATAGTCTTCTAAATTCGTAGATATTATATCCGATGTAGCAATTTTTCCATATTTTGTGACTATCTGATCTATATCGTATTGATATAGTTGCCTTAATACCCTTCCTGGACTCATTCCATTATTCATGAGCGCTTCAGATGGACGTGGAGGGTGGTCAAGACCTAATGCATGACCTATCTCATGAGCCAATACTGCTATCAAGTCAAATGGGCCAATTAATTGAACAGGTGGGTTATCCTTCTCATTTTCTTTGTCTATGAAAAATTTATTTGTGGTATTTATTTCAATATATTTTCCATAAGTAGTGCCCAAGGCAGCAGTTGGGTTTGGCTGATTTATAAACTCTATGGTTATGTCTGTATTCTTACCAGTAACTTCTTCAAATATTAATGGTGCATACGCACTCCATATTGAGAAGGCTTGCTTAATAGCCAATTTAATTTTCGATTGGCTAAAATTTACTCCCTCAGAACCGGCGGCAATTTCGAGACCTATGACTTTATAGGTAATTCTTTTAAATCTGTTGACGAAATTCTTCATGTTATATTTTTTATTGTCAAAGATGAGTTATTCGATTTGCAAGATATTTAGTATATTGAGAGTGGCGTATAACATCCAAAAAATCGAAAGTTTGTTAATAAAACTCAGTCAAAAACGGATGATATCCATTATCAATAGAAAATCATGTGACCTTCCTACACAAAAATAAGAAAGATTTTGTATTTTAAGTGATTTATTAAAAAAAAATCAAAATAACATAAGATAATTTAAATGCAAAATTAAATATCTTATTAATTTATGTCAATATAACTTTTGTTATATATTTCAATGTTAAAACTTATCATTTATCAATCATTGAATGGCTAAAAGTAGATGCGTTTAATTAAATAGCAGGTAAAACAGGCCTGAGCCTTGACTATGCTATAAAAATCTTAACACCAGACCTGCCTTCCAGCAAGGCAAGTCTGGTGTATAATTTGCAAGAATTCACTAAGGGTAGCAGGCCTGAAATCAGGGAGAAGTATTCCTATAGGCATTAGTCATATGATTATTAATGTATCCGTGTCCCAAAACACACGATACCATAAACAAAAACCGATAAGCCGCTAAAATACGGGAGGCGGCTTTGTCAAGTTTTTTGGTGAATAATTTTCGTTTGGAATTGTGATGGAAATTATTCATCAAAACCCATAGGGCTTGAACTTTACTAAGCCAGAAGAGCATTAGATTTGCGGATCGGTTTTTTGTTTTTTAAAAGGAAATTAGTTATTAAAGACTTTAAAGTTTTAACGGTAAGTATACGCGTTGTTCGAACGATAGCGAGCATTATAGCATATACAATATACTGCGGTCGTATTTTTTACCAAGGCCCATCCTTTGTAATATTGATAAATCGATCGTTTTCTAATCGGTAGGCACCACCATAACCCACAAACCACATCCTTTCTGACTGGTCTTTGTAGATTTGAAATACTACAGGGCCTTTATTTTCTTCTGATTTTTTAAATTCTGTAATTTCTTTGCCATCATAAGTATATAAATCATGTTGATTTACGACAAACCAAATTTTCCCATCTTTATCTTCGGCAACACTACCTATGCCTTTACCTATTTCGATATTACTATCTGTGATTTTTTTTGTTACACCATCATTTAAAGTATATAATCCTTCTTTTGATGTGATCCATAAAACTTCTGCTTTATCTTCGAATCCTATACTAACAAAATTGGTTTTAATTCCCATCTTTTTCGAAACATTAGTCAATGTATTGTTTGAATACGAAAAAGGCCCTGCATTTGAAGCTATCCATAATATCCCTTTCCTATCCCGAAATATCTTATTTATCATCTTTTCGCTTGATACTCCAACAGTAGTATCTTTTATGCCCAACGGGAGCTCGAAGTTTGAAAAGGTTTTTCCATCAAATATACAGGCTCCTTCCATTGTTCCTATCCAAATTTTCCCTTCGGCATCTGAACCTATACACCATACGGCATGGCTTATTAAACCATCTGACTGGTAATAATTTGTTACTGTTTCGCCCTTGATGCTACTTATCCCGTCAGTATGCCCAAGCCAGATTGTTCCATCTTTATCTTCGATAATATCCTTTATAGTGACACCTTTTCCAGATTCACTTTTTATACTGTCTATATGAATTAAAGTTTGGCCAGTAAGTTTCCACGCACCATTTTCAGCTCCAAACCAAATATTGCCCTTATTATCTTGAAACATCATTCTTACAACTTGACTTATCTGCTCTTTTGGTTTATTTACTAAAATTGAATTTTGAGTTCCATTAGACGTTTGTATTGACCTAATACTGGGATCATTTCTATATTCCTGACCATTGCAAGAAGATATCAAGGTGGTCAGAAATATGATAATCAATGTTTTTGCTTTATATAGTGACATACTATCATTTTATTATTATACTTATACTTATTCTTTATGTCGATGCACTTACTTATTTGTCAAACTACTTATTATAACACAAACTTCATAACTTATTGATTTTCATATCACATTAAAAATATAATTTTACGAAAGCTCAATAATAAGGGCTGTTTTTAAACGCTTTTGATATGATTGTAAACAGGAAACCTATCTATTAAAGGTAAATATAATGGAACTTCATAGATTTAATAGTGAAAATTATGATAAAATCAGGTAAAGGAGCCTTCAGCTTTGAAAATGCCATAAAAAACATACCGCCAGAGGTGGTAAAACTAAGAAGTAAGAATTCACCAGGGGCAGCGGGGCAGATGGTGCGTACAGAAGTAATATAAGGTACGAATATGGCTGTGCGTACCAGATGCCCCCGCATGGCTGCCCCAAAAAAAATAAAAGGTGGAGCGGTGAATGATACAATAAGTATATGCTATTTTGGCAATAGGCTATTAATTAAAGCTGCTTCCATCACTTTTCGTTCTTGAAATTTGCCATAAACGGAAAAGTGTAAATGTGAATAGACAGTTTTGTTCTGATTTTGAAATAGAATACCTAATCTATCTGGAATTGCTATAGGTTTTCTATAAAGCCATGGAAAGATTCCGGAGTTTTGCATTAGTTTTGCCACTGCTGCCGGTATAAAGATATATTTAGCCTGGCCTTCAAGTATAGCAGCATTAATTAATTGTAAGTGTTGCGTGCTTAAATCAGACGGCTCCAATTTACTTCTACCAACTGTAGGAATATGTAATAATTCAACAAATGAAACTAAAGGTGCATGGAAAGGGAGAAATCCTATTTTGGCAAAACTTCGATGATAATAACTTCCATCTCCCTTATATTCAGGAAGCAGAAACGGATGATGGACCTTGTTTTTCTGCCAAAAACCTATACCATCATGATGATATTCAAGTACTTTGGGGAATACAGATTGAGATGAAATATTTTCTGCATAGTTTGCATCAAGCCCAATGAATAAAAATGAGGCATTTTCTGGTGGAACTCCCTGGTAAGGTTTTTCTGAAAAATGATTATTCAATTGTTCGCAGGGATGTGGAATATACATGTAAATTTATTTTTATTTGATGAAAACCATTCAATTATTTTGACTTACCTTTACAAAAGGATAAGGGTTATTCTGACAACCATCCAAACCAAATGGATTGATTTATGACCGGAATACCATTTTTCTTACAAACATCCATGGTATGCCCAGTACCTCCCTGCATAGGATTGGACAGGTCGTCATAAAAAATCCCGAAATTAGCGGGTGGAATATCCGTTGTTCCAATGGCTTTAACGGTATCTCTGATGATGTAAGCAGCTTTAATAGAAAACCGATCACGGGCACCTGCCACATATTTGTCTATCAGGTTTGCTGTTTTTTTATTGTGTTTTGATTGATAAACCACTCCTGGTTCCTGCATCAAATTGACATCGTCCAGTGGTATTGACGTATATACAGCGTTGCCCTTATTTCTGTGGCTTGTATAAGGAGTAATCACCTGCAATCTATCGGGATCCACATGAAATACACCTGTAGAGAAAAACTGATCTGCACCTGTAGCATTCCCGCTTCTGAAGATCATGTGTTTTGTTGAAGATGCAAGTTTATGGCCAAGTTCAGTAAGCAATGGCTGATCATCTTTCTTTACATCACGTTTACCTTCCAGGAGCACTATAGAGCCGGGGACGTCATACTTATTTATAAAATCAAAGAATGTCATGAGATTGGATTTTTTTATAGAAATGGGTGTAACGAGTGTAATGGCATGAAAGTTGATAAAATTTTTATAGTACGATTTGAAAGAAGCTACATCGACAATTCGAGCAAATTTTACATTTAAAAATTATTTATATTCTGTAATATGCCACCACAATGAAAGCTTACCTTCAATTAATATTTTTTCATTATAGCCTGCACTAATTAATTTGTTATTATAATAATTCTCACTAGTACTATCGAAATACTCATTATCTTTTTGATTAATTCCATATTTTAAAAATACACCGTAAGTTAATTTATCATCATCAAAACAAACGTTATAACGATTATTATTTTTAACGCATTTGAAATCTGAAAAAAGTGTAATTGAAATTTTATTAATACTTTTTCCTGTGACTAGCTTTGGATATTTTTCTAAAAATTTTGACACTTTATTTGCAGTCAATTTAGTAAAATCATTTTCAATCTTATGAATATGTCCTATTGGAGTGTGTCTTAATAAATTCAAACAATGACCAAATTCAATAAAGTAAATTTCTTTTTCATCACCAATTATAAGGTCAATCCGTTTGGTTTCAAGAGCATTAAACCAAGAAGGATATTCTCTTGACAACCAAGCTCCAAATTTGAATCTTACAGTGGGTTCAACTGAACTTTGGGTTAAACAATAAATCAATTCATTATGGTTTCTATCATCTTCCAAAAATTCTTGAAATAGTTTTACTACATTTTCCATTTTACTACATTTAAATTTTAAAATAACATTGATTAAATTAAATATACTTGTTAAAGCTTATTATTGAGATTACACTTCCCACTTTGAGAGCACCTTCAACTTATCAAAGTATTTCTTCCAAAGTATAGGGTTATTTTCCGGCTGGTTTGCAGGGTTGGAGGCGCTGTCGTAAAAGATCACTCTGACAATTTCGCCATGCTCGTTTCGTAGTATCCGACTATCCGAACAAGCCAATTTTGCCAGCACTCCTTCAGATATATTTTTATATTTACTATACACAGGCAGATGTGTGTAGCTGTAACCCGGCAAAGCTTTTAATGATTCATCACAAAAGCCTAGTGGTAGGTACTCTCGATTGAATGCCATCCATTCACCCGATTCTGTACGGGCAATACCATATGGTAGGTTGATGGTAAAAAAATTATTGAGCATGGGTGAAATTTTTAATTCGTTTTTTTGTAATGAAATATATTCCATAAGTTCTATTCATAAATGAAGAAATAGTTTCGATATTCATGGTTTTATATTTTATTCTATTAAGTCGTTTAATATGTGAACAACTATAATACCAAAGTGGTAACTAAAAGTGACAAATATTATACATTAATATCTTTTAAAATAGGAGTTCATTAGATGTTGTAATAATAGCTTGGGTTATTTTAAATTTTGGGTTATAACCCGTCATGTAAAAGAGCCTTCAGCTTTGAAATTGCCGCTAAAAACATACCACCAGAGGTGGTGAAACATAGAAGTAAGAATTCACCAGGGGCAGCGGGGCAGATGGTGCGTGTAGGAGTAATGTAAGGTACGAATCATGGCTGTGCGTATCAGATGCCCCTGCATGGCTGCCCCAAAACAAATAAAAGGAGGTGCGGTGAATGATACAGGGTGCTCATGCAGCATGCGGAGTGAGTACGCTGTATCAGGCACAGGAAGCACCGGAAATACTGCCAGCCATAGCCGCCATCCCAGAGCACCTTCACAGAGCAGTAGACATAATGACTAGGAATATGACATCATATACTACCTGAAAGGTGGAGATATGTGGCATATAATGTAGTGATACTGGGCTATATGGCTTCTGCTCTGTAACTGCGTCTCTGCCACTGAAGTGTATAGCCGGAAATAGCATGTATCTGCATAGTGTGTATTGGGTGGAAATTGTGATGAGCACTCTCTATGCAGATACATGATATGAGTATAGTCAGTGGCAGAGCCCGGATGGTCTATGGCTGAGACAGTATGCCGCTTTACCTGCAAAAGGGTGAACGCAGCGAAATGCAATGGAGCAAGCACCCGACAAATAAGTTTGGCGTAGCCGCAGTATATGAAGCAGAGCATTGTGGGCAGGCAAAAGAGCAGAGCTGAAAAGCATGGGTATAGGAGGAACGAAATGAAACGAACAATAGCTGGAATGGAGCCGGTGTAGTTATGATTTTAAGAGATAGTTTTTAAAAGCGATAAGATGTTTTTTTTCTTGCAAATTGAATTTGCAAGGCCAATAAAAATCATAACTGCCTGCGAAATGAAAATTGTATTGCCTGAGTGAAATGTAGTGACGGAGATACTTAAAGCCGCTACGGGCTTCACAAGTATGCTGCGGGAATCCGGAGGCTCTCTGACTGATAGAATAAACGAATGATTAAATGAGTGAATGAAGGAAGGCAGAGTGCCGGAGGGTGGGGGATATTTTTAATGATTGTTTGTTTTGGCTAAAGCCAGGATGAATTAATTTTATTTGCCCACAACTGAAGTTATGGGCAATAAATTCTGAAGCTGCAAATAAATTTGAAGGGCCAATAAAAATGGCTGCCTATGAAAATGGATATTTAATAAAGATAGCCTTGATTGTGATACCAAGACTATCTTATAAATTTTTTAATATGGCTTTAATGTGAATCGAAAATCATTTGAAGAGCCCTGAATTTTATATCCAATCAAGACTAGTTTTGTTTCTGATATTTCAACTATTTCACATTCAAATGTTATAACTGTACTAAAATTCTTTTGATAATAGGATTTCGCTTTACTTTAATGTGCGAATCAAGTCCGCATTATTTTTAATCAATAATAAAATACACTATTTTTTAAAATTTAATCAACATTAACTTAGTTAACGTTTAATAAAACCTGCTTTTTCTCTTATTTCTGCTACTTGGGTTTGAACATGTGCCAATTCTTCTTTAGATAACATATCATATCCACGTTTCATTGTGGATTTGTAAAAATTTGACAAGGCTGCTGCAATAGGATTATGAACTCCAGGATCTTCTAAAGGCACTCCAATAGAGTTGAAATTATAATCTGCCTCTGCTTGCACCACTATGTTCTCTTGAGGAACTGGAATACTCTTTACTAGCAGTTTTTGACGAGTAAAAGTTTCAATAACTGCTATTGTTATTTTTCCACTAAGGTTTAAAGTTCCACCATAGCGAGAATAGTTACCCCTTCTCATTGCATAAGGGTTTGTCTGAGGAGGTATATGATCCCAACCACCGGATGTTTCTATGATATTTAAATCTATGTTGATATCTAACCCTAACTCACATTCTGTCTTGTCAGAATAAGTCATTAAATCATAAGCTTCGAATGGTCCTTTAATTGTGAATCCTCTTGAAGTTAATATTTCTTCGAAATCACTTCCCATACTTTTACGAAATTGTCCGAAAGGTGACTTATTAGAATATATAAAATTACCATCATAGTTTGGTTCAATTAATCCAACTTTAATTCCTGCACTACCTGAAGCTACAGAGCTAGGTGGTGAAAAATCGTAGTCTGGAATTATCAAAGTTGACGTGATTTTTTTTGCAGTAATACATCCCATGAGAGATAATAAAAAGATTACCGCAACATTTGCGAAAATTCTTCTGGTTGTCATTATAAATTGTTTTATTTTTTTCCTTACTCATAAGGCTTTTCAGAATACGCCTTCGCTTTGTTTGCCTGAGCGAATCAGGCCCGATTTTTTTTGATTGGTTACCGGATACCAATATGCCTTTTATTTTTTCTATTCTATTTTATGTACTTTAAATACTTGTCTATATGTCTCACCATAAACGACAATGGTATAAATACCACTGGCATAGCTACTCATATCCAAATAAGAGTCTAAAATATCATTCGAAGATAAAATACGTTTTTCTTCCAATTTCTGACCCAACACATTGTATGCTTCTATCCTGAATTCGCCACTGGATAAGTTTATACCGGAAATATTAATGACATTGTTTGTAGGATTTGGATAAACCATAAAATATATGCTATTATCAATATCGTTGGTTGGCACTGAACAAATAATATCTGTAGTATTAGATGTATCAGTACAACCGTTATAATTTATGACCAGATAATAAGAACCACTTCCAAATTGATTGCAAATTATATAGGGTGATGTAGATACTTCATTTCCATTAAAATACCAGCTATATAAATACTGAGCATCTTTATAGTTGTCTGAAGAAATGGTATCTTCAGAAATTATAATGGTGGGCTGTGGTAGTTGACTCACAGACATTATTAAAGTATTTGATGTAGCCGTAGGCGTAGACTTACAAGTGGCAGATGATGTCATTATACAGGATACCTGATCATCATTTATCAAAGTAGATGTCGAAAATGATGGTGAACTACTTACAGGATTGCCATTGACAAACCATTGGTAAGTTGGTGAGATACCGCCATTAATCGGTGTCGGTGTAAAAGTTACATCCTGACAAGACAATACAGAAATAGCTGGAGTACTGATTATTACTTCGGGTGTGAGTAATGGGTTGACTATCACCAATATTTCAGAAGATACAACCGAACATCCGTTGGCATCGGTAACGGTAACTACATATACTCCTGGAGATGTTATATCAACGGACCGTGATGTTTGACCTGAGTTCCAGTTATAACTTTGAGCTTCGCTCGCTGTAAGGATTACATTTCCACCCTTACAAAATGTAGCGGGTCCATCTGGTACAATCATGGCAACAGGTAATGGAAATATTATAATTGCTGTAGGTAAAGAAATAGCAGAACATCCATTTTCATTTGTGACAGTGACAAAATAAACTCCTTCCGATGAAACATTAATCGATTGAGATGTTTCGTCTGTATTCCATTTATAGTTTAATGTGGAATCTGCTGTGAGGGTAACCGATTTTCCCTGACAAAAAGTTGTCGGACCATCAGGTGTAATTTGTGCTACAGGCAATGCGTGTACTGTTATTGAAATTGTAGTAGAAACGGCGGTACATCCATTTATATCAGTTACAGTTACAACATAATCTCCTTCAGTTGATGTATTTAAAGATTGATTTGTTTCTCCTGTATTCCACAAATAGCTATCAACAGATGATGCCTTTATAGTTATAGAATCTCCTTCACAAAATGCCGGAGGTCCAGACAAAGTTATGCTATTAGAAGGTAAGGGCAACAAAGTAATTGTTATTGGTGATGAAACTCCTTTACACCCATTTTCATCAGTTATTGTTACTATATAAGTTCCAGAAGTCGATACTTCAATAGATTGATTTTCATCTGAATTGCTCCATAAGTAACTTACTGCCTCACCTGATGTTAAAATTAAAGTTTCTCCAAAACAAATGTTTGTTGGACCATTTGCAACTATTTCAGTTAATGGTAGATCATTCACTTTGACACTATGATTTGAAGAAATTGCAGAACAACCGTTTGAGTCTGTAATCGTTACTCTATATTCGCCACTTGATTTAACAATTATGGTTTGGGAAGAGTCTCCTGTACTCCATAAATAGTCTTTTGCTGGATCAGCTGTTAGAATCAATGAATCATTTCTGCAAAATTCTAATTCCCCTATTACTGTAACAGCACTTGATGGTAAAGGAAAAACTATTGTGTTAATGCCGGTAGAAACTCCAACACACCCATTGGCATCCATTATTGAAACTGTATAAGTTCCGGTCTCCGTAATTTCTACTGATTTAGTGATTTCACCTGTACTCCAGAGATAAGTTTCTGCATCATTTGCTGAAATTACAAGCTGATTACCTTTACAAAATGATGTTTCGCCAATAAAATCAATAACAACATTAGGGAGCTCATTTACAAGTACATTTTGAGAAGTGACACCTGTACAACCATTTACATCAGTAACAGTCAATAAATAATCACCTGTTGTAATGACATCAATAGACTGCGAAGTGCTTCCATTTAACCAAAGATAGGACGCTGCAGAAGAAGATGTAAGCGTGACTGTTCCTCCCAGACAAAAAGTGGTTTCACCATTACTACTAATATTAGGTGTAGGGAGCGAATGAACTGTGACAAGGATAGGTGAAGAAGCAGCTGAACAACCATTTATATCGGTAGTAGACACTATATAGGTTCCAGAAGTACTTACATTTATATTTTGAGTTGTTGCATTATTGCTCCAAGCATAAGATATTGCGAAAGTGGCTTTCAGATTTACTGATTCACCTTGACAAAAAGAAGTCTCACCAATGATTTCAATAGCGGATATCGGCAAAGGATTGATTACAACAGTAATAGATGGTGAAACCGAAATGCACCCCATACTGTTGATAACAGTAACACTAAATTGACCTTCTGTATTTATTATTACACTTTGTGTAGTGCTACCATTGCTCCATAAATAGGATTCAGCATTATCCGCAGAAAGTATTATTGAATCACCCAAGCACATTATGGGTGATCTGCTTAAGGAAATATTTGCAATAGGATTGTCTGTTTCGACCACGGTTAATGGAATAGATTTGCCTTTACATCCATTGTCATCAGTCACAATAACAAAGTAATCACCAGACTTAGACACTATAATACTTCTAATAGTATCCAAAGTATTCCATAAATATGAAACCGCATGGCTAGACATTAATGTTATGGAGTCACCTTGACAGAAATTAGTAGGTTCATTTGATGAAATTATAGGCACTGGCAATTCATTTACGACAACATTAATTGGTGGAGATTCTGCTTGGCAATTATTGCTATCAATTATATTTATAAAATAGTTACCACTATTATAAACGGTAATATTTTGTGTAGTTGCACCAGAACTCCATAAATAACTTACTGCCTGACTTGAAAATAAAGTGACCGAATCGCCTTTACAAAAAGTAGTTACGCCACCAGGGGTAAGAGTAATTTCGGAAAGATTATGTACAACAACTCCAATTGAATCAGAGATTGCAGAACAACCAAATGAATCGGTCACGGTAACTAAATAATGACCACTATTTTTTACAACTATCTCTTTGGATGTTTCTCCTGAATTCCATAAGTATGTTGAAGATTCCGTACAAGAAATAGAAATTGAGTCTCCAAAACAAAATGATAGGTTTCCATCTGTAAGTAATGTTGCATCGGGCAATGTATGAACCAAAACAGTAATGGTGTCTGAAATGGCAGTACACCCTTTAGAATCGGTCAACATTAAGGTATAATTTTCAGATGTTGAAACAATGATGCTTTGTGTGGTTTCGTTGTTGCTCCACAAATAACTTACTCCTGTGATAGAAGATGAAAGCGTAACACTGTTGCCCAAACAAAATGTAGTCGCTCCGTTTGTATTCAAGATTGGCGTTGGCAACGGATTTACGGTTACGCTAGTTATTGTTGATGTTCCTGTGCAGCCGTTGGCATCAGTCACTTCAACGGAATAGTTTCCTGTCGTGGTTGCTGAAATACTTTGTGTCGTTTCGTTGTTGCTCCACAAATAACTTACTCCTGTTATAGAAGATGAAAGCGTTACGCTGTTGCCCGAACAAAATGTAGTCGCTCCGCTTGTATTCAAGATTGGCGTTGGCAACGGATTCACGGTTACGCTAGTTATTGTTGATGTTCCTGTGCAGCCGTTGGCATCAGTCACTGCAACGGAATAGTTTCCTGTCGTGGTTGCTGAAATACTTTGTGTCGTTTCGTTGTTGCTCCACAAATAACTTACTCCTGTTATAGAAGATGAAAGCGTTACGCTGTTGCCCGAACAAAATGTAGTCGCTCCGCTTGTATTCAAGATTGGCGTTGGCAACGGATTCACGGTTACGTTAGTTATTGTTGATGTTCCTTTGCATCCGTTGGCATCAGTCACTTCAACGGAATAGTTTCCTGTCGTGGTTGCTGAAATGCTTTGTGTCGTTGCATTGTTACTCCACAAATAACTTACTCCTGTGATAGAAGATGAAAGCGTAACACTGTTGCCTGAACAAAATGTAGTTACTCCGCTTGCATTTACGATTGGCAATGGCAGCGGATTTACGGTTATGTTGACTGCTGTTGATGTTACTGTGCAGCCGTTGGCATCAGTCAATGCAACGGAATAGTTTCCTGTCGTGGTTGGTGAAATACTTTGTGTCGTTTCGTTGTTGCTCCACAAATAACTTACTCCAGTTATAGAAGATGAAAGCGTTACGTTGTTGCCCGAACAAAATGTAGTCGCTCCGCTTGCATTCACTGTCGGCATTGGCAGAGCATGAACCAAAACGGTAATGGTGTCTGAAATGGCAGTACACCCATTAGAATCGGTAACCATTACAAAATAATCACCTGAATCGTACACATTAATACTTTGAGAAGTATTATTTGTAGACCATACAAAGGAATAATCTATAGATTCTGTTGCTAAAATTAGGGAATCACCAAAACAGAAAGTTGGAAGACCAAAAATACTTAATGATACTGATGGATTTTGATTCACTGTGATTTGAATTGTATTGGAGATTCCTGAGCATCCTTTATTATCAACTACATTAACAAAATAACTTTCATTAGTTGCAACTTCAATTGATGGCATGGTGTCTCCTGTATTCCATGTATATGAATAATAATTGCTTTCAGTGTAAAGATTACTGGTCTCAGTACTGCAAAAATTCAAACCATTGGTTGAATTGATATAAACTTCCGGATTTTGATTAACTATAACTTCTACTATATTTGAGTAGACCGGACTAAAAGTTTCTAGAACTACCTCAGCTCTAAAAAAGGTGGAAGTATCAATTAAGCTTTTGTAATGTGAACTATTATAACCCAAACCTTCATTGCAGTATTGCCAATCAGTTAACCCATTTTTTGATTTCTGCCACTTTATATTTCCAAAGAAATTTTGCAATTGGATTATTAAACTATCATTAACACATATTGGAGAATTTGAAGAAGCATTGCCAGCTATAGGTTGCTGGTAGAGTATGACTGAATAATCTTCTACTTCTCCCCAGCTAGATGTGCCACATGATGTAAAGTTCGGTTCGAAATCTGTATAATGCTGCCTTATTCTCATCGTAGTTGACCCTGGTATCGCATTAGACGGAATTAAAAAATTTCCCTGTATAAGAGATTGTGTATTTATACCTGGTGAAAAATATACAAGTTCATTAGAATCTTCAAAAATCCCATTTCTGTTGAAATCCACCCAAATTCTTATTTGATCTTTAGTAAAAGGTTGATTCAAATTGATTTTAAAATCAATTGTTCGGCCTATTGATAATGAATCTGAAATGTTTCTAAAATTCTGATAGCCATTTTGGCCCTTTAATGAATTGTTATTTATTTTGCCAATTGTGACATTCGAAATATAATTATAGGAAGTGGGTAAAGTCGATCCCGCGGTACAATAATTTAATTCAATTACTCTATTACCCACAGGATCTTGATTTAAAATATATTCTATAGTGTCCAGCTTAAAGCTTATTAACTGGGCATCTAAAATATTTCCTAAATGAGCTGTGTTTTTTATATCATAGGCTAACCAAAAATAATTTTTACCATTATTTAATTCTTGATCAAGATTGAATCTAATGGTATCGTTAATAACATTACTTATGGAACTTACAATTTGCAATGTGTCGAAAAGCATTTTACTTTTACTGTAATACATCTTAATTGATTCTATGTCATTTATATCACTAGTTCCATGAGTGTTAAAATTAATAGATTTTAGTTTAATTGGATTTATTGAACCTTTTGTATCAATTTGAATTCTTAATATTTCAACATTTTTATTTGATGGATTTACTTTTGATAAATTGGTGTGTACCGTAGTAGCGTTTTGATATTCCATTTCAATAGGAATTTGTGGAATTAAGTTTGACTCCCAAAGGCCTCTTCCATAAGTTGCGGCTCTCAACGTAGATAAATCAGGATTTCCATCATAGTAAATTTCTAATTCTCCAATTTTCACATTTGGTAAGCCTTGGTTAAAGGGAATCCAGTTTTCACCACCCTTTTTAAAGTAAACGCCAAGTTCTGTTCCCACATATAAGTGATCTTCATTAGTTAATAACTTGTTTTGGACAAGGGTATATGCAGGTAATATAGGCAAACCATTTGAAATTTTGACCCATGTTTGACCACCATTTGTCGATTGGAATACTCCAGGATTTGTGTATCCACCCAAAGTTACCCACACTGTGTTTTCATCATCATTTTTTACAGAAACAGATGTAATATTTCCGGAAGAAAGTGGTAGATTATTTGCTATATTAAATACATTTTGGCCCCCATCAATTGTTTTCCAAATTCTGTCATATCCTGCTAAATATAAAGTGTTAGAATTTGAAGGAGCGATAGCTATGTGATGGATTAACAAAGACCAGAAGCTATTAGGATTTGGTCTTGTCCATGTGCCACCCCGATCTATTGATTTATACAAATAACGATATCCGGCATAAATTGTGGCAGGATCATTTGGGTCTAAAACATATGGTGTAACCCAAGCACCCTCACCTGAGTTAGGTGGTTTTATGTATTCTATATCTTTCCAATGATTGAGTGTTTTCCCAATTTCTCCACGTTGACTACAGGCATATTGGATATTGTTATTGCTGGGATCAATGATACAGTTCATACCATCACCGCTAAAAACATCAACCCAGTCAGAATCCATCTGCAATTTTGTTCCATTATCCTGCAACCCTGTTATAACTTCATTTGAAAAAATTTGCGAGTTTCCAAGTTTATAAATTTGGCTAATAACTAAACCATTTGACTTATCTGTCCAGGTTGTACCATTATTTTTAGAAATATATAAGCCACCATCATTACATTCAAATAAGTCTCCGTTGAATCTATATTTTAGTTGATGTTTGTCTGCATGAACTTCTTGAGCTCCATCACCAACCCAATGATTAACTAACTGCCAAGATGTTCCACCATTGATTGACCGCCATGTATTTATTCCACCTACGATAATTGTATTTGCATCACTTTTTGAAACAGCAATGGATAAATCATAAGAACCTTGTCCCACGTTGTCACTGCCATTTGATGTTCTGCCTAATAAATTTTTTGATGAGTAAATACGTTGAAAAGAAACACCGCTGTTTGTAGATTTTAATATTCCATACAATGCATCATCATTTTCATCAGAGGCCACGCCATACACCCAACCATTTTGATTTTCTGAAACAGCCAATTCAATGCGATTAATGTTTGAATTAGAATATGCTATCGTCCAAGTCATTCCTCCATTTGTTGACGTATAAATTTTGCCATCATATTTAACTGCTCCGTATAAAGTATTAAAATCATTTGGCTTAAATTCCATATCAATAAAATCAAGATTAGTAATTTGTTGGTTCCAAGTTACTCCCCCATTAAATGTTTTAAAAACTCCATCCGTGGTTGCTGCAATAATTATTTCATTATTATTTGGGTCTATAAGTAATCTATTTACCATTTTTGGACTTGCAATTGAAAATGTTAATCCTGTGGTATTCCAAGATTCCCCTCTATTTGTTGATTTTAAAACTCCTATACTTCGATTATCCCAAGCATCTTTATCACCAGTCGCAATGTAAATTGTTTGAGATGTCTCATAGTCTGATGGAATTACTATGTCACTTACTGCTAAAACACCTGTTTTGTCTGTTAAACAGGTCCAGCTAGCACCGTCATCATTTGTGACCCACAGTCCGCCACTTGCGGCTCCAACCCAATAAGTATTTGTATCTGTGGGGTGAAAAGATATACAATTTAATCTGCCTATACCTGCATATCCACCTTCAGAATTATTCGGTCCGAGTGATTTCCAATCAGCAGACGTCGTTGATCTGCTGTTTGACTGATTTCTTTGATATTCAGCGTAAATTTCAAAAGGATTTTCCGAAGGAAATGCACCAGTTGATGGGTCAATTATCCCTTGCATATAATATTCCCATCTTTTAAATTGTTTAAACCCTGATACTCTAACTTTCTCACCATTTTCATCTCTATAATATCCATTTTCAGCATTAAGACTTTTTTGATATTGATCAAAAGCATTTTGGTAATCATAAAAGGTAATTTCACTTTTTGATTTATTGGTGGGTAAGTTTTCAAGCCACTTTTGGCCAAAACAAAAATTAAAATTACCAGAAAGGATAATTAATAAAATTGGGTAAAATAACTTTTTCATTTTTCAGTATAATTTGTGTTTATTATAAAACAAAAAGAAAAGGATAGGTCGTTTGAGTTTATTTTGCAGTCACTAAAATAACAGCTGCTACAATGTTTACCCCCAGACCAATCCCCCAATTTGTCCAAACTTTTTTCTTTTTAATTTTCTTAGCTTTATCGGTGTATCCTTTGTAATAATCAGAATTTTGCATGTCTGTGAGTTTTAATTAACATTTTTAAAACACCTTCACAAATTTGGTTTTTCATTTTTATTGAAATGGATCTGAAATCCAACATTTCCACCAAACCTTCCATCACCATCTATAACTTTGTCATATCCTCCGCTAAATTCCAATGCTATACTATTGTTAATAAATACGGCATATCCAGCTCTTAATCCATAACTATAGTTTAAATAATCGAAATCTAGATCTGCAACTGCTATCGCACCGCTTATCTGTGCAAAAACTTTTCCTTTTTGGCTGTTACCAATGTAGAATTTCATAAATGGGCCTAAAGCATTGATATCGCTATAATCTCCATCCAAATCTGCCGCATAAAAATGATTCAAACCAATAGCAAAATTATTAGCTACAAAAAAACCCATGTTCGGATTTATAGTCAAAATCGAGTTTCCGTCAGCTCTAACAAATGAAGCAGATCCACCCAATAATCGTGAACCTTTATCTGTTGGGCCATACAATTTTATACCGGGACGCTGAGATTCTGTTGTAGTATGATAGTTTGTGTTATTGGAAGTCTGAATATTAACATTATTGGTTTGATTTAATTTGGCAGTCATAGGTGTATTATCCTGACTCTCAGATGTTACACTATGGGTTGGTGCTTCAGCAACCCTATTTTCAGCAGATATTTTGGCATCTTCAGCTATTTTTAATGTTTTGGTTTCCGGTTCAATTATAGTCTTGCTTTCTTCTTTTGATAAAATTATTTCTTCTTTATCAACTGCAACATCTTCAGGTTTCGGGTGACTGTTCTCGGAACTATTCTTTGAATGGGATATTTCGGTCTTCTCTGTTGCCGGATTTGTTTTCATATCTTCATTTTTGGAAGTTACAGACTCAGGACTTGGATCCGTAGATTTAGTTTCATTCACCTTAGTCACTGGTAATTCAGTTTTAATTTCCTTTTCTTTTGTGTTGGACTGTTGTTTTTCTACTAGGGGAGCCTCCATTGGAAGTTGAGATTTATTATTATCAATTGCCACCTGATTATGGGTAAAATTTAAACCCAACTGATTGAAAGAATTTCCTGTTCTTGCAGTGTAAATTTCATCCGCATGTGGCGCTAATGCAGAAAGTTCTCCATTCTGTCCAAAAACTAAAGATAACCATTGGCTTTCAGACAAGGAATTTTTGCCATCGTTTCTCATTAAACTGAGACTAAGTGCTGTTGCCTCTACTCCTCTGGATCGGGTGGAACAAAGGATATAACCATTTTTTGTTTTTGAAAATGCCGGATATACGGTCAACTCAGGATGGACATTTACTCTGCCGTAATTATACTTATCATCGGAAGTGGATGTCCCGCAATTGGATTGTAGAATGAGAATAGTTTCCAACACGGCTTTGCTGACATTGTAATATTCTGCTTTTAACCCAATCTCCGGGGTAGCTTTGATAAAGGCCTCAGCCTTTTTCTGATCAACTAAAACTTTTGAATTTGGATTAAAAAAACTCTGACCAATGGAAGAACTTTTAAGTCCAATAGAAAAAAATAAAATGAAAACAATTCTTATGATTTGAAAGGATGCATAAATGTTGCACTTCCTAAATAATAGGATGAAATTTGTTATTTTTTTCATAATTAATAATTTACATATTGGGAATAAAATAATATTTACTGTTGCATATAAGTTTTATGTTGATTTATTGTTAGATTGTTGATAGGATTAACTGTAATTGACGACAATGTAAAAATAATATTTTATATTATTATTTATTTTCCCAAATATTTATTAATGCAATATACTGATTTATATCATATTGTACATATTCTATCAGATGGTGTTGAAAACGCCTTTAAGGAAAGCAAAGTATTTAGGGTTGGCAGAAATTTCGGTTTGAGGCCGATCTGAAGTTTATGTCCGTATAGTTTGATTTGGCTGAAGCCGGAAAAAAATATTTTTATTAACCAACATCTTCAGCTATAGGCAATAAATTCTGAAGCTGCATATAAATTTGCATGCCATTAAAATGTAGGAAGGCAAAGTGCTGTATGATGGGGATTGATCAAATCTAAACTATATTCTAGCACCATACCAAATAAACCTATCAGTATTGATTATTTACTCATTTTTAACATCTGAAAGAATAGTATTTACTTCGGATAATGACAAACTTGTACCTTCAGAAATTATTGTATACGAAATTCCTAACTTTGCAAAATTTTTAACAATCTCTATTTGATAGGCCTCAAGTGAATAGAATGTTTTATTTGCATAATAACCTGACCCATAATTTACCATTATTAAATCTAACAGTCTGACTTTTAGGCCTGAAATTGATGATAAAAATTCTACAAATTCTATTGCCTGGCGTTGAGTAACTCTTCTTCCAAGAAATTCTCTTTCTATAACTTCCATTACTCTTTGATCAGGTTTTACTGTATCAATACCAAAATCCATTCTAAGATGCTGGACAGTTGCAAGCGCAACATCATCGATTTTACCAATTTCATCGGAGCGAAGATTTAAAATCTGAAAGTCTTCTGCCCATTTTTTTAACAAGATGAAATCGTCGGTGATATTATATTTTTCGCGTAATGTTTTAGTACTCTTTATTAAATTCAATAAAACGTTATATTTTCTTGGATTTTTATGACCCCATAGCTCATAAAATTCATCAACAGACATAGAATTAATGAGATTATCCAGGTCTGAAATTGATCTGAGTTGGGGATGCAATCTCTTTATTCTAATCACATTTTCCCTAACATGCCTATTATAATTCCTGTTTGCAGCTAAAACCACTCTGATAAAGATAATGGCTGGAGTAAAATCGGTGGGATCTAACTGTTGTAATGATAGTTCAGCAGCTTTTCTTATTGGTATAGCACCGTGAGGTTTAAAGATGTGAGAATCTTCCTTTAAGTCGACATTTGAGATTCTCTCTAATGTGTTTAAATATTTTGATTTGTCATTTAAATTAAATAATGATTTCATGCTTTGTATTATTTTTATAGTAGATTTGACAAATATAGTAATTGGTGGTAAAATCTCAACCTTGACTTTTCATATTTCAATGATAAGCGGTATAATTAATTTAATTTCATCTCTATCTGGTCCGGTCTATTTGCAATGATTTCAATTTTTTCTCTGTATTGTTTTATCTCTCCGGTGACACAAACATTCTGACCTTTATAATGGTCCGATGGAGTGAATGAGAAATTGATCAGGTCTTTCTGGAAAATAACGATGGTCAATTTTGCTTTAGGGTAATCTGTTCCCAGATTCAGATAGGTTAGTGGTTTATCGCTTTTTGTAACGAATGTTCCTGCTACTTTGTCACATACTTTTACTGTCTTACCAATATAGGCAGATACACTGTCTATTGAAATTACAGTTTGTGCGGACAAGAAAGTAGATGCAAACAGTAGTGAAAAGATGATTATGGACTTAGGCATTGGTTTTAAGAATTTGATTCATTTTAAGAACAGATAAAAGAAAATAAAAGTTTTGCATAATTTATCTTTGCCATTCAGAAATAAAGATAGGAAGTATGAGTGATGACAATAAAAGAGTATTAGAGCAACAGTTATGGAATATTGCGAATACGCTCAGAGGAAAGATGAATGCGGATGAGTTCAGGGATTATATCCTGGGATTTATATTTTATAAGTACCTGAGTGAAAAGATGGAGCTATTTGCCAATGAGATACTCCAACAGGACAAAATCAAATTTAGGGAGATCACTCCTAAGCTGGCTGAATATTCAGAGTATATGGAAGCTATCAAGGATGAAGCTATAGAAAAACTGGGATATTTCTTAAAGCCGGAAGAACTGTTTAGCGAAGTGGCGAAACGGGGAATGGGAAATAATGATGACATAGATCAGTTTGATGAGACAAAAACCAACTTCATACTGGAGGACCTTCAAAAGATTCTGATCAATATCCAACTCAGTACGATGGGTACGGAAAGTGAAGATGATTTTGATAATCTGTTTGAAGATATGGACCTGAATAGTACCAAGTTGGGAAAAACACCTGATGACAGAAATGCCATCATTGCTAAAGTACTGTCTCACCTGGATAAAATAGATTTTGGTCTGGAAGATACAGAGTCCGATGTTTTGGGTGATTCTTATGAATATCTTATCTCACAGTTTGCGAGTGGTGCAGGAAAAAAAGCAGGTGAATTTTATACGCCACAACAGGTATCTAAAATATTGGCACTGATCGTTACTACCGGAAAAACCAAACTGAAATCTGCATATGATCCAACATCGGGATCGGGATCGCTTTTCTTAAGGATTGCTAAAGTGGTGAATGATGTGGCTATGTTTTATGGACAGGAAATGAACCGTACTACTTATAATCTCTGCAGGATGAATATGATATTGCATGGTGTTCATTACCGACGGTTTGATATAAAGCAGGAAGATACATTGGAAAGACCTTTGCATATGGGGATGACATTTGAAGCCATTGTTTCCAATCCGCCCTTTTCGGCTCAATGGAGTGCCAATCCTATCCATCTATCTGATGATCGTTTTAGTCAGTATGGTAAATTAGCACCGAGTAGTAAGGCAGATTTTGCTTTTGTGCAGCACATGATTCATCATCTGGCTGAGAATGGAATTATGGCAATGGTATTGCCACATGGTGCTCTCTTCAGAGGTGGTGCAGAGCAACATATCCGGAAGTATCTGATAGAAAGTAAAAACTATCTTGATGCTGTCATAGGACTACCTGCCAAGATCTTTTATGGGACCAGTATTCCGACATGTATTTTGGTATTTAAGAAATGCAGGGAAAATCCTGATGATGTCATCTTTATTGATGCGAGTAATGAATATGAAAAGGTGAAAACCCAAAACGTACTCCGGGAAGAACATATCGATAAGATCATAGATACATACCGCAACAGGACTGAAATCACAAAGTATAGTAAAAAAGTTTTACTCTCTGAGATCGCCGAGAATGATTACAATCTAAATATTCCAAGATATGTGGACACATTTGAAGCGGAAGATGATATAGATATAGAAGCCATTGCAAATGAAATCAAAACAATAGATGAGCGTATGCAGGTGACAGATCAAACCATTGCTGAGTATTGAGAAGAATTGGGAATATCGACTCCGTTTTAAAATAGCGTTTTCCTGACATCAGGAAAATGATCAAAATTAGGAACGATGCATAGAAAGTTGAAAGTGCAAATATGGAATTTTATAATTGCAAAAATTCATAAAAATGCAAATAAGAATATACATAATTGCATATAGTTAATTAAATGCAAATAAGAGTTTTTATATTTGCAACTTGATAACAATATATGCAAAATAGCAAAAGTCATGCAAAAGAAGGATATTGACCAATTTAAAGCAGGTACCTGGATACAACGATTTGAATATAAAAGTTTTACGCCTGAAAAGATATTCCTTCAGTGGATATTATCTGATTCTGCTTTACAAACTTTACTTAGTGAAGCTGACAGGCAATTAGGAAAACTGGATGCTTTTTCTGAGTTGGTACCTGATGTTAACTTTTTTATCAAAATGCATATCACGAAGGAAGCCACAGTTTCCAGTAAAATTGAAGGTACGCAGACTTCATTTGAAGAAGCATTGATCAAAGCAGAAGATATCAATCCTGAAAAAAGAGATGATTGGCAGGAAGTACATAATTATATAGATGCTGTCAATCAAGCTATTGCAGAAATGGGGACATTGCCTATTTCTAACAGGCTTATAAAACAAACACATAAAACTCTGCTTGCAGGTGCAAGGGGAAAGGAAAAAAATCCTGGTGAATACCGATTAAGTCAAAACTGGATTGGCAGCAGTCTTAAAAACGCAGTATTTGTTCCACCAACCCATGATGAAATTCCGGATTTGATGCAGGATCTGGAAAAGTTTATCAATGCTGAAATCATTGATTCCGGTATTAATGTGCCGCATCTTGTAAAAATTGCAATCATACATTATCAATTTGAGACGATTCACCCTTTTCTGGATGGTAATGGCCGGATAGGTAGATTACTTATTACATTGTATCTGATAGACAAAAAACTATTGAAATTTCCCACTCTGTATCTATCAGATTATTTTGAAAGAAACAGACGCGACTATTATGATATGCTGACAGCTGTCCGTCAAAAAAACAAATTGAAAGACTGGATAGTTTTTGTCTTACAAGGTGTAATAGAAACCGCACAGAACAGTATCGAAACATTTCAAAATATCATCAAGCTTAGAGATACCATAGAAAGACAAAAGCTCATACATTTAGGCAGAAAACAAATACAAGCGCAACACTTGATCACAGAAATGTACAAAGATCCTATCATGGATGGAAACCAAATTGCATCAGTGATGGACGTACATATAAGTACTGCCAATAGGATGATAGCGGATTTACAAAGTTTGGGTATATTAAGAGAACTGACCGGATATAAGCGCAATCGAATATACATCCTGGATGAGTATGTGAATCTGTTTTATAATAAAGGATAATGCAGAAAAAAAATATAAATAGCACCATAGAGCAAAGTCGAAATACTCCCAAACTCCGCTTTAATGAATTTTCCGGAGAATGGGAAAAGAAAGAACTTGGAGAAGTATTTTACAACAGTAAAGAAAAAGGTAACGCTTCACTGCCGATATATTCTGTTACCCAAAAATATGGACTTATACCGAGAGATAGTGTTGAAAGAAACATTCAGAACGATGCTGCACCTGGAGATAATCTTGTAGTTAATGAAGATTATCTGACATATAATATGATGAGGATGTGGCAAGGTGCTTTGGGAATTGCCAAAGTTAAGTGTATGGTTAGCCCAGCATATGTGGTCTTAAAGCCATCTAAAATTACTAATTCATCATTTTTCATGTACTATTTTGAAAAAAGTAGAAGTCTATTTTTATTCAAATCATATTCCCATGGATTAACACTTGACAGATTAAGACTTTACTATGATGACTTTGCATCAATTACATTCTTCATCCCATCCCTTCACGAACAACAAAAAATAGCATCTTTCCTAACTGATGTGGACGAAAAGCTGCAAGCACTCAAAAAGAAAAAAACACTATTGGAGCAATACAAAAAAGGTGTGATGCAAAAAATCTTTAGTCAGGAATTACGATTTAAGGATGATGATGGTAGTGATTTTCCGGAATGGGAAGTGAAGAAATTGGGGGATTGTTTAGATTATATACAACCAACAAAATATTTGGTAGAAAGTACGGAATATGATAATAGTTATTCAACTCCTGTACTCACTGCGGGTAAAACATTCATTTTAGGGTATACAAATGAAACAAAGGGAATATTTGAAGATGATTTACCTGTTATTATTTTTGATGATTTTACAACAGCAACACAATTCGTAGATTTTCCTTTTAAAGCAAAGTCATCTGCAATGAAAATATTGGTAGCAAAAGAAGATGTCCATATTAAGTTTATTTATGAAACAATGAATATAATGAATTACGAAATTGGTGGGCACGAAAGACATTGGATTTCAAAATTTGCCTTGTTGGATATCCTTGTACCTTCAATAGAAGAACAAAGCAAGATAGCCAACTTCCTTTCAGCGATTGATCAAAAGATACAATTGGTACAAAGCCAAGTAGAGAAGATGGAAGTGTGGAAGAAGGGATTGTTGCAGAAGATGTTTGTGTAATTGTCTGAACTGTGATTTGTTTGCTTTTTGTGATTGGTATGATTTGTGGGAAATAGAATGAATGAAGTATTTTGATGGAAGGCAAGTGATCTTTGATTAATTATTAATAGCGACTATGTATAAAATAAATAGAAACACCAACAATATAGAAAAACTTGAAAAGAAACTTTTTAAGGAACTCAAAATAAAGGAACGTGACCATTTACAAGAATGGATTGCTAAAAATCCCGAAATACTTGGTGAAGATCTACTAATTATTCAAAAGGAATATAGTGGCTTCAATGATACTAATGAGAGGTTGGATTTATTGGCAGTTGATAAATTTGGTGGTTTAGTAATTATTGAAAATAAACTTGATGATACCGGAAGGGATGTTGTTTGGCAAGCATTAAAATATGCTTCTTATTGTTCCACATTAACAACAAATCAAATCATTAGGATATACCAGGAATATTTAGATAGATTTCAAAGTGATCTTGATGCTAAACAGAACCTATTAGATTTCCTTGAAATAAGCGAAGATGAACTACTACTAAATAGAAACGATCAACGTATTATTTTTGTAGCAAACAATTACCGGAAAGAAGTGACATCAACCGTTTTGTGGCTATTGAAGCATGATCTGAAAATAAAGTGTTTCAGAGCAACACCTTACGCAATGGGTGACGATATGTTTTTACAGGTGGAACAAATCATTCCTTTACCTGAGACAGCAGAGTTTATGATTGATGCGCAGGAAAAAGAAAAGGAAGAAAATGCCAAGAGTAAAACCGTAGAGGCATCAGAAGCAAGATTAACAAAATTCTGGCTATTATTGAAGAATAAACTGAAAGATAAAAACCTGGATTACTTAGAACGAATTAGTGCAAATGCGTATTACAATCTTGGTTTTACGAGAAATTCCGGCTATTATAATTTCTGTATTGGGCGACATGGTTTTAGGGTAGAGTTGTACTTTTCAAATGACCCAAATAAGGAGATAATAGGGGCTATGTCGAAATTTCAGCATGAAATAGAACAATCATTTGATGGTATTATTGAGTGGGAACGACTGGAAGGAAAAAGAGCGTCAAGAATAAAATATGAAATGCCCAAAGAACAAATAGACAGGCTCGAAGGCAAGTTTAGCGATGAATTATATTGGAACGATTTGATAAATTGGTATGCAGATGCCATGCATAAATTCTATACTACTTTAAATCCTTACTTAGAAAGAATTAGGTAATATGGCAAAACAATCAGAACAGATACTCGAAGAACAATTGATTGCACAACTTCAAAAGATGGGTTATCAATATGCTGTAATAAATGATGAACATGAATTGCTTGCCAATCTAAAGGGAGAGCTTGAAAAGCACAATAATATTTCCTTTACGGCTACAGAATTTGAGAAAGTGATCAATCTTCTGAGCAAAGGGTCTGTATTTGAAAAATCAAAGATACTCAGACAAAAGCAGCATATCATCCGGGACAATGGGGACAATCTCTATTTTGAGTTCCTGAATACTGAACATTGGTGCAGAATCGATATCAGGTGACCAATCAGGTATCTCAAGAAGGTACTTACAAAAACCGGTATGATGTCACGATATTGATCAATGGATTGCCACTGGTCCAGATAGAACTGAAACGCAGGGGTCTTGAACTCAAAGAAGCATTCAACCAGGTGAACCGGTACCAACGTCATTCCTTCGGGTCACACGCTGCATTGTATCAATACGTACAGATATTTATCATCAGCAATGGTGTCAATACAAAGTATTATGCCAATAACCGGAATCAGAGTTTTAAACAAACGTTCTATTGGACAGATGTAGAAAACAAACGCCTGACCAATATTCTGAATGGATTTACAGATGCCTTCCTGGAACCTTGTCATATCAGCAAGATGATTTGTAAATATATCGTCCTGAATGAAGCATATAAAATTCCAATGGTACTTCGTCCTTATCAGTTTTTTGCGGTAGAAGCATTGATCGATAGGGTTAAGAACTCAACTAAGAATGGATATATTTGGCATACCACAGGATCAGGAAAAACACTGACCAGTTTCAAAGCAAGTCAAATCCTGATGAACTTACCGCAGGTACATAAAGTGGTCTTTGTAGTGGACAGGAAAGATTTGGATTATCAGACCACCAAGGAATTTAATAGTTTTAGTGATGGATGTATCGATGGTACAGATAATACTTCCAATCTGGTCAAACAATTTGTCGGTACCTATTTGGATAAAAAAGGAGAAGCTAAAAACAGCAAGCTCATCGTCACCACCATACAAAAACTCAACACTGCCATCAGTAAGCTGAAGTATGAGAAAAAAATGGCTGACCTGAAAGATAAACGAATCATTTTTATATTTGATGAGTGTCATCGCAGCCAGTTTGGAGAAACCCATAATCGTATCAAAGAATTTTTCAATAATGCTCAGATGTTTGGGTTTACCGGTACTCCCATCTTTGCTGACAATTCCAATAAAAATGAACTGGGGAAACGTACCACTAAGGATTTATTTGAAGATTGTCTGCACAAATATGTGATCACCGATGCCATCAAGGATGAAAATGTATTGAAATTTGCTGTAGAATATGTGGGAAAATACAAACGAAGGGATACAGCAACAGAGATAGATATTGAAGTGGAAGATATCGACACTCAGGAGTTGATGGAAGATCCAGGGCGATTAGAAAAGATTGCTGATTACATTATTGCCAATCATGGTCGCAAGACGTATAATAAGGACTTCTCAGCGATGTTCTGTGTGGATAGTGTCAAGTCATTGCTGAAGTATTATGATATCTTCAAACGCAAGAAAATAGCCGGAGAGCACAATCTGAATATAGCTACCATATTTAGTTATGCTGCCAATGAAGATGACGCTGATGCCAATGGTTTAATACAGGATGATTTTGTCATGCTTAATAATGAATTACCTATGGCTGCTGATCCACAAGCACCATACATTTCTAAAACACAGGGTTCCGCTAACGTAATCCATCCCATCAATAAACATAGCAGAGAGAAACTGGATGAATACATAGATGATTATAATCAGTTGTACAATACAAAGTATTCCACCAAAACAAGTGAAGACTTTTACAACTACTATAATGACATATCCAAAAAACTAAAGGATCGGGAACGCTCACCGGAAAACATCAGCAATCGTATAGACATCCTATTGGTAGTAAATATGTTTTTGACAGGATTTGATGCCAAAAAAGTCAATACACTCTATGTGGATAAAAACCTGAAATATCATGGATTGATACAAGCCTACAGTCGGACCAACAGAATACTCAACGAAACAAAATCACAGGGAAATATTGTAGTGTTCCGGAATCTGAAGGGTAAGACGGATGAAGCGATCACTCTTTTTAGCAATAAGGAAGCCATAGAAGTCATCATCATGCAGCCCTATGAAGACTACGTAGGTAAGTTTGATGATGCGTATGAGAAACTGAAAGAGATCACTCCCACCATTGATGCAGTCAATGAATTGGTGTCGGAAGAAGATGAACTCAATTTCATAAAAGCATTCCGGGACCTGATGCGGATCAAAAATATCCTGGTGACATTCTCTGATTTTAAGTGGGAAGATTTTAAGGTAACAGAACAAGAGTTTGAAGATTACAAAAGTAAGTATCTGGACCTTTATGATAAAACAAAAGATGGACATCAAAAAGTAAAAGTGTCTATTCTGGAAGATGTGGACTTTGAGTTGGAACTGATCCACCGCGATGAAATCAACGTGACCTATATCATCCAGCTTCTGATCAAATTGAAGTCAAAGAATAACAAAGGTTCCGTTGCATCTGAAAAAGATATTCTAAATCTGCTCAATACAGAAGTTACCCTGCGTAGTAAACGAGAGCTGATAGAACGATTTATATCAGATAACCTACCTGACATCAATGATGCGGATAATATCACAGCTGAATTTGAAAACTTCTGGGACAAAGAAAAGCAGGTCGCATTTGACAAAATGGTCACTGAAGAAAAGCTGTCATCTGAACGCACAGAAAAGCTGATCGAAGATTACCTATTTGCTGAAAGAACGCCCATGCGTGATGAAGTACTGGAACTGATTGAAGGTGAAAAACCAAGCCTACTGCAACGTAAAAAGTCTGGTGATAGAATATTACAACGGATCATGGATTTTGTTGAGACGTTCATTAATGGGATGATGGGTTAGAAGGTGTGAAGGGATTTATTAAATAAGAATATTTTGACATGACAAAAACACTTTTGGAACATTTTAAGTCATTGGAAGATAATGATTGGGATTATTATAACTTTGGCGACAATCTTACAAATCCATTTTTAAGAAAGAATTGTACTGAAAAAGAATTTAAAGATTTCATTGATAATTATTTTTCATCTAGTGGAAAAAGAGATGGGCTTTTTCAAAACCAAAGATCAAAAGAATATTTTCAACTAATTGAAAATAGAGCATTTCATACTGTGTCTGTTTTTTATTTAGGTATTTTGATTAGTAAACATACCCATTTAAATAAAAAATTGGACATAGGAGAAGTAAATAAACCTGGCTACCCAAAGTTTCCTTTTATTTGGTTTCTTACTGTGTTATTTCATGATTTTGGTATGTACCAAGAAAGAAATAGCAAGATAGTTCAGAAATATAAAAGTACTCAGGATATTTACTATGAATTTAGTTTAAAATATAAATTACTTGATGCTGAATATAAATTGAAAATACCTAAAAGTTTATTTGGAAATATAGAAAAGTACTTTAAGTATAGACTTAGTGATAATAAAGTTGACCACGGTGTTCTGGGTGGACTATATATGTATAGTAAGCTGATTGAAACAAGAATTATGAAGAAAAGGGAAATTGAAATTGGAACCTATTGTGGTAACAGGTTAAATTGGGACGATACTTTGGATGAGCAATATGCTTTAGCATCTTCGGTTTTGTGCTGTCATAATATTTGGTTAACATATGAATGTGAAAATAAATATGAATCATATAAAAAACATGAACTAATGACTTTGGATAAAGCAAATTTTAAACCAATAAAAAGCAGAGATTATCCATTGTTTTTCTTATTTGGCCTAGTGGACACCATAGATCCAGTTAAGGCATTTATTAAGAATTATTCTTTAAACGAAATTATAACAATGATGAAACTAAAAATATGCAAAAGAAGTATTAGGATTGTAAATAGCGGTTTAGATGAAGAACACTTTGATAATTATGTCAATCATATTTCAGGCAATTTAATTGGGTGGTTGGAACTAAAACTAATAAGAGTCGAATTAAATACAATTTTAATAAAATTTTGATAAAAGCATTCCAATGATTTAATTTCTAAAATGAAGTCTGACTATTACTATACAAGTTGGGCAAAAAATTTATGAAACTTTCACGAATTATTTTCAATGAAATTACAAAAAGTGTTCCAATGTCATATAAAGCTTAAATATAGGATGTTGTAATAAAAATCAATTTATAATGATTATTAGAACAAAACGTACACTAAAGTACAGAATTGGACCATATTTTAATTTATTTGGAACGCATTAATATATAATTGGAACAAATATTTGACATTGTGGAACAATTATTGTTATCTTTGCGTTAAAATAAGGTATGCAAACAGAAGTAGTAAGAATCATAGAGTCAGCGCTTAATGGGCAATCATCCAAAGTTAGGGAATATTGTCAGCTTTTAATCCAAAACCTTAAAAAAGATGGGGATGGAAAGTTTGCCGAACGGCTTGAACGAACCCTTAAGATGAATGTTAGGGGAAATCAACCTATGGTTTCTCTGGATGAAATTGCGAATTTGGCACCAAAGGATGTTGAGTCTAAGCTTAGTATGTTGGAAGTTGAAAATCCAAAAGTGGTCAAAAAACTTATATTGGATGATAATATTGAGGAGTCTATCTCAGGTTTTATTAAAAGAGTAAGAGCTAGAGATCAATTAAGTTCTTTGGGCATTGATCCTAAATTGTCACTTCTTCTTTATGGACCACCGGGCTGTGGTAAAACCACTATCGCTAATTATATTGCGAAAGAAACAAATTTACCTATTGTTACAGCCAGATTGGATACCATTGTATCTTCTTTATTGGGTAGCACATCTAAAAATATTAGGAAAGTTTTTGAATACACCAATACTAAACCGTGTATATTATTTTTGGACGAATTCGATGCCATCGCAAAAGCTAGGGATAATGAATTTGAGCATGGAGAGTTAAAAAGAGTTATAAATAGCCTTTTGCAAAGTATTGATCAATATAGCAACGTGCTTATTGCTGCTACGAATCATAGTGAAATACTTGACAATGCAGTATGGCGAAGGTTTTCTACAATAATTGAAGTAACCAAACCAACTTCAAAAGAATTTATTGGTGAATTGATGGAATCAATTTTAACTGAATATAATATCAATATAGAGTCTGATAAGATTAAAGATGTAGTTATTGAAAATTTCATCGATTTATCACCTTCTGATATAAGATCTATTATTTTAACTTCAATATCAAATATGGTCATCAATGGAGAAAGTAAATTATCCTACATCTCGTTGTTATCTGAAATTTTTAAAGCAAAAAAGCATGGGAAGGTCGATAAAATGGAATTAATAGAATTCCTTAATAATAACACAATAAGCCAAATATCAATTTCTGAATGGACTGGATTGTCACTCAGAAAGATTAAAGAAATACTTTCAAAAAAATAGGATATGGAAAGGATAAAATATTTACCTATAAAAATGATCCAGAAAAGGGAGGATATAGATCAATCTCTAAGGGAGGCAAGTGGTCGTAACATTCCAGAATGGATGTCTAAAATAGATGTAGAAGAACGGTCATCCATGGTATTAAGCACTTTGGATCAATTTAGTAATTATTTTACTGAGAAAGAGGGAAAAATACCAGCTACTTTAGAGTTGACCATGGATTCTAAAACGACAGCTAAAACATATCGATCATACATCAGAAACATTGTAGATGTCAATAAAAAGAACAACATAATTGGCTTGAAAAAAGATGATACACTTATCATTAAAATTGAAGACCAAAGGGATTTGAAAGAAATGGTATCCAATTTAAAATCCACTCAAAAACATAAAAATGGACTGGCAACATTAGTTGACTCAAAGAAATTTAGTCCAGAAATTAATGTAGAAAGTAAAGATTTATTAAAGGTCAAATTGATCAATTATCAAGATCGAGACATTAATGATCAGGTAGAAAGGCAGTTTGAAGCAAAATGTCAAGCATTGGGTTTAACTTATGAATCTATTCATTATACAAAAGACTTGAATATTTATAAAGTCAACTATGATGATAACTCTTTTGCAGTTTTACAATCGTTTGATGCCATTGCTTCAATAGAAGATATGCCTATGCTTGGATTTAGCTTTGATTCGTTAGACCAGGAAGACGAAAAACCAATTGAAATCAAAGAACCAATAGATGGAATAGAATATCCGATAGTAGGAGTCCTTGACTCAGGCATTGCAAGTAACTCATTTATGAAACCATGGATAGAAGATAGCTATTCACCTTATATTGAGAGCGATCAGGATCAGGGTCACGGATCAGCGGTAGCTAGTATAATCGTTTATGGAGATGAATTACATGATCAGGAAATCGTAAATAAAAAAGGTGTAAAGCTGTATGATGCTTGTGTGCTTCCTAAAAAAGACCTACAAGAAGATTTAACAGAAGTAGACCTAGTTCAAAATATAAGGGATGCTATAAGAAATAAGCCGGATATTAAAATTTGGAATTTGTGTATCGGTTGGCAAAGGGAAATTGATATGAATAAAATTTCTGACTTTGGGGCAGCCTTAGACTATTTGTGCGACGAATTCGGTATTATAATTTGTACATCAGTTGGGAATTGCATGAATTTTTTAGCCAATAGCGCTGTTGGGCGAATGCAAGATTCTGCTGATTCTGTCAGAGCTATATCAATAGGATCTTTAGCACATATAAAAAATCATTACGATATCTCGGAAGCCAATCACCCTTCTCCCTTTTCAAGAAAAGGGCCTGGTCCTTTTAAATTAATAAAGCCGGAACTGACTCATTTTGGCGGTAATGCGGGCAAAGATGATAGAGGGCGTTTGAAACAATCAGGAGTAAAAGTTATCAACATAGATGGAAATATAGCTGAGTGCATTGGCACAAGCTTTTCAACACCTAGAATTTGTAGCTTATTAGCTGCTTTACATTCTGAAATTGAGAACTATGACCCATTGTTATTAAAAGCTTTGCTGATACACAGTGCGAAATATCCGGACATTGAAATAGATGATGAAAGTCGATTGAATAAAATGGGATTTGGTATGCCGACTAGTGTCAACGAAATTTTGTTTAACTCAGAAAATGAGATTACTCTTATTGTCAGAGATGTTATTGAAAGAGGATCTTTTATAGAAATACTAGATTTTCCTTTTCCAAAAAGTATGGTCAATGACGATCACTACTATGGTGAGATTACAATAACCCTTGTTTCTAATCCTGATTTGGATGTAAATCAAGGTGAAGAATACTGTCAATCAAATATTGATGTTTATTTTGGTACTACAGATGATATAGTTGAACGAAAAGGGAAAACGATAAGAAACGAAATTGGAAAAGATACTAAGTCGTCACAAAATGTGTTGGCTCCAGAACTGTATAGTAAGACAAAAAAGAGAGAAAATAAAGGTTTCCGCTCAGAAAGAATATTAAAAGTTACCATCAAAAATTCTTACCAATTAAAAAATGGGTTGTGAATCTTGAAGAAATGACAGATGGCAATAAGAGAAAGTATCTCGAGTTCCCCAAATTATGGTATCTCAAAATAGATGCTTTATTCAGAGACCATATTGAGAAAATCACGGACCAACTCAATAACGAATTTTGCTTGGTAATCACAATCAGGGATATAAAAAAAGATAACAAGATTTATGAAGAGATTGAACAAGAACTTGATGCAAAGAATTTTGTGCAGAATGATATTAGTTTGAGATCTCGGGTAACATTACAAACCTAGTAAAATCAAATTATGGTTCACAGCAACCCAAATATAAAGGTAATAAAAGTAAAGTGATTTCAAATTTAGTAAATCATGAGTTGTATTTTTTTTCATTAATATCTAAATTTTAGAAAGATGTCTAAGACAAGTGAGCGGGGCAGAGATGCCAAAACAGGTCAGTTTATTCCTATTAAGGAAGCTGAAAAGCGACCATCAACAACTGTAGTTGAAAAGATTAAGGTTGGTCCGGTCAAAAAAAGATCATGAGTGGTCTTGTATTTCGTTAGCAGAAAACCCATGTTCGGGTTTTCTGTTTTTTTAAAAGGGAAAAATATAAGCTACCTAAAAAGATTTAATATTAAGAATTAGGAGTTTTAGCACTAAGTTTTTCGAACTATCTGATAGAATGCTACAATTGATATACAGAGCAATGGCTGAAGGTTTGATTAATGAGAAAAAGGCAGTTGAACTTAGTTTTAAGAAAGTCAATGATAAATTATTTTAAAAATTGCTAAATATTTTACAATTCAATAGTTTTGGGAAGCTAAATCAGCATTTTAAAGCCATATGTTTATGCTAATGAAAAATGCCATAAATCGAGGAATGGTTTTTGTTTCTGCCTAAGAAACAATATACTCAAACTTCCAGAATGCAAAAATATCAAGTCAATCAAACACTCATAGAAAGCCTTTTGACGGCAGTAAAAGATGGAGCCATTGCAATACCAGAGATACAGAGACCATTTGTATGGGACAGTACTAAGGTTAGGGATTTGATGGATTCGCTGTATCAAGGATTTCCTATTGGGTATCTTATTACCTGGCGAAATCCTGACGTGCGACTCAAAGATGGTAAGATGAGTGATGGTAAAAAGATACTGATCGATGGTCAGCAGAGAGTAACTGCACTTACGGCTGCTATTTTGGGTGAGTATGTTATAGATAAAACGTATCAGCGCATTAAGATAAAGATCGCCTTTAATCCAAGAACAGAAAAATTTGAAGTTCAAAACCCTGCCATATTAAAAGATAAAACATGGCTTCCAAATATTGCAGAAGTAATTAATGGAAGCATTCTTAAAGTAATACGGGAATATCTTAAACTTAACCCAGATTTGGATGAAGAAAAGATAGAAGCAAGTATTTCAAATTTGATCAACATACCCAAAAAGCAGATAGGCCTCATCGATCTTGAGCACGATCTTGATATCGAGACGGTCACAGAAATATTTATTCGTATTAACTCTAAAGGTGTTGTGCTTAGTCAGGCTGATTTTGCCATGAGCAAAATTGCATCCAATGATACATATGAAGGTAATGTGCTACGCAAAGCTATAGACTACTTTTGTCATTTGGCGATAGCGCCGGATTTTTACAAACATATTGTAGACAATGATAAGGAATTTGCCAAAACAGATTTTTTTCAAAAAATGCAGTGGCTTAAATCCGAGAATGAAGATATCTATGACCCGGAATATACAGATCTAATCAGAGTTGCCTTTACATCACAGTTCAATAGAGGAAAACTTTCAGATTTGGTAGGTCTCCTATCCGGTAGAAATTTTGAATCCAGAACGTATGAAGATGAAATCGCTGAAAGGTCCTTTGCCGACTTGAAAAAAGGAGTGATGAATTTTATCAATGAAAATAATTTTAAAAGATTCCTGATGATTATCAAATCGGCAGGGTTTATATCACCTAAAATGATCAGATCCCAGAATGCCTTAAATTTTGCATATATTATTTATCTCAAGCTTAGAGACCTTGGTGTAAACTCGGTTCAAATAGAACGGTATGTAAAAAGATGGTTTGTTTATTCTATTTTGACAGGAAGGTATTCCGGCTCTGCAGAATCGTTCTTTGATTTTGATATCAAACAAATATCCAATAAACCGTTTGATGAGTATATGAGAGAAAAAGAAGAAGGAGAATTGTCAGATGCTTTTTGGTTATCAGCCCTTCCACAACAATTGGATACTCCTGTTGCCAGTAGCCCTTATTTTCATGTATTCCTGGCATCACAAGTGAAAGCAAATGATAAGGGATTCCTATCCAGAGATGTTTTGGTAAGTGATCTCATATCTCTCCGGGGTGATATTCATCATTTATTTCCGAAGGACTATTTAAAAAAGCACGGACTAGACAGAGGTAAGTATAACCAGATTGCCAATTATGTCTATATGCAGTCAGAGATCAATATAAAAGTAGGAAATAAACCTCCTAAGGATTATTTCAAAATTCTTCAGGAACAGATGGCCAACGGAACATTATCGTTGAGCGGAATCCATCATGATGACGCGCTGCAAGATAACCTTAAGGCCAATTGTATTCCAGTAGAGATCATAGAAATGGATATAGATCATTATCAGGATTTTCTTCACAAAAGAAGGTTGTTGATGGCGGAGAAGCTGAAGGAGTATTATTTTGGATTGTAGATTAATTTGTAAAATAACAATAATTAATTATGAATGAAAGTAAACTTCAGCTTCTTGAAAACAGAATTCGAAATATCAATACCGAATTTTATTGCGCGACAATAGCAGTAATTATTAGCTTCATTTATCGTGCACTAAATGATAATGTTTTGGATTTAGAAAGAATTTTTTATGTTGTAGTTTGGTATTTTATTCATATGATAATACAAGCTTTTATTTTTAATAAATGGCATTTTAACCACTCTTATGTATTAAGCAGGCATTGGTTTAGGATAATTTCAATTTTACTAGTACTTGCTTTCAGCTATTTTGATCTAAATCATATTAATTTTTATTTTAAACCTTTTTTTGTAGTTTTTTCAAACGGACGAGATAACTATCATACATTTATCGCCATGGTGATGTACTGTAGTATTTATTACTTATTAATTTTATTAAAATATAAGTATGAGTTAACAAGTAAAAAAAAGGGAAATTGTAAGAATTTATAATATTTCAAAGATTTATTATTTGGTATTTAATATTGACTGAAGCCTACATTTTGTTTATGTTTTTCAACAAAATAAAATAATTATAGTAGATGTCTATTTGACAACAGCCACTATTGCCATGTAAAATTTTGTTCTTGTACAAATGTCACTTTCCAAATTCCCTTCGGCAACCTCCAACTCAACAACCCTGAATACATAAAATGATTTTTTTAAATTTTGGGAAATGGCTGTTATTTTACACTATGTTTTATCTGGTCAGTCCATTTTGTTGCAGCTATAAAATGGTTTTTATTGGCAAATATAATTAAGTAGGATAAGGCTTTGAACTACAAATTATAATTCTATAATATTAATATACAAAGGGTAATATTATTAGAAAATTAATTTATTAAAAATATTACACCAATAATTACCACTAATAAAAAATATAATTATATTTGTCCTGTTACTAGCAATATTGAAAGATTCTGCACCCGTTACCTTCGATAAAGCCAGTAACTTATTAATAACCAACTAAATCACAAATGATGATGCATTTACATCAATTGTGCATGGTAGCTATTATTGAGTTACAAACACTGCACAAAAAAACTAAAGCTTCAGAGAGGCGTAAAAAGATTTCTCAAATTCCTTTCCGGAAGTTTTCCATTCATTTTTTTCCATTTTGGATTTGGGTTGAGTTTGTCTCAATGACATATAACTAAAGTTATATTGACAGGTACTTTAGCAAGACTTAGTTTTGCCCAAATATTTTTGATTTTTTGGGTTACTTTAGTCAGTTGCCGACATTAATACAAAACAAAACAAAAACACCAATCCTTGTGAGCGAAAAACCAAAAAATCAATTCCAAGAGTATGTCAACTCTGAAGAGAGGGCTACCAAATCAAATGCCATAGAGGTGCCATCGATATCTTTGCCTAAAGGTGGTGGTGCTTTGAAGGGAATTGATGAAAAGTTTTCGGTGAATGCAGTAAATGGGACGGCAGCTTTTTCTATTCCAATACCTGTTTCTCCAGCTCGGGGTGTGGTGCCCCAGTTGAGTCTTTCATATAATTCTGGCAGTGGAAATGGAGTTTTTGGATTGGGATGGAATTTGAGTGTGGCTTCTGTTAAGAGAAAGACAGATAAAGGATTGCCACAGTATATGGATGGTGTTGATTCTGATGTGTATTTGTTTTCAGAAGCCGAAGATCTGGTGCCGGAATACGATAAAAGTGATGGCAGGTTCATAAAAATTGACAACGAATATACTATCAAAGAAAAAGATTCATCAGATGGACAGTTTAGAATAAGATACTATAAGCCAAGGATTGAAGGTTTGTTTGCAAGAATAGAAAGATGGACCAAGAAGTCAGATGGTGTTATAAAATGGAAAATAACCACCAGAGATAATACCACTACTTTGTTTGGATGGACGAGCAATTCAGTGCTGGCTGATCCAAATGACAATAGAAAAATATTTGAATGGTTGCCGGAGTTTGTATTTGATGATAAGGGGAACTGTTGTCACTACATTTATAAAAAGGAAGATGCTACCGGTTTCGACCAAACATTAATACATAATAGAAATCGACTTAAAGATGGTATCATTACTTATACGAATCTATATTTAGAAAAGGTGCTTTATGGGAATAGAACACCACATAGAAAGTTTGGTGATGCTTTTCCTAGTGAAGAAAATTATTTCTTTCAAACCATTCTTGATTATGGAGAATATGACCTAGCAGCACCTTATGAAAAAACTGGCGGATGGACTTTCAGACCCGATGCATTTTCTGATTATAAAGCTGGTTTTGAAATAAGAACAACTCGCTTATGTCGACGAATTTTACAATTCCACCATTTTGATGAATTGCCTGGCGGGTCAGCATTGGTAAAATCATTGAACATTACTTATGACACATCTACAGAACAGGATTTTACTTTTCTGACATCTTTACAATCCTTTGGGTGTATCAAAAAAGACGATGGAACTTATTCATCTAAAAGCTTACCTGCCACTGAATTTTATTACCAAAAACATGACTGGAACAATGAAGTGAAAAGCATTGCTACAGAAGATTTGGTGCATGCACCGGTTGGATTGGATGAAGGACAATATCAATTTACTGATTTGTTTAACGAAGGATTGTCTGGCATTCTTACTGAACAAGGTAATGAATGGTTTTATAAACACAATCTGGGCAATGGCAAATTTGAAGAAGCTACATTGGTGGTGCCAAAACCTTCATTTAATGGTCTAGGTGGAAATATGCAATTGTCTGATCTGGATGGTGATGGTGGCAAACAACTATCCGTCATCAATGGTGATGTCAAGGGATATTTTGAGTTGGATGATGACAATGAATGGCAAAATTTCAGAACTTTTGAGCAAATGCCCAATCTTGATTTTGGAGACCCCAACACGAGAATGCTGGACCTGAATGGCGATGGACTGCCTGAGGTAGTCATCACAGAACATGATGTGATTACCTGGTACGAATCTCAAGGAAGAAAAGGTTATAACCAAATTCATTCAGCACATAAAACCCATGATGAAGAGGCAGGACCTGCAATCGTATTTGCGGATAGTACACAAAGCATATTTCTGGCAGATATGTCAGGCGATGGAATGACAGATATTGTTCGTATTAGAAATGGTGAAGTCTGTTATTGGCCAAATCTTGGTTATGGAAAATTTGGTGCTAAGGTGGCCATGGACAAAAGCCCTGTTTTGGATCATCCTGAAACCTTTAACCCTAGTTATATAAAACTCGCAGATATCGATGGATCAGGTACTACTGACATCATTTATCTTGGAAAAAATATTTTCTCTTGCTGGAAAAATCTGAGTGGAAACCGATTTGCCACTCAATCTTACGATATCGAAGCTTTTCCTGCCATTCATTCCAATGCCAGGATTTCTGTTACAGATTTATTGGGTAATGGTGTAGCTTGTATAGTTTGGTCAAGCAATCTGCCAACAGATAGCCAACAACCTTTAAAATACATAGACCTGATGAACAGCAAGAAGCCACACATCATGGTCAAATATTTCAATAATATGGGTAAAGAAGTGACCATGGAATATCTTCCTTCTACCCATTTTTATATAGAAGATAAGCTAGCCGGGAGACCATGGATTACCAAACTTCATTTTCCGGTGCATTGTATCGCAAAGACCATTACCGAAGATAAAATCACTGGACATCGTTTTGCTTCTACTTACAAATACCATCATGGCTATTATGATCATGCGGAAAGAGAATTTCGTGGTTTTGGTATGGTGGAACAATTTGACTCAGAGCAAAGTGAACATTGGGAAAATAGAAATGGAAAACGTATCGATGCTTCACTCAATCAGGCGACGGTATTTACCAAGTCATGGGTGCATACAGGAGCATACTTGAGAAATGGAAAAATACTTTCCCAATTTGAAAAGGAATATTGGTACAGTGAGATGATCACACAAGGATATGCAGTGACTCATCATGAACATACCTTGCCAGAAGCAAAGATTGTAGATGTTTTTGGAAATTTTGTGACTGAATTAACCATTGAAGAACGACGAGAAGCTATACGGGCATGTAAAAGTATGCCGCTACGATCAGAAGTATTTGCTCTAGATGCACCATTGGTTGGAGCAACACCTGATGAGATTAAAAAACAACTGTCCCCTTATACCGTAGCAACTCACAATTGTGTCATTGAAAGAATACAACCAAAAGGGAAAAATAAGCATGCTGTTTTTACAATAAAAGAGAGTGAATCCATATCATATAGTTATGAACGAAATACAGATGATCCAAGAATAGCCCATAACCTGAATATCAAGCTCGATGAATATGGCAATGTGTTGGAATCTGCAGCAGTAGTATATCCAAGGCGAATTGTTAATCCAGATTTGAGTATAAAAGCTCAGGAAGCCCAAAGCAAAACCAATATCATTTATACCCAAAATACATTTACCAATGATGTGATCGATGTCATCAATATAGATCAATATCGACTCAGAATGCCTTCAGAAGTAAAAACATATGAATTAAATAGTGTTACCTTTTTAGGTCAATTTTATAAGCTGTCGGATTTTGAAAATATATTATTTGATACAAAATCAGAGGCACTTTTATATCATGAAATAAATAAACCTACTAACCCTGGAATAGCTCAAAGGAGACTGATAGAACACATCCGATCCGTATATTATCGAAATGATTTGACAGCTGCACTTCCATTGCATCAATTGGAAAGTTTGGGTTTGGCTTATGAAAATTTTCAATTGGCTTTTACACTGGAATTGGTGAAAGATATATTTGGTACAAAGGTAGATGACAATATACTTATAGAAGGTAAATTTAGCCACAGTGAAGGTGATAATAATTGGTGGATTCGATCGGGTATTACACAATTTTTAGCATCTGGAGAATCATCTCTAGATGCAGGAAATCGCTTTTATGTTCCGCTTGCTTACGTTGATCCTTATGGTGCAAAAACTAAAGTCAAATATGATGAAGACTATTATCTTTTTATAGAAGAAACTGAAGATGCCATTGGAAATGTGTCCAGAATCGATGATTTTAGTTTTGTGACACTATCACCTTTGAGGATGAAAGATATGAATCACAATCTGTCGGAAGTATTGCTGGATGAATTAGGTTTGGTCAAGGCTATGGCCATCATGGGCAAAGGAAATGAAGCGGATGACTTGATAGGCCTGACTTCATATACCGAATCATCTGAAGCAATTTTGATTCAAAACTATTTTGCGTCAACTGATTCATCCATCCTGATACAAAATGGCAAAGATCTCTTACAACGTGCAACAGCTCGTTTTGTCTATGATTTTGAAGCTTATCAAAGGGCAGGAAAGCCGATTGTAGTCAGTTCTATTATGCGGGAAGAACATTATCAAAAAAATAATGATTCACCTATCCAAATTGGATTTGAATATACGGATGGACTCGGCAAAGTCGCTATGAAAAAAGTGCAGGCTGAACCTGGTAAAGCCAAAAAGGTTGACATTGATTCAAATCAGACTGTTATCATAACCGATGTGGATACTGGATCAAACCTACGATGGATATGCAACGGACGTACTGTACTCAACAATAAAGGAAATCCCGTCAAACAATACGAACCTTACTTCTCGGTAAGTTTTCAATATGAAGATCACGATGAATTGGTTGAGATCGGAGTGACACCATTGATCTATTATGATGCCGTAGGAAGGGTCGTCAGGACGGACATGCCTGATGGTACTTTTTCTAAAGTAAGTTTTGATGCATGGCAACAAAAAATATACGATGCCCATGATACCGTATTGGACAGCTTATGGTATCAGCAAAGAAATTCGTTGCCAACCAATGATTCAAATAAAAGGGCCGCTGATAAAGCAGCTCAACATTACAATACACCATCTCTAATACATACGGATACCTTGGGAAGGCCGATATTATCTATTGAGCACAATAAGCTGGTTGATGGCAGTGATGAAATGATTGAAACTTTCATCCATCAGGATATAGAAAGTAATGTGCGAAAAGTCATCGATGCCAGAGGCAATACGGTGATGGAATATAAGTACAATATGCTGGGCCAGATGGTGTGGCAAAAAAGTATGGATGCCGGTCAACGATGGTTACTTACCAACATCGTAGGCAATCCACTAAGGACGTGGGATGAAAGAAATCATGAGTTTCAATACAGATATGACGTTTTACACAGACCCATAGAAAGTAAGGTCATTGGTGGAGATGGCGTCATCGAGCTCGACCATGATTATGATAAGATTAGCTATGGCGAATCAGCAGCTGATGCTATTCTCAAAAATCTGAGAGGTCAAGTCATCAAACACTTTGATACTGGTGGATTGATCGATACACCTAAGTATGACTTCAAAGGACAGCCTATAAGTAATAGCCGATATTTGTTTAAAAAATACAATGAAACGGCCAACTGGACAACAGCAAGCATGATCGATGATCTGGAAACCCAAGCTTTTACCTTTATAACTGAGACCGATGCCATAGGCAGAATAACCAAACAAACAGCACCCGATGGCAGCATCATCACGCCATCATATAACGAAGCAGGTTTGCTCAATGAAGAAAGTGTATGGCATCATCACAATGAACAAACTGCAACATACATCAAAGACGTCGACTATAACGAAAAAGGACAAAGAAATAAAATCGTCTATGGCAATAATGTCACTACAAGATATGCATATGATGAAAAGACATTTCGCCTATCCAATCTGAAAAGCACCAAAGTTAATGGTGAGTTGCTGCAGGATTTGTATTATACTTATGATGCTGTAGGCAATATCACCACGATAGAAGATAAGGCCATACCTATCCAGTTTTTTGCGAATGCCATAATCGAGCCAAAAAGTGAATATACTTATGATGCCTTGTACCGGCTTATAGAAGCGACAGGAAGAGAAAACAATGTAGCACTCAACTTTGGTACTCAAGACAACTGGAATGATGCAGCCTATATGCAACAAATGATGGCAGGTCAGGCCATGAATGTACATAACTACACCCAAAGCTATGTCTATGATGTTGTGGGTAATATTCTACAAATGAAACATCGCGCCACTGGTAATAACTGGACAAGAAACTACCAATACGAAAGTCAGAACAATCGACTTATCAGTACGAACATAGGCTCAAATACTTATGTACATACCTATCATGAGGCACATGGCTTTATGACGAGTTTGTCACACCTGCAGGATCTGGGATGGAACTTCAAAGAAGAAGTGATCAGAACAGCCAAACAAAAAGTGAATACAGGTATCGCAGAAACCACTTACTACCAGTACGACGGCCAAGGTCAACGCATCCGTAAGATCACCGAAAATGCTGCAAGTGCAGGAGCAACACCCAACCAAAAAGAAGAAAGGATATACATCGCAGGTTATGAGCTGTATAAAAAACATAGTGGCAGTGATGCAGGTCTGGAAAGAACGAGTTTAAGCCTACTCGAAGAAGGACACCGTTTTGTGATGGTAGAAAACAGGAATGACATAGATGATGGCACTGAAGAACATCTTGTCCGATATCAGATGCACAACCATCTGGGATCGACATCGCTCGAGCTTAATGAAAATGCCGATCTCATCAGCTATGAAGAGTATCATCCCTACGGTACTACTGCCTATCAAGCGACTAATACAGCGATACGATCCGCAGCAAAACGATATCGATATACGGGCATGGAACGGGATGAAGAAAGCGGCTTATCTTATCATAGTGCCAGATATTATTTGCCATGGTTAGGTAGATGGCTGAGTGCGGATCCGATTGGCATTGGGGATGGGGTGAATGTGTATGGTTATTGTAGAGGAAATCCAATTTTCAATTCAGATATAAATGGCAAACAAAGTGATGAAGTTTCAAATGCAGTATACTCAGAAAATTATAATACTATTAGTTTTAAGTTTAAAATAAGATTTTTTAATACCCAAGATGATGCTTGGACTGAAGATCGTAAAAAGGAATTTATAAAGAATTCAATAGAACTTCTTGAATCAAAATATTCAACTGAGTTTGCAGAAGTAAATATTTCTATTGAAGAAGAAAACGAAATTAATTTAGAAAAACTAATATCCGGTGATGAATCTGTCACAGAATTAGTTGGGGAAAGCGAATTAAAAACTACTAATGAATATTTTGCAATTAATGTTATTTCAAATAATAATAATAAATTTTTACGTTCCGCAGCATCTGCCTTTGATTCAATGTATTTAGATGAAGCAGACTTGTTCGGTATTGAAAAGATGGGTAGTTCGGAATATCAATGCCAAATTCCGCTTTTACATGAGTTTGGACATTTTATTGGTATTCCACATCCTAGTGATTTTAAATTAAGAGGATTTTTTGACTATGATTCTGAGAAAGTAGATGTCACAGAATCTACAAAATTTTATAAGGATTTAATAGAAAAAGGAGACAATGATAAGGCTAATGCTTTAGAATATAACATTATAGGCAACAACTCATTTATAAAAATAGACGGAACAAAGAATATTTCAGGAAGTGGGGCAGAAATGAGTGGTGTTCAAGAGCAAGCTTTAAATAATATACTTAAGAGATTTAGACAACAGCAATTTAATAGACAATTAAATTTAACTCCTAGATATTTAAGTAAAGATATATTAAAGTTGTGGGGAATTGAATAATTAGTAATAAAATTAAACTTTTCAATGATGCTATTTAAGTGTATTGGATGTATGATATTTTGAAATTACATTTGATAAATTTTGAAATATTAGTGTTCGATAATCTTAAATAACGATAGCAAAATAGACTTTTTTATCATAGTATTCTTAACAATTTAAAAAAGAAGGTTAATATGAGAATGGGAATAATGGTATTGGGGAGAAATATTTTTATGATGTTGGTGCTTATGATTGGGGTTATTGGGGTTGGGCAGGCTATCAATCCACAAAATCTTCTCAAAAAGATAAATGGAGAAAGATGAAATGGAGCGATAAATGGTTTTGAATGATGAATGGACAATTAATTTTTTTTATCAACATATTTTTTAACAATTAAAAAACGGAAGTATAAGATGAGAGTTGGAATAAAGGTATTGGGCAGAGATATTTTTATGATGGTGGTGCTTATGATTGGGGTTATTGGGGTTTGTTTTGGGCAGGCACCCCAAGATACTTCTAGCACTGCTGGGGGACAACTTTCTGATGATGGTATGACAGGATTAATCACTGTGCTTTTTACCTTATTTCTTGCGAGTACAGTAAATGAAAGGATCATTGAATTTGTGAAGTTGCAGGTTCCAAATTTGTATCTAAAGTCAATGGATCAGGAGGCAGAATTAAAGAGACACAAAAGAGTATGGTGGGTAGCATTTGGGACAGGAGTATTTACTTCTATGTTCATGGAGATAGATTTTGAGTTTCTCACTTCAAGTGGTGTTCTAAAAATAAAAACATTATCAAATATATTTGAATTTTCTAAGCCAACAGATGAAACACCAATGCGTATTGGTGGTTTTTTTCTTTCTTCTCTTTTTCTTAGTTTGGGATCAAAATTTTGGCATGATATACTTGATATTGTATTGTTTGCAAAAAATGCTAAAAGGAAATTATCGGAATTTGATCCGAATAGTGTAAGAAATATTGGTCAAATTGACCAGTTTGTGGCAGCCGATGATTATGAGATGGCTCTAAGGTCATTGGAGGGGCATAGGAAAGAATTAGAAGAGAATTATAAAAATTCCACATTTACTGTAGCATATGATAACGTTGGCTCAAAATTCAAACTTTGTATTTTTGTTTTAAGAAGGGATAAGGAGCAAAGTCAAAAAGTCATCACAAATATTCAATATACCACAAATTATGGATATGTTTATACATTTCCTATTATTGAAATATTTGCTGGGAAAGTACATACTTTAGGAGATAGCGATCAGGACGTAAAGGCTGGGGGAGTTTTGTATAATGTAAATAATAAAAGTAACAAAGGTACATTTGGGTGCTTGGTCAAAAGTAAGAGAGATAACAAAGAAAATCGTTTAATTCTAACATGCTACCATTGTGTCAAAACTAAAGATCAAAAATGGGATGGACTTGATTTTGGTAAGGTAGATACTAAAGTTGAATACCTTTCTAACCTTGTGGACCAAACATCTGTGCCGGCTGGAGAAATATTTTGGGCATATCGAGACGAGCTAATGGATATTGCATTGATTAAGCCAGAAAATGATGCTTTTATATACGATATGTATAAGAGTGCCTTCATTAGCATACCAGAAGGGTTTAGGCGTGTGAAAATTAATGATGGAAAGGATAGAACTAGGATATGGTTCTCAGGAATTACTAATTCAAATACTACAGGCTATATAATTCAGAATAGCATTTCAGTAGAAATCAAATATGCTGATAGTAATAAATTACATACTCTTCATGATCTGATCTTATTTTCTAAAACAAAGTCATCACCATATGTAGCTCCATGTGGCCCTGGTGATTCAGGAGCTATCTTGATGGAAGCAGAAACATACAGGGCATTAGGTATGGTTGTAGCGGCTGATGATAAATTTGGATATGCAATACCTATGCATGATATTTTGAAAAAGCATAAATTAACATTACCTAATAACAAATCATTTTATTAATTTAAAACCTCTTATTATGAGACACTTTTACTTTTTACTCCTTTTATTGTCAATTCACCAATCTTATGGGCAAACTTACACTCTATCAGTCGACCAGAAATGCGCCAAATCTATTGCAAAGTCAGACGAACCAGGAAATGATATTGATTCAAAATTAATTCCTGCAAAAATGAAAGTTAGGATAAATATAGAAGAATTAAAAATTAAAAAAATAACCTTTTTAAAAGTGGACAATACTAGGTTTGACATAACTAATTTCGAAGATTTCTATACTGAAGATAAATACTCATTTACTATTGAAAATAACAAATGGGAAAGAGTTTCTGATGAGATGAAATACCCATACAATATTGAGATTTTGGATTCACTTGATAAATCATGTAATATTGTACTAGGAAGCAGTGAAGTATTAGAAAAAGTTTCAGATCAAAAGGAAAAAATAAAAAGTGATATAGATTTATTAAATCAAATAAGGTATCCTGAAATTCCAATAAATGTTGAAGAAAATTATTGCGATAATATGAAGAGTTGTAATGAAATCCTTGTATTAGATTGTTCTACGTGGTATTCAGCAAAATCAAAACTGTACAGGAAATCAACCTGTGGTAATTGTAAAAATGATGGTTGCAAAAAGTCATTAAAAAAAGGTGATTACTTAAAAGTTTATCTTATCAATTTTAATCCCTACAAATTTGATGTGGAATTTAACAATAAACAAATTGACATACCTTATGCAAATGGAATAAGTATAATAGATACATCTGGTTTATATAAAAAATCAACCACACCGGGAGCTATTTCATTGTCTGAAACAGTTAAAGATAGTATTATAAAATTAATTCTAAATTATAGTGCAGCAGTTGATCAATTGAAGGTATTTATTGAATCAACCAAAATTAACACAAGGCCTGATGGGCGGATTCTTGAAATAAATAAAAATTCAATTATACGAATATTGAGCGAAAATCGATTAAATAATAATAATAATAGTGTAAAGTTATTATATAATCAGCTGACTGCTATTGATCAAACAAAATATGAATCAGAATTTAGAAATGCGTTACAATTTGATGTTGTTTACTATGATTTTACTCAGCTATCTTATTCATTGGAAACAACAATCTTGCCAGTTCATGTTAAAAGTTATGATAAGCTTGTTGTGTCGATAAAATTGAAAGACAAAAAGAGTAAAACAGTTATAAGGGAAGAGGAATATGAGTATTTGATTCGAGGAGGATTCAAGGTAGATCAGTCCTTTGGTGTTGCATTACATACGATACGGGATCAGGAATTTAGTCTTCGATCTTTTATGGGTCAAGATACAAGTTATGCTCTTAAGTCTAACGGTGAAAGGCTAAAAAACATCAATATGAATGATAGTATATCATCCATAACACCAGCTGTGAGAAAAGAAATTATGCAAGAAGAAAGCCCGAGTAAGTATGCTATTGGAGTTACTACTTTAACCCATATGTATTATAGATTTACAGGGGTTTTTAGCGTTGGACCAGAAGTAGGTATTTCTGCGGACATTTATCCTAAAACTGACCTTAGATATTTGTTTGGACTAGGCCTATTATTCAAAGATGAAAGACACAGGATTTCACTTGACTTTGGATATGCTTTTGGTAAAAATATGGTATTTAGTCAAGGACAGAATTATGGAACCATTTTGAAAGGAGAGCAAGCCAATCCTGTTCTGATTGAACAACATCAGAAGAAGTTGTATATAGGAATTAGTTACAACGTGCCTTTGGTGACTAAAAATACACAGGATGTAAAGTAGTAGAAAGTTTGAAAAAATTGAAAAGCAATAGCTTACATAATTTATAATCATTAAATAGTTTAAACCATGCCATTTACTTGCAAAACAATCCCGGCAAACATCAATTATCAGGTAAATCCGCTTAACCTGAATGTTGGTCCACAATTTCCAAGGTATGCGGTCTTAAAGAACAGATGCTACACTTCATGGGATGGACTACCTATACAGTATGATATTGTAATTCCGGAAAGTGCAAGCCATGTGCCATTGGTCATATTTATACATGGAGGTGGTTTTTTAACAGGTAGTAAGGTTCATGGTTTTGGTACAAAATACAAACCTGCCATCAAAGCATTACTCAAAAATGAAATTGCTTACGCTTCCATTAATTATCGACTCATGGGAAAAAACAATGAAGGTGCAGCCGAAACTGAAACTTTGGGTATCAAAAAGCCATTGTTTGATTGCGTAGCCGCACTGCAGAATTTTAGGTCAAATGCAGCTGTATTGAAGCTGGATTATGATAGGATGGCTTTTTTGGGAGGTTCTGGAGGGGCGGGTACAGCACTTTGGATTGCCTTACAGGGTGATATGCAGGACACCGCGGCAACTGATTTTAAAAAAGAATCTACTAAAGTCAAAGCGGTTGTGGCTTTTGAAACTCAATCATCCTACGATAAACGAATTTGGGCAAATCAGTTGTTTAACATAGCTCCAAACTATTTCTCTTTAAAGTGCATCAAAAACATTATTGAAACACCCCGTTTCAGACAATATTACTATGATGCATCGACTCCGCCTTTAAACAATGTTAGTGCGATTGAAACAGCGATTCAGAATTATCTAATTAATAACTTAGATTATAAAGGAAGCCAATTCCTAAATCTGGACATGTTGAATATGGTAAGTCCTGATTCCCCACCCATTTGGTTGGAGAGCACAAAAGAAGTGGAAGATTTTCCCAATAATAACTGTGTGCCAACTAATCGGGAACAAATGGTACATCACCCTTATCATCCAAATGCGGTCCTACAAAAATTAAAATTGTTTCCGACACTCAATTACGTAGCTCGGATAAATGCATTGGGTATATTTGAGCAAAATGACCCCATTGATTATACAATGAAAACGTATATCCAATTTCTTATTGATAAATTGCAATAAATAATACATAAAAAACAAAACCATGCCAAATATACTCGTTTTCAGAATACACAGAAAAAATCCAACTAGTTTAGTATTGAATAATCTTAGTATCATAATTAATGACCTGGTAACAGACAATATCATCAGTTATGCAATCCCTAATTTCGTGCCAAGCCCAGGAAATCCAAATATTGTAACTACTGTAATAAAACTAAATGATACAAGTCAAATCTTTAGCAATTCAGTATCTGTTAGAGTCATTGTAAAAGTGGGGACTCAGGTCAGATTTGATAAAGCTGTTTACAATATGACTGTGCAAAATGTTGGTAGTATTCCACCGCCAACAGACTACCCAAATTTAACACCCAGCACATTTATTTCTTTGGCATCTACATCGATTCCTTCTAATCCATACTTAATTTCACTCCCACCATCTGGACGAATTCCAAAATATTCTGCACTAGAATCTAAATGTATCTCCGTGGCTTCAACATTAAGCCTAACATTTCCTTATGTTAGCTTTATTCAATCGAAAAACATTGCTGCCGAAGTTATGCTGTCAAGACAAATGAATCCAATTATGGATCCATTAGTACTTGTATCTGTTTCTTTAATTGATTTATACGATCCATCAAATGTATATATTTCTGAAAGACAACAATGGGAGGCTTCTATTAACTCAAATAATGATATATCTTATCCTGCAGATCTTGAGCGAATGGCTGGTTACGTCTATGCTGTAGCCATGGCGAAGCTATCAAAAGAAATTTCAGATGATAAAATAAATGCTAGAATTGAAGTTCCGACGGGTGTAACTGATCCAAATGATGCTCCACTCTCAAGTATGAATATACTTATTGATTATACTGGTATTCCAAATTTAATAGAGATAAAGCCAGAAGTATTTTATGTTTTAGGGGCGGGACTGAGTGAAACAATGGATGCAGAAGATAGATTTGAGCAAGCCATCGGTATGCCTGAGGAAGGTATTAAAAACATGTTGATCAATGCAAAAACACAATTAAGTATTTCATTGACTGATCCACAAATCTACCAACAAGCCAGGAGACTCAAAGCATTCAATATTAGTGGAAGTGCATTCCCTTGTAAATTAGAAAGTGGGAATCAGGATGCAATAAATGAATGGATATCTACTACTGAAGAAAACATACAAGATTTCTGGAATACGTATACCTACGATACTGCCCATCTTCGTTTGATAGTTGGAGCTCTATTACATCAATACAAATATGGTGAAATACTGACAATAACCGGGGCAACAAACGACTTAGTTCCACAGAATGAAGTATTTTGGAAAAATCTACTGCTACCAACAATACTCTCATCCACTTCACAAACTCAATTTTTAAATACCATTAAACGTTATTTTGATATAAATGCGGTTGTTGCAGATGTACCTACGGTACCCGATGTAACAGCACCTTCACTACCTGCAAATACAATAGATCCGTTGTCTGTTTTTATTGACGAATATAATAGTAATAATTCTGATAATTTTTCTTTTAATTCACCAATCATTTTATCAAACGTAGAAAATGCATTAGAATCTGCTTTCCCTGATGACGAATGCTTACAGCAGTGGGTCAAAGATAAAATTACTACTTTGGCTTTCCTTTCATCTCTTGTTTCAGATTTACCTATTGCAATTGATGGAAAAGAAGAAGAAGTGAAGTTTTCAATAATGGAAGCTATGTATGCACAAGGATTCATAAATGGAAATAGCATAAAATCTGTTTCCCCTGACTCTTTTCAGAGCGCATTGTCGGGAACAATTGGCGGTCCCTACGCATCTTCCATTTACAAGAAAGCGAATGGTGCAAATCAAGGATCCAACATTCTGAATGACGATTCATTATCAAATTTTATTGACTCTATTTCATGTATAACTAAAGAAAATAGGCAAAAGTATTTTATATTTTGACTTCAAAAAATATTGACAACCCAAGCGATATTACTGAATTTGATCTTGATGAGTTTATTGGATTTTTTGAAGGTAGTGGAGTTTCAAGGGAATGTTTAGAAGAAATTTATAATGAAGCTTCCAAAGATGACAATGATGATGAAAACCAAGATCCACCAAAACCAGTGGAAACTTTTGTTCCAATCAACCCAAATGATAGTTTGGTCAATTGTATTCCACCCAAAGAACTTTCTCCTTCTGGAGCAATTGCATATCTGCACGAACTTATTCAACTAAAAGAAGAATCCAGTTGTTCGGCACCTTTTCCAATTTCAAAATTAGCTGTAGACTCAATGGATGTGTCTATTTTGAAACTTGTGACTCCCGTGTTGGAGATTTGGGAAAATTACAAGCCAGTGAAACCAATCTATGTACACCGATTCCTTTGATAGATTTGGCTGTAGAGAGAATGGAAGCGATGGTAATAGATGAATTGTCAATTGTGCATAGCACGCCAATTAAAAAGACTGGACCCGAGGACGGTACAGATATGGGGCATTATCTGGCTTATGAAGGTCATGAAACCGATGGTATCGACAGATATCACCATGATCCTAAGGTGTTTTTTGAAGCAGTTCCGGCTCATTCATCACCTGAAAGCGATGGTGCATATGAAGCATTAAAAAAAACATTTAATGATTGCCATTTACCCTATCATCAGGCTTTAGATGTTTCTAGTGCATATTTGAATGAAATGGGGTGTAGCCGTTATGATTTGACCAGAAAATTCCGAAAACACATTCATGAATTTGTCCATGACCCTGCGAACCCACCTACAGATTTTCCATCACATATATCCCATTATCCTATCACATTAGATTTGGCTCTCGAGTATCTTGGTATTTCTACTGAAGAATACGTAAAGATCTTTTCTTATGATTTTTCAGGAGAACAGGATTTGGCAGCATTACTTTTAAAGGAATTGTATGGTTTTGATGCTGATTCATCAATGGATCCCCTTTTTTCAACGATGTCAAATATGTGTGAGTTTTTAAAAAGGACCTGTTTGAGTTATTGTGAATTTAAAGAGTTGGTTAAAACTGATTTTATAAAGCCGCTGTTAAAAATCGAAAAAAAACTACCTGAATGTGCTCCATGTGAATGTGATGAATACTCAATAAGTTTTGGTGAAAACCCAGAATTAAATTTGATTAAACTGACAATCATCATCAAATTTTATCAAAAACTATATACTCATACTTCTATAAAATATAGTATTGAAGAAATTGGATTGATTTATGAGATATTAAGTGAAATTCCTAATTCGGATTTTGTAAAAGAGTTTGCAGCTTTTCAACTCATCAGAGAACAATACGATAATAAAGTACATGCAAAACTACCTTTTGAAGAAGACATAGCTAAAAATATACATATTTTAATTCTATGGGTTGGGAAATCCCGAAATTGGGAATGGGCTGTGGATCATTTATTAGATCAGATACGACTAAAATCACCACAAGCCAATGATTGTGGTTGCAGACCGCCATCCTTCAAGAAAATATTGTCAGCCAATCTTGATCAGCTTTCTGTTTTAGCTGGTTTTGACCCAAATGTTGCTGAGTTGACCTGGTACTCAAAACCAACATCCACTTTAAAATTTGCAGAGGTTATTTCCAAAATTTGTGCATCAGATTTTCAGATAGATGAGATACTCTTTTTGTTTAGTAATAATTCTGATTTTGCGGGTGGGCATCCTTTTTCACTTCAAACAAAAGCAGAGGCCAAAGAATTTGCATTTGATCTGCCTGGGACAGAAAGTTCTTTAACATTGGAAACATTAAGAAACAAGCTTATTCAAATTGACGATATTTCTGACCATGAAAAGCAGTTTTATTCATGGAGTAAAATTTACTCCATTTTAACAGAAGAATACGGTTACAATTCCAGCTCTGGTAATCATCTCCAGTCGGTAGGGAATCATTTTTTTGCAGAGACTTTGACAAACCAAGGTCTTAATGTTAATATCGGAGATAGACAATACAGGAGTCCTTTGCCAACTACATATACATCTGCTATGATGTGGAATACAGGCAATAACAATGAGAATCCATTTTTATATGATGGTGGTACACCAGCAGAATTGTACATTACCATTCCCATTATTGACAAACAAGTTATTAAAAAACTAAGCAGGATAAAGCAATTGATTAAAGAGGAGCAAGATGCCGTAAAACAATGTTATTATGCACCTAGGTTGGATCTGGCTAAAATAGGTTTTATTTTTTCTAATTTTAATGAAGCTCAGGATTACCTTGTCAATGAGCCGGAAGAAACAAACAGATGGGCTTATTTTCAGAAAGAATTTGTTCTGTTTTACAAAGCAAGTAAAATGATAGCTCAACATATTGCTGATCATGTAAATGAAGTGATATGTAAACCAAAAAATGAATCAACAGAATTAGCCTGGTTGATCCTGAAAAATATGGTTGCTAGTGATAATCACGCCATTGCTGCATGGGAAAATGACAATGGTATCGAATCAGGCTTGACTTGGGAAAAATTAAATGGTGGAGCATTTTCCGCATTGTTTGATTTGAAAGGTACCGGATTGGAAGGCACGTATAAAAACTTAAATGGTGAGGTTATCTGGCGGGAATTCAGAGGAGGAATGACCGCTTTTAGTTCCGACGAAAACAATGCGGACACACCTTTGCCAACCATTATTTCAAATTTACATTTGTTCAATTCCTTTGTGCCAAATAATCCCAGATTTGCATCCGTACGCAATGGCTTTGCCATTCAAAATAGTAATGGAGACTTATTAGGTGGTGCCGAAGGTTATGAAGTCACCTGGCAAGGTGTACTATACATTGACACAACAAGTATTTATACCTTCAGAGCAGGATCACCTACACCTGGATCTGAAATTCCAGATGCAAATGCTATAGAACATGCTCAATATTCTATGATCCTGCAAAGGTCGAGTCAAATGATTGAAGTGTTGTCAAATAATGATGATAATATTCATGCTCCCAAAGATTGTTCTACACCTATAAAACTTAAAAAAGGTGCTTATGACATCACTATTAGATTTAAACAACCACAACCTACCTTAGAAAGTCCTGAAGAAGGCTGTCCACACAAGACTGGCTTTCAAATCAAATGGCAATATGGGGAACTTGCTTTGCATACCATACCTATTCACAATCTTTATACCAAGTCCAAGGCATATATTGGTAAAGAGAATTCAATTTCAGGACCTACCTTAGGACATAATATCACAACTCAACCTGGAAATCCAATTGAATTTCTTAATAGTCAATACCATTCCAGCATATATGGAATCAGAGCAACCTATCAACAGGTATTTAAAGCACTTTTGTTTACCAGTAGATTTGAGCTTTCTGCAGAAATACTTCATGGAGAGTTTCAGTCAGAATTAGGCCACTTTTTGAGCTATCCTATCAGTTTTGCAGGCCAGAGTTATTATAAAACCACTAATTGGACCACACACAAAGTTGGATTTGATTTTAATTTCTTACCCTACCATGATACTTATGATTCTGTAGATTTTAATGATGATAATAGAGTTGCTCCAACTACTAGACGAAGTCAAGCTATGTTTGACTGGTGGATCAGGATGTTTGATTATACAAACCTTCGAATAAATACATCAAAAAATAAGGAAGCTACAGTATGGAGGCTTTTTAAAGAAGCAACTGAAAAGCATACCGATCCAGCAGGTGACTTTTTGTATCATCTTGGGATTGATTTTAATCATACAATTATTGTATCTCAATATCTTGACATCAATTCAGGTGTTGAAAGTATTTATGATTTAACGGCTCCTGACCTGGAAACAGAGCGATGGGCTATCAGGGTCTTTGAAGCAGATATGTGCATACGAAAATCAAAATGCAATTTCTTCACGGCCGATATCCGAAAGGCAAAACCTGCATTGTGGTCATCTGTTGATCCATCTAAAACTGTTGGGCTTGAAACATATACTGGCAATCAGCATTTAATGCAATATGTCAGAATGGGTTTGATCGAAAATGATAGTCCCAGAGAATATAAACGGCTTAGAAAACTCAATGATGGAATCAGGGAAAGAAGTCGCGCAGCATTAATTGCCTTTCTGACACATAATACAACTATCGACCTAAATGGTGTGAAAATCACTACTCCTGAATTGCTAAGTGAATACTTGCTTTTGGATGTGTCAGCAGGAATTTGCCAAAAAGTAAGCAGAGTAGAGCAATCCATTTTTTACATACAATCATTCATCAATAGAGCTCAACTCGGGCTGGAACCGTCCTTTGCGATTTCAGAATCGTTTAGGAAATTGTGGAAAAAGAGATTTAGTGCATATCAAAAATGGAGCAATTGCAAAGAAAAAGAACTGTATGCTGAGAATTGGATAGAGTTTGAAAAACTGGAAGAAGCAAGAAAATCTGAATCATTCAGATTTTTAGAAAGCAATTTAAGGACTCAAACACTTTCTGTGCCTGTTTCGGGTGGTTTAACTATTGTAGATACTATAAAACCACCATCCCATCATGGAATTGAATTGTTGCAAAAAAGAGAGCCATCTGTAATACAATTCGCAGATCAAGCAGATATGTTATTGGGTTCACCTGAATCAGCAAGTCAGCCTAGCTGGTTATCAAATATTGAGAAGGATAAAATGCCGTATTGGTTTGAAGCAGCGGTTAACATGCAGCGTTCATTTGTGAGAGTTGCCGCAGCGTCTGTACCCCATGCTGGTATTACTTATGATTGTGTGTCCACTGCTTGTTGTGCTGAATGTGGTGACATTCATGATCCGGTAATAGATGAATATTATTTTTGGCTTATAGATTCAGAATATTATGGAAAAGTGACTCAGGATGCAAACTGGGAAGATTGGGTTGTCCCAGCAAATTTGCCGACTTTATTGTTTATGGAAAGTGAAAAGAACGTATATCTGGCGTGGACTAAAATACATAATGGTAAGATAGGACAACTCAGATGGTCAAGTAAGGCTGTGGCTGTAGGTGCAGCTGACACTCCTAATTTGAAATTTATTTGTAGAGACGAAGACTTTCTTTTATTTGATCCTATTGGAGTATCTATTCCACTTATACCTGGGTTTAGATATGACATACCAACTGACACAGCAGTGGCATTGCCTGCATTAGGTGAATTAGATTCTTCATCCTTTGGTTATCATGGATTTACCAGTTATCCGTATTTTATTTACTATTCACCGGGAGCTCCCATTACACCTGTTTCAACTTACAGCACGTCCTTATTAGTAGCAGAAAACCTAGTTCAACATTGCAATTTTGAAGATGCTCATCAGTGGCTTGCAGCGGAGTTAAAACCATTTATGTCGAACTATTACTGGTATCAAGATTCGCTTGACAGCATGGCAGAAAGACAATCAGTTTTGCTAAAATATCTGACCATTCTAAGTCAATGGTCCAAAGCACTATTAAGAATTCAATCCAAAGAAGCAATTAATCAATCCAATATAGTCATAGAACTTGCCAAAAAGTTTCTTGGCAATTGTCCGAAAACAGTCTTTGAACATTCCAATTTAGATGACATTAAGATACTCGAGGAATACTCGCTTGCCAAACCACCTATTAATCCAAAATTACTTTGTTTATATAACGAAATTTATGATACTGACCATCGGATCCAGGAATGCATCAATTTATATGGATTATCACCTTGTGAAAATGTTGATCCGTGTATGGGTGCAAGTGTCGGGTGCGCGAGTCCAAAATTACATTGTATAGATGAGACGATTTGGTGTTTGCCTGAAAGTCCTTACCGATTTCAATATCTGCATAGTAAGGCTTTAGAATATAGCAATGTTTTAAGCGGTCTGGGTGGAGCTTTATTATCTGCCTATGAAAAAGGGGATGCAGAGTATTTGGCTTCCCTTCGTGAAACTCAGAGTCGTCAGCTGTTGGATTTATCTCTTGAAATACGTCAGAATCAATACAGGGCTGCAGATTTTGATGTTCAAGCTTTGGAGAAGACTTTAGAAATGGCCATTGCCAGGCTAACAAATTTCAATACACTTGTATCTAATGGTTTAATTGACGAAGAAGAAGATTATAAAACTTTCATAGATCAATCTATGATCTTACATGGAGTATCTCAAGGTATTGAAGCAGCAGCAGGGCTTTTCCATGCAGTTCCTGATCCATATGTTGGTATGGTAAATTTTGTGAAAATGCCAGGTGGTGAAAAAACTGCAAAGTTATTGCAAGTAGGTTCAATTGTAGCAGGTATTGCAGCTCATATTCAGAGTACCCGAGCTTCAAAAATGCTTACACTAGCCGGATGGGAAAGAAGACTTGAAGAATGGTTATTTCAAATTGAATTAATAGCCATTGAAATCGAACAAATTATCAGACAAATCAGATCAGCTGAAAGGCGAAGGGATGTAGCTCATAGAGAACTCAATAATCATGCTTTGCAAATGACCCATGCCCAACAAACTCATGACTACTTGAGAGATAAATTTTCCAATGCAGAGTTGTACCAATGGTTGAAAAAGGAAACATCTGCATTGTATTATCAAATGTATGAATGTACTTTGCAGGTAGCTTATCAGGCTCAAAAAACATACAACTTTGAATGTGACTTAAGCAATGAAAACTTTTTAGATATTCCAATATGGGATCATTTACACAAGGGTTTATTGTCAGGTGAGAGAATTCAAATGGCCCTGCGTAGGATGGAAAAATCTTACATGGATAAAAATTTCAGGCAGTATGAATTGTCAAAACATATTTCTTTAAGGCATCATGCTCCTTTAGAATTTATAAAACTAAAGGAATCAGGAAAATGTATGATTTCTTTACTTGAATCTTTGTTTAATCAGGATTACCCTTCACATTATCTCAGGAGAATAAAAAGTGTGACACTCACTATTCCATGTATTGTTGGTCCATACGTTGGCGTACATTGTAAGTTGACACTTATTAGCAATAAAACAAGAATAAAACCTGTCTTAATCTGTGGTCCTGATGATTGCTGTGAATGTAATGATTCAGGTTATAATGAAGTGCCTAATGATACCCGTTTCCGAAAAAGATACGGGGCAAAAGATGCCATTGCGACTTCAACCGGTCAGAATGAAAGTGGCATGTTTGAACTCAATTTCAGAGATGAAAGGTATTTACATTTTGAATATGAAGGTGTTATCAGTAATTGGTGCATAGAATTGCCAGTAGAAAATAATTATTTTGATATGCATTCAGTTGCAGACGTAATTATGCATATTAATTATATAGCTAAAGAAGGTGGAGATATTTTGGGAAATGCTGCCAGAAATGACTGTAATAGTTATTTACCTGGGAATGGTAAAAAACTCTTCGACCTAAAGTCTGACTTTCCTAATCACTGGCATGAAATGAAATCGAATTCAGCAGCGTCGATGGAAAAGAGATTTTTATTAGAGCTTGGAAGAATGCACTTTCCATTCATTCCAATAAAGCACAATTTGTATCTCAATGGCATTGATTTATTTTTTGAAACATGCAAATCTGATTTGTGTAATAATTTTGAAGTTGGATTTTTATTGTCTGAAAGTCATTGTCATAAACCTGAGAATGATTGCGATGTCATGTATTTCACATGTATTAAAAAATCAGATATGGGTTGTTTGTATCATGTCCATTTGTCACTAGATGGCCTGGATATTAAAAAAGAAATTAGTAAGATTGGACAATTTATATTTTCAAAAGAAATTCCATGTATTGAGCGTGTCTATATGATAGGAGAATATGGCATAGAAATATTGGAGATGTGTGGTGATGATGTAAATAAAAAGAACAAATGTAGTTGCGGGTAAATGCATATATAAACATAATCAATTGCATTATTGAGTTTTTAAAATAGGTTAAGCCAAAATAAAGAAATATTTTTATAAAAAAGTCAAATGGATAAAGATTTTGGGGCTAATTGTATTTAAGTTGAACTAAATATTTTAAACAATAAATGAATATGGAAGATAAAAAGTCAATGATAAACTGTCATGCTCATATTTTTACAAGTAAGACCGTTCCGCCATATCTGGCCAAAAGTTTTCTCCCATGGCCATTTTATAAGATAATCAATACTGATGTACTGATGCGTATTAATGAATTTTTAAAGTTTGATCAAGGAAAATGGAAATTATTCTATGAACATTGGAAAACTATTAAAATACAATCTAAGAATTTATGGCATAATTACAGAACGTTTCTCCACAGAAATTTTATTGCAAAAACCATAGCTACGATCATAAACGTATGGTTTGTCATTCATGCATTATATTATCTATTGGGTGTACAAATAAGTGCACTTATCAAGTCAAACGATTGGTTATTTACTAATATCAGAAACGCATTTTTATTTTTAGAATCAAAACACATCTTTTTAAAAGACCCTTCTTTTTTATATAAAGCTATTGTTATTCTATTTGTATTTTTCTTTATTGAAATGGGAAGGTAAATATTATGGACATTAGCGAGGTATTTATTACCTTATCTTAAAATAGTGCCAGATAGTAAAACATTAAAATTTCTTTCAAGATATCTCCACATCATAAGGTTTGCCGGATATAAGGAAAGTAGTGATATATACTCAAAGCTAATGAACCAATATGATCATGGAACCGGGTTTGTTGTGCTGCCGATGGACATGCATTATATGGGGGCAGGAAAAATTAAGGACAAGAAAGGTAGTTTTGAGTTTCAAATGGATGAATTGGTAAAATTGAAAAACGACCCTATTAAAAAAATATATCCATTTGTATTCATTGACCCAAGAAGAGTAAAAGATCAATCTGATTTTCTGAAAATATCAGGAGATCCTTTGACAGGGCAAGTTACGTTAAGTGCTTGTTTGGTCAAAGAGTATATCGAGAAACATAAGTTGAATGGATTTAAGATTTATCCTGCTTTGGGATATTACCCATTTGATGAAGAATTGCTGTTACTTTGGAAATATGCAGCTGATCATCAGATCCCCATTATGACACATGTTATCAAGGGAACAGTTTTTTACAGAGATAAAAAGGATAAAAATTGGGATTACCACCCGGTTTTTGAGCAGTACAATGGCGTAAATTATCCGACAAGTTCATTAATTCTACCTGAGCTAAAAAATATTGATTTTAGCACAAATTTCACACATCCTTTAAACTTTTTATGTTTACTGGAAGAAAGATTGTTAAGAAAAATAGTAAAAAATTGCAGGCAAGAGATTAAAGATTTTTTTGGATATACCGATGATGAAGCTGAATTAAAACATAATCTTAGCAACTTGAAAGTTTGTATGGGACATTATGGTGGAGACGAGGAATGGGAAAAGTATCAAGAAAGAGATAGATTGTCTCAAGTTTCGAATATGTTACGAAAAGAACGTGATGGTTTTAATTTTTTTCCTGTTAAAAAGGGCACTAATGAATTGAATCTAAGTTATTTGGGGGAGTTGTGGCGAAGCATGGACTGGTTTTCAATTATTTCTAATTTAATGTATAAATACCCTAATGTATATGCTGACATCAGTTATATTATTTACAATCCAACCATTTATCCATTACTCAAACAGGTACTAAGAAAAGATGAGCTTAAAGGTAAAGTACTGTATGGTACTGACTTCTTTGTAGTCAGGAATCACAAGAGTGAGAAACAATTATTATCCGAAGTGATGGCCAATCTTTCAGAAATGGAATTTGATTTGATAGCGAGAGATAATCCGAGGGCTTATTTGAAAACGAGTTATTGTACGATTTCTTAAATTATTAAAATAAAAGAATATGAAAACATATTTTGTCGCATTCTGGAATTTAGAAAATTTATTTGATATCGAAAATTCTCCAAGGAGAAGTGAAAAATTGCAACGTGCTATTGGCCAGGATCTTGCGAGATGGGGCGAAAATCAATTGGCCCTTAAAATATCACAATTAGCTTCTATAATAAAGTTGATGAACAATGGTCTAGGTCCGGATATTTTAGGTGTCTGTGAAATTGAAAACAAACATGTTTTGGAAAGACTTGTGGCTGCATTAGCTACTTTGAATCGAAATTATGCCATCGCCCATGCGGATACCAATGACCAAAGAGGGATCGATGTAGCCATTATTTATGATGCCAATCAGGTAGTAGTCGAGCAAGGCAATATTGATCCCAATAATCCAGGTGTAATTAAAGATTTAATTTTTAACCATTTTGTGATGCGCAGGACTGCTACCAGAGATATTTTACAAGTTAACTTTATTACCCTGGCAGAAAATGAAAGAATAGTAACTGTCGTGAATCACTGGCCTTCCAGAAGTGGTGGTGCTTCAGAAAGTGAAGGATATAGGATGATTGCCGGAGAAACTTTAGCCTATTTTCATGAGCGAGTTATGGAAATGTATAGTAATGACACACCAGTTATAGCTATGGGAGATTTTAATGATGAGCCTTTTAATGTATCCTTGGTCCAATATGCATTATCACTAAGAAGCAAGACAAAAGTCAGCAATGCAAAAAATTCTTGTTTTTATAATTTGATGTGGGATATTCTAGAAGAAGCAAATGGTAGTTTTTATTTTGATAATTTACCAAATATGCTTGATCAGTTTCTTGTCAATAAGAATTTAATTAAAAAAGATTCTAAAGTGAGTGTAAAAGAAAATACAGTCAAAATAAACAAATTTCCGATCATGGAAAGTAATGGGAAATATCCGAGTCCTATCCCGTATGGAGGAATGGGAAAAGCTATAAACCCGAATGGTTTTAGTGATCATTTTCCAATATCGGTTGAGATTGAAGTGAAATGATATTGAGAATGGGAATAACCATAGTCCAGGACGAAAATATTATTTACACAAAGTTATTATTGACACTCTATTATAATATTTTTCGATCTCATTAAGCAAAATATCAATTTGATAAATCCCACTTCCCAATCTCCAATTCATTAACCCCCAATACATCAAATGATGTGTTTCGAGAAGTTTTTCTGAAGCATCGGATATTTTCATTATAACTGGTACTTTATAGTCTGGGATATAAATGTAAAAAAGGCCTTTGGATGGATTAGGGTAGATGTTCACAAAGAAGGGTTTATTGGGCTTATCTGGATATGGGACACAATAACAGAGTTCTGCGAGGCAGGGGTCAAAGATGAATGGATTGATATTGGTTTGGGCTGGGCGAAAATATAGCGGAAGATATGTTAAAAAGTGCATGAAATCGAGCGATAATTTATTTACGTAGTGTTACAAATATAGAAGGTATAATGTGTTCTTCTGGTCATGAAAGCTAACCCGAAATATATTATTCCAATTTCAATATTCGTTTTCCAAAAAAAAACAAGTTGTGGTTGGTCAACATCCCTTGAGAGATAAGATTATCGCCAGTATCTGCGAAATGGATATGAGAATGCATGATGTATTTCTCCCGGAAAATGGGGTATTTGAAAATGCTTATAAGGAAGTTTGGCTGGGGAAGTTGGGTGAATTTTTCAAGGCCTGTAAGTTGAAGGGTGATACTTCACTCTCAGTTCGCTCCAGTCAATGTTTAGAAGATTTGGTTTGTGATTGCAAGCTAAAAGTTTGGGTGTTTGAAGCTCCGTTGACCATGAACGGTATTGCCATTTCCATTATGATGGATGGTGATGAAATCACTGGCATCGAACGTTGTTATGCCAATCATTTGATAGGTCAAGATATCATTAACACGGGTGAAATGTTGGCTTTTGAAGGATTTACAGTGTATGATAATGAGAAGATTGGGTTTATTGATTCTTTAGAGTTTAAGCAGCTAAGAAAAAAGGTTAAAGTTTTTTTTGCTGATATCAGCAATCCAAAACGGAATTTTGTAGGACCGTTATGGATAAAAAGAAAGATGTCGGTTTATAATCATCTTTTTTTTGATGTTCTTGAAGAACCTTATCAATTTGAATACAAAGATGATATGCTCAAATTATATGTATGATCTCTTTGTACTTAAAAACTTGTTTTCTCAACAGAAAGAATATCACTATTTGTTAAAACAATACCAAACTATTCGTGATAGTACGGATGTAAAAGAAAAGATTAAAGTGTTAAAATGGTTTCTGATGAATGTAAAAAAAGTATCGAAGTATCTGATCAAACACTGTTCACTTTCATTTGTCGATGGTAAGATGATATATGTATATAAAGTGGAAGGAGTCATACAGACGATCGAAATCCGTCATCCAAAAGTGAAAATGGATGTCCCGGATTACATCCAATTTCAGCGTAATATCCTGCTACTATTTGATTTCTTCAGGAGCAAATATATCGAAGAAAAAAAGGCCTACCCTACCGATGATCAACAAGGTATCATGTATTTACAAATTAAAGATAGGATGGAAGGTATGCTGGAGGAGTGTGAAGAATGGGTGAGCGGGGTATTGGGAACTGATACTAACACTCTCTAAATGATTTTGGATCCCGAAATAAATAATATTATTTTCCAAAGCAGACTATAAAAGCACAAGTTATAAACTTGCGCTAGGAACGGATACTTAGGGTTTTGGTCAGTTCGTTCAATATCTTCAAAAACTACCATAAAAACTTATTTTTAATTATCTCACAACACCCATATCCCCGATCCCGATCATCGCAGCCCAGAAGAAAGGATGTTTTTGTGTACTTTTGGCAGATTTGATGTGACGGAGTTTTGCTTGTCGGAGGGCAACATCTTTAGTAAACCCTTTTTTCAGGTTTTTGTAAAATTCGATGGAGATATCTTTGGTGGCTGCATCGTCCACTTGCCATAGGGTCGTGATGATGCTTTTAGCGCCTGCATACGCGAAGGCACGGGCGAGACTGATGATGCCTTCACCACGTTGCAATTCTCCCTGAGCGGTCTCACAAGCAGATAGGAATACAAGGTCAGCATTCAATTGGGTATTGTAAATATCGCGGACATAGAGAAACTCATTTTCTATGCTGTCTTTCTGCTCTGCGAAGGCGAGATAGGAATAGTCTCCTTGTCGGGCATCGGCTACACCATGAGTAGAGAGATGTACCATTCGATAATCACCGGCTACATCATAAAATTTTTGTTCGGTGGCATCATTATTGACAAAATAGTCGCCTTTGTAAAGCTTACTGACTGTCCCGGCTTCGATACCGCTGGAAGGAAGTGGGGCATAGGTTTTTCTGGATACCACATCCTGAAAGATCGTCGTATCCCGACCATCGGGCAAGGTGTCAAATACCAGATTGATCGTACTGTCGAGTACGGTATAACTGCCTTCATAAAACGGGGCAAAGGCGACGAGTGATTTGGTCGGCTCTTTTTTGCGTTTTTTGTTTTTCATCTCCTGCCAGAGCGTTGCAGAGTAATTGTAAGAGATGGTGTGATCGTTGATCATATAAGGATATGTAGCAAACTGATTTAGTTTTTCCGGTTTGCTTTTTAGCAATGCTTCAAAGGGCACATAACCCAATACACCATCGGGTATAATGACCAGATCGGATGTGAGCAGATGGGAAACCGGCGCTACTATGCGTTTGTACAATTCAAAAGCAGCACTGGTGTAATCTATGATTGATTTTTTGTATAATACATCCGTACGCTTATCAGGTGTTTGTCCATGATATCCATACAATCCGGATTGCATTTGCCTGACTAAAGAGTCCAGTGCAAAATCCTTCTTGATCTGCACCACATCAAAGGTATCGGGGCGTACTACGAAAATAAAGATAGAAGAGTCGCCGACGAAGTAGTTTAAAATTGTTTGAGTGGTCAAATTATGTTTTAACTCAAAAATATCAATTACTTCAGGATTGTATTTTGCATTATAATATTCAGGATAGAGTGTTTTTATTGAGTCTAAAAAATGATACAACTCTAATTTTAGTTTTGACATCAATGAGTTGATTTGGGAATTGATTTCATCAGTTTTTGAATTTTCAATTAAGCTAATTAAAATTTTCTGATTTAATTCTTTAAGTTGATTTGTATATTCATCTTCCCTATGAATGATACTATCAGGTATCCCTTTAATTGATAATAGTGAGTTGTTATAAAAAGATTCCAAAAGGTAAAGTGATTTACTTTCCTCAAAACATCTCCATGCTTCAGATAAGTAATAATGTGTAAGCTCTTTTTCAGATTTACCAAGTTTATTTATTAAAGTTAAATTCTTCTCATATGCAATTTTATTATCATTATATAAATTTATTTTAGAAGACCCTAATTTTAAGCTTGAACGTAAATATCCAAGGTAGTTTATATAATTTTTAAAATTATGGTAGGATGCTATCAAATCTTTTTCATCATTTGATGATAAGTATTTAGAATAAAGATTTTCTGCTTTATTCCAGATTAGATATGACCATTCCAATTGATAAATTAATGATTCGAAAAATATACTGCTATCAACGTTAGACTCCAATAGTTTAATGGCAGAAGTATAACAACTATCGGCTTTTTGAAACTCTTGTAGGCTTTGATATGATAAACCCAAATTATTTAATGGTTGATATAAATCGATTGAATTTTCTCCAAAATTTTTTTTAATCAAGGTGATAAGTTTTGTATAAGAACTTATTGCCGGATTAAAATTTTGTGCATTATAATGTAGTAAGGATTTAGAATTATAAATTTGAATCAGATAATAGTTGATATTTTTTGGTATAACTGAATGATTTTCACTCAATAGGGCTATTGATTTATCAAATAGAGAATCGGCTTTTAAGAATTCACCCATTCCTGCGTAAGTTGTACCTAAGTTATGGCAGGTTATTGCGTAATTACGGTTTTGACTTTTATACTCCTTAAAATAACTTAAGGCCTTTTTATGGTTTTCAATTGATTGTTTAGTATCATTTTTTAATCGATATATATCACCCAAATTTTTATTAAGCTCCGCATATTTTAGATTTGAAACTTCCAGAGCATTAGAATTAAGTATCTTCAATGCATCAAATGTTAATTCAAGAGCATAATCTAATTCAAATATATCTTGATAAATTAATGACATCCTGGTTAACAAATTAGTCATTTGATCATAATTGCCATTATGATTTTTTAGAATATTTAATGCATCGTTATATACATTGATTGCACTTTTTGGATCCCCTTTTTCTCTAAAGTTTGCCCCATACTGCATATTAGAATAAAAAAGTTTTAATGGAAATTCATTTTGGTATTTAATTCTTATTTTTTTGGCCTTTTGAAAATAATTTTCTGCAGGAGCAAAATCTCTGCTATCAGCAAAAAAAACTCCTTTCTGGTCCATGGTTTCAGCAAGTTCGATAAAGTTTTCATTACTGAATTTTAAAAGTAAACTATCAACTATATGTATTGCTCCTTCTACATTGCCTTCATCGTACAGAATATGAGATTTAATATTCATTATATCTACGTAATCTTTATAGGATTTTTGGCGAATTCTATTGTAGTAAAATAAACTAGAATCAATAAACGTTCCCGCCAACCTATACTCATACAGATACCAATAATTTAATGCTTTGAGCTTGTAAATATCTGTAAGGTTTTCATTTTGCATTAGTTTGTAACTCAAAAGTAAAGAATCACATAACTTCAAAGATGTTTTATAATGAGCTTTTATATTTTCACTTTTAGCTTTGATGACCAAATTTCTTAAGTAAACATTATTATCCATTGCACTATTTAATGATCTTTGTTGCGTAAAACACAAATTAGAGATGATTAAGCTACAAAATAATACAAATGATCTCATAAGACTTCAATTTACTGATATGGTCAATATTGCAAACGATACAAAATATTAGTTATTACTAAATATACATCATTGGACTACTAAATTATATGATTTCAAATCTTATTCTCATGACTTTATATAGAATTAATAGGATATACTATATTATTCCTTAACATTTAACCTAAGAACTTAATGATTCCAAAATTAATTAACAATAAATTTAGTCTGATATATACCTAATTCTGAATATAATGCCAACCAATAAATTCCAGGTGAAATTGGGTTTAAATCAAAATAAATCCCATTTAATCCAGCATTTATTTCTATTTTTTTATTTACAATTTGTTTCCCTATTGAATTCAAAATTTGAATTTCACCTTTCAATGGTTTTGCTAAATCCAAATTTAAAGTAAAAGAACCATTATTGGGATTTGGCATTAAACTAGCTGAAATCCCATCTAATTCTTTTAAACCTGATACTGTGGTACATTCTACTTTGTACTTATCACAAATGATTTTATTTGGTTTTGTGCATAAAGGGAGATTTACAGGGGTTGCTTCAAAATAAATTTCTTCGCCATTTTTTGCCGAAAGCAATGTAAATTGATTCCCACTCCAAACAGGTTGATCATTTCTAAACCAAATTATGTTCGAAGTTCCTCCATCATTTTCTATCACAGCATTGAAAGTAAGATTTGGTCCCGGGCAGCCACTTTCATAATCGATGCAGAAAGCTTTTTAGAAGGGTGGACGTCAATCAAAATAACTTTGGGAAGAGAAGAACAGCCATTTGTTTTACCAACTACACTATAAACATTTTGACCTGGTAATAAAGGTGATGCTGTTACTTGCGCACCTGTACTATTGTAAAACCCGGTCCACTCCACAGATATTCATTCGCCCCTATTGCGGATAATGAAATGGTGTCACCCAGACAAATGTTATCATTTGTACTGCTAATTGAAACTGGCATTAGCACGGTGATAAATCCATTTTTTATTTCAACATCAGTCCCTGCTGCATTTGTAGATGTAAGTTGTACATAATAAATGCCGGGAGATGTGTAAGTAACGCTCGGGTTTTGATTAGTCGACCCTTGCCCATTACCAAAAACCCAATTCCATGAAGTTGGCTGATTTGTGGTTTGGTCAGTAAAATTGACTGTAAGGGGCGCTTGGCCACAAGTGACCGAAGCGCTGAAGTTAGCATCGGGAGGTTGAACATTTTGTATAATATTGATAATATAGTCTTCCACATCCAGCTGGTTTCCGGTTTGACAGGGTCCGGGATATTCCCCCACATTCATGCTTACTCGCATTCGTGTGGGTCCCACTTTTGCTGTAGTGGGTATGAAAATAAAAAAATTGGCACTATAATTATCTGAGAAGCCTTTTCCATCATACTCTCTTACCAGTTCGCCACTATCATCAAAATCATTGTCACCATTGAAGTCAATCCATAAACGCCAAAATACATCCTTGGGAGAACCCTCATTGCCCAAAGTAAGTGTTGTGTGATATGACTCACCAACTTGGAAGTTGGCGCCATGATTTGCATATCTTGTATAGCCATATCCATTAGAAGTCGTGTTGTCTATTAGATTTCCTACTTTGACTCCCGCAATCCACGCATCCCAGGACTGTCCATAAGAATAGCAATACGGATCATCCTTCCCAAATGTTGTAAAAAATACCGATGCAGACCAATCGCTAAATACATTATTATTGCATCGAGTTCTAATCTGAATTTCAGTTTCTTTACCCGGTTTTATACCGCCCCATTTCATCCAATTCTCAACATAAACAGATGACTCTGCCCAGCTATTATCTCCAACGGATCTTATTCTGGTCTGATATCCAGATGCCCCATTTACGGCATTCCACTCCAGTTTTGCATAAGAGTATGTGATTTCGGTTGCTTTAAGCCCTGTTGGGACTTGGCAACTAACATATTGTGATCTTTCAATGCTCAAATCCAATAAATATGTTCCTGTTATTCCTTCAAAATAAGGAGCTACATGAAAATAAACCGTTCCACCATTTTGAACTGTAATATTATCAGGCATGTCAAGATCAAAAGCATCAGACCAACTATTTCCATCTGAAGAATATGAAAACAATGCATCTGCGGTGTATTGTTTTCCATCTTCACTATTATCTGAATCATATAATTTTGCTTTTATAGTGTAATTATAACCTATAGGTAAATTTATTTTGTAAAAATCGTTATCTGTCCCCAAATGAAGATTAGAGCCTGGTGTTGTTCTAAGGGCTTTATTATCTGAAAAAGAAAAAGGTAATGTACAAGATTGACTTATTGTATTGTTGTTTTCGTATTGATCGGGTGATAAAGGTGGAGCTTGGACAATCACCTTAATTGGATTAGAAAAAGCACCTGATCCTGCTAAGCTGGAAATTGTTAATCCTTCCCATTCCACTCCGTACCACAAACGTAACCAATAGGTTCCCGGAGGCACATTAATACAAGAAATATTAAATACAAGCGGATTTTGATATCTATTACCAGGCGGTAACCCATTTGATTCCCTATAAGTCGGACCAAAATTTTGGAAATTCTCACCATCTATGCTAACAAGATCTGCATAATATATGCCTTTAAATGTATTAGTTCCTTTGTTTATTACATTTACACTCACTGAGGCAGACTGCCCTTGAATAAAAGTTGTTGGTGATATAGTAAAAGGGGTATTTAATTCAATATAATCTTCATCTTTAATAGGATTGTTAAAATTGATATCTACCCAATTTTTATAGTTACCATCGTTAGATACAAGCACCCAATTGCCATTAGTGGGCCGGTAATAAATTCCCACCTTATATGTTCCCTGCAATAATTCTTCAGATAAAGTATTGTTTTGAAAAGTTATTCCATTTATAAATTTTTCTGCACTTGGAATTGTTATACTATTATAGATTTGAATATAATCAACAAATTCATTATACTTATCAAAAAGTGCTGCACAAATTTCACCATTAAAAGTATTTGTCCCGAAATTTCTTACATTTGTTGTTACTTTTATTGGGTTTCCTATAATTACGTTTACTGGAGTGGGTGTCACAAAGTTGTACAATCTTATATCTACTTGTTGTGTATTCGCTGGAGGTTGTATGTTTATGATTGCACGATGATTGGAATTATATCCTCCTGTTCCCCCACCTGTACCTGTACCACTTGGATTTAATGCATTTATTTGAAAATAACCGTCATAATTTCCTCCCCATCCCCAATTAAAATGGAACAAATTATTGTTATCATAACCATCGCATACAAATGCATGTCCAGAACCATTACCAGTTCCTTCATAATACATAGGACGACCTGCGTCTAATTCTTCTTTTAGTAGATTTATCCACTGTGTTGTGTTATAATTTACTCTGTCTTTCACGGCAACTGAGGAAGGGTAACTGAAAAATTTTTTTAATGCAGGGGCTACCTTAACTGCACCTGCTGCACCGCTAGATTGAGGACTATAATTCATGTCAACACTTACTCCGCAGTGATACATTAATGTTGCTACCGCATTATTTGAGTTATTCACAATGTTTGGCATAGAAGCCCATTGATAAGTTGTATTTCCAAAGTTTGCAGAAAGTGAACCATAATTTGGATGATTGTAAGAATGAAAACCTGAACCAGTAGTGGGATAATTCCAATACTTCATGATCTGAGCCATAGCTGTGGCTACACAACCGGTAACAGTTCTTTGATTATATTGATTATCGTAAGGACAAAGTGTATTATAATATTGACCTTGATTCCATTTGGTTTTAATCAAAGGCTGTACAGAAGAATTTCTAATACCTCTATTTTCTATTGATCCAGTCAAATATTCTTGCCACTCATTTTGAATATCTTCAGAGGCTTTTATATCGTTTTCGATTATATATCTTATTTGAATTTTATACTCTTCAAGCCATTTTTGCACACTTAAAGGTATATTATTTGACTTAAAATTTCCTTCGTCGGAATATCCCAAAATAGGGGTTACGTTATCATCACCTGCAACAATTACAAAGCCGCTTTTCCCTGCATTAAATACATAAAAATATTCGACCTGCTGATTTTTTGCAGCTGTACTGCTATTGCTTGAACCGGCTTTATAAACCAAATCAATTTTTACCGTAGTCTTTAAGCCATTTAAACTTGTCACACTTGATAAAAATTTTGTCCAACCTGTCTTGCAATATTTTCATCAATCTGTTTTGCATAAGTTGACGTATTAATAAATAACATCAATACTAAAATAACTATATAGTTTATTGATTTTCGGGTAAGATTATTTATAAGGTTGGTCATTTTAAATTGTTTTTAGATTTTAAAAATATTTTGAATAATAAATTTTTATGAATAAATTAAAGCAAGACAAAAAATATGGTTTCTGAGTTCTATGGCTTGGTTGAGACAGGTGGGGCAAAACCTTTGTCAGATTCTATGGGAGCAGGGATAACTAAATGTAATGTATCTGGTACAATTTCAGCGGTAGTATCTATGCCCAACTCTGCCAGGCTGATGTCGGGGATGGAGTCTAAAGACTTTGTATTTCGGTTAGCGAGTCTTTGGTAATTTGGGCATAAGACATGTTTGCCCAAAGGATGAAGATCAGGATGTATAGTGTGCGCATAGATGGATGAAGTTTTGTTGTGACAAGATATTTAATTTTATGGATATGCACAAAATATATCATGTTAAATTATTGTTTACGCTTCATTTTGGCTGTTTTTCGCTACAAAGATTTTATTACAAACAACTGCAAATCAATGGAAGGCGTAGATATGATATTATACTTGTTATAAAAATACCCTTTGTCATGACGTGATAGACCTCAGGAGTTTTGTGCAATAAAAACTTCCCGCTTATCATCGTATCCTATGACCGCATAGGCGTGCCCGCCTCTCAGATTTCCGCCGGAAGTATGATAGATGAATGGCGCTTTTACAGCTTGGGTATAAAAATTATCATTCAGACACTGGGCAAATATGACAGGGTAGCCCAGTGATATAAATTTTTTGATTTCATGTGCTTTTTTTCTGTACCGTACCATAACTGGTCACTTTGCCGACTTTTGCCCGCTCTTTTTGCATCGTACTGGGCATTGTCTTGCATCCATTTTCGTCTGAGTAAGGCATTTCTTCCAAGCTGCACACACCACTAGATTTCAAATACTGGAGTACAGTATATGGATAGCAACCGGCATCGCAGTCACCACTTATTTTGGCAGCGTTGTAGATATACTCGGGACTACGGATGGCTCTTAATTCTACTGATTTTGATATGGTGTCCGGCATCATTTCTAATGCTTCATAAGGCATACCTTTGGTCGTATGCAGTAGATAACTCACGCCTACATATCCCATCGCGAATGGCAGACAAGTACCTTCTTTGCCCAGATTTGCCACTTTGGGGGTTTTCAGGATTTTGATGTTTGACCTGTTTTCTAAAAATTGCGCTTGAATAGCAGGCATTTCTTCAGCAAACAATTTTGGATAAGATTGATATTCCGTTTCACTCACAAATAATACACCATCTAAGTTGTCCGAATCTGAAAGCTGTCGGATGATTTGTTCTGCTTCTGTTTCAGAAGATAGGATTTCTTTTGTGTCTTTAGTGCATGACAGGACAAACACTATGGATGATGCTAATATGGCTGTTTGATAAAATTTCATTTAGGAGTTATTTATTGATTAATAGTTGAGAGAACAATCATAGTATGTTTATTACTTAGGACAACTTCTTCTGGTTCTATAGTTGTACATAGTAGAATAAGTATTATTGTAAGTGTTGTCAAATGTGAAGTATTGTTGATTATTGACAACGCTACCTGGTGTATAGTATTGACTTGCAATGGTATATCTTTTGTATTGATTGTTAAAGGCTGACATATTTTTACAAGCAATACTGGAGTTTCCGATCATACTATTGTCCCAGGTGGAAGTCGTTACAGGTTCGGAGAAAATAGAAGGATCGATCACGTACCATTCCAAACTTCCATTTGATTGTCTGACTTTTACAGCCACAGCTACATGATATCCCCAGGCTATACAACATCCACGATTTGACCACTTAGTTGCTTTGACAGTCAACGGCATTTGAACTTTGTTGGAAGAAATGATAAATCTTTTGTAAGATGTATATCCAAAATTATTTTCGACCACCCTGCGTATGGCGTGAGCTCTGGCATAACATCCATCATCAGCATATTGATATGGTATGCGTCCAAGATTATACCCGGGGATACTTAGAGAAGGCGGTGCAAAAGTTCCATTGGCATAAACGACACTCATTTTGTTGACTTCATCAAAGATCTTTTTAGCTGTCGTCAGATTGGGTACGATATCATTGGATCTGGTTTCCAAACGATTGTCATTGAGCTCTTCAGGTAAAAGTTCTTCAGGCATCAAATCTTTATTCATTTGTTTATATTGGTTAATCTTTTCGTTGTTTGCCTGCCGGGCATTTTTTATGTAATGGTCTTCAATAGTTATAGATACTTCAATCGGCAATTTGTTGTTCAGGGAAAGACGAAATAATTCCAATAAAGATGTTCTGTCTTTTGCTACGGAATAAATCATGGGCTGGCCAACAAATGAGACCAGAACATCCGGTGAAGTTTCGCTCTCATGCATTTCGCCCACCATCAATATTCGGGTAATTTCTCCATTTTCATCTGATCCTGTCTGGTTTTCAATCTGTGCTTTGATTTCCGGATCAATGGTATTTTTTGTGCTGATGATATTTACATCGGTGTTTTCGTCTTGCTGACATGAAAACATGGTAACAACGATTAATAAAGCGGATAAAAATTTGATTTGATTTTTCATTTATATATTTTTTAAGATTTTAATGTCGTTTAGTTAAGGTATTTTTAATTGTTTTACCCATCCTAAATCCTTCCCTTGAAAGGGAAGGACTTTATAATTTTGTCTTATCTAAACGACATTGAATTTTAAGAATTTAAGAATTATTTGAATTAAGCTTTTTTACCTGAAAATGTAGCGACATAAGAAACCGGTGCAGCTCCGCTCAATGAACTTCCGCTGATATTGATATTTCCTTTTACGGTTCCGTTACTTTCAAAAGTGATGATAATTCTGCCGGATATAATTCTGAATGCTTTGGAAGTGATCCCTGTTGTAGCATTGAAAATGTTAAGAAATCCAAGTAGAGAAGCGCCGGATGCTGCATTATTAAAATATCTGCCATCGAGATCAATTTGCATTGTCTTGGAATTGAGCCATTTAACATAGGCCAGATCGAGAGATGCATTTGCAGGTACGATACTGCATCCAATATTCATATAAGAACACATAGCGGTATTGGTTCCATACCAGATAGATCCTATGACCGGATTGGCAGCAGGACTACCGGATTTTATACCTACATCATAAGGATTCACTCCATTATTGATGTTTTTACTACCGGCTCCTTTTATGCCTTTAACGACGATCATATCAGCAGCACGTTGAAAATTGTAAGAACCAAAAGTTTTACCGGTCATATTGATCTTGTACCTGAAAGTAGAAGACCTGTTTTCAAGCATCCCTTCTTCATGGTCAAGACTGTCTAAGATAGTGTAAAATGATTCTTCTCCAGGAGATGTAGTGTCAATCAGGTCTGCATCTGTGTTACAACTTTGAAAGAAAAAAAGAAGACCGATCATTGAGATAAAAAATAAAAACTTTTTCATGAGGTTTAAAATTTAAATAAGGTGATTAAAATGTTTCATAATGACCTTTAGTGCTAATCATTCTCCAAAGGTACCCACGACAGTTCAATTTTTATTTTGTTGCAAAATTTTTGATAGGAGGTAAGTTGTCCCTTCCGGCAATAAGGTTAGCAGGAGAGAGTTTGTATCCAATAATTTAATTACCAGATGTATAATAGCATTTTCTGGTTCCGGTATGTAAAAAGATAACATAATCACTTATTCATAAATACCTTTCCTTGTTGTTTTAGCTATATTATGGACATGGAAACCTGTTTTTTTTAAAAATTTAATTATTTTTGACATTCCGTTGGGTACCTATTTAAAATTACAAACACTAATACATTGAAACCAAACGATCAGCAATTAATGGAAGCCATCAAAAGTGGAAACGAAAGAAAAAGGGACTGGGCATTGTACCAGTTTTATGGAGATGAGAGCATCAACACATATTGCACGAAATATGTCAAAGATTATGGTGACGGCGAAGATGTTTTTGAAGACATGTTTCAGGAAGCCATCATCATCTTTGATCGTAATATTCGTAACTTGACTTTCAGGGAAAATTGTAGTCTCAAAACGTATTTGATCTCTATATTTAAGTGGGCTTATCTCGGCCATAAACGCAAAAAATCAGGAAAGACGGAAGCCTTTGATGCAAATATGATCAAAGATTGGGTGGAAAGTCCTGAAGGGCAAATGATAGGTGACGAAAGAAAAGATTTGATCAATGAAGGACTCAATCACCTGGATGCCAGGTGCAAGGAGCTGCTCACTTATGCTAAACTTGGATATGAGAACAAGGAGTTGGTAACTTTGATGGGATTTAGTAGTCCTGAAATGGCCAAAAAGCAAGCCTATAGATGTCGCGAGCGCCTACGAGATTATTTCATCAGTCGTCCCGATGTATTGGAAACTTTAAATATTAGTTTGTCATGAATGAACAAGAAATAAGATATCAGTCTTACTACACGGGTACAATGTCACCTGAAGAAAAAGCAATTTTTGAAAAAGAATTAGCTAGCAATAGTTCGATTCAACAAGAATATAAAGCTTTTGTTTTTACCTATGAGGGATAGAAAGGTTAGTGGCACAGGATTTAAAGGCAAAAATGAAAACCTGGAAAGAAAAGCCGCCGGTTTTTACAGAACCACAAGAAGATACCCCCGTAATTTCCATAGACATAAAAAAAAGATTTGCTTTGTGGCAAATAGCCGCTGCTTTTGTTGGTCTCTTAAGTGTCACGGTTTTAATATGGAACAATCTTTCCAGTAATAAACATCAATCTGAGACTACCATCGCCAACAATGATACTGATTCTACCCAAACTATAGTCCAGATTGATAGCTCCAATTATGAACCGAAGGAACTACCATCACAAGAAAATAAAATGGCAGATGCAAAGCAGACTAACGACAACATTACAATAACACCCATACCAGAACCAGAGATTTTGGCTTATGCTGAGATATCCAATGACCTCTATGACGAACCATCACATCTTTACGGCACACTTAAATCTGATGCCAATAATGATTTCAATAATGATTATAATCAAGCATTGTACCTCTTTAAGAATAAAGATTTTAAAAAAGCTTTGAAACAATTAGGAAGTGCATCCAAAAAGGAAGAAAGCACGCAAGCTTATTTGAGAGGTCATATTAATTATAATCTGAAAGACTATGCTTCTGCAGTCACTTGCTGGAAACCCATTTCAGAAGATGAATTACTGCCATTGCATAATGAAGCCCGATGGCATCTGCTTTTGGCTTACTCAGCACAACTACCGAAGTCAAAAGCCAAGTGGGATTCGCTGGTCAAAACACTGCAAACGGAACAGGATTTTGATTATAAAAAAGAGCTTGACGTGTTATTAAAGAAGGTAAAAGAATAAAAATGACGAATTGATTCTAAACATTGTTATTATGTGAGCATTTTACCTTTGGCATTTTTTTATCTCAATTTATTAGAATCATTATTTCATAAGACTGTTGATCGAAAAGCTGAAGATTCAAAATATAGATTCCCGTTTTTAGCCTCCACGTCATCAATCCTGAATACGTCAAATGATGAGTTTCGAGAAGCTTACCAGATTGATTGGAAATCTTCATGATGAAAGGCCCTTTGTAGTCAGGGATGTCGATGTAAAATAGACCTTTAGATGGATTCGGGTAAATGTTTACAAAGTAGGATTTATCCGGAATTAATTTTTTACACTAACAACGTTCTGCAAGTGATAGATCGGAGATAAATGGGTTGATGTTAGACAGGATGTGGGCAATGGCGAAGGATCGAAGGATTTCAGAGTAATCCACTTCGTCAGATCGATGCCATTGGCAGAGATCAAGGAGCATTTACTTGAAAAAAATTTTGCTTTTTCGGTCAGCTTCAGATCGGTAAAAAGTGTAAAAATAAAACATCTCTCGGCGATGTCGCCCTTCCAGTATTCGAGGGGTTCAAAACCATTGCTTTTAGATTTGGATACACCGGATCATGTTGACCCCCTAAAACAGAATAAAAACAGAGTACGAACGTAGGCTGGTTTTTCTGACATTCCGGCACATGTTGATTTCCTTACATCTTATTCAGGGATGGTAATTTCGGAGCATATTGACCTTCTTCATCATATAGGGATGCCATTTATTCCAGAGCATAATGACCCCCCCAGATTGATAGTTTAGTATGGTTACTACTTTTATGATTGATCCAAATTCAATCATATAACCTCTTAGGAATGGGGGGTAAAATCATGCTTATTAGCACTATTAAACAGTTATTATTATTCCACACAGATGGTCACGGGCTAAAATATATCTTACGCCATACAGGGATGAGCAAAAACACAGATAAGAGTTTTTTGCTCAAATTTGCGGTGCTTCAATGCTTCGTTGATGACTTATTAAAACTCGACGATCCGTTATTGGAAGGCCGATTTCAAGGTGGCAACCCATCATACAGCGATGATCGACACGAAGTCCTTTTGGAGCGCATGCCTTATTTTATGGCTGAACTCAAAAAGAAAGGTGTCACCCGCCATTTGTTATGGGAAGAGTATTGATCACATAAAGGCGCTCATTATGGTAATAGTCAATTTTGTTACCACCTGCAGCAATACTCAAGATCAAAGTAAGCCACCATGGTTTTGCATCATGATGCCGGTGATAAATTGATGATTGACTTTTCCGTTAAAAAGATGTAATACATTGACCAGCAGATAATTTTACCCGATATATATGAAATATTGATCTCTCTTTTTTATCATGGTTTATTCAATTTTTTATTTCATTCGGGTACTCTTTTATATTTGGAGCGATAGGAGTTGCTATTAAATAGTCAACATAATTCGGAACTTCAGGATTATCAAAATTATGTAGTCATATAACAGAAACACGTAGTACCTTGTAGAGTCCTGTGGGTTTGGTTAAGTTATTGCTATTATTAATATTTAGGTTGCCGCCTATAAAAGTAAGATTAGACAAAGGTGTTATTTCTATGATTGTACTGGCGCTGATCGATAGATTTGCAATTAAAGAGGCACAAATAGGATAATTAAATAATTATTGCAGCCATCTTAGAATAAAGGAAGAGATTACCTGATGGGCATTGGGGCTGATAGGGATGATCAAAAAATTGCGAATATGGTGAGAATTATTTTATTAATTTTTGAAAATTTATTAAAAGAAATTTAACACCTAAACTTTAAGGTAAAAGTATGTATTTTTCTAAAATAAATTATTATAATTGCATTTTTAATAATGATCTAAAGAAATGATAACCGTTTATAAGAATGTTTTGTTTAGTATTTTATTAATTTCATTAATCGATAACCTTTATGCACAAATTAAAGAACCATTAAACCCATTAAAACCAAAACCTAATTGGGAAGTATGGTATGATAAAGTACCTGTAAGTGGAGATATCAGGGTAGGATTGATGAATGAGTTTTCTAACTCTAAAATAAACCCTTCTAATTTCCACGTTGAAATACCAACACAAAAAGCATCGAAACTATGTGTTGAAATAAGTTCAAAGGATGGCAGGTATGAAGCATCTCTAGAATATGATATATCAAATATGAGTCCGGGAAATCAAGTTTTCAATTTGCCGAGTTCATATCAAGAAAAGTTGTCAAAGTTTGAAAAAAAAGATATTGCAATACTTTCAAAAGCCGCCCAATCTTGTTCAAGCGAAGACTATAATATTTATGTTTCATCTTGGTCAAACACGAACGCCCAACAAGATTCTATTTACTTACTAGTTAATTCCGAAAATATTACGAAATTTAGTATTACTAATTTAAATGGAAGTACTGAAGAACTGGATTGTAAAAAACTAAAGACAAACTCCCACATCGCTTTTAACTGTTTGTGTAGTATACCCAAAAAGTATATTTCGAAATCATCCACTTTTGCTTTGGTTCAACGCGTAAAAGTTGGAAGTACAAGAAAAGTTAACTCATATCCAGTTCCTATCAAACTATGAAAATAAAAAACCAAAAAAATACACTTATTGTTGGATTATTTCTAATTATTGGTGTATTTCTATTTTACTGCTTTTTACCAATATATACAACATACTACATATCTGCAAATACAGAGAGAGTTAAATTCTTGTCATTAGATAAAAATAACAGCAAAGTCAATTTAAATAATGTTACAATTTGGGCAGAAGATACTGTGCCCATTTTACAATCATTTACTGGTACACTTGACATAAACGACAGCATCGATGTAACCATAGAAAGAGTTGGCTTTGGCCCTGCAACTATCACCTTTGATGGTCAAAAATCAGTAGGCAATCTTTCTTGGATAACACTAGATGGAAAAGAGCATATAAAAGAACTCTCGAATTACAATGAAATTGATATTAATAATATTGAGAGTGAATATAGGGCTGGAAAAAGTCAAATTATCAGAATAGATGGAAACATTGATTTAGGTAAAAAAATTGACTATGAAATTAAGGATGAAAGTACAGCAATTCTAAAAGAAGGAGAAATAAATATGATAGGCAAGACTAAGTATATTTCATCCAATTTTGAAGCAAGTAAGAAGTTTTTGCAGATAGGTGACCAATTTGTGATAAATGAACCTATTGGAAAAGGATTTGGGTTTGTCAATTTTAATGAAAATGCAGGAATGACTGTTTCATATAGGATAATGGCTAAGACAGCTAAAATTGTAAAACCTGGACCAATTGATGCATTAAGCTCTAGTGATTACGAAATAAAAGCAAACATTTTAGATAGATTTAAAAATGATTCAAAATTTTCCCTTTTATCAATAATAATTGGATTTATTTTAATTTTAACAACAATAATTACTTTTACCTATGACTCCATCAATTTTTTTAGAGAACCAAAAGTACAAAAGTATAATTAATATAATTTTGGTCTATTCTATCATTATAACTTTTTTTATTGATAGTTCATTTTCACAAAATACTGTTTTCGTTGAATCATCACAGATAGGCCGTGGAATCTTGCGCCCACGTGGTAATGAGTGTTTTGTCATTACACCGTATCACGTTGTTGAAAAGAGTTCCACAATCTTAAATGTATATGGGAGTAATGCTACCAAATCTTCGTGTGAATTATTACAAAACGCACCTTATGATTTAGCGATTTTACGTTTAGATCAAAGTGGTGGTCAAGAATGTGCTCAGTGGATCCTCCCTAAATCTTATAGTCAAATTCTTAATAGAAATAATAATGGGTTTTTGGAAATCACAGAAAAATCAGGATCTGTTAGAATAATAGATGTAAACATAATCCAGAAAGATGTCGAGTATATTTCCATTTCTCCAACGAACTCGGCCATGATAATCGTTAAAGGATGGAGTGGAAGTGCACTATTCGTTAATGACGGCATGAGTAAGGTATATTTAGGTATGTTGTCAGATGTTGATGATGAAGGGGTAGGAACCGTATTACGCGCTGATGTGATGATGTTAACACTTAGTACATTCTTCAATGGAGAAATAACTAAAACAATTAGCGATAGTAAGAAAAATATTAATGGATTAGCATACCAAGAAGACAAGCAAATAAAATGTACTATAACTGATTACGAGCAAAATGGACAGAGTTTTAAAGTAAAATACACATTAGTAAATCTAAATAGTAGTATGACTTCAATTGAAGCAAGTTTTCCACCTCATTACTCGTCATTAGTTGATCAAGAGGGATATGTATACAACGGATTTTCAATAAAAATGGGAAATAAGGAAAATAACACAAATTTAATTTATAACACTCCTATTAATTGCGAGCTAACATTCAATGTTGGAGCTAACGTGGTAGACAAAATTGAGAAATTAAATATCCATGGATATTCACAAGATTTTACCTTTCTAAATATTAACAAGAATGTTACTGACTTAAATATTGAAAACACTCTAATAAACCCAAAAAAATTAGAATTGGATGTTAATAGAAATTTAGCGCAATCTATCGACAAAGGTGTAAAATGCGTTATCAATCACTTTGATCAGAACGGTTCTAAAGGAAATCTTTATTTTACTTTGACTAATACTTCTTCATCTCAAAGTAAAAAGGAAGTTTCAATTCCGGCACATTATTGTAGATTTCAAGATCAATCAGGTCTTGAATTTAAAGGCAATGCTATATACCTTGGGAATACAGGTAATAATGCGCAACTTATATCAGGGATAAACTTAAAATGTAAAATTGAATTTACAATAGGCATTGGTAATATAGAAAAATTAAGCTATTTAAATATAAAAGGTTATGAAAATAATTTCGAATTCTTTGGTATTCCTATTGTTGAGACTGAATCTCAAACCCTTTTAAGTAAAAAGACAATCAGCAGCAATTCTGCATCAGTTATTTTACCACCGAAAGAGAACCTATTGGGAGAATTAACAGAAGGAGATGTAAATATTAAAATAAGTAAATTCGAACAAATAGGCAATAAGGCAATTCTTACTTTTTTCCTTACCAACAAAAATAATAGCCAACAAGTACTTGATTTTAGTTCCAGGGCTTATCAAACTGAGTTAAAAGATAGAAAAAATAATACATACAATGCTACCTATATTGAGATCGGATCAGGAAGTGAAAGATCAGAACTTATACTTAATACACCAGTGCAATGCTTTGCGGAGTTTGAGGTAGGTATGAACCAAATAATGGATATTTCCTACTTGAAAATTAGTGGCTCGACAGGAGATTTTGAATTTAATGGAAAAAAAGGTAAACTGGGTCAACCTGAATCACTTAAGTCAAAAAAAGCTGCAGATACAAAAACAGGGATAATAGTTTTGGGTGGTGCACTATTATTTGATGCTGCATTAAAAAAGATCGATAAAAATAAGAAAAATAAAGATGAGAAAAAAAATTAATAAGTTTTTCTCTTAATAACAAATTTTTCAAAACTTAATACTATGAAGTGGCCTACTAATTCAGCTTATTCAAATGATCTATGCAGAATTTGATATTCAAAAAGATTCAGTTTGTGGCGCACCCATGTTTGTTGAGTTTATCAATAATTCTATTGGTAATATTGATAATGTATGGTATGTAAACGGATCTATGTTAAGTCAGGATCCGAATTTTAATCATATTTTTGGTTCAGCATCAACAAATGATGTTTCATTAATTGTACAGAATGAATTTTTATGTGCAGATACCATCCACAAGACCCTGGATATATACCTGCAGCCCAAAGCGGACTTTTCAGTAAGGGAGCAAGCTTGTGAAGGAGATATACTATTGATTGAAAATAAAAGTACAAATGCCGTATCATATCTTTGGAATATAGAAAGTCAAGGAACAACCACTGTGTCTCAACCTGAATTGATCTTTGAAGCATCCGGGACTTACGGTATTACTTTGATTGCTACTTATAATGCGTTTTGTAAAGATACATTTTCATTGGCTGTACCAATACGTATTTATGATAGTCCGATTGCAGATTTTGATTACCAGGGTGGATATGATGAAAATACATTAGGAGAAGTAAGATTTAATAATTTATCTATCGATTATGATCGTTCACTTTGGGACTTTGGCGATGGCAATATGTCGGATGAGGAGAGTCCGGTACATGAGTATGACATCAACAGAAATCTATTGGTCAAGCTCACTGTTTATAATGACAATAATGGACTTTACACTTGTATAGATAGCATTACCAAACCTGTTGCCCCTGAATGGATTACTACTTTTTTTGCACCTAATGCCCTTTCTCCGGAATATGGCGATGGTGATGTGAAAGTATTAAAACCTGTCGGTGTTGGTTTATCGACCTATAAAATATCAGTATACTCACCCTGGGGACAAGCTGTTTGGACATCTGATAAATTGGAAAAAACTTCACCAATGGAATCATGGGATGGTACCTATCAGGGTGCTATCGTGCCCCAAGGCGCTTATTCGTGGATGGCAGATGTTACCTTTGTCAATGGGATCAGGAAAGTATATAAAGGAAGTGTGACGGTGGTGAGGTAGAAGTGGTTTTTTGGATTTTAAAAATGAGTCCGCTCCAAATACTAAAATGGTATGATAATCTAACGTTTTTTACCCTGCCCCTGAAGGGAAACGTCGGATTATCAACTTAGTAAATTTTTTTTTCTATTTTATACTTTTAAGATTTTTCGGAGTAGATTTAAAAATAGAAATAGAATATACTTTGGGTTTAAATAAAAATCTTTGCTGCTCAATTACTCATAAAAGGTTGTATGATATATTATAAAAATTTATTTATAAAATTAGGTCTTGCGATTCTGTTTTTCATATGTCTTCTGGATATACCATGTGGTTATTATCAGCTGGTAAGATTTCTGGCTATGTGCGGGTTTGCCTACATGGCATTACTCTTGAATCAATCAGGTAACCAAAATGCCATGTTTATCTACATTGTATTGGCAATGTTGTTTCAACCGATTATCAAAATATCTTTAGGTAGAGAATTGTGGAATATTATAGATGTTCTAGTTGGTATAGCGTTGATACTTTCTTTATATAGAGAAAGATCAAAACACTCATAAAAAGAAGTCTTGTTTATAAACCATTAAAATGACAATATGCCTTATATTATGGTAGACATAGAATCAGACGGACCTATACCGGGAGATTACTCAATGATTTCCATAGGCGCTGTTGTAGTGGACGAACAACTGGATAAAACATTTTACAGTCAGCTCAGTCCTATTTCAGATATGTTTATTCCTGATGTATTGGCGGTATCCGGTCTTAGTCGGGAGGAAACTTTGCTATTTGATGACCCAAAATCAGTCCTGGAGCGACTTGAAAAATGGATGAATGATCATGTGGCAGGGCGCCCCATTTTTATCAGTGACAATAATGAATTTGACTGGATGTTTGTTTGCTGGTATTTCCATCATTTTTTAGGACGGAATCCATTTGGCTTCAGCTCTCAGAATTTGGGTAGCTTGTACAAAGGTATGATAAAAGACATGTATCAGAATTTTAAACACCTTTGCACAACTGAGCACACTCATCATCCTTTAGATGATGCCAAAGGCAATACTTAAGCAATGCTTGCGATGAAAAGTTAGATGGGATTGCGATTTTAATTCAAAACTTTAACAAGAACTTATTTATATATCCGAATTTTACCTGCTACTTATGTAACAAATAGTTTTGTCATATTTTTTCATTTGTGCACAACAATTATGAAAAAAAAGTAGAATTCGATTCAGTTTTACAACGTGTAATTAACCTTGGTAACCAAGATATAAAACCTAACGAGGTACCACCTTAGTAGATTTAGAATTGTAAAATTTCCGAAAAATCCTTATTTATCTGAATTAATAACATTATTCAGCATTATTTAGAACCTTTTTTGATTAAGATAAAGTGCTACTATTTATATTGTAAATTCCGGTTGAAATTGACCGCCCTTTTTATGGATAAATTTTCTAAAATTGAATTGGTAAAAGATTGGCGAAGATAGAATTAACACGAGTTTTAAACTTTTCATATCACCCATCAAAAATAATAAAGATCATTTTAAACTAAAATGGAAATCATATTTTTATTCTTAAGGTGTAGGTAGTTTTGTATTTTAAAATTTGAATTTATAAATCTGAACTTACACTTTTACTCTTCGATATTAAAGAATATCATTCAGGCTTAAAATGTGTTTAAATCAAAGTATTATAGGACTTTAAATTGAAGTAGTATTTCCTTCATTTCGATCACAGCTGCCAGGGTTGCGGCCAGGCAAGGTGAATGCAGAAGCTTCAAACAGGATGGGTTATAAACGCTACCTGTTTACGGAAAACCTTGCTTTTGTAAAAGAACTAATTTGATGAGCATTCTCTGGTAGATTTAAGTTCGTTTTACATATTCATATGTATCTTAAATTTATTTTTAAAATAATTTATATTTTTTAAAAATAAATTAGGGAAAAGTTATTATTTTAGTGCCTTAAAATAAAAAAGTATTGAATATAAATTAATAAATTGTATTTTTTGAAAATTATTACCTATGACACGCCGATTGAAAAAACTAGTCAGAATCAAAATAAATAGAAATAATCTTTATCATATAAGTTTTTTCTCTTATAAATTTCATGTTTATCATGTAATAAATTGTATACTTTCTGATACAATTAAAGATGTTTACACTTTTAAAAATATGCATGACATTCTAACAATAATTTAAGGATATGGAATACAGAAATTTGAAGAATTATTTTATTAAATTCTGATGCTTTATTTTCTCGTGTCATTTAGGTTATTTACCAAAAATAATTTGATGAATTGTGAATGTGATTTTAAATGCTCGGTCTCTGTTAGACAGTAAGGATGTTACCAGTGTTTTTAATGTTGTGTAACCTTTCTTCAATAAATTCTAAACTAAACAAAAATTTTAAATACCTACAAGTAACAAATAATTTTACATCCAAATACAAACCTATGAATAAACTTTATATCATTCTATTCGTAATAATCTACACCAATGCTAAAGGACAAATTTCAGAAAACACCTTCAATAGCTCGGGTGGTCAATCATCTAATACTTCTTTTTTAATAGATTTTTCCATTGGAGAACCATTGATTCATGAATATACGAGTAATATTCAGGTTACTGAAGGCGTCCTGCAACCTTACTTTGAAGCACTTACAAAAACAGAAAATGAAATCTTCAGGTTAGTTATTTTTCCAAATCCTGCTCAAAATGAACTTTTCGTGACACAAAATTTTCCCATTGATTTTTTACTACAAATATTAGATATCTATGGCAGAACATATCCAGTGAAAGTAATTGATGAGCATTTAGTTGATATTTCTAACTTGCCACCTGGCATATATTTGTTGGACATAATTGATAAAAATTCTAAAAAAGTTTTCAAAAGTAAATTTATAAAGATATGAGAAAGTGTTTGTTTTTAATCTTTATGATTGTATCCAATTTTATTGTGGCACAATCCCCACAAGGCATTAATTATCAAGCTGCTGTAAGAAAAACAGATGGTAAGCCAATCGTAAACAAAGATATTAAAGTGAGGGTAAATATACTCAATGAATCTTCTACAGGAAATATAGTTTACAGAGAGGAACACACAGCTGTAACCAGTACTCTTGGTTTAATAAACCTAACAATAGGAGAAGGTTATAATAAATCGGGCCAATTTGAAAATATTGAATGGGGCAATAAACTTAAATATATAAAAATTGAATATTCAGAAGATGCTTCTAATAATTATACTCTTTCAAATACGACATTGTTAAAAAGTGTGCCTTATGCTTTATATGCTGAAAAAACAAATCTAAAAGCAGGTGTAGGTATTAAAGTGGATGGGAGTACTATATCTAATACAGGAGACCAAGACAATGACACACAAAATGAGATTCAAAATTTATCAATCAATGGAAATACTTTGGCCATAAGTAAGGGTAATTCTGTCCAATTGCCTGGTAGCGGTACTGGCAGTTCTATGCAAATATTGACGACGGATGAAATTTTGGCCCTTAATAATAAGCCACAAGGTACTATGATTTTGAGTTCCACAAATAATGCCATTTATTATTATGCAGGAAGTAACTGGTTTAAACTTGAATCGACGATCCAACAAAGTGGTAATGATGTAGTGGTAAATGATTGTTTAGTTGCTTATTATAATTTTGATAATGATAATGGAAATGATTACAACAATGAATATAATGGCACGATCAAAGGCGTTGTATTTACCACTGATGTAAATTCAAAGATTAATAAGGGTAAAAGCGCAAGTTTTGATGGAAATGACAGAATTACGGTTGCAAAAAATCCATTAAAAGATTTAACTCAAGGAACTATATCTTTTTGGATAAAATCTTCCGCTGCTGGCAATATTATTTATGGGCATACCGGAACGTCTCAAGCATTTCAAATAAAAATACAGTCCAATTTAGGTAAAAAGCAATTATGGTTTAATGAAGGTTCTTATTTTGATTATGATATCACTCCTTATGTCAATAATTCATGGAATCATTTGGTCGTCACTATAAGTAATTCAGAAAGAAAACTCTATGCTAATGGGTTATTGTTAGAAACGGATTCAAACAACCAAGGCATGACCTGGACAAATTTAAATAATGGAATGTTGATAGGCGAGCGTGAGTCATGGGCTGCCTATAGCTATACTGGGAAAATAGATAATCTTAGAATCCATTGCAGGCCACTTACTGAAAATGAGGTGAAGCAAATATATAATGCAGGACAATAGGTTTCAACACTACCCACTGGCAAAAATTTTATTGTGGCATCACTTATATATATGCTTCCTAAAGTCCTTGTCCTAATTATAAATATACTGAAAGATTCAGTCAGTAAAGCATACACAGTCTCTATCTTTACGATGCTGGCGATAATCTCCAAATAAAAAGCTAACTTTTAATTATAAACATCACACTCTGTCGTACAAAATAACACTAGAATTAAAGACTTTTCAGCATTGCTGAAACAATTAAAAAATTAAAATCGTTTCAGCATTATAGATGTTATGGTTGTTATAAATGGACAAAACTTACCCTGATCATATATGAACTAAAAAATTATACCGATGATAATTTTCGTTGAGAAAAATTATGACTTCATTAAATTCAAAATCAGCACATTGGTTAATGCATATTTCGCAAACCAATTTATTTTGAGAATAATAATCTGTGTCCATCATTGCTATATCACCTAAAAACCTCAAACGCTTTATCATACAAACCATGACCTGATTGCAATATCAACCGATACAGACCGGGTGTATTACTTTGAAGATGAACAGGAATGGTATTTACACCGGGATTGAGAGAAACATTTTCATCATACACTGTCTGTCCCAATATGTTTATGATTCGAATGCTGCCTTTTATCGGCAGAGTAATATCCAATTTTAAATTAAACTGGCCACTATTGGGGTTAGGTATGAGCATGGCGGATTGCAAACCTTCGATTCCTTGAATTGATGAAAGGCAATTTATAGTATAAACCTCTGATTTCGCCATTTCAGACTTTGTACATTGCGGTGGGTTAACCAAAGTGGCTTCACAATAAACCTTATCTCCGTTAACGGCAGAATAAAGGGTATAATTTGGCCCACTCCATACAGGTTGACCGTTGCGATACCAAAGTATGTTAGTTGTCGAACCACCATTCTGTGTAACAGCTTTAAATATTATATCTGATGACTGGCAACCAACGGTTTCTAAAGATACTGAAAAGATATTATCAGGCATTACTTCTATCGTTATGGTCTTGGAAGTACCGCTGCATCCATTTTGTGTGCCTGTCACCGTGTAGTAAAAAATACCGGGAGTTGGAGGTATGGCAGTTACACTGTTGCCGGTAGTGGCATTAAGTCCAGGACCTGTCCAGGTGTATGTATCTGCACCTGTTGCTGTAAGTACAACAGGTGTTCCTAGACATACAGCATTCGAAGAAACGTTGACGCTAACCGGTGATACAACTGTGACAAACGCAGTTTTTGTCAATGAATGTGTTCCCCCTTCGTTGGTTACATTAAGAGTAATATTATATGTGCCGGGTATGGTATAGGTAACACTCGGATTTTGCAATGTGGATGTCTGACCGTTGCCAAAGTTCCAAAGCCATGAAGTGGGAGCTTGGCTTGACATATCGGAAAAATTCACCGAAAGGGGTGCTTGCCCGCAAGTTGTGGAAGTGCTGAAATTTGCTATTGGAGCTTGCACAGAGATATTCGTACTGAACGTCCTAGATCCTGACCAGTTGCTCCAGACATTATTGGTGCATCGTCGTCGAACTTGATAGTCGTATGAAGTACCAGCAGAGAGGCTGCCGATGCTGGTAATGTTACTTGCCATCTCTGAAGTGGTAGTCCATATAGAACCAGAGCTGAGTTTATGACGGAACTGGAACAGGTTGCCGCCGGCAGTTGTACTCAGTTGTGCCGATATCGTTGTCACATTGCTTTGGTTGAACTCAGATGTTGTGGGTTCAGAACATGGAAGAGTAGCAGTCATAAACGTGACCTCAGTTGAATAAGGGCTGTTGCTGCTTCCGCAAATAGAACGTACCCGACATTGCGTAGTCATGTTGTCCGATACTCCGGACACATTGAAGGGGCTTCCGCCAAATGGGTTGCCTTCTATGTTGTACCAATCACCGGCTGGTCCTTGTTTTAACTGAATTTCGTAGGCAGTTGCCCCGGAGATTGCATTCCAACTTACAGTAAATGAAGTAGCACCAATATTGCTGATAGTAAGGCCGGTGGGCGTCGGGCAGGTAGCAGTTGTTGTAGTAAACATCTTCGTTACTGACCAATTGCTCCAGACATTATTGGTACAGCGGCGGCGCACCTGATAGTCGTATGAAGTACCGCTAGTGAGACCGCTGATGCTGGTACTGGTGCTTGCCGACTCAGAAGTGGTAGTCCATGTAGAGCCGGAGCTTAGTTTATAGCGAAACTGGAACTGGTTGCCGCCTGCAGTTGTGCTCAGTTGCGCCGTTGTCGTTGTCAAATTGCTGTGGATGAACTCAGAAGTAGTGGGTGCAGAACATGGAAGGGCAGCAGTCATAAATGAGACCTCATTTGAATAAGGGCTGTTGCTGCTTCCGCAAATAGAACGTACTCGGCATTGCATAGCCATGTTGTCCGGAACTCCGGACACATTGAAGGGGCTTCCGCCAAATGGGTTGCCTTCTATGTTGTACCAATCACCGGCTGGTCCTTGTTTTAACTGAATTTCGTAGGCGGTTGCCCCGGAGATTGCATTCCAACTTACAGTAAATGAAGTAGCACCAATATTGCTGATAGTAAGGCCGGTGGGCGTCGGGCAGGTAGCAGTTGTTGTAGTAAACATCTTCGTTGCTGACCAATCGCTCCAGACATTATTGGTACAGCGGCGGCGCACCTGATAGTCGTATGAAGTACCGCTAGTGAGACTGCTGATGCTGGTACTGGTGCTTGCCGACTCAGAAGTGGTAGTCCATGTAGAGCCGGAGCTTAGTTTATAGCGAAACTGGAACTGGTTGCCGCCAGCAGTTGTGCTCAGTTGCGCCGTTGTTGTTGCCACATTGCTGTGGATGAACTCAGAAGTTGTAGGTGCAGAACAGGTAGAGATAATGTTGACAGAGTAGTCCTCAACATCCAGTAGATTTAAGGTCTGGCAAGAGAGTGGGTAATCTCCGGTACTCATGCTTATCCGCATCCTTGTAAGGCCCTGGCTTGCGGATACAGGTATTGTGATGTTACCGGCTACAGATAAACTAGTTAATCCGCTTGCCTGGAATACCTGCTCACCATTGTCATTAAAATCATTGTCACCATTGAGATCTATCCAGACACGCCAATAAACTGTCTTTGGAGAGTCATTAGTGCCTGGAGTGAGCTGGATATAGTATGGACTGTTCGGTTGGAGGATGGTAGTCTGACTGGTAAAGTTTGTATATCCATAGCCGTTTGAAGAAAAATTATCTATAGTTCCTACAGCAACTCCTGCGATCCAGTCATTCAAAGAATTACCATTACCGTATGAATAACAATAAGGATCATCCTGACCTTGAGTGGTGATAAATAAAGACGTTGACCAGTCACTAAAGTTACCGGAACTGCACTGTGCCCTTACCTGGAACTCGTATTGAGTAAAAGGGCTCATATTATACCAAATAATACTTGCGGAAGAATATACTTGTCCTTCATTCCAGTTTTGAGAACCTTTACGTAAACGTGTTTGATACCCTGATCCTCCAATAACTGTGTTCCAATTTAACATTACATGGGAATAACCTGTGGCTGTTGCTGCCAGACCGGTGGGCGTCGGGCAGGTAGCAGTTGTTGTAGTAAACATCTTCGTTGCTGACCAGTCGCTCCATACATTATTTGTACAGCGACGGCGCACCTGATAGTCGTATGAAGTACCGCTAGTGAGACTGCTGATGCTGGTACTGGTGCTTGCCGACTCAGAAGTGGGAATCCATGTAGAGCCGGAGCTTAGTTTATAGCGAAACTGGAACTGGTTGCCACCGGCAGTTGTGCTCAGTTGTGCCGTTGTCGTTGTCACATTGCTGTGGATGAACTCAGAAGTTGTAGGTGTAGAACAGGTAGCGGAAGAAACTGTGATTTGAACCACATTACTAAAGTTGCCGTCATTAATCTGAAGCCAATCTGAACCTGTTGGAAGATACCACGCTATAACCCTATAGGTACCTGGAGGATGATTGATTAACCTATTGAAATTTAGATTATTGGAAAAAATATAGGTCGGTGGAAGTGTAAATTCATTAGTATAGTACAGTTGTTCTAAGGGTGGATCCCCAACAGTTTGATTGTACAGGTAAACACCAATAATTCCAGTAAACGAAGATGAGCCAGTATTTTGAACATTGAAAGAAAACTGCATTTGCTCACCCTGGTTTACTGGATTGGGGGTTGCATTGAGCATGGTATACATGGTTAGCACACCTCCCGAACCTGATGTAGTAAACGTTTTGCTTCCTGACCAGTTGCTCCATACATTATTGGAGCATCGACGGCGCACCTGATAGTCGTATGAAGTACTAGATGTAAGACTGTTGATGTTGACACTATTACTCGTCGATTCCGAAGTGGTTATCCATGTAGAGCTAGAGCTGAGTTTATAACGAAACTGAAACTGGTTGCCACTGGCAGTTGTACTCAGTTGTGCGGTTGTCGTTGTCACATTGCTGTGGTTGAACTCAGAAGTAGTAGGTGCAGAACATTCAACAGGAGAACATCCATCTGAGTTCAACAGATTTTGTCTCGGATACACCTGTAGAGTGGCTCTCATCCGTGCTTTTTGATTGGGAGTAAACCTACTCAGGTTTGATGCCGGCCAACAATAGCTCATATAATTATAACGGCTGTTGTCCCAGTTTCCTGAACTGGAGCAAGGATTGGATGAGCCACAATCATTTAATCTGTGATGCGGTGTATCACAAATCTGATCGCCATCGGTCTGACAATTGTTGTTTGGAGGGCAACTGGAGCCGTTATCTCCTTGAAATGTGTGGTATAAATTGAACCCATGGCCGATCTCATGAGTTAGTAGAGCGTGTTGATCGGACATATAATAAGCATCTACTACGGCACCATCATATGGCTCTCCTGAAGGATAAGCTGCATATCCCCACCATCCTTCACATATTTGATGCACAACCCAAATATTATAGTAGGATAATGGTGACCACTTGCTTAAGTCTTTTACAGCTTGTTCGTTTGCTCCACAGTTTCCATTAAAGGCTATTCCCTGACTGGAAAAACCCGGGATTCCTGAGCCATTTACTCGGTTGATTCCGTTGGTGGCACTGCCGTTAGGTGCTCTGGTTGCCAGGCAAAAATCAATTTCAATATCCAAACTACTGCCGATTCCATTTCTGAACCGGTCATTGAGACCTTGTATGGCTTGCTGAATCTGAGCATCTGAAATATTGCTGCCTGTACCAACAGACTCGCCAAGATGTATCACGTGTACCACTACAGGTATTGTATATTGAGGTGGATATGAGCGTAAATCACCGGGATTACGCAGTATGGAGTCCACCATTGACTTTTGATTCTGATAGAAATATTTATATTCAGGGTTGGTTTGCATCTTGTAATCATGATGCTGGTCTGTACCACATGGTTTATGATGGTGATCTGATACATCCTGTGTCGAATTTACTTGAGCATTTGAAAAATTGTTAATCAATAACAGACACGAAACAATTAAGATTAATTTATAAAGTTCAATTTTCATCTTATAAAATTTTATCACTGATTATTTAAATATTAGAAGGTACGGATTTATTAATTAAGATTAAGTCGAAATTGACGTGTATCTTTCGGGAAGAAAGATACACGTCTAATTTATTTATCCCTGCTAAAACGTTGTTACAGCTTGCCACTCCCAAGGATGTACATAATGTTCCAAGTAAATTATTTTGGATCCATTGAGTTAAAATTGAATATTTAGTCATACACTTTAAAACAAATAAAATAAATGTTAACAAAAATACTGCTTTTAAAAATTAAACTACTCAACTCTAAATTTGACAATTTCACTTTTAGTGCCGCTTTTACATAAAAAGTACCCATGAATGTCAATTTATTTCAATTTCAGCTAAAATAAAATAAGCATACGATTATCTCAATTGGTTCTCACAAATATTCAACCAAAATAAAATCCCGAATTCATATGGCAAAATTGAAAAAATCTGCTATTTCCACAGGAATATCCCATTATACTTTTTAAGATTTCTTAAAATTGTCCAATTAAATTCAAGAAATACTTAAAACCAAATGGAATACATTTTTAATTGTCTGAATATACTATTTTTTATGTACTTCCCTTTTTAAGCAAGAGATTATTTTTTCATTTATTAACTATCGCAAATATAAAATACTTTTTTAAAACAAAAAATTTTTTCACTTTTTAATATATTATTGTCATTTACCTAAATTTGAATACTTCACATACAAGTGCTTGGTCAAGAAAATAAGTCATTTCTTAATGGTAGTTATACTTCCAAAAATCAATGTAAAAAACAAAACATATTAATTGCTACAGAGAGTATTTTTAACAAATAGATTTAATAAAGAACATCATTTCATAAAGTTCTTTTTCTGTAGAAAGCATTAGTTCTTCAATTAAAAAAAATCAATGTACGCTGGGAATAGGGCAATAATCTGAAAGCCATCATGATAACCGAACAGTCGCATCAGCATTACATCTATGATGCAGACGTCAATTTTAAGTATGATCCAAATAAAAAGTTGATATTTTATTATTGCCATCACAATCCGCCCAATAAAATAGCGGGAATAGAAATGAAAAGCTGCATATGTGGAATGATGCTTGTTGTGCACTGTTGCATAGAAAGTACATCAAAAACAATGTCGAAATCAGCAAAACCGATTTTCTTCGAGAGAAGGAACTGAAAAACGGACAAATGGAATCTGGATATCATCCTGATGTTGAAGGATTGATCCTTCAAGGTGAAGTACGTCAGTGCTACAAATGACTGAACCTCGAAAGCGGACGGGTAGCAAATTCCGTCACAACATCGAAGCATGAGTACCATTTCAATGACCAACTAGATGAATGCTCGATTTTTGACTCATTATCTGTCTAAACTATGACAGTGTGTTAAGGAAAGGAACTGTGAAAATGGGTGGGCAGTCATGGGTAACTTTTGATGATATTAATAATATCGGGATGTTGGCTGGTGCTGAAATGAGAAGTAGAATGATTATTATTCATTTGGTAAAGATGCAACGACGCAACGGTACAGCGAAATTCTATAAATCATAAAAATAAATATAACTACAATGGAAGGGAGTTCGTGGGTGAAATGGTACTTAAAAGATTGGATTATGTTTTCAGGGGTTTAGACCCTATATTACTCAGGGTGGTTTTAATTTGGCAGAGTTAGCATCATCTTCCAATATAACTAAAGTATTAGAATTTCATATTCCTTTTGACTCTGGTGATTTATCAAGCTTTCAATTTTGTAGTTCCTAAATGAGTTCCTTACAATAATCATCTGTTCAAAAAGTGGTCGCTGCCTCCACAGCGACCACATAACCCAAAACAATGTGAACCATGCAACTTACTTTCTTTTATCAACGGATGTAGAATTGTACTCTATCCAGTTGCACATCTCCCTAAGGCGACTGCGGACTCGCTCACCGTAATGCTTTTCGATCTGTGGTGCTGTTAGATTGCTGGTGAAGTGTGTGAGTACCTGACGGCCCTGAAAGAGTTCATAGCGCATCAGAATAATCTGGCCCAATACATTGGTCTGGGTGCCGTAGTGTTTGACTTCATCTTCCGTGCCCATGTCATCAAAACAGTAGGTTTGATTGATCGTGTTATTATCTATATGATCAACATAATTGCGACCGTATTGAGTCAGTATCTGAGAACCCTGGTCCATATACTCTAAAGCCAATTGTTGACAGGACTTCATTTTGAATCTCTCTTTGAAGCTCATAAACTGTCTGACAAGCTTCATATGAACGGTCTTGCCCACTCCGGTTTTGCCTGATAGAAAAAGGCCTTTTCTCAAATCCATCTTATAATGTTTGCAAAGATCCGCGTCACCTGTGAAGTAGGCGTACATCTGCAGGATGACATCTTTATCTTCCTTGTATAATCGGAAATGTACACCGTACATTATTTGGCCATGAATCTCCATAAGCCTGGCAAAGTCGTCATAACTAAAGTGGGACTGAGTAATCTGCATCTGGATCGATTTGTACTCCCGGAGGACGGAGACCGGTACGTCCTGATTGTGAATTCTGATGGTTTGCATAATTGCTGTTATTTGAAAGTGAAGAAATACGATTGTCTATTTGGGATGAGTAACGTGGGTCGGTGTGTGGGTCGAAGGTGTCTGTTTTATTCAAAGTTTTCTGTTCTCCGCTATAATCTATAAATATTGATTTTTCTAAAATCAATGATCCTTTGCCATTGAATAATTTTGCTTTAGTATTGATATCTATTACTTTATTTTGTGGTTCTACAGTGCTTGCCTTGAAATCGATTTTAGATTGTATGGTTTTATTCAGTGAATTATGGTGGGTCAATCCCCATACATCCATACGAAATCCGGATTCTAGATGCTCGATAGTTGAGATGCAATAATAACTATGCTCGTATCTGGATTTTGATGGGTAGTAACGAATTAAATCCAAGGCTTCAAGCTCTTTTAAATTACGATAAAATGCGTCTTTTGACTTAATGCCCGCATGAGACATGATTTCTCCCCTCGAAGGACTAAAAGGATTTGCAAAGTAGTTGATGTTCCAAATTCTGAATAAAGAAACATAAAGTGCTACATGACCGAAATGAATGAAGTCTCCATAATTGACGATCGAAAGGAAATTTTCCAAATGTCTGATATAGTTGACTTGGTTGATTGACTTTGACATAGGTGGAAATTATAATGATTTACGTTTTGGTTTAGCTTCTTTCTTATTACTGATTATCAGTTGAATGATGTCATTCCAATCGTAAAAGATCGTACCGTTGACTTTAGAGTAAGGAAGTTCCCTTGCATTTCTTAAGTTTTGCAAAGAAGCAGGAGAAAGGCTGAGTAGCTCCTGAACTTCGGATGACTTTAAAAAACGTTTACCATCAGGATTAAGAGTATTCTTTGAAAAATGAAGTATTTCTTTGATCTCTTCCAGGAGTTCTACTTTGAACTCTCTGAGATCATCAGTGGTAAGAATATTTGCGGGCATGGTGAATGATATTTGTTTCGGGACAAAGGTCAGGGGTAAGGCAAGATGAATTCTACGATGTAACTACGAGTCGTAGAGTAATTTTGGGATAATTTTAATACATTACAATAGTTATAATATAAAATATGTATTATACCAATACTTTACAAAAATATAGAAAATAAAAAAAAAGTAAAAACTTGATTTAAGGATAAAATTCCCGAAAAGGCAATTCAAAACAAGAATGAAATAGATTTTTTGATTGTGTTGGAATTGTATTCGAAAAGTGAATGAAAAGAAGTTATATTACATGGGAAAATATAACCCTTTGGAACTCAAATTTGCGCGAGACTTTGTGCCGCGGGCCTGGTGCAACTTTCTCGTTTGGATTTTTATTTTTTTTAAATTTTTTTCGCTTTTGTTTGTAATGTTTATTACTAGTTTATTTAATTGTTTATTATATGTTTAGTTATATATGGTACTGTTTGAGTTCCGCATGTATTCCGTGTCAAGTCCGTGTAACAGGACACATATCGACCTGTTTCACGGACTCACAAGGCTGTTTCACAGACTCATCAGTCGGTATGACAGAACACATTTCGACCGATGAAAATTTGCGAAAAATGGGTAAGTAAAGTGATTGAAAATTATTTGAAAAACACTCAAAAGAGATAAAAATGGTAGGAAAAAATAAATTTTGATATGTCGTAAAAATGCACTAAATTGCAATAAAATTAATGCGACAATGCAGCGACAATATAACATATAACGATATGTTTAATATGTAAAATATAGGATATAAACCAATTAATAAGGTAGTTATGTATTGCAGACTGTCCCGTCCAGTCCGCAAAACATAACGCCAAATAGAAGTAAAATTCTGTTTGGCGTTTGTTTTTCAAGGAGTTATGTAACTCATGGGTGTTAAAAATAAGTAGAAAGCAGTAGAAAAAATGGAGCCATATTGCAGCCATATTGCAGCCACACGATTTTTTGCAACCTTTACATGTATAAAGTTCTCAGACTTTTGGACTATTATCCAACGATCTACCGACCGAATTGATTATATTTATATTAGTAGAAAAGAGCAGTAAAAATCACTCAATGGTCTCTTTATTGTTATGATTTCAGAATCAATTAATTATTGCCTAATAGTGCAGCTGTCAGCATCTGTTATAAATCAACTATCTGGTATGCTATAACTGACAAATGTTGGTCAAATTTACCTATCAACCACCATCAAATATTTCGTCAACGGTGAATGGTTAATCATGTTCACCATCTATCTGTTTTTTTCACTACTTCCTGAAGAAGAAAAATATCCCTGACAAAAAGTCACAATCCAACTTTTGGAAATCATTTCAAAAAGGATAATTTACCGCAACCTGTACATTGCCCAAACCCTGCTGTCTTATTTCTTTGAAAGAATACCACTGACTTTTTTTGTAAGGGTCTTCAAAAGGACTTCTTATCTTATATCCACAATCAAACCGGATGATAAAAAAATTAAAATTAAACCGGATACCATATCCTGCTCCTATGGCCATCTGATCCAAAAACTTTGATGAAATAACTGCTCCGGGCCTGTTTGGGTCATCCCAATGTCCAGACGTTGCCGGCATCCACAAAAATGCTCCATCCAGAAGCAACAATATTTTAAACCGGTATTCCGCATTCAACTCCAGTTTGATATCGCCCTGATTTACAAATATGACCGGCGTTTCTTTCAATTTTGCCAACGGATCCCGATATCCTCCGGACCCGGCTCTTTGATATTCCAGGCTCGCAGGCTATTGGGTCCACCTACGCCAAATTGTCTGATGAATGGAGCCGATGGATTATTGCCAAAAGGAACGATAATACCAAAATTTAATCTGGATGCAAAACTTGTCGTTTTAGTGTATTCTTTATTGTACCTGCCATCAAATTCATACCTGATATACTTTGCAAAAGCTATCTCCCTTTTATCGTCAAGTACCCACTCTCTGTCAGAACCGGATATGGCATTATACAATAGATTGGTCAAATGTACTTCCCATCCTGATACTTCCAGATTATTGATGGCGAGCATCGAATTTCCTTTGCGGTCCTTGGTTTTGGTATATATGTAAGAAAAATCTCTGAATACAAAGCCAGTGCCCAATATATCCTTAAATGACAAAAGAATCAGTGGATTCTGTTCAAACCTGGTAGTATCTTTGATAGAATACAGATCAAGGTTAAAGCCCAGTGGTTTGAATACATACCGATTTCCCTTAGGTGATGTGTAATCAAAACCAAAGGATGCATTGAAAGTACTCAATGAATAGAAATTAATAATATTCAGTGCACTAAATCCCAGGCCAATATTGGTACTGGCTTCTTCGACAAAATTTTTGTAAAATTTATCGCGAATAATTCCGGATCTGTTTGCCAAACGACCTAAACCAATAAAATCCTGAAATGAAGGTATATTCAGATTGTTTTGCAAAGAAAGATTGGTGGTTCTCTGTACAAAACCTGTTTCTCTGGCATAGCCTACTTCAGTACCTGCTTCTGCTCTGAGGGTATATTTTTCTGATCCGCCCAAAAAGTTTCTGTTTACAAACTGTGATGAAACTGAAAATCCAAATAATCTGGCCGCACCTAGCGTACTGAAATACCCTTCCAAACTTCCATCAAAAATCCACTTCTTCTGGAAAGGCGTGAGCAGGATTTCAAAATTCATAATACTATCTCTATCCTTATCAACCCGAGCATTTACAGTGACAAATCGGTATGTACCCAGACTATTTAATTTTCTGAATGTCTTTTGCCGGTCATCCCTTCTCAACAATGATCCTTGTTTGAAAAATATAGAATTGGATAATAAAGATGGTTTTACTAAAAAAGACGATGACTGTCTGTAAAATTGCAGCATATTTATAGTATCTGCTGATAAACTATCGACCACTTGTTCCTTAAAATAATCGGTATACACTTTTACTTCCCCGGTAACAAATTTTGTATGTATAGTATCAGGCAATGCAGTTCTGAATTGAAAAAAAATATCTACGTCTTTATTGACCTGGCTGCTGTCTCCTGATATTTCGATAAAATTATTCGAAAAATTAGAATACCCATGGTTTTGCAATTCTACCGTAAGTCGGCTTTTTTCCAGCTCAAACTGAGCAAAATCAATGTAGTCTCCTTTTTACAAATGCATTTTCCTGCAAAGATTCGACAAAAGTCAATAACTTTTTATCCTGTGACTCATACCTCACATTTTTTACTTTGAAGCGATCACCAAGGGATACTATATAAGTGACTTTACTGATGTTGCTTTCCCACACATCACTTCCATGAGAATCGGACCACCCTTGTATAGACTTTTTTTCTTCTACAATAAAATCCACCTTGGCTTTGTAAAATCCCTTCTTAAATTTCAGGTGGTTTTCCATGTTGCCTGCTATTTTTTTGGAAGCCGATTCCGAGTAGATTACCGGAGGATCTCCTAAACTTTTGATACCCTTTTTATACCATGCATTATCATCCGGCTGATTATTGGTGAGATACAACCATTCCTTAGGTATAAAAAACAATAGTTTCTCATTGGGTTTCTGATCGATGAAAGTAGCCAGCTCTGCTTCCAATGATTTTTTATTCTCAACGGATTTTTCATTTTTAAAAATTATCTTTGTCCTTTTTAATAGACTTTGATCTTTTTCCAGATAGCGGGTAGAGTTACAGGATGACATTAAAAATAACATCATCATTATACCGGCACTTAAAGAAGAAATTTTCAGAATGCTCAAATTTAAAATAATTTATAAAAACTTTTAAGTTGATCTCAAAGGCCCGGCTAAAAGATATCAAAGCTCTGCATCAACCAAAATTCAGGCAAATTTATAACAAATTCATCGCTGAAGGTGATAAAGTATGCAGTGAATTCCTTAAAAATAAAAAATTCAGCATTGACCAGATATTAATTACCAATGGTAATGAAAAAAAATACTTGGATTTTCTGTCGTATGGGACTGTTGAACCGGATATCATTTCCACAAAAGAAATGGAACAAATATCATCACTTAAAACACCTTCAGATATATTTTTGTTGCTCGACAAAAGGGAAGATGATACAAATATTTTGTTAAATGATCATATTTCAGCTATATACCTGGATGGTGTACAGGATCCCGGCAATGTGGGCACCATTATACGCACTGCAGACTGGTTTGGTATTGATATGATCATACGTTCAGAAGAAAGTGCGGACTTCTTCAACCCAAAAGTGGTGCAGGCGAGTATGGGTAGTATGGCCAATCTTCTGCTCACAACTGCTGATTATAAAAAAATATCTTCCTTCAAAAGACCCATGTATGGAACGTATATGGAAGGAAAAGATCTGCAAACAACGGTAATAGAAGAATATGCCATTCTGGTAATGGGAAGTGAAGGTAGAGGTATTTCTGCTGAAATGGATAAGTGGATACAACACAAAATTACAATTGGTGGGGCAAAAAACAAACTGGCTGAATCTCTCAATGTGTCTGTCGCTGCCGGTATCATTTGTGCCCATTGGAAAAAAATGGTGTAGTCCACTATTTTGGAATACCTGTCATCATACATTGTTTTTGAATAACTTTTTGAAGATCATCAGACTTTTTATGTCACTAAAACGAAAGCTGGTAAAAATCATATTTGCCAACAAATTACGTATCCATCTTATCTTTGGATATAACCTGATCAGGGTGTTGATCCGCCACGGATATTTGGTAAACCAATCAAAAAGACTAATTCTAATAGCGTATGCTCTGGTAATTTTATCGTGTATTGTTACGTCATATTTTTGAAGAAATGAAGCCGAAAAATCATTAGCTTTCAATGCTTGTACTGCTGTCAATGCTGCATATTTTCCGCTTACTATACCTGGACCAATGCCTTCACCGCTCACAGGGTCCGCTAAAGATCCGGCATCACCAGCCAGTAAAATTCGCTTATCACTTAACTTTGGTTCAGATTCTGTCAAAAAGGGTAATTCTGCCCCACCGATGGGATGTACTCTTGTGGCGTTCCCAAAACGATCTTTAAGTAATGGGTGGTGAATAATTAATTCGTCCATCAACTTTCTAAGGTTTATTCTTTTGGACTGAATGACATCTGATGTAATGCCAAGTCCCACATTATATGTACCATCAGCCATAGGGAAAATCCAAAAATATCCAGGCATCACGTTTTCAAAAATATACAATTCAAACATATTGCATTTACCGGATGGTTTTACATCTTTATAATAAGTACGAATTACTGCCGCCATCTGCTTTCTGTCGATGGGCCTTCTGAATATATTTTTACGAAATACAGATCTTGCACCATCAGCAGCGATAATCATTTTTGCTGAAATCTGAATCAGTTGGCCTTCTTTTACAATTTGCAAGGTAACACCTTCCTCAGTGACGTTATAATCTTCGAGTTTTGAATTCTCCCAAAGGATTGCTTCAGGTCTTTGACGCACTTGCTGCACCAGAAATTCATCCAGTACATATCTGCTTACAGTGTAAAATAAATTTTTTCTTTTGCCACAAAATCAGACAAATTAAGGTCAGCAAATCTTTGATTAAAACTGTAAACCCTTATTTTATTGATCTTCCTCACTTGTAATTTTTCAGCAAAATGGTTATGAATATCTGGTATTACCTGTTGTAAAATGGTGAAGCATAGTGGAGTGATGCTATCCCCGCAAACTTTTGGACGTGGAAAAACGGATTGATCTATGATCAAGTGGCGAATACCACTTTGAGAAAGAAATAATGATGCGGTAGCTCCAGATGGTCCTGCACCGCAAATCACTACATCATAATCCAATTCATTCATCGGTCGTGTTTATTTTATAGATTTAAAAGTTGGCCTTTAATATTAATGGGTTTAAAATCATGTAAACTATGTATATTGTTAACCAAATTCTTTATTTCACTAACACATTCCCCAAATTAGATTAAATGTCTTAAAATAAAAGTAATTTCCCAACATATTAATATAATATTAAATATATAAAAAATATTAAAATCGAAATAACACTAATGAGAATGATCAGATGTATAAATCTCAAGTCACGATTAGACTTGGGACTTTCAAAAGGAGTATCCGGTACATGGGCGGTTGATTTATTACTATACAATTGACCTAAATGATCTCTAATGCGCTCTTTTTTAGACCGTTGCAAATTTCTGTTTTGATTCATTCGCTGTATCATATCCATAATGTGTCCTGCAGAGCTCATAATTATTTGTTTATTTTAAAGCAAAATACAATAAATAGTAACACCAGAGCAAAATAAATATCAAAATACAAAAAATCTCCTTAACAGTACTTTAACAGCAGCTTCTGAACTTTTTTTTTGAAGATTTCATTTATAGCACTATATTTGTACTTGAAATTAAAAAAAATAATATCATCATGAAACAAGTTTTATTCTCATTGTTAATTTTAGCAGCATTTTCATTAAACGCTCAGAAAAATGACAAGGCACCTGTTCCAATCAAAACAACAGGAGATATTAAGAAAGAAGCTGCTATTCAGGCTCAAGCTCAGACTGTCCAAGAAGTAGCGGTAGAAAGAACAAACGCAAAAATGACTTTCGAGTCACTTACCGTTGATTATGGTACCATTGAAAATGGGGCAGAGCCATTAAGAATCATTAAATTTACCAATACAGGTACAGAGCCTTTGGTAATCAAAAATGCAAGAGGTTCATGTGGTTGTACAGTACCTACATGGCCTAAAGATCCTATCGCTCCAGGTCAAAGCAGCTCTATGGAAGTTAGATATGATACAAAAAGAACAGGTGGTATCAATAAGTCGATCACCATCACCACCAATGAAGGACCTGATAATCACGTCATTCAGGTAATCGGTACTGTTTTGGCTCCAAAAGAAGAAAAAGCGGTTCCTGCAGCTGAACCTACTCTTATCAAAGGAAACTAATACATAGGTGGAAATATAAGTTTGATTAAAAAATATTCTCTCTTGTATTTGCTTTCTAAATAAATATAAAAGCCCCGACAGGTCTTATAGATTGTCGGGGCTTTTACTTTTTTAAAACCGGGTCTCATACTTTTTATTTATCAACAATATCGTTTGTCAGCCGTTTTATGTCGGTAAATATCCATTTCAAAAATGCTAACTATCCTTTCTCCATCAAAAACGTCTGACCCTACCCCTATAAAAATTCACCAGCCGACTTCTGCAATTTTCACCAAAGAAACAGCACAATTAATTGCTATTCTGAAAAAAAAGAGTGTAGCTGACCTTATGTCCCTGATGACCATCAGTGAAAAACTGGCAGATCAAAACTACCGGAGATTTCAGAATTTTAATCTTAAGATGGATGATGATTTCAGTAAAGCGGCAATACTTACTTTCAATGGTGAAGTGTATGTTGGCCTGGACGCCGGAGGATTAAGTCAACAGGATTTGGATTTTGCTCAGCAGCATGTAAGGATTCTATCAGGGCTCTACGGCAGTCTCAGACCACTGGATCTAATACGTGAATACAGGCTGGAAATGGGCACCAGACTGGCAACAACAAAAGGCACAAACCTATATCAATTCTGGCGGGATAAAATTACTCCATCCATCCATGCTGACCTGCTACGATCAGGAAACAATTATCTCATTAATCTTGCTTCAGATGAATATTTTAAATCTTTGGATCAGAAAACATTACAGGCGGTAGTAATACAGATTGATTTTTTCGATATAAAAAACGGTAAGCGTACATTTATATCCTTCAATGCTAAAAAAGCGAGAGGAATGATGGCAAACTATATCATAAAAAACAGAATTAATGAGCCATCTGCTTTAACCAAATTTGATATGGATGGCTATATTTTAGACAGTAACTCATCTACGGATTCTCACTTTACTTTCGTCAGGCATTGACTCTTTCATTAGGCAGCTTGTAAAATAAAACTGAAATTTATGATTGATGAAAGTTACATTTTATTCAATTTTATCTGCTTCATTTAACTGTAGAAAGCAAAATAACAGAAGCAGGTTTGCTATTTTGTAGCTGAACTAACGGCAAAAAATGGTTATTTTATCGTTAATATCCTTGTATTAGTAGTTTTTATTGGTTTCCGGGTAACTTTCTACAACATTTCTGCGTTATAGTTCTGTATTTAATTTTGATATTTTATAATTTTTAAAATATAATTCTAAAATTAAAAATAAATATACACAAAACCAAATTAAATAAAATTTTAAAATTAGAAATATGACAACATTAATGAGTTTAAACGGCCCTTTTGAAATGGGTTTAAAACCAAAAAGTTATTTTGAAGCTACAAAAGAAATGTCACATGCAAAACTGATCAGATCATCAGCAATGATAAAAGGAAAAACTTACGATGCTTCACATGCTAAAAAATCGAATACTGTGACTCCTTTTAATAAAGAATTGATGATCGTACTCCTTGGGTGATCACCGGCACAGTGATTCTTATGAATATGATCTTTTAAAATACAGACACAAAATAAAAAAGGGGCAACAGCCCCTTTTTTATTATTTCTTCTTTTTATCGCCCCTTGATTTCGGTTTGCCGTATTTGGCATGCATTTTATCCCGGTATCTGATTTTAACATTGATTTTTTTGTTTTTTGCTTTCTTCTCGTGAAAAGCACCACTGTCATCTTTTACTTTGGGAAGTTTGCCCAAAATATTTTTCATATTTACTTTCGGCAATTCAGCATCCGTCAGTACATCAGAAATCACCAGATCTTCAGGAAGGGTGAGCACCGGAATTTCATATTTCATGAACTCCTGCACCTCTTCCAGCCAGTCAACATCCAGATCACCTACCAATGAAATCGATTCGCCTTTTTTGTCGGCCCGACCGGTACGCCCTATTCTATGTACGTAGTTTTGTGGTTCATCAGGCATATCAAAATTGATGACATGTGACACATCTTCTATATCCAGACCACGCGCTATGATGTCTGTAGCGATCAATATCCTGAAGGTACCGTCCTGAAATTTATTAACTGCGTTAAATCTGAAATTCTGGTCTTTATTGGAATGTATAACGCCAGTACTATCCGGATATGTGCGCCCGATATGTTCAAATAGTTCATCCGCCAATGCTTTGGTAGAAACAAAAAGCAGTATCTTAGTCATTTCAGGTTTTGATTTCAGCAGCAGCTCCAGCAAATTGACCTTTGTATTAAAGTTGGGCACGCGGTATAGTCCCTGATTGATATTAGATAATGGCGATCCGGATGGTGCCGCTTCTACTTTTTCAGGTGTGTTGAAGTAATTATCTATCAGAGCTACTACATCTTCTGTGATGGTGGCAGAAAACAATAAGTTTTGTCTCCTTTCTGGGAGCAAATCCATGAGATGCTCCAGCTGAGATCTGAATCCCAAAGCCAGCATTTCATCCACTTCATCTATGACCAGCTTTTTGATCATTTTGAGATTGAGAGCCCCATGATAACCCAGATCAAGCAACCTCCCTGGTGTACCTACGATGATATCCAGCCCATCTGCAATCTCAGCCGCCTGAGTCTTCAGATTGGTGCCTCCATATACACCACGTACCACCGCACTGGTATATTTGGCTATTTCTTCCACCTGTGAGACCACCTGAACGACCAGCTCTCTGGTGGGCACGATGATCAGTATTTGCGGATGTCTGTCTTTGCTAAAGGTCCACATTTTAAGTGAAGGCAACAGATAAGCGATGGTTTTGCCCGTACCCGTCTGTGCGATTCCCTGCACATCTCTACCGGACATAATGACAGAAAATGCCTTCGCCTGTATCGTAGTAGGTTTCGTGTATCCGGCATCATCGAGGGCATTCCATAGGGGTTTGCTTAGGTTCAGGTCTCTGAAAGTCATACAAAGGTTTTATCTGTCAAAAATGCAAAGGTACGGATATAATGCTGAATGCTGAATTTTGATGTGTCAAAACATAGAATCGCTGTGTATCAGGTTGATCCTAGTGGGTATAAGTCCATAAATAAAAGCCATCTGGAATAGAGCCAGGTGATTTTATATCTGTTTATATGTTACTTCATAATTATTCTTTACCCATTTTTAGGTACAAGTCACATCATAAATGACTTATATATGTAGATATTTCATATGTTAATGCCAAGTGAAAATATAAATATTTCAGAAACAAGCATTATATTTGTTTTGACATTTCCTGATTACCGAAAAAATACCAAGTGCTTTTGTAGTGCACGATAAAAGAACTTACCTTCTCCGGCCGATCATGAGAAAAATTTTAATTATTTTTTAAACTTTTAATTTGTATTATTATAATAGCTAATTTTTAAAATTTTCAAACTGGAAGGATGATATATATAATTCTGTATTTTACCATTGTGAAGATGCATATCACCTCTTTTACACAATCGATTTTATCGGTCACCACATACGGAATGTTAATATTCAATGAAGATATTATTTTCATAAATAATTGATTATAAATATTAAATTTATATATATATAATAAATTAGAAAAATATTCTTTTTATTAAAAATAGTTCTTATCTTTACCTTAATTATTCTGTTAAGTTGAAACATTTAAAAAAAAATTATTGAAAAAATAATTTCGACCAGAATGATTAAAATTGCACCCTTTGAGAATTAAGATTGGATCATCAATGGATTAGTATATTCAATTCATTGTGCTCATTTAAAAGTATAATATTTTGGTTAAAACTCATATTTTTATGAGAAAATTGATATATTTACTACAAGCTTAGTATCATTAGATACCTAATATATTATCAATTAACATAGCTCAAAAGTGTAGCTAAGAATTTTTCATATTACTTAATTCTGTGCAATTTAATACAATAATATGCGGAAATTCCATGAAATCGTACTAAAAGTAGTTCGTTTCAAAACAGTAATAATGGTCTATATGTCCCTTTGATGTTTGATATATAAAAACAAACCCTTCAAATAGCGTACTAAATCAAGAAACGGCGCTACGGGTTACAATATAAAAGTTGGAAAGTTGAATAAAGGCCATAAATACTATTTATGAAAGATATAACTAAAATATAAAAGAAGAGCCTGCAATAAATGCCTTTACAGAGGCTGCAGACTCTCCAACGTATCGTGAGGATACAGAACGCAAATATAAAGGCTTTCTTTTAATTTGGTTTGTTTTTCATTTATTCAAACCATAATATTTTATGGAGGTGGATTTATTTTCCTGAACACCACCTTAAAAGAAGAAATTAGGGAGTAATTTTAAAAAAAAAATTAAATGAAAAATTTATTATTCACAAATTTATTTTGTGCATTTGTTTTAATGATGCTTTTTTCCTGTCAGAAAAATGAATCCAATGAAAATAATTCAGCTAAGCAGGATAAAAACCCAAAACTGAAGCCACATTTCAAGGATTGCAATTTCTTGATAATCTTTTAAAAATGGGCAAGTTGAAATTGTAAACAAAATTTTAAAATTTAGAGATGCTAAGTCTTTTTCCAGTTTTAATAATTTTATAAATTACCTTAATAATGAACAACTTGAAAAATTTGAAATAGAAAAAGGTTATAGGTCGTTGTACAGATTTACATATAGTATTTCTAAGGAAGCTGATCCTAAAATGCTTTTAAGGGAAAATAGACATCTATATACGATTGATGAAAAAGGTGGTTTGATGTCAAACATGTTATTAAATAAAGTTACAAATGAAAATGGAGTATATTACTTTGGAGAAGATATCATTTTCAACTCAAAGAAAAATTTTCATTTCAGAACATAAAAACTCAAATTTTGAAAAATTTCTTAACAATTTGAGATCGTATTTCAAAAATGGAGTTAAAACTGAAAAATATACTTATTTGGAATATCAACAAAATGACCAATCTTCTAGAACGTGTTTTTAACGTCACAAACTGATTTTAGAGATTATACACATAATGGAACAAAATGGTTTAGAACAACTTCAGAAGTTTTTGTTGGAGCTAACCCGTCCGGAATTCAAATGGCCAAATTTTATATTGGGAATGGTGGCAAGGTTGGAGTCATAATATTACAAATTTCAGAGTTTATTGGCTTTATACAACTACAAGTGATGCTCCATTATATATTAAAACAGATGCATATATTACTGGTAATTCAAATTATCAATGGATGTGGCAGACTTGCTCTAATTGTTCAGAATTAGAATTTTCCAAAATTACATCAAATGGAACTGCCCCAAATGAATCATTGATTCCAGGTATTCCGCAATTTAATCCATTAATATGGTTTATTGGTCAAGTTACTCAAGGCGTTCCCGTAGGCCAAAGTGTAGATTGTGATACGAATGATGGTCAAAATCATCCATCAATTTGCTATAATTGTTGGTAAACATTAAATACCTGAACTGTCATATAATGACAGTTCAGGTATTTAGCAAACAATAACTCTTGATAATGAATCGTTTACTAGTTTTTGACATAGAGTTTCATTTAATGAATTTAAAAAAATAATTTCGTTGATTCTTTTACTTTTTGCTTTTTCATTTGCATATTCACAAATGTTATCAGTAAAAGGATTTGTCAAGGACAGTCTGACATTCGAATCATTAATCAGTTGTTATATATTTTATGATGAAACAATCATTGATACTGACATTAATGGGTATTTTGAGATCAAAATAAATGAAAAAAATTCCTCATTTATTCGTGTTGGACTTTTAGGATATAACGCAAAATTTATTAACATAAATGATTTAGAGAAAGGAGATAAATTAAATACCATATATTTATCACCTCTCTTACAAGATGAAGTGATCATTTCCACTGAAGCAATGCAAAAAAAAATACCATCTACAAGTCAAATTAAATTTTCTGGAAAGGAAATCAGGTTGCTATCTAGTCTTGCAGGCGAAGCCGATGTTATGCAAGCATTGCATTTTAAGCCTGGCTTTCAACCTACTAGGGAAGGATTTTCAGGCGTTGTAACTCGTGGAGGATTGCCTGACCAAAATTTACTCCTAATTAATGGTGTAAGAATATATAATTATGCCCATTTATTCGGTTTTCTACCTTTTATTAATGGCGACTTCATAAAGGATGTAAATATTCTTAAAAGTGGTTTTCCGGCTAAGTATGGAGGGAAGTCTTCGTCAGTTATAGATATGACTTTGTTTGATGGCAGTACTAAAAAAACTGAAGTGGTTGCTTCAGCTGGAATTCTTATGAGCAAATTAACTGTTAAAATTCCTGTTATAAAAGATAAATGGGGATTCAACTTTGGTGGTAGAATCAGCAATCTAAATTTAATAAATCTTTTTTCTGGAAAAGATTATGACAACAAAGAAAATGCATCAGCTGTTGGCATAAATATTCATGACTTTACTATCAGTTCTAAATATAATTTTTCTCCTTCTTCTTTTTTATCAGCTTTCGTTTTGATTTCATCTGATAAAAATTTGATAAAACAGAAACGTAAAGGGAAAGAAAATATAGGCTCTATTGGGTGGGCTAATAAAGTGTTTGGATTAAAATATCATCAGGTGTTGAATAAATCCTGGGTGATAGAAGGAGGTGCAGCATTTTTGCATTATTCTAATTTTCAAATCTCTGAGATTAATGATTTAAATAAAAATATTCACAAAACAGATTTATTAAATAGTTTACATGAAACTTCTTTGTGGTTTAAAGGAACAAAATATCTAAATAATTACCTATCAGCCTCAGTTGGGATTGGAAATCATTACACAAAGTTTAATCCGCTCCAGTATTATGACTTAAAAGATTCAGTAATCGTTCCATCTTTGTATCTTTCCAATAATTTTGCTTACGTTTCAATAACTGGGGAGTGGAAGAATTTTTTGACAGATATAGGATTTAGATATGATATATTTAGCCATAATGGCATAAAACATGCTGTTCAACCGAGAGTTAATATTAAGTATAAACTAAATGATAACTCCACCCTTACTGCGGCGTTAGATGTAGTTTCGCAAAATGCATTTCTGATCACATCATCCAATTTAGAAAATCCGTTAGAAATGTGGGTTCCTATGGACTTTGGAAAGAGTCAAAATACTGGTACTCAGTATAGCTTAGGAGTAAGAACAAATACAAAATATCGATTTTCAGCTACCTTAGAAGCATTTTATAAAAATCAATCAGGTTTAGTAGATAACAAAAATATATACACCGATATAAACATTGAAATAGGTAACTTTAAAAAAACCCTTAGCTATAATGGGAAATTAAATGCATATGGGTTTGAAACGTCAATTGAATATCAGCAAAATACTCTATTAATAAAATCTTCATATTCCTATACCTACTCGATGACAAAATTTGAAGATATTAATATGGGCAACGCATATGTATCAAATTTCGCAAGGCCTCATACTTTTTCTTTTCATTTACAATATCAACCTTCGCAAAAATGGGTATTAATTCTAAAATCTTTATATTTGAGTGGTCATCCTTTTACAGCACCTGTAAATGCATATTTTAACAACGGCAATGAAATTCAGTATATTTTTAAGGAAAGAAATAATGGAAGATACCCCAACTATTTTCGTTTTGATGTAGGGATAGAATTTCAAAAATCATTAAAAAGTTCCTGGTCTTTTTCAGTTTATAATATTACAGCCAGAAGAAATCCATTTCATATTTTTTTGAATAGTTCCAATTTCAGTCAAGAAAGGTTTTCTGGATATTATGATGGAGTGAATTTTACATTTTTACCTAGTTTAAGTTATTCAAGAAAAATTATATAAATTTTAAATTATTATGCAGAAACTAAGATATTTTTTTTATATAATGGTATTTACATTCTTATTTAGTAATTGCTCTTCTGAATATTCCCTGCCCATTGAATTGGATTCTGACTATTGGGAAGGAGAAAGGCCAGTGATAGTAGCAGAATTTACTGTCGGAAGTATAGGCGAATTAACTATACAAAATACTATCAGTCCAGTATCAAAAGTTTACCTGAACCGAATTATATTACTGATAGAAAGGTCTTTATCCTACGTGATAATTTAATGTTTGATACAATGACTTATGATGTAATAAAATTCAAATATATTAGCAATAAAATTATTGAAGGAGATCACTATTATCAACTTATATTTCCTGATTTTAAAGATAGTATTATTAGCAAAACAATTTTTATCCCAGATGAAAAAATCCATTTGCAAAAACTAAACCTAATTATAAATGATAGTTTACTTTCAGGAGAGATAACATTTAATCTTGAAAATTTTATAGGAGGAACTGCAACTATAATTGCGCAATTTACAGGTCCTGAATTGTTCAGAATGAAAATCTATAATTCAATTCAAATCAAACGAGAACCGCAGTCTTGTCTAAATACTCAGGAGCAAGTAAATATTTCATGTTTGGCTAATAAAAGTATTTATTTGGGAATAACAGAATTATATCTTAATAATATATATACTTTAAATAAATCTGATTCGATGAAAGTATTTTTTGAATATACTTCACAAGATTTGGGATATATTTTGAATGCGAATTCATATAAAGGTAATGAATTCGGAACAAACAACCCTTTTGTCTCATCTTTTACAAATGGATATGGTGTATTTGGATATCGACATAAATTCCATCATAGTGTTCCGTTATTAAAATAGTAAAGGATAAATATTTAATCCAGAAATAGCTTAACTTCGAAATTCAGGTATCTTGAACTGGAACAATGTACTCATCTACCCCAATCCATCTACAGACCACATCACGTTAGAGACTTCTCAACCATGCAAAATAGAGATATATGATATCACTGGACATAAAGTACTGACCATAGCGACAAATGAAAATAGTACTGACATGGACATCTCCCCACTTCATCCCGGCCTATATCTCATCAAGTGTACGACCGCATCGGGTGTCGCATCTGTACAGAAATTTGTAAAGCAGTGAGTGTATAGGCAATAGGATTAAATAAACTTCTATCAGAATATAGCCAAAACTAATGTAACAAAATGAGTAAAATGATGACAAAAGATAAATTTACTTACCTTATAAAGAACTTAAAGTATTATGCCTTATCAAAACAGAATCAATCCATATGGCGAAATTTGTTTCTCTATACATAGGGGTGGGCTGATGGGAAATCGCGGTCATCTTCACAATGAACGTCAGGAAATAATCCGCAATTTTCAGCTTAAAAGATGGATCATTTGTGTGTTGGATTTTAAGGAAAGGAAAAGAACCATTATGCAAAAAGGCAGATATACTGAGCTATTCTTTTGGGATGAAGCTACTGCGCTGGCAGCCGGACACCGACCATGTGCGGAGTGTCAAAGAGACAAATTTAATATTTTTAAAAGTCTATGGGCAAAAGCTAATGATTTTGAGAATATTACAACTCAGCAAATGGACGAATGTATACATGGGGAAAGAATGGTCAGAAACAAAACAGTAATACGACTAGCTGATATACCTGATGGTTCTTTTATCGAATATGATAGTCAACCATTTCTAAAATATAAGGGCAAAATATTTGAGTGGGGATTTGGCGGCTACAAAGATGGAATACACATTGGATCAGATGTGTCTGTTTTACTTTTGACTCCATTATCTATCGTAAAAACAATCTCTGCTGGTTACCTGCCACAAATAACTTTTTAATAAGTTGTAGCCCAATAATTTAATTATGTCTTAACCTTACTCCTTTTATCAACAAGATAGATCCAATCATGATCACTAAAGGATGAAAAAACTGCGGCAAAAATTGGCACCCGGGAATAGCATTGATCATACTGATAAGGATACATGCTGCAACAAAGTAAACGATTTTATTTGAAAACGGATTGCCTTTTTTGTGCATCCACCACCACACGGGTATCAATGGATTTGCCCAAAGGATGTTCCAGTTGTATTTGGTAGGGATGTGGTCGGTACCAAACCACATAAACAGCATCAGGGCACTACTGAATGTGACTATAACCAACCATAAAACATCATATCTTTGAATCCATTTACCGACACTCCCTTTCAGATACCTGAAATAAATATTAATCTCTATTAATAATAAAATAATAAATACCAGCCAGGGCGACAATAGAAAATTATTAACAGCAGGTTTTGGTGGAAATGTAAGGATGTCTATTTTTCTAAACAGAAGCCCGGTCTGACGTGGATCTTTATATCGGGCATATTGTATCGCTGATGAAAGATAATCCGGAATGAAAGCTTCTTCGCTCAAGGTTGTTTTCCTATCTGCCCGTGCACCAATGATCAGATCAATGCCAAAATTGGTCCATGGCATCACTTTTTGATATTCTTTGATGATTTGTCTGAATGTTTTTCCACTGGCTTTACTTTCATCCCAGACAAAATTGCTTACATTTTTATTTATTATATCACGAATCCTGGTAGCACAATTGTCCATAAAAAAATCATATTTGTAAGCTCGGTTTTCCGGAAGCATATTGACTGCCAGATACTGCATGATTTTTTGTTGCTGTACCGGATCAAGATACAGCACCTGTTCAGTGACGCTTCTTTTATAATATTTGTATTCGTCTAAAAAATCATAATAATCCGCAATACTCAACACATAAGGCAATTTGCCTCTCATAAATTTAATCGCAAATCCGGGAGTATTAAAATCAAAAGTACCATAATTGTAGACCAGGTCAGTCCCTTTATTACTGTCTATGATTCTTATGGCGTTATGGCCGTATATAGAGTACAGCTGATCACCGGGAGCACAAGTTAGTATGGATATTCTGATGCTTTCATCCGTCGTGATTTGGGTACTGCCGGGCAGCCATCCCAAAACTGTCATTAAAAGTAGAGTTATTATTGGTTTCATGGTCCAAAGATACTTTGTCATTTTGAAAAATGAAGAAACCGTGCTATTAAATATGTCTTTAGCCCTTTTTTTATACCTTTGAGATTCATTTTAAACATTCTTCATATTGGAACTCATACGCAAATATTTTCCTGACCTGAACGAACATCAAATAGGGCAGTTTGCTGCACTTGAAGGCCTTTATCGCGACTGGAATGAAAAGATCAATGTTATCTCACGCAAAGATATTGACAACTTATATCTACATCATGTACTTCATTCGCTGGCCATTGCAAGATTTATTCAGTTTAAACCGTGTACAAAAATTATTGATTTGGGTACGGGCGGTGGTTTTCCTGGTATTCCTTTGGCCATTATCTTTCCGGAATGTCATTTTACGCTGGTAGATAGCATCAAAAAGAAAATCACAGTGGTAGATGCTGTTGCAGAAGCTTTGGGACTTACCAATGTTCAGACTAAAAATGCGCGGGTGGAAGAACTAAAAGATAAATTTGATTTTGTGGTTACCAGAGCAGTGGCAAAAATCGATATTCTTTTACCATGGAGCAGGAAGGTATTGGCAAAACAACAAACAAATATGTATCCCAACGGTCTTATTGCACTCAAAGGCGATATGAGGGAAGAAATCAAACTGATTCCAAAATTTGAATATAAAGAGATGGTTCACATTCCCCAATATTTCAATGAGTTTTATTTTGAAGAAAAATATCTGGTGTATGTACAGGGTTAATATATTTACCCTTTTGATTTTAAAAAACTAAAAAAAGCACTTTTACAAACCCACATCACTTTATACTTCATCATTCTCCGACATAGTTTTGGCGATTTTGTCTATATTCAGACTATTTGCCATAGCATTAAAAATTTCGAAGTAAGTACTTTTATTGTCATAAAGGACTTCATGTTGCCCTTGCTCTACCACTCGTCCTTTGTCCAGCACGATGATATTTTCAGCATCAATAATTTGTGAAATGCTGTGGGAAATGATGATGACTGTTCTGTCTTTTTTGATAGCATCGAGGCTAAGCTTGATTTGTTCTGTAGCGATGGCATCCAGACTGGCAGTAGGCTCATCCAGAAAGATGATAGCCGGATCTTTCAGAAACAACCTTGCAATAGCTATCCTTTGCTGCTGACCTCCAGAAAGCAAATTCGCTTGTGATGTGTATCCATTTGGTAATGCTACAATCTGATCGTGAATATATGCTTTTTTGGCTGCATCCATGACTTCTTCCATGGTAGCATCAGGATTTCCATATTTTATATTTTCAGTAATGGTGCCTTTAAAAATATGATTTTTCTGCAGGACCAGTCCTATGTTTTTTCGAAGCATGGTAGTATGATATTCCTGCAGATCTATTCCATCCAAAGTTATGCTTCCGGAAGTAGGTTGATAGAATTTGTCCAAAAGATTGATCAGAGTGCTTTTGCCTGCTCCACTCAGACCCACCAAAGCTGTGATTTTATTAGGAGGTATGATCAAAGAGACGTCGTGTAGTGCTTCTGTCCCGTTGGGGTATTGAAAATCCACGTTTTTTATTTCCAGGTAGCCATGGATTTTATCAGGAATGTAAGTACCGGTAGATTCTGTTTCTTCATTGGCATCCAGGATGTCAAAAAAACCTTCAGAGTAAATAAGTGCATCATTGACCTCGTCGTAGATACGATGCAACTGGCGGATAGGTGCAGAGACATTGTTGAAAAGCAGGATATGAAACATGATAGCACCGATGCTCATACTGCCGTTTAATACAAAATATGAAGTAAGGATAATGATGATAACTACCCCGATTTGTTCTAAAAATCCCTTCACACTATCGAAAATAAAACTTATTTTGCGTGTAGCCATTTGATTTTCAGTCATTTCATATTGAATAGACTGATGTTTTTCTGCTTCCAGAGATTCTCTGACAAATGACTTGATGACCGTGATGGATTCAATCAAACCAATAATGCCATTATTTTTTGTTTCCCTGTATGAACGCATTTTTCTGCGAAAACCACTCAGTTTTGTTGCCTGCAATTGACCGATGTAAAAGTATAAAGGAACTATACATAAGCTGACTAAACCTACATATACATTGGCTGTAAACATAAAAAACAGAGCTACAATAGCATTGGCAAATAGAGGTAGTATGTCTATAAAAAAGTTTTGGACTAGTCTGGTCAGACTCGAAATTCCCATATCAATCCTGGTCTGAAGTTTGCCACTTTCATTTTCAGGGGATGTGTAAAAGGCCATTCTGTAGGTAAGTATTTTGTCCACTATCGATTGCGAAAAATCCCTGGAAATCAGAATCCTGAGTTTTTCACCATAAAATTTTTGTCCAAATTGAATGATGGCATAAATGATTTCTTTCGAAAGTAGTATTGTGCTGATGAATATCAAAAGTGAAAATCCATCCTTCATTGATTTATGTGCCACCATCAGATGGTTTATCTCATCTACAGTATACCTAAGGATATGGGCATTGACTTGCGCCATAAATGATCCCACCACAGTAAGCAGCAAGGTAAATATAACCAACTGACGGTAGGGTCTTACAAAAGAGCTCGTTTTTTTGTAGAGTTGAATCAGTGTCATATTTTATTGGCTTTGGTATTATTTAACATGCCATAAAGTTTTGAAATTTTGAATTCATTCGTCAAGAACTACCACCACAAGATCCATAACGTTGGTTTGTGTGGGACCTGTCTTGATGAGACCATGGTATTTCTCAAAAAAAAGTATAACTATCAAATTTTTTTTGAGAACTGACCATTTCTGCTAGAGTTATTTGGGAAAGTTCAGCATGAGATATCATCGCACCTGAAGCATCTGTAGGGCCATCACTTCCATCCGTGCCCGCACATATGATGGTAAATTTCTTCTTTATTTCTGTTTGTTTGAGCATGATCATCAGCGAAAGCAGGACATGCTGATTGCGACCACCTTTGCCATTGCCTGTTACGTGTATCACTGACTCGCCTCCCCAATACAGACAGACAGGTAGGGATCCTGAATACTGTTTGATTTCATTGAAGATCAAAGCAGCAAATTTTTCTGTAGTAACAGACAGATTCTTTCCTGCCGGATAGGGGGAAATGCCACGTTTTACTGCACTCGCTTTTACCCCGGAAAGTGCTGTTTCGTTATTTGCCAGGATATAATATTCTCTGATTTGATCTGCGAAAGTTTGATTTTCCGGTGCCTTTTTGGCCTTTTCTTTCAAATATTTTAATACAACAGCAGGTAAAAATTTATTTAGTTCGTATGTGTGTATTACTTTTTGAATGGCTATATAATCTGTATTATAAATAACGGTCGGTCCTGACCCGATGACTTCCGGATGATCCCCGCATACATCACTAATAGCTAGCGTCACTACTGCTGCAGGATAAACCAATTTTGACATTCCTCCGCCTTTTAGGTTGCTAAGTGCCGTTCTGATCAGGTTCATTTCAGCAATGTCGGCACCTGATTTTAAGAGGACATCATAAACCCTTTGTATGTCATTTTTGCTTAAACCGGCAGGACAGTCCATCATTAGAGATGACGCACCTCCACTAATCAAAACGAGAACAAAATCATTTTTTTTGACTTCTTTAAGCAAATGTTCAACTTCTATTCCAGCTTCAAAACTCTGGTCATCGGGAACCGGGTGTCCTGATTCTATGGTTTTAAAATATTGCAGAGGTAAGTTGTGCCCTTTTTTGGTAATACATAGTCCTTTGTGAATTCTATGTCCCATTATTTTTTCAATGGAGTGAGACATGGCACAGGATGCTTTTCCCACAGCAAATACAAATAAGTTTGATTCAGGAGGCAAATGGTATGTATTATTTTCTACCATCAAATGTTCATTTTCCCATGTTACCAATGAATTGAACACTACTTCAGGTTGAACGGATTTTATTGCTTCCAGAAAAATATCCAATGCAACTGATTTTGTATCCACGGGTTCAGAACTTATTAAATGATCTGAAATTTTTGATATTTACTTCAAGATAAAATTTGGTTTTCATCAAGGCTTCTATCTGACCGGGTTTCAGCTCAAAACTTTCGACATCAGCACTCCCTATACCCAGCTTCATTTCCAGATCGTACTTTTTGTTAAACTCCTTCAACTGGTCATCCACATTTTTTTGTACTTCAGCTATGGTTTCATTAATATTGAATTTCATTTTGCTTTCCAGTTCGTTTCTTATCTTTCCTTCAGCGATCCATGCTGCTGCTTTATGGATTACATTTTTGGTTTTGAACTGAATGTCTATGTTGTCCATATAAAACCCATTGTTTACTGCATCATACTTTGGTTTTCCTTTGATGATCAGTGTGCCATTGGCTGATCCGGCAATATCTGTCACCACTCTCAGAAATTCATAGTCACAATTGGTAACAATGTTTGATAATGTGATTGATTTGTCGCCTGCATTAAATGTTTTGCCATCCAGATTTGATTTGATGATGGGGTTGATATCGATCATTTTTATGTCAGCAATCAGCCTGAAAACCGAACTATCCGGAATGGCTTCACTCCAGCTAACTCTAGGCAGATTGGTACTTATATTATTTGATGCCGGTTTGTAAGTACTGAAAGTGGATAAGCCGTGAATGGCAATCTTTCCTGTAGATGTAAATTTGCTGTTGGATACTTTATTAAGCAGGATTTTTTCAGGTTTTATATTTATCCAGGCATTGACAGTCGGGTCCATCTGCATGGGCTGATCAAACATGGTCATGGTTTCCTTCATTTTTTGCTTCAATGTAAAACTTTCTTTTACGGAATCATCTATACTTTGTTCGATCAGTTGTTTACTTTTTTTGATGACAGCATCTGAGATCATTTCTATAGGTAGATTGAGTCCGGCAACAGATAATTTGGGTTTTTCTATCCATCTGTGGAAGGTCAGATTGGTTTTTGTTTTCATATTCCACATGCTATCTATGTCCATATCTGTAATAAAACTCATCTCAAGGGTACCTTTTGCTTTGAGGTCAGTTAAAAAAGTTTTCTTTTCTACATTTACCGTCACCGGTACTACGACAAGGATACTTTTACCCTCAATCTCCACAGCCGCATCTTTAGGTTTGCTTAGTGTCATTTTGATGTCGTAATCCGGTATATCAAAATTGGATTTGAAAGCATCAGTTATAGCATTATTAAAAGTGTCTTTGATACCTGTTTTGTCCAGTTTGTAGTTTATTACCAAATCCGTATAAAAATTTTTAGTAACGTCCGGCACTTTCACCGGTACATAAACAATTTCTTTTTTTGAACCACAAGCAGAAAAAATAAGCCATGTGAACAGAATGAAATACCACTTGCAGGATTGTAAAAAATTCATTATATGTATTTTGGGGCAAAGATAGTCTGTGTGGGACAAATAGTGGAAAGATGGAGTGCGATAAATCTATTTCTTTTGTAATTTGTCTAAGCGTTGGTTTAAAAATAAGGGTAAAAAAAGTTGCAGGTGTAGCGATTCGCTGTATCTTTGTTGCTTTATTAGGATTGAACCAAAACCAACACAGAATGAGAAGTTTTATTATTTTTCTACTAACCTTTAGCGTTTCAGGCATTTGTATATCGCAAAAAGCTAAAAGTAATACTTGTACAGCTACACTTACACAGGATCCAATCATGGAGACTGTTGAAAAAACACACTACATTTTTACAGGGTCCGATACTACCGGATTAAATGTAAAGCTGACGACAATCACTGTGTTGGAAGGTCAAAAAGCACTGGTGAAGAAAAAAAAGAAAGACTGTGATTCTCCAAAGCCGGAAGATTGTATAGAAGAAACACTGGAAGATTTCCCACCGATTACTATGAATTTATTTGCATTGGCAGGACCTGATGTAACCAAAGAATATGAGACCCGCAAAGAAAAGGTCAAAGTTGTAAAAAAAGAAGGCGGCACTGTAAAAGAAAATGTGGTTTGTGCTAAAAACAGATCATCCAAACTGATTAAGAGAATTCAGGCTGCTTTGATATCATTAGGATATCCATTGACAGAAAACGGAATTCTAGATCAGGCAACCAATCTTTCTGTCACTGATTTTCAAAAATCAAAAGGACTTGCCTACGGAGATTTGTCCTTGTCCACGTTGGCAGCTTTGGGTATAAAGTAAACAATGGTTGAAAGATCATACTTTGTTTCATCAAATGTTGTTGCACGCAAAGAAGCCAGGTTTTTTAATTTTGTTGTAGACTATATCAGCATTTTTTTGATATTGGTTTTAATATCGATCTTGAATATGGTTTTCTTTTTGGATATAGATAGTGAGGTCGTAGACTCATCAATCATTCCTGAAGGCAATACGCTGGCTGAATATATTATTTTTAGCCTACTGTCAATTTCATATTATTTTGTACTTGAAGTGTTAACCGGAAGAACGATTGGTAAATGGCTTACTGGCTCAATAGTGGTTGATATCAGTGGCAATAAACCTCCAACTTCTACCATTTTAAAACGAAGTCTACTTAGATTGATCCCTTTTGAATATTTATCTTTTTTAGGGCATCGGGCTCGTGGCTGGCATGACCAGTATTCTGATACTTATGTGGTATACAAGAAAAAACTTGAAGCTGAAAAATCTACATTTGAAGATCTGGAAAGCTTAGGATTGCAGTCTGATATCTAGTACTTCAAAAATGAGCTAAATATACGTATAAAATGCAGAAAATATTTTCAGGATCAAGGAGAAAAAACAGGCAAACCCGAAGTGGTTCGGCGAGGCTTTTTAACGCTGAGATTTGGATAAAGAGCAACATTTCATTAAGTTCTTTATCTTGACAGAGTACTCTAAATGTCATTTCTTAGAATTTTCCATTTTCTGATGACTCTATCATCCCCTGCAGAAAGTAATGTTTGATGTTCGCTATTCCAAAGTAATGTATTCACAGAATTAAAGTGGCCACCTTTCTGTACATCTAATGTGCGGATCAAATCATTGTTTTCAGCGTCCCATAGCCTGATCGTTTTGTCTCTGGATGCTGTCACGATTAACTTGAGTTCCGGGATATACAGGATTTTATTTATGGTATACCAATGTGCAGGAACGTCAGTTTTGGCCGTAAAGTCAATCAAATCCCAAATCTTCATGTGAGCATCCCTTCCGCCTGAAAAAAGACCAATACTTGATATGTGATTCAATGCAAAAATACTGTTTTGGTGGGCTTGATGGATGATATATTTTTGTTCAAAACTTAAGCCATCGAGCACATATATATTATTGTCACTTGCACCGACAAATAGGTTTCCTGTTTCAGGATCATGTACAACACATCTCAATCCTTGATTTGATAATCTTTTTGAAAGGAGAGGAAGTCTTTGTCCTATGTCCCAAAGGCAAATATACCCATCACCGCTCACCGTAACCAACTGGGATGGATTTATCACAAGAATATCAAATACACTACCTTTGTGAAATGCGGACCTACCCAAAATTTCTTTGTTATTGGTATCGATCCAAAACAAATCACCATGGATATCTCCGGCTATCAGCAGATCATTTTCACATACTGTAGCTATAGAAAATAACTTACCACCCGTTTCTCCTACAAGCACACCATCCATTACCGAACCGGTATTTGGCCATTTGACAATCCAACCTTCGCCGCCAACTGAATAAAAGTGATCATCTCCACTTATTTGTGAAAGACCATAAATGGCAGCATTGTGTCCAGAATAATCAGAAATTTTATCTATTAATATGGTTTCCGGCAAAGTAGTATTAATTTTATGCTTTTTAAAACAGCATACAAACCCATAAGTTTTAAATTCTTATGCCTTTAATTTTTCATTCAAATATTTTACCACAGGGTCAATATGCTATTTGGCAAACCATGGAGACAGATGATTTTTTCCTGTCCAAACTTGATTTGTATACGCAGGAAATACAAGAATTTCAGACCCTGAAAAGTAAAAAAAAATCGGAATGGCTTTCATCCAGGCACTTACTACATCAGCTTTCAGGAAGAAACTTGCGTGGTGCCTGTCTGAAAGATCAATACGGGAAACCTTATCTGGAAGGGTCGGATCATTTTATTTCAATCAGTCATACACTCGATTTCACTGCAGTGATTGCCAGCCTTAATCCGGTAGGCATAGATATTCAGTACATTGTAGAAAAAATACAAAGAATATCAGCAAAATTTGTTCGGGAAGACGAGTTTCAATACATACCGGAAACGGATAGAATATTATATTTCCACACCATCTGGGGTGCAAAGGAAGCTATGTATAAAGCTTACGGTAAAAAAGAGCTTGATTTTAAAAATCATATGATCGTCGGTCCCTTCATTTTTGATGCCAATGGCTTTTATTTTGAAGGAGAAATTAAAAAGAACAACTTTTTCAGGAAATATCGTTTATTTTGCAATCTCACAGCAAATATCATTCTCGTTTATGCTACAGAACAATAATTATACAAGGTATATTGTCACAATAAATATGATTTTATTGATGCTTTTTGCTTGCAAAAACAAACCATCCGGCATCCATGATACATCAGATGTGCCTGCATACCAAATGGAGGAATTTAAAACATTTTATGATAGATTTAGTACTGACAGCATCTTTCAACTCGAACATACGGTATTTCCTTTGGAAGGTCTGAAAGCGCAGAGAGATAGTCTGGATGTACCTGATCCAACATTCAGGTGGCAAAAAGAAAGCTGGATACTGCACAAGCCATACGATGACATGGATGGTACTTTTTCCAGAGAAATGCTGGATCTCAATGGTCTGGTAATAGAACGTATATCTGACCAATCAGGAAAATATAGTATGGAGCGAAGATTTGGTAAACTGTCCTCAGGATGGCACTTAATTTATTACAGAGAAATGGGAATGTATTGAAACTTTTTTTGACATAATTGGGTTAAATCAATAGTTTCATGGTCGTTTAGGATACACAACTACATAAAATACAATTAGATTACAGATTTATTTTTAATTTTAGGCTTTTAAAATTTACCTTAATAAAATGATAAAGAATCTTTTTAACCTAACCTTATTTTTATTCATTGTTTTGCATGTGAATGCACAGTCATTCTGGAAAAAAAGTGATGAATCCGGATTTCAGTTGAGATCAGCAGAAAGTCGTAGCATCATTCCGGATAAGTATCAAACGTTTACACTTGATTTTCAGGGATTGAAGACATATCTGGCTAATGCGCCTTTGGAAATGTCGGATGCAAAAAAGTCAGAGACGTTATTATTGGAAATACCTATGCCGAATGGGAAAACAGAGCTATTTAAAGTATATGAGTCTCCCGTGATGGAAAGTGAGATTTCTGCCAGATATCCCGATATTAAATCATATAAGGCTTATTCCTTGAGTGATAAAAGTAAAAACATGCGATTCGCATTATCGATCAATGGATTTCATGGTTCAATAATGTCTTTGAGCGGGGAAACTTATATAGACCCATATTCTTCCGAAAACATTCAGGATTACATGGTGTATGACGTAAAAGACCATAATCCGGATACTTATAAAGGGGTCAATCTTTGTGGTGTGGAAGATGAATCCCGGCCAGAGATCCATCATTTCAACCCTACATTAAGAAATGCTGAAGAAGTGGAGTTAAGAACATATCGATTAGCGTTGGCGTGCACAGGTGAATGGGGTAGGGTAACCAGAAGAGGAACTAAAGAAAAATGTTTGGCAGACATGAATACCATGATCAACAGGCTAAACATAATTTATGAAAGAGAAATGGCTATCAGATATATAATTATCAATGATAATGACAAATTGATATTTTTGGACCCTGCCACGGATCCATATGAAAATTCTAATGAAGGTAAAAAATTAGTGGGTGTAAATACCAGCAAACTAAATGCCATTATACCATCTACCTCATATGATATCGGACATTTACTTTCGATATGTTTTGATATCGGTGGAGTAGTAAGTGGCAGGCTTTGTAATGCATCAAATAAGGGAAATGGGGTTACTTGCAATAACGACAATGACCTTTCCAGAATTGTAACCAGGGTTTTGGCACATGAGATTGGTCACCAATTGACAGCAGGTCATGTTTGGAACAATTGTGATTTTGATGGAGAAGAAGCTCAGTTTCATCAAGGGTCTGCGGTTGAGCCAGGAAGTGGTAGTACCATCATGGGTTATGCAGGTACTTGTGGTGTGGATAATGTGGTTTCTGCTGAAGACGATTATTTTAATGTAAGAAGTCTGGAACAAATGTACGAGGCAACCACCAATAATGCTCAGGCATATCTTTGTGCTACAAAAATACAATCAGGAAATCACTACCCTGTCATAACCATGCCTTCAAAAACATATGTCATACCAATATCCACTCCGTTTGAATTGAGCGCAAAAGCCACGGATGAAGATGGTGATAATCTGACCTATTGCTGGGAGCAGTCCGATACGGGAGAAACGGTTCCCTTGGGAAGTCAGTCAGCTTCTGCACCTCTTTTCAGATCTTTTAAACCAAGTGCTACCGGAGATGTCAGATTTTTTCCTCGGGCAGCAAATATTCTATCGGGTTCATTTACTGATAAAACAGAAGTTCTGCCCAACAATTCCAGAGATTTGAATTTCAGATTTACTGTAAGAGATAATAATGCAGCTGCTGGTGGGGTCATATGGGGCGATTACAAAATAAGCTCTTCTGCTCAGGCTGGACCTTTTAAAATCACCTATCCGGAGATAGATGTAAAATTTCAAATTGGTCAGCAGGTCAATGTCACTTGGGCTGTAGCAAATACGGATAAAGCTCCGGTAAACTGTAAGATGGTAAATATTTATGGTTCATTCAGTGCGGCAATCAGAAATGACGATCCCAATCTTGTGCCATTGGCATTAAATGTACCGAATGATGGAAGTCAGGAAGTATACATTCCGAACAAAGTATCTAATTTTTTCAGGGTAATTATAAAAGCTGCAGACCATATCTTTTTGACATCATCAAAAATACCATCAAAAATAGAAGCACCGACTACCCCTGGCATTTTCTTTGAGACCCAACAAAATTATGTAAAAATTTGTCAGCCGACAGAAGGAAAAATTGATTTTACCACTACGGGGTTGGCAGGTTTTAGTGATGATATTATTTTTGAAGTAGCATCAGAACTTCCTTTAGGTACTACTGCATCATTCAGTAATACTACTGTAAAAGCAGGACAGCCGGTATCACTTATTATCAACTCAGTTAATGTAAAAGGAAATCAATCAGGTCAGATTTTGGTCAGGGCTTTTGCTCCAGGTTTGGATACGATGGAAAGATTGATTAATATAGAAATAGTGGGTGCAAATCTTTCGTCATTACAAACACTTTTACCTGAAAATGGCTCAAGTGGAGTAGTAGCATTACCAAAGTTCAACTGGATTAAAAAGGTAGATGCAGAAACTTATGAAATTCAGTTATCAAAGAGCCCTGATTTTGCCGGAAATAATTTGGTCGTAACCAAAGAAACTGTTGACAGCACATTTACGACGCCTGTGATTTTGGATAAGTCCACCATCTATTATTGGAGAGTTAGGGCTAAAAATAATTGCGGCGCCGGAGATTGGTCACGTATTAGTGCATTTGTTACTGAAGCACTTTCTTGTAATGTATATAATTCAGGTGTGCAATCAGTAAATATTTCAGCATCAGGTACACCATCTGTGGAGATATCACTTCAGGTCTTCAGTGATGGAACAGCCAGCGATGTGAATGTAAAGTTGATCAAGGCGGAACATGCCAGACTGGTGGATCTGGTAGCTTACTTAGTAGCTCCATCAGGCAAGGAAGGTTTGCTCTGGAGCAGAAAGTGTGGTACACAACAAAATCTTAATCTTGGATTGGATGATCAGTCACCGGACTTTTTCCAATGCCCTATCAATACAGGTAAAGTTTATAGACCTGAATCTGTACTTTCAGCATTTAATGGCGAGTCAATCAAAGGAAACTGGAAATTGCGGATAGAAGATAAACAATCGGGCTCAGGTGGCAGACTTCAGGAATTTAACCTTGAAATATGTTCCAATATTGTATTGGATCAACCATATATGGTAAAGAATGATACGTTGAAAATTCACCCTGGAAACAAGCGAACGATCACAAAAGAACTTTTATTGGCTGCGGATAATAATAATTCTGCCAGTGAGCTGGTATATACTTTGGTATATGCTCCATCTTCCGGAATTCTTACATTCAATGGCAATCCTATTTCAGCCGGTGCCAGATTTACACAGGAAGAACTCAATAATGCAAAGATCAGCTTTGAAGATACATCGGAAGCAGAAGGTTCAGATTATTTTAGTTTTACAGTGGCTGACGGACAAGGCGGATGGATAGGTATCACAAGTTTTAACATACTTAGAGATACTGATTTTGTAAATGCTTCTGTTGATTACAGCATTAGTCAGGACATATACGTAAACCCCAACCCAACGAGTGGAGATATTCAGGTAATATTGACAGGGAAGGCAATATCATTGACCAATTATGCAATTACTGATATAGCTGGTAGGAGATTGCTTTCCGGATTGCTGACAAATGGTAAAACGGATATTAGTTTAAATGAGCTTTCCAATGGTATATATTTACTCAGAATGTTTGATGGCAAAACGGTGATCAGCAAAAAAATTGTAAAAATTTAGAATTTTAAACTAGAATTTAAGATACAACAAAGGGAGTTTTCTATATCGAAGACTCCCTTTGTTTTTTATGTTGGATGTATTCCATCCATTGATTGTTGAACAGTAAATTTCAATATAGGTATAGTTATCGTTATAATGTTTATCTTTGTACCTTGATTTGTAAGGTAAAATAATATGAGTAAAACCAATCATAAAGAAGGTTTTTGGGATTATCTGAAAAGCAGCATTTTCATCAAACAAGTATTGTTTCTTATCGGTGCGTTCCTTCTGCTGGTATTTATCATTTTAATGTGGCTTCGTTTTTATACCAACCATGGCCAGAAACTGGAATTACCAAAATTTATTGGTATGGATATCAACGATGCAAAAGAACAATCTGAAGACCTTTCATTCGAAATAATAGTAAACGACTCCATTTTTGTTGTTGGCAAACCTGGAGGTCTTATTACAGATCAAAATCCCAAGCCGCTTTCATTGGTAAAGGAAGGGAGGAAAGTGTATGTAACCATTACTAAATTCGGTACAGAAACGGTAAAAGTTGCAGATCTTCCTACATTATACGGAAATGCTTTTGATCAGAAAAAAACTGAACTAAAATACAGAGATATAGAATGTGTCATCAAAGGTTATATATATGATCCGGGAGAACCTAATCATATTCTCGAAGTATGGTATAATAATGAGCTAATCATTTCCAAAGATGGCAGAAAAAATGAAATAGAGATTACAAAAGGTGGAACACTGGAATTTGTCGTATCTCAAAAAGATGGGGGAGATGTGACCATTCCGGATATCAAATGTATGGAGCTGGATGAAGCCCGGTTTTTGTTGGAAAGCAGCAAGCTACAGTTGGGTGATATCACTAAGAAAGGCAATGCTGAACCTGATGCTGTTTTATATGTTGTATCACAATCCCCCATGTATGATGGAATTAGTAACATCAAGATGGGCGAAAAAATAAATGTAACTGTGTCGGCGACCAGACCGGTGGAGTGCAATTAATCAATTAATTTACTATCAAAATAAATAATGTCATGATAGATGATATAACTGTAGAAGAATTAAAGCAAAAAATAGATGCGGGTGAAAAATTTGTATTTATTGATGTCAGGGAGCCGCATGAGTATGAAGAGTTTAATCTTAATGCTACCCTGATACCTTTGGGCACGTTACCATCCGCGATCAATGATCTTTTGCCCCATAAAGACGAAGAAATCATCATCCATTGCCGTTCAGGCGCAAGAAGCGGATCAGCAAAAATAACACTGACTCAATTGGGATTTACAAAAGTCAGAAACGTATTGGGTGGCGCGTTAGAGTGGCAAAGATTATACGGCAGATAATATCTTGTCTTTACACTTAAACTGCAGCCATTGCCGCACCTATAATACCTGCATCATTTTGTAATGCTGCCATTTCCACTTTCACATTTACATTCAGATATTGTTTGTACAGATCAAAGTTTTTACTTACTCCACCTCCGATAAGGATAAGGTCGGGACTTAGCAACAAGTTCAGGTGATTTAAATACACATCGAGCTCTTTGGCCCACTTCTTCCAGCTTAAGTGATGAAACTCGCGCGCACTATTGGATGCATACTTTTCAAAGACGGACTTTTTATATTTCAAGTGCCCGAGTTCTGTATTTGGAAGCAACGTACCATTATGAAAAAGGGCGGAACCAATTCCTGTACCCAATGTAAGAAAAAGAACAAGTCCGTTGACTCCTTTACCTTTGCCATAGGTCATTTCAGCTATACCTGCTGCATCAGCGTCATTTACGACCTTTACATCACAATCCAATGCTTTACTGAACTCTTCATCGATATTATAATTAATAAATGCAGGGTCAATATTGCTTGCTGTGAGTGATATGCCATTTTTTATAACAGCAGGAAAGCCAATTCCTATTTTTTTTTCCTTCCAATTAAAATTTTCTACTGCTGTCAGAAGACATTCAATAATTGCTTCAGGAGTAGCAGGTGTTGGGGTTTTTATTTTAAATTTTTCTCCTATGGGTTGACCGGATTCAATATCAACAATATTAACTTTAATGCCCGTACCACCTACATCAATGCCCAAAACTTCCATTTCAGTTTTAAATTTAATGTTTAATTAATGATTTTTACACTTAATATTTTTACATCTGTCAAAGGTCTGTCCGCACCATCTGTTTTACTGTCAGCGATAGCATCTATAATTTCCAAACCTTTGATGACCCTGCCGAAAACAGTGTAGTCTTTATCCAAAAACGGAATGCCCCCTAAGGTGGAAAATATATCTCTGGCAGTACTTGTATACTTCATGCCCTTCTGTATTTCCATCGCATCAATCTGACTTGCAGGCAATGGTTTACCATGCGCAATATAAAACTGTGATCCTGAAGATTCTTTTTTTGGATTAACTGCATCTCCCTGTCGCGCAGCTGCCAAGGCACCTTTTATATGGACCAAAGTATCTACAAATTCAGCAGGAATGGTATAGCCAGGACCTCCTGAACCAAGTCTTTTGCCGGATGCTGCTCCTTTGGAATCAGGGTCTCCACCTTGTATCATAAAACCTTTGATCACCCTATGAAAAAGAACATTTTCGTAAAATCCGCTCTCTATGAGTTTGATGAAATTATCTCTGTGAAGTGGCGTTTCATCATAGAGCTGTATGATCATGGTGCCCAGTGTTGTATTCATTTCTACCAGACACTGATGCGGTGGATCCAACAATATTTCCTGGGCATATATATTTTGTTTTTTACCTTTCATCGCATTCAGCGTGACTTTATAGTTACCGGATAGGGTATATCTATGTTCCGGATTCATCTCTTCAGATGTTTTTCCATCTCCGAATTCCCACAAATATTTATCTGCTTTTACTGACTGATTTTTGAAATTTACTGTGGCAGGAGCATGAGTACTTTGCTTTTCTGCCGTAAATAATGCTTTTGGAGCAGAACAAGAGGCAAAAAATGTTAAAAATAATAGGTATTGGAATATTTTCATTTTTTCTGAATATTAATTTTTGATAATGGTATTATGAATGACTATTGGATTTTCATTTTTATATCTTTGAGTGGTCGGTCTCTTCCATCCGTAGGAGATTCTGCTATTTTGTCAATGATGTCCAGCCCACTTATCACTTCTCCGAATACAGTGTAATCTCCATCCAACATAGGTGTTCCGCCTATTTTTTTGTATTTTTCTCTTTGTGCCGGTGAGTATTTAAAATTTTTTGCCCGCTCAATGGCATCGAGCTGTACATCGTCTACAGCGCCTCCCTGCACTATAAAAAATTGTGAGCCGGAAGATTCTTTTGTGGGATTTACTGAATCAGGCTGTCGCGCAGCAGATAACATTCCTTTAAAATGAGGGATAGCAATTTCAGCAGGAATGGTGTACCCAGGGCCTCCGCTTCCGAGTGGTTTTTCTATTGCGGCACCCCTGGATTCAGGATCGCCTCCCTGTATCATAAATCCTTTCATCACTCTGTGAAACAACAGATCGTTATAGAAACCTTCATTGACCAGCTTTTGAAAATTAGCTGTGTGTTTAGGTACGCTGCTGAAAAGTTGTATCTCCATAGCCCCAAATTCAGTGGTTATGGAAACTTTATCTTTATTGCCACAAGATATTATTGCAAAAAAAGTAATGTAAAAAATAGTGACCTCATGATTTATTAATGATTAATTGAGCGAAAATGATGTAATTTCGTTATATTTTTTGAAATAGTTGATAACCCTTGCTACAATGAATGCCTCCTGTTCCTGCACACCTTTGACCGAAAAAGATTTTACTTCCCGCCAGTGTGGCCAGCCGTCCTGATCTCTGCCTTCAAATTCAAAATAGCCTTCATCTTCGAGCAGAGTACACACCGCGACATGCATCAAATCTCTTTTTTCTTCTTTCGTAAATTTAGTTTTTGGAATTCGACCTAGTTCCTGTACCCCTATCAGAAAAAGCACCGTCTGAAGATCAGGCAAAGCGTCTTTTTTCATAGCATCTTTAACGATGTGTCTGACTTTTAACCATTCAAAATCTCTTTCCCAATATTCCATTTGTGTCAAATATGTGTTTTAAGTCTGCAAAAATAACAAAGTTATCGGCAAATTAAATCTAAGCTCTAAACATTTATCAATTAATGAATTCTGTCTCCCCTCAATTCTCTTCTTTTCATAATTTCTGCTTCGAAATCCAGCATTTGTTCCCACCTTATTTTAACTTTTTCTTCCGGAGCATAGGTTTTTGCCAAATCAAGAAATGTACGGTAGTGACCTGCTTCTGATACCATAAATTCATGATAAAAATCTTTTAACTTTTCATCAGATATATGTAGTGAAAGCAATCTGAATCGTTCACAACTTCTAGCTTCTATCATGGCTGAAATCAGCAGTTTGTCGGTTAGCCTATCTTCTTCGTTTCCACCTTTGCGCTGAAATTTCATCAACTCCGTAACGTAGTTATCAATTCTGTTTTTACCAAAACTATACCCACGCGATTTTAATTCTTTGATAACTTTACGAAAATGGCCCCACTCTTCAGCAACGATAGGGGTAATTTCATCTACCAACTTATTTCTGTCTGGAAACTGGATGATTAATGAAATGCAGGTTGATGCGGCCTTTTGTTCGCAATAGGCATGATCAGTCAGAATTTCGTCAATCGATTTTTCAGCTATATTTACCCAAAAAGGATCAGTAGCTAGTTTTAGACCCAGCATATTTATTTTATTTATATTTTTTTGAGACAGGACAGATGATTCATGATCAAATCCACATTATAGATGTCATACGTTTCAAATCCGGAAGTCCACATGATACCAACTTTATCTATCGGAAATTTAGACAACATTTTTACATTTTCATTATTGATGCTGTATTCTGTTTTGAAAACTATATTACCGGTATATGTTTCTGTACCTCCATAAACATCCTCCGTGCAATACAGATTTATACTATTACCAGTGATAAATTGAACTCTCATCATACTTTCTTTTGATATGTGGCCATAATTTTTGGCTGCATCCTTTGAAGTTATTTTGATGGTTATATGAAAAAAATATTCTTTACCTTTTCTAATTACAGACGTGTAGACGTCCATAAGCTCTTTTTCTTTAAAATAATTTTTTAATTTTTCCGGTGTGAAGGTATAGAATGGTTCCGTGTTTGTTTCTGTGATTCGTACTTTATTTATTTTTTCGTCTCTGGCAAATAAACATACATCTTTTTTCTTAATTTGTGTATTTGGGGCAGGATTGACTTCAATGGTTTTTGGCAAGGTAGGTATGGCAACAGGTAAATATGGAGTAACATTAATATTTAAAGATTGGCCCAGATCGGTCATTGCTTTGGACAATTCTACATCTTTTAGCTTTTTTAAAGAAATGGCTTTTTTAACATTTTCAGCATCGATTTTGTAAATTTTTTTCAGCAGTTTTCTGTTTATTCCTAAGATCAGCTATTTCATTTTTTAAAGTTGTTTCGGATTCTTTGTTTTTTAATTGCCGGGCTTGTGACAACTGCACTTCTTTCATAGCCACTTCTTTGTCCAGGATATCAAAAAGGAGGAAAGTTTCTACTTCCTTTTTTTCAGCTTGTGCAATAATTGACTTTATACCATCCCGGGTAATATTATTGCTCTCAGAATTTGTCTTTGATGTATTATCATCTGTATTTTCAGGTGGAATGGCCGCTCCAGAAGAGTCGATTTTAGTTTCAGCATCATCTGATTTTTGCCAAGTTCCGTTTTGAAGTATTCGTATTTTCTGACCCGATAAGGTAGTAATGTTGCGCTGGCCTTGCATTTGCAGCATGGTCAAAAGGAATACAATAATACTGAGTAATACGCTTGATTTCATTTTTACTGATATGGAATACAGCACAAAGATAGTGATTGATTGTGAATTGACAAGTAATCCAATTCTGTCATTGTTTACAATATCACATCATAATAGAGCTTTTCGTCTGTAATTCCTGCACGTAGATCGAATATTAGAAGTATTATGAAACTTTAAAGGTGAAAAAGTATGTTTTACTATTGATTTCTAAATTTAAAAAAGATAAAAATGTCAGAATATCAGAAGAGCAATCGTGGAGATAGCGCAAATTCTATCATCAAAAATCATATGATATGGTCTATGGGAGCTGGATTTATACCGGTACCCATTGCAGATTTGTTTGCAGTTAGTGCCATACAACTGGATATGATCAGACAAATGTGTAAGTTATATGAGGTGGATTTTAAACAAACGGAAGGAAAAGCAGTGATTACAGCGCTTACAGGTTCAGGGTTGGCCAGACTTGGCGCAAGAGCGGTTAAGTTTATACCCGGCGTAGGATCCATTCTTGGTGGGATCACTATGTCAGTATTATCGGGTGCATCTACCTTTGCATTGGGAGAAGTATTTAAGAAACACTTCGAAACCGGGGGAACATTTTTGGATTTTGATCCTGAAAGACTAAAAAAGTATTACCACGAAAAATTTGAAAAAGGTAAGGAAATGGCCGAAGAATTCAGGAAAAAGCAGGAAACTGCCACTCAGGCTGTCGATGTTACTTCTGCGATGGACAAACTCAAAGAACTGGCAGAAATGAAGCAGGCTGGATTACTCACTGAAGAAGAGTTTGAAGCCATGAAGAAAAAGATTATCGGCTGATTACTCACACAATACTCCGATAACAAAATTAAGCTGCGACTTTACCAAAATCTAATATTTTGCGTTTTAATTCATTATTTTTTTGCAACTCTGGGTTAATATCATAGTTGATAAATATTCTTTCGAGCAAAAATTGGTTAAATAATTCTGTTTTTATATCTTGAATTGAGCAACTGCACGGTTGATCTTTTTTTATATCCTTTCGAATGATTGCTTTAGCCACATTGACTGCTGTCATAGCGTAATTGACATGATTGTGGATTTTCTCCACAGACCTTGCCTGACAGTTGGCTAATCCGGTATATTGTCACATTAACTTAGATGTTTTTTTGTACCAGGAGCAAGATAGATAAAAAGTCCAGTTTATTATGTACACTAATCTGGGATAAATAAGTGAATAATCATCATTATGAGTCATGAACATGATGCTTTAATATAGCAGCATTAATATTTTTTATGAGTGATGGTCCCTCATATACCAAACCTGAATATACCTGTATGAGGCTTGCACCGGCGTTAAGTTTTTCTATGGCATCATCACCATTGTTTATACCACCTACACCAATGATTTTAATGGCTCCTCCAGATTTCTGATGGATATAGCGTATGATTTCTGTGGATCTGGACTGAAGTGGTTTGCCACTCAGACCGCCGGCTCCTATTTTTGCGGTGTCTGTGACAAGTGAACTTCGATCAAGGGTTGTATTGGTTGCTATGATGCCATGAATGCCTGTGCTGTTAACGATATCTATAATGTCATCCAATTGTGAATCAGTCAGGTCCGGAGCTATTTTCAGCAAGATCGGTTTGGGTTTGGGTTTTTCCAGATTATGTTGCATTAAAGTAGAAAGCAAATGTGTCAAAGGTTCTTTTTCCTGCAGTTCTCTCAGGCCGGGAGTATTGGGTGAACTCACGTTTACTACAAAATAGTCCACATAAGTATACAGTGCTTCAAAACATATGATATAATCGTCAACCGCTTTTTCATTGGGGGTGTTTTTATTTTTACCGATATTGCCTCCTATAATAATATTTCTATTTTTCTTTTTTTTCAGTCGACTGACCAATGCTTCCACTCCATCATTGTTGAAGCCCATCCGATTGATTAGTGCATGGTCTTCGGGCAATCTGAACAATCTTGGTTTGTCATTTCCGGGCTGGGCCAAAGGAGTGACTGTTCCTATCTCAATAAACCCAAATCCGAGCGAGGACATTTGTTCAAAACATTTGCCGTCTTTATCAAATCCCGCTGCAAGACCTACAGGATTTGGAAAATGAATGCCCCATATATTTCTATGTAATTCAGGTGCATCAACTCTATACAACATCCTGAAAATCCATTGTATACCTGGGATAGCGAGCACAATCGTAAGCATTTTCACCGTGATGTGATGAGCTTTTTCCGGATCCAAAAGAAACATGATAGGTTTGATGAGATATTTGTACATTGCTGGTCTTTAATAATGCAAAGGTAGTATGTCAGATATTATTTAGATCGGTTATTGACCATAAATTCTGTCGCTTCAATAAATAAATTCGAAATAAATTACTTTTTTATAGATCTTCCTGGTCTTGGCAAACTTTATAAAAACATTTTTGTCATTTTTCTTCATGGTATAACAGTTGGTATTCGCGTAGAAATTAAATAATTTTGTACTTTTGAAAGAATTTTATTTAAAGCAGAAATCATCATGGGTAGATTAGTAAGGATTTCCATATATGCATTGGTCATATTTATTTTATATTTTTGGGTGACAGTTTTAGTAAAATCATACCAAAAATCCAAAGTCAATACACCAACATCAGGTCTCGAAGCTGACTCGACATATCTGGATAGTTTATACCAGGACTCTGTCTTACATCAAACTACTGAAATGATTGAAACAAACGACGGTAAAACTATATCCAATGAAGATATCGTAGATGGTGTAGTCGATTACAATGATCTGGATGCCAAAGTAGAAGTACTGGAAGAAAAGAAAAAAAGTCAGCCTGCACCTTCATTACCACTAAAAAATAAGGAAACTGCATCATTAAAAAGCGAATCAGCTAAGTCAGATCAATCATCAAAGCCAGCTACGAAACCCAAGGAAAAAATATCTGAGCCGGTTCGTGACTTAAGCCCATCAAAAGTAATGGAAGGTGATGGCGGTACTTATATGGTGATGGCGGGTAGTTATCTTTTGAAGGAAAATGCAGAAAAGATGAGATCAAAACTAAAAAGTTTAGGTTTTAATCAGGCGGAAATTGTAGTATTTCCATCTTCTGAATATCATTCTGTTGTGGCAGTTCGCTATAGCTCAGAAAGTAAAGCACAAAGCGCAGCTTCTGAACTTAAGCGGAAAGGGATTGACAGTTTTGTGAAAAACAGATAATCATTGAAAACTATTATATTAATATGTGCGGTCGTTCTTCCCTTACAAAGATTGAAAAAGAAATTGAAGCTAGGTTTCATGCTACCTTTTATTCTGAAGAACTCGAAAGATACAACCCTCTCCCCAACTTTAATGTGGCACCTACACATATGGTTCCTGTAATCACAAATGCCGAACCCGATCATTTACACATTTATAGATGGGGCTTGATTCCTTTTTGGGCAAAAGATAAAAGTATAGGTGCCAAAATGATCAATGCAAGGGTAGAAACGCTGATGGAAAAGACCGCATATAAAAACCTTTTGGCTTCACGAAGATGTATAGTTCCTATGGATGGTTTTTATGAATGGAAGACCACTGGAAAGATAAAAACACCCTTTAGAATTGTCACTACAGATCAGGATATTTTTTCTGTAGCCGGATTGTGGGATATATGGCATGTCCCTGAAACGGGTGAAATCATTCGAAGTTTCACTGTGATTACTACGGCGCCAAATCGTATGATGGAAAAAATACATGACCGGATGCCTGCTATATTATTGCCGGAAAATGAAAAACTTTGGCTGGATAAAGAAATTAAAGCTGATGAAGCTGTTCAACTGATTATACCATATCCTTCGGAATACATGAACGCATATGAAGTGTCGGAAAAAGTGAATAATGTGAGGGCAAATGATCCGTCGCTGATATTGCCAGTAAATTCTTCATCTAAGGTGACACAAACATCTTTGTTTTAAGGTTTTTAGAAAACCGTCCGACGAAACAATAATTTAGTCGATATTTCTCTGTAAAAAGCTTTGTTTTGTACTAATTTTGAAACCAAATTAATCCTTTGGTGGTTTAAGAATCTGTAAAATTATTTATTCAAAATCAATTAAAATCAATTCAAAATGAATTTTAGAAAAAATCTTGTACTTGGCTGTTTTGTTCTTATTTCACAATTACTTTCTGCACAGACTGCGGATGAAATCATTAATAAATATTTTGAAAATACAGGGGGAAGAGATGCTTGGTCCAAATTGACTTCCATGAAATCTACAGCTAAGGTCAAAACTCAGGGAATGGAATTTCCGGCCATCATGCTTTCAAAGCCAATGAAACAGAAAATATCTTTTACTTTTCAGGGTATGACCATGGTTCAGCCGGCTTTTGACGGTACAACAGGTTGGCAGACTAATTTTATGACCATGAAAGCTGAAAAAATGGAAGCAGAAGACAATGAAATTACAAAAGCAGAAGTAGCTGACTTTCCCGATGCTTTCCTGAGATATAAAGAAAAAGGATATAATATAGCTCTGGAAGGAAGTGAAACTGTAGAAGGTACTGATTGTTATAAAATTAAACTGACTAAAAAACCTGTGATGATAGAAGGAAAGGAAGAAGAAAATTCAACTGTTTACTTCTTTGATAAAGAAAATTTTATACCTATTATGACCAAATCTATCATCAAGAAGGGACCTGCAAAAGGTAAATCATCAGAAGCGGTATTTTCAGATTATCAGGAAGTAAATGGTTTAATGTTACCTTTTACATTAGATCAGAAGTTTGAAGGTCAGACACAAGCTTCTATTGCCATTGAAAAAATAGAACTTAATGTAGAGATCGACGATAAAGAGTTTGCTTTTCCGGAAGGCAACTAATTATCGAATTTTTATAATCATGAAGGAGTATCTGTCTTTAAAATAGCGGATACTCCCTTTTTTCCCTTTTATCCATTCTAAAACAAAACATATGAAGCAATATATCGCACTTATTCTAGCGCTGACAAATTTTGTAATTCTTTCAGCTCAAAAACCAATTCCGCTTAAAAGTGATGAAATATTTGGTGCTGTCAGAGCACGACAGATAGGACCTGCGGTGATGTCAGGAAGAGTATCTGATTTGGAAGCCCATCCTACGGATTCAAAAATATTTTATGTCGCAGCAGCAGGTGGTGGAGTTTGGAAAACAAATAATGCCGGAGTTACATTCAACCCGATATTTGACAAACATACACAATGCACCGGCGCAATAGAGATAGATCCCAATGATCCTGATAGAACCCTTTGGGTAGGTACTGGAGAAACCTGGACCAGAAACAGTGTGAGCATAGGAGATGGTATATACAAATCTGAAGATGGTGGACAAAACTGGAAGAATATGGGGCTGACCCGATCAGAACGTATCAGCAACATCATAGTAAACCCTAAAAATTCTAAAGAGGTATTCGTAGGTGTGATGGGTGCGCTTTGGGGTGATAGTGAAGAAAGAGGGGTGTATAAAACCACTGACGGAGGGCTTACCTGGAATAAAATATTCTATATCAATGCTACAACAGGATGCTCAGAGCTTACCATGGATCCGGTCAATCCGGCCATCATGTATGCTGCTTTCTGGGAATTCAGAAGAACAGCCTACTCCTTCAATTCAGGCGGTGTCAATAGTGCTCTATACAAAACCATGGATGGTGGTAAGACCTGGGGTAGAATCCACAACGGTTTCCCATCCGGTAAACTGGGAAGGATTACAGTAGCTGTGGCACCATCCAATGCTTCCATCGTATATGCTGTACTTGAAACTGAAAAGAATGAAGACAAAGGACTTTACAGATCAGATGATGCGGGAGCCAGCTGGAAAAAACTAAATGGTGACTTCGAACTTGTGATCAGACCTTTCTATTTTTCACGTATTGTGATAGATCCAAAAAACCCTGACATTATTCTGAAAGCCGGACTCCAGGGTTATATAAGTAAAGATGGTGGAAAGACCTTCAGGAGTATAGGAGGTGGTATACACTCAGATTTTCATGATTTTATATTTGACCCTCATGACTCCAATAAAATTGTAGTAGGAACTGATGGCGGTGTCTATAGATCATGGGATGGTGGTACAGTTTGGGAGATGGTAAAAGGACTTCCATTGTCACAGTTTTATCATGTGTCTTTTGATAATCAGAAGCCATATCGGGTCTATGGCGGACTTCAGGACAACGGCTCATGGACAGGTCCGAGTAAGCAGGTTGGTGGTATCAAAAATAGTGACTGGGTATCTGTGGGATATGGCGATGGATTCAGGGTATATCCACATCCAAAAGATCCGAATACCGTATACTCAGAAATGCAAGGCGCAGAAAATATATGGAGAGTTGATGTGGCCAAAAGTCAGGCAAAAATTATAAAGCCATATGCAGAAGATGGAGATCCAAAATTGCGTTTCAACTGGAATGCCCCGCTATCTACCAGTCTTCATCAACCTGACAGGGTGTATGTGGGAAGTCAGTTTGTACATGTATCAGATGACAAAGGAGAGACCTGGAGAAAACTCTCACCAGATCTCACTACCAATGATCCCAAGAAGCAACTTCAGGAAGAGTCAGGTGGACTGAGTGCTGATAATTCCGGCGCGGAAAACCACTGTACTGTTTTTACTATCAATGAGTCACCATTGGACAAAGATATCATTTGGGTAGGTACGGATGATGGAAATGTACAAGTGACCATGGACGGAGGAAAAACCTGGACCAATGTGACTGGCAATATCACGGGTGTTCCAAAAAATACATGGACTTATTTTATAGAGCCAAGCAACTTTGATAAAAATACAGCTTTTGTTGTATTTGACGGACATACACAAAATGACATGAAGCCTTATGTAATGAAAACTACTGATGCGGGTAAAACCTGGAAATCAGTGGTCAATGATCAGATTCCTGTATTTGCCAGGAGTATTAAGGAAGATTTAAAGAATCCGAATTTATGGTATCTTGGTACAGAGTCCGGACTTTACGTAACAGTGGATGCTGGACAAAACTGGGCAAAATTTGAAAATAATATGCCGGCAGTTGCTATACACTATATGGCATTACATCCGGAAGAAAATGCCCTGATCATGGCTACACATGGACGAGGTGTGATAATAATAGACGATGTGACGCCACTACGAAAAATCACAGAAGAAGCCATGGAAAAAGAGCTTGATTTTATCACTGTGAAGCCTACTGTGATCAACGAAAGCAGTTCTTTTCAGAGTTTTCCTGCTGTGGGTGAGTACGTCGGAGATAATCCTACGACGTCTGCAAGGATTGTGTATTTCATGAATAAAAGACATACTTTTGGTAAAATGACCATGGAGGTTTTTGATGAGAACGGTTATAAAATAGCCGATCTGATACCAGGCAAAAGCAAAGGTATCAATGAAGTGCAATGGAACTATACCCTGAAACCACCAAAAACGGCCAAAGGTAAAACATTTACTTTTGGTGGGTTTGCTGCTCCTACTGTACCTGCAGGTAAGTATACTGTAAAGATCAATAAAGGAAACAAAGAGTTTACACAGGAGATCGAACTGAAATATGATGAATCGTCTATTCATTCTCTTGAAGACAGAAAACTTAAAGATGAAAAGGGTATGGAATTGTACAATATGATGGAATCTTTGGCTTATGAAGTGGATAAGTTGGATATGCTGCAAAAAACAGCAGAAGAAATACTTCCATTGCTGAAAGACAAAAAACTGGCCAAACAATTGAATCTTCAAGCCTATATCAAGGAGATCGAAGCACTGAGAAGTAATCTGGTAATTACTACAGGCGATAATTATGTTGGTGCTGCAGAACCACAGTTGAGAGAAAAAATAGCATCACTTTATGGTGAAGTGGTTGGATATGCGGGTAAACCATCGGGGGCTCAAATGGCCAATCTAAATTTGCTGAAAACACGACTGACAGAGGCTGGTGCTAAAGTGAAAACAGTGGTTCAAAAGTCTGATGAGCTAAACAAACAACTTTTAAAAGCAAAAATAGATAAAATCATTGTGGCTACATTGAATGAAAAAGCATAATAGAAATTAATTTTAAGTTTAATTTACGTAGAAAAGGTCGGTGATGAATTATTGCCGGCTTTTTTTTATTCAAAAAAAACTTGAAGTGGTGAGTAGCAATAAACTATTCTGTAAGAAATACGACAAAAATAAAGGCCTGAAAAACAGGGTGATACGAAATGTTTTATCAATTTTGTGATTCAGTTGCACCCTGAGGATATGTTTAAGAAATTATTAACCATAATATTTGTAGGAGTCAGTCTTTTTGCGCCGTCAGGTGGTAATAGAAGTCATAAAAATATAAAAGAGATGTCTGATAAAACATCACTTCATGTCCCAACTCCTTCCATTTCATATATTGAACCCAAATAGAAAATTGATTTATTCAGTTATTATTTGTTGTACACGTTCAAAATCCATCACTTCCTTATAAAATAGGTTACCTTCACCGTTGTTCCGGCAATATGCCACATTTTGCGCTCAACCCAGCCAATGCAAAAGATATTTGAAACCCTGATTGATAGCTATGTGGACAATAAAGTAGGTATAGCAGAAAATTTTTTAAATGAAAGTCTGGCCGCTAATCTTAAGGATAATCTTTATCTCCTTTATGCGCAGGAAGCAATGAAAAATGCAGGAACAGGAAATGAAGAACTTATACTTCAGAATAAACTTATAAGAAGTGATAAAATCTACTGGTTGGACAGAAACCACAATGATCTGTTTGAAAATGAATTTCTGGATCTGATCGAACAATTTGTCATCTATCTGAATGCTACTTGTTATACCGGCATTACTGGTTTTGAGTTTCATTATGCCATGTATGAAGCCGGAAGTTTTTATTCCAGACATTTTGATCGTTTTCGCAACGATGACAGCAGGCAATTTTCACTGATCACTTACTTGAATAGTGATTGGATCTATGGACATGGTGGTGAATTGTGTATTTATCATGAAGCCGGGCATCAGCAATTGGTTGCTCCAAACAATGGTAAAAGTGTTTTTTTTAAAAGCAATGAATTGGAACACGAGGTATTGCTAACTCACGAACCCAGAATGAGTATCACTGGTTGGCTGAAGCGATAATAATTTCTGCTATTGTTGTTTTTTGGTAAATAAAAGAAAGGATTGATCAAAACAAATTATTGTTCCATACATGTATTTGACCATCGAATATAATGGTGCGTATCATATAGACGCAAAAGGAACCTTTGTGTAGGGTTTGATGTATTAAACAGTTGTATTATTTTAATGCTCCCCAGTTTAATATTCAGTAAAAAAAAAGGTAATATTAGAATTCACCAATATTAAGTAGATGGCAACCATGTCTGACAGGTGAAAAATTATTGTTCATTGGGCACTTTAAGTGAAATATTTAAAATGTGATGATGTTTTAAAATAAATAAATATTGTATATGCCCTTTATGATAGTGGGTAAAATGATAAAAAAGTATATTTATTTTTAATAAACCCCTATAAAAATAAGGTATTTTTATAAATTTGTAACATTATTTAGTCACATTTACCTTTTTCTGTGTTCAGGGAGATAAATTAATTCTGATCTGAGCTCCTTTACATTTCTAATAATAAAATATTGATATGAAATCATCCATCATACATGAAGGATACAAAATCGAAGATTCCCTATGGGATGAAATGTATTCTGACGAAGGAATAAGAGAACATTATGCCCCATTTATGGCGGATATTGAAAGCCTTACTCATGATGATATGGCCAAAAAAAATGACCTTGCCAGAAAATTATTTATGACTCTGGGCGTTACTTTTACTGTGTATGACAGCGGTGAATGCATTGAAAAGATTTTCCCGTTTGATGTCATTCCCAGAATTATAAATGCACAAGAGTGGGAAAAGATCGAATCAGGAATCAAACAAAGATTAAGAGCATTAAATATTTTTCTAAAAGATATTTATCACGAACAGTTTATTTTGAAGGACAAGATCATACCATTTGAGTTGATATATTCCTGCCCTTTTTATCTGAAAGAAATGTCTCATGTCAAAATACCTTTTGATATCTATACACACATATCAGGAATAGACCTTATTCGGGATTTTGACGGAGAATTTTACGTGCTCGAAGATAATTTACGTACGCCTTCGGGAGTCTCATATATGTTGGAAAACAGAAATATCAGCAACAGGATTTTTCCAAATCAATTGCCAAAAAATAAAGTTCGGCTGGTAAGAAATTATCCTGATATGTTGCTTAAGAATCTGCTGGAACTTTCCAATCTGCAATCCAGTAAACCTACTGTAGCACTACTCACACCAGGTATTTTTAATTCTGCCTATTTTGAACATTCTACTCTTGCAAAACTTATGGGCATCGAACTGGTGGAAGGAAGAGACCTTGTGGTAGATAATCTGAAAGTGTATATGAAAACAACCAAAGGTCTTCAGCAAGTACATGTGATATACAGAAGAGTAGATGATGAGTTTCTGGATCCGCTTACTTTCAGACCTGACAGCAATCTGGGTGTACCGGGTTTGTATTGGGCATACAGAGCAGGCAATGTCAATATTATAAATGCTATGGGCAATGGCGTCTCAGATGATAAAGCGGTCTATGCTTACGTACCGGATATGATCAGGTATTATCTGAATGAAGAGCCTATATTAAAAAATGTTCCTACTTACGCCATGGAGAATATCGACAACAGAAAGATGGTATTTGAAAACATGCATAATATGGTCATAAAAAGAACCAACGGAAGTGGTGGTTACGGCATGTTGATAGGCAACTCCGCTACTGACCGGCAGATCAATGAATTTAAAGATGCTATCACAGCAGCTCCAAGGGATTTTATAGCGCAACCGATTATAAATCTGTCATCAGCACCTTGTTTTATAGATGGAAAACTTCAGCCAAGAAGAGTGGATCTGCGGCCATTTGCATTGTTTGGCCCCAGTGGAATAGATATAGTACCGGGTGGTCTGACCAGGGTAGCTTTAAAAGAAGGTTCATTGGTCGTAAATTCATCACAGGGTGGAGGAAGTAAGGATACCTGGGTATTGGGTAATTAAATTTTAAAAAAAAATAATAGCATGTTAAGTAGAGTGGCTGATGCGATATTCTGGATGAGCAGATATATGGAAAGGACCAAGATGGAAACAACATTATTGCTGACCAATTATGTGGCTATACAGGATAATGCCATCGATAATAATTGGAAGCTCATCCTGGATCAATATGGTGAAAAAACTTTTATGGCATCCAGACATAATCATTTCTGGAAATCTTCAGAAGCACTTCTTCATTTGATTACAGACAAGGAAAATGCAAATTCGATAGGAAATAATATCATTTATGCCAGAGAAAATGCCCGATCAATACAGGATAATATCACCAAGGAATTGTGGCAAACCCTAAATAATTTTTATCACATTGTTAAAAACGAAAGAAATGAGCAAAAGATCCGGTATGAAGATCCTGTGGATGTCATGGATGTTATCATCCACCAATGTTATTTGTATTATGGCACCATTGATATTACCATAGCGAGAGGCGAAGGCTACCATTTTATGAATGTCGGAAAACATTTGGAAAGAGCCACACAAACGATACAGATAGTTTGTATAAAACTTAAGGAAATAAATTTTGATCTGACCGATGATGCCAATATATTATCATTCAGATATCTGCTATATGCACTATCAGGGTATGAGCTGTTTGGTAAAACATACAAGGGCGAAATAAACTGTAGTAATATCATTCATCATGTTCTTTTCAATCCTATTTTTACACATTCTGTCATATATTCTCTGGATAGAGTCAGAGACAATTTTTCAGATCTGAAAGAAGCTTTGACACCAGGTGCTTTTTCGGAAGTCGAATTTGAGATTGGAAAACTCATCAGTAATTTTACTTATTCTGAACCAGACCTAAGTGATGGCAACCGGCTTTTTATCTATCTGGAGGATCTGAAAAACCAAATCAATCATTTTTCAACCCGTTTTTCAAAAATATATTTCGGTCAATCTTAAAATTTATTATACCATGCCAACATATAAAATAAAACACATCACCAATTATATTTATGATGCACCCGTCTATGATTCGATCAATCAGATTTTGTTGTATCCGGTACAGGACTATTTTCAGAAGGTCATACATCATTCTCTAAAGATCAGCCATAAGCCGGCAGTGGATGTTTTTACAGACAAATTTGGTAATTTGCTAGGTATCTTCAGCATACTCAGCCCACATACGCAGTTGAGTATAGCGTCCCATCTAGAAGTGGAAGTGCTACCTGTTTTAGAACCGGTTTCTTCAAAATCAAGCCCGGAATTATGGCAGGAATATGATGTACTCGCGTCCAACATTTTTTACAGGGATTTCTTAACCGTTGAATCCAATCAAAATGCCGAAGCCATCCATCGTTTGGTATCAGAATTACAGGACATACAGCTCAGCCCTTTTGAGAATGCAAAATTGTTTTCAGCGTACATTTATACACATTTTGACTACAGACAAGGGGTCACATCCATTGAGACAGAAATTGATGAAATATGGCAGTTGAAAGCAGGAGTATGCCAGGACTTTGCGCATATGCTGCTAGTACTATTGCGTATGATAAAAATACCAGCGCGGTATGTCAGCGGATATATTTGTCCTAAACACCATGAATTCAGGGGCGAAGGTGCCACGCATGCCTGGGTAGAGATTTATATACCTGACTATGGCTGGATTGGTATAGATCCCACCAATAATTGTATTGCATCAGATAAACATGTTCGGATTGCAGTAGGCAGGTTTTTTAAAGACTGTACGCCGGTCAAAGGAATATTTAAAGGAAACCTGAATCACAAACTCGAAGTATCTGTCATCGTGGAGAATACTGAACCTGAACGAAAAAATAAATATAATTCCAATATATTTCAGGAGTCCGACCAACACATTGCTCCATCATTTGTGAGTCATTCCTATGCTGATACAGCGGCTGATAATTTGTATCAGGCGCACAGACTTATGCAGATACAAATGCAACAGCAGCAGTAGATGGAGAATAATGCGAGAGTTGCTATTTTTAATCCTTCAGCCTTCCTTTATTCCTTCACAAATAAATATAAAATTTCAGGTCCGCCGCCGGCTATAGTTGCTCTGATTGTATCCCCTTTTAAAGTATAGGCTATCTTCTTTGGGAATTCATTTTGCGCATTTTCGCAGACAAAGGATGTGTCAGTATGCTCTGTAAATAAAAATGATGTGGGCGTCGCATCTCCCGGCATAAATACATCACAATTCCAAACGGTATCTTTGAGAAATATGTGCATATTTTCTTTAGAAATAGTATCATTTCCCTGCATGGCAAATCCTAATCCCATGTAGAGCGTATCACTCACTTTTTGCCATTGTTCGAATGTTTTTTTATTTTCTTCGTCATTGGTTCGCTGCCATTTTCCCTGAAGCCAGTCGGGACGTGGTGAAGATGTCATTGGTTTAGTTTCCTGTTGATTGGTAGAAGATTTACAGGAAAAAAGGCATAAGATAATAAAAACTAAAACTGTCTGATTTTTCATGATAAAGTGTTTTGAAAGTTGACCTAAATATTTTAAAATATATACACCGAAAGAAACTGATTCAGATTTTACTATGTGTGAAATCACATCCCTTTTAGGCAATCAAAATGATAAAGAAAACACAGCATCATTTTAATTGGTAAAAGTAAGGAAAAGCGCTGTATTTTTGGTTAAAAAAATGGCAAGATTACTTTATTTTTTTGTATATTTTATCAGATAAGTTCCTAAAGTATCGTTCTAAAATGGCTATACATGTTTAACTGTGCTTTCATTATATTGCTGTGTCAGTAACGTTCTTTTATTCAATCAACACTTTTATCGTAAGTATTGGTGTATAATTATTTGACATTTTAATTATATTTACTTTTTATTTTTGACATCCAAAAAATTATGACCTAAATGAAGCTTGTTTCAGAAAAGGTAGGTACAGAGTGCAATAGAAATAGGGTCAAAATCAAAACCGTCGTCCCGAAAATTAAAATGCTCGTTTATTTATGAGTTCTTTACACAAAACACTAATTTCTAAATACGTTCTGACTTTAGGCTACTCCCTTGGGTTTTTATTGATGTGGGGATTATTCTTAATGGATGCGGATAATCCAGGTACCATTGGGGTTATTATTTGCCTTATTTATACCTTTTATGCTGACATATTTTTTAAAAATGCAGTGGTATTTGATCATAAGGTCAGCCGGTATTTTAAATTTATATTTCCGGTATTTTATCTGATATCAACACTTTTTACCGTAAAATTTAACTTACTGAATATTTTACTTCACCCCATCATTACCGCAAATATTGTTTTAGTAGCAGGGAGTCAGTTGGCTACTTTAAAAGAGAAGCATTCTCTTCAGTTTTTTGTGCATTCATATATACTTCTCTATTCATTTGCTTTATATCCTATATGGGGACAGCAAAATAACGTGGGTGAAATGGCTGAATCTTATGATTTTGCGATTGGGCAAAAAGAAATCAAAAAACTTGATATCAGGATGATTCCATTTATTAAGTCTGATGACACTTCCTACTTAATAAAACCCAATGATAAATATGTACTTATAGAAACCTGGAACGAAAAATGTCCTCCCTGTTTTGCTGCAATAAAAGATTTAGTTGGTTTTTTTGACCAACATCAGGATAAAATGATACATTTTTATTTGTATCAGGCTCCGAATAAAAACACTGTTACAGATCGAAACAGCGTTTTCCATTTCGAAAAAATAAAGAACAAAAACAAAATTCTGATCGATAAAGACAATCAATTGTATGACCAAATGGGTTTGGAAGGATATCCGTATTTTTTGCTATTTGATCAAAACGGGCAACTGATTTACCAATATTTTGGTTATCATTCTTCTGTAAAAGATGAATTGTCCGAAAATATTTTGGAGTTGATTGCTGAATGATCAAAAAATTTCAGCCTTCAAAAAAAAATTGTAATAAAGGTCATCAAAATGTCAATCGCAATTTGTAAAATCCAGAAAGTTCCTTTCTTTAAAAGTTTTTTGCTTAACTGAATTCGGTCAATTCCAGCCAATGTTCCAAAAATGTCCAAGATCTGGTTGTCAGTCAGTCCTGATTTTGTAAAACAGATTAAATTTGATAGCAAATATGTCGCCTATGTCCACAATTTGTGTTTTTTGCTTTTTGAAAGTAATAACTTTAATTATTTTCATTATATTTGAATCATTGATACCTTTTTGCCTACAAGAAAAATTTTAATCATGCAAAAAACAGCCATTTTTCTATTCACTTTTTTTGTATTTTCACATGAGCAGATGTATGCCCAACAAACCATTAAGGCCCTTACGGATTACGAGACGGAAAGAAAGTCCTTACAATTTGTTTCTAGTTCAAATGAGTATTTGCTGGTAGATAATGGCGAATATTATCTGGATGTTTTGAGTGTCAACGATGAAGGTCAGATGTATAAAGTTTTTGAGTCAGAGATACCTTATTGTATTGATGGTAAGACAATCAGAGCTGGCATAAATGATACACATATTATGTTTTATTATGGAGACCATTTAATTCTTCAAAATTTTCATACAGGAGAGACTAGAATGGTTGATAACTTGCCACAATTCGAAAGTGAGAGTTATCCTACAGCTCATTTTGTGGGTTCAGATTATTACAATGTTAGGGCAGATTCTAACTATTTGTACTTTTTGGACAATGATTCACTCCATGGGATTTATGAATATGTACCTTATGTAAAAGGTGACTTTTTACAGATATTCAAAAGAGTCAATAATGAAACCAAAATTCTGGTAGAATATGTTCCAGAAAATAAAATATATGAACTTAATAAAGATGATGAAATTTTCTACAAAACTAAGTATCCAGGTTTCATGTATCAGCATCAACCTTTTGGTGTATTTGGTAATTTTAGTGAGAGGTATGTACTATACATGGTCGATGAAGATGGTAGTTTGGATTCATTAAATGGACCTTTACCGAGATTACAATTTGTAGACAAAGCAAAATATAGTTCGTCGCTTTTGATGTTAAGTGAAGAAAGGAATGAAAATAACTGGTATCCATATAAGGTTTTTTATAAGTATGACCTATCATTGGATACACTCATTTCATTAGATACTCTCGAAGGCTTTGATATTAATAATTTTTATCTATTGACGGATAGTTTATATGCCTATAATGATTATCAAAATTTTTATGTTGCCAATTTCTACACCAAGGAAAAAATTATACTTGACGTTCCGGAGTATAGTTATTTTTCAGATCATGTACAGTCTAAATTGGTGTTTATGGATATTGATTATCCCACCTATGTCTATGATTACTATGATCACACCTTAAATAAATTAACAGATAGCGATATTTTATCTTACAGAAATGCAACCAGGCTCAAAAAAGTCGACAAAGCATTTTATTTTGATTTAGACCAGCTGACGTTTCCTTTGTATGAGGTGTCAGATAATATTTATTCCTATGACCAAACTATAGCAACAAGTGCTAATCAAAATGGACTTCGCACATCATTTCTCCAAAGGTCAGATAATTATATTTTTACTTTTGAAGATAATGGAATAGTTGTTTTAGACACCACGCGAACTGATGGTTACAGGAAAAAGCAACTGATCAACCACACTATTAATTTAGGTTGTTTTAAGTATGGGTGGTATGAATATAAAGATATTGTGTACGGCCAAATTCCAATATATAAAGATGGAAAAAAATATTACCAATTGGTTAGTTTGGATCTAGAAAGTCTTCAATTTACAAATCTGACAGAAGACTTAGGTCTAATAAGTTTTGAGGGCGACTTTCCTACTTATTTTAATGGTTATAATGGTTTTCTTTTTTTGAATAAAAAAGTGATAGATATAGATAGGCACGCTGTATTTGATATTAGTTCTTATTATAATGGAAGCGGGATCCAAGAAATGCTCAAATTTGAAAATAAAATTGTACTCATCACATATGACAAACTTATTGAATTTTCAAACCCTGAATTTAATTATATAAGGACATTAGATCTAAAGTCAAAAAAACTAATAGGTGATAAATATTATGCGTACAAAAAATCCCAAAGCCAGAATATTATTACTTTTTCGGATGGTAAGAATGAAAAGGAAATTATGGATTTAAAGGATTTTAATTTTAGTAATTATTATAGTTATATTACTCCTGGTAATGCAGTCGTCATGACCAATTATACAACCAATCAAATAAGAATGTACATTTTATCAAATGATACGGATGGTAGTCTTTTGGTAGAAAAGGTTTATGATAAGACCTTTGATGATATAACCAATCTAAGAGAACAGCACAATGATGAGTTTATATGTTTTAGTGTAAAAACACCATCCGAAGAGATCTCACATTTCTATAACCTAATGACAAAATCACATACAGAATTGAAAGGTGTATTTATTAACAAAATCATAGATATCTATGATAATCATATTGTTTTTTTAAATGATTCACTTAGGAGAATTGAGAAAATGAACTTTGAAGGACAAGTAATAAAAGCGCTGGATTATCTGGAAAACACAACATTTATACATCCTGATTACCGATCAAATAACGGACATAAAGGATTGTACATTTTGGATAATTCTTCCAATAATAGAAGTTCAAAATTGGTTTTTGATAGTGAAACTTTCTCATTTGTGTATGATAGTGGTTGTGAATATGAATTTTTTACCCTAACTGACTTAAATAATGTAGTTTACAAAGATGCCGCGTACTACTTTAATTTTGATTTGGGTGAAAAAGGAAAGCAAATATATAGATTGCAAAATCCATACGACGCAGAAACAACCCACACTTTCGATGGGGAAATGAATACTTTTGGTCTTTTTCCCAATCCAGTCTCTTTTGCTTTAGAAATCCAAACAAGTGAGCCTTGCGCTCTACATTCTGTGAAAGTGTATGATTTCCTGGGTAGAAATCAACCCGTTTTGCACCAGCCGTGTGAGACAACCTTACAAGTAGATCACTTGGGGCAAGGAGCTTACATCATCGAATTAATGGAAGGTACCAATCGAAAAGTAGCGAGATTCGTAAAGATGTAAAATTAGAAGGGAATCCACTTATTTTTCTGTCTGGTATTACGAGAGCACTACAGTGAGTGATGGAGGATATAAGTAAAATCAGGTGTCAAATCCTATTGGCTTTTTTCTGTCTCCCTTCGTTGGTGTAAATCTGTAACCGGTGCCTGCACATTAACAATCAGTTCTTTCTAGTATCTGTTTGGTGTTTTCATGCGACAGCTGTGCTATTTATAAGAGACTGAATAAATGAACTAAACTGACTGCAATATCTGAGACTGCAATACGTCCAGAACTACTTCAAAGTCATGTTGGTTTGTAATTCTTGTACTCTAAATAGAAAATTCTAAGTTAAGAGTTTTAGCACTGTAGTTCTACTTTGTCAACTTAAGTATTGGATGCAAAATGTTTCAAGATTATACATTTGTCATGTTTAAAAGTAGACATCTAAAGCCATGACAATGTAAAAGCCTAGTTATGATATGATTTAGACTTAATGATCGGAATAACTTCTTTACTCTGGCATTGTCGCTCAAGCCGCGACAGGCTTTTACTTTTTTCAATTGCCAAAAAGACCCGCCCTAAACAAAAAGGCTAGTTCCGCTAAATCGCTCCGCGTACCGGAACGGCCACGCTTTTTACATTCTACCTTAAGGTTTGGTATTTAGCCTATTTTTTGGCCTACATTTGAGCTGAAATTTAATATAAGCTAAGTTAACAAAGAAGAATTAGTATTATGCAAAGAAGCATTAACTTATATGGTCTTTTCGATAACGATAATCCCAATGGTGGAGAACTAAGACCCACAACATATCATTACCCCATCACCAACTCATTCACCACCTTGCCTTCCAGTTTGGATACACCCATAAGATACCGATCTACCGCTCTCGCCGCTTCTCTACCTTCCTGAATCGCCCAGACTACAAGTGATTGTCCCCGTCTCATGTCTCCTGCAGCAAATACATGGGGAAGATTGGTCTGGTAGTTTTTGGTGGTCACATTTCCCCTATTGTCCAGCTCGATACCCAACTGATCGATAATGCCTTCTTTTTGGGGGTGCAAAAATCCGGCAGCGATAAATACATAATCACATTCCATTATTCTGGTAGTGCCAGCGACATCAACAAAATCATAACGGCCTGTGCTTTCATCCAGCTTCCACTCAATATCTACTAGTTCAATTCCAGTGAGTACTCCGGTTTCGTTTTTTATAAATCGTTTAGTTTGAATCGACCATTCCCGTTGACAACCTTCTTCATGCGAACTGGAAGTACGCAGCACCATTGGCCATAGCGGCCATGGATCTTTGTCGGTACGATTGTTGCCAGGTTTTGCCAGTAGTTCAATTTGTGTTACGGATGCTGCACCTTGTCTGTTGCTTGTGCCTACACAGTCTGCACCGGTATCTCCGCCACCGATGACGATTACTTTTTTATCTTTTACATGGATGGCCGGAATGGTTTTCAGTCCGCCGTCAACATATTTATTTGATTTTTCCAGAAAATCCATAGCAAAATGCACACCTGATGCCTCTCTGCCCGGGATATTCAGATCTCTCGGTATAGTGCTGCCACCACATAAAACTATGGCATCGTGACTTGCTTCGATGTCTTTTATATCGATATTAAATCCTACATTGGCCTGACAAATAAAGGTGATGCCTGCTTCTTTCATTGCATCAACGCGACGATCTACTACCCATTTTTCGAGTTTGAAGTCCGGTATTCCGTATCTCAGCAGACCACCGGGCTTGTCATTGCGTTCATACACCGAGACCCGGTGACCTGCTTTATTGAGCTGCGCAGCGGCAGCCAAACCGGCAGGCCCCGATCCGATGACGGCAATGTTTTTGCCTGATTCTACCCCAAAATTATTGGCTCTTACCCAGCCGTGAGCAAATGCATGCTCTATGATTTGTTTTTCTATATTTTCTATGGTAACCGGAAGATTATTTATTCCCAACACACAAGCCGATTCGCATGGTGCAGGACAAATTCTACCGGTAAACTCCGGGAAATTATTGGTTTCTGATAAGATCTCATATGCTTTTTGCCATTCTTCATGGTATACCGCATCATTAAAATCCGGTATCAGATTTCCCAACGGACAGCCACTATGACAAAAAGGAACACCACAATCCATGCACCGCGATGATTGATCTTTGATGAATGTTTCGTCCACAGGCTTATAAATCTCTTTATAATCTTTCACTCTCTCTTCTACCTTTCTGGTCGAAGGAGTTGCTCTGTTGTATTTTAAAAAACCTTTTGGATCGGCCATTATTTCTTTATTGTTGAGTTGCTAAATTGCTAGAATTGTTGAGTTGTTAAGTTGTTAAAGTTGCGGATTTGTTAAGTTGCTAAGTTGTTTGAGTTGCTAAGTTGTTGATTTTCTATTATTATCACTATCCCGATTCATCATTTACTCATTTACTCATTCAATTATTTTCTCATTCACTCATTCACTCATTACCACTAAAACCCATATTTATTTGCTGGTATTTGTTTTGTTTTTACTTTCTGAACGGTATCTTTTCTACGCTCTAAAGCTGCTTTATATTCAACCGGCATGATCTTCGTAAATCTGTTTTTACATTCTTCCCAGTTGCTCAAAATCTCCAGTGCCAGTGATGAACCTGTGTATCTGAAATGATCTCTCAGTTGTTCTTTGATGACATCTTCATCATGTGTGGTCATGGTATCCTGGATAACCATTTCGCGATTCAGTACGATTTCCAGATCTGCTGACTGATCGTACACATAAGCAACGCCTCCACTCATCCCTGCTGCAAAATTTCTACCTACGGATCCCAATATGGTCACCATACCTCCGGTCATATATTCACAGGCATTGTCACCTACACCTTCTACAACAGCTGATGCACCGGAATTTCTCACGGCAAAACGCTGACCTGCCCTGCCTTTGATATACACTTCTCCTGAAGTAGCGCCAAACAACGCAACATTGCCCACGATGATATTTTCAGAAGGCTCACCATTGAAGTTTCTGTCAGGAGTGATGATCAATGTCGCTCCACTCAGTCCTTTACCAAAATAATCATTGGCTTCACCTTCCAGTATAAAATGCAGTCCTTTGATGCCAAAAGCACCAAAACTTTGACCAGCGGAGCCTTTGAACCGATAGTCAACAGAACCATTGGGCAATCCATCAGCACCGTATTTTTTGGCAATATTGCCAGACAACATGGTACCTACGGCCCTGTCAGTACTTTGAATAGGAAATACGCTGCTGATGTTCACTTTATCCTGAATCGCAAGATCTGAATATTGAATGAGTTTTCTGTCCAGAATGTCCGCTATGCCATGATCCTGTTCGATGGATTTGTAGGCAGTATGATTGGGGTCTTCTTCCGGTCTGAACAAAACTGCTGACAGATCCAGTGTCCTGTACTTCCAGTATTTATCTGATACATTATAGGAAAGCATATCGGATCTTCCTACCATTTCATTGACCGTACGGAAACCCAGGTCCGCCATTATTTCTCTAAGCTCAGTCGCCAGAAAAGTGAAATAATTGACCAGATATTCTACTTTGCCGTCATATTTTCCACGCAATGTTTCATCCTGAGTCGCTATGCCTACGGGACAGGTATTGAGATGACATTTGCGCATGAGGATACATCCACTCACCACCAGCGCTGCTGTTGCAATCCCCCATTCTTCTGCGCCAAGCATAGTTGCAACAGCCATATCTTTGGCCGAGCGTATCTGCCCATCTGTCTGAAGGGTAACTCTGTCTCGCAGTTTGTTTTTTACCAATGTCTGATGGGTTTCTGCCAGACCTAGTTCCCATGGAATACCTGCATGCATGACTGAACTAAGTGGAGATGCACCAGTGCCACCATCAAAGCCGGAGATCAGTATATGGTCCGCATGAGCCTTTGCCACACCGGATGCAATGATGCCTACGCCTGCTTTTGCTACGAGTTTTACACTGATACGCGCTTCAGGATTCGCATTTTTAAGATCAAAAATCAATTGGGCCAGATCCTCAATAGAATAAATGTCGTGATGTGGCGGCGGAGAGATGAGTCCGACACCTTCCGTAGAATGTCTGATCCGCGCTATATTAGCATCTACTTTATGACCAGGCAACTGACCTCCTTCACCCGGCTTGGCTCCCTGTGCCATTTTGATCTGGATTTCATCGGCATTGTTCAGGTATTCTATGGTGACGCCAAATCTTCCGGAAGCTACCTGTTTGATGGCTGATCTGGTAGAATCACCATTGGCCAGTTTTTTATATCTTTTGGCATCTTCTCCACCTTCACCACTATTGCTTTTTCCCCCTATTCTGTTCATAGCAATGGCCAGAGTGGTGTGTGCTTCTTCAGAAATAGAGCCAAAAGACATGGCACCCGTCGCAAACCTGCGCATGATGTTTTCGATCGGTTCTACCTCTGCCAGTGGGATAGGATTTCCCTTCCTGAAATCGAACAGACTTCTGAGGGTACAAGCCCTTTCTGACTGATCATTGACTTCTGCTGTATATTTTTTGAATACGGAATAGTTATTGGTTTTGGTGGCATGCTGGAGCAGGTGTACAGATGCCGGATTAAAAAGATGGAACTCGCCCCTTTGTTTCCATTGGTATCTTCCTGATTCAGGCAGATTTCTTACCTGACTGAAGGCCAGAAAATGTTTATGCAACTGCTCTTTTGCCAGCATATCAAAGGTCATACCACCTATACGCGATACTGCCCCTATAAAACAAATGTCCATGACTTCTTTGTGAATGCCCAATGCTTCAAAAGTTTGGGCCGCTTTGTAGGAGCTGACCGTAGAAATGCCAAGTTTGGACATGATTTTCATTAAACCAGAATCCAATGCCTTTTTATAATTTTTCTTTGCTAGCCTGACGTCTGTATTTTTTTCTCCGCTCATCTGTCCGATGGTTTCATGCGCCAGAGATGGATATACTGCATCGGCTCCAAATGACAAAAGGCAAGCTATCTGATGGGCTTCTATGATGTCGCCGCCATTGATGACCAGAGATGTTTTCCTTCGTAATCCGGTTTTTATCAGATGATGATGGATGGCACCGGTGATAAGTAAAGAAGGTATGGAAGCTATAGAATCGGTAATATCCGTATTGTCTATGATCAGAATATTGCAACCATCTTTGATCATTTTTTCTGCCCTTAGACATAATGAAATAATCGCATTTTTTAAATTTGTAGTATTTGAAGCGTCAAATCTGGCATCAATACTTTTTATTGTATAACCGTAATTCCGGCTTCCTAACACTTTCAAAAAATCATCATCACTCAATACCGGTGACTCCAACTTTATCTGTCTGGCATTTTCATTTTTGATCCGCATGATATCACCGGCATCCCCGAGATAACATTGCAATGTCATAAAAAACTTTTCTCTCAGCGGATCTATAGGCGGATTGGTGACCTGCGCAAACTCCTGCTTAAAATAATTGAATACGGGTTGTGCCTGTCTGGACAGGATGGCGAGGGGAATGTCTGAACCCATCGAACTGACCGGTTCATATCCTGAAACAGCCATGGATGCCAAAAGCAAATCTTTATCTTCTCTGGTGTACCCAAAGGCAGTTTCTCTGACCAAGAGAGATAAGTTATTCTTATTTTCCTGCGGAGAATGTGGTGGTATATCTTTGAGTGCAGTACGATGATCAGCATTCCACTGACTGTAGGGATATCGCTGGCAAATGATGGATTTTAATTCTTCATCACCGACTATTCTGCCTGCATCGAGATCAGCGATCAGGATTTTGCCCGGACTCAGATTACCTTTAAAGATGACATTTTCCTGCGGCATAGCGAGTATGCCCGACTCGGAAGCCAGGATGATTCTGTCATCAGACGTGAGACAATATTTGGAAGGACGCAGACCGTTTCTGTCCACCGTAGCTCCTACGACCACACCATCAGAAAAACATATCGACGCCGGACCATCCCAAGGCTCCATCAGCGGCTCGTAGTGGCTGTAAAAGTCTTTTTTGAACTCATCCATACCTTCGTCATTCTGAAACGCTTCTGGGATCATCATCATGAGCGCGTGCGGCATGCTGTACCCATTACGGAACAAAAACTCCAGCACGGCATCAAAATTTCCTGAGTCAGAAAGGGTAGGGCTACAAACCGGCAGCAATTTTTTGAGATCATAGGTGCTGTACACATCTGAAGTCAGTTCTTTCTCCCGGGCTGTCCACCAATTGACATTGCCCTGTACTGTGTTGATCTCTCCGTTGTGAGCAATACATCTGAACGGCTGTGCCAGCTTCCATTTCGGCACTGTATTGGTCGAAAATCTGGAGTGTACCAGCGCTATGGCGGAGGAATACAAAGGATCATTCAGGTCTTTGAAATATTGCCGTACTTGTGTGGCGGTGAGTTGACCTTTGTAAATGATGGTTTGTGAAGAAAATGAAGTAAAATAAAATATCTCTTTCAAAAATGAAAAAGCCTGTATAACGTCCCTAACGATATGATTTCTCAGTACATACAGTCTTCTCTCCATATGGTGGCGCACGAGTGTACTATCTACAGGCTCCACAAAAAGCTGTACCATATCCGGCTCTGTCTCGAGGGCACCTTTGCCGATCATGGCATTGTCTACCGGTACGGGACGCACAAAAAGTAGCCTGAAATGATTGATCTCCAGTACTTTGTCGATGATGGTGTATATTTCCTGTTTGATGTCGTTGTCTTTGGGCAAAAAGGTAAACCCTACCGCATAATGGCCCACTTCAGGAAGGTGTTTTTTGATGGATGAAGCATATGCTTCAAAAAACGGATGGGGAATATGGGTCAGAATACCTGCACCGTCTCCGGTATTTTCTTCACATCCGCAGGCGCCACGGTGTTCCATATTTTCGAGCATGGTCAGTGCATCGCTGACGATCTGAAATGATTTTTCAGATTTCAGATGGGCGATCAGGCCTATGCCGCAGGCATCTTTTTCGTATTGAGGGACGTAGAGTCCCTGGTCACATTCCCCGTTTAACATAAAAAGCGTATTTATTTTTGATCAGGTTCATCATTTGAATTTTTAATTGTGTCAAATGACGAAAAGAGTACAATTTTATACTACATTTCTTATATCTATCGATACAAATGAAATGAAATTGTTATGTTCAGTTATATAAAAAGGAGTGTAGATGACTGAAATTCAGTGTATTAGGTTGAAGGATGGTGTTATGGCTATGAGGGGATGTGTCTGGTTTAGAAATCTAATTTTCACAAAGCATTTAAAATGTAACTCAATATCCAGCATTTTAAACATCTTAGAATTCAAAGTGGCAAAATGATCGAAATGATATGCACCGTGCATAGAGTGTTTTATACCAACTGAAATAAGCTTATGAAAGTGAGTAAATGGTAATTTGCTTGTTTAAAGTCTTCTGAAGTACCAAAGAAGATTTGTCATTCAACTGAAGAAAGTTATAAGGTAACTGCAAAAACTTGTTAAGTACCTGAAGAAAGATATTAAGTACCTTAACGCTCAATGACGAAATTATTTTATTAACGAGAGATTTTTTTTATATTTATTATTTGGATTTATTATCGGGTATATGTTTACTATATTTTAACTATATATTTTAACAATATATTTTAATGTTCAATTATCTACCTGCCGGAAAAATATTGGTCCACTATGATTTAAATATTAATACCACACATTTAAATTACCATAAAGAGCATCCAAAATATTCACTCAAGTCGATCAAGAACCTCACCTAAACTTGGATTTGATCGAGGAGGTGCATTAACTAATATTATCTTACCTTCTTCATCAAAGAGGAAACATATTGGATAGGAAAGTTGCTTGGTTTGATTTAAAATCGGATTGTCTATTCCATTTTTTAAATAATAAATTGAAATATTATCTTTTGACAAAACATTAATCTTTTGGGTTTTACTATGATTTTCTAATAATACAACTGTATAAAATCTGATATTTTGATGTGTGAAAAGAAAGGTTATAAACATTTCCTGGCAGATAAGTTTGACATTTTACTTTATACTTTTATTTAGCCAGAAGTAGTTTACCACTTGTGGCATTTTGAACCACAAAGAACACTGAGAACACGAAGAGTACAATGCTTAATGTACCTGGATGAGTTTGATTTTTTAACTAAAGTAGTAATAGCGACTTGAAGTCAGGTCAAAACCGTTTTACCAATTCACTATATTGTAAAAATGAATACGCATTTTGGGTTGAGTGATTTTGAAATATAATAGCTGCTCATTACTTTTTAGGTTTTGTAGGGTTAAGTTTTTTGGTAGTATTATTTTCGGTTAAAATTGCTTTTGCATTTAGTGCCGTTACTACTTTTTTACCTGTTTTGGCTTCCAATTCTTTCATAGCTACTTTGGCTACGTTGCCACCTTGTGCAGCTACCTTTTTACTGGTTTCAAAATCTTTTGGGTTTACGGCTTGCGAAATATCTTTGGTAGATGCCTCAGCAAGCATATTTAATATAAGTTCGGTATTGGTCATATTATCACGCAGGTTTTCCTTCTTTAGGCCTTTAAGTATTTTATATTCTTTGGTTGTTTTATCGCTCCAGGCTTTGGTAATAATGTCAGTGAGCGTCGCAAATTGTTGTCCTTCTTTCAAACCTCTGTTTTTCCATTCATCGGTCAGTTCTTTTCTTATTTCTATGCTTTTAAGCCGTTGATTTATCCAGTTTTCAGAATATCCTAATTGCTGATATTGTTCCAAAGCCCTGTCAATCGTAAGTTCAGGGTCTTGCATTTCGTCAAAACGTTCGGCAGCTATTTGTGCCAGCCAAAGTTTAAAAGGTTCTGCTTTTGGCGAAGGAATAGATTGAATAAGGCGAAAAAGTTGTTCGGTATCGGCCACATCAGTTAAATAAAATTTACCATCAACTGATTGCATTTTGAGTTGTCCGATTTTTTCGGACAACTCACTTCCTTCTTTTTTTAGTTTGGCTTTCAAATCACTCCAATATTTCCTTGGTCTATCAGTATTAGTTAATATTTCAATTACATCAATAATTGAAATATACCATTTCTCTCGCTCTTCATCCCAAAGTGTTCTAACCTTTTTATCTTCAAATAATTGTATGGCATTTTGTTTTTTCATTTTTAATATTTTTTAGAAGAAACAGATAAATCGGAAATTCAGATTTCTTTCTTTAGTTATTGTTCAGTTTTGTTGAGGTGAGCAATAAACTTTGATAACGCTGCACCTATTTCAATCAGTTCGTTGTTATTGGTGCTTCTGCCTCTGGCGGTATAACCAATATCTTCGGCTATTGTCATAAAAAATGGATAGCAGTAAATCAAAACCAAAGTCAGGAAAGTTTCTGCTTGCACTTTCTCTTCAGGATTGTTATAATTGCGTTTTTTGTTTTGGTGAATGTATGTTATAAAGTTTCGGTCTTCGTTAAACCGAATAAGTCTATTTTCTATTCCTTTGTCTATTAAATTCATATAAGATAATTCGCATATTTTTAGAATGTAAAGATACTTTTATATATCATTTTTCTTCAATACTTATGTCAAAAATATCACTTAAAACAGGCAGATGATTTTTTATGAACTGAAAACACGCTGGCTTTTATTATACTAATATTCGTGAATTTTATTAATTTTTGAGAAGGATTGCACCTAATCTTGTTGTTATACCGACGATAATTTTCTTTGAGAAAAATTATGTCTTCATTATAAAGACGATAAATGTCTTTATATTATTTCGACGATGTTTTACGTGTCTTTATATTATATTGACGGTTTTAGTCTTATCTATTTCGACGATAAATGCCCTGGACGAATATTGTCTTGATGATGTATTGCTTTAAAGACAAGCTTCGTGTTACTGCTTTGGGTAAACATAAACTTCGTCCTTACTCAAAATCAATACTTTGGATAAAGCAATTTTCGCAACCAATTTATTTTGAGTATATAATACTATGATTTGTAGTCAGAAAAATTGGGAATCTTTTTTGAGATTTTAAAATTTTATCTTTATTTTATTTTGATGTGTGAAAAGAAAGGTCATAGACAATTCTGATAGATAAGTTTGACATTTTATAATATACTTTGATTTAGTCAGAACAATTAAGCATTTTAAACTACAGAAAGTATTAAGGGACATATATCTAATGAAGGTCAATTTGGCGATGCACCATGTCTAAAGTAATTTGACCATCTGAAATATGCTAATCAAAATGATTAAATGGTAATTTGCTTCTGTAAAGTCTTCTGAAGTACCAAAGAAGACTTGTTTCTTAACTGAAGTAAGAAATTATATACCAGCGAAAAATTGAGGGAAATACTTTACTTTTTCCCTTTCAACAACCGATCCAATACCAGAGTCAGGTTTGGATCTGAGGGGCCGGGTGCATTTTCGAGCATGATGCGCCCATCGGGATCGAGTAGGATATAATGGGGTATGGCTTTGTTGCCCAGCTGACGACAGAGGTCAGCATCAAAACATTGTGACATACATTTTATCGCAGGAATGGTGGAACATGTTAACGGTCAAATTTAAATATCCTTTTTCATTACAAATTATGTCCCTCCGAATGACGCGGGTGTGATGAGTATTGATGGACAGTGATCATTAACTTCTATGATGATGCCTAATTCTGGTGTAGCATGGTCATTTAAGACATCTTTCATGGCTGCTTTTATTTTGGCAAGGCCATTTTTCATAAATTCTTCTGAAAGCATGGTATCACGATATTTTTCAGATACATTCAGGTGCATTGACTTCTGTTTTGGAATCAATATTTCGTGACTATAATTTTTTATTCTCGTCAGAAAAGCTTCGTGTACAATGTCTTCATGAAGATTGGCCATCCAGATGATATCTCCAATGTCGTCCATGATGTTCTGTCCCAGATTGGCTATTCTAAGCAGATATTCTTTACTTTTATCGGGGTTGGTCTCCATTACTTTTGCAGATAAATCTGCGAAAACATGAATACTGCTTAAGCTTGCACCTACTTCATCCTGCAGTTTTTTATTCATAGACAATCTGGATTGTTCTCTTTTGTTTTCCTTTTGCAGAATATTATGCTGCATCTGGAGAAGTGCTTTGTTTTTTTCGCTCTCTTCTGTGAGCAATTGCTGGGTTTGAACCTTCTCTTGCTGAATAAGATAACTACGATACCCAAGAGCAGTGGAAAACAATAATATATCTATCAGACACCCAATAAAATATAGCTGATACTGGTATAATCCGAAAATTGGAATTGTGAGGTAAACAGAAATTACCGTCAATAAACTAAATGTGGCATAAAATACGCCGCCTGATATGATGATCCGGATAAAGGTAGTTTTTCTGGCAACAAAAGCTCCGGACAATCCAATGAAAGCAAGAATAAGTAATATGGTTTTTGTCCACAGAAATGAAAATCTGGACATAGCAACTTCATCCGTATACAGCACTTTGTAAAGATGAATCACAAAAAAAATACCAATGGTAAAGTAAAAAGTAGTTACAGCAAATTTTACTACCCTGGCATTGTTCTGTATATCTAAAACTCCGGCTATAAAATAGACATAACTAAACAACATAAATAATATCAAAGGGTGGTCAAAAATATAAGCATATGTTGAAGTTGTATTGGTAAAAGAATCGTAGCCGGTCACCTGTCTGAAGACGAGATATATCAATAAAGAAAACAAATAGTTTGAATACAAAAGCACAAATTTATCTTTTTGCTGTAAGTACAGAATGGCGTGATAGACCAACATAATGGCTGCAGCACCCATTACAAACCATTCTATGCGATTTTCTGAGTAATCAGTCATCTTCAGATAAAGTTGCTTTTACTTTTTAACGCGTATGACACCGCTTCGCCGAGAGAGTGTACCTGAAGTTTTTCATAGATTTTTTTGATGTGATTATTGACGGTCCCATAGCTGATATTCATTTTGTCCGCTATCATTTTGTAGCTGTCCCCATCAGAAAGAAACTTTAGTACTTCATGCTCCCGTGAGGTAAGTTTTTCCATTTTGATGTCACTTTGGGATGGTTTTTTTAAGAAATTCATCACTTGCATGGCTACACTCGGGGTCATAAAAGCGCCTCCGTTATGGACTTCGACAATGCTTTCTATGATATGATGAATGGATGCTTTCTTTAGTATATATCCTTCTGCCCCATTTCGCAATGCATTAAAAATTTTATCGCTATCTTCATAGACAGTTTGCATGATGATTTTGATGTGCGGATATTTACTTTTGATCCTCATTACACCTTCTATACCATCAGCTTCCGGCATTTCAACGTCCATGAGTACTACATCCGGTTTTGTTTTTTCCATGTCGTTTTCAGCTTGTAAACAATTGGAAGCACTGCCGACAAAATTCATATTTTCAGTAAGCTCCAGCAAGGCAGTAAGGCTATCCATTCTGGCTTCGTTATCGTCGTATATAAATACATTTATCATGATATAAAATTACATCAATTTTATGACTTTTCAATATCTAAATCTAGCTATAGGTATACTGCACGTGATGAATGTCCCAGATCCGGTAGCCGTCTGAATGCTACAAATTCCGTTCACATCAGATGTACGTTTTTTCATATTCCCTAAACCATTTCCTTTTTTTATGTTATTCTGGTCAAAGCCAATACCATTATCACTTATGCTCAGGACAATATTTTTTTGCTCATATTGGATAGATATTTTAGCCTCTGTAGCTTCACTGTATTTTGCTATATTATGGAGGGCTTCTTTGATGATAAGAACAATGTTTTTGCGTAATTCAGGTTCTGTAACCAGGTGATCTGTATTTTCATCTACTTCAAGGGTAAATATAATATTTTTTAGAAACAGTGACTCTAAAGCTATTTCCTGTATCTTTTTTTTAATGCTAATATTGTGTTCTGTATTGGGTTTTAAACTCCAGATTATATCTTCAATCCTCGACATAAGTTCTTTAGATTGTTTCGAAATCTTTTGAATCATGTCCTGACTTTTTTCAGGAAAAGTTTGGTAATATTTATCAGCCAACTCACTATAAATGGAGATACTGCTTAAAGTAGACCCAATGTCGTCATGCAGATCGGAACTGATACGTTCCTGTTCTTTGAGTATGACCAGCTGTTTTTCCAATGTATGTTTTTCTGCACTTAGTTTTTGTTTTATCCATAATTGTAAAACGAAATACACCATAAAAAGGAGTAATCCCACCATCAGAATTTTGAAAACGAGGGTTTGCCACCAGAATTTAGCTATTTCAAAATAAAATGTTTTGGCTTTTTGGGTCTTAAGTTCATCTTTTCCGCCTTCAACCACTTTAAAAACATATTTTCCAGGTTTCAGGTTGATATATCTGGCGTATCCCGGATTTTGGACACTTTCCCATTTTGTGTCGATTCCATCCAGTTTATAATGCAATTGCAGTTCTTTACTTTTAAAATAATCAATGGCCTTAAACTGAAACTCTATAAATGTGGTACCGGCAGGAAGAATTTTTGTTTCAGAAGCTTTTTCATGCCCATAAGGATTAATCTCTATCTCACTTTGTACCGATGTAAACTCTAATAAAGGACGACGGGATGTGACATCGACGACAGAAGGATTTATGGAAGTTATACCATTTATCCCCCCAAAAAGTATCCTGCCATCTTTTGTGATACAAACCGAATGTCGGTTATATTCCAGACTTTGCTGTCCCAGACTATTGAAGTAGTTTTTGAATTTTTCACTGGCAATATCCATTGTACTTATTCCTCTGTTAGTACTCAGCCACAGTCGTCCATACATATCTGGTGCGATGGCGTATATGGTGTTGTCGGGAAGACCATTTGATGTGGTAAACCAGATTTCTGTATTTCTTTTACTATTGTATTTTATCAATCCCGATGTAGTACCAAACCAAATGATACTGTCGTTTTGTTCATATGCATGTCTGGGAATAAATGCTTTTTCAAAACTATATATTTTTTCTGTGTACCCGTTTTTTTCCTGAAACACATTCAAACCATGAAATGAAGAAAAAGCATACAACCGGTCATGTCTGTCTTTATAAACAAACTGTTGTATTTCAGTAAATTCATTACAATCGTTGTTTAATGGGTGAATCTGATTATTTTGCCCGTCAATTTCGAAAACCCCCGACATGCTCGCTGCCAATATTTTATCATTTTTATCGCAGGTAAAATATTGAAAATCGTTGCTTTGCAATGAATATTTGAAATCTGGTTTTTTGTGATCGAAAGATTGGAGTTTTTTATTTTTGATATTGTATTTTAGAAGTACTTTATCTCCAAAATATAAATTTTGTGCTTTATCAATATATATTGAAGCGCTTTGGATAGTTTCTGTACCCTTGATGGTAGACAGATATTCTAATTTTTCATTCAATTGTATGATTCCTTTGCTTAAAGTATTGCACCAGAAATGTCCGTTTTCATCTTCAACGATGCCTCTGATAAAATTATCGGTTTTATTTTGTGTTGCTTCGTGGGCTGATAGATGTTGGTGGAACATCTGTGGAGAAAGATATGTGTAATCCACACCTTTGCCCCAACTGGAAACCCACAACTGATCATCAAAAATGTAAACATAGGTTGAATAGTTTGTCATCAGAGATGATGGCATTTTTGGATGGTGTCTGATGTTTCCTGTTTCGGTCATTGTTTTCAGATCAATAATATGTATGCCACTGTTGATGGATGCTACATATAAGTTACCATCATTTTCCGTCAACCCGTTTATGGGATAATCTAAGTGGTAAATGAAATCAACTTTACCTGTTCTGAAATTATAAAGGTGGATGGCAGATGTTGATTTTTCCGGATTTGAATTTGATTGTCTGAAGATAATATACATGATATCTCCATACTTTTTTGCACCCATTAAATCTCCATAATGTCCTTTCACATAAATTGTTTTCCAATACAATCCCTTTCCGCTGCTTTCTGCCATGGTAGTGATAGCAGTCCCTTTTTTTTCGTCATACCATACATAGAGAAAAATGTCTTTAAAGAGACCCGCCACCTGTGGTATGACTTCAGGCACCACCAGATTTATTGATTTATTTATGGAAACATCAAATTCCAGAAATGACTCATCTTTTGTATCAAAAATGTAACATACCGGAAATGCCATCGTAGAACAAATAATTTTGCCGTCACGCTCTGCAAATGGGAAATAATATCCTTTCCTTTTTGTTCCTTCTAATCCGACTTTTGAACTCCGATTATACTTGTAAAATTTATTGGTTGTATAATCAAATTTGATCAGCGCTTCCACAGAGCCAATCCAGATATTCCCTTTGGAATCTTCAAACACCGTGGCGCTTTGAGATATGCTTCCTGCGCCGGATGCTATTTCATCATTGCTGAGCACCCTGATTCCATCAAACCTGCTGATACCGCTGTATGTACTCATCCATACATAACCACGGCTGTCTTTAAAAATTGAATTGACTACAGACTGTGCAAGACCGTCATCTACCGTGAGATGCCTGAACTGTAGATTTTCATATTGAGCCTGAGATGATGAATAACTCAAAAACAAAATATAACAAAATATTGCCGTTTTAAAAGTGCGTTTTTTGACTTCTATGGTGTTCACTTTGTTTTAGTCTTGTTTATAAACCAAATGTATACTTTCCACTTGAATAAAAGATGTTTAATGCCTGAATTTCTAAACTAAATTATAAAAGCAATTATAAAAATCAAATGAATATTATTGTTTTGTGCCCACCTGCTTGAACAGTTGGGCACAAAACTTAAAGAGAGCAATAAATAACTTTATTCCATAAGGGGAAAAAAATATTTTTTCATAACTTGATGGTACTACGGCAGAAAAGAGAATTTAATGTTATGACATTTATCGTAATGTTTATTTTTTTTCTTCCAATAATTTTTCTACCAATCTTTTCAACTCTTCATTTTCTTTTTTAAGATCTTTCACGGCTTCAATCAGATAAGGTATCATTCCGATGTAATTAACAGACTTTTCATCTGCTTCATTTGTCCGCACCAGATGTGGAAGAGACCCTTCTATCTCCTGAGCGATAACACCTGACTGTAGTAGCGATCCTCGACTTTCATCCACCCATTGATAAGTATATCCATTAATACCGGAAATGACAGACAATGCATTGTTTATCGGTTTTATATCTTTTTTTAGACGAGCATCACTTCCTGTAGTCAGGGTACCTGCAATAGTCAGATCACCATTATCAAAAAGTCGCATGCGAATACTACTGGCACTATTGCGCCATTGATATTCATCATCTGCTCCGAAGTTGCGGAATTTCATATTGCCATCGTATAGAATATTACCATATTCCCCGCCACCGGCAGTTTCCAATCTGATGTGGGAATCAAAAGAAGCCTCCACCCCTTTGATATGCAATCCTGCCAAGGGTGCCGAAGTGTTGATCCCCGTTTTTGCATTTTTTAAAATGGTAATGGCATTTTTTCTGTCATTATCCGATGTCCCATTTCCAATGATAAAAACAGGATCTGTCGTGACATTGGACGTCTCAGAGCTGGTTGATATCGGATCGTTATAATTTCCAATAGCTAAAGAACCGCGTGCTTTTGCTGATGTATTATTTCCAATTGCGGTAGAATTATCCCCGGATGCAGTTGTATTATTTCCTATTGCAGTAGAAATAGCCCCAGATGCAGTTGCAAAAAGTCCCGCAGCATAGGAAAAATTCCCTGATGCAACTGTTATAGCACCCATAGCAGTAGAATGATCCCCTGTTGCAATAGTAGTAATCCCCATAGCAGTAGATGAAAGTCCAGATGCAATAGTATTAAACCCCATAGCAATGGAATGGTCTCCAACATTTGCTTTATCCCACTCTACACCTGTCACTGTTCCAGATCTGAAAGCTGCTTTGTCAGGATACCACATCATACGGGTTCCTGCTCCGCTTACCGGAGGATTACCAGGCAAAGCAGGTAATATATTTAAGCCAGAAAAAACCACACTACTGTCCTTTACATGCAGATGCGCTACCGGAGCATTTGTATTTATTCCTACCTTACCATTGTCCCTTACAAAAAAAGCACTCGTGCCATTATCCTGGATATCAAAGTCACCAGTCGATGTCAAATTGATGGTTGTATTTTGAGTTCCATTGTTAGCAATGTTTAAAGCATTGCTTGCTTGCGTAATGGTGCGAGAAGAAGACAGTGTACCGCTGGTGTTGTACAAATTGTTGATAGCAAGGGTATTGGCATTGACCCATGTGCCATTTCCGTTGGCATCAGATTGCATCACCAATCCATTGGCAGCGCCGGTGGTCATTTGTAAATTGGTCGTAGTAGTTTTTCCTGCTACTGTGAGTTTTTGGTTTACTATGGGAGCAATACCGATACCTACGTTGGTGGCATTGTCCTGGATTATACCATCGGCAAGTGCTGTTCCGTTCCATCTTGGAATTGTATTTGTAGCGGAAGAAGAAACCTGAGGGTCGGTTTCGGTAATTGTCAGCGAATTTGCATTTACCCACGTGCCATTTCCGTTGGCATCATTACCCGCTATGGTAAGTTTTTGATTTATTACTGGAGCTGTACCTATACCTACATTGGTAGCATCATCCTGAATAGTGCCATCTGAAAGTGTAGTACCATTCCATCTCGGTATGCTTCCTGAAAGAGATGATGCCACTTCTGGATCAACTTCTGTTATGGATAATGTAGTTGGATTTATCCAGCTAGCATTACCATTAGCATCTGACTGAAGCACAAGTCCACTTGATGCGCCATTAGTCATCTGTAGATTAGTAGTGGTCGTTTTACCCGCTATGGTAAGTTTTTGATTTATTACTGGAGCCGTACCTATACCTACATTGGTAGCATCATCCTGAATAGTGCCATCTGAAAGTGTAGTACCATTCCATCTCGGTATGCTTCCTGAAAGAGATGATGCCACTTGTGGATCAACTTCTGTTATGGATAGTGTAGTTGGATTTATCCAGCTAGCATTACCGTTAGCATCTGACTGAAGCACAAGGCCACTTGATGCGCCATTAGTCATCTGTAGATCTACAGTAGTAGTTTTTCCTGCTACAGTGAGTTTTTGTCCGAGGACTGGTTCAGTACCTATAGATGTTTCTGTTCCATTATCCATTATATTGCCATTAAGTAGCTTACTTCCATCCCACCTGGGCACGCTATGTAAATTGGTACAAACCAAAGTAAAAGACCAAATAGAAGTGCTTTCTGAAGGCAAACAAATTTGGCAAGGGTTAGATGGATTTTGTTGGTTCTTGTTGTATAATACTCCATCAATAAAACATTTCTGCTGAACATCTAAATTAACCTCACAACCATCTGATAAATTATTGTTCGCATCTACATAGCCTATTTGACACCCTATAAATGTACAAACCCCTGAGATACATTGAACCTGTGCATTGGAAATAAAACAAACTTGACCACAATTTCCACAATTGTTAAGATTTGTTGCTAAATTAAAATCTTCATCATTTTGGCCGTCACAATCATTATCTATACCATCACAAATTTCTACTGCTCCTAGATATTTCGTTACATCTAAGTCATCACAATCTATACTATTTTCAACATAACCCATCGGTTTATCACAAGATAAAATGCTAACAGAAACATCACCAAAACCATCATTGTCCTGATCTCTGTACCATTGAGTCTGAGTACTTCCTTCATTCATTTTTAATGATTTCCATCGCAGTGGCGAACCGCTGAAAACAAACAAAGACAACGAATCAATGTCATAAATCAACAATCCCATACTCGGATTGGGCAATGCACATCTTTGTACGGAAGTAAGTCTTGGTAAAAGCAATCCTTTGTCATTTGCAGTCAAATCTAATACTGCACTTGGATCCGGGTTAAGCGTACCTATACCTACATTATTATTTTGTGATTTGAGTTGAAAATGAACGATTACCAAAAATATACATAGATTTAAAAATTTCATACGAAGCTATTTGTAATTAAGAATGCACAAACTTAGGTTCAAACAAACTTCCATACAATATCTAAATCTAGGCATACCAGAAACGAATGATTAAAATAGTGATCCCACCCGAACAGTCAAAAAGGAAGAATTGCAGCTAAACATCATAGGAATTAAGGTTTAAAAAGCAATGATTAGTAACTGTTTGAAATTCGATATTTTTTGATTTTTTGGATATCTTTGGAAAAAATATACTTTTCTTAGTAGACTCTCTTATGAAAATTTTAAATTTGATATGCCTGTAGTTTTTGAGTTCATGGAAGAAAAGTATGTTATTATATCTCTATTTAAAATTTTAATGGGGCAAATCAGTGAAAACTCTTCTTTTTTATATTACATTTACCTTACCTTTCCATACAAATGAAAAGAAATTGTTATTTTCAGTTAAATAAAAAGGGAGATACATAGCTGAATTTCAGTTGCTTATATTAAAAAATCATGTTATGGCCATTTCGCAGTCTGATCAGTTGTTCCAATTGGTAAAATCGCTGACAAAAGCAGAAAAAAGAAATTTTACTTTCTATTCTACAAGAATTCAGGAAGCAGACTCCCTGAAATACATTCAGCTTTTCGAATTGATGGACAAACAAAAAGAACTGAATGATCATCAGATACTCACGAAATTAAAGGGTATAGATAAAGTCCAGTACTCGAATCTGAAGCGCCATCTCTACAAACAACTGATGACCAGTCTCAGGATGATTCATATTCAGAAAAAAACCGACATTCAGGTAAGAGAATATCTTGATTATGTGGATATACTATATGGTAAAGGTCTATATCTGCAATCACTCAAAATTCTGGATAAAGCAAAAATTCTGGCGGATAAATCCAACAATGATCTGCTGTATCTGGCTATTCTGGAGACAGAAAAAAATATTGAATCACGTCACATCACCCGCAGCGGACCGGACATAGTACCTGACCTGATTGCAAAAAGTGAAGAAAAAATTAAAATTATCGATAGCACAGCCAAACTGTCGAATATCCGGATACTCCTGCACAGCCATTATATAAAAAACGGGCATGTAAAAAATCAGGATGAACTCGAAAAATTTGTTCGGGAATACCAATGGGTCAAGGATTATCATAAAAAAGAAAACCTGACCTATCATGAAAAAATATACTTGTATCAGTCATTGGTTTGGTATTATTATATAATTCTGGATTTTGAAAATTGTCTTATATATGCCGAAAACTGGGTAAATCTTTTTCAGCAGTCCCCCGATCTCATTTCAGAAGATCCTGACTTATACATGCGCGGGTATCATTACATACTCACCTGTGCGTACAACCTCAGACTTAAGGACAAATATGACAAATACCTGGATGAACTGGAAAATTATCGGGATAGCAATTATGCGCATTTTAATAATAACTCCCAGATCATTTCATTTCTGTATGTACATTATGGAAGATTGAATAAATACTTTCTGCACGAAAAATACAACGAAGGACTTAAAATAATTCCGGCTACGCTTAAGCGCATACAGCGATATAAATCCAAGTTGGATGCACATCGTATCCTGGTATTTTACTTCAAAATAGCGTGGATGCATCTCATGGCAGGAGACAATGACACGGCGATAAAATATCTCAATCAGATATTTCAGATGGAAGTAGGTTCGTTGCGTGAAGATATACAGGGCTACAGCCAACTGATGTTTCTTATGGCACACTATGATGCCGGAAATTATGAAATTATGGAATATTTGGTCAAAGGGGCAAAGATGTTTTTTGCCAAAATGCAGGAAAAAAATAAACTTCAGGAGTCCATCATTAAATTTTTCCAGAAGATAGTGAAACTGCCGATGCATGACAGAAAAAAATACATAAAAGGATTTTACGAAGATCTGAGCAAGTTGGAAGAAGATAAATTTGAACAGAGATCCATGTTATATCTGGACATTAAACCCTGGCTGGCAGGCAAATTCTGAATATTTATCTAAATTACGAATGTAGAATTACGCATTGAAAAATGTGGTCCATTAAGAAAAGAAAACGTTTACCATTGCCGGCAAGTAATTTGTCCGCCAGTTTATTATGCTTAGCTTTTTATAGTGCTTAATTTTTTATGTAAACAAGTGCTAAAAAACAAAGAGCTGTAAACATTCCTGTACTTGCTGTTGTTTCGTTTGATAATAAAAATAAAAAGTAAACATGTATCCAATAGAATTAACCACTCCGATAGCCCGGGATCTGACTGACTTCGGTTTTGAAGGATTGTCCAGCCCAGAAGAAGTTTCAGATGTACTTGACAAAAAAGAAGGAACCGTACTTCTGGTAGTAAACTCTGTCTGCGGTTGTGCTGCCGCCAATGCCAGACCCGGTGCAAAAATGGCCATTACCAAAGGTAAAAAGCCTGATCATTTAGTGACAGTATTTGCCGGTGTAGATAAAGATGCCGTGGAAAAAGCCAGAGAATATTTGTTGCCTTACCCTCCATCTTCACCATCGATCGCATTGTTTAAGGATGGGAGACTTGTACATATGCTGGAACGAAGACACATAGAAGGAAATTCCGCACAAACCATTGCCAACAATTTGGAGCATGCGTTTGAGATGTATTGCTGATAGGCCAAAATATATAAAATATTCAAAAAAAGAAAGGCGATCCACTATTGGACCGCCTTTTCTTTTAGGAGTATCTTTAAATTTTCATGTTTGAGCGAAAGCGAGCAAATTTAAATTTAGACAAGGCATATTTTGCAGTCGTAGCCGGAAGTTACGACGAAAAATATAACGCCGTATAAATTGAAATAGGTGCTTGTAGACAAATGATGGAATTTTAAACATACTCTATTAACCAAACTCAATCTAAATTTTCTTTATTATCTGTTTTCTATTTTCATAAATGTTTTAGCCCATTTTTGTTTGCCGTTTACAATGTGCAAAGAATATTTGCCGGGAGGAAGATTTTCTATATCAATGTTGCCTGCATTTCCGGACAACTTTCCATCCCTGACTATCGAACCAAAAGCATTTACTATGTAATAATCTGAGGCTGTGACTTCACCGGGTATTTTCACTTGTATGTTGTACAGGGTTGGATTAGGATAGACCGACAGTTCTTTTTTAAAGACATCATCGTTTTGTTTTAAACCCTCGGCATCCTTATATCCGAAGTCGAAATTTGTCACTGGTGATCCTGCTTCCACAGTAATTAATCGGGAAGTTCCTATACCATATTGATTTGTAATTTCACTGTCTTTGTCCTGATTCTGACCAGTAAATAACACAAAATCGAGTTCATCATATTCCGGCAGCAAACAATAATACTGACCTGCATCCAGATTTTTGAGTGTAAATGTACCATCCTGATTAGATTTTGTGGATTTAACAAATATTCCTGATTTTTTGAAAATAAATATGACAACATCGCTTAAGGTGCCGTCATTTTCATCCCTTAGTCCATTGTTGTTATTGTCTTTCCAGACAATACCATTAATACTGGCGCTAATTTTATAGAAGATACCTGCATCCACGTATTTCATGATATAAGAAGGATCAAGCATGACCATATCTGATGCGCCAAGATCATCCACATCTGAGTCCATATCGGGATTTGTACCTGCATGTTTATCTGTAAAAACATGGTTTTCCGGCGCTTCTACGGTTACATAATGTTCACCCATCAACTCAGTAGACAAACAATACATGCCTGCATGATTGGTCGTAGTGTATCCAATAATTTGCTGATCAGCATTTTTAAGATACACTTTTATGTCCTTCATTAATGACTCACCATCATTGCGTATTCCGTCTTGGTTTTTGTCATTCCATACATTGCCCATCAGTAAATTTGCGTTTGTGACATGAATTCCTGCATCTATATCAAGTAAGACTGTACCATGGGCAAGTGAGATCAATGGTGTGGTACCCGTTTCATCTACATCGCTGTCGGTCCCATTATTTCCAGAAGCATTTTGTTCGGTAAACTCAAAACCATCCGGTATGCTGAACTGTAGGTAGTACAATCTTTGTCGCAATCCATTGAAAAAATACAATCCCTGCGCATTCGTAACTGTAGTACCCAGTAACTGTCCTGTTTGGGTAAATAATCTGACTGTTACATCAGGCACTCCGGGCTCGCCTGCATCCTGAGTTCCGTTTTTATTGATGTCATTCCACACCCTATCTCCCAATTCAGCAGGTAGATATGCCGCTGCATCAATGTTAAAGATGGTTTGGCCGACACCTACCGAAAATATATCAGTGGTTAGTGGACCATTGGCACCACTGATATTACTGTCTGCATCTGCTCCACCGACAAATGGTGGAGAAAGCAGGTAATTGGATGGTATTTCAAATTTTATGTAGTAGCTGCCTGGTCTTACTTTCACAAACTGATAAAAACCAACAAATTCACCTCCGGGTTGATTGCTAGTAACAGTACTATCCACCAGTATTCCCGTATTTGTAAAAAGTTTCACTTTTATGTTTGAAATACCTGGTTCTCCGGCCTGGAAGAATCCGTTTCCATTGAGATCAAGCCAGACCATATCTCCAATTTTGCCGGGCCTCACATACCCTGCATCGATATTAGTATAGACCTGCTGGACTGTAAAATCAAGTAAGTCTGTTCTTCCGGTTTTCGAATCTGGTTTGCTATTTTTATTATTGTCAGCGCTGTTGTTGGATGCAAATATATAATCACTCAGATTTCCAAATGAAATAGTATATTTTCCTACAGCAACATTATTGAATATATATTTTCCTTCCGCGTTGGTTGTTACCGTTTGTTGAGTGACGGCTGCTTCATTGATAAGCCTTACTTCCACATTGGCTATGCCTGGCTCATCTGTGTCCTGCAGCCCATTGTTATTCAAGTCATCCCAGACAAAATCGCCAATGGTTATTTTTTGGGCATATCCCAGATCTACGTCAGCTATGGTTGCGCCGGGAAACAAATTGAGAATCCTACTACTTCCCTGGCCAAAATCGTTGGTAATATCGCTGTCGAAAGGTACGGATTGCCCTGAATAAAGGACAAATACTTTATCAGAAAGGACAGGCACTTTGATATAATAATCGCCAAAAGGGATATCCGTAAACATATACGTACCATCCGATGCAGATGTTTGATTGGCTATTAGATTTCCATTCAGATCAAACAAAGTAACCTCAATGCCGGATAATATCACCTCATTATTGCCTCTCAATTTATTATTATCGGCATCCTGCCATACAAGTCCGCGAATACTACCGGTCACCGGAGCTACAAGGATATAACCGCCATCTATATCAGTCCGATTTTGATTTGGGAAAAGATTTACGAGACTGGTGCGACCTAAATCCTTATTTTCGATATCAGAATCAGAAATTTCATTTCCCTGAAGTGCATTGGTAAACATAAAGTTGTTCGGGAGTGAAAATTCAACAAAATACTGTCCAAATGGCAAGTTGTCAAAAACGTAGTAGCCTGAAATTCCTGTACTCATTTGAAACTGCGATGTAGTAGAGTCAATGAGTATTCCGGCCTGATTATACAGTTTTATTTTAATTCCATTTAGACCGTCTTCATCCGCATCCTGAATACCATTTTCATTGGCATCCACCCAGACAAAATCACCGATTGATGAAAATCCAACATATCCTGCATTGACTCCTGTTATATTTTGGCCACCTGCCAGATTAATGATTGCTGTGCTTCCGGTAGGTGTTTCGGTCACGTCTGAGTCAACAGCCGGATTGATGCCCAGATTGCTGTAGGTAAATAAAACATTATCAGGATTGCTGAATCGAATGACGTATTGTCCTGAAGGTAGATTTTCAAAACTATAGAATCCTTCAGCATTGGTAGTATCCACAGCAAGTGTATCGCCACTTATGTTTAAAAGGTATACTATTATTGAGTCCAGGAGAGCTTCTCCATTGCCTAAGATACCGTCACCGTTGGTATCATTCCAGGTAGATCCGGAAATGCTTCCTGCAGACGTGATCAATCCCAGATCCACACTAAATATTATATTATTGGAAGCTATGTCAATTGCTTCGGTTGTAATTTTGCCTGATTGAGAATAGAAATCAGAATTTAGAAGATTGTTGGTCAGATCTACATCCGTAAGCATAAAACCATCAGGAAGGTCTGCTTCTACACGATAGGTGCCAGGTGCAATGTTGGAAAAAAAGTAAAATCCAAAATTTCCTGTAGTAAGCGTAGCGATGACCAAGTCATTTTGATCCACCAGCCTGAGATTAACTCCTGCAACACCCGGCTCTCCGGCATCCTGCAATCCATTTTTATTCAGGTCATTCCAAACAAAATCACCTAAAGATGCATATCTGAATAATCCTGCATCAATATCTGTGTTGACTGAACCTGACAATATGGTGAACTGTTCAGTTTTGCCAGTGACAGGATCAGGATCTGAATTGGTTTCATCATCCGGTTGACTGTTTGATGTAAATTCGTATGTCGATGGTTTGATAAACGTTACAGTATATTCACCGGCAAACAGGTTATTAAAAATATACCTTCCATTGCCATTGGTAATGGTTTCACCGCTGACAATACTTCCGTTGATTGCAGTTCCTTCTAATCTGACTCTTACTCCAGCAATACCCGGCTCACCAGTATCCTGGATACCGTTGCCATTGAGATCTTCCCAAACAAAGTCACCGATAGAAGCAGTTCCTATATTACTCAATCCTGCGTCTATGTCTGTTCTATTTTGATTGCTCAACAATACAATATCTATTACAGATCCATCGTCATCTATGTCACTGTCATCTTCTGTAGTTGTGCCGGTGTTTTGGGATGTAGCTACATAACCATCAGGAATTTCAAAAGCAAGAGAGTAGGTGCCTGGTTTTAAAAGATCAAAAATATAGGATCCTTCTGCATCAGTAGTGGTTTCTTGTTGTACGGTTTCATTGGAGAGAATTCCGGTGAGTGTGACTTTTATACCTTCCATTCCCGGTTCTCCGGTTTCCTGTATGCCGTTTTCATTAATATCATTCCAGACATAATCACCCAATGTTGCCCTGCGGAAAAGCGGTGCATCAAGATGGAGCAGATTTTCACCACTTTTTAAGTTGGCAATATTGATCATGGCAGCTGAAAATTCGTATCCCTCCGGAATGTTAAAGGTCACCACATAAAGTCCCGGTTTGAGATTAGGAAAAAGATAATTTCCATTATCATCAGTGATGGTAGTATCCTGGATGATAGAGCTAAATAAATCAACTCCTTCGATGCTGATCACCACGCCTGCTACACCTGGTTCTCCTGTTTCCCTGATACCATTACAATTTAAATCTTCCCAAACCAAGTCACCGATGCTACCCAATCTGACCAAACCAACATCCAGACTCAGGTCAGAGATATTATTGTCAATAGTAAATCCGAAGCTATTCATATTTTCAGACAAATTACTGTCCTTTTCTGGATCAATGCCTACCAAAGCTCGGGTAGGGAGGTAGCCTGATGGTAAATCAAATGTCAGTGTATAATTGCCTGGATTCACATTGGCAAACAAATACTGGCCATCTGCATCGGTAAATATCGTTGTAAATATCGAAATACCAGCAGATGTTGTACCCTGTAAAGTAATGTTTATATCAGGAATACCTGGTTCGTCGATATCCTGAATGCCATTGGTATTGAGATCTTCCCAAACAAAATCGCCGATATTTATTCCTCCTGTCAGTCCAAAATCTATATTAGTAATGATGGTATTGCTATTGATTAATATTCCATTGACGACACCTTCTGTTCCATCCGAATCTTTATCATCATCTCCTGCAAAGTCTGATGGTGAAAACTGATAGCCGTCTGGTTTGGTGATCACAATCGAGTATATACCCGGCATGAGTTGATCAAAAATATATCTGCCATTTTGATCAGTATTCACTGTAAGATTGACTTGTAAACCTGAACCTGTATTTCCTTGCAGGTCTACCTTAATACCCTCAATTCCTTGTTCATCTGGATCCTGAATACCATTGCCATTGATATCTTCCCAAACAAAATCTCCGATCGTGCCCTTAATAAATGCCCCTGCATCCATGTTTTGCATATCCTGACCACTTCTGAGCATGATATTTTGGATAGTATTGCCTGAAACATCAGAATCCAGGTTTTCATCAGGTCCCTGGTCAGGCGTAGTAAAAGAGTAGTTTGATGGAAGTACAAACATGAGCGTGTAATTGCCTGGAACCAGGTTTTCAAATTTGTATTGACCTGATGCGTCACTCAGGGTGTTTTTTGATACATTTTGACCTGTACCATCTGTACCTGAAAGCAATATCTGCACGGAAAATAATCCAGGTTCACCTGTATCCTGTATACCATTGCCATTAATGTCCTCCCACACAAAATTGCCAATTTGCCCATTTTGGTAAAATCCTGCATCCAAATGAGATATGACTGTACCGCTTAAAATATTGATGTCTGAAATAGAGCCATTGACCGGATCAGAATCTATCTGGTCGTTGAAGTTGTTATTAGCTATAGTAGGTTTGAATTCGTCCGGCGCATTAAAAACTAAATTATAGGTCCCGGGTTCAAGCTGATCAAACTCATAAAAGCCATTTTCTGAAGTAACGAAGCTTGAAGTAATGGATTCGCCTATACCATTAGTTCCGGTAATTAATACCTGAATCGAAGCAAGGCCAGGCTCATTTAAATCCTGAACTCCATTGGCATTAAGATCATCCCAAATGAAATCCCCCAAACTGCTGAATCTGAATAGTCCTCCATCTACAAGTAGTAAGTTTTCGCCACTTCTTAAAGTTATGTTTGTGACAACCCCATTAGAAAAGTCTGAATCTATCGAATCATCTGTTCCACGATTTGCAGCAGAAAAATTATATCCGGCCGGGACTTCCAATTCAACATTGTATACTCCGGGAACAAGATTAGTAAAATTATATTTGCCATTTGCATCCGTCGTGAAAGAATTACTGACTGATATTCCTGCACCTGTCGTACCTGTGATGTTCAATTTTATGCCTGCTAAACCAGGTTCATTTGTATCAAAAATACCATTTCCATTCATGTCTTCCCATACGAGATCACCTAAAGTTGCTGTGGAGTACATCCCAAAATCAACAGACATATTTTCATTGCTGCTGGTGATGACAATATTGGTTACCACGCCTTCTATACCATCTGAATCTTTAGTGTCATCAGACCCCTGATCCGAAGCAGAAAAGCTGAATCCAGAAGGCACATCAGCACTGAGTGAATAGACGCCCGGAGCCAAATTGGTAAAAATATATTCGCCATCAGAATCGGTTACTGTAGTTAAACTGATTGTTTCACCACTGCCTGAAATTCCATTCAATCGTATGGTCACATTTTCTTTGCCGTGTTCTCCGGGTTCCTGGATGCCATTTGCATTGGAATCTTCCCAAACATAATCACCGACCGAAGCATATCTGAAAAGACCAGCGTCATAAGTGTCGTTATTTTCACCGCTCATGAGCATTATATTGTCAATGAGCCCATTGGTGACATCACTGTCTTTGGTATCATCATTTCCCACATTGACACTTGTAAACTGATAGCCATTTGGTAATTCAAAGAGCAACCGGTAAACACCAGGTTTTAGATTGTCAAAAATATAATATCCATTTATATCAGTAATACGCATGCCTATACTAACTATCTCATCACGTACCAATTCTACTAAACTTACCTTCACTCCTTCAAGTCCTGTTTCATTGATATTTTGAATACCATCTCCATTATCGTCAATCCAAACAAAATTACTTAGACTGCCGGGCCTGTATAGACCGGCATCAAAATCCAGCAAAAGATCACCGCTCATGACTGAAATATCGGATATTTTACCATCCACGGCATCGCTGTCTTTGTCATCATCACCAAAATTTGCCAAAGTAAATGTATATCCTTGTGTAGGTGTAAAAGTGATCGTGTATACGCCTGGGTTGACATTAAAACTATATTTTCCCAATGTGTCAGTGATGGTTTGAATATCTACGTTTTGCCCGTTTCCGGCAGTGCCGGAAAGTTTAACTGGAACACCTGACAATAAAGGTTCATCGAAATTAAAAATACCATTGCCATTTTTATCTTCCCATACCTGATCACCTATTTTTGCGGTCTGATAAAATCCTGCATCTACATTGTCTCTATAGCCGGAAGTGATGAGATTTAGTACCTGAGTTTTGCCTGAAGCATCTATCTTACTATTGGTATTTACAGAGGCGCCATTCATATAAGTTGGCTTGAAATCAGCAGGAATATCAAACTTCAGGATATATTTATTGGCGGGGTAATTTTGAAAGGTATATCTGCCGGCAATATCTGTTACAGTAGAATCAACAACAGCTCCATTCTGAAGACAAAGTTTTACTTTTACATCTTTTATACCAGGCTCGCCGGCATCCTGAAGACCATTATAATTTTTATCCAGCCATACAAAATCACCAATGGAAACCAAAGGGGTGTAGCCAAAATCAATATTTTCAACACATTGTCCTATTTCAGCAGCGATTAGACTGGTGGTACCCAAACCATACTGGTTGGTTATGTCACTGTTTCTGGATGGGTCGGACGGATTAAAAAGGACCATCTGTTTATCATTAAAAAATGGTGCTTTGATATAATAGTTACCCGGAGGCAGTTTTTTGAAATGGTATTTGCCAAAATCGTCTGTCAACAGTGTATCTACCGGAGTATGACTTTCTGTAAACAATATTAATGGTACATTACTTAATATACCTTCACCACCATCTCTGAGTTTGTTATTGTTCAGATCCAGCCAGGCTATACCTTTGATCTCCGAAGAGGTGCAATCCTGGTATAGAAAATTGCGGCAACAGGTCTCCACATATTGTCCGTTGTAGTCAAATACATCTACACAAATTTTATGCACTCCATATGGAGCAGTGGTTATTTTCAGATCAATGGTTTGATTGGTGAAAGAAGCAGATACCATATTGAAACCTTCAGGGTAGTCCCAGATATAGGAGCCATATTGTTCATATTTATCAATATAGAAAGTCAGACATTTGTCATCACAAAAAGAATATGCCGGCGTATAGTGTACTATTATACTGATCTGATCTATGGCAATCTGAATAGGATTGCGCTCTATGTTTCTTATTTGTATCTGATACCCGAAATTCTCATTATTTATTTCCTGTGGTGTCCAATCGGCTCCCCAACTGTCGGTAGCTGAACCATACATCCAGGTGCGGTCAGAGCCATTTGGACCTTGTCCCCATGCTTTCTGAAGTTTCGCTGTATTTTTTTTATTTTGCCCTTTGGGTTCACCTTCCTGGTCCAACAATAAAATTTCAACTTCATCAATATTCTGATACATGCTGGACTGACCTTCCAGCATCAGGGTTATACCATTTATTGTAGCGCCTGCCGGTATTTGAAATTTAAGATTATTTCCCATCATTTTTCTGGATCTCATGATATCTGATAGGACAATATCAGCTTTTTTGTCATCAGCTATCATGACATTTTTTAGATTTGTCCATTTGACAAAATTGGGATCAAAAATTTCATTCACAAATGAGGTAGACCTGATTTCCGTTTTATTGGTGGGTTCAGTACCTACACCAATCGGACAAACTGAAAAATTTTGTGAATTTAAGGAACTGATTATCAGTATATTAATAATCAATGTCATTATGCCCTGTGTAAGGACACATTGGAGTGTGAGTTTCATATTTTGAGTTTTGGTTTAGATATATAACTAAAACAATATCTGTAGAGACCTAAATTGGAAGCAAAAATAAATAATCTTTTTTAATATATATAAAAAATGGATATATTTATTAAAATTTTTTTCAATAGCTTACAGATATGAGTATATATACTATGTTTTTTTTGGCCTTAATTTTTTCCACTTTTATCTACACTTGCCGAGCAGTGAAGTGGTAATAATTTAGAGGATCGGCATAAAAAAATGGGTAGTCGCAAAGAAGATTAAGATAATAGGTCCAAATATAATTCCATCAGACTTCTGGTAGTTTCAGAGGATGAAAAACGACTTTTTACATACTGATGACCTTTTTCAGAAACATCTTTATATACTTTTGGATCATTCAGCCAATGTATAGCTTTAGCGATATCCTCGGGTGAATACGGGTCAACAAGAATTGCACCGGGACCGGCTGCTTCCGGCAAGGATGAAATGTCGGAAGTAATCACAGGTTTTTTTCTGAAAAGCGCCTCGATAACAGGTATTCCAAATCCTTCATAAACGGATGGATAAACCAATGCATAACAATGATCGTACACAGAAATGAGTTCAGGATTGGATATGCCTTTTATAAAATAGAAATATTCTTCCAGTTGATAGTATCTGATCATATCCCTTACTTTTGAGATGTAGTTTTTATTGCCGTTTCCTACCACAACAAATGGTTTTTTTGCCGACTCAGGCAATTGAGCAAAAGCTATAATGGTCTGTAGCAGACCTTTTCTTTCAATAATGGATCCTACATACAGATAGTAGTCTTTTATGCCGGCGAGCTCAACTTTTAAATTTTCTTCATGCTCGTCTTCAAGTTGAAAAATGTCATTACAGGATTGAAAATTGACAGAAATCTTTTCGTTTGGAATCTGATAAATATTCATCAGATCACTTTTTGTGCTTTCGCTGATGGCTGTAATATGATTTGCTCTAAAAGCGGAAGATTTGTACTTCAGATGATATATTTTTTTGTCCCACCAACCGAACTGATCGGGAAATTTTTCATAGATCAGATCGTGAAAAGTGACTAAAGTTTTAATATTTTTATGTAGGCCAAAGGGTATTTCGTGACTTAGACCATGGAATATGTCAGGTTTTAACGTATTTATTTCAGCAGACATTCCAAAGGTACGCCAGAAGGGATTATAATTTTTGGGTGTATGAATGATAAATTTTGAATCATCCAGAAAGTAGGCCGTTTCATCATTTTTTTTGATTTTTGGGGTAAATAAATGATATTCGTGTTGAGGATAATACGTTTGCAGGTTTTTTAGCAATGTCCGGCTGTAATTTCCAAGACCTGTGAAATTATTAAAAAGGCGCTTTGCATCAAAAGCGATGACTAATGTAGGCGATGGATTCACTCCATTTGCTATGTTTTCCTCTGCTACTTCCTGATTCATCACACAAATAAAGTGAATAAAACGAATACCACCAATAAGAGTTTGATGTTTAAAATTAGTTTTAACATATAAATTGCAGTACAGAATTATATCTTTGCCGTTTCGTATTACCATTTCAATTAAATCAAAGCTTTTGGAATTTAACTGGTTTGATCATATCCTTGCATTATTTTTGGTTATCATTTTACCTTTGATGTCCATCAAATCTGATAAAATAAGCCAGGAACTCATAGAATCCCTACCTCCCAAAAAACATTTGTTTTACACCAACGGACTCATGTTAATTATAGGGGCACTGTTGGTTCTCACGTCATGGAATGTGAGTGAAAGACAATGGACGGAACTGGGTATTTCCTTATCGGTTCTGAACGGCAATGTCTTGATATTAACGGCAGTTTTAGTGTTCATTTATCTTTTGGATATTATTTATGGCTGGTTTAATCAAAAATACCAAAATGAACGACTACAGGAGATGTCATATGTCATTCCCGCCAACTGGAAGGAATACAGACATTACATATTTTTGGCTTTTGCAGCTGGAATTTCAGAAGAGGTCATTTTCAGAAGTTTTCTGATTACATATTTGTCTCATTTTCTTTCTATTGTCCAATATGGTGATTTTTTATCCGTATTAATTCCAGCTGTAGTGTTTTCATTGAGCCATCTCTATCAAGGCTGGTGGGCAGTCTTTAAGATTATGGTGATTGCCATTTTATTGGGATTTATTTTTTTGCTATCCGGATCGTTACTTATTGTAGTCATCATACATGTACTTATAGATTTAATTTCAGGTATGATGGGTGTATTAGGTCAAGCCGAACAGCCAAGTGATGAAATTTAATACTACTGATCTCATAAGATAACGGGTGTTTCCCATTTTTGAATATTAATTGAGAAAGCTTTAAGCTAAGAAGCATTAAAACAACACAATTGTTCCACTAAAACATCCTTGTAAAAAGGACTTTTTTGTAAAAATGAGGTAAAACCAAGAAAACTACTTTCTAAAGGGATTCTGCATCTCCCAATCCATAAATTCAAGTGGCTCAGTTTTAACAATCAATAGTCTATACCCGCACTTTATACACTCAAGGCAACAACAGTCATGTTTGAGCTAAAGTCATATCAGTCAAATATCTATTTTTGGTGATATAAATTTCGTTTTAATATTTAGCCTCTTACAATATTTCAGATTTTACAAAATTCACATCCATGAAAATGAATACGGTCTTTATTTGCGCTTTGATTGTGATCTATGCGAATATAATTAATGCTCAAAATGTTGGTATTAACAATAGCGATCCTAAGGCGAAACTGGATGTTGCTGGTGATTTGGCACTTCGAGGCATTATTGATACAATATTGGTAGGTGTAGATTATGCCTATGATGTCAATTCCATTAAGTCTTCAAACTATAAACTTGTAGGATTTAATGCAAATTTTGCGTTGGGAGGCATCACGGCCGGTGTGGAAGGCAGACAAATCACATTACGAAATTCCACATCGTTTAGTATGGAGCTTTACAATGAGCATTTACCAGCTGACGAAGAAAAAAGAATATCAACAGGTATAAATAATACTTTGGCCATTTATCCGGGAGGCAGTGTAAAACTCGTATATGATTCAACGGTACAGCGATGGGTAGTGATGGCTGCCCATAATTATAATTTAAATTTTTATGGAATCGAAAATCATTGGAATCTTCAACAAGACTCCATTTTATATAGTGATAGAAAATATGTATCCATAAATTCTGATTTAAACATTCAACCTCAACAGGCCAATTTGCAAGTGAAGGGAGGGATTTTGGCACAATCTGATTTTACATATACGACCAGTCTTCCGTTAGAAAGCCAAATATATACAATGAACAATTCTCCATTTCAATTTCCTAATAGTCAAGATAGTATTTTATTAATATTAGATCCTGGTGGTAACAACGATTACAGTAACAATATGCAGGGTAATATGCAATTGTTATCTTCTTTAGGATTTGAAATTAAATTTGATCAGACAAGTTTTGGAATTGGGCTTGGTGACACATTATGGATAAGTAAATACTCTTACCCCAATTGCAAAAATGAATATTTTTACAGGTTTATAAATACTAACATTCCTCCAAATTCATTCACACTTACAACGGTTAACGAATATACATATTTTATTTTCAGGTCTAATGGGGACGGAAATAATGGGAAAGGATTTGAAATAACGGCTAGAAAACTTTACGATAGCCCATTGATGTTGCAAAATGTTTCTCCCATCGGTCGTTCATTTTATTTTGATCCAAAAAAATCAGCGTTAAGATCAGGGCTGCTAAATACGTCAAATATTGGTTTATATTCTGTGGGGATGGGTTATAGACCCCTCGCTTCAGGAGAATCCGCCATTTCAATGGGAGACCAATCAAATGCTAGTGGGAATCGGTCAATAGCTCTAGGGGCATTTTGTAATGCGAGTGGTGTGCAATCTGTCTCATTAGGTGCTTTTAACACATCCAGTGGAGAGACGTCAGTATCCATGGGATATGCTTCCAAAGCTTTAGGTGGTACTTCTACGGCAATGGGATTTGCTACAGAAGCAAGTGGCGCTGTTTCAACAGCCATTGGACTAGAAACCATTGCTAGTGGTAATAATACAGTTGCTATAGGACTATATGCTTCGACAGGTGGATATAACAGATCATTTGTATTCAATGGTAGTAGTAATGCACACCCTAATAATTATACCACCAATACAGCATCCAATCAAATGATGATGAATTTTAATGAGTATGTCTTTTGGACAAATACACCAGGAAAACAAGTAAAATTTTGGACTGATGGTGGGATTAGTACAACAGGTGGAATTTGTGCTCAAGGTGCAATAGTGGGATCACAAGCCAATTGTTTTAGCGATATTAGAATGAAAAAGAACATTAAAACATTGTCCAGCTCCCTGGACAAAATAATGGAAATTAGC
>JADJNF010000006.1 GCA_016714445.1 Saprospiraceae bacterium | reverse complement strand
AATCACTTTTTATTCATCTGCTCTCCATTGATATTCAAAACTAAGTTATAAACACCAGAAGCAAGATCGTTTAGATGTATAGTTATAGTATGACCACCTTCATCAAAAACTTTATCCGCTACAGTATAAATCAATTTAGCAGTAGCATCAAAAAGTTGTATTTTAATTTTACTTGCCATCTCAAGATTTATATCAAGATTTGTTTCGTTGACTGCAGGACTTGGATATAATATGATATCGGATTCATTTATGTAAGATACATATACTATGTCACTATACGTAAATTTACCATCAAAATCAACCTGCTTCACCCGATAATAATAATACCCAGCAAGCTCTGTATTAAGATCTACTGCTGAATATTCATGTACAGCATTTGGTGATGAATCAGGGCAATTTTAAATCCCAAAGAGACAAATTCTCCTTTCTCTGATATTTTACGCTCCATTTCGTAATGACTGAGATTGACTTCTCTTTGTGTTGCCCAATTTATATAATGCACCCCATCTCTTCTTTTTGCATTCACATATATCCAATCCACAGGCAAAACACCAAACATTATACCCATGTCAATACTATTGTTGTTTACCCCTGGTTGCATTAAATACTTGTTGGTAGTATTCGGTCCGAAAGAGTGGTCTACATCACTATCTTTATCATCACTGGCAGCAGAAGATATTGTTGCTGAGTACTGTGCAGGCACATTAAACTTCAAATAAACTTCCTTTTTCTGCAGATAATCAATCATGTATTCACCATTGATATCTGTTTGCGTCTCTTTGATCATTTCGTGTGTCGCTGCGTCATATGCTTTTACAGTCACTCCTGCCATTTTAGGTTCATTGCTGTCCTGAATTCCATTTTGGTTTACGTCCAGCCAAACTAAGTTTCCTGCCAACGCCATCGGGTAGTACCCTGCTCCAATATCAAGTTTACTTATTCCTGAATTTATAGAAAATACATCGGTCGTACCTATTCCATTTGCATTTGTCAGATCACTATCCAATAAAGAATTATTTCCTCTATTTGGTAAAACCTGAACCAACCCCAAAGGTGGCATGATTACTTCTATATAATACTGACCCGGAGGAGCGCAGAACTGATAATGTCCGTCATCTGAAGGAGCGCCTGGTTTTGGACCCGTATATCGATAATCATAAACCGACCATACACCACCGGTATTTCTCCAGAGATTTACACGCAATCCATTTATGCCATGCTCATTTGTGTCCATGACATCATTTTTATTGGTATCATACCAGACTTTATTTCCGACTTGCGAACATATGTACAATCCTGCATCAATCGAAATATTATTCTCGCCGGGTGTTAAATCAAACACAGCTGTCGTTCCTAAACCTTTACTCCCGGTAACATCACTATCCAAATTATCATCCCCTGTGTTTGCAAAAGTATATTCATACTGAGCAGGCTTGATAAACTGAACATAATATTTTCCTGCAATTACATTATCAAACAAATAATCTCCTGAAGCATTTGTCAATTTTGTACTTAATAATGTGCCATTTAAAGCATATAATTTTACTGTTACATTGGCAATGCCTACTTCATTATTGCTTTGCAATCCATCACCGTTGGTATCATACCAAACCCTGTTTCCGACAGATCCTCTAGGTATTGAAGGCTCAACAAGTATATGAACTGTAGCAATATCGCATGCCTGAACATTGTTGTCATCGCATACTTCATAAGGACAATCTACGGGACCTACATAACCAGTAACCGGACTAAATATATAACTTCCATCATTTAGAATATTAAAAGTACCTTTGTTTGGTACTACCACATTCATAGGTGTGATGGTTTGAAAATCACCTTCAGGATCAGAGTCGTTGGATTTTATACCAAATGCTGCACTGACAATCAAAGGTGTATTCAGTGGTGTCTGTCCATAATCATCCATTGCATTGGTAACATTTGGTGCATTTCCTGCCACAACAGCGATATAGGCCCATGCTTCTTCGCAATTAACAGGAGTAACCACAGGATTCTGACAAATTCTATATTTCAATGAGTCCAATCCAACAAATCCTGGAGCCGGAGTATATGTATAAGTGGAAGGATTGAATGTACCGTGCAAAGGGTTTATTACCAAAACTGGAATTCCAAAAGTACAATTCGGAGCACTTTGACATTTATCATTGGCCATTAAATTTATTACAATTGGCACACCGGTTCTTGTTCTGCTGTAATCATTATTGACTATCGGTGGATTATTTGCAATCAAAGGCTGTAATACAGTTATGATCAATGGAACATTTGAACACATCTGAGTGAAAGAACCATTACAAACCGGTACAACAAATGAGTATCTACCTGCTACTGCGCAATCAAAAGTATACGTACCGTCATTGCCGATTACAGGAACACAGGACGAAGGATTTCCTGCCATAGACATAGCTGTTCCATAAACTTTCATTGATAATGGAACGTCATTTGTGCTTACATTTCCTGTCAAAGGTATACTGACGTAGGTTACATCAAAATCCGGATTGTAACAGTCGCCTTTTACTTCTACCACCAAAGAAGCAGCCAATGATGTACAACCTGCAATCGTTTGTGTTACACTGACGGATTGGAAACGCTCCAGGAATAAATAGCTCCGGGAGTATTCACGACGCTTACTTCTACGCTGCTTCTGATACACACCTGATCAGGGTTAATGATTAAACCTGTTGGTGAAGATGGTAATCCAGGATCAGTAAGTACAACAGGACCTGCATATGTACCTGATGAACATCCGGCACTATTGATAACAATAAAATTAGTATATGTTCCTCCTGATAAACCTAAAAGAATCACAGTACCACTTCCATTGCTAAGGACAGTTTGCGATGCTGCTACATTATTTTGCAAATAATTAATGACATAATTTGTATTGGGAAGAAGTCCGCTCATACTTATCACACCGTTGCTGCTTGCACAGGTCGGATGAATTACAGAAAATGAATTTTGATCAGGAGTTGCTGGAACAGTACTCACAGCAACATTAATAGTAGCGGCAGAAGATACACAACCCGCTACTGTTTTTGTGACGCTCACTACATATCCGGCAGCTACTGTTGGCAACAATGTAGCCTGGTTTGTATTCGTTGCTGAAAGACCGGCAGCATTGGACGAAGCACTCCAGTTGTACGTTGCACCTATATCATTTGTTACTGTCAACTGAATGGTTTGGCCCAAACATGCCGGGTTTGGTACAGCTGTTAGATTGGTGGGTGGTGACTGGCCCGGAGGTCTGATAATTGAACTGAACCCGGTGTAAGTACCCGATGTACATGATTGAGCATTCGTCACTCTGAAATCAGAATACAACCCGGCAGATAAATTATTTATAATTAATTGTCCTGTATTATTTGAAGTAATATTCACCACTACAGGCAAAGCATTTCTATTGTAATTTACGGTAAAATTAGCATTGGGGATGTAACCACTCAAAGTTATTGTACCGTTGGTACCCAAACATGTAGTAGGATCTGTTTTAGTGACAGTATTTGCAAGGGTGTTGGTGGTACAGGGTCAATATTTACAATCACAGTAGCTGCCGGTGATGTACAATTATTTACAGTTTGTGTAACACTTATAGTATAATTTCCTGCACCCAAAGCAGTCATACTGGTTACATTTGTTGCCGAAGAAACTAAACCAGCCTGTACAGACGAAGCAGTCCACGCATACACTGCACCGGGATTATTTATCACGCTCAAATTTACTGTTGTTCCATAACATACCGGGTTGGGTGTAGCTGCGAGACCAGCAGGTGCGCCGGGAATTGCCGGATCTGAAAGAGTAACAGGCCCTGCAAATGTTCCGGACTGACAGCCGCCCACTCCAGTCAAACTAAAGTTTGTATAATTTCCTGAAGTCAATCCCGTTATACTGGCACTTCCAGCACCATTGGTGGTGATTGCTGCATTAAGCGGAACATTATTTTTGCTGTAATTAAATGTATATGAAGTACTTGCAGGTAAACCAGTGATTACTATTGACCCTTGATTACCGCCACAAGAAGTTGGATTATTTCCCGTAGTATTTAATGCTGTCAATGTTGGTGGAATAGGATTCACGATTACTACTACAGAAGCTGCAGGAGATGTACAACCCGAAACAGATTGGGTTACATTAATAGTGAATGACCCAGTATTTGTAGCCAGCATGGTGGTAGTATTTGCATTTACCACTACAAGTCCTGCATTCGGGGATGACGCACTCCATGTGTAAATGGCTCCGGGATTATTGGTAACACTCAGATTTACTAAAGTTCCCAGACAAACCGGATTTGGATTTGCAGTAAGATTGGCAGGAGCTAATGGCGAACCAGGATCTGACAAACTAACAATTCCATTATAAGTACCTGACGCACATCCCTGTCCGTTTGTTATGCTAAAACCGGAGTAGTTGCCGGAATTCAGATTTAATAATATGACAACTCCTGAACCATTTGATGTTATATTTGATGACAATGGATTGCCATTCCTTGTATAATTTAAAGTATACAAAGTATTTGCGGTTAAACCTTCAATACTAATGGAGCCATCAGAACCACCGCAAGATGACGGGTTTGTCGACGTTACATTGGCAGCAATAGGTGTCGGTGGTGCCGGATTTACGGTTACAGAAACCGATGCTGACGGAGAAGTACATCCTGCTACGGTTTGCGTTACACTAACCACATAAGTACCTGAAATCAAAGAATTTAAGGTTGTGGTATTGGTTGATGAAAGCACCAGTCCTGCATTAGGAGATGAAGCGCTCCATGTATAAGTGGCTCCCGGATTATTGGTTACAGAAAGATTTACTGTCACGCCCGGACATACCGGATTTGGTGTTGCTGAAATACCTACCGGTGCAGTTGGTGCGTTTGGGTCAGTTAAAACTACAGGACCTGCATAAGTTCCTGAAGAACAACCCGATGCGTTTGTAATCCTGAAATTTGAATAACTACCTGCTGTCAACCCGGAAATCAGAGCAACACCTGTACCGCTGGTGGTAATATTTACACTTGTCGGTACACCATTTTTATTGTATTGTACAGTATATAAAGTACTGTTTAATAAACCTGAAATAGAAATACTACCTCCACTACTACCACAAATGGCCGGATTTACAGAAGTAACTGTTCCTGCATTTGGTGTCGGTGGTGTTGGATTTACATTTATTACTACACTGGATGCCAGAGAAAGACAACCTAATATACTTTGTGTAACACTTATTGTATATGTGCCAGTGGCTATGGGCAACATGGTTGTACTATTTGAAGAAGCTAATACCAGTCCTGCATTTGGCGCTGAAGCAGACCAAGTGTACACCGCACCGACTGTATTTGTTACACTTAAAGCAACAGAATTGCCTAAACAAACCGGATTTGGTAAAGCGGTCAAACCTGCGGGTGCTGAAGGAGCTGTCGGGCTGGTTAAATTAACCGGACCAGGATATACCCCAGAACTACATCCGGAAATGTTAGTGATACTAAAGTCAGTATATGAACCTGCACCTAATGCCGTGATAATAGCTACACCACTATTATTGGTGGTTATATTTACGGTTGTGGCTACATTATCTTTTTTGTAATTAATATCGTATGAAGTCAATGGTAATAATCCGGAAAGTGCAATTGAACCATTAGAAGTCACGCATGAAGTAGGATTGACAGAGTTAACGGTATTTGCCGCCGGTGTTGGTGGTGTATCATTGATGGATATACCTATAGAAGCAGGTACGGATGTACAACCTGCTACTGTCTGCGTTACATTTATGGTATAAAAACCACTTATTGTTGGCAATAATGTAGTGGTATTAGTAGTGCTATTTACTAATCCTGCATTGGGAGATGAAGCACTCCAGGTATATGTAGCCCCGGGATTATTTGTCACACTTAAATTTACCACAATAGATGCACAAGTGGGATTAGGATCAGCTGCAAGTCCTTCAGGTGCAGCTGGAGCATCCGGATCACCAAAACAATAGGTCCTGAATATATACCTGAAGAACAACCCACAGAATTTGTCAGGCTGAAATTGGAATAATTACCAGCTGATTGCCCGTTCAAAGTAGCAATACCACTGCCATTGGATGTAATATTTGCAAACAAGGCAAATCCATTTTTAATATAATTTAAGGTAAAAGGTGTATTAGGAAGTAATCCACTAAACGAAATGGACCCGTTACTACCTCCACAAATAGATGGGTTTGTTGGACTTACAGATAAAGCCGTTGGTGTTGGCGGAACAGGATTAACTGTAACACTTACATTTGCAGGAGATGAAGCACAACCATTAACCGTTTGAATCACCTGTATATTATAGACACCAGAAGTAACCGGTATCATTGAAGTAGTATTGGTAGCAACTGAGACAAGGCCGGCATCGGGCGATGAAGCCGACCAGGTATATGTGGCACCCGGATTATTGGTCACTTGTAAAGAAACACTATTACCCATACAAACTGGATTGGGTGTCGCTGTAAGTCCGGCAGGTGTACTTGGTATGGCATTAACATTAAATAAGACAATGTTACTGGTATCAAGACATACGGGGTCACCGGCTATAAAATAAATTCTTCTGTATCGGTGAGCACCAAGACCTAAAACCGGCGTCTGATAATCTTCCTGATTGTTTATACCGGAAGCATCAGCATAGGCACCTCCATTGATACTGTATTGCCACGTATAAGCACCCCCGGAAGGTGAAGCAGCACCACCATTCAGATTTATATTTCCACTTGTACCACAATATATAGATGGCGATACCGATGATAATGAATTATTCAAAATAGTACAGGCACAATTGTCTCCCACCTGTATTTGAGCAACATCCGTACATCCTCCAACGGTCCACTCCAGGAAATAAGTACCCATGGTACTGAACCCGGAAATAGTGGTGGATGGGTTATTGGGATCTGCTATGATTGCTGTTCCAGCACTGGCATTGCCTACAGTCCATGTTCCTCCGGTTCCTGTTGCCGCCATAGTTGCTGTGCCTGAACTGAAACAACCTACAGGCTGTGGATCAGGACCGGCATCAGGAAGTATAACATTTACATTGACCGTATCAGAACAAACACCTACTGTATGGATATATTTATAATTGCCGGAAGCTGTATTTTCAAAATCGGCTGTAGCAATACCATTGGTAGTACTGCTTAAAATGGCTCCGATTGGGTTGGATGGCATTTCTGACCATTGCCCGCTGGTAGGTTCAGTACCTGTAAGTGTAGCAGATATACCTGCACAACCTTGCTGATCCAATCCTCCTACAGGTTTTGAAACAGTTGCAACCGATGTTGTAGATGTACAACCAAATTAGTCAGTAACGGTGACGCTATATGTGCCAGCATTTGCCAAAGTCGCAGGGGCTATCCTTACATCCTGAGTTGTTCCCGCATAACCAGCAGGTCCTGACCATTGATAAGTTAAAGGAGACTGACAAGTGGAAGTAGTAGCAGTCAGATCTACTTCAACACCTACAGAACAAGATGTAACCGCGCTAATTACCGGTTTTGGCGGATAATTTCCGCGAGCATTACCTACATACAATTGATTTGCTGAACCGATTGTAAATCCATTGCTGAAATCACCTCCAGCCATACCTTCAGCACTTGAATCCGGGTCTATTCCATTTCGATATACATATACACCATCCGCGCAATCCTGAAATCCTGCCGGTATTCCAATATTTAAACTGAAGAGTTTAATGGTATCTCCTGGACTGAGATTATTATAAAATGATGTTGGCGATAGCAAAGGGGTCACACTTACAAAGTCACTTTGGGGCTGTACAATAGGCGCCTGTATATAACTTGAGAGTCCCCAAGCCAAAGGGACAATACCAGTATAAGACCCGTTTCCATTCAGCGGCATAAAGCTTTGGCCCATAGAAATGGTACTACCTGTGGGAACAACAACTGAATATTGTGCATTGCCCTGAGCTCTGTGTCCCGATAAAACAGCTGACCCTGCTTCAATGATAATATAACAATCCCACCTACATGTAATATTATTATATCTGATCTGATAGCTTACTTCTTCAATTTGCGCTTGTACTTGATTAGCAAGCAACATAAAGCCAAACAATATGGCACACGAATACATTTTGAATTTCATTATCCTAACTTTATTATTCAAAAAACATCTTTTAAAAAAAGGTGTATCCCGATCCTGATGTGATCCTGCCTGTGACCGAAACAAAGCAAAAATCAGATCGATACCAACGGCTCCCTTATGGGAGCTGTTCTATTAAAAAGTCATAGTTTGACAAATATCCTGTATTCAACGGATAAAACAAGACCTGCAGATACAGCATGTTTTTATCGTCATTCGGGTTATCAAACTTTCCTTTACTATTCATATCAAAATCACCCGGCAAATATCCTATGGCAAAGTCATAGTTGACATTACCTGTTGGGTTATTCGGGAAGGTAAATACATTAAAAAAAAACTATTCAAGTCGTCATTTGGTTGCTCAAACTTGATCTTTCTGTTACTATCAAAATCACCCGCCCAAAGAGCCATATAACCTACCTTAACTCCTGCTTTTTGTCCCATACCTGTGTAATTTCCCTTTCCGTTGGCCCCGGTATTTGCCTTTATCATACGTTTCAAAGCTGTTGTGGTAAAGTTAACTAAGGTGGTCAATTGTTTCGGTGTCTGAGCCACTTTTGTCATGGTACCCAAGTGTCTGTGATGTCTCACGGTCACGTAATAATCATCCATGGCAATACCAGGGAATCTTAATCCATTGATACCATCCAGATCGACTACATCACCATCTCTTTGTAATAAACCTGATCTGGTTGCCAATACAGTCGTGTTTGTGGTTTTAGATCTAAGCTCCACAAATACCCAATCAACAATCGCATTCTGACCCGTCACAGCAAATACTGTGGTAGGATCAGGTATGGTTAGAAATTCTGATCTGTTGCCCAGGTTACTTTTGTAAATTACTGGTTACATTTATGTAAGTGGTTGCCGTCTATACGGGTCTGAATCCGGAATATGTCTGGTACCTCCAAATGGACTTACTCTTAGATTGTCTCTCATCAAAGGTCTTCCTGTACCATCTGAAGTAAATTGCATTGGCATTGTTCATCAAGGCACCTTCCAGGTACATTCTGACTTTTATAGTCAGGTCAGGTACAACTAATATATGGAGAGTTGCGTAAGCTGTATCAGGCTTGGATTGTTATCAATGGTTCGATATATAAATTCAACAGGACCCAAGAATTGTTCTGCAGGGTAAAGGTGTAAGTACCATCAGCTGCAAGCTCCAATCTACCTGCAGGACTGTAGTATTTTGTATAGTAACAGTCTGAATATCTCCTTCAGGGTCACTATCGTTTGTTTGGACATCTCGGTCGACTGGCTCTGATGAGCGGTTACCGCAAAATCATCTGCCGCAATCTAGAGTTTAATGCCGTTGGTGCATTGACTGTGATTATTTGTTTGCAGTCGCACAATTTCCGAAGTGACACTAACTTCATAAGTAAGGTATCCGTACCAACAAATCCTAAATCAGGTGTATAAGTAATATCACCTGTCAATCCCGTTTATACTGGTACTACCATGCGAAGGGCATGATTAATGGTCACTGAAGTAACATCAAACCACAACCTGTCACAACTGCACAACCATCATTGGCTAAAGTGAGTAATAACTGCCGTGTTAATCTGGAGTAGTGGCAAAGTCACATTGGCAACAGGGCGTTTGACCGGATTCAGGTGATCTGCAACAGTTATTGTTAACTCTGATGTAGGACAACCTGAAACCAAAGGTGGAACACAAACCGGAACATTATACACATAAACACCACAGGTAGGTTGGCCACAAACGTTAAGTACCATTTCGAGTTCATTACTATAGTTTGAATACTTCCGATGGATTAGAAACCAGAACGGGTGTTGGTCCATAAGTAGTCCCAGATGACACATTGTCGTTGGAGTCCACATCACCCGGAACAGTAACATTAAAGAAAAGTTGCATTAAAGTCCGGATTAAAACACTGTGTGATAGTCAGATCAGGCGTAGCTGCTGTAGAAGCACAACCTGATGCCGTCTCTACAAATGTAAAGTTTACAGTTCCTGGCGCAATACCAGTTACAATTCCTGTGTTTGTCACAGTTGCAACCGATGGGTTACTGCTTGACCAAGTACCACCTGTCGATGGAGATAAAGTAGTTGTTCCACCTATACAAACAATAGTAGGTCCAGAAATTGAAGCAGTTGGTGCAGGATTTACAGAAATAGGTTCTGTTGGCAATGATGTACATCCGCCTGTCAGGGTGAATGTAAATGTCGCAGACCCTGTTGCTACCCCTGTCACCAAACCACTGTTAGAAACCGTGGCTATTAAATTATTACTACTTGCCCATGTACTTCCTGAAGATGAGACAATTGAGTTGTTCCGCCAATACAAACATTGTTGCTTGTAATAGACACTGTTGGACGTCCATTGACTGTAATTGGATGAGTTGGCTCAGAAAGACATCCGGTTGCAGTTAATCTGAATCTGAAGG
>JADJNF010000005.1 GCA_016714445.1 Saprospiraceae bacterium | reverse complement strand
TTTGAAGTGGCTGAAGAGGAAGATAATTTGATGACTTACCATTCTAATATGTTCTTTAAACTAAAAAACTAAGGTATTATTATTTAGGTACGGAGGGTCTACAGGAAGGGTTACCACTGCAGACCCTTTCCAATCTATATCCTGATTTAAAAAGAATCCACTGTAATGTTAAATATTAAATTTTTCTAAGAAGAAATTAATTTAATTGAATTTCTAAATTTATTACATGAAAATAAAACAAGAAGCGAAAGTACCTGCTAAGCGGGTAGACCTCAGTGGCAAACGCAGGGAAGGACCCGGGTCCCTAAAAGGACACTGCGATAATCCACGATAGTTATAGTCCCCAAGTTACCAAGATGGAGTTACTGTGGCTAGAGAAGTCTTCTCAGATGACCCCTATGAACGCATAGGTGTGGAGTTGGTTAGAGAAGGCTGCTATTAAGACTAATGAAATAGTTTGGAGACGGTACTAGTACAGTTCTTCTGTACTTACTCTCAAGCTTTTATGCTCTTGGTATAGATGCAGTAGAAAGGTGGTGCTGAACCTATCCATGTTAGAAAAGGTATAGAGAAAGCTGTAGAAGAAGTGTTGTTGTACGTTAGAGCTGCAGGAGTACCTATAGCAGGAGATTTAGACAAGATTCAAGTGTGGCTACTATCTCAGCTAATAACGATTACCAAATAGGAAAACTTATTAGAGATGCTGTAGAGCTAGTAGGGATTGATGGTATTATAATGATGGGAGAAGCTAGAAATGAGGATAGCTTTGTGGATAAAATAGAAGGGATGGAATTTGCCAAGGGTTATGCATCTCCATATTTTATTACTAACCTAGCTAGACAAGAGGTAGAATAAAGATCCTTTTATTCTTATCACAGACAAGAAGATAGAAAACGTTCAAATTCTTGCAGGTGTAGTAGAACATTGTGCTTCCTTAGAGAAACCTCTTATCTTAGTAGCAGAAGATTTTGAAGCTACAGCTTTAGCACACTTATCCGTAATAGGATGAATGGGCATTTTAAGATAGCTGCCATGAAAATGCTGGGTTTGGAGACTTCAAACGTGAAGGACTCGATGACCTAGCTATTTTCTTTGGGGTACTGTTATCAGTAGTACTCTTGGTACTAACTTTGATAGTATGACTCATCGTGATCTAGGTACCTGTCGTAAAGTTGTTATGACTAAATCTAGAACCATCTTCACAGATGGCGCAGGAGAGAAAGAACTTATGGCAGAACGTTATGAAAATATCAAGAAACAAGTTCCTGTAGAAAATACATACAACAAAGGAAAATTTCTTGATAGACTTAAACGAATCTCAGGCAAAGTAGCTACCGTCCATGTTAGGATATAACAGAATCGAATTAGTAGAAAAAAAGTACAGGGTAGAAGATGCTATTAATGCCGTAAACTCTGCCATAGAAGAAGGAGTTATCCTGGAGGAGGTACAGTCTTAGTTCAAGCTACGTTAGCTTTAGATAAGCTAGGTCAGCATCCTATAGCAGATGTACAGAAAGGGGTTGACGCTGTAAAGAAAGCTTTACACAGTCCTTTTAATAAAATCCTTAGGAATGCAGCGGTTAACCCAGAAGACTACGTAGGAGACATCCTATTAGGTCCTGTGGGTAAAGGATTTAATGCAGATACTTTAGCTTTTGGAGACTTTTTGGGATTCAGGAGTTCTAGATACTGTTAAATCCACCTGTATAGCTATCGAAACTGCAGGATCAATTGCATCTAATATTATTATGACCGAAGTACTTATCAATGCGGAACGTAAACGAGACTCGCCTGAAGTTCTACCTTTCCGACCATGATATATATGAGTACTACTTCGGTAGAATAAGTTTTGAAAGGAAGTTTAGATCTCCTTTTAGGAGGGACCCAGTGCCGTCACTTAGTTTCTACAAATCCAAAGATGTTATCCGATGGCGGAATTTGGATTACCGGAGCAGAAAGGAAGTGATGGCATTGCGTTTGTCCAACACCTATTCGATATAAGTAGAGATGATGCAATATATCTAATATGGGATGAAATTATAGAAGATAATAATATACCTAAAAGATTAAAAGCTTTAAAAAGTACCTCCTATAATTTTACAGTAGAAGAAAAAGAGCTGACCTATGAATTAAACTATTTTCGAAAAGCTTTTATAAATAAACCTTTGTTGGATTTTTATAATGTACATGGTGTGGAAGCTGCTAAAATAAACAATGATTGTATTTTTAATAGCACGGAGGAAGATCCTGCGTTTCTTTATAAATTTGGAGACAATAGTTTTAAAACGTACAGACCATTGGCAGTAAATAAAACACGTAAATTCCGAGGAAGTAATAATGGAAATGTAATGGAAGGATGGCAACAATTGCCTCAAAAGGCGATCATCTTTTCATAAATAAATCTTTAAAAGATTCTATGGTTCTTAGGAATATGGGTATTTTATCTACAAACCCTTCTGGAGAAGGTTCCTACAATTTCTTAAAAGTAAGATAAGGGAACTTAATGCAAGATTTTCGACTATAAGAATACTGTTCGACTATGATCCTGCAGGTATAAAAAGCTCTACTATACTCAAAGAGCTTACAGGATGGGAGAATGTGTTCTTAGATAAAGAAAAGGATTGCTATGATAGTGTAGTAAAATATGGTAACTATTTTTGGTTATCTAGTTTTTTCAAACAATTTAACTTAAATTTTATGATTATAGGAATTGACCCAGGATATAGCGGAGGGATCTGCTTCTTGGAAGATGGGAAAGTAACGAACTTATTCACTATACCTCTAAACCCTGAGGGGATGTTAACTTTACAGGGCTTATTAGAATTATGTCAGAAGTTAGAGGCTCAGATGTAGTAGTTATAGAAGATGTACACTCTATCTTCGGTTCTTCTGCTAAAAGTAATTTTCAGTTCGGTAGAATATGTGGTATTCTTAGAACTTTAGCAGAATTTACAGGAGCTGAAATTGTATTAGTGCCACCTAAAACTTGGCAAAAACGAGTATGGACAGAAGAAGATATCGTTGTAAAAGGAAAGAAAAAAGATACTAAAGGTACTTCCCTGAATGCTTCCTTACGTATATTCCCTGAAGTAGATTTTAGGAAATCAGCTAGGGCTACTAAACCCCATGATGGGTTAGTTGACGCTGCTCTTATTGCTTATTCTGCAACTGTTAAATAATATAGTATGACGGATAGAGAACTTTTTAATCTAAGTAACCCCGACCCAGATCAAATACAGCTTCGAGTCAGTAAGGCTATAGAATTATATAATCATGGTAGATCTGCTTTAATAGATGATGATATAGCTAGGCTTAGAGGACAATTAAGCTGTGATTTGTACAAATATGTAGCAGATGTTTTTAAACCTGCATTACAAGATTTGTATAGATGTGAACTTGAATTAGAGAAAGCAGATGGTCGCAGGTTTTAGCCTTATTTGAGGAAGCACGCAGTAAGGGTATCAGTATCAGTGCTGCCGAAACAGTAGCTAGAAAATCAATGAAATGTGACCCTATCTACTTAGAGGCTCTTAAAAATTTTCAAGATGCTAAAGTTATCACAGAAGTAATGAACCAAATAAATAAAATACTACTCAGGTACTTCGTGCAATGGCATATAAAGCTAATTAATGAAAGAAGTATTTTTAATATTATTACCGCATATATACCCCTGCATATTATGGGCTTTTCCTCAATACTGGGTATTGACAACAGTCTTATTTATAGGGACATTAACATATTGTTCAATTAATAATTACGACGATGATAGAAGCTTGGTTTGATGGGTCATTTAGACTCAACGATGGAAATCATATTATGGGAATAGGGGGTGTAGTAAAAGTAGACGGAGTAGAAGTCTACTGTTTTGCTGACACCATCAGAGAACAAGGGAGCTCTAATACAGCCGAATACTTAGCCTTGATTAAAGTATTAGAGTTCCTATTAGAGGCTAAGTACAATGGTCCTATACTTATTAGAGGAGACTCTAAACTAGTTATTAATCAAATAAATGGGTTCTGGGACATAAAAGAAGGAACCTATGTTCTCGCTGCTTTTAAAGCAGCCGAGTTGTTTAAAGAACTAAAGAATGTCAAGATAAAATGGACTTCTAGGTATAATAATATTGAATCAGATAAACTTTCCAAATATGCAAAATCTAATAAGGTGGGTCCAAGTTCCGAGAAGCCATAATGTACCTGTATGTGCAAACACATTTACACCAATAACTACTTACTACGCTTTACAATGTAGAGACCTACATGGCGATTGGGTAACAGTAGGGACTGATAATGAAGCTCCTAAAGATACAGATAAAACAGTAAAATTTAGTCATCCGACACATGGCTTGTCCATGGTAGAGGCGCTAGTCAAAATACATTATCAGCTAACATAGAAAACATTGTTAGGGAAGCACTGCCTAACGCAGAAGTAGTTGGTAGATCTACCACTAAACTTTTTCCTATGTTATTTGTTAAAGAGAAGGGTAAACACTATAAAGTTTCTATAGTTATCCAAAGAGCTGACGAAAACAAATTTGAAGACTAATTAAATTAAACATATGTATAAAGACCTAGGTAAAAAATTTCTAAGTGATTTAAAATTGTACTCAGATTATCTTAAATGGGACTCAGATAAGAAGAGGTATGAGACATGGGAAGAAGGGGTAGATAAAATACTAAGTACACATGCGGTAAAGTATGGTATAAGATAGCATCATATTTAGATGAGGTGCGTATTCCTCTATATAATAAGGAATTCTTGACATCTCAACGGAATTTGCAATATAGAGGAGAGCAAGTTTTTAAACATATGGTGCGTATGTACAATTGTTCTACTACTTACGCATATACTCCTGATGTTTTTTCTAAAGGATTTTATGTCCTATTATGTGGGGCAGGTTTAGGGGTATCTTTACGCAAAAAAATTCGTATCTCAATTACCTCCTATCTATAAAAAACAGAACCCAGAAAAAGTTGTATTCACTGTAGAGGATAGTATTGAAGGATGGGCTGAGGCGGCACATGTACTAATTAGTTCTTTCTGTAGACATTCATCTTTATATCCAGAATTCTTTAATAAAGAAATAATCTTTGATTTTACAGGGATAAGACCTAAAGGAGCATTTATATCAGGAGGATTTAGGGCTCCAGGGCCTGAAGGTTTGAGACAATCATTGGAGCGGATAAATATTCTATTAGAAGCTAATCCAGGCGACTTTAGAAGTATTATAGCCTATGATATTTTTATGCATCTATCAGATGCTGTACTATCAGGGGGAGTGCGAAGATCTGGACATGAATGTAGTGATAGACGAGGATGATACAGAGATGCTGCATGCTAAAACAGGCGATTGGTATACAAAAACACCTTGGAGAGCTAGAAGTAATAATTCTGTAGGACTCTATAGGAATAAATTTAGTAAAGAAAAGTTTGAGCAACTTGTAGGACTCAATGACGGTACTAGTGATATAGGTTTCGTAATAACAAATAACGAAGATGAAATTTTTAATCCTTGTTATGAGATCAATTTCTCTTTCTACGATAAGATAAAGGATAAGAGTAAAGCAGTTTTTCAATTGTGTAATCTATGTGAAATAAACGCTTCAGCTTCTGTTGATAGTAAAGGCAACTTTTCAGAGGAAACTTTTTACAGGCAATGCAGAAATGCCGCAATCATAGGAACACTACAAGCAGGTTATACTGAGTTCCCATACTTAGGTAAACAAACAGAAGAGATAGTGGCAGGAGAAGCTTTACTCGGAGTATCTATAACTGGGTGGATGGCTAGACCTGAACTATTTACTCCTGAGATATTACGCAGAGGGGCTCAAATTGTCTTAGATACAAATGCCGAAGTAGCTGATGTAATAGGAATAAATCATACAGCAAGAGCTACTACAGTAAAACCTTCAGGAAATGCTTCTGTAATCCTAGGGACTCCATCAGGAATTCATCCTGAGCACTCTCAGCGTTACTTTAGGATAATGCAATTAAACAAAGAGTCGGAAGTAGCTAAGTACTTGGAAGTAAATATACCGAATGTTTGGAAGAATCTCTATGGTCAGCTACTAATTCAGATTATGTAGTGTATGTTCCTTGTGAGAATCAAGGCAGTATTATGTCTAAGGAAGATATGCAAGGGATTAAGCACTTAGAATTAATAAAATTAGTACAGCAAAATTGGGTTATTCCTGGAACTAGGGAAGAGTTATGCTACTATCCTGAAACAAGGCATAATGTTAGTAATACAGTAATCATTGATAACTTGCCAGATATAGTAAATTACCTTTATGACAACCAAAAATACTTTACGGCAGTATCATTTTTAGTTCCTACTGGTGACAAAGACTATAAACAAGCTCCGTTCACTTCAGTTTTAATGGCTGATGAATTGTTAGAGAAATATGGTAATGCTACTATATTTGCGTCAGGATTAATCGTGGATGGGCTACATTACTTTAATGGAGATTTGTGGAGAGCTTGTGATCATATCATCAACAGAAGCTTATTATTTAAAGGATCTAGGGATGAATGTTTGCTACAGAAGGATTGGGTTAGGCGAGCTAAAAAATTCGCTAAAAACTACTTTAAAGGTAACATAGAAAATACTATTTACTGTCTTAAAGATGTGCATCTATTCCACAAATGGAACATAGTTAAAAGAGATTTTAAACCTGTAGATTTTTCAGAAATACTTACTGAGCCTACTTACCAAGATGTTAGTGATTATGCTGCAATAGCTTGTAGTGGAGGAAGTTGTGAAATTTAAAAATTAAAATATGAATGTACTGAGTTTATTTGATGGGATGAGCTGTGGGCAAATTGCCTTAAACAGATTAGGGATAAAATATGATAAGTACTTTGCTGCAGAGATTGATAAACATGCCATTGCCGTAACAAAAGCAAACTATCCAAATACAAAACATTTGGGAGACATAACCACAGTAAAAGGGGAGGACCTACCACCGATTGATTTAATCATCGGCGGTTCTCCCTGTCAAGGGTTTAGTTTTGCTGGGAAGAAATTAAATTTTGAAGATCCCAGAAGTAAATTGTTTTTTGAGTTTGTAAGATTGTTAAGAGAGTGCAAACCAAAGTACTTCTTACTTGAAAATGTGCGGATGAAAAAAGAGCATGAGATGGTGATAACGGAACATTTAGGAGTATCTCCAATTACTATAAATAGTAGTCTTGTCTCAGCGCAAAATAGAGTTAGATTATATTGGACAAACATACCTAACATTGAGCAACCTGCAGATAAAGGTATCTTACTTAAAGATATTTTAATTGACGGTAGTAATCAAATCGCAGCACAAAGAGGTAGGTATTTAGTTGATGAGGTAATGCCTACATCTAAACCAACTATTCAAGTAGTTGAATTAAGACCTGATAATAAGTCAAACTCTCTAACAACTGTTCAAAAAGATAATTGGGTAGTGCTTGATAAGTATAAGCTATCTGATAAAGCTATTGAGTACATGGGTAGATTACGGAATGGTAAGCCAAGATGGGAATATCATACAAATGAACTTGATAAAAAAGCAGCATGTTTGACAGCAAATATGTATAAGGGAGTACCGTATGGTGTAGTTAAAGAGTTGTTGAGGAGACTTACTCCTATAGAATGTGAGCGGCTACAAACTGTGCCAGATAACTATACGAATCATGTAGCCGATATGCACAGGTACAAAATGCTAGGAAATGGTTGGACCGTAGATGTAATTTGTGAAATACTTAAAAACATAAAATTATGAAAATTAATATAACGACGGACGGTACTAACTCAAATCAAAGTATTGATGATTATGGTACTAGTTATAAATCGGTAGATACTATTCGTAGACAGTACGAAGAAGACTTGTGGCGAAGGCAAAAACAACATATAGATAATCTTCAGAGTAAACTAAACCAAAATTGGCGACCATGTTTACATGATAGTTGTCCATCTTGTATAGGGACTGGGTTTAAAAGTGATGGAAGTATGTGTGTACATAACATTAGCTGCCCATGCCCAAAATGCTCCCCCTATTGTTAATATAAATTAGTTAAAATGGGAATTGAAAGTACATTTAATGTAAGAAGAAGTGATGCAATAGATATGCTCAAACAAAAAGGATGCACTGTTTATTGGAATGATTGTCTTGAAAGACTATCTGATATGCTTTATGAACATAGAGAAAGTATATTTGAAAATTACTGTGTGATGGAAGATGATGTTACTGACGATGAATGGTCACGATGGAAATACTGTTGGTAGAATGTATAAATATCAATAACTAATAATAAAACAATGGACGAAAGAGATCAGAAAGCAAGAGATAAGGAAACATTAAGTTTTAATTACGAAACCGGAATATATGAGGCGACTTGTAGATTAAGAATAAATACCCATAGGTAGGACCTGGAAGGTTGCAGCAAATGTACACTAACTTATCAACTGGAAAAACATATTGGAAGGATGTCGAAATAGGTAATTTTCAAGATTAAAAAGTAAAGCCACAACTTGACCAAAACGTAAAAAAGTAAGCGTTGTACAAGATGAAAGCTTTCATTGGTATGTAATCCCAGAAAAATTACTTCCATTTTTTCGTATTGATGAAGAGGATTACAGTATGATTGATAGTGGTCAATTTGATGATAAATGGGGTAAATATAGAACGGGCGGTGATTTAAACCTTGTACAGCTTTACGCTGTTATAAAAGAATAACCTTTCAAGTATTAAATAATTAGTTAAAATGGAACATAAAGGACTTAGATTTAACACAGGAAAAATAAGGTACGATTTAGTACCTAACTCTGCTGTAGAGGGTATAGCAAGAGTGCTTTCTTATGGGGCTGATAAATACACCATAAAAGATGAAGAAGGTAATATCATAGTCCAAGGAGACGATAATTGGAGGCTCGGCATGCCTTGGAAAACTGTATACGCTTCCCTAAAAAGGCACCTAGCTGCTTGGGATAGAGGAGAGGATATAGATTATGACCCTAATTGTGCTACATGTAAAGAAGGGTATTGCAAAAACCATAGTGGTGAGCTACATATAGATCATATCCTAACAAATGCAGCCTTCCTTAAGGAATACATAAGCATATATCCAGAAGGAGATAATAGAAAAGCATGGTTTAAAAGCCCTATTAAAAAGCTATGGTTAGACTTAGATGGAGTTATTGTAGATTTTGAAACTCATTTCTTAAAATACTTGGGGTTACCTGAGCATCATCCTACTGATTGGAATGATTATCGTTTTAGGGATAATTTTGATCGGATTAGTAATGATGCTATGTTTTGGGCTTCCTGCCCGCCTCTAATTTCTCCTGAAGAAATAGACTATCCTATAGCGGGGTACTGTACAGCTAGACCATGCTCTAATGATGTAATAGAGAATTGGTTAAAACAGAATAACTTCCCTAAAGCAGAGTTAATCAACGTAGGTAGTGGAGGTAGTAAAGTAGATATTCTCAAGAGTAAAGGGGATATAGTAATGGCTGACGATAGTATTACCAATTTTGTAGAAATGCAAAGTAATGGTATTGTATGTTATCTTATGAGTAGACCTCATAATATTAAATACAATGTAGGTATTTACAGATGTAATACTATTAAAGAGCTTTTAGATAAAATAAAAAACCCCCAATAAAGGGGGTTCCGTAACTAAACAGTCCCAAGGCCACTGCACCAACGCCTCGGTAAAATAAAAAAAATCAAAATTATGCCTAAATCAAAAAATCGTAAAGGTCACAAAGAAAAATCAGCTGATAGAAAAAAGAATATTCTTAGAATAAAAGCTGAAAGAAAAGCCCAATTCACTAAATGGGTTAAAGCTCAGCAGGAAGCGCAGGAAAATGTTAGTCAAACACCAATTTGGCCACCACGCATTTAGTGCAGTTAGGGTCAGTTCTTTTCTGAAATTTTACTATATAACAAGCTGTGCCGTCACTTCCATCGTCTTGTAGATCTACACAGAATATGGATTTGGCGGCCACTAAATCAGACCAAACTATGTTACCCTCTTTTACTTTATCGCATGCATTACTGTCATTAATACTATTACAACAAGCTACATTACAATTTGGTAGTTTAACTATATCAAATAACATATCGTAGGCTTCCTCATTATATACCCTAATACGCCTGTATCCAGGTTTTCTTCCTTCCGCACAACTATACTCCAAACGCTTATCTGCGGAAACTTTACTTATATCACAACAGCTACACACATCAGAGCATACTTCACATAGCCCTCCTGTTACAGTGAAAGGTCCGTAAGTGCAATAATCTCCATCTACAGATACCGTTAGGGAATCTATTGTAAGCACTGCATTAGCATCATCGCATCCTATGTCTAAAGGAAAGTGAATGATTGCATTCCCTTTGTCTATCTGAGCTTGTAAAGAATCTTCAGTAAATTCTAAGACACCTCTAAATTTCCCCCCAACATTGTATTGTATATTTGTTACATATGTTTTTCCTACAGCTATTGGACATATGTTGAAGTTGAACTTTATAACAAAAGTTAGAGTTCCATTATGATTCTCATAACACTTAATCAACTCTGCGGGTACAATGCCCATAGAGGTATCCCCACATTCACAAGGGCTGCAATTAACTACGAGTTTCTTTGTAACTACACAATCTTTAATGAATTCTATCTGAGGATTATTAGATTTGACATCTGCATAATTTATGCTATTGTAAGTTAAATCTCTTACGTAAAACTCATAGGACCCTTCTTCCAAAGAATCTACCCATAAATAATGTTTTGTGTTATTACTATCTACATTAAGTATAATAGGACCATTGGGAAAACCCCCAAATTCCAAAGTTTTTGGGTAAAGTCCACGTTGTAATATTGGATTATATCCTACTTCAACAAAAGCAGAAGCTGTGTTATTTTCTCCTTCCCGACAACGTGTTTCACGTACATCTAAGTACACACAACAACAGGCATTACATATATTCTTGGAAATACTATTGCCTCCTATTGTTTGGGTAATAGGTAACGAATAGCCACTGCAGGAGACAAAACCAGTAATGCCTACCTGAGGAAAAAATAAGTTTTTATTATCTATAGTAGGTGTTATAAAAGACTTATTCGCGTAACCTACAAGTATTTCAGCGGGAGCACTTTGTAGCCCAGTCTCACAATCGTAGAAAAAATTGCCGCAATTAGCAATATATTCAAGCGCTCTACAAACAGCTCCAAATTCATTAATAACCTCTACCTTGTAAATACCATCTTTAAATATAGGTATTAATATGAAATCAGGGGTAGTATGAAAAGTTCCGTCCAAAGGGTATATAACACTATTAAAACCTGTTATAGGGTCTGGCGTAACTCTAAACTTATATTTTCCTGGAAGTTTTAATCTAATATATATCTCACCGATGACTCCCTCTTTACCTACATAAGTTTCTGTACAAAAACAATAAAAGTATTCGTCAATAACACAATCTATCCCACAGCTATTAGTAGTAATAGTATTTGTGCTTCCGCAATTAGAATATATATTACGTCCTGTATTGTTTAAGTAGGGTAATGTAAAATACCTATTATCAACAATCCAAAAATATAATGTATCTCCGCGACGTGTAAAAAATGTCAAAAACTCACAAGTGCTATTAGCGGTTATATACCGACCAATCCCATAAACATCTACTATATAATAAGTTTCCCCAATAGATAATCCACAAATTTCTAAAAGATATTCTTCTTCATCAGTAGGTTTACATTCTCTTTTTACTATGTTTACTTTCAGATGTGGCATTGGGGACCAATATTCGCAACACTTCACACGGACAACTTCTCTTAAAATCTCAGAGCCTTTTCTAACCTCTATAGCATATTCCCCATCTTCTAAATACACAGTCCCTGATACTAGTTTCCCATCTACGTAAACTTCTATAGCGTCTCCAGTAAACAGTCCTTTTCCACAATCGTAATAGATAGTATTACAAGGGTTCTCAAAGTTTTCACTATATACTATTTCGCCAGCATCGTTTAATAAGACTAAGATAATATACTGCCCAGTTATAGACATAGGCCCATAAGCCCCAGCAAAACCATTGTTAAGTACATTACCTGAATACAGTAAAGTAGCGTCTCCGAATATATTTAGATAATACCTAGAGTCTGGAAATCCTTCAAGTAATATGGTAATGATACCTTCAATACAATCTACTCTATGGGTTATTTTAGGGGGCATAATTTATATTTAGTGGCCTTTATTTATTATTTTTTTCTTTTCCTCAGATGTTTTATAAGCTTCACTTGAAACAGCATCTGATTTACGGAGCTTTCCATTATCTATAATCTTACCCTCTCTTTCCAAATAATCTGTTAACTTTGTCTTAGTATAAAGTTGTCGGTCATCAAATATTTGTAATGGGTAAGATTTTTTTTCTGTCTTAAAAATATCCTGATTCTCCTTAGCTAAAGCAGGTATGCTGGCTATTATATTAGCTACAAAAGCATGTTCGTTAGCTGCTTTGTTTATACTAGCTAAAGCAGATCTAACTTCCTGAGGTGTTGGGGTAGCATTTAACTCTTCGTAACCTTTCTCAATCATTTGTCTTTTAAGTAAAGTAGCGTCTTTACGAGTTTTATAAAGTAACTCTTTAGGAATATTCTTATAGAATAATTCGAAGTTACGATCTCCTAAAACTTCCTCAGTCTTCTCTTTAGGGTTGTAATAAGTTATAGAACCTTCTAATTCTGGGAACTTATTTAATATAGCCCAAGCTTTAGGTTGAGGAGGTTCTTGGTGAATAGCTGTTCTTACTATTTTCTCTAATACCGTCCTAGGAGAAGTTTCTACTTTGTATCCTAATACGTCATAGTCTGCTCCATACTTGTAAGCAAAAATAGTCTTAGCCATTACTTTATCTACGGCTTGAGAAAGTACCCCATCTCCTACTATGTTTTTAACAAACTCTCCAGAGCGCCAATCTCCAGGACCACTGCCTGTTATAGTTCCTTTAGTCTGTTGTATACCTGACCAAGCGCCTGATCCTGGTATCATAGGTCTTATCAACCTATCAGAGATAGCTAAAGCAGCTGCGTCACCTGTTCTACTAGAGCCATCATAACTAGGGCTAACTAGATTGTAAATATCTACAGGTACTTTTAGGGCAGACTCAAATCCAAAGTTCATGAAGTAATCTACCGCTCCTTTAGTAGCAGCTCCTATAGATCCTGATATGTCTTTTTTATCTAGTCTGTCTGGGTCTAATCTAAGTTTATCAGATAAATTACCTAAAGCAGAGAACAATGTACCCATAGCCCAGTCTTGGTAGCCTACTGTAGTTTCCCATTTATTAGTTCCTGGTACTTTTTTCTGTATTTTATTAGGTTGCCATCCGTCGCCATAAAACTCAGCATTTGCTGTCGGTATTTTAGTACTTCCTGTAAAACGTATATCCCTATTAGCTAACTTAACACACAATCTTGGATCCTCTTCTTCACATTGTTCTAAATCGAACAAGTATGCAGCAGCTAATCCTGCCATTATAGTAGGAGCAAAAGCTTTGAAATACATTTGAGATAACTCATATTGAGTCATAGAGCGAGATTTCTCAAGATCTACTTTACCGTTTTTCATTACCCTCATCTCATTTCTAAGCCCTAATTCCCAAGGTTTTCCGCTAGTTCTGTCCCCCTCTCTTTTAGTCTGTAATATTCCTGTAGGTAAACTTTTTAATAATAAGTTTATCATAATACCAGTAGCTCTAGCAAAAGGTAAAGCTATCCATGATATAAACTTAGGAAAAAATCCTGTCTCTCTATCATGTCTTTTATCTATGATAGGATTTAAGATACTACCCATAGTTCCATATATATTACCTGTAGCAGTTTCTTGCTGAGCCATACTCTTGGCAGCATCATCTGCCATTTTACCTAGTCCTGCAGTAAGGAATTCTGGAGCTAACTTTACCAACCTTTCTTTTTTCCACTTTGCCATGGCAGCCCCTGTGAGCCTTTGTAGATTTTCATCTAAAGGATACCCTAATTTCTTTGCGTGCTCATATAGACCTTTTCTCCAAGCTGTGTACTCTTTTCCAGATATAGGATTTCCAGAAGCATTAGTAGGTACTGTGAAATTACTTTCAAAATTTAAGCCTAACTCGACCGCATCGTTTTCTACAGCCTCTTCTAAGGAAGTAACATCAGTTAATTTTCTGTCTATACTTGCCAACAAGCTAACATCCGTAGGATCTGCTCCTACTGAAGTAGGGTCCTTAAGCAATTGGTAATAAGCTACTCTAGTTCGATAATAAGGTATGGTAAATGCTTTTGTAGCCATATCAGCAAGGACCAAAAGTCTTGACATAGTAGAAAAAACTCGCCAAAATACAGAACCCACTATAGCTAAAGCGTCTAAAGCCTTATATTTTGAAGGAGTATAAGTACCACTTGTATACCTTACAGACTGTCTAGATAAAAACTGACCTGCCCCCAATAAACGATGTAGCTCTGTAGAATCTACTTGTCCCACAACATTTCCAGTTTTAAGTCCTTCGATCAAAGAAGGTCCAGATCTTCTAGTTCCTGCAAGACCTGCTTTCCAAGCATCCTTTACATTTATTAAATTACTTTTTAGATTACCTGAAATTATACTAGGGGCAATAGAAAGTATATCAAACCCTATGGTACTTAAAAATTCCTTAACACCGATAGTAAATGCTTTTATTGCTGTGTAAGCGCTAGAGAGTAGATTAGTGTAAGCATACTCAAAAAAGACCTCAGCTAAAAATCCTTTATCTCCTGTCCTATCTATACGGTCCGTCATATATTCCACCAACCTACTGAAAGCTGCGGCTTTATCAACCTCTCTAGTAGCTGTCTTATATAACATGGACAATCTTCTAAGCTCTCTTAGTTCATTCGCTGTTAAAGGAGGCACTACTTTGTATGCCTTTTGGAAATGTTCCATTACATCGTCAGCGGTAAAGGAATCGTGCGCAAATATTTCTAAGAGATTTTTCTGACTCTTATTCTTATCTATAAGCCATACTAACTCTGTGCGAGCTTTATCTTTAGCTGTTTCCTGAGCCTCGTTAAACTTAGTAATAGCCTTATCTAATTTAGCTAACCTATTGTTAACAGCCCTAATACGAACTTCTTTTTCAGGATCACTTAATACAGGGTCACTCTTAATATCTGCAATCTCTATTTCTAGAGTAGCTTTTTCTTTAAGGTAAGCCTCATTAAGTTTTTTACTATCCTCTGCCTTAGCTATCTTCTCTTCAGCTTTAAGCTCTTTTAGAATTTTACGAGTCTTTTCTTGTTCTTTCTTAATAGCATCAATTTCCTTCTTTTTCTGCACAATAGTTTTGGATGTATCCGCCTTAATTTTCTCTATAGCGTCAGCCTGCGCCTTAGCTTCAGCAGTTCTTAGAGATATTGCAGACATAGCCTTTAGGATTCGGTCCCCCTCCTTCTCCAGGTGTTTGTTTTTTCTAGCTATGGCAGCATCTAATAGGCGTTCAACTGTTTTAGCCTCAAAATCTAATTTAGGATCTTTCTTAAGTTCAGCTAATTTTTTCTCTAGAGCTTCTATATCATGTCTTAGTAACTTATCGGAAGCCTCTTTTACTTTTTTATCTACAGCTTCTCTAAGAACTTCATTGTAAGAAGCCCTTATTTCATCCTCTATCTTTTTAGCAGTTTCAGGAGATACTCCTGTTCTATTTATTATCTGCTCAATAAGAGATTTCCCTAAATCTTCTCCTTTAACCCTATCTCTAGCTAATTCTACTATAGCTTCTTTAAGTTTACTATTATCAGAAATACCTAAAGCATCTTGTATAGCTTTACGTAATTTAGCATGACCTATAGACTTACCAGTAACATAGGCAATAGTATCTTCTACAGCATTTTCTAATTGAGCCATTTCAGCAGGACTACGGCTCATAGACTGAGCGGCAATAAGCGCCTTAACCTCAGCTAGTTCCGCTAAAGTAACTTGTTTTTTACGTAGATCTTTAGCTAACTCGTCTAATACCTCTTTATCAGGTTTAGTAGAAGGATTTTTACTTCTTCGCATAGCAAACAAAGAGCGAGCTACTAAGTCTTCAGTAGACTTACCACTTTTCTTAGGGGTGAGTACTGCTTTGATAAACTTCTCTATATCGTAGTCGCCATTTTGGGATAAGTCAATATTACCGCTGTTAGCATTATCAAATATAGCCGCGTTTATTTTAGCTTCAAGTACTTTAAGGTATCTTTCTACGTCAGGGTCATCAGGGAGTATTTCTGATATAAAACTCTCCATGGCTTGAATAGGAGACCTTCCTGTATAATAGTCCCTTTCATTATATTTATCAAATATTTTAGAGTTTAATATAGTAATAGCTAAATCTTGTGATTCTACAGCTTTAAGTGATGCTATTAACCTACCGAATTCTACAGATTTAGATCCTATAGTTTCCAATAGTTTAGCGGCAAGTTTAGGCTGATTCATAGCCTCCGCTAATTGTTGTAAATTAGTGAGAGCCATAAATTGCCAACCAGACAAATAGGTTCCAGTAGCCTTGCCAAAAGTATGTAGTATAACTTCTCTAGCTTTCTTTATCTGCTCGACAGTTTCTATACCTTCCATAAACTTGTCAGACATAAATCTGAGCTCTTCAAAAGTAACTACATCCTTTAGAGGGCTATTAGTTCTTAAGGCTTCTTTTACTTCTTCGGATACGTTAGGACTTCTTAGTACTTTGGTAACAAACTCATGATATCTGTCTTCTAAGGCTCCTTGTTCTCTATCTGCTGTAGGTTCTACAGGTACTTCTGCTTCAGCAGCTACAGACTCCTGCCCAGGAGTTTCTTGACCAAGGGCTTTTTTAATATCAGCTACTGTAATACCTAATGCATCGAATTTAGCTTGTCTTACATTATATAGGACTTGTGCAGGTACATTGTACTTAGCATCAGCCATTTTCTGCAGTATCTCTTCTCTTTGAGAATCATCTTGAGATAATTCTATGTCGGCCATATTATCTGCGGCAGTCCTAGGTTCTACAGCTGACCCTTGTTTAGATGATTCATTGATTAACATAGCTGCGTAAATGTTACGCATATCTTCATTTAGATCAGGTATGCCGTCAAAGTCAGCTTGTCTTAATAAATCTTTTAACCAATTAGCAAATTTTTCGAAGATGGCTTTAAGTTCTTGAGAAGGAGATTTTCCTTCATATAAGTATTTTTCAAACCCTTTAGCAAATGCTTCGGAAGTATCAGTATTCCAAGTCCTAGTTCCTGCCCATTTTAGAATAGTCTTCTTTTCTGAATCAGATAGTACCGATTCAAACTCATGAGCCATTTCATGAAGTGGGGAAGTAACATCTGCGTTTTTACTTAATAGTATTATTGATTTGTTAGGGGTTTTTACTATGGCGGCTCTGTTATCTTGACGTAGTACTTCCGTGTTAGGATTAGCTAATATTTGAGCAACCTCCACTTTAGACATTCCTGGAAAATTGTCTAGGTAAGCTTCCGTTGAAATACGAGACATGTTATTTGTGGTAAAAATACCTTCACCTAGTCCGTTAAGCTTTCCATTAAAATATATATTTCCTTTATTATAGTTGAGTCTATTTATGGGACTAAAAGAAAGTAAGGATACTTCAGAGGTTACAGTAAGGTCTAAATCTGCCTTCATAGATACTACTCTAGGTAAGGCTAAAGAGCTGCTTCTCCCCATGGTTATGTCCCAACCATCAAAATAACGTAAATTAGGTAATGATACGTCGCAATATGGAGAAATATCAATATTACCTTCCATGTATTCCACATTAAGCAAAGACACCTCACTATCTACACCAACAACCAAATTTCCATATATCTTTTGTACATTGGATAAGTCTGCGTTGCTTTTCTCATATACCCTAATAGCCCCATTAACTAATGTTGCTGCAGGTAGAGACACTCCGCTATAATCGGAAACTATAATGTCTCCATCTACAGAAAGTACATTAGGGAATTCTGCGTTAGAGGAGTCATTAATAATAAGATCCCCTGATATAGTAGTAGCTTTAGGTAAGGATAATTTACCCATATGAGCTACTTTAAGCTCTCCTTTCGTGGTAATAACATTAGGGAATTCTACTATAGAGCCATTAATTTCCAACCTACCAGTTATTGAGTCTACTTCTGGCAAGAACAATTGTCCGTCGCTAACAAATATTAAGGAAACGGAGCCTTTTATATTAGGCATATTTACGGTAGAATTGATCACATCAATACTGCTAATTTCCGTTATACTACTATTCATAAATTCCCCATCTTCTACATATAGAAAGTTAATTTTCCTTACGTTAGGGGTATTTACCACTCCTCCATATAACTCTAGTTGCTCTTCAATATTAAGTATGTCAGGTAAATCTAACTGAACATTAGCATTAGCTCTAATATACCTAGCTGATTTTAACCTAGGTAAACTAAATAACGTATTAGTATTTGGCTTTAATTCTCCCAATCTATAAGCAGCACTGATAGAGTCTCAAGTGAAAAATTCACAGTAATCCGCAGTGTGTAGTTTAGGGAAATTAATATTAGCTCCCAACTTAACGGTAAGTTGTCCATGGATAACTTCTAAATTACTGGCATTTATGGTAGAATACTCATAAGCAGATAAAGTAGTTACACTCTTTAAATTATTTACTACTAACTTTGACGCTTCTTCAGCATAGAAAGAGTCTGCCCGCTCCAACGATGGTAATATAGCAGTAGAGTTCTTAGCTAATATAACTCTTCTAGTGTCGGTTAACTTAGGGGCAGTAAACACCGAATTATCTGACACAGATACAGCTCTAGCATACTCCAAATTAATAAAACCTGATTCATCTTCATAAGGATCTATATAAAGTTTACCTAACACAACAACTATAGAACTTTTATCATCTATAGAAGATGCCTCTACTTTAGACACAACCTGGCTTATATCAATTCCAAAAGATTTGGCAGCAACCTCGCGGGTAAGACTACTTACTAAGGCATCCACATTAGGGTCCTCCTTATAACCGCGTCGTTTTACCTTAGTATCTATAAAGATAAACTCCTCTTTAGTCAAATCCATAAGAGGCTGCTTGCCATTATCTAGAAACCTCTTAATTAATTTATTCTGTGTTACAGTATCTATGAAGTCTGTGCCATTTGGGGCTGTATTGAGTAGAAAATCTGATAGTATATCACTATCTTCAGGACGAACATTTTGTCCATCTAAAAGTCCTCTCGGTTCCTCTCCTATACGGTCTTCTTCATAGCGTATAGCTAATGTAGCTTTACCTTCTTTATTTAGATGTATATAGAAATCCCCGCCATTCAAGTGTGCTGTAGCTGTACCTAAGCTAGATCCAGTACACCAATCACCTGTACCTTGAGTAGTGGCTGCAGCTGCATGTAGGTCAGAATAGTGTTCCTCATTACCTTTATCAAACTTAACCCAAAAACCATCACGAGTATCTGCTACTTTGTACTTAGCGTAGTCTTCAAGAAAAACTTTATCTACATTTTTTACTGTCTTCTTAACACTTAAATATTCAAGATAAGCGGATTTTTGAGAATTACTATTGTGATCTCTATACATACCTCCGACAACCATAGGGCTAACTAGGTTGAAGGAATTTATAGTATCGTTCTTCCTTGGTCTCTTATGTACATTACCATCTTTAGTATAGTAATCATAAGCTAATATATCATTGAGTAGATATAAAGCGAATTCAGGAGAGTATTCTCCGTTATTTAGATAGGTTATGATTCCTTTTAGATCGGCTTTTTGTGCTGTAGCATTTGCTGCAACAGTGTCTGCCCTAACCTGTGGGTCTAGCATAGCTTCCCACCTAAGTAGTTCGTCTGGATTGTAGTCCTTATTTTTATATTGGTCTATCCTATCATCTATAACATTCTGAGGAAATTCTTTGATATAGTAGTTATCTGAATTTTCTGCTATGTTAGATATAGAAGATAACTCAGAAGCTATAAAAGTTTTAACAGCGGCCATGTTGACTCTGCCTTTTTTCTCTTGAGCTATGACTGACTTATAATCTTCTAATTCTTCTTTGGTGTCGGCAAATTCCGCAGAATCTTTCTTACCATCTTTAACTAAAGTAGCTAACTTAGCTTGAAGAGTATTAACACGTTCCCTAGCCGATTGATCTACTTGTACACTGTAATTTCTATTTATGAAATCTCTTAAAGGTTGGTAGGTTTCTATAAGTTTAGCTAACCAAACATCCTTCTCTGTCATACCTTCTACCTTAGCTAACATAGCCTTACTAGGAGTATACGTATTATTAACAGCAAGTAATTCTTCTTGGTAGAGTACCTTAGCTTCTTGTAAGTCTCTCTGAGCCATTAGTCCTCCTATAGAGTTTATTAACTCATTGACAGAGGTTGGGATAGATTTTACTGCCGCCCAAACAAGTCTTTCATTGTACTCATTTACAGAGATACCTAATCGTTTAGCTATGTTTTTCTTTATTCTATTTACTAACCTATTCGTAGCCTCTCCTTTCTCTTTACCGAACAAAGTATTAAATAAAGTTAGCTGCTTTTGAGGAGTAACTTTAGGAGGCTCTGCTGCTTTTGTAGCAGGAGCTTTAACTAATTCTACTTTCCTACTACCTCCTTTGTAGGGTACATACGGATAGTAATCAGTATCTATAAAATGGAGGTTACCTAAACCATCCTCTATAACATTGGCTTCTTTTACATCTTCAAGTATTATACCTTTACCTTTGTGTAAATACACCCCATCTCCCTCATTGCCATATACCTTGAAGCCGCTCTTTATAAGATGCTTATGTATTTTATTAAATTCTGCAGGTTTACCTACTATTCTATTTTGTTCTAAAACGATAGAAAATTCTCCGTCAGCATTTTTAGTAAATCCTGTTATTGTATATGGCGTAGAAGGATTCTCGGAATTGTGAATAGCAATACCATCTAATAGTTCTAACCAACTATTATTATTGTTTGCATTATTTACTTTAACTAAGGTATTTAGGTTACTTCCTAAATAAATATCACTCTCATTACCTGAGTCAACTATCTCTCCTTGCGGAAGAGGTAACATTAAGTCGTTTTTAAGAGCGTACTGAATTAATTCCTGCTCTTCTAGTTGTTTTGTCTTTGCATATGCATTTGGATTGCTGATTCCTTGTTCTCTTGTAATTGCTTCGTGAACTCCGCTTGTGATAATGGTTGCTTCTGCATTGATTTTACCGCTTTGACTGCGGCCTGATTCTTCTGATTTTGATAATCTTGTGAGCTTGACTGTTCTTGCATTACTTGGAATTTGGCGATCTAATAATTCTTTCTCTGCGACACTTTGAGATGTCTTTAATTGACTAGATATTTCTTTTTGAGAATAATCTAATTCTACGTCTGTATCTTTAGCAGCTTCTATAGTATCTTCAATAACCTGACCTTCGGCTAAATTAACAGCAATGTTATTAACCAATTTTATAATACTATTAATATCAGAGCCTGCAGTAAAAGGTCTTATACCTAACAATTTTTCGAACATATTGTTTAAGTACTCTACCATTCTTTCTCCTACAGTAGTACCTGTTAGTTTAGTTCTGTTAGCGGAAAGAAATCCGACTAATTCTGCAAGATACTCATGAGGTTTAATGTCCTCAGGGTCTCTTTCTATAAATTTATCTAATTGCTTAGCTAGTTCTTGTTCTTCTGGATACAAACTAGTATTTAAAGCCTCTCTGATAGTTCTATGGATAATATGTATATCCTTAGACTTTGTTCCATAGTAATGAACAAATACAGCATGAGCAGCTTCATGAAATACAGTGTTATCTTTTGCCGTATCCCTATTAATAGTAATAGTTACTTTACCGTCTTTTCGTTGGTATTTACCTCTTGAGTTATCTTTAAATTTAGCTTTGTACTCAGCGTCAGATAATACATTCACAGTAAGTCCAGGCACTATTTTGCCTAGAGCTTTAGTTACTTGTTCTACTTGTTTATCTATATCAAAAGAAGTATCTGTAGGAAAATCTATATCAGATATATCTACTACGCGAACATCAGTAGGGTTCCTATTCTCAGATACAAACCCTTTATCATTAACATAAGAAAGTTTACCTGTAACTCTGCCGCCACTAACATCTTGTACTGTAAAGAATACCCCATCTTTGTTCATTAGAACATCCCCTACATTTGCAGTGATAAGACCTCCACTTCTAGCGGCTTTTGTAGTAAACTTAACTCCAGCTGCATGTAATCTTTGAAGGTGCCTTAAATCAAACTTAGTGATAGATTTTTTACTACTACCTTTAACAGTAGCTTTTACCACTGTGTCTACTTTAGGTTTAGGGGCTTTAGGCGACTCTGTTTTAGCAGTAGTAGGTTCTACAGTAATTGTAGGAGCCTCTACTACAGGAGGTGGTGGAGGGGCATTAGCTGCCCTTTCCTTAGCTGCTGCTAAATCTTCTTCATATTGTCTTTGTCTTTCCTCTTTCTCTAACTGTTCCTTTGTTTTTTCTTTAGGAGCTGCAGCTTGCCTTCTTTTTTCTATATCAGCTTTTTTATCTGTAGAAACTTGTGGAGCAGCTAATTCTGCATCATATTTATCGTTGATTTCTTTACCTAATTGTTCTACATTATTTCTTAAAGTTTTTCTCGCATCAGCATTATTTATTGCAGGTGTATAGTTTAATTTTGAATTAATATAATCTTCTACTTTATCCGCTAACGTAGTTAAAGGTCTTGAAGTTGCATTAGGGTCTCCGTCATTTTTAAAAGTAGAAGGGTCTGAACCATAAAAACTGTTTAATTCCTCAGATATAGATTTTACAATATCTGCTGTTTCTTTTCCCCAGTATCTTTCATAATAAGTCTCCATATCAGACTTATCTGTTTTATTAAGCCAACCATCTTTACCTATTCCAAAAAACGGATACCATCCTGGAACAAGTCCTTTACCTGCTTGCCCTGTTGTCAAATAAAAAGGCACAATAACACCATTTATATTTACAAGAACTTTAGCTCTGTCTGTTGATGTTACTACATTCCAATAATTACCCTCTATTTCAAAACCTTCAAGTCTAAAATTGGGATTTGAAAATATTATTTCTTCTACACCATTTAATCCACTTCTTCTTTCTATATCAGCTTTTTTAGCTTCCACATCTCCCCCTACACCAACACTACCTGCTTTGGGTGTTTCTTTGAGGGATTGTAAATCTTCCAATGGAACAATGTGTTCAACTGTTCTTTCGTTGTCATATTTTATTCCGTTAGCATCAGCATATTCTTTAGTGTAACTCCTACCATCACTTGATGATTCTACATATACTTTTGTTAAAACAACTGCATCTTTACCGCCTCTTGTTTTGGTTTTTTCACCAACAGTCCATTCCCCACTTTCTTCATTACCAAAAACATTCCATTGTATTTTATTGCCTTTTTCTAATTTCACATCTCCCCCTACACCAACACTACCTGCTTCTACTTTTGGTGTAGGTTGTTGTTCTAATGCTTTTAGTTCTGCATCGTATTTAGCATTGATTTTATCAATGTCTTTCTGCTTTTTCTCCGCTATGGTCTTTTCTTTTTCTGTAAGAGCTTCTCCAGCATCTTGTTTGGCTGCAATACTCTTTAATCTTTTTGGAGATACTAAACCAGTATTTTTAAAAGCTACAAACTCTTCCTCCGTAACTTCTCCTATACTTTCTTTCTTACTTTCTTTGGCAGCTTCTTTAGTTTTTTCCTTAGTTTTTTGTTTAGGGGCTAAAGCTTCTACAGCTTCAACTAACTCAGGGTCAGTATTATTTTTTTTAGCCTCTTTATAAGCGTTTGTAATAGACTTTGCGTCCAAGTTCTCTATCTGTTCGATAGGAACTACGCTAAATTTACCTTTGAATTCAGTCTTAACAGTTTTCTTATCGGGAGAAACTTCTAAGACCTCTACATTACGTTTAATGACATTACCTTCCTTATCTCGTACAGTTACCCTATCTCCTTTTTTGATAGTCATTCTACCTATAGCAGCGACTTTCTTAGGACTAGCTACTTTAGCTTCTGATACAGTCTTTTCTGTAACTGGCTCAGCGGTAGTAGTTGTAGACTTACCTTTAGCAGGCGTAGAAGTAATTTTTGGGGCAGGGTTACCTTTAGACTTAGTTAATGTACCGTCGGCAATAAAGCCTTCAAATTCTGCTTTATCCCAAGTGCCTTTAACAGTCTTTCCGTTGTGATCTTCGTATTGGAACTTGACATTACCTTTCTTATCGTAAGAATCTATTGTGTAGGTTCTGCCGTTTTCGGTGGTGTAGCTTGTTCCTGGGAGTTCTCTTCTAGTTTGTTTAGTATCTTCAACTTCTGCGACATCGGCATCTCCTGATACTTCCTCCAATTGTCCAACAGCTTCTGCGATTCTGGACTTTGTGTTTTCTTCTCCATCTCTATCGTATAATTCTTTTAGTTTAACTCTATAAGCAATTTCTTGAGCTTCAGGCCCTCGTAATTCTACAGCCACAGTTTTTCCGTCCTCAACTCTTAAAGCCCTCACTGACTCTACCTTACCATCCTTATCATAAGTAACAGCCGAAGGGTCGTCTACAACATATTTAGTATCCCCAATAGAAAATACTTTACCAGAATCTTCTCCGTCTACCCGTTTTGGTGTTAAGCCTAGCTCTGCTACTGAGGCATCTCCTAAATCTGATGTATTTCCTAATTTTACTACATTATTTCCATAAGAAAATTCCACTTCTCCTTCCTCAGTAATATCAATAGTACCTACATTACCATTAGCATCTTCAAATAAACTATCTCCAATAACATCAGATAGTAACACTCTCTGAGCTACAGACCTTTCTATAGACGTATCTTCTTCTGGGGTATCTTCTGCGGCATCTTCTCCGAAAAGATCTTGGGCAGCTTGTTTAGCTGCTGCTTGTGCAGCAAGTTCATCATCTGATAAGGGAGTTGTAGTAGCGTCGGGCTCGACAGTACCTTCTGTATTAGTAGCTGTGCCACCCATAGTATCAGGTTCAGCAGCTTCTGTAGTATCGCCTGTTTCAGACGATGTAGTTTTCTCTTTAGCCAGTTCATCTAATGCAGTATCTATTTCTTTTATCTTATCAGTATACTTAGCCTTAGCTGTATCGGACATATTACCGTCAGCTTCTTTTTCTTGTAAAGCATACTCCCAATCCCATTTAAGTTTAGCTAATCCAGTAGCTTGTATATTATCGGAAATGCCCCTAGCTTCTAACTCATTAGTAACATAATTAACTTGAGCTTTCACAGCAGCTCTGCGCTCATCTGTAACGTTAGCACTGTTTAGAATATTATCTAAATTACCTCTATCCAGGATCATTTGGTTGAGGGCATTTACATGAATGTTCTTTTTAAAATCTGTGTTTACAGTAGCAAATTCTTTTATAGAAGAAGCTCCAGCGCCTACGCCAAAGGATAATAAAGCGGTCTCTTCAAAACCTTTTATTTGTTTATTTACAATATCTATATCAGAACCAAGTATGGCGTTATCTAGAGCATCTTGTCCTACACCTTGTAGAACTTCTTCAAACACCTCACCAACACCCTGCTTAACAGATTCGCCAGCTTTACTCATTACATATTTAGAGTATTCGCCTAAGAGATCTTTGGCTCCTATAGTACCTTCTAAGAACTTTTTACGTACATCAGCTTTAGCTCTATTTAGAATAGGCTGACCTACGCCTTTACCTAGTAACTTTGACTCTAAACCTCCTATGTTCTCTAGTAAAGCATCAGATACGGACTTAGCCGCTGCCGAAGCATATGCTGTGGTATCATCTTCTCCCGCTCTAATAGCTTCTGTATAGTATTCTCCGAAGCTCTGAAGAGCTGTAGGGATACTAGTAGACATTGTAGCTGAGTTTACACCTAAAGCTCCCATACCTCTTCCTAAAGCTATCTGAGTAGCTAAATCTACCACTACTTTTTGAAAATTGGCACCAAGTACTTTAGTATTTCGTCTATTCTTTACTCCCTTACTTTCTTTAGCTAACTCTGCCTCGGCAATTTCTTGCTCTGTAGGCTCGTACATATAACCATTCTTATCTCTACCATAAGTAACTTGCCCATTATCATAGACAATAGACTTACCGTTAGCTAATGGAACATACTCCTCTTTATAGGAGCCTTTTAAATCAGAAGGTTTATATGAGTCTAAATAATTATTAACAGAATCTACTGTAGCTAGCCTCTTCGCTCTATACTCTGCTTGAGCTTCTTTGGAAAATAATTTATTAGTTATAGGAGATACCATCCCCTCTAACGAATTAGCTACATTAAATAGGGATTGGGCTACATCTACGTTAAGGTTACGTAGGTGTTCAGTAACGTTGGAAATTATTCCGCCAGACTCTTCGGTAGCTTGAGACTCTTTATCAATTGCAGTTTGTTTAGCTTTAGTCTCCGCCTCCTCTTTTATTGCTTCTGGGAAAAGCGCGTTCCTTAAAGAACGGCTTCTATTAAGAGCCTCATTAGCTTTTACGTAATTCTTAAAATTATCGGATTGCTCTAGTGTAGATAAATACTCCATATGAGGAGATAACTTATCCTGTATTTGTTGTTTTGTTAAAGGATCTGAAGTAGCATTAAGTTGCTTTTGAAGAGCTTTAACAGTATTTAAAGTAGTTTCAAACTTAGCCTCATCAAATTTATCAAAATCACTTAGGAGTGCCTTAGATTTATCTGCTAATTTTTCTGCAGCTGTTTTGTACTTATTATAAGCATCTTGCTTAATAGGCATAGACGAATTAGGGTCCCTTATAGCTGCCTCAGCATCTGCTAACTCTTTAGAGTATTCACCAGTTTGCCTTTGTAAATCTTGCTCGTACGCAGCATTAGCCTCTGCAGTAGATCCTAGCATACCTGCAACAGTTTTCTCTGCGAAGTTCATACTAGGAGCTAACTTCTCCTCCTCTTTACCAGGGACTTTACCAGTACCTAAACCGACGCCAATCTTATCCCAAAATCCAGCTTCTTTGAACTTACCTACAAAAGCATCAGCATCCACACCCGATACAAACTCAGGGCGTTTTTGCTTAAGACCTTCGTATAGTTTACGCATATTTTTATCCCCTGAAAACTTTGTAATAAAATTTTCACGGTCTAAGCCTGCCACCACAGAAGGGTCCTTCTGAGATAACACATCATATAATTTACCTAATTTCGGATCTGGCATGTTTATTCTGTAGGAATGTCCATTACATTAAAAGTATCTTGAGGCTGCGCTACAGGAGTACCTGTAGGTAACAAAGTTGGCATTGGAGTTGCTTTAAAAGTCTTCATCATACCTCCATCTTGGTCTATCTCCCCTGTATAGCCTTTTGATTTCAAAGTAGCTCTTATCTTTTTTAGAGCTCTCCTAATCTCTCCAGTAGAGTCATTCTTAGCTGTATCATGAGCAGATTTATCATTCCTAATAAAAGACAAGGCTTTAGATACAGATCCCTCATGATGCCTAATATACATGAGTTCGGCTATTGAGTAAGGGGCTCCATCATTAGATTTATAGTCAGAGTGAGTCTTAAGCTTTGCCGCAAGCTCATGCGCGTCTGCTACCTCTTTGGCGTATTCTTGTTTCCATAACATTTCCTGAGCTTCTGGACTATTTAGAAAAGCGGAAGCTAACTTACGCATATCGGTATCCATGTTTTTGGATGAGTTATTTATCTTAGGATTAACCTTAACATTTTTGTAATCAACTCCGAGAGAGTCTAATATTTTCTTAACATCTTTAGCAAAATAAGAAAACATAAATTGATATTTACCTACAGCAACACTTTTATCGCTAGGTATACCTACCGCATCATAGTTACCCTCACTTTCTGGGGCTGCTATTAAATTTGTTAAGTCATTAAAAGCTTCTCCATTAAAGTCTACATCCATAGCATATTTAGCAGTTTCTCGCTGCTCTAACTCTTCTTTAGTAAGTTTTCTAAGTTTAGTTATAATATAAGGTTTGCCATCAGAATCAAGTCCTACCAATACAGGGTCACCTATTTTAATACCTAAAGTAGGCTCATCTCTAGTAGCTGAACTTATGCGTCCTCTACTTTCTGCGGCACTCAACACAGTACCTCTATCAGGTAATTCGTAACCTCTATCTTCTAAATCTCGATCAAGGGCAGTAGCTATTCTTCCTGATGCATCTTTCTGAGAAAATCTACCTGAGCCATACCCGTATGTATTCTCTTTATCTGTCTCTGTAACTTCCTTAACATTATCTATGGTAGTATTCTCTTGAGTCCATTGGTCTACATAACCATCTCTAACATCAATGAAGTCTTGTGTAATATTACCATCTTCATCCATCCATCCCTTTGCTTTCATATTTTCGGCAAAGTTAGGATCTATTTTAATTCTGTCTGAAATAGCTTTATTAACAGCGTCTGCATGACGTTGTTTAGAAGTTTTAACACCTTCTAAATTACCTGACTCACTAGTATAAAAATCGGAAGTTGTTATTTCAGGAACTAACTTAATAGTATCTATAAGTTCTTTTGTTAAATCTACTGATTTATAATCCCCTATATTTAAAGAACTAGCGGGGATTTTTCCCGCCCTGTAGTCTTCATATCTTTGCATAGCTCTAGCCCGCAACTCAGGGTCAGCTACTTGAGAAACAGACTTACGAAATAAATCTCCATCAAATACAGATTTTTGGACTTCTATAAATTCTGGACGAGCCATCATTTGTTTTAGCCTACCTCCTATACCTCTAGCTTCAAAAGGACTTTGCAAAGAATTTGCATCCAAAGTAGCAAACGTATTAGGAGTTAATCCTACTTCCTGTTTAAGTTTTTCGTAAACAGCAAATTGCTCAGGATTATCATAACGAAGTCCTAATAATTGGTCCTGAGTATCCATTATGGATTTAAAATTTTCTTCCGCCCTTTTTAAATCCCTTTCTCTTAACTTAGTTTCAAAAGTATTAGCAGCCTCTGCAGACTTTAAGTCAAACACAGGAATATCCATAGTTGACACAAACTTTAAATCCTCTGGACTGTACGTACTCTTATCGGTGAAAACCGCCATGTCTTTATTTTATAATGTTCTTTTTCAAAGCCTCTTGAAGATACTTTAGTTGCCTAGCCATATCTTCTTTAGACATTTCAGAAAGTTGTTTATTACTTGAAATATTTAACTTATTCTGAAGTAGATCCATTTTATTCTTAAAATATTCACTAGTAGCTCCTCTACCGTAAGTGAACTCATCTGTGATCAATTTATCTCTGTTATTCAGTAAGTTATCTATGTTAGAAACTCCTTGAGATAGTAATTGATTTTGATTGGTCCTAACTTTTTCCTCTGCAGCTACTCTAGCAGCTGTATTGGAATCTATGGCTGCGCGAGTTGCTGCCGCTTTACCTCTATCCAAGTTCTCATTATTGTTATAGAAATTAAACCTTAACTGACTTTCCGCGTCAGTAGCCCTACCCTGTAATTGAGCTAAATACGCACTTACATCAGAAGGCTTAGCTCCAGCCGCCAACATCTCTCTACCTGCAGAAGCTACTTGAGATCTAACCTGAGCAGCTTGTTGTTCTACAATAGATACAGGAGTTCTTCTAAACTGAGCAGGTATTAGACTAGTATTAGCTACAGCAGGTTCTACATAAGTATCTTGAACCCCTTTTAATGAGTTTACGATAGTAGAGCCTACATTAAGTCTATTTTTACGTCTGAAAATATCTTCTTTTTCTTTTTGAGCAGCTGCGTAATTAGTTTCGTTATCAGCACTTAGAGAATCTAATTCTCCGCTAAGCATAGATAGAGCGTCTACGGCATCTCCTTGTTCTCCTAAAGGTTTTCCTGTAGTAGGGTCCATAGGACTTCCATAATCTTTAGTGGATACTATAGGTTTAATATCAGTAGGTAAAGTAGGTTGTGCAGGATTGGTACTACTAACTACGGGTGATGAACCTAAAGAAGGCGTGGCAAGAGCAGGTACATCAAACTGTTCTTTATCTAAAATATCTGGGTATTGTTTTTGTATGGTAGCTACTGCTTGGTTATACCTGTTGTCAGGTAGTAATTTTTGTAAATCCATCCAATCGCCGCCATCCTTACGCTTAGCGTACAAAAACCCATTTTCTACTTTGTAGTCATAGATATTATCTATACCATCTGTTATTACTTTAGGGTCCCCAACAGCTCCTCCTAGGGCCATTTTATTAGGACTTGCTTTTATTTTAATTTTCATAGCATCGGTTAACGTAGACTCTGTGTCTGGTATACTTTGTTTTAAATCAGGTACGGCTCTTTTATAACCTTGTGAAGATATGTACTCCGCATAATTATTAGGTATACCTATTATCTCTTCTCCTGTATTAGGTATACGAGTTAGCGCAGGAACTCCTTCGTTATCATAAAAAAGAGTAGGGCTCATATAAGCTTGTGAGTTAGGCCCATCGTGAAAATACTCCATTAAATGAGTAGAAATAGACCCATCGTTATTAACTAACTCAGGGTAATTATTAGGTCTAACTAAACGTTGAACTGTATTTAAACTCTGATTTCTATTTAATAATATTTTAGCTATAATATCCCCTTCTAAGCTTTTCGGGTCTATCGGGCCCCCTTGTTCTAACCGCCTAGGTTTAGAAGATACTACTTTATCATTTATTTTTAAATGGATGTTATTTATAAAAGCACTATTGGGTATTAAAGCAGGAGAAGGTGTTATATCTCTCATTTTAAGTTCCGACAGTCTTTTCTCAAAATCTGCACTTGAATAACTTTTATACCTATCTCGATACTCTTGTTCAATCTTAGGCTGTATAACAGAATGCGCATCATGTTCTAATGTCCCAGGTGTCACATAACCCAAACTATCTCCTACTGATTCATATTTTGATCCAGGAACCCAGTGTAAATTATCTTTCTCTAAACGAATTTGCGCATCTATTTTAGTAAGTAAATCTAACGTCCTTCTTTTATCGTCCTCAGTTGCTGAACTCGAATCTCTACGAGTAGCAAGTAAAGGTTTAAATTGTTTACTATGTGCTAGTTCTGCAAGTATATTATCAGCCTGATTAAAATATTTATCATTACCTATATGAATAGAATTAGTTCTAGCAGTATAATAAGCGCGATTTAAAGGAGTAGTATCAATAGTAGGAGCGCCATTTTCAACCATTATACTATCTAATACAGGATTAACTCCTATCTTTTTAGTAGCATAACCGTAAGTATTTTTTTCTAGTATATTCTCAAATTCACTGAATGGGTCTAAATTTTTTATAACTTTTGTGTTATCAATAGGAGTAGGTATCGGGCCTCCTCTAGCATATTTAGGAGGTTTCTTAGGACATTTTTTTATAGTTATTCTCATGCTATTCTGACTCTAATTCGTATCCTTGTTCTTTAAGTGCTTGAGCTTCTTCGGGAGTAACATCGTAAGATTCTCCTACTTTGTAATCCTTTGATTTAGCTCTATCCTGTAATTCCATAAGACGCATAAGGTAAGGAATACGAGTTTCTACATTCATACTATTCGTATGTGTAGTAAAAATATCTTTTACATCTTCTAAAGTAGTAATCTTTTTCTGTATCTTCTTTACTGCCTCCGCAAAAGTCAATTCTTCCTCACCTATAATGTCAGTTAATTCCATTTCCTGTAGAGGCGTGTTACCTTGCTCGGAGTAGGTGCCAGGAAATACTGCGATCATATTATCCTCCTCGCTCAACTTCTTAGGATTTATTTTTAACTTATTAGAAAATACATAAGACCCTTCCTCTAATTTATCTGTAACAGTATCATCATCTTCTTCAGAGTGTTTATTATCCGCAAGAACATCTACGATATCTCCATTGGGTAAAACTATTACTTCTCCTTCCTCTGTTTGCACATCTTTATATCTAACAGGACCTCCTTCAGCCATATATTGACTAGGCATAACTGTTTTGTTAGCCATATTTAACTCCTGACTTAGGTTCTTCCCCTTTTCATAGTCCTCCGCTAAACGAGCACTCCTAAGACCCCCAAATAGACCTCCTGCTACCATCCCAGGTAGACCTGCTCCTATACCAGTCAAAGCGCCTCCTAGAATTCCTTGACCTACATTAGGCGATTGCCCAGGCAAAGTACTCATAGTAGATAAACTCCCTCCTATAATAGAGCCAAAGTCAGTTAGGTCTCCCAAAGCTTGTGCTTTAGCAGCGTCATTCTTTTTCTTATAAGCCTCGTCACGAGACTCTTTCAATTGTAAGAGGGTTAATAGTTCAGATAACATCTTTAGTGAGGTAGTTAACAGCCTTAATGATTAAGACTACGATTAGGGGTATGTAGAGTATATGCCAAGTTAGTAAATATTTTATATCTGTGCGGCCGAAATTATAATTTTCATAGAAAGGTCTGCCGTAGTAATGTATAGAAAGTTCATTCTCTAACAAAGTGATAGGGCAACCATCTATAAGAAAACATATTAATGCCCAAATACCTAAGCTAATATAGAACCTTGTTATAAAAGATACTAACCCTTTATTTTTGTATAAACATACTGATATAAAGAGAGTTATAAATATAATATAATGTAATATGGAGCTATACAGCTTAGCTTCTTCAAATAACATAATGCAAATTTAAAAAAAGTAAAGCATACATGCAAATTATATGGACTGAATGTATTTTATTTACATACACTTCTTATAATGTGACTTTATCGACTTTTGTAAACACATTCTTCATAAAAAGTTTTACATTCTCTTCCGAATCAAACACAAACCTGTATATAAGATAGTTATCGTTGAATAAGGCGCTAGAAGGATTTTCGGATAGATTATACTCATTCGGTATTGGCACAGAATTGCCTGATTCACAATCGAACATAAGTTCATTAGGATCTCTTAGCCTATCTCTAAGTGTATTAAATGTCCATAGCCTATGATCGTAGTTTATATCTATTATATCATGGTTTTGAATAGATCTATCTACAACAGATAATTCCTCTGTATTTCTAGTATCCAACATTCCAGTAAATTGGAAACTATTGAAAGCCCCTACCTTATTAAAGGTTACCTTTGGGTTTCGTATAAAATCACAGCCGTTCCACTTGAACGCCTCAGTATCTAATATGGTGCCTTCGTATATGAAAGAAAAACCTAAGTCTCTATCACGCACTACAACATCTACTACAAAAGGATAATAGGTTCCATAAAAATTCTGGTAAGACCCTTTTATGTTGTGTTTCCACATACCTTTATCATCGAAGGAGAAGCTACTAAATCTATCCCATGCGTATAGATTAGGTGTATAATGAGATCTGCCTATCCATTCTTTTGTCACAGGGTAGTAAGATCTAGTAAAAGAGTTATCTACAAAGTACTCTGGATCTCCTATAGAGATTACTTTATCTCCTACATGAAATACTCCGTCCACTAAGGTCATCTTAACCCCGTCCTTTACTTTGTAATCTTTCTTAGTAAACAACAACCTATTATGCTGATGATCTATACCGAAAGAATATCCTATACCGTATTTAGACTTTTGATCTACGTTTTTAAAATCTTTAAACTTATCTAATAGAGCAAATCCCATGTTCTCATGCATAAAACCTCTTACGCCTAAGTCAGATATAGGTGTAGGCATCCCTCCATTAAACATGAATACTTGCTTAGATTCTCTATCAGGGAATATGTATCCCCAATTACTAACATAAGCTGAATTAGGATCTAACAGACCAGCAAAACCTTCCACTACTCCCCCGTATATAGGCATAGCTGCTCCGAATAAATCTCCAGAACCTAATAATAACTTGCCCTTATCCAAGGATACTTGTCTATCGCCAGTCTGTAGCTCCAATAACATGTCTGTAGTATGTACAAACACTTTATTCCCCAACTTAAATATTTTACTAATAGTTCCTGTATCTGGAGGAATACTTACATAATTGTTTAACTTAAAGTTTCTCCAAGAATCTATAGGACTTTCTATATTCTGTTTGTTAGAGTAAGGTACTCTAGTAGAACGTTTCTCAGGGCATACACAAGTATTGTAAGGGTCGGGCATGCCATGACTAGGCTCATGTATATTCGCTATAATATTGTCAGGATTATACCCCCAAAAATTATCTTCAAATTGTTTTATTCTTCTAGTATCGAAAGCGTATGTAGGGTAATTACCTTTAGCAGCAGGTTCTCTGCTATTTTTAACATCGGGGCGTATGTTTTTAAGGCCGACTAAATTTTCAGCTAGCTTATTATCCTGATCACTTTTTATCCAAAAAACTATCCAACCAAAGCCTACGAAAAAGAGAACAAATCCAATAAGCATGCCTATAACACCACCTATGGTTTGTAAGGTATAATCACCCCCACCGATAGCTTGAGCACCTACTACAATGTTTTTTATACCCTCTATGATTAGCCAAAATCCTATACCATAAACAAACGCCAATAGAAACAAAGCCATAAAGATAAGCTTCCATTTAGCATTCTCTATCCATAAACAATAGAACCTATTCAAATAAGTTTTAGCCCAATCAAACCCATCAGGATAACTACTATCTAACTTTAGGTTTTTTAACTTAGGCCAATAAACCTCCATGGTTTCTGTACTACCTGTTTCTCTATAGGCTGGATTGACATCACTGTTCATCCATGTCCATACATTACTCTTAAGTAAATGATAGAAGTAATTATCTCCCGCGTTTCTATCGGTCTGAGCCGCTGGATTAATAGGAGTCCTAGGCTGAGGATATTCTCCAGCTCTACGTTCACCATGACTTATTATACCTCCTGTGATAGAGTCTTTATGTCTTCTAAGTCCTCCAAAAATATTTATATAATCTTGATTGTCTCCTGATTTAGGTATATACCCGCCATTTCGAATACCTAAGCTTCGGAATATAAAACTCACTAGATTCCTTAAAATTTTAGCAAAAACAGTAGTGGAAGATTCTAACCCAGTTAAAAATAAATTAGAAGTAATACGCCTTCCTGTCTTATCAGAAACGTATGCAGTTCTTCTAAAAGATGCATACCCTACAAAACTATCTCCTGTAACACCATCTATAGTTCCTGTAGCCAAATTAAGCGCATTACCTTCCATACCTAACGGTATGTAAGTCTGAGATATAGGGCTACCATATTGGTAAGGTAAATATCTAGTAAATGTAACTAAATGCCCCCTGATATCATGGATAGGCAACTGATGCCATAAAGTATCTCCAGTAAAAGACCTATCAGATGCATTGTCTCCTACGTGATCATCTCCTCCATAGAAACCATCCATATCATGAACAACTCCGCCAGAGCCTACCCAATTATCGCCTTCTCTAAATTCAACTAAAGGCCCCTCCATTTCGGAATATATGGAACTTTCTCTCCATAAGTTACATAGAGAGTAGCCAAATTCATCACTTTTAGATACGTTAGAATCAGTAGGCGCTTCGGCAATAGCATTGACACATTTTGTTACATAACCTCCTGTATTACCCCTAACTCGCCTATAGTGATTTAGTAAAAGAGATTGTCTAGTACCTTTCTGATTTCTACGCTCTTGGAACATAGTCTCAGCTTTTTCTCCTTCGGCGCCTAATCCATGACGAAACCCTTTTCCGTATACTTCTAACTCAAATAAACAATCGTTAGCATCTAATGGAGGTCTACGTAAATGAAAGTCTAAACTATGAATTATGTAAGGGGCTACATTAGCGGGAGTAGGGTCGTAAGGAGTTACTGTATCTACCTTAGTACCGCCACGAAAAGTACTTAATCCAGAAGGTTCTATGCTGCGATCAAATCTTTCCCAAGAGTTTACACCATGCTTAGGAAATACAAAAGGCTCTCCTTGGATCTCTCCTTTAAAGCAAGATATAGCTAACCCCGATCCTATAACAGTTTTGTTCGCTTCTGTGCGTTCTACGTAATTTATAGAGAACGGGTTATTTGGGCAAAGTGGTTTAGGTAAATTTTTAGGAGGCGTTATTCCTGTAAATCTAGGACTTATGAAAAACACAAAAGCATTCTTATCCTCCATATTAGCGGAGTCAAACATATTTGGAACTCCTCCAGAAAAAGATACAAAATGAGGTTCTTTTGATATTGAAGGAACTTTATGTAAAACTACATTTTGCCCAGCTATTTCTCCATAAATAAGTTCACAATTACAATCTTCTGTAAGAGGGTATTTCTCTTTAGTTTCCCAATAGCCAAACTTACCTGTAGAATATTTTTTTGGTTTTACTCCAACAACTTCACAACCATCTTCATCATATACATACTCGAAAGAAAAAGAATCTCTCGTAGCCTGTAAAGCTTGTAAGCCATCTGTAACTATAGGAGTTTTAGCAGTCCTCTGATAGGATGGCCTAAAATCGTAAGTAACAACACCATTAGTGGCTACCCAATAACCATCTTGACAAATATAGCATCCATGCTCATCACACTGTTTTCTTCCTTCTTGAAAACATTTGATATTAGATTTTACAGCCACGCAACCGCAAGAGCCTGACCCACAAGAGCCTGTACAACCTACAGTATCACAAGTGCTACATACAATATATTTAGATATTTCGTTATTTAACTCATTAGTATAATTTTGTATAATATTTCTAGCGTAGTTTAAAGGTTGAGCAGGAAATCTACCTTCGCCAGAAGTGGTATACCTAGGTATAGGTGTATTGTCCACCACGGTACCACATTTAGTCCCAGAGCAACCTCCTGAGCAGGAAGAGCTGCCGCCTCCACACCCTGAACCGCCACAACCTCCACAACCTCCAGCGCCACAAGATCCTGAACCACAGGAACCTCCTGCGCATCCACCACTACAGTTACCTCCTGCACAAGAACCTCCGCTACCAGATTGGAATAAAGCACCACTTTGTAGAGGCGCTAAGTAACTTAATAATTGCTCTTGTTCCGCAGTAAGATTTCCTCCGCCAGTATCCCCTGGAGGACTATCAAAGGATATCCTATTTTCACACATACATTGTATTTGGAAAATAGTAGCCCAAGTAGATAAATCGTCATCTTCGCAAAAATCACAATTAGCTAATCTATTTCTAACCAAAGCATCTATCCTTTCGCAAAGGCAATCTAGCTGAGCGTTTAAGTCATTTTCTCCTTTATCTATCTCAGTATCGAAAGGCCTTTCCCCAGGAGGGAACTCGTCGATAACTTCTGGATTTATAGTATCTTTTTCATCGTCACTTGGGTCATCGTCCCTAAAATTACCATCCCTATCATTATCAATTACCTCAACATCATCATTGTAATCGTCATTCTTTACAAGTACATCATCTAAAAATATATCAGTTCTAGATGAAGTATCTTCTAATCTCCACCGTGGTAAACGGCAATCACCACAAGGATCTTGTAGTTCCTCTAAATCAGATGCAGTAGCTTTTCTACCGTTAATAACAAAGTCAGGGCTACTAGTCCCGTCCACATAGTGCCACTGAATAGCGAACATGTAGTTCTCATTAGGCCTAAGCCCTTTATAATCCTCAGCATACCTAGAAGGCACCGCCCACACATCATAGAAAGTTTCTATTTGATTAGCTTGCCTTTGATAATCTAAATTATAATCATTACGTACATTGTATAGAACTAATCTACCATCGTACTGCATTAAATTTTTACCTCTTATATACCTAGAATTTCTAGAACGAACATCTGCAATATTAAGAGTAACTTCATGACCTGTTTTTCCTCTATATAAATAATCTATATTACCCTCGCCATAAGAGAGTGTATCGAAGTGTTCTACAGAGGTAAGTCCTCCTATTGTAGAAATAACCCCTAAATCAACTAGGTTGAAATCTTTAGGTAGGCCAGATAATTTTACGTTAATAGCATGCTTAGAAATCTCTCCCTGCCTATGATCTCCGCCAGATATATGAATACCTGAACTTATCTTAAACCAATTACTATCATTACCCTCCTTGTCTCTTAACCTAGCAAAAAACCAGTAAGTGCCATTAGGTAATTGTCCCGCTCTTTTAAATACAGTAGAAGCAAAAGCAGGCACACACTCTGGGCGTAGTAGCTCTTTTACTTCAAACTCACAACAAGGATCATCTAAGTTGACGTACTTGTACACATCCCTGGTGCTGAAGTAAAGATGAAGTTGATTACATGGTTGTACTACCTTAAGTTCTGCGTCTATCCACTCATCACAAGACATATCTAGATCTGTGGAAGTAGTAAGTACTTTATATTCCTGTTTCTTTACATCTATAATACCTAGTTCTCCTACACCCTTAGGATTCCATACGAAAGCGACATATTGATCCCTTTCCTCAGCAAAAATAAGTCCCCTTACCTCTCCTTCAATATTAACTAGTAACTCATTGGAGTTTTCATTAGAAATACCAAAAGAGTTTTCTGAATCACTCTCTCTGACAGCATTCCATGCCTCTCTATAAGTTCCTTCGGGCTGAAGTGACGGCAGAGAATCTTGCCATAATCCCTTATGGAAAGAATTCCTTATTATATCTTTCTTATTAGTAAACATTTACTTTAGGTTTAGTCTAGACATTACATTATGGTATAAATCAATAACATTACCTTGAGCGTCTTCGGTCGGCAAATATCTACCATAAAAAGCGCCTAGGTCTCTTTGGAAACTTTGATAATCTTGGGAAAGTATACGTTCTCTTGCGATACCCATAAACTTTTCCTTCTGATTTCTCGCGTCTATATAATCTCTTTGGTATGTAGTATCTCTTGTTTTGTTATATTCTATAAAAGCCAGTCTTTCATGGATATACCATGTAATAGCTTCTATAAGTTCTGGTATATCAGGTATCTTTCTATAACCTTCAGGATCTATCGGAACAGAAAAATAGGATATGAGGGCTTTCCCTTCTCTTACATTAAATCGTATAGCCTTCTCATCTAATACGAATTTCTCAGGAGAAGACTTGCAGGCTGCGCTTAAATTAAGGCACCCTTTTATATATTGGTCGGCATTAAAGAACCCATCTCTACTAGGGCCTATAACCTTAAATTTAGGATGATACGGGGATATAGGAATGTTGTCATTACCTAAACCCCCGTGGCGATAATACCAAGCCATATGACCGTATTTGAATTCGGGATGATTTAACTCCCACATTCTGTCAACATCCACCACTACTTCAGGAGAGTTGCAGGTACATTCTATATTTTGGCATGTATCACATTTCAATGATATAACTAACTCACATCCAGTACCATTATGTAACTGTTGTGTCCATTCTACTACCTCGGTTCGCTTAACTCTGATATTCTTATTAGCACAGAAAGCTAACTGTATAAGCTCCTCAAAGCCAGCAGGTTTTTCGCATTGGTAGTCTTTAACATCTACTAACTTAATAACATGTTCAAAGTACTCTACATATGGCATTTTAGACACAAGGAAGTCTGCCCATTTTTGTAAAGTGCCTTTTTTAAGTTCCCCAGAATGCCCAGAGAATTCTAAGTATTCTGTTATGATCGAATTGTTTGATAAAAATCTCATAGTTAGTATAAATGTGGTCTATAAGGCTCTGTTTCTAAAGAATTTATGTACCCCCATAAACCTCTGTGACCTGTGCAGTTTTCTACATGACCTCTAGTAGGTTTAAGTCTATAATACTTGAGGTGTCTGGGTATGCGTGATCCTTTACTATATTTTACGTAGGGTTTTCTTCCATCTAAAGAAAAGTTAATGTTAATTTTAACTTCGTTTGTTTTATGGTATCTAGCCCAATCTTTATACCTATAAGTATGCAACTTAGACCCTTCTGAGATATAGATAGATCCTAACCTAGCAGGAAGTACCCACCTATAATAATCTTTTATTACTTTAGGCCAAACAAGCTCAGCGATTCTCCGCATTATTTTATTTGCCTTACCTTTAGGTATATGAGTTTTAGTTCTACTATAGTACATACGGTAGAAATCCGTAAATCCCACCATAAGATACCCTCTAGAAGCCCTTACTTTTGGTTTAATCGAGCGTTTTCGCCGTCGAATCATTATTGTTATTGTTTTGAATGTCAGAGCCCAAAGCTAACCCTTTAAAGTTAGCGAGAGCTTTAAGCGTTAACTCGAAAACTCTTGGTTCTAAGTCTTTATTAATCATAAAAGGCTCATCAAGAGGATTACAAAAAGGTCTAGGGGTTTCTTCACATGTAGGAAAGTACGCCACTTCCAAAGGGTCTTCAAAGATGCCTACTACAGAAGCTGCTTTAGGGTTTGTCACCTTTTCCGAGGAATACAAATAAATATGCTGTTGATTATTAATAATCTTCAGTGTATAATAAGGGCGTGTAGTATCAGGGAGTAACCTTGAATTCAACTTATCCTTAAAATCAAACCATTCTAAATAATCATAGGAAACAAAACCATCTGCAGAAGTTACAGATATAGGCTTACCGTCAACCAATCTAGGTAACGGAAAAATGCTTTTATAAAAGCTACATCCTTTTTTTGGAGCACAGGGACATTCTACAATATCCACTTCAATAAGACTCAAGCAAGGGATAGTGAGGACTAAGTTATTATCCGCTATACCTTTTTTTCTCTTATACTCTAAGTTTACCGCTGCAGTAAACATATTGAGAAAATAGTAAATAAGTTTGGGAGGATACGCTAGTTGCCTATGTAACCTCCCAGTTTTATCTTCTAAGAAATGTCTAAATGAATCTATCGAATCACGAATCGAGGTTAAATTTACCATTGAAAAAAGTCGTAAAGTTATTATCCATAAATAGGATATGCTGCGCCTTTCCGTTAGGATGAATGAGGGCTCCCCCATTAACCCAACTAGAAGGGCCTACATTATACCCCATTCTAAGTTTGCTATAAGTTCCCACACTTAAAGCACCTAGTCTTCGACCAGGCTGATGATAATCTCCCACTATTACTTTAGTACTTAACTTACTATATTGAGTCAAATTCCCCTTAGACCCATTAAATCCTTTATCTCCATGGTTAGCTAATTCCCACCCCATTATCTTAAAACTATCGTCCCTATCAAGATACTTAACACTATCCCCAAAAGTTTTTTCTACATGATACGCGTAAGCTCCTTTAGAAGCTTTGCCAGATAACCTAGCTAAAGTGAGTTCCATGTACAAAGGGCTATTTTCTAAGTCCTTCTTCCAATCCTGCTCATTAATCCACCTGTCTACCCAATCTTGGTGATTAGAGCTAACTACTACAGGATTATACGGTAATAACTCATTTAAAATAGAGTCAGTTAATTTTAGCTCATTAGCCAAAGAGCTCTTGCCCGAAACTAACTTAGCATAGCATTTTACAGGGTCTCTTTTATCATGATGACTTATACTCTCACCATCTAATAAATCATGTAAGATAACATTGTGAGGTCGTACCCTAGAGAAAAAGGATAAAGTTCTTTTAAATACTTCTGTGTTCATATTAGCAGCATGAATGTCGCCAAGAATAAAACATGGTATTTCTTGAACAGTATCAATTTTACCTTCATTTACCCTAAAAATAAGGTCACAAAAGGACCCATCAGGGGAAGCTGAAACTTGTCGTAAATAAAAAGTATCATCATTCTTACATTCAATTATAACAAATCCGTAAGTATGGTGAAATTCCCCCTTTTTACCAGAACGACTGTCCGTATAATTAGGCAAAGTAACAGCACCTGTAGTAACTAAAAATTTATGAGGAGTACCTGAAAGTACAGGCAAGGAACGTAAATGAGAAGCTGGATGTCCGATTATAGAAGAAGAATCTCCTGTTAATCCTTCAAATCCCATCAATGGGTCTGACGCTGTTGGTTGTACTTTGACATCAGCTAAAACGCTTACAAAAGGATGGATATTGTGCCGCGCAGCACTAATATACGGGACTAATTTGCTGTCCCACCAATCATCTGTTTGTTGTCTTTCTGAAAAGACAGATGTAGGATTTTTGTATCTCCCACAAATAACATGTACTTCTGCGTCTAGAAACGACGCGTATGTAAGCATGTTATCAAATAACCTATCATGAATAGGAGTGGCATTTTGTGCCCAAGTGATAATATGGTACTTTTTAGAGGAATCAAATACCTTAGATTTAGCTAAGGTAACATGTTCGCTATCTTTTTCAGAGAAAGTAGAGAACCCAAGTTTTTTAATCCATCTTCGTACAGTACGTTCACTTACATCAAACCTATTACAAATCATCTGCATCCTAACATCCCAAGGAATAGAACTGTCCGCATGCACAGCTCTAACGTAGTGTTTATCCGATTTTTCTAAAAGTTTAAATTTCATATACCCCTTTAATTATCCTACAAAGATACAACAAATATCCTTATTAGACAAATTTTCGGACAAGTTTTTTAAAAAAACCTGTGGCAGTCTCCTGCCACAAGTTCAGAAAGGGATAAGGATGAGGGTATCTTGTATAATAGAAATAGGCTTGGAATGTCCTATAACGCCTATACTAGTATAATTACTTATGTTACATCCAGGGTTACCACAATTAAAAATCATATGTTGAGATATTTAGTTCCTTTAATAAAGTCCCCCTTATTGTACTTATCTAACATTTCTCTCCAAGTCATACCAAACCCCTTTTCTAAGTGTGGGTTGTCTTTGGTTTTCCAACGACCTCCCCAACCCCAACCTAAAGTTTCGAAAAATTCTACAACTTCAAGCCAATCTTTTTTCTTATCCGCATCAATATCCTCTGTCAAGCTCCATGATAATTGCTCATAGGAGCCATTATTATCCCTATCATATAACAAAGCAAAGTCGAAAGCTAGTCCATAATTATGCAAACTAGCACCTCCCTTAGCGTTTGTTACTATAGGACCAGGAGTCGTCCTTCCTTGTGCATATAAAGCGTCTTGTTCAGGAAACGTCCGAAGCCCCTGCACAATTCGCACAGCGGCTTTAGGGCCTAACAAGGCTTCACAAGCTTCTATACCCTTGATAGCCTCTTGGCGTACCGAAGGGTGTAGAAGAAGTGCTCTGTGATAACTTACTTTATGATCTCTCACGAGTTAGTTACTTGATAGAATCTAACAAGGTAGAATCCACAGATAAAGAATCAGATGCAGGAACTTCAATATTAGTAGCATCTCCTTTAGGTGTTACCACCAAGTCATAGCCAAAATAAGAAGCAGCTGCTACAAGTAAAAAGATAACAAGTTTTTTGATGTTCTCTTTTGTTAGCAAATCTTTCATATATATTATAATTTAATGTGTTACTTACCTATTTTCTCATATAAACTGTCCACTTTATGAGCGCATTTAACAATAGTCTTATGATTACGTATAACTTTCGTTTTAGCCTCGTTAAATTCCATATAAACTTCGGTTTCTAAAGAATCTATAACACCTACCATATCTATAAAAGTAGTATCTACCGTCTCGTATACGGGCGGCGTAAATTCTAAGGGTGCTGTATCCAAATAAGGTGTTACAGTGGCCCAGGCAAAAACAAGTAAAGCAAAAGTATACTTAATAAAGTCCATTATTCTTGGTTTAGTTCAGTTATTTTATTAGTAACTTTTTTAGTAAGTGTGTTAGACACTCTAGTAATTTGTCGTAGATCTTCTAAATCGCTTTGGATTCTATTTATGTACATAGTGTACATGGAATCCCTCTCAGATATACGTTTGTTAACTTCTTCTTGACATTTAAAAAGTTCTTGGGCATAGTGCAACTTTATTTGTTCATGAGCTTGTCTGTTTAGGCTATTCATGCCATAAACTACAAAGCATAGAACCACTACGGCTATTCCCATAAAAAACCGAATAGCTTTTTCTGGGGCTAACTCAGTGAAGTACTTAAGTACATTTATATACGCATTATACAAGTTTTTAAATTTTAATTGTTATTAAATTATTCTACCCAACTATCTAAAAATGAAGATCTAGCGCTAGTGCCTGCCATGGTGGTATTGTATTAATTAGATTCTGGGGTCATCTTGTGTAATACATTATTAGTATCCGCAGCAAGAGCCTCTAATTCCTCTTTAGAAATAGATGTAAGAGTAGAGAAATCCTCCGACAACTTAAATTGCATATCTTTAGGAGCCTCATTAGCGTTTAAGATAGCCTGTAAAACACTTTGTTGCTGTAATCTAAGTATTTGCATAGATGCCTGAGCTTTTCTAGCATCTTCATTAAATTTAGCTACTTGGGAATTCATCTCATCCGCAAGTTTTTTAAGCATTTCTTTGTTACCCTCGGTAACATTAATTTTGTAAGCTTCCGATATTACGGCGCCTCCCTTTTTAGCACGCATATTCATATTATAAATTTATTGGTTACTTTTTATGTATTGTTCACAGTCACCCATTCAGTAGTACTTACACCTTGAATAGAAACTCCTCTTATTTAAGATAAAAGTTTTTCAAACTCATCCGCACTTATTTTAGCTAATATGAATTCAGCTACTTGTATTTCTGTTCCTGTTGTTTTTACGCCTATACTTTTAGCTACTGCTTTTATTTTTGCAGAAGTATATTTATTGGCGAAATACGCTGCATCTTTTATAACATCTATTATAGATGAAAACTTACTTTCAACTGCTTTTTGAATATCATCAATTTCTTTTTGAAAATCCATTAATTTTTCAGGTTGTTGTAAATTGTACCCAATAGGTTGTATAATATACTGGTCACCTTTTACCAAAGTATCAATATCCTTTATGTTTGTTATTATTTTCATTATGCTAAGATGTATTTAATTGATAAAAACACTTCTATTGTAACGCCTTGTGTTCTATTTTGACAGTTCAAATATATCTGATTGGTCATATTGTAGTTAGACGCCTCAATCATCATACTTGGTGAATTATGCCACCCAGCTGCTGCGTTTGGATTGCCTACGCTTCTGTAAGTACCTCCAACAGTTGTGATTGGCGTTTTGAACCCTGCAATATTTGGAACAGTTAATATATTCCATGCGTTTGATATTGTTTGCAGGCACAAAACTCTGAAATTAAAAGTTACCGATTCTTCTTCCGTTAATACTGCTGTGCTAAGTATCTGTTGAACAATACTTAAACCTGTTCCGCTTGCTACAAGTACTGGAGTAGCTGGAGGTGTGGCAATAGCTAAAATTGGATGTATATGGTCGTGGACTGCAAATATGCTACTACCTGTACTTCCTATATCACCCGCTCTTGTGTCATTAAGTCCATCTGCTTTATATGTTAACAGGCTTGCTCTTGTTGCTAAAACCCTAACCATACGTCCCGCACTTGCATCCCAAATATCATCATAATCAGCGGATGGGTCTACTAAATTTCTTGCAAGTATAGGTAATTCCAATATAGGTCTTTGTGCATTTTGGATATTTGCACCTCCTGCATTAACTGTTACTGTACCATCAATATTATCAACTACTGTTACGGTACTACCACCGCTTGGAACTTGTACCCAAGTCAAAGTTTCTGCATCAAACTTCCAAAATGAAACAGGTGTACCAGAAGAGAGTCCATTACTTGTCACAATATAGCTATCATTGTCAACCTCGTTTCCCGTTACTGTAGGATTTATACTTCCAAAGTATAAAGTACTGTTTTGACTTTCTCCTAAATATGCTCCTATTGTATTGTACATCTTAGTATCCTTTTTGGTTAATGACTACTCTTGGCTGGACTCCACCTATATTTCCACCTACACTTGATAAGAAAGTAACTGTAATATTACCTGTAAATACACTATGATTTACAGTTGTGTTATTAGGGTTACTTAATGTAATTACTCCTCTTGTTGCTACTGTTTGTATTCCTTGAGAAGTAGTAATAGTTACATCTGAATTAGTAATATTTTGTACCGTTATTTCCCTGGCATTAGCTATTGTTGCTACGTTATAAGCAGCAGGTGTAGTATTAATAGTTTGTAAAGTTCTATTTGTAGAATATACAGGTGTTACTGCCGTTGGTGCTACAACTGGTGCTGGAGTTAAAGCATTTATTGTACATTGGTCAAGAGCTACTAGTTGAGCTTTAGTGGTTGTTGTATTGCCAGCAGTTATATTATGTGTTACTGATAGGTTTACGCTATCTGCACCTATGCCAGCGAATTGATCTTGTAGTATAAATCCCACAGTATAATCACCAGTGGAAGATCACCAGTCCAGACTACTTGGAATGATTGTGGTGCTACAGGGTTAGCATAGATTGGGAAGTTTAAGCCAGACCCTTGCGGGTCATATGACATAGGGAATGGTGCAGTTATGGATGTTGCTAATACTGATGTGCCAGCTACGTTATCCCAAACCACTACACCGAAATCAGCTGGATCCCCAGGATCTGAATCGGCTATTAGATCAATATTAAATGTGAACTGCGCTCCAGTAATTAACCCAGTGGCTGCTACATTAAGTCCAGCTGCCATAACATTAGATGAGCCAATGCTAGATATGCTCAAGGTATTGCCAAGTAGTATGTGGCGGTTATCTGGAGTTGGGATGCCCAGTAGTGTGCTTATTGCATTTAGATTAGCGTCTACACCCTCTGTAACAACGCCACCACCCGATATAACTTCACACTCTACTAGATCTGCAACATTCTCAGGATTCCACTCAGCGTTGTCTTCTAATTCATCAATAATAGCATCTAAGTGTAATCCTAAAGTACCTGTTGGCGTATATGAAGTTCCATCTGCTAAATAAGGATTATCTACAGGGGTATTTCCACAATAATTCTGTAAGGCTGTATTTACAACGTGCCTGTAAGGTCTGTTTATTGTAGAACTTGTTCCAGTTGGTGCATATGCCACCACTCCATTAGTAATAATAACCTCTTTGGCGTTAATTAAAATCTTATTTTTACTATTTAGAATAGCATAAGTTTTAATTTCATAAGATCCGTCTGCATTATAAGAATGGTCTGGTACATTCCCAAAATCATTATATCCATCACCAAAGTCAGTCCAAAATCCAACTAAGCTATCGTTTGTAACCGTTACAGTATTTAAATTTAAAGCTATGTTTGTTGGGGATGTATATGTATAAGTGATTGTACCACCTATTGCAGCATTTACTATATCGTAAACTGTTTCAGTATGCTTATTCTCTTGATTTAAAATATAAGCACCTACAATACTATCAACTTCTTTTTCTACTAATGTACCTGCACAATTTGGAACATCAACAGTTTTGCTGACCGCTGGACATTCTAACAATACATCAGCTTCCACAAAATCAGGATAAATAGAAGTTACATTTACAAGATCACCGTTAAGGTCTTCAATTACATATCTGTAAGTTTCTTCACCCGTACAAGTATCTTTTTCTTTAATTTCTTGAATACCTACACATTTATTTGCACCACCTAAAAGTATATTAGGGTTTGCAGCAATTACATTTACATCTGCTGTTTCATTGTAACTACTATGTACATCGGTATCGCCCCAATAAATATGCAAATAGGTATTATTCGCTAATTCTGCTACAGCCGTTGGGCTTAAAAGGAATATTGGCGTATTTGTAGTATTGATTGCATAAACTACATCGCCAACACTTAAATTCATTAAAGGCAATACAAAATCTATTACAGCTTGTACACCTGCAATATCACTCCATAATATACCTAATTGTGGGTTTGCAAAATAATCTGTAAGTTGTGGGCCATAAGCTATATTTTGAGTTCCATTTAAAGTAGGATAAATTAAATGAAAATAAGCATTTGAAACGTCTAACCCTTGTGTTGGTAGATCATTAGTCATCTCATAAGCTACCGCACCAACTGGAATTCCTGGTATAAGATAAAACCTTTGATGTGTAGCAAATATTTCTTTTTTACAATCAGGACAATTACCAAATTTAAAAGTTTGATCTGCCGCTAAAGCAACTTCTGTTAAAGCTGAATTACCAGAAGGTAAAAAGAATTTATCTGCATATGTGCCATCATTATTTTGTTGCTTTATTATTTGTACTTCTTGGTAAGTTACCGTATCGACTCTTAAATCGTGTAAAGTAGGAAGTAACTTATTAGTATATCCATCTGGATTAGAAGTACCCATCCAAAAACTCCACCTATTCTCATCTCCTAGGGCAGCATACGTAAGCACTATCTCATTAAAAGCGTTAATAGTATAAGTAATTCCAGAACCAATACTTGTTAAAAAAGATTGTATGGCAGCTACATTAGTAGCTACAACAGGGCTGGTAGGGTTACTTGTAGATGGTGGGTAAAAATAAGTAATACCACCTACATTATCGTCAACCGCATGTAGATACGTATCTGTAGCATTAGTTGTGCCAAAATCTGTAGGTAGATCAAATCCATACGTATTAGGTATTCTATCTTGTCCCCTTGTACCTATACACCCATAAGTGTGTGGTACAGATTGTGGAGAGCATGTATCAGGAAGGAATTCTATAAGTTCTGTATTTGCCATTATTATTCTTTATTTATTAACCATCACTATTTTTCATGCAGGACTTTGGACCGCTATTAGTTAGTTTAGACCCCGTGAAGGGGTTTTTGGTTTTATGGTACTAATACCGCTGAACCACAGCAAGGTTGGAATGCAGAATAAAAATCTACATCTTGTGCTACTTGTACGTTTACAGGTGCTCCAGCTGCATCTAAAGTCTGAACAGTGATTCCTGTAAGGAAACCATCAGGAATAGGGAATGCTGCATTCTTTGGAATTATAACTGTAACAGGTACTACTGCTAAAGCATCTGGTGTGGTACAGTCGTCACAATCATCCCCATTAAGATAGTTGATTGTTGCTAAAAGTGCGTGACAACCTCTGTTTACTACTTGACCCCCAAAAGCTGCTGGTAAACCTGCTGTAATAGGTGCTAATAAAGGAAGTGCTGCTGCTCCTGTAGTTGCTGCTATTGTAAGGTCACCTTGGTAAACAACTGGTGCTTTTGCTTTTTTGCATGAACCTGTTGCTGAACCGTTACTAAGAAATTGAATAAGTTGACTCATTTGTATTTAGTTTTAACCGTTAAAATTTGAAATAATATGAATATCTGCCGAACTACAAGTACCTGAAACTATAGTAATACCTGTTACTGTAATTGGACATTTAAAATCTGTTGTTGCGTAATAGGTTTCTTTTTCTCTTAGTGTAAAAGTTCCTGCTGAAGTTGTTACTAAAATCTTACAACAATCAGGTTTAGTTATTACAAAAGATGTTCCTGGAAGTAAAGTACTTAGATCATCTGCAAATGCATCTGATATTGTAGGTAAACAAACAGTTGGACAAGCTCCAAAAGTAAATGTTCCAGCTCCAGGGGCTCCTACTACTGTTCCTGATAAGTCTGTATAATAAACAGCCCCAGTAGGTTGTCCATTATCCTTAACAACCCACTGTATCAGTGAGGTGTTACCGTTAACACATATTTCTTGGGGATCTGACTCTAATTGACCTCCTGCACAATTTACAGGGGTAGGGCCTACATAAGGCGTGCCATTAGGATTAAAATAAGTCGCAGTAGGTACATTAGTAACGCTATACGTTACTACAGCAATAACCAAATTCCCTGATACTGGATCACATAATAATAATGTGTCAGCTTCAGAGGAAGGGGAATTGCCGAGGTTACAGCGTATTTGCTTTACCTCATTATAAATGGCCCTTAGCCGTTTGTTGACTTCTTGACTCTCCATAAATAGCACGTTTACGCTCGCCAGCCAGTTTTTAGAACTCTGCGCCAGTTATTAAAACGGCACAATATACAAAGTATCTACTAAAGATACAAATGAATTTTAATGTTTAACAAAACATTAACATCTACCATTAGGGCATCCGCCCCCTGTAGATCCTCCTGACCCACTACCTAGTTCCTGGCTACTGCCAGAACCTGCCGAAGCACAGCATTGGGACAGTCTATTTTTAGTCTCTTCTAAATCTTTTTTTACCGATTTTAAATCAGCTTTAAGTTTGCATATCTCAGAACTTAAATATAGGAAAGCATCTTCATAAGATTTTTCCAATGTGCGCTCTCCGCATTCATCGGTATAATCCTTCACATTAACTTTCTCTAAATCCTCAATACGATCCTCATGATCGCAAAGAGCAGAAGCTTGGATAGCTACGATCTGGGCAATATTAGTAGTGTTATAATCTATTTTATCGCACCCAGATATTTCTATATTTTTTAAGGAATCTATATCATTAGTATTACTACATACTTGATTAGCTATAGCTTCTATAACATCAGTCAGTGAAGAATACTCTGTAGAAGTTAAATCTTGTACTTCAAAATTATGTACGAAAGATTTTTCTACGGGAGTTGTTATAGTTCCTTTATGTACAAGATCCACAGTACCGTTAGGAGTTGTGTATCTTACGTTAGTTTCTATTTTCAGTGGGTATCTATCATAAGATAAGGTAGTAGAACCTACTGTTTTATCTGTATCTAATAAGACAGATCGCCCATTTTTAGGGGTCCCTGATACCTTAGTAGTGACATTTCCTACAGAATACCCTGTGGGTAAATTAGAGTTGATATCAGAAATATCAAAACTAAAATTACTCTTACTTCCAGCGCTATTTACATTATACTTTATAGCTTTTCCAAGTAGCTTAGCGCTGCCAGAGTTAGAAAAAAGACAATCTAAGTCTCCCTCAAATTTTATGCTATCAGAATCTAATTTACATAGGTAGTTTATAATAGCTTGAACTGCCTCTGGTATTTGAGGAGTAGGATTACAATTACCACAAGTACCATCTAGTAAACATGATAAATCTACTCTAGTGTCTATAAAGGCACATAAAGTATCAGCTAGTTTAACAGTAACTACATCATAGGTCTCTCCGTTCTTGATACCGCAGCACGCAAGATCTTTACCGTCATAGATTACGCATCTATCTGATGTAGTACTTAAGCAGGGTTTATTACAAGAAAGGCTCATTAAAGTTATTTTTTGCGTAAGGTATCGAAAATAGATACTTTTCGCATATTTTCTATTTTAAAACCATTTAAAAGTCGGGAGGTTTTAAGGCCTCCCTTCTAATATGGATATGCTAAAAAAAGGGTCAAATTTTTACGGACGTTTAAAAGTAAGAACCATGGCAAAATCTACTGGAGCAGCAAACATACGAGTAGGGTCTATCTTTAAAAAATCTCCAGTAGCTACTGCAGAAAAAGTAGGATCTGCTACACAGTTAAATGCATTTGCTGCAACTCCTTGATTAGGTCCCCAGGCTACATTATTTTTTAATATAATTGGCAAGCCTCCCGCTATATTAGTACCGCTATTATTATAAACACAAATTCTTACTAACTTCCATCCATTCATAGCTGTAGGAATAACAGCAGTACCATTAATAGCAGCAGCACCTTGTGCAGAATAATTGACATAAATAAATTCATATCTAAACTCTTCTGATAACTTACTCCAGGTAGCTCCATTCCATCTCCAATAAACGTGGTAATCATCAAATAGCTCATGTAATACAGCATCAGCCGAAGGATCAGCAGGAGCATTTAATGGAGCAGAATGCAATCCAGGTTTATTTGTACCTTCTTCATCATTGTAGAAAGCCATGTTTTTCACCTCTAAATCTGCCCCTACTGTAAAGTAGTTCAGATCTAAAGGAACATATCCCGCTTCATTAGAGCCGTCAGTTAAGACAACACTGTTATTGGTAGAGGATAATTCCAGTTGTTTCCCTATACGTATTCGTGGCATTGTGATTTATTAGTATAAAACAAAAAAAAGAAGACAACTCGTAGTTATTAACTACGAGCTGCCATATTTATTAAGGTCTATTAGATCCAGTAATCAACAGAAACTTGTCCGCTGAACTGAGCTCCTGCGGAAGGTGCAAAAGCAGTCACAAAAGTGATAACTGTTCCTGCAATACTCCATTCAGTTGTGATAGGAGCACGCTCTCCATTGATATATACATGTACAGGAGTTCCTGCCAAAGGAGCAATAGCTAAAGTAACTGTAGTATCTCCATTTGCAGGAGTGAAATATTCTGTTTGTGGAAGTACCGCAACACCAGTTACATTATGAGAAACATTTCCAGCAGTAGCTGAGAAAAGCACATTACCTGTGATGTTTACACCTGTCAATACTAGATCGAGGGTGTCAGTATCACCAACAGTTGTAGCATCTGCATTAGCAGCCCAAACTGGAACACCTCCTGATACAGTAAGCACTTGATTAGCAGCTCCAATACCTAGATTAACCCAGTTAGTACCGTCGAAATACATCAAGGAACCGTTAGCAGCTCCTGCAGTATTTACGTCAGTAAGATCACTGATAACCGCATTCAACGCGATAGTAATACTATCAGCGCCTGCACTTCCTGTAGTGTCGATACCTAATCCACCTAAGATGCTTAATGTATCTGTACCGATTAAGATACTTGGATTTGTTCCTGCGTCCCCAGCAACTGTAAAAGATGTTGCAGGCGCATTTTGGTTAACCCAATCAGTACCGTCAAATACTAAGATTTGTCCAGCAGCAGGGGCTGCAATAAGTACATCAGAGTTGTTATTTAAGTTACCGTCATAGTTGATAGTCAGAGTATCTACAGCGGAACCAACAGTAGCGATACCGTTACCTCCAACAAATGTAGCTACGTTACCATCAGAGATAGTTTGGTTAGCTCCAGCATCTCCTGCAAGGGTCCAAGAAGTAAATCCTCCACCTGGGGCAGTAGGTACAAAGTTAGTACCATTCCAAGCAAGGTACTCACCGACTCCTGGAGGAGTTGTAGTTGTATCTACGTCATTCAAGAAATCAATAGAGAACGGATCCATATTGATAGTCAAGTTGTCTGTAGCAGACATGACTGTAGAGATATTGGTACCTCCGATTACTGTTAAAGTATCAGTACCGATTGTAATAGTTTGACTAGGACCTGCATCACCAGCTACGATAAAAGTAGTAGCAGGAGTTTGAGCAGCCCAAGTAGATGTTCCGTTGTTCCAAGTAAGTACTTGGCCTGTAACAGCTCCTGTAGGAGGTACTAATTGGATAATATCAGTGGCAACGCCATTGAACGAGAATCCGTTAGCTCCATTAATCTCAAGAGTATTACCATTAGTAATGGTTTGATCTACTCCAGCATCACCTGATACAGTAAAAGAGAAAGCTGAAGGAGTAGGAACTTCTACGTATACAGCACCGCTCCAAATATAGAAAGCATTCTCAGCTACAGCGTAATAAATTACATCAGTAACTCCTGCAACAGGAAAAGCGGCTACGTTAGCATATTGATCAAATTCTGAAGGATATGGCACAGCGTTCCATGTAGGGACTCCTGCCACAATAGTTAGTACATCCCCATTAACGCCAGGGGCCAAGTACATCTGTTCATTAGCTCCATCTGTTTTAACAATGGAGTGAGGCGTAGCGGATAATTCCGTCTGTTTACCAATACGAATTCTAGGCATGTCTTATAATATTTTTTTTGTTATTTTAAATGAAGTAATGTATAGTAATTGTTTCAGGACCTGCACCAAATGGAGAATTTCCAAAAGGTAGCAAAAAAGTTACTACTGTGCCCAAAACAGCATAGTCAGTAAAAGGTAGCTCAAGTCCATTTCTATAGGCAAACACAGTTTCCCCAGGTAACGGCATATTAGCTATTATTACACTGGTGTCTCCCAAAGGTGGTATGAAATCCTCTTTTACAAAGGTTTTTACTACAGACGCAGTGAATAAAGGTTGTACAGATACAGTAGCTGGCCCAGATACCTGGTAATCGCCTCCATCCGTACAGTTAATACACCAAATATGATATTGGAATGATGCGGGTAGGTTTGGATTTATATAACTTAAGTTATAATTACCTGTGGAAGCCTCTATAACCACAGTACAGTTAACTTCGCTACCTGCCTGTAACCTCCACTCGGTAGTACAAGAACTACAAGGAGTATCGTTAGTGGCACAGCTGCCGCAAACACATCCAAACGGATCATCTACAGCGCCTGCATCAGGAGGACAAAACTCAGTCTCTAGTATATCTACCCCTAAATTATTAGTAAGATTTGTGTCAGGGCCACTAAGTCTATCTACTTGAAAAGTAAATGGACCTAACGCTACATTTGTTATATTATATTCTATTAATATAGTTATAACTTGCGTTCCTGGACCTATTCCTGTAAAAGTTATTTGTCCAGGGGCATATGTAGTATTAACTCCAGATAAGTTAGCAGAAAATGTAACTCCTGGCGGCTCGGATAGTTGAAGTATATATGTAGCAGAAGCATTATTAGTTACCTGATACTGCCTTTTCCATAGTACAACATCCCCGTTACTCGATACGCTATTTGGTATTAACATGTTATTATAAAACTACGATTTCGTTAATATTGTGAATTAGAATCTCGTCTGGAGGAGCATCACATAATCCTGTACAAGGATTACAGGAAGTATTAGGTGGGCAGATACCACAAGGGTTTCTCATGCACACATAAATTATTCCTATACTAGATAAGATACTGTTAGAGCATTTAACTCTATACTGAATTTTATATTCCTTATGGTCTTTAAAAACATTGGTAGTCTCCGCAGAAACAACGCCAGCAGCACTTACAGTAACATTTTGTAATCCCACCGCATCAAAAGAGTCCAAAGAATAAGTAACTACGCCAGTACAGGCAGTAACATCATTGTATTGAGCTAGATCTACAGTAAGAGTTCCGTTAACTCCTCCACAAGGATCTGGGCCCTGATCACATCTAAATCGTAAGTCCCTGGCAATTAAGCAGTTAGTACAAGGATTAGGTGGATCAACTATTATAGGTATACAACCACAAGGCATAATTAGATTTTAATAAAAGTGAACTATAAGGTTAGTGCCATCATCAGTCAACCATCCTGTTTTCATACAAGCAGCATCTTTGATTATCTCAAATTTACCACAAGAAGCAGGGGCTAATACGCTAACCGCATAGGAACCTCCAGGAGGGATAACATCAAGCTGATCAATAACCCAGTTAGGATTATTCTCATCAAAGCAACTTCCGCTACCTTGAGGTAGTCTATAAGATACAAAATCTACAGTGAATCCTGTGTTATTTTGATAAGTGTAACAGAAAGCATTACCAGGAGTACCACAAACTAATCTAGAGAAGTCGTTTAGGGCTACATTAAGCATGCATGGTGTGATTATATCACAATCTATTACTTGAGAATTAGTTTGTTTAACACACTGAGGTAAAGTATTATTACCTACATAAGATAATCCTCCATAGAATACATCTGTTACTTTTAGATAGTAAGATCCGTCTGGAACTCCTACAAAAATATAAGTAAATGCTGCAGCAGCGGCTAACTCAGTGGTAGCTTGAACTAATACATTAGCTGTTGTGTACAATTGGATCAAGTATTGTTTACCTGCCAAAGCTCCAGTTATATTAGCTGTAACAGCTCCTTTTAAATTAGGGGCTTGAGTATTATCACACTCTGTAGTCATTACTACATTATGTGTACAACAATTTACAGTTAAATTAGTAGTAGAGTTGTCTAGGATCAACTTAACAGAATGATTTCCATCTTGTAAGTAGATAGGAGAAGTAGGGTAAGAGTAATTAGTAGGACCGTTATCTATTTTGATCTGTCCTGTATATCCACCGCTAACTACTATTCCGTTAAGGCAATCGTAAGTTACTGTGTAAGGGGATGGAGGTACAGCGCAAGCCAAAGATACAGACTTATTACAAGAAGGGTTAGATTGTAACTCTACTTTGATAATAACTGTTGATCCAGCAGTAAAAGCACCCGAAGTTATAGCATTGCTAGTATTGCTGTAAAGAACACCATCTTTGTAAATTTTGATAGGAGTAAGCCCTGGATTGTTTACAGTAAACACTGGGCTCAATGGGTTAGTACAATCAGATACAATAGAGATTACATCTAAAGCTTCACATCCAGCTACACAAGTTCCGCCTTTACTAGTAAAACATGTAGGATCATCAGCTCTAACAAAGTTAAAAGTAACTGAGTTAGGAGTGCTACCAACTTGAGAAGCACCTGGAGCTAAAACTCCTGCAAAAGTACCAGTAACATTAGCTGTTCCAAAAATATTAGAGTTAGTAATAGTCCAATTAACTATGTTAGAGGAACAAGTACTAGATAAAATTATACCATTCTTCCAATCGTTACAAGTGCTACAAGTAACTGGATTAACAGGCACAGATAACTCTGTACAGCCAACTCCAAGACCACTTGCTTTTACAGTGTATAGATCTCCTGCTACTAAGTTAGACTTAACACAGGTTCCAGCAGGTGCTACGGAAGCGCAACTTCCTACTAAAGTAACACCTTTAAATACTTGTACATTTATATTCTGAGTACCGTTATTAGTAACTGTGATAGTTTTAGTTCCCAAAGGATCACAAACCTGAGACACAGTTATGTCGGCATCTTCGCAACAATCTATATTAACAATTTCTACATTAGAAAATCCACATAAAGGATCACTAACTAAAGTGACATTAACCGTATGGTTTCCAGAAGCTACGGCATATTGCCCTGTAGCACCAGCTGATAAAATCACGGCAGGGTTACCATCAATGATAACATTAACTGCTTCATTATGATTATTAGTAACAACTATAAAACCACCAGAACCTACGCACTTAGAAGTAATAGTTATCTTATCTTCTATTTTGTTAGAAGTATCATTATATACTACTGTCTTACTAGCTGTACAACCATTACTGTCTGTAACAGTTATTACATAAGTTCCGTCTACTCTAGGTAAAGAGAACGAGTAAGGAGATGTAGAGAAATTTCCGTTAATAGGAGCTCCTCCATCTACAGATACAGTATAAGTGTAAGGACCAGTACCGCCAGAAGTGTTAATAGTAAACTCTATAGGATCTGCACCACAAGGTTTAGCTTCAATAGATACATTAATTTCTAATCCAGCAGAATCTACGGTCTTAGTAAGTTGGTAAGGACAATCTGTATCTAATAACCTAAGAGTAACTGTTTTTATTAATTCCGCAGGAGTTAATGAGAACGTAGTTCCATCAGCTATTAAAATACCTGAGAAAGGTAATACTAATATAGCTACAGACTTACCATTCAGTAATAGTTCATAACGAGGTCTCATAGGAGACTGCATCATAACATCACAGTTGATCAACACTTCGTCAAAAGTAACTACATTACCACAACTATCTAAAGATACAGTGAAATCTAAAGGATGATTAAAAGTAAGCCTATCAGCTCCTTTATCTCCGTCACAATCGTACACAGAATCGCCCACACACCCACAATCCGTTTGAATACCGTAGTATTTACCGTATTCTAGACCGTCTGTGTTATAGTCGTATAATTTATCAGTAAATAAAGTACCTGTTTTGTTCGCGTACTTCTTTCTGAATATATTAGCAGTATTGAATAAATTAGTTTTAGACGCAGATTTAAACCAAGTAAATAGAGGTCTTCTACATGCAGCCTCTAACTTAAGAGTTACTGCTGTATCTGCATTAGTATTTGTAATAGGCTTCTTAGGAGCTTCTGTAGCAATAATCTTAGAAGCCATTTTGTATTTACAATCATTAGGAAATACAAACTCGGTTTTAGGAGTTACTACAAACTCTGTTCTAACTACATAGTATTTAATACCATTTACAGTAGTACAATTACCAGCTGTATAGTTAAAATAAGAGAAGGTGTTAGTTTGTGTCCAAGTGCCTGCGAAATTATATAATTTTGGAGCACTTTTAACAAGGATATCCACACCTCCTACAATAGGATTACAATTACTATCAGCAGGAGTTAAGTATGCTTGAGTTATAACTTCTACAGCTCCTGTAATAGGAAGTTCGTTAATAACTCCAGTAGCATTTAATTTAGGTAAAGGTAAAAAGTCTGCCCAATTTGCAGCAGCTCCTTTAGCTAAAGATATAGTTAAATCCGCATTATTATTAGCTCCAGCAGATGTAACAGTAAAGTCAAATCCAGCTGAAATATTATCGCATTGGCAACATTTCTTAGTACTAAGCTTACCCTCTAAATCACATCCTGGATCTAACTTCATTATAAACAATGAATCTTCACAAGGAGGATCACCATAAGGATTACCGTCATCGCCACAAGGTCCTTCACATGGAACACAACTTCCTCCAACACAATGACAGCCAGGAGCACAATTATCGCTACCTGAGCAAGGTCCCGCACAAGGGTTTTGCACACATGTCCCATTCTTACAGTAACAACCTATACCGCAATCTTCTATACCGTTACATGGTAAGCACTTGCAATTAGTGTCTGAACAAGGATCATCTACACATAGGCCATTAGTACACTTACATCCTGGGATATTAGGGCATTCAGTGCAATCAAAATCAGAGCAAGGTTTGCACTTACCTTCATCACATCCGCAGCCAGGGGCGCAATCTTCTGCACCAAAACAAGGACCTGAGCATCCTTTTTTACAATCTGCACCATTAGTACAAACGCAGCCATCTATATCAGGGCAATTATTACATTCAGCAGAATTACAAGGTACACATACACCATTTAAACAGCCACAGCCAGGTCCGCAATCGGAACCATAAGCACAAGGACCATAACAAGGGTTAGGTACACAAGTAGTTCCGTCACAGTAACATCCTGGAGGGCAATCTATATTTTCGTCGCAAGATCCTCCGCAACCTTCGCAATAACATTTACCACTAAGTAAATCAGGGAGACAATTAGCTCCATGAGTACAATTAGGGGTTAAACAATCACATTCAGGTTTACAACAAGGATCTCCGTTAGTTCTTACATAACCACTAGGGCAAGCAATAGGAATACAAGTCCCTTCATTACACACATGGCAAGGAGGACAATCTGAATCTCTCTCACAACTTGGGTTAGGAACACAAACTCCTGTATCAGGGTCTGCATAAAATCCAGGGCAACACTCACAGTGACCGTTAACACAGCACTGATTAGGAGGACAATGTCCAGAATTATAACATTCTACACATTGGTTTGTATCAGGATCACAATGTCCTGTAGGGCACTCTTTAGGTACGCATCCGTCTGGAGTACATACAAAGCAAGGAGGGCATTGAGTATCAGAAGCACACTCAGTACAACAGCCTTTAGAATCTTTATAGGGTTTGTCTGCAGGGCATTCACATTTACCCATTACACACACTTGGTTACAAGGACAAGGTACTTCGTCAGTACATTCCTTGCATTGCTCTCCGTCGCAAACCCAATCAGGAGGACAAGTGCTTACACAATAACCACTAGGTCCACATATTTCGCAATCAGGGCAATCTGCATCTATCCTACAAGGACAGATTTTTAGACGCTCTGGAGGGCAATCGGTGCAATTATTTTGACATGTAATTACTACATAGAAACAATCCTGACAATCTTCAGGAAGTTCTACCTTCAGCACAGTGCCTCCGTTTAGCTCACATTTAATGGCCCCACAAAGAGGCTCTTCCCATGTGATTGTTGGGTTAACGCAAGCGCTCCCATCAATAGCTAAATTAGATAGCTGTATTTCAAAATTTTTAGTAGCCATTTGTATCTATGCAGTAAGTTCTACAATTAATTTTTCTAGTTCGCATCCAGTTGGAATGCTCGGTAAAGATAGTATATCACTAGGTACTATTACCTTATCACCTACCATCAATTTAGGCAGGTCTTCTTCTACGTTAAAGTCCACGGTCAAACCGCACGCCATTAAAGTAGATAATATTTCGTAAGAAAAGTTGCAAGAAAGTAGTTTTAAATAAATATCAAAACTAAAATTACATTTTTGCTCAGATACCAGTAAATCATAGTTGATTTTACACTTTTCTAAGTATCTTACATCTATGCCTACTTTTAGGCATTTTTCTATAGTTTCTACAGATATATTGTAAGTGAAAAGAATCTTTTCTATTTCAGATACATCTATAGTATATGTTAGTTCACAATCAGTTTGTGTTACTGTAACTTGCCAACAATCCGCTAATTTAAAGTAACGTATGGTGCCATCTATGTCTTCAAAAGGAGTTACCTCGTTAGATAATCTTCCTTTTTCAGCAACTAAATCGTAAGCCTTTAATGTGTAAAGTAATTTACCTGCGTCAGGTAAGTACTGTACATCTACCGTAAAAGTAGGGGCTACCGTCCTTAGTAAACTTTCCCATTCATAGTAAGCAACACAAGATGGGTTAGTTAAAGTCCAAAAATCAAGGTTAGAGTCGTCTATGATGATATCACATCTTTCGTCAGAAGTACAGCAGCCTATATCGACCAAATCCAGTACTTTTTCAATGAGCCTTTGAATATCTTCAGGACACAAACAAGTCTGATTTCCTTCTACTAGGTCCCTGTAAAATCTATGAATACTATACTTATAAGTAAGCAAAGCTTCTATGTCATAAACGTTATTGCAAGCGTAACCCCAATATTTTTTACATAAATAGTTATCGTAGTATTGACTTACTTTTAAGTCTATAGCATACAGTAAATCACGTAGATAGTACTCATTTACATTATAACAATGAGGACATGGATCACAGTGTTTACAGCATGCATTTAATTTAGTCATTAGTTAAGGTGTAATAGGGCCTCCTTCAGATTTTTCACAAATGCAATTATGGGTTAAATTTAATGTAGAATAATACCCGACAAGTTTTATATCCTTCCAATTGCATCCAAAATCCCAAGCAGTCTCTTCATCGCTAAGTATGGACGACTCAATATCTTGTATAGAGTACTGTAATTTCCCGTTTGTATAGAACAAAAAGGATCTAGGAGCACCTATCGAATTCATGTTTTTTATAAAATACCTGACCATTCCATTAGGCAAACACTCATATCTATAGGAAGGGTTCGGCCCTGGACTGGAACTGGACTGTAATCACCACTGGCAGGTATAATATTTTGGAAACAATAGCCGCAAAAAAGTTTTATAGAGTGAACATCACGTTCAAAGGGTACTATAATTTTATCAATCTTAGTCTTTCCCGAATTACCTAAATGCATTTTTCGAGTAGACCCATTCTTGAAAGTAAGCTCCAAATAACATTCAGAAGAATAATCGGTTAAGTAAATAACATAACCCCCCTCTGACAGGGATGCAAATCCGTATGCTTTAAGGCGTTCTGCGCACTTATCGCAGTTGTCAATACTATGAAAGCTGTATGATGCAATAGAATTGCCGTTAGAAACAGATATCTCTCCGTAACTTCCGTTCACAGTAAAAGTCCCATCAGAGTTTTTTACAGTATTCTTACCTGCGCTAAATGTAGCTCCATGCCCTGATTGAATAAGTTGTATTTTAGTTGCCATAATTATTTACAGTGACCACAAGTTAAATGAGCTAATCTACGAGTAAGATCCTTTAGTAACTCTGAAGCTGCTTGAACCTTACCTATTTTAGTATTTATTTCTACTGCCTCAGCTAGGGATCTTAAAAGGCGGATGTTCTCATAGTCTATAGCATCCTTAGCTTTAGCAGTTAATTGATCTATTTTACACAAGGTATTACATAGGTATGCCCTACTTACAGAGTAAGTAAGGCCACAACTGTCTACAGTAAAACAGTATATATCATCAGATAAACATTGTTCTTCGGTAGTACCTAAAAGATCTATACTATTAAGTATATTTCTTTTGTTCGTAAAAATTTCTTGGGTAATTTCCTTGCCTCGGCTTTCCAGGCGGATTTTCATTGTTAGGCTTTCTGGTCTTGTGTAACCAGCGTCTTCCATCCACCTGCTTTGGTCTTCAATAACTATGTGCTTACAGTCAGTGTAAGTAACATATATATCGAAGTCTTTTTTTATACAGCCACAAGCCATTCATAGGTGATTTTATTACGTCAAAGTAATGGTTCTTACAACAGGTCCAGCACCGTAATCTACGGTAACTTGAAGTATAACATTATTACCTGAACGTATTAGTTCAGTTCTAGTAGGAAAAGTTTGACCAGTAACAGTGTCTTTGACAGGCATTGTTAACCAGTTGTTGCAGCAATCTAAGCCACAACACTTAGCATCTTGAGCGTTGGCTTCCTCTAACGAGTTAAGCCCAACACGCTCTCCTTTGTTGTTTATATAGTAGGCAAAGCCTTCCGTTAATTTAACTCGTCTATTCTTCATGAACACTTAATTATTAAGGACAAACAACAGAACCTGGTTGACAAACTCCACGAAGTTGTAAAGCTGCTAGTATTGGTTCCCAAGATAGTTTAGTAACTGTATCTGCTTGAGGAATCAACACATAGTCCAAATCAGTGTTAGTGTTAGTCAATGCGTTATTGAAAAATCTCTTCTTAGTAGTAGTGACATTCAAATTGTATACACAATAAGTCTCTTCACATAAAACACCTTTAGCAGCATTCTTAGCTCTAGAAGAATCATCAGGAAGTCCGATGTCTCCACGGTGTTTGTTATTGTATCTAAAGTCTCTTCCGCTACCACCTCTGTGTTGGCCGTAATGAGCCAAATCTTGCCAGAAGTAACCAAATCCTTCAGGTAGTATCTGAGCAGATGATTCGTTAGTGAAGAAGCTTTGGCATTCCCAAGCATCTCCTACAGCCTGAACATCTACAGTTCTACCATAGTAATTAGGAGCAGGCAAGTTTGGTGGATATGCACAATCACAAGGAACTTCTACAGGATCTACAAAAATCCTAAGTCCACAAGTAGGGGAAACAGTATCAGGAGTTACTCCACAACCTTGACAAACACTGTCAATATTGAAAGTAGTAAAAGGATTTGATTGATCACAAGGAGCTAAAGTTCCTGCAGCAGTAACCAAAAGTATAGTATCTACACAGCTGTTAAGCTCTATTGTATAAGAACAACATTTACCAATACCATGCTTATAAAAAGCGTGTCCGCCAAGAGGCTCTAAAGCCTTATTGATTTGAGAGACAATGCTCTTAATATGGCTATGCTTACTTACAGCGGTATTGTTTGCTAAAGTAGTGCCTTGGAAGTTAGTAATATTTCCATCCAAAGAAATTCCAGTAATACCTAAAATATCTCCGCAATTTTCACAAGGAGTACTAGTAGGGTCTAAACAGAACGTTCTAGTAGTATTAGGCGTAAGGTCATTCTTAGTCAAGAATAAACGAGTAGCACCAAAAGGTTGATACTGCTTAGTCATGTCAGAATGCAAGAATCTAGTGATTTTACTAGGATCTTTCTGAGACTTTCCGTTAATTTGATCTACAAATTTACATACTAAATCTGCGCAATTCGCAGTAGTATTGCAATCGTCGCAATCAGCACAACATTCAGCCGTTTGGGTAAATATGTAAGGAGTTGTTCCATTGCACAATTCATGAGATCTTACGTAAGAATCGTCAAGATTTACTGCAAAAGAATAAGTTTCTTTACAGTTAATACATCCGTTGAAGAATACATCAACTACTTGAGGTGAGCCGCATACAGGAGGGGATACCCTAGCCTTAATGTTACTGTCGCACAAGTTAATATCTTCCCCAGCAACGTATCTAATTTCCGAAGCGGGTCCATTAACAGGTCCTACACCAATACCGATTTTAATATCTGATGCGGTGGGGATATCTGCAAGACCAATGGTCACACCCTTTGACTCAATAAAAAGCTCACCAGCATTTACGTTAGGTGAATCAGCGTCAACTGGATGTATTGTTCGGCCAGCAGGAGCTACTGGTAAATTGCCAAAGGAAGCTAGAATAGATTGTCTATTATATGTAGCCATTATGAATTAATTTTTTCTGTAGTTAATATTTTATTAAGTTGTAATTCGTAGTCTCTTGTATCCCCTTTAATCGACTTAGCGATAAGAATACCTATATCCACAATCATGTCAAACACAAAATCTTTATCTAATAGTAGATTAACATCTCTTGTTTGTTTTTTACCATTCCAATCTATGTAATACTTATTTGCAGACATAGAAGGGCATTGTAACTCAGGGTGGACAGCGTAGTAATCACCGATAGCAGAAGCAACTGTAAAATCAGAATCATGCCAAACATAATACCCTTCCGAACCTTCATCACCTATTGCTATTTCCCAAGCAAAACTAGGTTTCCAGTAACTGCTAATTAAACTACTGTCTAAATCATCAGTTTGAAAGAACAGAATCGGTATTTCTTTTGTCCCGCAACCTTCTTTATTTGCTATTGCTCGAAATCTGAGCATTCGAAACTCGTCTTTAGGAGTCTCAAAAATATCGAATTTAGAAGAACTTGTAAGCTTTTTATAAGAAACTTCTTTTTTCTCTAAGGGCTTTAAAGCAGCTCTGTAGTGGCTATTAATTTCTGCCTTAGATACCAAGTCTGCAAAAACTATCCGCAGTGCTTGGTTAAGTATAGCTAATTTGTCCTCAAGTCGTATTGAAGAGTCAAAAGAACTTTGTAACCTATTGTACCTAAGATCAAATTCATATAACAGCCTACTTGTTAATATCATCTGCGCCTGCTTTCAAAGCTATGTCCGATAAAATATCAGAGTTATCTTCGTTAGTCAAGAACTGATAAACTTCCTCTACGCTTCGTCCTAATGGAAGCTCTCCGTAGAAATACTTACCTTTGGACTTAGTTATTAGACGTCTTTCAGATTCTTGAGCCTTCATAATAAGACCTCTAATGTTGATTTCACTAGTTTTCACACTAGCTAACCTCATGAAAAGTTCAATATAACGCTCTCCTCCAGGTCCTATTTTATCCTTATCCACAGTAATTCGTTCCATAAGTCTACGTTTTACTTGTACTGGATCAGGATTCTTAGTAATAACTCCCATAGCGGTAAGTATCTTAACCTGTTTGTCAAACTCCATTTTGTGAAGAAGCTCAGTAGCGTCAGACACTTCGTCTATATCTCTAGCCTTTTCTTTAAGAGAGTCCGCAGTATGTACTACCTTAAATTTAACAACACCATCCATAGCAGGGTTCTCAGGTTGTACTCCTACAGAAAAAGTAGGATCTGCTTTAAAAACAGCTAACCAAAGTCTGCCAAAATCATCGTCGTCATCTAAGTTAATACCTGCATTCTCAATAAACAACCGCATCTTTTCATGCTTCCAGAAAGGTGCATTAGGATTGTTAATAGGCGCAGTCTCTATAACTTTACCAGATTTATCATACAATTCTAACTTCTGCACTAACTTATTTAAGTCCTCCTGCTTCATATCAATCAAGACCTTGCCTTCCCTAGTTTTAGGGATATAGCTTCGACCTACACCTGGTATGAAAGGTTGCTTATAATCTGATTCAGAAAGTACGTTACCTTCATTATCAAATGTCTTTAATTTGAGGTTTTTTGCGGAACGCATAAACGTGCTCTTTCCTGCAAAACTAATAGTATAAATCATTTTCCCTTTTTTATCCTTTTTAGTTATTTATTCTTTGCTTAAGTAAAAGCTGTTCAGCGAGCTTAGGTACTTTTACTTCTTTGTAGAGTTTTCTATCTAAGATAGTTGTTATTGTCATTCTACCTACTTTATATTTCTTAGCTAGATCTACTATTCTAATGCCTTTTGTATAATCTTCAATAATATTTAGGGCATCCTCGGCCGATAGCTTCCTATCGTATACATGTAGTTTATTACCTTCTCGTCTGTTTTTAACAGCCTCAGAGATACTCTCATCTACATCCACATCCCAATAAATATGCCTATCTAATATTAAACCTAAGGAGCTTCCTCCTTTTATACTAAACTTAGCTTTTATAGTGTTAGCAATTTCGCCATCGGCATACATACTAAATATTTCTCGAATATTATCATCTGTTAGCGGCCTATTGGCTTTCTTACGCTCAGCGCCAGTTGAAAACATAGTTATGTTTAATTCTGGTTTATAAATATCTAAATATAACTGCTCTAGCTCAAAACGATCTTTGGGATCACAGTATTCAATCACTTCGAACTTGAAACAGTCTAGCCCATGTTTATTGTAGCTGTACTGAAGCTTAGGGTTACCGTGGATATTCTGAAGTAGCTGATTTAAGTGCTGTGTTCTTCTTTTTCGAAGCCTTTTTGAGGAGCCTATGTAATATTTGCCGTTGCAAACATTTGTTATTTTATATATTCCTGAGTTAATAATTTGCTAATTTCGTTATATAACACTTTTTTAACATCTGTGAAGAAGCCCTATGGGCGGGCGTCTTGACTATGCAAATGAGGTCTATACCAAATTAAATATCCAGGATCTTTCACAACAAGCCCCACCATGCTTTCATAAATGTAGTAGTACGCGTTCTCATGAGGATTAGCACTAGCGGCAAAACCTGAAGCGCCTGGGTTGTTTAATCTAGGTCCTTTTGGTGTCCAAGTACCTGCAGTATAACCATACTGATTGAAATTACTATTTTCAAGTATGTATACATTAGAGTCTCTTTGATCTCCATAACCGAAGTTAAAGATAATAAACTCGTAAGAAGTAATTGGTAAATTCTTATATTTTCTAGATTCAATTAACTCAGAATCAAGGAAAGGCAAGTACTTAATAGTTACTTTACCAAAAGGCTTGATGTGGAAAGATATATAATCTTTAGCATCTAAACCAACTCCTGTTCTACCTTTAAATCTAGGTGTTTCTTTTTCGTAATTCCACTCTTCTGAATGGGCAATACCTTGAATATCAGCTTCACGGCACCATCTGTCCCAAAGCATCAAACCTCCAGTACCTGTGAAGATTTCAACTTCACGCATATCTGGGTCGATATGGTCATTCCACAATGGTGGTAAAAATTCTCTAAAGATATCAATACTACCTCCGTCTACAGAGTAGTCGTAGATATAAGAAGACTCCATGAATTCATACAAACCTGGACCAGACGTAAGTTCTTTTTGAGTAAGTCCATCTAAGAACTTGCCAGCAAATCGACTAGTACTCCTACCATAGGTAAGCCACATGTCTATCTGCCTATTTACCGCCCTCTCAAATTTCATATCGAGGGTGTTATATAGAATACCTGGGGTGCCCTCTTGGACAGCTCCTTCCTTATCCATAGGTCTAAGCCTGAAGTGGGTCGCAGCATACCAAGCCTCGTCAGTGACTTTCATTTGCCATCCCATACGAGTCATAGGAACCTCAAACTCAATGTAAGAGTCACCTTCGCCAAAATGTACGTTACCTCTTTCTACAGTAGCTTCTCCGATAAGAGAGCCTATTTGAATAAGTCTATCGCCACTTTTTAGTAAATTTAAAGGGAAGAATGCTTTATAGTCATCAACCAAAAGCTTAACTTCATACCTCCAAACGTGTCCATCTGGTTCTGGTTCAGAACGAACCAAGAGAGGAATTTCTCTTAAATTTTGGAAGATAATAACATCATTAGGACCGAACCATGGGGTATCTAGCCCTATATAAAAAGAAACCCCACCCTTTCCAGGCTGAGGATTATTAGCTTCGTAGTGACGAAGGAAAGAAGATCTGATATCACCTTCTTGTGTGTAAAGTCTCCAAGACACGGTGCGAGCCGTAGTAGATACTTTTCTTGCACTCTTTTCAAACAAACGCATCAAGGTACCATCAGGCCCAATTAAGTTTGCTTTTGCATAGGACGCAATTTGCTTTCTATTTGGTTCCAACATTTCGTAATCTACCGCATTGGGGTAGACCTCAAAATAGGCACGCTCATCGACCATTTTGTTAAAATAGTCATGAGCATTTATGTCTTGTGAGTATGTTTTAAACTTAGTTTCAATAGGACGCATCGTCGGATGTTTTATTTTTTAAAATTGGTATTATTATCTACAGCTTACAGCTCTCTTTCGAATTCATACTTGCGAGCAGTAACTTCGTCAGGTCTGTTTGCTTTAGGTTTTACGTTTATAATGGACTTTAAGCTACTAGTAATACTTTTGGTAGCTTTAATAACAGCGTCTTCTGTTTTGGTGGCATCTGGACCAAGAATAAAATCTATGCGAGCTTTTAATCGTTTTTCAGGATCATTTTTGCTCTCAAGGATCTTTTTCTGTTCCAAAGTAACCATTCTAACAGTGCCGTTAGGGTCTTTGACCATTTCTGTTTTTTGAAACAAAGCTTTCTTTATTGTTTCTATTTGAGATTTAGAGTATTTAACTCCTCCAATCTCGCCTTTTTCTAAGGCATTATTAACAAAGGCTATCTTGGCTTCTTTATCTATAATAGCACTAAGTCTATTATTCTCCGCCTTAGTTTCTATACTTTGTTTTAGAGCTACTGCAGATGCTTTAAAATGATTCTTATATTCATTTATAATAGAATCATCTTCAGAGTCTTCATAGTCTCGGCTAACATATCTGGCCGCTTGATCTTCTGTAAAACCCTTATCAATATAAAAGGCAGTACCAAAATCTTTGAAATTCTTTTCGTAATCCTCACTATCTACGTCTAAATCTAAAGACGCTAAGGATTGATATACATTAAGGGTGCGCAATTCTTCTTGCCCTACCCCAAAATGAAAAAGCTTGGCGGAATTTATAGCATCTGGAGTTAATCCTTCAGATTCCATAAGTTCGTCAAGTACTTTAGCTTTTAGGTCATCTTTGATTACCTTCTCTTTATATGTATAAAGAGCGTCATCAAAAGCTTCCTCAGTAATGTCCGCATTCACCTCGAAGTCTTCAGGAAGTTTACCTTCCTCTTTCCACTTCTTAGCTATAATATAAATAGGATTTCCTGTTATTTCTATATCATACTCAGGAGATTCTGTGCTACTTTCTGAGCCTTCTGCAGGCGGATCGACAGGAACTTCATCCTCTACACCGTCTTCAACAGTATCTGTTAATGGGTCTTCTTCTATGGGGTTCCCACCAAAATCTCTTTCAAATTCATCTAAATCTGCCACTGCAGTCCCTTTATTTAGGGCTGAGAATGGATCAGAAAATTCCCTCTTCATTTCAAATAATTTACAAAAGTGATAAAATAATTTGGTACATGCAAGTTTTTCGGCTAAAAAATTTTTTGAATATAGCCTAAATTAAACTTTAGAGAGTTTTAGCCTCTCTAAAGCCATTTCTTTTTCATGCATTTTCTCTTTAGAGCTTATCTCTAACAATGTTTTTTGCAAAGTATCAGACATATTGTTTTGATCAATATCCTGAGCATTAGCCATTAACATAGAGTTATATTTAGCCATTTCAAGCTTAACCTGACGATCTCGTTCATTTTCTAGAGCATCAAATTCTTGCTTAAGTTTGACTTGTAATTGTGCTATTTCCTGTTGTTTAGCCATCTGTTCAGACTCATGTTGTCTCTGAGCAGAGATAGCCTCTTCTTTTTTCTTATCCGACTTAGCCAATACAGACTCTATCTCAGCCATGGACGAAGCTGAAAATACTCTAGCTATATCCCTAGCTGAACCTCCATTCTGTATAATAGACAAAGCTAAACTACGCATTCCTTCTAACTTTTTAGACTCTTCAAAGTCATCTACCAAGAACAAAGCCAAAGAACTCATGGAAAAAGGCTCTACATTCTGCTCGTAGTGTACTTTTAAGTAATCATCAAAGAGCAGCTCCTTCATGTACTCATTATCTTGGAAAGCTGCTATGGACGCATTTAGAAGAGATGTAAGCACAGATCTCTTATATGCCCTACGTTTGTTAAGGAATCTAAGCATTTGCCTATCTACCCCCATTAAACTGAGCTGAGTGTTATCGTTAGTAGCATACTGACTAATATCCCCAAATTTGGATGGGTTATAGTGCATGGCTCTAATCAGCTTACCCTCAAACCAGTTTAGTTTCTCTATAGTAGAGCCTATCTCACTAGTTCTACTAAGATCCTGAATTATAATAGGAGATCTTTCTTGTACAGAGGATCCCTCGAATTTTTTGTTAAGTAAAGCTACCCTAGACTGAAATAACGAACTATACCATTGCCCCCAAGTTTGTTTATCTGGCTTAATATCAGAAGTCAAGAATAATACCTTACCTATATCAGTACTTTCATATTCCTGTAACTTCTTTAATAGTAAGTTTATTCGGAAATTGAAAGGTTTACCTAAATCAACAAAAGAAGAGTTAGAAGTATTTCCCATAAAGGTATTATACTTTAACCCATGAATAGTTAGTTTAGGTTTAAAAGGATTCATTAAGTTTTCATACTGCCAAGGCACAGGTTCTATGCCAACATAGTACATATCATTAATAATGTATCCATGCCATACTTGTGGAAGTAATACTTTCCTTATAGTCTTATCTCCTCTAGCTGGGTTTTTAACGTAGTGTTCATCTACAATACGTTCTTTACCTTCCACAGACTCTACTATTTTCCCATTACGAGTCCATCTCCAAGTGATATAAGTAACTTTAATACCTGAATTAGAGTTGTGTAACCCGCTTAGAGTCCTATATAAGCCTTTTAACTTTTCCTGCCCTTCTCTAGTCTTTACATCTATATAAAGCTCGGAACTAGGGTCTTGGAATCCTGGGTTAGCCGCCAAAGTATCCACTAAAGGAAAATCTATGGCATCTGTCCTAGTATGTGTGTCAGTTCCTGGGATGGGGCTGTACAGATCTAAAATCTCCTTCAGAGTTGATAGCTTTATCTCGGTGCCGAAACGAGCTATTAGATCTTGAAAAGTTAAGTATTCTGTGTATTTAGCCCATTCGCCATCCTCACAAGTTTCTACATCTGGAGAAGCTCCCCAATCTACGTATTTAGCATTCAGTGGTTTTAACTTAGGTCCTGTACGATCTATGTAAACCATACTGTACTCCTCAGCTACTACTACAGCAAAATCTGCCCCAGAGTCTAATTTCTCTTTAACCTGTTCAGCCTCTAGCACATGCTTATAGATTATCTCTATAAGCAGCTCGTCAGGCATTTTATAATCATCTAAGTTCTCTACAATTTCTTCAGGTAAGCTTTTCATTACCTCCTGTTCTAACTGCTGTTGGAAATCTGGAGGTAAATTAGCTTCTTGTCCTTGAAACTGAGCCTGTAATTGCTCTAGTCGTGGTTTAATATACTTATTCTGGAAAAACTCCCTAACTCTATCCGCCCTAACTCTATCTCTATGATTTCTAGCTTTAGTAGAAGTATCCCTAATAATAGGTATAATAGGATTAGCGATTATATCCCCCACTATTGTTTGAGATACTGTATTTATTATAGGAAAATGGTAGAGCTTCCCTCCGCCTAGATTTACATTTTCGTTGTAAATATTAATAGTAGTGGTGGGAGCCATATTTTCTATCTCAGGCCAAGCTCCTCTATGAAGATTAAAGTTTTCGGTAAATCGGTTCATCCTATTAGGGATGACATGGCTAGATGTATTATAATAATCCATCATAGCTTTAGCAAACTCAAAGTCATTAGCCTTCTTATCCTTATAGGATAATAGAAAAGGGTAATTAGGGTTCTCTGTATTAGATTTATTGAAAAGCATGATTAATAATGAAATGCTGGGTGTCTATCCCCACTGTTATAAGAATCTGCAAAAATAGAGTTAAACTCTTTAATATCATCCTCATCTAGCTGATCCAATTCTTCGTTAATGGGTTTTAATCTTTTATTACGTACCCATAAAGCCCCTAAAAACAAACAAGAAACTGCGTCAAAGTTATCTTCAGAGTTATATTCTTTTAACTCTTCACATGCCCTGATAGAAGGTATTCTATTTATAACCTTAACAGTATTAACCTTATAGTCTTCCCCTTCTAAATGTTCTTCTTTATATACTTCAATATCCAAGTATTCATTTAAAAACTCCTCTAATTTAGGCTTACCTTGAGGAGGTACTCTAAAACCTTTTACATATTTCCTTTTTTGTGCGCTAATCTCTGTAGCAGAAAAATCGGGCCAATCTTCAAGATCGTCGTATCTTCTTATCCTCTTAGCGTATCTTAAAACATCTTCCAAGTTAACCTCTGGGAAAAGTTTACAACCATAGTAATCAGCTATTTTAAAAGCTTCTTTATGGTTATCATCCATAGAATTATACCTACCGTACCATTCGCAAACTATATTCATCATATAGTAGGAATCATTGAAATCGTAGAGTTTTAAAACTATGACGGCACATAGAGAGCTACCTGTACCTCCTTCTTCTCCTGAGATAGCCACGGAGTCATAAATAGCTAAATATAAAGGATTTTTAGAATATCTATCGGGTTTATAACTTTGAGGATGTTCGTATACAACTACAGCCCCTTGTTTATTAGGTTCTTTATGCTCATCTCCTCTTCTAAGAAATGGGATAAGCTTCTTATCTATATCCTCTTTCCAAGCAACCTTTTTATTAGCCTCATCAACATAAGTAAGAGTCCCTACACTATAACGATGCTGCCCATTCTCTAATTCTATTATTCTATCCTCTAACATCTCCGTATTAAACCTGTTTCCTGCACTTTTGAGGAACATTTCATCAGGTATTATAGGAAAAGATATTGTATGGGATTGATAATTCTTTCCGCCACGAGCTTTGTCCCGCTCGCTCATCTCATAGATAAAAGACCTGTTTATATCTAAATTGCCGTTCTCATCCCTAAACAGATTGTTCTTATAGTAAGATGGGATAAATAGAGCTGTATCAGCTCCTCCAGGGTTAAACAAGTTAGGATATCCTAAAATTTCGTATTTACCAGGATTATAGAAAGAGTCTTTTATCTCCTTAATCTTTTCTATATTACCGCCAGTACCTATATAAATACTATATCCGTACTTGTAATCGTGCTTCTGTGTTGCAGAGTTTTCTCCATGGACAGCATTGAAATTAGACAAAAGTCCACTTTCCTCTGTAATCATCCTTCTAGCACCGTAACCTACACCCGCGTTAGGGTTATCTTTGTAGGATACATGTATTAACTTAGAGCCCACCCCCTCAGAACCTTGTCCACTTTTGGACTGAACCGAGTTTGAAACTACACCCCCCTTTTGTTTGAAAATCTTACCCATCCCGTCAGAAGGGTGCCAAAAAACACCGTTGTAACTTAGCCCATCTTTGTTATAAGCTCCTATATCAGTACGTAAGTGTTCATAACATAGTTCTACTTTATTAATAAGCTCTGCGCTATATTTGTAGTCAACAGACCCTATTACAACACTACTGGTAGTCTTTTTCTCTAAGTAATCTACTAAATTTCTAGCTCCGTTGAAGGTAAAGTCGTAACAAATTACACCTTCTCCAACACTAAAGGATTTACCTAAACGTCTTGTACTAAGTATTTCAAAGTTTAGCGCAGTATTATGATATACGCCAGAACCTAACGCTTCAGGAGTTGTCCTGTATAAATACTGCTTAGGTTCTATGTATTTCTTAAATCCTTTTTTATTTCTGTATAAATGCTCAAATCTCTCCAAGAAGATTTTATCCATCTCAGAAAGTTCTAATTTGTTCTCTAATTTACCTACAGGTCTAAAACAGCAGAATTCGGGATCATCTACGAACCCGCTAAAGCCATCGCATACAGCTAAGCCATAGAAAACTAACCATTCTATATCCCTAAGTAAAGGGGCTGATTTTAACTTAGTATTCTCATCTCCACCAGCTTCTATTATACCCATATTGGTATAGAAGTACAGGTTTCCAGGCATCCACCTATACCCACCAGATCCTTTAGCATAATCGTGCCCCCAATGACCTTCAATACACCTTTGTGCTTGTCGTGTCCAATATTCGTCATATTGTTCAGACTCTGGGTATATCAATGGGTGAGGCCCTACAACAAAGTCTGCAATATTGTTAAGCCTAAAAGGCACTAACTGTACGGGTTTAAATTTACTGTCTCTTTGCAAGTTTTCCTGGTTGTTCTGACCCTCTTACTTCTTTACCTTTCTCTTTCTCCTTAACCATACGTAACTCAGATTTATCTAAGCCACTATAGGTTCTATCTAAAGTAGTTAAAAAACTTTGTACTTTAGAAAGATCCTCTGTAATTTCTACATCCCCAAGTAGTTTATTGAACAGGTTACGAATTCTATAGTAATCTGCCTTAGATGGAGACATGCTTATTTCGGGGTAACAAGTTAATAGGTAGTCGTAGGCATCCCAATCGAAATCGGGTATTTTTAAAAAATTAGTAGCTATATTGTGTTTACGTACATCAAAACGTTGTGCATAGAACTTACTATCTGGGTCTAATATTAGATAAGTAGCCCACATAATGTCTGAGGCAATTTTAGGACCCACAGACTTAATAAGAGTGTTTATACACGAAAAGTATCTCAGTTCGGGGTTATACTCGAAAAAGTCATGATCGTCTTTATTAAGACTAGGAGGAACATTAACAAAAGTATAATTATCCTGCATTCAATATAGATTCAGCAAATTCCTCTAACTTATGAGCTCTTTGAGGAAACTCATCCCTGAAGAAGGCTTCCAGTTCCTTATCAGTAAACGTAGGGAAGCCTTTCCCAGAAAATTGTAATTTATCCCCATCATAGGCTACCCAAGTAGGTACTCCTCCCATCCCATATTGCCTAAATTCAGGAAATATCTGAATGTCCAAGTAAACTAACTTATACTCTGTGCTGTCTTTCTTTATAACAGACTTTAGCCCTCTACATGGAGGGCAGCCTTCATAACCAACACAGAATACAACCTTTTTAGAGCCTTCTAAAAACCCTTTAATGCTATCCAATTTAGAAGGGTCTGCTAAATGTATTTTATCCATAATTAAATACCTAAATCGTTATCCTCAAAAATATCGGAGTTATTCCCCTCAATGAAGTTTATTACAGTTTTTACTATGAAGTAACATGTTACTCCCATACAAAGACAGATCGCCGAAAACACCATTTTTTTACTTTTAATGTGATTAACTCTTGTTCTTGGAATTTACCACACTTAGTAGGTAAACAAAGTGATGTTTCAAATTCCGTGGGTTTAAAAGTAGTACACACAGGCACTACAATAGGAGGGTACATTTCCTCAATTGGATATGTTCGAATCTTTATTCTCATACTCTAAGGCTTCTAGTTTTTTAACCGCCATGCGTTCCCCGTCATACCAAAAAAACTGGTAAACCCCCGTCTCGTCCCTCTCTATCGAGGTTCTGTCGTAAATAATTTTATGATCTCTTTTACTTGCCATACTTAATTAAAAATAGGCAAGCGGGCTTTAGAATGTGCGCACAATGCCCGCTCACCTGAAGTAGTAGTGGGGAACTATTTTTCTACAGTGACTGTGAATCCTAAAGTAACCTTACCTAAAGCAGGATTAAACATTTTAACCCCCCTATCGTTAGTAAGAAATACCTCGGTACCATCACTTGCTTTAAGGTATACCGTTAAAGACCTACTTAAAGGCCCTAAACTATTCCCACCATCATTATACTTAGCTACAAGTCTATCTTGTAGAACTTCTATAGATGCTGTGCAGCCGCAACTAGGCTGAATGGCGTATTTTTGTACCCCACCTTCCTCATAAGAAGCTATTTCATTCTGTTTTATTTCTTCAAACATCCATTCAATCAGGACATCTTTTTGTCCTGGTTTTATAATGCCTCCATTAACTTGAACATCCTTAAACAATCCCATTGCCGTATTCTATTTTTATTTGTACTGGAAATTTTTTTCTAAAAGCCTCATATTCTTTTTTACTCCATATTATTTTGGGCCAGTTTTTCTTAGAGCACTCTTCCATAGGTGACCAAGCTTTACATACACTGTCACATCCACAAGTCTTACAGCGCCCCACAAGCATACAGTCTGGTCTACATTCTGGATCATAGAATCTAAGAATATACTGCTCTAAAATATGTAAAGGTATTACAAATTTAAGAAAATACCCTATAAACACACTAATCCATTTTAAAGGGTTTAGGACCTCAGCGGTGCTAATCCCAGTAAACCCTTGGTTCTTAAGATTAACGTTTACTAAGTATGCAGAAACACTTCCTATGACATAAATGGAAGCGGCTATTACACTAATCCAAAAAAGCATAAGGATCTGCTATTTTATTACTAATAATACCTTCATGTACTTTATACGTGAAGTAATCCTCTGAGTCATAATGTGTTTTAAGAGGGTTGACTATAAATATCTTATCTCCAAAAAAGTTGGCGATATTACTTACATAGCGCTCAGGTTCAGCCGCTTTTACTACTTTTCCTCCCATAGGTCTTTCAGCTACCCCCTTAGTATACTTTTTATACGCAGGGTTTTCTATTGTAGCTGCATGGTAGTCATCTAATTTAACAAAATCCCCTGCCTTATATTCCGATTCTGAACCTGCGGCAAATACCTTAGCTATAGGAAAAGTCCTAGTGCTAGAAGGCCTGTCCCCCGAATCGTTTAGATCTAGGTTAAATTGACTTTCTGATTGAACATTAAAAAAGAATAACCTAATAACTACATCAGACGGTTTTAGTTGATGATTACTAATTAATTTAGGCGGCTCTAATTTAACAAACTCTAAATAAGCGTCCCTCTTTGTTTGTTCCATAAACTCTTCAGTTATGGCAGATTTGAATCCTTGCATTTGTTTTTACGTTTTTTAAGTTCCCTTTCTTTAACTAATCTATCTAATACTATTTCTAAGTTTTTCCGCTTCTCAGCGTGTTCTTCCTTACCCTCTAAATAGTCAATATCGCATTTAATAGGACGAGTTTTAGGGTAAAGAACTCCAACTCCTACTAGATTTATCTTGGGCATTTCTGGCATTACTACTATCTCTGCAGCATATTTGAAATATTCCTCATATATACTTCTTATATCAGAAGGGTCCTCCCCAAATTCTTTAGCTACCTGATTAAAGATAGCTCCTATAGTTGCATCATGCCAAACACTCATGCAATATCAATAAATTGATACCCTAAGTGGTTATAAAATACCTTCAATCCCAAAAATGTATCGAGTTCTAAGGATAATGCGTTATCTACAGAACCGTAGTATTCGACTTTTAGTTCAAAGTAAGTGGCATCATCCACTAACAAGAATCTAGGCTCCTGTGTATTGTTTAATGTAAATCGGTCAAGACTGTTCTCGACCATCTGCGTCCAGTTCATACTGAATTTCAAATTTTAACTTGGTGACTTTCTTTTTGTTTTCTCCCTCCCATACAATAAAATAAGTCCCTTTGTCTAAAACGTCTAAAGGCTTTGGGAGCGTAAAAACACCCAAACTCCCTCTTATCCATTTACGCTCGCCAAGCTTTTTCTTATATGTAGATAGGTCATTCCTTCTTCGTATAAAAGTATTAAGTTTTTTGAAATACGCCCACAAACCATCAAAATCAGTTAAATCTCCGCCAGTGCTATTATAAACACAACAGTCAACTAAAAACTCAAATTCAGCGTTAGTTAAGCAGTTTTCCTTAGCACATTCAGTCATCATAACCGAAATGTAGTAATGAAAGTAATCCCTTATTGAAAATAATTTCATCCTATTACTTGTATAGAAAGACAAAAATACGTAACTTTGTTGTAACATGCAAATTTTTTGAAGGAAATGTATAAAAAATAAATTATGGCTAAGGTAATATTTAGAGATTTGGATCATAGGTACTTTGGAGCTAATGGTACTGAGTATCAATCAGTTAGCTCTGTTTTCAAGGCTCATAAGGAATATTTTGACGCAGATAAAATAGCTTTAAAAAAATTCCTAATTGACAGTCTTCCAAAAGAATACATCCAAGCAAAGAAGAAATTTAAGTGGGATAGTCCTGAGATTATAACCTACATGGAGCAGTTTTTACCTAAAGAAGAGATCGTAGCTGGGGTAGAAGCTTTAAAAGCCTCCTGGGAAGCCAAAGGTAATAATTCTAGAGTTAGGGGTACTGAAATACATAAGACTGTAGAATTGTCTGATATTAAGTCTGGGTACATATGGTCTAGGTTAGATGGCAGGTATTACAAGGTAATAAGCCCTAGAATGGATAATGATAATGAATCCCTAGCGGATAACCTTTATGACCTAGAGGATGGGTATTACCCAGAGCTTTTGCTATTTAATGACGAGCATATGATCGCAGGACAATCTGATGGAGTATTTCTACGAACAGGACCTGAAGGTAGGGAGGCCTACATCAAAGACTTAAAGACAGATGCAGAAATTTCTGTGGTACCTTCTTTTAAACATCCTAGAAATGGTTATAAGAAGTTACTAAATCCAGTACATCATCTAAACGAATGTAACCTAAACGAGTACAGTATCAAAATGTCGTTCTATGGTTACATGTTAGAGCAATTTGGCTTCAAAGTTAAGAAGTTAGCTATAGAAAATGTCAAATTCCTTGATAATCAAGACATTATAAATATAATTTACAAAGAAATACCCTACAGACCAGACGAAGTTAAGTCTATTTTAGCTTACAGGATGTAAAAAATATACATTCCTGTAAAATACTTTGTTAAAAAGTTGCATAATTAAGTAATTATTTCGTATCTTTGTATATGATAGCAGGGGATGTACCATGTTATCATTAAAAGTAAATGCAACATTACGATTTCTTAGAACCAGACTACGACGGATTTATACCTGGGATAACATTATCCGAGGTAAAGACTTACCTAAAGGGTAATTCTATTATACCGTGTAGGGATTCTACTAAATCTAAACCACCTAAGCCTGTTCCAGGCGAAGCCCCTATCGAAAAGGGGCCTACAAATTTAAGTGAAATTTTTGGTTCTGTTCTAACCTTGAACGCCGAGTTCTGTCAGCATACCATTGCTGAGAAGGGCATGAAGTACCTGTATGCTTACGCTACATCAGTACTTATTATGGCGGGAAAGGGTTATATGAGAAGGAATGAATATATATCTGGGATTAGTCGATTAGCTCTTGTTGATAAAGAGACTGCCTCCCGATGGTTACGTTTGTTAAAGAACGACGAAATCATCCGAGAAAAGGACGGTATGCTCTATATCAAAGGGAAACGTGCAACCTGCCTTAGTAAAGGGATTAAGTCAAGGTTACACATCAAGCTTGATATGATCGACCTGCAGAGTTATTATTACTTCACTAGGACTATCGTAACAAATTACGGTCTCATCCTACAGAACCGATTTAGATACTGTCTTAAAAAGCTCTATTTTAACAAGCATTGTCCTCATTTAATGGAGAGGATAGAATTTCCTGTTTCTTTAGATCCGAATAAAGTTGGTGTCTCTATATCCTATCTAGCTAAAAAACTCGGCGTAAGTGAGTCTTTTGTACAAAAAGCGCTCAAGGGTTGTACTAGAAAAAATTATGTTTTCGTAAAAGTAATTAAGTATTGGCAAATTGGTTTTCATAAGGAATGGTTAAAATCTCATCCTAGATATAGAATTATATTTAAGAATAAGGTACCATTGTTAGTGTATATTACAGCTAGTACTATTATCTCTCCTTCCAAATTAACAAAAAGAAGAGGAAGATAAGAGGGTATTAATGTACCATTAATATCCATTTATTTTTGTGTTTACGTAATAACATGCATTCAGATGCAGTTAGACTCCTATGGACTAAACTAAGAAATAACTAAATTAAGGTAATATTTAACCTAAGATGTCAATACTTACAAACACGGAACTTCTATTTGATTGTACCCTGTGCTCAGAGATGCTTGGGATAGTAACTAGACTTCCTGTACAAAAGTATGTAATATACGCACAAGACATTCCTGGGCTCACAGGCTTTAGATCTAAACAAAGTATAATAAAACTACAGGGAACTACTTACATCGAAGTAGGGACCTTCCTAGAGCTTCTGTACGAAGGTAACCTAGATTGCTGGTTAATTCTTTCTTGTCCTTCAGAATTCATTGAGTATGATAACTTCATGGGATTTAATGAGAACTACAAGAACATGGTAAATTTAGACTTAATTAGGGGTATTGTAAATAAATCTAAAGAAAGTTTAAAAAAAGTTAGTGAAAAAGTTGCAGATTACGGAAATTTGTTGTATCTTTGTGGTATGGAAGCGATGATAGCAGAATCTTTACTTTACTCAAAGGAGTTTAAAATACAGAATCAGCCTTTATTGCAGTCCATGGTTGATTGTCAATTAAGGGAAGATACGGCTAAGTTAGAATTAGATAAAATCTATGGACGTATAGATAAACATTTAGAAATATCTACTTTTGATGTATCTCCTGACAAAGAGTATTACCATACCGAATTACTTAAACTAAGAAATTTAACCAAATGAGTTCAAATGTATTTTTTATTGATGATGATTTTTCTAGGAAGATGTCAAAAGCTTTCATCTCTTTTGTAGAGGAGAATATAACAAACAACAGTAAAGATATCACTATTGTGGTAGACTCTGTTGGTGGGGACTCTGTAGATGCTACCTTAATGAGCCATTGGCTTCGTAAGAGACGTGGAAGTTTTACCGCGATAAACGTAGTAGTACTTGGAAACTGTATGTCAGCTGCTTTCGACTTTGTAGTATCTGTAAAAGATATTGCGGCAATAAAAACAACTAGAACAGCGTTGTATATGTTGCATAAGATCTTCTTAAAGGATTTACCTGCAGATTCAAAAGCGCATAAAGAGGCTAAAAGGATTCAGAAAGCTGATCTTGAGGCTTCACTAAAAGCTTACGGTAAGGTATTAACCTCATCTCAGGTACTTGCCCTTAAAAAGGGGTTAGATGTTTACCTGAGTATAGAGCAGGCTGTTTCTTTGTTAAATGCAGAAAGAATCTAATAATGGAACATCAGCAAATAGACAGACATATTAGGAATGTGGTAGAATCCGTTCTGATAGCTTCTGAGCCTCTTAGGGCAATGGGGCTGGCAGAGGTTCCTGATCATTCCCAACGTCAAGCTCTTAGAGTAATGCTTAATTGTATTGATGTACTATCTGGAGTAGCTATTCCTGAAATAGAAGAAACTATTGTAAACACCTCCTATAAGTTAGGAGAAACGCATCTTATTCATAACTTTCGATTAACCTCCCAACAAAGAGCTAACTTTGAGCAATGGGTTTTCGAACTAAACAACTAAACATGAGAAAAGTAAAATTAGCTAAAACTACATTGGCTTTCTTAGAAGCCAACAGTAACATTGCTTTAGGAGGCAAGTATATCCTACCTGAGTTTGTTCTATTGAAGTCCCCAGAGGGAGAGTATTTTCTCCTAGATGAATTTGACGACAATGAGGACTTAGCTCACTACTTAGACAATATGTTACAGGAGGTATTATTCCCTGGTAAACAGGCTCCGTCCGATTTTGGAATTAACACTAACTCAGTTGGGGAGGCATGAATGTAAAAACAATAATCAGCACTTGGTCTTTTAACTTGGGGTTAGCTTTGTTATTAGTAATTACTGTAATGCAGTGTTATAAGACCGAGGTAACCATAAAGTCTTCCAAGGAAGCTATGGATAAGTGTAGTAAGGAGTTAGTCAGCAACCTATCCATGGTTGGGGCATACGAAGTACTTGCTGGCCAATATTTACTATTAGACTCTTTACACGATGACAGGGTAGAATTATTCGATAACGGTATTTGCTTCTACCTAAAATTCATATCTCCAGGGATATTTGAAATATCACAAAGATCTGTATATCAATGTATTATACAGGATAGCACACTTCAAATAATCTCTGACATAGATATATTGAATGGAGAGATTTTATATTGCGAGGATTTCCTAGCCTCTAAGAATCTAGGAATACGATTTGTAAAACTATAATATTTGGAAATGCGAAAACAATTACTACTTTTATTCACACTACTTACTGGGTTTGTAGCCTGCGCTCAAACCTTTACTACAGGTCATTTGACCTATGCCAACAGGTATAATTACAGCGCTGGCGAAATGACCATACTTACCTTCAACGGAGCTTCTATGTATCTACCTGTAGACTCTATTAACAATAGGAGTATTAAGACCTTACTATTCATAGCTGGTATTAATAAGGATTCTATTATAACTACTTTAGGGTACGGGTCTAGTTCTTCTAACATAGTTGAGGTATACTTTGCTTTCAAGGGTACTCTATCTCCAAAGAACATGGACGTAGCTTTAGAAAACCCTAAACACAGATTTGCTGCCTATGCATCTCCTAACGGGATTATAGCCCCATACTTTAATTATTTAGATAAGACAGTATTAAGGTCTTCTATAGATACTTTATACCAAAATTACAAGGTAAACTCTTTTATGGTCCGTAACTTTGTTATCGACAGTTTACCCACTAGAGTAATAAGCAAGTCCCCTAGTAATGGGAACCTAGCTGATATGCGTAATATTCCTAACTCCTATGTATACGTAGATACCTTTAAAGCTCTTAACTGGGCTGTCATATGGTACATGGATGCTGCGGGCAAGCAAAAAGGATTATTAAGACCTAAAAACGGTTGGTAATGAAGACATTAATATGGGTGATAGTGGGACTAGTAGCGCTCAATGCTTTATTCTTCTCTCTGTATATGAAGGAAAGAAGTAAGAACCGTAGGGTTGTTACCATGGTTACACTTAAGACAGATTCCTTAGAAGCGGTAATCAAAGAGACTGTGGACCTATGGGATGCTATAGACAAAACCAAGATCGTATATAGGGATAGGGTAAGATACATAAATTCCATAGCTCCTATATTTGACGAGGACTCTTTAATTATATCAATTAATCAAACATTAAGCAATGCTAGTACGGGCAATAGGTGATACGCACGGGCGAGATGACTGGAAAAAGGTTCCTTTTAAAGATTGTGACAAGTTCATATTCATAGGGGATTACTTTGACTCTTTCGACATATCAGTAGAATTTCAATTGGCTAACTTCCTTGATATTCTCATGTTAAAGCGTCGGTATCCTAATAAGGTTACCCTCCTAATAGGTAATCATGATCATCATTATACTCCAAGGACTACTCAGACGTATTCAGGGTTTAACCATAATCCTGCCATAAGAATTCATATGGAGGATGCCTTGAGAAAAGGTCTGTTGACCATGGCTGAAGAAATTGACGGAGTTATCTATACCCATGCGGGGTTAAGTAACAAATGGATGACAAATAGTGATGTATCTTCCATAGAGGAGATTAATGAGTTATACCATACTAAACCTACTAGGTTTGACTTCCAATATGGAGATAGGGATTCCAATGTATACCCATCTCCTTACGGAGACAACATCTTTCAGGGGCCGTTGTGGATACGTCCATACTCTTTGGGGTTGGACGCTAATCCTGCCACGCAGATAGTAGGGCATACTGCTCATGAGGAGATTACCAATAAAGATAACATCTGGTTTATAGATGTATTAGAAACAAAAAAACAATACGTAGATGTACAAGATTCTGTTGTTACTGTTCGTGACTTCCAGTAGTATACTAGCTCAGGTAGTAAAAACTGAGCAGGGCTATCTAATTCATAGGGATGCTCTGGTTCAACTAGACTTCCTTGCTAGGAAAGGGTTAGCATGTGATACCTTAGTCCAGGCTGGGGAAGACCTAATCACCCAAATATCCGAAGCCAAAAAGAAAAGCGACTCCCTAGCTATAGAGGCTAACAGACAAATACTTAGGATAAAACAGGAGATTGCTACAAGAGATTCTCTTACTGATATTATTATACAGAACTATAATAAGTTATCCGTAGAGCATGCTATCCTAAAAGACAAACATTCTTCCCTAAAAAGGAAAACATTCTGGGGTAGTATTACTGCCCTACTTGGGATCGTAGGTACCTCTTATTTAATATTAAAATAAATTATCATGTTACAACAATTTTTCAATGGCGCTGCCTTCTGTCTAGGAATGATAGTCGCCTTAATCAGCTTCTTTGCAATTGACGAATGGATAACCAAATGGAAACGGAAATAGCGCGCTTCTACCTGAAGCACCCGTACTCAGTGGATTTACTGTGTACCAAACCTAATTGTTCATGTCATAAAACTCATCTATATGATCAAGAGATTCAAAAAACAGGGCACCCTGAGGAACAAACCCTTTGAGGTACGTATTAAGGTCTTAGGGGATCTTACCGCAGCTGAGGCTCAGCTAGTAGCTATAAAAGCTCTCAAAGATACCAAAAGCTTTCCTGCGTGGCTCAGCCACATTCCCAACTCCCGCCTCGCCGCGGAGAATTGGGATACCCCCCAATCCGAGGCGGGCAAAGTAAAGAACCTACCCCAACCTTTCAGAACATACAAATTCTATACTAAGAAAGGAGAAAGACTAGCAATCTTTGCACTACCTAATAAAACTCAACTAGAAGCTATCTACGTACTAAGATGCTCTAGTAAAGACCAATTCTCTAAACAAGTAGCAAAGGAAGCATTTACCAAATACCTCCAAAACAACAAACAGAATACCGCAGACTTCCACTTCCACAAAGTAGACCTACACAACATAGAACCAACCTATGCTAACTTCCTCAATGTATGCAAACAATACTTCCATGTTAAATCTACAAGACCAATAGTCTCAGAAGTACCAGTATTCGTGAAAGAATTCCGACAAACTCCAGTATCCTCCTCTAAAGAATTACTAACAAATTTTTAATAAAAGAAAATTAAAATAAATTTTCAATTAAATAAAAAAAACAAAATTATGTACAAATACAATTACGACCTATCTACAGACAAAGACAAAATCACCTTCACCGTATCTTCCTCTACAAGGATATCCCCTCAATTAGAGGCAGCCCTTAATGAAACATTCGGCGGGCAAGGGTCAGGAGTACCTAACCCAGGCGGGCAAAAGGAACCCCCACCAACAAGAAGAAGAATCCCCATAGAGAGAGTACAGAAGGATATAGACAACTATCTAAAAAAGAAGTACAACTGTACCTCAGTTAGATTAACAAGACACTTCCTAGAAGTAGAATAACCCACAAGAGATTTTCAATCTAAAAAGTCTATAACTACCCTCCTGTAAACGTACAGGGGGGTTTTTTATTTATACCCCCCCAGGGTAACCAAGGTGAGGTTTATGTGTTCAAAAAAATTTTAGTTAAGGGGGAGGGGCTGAGGGTGTGTTCAAAAAAAATTTTAGTTAAAAAAATTTTAGTATTCTTGGAAACTCAGATGGTAGGTAATAACCACCCCTCTGCCGGTGTCGAATTTTCCAACTACCCCCGTCGAGTTTTTCGACATAGTCAATTACCAATTTAGTGCACAAAATAATATTTTTTAATATATTGCCTTCACATTACAATGTACTGTAAAATCCTGGATCTCAATATAATATACGGTATATCCTGATCTGGGCAGAATAACATACTGTTTTCACAAACATACTTATATATTATATATATTTCATATATGTATAAGCAAAAATCTACCTATTTGTGGGTATATAATGAATATTTATTTTTATAATATATGCTGATTATCAGTCAATTACATATTATAAATAAAAAATTATGAAAATAAATGTATATGGTATCAATACTTGTATTACATTTGTATTGTCAAAAGAGACAAACATATTAACAGTGCAAAGGGCAATACCTATGTACTGATGACTATCTTAACAGCTGTGTGGGTTGTTAAGGTACAGCAGATGCTTCCTAGAACTGCTGATGGCATCGCCATAAACAAAACAGAACTAAAACACATGGGCTTGTCCTATGTGTAAAAATATAAATATGAAACGAATTATAAATGATACTGATTATTTAATTGACATACCAAAAAGCAAACGTAAAAGACACAAAAATACTTTGTCTTTTGATGTTCCTTGTCTTGTTAATGGGAATCAAGTAATTAACCAAATTAGACACCAGGACAATAATAACCAAAAGAATAGGGTATCCGCTTCGAAACAATTGAGTATTGAAGCTCAAATTAAAGCGGTCAATGTGCCTTCAAATAGAATTAAACATATTATTTCGACTCCATTTATAAGAGCTAAAGCAAGACAGCAAAAAGCCTTGAGAAGGGCTGAAGCAATCGCAAAGCATCGTATTAATGAAATATCAGAAACAAATAAAATTTATATTTTGTAACAAATTAAAACTTTTATAATATGAAAAACTTAAATTTAATTCCAAAAAGTCCTTTAATGATTGCCTTCTGTTTTGGTGAAAAAGAAGCTTTAGCGTTCAAAATTAGTCCCGAAGCTTTAGAAAATACAGAGTTACGGCAAAAAGCCGTGCAAGAAATTGTGGAAGCTATGAAAGTGCGAAATGAACTAGATACGCATCGACTTATCGAAGGAGAGAACGTTTTTAGCATTAAAAAATTAACTCCTAAAAAATCATTCTCCTTGAATGTTTTATATGATGGTGAGTTAGTAACTACTGCAATATCAGGTATGAAATTCCCTTCGATTGTATTACACGACGTCGAATTATTGACAAAGTACTTATTCACTTGCTTTAAATTTGGAGGGCATGGAGTTTTAGTGCCTTTAGAGTTGCCAAAAGCTAAAGCATTACCAAAAGCCAAAAGTCCTGAACAACTAAAGAACGAGAAGATAAGAATAGCTGAACGGGCTGAAAAAATAGCTCTTATTAAAGCTCAAAGGAAAGCAGCTAATGCGAAAGTAGGAATGTATTAAGAGTGAACAAAGGTAAATTTAGGCTCATTATAGTAATATAATGGGCTTTTTTTATGCCCAAAATTCAACAATATGAAAGTAAAAAACAAAAGCCCTGATTAATGTATATACTATAATTAGGCTAAAAATCTTTAATGCCCTTGTATGCAAAAGTGTATGCAAGGGCTTTTTAATTTACTTATTTATTAACTCCTTTGGGCTTTAAGTCAAGGCAATACCCTTATCCATGCGCTCAAAGTAAAATTTTACCACAATGAAAAAAGTACTATTAATAATCTTCTTTATCTTCTTATTTAGTTATGCAGCCAAAGTAGATATATCTTTGAGGGCACAGACCCCATCAGGGGAAACCTACAAAGCCACAGACGGCAAAGTATATACCGTTTATGTAGGGCAAAGAGGAGGCAAATACATCCTTCGTGTATCCAAGAAAACAGGCAAGGAGTATAAATATTACCTACCTAAAAATAAATAGGTATGAAAACCACTGTATTAATCGGTAAGTTATCCGAAGTTAGCAAGGAATTAGAAGCTGCTAAAAGACCTAATTTAGACGATCCTGAAAACTATTTCGAGGATTCAATAGGGTACTTGACCCTGCAAAGGCAACAATTGGAATTAATGGCTGCCCTTATTGTGCAGACGTACAGAACTAAGGACTATCATGCTCCTACTGTGCAAGACCTTCAAAGTAGGGTTAAAGATTTGAATAGGATTATTCAAGGGCATCATGACAAATTAGCTAATTTGGACGCGCTCAAAAGTAAAATTTAACCCCAATCATATGAAAGTCAACGACATAGTTGCACTAAGCAACAACCAACATGATCTTCTAAGTAGATACCCATTAGGGTACATATTCAAAGTAACAGAAGTAGAAGGAAATTTCGTAAGAGTAATGGATGTAAAAGAGGGTAAAATACTAAAAATCCAATTCTACCATTCTAGATTTCAGGTAATATTAACACCAAAGACATGAATAAAGGAGATATAATCAGGCTCATAGACGATAATATGCTGCCTGACCAACTGATGAGGTATAAGAAAGGGGATCTGTTCAAAGTCATTACCGTATCATCACAAGGTAATTGGATAGGGCTAATGCACATAAAGACAGCCCGATTAATTGAGAAGGATGTCCTTGCCTATCGGTTTAAGCCCGTACTTAGGTTAGGCTTATCCTTATTCACCAATACACCTAAGTTTAATAAATGCGGGGATAATACCCCGCCTAAATTAAATAAACATGATATTTAACCCTTGAATCGAGGGCAATACCTTGTACCGAGGCGCTCGGAAGTAAAATTTAACCCCAATGGAATTAGTCCTATTAGAATCTCATGGTATCTTTAAAAAAGGAGATACCTTTAAATACAAAAGTACTTTCTTTCAAAATTCAGTAGAACTGTACTCCGTACAACATATAGAAACAGGTGCAAATATAGTCTTGTATTCATGGAGATTTGCACCAATGTGCCTCACTAAGGAGGAACTTGCCCGAATTGATGCAGTCAATAAGCCTTAAATCAGGTATACATATCAGTAATTTATATATGTCCTGAAATAGGGTCTTAACCCCGTGATTTTTGATCCTTTTAGAACATATATAGAATTGTTTAATACATAACTCATAAAAATTATGCTTAAATTCGATGATGAAGTATGGGTAATGTGCTATCCTCAAGGGCAAGAAGCACATTTAGTTGAAGGAACTATAGTTAGCGGGGATTCAGATACCTATATAGTAAGATACCAAGGATTCCTTGAAAACAATATTTACCGAGGGATCTTTTGGCACGGTCAAGTGTTCCCAAAGGGCACTCCATTCGATGATTACCTCATTAGACTAACGAAACTCAATGGGCAAGGGCTTAATGGGCCAATAGCAAATTGGCTTTGGTTAGAAAGGAATAGTTTTTGTGCATAAATTGAAGGTTTAGAGAAGGGTCAAAATGGCTGAAACCCCCGTCACACGGGCGTCTTGCCTCATCCAAGTCCTAAAAAAAGGGTTTACGTATAGCAAAAAGTAAAATTTAGCCCTAAGTAGGGATACCTCTGTGGCTTCATTAGCTGCCCTATAAGGTGGGTATCTATTGCCCTGGGTATATTTAGTTAGTTATTATTTAAGTACGTTTAAATCTAATGTAATGAATCTTATAATAGGTATTGGTTTAATAGTTGTTTGGGTAGTCTATAAATGGAGAAGACCTAAGCAGTTTAGGGTTATTGAGTTGGATGGTCAATTCTACCTTGAAGTAAAGGGATGGTTAACGGGTATATGGTGGAGTGCTTATGCTTGGGATGATGGAGATATTTCCTATGATGATTTTGGTACACATAAAGCTTATAGGTCATTGTCTGAAGTACAAAAGGATTTAGATGCCTATGCTAAGTATATTAGTAGGAATAAACGTAAGAAGGTTATTAAGGTTGTTTATAGAATTGAAGGTGAAAGGTTGGGGGGTAAGTTTTTAACTTGAGCGCAAAATTATTAGTTATGAACAAAGAATTTATACCACCTTTAGGGGCATTAGCCTTAAAGGAATTAGGATTCGATGAGCCTTGTATTGGATTCTATAAAGGGAACTATGATGTAAAGGCAGTGGATCAGCATTGGGGAAGTTCTATATCAGGCATATCTAAAAAAGGCGGGTATCGAATTGATGACTTAGTTCTTGCGCCAACATTCTCACAAGCCTTCCGTTGGTTTAGGGATAAGTACGAATTACATTCATGGATAACAATAGAATTAGGAGCTACATTAACCTTCTGTTGGGTCATTTCAGGTGAACATAAGGGGACAGAACACAAACCATATTTAAAAACCTATGAAGAAGCAGAAATTCAATGTTTAGGACGGCTAATATCAATAGTAAATGAAAAACAAGCTACCAAGAAAGCGAAAGAAAGCATTTAAAAAGGCTATGTCTAAGGCGGATTACCTAACAGTTATCCTCCTAAATGATATTCTTTATGAGGAAGGTAAACCTTGTAGGTTTCCTAAGCTAAGAAAAAATAAAGATAACCCAAAAGGGTTTGATATTATAGGCTATTATTAAATAACAATTAAATTTATTACAAATGGAAGGAAGATTTTTAGGTTCTTTAATCAGGAACAACACGCAGATCCGCAGAGACAGGGCGGACGCTATTGCGGAAGATGCGGAGACATCCTACAGAAGGAAAGTGGAGGACTTACAAGCGGAATTAAGAAAGGTACGAAGGGACAGAGAAAATATGTTAGATCTTAGCCCGACCAATGCACAGTCATTGGTATTAGCTTCTGATTTCCAATCGGGAGTATTTGTGGACAAAGATCTTCAGCTAGGCGCAAAGATCAGGGAGTTAGAAATCCTGATCGAGATCGCAGAATCTCGATATACAGAATTGTTCAAACAAACTGAGGCGTAATGGGAAGTCATTCATATAACAGTACAAAAGCTTCGCTACGATCGACAATGTATCAAGGCCAAAGCGTTGACACAATATTTGCACAAGCAAAAAAGAGAAGGGTACATGAAAGCATGGACCCAAAAGCCATAAGGCTGAGAGAGTGTAGGGATTCCGATGTGCATCCTATGACCTTTCCAATAATGTTCTCATTGGATGTAACAGGGTCGATGGGAAGAATCCCTGCAATGCTGATTCAATCTGAGTTACCTACCCTTGTAAAAGGGATTATAGATTCAGGAGTTACAAGCCCGCAAATACTATTCTTAGGGATAGGGGATCAGTACTCCGACGATGCTCCATTACAAGTAGGGCAATTTGAGGGAGGCGATGAGCAGATGGAGCTATGGCTAAAGAATACGTGGTTAGAAGGTAACGGGGGCAGTAATGCCCACGAATCATATCTTCTATCATGGTACTTTGCCGCAAACCATACAGCAACAGATGCCTTTGATAAAAGAGGTAAGAAAGGGCTGCTCATTACAGTAGGTGATGAAGCAAGTCATGGAAGTATTGATTCCTCCATCATGAATAAAATCATGGATATATCAGTGGAAGGTACTCTTACTGACAAGGTTTTATTAGCACAAGCCCAGGAAAAGTGGGAGTGTTACCACCTTCATGTAATGGAAGGCAATTGGGGGCCCCGCACATTGGGGTATTGGAAGGATTTAATGGGAGAGAATTGTATTGAGGTATCCTCGTACAAGAATATCCCTAAAATAGTTGCAGAACTTGCCATTAAACATGGTCAGGTAGCTCAAACACAAACACAAACACAAACACAAACATCACATCATTCAATCATGTTATGAACACAATTATAGTAGGCTGTGGCTTCGGGGATGAAGGCAAAGGTGTAGCAGTGGATTATCATACTGCTAAAAGTATGTCTAAACCTTTAATCGTAAGGTTCTCAGGCGGTCCTCAAGCAGGGCATACTGTGTTTGTTAATGGCATAAATCATGTAAGCTCAAACTTTGGGTCGGGGGTGTTAAGGAATGCCCCCACCTTTTTTAGCAAACATACTTGTATAAACCCATTAAACATATTCAATGAGTATGAGGCTCTTAGGGCTAAAGGTTTTGATCCTCTGTTAGCAGTAGACCCTTTGGCTACTGTAATAACACCCGAAGATGTGTATAAAAGTCAGTACAACAAAGGAGGTACTTGTGGTATGGGTATAGGGGCTGCCATGCATAGACAATTGGCAACTCCTTATAAACTCCATGCTATTGACCTGATGAATAAGGAAGTATGGGATAATAAAATGGAAAGTCTTTTTGCAATAGGGTCTCCCTATGATACAGTCTATATGGAAGCCTATAAAAGGGCTGTGGAATTTTGCAGGGTATTTCTTAGGGTAGAAACGTTTGAGTCTATTAGTCAAAACTATCCTAATATAATCTTTGAGGGTTCTCAAGGAACTCTGTTAGACATGGATCATGGGGTATTTCCCGAAGTAACATACGCTAATACTACCGTAAAAAATGCTTTGGAAATGATTCCAAAGGATGAGGCAGTACAAGTGGTGTTCACTTCAAGAACGTACACCACACGACATGGTAATGGGTGGATGCCTGATACCGAGAAGTTAATTATAAACAATCCTTTAGAAACTAATGTATATAATGAATTTCAAGGTAAATTTAGAACAGCTAAACTGTCTTTGGGATTAGTTAAACATTCTATCAATGTAAATAGGGCTTACTATGGCAGTCGTGGTAATATTCAAGAGCAAATAATTTGGTCTTGCTGCGATCAGGTAGACCCTCCTACTCCTATTGAAGATATGATTAATTTATATAATTGTTCACCCGAATCAAAAACTATTTATGTTTAAAGTAGGCTCATTAGTTATGATTAAACATGGCGAACACATAACTGGGTATAATCATAATGAAAAGGTAACAAGAACATCAGAATGTGGATTATATTTTACAATTACTGTTTGTAGCTATGTAAGAGCTTTTGATGAGTATATCCTGAACGTTAAAGATGTCTACGGTTACACTTATTATTCATGTATAGGGTCAGTGTTTATACAGCCTGCCGAAGGTGTTCTTACTTTAGAGGAATTAAATAGAATAAATAAATTGAATCATGCTTAAGGTAGGGGATATTGTTACAATAAAAGATTACGTATATCGTAATCTATCACCTTTCGACAAAAACATCTTCGCACCAAGTAAAGAATTTGAAGTATTTGATGTACATATGGGAGGTATAGCAGTATCTATTCGTTCTCTTTACCACAAACATAGAGAGCATACTGTACTTGCTGAAAAATTTCAACTATCCAATGGGGTCTTACGCTTACTATCACAAGAAGAATTAGAAAGAATAAATAAATTGAATCATGTTTAAGGTAGGGGATAGAGTATTAATATCAAAGAAAGAATCTTCAAGGTGGGCACCCCATCAGTTTAAATACTTGAATAAAGAATCTACTATATATGATATAGGTTTAAGGCGCGCACTTCTTGAGATAGATAGGGGACAAAATCTATGGCGTTTAGAGGACTTAATTAAAGTACAATCTGCCCATGAAGTACTAACTGAAGCCGAGTTGGAACGAATAAATAAATTAAATCATGTTTAAAGTAGGCGATATTGTTAGTCTTGTCCCAAATGCCCGATTACTTGGGCGAAAAGAAGTGGATATCTTAACAACAATGGAAAGAGTGGTTGAAGGAGAACATAGTTTTGTAGTTACAGAACTGTTCCGAACATTCGGTCTTATGACAGTGAAAGACCATGAAGGTTATACTTATGGCACTTGCGACATGGAAAGATTTGTTAGTAATCCTATACATAAAATACTTACCAAAGCAGAATTAGACCGTATAAATAAAGTAAACCTATGAAGAAAAGAGTAGCTTTAACATTACAACATAGGGCAAGACTGTTACAAAAGTACGATAAGAATAAGTACCTTAGATATTTAAACTCTAATGTAAATATAAGTGCTACGATTGTATTAAATACACTCAAAGCCCCTGAGTACTTAGACCAAGTTAGAAAATTTATCAATAAACACACATAATATGAAAATTTTTAATAGCTTACATCCAGCCGCCTATGAAAAGGCTCAAGAGGAGTGGAGGCCTGCGGGTATCCTCCCCAAACATTTGCCAATGCTAGAAAGAGCAAAGGTATTCTGTAAAAATAAACAGGTCGAGCTGAACAAGGGGTTCAGCCAAGATCAATTTTTTAACTTCCTCGATGAAGTAGCACCAACTAAAGTGTTGAGCTGTGAATACACTTCAGGAGGGCAAAACTATTCTGTATGATGCATGAATTTTTAGACCTTGTGGGATTATGCCCACACGCACCAAATCTCTTTATTGTTAACCTTTTAATCTCGGAGTATGAAAACCTGCGATCAATGTGGAGAATCCTATGAAATAGGGCACGAAAACTACTGTTCAGTGGCCTGTGTAATAAGATCAGGTAAAGTTAGGGAATATGAAGACTATGAGGAGTCTATACAAGACTATAGTCTTAAACCAAGCCCAATATTTATGGGTGAGGATGACTACCATATGGGGATGGAGTTGGAAACAGAACACAGTGGCTACCATGAGGTAAGGATTGTAAAGGATTTGTCTAAAAGATTATTCTACTGCAAAGGAGACGGTTCTTTGGATGATGGGTTCGAAATGGTATCCCATCCAGGCACATTATCCTTTTGGCACAGTCAGAAGCGAATGTTGACTAGCTTATCCAAACGATTGATAAAAGCAGGAGTACGGTCTTATGATACTTCAACTTGTGGCATACATATCCACGTATCTAAAGATGCATTAGGTGGTAACTTCCACTATTACAAAATACTAACTCTGCTAAACAGAGAGTTTGTTCTTCATATGACAAAGCGGAGAAATGGCAACTTAAATCAATGGGCTACACCGTTGTCAGACAGTGATAACAAGGCAGCTTCTGAGTCGCCAAGAATGTATCGAAGGTATATGACCGTAAACAGAGGCGAAAATACTTTTGAGTTCAGGATATTTAGAGGGACTTTACACGTACCTTCTATCTATAAGAATTTAGAATTTGTACACTCTGTAATTGAGTTCACTCGGAATGCCTCCATAGAGGAATGTACTCCTGAGAATTATTACTTATTTATTAACGATAAAACACAATACAATCATGTGCGTGATTATTGTCAACAGCAAGAAGAGCGAGCCATTGAAAGAAGAGCTGCTGAGCCTAGCTTGGTTAGCTAACCCACACGGGGGAGGTCTTATGTACTCTAAAAACGACAGACTACATACTGTAAAACGTATGCGTTTGCCATCGTTCATTGAGGAGTATTATAAAGCCAAGAGAGAAGCTGATTCTGATGTGGTCTTACACTTCAGAATAGCAACATCAGGTAACATAGATTCCGCTAATTGCCATCCGTTCCTATACGATAACATGGCTATTATGCACAATGGAATATTACCTATAAAGGTTCCAAAGGATAGTCCTATAAACGACACACAGCTCTTTGTTAAGAACTTTATGCAGGGTAGGTTAACTACTGACCCAAAGATTCTTAAGAAGATAGCGCACCTTATAGGAGTGTATAACAAATTTGTTATCATGGACAACAAAGGAGTTATCAGGATAGTAAACAGAAGTTCTGGCTACCATATTGAGGATGATTGGTTCTCTAACCTAAACTTTCTTGTATGAACAAGCGACAAGCAGACAGAGTAATAGAAAAGATATCAAAGCAGGCAGTAGACATAGTATTTGTAAGGGTAACTAAAAAATATTTAGACCCTAAAACAGACAGATCCAATATCGCAAGACTTTGGCATCCGACAATAAAAGGTAACTGTATTGTTTCTGCCACAGGCAGGAAAATACCATTAAATCATGTATTAAAAATTCTAATTCTTAAAAAATGTGTATAGCAATTTTGAATCAGTCAGTTAAAACATTGACAAAGGAATCCCTTAAAAACTGTTGGGATAATAACAGTGATGGTGCAGGACTACTATATGTAGACCAAAATAAAACCCTGCAAATGTTCAAAGAATTAAAGAACTTCGATGTATTCTATAACAAGTACAAAGACCTGCGAGAAGAATTCCCGCACAGTAAGTTCTTATTACACTTTAGGATAGGTACTCAAGGGTTAAAGAATGACTCTAACTGCCATCCTTTCTTGGTCAATCCTAAATTAGGGTTTATCCACAATGGGGTAATATCTGCAATGCCTTTTGACAGTAAGCATTCAGATACATTTATCTTGAATAAGATGCTGTCTATGCTTAAGATCGGGTCTGAAACAAATCCTGTATTCCCTATCCTAATGAAGTCCTTTGCAGGGCACTCAAATAAGTTCGTATTCCTCAACAATAATAACAAAGCGGTTATTATCAATGAGCAATTAGGGCATTGGTTTGAGGGGGATTGGTATTCTAATAGCTCTTACAAGGCAAGTACTCCCAGTTACTATAATTACGATGCTTGGTCTGAGCGTAGTTATATGGGCGCTAATAAAGGCGGTAGGACTTATGTAAAAAGTCAGATTGACCATGATTGTGAATTATGTGGTACAGTAGTGGCTACTCCGAAAGTGTTGGATGATATTTCTATGTGTACTAGTTGCTTTAGCTATTATTCTAAAATGTATAAACCTGTATAAAATGAAAGAAGAAATTGTAAAGTTATCAAAGTTCAGCCTATTAGCTGACAAGTTGTGTCCTATTGATATGGCACAGAAAAGAGGAACCGGTTGGTTCCTTAAAAAAGAATTGTTTCCTACTGTTGAAGGTGATCTTATTTATAAGAAGCATCCAGGTTACAGTATTTACAATGGGGTAGCGTACCCAAAAGCAAGTCTTGTTAAAGTACGCACCGCTAAAGGAACGGAGGAGATTCCAAAATCCTTAGCCACTGAAACGGTACAAGCAAAGGATGGTACAATCTACCTAAATGCTGCGGAGGCTACAAGATGCGGGTTGGCTATCTTCACGCATAAGAACAAGACCATAGCCATAGATAAAACTCCTAATAAGGGGTATCACTCTGAAGCTAGGGTAAAGTTACAAGCAAAGTCATCGTACTTCATAGGCTTTGAGATTGAGAAAGAGGATGATGAGTTATATGAGGAACCTGCTGACAAAGTTGCTATGCTCACGGGATGGGCTAAAGAGAGGGATGGGTCATTAAATGATAATGGCTTTGAACTTATCAGTCCTGCGTATGGTCTGCCGTCAAGAAAATTGACAACAGATCTGTCTAACAGATACTTAGTTGACCTTATTAATGCAGGTCATTCATCAAGGTGCGGAGGTCATATTAATTTGTCTTGCGTTGAATGTACGCCACTGCAATTAGCTACGGATATGAGGGCGTTTATGCCTCTACTGTACGCTATGTTTCCTAAGCGGGCTTCTAATCAGTACTGTCAAGCAGTGCCTTTTGAGCAAGTGGAACGTGGTGGTAGACACGCTTTGGCTATCAAGTCCTATGCTATAGAGTTCAGAATATTCCCCGCAGTGCGGAATATCACTGACCTAAAGCACAGAATCGCATTGATTAATTACTTTATTAAAAACAGAGGAATCAGTTCTAAGGAACTCCTCGAAAAGTTGGATGAGGTTATGCCTTTATGTACAGCAATAAGTTCAAGGAGCGCAGAGGCAATAAAAGAGTCTTACAAAGAAGATACTTTAAAATACGAAGGTGTATGTGTTTAGCAATATTTCAACCTCAAGGGTTATTAATTCCAAAAGAACATTTTCATACGGGATGGGATAATAATCATGATGGTGCAGGTTTATTATACCACAATGGTAAGCATTTAGAATCCTTTAAAGTCCTTAGGGATTTCAAAGAGTTCTTAGATGCTTACGAAGAAGCCAATGCAAAAGCTCAGTCGGGAGTCATCACGCACTTCCGACGGGCTTCCGTTGGTACTATTGATTTGGATAATTGCCATCCGTTTGTGTATTCTAATTTAGGATTTGTACATAATGGAACTATATACAATCAATGGTATAAAGGAGATAAATCTGATACATTCTGGTTTGGCGAGAACATAATGTCTAAGCTGAGCCTTAAGGTACTAAGAAATAAAGCGGTAGCAGAATTACTGAGTACTTACATAGGTAAATCTAAGTTGATTATAATGGATCAACAAGGGGCAACTAGAATAGTCAATCCCGAAATGGGTGAGGTTAATAAGGGTATTTGGTACTCTAATGGTGAATATAGGATGCTTAGAAATAGACTAAACCTAGACTATGGCTACTGTGTCGTTTGCGATAGGAGACTTTTTGGTAGAATGGAACAATATAAAACAATATGTAATGATTGTTACGACGACGACAGAGATTAAGAAAATTCAGGAGGAAATAAACAGACATAAATATATTATGTCTGTTCAACCTCCTAAAGACAAGTTTATTAAAGTAGGAGGAGTCCAAATTTTTTAATATGGAATTTATATTTTTTCTTAGAGGGTTGCACATTAGGGCAATGACTATGGGGACACACTACATAGTTCTTAATGGCATTGGTAATAATCTAGCTAATTGCGAGTTAGCTAAAATACTCCACGAAGAATTAGATATAGATAGGACTAAACATCCTTTTATAGGTACTGGGTTTATGCCAAGTAACGGCTTAGCAAGAGAGCAATTAGTTGAGTTAATAAATAGGTATAGAAATCCAAGCATGGGTGTTCTAACTTTAGAAGAAATGGAACGTATAAACAGATTGAATTATGCTTAAGGTAGGGGATAGAGTTTTTTGGGTCGGCCAAAACTTGTGAGAGGACCGGGTCATGGGGGCTTGTATATGTGAATTCTTGTAAGGATCCGCTACTGAGGCCTACCGGGCGGGATGGCTCAAGAAGGGTCTTTGATTCTTTGTTAACAGAAGATAAGGAACGACCATTAGTGGCCGGGGGGGGGGGCAGTTAGGGTTTACTTTGAGTAGGATTCTAGCGGGATTCTTGGGGGGGGTGGCGCCCCTGTGCAACAAACTTCAAGCTAACGGAGGTAGGAGATTTAGTAAAGTATATAGGCAACGATTGGTTAGTAGGAGATGCTGGGCATGGGAGGATTCAAGTACATCCTGTATCAGTGGCACATGATATGATATTTACTATTGATGCTGTATCCCTAAATTACTTTCGTATAAAAGACTTTAAAGGTTGCTCATACACTTGGACAGACCTATCACAATTTATCTTGTTTAATGAAGCAGAATCCTTATTATCTAAAGAAGAATTGGAAAGAATAAATACTTTGAATCATGTTTAAGATTGGGGACGTAGTAGAATGTGTAAACGGTAGGGGCAATGGTGGGCCAGGTTTTATACTGGGACGCACTTTTCAAATAACACTTATTAAATACAGTGATAGAAGGGGGCAGGCTATTCTTTGGGGAAATATGCAGGATCATGGAGTATATGAATCTCATGTAATACTAAAGTATCCATTCGCTGACGGTTTATTAACACCTGATGAAATGTATAGAATAAAACAGTTAAACAAAATAAAATGAATTTCCAAGTAGGTGATCGAGTAGTGATATCAAGTAGAAATTGGCTTGTAGCAGGGCAGCTTAAATACTTACACGAAGAAACTACTGTACGTAGAGTATCTTCAACTTATGTGGAGCTTACCATAGACGGGGGACTGTATGCATGGGATTTTGGTAACATAACTAAAGTATCTTGCGACTTATTGACAAAGGAAGAATATTCAATAATTTTAAAGGTCAATGGAGATGTTTAAGAAAGGTGATATAGTTATAGTAGATCCTAATAGTAACTTTAGGATATGGCCTGGGTTGGATTGTGAGCCACTAGAAGAGAGCGCTATGTTTCAATATGTGGGAAAGCCTCTTGCTATTACAAACATTGTCAACTGTAACGGGGCAGTGACAATACAATTAGAAGGTAGCGCGTGGTCATGGAATCCGTTATGGTTGAAAAAGCCAGACATTACAGAAGGGGTACTTACCAAAGCAGAATTAAAACGAATAAATGCGTTAAACCATGTTTAAAATAGGGGATAAAGTTAAGTGTATACCTATGAGTGATTTTCCTGATACTCGATACTTACCGACAGAAGATCATAGGTGCGGAGGATACGGATATGAGGAGGGGCTTGTATTTGTAATAAGAGAGATAACAAGTAGGCGTCCTTTTGATATACTATGGGAAGGATACGATGAAGCAGGAGTATACTCTTTTGCAGTAAGGCATTTCCATGATTGCGAAGGTATTCTAACTAAAGAAGAAATAGATATAATAGATAAATTAAATAAGTTATGAAAAAATTATTAATATTAGTACTGCTACCTTTTATAACATGGGCGCAGGAAGTACGCATTGTAAGTACTCAGGTAATGGTATGCGATCTTACTTATGGAGAAGATTGTCTTTTACATAAAGCGAGGACAGAGTTAATTCTTCCTGAAGATGCTACCATGATATTCATAAAGAATAAAGTTACCACTAATGGGTTTATTGTATTAGGGCTTCAACCTAAAACAAGAGAAAATCTATATCAGTATAACGTAGTGGGAGTAAGTTCGGGTAAGAAGTATTTAATATGCTTAGACTTAGATAAGGAATACTTTACTCTGTCTACAATACCCTTTGACAATACTTTGTATATGTATTACTTTAAATATTTATAAGTATGGATAACATTATTATAAACAATATTATAAACCATTTAGAAGAACGCAAACAAGATCTTGAAAATAGACAACACTTTAAGAGGGGCTTAGATGACGACTTAACACTTGGAAGAATAATGGCGTTAGAAGAAGTATTAGATTATCTAAAAGAATTAATATGAGGATAAGAATAGGTGCAAATCATAAGGTAACATTTTTTGTAAGTGGGAGAGCCTATCAAGGAATAATATTATCTCATTACATACTTTTTCAAGAGCATCACAAATTCTGTGATTTGATACTATCAGAGTTAAGTATTTTATATGGTAATGATATAAGAACACATTCACTTTTTAGTGAAACAGGGTATTGGCCTGAGGGTAATACAGCCCATCAATTAGCCTTCATAGAAGAATTACTTGGGCAATTATCTTGTGATGTATTAACTAAAGAGGAATTAGAACGAATAAATAAATTGAATCATGTTTAAAGTAGGAGATAGAATAATTATTAAAACAGATATAACTAAGTATACTGACTTCTTTGGCAAGAATATGGAATATTATAAAGGGAAGACAGCTACTATAACCCGTACATATACCACTTCGGCTGTTGGCGAAGTATTTGTTTTAGATATAGCCAGCCAAAGATGGGCATGGTTAGACGCTTGGTTAGACCACGCAGGCCCAGACTTCCTTACTGATGAAGAAATTGACAGAATAAACAAATTGAATCATGTTTAAAGTAGGAGATAAAGTATTCATTGATCCTAGTAGTAACTTTAAAGTACCTTCTTGTATAGGATGCAACGAAGAGATGCAGCTATTTATAGGGAGGACAGCTACAATCAAGTATACCATCATGGAAAGAGGCTATCCAACAGCATTATTAGATATAGACGGTGGTGATTGGTCTTGGTCTTATAACTGGTTAAAACACGTATTCTCTATAAATAATATACTAACCGAAGAAGAATTAAACCGTATAAACGAATTGAATCATGTTTAAAGTAGGAGATATTGTTATAGCAAAACCGCTTGACACAGTAAACTTCCCCGAATATAGAGAAGAGAATATTTTCGGTAAAATATGGGAAGTTACCGATGTAGGCGGCAGAGGTACATTCATATCTATTAGAGAAGTAGGTAAAGTAAAATGGATTAGTTGGATACTTGCTAAAAGATTTCAACTACATAATGACATTAAAACTTTACTGACACCAAAAGAACTTAATAGAATAAATAAATTGAACCATGTTTAAAGTAGGGGATATTGTTACAATAAAAGATCAAGAGGTATTTGAATTAATACCACACTACAAAAGTATCTTCACAGCAGGTAAAGAATTTGAAGTGACTGAGACATTTTTAGGTGGTACAATAATATGTCTTCTTAATAGAAAGGACGGAGCTGGAGAGTACTCTGTACTTGCTAAAAGATTCCAACTATCCAATGGGATTATCCATTTGCTATCACAAGAAGAACTTAATAGAATAAAAAATTTAAACAAATGAATATAATTGCAGGAGATTTAGTAAAATTAACCGATGGGTACTCTAACCTGCGCAAAGGTGCTGCAGGGTGTGTACTTAGTGGTACAGAGTTTCACTATGTTCTTATACAAAGGAAAGGTGCTATTTGTAAGACCACATCCTATTGGGTTCCGAGATCAATATTAAAAGTAGTAAGAAGAAAACACAATGGTACAGTACAAGGAAGATAACCCTACCTATTATATTAGGTACGATAACGACATACCTACTGCTAAGTTTAGGCTGAAGAAACTACCGTATTGTTCGGCTATAGTAATGTTATGTAGTTTAGAAGTATTTCCCGATCATAGAGGGAAGGGTGTAGCTAAAGAAATCTTTAGGTTCGTTGAGCAAGAAGCTATTAGATTAAAATACACAACTATCCTATGCACTGATGTAGAGAGTAATACTCCTATGAGAAAGACTTTAAAGCGGTGTGGATGGGGTGACGTGCATAAAACAACCAACCAAAATACAGGTAATACTGTATACTTAACTATTAAAAATCTAAAAAATATGGATAAACGTAAAGCTACAATATTCTTAACAGGGTTCTTTTCTTTAGTTAGTTTTGTTAGTTTTCTAATATTAAATATATGGAATTAACTAATTTACATAGATTTCATTTAGCGGCTAAGTACTGTAATAAAACAGAGGCTCTGTTTATTTATAAATTTGGCTGCTCTCAATTAAGTCTAGACATGGTAGGTATCCCTCAAAAACTGAGTGAAGTAAGAGGGTTTATAGATAAAAAATTAAAACGTGGTATTGATACAAGCGCTGCTACTAATAGTCGAACTACTGCTGTACAATGGGGGGACCTATTGTAGTTACGTTAATGAGGATGCTAACTTTCAATTGGCTTTAATGGTACAGGGAGAGTGTTCTATATGTCCTATGGATGAACAGATAGCTATTGCTAAGGTAGCTAAAAATAGAATGGTTATATGGAATAAATCAATGCAAGAGGTATTAGATCCTGAGCAATTTCAGGGGCTGTGCAATCCTATAGATGATACTAACATACCGTACCATATTGCAGACAGTGTATTAAACCATGCGATAGTAGACTCTTCTCTATTCTTCTATAAGAAAGATATGATTACTTCTAAATGGAGTAAAACTTTGACAGTAATAAAACAGTATAAATTTCATAGTATATGTTATTAACAAGATGTAATGGTAGGGTAGAGATAACGATAGGGAACATACTTTACAGAGGTTTTTTAAGGCATAGGCAAGGCATTATTGGTGAGGGGTATATCCACTTTGAGGGCGGTCAGTCTGTTGTTTGCCGTTTGGTATTAGAAGAGTTAAGTAGACTATGTGGTAGAGATATAAGAACACACCCACTGTTCAGCAATACTGAAGGATTTTGGCCATATGGAGATGTAAATAAACAGTTAGATTGTATAGAAGAAATTATAGAGATTAGCTCTTTATATAATATTCTTACAAAAGAAGAATTACAACGACTAAATAAATACAATGAAAATAGATAATGGACCAATAATAAACTTTGCCTTTCCAGGAAAAGATCTTACAGCTAGGGTAGTTATGGCGAGCGACGGAGGTGGGGTACTAGTGTTTACAGTAGACCATAGAGGAAGTACTCTATATTTACTAAATTTTCTATCTATATTATATGGAAGCGATATAAGAAACCACCCATTCTTTAGTGGGGAAGGACTTTGGCCATACGGAAATGTGAGGGATCAATTGAATTTTATTAAAATGATAACTACTGGGTTTCCATCAGAAGTACAAAAAATGCTTACCCCTGAAGAGGTAGGTAGATTGAGGGTACTAAATAAATTATAAGTATGTTAATAGATATTAAAGAAATTGACGACAAAGTATATTTTATAGGAGATAAATATACTATAGAATGTATAAGATGGTCTACCTTCTTAGGTATATACAGATACGTAGACATACGGCTTATATTAGATGAACTATCTGATCTATATGGTACGAGTATACAAACAAACCCGTTATTTTCGGGAGGTGGGTCATGGCCGACAGGCGATACACGAGCACAGCTTAAGTTTATTAGGAGTTTACTTGATAATAGTTCGGAGGTAGGATATTCTCTACTCTCGAAAAAAGAGAAGAAACGTATAACTAAATTAAATAAAAAACATGAACGAGTTTAAAGTAGGGGATAAAGTTATTATAGATGTAAATGCTGATTTTTCTATATTCCCTAATGGCAACCGTACGATGAGTAAGTGGTTGGGTAAGGAAGCTATAGTTACTTCTGTAAGAATGCCTACAAACTGTAGATATCCAATAGCTAGATTAGATATAGATGAGGGGTGGTGGAATTGGAACATACTATGGTTAAAGAAGGCAAACCCATTATCTGATATACTAACAGATCAAGAAATTGAAGAATTAAAATATTTAAACAATGGACAAATTTGAAGTAGGAGATACTGTCATAGGAGTACATTTCGATTCCGAGAATAGTCATTTGATCGGAAAATTATTTAGGGTAGAAGCCATAAGAGGTGTTTATCTGGACGTAAGTAACATAGAAGGGCCCTATAGATTATGCCCAGGAGGGTTAAGTGCTAGATTTAAATTGTATGTCCCAACTATTCTTACTAAAGAAGAAATGAATAGAATTAACGCATTAAACAAATAGTATGACATTAAAATTATTAAATCCGCCCAAAGCTGAGGTACGTCCTATTAAAGGAGATCTTGTTAAAGTTATAATACCTTATTTTAATCTCAAGGTAGGTGACGCAGGTGAAGTGAAAGTAATATCTAATGGGATGAAAGCTACATATTGTGTGATACAAAGAAAAAGCACTATATACTCAGGCAGATGCACGGCACTTGTACCGATAACCCATGTAGAAGTAGTAAGAAGACCAGTTATTGTAAAAGTAATATGAAAATCTGTTTTTAGTGAAACTAGTGAAGAAGTTAGTTCTATTGTAGGAGGCTCCCTCAAACTGTAAAGTGTCGTTAAGGCGTACCTTAAGCTTCTGACTAAAGTCTATACAGGGGGTGAAAACAGTAGGGCTATACTTCTTTTACTAATGTCGGAAACGTAGCAAAGATGGTCTCTGCGGAGGTCTTTTAATTTATATTTAATTTAGAACAATGGAAAAATATTTAGTAACAATAGAGTTTAGATACTCTGATGCTCCACAAACTGAGGATGGTAGCACTTCAAAAAATAAAACTGTAACAATTGGGGTCTATGATACATTTGATGACGCTTGTATAAATGGTAATAATCTTTTAGAAACCCTTGAAAGTAAGTTTGAACTACACGAATTTCCTGGTGGAAGAAAGGCCCCCAAAGAAAGGTTTAGTAAAAACGGAGGTTGCTTTGGAAGTAAAAATACATTGGTTACAAACATGGCGTATCTTAAAACACCCTTTGCTTTTTACGCTAAAATACAAACATTAAAATATAGTGGTATTGACGAATCTATAAATGATGTTGTTGACTCTATAAAAAGATATAGAAGTTATAAATTAGTATAAACTTTTTTAATATGGAAACAAATTGGACACACTTGACAAAGACAAGTAAAGAAATTATTGAAGGTTTAAAAAAGAATGGAATTGAGCTTAAATCAAAAGATAAACAATTGATTATAGATAAGGTATATATTGCAATAATTTCTGCATCTAAGTGGCAAAGTAATGGCTGTGATTGCGGGCAAATGTCATGTCCAACGTGTCACGGTTAAATGTTTAATTGATGTATAACGAACGATTATTTAAGACGGGCATAATTAAGCCCACTAAACTCAATTAAACCAATGAAGCAAATAGAAAGCACAAAAGTACCAATTAACGCAGATGTTATGCCTGTATTAAATAATGTGTTACCTGCTGTACTTCTTGGTTACGTTATTATGCGTAATATGAGGTTCAAAGTAGGAACACAAAAAGTAAACGGTACTGAATGGAGAGAAATGGAAAGTGGATTTCAAATAGATTATGTCAAAAAGAAATTGTATCAATATAAAAGTTCAGTTGATGAGGCTATTGAGCAATTACGAAAACACAATCCAAGTGATGATTATGAAGCTCATCCTGTTTATTGGTATGGCAGGTAACGGTCGGTGCTTGACGCAGTTGCAAATTGTGCGTTGGCTTCGTGTGTTGGCTTTGCAATTGCGTTCAAGCACTTGTTAGTGGCTGGCGTTAATTTAAAATATAGGTTTGGGTGACCTTCATAAAACCCACAATTATAATTATGGATAATATCCAAGAAACACCAACGCCAACATTAGGCGAACAAAGGGTAAGAACAACTTTCAACCCATCAAATGAAAGTGTAGTTGATAGAATTAAGCAGAAATCTGCTGAACTTATTGACTTATTGCAAGCTGTAAGGAATGACGAAGTAAGCAAAACTTACGACAAAACTCCTGAACAATTACAGGCTCAGAGCGGTGAAAAGTTGCGATTAATTTCGTTGGCTCAAACTGGCTATGAAGAAGCTGCAATGTGGGCTGTCAAAGCTGCAACTTGCTAAATGTTTTTGGTTGGCGTAGGTCGTCTGTTACGGTCTGCCTACGCTTGCCACTAACGGTTTCGGGCTTGGCGAAGGTGGGCTTGTAGGATGCTCAAATTTAGCAGAATGTTTCTGCCCACTTTTGCCAAACCCGTGTTATGTGCAGGGCGGATTATAAAACGAAAACTTAAATAAATAATAAAATAGTTGGGAAGATTGTAACTTAAATACAAAAATCAACCTGCTATTGATAAGACAAAAGGAAGTGTGCCGTTGGCAGGAACGAGCCACATTTACAGAGTTAAAAAGAAACTTTGGAATGATAGTATTGAAGATGTTTTGCAGGGATTGTTCATTGGTAGAACATTGCACGTTTGTAGTGGAAAATCAATGCTTGGCGATGTTCGGTTAGATGCTGATGCTGAAAATAATCCTGATATAATTTGCGATGCTTCCGATATGAAAGACTTTGTAAAGGATAATGAATTTGAAACGGTTATTTGCGACCCACCATACAACGGAAAGTTTCAATGGAATCACGATTTACTTAAAGAACTTTCAAGAGTGGCAATTCTTAGGTGATTATTTTTCAGCATTAGCTTATTCCCTGACAAATCCATATGACCATATAAAAAGGGACAAGAAAAGTTTGTTTTATCTGATGTATTAGTGTGGCAACCTAAAAAATTTGGCAATTTCAGGTTGTTTCGTTTTGGATGTTTCTAAAATAAATTATAAATTTAAAATAATGAAATAAAGTATTAATAAACAAAGGCGAAAAGATAGAAGCACCAAGACAGTTTTTGGAATACTTTGGATTTTGCCTGACCGAGAATACAAATAGGATTAAAATGTACTAAATTAAGTTAAAATGTCAAAGAAGTATTAAATGGCAATTTTGCCGTTAACCGATGTTAGCACCAGTATGCGGGTTTAGACCTATGTTGTCGGTGGAGACGCAACATTGGAAAACGTTGAAGTAACGGTTGGGTAGAATATAACGAAGAAATTGCAAATGTTTACAAGCAATTACACCCAAGCGATAATGTGATAGTTACTGATGCACACGATTATTTGGCTAAACATTGGAGAGAGTTTGATTTTATATGGAGTTCGCCACCTTGCCAAAGCCACAGCAAAGTAAGAATGATGGCAAAAAAGGAGTTATGATACTGTAATGCCTGATGTGGTTGTGGCTGAAACAACTTTTTGAGATTTTACAAAGAATACTGATATAAAGTTTGTGGTTGAAAATGTAAAGCCGTATTACGAACCATTTGTACAACCAACTGCAAAACTTGGTAGACATTTATTCTGGGCAAACTTTGAAATACCTGCAATTGAAATTAAAGACGGATTAACATTTTATTTAGTTCTGAAAGGTTATTTTGACCTACGAGAATATAAAATAAACTTGGAAAAGACAATAATTCTAATTGCGTGACCCAAATGTAGGACAAAATGTTCTCGATTGTGAAGTTTGATATTGGTTAACGGGAGTTGCGGAAAGTAAGCCAGTGCCATTATCAATTTAGTACAAACTTTAATACTTGTTTTATATGGAATTGTTAGCGGTAGGTTTTAATTCAAAATATTATGGAAACAAAATTAGAAATGATTGCAATTTTTATGGGTGAACAAAAAATGATAGGTTGTTATTATATGCCTAATAATGGAGAATGGTCGCCTATTAAATATTCCTACGAATCAGAAACAAAAGAACACTACGAGCCAAAAATATGAAATAAATCTTTTCATTAAAAATGTGACAAAAAGATTTATTGTCATATATTTGAGGTGTTAAGAAGATGAAAGAGTGAAGAACTCTTTAATAACTTGTTCAATAGAAAAAACTTTTGAATCAGTTTGCAATTTTATTGAGTGGTACAACGCTTCTTAAACTTACCGCTAACTACATATATGTACACCTTTTTGGAACATATCCATCACTTTCTGTTGTATATGTACACTTTTAAAACCTTTAAATTATTAATATGAAAATAGCATTTATTATTATTGTAATACATTTTATCGCGGATTTCATTTTTCAAGATGAGAAATGGGCGGTAGGTAAAAGCAAAAATGTAGGGGATCTACTAAAACATACTACCACTTACAGTTGTTTGTGGTTACTACCTATGATGTTCCTGTTCCCTACTAATTACGTACTTAATTCCGTACTGTTTGTAGCTATAACTTTCTTAGCACACACAATTACAGATTACTTTACCTCTAAAATTACCAGCAAGTTATATGCACAAGGTAAATTCGGAAGCCCAATACCTAACTTAGGGTTTTTCTCTATGATAGGGTTCGATCAGGTTCTACATTACGGACAACTATTATTAACATTCCATTTGCTATCTACTACTGTTTGATAGTAGTAACACCCACTAAATTTGTAACTAAACTTTTTAAATATGTTGAGAGTATTATTTTTCTTATTACTTACGTGTAGCTTAAACGCTCAATCTAAACTTTGGGCAGGTCTTTCATCAGACCTTTCGGGGCAGTCTGTTCATAATGCAGCGATAAGCCCCCACCTAATCTTCTTCCCTAAACCTAACATAGGAGTAGGGCTATCTGGAAATTGGGTAGAGTATAACGGTGTAGAGCAGAGTGTAGCTGAGATTACAGCTAGGTATTATGCTTGCCCAGGAGGGTTCTTTCAAGGTGGGGTTATTACCAACTTTGATAACAGTACAGGGTTTTCACTATCAGCTGGGTATACTTCTGATCTTGGTAGTAGGGTATATATTGAACCCGCTGTAAGATACAGTAATGTAAATGAGCTAAACACATTAGGACTTATTTTAGGAATTGGAATTAAACTTTAATTAATTAGGAGCCGCCTCACTCAGGGGCGGCTTCTTTAAAAAAACAATCATGGAAGCAGCAGATTATCAGAAAATAACAGAAGAAACAGCCATATACCCAAATACAGTAGACAACTTCGGATTAGCTTATACATTCTTAGGATTAGTAGGAGAGGACTTAGAAGTACAGGATAAATATGAAAATCCTAGTAGTGAAGGTTCTTTAGGGCTGATAAAAGAATTAGGAGATTCTCTATGGTATGTAAGAGCTGTATGTAAGGAGGTAGGTTTAGACTTTGTAGAGTTAGTGAATACTAAATCTCCATATTTCTATAAGGAGTATAACATACTTCAATTAGCAGAACCTATCAAGAAATTTTACAGGGATAAAGCACCTTTAGATCTTAAACTATTTAAGAGTGTGCTTCTATCTACCTTAGAAGGTATTAGATCTGCAGCCACAATGGAAGGGTATTCCCTAGAGCAAGTTATGGAAATTAACTATAATAAGGTGATGGCAAGAAGAGCTACTAATACTATCAATGGGTCTGGAGACAATAGAGAAATTTCAACAAAATAATTATACAACTTATCAATAAATTTCGTAACTTTGTATCATGAGAGTATTAAACAAATTAAATCTAAGAGATCTACTGTTCATAGATATTGAAACAGCTAGGTTATTTGACAACTTCAGTGACTGCCCTGAAGAGTATAAGGATTCATGGCTTTATAAGATAAGGCATACAAGTGAATTATCTAATATTGATATGTCTCCTGAGGCTCTGTGGGCTTCAAAAGCTGCCCTGTACGCAGAGTTCGCTAAGGTTATATGTATTAGTATAGGCGCAGTTAAGGATGACGAAGAGGTTACCTTAAAATCGTACTACGGGGATAATGAAAGCGCTATACTTAAAGAGTTTGGTAGTGTAGCTGATAAACTCACTGCTAAGAGGCTACTATGTGGGCACGCTATTAAAGGGTTTGATATACCTTTTCTTATGAGGCGCTTTATTGTTAATCAAATTCCTATACCCGAAGCCTTCGATGTAGGACATTTAAAACCTTGGGAAGTTAACATAATAGATACCTTAGACTTATGGAAAGGTACTAGTTGGGGGTCCGCTTCTCTTATGAACATTTCGGTAGCTCTAGGATGTCCTTCCCCTAAACAGGATATGGAAGGAAGTGCTACTAGTGAAGTGTACTATGCAGGAGATATGGATAGTATAGTTAAATACTGTGAAGGAGATGTTACTGCTGTTGTTAATATGATTAAAAAGTTTAAATATGTATAGAGCAATGCACCAAAGATGGGCGGAGAATTGGGACCTTGTTACAGGTTCAACTACAAAAGGTAAAGACTACCGTTTTGCTTATGATATTTGGGACCCTGTCCAAAGCATCGAGCATACACTTCAAGCAAATCAAGTAAAGCTAAGCGCTGAAGAGTTAGATAGTTTAAAGAAATTAAATAATTAAAAAAAAATTGAATATGCCTAGTATAGATACTGATTACATTAGAGGACCCAAGCATAAAGGGCCAGGGCTTTTTGAATACCTAGACTACTTCGATTTTTGGTCTGAGCCAAGGAGCGTAGGTGACACCTGTGCAGCAAATGGGATACTGCTAAGTAAAGAAGAAGTATACAAATTAGAAAAACTAAATACTGTAAAATGAACTACACTGAGTTATTAGATAGAGCCGTTGCTGAATACTACAAGGACTATAGAGGGAATACAGGTAATAGAATCCTCCATAGAAGTCTTGAAACTTTAGATTTTCTATCTCAAGAAGAAAGAGACGCTATTTTTACTCTTAATAAAGTTGAAGATACTGTAGACACGATCAAAGTTCTAGGTAGCGGACCTGGGCTTATCATGGCGGATTCAGACACAGAATGCCCACCAGGGACTAAATGTTTGGAAGGATTCTGTGTACCTTTAGATAAAACAATGTGGGGGGACATCACGGACGGATCACAACCGATAAGATGGCGCTTATATGCACCAGGAGGACCTAACGAATTCTATGGTACAGAAAAGGTATATATCGGAACAGACCCAATTTAAAATCATACATATGAACCTATACGAATTAACAGAAGATTTTATTAAAATCCAAGACATCCTCGAAGAGAACGGAGGGGAGGTAACAGAGGATATTGAAAAACTATTAGAACTACATGAAGATGGCTTTAGAGATAAAGCTACTAATTATGCCAAGTTCATAAGACAGCTTACCTTAGAAGCGGAACTATTAGAAAAAGAAGAGAAAAGGTTATATGCCATGCGTTCAGCTAAAACAAACTTGGCAGATAAACTCAAAACTAATCTAGGAGAATACATGAAACTCTCTAACATAGATAAAGTAGACTTAGGGCTATTTAAACTTAGTTGGAGGAAGTCTTCTGCTGTGGCTATTATAGATGAAGTTCCTGAACTCTATATGAGAGTAGTAACTTCGCCTGATAAGACTCTAATAGCACAGACACTTAAAGACGGTTACACTCTATCCTTTGCAGAACTTGTAGAAAATAAACATTTACAGATAAAATGAGACCTTATACAAAAGTATACTTAGATCATTTTGATTATAGTCAAGGAGATTTTATACCATGTGAAGTTACAGGTAGGGAGGCTATAGATATATCCCATAACGATCCTAGAGGTATGGGAGGATCAAAGCATAAAGATCATATAGAAAATCTTATGGCGTTATCTAGAGAAACTCATCATTTCTTAGAGATGAATCCTACTTACTATTGGTGGTTTCAGCTAGTGCATTATTATTTTATGATAACTAAAATACCTTACAGTGATTCTATACTATCCTTAAAAGACCCTATTTTCGAACAAATAAAAAGCAAGTTATGAATACACACAATTTGTTAATACACTTGAGAAATATTTTGATACTAATCGCCCTGACACTTAGTACTTATAGAGTTATTAGTAAATGGGATGAAAAATCTTTTGTAATAGTTTTATTATGGGTATGTTTTACTGTGCTGTCGTTTATTATAGTACTAACAAACTATCAGGTAGGTGACTACGATGAATACATAAAAACTAAAATAGACCCTAAAGTAGAAAAAATATTTAACTGGTTAAACAGAAAAAACAAATAAAATTATGGAAATTATACAAATGTTATTATTAGTCATTCTCCAGAATGCAAGTTTTACCCTAGTTTCTAGGGCAAGGAATAGCCCCTCACTTATGTATCATGGCATAGCCTCTGTATTATCTAATGGTATATGGCTATTAGTTATTAGACAGGTAGTTATGAACTTGGATAATTGGGCGATGATGCTAACTTATTTGGTTGGGTCAGTCATAGGGTCTTTAGCTATGCATAAAATAGCAATGAAATATTTTGAGAAAAAAAAGTAAATCATGTTAACTAGAAAATTGTTGCAGCATACATTAGTATTTGTATGTTCTATAGGAGTAACCAAAGCGATATTGTGGCTGTTAGATAACTATAGGGTATATACCATCGCTAGAGATATAGTATACTTGCTACAAGTATTTGGGTTAAGTTTGTTGTTAGTAGGAATGCTGGCCACAATAGTTGCCATAGTATTCGCAACGGTAGACGGACGTTTAGATAGCTACTTCAGAGAACGTACAGATCCTATACTACAAAAGATTATAAACTTTTTTAACCGTAGAAATACTATAGAATGAAACACATAGGCGAGCCTAGATATGGCTTATTAAATTTTGGAATGTTTGGTACTAAAATAGTTTCAGGGGTTGTTACTGGAGTGAGGTTTACTGAAGGAGATCCTATATACGAGTTATCATTTGGTAAAGATAAGTGGGAGACCGATAAAATTGCAACTAGCTTAGAGGAGATTGTCCGATTACTAAACATACCCTCATTACAAAGAATATATGAAACGCATGGACTTAAAATTAAATACGACTTATAATGGATAGAAGATTACAAAAGATTGTAGATTCTGCTGTAGATAGTGTATCAGCAGCAATAGACGCTCTAAACGAGCGTATTAACGAGTTAGAGGAAGAAAACTCTGCTCTACAAAATAACATAGTCACTCTTGAAGCAGAACTTTTCAAAGAACTTGATAGATATGGAGAAAAGGACCCTGTTTGAAATAGAGTATTGGGAAGAGAAAGATGGTATAATGCAATGGGTCGTCCATAATAATATGTATTGGGGAGATATATCTCATATAGATATTGAAAAAGATTGGAGAACCTGTGATGTTAAAAACAAAAGAAGAAACGCTAAAATTTTAGAAATCATTAAATAAAATAAAATGGAACATAACAATGAAAGAACGATAGGATTAAAACAACTTCGTGATCTTAGTAGAAAACATTTTCCTGAAATTATGTCTTTAATATGTAAAGAACTTAATGAGGAGACCGATAGGATGGCGTTAGAACTTGCACGTAGGAACGCAAGATTAATCCTAGGACCTCCCCCACCAAAGGCAGAAATTGCTTATCTCCCTAAACTAAGCGAAGAAGCTTTAAAAGACATTAAACTGGACTACGAGAAGTTTAAAGAAAGCACAAATGCTAAATTAGAATCCCATGATAAGAAATTTGCTACTGTTAAAAAGATAAATCAAACTTTCATAGAACTTTTTAAGATAGTTAACGAAAAAACACAAACAATATTTAACCTAACAAATAAAAGATAATGAGTTTAATAGTAGTAGATGTAGAAAGCGATGGCCCTATCCCAGGAAAATATTCTATGGTATGCTTTGGGGCCGTGGTAGTAGAACCTACCTTATCAAAAACATTTATGGGTAAAACAAAACCTATATCTGAATTATGGAATCCTGAGGCGTTAGCTATTAGTGGCTTCAGCAGAGAAGATCATAATACCTTCGCTGATCCGAAAGAAGTAATGGAAAGCTTTGCTAATTGGATTAAGTTTTACTCAAAGGGTAGTCCTGTATTCATATCAGATAATCCTGCATATGATTGGCAGTTTATAAATTACTACTTCCATTATTACTTAGGTAAAAATCCTTTTGGTTACTCAGCTAGACGTATAGGAGACTTGTATTGTGGTATGGTAAAAGACGCTTTTGCTCCTTGGAAAAAATTGCGTAGGACAGTGCATGATCATAACCCAGTAAATGACGCTAAAGGTAACGCAGAAGTGTTATTACAAATGCATAAAATGGGGCTAAATATTCCAATTAAATAAAACTAAAATGTATGCAGTGTATATGTGATAAAATACCTAGGCAGAACAATATGGGGGATATTGTAAATATCTATATAACTAAAACAGACGGTACAAGGTATCTAGAAGGTGAGGTTATACTATCTGAATTCATATCAGAAGGTACAGAGGCTTTCCCATTAATAGAGGAATGTAGAGGCTGCGGGAAACAAATTAACGTTGTTAGGGAAAAATGGGCAGTGTATAGAACTGACGATCCTTTTATAAAAAATGTCAGATTGGTCAGGAATGTAGACAAATTCCATTCATATGGTACAATTACCATAAATACCTATAATGAGTTAGAGGATTATGAACTTGTTAGGGAGTACTGTGTTGATTATCTAGACAATGATCCTTATCTTTGTGTACAACTTAGAAAAGAGGTATTAGGTAAAGGAGCTAAGACTCAATTGTACAAAGATTTCTTAACTTTTAAAAACCGCAAATGATATATTTAGTTAGTACCAACCCCAATTTACATTTTTGGGATAACCTATGTGATTTGGATTATGTGTTTAACTACTTTAAAGATCATACTACTGTAGCCTTAGACACGGAGACTAACGGACTATCTTTTGCCTTTAGTAAATTATGGACTATACAATTTGGAGATGAAAAAAATCAATTCGTCATAGACTTAAGTACCTTAGAAAATAAAGTAAGTTTAATAAAATTTATAGAATCTAAGGAACTTATTATACATAATGCTGCGTTTGATATACCCTTCCTATACAGTTTAGGAGCTATCAATATAAAGGTATATGATACATTCTTGGCTGAATACGTACTTACTATGGGATTGTTTAATCCTGGCAGATCTTTACCCGATGTATGTAAAAGATACTGCAACGTAGAGCTTAGTAAGGATCAAAGATCTATCCTCACAGAGACAGGGTTAAGTACTCCTGAGGATATTCTGTATTGCGCCCTAGACGTAGCTTACCTACATAAAGTAAAGGAAGCACAGGAGAAGCTTATAGATAAGCACAAATTAGCCAATGCTGTAAAAATAGAGAATGAGTTTGTTAGGGTAAATGCCTACATAGAATATTGTGGTATATACCTAAACACAGACAAATGGTATAACAGGGTTAGGTTAGCTGAATACTTAGAGTATGGAGCTTTACTAAAACTAAAAGAAGCTGCTGTAGAGTATGGGGTAGACCCCGACATAAATTGGAGTTCCTCTAAACAAGTCGGTGAAGTATTTACTCAGTTAGGTATTGAGATTTTTGATAAGAAGGAAGGTAAGAACACAGTAGGGGCTAAATTTATCAAAAAACAAGACCATCCTATTATTAAATTGTATATAGACTATAAGGAGAAAGAAAAATCAGTTACAACCTATGGTAGGAATTGGTTTGACTATGTACAAAAAGATGGCAGGATTCATACTAAGTATAAAAGTATGGTAGATACTGCGCGAACTTCCTCAGGGAACGTCAGGCAGGGGCCCTTCCCCAATATGCAGAACCTATCATCTGACTCAGATACTAGGGAATGTTTTGAGGGGCAGAAAGGTAATGTCTTAATCATAGGTGACTACTCCTCACAAGAGTCCATTATTATGGCAGAGTTCTCCAAGGAACCTGCACTAATAGAGTTTTTCCTAACAGGGGGAGGTGATATGCATGCTTATATCGCTCAACAGATTTATCATAAAGAACTGAAAGGGTTAACATTGGCTGAAATTAAAGAGAATTACCCTAAGCTTAGAAGTGCTGCCAAAGCTGCGGGATTTGCCATACAGTACGGAGGTACAGGGTTTACCATAGCGGATAACATGGGTATTACAGCTGATGAAGGTGAAGAGATTTACCAAAATTATATGAAGGCTTTTCCTAAACTAAAGGAGTATTTTGATAAAACTTTTGAAGATACATTAGAACAAGGGTATATTAAAACAAACAACGTAACTAATAGAAAAAGATTCATAGATAATATAGACAAAGTTAAATCTATGATGAAAAATAAAAAGTTCTGGTTAAAGTACTTAGAAGCTAAAAAGACTAAAAGTGAGTTTTACTATGAGGTATTACCTAGTGTAAAGAAATTTGGTACAGCTAGAAGCGCCATATATAAGTTAGGGTTGAATACACCTATACAAAGTACAGCTGCTGATATGGCTAAAATGGCAGGAGTTATATTTTTAAATTGGATTATTAAGAATAAGAAATTTGGTTCTATTAAGATAGTGAACTTTGTCCATGATGAGTATGTTGTGGAATGTGCTGCTAGGTCGGCAGAAAAGATAGCCCAAGCTCTTAAAGAGAGTATGGAAGAAGCCGCCGATTGCTTCACAAAAGTACTTAAGATTAAAGTAGAGCCAATGATATCTAAAGTTTGGAAGAAATAATGTGTAATTGTAAATATGAAGTTATGCCAGAAAGTGCTTTTGAGGATTTCCCTGGGTTAGGTTTTCATGTAAAGGATATTACTTGTGCATTTGTTAAACCTATAAATTTAGGAGAAGATGTTAAGCCTAGAAATAGATCTTTACAGGAGTATGTAGATAAAGTATTGGACAGAGAATAGTTTGTACAGAGCTAGGTTCAAATTAGCATTACTCTTTATAAGAGGAAGAATTCCTTATGATGTCGAAAGATTAGTAAGAAATTATCTAAACATGATAGAAGATTGCACAGATGAGTACATACCAGGAACAAAACTACGAATAGATAGAACCTATCACAAAGTAACTTTTTTTAATAAAGGGAAAGTTACCGAAATGACTACCTTTGACTTTGATTCTTCTTGAATGGAGGACTCTATCAGATCTCAAAAGTAAAAAAAGTAATAAAACCCAATTGGATAGAGTTAATTAAAATAAAAATACAAGAATGGATAGAACAGAAGCAGTGCGATACTTACGATCTAGTATAAATAATATTTCTCAACTAGACATGGTAGCTGTTATGCAATTTATTTATCTAAAGCATAATAAAACTTATTCTTTAGATTTGATAAAAGCTAATTTCGATAAACACCATGTAAGAGGAGATTTACCGCTGTACATAGATAATTTTAAGAGATCCCTATGCTGCCATTTCAATATTACCATCGTGCACCAAAACAACAATATTATAGCTTATGTTTGAACAAATAGAACCGTCTTTTAAAGACATTTGGAGAGAAGTAATTAACAATAGATTTAACTTCAATGAACCCCTACCTGATAGACCAGAATATCTATTCGAGATAGAGGATGGAGAAGATTCCTATGGTATAGCGTTACCTGGGTCTGTAATAGAGTTCTCAGGTAAACCTAAAGCAAGAAAGTCGTCATTGATGGCAGGGTTTGCTGCAGCTTGCCTAGCTAAAGATAAGAAGGCACTTAACATTAGATCTAAAATAGAAGGTAAAGTATTATGGATAGACACAGAACAATCTAGGTTAGAGTTCTCATATTTTCAAAGAATGCTTGTACGGATGGCAGGGTTAGACCGCCACCCAGATAATTACATAGCATTAAATATCAGGAAATATGATGATAATACTAGGTTTGAAATAGTTAACCATGCTATAACACGTAATCCTGACCTAGGCCTTATTATCATAGATGGTATTGCCGACTTATCCATGGATGAAAATGAACAGAATTCTACGAAAGCTTTGGTGAGTAGACTTATGTATTGGGCGGACAGTATTGCCTGTCCTATTTTGATTGCCATACATACCAATAAAGATGGTAAAGAGTCTACAGGGCACTTGGGAGGGTATATCGACAAACGATGTTCTTACCATATAAGGGTAGAAAAGAACTCAGAGGAGTCTCCCTCCCTAGTGTACCCAAAGTTATCTAGAATGGGTGAGAAATTTCCTAAGTTTTACTTCGCTCATGAGCAGGGAGGTTTACCTAGAATTTTAGACCAAAGTGTTATTGGGGATATGGAAGGAGACAATAGTGAATATTCAGTTTTACCTTTCTAAAAATTTGTTTTATTAAGAAAATTATCGTATCTTTGTATTATGAAATCAAGAGAAATTTTATACCCAGAAAGATCTGCAAGGATTGCAGAGGTAGGGGCAGTCCAAACATTCCGTACTAGGGAAGGTACTACAATGTATGGGGCCGAGATTGTATTAGACAATGGGGATGCTTTTTCCCATTGGACAACTGATAAGTATGCTTTAGATTTTTTTAAAGAAGGCACATATTTAATTTATCGTATTAAGAAAATCATTGAAGGTGAAGGTACTGCCGATGAAAAAATTAAAGTTAAGTTAGATACATATGACTTTGTATTACCTAGAAAAGTACGAGCTGAGATAGGGTTGCCTGAAAAGTTAAGCCACTCTATTATAGAGTCTGTAAATATTGCAGCTACTATGCTACAAAGTATGCCAGACCTATACTCGTCTAAAACAAAGTTAGATGTGCCTAAGTATACTATGTTGTTATCGGAACTATCTAGTAGTATCCATCAATGTAAAAAACATATGTTAATCGCAGAAAATTACGGAGATGCTGAGATCTAAATTTCCTACAGGAGAATGTGTCTGCGGGTGCAGGCTAATTGGTGTAGACTTTGTAGCAGTTCCTATGGGTGTTACGTTTACCTTTCAAAGAGGTAATAGTATTCTTAGGACTTTTGTAGAGAACCCAAAGAAGTCTGTATATAAAGATAAGTTAGCTAAGGAAATACTTAGAGTCACTTTATTCTTAGAGAGTATATTTTTTACTTACCTTACTCCTCAAGATGTATTGGAAGCTAAGTCAAATCTGGAAGGAACTCCTGCAGAAAAATTTGAACAGTACATAAACAACATTAGAGATGCTTTACAAGCTGCAGGAGCTTTTGAAGAGCCTATATGTTTAAAAGTACTTAGTTATAAAGGTAAACCTAGCTTACCTAAATATGTTAGCTATGGAGGTAAATATCTACCATTTATTAAGAAGGAATCTGATATTACGAGAGAACTTCGATTCACAACTTTTGAAAATCAAAATTATTTATGTCATTAAACAAAAGAGCGGCCTCAAGTGGTAAGACCTTTTTAAAGATCTTCGGGGGCAAAATTGTACAGGAAAGTTCCAAGAAATTCGCCACAGATGAGGAACTTAAAGAACGGGAAAATAAGAGTGGTAATGTAGTCTACTATGTAGAATACGACTCTCTTTCAGGCTTAATTGTAGGGGCTACTATCCGTAATGTGGAGGCCTTGAATGCCGATTTCCTAGAACTAGACATCGTAGATGTTATTGAGAATTACAAACTATCTATTCCTATAGACAGTAGGTTCGCTCAATCATTTATGTACCGAATGCTTAATTTAGATTTAAGCAAACCCGTAGAAATTGTTCCTTACGCCTTTGAAAGCAAAGAAGGTAAGAAAGTGTCAGGGCTTAACCTGTTCCAAGAGGGAGACAAAGTAGCACCTCTGTATACTAGAGAGGTACCTAACGGCTTACCAGAAGCTAAGCAAGTGCGTAAAGGGAGAGAAGTAAAATGGGATTTTACAGATCAGACTAATTTCTTATATGATGAATTTGAGAAATTTAAAGCCATGTTACCTGAAAGAGCTCCTGAAGTAGCTACATCATCTAAATCTAACACGTTTGAAGTGGCTGAAGAGGAAGATGCATTTGATGACTTACCATTCTAATATGTTCTTTAAACTAAAAAACTCTGGTATTATTATAGGGTACGGAGGGTCTACAGGAAGGGTTACCACTGTAGACCCTTTTCCAACTCTATATCCTGATTTAAAAGAATCCACTGTAATATTAAGTATTACAGATTTTTCACAAGAAGAAATTAATTTAATTGAATTTCTAAATTTATTACATGAAAATAAAACAAGAAGCGAGAAAGTACCTGCTAAGCGGGGTAGACCTCGTGGCAAACGCAGTGGGGGCGACCCTGGGTCCTAAAGGACGCACTGCGATAATCCACAGAGGTTATGGTCCCCCAGAAGTTACCAAAGATGGAGTTACTGTGGCTAGAGAAGTCTTCTCAGATGACCCCTATGAACGCATAGGTGTGGAGTTGGTTAGAGAGGCTGCTATTAAGACTAATGAAATAGCTGGAGACGGTACTAGTACGGCCACTGTACTTACTCAAGCTTTATGCCATGCTGGTATAGATGCAGTAGAAAGTGGTGCTGAACCTATCCATGTTAGAAAAGGTATAGAGAAAGCTGTAGAAGAAGTGTTGAAGTACGTTAGAGCTGCAGGAGTACCTATAGCAGGAGATTTAGACAAGATTCAAAGTGTGGCTACTATCTCAGCTAATAACGATTACCAAATAGGAAAACTTATTAGAGATGCTGTAGAGCTAGTAGGGATTGATGGTATTATAATGATGGGAGAAGCTAGAAATGAGGATAGCTTTGTGGATAAAATAGAAGGGATGGAATTTGCCGCGGGTTATGCATCTCCATATTTTATTACTAACCCAGCTAGACAAGAGGTAGAATACGAAGATCCTTTTATTCTTATCACAGACAAGAAGATAGAAAACGTTCAAATTCTTGCAGGTGTAGTAGAACATTGTGCTTCCTTAGAGAAACCTCTTATCTTAGTAGCAGAAGATTTTGAAGCTACAGCTTTAGCTACACTTATCCGTAATAGGATGAATGGGCATTTTAAGATAGCTGCCATGAAAATGCCTGGGTTTGGAGACTTCAAACGTGAAGGACTCGATGACCTAGCTATTTTTACTGGAGGTACTGTTATCAGTAGTACTCTTGGTACTAACTTTGATAGTATGACTCCTCATGATCTAGGTACCTGTCGTAAAGTTGTTATGACTAAATCTAGAACCATCTTCACAGATGGCGCAGGAGAGAAAGAACTTATGGCAGAGCATTATGAAAATATCAAGAAACAAGTTCCTGTAGAAAATACATACAACAAAGGAAAATTTCTTGATAGACTTAAACGAATCTCAGGCAAAGTAGCTACCGTCCATGTTGGGGCCATAACAGAATCCGAATTAGTAGAAAAAAAGTACAGGGTAGAAGATGCTATTAATGCCGTAAACTCTGCCATAGAAGAAGGAGTTATCCCTGGAGGAGGTACAGTCTTAGTTAAAGCTACGTTAGCTTTAGATAAGCTAGGTCAGCATCCTATAGCAGATGTACAGAAAGGGGTTGACGCTGTAAAGAAAGCTTTACACAGTCCTTTTAATAAAATCCTTAGGAATGCAGCGGTTAACCCAGAAGACTACGTAGGAGACATCCTATTAGGTCCTGTGGGTAAAGGATTTAATGCAGATACTTTAGCTTTTGGAGACTTTTGGGATTCAGGAGTTCTAGATACTGTTAAATCCACCTGTATAGCTATCGAAACTGCAGGATCAATTGCATCTAATATTATTATGACCGAAGTACTTATCAATGCGGAACGTAAACGAGACTCGCCTGAAGTTCTACCTTTCCGACCATGATATATATGAGTACTACTTCGGTAGAATAAGTTTTGAAAGGAAGTTTAGATCTCCTTTTAGGAGGGACCCAGTGCCGTCACTTAGTTTCTACAAATCCAAAGATGTTATCCGATGGCGGGATTTTGGATTACCAGAGCAGAAAGGAAGTGATGGCATTGCGTTTGTCCAACACCTATTCGATATAAGTAGAGATGATGCAATATATCTAATATGGGATGAAATTATAGAAGATAATAATATACCTAAAAGATTAAAAGCTTTAAAAAGTACCTCCTATAATTTTACAGTAGAAGAAAAGAGCTGACCTATGAATTAAACTATTTTCGAAAAGCTTTTATAAATAAACCTTTGTTGGATTTTTATAATGTACATGGTGTGGAAGCTGCTAAAATAAACAATGATTGTATTTTTAATAGCACGGAGGAAGATCCTGCGTTTCTTTATAAATTTGGAGACAATAGTTTTAAAACGTACAGACCATTGGCAGTAAATAAAACACGTAAATTCCGAGGAAGTAATAATGGAAATGTAATGGAAGGATGGCAACAATTGCCTCAAAAAGGCGATCATCTTTTCATAAATAAATCTTTAAAAGATTCTATGGTTCTTAGGAATATGGGTATTTTATCTACAAACCCTTCTGGAGAAGGTTCCCTACAATTTCTTAAAAGTAAGATAAGGGAACTTAATGCAAGATTTTCGACTATAAGAATACTGTTCGACTATGATCCTGCAGGTATAAAAAGCTCTACTATACTCAAAGAGCTTACAGGATGGGAGAATGTGTTCTTAGATAAAGAAAAGGATTGCTATGATAATGTAGTAAAATATGGTAACTATTTTTGGTTATCTAATTTTTTCAAACAATTTAACTTAAATTTTTATGATTATAGGAATTGACCCAGGATATAGCGGAGGGATCTGCTTCTTGGAAGATGGGAAAGTAACGAACTTATTCACTATACCTCTAAACCCTGAGGGGGATGTTAACTTTACAGGGCTTATTAGAATTATGTCAGAAGTTAGAGGCTCAGATGTAGTAGTTATAGAAGATGTACACTCTATCTTCGGTTCTTCTGCTAAAAGTAATTTTCAGTTCGGTAGAATATGTGGTATTCTTAGAACTTTAGCAGAATTTACAGGAGCTGAAATTGTATTAGTGCCACCTAAAACTTGGCAAAAACGAGTATGGACAGAAGAAGATATCGTTGTAAAAGGAAAGAAAAAAGATACTAAAGGTACTTCCCTGAATGCTTCCTTACGTATATTCCCTGAAGTAGATTTTAGGAAATCAGCTAGGGCTACTAAACCCCATGATGGGTTAGTTGACGCTGCTCTTATTGCTTATTCTGCAACTGTTAAATAATATAGTATGACGGATAGAGAACTTTTAATCTAAGTAACCCCGACCCAGATCAAATACAGCTTCGAGTCAGTAAGGCTATAGAATTATATAATCATGGTAGATCTGCTTTAATAGATGATGATATAGCTAGGCTTAGAGGACAATTAAGCTGTGATTTGTACAAATATGTAGCAGATGTTTTTAAACCTGCATTACAAGATTTGTATAGATGTGAACTTGAATTAGAGAAAGCAGATGGTCGCAGGTTTTTAGCCTTATTTGAGGAAGCACGCAGTAAGGGTATCAGTATCAGCGCTGCCGAAACAGTGGCTAGAAAATCAATGAAATGTGACCCTATCTACTTAGAGGCTCTTAAAAATTTTCAAGATGCTAAAGTTATCACAGAAGTAATGAACCAAATAAATAAAATGGCCACTCAGGTACTTCATGCAATGGCATATAAAGCTAATTAATGAAAGAAGTATTTTTAATATTATTACCGCATATATACCCCTGCATATTATGGGCTTTTCCTCAATACTGGGTATTGACAACAGTCTTATTTATAGGGACATTAACATATTGTTCAATTAATAATTACGACGATGATAGAAGCTTGGTTTGATGGGTCATTTAGACTCAACGATGGAAATCATATTATGGGAATAGGGGGTGTAGTAAAAGTAGACGGAGTAGAAGTCTACTGTTTTGCTGACACCATCAGAGAACAAGGGAGCTCTAATACAGCCGAATACTTAGCCTTGATTAAAGTATTAGAGTTCCTATTAGAGGCTAAGTACAATGGTCCTATACTTATTAGAGGAGACTCTAAACTAGTTATTAATCAAATAAATGGGTTCTGGGACATAAAAGAAGGAACCTATGTTCTCGCTGCTTTTAAAGCAGCCGAGTTGTTTAAAGAACTAAAGAATGTCAAGATAAAATGGACTTCTAGGTATAATAATATTGAATCAGATAAACTTTCCAAATATGCAAAATCTAATAAGGTGGGTCCAAGTTCCGAGAAGCCATAATGGCCCCGTATGTGCAAACACATTTACACCAATAACTACTTACTACGCTTTACAATGTAGAGACCTACATGGCGATTGGGTAACAGTAGGGACTGATAATGAAGCTCCTAAAGATACAGATAAAACAGTAAAATTTAGTCATCCAGACACATGGCTTGTCCATGGTAGAGGCGCTAGTCAAAATACATTATCAGCTAACATAGAAAACATTGTTAGGGAAGCACTGCCTAACGCAGAAGTAGTTGGTAGATCTACCACTAAACTTTTTCCTATGTTATTTGTTAAAGAGAAGGGTAAACACTATAAAGTTTCTATAGTTATCCAAAGAGCTGACGAAAACAAATTTGAAGACTAATTAAATTAAACATATGTATAAAGACCTAGGTAAAAAATTTCTAAGTGATTTAAAATTGTACTCAGATTATCTTAAATGGGACTCAGATAAGAAGAGGTATGAGACATGGGAAGAAGGGGTAGATAAAATACTAAGTACACATGCGGTAAAGTATGGGCCTAAGATAGCATCATATTTAGATGAGGTGCGTATTCCTCTATATAATAAGGAATTCTTGACATCTCAACGGAATTTGCAATATAGAGGAGAGCAAGTTTTTAAACATATGGTGCGTATGTACAATTGTTCTACTACTTACGCATATACTCCTGATGTTTTTTCTAAAGGATTTTATGTCCTATTATGTGGGGCAGGTTTAGGGGTATCTTTACGCAAAAAATTCGTATCTCAATTACCTCCTATCTATAAAAAACAGAACCCAGAAAAAGTTGTATTCACTGTAGAGGATAGTATTGAAGGATGGGCTGAGGCGGCACATGTACTAATTAGTTCTTTCTGTAGACATTCATCTTTATATCCAGAATTCTTTAATAAAGAAATAATCTTTGATTTTACAGGGATAAGACCTAAAGGAGCATTTATATCAGGAGGATTTAGGGCTCCAGGACCTGAAGGTTTGAGACAATCATTGGAGCGGATAAATATTCTATTAGAAGCTAATCCAGGCGACTTTAGAAGTATTATAGCCTATGATATTTTTATGCATCTATCAGATGCTGTACTATCAGGCGGAGTGCGAAGATCGGCCATGAATGTAGTGATAGACGAGGATGATACAGAGATGCTGCATGCTAAAACAGGCGATTGGTATACAAAAACACCTTGGAGAGCTAGAAGTAATAATTCTGTAGGACTCTATAGGAATAAATTTAGTAAAGAAAAGTTTGAGCAACTTGTAGGACTCAATGACGGTACTAGTGATATAGGTTTCGTAATAACAAATAACGAAGATGAAATTTTTAATCCTTGTTATGAGATCAATTTCTCTTTCTACGATAAGATAAAGGATAAGAGTAAAGCAGTTTTTCAATTGTGTAATCTATGTGAAATAAACGCTTCAGCTTCTGTTGATAGTAAAGGCAACTTTTCAGAGGAAACTTTTTACAGGCAATGCAGAAATGCCGCAATCATAGGAACACTACAAGCAGGTTATACTGAGTTCCCATACTTAGGTAAACAAACAGAAGAGATAGTGGCAGGAGAAGCTTTACTCGGAGTATCTATAACTGGGTGGATGGCTAGACCTGAACTATTTACTCCTGAGATATTACGCAGAGGGGCTCAAATTGTCTTAGATACAAATGCCGAAGTAGCTGATGTAATAGGAATAAATCATACAGCAAGAGCTACTACAGTAAAACCTTCAGGAAATGCTTCTGTAATCCTAGGGACTCCATCAGGAATTCATCCTGAGCACTCTCAGCGTTACTTTAGGATAATGCAATTAAACAAAGAGTCGGAAGTAGCTAAGTACTTGGAAGTAAATAGGCCCGAATGTTTGGAAGAATCTCTATGGTCAGCTACTAATTCAGATTATGTAGTGTATGTTCCTTGTGAGAATCAAGGCAGTATTATGTCTAAGGAAGATATGCAAGGGATTAAGCACTTAGAATTAATAAAATTAGTACAGCAAAATTGGGTTATTCCTGAACTAGGGAAGAGTTATGCTACTATCCTGAAACAAGGCATAATGTTAGTAATACAGTAATCATTGATAACTTGCCAGATATAGTAAATTACCTTTATGACAACCAAAAATACTTTACGGCAGTATCATTTTTAGTTCCTACTGGTGACAAAGACTATAAACAAGCTCCGTTCACTTCAGTTTTAATGGCTGATGAATTGTTAGAGAAATATGGTAATGCTACTATATTTGCGTCAGGATTAATCGTGGATGGGCTACATTACTTTAATGGAGATTTGTGGAGAGCTTGTGATCATATCATCAACAGAAGCTTATTATTTAAAGGATCTAGGGATGAATGTTTGCTACAGAAGGATTGGGTTAGGCGAGCTAAAAAATTCGCTAAAAACTACTTTAAAGGTAACATAGAAAATACTATTTACTGTCTTAAAGATGTGCATCTATTCCACAAATGGAACATAGTTAAAAGAGATTTTAAACCTGTAGATTTTTCAGAAATACTTACTGAGCCTACTTACCAAGATGTTAGTGATTATGCTGCAATAGCTTGTAGTGGAGGAAGTTGTGAAATTTAAAAATTAAAATATGAATGTACTGAGTTTATTTGATGGGATGAGCTGTGGGCAAATTGCCTTAAACAGATTAGGGATAAAATATGATAAGTACTTTGCTGCAGAGATTGATAAACATGCCATTGCCGTAACAAAGCAAACTATCCAAATACAAAACATTTGGGAGACATAACCACAGTAAAAGGGAGGACCTACCACCGATTGATTTAATCATCGGCGGTTCTCCCTGTCAAGGGTTTAGTTTTGCTGGGAAGAAATTAAATTTTGAAGATCCCAGAAGTAAATTGTTTTTTGAGTTTGTAAGATTGTTAAGAGAGTGCAAACCAAAGTACTTCTTACTTGAAAATGTGCGGATGAAAAAAGAGCATGAGATGGTGATAACGGAACATTTAGGAGTATCTCCAATTACTATAAATAGTAGTCTTGTCTCAGCGCAAAATAGAGTTAGATTATATTGGACAAACATACCTAACATTGAGCAACCTGCAGATAAAGGTATCTTACTTAAAGATATTTTAATTGACGGTAGTAATCAAATCGCAGCACAAAGAGGTAGGTATTTAGTTGATGAGGTAATGCCTACATCTAAACCTACTATTCAAGTAGTTGAATTAAGACCTGATAATAAGTCAAACTCTCTAACAACTGTTCAAAAAGATAATTGGGTAGTACTTGATAAGTATAAGCTATCTGATAAAGCTATTGAGTACATGGGTAGATTACGGAATGGTAAGCCAAGATGGGAATATCATACAAATGAACTCAATAAAAAAGCAGCTTGCTTGACAGCAAATATGTATAAGGGAGTACCGTATGGTGTAGTTAAAGAGTTATTGAGGAGACTCACACCTATAGAGTGTGAGAGACTACAAACTGTTCCAGATAACTATACGAATCATGTAGCCGATATGCACAGGTACAAAATGTTAGGAAATGGTTGGACCGTAGATGTGATTTGTGGAATACTTAAAAACATGAAATTTTAAATTAATAAAATAATTGATGATGGATGGTCACGATGGAAATACTGTTGGTAGAATGTATAAATATCAATAACTAACAATAAAACAATGGACGAAAGAGATCAGAAAGCAAGGCAAGATGAACTAAATGTAGAAGTTGGAAAAATACAAAAAGTAAAAGCTGTTCAAGACGAAAGCTGTCATTGGTATATTATACCGTTTTGCGTGTATAAGAAGTGGCGGAATTTGAAACCAAAACTTTCAGTAAATGCAGAACTTTAATTGAAAAACAAAACTTTAAATTAACCGAGAACCCGCCATTTTTTATACACGCTGTTATAAGCTGGTGCGGTATTATAGCACAGAATTTTAATCGAAGAATGAAACCTTTTTCTTTTCTTTTTTGTGCGGTGGGAAAAATAAAAATTGAATAATGGAACGAAATATAATTTATAATGAAGATTGTAAGATTACCTTGAAAATACTTCAAGATAAATCTATTGATGGGATAATTACATCACCACCATATAATATCAATACTGAAAGAAGTGATTGTTATTACAATAATGGATATTCTGAATTGGATGGGTTAAGTGAAAATGACTATCTTGAAGTAAGAACTAATGAGTTTAAAGAATTTTCAAGAGTGATAAATGACACTGGGGTAATTTGCTACAACATATCTTATGCAAAAGAAAATCCAATTTTACCAACATTATTAGTTGCAAAAATTCATAATGAAACTGATTTAACTATTGCAGACATTATTTGTTGGAAGAAACCAAATGCAATACCTTTTCAAACATCACCCACTAAATTGAGTAGGATTACTGAATTGATTTATGTTTTTGTGAAGAAAGAAAAATTACACACATTCAAAACCAACAAGGAAGTAAGTAAGGTAAATGAAAAAACAGGACAGAAGTTTTACAAAAACTATGTGAATTATATTGAAGCAAGAAATAATGATGGATACCAATGTCAGTTAAAAGCATCATTTTCACAAGATTTAGTAAATCAACTTATAAACATTTACTTTCCAAAAGGAAGTTTGATTTATGAACCTTTTACTGGAATAGGAACTACACAATTAAGTTGTATTGAAAATGATTGTTATTATATTGGTAGTGAATTAGTAAAAGACCATTATGAAATTTCTTTAAAAAGGGTGGGAGAAAAAAGAAAAGAAAAAGATTTACAAGCAGGAACTCTATTTGGAAACGAAATGTAGCACTTGCTTATAACGGCTGCGTGTATGAAACGTTGGGGCTACGGAGCAGAAACCTACCAACATACTACACAGCTAATGCGAGGCAGAAACTTTGAATAACCACCACAGCCCAATGTTTTATACACGTTGTTAGGTGCTGTACGGTAAATAACCGAGAATGTTAATTTGAAAAACGAACGTAAAAAATTAAAAAATAAGGAGGGAAATTTTTATGAAATATATGGGAAGTAAAAACAGAATTGCAAAGTACATTTTACCTATAATGCTAAAATACAGAACACCTGAAATGACTTGGGTAGAACCTTTTGTTGGTGGGGCAAATATGATTGATAAGGTTGAAGGTAAAAGAATTGGTGCTGATTTTAATAAATATATTGCTGAGATGTGGAAACAATTAGAAGCGGGATGGATGCCACGTAAAGATTATACAAAGGAGGATTATTATGATATTAAAAATAATATGGAGCGTAACTTAGCGGAAACTGGTTATTTGGGTATAGCTGTTAGTTATTGCGGTAAATGGTGGGGCGGATATGCTGGGCTGTGTGATACTAAAAGTATGGGACTTGTGGATTACCAAAAACAAGCGTATAATAACCTATTAAAACAATTACCAAATATAAAAGGTATTGAATTTGTGCATAGTAGTTATGATGAATTGGAATTGCCACCAAATAGTTTAATTTATTGCGACCCACCATACGAAGGAACTACCAAATATAAGGATAGTTTTAACCATACTGAATTTTGGAATTGGTGTAGACAAAAAGAAAAAGAAGGACATATAGTATTTGTGAGTGAGTATAATGCGCCTGATGACTTTTATTGCATTTGGGAAATGGAGATAGGGAGTAGCTTAAGTGCTAACGGGAAAGCAGGAAGCAGGAAACAAAGCATAGAACGCCTTTTTACCCCAATGGCTGCGATAGCAGACAAAGAGCGAGGGCTTTTTTAATTTTTGGTAATGTACTACTGAACTTTATTAAATGAACGAATGTAGTATTGCAACTAACTAATGAACTACTACATAAGTTTAATGAAGATAGTGAAGATTGGGATTTGTGGGATTATGGTGAATTTGACCACAAATACGGTAAGTATAGAACGGGCGGGGATTTAAACCTTGTGCAGCTTTACGCTGTTATAAAAGAATAACCTTTCAAGTACTAAATAATTAGTTAAAATGGGAATTGAAAGTACATTTAATGTAAGAAGAAGTGATGCAATAGATATGCTCAAACAAAAAGGATGCACTGTTTATTGGAATGATTGTCTTGAAAGACTATCTGATATGCTTTATGAACATAGAGAAAGTATATTTGAAAATTACTGTGTGATGGAAGATGATGTTACTGACGATGAATGGTCACGATGGAAATACTGTTGGTAGAATGTATAAATATCAATAACTAATAATAAAACAATGGACGAAAGAGATCAGAAAGCAAGAGATAAGGAAACATTAAGTTTTAATTACGAAACCGGAATATATGAGGCGACTTGTAGATTAAGAATAAATACCCATAGGGCCGGACCTGGAAGATTGCAGCAAATGTACACTAACTTATCAACCGGAAAAACCTATTGGAAGGATGTCGAAATAGACAATTTTCAAGATTAAAAAGTAAAGCCACAACTTGACCAAAACGTAAAAAAGTAAGCGTTGTACAAGATGAAAGCTTTCATTGGTATGTAATCCCAGAAAATTACTTCCATTTTTTCGTATTGATGAAGAGGATTACAGTATGATTGATAGTGGTCAATTTGATGATAAATGGGTAAATATAGAACGGGCGGTGATTTAAACCTTTGTACAGCTTTACGCTGTTATAAAAGAATAACCTTTCAAGTATTAAATAATTAGTTAAAATGGAACATAAAGGACTTAGATTTAACACAGGAAAAATAAGGTACGATTTAGTACCTAACTCTGCTGTAGAGGGTATAGCAAGAGTACTTTCTTATGGAGCTGATAAATACACCATAAAAGATGAAGAGGGTAATATCGTAGTCAAAGGAGACGATAATTGGAGGCTCGGTATGCCTTGGAAAACTGTGTATGCTTCCCTAAAAAGGCACCTAGCTGCTTGGGATAGAGGAGAGGATATAGATTATGATCCTAATTGCGCTACATGTAAAGAAGGGTATTGTAAAAATCATAGTGGTGAGCTACATATAGATCATATCCTAACAAATGCAGCCTTTCTTAAGGAATACATAAGTATATATCCAGAAGGCGATAATAGAAGAGCTTGGTTTAAAAGCCCTATTAAAAAGTTATGGTTAGACTTAGATGGAGTTATTGTAGATTTTGAAACTCACTTCTTAAAATACTTGGGGTTACCTGAGCATCATCCTACTGATTGGAATGATTATCGTTTTAGGGATAATTTTGATAGGATTAGTAATGATGCTATGTTTTGGGCTTCTTGCCCGCCTATAATTTCTCCTGAAGAAATAGACTATCCTATAGCGGGGTACTGTACAGCTGGACCATGCCCGAATGATGTAATAGAGAATTGGTTAAAACAGAATAACTTCCTAAAGCAGAGTTAATCAACGTAGGTAGTGGAGAGTAAAGTAGATATTCTCAAGAGTAAAGGGGATATAGTAATGGCTGACGATAGTATTACCAATTTTGTAGAAATGCAAAGTAATGGCATTGTATGCTATCTTATGAGTAGGCCTCATAATATTAAATACAATGTAGGTATTTACAGATGTAATACTATTAAAGATCTTTTAGACAAAATAAAAAACCCCCAATAAAGGGGGTTCCGTAACTAAACAGTCCCAAGGCCACTGCACCAACGCCTCGGTAAAATAAAAAAAAATCAAAATTATGCCTAAATCAAAAAATCGTAAAGGTCACAAAGAAAAATCAGCTGATAGAAAAAAGAATATTCTTAGGAATAAAAGCTGAAAGAAAAGCCCAATTCACTAAATGGGTTAAAGCTCAGCAGGAAGCGCAGGAAAATGTTAGTCAAACACCAATTGCAAACCACGTATTTAGTGCAGTTAGTCAGTTCTTTTCTGAAATTTTACTATATAAAAACTGCCGTCACTTCCATCGTCTTGTAGATCTACACAGAATATGGATTTGGCGTACTAAAAAATCAGACCAAACTATGTTACCCTTTTACTTTATCGCATGCATTACTGTCATTAATACTATTACAACAAACTACATTACAATTTGGTAGTTTAACTATATCAAATAACATATCGTAGGCTTCTCATTATATACCCTAATACGCCTGTATCCAGGTTTTCCCGCACAACTATACTCCAAACGCTTATCTGCGGAAACTTTACTTATATCACAACAGCTGCACACATCAGAGCATACTTCACATAGCCCTCCTGTTACAGTGAAAGGTCCGTAAGTGCAATAATCTCCATCTACAGATACCGTTAGGGAATCTATTGTAAGCACTGCATTAGCATCATCGCATCCTATGTCTAAAGGAAAGTGAATGATTGCATTCCCTTTGTCTATCTGAGCTTTGTAAAGAATCTTCAGTAAACCTAAGACACTCTAAATTTCCCCCAACATTGTATTGTATATTTGTTACATATGTTTTTCCTACAGCTATTGGACATATGTTGAAGTTGAACTTTTATAACAAAAGTTAAAGTTCCATTATGATTCTCATAACACTTTAATCACTCTGCGGGTACAATGCCCATAGAGGTATCCCCCACATTCACAAAGAGGCTGCAATTAACTACGAGTTTCTTTGTAACTACACAATCTTTAATGAATTCTATCTTGAGGATTATTAGATTTGACATCTGCATAATTTATGCTAATCCGTAAGTTAAATCTCTTTACGTAAAAACTCATAAGACCCTTCTTCCAAAGAATCTGCCATAAATAATGTTTTGTGTTATTACTATTCTACATTAAGTATAATAGGACCATTGGGAAAACCCCAAATTCCAAAGTTTTTGGGTAAAGTCCACGTTGTAATATTGGATTATATCCTACTTCAACAAAACAAGCAGAAGCTGTGTTATTTTCTCCCTTCTGACAACGTGTTTCACGTACCTCTAAGTACACACAACAACAGGCATTACATATATTCTTGGAAATACTATTGCCCTCATTGTTTGGGGGTGGGTAACGAATAGCCACTGCAGGAGACAAACCAGAATGCCTACCTGATAAGAAAAATAAGTTTTTATTATCTATAGTAGGTGTTATAAAAGACTTATTCGCGTAACCCATAAGTATTTCTAAGGGAGGACACTTTGTAGCCCAGTCTCACAATCGTAGAAAAATTGCCGCAATTAGCAATATATTCAAGCGCTCTACAAACAGCCCAAATTCATTAATAACCTCTACCTTGTAAATACCATCTTTAAATATAGGTATTAATATGAAATCTAGGGTAGTATGAAAAAGTTCCGTCCAAAAGGGTATATAACACTAATATTAAAACCTGTTATAGGGTCTGCGTAACTCTAAACTTATATTTTCCAGGAAGTTTTAATCTAATATATATCTCACCGATGACTCCCTCTTTACCTACATAAGTTTCTGTACAAAAACAATAAAAGTATTCGTCAATAACACAATCTATCCCACAGCTATTAGTAGTAATAGTATTTGTGCTTCCGCAATTAGAATATATATTACGTCCTGTATTGTTTAAGTAGGGTAAATGTAAAATACCTATTATCAACAATCAAAAATATAATGTATCTCCGCGACGTAAAAATGTCAAAAACTCACAAGTGCTATTAGCGGTTATATACCGACCAATCCATAAACATCTACTATATAATAAGTTTCCCCAATAGATAATCCACAAATTTAAAAGATATTCTTCTTCATCAGTAGGTTTACATTCTTTACTATGTTTACTCAGATGTGGCATTGGGGACCAATATTCGCAACACTTCACACGGACAACTTTCTTAAAATCTCAGAGCCTTTCTAACCTCTATAGCATATTCCCCCATCTTCTAAATACACAGTCCCTGATACTAGCTTCCATCTACGTAAACTTTATAGCGTCTCCAAGAAACAGTCCTTTTCCGCAATCGTAATAGATAGTATTACAAGGGTTCTCAAAGTTTTCACTATATACTATTTCGCCACAGATCGTTTAATAAGACTAAGATAATATACTGCCCAGTTATGGACATTTTCCAAGCCCCAAAGAAAAACCATTGTTAAAGTACATTACCTGAATACAGTAAAGTAGCGTCTCCGAATATATTTAGATATTACCTAGTAATTATCCTTCAAGTAATATGGTAATGATACACTTCCTAATACAATCTACTCTATGGGTTATTTTAGGGGCATAATTTATATTTAGTACTTTTATTTATTATTTTTCTTTTCCTCAGATGTTTTATAAGCTTCACTTGAAACAGCATCTGATTTACGGAGGCTTTCCATTATCTATAATCTTAACCCTCTCTTTCCAAATAATCTGTTAACTTTGTCTTAGGTATAAA
>JADJNF010000004.1 GCA_016714445.1 Saprospiraceae bacterium | reverse complement strand
ATCACAAAATCACCAGATCACTAGATCTTTACAATCCTCACCGTTTCACTTTCTGATCTGCTGTTGATCTTTACAAAGTAAACACCTGCGTGGAGTGTTTCTAAGCTGATGCTTTGATCCAGAGACATGCCGGTCATCTTTTGACTTCTTGTCCTGGAGACATTATATATGGCGATGGTATAATCTTCCCAGCTCAGTGTTGATATCCAGTCTTCTTCCGTGGTGCGTGGAGTGATAGATACATTGCTGATCCCTTATGGCGTACCGATCTGATCTCTGAGTAGCTGTACTGTCCGTCATAGTCCGTCTGTTTGATACGGTAGTAATTAACGCCAGCGAATGGTCTTTCATCTGTAAAACATAACTTAGAGTTGTATTGCTATTACCAGCACCTTTGATCTCTCCTATGGCATCAAAACTAGTTCCATCAGCTGATCTTTCTATAGTAAAGAAAGCATTATTGGTTTCCGATGCTGTGGCGAAAGATAGGATGGAAGTATTTTTAATTGCAGTCTTGCTAAGAATTTTGAGAATTCTACAGGCATAGAAATAGAATTACACCCGCCATTTTACATAATCCGGAGTTCCTGTTTCATCCCATAATATTGCATTTCCATCTACATTTGAACCCCATGACTGAATGGCTGTTCCTTGATAAGAAACAACATTATCTGCACCCGAACATGGAGAAGCGGTATTGGTAATATTCAAATATCTTAACGATCCTGAAGTAGGGTTATTTGCAAAATTTCCTGTATCACTCCACCCATCCGCAGCACTTGTGTTTGCTGTGTTTATAAACATTACATATACAATTCCATTGCTGCATTGGGTACTTAGGTCAAATTCTGTCAAAGTTGAGGAGCTATACATCATTATGACATTAGAATTTGCTGGGATACTCGTTGATGCCGTTACTTCTACGGTAGAGCAAACCTGCGTCAAAGTTATTCCAGGGTTCGATACGAGAACTGTTCCACCTGCTCCACCATTAATAAATATTGTAGCAGACCCAGAAAACGGATAGTGGATTGGTTGAACTCATAAGAAAATTGAAAAACAGTTGATCTATAGGTTTGACCCAGTATTAAAATGTTAGAACTCGTTAGTACCTTCCTGAGTACCACAAGCATTAATCATTGCATATCCAGTAATATATGGACATTGGAGAATATGTCGTCACTTATGGATGAAATTAAAAATAAGAATAATGTAAAAATGTTCTTCATGATAATTTTTATTTTAAAGATTATTAAAAATATAGTGTGCGGCTTTTGGATGTTGGTACAAAGATAGGTGGATTGTTTTGATTTGCAACTCTTTATATAATGTATTTTATGTGAAATAATTGTTAAGAAATGTAAAATATAGTCATTTGAGTAGTTTACATATGATGATTTTTGTATATAGATCTGTGATCATATAGTTCACCGCCGTCCCACCGCTATGAAGGAGATACCTGAAGGCTGGATTCCATCCGCTTACCGGTGGGATGCCTTGCTGTCATCCTACAGTGGACAGTAACCCAAGTCTTCCGACGAGCAGAGTCCACCCACATTGATACTTTGCATTCCCAACAATTAGTATTACCTTTGAAACTTAATTCACTCAATATTGAAAAATATTTTATTCGTTTATTTGCTGGTTTGTTGTAGTTATACTTTTCTGAAAGGTCAGTCCGGCCATGTCAATGTATTTCCGGATCAGACGGGACAGACATTGCTCAATGCTTTGGTAACAGATTATAAAACAGGTACAGTGTTGGATTATAGCATAGCCAGAGATACCCTCTTTCAAAATTGATGCCGTCAGTGATTCTTTGGAGTGTATTTATACAGGCATGAAACTGTATATGCAGCCTGGTCAGGATCCTACAGAATCGGTATATTTGAACGGCCTGCCCAATGGCATCAACACAGAACACATGTGGCCACAGGGTTTGGGCGCTACAGGCATGGCCCAAAGCGACATGCATCATCTGTATCCCTCCAGATCAAAAGCCAATTCTGATCGGGGCAATTTTCCTTTTGGAGAGATAGCCGATAGTCAGACCCAGACCTGGTATTTAAGAACTACAGAGAGAAGTTCCCCCACCTTCCACTGAACGCGATTTATATTCTGAAGGAATCCGCGGAGTGAATGGAAAGTTTGAACCAAGAGAATCCGTCAAAGGAAATATCGCCAGATCTATGTTTTATTTTTATACCATGTATAAACCTCAGGCAGATGCAGAAGATCCTGCATATTTTAATAAAATGAAAACTGATCTTTGCACATGGCATTACCCGGACCCGGTTGATAAAGTAGCGTGGGAAAGAAATCAAAAGATTGCCAACTATCAGGGAGGAAAACTAAATCCCTTTGTTTTGGACTGTTCTTTGGTTTCAAGGGCATATTGCAATAATATTGATCAGGCATGCGAAGCAATATTGCTGAGCAGCGCAGAAATTCCTTCTGAAATGTTAGCATCCGATTTCCGTATCTATCCTAATCCAGGCAATAGTATGGTATATATACAATTGAATACAGAAAGTAGAGGGCTATTCACTATCAGAGTAAAGGATTTGCTTGGGAGAGAAGTGTTGTCAGCTAGATATGATTTTGTCTTCGGGCAAAATATAGCAGAAGTAGATATGTCAGAAATAGTAAATGGACATTATATAATTAGCGTATGTGATGAGCGAGGCAAAGTTATTTTTAAGCCTTTTTGAGAGTAGAATAAATCACATAAATTTTTTTGCATAATATTCAAGAATACAACAAGTCAATAAATTATACATATAAAAATTCAGATATGATATTCTGAGGTTGTTGAAATTCATGTTATTTTTTTACAGATAAAACAGAACATACTAAATTTCAGCATTTTATTAAAAAATTATTTAAAAAATCTACACACTGTAAATAAAATAATAATACCTTTGCGTCTCTTTTTGAAGAAGGAGTATAATTCTTCATTAAAAATCAATATTTTATTAAATTTTCATATATGCCAACTATTAATCAGTTAGTAAGAAAGGGTAGAGAAAAAGTGGTCATGGCGAGCAAGTCAAGAGCGCTTGATTCATGTCCTCAGAAAAGAGGAGTTTGTACCAGAGTTTATACGACTACACCTAAAAAACCAAACTCGGCCCTTAGAAAAGTTGCCAAAGTTAGGATGACAAATGGTATCGAAGTAATTGCCTACATCCCTGGTGAAGGTCATAATCTTCAGGAACACTCTATCGTTTTGGTAAGAGGAGGAAGAGTAAAAGACCTTCCGGGTGTTAGATATACCATAGTAAGAGGTGCATTGGATACAGCAGGAGTAGCCAAGAGGTTACAGAGTCGTTCTAAGTATGGTACAAAGGCTCCAAAGAAATAATAATCGTTTAGATCATAATAATTTTATCGAAAGATGAGAAAAAGAAAACCAAAAAAGAGAGTAATAGCACCGGATCCGCGTTTCGGAGATCCTATGGTTACTCAATTTGTGAATAACATGATGTGGGAAGGTAAGAAAAGTGTTTCTTATACTATTTTCTACGATGCTATGGATAAAATCGAAAGCAGAACCAGTGAAAATCCACACGACATGTGGAAAAAAGCTTTGGAAAATGTAATGCCGGCTGTTGAGGTGAGAAGTAAAAGAATCGGTGGAGCTACTTTCCAGATTCCAACAGAGATCCGACCAGCAAGAAGATTGTCCATAGGCATGAAGTGGCTGATTAGATTTTCAAGAGCACGAAGTGGTAAAGGTATGGCTGAAAAACTTTCGGCTGAAATCATCGCAGCGAGCAAAGGTGAAGGAGCTTCAGTTAAAAGAAGAGAAGATACGCACAGAATGGCTGAAGCAAACAGAGCATTCGCGCACTTCAAAGCCTAACCAATAGGAATTTAATTCCATTATTTTTTTTTATTCAAAAGACCATTAAATCTTTATAACCATATTATCATGGCAAAAGATCTCAAATATACGAGAAATATAGGTATTGCTGCGCACATTGATGCCGGCAAAACGACCACCACTGAAAGGATATTATACTATACAGGTATAAGCCATAAGATTGGTGAAGTTCATGATGGCGCTGCTACCATGGACTGGATGGAGCAGGAGCAGGAGAGAGGTATCACCATCACTTCAGCAGCGACCACATGTAGCTGGAGTTATCCTACTACACAAGGAAAAAGTACAGATGAAACTCAGCCCTACCATTTCAATATCATAGATACCCCGGGTCACGTTGACTTTACTGTTGAGGTAAACAGATCACTTAGGGTTTTGGATGGTTTAGTTTTCCTTTTTAGTGCGGTAGATGGTGTAGAGCCACAATCTGAAACAAACTGGAGACTGGCTGAAAGATACCGTGTACCAAGTATTGCATTTGTCAATAAAATGGACAGATCGGGAGCTGATTTCTTTAATGTAGTCAATGATATCAAAGAAAAATTAGGAGCTAATGCGATTCCACTTCAGGTACCTATCGGAGCTGAGGAAAAATTTAAGGGCGCAGTAGATCTGATCAGTAACATAGCCATGGTATGGAATGAAGAAGATCAGGGTATGACTTATAAAGTAATAGATATTCCTGCAGACATTGCAGATACTGTAGTAGAATACAGAGCAAAACTGATTGAAGCAGTTGCGGAATATGATGTTGAATTGATGGAGAAGTTTTTTGAAGATCCCAATTCAATTACAGAAGCAGAGATTAAAAAAGCAGTACGTACAGCGGTGATGGATTTGGCTTTCACACCTGTAATGTGTGGATCTGCTTTCAAAAATAAAGGTGTTCAGGCTGTTTTGGATGCGGTTTGTGCTTATTTGCCTTGTCCATTGGATGTAGATGCTATCACAGGGGTCAATCCTAAAACTGATAAAGAAGAGACAAGAAAACCATCTGTAAAAGAACCGTTTTCAGCACTTGCTTTTAAAATTGCTACCGACCCTTATGTGGGACGATTGGCTTTTATGAGAGTATATTCAGGTGCTTTGGATGCAGGTTCATATGTATTGAATACCAGATCAGGAAATAAAGAAAGAATATCCCGATTATATCAAATGCATGCCAATAAACAAAATGCCATTGATAGAGTTGAGGCAGGTGATATTGCAGCAGGTGTAGGATTTAAAGATATCAGAACAGGAGATACATTATCAGATGAAGCACATCCGATAGTATTGGAAAGTATGGTATTTCCAGAGCCGGTAATTGGTCTGGCTATTGAACCAAAGACTCAAAAAGATCTGGATAAGTTGGGAATGGCTTTAAATAAACTTTCTGAAGAAGATCCGACATTTAGAGTTAAATATGACGAAGAAACCAACCAGACTGTGATCAGTGGTATGGGTGAACTTCACCTTGAAATCATTGTAGACCGACTGAGAAGAGAGTTTAAAGTAGAGGTAAATGAAGGAGCGCCACAAGTAAATTATAAAGAAGCACTTACATCAAGTGTTGAGCATACTGAAAGATTGAAAAAGCAGTCAGGTGGATCGGGATTATTTGCACAGATGTCCTTTGAATTAGGACCTGCGGATGAAAAATTCCTTGAGTCTGATGAATTTAAATCAGGTAAAACTAAATTACAGTTTGTAAATGATATTTTTGGGGGATCAGTTCCTAAGGAATATTTTGCATCTATAGTAAAAGGTTTTACGTCTATGATGGACAATGGTATATTGGCTGGGTATCATATAGATAGTATGAAGGTAAGATTGTATGATGGTCAGACACACGCAGTAGACTCAAAACCACTGGCTTTTGAGTTGTGTGCGAAAGAAGGATTTAAGGAAGCATCAAAAAAATGTAATCCTGTACTTCTTGAGCCAATAATGAAAATTGAAGTGGTTTCACCGGATGAATATGTAGGTTCTGTGATTGGCGACTTAAACAGGAGAAGAGGATTACCCAAAGGACAGGAGTCAAGATCAGGTGGTGCTGTAGGTATTCAGGCAGAAGTGCCTTTGGCAGAGATGTTTGGTTATGTGACACAACTTCGGACGATTACTTCCGGAAGAGCAAGCAGTAGTATGGAGTTTAGTCATTTTGCACCGGCACCAAAAGGAATTGCGGATGCTGTCATAGAAAAAGCAAAAGGCGCTAAAGCATAAGGAATAGTAAAATTTTGAGATTGACAAGTCTAGTTTTTGTCTATCTCAATTTAATAAATATATTTTTTTAATTTTTTTACATTTTTCTTCTTGTTTTTTAAAAAGAGTGCTATCTTTGCGCCCTCTTAAAAAACAGAGTGAATTTTAACATAAGGTTATGAATCAAAAAATCAGGATAAAACTCCGTTCTTACGATCACAATTTGGTAGATAAAAGTACCGAGAAGATTGTAAAAACGGTTAAGAACAGCGGTGCTGTTATTTCCGGTCCGATTCCGCTGCCAACAGAGAAAGAAGTATTTACGGTACTGCGTTCCCCGCATGTAAATAAAAAATCTCGTGAGCAGTTCCAGCTACGGACCCACAAGCGAATCATCGAGATTTTTACACCTACTCAGAAGACAGTAGACGCACTTTCGAAGCTAGAGCTCCCAAGTGGTGTAGATATCCAGGTTAAGCTTACATAAAGCTGGATTTTATTTTATTTTTAGATTCTGAAGGTATTTAGGTATTGGATTAAATCCTGTATCTCATTTAAAAATTTAATCATGAACGGATTAATAGGAAAGAAAATTGGTATGACCAGTATTTTCGATGCCAGTGGTAAAAATATTGCCTGTACTGTTATCGAAGTGCAACCTAATGTTGTCACTCAGGTGAAGACTGTTGAAAGTGATGGTTATGATGCACTCCAATTAGGATATGGTGAGGCAAAAGCTAAAAATACATCGAAAGCGCTGAAAGGCCATTTCGAGAGAGCGAATACAACACCTAAATCAGAAGTGGTGGAATTCAGAAATTATCCATCAGCAAAACAGTTGGGAGATGAAATCATCTTGTCTGATGTGTTTGTGGAAGGTGAAAAAGTAAGTGCTGTTGGTACGTCTAAAGGAAAAGGTTTTCAGGGAGTTGTAAAAAGACACCATTTTGCGGGTGTTGGTCAGGCAACTCACGGTCAACATAATAGACTTAGAGCACCTGGTTCAGTTGGAGCTTCTGCTTGGCCTTCAAAAGTGGCTAAGGGATTAAGAATGGGTGGAAGAATGGGAAATGATAGGGTTAAGACCAAAAATTTGAAAATTGTAAAACTTTTACTGGATAAGAATCTGATGCTAATTCAAGGATCAGTACCAGGACATAAAGGTTCTTTTGTAATCATTGAAAAGTAAGGAAGATGAAACTCGATGTACTAAATATAGAAGGTAAAAGTACCGGAAGGAGTATTGAACTACCTGAAGGAATATTCGGGATTGAACCAAATGGACATGCTGTCTATCTTGCAGTAAAGCAGTATAATGCTGCTCAACGTCAGGGTACACACAAAGCAAAGGAAAAATGGGAGATTTCAAGAACAACAAAGAAGCTTAAAAGACAAAAGGGTACAGGTACAGCAAGAGCAGGTTCTATGAAGAGTCCGGTATTTAGAGGTGGTGGTAGAACATTTGGTCCTAAACCACGTAATTATTCTTTTAAATTGAATAAAAAAGTTAAGGAACTTGCAAGATACTCTGCTTACTCAGATAAATTGGCTAATGGTTCGCTTATCGTGGTTGAAGACTTTACTCTAAATGCGCCAAATACAAAGGAATATAAAAACATCCTTAAAAATCTGGAAGTTACAGGTAAGTCCTTGTTGTTAACTGCTGATTTAAATAAGAACGTTTATTTGTCTAGCAGGAATCTACCAAAGTCAGAAGTGATGACTGTAAAAGATGCTAATACGTATGAAATTATAAATGCAGATGTATTAGTAATATCAGAAAATTCTGTTAATCAGCTCAAAACGAGTTACGAACAAATATAATATAGCCTGAAGATGTCTAGAAATATTTTAATAAAACCGATCATTTCTGAAAAATCAGAAAAATTAACTGCCAAAGGTAATCAATATACTTTTGTAGTGGATAAGAAGGCAAATAAGCTGGAAATTAAAAAGGCGGTAGAAGCCATGTTTACAACAAATGTTGTAGCTGTCAATACAGTAATTGTTCCAGCGAGATTAAAATCAAGAAATACACGATCAGGTGTTTTGAGAGGAAGCATAAGTTCTTACAAGAAAGCTTATGTAAAACTCGCAGAAGGTGAGGAGCTTGATATTTATGGTAGCTCAGAAGAATAATAGCTTAAACTTAAAAAGCAAAAAGTAATGGGAATTAAGAAATTTAATCCGATCACTCCGGGACTTAGACAGAAGGTATCTGTTGATTATGCTGAGTTAACTGCATCTAAGCCTGAGAAAAGTCTTACAGTAGGTATTCACAAGTCAGGGGGAAGAAACCATGATGGTAAGATGACTATGAGACAGATCGGTGGCGGTGCTAAACAAAAGTATAGGATCATTGATTTTAAAAGAGATAAGGAAGGAATTCCTGGAAAAATTTCGACCATTGAATATGATCCTAACAGATCAGCATTTATAGCTTTGGTAGTGTATGCAGATGGGGAGAAGAGATATATCATAGCACCGGATAAAATCAAGGTTGGAGATAAAATTTTATCAGGAAAGGACGCTACTCCGGAAACTGGTAATGCTTTATATTTTTCATCTATTCCTTTGGGAGCTGATATACATTCGATAGAAATGGCTCCCGGTAAGGGTGCTGCTTTAGCGAGAAGTGCAGGTACTTACGCTACCATGATGGGAAGGGAAGGTAAATATGCGATTGTTAAGTTGCCTTCAGGTGAAGTAAGAAGAGTTTTGCTTACATGTAAGGCAGTAATGGGGAGGGCATCCAACCCCGACCACGGTCTTGAAGTGCATGGAAAAGCTGGTAAAACAAGATGGTTAGGAAAACGATCAAGAGTAAGAGGTGTTGCAATGAACCCTGTGGATCACCCAATGGGTGGTGGTGAAGGTAGGGCATCAGGTGGTCACCCTAGATCCAGAACAGGCATCATGGCTAAGGGTCAGAAAACAAGAAGCGTGAATAAAGCTTCTTCGAAATTAATTATCTCTAAACGTAAGAAGTAATAAAGTAATACAGCAACATGGCTAGATCAATTAAAAAAGGACCTTATATTCATTTTAAGCTTTTAGAGAAAGTATTAAAAGCTAATGAATCAAGTAAGAAAACAGTCATCAAAACATGGTCGCGCGCGTCAATGATTATACCGGATATGATAGGTCAGACGATAGCAGTTCATAATGGAAAGACTTTTATACCAGTTTTTGTAACTGAAAATATGGTTGGTCATAAGTTGGGTGAATTTTCACCTACTAGAACATTTAGAGGCCACGGAGGTAAAAAATAGTTTAAATAAAAGTAAGCAATCGCATAAAAATATATATAATGGAGGCACTTGCGAGATTAAGAAATTGTCCTATGTCGGCTCGAAAGATGAGACTTGTGGTGGACAACATCAGAGGTAAGTCTGTAGATGACGCTTTGAATATTTTGAAATTTACAAATAAAGAGGCTGCAGGCTGGTTGGAAAAAGTTGTTTTATCCGCTATTTCCAACTGGGCAAACAAATCAGAATCGCTTAGTCCGGAAGATTATAAGTTGTTTATTAAAACTGCTTATGTTGATGGAGGTTCAGTACTCAAAAGATTCAGGCCGGCACCTCATGGTAGAGCTAATAGGATTAGGAAGAGAATGAACCACGTAACGATAGTGGTAGAGAATAAAGTTAAAATTGAAGAATAAATAATTAATATAAAACGTCAATTTCATGGGTCAAAAGACAAATCCAATTGGTAACAGACTAGGCATCATCAGAGGATGGGACTCTAGTTGGTTTGGTGGAAAAGAGTTTGGTCAGAAGGTAGTTGAAGACGAGCAGATCAGGGTGTACCTGAATGCCAGAATTCAAAAGGGTGGTATTTCGAAAATTGTAATTGAAAGAACACTTAAGAGAGTTACCGTAACAATGCACACTTCAAGACCAGGTATCATCATTGGAAAAGGTGGTCAGGAAGTTGACCGCATAAAAGAGGAATTGAAAAAGTTGACGGGAAAGGAAGTTCAGATCAACATTATTGAAATCCGTAAGCCCGAAATTGATGCTGCAATAGTTGGTGAAACCATCGCAAAGCAGATAGAATCAAGAATAAACTATAAGAGAGCTATAAAGATGGCTATTCAGTCGGCAATGAGAGCTGGTGCGGAGGGAATTAAGGTGAGAGCAAGTGGAAGGCTGAATGGAGCAGAAATGGCACGTAGTGAAGAGTTTAAAGATGGAAGAACTCCTTTACATACCTTTAGAGCAGATATAGACTATTCTATAAAAGAAGCGTTGACTGTTTATGGTAAAATTGGTGTAAAGGTTTGGATCTGTAAGGGTGAAGTTCTTGAAAAGAGAGATTTGTCTCCTAATGCGGGTGTCGGAAAATCTAATAGTGAAGGAGGAAGTGGCTCTGATAATCGTGATAGAAGAGGAGGCGGTTCAGACAGAGGTGGTGATAGAAGAGGTGGAGAGCGCGGTGGTGAAAGAGGAGGAGATAGAAGAAATAGTAGTGGAGGTGGTGATAGGAGAAGCAGTGGTGGTGGAAATAAAAAAAGATAATCAGAATTAATAAATTTATATTACCTTTGCGCCACTTTTGGGAAAAAGGGTAATTTGTTAAATGACAACAAGATATGTTACAGCCAAAAAGAACGAAGTACAGGAAGCAGCATAAAATGAAAACCAAAGGTATTGCTATCAAAGGTGGTACTATTTCATTCGGTTCGTTTGCACTTAAGTCTTTGGAAATAGGTAGGATCACCAACAGACAGTTAGAGTCTGCAAGGATTGCTATGACCAGGTACATGAAAAGGGAGGGAAAAGTTTGGATACGGATATTTCCGGACAAGCCAATTACGAAAAAACCTCAGGAAGTGCGTATGGGTAAAGGTAAAGGGCCTCTTGACCATTGGGTTGCTGTAGTTAAGCCTGGAAAAATAATGTTTGAAATTGATGGTGTTCCTTCTGAAATCGCTGTTGAAGCGTTGAGACTGGCGGCACAAAAATTGCCGGTAATGACCAAAACAGTGGTTAGAACGGATTATAGCGAATAATAAAAGATAGTTGAAATGGCAACAAAGAAATTTTTAGAACTCCAGGAAATGTCGGTTGATGCAATTCAGAGTGAGTTGAGTCAAATGCAGTCAGATCTGAACAGAATGAAGTTTGATCATGGTTCTAAAGGTCTGCAAAATCCTTTGGAATTGAATAATGTTAAGAAAGACATTTCAAGGTTGTTGACTGAACTGAGAGCTAGAGAAATCAAAGGGATGACCCCTGCTGAGTTGGCTGGTAGGTCGAAAATGAGATTAAGAAGAAAGTAATCATTATAAAATTTAAGTCCAATGACTGACAATTTGTTAAACAAAGTAAGAATAGGGGTAGTCTCCAGTGCTAAAATGGACAAGACTATTACAGTTTTAATCGAAAGAAAGCTGAAGCACCCAATTTATGGTAAATTCGTTAAGAAGTCTAAGAAGTTCTTTGTACATGACGAAAAGAATGACTGTAAAGAAGGGGATACAGTAAAAATAACTGAAACCAGACCCTTAAGTAAGAATAAGAGCTGGAGATTAGTGGAGATATTAGAAAAAGCGAAATAATTTATAAAATAGTTAGTCATGATCCAACAAGAATCCAGATTAAAAGTTGCCGATAACAGTGGTGCAAAAGAAGTGCTTTGTATAAGAGTACTTGGTGGTACCAGAAGAAGGTATGCTTCTGTAGGAGACAAGATTGTAGTGGCAGTAAAATCTGCAACACCAACAGGAATCAAGAAGGGGACAGTAACAAAAGCTGTAATTGTCAGAACTTCAAAAGAAGTGAGAAGGAAAGATGGTTCTTATATTCGTTTTGATGACAACGCAGTGGTGTTATTGAATGCAGCGGATGAACCAAGAGGTAGTCGTATTTTTGGACCTGTTGCAAGAGAGCTAAGGGATCGTGACTATATGCGTATTGTATCATTGGCACCAGAAGTGCTTTAATTTAAAATTTTTATTATCATGTCTACTTCAAAACGATTTGCACCTAAACTAAGTATAAAAAAAGGTGATAAAGTTATAGTCATTGCCGGTTCTAATAAAGGTGAAACTGGAGAGGTAAAACAGGTGTTTCCAAAAGAAAACAGAGCAATTGTAGAGGGGTTAAACCTGGTAAAGAAGCACACAAAGGCTACTCAGGATAATCCGGGTGGTATAAATGATATTGAAGCGCCCTTGCATATATCTAATCTTATGATAGTCGATCCTAAAACTGGAAAACCTACCAGAATTGGTAGAAAACTTGTTGAAGGTAAATTAGTAAGATATTCAAAAAAATCAGGAGAAATTATCAAGTAATGAGTTATATACCTAGACTAAAGACAAAATATCGCGAAGAGATAGTCGCCAAGCTCCATGAGCAGTTTGGTTATAAAACAGTGATGCAAGTACCAAGGTTGCTGAAAATATGTGTTAACCAAGGAGTTGGTTCTGCTACGCAAGACAAAAAACAGGTGGATAATGCTGTAAATGAGATGACCACCATCACAGGTCAGAAAGCAGTAGCTACAATAGCTTCTAAGTCTATATCAAATTTTAAGCTTAGAGAATTTATGCCGATTGGTGCTAGAGTAACTCTTCGTGACCGCCAAATGTATGAATTTCTGGATAGGTTGGTTACCGTGGCTTTACCTAGAGTAAGAGACTTCAAGGGTATAAATGATAAGAGTTTTGATGGAAGAGGTAATTATTCTTTGGGAATTAAAGAGCAGATTATATTTCCTGAAATTGATATTGATAAAGTAAGTAAAATTTCGGGAATGGATATTACTTTCGTTACCACTGCAAAAACAGATGCTGAAGCCATTGCTTTGTTGAAAGAGCTTGGTTTACCATTTAAAAATCAAAAGAATTAATTCCAATGGCAAGAAAATCAGTTATTGCAAGAGAAGCAAAGAGAGAAAGATTGGTAGCTAAGTATGCTGATCTTAGAAAGAAGCTTAAAGAAGCCGGTGATTACGAGGCACTTGATAAGTTGCCAAAGAATTCATCCAGAGTAAGACTTCATAACAGATGTAAACTTACAGGGAGACCTAAAGGTTATATGAGAAGGTTTGGAATTAACAGAGTAACCTTCAGGAAAATGGCAAACGAAGGGCTAATCCCGGGTATAACAAAAGCCAGTTGGTAATAATTTTTAATTGAATATTAGTTGTAAAATGATAGTAACAGATCCTATTGCAGATTACTTGACCAGAATTAGAAATGCTCAGATGGCAGGTCATAAAGTAGTGGAAATTCCTTCATCAAACATGAAGAAGTCCATCACTGAAATACTTTACGAGTATGGATATATTCTTAAGTACAAATTTGATGATGAAGCTGGGAAGCAAGGTGTGATTAGCATTGCATTGAAGTATGATCCGGTAACAAAAAAGCCAGTCATCAGAGAATTGGGAAGAATCTCAACTTCTGGTCTTAGGCAATATTCGGGAGCACAGGAATTACCAAAAATTATCAATGGTTTAGGAATTGCCATAGTATCAACTTCTAGGGGTTTGATGACTGACAAGCAAGCCAGAAGAGAAAATATTGGTGGTGAATTGATCTGTTATATTTATTAATATTATAAACGTTTAAGTTATGTCAAGAATTGGTAAATCTTTGATAAATATTCCTGCAGGTGTTTCGGTAGATGTTTCTAAAGGTAATTTTGTGACGGTTAAAGGTTCAAGAGGTACACTTACTGAGCAGATTAATCCAGAGCTTAATATAAAAATTGAAGATGGAGTATTAACTGTAGAACGACCTACTGAACAGAAAAGACACAGAGAAGCACACGGTCTTTCCAGATCGCTTATAAATAATATGGTAACTGGTGTATCCAGTGGGTTTAAAAAGCAAATGGAGTTAATTGGTGTGGGTTACAGGGTAACAAATACTGGTAATATGCTTGAGTTGTTGATAGGATACTCTCACCCTATTTATTTTATGATTCCTGATGAAGTTCAGTTGGTTACAAAAATGGAAAAAGGGGAAAGTCCTACTATAATTATGGAGTGTGCAGACAAGCAACTGCTTGGTCAGGTTTGTGCAAAGATAAGAACATATAGAAAGCCTGAGCCATACAAAGGAAAAGGTATTAAATTTGCCGGTGAAATAATTAGAAGAAAGGCAGGAAAGACTTCAGGTAAAAAATAATCAAAGATAAAATCCAAAGCTGTTTAAGATGGATAGTAAATTATATAATAGGACTAGAGTTAAATACAGAATTCGTAAGAAAGTCAGTGGCACAAACCAGAAGCCAAGATTATCTGTATTTAGAAGTAATAAAGAGATCTATTGTCAACTTATTGATGATGTTAATGGGGTTACATTGGCCAGTTCATCATCTAAAGGGTTGAAGATTGATGGTAATAAGGTAACGGTTGCTGCAGAAGTAGGGAAGTTACTGGCATCTAAAGCTAAATCAGTGGGAATCAACACTGTAGTTTTTGATAGAGGTGGTTATTTATATCACGGAAGAGTAAAATCTTTGGCTGATGGAGCCAGAGAAGGCGGATTAATATTCTAAAAATAAATTTATATGTCAACACCAGTTAAAGTTAGTCAGGGCGAATCAGAAATAAAGGAAAAGTTAGTAAACCTTTCCAGAGTTGCCAAAGTAACAAAAGGAGGTCGAACTTTTAGTTTTTCTGCCTTAGTTGTTGTAGGTGATGGGAATGGATCTGTTGGTCATGGATTAGGTAAGGCATTGGACGTCTCAGAGTCAATTCAAAAGGCTGTTCAGGACGCTAAGAAAAATATGGTTCGTGTATCATTACATAAGGGTACTGTACACACGAGCAGAAAGGTAAATATGGTGCCGGTAAGGTGTTAATTAAGCCTGCTGCTGATGGAACAGGAGTTATTGCTGGTGGTGCGATGAGAGCTGTATTGGAAATGGCTGGTGTACATAATGTATTGGCAAAGTCTCAGGGTTCTTCAAATCCTCATAATGTGGTAAAAGCCACAATTGATGCACTTTCAAAAATGAGAAGTGCAAAAGAGATTGCAAAGAACAGAGGTGTGGATTTAAGTAAAGTTTACGAAGGTTAAAATAAAATTGCCATAAAATGGGAAATATAAAAATAACGCAGATAAAGAGTTCAATTGACAGAAGTAAGCGTCAAAAGGCTACAATAGATGCTTTAGGTATCAAGAAGCTTCATAATCCTGTGATCAAAGTGGCTACTCCACAGATTATGGGTATGGTAGCAAAGGTACAGCATCTTATAGTTGTTGAAGAATGTTAATGGGTTTTCCCAATAAATTAAGTAATACTGTAAATTATCAAAAATGAAATTGCATAATTTAACTCCTGCATCAGGATCAGTTAAGAAGGAAAAAGGTAGATTGGGTCGTGGTGAAGGATCAGGATCGGGTGGTACAGCTTCCAAAGGACATAAAGGTGCTAAAGCCAGAAGTGGTTACAGTAGTAAAAGGGCTTTTGAAGGTGGGCAGATGCCTATTCAAATGAGGTTGCCTAAAAGGGGTTTCAAAAATATCAATAATGTTACTTATGTAGCGATGAATGTTTCACGTCTACAGGAGATTTTCGAAAATTATGGTATTACTGAGATAAATAAAATTGCTCTTTATAACGAAGGAATTATAAATAAAGGGCATAAGGTCAAAGTTTTAGGTAACGGAGAATTAACTGTAAAGCTGAATGTAAATGTTGATGCATATTCAGCTACTGCAAAGAGTAAAATTGAGGCTGCAGGAGGTACTATAAATGCTTAATTAGTAAATACATGAATAAGTTTATAGAAACATTAAGGAATATCTGGAGTATAAAAGAACTGAAAGATAAGATATTATTTACTTTAGTTATTTTAGCTGTTTTCAGGTTAGGATCCTACATAGTATTGCCTGGAGTAAATGCTATTGCGCTTGAAGCTGCGTCTTCAGGACGAAAGGCCAATGACCTTTTGCAATTGATCAATACCTTTACTGGAGGTGCTTTTAATCAGGGATCGATATTTGCTTTAGGTATTATGCCATACATTACTGCTTCCATCATTGTACAATTATTGGGTTTTGCAGTACCTTACTTTCAGCGTTTACAACAAAAGGAGGGGGAATCCGGAAGGAAAAGGATCAATCAAATCACTAGATTTTTAACTCTTCTGATTACACTTGTTCAGGGAAGTGGTTACTTATTGATGTTGAAGACAACGCCTGGAGCTGTCGATACAAGTATTAATCCTGGTATTTTTTGGTTTAGTAATATGATAATAATTGCCACTGGTACTATTTTTGCAATGTGGCTTGGAGAGAAAATAACAGACAGAGGTATTGGTAATGGTATTTCATTGTTGATCATGGTAGGTATCATTGCTAGATTACCTCAGGCAATTGTTGCTGAGATTCTTGGACAGATATCAAATAACAGATGGATACCTCTTATTCTAGAGTTTATTGTGTGGTTCTTTGTAATCATAGCTACCATTCTTGTTGTGCAGGGCGTACGGAAAATTCCTATTCAGGCAGCCAAAAGAATGGTGGGTAGAGCTGCAGGTGATGTAGCTGGTGGTTCAGCAAATGATTTTATAAATTTAAAGTTAAGTGCCGCCGGTGTTATGCCGATTATTTTTGCTCAGGCAATCATGTTTTTACCTCTGACTGCTGCACAGTGGGCAACAAGTAGTTCTGGCACACAAAGTGATTTATTGCTTGCCTTAAATGACCCAATGTCACTGGCATATAATGCTGTGTTTTTTATATTGATTGTAATTTTCACTTATGTATACACAGCTTTAATAGTTAATCCTCAGCAATACGCTGAGTATCTAAAGAGAATGAATTCATTCATACCTGGGATTAAGCCGGGTCAGGATACTCAGGATTATATTGATGCATTAACAACCAGAATAACTTTACCAGGAGCCATATTTATTGGTATGGTAGCGATACTTCCTGCAATTGCTGCATTTGCAGGAGTAAATACAGCTTTTGCTTATTTCTTTGGAGGAACATCATTACTTATATTGGTTGGTGTAGTATTGGATACGCTTCAGCAAATAGAAAGTTATTTATTGATGCGAAAATATGATGGCTTAGTTAAGTCAGGTAGAATTCAGGGTAGAGGAAATCAGGGTATAACTATAGGAGCAGGAATGTAATTTAGTCTATGATATATTATAAGACTAATGAGGAGATAGAGTTAATGCGTGAAAGTAATTTGCTTGTTAGTAGAACATTGGCTTATGTTGCCGAAAACCTTAAAGTAGGTAAATCGGGAAAGAGTATTGATAAAGCGGCTGAGGAGTTTATTAGAGACCATGGTGGTATTCCTGGTTTTAAGGGTTATAGAGGATTCCCGGCTAGTTTGTGTATGTCATTAAACGATGCTGTGGTTCACGGCATTCCATCTGATAAGTTTTTTACTGATAAAGATGTAGTTTCAGTAGATTGTGGGGTTATCTTGAATGGGTTCTATGGTGATGCTGCATTCTCTTTTGCGTTTAAAAATGTTGGCCTTGGGGTTGAAAATCTTTTAAGGGTCACAAGAGAATCGCTATATAAAGGAATAGAAGCTGTAGTTGTAGGAAATCGTATAGGTGATATAAGTTATGCCATACAGAATTATTGTGAAAAAGTTCACGGATATGGTATAGTAAGAGAGTTAGTAGGTCATGGTGTAGGGAGAAGTTTACATGAAGATCCAGAAGTTCCGAATTTTGGGATGAAGGGTAAAGGTACTCTGCTTAAAGAAGGTATTGTAATCGCTATTGAACCAATGGTAAACATGGGTGGAAAAGCTGTTAAACAATTAAATGATGGATGGACCATTCTTACAAGAGATGGAAAACCTTCGGCTCACTTTGAACACAGCGTTGCGGTAAGGAAAGATGGTGCAGATATACTGTCAAATCACAGTTTCATTGATGATTCAGTGAAAAAAAATGAAGAAATCATAGATATTTCGATAAATTGTTAGATATTTGCGCTCCAATTCAAAAAATGGCAAAACAAGACCTTATAAAATTAGATGGAATCATAGAAGAAGCACTCTCAAATGCAATGTTTAGAGTAAGATTGGAGAGTGGCCATCTTATTACAGCTACGATTTCAGGTAAAATGCGGATGCATTATATCAGGATACTTCCGGGTGATAAAGTAGCAGTTGAGATGTCGCCGTATGATTTGTCAAGAGGGAGAATTAATTACCGTTATAAATAAAAGATTAAAGTCTTTATACAATGAAAGTACAGGCATCTATAAAAAAGCGATCAGTAGATTGCAAGATTGTAAGAAGAAAAGGAAAGCTTTATATTATAAATAAAAAGAATCCTAAGTTTAAACAAAGACAAGGATAATAATTTAAAATTATGGCACGTATTGCTGGTGTAGATTTACCAAGAAATAAAAGGGGAGTCATTGGGTTGACTTATATCTACGGGATAGGACCGACACTTGCTAAAAATATTTTAGCAGCTGCAGGTGTTTCCGAGGATACCAAGATTCAGGATTGGTCTGATGATAACATAAAATTCATATCTAAATATATTCAGGATGAGTATAGAGTAGAGGGTGAATTGAGAAGTGAAGTTCAGTTGAGCATAAAACGTTTGATGGACATCGCTTGTTACAGAGGGCTAAGACACAGAAAAGGTCTTCCTGTTCGTGGCCAGAGTACTAAGACAAACGCCAGAACGCGTAAAGGCAAAAAGAAGACTGTAGCTAACAAAAAGAAAGCTACTAAATAATACTTAATAATTAATATTATGGCCAAAGGTAAAAAAGTCAGTAAAAAGCGCGTTGTTAAGGTTGAATCAGATGGTTTAGCTTTTATACACGCTTCGTTCAATAATATTATCATATCATTGTGCAACAGATCTGGTCAGGTCATTTCCTGGGGATCTGCTGGAAAGTCAGGCTTCAGAGGAAGTAAAAAGAATACACCATATGCTGCACAGATGGCAGCCAATAGTGCTTCATCAACTGCTTATGAAGCCGGATTAAGAAATGTGGAGGTATTTGTTAAAGGTCCTGGAGCTGGTCGAGAATCTGCAATCAGAGCAATAGATTCATCTGGTATAAAGGTTGTGAAAATCAAAGATATGACCCCTGTGCCACACAATGGTTGCAGACCCCCAAAGAAGAGAAGAGTTTAATAAGATTTTAAAATCCATTTATAATGGCAAGATATACAGGTCCTACTACCAAAAAAGCAAGAGCATTTGGTGAACCAATTTTTGGGTACGATAAGGCTTACGAGAAAAGAAAATATCCTCCTGGACAACATGGAGCGATGAAGAAGCGTAAACAACGTACCGACTATGCATTTGAATTGATCGAAAAGCAGAAGGCTAAGTACACTTATGGTGTTTTAGAAAGACAGTTTCGTAACTTGTTCGAAAAGGCTGCAGCCAAATCAGGTGTGACAGGGGAAATTCTTCTTCAACTTTTAGAGTCCAGATTAGATAACGTAGTGTATAGAATGGGAATAGCTAAAACAAGAAGATCTGCTCGTCAGTTAGTTACTCACAGACACATACTTGTTGATGGCATTTTGTGTAATATTCCATCTATGCTATTAAAACCAGGTACGGTAGTTTCTGTTCGTGGAAAATCGAGAAACATGGATATTATTAAGACCAACGTTTCTGCAAAGAGAGATGGTGCTAAAATTTATGGATGGATTGAATGGAACGGTGACAAGATGGAAGGGAGGTATTTGGCGCATCCGGAAAGAGAAAAGATACCAGAAAATATAAACGAGCAATTAATCGTTGAATTGTATTCTAAATAATATATATGGCTATCCACAAAGGATAGCCTATTCCTTTTTATTATATTAAGTAAAATTATCATAATGAGTATTCTAAATTTTCAAAAGCCAGACAAAATCTTACTTCAGAAAGCAGATGATTTTGAAGGCATTTTTGAATTTAAGCCGTTAGAACCTGGTTTTGGTCAGACTATAGGAAATTCATTAAGAAGAATTCTCCTCTCTTCATTGGAGGGATACGCTATCTCTGCCATCAGAATTGCTGGGGTTGACCATGAATTTTCTACAATAAAGGGTGTTGTAGAAGATGTTGTAGATATTATCTTAAACCTTAAACAAATCAGGATAAAGCCTATGGTTTTATCTGAAGGCTCTGAGGAAGAAAAGTTATATGTGACCATTTCTGGAAAGGATAAGTTTTTGGCTGGTGATATTGAAGCAAATACAAATGTGTTTAAAATAATGAACCCTGATTTGTATATATGCACACTTGAACCAAATGTAACTCTGGAAATTGAATTTACCGTAACAAAGGGTAGAGGGTATGTTCCTGCGGATGATAATTTGCCAAAGGATGCAGCAATTGGAGTGATTCCTGTAGATGCTATTTATACTCCTATCAAAAAAGTAGCTTACAAGGTCGAGAATACCAGGGTAGGTCAACGTACAGATTACGAAAAACTTACTGTAGATATTAAGACTGATGGTACAATACATCCAGAAGAAGCGATTAAGGAAGCGTCCAGAATTATGATTCAGCATTTAATGTTGATCACCGATGAAAACATCACCTTCAATGATTCTTCTTCACGCCAGGACGATGTAGTTGATGAGCATATTCTTCACATGAGAAAATTGCTTAAGACTTCATTGGAAGATCTGGATTTATCTGTAAGAGCATACAATTGTCTGAAAGCAGCAAAGATTAATACATTGGGCGAGATGGTTAGGTTTGATATGCATGAATTACTTAAGTTTCGAAATTTTGGTAAAAAATCTTTGGTAGAAATCGAAGAGCTTTTACAACAGAAGGGGCTTACTTTTGGTATGGACCTTTCTAAATATAAACTGGACGAGGAGTAATCGTTTCGGCCCGCTTGCGGATTAATTATTATAAATAGGTATTAAACGTTACTTCACAGAGTTCAAGGCCGAATAGTAACTCAAGTAATAGTGGTACAAAAAAATAACGTCTATGAGACACGGTAAAAAATTTAATCATTTAGGCAGAAAAAAAGGTCATAGAGATGCACTTTTAATGAATATGACCAATTCATTGATTCTTCACAAAAGAATTAATACAACTCTTGCAAAAGCAAAAGCATTAAGAATTTATGCTGAACCCATTTTGACCAGAGCTAAAGAGAATACAACACACTCGCGCAGAATGGTTTTTGCAGATCTTCAAAGTAAGGAGGTGATAAATGAATTATTTGATAATGTTGCACCAAAAATTGCCGATCGTCCTGGTGGATATTGCAGAATCATTAAAACTGGTTTCCGTAAAGGAGACGGTGCTGAAATAGCAATGATTGAGTTGGTTGACTTTAATGAAGTATTGAAAGCAAAAGCTGGTACTGCAAAAGCTGGAACAAGAAGAGGTAGACGTAAAACAGGTGGTGATAATACATCAGCGGCTGTCGCTACTGCTGCTGCAGTTGTTGCTACACCTATTGTTATTGATGAAGTAGCTTCAAGCGAAGAAGAGTAAATATCAATTTGAAAATATTAAAAGGGGTTAGCCATAATTTGGTTAACCCCTTTTCGTTTTTAGATAACATTAGTAACCCGATTTTTCTTTATCTAATATTTTGTTATACACTTTTTGGTTAACCCACCATTTTAACGTGCCATAACCAAGAATGCCAGCTAGAACCATGAAAGTCATTTGTTCAAATGCAACAGATGTAAAGAAAATTTCTTTAAATGATTGTTCTTTCAAACTAAACATATTAACTAGGATAAAAATGGCGAATCCAAATGTGGATCCATGTAACAAACTATACCTAATTCTCCCATTTGCTATCGTTTTCTCCCATTGTTCTTTAAATTTTTTATCCTGCTCATTCATTATATTATGGTTTAAAGATGCAAATTTAATAAGTGTAACAGAAATATGTAAATTGAATGTAATTTGTTTGCATTAAACCATATATTTGCACTCATATTCTCCAGATAATATATCTAAAATGGATTTTTCGAAAAAGGATAAGGCTGTAGTACTTTTTGAAGACGGCAGTTTTTTTGAAGGCAGTGCTGCTGGAATAGTGGGGACATCAACTGGTGAAGTATGCTTTAACACTGGTATGACCGGGTATCAGGAAATATTTACTGATCCGTCTTATTTTGGTCAGATACTCGTCACTACAAATGCACATATTGGTAATTATGGTACAAAAAAAATAGATACTGAATCTGAACGTGTTCAGATATCCGGATTGATTTGTAAAAATTTTACCAATGATTATAGCAGACCTTTGGCAGACCTTGATATACAAAAGTATTTTGAAGAAAATAATGTTGTCTGTATATATGATGTGGATACAAGAGCTATTGTCAGAAATATCCGTGATAAAGGCGCGATGAATTGTATCATTTCATCAGAAATATTTGATAAAGAAGAGCTTGGAGCGAGACTTAAGAAAGTGCCTTCCATGGAGGGTCTTGAACTTGCCAGTATAGTCTCTTCAAAAGAAGTGTATGACATAGGGAACCCTAATGCGGGCATAAAAGTGGCGGTGCTTGATTTTGGTACGAAAAGAAATATCTTAAATAGCTTATCAGAAAGAGGTTGTTTTTTGAGGGTTTTTCCGGCAAAAACTAAGCTATCTGACATAATCTCGTTTAATCCGGATGGTTTTTTTCTTTCCAATGGACCCGGTGATCCTGCGTCCATGGAGTATGCCATAGAAACGGTTAAGTCACTTTTGTTGACTAAAAAACCTATGTTTGGAATATGTCTTGGTCATCAGATTTTAGCTTTGGCCAATGGTATTTCTACTTTTAAAATGCACCATGGCCATAGGGGGGCAAATCATCCGGTGATCAATCTAGATACTGGTAAATGTGAGATAACCAGCCAGAATCACGGTTTTACAGTAAGTGAACCGGATGTGTTAAAGTGTTCTGATACTATTGAGATTACACACAGAAATCTGAATGATGAAACCGTAGAAGGTATCAGAATGAGAAATCAACCGGCCTTTTCTGTCCAGTATCACCCCGAAGCTAATCCCGGGCCACATGATTCAAAGTATCTTTTTGATGATTTTGTAAACCTTTTAAAAAAAGCAAAATATAACTAATATGAGTGTAATTGTTGATATCAGAGCAAGAGAAATTCTGGATTCAAGAGGAAATCCAACAGTAGAGGTTGAAGTACTGACTGAAAATGGAATAATGGGAAGGGCAGCAGTACCTTCAGGCGCTTCTACAGGAAAATATGAAGCAGTAGAATTAAGAGACAATGATAAAAGCAGATATTTGGGTAGAGGTGTACTCAATGCCTGTAATAACATAGATGATAAAATCAGAGAAGCTCTTATCGGAGAAGATGTCTATGAACAACGATATATAGATGACATCATGATTGAACTTGATGGTACTGAAAATAAGTCCAATTTGGGTGCTAATGCTATATTGGGAGTTTCTCTGGCTGTGGCTAAAGCAGCCGCTGAAGAGTCTGGGCAATCATTATACAGATATGTTGGTGGTGTAAATGCACATATCATGCCTGTGCCTATGATGAATATTCTGAATGGAGGATCTCATGCTGACAATAGCATTGATTTTCAGGAATTTATGATTATGCCACTTGGTGCAGATCTATTTTCAGAAGGTTTAAGAATGGGCGTGGAAGTTTTTCATCATTTGAAATCTGTATTAAAATCCAAAGGATATTCAACAAATGTAGGAGATGAAGGCGGTTTTGCACCAAATATTAAGTCCAATGAAGAAGCCATAGAGATAGTATTAAAAGCCATCGAATCAGCCGGATACAGACCAGGTATTGATATTATGATAGCAATGGATGCAGCGGCTTCAGAATTTTATAATGAAGAAGAAAAAGTGTATCATTTTCACAAATCCGGAGGTAAAAAACTTACCAGCGATGAAATGGTGGACTATTGGACAGGTTGGGTAAATAATTATCCTATCTTTTCAATTGAAGACGGTTTGCATGAAGACGATTGGGCAAGCTGGACAAAATTAAACAAAGCTTTGGGTAGTAGGGTGCAGTTGGTTGGTGATGATTTGTTTGTTACAAATACCAAAAGGTTGCAAAGAGGGATAGAGCAGGAAGCTGCCAATTCCATTTTGGTAAAAGTAAATCAGATAGGTTCATTAACAGAAACGATTGATGCAGTTAATTTAGCCACGAGAAATGGTTTCACTTCTGTGATGAGCCATAGATCCGGTGAAACTGAAGATACTACTATCTCTGACCTTGCAGTTGCTTTGAATACCGGACAAATAAAAACAGGTTCAGCATCTCGAAGTGACAGGATAGCTAAATATAATCAATTACTTAGAATCGAAGAAGAATTGGGTGATTCAGCATTCTATCCGGGTAGATCGCTTATTTCCTAAATAAAACATTACTAAGGCTCAATATTTAATGTTATAATTTTTTAAATCATCGTATCATGGCAAAAGATAAGAAAATACTTGATGAGGTAGCTACATTGGTTGGAATCTCACCATCATGGATAAATAAGTATACAATTGTTACTGTTTGTTTTATTGTGTGGGTAGCTTTTTTTGATAAACATAATATATTTGCTTATCAGAAACTTAATGGTACTATTTCCAGAATGGAGATGGAAAAGGATCATCTTAATGATGAAATAGTGCAGGCGCTGAAGGACAAAGAAGATCTCAAAAATAATCAGGAGAAATTTGCTCGGGAAAAACACCTTATGCATCTACCGGGAGAAGAGATCATTTTAATAGAACAAAAAAAGAAATAAGACAGGATTATGAGTGTATTGGTCAATAAAGATTCAAAAATTATTGTTCAAGGGTTTACCGGCAAGGAAGGTACATTCCATGCAGAGCAAATGATAGATTACGGTACAAATGTGATTGGTGGAGTAACTCCCGGCAAAGGAGGAAGTGTACATTTGGGAAAACCTGTGTATAATACCGTAAAAGAGGCAGTAGATAAAGCCGGCGCCGATACCACCATTATTTTCGTTCCACCGGGATTTGCTGCAGATGCTATTATGGAAGCGGCAGAAGCAGGTATCAAAGTGATCATCTGCATCACTGAAGGAATACCCGTACAGGATATGGTGATTGCTAAAGCATATATCGAGAAATATAATTGTACACTTGTAGGTCCCAATTGTCCGGGAGTAATTACCCCTGACGAAGCAAAAGTGGGTATCATGCCGGGTTTTGTCTTTAAAAAGGGTAGAATTGGTGTGGTTTCAAAATCGGGAACATTAACTTATGAAGCCGCAGATCAGATTGTGAAGGCAGGCATGGGTATTTCTACAGCAATAGGAATTGGTGGTGATCCAATCATAGGTACGCCTACCAAAGATGCTGTCAAATTATTGATGGAAGACCCTGAAACGGATGGTATTGTGATGATCGGTGAGATAGGCGGAAATTATGAGGCTGATGCTGCAAGATATATAAAAAGCATAGGAAATAAAAAACCTGTCGTAGGATTTATTGCCGGACAAACCGCGCCAAAAGGACGTACCATGGGGCATGCCGGAGCTATAGTAGGTGGTCACGATGATACCGCAGAAGCTAAAATGAAAATCATGGCTGAGTGTGGCATTTATGTGGTCAATTCACCTGCTGATATTGGTATCACCATGGCAAAAGTACTAAAAGGATAATAACTTTATCGTAATAATATAAGGTTTAAATAGAAGGATATCAATACTTTATGTTGATATCCTTTTTTATTTTTTTAATACCCTGTAGCCTCCTAAATCTATGAAGTATTCTGTTGGAGATGATGAGATTAACGTGTATGAAGAAATTGATCCGTCTAACACATATGAATGCTTTAAAATAAGATTTTTTGAAGGCAATTTTTTACTGAAGTCAAAATTTACAGGTAGTTTCGTTTCACTTTGCAATTGGTTAAATAGAAATACAGGTAAAAAACTATATTTTGATGCTGTTAAAAAGACAGTACTACTATCTGAGAGCATATCATTAATATTATATTCAGTACCTTTAAATACGGGCCAACCATATTTATTTTCCCCAAAACGTTTCGTGTTTCCAGTTGGTTGACAATATTTATTGAAGTCATTTTCAACTTTTTTAGACTGAAAATTTTTATCTGAAGCTTTATAAGACTTCAACGTTTCGCGTAGTTTTTTTCCGTGTTCGTCAGTATACCCAAAGATATAATTTCCTTGCTGATCAGCAATGACAAAATCTACCATTTCGCCGGTATTTCCATACGACTCCTTGGTAAACAAAAAGGTGCCGCTCTTCTCATCAATATAAATACTTATCTCACCGGAACGATTGTAATCGTCTTCTGCTGAATCATTGTGATAGGAGTAAGTAATTTGCGTGGAAAAATAATATTTACCAGCCTTTGGGTTCCAGTTTTTATTTCTATATTGATCATCTGCCTGACCTGATAGATGTCCGACGAAATGAAAAATAAGTAGGATGACTGAGACGAACATTTTCATATAAAGAGAATATTTTAAAATTAACGGATATCTTTAAGTAAGTACTCCAAACCATTGGTCTTAATTATAAAAGCAGTAGATAAGATCATACCTAATCTCCCTTCCGGGAATCCTTGGGTGGACATCCATTCCAGATAATACGTAGGAATATGTTTGATCAGAGTGCCTTTATACTTACCGTATGGCATAGGCATTCGGACAATATCGATAAGTATGGTTGGGTCAGGCTTGGTATCCAAAATAGAAAATTAAATTAATTCTTCAGCCTCTACATTTTCCAAATCCATGACCTCTTCTGCTGGCTGAATTTGGTCAAGCTCTATTTTTAGATTGTCGATAATAAATACCTGACGTTCGGGTGTGTTTTTACCCATGTAATAAGATAATAAATCTTCGATTTTAGTTCCTTCACCCAATATAACAGGCTCCAGTTTTATATTTTCACTGATAAAATCTTCAAATTCATTGGGCGATATTTCTCCTAATCCTTTGAATCGTGTGATTTCTGCTTTGCCTCTGAGTTTTTGGATGGCTTCTTGTTTTTCCTGCTCACTATAACAATAATAAGTTTTTGATTTATCCCGTACTCTGAAAAGTGGTGTATCCAGTATATATAAGTGGCCCATCTTGACCAAATCAGGAAAAAACTGAAGGAAAAATGTCAGTAATAATAACCTGATGTGCATACCGTCGACATCGGCATCGGTTGCAATAACTACACGATTGTACCGAAGATTTTCGATCCCATCTTCGATATCAAGTGCATGTTGAAGCAGGTTGAGCTCTTCGTTTTGATATACCACTTTTTTGGTCATACCATAACAATTTAATGGCTTACCTCGAAGACTGAATACTGCCTGAGACTGAACGTTTCTGGCTTTAGTTATAGATCCACTGGCCGAATCTCCCTCAGTGATGAAGATAGTACTGGCAAGTTTTTGTTCTTCATCTGCTTTTTTGCCATCCGTGAGGTGAATCCGACAATCACGCAATTTTTTGTTGTGAATGTTTGCCTTTTTTGCTCTTTGATTGGCTATCTTTTTGATGTCAGCGATTTCTTTACGTTCTCTTTCTGACTGAAGTATTTTGCGCAATATGGCATCAGAAACTTCTTTATTTTTATGAAGGAAGTTGTCCAGATTTGTTTTCATAAAATCAATCACAAATGCTCTGATGGATGTGCCTTCCGGTGCCATGTTTTGAGAGCCAAGTCTGGTTTTTGTTTGAGATTCAAACACGGGCTCCTCTATTTTGATGCTTATAGCGCCAACTATTGACGTCTGTACGTCGCGCGTGTCAAAAGGTTTATTGTAAAATTCCCGGATGGTTTTGACTATGGCTTCTCTGAATACAGCAAGATGCGTTCCTCCCTGTGTGGTATTCTGCCCGTTGACAAATGAATAATATTCTTCACCATAAGACGTATTGTGAGAGATGGCTATTTCGATATCTTCAGCTTTTAGATGTATGATGGGATACAAGAGATTTTCCACATCAGTTTTCCGTTCTAAAAGATCCCTGAGTCCATTTTTGGAGACCAATGTTTTGCCATTGTAATTCATTTTTAGCCCGGCATTCAGATAGGCATAGTTCCAGAGTTGATTTTCGATGTATTCAGGTCTGTACCGATAATGTTTAAAAATGGTTTCGTCGGCTATAAATTCGATCAGCGTACCATTGGGTTCTGTGGTTTTGGCTACTTTGGGATCGGAAGTGATGATACCAGCAGAAAACTCGGCAGATTTGGTCTCACCGTCTCTGAAAGATTGTACCCTGAAATAGCTCGATAATGCGTTAACCGCTTTGGTACCTACACCATTTAAACCTACAGATTTTTTGAAGGCTTTGGAATCATATTTCCCCCCGGTATTAATTTTTGATACACAATCTACCACCTTGCCTAGAGGAATACCTCTACCAAAGTCCCTGATAAACACTTTTCCTTGTTCAATGGAAATGTCAATATTTTTGCCATTTCCCATTACAAACTCATCAATAGAATTGTCTATTACTTCTTTGAGTAAAATATAGATACCATCTTCCTGTGCTGATCCGTCACCGAGCTTGCCAATGTACATTCCTGGTCTGAGCCGAATATGTTCCTGCCAGTCAAGACTCCGAATATTGTCTTCATTGTAAAGTACACCTGTATTGTCACTCATAAATTTCTGATATTACTTCAAATTAAAATAGAAGGCAAATATAAGAAAATTTTATGATATGTAGAAATGTGGAGAGGTTGCAAAGATTTTATCTTAGTTGTGATGATAAAAATACAATTTAAATTCTAAAAAAATATCCCTGCGAAACTACAAAAGTAACGCAGGGATTTTTTAGAAGATATTGTTCAAGCTTATATTCTAATCACTATTTGTTTGGAAGAAACTTTGTTACCTTGTACCGTCTTGACCAAAATTGTAGGCACGTTTATCTGACTGATATCAATTTTTGTCTTAAAGCTTTCCTGTCGATTGTCAAATTTATTTTTGTATAATAATTTTCCTGACAAGTCCAGAATAGAAACTTCTACATCTTCTTTAGAACCTTGCAATGACAATTCTATCAGATCGCTCGTAGGATTAGGGTAAATATTTAAATGCTGTGGTTCAATGCTATTTTTGAATCGATCTTCAGTATTTAAGTCCGGAGATTTGTTTCCATATCCTTTCAACTTAAAAGAAATAGAAATGGTTTGAGTGCTTGCCACTGCTTTTCCATCTTTAGTGGCAGGAAACCAATTGGGCATCATTCTGACTACTCTGAGTGCTTCTTCACCACAGCCAAAGCCAATATCTTCTTTTATCATGGCATCAGTGACTTTTCCATTGGCATCTATTGTAATTCGGATGTATACGGGACCTTCAATATTATTTTCCTTTGCTTTTGATGGATATTTTAAGCGGTTTTGGATAAATTTTGTCATCTCATTAAAAGATCCGCTTAGACGTTTCATTGGATCCGTTTCGTTTTCACTTCCAGGAAAGGCAGCCATTTCCAGCATAGTTTTAAATGCTTCTTTTTTACTTTCTTCTTCTGATTTCTTTGGCAATTTTTCTACTACCTTAGGGATAGGTTGATCATCTGTCATTTTAAACTTCACTGGCAAGGTGTAAAGGACATTTACATTCTTTCCTGCTTGTTTACCTGGTAACCATTTTTCTGGCATATCATTCATTGTTTTTAGCATCTCAATAACTGCTTGACCACATCCACCACCTATATCTCTGATAATGTTGATGTCTGAGACACTACCATCTTTGTTGATCGTAAATTGTGCAACTACGGTCCCTTCGATACTTTTATCTTTTGCTTCTGACGGATACTTCAAATGTTTGGCTATATATTCCAACATTTTCCTATTGGAACAATCCTTTTTTTCAAACTGGCTTGGTTCGTTTTCGCAACCAGGAAATCTTGGCATTTGTTCGACTACTTTGAAAATTTCCTTTTCAGGTTCCTCTTGGATTGATCCTTTATAAGATTTTGTATATATAAAAACAACACCATTTTCGGCTTGATTTCCATATTTTTTTACTATTTCATTAAAATCATGGCTAATCTTATTCATAACATTTATAGATAGGACGTCATTAGGATCAATATTAATTAGATCTTGTTTATAAACTTTGCCATCAACTACAAATAATGGATTTTTATCCAATCCCAGCCCTTGAGTAAACTTTTCTTGATCAGTATTGATCAAATTAGGAATAGGAGGTGGCGGTGGTGGAACCATGTCATGACTAGGTATTTTGCCATAAAAATTTTCAAACTCCTGCATATCCAGAGCATCATTTTTGTAGTAATATTTGGATACACCACTACTTAAGGCAACTTTGATAAATGTTTCTTCTACGATGATGGCCATTACGCCTTCAGGCATTACAGCGTTACCATTTAGTATTGGTGGTGCTGGCGGCGCAGGTGGTGGCGGTGGAGCAGGTGGCTTTGGAATAGAATCGAGGCTTACTGATACTACATCTTGCAGCTGTTGTTTGATAGTAGAAGAAGAAAATAAGATCACTAGACCCAAAAGTAGTGGCAATACCAAAGCATACTTCCAGGCAGCACTTCGGTTTGTTTTATGTGTTGTCATCATTTGAATACGTTTTTTGATTTGTGAATGAAAAAATTGATTGGTCAGCGCCAATTCTAAGCCAGACTGCGACTTACTGAGCAATAACTCCGTGTAGCTACTTACAGAATTTTTGCGACAGATAAGGTCATCAGCTAGATACTCGTGCGCTTGACGCAAAGCACGTTTATAAAAAATCATCACCGGATTGAACCAAAAAAATGCATGTACCATCTCTGCCATCAGGACGTCCAAAGTGTGCCATTGACGGATATGTATTTCTTCATGTTCGAGGATCGTGTGCATGTGATCTTGTAGCGGCACATGCCGACTGACATAGATGCCTTTGAAAAATGAAAAAGGCAGATGCACCGCTTCTGTAGTAATGATGCGATATCCATTAAAATCTTCTTTTGTCCGTATGTGTGGTATCTATAAATCCTGGACAATCCATAGATCATTTTGAGCAAAACGACCATAACTCCCACAAAATAGACTACCCACAAAATATTGCCTATCAAGCCTTTCCAATCAAAAACCGTCACTGCATTATCAGCAACGATAAACGTGATATCTCCTGCTATATGACTCCAATGTAGCACAGGCACCGACTCTTCTGGTAAAACCAACAAAGGTGCTAAAATCGGTATCATCAATGAAGCCAATATTGAGAGTAAAAGATACGCTCGATTGTACTTAAAGAATGTCATCTCAGATAGTATAAAATGATAAATACCGTATAGGATGATGAGACAGGTGGATGATTGAAGGAGGTAAGTTAGCATGATGTTACTTTTTAGGGGATGATTTATCTGCTAATTCCTGTTTGATGCGTTCCAGTTCACTCAGAGTGATATCATTTTCCTTTACTAAAAAGGAGACCAATTCATTGACCGATCCTTCAAAATAGTTGCTGACCAATTTGCTCAATGAAAACCTGGAATACTCCTTTTTACTGATGATCGGAAAATATTCGTAGGTTTTGCCGTAGGTTTTATGATCTACAAAACCTTTTTTCTCCAGTATCCTGACGATAGAAGAGACGGATGAATGTGGTGGTTTGGGTTCGGGCATTTCGTCTATCAATGCACTTACCAATGATGGACCCTTGTCCCAAAACAACTGCATGATTTCTTCTTCTGCCTTGGTTAATTTTTGCATGAATATAATTTTACGTTTTTATATAAAGTCAAAGCGCACTCAGGGAGCTTTAAGTTATGTATGTCAAATTTGTCATTTTTTTGTTTTGTTCATAAATTCATTCTCTTTTAATACTTTGATCCTCGCGGTGGATATGCGTCTCCATTCATCATTTTTGTGGCCACTTTTCAGATATTGTTGATAATACTGTATGGCCTTATTCTTCCTTTTGCTTATCTGCTCGGCGGCATTGCCCATAAAAAAATAGACTTCAGGATCCGCTTGGTATTCCAAACTCTTTTGATAATGATCAATGACTTTTGAGTGTGCTTGCTGATGTGTGTAGATCCGAGCCAAACCACGGTGATATTGGGACATGTTATCAGATATTCCTGCTTTGGCTGCTTCCTGAAAAAACCATTCCGCCTTCGAAAATTCTTTCTTTTTCTCATGCGCTAAAGCCAGATAAAAGAGGGCATATTCGGGATCGTTTTCGTCCAATAGTGATTTTTGCAGATGATATATGGCTTTATCAATTGAATCGATTTGAATAAATGAGTAACCAAGCAATTTATTGTAAAAATTGTTAAGTTCTGTTTGATAGGTCAGCTTATGAAGGATTTCGGCTGTCGTACTATAATCTCTGGCTCTGTATCTGATGCGTGATTTTAATAGAAGAAGACCAACATTATTACTATCTATTTTGATGCCGTTATTGGCCAAACTATCTGCTTTGCCGAGATCATCCCTATTGAGATAAAATTCTGTCAATGCCTGAATAGTCAGCAGGTCTCTGGGATTGATTTGGTAGGCTTTTTGATATGACTCGGTTGCTTGTTTTGTCTCTCTGCCTTGCAGGTACAGATTGCCCAGTTTGCGGAGATAAATAGGATTTTCCGGATATACCATACTGATAGCACGATAATATTTGATAGCTTTGGGTAGATTTTGTTGAGATTCGTAGATAATGGCTAATTTTGAGATGGACTCTATTTTATATAAACTATCTACTTCCAACTGGTGATAATATTTTTTTGCCAGGGTATAATCTCCCAGTTGCATATAGCAGTTGGCCAGTGACACCATGGGTTTTTTATTCATGGTGTCCGAAAGATAGCAAGAAGTATATATTTCAGCAGCCAGCATATAGTTTTGTTGATTTAGTAGACTATCACCTATCAAACAGTCGACCTTTTGACCATTCATACTCAAATGCAAGGTCAAAGTGAGAAGAATTATGGTGTTTTTAAGGGGCATCATTTACCAATTTTTGAAATATTAAAACAAATATACAACGTATTATTAAGTTGTGCAACTATTATTTACATTATTTTGAAAAAATGTCATTTGCAATACTTTAGTTTTGTAAAATCGGATACTCAAAATGTATATAGAATCAAGAAACAAATTTTATAGAATGATTAAATAATCTGACTGTTAAAGATAAATTCGGCAGAAAAGCTATGAGCTTAGACATAGACTTTGGGCAATTTTGGAAAATTCGAGGATCATATTCCACAAATTATATATAAATATAGGAATATAATCCCCGTATTTATATATTTGTACCAAATTTGTACAATGTTTGACCGAATTTTAAGAAAAAGGATAGATGAGCATTGGGCTGATGATAAGGTCATCATTTGTATTGGCCCGCGTCAGGTGGGTAAATCCACTTTATTGAACAAAATATGTAAGGATAATGGAGACTATTTGTTTATTAATGGGGATGATCCTGAGTACCAATTGTTGTTGACAGATGTCGGAGAAAAAAGACTTTTGCAAATTATTGGTAATCATAAGGTAGTTTTTATTGACGAGGCACAAAGAATCAAAAATATTGGCCTGACCAGCAAAATAATTTTTGATAGAATCAAAGATGTTAAACTAATTCTTTGTGGATCATCTGCACTTGAAATGGCCAATCAGTTGAATGAGCCTCTTACCGGGAGAAAGTGGGAGTATAATTTGTGGCCAATATCCTGGAGTGAATTAATAGGAAGATACGGATATCTTGAAGCAGTTTTGCAATTGGAGACAAGATTAGTTTATGGGATGTACCCGGAGGTTATTTCCAAGCCGAATAACGAACAAGATATACTAAAACAACTGGCAAGCAGCTATTTGTACAAGGATATATTAAATCTTCAAAATATCAGAAAACCTGAGGTATTGCAGAATTTATTACATGCTTTGGCTTTACAAGTGGGAAGCGAAGTGAATTATAATGAATTGGCACAATTAATAAGGCTAGACAGAAAGACGGTAGAAGAATACATTGGGCTGCTGGAAAAAATTTTTATCATATTCAGACTTCCGGCGCTAAGTCGAAATCAACGAAATGAAATAAGTAATGGAAGAAAAATATATTTCTACGATAATGGTATGAGAAATGCTATTATTGGGGATTTCAGGCCTTTGGCAGTAAGACAAGATATCGGTGCTCTTTGGGAAAATTTTATTATAAGCGAGTTGAAGAAAAAAAACAGCTACGAACATCTGATGTATAGAGAATATTTTTGGAGAACTTATCAACAGCAAGAAATAGACTATATTCTGGAAAAAAATGGACAGTTCTTCGCTTATGAAATAAAATGGAACAAAACTCAAAAAGTAAAATTTCCGGTTACGTTTACACAAGCTTATCAAAATGTTGAAACGCATATCATCAATAGAGACAATTTTACAGAATATCTTTAATATATTAATCAATTCCCCAAATGTAATTAATCAAAATTATAAAATATACAGAACGTATTCCACAAATTATATATAATTATGGGATTATAATCCCGTTGTTTGCATTTTCAAATGGTTTAATTGAATATTCACAATGTTAATGTTCTGTCAATCATTGTTACTTTGCCTATATAAATGCAACATTATATTTGTTTATACGTCTATAATATTGGTGTTAAAAGAATAATATTTGTTATGAACATAGCTAACATACTCAGTATAGCCCTTATACTCTTTTCAGTTATAGATATTGTGGGCAATATCCCAGTCATCATTGACTTGAAAAAGAAAGGTGTAGAAGTAGATTCTCTGAAAGCAGCTCTCGTCTCTATGGGACTGATGATTGCATTTCTTTTTGCCGGGGAAGGAATCCTGAAGCTATTTGGTCTCGATGTACAGTCTTTTGCCGTAGCTGGTGCTATCATTCTGTTCTTTTTAGGGTTGGAGATGATATTGGGTGTTCGATTCTTTAGAGAAAGTGCCGGAAATTCAGTAGGCACCATCGTACCTATTGCTTTCCCTCTGATCGCCGGTGCTGGTACAATGACCACTTTAATATCCCTAAAGTCAAAATATGAAAATATGGATATTCTCGCTGCGATTTTTATTAACATAGTGGTAGTGTTTGCTGTATTGCACTTTTCTGATAAAATCAGTGAAAAACTTGGGGATGCCGGGGCTGCCATATTGCGTAAAGTCTTTGGTATCATCCTACTTGCCATAGCCATTAAACTTTTTAAGGAGAATTTCCATCTGGTCATCACGCCTGATAATAAATTGGGATTTTTTAAATCGGTATAAGAGAGATTAAGAATACTGTGTACCTTTGGTCTGTATATCTCTTAAATTTATGCAACTTTCAGATCGGTCAGCCCTAATAAAAGAAAAAGCTATTGATTTAGGTTTTTTATTGTGTGGCATTTCCAAGGCGCAGTATCTTGAAAAAGAAGCTGCAAATCTTGAGCATTGGTTGGCACAAAACTACCATGGTGAAATGAGCTATATGGCCAATCATTTCGACAAAAGAGTAGATCCGACCGTGCTTGTTCCCGGATGCAAAAGCGTGATTTCATTGGCTTATAATTACTTCAATCCTAGCCTGCAAGCTGACAAAGACGCTCCCAAATTATCTATGTATGCTTACGGAAAGGATTACCACAAAGTAGTCAGAAAAAAACTGAATCAGCTTTTTGCTTGGATCAAGGAAACCTTTGGGGACATTGATGGAAGAGTTTTTGTCGATTCTGCCCCAATATTAGAAAGAGACTGGGCAAAAAAGAGTGGTATCGGCTGGATTGGTAAAAACACGCTTCTGATTCATCCCCAAAAAGGTTCATTTTTTTTTCTTGCTGAAATCATTCTGGATCTTGATTTGGAATATGATAACCCAATGTCTGATTATTGCGGGACTTGCACCAGATGCATAGATGCGTGCCCAACGGACGCCATTGATGCCCATGGTTACCTCATGGATGGTAGCAAATGTATATCCTATCTAACTATTGAACTTAAAGATGAAATACCTGCTGAATTCAAAGGTAAGATAGACAACTGGATGTTTGGATGTGATATATGTCAACAGGTTTGTCCGTGGAATCGGTTCTCAAAGCCGCACAATGAAGCGGAATTTATACCAAAGGAAGACTTGCTCAATATGACGAAGGAAGAATGGCAAAATATGACTCAGTCTACTTTCAATTCAATATTTGAAGGTAGTGCAGTAAAACGAACCAAGTATGAAGGACTTAAAAGGAATATCAGCTTTTTATAAAGATTTTTTTCTTTTTTATACAAGTGAATATTTTGTTTTGGTCATTAATAATAGCCGGAGAAAAACAATCAGGGCATAAAAATGAGCTGATATATGATTTTAGCTTATTTTTTGATTGATTTTTTCTTATTTTTGCATTCTTTTTGGATAAATCTACGTTTAGTTTTGACAAAACCAATTCTAATATGACATTGCATAGGGTTAAGTACATATATTTATTTTTCTTTTTAGTTTTTCTGGTGTCAATGTCAGACATTGAGCTAAATGGACAATCCAATGTAAAAGTAAAAACGTCAGTTTCTGTAGATCGATTTATGGAAAAATTTGTATCTAATGGGAAAGCAAATGAAACTATAAAGGCATGGAGGATTCAGATCATCACCACCGATGACAGAAGAGAGATGGAAAGTGCCAAATCAAATTTCAGTATGATGTATCCTGGGATGAATGTGGATTGGAAACATGTAGCGCCGTATTATCAGGTGCGTGTGGGTTACTTTGAAAATAAGAACAAGTTGATGCCTTTTTTATTGGAGCTAAAAAAGACTTTTCCTTCTGCTACTCCTGTATATGACAATGTTAGTAAAAGAGCCCTAGTAAGTAATTGAAATCCTGATGGCACAACAAGCCCTATCTAAAAACAAAACATTTGACTGGATCACATTATCGGTGTATTTCAGCCTGGTAGTAATCGGGTGGTTTATGGTGCTTTCAACATTATATGATCCTAAAGCGCCATATTCTTTTATGGATGTCACCACACCTATAGGCGCCCAGTCGTTGTGGTTAGTATTTTCTATATTTGCTTTTTTTACCGCACTTACTTTGGATTGGAAATTTTGGAATACGCTGGCATTTCCGATTTATGGAATTACCATTATTTTATTGATCCTTGTATTATTCTTAGGCAAAGAAATAAATGGTGCCAAAGCTTGGTTCCGATACGGTTTCTTTTCGTTTCAGCCATCAGAATGGGCAAAATTTGGCACTGCTTTGGCATTGGCCAGTTACCTTAGTTTTTTTAAGACCAGTGTTACCAATACCAATGTATTTGCTATTTCTTTGGCTTTGTTTCTGGGACCTGCCTTGCTTATACTTTTGCAACCGGACTTTGGATCTTCGTTGGTTTTTCTTTCTTTCTTTATTCTTTTGTATAGAAGAGGGATGTCACCGTGGGTAATTCTGGTTGGTTTGAGTGTCGCTTTAATCTTTGTTTTTTCATTGATGTTTACACCTTTTTTAGTTACAGTATTCCTTTTGTTTTTTGGTGGTGCAATTTTAATTTTTGATGTCGAAAAACCCCAAAGGGCTTTGACTATTGTCGCTACCATATTACTGGTTATGATATTTTTATTATATCAAAATGAACAGGTGTTTGTTATTTTTCCAGCATTGGCAGGGTTTGGCTACTATTTGTTTTTACTGATGAAAAGCAGAAAATTCAAGATCGTAGGATTTGTAATACCTGTTCTGATTTTTGCTTCTGCATTTTCATATACTTCGAGTTATGTATTTGACCATTTTCTGCGACCACATCAACAAGATCGTATCAATGTATGGCTCAGACCTGACAAATGTGATCCTCGTGGGTCTTTATACAATATCATTCAGTCTAAGCTGGCTATAGGTTCAGGAGGATTTCAGGGGAAAGGTTTTCTAAAGGGAGAAATGACCAAACTTGATTATGTGCCTGAGCAATCCACTGACTTTATTTTTACATCAATCGGAGAAGAACAGGGATTTATTGGAAGTCTGGGTGTGATCATACTATTTACTATACTGCTCATAAGATGTATCATCATTGCAGAAAGGGCTAATCTTGAGTTTATCCGGAATTATGGTTATGCCGTAGCTGGTATTTTATTTTTTCACTTCGCCTTCAATATCGGAATGACCATGGGACTGCTCCCTGTTGTAGGTATTCCATTGCCATTTATCAGCAAAGGTGGATCATCACTTATTGCATTTTCTATAATGATCGCCGTATTAATAAAAATGGACATGGCGAGATTCAGATCAAATTAATAAATGAAATTTAATATAGAATATAAAGACACGGGCTCAAATGCACGTGCGGGAACCATTTCCACTGCTCACGGCAATATACAGACCCCAATATTTATGCCGGTCGGAACCCAAGGTACCGTAAAAGGAGTACACCAGCATGAGCTCGAAAATACCATAAAAGCTCAGATTATTCTTGGCAATACGTATCATTTATATTTACGCCCGGGAACTGAAATCCTTAAGAAAGCAGGAGGGCTTCATAAGTTTATGTGTTGGGATAAGCCAATATTAACAGATAGTGGTGGTTATCAGGTTTATTCTCTCAAAGGCATGCGGAAGATTACAGAAGAAGGCGTAAAATTTCAGTCACACATAGATGGATCCAGACATTTTTTTAGTCCGGAATCAGTCATGGATGTGCAAAGAATTATCGGAGCTGATATTGTCATGGCATTTGACGAATGTACACCTTATCCGTGTGAATACAAGTACGCCCGAAATTCCATGCATATGACGCACAGGTGGCTGGTCAGATGTATAAACAGAATGAATACCACCGACCCGGAGTATGATTTTGATCAGACATTTTCTCCCATTGTACAGGGCAGCACTTTCCCCGATTTGAGAAAGGAGTCTGCTGAGTTTATAGCGGCTCAGGATCAGGATCTGAATGCTATCGGCGGCCTTTCTGTCGGTGAGCCGCATGAAGATATGTACGCTATGACTGAATTGGTTTGCGGGATATTGCCGGCTGATAAACCCCGATACTTAATGGGTGTAGGCCTTCCTGAAAATATTCTGGAAAGTATTGCATTAGGTATTGATATGTTTGATTGTGTTTTACCATCCCGAAATGCCAGGCATGGCATACTGTATACAAAAAACGGATTGATAAATATTAAAAATGCTAAATGGCAGGACGATTTCAGTCCTATAGATGCTGATAGTGATGCTCCTACCAGCAGAATTCATACTAAAGCTTATCTTCGTCATCTGTTTAAAGTGGAAGAATTGCTGGCGGGTCAGATAGCGACTATTCAAAATCTAAGTTTTTTCCTTTGGCTTGTGAGTGAAAGCAGACGAAAAATTACAGAAGGTTCGTTTAATAGCTGGAAGAGTCAAATGGTAAAGGCAGTAAGCCAAAGATTATAATTATACAAATGAAAATACTGGATTGGTATATCATCAAAAAGTATCTGAGTACATTTTTTTTTACAATGCTGCTCATCACATTTATAGCTATCACGATAGATTATTTTGAGAGAGTAGATAAATTTATCAATTCAAACCTGTCTCTAAAAGAGATAGCTTTAGGATATTACCTTCATTTTATACCGTGGATCAATGGGTTATTATGGCCACTTTTTGCGTTACTTGCAGTGATATTTTTTACTTCTCGTATGGCAAAAAACTCTGAGATCATCAGTATACTCAGTGCAAAGGTAAGTTATGCAAGATTTATCAGGCCTTATCTGATTGGTGCCGGAATTCTTGCTGCGCTGCTTTGGATAGGCAATAACTATATTATTCCCAAAAGCAACAGACTGAAAAATGAATTTGAAAGTAAGTACATCAGAGCCAGTGCCAAAACAACGCTTAATCACAATATACATTTTTGGCTATCAGGAACGGAGAAGGTATATATCCGGAGCTACTCCAGCAGCGACAGTTCCGGAAGGACATTCAGGCTGGAAAGGTTTAAGGAGAACCAGCTTATCTATACGCTAAAGGCAAACAGAATAGTATTTATCGGTCCACCCAACAAATGGAAACTGGAAGGATATGAGATACGGACATTTGGAGATATGAGTGAAAATATAATTTCTAAACCCAATGAACATAAAGATACTACTTTTAGCTTTGTACCAAAAGATTTCACCCGCTATACCAAACAAATGGAAATGATGAATACATCTGATCTGAGAGAGTTTCTAAAATATGAACAGGACAGGGGTTTGGACTCAGGAAAAAAATACAGCATCGAACTGTATCGTAGGACGGCGGATCCTTTTACCATTTTTATACTTACGCTCATAGGTGTAGCCGTGGCATCCAGGAAGGTAAGGGGTGGTATGGGATTTCACATTGCTGCCGGAGTTGTTATCGGAGCAGTTTTTGTTATATTATCAAAATTCAGCACCACTTTTTCTACCAATTTATCTTTACCACCAGGTATAGGTGTTTGGATTCCAAATATGTTTTTTTCTATCGTGGCATGGTATTTAGTTAAAACTGCACAGAAGTAAAATGTCAGGAAGACATCAGATAAACGGACTCAATCGTCGTTTCCCTTCAACTTTTCGGCATTTTCTGCCCTTTGTAAGGATTGAATAATTTCTTCCAGATCGCCATCTACTACTTTGTCAAGATTGTACAAGGTAAGATTGATCCGGTGATCTGTCAAACGGTTTTGCGGATAATTGTAAGTTCGGATTTTATCTGATCTGTCACCGGAACCTACGAGGGATTTTCTTTTATCTTTTTGTTCCAGGTAGGTTTTTTCCTTAGCGGCTTCCCTTACTTTTACATAAAGTCGTGAGAGTGCTATTTCCCTGTTCTTGTGCTGTGACCGGGAGTCTGTACTTTCAGCTACAATTCCGGTGGGCAAGTGGGTAAACCGTACCCCTGATTCCGTTTTATTGACATGCTGACCACCAGCGCCCTGTGCACGGAATGTGTCTGTCCTTAATTCATCTTTACGGATGTCGATATCTTCTTCTTCAAATACCGGCATGACTACCACAGTCGCAGCAGATGTGTGCACACGACCTTGGGATTCGGTTTTTGGGACCCGCTGCACACGGTGAGCGCCCGACTCAAACTTAAGTTTTCCATAGACATCTGCTCCGTAAATTTCCATGACAATCTTATTAAAACCACCTGCTGAGCCGGGATTTTCATCCAGGATTTCAACCTTCCAGCCCTGAGATTCAAAATACTTAGTGTACATTCTGAATAAGTCACCAGCAAAAATGCTGGCCTCGTCACCACCTGTGCCGGAACGTATTTCAAAAACTACATCCTTGCTATCTTCAGGATCCTTTGGGATGAGGAGATAATTTATTTTTTCATCCAGTTCTAAAAGTTTTGGTTCAAGGATGTCCAGCTCCATCGATGCCATTTCTTTCATCTCGGGATCCGTATCCTTTAGCATTTCACGGGCACTTTCGATATTGGATGCAGTAATTTTGTACTCTTTAAAAGTATCTACAATTTCGGACAGGTCTTTATATTCCTTGTTTACTTTTGCAAAATGCTTCATGTCTGACAACACATCCGGATCTGACAGTTTTTCTTCAAGATAGTGGTATCTGTCCAGTATGGCTTCCAGTTTGTCAATCATATGCTAGAAAAAATTTTGCACAAAAGTAAAGAAAAACAACCACTAAACCGATAGCCTGACAGAATTTTATACAGCACTCAGCCAAAAGTTATTAATTCCATCACCTTGGATTAGTTCAACTGTTTGAAGATTCAACAGCTCCAATAGAGCGATAAATGTAACAATAGCATGTGTCCGGTTTTCGAGGGATAGAAAAATATTTTCAAACGCAATCTTTTTCCCTTTTGGAATTTTTTTAAGAATATATTGTTGTTGATCTTCTATAGTATATTCAAATTTTATAATCTGATGTTTGGGTTTATTCAGGTCATCTTCATACTTTTTGATTAAAAGTTGAAAAGTCTGTAGTAGTTTGTACAAATTGAGTGATTCCAGTTCGATATCTACCAAAGCTTTTTCTGCTATCTGGCGAAGTTCTGCGGTGGCATTCCCACGTACATGCCTGAAGTGTCTGTTGTCTTCCAACTCACTCATCTCATCCAGAACTGATTTATATTTTTTGTATTCGATAAGTTTTTGAGTCAGTTCTTCCCTTGGATCTATCTCATTTCCTTCTTCATCCAACTCTTTTCGTGGGATGAGCATTTTTGCTTTTATGCGCATAAGTGTAGCTGCCACGAGTATAAATTCGCTGGCGATATCTATATCCAATGCTTCCAGATGTCTGATGTAATCCAGAAAATCATTGGTTATTTTTGCAATGGGAATATCATTAATATCCAATTCATCCCGTTCTATGAAGAACAGAAGCAGGTCAAATGGCCCTTCAAATTGCTGAATCTTAATAGTGTACGAATCCATTAATGCAAAGGTAATTAGTTTAGACAGATTTATAAGGAATTTGGATAGTGTAATATTTGTTTGACCATCTTGCTGATCGGATTAAACCCTAAAAAATAAGCCCCAAATGCTGATTTTACATGTTACGTAGTGGGCATGTTGTGCTTTTGACCTTCATGAAGGGACTCATTCCAGGAATTTAGGTTATAGTTAAATATACCTAACTACCCAATCGATCCATCACTTCCTGTTTTTTGCCACGCGAGACAGGTATATGAAAGTTTCCATGCATGACTATTTCCATACCATCACCACGTATGATCTTATGGATATATGAGTCGTTGATAAGCCATGAAGTATGTGGCCTGAAAAATCCTTGATTATTGAGAATGTCTTCCATTTCCCGAAGGTTTTTTGACAAGAGATATGGTTTATTCAAGCCGGAACAATAGACTTTGCAATAGCTTCCTTCTGCCTCACAACAAATAATATCTTTTACATAGACCATGATGAGTTCCTGACCTATAGGCAACATGATACGATCCGGGACACTATGTCTGCTGATGTAGTGAAGGTGTGCAATATTTTCAGTAGACAAAGGTGTAAATCTGCCCGACTTTTTTACAGCAGCGGTGAGTTCATCTTTATCTATAGGTTTTAAAAGATAGGCTATAGCATTAAATTTAAATGCTTTGAGCGCATATTGGTCGTATGCCGTGGTAAAGATGACCATAGATGATACATTACCTAATTGAAAAAGGAGCTCAAAACCATTCATTTGAGGCATTTCGATATCCAAAAAGATAATGTCCACCTGATGTGACTTCAGATAATCCAGAGCAGCAGTGGCTTGGTTGAATACTGCCACGACATTCACTTCCTGGCAATGTTTTCCAAGCAGGATGGTGAGTACATCAGTACAATATTTTTCATCGTCAATGACTACGGCATTCATACGGTGGAATTTTTAGCTATGGATGATAAACGAATGATAACGCTGGTACCTTCTGCAATACCTTCAGGAGATTTCAAATCTTTGATAATAACTGTGGCATCATTTCCATTTGATCTGGACAAAAGCTTCAGCCGTTCCTGCGCCAGCACGACGCCATATGATTTACGGCCATCTACATCTTTGCTTCTCAATAGGGCCGCTTTTTCACGACCTATTCCATTGTCACTGATGGCAATTATAGTATTTTGACCATCATTTTCAGAAGAAATTTTTATATGTATTTTTTTGATGCCCCAATCTGGTGGTGCCTGCATGAGTCCGTGCCAGATGGCATTTTCCACGTAAGGTTGCAGCAATAATGGCGGGATGAGCACATTTCCTGTCTGTACGGACGGATCAATATCTATTTTCCACTCAAAACTATCCTGAAATCGCATGGCTTCCATTCCGATATATAACCGGAGAGAATCAAGTTCCTTTTGCAATGTAATCATATCTTCGCGGCTGGAATCAAGAATCATACGGATAAGTCTTGAAAACTTTGTCAGATATTCTGATGCTGCATCGGTATCATTGACCAAAATAAACCGATTGATAGAATTGAGGCAGTTGAAAATAAAGTGAGGGTTCATTTGCGCTCTTAGGGCAGACATTTCTATTTTTGATATTTGCTGACGAAGCGCATTTTTTTCCGTTTCTTCTTTTCTGACTGCAGCTATCCGTTTTTTATACATCCAAAATCCTGTAAGTGTGGTAGCCGTAAGTATAAATGTATAAAACCACCAAGTGCTCCACCAGGGAGGTCTGATAATTACCTTTATTGTATGCCGTATTTCAGGATGATTTTTTTGTCTGATTTCTACTATATATTTGCCGGGAGAAAGATTAAACAAGTTTAACGACATATCATTTTCCAGTTTTTGCCAAGATCTGGAATTTATATTGTATTCGATCTCAGGTTGTATGACCACAGATTTGGTAAGTAAACCAAATCTGAATGCCAGATTATTTTCATCGTATTTTAAAGTAAAAATACTATCTGATTTTAATTTTTTGTCGAAAAGTGTTACTTCTTTAAGGTAAAGCTTTCCTGGTGTCATGCCTTTATTAATAATATTTTTATTTAGGCATATGATTTGCCCGGGAAACAGGTTTTGGCAAATATTTCCAGTATGATCAGGAAAGATCCGATGAAAAAACAGTTTTGCATCAGGTTCATTTTCAAAAGAATATAATTTATTTTTAGGAATATTAAAAGCCATGATGCCTGATTCTGTGGTAAACCAAAAGATACCTTCATCAGAAGTAAATCCATATCTCACCTCATCTGAAATCAATCCGTCTTCCTCTGTATAAAGCCTGGATTGCATAGACTTACTTTTAATGTGCATCAAACCTCTGCCTGGCATCAGCAGGAAGACATTGCCTCGGTCATCTCCTGAGATATCGCTGATAAAGCCTTTTTTCATGCTGAAAGATGTCGAAAGTGGATAGTTTTTAGTTTTTTTGGTCAACGGGTCAATTACATACAGGCCATTTTTATCTGTGGCCAGCCATAATTTATTGGTGGCTTTGTCATGATACAACGCTCCATAGCTGTCATCAATTATACCTACATCAAAATATTCAAGAGATTGGTTATTTCTATTGATTTTAAAAATTCCTTTGCTTCGTTCCCGAACATACACATTCCCGGAATTGTCTTCCACAAAATTTCTAAACTCTATTTCTATATCGGGATCAAAGCAGTCAGTAATGCTTAATTGTTCTACACTTTTTTTTTCTTCATCCAAAATAAATACAACATGACTTGCAGACAGATATGATACACCGGCAAGGGATCGATAATAGAGTTGTAATATTCCTGTTTTGCTTTGACCGTTTTTGTATGTCAGCGTATTACAGGTCAAGCTGTCGCAAATCAACATTTTACCTTTTGCCCAGTCGCCGGTGAGCATATGATTATTTTTTATATAAAATCCCGAATTGTTAATAAAATCCTTAGTAAAGGGAATGTTTTGTTTTTGAATCATTAATGGTGAATTAAAATATCGTGTCAGCACATGGTTTTCAGACTTGAGGATATAAATATCATCATCAAAAACCGCCAGATTGATATTGTTTGCAGAATGTACCTTTGCTTCATCATCTTTGAAATGCAGCTTTTGAAATATCTTTTTATCTGCCTGATACAGATAGATCTCATCCATTCTCATCATGACTAGTGTATCACCATGATACGGCTGAATGACGACCATTTGATCAGGAAAATTTGTACTTTTAGGAGGGCATTTGTGATGTGTCCAGACATTGACAAGTGGATCAAAAGTATAAAAACAACGATCGTAAGTACCTATCCACAAAACTCCGTTTTTATCAACATGAGATATATTAAATGCAAAATAATCATCGATATCCTTACTTGGATAATATGAATATTGCATTGTTTTTGTATCTACAGAAAATAAACCGTATACCGTGAGCAGCCAGAGTTCATGCTTAGATTTTTTTACGATACTTTGTATGATGCTGTTTCTTTTGTTAAATTTAATGATTCCGGATTTTTTAGCAAAATCAAACCAACCACCAGTCATAAATTTTTGAGTAGCAGGGTCGAAAATTAAAACATCATATATTCCACCCATCCATATACGTCCATTATTGTCTTCTGCCATTTGGGTATAGCCAAGACTTGGGACACGCATCACACTTGTATCAGGATAAAAATTGGTAAAATTCTGATGGGCTTTATCATACAGGCTCAGTCCGTCTTCCGTATTTACCCACAATCTGCCTTTGCTGTCTGATAATAAGCCATTACAGCTGTTATTTGCCAATGAGAATGGATCATCCTGCTTGTGTTTAAAAACATAGAATGAGTTGCCATCGTATCTGTTGAGTCCTTTATCGCTAGTGATCCATATGAAGCCATTAGTATCTTTTATCATTTGTCTGCAGCGTAGAGAACTTATTCCGTCTTTTGTTCCATAACTCACCGATCGAAATGCTGACTGCGCTGAAATATACAAACCCATCACCATGAATAATGGAAATATGAATAAGTATTTTATAGAAACTAATTTTGAAGGATACAACACCCGATTTTAATTGACGATGGGATAAAGATAATAGAAATATAAATATTGAAATCGGACATTTAATAATCATAAAAAATGTACTGTCAACTATCTCTTCTTGTCACTCCAAGTTTGACCATATACAAGCTTAACAGTATCAGTAATGTATCTGTAAAAAATATGCCAAGACTGAAAATATGGGATTTTGAAGGGTCAACTTTGTCAAAAACTACAGTGACTTTCTCATTGAGTTCAAAATTCAACCAAGGGAAAATTATGGTAGATTTTGCATAACCATCCAATGAATCCAAGCTTCCACTTGCAGCAGGGTAACGATATACAGGCCTTCTTGCTCTGTGCTTCTTTCCTGATTTTCCTGTATTTTCATCAAAAACAGTGGTACTTGTACCTTTCCCTCTGAAACCGATGACTCTGCCCTCAATATGTTCTCCCCCAAATCGGTATTGGATGGTTTCAACCATTGGTTTGCCAATGATATATAGCAGAATAAAGCCGCCTATGACCAACAAAATTCTGAATATAAAGATTGAGATATTGCTCATATTCTACTGCTATTTTCCACAATTATATATACTCATAAGTAACGCTTTGGCGATACGCTGGCCTGCCTTTTTGCCAATATGGCCCTGACCGTCAGAAGTATCTACACCATTAACATCACTGGGATCGCTAGAAGAATTACGGTTTTCAGGACAAATTCTCCAAACGCCTCCTTGCTGACAAACACCATCATTGCTCTCCAAAGCCTGTAAATCAAAAATCACATCTGTCGCAGCAAAGGTCGTTTTCATCCATTGACCAACCTTCATTCTGGCTGCATTGCCATCATAAGATTCTACTGAATAAACCAATGGTGGTGTCATGTGCAGCATTCTGAATCCTGAGATTTTTGATTTCAATTCATCCACCATCGCTTTGTACGCATTTTGTACCTGAGTAACATTACTGTCATCAATATCTGCATATCCAAATTTGAAAACACCTATTTTTACTACATCTCTGCTATTAAGCATCTGTTCTCTGAATACTCTGATTTTTTCGTAAGGATCACCATTGGCAATACCACCTACATCTACAAATATGCCACCCATCAGGCCTTTATTGATTTTATCTCCGTTACCATAGTACTCCCATTCAAAACCATTGGCTTTGCATCCTTCTTCCAGATCCTGACCTACTGACTGATGTAAAAACAGGGTATTCCATCCTTTTATTCTGGATTTTTCGGCAGTGGATACTGCATCCCATGATGCAATTCCATTGATACCCACAAGTCCAGGTATTCCTTTTCCAAATTCTGTTGTTGGGTTTCCAGGATTATCATCAGGATCTTCTGTTTTATCACTTTTGCTGCAGGCCATAACTAAAAATATTGCTGCGAAAATGGCAACTTGTCTAAACATTAATTTCGACATAAATTCAAGGTTTTATATTTAATGGTGATATTGAATTTTGATTATTCGTGATAATAAAATTTTCCATTCGTGATATTCAGGACTTCTCCGGACGAGCAGGTCATTTTACCTTCAAAGCTGGCTTCGATGATATCAGGTCCTGTAGTGGCTTTGGTGACAACTACCTTCATATCGAATCCCAACATACTGCCGCAGAGATAATTATCAGCGGAAAGATTAGCCAATTGTGCTACATTGAAATCCTTATTTCCATTTACAAAATTAAAAGTACCGGGACCATTAGTATTGTAAAGATTTATATTGAAAGTCTGTTCGTTTTTGTCCTTTTTGCCCTTACTTCCGGCTATTATGATTGCTTTGTCGTAACCTTTAGGATGAAATGCACCGAAAATGTCATTGTCAGCTGTCCAATCCACTCCATTAATTCTCATAGTCAGATAGTTTTCACCTATTGAAGATATTTCCATGTTCTGATTATTGGCAGTTGATTTATGACTATTACTACATGATATCACTGTCAAAAACAAAGTAATTATATAAAGATTTAAAGATTTCATTTTGATACTTTTTGAGAGTTACAGATAAAATTAAAAAGTTAAAACCTGGAGAATTAAAGTGTTAAATCAAATTTTTTGATAAGTGATTGTTCCCTGGCCTTCTGTTCCCTTCCAAACCATTCTATTCCCATTGATCGAAAACTTATATTTCTGACCCACCGAGGGTGCTTTTTTATGCCCAATAGTAATAAGGTCGCCAGAAACGGTCCAGACGGACTCAGAATATAATTTTTCCTGAATCTTTATATATTTTTCATCACATCCACTTTTTGAGCCATCCAAACGGTAAGTGCCATCAGAATGTATGACATAATTAATGTTGGCAGCACAAGGTTTTTGGCTGATCAAAGCTTTGTGGCTATCGAATTTTTCTCCTTGCCATTCATTTATCTCTGATACTACTTTCCATTTACCTAAAGGGCTTTGCGCAACCAAACAGCAAGATATTGACAGGAAGTAAAATAGAAATAAGGACCTGTTCATTTTCGTGGAATTTTAAAAGTAGTGAAATTATTTAAAAACTGAAATCAATTTTATTTGAAGGCTCAAAGATGTAGTAAAGGAATAGACTACCGTCTTTCCGATTTGCACATGACACATTTGACTTTGTGTTTGGCTGTAAATGACTTTTAAGCAAATTCCAGTTACAAATTGAGAACAACCATGTATAAACCTGTAAAGGTTATTCTTTTAATTTTTGACTAATTTTGCTTATCTAAATTCTCATCAAAATTAACATTAGAATGGAACGTCGAAATTTTATACAATCATCTGCTTTATTAGCTTCTTTTGGGCTAAATTCAACGGTATTATTGTCACCCAACCAAACTGGTCATTTTGGTACTGATCCTATAAAACCATTTTTATTGCCACCACAAGCACCTTTGGACCATAAAGGAAGCATGGATATCCGAGTTTGGGTCAGGTCAGGTGCAACAAATGGATTGTATTCCAGCGTGGAGACAGCAGTAGCCCCAAAACTGATGGGTCCCGCACCTCATGCACACAAAGAACTGGATGAATTGATGCTGGTACTAGAAGGAACAGCAAATGTTTTAATAGGAGATGAAATAGTAGAAATTAAGGCCGGTGGCTGGCATATGAGACCAAGAATGATAAAGCATACTTTTTTTAATGCTTCCGATCAACCATTGAGATTTATAGATATGTATTTTAATCAGCCATTTGAAGAATATCTGGAGGCCATTTTTCACCAACTCACACCGGAAAATGGATATCCATCCAATTCTGAAAAAAAGGGCCTGGAAATAAAAAGGTTGTCAGAAAAATTTGGATTGATTCGATACGAAAACGCGCAGGATCAAAAAAATCAAATCATCAAAGAATATGGTTTGAAAGATTAGTACAACCAATACTAAGCGATTCTCTACTGCACCCGATACATCCTTGTGGCAGAAGCAAGGTAATCTGCAGGCTCAAAGGACCGGTCAAAAGTATCAGTCATCTCTCTCAGCTTGGGCTCAAGAGTGGCGATGCGACTACCAATGTAGGGATCCGTTTTGTATCTGATGATGATTGTATGGTATCGTTCTATATTGGCGCGCATCTGTGAAGTGATGGTACCGAAACGTACTTTTAAGGTCTGAATATCCATCATCTGAAAGTATATCTTTTCCTTCCATTGTTTTGGAGACTTTGTTTTTTCGGAGACGACAAAGTCCGCACAGGTTTCTTTCAGGTCGCTCAGATAACTGAATCTTTTATGGGCGTCATTTTCTTTGCAGAATTTCTGGTTAAATGCTGATTGATTTAGTCCTATCATGTTCATATTTGCAGCGAGGACTTGTTCATATTGCTTTTGAAGTAGCTCAAGCTCTGTGGTGATGGTAAGCCACTCCTTTTCGATAAGTTCTTTTTCGTGGTTCCACTGTGCCAAAGATGCTGTGATCAGAAACATTTTCTGGCTTTCCTCTCTTAATTCCTTTTTACTGCCACCCAGCGACTGTATGAAGCTGTTGATACCTGAAAACAAGGGTTCGGTTACCGGTCCGCTGAAAGTAAATGTTTTGGTAATATCTCCGGTTAATGTAAGCATATGACTCAATACACCCAGTATAGGTTCCTTTGCCTTTTGCTTCTCAACATATTCGTAAAATTTACTATACCATTGCCTATATCCCGGATATTCCATAGGGTTGGCTGCGGAAGCCAACGCAGACCCAAAATCTCTCGTGGACTGGAATAAGGTAAGCGGCTTGATCTCGCGCTCCATCGATACAAGATTGATGATTGCAGACTGGTAGTTGGCCTGGTAGATGGCTGTTTCAGCGTCTTCGAGAGCACTTTGTTTCTGCTCGATATATAGCAGACGTTCTCTTAGTCTGGTGGCTTCAGCGCTGACGTCTTTGGCTTCAGTGATGGCCTTGTCCAGGATACCCGTTCTGAGATCGAGTGTCAAAATAGTAGAGTCCAGATCTTTAAACTTTCGGTCAAGATTGAGTCCGATATCGTGGAGCAACAGATTTTTGTATATGGATTCCTGTGGGTCAGTGATACTTACCTGAGCAGAAACATCCGCAAGTAATGGTATCAAAAGCAGGGTTAAAATCTTTCTGTTCATGCGGTATTAATTTTAATAAATTGATTATATTCGGACTACTAAAAATTTCCATACCATCACTTCAATGAAGTGGAGTGGTCTAAAAAATAAACTTGTTCAGAAAAATTACCCGGGGAATAAGGTCAGCGAAATAGTACGATTTGGCTGCATATCAGCCTATAACGATTGATTTTATAAAAAATTATATCAGGATTTTGTTTATTACAGATTTTCGGTAATTATTTTATCAAATGACAATTTTAAACTCGATTGAATAAACAGGCTGATATATTTTGAATGATTTATCCTCGAATAAATCTGTTTAGAAAGCATAAGTCGAAGTTCGTCATTTAGAGTCAAAATTCACATTAAAATCTGAACCCAAATGCTCCTTTTCTCAAATTTATTCCATATTCCATATAAGCTTTCAGGCAGGCTAAAAAATTGGCCCAACCTTCAGTATTACCTTTTAGCCAGGTGATACCGGCATCGTTATTGTCCATTTCTTTTTCTATGATATGGATTACTGTAGATCCATCCGGTTTCTGTTGAAGTTGTATTTCTACATCCACTTCCACTTGATTTATCTCCCAATAAAAAGTGATCAGTTCGTTTGCAATGATTTTACCAACTCTGACAGGTGCGTCAGCATCAAACTCCGGGAAGTTCCATACAAGTGACTTTCCTTCTTCCATCTTTCCGCTGCTTTTTGAGATAAAATATTGACTCATTTGGTCTGGATTTACAATGGCTTCAAAGACAACATCGACAGGTTTTTGAATTTGGATAGCAACGTTTATGTGGAGTTTCATTTTGTAAATCTTTTGGGGGTAAAAAATATTTTCTCACTTTTCTACAAGCGTCAACCACTGTCTGATCACCGATTTTAAATCATTTTCTTTTACCAAAAGATCTTCCATTGATGTGATTTGCACAGATTTTCTGGTATCTGTAAATTTTCCGCCCAATATTCCTGTTTTGTCATCGACTTTTGCGCCGGTGGGAAAAATGAGCAGTATTTCATCTTTTTTATGCACATTGTACACCACGATATCTCTCTTGTATTCTTTGGGATCAAAGGGAGCCATCTCTCCGGTATAATAAAAAGCCGGCGAATTCCATTTTATATGTTCGCCTATCTCGGGATCAGTTGCCATGATGATACCATGCAACCTGAGCATCACCTCTTTTAGCGGGTGATCAGTATGGTCGTAAAACTGTTTGATTTGTTCCTGATTAGTAAGTTTTGGTTTCGCTGCCATTGTCTATTTTTTTACTGCATCATTCACTTCATGTACCCTGAATTCTACGATCTGAGCAATAAGATCATAGGGAATCTCATGCTCCAAAGGAAATTGTATGGAGCCTTTGCCCACTTTATATTTTGATAGTTCTTTTTGAAAGGCAACATTGCCGGATGGCAAAGCATAAAATCCAATGTGGTTTTTAAAAGCTGCAAAGTATACCAGGGGTTTTTTGTGCAGTTTGAAAGCCGGCATATTATAAGCAATACACTCTACTGCTTCAGGTGCATTTTGTGCTATGACTTCTCTGATTTTTCTGAGTTTGACGACAATATCTGAAGGAAAGTCTTCCAGATAATGATCAATTGATGTATATGTTTTACTATTCATCATAACCCTATTTCTCTTCACAATTAAACATCCATCTCACACCATATTTATCAACACAACTGCCAAAATATGCACCCCAAAACATTTCTGCGAGTTCCTGTTCGACAGTGCCTTCATCAGACAAAGCGTCGAAAAGTCTTTTGGTTTCAGCTCTTGTATCAATTTCCAGATTGATATATATATTATTTCCAAAATTGACTTTAAAGCCCATTTCCTCAGGTGCATCTGTTCCCATGAGCTTAAAACCGTTTAAAATAGGTAACTCCACATGCATAACTCCGTTTTTAAGGTGATCAGGTAAGGGTGGCATACCTTCCATAGGTGGCATATCGCTGAATCTTCTGAAACCGGGTTCTGTAAAATCTCCGCCAAAAATGGATTTGTAATAATTAAAAGCTACTTCTGTCTGGGTAGCAAAATTGAGGTATACACTGACTTTAGACATATTGATATATTTTAAATTTTAAATGTTATTGTCAAATTTACAAAATTTGGAGTGTGCCGGTTGTCTTAAGCATAGTTTTAAATTTTACATTGTTTCGATTCAACTCAGATGCTTCAAAATATTCTTAAGAAGTGTTGATTTTGACATTTTGGTTGGTTTTATGACTATTTAGATTTCTTTGCAAATATAAAAGTAATTTTTTATTCTTCACAATAAGCGCTACTATCTTTTGCCCTACAGAAAATGACAAAATATTTTAGAAAATACCGATCATCGGATAATGCCATTTCGAACTCCATAAAAAATCACCCAAGTACTAAAATCATCTGTAAAATCGATAAAACGATGTTCGTCCCCGGCTTTGACAAATAAAATATCATAGGCTCTAAAAGGTAAAATATGGCCATTAACATAAAAATTTCCATGACCTGATATTATCACATATACTTCATCTTTCAGGTGCGGTTTTTGAAGGTCATTTCCATCGGGTTTGTAAAACTCTACTTCCAAGTCTGCATACTGCAGGACTTCTACAAAATGAGAGTTCGGTACAGTTGCCGATTTTAACAATGCATCTATTGCTTCAGCCAGTGATACTTTTACCGGTGTTTTCTCCATAATTAAGTCATCGGTAAATATCTGATTCAAATGATGTTGCAAATGATTAATATAGTCTTCTATGAGCCATGCCACTGTTTTGATTTCACCTTTTACCTTTATGCTTTTAGCAAGGTCATCGCTAGTGAATGCTGATATTACCATGATAATCTGATCATTAAGCAATTGCCACAATGTGAGCAGATGGTGATCTTCCAGTGTCTGATATTGATTTATATTGACCAAATGATCCTGATGGTACCCTTTTATTTCATATATGTCATCATGACAATGTATTTCAGTAAAACGCATCAGGTTATATCTTGCTGAATCGATTAAGTGACCCAAAATTTCTCGTTTTGACCATTTGATCGCTGATGTTTTGTATGTCAAAACGTATCGCGGAATATTGCAGAAACCCTTACGTGTCTGATACAGTATAGCCTGTAGAGTTGCTGTATATTTTTCTATGTTCATTTAGATGTATACTAAAAATAAGTTGGTTTGCGAAAATCTCGTTTGATAATTTATTTATTTTGAGTATAATACCGATAGAATTTTTTGCAAAATAAATTCTCGTCGGTATATGCATCATAAGGTAAGCCAATAGTTAAATTTCAGTACCACAAATCGACTTTTATTTGTCCATAATTCTTCAATACCATAATTGTCCGTATATACCAAAAATACATCGCTCATGGGTGCAAATCTGTATTGTAATCTGCTATTGATGTTAAAATTGTCAGACTGAGTATTGTATTGAAAAAATGTGGTCCAGAATAGATTGGTAGAAAAGTTAATTTCCACCCTTGTTGTCCCCAATGTGATTTTTCTCCTTTCAAAAGGTGCCGGAAATCTGATGTCATTGTGTTCCACTCCCAGTCTGAAGTTTCCCCAGGGTTGTGCCCTGAATGTAATACCAGCCCTGTAGGTATGTTTCCAACCATTGTAAAACTGCCCATATACTGCAAAAATATCATACACCCAGGACTTCCTGTTATCGCTGTTGTACTGAATATTAAATTCTGTCATATTGTAGTCGCCTTTTGGAAGAGACGGAGCGGTGATCTGAAAAGGAAAAATAAGTCTGACATAATTATTATTCAGCCGAAATCTCAAGGCGCTTGTATTTTTAAAAAATATAAAATGTCGCAATCTGGTGTACCACTCATTTAGTCCGGATCCATCATCATTGATCCAAACAAAGTTTTCCAATCCTGACCAATGGTAATTTACATTTTTACTTACCTTCGGATAATGATAATAATCCAGAAAAGAACCAATATTTGTATATCCGATTCGAACCAGTTTATCATTTTCAGGATCATAGTTTTCAATTCTGCTATTGAATCCCATGTCTGAAAAATAATTTTTACCTACATGCTGAATATCCAGAAATCCTCTAAAATTTTGCCCATTGTAAGCAATTCCTCCATATATCTGGCCATTCTGATCATCAAATCTTTCACTCTTGATAGAATGAAGATACCCTATCGTAGATTCTATTTTGCCATCATTGGTAGTAAATAAAATATCACCACCCAGATTTCTACCATAATCAGTCGGGCTAAACTTACCTTCATCCCATGCCTGTCTGTTTAGAAAAATGCCACGTATCCTTGATCGGGATAGTACTCGTTGTTCAAATGCCATGGCTGTAAAATTATTGCCAACAGAACCTATCTGATCTTGGGTCTGCATATTAAATGCACCAATTCTGAGTTTTTCACTTAGATTGCCTGTAAGCCTTGCACCATACAAAATAGGCGTTGGTTGCCCCTCGTTGTTGAGACCTATCGTTCTTGAATAAAATACCTGGTCAGCGCCTTGGCCAAAGTTATTAAAGATGTCATTATTCTCAATAAAAAACTGTCGTCTTTCGGGAAAAAAAATATTAAATCGCGTCAGATTGGTCACCTGAGCATCCACTTCAACCTGCGAAAAGTCTGCAAAAGTAGTCAGGTCGAGATTTAGAGACGTAGATAAAGCTATTTTAGCATCTCCTCCGGTTTGTATTTTGGTTTCATTGCTAGATGAAATTTTATCATTTCGCAATGAAACATATGGAATGAGAGATATATTTCCTCCTTGTTTAGCTGGAGCATCCTGCCACAATAATGTACCATAAAATCCAATATCATGCGGTTCAAACTGTCTGGGTATGGGAAACCAGACGCTTGTTTCATTTTTTTCCGGATCTCTTCTTTGAAAATTTATTCGCCACTCTTTGATATTTTCCTTGTATCGTATGCTTTTGAGTGGAATTTTCATTTCGACGATCCATTTATCCTGATGTCGACTTACCGCTGAATACCATCTGTTGTCCCAGGTTACATCTAAACTTTTGGGAGATAAAATAACCTCTGTCTGGGCTCCCATCGCATTAACACCAAACCCATAACCACTGGCTTTATTACCCACAGGATCAACTAAAAAGGCAAATTCATCACTATTGCCAAATCCATCTCTTTTTAATGTCTGGATGACATAGTTTTGGTCATCATAACAAGTCGCCAGAAGATAGATATTGGCATTGTCACTTAACAATCGTACTTCAGTTTTTCGGGAAGGAGGCGCATTGTCGATGGGCGCATTGAGTATGAAATCAGAGGTTACATCTGCATTTTTCCAAACATTTTCATCTCCGAGACCATCAATAAGAATCTCTTCTTCTGTATGTTTAAGATAGTAAATATAATTATTTGTATTGGAATTTTGTGCCAATAATCTTGCTGATGACATGACTATTAGCACAATGACAAACAAAATATTTACCTGAATTTTCACAACAACTTTTGTTTTGACCGTAGAAAACCCAAATATATAAAGCGAATGCTCTTTTTCTTAATTTAGCCTTGATAATTCTACAAATCAACGATATTCGTCTACCAAAATGTATTTTGATAAAATTAATTATTCAGAGGAAAATATTTTGTCCGGCAGGTGGGCACAAATTATCTGACTAAAACAAAACCAAAACCATCTGCAAATTGGAGTTGATTGAATAGCATTGTGTCTTTTGAAATCTGAAAATTCACAAAATAGTCGTTATCAAGATGCAATTCACTTCCCTCCACTGTTGGCACTACTTTATATTCTTTTTTCATTGTGGCGGGACTGACATTCCATTGTCCTGTGTAATTGTTTACAATGTTAACCACGCCATCATCAAATGACCAGGTTATATCTCCTTTTGGATAATTTTGCGATATACCAGCGAAACCCCCAGATGCTTTGATTAAAAACCATTTTCCGTCGAGACCATCTTTATTTTCTTCTTTGCAGCAGCTTATCAGTCCAAAAATTAAAGCAAAAATCAATATTGACCTCATAATATTTCTATTTTTTAAGGTAAGACGTAGTTATCGTTTTAAAAGTTGGTAAATGTTTGGTTAAAATTATTAAAATTACTATTCGTGGATTATCATTATGCAGATAATCAATATTTTACAACCATGAATATTTTAAATCAGAGTTACATTCTAATTGCTATATCTTTTTCAAATTTTAAATTGGCGATTATTATTGTGGTAAGAATTGTTATAAATTATTACAAATGATTTTTGAAAATTGATCAAAAAAATTTATCTTTACAAAAATCCATTTTATGCAGGATGCAATTTTAATAGATGCCATCTGGTTAAGTACCGCATTTTTGATGGGCTTTATCGTGAAAAAATTTCACTTGCCATCACTTATAGGATTTTTAATTACCGGATTGATACTTAACTCTTTGGATCTGGCTCAAGGCAGTATTAGTCAGTTATTAGACACACTTTCTTCCTTAGGTGTCATGCTCTTGTTGTTTACAATAGGTCTTAAAATAAAAGTGAACAATATACTTAAACCTGAAATCTGGGTTTCTGCAAGTATTAATATGTTCATGTCGGTGCTGATCATCGGTGGTTTTATTTTTATGCTCAGTATATCCGGTCTTAATATTCTTGCTGGTTTATCAATTCAATCATCTGTTCTAATAGGATTTGCACTCAGTTTTTCCAGCACCGTATTTGTGGTAAAAATTTTAGAAGAGCGCGGTGAGCTTACTTCTTTCCATGGTAAGATAGCGATTGGGATTCTGGTGATTCAGGACGTATTTGCTGTCTTGTTTATGACATTTGCTTCTGATTTAAGACCGGGATGGGGTATTCTCATTATCCCGATATATCTTTATGTAATCAGGTATGTTTTGTCATATATTCTGAAGCATTCAGGTCATGGCGAATTATTGACAATTTTTGGATTTTTTGCTACTTTCATAACCGGAGCCATGGCTTTTTATTTAGCGGGCATTAAACCTGATCTTGGTGCGCTGATCATAGGTATGACTCTTGTTAGCCATAAAAAATCAGACGAACTATATGACAGAATGATGAGTTATAAAGATTTTTTTCTAGTCGCTTTTTTTATTAATATTGGACTAACCGGAACCATTACCATGAATGTACTGCTGATTACCTTATTGTTGATTCCATTCATGCTGATTAAAGGAACCATTTTTGTCATGTCACTTTCCAGATTTAAAATGAGAGCAAGAACCGCATTTTTGGCATCTCTGAGTCTTAGCAACTTTAGTGAATTTGCTTTGATCACTGGTATGGTAGGCTTTAATGCAGGATGGATCACCAATGAGTGGATCATATCTTTCGCCTTATTGATGTCTGTTTCGTTTTTGATATCATCGCCTTTGAATACTTATGCCCATGATATTTTTGATAAATACAGGCCCACTATTATGAGGCTGAATACAGGTAAAAAGTATATAGATGATGAACCAAAATCAATAGGCGATGCTGAATATCTGGTCATAGGTTTTGGCAGTATAGGAAAACCCGCCTATCAGTATTTGAGTAAAACACTTAAAGCCAACGTAATTGCAGTGGACTACAATCATGAAATAGTCAAAAAATGTAAAAATAAAGGCATAAACATCATATGGGGAGATACGACCAATAGTATTTTTTGGGACACTATAGATTTTACAAAAGTAAAGGTAGTATTGCTTGCTATGAGTGATGTACACAGCAATATTAATACGCTAAGAGAAATTTTAAAACTTGAGAATAGAAATTTTAAAATAGCAGCTTACTGTAATTACCATGACGAAGCAAAAATTCTCAAAGATATGAAGGTAGACTATGTGTATGATTACAAAATGTACAGAGGAGAAGATTTTGCTGAACAGATTCATTACAAAGTATCCAAAGACATTTCTGCTAGAATATCTAAGGATGTAAATACAACATAATGAATCAAAACTTTAAACAGCTAATCTTAAATCTGATTAATTCATTCCTAAATATCCATCATCAGGGTCATCGGATCTTCCAATAGCTCCTTCACTTTGACAAGAAAAGTCACTGAGGTACTTCCATCGATGATCCTGTGGTCATAGGAAAGTGCCAGATACATCATTGGCCTGATGACCACCTGTCCGTCCAGAGCAATCGGGCGATCTTTTATGGCATGCATACCTAGTATAGCTGACTGTGGTTCATTGATGATCGGTGTGCTGAGCAGTGACCCAAATGTGCCACCATTGGTGATGGTAAAAGTACCGCCCTTCATTTCTTCCAGCGTAAGTTTTCCGGTACGTGCTTTTTCTGCCAGATCTTTTATTTTTAGTTCAATATCATGAAACCCAATAGACTCCACATTTTGGATCGGAGGCACAACCAGTCCTGTAGGTGTTGATATGGCTATAGAAATATCCACATAATCATGATAAACAATGTCATTTCCGTCAATCATTGCATTGACATCGGGCATTTCCATAAGTACTTTGGCACACGCCTTGGCAAATAATGACATATAACCCAACTTAATGCCATGTTTTGCAACAAACCGATCCTGATATTTTTTGCGTAGCTCATTGATGGCCGTTAAATCCACTTCATTGAAAGTTGTTAGCATAGCAGTATTGTTCTTGGCAGAAACCAGTCTGGCGGCTATGGTCTTTCTCATTCTGCTCATTTTTTCTACCCTGACTTCCCTTTCCCCAGCCACTATATTTCGAACTACAGGCGCAACAAGTGAAGGTGCAGTAAGTACTTCGACCTTGTTTTGAACGGCCTTCTGGGCATCTTCTTTGGTAATTCTTCCATCTTTGCCCGTACCTGCTACCGCAGTTGATTCAATATTTCCTTCTCTCAGAATTTTACCAGCTGCCGGTGAGGGATGACCTGTAGCATAATTTTGAGTTTCGGTTGGTTTATGTATTTCATCAACCGGTTTTATGACAGGTACTACCGGCTCAGGTGTAACTCCGGAAGTAACAGATGTATCTATCCTGGCTACAAGAGCTCCAATGGCTAAATCGTCACCTTCTTTAGCTACGTATATCAATTTTCCTGATGCTTCTGCGGGAAACTCCAAAGTGGCTTTATCAGATTCAAACTCACAGATGGGCTCATCCACTTTGACAAAATCACCGTCTTTTTTCAGCCATTGGGACAAAGTAACTTCCGTAATCGATTCGCCTATGGTGGGCACTTTCATTTCAACCAGACTCATAATGTACAAATTTTGGCCAAAGATAATATGAAGGAATGGAATTGTGAGAACTATTCAACAAAAAAAGCAACCCAAAACACATTCATCTAAAATTATTTTTAGGCTGGTCTAAATTTAATGCTATTTCAACCCTTTTATTTCGGTAAGAATGTAATCTACTTCTTTCCTAACGCTTGAAATGGACGTATTAAAGTTATTATTCATAAAACTGAAAATTAATCTTTTGCCGGTTGATGTGACCATATACCCGCTTAAATTGTATACACCGCTCATAGATCCCGATTTGGCATAAATAAATGGCTCCTTATTTTCATTAAACATACCATTAAGCGTCCCTTGGCCTCCACCTACTGCCATCATAGAAAACAACTTCTCTTCGGGAAATTCCTGATACATTTTTTGTAATAAAGTGGCGATTGACATAGGAGTGGTTAAATTATATCTTGACAATCCAGCACCATCTACCCATACTGGTTTTTGTGAAAGATCAGATAAAAATAAAGAACTGACGGCTTCAATACTAAAATCAGTTGAAATAGTGTCTTTCAACGATGAGCCGCAAAGCAGTAAAAGATGCTCTGCCAACATATTGTCGCTGACTTGCATCATTCGTCGATATACTGTATCTACCTGTAAAGAGAATAAAATTTTAGATTTCCCGGGTGCTCTTACTCCAATTTTTGTAATTTTGGTATTCAACAGTTTTTCCAAAATATTTAAATTGACATTTGCCGCGTCTTTATAGGGTATTTCCTGTTTAAATGTTGATAATGTATCCAAAGCTTCAGGGAAATCGAAGTGATTTTTTTCCATCATCCTTTTGACTCGTTTTACTCCAGATTTTTTAATCATTATCTCTAAAGAAATTTCAGGAGAAATGGTCAGGCCAAGAGAGTCCTTTTTTACTAATAATACATTGCCAAACATAGGAAAAGGAGTAAGTTCTGCCTGATAATAATCATTATAATCATCCCACATCCAACCGAGTCCGTAGTGTTTTATACTGCTGTGACCATCAAAATAATACAATTTTTTTGTCTTTGATTTGGATTTCAAAAAAGACAATGTTTTTGATTCAGAAAAATAAGGATGAAGTAATGTCGGGTCTCCTGTGCCCCAAAAAGTGAATGATGTATCCGTTTCAACATAATGAAGTGCCGGAATCGAATCTCCTAATATACGCAGACAGGCATACAAAGTAAAAATTTTTGTGTTGGATGCCGGAACAAAATATCTGGATTCATTCCTTCTGAAGATAACCTTTTTTTCATCAAGATCATACAACACCAATCCGGTAAATCCGGAAGATAATACTGAAGAAGTATCCAGCATCACAGAAAGTTTCTGCTCAAAAGTCTGCTCGGTTATTTTTTTTGAAGTACCGCAGGATATAAACCAAAAAGCACACATGATAACTGAGACTAATCTCAGCAGAACAATTATGGAGTGGTTATACCGCCACATTGTATTCTCTGAGTGCTTCATTGAGGGAGACTTTGGTGTCTGTGGACGCTTTACGCTGTCCAATAATCAACGCACAATTTACCTGATATTCACCAGCAGGAAATTTTTTTGTATAACTGCCGGGAATCACAACGGATCGTTCAGGCACTTCACCACGATAAATGACAGGCTCATCTCCAGTGACATCAATGATGTGGGTAGACTGCGTCAACACAACATTAGCGCCAAGCACAGCTTCTTTTCTGATCCTTACTCCTTCCACTACTATACATCTGCTGCCAATGAAACAATGGTCTTCTATGATCGTAGGGCTGGCTTGTGGTGGCTCAAGTACACCACCTATACCTACACCACCGGAAAGATGTACATGTCTCCCTATCTGAGCGCATGATCCAACGGTAGCCCAGGTATCTACCATAGTACCACTTCCAACCCACGCACCGATATTTACATAAGAAGGCATAAGTATAGCTCCTGATTCAATAAAGCAACCATATCTTGCTATGGCATGAGGTACTACCCTGACACCCTGTGCTGCATAATTTTTTTTCAGAGGTATTTTATCATGAAATTCGAAAGGGCCTACTTCTATAGTTTCCATTCGCTGAATTGAAAAAAAGAGAACTATGGCTTTTTTTACCCAATCATTGACTTTCCAGCCATCTCCATCAGGTTCTGCAACACGTAAAACTCCACGATCAACCAGATCCACCACTTCTCTGATGGCATCCTGAGAACCAGGAGAGCTCAAATGACTTCTGTCATCCCATAATTTTTCTATCAGATTTTTTAAATCTTCCATTTTGTATACTTCAATTTATACTAACTAAAAAAATATTCTGAAAGCGATGATCTGGGATAGTACCCCCACAAGGTAGCCTCCGTAAATTTCATCTTCTCTATGTGCTTTCAAATATAACCGGCTTGATCCTACAGCTCCTGCCAATATTACAACTATCATAGCTACCAGACGGTCACTTATTCTGAGCTGAAAATTGAACCAGGGAAAAGGAATATCAACAGTCCCGTAGGTCCAGTTAAAAATGATAAACATAATACCTGCAGTCAATCCACCCATGGCGATTGTATGCAGACTTATTTTGGTAAAACTATTGATCATCAAAGCCATAAAAACTGATATCGTACTACCTAAAATAAAAAATGAAAGTGCATCAGGTATATTCGTATTATTTCTCACATTCACGTACAACCACATATAAAATAATCCTGTGACAATCAGTGGGCCTATCCGTTCCTTTTTATCTTTCATCTCCAAAGTTTGGATCAGACCAAGGGCTTTCATCAATAAGATAGAAATCATAGGGAACATAAAAGATATTGTCACAATAGAAATTAATATCAGTCCTTGTGATTTTGGTCCGGAATACCCAAAGATATATGGATTAGCCTGCATCAGAAAAAACAACACATAGCTGATGATAAACAACGGGTGCATTATAAAAGAAACCAATTTGGATAGTATCCTTATCATCTTCATTATTTCAGAAATGCAAATATGAGAAAACATTCCCAAAATATCATTTTTTATCGTATCAGATAAAATAAATTGAAAAAACTACCAACCATAAGCCATCGGATGTCCGTCTATCTTTACATTCACAAAACGTATAAAAATTTGAATATGAAAAATTTGAAGTATTTATTTTCAGGACTGATTCTTATTTTGTTATTTCAGTCATGTCTTAAAGACAGCTGTACCGAACAGCGGGAGTTTATACAATATACTCCTGTTTACATGACAAAGGCTCAATTCCGTAAAAATGTAGAAGCAACCGTTACCAGAAAACTGGAGAATCCGGGGAAGATGTATTTTTATAAACAATATCTGTTTATCAATGAGCAAGGCAAAGGTGTTCACATTTATGATATGAAAGATGAAACAAATCCTGTAAAGATCAGCTTTTATGATATTCCGGGCAATTTTGATATTGCTGTCAAAAATAATATTATGTATGCGGACAATGCCATAGATCTGATAGCCATAGATATTACTGATATATCAAATCCAAAAACAGTAAAAAGAATCGAGGATTTTAACAACCAGTATATCAATTACGATCCACAGCTATACTATGTTTATAGCGTAAAATCCAATGTCACACAAATACTTGACTGTAATAACCCGAATTTCGGAAGGGGGATTTTTTTTGAGGGAGGATTTGCCAATTTTGATGCGTCATCAGCGCCAAATTCAAGTGTAATTAATACAGGAAATAATACTTCTTCGTCAGGGATAGGAGGATCCTTTGCCAGATTTACTGTTGTGAATGACTATCTGTATACTGTAAACCAAAGCTCGTTAAAATCATACCTGATATCTACTCCTTCAAATCCGGAATTCAAAAATACCACTCAGTTGGGATGGGGTATTGAGACCATCTTTCCATATAAAGATAAACTATTTGTTGGGTCAAATGCAGGAATGTTTATTTTTGATAATTCAAGGCCGGAAACCCCTGTACTTCTTTCCACATTTGAACATGCAAGAGCTTGCGATCCGGTTGTAGTACATGAAAACACAGCTTATGTGACTCTCAGAAATGGCAGCGAATGTAATGGTTTTATCAATCAGCTTGATGTCATAGATATTTCCAATATCCTTCAACCAAAACTAATCAAGTCGTACCCGATGAAACATCCCCACGGCTTATCTTACAGTGAAGGAAAGATATATCTGGCAGAAGGTGAATATGGCTTCAAGGTCTTGAATGCTGAAGATCCCAACAAAATAAACGAAATTGCCAAAATTGAAAACATACATAGCTATGATATGATATCATTGACAAAAGATCGATTGTTCATGATAGGGGATGATGGATTTTATCAGTATAATGTCACTGACCCAAAAACCCCTAAAGTAGTAAGCACCATAAAGATAAATGAATGATGAAGAGCCACAAATTCGCAGTCACGTTTTTGCTTATTTATTTTTACTTTTTGGGGTACGCTCAGACACCTGCCACAGACAAGATTTACTTGAAAAATGGCAGCGTTCTGGTGGGTAAAATAATAGAATATCAACCTAAAGATTCGGTTGTTTTTCAGATACAGAATGGCAATACGATGACTTTTCCATCAAATCTGGTAAAAAAAGTAAAAATGTATTCTGAATCAGAAGTGGCTAAAATGTACACCTTCAGACAAAATACCTTTTACACCAGAAGTCAGCTTTCTGTTCTGTATAAAAAAGACAATAGTGGCATTTCTTTTTCTCAAAGTGCGGGTTATCAATTCAGGCACTGGCTGGCTGTTGGTGCAGGTGTAGGCATCGACAACTACAGATTAGAGCAAGGAAATAATTTAATGCCGGTTTTTCTTGAACTCAGAACGTTTTTATTGAAACAAAATCTTTCACCTTATTTCTCTTTGAGAGTTGGACACAGTTTTGCATTTGAAGATAAAAGTATTGGGCAAACAGAAGCGAAAGGCGATTACTTCATAAATCCTACGATAGGATATCGACTGGGAACCGGTTTCCCATACATTGATATTTTTTGTGGGGTAAAATTTCAAAAAACCCAATATGAAACTTTGGACAGCTGGAGTAAATCACATTTTGATATTACTTACAGACGTTATGATATTGGGCTGGCAATGACATTTTAATTTCAAATGATTTACCATCGATTGAGATAAACAATAGGGTTCCCTTCTCTCTCAATTTCAATAACTTTGATACATTTGCATTTTTAAAAATATGCACATGCAATTTCCAGAAAGATTTAAAAATGAATAAAGCAAGGCGCTTTTTGAGAAAGGAGGTGAAATCATCGAACTCGTATCGGAAATTGCAGGGCTTATCCCTGAAGACAATGAAATTTTAAACGAAATTGCAGGGTTTATGAGAGCTGATTCGTATATAATGCAGGTAAAAGTTGTAGGTGCAGAAGGATGCGGACTTTATGATATCAAAATGGAATGTGCCGCCTTGATACGCAAAGCAGGGAGAGATTTGTATATTCAGAAACATAGTCTGGAAATGTTTGATTTTGAGTATGTAAGCTATATGGATCTTTTGCGCGACAAAATCGATGAATACAAAATTTTATTTAAAGATTGGGTAGGAACATTTGATCCTTATCACGCCATCAAAGATGATTGGGGATTATTTAATCCTCCGGGCATTGAGTTGCCGGACGCAGATGATGATGATGCCGCTGACTTTTTTGACGATGAAGACGATGACTGATTTACCTTTTTAAATCTCATATTTAATCTCAACGCAGACAAATGTTTCATCATCCCGTCTGAGAAACGATATTTATTAGCAGAATATAGATTGAAATGATGAATAAATTTACTTCATCTCAAAGTCCCAGATCGGTTCTGCTCCCAATAAATGCTGAACAAAATAATTCCAACGTTTTTTAGTAAAATAATCGCCGTAAGCGCCAAAATATCCATGTCGCTGGCTGGGTAGGATGAGCATATCAAACTCTTTGTTGGCTTTAATCAGGGCTTCAGCGAGCTTAAATGTGGCAGAAGGGTTGACGTTTTCATCTATGCCCCCGTGGGTAATCAGAAGCTTTCCTTTTAGATTTCCTGCCATGGTAATATTTGACACCTTATGATAGGTAGAGTCTACCGGCCAGCCCATATACATCTCAGGCCACCAGTCCTTTTCCATTCTGAAATCATGATCAGCTGAACTGGCAACACCTACCTTGTAAAATTCTGGATACTCCAGAAGCGCATGTCCTGCGTCGTACCCTCCGGCAGAATGTCCAAAAATACCGACTCTGGTAGTATCTATCCAGGAATATTTCCTACCAAGCTCCAGGATGGCCAGTTTATGGTCTTCCAGATTTTTACCCATATTTTTGTAGGATACATTGTGAAATTCTTTGGATCTGTTGGCAGTTCCCATACCGTCCACCGTGATGACAATAAAACCCAATTCTGCCAGAGCCTGATTGGAGCGGGACAATGAAGATATAAAACTTCGGGGATACATAAAAGTATGAGGTCCGCTGTAAGACTGATCAATGACGGGATACATTTTAGTTTCATCAAAATTAGTAGGTTTCCAGATAGCGCCGAAAATAGTTGTTTTGCCATCACGTGCCGTAGCAGTAAATGGATCCACAAATTTAAAATTCAAGTCTTTCACCATATCAGAAACATCGGTTTTGGAAAGCTCTACCGGAGACATGTTTGTTTCTGTGCTTTTTAAAATGGTTCGTGTAGGCTGATTGATGGTTGAAATATTGTCTACATACCACTTACCATCAGGGGATATGGAAATTTCATGATTAGCATCTTCCGGCGTTAATAAAGTTGTACCGGTGGTTGGGCTGTACTTATACATATGCTGATGATATGGATTTCTTCCGGGTTCTTTTCCTGATGCTGTAAATAATATAAAACCACTTTGAGGTCCGTTGTGTAATATCTGATTGACATAATAATTGCCCTTGGTTAACCTTTGTAATGACTTATCTTTTATATCAAGCATATACAATTGTTTCCAGCCATCCCGTTCAGATGTAATCAATATTTTACCTATATCTTCTAAAATCAGGGAAGAATAATTGTCGATGTTGGTTTTACTTGTTTCCCTGTACAGCAGCTCTTCATTTTTTTTACTTAAGTCACACCTGTGCAACTCAACAGCCTGATATCCACGAATGGCATTTTCCTGATAAATGACATTATTTTGTTTTGACCATTCATACTGTATTGGATTGGTATGAGTACTTTGCAAATGGGATTTTATGTATTCTTCACCCGTTTCAATATTGTAAAAAACAGGAATCATTCTGACCATCGTCGTATCGCCCGGAGATCCTCTGTAATAAGATAATAGTTTGGGCTTATAAAGCGAATCAATGCTCCAGTCAAGCAAATACATTTTTTCAGCAACCCTGAAATCAGTAATATACGTTTGTATCCATTTTGAGTCCGGTGACCAGCTAGCAGAAAATCTTTTCGGCCTTTCCCCATCTTCACCCGTGATGATATCTGACCATCCGTAATAGGTTCCGAACTCATATAGTCTTTTACCCGTGGTGCTGAGTGGTTTTACCTTCCCGTCAGAAATAGATTTCAGATACAAATTATAATTTTCAGTATATACAATCCATTTTCCATCAGGAGATTTTGATTCAAATTCATTTATTTCTTGGGGATTGACTTCTAGCAGTTCATTCGTTTTTGTATTAAATTCGTAAGACTTATTATTAAAATTGAAACCAACCACTTCTGTATTTTTGCAGCTCAGTCCCTGAATCGGAAGGTTGTCACCTTTGACTTCTTTTTTCTGAATTTCAGTGAGCAATTTTGCGAGTTTGTCCTGGTCAAACAATGGCTCAGGTTTAGCAATATCAAATACAATTTTATGGAAAATCTTTCCTTTCTTTCCATTGATGACATAAGCCACACCAGTACTGTCGCTAAACCAAATCGGTTGTACATGTACATTAAATACTTTTTTATTCAGCAGATTTCCCCATTGATATGCCACAGCCCGTTTATAATCATCCAAGCCTGGGCTTTGTGCAGCAGAAATTGCTGAAATAATCATCATTAAAATACAGATTAACCCAGGTTTGATTTTCATATGTTTAATATTTACCAGTGACAATAATTTATTACTATGTTGTAAAAGTATTTAAAAAAATTCTAACCGGAAACTTTTCTCATAAGAGGGTATTTAAAATTTCATCTTATTGTTTGCATGGTGAAAATTTAAACCCAGATTAAGCATTGGGCTTCGTTACGAAACGGAATTATACAAAATAGCAATTAAGCACGGAATTTTTTTCCGCAGTCGCAGTAAATACTACGGCGAGGACAGAAAAGTGAGTACTGAAATTGATATGAAGTAGAATTTCGTTGCAGTAGTTTCCTAATGCGTAATCTGGTTTAAAAATACTCTATACCACTGATATTGCATCATTCACTGAATTATAGTATTTTTACATTTCATAAAAATCAGGAATTATGAAAATCCCCTCGATAATTTAGAGTGGTTATAATTTCTAAAATCTACTTCAGTGCTTGGATCATTTTGAGATAATATAGCCATTGAGTACAACTCGCCAAAGAAGTAGAAAATTCTAACTTCATAATCTTTATCTATTTCTTCTTGAATTAAGGATGGGAAAAATTCACTACTTATGTTGTCACTACCAACCTCATTATTTGTAATTCTTTTTGTCAAAAAAGTCAACAATTTGTCTTCAGTTCTTATGGGCCAAATATCTCCGCAAGCTTTAGTAATTAATTTTTGGTGCTTATCAAGAAGCCTAAATAGGAACTCTTTTTTCGGCACTATGTAAGTACAAGGAATTTTCAAACCAACTGTTTTAGCTTTTTCTAAAACTGTTATTTTATTAATGGTTTTAACTTCGGGCACCCACAAGGCCTTCGATAATTTACTAAAAAAATATTGACTAATTGCTGAAAATTCACCTTTAACTTCCTTAGTGTAAGAATCTAATTCTGATCCGGAAAAAAAGTCATTAAGATTAAAATCTTCATCATCGTACCATCTTCTATTAAAAACTACATTTATATTGTTCAAATCTATTTGACGACCATGAAGATAAAAATGATCCCCAAGTTCAAAATTAAAATTCCCTGGTTTTACAATATCTTTACCGTTAACTCTTAAGAAGTTTGCTTTGTAATAATTCAAGGTATCAACTAATTTATTTGTAGAAAGTTCGTTCTGGGCCTTGCTTAAAATAAGTATCACTTTCTATTTATTTACTATTTTTAAATAATCTGAAATTGTTCCTAAGCCTACTGTATTTCTTATACTATCAATTTTTTCAGGGTTTTCAATAGGTTCCAAAATTTTTTCTCCAGATTGATTGTCAATTGTAAACTGAGTACCGTATATCTGTTTTTTGTTGCTGTCAATCAAAATTCTGTCAATCATAAGAGCTATGATAGATTTTTCTATCAACCCTTTATTCATCGAGCCTTTAAATAATGGAAAGTATTTTATTCGGTATTTTGGTTGAGCATGCTGGACAATTATAAAAGCATGATACAAACTTTCTTTACCTGCTTTTTCAATAGCCTCCCACCCACATTTTGATGTGATGCTCTCAAGTACAGCTAAATTTTTCAAGTCGTCGTTTACATTAAAATTTGTTAAACTCCTGCTGGCTTGGTCTTTATCAAAAGCATCTTGGAGTTCTTCAAAAAAATGCTCACAATCAATAGTTGTATCAAGAACAATCACCCTAGTTCTGATTTGTTTTATTATTTGATTAGCTATCGCCGTATCCTTTTCTCTAAACTTTACTAACTTGATATGCAGGTCAATATTGCTTGAAAAAAGTGAATCTAATCTTTTTCGGGCTTTTAGATCATCAGATGTAATTTTGACTATTTGTAGATACTTTATGGTGTTATTACAATCCTTAACATGAGCAAAATCATATTTTTCATTATCAAAATTTTTTAATTCATCACGATTAAATAAATCCCCATTTATTGAACGTATGGGGAGATCAGATGGAGGAAAACTGCCTTTTTTAAACATATCAAAAACTTCATCATGACTCATTTTTTTTAAATTACATTTTGTCTTATCAAAGCAAGAATTAGCTATGCAGAAAAGAAACAGAATACCAAATGTTACTCCCGATCTAACTTTAAACATGTTAACAGAATGTATTAGAATTTAAAATAATAAATAAATATATATAATAAAATATAATTGAAATTATTGAAAAAACTTCAGGAAACTGTGGAGTCAATTTCTTGAAGAAACAAAATAATTATTTACATGCGTCTCTGTCATTCCAGTCGCCACTTGAACCATCATAATTTGTTGGATCATAAGATTGATAACTCCAATTAGTTGCTGTCGAAGTCATTTTATCAAACTTAGTTGTTCCAGTATCACCTCCACATATCGTCTTTGAAGAATCTTTAAAAGATAAATTTTCAAAGTTTTTAAAAAAATTAGCCATTTTAAAATTATTAAATTTCTCCCTCTCTTTTTCATCGCCTTTTCACACTCGTAGTTCAGCCGGGTAAGGGTAAATATCCCGCCAGATTTTTAATGTTCTTACACCCCGCCGGCTGTGAGATCGGTGGAAACATGGTAAAACCACCTGCCATAGATACTGACGTCCGCATCATGACACAACAAAGAAACGGCATTTGCAAACAAAATATGATAAATAAAATAGAAAAGATTTCTGAATTTCTCTACCATTGTTTTTAAATACGAAACAAATGTTAATGTGCCGTTATAAAATTGGTCATTTTATTGATTTGCGGTATATTGTATTTTTGTTTATCTTACTATGGTCACTTTTTTTATAAAAACAATTATGGACATTAATGCCCGAATAGCTACCCGAATAAAAGCGCTCAGGAATCAAAAAGGGTATAAAGCAGAAATTGTTGCCCAGGAACTGGAGATGTTCAAAGCAGCATACTCCCAATTTGAAAATGGGAAAATAGACATCACCCTCACAAAACTCCAGAAGATTACAGATTATTTTTCTGTACCTATAGCTTCTATTTTGCAAGAAAATAGTGGGGCTACCTTCAATATCGAAAAAGTAGAAAACTCTACCATCAACGGTACTCAGATCAATAACTACACGGACAAAGAATTATTACATGCTTTTGGGCAATCCATAGATACTATGCACAAAGTGATGGACTGGATGAAAAATAAAAGTATATAATACTTAGTTATAATTTTAGAAAGCTGATTTTAATGCAAAAATATTAGTGGCCGAAATAGAATTTTCATAAGGTAAGAAGTAAAATAAATATATAATTTGCTCCCACAAAAACTCATGGGCGAACAGAATACAGTATCAAAGATCATCATGAAGAGGGAGAGATTTTTAGATCATAAAAATCGGGTGTATCCCAAAATTAACACTAGTGTAAAATTCCTTTTGTTTTACCCTAACCCTTAAGGAGACAAAAGGAATTATACGTTGGTTTCTGTACAAAAATGGGATACACCCAAAAAATGTACCCCGACAGATTCAATCAAAGGAAACTGCCAATAGCAGGGTAAGCGGCAGAATTTCATTTAACGATAAAATTCTGAATGATAAAATTGACGTTGACTACGATCTAAATATTGAAAATCTTTTGATTATTTGTACTTTGTCACATTCATCCTTTATATTGCATCATTCACTGAATTATAGTATTTTTACATTTCATAAAAATCAGAAATTATGAAAATCCGAATCAATGGTAATTCATTAAGAATCAGGCTTTCTCAAACAGAAATAAAAACTTTAGTGCATCAGGGTGAAATAAGTTCAGTTTGTCAATTTATAAATGACCGGTTGGTATACACCTTAAAACAAGGTGATTATCCGCAATTGACTGCGGACTTTATCCAAGGTGTTATTACCATTTACATTCCTCAATCACTTGTTCAGCATTGGGATAAAAATGAAACCATTGGCTTTGACGGAAAAGATACCAGTGGTTTGTATATATTGATCGAAAAAGATTTTCAATGTTTAAAACCAAGACAGCATGAAGATGAATCCGACCTCTATACCCATCCTCAGTCAACTGTATCTTCCCATGATTGACAATGGCAGACATAAATCACAGATAAAGGAAGTCACGATTCAAAGAAATAAAACAGGAATAGTTTCTTCTTTTCAGGATTTTGTTGCCGTAGAAGCCCCATTACAAATTGAGGTCAAAGGAAAACCAGTCAGTATTACTATGCGTACTCCCGGTGATGATGTGGCATTGGCATTGGGATTTTTATTTACCGAAGGCCTTATAAATGACTACAATGCCATTGCAGATGTTAAACAAAAAGATGAAAATACGGTGGATGTTTTACCAGAAGATGGCTTTATCATTCAGGCGGAGTCGATGGAAAGAAATTTCTACAGCACTTCGAGTTGTGGTGTATGCGGAAAAGCATCCATAGACGCCATCACAGCAAAATCCATGTACATTCCCCCACGCAAAAATATTATCGTCGACGACAATATATTATTTACCCTGCAAGAGCGGTTGTTAACTGTTCAGTCGGCATTTGAATTGACCGGGGGACTTCATGCCTGTGCCTTATTTACACCTGACGGCAGATATCTCTTTCATAGCGAAGATGTAGGAAGACACAATGCACTTGACAAACTGATTGGTCACACACTCATGGCAGGGAGATTGCCACTCGACGAACACATATTATTGCTCAGTGGCAGAGCAAGTTTTGAGCTGGTACAAAAAGCTGCCATGGCGGGTATCCCTGTGATAGCTGCTGTCGGAGCACCATCCAGTCTGGCCATTGAGCTGGCTATTGAAAACAGGCAGACACTTATTGGGTTTCTCAAAAAGACCGGATTTAACACATATAGTGGCAGCCAACGCATCCGGCAATAAGAATCAAATTGATATGACCGGAGTTGTACTTATTGGTGGGAAAAGCAGCAGAATGGGGCAAGACAAATCTATGTTATTTCTCGGAGACTTGCCATTGTATAAAATAGCAGCAGAAAAAATTGCTCCTTTTTGTGACAAAATTTACTTATCAGCAAATCCACACCAGAAATCACACTTTACATTTGAATATCCGACCATTCAGGATCTATTTGATGGCGAAGGTCCGCTGGGAGGAATCATTTCCTGTCATAGATACATTCAGGAACGATTACTGATAATTTCCTGTGATTTACCTTTGATAACTGATGACGAAATAACAACATTAATACATCAACATAATGACAAAAAGGGCTGCACCATGTTTTACAATGATAGTACAGGACACTACGAACCTATGCTGTCCATCTGGGAAAAAGAAGTGCTTGATTTGCTGGAAGAATACTTCATATCTGGTGGCAGGTCAATTCAGCAATTTCTAAAACAGCAAAAAATTGTAAAAAATATGCCTTCTAATTTGCAAAATTTTAAAAATTTGAATACAGTGGACGATTGGCTAAATCTGGATTTTGCCCATTGAATTATTGCGATATCACTTTAATTTCTACTCTTCTGTTTTTGCTTTTGTTTTCTTCGGTATCATTGGGTGCAATGGGCCTGGTATCTCCATAACCTATGGTATTTACCCTATAGTCAGGAACGCCTTTTTCAATAAGAACCTGTTTGATAGACATGGCCCTGTCTTCTGAAAGTGTTTTAAGTGCAGTTTTGTCGCCTACATTATCCGTATGGCCAATAATACTGATGTAAAGGCGCGATCTGGACAAAAGCACATCAGCTAATTTTTGAAGTGTGGGATACGATTCCGGCAAAACAACTGCTTTTGTCCTTTCAAAATAAATATTATTGAGCAGAATCGTTCTGTTTAGTTCAAGCTCACTTAGTCCGTTTTCTATATTTTGTGGCTCTGTGTTTTCTTTAACTTTTTGTGTGACAGGCCGGTCATCCCCGTAAAGGATAAGTTCCAGTGTCATCTCGCTGATATTCTGATTAATGAGTTCCTGCGGATCGATTATTTTCTCTCCGCTGTACAGGTTTCTATTGATGGCTTTAAAGACTACAGGTTTATTTTCAAAAAACTTATACCTGCAAACCCCATCTTTAGATCTGAAATATCCCGGTCTTTCCTGTTTGTACGCTTCACCCCATATAAGCTCTCCGGGCATGGGTTTTCCTGTATCGCCATTGATAATTTTTACGTTTATAATTATTTCCTTTTGTAATTTTTCTCTTAAAAGTTTTGCCTGGAATATATCACTGGTACCATCCCGATTAGAGGTAAAATAAAAAATATTATTATTCTTAAGCAAGTGCGGGTGAGAATCATCATAAACACTATTTACCGGAGGATCAAATGTCATCGGGGCAGTCCAGGATGTATATGTAAAATCTTTCCTTTCTGCGTAATAAATATCTTTGCCTCCTCTACCTCCGGGTCTGTCAGATGTAAAATACAATGTTTTCATATCATGGCTCAGCATTGGAGTAGATTCGCGATACGCTGTATTGATGTCTTTTCCGATATTTATTGGCAAACTGTACTTATTGTTTCCCAATTTAAAACATACATATACATCCATATCGCCCATGCCCTGACTATCATCCATAGACAAAATCAATATTGTTGAGTCCAGGCTTGATGTGATATTTAATTCAGAAGCTGCTTTATTAAAATGCTGAATTTCGATTGGTTCCGGAAAAGTGAATTCCTGATTTTCCATTTTAGTAATAGAAAATCCCCTTTCTATACCACCCATTGGTGCAAACTGATTGATAACCAAAAATGTACTGGATTTGCCAAAATTAGCACAAATGCTATTGGGCAGGACATCATTTATAGGGTACTCGGGATGAAATATACCCTGAGGCATGTTATTGACTAACCTGGTGTACCATATATCCTGGTTATATCCGGAAGACAATGGATCATCTACAGGAATTGAAGCTATCTGGGAATACACCTGTTTTAGTTTTTGCTCATATTCATTGGTTTTGAACGTTGAAAATACATTAATACTGTCAACATACAGCGTCTTTTCACAATGCCGGTCAGCCACACGAGTAAAAAATAATATATCCTCCTCAAAAGAAACCACGGGACAGATTTCATCCAGATAATCCGTATTGACCGGATAACTGAGTTTCTGCAGGCTGTGCTGGCAAAATACTTTGAAAGATAAAAGACATGAAATTACAATCAGTAAAATTCTCAAAGGTAAAAATGCTCTAAATAAATAAACAAGGTAAATAAAAATCAGAGATATGAAATGAATGAAAAAAAGGTAAATTTCTCACACTAATAGTAAAATCCTCCTGATATTTTCTGCAAATATATCGGTTATGTTAAAGATATTCAAATGAGATAACTAATTGACATAACTTTGCGTTACAATATCATCAAAAAACATTCGATGAATCGTTTATTATTGTTCTTTTTATTCCTCCATGCTGTATGGGCTGTTGATGGTCAGGTTCAGGTTCCGAATGGTGGTATTGAGACCAAATTATCTATTGAAGGCAAGATATATCCTGCCCTGATTACAGAAAATGGTGATACCCTGATTTTGGTGGACCTCGACAATGTGAGTATTACCGCTTTAAGAACTTTTGCTAATGATGAAGAATATCGTAAATATTTACGTTTCAGAAATTATGCTGCCAAGGTATATCCGTATGCAAAAGAAGCCATAAGGATATTCAGGGAACTGGAGTATGTTTCTCAACACATGAGCAAAAAGGAGAAAAAAAAGAAAATCGCAGAACTGGAAGAACAACTTACCAAAGAGTTTGAAGAACCTTTGACCAATCTCACTAAACTGCAGGGAAAAATAATGATCAAAATGATTGAAAAAGAAACGGGGCAGCCCATTTACCATATGATTAAAGATCTAAAAGGTGGATTTAAGGCTTTCTATTGGAATGCTTTTTCAAAATTATACAGTTATGATCTGAAAGAAGGATACAATAGAGGGCAATATCCTGTACTGGATGCTGTACTACAGGATTTTGATGTGTCATACCGTATAGAAAATGAAACCAGTCTGAAATATGTCAAACTCAACAGAAATGCCAAGTAATCCTATAAAAGCAGGGTGGGAAAGTCCATCAAACATAGCACTGATAAAATACTGGGGTAAACACGGTAAACAGTTACCCCGCAATTCATCCGTTAGTTTTACCTTAAGTACCGCTGCTACCAGAACTTTTGTAACCATCAAAGATGAAAATAGAACAGGTAAGGTAGAGCTGGATTTTATATTTAATGGTAAAGAAAATCAGGCATTCTCAACCAGAGTTGAAAAGTTTTTAAACAGCATTTGTGATGAATATTTTACTTTCCTCAAAAAATACTCCATTCATATTGATACGAGCAATTCTTTTCCACACAGCAGTGGAATTGCTTCATCCGCTTCAGGTATGTCAGCACTGGCTTTATGTCTTTGTGATATTGAAAATCAGTTGAATGATAAAACTAATTTTGACGAAAATTTCTACTTAAAAGCTTCTGAAGTTTCCCGGTTGGGAAGTGGGAGTGCCTGCAGATCCATATATCCGGAAGTAGCTGTGTGGGGGCATCATGAAGACATCCCGGGATCATCAGATGAATATGCCATAGGTATCGGGCATCAGATTCATCCTGTTTTTAAATCCTTTCATGATGACATTCTGATCATAAGTGCAGGAGAAAAAAGTGTTTCGTCTACTGCCGGTCACAATCTTATGGAAGGCAACCCTTTTGCTCCGGTTAGATATCAACAGGCAAATCAGCGCATGAAATCACTTATAACCGCCTTAAAACAAGGTAATATTTCTGATTTTGGTAAGATTGCAGAAGATGAGGCAATGACACTTCATGCGTTGATGATGTGCTCGGATCCTTCATATATCCTTATGGAAGAAGGAACATTGAGCGTCATCAGGAAGATAAAAAAATTCAGAGAACAAACATCGATACCAGTGTTTTTTACGCTTGATGCTGGTCCAAATGTTCATGTGTTGTATCCGGACGAAGTTGAAAATCAGGTAAATTCATTTATTCAGGATGAATTGAAGCCCTACTGTAATGAAGGTAGAATAATCAGGGACAAAGTAGGAACTGGTCCTGAAAAAATCAGTTAAAAAAATACATAAGTTCCATGATAAGAGTTTTAAAAAAGAATCTCATCTTTTCGATCATTTTGACAGCAACAGGTGTATCTGCACAATATGTAAAAACTGCTTCTTGTGCAGACCCTGCATTTGACAAAAAAGTAGATAGTTATTTGTCCTATACGTCTCCGGTGATCAACGTTAAAGATGCGTTCAACAATAAATCAAATTACATTTTTCTGGATGCCCGCGAATTTGAAGAATATAAGGTATCACATATACCAGGTTCAAGGTTTATAGGATATGATGATTTTTCAATCCATTCCGTAAACGACCTTTCAAAAGAAAGCAAGATCATCGTCTATTGTTCGATAGGGTACAGAAGCGAAAAAATAGCCACAAAACTTAAAAAAGCAGGCTTTAAAAAAGTATACAATCTTTACGGCAGTATATTTGAATGGGTAAACGAAGGATATGAAATTACTGACAACTCAGGTAAGAGTTCAAACAGAATCCATACATACAATAAAAAATGGAGCCAATGGGTAAAAAACCCTGCTGTCGAAAAGACATGGTAAATGAGCCTTATGTTTGGTAGGGTATTCATCGCCTGAACCGTTTAAAAAACACATCCCCAGTATTTACAGTATAACCAGTATTATAATATTGTAAAACCAACGTATGAATTCAGGTGCATTCTCCTACATTTCTATAATCATAATTTTATTCACTTCCTCTCTTCTGTTTTGCCAGCGAAATGAAGGAAGTATAAGAATAGCTAAGTCTAATTATATTAAAGCTATTGAATCAAAACTTTACTTATATCCGGATAAATCATCTGATCTGTTAAAGTATAATGCTGCAAGACAAGGCATCAATAATCATGATGTGATAAACCTCGACCATTATGAAATATCAGAAAAAACGCTGGAAACATTCATACAGAACAGACCATCTTTTTTTTCTCAGAATATTATTGTAAATAATAAAAAACTAAAACTTGCTTTTGAACAAGTTGAAATCCATTCTTCTGATTTTCGTATTACAACCGGTGATGGAAAGGAAATATTTCCTGATACCAGAGAATCCCTATTTTATCGGGGATACATTGCGGGCGATGTTAATAGCTGGGCAACACTCTCTGTAAGCGATAGCAAACTTCAGTATCTCATTGCATGTGATGAGGGCAATTTTGAAATTTATCAGACCGAAAAAGGAAAATATACAAGTAAGCTCAATAAAAATGATAATAAAGGACATAGCTGTCATAGTAGTTCAGAAATTTCAAATATTGATCACACTTTATCCAATCATCATCATTCAGGTACCAGAAGCGGAAATTGCCTGCAAGTGTACATGGAGGTAGATCGTTATACTTCCTTACAATTTGGTACCCCTTCAGCAACCACAAATTGGGTGAATGCACTTTTTCTGAATGTTTCTACCATATATGCTATTCACGATGTTCCTGTGGTATTAAGTCAGATTAATATCTGGACTACACAGGATCCTTATGCTTCCATGACTGACATAAGCACAGTCAGAAATCAATTTGTAAATACACTCCAAAATAATTATACCGGGCGCATTGCACATTTATTGACCACCAGACCATTGGGAGGTGGAATATCCAATGGAATAGGAGGTGTTTGTAATTCCTATCCGTCCTACCCAGGACCACAATGTGTAAGTTCCAGCCTAACATCAGACAATACAATACAACAAAATTACTCTTATAATGCCTATGTAGTAGCGCACGAAATGGGACATGTCCTGGGTCTCAGGCACACCAATGCCTGTGTCTGGAATAATACTTTGGTACAAATTGATGATTGTGGAAATGTGCATGCTAACAATAATCAGGAAACTCCGGAAGGCACGTCTTGCTATAATGTGGCAAACCCTATATTGCCGGCAGGAGGAGGTACTATCATGAGTAAATGCAATTTAATAGCAGGTGTAGGCATCAATCTGAATCATGGATTTGGCACCATCGCAGGTCAGGTTTTGTATGAAAAATTTATTTATGCCAGCTGTAACACAGGTACATCCTGCAACAGCCTTCCTAACATCAATGACAATTGCGTAGATGCAATAAATCTACCGGTAACCAATAGCTGCAGCAATTACACTTTTACAAATCAAAATGCGATGTCCAGTGGATTGCCGGCTTTTTCATGTGGCAATTCAGGAACCAGCAAAGATGTATGGTTTAAAGTGACCGTACCATCTTCCGGCAGTGTCACCATCGAAACGTCTCAGGCATCGGGCGGGCTAACAGATGTAATCATTCAGGCATACTCGGGTAATTGTGGTTCACTGACAAATATCGGATGTGATGATAATTCCGGTGCACTAAATCATGCGTTGCTTACCCTTACCAGTCGCACTTCCGGGGAAGTAGTTTTTATCAGACTGGTGGATTATGGAAGCGATAATGAAGGCACTTTTAACATATGCGCCTATAATAATTCTGTACCGTGTCATCCTGATTTCGCTGCGTTAGTGTCTTTTTATAATGCGACTGGTGGTCCGTCATGGATCAACAAGACAGGCTGGCAAAATGGTGCAGCTGGCACAAATTGTAACGTGTGCAGCTGGTATGGAATCACCTGCAATGAGCTGGGAAGAGTTAGTACCATAAATCTTCCTTCAAATAATCTTACCGGGAATAATATACCTGCATCATTAGCCAATATTAGTTATCTTCATACATTCAAAATTTACGGTAATAACCTGACGGGCAACCTTCCTTCTTTTTTTAATTCATTCGGCTTTTTAAACACCATTGATCTGGGCAATAATGATTTTACCGGCTCTATTCCATCTAACCTTGGCAGCATTCCTACGCTTAAAAATTTGTATCTGGATGGCAATCTCCTCACCGGAGGATTGCCAACTACACTGCCATCCATAAATCTAAGTTTGCTGTATGTCAATAATAATAACCTGAGCGGATGTATTCCTTCAGGTTACGGTATATTTTGTCAGAAATCATTTAATTTTTCCAACAACCCAAATCTGGCAGGCAATATTTCTTTTAATACGTATTGTACCACCGGTGATGGCGGCGATGAAGACAATGACGGGTATTGCCGGGGATTGGGAGATTGTAATGATAACGATAATACAGTTTTTCCCGGCAATCCTGAACTCTGTGATGCCAAGGACAATAATTGTAATGGAAAGATCGATGACATAGCTAATCCGGTGACAAATACATGGATAGCAAGTACAGGATTCTGGCATACTGCATCCAACTGGAGTCTCGGTATGGTGCCACAAAGATGTCAGAATGTAGTGCTGTCAGGCACTGATGGCATCCGTATTATAATTGAATCCGGACAAACAGCGGTAGCCAGGTCTGTCACTATTCAGACGAATAAAAATCTTGAAGTACGTCCCAATTCCTTCCTGACCATAGATCACGGTTTAAATCTTGTAAACTCCGGAAACATTACAAATAACGGAACCATTTCCATTCATAATATACTTGACAGTGCACTCTTTGGAATAAATAACGCGGGGATTATTTACAACAACAGCATAGGAACTATATCTATTGGGTATTCTGGAGTAAGATCATTTTCAAATAATGTTACCGGATCACTTACTAATAGTGGAACATTGATCATTGATAGTTATGTAAATAGCGGTATCAGTACTGGATTTTATAATTTTGGCAATGTGATAAATGCCGGTAATGTCACTGTAAGAAATATATCTGGAAATGAAATCATCATTGCTCCCGGATCGAGTTTTACCAATGAACTAAACGGGGTGTTGTCTATTGAAGATTAGGTGTTCTGAATATTCCTAAATTAAAATTAAATTTCTCCTACAACTGCTTCCGTTACATTTACTACATGATCGCCTATTCTTTCCAAAGACTGAAATACATTATTATATACCATTGCCGATTTTATATTGTAATCTGGCTGACCCATGCGATTAAGATGTTCTTCCCGCATAAGATCTCTGTACTGATTGATCTGTTTTTCTGATTTTACTGCCTGATATTTTTTTACACTTCTGTAATCTGTTTCAGCAAGGTTTTCATTCATTATCCTGATGGCGTCTTCCACCAGAGATGCCAGCTCGTTAATTTTTTCTCTCTGTTCAGGTATAAAATATATGTTTTCTTCGATTTTTTTCTGGAGGACCATGGATAATTGAAGGTAAATATCCGCTATTCTTTCCAGATCATTACAAATGTTTAAAATAGTCCTTAATATCAGGCTGGTCTGAGAAGTCATTTCTTCTTTGGATAAAAGTGTGATATACTCTGTGATCTCTACCTCAAGTTGATCTGTGAGTTCTTCATATTGTTTGGTTCTTTTAATAAGTTTTTGCTGTTTTTTAATATCAGTAGTATTTATGATTTCTTTAAAAGAAGAGGACATGGCAATTATAATCTCTCCAAATCTTTTAGTCTCTTTTTGCAACTGAATCGTAGCCATTTCAGGCATATTACCTGTGTTTTCCAAAAACTTTATTCTTGTTTTGTCTTTTATTATGGAGTAAGTATCTTCTGTTTGCAATCCGATCGATGCCAATTTTGACAATGGAGCTATAAAATTGATCAGTATCAATGAATTTATCAGATTAAATGCAGTGTGAAAAGCAGACAATCCTATAGTCATGTCGAGATGATTATTGTAAATGTCGACGGTTCCAAAAGCGAAGTTAAGGAAGGAAGACAACACAGGTAAAAACCAGGGCAACAACAATACCATCCACATCACTCCGATCACGTTAAACAAAAAATGTACTCGGGACGCTGTTTTGGCTTCTTTATTTGCGATTAAGGACGCTATCAAGGCCGTAGTAGTGGTACCAATATTCTCACCTAAAATAAGAGAAGCAGCGATCTCAAGTGGCAGCCAACCCTGTGCACACATGGTCAAGGTAACAGCCATGGCCACACTTGATGATTGTACAATCGCCGCAATGATGATACCCACCACAACAAAAAACAATCTGGACCAAATTCCGTTTTGGGTAAACTCTTTTAACCACTCAAAAAGCAATGATTGTTCTGTAAACTCAGGAACTGCATCCCTCAGAAAGCCAAGGCCTAAAAATATCAGAGAAAATCCAATGATACATTCTCCCCAATATTTCATTTTTGCTTTGTAAACAAAAAGCATGGGTACTCCGATAGCAAATAGTGGAACAGAATATTCAATCAGGCTGACTTTGAAGCCAAATAAGGAAACCAACCACCCTGTCACAGTGGTGCCGACATTTGCTCCCATAATGAGTCCGGCAGATTGTACTACGGACAGCAATCCGGCATTGACAAAACTAACGATCATTACAGTGGTGGCTGAAGAAGATTGGATCAGTCCAGTGACAATAAATCCTGTTAAAAACCCTAGCCATTTATTATTGGTCAGATTGCTGAGTGTATTTCTAAGTTGATTTCCTGCTGCTCGTTGTATTCCTTCACTCATGAGCTTCATACCATAGATAAAAATACCTATAGCTCCGGCAATTTGCATCACATTTAAAAGACCGAATTCCATGTATTGATTTACTTCAGCATTAACATTTATGGCCGTCTGATGCAAAAGTAACTGTATTCATTCAAATAGTACATTAATTATATCTTATACTTCAAAATCCAAAAGAAACTTTCTGATATCATCTTCAAACTTCCTACCTTCATCAAAGTGAAACTTAACCTTTGCCGGTAGAACATAGACCGGAATTTTATTGGCCATTAAGACATCATTGTGCATTTCAAGCCCTGACTTGTCTCAAGTAAATTTAGTGCGTTTTTAAATGTTTGATTATCAGCATAATAATGATTTTTTTCAATAAATTTACCGCACTAAAGGGGTATTTTGTCATGAAAATTAGGGTAGTAAACACCGCATCAAAAGCCAAAGCGGTTCAAATTGTACGGTATCAAAACAACAAACGAACCATTTTGCAGCATATAGGATCTGCTCATACTGAAGCCGAGATGGATGAGCTAATATTATTAGCCGAAGAATGGATCAAAGACTTTTCTAAGCAATTATCCATTTTTCCCGACGAAAGTCCAAATAGATTAATTCATCTCAGTCATTGTACCTTTATTGGAGTTCAATATAATTTTTCTACCAACAGATTAGTGCCATACAGGATAAAATGGGGTTTGCTGAGCTGCCGCTTTTATTGAATGATTTAGTAACCATGAGAATTTTTGAACCAGCATCCAAACTTCGTTCTCTAGAACTGATGGAACAGTTTTTTGGCATAAAACATAGCCGTAAAAGCTATTACAAGATAGCTCCACAATGCGTTGATTTAAAAGAAAAGGTAGAGATGAGCGTTGTAGATTTTGCAAAAGAGCATTATTCGTTCAACTTTGACATTGTTTTTTACGATGTGACAACACTTTACTTTGAGACCTTCGAAGAAGACGAGCTACGAAAGAACGGCTTTTCAAAAGACAGTAAATCTCAGCAACCACAAATATTAGTGGCACTAATGGTTACCAAAGAAGGATTTCCTATCGCATTTGAAATATTCAGTGGAAATACTTTTGAAGGACATACCATTATTCCCACCATAAAAAATTTTATCGGAAGAAACAAGGTCAAAGAATTTACAGTAGTAGCAGATGCGGCAATGATTAGTTCAGAAAACATTACACACTTAAATCAAAACGAAATCAACTATATAGTAGGCGCAAGATTGGGTAATCTCTCCATAAAGCTCCTTGGAACAATAGACGAGCAAATCGTCAGACAAGATGGTAAAAGTATCAGGATAAAGACGGAATTAGGTTATTTGATTTGCAGTTATTCTTCTGTACGATACCGCAAAGATTTGTATGAAATGAACAAACAAATCGAAAAAGCAAAGCAGGTAGTAGAAGTACCATCCAAGAGCAGAAAACTAAAATTTACGAAGACCAATGATCAAAAACTGGAACTTAACGAAGAGCTTATCGAAAAAACTAAAAAGCTACTCGGCATCAAAGGCTACTACACAAGCTTAGAAGAAAATATAGCGGACAATAAAACCATAATTGAACGTTACCACGAACTTTATAAAATAGAACAGGCATTTAGAGTGTCTAAAGGTGACCTGCGAACCAGACCTATATTCCATTTTAAGGAACAACCTATAAAACTTCACATACTGATATGTTTTATGGCTTTAGTTATCTCAAAGCACATCGAAATAAAGGCAGGTGTATCGATAAGAAAGTTCTTAGATGAATCTAAAAAAATGGTAGATGGCCAAATCCTAAATCATATAACGCATAAAACCGTCACCGTAAAGGCAGAGAAAACTCAAAACATGGCCAAACTGGTGGCCAAATTATTTCCACCGCACTAAAAGGGACAAGTCAGGAAAACTAACGATCATTACAGTGGTGGCTGAAGAAGATTGGATCAGTCCAGTGACAATAAATCCTGTTAAAAACCCTAGCCATTTATTATTGGTCAGATTGCTGAGTGTATTTCTAAGTTGATTTCTGCTGCTCGTTGTATTCCTTCACTCATGAGCTTCATACCATAGATAAAAATACCTACAGCTCCGGCAATTTGCATCACATTTAAAAGACCGAATTCCATGTATTGATTTACTTCAGCATTAACATTTATGGCCGTCTGATGCAAAAGTAACTGTATTCATTCAAATAGTACATTAATTATATCTTATACTTCAAAATCCAAAAGAAACTTTCTGATATCATCTTCAAACGCCTTACCTTCATCAAAGTGAAACTTAACCTTTGCCGGTAGAACATAGACCGGAATTTTATTGGCCATTAAGACATCATTGTGCATTTCAAGCCTCATGGCATCTTTTTCGGTCGTGAGTATCAATTTCCTTTGGCTGCTATGATTTTGAAAAACTTTTAATATTTTTTCAATATCGTGATGGTCAAAAAGGTGATGATCCTCATATTCTATCTCACTGACTGACTTCACATTGGCATCCAGATATTGCAACAAATATTCCGTATTTGCTATGGCGCTGAGCAAAATGACATCGAGCTCTTTATCTAAAGAAATCTTTTGTGAAGTTTGAAAAAAATTATAAGGATAACCATATTCGTAGTACGAAAAATATATACGCTGATATTTTGCCGGGTTTATTGCACTAGTGATACTTTGTTTTTTTGGAATATCCATAACGGCGGGACATTTTGAAACAATGATAATGTCTGCCCGCTTATACCCTGACCTCCATTCTCTAAGTCTTCCTGCCGGCAGCAAATAATCATCAGTAAATAACATATCATAAGGTGTAAGTAATATATTGAGTCCTGGTTTTACACTCCTGTGCTGAAATGCATCATCAAGAAGGATGGCCTGTGTGTTTGGGTATTGCTGGAGGATCTGAGGGATTGCATATGCTCTGCTTTCAGATACAGATACTACTATTTCCGGATACTTTCTTCTGTATTGGAGAGGTTCATCACCCACGGTCAAAGCAGTATCATGGGGCTGTACATATCTGAATCCTTTGGTTTGCCTTTTGTAACCCCTACTCAGAGTGGCAATGTCTATATAGTCTTTGAGCATTTCTATCAGATATTCGATATGAGGAGTTTTTCCGGCCCCGCCTATACTTAAGTTTCCGATCCCTATGACGGGCACACTAAATTTTGATGCTTTCAGCAAACCTATATCGTAAGAGAGATTTACAAAGGAAATGATAAATCCATACAAAAGTGCAAACGGAGATAATAAAACTCTTATAACGATTCTTCTGAACATAAATATTTTTTATTGGTCAATTGGCTCAAATCACTTATTATTGTACCATCTAATCATTCAAAACATGAACTGGCCCAAAGCAACTTTAGTCAATATGTTAACAGTAACAATCGGAAGCCTGTTAGGGTTATGGTTGAAGCAATTTTTCTCAGAAGATATTCAGGCCATTGTATTTCAGGCGGTAGGATTAGGTACGCTGTTGATCGGAATCAAGATGGCACTTCGACTGCCTGAAGGGTATCTGCTTATATTTATGTTTAGTTTGATTATCGGTGCTATCTTTGGGCAATGGATAAGAGTAGATTTGATATTTACTGAATTGTCAGATGGTCTGAAACTTTGGATAGGCAATAGTGATTCGCAATTTTCTGAAGGTTTAATCACTGCGTTTCTGCTATTTTGTGTGGGATCTATGACCATAGTAGGAGCTCTTGAAGAAGGTCTCCAAAACAAAAGGGAGCTACTTTACGTAAAATCTATGCTGGATGGTTTCTCTTCCATAGCGCTGGCATCCACTTATGGCATAGGAGTATGGTTTTCTATTATACCTATGCTGATATTTCAGGGAGGAATGACGATGTTTGCCTATAAGCTAAAGCATATTTTCAGTAAAAATGTTCAGGATAGTCTTAGTGCAGTTGGTGGTGTCCTCATCATAGGTATTTCCATTCTTTTACTTAAACTGGGTGAAATTAGCCTGGAAAATTTATTGCCATCCCTGGTGATGATATGTATTTTTGCGTATTACTATGAAAAATATGAAGTCCGGAAGAAACTGAAATCAGTATAAGAGTAAATTAAAATTATGCTACTTGTAGCCAAATGATGGAATTTTTAAACATGCTCTAAATAAAATTACTTCTTATTTGGTGTGAAAATTGAAATGTTTAATCATCAACTTGAAGATACCTGATCAGGAAATTTTGACCAAGAATAAAGCGCAATTGCGATTGAATTTTACATTGCAGTATAAAGTACCAGACATCATCAAAGCTGTGGAAAATCAAGAGCCATGGAGTGTAAGGATATTCCGGTCTGACCTGAGCGGGCAGATAGGTAGACTTTACAGTTGCACCGAAGATCACAGGATTGTCAGTAGGGAAGCGTATTTACAGCCTTACTATCCGCCGGACAACAGGGATACGGGTTCGAATCCCGTTCGGATTGCTATTTATTCATTTATTAGAAGTTCTTATAAACTAATGCTTTTTTTGTATATATACTACTTTGAAGCTTTATCCATTTCATTTTCTATATCAACCAAATAGATTTCGTCAATCATTTGCCTATAGGGATTACTCATTGTTTTCTCTTTTAAGTAATATTCTTTGGCTTTTTCTAAGTACAGTTTGTATTCATCTAATTTCTTTAACCCTTTTAAAACCAGGGCTTTGTAATAATATATTTCACTTACATCGGAGAAACTTTCTTGTTTGTTCAAACTTTCTATTGCTTTATTGTAATCTTTCTTTTCCAAATATAAAACTCCTAAATGCAGATAATCATATAAGCCAAAATGATGATCTTCAAGTGCCAATTGGTTCTCTATAATATCAATAGCCTTTTCATTGTTTCCTAATTTTTTATAACATACTGCTTTCAATATATTTAGATGGTATACACCATCACCGGTGTAACCAATATCTCCCTTAATGATAAGGCCTGCAGCATCAATATCTTTTATTGCTGCCTCATAATTATGCATAAAGAAAAAGTGATACCAACCTCTAGTAAGCAAATGTTCCCTAGGGTTAATCTCCACTGCCTTATCTATCATTTGTTTCCATTCTTTTATCAAACCCCTTTTGGCATAAGGTACGGCTTTTTCATAGTACGAATAATCGAAATTAGGACATAGAGCTATTGACTCGTCAAAATATTCTTGAGACTTTCTGTCACCTTGATCATAGCTTATTGCTTTTTCCGCTTTCCGGCATGCTTTGTAACAATTTTCATCACTTTTATAAATATTACAATTGGGCGGGCCATAACTTGTTCCAACTAAAAATACAATTAAGAGCGTTATGATTTTTTTTATCATGGCAAAATATCGACTGTTTGATTATTGATAATTTTAAAAGTTAAATATTTGTAATAATCACATTTATAACCTTCTCTGGTCGCTGGCCACCATCCATCAAGTTGTTTGGTTTTTTCCAGCAATTGAGTTACCAGTTCACCTTCAAATTCTTTGTCTTTGTATTCAAAATCTACTTGTTCTACCCTGAATCTACCTGTTTCGCCTTTGCAATTGACAAGAAACCTTATCGTTACATACCCATCATTTTGATCAATTGCAGGCAACTTAATATCATCAAACGTTTTTACTATAGCTGGTTTTTCTCCTTTATATAGATGATCGCTATTGTCTACTTGGTAGTAAAATAAACTATAATCTTCATGACATGGTTGGAAATTTGAGTCATCTACAGATTCATCTTTTGGGATAATACCTACATTGGCTAAATGTGTACTTTGTTTGTCCGATGTATTCTTACAAGAGATCAACAAAACCAATATGGCTACGGGTAAATATTTGATCTGTTTTAGCATTGTTTATGTTCAAATGAAAATTATAACTACAAAATTAGTTTATTTTTTTTGAAATTTGGTTTAATAAAACACTTGAAACATTGCTTTTTGCTCACCGTCAACAAAAATTCAACAAATTTTCTTTACTTAGGTAACTTGCATCTGTGTAATCTGAAAAATACCCCTTCAGATGCATACGCGAAAACCTACATCACACATAGGTTTAAAAATATTTCAATAAAAACTCAAAATAATTTTTACTACGCAAAAAGGTTGCGCACTGTGCTTTTACCTTTGCATCGTCAATGATGATAAAGGAACAAAAAGTTGTTCAAACTCAAAATATATCACAGTAATGTGTTGAAGAAGTCGCTTTTATATCTGTACAAGTCCATAGTTGAGAGTTTCTGTATAGCTCCATAGTGCAATGTTGATTGTATTCTGACGAGTAAGATGTGAAGTGGCGCATAATTTGCGGGTCATGGGTTCGACTCCCGTTTCGGTCAAAAGCCGAATAGCTCAGTGGTTAGAGCAGCAAACCTTGGACGCAGAAGGTTCGAATCCTTCACTATCCTGTCACGGTAGCTTTTTTTAAACACTTTTGCACATGACGAATACATTCCGCCAAGAAAATCTTTGGATAATCAAGGCAGTCTGTACATCACTTTGAAATTATAATACGAAAAATCTCCGTCCGCCGATCATGAGCGAGGACTGATTAATGGATGTAAATCTATTTATCAAAAATCCCAAATGATGGCTGATCCCGATGGCTCCGAAGATGATTCCGTAATGTATGGACGAATGTATTCTGATTGTGCATTTTTTAGTAGTATGTTTTTTAGTAGTAATTTTTTAAATATTTTCAAAATGAAAAAAGTAGTTGTAAATACCAATTGTATCGGTTTAGTTTTCAAAAACAGAGAGCTTATCCGGGTATTAAATTTAGGCATCTATTGGATGTTGCCCTGGGCAGATGTTAAAATATTTGACATGTCAAAACAATTTCCGATAGATATCAATGCGGAAGTATTGAGCCTGGACAAGGATTTTGCCGCCAAAACAATTTTGATCAATGTGGCAGATAATGAAATGGCGATTGTATATAAAGACAAGGTGTATCATCGTCTATTAACGCCAGGGAAGTATTTTTTCTGGAAAAATGATATCAACACCTACCAATTTCAAACGGCAGATTTGTCCAAAATTGAGATAGAATCAGATATAGACAAAAAAGCATTGCAAAATCTTTCAGGTACTTTTGTGCGAGCATATAAGGTAGAGAGTTTTGAAAAGGGAATTCTTTTTGTAGATGGCGAAATGAAGCAAATATTGGATGCAGGTACCTATATGTATTGGAAAAACGCCATTGAAATTACTGTGTTAAAAACAGATATGCGTCTCATCAATATGGAGATACCTGGCCAGGAAATTTTGACCAAAGATAAAGCACAGTTGCGATTGAATTTTACCTTGCAGTACAAAGTGACAGACATCATCAAAGCTTTGGTAGAGAACAAGGAGTTTGAAAAACAACTCTACGTCATCATGCAATTGGCTATCCGTGAGTATGTAGGCAAATTGACTTTCGACGAATTGATGGAAACCAAAGAAAATCTGTCAGAGTTTGTCTTAAATGATGTCATAACCAAAGCCACTGACCTTGGTGTGGAAGTAAAATCTTGCGGATTGAAGGATATCATCTTGCCAGGAGACATCCGAGAAATCATGAACCAGGTATTGATCGCCGAAAAGAGAGCACAAGCCAATATCATCACACGCCGTGAGGAGACCGCTTCGACACGTAGCTTGCTAAATACTGCAAAGCTCATGGAAGACAACGCCATGCTTTTCAAGCTCAAAGAGATGGAATACGTGGAGAAAATCGCTGACAAAATCAGCAACATCACCTTGTCTGGCAGCGGACAGATCGTAGATCAGTTGAAGCAGATATTTGTGAAGTAGTAATATGCAGGGACAATTTTTAATAAGTGTCTCTGCAATTTTCATGATCCGGTAGCTTAAAAGGAAAAGCTGTGGTAAAATGCTCAACCATGGAGTGCAAGGATATTCCGGTCTGACCTTTTCGGACAGATAGGTAGATTTACAGTTGCACCGAACATCACAAGAGTGTCAGTAGGGAAGCGTATTTACAGCCTTACTACCTGAAAAACAGGGATACGGGTTCGAATCCCGTTCGGATTGCTAAAGGAAATAAGTTAGATAGAGTTTAATTATTATCTATAATCATCAAAAAATTACTTTGTTTGGGTATGTTTTGTCCTGCAAAAGACTATTTTTGCGAAATTAAATTTTAATAATGAAAGTCGCAATTATTTTTGTTAGTATATTACTTTTCTGGAATAATTCCTTATCCTCACAATTTGAAATTCTCTCTTTGAACAAAAGAATTTCTTTATTAGACATAAAATTTAAAAATATTGATACATCTAATATTGTAAGATTTAGTTCAGACAATAACGCAGTAAATTCTATCACATTGAATTACCCTTTTGATAGTCTGTTTACATTTAACGGAATAAAATTAAATACTTTATCATACATTGATATTAAAAATTTGGATTCGATTGATAATTTTCACAACGAAAAATCTGTGGATATAAAAAATAGACCAGATTCATGTTTATTAGAATTAGTTTTCAGAAATAAAAGTACTAATAATTATATTGTTTTTAATTTTGAGACATCAATAAAGCTACCTAAAGAGTCTTTAAACAAAATACATTATTTAAAAGATTCTCTCCTTATAGATAGAATAGGATCGCTAAATAGCTTGATCTTTATAAATGTGGACAGGAAAAAGGTTTCAATACCACCACCACCACCACCACCTACAGACCACTATCTTTCTAGGGTTCAAAAAGTAATGGATGATTCTTGGATGGATTGGAAATTATTAGAAAATTTGGAAGCTAAAAACGATTTTATAAATGCTGAAAGTTATTTAGATTCTATGATTTACATCTATCCTGATGATGATTTATTGGTGTATCAAAAAATTAAACTATATCAAAAGCACAATAAATATTTAGAAACTTATGATATGTATTTTGAATTACTAAGAAAAAAATCACCATTATTTTTTGTGAATGATGTTTCAACTATTTGTGAGTTGGCAATTTTAAATGGTCATTATGGATTTGTTTCATCAAATGATTTTTTAGCTTACAAGTCAGATTTTGAAGCTAGAGAAAAATTTCTTCTTGTTTTCCATGTTTTTTTATCAAAAACAATTCAGGAGAATATAATTAACCAATCTGAATATGAAAAACTTATGGATTTAAGTAGGTTTTATCATTTAAATAATTGGAATTTTGATCTTATTTTGGAACATATTAAATGGAGTAATCTTAGTGATGATATAAAAGCTAAGTTAGTTTTTATAATTAAAGAAAGTAAAAAAGGAAAAGTTGGATTTCATTCTGCCGATTTACTTAAGTGATTTGGCCATTTTTTCATCTCTTTATTGGAAATAATACATACAGTATTTTACATTTCTGTTTTCATCACTGCTGCATTTTTTATTTTTCGATTTATATCATTTTCAAGCTTGTAAGGCTGATTAAATATTTCCTGATTGAGCTTAAAATGAGTTGCCAGAATCCTGATGGTTTCTTTTGATAGACCTTTGTTATAGATGAGCATTTTTGAAATGGTTCCCTTTGATAATACTTCCATTTCGTCACTATCTCTAGTCAATGGATCTATGACCAATTCGTGAAGTTTGTTGCAATATGCTTTGTGTTGTGATGTCTATTTGATTATTTTGTATTCCATTTTGTAAAATTCGAGCTGGTTAAAATATCTGTTTTGCAATTACAAAGATAATTGCTTAAGCGCACAATATGAAATGTTGTTTGGATTTTAACTATTGCATTATTCCATGATGATTAAAAATGACATAAATTTCAAATGACTGTTTTTTAACAACTACCTTTGTAGCACTAATTAATGTGAAGTCGGTATAAAATTTGGTTTGTCAATAGTCAAAATTTATTGGGTTACTAAAGAAATCTTTGTTTTGACTATGTGAACAATCTTTTAAATATCAAAAAAGGATAATGCGATTTTTATTTAGAACTATAGTTTTTTTTGTAATCTGGAGTTTTATGGTAATGAACATTTATGCTCAAGAAACGAGTATGAAATCACCATACTTTAAGGTCCTTAAGTCCGAAAATATTGATTTTAGAGATTATAGCAATGTAAATGTTATTAGTACCTACAGAAGTTTTAATATTAATGATGAAGATTACAAACACGTTCATCATCAAAATAAATATGGTATTTTTAATTTGACAAAAAACAAATGGGTAGTAAATCTTAATTATGACAGAGTAAATAGTATTGATGATTCTTTATACCAATTGCAAATAAATAATAGTAAAGCTAAGTTGTTGCACATTAATAAGAATTCAAAATATAATGTTTTTGGTTTTAACGAAATAGAAGTAAAAAATGATTATGTTATCCTAAAAAACTTTGATGAATACCCTTCTTTAATTAAGGTTGATGCAAATAGAAAAAGCATTCTTCCTTATAAAACTGCTAGTTTCATTAATGATTCCCTAATTAGAGTTTCGAATGAAAATAATCAATTCAACGTGGTTGATCTTAATGGTAATTTAAAATTTAATAACTGGTGGAATTTTATTTATTTTGAAGAAGATAAATTATTTGCAAGCTATTCATCAATTGCCAACAACCAACTTAAAATTGAATTAAACATTAAAACTGGAGAATTGGCTGAATACCCAATAATAAAAGTCAATAAAATTACTTTGAAAAAGGATAAAATATCCAAAAAGTTTAAAATATATAGTGAGAGACTACAATCTTTTCCGATTCTTTTAGATTCATTTATACTTAATGATGATAGAGATTTGATAGGTGTCGTCGGTAATAAGTATATTTCTCTTTTGAATGGTTACGAAAATTTTTTTACCAATTTGGATTTAAAGGAAAAATTAAAAGTTCAAGATCTTATAGTAGATTCTATTTCTTATGATAATAATCCTCACTATGTTAAAATTTACAAGAATAAAAAATCAGGCTTAATATCTTTTTTATTTGGTCCTGATCTTTTTGAGCCAAAACATGAGTTAATTTCAATTTTTGGAAATAGCCTATCAAAAGATAAACATAGGTACTTTATAAAATCTGGGCGTGAAATATCAATTTTTGATAATTCTGGAACACTTTTAAGAAAATGTCCCTGTGACAATCCATTCCGTGCATCTTTAAAAATATCAGAAAATCATAATGACATCATAATATGTTTTCAAAATAGCGGGTCTATGCATGCCTACGACATTAACGGAGTTGCGGTTGATTTATCTACTCTGCACGTTAATGATGAAATGAAAAAAAGCATCAACTTAAATAATCTATCAGAAACTTCTATTATTCAAATTGGTGGAAAATACGGTGTTATTTCAAAAAACAAAAAAATTATAATTCCTCCGATTTATGAATACATTAGAAAAACATCTTTTGATGGAATATATTTGATTGAAGAAAGAACATTTAGGGATAGGTTTGTTCATTTAATTGATACAAAATCGGGTAAAAAGAGTTCATATCCTGGCTTTAGATTACCATGGTCAAATTCTAATATTACATATTTTGATCTTCAAAACAGAAAAGGGAGTCTGGATCATTATGAGATAAGTCTTATTCCTTTTAAATTAATTCCAATTAAGTATTTTAAAGAACTTATCCATCTTAAATCAATTATTCTTAAAAAAAATGGAAAGTATGGGATGGAGTCATTTGATGGAAATACAATAATAAATTTTAGTTATGATTATTGTTATGAATTTGACCATCGGCTATTAGGAGTGAAAAATGAACAAGGTAAATATGCCATTTTTAATGAATTAGGAATACAACTTACAGATTATAAGTATGATACATTGTTTGCTGGTATTGGGATAACTAAAGACACAATTTCAATTATAAAACCAAATTACAATAATGGGACTAATTTACAAATTACAAAAATGATTTCTGGTTACAATTTTATTAAAAAAGCTTCTTCCTTTATTCTGGTTGAAAAAAATGGTAAGCTTGGTGGTATTAATTTAAACGGAGATCTTGCTTTAAATGCAGAAAATGATTGGATTTCGGATGAAAGTAGTCATCAGAAATACCTCTTTAAAAGAAATGGTAAGTTCTACTTTATTCCAAGCAATGAAAATGAGATATTTAAAAATGGCGTGGATACAGCATTCTTTTTTAAAAATATCATTCATCATGACGATTATGGTGTTGTAATCTATAAAATTGGTACAAAATATGGTGTTCATCGTCCGAATTTACAATTTACTGAAGCTTTATTTGATGATATTTATGAGATCCATCGTGATTATTTACTAGTAGAAATCGATAGAAAGTTAGGGCTGTATGATATAAAGAGAAAAACTTACATTTTAGAACCAGAATATAATGGCATTTTCTTTAAAGACAAGAATAATATCACTGTCATAAAAGGTAATTTGCTTCAAACAATTTCTATCCCTAATTTATAAAAAAACTTTTAAAAAGAGATTAATCAAAATTTAAGTAATTGGCTACTTCCAGAGGCTCCGGATCAAAAATTGGTGGAGCGATTATTGGTGGAGATTAGGAGGGAGTTGTATAAGTGATAGCTATAGGTGCTTGATAAAATTCATTTTTTGGTGTAAAATTCGGATAATTGTTATAGATGATTCATCTAAGTTTACGTCATAAAAAATTGTATGTTTACCTACAAAATGTATGAAATGTCCTTTACCCTTTATCAAAGCTTGTTTACCTAAAAAAGGTTGGGACTTGATAGATTGAAATGAATTTCATATTTTATCAGCATACTTTTGCATTTGCAATTCTCCATATTCTGACAAAGTATAATGCAAGATATCTTTAATATCTTCATTAGCTTTTGGTGTAATCTTTAGCAAGTACTTTTTCAAGGCTTTATATGGGATGGTATAGGATCATTATCTAGGTATTTTTTTCTCGCACCATCCATAACATCTCTTATGTAGTCTTCGGTGATTTCTATAACTCTTCCTTCTTCTACATCTTTTAATCCTTCTTCTATCAATGAAATAGTTTGATGATCCCATTGCGCAAACTGAAATTTCTCATTCAAAGCAAATTGAACGACTTGTTCTGCATTTTGAAAATTACCATTCTCTATAAGTTTGGCTATATATTCATCATATGGACTTTCTAGAACGATTTGCATTTTATTTTTGATTTTCTAAGTAAACAAATAGGAAAATAAATAAGTTTCAAAAGTTAATTATTACTTCGACTGATGGCGAGTTGGTGAAAGGTTTAATATTTCCCCTTTCATCTGCGAAATCTAGAAAATATCGTGGTAGCGATACAAGTTCTGCGAGAAAAATAAAAATAATTTCTCCTACGCAAAAAGATTGCGTACACCACTTTTACCTTTGCATCGTTATTAAAATGAACAAACGATATGACAAACCTTCCATTCACCATCGATGCATTAGAAGAAATGATTTCTTCCGGGTATGTGCGAATGACAAAACATCCGGAGCGATCGCTATATATCTACAACTATACTGCCAAAGCTCAGTATGAATATATGTGGAATGAAGTGACGATGCTTTGCAGAGGATTGATATTGGATGAACAGTATGAGATCGTGGCAAGACCGTTTACTAAGTTTTTTAATTATGGTGAAGTGCCTGATCAGCAGATTCCGTCGCTGCCATTTGAAGTGTACGACAAAATGGATGGCTCCTTGGGTATTTTGTATTGGTGGAATGATCGCCCGTACATCGCTACTCGTGGGTCATTTATGAGCGAACAGGCCATCAAAGCCAATGAACTTTTGCATAGAAAATATGCCAACTGTATCGACAAACTGGACAAAAGTAAAACTTATCTTTTTGAGATTATTTACCCTGAAAATCGTATCGTCATAGATTATGGTCATAAAGAAGAATTGGTATTATTGGCTATCGTAGATATAGCATCGGGAATAGAAACTCCTTTGACAGACATAGGTTTTCCTGTGGTCAAAAGATATGACGGATTGAATGATCTGCAGGCTATCCGTCAGTTGCAAATAGAAGATAAAGAAGGTTTTATCATACGATTTGATAATGGGTACAGAATTAAAATCAAGTTTGCCGAGTATGTACGGCTTCATAGAATCATCACACAAGTCTCTTCCAAAACCATTTGGGAGCATCTACGAGATAACCAATCTATGGACGAATTGCTGGAAAAAGTACCTGATGAGTTTTATAATTGGCTACGTACGACGATTGATGAATTTTGGGAAGCCTATCGAAAAATAGAAGCTGAAGCAAAAGCCGAATACAAAGAACTAGAAGACCGTAAGGCAACCGCTATTTATTTTCAGGCGTGTCAACATCCTGCTCTATTATTTAAGATGTACGAAAAAAGACCGTACGATGCTATCATTTGGAAAATGTTGAAGCCGAAATATGAGCGGCCATTTAGGAATGATTTAGAAAGTTAAATGAATGTAAAATGATAATAAAAATTAAATGTAAAAATGAATTTCTATTAGATATTCTAAATAGAAATCCCAATACTGACTTTGGTATATATGCTAGGCCGCTTAAAAAAGGAGTAGTCATTGGACAAGTAGTTACTTCTCATCAATATGATATCGTTTTTCAGGATTCTAAATACAGTTATTTGCCTGAAGAAAGCAATCAAATTGACTTTCAGAGTTATTGTAGCCCATTAGTTGTGATGGATATTTGTACGGATTTTTTTAGTCATTTACTCAAGACTAAAAATGAAGTTTTGTCCAAAGAATTGTCTTGGTTAAATAAGACTATTGGCAATATCGATACAGAAAAATGTACTATAGAAATTCCTTCATTTTACATTAATTCCAGTTGGGTAAGAAATGAAGCTTTTTTGTTGTCAAAATATTTTGAAGGAATAAAAACACAACATCAAAATGGTCATAATTTCAAACTTATCATTGAAGCCAACTCCGTTTTTGAGGCAATCAATTTGCTTAGTTTGACAGCCTTGTTTACACATATCACAAATGATTATGGCATTTACACCTACATTGACGAGTCTTTTGCCGATAAATATGCTAGAATTTTAACTAATTTAGATAATGTACCCTATTTCGTATTTTATCTTTTTATCAAAAGGGCAGTGCGGTCTGAAAAGTTGTTTTTGCTAGTAAAGCCAGTTTTTGAATCATACCTTCTTAAACAAGGTCTGAAGACAGAACTGACATGGTACCCAACTCATCAAGCAAGAATTATCTATATTTTAGATAAGTTAGATTTTAATATCCCTATTCTCGATATAGGGTGTGGAGAATTGCTTTACTATAAAAAAGTCATGAGTAAGGGATTTAAAAAATCATACTTCGCTGTAGATACAGATGAACAGTTTGAAGATATTGCAATGGCCATTGGGTCAAGATACTCTGAAAATAATTTGTTTTTTTACTCAGATTTGAATCATTATCCGGATCAGGAAAAAGTAAACATAATCATGTCAGAAGTGATCGAACATAATAAAAAAGAGCATGCATCAGTGCTAATTAAACAAGCCTTGGGTCTTCAATTTGCTTCGATAATTATCACTACTCCAAACGCTGATTTTAATAAATATTATAGCGAAACAATGGAGCGAAGACATGACGATCATCAATTTGAACCAACTGCTGATGAATTTAGGCAATTAATTTCAGGCAGCGTTATTGATGTCCCAAATTTGGAAATTTGTTTTGATTTTATTGGGGATAATATCAATGGAGTCCAGCCTACACAAGTTTGTATCATCACTAAAAAAGAAGTAAAATGAACGAAAAAAGAAATATCAAAAGTAGAATAGAGTGGTTTTGTCAGAATAAGATAAATGCCTTTTCACCCACGATCTCACCTGCGCCAAAGTCGTGGGACAAAAATGAAATAGAGTCGCCATTCGAAGGATTAAAATACTATTTTGATCGCGGTGTAACAGAGTTTGTGGTTCAAAAAAAATATATGGGTTCCTATTGTGATATATATTTAAAAAAAGAAATTAATGATAGTTATTTTGTAAGTAGGAATGGCCATAAAGTAATGCATATTGATGTAGAAAAAGCAATAATGGCTTGCTCAGACATACATGCCAGATTTGATTGGAAAGATTTAAGCTTGGTAATCATACAGGCCGAAATGTTGCCATGGAGTGTATTAGGCAAAGGATTGATCAATAATGAGTTTTGGGCTTATCATCATTCGCACAAGACGCATCATGATTATCTCAAACAATCAGAATTATATGACAAAATAGAAAAAGTAAGATCATCAGAAGCCTATCAAAAATATATATCTGATAAAAAAGTATTGAGTGAAAAGGCCATAAAAAAAGAATATCCAAGTCATGTGACTAGACAATATGACTCCATCGAAGCTTTTAAAATGTTAGATCTTGACAAGTATGAACAAGGAATCAGCATTTTTGGCGAACAAATTTCACATTTTGGAAGTGACGGTGATATTTCTTTCAAACCTTTTAATGTTTTGAAAAAAGTGTTTGATGATGGGTCTGAAATCGTTGTAAATGATAATTTCAGTTTTGGGGAAGTAAGTGATGACGAGTTTTTGGAGATAAACATTGAGTCTCCAGACGAATTAGAAACCAAAGCGAAAATGGTAACTGAATGGTTTAATAAATTATCGGCAGATAAAGAAGAAGGTATAGTGATAAAACCACGTATTTCATTTCTGAAAGATTTACCACCAGCATTTAAAGTGAGAAATAACCAATATTTAGTAATGATTTACGGCATTGATTTTATAAACAACTATCAATATAACATGCAGAAAAGGAATATTGATAAAAAAATCAAATGTTCTATAAATGATTGGGCAATCAATCATGTTTTGTTGAAGGTAAAATATAAGGATATTCATTCTGAAAATTACCACCTAAAAAATTTGGTTTATGACCGTATAATGGGAGAAAAAATAGAATCCACCATTGATTCACGACTTTAATCGTTTGTATTGTATTTTAATTATTCTTTCAAAAAATAAAAATTATAATGAGCAAATATAAAAATCCACAATTGTTAATCCTAGTAGGCCCACCAGGTTCAGGTAAGTCTACTTTTGCAAAGTATCACTTAAGAACTGAAGAAAACTGGTTTAGAGTAAATAGAGATGATTTACGTTTGATGCAGTTTAGTCAAGAAAATTTGAGCGAAGATGAAGAAACTTTGCTCACTAAAATGGTAGATAGTGTAATCATTTCTTTGCTTAATAATAAAGTCAATGTTGTTGTAGATGCCACGCACACGCGAAAGGAGTTTTTAAATCAATATATAAGTAAGTTCAACCATCTAGCCGATATTTCATTTAAATTATTTGAAGTAGAAACCGAAGAGTTGAAGCAAAGAGTGATTCAGAGACACCAAGAAACAGGAAAATTTATTCCACCAAATGTCTTAAAACGATTTATTGAACAGTATGAAAATATAAAAATACTTTTGATTTTTCAATGAGACCTAAAGTTCGTCCTGAAAATATAATACGTACCCAAGCCCCATCCTTACCTAAAGCCGTCATCTGTGATCTGGATGGTACTTTGGCGCTCTTGAATGGAAGAAGCCCTTTCGATGCATCAAAGTGCGACCAAGATCTACCCAATATTCCGGTAGTCAACATGGTCAAAAATTATTATCAGCTAGGTTATAAAATCCTTTTGGTTTCTGGTAGAGAAGATGTCTATCAGCCACAAACAGAAAAATGGCTTGCCAGACTCAATATTTCATACACTGAACTAATCATGCGTAAAGCAGGTGATTATAGAAAGGATGCGATCATCAAAAGAGAAATATTCGAGACCTTTATTGATGGCAAATATTTCGTAGAATTGGTCCTGGACGACAGAAATCAAGTGGTAGATCTTTGGCGTAATGACTTACAATTGCCTTGTTTTCAGGTGTTTTATGGGGATTTTTAGAAGTGATGGCAACTAAATTTTACCACCATCAATCGCAAATAAGGATAATTTTTAAAACAAAAATGGGATACAGCTATAGACGTATCCCATTTTATTCTTTTTCTGTTTAAAATTATATATGACGAATTTTATTTTTCAAAAGCCATGATTTTGTTTCTTTGATAAACTGAAATTTCAAATAATCTGAAACTGAAATTATTGCAACCCAATATATTATGTCTCAAAATCAAAGTTCACCCGGTGGAATCGGAGCGGGAACTACATTTTTAACTGGTTTTATACTCATCAAATAGGAATAGATCGCTTTGACATCTGCATCCTTCATATTGACATAATTTATCCACGGCATGGGTGGCAATAACATTCTGCCATCATCCAATCCTTTATACTTACCTTTGGTGAGTGCAGTTTTGAACTGCTCAAGTGACCAGTTGCCAATACCTGTTTCATCCGGTGTGAGATTGCCTGCAAACGTGGCTCCCCAGGGTCCTATACCACACGTAAGGTCAGCATTAAATAGTGCCCATCCATCTGAGATGGCATTTTTTGTAACTTGTCCTAATGGTCTGTCTGACGGATATCCGGACAACATCAGTTCTGGTATGATTTCAGGACCATTTGCCCCCATTCGTTTTGGGGAATGACAATCATTGCAGCCCAGAATTGTTACCAGATATTCCCCGTTTTTAATGAGACTATCCTGGGTGATTTCAGTGTTAACGGCAGCGGTTTCCTTTTCTTTTTGTGCACAGCCAGCTGCAAATAATGTGACCATAAAGGTCAGAAGAATAATTAAATTTTTGTTGTTCATATTGTTTGATGTTTTGATCTGATAAAGATAATAACTTGAAAATTTATACAATCCATATTCACAAAATATTTTTATTTTTCTATTAATATTTCCGGATATAGAACCGTTGTATAATAGAAAAAAACACCTAATTACCTATAGGTTTAGCTGGTCTGCTAAGTAAAAAGCAGATGTAATTATTTTTTGGCTTACATCTAAAATAATGAAACCCGTTGTGCGATTAAAAAGTGGGATTAAAATTTAATATATATAAAAATATGTTGTGCATAATTCATTGCAATGCAATAAAATGTTGTATTTTTAAGCTACCAAACAACAAAATACATATGCACAACATAAAGACAAATTTCGATAAATTTCTTCAATTAATTACCAAAAATGCCAAAGATTTGATAATGGAAGAAGGTAATTTTAAATTCTACCCCAAAAAGCCAAAGATGTCTGATTGTGAAATCCTTGCTCTGTCGTTGTGTTCTGAAGCAATGAGTATTGATTCAGAAAACTATTTCTGGGGTAAAATAAAGAGCCAATCTACTGATTTTCCCAATCTTATCGATCGCTCTAACTATAATAGGCGTCGAAGGAATCTCATTGGCTTTTACAATCAGCTAACTCAGAATTTAGCTGATCAGCTAAATGAGGAAGAAACTATTTTTATTGTTGATTCGATGCCACTACCAGTTTGTAATATTGCAAGAGCAAATAGGAGCAACGTATTGAGAGAAGATTTTGAAACAAGCCCCGACAAAGGCTATTCGGCTATAACTAAAACTTATTTCTATGGTTACAAACTACATCTAATCACTTCATTAAAAGGTGTTTACAAATCTGTAGATATTACCAAAGCCAGCGTACACGATATTCATTATCTTGATGATGTAAAACAATCCAGCTTGAATAATTGCACTCTATTAGGAGATAAAGGCTACCTATCAAGTGAATATAAAGTAGACTTATTTCACACATCAAAAATAGAACTTCAGACACCAAAAAGACGAAACCAGTCCGATTTTAGCAAATATCCTTATGTTTTTGCAAAAGCAGAAAACGTATAGAAACTCAATTTTCTCAACTTGCCGACCAATTCATGATTAAAAGAAATTATGCAAAAACATTCTTGGGAATGTGCACAAGGATATGGGGTAAAATTGCTGCTTTTACTTTACTTCAAGCTATCAACCATATTAATGATAAACCTTTAAATCAAATAAAATATGCTTTGCTTTAATCGCACAACGGGTTAATGAAATAATAATCTGAACAGATTAATAAATCAGGCTATATTTTACAGCGTTTCCTTCAGCCATTTAAAAAATTCCCTTTGCCATACCAGACTATTTTGTGGTTTCATTACCCAATGGTTTTCATCCGGCAGATATAGAAATTTACTTTTTATTCCTCTCAATTGTGCAGCATTGAAGGCTTCCATACCTTGTGTGTCAGGAATGCGATAATCCTTACCACCCTGTATGATATATATTGGTGTGTCCCATTTTGCTACATGATGGATGGGATTGAAGTCAGTATAAGTTTTATCATTTTTTTTATCCCAATATGGTCCGCCGAAATCATAATTTACAAAAAACATTTCTTCTGTAGAGCCATACATGCTGTATAAATTGAAACTTCCATCGTGGGCTATAAATGTTTTGAACCTTTTTTCGTGTACTCCGGCCAGATAAAAAACAGAGTATCCACCATAGCTCGCTCCTACAGCACCCAGCCTGGTTTTGTCTACAAACGGTTCTTTAGATACATCATCAATGGCTGAGAGATAATCTCGAATATTTTGTCCGCCCCAATCTTTGCTGATCTGGTGATTCCATTCCACTCCGTGACCAGGCATTCCTCGTCTGTTTGGTGCTACTACGATATATCCCTGGCTGGCCATAAGGTGCAGATTCCACCTGTAAGAGTAAAATTGGGTAAGTGCAGATTGTGGTCCACCCTGACAATACAGTAAAGCAGGATATTTTTTATTCGGGTCAAAATCAGGAGGATAAACTACCCACACCAACATTTGTTTATTGTCAGATGTGGTTACAAATCTACGTTCGGTTCTGCTTTTACCTACCGTGTTATAAATGGATTTATTGACATCAGTAATCTGTTTCCAGGCTTTTGTTTTGGTATGAAAAGTATATAATTCAGCAGCCCTGTTCATGTTTACTCTCGTCAAAACCAGGTGGTCACCGGATTGTCCGACTATGACATTGATGTCCCAGTCACCTTTGGTGATTTGTGTTACTGTTGATTTTTTGCCTGAAAACCCAGGGAAATTTACTTCAAAAAGCTGGATTGTTCCATCTTTAGCAGCGGTAAAGTATATGGATTTGCCATCATTTGCCCACATATAACTTAAAACAGTTTCGTCCCAATCACCTGTTAAATTATATGTCACTCCATCGGATATGACTTTTATATCATTTTTATCAGCTTCATATCCATCGGTTTTCATACTGAGATATGCCAGATTACCATTAACTGAATACGTGGGATTGGTATCATAACCTGTATTGTCTTCTGTCAGATTTTTTGGTTTTCCCATTACTCAGATTGTATTGATATATATCAGTATTTGTACTTTGGGCTGCGGCAGTTCCTTTGTGTTTTTTGCTGACATACAATATGCTTTTACTATCCGGGCTCCAGATAAAATCTTCATCTCCGCCAAATGGTTTTTGTGGGCAATCAAAGGCTTCATCTGGCATGATATCTCTGTAAGAAGAATCGGCGACTGTTGCTGGACCAAAAAATACATGATTATAAGTGCCATCATTCCAGGTATCCCAATGTCTGTAGTCCAGTTGTGTATATATCTGGGCGGTAGATTTTTCAAGGTCCTCATGAAAGTCAAAGCCATGTACTTTTTCAACTTTAACCGGACTGGATTTTATTTTGTACTTTCCGTCAGGACTGATATTTTTATCAGACAGCAGGTTTTCAAAATTGTTTATTTCTTTGGATTCTCCACCTTCCACCCCGACTATATAAGTAGATTTTTTAAATTTGTTTTGAGCCACATCCGGTATTGAAACATTATAAATCACATTCCTTTGATCTTTTGTAATGCCTATTGCTGATACCCGGCCCAACTGCCACATCAATTCGGGTGTCATCATTTTTATACTTTCAGTCGGAGTGACCTGAGAAATGACAGGCTTTTGTGACCGGCAAGATGATGTAAATAACACAAAACTTAGTAAAAGAAAAATGTTTGATGGTTTCATACAATATAAATTATGCGTTAAAATTAAGTAATAAATCAATTTTAAATAGCAGATTGCTTCAGGAGTTTGTTAATTTTGTAATATAAAAGGCATATCATGTTAAAATACATATCTTTTTCATTTATTTTTTTGTCAATTTCATTAATGCTTGATGGTCAGAAGTCCACCTTCAGGGACCTCAATAAAAATGGCAAAATGGATATTTATGAAGATATAAAACTACCACTTGATGCCCGTGTAGAAGATTTGCTCTCACAAATGAATATTGAAGAAAAAGCCGGGCAAATGTTTATCAGCGGTGCAGGTATCAATCCGGATGGAAGTATAGGTAAAAAAGAAGGAATGGAAATGGCTGGCCCTGCAGCCAGAATGACACCTGTAGATGTTCTGATTAAAGAAAAGCACCTTGGTCATTTTAACTTCTGGAATACGCCTCCAACCCGGGAGCTGGCTATGGGAATCAATGCGATTCAAAAAGTTGCAGAAGAAACAAGATTGGGTATTCCTGTATCGATCGCCTCAGATCCAAGACATTATTTTAGTAATAATATTTTTTCTATGGCTTCCAATGGAATGTCACAATGGCCGGAGCAGTTGGGTTTTGCAGCAATTGACGACCCGGAACTGATGAAAAAATTTGGCGATATAGCCAGACAGGAGTATCTGGCAGTAGGCATAAGAATTGCATTGCATCCCATGGCTGATCTTGCTACTGAACCCAGGTGGCCCAGGTGTAATGGTACATTCGGTGAGGACGCAGATTTGTCAGGGAGAATGCTCTATCCATATATTACTGGATTTCAAGGGGGGACTTCGCTTACAAAAAATGGAGTGGCATGTATGACTAAACACTTTTCCGGTGGAGGACCTCAAAAAGAAGGACTTGATTCTCACTTTGAGTTTCATAAAGGGCAGGTGTATCCCGGCAATAATTTTGAATATCATCTTAAACCATTTGATGCTGTATTTAAAGCAAACTCAGCTTCTATCATGCCGTATTATGGTGTTCCCATGGATCAAACCCCCGAGAACGTGGGTATGTCTTACAACAAATATATTATAACCGACCTACTTAGGAAAAGATATAATTTTGAAGGTATTGTCTGTACAGACTGGGGATTAATCACAGATGTTAATCTTGGACAAGCGATCTGGCCTGCAAGAGCATGGGGTGCAGAACATCTGAGTAGAGAAGATCGGGTTATGAAGATTATTGAAGCCGGTTGTGATCAGTTTGGTGGCGAAAGTTGTCCTGAACTTATTGTTGATCTGGTCAAAAAGGGTAAGGTAAGTGAAAAAAGAATTGATCAGTCTATCCGTCGTATTTTGCGCCAGAAATTTGTTTTAGGGCTTTTTGATCAACCATATGTTGATGTGGAAAATGCTGTAAAAACTATAGGCAAAAAGGAATGGATGGACTTGGGTGCTGCTACACAAAGAAGATCTCTTACCTTGCTTAAAAATAAAGACAACATATTGCCATTGCAGGTTTCAAAGTACAAAGTGTATATAAAAAATATCGATAAAGGTATAGCATCAAAGTACGCTGTCATAGTGGATGATCCGAAAGAAGCTGATTTTGCTATTGTTCGAACCAATACACCTTGGGTACCCATAGAATCAAAAAATCCCTTTGCTAGAGGCTTCCACCACGGCGATCTGGATTTTAAAGGAAAAGATAAAGAAGAAATTTTGTCTATCTGTAATTCTGTTCCAACTATTTTAAATGTATATATCGATCGCCCTGCTGTGATCACTGAAGTTGATAAAGTTGCTTCGGCCACTATTGCAGATTATGGCGCATCCGACGATGCTGTCCTGGACGTTATATTTGGAAAGGCTAAACCTCAAGGGAAATTGCCTTTTGAATTGCCGTCTTCTATGGAAGCCGTCTACAATCAAAAGGAAGATGTGCCCTATGATAGTAAAGATCCTTTGTATAAATTTGGATTTGGATTGAGATACAATAGATAATTACCCACCAACTCTTTTACTTTCGTTTTCTATACCAGTACTTCTTTTTCTGGATTTTACATTACTGTTGCCAAGATCATAACTTATACTTATAGATGCTCTTCGGCTATCCCAATTGCCTTGTCCGAAACTTTTTTGACCATTAAATTCTGCAACTCCACTCCAACCGGATTGGAAAGTAACATCATTTGCACTCAATCTGACGTTCATTTTGTCATTCAGAAACTTTCTCTGAAGACCCAGATTAAGACTATAACTTGGATCATATAAAAATACTCCACCCCATACACCCGGACCACCATACCAGCCGGATAATTCAGCTTTCCATTTTTTGCCGAGATTAAATGTATGTTGTTGGTAAACATTATATGTACCCGCCTGTACATCCACGATCCCATTATCTCCATAATCAGCTTGATTATCAATGTATGAAGCACTAAGGTTCATATACACATTCCACCATTTATTGACATCAAAGGGTAGTGATACATTAAAGTTGTACAATTTTTGAGTGGCCAGATTATCCCAACTAATAAAACCTGCTCTTGGATCCAGTTCATCAGGACCAATTAGCCTTGTAATCTGATTGGATGTGTTGCTGTACGCAAGTTTAAAGGTGTATCTGTATTTTAAAGTATATCCCAGTTCAATGTTATTTACTATTTCAGGCTGGAGAAATTTATTTCCTTTGCTGTAGGAAAGCTCACTCAATTGTTCTCTGAATGGGTTTAATACATTATAGTCCGGGCGATTTATTCTTCGCCCATAGTTCAGTGAATACACATGTTCTGGAGAATGCTGATAAGTCACACCAGCAGATGGGAAAAAGCTGGTATAATTAAAATCTACGGGCGATTCTTCTAGTTCAGGCAAAAAAGCAATCAGGTCGCCGGTAGCATCGGTATTTTCGATTCTTAAACCTCCTGAAGCATTCCACTTTGCATTAATACTTCTTGAATAATTGACATAGCCAGCCAAAACATTTTCATTGTATTTGAATTGGTTGGATCTTTTGTCATTTTGAATTTCAATGTCCTGAATGATGTTATAAAATAAAAAAGTATTATCTGTGACTACATTGCTGAATTTTGTACCAATACCCAGATTTCCACCCAAAACTTCTGTTTCAAAATCCGCTTTTGCTGTAGCAATATCAATTTTTACGGGAGTATTGTAGGTGTTTTTATTTTGGCTGATAATGTTTGTACCGGTAGCATTAAAATATATGTTGGGTTGATTATGGTTGGCTTCATTTCTGAATGAGCCGTAATCCACGTCTACATTTAGTCTGTTTTTACCGGATTCATAAGCATAGTTTATATTAAAAGTAGCTTGATTTCTTTTCGCATCAGAAGAATTGGGAGCGGTAAGAATACTGTCTACCTGATTTGGCCTAGCTTGATTTGATATGTAAGTGATATTATTGCTTACGCTATTGGAGGTATTAGATTGTGCACCAATCAGAAAACCTAAGGTACTTTTTTTGTTGATAAAAAAATCAGTTCCCCATCGTCCATTCAAACCATCATAATCACTGGTAGAAATATTTGATTCATCCAGTCTGAGGCCATTTTGATAGGTGTCAAAAAGCATGTTATTCCATCTGGTTCCTTTATTATAACCTATTCCACCAAAAGTATTCAGCTTTTTATTTCTGTAGTTTCCATTGGCATTAGTATTGCCTTGTGCATATTTTCCTTGACCGAATGTTCCGCTGATTGAACCGTTTCCGCCCAGGTTTTTGTCTTTTTTCAGACGTATATCAATGATCCCTGCATTTCCTTGCGCTTCATATTTGGAGCCGGGATTGGTAATAATGTCTATTTTATCTATTTGTTCTGATGACAAATTTTGAAGATAATTGGTAAGGTCATCACCAGTCAGGGGTATTCTTTTACCATCCACGTATATAAGCACTCCGGCCCTGCCCAATACAGAGATATTATCATTGTTGTCTACCAGTACTCCGGGTGCTTTTCTCAACAGATTTAGTCCGTTTTCACCGGCAGAATTGATAGTGCCCTGAACATTAAATATAGTTCTGTCTGCTTTTACTTCCACCAAAGATCTGGTTGCTGTAACGACCACTTCTTCCAGTTGTTTTGCATTTTCTGTGAGAATAATTGGAACCAGTATGACTGGTTTGTCATTCATTTCAAAAACTTCAGTCGTAAAGTTTGTCATGCCGATGTAACTGGCCTCAGCAAAATATCTTCCCGGCTTTAACCTTTCAAAAGTAAAAACTCCCGAATCACTGGTAATATCTGCTTTTACCATGCTGCTGTCCAAAGCAGATTTGAGTATAATGGTGGCAAAAGGAATGCCTGCTCCTTTTTCATCATTTATCGTTCCACTGAGGGAAAGTGATTGTTGACTGTAAGAAATTGAAGCAATAATTGATAGGAAAAATCCTGAGAGGATAGATTTAAATGAATTCATTGTTGTTTTGTTGATCTATTGCGACTAAAGACACAAAAGTCATCGAAAAGTTGCAAGTGCCCAAAAAAAACCGACGAACACCTTATTTTGACGACAGAAGTATATAATTAAAAAGGGCAGAGGAGAAACCAATGCCCTTTCGTCAAACATGAAAGGTAATTTATCTAAAAAGTAATTTTATTTAATTGGCACCGTCAGCCATTGCTTTTGTGATCGTAAAAGCGGCTACTTTGCGCCCTTGTTCCAAGCCTGCTTCAGAATCAAATCTATAATGTATGCCACCATAAATTCTGGATTCTGCCGCTTCAATTGCCCATTCATCTACTTGCCTTTTTTCATTGGGAAAAATATAAGAGAGAATGGCAGCTGCCGCTGCTGAAAAAGTACTGTGTCCTGAAGTATAACTGGGGAAATTTGGGGTACCTAATATACCTTTAAACCCTGGGATAGCTTCTATAGGCCTGGGGTAATGGTAGTAATATTTTGTTTCCCAGCAACTGATCCCGGCATCCTGGATGGCCATATTCATATAGGCAAAAACTCTTGCAGATCTTAGGGGGTTGTATTTATATTTTATAATATTGTCAGATGCAAATTTATTCCAATGTCCCGGAGGAGTAGTGGTATTAAATCCATCAGACCACCAATTGGCAATTTTTCGTTGGTCTGTTGTAATATTTTTTGCTATATTTTTTAACTCATCAGCTGCTTTTATAAATTCTGAAGATCCTATTGCAGGTGGAACAGGTGGTCTGACAGCGACAAGATCAGGAACGCTCCATGTTTTTACTTTTCCAAAAAACGGGGTAAGTCCTACTGGTCTTTCTGGTGTTTCCTGATTTGTCCATTTCCAACCAAATCTTGTAAAAGCAGCATTTTTAATCGAATCGGATATTGGTTTCGGTGTTTGTGCTGATTTCATACCATCTCCTGCAGCTCTCTGGAGTACCACTTTTGCTATACCTCTACCTAAAGAATCTCCTGCAACAATATCACTTTGAACATGAAGTCCGGACAACAACAATGCTTCTTTTGATTCTTCTGCTTTCTCTTTAAGGTATTCCTTTTCTAATGGAAACATAGCGGAGAAAATTTCTCTGGATGCAGCAGCTATCACCGCTCCGTCAGAAGGGTAGGATGGTGTATCTGAAGTAGGCAAAGATTGTTTTACCGTTGCATCACTTTTATATAGAGCAGGTCTGGCAAATTTATATTTATAATGCCATGCTGCTATCAATGCATCAAATTGTGCCACACCCAAATACGCATAGGCTCTTGAAGCATATGGCGGGTGTGCAAATGGGAAATATGGAAACTTACCAGGATTGGCAGGGTCAGGGAGTGTGTATGTACCGTCTGCATTTGGAGGTGGTATCAGATTATATTTTGCTGCCAACTCTCTGGCTATTTCATTCCACCTGATGATTGGATTATTGCCCCAATATTGGATAATTTCTTCATCATCCGTAGTCATGGAAGATATAGCAGCTTTTGCGGATGCTATCTCGTTTTTGTACACATCAGAGTCGGGAGCAGCAGGAATATCTATTTTGATCTGCTCTACATTTGTCATGTGAACTTGTTTCCAAGTTCCCCCATTATTATCCACATTTGAGAAACTATATGGCTCAAAAGCAACAAATCTGGGGAGATCTTTTTCACAACCTTGTGTAATCATTATGATTGCAAACATGGTCAGAACAATAGTGGATTTATAAAAATGAGAGTTGATAATCATTTTTTGTTTTATTTAGAGATATTTAGAATTAGGATTGTGCTTTTTTAAGTATAAACTGGTAAGTAATTCCACCTGAAATAATGGTTGATTTACCAATATTTCTGCCTGAAAATACTTCGGAATATCCAGCCATAAAGCTTAAACCTTTGATAAGGTTCGGGAAGTATCTTAATCTAGCATTTCCTGAAGTCATATCCATTTTATTGGTAGGCTGACCGGCATTTTGTCTTCTGATATCATCACCTGAAAATGCTGACTGTTGGATATATCCAGCTTCCAACTGGATGGATTTATTTAGTAACCAACATCCAAGAGCTAAGTCAGCTGTGGATGCACTGGGTACATCCATTGTTGTTGTATAATGAGAGCCATCTGCATAATAATAGTCTCTTTCAGCTTCAGTTGTAGTACGATGCAGATAAGCATAACTTCCTCTTAAATATATACCGGATTTATGTTCATATTTTATAATACCACGTAATGAAAACTCTTGAGTCCCCAAGCCTAGACTAAAAGGCATATAATCTGACAAATAGGGTGACACAGGAAGACTAAAACCTCCTGAAATAAATGTACTCAATGATCCCGATTCTTTTTTGAGTTCATAAGGTTGATACTTTATAAATATACCAAAATCCTGAAGTCCGGAGGCACCTACCATTTGACCTCGTGAAGCTTCAGTCTCAACATAAGGGAGTGACGTAATGATGTTGAATTTTTTAGTCACGCCATAAGCCAACATGGGCATGAAAGTATTTCTGGTCAAAACTCCAATATTTTGATTGTCTCTTAATAAGGTGCCTTCCCAATACTCATCCCATTTGTCATTTTGATAAATCAGGGCGATACAGAGTTCATTTTTTTCCATCATGAGTGCATCTGATGGTGTTTGTGCCTTTAATATTGCAGTTTGGAATAGGGCAGTCAGGACTAAGAATATAATTATTTTGTTTTTCAATGTTTTGAATTTAATGTGCAAATAATGTTTTGAAACTGATAAAAATATAAAATGATATGAAAAAATCTGATTAAAAATTTGTCGTTTTTTGTATGAAGTAAAGAAATTATTAAGTGTATTTTTGCAATGCTAAATGAAATATTGGAACAAAAATACTTAAATCATGGAAAATTCCAATAAAACGGAATATTTTTTTGGGAAAAATTTGAGATTTCTAAGAAAGTTAAAAAAACTGACGTTATTAGAGCTTAGTGAAATGCTTAAAATAAGCAAAAGCGCTATATCTGACTATGAAATTGGGAAATCTTTGCCAGGTCTGGACGTGGTTCAAAAATTCAGTCAATTTTTCGAAACGCCAATAGACACTTTATATAATTCCGATATTCCGGAATTATATAAAAAAAAGGGTTCGAATTTTGCAAAAGGAAAAGCAACTCTTCTGACAGATGAGAAAGACCTTACTTTTGAAAATGAAAAATATCTTTTTAATATTAAATTGATTACACAAAAACTGGAAAGTACACAACTCCAGATACAAATGCTTAAACAACTACTTGAGAGTAGAGAAGCAGAAAATAAAACCCTAAAAATCAATATAAAACTTCTTGAGGAGCAGCTCCGCAATTTCGGTTGAGTACAATGGCGTATTATTTTGAATTCAGGTCGTATACATTTAAAATGCCACCTTCAAATTGTTCTTTGCAATGTAATAGTATTTCCTGTACTTCCAAATTGACATCGGTTTCAGTTTTTTTGTTGCCAGCCATGTTTTCAATAAGTAATAGTATTTTAGCCTGAGTTTTAAGAATGGCGGAAAGGGTCACCTGATTTTCAACGATCTGCTTCTGGTTTCTGATGATGTTGATCTGATTATTGACTATCACGTCCTGATTTCTGATGATCAGACTTTGGTTTTGAATGACCAGATCTTGGTTTTCTACTCTGTTTTTTTGATTTTCCAGAAGTATATTTAAATTTTCAAAAAGGCTGAGTTGTGTATTTTTTAAATATTCATGCTCAGATTGCATTTTTTCTAATATTTGTTCTGTTTGTTTCATTTATCTTGTGCCAATATTTTACGATACTGAATTAGGAAGTAAAATTAAGCTTTTTTATCGGGTCAAATATAAATTTTGAAAAACAAAAAATATCCTTTCATTTACTGGCTTTATCTTATTGTAGTCATTACAGTATGGTTTTGGTATATGAATGTTAACAACATGTTTTCTATTCTTAGCGAAAACCTGTACGTTATGATCACCATGGTATTCGGATCTTTTGTAGCCGGTTCAAGTCCTGAGGGAAGTGCTTCTATAGCCTATCCGATGTTCACACTTTATTTGGGTGTTGCACCGGATGTTGCCAGAAATTTTGCATTCGCAATCCAAAGCGTTGGTATGACAGCAGCTTCTATTTACATTTTGAACAAAAAAATTGCATTGGACTGGAACTATATTATCTACGTTTCTTTTGGTGGTTTGTTTGGTCTGCTATTTGGCACCTACAACTTAGTGCCTTATATTCAACCGATGGTGGCCAAGCTGATATTTGTGTCATTATGGCTAGCTTTTGGAATCGTCCTGTATTTGGAAAACAGAAAACAAACAAGAATCATTTATGAGAAAATTATCTTGTTCAGCCATTCGGATAGGATAAATCTTATTTTATTTGGCTTTATTGGAGGAGGTATCTCGTCCTTGTTCGGAACAGGAATAAATATTTTTACCTTTTGTTTTTTAGTCATTTATTACAAAGTAAATGAAAAAGTAGCCACACCATCTTCTATAATCATTATGACCATTGAAACTATTGCTGGATTTGCTTTACATGGTTTGGTCATTAAAGATATTTCAAAAGAGTCTTATGACATGTGGTTGAGCTGTATTCCTATTGTGATCTTTTTTGCTCCATTGGGCGCTTATGTAGTAAATAAAATCTCAAGAATTACATTTACGAATTTTTTATATTTTATTTTTTTGGTCCAATATCTTGGTGCCATGTTTGTGATCAGACCAGATCTGACCAAATCAGTTATTTCTATTAGTATAGTACTTTTTGGCTTCTTTTTTTTCAGATATATCGGGTCGATACAACGAAAAATTGAAACTTAATGAAGCATACAACCTTTGGTTTCAATGACTTTTCTAAGATGATTATTGAAAGCTACTCTATCTGACGGATCTTTTAGATGATGTGTAAAAAGATCATCGAGTTGAGTTTTTATAGAATCTGCCAGGGAAAGACTTTCTTGTTTTGTGAGGATGATAATTTTATTTAATGAATCCAGCTCTTTCCTGTTTGTGACTGTATCCATTTCTATTTCTCTTAATCGGTCAGCAAGTACATATCTTTTATCTTTAAGCATTATAGCTTTGCATTCAAGTTCAGCAAATTGCTCTGCCAGCTCCACGACATTAACTTTTTGTGTACAGGAAATGATAAATAATATCATGAATAGATAATATTTTTTCATCGTACAAAAAGCGGCCATATGATCTCTTTGTTTACATTGTCGCCTATCGCTTTTCCTACCTGTAGACCTTTGGAATTGTCAATTGGGTAATGGATGCCACCATACAATCTGCTATCAGCGCATTCCTGAGCCATTTCCTCAAAATTTGAATAACTTCTGGCAAAAAATCCATATTGTAGCTGACTGTAATCTGTAAACTGATAATCCCCACTTCCATTAGTAAAAAGAGAACTCAAAATGCGGGAACCAGCTCCCATTTCACAGGAATGTCCTGAAGTATATGCAGGAAAAGGAGGAGTGCCTATGACCGTTTTAAAATTGGCATCTATATATTTTTGAATGTATGACACTGGTCTGATTAATATATAATCGTACTTACCTTTCCAGCAAGAAATGAATGCATCATTTTCGGCAAGTGACATTTTCGCAAATGCCAGACTGGATTTTGCCAATGTAGCCCTTTCTTCTTTTAAAATTTGGGCAAGAATATTGAATGTATGGCCGGCAGGGGTACAGGTTGCAAAAGGATCATCCGCCCAGTATTTTGCTATTTCGATTTGTTCGCTTGTATTATTTGTTACTGTATTGTACACGATCATGGCTTCTTTGTAAAATTCAGAATTTGTAGCCACTGAAAAAGCCATATGTTGTGGTGGTTGTACTTTTTGTATATTTGATGTCAGGAAAGGTCTGTTGTTTCCCCATCTTGGACTCAATGGAGTTGTGATGGCTCCTGTGGGTACCCAGCAAAAAGGATCAGATGGGACAGAATAAGGCAATTGAAAAGGATCCAGATATGATTCATGTCCTCCGTCTGTCTTTGAATAATTATAAACAACATCTGCAATATTCTGACCATAAGCTTGTGATCTGCTTACTATGCTGACTTCTTCTCCGGCAGATAATTGGTTATGATAAAAAATCTCCAGACTGTCGATTTTAAGTCTGTTTGCCGGAGTAAGATTTTTATCAAACATGTATTTCATCATTCGGGCAGTAGCAGCGTTTGACGCAATCGCCCAATTGTATAATTCTCCTTGTATTGGCGTAGGCAGTTGGAATGAAGCAAACCCATTCAATTGATTTTGCAGACTCTTAGCATTCTCTATACCATTAACTACAGCTTCATATTGAGCTATTCCGATATATCCATAAGCCCGGGCAGCTTGTGGTGGAAAAAATCCCTGAGTTGTTTTAACTGTTTTGCAAATCTGATCATAATAAGACAATATAAAATCGGCAGAATACTCTTCTGTAGTTTTACTTAATTGATCACTGCTGTCTTTAGTACAGGAATCAAACAAAATTAAAGCTAAAAAAGACAATATTATAGAAGCAGCCAGATTTTTACTATATGTAAATTTTAAAATATTACTAATCATATCTTAATGTATTAATCACAAATTATATATATTACAGACTAACTAAATCCTATGAATATACAAAAATACTTAATTAGCGGAAAATTCCGATAAATTGGATTATATTTTTTAAATTTGTTATATTTTGATACCCATATTTCATAGAAATAAGAAATTATACAGACATCAAAATTTTCCCTGGAATGTACAATCATTATTTTCTTTTATGAATTTGATTCTTATTATTATACTGATTCTGCCTTTTTGAGGGCACTAAAAAGTATTAAAACCTTATCTTTGCATTTCACTCTTTTTTCATCATTTAAGAACCATATGATAGATTTTTGTCATTTACACTCACATACCCAATATTCGCTCCTTGATGGTGCATCAGACATAAAAACACTGATGAAAAAGGCCAAAGCTGATGGTCAATCGGCAGTTGCTATCACTGATCATGGCAATATGTTTGGTGTATTTAAATTTGTAAAGGAAGCTAAAGCCCAGGGTATTAAACCTATCATTGGTTGTGAGTTTTATGTCTCGGAAGATCGCCATATCAAACATTTTGAAAAAGCAAGAGGCCAAAAAGACGTACGATATCATCAGCTCATGCTGGCAAAATCTGTAAAAGGATACGAAAATCTTACCAAGCTTTGTTCTTTAGGGTATACTGAAGGATTATATGGCAAATATCCTCGTATTGATAAAGAACTCATTCTGAAATATCATGAAGGTATCATTGCTACCAGCTGTTGTCTCGGTGCTGAAATACCTCAGACTATTCTTACCGGTAATATAGCCCTAGCAGAAGAGAGATTAAAATGGTGGTTGGATTTGTTTGGTGAAGATTACTACATTGAGTTGCAGCGTCATAAAGGTCTTGAGAAGATAGACGATACAGGCATGAGTCAGGAAGATGTGAATCAGATTTTGCTGGGTTTTGCGAAAAAATATAATATCAAAACCATAGTTACCAATGATTCTCACTATGTAGAGCAAGAGGACTATGCGCCGCATGATGTTTTATTGTGTGTAAATACAGGCTCACTTCTGGAAGATAAAGAGCGATTTAAATTTCCGAGTTCGGACTTTTATTTCAAAACTAAAGCTGAGATGAATACTCTCTTTGGCGATGTAAAAGAAGCGATAGAGAATACCATTGAAATCTCCTCCAAGATTGATAACATCGAATTGGCCAGAGATATATTATTGCCGGCATTCCCACTTCCTGTTGGGTTTGATACCCAGGAATTATATCTTCGTCATTTGTCTTTTGAAGGTGCGAGGCGAAAATATGGATCCATAGACAAGATTGTCGAAGATAGACTGAATTTTGAACTTGATGTCATTACAAAATCAGGATATTCGGGTTATTTTCTCATCGTGCAGGATTTTACCAGTGTAGCAAGACAAATGGGCGTATCTGTTGGTCCTGGTCGTGGTTCTGCAGCCGGCTCATGTGTAGCATATTGTCTGGGTATTACTAATATTGACCCGATAAAATATGATTTGCTGTTTGAGCGTTTTCTCAATCCTGAGCGTGTATCCATGCCCGATATCGATATAGACTTTGATGATGACGGACGTGGTAAAGTCATCGATTATGTCATCGATAAATATGGTAAAAATCAGGTAGCGCAGATTGTAACCTATGGAACAATGGCTGCGCGATCATCCCTGAGAGATGTAGGTCGTGTCATGAATATCCCGCTCAATGAAGTGGATAGGGTAGCTAAAATATTTCCGTCTCATCTGACGGCGACACTGGCTGGAGTATTGGCTGAAAAAGATATAGATAGTAAACAAAAGGAAGTATTCACTTCAGAGGATAAAGAAAAAGCCTATGAATTTCGTAAGATGTCGGAAGAAAAATCTGATATCGGAGAAATGATCAGGACAGCAAAGAAACTCGAGGGATCCGTACGGAACACCGGGATTCACGCCTGTGGTGTGATCATAACGCCCGACGATATTACCAATTTTGTACCTGTTTCAGTGGCAAAAGATTCAGAATTGCTCGTTTCCCAGTACGACAACAGTGTCGCCGAAGAAGCGGGTCTCCTTAAAATGGACTTTCTGGGACTGAAAACACTGACCATCATAAAAGATGCCCTGGAAATTATAAAAGACCGATATGGAGCGGACATCGATATTGACGCCATTTCTTTGGAAGATGAATTGACTTTTGAGCTTTTTCAGAGAGGCGATATGGTGGGAATTTTTCAGTATGAATCTCCGGGAATGCAAAAGCATCTTAGAGACCTTGTACCTACCCGATTTGAGGATCTTATTGCGATGAATGCCTTATACAGACCGGGCCCGCTTCAATATATTCCTGATTTTATAGCCCGGAAGAATGGAAAGCAGGAAATAAAATTTGACCTACCGGACATGGAAGGTATACTTGCTGAGACATACGGTATTACGGTATATCAGGAGCAGGTCATGCTGCTTTCGCAAAAACTGGCAGGATTCAGTAAGGGTGATGCGGATATGCTGCGAAAAGCAATGGGAAAAAAGCAGAAAGCAGTATTGGATAAAATGTTTCCGAAATTTGTGGAAGGCTGTAAGGCCAATGGACACCCGGAAGAAGCCGTAAAAAAGATATGGACGGATTGGGAGGCATTCGCTTCTTATGCGTTCAATAAATCACATTCCACTTGTTATGCATACATCGCCTTTCAGACAGCTTATCTTAAAGCGCACTATCCGGCAGCATTTATGGCATCTGTACTTAATCATAACAAAAGTGATATTTCAAAGATAAATTTTTTTCTTCAGGAGACCAAACGTATGAAGATTGATGTTCTGGGTCCGGATATTAATGAGAGTAATATAAAATTTGCGGTAAATGCAAAAGGTCAGGTACGTTTTGGACTTTCAGCACTAAAAGGTGTAGGTGAGGGTCCTGTAGAAGAAATAGTCAGAGAGAGAAAGGAAAACGGCCATTTTGAAGATGTATTTGATATGATGCGTCGGCTCAATCTTCGTTCGGTCAACAAAAAATGTTTGGATAGTCTTGTTTTGGGTGGTGCATTGGATTCATTCGGAAGTATAAATAGGGCGCAATATTTTGATATAACAGGTGACCGGACAGAAACATTTATTGAATCGTTGCTAAAATATGGATCTAATTATCAGGCACAAAAAGAAAGCAATCAGATGTCTCTTTTTGGTGATGCGATGACCAGTTATATAGACTCGCCAAAAGCTCCCGTAGTGCCGGAATGGAATCAGATCGAAAAACTGGAAAAGGAAAAGGAAGTAACCGGTATTTATATCAGTGGTCATCCTTTGGACGATTATCATCTGGAATTTCAGCATTTTATCAATTGTCCACTAGAAAAAGCTGAACAAGTACAAGGTAAATTATTAAAACTGGGTGGAATAGTTACAGAAGTGAATTTTGGTACAAGCCAAAAGGGAACCGGATACGCACGATTTACGATGCAGGACTTTACCGGTTCTTTGCAAATCAGTATATATAATGAACAGTTTGAATCTTACAAACATCTCATCACCAAAGGACAGGTTTTGTATCTTGAAGGCATCAATGAAAAAGGGTATAATAATGACCGTATATTTTTTAGGGTGAAGGACATTCGTATGCTTGATACCATTGGTAAAAATATGACCAAATCGCTCACTATCAAGATTCCGTTACATCTTATTGATGAAAAGTTGGTCCATGAAATCGAACATCTTTGTCTTGACAAAGTCGGTCCCCACACATTAAAATTAAAAGTAGTAGATGAGGGAGATGACTTTGGCATCGATTTGGTGGCTACGTCGATCAAGGTAACAGCTGACTATACGTTTATCAACGAGTTGGAAGTCTTGGGTTTGGCTTATAAGCTGAATTAATAATGAGCAAAAAAAATGCCTGCCTGAAATTCTTTTACTTCAGACAGGCGGTTCCCATTTACGAATAAAAATACGGCTAACCGTATCTTTCTTTAAAGCGAATTTAACGCTTCCTTTATATCTTTTATATTTTTTTTCACTGGATTGATAGCGACATCAATGCTACTATCTAATACTGCATTTGTCATGCCAAAATAGTAATTTTCGTTGCCGAGATGAGAAATGACTATCAATTTAGCATCCAATTTCTGATTAGTCAGGATATTTTGTACACAAAAAGAAGACGAGTCCCCATCTGTCTCCAATTTTATACTACTATTGCTGTCATTAATAACCAAATAAACCAAACTATTGTTTTTGCTAAATGCTGATGGAGTATTCAGGCAGACATCTATAACTTTAGTTTGTTGTTCCGGCTGGCTGGCTATGCAGTGCCAGTTGGATGCCCCGGATACAGATACTTTAAAGCCTTTCACATTCAATTGAGCATCATGATAACTCAAGTTCCAGGATTCATTACGAACATTTTCAGATTCACCCATCATTTTACTCCAAACAAAAGTTTCATCAATTTTTTTAGCATTATAAATCAGATAATTTAAATTATTATCTTGCGATGGAAGATATACGTCAATGGGTTTTATAATTTGCAGTGTTTTGCCGTTTTGACTGAATTTTATGTAAAATATCTTTGAGTAGTTCAATACTTTGTTTTGAAATATAGAAGACGGGCCATAAAGCAGATTACTTTTTTTGTGGCTGAATTCTTTGAACTGCATTTTTATTTCACCCGTAACCACTTGACCGGATTCATCTTGGAGGCTCTGTTCCGGGATATCAATAATTATGTTATCCGAGGCGATAAAAATGTTCCTTGTATTATTAAGAATAATTTGGAATGACTGAGGGGTTTCAACCAGTTTGGACAGCAATTCATCACTGTTTATACTGAAGGTTTGATCTGGAATAAATACGATTTCATCTTTATGGCAGGAAATAATAAGGAAAGTAACTAAAAAAAATAATATTAAACTTCTCACAATAAGATGTTGATGTCTGAAAATAAATGGGTTCGGGTAATAGATGACTTGAACATTGTAAACGCTGCCTGCAAATGATTAAAATTTAAATCTTAACCCTGTAGATATTCCGAAAGTGTTAAAATGTTGCCGTACAGGATAATCACCAGTGGTCATACTTTCAGTTTGAAATCTCGCGTTTGGTTCAAGCAAAAAATCCAATGATGATGTCAGATGGTAAGCCATACTTATTGCGCCGTAACCACTAAGACCAAGTTGAGATTTAAAAATATTGCTTTCTGAATTTTGACTGCCTGTAATAGAAATTGGGTAAGAATTATCTGAATCAAGAATCATCCCTCGTTCTATAAGAGAAAGATTGAAATATACTCCAGCCATAGCTGATAAACTGAGCTTTTTATTGGCCAATAGTGTATATCTGCCGATGACTGGTATGTCAAATGATCTGAAAGTATTATACACTTTTAGTTTGGTGGTTCCGGGTATAATTACTTGCTCTTCAGTGATGATACTATCTGTAATTTTACCGTTTGTGTATACATAATCCTTGATAGTAATAATCCTGGTCTGATTGGATTCAGGGTCTATATATTCAAATTTTTCATTGATCTGGCTGTAGTTGAATCCAGTATGAAGATTCCATTTATAACTTAGATTATATCCAAATCTGGCACCTGCTGAAAATGAATACATCGTTTTTTCTGTTTGTTGACGCATATTCTTATATCCATCATATTCACTCGAAACAGATGTTAAACTCTTCATTGGGAAATCGTGCGAAAAATATACATCTACACTTTTATCCTGGTAATCGGTATTAAATGGACATGCTTTAGCCTGTTTTTCTTTTATAAAAGGCATTTCAAATGTGATAGCCCTTGAATATTTTAGTTTTTTGTTGTTTAGTTCATTTGCAATTGAGGTAGCTTCAGAAGTTTGGCGATGTATTGTAAGGTTATCCGTACTATGTATTTCATCTGCAAAAATATTTTCAGAGATTAACCTATTTTTAATATCATCGTGATCTGCAGTTTTATTTAAATCAACAATACTTTTGTTAACGGCTGTTTCTGAAGGAGCTTTTTTAATATTTTTAGTATTTGTAAGAGCAATTTTCTCAGATGATATCCAAGAGTCATGATTAATCTCTTTGATGTTATTTATGTTTGATTTGGTATCTGAAGCAATAGGCAAATTTACATGTTTATCAGTACGATGAATCTTGTTTTTATTGTCATTAAAAGAGTAGTAACCCAGATAAGACACCAAAAACAATAGAAATGCGGAAACAATGGTCCACCACATTCTATAAGGTTGCTTTTGCTGAGGTAATCTGGATGAAATATTCTCCCATGCTCCATCCGGGACATCCACGTTTAGATGTTCCAGTTTATTTCTGAACATTTTGTCGATATTATTCATATGGCTACTCTGTACAATTCATGCACTTTTTCCTGAAGAATACGTCTTGCTTTGACCAATTGAGATCTTGATGTTGACTCTTCAATGTTTAATAATTCGCCGATTTCCTTGTGGGAAAATCCTTCTATTGCGTACAGATTAAAAACCATCCTGTATCCATCCGGTAATGAAGAAATGAGTTTTATTATTTCTTCTTCAGACAAAGCTGAAAAAACTTCAGGTCCTGCACTGTCTTCTTTGATGTGTTCCAGACCTATCTCTTCATGGCTAACGGATTTTTTTTGATTGTTTTTTATGGCCGTATTAATAATGATGCGTCTGATCCATCCTTCAAAAGATCCCGTATATTCAAACTCAGAAAGATGAGTAAATACCTTAACAAAAGCATCCTGAAGTATATCTTCAGCTTCCAGTCTGTGCCGCGAATATCGCAAACATACAGCCATCATTTTGCCAGCATACATATTGAAAATATCTCTTTGAGCCAGTCTGTCCTGCAACAAACAAGCTTTGATGAGTTCTTTTTCAGTACGTCCATTGACAAGTAATGGTGACATAAAAATTTATTTATTTTTAATCATGTGCATATTAAATTTCTTAAAAAATGAAAATTAATATTCTGACTCATTTAAAACTATTATTGATCAACAATTATTGCATCATCAATTTGCTCATTACCATCTCCATCATGGTCTTCCTGTCCGGCAGACTTGGCTGGGTTTTTAAATTCTGAAGGAGTCGGATTAGTCACCGTAATCTTACCTTCACTGAAGGCATCATAATCTCCATCTGCATATTGTGATGCTTTGGCAAAAAAATCATCCTTCCCTTCCATCAAAGAACCTCCTGTGGTTAAGGTCTCATCTGCAAATTCTTTTTTTGGTTTTGCATCTTCTTCTGCCAAAAACTTTTCTGCTTTATCTACGGTCTCATCAAATTTTTTACCGATGTTTTCTGCTACTTCTTTTGCTTTTTCAGAGAGTACATCTTTGGCGTCACTTAATTTGTCCCAGGTTTTATCAGATGCATCAAGTACTTTTGCGCCGACATTTTCTGAAATTTCACCTGCTTTTTCTGCAACTACAGCACCGGTAGCCATCACTTTGCTACCTAAGTTTTCTGCCACTTGTCCAGCTTTTTGAACCAGTTCGTTTTCTGATATTTTGTCCACCAAATTTTCAGCCATATTCTTAGTTTTATCCAGAAAGCTTTCTGTTTCTATTTTATTTTCTGCTTTTACGTGGGTAGACTCGACAAACTCACTTGGGCTTGTGGAGACATCTTCAGTACCAGTTGCTTTTTCTTTTGCTTTATCCCAAGCAGATTCTGCAGCGACTTCTACTTTATGTGCTACATCTTTTAATTTTTCTGAAGCTTCGTCTGCCACTTCTCCCGCCTTATCCATAGCTACACTTGCTGCATCTTTTACTTCAGATGCTACTTCTTTAGTTTTGTCCCAGGCGGTTTCAGCAACAGCTTCCACTTTGTCGTAGGCAACATTTGCTTTCTCGATGACGGACTCTCTTAAACCTGCTGTTTTCTCAGAAAAATCAGAGATGGTTTCTTTAGCTGCATCCGCTAAATCTCCGGATTTTTCTTTTGAATAATCCACGGCATTGTCGACCGCAGATTTTGCAATTGATTCCGTTGTGAAAAATAATCTTTTCAGAGAACTTAAAAACCCCATTGTATAATTAATTTACATGAATAATAAATGTCGTAAAATTAAGTTATTTTCTTTCATATAAGTTCAAATTATCAGGCTTATTTTCTATGATGTCAATAATATTTCTGAATTTTCTTGTAGTATGTCCGATTTATATACTTTGCAAAGCTTAAATTTGCCCTATATATTGAGTTTTAAAAAATTTCGATAAAAAAATATTTTCTTTGAGTGCGCTGAAATCCTTTTTTAAAGATACCGTAGTATATGGTATTGCAGCGGTTTTGCCTAGATTTATTAATCTGGCGCTGGTAGCGGTTTTTACATCTGTCCTTGGAAAAGCGGACTTCTCTGATCAAACCACATGGTATGTATATGCAGCATTTATAAATGTTTTTCTAACCATGGGAATAGAGACTGCTTTTTTTCGATATTATACATCAGAGCAAGATAAAGGCAAAGTGATCTCATCAGCTTTTGCGATTTTACTTGCTACAAGTTTGCTGTTCTTAATATTCGGATGGATTTTGGCAGGGTATGCCACTGAATCTCTTGGGTTTAAGGATGCACTTTTTGTAAAAATATTGGTTTGGATTACTGTATTGGATACTCTTGCAGTAATTCCTTTTGCATACTTGAGAGTGACAGGAAGGCCAATTAGATTTATGTTGATCAAACTGACAAATATTACAGTTCTATTTATCGTTACTATTTTTTTACTATTAATGTTGCCAGATCTGACCCCAAAGTATATCGATATTTTTAGAATTTTTGGTATAAAAAGTGACTATAAGCCCGGAGTAATACATATTATTTCAGCAAATTTAGTTTCAAGTCTAATCACGTTATTATTTTTGTTTCCGGAGATGATGAAGATCAAATGGAGCATTGATAAAATGTTGATAAAAAAACTTTTACAATATGGATGGCCGATTATGGTTGGAGGCATCGCATATGCCATCAACGAAAATATGGATAAATTATTGATTCAGCACTTGATAGATAAAGATTCTAACGGGGTGTATGCTGCATGTTATAAGCTTGGCGTATTTATGTCGCTGTATATTACTGCTTTTCGTATGGGAGCCGAACCTTTCTTTTTTAATCATGCGCACACAGACAATGCAAAAAAAAAATATAGCATTATTATGACTTGGTTTGTAATATTCGGATGTTTTTCGATGCTTTTTGTAACTGTGTTTATTGATCTGCTGGCAGGTTTGTTCATCAGAAATCCAATATATCTGGAAGGACTTTTTATTGTTCCGGTCATTTTATTAGCAAATCTTTTTTCAGGTATTTACAATAATCTGGCGATTTGGTACAAGCTTACGGACAGAACCAGATTTGGAATGTATATTAGTATTTTGGGAGCAGTTTTGACCATAGTATGTCTCCTGGTATTTGTACCTGTTTTGGGCATAATGGGAGGGGCAGTAGCGACCTTATTTACGTATAGTAGTATGGCTATAATTTCATGGTACCTTGGACATACATATTATCCAGTACCTTATGAACTCAATAAAATATTTTTACTCATTGCAATCACCATCTTCCTGAGTGCATTGAGTTTTATTTATTTCAGAGGCCATATTATCATCAGTTGCCTGACATTATGTATATTGGGAGCTGTGGTATATCTTGTTGAGCGAAAAAATCTCCTTCCATTTATACGCTTATAATTTGACGATTTTCTATGAATTAATATCACCTATAGCTACCCACATTTAAATTACTGACCTATATAATAACTATTTTTTTCACTATTTTTATTCCATTGGTGCTAATAAGTTCAAGCAAATACAATCCCGACGGCAATCCGCGTGTTTCTATTTTGTTATTTTCAGCGGTTAGTTTTGAAGTATTCCTGATTACTACAAGACCGGAAATATTGGTCAATTTATATTCACTAAAGGAGATAACATTTGAAGGAGAATAAATATTTATAAAATCTGATGCAGGATTAGGAACGATTCTTACCTGCGATTCTAATTCAGTGATATTGTTTTGGCATGCAGTTTTGACCGTATCAATGATCGATGGTTCAGAATATATATCTCCACACTTTACTTTGTATGTGTATTCGTACACAGTGCACTCTTTAAGACCATTTACAACTGTCGTATCCTTTGCATTAATTTCTGTCCATAATTCACTCCCTTTTTCTCTTATGGATATATTTATATTGCTAGAAGTTAATGTAGTAAACACAATTTTTGATTTTTCAACTGTCCCAATTTTCAAAATAACATTATTACGACACACATCATTTTTTATAAAAACACAATAGTCTTCTACTTCCCCGTATTCAAATTCTGAATCATCGCAGGCACCATCAAAATCTTCATATGACATGATAAGCCTAAGTCTGGTAAAGCCATTAATGGCATCTAAAGGAATAATTACCATGTCTGAAATGCTGTCTTTGATTTCAAAAGGAGTTTTAAATGCCATTTCATTTTGAGTCCATATCCCATCCTGGTTATAATCGATATATATTTTATAAAAATCAGGGTAAGAAGTACCTCCATACAAGGCGCGTATCTTAAATGGGTAGGCTTTTCCTGCACTTAAACTAAAAGTTTCCAATCCTGCAAAATCTCTGTAGCCACTAACAGAAGACCCGGATATAATGGTAACACCATCAAGGGTAAAAGATTCTATCCATTCCTGAGATGCATCTTTACTTTCAAATATACAATATTCATTTTCTGTGCATTTTCCGCAATTGGAACTGGCTGTAATTTCTGAAGAGAATTCAGAAGAATTGTTATATTTTGTGCAGGCCGCTTTAAGTCTGAAAGTATAGCCGGTGCACTCTGGAATATTTCGGATGGTGAATGTAGGTTCCGTCAAAATAGTGTCTCTCCATTCGTTCTTATCATTTTTATATTCCACAAAATAATTAGCTTCATCAGTTTTTTTCCATACAAGAGTTATCGTTGAGTCGCCGGATACAATATTTTCAACTATAGGGATATTACAACATCCTGCTGTTTTTATGAATTTGGAATAGCTGTATTCACCAGGTAATAAGCCGCAATCACTTCCCAGCTGTACTTCGTATTCTGAACAATAATCCAGGCCTGTAATAATTTTATTATTTCCCGGGTTTTTCACTTCAATCCATGAATTTTGGTCAGTGCGACGATATCTCATCGTGATTTTAGAAGATCCATGATCAGAAATCCATGAGATCTTCATACTTAGGTCATCAGCCAAAAGTGTTATACCGGCTGGTGGCGAACAGGTTTCACATAGTTTTAAAAGATTGGAAAGCGATCTGAAAGCATTTAGTTTCCCACCCGTAGTAGTTATTCCTTCCAGGCTTGCATTGGGTACGGTTCCATGAAATATCATATCTTTTGCCACCAAAGCTGCAGCAGCCGGATCAGAACTTACAAGATTTTGGAAAACACCACATGGGGCAGAATATAAAAGTCCAATCATTCCGGTAACATGGGGTGTAGCGCCCGAAGTACCGCTAAACCCACCGTACGCTGTTCGGGTGACTGTATAAGACTGATGTCCATAAGCGCCTAGATCTATCGTCTTTCTACCAAAACCTGCATTGGCAACTTTAAAGTCTGATTTATTGAGATTACTGACTGAAATAAGGTATTCGCTGGCACAGGATGTCGGTAAATCTCCAAGGACATCAACATCTGTATTGCTATTGGTAGTAGCACCGCAGTTCAATATACCAACCTGACCCAATACGTCATACATGGCACACCATAGTGGAGCCTCATTGGCCTGCGCATAATCAATTCCCCAGGATGCATTGGTAGCCACAACAAAAGCTCCTTTGTTTCCATTTGACTCATTATACAATTTTCTCATTTTGTAAGCATATCCATAAGATGCAAGTGCATTCGCCTCAGTTTCTTTATGATAGTCTACAATCATGAGTTTTACGTTCCAGTTTACCCCACTGACTCCTTTCCCATTATTACCTTTTGCCCCTATTATACCTGCCACAGGAGTGCCGTGTGTTCCCCCTGCATATACATTGTCATCATCAAACTCTACATTCCAGCCTTTGTAGTCATCAATGTACCCATTGTTGTCATCATCAATACCATTCGATGGAATTTCATTGTAATTGATCCAGAGATTGTCTTTTATATCTTCGTGATTGGCATTAATACCGTCGTCAATAACACACACAACTATCGTATCTCCGGAAGGGGTAAGTCCGCCGGTCGTGATATCCCAAGCAAGTTCCATATCCATATCAGCCCCTTCAATACCGCCCGTAGAGCCAGTATTGATGTATTGCCATTGTTTATTGAAATCAGGGTCATTGGGTATTATTCTTGGCCTGATCAGTCTGTTTTTTTGTACATTATCAAACTTACCAAAAGCACGAATTTGTCTTTCAAACTCCAGTTCATTAACACTTGTAAAATCTATTTTTAATACCCAAAGATTTAATGGTTCTTTCATAATTTGTTTGGCTGAAAAGCCATCAAATGTTCTTTTTGCTCTGGAAGATGAAAGTTGTTTTCTGAAGATATTCAGGTCTTTTTCATCATTTACCTGCACGATAAATTCGCCCTGAACATGATTAAGTTTTTGACCATGTAGTAAAGCAATAGTGCCAGTCAGGAAGAATATTATATACAAGAATCTGAATTGCAAATGAACCATGCTTTCAATTTTCGTCAAAATTAAAACAATAATATTAAATGATTAAAAAAAGGTGATGAATTTGTGTGTTTGGTGACTATTTATTAAAAATGGACAGGTATTACCACCTAATTTTTTATAAATTAAGAAAAAAATTAATATATTGTTTGTTACATATTATAATTTATTACTATATTTGTACTTTTTAAAGGTTTTTAATTAATTACCTGGTCATGAATAAGAAAATTCATTTTACTTTGTTTGCTGCCTTGCTGTTGCTGAGTTTTACAACTTTTGGACAAAAGCAGCTTAAAAAAGCAGAAATACTGTTTGAAAACGGCGAGTATTCAAAAGCTGCGGAGTGTTTTAAAGCGCATCTTAAATCCCAGCCAACGGATTATATTGCTATGGCAAATCTGGCAGAATCTCTGGCGCTTACGGGTGATTTGGGGCAGGCTGATTTATGGTACAAAGGAATTCCCTCCGGTGCTGAAGTTGATCCAAATACGTTTAAAAAACATGGAGACTTATTAAAAAAAATGGGTCATTATAATGAAGCCCTTGCCAGCTACAAAAAACTTATAGCATTTAATCCGGAATTGGCAGATCATTGTATACGCAGTTGCGAATTTGCAGTTAGGAGCATGTCTGACAGACCCGCTTATGAAACTTTTGTAATGCCTGCAAGCAGTTCAGCTTCTGATTTTGGTTTGACATTTTATAGAGACTTGCCGGTGTTTTCTTCATTTAGGGAAGATATCCTTATGACAGAAACGGAAAAGGAAATGAATGAAAGGACATCAGCGCACAGATCTTTTCTGTATACACCAAGTAAGAACAGACTTGGATTCATAAAAGGACTAAATGGTAAGCTAAATCATATTGGGCCTATCAGTTTTGCAGCTAATGGTAAAAAATGTGCTCTTATAGAATCGAGATTAGAGGAAAATTATTCTTTTCTTCAAAATGGTAAAATGTCCAGTGTATCCATTGCAGAAGTAAATGAACGAGGTGAGATTACATCTTCTGTACCTTTTGCATTTAATGAAGTGGGATCTACCATTAATTCAGCACATTTGGCATTTGATGGTAGTGCATTATATTTTTCGTCAGATAGAAGCGGAGGGTATGGTGGATTTGATATTTATGTAAGTTATCATACAAATGGAACATGGTCATTGCCAAAAAATCTTGGCAATTCTATCAATACAGGAGGCAATGAAGTCACGCCTTTTCTGAGAAAAAATGTATTATATTTTGCTTCTGATTATCATCCGGGTCTGGGAGGATATGATATAGTGTATAGCGAAGTGGTCAATGGAAACTGGATGTTTCCTCAAAATCCAGGTTATGGAATAAATTCACCGGCGGACGATTATTTTCCTGCTTTCAATAGCCTTGGCGAATTATACATCACATCAAACAGATTGGGTGGAAGAGGGAATAATGATATCTATAAAACACTTCAACTTGATGATGACTTAGAGACAGAAGAAGAATACGCAAATATTCCTCCTGCAGTAAGTCTGGAAGCATTGGCTACAGAAACGACAAAACATACAGTCAATACAGAATCAGCTACTCAGGTGTCTATGAAGGAAGTGGAAGCAAAAAATGTAGCATTTTCTTTACCGGAATTTGATTCGAAAAAAGTAGGTACAAATGTGTCATTGGATTTTTCTCTGGAAGGGGCAAGAAGAATTGGATTGAATGAGCTGATTCCAAATACGGAAGTATTTTTTATCCAGCTGGCTTCCATGTCATCTACCAAGCCAAATTTTGATAAATTTAAGCCTTTGCTGAGATATGGTAATATTTACAAAATGCTCAATAATAAAACTATAAAAGTTAGACTTGGGTATTTTACCGAAAGAAAAGAGGCAGAAGAAATTCTTTCTAAAGTGAGACTTATCGGTTATAAGGATGCATTTCTGGCTTTTGAAATTCTGAATACTGCTCAAATGGAACTGGTGCTCACAGGAACAGATGATGAAAGTTTTTCTGATAAGGGAAATTTTAACACCAAAAATCCGGAAGTAGAAAAGTCTTACAAAACAGGCAATAAGTATAAAGTCAGATTAGCTTCGTATGAAGACCCAATATGGTTTGATGTAAATAAAGTGAAAGACCTTGGACGTATTGAACAATGGACAAAAGGTGGATGGACTATATTTATTCTTGCAGGGTTTAATGATCTTGAAGAAGCAAAAAAAGCACAGATACAATCTTTAAACAGAGGATTTAAAACCGCAGAAGTGGTCATAGACAACGGAGGAATACTCGAAAGGCTAAAACAAAATTAAAAAAAAAAGACTTAAAGATTTATAAAAAAAGGGTAGATGTGCAAACATAGACCCTTTTTTTTATCATACAAGTAGGCCCGTAATTCTTTTTATTTGCTGAACTTTTTTAAGTATTGCATCCAGCAAAGTTAACATTATAAAACCGGATGTTACCAAGCCTATCATAGATATGACCTTTTCGTCCATTGAAGGCATAAAAGTTATACTTGGTTCTGCACTTTTTATTATGGTTACTGCATAAATTATTATAGCTACAGCTACAAATGACAAACCTATAATCCATTTTATTGGCAATATATTTGTTTTTATTGATACTTTTTGCTCTCTCAGTTCTATGGCAACTTTTTGCACCAGCTGAGTTTTAAAATCAGGTCTCATAGTTATTTTAGCTACACTCAAAAGTTGGTCTTCCAAATCAACAATCAATTCATAAGATTTTCTGAATTCAGCATCAGTATTTAGAAGGTTCATCACCGATTCTCTTTCTTCATCGGTGCAGGTATTATCGATATACTTCCAGATCAATTCTTCCATGATTCATTACATTTATATTTTTTCAAAATATTTGTTCGCATGCAGAGAAAGTTCTTTCCTTGCCCTGAATAACTTAATTTTAATATTACTTTCTGATAGTCCGGTAATTTCCATTAACTCTTTGATATTTTTTTCTTCCAGATAAAAAAGGGATACTATTGTCCTGGCCTCTTCATCCAGATGTGACAATAAAGATAAAATGTTTTGTTTGGTCTCATTGGAATTCACTTCATCATCTGCTTTGGATGGGTGTGCGATATCAATGCTTGTACTTATATCAGAGGTATATTTTATTTTTCTTCTATAATCTATCGCGGTTCTGTATGCTATGGTATAACACCAGGCTTTGAAAGAAGATCTGATATCATATGACTCTATAGCTTTCAACGCTTTCATGATCGCATCCTGAGCAGCTTCTTCGGCTTCAGAAGTGTTAAGCAGAATTTTGTAACAGACATTATACATAAACTGCCCATAACTTTCAATAAAGGTATGGATGGTTTTTCTGTCTCCTTTTAGCAAGAGACGAATCCACGTATTGTCAATGATTAATTCCTGCATATACATATATATCACAATATACGTATGGTACTGATATTGGGTTACAACCAGAAATAAATATGTTGGATAAAAAAATAATATTTTTATTTTGTAACCTGAGTAAACTTACTTTCGTAATGAAAGTGAACAAATAAATATAAATAAAATGGCAAGCGAAATTATTGGAATTACAGGTTTTTTTATCACCATGATTGTTTTGGTAGTTACATATTTTAAAACCAGACACACAGAAAGAATGGCTTTGATTAATAGCGGCAGAACTGCCCGAATATTTGATGCAAATGATGGAGAGTCAAATAGTGCCCTGAAGCTTGGATTATTTTTACTATCTATTGGTTTAGGCTTATTGGTGGGACTTACGGTAGATAACATACTGGACACAGAACCGGCAGGTGTTTTTGTCTGTATTCTTATATTCGGTGGTGTATCCCTTATATTATACCATAGTTATGTCTCTGGAAAAGATAAGGAAAAGATCAGAGAAATAGATGAGATAGTCTGAAAGCTAAAAGAATCTTAAATTATATTTAAAAAGCGCTTTGGTCATGTTTGGCTGAAGCGCTTTTTTATTAAAATCCATTGAAAAAGAAAATAAAAAAGAGCACCCTTTTTGCAAAGGAATGCTCTTCAGTCTTGGTTATTAAAAGAGTAAATTTTTATGACAGACTACTCAGCGTCTGCAAAATATTTTATCATGGAATTGATATCTTTATCTAATCTTAATTCCGGTGCAATATCAAATATTATTTTATGTTCATCAAAATTTTCTAATAATGCTTCTTCCAATAATTCCATGCATTCTTCTTTATCTTTAAGGAGATATGCTGTAATGGCTCTGCAATATATCAGGTCTGCTCCATAAGTATGATCTTCTGCTTCATCGAGTACCTGAAGTGCTTCGTCATATAAACCCAGTTTAATAAGAAAACAAATGTATTCTTTCCAGTACAAGGTTTCTTCAGGCCCGGTTTGGGTAGCCATTTGAAAATTGATGGTAGCTTTATTATAATCTTCTACCGCAAGATATGCTTTTGCGAGTCCAAGATAATATTCCTCTCTTCGATTTTCGAGATCTATGGCTTTATGGTATGCATTGATGGCATTATACCAAACCAAATCTTTTGCATAGCACTCTCCCAAGAGGAAAAAAGCTTCATCATTGTATCCATCCAGCTTTATTGCTTTCAGTAGCCATTGTTTAGCAATTCCGATTCTGTTTAAAGATATATAACAATGTGCAATATTGACCATTAACTCATTATTTGGTCCGAATTTGCTGTTGGCTTCGATGTAAATTTCCAGTGCTCTCTCAAAATCTTTGATTTGCAGGCAAGTGTCTGCACAATCCAGATAACCACTTTCGAAATCAGGGTTAATAATAAAAGAATACTCAAGTGCATCAATGGCTTTCTCATACTCCCAGATACAATTATATCCATGGCCCAAATTGTACCATGCCTGATAGTTGTATGGATCTTTTTCAATGATATATTTATGTAGTTCTACACTATCATCATATCTTCTGGATAATTCTGCGCTGATCCATACTCTTTCCATAGCTTCTTCATTCTTACTATCTATGGTCACTGCATTTGCCAGAGCATCATACATGGCATTATAATCTTTCATATGTTCATATATAAAAGATTCGGCAATAAGTATATCTACAGAATCACTTTTAGTCGCACCGACTCTGAGGTCTTCAAGTATTTCATGTGCTTCTGTAAATTGTTTTTTTATTGCCAGAGCACGCGCTTTAATGATGCTGATTTCTCTTTCGAATTGGGCTATACTTTCAGCTATTTCCAGAGCAACAAGACAATCATTTATTTTGTTACTATTTAATAATAATCTGGATTTTATGATATAGAATTCTGATCTGTATTTATATTGTTCGATAGCAAAATCTGCAACTTCCAGTGCTTTTTCGAATAAATACTCATCTTCGTAATACTCTAATAACTGTAAATATACCTTTTCATCCAAGTACCCTACCTCCCCCTGATCAAATTTACTCTCAAAATCAGATACGAGGTTTATTAGGGCTGAATCTCGTTTTATTTTGTTTTCCATATGTTAATTACTGAGTCCGGGATTAAAAGACGGTGTAAATATAGATATTATTCGTTCCGTGGTATCTTTTTGAAAAAAGATTTTATCCACATTTTTAAAGTTTTTTTTTGTATAAATTATAGTTATATATGACTGTAAATCAATTACATATGAAGATATAGTCTTTTTGAGTGTTAATTAACACATTATGAAACACATGTTAATACATGAATGAATTTTGTTAATTGAAGTTCAAAATCAGCAATAAATTTAACCATTTAAATAGAAATTTTTTCAGTCAGCCTTAAATTTGAAAGTTAAAACTGATAAAACCTTGCAAAAAAAATATTTAGGATCCGGAGAAGTATGATGTCGAAATTGTCTCTTTGAACTTTTGAAAAAGTGTAATCGGAGCACGTTCATTTTTCAAAACATAAGATTTAATGCCCCCAAATTTCTTAAATATGTTTTGGTTGGCTACAGAAGAATGAAGAATGCGTGGTTTCCCGGAGTTATTTTTTAGAAAAGCATCAAAAAGCAATATCTCAGCTTCGCGGTCATTTTGGCTACCTGTGTATGTGGTGTAAGTTTTATTGATATCAGAAATAAAAAATGCAAAAGCGCTGGTGTTTTTTTTCAGATTGATGACTTTATAACAAGAGCCAATACCCCGTTGGATAGCATTGTAGAATAGTCTATACAAAATATTTTTTTCATGATCTTTAAGCTTTTCCTGAGCAAGAAATATTTCAGGTTTTTCTATTGCCGCAAAAGAAAAATCATCAGAATTAAAGTGGTCAATTTCAGATCTTGTTTCAGTGGTATAGTTATTTATAAGTTCATCATATGAATCGTTTAAATGTATATGGTGCAAAGATGTCGCTTTAAGCTTTGATCCATCTATCTTTTGCAGCAGCATAGTTATTTGATCATTGAATGGATAAGAAAAACAGCCGGCAGATGATTTCCATTTTGAATAAAATGTTCCGATTCTACTTTCTGTCAAAGCATTGACTGTATAAGGCCCGCAGGATGGAATAAGGTCAAGCTCAAAATTTGACCAGTTTTTACGAGGGATAGGCATGACCGATTGATAATCTCCTTCTATCCATGCGTCCCATTCTTTCACAACACTCCGCAGATACCAATAGTATCCATAGACGTTACCATTTGGCGCATAATGAACTGTTCCATTCCATTTGTTTTTGTCAATTTTTTCAAAAGGAACAAATTCCGGATTCATACATCTATTATTAAGTATACAAAGGGAAGTCTAACATAAAATGATTGACTTTGTTCTTAATTTCTTTTAGCCTGGTTTCATTTTCCCTGTTCATGATGGCATCATCCACCCACTCTACGATCTGCTCACAATGTTGCTCTTTAAAACCTCTGGTAGTTACTGCAGCGCTTCCAACCCGAATACCAGATGTATGTAGGGCAGGTCTGCTATCAAATGGCACCATATTTTTATTGATGGTGATGTCTGCTTTGACCAGTGCATTTTCGGCATCACGTCCGGATATATCTGTTGACTTAGCTCTCAGGTCGATGAGCATCATGTGATTATCAGTGCCGCCAGAAATGATCTGATAACCTTTGGCTACAAATGTTCTCGCCATAGCATCTGCGTTGGCGATGACCTGTTTTCCGTATTCTTTGAAAGATGGATCTGCCGCTTCTCTGAAGGCAATAGCTTTTGCTGCTATGACATGTTCCAATGGTCCTCCCTGCATACCGGGAAATACTGCGCTGTTCAATATAGCAGACATCATTATCGGTTCTCCTTTTTTAGTAGTTCGGCCCCACGGATTTTCAAAGTCCTTACCCATCATTACTATACCTCCTCTTGGGCCTCGCAGGGTTTTGTGTGTGGTGGAAGTGACAATGTGGCAATGTTCCATCGGATCATTTAATAAATCAGCAGCAATGAGGCCAGCCGGATGTGCAATATCTGCAAGCAATAATGCACCGACCTCATCCGCTATTTCTCTGAATCTTTTATAGTCCCAGTCCCTGGAATATGCAGAAGCACCACATATGATCAGTTTTGGAAGTGCTTCACGGGCTTTGGTCGCTACTTTTTCCATATCTATACGACCTGTTTCTTCTTCTACGCCATAAAAATTGGCTTTATATACTTTTCCGGAAAAGTTTACCGGAGAGCCATGTGATAAATGACCTCCATGAGATAGATCAAATCCTAAAATAGCATCTCCCGGCTGTAACAAACCCAGAAATACCGCAGCATTTGCTTGTGCACCAGAGTGTGGCTGAACATTGGCATATTCAGCCCCGAACAGCTCACATAATCTGTCGATAGCAATCTGTTCGATTTTATCTACAACTTCACAACCGCCATAATATCTTTTTCCTGGATAACCTTCAGCATATTTATTCGTAAGACAACTGCCCATGGCTTGTATTACTTCATATGAAGTAAAGTTTTCTGATGCAATAAGTTCTATGCCTTGTCGCTGACGCTGCAATTCCTCCGAAATAAGATGCTGTATGACCTGATCCATAAGTGATTTTTTATTTTGAAAGTCACAAAGGTAAATATTCAATGCGATTATGGGGCCAGAATTATACTTAGAATTTTAAAGTTATTTGTTTCTGCCTGATGATTATTAATTTTATTAGAACTAGCCGGTCCGGACAAATTTTTATGCGCACACTATAAAGCACATCCCTATATTCATTTTCTGACTAGCTGACCTGTTGATGTTACCCCTTTGATGTACAGTTTTTGGATCAATTTCATAAATACGATGGCAGTAATGAAAGCATCGCCATCAGCCGTATGCCGTGCTTTTGGGATAACCTTAAATCTGGAACAAAGTTTGTCCAGGGTATATTCTTTTCTATCCAAACTGTCAGGATCTGTTGTATGATCCAGTCTTCTGGCCAGGTAAGATGTATCTAACAAGTTGTTTTTCAGGTCACCACCACCATTTTTTCTTGATAGTTTATTCAGCATAGCAATATCAAATGCAATATGATGACCTACGATGATATCCGAACCAACAAATTTGAATAAGGCGGCGATAGACTCTCCTTCTGACTGTCCTTTGATATCTGTCTGTACCAATCCATGTATCGCCACTGCATTTTGCGTCTGAAACTGTTGATTTTTTACTATAATAGATAGTGAATCTGATATATCTATAGTATTATTAATTATTCTGACAGCGCCTATAGAAAGAATGTTGTCCTGACCCAGGTCTAAGCCTGTAGTCTCTGTATCCAGTATTACAAATGACTGCTCGTGAATTGATTTTTTAAGATCAGGCTTGTAATAAGCTTCAAGATATTGAAGGTAAAAATCAGCGTATGTTTTTGTGTCTGAAGTAGTTTTGCCAATGATTTGTTTGAGTTTACTCCACATTATAATATCCCACCTAATTGAAACCTGATTTTGATTAATTTCTGTAATTCATCTATGGGTTGGAATGCATTTCGCAGCAATAATCTATCCATTTTGTCCATTTCATTGGGTTGAATATATCTACCCGAATCATTTTTTGAAAAACCATGTTTTGTGCGTATCCTTATTAAAATTTCGTAGGCATCAGCAGCCATTTTATATAGTTCTGAATTTTGTGGCTCAATGTCAGCAAGGGCCAAAAATCTTTTGCAGGTATTATTTTCACCACCAGTCCTGTTAGCAAGAGTGAGTAATCGTGCAGCATCGGTAAGTGGCATCATTGCTCTCAGTTTGATATCAAAACTATCCTTATGTTCACCATTTTTTTCAACAATAAAATTTCTAAAAAATGATAACGGAGGTGGATTTTCTAAAGCATTTTTAGCCAGAAGATGTAAAAAAACTTCCTGTTTATCCAACAACTGAAAGATATGATCTGTGAGTGATGTTACCAATGATTTTTCACCATATACCGGTCTATAGTCAAAGAAAATGGTACACATCATGATCTCTTTTTCGCCAGGTTGATATATCCATCGATGGAAAGTTTGTTGCCACTCTTCTACACTTTGACACCAGGAAGGATTGGAAGCCATCATTTCAGCGGGACAGTATTCATATCCAACTTCATGGAGAATGGAGGTAACTTCTGTAGCCAGTCTAATACACTTTTCTTTAATATCGGGTATCGAGTCATTCTGCATATAAATAAGCGCGTTATCCTGATCAGTGCGCAGTAATTGTTCTTCTCTGCCTTCACTTCCCAGGGCCAGCCAGCAATATTTTATTCCTTTATATAGCTCCTTCCCGAGTTTGGCTTCAGACAATCTGATGGCTTGTTGTATTATTTCATCATTAATGCCTGATACTACTTGGGTGATAAATGATATGGATACTTCTTGGGCTATATACTTTTTAATCAATCTTTCTACTTTGTCTCTGATACGTTTTAACTGTTCACCTGACTGCGATTTCCTGATTTCACGGATAAGAATAGAAGGATTGTCTGCTTGTTGCACTACTAGATCATGTTCTGAAACTACACCGATGAGTTTACTTTGAATGGTACCATCCTGAGTGACAGCAAGATGATTTATTCGGTTTTTGATCATCAATATCTGGAGTTCTGAAATACTCAGACCAGGTTTGACACAAATGACTGGCGATGACATGATAAGCGATATATTTTCCTTTTTACGGATATCGCCTGCTACTACTTTTATTCTGAGATCCTTGTCAGTCACAATTCCGATGGGTCTGATTTCCTGATCACAGACTACAATAGAGCCTATCTGATGAGTAGCCATTGTTACTGCTGCTTCCTGGATGGTATGTTGAATATGGCAATAGACAGGTGTTTTTTGGGTATCGATAGCAAAAAGTTCTGTATAGACATTTTCTGAATTATTGCTGTCATCGGACCTGGGCGATGTCGATTTTTTGTAAAACATATTGCCACTTCCTACTGCAAAATTTGACGCAAGGAAAGCCAGAATTTTGGGATGATGTGTAAGGTAAGGTAAAAAGTCTTGTGTTCTAATACAGTAAAGAATGGTATCTTCTGATGATTTTGCTGTGAGTAAATAAGGTGACTCGGCCAGCAATGGTCTTATGCCAAATACATCGCCTTCATCACAATGATCTACCATCTGGCCATCTTCCTGATGAAGGTGGATCGCTCCTTCATTGACGATATAAAACATAGGAGGTGGTATTTCCCCAATTTCAAAAAGTATTGAATTATCAGGGATAAATTTGACCATGACATTCGCTGAGATGTTCATGATGGCTTCCTTTGGCAATAAATTGAATGGAGGATACTCTTTTAGGAAATCATATATTCTATGTACAATTTCGTTTTTCATTGGACAAATATGAGAAATTTAATTGAAAGGCAAAATGATATTGGTCAGTTGTAATGGATAGGGTCTGAATAAGATGTAATCACAAGATTCAGAATCAGCTTGACTGTTAGGTTAAGAATAAGATGGAAAAATCATTTTTGGGACAAATTATTAGTACTACTTTTACATCATCATCATCATATTAATAATAATCTGAACTAGTAAAATGGCGAGAGAAGAATATGGACAGACTTGGTGGGGAGAGCAATGGCTCAATGCATTGACGAAAATCGATTATGCCAATAGGATACCTCGTGGTAAATCTTATGCCCGCAAAGGTTTGGTAAAGGAAATAGGTTTAGCGAATGGTAAAATCATGGCTAAGGTACAAGGTAGCAAGCCAAAACCTTATACAGTTTCTTTATCCATGACTAAAATTTCAGATAATATCCTGACTCAGTTTTTTGATAAAATCATGAACTATCCTTCTATCATCAGCAAATTAAATAATGGCAAGATAGATCCGACTTTACTTGATATTAGTAAGGAATTGGGGATGAAATTATTTCCGGATGCAGCACACGATATGAATATGTCTTGCTCTTGTCCCGATTCAGCTGTGCCTTGCAAACATATAGCCGCGACACTTTATAAAGTATGCAGTGACATCGACAATGACCCATTTACTTTATTCAAATTTAGAAATATCGAACTGCTAAAAGAGCTCAATAAACGGGGGCTTACTCTTGTCGAAAATCAAGAAAGCCAAATACCAACTATAGATGATTTTTATGGCAAAATGGACCATAAAGATAGTACTAAAGATAGAGAAGCAGATATAGACTATACAAAATTATCTAACAGGCATCATGAAGTCATAAAACTTTTAGAAGATACACCTCCTTTTTTTACTAAAGGAAATTTCAAAGATGTCTATTCTAAGTCTTTGTTACAAATATCTAAGGTTGCAGCAAAAATTACTTTTCTACCAGAAGAACTTAATGAATTTGTAAAACATGAAGTATATGCAGTAAACTATGACACCGAAGTAGTCATGACCTGGTATGATAAAAAACTCTCTGTCAGTGGCATCGATCTTTATCATCTATACACAATATCGCCAGCTACATTGGGCCTTTATCATCCATCGGTTGGGCACTTTTATACCCTGATTGAAATAGCTTTACAATTGATTTCAAAAGGTCTTGTTTATCCAAAAATCATACAATCTGATGGAATGTATGGCATCGTATGGCAAGCTTTGATCCTGGATAGCGATGTGAAAGATATGATTTTGGACTTTTCAAATATTTTTTCCATCCGAGATAAATCAGGAAAATTCTTGGGTAGATTAGGGTCAATATCAGCGATCATCACACATATGATCAATTGCTTTCACCGTGGTACGAAAGAAGATGATCTCATGAGTGATATATTTTTTGGAGGAAAGACTTATGCTTTTGATGGTCTTTCCGAAAAATCTATGCCAAACAGCATACAAAATTGGCTCAAACTTTTTGAGTGGGATCTAGGTACACTCCAACCACTGTTTGAAGTTCATGAAGAATATGGAGACTCATTTAGTATTGATATTAAAATCATAGATACTGAAAACAACATTCGAACCCCCGAACCTTTCAGTAAATTTATCAGGAAAACCAACGATACAGTCAAACAGCACGCTATCTACAGGGATCTCGATTTGCTCAGTATTTACATGGCGGGTATAAGTGATTTTATCAATAGTAAAGGTAGTAGGGTTATAACGTATGATAGTAAAGATTTTGTCGACTTTCTCTTTAATATCAAGCCCATCATGGCATTATTGGATATACAAGTCAGCTTGCCTAAATCTCTCAAACATCTCATCAAGCCTAAAGCATCAGGTAAGATATCAAGTAGCAGCAGTGGTGTGAGTAAGGGCATAGTGGGGCTATCCTCTATTTTAAATTTTGATTGGAAAGTTAGCCTTGGTGACCAATTTGTGGAAGTCAAAGATTTTTACAGGATCGTAGCCGAAGCAGGTAAACTGATCAAATACCAGGGGCAATATATCTACATCACTGAAACAGAACTTGCCGCATTACAAAAAAGATTACTTGCCAAAGAAAGTCTTTCAAAAATAGAAATTTTACAAACAGCCCTTAGCGGCGAATATGAAGGTGCTCCCATAGAATTGACGGACGAAGTAAAAAGCATCATCAAGGAACTCAACACCACCAGAAATATAGCTGTACCCTCTTCCATTCAAGCAACTTTGCGCCCATATCAGGTAAATGGGTATAGTTGGCTGGTAAAAAATGCTAAAATCGGTGTAGGATCTATCATTGCCGATGATATGGGACTGGGGAAGACACTTCAGGTAATTACATTTATTACCTACCTACATCAGAACAAATGGCTGGAAGATAAGCCTGCACTTGTGGTAGTTCCTACGAGTTTATTGCCCAACTGGGAAAACGAAATTAAAAAATTCTCTCCGGGCTTAAAAACTTATGCCTACTATGACAATAACCGAAACATTAAAGAAGCAAAAAAATGCCAGGCAGTCATCACCACTTATGGACTCATAAGAACAGATATAAATACATTTAAAACCCATGACTGGGAAGTTATCATCATAGACGAAGCCCAAAATATCAAAAACCCGATTTCCCAACAGACCAAAGCCATCAAATCCCTCAAAGCGAATCATCATATAGCCATGAGTGGTACACCGGTTGAAAACAGATTGATGGATTACTGGAGTGTGATGGATTTTGCCAATAGTGGTTTGCTCATGAATAAGACTAGTTTTAGTAAAGTGTTTGAGAAGCCCATTATGAAGGAAAGGGATCATAAAGCGGTCAATAAATTTAAGAAAATAACCGAACCCTTCCTGCTGAGAAGAATGAAAACAGACAAATCGATTATCAATGACTTACCCGATAAAGTAGTTCAGGATAGGTTTAGTGTCCTTACACCATCACAAGCAGCTATCTATCAGCAAGTGGTCAATGAATCTATGGCTATCATTAATTCAGAAAAATTGGATGATTCCAAAAGTAAATTTAAGAGACAAGGTCTTGTGCTTCAGCTCATTATGGCTTTAAAACAAATATGCAATCATCCAGTACAATTTCTCAAGTCAGGTCATAACGATATAAGCTTGTCAGGCAAAAGTATGATGCTCACAGACACCTTAGAATCTATCATAGATGCTAATGAAAAAGTATTGATATTTACTCAATTCAAAGAAATGGGTGACATGTTATGCGAGCAGATTAAAGATGCTTTCAATATAAAACCAATATGGTTACAAGGCGGAATCTCACTCAACGAGCGTAAAAAAATGGTTGAAGATTTTCAGAATCTAGCCAATAAAAAAATAATGATTCTGTCTTTAAAGGCAGGAGGCACAGGACTCAACCTGACAGCGGCAAATCATGTCATCCACTATGATCTTTGGTGGAATCCGGCAGTGGAAGCACAAGCAACAGATAGAGCATTCAGGATAGGTCAAAAAAAGAATGTAATCGTTCACAGATTTATTACTAAAAATACATTTGAAGAGAAAATAAATCTTCTGATCAATAGTAAAAAAGATCTTGCGGACATGACCGTAAACACTGGCGAAAAATGGATTGGCGAGTTAAATAATCAAGAAATGGAAGCACTCTTCAGTATATCTGATTAAAGGGTGAATCTTACCTAAAATCAAAAAATGAGATTCGTTGTGAAACCTTCAAATACAAAACAATGGAATAAAATTTATAATATACCACCAAAATTGATCTTTGACTTTAAAAAATATGCATATTCAAATGAAGAAAAATCATAGGAATTTCGATTTTGCCCGATTGATTAAATCTAAAAAAACTGAAAGGCTCAAATATTTGATCTGAATATTCATTATTAATATTACCCCTTCCCAAACCTATCCCAATATTTATTTTTTTAAGAAAATTATCCACTTCAGAAAATCCTAAATCTACACCCACTCCAAATCCTTTTAATGATGTTTTTCTGGTTCCGTGCACTTCTTCTATATATGCACCTTCTGCTTTTACTAATTCCTGTACCATTTTTGCCTCAAAATATCTGTAGTTGTAAAAGCCATAAAAGTCAACACTAAAATTGTTATTGTCGAAAACGGTAACTTTCAATTGTGGTCTTAATCTAAATCCTCTTGTATTTAAGTTATTGATATTGATATGCGAAAATAAAAATCCCGTTTCCAATCCAAATGAAAAATACTTTGAAAATGAGATATCATGGCTCAATTGTATTGCAGGTGTCACGTTTATGACAGCTGATGGTGTTATGCCGAATGTGTATTTGATCTTTGTACTATCTACACTATTGGACATAGTAAAACAATTGTACGAAAGTAAAATCATACCAGCGGCAATTAAACTCCTCATCTTTTTTTATTCGTTTTATTTGACCAAAAAAGAAATTAGAGATCTATTTTACTCAGGTATTTGATATTAATTTCGTCACTTATGTCATATTGTAATAGTTTGTCTTTAGCCACTACAACCAGCAAATTACCATTGACAATAAGATCAAATCCTTCAAATCCACTTATGGTTTTAACTTTTATTGGTTTTGAAGGGTTGTCCAAATTGAACATCACCAGTCCATCCACTTTATCACATACGAAAAGATGAGTTTTACCTATTCCGAGCCCCTTAGGTGAAGTCATATCTATTGTGGTCAACAGTTTTGGGGCTTTAAAATCCTGAATGTCAAATACCCTTAGTTGATTGATCCTTGCAAAACCCCTGCAGACTTCTGTAAATGAAGACAAAGTCACATAGGCTAAGTTTTCTTTTACTACAATAGGATCACTGGTACAGACTTCAGTACCAAATGCTTGATTATACTCAGTTGCACTTTCTCTAGTGGGTATGCCATTGGTTCCGATTTTATAGATATACATATTATTGGCAGACCCTATGAGTAAAAGTCCTGCGTGGTGATATAGAGATTCTATATCAAAACCCACTTCCTGCTTATTTAATTCGACAGGACTATTAGGTATGGAAATGTCAAATGTTGTTATTTGAGTTTTATTGACGACATATAAATAATTAGAAATAGTTAACATAGTAGCATAAGATCCTGATTTTGTGCTTTCTGCGCTACTATTAATATCTTCTGAAATACAAGCTGATAGAAAAAGCAAACTAATAAAAAGAAAATAGATGGTCGATCTCATTAGATGTATATTTAATTTGTTTTACAATAAGGGTTTATTAATTCGCCTTTCTCCCAACCTTTTAAAATACCCAATTTATAGTTATAACACTCAAAGTACCCTGTATAATTTTCAGGATACAATTCAAGTATGTCAAGCGGATATTGATCTTTGATTATTTTGGATAATGATATATTGTCAAAGTCGGTAATATCGATAATCAGTAAATCTTTCCCATTGTTGGCGTATAAGACATTTTGGAATATAGTAAACTCTGTATTTCCTACAATGGACCAAAAATAAATTTGATTTGGTTCATTTGGATTAGAATTATTAATGACATGAATTCCTTTTCCAATTTCATTGATAAAAATAAACTGTCCAGCAGAAACAATCTTGCCAAGGTTTTGATAAGGTAATGGAGGTCCACTTTTTAATCCTGAAAAATCATCATATCGAATATAAATTGGCTTCATTCCATCTTTAACAATATGATCTTTTTCACAGCCTTCAAAAAGCAATGAACCAATGATAATTATTAATACATGTGTATAACTAACTTGCATTTCGTAATGTTGAAGCTATAAATGTATAACGCACAAAGATGCAACATCGTTGCTTTTATTTTTAAAATTTTAAAAATACTGGTTACTAAAGCAACTTATCATTCTTTCTGCTTTGTTTTTTTTTCTTAAATAACGAGACCATTTAATAAGATTCAATAGGTATATTTATAATCCAAATGATCGAATACTGGAACAAAAACAATAATATAGTTATTTAAATATCTACATTTGTATATTATTTAGACCATTTATATAGGATGAATACACATTTTGACATAGATTTCCTGGAAGATTCGACAGAGAAGTTGAAGGCCATCGCGCACCCAATACGATTCTTAATGGTAGATTTATTACATCAAGAAAAAGAACTTTCAGTCACTGATATACACGAAAAACTAGACATAGAACAAGCCGTAGCAAGTCATCATCTTAGAATACTGAAAAACCAGGATATCGTAAAAGTTAGTCGTGATGGCAAAAATTCCTTTTACTCATTGGCCAATCCTGCCTATTATGATATTGTAAAATGTCTACTTCCTGCATAAAGACATTTATAAAGTTGGATTTTTTTCTCACGCTAATTGACGCTTATTTCGCTAAATTAATAGTGTAGTTGAATTCGTGAAATCAGTGAAAATCTGCGTCAAACTTTCTTACGCTAATTGACGCTAATTTCGCTAATTGTATAATGAGTTTGAATCTTACCAAATATCGAGTCCAACAATCTAATATCAATTACCCACTACAAACCGTCCATTCAACCCAAAATTTAATTTTACATTCTGTAAATAAATGAAATAATATTTCTAATGTGCATCAAAATTGCAGAAACTGATGATTTTTTTTAAAAAAAATACAAATTTAAATACAACATATATACATATCTATATACATTCGCATTTAAATATCGATATATCTAGATTTGTTTATTTTAATTATCATTCAAAGCCAACAAAAATGAATACTTTCAAACTAAAATACTTAGTAATTCTTCTCCTGAGTTGTTGCCATTTTTCGCTCAATGCCCAAGTTGCTCCAGCAGCTCCTGAAGAAGATCACTCTTACAAACCTCTCACCTTAAAATTAAATGATACTGGCTCGAAATATGTGCGATTCATCATTTGGCATCAACAATGGGCGCAAACTAATAATCTTGCTGTGGAAGATTCAAAACTGCAAGTGACTACTTTTGCCAGAAGATCAAGGATACTTGCTTATGCACAAGTCTCTTCTCGATTTCTGATATTGACACATATAGGACTAAATAACTTAACACCTGGAAATCTTGATGCTTTGGGAAATGGTGGCAATGGACCGCAATTTTTCTTACATGATGCTTGGACTGAGTTTAAAGTTATCCCTAAAAAATTATATATAGGTACGGGTTTACACTATTGGAAAGGTCTTACCAGATTGGCGAACCAAAGTACACTCAATTTTATGACGATGGACAACCCAAGACCATTTACTCATTGGCATTCTCTCGGAGTTACAGATCAGTTTGCTCGTCATTTTGGCGTATATGCTAAGGGCGAAATCGGCAAATTTGATTATAGAATAGCTGTAGATAATCCGCTCAATCCAGCTAATGCACTAGGAGCGGGCAAAGACTTTGGAACTGAATCTAGTGGTCTTACCTACAATGGATCTGCAAAACCTGACAAAGATGGAAATCCTACAGGCAATACGATTATCGAAGGATATTTTAGATACAATCTTTGGGATACAGAGTCCACAGTGTTGCCATATCAAGTGGGATCATATCTAGGAAGTAAAAAAGTTTTTGGACTGGGAGCGGGATTTTTGCTCATCCGAATGCCATGTACAGAGAAGAAGATAAAACTCATGAAAACGTATCCCATATTGCAGTTGATGCCTTTTTAGATATGCCATTATCTGAAGGAGATTGTCTCAATGCTTATGCTTCTTTTACTCAATTTAATTATGGTGAAAAGTATGTCAGTCGCTGGGGCGGAACAGGTGGTGTATTTTACGGGCATATTGGCTATAAACCCAAAAATAGTAAATTTATGCCATACATTGCGCTTCAATCTGCCAATTACGAAGGTTTGAAAGAACCGATCACAGGATTGGATTTTGGATTGAATTACTTTGTAAGTGGACACAATGCCAAAGTGACCCTCGAATATCATCAAGTGACCGGAGACTTTAGAGATGTACCTGCTTCAGTCCAAGTAGATGGAAAAATGCAACAGGTCAGACTCCAAACACATATATTTTTATAATTTTAAATCATAACAATCACCTTTTTTAAAACCTAAATTATTATGTCAAATAAAAATCTCAAGGACTATTGGAAGCGCAACCTGCTTTACCTGGTCATTTTGCTCAGTATTTGGTTTCTGTGCTCTTATGGTGCGGGTATCATTTGGAAAGATTCTTTGGATAGCATCAGATTCGGAGGCTTTAAACTCGGATTTTGGTTTGCTCAGCAAGGTTCTATTTATGTCTTCTGTATCCTAATTTTTGTCTATGTATGGTTGATGAACAAACTAGACAAAGAATATGATGTACACGAAGATTAAAAATTAAAATAATTTTATTAACAAAATATAAATCAAAAATCATGGATGTTAAAATGTGGACCTACCTCATCGTAGGATTAACTTTCGCACTATATATAGGTATTGCCATCTGGTCTCGTGCTGGCTCTACCAAAGAATTTTACGTAGCAGGTGGTGGTGTATCTCCACTAGCAAATGGTATGGCAACAGCTGCCGACTGGATGTCTGCCGCATCTTTTATTTCTATGGCCGGAATTATTTCATTTGCTGGATATGATGGCGCTGTTTATCTCATGGGATGGACCGGCGGATATGTTCTTCTAGCGTTATTATTGGCGCCATATCTTAGGAAATTTGGAAAATTCACAGTTCCTGACTTTATCGGGGATAGATATTATTCAAATACTGCGAGAACAGTAGCCGTTATTTGTGCATTGATTGTTTCATTTACATATGTAGCTGGTCAAATGCGTGGTGTAGGATTAGTGTTTTCCAGATTTTTAGAAATAAGTATTGAATGGGGCGTAGTGGTAGGAATGGTCATTGTATTTTTCTATGCCGTATTGGGTGGTATGAAGGGAATCACTTATACACAGGTAGCACAATATTGTGTGTTGATTTTTGCATATATGGTTCCAGCTATTTTTATATCCTTAGCTTTGACCGGCAATGCATTCCCCCAGATTGGTTTTGGTAGCACTCTAAATGACGGATCGGGAGTATATCTGCTGGACAAACTCGATGGACTAAATCAGGAATTGGGTTTTGCAGCTTATACAGATGGTACTAAAAGTATGGTAGACGTATTTGCTATTACGTTTGCATTGATGGTAGGTACAGCAGGACTTCCTCACGTGATCGTAAGATTCTTTACCGTACCCAAAGTAAAAGACGCAAGACAATCAGCCGGATATGCGCTACTTTTCATTGCCATCCTTTATACGACAGCTCCGGCAGTAGCTGCTTTTGCGCGTACCAATATGATCAATACTGTGAGCAATAAAGAATATGCCACTATGCCGGAATGGTTCAAAAAATGGGAGTTGACCAAGTTAATAAAATTTGAAGATAAAAACGGTGATGGTAAGATTCAATACCTAAAAGACAAAGAAACCAATGAACTTACCGTTGATAATGACATCATGGTACTAGCTAATCCTGAGATAGCTGGACTACCTAACTGGGTGATAGCTTTGGTGGCAGCAGGTGGACTTGCAGCAGCGCTATCTACAGCGGCAGGGTTATTATTGGTCATTTCTACTTCCATCTCTCATGATTTGATTAAAAAACAATTAAACCCTAATATCTCAGAAAAAAATGAATTATTGTGGGCTCGTATCGCAGCAGGTCTTGCGATAGTAATTGCAGGATATTTCGGAATTAATCCTCCGGGATTTGTGGCCGCGGTAGTTGCATTAGCATTTGGACTGGCCGCCGCTTCCTTTTTCCCCGCTATAATTTTGGGTATTTTCTCCAAACGGATGAATATGCAAGGTGCTGTAGCAGGTATGATCGTAGGTATCACATTGATGATATTTTACATGTTGAAATTCAAATTTGGAATATTTGATGGTGGTAAAGATGCTGTAGCAGGGCTTGCAAAAAGCTGGTGGTTTGGCATCTCACCTGAAGGCTTTGGTACGGTCGCTATGTTGGCCAATTTTGCAGTTGCGTGGGCAGTGAGTTTTATGACTCCACCACCACCTGCACATGTACAACAAATCGTAGAAGACATCAGAATTCCAAGAGGTGCGGGAGAAGCACACGCACATTAAATGATAGAAGCCATGGACATACGATCAGAATCAATCTCCTGTTCATTTTTATTGTTTTGATTGTTTCTTAAAAGATTCCGGTCGTTTTTTTTGACAAAACTCATTTATAGTCGCCAGTGCTTTTACTGGCGGCTATTTTTATAAGAAAAAACATTTGACGAAGCAATTCTTTATAAAAATGTTTCATTTTAGTGAAACTATTGTCATCTTTGTTTTAAATTAATGATTATGCGTTTTGATATTGTTTTCTTAAAGGGAAACAAAGTAAAATTCCAATAAAAGTAATTCATGAAAACATACACGTTGAATCAAGTCCAAGATGAGCTTATAGGGGAATTAGGTACACCTGAACGAGATCGTTTTGAGTATGAACTCCAAATGGACTTAATAGGGAAAGCAATCAAACAAACTAGAAAAGAACGTAATTTGACACAAGAAGAATTGGGTAAACTTATTGGTGTACAAAAGGCACAAATCTCACGTATTGAAAATAATACAAGTAATGTAACTATGGATACTTTAATGAGAGTTTTTGGAGCACTAAAAGCCAAAGTAAGACTTCAAGTAGAATTACCAAATATAAATATAACCATCGGGTAAGAATATTTCTTTATTTTATTATTATAGCACCTCAAATAAAAAGTCAACCTATAAATATAGGACAGTAATGGTGAAATAAAATCAAAAATTTATCACCATCATTATAAAAAATAATCATTCGGCAGTAATCGAAACAATTCAACAAATTTACCAATTCCACAAATCAGCAATTTAAAAACATGAACCCAACCATTTCAAATATTTTTGTAGTCGTTTATGCGGCTTTGACACTCCTTGTACGGATCATGTTAGAACCACAATTGCAAGGACAATATCTCATTTCCATCGGAATGGGCGCCTTTTCTTTATTATTTTTATGGGCACTTATTAAAAGTGGTTTTCTGCGACCTACTATTTTGGGACTAGATAAGTTTGGGCCTAAGAAGTGACTGCGTTTATTAAACTCTAATTAACAGTAAGAACAAAAACCCGCCCCCCCTCACCTTCAGATAAATAAAATAAACCCAAACACCATGATCCAAAAAAGGCGGGAATTAAGAATCGTAACATTTGTCTCTGGAATATTGCTGGTCAATTTTCCTTTGTTATCTGTTTTTAATAAACCTGTTTTGGTTTTTGGTATCCCATTACTCTTTTGTTATATTTTCTTTTTGTGGGCCTTCATCATATTCATGACTTATAGACTGTCAAAAAAACAACTCTAATATGGATGCAGGCATTGTCATACTAATCTCATTATTATACCTGATATTATTATTTGGTATTGCGATTTATGGCAACAAGATGTCGAAAGCTGGCCAAAGCATTGTCAATAATCCACTGGTATATTCTCTTTCCTTAGCAGTGTATTGCACAGTATGGACCTATTATGGCAGTGTAGGTAGGGCTGCAGAGACAGGTTTGGGATTTGTGGCAGTTTATCTAGGTCCTACCATCATGGCACCGATATGGTACATGGTCATGCGCAAGATGATTTTGATTTCCAAACAATTGAGAGTCACTTCTATAGCTGATTTTCTTTCATCCCGATATGGCAAAAGTACTTTTATCGGAGTAATCACCACGATCATATTAGTATTTGGCATCATTCCTTATATCAGTATCCAACTCAAGGCTATTGGTTATAGTTTTGACCTGATTACCAGTCAAAATAGCAGTAATGATTTCTGGGATTCTTCCACATTTTATAAAGACAAGGTTAATTATTTTACCATACTATTGGCGGTTTTTACTATTCTATTTGGAACACGTAGTTTGGACCCTAATGAACGACATGAAGGATTGATTGCAGCTATTGCATTCGAGTCCATTGTCAAATTAATAGCTTTTCTGGCCGCAGGTATTTTTGCTGTATACTTTTTGTATGATGGTTTAGCCGATGTATTTACTCAAGGAGCCATTAATCCTATCACAAGTCATTTAGTCACCCTAAAAACAAATCCTGCATCAGCTACTAATTGGTTTTGGGTCTTGGTATTGTCAGCAGTTTCGGTCATGTTTTTACCTAGACAATTTCACGTTTCAGTGGTAGAAAACAATAACGTTTCTTTTGTCCGACAAGCATCTTGGTTATTTCCATTATATTTATTTCTAATCAGTTTTTTTGTTCTTCCTATTGCTTTGGCTGGAAAGTTATCATTGCCGTCTGGGTCAGAGCCTGATATGTTTGTCTTGAGCCTGCCCTTATTCCATGGTTATGAATGGCTTGCACTATTGGTATATATTGGTGGATTTTCAGCAGCAGCGAGTATGGTTGTTGTATCCGTCATCTCACTCAGTATCATGGTATCCAATAATTTATTAATGCCCTTTTTGCTCAAGACTCGGACAGCTGCTATTGAAGGATATGCGCTGCTATCAGATAGATTATTATATATCAGAAGAATGGTGATCATCATTATCCTGTTTTTGGCATATGGATTTTACAAGTCTGTGAGTAGTAATTTTCCTTTAGTATCTATTGGTCTTATATCTTTTACGGCAATTTTGCAACTTGCACCTGCTGTTTTAGGTGGGATGTACTGGTCACGAGCCAATAAAAAAGGGGCAATTTCGGGTCTTTTGGCTGGGTTTTTTATTTGGTTTATTACTTTGCCTATTCCTACTTTGGCTGAAAGTGGCATCATTTCAAAATCCTTGTTAAGTGATGGTTATTTCTCTATTTCCTGGCTTAGACCGTATGCGCTTTTCGGACTTGAAAATGTAGATCATATTTCTAATGCTTGTATATGGAGTATGATTTTTAATATAGGATTATTTGTTGTTGTCTCTTTATTGACGACCCAAGATGTGGACGAATTGGCACAAGGAGATATCTACGTCCATATCGAAAAATACTCCAATACACCTGATATGGAAGTCATACGAAGAGAAGCTTCTGTACAAAAACTCAAACAACTGTTAATCAGGTATCTTGGAAGTTCCAAAGCTCGATATCTGCTCAAAAATTTTGACGGAGCACTAAGTGATAAAAATGCTGACAATGCGAGCCAGGAATTTATAAATTACATAGAAAAAACATTGACAGGTGCATTTGGGTCTGCTTCTGCCAAACTCTTATTAAGTACAGATATCAGGAGACAGAGTGTCACCCTAGAACAGCTGAATGAACTATTAAATCAGACAAAAGACATCTTAGAATACAGTCAGGCTCTGGAAGAAAAAACGACTGAACTTACAAAAACAACACAGGAGCTTGCCGCTGTAAATACACAACTCAAACAACTGGATGTACTCAAAGCAGAATTTATATCCACGGTCACTCATGAACTGAGGACACCTATAACTTCTATAAGGTCATTTGCTCAGATGATGGAAAAAAAAGAAGACCTTTTGCCTGAACAAAAAAAGGAATTTCTGGGTATCATTCTCAAAGAATGTGATCGCATTAAGCGCCTAATCAATCAAGTACTGGAAGTAGAAAAAATAGATGCTGAAGTTGATGCTTTAGGTGAATCATCTTCTATAGATAGTACAGTCAGGCTAGCTTTATCTCGTTTGCAACCACAGATAGAAGAAAAAAATATTGACTTAAGTTATCAATCATCAGATTCTACAATAATGGTCAACCTTGCTGAAGACAAAATGCTTCAAGTGATGCTCAATCTACTCTCTAATGCACTAAAATTTTGTGATCCTCAAGCAGGTATTATTAGGGTTACTCTTGATAGAAACTATGCTGAAAACGCCACATATCTCAAAGTATATAACAATGGACAATACATTTCGGAAGAATACCACAATAAGATATTCGAAAAATTTACCAAAGTAAAAGACGGCAATCTGGCAAAACCTGAGGGTAGTGGATTGGGCTTGTACATCACACGAAAATTTGTAGAGCAAGCTGGCGGAAAAGTATCATTTACATCATCTGAAAATGAAGGGACCACCTTTATCCTTAATCTCCCAATTTACAACCCTTTCCCAGGTAAATAGATTACCCGAACCTATTGATTTTAAATTTCAATGTTTTTCTTCCAATACCTACTCAATCTATCAATTATTCTTTACTTTGCATTTTTAAAAGCCACCTTAATACTCAATGATGTCGAATGCTTCAAAAATAATTCTGATTGTAGATGATGAGCCCAATATTGTTTTGGCACTTAAATACCTTATGGAAGATGCGGGCTTTGTTGTGCACTGTTGTTATGACGGAGAAACCGCTATTGAAATGGTAACAAATTTACTTCCTGATCTTATTATTCTCGATGTGATGATGCCAGGAAAAGATGGCTATTCTGTGGCTAAATACATTCGAAATCAATCCACATTAGATAAAACAGCTATTCTTTTTTTGACTGCGAAAGGCACACCACAAGACAAAATGGAAGGATATGATTCCGGTGCTGAAAGTTATATCGTTAAGCCATTTGACAATGATGAAATAGTGACTAGGGTACAGGAAGTATTACAGATTTTGTTTTGAATCCAATAATTTTACAAAAAAAAATGACTAAGGTTTAATATACAAATGACCATTTCTATAAATACAAAAATGTGCAACGAATTGCGAATGTAATGTCAAAGAATTTTTCAAAGGTATCAACAAATTTTTAAATCATTTATTCTCCTGATCATTCAATAAAACGCCTGTTAAAACTCTTCAGATTATTTCCATTTTTTTATAAGGTGATTTTTTTCGCACTCATCATTCCACTTTTCTTCCTGGCGCTTTTGTTGTGCTTACTTTAGTTCTTCTGGTTTTATCCACATCTACCATCAGGTAAGCAAAGGCACTTTCATTGGTCGTTTTATATACTTTGTCTCCGTAGGTCACTTTTCCAAATCGTCGGTCCCAGTCTTTGGCCAATAAGACATATCTACCATTTACTTTTTCTGAAGGCCCAAAAATAAGATATTTTGAATCATCGTTGTTGTCAAAACTTACGGCATAATGGTTTTTTTGGGGTGAAAATAGAAATGCTCCAGGTGTCCCTTTTTTTATGACTATTTCTTCTACTTCCCGACCATCTACCATCTTTATTTTCCCGTTGGTGATGACAGATTCGCCTCTGTTTACATCTCGCCATAGAAATATATCATTGGACAGATAAAATTGAATTTTGCCCAATTCACTATCTGACCACCTGCTATCATCGTGGATTTCTTTGGTATAATATTTTAAAGATGGGGCACAGGATGCCAAAAATAATACGACAAGTGAAAATACTACTGTTCTCATGTTATTACATTTTTAGTTATTACTCTTCAAAAGAATGACAAAATCATCAATATGTAATCAGCCTTAAGATAGTTTAACACCTACTTTAACCTTTTAGTAAGATTTACTTCCTTTTTTTCTCAAAAAATGATGTAATCAATGTTGCACATTCATCGTGTCTGACGCCAAACTCAAGTTTAGTGCCGGGATGTAGTAATTCTTTTCCATATCTCATAAATCCTCGTTTTTCGTCGCTTGCCCCATAGACTACTCTATCCAGTTGTGTCCAGTACAATGCTCCCGCGCACATGATGCACGGTTCAAGAGTAACATAAAGGGTACATTCTTTCAGGTATTTATTGCCCAAATAAGAAGCAGCAGAAGTAATGGCTAAAATTTCTGCATGTGCCGTGACATCATTGAGTATCTGTGTCTGATTGTGCGCTCTCGCAATGATTTGTTTTTGGCAAACTATAATGGCACCTACAGGTATTTCGCCTGCAAGTTCTGCTTTTTTAGCTTCTTTGATTGCCTGGTCCATAAAATATTCGTCAGAAAATATAGTAAGCATGTTGAAGGTTATAAATTCTGCGCAAGAAAATAAAATAATATCAAAAGGGTATAATGTTTTGATTTAATTTAAAAGAAAAGTTAATACTATGGTGTAGTAATTCATTTTGCTTTGATTATCTATTCCGAATAAAAAGAAGTTTAATATTCAAAGGTTTGTCATTTGCCTCGTATTAATATTTTATATTTACATCATTATTAATAAAAAAGAATGGCTCGACAGCAAACCATAGGAAATCTTGGTGAAGAAAAAGCAACTCTTTTCCTGCAAGAAATAGGATATAAAATACTGGAACGAAACTGGAGATTCAGTAAAGCTGAAATTGACATCATTGCCAAAGATGGTGAAGTGCTCGTTTTTGTAGAAGTAAAATCGAAATCATACACCTTTTTCGGAGCTCCGGAAGAAAGCGTTTCTGCTTATAAGGAAAATCTGATCATTGATGCAGCTCACCAATATATGATTAAGATCGGTCACGATTGGGAGATTCGGTTTGACATTATTTCAATCGTATTTGATAAAAATAAAGATGCTTCAATCACTCATTTTAAAGATGCTTTTTTTCCTTCTTTGTAATGTTATACTTAAAATTATTGGTTTGGAATTGCCTAACCTCTTTTTTTTTTTTTTGGGGGGGGGGGGGGATTTTTTTTTCCCCCCGGGGGGGGGAAGGGGGGGTTTTTTCTAAAAAATCTTTTCCTCTTTTTAAAAAGAAAAAAATTTTTTCCAAAAAAAATTTTCGTCGGTATACGCTATCTGAAAGAAGCAGATATTTCCTTTAGCAGTCGTACTCCATCCCAGTTCCCGGGTACTATAAGCCGCCGTAAGGAAAAAAGGGGATCGTTTTTGTCTTGTTTTCCTGAAAGCTGAAAAGCACCTTTGAAGTTTCTTTTGTTAAGTTCTGTGACAGCGTAATCATTACAAAGTCCAAATGGGTAAGCCAGATATTTAACTTCTTTTCCAATGATTTCTTCTAGTTTTTTCTTTGGTTTGTCTATTTGGGTATTCCATTCTTTTATTGGCAGTTTTCGAAGATCCTGGTGGTCCCATGTGTGGTGACCGATACAATGTCCACGTTCTGAAAGCATTTTTATCTCGGCAACGGTCATATAGTTCTTTTTACCTATAGCTACGGTCATGATAAAAAATGTACCCTTATAGCCATATTTTTCAAGGATCGGTGCCACAATATTGAAATGTTCTTTTCTTGTATCATCAAAACTCAGCATGATAGGTTTTTCCGGCAGCGTAGTCCCTTTGGTATAGTGATTGTAAATATCATCTGGCAATACAGTATGGTATCCATTTTCTTTTAGGTGCTTTATTTGTTTTTCAAATGCTACCGAAGATATAAAATAAGCAGAAGGTTTTTTTGGATTTGTCTGTACATTGTGGTAACTCAGTATGGGTATCTGAGAAGCTACATTTATATCCACATTGCCCCAGGAAATAAAAGTCAACATGATGAAAGTCAAGATGGTCTTGTAATAATTCCTGAAGATACTTCCTTGTATCATATTTTGATAAGTCTACTGGTATTGAATATAAATAGGTTTGGGATATAATTTAAGAATCTCTTTTGGTGACATCATTCTGTAAGGTTTAGACTTTGTGTCATTCTTATAAAAAAGTTTAAATCCGGTAAATTGTACGGGGTAACCCGAAACAAATCTTTTGTAGGAGTCGATTTTTTTTGCAGGAAAACCAAAACCATCCATATTAATTACGATTTGCACTTCGGGTGTTTTTTTTATTTTGTCGGAATTGGTAATCATTCCTTTAGTAAATCTATGTATAACAAGTATTTTGGGTGGAAGGTGATGTTTTTTTACCAAAGCCGAAAGATAGTCTATCGCAAGATTAATATCAGCAGCGTCCATTGAACCTATTTTTCTACCCGGAATACTGCCATCTTTCATAGACCACTCAGGGTCTAAACCCAAATGAACATCAGGTGAAATGAGATATTGCTCAAGCGATGGTACTTCGTTTTTTACGGTACTGTGACCTACTTGTATATCCAGAAATGTAATTCCTTTCATCTTTTTTGCCAGCGAGACTGCCTTTAAAATTTGTTTTTCCGGCATTCTTAATCTGTAAGTGTTTCCTTTACCTGGTTTACTTTGAGCTGTTATAGCAATATAATGTATAGCGGGTATGACAGGCGTAGTCTTATCTCCATTTTGCCATTTTTCAACTTCTGCATTCAAATTATGTATTAACTGTTCTTCCGGTAGGGAACCCAAAATGCCCATGTGCCTTGAATAAAAATTTCCATAATAAGCGACTATTCTCTGAAATGGAAGTATAGCTCCTTTTAATGGAACAGGAGATTTGGCCGGCCATCGTTTTGTAATACTATCATGAGCAAGTGCCAGCACTTTTTTATGATATTCTTCCGGATCAAAAAGATATTTTCGACCGTTAAGGTATCCGGACTTTTGATGGAGTCTTTCCTAGCAGGAATGGATGCGTTAATCAATTCTGATGATTTTGCCGCAGGCGCATTTTCACAACTTAAAAACACTAAAGAGATAAACAGAGCCGATACAATAAGTTCAAAATATGAGGATTTTTTCATTTGAATTATTTTAGATTTGTATTTTCTATCTTTACCGACTAACTTTTGTGGACAGAGATTAAATACTTACCAAAAATAATCCTATTATTTTTGATACTTACTGATTAGAATCAGTACATGAAGTGAATTTGATTATTTCACTGGTGTAACTTTCATACCAGCTTTTCTCAGCAGATGAATAACGCCTTCTTTTCCTCCCAGGTGTCCGGCTCCAACTGCAAAAAATGTCTGTTCTTTTTTCGCAGCTTCAATAATCTGAGGAATCCAGTTGATGTTTCTTTGAGTGACCAATTTATCTTCAAAGCCTTCAGTCTCCTGATCTTCTTCTGCCATCATATTGGCCATGGCATGAACATCCTGAGCTACATACATGTCTGTCATTTTTTTAAATTCTTCATTGCCTGAATCTCCCGACGCCTTAATGGCATCCACCAACATTTTTGCCTGAGCTTCATAAGGGATTTCGTCAAAAAGACCGATCTGAAAATCAATACTTTCCAAACCAGCCGTTTCTTTTCCGGTATTTTTAGCCATCTCCATAAATTCCATTTCGTAAGATTTCATATTACCGTTTTTTATACCTGACGGATCCATATCACTATACGCGAATACGGTCAAAAACATGGGCTTCATCCTTTCCAGCATAAAAATAGGGAGTCCCATTTTCTGAAAGTGATCTCCCACCAATTTGTAATCTTCGGACGTTACCAGGTCTTTGAGTGTTTTATTATCTTTCATGAAGATTTTGTTCATCATACCCATTAAAGATGAGATGTCTGACATTTCTTTCATATCTATTTCGAAAATCACTTTTTTGGCGGCGTCAAAAGCGGCCATAGTTCCCTTGGGCAAAAAGAAATCCTTGCCTTCTATGATGTGTATTGTTCCGTATAGGTAGGAAGGTTTTTTAATTCCGGATCCACTTATTTCCCACAGCAGATTTTTATCCAGAGGTTTATATACGTCAACCCCTTTGGTAGTCTTGCAGGAAGAAACTCCTATAAAAAATACCACACTGACCAATATGGTCAAAAAATTATTTTGTAAATACTTCATTTTTATCTTGATATTAAATATTTCTCTAAATTTCGAAATTTGAATGACTAATGAAATTTTGGAATTGTCTTAAGATTTCCTTGACAATAAGTTATCAGCCTGTTTATATAATCATGTTTTAATATAGTACCTAATTACTTTTTTGCTCTTTGTCTGGTACACTCATACAATAAAACACCTGCCGCTACTGAAACGTTGAGTGAGTCAAAATCATTGTACGATGGTATTTTTATTGCTTCATCCACTATCTCCAGCACCTTGTAATGAAGTCCTTTGTCCTCTGCACCAAGAATGATAGCCAATGGTTCTTTGAGATCGGCATTTTCAGGTGATACGGCATCTTTCAGGCTGGTAGCCACTACTTTCAATCCCATTGACTGAAGGTCACTGACCAGATGAAGAAGGCTACTTACTCTGCATACTGGTAGACTTAAGATAGCTCCGGCAGATGATTTTACAGTATCTTCATTTATTCTTCCTGCAAAATTTCCAGAAATGATCAAACCATGTGCACCAAAATAATAGGCAGATCTGGATATAGCGCCTACATTTCTCACATCTGTAACGCCGTCGAGGATTATCATCAGTGGAGTTTGACCTGCATCAACTGCAGCAGAAATTATATCCTTGTATTCATGGTATTTTATGGGAGAGATCAAAGCTACTACGCCTTGATGTACTTTGTATTTGGACAGTTCATTGAGCTTGACTTCCGGTACTTTTGCAAGTGGCACACTATTATCTCTGCATAGATTTCTGATTTGTACTTCAAACTCTCCTTTCATATTGCTTAAAACAAATACTTTTTCTATGTCCATTCCTGCATGAAAAGCTTCAGTTACCGCGTTTTTCCCAAAAATAATATCTGTCATAAAAGGCTTGTTAAAAATTTAGTCACAAAGATGGAAATAAATTGACACATCGTCGTATGGAATACTTTATATTAAAAAACTATGTAACTTAATTAATGTTTTCTTATTTTTACAATTTGAACTATATTTACATCATATTACGCACTGAAATCATTTATTTACAACTAAAATCAATTCATTTGTTTATGACCGGGAAAATGTACTTTTTAACTTTTTTTATGATTTGGTCCTGTACCTTTACGTATAGTCAGACCGATGGTGCGATGGAAACAGCCATCAATCATATCCGCAATAATGCAGATAAATGGCAACTGAAATCTTCAGATTATAATAATTTGACGGTAAGCTCTCAGACTACTTCTGATCAGGGTATAACCTATTTATATCTTACTCAGACATACAATAGTATTCCCGTAAGGAATGCCATGATGACAGTTATCATAAATAAAGATGGAAAAGTGGTTTCAGATGCCCATGATTTTGTCAGCAATATTGAATCCAAAGTAAATGCAAAATCTGCGACATTGACACCGGATGTGGCTATTCTGGAAAGTGCAAATCATTTGGGTATTTCTGTAAAAGGCAAACCGTTACTAAGTAAAAGATCTGATAATGGTATTCAAACATATGAATTTCCAGAACTGACTAAATCTCCGATCTTAGCCAGATTAAAGTACGAAGTAGTCAACGATAAACTTGTACTGGTATGGAATCTTAGTCTGAATATGAAGTCATCTTCTGACTATTGGGACATGAATGTTGATGCAAATACGGGTAAATTTGTATCTAAAAACAATTTTACATTATATTGTCGACATCACAAGGATGCATTTGTCAGACATGACAATTGTGAAATAAGGACTTTCAGAAAGGTTTCTGATCATCATCAAGCTGCGCCATCTTTTTCGGCGACAGGTGCGGTAACTGCAAAATACAATGTATTTAAACTTCCTGCTGAAAGTCCCAGCCATGGAGACAGACAAATAGTCACTGATGCTCAGTTTCCTACAGCATCTCCATTCGGATGGCACGATACCAACGGTGTAGATGGAGCGGAATTTACTACTACCCAAGGCAATAATGTATATGCCTATGAAGACAAAAATGATGATGATGATACCGACGGAGCAGATCCCAATGGTGGACAGGATCTTAATTTCGATTTTCCAATAGACCTTAGTAAAGATCCAAGGCAAAGTAATAACGCTGCTGTCACAAATCTGTTTTATATGAACAATATGATGCATGATGTGACCAACTTGCTGGGTTTTACTGAGGAGTTTGGTAGTTTTCAGAAAAAGAATTACTCAGCAAAAGCTATAGATGGGGAGGATGATTACATTTTAGCACAAGCATTTGATGGAATTGAAGCCAGTCCAGTTAAACTTAATAATGCCAACTTCTCAACTCCGCCCGATGGATTTAACGGTGTTATGCAAATGTTTCTGTGGGGTAATGAAGGAGGTTCAATATCGATTGACTCACCTGAGGAATTAAAAGGTTTTGTAGCTGATTATGGTACCGGGCAATTCGGAAAGCCAATCCCCAATACCACGGAACCAGCGATCACAGGAAGTGTGGCCATAGCCAGAGACGGAAGTACTAATCCTACCGCAGCTTGCAATACTGTTATCAATGGAAGTGAAATCAATGGAAAGATTGCCATTGTCAATCGTGGTATATGTGATTTTTCCAATAAAGTGTTTAGAGCACAGCAGGCAGGTGCCATAGCAGTTATAGTGTGTAACATTGCAGGAGTAAATGGAGGTACAGGAGAAGAATTACTTGGCATGGCAGGAGGCCTTAATGCAGCATCAGTAACTGTTCCGTCCATTTTTATGAAAAAATCCGATTGCGATAAAATTCGTTTAGTAATTGCTAATGGTGGACAAGTTGTCATGACGTTTAAAGAAAGAGAGCGTCAGGGAGCGGAATATCTGGACGGATCCCTGGATAATGGAATCATTGCCCACGAATATGGTCATGGTATATCTAATAGACTTACAGGTGGTAGACAAGCCGCTTCATGTCTTACAAACGACGAACAAATGGGAGAAGGGTGGAGTGATTTTTTCTCCCTTATCATGACACATGAACCTGGTGACAAAGGGACTGATTCAAGGGGTATCGGAACGTTTGCATTTGCTCAGCTACCCATTGGTGGAGGTATCAGGACGTATCCATACTCTACTGATATGAAAATCAATCCTCAGACATATGATGATATAAAAGGTACTTCTTCACCTTATCCTCCAGGAGAAGTCTGGACAGATATGCTTTGGGATATGTATTGGGCTTTTGTTGACCTTTACGGATATAATGCAGATTGGACCAATAAAAATTCAGGAAATTATAAAGCAGTCTATCTGGTTATGGAGGGAATGAAAATGCAACCCTGTAACCCTGGGCTTATTGATGGTAGGAATGCTATATTAAAAGCGGATGAAGTACATAACAATGGTGCAAATAAATGTATGATCTGGAATGTATTTGCCAGACGAGGGTTGGGATATTTTGCAGATGGTGCAAATAAAGATAACAGAAATGATGGTACTGAAAATTTTGAATCATTGCCTATTTGTATTGAGAAACTAAAAATATCAAAAACTTCTACCGCATCCATTAATGCTGGTGATGAAGTAACGGTAAGTCTAAAAGCCATCAATCATATTCCATCCAAACAACCTAATGTCATTATTACCGATGATCTTCCTGATGGTATGTCTTACGTTTCTGGTTCATCCAATGTTCCTGCTGTTGTTTCAGGAAATAGCATCACTTTTGAATTGGGAGATATGGATTATGAAAGAGAAATCGATATCACCTACAAAACTAAATCAAGTATAAACAATACATCGATCAGACTTGAACTTGAGTCGTTTGATGGCAGCTTTGAATGGGATATTGAAAAAAATGAAGGAAGTGAAGATTGGTTGCCTACATCTGACGTTTTCAGAAGTCCTGACCAGGCATTCAATATCATCAATGTTGCCGCTGAATCCGATGCATCTCTTAGGTCAATACCTTATAAAATCACCGGTAATAATCCTGTTATGCGTTTTTGGCACAGGTACAACACTCAGCCAGGTAATGATGGTGGATTCGTTGAAATAAGTGTGGACGGAGCACCTTATACTCTTGTCAAATCAGATAAGTTTATAAGAAATGGTTATAATGGACCTCTGGCTTATGCCACTCTTGCAACACCGTCTTTGGATGCTTTTTCAGGCAACTCTGGAGGTAATTGGACAGGAAATTTAGTAGGTCCTTGGAAAGACTCTTATATTGATATGTCTGAGTATAAAGGTAAAACGGTAGTCTTCAGATTCAGATTTGCCAGTGATGAAACGGTCGCCGCTTCAGGAGATCTGAATGGATGGTTTATTGATGATTTTGAGTTGCTGGACATTTACAAATATACAGCTCAGGCATGTATTGCTGCAGATGCGGGTCAAGGCGAGAAGGCATGTACATTGCCTTTTGAAATCATAGTAAACAGCCAGGAAGGAGTAAATTCTACAGATGATACAAAAGATTTTTTTGCAGTAACCCTATCTCCTAATCCTGCGGATGATTATGTAGTTATTACTGCAATGTCACCATTTGAGTCCAATGCTGTGATATCAATATCTTCAATGGAAGGAAAAACATTACACCAGCAAATGCTGAAGTTGGACAATACTTTCCGTCCGGTTACCATAAACACATCTGCTCTGGCAAGTGGATTTTATCTGGTAAAAATACAATCAGGGAACCATGTGAGTACAAGGAAGCTGATAATAAAGTAAAGAATTATTAAAATCAAATTATTAAAAGGGATGCATTTTCAGAATGTATCCCTTTTTTGGTTTTGTAAAGTATTCATAAAGTCAAGCCTTAAATAGGCAATCTATGAGGATATTTTGAGTCTGTGCAGAAATGAAATTTTTAAATATGTAACTTGAGTTACACTATAAAATTTTATAAAGCATTACGTTTGTTAGACAATCATTAAATTCACTTAGCAATGCATAGCAAAAAAACAAAATTGGTCATCATAGGCGGGGGAACCGGTGGTATCATGCTTTCTTCAAGGCTTATGAAAACCAAAGCACCAGTTGAAGTCACCTTAATCGAACCAGCAGATACACATTGGTATCATCCGGCATGGACCTTGGTTGGGGCAGGTGCTTATGATATTAAAAAGACTGCAAAACCAATGTCAGAGATGATTCCCGATAAAGTGAAATGGATAAAAGACTATGCTACAGGATTCAGACCAGAGGAGAATGTAGTTACGACTGCCAATACAGGAGATATATCCTATGATTTTTTGGTAGTTTCACCAGGTCTGGTGATGGATACATCCCTGATAGAAGGTTTGACAGAAGCATTGGGCAAAGGAGTAGTATGCAGCAATTATACAGATCCTGAGCACACCTGGGATGTCATCAGAAATTTTAAAGGTGGCAATGCGATATTTACACAACCTACTACCCCTATAAAATGTGGAGGAGCTCCCCAGAAAATAGCCTATCTAGCTGCTGACTATTTCCGAATGCACAATATGAGCGACAGAGTCAAGGTCACATTTGCGACACCCGGTACAGTAATCTTTGGAGTCAAAGTTATTGCGGATAGTCTCATGAAGGTAATAGACAGATATAATATTGATTTCAAACCATTTTATGCCCCGATTAAGGTAGATGGGCCTAATAAAAAAATCACATTTAAACACATCGGGCCGAAAGAAAATCTATGTGTAGTAAATGATGATGGATCTACGGACACTTCAATTGCTCCTGATGAAATAGTTATGGATTATGACATGCTTCATATTGCTCCGCCTCAGACAGCGCCAAAATTTGTAAAAGAATCTTCACTGGTCAATGCAGCGGGTTGGCTTGATGTGAATATTAACACATTGCAACATGTACGTTACCCCAATATTTTTGGCATGGGTGATGTAGCTGCTTTACCTACCGCAAAAACGGGAGCCGCTATCAGAAAACAAGTGCCGGTAGTAATGGCCAATATCCTGCATCTCATCAAGGACAATCACCTGGGTAAAAAAATATATGAAGGTTATTCTTCCTGTCCGTTGGTCACCGGATATGGCAAAATGATTCTGGCTGAATTTAATTATAAAAATGAATTTACACCTGATCCAAAACTAAAGCAAATGCTGATCTTTGACAGTACCAAAGAAGACTGGCGATTATGGATGCTTAAAAAGTATGGATTACCGTATCTTTACTGGAATAAAATGATGAAAGGTATAGAAGTATAATGTTTTTGTTGACATATCCAGTCCCGTTAATTTTTTATTGACGGGACTTTTTTATTATACAAGACAAATGTTAAACCACGTCTTCTTTTAAAGGGATTTTTGACATCGCCAGTTCAGAAATGGCAGTAATACTGAGACTTGGATTGACTCCAGGATTGGCTGAGATCATACTTCCGTCGCAAATCATCATATTTTTATAATTAAACACTTTGTTGTCCTTGTCGATGACACCTGAAGTAGCGTCTTTTCCCATACATGCTCCGCCCAGGATATGCGCAGTAGTAGGAATGCCCAAAAGTGTTTCTGTATTCATCACCGTAGCTTTACCATTGATGATAGTTTCTATTCTATGTGCTATTTCCTGGGCTTTGGGATTGAAAGCTGTGGGAAGCGGCCCTTTTTCAGGTTTTGATATTAAAAAACCTGTCCAAGATCTGACCAGTCTGAGTGTGGAGTCTATGCTTTCCATGTACAGCAAAATCTGGGTTCTTTTGCTCCAGTCATCTACCAAAAATATGCGTAAATTGTCCAAAGGATGAATAAAAAAGTCTTTCAGCATGCGAAAGAAGCGGACAAAAATATTATTTCCCTGTACCATCGGAGCCATAAATAGACGCCAGAACCCGGCACCGGAAGAATATTTCACAGGTTCTACGTGTCTGCTTTCGTCCAGATGTACGATGGATCCGATGGCGATTCCTTCAGAAAATACGGCATTTTTATCAAATGTGGTCACACCTATCAGACTTTCCGAATTCGTCCTGATACCCTGACCCACCATGTCCGACAAATTTTTAAGAGAGGATGACTTGAGTTTGAGTAGGAGCTTAACTGTACCTGTGACGCCTCCGGCAAAAATTACTCCTTTGGTTTTTACACTCCCATTGGCAGGAAACCAGGAAATTGAATCTTTATAACGGATTTCATAGCCATCATTTCCATCTTCACTGAGCGGGATGACATCGTACACTTCTTTTTCTGACATGATCTCAGCTCCCAATGGCTGAGCCAGAAAAAGATAATTTTTATCAAGAGTATTTTTAGCATTAAATCTGCAACCCAACATACATCCACCACACAGATTACACCCTGTACGATCTGGGCCTTTCCCATCAAAATAAGGATCTGAAACTGTCACCCCTACTTTACCAAAATGTACGGCCACGTCGGTTTTTTCAAAAGAACTTTCGATACCCATTTCTTTTGCCAATTGCAACATAGCTTTGTCGCTTCTGCTCATGTAGGGATGAGTCTCTGCGCCCAGCATTTTTTTTGCTGTTTCGTAGTAAGGTTTCAAAATATCTTCCCAATTAGCCAATCCCTTCCAGTGTCCTGAATTAAAAAACTCAGACTTTGGGATCGGCAAGGTATTGGCATATACCAATGATCCACCACCTACACCTACTCCACTTAATGCGACCACATGTCTGAATAAAGTCATTTTGAAAAGTCCTCGCATGCCCAGGCCCGGCATCCACATCCACTTGCGCAGATTCCAGTTGGTGGTAGGGAAATCTTCAGGATTGTTAAACCATTTTCCTTTCTCGATGACCAGCACTTTATATCCTTTTTCGGACAATCTCAGCGCTGAGACAGACCCTCCGAACCCACTACCGATGATGACATAATCGTATTCTGACATGTAGCTGAAATGAAAATTGAAAATAAAACGGATCAAACACTCCATTAAAACGGACCTTCAAAACTACAAAATTTTCATCAAATACAGGGTATTAATTTTCAAAAAAAAGGTAACAGTTGTAGTTTTATCAATAGGATATATTTTTATTTGTAAAATAGAGTACATAGATTTATTTTGCCTAATTTTGTGTGATTAATTTCCGGCATCAATCATTCATTATTCATAACATTGGTTGGATAGCGAAACCGGAGAAAACGCCAAAATCTGAACAATTGGATCAAATAAAAGGGCTGGTTTTTTACTTAAAGTATGTAGAATGAAATCAGTTGCAACGAATGTTGGGGAAATATTTATTTTGACACCTGAAAACGTACAAGATATATCATCATTACTGACAGAGGCCGGTACAGCTGTCATGAAAATATACGAGGCTGTAGATATCAGTTACAAAACAGCATATAAGAAGGATAACAGTCCGGTGACGGATGCAGATTTGATGTCTAATAAAATTATATCTACCGGATTATCGGATATTTTTCCCGAAATACCCATCATTTCAGAGGAGTCAAACCTTGACTCATATCATCAGCGAAAGAAGTGGGAATATGCCTGGTTACTAGATCCGCTTGATGGAACAAAAGAGTTCATAAACAGAAGTGACGAATTCAGTATCAATCTGGCACTTATAAAAAATGGCACTCCTGTAGCAGGGTTTATTTATTTACCGGTATTTAAGATGTTGTATTATGCGATAAAGGGCTCAGGCGCATTTGAAGCTTTCGAAAACCAGAACAATTCCATATCAGTAAATACATTTAAGCTGGATCAGAAAGGACTCAGGATTGTTGCCAGCCGAAGCGAAATGGATTCATCCACAAGAAGTTATATTGACATCCTCGATTCGCCTGAGATCATTACTTTGGGCAGTGCACTGAAGTTTATCAGCATTGCAAAAGGGGATGCTGATTATTATCCGCGTATGATACATATCATGGAGTGGGATACCGCTGCGGGTCAGATCATCATCGAAGAAGCAGGAGGGGCCTTGGTGGAAGCTGATTCAGGACTTCCACTCACTTACAACAAACCGACCATGATCAATCCATATTTTATTGCATCAGGTAAAATTATTTAACCATGTCATCTATTTACAGCGCGGTGATCATAGCTAAAAATGAGGCTTATACGATAGCAAAATGTATTCTGGCAGTAAAAAAAATCACTGATGATATCATTGTGGTTCTGGATGACAGATCTGATGACCAAACGGAATCAATTGCATTTTCACAAGGTGCAAAAGTGTACAAAAAACCATGGGAAGGATATTCAAAAAATAAAAATTTTGGAGTGGAGAAAGCAGAAAACGACTGGATCATTTGTGTGGATGCAGATGAAGTCATCAATGATACACTCGCCGCGAATATCAAACACCTGAACCCGTCGGCAGATTCCGTATATCTTATGAATATTCAGACCTATCTGGGCGATTATCCGGTAAAATATTGTGGATGGTTTCCGGACTGGAATATCCGTCTGTTTAATAAAAAGGTTATGAGATGGAATGACAACTATGTGCATGAAAAACTGGTTTCGGACGTTCCATTGCAGAGTGTAAAAATTCAGGGAAAAATAGACCATTTTAGTTTTAGGGATGAAGCCCACATGATAACTAAATATGATTATTATGCCGGATTAAGGGCGGATGAGTGGAAAAAAGCTCAAAAATCCCCACCTTTAATAAAAAGATGTTTTGGCCCATATTTCAGATTTTTCAGAACCTATTTTCTCAATCTAGGTATCCTGGATGGCGAAGCAGGATTTATTATTGCAAAAAACGAATACTATCTCAAAAAGAATGAGTTGAAATATTTCTTCCAAAAAAAGTGAACATCTTTCGGTTTAATAGAAATCTATTTTATACTCAAAATAAATGGGATACACCCAAATAAATTGGTTTTCAAAAAATGCCTTTAACATTGTTTTAATTTTGAAGATAATGAAGACATAATTTTTACAAATAAAATTATCGTCGGTATAGCAAAGACAATTTTTTAATCCATCTCTTTTTTATTACGAACTGAAATTTAAAAACTTCAGGGAATACAATCCACCATTTCCAAAAAAAACCTTTTCATTTTTCATAAGGTATTTCTCATTATTCAATTTTTGATGTAAATCATATGACTTGATGATTTATATCAATAAAATGCACTCCATATAGCTGTTATTTCGCTCTAAATTTGAGTAGACCATTTTAAAATATATACATCATGTCAAAAGAAAAATATGTGTACAGTTTTGGTGGAGGGAAAGCCGATGGCAATGAATCCATGAAAAACTTATTGGGTGGAAAAGGAGCAAATCTGGCAGAAATGGCCGGACACCCCAATCTTTTACTGCCGGTACCTCCCGGATTTACCATCACTACGGAAGTGTGTACTTATTATTATGATCATGAAAAGAGTTATCCCCCAAGTCTTGTGAAGGAAACATCAGATGCACTCGACAGTATTGAAAAAATCATGGGAAGGAAGTTTGGTGATGTCAGCAATCCACTTCTACTCTCCGTCAGATCCGGTGCCAGACGATCCATGCCGGGCATGATGGATACGGTATTGAATATCGGATTAAATGACCAAACTATAAAAGGTCTTATCGCTCAGACTGGAAACGAAAGATTTGCGTACGACGCTTACAGACGTCTGGTCATGATGTATGCCGATGTAGTTATGGAAAAAGCCGCAGGTATCGAACCCAAACATGGCAAAGGGATTCGTAGAATCCTTGATGACAAACTGGAAGAAGTAAAACATAAAATGGGATATGAATCCGACACTGAGCTTACTACTGACGAACTAAAAGATCTGGTGCATGTATTCAAAAGAACCATAGAAAAACATCTTGGGAAACCATTTCCTGACGACCCGATGGATCAGCTTTGGGGCGGAATCGGAGCAGTGTTCGGAAGTTGGAATGGTAAAAGAGCGGTAGAGTACAGACGGATAGAGAAAATACCCAACGAATGGGGAACAGCCGTAAATGTACAAGCCATGGTCTTCGGAAATATGGGAGATGACTGTGCTACAGGTGTGGCTTTTACAAGAAATCCGGGAACCGGGGACAACCATTTTTATGGCGAATATCTGGTGAATGCTCAGGGTGAAGACGTTGTAGCAGGGATCCGTACTCCAGCCCCGATCAATGATTTTTCAAAAAACACCCAAAGTAAACATCTGGATACTTTAAGTGATATCATGCCTGAATTGTATGATGAACTGGATGGTTATCAAAAAAAACTGGAAGGTCACTACAAGGATATGCAGGATATCGAATTTACGATAGAAAAAGGAACACTGTATATGTTGCAGTGTCGTGTAGGCAAACGAAACGGGGTAGCCGCTGTCCGCATGGCTATGGATATGTATAAAGAAGCTCTGATTTCTAAGGATACAGCTGTCATGCGGGTTGGCCCAAATCAGTTGGTCGAATTATTATTGCCGCGCCTGGATCCTGAAGCAGAGCTGGCATCTACTCCGATTGCAAAAGGACTTCCTGCCGGACCGGGTGGAGCGAAAGGAAGAATCGTATTTGATTCAGAAAAAGCAGTAGAATGGGCAGATAAAAAAATTCCTGTTATCCTGGTTAGGGATGAGACCTCACCGGAAGATGTGGATGGTATGCATGCTTCCAAAGCTATCCTGACCAGCAAAGGTGGAATGACTTCACATGCAGCACTGGTAGCCAGAGGATGGGGTAAATGTTGTATTGTTGGTTGCAATGATATTGAGATCAATTCTGAACACGGTACCCTGAAAGCAAAAAATGGTAAAGTACTTCATGAAGGAGATTGGATCAGCCTGAACGGAACTACCGGTTTGGTTTATGAAGGAGCCATGGCATTGGTATCAGTCAATGTGGATGAAAATGATTCCTATAGGGAACTGATGAAAATGGTAGATGAAACCAAAATGCTGGAAGTCAGAGCCAATGTAGAGACTCCCCAGGATGCACTTCAGGCACTTCGTTTTGGAGCAACGGGTGTCGGGCTTTTCAGAACCGAACATATGTTTTATGGTGAAAACAGTGAAGAACCTCTCTTCCTGTTGAGAAAAATGATCGTCAGCGACACTGAAGAAGAAAGGAGAAAAGCGCTGAGTGAATTATTTACCTATGTGAAATCTGATATCAAAAAAACCATGGACGTGATGGATGGACATCCGGTCACCATACGTTTACTTGATCCTCCACTCCATGAATTTGTACCCCATGACAAAAACAAAATGACTGAACTCAGCCATGAACTTGGCATCAAAGTCAGCACACTGAGAAAAAGAGTATTGGCACTGCACGAAAATAATCCTATGTTGGGTCACCGTGGAGTACGATTGGGTATCAGCTATCCTGAAATCACTGAAATGCAGATCAGAGCCATCTTCGAAGCGGCAGTAGAATTGACCAATCAGGGTAAAAAGGTATTTCCTGAGATCATGATACCGGTAACCTGTACCGTCAATGAACTGAAACACCAGAAAGAGATCGTCGAAAGAGTGTATGCAGAAGTGCTGGCTAAATCCGGAAAAGATAAAATAGAATATGCTTTTGGTACAATGATAGAAACACCTAGAGCAGCATTGAAAGCAGACCATATGGCACTCGAAGCAGAATTTTTCAGTTTTGGTACCAATGACCTTACACAAATGAGTTTTGGATTCAGCAGGGATGACATCGGAGGATTTCTTCCTACCTATCTTGATAAAAAAGTATTGAGAGATGATCCGTTTGTGACTATAGACCAGCAGGGTGTGGGTGAGTTGCTCAGACTTGCTATCGAGAGAGGCAGGGCTACTCGTCCGGGGATGGAGATTGGGATTTGTGGTGAACATGGAGGAGACGCAGCCAGTGTAAAATTCTGTCATACGTTGGGTATGAATTATGTGAGTTGTTCACCATTCAGAGTACCTATAGCCAGACTGGCAGCAGCGCAGGCAGTCATCGAAAGCAAAATGAACTAAATACAAGCCACATTTATATTAACACAGGCATCTGAAAAGCATATCGATCAGATGCCTGTTTTTTGTTTTCATATTTTTACAACACCGTCACCGTCCCTACTTTCTGCACTGCACCATCAGGTGTATGAATGGTAATGAAATATACATAAACACCGGGTTGCACCTTGCTTTTTTCAGGAGTCCATGCCGATTCAGGGTTTCCGCCTTGGATGTTTTGTTTGTCGTATATCTGATTGCCCCACCGGTCATAGATGGACATGTCGTAAGTGATTCCCGTACTTTTGAGATAGAAGAGTCTGTTTTCGTTTGTTGCTGATGTGTGGCTGATGACATTGGGAAGTTCAAAAACTGAGGCTGGTGTAGTTACATTGACTTTGAGTGATTTTACAAAAATACAACCGTTCTGATCCACAAAACTAATGCTGTAGATCCTGTCTTCTACGCCACGAATCAGTATGGAATCACGCTGAGCCTGTATATCTGTGTCGGGACTGAATAGTATCGTATCTGTCGTGCCACCGGAATCCGTGAAAGCCAGAGCGTGTAGTTTCATTTTGTCGATGGTGATTTCATCGGTCATAGAGACGGTATATTCATTTACCGAAGTCAGGATGACTGTGTCTTTGATGATACAACCGTATTTATCCATAATGGAAATAATATAGTTTCCTGCACCAAGGTTATCGGATATTCCCATTGAAACAGGAATGTCATTGATAGTGATTTCAAAAAGATCAGGTGCATTTTCACTGACCAGACGAATACTGCCATTGGTGCGGTCGCAATCCGGCATGTTGATATCTATGTCATAAGGTATGACCGGCGCGCTTTGGATGGTGATACTTTTGGTCTGAGTACATCCTTTATCATCTGTAAAGCTGACGCTATAGTTGCCGGAAGATAAAGTTACTTCACTTTTGGTGTCACCGGTACTCCATCTGATATTCCCTGATAGTGATGAGGTCGCTGTAGTTGTCTTTCCGGCACACAGTACTGTATCTGCTACAGTAACCATAAATTGCGGCAGGGTATGCGACTGATAAATCGTTTTGATTAGTGTGTCACATCCCGTTACTGCCGGTTTATACCGTAGGATAGTATCACCGACATTATATGGCACATTTTGAATGAACAATGTCACATTGTCGCAGGTAAACGTATCCCGGAGCAATATTAGAGATGGAACAGACTGTAATGTAATCGTGATCAGGGTATCACAACCCGACGCTGCCTGTATACTGTCCGTAATGCTCTGTCCCGGAAGATAGGCTATGCCACTGTATATGAAAGTGTCTCCGCTGCAGAGGTCAATGGATAACGATTTTGGTATTTTTACATAAGATCGGGATAAAATAATCGTATCGCTAATAATACAGCCATCTAAGGTGGTGATATCCACATATATTTTTGCGGGAGCCTTTAGTGATCGGTTCGTTTCTGTACTTCCGTTGTTCCAGCGAATCTGATCTCCGGTTTGCACGGGTATACTTATGAGATGACTTTCTGCCTGGCAGATGGATATATCCGGACCGAGGTCAAGGGTTCGGTTGGGCAGTTTTTGAATGTTAAGCACCGCTGTGTCATTACCACATTCTGGACTTTGGACAATATATTGGTAAACGGATTCATTATCTATTGAAGGGTCATAGACATCATTAACCAATGTTGGTTGCCAGTATCCATTTCCTTGTCCTTCGAGCAATATAGAGACGCCCTCTACTTTTTGCTGTGCACATACCAGAAGGGTAGTGTCTCTTCCTGCGTATGGACGTGCTCCTATACGGATAAAGCTTTGTGCCTGATTGCTCTTGATGGCATTGTACGCTGTAATGGTCAGTGTACGTACCCCTGCAGATATGATGTCACCGGTATGGGAGTATCTAATGGCTTGGAGCGCAGTACGCCAGGCTATATCAGACCGGTCGCCTGATAAGGTCAAAATATATCTACCATTTTGATAAGAAAGAAGTGCATCAGGAAGGCTTGCATCAAGAGTCAACCCTTCTGAATTTCCATCCACATCTCCATCAAGTCTGATGATGATACTATCCAGATCAACTGATGTATGGAGAAATAAATCATCGTCAGCGATGCTCGTGTTTTTATATTCTGTACAGACTATGTTTTCATTACGAAAATCATAAGGAAACACCCCGCTGCTATTGTCCCTGTCGAGATCGAAGAGAAGATCGCATTCCGGGTCGGAGGCCAGGAATTCGAGAGGAGACGCCATGCCGTTTCCTTCATCAAGGCATATTTGTGTGAATGATCCATCTGAAAAGTCAAATATGCCAACTTCTGGGCCATTATCCACCCATCGACTTAAATAAGTAACTGCATCCTTGCAATCTTCCAAATTGGGAATCGTAATAAGTTTTGCAGAATAAGCCCCATTCATATCCGAAAAAAGAATTTTACTTTGATTTATGTTTTCTAAATCAATTTCCATAATATTGGAGATAGCACCAGTAATACCTGATGCGAAAAGTTTTCCATTCCTAAATGTAAAGTCAATTACTTCCATTCCGTTGGGTAAAATACCTAGGTCAGTAAATATTTCATTGACTGGATCGAATCTATAAATATTTTTTTTACCATTAAAGCTAAGATACATTTGGCCATCTTTGTCAGAGCAAAGTGACAATATGTTTTGACCAAAATTCACATTTGCTACCCAATTGGGTATTGAAATAACCTTTATTAGCATACAGGTATCTAAAACTCTTATTTCATTTTGATTATTCAATGAATTAAATCCAGCTAAAAACATTTGATTTGAAGGGTGTATTACTAAATCACTGATTCTAAATAGTGGGAATGTACAGTGTTCTATCCTTTCGCAACTTTGCAAATTAACAGAATAAATTTCAGTTTGGTGACCCAACACAATCTTACTCCTCCAGATTATTTGGGCATAACAAGTTGATGAGTAAATGATTTTCACTGTGCAAATTAGGACAAAAAATTTAATATTGTTGATAAGCATAAAATTAAACCTAGTTTTAAAAATACGACAAGAGTTGCATATTTATGCAGGCTCTTGTCGTTAATGTTTTTATCAATATGAAACCATAAATTTTTCAGAAACTACCCGTTCTCCGCTTATTAGTGTAGAAATATACATTCCACTTTGGGCTAAGTGAGTGAATTCTATTTCATTATTTCCACTAATTATATTTACTTCTTTTTGATATATTATTTTACCTTGCATATTGCTGATAATAATATTAGCTTTATTCAAGTCTTTATCACTCACCACGTTGACTATTGTGTTTTCATTTGATACAAATGTATTAATCTTAAGTTCAGATTTTACTACTCGACCCACCCTGAGTTCTACAAATGCATCAGTAAACTTTATTTCCTTGTTCAAAAGTTCTATATTTCGAGAGGTATCCCATGCAAAATAATCTGAAAGGTCATCAATGTTTTCTTTTACCCGCAATTTTAAACTAAGGATATTCATGTCTTTGATACCCAATGTAGATGTACCATCATAAAGATACAAAATTGTCAATCTATTGTTTTTCTTATTATAATGATAATCAGGCTTAAATCCGTTTAACATTTCTATAGATTCAATAGTAATTTTTTTTTGATCTATATAGATGGGTATTTCTAATGCTGCAATATCATCACCACCACCCAAATATAAGTTAGTCTCTATTAGATCGCCTTTGTCTATTTTTGTATTATTTTCTACATAAGTAGAATTTCTTGATTCTGAATTACCAGAGTTAAAGTAAGCAACTCCAGCGCACACCCAAGAATTATGATCTGATCCTGAACCAGGGCTGACAACGTCTCCTATCTTAGCAGCAGCAAATTCAGGTGTGTTGGCCTGTATCCATGTTCTGGTTTTATTAGTTACAAACCATTCCCCAAATCCATTTACATTAGGATAAGTAGCTTGTAGAGTGTAGCCCCAGGGGCCATTAAAAAAACCTGTGGGAAATCCAGAGATATAGTCAACATCAAACCATTCCCAACTATTTCTTGCGAGGCTTTGATTTATACCCAAAATTAATTTTTGAATTTCTGTTAAGTCGGATGCAGTGATGCTGCCTGTATTATTGGCATCGGCTGATATTTTTTGGAATCCGTCTGTAAATGGAGTAATCGATAGTATATGATCCTGTATTGCTAATTGATCAGCACTTGTTACACCATCTATATAATCTGCATAGTCATTTGCAGATTCCGGACGGATGTACAGAGAATTATTTGCAGTACCGGCTGACGTATTTAAAATGATTTGACCATCCCATACCCCACAAATACTTGCTGATGTATTCATTGGGTAGGCTGTGGAAGCGTATGGAGTCCCTCCAACTTCTGTATTAATATAATAATCATGATTTCCAACACCATAAAGATATTGCCTGAATAGATTATCTCCGGTGATACTGTACCACTGCGCAGAAGCCTTAAAACTAAAGGCAGACATAATAATACAAAGAGTCGCGCAAAATACTATTTGCCCCCCCCGCTTTCTTAATGAATAAAATTTTGTGTTCATAATAAAATGAATTTAATGGTTAAAAAATAAATAAAAAACATGTGAACTCTCGCCACATATAGGCTTAACCATTGTCGATTTTATAAAAGAAAATCGTACCTTTGCAGTCCTGCTTAGGATGGAAGGTCTGTATGTACAGTGTAAGCGCAGCCACGTCAACACAATGTATCATATGGACTTTCTTTTTTTATTTAGATCAATGGTATCTATGTCTATTTTCCCAGCTTATTCTTTTTCAAAAGTGCACTTTTGCATATTTGCAGGTTTTAACAACGGATGATACAAAGATACACATTTTTTATTTGTTGTCAAGATAGTTTTGGTGATATTTTGTTTATCCTGCGCAAATTCATGGTATTACATGAACATCCTGATAAATAACCTTTTATACTCAAAATAAATTGGTTTGCCAAAAACTCGTTAGATAATTCATTTATTTTGAGCATAATACCGATAGAATTTTTGTCTTGATGAAGACATGAGTATCATCGCCTTTACAGATTAAATTCTCGTCGGTATAGTAAAATTAATATTGCTGTTATGGTTTGGTCGTATTTGAAGTGACCTTAGAAATATCACAACACCGTCAACGACCCAACTTTCTGCACCGCACCATCAGGTGTATGAATGGTAAGGAAATAAACATAAACACCGGGTTGCACCTTGCTTTTTTCAGGGGTCCATGCTGACTCAGGGTTTCCTCCTTCTATGTTTTGTTTGTCGTATATCTGATTGCCCCACCGGTCATAGATGGACATGTCGTAAGTGATTCCCGTACTTTTGAGATAGAAGAGTCTGTTTTCGTTTGTTGAAGATGTGTGGCTGATGACATTGGGAAGTTCAAACGCCGAAGCTGGTGTGGTTACATTGACTTTGAGTGATTTTACAAAAATACAACCGTTCTGATCCACAAAACTTATGCTGTAGATCTTGTCTTCCACACCGACAATCAGTATGGAATCGCGCTGAGCCTGTATATTTGTGTCGGGACTAAACAGTATCGTATCCGTCGTGCCACCGGAATCCGTGAAAGCCAGAGCGTGTAGTTTCATTTTGTCGATGGTGATTTCATCGGTCATAGAGACGGTATATTCATTTACAGATGACAGGATAACAGTGTCTTTGATGATGCAACCGTATTTATCCATAATGGAAATAATATAGTTTCCTGCACCTAGGTTATCGGATATTCCCATTGAAACAGGAATGTCATTGATAGTGATTTCATAAAGATCAGGTGCATTTTCATTTTCCACACGGATACTGCCATTGGTGCGGTCGCAATCCGGCATTTTGATATCTATGTCATAAGATAAGACCGGCGCGTTTTGGATGGTGACACTTTTGGTCTGAATACATCCTTTATCATCTGTAAAGCTGACAGTGTAGTTTCCCGAAGGTAGTATAACTTCTTTTTGTGTTGCTCCTGTACTCCATCTGATATTCCCTGATAGTGATGAGGTCGCTGTAGTTGTCTCTCCGGCACACAATACTGAATCTGCTACAGTAACCATAAATTGCGGCAGGGTGTACGACTGATAAATCATTTTGATTAGTGTGTCACATCCCGTTACAGCAGGTTTAAATCGTAGGATAGTATCACCGACATTATATGGCATATTTTGTATAATCAATGTCGCATTGTCGCAGGTAAACGTATCTCTAAGTAATATTTGAGCTGGAACAGACCGTAACGTAATCTTGATCAGGGTATCACAACCCGACGATGCTGGTATACTGTCCGTAATGTTCTGTCCCGGAAGATAGGCTATGCCATTATATAGGAAAGTGTCACCGCTGCAAAGATCAATGGATAACTCTTTTGGTATTTTTACATAAGATCGGGATAAAACAATCGTATCGCTAATGATACAGCCATCTAAGGTGGTGATATCCACATATATTTTTGCGGGAGCCTTTAGTGATCGGTTCGTTTCTGTACTTCCGTCGCTCCAGCGTATCTGATCCCCTGATTGTACGGGCAAACTTATGAGATGACTTTCTGCCTGGCAGATGGATATATCCGGACCGAGGTCAAGGGTTCGGTTGGGCAGTTTTTGAATGTTAAGCACCGCTGTGTCATTACCACATTCTGGACTTTGGACAATGTATTGGTAAACGGATTCATTATCTATTGAAGGGTCATAGACATCATTAACCAATGTTGGTTGCCAGTATCCATTTCCTTGTCCTTCGAGCAATATAGAGACGCCCTCTACTTTTTGCTGTGCACATACCAGAAGGGTAGTGTCTCTTCCTGCGTATGGACGTGCTCCTATACGGATAAAGCTTTGTGCCTGATTGCTCTTGATGGCATTGTACGCTGTAATGGTCAGTGTACGTACCCCTGCAGATATGATGTCACCGGTATGGGAGTATCTGATGGCTTGGAGTGCATTACGCCAAGCTATATCTGACCGGTCGCCTGATAAGGTCAAAATATATCTACCATTTTGATAAGAAAGAAGTGCATCAGGAAGGCTTGCATCAAGAGTCAACCCTTCTGAATTTCCATCCACATCTCCATCAAGTCTGATGATGATACTATCCAGATCAACTGATGTATGGAGAAATAAATCATCGTCAGCGATGCTCGTGGTTTTATATTCTGTACAGACTATGTTTTCATTACGAAAATCATAAGGAAACACCCCGCTGCTATTGTCCCTGTCGAGATCGAAGAGAAGATCGCATTCCGGGTCGGAGGCCAGGAATTCGAGAGGGACGCCATGCCGTTTCCTTCATCAAGGCATATTTGTGTGAATGATCCATCTGAAAAGTCAAATATGCCAACTTCTGGGCCATTATCCACCCATCGACTTAGGTAAGTGACCGCTTCTTTGCAGTCATTTAAATTTGGAATGGTAATAAGTTTTGCATAATAAGCTCCGTTATTGTCAGAAAATAAAACTTTACTTTGACCAATGTTATCCAAATCAATTTCCATAATATGTGAAACAGATCCAACATAACCTGATGCATAGAACTTGCCTCCAGTAAATGTAAAATCTAAGACATACATATTATTGGGCAATGACCCTAAATCAGTAAAAATTTCTGTTTCAGGATTAAATCTATATATATTTGTTTTTGCATTAAATGCAACATATATCTGCCCTTCTTTATCTGCGCAAAGTGCAAATAAACTTTGTCCAACATTAACATTTGCAATAGAAATTGGTATTGTCACTGACTTTATTTGACTGCAAGTATCTAAGACTTGTATTTCAGCTTCCGGTCCCCCATCAATTCCCCCTATGAATAATTGACCATTTGGATGCATTACTAAATCACCAACAGAAAAATCAGATTTGGTACAATATGTTTTTTTCTCACAATTTTGTAAATTGAAAGAATATATTTCAGAATAGGAGACTCCGCCTATTCTCGATGCTTTACTTCTCCAGATAGTTTGGGCAACAGGTAGAGACGAATTAATAAGAAATATGGTGATTAAAAGTACAAAGATTTTTATATTATTGCTTTGCATATAGGTAGAATTAATTGTTGAAAAACGACAAGAGCTGCATTTAAGAGCTAGCTCTTGTCGTTTTTGATTTTATCAGTGTAACACAATAAATTTTTCAGAAATTACCTTATCTTCACTTTTTAAAGTTGCTAAATACATAAAATTTTGTAGTAACATCTATGTCTCTTTTTCCAATTTATTCTTTTTCAAAAGTGCACTTTTGCATATTTTATCATCAAATAAATTGGTTTGCAAAAAGTGATTTAACCAACATATTGATTTTCAGTATTATGAAGACATAATTTTTCTCAAATAAAATTATCATCGGCATAACAACGGATGATACAAAGATACACATTTTTGATAAGTTGTCAAGGTGGTTTGAGTGATATTTTGTCATTTCAGATATTTAAGTTACAATAAAAACATGAATATCATCATCATTGGAAAACTAAATCCTTGACATGTTTATGACTAAGAGTAAATCATCTCTTTACAAAAAGACACTATTTAGGAGCATTTGAATAGAAAACTGAAGTTTAATGCTCCCTGCATTTATCAATTTTTTTCAAATATTACTTACTACCTTTGCCCTTTTAGAAAAATCGGAAATACATGATCAATTATATAGAAGCTACCCTTGATGGGGTCACCGCCCATTTTATAGGCAATCACAATGAAGGAGAAGACATTACATACTCTCCTGTGTTACTCAGTATTGATGATGAAGAGATGTATGACATCCTTTTCAAATATTTTATGACCCATTTCAAGGAACCTGAATATTTCAATTTTACGTTCTCATCTGGTGAAGTTGCGCTCAATCCGGTATATAATTTTGTGGCCAATATTTTTGACGATCCATCCTGTCTGCACGAACAATCGGTCAAAATAGCCCGACATCTCTATGAAAAATCAAAACACCCCAATATCAAATCGGGAGAGTTGTATATTTCCTATTTCAGCAATGTCCTTGTAGATGACGAACTTGTAGATGCTGTGGGCATATTCAAATCAGAAAACAAAGACTTGTTCCTGAAGTTGGAGAAAGACGGACAGACTTTTCACATCCTGAAAGACTCCGGAACCAACGTTGGTAAACTGGACAAAGGTTGCCTGATATTCAATACTGAACGGGAGGATGGATTTAAAATATGCAACATAGACCACAGCAACCGATACAAGGAAGCCCAATACTGGCGGGAAGAATTCCTGATGATCACGGCGCGTGCTGATGATTATCACCAAACCAAAAACTACATACAGGCTACCAAAAGTTTCATTAAAGACCGAATGTCCAAAGAGTTTGACACCGACAAGTCTGACGAAGCCAGCGTCATGAATCGCTCCTTTGAATATTTTAAACATCAGGAAAAGTTTGATGCTGTAGAATATGAAACCCGGGTATTTAAGGATGATAAAGTAGTGGAAGCCTTCCAGGACTATAAACAGGAGTATCAGAATACCCGATCCGCAGCATTGGGTGATGCTTTTGAGATATCAGATTATGCTGTCAAAAAACAAAGCCGTGTTTTCAAAAGTATCATAAAACTGGACAAAAACTTCCATATTTATGTGCACGGTGATAAAAATAAAATAGAAAAAGGAACAGATAACGAAGGCCGAAAATACTATATACTGTATTATGACGATGAAAGTTGATTCATAAAATCAATATTTAAAACAGATCACTGAGAGGTAAAGTTTGCTACTGAAAACTGAGGTTCTCTAATGTATACTAAAAATAAATTGGTTGCGAAAATCTTACTTTATCCTCCTGTATAAACGTAAGTCTTTATTTCCTGATCAGTCTTTTTGAGATTATTCCTTTTTCAGTCTGAATAGTGACCATATAAAAACCTGATAAAAGACTGCTGATATCTGTGATAAAAATATCATTATTGACATCAACTTCCTTAACCGTTTTTCCATTCAAGTCAATAATTTTTATACCAATTATTTCTACATTGGAAACTATGTTGATATTGTCTTCAGCCGGATTTGGAAATATGTCAATATTAGGGACAACTTCTGCTGGATTCGGGCCGATATAATGTGCAATAATTGATATTTGATCAAAATAATAACTTTCTTTTGCTCCCGTAGGTATACCCGTAATTTTTACTGCATCAATATAAATCTGATCTGCGTTGGTACTTGCATTGCATTGAAAGCGGAATTTGCCATTCTGAATGAAACTGTATTTTGTTGCATCCATCACAAAGGTTACATCATAAAAATTGCTGTTATAAAAATCCGTACCACTGATATAATTTTTTATTGTTTTCCATTGTAAACCATCGTGGTACATTAAGTGGAATTCTTCTCCTTTTTCCATACTGTAGGAATAAAAAGAGAACTCAACCTTGACTTTAGCGAAATTTCTTAAATCAATAGACCCTGATGTCATGGCTGACTCTTCCCCACTATCATCTCTGATCATGATAGAATAATCTCCTTCTCTGGAAAAATCACCTTTGTATCGTTCTGTATCTGTTGCTCCACCTGTCCATCCATCCCATCCTGTTTCAAAATAAGAAGCAAGAAGATATCCGGTCGGTGCTTCAATGGTGTCCGTTGTTGTCGCACATGGTACACAGTCAAGGCCTCCACAATCAATGCCTGTTTCTGCGCCATTTTTTATACCATCGTAGCAGGAAACACAGGGCTCACATTTACTTCCTCCACAATCAATGCCAGTCTCAGTACCATTTTTCAGACCATCAGTACATGTAGGAGCTTTATTGATGATACAAAAAGAATGAGAAGAAGATTTGGTAAAAGAACCACCTTCTGCTATGAGCTTTTCGCCTTCATACACCCGATAACTTCCTTTACCGTATTTACAGCAAATGCCATCACTATAGCTATCATATATGTTAAATGAATAACAGCCGGGTAAAAAGCAGGTATCGATTTTAAGGATTGAATTCTTTTGAGAACTTATATATTTAGCACTTTTAAGTACAACAAGTCCTTTACTATCTTTGATGTCCCATGATGTTTCCTGTGGATAATTATCTAATTGAAGATGGATACTCATTTTTCCGCAGTAATCATTTGCCTGATTCGGTATTCCACAGCCATTGGATTTCATGATGTTTTGCCGGAAACCACCTGTCGCAAACAAAGCCTGCATCCTTATCTTTTGACCGGCTGTAAACAGATTTAAACAGGTATCATCAGAATAATCCATATAATTTTCAACCATATCCAAAGATCCACAGGACCAGTGACTTTTGGCACATCCATAGTTTGGTGCATCTGATTTGGGTGTATCTGAAACCAGATCGTCCGTCATACAATCGGATGATCCCCAAATGTGTTTAAGATTCAGCCAGTGTCCCACTTCATGGGTAGTAGTACGGCCAAGATGAAATCCTGGTGTCACATTTGATCCGGTACCAAACACTTTGTAATCAATCACAACACCATCAGTTTCTGCTTTGCCGCCCGGAAACTGAGCATATCCCAGCACTGTGCCTGTGATGTCGCCTACCCAGATATTGAGATAATTTTCAGAAGGCCAGGCATCTTTGCCGCCTTTTGATGTATATTTTATCAAATCGCCGTTGCTGGCAAATGATGAAGCATTGGTGTATGTTCTTGTAATACCGGTGGTAGATTTGCCTGACGGATCTACTGTGGCCAGACAAAACTCAATGCCGGTATCTGCAGCTTGTTGCCATGTGTTATTTGCATCAACATTCAGTCTTCTGAAATCCTTATTGAGAACATCTATTTGAGAAATAATTTGTGCCGTACTAATGTTTTCTGATGGATCATTGTAGACAATATGTACGACAACTGGTATGGTGACGAGACTATTTGATCTGATTGCTTTTTTGCTGTGATAGTTTTCTGTATGCTTTTCAATTAGTTCTGATATTTTTAATCTCCCGGGATTTACCTGTATTTCATTTGCAAAATAATCTTCAGTATAGCAATCCCGCACCTGAGCATGCAAAATGGTAAAAAACCAAAAACGATTATAAAAACTCGAAATAAATGGGATAACATAACCAATGTTTTGAAGAAAAATATAATTACCTGCTTAAAAAAATATCAAATACAATGCCAATAACCCAAGCTTGAATAGCTAGCTTTGACCACTCAAAATTTTTTTTCTCTGAATTCGTCAATTTGAATTAATATTGTGCAACAAATCAAAACATCATTATGAAACTTATATCATGGAATGTAAACGGTATCAGAGCCGTAGTTGGAAAGTCTTTTTTACAGCAGTTTGCGGCAATGGATGCAGATATAGTCTGTCTTCAGGAGACCAAAGCACAGGATGATCAGGTAGCAGAGGCACTTTCTTCCCTAAAGGATTACCATATCCATAGCAATTCGGCTGATAAAAAAGGCTATTCAGGGGTTTGTATCATATCAAAAACAGAACCCATTTCTATTTCCGAGGACATGGGAGTCCAACAGCATGATAACGAAGGTAGGGTCATCGCGGCCGAGTTTGAAAATTTTTATGTGGTAAACGTATATGTTCCCAATAGTGGAGAAGGACTGAAAAGGCTGGATTACCGGGCAGAATGGGACGAAGACTTCTCACAATATCTGGCAAAACTACGAACTAAAAAAAATGTAATCGTAACAGGTGATTTTAATGTTGCGCATCAGGCCATCGATCTTGCCAGACCCAAGGAAAACTATAATAAAACATCCGGCTATACCCAGGTAGAGATAGATGGTATGGACAAAATTCTTTCGAAAGGATTTACGGATTCTTACCGTATGTTACATCCTTCCAAAGTCCAGTATTCATTTTGGAGCGCCAGATTCGGTGCAAGAGCTAAAAATCTTGGATGGAGGATTGATTATTTTCTGGTAGATGAGCGCCTGAATGACAATATAAAAGATGCCTTCATTCTGGATCAGGAGTTGGGTTCAGATCATTGTCCTATTGGTCTTATCATTCAATAATTACTTAATATTACCAAAATTTATAATTCGATAAGCCGCTGAATTCATCAAAATTCACCAACTTTGCGGTCTTATGCAAGAAGTAGGTTATTCATATCTGAACGAATTAAACGATATACAAAGACAGGCGGCGTCCTGTCTGGATGGTCCGGTCATGGTTATAGCAGGTCCTGGCTCAGGCAAAACCAGGGTACTCACTTATAGAATTGCCCATATGATACATACCGGCATCAATCCAGGCAACATACTTACGCTTACATTTACCAATAAAGCGGCCAGAGAAATGAAGGACCGTATCGAACGTGTGGTAGGCACAAAAGCGCAAAGAGTTTGGGCAGGTACTTTTCACTCCCTTTTTGCCAGGATACTCAGGGTGGAAGCACATCGTATAGGATACCCCAATGACTTCACTATCTATGATACAGATGACACAAAAAGTGTAGTTTCTGAAATCATTTCGCAGATGAACCTGGACAAAAAAGTATATGCTCCCGGCGTAGTAAGATCCAGGATTTCTGCTGCCAAGAGCAATCTTATCACACCCAAAGCATACATAGCAAACGATGAACTCATGTCGTATGATCGGATGAACAGACGTCCGCTCATACATGTCATATACGAAAAGTATGCAGCTAGGTGTATGCGCGCCGGAGCCATGGATTTTGATGATCTTCTGCTCCAGATGTTCAGATTGCTCTATCAGAATCCGGACAATGTGCGAGAAAAATACCAAAGACAGTTTCAGTATGTGATGGTGGATGAGTTTCAGGATACCAACTACCTGCAATATGAAATACTCAAACTGCTTTCGGTATATCCGGGAAGCAACCATAATATATGTATAGTCGGAGATGATGCACAGAGTATATATTCATTCCGCGGCGCAACGATAGAAAATATCCTACAGTTTGAACATGATTTCCCATTATTGCAGACCTTTAAACTCGAACAGAATTATCGCTCTACTCAATTTATAGTGGAAGCTGCCAATGAAGTCATCAACCATAACAAGCGGCAGATTCAAAAAAAAATCTGGACTGACAGGGCAGAAGGTCATAAGATCAAGGTGATCAAAACCATGACCGAAACAGAAGAAGGTAAAAGGGTAGCAGATACTATAATAGAACAAAAAAACAGGCACAACCTTCATAATAAAGATATTGCCATTCTATATCGTACCAATGGCCAGTCGAGAATTTTTGAAGAGCAGTTGAGGAGACATAACATTCCATATAGAGTGTATGGAGGTTTGTCTTTTTACTCCAGAAAAGAAATAAAAGATCTCATCTCCTATATGAGACTGACCATCAATGATAAAGACGACGAAGCGCTCAAAAGGGTCATAAATTATCCAAGACGAGGCATAGGCGAAAGTACAATAGAACAAATTGCTCAGCTTGCGGATGATAATGATATGAGCATGTGGGAAGTACTGACCAAAATTGAATTTAACAACCGATCCAGAAAAAGTATAGGAGAGTTTGTTCAGCTAATGTATGCCTTCAAAGCCAAAGCGGCCAAATCCAATGCCTATGAAATTGCAGATTATATAGCGAGAAACAGCGGTATTCAGTCTATCCTGAAAGAAGATAAAACACCTGAAGGTCAAAGCCGTTTGGACAATATCATATCGCTTTTGGATGGTATACAGGAATTTGTGCAGGATGATGAGATTCAGACAGGAGAAGAAGGATCTACAGACAGAAGTCTTTCTGCCTATTTGCAGACAATCTCATTGATGACAGATGCAGATCAGAAAGAAGAAAACCCGGACAATGTCACGCTCATGTCTGTCCACTCCGCCAAAGGTCTTGAATTCAGATCGGTATTTGTAGTCGGGCTGGAAGAAAACCTTTTTCCCAGTTATATGGCACTCAGTGAAAGCAACAATATAGATGAAGAGCGACGTCTGTTTTATGTGGCTATCACCCGTGCGGAAGAATTACTTTGCCTGACGTATGCCAACAGCAGATATCAGTATGGTCAGATGCGGTACAATGATCCAAGTCGTTTTCTGGAAGAAATATCAGACAACAATCTGGACTCGATCATTTCGATTACCAAAAAACCAGAATTTCCTGAACCAAAAATATTGGGCAATTTCAAACCATTGGGAACAAAAAAACCAATGATATCTATCAATCCGAGTGATTTTGTAGCAGCCAATCCCAATGACATCAAGGCTGGTATGGAAGTCATCCACCTGAAGTTTGGACAAGGAAAAGTCATCAGTGTAGACGAACGACTGGTAGCTACTATAATATTTGACGGACTAAGCGATACACCCGAAAAACGGATCATGCTTCAGTTTGCCAAGTTGCAGATCGTAGAGTAATTGCTTCTTACTCCAATACATCGAATACATTTTTCTGATTGATCAGCTTGAAGGAACTACCTTGGTAGGTCTCAGAGAATATCTTAGAAAATTTCGATTTGTCTGCATTGTATTTGAATTCGAAGGTGGGAGTAAATTTTATGTATTTGGTAGTCAATTTTTATATACGAACAAAGACTCTGGTTAATAAATTTAGCTAAATTCATTAACTACACTTTATGGATTTAGCTAAATTTATAAAGTATAGTAAAAAATACACCTAAAATCCACTTCACACCATTATATCCCTATCCGTCGGAAAGAACTTTCCGTACTTGGCGTTTTGTATTTACTTTGTTGGCAAATATGAATGTTATGAATAAGTTATTTTGGTACGTTTTGATTTTCGCAGCGATAGTTACCTACTTTTATGTAGGATATAGTGTATCTTCTCACTGGGAAGCAGCTGTAAAATACGGGCAAAAAGTGACAAACGATACTTCAGGCAATCAGACCCCTTTATTAAATCTAAAAGACACACGGCAAGGTGATTTTTATGTGACCATTGACACAGTTCAAAACAGAAAATATTTTCGTGTCGTAGGTCTGACTTCAGATTCATTATTGTGTATAAACTATGGTAAAGATGCTGATGTATTGCCCCAAATTTTGGAATATTCATCTCATATAGTGAGTAAGGGTTTATTTATTGACAAAAGAATCAATTGGGTGGATGAATTAATGAAGAATCGAGATAACTTTAATGATAGACTACACCTTTTAGGTAGAAAAGAAATTGATTCTTTACTACATACACAAAAAGTCATTGGCTTTCAACTTAATGATGCTAATTATTATACGCCTGAATACAATTTTATGTTTAAATATACGCTGGCATATCCGTCCATTTTAGGATTAGTAATCCTGGTGTTTTTAGTCCTTATTTTCATTTTTGAAAAGATTATAAGCATTATTCCCACTAAGAAAAAGCATTTAGTTCGGTATATTGTAGTTTTAAGTTCAAGTTTGCTCTACGCTATATTCAATGTACATTATATGGGGTTTTCACACTTGTATAATAATATGTGGCATGGATACATATTCATATTTATCAGTCATTCATTGGTATTCTTTTTATTCAGATTTATATCTGGAAAAATTAGCCAAAAAGATTTTGAAGTACGTGAGTTTATAAAGTTTATTACAATCATTTTTTCAGGAGTCATTTTTCAATTTATTTTTAAATTGATTTCCATATTTATTCTTGAAGAGTTCTATCGGTATGACAATGAATTTAGCAATGTTTTTTTCATAACTTTACAACAAGCCTTCAAATTCTGGATAGCAATCGCTACCGCCAATTTCCTTCATAATCTCATACTATATATTTATACGCTTCGTCGCAAATCCAAACAACTACAAGCGGTAACATCAGACGCACAGATATCCGTAGATGCACTGCAGCAATCGGAAGCAAACGTCAATACTCATTTTCTTTACAATTCACTACATGCGATCGCTGCTTTGGCACCAGTTTCACCTGATAAAACTGAGACCCTCGCCCTCTCACTGGCAAAATACTACAGATATACCACCAATAGAAATGACGAAATATGGATCACCATCAAGGATGAAGCAGAAGCACTGACAGCATATCTCCAAGTAGAAAAAATCAGAATGGGCGAAAAATTAATTTTCGCTTTCAATATATCTGATGATGTTTCTGGTGTCAAAATACCAAAATTTCTCCTTCAGCCATTGGTAGAAAATGCTTTAAAATATGGATATCATTCAGAAGATGACTCCACTAAAATCAACATTTTGGCTATTAAAATGGATGATGAAACCCTGAAGATATCCGTGTGTGACAGTGGAAAACCATTTGACGATACCATGCAAATCGGCACAGGGATAAACAATGTAAAAGATCAGTTGAAACGATTTTACCCTGATGGACACTCCATTAGTTTCGTCAATGAGCCGGTAAAGTGTGTGGAGATTGAATTGAGAAATACAAATGAAAGATTGTGAAGAAGCTGTACATATATAGTTTCATTTTGCTTGGTGGCATTATTTCTTTGATCGCTTGGGAATTGTACAAGGAGAATTACAGCCAAGATTATCATTATTTTCAAAAAGATTGGATATATGAAGATGCTGAAGCAAATGATATTGGTATCCTTGTCGATAGTACTCATAAAATTAGATACTTTACAATTATAGGACATACCCAAGATCATCAATTATGTATACGTTATGGCACTGTTCCGGCTGCAATCGATCCATCTAACTTGGGTAGAAAAAGATTTACTAAAGAAGGTGTAGAAATTCATATTTCTGTGGATTGGGTGTCCGACCTTTTTAATAATAAAAATGTTTGGAGTAAAGAACTCTCCGTCATTTCTCAGGCAAAGATTCTGGAATTGAATAATAGTAATAAAACCTATTATTATACCAGAATTATGAGAATAGGTGATTACCCAACCAATAGTATAATTATTTCATCCAGACTAATCACCTTATCAGGAATGTATCTGATTATTTTTTTAGTGATTTTTACATATGAAAAGTTAAAAGAAAAGTACAAGAGATTAACCATTGCATTAGTACTATTTTTAGTTTTTTGTGCTGCATTTACGATGGCATCTTTATATTCTTTTGGTCGTTGGGGCACTTTGACATTCAATATCCTTATGATAAAAAATCTAATCTCCTTTTATGGATTATGGTTTTTGTTGAGATTGACGAATGGGAAATTAGTCCACATAGATTTCGGAAAAAAAGAATTCTTAAAATTTTTAATTATAGCATTGTTTGGATTTGTTGTGGAATTCGTAGGTGGTCATTTGTCCAATTATGTTTTTTTTAATCTATCTGAGGGTACCAGGTATAATAGGATTTCAATGTTTTCGGATATTTTAGGATGGTATAAATCATGGATCTACTTCGCCTTAGCCAATTTTATGAGTAATCTCACGATCTACATTATAGCACTCAGAAAAAAGGAAAAAATATTCAAAATACAAAAATCAGAAGGAACTTTAGCTTCATCTACATTGGCATCCATCCAGTCACGCATCAATCCACATTTCCTATACAACGCACTCAATAGCATCTCATCACTCGCCCGTACGGAACCCAAAAAGACGGAAGAAATGGCACTCCAGTTGGCAAAGTTTTATGGACAATGCAGTGATATCAAATCAAAACCAATGATAACTTTAGCAGAAGAGTTGGAAATATTAAAGTCATATCTGATGATAGAAAAAATCAGGTTTGGCGATCGGCTTCAGGTTATATTACCTGATGATGACGATATTATGGATAAGATAATACCATCTTTTACACTACAACCGGTCGTAGAAAACGCCATCAAGTATGGATACAGTACAGATGAAAATGTGATCAAAATTCGCATCACAGCCGAGACAAATGATAAGTCACTTATACTTCGTATTTATGATAGTGGTCCACCTTTTTCAGATAATATGCACTCAGGATATGGGCTAAATAGTATTTCTAAAAAACTCAAAGTATTGTACCCTGATCAACACACCATTAGTTTCATAAATGAGCCGGAGAAATGTGTGGAGATTGTGTTTGAAGTTGAATCTTATAAAATCAGCTAAATGGGTGTTAAAATATTGTCATTATGTCTTACAATAAAATAAAATACTAATTTTGTTCAACATTAAAATTATTTATTATGAAATCGACATAAAAAATAATCATGGTTTATTTTACCTGCCCGTTTTCTATGGTTCAGGCGGGTACAAACCACAATGATTATTTTTTATCAAAGATTCAAACTGACCATTAAAAATCAAATAAAAAAAACCAGATGAAACAGTTTTTATTTTTACTATCGTTTATTTTTGGATTTAAAACGATTATTTCAGCTCAAAATGAGCTTTATAAACAATATGCAAGGGAAGCTGACTCTCTGTATGATGTGAAAGATTATTTAAAATCTGCACAGAAATTTTCAGATGCATTTAAAACAAATGGATGGAAAGGATTGTCCACTGACCGTTACAATGCAGCATGCTCCTGGGCATTGGCAGGTGTTCCCGATAGTGCATTTTTTCAGTTGGATCGGATTGCGACTAAATCCAATTATACGAATATTGGACACATCACGCAGGATACTGACCTTAATTCATTACATGATGATAAGAGATGGCAGCCTTTGCTTGCAATTATCAAAGGAAATAAAGATAAGGAAGAAGCCAATCTGGACAAGTCGCTAGTGGCTATTCTTGATACCGTGTATATAGAAGATCAGAAATATAGACAGCAAATAAATGAAATAGAATCAAAATTTGGGTGGGAATCTCAGGAAATGAAGGACCATTGGAAAATAATTAATGAAAAAGACTCCATCAACCTGATAAAAGTCTGTAAAATCATCGATGAACGTGGTTGGCTAGGTCCTGACGTGGTAGGAAGACAAGGAAGTTCCGCTATATTTTTAGTGATTCAACATTCAGACTTACCGATTCAGGAAAAATATTTGCCACTCATGAGAGATGCAGTAAAAAACAAAAATGCCCAAGGTAGTAGTCTTGCACTACTAGAAGATCGAGTCGCTCTGGGACAAGGGAAAAGACAGATTTATGGTAGTCAGGTAGGGAGAGATAATGAATCTGGTAAGCACTACGTTTTACCTTTAGATGATCCTGATAATGTAGACAAACGACGTGCCGAAGTAGGTTTACCACCATTAGCAGATTATGTAAGGAATTGGCAAATAAAATGGGATCCCACGCAATACAAATTAGACTTGCCTGCGATCGAAGCCAAACAAAAGAAGTAGATATTCTTAGATTGTTTGGAGAACAAGTATAGCATCGAAGTTAAAAACTTCGACGATCGAATTTGGCATCTTCATTAAAACATCTCTGCCATCTCATTCTCAAAGAAAAATGATTCTGAAAATGCAGGTTTCAGATCGTCTATCCACAGAGCTTTTGGATCGTACTTCGCATAAAATGGACGACCTACCCAGTCGGGTTCTCTTCCTTGCAAAAAACGCAAGGCCATGACTTTTTCTTGATTGATTTCACTTACACCCAGTATTTGTATTTTGCCAGGCGTACATGACATACTTGGTCCTCTGACGCTGCGACATATGCCACTGACTGATGTATAAGCTTCTCTGAATATTTCCCACGCTTTGACGAGTGGGACTGCAAAATAATCTCTTGCACCAGTATCTCTAGGGATAAACATATAGTAAGGTATCACATTTTGATTGACTTGTTCACGCCACATTTCTGACCATATTTCTGCACTATCATTGATATGTTGCAGGATCGGAGATTGTGATCTTATTTGCATTCCAGTAGAACGCAATCGCGAGATGGCTGTTTTTACCACATCTGTAGAAAGCTCTATGGGATGGCTAAAGTGTGCCATAAATGACAGGTTGATTCCTTTTTTGACTATTCTTTCGAACAAATGAAGAAATTGGTCTGCATCCGGATCACTAACAAATTTATAAGGCCAAAACCCCAAAGCTTTGGAGCCAATTCTTATCGTTTGGATATTGGTCTTATTATCATCAGAAATGAATGGTTCAATGTACTTTTCGAATACCTTAAAACTCATGATCATCGGATCTCCACCTGTAAAAAGTATATCTGTTACTTCTTGGTGTTCTTCGAGGTATTTTACAAGCAATTCTGTCTCTTTCATCGCAAATTTCAGCTCATCCATACCGACAAATTGAGGCCATCGAAAACAAAATGTGCAGTAACTATGGCAGGTCTGCCCAGCACTGGGAAAAAATAAAACGATTTCTCTATATTTGTGCTGTACGCCCCAAAGTTTTTCGCCATCTATTTCGGGTACATTATACTCTTTTTGGCCAGCAGGGTGTGGATTGAGTTGATACCTGATATTATTGGCGACTGTTTTTAGATAGAGTTTGTCGTCTGTTTTATCAAGTGCGGCGGCCATTTCAGCGTAATGTTCGTCGGACAACATACCCTTTTGTGGAAAGGTGAGATGATACATGGCATCGTTTTCAAGGTTGTCCCAGTTGATGAGATAGTCTAATACATAATTATTCACTTTAAAAGGCAATACATTGGCGACAACACTAATATCTCTTTTTGTTTCTTCAGACAAATGTTCTGCCTGCGGAATAGATAAATAATTGTGTAAACTATAAGATTTGTACTTCATTGGTTGTGGCTTTATAGGTTTAAATAAAAAAATGATCTGACTATTGTATTCTGCCGGAAAAGCAATATAAAAGCCTTGAAAATTATACCCTAAAGACTGCTAAGTTCTGTGCATGGGAATAAACAAATACCTCCTTTATGAAGGTGATTGGCAGATTGCTCAGTTGTAAAGTTAAGCAAAAAATCTGAAATGTCAAAATTGAAATGTCAAAAATGTTGAATTTTTCTATTCTTCAGCTTGCTCTGGTGCTGAATATGGTAGTATGAAATAGTGTATTTATGATAATTCAACAGGCAATATTGTTAATTATAAATACCAAATATAAAAACCGCTTTTTATAATCAACAAAATATAAAAGTGTTATTTAGGGTTAACAAAATTTATAAATGTTATCTGGATAAAACAAATTGTATTTTTGACTCTGAGTGTTCTATTCGATAGTAATTCTAGTGATCATTTTGTTTATTTTTCCAAATGAAAAAAAACCACAATAACTTTCTCCACCCATTTCACGCACTTATGTCCCGTTTAGTCAGAAAACGTTTGGATACATGATCTTAAGATCGTTTCTTTGCTACCATGTACACAGCTATCATCATAGAAGACGAATATCCAGCGAGACTCCGACTTGAACAAATGTTGGGTCAGCATCAGGAAAATATCAAACTGCTTGGCCAGGCTGACACGGGCAAGGCTGCTATTGAAATGACAAAACAATATCGCCCGGACGTACTATTTCTGGATATTCATCTGCCGGATATGAATGGATTTGGAGTATTGCAAGCATTGGATTATCACCCAATGGTTATATTTACTACGGCTTACGCAGAATATGCTGTTCAGGCATTTGAAGTGTTTTCGGTGGATTATTTAGTCAAACCTTTTGATGATGTGCGTTTTAAAAAAGCCATTGACAAAATAAGTCAGTTCCAACATTTAATTCCTGTACCGGATTATGCTAAAATGGCAACACTATTTTTTGAAGCACAACGTAAACCTAAACAAACTTCGCTTGCAGTCAAGTCAGGACATAAAATCCTGCTCATAGATTATGAAGATATTACACATATCAAAGCTGATGACAAATATGTAACCGTATCAATTGCGACCAACAAAACTTACCTTTGCGAAAAATCTTTGGGAACACTGGAAGAAAGTCTTCCCGATTATTTCATCAGAGTGCATAGATCATACATTATCAATAAAACGTGGATAGCCGAGATACATCGATATTTTAAGGGAAGGCTAATGCTGGTCATTGATGACAAGGAACGAACGACTGTGATCACTTCAGAAAGCTACACTCATGCAGTAAAATCAGTATTAGGGTTGTAATACTCAATTATACAATTATTCAAAATATTATACAAGACTTATATTCAACCATTTTCCACATACAACTTTTTTTCATCATCCAAAAGGGTAATTTGACGATCCGCCTGCTGGTCAAGCTCCAGAAGTTTTAGTTTCACCTTTTTAGTGGCATCAATATAATCTTCAATACAGTTTTTTGCCCTTACCAGATGTCTTCCGGAGTGCCAACCATCAATAGCTGCCTTGTGAATGCTTTGTACAAAATCAACATATAGCTTCAGGTCATGTTCGACATTCAACTCATGACTGATATCTGCCAGCTCCTTATTCAGATTTTTACCCAATTGGTCAATCATTGAAATAATTTGTCTGGCTCCGGATTTATATTTCAACCGGGCATAAGATGTATACTGTTGATTCGCCGTAAAGTCAAACCATGGATCAATAGTGTTCAAACCTTCAGCGACTTGTAAGAGATAAGCTTTTAGTTGTTCCTGTGCTATATCAGCTTCTGCAATTTCATTTTTTATTTGCCTTAGTTCATTTATTTTTTCATCCATTCTTTTTAAGGCATGAAAAAAAGTATGGTCATTTTGTTCTGTAATAAGAGCTGCTTTTTTATTAATCAAATCAGATAATTGGGCAATCAAATTTTGTTTTTTATCTATTTTCTGATTTAATATATTTTTTTCGTATTGCAGTATATTGATTTTATTGGAAAGGTCGTCATAATGAAGCACTGCGAGAAGATACTCTTCTTTTTCTTTGTCAATTGCAGACCCTATATTTCCCAAAATTTTATGATATATCGTTGCTGTGGATAAATTTTCAAGACGTAAAACATCCTGATATTCTGATTCCATTTTTGATTTACTTATTAAAAGATCCTCTTGCAAATCTTCAATCATATGGATAATAATGTATCTTCTTTTTTCAGCTTTTTCAATAGAAAGTAGTTCGTCCCTGATAGTTCTTATCTGTATGTCAATCTCCATTTCAATTGTTGAGTGAAAACATTAATAATAATTGGTAAAGTTAATCTTTATCATCGAGTTATGTAACAATGGTCACTTTTTATTTACTGTGAAGGACTTACCTTTATGATGTAAATCATTCAATATGAAACGAATAGTAATTTTAGGTGCAGGTACAGGAGGTACCATGATGGCACAACATCTCAACAAAGAAGTAGATAAAAAAACTTGGTCAATTTCAATAGTAGATGATCGCAAAGATCACTATTATCAGCCAGGCTTTTTATTTCTACCCTTTGATCAATATAAACCGGAAGATATTGTAAAACCAATAAAAGATTTTATACCGAAAGGCGTTGATTTTATAAATGTTGGCATTGAAAAGATTTTACCTGAAGAACATCAGGTGGTTTTGGCAAATGGGAATACCCTGATTTATGACATACTGATCATTGCTACAGGTTCCGAAATAGCCCCTGAAGAGACTGAAGGCATGAAAGGGACCGAATGGGAAAAAAGTGTATTTACTTTTTATACATTTGAAGGAGCAAAGGCACTGAGGGATAAATTAAAAAACTGGGAAGGAGGCAAACTGGTGGTCCATATCACAGAAATGCCGATCAAATGTCCGGTAGCACCACTTGAATTTGCTTTTCTGGCCGATAGTTTTTTTAAAGATAAAGGCATGCGGGACAAGGTGGATATCACTTATGTCACTCCATTGAGTGGCGCATTTACAAAGCCTAAAGCTACTGCTGCATTGGAATATCTGCTCAAAGAAAAAAATATCACCATAGAAAGTGATTTCGCCATAGAGTCTGTGGATAATGAATCAAAAACCATCAATGATTATGGAGGAAAAACTGTACCATTTGATATTCTGGTCACAGTTCCTACCAACAAGGGAAGTGAGCTGATTGAATTATCAGGTATGGGTGATGAGCTTAACTTCATCCCAACAGATAAAGCCACCCTACAATCCAAAAAATACCCTGATGTATTTGTGATAGGCGATGCTACCAATGTTCCCACATCCAAAGCCGGTTCTGTGGTACACTTTGAAGCAGAAATCCTGACTGAAAACATACTCAGTTATATCAAAGGCCAGAAAATGGAAGAAGAGTTTGATGGACACGCCAATTGTTTTATCGAGACAGGTGGAGGAAAAGCCCTCCTGATAGATTTCAACTATGATCATGAACCAGTGACAGGTACATTTCCAATTGCAGGTATAGGTCCATTAAGATTACTCAAGGAATCCAGATTTAATCATTGGGGCAAACTTGCATTCAAATGGGTGTATTGGAATATGCTCCTCAAAGCCAGGCCAATACCATTTGTATCAGCCAAAATGAACGTAGCCGGTAAAAATTATAATTAATTCAATAACAATAAATTTTTAACTTAAAATGGACAAAGTAATAGTAGGAAAAACCATCTCAGTCACGGAAGAAGGTTTTATGACAGATTTTAGTCAATGGGACAAAGGTATTGGAGATGCCATAGCTGCCGAGAATTGTATAGTCCTCACGCCAAGACATTGGGAAGTATTGGATTACATTCAGACAGAATACAAAAATGAAGTACCGCTGAGCATCCGTAAAATCGGTAAAAGCGGAATAGTAGACATCAAGGAATTCTATCAATTATTTCCTGTAGCACCACTGAAGACAGCTACAAAAATAGCAGGAATTCCTAAACCAGTCAGTTGTATATAATTATTCAAACTTGTAAAAATAGAAATAATGGAAAATGATGGAAAAATAAATAAGATGATGATCATCTTGTCCAAAGCTACACTCGAAAATGTGTACGCATGTTTTGTACTGGCCAATGGTGCCAGAATGGAAGGAATAGAAGCAGAAATATTTTTTACTTTCTTTGGCCTTGAAGCCATCCATAATAAAAAACTCGATCACCTGCACATCGCAACTGTAGGCAACCCAGCGATGCATATGCCTACTATGCTCGGTGGCTTACCGGGCATGGAAGCGCTCGCCACCAGTATGATGAAGAAAGAAATGGAGAAAATAGATATGCCTGATGTGAGAGAATTTCTGGAAATCCTAACTGCTTCTGGCGTAAAACTCTGGGCTTGTAAACTAGCCATGGATATGTTTCACTACCAAAAGGAAGATTTATTTGAAGATCTGGATGGAGTCCTTACAGTAGGTGACTTTTACAAACAAGGCTCTGGAGTAGGCACACACATGCTGTTTATTTGATATAATTTTCAAAAACTTATATTGGATTTTGTCGGTTCATGTTTTAAGCGCAATCTGAAAACATGGACCGATATATGCAGTCATTTTTTCAAAGCCACCTTGTTTTGAATAAAAGACTCAGCGGTTACTTTTTCGCTGATATTTCTTTTAGGGCATTTATCAGTTTATCCAGATCCTTAAGTCTTGTATATACATGAGGAGTAACTCTCACACAATGGATGTTTTCCCAATCAATAGAAACAACATGGATTTTATACTTTGAAAAAAGTTCGTTTTCCAGTTCTCCCATTGTCATACCAGCAACAGATACACCACAGATGGCACAAGAATAATCGTCTTTAAGTGATGTATGAATTTTAACTTTTGGTATATCTTTGACGGCTTTTGCCCAATAATTTTTAAGGTATCTGATTCTCGCTTCTTTCCTTTTACTCCCAATCGCCTGATGAAAATTGATGGCTTCGCCGATGCCCTGCTCGATAGGAAAACTGCGGGTGCCTAGTGATTCAAATTTTCTTATATCTTCACTTTTCGGATTGTCGTTGCAGACCAGTGGCCAGATATCTTTGATATTGTCTTTTCGTATCCATAACATACCACTTCCTATCGGTGCAGACAGAAACTTGTGAAGTGATGCACCAAAATAATCACAGCCCAGATCAGGAATTCTGAAATCTATGAGTCCGAAGCTGTGAGCACCATCCACAATGGTTTTTAAACCGCGCTTAGTGGCCATATCACAAAGTTTTTTTACCGGAAGTATCTGTCCCATCCAGTTGATGACATGGGTGATGTGGAGTACTTTAGTTTTTGGAGTGATGGCTTTTTCAAAGGCACTGACGATTTCATTGTCGTCTTCAATCGGAAAATCAAAACTGATCTGAGTATAAGTGATCCCTTCTCTTTGCACTCTCTGTCGCCAGGCATTGATCATATTGGGATAGTCCTGTTTAGTTCCTATGACTTCGTCACCTGCTTTCAGGTCCATACCAAAGATCACAGTATTCAAGGCTTCAGTGGAGTTTCGGTTGACTGCGATTTCTTCAGGTTCACATCCAGCGAGATCTGCCAGTTTTTGTCTCAGCGGCTCTCTACCCTGGTCGAGGATACGCCACATGTAGTAGGATGGTCCTTCATTGGCCAGTTTATTGTACCGTTCTACTGCTTCCTGCACGATTCGCGGGCTTGGGCTCACCCCACCATTATTGAGATTGATGATAGCCGGATTTACGGTGTAAGCCTGCTGTATGACACTCCAATAGTCCTCGTCAGTAGCCAACTCTTCAGGGGTGAGATCTTGTCTGGTTCGATTAAGGTCTGACAATTCTGATGCATGCCACTGACTGAAAATACTTTGTGTCGAAAATGCACCAGCCAGCATACCTGCCTGCCTGAAAAATGATCTCCGTTGATTCATGGCCTATCTATTTACAAAATTTCTATATTCGATTCTATCGTTTCTTCTGCATCTTCATCTCCTGTTATTGTCCAGGCTGGCATATTTCTCATTACAAAATTACACCAGGGACATTTTTCATCTCCACATCCGGGTGTGAAGATATGCTTTTTTATATTTTTATATGTTTCTGTCAATTGTTTTCCGACTATTTCTGTTTCAAAAGGTTCAATAGAAAATTCTGCCTTTCTGAATTTATCCTTATCATCTTTTTCTACAAAATCCATGACTCCTTTGTTCATCACCCAATCGTGTCGTTTGTCACCATCGAGCAAAAGACGGTAGAAAATAATCTGTCTCCAGTAATCGCCACCTAAATCGTCATCTCCTCCTGCCGGCCCTTTCAGTTTTGCAGCATCGTACTTTCCGGTTTTGTAATCTGTGACAGAAATATGATCATCATAGATATTGATACGATCCAGTTTTCCTGATATAGGCACGCCCTGATATTCGGTCATAGGAATATTGTATTCCAGTTCATATTTTCGGGGCAACAGCCATTCACTTTGATACTGCCCATAATAGTCTGTAAGTACTGTGACACCATGTTTGGAGTAATTTTCAAATTCCTGAGTCGTAAAATGGGATTTGTAATTATCCATTCCCTTTAAAAAATAGTCTTTCAGTACAGAAACACTTCCCATGGACCTGGGTACAGACTGATTGATATCAGCAAAAAAGTGCTCAAGTCCATAGTGTATGGCATTACCAAAACCCATCGAAGCACTTCTGCCCATTGGGACCCTCAATATATTTTCAAAATAAAAGGCCAGTTTGCATTTGAGATATTTATTGAGACTGGTGGCACTGATCTTGAAGTTTTCAAGTACCTTATCTATAAGCTCATCATCGATCAGTCGGGCCTCACCCTGCTGATATCTCATGAGTTCAGTTTTATACTCAATGCTGGCTTCTTCGGGCACTTCGACTTTTTTGACTTCATTTTCATGACTTAGCACTTCAGATATAAACCTGGACGGCTCGAGTTCTTTTTCATCATCACTGTGGGTAGGATAGCTGATATAAAGAAAATTTTTAGCCCTGGTCATAGCTACATACATGAGTCTTCGGTCATCTTCGGTCTCTCCACCTCCCATAGTTTTAGACAGTGTTGGCGGTATTGAGTAATTGTAATTGGCTCCCTTTTTCTTTTCCCACTGATCACTATTGGCGCGCATGATGAATACATGTTCAAACTCCAGTCCTTTGGCTCCATGGGCCGTCATAAAATGTATACCCTGTTCATTGGAAATAACTCTGTTTACTGGGAGTTCCAGGTTGTTTTCGTCCATGATATCCAGCAGCCTGATCAACTCTTTGATGGTCAATACTTTTGTTTTGGCGGCTTCATTTTTTACAAAATCAAAAAAAGTGTTGATGAGCTGCAGTTTCCATGCTTTATCAGATCCTCGCAGCAGTACATCGAGTATGTGGCCTTCTGTCAGGATTTTTTCTATGAGGGTTTGGATAGTAACATTGGCAATATCAGAAATCCACATTTCAAGGATGGACGATACTCTGATGACAGCTTCCCGATCTTTTACTCCCGCCTTAGTCAATAAATCTTTGTCAGCAATGACTTCCCGCCACTTGAGGTAAGCTTCAGATTTTTCATCGGCTTTTCGTCTGCACAGTAAACTTACCGAAGCTATATCCAGGGCAGAGAGTCCAAAATACTCATAATGCAGGATTTCAAACAATAAATCTTCACTGCTGTGCGGCTTTAAAAACTCACCGTTGAGATACCTAAGGATATGAATCAGCCTGAATACGTCATTTTCATTGAGTACATTGACTCTTTTTTTGACATTGACAGGTATCTTTTTTTGTGAAAAATATTTGACCAGATTTTCACCAAACTTGTGCTTGGAATATATAACGGCCATTTTATTGAATGGTGTGCCTTCCTGATGTAATGCCATTATTTTCTGAACTATGCCTGCTTCTTCCTGGGTTTCATTCTTGTAGGCTATGATTTCAGGAACAGGGGCTGGAGATATACTATTGTGTCGTTTTTCAGTCAGGTCTTTTGTGAGATAAGGATAGCGTCTGACTAACCGGTCTTCGTTGAACTCGATGAGCTTTTTGGCTTTATCTAGGATGATCTGGCTGGATCTGTAATTGTCTGACAGAACAATCTCAACCGGTTCAAATTTATCTTTGAAGTCTATGATACTATTCATATTGGCACCCTGAAACCTAAATATACTTTGATCGTCGTCACCTACTATAAAAAGGTTGGGCTGATCCCAAAAATCAGACAAAAGAAATATCAGTTCATTTTGGGCTCCGTTGGTATCCTGGTATTCATCTACCAGTATATATTGAAACCGTTCCTGATACTTTGCCAGCAGATCCGGAATGGTTTTAAATTTATCAATTACCCACAATATCATGTCCTGGTAATCAAACCGCTCTCTGCGTGCCATTTCTGCATTGTAAGCATCGAGCTCATGAGCAGCTGCCAGTACATTTTCATATTTTTTCAGTTCTTCTTCGACCCTTCTGGGGTTGATATCTCCTTTTTCATATTGTGTATTGGTAACTTTGTCAAATCTTTTGGTTTTATACACATAATCTGAATTTTCCACTCCGGGATCTGAAATATGAGCTTTATGAATTTCATAGGCTTCTCTGATGATTGCCGCATCCCATTTTTCCTGCTTCATCATACTGAAGAGGGATTTCAGTCTTTTGGTTTCAAAATAGATATCCCCTTTCAATCTTTTCAACTGATGGTCATCACCAAATTTATCAATTACCGCCCTGAATACTTCAATCTCTTCTATATCTGAAATCATCTGCAAGTCTCTGAAATGACCGAAATATTGCATATTTTCTTTGATCACTGTATTGCAGAAAGCATGAAAGGTGTATATATTTACATTGTAAGCGTCGGGGCCAATAAATGAATTGAGTCGTTGCCGCATGGCTATCACCCCTGCATCTGTATAGGTCAGACAGAGTATATTGTGGGGGAAAACATCTGTTTGCATCAGGATATTTCCTATCCTTACTGCCAATAGCTGTGTTTTGCCGGTGCCGGGGCCTGCTATAGTCATGACAGGACCTTCGATGGTGTCAACAGCAAGCTTTTGTTGTTTATTGAGCTGATCGTAAGCTTTTTGCCACATGACTAAATATTCTTGTTTTATTTTATGCATTTTCTGAGTTATAGTTAAAAAACTGCCCTAAAGATAGCATCGAAAACCGGAAATGGAAAACTCAGGAACAATTATCTTATGGGGGCAAATCAACTAAGAAAAGAAACTTTGTATGCTTTACCTGAAAACAAAATATCTGTTCATAAAAAAATTAAAGAATACTCCTATCAGGACGGAAACAATTATACGTGAAATGATAAAAGGAATATCAAAACTCTCTTTGAAGAAGAAGACTCCCGTGGTATTGGCAAATATACTAAATAGATTAATGACCACAAAACGTAAGAATTGCTTTCTTATATGACCATGTCTATTGAGAAAAGCCCAGTTGCGACCCAAAGTAAAACTAGTCATTGCACCTGCAAGGGAACCCAATGATGTGGCAGTTACATAATATAAAGAAAGCGAATGATGTAGTAGGATTGAAATAGCAAAGTCAACAGCCGTAGATATGAGACTGACTACCTGTGATCTGATGAATGTTTTTTTGAATGGTGGCCGTTCAAAATTTTGTTTTGGGTTATGGTCTTGATTCATATCACCGGGTAATAAAAATAAACAATGACCTGTAAAACCACATTAGTATAGATACCCGCCAATACATCATCCAGCATGACGGAATTCGGGGTGTGCCACTGGTCTATTTTTCTGATACCCAAAGGTTTAATGATATCAAAAAATCTGAACAAAACAAACCCGATCAGAAAAACCCAAAGGTCAACGGGAAGAAATAGTATACTTATCCAAAATCCAATGGTCTCATCAATTACTACTCTTGATGGATCAGGGCCCCATTCAGAACTTAATCTTTTGCAGGCCCAAACACCAGCCATATAGGAAATCAATACCAGTATAAAATGAATACTATGGAACGATTTAAAATCAAATCCCAAAACCAATAAAAGGTAACTGACTATAAAACCTCCTAAAGCACCAAAAGTACCCGGGGCTACAGGGATGAATCCGAGACCAAAAAAAGTGGCTACAAATTTGGGAAGTTGGTTCATATGCATAAAAATAAAGGGAAGCACAGAAATATACTTCCCTTTAATTATTTTTACTACGCTTCGTAATCTAATCCAAGATTGGTGATCAATTCTTCACCTGCCAGATATCGAATGGTGTTTTCAAGCTTATTGAGCTGTTTAAAAATGTCATGCATAGGATGCACACCTTTGGGGGCTTGTGGTGATTTCAAATAGAATGAAAGCCACTCCTGAATTCCTGACATACCTGATCTTTTGGCCAAGTCGAGGAATATGGCCAGGTCTAAAACTAATGGAGCTGCCAAAATTGAATCTCTGCAAAGAAAATCTACTTTGATCTGCATAGGGTAGTTTAACCAACCTCTGATATCGATGTTGTCCCAACCTTCTTTATTATCACCACGTGGCGGATAATAGTTGATTCGTACCTTATGATACAGATTTCCATATAGTTCAGGATGTAAGTGTGGTTCCAGTATGTCCTCCAGTACTCCAAGTTTGGAAACTTCTTTGGATTTGAAATTATCGGGATCATCCAGTACTTCGCCATCTCTGTTCCCCAGGATATTGGTAGAAAACCATCCTTCGATTCCGATAGCTCTTGCTTTCAGACCAGGGGCGATGACCGTTTTCATCAGCGTTTGACCGGTTTTGAAATCTTTACCTGCTATAGGCGTGCCAGTCTTTTTGGCAAGTTCAACCATAGCGGGAACATCACAGGAAAGATTCGGTGCACCATTTGCATATGGAATTCCCATTTTGATTGCGGCATATGCATAGATCATACTTGGTGGTATATCCTTATGGTTTTCTTCCATCCCTTTTTCCAATGATGCCAAAGATTGATGCACTTCGGATTCTTTGATATATATTTCTGTAGATCCACACCATACCATTACAAGCCTATCGCAATCATTGTCTTTTTTAAACTTTTCAATGTCTTTCATTAAGGCATTGGCCAGTTCCATTTTGGTTTTTCCTTTTTTGATATGTTTACCATCAAGTCTTTTGACATATTCGTGGTCAAACACTGCTTTCATTGGTTTAATCTGCTCTAGTTGTGGTTTGAGCTTTTTTAACAATGTTTCATCCAAAACTTTTGCGTGCATAGCGGACTCATATACATTATCATCAAAAACATCCCACCCTCCAAAAACTACATTTTTTATAGATTGGAGACCGATAACATCCTTGATGAAGGGTTGCTTGTTTTCCGTTCTTTTACCGATACGCATTCTACCCATCTGTGTAAGTGACCCGATAGGTAACGAAATGCCTTTGTTTACTGCAAACACACCGGCAATAGTTGTCGTGGCTACTGCTCCCATTCCAGGCATTAATATACCCAGTTTTCCTTTTGGTTTTTCAACCTTCATTTTTTTTGCCATTTTTTCAAAAAAGATTTTCAATTAAAATAATTGTATTTAAAACGTTAACCATTGCCAGTATGTTTTTTAAAATTACAAACTAATCTGTGGTTATATCAGTTATTTACAGATATCATGCTATTGTCTTCCTTTAATTTTGGGTATGAGTGGCTTATTTGCGCACAAAATTAAGATAATCATCCAGAATATTACTAAACCCTGATTTCATTATCCATTTTTCAAAAATATAAATTGCTGTAACTGCACAAAGAAAACCCAAAATTACATCTATTACATAATGATGGAAGGAATATACAGCTGCGAACCAAATTCCAATAATGTCTAAAAATATAAGTATAGAAGCCCATTTGAGACCTTTTTTGCGGGCATAATACCAAGTAATCACCGGGTAAGCGGCATGTAATGATGGTACTGCTGCAAAAACATTAGAATTTTTTGTGTACATGTTGGTAAACAATGGATAGCCAATCAACTGATCAAACCTTACTAATTGTGCTGCACTCCCCTGTATATTAAATAGTTCAGCAGTACCGTATTTGGCAAAATACCAGGGTGGCGCAGCAGGATACATATAATAAATACAAAATCCGAGCAGATTTGCAAAAAGATATGTGGCACTAAATTGCATCAACATTTTTTTGTCTTTAAAAAACAAATATATACCCAGACCCAAAGGCACAGGTACCCAGCTCAAATAAAAAGACCACTTAAAAAATCAAGGATTGGAATATTATGTGCATTAAAGTATTCGTTGGGAGTGACAATTTTATTGCCTATGGTAATACCAAAAATTGCTTTTTCAATTTCATATGGCTCAATTATTCTGACATCATTAAGTAGATAATTGGGGTAGATACGCATGGAGTCGTATATAATCCAAAATAAAATAAAAAAAACAAAAGAATATGTAAATGTTCTGGTCCATTGGTGAGCAAGTAACATACACAATAAAAAAAGTAAAAAATTGAAATGATCAATTCTGAAACCTACTACCAAATTTGTCCATGCCAGATAAAACAAAGCAAAGACACCAATAACTATAAAATGGTGTTTGTCTGAAGGAAATAAACCGATTTTAAACTTTTCAACCATAGTCATAACTAAAATTGCTTAGTTTTTTAACATATTTTCAGCATGTTTGAGTCTGGAAATTGCCGTGACATTGGCCAATATGGCGAGTACAAATATGGGAAAAGTAAAAAAACTGATGGTTTCAAGAAGAGGAAATGGAAGCCATGAGACCGTAATTTTGAAATCTGATCCCAAAATACCAGACATTATTCCACATAAAATGCCACTGAGCCCTATCAGTAATATTCGTTCCGGACGCTGCATAAAACCAACATCAGCCATTTTAAGACCCAACCCTTCTGCCCGTGCGCGAGTGTAGCTTACCATTACTGAGCCTATCATGGCAATAAAAGCAAAAAGCGAACTTAAAAAATAGTGATGTGCTATCAGGTAGTAACAAATACCAAGAAACATAAACATTTCACTATACCTGTCCAGCACTGAATCATACAGTGCACCATATTTTGAATCCATTTTACCTACTCTTGCCAGTCTTCCATCTATCATGTCCATCAGACCTGCCAATAGTATCACAGCACATGCCCATCCTACTATACGATGATCACTTCTATCTTTTAATTCGCCACCATAAATAAAAAGAGCAGCAGCTAATATATTTATTGCAAGACCTGTAAATGTAACAAAATTTGGCGTAATACCCACACGAACACACCATCTGATAAATGGATCTAACCATTTGTATACCAGGGATTGTCCCAAAGACTTCCAATCAGCCATTTATTTTCAAATTTAACACAAAGGTCTTTAAAATTTACAGAATATTCTATTGTTTTTATTAAGATTAATTATTCTTAAGATAGGTAATTCTTAAGAGTCTGTTATAAATTCAATTTATGGTCGTTTGGTTGTTAAAAATTATAAAAAAAATTAATCAGGATGTATTTGAAAACACAAACAACATTTTCAACATACAGTAGAGAATGAAAAGGTTAAGACCATTTTACTAAGTTGCAGATAGTTATAGATTTGATTACTCATATTATGTTAATTTTTTCATATGCCATTCCTGCTCGCTTTCTATAAATATTTTATGGATTCAGCTTTTAATAATAACAGAATAATTTTTAGATTTACATATTGTCAGTATAAAAGTTGAAAAGCAGATATCATTAATACTTCAGCTTGTTTTCTTTCCGTTTCCTATCGTAAATTGTATTCGACATAGAAGAAACTAAATTTAAGTCAACAAACTCTAATAATTAATTTTACACATGTTATTAAAAGACATTCTTGTGAAGACTCATTTAAAACTAGTGCCTTGTCAAGATAAAGAACTTAATGAAATGTTGTTCTTTTTTCAAATCTCTGCGTTAAAAATACTCGCCGTACAATGATCATTTATTAGATGTAGTCTAAGCTGTGGTACAGCGCCCACAGTTCAGAACTAAAATCGTTTGTGACGAATTCTTTACGCTCTTCTTCTTGATCTTTTAAAAAATAACGGCCATTATAATTTAACTTTTTTTCTTGACAGAGCACTAGCGTTATTCAATATGCAGTTTAGAAGATTAAATTCTACTTGGTACTATTTCTTAAGTTCACAACTATCATATTTTGCCAAAGCTTCCAATACAATAACATCATTTGCTTTTGAGTCATTGGACATTGCTTTCTGTAAAAGTGATTTTTTTGGTTCTTTTTCTTTATTATCTTTAATTTCCTGAGCCAATTCAGGACAATCATCCAAAAATTTTGAAAATGATTTTGTAAAATTCTGAAGTCCTAATTCAATTTGAAAAAACTTTTCCTTTTCTTTATGTTCTACAAGTTTTAATGGACTCAGATCATTTAAATCAGAGCCAAAAGGAGCATCTACAGGAACAAACATTATAACAGAAGTTCTTTTAAAATCATTAATTACTCTATACAATGCATTCTTGTGAGTGACAGACATCAATGCTGTTGGTATTTTGATTTTTTTAAATCTGTACATATAAGTTCCAATAAGTAAAGAATCTAATTTATCAAATTTAAATCGTTCTCTCTTTATTTTACCTTTCAATTCATATCCAAACCTTTGCATATCCACTAATGCAAAATTTGGGTCTTCATATATTGATTCAAAAACTATTGTGCCTACTATTACTTTTCCATCTTTAAAAAACATTGTAGTTGGCTTTATCTTCGAGTCCGGCTTAACTCCCATTTGTGAATGGAACTCAGGTAGGGTGGTTATATCAGATTGGCCGAAGTTAATATTTAAAATATAAAAAATAAAAAAGGTAGCTAGAATGTGTTTCATCTTGTAAGTATTTTAATATAAGTGCGAAGATATTTAAAAATAGTAATAATTAGGTTTTCCTTTAATTTTTATTGATAAATCTTTGATATTTTATAAGATAATAAATTGAACTTTGTATAAAGTTTGTAACCTTTGAAAAATATCAGAATAGTTTGTATACTAAGACCTTTCCTTTCTGTAAATATAAATCCTTACACCAAAACACATTACGGACGCATCTTACTGTCATAACACAATACAGATATATACTGAAGCTTCTTACCTACTGAATTAGTGTTGCAGATTGATTTTTTTTCACCATAAATTAGATATCAATATGGCAACCAAACGTCGTAGGAACAATGAAATTAACGCCGGATCGATGGCTGATATAGCTTTTCTTTTGCTTATATTTTTTCTGGTAACCACCACCATTTCCGAAGACAAGGGAGTACTTGTAAAACTTCCTGAATGGAGCCCTGAATCTCCTCCACCTTTGTCGATACATGAGAGGAATGTCTTTTCAGTACTTGTAAACGCTCAAAACCAACTTCTGGTCAGGGGCAAAGCTATGGATATCGCTGACCTTAAAAACAGCACTAAAATATTTATTAAAAACCCGACCAATGATCCAAAAATGTCAGAGAAACCATCCTTGGCCATCATCTCTTTAAAAAATGACCGGGGCACCAAATATCAGATGTACATAGAAGTGTATAATGAGCTAAAGTCAGCATATAACGAACTATGGGAAGAAGAAGCCAGGACAAAGTATAGACAAAATCTGAACGAACTCACTGCCTTACAACAAAAAACGATCAAAGACGACATTCCATTGGTCATATCTGAAGCTGAGCCAACGGGGTATGGTGAGGAAAAGTAGGCGTATTATTTAGATTTATTTTCCCTGATGCTGCCAGCAAAGTCCGTTTTTGTTTGACGTAAGACGTTTACACCGACTTCCATCTTTTGATTTTCCTTTGCATTGTAGCATATTGACAGCTTTCAAACATTCTTCTGCAGGACCTTTCATTTCAACTTTATACACTGTGCCGGACTGAGATACTACAGTTACTTTGCCATCTTTGGGTATTTCTACAGCCTTGATTTCGGATTGGTCAAAGTGTTCTTCTGGGAAGCTGATATCAACGAGTTTATTCTCTTTGACTTCTACGATAAGTGTATAGAAAGCTGACTTTTTACTGCCGGAATCAGCGTAAATTACTTTTGCGCAATAGTTGCCATCAGGTGGAGTTTTTTTGCAACTTGTAATAGCTAGCATTATTGAAAGTAAGAATAGGTGCCGTTTCATCGTTACAAAATTATTTTTTGTAAAAATATTATATTCTTTACCAAAAACCAAGTTTACCAAAAACTATTGTTTTTTGATGATCATTTATAATAATCTAAATATAACAAAATGTTGATGTCCATTTTATTTCATTTGTCAATAATTTAGTAGTTTTGCATCAGACATTATATCATCATCAAAGCTTTATTTTTAATATTCTTAAAAAATATAAATCATGCAACACTTATCTTTAGAACCTTCTGTACAATCACGTGTAAATGCATGGCTTACCGGTAAATATGATGATGCCACCAAAGCAGAAATTCAGCAGTTGATAGATGAAAAAAATACTATAGAACTGACAGATGCATTCTATCGCGACCTGGAATTTGGGACTGGTGGCTTGCGTGGTATCATGGGTGCAGGGTCCAACAGAGTCAATAAATATACGCTCGGAGCAGCTACTCAGGGTCTGAGCAACTACCTTATAAAACTTTACCCTGACGAACAGATTAAGGTGGTCATCGCGCACGATAACAGAAATAATTCTTCCATATTTGCCAAAGTAGTTGCCGATGTTTTTTCTGCCAATGGCATTTATGTGTACTTTTTTGAAGGACTCAGACCTACACCGGAATTATCTTATGCCATTCGGGTGTTGGGTTGCAAAAGTGGCGTTATGCTCACCGCCTCTCATAATCCCAAGGAGTACAATGGGTACAAAGCCTACGGCGCTGATGGTGGACAACTTGTAGCACCACATGATGAAGCTGTCATGGATGAGGTCGGAAAAATAAATACCATTGATGCCATCAATTTTAAAGGAAATACTTCTAATATTGAATACATTGGCAAAGAAATAGATGAAAAGTATCTGAGTGAGCTGGCAAAATTGTCGATCTCAAAAGATGCTATTGGTAGGCAAAAAGACTTAAAAATAGTTTTTTCCCCCATCCATGGTACAGGCGGCGTTTCAGTACCCCCGGCGTTAAGGAAATTTGGTTTTGAAAACGTCATCCTTGTTGATGAACAAATGGTGGTGGATGGTAATTTTCCAACTGTCATCTATCCCAATCCTGAAGAAGCAGAGGCACTAACTCTTGCACTGGCTAAAGCCAAAGAAGTTGACGCTGATATTGTCATGGCTACTGATCCTGACGCAGATAGAGTGGGGTTGGCCATAAAAAATGACAAGAACGAGTTCATCCTGCTCAACGGCAATCAGGCATTATGTTTATTGGTCAATTATATGCTTACTGCCTGGGAGCAAGCAGGGAAACTCAACGGAAATCAATACATAGTAAAGACTATCGTCACTTCTTACATGATTGATAAAATGTCTGCGTCCAAGGGTGTTGAGTGTCTGAATGTACTCACGGGCTTCAAATATATAGGAGAGATCATGACCCAACGAGAAGGTAAAAAAACTTTCATCGTAGGTGGTGAAGAAAGTTATGGTTATCTGGTAGGTGAACATGCCAGAGACAAAGATGCGGTAGTTGCCTGCTGCATGTTTGCTGAACTTGCAGCCTATTACAAGGATAAAGGCAGCAGTTTGTATAGTGTATTGTTGGATTTGTATGTTGAGTACGGATTTTACAAAGAAAAGCTAATTTCTATCACCAAAAAAGGAAAAGCAGGAGCCGATGAAATAAAATCCATGATGGAAAACTATAGAAATCAAACCCCTGAAATATTGGGTGGCAATAAAGTAGTGATGCTGAAGGATTATAAAAATAGTATTTCTAAAGATATGATCACAGGAGTTACTGAAAAAATTGATTTGCCATCTTCCAATGTATTACAATTTTTTACAGAAGATGGGAGCATCATATCGGCTCGACCTTCAGGTACTGAACCTAAAATCAAGTTTTATTGCAGTGTGAAAACATCTTTGAACCATACATCAGAATTTCAAACAGCGGAGCATCTATTGGATGAAAAATTGATGGGAATGTTGAAAGATTTAGGAATATAATTTATCACTCATTCATCATTATTCATAGTGAAGTTTGATGCAGCACATCAAACTATATTACTGTTTAAAAGTTCAAAACACAAAGAATAACGAGTTTAAATAATTGATATTTTTTTTTGTAGAAATTAGATGCCTTACAGACTTAGTAGTTTTTCTTTATATTTTACTTTTTGGAATGGACTAATAATTGCATTTTGAAATTAGTCTTTTAGAGTCGATTACTTTTAATAATAAATGGTGATTACTGGTATTTTTCAGTATCAATACATTTTACTTATAACAGGATATCAGACATCAATCATGACACGGACATTTTTTATTGCAATCTTCCAAAGTCTCAAAAGGAACCACACCATCACAGCCTCCCCAATAAAAGACCTTGCATTTTTTTTCTGGCTTGTCAAAATAATATCTAGGAATTGACGCTTTACAATTGCCCACATCAGGAATGAGAGAACAGTCTGTGTGATTTGCTTCTTTTGTACAGGAATCTACCATCAAAAGGATAAAAAGAGCAAATAAATAAAAAAATATCTTCATTTTATTCAACGATTAATCTACAATAATTACTTCCTTACCCGCTATTTTTACTATATGACAACAATCATGACCAATGATAAATTTTTCATCGACAACTAGTTGATTATTATCATCATATCCTTTGAAAGTAACTGAAGAACCTGATTTTTTAAGATCCTTTAAAGATAAATCATCCAATACATTGAAGACGGTAATTTTATCCCAGTCTGATTTAGTGATAATGTTGCTATTTCCTTCAATTGATGTAGTTGTTTTTGTAAGGAAAACAGATTCATTATTTCTGTTCTGGATTTTAACAGTAAGCGTCACAAATATTTCAGTACAAGCTAAATCCGTTGGACACTCGGATGATTCTGATTTGCTGCAAGAAAACAAAAACTGCATATAAAAAAAAAAAAAATATATGGGATAAATGATTTCATGACAAAAATTTTAAATTAAAGAAGATAAACAATTATTTGACTTTTTCTAAACTTGTAATCTCAATCTCGCCTTTAGATGCTACACAGGTTTGGACTAGATGATGATACATTATTTTTACTTTAAGGGGGAAAGTATCTTCAGGTGTCACACCAAATTCATCATTTTTTTGATACCATTGATAGACATCATTCGTATTGTCATCGCCCAAATCCACCATCAGTCCACCACAACAAGCACAAAGTCGGAGATCATACCCTAAAATTATCGCCGGAGTTAATTTTTCATCTTCTTTGCTACAAGAGAGTGCAGAAAAGATAATTAATACATATAAAATAAACGTCCATTTTTTCATCATCAGATAAATTATTGGTTGATTAATTCTATTTTTGAATATATACTGTCACTAATGGCATGTAGATATGCGGGTATAGACATTTTATTTCTGTCTAAATACCAGGTCTTTGCTTTACCATCAGATAAAACCTGAATCATCAAACCTCCCTGATCATAACAATCCGGACAACCAAAGGTCTTTTCTTCTTCTTCCAGAAGTGCGCTTGGGATAGCGTCTGCAATATCTTTAACCATGTTATATTTTTCATTGCTTAACTTTAAAAAACTAAAGCCATCATTTGCTCTATAACCATCTTTGGTATCTTCATAAAGCGCAGTCTCTGTGAGTTTAAATGTTTCAATACAACCTTCACCTCCGCAAAATCCGTAAAATGTACCGAAGATCAGATGATCATTTTCCTCAATTAAGTTGACTTTGTCTTTTTGGCAGGAAGTGATAGAAAGAATAACGATTATAAAACCTAAAAAATATTTGTCCATTATCATTAAATTTTAAATACAACACTTTTAGTCTAAAACGTAATTATTAAATAAATCGTTGGTATTAAAGGTGTATTTCTTTTTCCTGTTCGATATTATCTCTTTCCAAATTATTGAAGTGTTGAAATATTAAACTTAAATTTGGCCATCCAAACCAAAATGAAATGAGGATAGGGGTCAATGCCAGGTTATTGTTGAGTGAAAATATGGAAGGAATACCTAGGTTTACCTTTGAGACCACCAGACAAATGGCATTGGATCATCCGGAGGACGATTTTATATTATTTTTTGACCGCAAAGTAAAATCGAATTTTGATTTTCCACCAAATGTTCAAAAAATTGTCATTCCACTTCAGGCACGTCATCCGGTACTTTGGTATATTTGGTTTGAGCTGCTGGTTCCTTTATACTTAAAAAAGCATCAAATCGATGTATTTTATTCAGCTGACGGATATCTGAGTCTACGTACCGGTATCCCGACTGTGATGGTTATGCATGATTTGGCTTATCTTCATTTTCCGTCTCATATTTCCTTTGCAACATTAAAATTTTATCAGTACTTCGTACCCAAATATCTGAATCGTGCAGATACAGTCATTGCCGTATCGGAATTTGTAAAAAACGACATTATTGCCCGGTTTCGGTTGGGAAAAAATAAAGTCAAAGTAGCTTACAATGCAGTATCCCGGAAAATTCAAATCAAAGAAGTCATTGTACCTGCCGGTATTCAAAGTGAACTGGAAAATCACCCTTATTTTTTATATGTCGGAGCGCTGCACCCAAGAAAAAATATTATAGGCTTGATACGAGGGTTTCATCATTTTAATGCTACACAAAATGGGAAATACAGATTGGTACTAGCAGGAAGAATGGCCTGGAAAACTGATGATATTAAAAGAGAAATTGATGCTTCATGTGATGTGATATACATAGGGATGATTTCTGAATCACTGAAATACCAACTACTTACCAAGGCTGAAGCTATGACTTATGTTTCATGGTTTGAAGGATTCGGTATACCTATCCTTGAAGCTATGAGTACCGGCTGTCCTGTGATCACTTCATCAGTAACATCAATGCCTGAAGTAGCAGGAGACGCTGCTTTATTGGCTGATCCGTCGGATATTGGTTCAATATCCAATGCTATGCAACAGGTAACAGGTAACGTTGAGCTCCGTAGTAAGCTAATCGAAAAAGGGTATAAAAGAGTAGGGGAGTTCAACTGGAAAGTGAGTGCAAAAATTATTTATAAAGAATTGATCGAAAAAATGTCATAAGTATAATTTTTGGTCATTCATTCAAATCAAAGCCACATAAGTGACTGTTTTTTCTTAGATCCCTGTTAAATAAGTCCTACGAATATCATAGCGACCTTTTTTTTTGTGGTCTTATTTGTGATTGACAAACGGCTTTTTGACATGGAATCAAGATAAGTATTGCACCAATCCAAAAAAGATATACCACCAAAAGACTTTCCAAATCCTTTGAAAATGGAACAATCAGGCAAAATTATGGTCTGCTATGGCAACACTACGAAGTAGTATTATATTACGCCAAATAGATAATGATTTCTTTTTTTATATCTTTTTCAAAAATCTATTTAGTTCTTCTTTTGTATAGATATCTTCGATTACTAATAGCCGAACCTACACCCCAAAAGCCAATAGATACAAGGCATATACGACTTTCTTTGTTCTCAAAAATTAAACTTATAAAAGGTTGTGAATAAAAGCCGTATATGCTATATTCCATACAAAAACATCTTTAAAGATGTTTAAAAAGTTTACCCTAAAATTCTTAAAACTTAACTGCCAAGTTGTAATAATATTTGTCCAAATAATTAATGCATTTTCTTTTGGACTGCATTAATTGGCGTGCATTCTTGCATTGGAGAGCGCTTCTTGAGTTTCTGTTAAAACTTCATTTTTCATTTTTGAATTGTAAATAGGTCCAAGCACATAAGCCAAACCCCAATAACAAGAAGCACAATCCGGGTCTTGTCGCACCGATTCTTTAAAAGAACGAGCCGCTTCGGCATGATTAAAACCATAAGCAAGTATCAAACCCTGGTGAAATATTTTTGTGCAACTTTAGATTTAGTAGTGATTGGATACGTAAAGTTTTCTGTAAGCCCTGCAAAAAGTGGTACAAGTGTTCCGTCAAACCCCGGTGGTGTATTCAATTTGGCACTTGTAGTGCCACAAAAGCGAGCGGGCGGAACATCCTGCAAGTATGCGATGTTATTTGTTTTGGTCGCCGTCTGTTGGCGGTGATTGCAACTAAAAAAGGTAATTACTAACACCAGGTAACAGACTTGATTTTTCATTTTTATATTTGATTTATTTTTTAGCACCTTCAAGCTCTGTTAATTTTTTCCTCGACCCTTCATTTTCCTTGATTGATAAGGCTTTTTTAAACTGAAGTATCGCATTTTCGGAATCTTTTACAGCCACAAAATAATCGCCGTATGAATCATAGACATTATTACTTTCAGGGTAGTTGTCCACATTGAGCTTAAAGAGACGTTCTGCTGTTTTATATATTTTCCTTCCCAAAAAATCATAGCCCATATAATTGATTTCTCCTTCGTCGGGCTTGATTTGGTAACCCATTTTTTGAGACAGCATGGCAAAGTGGTTTTGATATTTATCCGCCAGAGCCCCAATAGAATCCGTGAAATCTTTCATGGTGAATTTTAAAGGGTAAAAATCGAAGAAAAAGCGCAACGCATCGTATTCAGCAATGAGCGTCACGGAGCCATGTGTGTCGTCTGGGTAGTATTTGCCACGATACTTTAAGCCATTTTGTTTGTTTACCTCAAAAGCAGCTTGCAATTTTAAGATGGAACGGATATGCTTCGTTTCTTGTGAGGTATCTTTTTGTACCTTTTTTAGATCCATACCTTCTTCCAGCGTATTGGCAATGCCCAGATAAAAGGATTTTCCTTCAAACTTCTTTTCTGCCAAAATCTCCTGCGTTTGTTTCAAAAGTTTTTCCTTATCCCACCACATACTCGGGTCAATGCAGATATAGGCATTAAACAAATCATTGTGATGAACAAACGTCTGCATCACCGCTAAACCACCGAATGAATGACCGATGAGCATTTTATAGTGTGTCGTAGGATATTTATCTTCGATATACGGTATCAATTCCTTTTCCATAAAGGCTATGAAGTTTTCACCTCCACCAGATGTTTTGGAGAACGTGCTATCCATAAAAGGTGGGTCAGCGTCAATATGAGTAGGCGTCAAGTCTCTGGTTCGGTCGGTGTTGGGTATGCCCACAACCATCATTTTGGGACACATTGTATTACCATTGATGGTACTCAACTGCTGAATCATACCTACTACTGATGAAAAATGTCCGTCACCATCCAAAACATACACGACAGGAAAGCTTTCTTTACTGTTGGCACCTCCATCAGGTACGTGTACCCAAATTTTTCTGTTTTCACCTAATATGTTGGATTGGATACTGTCAATTTTGCCGATGACAATGTTTTCTTTATCTACTTTTCCCTGAGAAAAAGTAAAAGTTGCAGGAAGATAAAAAGTTAGAAATAAGATTAAATTTTTCATTTTAGAATTGTTGATTTCGATGTTTAAATAAAGATTTAATTTAATTTTTCATTAACATATTAACTCTTTGTCCTTGGCTTTGAATAATAAAAGGATTCCAGCAACTATTAACTTGAATTGACTTCTGCCAGAGATAAGTAAGAACACAAATTTTAGAGAATGCTTCATTTTTAATTTTATAATTAAAAAGTAATATTAATGTATAGAGGCTACAAATAATTTATCCAATTAATGATTTTGAAAGGTTATCTCTTATCCCCCAATAGATGCCAAAGAATAACAAAGGAACCACCCAAACAAATAAATCAGAAGCCATCAATGCGCTTGATTCGCTTGGAAATATATCATTAAATACTCCCATGGCATAAGTATCAATAACCCTTACAGTGACAAAATAAGCCGCACATACAAAACTGCTGATCATCATTCGCTTATGCCATACAATTTTTCGCTGTCTTATAAAATAGTAGGCTAGTACAATAAATACCAACCATAAACTGGTTACAGTAAGTTGGGAAGGTCTGCATGGAATACACCATGTCCTGGGTATCATCACATACAATGTGACAATACAAAGCATGGATGAAAAAATATACAATTTGCCCATATTGCGATGAAAAGACATGTATTTGTTGCGGATGGAAGGAGTGAACTGCAATATAGCAGTACAATAAACAATAATACCGGCAAAAATATGAACCGCAAAAATGCTGTTGTCAAATATTGTTTTGTTCCCCCAATGCTCATAGGTGCCAGGAGTAAGGTACTTGTATTTTGGAATGAGCTTGTATAAGAAGAAACCAAAAAATGCAAACCAAAAAATAGCTGCGAATTTATATTTAAGCATATGTCGTCAATGATTTTTTTTAAATGCCTGTATCTTCCAATAGGTCAGACTCCTCCATAACCACTCCAACGGACCAAAGCGGAAATAATCTAACCAAATAGGGCTGATAATCAGCTGCATAAACCATATTGCAAGAGCTACGAAATAAATCTGATAATACTCTAGTTCACCAAAATAATTGAGGCCGTATCCAAAAAAGAAAAAGGTGCAGATTACAGAGTGTGTGATATAATTGGTAAATGCCATCTGCCCAACTGCTTCCAGGCGTCTGAAAAGACCCTGAAGAATGTCTGATTTGTACAATAATATAATCGAAGCGGCATGACCCATCACGATCAGTATACGCTGAAACGGATAAATCAGTCCCGTCCACTCCATGGGCGTAACTTCCATACGGGCGAGATTGGCTTCCAGAGTTGAATAATGGGTAAAATTAAAATAAAAACTATACAGAACCAAAGGAATGCCTATACCATATCCTATTTTTACCACCGTCCAATAGTCTTTTTTGGTCCAGGTTCCGGTGATAAATCCCCATTTATATAGTGCTAGTCCCAGTAACATCAATGCCAGCGAATCCCAAATTGAAAGCAATAGGTATTTTGTCTGGCCATCAAATGCCATTGGTCTCAGATAGCTCGCTACGGTAGCATAATCCGATTTCATTTTTTCCGTATTTTCTTTGGCATCTTCACGGTTGGGAATCATGGTTTTTTCGACTTCCCGCCACTCGGTCAGTGCTTTGGTTTGGGCATCAGTCAACGTCTGTCCTGCAGTCTGAACTTTGATAGCATCTACATACTCCAGTCTTTTGACCCGTAAGTCCTTATAAAAAACAGTACCACCAACAAAATCCATAATAGCTACCAAAGGAATGCCCATGACCAGATATTTTGGTTTTACATTGCGAAACAAGTAAAGGATTATACCACAAACACCATACAGGTACAGAATGTCACCAATCCACAAGATCAGATGAGCATGTATAAGACCGAATAAAACCAGCCAGAACATACGCCTGTAAAATAAAATATGGGTGGATTTACACGCTCCTTTATTGGCTATAAACAGCAATACACCCGCTCCGAATACCATACCGAATAAGGCGCGCATTTTACCTTCAAAAAAAATGGATATCACAGCATACACCCAAAAATTGACATTGGACGGGTCGTTTGTAAAAGTTTCAAACGAGTAATTGGGCATTGAAAACCCCGGGATGTTCATCAGTAAAATACCCAAAAGTGCCACTCCACGAAGTGCATCAATGACTTTAAGTCGGCTCGTTTCAGATACCGGTGCTGCGATTGCATTTGCTGTTGGTTTGTCTTCCATTGTTTTGATATGAATATTTGCGGTTAATAAATCGTTGAAATAAGGAAATAATGGCCTAAAAAGTTAATTAAAAATCAAATATAATGTTCTTTCCTAATTTTTAGATATTAATATTTGTATTATGCAAAAAATATAAAACATAATATTTTAGTCCATTTTTTTGATGATGCCGGAAGTCATAAATTTTTTTAGAAATCATACATAATATACTCATTTTAATGTCAGGTAAAATTTTTTCTGAATGGTGGTTTTTGCAGATAACTCAATCTTCTCCACAGCCACTCTGCAGGTCCATAATGAAAGTATTTGAGCCATATCGGACTGATGATCAATTGAAAAATCCATATACTGAATACCACATACAGTAATTCATATCGTTGTAGCTTACCAAACAAACCGAAGCCAACTCCAGTGAATATGATCATACAAATAAATGAATGTGTCAGGTAATTGGTCAGTGCCATTTTTCCAATACAGGATATAGCATATTTAATCCAATGCAGAACATTAAGTTTGCTAAACAGCATGATCAATCCAATGTGGCCCATTGATACAGCCACCCTTCCCAAATCGTATGTAGTATTTGTCTCATAAAATGAAATGTAAGAGAAATTTTTATTGATGATATTTGTGGTTTCAAAATAATTGACTGTCAACCCGATAGCATATCCTAAAACTACTATTGTCAAATAAAACCGCACAGATTTATCTCCTGAGAGAATGTTCCATTTAAAAAGTGCAATTCCCAGCAGCATCATACTCAGTACATCCCAGACATCATATCTGTATGGACCGTAAGTTTTCCATTTAAAAACTTCCGGGGCATTAAATGCTACAACACCAAAATATCCTTTGCGCATACCTTCATTAAAGGCATTTATACTTTCAGGCGAACGGTCTTCCTGAATTTGTTCCCATTCTTTCATCGCTCCTTTCATGTCTCTGTCCAACTCTTTTCCTTCTGCTTTCAAAGCTGTTGCTTTTTCTACCGTCTCCAGCATTCCAACTTTGCTTTTATACTCCATAAAATTCCAAAAAGAACCAATTGAAAATAAAACCACCGCTATAGTCACTAATGTTTTGGGTGCAAGTCGCCTGAAGGAATATACAAGAAATCCCATCAAAGCATAGTTAAAGAGTATCTCTCCTGACCATATCAGGAGATAGGCATGTAAAACCCCGAAAAATAACAACCAGGTAAGTCTTCTGAAGTAAATATCTGCACCTTTGATGCCTGCGTGCCTTTTATCCATACGATCGAGAAGAATGAACATTCCAACCCCAAAAAGCAGAGAAAAAAGACCTCGCATTGTTCCTTCAAAAAACATATTGGTCACTATCCAGGTATACAGGTTCCAACCGGTTGAGCCACCGGAAATAGTAGGATCTCCATAGGCATGGGCCAGTCCGAATCCATTAATATTCATCAGAAGGATGCCGCAAAGGACAAAACCGCGCATAAGATCAAGTGCGGTAATTCTTTCTCCGGTTTCAACAGGTGTAAGTTTATTGTTTTGTGTTTCCATTTTGTTTTGATTTTATGGTTGTAATATTATAATAAACGTATTAGTGGTTTGTTCTTTCAAGCCTTTCTCCACAGCACCTGCAAAATGGGGGTGATTTATACTGCAAATAGCCTTTAACCGTAATTGTGTTTCTGGTATTTTGCTTTTCAAAAGTATCATCTTTTCTGATAGAACAGTGCTGAGTTGCTGTACATATACGATTTTCATGAGCCAAATTGTTGTTTGTTTCGAAGTCAGCCATATCAGTTGTCGCGCCGCAACCGACACTGAATACAATCAAACCTACTGCTACAAGGACAGTATGAAGAACCTGTTTAGTGTTTGATTTAGTGTCACCTTCCAGCAGTTTGCACTCTAGCCCAATGCACAAAAAAATGGCAAATCCAAATATCAGGATAATTATGGCAAATATATAAAGACCATATTGTCCCAGCACGGACATAATATTATCCATTTTTTCTGTGTTTACTGTAAAGTTCAGCATCTGGGACTGTGAGGAAAGAAAGCCTGATTCAATTATATTTAGAACTGAGTTGTATAAATAATTAGTCACCATCATGATTAACTTTTGGTTTTAAAATGTTTAGGCAAATGTAAAGTTGAATGATGGTAAAGTACAGGTAGATTCGTTCCAAAAAAAGGTAATCTGGTTTCAAAGTCAAACAAAAACAGGTAGTTCTGTGTCTGTTATATAAATTATAAGGCTTTTATGTAGTTGAATACCAGTTATTTACGGGTTTCGCTGGGAGTTTCTCCAAATTCTTCCTGGTATAACTTAGAAAAATATGAAGGATCTTTAAAACCGACTTTCCAGGTGGCTTCAGTTACATTGATTTCCCCGCTTTTTAATAAGTCTTTGGCTTTATTCAGTCGATGTTTTCGGATCAGGTCTGAAGGAGCAATATTGGTCAATGCTTTCATTTTACGGAATAGCTGTGATCTGCTCATCCTGATTTTTTGACACAATTCTGTCAGACCAAAATCTTCATCTGTATAGTTTTCTTCGATGACTTCATATAATTTTTTTAAAAAACCATCTTCAATATCCACATCAGATCCTACTTCACTCGAAGGGATCAATGCTTTTTGCAGATATAGTTGCTGTAGTTTTCTTCGGGATTCCAAAAGGTTGTTTATGGTCACCAACAACTCTTCCTGGTGAAATGGTTTGGAAATGTAGGAGTCTGCTCCTCGTTTAAGTCCTAGTAGACGGCTTTGAACGTCTGCTTTTGCAGTGAGTAAAATGATGGGTATGTGGCTGGTTCGTTCGTCATTCTTCAGTTTTTCAACTACTTCAAATCCATCTTTTATGGGCATCATCACGTCACTTACTATAATATCCGGGATGTTTTCCAATGCTTTTTCAATACCTGCCTGACCATTATAAGCAAATTCCAATGTGTACCTATCCTTCAGACATGACCCAAGATATTCTGCTACATCAGCATTATCTTCGATGATTAAAATATGCGCAAACGATTCATCGTGGGTTGCTTTACCATTTTGCCCTTTAGAACTGACGTTTGCAGAATGAGTAAACGTTGCAGTAGAACTCCATTTTACTTCATTTTTAGGATCTTTGATTTCTACAAAAGGGCTAATATTGGTTACAGGAAGCTTTATAAAAAATGTACTACCCACTCCCACAGTGCTTTGTACAGAAATATCCCCATGCATCGCTTTGACCAATTCTCTGGTCAGAGAAAGCCCGATCCCCGTGCCACCTGATTTGGCATGTTCCTGATTATTGGCCTGGTAAAATCTTTCAAATAGATGTGGCAATTGATCCGAAGGAATTCCAAAGCCTGAATCATTAACCGAGATTATGAGCCATTTGTCTTTCAATTCAATCCTCAAGATCACTTTACCCCCAGAAGGTGTGAACTTGATCGCATTGGACAATAAGTTGTGAATAATCTGTGAAAAGCGCTCCGGATCGTAATCCATCACGATTTTGGGTTGATCACTTTCCACCTTAAGCAAAATATTTTGTGTATTGGCAAAAGAGTGCATGCTCTCTGCGATGTATCTGGTATAAGTCAATATATCACCTTGAATGTAGTGTATGGTAAGTGTATTTGACTCCAGTTTTGTAAGGTCAAGTATTTGGTTTATAAGCCTTAAAAGGTTTTCACCACTCCGTTTTATAAGACTGAGTTTTGTACTTTTGAATTCGTCTGGTTCTTCTTTTATTAGCTGTTCGCTGGAGCCTAACATTACAGTGAGCGGCGTTCTGAATTCGTGAGTTATATTGGTAAAAAATCTGTTTTTAAATTCGTCCATTTCCTGCAGCCTGATTTTTTCCTGATGTTCGAGTCTTTGGCTAAGTTTATAAAAATAAAATTGTCGAACACCAAATGCCAAAAGCACAATGTAAAATCCATAGGCCCACCATGAGCTATACCAAGGAGGTCGAATGGTGAATTTGATTGTAGCTGGTTGGTCACTCCATATACCATCGTTGTTGCTGCCTAATACTTTAAATGTATAATTGCCTGGTGCAAGATTGGCAAACTGTATGCTGTTTTTGTTACCCAATGTCACCCATTCCTTGTCCACGCCGATGAGTTGATAACGATATTGGTTTTGAGTTGGGTTGGTAAATTCAAGTGCAGCAAAATCAAAGTTGAGTAGATTTTGGTCGTACGAGAGAGATATGGAAGACTTGCCGTCCAGGTCATATTTCTGATTATTGACCATCACGCCAACGATATGAATTTGTGGCACATATTCATTGAATTGCAGACTGTCAGGATGGAAGACTGTAAGTCCTTTTACTCCTCCAAAAATCATGGTGCCGTCACTTGTTTTCAGGTAGCTGGAGCTATTGAACTCATTATCCTGCAAACCATCAGCTGCGCTGAAATTTCTGGTTGTTTCTGCACGAACATCGAAGCGGCATAATCCTTTATTGGTACTCAGCCAGATATGATTTCCAGATCCTGAAGTCGATGTATTTTCTACCAGAATACCATAAATTACATTGTCTGGTAACCCGTTTTCTTTTTTATATTGTTTAAATGTTCCGGATTTTTTGTCCATTCGGTTCAGCCCGCCGGACTTCGTACCTACCCACAGGTATCGGTTGGGTTCAATCGGGTCGTCCATTACACTAAGCACTATATCTGAAGAAATTGAAGATCGGTCAGTCGGGTTGTTGGTAAAGTATTCGAATCTTAACCTATCGTTTATTTTATTTACTCTGATCAAACCAATGAATCCAAAAATCCATAAAGTACCATCAATATCTTCATATAAATAATTTGAATAATCACTAATCCTTTTCTGTGGTTTGTCGAAAGCATGGAATTTTTGGGTTTTTGTGTCAGGATCGAATTTGTACAACCCATTTTCATCAACACTCCATAGAAAACCAGGAAGATCGCACATCAGACCCACACCGCGCCAGGGGAAAGTTTCAATTTTTTTTGTCATAGCATCCATTCGGTAGAGCAAAGAGTCTTCGCGACTTGAAGACCAACCATTACCAGCTCCATCAAAACATACGACAAGACGTCCGACTGAATTGTTATCAAAAGGATGAAAATTGCCATAATAATCAGTATTGAGACCATGTTTGTCAAAAGCTTTATCAGAATATTTGATCATTGGGGACTCTAAACTGTATAGACCACCATCAGGTGCTTCTAATAAGATACGTTGGGAAATGTCAGGCAGGAAAGTTTTAAATTTAGATGTTGTATTATTAATTTTTATGATACCAAAACCATTTGTACCTACCCATCCCACACCGCTTTGGTCAAATAAAAATTTAGTGCAATAAGCAAAGTTATCCTTTAGAAAAGAATTATCAGTGCTGATCTCCAATTCCGGTTTACCCTGATTAAAAAAAGCAGACAATTCCCATTTTTGAATGGCCTTGCCTAAGAATGTCCATATATAACCATCTTCATCAAATGAGAACACGGTGCGTGGATATACAGGGTATGAAATGTCTGCAAACTTCCTGATGGTAGTGCCGGAGATCCAAATCCAGATTTTTCTTTCATTTGGCAGTTTTCCAATCATCAAAATCTCACCGATCTTGTTTTCCACAACACTCCTGAGTTCAATATCTGGAGTGATATATTCAGGCAAGAGTTTTTCAGATGCCGGATCTAAACTGAAGAGACCAAGATTGGTTCCTAACAACAATTTTTTATTTTGAGAATACAAAACCTTTGTAGTTTTAATGGGTATTTTTTTTTGCCCATCAGTAAAAATCAATGGTAATTTTTTGCAAATAGGCTCTACAATGGATGTTCTGCTTTTTGCTGGATTTTCAACAAAATCATTAGGTAAGTTAATTTTCCAAATGGACATTTCATTAGTCAGCCATATGGCCCCGTCCGGTGTTTGAGCAAAACTGGGATAATATTGGCTGGTTATAGGCTGTCCTTCAGACATAAGATGATAAAATCTTTTGCTTGTGGGGTCAAACACTTCCAATTGTTCTGGAGTACTTACCCAGATCAATCCATTGCGATCTTCAAATAAGCTATTGATCTCACTGCTGCTGATAGAATATGGGTTAAAAGGATCAGGTGAGAACACTTCAAATCGGGATCCATCATATCGGTTCAGACCATCTTTGGTAGCCATCCAGATGAAGCCATCCTTACTCTGCAAGATATCGAAAATCATTCCTTGGGAGAGCCCATCATTGACAGTCAATATCGATATAGTGGCATCTTTTTGAGAAAAAAGACGACATACTAATATTAATAAAATCAGACCAACTGAAAGTGGTTTCATGAAGAGTATCCGGTAATTATGGCACAATTTACCTTTTTTGAAATATTTTAGCCAAATAAATACTATAAGTATTGAAATTCCAAAATCAGATTTCATGGGATAAATTGATGCTTCTAAACTTCATTATCTTCGTCCTTACTCAAAATCAATACTTTGTGTAAAATTATATTTCACAAAACTTTTTAACTATAATTTTACGATCCCAATCCACAAGAGGAAAATTAGGTTATTTATATATTAAGAATTAAATATATCATTACTACTTTATAAGGATAAAATCTGAATATAACAAAGAGATTCTCCTGCAAAGTTGTTTCAGGTGTGCCATGCTTATTTTAATCTTAATCTTAATCTTAACCCTATTTTGAATACAAAACTTTGAATGCATTGGAAACGGCCTGATGCATGATGGTAGCATGATTTTCATCAGGCAAATAGTCAAATATTACCTGAACATGTTTACTTTGGGTAGATTTCAATTGATCTGCAAGAACATTTGCATCTACTTCCATAACTCTTGGATTTACTGTCGGCGCGAGCCCTTCTTTTCCCACTCCAATGTATATATTTATGGGTGTTTCGAACCCTTTTTGCAGAATATCTGAGTCCAGCTGAAGTAAAGAACCATTGTCCCACCACAAACTTGGGCTTATAATGATATATGTATTAAAAAGAGCAGGTTTTTTTAACAAAATTTCTGTAGCCAGTAACCCACCCAATGATTGGCCGATGATGGTCCCGCGCTTTTTTGCAGCATACTTTTTTTCTATATATGGCTTTAAATCCTTTTCTAAAAATGTGATAAACTTATCTGATTGTCCTGAATTTGGATATGATTCTGCATCTTTTTTTATGCTTGTTCTGAAGGTGAAATCCCGTCTTCTGTCTACCGTAGCTATGCCGACCACGATTGATTTTGGCACTCTGTTTATCCATTCAAAACTATTGTACTGCACCAGTCCGGCTATATGTATAAAGTCTTCATCAGCCGAACCATCAAGCAAATAAATGACCGGATAGCTTATCGTATCGTTTTTATTATATCCTACGGGAAGATAGATATTCAAAACTCTGGTTTCTGATAGAATGTCAGAATATATTTCATCAATTTCGCCCAAAACAAAAGGTTTATTAATGTGGAGAGGTTTCGTATTATATGACTGTGTGAAGCTGATTGACCCGTTAAGGGTTATTATTGAAATTAACAGAATTGTTCTCATTTTTTTCGGCATTGCATGGGTTAAAGTTCTGTGGCTTCATACAACACTTCACTACAGTTTTCTTCTCTGAATACTTGTTGAGCTGCATTTCTGATGTCTTCGGCAGTGACATTGTGATATCTTTCTGCTTCGATATTGATCATATCTGCATCTCCCAGTACTTCAAAATAGGCCAGGGAAATAGCTTTATTGAGTACACTTACTTCAGAATACAAGAGACTACTTTCGACACTGTTTTTTAATTTGGAAAGTTCCTGCTCGGATATCAGATCATTTTTTAACATATCCAGTTCCAATTTGATAGCTTTTTTGGCTTTTTCCATCGATATGCCCGGCATGGTTTTACCTTCTATGATAAATAATCCGGGATCAACCGTACCCGAAATGAAAGCATCTATAGTGCTGAAAAGTTCCTGCTCTTTGTACAGTCTCTGATAAAATCTGGAAGAACGACCGTTTGCCAGCACATCTGATAACAAATCACAGGCATAAAAACCATCGTCCATTCTGCTTGCCATATGATATCCCTGATATACAGCATCATGAGGCACATCCTGTCGAAGGATATCCTGACGAAATTCTATTTGAGGAGGTTCATACAAATAATTTGGTTTGGTATAATGACCGGCGGGTATAGATCCGAACCACTTTTCTACCAGTTCGATTCCTTTTTTAACATCAATATTTCCGGCAAGGACCAGAACCGCGTTGTCGGGACGATAATAGTGATAAAAAAATGTTTTAACCTGGTCCAGTGTTGCTTCTGCAATATGACTCATGTCTTTGCCGATAGTGGGCCATTGATAGGGATGGACTTTGTAGCACAATCTACTGAGATGATGCCACATATCGCCGTATGGTTCGTTGAGACAGGTTTCCTTAAACTCTTCGATCACTACTTTTTTTTGTGTATCCAGTGATTTTTTGCTGAATCGAAGTTGCAGCATGCGGTCTGACTCCAGCCACAAAGCGGTTTCGATATTTTCAGCCGGCAGGACTTCATAAAAATTGGTCAGATCCGTATTGGTAAATGCATTATTTTCACCGCCGGCATCCTGGATATGATCGTCAAAATCCGGAATGTTTATTGATCCTCCAAACATGAGATGTTCGAAGAGATGAGCAAATCCAGTTTTGTCAGGTTCTTCATATTTTGATCCCACATTATATACAACATTAACTGCTACCATGGGCGTGGACTTGTCTTCATGAATGATGACAGTCAATCCATTGGCGAGCTTAAATCTTTCAAACGTTATCATATGTGGTTGTGCTTTTTTATTCTGTTTCTTTACCAGGTTTGAGTTTACCTTCGATGATGACTACTATTTCTCCTTTGGCTGGTGTTTTGGTGTAGTGAGATATGACATCATTTACATCCGAAGTATAAAATTCTTCAAACATTTTGCTGATTTCACGAGCCACACAAACCCTTCGGTCTTCTCCGAGATATGTTTTTATTTCTTCCAGACACTTTACCAAACGATGCGGAGACTCATACAGCACGATGGTCACATCCAGTGTTGTCAGGTATTTCCACCTCGTCTGTCTGCCTTTTTTGTGTGGTAAAAATCCTTCAAAATAAAATTTATCTGTAGTCATACCTGACGATACCAAAGCAGGTACAAATGCCGTAGCTCCGGGTAGACAGCTGACTTTGATACCGTTTGCCACACACTCACGCACCAGCAGAAATCCCGGATCTGATATACCAGGCGTACCGGCATCAGAGATCAACGCAATGTTTTTGCCTTGTTGCAAGTGATCGATGATACTTTTGAGTGCTTTATGTTCATTAAATGCATGAAATGCCCACATGGGTTTGTCGATATTAAAGTGCTTCAGGAGTTTGCCACTGGTACGAGTATCTTCAGTAAGCACCACATCACAACTGTTCAGCACATTGATGGCCCTGAAAGTCATATCTTCGAGATTTCCGATGGGTGTGGGCACTATATAAAGCATGAATATGATTTAAGTCCGCTAATCGATATTGAAAAAAATGTCCCGCAAAAGTAATCATATACCATTTAGTATGGGTAAAAACATTAAATTTCCGTTAAAATCATAGCTTTGTACCAGCTAAAAGTGTTTTGAAGTCGTCTTAGATAACAACTCTTATGCTTTAGACGCGTTTATTTATGAAAATTAAGTGTATGTTCCGGTATCAAAAAAATATGCGTTTATCCGTACTTTGGTCACTTTTGATCATATTTTCTGTCTATCAATCAGGTAACGCACAGATTCTTAATGATGATTGTCAATTTGCAACACCTATACCGACGTCAAATAATTATTGTTCAAGGGATGGTGAGTTTACCAATATTGGCGCCAAAGCGGACCCCGCTTTTATAAATAGTTGTGTCTTATTGCAATGGGGTAATGGTGTCTGGTTTAGTTTTACTCCTCGCGAACCTGGTATTCTTTTAAGAGTTTTTGGTTCAGGATTAGGTGGTACAATTAGAAATCCGAAGATTGTTTTATTTGAAAAATGTGGTAAATATTTACAATGTTCCCCTGGAAAAGCAATTGGGAATGATGAACTACTGGTTGATAATCTTAATATAGGACAAACCTATTATATTATGATTGAGTCTGCAATGGGTGGCGAAGGAACTTTTAAATTGTGTTTGGATGATTTTATCCCTGTACCTTTACCTGAAGCAGATTGTCAGGAAGCAGTTGTACTCTGCGATACGTCACCTTTTAAAGTACAAAGTCTTACAGGTTTGGGTAATGACAGAAATGAAATAGAAGCAGGAAACTGTATGGAACAGGAATTTCAATCTGCCTGGTACAAATGGACATGTGAAACTGCTGGGTCATTGACATTTACACTTACACCGAATGATTATCAAAATAGGAATTCCATTTCTGATGATCTGGATTTTGCATTATATGAACTACCAAACGGTATTGATGATTGTTCCGGCAAAAGATTGTTAAGATGTATGGCATCTGGTGCTAATGGGACAAATGGAGCAACTGATCCACTGACCACCTGGATAAATTGTAACGGGCCAACAGGATTAATGTTAGGGGATACTGATATATCTGAAGCTCCTGGTTGTCAGCAGGGGAATAATAATTTTGTATCTGCTTTAAATATGGAAGTTGGAAAATCATATGTTTTAGTAATAAATAATTTTACCAGATCAGGCTTAGGTTTTGGTATTCAATTTGGTGGTACAGGAACATTTCTTGGGCCAAAACCTGATTTTGATGTCAATGCCAACAGAGCCTTTGAATGTGATAAATCGGTTATTTTTACCAATAAGTCTGAATCTCTCACTGACCCGATCGTAAAATATACCTGGAACTTTGGCGACAGATCTGTTCCGTCCAGACTCAATGGCACGGGACCTTTTGATGTGGTATATCAATCTTTCGGAGATAAGACTGCAGCGCTTACTGTTGAAAGTTCCAGAGGTTGTACCGTTACCAAAATTATTGATTTTTTTGTAGACCCTTGTTGTAAAGATACCAGCACACTATCCCTCAATGCCAATGTAGTGGATCTCAGATGTTTTGAGATTCCGGAAGGGCGAATTCTTGCCAATGGTTTACGTGGTGCACCTGAATATAGCTATAGTCTGGACGGAGGGCCCTTCAGGCCAAATCCCCAGTTTGGCAATCTGGCTGCCGGAACATATCAGGTCAGGGTACAGGATCTGAAGGGATGTGTAGATACCATCACCACCATAGTCAATCAACCGCTGCCTATTATTGTAGACGCAGGCCTAGATCAGACGATTGAGCTGGGGGATTCTGCTTTGATAAAGCTGACCTATATGCCTGTAAAAAACAAAGATACTATCTTCTGGAGTCCGGAACTTGAAGAGGTAGATGCAGAAAATTACATTGCTTATATAGGAAATACAACCAGTTTTATGGTGACAGTCATCGATTCCAATGGATGCATTGGTGAAGATATCATAGAAATCCGGGTGGTAAAAAATCTGAAGGTACATTCCCCAAATATTTTCACACCCAATGGTGATGGATCCAATGATTTTTTTAATGTGTGGGCATCCAAAGGAGTACAAAATATTGAACTGCTCGAGATATATGATCGGTGGGGAAATCTGGTATATCAGGGCGTGGATGGTGTGGATTTTAAGAGAAACGATACTCAGAGCGGTTGGGACGGCAGATTTAAGAAAAAAAATCAGGACGTAGGTACGCCGGTTGTGACTGGTGTGTATGTATGGAGAGCCAAAATATTATGGCTGGATGGTTCTATTGAAAATTATGCCGGTGATGTGACCGTATTATCTTCCGAAAAATGATTAAAAAAATATTTGGCGCAATTTTTATATTGTTTTTGATGTCCTGCAGCACAAAAGTGGAGGAAATAGATAGTTTACTTTCAGAGGGCCTTCGGTCTGATGTTGAGCGTGGTAAAAATATCAGAATAGTGTACAGTGACTCAGCAGTAGTCAAAATTGTGATTCATGCGCCCGTGATGGAACGATACAGCGATTATAACAACTCAAAAGATGTTTTTCCTAAAGGTATTTTGCTTGAATTTTTAAATGAAAATAAGATTGTATACAGCTGGCTGAAAGCGGAAACGGCTATCCGGGAAGAAAGAACCCAAAAGATTACTGCCAAAGGTAATGTGATTTTTTACAATGATAAAAATGAAAAACTGGAAACGCCTGAACTGATATGGGATGAGCGGGAAAGAATCGTGTATACAGATAAACTTGTACGAATCACACAGGCTGAAAAGGGAGATACTACATATGGCTTCGGATTTAAGGCCAATCAGGAGTTTACCCGATTTGAAATAAAACAAAAAGTACAAGGTAAAATAAATGTTTCTGATTTTGTCACAGCAATTAATTAAATTTGCGGTTTAAATTCGAGTATGATCACCTCCATAATTCTTGTACTTATTACTTTGATATTGTCCGGCTTCTTTTCCGGCAGTGAGATTGCCTATCTATCGGCCAATAAACTCAGTCTTGAAGTACTTAAAAACAAAGGTTCAAAAAAAGGCCAGATACTCACCAGTTTGTACAATGACCCTAAATCATTTTTGAGTACAATGCTCGTTGGCAATAATATTGTATTGGTCATGTACACAATCTTTTTTAGTACTATTGTTACCCCTTTATTGGTGATGATTTTTCCTGAAGGAAGTTTTGCGGTTTCCTTTTTTACTACAGTTATATTGACTATTATCATTCTGATATTTGGTGAATTTATACCAAAAACTATTTTCAGATTGTATGCCAATGAGTTGATCTTCAGACTGGCAAGACCCTTAAAGTTTTTCGCATGGATACTGTTGATTCCCAGTTGGTTACTTACAAAAACATCCAATCTGGTCATTCGACTTATCTTCGGAAAAATAGAGTCTAGCGATGAAAATAATATTACAAAACTGGATTTGGAGCACTATATTCAATCTAATGTAAATGAAGAGAAGGAGATAGATAAGGAAATACTGGCCAATGCACTTAATTTAAATCTTCTTAAGGTCAGGGATTGTATGATCCCCCGCAATGAAATAGTATTTATAGACAAAAGTGATGATTTACAGACAGTAAAAGATACTTTCATTTCATCAAAACACTCCAGACTGATTGTTACTGACGGAGAAGTAGAAAACGTAGTAGGATATTTTCATCACCAGCAACTTTTTAAAAATATATCGTCTATCAAACGAAATATAATGGACATAGATTTTGTACCCGAAGTCATGAATGTACAGGATCTATTATATAAATTTATCAAGAGCGGGACAAACATTGCTTGTGTGGTGGATGAATTTGGTGGTACTGCTGGTATCATTACTTTAGAAGATATATTGGAAGAGATTTTTGGCGAGATAGCAGATGAACATGATGAAGAAGATTTTACGGATAAAATGATTTCTGAAAACGAATTTATTTTTTCAGGAAGAATTGAACTTGGCTTTATAAACAGTAAATACAAACAGCTTAATTTACCAGAAGAAGAATATGTGACACTATCAGGTTATATAGTGATGACGCATGGTAGTATTCCCGAAGTTGGAGAAGAGATAGTATTGGAAAATTACCGTTTTATCATTCTTTCCAAATCGGATACCAAAATAGAAGAAGTGAGGGTGATAAAAATGTTAAATAGCTCTGACAAAAGCATAGAACATTAAAAATGTTTATCACCACCTTCAAAACAACCAATTAATACATCATAAAACTACTGGTATATAAGCCTTTATAGCAGAAAGGTTAAAATATTAAAGTGTGTTTACATATTTTGATGTGGCATGGCTGTGGATTAAATTTATACCATCATAATAAAAAGTTTAACTAAATCTTGCTGTAAATTAAACAAAATAGTATTACTTTTGTATTTAGATTAAATATAATTAAGCAAATAATGGCAGACAACAGATTGATATACCTTGATAATAATGCTACAACTCCTACTGACCCTAGAGTTGTTGAAACCATGTTGCCTTACTTTTATGAAATTCCGGGCAATGCTGCCAGCAGGAATCACCCGTTTGGTTGGAAAGCAGAGGAAGCCGTGGAGTATGCCCGTGAGCAAATTGCAGATTTAATCAATGTAGATCCTAAAGAAATAATTTTTACTTCCGGCGCTACTGAGTCAGACAATCTTGCTATAAAGGGCGTATTTGAAATGTATGCATCAAAAGGAAATCATATCATTACAGCGAAGACCGAACACAAAGCTGTACTTGATGCCTGTAAGAAGGTTGAAAAGCTGGGAGGACAGGTAACCTATTTGGATGTTAAAAATGACGGGTTGATAGATTTGGCAGAGTTGGAAGCCGCTATTACTGATAAAACAATTCTTATTTCTATCATGTGGGCCAATAATGAAACCGGTGTCATCCAGCCTATGAAGGAAATTGGGGATATATGCAAAAAGCATGGTGTTTTGTTCATGAGTGATGCCACTCAGGTGGTGGGCAAAATTCCTGTGGATCCTAAGGAGGTGGGCATTCATTTGATGGCATTTACATCACATAAAATGTATGGACCAAAAGGTGTCGGAGCATTATTTGTAAATAGAAAGAACCCTCGGGTAAAAGTTACGGCTCAAATGGATGGCGGTGGTCATGAAAGAGGAATGAGATCAGGCACTTTAAACGTTCCCGGCATCGTAGGATTTGGGAAAGCCGCAGCTATTGCCAAAGAAGAAATGTCAAAAGATACTGCAAGATTATCCAAACTTCGTGACAAACTCGAAAATGCTTTTAAAGATAATCTTGAAGAAGTATACGTCAACGGAAACATAGACCACAGAATGCCTCATGTGACAAATATTTCATTCAAACATGTGGAAGGGGAAGGACTTATGATGACTTTTAATCAGAATATAGCTGTGTCATCGGGTTCAGCCTGTACTTCTGCATCTCTCGAACCGTCATATGTTCTGGTAGCTTTAGGTTTGGGTGATGATCTTGCTCACTCTTCTATCAGATTTAGCCTGGGTAGGTTTACAACTGAAGATGACGTTGACTATGCCATTGATGCAGTCACCAAGGGCGTCAATCATATGCGCGATTTAAGTCCCATCTGGGAAATGTATAAAGAAGGTATAGATCTGGACAGCGTGGTCTGGTCAGAACATTAAAACGAGTTAAAAAAATATTTATTAAACAAATAATTTTAAAATACTAACGCCATGGCATACTCAGAAAAATTACTTGATCACTTTAAGCACCCAAAAAATGTGGGCACATTGGATAAAGATAAAAAAAATGTAGGCACAGGACTTGTAGGAGCTCCCGAATGTGGTGACGTCATGAGACTTCAGATAGAAGTAGACGAAGCTACAGATACTATTATCGATGCAAAATTCAAAACTTTCGGATGTGGTTCTGCCATTGCATCGTCTTCTTTGGCTACAGAATGGCTTAAAGGAAAAACCATTAATGAAGCATTGACGATAGACAATATGGCTATTGTGGAAGAGTTGGCTTTACCGCCTGTAAAAATTCATTGTTCTGTTTTGGCTGAAGATGCTATAAAAAGTGCAATAGCAGACTATAAAAAGAAAAACGAACTGATAGAAGCACATTAATGTTGCTCTATTTCGTTTATAATTATTCATATTTTTAAGGTAATTGATCATGTTATTTGTAGCTGATAGTGCTAAAGAGAGAATAGCCGAGATTATTAAAACCAAAAATCTGGAAGACTCATATTTCGTAAGAGTGAGTGTCACGAGCGGAGGATGTTCAGGCCTGAGTTATAAGATGGATTTTGATAATGAGAATAAACCCAATGATCAGATATTTGATGACAATGGAGTAAGGGTAGTGACCGATCTTAAAAGTTTTTTATATCTGTGCAATACCACACTTGAATTTTCAGGTGGATTAAATGGGAAAGGCTTCTATTTTAACAATCCGAATGCGGCGCGTTCATGCGGTTGTGGAGAAAGTTTTGCAGTATAGATATTAATTTTGATATAATGAATAGCGGCTTTGATCAGGAATTAAAGGCGCTATTTTTTTTTTAACGATGTGCCGCTCGTCTGAGTCTGTCATTGATCGCTATACCTAAATCCTCCTCAGGAGCCAGTTCAGCATAAATAATATCCAGATCACAACCATCAAGATATCGCATACCTTTAAAAAGATTTCTTGCAGCATCCATAAAGTTTCCACTTGGTGACAATACAATTTGATGTTTGGTTGGTATCGTAGGTAGGAAATTTCTGAATGAAATGATTCCTGTTCTATTGATATCAGATACTTTATTTAATTGACCTAGATCAGTGAGTATTAAAGGTACTTTGGGTGAATAGTGACTGGTCAGCATACCTGGTGCTTCAGGGTTTGAAGAAGATATATCCCGGATTATAATATTACCCACTACTTCCTGAATACTTTCTATAGATAAACCTCCTTTTCTCAATACTTCTATATCTCCGTTTTCACTCATACCTATGATAGTACTTTCGAGACCTACATCACAGGAACCTCCATCCAGGATATAATACACTTTATTTCCTAGTTGATCAGCAACATGCTGGGCAGTAGTCGGGCTTATGTACCCGAAAGGATTAGCGCTGGGAGCAGCCAATGGAAAATCAACCATGTCCAGTAGAGATTTGGTAACATTGTGTGATGGTATTCTCACAGCTACATAAGGTGAACCGGCAGTCACCAGATCAGGAATGATGTCTTTTTTTCTAAGTAACAACGTCAATGGTCCGGGCATAAATTTTTTTGCCAGTTCTTCAAATATTTCCGGTACTTCCAAAACATAATCATATACTTTCTCAAATGAAGATAAATGTATGATCAGAGGATCAAATGTTGGCCTTTGTTTTATTTGAAAAATTTTAGCTACAGCACTTGTATTTAGCGCATTTGCTGCAAGACCATAGACGGTTTCTGTGGGTATAGCAACTGCTTCTCCTTTCTTGAGTAGGGTAGCAGCAATATCAATATTGTGACCTATGAATGATGTATTTGGCATAATGCTGTAAAATTAAGTCTTTTTAATATAAATTAGATGAATAGCTCACAAAAAAGAACATATACATTAATTATTTTTACAATATAATGATCCATTGAAGCTTACTTTAAACCTGATACGATTATTTTTGTCTTTTTATTAAAACTTTGTGGTGAAAACCAAATAAGTAGTATGCAAACAAATGATAATAATATTCCGTCAGAAGGCTCAAAGACAAACGACGGAAATAATTTCAATATTTACACCTCATACAAATTCAACAACGTATCAAAAAATAAAAAGATGAGATTGATAATCATGATTTTTTTCCTGATAAGTAATTTGACTTTATTAGCCCAGGATTCTTATTTTCCACCGCTAAGTGCCGACCAGTGGGCTACTATCGATCCCAAAGATCTGGATTGGTGTGAAGAAGGTGTAGCAGGTTTGTACTCATTTTTGGAAGAAAAGGAAACCAAAGCATTTATTGTACTGAAAGATGGTAAGATAGCCGTTGAAAAATATTTTGGCACTTTTACCAAAGATAGTATATGGTACTGGGCATCTGCCGGAAAATCTCTCGCAGGGTTTCTTACAGGAATGGCTCAGGAAAAAGGATTATTAGATATTCAGGATAAAACTTCAAAGTATCTGGGACAGGGATGGACAAATCTTACTCCGGAACAGGAGAATAAAATTACTATTTGGCATCAGTTGAGTATGACTACTGGTTTGGATGACAACGTGCCCGATGATAATTGTATGCTTGCATCATGTCTTAATTACAAAGCTGCAGCAGGTACCAGATGGGCTTATCACAATGCACCGTACAGACTTATTCATGAAGTAATAGGAAAAGCCTGGGGTTCAACAATGCAAAATTTTATGAATACCCAACTCACTTTAAAAACAGGAATTTCAGGTTTATGGTACGATGGGGTTATGTATAGCAAACCACGAAGTATGGCCCGTTTCGGACTGCTTATGCTAAATTCCGGCAACTGGAACGGACAGAAAATAGTCTCTGATCAAAATTTTATTCAATCTATGATCATTCCTTCTCAGGAATTGAATAAATCTTATGGGTTATTATGGTGGCTCAATGGACAGCCATCCTTCATGCTTCCGGGCAGTCAGATAGTGTTTAATGGTACTTTGATACCCAATGCGCCTGGTGATACATGGTGTGCTTTGGGCAAAAATGATCAGAAAATTTATATAGTCCCTTCAGAAAAATTGGTCATCATCAGAATGGGGCAGGATGGAGGTCAGGTCACAGGTGCATTGAGTTCATTTGACAACTTCTTATGGGAGAAATTAAATGACGTGTTTTGCACTTCTTCGATGAATACTGAAATTTCTTTAAATCAGCCAGTAGATATTTATCCCAATCCTTTCATTGACAACTTCAATTTATGTTACTCTGATGATCATATAAAGAGCCTAATTCAACTTTTTAATAGCCAAGGAAAATTACTTTTTGAAGGAAATAAGGTGGAGTTAGAAAAAGTAGGTATTTCCCGTTCTTTAAATTCGGGCATTTACTTTCTAAGAGTAAAGGTTGATAATAAAGAGTATGTGACAAAAAAGCTGATAAAGATATGAAAACAGGACAATTATTTTAACCTTTTTTTTAGTGTTGCTTTCTGATATCCGGTGATCGGAAATGATTTTACTTCAGGAATAGTTTCTTCCCCTTCAGCTTTGACATTTCCTGTGATTTGTATGGGTGTGGATGAATTTACTATAATTTCAAAGATAAGGGAATCTCCTGTTCTTTCATATATAGAAGTAAGCTGATTGCCCATTACTTCAAAATGGCTGATGTATTTATTGGCGAAAATATAACCATCCAGTAAAATGCCATTTTTTTCATCCGCAATATAATGTCCTTTGGAAACATCTTTAGTCTTCAATTCATAAGGCCTTCTGCCACTTACTTTATCCTCACCATATATAATCGCCCAAATGTACGCTCCGGAAGTATCTGTTTTAAGATGTTCGAGGGTCATAGGAACAGTTTGGACGATCTTTTGATTTTTATAAATATCCAACGTACCTTCCCAGATTCCCAACCAGTCATCAGGAAATACATATGTGATCACTGTATCCTTTTGATGTCTGGCACAAACATTTATCCAACTGCCCAAAATTATGAGGCTTATTAATATTGTTCTTATTCTGTCCATTTCATTTATTAGATGGTTAAATCAAAGGCTGCAAAAATAGGAGATTTTCACCAATAAAAAAGGGCTCAATGTTTTAACACATTGAACCCTTTGGATATTTTTGGAATAGCTTATTTATTTTGAAAGCTTGATAATACTTCCAGGTGCAATTCCTGTATTTTCATTGATATTGTTCATCGCCATTAGGTCATCTAAAGCTATATTATTTGCTTCAGCAACATCAGATAATGACTCTTTTCTTTTGAGTTTGTATAACTTAATGCTATTGGAACCCGGAGTAAGGCCTATTTTAAGTTTCGCTATGATACTGCTGTCTTTAAGGTTGTCTCTGATTGCAGAATTTTTGCGGCTAAGCAACTGAACATATTCAATGGCTGCTCTTTGACCATTGTCCATTGCAATTTTCTGGAAATCAGCTTCGTCTCTTTTTCGTGATATCGGGTTGAATACCAGGTTTTCGACTGAATTATATTTTTCAATGTATGCCGTCATTTTTTGATCAGGCAATGTTAGATAATATCTGCCATCTTCAGATTCAGGAATAAACTCTTTTCTGTACATTGGATTCAGATACTTCAGCAGGTTCATTTCAATTTCAAACTCTTTGCTGATTTTCTTAAATTCTGTTTTTTCAAATACCTTTACAGATGTAGTAAACTTTATATCATCGGATGGTTCTATAGGCTTAAGACCATGCAAATAATAGTAATTCATCAGGTATGAAGCAGCAATAAATTTTGGGATATACTTTTGTGTTTCTTTTGGCAAATATTTTTGGATAACCCAATAATTGGTATTGCCGTTGGCTTTTTTAATGGCTTTACTTACCGTTCCTGTGCCGCAGTTGTATGCAGCAAGAGCCAATGTCCAGTCTCCGTAAAACTCATATAATAACTTCAGGTAATCCAGCGCTTTGTCAGTTGCTTTAACGATATCTTTTCTTTCGTCGATATGTTTACTGACCTTTAATCCGAATAATTCTGCGGTTCCCTGCATAAATTGCCAGATTCCTGCAGCACCCTGATGAGAAACTGCACTTGGTAGCAAGCTGGATTCGATCACAGCGATGTATTTCAGTTCGTCAGGGAGACTTTTGTCTCTTATGGCATTTTCTATCATTGGAAAATAAAGAGATGTTCTTCCGAGTACGGTTTCGCTGTCTCTTTTATATTTTTCAACATAGATGTTAATCTGCGTTGTAACTTCTTCAGTCACCCGCAGTTCGATGACGGTGTTCAGGTTTTCGATTCTTTTGATGATTTCAGCATTCGAGGGGGATGTAGAATAAGCTGAAAAAAATGAAACAAAAGTTAGAAAACACACCATCACAAGATTTCTTGTAATAATTCTAAATGTGCTCATGGTAAAAATTAATCAGGTTTTTTTTGGGAAAAAATTATTAATATCTCTGACTTATATACAGAATTAACTGAAAAGCCAGGTAAATAATTTTCGGGACGCAAAGATAGCACTAAAAGTTAAATTTGTCAAGATAATATACTTGTTAACAAATTATTATCTGTAATTAACTGTTTTTCAATTATTGTGCCAAACTATAACTGGTTGCAAAAATTCAGTAGTTTCCTGTCGTTATGTACTCGGGATAATACCTGAATACCAAACGGCATTTTATCCGTATTATTGCCTAAGGGTATACTTATGGCCGGAATGCCGGCAAGATTTGCCAATACGGTATATATGTCTGCCATATAGATTTCCAACGGGTCATTAGGTTTCTCATGTATGTACCAAGCTGTTTTTGGACTGGATGGCATGATGATAAAATCATAATGATCAAAGAATGAGTCCATTTGGTCTTTTATCAACCTTCTTACCTGTTGAGCTTTGGTGAAATAAGCATCATAGTAAGCTTCGCTTAGTACAAATGAACCGAGCATTATTCTTTTTTTCACTTCTTTACCAAATCCTTCAGAACGCGAATTCACATACATTTCTTCAGGAGATCCGGCACGTTCAGCACGATGTCCGTATTTTACTCCATCGTATCTGCTGAGATTGGAAGAAGCTTCTGCCGTTGTTAATATATAGTAACAAGGGACGACATAATCGAGCAATTTAAAATGTATGCCTTCTACTGTTGCTCCTTTCGATTTAAGTTCGTCCAGAAATTGATAGCTAGTTGATTTTATTTCAGGGTCCAAAGCATCATTTTCAAAAGCATCACTAATATATGCAATTTTGAGTGTATCCAAGGCTAGATTTTCTAATGAGAGCTGCTCACAGTAAAGTCCGGTTTGGTACATGGTAGCATCAAAATCATCCCTTACTGACACCACTGACATGATGGCATCAATATCTTGTACATTATTGGCAAGTATGCCCAGCTGATCAAATGAAGATGCATATGCAATCAGCCCATATCTGGACACCATACCATATCCCGGCTTGAATCCATACACACCGCACATAGAAGCGGGCTGTCGTACTGACCCACCGGTGTCTGTACCCAAAGCAACCAGACAAGTATTAGTTTGCACAGAAACAGCTGCGCCGCCACTTGAACCACCTGATATTTTTTCCGGATCTACCGCATTTTTAACTGATCCGAAATGGCTGTTGGTATTCGCTGATCCCATCCCAAATTCGTCACAATTGGTCCTTCCTATGATAATGGCATCTTCTTTTAGTACAGCTTCTATGGCAGTAGCACTAAATTGGCTTTCAAATCCATCCAGAATTCCGGATCCGGCATTGACCTTATGATTTTTGTAAACGATGAGATCTTTGACAGATATGATGCAGCCAAAAAGTTTGCCTAGTGTGTCAGGATGGTGTTTTATTTTTTGATCCAATTCTTTTGCTTTGGACAATGCTTCTTCCTGGTAAACTTCAATATATGCATTCAGATCCCTTACAGACTCTATGTTGTTGAGATAGAAAATGACCAATTTTTCAGTGGTGGTCTTACCGGATAAAAGTGCTATCTGAATATCTTTTAGAGAATTGTATTCCATTGGAATTTTAATTGAAGTTGTAATTATATTTTACTGAAGGAGAGTTATCAGGGCTTCCGGTTTTACATTATTCTGATCTCCGGTTACCATATTTTTAAGACTGATGACACCTTCCTGTCTTTCTGATTCACCTATGATACCGACATATGGCACATTTCGGGCATTGGCGTAAGACATTTGTTTTTTTATCTTTGCCGGCTCAGGGTACAGATCACAGGATATGCCTGATTTGCGTAAAGCAATAACTTGTCTGAAAGCATATTTGTGGCTTTCTTCATCCAGGGCAATAAACAGTATTTCTATATCTTTCTGCACACCGGAAGGAAACAATTGGAGCTCTTCCATGACATCATAGATTCTTTCTGCGCCGAAAGAAACTCCTACTCCTGATACTCCATTAAGACCAAAGACACCAGTAAGATTGTCATATCTGCCGCCGCCGCCGATGCTGCCCATAGTAAATCCCGGGTAAGCAGCTGAATCTACTTTTACTTCAAAGATACAGCCTGTATAATAATTAAGGCCCCGGGCCAGATTGATTTCAAAAGTCAGTTCAGGGACACTATCACCAATATAGGTTAGTATAGTTTCTATTTCTTCGATACCTTTTGACCCTTCCGGTAAGCCGGTAAAAGCAGGTTTTAGTTTTGCTAAATCATTTATTTCAAGCAGATTCATCACTTTTTCAGCCTGACTTAAAAGTATACCACGATCTATCATCTCTTTGATCACACCATCCTTACCGATTTTATCGAGTTTGTCGATGGCAATGGTCATTTCCATAAATTTATCTGTGATGCCGGCGGCTTCGGCCAGACCAAACAGAATTTTTCTGTTGTTTATAAGTATTTTAACCTTGATTCCTAGTTTTCTGAATACTTCTGCATATATCTGGACCAGTTCTGCTTCATACATCAGCGAATCAGAGCCGACCACATCCACATCACACTGATAAAATTCCTGGTATCGGCCACGTTGAGGGCGATCCGCCCTCCATACCTGCTGGATCTGATATCTTTTAAAAGGCAGACTGATTTCATTTAAATTCATCACCACAAAACGGGCAAAAGGCACCGTAAGATCGTATCTCAGGCCTCTTTTGGAAATAGAAGAAATGACTTTGTTTGAATCCAGCTTTTCCAGCGCATCTTTATCAGCACCTGCCAGAAAATCTCCATTATTCAAAACTTTGAAAAGCAATCTATCACCCTCTTCACCATATTTGCCGGTAAGTGTAGATAGATTTTCCATTGTGGGTGTTTCTATAGGAAGATAGCCATATATCTTAAATACTGACTCTATCGTGTTGAATATAAATTTTCTTTTGATCACCTGCGATGGAAGAAAATCTCGCGTACCCTTAGGGATAGATGGTTTCATAAATTTTATAGTATTAAGTACGGATATCGGATATTACACCGGATAATTATGGTTATTAAAATATTCAAGATATAGGAATGATTCCTATGGATTTATAGTTTGAAAATTTGAAATCATGGCTCAATTTCAAATTTTAATAAAAATGCGATTAATGTATCTTTATTTGCTATAAACGCCACAAAGGTAAAAATAAATCGGATTTGATTTAATCTATAAAGTTGGCATCATTTTCTAAAATTATGAATATAACAATTTTACGTACTTTTACACCCAAATAGCATAAAATGATACGAAAAAAGATTCTACTTTTATTTGCGGTTTTCATCACATCATTATCTGTTTTACATGCTCAAAAACTATTTTATGAAGTCATCGCACATGTGGACACAGTTTATAGAACAGTAGATGTATCGACAAAAATAAATATTCCATCTGAATTAAAAATTCCGGGTGATACTGTATATTTTCATCTTTGGGCCAATGCGTTCAGCAATACAAGAAATGAATTTACAGAAGAGCAGCTTAAGCATGGTTTAACGTCCTTTTACTTTCGCGATCAAAACAAATTGTCTGAAATCAATGACATCAAAGTAACTGTTCAGCAAAATCCTGCATCTTATGTATTTAAGGATGATAGCAACGAGATTCTTGGCGTCATTGTCGGGAGTCAAAGTATATTTTCCGGCAATGTAACTATTGAGTATAAACTAAAATTGCCTGCTCTTGTAAATGGCCTGGGATATGAAAAGGGAAATTTTTATTTAGGAAATTTTTACCCCAAACTAGCCATGTTTGACAATAATATGTGGCAGACCTATCATTACAGACAATATGCAGATGAATGGGGACACGATAGTGATGTTTTATTAAAATTATATGGATTGCAAGGTTTTGTTCCCTTTTCCAATGGAAGCACAGTGAATACAAATAATCCGCTCGAAATATCTGCAAAAAATGTACTTGATTTGGCTGTTGTATTGGTGAAAAGGGAAAGTACAAGGTTATTCAGTTATTCTGATGAAAATAATATTTCGTATCGATTGGTTTTCTTAAATGATAGTTCAATGATGCTCCAGAACGTTGACTCTGTGATTCAAAAAATATCTTATGGGTTGTCAAAACATCTTGGTAAATATCCATTTGATACCCTTACGATCTTAATTGGAAAAGGATGTTATGCTTGTTTTAAAACAAATGGAATGGTTTTGACCAATGAACCGGATAAGGATAAATCAGTGGAAGAATGGTTGGTATCTATTTTATCGGAAATGTGGGTAACTACTAAATTTAGAATTAACAAAGAAAAATATCCCTGGATAGGTAGTGGATTGGAAACTTATTTTGAAGATATATACAATGAAGATCTTCTGAATGCAGATGAAGATGAAAATAGTGAATTTAACAGCTTTTATAATCAATATCTGTACCAATACCACCAAAGCAGAATCTCTAAGCCATTGAATACGAATAGAAAAATGCTGTATGTATACCATGAATATTTAAACAGATTTATTAAATCAGCCGCTTTTTTTCACTATTTATCATCATTGGTTGGTAAGGAAAATTTTTCAGCCACTTTAGATCATTTTATTAAATCAAAAGAAACATTAACTCCTGAAAATTTTATCGAAAAACTTGAACAAATTTCAGGAAAAGAACTAAAAGTTGTGGCAGAATCTTATATATCCAAAACATCTGAAACCGACTATAAAATACTCCAAATAAATGATAAAGATGGAAAATTACATCTCTCAGTTGAAAACCTGAAATCGGACGCTTTACCTTTTATTTTAACGGTAGAAAATAAAACAGGAATGAAAACAGATTTTTTGGTTAACGGTTTTTCAGGAGAAAAAACAATTCTTTTGGAATATGATCATCAGGAGGAAATAAAAATTATTTCCATTGACCAGGGAGGCTTCCTTCCTGAGATAAATAGAGAAAATAATCATTTCTACCCGAATAAAACTCTTAAGCATGGACCAATAAAAATTGTTAACCTTTTTAAAGATGGAGACTCCAGGGTTAAGGAATTACGGTTGACACCTTTTCCTTTGTACAATGACAATGATGGAATGATGTTAGGTTTAAATTTTTCTAATTCAAATTTTAATGACAATCATCCATTAAGTTTTGCTATAACACCGGTCTATTCTTTCAGGAATAAAAATTTTTTGGGTCAGTCATGGATAAATTATGATCAGTATTCTTTAAGTAGTATTTTTCAGAAAGTCAGTTACAGAGTTGGTTTGAAGTCATTTGATATGAATACCAATAAAACTTTTAATTATAGTCAGAGGTATATACGCATTGATCCATCTGTAACATTTCATTTTAAATACAAAAGCTTCCCTGAAAAACAATCATCTCTTTCACTTAAAGCTTTTTTTATTCAGGAAGAGTATCCTCTTTTTGCAGGAGGCGAATTTGATAAATTGCAAAATCAAAACTCAGCCATTTACAGATTGGAATATGATTTTACTAAATCATCTGCATTGTCATCGACTGACATCAATATAGGGGTTGAACAACAAAGCTATGATCAACCGGTGGATAAGGCAAATTATCTAAAAGTTACAGGAGTATTTAATCAGCGGTTTATGTATTCAAACCGGAAGAATATATATTTCAGGGTTTTTCTTTCAGGGTTTGTGTTTAACACTGAAAGGGAATCAGGCAGCTTTCAGAATATTTTTTCAAAAGGAAGTATTGCTTTGATTCACCAGGGTTTTAATGACTATACGTATGATGAATATTATTTTTCACGCCAGAATCAAACCAGATTATATGATAATCAAACCAGCTTTAACCAGGGTGGTGGATTTAAAACACCACTAGGATCATCAAACAGTTATGGTATGAGCAATCATTTTGCTGCAGCAATAAATATCAGCACTGACACTCCTTTCAGAATTCCCCGTTGGCTACCTTTAAGATGGTATTTTGATTTTGGCACTTTCAGTACTTACGACAGGAATAAGGATAAATTTAAAAATAATCTCTTGTATAATGGAGGTATCTCTTTTAATGTCAAAGATTTTATAGCAGTACATATACCTTTATTTTATTCTACGGATTTGGGTAATCTTTATAAAGGTCAGCACGAATCTTTTTTTTCAAGGATTAGTTTTTCTTTGGATTTGCATAAATTTGACTTTTGGAAAGGGAGTTCTCTCGATGATTGATAGTAAAATATTAAATAAAGTACTATAAACAGGACGTTTATTAGACAATCGGTTAAATGGTTTAAAATATTTGGAGATTTCTTGTGGCAATATTTTTGCAATTTATAATTCGAAATTTTTAGAAAAATGATAGTCGGAGTAGTTGGTTCAGGAGCGATGGGCTCAGGTATTGCTCAGGTAGCAGCAATGGCAGGTGAAGAAGTAAGACTTTTTGATAAAAGTAGTGAAGCAACATCAAAAGCAATCCGGAATATTCAAGCCAGTATTAATAAACTGGTGGAGAAAGAAAAGATGACTTCATCCGAAAGTGTTGCAGTAATTGGCAGGATATATTTATGTGACCAATTGGAAACATTGGGTGATTGTGATATAGTAATAGAAGCTGTCATAGAAGATTTTGCTGTAAAAAAGGATATATTTTTTGAATTGGAAAAGTTAGTTTCCGAATCATGTATACTGGCTACCAATACATCTTCCATATCCATAACATCAATTGCTGCTTCGCTAAATCAACCTGAAAGGTGCATTGGCGTTCATTTTTTTAATCCCCCTGCGATGATGAAGCTCGTTGAGATTATTCCGGCCATCAGGACAGACCAGGAGATCATTGCAAAAACCCGAAGAGGGGTGGAATCATGGGGGAAAACGGTAGTAGTTGCCAGAGATACACCCGGATTTATTGTCAATAAAGTAGCCAGACCCTTCTACAGTGAAGCCATCAGAATGTTGGAAGAAGGTATAGCTGATATCGAAACCATTGATCAGGCCATGATCAGTTTTGGTTTCAAGATGGGTCCTTTTGCTTTGATGGATTTTATCGGTCATGACGTAAATTACCGGGTTACAGAATCAGTTTGGAAATCATTTTATTTTGATAGCAGATACAAGCCTTCATTCACTCAACTCAGATTGGTGGAAGCAGGATTTTTAGGTAGAAAGTCGGGCAGGGGATTCTATAATTATGCCGAAAAAAGTGAATCAAAACCGATTGAAAATCATCCATCCTTCCAAAGTATTTTTATGAGAATCATCAGTATGCTTATCAATGAAGCTGCTGATACTGTAGGACAGCAGATTTGTTCGGTCGATGATGTGGAAATGGCCGTCAAACTCGGCGTCAATTACCCAAAAGGGTTATTGGAATGGGGAAATGAACTTGGTTACGTGAATGTGGTCAGGACATTGGACGATTTATTTGATACATATCACGAAGAAAGGTATCGGGTTTGTCGATATCTTAGAAATTTAGGAAAAATTTAAAACTTTCAGGAATACATTTTCAACATTTATTTGTTTATAAGCTTTAATTTAAACGTACTCGAATAACAAATTTTGACTTTAAATAACTTATAATGAATATTAAAAATATTTTGGTTGGTATATTTCTGATAGGGGTTGGATCTTTTTTTGGATATAAAATATTTCAACTCACAGATAGTAAAGTTTTGAATGCCGTGATGGAAAATTCTACTTCAGAAACTCCTAATGAAGTTAAGTCACACCAGACACACCGCAGACAGGTAGATTCTGTCACGTATCTGACCAACAGCGAGAAAGCAACCATGGATTTATTTGAAAATTCGGCGCCATCAGTTTGCTATATAACAACCCTGAATCAACAAAGAGACTATTGGTCCAGAAATATAACGGAAATTCCATCAGGATCAGGATCCGGTTTTATTTGGGATACAGATGGTCATATCATCACAAATTTCCATGTCATTCAGAATGGATCAAAACTTAAAGTTACCTTATCAGATGGTTCAAACTGGGATGCTGAAATAGTAGGTACTGAACCCAATAAGGACCTTGCTGTTCTTAAAATAAAAGCAGCGCCAGACAAATTAAAGCCAATTCCAGTAGGGCAGTCATCAACACTCAAAGTTGGGCAGTCGGTATATGCCATTGGAAATCCTTTCGGGCTTGACCAGTCATTAACTACAGGAATCATAAGTGCTCTTGGCAGAGAAATTATTTCGATAGGTGGACGTCCGATAAGGGATGTCATACAAACAGACGCCGCTATCAATCCTGGTAATTCAGGCGGCCCCTTGTTGGATAGCAGTGGAAGACTCATCGGTGTGAATACCATGATATACAGTCCATCAGGAGCGTCTGCCGGGATAGGCTTCTCAATACCGGTAGATGAAGTCAACTGGGTAGTTTCTGATCTTATTAAATTCGGGGAAGTCAAACGACCAAAAATCGGTGTGGAATTATTGCCTCCGCAATATGCAAAAAATTGGGGTGTTGAAGGCGCGATGATTATGAGACTGGTGCCGGGTGGTGGTGCTGAAAAAGCTGGTTTAAAAGCGCTGGAACAAACTAAAAACGGAGAAATAATATTTGGCGACATTATCACAGAAGTAAATGGCAAAAAAGTGACCAACAACAATGACCTATTTTTAATTCTTGAAAAATACAATCCTGGTGACAGGGTGAAAATAAAGTATTTTAGAACTGATATAGAAAATACTGCATCAGTACTGCTAGGATCATAAAACCGTCCAATCTGCAATCTAACCAGATACACATTTGATTTTTTTAATTTGTATAAGACTATGCAAAGAGAAAAGCTTATGATTTAAATAAATAATTATGTGAAAAATTAGAATCTTAAGAGCGGAGAATTATAAACCTGACACTATCTTTACTACATAAAATCAGGTATAAACGATGGAAAATAGCCGATAGGAGCTTCCTTTCGGTGTGTTTTCATTTATATAATCTTTGATAAAAATTTTTACATATGCTCAGCTCAACTCAAAAACGATTCTCACTTTTTGCACTTTTTTTATTTGTTCTTTTTGGGAACAATTATAATCTGACCGCACAGTGTAACCTTAACATTACTAACTTTCAGAATCCTTCATCATGTTATGCTTCTGATGGATTTTTTACAGCAAATGCCATTAATGGTGCATGTGGACGGTTAATAAGGATTTACAAAAATAATGCAATAATCGCTCAAGGAAATGGGACCGTCATTGCTTCTGGATTGTCTTCCGGTGAATATGAAATAATTGCTGATAATAATTGCGGCTGCTCAAGTCCTTCTACACAGATTATTACCTTGTTTTCTGGAACTTCTACTCCTTTGACTCCTTATGTTGATGCCGGATTAGGCAGTTACCAGGCAGATAAAGTCTATATTTGCAGAGGATCAAATCTCAGAATTGGAGTGCAATCATTGGGTTTGTCTGGCTTTCAATTATCAGGACCAAATGGCTTTTCTGACACTACACCAGATGGAAATTCGTACTGGAATTTGAGTAATTTACAACCATCGCATGCTGGTAGATATACAATCAGTTTCACCAATGCTGCCGGATGTATTTCTACGGTAAATATAAATGTTGAGGTGGGTACACTTGCTGTCAACCTTGGACCTGACAAAGCAGGATGTTTTGGCATTTCACACACACTTGCTGCTGGAGTGTCAGGTCAGGGTACATGTAGCGGGACTTGTCCTTCCACACTGGATTCACTGTTGGTCAGATGGACCCTGGATCAATGTAATGCTTCCAATCAAAACAATCAATACGATTACACTGAACTACAACCTGAATATCCATCAAACGGCAATTGTATAAGTGTTACAGCAAAAAATGTTTACAGAAGTCACGGCGAACATTCATGTACTCCTGTGTTGGGTAGTTACACGGGAGATGTTGGAATTTGTATACCGGCAATGGATAGTTGTAACCCATTATTATACAATTCAGATAATGCTGTGAAGATTGAGGTCACCATCACACCACAAGAAGCAGGAAGATTATCAAAAATATCTTTTAAGGAACAATCTCCTTTACAATGGATAACCACCAATGGTTCTACTGGTGTTAATAATTATAATACTAAATATCTGGTTAGGGTTTATAAAAACAATCTTTTGATTTACGCTGAAGATGAAAGAAACAGCGAAAGAACTTGGAATCTGGAAACCATTGATTTTGGTGATTTACCAGCGTTTGCAGTGACTGAAACATCCACATTCAGAATTGAACTAAGAGGATATTGTGTCATTCAGCAACAGGGTGGTAATATGTCGGGTTGGGAATTGGATGATATCCGTATATTTGGCGGTTGTTGTACTGGTTTGCCAGTGTCAGATAGTGTAAGCTATCTTTGGTCTAATGGTGAGACTACACCATCAATAACCGTTACCCCTTCACAAAATACAAATTATACGGTTACGGTCACTGATTGTAAAGGGTGTACATCTACAGATGAAATTGGGATTACTGTTTTTCCTTTACCTATAGCAAGCATAAGTGGTAAGGCAAGCATTTGTGTTGGTGGTACAACAGTTTTAACCGCTTCGGGAGGAGCTACATATTTATGGTCAACAGGGGCAACAGCTTCATCTATTATTTCAGCGCCTGCTGCAACAACCCTATATTCAGTTACTGTTACAAGTTCTGATGGATGTTCTTCGACAGCCAGTTTGAATGTTGTTGTAAATCCATTGCCTTCTCCGGTGATTACCGGTGATTTTGAAATATGTATCGGGCAATCTACAGCACTCACTGCATCTGGCGGTATGAGTTATGAATGGAGTACCGGAGAATTTGGTCCAACCATTACGGTTTCTCCATTAGTCAGTACTACGTATCTTGTGATGGCTATGGATGAGAATGGTTGCATGGAATATACTTCTGCACTTGTAGTTGTAAATCCTTTGCCTGTTCCAATATTGACTGGAGACAATGAAATATGTCTTGGTGAAAGTACAGTGTTAACGGCAACGGGTGGCACAGGCTTTCTTTGGAGTACAGGATCCATTGAATCAATAATTACAGTGTCTCCCACTATTTCGTCCAATTATACTGTAACTGTTACCGACAGTAATGGTTGTAGTGCTTCGACTGCCATGGACGTTATTGTAAATCCACTACCTGTGGCCATTATAAGTGGAAATACAACATTTTGTACAGGCGCATCTTCATTATTGACAGCATCGGGAGGAAGCTCATATGTTTGGAATACCGGCGCAACCACTTCTTCGATTATGGTTAACCCAGGTATGAATACAGCTTACACCGTTACTGTTACAGACGGTAAAGGTTGTACATCATCAGCCAGCAGAATGACAAGTGTGAATACCTTACCTGAAGCAAATATAGAAGGAGCAAAAAAAATATGTCAGGGTAGTACAACAACATTGATTGCTTCCGGAGGAGTTATTTTTAGTTGGAATACCGGACAAACTACTTCAGCCATAAATGTATCTCCTGCTTCAACAACAATATATCGAGTTACCGTTACCGACGTAAACGGTTGTACCGGAACATCAGCTCATGCTGTGATTGTAACTCAAAATCCTGTAGTAAATATTTCAGGTAAAAATGAGTTTTGTGTTGGGGAAAGTACTGTTTTGACGGCTAATGTCAGCGGAACAACTTATTGTGATAAGGATTGTATAGATGAAATATTACTTCAGTGGTCATTGGACCAATGTAATAGTGATGGATTGCCTAATCAATTAAGTTATACAGAATTTATACCAACTACTGTTAATGCAGGAGGATTAAATACTATCACAGGTACTCACTTAAAAAGGGATAGAGGAGATCATTCATGCACACCGGATGGAACAGGAGGAGTAGGTTTGTGTTTCGGGGCATTAGATAGCTGTGACCCTAATTTGTATAATCCATTGAATGGACTTAAATTTTCCGTTAGGATGCAGCCAAATGAAGTCGGAAAATTAACTAAACTTACCTTCAGAGAGCAGTCACCCCTGAATTGGGTTACGACCAATGGTTCAACTGGAATAAATAATTATAATCAAAAATATCTGATTAGGGTTTATAAGGACGGAAATCTGGTGTACTCAAAAAATAATCTAAACACAGAGCGGGATTGGAATCTGGAAACTTTTGATTTCACAGATCATCCCGAATTTAGGATAACGACTTTATCCTTATTTACTTTTGAGCTGTATGGATATTGTACAGTAGAAAGAGGAGGAACAGCTGGGTGGGAAATCGATGATATCAGAATTTATGGAGGAGAATGTTCAAGTTCACCATCGATAGATAATATATCTTATTTATGGTCAACAGGAGCAACGTCAGAATCAATAAACGTAAGTCCTTTGCTAACAACAAGTTATGCTGTTACCGTCTCAGATTGTAATGGATGTATTGGTTCAGATGATTATTTGGTTAATGTAAACCCTTTACCAACCCCATCGATCACAGGAGACAATGAGTTATGTTTCGGAGAAAGTACAACTTTGGCCGCGAGTGGTGGAAGTAGTTATGTGTGGAGCAATGGAGCAACAACAAGTAGTATTACAGTTGGCCCAACAACCACAACGACTTTTAGTGTTACAGTAACCGACGATAAAGGATGTACAGGAAACACAAGTGAAACAGTTATCGTAAACCCTTTGCCAACACCAACGATCGCCGGAGTCAATGAGCTATGTTTTGGAGAAAGTACAACATTGATCGCCAGTGGTGGAATTAGTTATTTGTGGAGCAATGGAGCAACAACAAGTAGTATTACAGTTGGCCCAACAACCACAACGATATATATTGTTACAGTAACCGACGATAAAGGATGTACTGCAAACACTAGTGAAACAGTTATTGTAAACCCTTTACCAATACCAACGATCGCCGGAGTCAATGAGCTATGTTTTGGAGAAAGTACAACATTGACCGCCAGTGGTGGAAGTAGTTATTTGTGGAGCAATGGAGCAACAACAAGTAGTATTACAGTTGGCCCAACAACCACAACGACTTTTAGTGTTACAGTAACCGACGATAAAGGATGTATCGCAAGCACAAGTGAAACAGTTATTGTAAACCCTTTGCCAACCCCATCGATCAGCGGAGACAATGAACTATGTTTAGGAGAAAGCACAACTTTGACCGCGAGTGGTGGAAGTAGTTATGTGTGGAGCAATGGATCTACAACAAGTAGTATTACCGTTAGCCCAACGACCACAACTACGTTTAGTGTAACAGTAACCGACGACAAAGGATGTATCGCAATCACAAGTGAAACAGTTTTTGTAAACCCTTTGCCAGTCCCATCGATCACCGGAGTCAATGAGCTATGTTTCGGGGAAAGTACATCTTTGGCCGCGAGTGGTGGAAGTAGTTATGTGTGGAGCAATGGATCTACAACAAGTAGTATTACCGTTAGCCCAACGACCACAACTACGTATAGTGTAACAGTAACCGACGACAAAGGATGTATCGCAAGCACAAGTGAAACAGTTATTGTAAACCCTTTGCCAGTCCCATCGATCACAGGAGACAATGAGATTTGTTTCGGGGAAAGCACAACTCTGACCACCAGTGGTGGAAGTATTTATGTATGGAGCAATGGATCTACAACAAGTAGTATTACCGTTAGCCCAACGACCACAACGACGTATAGTGTAACAGTAACCGACGACAAAGGATGTATCGTAAGCACAAGTGAAACAGTTATTGTAAACTCTTTACCAACCCCATCGATCACAGGAGACAATGAGCTATGTTTTGGAGAAAGCACGACCCTGACGGCCAGTGGCGGAAGTATTTATGAGTGGAGCAATGGATCTACAACAAGTAGTATTACCGTTAGTCCAACGACCACAACGACGTATAATGTAACAGTAAACGACGACAAAGGATGTATCGCAAGCACAAGTGAAACAGTTATTGTAAACCCTTTGCCGACCCCGACGATCAGCGGCGACACAGAGATATGCTTTGGTGAAAGTACAACTCTGACCGCGATTGGCGGAAGTAATTATGAATGGAGCAATGGATCAACAACAAGTAGTGTAACAGTTAACCCGACAACCACCACGACGTACGGAGTGACGGTAACGGACGGGAATAGCTGTTCAGGCACATCGAGTGTGACGGTTGTGGTAAATCCACTTCCTGCGCCAACGATTATCGGTGACACAGAGTTATGTGTGGGAGAGAGTACAGGCTTATTTGCTGTAGGCGGCGTTGGTTATGTATGGAGCAACGGGTCGACAACAGGACTGATCAATGTAAGCCCAACGACTACAACGACATATAGTGTTACAGTAACCGACAATAAAGGATGTACCGCAAACACAATTGTGACGGTAATAGTCAACCCATTGCCAACCCCATCGATCACTGGAGACAATGAGTTATGTTTCGGAGAAAGCACAACTTTGACAGTCAGTGGCGGAAGTATTTATGAGTGGAGCAACGGATCAACTGCAAGTAGCATATCAGTCAGTCCGACAGCAAATACGACTTATAGCGTAACGGTAACAGACGGGAACGGATGCAGTGGGAGGGCTAGTGTGACAGTGAAGGTAAATGCATTACCGGAGGTGAACATCAGTGGGGACAAAGAGATATGTTTAAATGAGTGTACGACCCTCACGGCGAGTGGCGGTGTTAGCTATGAGTGGAGTAATGTGATGTCAAACGGCTACAGTTGCAGCGGAGCCTTTTATGTAGGCGGACCACAGGGAGGCAGTGACCAGAGTTTGTATGTGATCAATTCGGGTAATAACCTGACCACGATAGGCAGCCTTGGGACGAATAATGTGAATGGGATAGGATACTATTGTCAGGGAGGAAATACGCCCTATATCTATGGTATGAAAATGCGAGGCAATACGATAACAGATGCATTGCGGGCGAATTTTGTAAGGATAAATCCGGAGACAGCAGCGCTGAGTATACTGAATGAAATACCCCAGCCACCGAATCCATACGGTTTAACGGGAACGACAGGCATCATGGCGTATATCGGCGAAGTATCGAAGGAAGGAATCTATTATTTTCCGGCAGTATCTGCATTGATCAATCCGTTGACATTCAGTATAGTAGACTATACGATCTATTTGGGAAGTATAGACCTGAACAATCACGGCAACGGGAGTAATGTGAATTACCGGGTGATATCGGTATTGCCTGGATGTAAGCCGTATATGGATGCATGTATAGAAGCCTTCCAGCGGTATGCGCTGGACCCATCGGGACGGGAGCCATCAGGCGGCATCCAGGACTGGGCACTGAGTGAAGACGGGAAGACGATGTATTCCTATTTTGGGATAGAGAATGCGTTGTTCAGAATGGATATGGGAACAGCGAGTACGAACTGTGTAGCCGGACCGGTTAGCAATGGAATCTACACAGGAGTAACGGGAGTGAAGACAGATGAATTTGGAGGTATATATTTTAGAGGAGGGGAACTGTATGGCTTACAGGTAGACCGAGGCAGACTGTTCAGGATAGACAGAGAGAGTGGCTTACTGACACTGGTGACGGAAGGATTACCGATGGATTACCGTGGGGACAATGCGACATGCGGGGATTGCGGTAATCCGGGGACAAGTCCGATAGATGTAGATGAAGTAACGGTATGTCCTACAGAGACGACGACATACGGAGTAAAAGTAACAGATATAAACGGTTGTGTGACGACGGCAACAGTAACGGTAAAAGTAAATAGCCTTCCGACCCCGACGATCAGCGGCGACACAGAGATCTGCAACGGAGAGAGCACGACACTGACAGCGGGTAGTGGAAGCAGTTATGTTTGGAGCAACGGATCAACAACAAGTAGTGTAACAGTTAACCCGACAACCACCACGACGTATGGAGTGACGGTAACGGACGGGAATAGCTGTTCAGGCACCTCGAGTGTGACGGTTGTGGTAAATCCACTTCCGACGCCATCGATTATTGGTGACACAGAGATCTGCAGAGGGGAGAGTACAGGATTATTTGCGGTTGGCGGAAGCAGTTATGTATGGAGCAACGGGTCGACAACAGGCCTGATCAATGTAAGCCCAACGACTACAACGACGTATAGTGTTACAGTAACCGACAATAAAGGATGTACCGCAAACACAAGTGTGACGGTAATAGTCAACCCATTGCCAACCCCATCGATCGCTGGAGACAATGAGCTATGTTTTGGAGAAAGCACAACTTTGACGGCCAGTGGCGGAAGTATTTATGAGTGGAGCAACGGAGCAACAACAAGTAGTATTACAGTAAACCCTACAACAACGACGACGTATGGGGTTACGGTAACAGACGGGAACGGATGCAGTGGGAGCACTAGTGTGACAGTGAAGGTAAATGCGTTACCGGAGGTGAATATCAGTGGGGACAAAGAGATATGTTTAAATGAGTGTACGACCCTGACGGCGAGCGGAGGAGTAAGCTATGAGTGGAGTAATGTGATGTCAAACGGCTACAGTTGCAGCGGAGCCTTTTATGTAGGTGGACCACAGGGAGGCAGTGACCAGAGTTTGTATGTGATTAATTCGGGTAACAACCTGACCACTATAGGCAGCCTTGGGACGAATAATGTGAATGGTATAGGTTACTATTGTCAGGGAGGAAATACGCCCTATATCTATGGTATGAAAATGCGAGGCAATACGATAACAGATGCATTGCGGGCGAATTTTGTTAGGATAAATCCGGAGACAGCAGCGCTGAGTATACTGAATGAAATACCCCAGCCACCGAATCCATACGGTTTAACGGGAACGACAGGCATCATGGCGTATATCGGCGAAGTATCGAAGGAAGGAATCTATTATTTTCCGGCAGTATCTGCATTGATCAATCCATTGACATTCAGTATAGTAGATTATACGATCTATTTGGGAAGTATAGATCTGAACAATCACGGCAACGGGAGTAATGTGAATTACCGGGTGATATCGGTATTGCCTGGATGTAAGCCGTATATGGATGCATGTATAGAAGCCTTCCAGCGGTATGCGCTGGACCCATCAGGACGGGAGCCATCAGGAGGCATCCAGGACTGGGCACTGAGTGAAGACGGGAAGACGATGTATTCATATTTTGGGATAGAGAATGCATTGTTCAGAATGGATATGGGAACAGCGAGTACAAACTGTGTAGCCGGACCGGTAAGCAATGGAATCTACACAGGAGTAACGGGAGTGAAGACAGATGAATTTGGAGGTATATATTTTAGAGGAGGGGAACTGTATGGCTTACAGGTAGACCGAGGCAGACTGTTCAGTATAGACAGGGAGAGTGGATTATTGACACTGGTGACGGAAGGATTACCGATGGATTACCGTGGAGACAATGCTACGTGCGGAGATTGCGGTAATCCGGGGACAAGTCCGATAGATGTAGATGAAGTAACGGTATGTCCTACGGAGACGACGACATACGGAGTAAAAGTAACAGATATAAACGGTTGTGTGACGACGGCAACAGTAACGGTAAAAGTAAATAGCCTTCCGACCCCGACGATCAGCGGCGATACAGAAATATGCTTTGGTGAAAGTACAATTCTGACAGCGATTGGCGGAAGTAATTATACATGGAGCAACGGAGCAACAACAAGCAGCATTACAGTTAACCCGACAACCACCACGACGTATGGAGTGACGGTAACGGACGGGAATAGCTGTTCAGGCACATCGAGTGTGACGGTTGTGGTAAATCCACTTCCGACGCCATCGATTATCGGTGACACAGAGATCTGCAGAGGGGAGAGTACAGGATTATTTGTGGTTGGCGGAAGCAGTTATGTATGGAGCAACGGGTCGACAACTGGCCTGATCAATGTAAGCCCAACGACTACAACGACGTATAGTGTTACAGTAACCGACAATAAAGGATGTACCGCAAACACAAGTGTGACGGTAATAGTCAACCCATTGCCAACCCCATCGATCGCTGGAGATAATGAGCTATGTTTCGGAGAAAGTACAACTCTGACGGCCAGTGGCGGAAGTATTTATGAGTGGAGCAACGGAGCAACAACAAGTAGTATTACAGTAAACCCTACAACAACGACGATGTATGGAGTTACGGTAACAGATGGTAATGGATGCAGTTCGAGCACGAGTGTGACAGTGAAGGTAAATGCGTTACCGGAGGTGAATATCAGTGGGGACAAAGAGATATGTTTAAATGAGTGTACGACCCTCACGGCGAGTGGTGGTGTTAGCTATGAGTGGAGTAATGTGATGTCAAGCGGCTACAGTTGCAGTGGAGCCTTTTATGTAGGCGGACCACAGGGAGGCAGTGACCAGAGTTTGTATGTGATTAATTCGGGTAATAATCTGACGACGATAGGCAGCCTTGGGACGAATAATGTGAATGGTATAGGTTACTATTGTCAGGGAGGAAATACGCCCTATATCTATGGTATGAAAATGCGAGGCAATACGATAACAGATGCATTGCGGGCGAATTTTGTAAGGATAAATCCGGAGACAGCAGCGCTGAGTATACTGAATGAAATACCCCAGCCACCGAATCCATACGGATTAACGGGAACGACAGGCATCATGGCGTATATCGGCGAAGTATCGAAGGAAGGAATCTATTATTTTCCGGCAGTATCAGCCTTGATCAATCCATTGACATTCAGTATAGTAGACTATACGATCTATTTGGGAAGTATAGACCTGAACAATCACGGCAACGGGAGTAATGTGAATTACCGGGTGATATCGGTATTACCGGGTTGTAAGCCGTATATGGATGCATGTATAGAAGCCTTCCAGCGGTATGCACTGGACCCATCGGGACGGGAACCATCAGGAGGCATCCAGGACTGGGCACTGAGTGAAGACGGGAAGACGATGTATTCATATTTTGGGATAGAGAATGCGTTGTTCAGAATGGATATGGGAACAGCGAGTACGAACTGTGTAGCCGGACCGGTTAGCAATGGAATCTACACAGAGTAACGGGAGTGAAGACAGATGAATTTGGAGGTATATATTTTAGAGGAGGGGAACTGTATGGCTTACAGGTAGACCGAGGCAGACTGTTCAGGATAGACAGGGAGAGTGGATTATTGACACTGGTGACGGAAGGATTACCAATGGATTACCGTGGGGACAATGCGACATGCGGGGATTGCGGTAATCCGGGGACAAGTCCGATAGATGTAGATGAAGTAACGGTATGTCCTACAGAGACGACGACATACGGAGTAAAAGTAACAGATATAAACGGTTGTGTGACGACGGCAACAGTAACGGTAAAAGTAAATAGCCTTCCGACCCCGACGATCAGCGGCGACACAGAGATATGCTTTGGTGAAAGTACAATTCTGACAGCGATTGGCGGAAGTAATTATACATGGAGCAACGGAGCAACAACAAGCAGCATTACAGTTAACCCGACAACCACCACGACGTATGGAGTGACGGTAACGGACGGGAATATCTGTTCAGGCACATCGAGTGTGACGGTTGTGGTAAATCCACTTCCTGCGCCATCGATTATTGGAGACACAGAGATCTGCAGAGGGGAGAGTACAGGATTATTTGCAGTTGGAGGAAGCAGTTATGTATGGAGCAACGGGTCGACAACAGGCCTGATCAATGTAAGCCCAACGACTACAACGACGTTTAGTGTTACAGTAACCGACAATAAAGGATGTACCGCAAACACAAGTGTGACGGTTATAGTCAACCCATTGCCAACCCCATCGATCACTGGAGACAATGAGTTATGTTTTGGAGAAAGTACAACTTTGACGGCCAGTGGCGGAAGTATTTATGAGTGGAGCAACGGAGCAACAACAAGTAGTATAACAGTAAACCCTACAACAACGACGATGTATGGGGTTACGGTAACAGACGGGAACGGATGCAGTGGGAGCACAAGTGTGACAGTGAAGGTAAATGCGTTACCGGAGGTGAACATCAGTGGGGACAAAGAGATATGTTTAAATGAGTGTACGACCCTCACGGCGAGTGGAGGAGTAAGCTATGAGTGGAGCAATGTGATGTCAAACGGCTACAGTTGCAGCGGCGCCTTTTATGTAGGCGGACCACAGGGAGGCAGTGACCAGAGTTTGTATGTGATTAATTCGGGTAATAATCTGACGACGATAGGCAGCCTTGGGACGAATAATGTCAACGGTATAGGTTACTATTGTCAGGGAGGAAATACGCCCTATATCTATGGTATGAAAATGCGAGGCAATACGATAACAGATGCATTGCGGGCGAATTTTGTAAGGATAAATCCGGAGACAGCAGCGCTGAGTATACTGAATGAAATACCCCAGCCACCGAATCCATACGGATTAACGGGAACGACAGGCATCATGGCGTATATCGGCGAAGTATCGAAGGAAGGAATCTATTATTTTCCGGCAGTATCTGCATTGATCAATCCATTGACATTCAGCATAGTAGATTATACGATCTATTTGGGAAGTATAGACCTGAACAATCACGGTAATGGAAGTAATGTGAATTACCGGGTGATATCGGTATTGCCTGGATGTAAGCCTTATATGGATGCATGTATAGAAGCCTTCCAGCGGTATGCACTGGACCCATCGGGACGGGAGCCATCAGGAGGCATCCAGGACTGGGCACTGAGTGAAGACGGGAAGACGATGTATTCGTATTTTGGGATAGAGAATGCATTGTTCAGAATGGATATGGGAACAGCGAGTACGAACTGTGTAGCCGGACCGGTTAGCAATGGCATCTACACAGGAGTAACGGGAGTGAAGACAGATGAATTTGGAGGTATATATTTTAGAGGAGGGGAACTGTATGGCTTGCAGGTAGATCGAGGCAGACTGTTCAGGATAGACAGGGAGAGTGGATTATTGACACTGGTGACGGAAGGATTACCGATGGATTACCGTGGGGACAATGCGACGTGCGGAGATTGCGGTAATCCGGGGACAAGTCCGATAAATGTAGATGAAGTAACGGTATGTCCTACAGAGACGACGACATATAGTGTAGAAGTGACGGATGCTAATGGCTGTGTGAATACGGGCGCAGTGACGGTGACGGTGAACAGCTTACCTGCGCCAACGATCAGCGGCGACAATGAACTATGTTTCGGAGAGAGCACTACACTGACAGCGGGTAGTGGAAGCAGTTATGAATGGAGCAACGGAGCAACAACAAGCAGCATTACAGTTAACCCGACAACCACCACGACGTATGGAGTGACGGTAACGGACGGGAATAGCTGTTCAGGCACATCGAGTGTGACGGTTTTGGTAAATCCACTTCCGACGCCATCGATTATTGGTGACACAGAGATCTGCAGAGGGGAGAGTACAGGATTATTTGCAGTTGGAGGAAGTAGTTATGTATGGAGCAACGGGTCGACAACAGGCCTGATCAATGTAAGCCCAACGACTACAACGACATATAGTGTTACAGTAACCGACAATAAAGGATGTACCGCAAACACAAGTGTGACGGTAATAGTCAACCCATTGCCAACCCCATCGATCACTGGAGACAATGAGTTATGTTTTGGAGAAAGCACAACTTTGACGGCCAGTGGCGGAAGTATTTATGAGTGGAGCAACGGAGCAACAACAAGTAGTATAACAGTAAACCCTACAACAACGACGACGTATGGGGTTACGGTAACAGACGGGAACGGATGCAGTGGGAGCACTAGTGTGACAGTGAAGGTAAATGCATTACCAACCCCATCTATCAGTGGAGATAATGAGATCTGCAATGGAGAAAGTACGACACTGATAGCCAGTGGCGGAAGTAGTTATGTATGGAGTAATGGATCGACGGCAAGTAGTATATCTGTCAGTCCAACAACTAATACGACTTATAGTGTAAAGGTAACTGATAGTAATGGATGTAGCGCGAGTGCTAGTGTAACAGTGAAGGTAAACATCTTACCAACCCCAACAATCGTTGGCGACACAGAAATCTGCAATGGAGAAAGTACAACACTGACGGCCAGTGGCGGAAGTAGTTATGTTTGGAGCAACGGATCAACGTCAAATAGCATATCAGTCAATCCAACAATCAATACAACCTATAGTGTAACGGTAACAGATGACAATGGATGCAATGCCAATACGAGTTCGACGGTTAAGGTAAACATCCTACCAACCCCAACAATTGTTGGTGACACTGAGATCTGCAATGGAGAAAGTACAACACTGACGGTCAGTGGCGGAAGTAGTTATGTTTGGAGCAACGGATCAACTGCAAGTAGCATATCAGTCAGTCCGACAGCAAATACGACTTATAGCGTAACGGTAACAGACGGGAATGGATGCAGTGCGAGCACGAGTGTGATGGTTATTGTAAATCCTTTACCAACCCCATCGATCAGTGGAGATAATGAGATCTGCAATGGAGAAAGTACGACACTGATAGCCAGTGGCGGAAGTAGTTATTTATGGAATAATGGATCGACGGCAAGTAGTATATCTGTCAGTCCAACAACTAATACGGCTTATAGTGTAAAGGTAACTGATAGTAATGGATGTAGCGCAAGTGCTAGTGTAACAGTGAAGGTAAACATCTTACCAACCCCAACAATCGTTGGTGACACTGAGATCTGCAATGGAGAAAGTACAACACTGACGGCCAGTGGCGGAAGTAGTTATGTTTGGAGTAACGGATCAACGTCAAATAGCATATCAGTAAATCCAACAATAAATACAACCTACAGTGTAACGGTAACAAATGATAATGGATGCAATGCCAATACGAGTAGGATGGTTAAGGTAAACATCTTACCAACCCCAACAATTGTTGGTGACACTGAGATCTGCAATGGAGAAAGTACAACACTGACGGCCAGTGGTGGAAGTAGTTATGTTTGGAGCAATGGATCAACGTCAAATAGCATATCAGTCAGTCCGACAACTAATACGACCTATAGCGTAATGGTAACAGATGGGAATGGATGTAATGCCAATACGAGTTCAACGGTTAAGGTAAACATCTTACCAACCCCAACAATCGTTGGTGACAATGAGCTATGTAGCGGAGAGAGCACAACATTGACGGCCAGTGGCGGAAGTAGCTATGCATGGAGCAACGGATCGACGGCAAGTAGCATATCAGTCGGTCCGACAACTAATACGACTTATAGCGTAACGGTAACAGATGGTAATGGATGTAGTAGTTCGACAGATGTGACAGTACAGGTGAATGCGCTGCCTTTGGTCAATATAAGCGGAGATATTGAAATTTGTAGAGGAGAAAACACAACATTGACAGCTTCGGAAGGTATAGGATATATTTGGAGCAATGGATTGACAACAAAGAGCATCACAGTAAATCCTGAGATATCAACTAGTTATAGTGTAACGGTTACTGATGGTAAAGGGTGCCAGTCAAATACAAGTACGACAGTTATAGTGAATTCATTACCTATAGTTACTATTGGTGGAGATAATGACATATGCTTAGGAGAAAGTACAATATTGACAACAGGAGGAGGTATTGGTTTTGTATGGAGCAACGGTTTGACTACAAGTAGTATAACTGTAAATCCAACGGTAACAACTAATTACACCGTTACAGTAACGGATGTCAAAGGATGTCAGAATACAAAAAATATTGTTGTTGTAGTAAATTCATTGCCAGTTGCTTTAATTTCCGGTGTTAATAACATTTGTAGCGGACAATCTACAATATTGTCAGCATCTGGTGGCACATCTTATATTTGGAGCAATGGATCAACGACATCATCAATTACAGTTTCGCCATTATCGGCAACTACTTATAGTGTTACTGTTTCTACTCAACAGGGTTGTACAGCGAGCGCGTCTATAATGATTTTCATTAATCAAGCACCTGCAATTCAAATAGTAGGTCCGAATAATATTTGTAAAGGCGACTCTACGGTTTTGGTAGCTACTGGTAGCTCACTTAACAATTGTCCTGGGGAATGTAAGGTAAACGCTCCTGTAGTATTATCCTATTGGAATTTGGATGCTTGTCATTCTGTGATGAACCTGGGAACCCACATGGATTATTCAGAGTTTACACCAATCACTGCAAATGGATCATGTACAAGTGTAACCGCAAGTAATGTTCATAGATTAAATAACAACAAACATTCTTGTACGCCGGGTCCTGACGGAAGCATTGGTATGTGCATCGGTACCCAAAAAACATGTAATCCATCAAAAGTAGACTTTAGCCAGGCGCTTAGATTCCATATAACAATAAATCCTTTGCAGTCCGGTCAAATTACAGGACTTCAATTTTATGAGCAATCTCCTGAGAATTTTAGATGGGTTGGAGGGCCGACCGGTCCAAATAATTATGCGACAAAGTATCTAATCAGAGTAAGCAAAAACGGTGAATACATATATTATGAAGATAATCTCAATACAAACAAAACTTGGGGTCTTGAGAGTTTTGATTTTTCTGAAAATGATAATTTCAAAACATTAACACCTGCTACTTATCTTTTTGAATTGGTACCTTATTGCACCATAAATAATGATGCTGTGGAGTCTATTTGGGATATTGATGAAATTAAAGTACTAGGAGGTTGTTGCCAGGGTACTACCAAGGAAATCACTTCATATCATTGGTCAAATGGTGAAATGGGGACATCTATTACAGTAAATCCTATCGAATCGACAACATACACGGTTACCGTTACAGATTGTTCAGGTTGCAGTAGCGTTGAAGAATATGAAGTTACAGTAGCTTGTCTGATGGCAGATTTAGGGCCCGATAGGATGATCAATCTTGGTGAGACAGTAGAATTAAGTCCAGTAATTTCTGGTAATTCAATATGCAGCGACCAGAATCCAGGACTGAACAGTATAAAATATCTTTGGTCAAATGGTGCTACCACATCAAGTATTACAGTTACACCATCCAGTTCGACATTTTATAGAGTTACTGTAACGGATTGTAATGAATGTGAAGACACAGAAAGTATCTCTATACATGTCATGATGGCCAGACCTTTTATTGTTTATCCTAACCCTGCAAGTGATAGAATCAATCTGGCTTCTGAGAGTGTTATAGATCCGAATTTAGTAATCAGGATTTTGAGTGTAGATGGTAAAACTGTAATATCAGAAAATCCGCAATTCATTATTAATTCATTAAATAATGTCTCAATAATAATTCCGGAAAATATCACGGATGGTATTTATTTTCTGGAGGTAAAAAATGGAACCAGGTTATTTACAGAAAAGCTGATATTGATTAAATAGTATTTTGGTTAAATAGTGATGAATGAAGAGCGGTATTTTCAAATGGAGAATACCGCTCTTCAATTGTATTTGGATTTTTAGATTGTCGTACCAACACTTAGGGATATTATTTTTTTTAGTAAAAAGTGAGAATCCAATTTTTATCTTATAAAAAAGTTATTGAAATAGGAAACTGATAAAAAAATAAATGGTGGCTTTGAAAATATATATTGACGAGAATTTATTTTTCAAAGACGATGATACTCATGTCTTCATCGAGACAAAAAATTCTGTCGCCATTATAAAGACGATAAATGTCTTTAAAGACAAGCTTAGTATTACCGCTTTGGGTAAACATAAACTTCGTCCTTACTCATTATCAATAATTTGGATGATGAAATTTTTGCAAACCAATTTATTTTGAGTATAAAAAAATTAGCTTAAAATAAGGTCAAAGCCTGCTAATATTTCTGATCATATAATGTATGGTATAGTTTTTTAGTGTAGTGCATGTGTTTTTCAATAGTATAAACTAAAAAAGCAACCATAAATTAATATGGCTGCTATTTTATCTTTTAATTGGAAAGTGTTTTGCTTAATTTTTTCCAACAAATCTGTTGACAGCAAAACTTGCTTTGTTTACCACATCATAATTAATATGATATATGTGATATTTTCCGGTAATTTCTACCGATACTACTCCCGACATTCTGAGTATTTTCAGATGCTGGGATGTAATACTTTGTTCTAAATCAAGATTGCTGTAAATTTTGTTAACATTGATAGATTTGTTGTCATCAATAAACTCCAAAATTTTTAATCTTAACGGGTGAGCTAAAGCTCTCATCAACTCCGACGAATAATGTAACTTATCACTGTCGAAAGTAACCTTTGTACCTCTCATTGTATTCCTTATTTTATTTTTAAGACCTTGGCACAAATATGATGAGTTATTTTTTAATGACAAAGAAAATATTAAAAAAAATTCTAATTTATTAAAAAAAAATCTCAATTCGTCCATTTAAGGAACTCAAAACGATGATAAAGGTAAATTTAGCTACATAAATTGTTGATGATCATTAAATAATAGTTGTTGACTGAAAGTAAGTTATTAACTGGTTAAATCTTCCACAAGGGATGATATTTGACCCAATCTCTCTTTGTCAAGAGAATAGTATATGAACTTACCCTGTCGGTCAGTGGCTACTACACCTGCTCTCCTTAGGATGGCAAGATGCTGAGATGCTACAGACTGTTCCAATCTCAGTTTGATATAAATATCTGTAACTGTCATGGTTTCACCATCTTCTAAAAGATCGATGATTCTTTGGCGAAGTTTGTGGTTTACGGCTCTCAGTACCAATACTGCTTTTCTCAGGTCAGCATAATCTAACTGTACTTCCTTACCCCCCTTCTTTAACGTAACTGTTTCGTTCTTCTTATTTCTCATGCGAAATGATTTGTTAGTTCACGGAATTCAGATAGGATAATTCAATAACCATACCAAACATTCAAGTGATTAATAATTTTTTGTTTTATTTTATTATATGATAGTTATAGATATATGTAATTAACTATATTTTAATGAAAATGGTTCAAAAAATTATAATATTTTCTTTAATGATTTTGTAATATTAGGAGATTTAAAATAATTGGGGGTGTAGTCAATCATGTCTGTAAATCTATTTTCTAAATAGGCATTATATGACTCGGTAGTCATAAATTTTGCTGAAGTATTTATGTGATGGATAGAGAACTGATCTGTACCATAAATATCCCACCACTTTTGAGCACCGTTGCCACATAAATGGATATTGTTTTTGATACCAGTAAAGAAGGAAAAAGAATCACTATCCAGTATAGCAGCTTTTGTGGGATCTATTATATTATAGCTATCATCTAGTACAGCCATATATACTTCCATTCGTCTCGCATCTATCATAGGTACAATAATGTCGTTTTGATGTATGTTGTCTTTTGTTATGCCATAGGCAAGGGTACTTAAGCTATTTACTATAATCAAAGGACATCCTGTAGCATAACAGATACCTTTTGAGGTAGCTACTCCTATTCTTAATGATGTATATGAACCTGGTCCATCGCTTACAGCTACAGCATCAAGCTGTGAAATTTTATAACCTGCATCAATCAAACACTGCGATATCAGCAATGTTAGTTTTTCTGTGTGACTGTTGCTATCGGAAGTTTCATAACAATGTATAAGGTGCCCGTTTTTACTTAGCGCCACTGAACAGACTTCAGTGGAAGTTTCAATTTGAAGAATAAGCGCCATTATTTATTTTTTCCCAATAGGGCTTTGTATCGGTTGCTATCTTTTAATACAGAAATGGCTTCTTTCACTTCAGGATCATCATCAAGTGTTTGCTGGACTTTTCCATTTTGAAAATAATACCTGGTAATGATTTCTTTTTCAATTTCGTCGATGATCTGTTCTTTTGCTTTCATCAGTTCTTCACTCTTTGAAGATGTTATCTTATTCTGCAATTTCTGGATGTCAGCCATTAAATCTTTAGGATCGCTTATACCTGGATTTTCCTTTATTTTATTAAGATATTTTTCTGCTTCAAGTTCATATTGAAATCCTTGTTTTTTAATAAATTCTGTAAAATCCTGAAAATCATTGAATTTGAATAAACCTACTTTTGCTATACTATCTTTTCCTTTACAATATTTGTTGGCATACTCGAATATCATATGCTGGTCAAGCAAGGCCTGAGTCACAGGATAAATTGTTTTGCCGGTAAGTTTAATATCAGGGGAAACTCCACCTCCATCCAGGACTACACGTCCGTTTTTAGTTTTAAAACCGGATCGCTGACTATCAGGAATGTCTTTCGGCTCTCCGTTTTCATACTCAACGCCCTGGATACATCTGCCGCTTGGTATATAGTATTTGGATGTGGTCAGTTTCAATCTTGCATTATAAGGCAACTCTTTGGTGTTTTGTACCAAACCTTTTCCGAAAGACCTTTGTCCTATCAGGACACCTCTGTCAAGGTCCTGGATTACCCCGGAAACGATCTCTGATGCAGATGCAGATCTCTTATCTATAAGTATGGCCAACGGTATATCAAGATCTACAGGTGGCGTCATAGTTTTAAAAGTTTGATCCCTTTCCTTTATTTTACCTTTTGTTGTTACGACTATCTCTCCATTTGGTATGAAAATATTACAAATGTTGACTGCTTCATGCAACAGGCCTCCTCCATTATGACGTAGGTCAAGTATGACTCCTGACATATTTGGATTTTTTGACTTTAGTTCCTTCAGTGCTTTGGAGATATTTGATCCTGCATTCTGAGTAAATACCGTCAGAGAAATATAACCTACATCATCAGATACAAATCCTGAGTATGGTACATTCGGTATATTTACTTCTCCTCTGGTAAGTTTTTTCACTTCACTGACCGTTTTTCCATTGGGGATGATGGTAAGATTTAATTCAGTACCTGGTATCCCGCGCAGGACAGCATTAATTTCATCCAATTTTTTACCTTCTATATTTATACCATCCACAGCTATTATCTCATCGCCGGCTTTAATACCAGCTGCCAATGCCGGACCACCTTCGTAGGGTTCAAGTACTTTGAATTTATTTTTTATGATTCCTACTTTTGCACCTATCCCCTGATATTTATCATCTTCATTGATCCAATAACTTTCTACCTGAGATTCTGATACAAAATTAGTATAGGGATCAAGGGAGTTTGTCATAGCATCTATAGCAGTTCGCATCATAGTAGACGGATCCAGTTCATCCACAAAATTTGTGTTGAGTTCTCTGTATACACTTATAAAAATTTCGACGTTTTTGCTGATTTCAAAAAGTTTATCATTGTTTACTATTACCGTGCTCATTCCGGATATCAGAACTAAGCAGAAAAGTATAACTTTGAATTTTTTGGACATTATTTGATATTTAAATTATAAAACGTAAAACTTATGAATTAATGTCTTATAAAATCGTTAATTTGATTAAAAAGTTCATTTGGGTTGTCGACATGGATCCAATGTCCTGCATCGGGTATAGTTATGAATTGGGAATTTGGGATTACATTAAGAATATCACCCATATCATCGTCCAAAATATAATTTGATTTTTCTCCTCTTATAAAACAAGTTTCTGTAAGACAAGGTTGACTAAATACAATGCCTTCAAGAATGTTTTCATATTTTGCAAATAATAAAGGCAGATTCATTTTCCACTCAAACCCACCTTCTTTTTTTCTGGTCAGATTTTTCATCAGAAACTGCACAGTACCATAGTCATGCAATTTGGTCATCATGACAGATTCGGCTTCATTTCTGCTTTGAAGATGTGTTATATCTACAGAAAACAGAGCATCAAACACATCCTGATGTCCGCCCATATACTTTTTAGGTCCAATATCGATAGCTATAAATTTAGAGATCATATCCTCATGTTCAGAAATAAACTGCAAACCGGTTTTTCCTCCCATACTATGTCCTATAAGTACAGCCTCATGTATCCAGTTTTCTTCCATAAAATGAAGTAGATCATCTGCAAGCAAGGGGTAACTAAAGTCGTTGGTATGTTCTGACCTTCCATGATCTCTTTGGTCCACCAAAACAACCATATGACCAGCATCTTCAAGTCTTTTAGCCATATTTAACCAATTGTCAAGCATTCCGAACAAGCCATGTAATATTATGATTGGCTTTCCCAGACCAATGATTTTAAAGTTTAACTTAGGACTCATCAAATAGATAATATTTTTTAAATTGCTGCAAAGATACGAATGAGCCTTCTATTACGACCAATTACTTGTAATCAAGAACAGTTCTCAAAATGAATTAAATTTTAGTTTTATTTTTTTTTGTTGGAATAATGAAAAAGCTTTCCTTTACAGTAAATTAAAATGTACAAAAAAAGTTTTTATTATTTCAAAAGGCAATTGTATTTTGACAAATTAAAAGAGTTTATATTTCATCGAATAAGAATCATGATCTATGGTGATTTATATCATCTGTCAACTTTTGAACTGTTTCTACTTTGCACCAAAATTCAAAATAGTGAATATTATTCTGTATCTTATCATCATTAGCTTGTGTGTTGCAGGAGGTTTTTTGGCTGCCTTTTTTTGGGCGGTGAGAGACGGACAGTTTGACGACGATTATACTCCGGGTGTCAGAATATTACTTGAAGATGATATGATAGACAAAAACGATAAAACCAATTAATTATATTTTAAAATCTGACTTATGGCAAATTTAGAAACATTTAGTTACGACAACAAGATAGTACGCAACTTTGCTTATGCCTCCATTATTTTCGGGGTGATAGGTATGTTGGTGGGTATCCTTGCTGCTCTTCAACTGGTCTTTCCGGCAATGAACCTTGGCTTAGCCGAGACCACTTATGGTAGGATCAGACCATTACACACCAATGCAGTGATTTTCGCTTTTGTGGGTAACGGTATTTTTACAGGAGTATATTACTCTTTCCAGCGACTGTTAAAGACGAGGATGTTTAGTGATTTACTCTCCAATCTTCACTTTTGGGGATGGCAACTGATTATCTTATCAGCAGCTATTACTCTTCCTTTAGGACTCACAAGCAGTCACGAATATGCTGAATTGATCTGGCCTATTGACTTGGCAATTGCAGTAGTTTGGATCATTTTTGGTATCAACATGTTTGGGACCATCCTTAAAAGAAGAGAACAACATCTCTACGTAGCCATATGGTTTTATATCGCAACGTGGATTACTGTTACAGTACTGCATGTATTTAACAACATTCAGATTCCCGTAAGTATGGGAAAAGGAATATATGTGTTTGCAGGTGTCCAAGATGCATTGATTCAGTGGTGGTACGGGCACAATGCGGTGGCATTTTTCCTTACGACACCTTATCTTGGGCTGATGTATTATTTTATGCCAAAAGCAGCCAACAGACCAGTGTATTCTTATAAATTATCTATTATCCACTTCTGGGCCTTGATATTTATCTATATATGGGCAGGACCTCACCACTTATTATATACATCACTACCTGACTGGGCTCAATCACTTGGTACTGTATTCTCCATCATGCTGATCGCACCGTCATGGGGTGGTATGCTTAATGGACTATTGACATTAAGAGGCGTTTGGGATAAAGTGAGAACTGATCCTATTCTTAAGTTTTTTGTAGTTGCCGTGACCGCTTATGGTATGGCTACTTTGGAGGGTCCGCTATTATCAGTAAAATCTTTAAATGCCATCACTCACTACACTGACTGGACCGTTGGTCACGTACATATAGGAGCTTTGGGTTGGAATGGTATGCTTACCTTTGGTATGTTGTACTGGCTGATACCAAGGATATATGGAACCAAACTTTACTCAGTAAAACTGGCCAACACACACTTCTGGATAGGAACATTAGGGATTTTATTTTATGCTATTCCATTGTACTGGGCGGGATGGACACAGTCTCTGATGTGGAAACAATTTACAGCTGATGGGTTCCTTCAGTATGGCAACTTTTTGGAAACAGTCACTCAGATCCTACCGATGTATATGATCAGAGCGATAGGCGGTACGATATACTTTAGTGGTGTTATTGTTATGATTTACAACTTGGTAAAAACCGTAAAAAGTGGAACACTTATTGCCAATCAGGAAGCTTCAGCACCGGCATTGGTCGCTTATGAAGCACACAACAATGAATACTGGCACAAATGGATCGAAAGAAAACCTATTCAAATGTTGATCGTAAGTGCTGTATTGGTTTTGATCGGTGGTCTGGTAGAGATCATACCTATGATGATGATCGATAACAATGTACCTAAAATAGCTTCTGTAAAACCTTATACTCCACTCGAAATGGAAGGTCGCGACCTATACATCAGAGAAGGGTGTGTAGGATGTCACTCACAGATGGTAAGACCATTCAGATCAGAGACAGAAAGATATGGTGAATACTCTAAATCAGGTGAATTTATATACGACAGGCCATTCCTTTGGGGTAGTAAACGTACAGGACCGGATCTCCACAGAGTGGGTGCTAAATATCCTGACAGCTGGCACTACAACCACATGAATGAACCAACATCTATGGCTCCCGGATCTATCATGCCTCCATATCCATGGTTGCTTACAAAGGATCTGAACACTGATTATACAGCATCAAAAATTAAGGTGTTACAGTCATTGGGGACCCCATATCCTGATGGATTTGCAGACAAAGCAGTAGATGATCTGAAAGCTCAAGCTAAAAAAATAACTGAAAGTCTGGCAAAAGATAAGATCACTCAGGAAAATCTGGAAAATAAGGAGATAGTAGCGTTGATCGCTTATCTACAGAGATTGGGAACAGATATAAAAATTAAAGAACCTTCTAAATAATTAATCACCAACTAAATTTAAAATCATGGCAAAGTATATTTTAGAAGGTGCAGGCAATATCAACTGGATGGCCATATTTGCACTCATCACATTTTTAACCATATTTATTTTGAGTGTGTTTATGGCTTTTAGAAAAGATAATCCTGTCATAAAAAGGATGGAAAATCTTCCGCTGGACGATGATGCCTGAATCAATTATAACTAATATTAAATAATTAATCAAAAATAAAATGATGAAGAAGCTTTTATTAACCATCATAATATATGTCACGACATTAATAGGAGCAGTAGGTATATATGCCCAGGATGCTGCCGCACCAGCAGCGGATACATCCGGTCAGCCTGCTCCTAATATATTCAATCTTGCATACAATAATATTTTATTGGTATTAGCAGTATTGGTACTTATAGGTGTTATCCTCGCTGGTTTGAGCCTTATTTGGGCACTTATCGAAGTACAGAAGATGAAACTTCTCGAAAAATATGGACCTGAAGGCCTGGAAAAAGCCAATTTAACGTCTACCGGGTCACTTTGGAGTACAATTTCCGAAAAAGCCTGGAATCTTGTTCCAAAAGATAAGGAAGCAGACATCGACCTTGGTCATGAATACGACGGAATCCGTGAATTGGACAACTCATTGCCACCTTGGTGGTTGTGGTTATTCTATGGAACCATTATTTGGGCTGCAGTGTATCTATGGTACTATCATGTATCTGACAAAGGGCCAAGCCAGGAGCAGGAATATATAGCTGCCATGGAAATGGGTGAAGCTGAAAAAGCAAAATTTCTGGCTACACAAGCTGATGCCATCGACGAAAAAACAGTAACATTACTCACTGCGGAAGCTGATCTGGCTGAAGGTAAAGAAATATATACTGCCAACTGTCTGGTTTGTCATGGTGCAAATGGTGAAGGAACAGTCGGACCAAATTTTACGGATAAATATTGGATACATGGCGGAAGTATTAATAATCTTTTCACTACTATTAAGTACGGGGTGCCTGAAAAAGGGATGATTTCTTGGAAGTCCCAACTGAGACCGGGCGCCATGCAAAAAGTGGCTAGTTACATTTTGTCATTGCAAGGCACCAATCCACCGAATCAAAAGGCTCCACAGGGTGATTTGTATGACCCGGGAAGTGTAACAAGTACTAAAGACACTACTGCAATAGGCGCAGCTCCTACTCCAATGGATACTACGGCGGTAGCCCCTGCGACAGATACTAAAAAGTAATAGTTTTTATAAAATTAATTTGTAAAATGGCAGGGAGAGATTAAAAATAACTTCCTGCCATATTTTTTTATCATACCTAAATATCTGTAATCAGTTCCTTTATAAAGTCACGGATACATTAGTTACACTTAATTAATGTCAAATGATTTAACTTTGTCATAAAATATTTCAACCATGTCTTCAGATCAAAATATTAAGAATAGCGAGCAGTTCAGAGATCAAATATCAACTGTAGACAAAAGCGGAAAACGTGTCTGGATTTATCCCAAAAAACCTTCCGGTAAATTTACAAACTACCGTACATGGTTATCTTATGTTTACTTTGTAATTCTTTTTGGTCTTCCATTCATAAAAGTGAATGGAGAGCCATTCATCCTAATCAATATTCTGGAAAGAAATTTTATTTTGTTTGGATTGCATTTTGGCCCGCAGGACTTTTATCTGTTTGCTATCGCCATGCTTATCTTTTTAGTATTTATCATACTTTTTACAGTAGTATTTGGTAGGTTGTTTTGCGGATGGATATGTCCTCAGACTATTTTTATGGAATTGGTATACAGACGTATAGAGTATGCTATTGATGGGGATTACAATGCCCAAAGGAAACTTGACGCATCTCCCTGGACCACAGACAAAATCATCAAAAGAGTCAGTAAACAAGCTATATTTTTTGGTATTGCGGTTTTGATTTCCAATACATTTCTGGCATACATCATTGGTCTGGATGAGGTAGTTAAGATCATACAAGAACCTATAGCCTTGCACGCCGGTGGATTTATCGCTATGATTATTTTTTCATTTGTATTTTATATAGTATTTGCCAGATTGCGTGAGCAGGTGTGTACAACTATATGTCCGTATGGAAGGCTGCAGGGTGTGATGCTGGACAACAAATCACTGGTAGTGGCCTATGATTTTGTGCGTGGTGAACCAAGAGGAAAAATCCAGAAAAATAAGACCATTTCCCAACCTGCGGCTGTTACTTCTGATGTTGCAGAAGACTATTTTACATCCGTTCAAAACAAATTGGGAGACTGCATTGACTGCAAACTGTGTATCCATGTCTGTCCCACAGGTATAGACATCAGAAATGGTACCCAGCTGGAATGTGTCAACTGTACCGCCTGTATGGATGCTTGTGATGAGGTCATGGTAAAAGTGGACAGACCTAAGGGACTTATCCGGCTGGACAGTATAGAAGGTATAGAAAAAGGGAAACATAAGTTTTTAAATGCCAGAACAATTGCCTATTCAGCAGTACTTTTTATATTGATCGGAGTAGAAATTGTATTGTTTTCATTACGATCTGATGTAGAAGTACTCTTCCTGCGGACAGGCGGATTACTCTCTCAGGAACAAGCCGATGGTAGTATCAGCAACTTGTATAACTATCAGATGATCAATAAGACGGCTGATTCTCTGACTGTTGAGTTTAAAATGCTGGAGCCGGAGACGGGTGCATTTGAAATCATAGGTGGTAAAAAACCTGCTGTGGGTAAAAATAGTAAATCTGAAGGTGCCGTATTTATTAAAATTCCAAAGGAAAAACTCGAAGGAGGTAAAAATAAAATAGTCATCGGCGTATATGCTGAAGGTAAACTGATCACAAAAGTGAAAACTACCTTTTTCGGACCCATCAAATAATATTGAACTTGATAAGCCTGTCGATTGTTTACATGCCATAAGTCACAATCGCAGGCTTTTTAATTCTTTTAAAATCATTATTAATCATGAACTCGATATAAAAAATAGTCATGGTTTATTTTTTACAAACCACAGTGATTAGTTTTTTAAGATTCAAAGTGATATCACAAATAAAAATTAACAGATGAAATCCCCATGATGCAAACACCACAAACCACGATGATTAAATCATGGGGATTCCATGTGGCCTTAGAAATAAAAATATATTTAAACATATGAAATGAGCATGAATCCATCTTTCTTGTACCTGCCCGACTAACGTGTTCAGGCGGGCAAAAACCGGGATGATTATTTTCATGCGAATTCCATCTTACCATTAAAATAAATAAAATATACATATGAAATTCAATTGGGCAACAGGTCTCACTATATTTTTTATCCTTTTTGTTGGCACACTGGTATTTGTGGTGTATCAATCCACGCAGGTACACGATAGTCTCGTAGTAGAAAATTATTATGATGAAGATATCAACTATCAAAGTCACTACGACAAAAAACAAAATACTTCGGATCTCGCTATTAAGGTCAAAACTGAATACAACAGAGAAACCAAAGAAGTTGTTATCACCTTTCCTATAGATTCGTTTTCAGCCACGTCAGGTCAGATCCTGCTGTATAATCCCTATTCAGAAAAGTCTGATGTAAAATACGACTTTAATCTGGGTATTGATGCTATATACAGATTACCTGTGGATAAAGTAAAAGCAGGTCGATGGAAGCTTAAGATTGATTGGAAAAGAGGCGAAAAGACCTTTTATCAGGAAGAAGAGATCATCATTTAACTACTTGTTTTGTACTGGATAGCATTTACTCTTGGATTTTTTGGAAGCCTGCATTGTATCGGTATGTGCGGTCCATTGGCACTTGCTGTGCAAACCAGTAAAAAAGTACATGGTTCAGCCGCATTTTTCTCATCTTTACAATACAATACCGGCCGCACCATCGGCTATGTCAGTCTAGGGCTCTTATTTGGGATATTGGGAAGTGCTGCATCCTTTGGCGGAGTGCAGCGTGGTGTTTCTATACTTCTGGGAGTAGTGATGGTTCTGTTTTTTTTATTTTCTATCAATCCGGATCATTTAATATCAAAAGTGCCGGCAATCAGTAGATTTTACACTTCCATAAGTCAAAAATTGTTCGGATTGCTCCGCAAAAGCGAAAAAGTACCTTCACTTTATTTGGGTACGATTAATGGGTTTCTTCCATGTGGATTGGTATATATCGCCATCGCCGGAGCTATTTCATTAAGTAATATTTGGGGCAGCATAGGCTTCATGCTATTTTTTGGCTTGGGGACTTTTCCAGCTATGATAGGTGTGACGCTGGGACATCAGGCAGTGAGCCAAAAACTGCGCATGTCACTGAAGCGACTTTATCCGATCATCACATTAGTCATGGGAGCCTATTTGATATACAGAGGGCTGATGTCGAAATTGCCTCTCGAGTTGGACTTTTTTGAAGCACTCAGGAATCCGGTGATGTGTCATTGATTTTAGGCTGGTTCAGTATTTGCTTATAAATCTTAGTAGTGAGAGTAAGCAATATTGGCAAATCAAGCTAGGTAAAAGATTCGAATAAAAAATCACTTTCTATATCGAAATGATGAATACACTAAAGATGTGGAATTAGGTGATGCTATAAAAGAAGATAAAAACTGTTTTAGTCCTCCTTTAAAATTTGTTCCAGTTCGCTGATGATCATGGCTGTTGCGCCCCATAATTTGTAGCCATATATATCATAATACGGTGTGTCAGGCAACACTATATCTCTTACCTGAATATCTGCTGTACCTTTATTTTTGGATTTGGAAAAATGAGATACAGGTACTTCTATGATATTTTTAACTTCTGTATCCTGTTTGTTGAATCTTGGATATTCTGTAGTAAATCCGACGTACGGGTGCACTAAAAAGTTGCTTACATAAACAAAAACAGGTGTAAGGCTTCCTAAAATGCCAACATTGTCAGGGGGTACACCGATTTCCTCATATGTTTCTCTAAGTGCACAATCTTCATACGAATAATCGCTTGCATCTAGTTTACCACCTGGAAAACTAATCTGGCCAGCATGTTTGTCTTCCGGATGGTGACTGGCTCGTTCTATGAGGCTGATGTGCCACTCATTGTCTTTTGGAAATAATAAGGCCAAAACACAGGCTACTTTGTGATCGGGTGAGATGATTCTGTATTTCTCACTACCTTTTGGGGCCATAAGGTTTTGGTATTCTTCACCTGGAAGGTCCTGATACAGTCTTTTTTCAAGATTCTGAATGAATTTTACATCCATCAGATTATATTTTTATTAGCAATAAAACAACAAAAAAAATGTTATTTAGGGCCATTTGATTTCACAATGTAATTTTCTAAAGCTTTGGTCATCGACGGTGCTTCAGGAGTTGGTGCTTTTATATTTACAAAAAGTCCTTTATCTTCTGCCGCTCTGCAGGTTGCATTACCAAATACAGCTATTCTGGTATTGTTTTGTTTGAAGTCAGGGAAATTTTCAAACAATGATTCTATCCCTTGCGGACTAAAAAAAGCAAGAACATCATAATAAACATCACTTAGGTCAGTAAGATCCGCTGAGACAGTATTGTACATGACTACTTCTGTATGATGGATATTTAGTTTTTCAAGATAGCTTACTATTTCTGTAGAACCAAGATTGGAACAAGGAAGCAGAAATTTTTCATTTTTGTATTTATTGAAGTAGTGAGCCAAATCTTCAGATATTCTTTTCCCTACAAAAACTTTCCTCTTTCGATAAAGAATAAACTTTTGCAGATAATTGGCTATAGCTTCTGTAAGGCAAAAATACCTGGTATCCTGAGATATTCTTGCTCTGGTTTCTTCAGCAAGTCTGAAAAAATTATCCACAGCTCCTTTGCTATTAAAAATAACACAAGGAAATTCAGCCAGGCTGATTCTGTTTTTACGAAATTCTTTTTCAGAAACCGGGGCCACCTGTATAAATGGTCTCCAATCTATTTTAAGATTCCATTTTTGTTCCATATCAAAGTATGGAGACTTATCTTCCGGTTTGGGCTGCGAAATCAAAAGTGATTTCACGGGATTATATTTTTCAATATATTGAGCTTCTACCTGTGACGCTGTGCTTTTACTTGCCATTTACTCCAATAAGTTTACTAAATATTTAGTCATTATTGTCCCAGATTCATTACTGTTTTGATCAGAATTAACACAGGAGCAATTTCGAAGGCACAAAGGTATATAAAAATTTGAAATATTCCACTCATCAAATGTTCTGAGACAATAAATATTCCTCTTATTGTCCTGAGTAATACTAAAATGATTAAAACAATAAAAGAAATATATAGCACTATTTCATGAATTCCATTTGGGCCAAAAGCTATTAAAAAATTAAGTGGGAGAAGTATTAATCCTGCAAATTGATTAAAAATCATGATGGCAAAGCTATATAAATCTGTATATTTATTCACATCAAAAATTTTGCCTAGCAAACTTAAACTTATATGTCTTATGATATATAAAAAAATTACACCCGCCAAAATGGCAAGAAATACATAAATTCCATTTGGTCCACCGGTAAATGATGATGCCAAATAAATAAATACTGCAAGATTTATACAAAAGACACAATATAGCAGGAATAAATAGGAAGAAAATTTAGTACTTTCTTCGCGATAGAAGAGTTTCAACATGTTTTCATTCAGCATCGAACGATAAATAAGGCCGGGTGCTTTACTTTTCAGATTCAATATGATGGCTAAAATACCACATGCTAAAAGTAAAAACCAAAAAAGAAAACCATTTGAAGTACGCGAGATTTCTGTCTGGCTATTCGGATTTTCATCGATTATTGAAATAGCAGATTTTCTCATCGGTACATGATCGATCTCAAAAGGATTTTCATCCGGCGTAGCAGATGTAGGTGTTTCGCCGGATTTTATACCTTGTTGAACTTTTGTCGTTGTGGTTGATACTAAAGTGTCTTTTTGTTCAGCAAAAGATTTTATTTGAGATACTATGGTATCAGTTAAAGGCAGTTTTTGTAGTCTGGGTTTGATTTCAAAAGGATTATTTTTGGACTGAGCAGAAATAAATGAAATTATAACAAGAAAAATATATCCTGTAAATAGAAATCTGCGTTGGTATATGGTAAATACTTTCATCGGGGGCTCAAAATTAGGAAATATCTCGGGAATAAACAATTTTGACTATAACTTCTTATCTTTGAGCGGGATAAAAAATAATTATGCCAAATAATTTAATCAGAAGAATTATTATATTAGGGGGATTGTCTATCATAGGAATCCTTTTTGTACAATCCTACTGGCTACTTAAAACATGGGACATTAAAGATAAGGAATTTGATCAGACTGTCAATATTGTACTTCGAAATGTAGGGGAACGAATGGCCAAATATAATAAAACATTGTTGCCAAAAACAGACCTAGTCCAACGACGTTCGTCCAATTATTATGCCGTAAACATCAACAGCGCCATTGATGCAGGAATTCTGGAACAATATCTGCTGCAGGAAATGAGAAAACAGTCACTCACCATTGACTTTGAATATGCAGTGTACGATTGTAGTACTGACAAGTTGGTATACGGAAATTATTGCAGTGCGGAAAATAAAGATGAAAAGGACATAAAAAAAAGTAAAAACCTGCCAAAATTTAATGATCTCATTTATTATTTTGTGGTAAGGTTCCCAAAACGGGAGAGTTTTTTACTGGCAAACAGAAATATGACCCTGACTTTGACTTTGCTGTCAGTATTGGCTATTGCATTTTTTTTATATAGCATGTGGGTTATTTTGGAGCAGAAAAGATTGTCTGAACTGCAGAAGGATTTTATAAATAATATGACACATGAATTCAAAACCCCCATATCGTCTATCAAGATAGCTTCTGATTTTCTTGCGAATGATCAATATGTAAAAAGTAATCCCAGATTGACAAAATACACTCAGATTATCAGGGACCAAAACCTACGTCTCAATGATCAGGTAGAGAAGGTACTTAACGTGGCGAGATTAGAAAAAGACAGTATAGAGCTTAAAAAAGAAATTTTTGAGATAAATCAAACGTTAAGTGATATAATCAATAACGAATCATTGAAATTAAAACTAGGAAATATTACTTTTACACCGTTAGAATCGATGGTATATATCAACGCTGACAAACTCCATTTTGTAAATGTGGTAGCAAATATGATTGACAATGCAATAAAATATAGTAATGATGTCCCCATAGTGGAGATAAAACTACATGATGTTGGCATAGACGTTACCTTGCATATTTGTGATCAGGGAATAGGAATAGACAAAGAGAACCAAAGAAAGTTGTTTGATAAGTTCTATCGGGTCTCCACAGGAGATGTTCATAATGTGAAAGGATTCGGACTTGGTTTGTTTTATGTTAAAAATATTTGTTCGGCGCATGGCTGGCCTATTCAGGTTAAGTCTGAGCCAGGAGAAGGTTCTGAATTTATTATTACAATTCCAAAATTTAATGAAGCATGAGCGAAAAATCAAAAATTTTATATGTGGAGGATGACGAAACACTGAGTTTTGTTACAAAGGATAATCTGGAGTTGCATGGTTACAAAGTGGATCATTGTCTGGATGGCGAAAGTGCTATAGAGTCTTTTTTTAACGAAAGTTATGATCTGTGTATCCTGGACGTGATGCTTCCGAAGATGGATGGATTTGCAGTAGCAGAAAAAATAAGAGCAACTGATCCAAACATTCCGATCTTATTTCTTACCGCAAAATCTATGAAAGATGATAGGATACATGGACTGAAAATAGGAGCGGATGACTACATCACAAAACCATTTAGTATAGAAGAACTGATCCTTAAAATCGAAGTTTTTCTTCGTAGAAAGTATGTATCTGTATCTGTAAATGATCAATATAAAGTGGGGAATTACAATTTTGATTACAGAAATTTAATCCTTTCACTGGATGGCGACGATCGCAGTCTGACTCAAAAAGAGGCGGATTTGTTAAAAATGTTATTGGATCACAAAAATAATGTGGTAAAACGAAGCCTTATACTTGAAAAATTATGGGGAGAAGACGATTATTTTCTGGGAAGAAGTATGGATGTATTTATCAGCAGATTAAGAAAGTATCTATCAGGTGACGCAAAAATTAAGCTGGATAACATTCATGGGGTCGGCTTTAAATTAATGATTGACGCATCCTGATTTTGATATTTATTGAAATAGAGGAATCAAATTTCTGTTTTATTTTAAAAAGCAGGCAAAGTAATCTTGGATACAATTGTAGTTTAGCAAGTATTGTGTATTTTTAAAGGGTGGGTGGGTGATTTTGAAATTTCTTACAAACCAATTTGCATTCCCAACTGTTAAAATATATTGTCAAATTACTTATTGATGACAAATTGATTATATTTTTATACGACTTTATATTAAATGTACTAAATTTGTCGTTAGATGAACATTAAGAAATATAAACACATTACAATATATTTTAATATGAAGATGGTTTCAAGAATTGTCTTAGTCGTTTTTGTACTCTTGACTACAAATTTTATGATAAATGCGCAGTCAACATTCGGACATGAATGGATAGATGCGAATAAGACGTATTACAAGCTGAAAGTTGCTCAAAATGGAATATACAAAGTTACTCATGAAGAACTAACATTGGCCGGTTTTCCTTCTGGTAATATTTCAGGAGCTTCATTGAAACTGATGAACTTTGGACAGGAACAGGCCATTTATGTGAGTGACAATGATTTCGGGCCTGGCGATTATTTTGAATTTTACGGTGAAAAAAATACCATAGGTCTTGATTCTCTTTTATACAATAATTGGTCAAAAGATTTATTCAATCCCGAATATTCACTTGTAACGGATACGAATGCTTACTTTCTTACCTTGTCACCAGAAACAAGTAATCTGAGATATACCCTGGTCAATCCTGACTATAACAGTAATACACTTGCTCCATTTCCATATTATCTTCATACTGAAAAAATAGTATTTTCAAATACATTCTTCAAAAATGTGGATGGAGATGTCCGATATTCACATTTTGAGCCGAGCGAAGGATTTGGAGACGCATTGCAGCAAACATCTTCTACAGTATTAAACACTTCGCTGTTTGTTGATTCCGGTCCAAATCCTGTGCTAAGTTTCAGATTAGGCCAGAATAGTCATCTTTCTAAGCTTGAAATCAGTTGGAATAATCAATTAAAGGAATCAATTATTACACTCCCTAAACTTACCAGTCAATTTACTTATACGCTGGATAAATCTGAAATAAAATCCGGCAATACTTTGGGTCTAAAAAACACCAACAGTGCCAATGATCGTCACAGACTGGCTTATGTTTCATTGGTATATCCAAGGTCTTTTGATTTCGGCAATAAATCAGAATTTACATTTTCACTACCTGCGGCAAGTGGAAAAAGATATCTGGAGATCAGTGCATTCAAAGCAGACAACGATCAGGTATTTGTATATGAAATAAATAAAAAAATCAGATATACCACAAAAATAAATGGGGGGAAAGTGTTGGCCATAGTTAATCCATCAACAACGGATGCAAAATATATCATTTCCAACTCATCTTCAGGCGTGCGAAAAGTCAATAGTATCCATGTTTTTCGCCCAAAATCCTATACTGATTCAGGTCAGGAGTATATCATTATATCCAATAAATCGCTGTATACTACAGGTCCCGACTATGTGAAGGACTATTCAGACTATAGAAGCAGCACTATTGGTGGTGGATACAAAACAGAAGTTATTGAAATTCAGGATGTCTATGATCATTTTGCTTATGGTATAGAAAGACATTTTTTGGGGATAAAGCAACTTACCGGATACATGAAACAAAACTGGAAACAGGCTAAATTTGTTATGATATTGGGCAAAGGCATAGAGTACCCATACATGCGGACCAACAATGATGTGATCAATAATGAAAATCTGGTTTTTTTCGTCCCGACATTCGGATATGTGGGATCAGACAATATGCTTTTTTCTGAAAAAAACTTTCCTGATCCCCAATTTGCCATTGGCAGGGTGGCAGTAAGGTCAGCAGAAGACATAAAAAACTATCTGGACAAAGTAAAACAATATGATCAGGCAAGGCTGGCACCACAGACAATTGAAGATAAGTACTGGATGAAGCGGGTATTGCATTTGAGTGGTGGTAGTAAAACATTTGAAATTGAAGCTATAAAAAATGGGCTTTTGGGCATGGAAAACGTCATCGAGAATGCTAAAATGGGTGCAGATGTAACTACTTTTTATAAAACAAGTACAGATGTTCTGCAGCCAGCCACTTCTGCTGAGATTAAAGAACAGATCAACAATGGAGTCAATATTATTACTTTTTTTGGTCACTCTGCTGTTGGAAGTTTTGACTTTTCTTTGGAAAATCCTAAAGAGTATACAAACACAGGCAAATATCATTTTATTAATTCATTGGGTTGTTATTCCGGAAATATCCATACCACTCAGTCTGGGGTAAGTGAATCCTTTATTTTAGAAAAAGACAAGGGTGCCATCGGTTTTCTAGCTTCATCTGGGACTGCATTTATCAGTTCGTTAAGCGTCTTTGGAAGAGAGTATTATGAAAGAATTGGCACACTCCAGTATGGAGGAACCATAGGAGAGATAAATAGAATAATGGCCAATAGATATAGAAATCAACAATATTCTGAATTAGCATTCTATCAACAGGCAACACTTCATGGTGATCCGGCAATTAAATTATATGCTTTTGATAAGCCGGATTATGTTTTTGATTATAGTAGTTTTAAAACAGAACCCAAATTTATTTCTACAGCAACAGAAAAAATTTCTGTAAAATTTAATATTGTCAACTTGGGAAGTTCCGATCAAGACTCTTTAGATCTTAGATTTAATCATCAAATACCTAATGGGAGTGTGGTAGACACAGTACAAATAAGGGTCGCAGCACCTATTAATTTTTCAGAAAACGAAGTGGTTATTAACAATAGAGGTCTGGATGGATTGGGTAAAAATATTTTATTTGGATTGATAGATCTACAAAATAAAATTGATGAAGGTCCTGTACCTGCCGCAAAAGAAAATAATAAAATTGAATCTGACTTGGAACCCGGATTTCCATTTTTTATTTTGGATGATCTTGCCTATCCAATTTACCCGCCTGAATTCGGGATAATAAATCAAAACCAAGGATTTAGTCTTAAAGCTTCGACAAGCAATGCACTGGCCGAAAAACAGTTTTATTTGTTTGAATTAGACACTACTGAATATTTTAATAGTCCTTTACTTAATAATATTCGAATAGAATCTGTTGGTGGTATTATAGTTTGGAAACCCAGTATAAATTTAACATCGAAAACAGTTTATTACTGGAGGGTAAGACCGGAAATAATTAATCCGGAAATTGGCCCGGTTTGGCAATCTTCATCTTTTATATATTTGCCTGAAAGTACTGAAGGGTGGAATCAAAGCCATTATTTTCAATATAAAAAGGATAGTTTTAAAAAATTGGAACTTAAAGAAGGGAGTAGAAAGTTGGAATTTTCTCCACTTAACGCTGAAGTAAGAATAAGAAATAAATTGTGGAAAAATGATGACAGACCTGGTTTTTACTTTAATTTTAATAGGTTTAGCTCTGTGGAACCCTGGCCTTATGTGGATGCCGGTATCGGGGTGGTAGTGAATAATAAATGGACCATGTGGCATCTATTAAACAAGCCTGGAAGTAGTCTCGGTAGTGTGAATCCGGGAAGAAACACGGATGTTTTCCCATTTAGAACCGATAACTTTGAAGACAGAAAAAATTTAATAACTTTTATAGAAGAACAAGTTAAAATTGGGCATTATGTGACATTATTCACCATAGTCAATAATGAAAATTCTGATTTGAAGGTTAAGGATTGGGAAGCAGATTCATTAATATTGGGAAAAAATATTTTTTCTGTTTTAGAAAAACTGGGATCAAAGGAAGTACGAAGATTAAAGGATTATGGGTCGGTCCCTTATGTATTTCAAGCAATTAATGACGAGGAAGGAGTATACAATGAAGAGATTTCTCCCACAAAGGATGGCATTATTGATGTAACCTCTATTTATAAACAATTAGGGCAAGCTGGTTCTATAAGATCAAAAAAAATAGGTCCTGCTCTAAAATGGGAATCACTTGATTTTAAGTTTAGTGAAATGACAAGTCCACAAGATGTTTTTAATCTTACTGTGTACGGGATTGATTTTGCTGGAAATGAAACTGAATTAATATCAAAAATTACATCAAAGATAGATTTAAACATAGATGCTAAGCAATATCCTTATCTGATTGTTGAGGCTTTTCTGTCTGATTCAACACAGAGGACTGTACCAAAGATGGATTTTTGGAGAATAAACTATCAGCATCTTCCTGAAGCAGCAGTTAACCAAGGAGTTGATTTTAGTTTCATAGGCGATGATTTACTTCAAGGTGATAGTTTAAGAATTAAATATGAAATTGTAAATATTAACAATAAACCAATGGATAGTTTATTGGTGAAATATACGATAATTGGCAATCAAAATATTGAACAAACTTTCTTTAAAAGACTTGAACCATTAAAACCAAACGGAACTATAAAACCCAGATTTTCTTTTAATACAAAATATTTGCAGAAAGGAATTAATCAGTTTATCATAGAAGTAAACCCAAATAATGATCAACCGGAACAATTCCATCCAAATAATTATTTATTGAAACAATTCAATGTAAATCCTGATATAACCAACCCATTATTGGATATTTACTTTGATGGTATTCATATCATGGATGGGGATATCGTGTCGCCAAAACCTGAGATTAAAATTTCACTAAAAGATGACAACTTATTTTTGCCCATTACAGACCCAAACCTTTTTGAAATTAAGCTGGATACAGGTCGAAACAATTTAGTAAGCATCCCGATGAATAGTCCGCAAATTAAATTTACTCCTGCCACTCTTGAAAAAAATGATGTAATAGTGCATTATTATCCCAATTTAAAGTCCGGGGAATATAAACTCATTGTGCAGGCAAAAGATGAATCTGGAAATAAATCAGGAAAAAATGAAAGAAGTATTAGTTTCCGCGTTATCGAAGAAGAAGGAGTTAGCAGTCTTTTGAACTATCCGAATCCATTCTCAACATCAACTCAGTTTGTATTTGTATTGACAGGAGAAGAAATACCGGATATTATGTCGATTTCTATCATGACGATATCTGGTAAAGTAGTCAAAGAAATCACCAAAGAAGAGTTGGGCCCATTGCATATAGGTACCAATCGTACTGAATACAAATGGGATGGCACTGATGAGTATGGAAGTAAACTGGGCAATGGAGTCTATTTGTATAAGGTTAATACCCGTAAAAAAAGCGGGGATAAATACAATAAGTTTACTAACACAAAAACGGATCTTTTCTTTAAAGATGGATTCGGGAAATTGGTGATTTTAAGGTAGGTCAGTATTATAATGTCTATGCAAATTTATTTGTAACTTTGGCTTACTTGCAATTTGAAGTTGTATGGCCATTAAAAAAATGTAATAGCCTGAGACTTTATATATCTTTGCCTTAAAATCATCTGATGTCTGCACCAGAAGCTCCATTCGAAATCATTATAAAACCAAAATCAGTTTTTACCTTAGGTTGGAAGGAGCTATGGCAATATCGTGAATTGTTGTATTTCTTTACCTGGAAGGAAATTAAAGTCAGATACAAACAAGCTGCTTTGGGTATCTTATGGACGCTATTACAACCTCTGGCCATGATGACAATTTTTGTATTGTTGCTTGCGCAGGGAATGGGTTTAAAAACTGGCAACATCCCAGCGCCTGTATATTATCTCTGTGGTTTATTGATTTGGAATCTGTTTAATCATGGCGTGACACACGCATCACAATCCATGGTAAGCAATGCCAATATTATCAAAAAAATATACTTTCCAAGATTGGTTATCCCATTGTCAGCCGTGTTGACTTCATCATTCGACTTTATGATTAGTTTAGTTCTTTTTTATGGACTTTTGTTGTACTACTCAATTATCAACTCTTTTTCTGTAGCATGGCTGCATCTGGGTATAAGTATTTTAATTGCCTATATTATTGTCATATTTACAGCATTTAGTCTTGGTACATTTTTATCTGCGATCAATGTAAAATATCGCGATGTTCGGTATGTATTGCCCTTTCTGATTCAAACTTTGTTTTTTATTACACCTGTGATGTACGATACTTCGATCATAAAACAACCATGGATCAAAACAATTCTGGAGCTCAATCCCCTCAATTTTGCTATTGATCTCATAAGAAACAATATCATTAATTCATCCACCTTTTTATGGCCTGAATGGTCATTTTGGGTGCCGGTTGTTATTATCCTTTTGTATATTACTGCTATCTACACTTTCAGAAAAACCGAAGCATATTTTGCTGATATTGTATGACTTCCGATTGTCAAATAGCTTTGACGATTTTATCCATTTAAGCTTAAGGAAGAAGCATAACCTATCGTAGTTGTCGTATTCTTTGAAAAATGAGCAAAATATGATAACTTTGTTGTATCAAAAACGAAGTTGGAAATTAAATTTTAGCTAAGAATTAAAAAAATATTCACAATTCATAATTCATCAGTAACTTGAAGCCTATCATCGAAGTCAAACATGTCTGGAAAGAATACCAAAAAGGTATCGACCGAAGATACAAAAGCCTCCGTGATACAATCACCAGCATACCGGGAAGAATATTTGGTGAAGAGAAAGAAAAATTCTGGGCGCTTGAAGATATTGATTTTAGAGTTGACGCAGGTGAGTCTTTAGGTATAATTGGAAAGAATGGGGCAGGAAAATCCACCTTGCTGAAGATTTTATCTCGCATCACACCACCGACCAAAGGAGAGATCGTACTTAGAGGGAGAGTGGCCAGTTTATTGGAAGTAGGCACAGGGTTTCACCCGGAATTGACAGGAAGGGAGAATATTTTTTTTAATGGTTCGATCCTGGGGATGAAAAACCAGGAAATTAAACGGAAATTTGATGAGATCGTTGATTTTTCCGGGGTTGAAAGTTTTATAGACACACCACTCAAACATTACTCCAGCGGAATGCAGATGCGCTTAGCTTTTTCGGTAGCAGCACACTTAGAAAGTGAAATCTTATTGATAGACGAAGTTTTGGCTGTAGGAGATGCCGAGTTTCAGAAAAAGTGTATCGGCAAGATGGACGATGTGAGTAAGGGTGAGGGGAAGACAATTTTGTTTGTTAGCCATGATTTAATATTGATAAAAAACCTCTGTCAATTTGGCATACTCATAAAGGACGGAAAAATAAAACCAAAAAAAGAAGTAAATCTTACAATTACTGAGTATTTAAAAAATTTAAAAACTCACATATTTGATATATCGAATTCTTCCCGTAGAGGTCTTAATCGATTAAAGTTTACCAAAATTGAATTTCTTGGTGGAAATAAAAAAAGTACACAATTTAATCTCGTAAAATCGGGAGAAAGTTTAAATATAAGATTTTATTATTCTTCAATTATTCGATCATCAAACATAAAATTTTCAATTGGAATTAATAGCCAAATTGGACAACGAATTTGTATTTTAAATAGTGATATGCTCAAATCAAATCTTAATATACACACCGGTCAGGGTTTTTTTGAACTGTCAATTAAAAGACTACCTTTAACTATAGGAAGCTATACTGCAAATGTTTATTGCGAGGTGGATTCTATCCTAGAAGATTGGATAAAAGATGCTTTTTGCTTTGAAGTAATCGGTGGTGATTTTTATAAGATTGGGAAAGAATATCCAAAACACAACGGAAATGTATATTTTGAGTTTAACATCATATAATTTGGAAAATCCATTAACCTAATTATTAAGTCAAAAATATTATGCCAATGGTTTAAACTTAGAATTTACTACAAAAAGGATATAATGTATTCATTATAAACATAATTTATTTTACTCTCTTAAGAAATAAATGAGATTTAAGTTCCTTAATTATCCTTCTTTTACATCTCTCTTTTAACCTACTTAATATGCAAAATAAAGTTGATTCTTTAATGATTCTCTTAAGATTCCAATAAGAACTTACAGGCACAAAAATTAAGTCATTTCGGTTTTCGCAAAATGATTTTATTAACAACCTTTCAGCTTTAGCAGGGTGACCTTCCCACATTTCAAATGTAAATCCAAATAAATATTTTTCATATTTGTCGAACTCCGGTTGTTCAAGAATATAACATAAAGCAAGTATGCCAGTACTTGGTTCAACGAAATCAAAATCACTGAAAACTGCCAGTTTTTTAAATACTCTTTCATTCATTTCTTTTGAAAAATATTTAATACGTACATCGAAGAGTTTATTTACTTCAATAATAATTTTAGAATTATCAATATTCGATTCTGCATTTCTTGGAAACCATATTTCTGACAATTCTGGGAATTTTAGTAGCTTCGTTACAGACTTTTCAGCAATAATTCGTTTTGATGGGGCCCCTATATTTGATATACAAAGAATATTTGTTTTATGGCCGGTGTTAGTTCCTAATGTCTTAGCTTCATTACAACGTATCACAAGGTCAAATGAATCAATAGTACTTGAGAAATCTTTTTGTAAAGGAGCATTGCCAATAAGTGCAAGTATGGGCTTCATCTTATTTTAAAAATATGGTTAATTCTCTTGAAAGAGCTAAGAAATATTTAAATTATTTGAGAACAATGAATCATTTTATCTTTCATTTCAAACCATTCATGATTAAAGTCCACATCTTTAAATTCATTAAAATACGGTCCACCAAGAGTCCAATGAACATTAGCAACATTATCTGGTGGATTTTTGTATTCTCCAACAAGCCAATTCCATCTTATGTTTAATTCTCCAATTTCAGTATCATCCAACCACGTAAATCTATGCAACTCGAGACCCGAAGCAACGTTTACCCACTCTTGAGTAACTTTTTTATTTGATTTATGTCCACAATTCCATAAAACGAAAGACGACCAATTTTTTCTTGGATATGAATATTGGACAGTATTAAGATATTTTAATCCTTCTTTTACGTCATAGTCATGCTTCACTACATAAACTGCTTTTTCTTCCTGGTTTTTAATTTCTTCAAAAATATTAAAAATATCTTCGCGAAGCATCATATCACAATCCATAAATAGAGCCCAACCTTGGAAATCCATTAAATATGGGACAAGAAAACGAGTAAAGCTGAATTCATTAGATTGTTTTGGGTCTCTCTCTCGATAAAAGTGAGAATTTAAATTTCGAATATTCAAAGGAACAATAAAAACAGGTTGAGATGCAAAATGGGTGATAGAGTGAATTAGCGTGTAAAAGGATATGCTTTCCACTGGATCAAAACCTATAAAAATAGTCAATTTAGTTGAAGTCATAATTACTTTTAATATATTGATGTCAAAAGGACCATTTTAATCAAGTAATACACAAGTGCAGAATTAGGATTTTAATACAGAATTTGCCAAAATTCACTCTAAGTTATACAATAATATAAAAAATAATTTTTTATAACCACAGAATAACAGAAGATACATTTCTTTATAAAAATAGAAAAAACTCATTAAAAAAAAATCACAACTATTCTAAATAGATATACATAAAATATCTCAAAATTAATATATATATTATCTTTCAAGAAAAAAAATAAACTATTAATCCACAACAAAAATAACTCTTCTAGAGAAATTAACCAAATATTTGACTTAGTTCCTAAGTGTTTGGTTAAACAAAGAAGCCAAAAAACCTTTTTATCATAGCATAGAAACGAAATCAGCAGATCAAAACATTTATCGACACCAGCGATAATGCTTTAAAATTTTAAGTGTATACTTGCCTAATTTCGCAATTACACATTACACTAATCTAATGGAACATTGCTAAAGTGAAAAAAGCATTTTTTTTTTCGTCAGAAAAATTAGAATTTGCCTAAGCCTCTGTCTGAATATTGAATACCTGGCGAGCCAAATTAGGACTCTCTTCTAAAAACTTACAAATAGTTTCAATCACTATTATTTTGAGCGAAAGACATATTTTCATTAATTTGAAAAAAATGAAACAAACTCATTGATGTTTGCACATTTTTATTTCCATTTCTGAAAATTTTTGCATAGCTTTGGTATAGTATAAATGTAATTTATTAGTTCAATTTTCAGTTTAGATTTTATAAGTTGTAAATTTGCCTCAATGGCAAACTTACTGCTTTCAATTGTGGTGTGTACCTACAATCGTTCAAGACTCCTTAAAAAGTGTCTGGATTCTATATTATCCCAAGTGACAAATGAAATTGAAATTATCATTATTGACAATAATTCCAGTGATGATACAAAAAGAGTAGTTGATTCATTTTCATCAAAACTACCTAAAGTGAGATATTTTTTCGAGCCGAAGATAGGACTTAGTCATGCCCGTAATCGTGGTGCAAAGGAAGCCAACGGAGATTGGTTGTTATATATTGATGATGATGCGATTGCATTTCCAAATTTGTTGAATCGCTTTATATTTATTTGCAGTAATTATGATTTTGATTGTTTTGGAGGAACTCATATCGGATATTATGATGATCCGAAACCGAAATGGCTTAGTTCTGAATTTGGGAATATGATAAATCCACTACATCAAATCGGTTATCTCACCAAACCACTTCTTACAGGAGGGCTCTTTGCTATTAAAAAATCTTCATTGATCGAAGTGGGGCTTTTTAATGAAAACCTGGGTATGAAGGGTAGTAAAATAGGATATGCCGAAGAAGATGAAATTCAAAAAAAACTATTAAATAAAGGTTTTATCCTGGGTTTTGATCCGGAATTTAAAATTTATCATCCTGTTTTAAGACATAAGTTAGCGTTGATGTGGCATTTAAAAAGTGCTTTTGCGCACGGAAGGGATGGTGAAAAATCCCGCAATGAATATCAATTATGGAGCACCATTCTTTTGCTTCTTAAATCAACCGTAGCCTTGATAATTAAGTTGCCAATATATTTGTTCAAAACCATACTAAAAGAGAATTACTACTGGCAAAATGCTGTTTTAGATAGCTTTTCACCAATTTTTTATAGAATGGGACAAGTAAAGTCTAAATTTTTATGACCACTCCACTAGTAAGTATTATAATTCCTGTCTTTAATGGTCAGGATTTTATCGAAGAGTGTATTTATTCCGCACTAAATCAAACTTATTGCCATACAGAAATCATTGTTGTAGATAATAATTCGATTGATCATACAGTAGATAAAGTTTTACAGATCCAGGAAAAATTTCCAGAAAAAATATCTCTCTTCTTTGAAGAAAAACAAGGTGTATCTTATGCCCGCAACAAAGGAATTGCACATTCCCATGGGCAATGGATACAGTTTTTGGATGCGGATGACCTGCTGTATTCTGATAAACTGGAACGTCAACTTAAATTAATTTTTACATCGACTTCATCACCCTTGATGGTTGCTGGTGTGTATCACCACTTATCTGAGGATAAAAAAATACGGGAGGTTCCACTCCTTACCGAAGGACAAGATCCATATAAATCAATAGCTGCTTCTTTGCTTGGCCACTTAGATTCAAATTTGTTCCATATAGATGCATTGACCGGGATAAATGGATTTAATGAAACATTAAAAGTAGGAGAAGATACTGATATGATATTCAGGATATTATGCTTCAAAGGTACTGCGTCAATTGTTTACGACCTCACCCCATCTGCCGTCTACCGCCAAAGAAATTTCGGACAGCTGACGAAAATGAACCCAATGATAATAAATACGGAAGGCTTGAAAGTTAGACTTTCAATTTTGAATCTCTTAAAATCCCATGCACCTGATTATTTTCATAAAAACGAAGATTATTTTATTGACTATGTGTATTATTTTATTTATCGTATAGGTATTTATGACATAGACAATGCCTTTAGTTTATATGTAAAACATTTAGGTGGAGTCTATATACCCAAGTGGAACAGTGAGGTTATAAGCTGGTATCATATTGCTTTTTTAAATATTTTGGGGTTTAGGAATCTGATGAAATGCAGAAGATGGCTAAAAACTATTTTTATAAAAACAAAAGCGGAATAGGATTATGTCATATTTAAAACAATATATTTTGCACAAAACCGGACTACTGACTTTTTATAACTATTGGCTATTTTCTGGGCTGCATCTATTCCTGATGAAGTGGAAAAATAGAAGTCAGTGGGAAGAAATAAAAAATGAAGATTTATTTTACTCCGGACTTTTATCCCCCTTGAAAAAGAGCGATGCGCTTATTTTTGATATTGGAGCTAATTATGGCTGGACAACATTAACTTTTTTAAAATTCAGTAGTCAAGTTATTGCTTATGAACCTGATATCAACAATTTAAAAATTCTTAGGTATAGGTTTGGTGATACAAACAGGTTGGTAATTGAAGCAAAAGCTATCAGCAATAATATAGATGGAGCAGTTTTTTATCAGAATAGAAATAATTCTGCGCTAAATACGCTTAGTTTAAAGTGGGTAGATGCACTTACAAATGGTGTATATAGAGAAAAAAAAATTTTTACATCAGAAAAATATAAAGTTGAAACTTCTACTCTGGATATCGAGATGAGAAAGTATGGTAAGCCAGTATTTTTGAAAGTCGATGTGGAAGGCCATGAGTACAGTGTTTTTGAAGGTCTCCATTCTTCGATACCGCTCGTTGTTTTCGAAGCCAATTTGCCTGAATTTGTAGATGAAACATTATCTATACTTGAATACATTAAAAATTTAGACCAAAACTGCAGCTTCAATTTTGCATATAATTACAATTTACAATTAAAGGAATACGTAAACACTGATGTCTTAGCTTTGAAACTCAAAGAATGTAATTTCTCTTCTATTGATATCATCTGCCGTATGTCTAGCTATTCAAATCACTTTAATGATGTGTAGAACCAAATAAATAATTTTGAAGTTCTATTTGAAGAATTTGAAGTTTGTGAATCTCTATTTTTTAGGAAATAATTGATTATAAAATAGCATAAATTCTTCAAATACATACAAGGGTTCGATATTATTTATGCAAGCTACGTCGGGCCATTTGCTTGGATGATTATATCTCGTCTTATTGGGGGATATATTTGATTTACAAGGATGACAAGGAAGTCTGAGGCAGATATCACGATGGCGACTTGCATCTATAATTTGGTATCCACATTCCGCAGGCTCTGTCGGTCCCCAAATGGTAAATGTAGGTTTCCCTAGAAAAGCAGCCAGTTGCATCAATCCACTATCAAGACCTATGTAAAGCGTACTCTTCGCAAGTGTTGCGGACACATCAGACAAAGTAGTCTGACCTACTCGTGAAGAAATATTTTTCAAATTAGCGTCCATGATGGTATCGGCATAACAGGTCTCATTGGCATCACCTAAGAGTATAATGGAAGCTTTGGGAAGCAATTCATTTACCAACCTGAAAAATATGATCCAGTTTTCTATTTTCCAGTTTTTGTATTTCACTTGATTATTTGCAGCACTTACCTGTACTACAAAACATGGATTCTGGTATAAGTCCACTCCATCAATTGGAGAAATTGTAACATCATCTTGTCTATAGCCTATATAAGTTAGGACATTGATGTCTTTTTTTAAAAAAACATTATCCTCCGACAAAAAACGTTTTGCTAATCTTATATTCTGGACTGTAACATGCTCTATGGAAGAAAAATCTTGAAAAAGAAGCGTTGGGAAAAGACGTAAATACCACTTTTTTCGATTCGTAATGACGAACTTTGACATCCATGAAGCTGCAGCTATCCATGTCAGTGAAGATGAAGTAAAAGATACCAGAAAATAATCAAACTTACGAAATCTAGCTATAGAAAATCTGACGATATCAATCAACCTGGTTCCTATTTCCATAATCTCACCATAAGAATCAAAACTAGACAATACATCGCTAGACATATACTTAGAACTGATTATGATACTGACTTTGTACCCTTCAACTTTGAGGGCTTGTATTAATGGCAACAACATTAACCCATCTCCCAAACCAGTATTAAATACAATTCCTATTTTTTTTGCAGACACTCTATTATGAATAATGATGATTACCTTTGTAAAGGTATTAAAAAAAAGATAACTACTAATAATCAGATGACATTATCCACTTTAAAAAGTAAAATTGATTTTATAAATACCGTTGGTGTTGACTTTCGCACCAAATGGTTACTGCTATTAAATACTATACTGATGTATGTATATTCTAAATTGAAGCCATTAAAAAGTCTGATTAATGTAAATTCAATTTCAAAGTACCGCATAAAAGTCAATCACAACATTTGTGAAATTGAGTTTAGAATACAGGATATTCCGATATTTTATGAAGTTATGTTGGAAAAGGTATATCATGTACCACAGGAATGGATCCCTGAGTGTGCAACATTTGTTGATTTGGGTGCGCATGTAGGTTGTACATCTGTGTATTTTCAACAATATCACCATATAGGCACTTATCTTTCGGTAGAACCTTCTGCTGAAAACTTTTTTATTTTGCAGCGAAATGCAGCTTTATACCCAATTATATGTATTAATAAAGCCATATTTGATAAAAACAAAATGGTAAAAATTGATAGTAGCAGTCTTAAAGGTCAAAATCATCATCTTAGTGAAGTCACTGGTGCTGAAGTTGATGGCATAAGAATGGATTCATTAATGAAGGAGTATCATATCAATACCATAGATTTGTTAAAAATCGACATTGAGGGTACAGAAAATATTTTGTTTAAAAACAAGCCTGACTGGTTAAAAAGTGTCAGGATTATTCTTATTGAATTGCATGGAGATTATACAGTTGCCGATTTAAAAAATGATATTTCACCTTATGGATTTGAAATAATTTCATCAGAAAATCCTTACGGTATTAAAATGATTTGCGCACATCGGATGCATTGATTACTTTTGGTCACAATTATTAATTCCTTGACGGCAAAAGAAAAATTTATCCTTTATTGTAAAACACAGGAAAATATACCCATATTTTTCCAACCGTATTGGCTTGATGCTGTGTCTTCATGTCGGTGGGATGTCCGTATTTCTTTAGACAATGAGAATCAGATTGTAGCCTTTATGCCTGTTTTTTTCAAAAAAAAGTGGGGGTTATCTGCAATATATACTCCTTTATTGACGCCTTTTTCCGGTATTTATTTTACAAAAAATATGCAGAATGAAAAAAACGCAACTATACAATCCAATAAACGTCAGATCATACAGGATTTGGTGGATCAAATTCCGTTTTCTGACTATTTTAGAATTAATTTTCATTATAGTTTTGATATGTGGTTGCCCTTTTACAACAAAAAATTTAAGCAAACCACACACTACACCTATTTGCTTAATGACATCAAGTCAAAAGAAAAAATTTGGGATGGTTTCAAAAGTAGTTTGAAGAACAAAATAAAAAAAGCTGAAAAAGAATATATGGTTACGCATACGGACAATATTGATCCTTTGTTTGACCTTCAAAAAGCAAATTTTGATAAACAAAAAATTAAATTGCCATTTGATATTTCTTATTTGAAATCTATCGATAAAGCGAATACCGAACACCGCAAAATATTTATTGCAAAAGATCGAAACCAAAATATTGTTGCTGCTCAATATCTGGTTTGGGACAAAACTACGGCATATAATCTATTGTTGGCTATTGATGAAAAACACAAAAATATGGGCGTCGGACCGATGATATTGTGGAATTCAATCCAATATGCATCAGATATTGTGGATGTATATGATTTCGAAGGCTCTATGTTGCCCGGAGTTCAGTCTTTTTTTGAGAGCTTTGGAGGAACACCAATTCCATATTATCAAATATATCGTATCCGACATCCATTAATGAGAATGTGGTATGCTCTCACTGGTAAAATTTAGATAATGACATATATTTATCTGAAAACCAATCATGAACTGATCAATAACCCAAGATTGCAATACGTCATTGAGTATATCAATCATCATCCTGTTTGGCCGGAAGGATATCTGATTACCACCAACAACTTGTTATCAAATCATCAGATATGCATTGAATATTCAAAAGAAAGAAGTGAGAATATTAATTATTTTGTACCTGTATCAGATACATTTTTTAAAAATATAAAACATTTTTCCACTACTTCACTTCAATCCGGGCAGTATCATTATAAAGAATTTACTTTATTTAGTATAGAAGAAAATAGAAAGGAAGAAGCGTTTTTAATTGAAAATACTTTTGGATTTGACCTATTTGAAACGATATTTTTTCATATTTCCAGGTATGAAGAGTACGATTTAAATGTGTATGATTGTGATTTCAGGGGAATGCTTGAAGAACAAAAGCATTTTCTGGTACGGGAGACTTTGGAACAAATACCAGTGGTTGATCATATTGTGTATTGTTTTGCCAGCAGTCTTGGACTTAGCCCAAGTAAACTAAAATCAAAAAAGTCAATGAGCCACGATATAGACCATATAAAGAAGTTTGGTTCATTTTCTAAGTTCTTAAGGTTGCAGGGTGGTGTAGTAAAGCGAATGAACGCATCGAAACTTTTTGTGCAGACCCGGCAGTACTTTACAAATACTAATCCTTACAACACTTTTGACGAATTATTGATATCTGATGATATGTCTAAATATATATTTTATCTGATGGGAGGGATATCAAAATACGATGTGGTAGCAGATGTCAGGGATGAAGTTTTTTTAAATAGTATCTTGTTGGCAAAAAAAAATGGTTATCAGATTGGTATTCATCCCGGTTTTGATAGTACGTATTCTGTTGATCAAATTTGTGAAGAAAAAAAAAGATTGGAAATGGTGATAGGAGAGGAGGTACATATCAGCAGAAATCATTTTTTGCGCTTTTTATTTCCGGCAACTCTCGAAAATCTAGAAAGTGCGGGCATTACAATGGATCATAGTTTGGGATATCGGAGTAGGATAGGGTTTCGTTGCGGCACAGGATTTCCTTACAAGATATATAATGTTGCCAGGGAGATGATCACGGGTATTAAAGTGCATCCTTTGATCGTCATGGACCAATGCCTGATAACTACTGCTATTTCTACACATCAGGATATTGAAGTCATTCATGATAGGTTTGTAGGCAAAAATGAGTATTTTACTATGATATCCTATAATTTTCATAATAGCATTTTTGATTTTGCCGAAATGAGAGGATTTGAATTAAAAACATTGTATCAAAAAATAAAGCATCGTTGAAAATACTTCTTGTGTACAAAGTTGATGCTGACGATCTCGGTTCATCCGGAGTAGTACAGAAAATGTATGATCAGAATTCTGCCATACAGAGAGCAGGACATGATGTTGAGTTGGCCTACCTTCGGGGAAACAAAATAATTATCGGAGAATCTGTTTGTACTATTGAAAACACCCAAAGGAAATATTTTATTAAGAATATTCATTTTTTTCAGGTTTTAGCTGGATATACTCAATCGCACAGATTTGATATTATTTATATAAGATACCCCTTTTCAAATCCATATTTTCTACATTGGTTGGCTCAAATAGGTAAGATTCATCCTCAATGTAAAATAGTCATAGAAGTTTCGACATTTCCTTATCACAAAGAGTTTGATGGTTTCGGCAAAATCAGCTTAATATTGGACTGGTGGTATCGTCGTTTTTTAAAAAAATACGTGGATCGTATCGTGTTAGTAGGACAACACGATGAATTATGGGGAATTAAAACCATTAAAATAACCAATGGGATTAATGTTAGTAGGAAGGAGATAATTTATTCTAAACGGAAAAAAAGTGAGATAAGATTAGTTGCGGTCGGCAATTGGAAGAGTTGGCATGGATTGGACAGGCTAATCAGCGGGATGGGGCAATATTATTTAAAGCATCCGTCGGTTAGAATAACGCTGGATGTGATAGGAGGAGGAAGTGTTGTTCAATATTATAAACAACAAGTGCAGCAATTAAAATTAGAGAAGTATGTAGTTTTTCATGGCGATGTACAACATGACCAATTGGACAGGTTTTTCCATTCTGCTGATATAGGTATTGGTACATTGGGCAATCATCGTATAGGTCTCACCGAACATTCCCCTCTTAAACACAGAGAATATTGCAGTTATGGTTTGCCGTTCATATTGAGTGCTTTTGATAAAGATTTTCAACGTGATTTGGATTTTGTCCAATACCATCCATCAGATGATTCGCCGATATCCTGTGAATTGTTGTTGGATTTTTATGATCAAACATCACATATTCAATTAAGTATACGAAATTATGCCATTCAGAATTTATCCTGGGAGAAAAGAATGGATGATATTATGGACATGGTGGTCAAGGATTAGGGTTAGAATTGTTTTCACAAGTGATCTTACTTTTTATTTCAATATCAAATAATAAACGGGACTCTGCGTTTTAAGAATATATGTCTTTATAGGATAAGATTTTGTATGAGTGACTTTGTGTAGCAATTATTAGACTAATTTACTAAAATGTTATAGCTATCTTATTAAATATAGTGGAAGTTTTATGACAAATATTTATCGTAATTTTATGCATCATAAAAGAATCAGAGATTTTTCTAAACAACTTAAGCAAAATAGTATTCGGAATTGAAATTTTTACAAATAATGTCGATTGAAATAAAGATAGTTCCTCTATGATTTTAATTAATGTTGCTATTCCGGGACTTTTACATGATTTCAATATTTCCAGATTAAAGTATGTATTGGATTTTATAGCAAATCATCCATCAAGCCCTGGGGGCGTAAAGTTTTCTATAAATGAAAAAAATGGTGAGGAGAATATAAAAGTTTACTATTCAGATGTAGGTTTTAATAAAATAAATTGGGTTAAACCTATTAATATTTTTTTTAAAAAGAATTTCAAGCCTATAAAACCGATTGCCCAAACAAAATTAACCATTAATGATCTGGAATTAACTGGATTTTGTGCTGATGGATCTCCTGAATCCATGCCGTTTGATGTATTTGAGACTATCTTTTTTCATATCAGCAGGTATGAAGAGTGGTTTTGTGCGGATCATGAAAGAGATATACATGGCACCATGAGTTCAACAGCTCAATATCTTGTTAAAAATAAGCTATATCATATACCTGTTGTGGATCATCTGGTGTACTTTTTTTACTCATCGATAGGCTTAAGACCCAATAAACGTACAACTACATATTCGCTTACCCACGATGTTGATTTCATTAAAAAATTTTCCAGTTATTATAAGTTTTTATTGGGATATGGCAATATTCTGATTTATCAGAAAAATAAGATTCAAAATATTATACACCATACCCGTCATTTCTTTCAGGTCAAAGCTGGTAAAATAAAGGATACCTATGACACTTTTCACTGGTTGCTTGTGGGAAATGACCGTATTTCACAGAGGGTGATATATCTTTTGTCAGGAGGGCAGACAAAATACGAAGGTTTTTTTGACATAAAATCGACGTATGTAAAGAAACTGATAGAAAAGGCTAAGGAGAAGGGCTATCAGATTGGTTTACACCCTAGCTACAATTCTATGAATAATTTGAGCATTATTCAGGCAGAGCGCGATGTATTATCGGAAATTGCCAAAGAAAATATAGAGCTTTCCAGACAGCACTATTTAAGATTTGACCTTTCAGTTACTGCAAAGATTTTGGAGTTAGCCGGCATCAAATCTGACTCAAGTTTGGGATATCGTGATTTGATCGGCTTCAGATGTGGTACAGGATATCCATACCATTTATATGATTTTGAAAACGAAAAAGCTTTTGAATTTGTGGAAGTTCCATTGATTGTAATGGATGTGGCAGGCATGCGCGAATGCGGGTGGGATAGTAGTTTGTGGATTAAGTTAATTTCTGAATTCATAAGCGAAAACAGCCATTATACCCATATTACTTTTAATTTTCACAATAGTTTTTTTGATCCTGTAGTAGTCGATGTTGACTTACTTAAAAAATGGTATTTTCAGCAATTCGGAACATAAAGAGAAGTTTATTTTTAGATATTGTAAATTATTTTATCAAATTTGATGACTAAACTTTGAACTGATCGTCTTATCTTACAAGCTACTTTGCAGTTTTATAAGGCATCTAGCCTGAATAACATTCACAAAATAGCTGCAAATATATCAACAAGCAGTTTATAAATATAGGAATTTAACAACTTAACGTACCAATAATCCCACTTTGTTTAAAATCCTATTTTAATGCATTAATACAAGTTTTAATTTCATTATAGATTTTGCTCTTAAGTTTTTTTTCATATTTATCCATATGTTCTATTTCTTCAATCATTACAGCTAATTTCTTTTTTTGCTTCAGTGGTTCTTCCTATATGTTGCAAGTATTTTGAATATTCTAATCGTTGAAAATAGTTTGAAAACAAACCATCCTGACTTTTAAAGATTGATTCAGCTTTTCTGAATCACCTGAATAATAATAAGCCCAAGCTAATAATGCTTTTTCTTCTGCATTTGCAAAAGTGTAATCATTTTTAATTTTTTCACCTGCAGCAATGCATTTTCCATATTCTTTTTGACTGTAGTATGCCTGTAAAAGCAACCTATTTATTTCCTGGTCATCTGCATGAATTCCCACTAAACATGAATTCAATAAATCTATTGCTTCATTTGTTCGACCTTTATTTAAATATTGAATAGCCAAATATTTTTTATTTGACATGGTATCGGTAAATTTTGTTTCTTTCTCTAATTTTTCTACTTGATAATTACTATTCACTATACCTTTGAAACCATCTGATAAATCATCTATCAAAGATTTTTTAAAAAAATTTAGATAAAGGTAGACTAGAGAACCTACTAAAGGTACAAATATTATCAACCAATAGTATTTTTGATGAGTGTTGTTTTTGTAGGAATGATATAGACAAAATCCTTGAAGTATCAATACAGGAGTGTAGTAACCGTAACTATTTAACATGTTTTACTTATTGAAACTATTATTAATATTTTTTAATTGACTAGAATAGTGGCAATGGTTATTCTGGCTGGAATTATGGTGATATCATATCTCTGCCAGACTCTACGACAACCAAAATAAACTAAAACAGCCCATTCACCAGATTATAAATTTCAAGCGCTATCCGCTTATCATCAAATTCTGCCACTGTTTTTTCTCTACCCATTTTGCCCTTTGTTGATCTTTGTGGATAATACAAGTTGATAAGTTTATCAAATGCATCTTTCAGTTTAAAATAGATGAACTGATTTTTATATTCATCCGTTATTTACATTTATTACTTTATTTCCAGGTTCATAGTTTTCTAAATATCTTGATATAGCTTGGTCATATGAAGCAAAAACTATTTTTTCATCAAACTCTCGTGCCATCTTCCTTCGACCTGCCTTACCCATTATCTCACGATCTGATTTATTCATTTTCACAAATTCTTCCATAGCATCGACCAGTTCAGGTACATTTTTAGTAGGTATAAGTAACCCATTGATACCATGATCTACGACCTCCCGACACCCAACATTGTCTGTTGTAATAATAGGCCGTTCCATGGCGCTCGCTTCCATAAGTACTCGTGAGACACCTTCCCGATAAAAGGATGGAAATACCAAACAATCACAATTTATCAGATAGGGCCTTACATCTGTTGTCTCTCCCAGATATTTGATGAGTTTTTTCTTTTGCCATTGAAGTAAGTATTCATAAGCAATAGAGTTAGGATTACTCTGATCCACAAAACCCAAGACATGAAACTCAACATTAGAATGTCTTTTTTGATGATTTCGGCAGCATCACAATAATGTAGTATCCCTTTATCCAAAAGTAGTCTTCCAGCAAATAGAAATACTGTTTTATTTGAATTCTTTTTAGAACTACCTGGCGAAAACCATTCTAAATCTATACCTTCGCTTTTAAGTATAAGTGTTTTTGATTTTTTCACAATCAGTTTATAGACAAAAACATCAAGATCATTAGAATTTAAAAACCATGATTCTTTACTTAGATGACATGCTATCCTATATAAAAATAATGTAATGGTCCTTACCATCCAATTTTTAAATTCAAATAAATGGCCTAGCCCGGTAGTAATAATAATTGAAGGAATACGACAGTATCTTGCAGCAATAGACCCATAAATATTTGGTTTAATTGTATAGTGAAAAATTAAATCTGGTTTTATTTCCTTATATAGTTGGATCAAATGGAAAATTAATTTAATCTCGTTTAAGGGATTAGTGCCATAGTTAAAAATTTCAACTTCTTTATAATCTATTCCCTCCGCAATCAATTTGGCTGTGAATGCGTCTTTGGGTGCAATAACTACAATACGAAAACCCCTGGATTTGAGATGCCGAATCAAACCCAATCGAAAATTGTACAAACTCCAGGATGTATTGGAAACCAATGCAATCGTTTTATTGCTTTTTATTTTCTCTCTCATTGGTTTTTGCCCACCTCATGTCTACTGACATTATTTGGTTGATGATATATTTAAATTTAGTCTTTATGTTTTGAGATTTTTCTATTTCTGACCAATTGTTTTTTGTAGATATTCCAGGTGGAATTGGCTACAAGTGCTATGGTTTTTTTTGGTGTGATTTGTTTTAAATTTTATTATCAAAATAGATTTTCATGCCCTAAACTGCAAATAATCATACTTTAAATTGCAAATAATCATACATGTAAACTCCTCCAATTTTTAACTTCTAATTCTGTCAATTTAACATTATCTTCTCCATTATAGACAAGATTCATGCTTAAACTTGGGTCAATGTCTTTCAGCTTTTTCATGTTTACCAAAAATTCAGATTTGAACGTTTTACCTGACTTTAGTTCTGTCATGGCTACTTTATCTATCCCATTGATCTCAAATAAATCTACTTCTAAACCATTACTGTCCCTGAAAAAAAACATATCAGGGTCTAGATGTCTATGTGCTTTATATTTTACTTTTTCGGCGATGACCAAGTTTTCAAATACAATGCCGAACTTATCTGATGATCTCAATTTTTCTTCATCATTCAATCCAAGTAAATGACACAACAGACCGGTATCAAAAAAATAAAGTTTCGGTGTCTTTAATAACCGTTTACCTAGATTTTTATGATAGCTTGGCAACATGAATATGATATAGCTTGATTCCAGAATGGTGATCCATGTTTTGATGGTATTTACAGAGACATTCAGATCATTACTGAGATCAGTCATTTTCAGTTGTGATCCACATTTGTAAGCCACCAACTTCAGAAAAGTTCTAAATGTGGTCATATTGCCTACATTTACCAAGTCAGATACATCACGCTCCAAATATGTTTTTATATAATTACTGTAAAACATTTTTCCAGGGATACCTTCCACTAATTTGCCAGGATAAAAACCATTGATTATTACCTTTTCCAGATGGTCATCCCAACTGTCTATTTGCCCCATCTCATCAAAATCAAGTGGGTACAATGTGGACAAATCTATTCTCCCTGCCAACGACTGGGTTATATTGCGATGCAAAAGATAATTCTGTGACCCAGACAATACAAACCTTCCTGGTGTTCGTTTTTTATCCACAATACTTTGCATATATGAAAATAGATTGGGCACTTTCTGAGCTTCATCTATTATGACTCCTTCTGAATATCTATCAAAAAAACCACGCGCATCCGTGGTAGCCAAAGCATAAATATCAGGGTCTTCCATACTCACATATTGATAATCTGGAAATGCCTGCTTTAGCATGGTGGATTTGCCCGCTTGTCTAGGTCCTGCGACACTCACGATAGGATAGTATTTTGCTGCATTTCTTACATGCGTTATCAACTGCCTTTTTATCAATAACTTGTCCATTTGCAGATCATTTTATCGCTCGAATATTGGCACAAAGATAGTAATTAGAAAGCTAAACTGCAAATAATCATACTTTAAACTGCAAATAATCATACTTTAAATTGCAGATTTTCATAAATAAAACTGCAAATAATCATAAATAAAACCAAAACTGCAAATATTCATACATCAAACTGCAAATAATCATAACTAAAAATTGCTGTTTATTTCCTTTTCACTGCAATGGCAATATACTTTCCTACCATTTCTGACGTCCCACCAGATACACCTGTATTTTTTGCAATGGAACTCCATTTACTTACAGATTGGTTTACCTGATCGATTAAATTATTTACATTTTCAACTTTAAAAATTTGTGCTAAAGATTTAATCTGCGCTACTGTTGGATTTTTGCTCTCTCCATCATAAGAAGTGGAATGATACCCATGTGATGTAGTAGAGTAGGTAAGATCATAAGCAGGAGCTAATCGCCAACGTCCATCACTATCCATCAGAAAAGAAAAATTTTTACTGTGGTCATCTCTATTATTGGTCACCAAATTGAAGTAGGCCAATCTTAATATCTTTTCATAAGCTATCACGGACTTTTCTAATCGGAAAGCGGCGTCCATCAAATGCCCATAATCCATGGTACTATATCTAAAGTTATCATGAAGCAGTCCGGCAGCAGAATGCATGTGCAATTTACCTGAATCACTCCTATCAAAACGCTGGGTTATAAAAACTGTTTACCATTATCGCTTGAAAGTATCGCTGATCTTGACATTTCGATACCTGCTTCTATAGCCATCAAATAATACGCATATTCCATATTGGCAATATCTGGTAGATCATTTGAAGTTGGAAATTTTAATATACATGGCACACTTCCTCGTTTCCTTCGAGTCCATTCGTAATGATCTGGCTATCAGAGTTATATTGAATCAAAACTTTTGGGCGTGCACCAGCAGACGATCCACCCAATTGGTACAGATAATCGATTCTATGTTCTGAAGACATATCATTTAAAACGCTTTGTGTTTCGGCATATAGAAAATCAAGATCTACATTATTTGACATTTCTTCTTGCTCAAATGATTCTGGAAAATACTCAAGCGCTCCCATCCCATACCGGCCAATCAAAGACAATCTATCTAAGGAAGTAATATCGCTGAGTTGTCTTTGATGACTCTGAAAGTATCTATCCATCAATAACCTTCCCCATCCATCAGGCAGTGAGTCTGCAAAAACACCATATAAAGATTCAAAAATATGCGTATTAGGTTTACTTATTTTGCCAGTATAATCAAGAACTATAGGCGAAATATTCAATAGAATATCCTTGTGCTCTGCGCAATTTTCTAAACTTATCAGCCAGCGATGCCTGAATGTCAGAAGGAAGTGGTTTGACTGAATATGGATTCATTAAAATAGCTAATATATTATACAAATGTAGTCATTATTTATCAAAATAGCTAATATATTGGCTATTAAAAACAACAAATGCATAAACTAAATTGCATAAGCAAGATGGTAAAATTTGACTTTTAAATAAAAGAACAAATATAACTTGCTCCTTTTAGGGCAGTGTGGGAATGGGTAACTTTACTGAATAAGCTTCTGGACCACTCCTTTGATTTCCTGTTCATCAGCTTTGGGATAGATCAATAATGCATGGTCTTCATCCACTACGATATAATCCTTGAGTCCTTTGATGACAATTGTTTTTTCATTATTGGACATGACGATGATATTGTTACTATTGATAAGATGGATATTACTGCCTATGGTGACCTGATCGGTCTTATCGGACATATACGCATGCAAACTATTC
>JADJNF010000003.1 GCA_016714445.1 Saprospiraceae bacterium | reverse complement strand
CATCACCCGCACAAAATCAAAAGGCTGTATATTGGCTCCGACCGCACCCATGTGACAATCAAAAGCACCTACTCCGATGACGATTTCATTGGACAAGCCATATTTTAAAGCAAGCTCAGCTGAGATGTATCCGGCAGCCTGATCAGATGTATAGGTATCAGTATACAGGCTTGACCTTAATCCTGCCAATAATGGGTCCAAAGCTGTTAAAAAATCTTCAGATGGTAATCCACTAAACTCCTGATGCCAGAGTGCTTTATGTCCGGCCGCGCATCTTGATCTTTTTAAAGTAAGCGGATTAGTATCTCCGGTAAGATATGCAGTGATCCAGTCACAATGTTCTACCCATGAAAAAGCATGATTCCTTACTTCGTCATCTTTTCGGATGGTGTGCAATATTTTTGCCCAAAACCATTCTGATGAATAAATTCCACCTGCATACTTTGTAAAATCAACCTCCCACTTTCGGGACAAATTATTGATTTCTTCCGCCTCCTGATTAGCGGTGTGATCCTTCCAGAGGATAAACATCGCATTGGGATTTTTCTTAAAAGAATCCAACAAGGCCAATGGTGTTCCATCTGCGTCGACCGCAACCGGAGTTGAACCTGTGGTATCTACAGAAATTGCCACTATATTTTGTTTGACTTTGTCTTCAACTTTTGAACAAATTTCTTTCAAAACTTCATCCATAGACTCAATATAATCCAAAGGATGTTGCCTGAATTGCGAAATCGAAGCATCACAAAATTGGAGCGATTTCCATCGTCTATAATAACTTACGGAACTTGCTAATTCAGCTCCTGTCTCTGTATTTACTATCAAAGCCCTGACCGAATCAGTGCCGAAATCCAAACCTATAGTATATTTTATACTCATTTTTTATGCGCATTTAAATAAGTCCATTTGATGCCTGAATAGCATACTCCACACCTCGCAACTCCGCCAAACCCTTCAGCCTTCCTATCGCAGAATAACCGGGATAACATTGTTTATTGACATCATCCAGTATTTTAGGTCCATGGTCAGGACGCATGGGTATTGATCGTTTCTCGTTTTGCATAATGGTTACGATGTTTTTGATGATGCCATACATGTCTGCATCTCCTTCCAGATGATTTGCTTCATAAAAGTCACCGTTTTCTTTTCGTTTGGTATTGCGAAGATGTAGAAAATGGATGCTGCTACCAAATTTTTCGACCATTTCTACCAAATTATTGTCTACTCTTGCTCCGAAAGAACCTGTACAAAAACAAAGGCCATTAGATCTATAATTGGCATTGGACAAGAGATATTCACAATCAGAAGCAGTGCTTACAATCCTAGGCAAACCAAATACTGAAAATGGTGGATCATCGGGATGAACTGCCATTTGGAGACCCAATTCATCTGCAATGGGACAAATGGCATTCAGGAAGTAAATCAAATTTTCTCGCATTTTGTCTGCATCCACTTCCCGATATTTTTCGATTTTTTCTCTGAGAAATTCAATGGTAAAATTGTCGTCCGCACCAGGAAGAGGAAGTAAAAAATTATTTTTTATTCTGGTTTTATAATCTTCAGACATTTCATCAAAATACTGATGAAGTATTTCTAATTCTATTTCAGCATAATCATTTTTAGCATCATGTCTTTCCAATATAAAAAGGTCAAAAACGGAATAATCGTCTTTTTTGAAATATAAGATTTCACCACCATCTTCATTTTTGTAATTCACATCGGTCCTAAGCCAATCCAACAATGGCATAAAATTGTAGGTGACTACTTTAATGCCTGCTTTAGCAAGATTTTTTAATGATTCAATATAATCTGCGATAAGGGTATCTCTGTCTTCATATCCAAGCTTGATATGGTCGTGAACCGGAAGGCTTTCTACCACTTCCCAAGTGAGTTGATTATTTTCAATGTAGTTTTTGTATTTGATAATTTCTTCGTAAGGCCATAATTCTCCCGGAAGATATTGATGAAGTGCACTTACAACACCCGAGCATCCTGCTTGTTTTATATCCAGGATGCTGACTGCATCTTTGTATCCGTACCATCTCATGGTTTGTGTCATGGAGTATTGCATGATAATTTATATTTTTGTTGAATTTAATTTCTGAAAATAACAAACTATTTTGTTGAAAAAATGCGGTGTCATCAAAATTGAATAAAAATTCAACATATTTTTCATAACTTTTTTAAATATTGCTAATTACTGAGATTTTACAATTATAAAAACAATCAAATCAAATAATTACTTTTGCGAACAGCATTGATATAAAAATGTAATTTTACAACATGAAAAATAAAAATTTTATATAATAGCAGGATGTAATGGGGCTGGAAAGACCACATTATCATAAACACTACTACCTGAAATTATAAATTGTAAAGAGTTCGTCAATGCCGATGAAATTGCCAAAGGATTATCTCCATTCCAACTCGAAAAAGTAACATTTGAGTCCGGTCGTATCATGATTAATAGGATTAATGATTTATTTAATTGTAATGAAACATTTGCATTAGAAACAACTTTATCTTCTAAAAATTATAAACATAAAATATAAACTGCAAAAGATAAGGGTTATACAGAACTTTGCTATTTTGTGGACAACGTTTAAATTGCAAAGGAAAGAGTTAAAAAAAGTTTGGATTGTCTTACCCTTGACGGAGCATTAATTTTTGACAATTCTGAAGGGAAACACGAACTCATAGCACAAAAAAATATTGATGAAGAAATAAAAATTTTAAATGTTCAAAAATTTAACCTATTATTAAATTATCATGACAACAGCTGAAGAACAAAACAAACTTAGAGATAAAATTTTAGTTGGTCTCGAACTGGCTTACAAAAGGCTTATAGAATTTAAAAAAATGAAAAAATCTGAACTTATCATAATGAAAGATGGTAAAATTGTCAAAATTAAGCCAGAAGACCTTTAAAATCCAATAGAGTTACCACCATCCACTGCCAAAACTACTCCATGAATGAACTTTGCACGGTCTGATACTAAAAATGAGATGGCGTCGGCTATATCTTGAGGTTCTCCCATTTTGCCCATCGGAGTGCGTCCCATCACTTTAGCTTTACGGGCTGGATCACTATCAAGTGCTTTTGCTGTCATGGGAGTATGTATAAATCCAGGCGCAACGGCATTAACTCTAATTCCTACTGGTCCGAGTTCTACTGCCAAAGCTCTCGTCATACCATCAATAGCTGTCTTGGATGCGGAATATGCTATTACATAAGGAAGACCATATTGAGCCGCCATAGAACTGATATTGATGATCACACCTTTTGTTTCTTGGGTGCTCATCACTTTGATCACTTCTCTGCTTAGCGCAAAAACACCTGTCAGATTTACATCCAATATCTTCTGGAAATCTTCATTGCTCACATCAGCTACAGGCTTTTTCATATTTATACCCGCATTATTGACCAATACATCAATACTCCCATAATTTGACACAATGTCTTCTATAAAACCAGGCAGTGCATCAAAATCTGACGTATCTATTTGTTTGGCTACACAATGATCCCCTAAAGATTGTTTGGCTCCCTGCAATTTCTCTCCGTCCCTTCCCGTGATAATAACGGTCATCCCATCAGCGATCAACTGCTGAGCAGTGGCAAATCCTAAACCTGACGAACCACCTGTTACTATGGCTACTTTTTTATTCATTTATATTTCGATTTTTAATCCAAAATTTTGATTCCTATATATGGTTCCAGAGTGATCATTTTACCGTTTTCATCGTAATGGATTTCTGCCATTTTTACACTTCGCAAATGAGTGACTCCTTGTGACAAGCTGCTATCATGGTAAAAAAGATACCATTTCTCTTCAAACTCAGCAATAGAATGATGTGATGTCCATCCCACAACAGGTTCTAGTATTCTTCCAGCATAAGTAAACGGTCCATAAGGCTTATCACCTATTGCATAACAGAGATAATGTGTATCACCTGTACTGTAAGAAAAATAATATTTACCGTTGTACTTGTGCATCCATGCTGCTTCAAAAAATCTTCTGCCGTTATCTCCAGCAAGGAGTGGTTGACCATTTTCGTCAAGAATGACCACATCTTTTACTTCTTCTGCAAACTGCAATAAATCATCTGAGAGAAGTGCCACTTTTGGTGTTAAAGCTTCTTGATGGTCAGCAGGTAAATGCACTAATGGACCTTCACCATCAGCTTTGAATTCTCCTGTACGCCATCGCTGCAATTGTCCTCCCCAAAGTCCACCAAAATACATATAATATTTGCCATCGTCATCTTTAAAAACGGCTGGATCGATGCTGAAACTTCCTTTTATTGGATTCGGCTCAGAAATAAATGGTCCTTCGGGGTTGGCACTGATAGCTACACCTATCTGAAAGATACCATCATGATTTTTGGCAGGAAAAAATAAATAATATTTGCCATCTTTTTCAGCAGCATCGGGTGCCCACATCTGTTTTGATGCCCAAGGTACATCATTAATATGCAAGACACAACCATGATCTATTACTTCGCTTCCTGGTCTATCCATACTCAAAACGTGATAGTCTTCCATTGCAAATTGGCTACCCAAATCATCAAAAACTGCATCACTATCTATATCATGCGATGGATAAATGTATATCCTTTCATTAAATACATGTGCAGACGGATCAGCTGTATAAATGTGGGAAACCAAAGGTGCTGAAATGGCCTTTTCATTCAGCTCTTCAAAATTGATGTGGTTAATACTATCTTCAGGCATATTTTTAGTTATGAGTTATGAGTTTTAAGTTATGAATTATGAGTTGTGAATTATGAATTATGAATTATGAATTAAGAGTTACGAATTATAAGTTATCTTATCTCTCATAACTCATCTCCTATATCTCATCTCTCCCTTCTCGAACTCAAATCGGATTCAATTTTATCTTCCAACTTCTTATTGATCTCGTAAAAAAACAATAAACCAACACCTATCAAAAACGGAATAGATGGATAAATACTTACCAAAAGTTTTGTTCCTAAAATAGCAGTGTCTGATTGAACAGCATCGCTTTGTGGTACGTAATCATACAAACCTAAGATCCAAGTCAATAATGCACTACCTATACTAAGTCCACCTTTCAGACCTACCATCATGGCAGAAAAGATAATAGCGGTCGCTCTTCGATTGTTTTTCCATTCTGAATAATCGGCTACATCTGCTATCATGGCCCAAAGCAATGGAATCGTAATCCCATAAAAGAAACCATGTAAAATCTGTGACCCAAAAATGAGACCTATAGATGTTGGTGGGAAAAAATAAAAGAACAAAATAAACAAAGTGGATATGAATAAGGTGACGCCAAATACATCACGTTTTCCATATTTATCGGCCAATCCTTTGGATAATGTGATACCGATGATCATAAAAATAATACCTCCCGCATTAAACAATCCAAAACCAGCAGAGACTGGATTTTCGCCAAAAAAGTTAACTCCTATACCTGTTAAAAAAGTTAAAACAGGCTGAATAAATTTAGTCAAACTATCTTTGTCCACAAAATTTTCAAAATAATAGACATACGAACCACCTTTCATCGCTAAGTTGATAAATACTAAGGTAGTCAGCAAAAGCATGATGACCCAAGGTTTGTTTTTCGCCAAGTCCGTTAAGTCTTCCTTCAAGCTCGATTTTTGTGCAGGTGTGGGTACAATTCTCTCTTTTGTGGTGAAAAAAGTGATCAAAAGCATAGCAGTACCAATGATAGCCAACCAAGTCATAACATTTTCGATACCTACCGCTTTGTCTCCATTTCCAGCGTATTCTATAATCGGCAACATAAATACCTGAACAAAAAATTGGGCAAACATCACAGCTACAAATCGATAAGCAGAAAGACTATTGCGATCTTTCATGTCACCAGTGATGACACCACTCAATGCTGAATAAGGAAGATTATTGGCAGCGTAAAGGAGTAATAATAGCGTGTATGTAACTACCGCATAAATAACTTTGCCTTTGTATGAAAAATCAGGCGTGCTAAATGCTAAGATAGCTATGACCCCAAGTGGAATGGATGTATATAAAATCCAAGGTCTGAATTTCCCCCATTTGGATTGTGTCCGGTCTGCAATGGCTCCTACAATAGGATTAAAACCAAATGCAGCGATCAAACCGACTACCAACATCATTGCCGATGCATGATTGGATTCCAATCCATAAATATCGGTATAAAAATAGGCCAAATAGGTCACTAGAGTTTGAAAAACCAGATTTGCGGCTAAGTCTCCCAGACTGTAACCCACTTTTTCTACTACAGAAAGTTTTTGAGAAGATGTACTCATGTATGGCTTATTTAATGTGGTATAATTTTAAAAATATTATTACGAACCCTGGACTTTCACTGTCTTAGTATTTACAACTTTATCATAGGCAGGTTTTGGAAGATAATTCCTGTCAAAAAGTAACGGGTAATTCGTTCGTCCTCTGATAGGCCAACCATTCAACCAACTATTTGCATCACTGATACCCCAAAAAGTGACTCTACTTATTTTGTCTTTGTGTTTTAAAAACAAGTCAAAAAGCTTACCATATTCATCTGCCAAAGCGACTTGTACAGAATCAGGAAGTGAATCAGGATAAGGATTCATCATTGGGCTACCTTCGAAGTTTTGATTGACATCAGCACCTTTTAAGTCCCAAGGATTGGGCAATACCGTGATGTCCACTTCAGTAAACATAACTTTGATACCAAGTGCGGAATATTCCAAAATACTTTTTTCGATATCTTCCAATGGTAATCCTTTGATACTCCAATGTCCTTGAATACCAACACCATCAATTTTGACTCCTGCTGCCTGGATTTTTTTGATGAGCGCAATAGCGCCTGCACGCTTTTTTGGTTGCTCAATGTTGTAATCATTGTAATACAATTCACTTTTGGGTGTAGCTTTTTGGGCCAAACGGAAAGCTTCTGTGACAAAGTCTTCTCCCAATAAGTTCAAAAAGATGGATTTACGCATGGTGCCATCTTCATTGAGCGCTTCATTTACTACATCCCAAGCATGAATTTTCCCATCATATCTACTCGCTATGGTATTGATGTGATTTTCTAAAAACATAGTTAACGAATCCCTACTTTTAATTTTGGTAACAAAGGGAGACAACTGACTATGCCAAACTAAAGTGTGTCCAACTGTAAACATATCATTTTTATCACCAAGTGCTACGATTTTATCTGCCAAATCAAAATTATATTTGTCCCATTCAGGATGGATGATTTCGCATTTCATGATGTTTTCAGGCGTGATGCTGTTAAATTCCTGAGGTAGCAACGGTAATGCTTTGACATCTTTTTCCAATATTTGGTTGGCATTGATGGCTGCACCTATCAAAAAGTCATCGGCGAAAACCGTTTTTAAACCTTTTTTTTCATCAATTGCTGTTTCTTTTTGCTTACAAGCTATAAAAGACATTCCAAGAAGGATAACTAAATATGCAATCGGTTGCTTAAAGTGATACATGTTTACTAATTTATATATGTTAAAATTGATACTACCATTTTGGTTTGATGCCCGGTGAATAAGGATAAGAAAGTTTTTTGTAATACTGGACTTCATGTGGTGGAGCAATTGTTCCGACAGGAAAAGCCAGTTGTGACCTTGACTGAAAATAAGCCAAACAAGCATCACGCCACCATTGTGCTTCTTTTTGTTGGATGATCAGATGGTCACGCACTGAGCGAAAAGTTTCTTTCTCCACCAAGCTTTCAACGGCATCCCATTTCGTCTTCATTTCTCGTGCTTTTGTCACACCTTGGTCATATCTGAATACCAATTCTTCCCACAAGTTTCGACCGGATTTCAGTGGATGTGTCCAAGGCACTCTATGAAACCACAATAAATATTCATCAGGACAAGAATTCAAATTTCCGTATAATTTTTGGACATCCGGATGAAATTGTGACAATGCATTAGTTCCAGTAATTTTACTATCAAAACCAATGCTGTCTTTATTGGCTTTGTGATAGTACACTGAAGTCCAATCTGCCCTAAAAAGGCTATCTACCCAAGGCCCAGGTCCAAAATGATGACCTTCTGCCATGATATGATGCAAACCAAGCGGCGTCATATAACTGACACATGCTTCGTGCGAGTGCTCTAATAACCAATTACTTACATCGGATAACTTCTTATTACGATTTGGGAAAGTAGCTGCTGTCCATTCTTTAAAAATATTTCTTGCATCGAGGTAAGGGTTCCATGCTAATTTTCCAAAAGCGTACCAATCCGCTTGTCCAAAAAGATTCCCTGTCGAATTGAATGCCGTTCCAATATTTGCTACTCCTGCAATGCCTGTGATTTTGTAATCGTGCGCAGTTCCATCAATGATTTTTGCGACAGTCGTACCTTTGCCTTTGACATGAGTATCGGATTGGAGTATTTCTTCATACATTTTTGCTAGTCCTACTAAATGTGTACCTTGACCTAGATATTCTTTGGTAATTTGCAATTCAAGCATTAATGGTGTTTTTGGCATAGCACCAAACATCGGATGGAATGGCTCACGTGGTTGGAAGTCGATGGGACCATTTTTCACCTGAACCAACACATTGTCAGCAAACTGACCATCTAAAGGGACAAATTCCTTGTAAGCTTGTTTGAACCGATCTTCATTCACCTCATGACTATACACAAACGCACGCCACATTACTATGCCGCCATACTTTTTTAGTGGTTCAGCTAGCATATTGGCGCCATCTGCATGATTCCTTTTATAATCTTGTGGACCAGGTTGCCCTTCCGAATTTGCCTTCACTAAAAAACCTCCAAAATCAGGTATTTTTTGATATATTTCGTCAATTTTATTTTTCCACCAAAGTCTTACTTGCGGATCAAGTGGGTCAGCTGTTTTGAGTCCACCCAATTCAATAGGAGCACTAAATCGGGCCGTCAGATAAACTTTGATACCATATTTTCTGAAAATATTAGCCAAAGCTGCTGTTTTATCCAGATAATCTGCCCGTAGCACGATGGCATTGGCATTAACATTCGTTAATACCGTCCCATTGATGCCGATCGATGCATTCGCCATGGCATAATCTTCATATCTTGGATCTTCGTATTCAGGTAATTCATGCCAGTTAAAGATAGAAAAACCGGCATAACCACGTTCTACTGTTCGATCTATGTTGTCCCAATGATTGAGAATTCTATTCTGGATTTTGGGAGATTCCGATACTTTGATGTTTTTTATTTTTTCACTTCTGTGTATTTTATTAATGAGGTAAAAAGCGCCGTAGAGCAATCCTGTGCTTGTTTTTGCTTCAATATTTAATGCATTATTGGTACTTGTAAGGGTAAATCCTTCATTGCCAATATTTAAGGCATTCTTATTTATAGTTAAGGTGATTTGTCCTGTTTTTTTCTGTTTCTCAATTTTAATTGATTTGCCCAATAAGGAAGAAAGGTTTTGAGTAAGAATGGTTTTTGTATTGTTTAAAACTTCATCATCTTTAGTATTTGAAACAAGAATGCTATTGATAAAATTATATTCTGTTGCAATTACATTAGCGTCAAGTTTTTTATAATCCGTCCATAAGTTATAGCCACTTTGACCAAATAGCTGGATTTGACTAAAAATTAACAAGAAAGCAAATACTATTTGTTTCATTAATTATTTCTTTCCGGATTTAAGAGATGATTCCCGAATGATGAGTTCAGAGTTTATTATAATTGTGGAAAGCTGTTTAACATCTGATTTACCTTGTAAATGGCTGATAAGTTGTGTCGCTGCCACCTCACCCATCAAAAAACCAGGGTATTCTATGGTGGTAAGTTCGGGTTCAATGATCTTACTAATGGCATCATTGTTAAAACCTACAACGGCAATATCTTCTGGTATTTTGATACCATGTTTTTTTAATTCTTTGATAAAAAATACGGCCGTCAGGTCATTAGTTACAAATACTGCATCAGGCATTGGTTTTAGTTTGCGTATCACGTTTGCCACTTCAGCACCTGATTTGGCACTTAGCTCATCAATGATCACATAATTATCCCTGATTTCCATGCCTTTGTCAAAAAGTGCGTCGCGATAGCCTTTAAATCGTTGGTTATAAACGTTTCTTTGTTGCGTGCCTGTGACAATGGCGATTCTTTTACATCCTTGATCTATCAAATGTTTTGTAGCTACATAGCCGCATTTATAGTTGTCGATTACCACCTTTGTATTTTCGATATTCTCTTCTACCCTATCAAAAAAGACTAACGGAATATTTTTACTATTGAATGGTTCGAAATGACTCAAATCATCTGTGTCAAAAGCAAGTGACGCAATCACACCATCCACTCTTTTGTGAAAAAGATTATTGGCATTTTTAATCTCTTTAGACATCTTTTCAGAAGAGTGGGCAATGATTAGATCATATCCTGCTTCTGTAGTTACTTTTTCTATACCACCTAGTACTGAAGTCGTAAAAGAAGAAACCAACTCATGAATAAGTACGCCTATAGTATTTGACTTTTGATTTCTGAGGTTTTTTGCAAAACTATTATGTCTGTATCCTAGTTCTTTGGCAGTCTCGTGAATTTTTTTTCTGGTTTCAGCACTAATGGCAGTATTATTATTAAGAGCTCTGCTTACCGTTGCAGAGGAGATGTCCATTTTTTTTGCAATGTCGTAGATAGTAATATCTTTTTTATTATTCATTTTATGCAATCTAATACAAATATTTAATACAATGCTGTTAAGAAAATTAAAGTTTCACAAATATACTTTAAACTATTAAAATAGCCAAATATATATTGGAGTTAATTACACAAATGAACACAATTCACACATTAAATTGAATTTCAATAAATTATAAATATAATATACCATAACTTATATATAATTGATATTATAAACATAATACATTACAAAAATAATTATTTAAAATTATTTATGCAACTGATTGCATGTATTAAAATGTTTTGTAGTTTTGTCATGAGATCAATGTTATCTAGCTTATTAAAGTAGTTGCACATAATTATTATTTTGGCAAGTAGATATTGATTGATATTAAATTTTAAATTTTTAAATCAAGTCTTAATGCCACATTTTCTTGAATATCCATGTTTTGGTAATTATGTAAAAAAGAAATTGCTGGAATTCACTTTTTTGTTAAGAATTGAATTTAATACGAATAAAAAAACTTTGTTTATCATTCTGAATCTCTTTATAAGTATTGAAAAAGTAATAATTTATAAAATATTTAGGTCAAATAAATATGTGAATGTTAATGACCAATATTCAGATATTTTAAGTTAATGACAATGCAGGATAAAAATTCAGGAAAAATAGAATCAATATTAGTTAATAGTAATATGTGGCTTATTAATTTTATTAACGTTTGGTTATGTGTTAGAAAAAGGAGTTTGATTTATGTAACTCCTTTTTCTTTATTTATTTATAGCTACAATTCTCATGATTATTTAGGCTTTCATTTTCTTACAAATAAAATTCATTCTTGCAAAAAAAATATCCTAAATTCCGATTCACTCAAAACTTTTTCCATATTTTTTGACACTATAAACATTAATTCCATGAAAAAGCCAATGAAATTCGAGGCAGATTTTCTTTTTCCAGCTGATTAATTTTATAGATACTTATACAATTCAAAACTTTAAACAATTATTTATTAACAACTTTTTTTTAATCATTAAATATTTTCACATGAAAAGACATTTTACTGAATTTTTACTTAAAAAAGTAAACAATTGGTTTCTGACGTGTTTTTTATCTCTTTTGGTGATAGGTTTAAATGCTCAGGTAAACGTTTCCGGTTCGGTATCGGATGAAAATGGAATCGGGTTACCAGGTGCCACTATCTTAGAAAAAGGTAATGACACCAATGGTACAATTACCGATATTGATGGTAATTATTCTATCAAGGTATCTTCTGGTGCTACGCTGGTAATTTCCTTTACAGGATATCAAACTGTAGAACTGCCCATTGGACAAGGCGGCAAATTTGATGTCAAAATGGAAGTAGATCAGGCAATCCTTGAAGAAGTGGTAGTAACTGGTTATCAGGTCCTTAGAAAAAGGAACATTTCAGGAGCAGTCTCTGTAATTTCTACTAAAGAAATGGCTGGAATTCAATCCAGTTCATTTACACAGCAGCTCTCAGGTAGGGCCACAGGTGTAACAGTTAGTTCTTCGGGTGCGCCAGGCGATGCAACTAATGTACGGATTCGTGGTATCTCATCATTTCAGTCTAACGACCCTCTTTACATCATAGATGGTGTACCGACAACAGATCGTTTCCAAACATCCATCAACCCTGCGGATATTGAATCTATGCAGGTATTGAAAGATGCTTCCAGTGCATCAATTTATGGATCCAGAGCTTCCAATGGAGTTATCGTAATTACGACCAAAAAAGGAAAGGCTGGAAAAGTAAAAATGAGTTATGATGGCTCATTGTCTGTGGCAAATCCTGTCAAAGGTTTTGATAAAGTATTAAATACCGATTCAAAAACCTTTGTTGATGCCATGAAACTTCGTTTTGCGAATGACGCTCAAAGTTTACCTCCATATGCAAGAGGGGAAGTTCCAAAGTATATCACGCCTTCTCAAAATGGTGGATATTCCAATACGATCAATGAAGCTGATTATGACCCTATCAATAACCCTATCACCCTTATCAACCAACAAGGTACTAATTGGTGGGAAGAGATGTCGAGAAGCGCAATGATCACCAATCACAACCTGACGATCTCAGGTGGTGGTGAAAATGCAACTTTCCTTATTTCCGGAGGATATTTTAATCAGGAGGGAGTATTGAACCACACTTATTTTAATAGAGGTTCATTGAGAGCAAACTCTTCTTATAAAATTACCAGTAAAATCAGAGCAGGTCAAAATTTAGTTTTTGTAAGATCAGGTGGTGTCGGAGTAGGGACTACAGGTGGTCAAAACAACGAACAAGGTGTATTGGGATCACTCCTGAAAGCTAACCCATTGGTCTCAGTCAGAGACATCAAAGGTAACCCGGGATCTAACATTTCCCTTGGACTGAGTAATAACAACAATCCTGTGGCACAGCTTGAGCAAAACAAGGATAATACAAATGTTAATAACCGTCTTTTCGGAAATGTGTATGCTGAAGTTGACATCTTAAAAGGTTTGACAGCGAGAACAAATTTTGGAACAGATATTGGTTTTGGACAATCCAGAAGATTTACTTTCCCTAACCCATATCGTAATGAAGGTGATAAAACAGCCAATAGTTTCAGAGAAGACTGGAATACTAACGTGGGTTGGACCTGGACTAACACATTGGCATATAATACAAGTATTGGTAATAAACATGATATCGGCATACTAGTAGGACAAGAAGCCATCAAAAACAATTTTAGAAATGTCTTTGGATCTCTTGCCAATTACTTTACAACAGATGTCAATGCCTGGTATATTAATACGGCATTTGGAGTACCTGCATCACGTGCTGTAGGGTCAGGAGGTGGAGAAAGTAGGTTAGCTTCTGTTTTCGGGAAAGTGGATTACTCTTATGATGATACTTATTTCTTAAGCGCCACAATGAGAAGAGACGGTTCATCTAAATTTTTGAGTGATGTAAGATATGGTGTATTCCCTGCTGTTTCTGCGGCTGTTAGGGTTTCTAAATTTTTACCTGAAGTGGCTTGGCTTTCTGACCTTAAGTTAAGAGGTTCGTATGGTGAATTAGGAAATCAAAATATCGACAACTATCGATTTGTGGATAATTTTGGTGGTAGTGTTGGTGGTACATTTTATGACATATCCGGTACAAACACTAGCCCTGTAACTGGATATGCGCTTACTGCTTATGGTAATTCACTTATTAAATGGGAAACTTCCAAGACAACCAATGTAGGACTTGATATCGGATTACTCGACAATGCTTTAACAGTGGTTTTGGATGTATATCAAAGAAATACTTCTGACTTATTATACAATCCACCATTACCTTTGACAGCAGGTGTTGCTAGTTCGCCATTTAAAAATGTAGGGGGTATGAAAAATACCGGGTTAGATCTTGGTATCACATATTCTAAAAATATTACTAAGGATTTAGGTCTGAATATCACGCTAAATGCTTCACATTACAAAAATGAAATCACCAATATTGCTGATGATGTAGAAGAGTTTTATTCCAATGATAACCTGACAGAAAGGTTACCACAAGGTAATGCAACTTTTGTAAATAAAATTGGATACCCATTGTCTGCATTCAGAGGTTATGAAGTGGTAGGTTTGATACAAAACGAAGCAGATCTTGTAGGACAGCCGGCAAGTTCTGCCATAGGCGGTCTTAAATTCAGAGATACAGATGGTGATGGGGTTATTACTGATGATGACGCAACAATCATTGGATCGCCGCATCCTAGTTTGACATTAGGATTGAATCTTGGTGTTAATTACAAAAACTTTGATGTGCAGGCATTTGTACTTGGCGTTTATGGCAATGAGATATATAATGCAACTAAAATCCAATCATACTTCCAAAATTTCAACTCTAATGTGGGTATAGATGTTGTGAGTGTGCAAGGAACTGGTTCAAATCCTAAATTGAATGCCTTGGATGCCGGATCTAGAAATTCATCTACATTCTTTATCGAAGATGGTTCATATACCAGATTGGGCAACTTAGTAATAGGTTACAAATTCCCTGCATCTACGTTATCTAAATTAGGTATTGGTTCTTTTAGAGCATATCTGCAAGGTCAGAATTTGCTTACTCTTACCAATTATTCAGGTGTTGATCCAGCCGTATCCAATGCCAACATAGGAAATGCAGGTAATGTTAATGATTTAAGGACTGGTTATGACAATGGTAATTATCCGTCAAACAAAATTATTACCTTTGGTATCAATTTAGGTTTCTAATATTTTTAACCACACTAAAAAATTTTAAAATGAAAAATAAAAATTATTTATTTATATTCTCTTTAATAATCGCAGGGTCACTCACTTTTTTAGCATGCAGTGATGATTTTTTAAATACGCCTCCTCAGGGAGCGCTGGATGGTGCTGTTCTGTCCACAAGTAAAGCAGGCGTAGATGCTACCGTTATTTCTGCCTACAAATCATTGATTGGTTGGACAGGAAACTGGAATGAACAAGCATGGGGCACCGCTCCTTCCAACTGGGTATTTAATGTGGCATCAGATGAGCACTATAAAGGATCAGAACCTGGTGACGGTGATGAAACACTTCAATTCCAATTATATCAATGGGGACCAGGAAACCCGAATTTGCGCTCAAAGTTTGCGGCCACTTATGAAGGAATAGCCAGAGCAAACGCAGCAATCCGGACCGCAACTACATTTGGTGAGACCAATGCCGCTGATAAAGTTTTTGCCGACCAAAAAGTTGGTGAGGGATTATTTCTTAGGGCATTTTTCCATTTTGAAGCATATAAGGTTTGGAAAAACATTCCTTATTATTTAGAGAATGATACCGATTTTAAGAAGCCTAATGATCAGCCTGTTTTACCATTAATTATAGCAGATTTAGACAAAGCTATAAGTCTGCTGCCTGATACAAGAGCTCAAATAGGTAGGACTGACAAAATAGTGGCAACTGCCTATTTAGGTAAAGCTAAACTGTATGCTAAAGATTATACTGGAGCCCTTGCTGCATTCAATACTGTGATCGGTAGTGGAAGATTCAGTTTGGTGGACTGTTTTTATGACAATTTCAGTGTAGCAGGTGACAATAATGCTGAATCTATATTAGCAGTACAAACTTCTGTCAATGATGGTGCCGCAGATGGGGACAATAGTAATTTTGGAGAGCGATTAGCTCAACCACATGGAGACAGCAACTGGGGATGTTGTGGATTTAAAAACCCATCACACGATCTGGCATTCTCATATAAGGTGGATGACAATGGTTTACCTGTCCTGGTTACCGGCAGTACTGTATTAGCGAGAATTCCCGTTGGATCAAGTACACCACTAGATCCAAGGATCGACTGGACTATGGGCAGAACAGGGATCAATTACCTTAATTGGGGACCACACTCTGATACTTGGATACGTGGTCAAGGTTATGCAGGATGGTATTCCCCCAAGAAAAATATCAATGCAAAAGGTGATGCTAACTTAGACGGTTCATGGTCAGGTGCTCAGTTGACAGCATTAAATGTTGAGTTAATGAGATACTCTGATTTGCTATTGATGGCTGCTGAGTGTGAGGTAGAAGTTGGTTCTTTAGAGAAAGCCAGAGAATATGTTAATGCCATCAGAAAAAGAGCAGGAAATTGTGCTCAGGCTCCTGTTGGTTCCAGTACAATTTCTACCAGCATAAGCGACCCTGCAATCACACAGGCTGTGTATAAAGTAGGAGAATACACTACTGCTTGGTCTAACAAAGATGCTGCCCGTGATGCAGTAAGATTAGAGCGTAAGTTGGAGTTGGCTTTAGAAGGTCATAGAATATTTGATTTGCAAAGATGGGGCAATATGAAAGAAGTCCTCAATGCCTATATTGCAAGAGAAAAAGGTGTGGTCTCTGTTATGTCTAATGCTTCTCCTGTAGAAGATAAACACGTTGCATTTCCTATACCTGATTCCGAGATAGCAAGATCAGGTGGTAATCTCAAACAAAATTCCGGCTATTAAAAATGATTTTTTTAAAATTGATATTTTAAATGTAATGTTTTAAATATTTGAAAAAATTGTTAGCCTTTCCGTAACAAAAAACGAATAGAGGGATTACATAAATTCCTCTATTTGTTTTTTATAAATTTGCCTCATATAACTTTTTATTGTATTAGACTTTTTCCCTTACATTTATGCTTTAATAAAATATGTTTAAATGTACCTTATCACCCAAATAGATTTGATGACAATAAAAATAATCAAGATATTGTTTGTAGTCACATTAAGTGTATTTTTGTCAGGATGTAATAATTCTCCTGATAAAAATGCAGCAACTACAGCAAAAACTGATATTCCACCATTCGATTCACAAACTTCATCTCACACAGGAATTACTTTTATTAACACTGTCGAAGATCAGGATAGTTTTAATATTTTGACCTATCGAAACTATTATAATGGAGGTGGTGTAGGTATCGGAGATATCAATAATGACGGATTGCCTGATATCTATTTTACAGGCAATATGATCAAAAATAAACTATACTTAAATAAAGGTAATTTCAAGTTTGAAGATATCACACAGAGTGCAGGGGTGGAAGGTAATGGCGCATGGAGCACCGGAGTAGCCATGAGTGATGTCAATGGCGATGGTTGGATAGATATCTATGTCTGTAACTCCGGTGATGTAGAAGGTAAAAACAGAGCCAATGAATTATTTATCAACAACAAAAATGGTACATTTTCAGAAAGGGCGAAAGAATATGGATTAGCTGATGACGGATATTCCACACATGCAGTTTTTGTTGACTTAGACATGGATGGGGACTTAGATTGTTATGTGCTAAACAATAGTTATAAAGACCCGGCCAGAATTTCATTTTATGAAAAAGAAAGATTTAAATATGGTTTGCCAGGAGGAGATAGAATTTACTTTAACGACAATGGCAAATTTATAGACAAAACCAAAGAATCAGGTATTTTTTCCAGTGATATTGGATTTGGCCTGGGGGCTTCGGTAGGAGATTTAGATAATGATTATTTACCGGATATTTTTATTTCCAATGACTTTTGGGAAAGAGATTATCTTTATTACAATAAGGGAAAAGGTGTTTTTAAAGAAGCTTTGATAGATAATATACCTTATGTTTCTGTAGCCAGTATGGGTTCGGATATAGCTGACCTTAACAATGATGGATGGATGGATATTTTCAGCACCGACATGTTACCTCACACCAACCAAAGGTTAAAGACATCTCTGAAATTTGATGAGTTTTTTCTGGGTGATTTGAAATGGAAATACAGTTACTATCATCAATATGTACAGAATTGTCTATTCATCAATCAAAAAGACAAAACGTTTAGAGAACTAGCACATTTTGCAGGAGTGGCCGCTACTGATTGGAGTTGGGGCGCACTGCTATTTGATATCAACTTAGATGGACTTAAAGATATCTATGTCTGCAACGGTGTATATCATGATATCACAGATGCAGACTTTACTGATTTTATAGGAGATATGGGAGCCATCAAAAAAGTAGTGTCAGAACATGGAAGGTATGATTTTAGAGATTTTAAAAAATATCTGCCTCATAATCCCCAAAAAAATTTTGCATTTATAAACAAAGGAAATCTAAAATTTGAAAATCTTGCCGATCAACTAAACTTATCGCAAGAAGGATATAGCAATGGCGCCGCTTACGCTGATTTGGACAATGATGGTGACTTCGATCTTGTCATCAACAATGTCAATATGGATGCATCCATCCTAAAAAACAATGCTGTAGAAAGTGGTAAAAACTTTATAAAAATAAAACTTACCGGACCAGCAAAAAATATAAAAGGTATCGGCACCACTGCAAAATTAATGCAAGGTAGTCAAATACAAACTGCTCAATCCATGCAAAGCAGGGGTTTCCAATCTTCGGTAGATTCTGACATTATTTTTGGTGTGCCTGATTTTGACAAAGTATCCGATTCTATCCTTATAGTTTGGCCGGATCAATCATTTCAAATAATCAAAGGAGACTTGTTAAATAAAACGATAGAAGTAAATTACAAAGATCGCAAGGAAGGACTTCCAGTAAATAAGTCTTCGTCTGAGAAATTCAGTATAGTGGAAGTCACGAACTCCGTTTTGACTGATAAATTTTCACATATCGAAAACGACTACATTGACTACAACTCCGAAAGACTGATGCCTCGTGTTCACTCCACAGAAGGTCCTAAAATCATCGTCGGTGATGTTAATGGTGATAAATTTCAAGATGCCATCCTTTTGGGTGCGTCCGGACAAAGTGATCAATTATTACTGTATAAAAATGGACAATATACAATGAGTAAAATGGCCTCATTCGAAGCTGACAAAGATGCGGAAGGGTCAACAGGACTTTTATATGACTTTGATGGAGATGGTGACTTGGATTATTTAGTAGGCGCAGGCGGCAATGAATATCAAAAAGGATTCAAATCGTTTGGGGCTAGATATTATGAAAATGACGGTAAAGGGATATATACTCGAAACTTTGAAAAATTTAAAGAGATAGTTGGACAAGTATCGTGCATTGAGATGGGTGACTATAATGGAGATGGACTAAAAGATATTTTTATAGGTGGAAGATCTATACCAGGCAATTATGGATTGACACCAAGAAGTTTTGTCCTTAAAAACTTAGGGAAAGGTAATTTTGAAGATGTCACTGATGCCGTCACAGGACCTTTGGGTATGGTGACGGCTGCCAAATGGTTTGATATAGACAAAGATGGTAAGGAAGAACTTATCGTCGTGGGTGAATGGATGCCACTTATGGTCATTAAGTACACGTCTACGGGGTTTCAAGATGTTCAGACGATAAAAAATAGTTTTGGCTGGTGGTCTTCTCTGGAAATGACCGATTTGGATGGTGATGGAGATATGGATTTTGTTGTCGGCAATTGGGGTACAAACAGTAAATTTAAGGCGACAACTCAAAAACCCATAAAAATGTACGTCAATGATTTTGATAAAAATAATAAAGCAGAACCTTTATTGGAATGGTATTACCAAAACGACACTAAAGCATATCCTTTTGCCAGTAAGGGCGATTTGACTTCACAACTTCCTTTCCTGAAGAAAAAAGTGCTTAAATATAAAGATTTTGCGACTAGCCAACTTTCAGATTTAATCGACCCTACCCTACTTAAAAATTCAGAAATCAAACAAGTAGAAACCTTGGAGTCAGTGTTTTTGATCAATAATAATGGCCAGCTGGAAATGCAGAGTATGCCGGACGTCTGTCAATATGCTCCTATTTTTGCAACCGTCAGTACCGATGTTGATGGTGATGGCTGTAAAGATATTGTTTTCGGAGGAAATTTTTTCAGATTAAAACCAGAGATTGGAAGACAGGAAGGTCTGAATGGAGGCTATTTAAAAGGCAATTGCAAAGGGACATTTACTTATATTTCGCATATAGAAAGTGGTCTTTTTTTCTCAGGAGAAATTCGCGATTTAAAATTAATCAATAACTATATCTGGTGCGCTAGAAATAATGATCATTTACAAGTATTCAAGCCAAATAGTAAAAAAAATGAAGTTATTGCCCAATAATATGCATCCTATAGTAAGTCAGTTTAAAACTGGCTTTTTCATGATAATTGTGTTATTTTTAATTCAATGTAAGCAGTCATCGTCTGACACGACTTTCCAGTTAATTTCAGAGTCCAAATCCGGAATAAAATTTAATAACATCATCACGGAAACGGACTCACTCAATATTTTGGATTATGAATATATTTACAATGGAGGTGGTGTTGCCATTGCTGATTTTGATAATGATGGACTTGAAGATGTGTTTTTTACCGGAAATATTGAGAATAATGCACTGTATAAAAACCTTGGAAATCTAAAATTTAAAGATGTATCATCCCAGGCAAAAATAGAAGCTGAAGGTATATGGTGTACTGGAGTTTCGCTCGTAGATATCAATCAAGACGGCAAAAAAGATATATATGTCACAGCAAGTAAACACCTTGATCCAAATTTTCGCAAAAATTTGCTCTACATCAATACATCTGATGACCAAAACATCTCATTCTCAGAGCAAGCTTCAGCCTATGGCATAGCAGATACCAGTTATACGATGAATTCAGTATTTTTTGATTATGACAATGATGGTGATCTGGATCTGTTGATTATCAATAACAAAATGGCTGGTCGAAACAATGTAGTGACTTATAAAGCAGCTCGAAATTCGAAGATTCACGGTACAGTGGATAAGCTTTTTAGAAATGATTTTGATACTTTAAAAGGACATCCTTATTTCACAGATGTATCGGACGAAGCAGGCATCGTTAATGCAGGCTACAGTCTTGGCGTAAATATTTGCGATATCAATCAGGATGGTTACAAAGATATCTATATCAGCAATGACTTTATTTCAAATGACATTCTATATATCAATAATGGTAATGGCACTTTTACGAATCAATTGGCAGAGTCTATCAAACATACAGCATTTAGTTCCATGGGTGTGGATATTGCAGATATCAACAATGATGGATTGATGGATATCGTGGCTTTGGACATGATGCCTGAGTCCAATTATCGTAAAAAAACAATGCTGGCGCCCAATAATTACAATAACTACCTCAATAATTTAGCATTTGGATATACCCATCAATATGTCCGAAATGTCTTGCAACTCAATAGAGGGCCATTAAAACCCAAAGGCAACCCCGTATTTAGTGAAATTGCTATGATGGCAGGTATTGAAGCTACGGATTGGTCCTGGACACCTTTAGTAGCAGATTTTGACAATGATGGCCTTAGAGATATCATTATTACCAATGGATTCCCCAAAGATATCACTGACAGAGACTTTATGGAGTATAAGGCAAATTATGGTGTATATGCCGAAAAATCTGTCATGCTGAAATCCATCCCTGAAGTCAAACTAACCAATTATGCTTTCAAAAATAAAGGTAATCTTAGTTTCGAAAATATAACAACAGCATGGGGTATTACCAAGCCTACATTTTCCAATGGAGCCGCATATGCTGACCTGGATAATGATGGAGACCTGGACTATATCACCAACAATATCAATGATGTAGCGCATCTGTATGAAAACAAAACAAATACACAAAACAAAAAATATCTCAAAATAAAAATCAAAGGTAATAAACCAAATCTGGATGCCATTGGTACAAAGATCAATTATAGTGGACAAAATATAAAAGGGACTTATGAACATTCGCCATCAAGAGGCTATCTATCCACTGTATCCGAAATCGTTCATTTGGGGCTCGGAGACGAAACGGCCATAAATTTAGAAATAATATGGCCCAATGGTAAAAAAAGTATCCAAAAAAACATTCAAACGAATCAAACCATAACCATTGACCAAAACAATGCTGAATCGTACGTTTCTAATGCAGATGATGCCAAATCGCAAATCCCTGTCTTTTCAAAAGTAGAAGATATTATCAATGACACTTGTTTTTACAATGATCATATTGACTACAATATCGACCCTTTACTCATCAAAAAACTTTCAAACCTGGGTCAAGGCATTGCCGTCAGAGATATAAACAATGATGGTTTTGATGATTTTTATATCGCAGGTAGTATCGGGTATCATGGCAGACTCTATCTTTCAAATGGTGAAAAATACATTCGAACGATTATCCAAAAAGAAACCAATAAAGAAGAAATCAGTCCTGTGTTTTTGGATATTGATAATGATAGTGACTATGACTTATATATAGGGTGCGGATTTGCATATACCAATATTGACAATAAGCTTACTGGCGATGTATTATTAAGAAATGACAATGGTGTATTTGTGGATATTTCTGATATCCTTCCAAAAGATTACACTATCACTACAACTGTAAAAATAGCCGATTACGATGCAGATGGAGATATAGATATTTTTGTGGGCAAAGGTCATAAAATCGCACATTACCCTATGGCGGCACAATCCTATATCTTGATCAACGAAAGCAAAAATAATAAAATTGAATATAAAAAATGGTCTGTGCCTTTTGATGGCCTGGATATTTTAGTGTCTGATGCAATATGGTCAGATTTTGATGGTGATTATGATCTGGATCTTTTGGTGGTAGGGGATTACACAGGCATCAGCATATTCGAAAATCAAAAAGGTAATCTAGTTTATGACAAATCTCAAGACTTGAACCTATTAAAGGGGTTTTGGAATACAATATCCGGGGCTGACCTGGATGGTGACGGTGACACAGATTATGTAGTAGGTAATTTGGGATTAAACAATGTTCTTCGTCCTTCCAATGAAAGGCCTTTTAGAGTTTATGCCAAAGATTTTGACAATAATGAGTCTTATGATTTTATACCTACTACTTATTTTCTGAATACTAAACAAAAATGGGAAGAGACACCTTATCATGTAAAAGGAGACTTGATAAAAGAAATTAATTCATATAGAAAACAATACTTATTTTATCGGGATTATGCCGTGGCACCACTGGCAAAAATCATCAATCCTAACATGATGAATAATGCTTTGATCAAAGAAGTCAATACATTTTCTTCTGTAATTTTGATTAATGGCGGAAATAAAAAATTTACAGTTAAAGAATTGCCGATGGAAGCCCAAATGTCCCCAATTTTTGGAATCGTACCCGATGATTTTGATCAGGATGGAAATACTGACCTGTTATTTCAAGGCAATAATTATGGGGTAGAATTGGGTATGGGAAGGATGGATGCTGGTCTGGGTGGCCTATTGATCAATAAGGGAAATTTTAATTTAGAATATCAAAGTCCTTTATTATCAGGCTTTATTGCTGCCGGCGAATATCGGTCATTGACAACCCTATTTCGTAAAGGGAAGCCTAATCTGGTATCAACTCAAGTAGATGGTCCATTAGAATTTTACGCACTTACCTCCGGAGAATATAAGACGTTTGTTTTTCCAAAAAATGCCATAAATGTCACATTTTATGACCAAAGCAACAAGATAATACTCATGGTAGAAAATTTCCTTAATGATGGGTATAAATCTCAGTCATCTTTAGTCAAACGATGGCCCAAAAATGCCACAAAGGCAAAATTCAGAATGTCAGACAAATCAGAAATAATAAAATCAGCCAATGAAATATGATATGAGTATTAGATACCCTTCATATTTGGCTATCTTTTTACAATTTTCTTTTCTACTCAGTCGTATGCCCAATATACGCTCACGGATGCGATTACTGGATTTAATGAAAAAAGCGATACTACGATCTTTTACAATATCGATCATTTAGTAAATATTGCTTCAGCACCCTGTTGTAATCAAAATTTTAATGAAATCAGCAAATATTTATCCACCAATAATTTTGTATTTATAAGATACAACCAAAAACAGTATGTGGTCGTAGATAAATATAAAGCGAGTCTTACATTTGGTGATTTACTCGGCATTGCAGCTTTTTCGTCAGCACCTAAAAGTGAAAACATTGAACATATCGTAGTAAATAACGGAACAATAACGGAAGGAAATGTCAAAATATCCGGTACCATCAAAGACCAAAATGACGAACCCATAATAGGAGCTAATATCATTTTAAATCAAGAAAACTATGGCAGCAGCACGGATGTGGATGGTACATTCCTTCTTGATGTGACACCGGGAAATTATACCGCCAATATTACTGCTATCGGATTTAACGATAAAATAGTAAGACTTACAGCTACTACAAATGGGCAGATTAGCATTACATTATTGTCAGAAGCTACACAACTCGATGAAATAGTGGTAACAGAGCGAGGACAGGGCGAAAATGTAAGATCCAAAATAGTAGGCTTGAAAGAACTCACCGTCAAGCAGATGAAACTACTACCTTCACTAATGGGGCAAGTAGATATCCTGAAAAGTCTCACCATTCTCGCTGGTGTCAATACCAATCCCGATGGAATAGGTGGATTGAATATAAGGGGCAGCAATCCTGACCAGAATCTGATCGTTCAGAATGATATGGTTTACTACAATCCTTCGCATGCTTTAGGTTTTGTATCATCTTTTATTCCTGAATTTGTTGGCAAGGTACAATTATACAAGGGCTATATTCCGCCCAAATATGGAGGCAGAGTTTCAGCAGTTATTAATTCAGAAACCAAAACAGGAAACTACGAAAAGTATAAATCAAAATTAAATCTTGGGTTTACAAATTCGGGTATCTTTTTTGAAGGGCCAATCAATAAAAACACTACTTCTTTTGCCATAGGTGGGCGAGTCGCACATGCCAATTGGTTGTTAAATTTTATCAATGTGCCTGAAAACCAAAAAAGTAAGCTTAATTTTTATGATGGTCATGTAAAAATTGACCATCGATTAGGGCAAAAATCAAATATAGGTATAGAAGGATATCTTAGCAATGATAACTTTTTGTTATTGGGAGATATATCATTTGATTATCAAACTCAAAATCTACAAACCTATTATAGATCCATCTTAAATAAAAATACCAACTTAACAGTCAAACTATTAATGTCGGATTATAAAAGTTCACTAAATCAATTGCAAGGCAATGCATCAAGCTTATTCGAAAGTGGCATTCGTACCTATTCAGGTGTGATAAATCTACTCAGTACCACACGAATAGGTGAAATCAGATATGGTATAGACATCAATCAATATACTATTGCACCAGGCCAATTTTCGTCCACAAGAACAGGGAATGACTCTTTTTCAAATAAAGCACAAGATGAAACCTCATTGGAGATTGCGCCACATTTCGAGATATCGACAAATATCAGTTCATCCATTAGCATAACCGGCGGTCTAAGATTTGTGAATTTTATTGCTTATGGGCAGCGAAGTTTTCATTTATATACGGATCAAATTTACGAAGAAGACCGTAGATATGAAATGGTCAACTATTCAGGAAAAGATGTTAATGCAAGCTATTATTCTATTGAGCCGAGATTAGGAATCGTATATTCACCAGGCAAAAATATATCGCTCAAAGCAGGCGCAACGAGAAATTTTCAATATCTGAATCAAATTTCCAATTCTTTGGCCGCTACGCCGGTTGACTTTTGGAAAAGTTCTGACTTACATTTTGCACCTATCCGAAGTGACAATGTATATCTTGGATATTTTCAGGACTTCTTTAAAAACCAATATGAATTTTCTACAGAAGTATATTTCACACGATTGACCAACATTCAGGAATATAAAGATTTTGCAAACTTACTTGGCAACGAATTTTTAGAAACAGAAATTCTTTTTGGTAAAGGAAGAAACTACGGTACAGAGTTTTCACTCAAAAAAATAGGTGGTAAAATTTCCGGCAATCTAAGTTATACTTTTTCAAGGGCAATGAGACAATTTGATAACATTGAAAGAGATCAAATCAATTTTGGAAACTGGTATCCCTCAATCGTTGACAAACCACACAATCTAAATTTTTTAATTAATTTTAATGTGAATAAAAGGTTGAGTTTCAATTTTAATTTTTCTTATATCACCGGAAGGCCATTGACTGTACCTGTCAATAAGTATGAAGAACTTAATGTGGGTAATATTTTGTTTTTTGGTGAAAGAAATACGTATAGAATTCCTGATTATCATCGTCTGGACTTCTCTTTAAACCTACTCCCGGCCTACAATTTGACAAAAAAACTAAAGTATAGCTGGAACTTCACCATTCTCAATTTGTATGGTCGTAAAAATCCATATTCCGTCTTTTTTAGACAAAACAAACAAGAACCACTTTATGCATATAAATATTCTATTCTGGGTATAATGTTGCCTTCATTATCTTTAAATATCGAAATGTAATGTTTAGAATATCAATCTTTTTACTTCTTTTATCATTATACTGCAGTGATATAATTGGCAATCAAAGAATCCATTTTGCACTTCCGCAAAATGTATTTACTAAGGGAGAATTGGTCCCATTTTTGTTAAAAGGCATGGATCCAAAATATAACCACTTGCCTGTCACTATATCTGTCCATGCTTGCAAAGACTTAAAACTTGTAGTACTGCAACATTTGAACATTAATCACAAAAATCCTGCATATACATTAACCCTTCCTGAAAAAATGTATGAAGGTTCTTATGTAATTAGTGCTTATGTTTTGGAATATAACAAGCCAAAAATAATCGAAAGCCACGCTATTGTTTTTCATGTTATTGACCAGGGAATAAGTGACCAATATTATAATTTTCGGGAAGCAAAAAGTCTTATTTCTGATTCGTTCCAAGAAAATACCAAAATTAAATGTAGAGAAATTCTTAAAAACATAAATCCGACTGACAACATAAAATTTTCAGTGGACCAATCTTATTATGTCAAACCAAAAATCAAAACTGAGATACATACCGGCATAGCCGATACTTTACATAGATTATATTTTAAGTCCGACCGTGTAAACAATTTATTAGCTTTTTTTCAGCATAATAGGAAACCATTAAACCTGGTGGCATCCAACGAAAATAATTTCATAAGTGGTGTATTATCGCCAGATGAATACCATCAAAAGTATTTCGTCTTTGATGCTTTTACCAATAAACCCATAGACCTATCAGCTGTAGTAATACCTCTACCTTTTTCAGTTTCAGATTTTGTATCTATGGACACCAATGTAATAGATCAAATTAATAGTTTGTCAAATAATGCATCTTTAAATCAAAAAATTAATCACCTGCTATTCGAAACTGCCATCAAAAACAATCTCCTCCCTGAAGTTACCATAGATGCAGATAATAAGTATGAATTAAAAAATTATCAGGAGTTTGAAAGTTTAATGCTGTTCATAAAAGAAGTAGTCCTGCCTGCAAAATTAGTAACAACACAAAAAAATAAAGAGCAACTCGAAATAATAATCCTGAGCGGAGTCAATAAAAAATGGTATCCTAACAAAGCATTGTTGATGGTAGATGGTTTGCCTATTCATAATCATGCGATGATAAAAGATTTGGGATGGAAAGATATTTCATCCATCCAGCTTTTTCGCAAGATCGAAACACTGAGAAAATACTATGGGTCGATGGGTAGAAATGGAGTGATCGAAATCTCCACCAAAAATAATAGCAATCAGGAAATTCCAAAGATAAATCTAATTGAAAATATTGAAATGGTTGGTATCAGAAAAGATGATACACGTCCATATTTAAAACCGTTACAATTTCTGGACAAAAATACTGATTTGACACATGGTGACCGAATCGGAAAATTTTATGTTTTTGACTTTGGTGCTGAAAGCCTGCAATTGAGTACTACTTATGAAGTAGAAAATTAATCTAAAAAGTAATTGATGATGTTGACAAAGAAAAAATTTATAATAAACTTTGGTTGTTTTATACTTCTTTCCCTTTTGATGAGCTGTATCACCCAGATAAATTATGATGTGTCCAATGAAAAAACAAGGATAGTCATAAACAGCTTGATAACATCAAAATTTGAAACCCAAAAAGTATATGTCGGCAGAAGTGTCCTGACAGGAACCAATAGTATTACTAATTCAGTTCCCATACAGAACGCTACAGTAAGAATAATGTCGTCCATTGAAGATTTTGAATTTGTCCATGATAAAGATGGCACCTACACAGCATCATTTGCAGGAGTTATTGGGGAAACTTATGTCATGGAAGTCGTAGTCGATGGACAAACTTACCGTTCTACATCCCAAACTATGCCAAATGCCTTACCTCTACCGGTACCAGATACAGAACTGATAAACATACAGTCGCTCAATTCAGCTGGCAATTTGATCAATGATAAATTTGTCAATATCAATTTGACGGGGACAATTACAGATGATTTTAAAGCACTATACAGGATAAACGGAGAGTATGAGTTCATGGAGTTTAATCCACCATCCACCACCCTAAAAACTTGTTATGTTACCGAAAGTATAGATAACAACACCATCAAATTGCTCTCTGCAAAAGATTTACGCACTAACAATATCCAAAAATTTAATTTATTGGACATACCTTTTGATGCAAGATTTCTGAGACTTTATGCTTTCAAAATAGCACAATACCATCTTAGTGACGAATCTCTTAGTTACTGGAATAAAGTAAATCTCATCTCCAATACTGGTATGAATATATTTGACGCACCACCGGGAAAAATACTTGGCAATATCAAAAATGTAAATGATCCCAATGATGAAGTGCTGGGAAACTTTACTTTAGGTGGTGTCAGGGATACCATCATATTTACAAATATGGTTAAACTTGGCGGAGTGGTGACAGATATATGTCAGGTAAGGTTTAACTCATCTCGTCCGGAAGTATGTATAAATTGTCTTTTACTTCCCTTTTCTACTACCATAAAACCTGACTATTGGCCATTATAAGCCGGGACTCATAACAAACAAAAAGTTACATAATAATAGCAGTTCTATTTTCCAAAGATCAAAAGAAGAGCTTAAGAAGTCGTCACAAATGATTTTAGCTCTTAACTGGGGATGCTGCACCACAGCTAAGAGTACCTAATAGTTTAGATGAATACTTGACGAATGATCTTATAGTCAAAATAAATTGGTTTGCGAAAAATGATTTACTCACTGTATTGATTTTGAGTAAGGACGAAGTTTATGTTTACCTAAAGCGGTAACACGAAGCTTGTCTTTAAAGTGATTTGTGATCAGGACATATATCGTCCTGAACATTTATCGTCGAAATAATATAAAGACATGTGAAACATCGTCTTTATAATGAAGACATAATTTTTCTTAAAGAAAATTATCGTCGGTATAAATAAATTCATTGTTTCATGATATTTCCATTAGTAACAATAACCTGAACCTTAACACTGCAATTATTTTTGTATAATACTCAAATAAACAATTCTTCATCTGCAATCAATTACGTGAATAATTTCAACAGCTTAGTTATTGATTAATATAAATTTTTAGTTCTGTAATGCTTATTATTGTAAAATATTATGCCGGATAAATAGCATATATACGTACAATAATATTACAAATTGATTTTCAACTCATTAAATAAAATATTTTTTATTAACTTATATGTAATTAATTAACAGTGCATTTATGTATTATAAATATAATTATTTAAAATAGGTTATGCAACTGATTGCATATATTATTTTCTTTTGTAGATTTGTCTTTGAATCATTAAACATTGTTTAAATTGCTCTGATAAAATACAATAGACAAGTAATTTAGTATATAATTTTATAGCTTATTTTATCACTTTTAAAAATTAAATTAAATGCCACTTTTACATGAATTTCTAGCTTTGAGCTATCTCATGAAATTGAATTTGCGCACGCGTAAAATTGCTTTCAGTTTTGCTTTTGTTTTTGTTACCACCCTGGTCTCTGCCCAGAGTATGAAGGTTCAGGGTACAGTCTTAGATGAAAAAAACTTGCCTGTTATAGGTGCTACTGTTTTGATCAAAAACACCGATACGGGTACAATCACCGATGTAGATGGAAAATACACCATCAATGCTAAAGTAAATGATGTTCTGGTTATTTCTTATGTGGGCTATCTGGCCCAGGAACTAACTGTAGTTAGTGGTACCGATGTGTATGATGCACAACTTTCCAATAATTTTGCTTTAGACGAAGTTATAGTTGTCGGTTACGGAACACAAAATAAAAGGGATGTCACAGGGTCTGTAGTGTCTCTTTCTGAAACAACACTAAAGGAAGTTCCGGCACCAAACATGCTTAACCAATTAAAGGGAAGGGCTGCCGGAGTTTCGATAGTAAGTAATGGTACTGGCCCCGGGGCACAAGGACAGATTCGGATTAGAGGTAACCGTACACTAACAACTGACAATGGTGATGGGCTTGATGGCCCTCTTGTAGTTGTTGATGGTATTCCATATGGTGGTTTGAATGATATAAACCCAGATGACATCGCCTCTATGGAAATATTAAAAGATGCATCATCAACAGCGATCTTTGGATCCAGAGGTGCAGGTGGTGTTGTTTTGATAACTACAAAAAGAGGTCGTGTTTCAAAGCCTGTACTGACATATGATGCTTATCATGGTGTGACTAATATTATGGGCAAATACGATTTTATGAATGCCGCGGAATATGTAACGCATAAAGATTGGGCAACAAAATTAAATAGTGCCACACCAAATTCAACGGCGTATCCATTAACACCAGTAGAAACAGCAAATTTAGCCGCTGGTGTAGATACTGATTGGCAGGATTTGATGTTTCGACAAGGATTTAATACCAGCCACCAATTAGGTCTGCAAGGTGGTGTAGAGAATACTCAATATTCTATGGGTTTAGGATATTTTAAAGAAACAGGAATAATTCCAAACCAGGATTTTGATAGAGCAACCATTAGATTAACATTAGACCAAAGGATAGGTTCCAGGGTAAAAATCGGGTTAAATACAATAAACACACTTTCACGCACAAATAATCCGGGTGGTAATGGAGTACCAGGATTTCTTGCTGGCTTAACACCACTGGCAAAACCATATAATGATGATGGAACTGTAAATTTGCAGCCAAAAATCGGAAGTATAGATGCTGCACAAATTTCTCCTCTTACATTGATTTCAAGAGAAGATGATATCTTAAATAACAATCGATCAATAAGAACATTTAACAGTTTGTATGGAGAAGTAAAACTGGCTGAAGGATTGAGATATAGATTTAATGCCGGACTGAATTTCAGTCAATCTCACTTCAATGGATATAATCCAATCAATACATACGTTAATAATGCTACTGTACAAAGTTCATCGAGTGCAGATCTTAGCAATGTAGAGTATTGGGATGTAAATCTTCAACATTTATTATATTATGATAAAGTATTTGCAGAAAAACACAAATTGGGTCTGACTGCTTTATTTGAAGTTACTAAAAACCATAGTTTAGGTTCTAACTTTAATGTAAAAGGAGTACCGGCAGATTATATAAAAACAGCCAATTTCTCTTTAGCTTCCGGAGCGACTATAGCAAACGCAACCACTGGAAATTTCTTTTCGGAAACAGGGTTATTATCTTATATGGCCCGGGCAAACTATTCTTATGCCGGCAAATATATGCTTACGGCTACTTTCAGAAGAGATGGGTCTTCCACTCTGTCACCTGGAAATCAATGGTTTAATTATCCAGCTATTGGCTTAGGATGGAATGTAAGTGATGAAGCATTTATGAAGAACATAGATGTCATATCAAACCTTAGAGTACGAGGAAGCTGGGGTTTATCCGGAAACAGAAATGTTGGTGCTTATGCTACTTTAGGAGCTTTATCATCAAGTTATTACAATTTTGGAACTTCAATAGCAGGACAAGTACTAGGTTATACAGTTACAAGTATACCCGCAAGTGATTTAGGATGGCAGTCTACCACTAAATCTGATATTGGAGTAGAAATAGGCCTATTTAAAAATAGGGTAACTGGTACCTTTGAAATTTACCGTCAGAAAACAAAAGATATCCTATTGTCAGTAAATTTACCACAAAGTAACGGAGCTGGCTCGACCTTAAAAAACTTAGGAAGAACAGAAGGTCATGGATTTGAATCCACAATATCTGTTGACATCTTGAGAAATGATAACGGATTCAATTGGAGTGCTGATTTAATTTATTTCTTTAACAGAGAAAAAATCACTCAACTTACTACGCCAACAGAACTTGACAATAAAGGAAATGGCTGGTTTGTTGGCCAACCATTGACAGTAATTTATGATTACAATATGCTTGGTATTTGGCAAACATCAGATGCAAGTGATGGAACATTATCCAAACAAACTTCACCTGTTCAACTTCCAGGGCAAATAAGAGTAGAGGATGTGGATGGAAATGGTAAAATTGATGCAGCTGATAGAAAGATAATTGGAAATTTCCAACCTAAATGGGAAGGAGGTTTTACAAATAATTTTTCATATAAAGGATTTGACCTATCTTTGGTAACTTATGCCAGAATGGGACAAAAAGTAGTTGTACCATATCTGTCAGGAACATCAGGTGGAGGCACTGGTTTTAGTTTTTTCAATCAAGGAAGATCTAACCAATATAATGTGGATTATTGGACACCGGAAAACCCTACAAATGCTTTCCCAAGACCAGATGCAAATGCGGGAGTAAAAGATTTTCAATCAGTACTTACATACAGAGATGGTTCATTTATTAAAATGAGAAGTATTAATTTAGGTTATACATTATCTTTAGAGTCACTAAGGAAAGCTGGCATTTCAAGTGCAAGAATATATGTTAATGCTGTAAATCCATTTATAATTTATTCTCCTTTAGTAAAAAGCGGCTTAGCCATAGACCCTGAAGGAAATGGAACTGGTAATTTAATTGGTGATGGAGTACCAACCAGACAACTTAACGTAAACTTAAATACACCTCCTGTCAGACAATTTACAGTAGGTTTAAATATCAAATTTTAAATTTAAAAAAGATGAAAAAGTTTCAATTAACAATAATAGCTTGTTTTACATTTATAGCTTTTGGTTGTGAATCTGTTTTAGTTGAAGAACCACAATCACAAATAGTACCTTCCCTATTTAATACATCAGCTGGTGTATTAGGAGGAATTGCGGGTGTTTATAATGATATTAGAAGTCAATGGGGTACAGAGGGCTTCTCTACAGAAATGCAGGCTGGAACTGATGAGTATATCCAAGGCTCCAGTTCAGGAGGTGGACCTGCACATACTTACAATGGTCTAAATGGTACTAATTTTGGTAGTGCATGGGGTATTGCATTCACTGATATCAACACCCTTAACGGAGTATTAAAATTTGGAGAAGAACTCAAGGATCCAGAGACAGTTAAAAAGCAGTATTTGGCACAGGCAAAATTCTTAAGAGGTTTTTGGTATTTTTATTTGGTACAAACATGGGGAGATGTGCCACTTCACACAGAATTTATAACTTCTGCTTCGCAAGCAGCTAAAAGAGATCCGGCAAGTGAAGTTTATAAACAAATCATTAAAGATTTTACCGAAGCTGCGGCTGATTTGCCTAATACACCAACAGCACCATTCTTAGGTAAGGCAGCAACTAAAGCTGTTGCAAAATTCTTCCTGGCAAAAGCATTGCTTACCAGAGGATGGCTAACCGATAATCAAGCTGATTATGCAGAAGCTGCTAAAATTTCCAGTGAAATAATTGCTGAAAAAGGTACATATGGGCTTGATTTATGGCAAGATTTTGGAGATGCTTTTGTCCCGGCAAATGACTATGGCAAAGAAACAATGTTTGTGAGTGACCACTCCAATGATGCAAAATATGGATATTATACAGTGGGAGGTGGTGCATCAGGAGGGGCAGCATTAAATCTTACTCCATGGTTTACAAATTGGAATTATCCAAGCTTAAGTGGTGTGAATTCGTACATAAATGCGGCTGGATTATTAGTAAACAGCGGTCCATCAGGTATGGTCAGAGATGCATTTTATGGAAGACCATATTCAAGAATCAGACCAAACAGTCATAAATGGACTTCAGGAGAAAATGCAGGCAAAAACTACATTTTGGATCAGGCATTTGTAAAAAGAGATATTGACTCAAGATTTTCTAACAGTTTCTATACAGTGTATATAGCAAATACAACATCTTCTTATACAGCTACCACAGCAAATAATAGCAGAGGAATTGGTAATACCTTAAGACCAGGTTTGGATACTGTAGTATGGATTACAGATTTTGAAGTACCCGGAGCTCCGCAATTCATAGGTAGTCAACCATTTAAAGGAATCGTTGTTCCACCAAGTCTTTGGAAAAACGATATATTCCCTGCGCTTAAAAAGTTTATGGATCCTAGTAGAGGTTCAAACTTTAACGATCCTTCGACTCGACCAGTTGTGTTAACCAGATTTTCGGAAGTGTACTTAATTGGAGCTGAAGCGTATTTACAGTCTGGTGATAAGCAAAAAGCAGCAGAATTATTGAATGTAATAAGACAAAGAGCAGCTTTCCGTAAAACTAATACAGCGGCTCAAAATACTGCAGCTTCTGAAGCAATGAAAATAACAGCTAATGACGTTACAATCGACTTCATTTTAGATGAAAGGACAAGAGAACTTCATGGAGAATGGATGCGACACGATGATTTGGTAAGGACAAAATCTTTAGTGAGAAGAATAAAAGCCTGGAATCCTGAAGCTGGACCATTCATTAAAGACTTCCATGTACTAAGACCAATACCTCAATCTCAAATCGACAGAACAGTTGAAGGACCCAAATTTCCACAAAATACAGGATACTAAAATTGTTTCTATAGGTTAATTCAGGAAAACATGTGGCTTGAAAAATTTTGAAAACCTGAATTACAACATGAAAGAGGAGCAGCACTACCGCGCTCCTCTTTCTTTAAAGAAAAATTATTAAATAAATGATTATCAGACAAGTATTCACAATAACAATAATCTTGTGGTGCTGGGTTTTGAATAGCCAAAGCATATTAACCGGAACTCTTTCCAATGGTTCCATAACACTATTTAATGATACTCCTATAAATATTCAACTGTCGGAAAATGCTGACCCAATCATTCTGACTGCAAAAGAACTAGTATTAAAAGACTTAAAACTGTCCGGTTTTTCAAATTATGCAGACGATCAAAAGGTTAAGTTCCAGATCATCGCTGGAAATATAAATGACCCAATGATCAAAAAAATCCTTATTAAAAATAAAATAAACATACAAAACATACATGCCAAATGGGAGCATTTTTTAGTCAAAACCTTTACTGCACTCAATAATAGAAAACAAAATGGAATCCTAATCATAGGCAGTGACCCACGTGGAACTGCTTATGGACTCATGGAAATTTCGAAATTACTTGGCATTTCACCATGGTATTATTGGGCAGATGTTCCCATTCAAAAAAGGGATAAAATCCACATCAAAGCCAATTTTGTATATGAAGATGGTCCAAAAGTAAAATATCGTGGCATCTTCATCAATGACGAAGCCCCTGCACTCAGCAATTGGTCCAAAGAAAAATTTGGTGGGTTCAATCATCTATTTTATGAAAAAGTATTCGAACTCATGCTACGGCTTAAAGCCAATTATATCTGGCCTGCTATGTGGGGAAATGCTTTTTACGATGATGATTCAGAAAACAAAATGATGGCCGAAAAATATGGTATCGTCATAGGAACATCACACCACGAACCTCTCATGCGTGCACATGATGAATGGCGCAGACATGGTAAGGGCGCTAAATGGAATTATGAAACGCATAAAAATGATCTCCAAACATTTTGGAAAGAAGGCATGGACCGTGCTGATAATGAAAAGATAGTAACCGTGGGTATGCGTGGAGATGGTGATGAACCAATGACCGAAAAAACAGCCATTTCTCTTTTAGAAAACATAGTTGCTGATCAAAGAAAAATAATAGAATCATCCACCAAAAAACCTGCAAATCAAACACCACAAATGTGGGCTTTATACAAAGAAGTACAAGACTATTATGACAAAGGTATGCAAGTGCCGGAAGACATTACTTTGCTTTTTTGTGATGACAATTGGGGTAATGTGCGGAGGTTGCCATCCAAAGAGAGTCCAAGATCAGGTGGATATGGTATGTACTATCATTTCGATTATGTAGGCGGGCCAAGGAATTACAAGTGGCTCAATACCAATTACCTACCGCGCATTTGGGATCAGATGACCATGAGCTATCAAAATGGAATAGACCGAATATGGATCGTAAATGTAGGTGATATCAAACCGATGGAATTGCCTGTTTCGTTTTTCCTTGATCTGGCTTGGAATCCTGAGAAGATCAAATATGAAGATGTAAATCCTTATTTTACACAATGGTCGGCTCAACAGTTTGGAACTGAAAAATCAACCGAAGTCGGAGAGATACTACATCAAAGCAGCCATCTGATATCACTTCGAAAACCAGAAATTCTAAATTCAACAACATATAGTCTGGATGTGAATAATGAGTTTGAAAACATGGTAACTACTTTCAAGACCCTTACAGAAAAATCATCTGTATTGATGCAAAATCTGGATAAAGATGTCCATACTGCTTACTTCCAATTGGTGCATCATCCTCTTGAAGCCATGAGTAATCTATATCAGATGTATTATTCTCAAGCGCTCAACCACAGACATTTTTATGCCAAAAGCCCATTGACAAATTTTTATGCAGGTGAAGTCAAAAAGTATTACCAAAACGACTCATTAATTACCCAAACATATCATCAGCTCCTAAATGGAAAATGGAATCATATGATGTCGCAGACCCATATTGGCTACACATATTGGCAACAACCACAGAAAAATGTGATGCCGCATACCTACCGGCTTTGGCATTGGGAAATGGGAGATACTTTGATGATGGACAATAAATATGAAAATAAACCAAAAGAAATAGTTATAGACATTAGACCATATAAAGTAGTAAAAAATCAGGCATCGATCGATTGGAAATTACTTGACCATTATGGGAGATACGGACTTGGTCTCACCACTTGGCCTATGAATCACTCATCATTCTCTGAGCCAAAAGATGCCCCTTCAGTTAATGTTATTTTTGACAATATACATGAATATGAAGCAGGATATCTTCATCTATTCCATTCACCGACCTTGGATGTTTTTAATACAGGTGGCTTAAAAATAGCTGTGTCTGTGAATGAGTCAGAACCTGAAATCATCAGTTTAAATGCCAAAGGAGCTGATCATCCAAAATGGGAAAAATGGGTGGCTGATAATATCATTCACACAAAAATAAAAGTAAACAATTTCAAAAAAGGTCAAAATACAATTACTATTTATCATCTGGACCCGGCGATCATACTTCAAAGAATTTTCTATAGTGAAGATGATAAAATGAATTCTTATCTTGGGGCCATTAATTTTAATCATTAATTTCAGTTTTGTAAAATGTACGCAATTGGGTATGATATAGGAAGTTCTTCGGTAAAAGCATCTATTGTAAAGATAGATTCAGGACATGTCGTTGCTATCGGCAAGTATCCTGAATCTGAAATGCACATGGAAGCAAAACATCCGGGATGGGCCGAACAGGATCCTGAAATGTGGTGGGAAAGTATATGTATTTTGACCAAAACATTATTGTCTGAAAATAATATTGATGCCAATCAAATATTATCTATAGGGATCGGATATCAAATGCATGGCTTAGTATTGGTAGATAAAAACCATCAAGTCATCCGGCCTTCCATCATATGGTGCGATAGTCGGGCAGCTCAGATGGGTGATCAGGCATTTATAGATCTGGGCAGTGCATATTGTCTTGGTCATTTGCTCAATTCACCAGGAAACTTCACTGCTTCCAAGCTCAAATGGGTAAAAGAAAACGAACCCGAACTTTTCGAAAAAGTACATAAATGGATGCTGCCGGGAGATTTTATAGCCATGAAATTTACCAATGAAATCAATAGCACCGTTTCAGGATATTCAGAAGGTATGTTTTGGGACTTCAAACAAAATTCCACTGCTGATCATCTGCTCAATTACTATGGTATTCCCGAGGAGATGATGCCTGATTTGGTTGATACGTTTTCCATACATGGTCGGGTCACTGATGATGCAGCTCAACTAAGCGGATTAGCGGCCGGCACACCCGTCACTTATCGCGCCGGAGATCAACCCAACAATGCAATGGCATTAAAAGTCTTGCACCCCGGAGATGTCGCAGCTACAGGTGGTACATCCGGTGTGGTGTATGCAGTGACAGACAAATTGGATTATGATGTACAATCCCGAGTCAATGGTTTTGCCCATATCAATCACACAGCTGATCAAAATAGAATTGGCCAATTATTATGTATCAATGGATGCGGTATTTTGTACGCATGGATGCGAAAACATGTTGCAGCTATTGGTCAGACCTATGAGAACATGGAAGCGCAATTAAAAAATATTCCTGTAGGATCAGAAGGGCTGATAATTTTGCCTTTTGGAAATGGTAGTGAGCGCATTCTTAATGACAAAATGATGGGTGCCCGCATTGATAATTTGCAGTTCAACAGACATACTCAAGCACATCTTTTCAGAGCGGCACTGGAAGGAATTGTGTTTTCATTTGTTTATGGTATGGAGATTTTACAATCAATAGGTATCACACCTTCCACCATCAAAGTGGGCAATGACAATTTGTTTTTGTCAGATACTTTTACATCGTCATTGTCCAATTTGCTGCAATGTAATATAGAAATGTACGACACTACAGGTGCAGTAGGAGCTGCAAAAGCAAGTACTGTAGCGATTGGCGTTTACAATAGTATAGATGAAGCTATTGCAGATATGAAACCTATAAAAACAACGGAATACAAGTCAGACAATAGTCAATATCAAGATGCTTATCATCAATGGACACATCAGTTAAGTAATTTAATTAAATAACAAAAAAAATAAAATACAGTAATAACGTGAACACTTACTTTAAAAACATCCAAAAAATACAATTTGAAGGTCGTGATTCCAAAAATCCATTGGCTTTCAGATGGTATGATGAAAATCAAACCGTGAATGGCAAAAGCTTAAAAGATCATTTTAGGTTTGCAGTAGCTTACTGGCACAGTCTGTGTGGTGGCGGTGGTGATCCTTTCGGTAGTCCTACAAGACCGATGCCGTGGTTGGCTTCCAATGATCCTGTGCAACAAGCAAAAGACAAAATGGACGCTGCTTTTGAATTTATATCAAAGTTGGGTGTGCCCTATTATTGTTTTCATGACATCGACTTGATAGATGAAGGTGACTCTGTCGCAGAATACGAAAAAAGAATGCTGATCATTACCGATTATGCCCTCGAAAAACAAAAAGAAACAGGCATTCAGTTACTTTGGGGCACGGCAAATTTATTTTCTCACCCACGATATATGAATGGTGCATCAACAAACCCTGATTTTAGTGTCGTAGCCAGGGCAAGTGTACAAATCAAAAATGCCATTGATGCCACTATAAAATTGGGTGGTCAGAATTATGTGTTTTGGGGCGGACGTGAAGGATATATTTCATTGATCAATACGGACGTAAAAAAAGAACTGGATCACTTAGCCAGGTTCCTGACCATGTCCAGAGATTATGGTCGTAAAAATGGATTTACGGGAAAGTTCCTCATCGAACCAAAACCTATGGAGCCATCCAAACACCAATATGATTTTGATGCTGCAACTGTGATCGGATTTTTACGTGAGTATGATTTGATGGAAGATTTTGCGTTAAATCTCGAGGTTAATCACGCTACTTTGGCAGGACATACTATGGAACACGAAATGACCATCGCAGCCAATGCCGGTATGTTGGGAAGTTTGGATGCCAATAGAGGTGACTATCAAAATGGGTGGGACACAGACCAATTTCCAATAGATGTTTATGAATTGACCCAAATGATGTTGGTATTTCTGGAAAGTGATGGCTTTAAAACAGGAGGTATCAATTTTGATGCAAAAATCAGAAGAAATTCTACTGATCTTGAAGATTTATTTATTGCCCACATCAGTGGAATGGATGCATTTGCCAGAGCATTGATTATTGCTGATAATATCATCAAAGATTCGCCATACAGTCAGATGAAAAAGGAAAGATACAGTAGTTTCGATGCAGGCAATGGCGCTCTATTTGCAAATGGTAAATTGACTTTAGAAGACCTTGCAAAATTGGGTACCGCGAATGGTGAACCAAGTCTCATAAGCGGAAAACAAGAGTGTTACGAGCAGTTGATAAATATGTACATTTAGAGATTTGAAAGAGAAGATTTGAGGGACTTGCCCGATTACCATGTAATGGTCAACCGGGTGAGTGGTGAGTGATGCTGATAAGCTTAGCAACTGCAAAGCATAAATTAGTATATGAATTGATACAATTTTTGTGTTTTTTAAAATAATAACATAGCATTTATTTCATGAAGCAAATCATAGCCACATTTTTAACTCTTTTATTGATAATTACGCTTGGTTTCAGCCAAGTCAGATTGCCCAAATACATCAGTGATGGCATGGTACTACAGAGAGATCAACCTATAAAGATATGGGGATTTGCAAGTCCTGATGAAAATGTTATGGTAAGATTTGTTGGCAAAGAATATACGTCTGTTGCACAAAAAGACAGTACATGGTCAGTGATGCTTCCCCCTCAAATGGCGGGCGGACCACACAATATCTCCATCAAAGGGTACAATCAGATCATGGTCAAAAATGTACTTTTTGGCGATGTTTGGCTTTGCAGCGGTCAGTCCAATATGGAATTACCCATCGAAAGACTCAAAGATGCCTATCCTGAATTGTATCGAAGTGCCAGAAATCCAATGATCAGGCAGTTTACAGTGCCTAAAACGTATGATTTTAAAAATGAAAAAGAAGACATTTCGGGTGGATCCTGGATAGAAGTGAGTCCTAAGACGATCAAAGAATTTTCCGGTGTCGCATACTTTTTTGCAGCAAAAGTTTATGAAAGCGAAAAGATTCCCATCGGCTTGATCAACAGTGCTTTGGGAGGATCACCAGCGCAATCATGGATAAGCGAAGAAGGTTTAAAAAAGTTTCCTGAATATCTGGATATTGTCTATCAATACAGAAATGAAAATACGTGGATAGCATTAAAAACTATAACGCTAACCGACACAGTAATTGGTACAAAAAATTGAACGAAAGTGATGAAGGACTAAAACAGCATTGGGCGCAAACTGATATTGATCGTTCGACATGGAAAACAGCTGCGATGCCGTCTCTGTGGAGTAGTTTTGATTCAAATATGAAACCCGGAGCTATATGGATGCACAGGACATTTGATGTTAGTAAAAAACAAGTAGGTCAAACAGCAAGACTATTCCTTGGCTGTATTGTGGATGCCGATTCAGTGTATGTCAATGGGCAATTTGCAGGTACTACTTCGTACCAATATCCGCCAAGAAAATACGAAATCTCTGGTTCTCTTTTGAAAGAAGGCAAAAATGAGATAACCATCCGGGTCATTGATGAAAATGGTCGTGGTGGATTTGTAAAAGACAAACCTTATGAGATAGTTTTCAAAGACAAAAGCACGATCAAACTTGAAGGTGAATGGCGCTATAAAGTAGGCTGCGAAGTCGTCAAAATCGAACCACACATCTTCATCCAATGGAAACCTATGGGCCTGTATAATGCCATGATTCATCCACTTTTTCACTATCCGATCAAAGGAATGCTGTGGTATCAAGGTGAATCCAACGTAGGGAAACCCAATGAATATTTTGCCTTAATGAATGAACTCATCCATAATTGGAGAGCAGGATGGAATAATGCTGAATTACCATTTTATTTCGTGCAATTGGCCAATTTTTTAGAAGCCAAAGAAATGCCTGTAGAAAGTAATTGGGCAGCGCTTAGACAGCAACAATTGGACATGCTAAAAATACCAAACACAGGTATGGCGGTAACCATAGATATCGGTGAGTGGAATGATATTCACCCATTAAATAAAAAAGATGTAGGCGAAAGATTGGCGCTACACGCCCTAAAAAATCAATATGCAAAAAAAGATATCATTATTTCCGGCCCATTGGTAAAAAAACATAAAGTCAGTAAAAACAAAGTGACTTTGGAGTTTGATTTTGTCCAAAATGGCATCAAAAAAGTGGACGCATTAAAATATTTTGAATTAGCTAGCGATGATAAAAAATTTGTTAAAGCAACTGCTGTCATCAAAGGCAAGTCCATCGTATTGCAAAGTGATCAAATAACTGCTCCAAAATATGTTCGATATGCATGGGCCGACAATCCCGAAGATGTCAATTTTTTCAATATGGAAGGATTGCCGGCTTCGCCATTTGAGTTGAAATTATAGAATGTTTGCATTAGCCAAAATCATTTATTAAAATAGATCTAAAAGTTAATTTAAAATCGAAACATCATGATACAAAAGTCTTTCATTCTAACTTTGGCCATTTTTACCTGTGTAATTTCTTTTGCACAAAATCCAGTAAAAATCATTGTCAATACAGACATAGAAAAAGAAAAAATCAACAAACATATATATGGTCATTTTGCAGAACATCTTGGACGTTGTGTATATGATGGTATCTATGTTGGAGAAAATAACACCAAAATAAAACACGAAAATGGTGTACGAACAGATATCATTCAGGCGCTCAAAGACTTAAAAGTACCTAATCTCAGATGGCCGGGCGGATGTTTTGCTGATGCTTACCAATGGAAAAATGGCATTGGCCCCAAAGCTGAAAGGCCCAAAATGGTCAACCTTTGGTGGGGAAGAAACGTAGAAGACAATAGTTTTGGAACGCATGAGTTTCTGGATTTGTGTGAAAAAATAGGAACACAACCATATCTGGCTGCCAATGTAGGCAGCGGATCTGTTCAGGACTTGATGGATTGGGTGGATTATGTCAATAGCACAAAACCTAGTGAAATGGTGCTTTTAAGACAAAAATATGGAAGAAAAGAACCCTGGAATGTCAAACTTTGGGGCGTGGGCAATGAAGCCTGGGGATGTGGTGGTAATATGACAGCGGATTATTATTCCAATGTATATCGGCAGTACGCGACATTCATGACAGACTGGAGCAATGGTTCAGGTTTGTACCGAATTGCTTCAGGTGCGACAGATGGCGAATACGCCTGGACAGAATCACTCATGAAAAATATTCCGCACAATATGGTTTCAGGACTTGCACTACATCATTATTCAGTACTCTCCTGGTCAGAAAAAGGACCTTCTGTTGGTTTTACAGAAGCACAATATTTCAAAACCATGCACGAAGCATTCAAAATAGATGAATTTATCAAAGGGCACTCCACCATTATGGACAAATATGATCCACAAAATAAAGTAGCACTGATCGTGGATGAATGGGGCGGTTGGTACGAAACGGACGCAGGTGGTTCTGCACTTTACCAGCAAAATACTATGCGGGATGCCATGATAGCCGGCTTGACGCTCAATATTTTTCATAATAATGCACGCAGAGTCAAAGGTGCCAACCTGGCACAAGTCGTCAATGTTTTGCAGTCTGTTATTCTCACTAAAGAAGAAAAAATGATCCTGACACCTACCTATCATGTGATGCGCATGTACAATGTGCACCAGGATGCCAATCTATTAGATGTCAATGTTTCAAAAGCCACTAATTATGAGTTAAATGGTCAGAAAATACCGAATATTTCGGTCTCGGCTTCGAAAGACAGTACTGGTATTGTGACCATTTCGGTGGTAAATCTTCATTATACAAAATCAGAAAAAATAGACATAGACCTACGTGGTCAGATATTTACGTCTTGTACAGGAGAATTGCTGACTTCAGCAAAAGTGGATGATCACAACTCCTTCGAAAATGCCAATAAAATCACACCTAAACCGATTAAAAACATTAGCATCACAAATAATCTGTTGAATGTGGAATTACCCCCATTTTCAGTAGCAGTATATCGTTTGAAATAATATCTTTACTATATTAATTTCACATGTAAAACATAATGCAAATGAGTAAAATCATGAGATCTCAGGGCTGGTTTGGCAAAAAAGATAAAGATGGTATCATCTATCGGTCATGGATGAAAAACCAGGGCATGCCCACTGATATGTTTGATGGCAGACCTGTCATCGGCATTTGCAATACCTTCAGTGAGTTGACACCTTGTAATGCTCATTTCAGAGACATCGCCGAGAGTGTCAAAAAAGGGGTACTCGAAGCAGGAGGATTTCCGGTAGAATTTCCCATCATGAGTTTGGGCGAAACACTTCTCAAACCTACTGCCATGCTTTTCAGAAATCTCGCTAGTATGGATGCAGAAGAATCGATCCGTGGCAATCCCATAGATGGTGTAGTCTTACTGACAGGATGCGACAAAACGACGCCTTCTACTGTCATGGGTGCTGCAAGTGTCGGACTTCCGACCATCGTGGTACCAGGCGGACCTATGCTCAATGGCAGATACAAAGGTCAGACCATTGGCTCAGGTACTCACGTGTGGAAATTTGATGAAGATATGAAAACCGGCAAAATGACCCAGGAAGAATGCGAATTTGCCGAAAGTTGTATGAGTCGAAGCATCGGACATTGTATGACGATGGGTACAGCATCTACTATGGCTTGTATGGTTGAATCTTTGGGCCTTACTTTATCGGGAGCATCAGCTATTCCGGCAGCAGACTCCAGGAAAAAAGTTTTGGCACAACTGAGTGGAAGACGCATCGTAGAAATGGTAAAAGAAGATTTAACCATAGATAAAATCCTGACTAGAGAAGCCTTCGAAAATGCCATCAAAGTCAATGCTGCCGTAGGTGGATCATCCAATTTTATCATTCATCTCACAGCCATTGCAGGTAGAATTGGGGTGGATCTCAAGTTGGAAGATTTTGATACCATAGGAAGTAAAATTCCATTGCTTTTGAATCTGATGCCATCCGGAAAGTACTTGATGGAAGACTTTTATTATGCGGGCGGACTACCTGTCGTTTTGGATCAATTGCAAGTTCATTTACATAAAAACGTTATCACCGTCACGGGTAAAAATCATCACGACAACATACAAGGAAATACGACTTGTTACAATGAAGAAGTGATAGCTCCGATCCATAATCCGTTGATCGCAGAAGCCGGATGTGTCGTTGTAAAAGGAAATCTTGCCATAAATGGTGCTGTACTAAAACCATCAGCCGCTACACCAGCACTGATGAAACACAAAGGCAGAGCAGTAGTATTTGAAAGTATAGAAGATTATAATGCAAGAATCGATGACCCAGATTTAGATATTGATGAAACTTGTGTCATGGTTTTAAAATATGTAGGTCCGGTTGGTTATCCTGGGATGCCTGAAGTAGGCAATATGGCGCTCCCGAAGAAGTTGTTGCAAAAAGGCATCAGAGATATGGTTCGTATTTCGGATGGTAGAATGAGTGGTACTGCGTATGGCACCGCCGTCTTGCATGTATCGCCCGAGTCCGCGATCGGTGGTAATCTCGCTTTGGTGCAAAACGGAGATATCATCGAGCTAGACGTCGACCAACGACTGCTACATCTCCATGTCAGTGATGAAATGCTAGCCCAAAGAAGAAAGGCCTGGACACCACCAAAGCCTGCCGCCAATCGTGGATATGTACATTTGTATATAAATCATGTCATGGGAGCAGACCAAGGTGCAGACCTGGATTTTCTCCAAGGTAATTCGGGCAGTAAAGTTACTAGAGATTCACATTGATGGACTTTTATTGGCCTTTCAAATTTATTTGAAAGAAACCTTAAACAATTCCATCTTTAAACCTTCCACGTTAAACCATAAAAAATTTAAAACTTGAGTCTACTCCGAATACACATCTTGAATGATAATCAAACGTTTTTTACCCTGACCCTAAAGGGAAACGTTTGATTATTAATGCAGAGAAGTCGATTAAATTTAAACTTTAAACATTAAACAATTAAACCCTTCAATGAAAATATATCGAGTAAACAATGGCGCGATAATTTTTGATGGAAATACTTATAAGTTCATCCATTTAGATTGGAATGTTTTACTCATTCAGGATGATCTGCGTACTTATCTTACTGATCTTTTAGACAAGGGTCAACCTACTCAATTACAAGACCACAAAATTTTAAAACCAATCGGAGACAATCAGGAACTTTGGGCTTGTGGTGTCACATACTTACGAAGCAAATTAGGCAGACAAGAAGAAAGCAAAACAAGCGGTGGCAGCGATTTTTATGAAAAAGTATATCATGCAGACAGACCCGAAGTGTTTTTCAAAGCAAACCCTTCTCGTATCGTGGGCCATCAGGAAGGCATCAGAATAAGACAAGACTCTACCTGGGATGTACCCGAACCAGAATTTACACTCGTAGTTTCTCCATCAGGAAAAATCATCGCTTATACTATCGGAAACGATATGAGCAGCCGAAGTATCGAAGGAGAAAATCCATTATATCTACCACAAGCAAAAACGTATGACGCTTGCGCAGCCTTAGGTCCGTGTTTATCGCTGACCAATCCTTTTGATGATACAAATACCAAAATTCATTTGGAAATCGTAAGAAATAATGTATCCGTTTTTACAGGAGAAGTGGAATTGTCACAAATGAAAAGAAAGGCAGAAGAATTGGTCTCTTATGTTTACAAAGAATGTAGTTTCCCCTTTGGTTGTTTCATAATGACAGGGACAGGCATCGTTCCGCCTAATGATTTTACCTTGCAACAAGGAGATATTGTCCACATTGCCATTGACGGCATTGGCACCTTAACCAACACAGTCAAAACAGATAAAATGTAGCTTTATGATCGTCTTAATTCTATTATTCTGCATAGCTTTTCAGGTATTTCTCACGACCAAAAAAGTAAGTCCGTTCCTATCTCTTTTGATCGTTGCTATTACGGCAGGGTTGCTATTGGGTATGGATGTAAAATCGCTGTTGGCATCCATAGAGAAAGGCGTAGGAAGCACATTAGGTGGCTTGGCGCTCATCATTTGTTTGGGTGCAGCTTTAGGCAAAATACTGGAAGTAAGTGGTGCTGCAGAAAGAATTTCTACGACTTTAATAGATAGTTTTGGCGAAAAAAATATTCAATGGTCGGTTTTGCTTACCGGTTTTCTGATAGGAATTCCTTTGTATTACAATGCAGGATTTGTCATTTTAGTCCCTTTGGTTTTTAACCTGGCACGCAAAACCAAACTGCCTTTATTGTACATTGCCATACCAATGGCTGCATCACTTTCTACGACCCATTGTTTTTTACCACCACATCCCGGACCTGTGGTTCTGGTCAATGCCTTTCAAGCAGACATGGGCAAAACATTGATGTATGGTGTACTATTGGCCATTCCCGCTGTGATAATGGCAGGACCGTTTTTTAGCAAGTTTTTACGCAATTTTCAAGTAGAAGACAATCCTATTTTTGGCAATTTTGACAAAAAAAATTTTACTACGTTACCACCAGCTTTGCCTAGTTTTTTAGTTGCCTTACTTCCAGTTATCCTGATTGCCACGGCTGTTTTGGCCAATACTTTTCTGCCTGAAACATCTGTTTTTAGATCCATTTTTACATTCATTGGAGATTCCACCATCGCATTATTGCTTTCTGTGTTGACTGCATTGTATTATTTTGGTATCAGAAATAAAATAGACCTGGAAACACAAATGAAATGGGTACACGATGCCATTTCAGGTATTGCAGTCATCATTTTGATCATCACTGCAGGCGGTGTATTCAAACAGGTATTGACCGAAAGCGGATCGAGCGATTATATAGCAGCATTTTCATCAGAGTGGAACATGTCGCCTATTTTATTTGCCTGGGTGATTACGGCATTATTGAGAATTACTATTGGTTCGGCGACAGTAGCAGGTATAACAGCAGCAGGCATTGTGTCGCCACTAATCACAGGCACTGTCAGTCCTGAACTCATGGTGCTTGCCGTAGGTGCGGGAAGTGTTTTTGGCTCACATATCAATGATTCTGGCTTTTGGATGTTCAAAGAATTTTTTAATCTCTCGCTCAAACAAACCCTACTATCCTGGACGATCATGGAGTCTATTATTTCCATCGTTGGCCTGATAGGTGTCGTGATTTTGGATATTTTTATTTAAAAAAATAGCATCGTAGTCATGAAAGCATCATTCATTCTTTTACTTTCAATATTCTTCTTCTTTCCATCTGAAAACGGATATTCTCAAATAAAAAACAGAGTCATTATTCTGTCTGATATTGAAGCTGATCCTGACGATGCACAATCTTTTGTTAGGTTGCTTTTGTATGCCAATCAAATAGACATTAAAGGAATGATAGCAACCACATCTTGCTGGCAAAAAAACAGAGTGGCTCCTGAATCAATCAAAAAAATCATACGAACTTATGGACGTATCCAGAAAAATCTTAATAAACACGAATCAGGCTTTCCTCATCATGATTCATTATTATCAATTGTAAAACAAGGTCTTCCTAAATATGGTATGTTGGCCGTCGGAAAAGATCAGGATTCTGAAGGTTCGGAATGGATTATAAAAATACTGGAAGATAATGATCCAAGACCATTGCATATTTCTATTTGGGGTGGTGCAAATACATTGGCACAAACATTATTTAAACTTAAAGAAACCAAAAAAACATCTGAATTAAAACGACTTGTATCAAAACTTAGAGTTTATACGATTTCCGATCAGGACGATAGTGGTATCTGGATGCGAAATACATTTCCGGACCTGCATTATATAGTCAGTCCCGGCGATGAATACAGTACAGCAACCTGGAGCGCTATCAATACAGTAGTCAAAGGCATTAGCAATAATGAAATAAGTAACCAATGGATTGCACAAAATATCCAGCAAAATCATGGGCCACTAGGAGCAACCTACCCTGATGTATCCTGGGGTGTAGAAGGTGATTCACCTGCTTTCTTACATCTGATTATAAATGGATTAAACAATCCTGAACATCCAAATTGGGGTGGATGGGGAGGCCGATATGAATTGTATTTACCTGATTTCAGTAAACAAAAAAAAGGCATTTCAGGTGTACCTTTTGAGCCTGAAACCAGACCTGTTTGGACGAATGCATCAGATAATTACCAACAGTTTATACCAAATAATTGGGGAAGGGTCATCAAACTAGATAGTACGAAATTTTTTGACAACAAAGTTACCCTTTGGCGGTGGAGAGAAGACTTCCAAAACGATTTTGCTGCAAGGATGGATTGGTGCACGTCCACTTATGAAAACGCAAACCATCCACCTGTGCCCGTTATAAATCAGGAAGATAACATTACAGTTACATCCGGTCAGAATTTTGGACTTGACGCATCAGAAAGTTATGATCCCGATGGTGATAGTTTCAGTTATTTATGGTTTGACTATCCGGAAGCTGGTACATATAAAATACCATTAAACATTTCACCGGAAAATTATAATAATGTTACCATTACAGCACCAGCCGTAGATAAAAAAGAAACATTACATATCATACTAAAAGTAACCGATAAAGGGACACCTGCTTTATCAAGATATAAAAGAGTAGTTGTAACTATTTTGCCAAAATAACCAATTGTAAATCAAAAATGCCAGTCATGATAAAATATATTATAGTAAGTCTATCTGTGCTCTTTTTAGGCCAGATTTTATATAGTCAGTCATCAAAAGAAATCCCCTTTTGGAATACCAATCTTTCGTTCGAACAACGGGCTGAAGACATCGTCTCACGCCTGACCCTGGAAGAAAAAGTAGGTCAAATGCTCAACCATGCACCTGCAATTGAAAGATACCACATTCCCGCTTATGATTGGTGGAATGAAGTGCTACATGGCGTCGCACGTACACCTTTCAACACCACTTCTTATCCACAAGCTATTGCGATGGCAGCGACTTGGGATACGACTTCGCTCAAAATGATGGCCAATTATTCTGCACTGGAAGGTCGCGCTGTACACAACAAAGCCACCGAACTTGGCAGGAACAATGAGCGATATATGGGTTTGACGTATTGGACGCCGAATATCAATATTTTCAGAGATCCCAGGTGGGGACGCGGTCAGGAGACGTATGGCGAAGATCCATTCCTTACCGCAAAATTGGGTGCAGCTTTTGTTCGGGGTTTACAAGGCGATGATCCGAAATATATGAAAGCAGCAGCTTGTGCCAAACATTACGCCGTACATAGTGGTCCGGAACCATCGCGACATTCTGACAATTTCAGTCCAAGTGATTACGATCTTTGGGACACCTATCTTCCTGCATTTAAAGAGTTGATTACCAAGGCGAATGTGGAAGGTGTCATGTGTGCCTACAATGCATACCAAGGACAACCGTGTTGTGGAAGTGATCCATTGATGAATGATATTTTGCGCAATCAGTGGAAATTTGATGGATATGTGACGAGTGATTGCTGGGCGATAGACGACTTTTTTAAGTACCATAAAACCCATCCTGATAAGGTCACCGCAGCGGTCGATGCCGTCATTCATGGCACCGATTTGGAATGTGGTGTAGATGTATATTTGGCTTTGGTCGATGGTGTAAAAAATGGACTGATCAAGGAATCTTACATCGACGCTTCGTTAAAAAGATTGTTTCTCACCAGACTAAAATTGGGAATGTTTGATCCACCATCTATGGTGAAATATGCACAAACACCTGCTAGTGTATTGGAAGCAGCAGATCACCAAAAACATGCTTTGAAGATGGCGCAACAATCCATCGTATTATTAAAGAATGAAAAAAATACATTGCCACTAAAAAAGAACTTGAAAAAGATTGTCGTACTCGGTCCAAACGGTGACAATCGCATTTCTATCCTTGGAAATTATAATGGTATGCCTTCTGATCCGATCACGCTATTGGATGGATTAAAAAGGAAGTTGGGCAAAGACGTCAACATCGTATATGAACAAGCCATCAATTTCACCAATGATACGCTGATGGTGTATTATGATATTGCAGATCTGTTGAGTTCGGACGGCAAACCCGGCATCAAAGCGGAATATTTCGACAATGAAGATTTATCGGACAATCCTGTGGTAACCAAAAAAGATAAAACGCTCAATCATTTCTATACAGAAGGTCAGTCGCCAGCTGTAGGTGTACCATCTTTTCATTTTTCAGCCAGGTATTCCACAGTACTAACCACCAAAAAAACCGAAAAAATGAATTTTGAAATCGAAGGAGATGATGGCTACAAATTGTACATAGATGACTCTTTATTTATCGACGCCTGGACGAGAAATCGTTGGGGTGCAAAACAGTTTTCCTTGGATGTAGAAGCCAATAAAAAGTATAAGATCGTCGTCGAACAAAGACAAAGTGAAGGCAATGCTGCCATCAAACTGCGTGGTGGCAATTTTGTCAAAACAGACATGGACGCCTTGGTTGCCAAACACAAAGATGCAGATGTATTTATATTTGCAGGTGGTATCTCGCCACAATTGGAAGGTGAAGAGATGAAAGTCAACTTCCCCGGTTTTGATGGTGGAGATCGCACGACGATTATGCTGCCAGATATCCAAACCCGATGTATGAAAGCACTCAAAAAAAGTGGCAAACCAGTCGTTTTCGTCATGATGACAGGTAGTGCTATCGCTATACCTGAAGAAGACAAAAACATTCCTGCCATTCTCAATGCGTGGTATGGTGGGCAAGCAGCAGGCGCAGCCATAACAGATGTTTTGTTTGGTGATTATAATCCTGCGGGTAGATTGCCCGTGACATTTTATAAATCAGACAGCGATTTGCCAGGTTTTAAGGATTATGATATGAGCAACAGGACGTACAGATATTTTACGGGTGAAGCCTTGTATCCATTTGGGTATGGGCTGAGTTACACGACCTTTAAATACAGCAAAATAGTAACCACAAAAAATAATAAAAAAGGAAAACCTGTCACTATCAAAGCCAGGGTCACCAATACAGGTAAAAAAGACGGTGAAGAAGTCGTGCAATGTTATGTTTCGCACACTGCAAGGGACATCAAAAAACCCATCAGAGCCTTAAAAGGCTTTCAAAGAATTCATTTGAAAGCGGGTGAAAGCAGAAAAATTACTTTCGTATTGACACCTGAAGATCTGAGTATTGTGAATGAAAGTGGTCAATTGTATCAACCATCAGGCGGTATAGAAATAACAATTGGTGGAGGACAACAAAGTAAACAGCCAATAAATAGTCAAAATGGTGTGCTTACATTTATTGATATTTACAATTGATTAAATTTTAGAAAACCCGCTAGGCGTAGACAGCGCCTACGTCTAAGTGTTGCCAAATTTTTAATTTGATTGCGAAGTACCAAATTTACTAACTACCAAATCTTGCATTTGATATCCTATACTCATAATTTGCAAAAGTAAAACAAATCAACATTGCTGCAAAGAATTATGGCAAAGCCATAGCAACACTGCGACGTAGGTGCAAACTACCCGAGCAAGGACTTAACATATTATTACTCATAAAAAATGAATATTTGCTGGAAACAAATTAATATGCTAATTGGTTTGTATGTTTGTGTTTCAATTCGTACGTAAATTTTTATAATCATGAAAAATCAAGACGTTTTAATCGTTCACCCGCAAACAAGTGAACAACTTACTGTTATAAAGGCCTTTTTAGAAGCTTTAAAAATCAAATTTGAGTTTTCTAAAGACGAATCTTACGATCCTGATTTTGTGGCAAAGATTGAAAATGCCAGACAAGATTACAAAAATGGCAAAGGCAAAGTTTATACTAGTGACCAACTAAATGCTTTATGGAAATAATCTTCCTACCAGATGCAGAAGATGATCTACAGTATTGGATTTCAACAGGGAATAAACCCATCCTTAAAAAGATTGCACAACTCGTCGATGATATAATAATTCATCCACACACTGGTCTTGGTAAACCCGAACCATTAAAACATAGTCTATCTGGTGTCTGGTCCCGTAGAATCAATAAAGAACATAGATTAGTTTATGAAATTACAGATGATAAGGTTTTAATCCTTTCAGCTAAAGGGCATTATATTTGAGAAAACCAAAGCCATACAATTTTAAATATTATGTGGCTTTGGTGCAAGTCATTTATTCCACTCCTGATTAATGGCAAAGCCAAATTACTTATACTATTAATCACTTCGCCTAGAGAGGAGATATAAAGGTTTTACGATTGATAGAAATTTTAGCAGAAATGACAAACATAAAGATTATTTTAATATGCGGAATTATTTCAATTTCAGAAAATCTTTGTCTGGGCCAGGATCTAAAAACTATTGATTATCATGTACATATTTTTAGTGATGATTTGCTTCATAATCTGGCTAATCGAGGATTTATATTTCAAGGCGAAACTTTTGAAGTTAATTGTGTGGAAGAGTCCTGCTCTAAAGTTGATAAAATAAAGGCAAACAACAGCGATAAATTGGTTTTGATATCAGCACCATATGCCATTCAAATAGACTCAGAAAATGATGATTCTTTGAAATTGTACGACTTTGTAAAAAGAGAAAACAATTTTTAAACAAAATAGTCAATTCAGATCGAAATAGTTTTTACGGATTTTGCGGAATTAATCCATCGTGGGAGTTTGCCCTGGATGAAACTGTAAGGTGTATAAATGATTTAAACTTAGATGGAATAAAGTTCCATTTTCAGAGCAACCAGATTGATTTGAACGACGCAAAAACCCAAGAAAGTATATCTGAGATTCTGGTTTTTTTATCCGAAAAGAACATCCCTGTTTTGATCCACATGAATATTACAGATTTTACCAATGGTTCAGGCATGGCAAAACAGTTTATAAAAAACTTCCTATGCAATCATAATAAACAGACCATCATTTTTGCTCACTGCGGTGGTGCAGGAGGACTTTATAAAGCAACTTTGGATGTTTTGGAAGAATTTGACATTTTTTTCAAAACAAGTGAGTTTAGTGTAAATAAAGACATCTATTTTGAATTATCAGGTACTATCTTAGATCAGAAATATCCTGGAAAAATTAGTTCATCTGAACTTAAAAAAATGATTTCTAAGATGGGTCACAAACATTTTCTTTTTGGATCAGATTTTCCACTCCGAACAGGTAAAAAGTATATCAAGTTATTAAAGGAAGAATTAGATTTGGATGCAGAAATGCTTGAGACAATCAAAAAACGAAATATTTTTGAGAAGAATTAACTCCTATGCTAGGCGTAGGCTGCGCCTACGTCTAAGTGACCCCAAATTTTTAATTTGATTGCGAAGTACCAAATTTACTAACTACCAAATCTTACATTTGATACCCTGTACTCATAATCTGCAAAAGTAAAACAAATCAACATTGCTGCAAAGAATTATGGCAAAGCCATAGCAACACTGCGACGTAGGTGCAACCTACGCCGAGCAAGAGAATGAGTTTGGGCTTGCAATGATTATGTCATGCCCTTGATTTTATGCTAATTGTACAAATTCATTTTCAAGTTTTACCCGAAAGTTGATTTCAGCTTTTAATGCTTTAAAAACTTTGATAACGGTATCAATTGTTGCACTATTTGCACTGCTTTCAAGTTTTGATATTTGAGACTTTTGAACACCAATTAGTACACCTAATTGTTCTTGGGTTAAATTCCGTTCTTGACGAGCTTGTTTTATCATTTTGCCAATGATATCCATTCTAAGTTCATACTCATATTCTTCCCTATCTTTTGTTCCTTCTATTCCGATATACATATCCTTCATTTCGGATAAAGTATAAGTCTTTAGTGCTTTATTCGCCATTTCTTTTTTATTTAATTATGCAAAATATTTAGGGTTTAATTTGTCTTATAACACCTTTCAAATGGAAAGTATCAAAAAAATTTCAAACTAAACTTTCACCAAAGTTAAACAAAGTTTCTATATTTAGCAACTATTTTTTTTTCATTTTGGTAAAGCACAATTCAAACTGTAAGGTAGAATCTAAAGCGGGCAGGCCGTTCCGGTACGCGGAGAGATTTAGCGGAACTAAGCTGTTGCTACAATGAAACAGTGATGACACCAATACAAAACTGTTTGAACTTTTACTCATTCTCGATTTTATATGCCGCGAGCGCGGTGATCTAGCGAGTGAGGATAAAATCGGGAAAGTGCGATGAACGTAAGTTTTACAAAATCAAATACGTGTGATAATATAAAAGTGAGCTTGCCTGCTTCGAGGCAAGCAGGTTTTTTGTATTGGGAGTTTTTCCTGCCCGACTATCATAAAGTGGTCAGGCGGGTTGTTTACTTTTTTTGCGGAAAAAAAAGTAAAAGCCAGTCGCGGCTCGAGCGACAAAACCAGACTAAAGCTGATAGTTAAAAAATAAGTGTACTAATTTAATCATGATGAACAATGGAAGGCTAATGCCACTCCGAAAATACTCAAAATTAGATAATCAACCGTTTTTACCCTGCACCCTAAAGGGAAACCGTTGATTATCTGTTTAGTAGAAGATGGTAATTTTCTTATATTTCTGTCAAACACTTTTCGGAGTAGAATCAATATTAAATTGAAAACCCATTTTTAAATTTTTGAAACCTAAAATTTAATAAGTAAACCATAATTATTACCCCTAACATCCGTATATTTACCACCCATTACCACCATTAAAACACCCAACAAAATGTCCAAATACCTAATATCCCTAACATTCACCTTAATAAGTCTTTTTTCCTTCGGCCAAACAGGAAACGTCCTATCCATCACCAATAAAAGTAAGGTACTGAACAAGGATGTGAGTTACTCCATCTACCTGCCGCCTTCTTATGAAAAGTCCACTAGAAGTTATCCTGTATTATACCTTTTTCATGGCATGTGGGGCGACTATACAGATTGGGTCAATAAAGGAGAAGTAGCCACCATAGCAAATAAAGCCTTCGCTACAGGAGAAGCGCCAGAAATGATCATCGTTATGACGGAAGGATTTACGGATGCTTTTTATCAGAATAATTATGATAAATCTGTGATGTGGGAAGATTATTTTATCAATGAGTTGATGCCGGATGTGGAGTCCAACTATCGCATCTATAAAAATCGCAACTACAGAGCCATAGCAGGTCTATCGATGGGTGGATATGGCAGCGTCTATCATGCGATCAGACACAAAGATCTTTTCAGCTACTGTTATGCCATGAGTGGTGCATTTCTGGATATAGCGCCATTAAAAGCAGGCGAAAAACCAAACCAGATGTTTGAAGATGTGTATATCAGATTGTGGGGAAAACGCCAGGCCGATGGCTATCATGCGACTTATAAAGCCAACTCTATCCAGGAAATGATCAAAGCCATGGATGTATATCAGGCACCACAGGATTGGCGAGTGCCGGGATTACCTGGTTTTACGATCGACTGTGGTGACGATGATTTTTTGATTCAAAACAATATGGATCTCATAAAAATCATGAAAGAGAAAAAGATCCCTGTAGAGTTTAGGGTGAGAGACGGTGGTCATACATGGAGCTATTGGCGGGAGAGTTTGGCTTTGGCTTTGGAAACAGTGGGGAGGAAGTTTAGGAATTAGTGGTAGTTTTTGGGCTTTTGTCAGTAAACTTTTATTAGATCGTTGTTCTACAATACAAATTTCTTAAGCTGTCGCAATACTTCTCGTTCAACTTGTTCAAAATCTGGGTTTTTGTATGCCGATTTACGGCAAATGGTTGTTGGTTTGATGAGTTGTGGATTTGTTGTTGTGCTGTTTTAAAAAAATGGTTCGTTCAGTATCAAATTTTTTCGCTCCGGATCACTCATTGAAATCCTAAAATATGCTTTAATCACAAACCACCTTCACCGTGCGCGAAGCACCATTTGACATTTGCTGAAGGCGCAAAAAATAGACGCCAGATGGCAAGTCAAGACCATCCAATACAAGCGGACTGGCACTATTCCAATTGCGAGTGGTGATCATGCGGCCTTGCAAATCAATGAGTTGTACACTGAAGTTGTTTTCCTTTTCTATATGTATCGCTTCAAGCGTCAAGCGCTGTCCAAACGGATTTGGATACACGCGCAACTGCATAGTCTCTGCCTGTAGCACGAAGCTGACGAGTTGATCAATATAAACATTTAAACTGCTTTGGCAACCTGCAGCATCAGTGATAGTTACAAGGTAAAAGCCGTGTGCTAGGCTGTCAATATTGGCAGTTGAAGCACCGTTGCTCCATTGGTAGGTGAATGGCGCAGAGCCACCGATGGTGGTCACTGATGCAGAGCCTGTGTTTTGGCCAAGAGTGGTAGTTTGGGCGGTGATATTTGCCTGAAAGCAGGAACGATACGACCAAAGCTCATGGCCGTGCAAGCCATCATCTGCTGAAAAGTAAAATTTATCATTAAAAACCAATGGGTTAGAAATATAACTTGAACAATACCCCTGAAATACATCAACTAATAGCTGGTGATTGCCAGTAGCTAAATCTATTTCATGCATTTCCCAGCCACTGAGGCTGTCAAAAACTTCAGCTATAAATTTGGTTCCGAACGAAAAATATCCTGCCGTACGGATACTATTTGTTGGGCTAATATTGCGCAATAGTTTGGTGGCAGGGTCGTATTCTTTCAAGCCGCGATTAAAATTGGTACCAATGTAAATTTTCCCTTCATGAACTCCGATCATCGGTACACTCCCGATACCGTTTGAATCCAAGCTCATGATATGCTTTGCTCCTGTTGTGAGGTCTATTTCTAATGCACCTGGCAATGAAGTTGTCCTAACGCCACAATACAATTTACCATTGAAAATAAATGGAGATAATAAGCTTACATTCAGGCCAGGATAAATCCGATCGATACTATCACTTACCAAAACATGATTTAGTCCATTAAATCGCATGAGCTTTTCATCCATAAAATAATACAAATAATTGGCGTCGGCTCCAATCCAATCTACATTAGGATTTGCAAAAGCCATCGCCAACTCAACCGTATCTGTGGCAGGAAGATAACGGTATAGATTGGTGCCACTCATCATATACACGGCATCTTGGTATTTTACCAGAAAAGGCAATATGGTGGCATTGCCGGGCAAATATGTTTTCAGGCCTATGTTCGGAATATACCGCGCCAAAGCATATCTCTGGCCTTGTACACCAACATGTGTGAGAAAAAGATCAGAATCGATAGAAGTTAGATATGTACTCGGCAAAATGGTATCAATACCTAGTTGGCTATTTAATATACGATGTTGAGATGTTGCAGTGGTATCGAACTCGACGAGCAATCCGGTTCCGTTCGTATAGCTTTGATTGTACAACTCTGTTATACCCAAAAAATAGCCTTTACCGCCTAGCTTAGTAAAATTTCTGATAAATGTTCCGAGATTTGGTTTTAGCAAGTACAGGGCTTCGGAGACTGCGGTATCTGTAATTGAGTAACGCATCAATTGACGAGATCGGTCGGCTGCACTACCAATAAAATACAATGTAGAGGCAATACCAGAAATACCATGATGCGTTTGTGACTCAATGATGTTTTCAGATACCGGATCAATACGCTGAAATGTTTCTATTGCATCGTGGAAACGATATAAACCTTTGTGATCCCGGTGGTTTAGGACATAAAGGGTGGTATCAACCTTAAAGAGATTATTTACAGCGCCGATACCGCCGGGATAGAGCCGATGTGTTTTTGGAATAAGCTGCCCGGCAGAATCTCTTTTGACACTTAACATAGGACCATTTGCGGAAAAATCACAAGCATAAAGTTTTTCCTGTACACAAGCCATGCGCGTGGCCTTCACACCGCTCACCGCCTCAAATAGATTATTTTGCTCATTGTAAACAGAAATCGAATAATTCGAAGCAAGGTAATAACCAAATGCCGCAAATAATTGGCCATCGCAAACCTGTAAAATATTCTGATAAGCTTGGCTAGAGCCTTGTGACGCGGGTCTTGGAATGCGTGTTACCATTTTATTATCCAGATTATAACGAACTACGTAATATTGGTTATTCTTACCCGCTAAAAAAAAGAAAGAGTTTTTTAATCCCTGATACCCGTATGCAAAAAGCTGATTATTTGGAACACCAATGCTTGAGAAATCGAGTGTATCCCATTGGTTGGTGGTCAAGTCCAACAATCCGACACTCCCATCCGAGTACGTACAAATCAACCTATCTTGATAGATAAAAAATTCAGTCATCCAATTATCCAGCACCTTTATTACTTCACCGGTTGGCGGATGATACCTGTACAAGCCATCAAAAATATAAAACACATCGCCTTTATACCCTTGAAATTGGTAACTTCCACCTTCTGCACAAAACGGTGTTTCTGCGTTCAGCACTTGATGTTGGTTAGTAGCAGGATCATACATGACCGCCCGAAACGACTTTGACCCTACCTGTGTCATAAAATATATTCTCCCGTCTATTGAAGCCATTTCATAGGTATCATAACCACCGGGAGCTTCATTAAAATCAAATTCAAGTCGCGCTTGGCCGTGCACCAATGCAACGGAGAGCAGGAACAAAATACCAAATAAATATTTCATCTTTTTTGTTTTTGCGCCTTCGAAAATCTAATGCCAAATTTCGGCATTAGATTTTCGAAGGAATTTTTCTCTTCGACTGGAAGCTAACGTTTTGCTATACGCACATCCATTTTTAAAATACCTTTACAATTCATTGACTTACAATTCATATTAAATATATAAAAATACGAAAGTTTGTTAATAAGATTCGCATTGAAACGTTTTTGATTCATTGATGCACGATAATTCAAAAAGTAAGAAAATCCACCTCCACCAATCACCCAAATATCTATTTCATTTCGCTTAGGCAAATATAGAATTATTTATGAATGGTGGAAATAAATTTTGGGTTTTTAGTTGGCTTTTGGGGTTTGATAATTTCCAACTGCAATTCACCACCACAAATATACAAAACCCAAAGTAAAGCCAACAATTATTACACCGGATTTTGTATTATTTTGTCCATTATCCCTTTCTTTTCCGGATACAAAATGATCGGACTGATTTTCAGCATCACCTTTTCCATCAAATAAATCACGACGCTAACATCCTGCTATTTTGCCTGACAGAATAGCGTATAAATACGGGATGTTTGTGTAAGTAGAAATACGTGAATCGGAGCATCTAAAGATCTGGAAGATAAGGTTTAAGTATTAAGGTCACAAGTTGCATATGTCTGCCCGATACTGGGCAGACAAGTCTGTCCGATACTGTGCAGACAAGTCTGCCCTATACTGTCCTGAAACTTGCACCATCAAAGGGAATTGGCTCACTCAATGTTTTAAAATCATGAAAAAGTCCTACTAAAGCCAATGTAATCACCTTGCATAGTAACAGGGATACTCAAGACACCTGACGATATCTCCATACAAAACCAAAATTCGTTTTTCACCCCGTAGGATTAATCTATCCAACGGGGTGAAAGTCATGTACCACCATTCATTTGCAGAGGGGTGATTTAGGCACAAGTTGCAAACTTGCGTCTAAAATGAGCAACATACTTCTGCATATCCAAAAAATAGACTACAGTCGGTCTCAAACTCAATTTTCAGCTTTTCGTATTACATCCTTTTTATTCTTTCAGCATGTACAGATTCGATTGAATAATTTCAAAATGAAGTCCTAAATTTTGTAACAATCTTTTAACCATTTTCTGAAACCAAATATCTGCAAAAGGAGCAATCACTATTTCATTAATTAATTTCTTTATATCTACAGAAATGTATTTTTCAGTTAAAGGATCTCTTGGAGTTTCATTTTTAGTCACATGTGGAATTGGGGTGTCAATATAGAATAATCGCAATTCTTTTTCATGTTCAAAACTAATTCTCTTATAATTGAACTGATTAATACTGCGATGTCCATTTTTAATTAGATTCTGAGATTCAAATATAAGGTCTGTAAACGATACCTTTTCGAAATCCCTATAATTCACTTTCCCGATATAAATATCATCTTGCGAGTTTTTGAAACTTTCAATTACATTTCCAACTTTCGATTTTATAGCAATTCCGTTTTTTGTGTTAAGGAATATCTTCCACATTGCATCAGATTGATGTTCATTAATATGCCAGCAATTAAGAAAATAGAACTTTTTGGTTAGTTTTTGATTTTGGAGCATTACTTTAGTTTCTTCATGATCTCTTAATTGAAATATTCCTTCGTATGGGTCTTCAAAATTATCTGAACGACAAAAGAATAATTTATTACTTGTGATTAGGTCCACAAATTTAGGGAAATCAATGTACCTCCAAATAGTGGTATTACTATCTGGTGTGTCAAACATATAGCATTCTTTATACATAAATATTGTTATTTTAAATGTTATTAAAGTTCGAGTATACGAAGCAATCTGATGTCATATACATTATTTTTGTCTGGAATAGTAAATGTACGACTAAAATGATAGCTGTACAACTTGTTATAAAACAAGTTATATGGAGAGTGAAAGCAATTCGGACTAATTTATTCAAAGGAGTGAAAGTCAGGTACTAATATTCATCCGCAGCGTGGTGATTTAGGCACAAGTTGCAAACTTGCGCCAAAAATGAAAGTCTGACAGAGTTTATCCGACTGCACAGACGGACTACCGAAGGTACAGTTCTTCGCCTGACGCGGATTCATAGCTTGTGCTTCGCACACCAGGAAAACTTAGTTGTGAGTGGCTGCTCTTCTTTCATATTCTAAATTGCACAAAAGTCTGTCCGTTAAATTTCCACAATCCATACTCTTGTGTTCTAAGCCATAAGGTTCCTTTATTGTCTTTGTAAATAGAAAATAATTTTATCTCCTTAGAGTTGATTTGAACTGGGTAATGAGTGATTTTTATTCCGTCATACTTCCATACTCCAGTATCGTAAGGTACAAACCATAAATTATTGTTATTGTCCTTTGTGATAGATAAGTATTCAGTAAAATCATTGTTTTTACTTCCGTCTAAACTACCTATACTTTTTGTTCTCTTATAAAATGTTGATTTGTCCTGTTGATTATTTGGCATTGAGGCGGTGTCATATATGGTATAACGATATGCCGAATTAAACCAAAAATCTCCATTTTTATCTTCTAAAATTGAACGAACACCATTGGCTGGTCCATCGTGTAGTTCTGTTACGTCATCTTCAATTATCCAATCAAATGATTTTCCGTTGTAGCGGAAAGCACCTAAAGTTGCAGTACCAAACCAAATATTTTCTTTACTGTCAGTGTAAACACAAAAAATCGCATAAGGGTTAGCATAGTTTGGATGTTTTGAAATATAATCTTCTCCGGTTTTGATTTTTGGAACTTTTAGTTTCAATAAATTTTCGCCATCAAATCTGTAAACAAAACCGTCATATTCTGAACTTTTAAACCAAATGTCATTGGGATTTAATTTCCAATCGTTGTCAACACCAGATTTTTCTTTTAACGCTCTAAAAGTCTTTCCGTTAAATTGACAAATACCATTACCAGTAATAAAATAAATGTTTCCCGATTTATCTTCCCTTATTTCTCCAATACTATTGCTAGTCAAGCCATCTTTGGTTGTAAAATGAATGATTTTTTTTTCATCATATTTATACACTCCATCGTTCCTGCACGCAAACCAATAATTGTCCTTCTTGTCTTGATAAACAAGTTCTATGTCTTTTCCAAGCTCATTTACTGTGTCACCGATTGACGTTGAATTGGCTGCATTTTCAGATTGTGTTGTTGTCTGCCCTTTGCAGGAAGTCAACAGGGTCAAAATGTTTAGAAAAAATATAACTGTTGGTATGTTCATTGTCTGAATTTTCAAGGTTTATGCTGTTGTCATTGGGTTGCCACTAAAATCGCATGTACGCCGGACACGACGAACGCTTAGCTGTTTGCTGCCGTTTTTTTTTTACACATTAGTCAATTTTTTGGTCTTTGTGTTGTTGAAGAGTTTGAAATAAACCAAATCTTTACAATTTTATTGTTGTCAAATTCGTAAATGTTTACCGCATAGAATGGTTCGCCTCTACCTGTTACTTTATCTTTGATTATTGCCTTATTCCCAATAATAGTTATGTCTATTGTCTCTATTTTATTCTTTGGATATTTTGCAAATGTTTTAGGGTAGCGGGCAATTAAGGCATCCGCTGTTGAGTCCCTTAGTGAATTTGGAAACTCATAAACTTTTATACTGTCAGAATGAAACTTTTTCATGCCTGACCAATCTTGCCTGTTGTATGATGCATTTTTATCGTTAATAATTTTTCTGATGGATTCGTCTGATGTATTTGAAATATCCTGGCAAAAAGTTGTTCCCCAGACAAGTGTCAATAACGAAAGGATAATTAGGTTTTTCACTTACGAAAATTTAAATGTAAAGTTTGTATCAAATGAGTATATCGTCTTTTGCCAAATTCATTTTGCTAAGAAAATATGTAACGGTCAATCGAAAGCTGTTTATTAAAATGATAGCCAGCGGTTTGGCTAAATGCTGTAGCGACCGAATAACAGCTATGGGCATTTTAGCCTTTGTTGGCAACCGCTTTTACTTCATCTTCAATTTGTTTTAAATATATTTTGTCACAAGGTATACAATATGGGTCATCCATTCTGACATTTTTTACATATAGCTGTTGAGCTAATTCTAAATTCTTTCGACATTCTTCTATTTGGCCTAATTCTTTATAAGCTAGCGCCTTGTAAAATCTATTTTCAGATAAATCGTTTTTCTTTTCTTGCATTTCTAAATAAAGAATGGCATCCTTGAATTGTTTATTTTCCAGATACAATACTCCCAAATGAAGATAATCATAAATTCCAACATTGTGTTTTTCATTAGCAAGTTGCTGTTTAATTATCTCTATAGCTCTTAAACTTTCTCCCTTAGCCTTATAACAAATTGCTTTTGCAATATTTAAATGGTAATCACCATTAGCTGAATGTCCTAAATCATAATTAATTAAAGAATCTAATTTTTCTATATCTTTTATTGCTCCATCATAATCTTTGAAAAATTGATACCTACACCAACCTCTATATCCCAACCAGTCTTTTGGCTTAAATTCTACAGCCTTATCAATTAATTTTTTCCAAGTGATAAAATCTCCACTTTTGAGATACGCTACTGATCTTGCTTGATATGCGTCAGCAAAATATGGACATTTTTCTATTGCCTTGTCATAAATCTCTTGATACTTCTTACTAAATTGGTGATGGTTTTTTGCTTCTTCAGCTATAATACACGCTTCATATTGCAAGGTGTCTCCGTAGTACTTAAAGGCATTACAATTTTGCCCATCTAAGCTGAAGCTTAACACACTAAATATCGCTAAGAAAAAATTATTTCTCATGGTAAAATTTCTTTAATCAGTCCATCTTCAATTTTAAAAATTAAATATTGATAATAATCAAACTTACTACCATTATCTTTTTTTGACTTCCAACCTTTTAATGATTTTGTAATGGATAAAATTTGGTCGGTCAATTTATTATCAAATGTTTTTTCTTGATAATTCTGGTCCATTCCTATAAGCCTAAATCGTCCTGTTTCTCCTTTACAATTTACAATAAATCTAATGCGAAGTAATCCCGTTTCTCCTTTGATATTTATTGGCTTATAATTCTCTTCAAATTTTTTAATTAAAGCTGGTTTTTCTCCTTCGTATTCTAATCCATAACCAACGTATGCTTTTTCATCCCCATAACAAAGTTTAAAATCATTACTATCTAATTTAGGATCATGCTCTATATCACCTACCATTCTTGGGTGACTTTTTCCATCTTTGATTCTAGGTGGTTCAGTTTTACAACCACCTAAGCATAAGGCAATACAAATGATTTTAATTATGTGAGTCATTTTATTATTCTTTATGGTTTCCTAACGTTTAGCACTGGCGACGGACAACCGATAGGGAGCATTATCGCATATACATTGTTGTGGTGCGTTTTTACTCGCTTTGAAGCTTGTTAATTGCATTTAAAATATTCTTTTTATCTTTTTCTATATCGTTAGCCACACTTCTAAAAAATGCTTGTCTATCATTAGGATAATTCAATTCATAATTAACTGGGACTCCAATGTTTTCATAACATTTATCATTGTTATCTGTGTAAACTTCATTAGAAAGTGAAAAATACCAACCATTTGGTAATGTCTTTTGCAAAGCATCTGAAATTGCTCCATTTGTGTGTGAGCCAATACGTTTCAAATTATTTAATTCCATTGAACTTAATGCCATCATATCAGTTGCACTTGCAGACTGTTGGGAAATCAATAAATAAACTGGCTTTGTATACGGGTTTTTGGCTGACTCTAAATAAATCGGTGTTTTTATAGTGTAGCCATTATTGTGTCTTGCTTTTTTAAGAGCGATTTGTTTTCTATCAGTGTTAAATCGTCTCAAAATTTCCAATGCAACTACATCTTGTCCACCACCATTAAAACGAACATCAATAATCATATACTTTGTTTCTTTAAGGTCTTGCATTATTACATCCATTAATTTACTTATTCCCGCTACTTCTTCTGAAATTTGCTGTTCGTAATTTAAACGATCAAATGCGTCCATATATGTCGGAACAAATCCATTTTCTTTGACAAGGCTATCCTTTAAATTCAAATCTGCATACAAAAACATTGTTTTGATTTGGATATAACCAACATTGTTTTCCATCTTTCCCCATTTCATTAGCCAAGTATCTTTTGTTAAATCCTCCTTAAGATAATAATCTGCAACGATTCCGGCAATCTCAAAATCTCCATATTCTTTTAATTCTTTTCTTTCTTGTTCTACCAATTTTGGTTGAATTCGATTTTCTGCTGATTCATAAACTTCATCTGTTGGTTCTATCGAACCATGATTGTCTTTCAATTTTTCAATCATATCTTCCATGACTAAATATAAATCAACCTCTGTGCTTTCTGAATTGATTTTTTTCTTTGAGTTTATGTAAAGACTGTCCCAATTCACTTTATTTAGGTCAAAAAAGGCATAGTGATTTTTGTAGGTATTTGCAAAAACTTCAAAATTATATGAGATGTCATTTTTGTCTTTTATGTTTTGTTGGCATAGTTCCGCAAGCTTTTTTATCCTTACGTAGCGATATTTGTTAAATCCACGTTTTACGATAAGTGTATCATTTGAAACTTGCATTGAATTTATGACTTCTGAAATATTACCTTCTTTTGCAGGTAAACAAGAAAAATCAGTTATGTGAAAATATTTATAAGAATTGGCATCTATTTTAAGAATTTCTCCATAACCGATAGATTCCCAAATTCCTTCGATTGAGCTATTCTTCGCTTTATTTGTTTTGCAACCAATTAATAAAATTAAAAATAGTAGTAGATGGAATAGATTTATTTTAGTTCGCATATTGTTGATTGATTTCTAATCTAAAGATTCCAATTTTTAATGAATGTTACAGTTCTTCTTAAATGCGGCAGAACTTGTTAACAGACGACACTCCCTTTTCACTCTGACAGCCATAACTATTTGATTTACAATCTATATTAAATCTAAAAATATACGAAAGTTTGTTAAACTCAAAATAAATTGGTTTGCGAAAAACTCTTTAGATAATTCATTTATTTTGAGCATAATACCGATAAAATTTTTTGTAAAATAAATTCTCGTCGGTATAATAAGTTTCGTTTTTAAACATTTACGATACGCTTGTACATGGATAAGAAAACATATAATTACCGGTCTTTTCTCTCATTCTAAAATCCTGACATTCCTGCCCAATATAAAAAGCGCTTAACCATTTTATTATATAATGACAAATATACAAAACAGAAAGAAAAACCATCATAAATTACAAAAGAATTTACCACCTTTCATTTTGCATCTTACCACCACCCACAACCCAATAGGCAAATCAAATACGGCCAAACAGATTTTTAATTTCAGTGCAACCATACTACTATTTTGACTAGCTATACAGCGAATATATACGGGATGTTTTGTGAGTAAAAATACTTGCTTGCTTCCTGTAAACATCACTTATGGATATCCGTATCGAAAGAGTCAAATTAGAAATTTTAAAATAATAGGACTCCTTACTCTACCCAAACGATGGCTGCTATTTTTTAGACATACACCCGCCAGGCGTGGTCTGCGCCTACACCTATGTATGCCCAAATTTTTAATTTGAATGCAAAGAACCCAACTTATCCATTATCTACTAAAACTTCTATTCTATATCCTGTACCTGAAATTTGTAAAAGTAAAACCCAGGACTTTTCGGAAAGGGCTCAATTATGAAGTATTAACATGTCCGAAATCACCCGCTATATTGTCTTTTTTACACAGTTTGGAAGTTCATTTCCGGCCATACTTTTGCTGTATCTTTATTACACAAAAATCAAAAATAATGACAGCAACAAATTTTACCACATCGATCACCGTAGATAATACCGCAAAGGAAGTATTTGATGCCATCAATAATCCACGTGCCTGGTGGAGCGAAGAGATCACAGGCGTTACGGACCAACTGCATGCCGAATGGGATTATCATTATCAGGATGTACACCGATGCAAAATGAAAATTGCAGAACTCATTCCTGACAAAAGAGTGGTTTGGTTGGTTTTGGACAATTATTTTAGTTTTACCAAAGACCCGAACGAATGGAAGGGTGACAGGATCATCTTTGAAATATCCACATTTGGAAATAAAACTACACTGCAGGTAACCCATGAAGGATTGACCGCAGAAAATGAGTGTTATGATATCTGTGAAAATGCCTGGAATACCTACATACAGAAAAGTCTCTACAGTCTGTTGACAACAGGCAAAGGGCAACCAAACAGCAGTGAAAACCCCCAAACCGAAGATGAAAAATCATTGTCTTCTGCTGATTTTACAACCACTTTTTTTGTCAACCAATCTTCGGAAGAAGTCTTCATTGCCATCAATAATGTACGAGGATGGTGGCAAGGAGAAATAGAAGGAGAGACCATTAAAATCAATGATGTATTTATCTACCGAATGCCCGGTCATCACTATTCAAAACAGCAAATCGTGGAATCCATACCCAATGAAAAAGTGGTTTGGTTAATAACAGACAGCGAACTGAAATTTGCCCATAAAAACGAATGGACAGGCACTAAAATAATTTTTGAAATCAAAGAAATCAACAACAAAACTCAAGTTCGCTTTACACACGTTGGTCTGATCCCGACATTCGAATGTTATGGTGACTGTTCGTGGGCGTGGAGTGCATTGATGCAGGAAAGTTTGGTCAGTTTGATCACCACCGGCAAAGGGAAGAACGTATTTGGTTAAAAAAATACCTTTTCCCTTGATTGTGTATTGAGTCAACTGCAAAAACACTGAAAATATAATAATCAACCGTTTTTTACCCTGCACCCTGAAGGGAAACCGTTGATTATTAATTCAGTAGAAACTAATAATTTTCTTAAATTCTGATCAGATACTTTTCTGAGTAGACTCTATATTATACTTTTAATTTGTTTTTAAACTTGCTAAAATCGATGATCTATAATATCTCTACTTCTTCGGGCACGACAAATAAAATGATACAGCCAATATCTGTTTTTACGGAATGTTTAAAATTTATTGGTGTGTGAAGGTAATCGCCTGCTTTCAAGGTAGCACCTTCTATAATAGCTTCCCCTTCCAATACAAACAATTCTTCACCTGCCGGATGGTTATGGTAAGGATAGGCTGCTCCCGGTTCAAACTTTATAAGAATGGTGGTGGATCTTTGTTTTTCTTTGTTAAAGAGTAAAGATTTAATGAAAATGCCTGAGTAATGAATGCCTTCTTCTATGAGTGGAATCCACTCTTGGGCACTTGTTTTGACGATGTAATCCTGGATGTTGGTACTCATTTATTATTGTTTTTTGGTTTATTTAATTTAAAGCCAGTTCGATTAATAATTTGTATCGTTTTGTCCATGCCAAAGGCAGACAAGCATGATTTTTGCATTTTTAAGCAAAAATCTCGCCAAAACTTATGTTATTGTTTCTTTTACCATAGGTTTTCACCCGTGGTTACTAATATTACACCCCGCAGGGGTTAGACATGAAAATATACAACCTTTGTATCATATTACATTATAATAACACGACGTTGTTGCCCTCTTTAGGCTCAGTCAATTATAAATTATTTGATGGTGCAAAGGTGGCGCTTTAGTTTCGGCTGTGGAATAGACATTTTAGCAAAAAGCATGTAATATTTTACTTTGACACTTCTTTTCTATAATCAATGGGAGAGATTTTCGTATGTTTTTTGAAGAAATTTGAAAAATAAAAAGGATCATTAAAGCCCAACTGATAGGCAATTTCTTTAATGGATAAGGTAGTATACAGCAGTAATCTTTTGGCTTCTGAAATCACAAGACTATACATTACGTTTTGGGCAGTTTTGTTGGTATGTAGTTTTGAAAGTTCGTTGAGTTTGGCTTGTGTGGTATGGAGTGTTTTGGCGAAATGTGAAACAGGGTAGTTTTGTCCATGATGTGTTCTTACAAGTTCCAAAAATTTTAAAAACAGCGCGTCTGGTTTCCAAATTTCGTCACCGTTTTTTATCTTTGATCTGTTTACTTCTACAAGAAGAAGCTCTATATACGAATGCACAGAGATGAGGTATTGATACGGTTTTTGGTCGAGTTCTTTTTCTATTTTTTGCAATAAGTCATCGATAAGGGCATAATTCTGGATGCGGATGACTTCATTCATTCCAAAATGGCAAAATAAACCGTTGTGAAAGACAAGCTCAATATCGTTGTCATTTTTTGAAAAGAAATCCAGCGTAAATTCCATACAAATTAACTCACCACTTACCTGAGTTACCTGATGATATTGGCCGGATGTAATGGTGATAAGCTGATGGGTGTCCAATATAAAAGTATGATCGTCAATTTTTATTTGTGACTGACCATTTTTACACCAAAACAAGAGAAATTTGATGAGCCTTTTGGGTTCAGGATCAATAATATTTTCTTGATATTCTATTATTTTTACCACTGACTAACAAGTTTTGAATACAAGTTATAAAAAAAATTAAAACAACTCTATTGAGTTTCATCATTTAGTTATTCCCGTCGCAAAGATATAATTAAAAGACTTCATTTATAACTTTCTACATTATGGTTGAGATGTTTTTAAGACAAAATATTCTTTGTTAAACACAATTATTTATTCCAAATGGTATTCATTTAAAATTCTGTTTTAACTTTGACATTTTATACTCAAAATAAATTGGTTTGCGAAAATTTCATTATCCAATTTATTGATGATGAGTATAATGGCGACAGAATTTTTTGTCTCGATTAAGACATGAGTATCATCGTCTTTGAAAAATAAATTCTCGTCGGTATAAATGATTTTTTTCTGAATAATTCATACATTTATTAAAAACATGAGTTTAGAAATACAGGCCTACCATGACAGTCAAACTTCAGAACACAAAGATATTTGTAATCAGCTTTGTACATTGATAAACCTGGAACTGACTGAAGCTGAAAGCAAAATCTGGCATGCACATCCTGTCTGGTTTTTGGATGGCAATCCTATCGTCGGCTACAGCAAACAAAAAGCAGGGATCAGATTGATGTTTTGGAGTGGAATGGATTTTGAAGAAAGCGGATTAATAGTGAAAGGTAGAAAATTTAAAGATGCTTCTATATTTTATCGTGCTGTCGATGAGATCAATGAAGAAGACTTGAGTCGATGGCTTAAAAAATCAAGAGATATACAATGGGATTATAAAAATATCGTTAAGAAAAAAGGAAAATTAGATAGATTAAAATAACATGAATGTAACACCTGAACATAATGCACGTATGGCGAAGATGACTTTTTCGTCTGTCTATCCGCATTACATCACCAAAGTAGAGAAAAAGGGAAGGACAGTAGCTGAACTACATCAAGTGATAGCATGGCTCACCGGTTTTGATGAAAATAAAATTCAAGCACTCATCGATGAAAAAGTAACTTTCGAAACGTTTTTTGAACAAGCCAAATTGCACCCAAATGCTCACTTGATCAAAGGAATGATTTGTGGTTATAAAATAGAAGAAATCGAAAACCCATTGACACAAAAAGTCAGGTATCTGGATAAACTGGTAGATGAGTTGGCCGCTGGTCGAAAAATGGAGAAGATACTCAGGGAGTAAATATTTAGTTTTAGCCAAACTACCATTCATTACTTATTTGTATTAGCGCCAAACTTTAAAAAATAGAGGATGGCAGTTAGTTAGAAATATTTTTGACATTTTTAGCATAATTCTGTCAACAACTGCTACACAAATTATTTTGCAATAATTCATTTCAAAATATTATTTTAATTTGCTACTTCGTGAGTAGGAAGCAAAATGGCCATTTACCAAATTAACCTTGCCTGTTTTGGGTTCGGTAGAAACGATAAATGCCGTATTGATCAGGTATGATTTATGGATTCTTTGTAAAAAAGGAGCTGCACATTTTTCTTGCCAAAATTTTAAAGTTTTTGAAGTAAGGAAACTTTCACCACTTAGCAAATAGAGATAAGAATAATTGCTATCCGCTTTGATCATGATGATATCTTTGATATTGATGTAACGGCTTGTACCATTTGTTTTTATAAATATGCTTTTTACATTATATTCCTTATTATCTTGTTGATCGATAATATTTAACTTATCGGATAGTTTGGAAACTAATGTACGTAAGTAATCCACTTCTTTTTTAAGGTCAACGTATTCGTTGTACGGAACCGTTTTTACAACTTCCATAAAGTAAAGTGAACGTTTTTAGATTTAAATAAGACTTATTTAAAATTATCATGGATAAGATAAGATACTCACATTCCCTATTATATTTACATTTCCTAAGTTTGTCAGCGTCGTACCTGTTCCAATGATGTTTGACTTTTCAAAAATGGTTACATTTTCTAAACTTAGATTACCATTGTTTAAAATTGCTCTGTTATTCAGATTTGTACCAGAATAAATATGTACGTATTTTAGAGATAATAGTTTTGATCCACTTACATTAAATACCGGGCCTGTGGCATCAGCTTTTATAATTGGAATCGTAGTTAATTCCTGATGGATGTTTATATTTTTTGAAATACGTATTGGACCTGATGTAAGTTTAATCGTGTCATTTCCGATCCCATCTGTGAGTGAGGCATCAAACGTAATAGTTGCACCATCTAAAGCACAAGCTATGGTCCTTCTTAATGAACCTGGTCCATCGTCATCGGTATTACTAACAATTATGGAGCAATCTTCATTTGCATCGTAAAGTTTACTTTCCCACAAGCCTCGGCCATAAGTAGAAGCTCTGATTTTTGAGCCTGGATAATAAATCTCTAAATCAGTTACCTTAGAATTAGCCATATCATTAAAATATGGAACCCAATTTGGATTTGAATTATCATGATAAAATATACCAATATCTGCACCAATATATACAGCATCATTGACATCATTATTTCTATAGACAATGGTGTTTATTGGAATATTTGGAAGACTGGTTGAATTTACATTTGTCCAAGTTGTTCCTCCATTGGTAGTTTTAAAAACTTTATTTTCTTCGGTATATCCTGAAAAAACAACCCAAACTTTATTAGGGTCTGTATTTGATATTGCAATATTACTTGGATATGAAACTCCTAAAGGCAATGTGCCAGTAACATTAGTCCATGTACTCCCTCCATTTGTTGTTTTTGAAACAGCATTCTCTTTTAAAGTATAAATAATCATCGGATCACTTGGATAAATTACAAATCTTGTGACACTACCTGTACCACTAGGAGTTCCAATTGATGTCCAGGTATGAGTATTAGTTACAGCATCTAAATAGTTTGTACTTTTATATAAGTCTGGTCTTCCACCAGCATAACATGTTGTAGATGTTACAGGATCCTGAATAATTGGGCTAAAAAATTCTGTTCCTGGGGGAAGGCCATTGTCATTTAATAAAAATTTATTCAATCCTCCATCCACGGACAAGCTATGATTACCATTAGGATCAGAAACGACAATATTTAAATTATTGGTTCGATCAATAAATGCACTTTCTCCATCACCTCCACCTATGTAAGTCCAAACACCATTTGTATTTTTTAAATTACCAATATCTTGTAATCCGGTAATCATAACTGCATCATCAGAAGATAAGGCAACATCTGTTTGCTGAGCTATTTGCAAATCATTACTTATATCAGACCATGTCAATCCATTATCAGTTGACCTTGAAATGCTGCCATCACAGGTAGCAAAAATTGTTGTACTGCTTCCTGGTAAATATTCAATACTTTGCACATCAGCATGTAAATAAGGAGCTACTCCGGGAGTTCCTCCTGGGTTCAATGGATCTGTTCCATACCAAAAGGTAAGAATATTCCAATTTTCTCCGCCATCTGTTGACCTAAATTGGCTAATACCACCAACAGTAATTAAATCTATATCAATAGGAGATACAGCAATAGCCAAATCGTGAGAAGCTTGTCCTCCTGTGCCAGATGAAGGATAATCCGCATTTAAGATATTTGGAGTAGTAGATTTGGTTGTGAATGATACACCACTGCTTGAAGAAAAATACAAACCTTTATAACCACCATCAATATTTCCCGCCAAAACATAAACAGCATTTGAATTTGCAACGGAAACTCCCATGATTACTCTTGAAGTTTCACTTGATGGCGGTAATCCTGAACTAATCGCAGTCCAGGTCACTCCATTATCAGAAGATTTCCAAAATATATTTGTGTTTAATCCTGTTCTACCGGTTGCATAAACGGTTATGTTATCGCCTGGTTTAAATTTTATATCATTGATATTATAATTATTGTCTAAGCCGGTTAAACTATTTGTTGCCCATCCATCTGTTGTTCTATATACCCCACCATCTGTGGCTGCAAGCATTATTAATGGATTAGTAGGATCCATAATTAATCTTCTGATGACATAGCCTTCACTTAGATGTAATACCAATGATGTTGACGTCCAGTTTGCTCCACCATCCACTGTTTTTAGAACTCCTATACTTTTTTTATCAGATTCCCAGCTACCGGTAGCTAAATACATAGTAGATGGGTTTGTTGGGTGTATGGCTAAGTCAGAGCAACCAATTACAGCTAAGTAATCATTTTTAGTAGTCCAGTTTGGTAATGCTGCATTACCATTGGTTGTTTTCCAAAGACCACCATCAGGAGTACTTACATACATGGTATTACTGTTTGTCGGGTCGAATCTTACAAAATCTACTCTTCCCACACCTGCATCATAACCTGTAGGTTTCGAAGGGGGACCTACATGAGTCCAATTGCCTGCTCTCAAAGATTTTTTATCAAATAAATGTCTGTTGTTATTTTTCCATTCCAAAAAATTGGGATATGTCTTAGAAGCTAAAGTTAGATCCCCTGAAGGAAAAACTCTTGGCTTCATTAATGCTTCCCATCTTTTAAAGACTTTGTACCCAATTCCTTTTGTTACTTTTTTCCCTTGCCAATATGTTTTGAAGTCTTTTTGAATGTCATAGAAACTTTTATTTCTATTTAATGATAAATCTGACCAAGTTGCCTTTGATTTTTGAGCAAAACCAATTATTGGAATCAGCAAAATAAGTATTGCAGTAAGAGAAAAATAAGTAATTTTATTTTTTTTATTGGATATCATCGAATGTTTTATTTTAAATTAATAAGACAAATTGTTAAAGATTTGGGGTTTAAAATTTCTGCAAAAGTAATTCATTCATGACCTACTTTTTTGTTATTCAGGGGTACAAATAGGGTGACAACTTGCTTTTTTACTTACTTTTCCGATTTCTAAGCGTTATTTTGCCATTCACATTATAAAATTCATTTATGAAATACATTTTTCTTTCTTCTTTGTTATTCTTAGTTTTTACCTCTGTTTATTGCCAAACAAACTTTAAAGGAGATCTAAAAAAAGCAAACCCTGTAGATACCAAACTAGATATCCCCCTAGCAGACGCATTAGCTATTCATCAAAAATATTTGGAAAAGGCTATTTCAAAAAATGATACTTTGAAACAAATTTATGGTTATTTCTACTTATATGTGGATTATTACAAAATGCAAGATTATCCTAAGTTGCAAGAAAGTTTTCTCAAAGCATCTAATTTGGTTGAAAATTCAAATAACCCTAATTGGAAGGCTGCTATCTGTATGAGAAAAGCACATTTGTTAGAATTGTTTGACAATGACATCCCCAACGCCATATTAAAATATATAGAAGCTAAAAATTACTGTACAATCGCAAAAGATAGTTTTTGCATTGCCGAATGTTTAGAACAACTCAGTAATCTAAATGCTACTCTTGGTAAGTATGGTGATGCACACAACTATTTTAATGAAGCTATAACACTGATGAAAAAATTTGCAGGGAAAGCCGAAATGGCTATGACTTACAATAACTATAGCAACCTTTTGTCTGATGAGGGGAACTATAATGAAGCAGAAAAATATATAGATAGTGCAATTGTTTTAGCTAAAATAAATAATGATATTTATAAGGAAATGATGTACTCATCCAATTTAGCTGCTTTGCAAAACAAAAAAGGTAACCCACGCAAAGCTATTTCCATGTATGAAAAAATTATTGAAATTAATAAAAGTAACAAGGCAGCAGATCTATTGCTTTATAATTACACAGGAATTGCAGATGCATATGAAGCTTATGGAAATTTGCAAAAAACAAATGAATATACCCATAAATATTACATATTGAATGATAGCATTAATGGCGCTAAAGTAAAACTTCAAATAGCTAAATTAGAATTAGAGAACGATGCTAATAAAAAAGATATGCTGATCGCCAAAACCAAAAGAACCACTGAAAGACTTTTTGTTGGATTGTTTCTTTCTCTGATTATTTTAGGTGTTGTATTGGTGTTTTGGTTTTATCAAAAAAGAAATGCTACAGAAGAACAGAAAAAAAACATGGCGTTTTTAGATGACCTTACCAAAATTATAAAAGAAAAAAATGCCATTATACATCAGCAAAATGAAGAACTTAATATTGTCGAGTCTATACAAAATACAGATGATGATGTGATGGACTTAAACATATTTGAGACCAGAATTCTAAATGATGAAGATGTATCTGCATTTAAGTCCTATTTTGAAAAAGCATATCCCATGTTTTTGATGAATGTAAGAAAGAAATGGCCTTCCATTACTTCGGCAGAAGAAAGACTTATGATGCTCATTAAATTGAAAATTAAATCAAAAGAAGCTGCTGATATTCTAGGAATATCAAGTGACAGCATTAAAAAATCAAGAAATAGGTTGAGAAAAAGATTAGAATTAGATATTGATGTTAATTTAGATGATTATATATCAAAAATAACATAAACCACTTTTCATAAAATAACCTAAAGCACAAATAGGTCATTGCAAGAGACATATTGACTAATTTCTGCAGCAGGATTGACTGAAGAAAATTAACACATGTCACAATGGAGCAGAGCTCCAAAACCAATATTCGAGCTTTGAATTGATAAATTGTTCGCAATTTATCCACAAAGTGTGATCTCGCTAAATCTGAAAAAATGTATAAGACAGAATGATGATTCATTAAGATTTTTCTATCACTTCCTTCAGTTTCGCTAAGGCCAAAGGATAAGTTTTATCAAACCATGTGGCATGGTCTTCGGTCACATCCACTTCTACGATGATGTTGGTGGTATCTCCATCTGTTTGGAAAGTATAATTTTCTTGTCCTCCTGCCCAACTTTCCACTTGTGGTCCTTCGGTGATTTCTACATCATCTTCGAAAAGTCCGTAATGCTCTATGGACACATATTCGTTCGGGATATTCGCTGCTATTTTGGCTACCATTCCACTTTTAGTGCCATTTTCATTGGTACCTACAAATTTTATTTTGCTGCCTTTTTCCCAGGATCCATCATAGGTCGATGTAGGGTTGAAGACTGCTGTCCACTGTTCGTATGTACTTATATCGGATAATCCGAGCATGATATCGGCACATTTTTCTTTGGGAGCTGCCACCCGCACTTGATATACTTTTCTGATCATTTTTTGACGATTTATGTGTGATTTGAAATACGAAATTAATCGATTTTCTGAATATTCTTTGTATCATGTTATTTTTCCGGAATACAGTAGGAATATATTTTAATGATCTGCTCATTTCCATCAAATTCATACCATTCACTTGCTTCAATGAGTGAAATCCTCTTCCCATCTCTCAAAAACTCACCGGCACCATTTACAACTACCAGGTTTCCTTCTGCAATAATATGGTGAGTGACAAAATTGGTCGTCAAAGATGTAAAATATGCTGCTACTTCTTCGCATCTTTGTATGACCGCTTGTTTGCTTTTAAATTCGTTTTCGCCCGGCACTTTCCACAGCACATCTTCGTGCAAATGTGCATAAGTCACATCAAATTTGCCATCTGAAAAAGCACTTGCAAGTCGTTTTTTATGGTCAATTTGTAAGGATTTTAGAATATTTTTTAGTTGGTACAAATGTCTTTTGGAATGAAAAATTACAAAATTTGCTATTTCCCATTTGGTTAGTACGCCGAGTGGAGAATTCAGGATTTCATCCATTTTGCTGTCACCCACAGCATCGATCAATGATTGAAAACATTGTGTAATGTTTTGAATACACTCATCTCTTGTGAAATTTTTTAGGTCAGGTAGTATAAAATCCGGAGATTTCATTTTAATATCGAAATTCAAAAATGTTTGTTCAAGTTCAGCTAGTTTTTCACCAATATCTCTGTTACAAACTTCGCCATTTGCACCTAAGAAACTACTTTGATTTGCTTTGGTAATATGACTGATGACCTGCCCTGCGGACCAACCGCCACTGTTTGGACTTTTGTTGATTTGGTCATCACTTAAACTTTGAAGTATGGCAATATAATCATTGCACAATTGCTGATACATTGCTTTCAGATAAGATTTGTTTACCATATTTCACTTGTTCTTTTACGAATGATAAGCATCCTTAATTATTTAAATATCAAATTTATTCATTTTGGTGAAAGACAAGCGCTAATCTTTCAATTTTACAAAACATTTTACATCTGTTTCATTAAAATACCATTCGACACAGTATCCTTCTCTATCCAGTTCGGGGTCTCTGCACAATTCCTGGAAAAGCTGTCCCATTTGAGGAATTTTGTCCATAAAATCTTTGATAACTTTTCCTCGATATTTTCCTTTTTTGAGTATAATGTTCTCCAGATCGGGAAAAGATTCGCCTTCCAATATTTCGGCTCCAGCCAAATACACAATTTCTTTTTCATCATTCATCCAGGAGAAACTCATAAATTTCCTGTCTGTCGAAAAAGGAATGGCATCGTGTAGTGTTTCGAAAGCTTCTGTTACGCCTTCAGGAAAACGAATAGCTCTCTTACAAACGATGATAATGTCATGTTCAAAAAAATATTCTTCCATTAAATGTGATTTGTTTTAATCAAAAAAAATAGGTACGAATATAAAACATTGTACACTTTATTTTATTAAGAAATGCAAAAGTAATTGAAAAAATCCAGGCGAAAAGGGTGTAATTTAGCCATTTTTAAGGGTTGTTTAAGACAGAAATAAGTGCTAATTTTGTGAACTTATTTCAATTCAAGACAATAATCAGGTCATTGTGATTAATTTAATATTCACCATCTAAACAACAATATGAAACGCATCACCTTGGTCATTCCTGAAGGATACAGCAACCTCACTACCATGGCATGTTTGGTAGGAAGTTACGAAATATTAACAATAGCAAATGATATTTGGCAGGCACGCGGCAACAAGCAGTTATTTAGGGTTTCTATCGCAGGCGTGAGCATAAATCAAGAGATAAACAACGGTATGTTTGCTGTAAAACCCGATTTTTTAATCAGAGATTTGACCTTTTCAGATGTCATCATAGTACCATCTATCAATAAAGCAAAGATTGATTTTATCTCAGAAAACAGAACTTTATTGGATTGGCTAGCTATACAATATAAACAAGGATCGGAGATCGCGAGTATGTGTACCGGAGCATTTATTCTCGCTGCTTCGGGCATATTGGATGGAAAAACCTGTGCCACACATTGGTCGTTGGCAGAGACATTCCGGGCACGATATCCGCAAATCAATTTATTGGAAGACAAGCTGATCACGGACGAAAACGGGATTTATACCAATGGTGGTGCATATTCATTTCTCAATTTGCTATTGTATCTTATCGAAAAATTTTATGACCGACAATTGGCTCTCCAATGTGCCAAAATATTTCAGATAGACATTAGCCGGCAAGCACAATCAGAGTTTATCATCTTCAGTAATCAAAAATCCCACAATGATGATGTTGTCAAAGATGCACAGGAATTCATAGAAAATAATGTGGGCGAAAAAATCTCTGTAGATACTATCTGTGAAACATTTTCAGTAGCAAGAAGGAATTTTGACCGTAGATTTCTCAAAGCGACCGGCAATACACCTTTAGAGTATATCCAAAGAGTCAAAATAGAAGCCGCTAAACGAAACCTGGAATTGAGTAGAAAGACCATCAATGAAATTATGTATGAAGTCGGCTATTCAGACACCAAAGCATTCAGAGAAGTTTTCAGAAAATTTACAGGATTGTCGCCCAATGACTACAAAAGGAAATATAGTTTGGAAGTAGTGTGAAATTTAGCATTCCAATAATAATAACCAGCGTTTTGAATAATATTTTTAAAACCTTGATCATTTAAACACAAACGTTTTAAGTCAACTATTTTATTGCTAGAAACTTATTTAAACTGTGTCTTTATTGTATGAAATTTTGGTGAAATTTAGATGTTAAGTCTTTCTTTCAAAAGCTCTAATTGACTCTGATGCTTTTTAGGGTTATTTCTCTTTAGGTTTTGAATATTCATTAACTTCCATTCTACAGATGGATAGTTCCTGAAATCATAAATACTCCAATCCGGTTCTGCTTTTTTTATACTCATTAAAAACTCCTTATCTGCTGAAGTAAGGTTTTCGTTAATTAGGGTAATAAGCTTTAATCTGGTTTCTTCAAAATCTTTATTTGAAAATTCCACATCTGACATACCTTCAAATTGATTTGACAAAGCTTTTTCCTGGTTTAGTAAATTTGGCTGGATTATTTCATTCATTGGGCGATCACTTCCAATCAGGCAGAATAAAAACCCCTTTATTATGTTTCTATCTACCGTTTTGTTCTCTAAGAAATATTTGATATCGAATAAATCTCGTGGGTGTTGTCTGTCAAGTGCAGCGCATATTTTCCCACCATACAATTGTCCAACACCCACCACTGAAATAGCACAGAATGAATCAAACATGTCTTGTGCTTTTTTGCAAAGTGTTTTTATTTCGGGCTTTTCGATTAAACCTCGTTTGGTCTCATTTACTTCAATTTTTATCTGAGCATTCTTAGTAGAAATTAAAAGTTTAGATATCTCCGACCTGTGCTCTACTGTGACAGATTTTAGATTTCTTTCTATAGATTTTTTGATTCTGCTTAGGGCGTCATTTATATTCTTTAAAGATGTTTGCCTATCTTCTAATGGAATATAAGTTAAGTCGATGTCAACTGACAAACGTGGCATTTCATTATGAAATAAATTGATAGCTGTTCCTCCATGTAAGGCAAAACACTGTTCTTTTGCAATTTCAGGAATCACCTTAATAAGAAGGCCAACTTGTATGTTATACGACGAGTTTACCATGCTCCTTAAATGTTTTTGGTATGGTGATTTTATATTTACTTGAATACATTCCATCTTCAGCCAAACTCCTGTTTCCATTGCCAAGGTCCAAAGATTCTGCGTTTATGTATTGAAACCATTGATGACCTGACTTTTCTGCGAGATATAGAAAAAGTCTTTTTACCTTTATTGAGCTACACTGTCTAAGATATTCATTAACTTTATCCGGTCTTAAATTATTTAGTCCTTCGAGTATTTCAAAACATTCTAAAATGTCCTGATCTTTGGGTGCTAGTAATAGGCATTCCAGAAAGGCACGAACAGTATCAGAAATCATGATAGTGTATTCTCCCACATTGTATTCTATTAAACCTAATGTAGGAGGCATAAATGACGTTTGATTGAATTTCAGTTCAATATGCCATTCATTTTTATCTACCCACGAAGGAAGCCTCTCTTTTGTACTGCCAAATAGATATACTTGTTTTGTCTGAAATTCTAAATAGTGGGTCTTGCCCAAAAGAGATAAGGCTGTTTTGGCTCCTGGATGTACAGTCATTAATTCATGCTTTTGTAAAGCATATATAGCGCCCTGATATTGAAGTTTATCGTTGTATTTAATATACGCGCCTCTTCCTATTGATTTCACCCACTTGTTTTTTTTGTATATGGCCAACAACTGATTCGATATATCCAAATCCTGAAAATAGTTAGTCACAGCTACTGTATGATTCGGCCAGTTTGCCATCAGAAAGTTTATTTTAGATCGACTTAGTATATCCATGATATATTATTAGAACAAAAAAAGAAGCAAAATAAGAAAATAATTTGTTTTAAAGCAAATTAATATACTATAAATATACTTAAACGATTAAAAATAAACAAATCAAGTAGATCAAGTGAACCAAAAGTAGGGCCGCTCTTGAAAAATTTTGTATATATTCTACATTCCTCACTCCATCCTGCACCAGTCAAAATCCACATGTCCACCTGACGCTTTCGTTGCAAAATTGAAAAGTCCGACTTTATTTCCAGTGAAGACTTTTAGGTTAAATTTCATCACGAAATTATTGCCTATGTTTTGAAAATGTTGATTGTCTGTACTGAATGCAAAATTGGCTATCGAACTTTTATTGGATGCTGTGGCCCTGAGATAGATGAAGTCTTTTTGGAGTTTTGTGGATTCGATGACAACTCCATTATTAACCATTTCTACATATTTTAGCCCATCTCGTTTTGCTACCGATACATACGCATACGGATCCTGAAAAATGGCCAATCCAGCTACATCACCTTCATTAATGTAACTGATATCCAGTTTTGTAGTGACTATGGTTGTAATGGTCTGATCATATTTAGTGAAAAGTCTTTGGGTCAGCATATTTCTTGCTTCTCGTAGATTATTGACTACTTTATTGGTTTTGATACGAAGAAAACCTGGATTTTCAGTTAATGACCAATGTAGAGAATCCGGATTGTGGTTCCATCCCCATTGTTTTCCTAGTGTACTTACATCAAATTCATCAGACGTAGGTAGCGTTTTGATGTTATGAGTTGCTCCAACATCAGGTTTTTTGTATGTAATCACTCCTTTGCCTTCAACACCTACCATCGGCCAATCATCTATCCAGGTAACTGGTTGTAAAGAAGGAAATCGACCGAATGGTCCACTGTCCACAAATAGTACTGTCCACCATTCTCCCGTTTGGGTTTGTATCAATGCGCCTTGATGTATGCCAAAATTGATGCCCGGAGTCGGGTCACTGATCACGATTTTTTGTTCGTAAGGTCCATAAATATGTTTTGATCGCAAAGCAACCTGAATGCCGTCCAGACCACCATAAGTACAATACAAATAATAATATCCATTGATTTTATAGACGTGGGCGCCTTCCAATCCTTTGCGGATGTCACCTGTAAATACCAAAGAATCTTTACTGAGTGCCACAAAATTTTCATCCACTTCTGTGATAAAAATATCTGAATATCCATGCACGACATAATTGCGTCCATCATCATCAAAAAACATGCCCGCATCATAAAATCCTTTGGGTAGTTTTTTGATTTCCCATGGACCTTCAACCTTTTCAGCTGTACATAAAAAACCACCTTCATCCAATGTGATAAATAGTAAATGAAATTTTCCCTTGTGGTATCGCATGCTTGTAGCCCATTGTCCATGGCTATATCGGTGACAACCATCGAGATCATAACAAGGACTGAAATCAAACCTAGGCACGGCATTGCTACAATATTCCCAATTGACCAGATCTTTGGATTGTAATATCGTGACACCCGGAAAAACAAACATCGTAGTACTCACCATGTAATATGTGCCGTCCACAAAAATAACATCCGGATCAGGAAAATCGGCAGGAATCAATGGATTGGTATATGAACCATCACCATTGTCGCTGCTTGTTTTCTGGGAAATCAAACTAGTCGATAAAAAAATGAAGACTAGGAAGGTTAGACTATTTTTACTATTAAATTTCATTTATCAAAGGTTATTTATAAACAGGATCATTACCAGCATATCTCAAAAACTTAAAAGAAGCTGTATTTTCACTTGGTTTACCCGAAGATGTCGCATACATACCATAAATACAACCTATAAATCCACCTGCTGTTTTAGTACTTAAAAACTTCCCATCTACGTTAGATTTTAAGGTCACAAATTTATTTCCTTTGTTTGCGTAATGGAAACTGTATTTATCACCTTCAGATTGGATTCTGAGTTTAATGGATTTGAAAGTGTTAGGTGATTGCGCCAATAATTCCATCGTCTGATCTTCCTTACTTTTATACAGTTGTATCATATGTTGAGTACCTACTTTTGATCGACACAAGTAGTAAAAATGTTTTTCATCCTGAAATATGACCAAACCAGCTTTTTCATTTTCAGATTTCGGATCGAAGGTCAGCGAGACATCCGTTGTACTGTAAAGATGTTGTTGGCGTTTGCCGATAAATGATGGATTTCCCATTTCCATGATGGTTTCTGGTTTTAGCTTTAGAGTCAGTCCTTTTTGTTTTGAAAGAGAAAAAGAAGTTTCATCTTTGGTACGCAAAAAGAGCAGGGACGGATCGAGCGTTTTATCAAATGTCAAGGTGTAATCAAAATTCCCGCTTTGTGGTAAAGCGCCTTTTTGTTTGACTTCTTTGATGTTTTCAGTAAATGTATAAGGTATAAGTTTGTCGTTTGGATTGATGATCGGCCACTCATCTTTCCATGTTACAGGTGCCAAAAATGTTTCTCTTCCTGTATTATAATAATCGCCATCATAAGGTCTCACCGCCAGAAAAACAGCATACCACTGTCCATTGGGACCTTCTACCAAATCTGCATGTCCTGCTGATGTGATAGGGTCTGGACGGTCTTCGGGCAGATCTCTTTGGGTCAAAATAGGATTTTTTTCATATGGAACATAAGGTCCCCAAACGTCTTTGCTCCGCAATACTACCTGTGAATGATTGACTGATGTGCCACCTTCTGCCGCATACAAATAATACCATCCAAACTTCTGAATGATGTGCGGACCTTCTATCCATACAGGCTTGGTGGAGATATCAACACCACCATTGACCAATATTTTTTCATCACCTGTCACTTTGAGATTTTTATAATCAAATTCGTACATTCTGATCGTGCGGTGTCCTGAATAAAGTGGTTTGTTGTCCGGTGCGTCACTGTTGTAAATGATGTATGATTTGTCTGTTGCACTATCAAAATATAATGAAGGATCGATGCCACGCACTTGTGGTATTTTGACAGGGTTGCTCCATGGTCCGGCAGGATTGGTGGCAGTGACTACAAAATTTCCATCATGGTCAATGTCTGTGCAAGTCACATAAAATACACCTTTATAATAATTGATGGCAGGTGCAAAAAGTCCACGAGTCATCCGTTCGCCCATAAAATCGAGCTGTGAAGGTCTATCAATAACATTTCCTATTTGTTTCCAATTTTTAAGGTCTTTGCTGTGCATCACTGGAATACCGGGGAAATAAGAAAAAGTGGAATTGATGAGATAGTAATCAGCAGCTACTCTTACGATGCTTGGATCAGGATAAAAACCTTTCAAAATAGGATTGGTAAACGTGGTGTTTTGTGCTTGAATGTTTAGACCAAAAAAGCAAATCAATACAAAAATGAAGTATGAATATCTCATAAATTGTTGGATGTAAAAGGGTTAAAAATGATTTTTGGAGTAACAAAATACCTTAAAACACACATAAATAAATACAACCGAAGTAACGTATTATTTTAATGGTTAAAAAGCGTCATAAAACTACAAATATATTCATAGATTTGTGGGTAAAATTAGCAATAAAATAATCCCATGTTATACAGAATCTTAGGTAAAACCAATTATAATATTTCGGAGATCAGCCTCGGCACCTGGCAAGTAGGCGGAAAATGGGGCAGCCCTTTTGATCCAAATAATGCTGAAACTATTTTAAAAACTGCCATCGATAGTGGTATAAATTTTATAGATACTGCTGATGTGTACAGTGATGGCTTGAGTGAAAAAGCGGTAGGTAAAGCCGTCAAATCTTACCAACAGAAGATATATATCGCCACCAAATGCGGTCGGAAATTCCAACCACATATAGATGCTTCCTACACGCTCACAGCAATTCGCAAAAGTGTAGAAGTCAGTTTACAAAATATTGGTGTGGATCATATCGACTTGATTCAGTTACACTGTCCACCTTGGGAAACGTATTATCGACCAGAAGTTTTTGATCTTTTTGATAAACTGAAAGCGGAAGGCAAAATCGGAGCGCTTGGCGTGAGTGTAGAAAAAGTGGAACAAGCCATCAAAGCGATGGAATATGACAACGTGACCACCATTCAGATTATCTTCAACATGTTCAGACAACGCCCCGCTGAGTTGTTTTTTGACTTGGCCAAAGCTAAAAATGTAGGTATCATCGTAAGAGTTCCTTTAGCTAGTGGACTTTTGACAGGTACTTATGGGACAGATACCACTTTCGGTGCAGATGATCATCGCACGTTCAATAGAAATGGTGATGCATTTGATAAAGGAGAAACATTTTCTGGTATTGACTTCCAAAAAGGTCTAGAAGCAGTCCAAATATTAAAAGATCACTTCGGAGATACGAATCTGGCACTTTTAGCCATAAAATGGGTACTAATGTACGATGCGGTAAGTTGTGTCATACCTGGTGCGTCAAGTCCATCACAAGCAGAAAACAATCTTTTGGCAGCTGATCTTCCGCAGATTAGTGCAGATGACATGCTATTTGTTAAGTCTGTTTATGATGAGTATATCAAGGGAGATGTGCATCAGGTTTGGTAATATTAAACTTTTTAAAACTTATACCCTACTCCGACCATAAATCTCATCTCAGCGTTGACCATATCATTGTAGTTTGTCTCAATTTCCTTATCTATCACCAATCCTGTACCTAAATCTAAGATCCAATGGTCAATTAGTCCAAACTGATACCCTAACCTGACAATTCCGCCAACACTTGAAATGCCATAATTGACTACATTGCCGGCATCATCAAGTTTTACATCATCGTAGTCATAATTATAGGCGATACCTGGTGAGAGATAGAAACCGGTAAGGTTGGTCTTTTTTGAAAAATATTTTTTGAAATCAATGGAAACATTGATCCAGTTGTTTTCATTAATAAATACTAGACGACCACGATGAAAATTCAATACAAAAGATGACTTGTCAGCTATGCGGCATTCCAGGTGCAGAGAAGGTATTATGGGCAAATTAAGCGTGTTGGTTTTTATAATAAACCTTTGTTGTTTGTCCTGAGCGGCTACCGTGACAGACATAAATACCAGGACTGTTAAAATAAGATTCTTTAGCATAAAATGATTTTACTTTGTGACTTATCGAAATCAGATAGAACAATATCTAACTAATTCATTTATAACAAAATAAGTTGGATTAGAGTTTTATTTCGATATTGTAGGTCTTTTAAAAGAAATTTCAAACATTAGCCACTCTTTCCTTTTCCACTATTTTCCATACATTTACAATTCTAAAAAATAAATGATCATGGCCCGATACCTGTTTTTTATATCCATCATCTTTTTAACATCTGCCTGCCACCAAAAAAAAGATAAGTCTGCCACACTTTCAAACCTGAAGTCTGCTTATCAGGATGCTTTCAAAATGGGTGCCGCCGTCAATCATGATATCGTTTCCGGTAAAGATAGTCTGAGTCAATCTCTGGTAAAAACACATTTCAACAGCATCACCGCAGAAAATGTTATGAAAGCCGAAATCATCAATCCTTTACCCGGAGTGTATAGTTTTGAGCAAGCGGATGCTTATATAGATTTTGGTCAAAAAAACAATATGTTTATCATTGGTCATACTTTGGTTTGGCACAATCAGTGCCCTGACTGGTTTTTTAAAAATGAAAATGGCGAGCTCAAAAGTAAAGAAGAAGTAAAAACAAGACTTCACGACTATATCAAAGCAGTCGCATCCAGATATCATGGCAAAGTCCATGCATGGGATGTAGTCAATGAAGTGATCGCTGACGACGGTTCTTATCGTCCTACCAAGTGGGTCAATGGCATCGGTGATGGTGATGAACTTGTTCGACTTTCTTTTGAATATGCCGCCAGATATGCACCGGACACAGAGTTGTATTACAATGACTTTAATGCCTGGCGACCTACAAAAAGAGATGGCATCATCCGCATGATAAAAATGCTTAAAGCTGCTGGAATTCGTATTGATGGCGTAGGGATGCAAGGACATTGGGGACTACATTTCCCGGAAAATAAGTATATAGAAGATGCTATTGTCGCTTATGCTGCTGAAGGTATCAAAGTCATGATTACAGAGCTGGATATTGATGTTTTGCCACTGACCAAAGAAGGTCAAATCATAGGGACGGGCATGATGCATGATCAGTTTCAACAAGAAGAATTTGAGAAGTTTCTGGATCCTTACAAAGATGGTTTACCGGAAGAAATTGAAAATTTACAAGCGGAAAGATATCAGACATTATTTGATATTTTTAATAAGCACAAAGATAAAATAGATCGTGTAACACTTTGGGGCATTCATGATGGCATGTCCTGGAAAAACGACTACCCTATTCCCAACCGGACGAATTATCCACTGCTGTGGGACAGAAACCTGAAACCCAAAAAAGCGTTGGAAACATTATTAAAAAACCGGTAATAACAGAGCGACAGTATTATGAAAAACTACACTTCAGATAATTTTGAGTAATGATTTACCAGGTTTTTATATCACTTTTTTAAAATTAAGCCTAATTTTTAAAACGTATTTTAATATTTAGGCTTAATTATTAAAATATTCCTTAGCATTTTATAAAATAATATTTTCTGGTATTCACATTTATTTGATGGCAATACAACATCTTTCAAATGCATGATTTACAACAGGTGTGATTATCAAAAAAAGTGTACTATAACGTTGTCCTTCCCACAAAAAAAAATAACCAGGGTTACACTAAAATATTGTAATAGGAAAACTTTCACCGGTAAAGGTATTTTCGATACTATGTGTCCATTTCAACAGATCAACAACAATCTTTTCTGGCCATTTTTTTCCAATGGTGCCCGATGAAGACAAGGCAGCACTTTACTTTCAGGGTGGTCAATAGCCAATCTGCATATATGGCCTACACCTAATTTGATAGGTTGTGCATCTGGTTTAGCTTGATAATGCAGATCAAAGAAATTTTCACTCAAAAAAGATTCAAAATCATCTTCTGCACCATCATATATTTTTTTTAGTTCATCCCGTATTTCGGGAATAAGTATTTTTTGTGTGCCTTGTACATTGGACAAGATTTCACTGCACTCACCATAGTACGTACATAAAATGGTATCGGCTGCTATGGGCGCGCGATCTACATGGAAAGAATACACGTCCGTAGGAAAAAACGGGTAACTATCATCCCTTTCGTAGTAATTGATAATATTTAGCGAAGGTGATGCACCGTGCGCTTCCAGGAGTTTCATATCATGTAAAAGGATGTCACGAGCCAGCTTCCCTTGTTCACTCAACACCAATTCATGAAGCTCATCGGGATGAAGTTCGACCATGTTATCATTTACTTCTATCTGATCTACAATCTCCCCAAAATCACCTATCAGCTCACGAGTCCAACAAATCGCGTTGGTGCTACCATGGAAAGGCGTGGTCACCAGGTCTTGAAAATTATGGACATATTGGATTTGGGGATTAGCAAAAGATAAATTTACCATAATGGACAGAGCACTTGATTATTTGTGGAAAGGTAATCTAAATATTTGTTTTTTTGTTAACAGGAAACGGTTGTGATTTGTGACTTTCAGTATAGATAGAGCGGCATGATTATCAAAGGCTGGGTTATGGCTCCGTGTATCTTTCATCTTCATCAGTTGGAAATTGCTGGTGTTTTAAGAATCCAAAAACCATAATATAAATATTGTTCGATTTTGAAAACTATTGTACAATTTTTAAAAACACAATCTCTTATTTGCGGATCTTCAAAGTATATAGATTGCCTAAATACAAAGGGATTATCGGGAATACTCTGAGTTTTCCTCAATATTTGATTTTTAAGTTTTTTTGCCGCTTTGAGATTATCTGATGCTATAAATTCTATATGTTCCCGCAGTCTATTTTGAAATGATTTCTTATAGACGATTTTCATATTTCTCAATTACTTCATTTAAAGAATTTTCCAAATCTTCATGACTTACCAATTCTGCATTTCCATTTTTGATTTCTTCTAATTCTTTATGCAAATAATTTTGATTTGCCAGAAAATTTTGATCTTCTTTTATAATCTCAACTTCATCAGATGTAAAGGCCTTCAAAGATTGCATAACTCTGTCCAAAGCATTTTCTTTTATGTTCAATCTGACTGTTAACATATTATTCAATTTATCTTTTAAAAACGCATATTAACTATAATAAGTTCTTCATATTCTACTCCTTCAAAACCTTTAGTCCGGTGGATTCCCGATTAAATTAATACGATTTAGGTATAAAAAGTAAATCATAGGTACTAAATCTCTGGTTTCCGACCACAAAGATAAGGATTCCTGTGGGAAGATCTGATGGATAAATACAGTTTTGTCGTTAGTAGATGTTATACTATATGTACAGTTTTCCATACATATCCATGATTTGTCAATTGATTTTTTTTATTGCAAAATACAAAGGATCGGAAAATGAGATACACTCGGGCGACATATTCATATTATACACAATTTCATTTTCCATGTCTGGAAGAGTTTATCCGGCAAAACTTGTGGACTACCGAAGGTAAATTTCAACTGGACGTTAATCGCATGTCCGCTGGACAAGACGAACGCTTAGTTATTGGTGGCAGGTTTATTCTTTTCTAATAACAATTGTCCTGGCAACTTGGTCTCCAATTCGTTGATTTTTATTATTTGCCTGTGTTAAAAAGAGTCCTACCAAAGCAAATATGTCAATAATATCAAATAAATGTCTTAGCAATGAATCTGTAAAGGTAGCTAGAGTAAAGCCTTGTTTAACAACTTTTATTTTTAAAACTCGCTTCCCGATAGTTTGCCCACTTCGAAATTCCATTAAGGAAATAGATAGTATCCAAATAAATAGCCATAAAAAAATTATGTAACCAGGCATGATAATACCCATAGAAAACCCGGATCCATTTTCACCGATAAAATCCTCACTTTTTATAAAAATTAATGCTAAAATAAAACTCAGAAAAATATATATAAATAAGTCAATTATTGCTGCAACTATTCTTTGTCCAACAGATGCAATCTGATAACGATGGGAATGTCCAACTTTTATTTCCATTTTGTGAGTTTTATTCTGTTGATTTCTTGATTTAAAAACTTTTAGCAAAAACGTAGGAAGCTACACGCAGGTGCGGATTGCGGGCGATTTCCTGTCAAGCCGAAAAGCAGCCCAAGCGGAAAGATGCACACCGAAAACCACCGTTGCCGCACTTGACGGGTAGCTGATGTTGTGCGTTCTTGTTTTTTTAATCTATTCTACCACAAGTCCAAGTAGCCTGAGCAATTGGCTCCCCTTCAAAATAGGCTATCCCAGATTGTTTAATAATTCTATTACTTACCCTAATATTCTTTATCTCATAACGAATTTGATCACCATAGGTCACGCCTTTAAAGAACTGAACATCATTCATGGCAGCAAGCCCAAAAAAGCCATCTGCTAATTTAGCTTTCTTAATTCCTGCTCCACCACATTGTGCCATTGATTCAATAATAATCATTCCTGGAATATATTCATAATCAGGAAAACTACCTGTAAGCATCTTGTCATCCTCTTTATTAAAAGTTTTTAAACCGATCACTGAATCATTATTCGCGCTCAGTATCTCATCTACAAAAATGAATGGATATCTATGTGGAATTAAACTTTCTATTTCTTTTTTCATTATTTCTTATTTATTTCTTATTTATTTATTGCAAACGCAGGTTTTTCAACATGACGCACAACTTGTTATCAGACGAACAAAAAAACTAACAACTTTCGGGTTTTTCAGAAAGATCATTTTGAAAGGTGAAAAAGTCTTCAAAGTCAATTTGCTAATTTATTGCGCGCACACAAATATATATCAACTTCCTGAATTCAGCAAATGAAGTGTTCATTCCTTTTAAATTAGGAGATCCACGCGTAAGAGCGATTATTGATTGAAGGTTTTAAGTTTCGGAAATAACACACATTAAGAAGCATCAGAAATTTTACTTGACATCCCTTTATATTTTGAGTATTCAGAGTAATTCATTCGGAATCAAACAAAAAAAATAAAACCACGGGATGTATCATTTTATCTCTTCCAACTTCACCCCTTTTTTATACTTCTGACCAAATCCACTATTGCTCGGTTCATAAATATCAACGGGTTCAGCATTTACACCATTTTCAGGGATTTTATTTTCCGCATCCAAGGCCCAAAAGATACTATTGAGCAACAACTTACGCATGGAAACATCTTTGAAATCATACGGATGACCCAAGGTAGTGAAAAATACTTTGGAAGATTTACCGCTACTTGTTTTATAATTTTTGGTCCATGCTACAGGATTTGTCATTGGGAACTTATCCAAATTACCTTCCATCTCGTGATTGGATTTTAGGGACTTGCCTTGGAGCAAAATATTGCAGTCTCCTTGTAGTTTCCATTCTCCACCGTCGACATGATAGAGCCATGAATAGGCATCAAATGGCTTCACACCACGCAAGATCGGTTGCATCATTTTGTTGGCAAAATACACGGAAGTCAATGGTTTATTTCCATCTTCAAAATGCCCGTGATGGGTGATCCATTGCTGTCCAAATACCTTTGTTGGCCATTCGTTGTTCATATGTTTCATGCTATCTTCCTGATATAGAAATGCATGGGTGCTTGTGCGAAGGCCGATGATAGGCTTACCTGATTCGACATAGTCTGTGATATATTTTAATTCATCTTGAGGCAATGCTCTGAACCTTGCAAATAGGACCATTAAGTCAGCATCTTGGAGTTTTTCCAGGCCTGCAATATGTCGTGTATTATTGGGATCAATATATCCTGCGGAGTCCACAGAAAAACAAAATGATACCTTCGCACCCGTTTCTCTTTCCAATATTTTGGCTATCATTGGAAACGACTCTTCTGACCTATACTCTTCTTCACCAGAAACAAAAACAATATGTTTGGATCTGAAATCTAACTTTCGACTACAAGAAGTAGCTAATAAAAGGAAACTCAAAACGAAGGTCAACTGTGCTAACCAACTAACTTTATTTGTCATGTGGATGCGATTTTAAAAGTTCTTCTGATGTATAAAATCCTTTTTTGCCTTTTATCTCTGCCCTTACTTTGGCTACTTCACTTGCTGTGACAAAGCCCGTATTATTCCCAAAACTATTGCGAATATATGACAGTACGGATGCTACTTCTTCGTCATTGAGCATACCTTCGTACGGCGTCATAGGTACTTGTCCAGGATAATTGACACCTTTGACTTTCATGGGACCATAGATGCCTTTTAGGGTGATTTTGATGAGTCTTTCGGTACTTTGATTTACCCATTCTGATCTGGATAATGGCGGAAAACCAGATGATTGTAATCCAAAACCATTTTTTTGGTGGCAGGTGCTACAAAAACCTTCTCGTTCGTAGATTTCTTTTCCTTTTTTATAGATCAACTTTTGGTCTGCTGTAAAATTGGGATTGTCACTCACGGCATCTTCTATTTTGGGTTTGAATGTTCCCGTAATGTAAGCATACGCTCTTTCGAAGGGGGCTTTCATCCACGAATCCATGGGTTTAGTTTTGGCAATATCCAGAATACTCAGTGCTTCTTTTTTGGCCAACCAACTTGCTGCCACGATTGCTTCTAACCTTACTCTTCCATGTTCATCCCCAGCAGATTTTTGAAGAAGTGAGACCTGATCTTTTACTTGGTGTCCTGTATATCTAAGGACTCTAACCGCAGCAGCTCGGACCCTAAAATCGGCAGATGAAAGAAGTTGTTTGAGCAAAGTTTGATCCACTTTATTCATTCCCCAAGTCAGCCACAGTCCTTCCAAAAGATGATGCTCATACCTTGGTGCATTTTTGTCCAATTTTCCAGTCCATAATTTGACAGCCGACAATACATCTTCTGTCTTTCTACTTCTGAGTTCACGTTTTGTACGGTATCTTGTCCGATAATCTGTTGATTTGAGATTCTCTAACAACACTGGAATACTAGCACCATGAACTTTGGCTACTTTGGCCAATGGACGTGATGGATAGGTGACTCGATATATCCTTCCGTGTACATGATCACGTAGTGGGTCACGAGCGTTGTGCTGCATGTGTCCGATCAACATATTGTGCCAGTCGGCAATGTATAACGAACCATCAGGTGCAAACTCAAGGTCAACAGGACGGAAATTAGGGTCACTACTTTGGATCAGGTCTTGGCGGAATGTACTTTTGTATCCTGAGCTGTCATCTGTCAGTTGATGCTGTTTGGTGCCTAAAAATCCGATGACGTTATTGATCAGAAAATCTCCTTGCATCTCATCTGGAAAATGCGAACTGTAGACATACTCCAGCCCTGAAGTGGGACGCACCATGTGTTTTTCTTCCACCAGAGTGGCAGAGATAGGAGATTCCATGCCATACATTGGTTTGATAGATCCGGGCATCATCCATCTTACGTCGGGTCCTGATGTTTCGGCAAAAATATTTTGTCCCCATTCGTCAAAAGCGATTCCCCAAGGATTTGGAATCGGAAGCTGTGCCGTTCTTTCCAGATGATTTCTATTGGGATTATACCTAAAAAATCCACCATTGGTTGCATTGACAGGTCCGTAGGATGTCTCAACATTGGTATGCAAAAAGACACCTTCTGCCATATAAATCGCACCGGATGGATCGGCACAAAAAGCACTGATTGCATGGTGTGTATCGTGATCATCAAAACCACTCAAAATTACTTCTACTTTATCCGCCTTGTCATCACCATCAGTATCTGTATAGAGCTTGAGATGTGGACTTTGGGTGACATAAACGCCTTCAGGTGCAAATTCAAATCCAATAGGCAAATGTAATTTATCTGCAAACACGGTTTGTTTGTCTGCTTTGCCATCACCATCGGTATCTTCTAGTATGATGAGTTTGTCATCAGGTCGGCTATCTCCGGGTTTGTAATGTGGATAAGATGGCATCGTAGCTACCCAAAGCCTGCCTTTGTTATCAAATGCAATTTGTACCGGATTGGCCAAATCAGGGAATTCCTTTTCTGAAGCAAACATTTCTACCTTAAATCCGGGTGCCATTTTCATAGTCGCCAAAGCATCATCGCCATATAGGTATTTGCCTTCGCCAGAAGTGTAATTGGTTTGTACTTCGGGCAATTTTTTAGTCCTTTGATCAGCCTGAGCTAGGTCATAAGGTTGATTGGTGGCAGCCTTCCAGATAACAGTATCTCTGATAGCCGTCATTTGTCTTATTTTTTCCAATTCCGCAGGATAATTGTCTGGTCCGAATGGCTCAAATCGACGTCCATACACATGCACACCATTAGGTATTTTGATATCATTATGCCACATCCAGTTTTTCTCTTTCACAGCGTCAGCTACTTTTTGTTTATCTACGGAAGTACTTATTTTTTGTGTACCAAATATCTTGTCAGACAATAAAACAGCCAACTTTTGATATCCAACATCATTGAGCTGTGAGCCATCTATGGTTAGTTCTTCACCACTTTTGTACCATGATAATGTTTCGCTAAAGACATCAATAAAAGGCACTTTCTGTTCATCACATACCGTTTTCATGGCTGCTGTGTAAAGTTGTAAGTTTTGATTGATTTCTTTTCCATCAGGCAGATCACGACTCGCTGACAAATCCTGAAAAGCAATAGGAGACACCATCACCAATTGTGGTGCAGCGACACCATTGTACATCTGACTTTTGGTGTGGGCGATAAAGGCACTGAGTTCTTCACTGAAATTGGTCAATCCATCTGCTCCAGAAAATGACTCATTGTACCCAAAAAATGCCAAAACAATATCTGCCTTATGATTGGTCAGCCACTCATCAGGAGACGCAAAATGTCCTTCACTGTGAGAAGGCAATTGTTTGTCGGGATGATACGTCTGTGCGCCAGGAAATGCCCAAGGATCAAATCTACCCGGATGTGGACGAAAACCTGCGGTATTGCCAGGGTCACACATATTGCGTATATATAGATTGTGCTTAGGATATCGCATGTATAGCTCTGTCTCGAAGTGGTCATACTCCATCATTCTGGAGCATAAGTTATTGCCTATGAGCGCAATATGTGTATTTGGTAACAAGTCTATTTTCTGCCCATCATTACAGCTTGTGAACCATGAAAAGGACAAACAAAAAAGTAAATATTGGACAAAATTGGCTTTAAATGGCTCCATAGGGTTGGTTTTGCTAGATTGAAGGTCAAATATGGGAAATTTTATTGAGATCTGGATGGAGTCTTTTTAAAAGCTGAATATATTGAATTTATTGTTTATCTTTATTACACTTTGCATTAGTAAAAAATTGGATAAAGCATTAGAAATTTACTTTTAAAGCCAATTCTTAATTATTTTTTGTAATATATTATAATTTTAACTTGTAAAATCATGGTCAAAAGCATTTCTTGATAAATATTGCATGAATTTTTGAAGCAGATTGTCAGAATATGGCGATCTATAATTCATCAATCTACAAATATTAAATTCCAAAACTTTTGTTCTATTATTAAAACAATTTTCATTGTCTAAATCAAAATCTTTAAGAGTACCAGATTTGAAAATTAAATCAATAAGTTCTGTTTTTTTTGTAGTTTTTAGCTTTTTATAGACATCAATAGTACTAGAAAACTTCTCAAATGACTTATGAATTCTTTTATATCTTTTTACCCAAGATTCAGCTATAATTAATGATTTTGGTTCTTTTTCAGAAATTTTTATACGACAAATACCATCATCATTAAATACACATAAATCAAGAATATGTAAGTCAATAATTTTAAAAGTCGAAAATAGTGCTAATTTAATATTTTGATCAATTCCATTTTTATCTTCAATTCTCTCACATATTGCTCTTTGAGCAAAACTCATATTTAAATAATCATCTTTAGTGACATTTAATAGTTCGACTAAAAAACCCGTATTGTAATTTCTAGCCCTCATACCATCTTTTCTTAGTGCAAGGTTACATGGTTGTGTTAAAAGTATATATTCTTTATCTTTAATTTTAAAAATATCTCCGTTGGAAATAGGATAATGAATTGTATTAATAATACTTCCATGGCTGAATAGTTCTTTATCCCTTAATTCTATAATTTGAGTTTTATCAATCGGAGTTTCACCACCAGTTGATATATTTTCTATTTCTCTAATTTTGCTAATCGTATTATATACTTTTTCTCTAGTGTTTTTTGATGAGAAAGCATTTAATGCTTTATTTTTTGTAATAATATTAGAAAGTCTGAATAAAGTATCTACCTCCCAAACACCTTCTTGTTTAGATGATTTCTGTATGGCGTGATTAAATGACTCAGGGGAAAGCGAATTGATTTCTGTTAAAGAATCAAGAAATGATTTTTTTAATATTTCAAATGATTTTTTCTTTAAATCTTCAATTTTATCAATTAGCAAAGCATTTCTAATACCTTCAGCTAAAGCGGGTAAATGAGTGTCAGACAAAAACCGTTTCTTAGAGATAGTATAAAATTGCGTTTTTTTGAAATTATGTGAATCACAATATTCATTTCTTTTTTCATACTCTTGATTCACGTTAAAAAGATGTGAAAAAGACCACAGTAGATAAAATTATTTATTGTATCATCAACCATAATTTCTCTAGCTAAATCTAATCCATTTCTACCATCTTCTAAAGGTGATTTACCGAAATCAATATCAAATAATATTAATAGTTTAGACTCTTCAGCAATATTTTCAAATATATCAGTTTTTCGTTGAACCCATTCGTTTGGCGAAAATAGCTCAATTTTAGCCTTTAAATATTTCTTTAGACTTAATGGTGCCAAAGAATTTTCTAAATCTTCAGAATTTTCATCAAAATATAAAAGGCTGACATAAAGTTGTCGTCGTTCTTCTTCGGGTTTAGAATTCCATATTGTGGATATTTTTGTTTTAAAAACTACATCTGGAAAATCCCACAAATGATTTAATAATTCAATATTTGGTTTACTACCTTTAAGATTAACTGCTTTACCCAAAAAGTCATCAAACAATTCATTTATCGAACATTTGTCGTCAACATAAATAATTTTACTGATGTTTAATGATCTTAAAAAACTAAAGATAGCGGTGGAAGCTTGTGCTATTATTCTATCATTATTAATAATTCTGACTTCTTTTGGAATAATATCATAAACATTACCAGAAGTTGTTATTGTAATTTTATTGTCCATAATTATTCAATAATATTTGATAGGTTAATGGCAAATATATACTTTCTATTCAAATTATTTTTTTCTGGTTCTAAGCCAATAGAACAACCAGATGAATCAAGGAGCTGTTGAACGATAAATAAACCTAAACCGCGTCCTTTACCTTTAGGCTTAGTAGTTACAAATGGTTCAAAAATTTGGTTTTCAATAGCAGGGGTTATTCCATAACCATTATCTGAAATATAAATCCAAGGTTTCTCAATTTTAATTTTTATTTCAGGTTTAAAACTAGGGTCACTCAATTTTTTTTCTTTCAGCCAAAATTCAGAATTATTCAATAGATTATCAATTATTTGAATAAGTTTTCCTTTATTTATTTTAATATGAAAATCATCAACTGAATTTATATCAAACTCGATATTGTTTTTATTGAATCTATTAGAATAATATTCTTTTTCTTCCTTAAATAATTCTGACATTGAAATTGTATTTTTTTTCTCTTTGTTATATTTTAATGCGGGATCAAGATGTTTAAGTTGAATTTTTAAACCATTGACAGTTGAATTAATGTACTCCATTAAAACATAAATATCTGAATCGGAAAGTTTTTTACTTTGCAGTTTGTTTGAGTAAAAAGAAGCTTTTTCAGCTAACTTATCTGCAATCGAAGCAAATTCATGACTAACTGATTCAGTTGTCAATCCTAAACTTGCTAATTCAGAAAAGCTTTCTAATTGTTCTTCTAATATTTGTATTTTAGGTTCTAAAACATCTATAACTTCATTTAATTTTTCAGTTCTTTTTATAACATCTTCAAGTTTAGTTAAAGTGGATTGAATTTTCAATAATTCTTCAAGTAAATCATTTACTTCTTTTGCCGTTTTCTTTTCCAAATCAGTGCTAAAAAGAGGGTTTTCTTCTATATTTTTTGATGTTTCTTTTAGTTTTGGAATGACAATTTTAACGGTTTCTTTACTTTCTTCAAATTCTCTTTTTACTTCAACTGCCTTTGTCTTGTTTTCTTTTAATTGGTTAAAAGCCTGATTTACAGTCTTGATACCACTATTCTCAATCTTATATTGTGTTAAAAACTCATTGTAAGCTCTTCTAATCAATTCTTGATATCTATTTATTTCATCACGAATGAAAAAAGCTAACAAGAAAAAATTTCTAGAGTATTGATTTGAAATAAACCCTTTTCTATCGGTTTGGTCTTTTAAATTTATATTTTCCCCTTCATCAATAGCAAAGTATCCAATTACATTTACTGGGCGTAATGGATAGTATGATCCACCTGTAGTTTGTGAATCTCCAAGTCTAAGCCAGTCATCTTTATCAATACCAAATGGAATAACAGCGAAACCATTTCTAAAGATTTTAATACCTGCTTGTGCTTGTGCAATCTCTCTATAATTTGATAGTTTGCCAAAGACATCAATTATTTTCTCATCATTTGAAAGCCAAGTATCATAAGAAAATTCATGAATTAAGCCATTGAATTTTCCTGGATTTGCTTTTTCTCCATTAATTATTTCCAAATTTGAAACATCATTATAAAAAGAATATTTTTTGTTAAACTCTAAATAAAAATGCTTGTTATCAGACTTTTAATATAATTATATTTTGTATTATTTTTTAAGAAGTTTAAGAATTTATGTCCCTGATCGTTGAATAAATAATTTACATAATCATCCTTTTTGTTTCCTATGAACTTCTCAAGCTTTGTTTTTCCTTTTATTATTAGATTTTCACCGTCAAACACAAATTCAAATTTTGATATGGCTAAATCTTGTAAATCATTTTGAAAACCTATTAAATCAATATTTTGACCATTTACTGATATGTAAACTTCAAATGGTCTGTTTTCTTCAAAGGGCGAAATTATTTGAGCTAGTTTTCCTTTGAAAATTTCTAAATTTTGTCCTAGCCAAACTTGTGGTTGATTAATATCTGCTAATACTAATTTAGTTCCTTTGTTTTCACTTTTATATGAGCTTTTATTTACTTTGACATTACTTAACCTGTCTACTTCATCAAAATCACGCCAATCAAAAGAAATATGAGTACCTGAGTGTTTCTCAGTACTTGTAAAGATTTCACAGATATTTGCGAGTCGTTGAGTACTTAATCTACCTAGGCCTTTTTCTCCTAGGGGAACTCTTCCTTGAGGGGATTTTGGTTTGTGATTATTTATACCTCTTTTTTTTGAATATGATATAGTCAACCAAGATTTTAAAATTGTATCTTCATTCATACCATAACCATCATCTTCAATTACTATAAAACCTTTATGATTTGGATAAATTAAATTTTCCTTAGTATACTGACCTGTTGTATTTATTTCTATAGCAACATAACTTGCATCGGCATCATAGGAGTTTTTAATAATCTCCAATAATGCTGTAATCTCGTCTGAAACTAGTTGCTCACCTAACTGCTTTACAATATGAGGGGTAATGTCAAAGTGGTATTTATTTTCCTCCTCCCTATATTCTTCTTTATTATCTCCCATTAAAACGGTTTCTTGAATATTAAAATCTTTTCTTTACTCATCATATTTGAAAAATTGTTTCTGCCTGGCATTCTTTTATTCGAAATTTCTCTTTCCAAATCTGTAAATAAAGAAATACCCTTATGGGTAAAAAGCTCTTTTAAAATGCTGTCATTTTGAACTACTTGCTTATTCACATTTCTATTTCCAATTGTCCATACTAAATAAGAATTATTCTCCATTTTTGGAAGTATTTTATCAATACTAGTATCCAAATCATTTATAAAGCGAGTAACTTTCTCGGCCTTTTTCCGTTCTCCTCCTTTGAATTGATTAATAAATTTTCCTAACGTTCTGGACTTCTCAAATACTCTTTCTTCAACATCCTTTATTTTCTCTTTTATTTGACCACCCAAACTGTTAGAATCAATTGATTGCACTTTTAATAAGTAATCTATTGATATTGCATCATCAATATCTTCCCGTGGTATCCATTGCAAAGGAAGATATGAAAATTGGCCATAGGTTACAGTTGTTTGATTATCACCATACGGTGGTGAAGTAACCAATAAATTGAAGGTATTATTTGTTCTTATTTCAGAACTTGAATCACCCCATAAAACCTGGGCTGTTTTAATGTAGCTTCCATTGTTTAGACAACCATTTGACTCCAAAACATTGATATATTCATCGATACTTTTTATATTCCTTCTAATTATCGATTTAAAAGTTTTTAAGGCTGAAACCTGCCTTAAACATATTTCATCAATAGGTCGCATATGCATTTTAAAGGTGGAAGTCCTGTCATTGCTTGTAAGTCTAATTGTTTCAGCAATAGCCAACCAAAAAAACTTTCTCGTTTTTAATACAGGCTCCTTTCTTATTGCCCTGTATATTTTGGATAATTCTATCTGAATGTTCTTTGTAAACCATTTTTCAATATTTGTGAACGAGATTTCAATAGAAACTGACTCATCAGAATTTATTAGGCTCACTATCCTTTGTTCGGCTTCATATAGTTCTTGTGGATTGTAAATACAGGTCTTAACTTGACTTATGAGTAATGAAAGTGGATTGATATCCTGTCCAAAAACATTCATGCCATATTTCATTCCTGTAACAAGGGTGTTCGATGCCCCCATGAAAGGATCAATCATTGAAACATTATCCTTTAAAGCAAATGAAAGCTTTTCTATTATTGGCTCCTGAACAGATGGAACCATCATGGCAGGATAATTTAGAATATTTCTAGCAAAATCATTCCTAATGTAATTTTTACCATTTAATGTTTCAGAACTTATTGATTTAATATTTCTTTTTACACTATTCATTTATTATACTTTCAACAACAAAGGTAACACTAAAAAAAATCAATTTAGAATTAATGAATGATTCAAAAAACTAAAAACCCGAATATAAAAATTGCATCACCGATTTTATGTCAATTTACTCATTATCAAAAATTAAATATTACTTATCAACATATTACGTAAATTAATTTAAATGATATTAGTTTAAAAAAGTTAAAACACCAATTAAAATAGTTACACTTCAACTTAAATTAAGCAACTCAAGTTTTCAACCACAACCCATTTCTGCAATACCCCATTTAAAACTTTATATTAAATCAGCTATTCCAACACACTTTTAAACAAAAATACAAAACATATAGAAAGTTATGGCAACTGATGAATAAGTTAAATCTGAAAACTGATATCCATCCAAAACCAAAAATCAAATTCCCAACAAAAAGCATCATAATTCAATTATTCCACCTTATCTGTCAGCACACTACATTTGTGAATGGTTCTACTTTTGTACTTCTCACCAGGCTTCAGGGTGACACTCGGGAATGCCTTTTGATTGGGGGAATCAGGATAATGTTGGGTTTCCAGACACAAACCGGATCTGTGGCCGTATACTACTTTATTTTTGCCGATAATGGACCCATCCAGAAAATTGCCTGAATAAAACTGAATGGCAGGTTCTGAAGTATATATCTCTAATACACGACCGCTGATAGGTTCTGACAATGTAGCTGCATGTGTCAGTGAGTCAGTTGAAGTATTGAGTACCCAGCAGTGATCGTAACCACCACCAAAAGCCAACTGTTCATCCTCAGCAGGAATATCCTTGCCAATCAACTTTTGACCAGAAAAATCAAACGGTGTTCCCTTCACATCAAGTAGTTCGCCGGTAGGGATCAATGTTTTATCCACTGGAAGAAATTTGTCTGCATGTAGCTTCAACTCATGACCCAAAATGTCAGTTTTATTAGCTGTTAGATTAAAATAACTGTGGTTGGTCAAATTGACTACGGTAGCTTGGTCTGTTTCTGCTTCATAATCTATTTTAAGCTCGTTGTCATTGGTCAATGTATAGATAACTGTGACTTGCAGATTACCGGGATAACCTTCTTCTCCGTCTTTACTGAGATAGGTCAGTTTTAGAGATCCTTCTTCTCCTTCCATGATTTGAGCTGTCCAGAGTACTTTATCAAAACCAACTATTCCACCATGCAGATGATTGCCAATATTGTTGACCGCCAGGCTATAGTTTTTGCCATCCAAAGAAAATTTACCTTTGGCAATACGATTTCCATATCGACCGATGATGGCCCCAAAGTATGGATTGTTTTTTACGTAATGATCCAGTGAATCATAACCCAATACAATATCTTCATACAGCCCGTTTTTGTCGGGAGCAGTCCAGGACGTGATAATGCCGCCATAATTGGTTATTTTTACCTGCATCCCTTTTTTATTTGTCATGGTAAACAGATCAGCTTGTTGTTGGTCAGGTAAAACGCCAAAAATAGATTTTTCAATTTTGACTGGTGCAGCAATATTAGCCATATCAGATTTTTTCATTTCATTTTTACAACTTTGCAACAAAAAAGAAATCAAAAAAATAAACAGCAGCTTGCTCAAATGGAAATTGATTTTTTTAACATTTAATTGCATGGGATCATATAATTTATTGTGATAAAGTCTGGCAAACATAATCATTTTTTTTTATGATTAAGACAGAATTAATAAATAGGTTTCCAACTTAAAATAATCATCATTTATTCACCAATAAAATAGCACTCCACACAAAAGATACGACTTTTAGTGTCTTAAAAAACTATCATTTTAAAGCCGTGATTAAAAAGAATAAATAGTATACAATTATTCATATATGTTTCATTTAATTGCACTACTTTTGTTGCAAACAAAATCTAAAATCATGCAACACAATTTAAAAAATTTATTATTCCTTACATGTTTGTCTTTTTTGATGATCTGTATCAATGTATCCTGCAAAAAGGAAACCAAAAGCAGGATGCCGCAGCAATACACTATCGAACAACTGTATAATAACGTGGACATTTATGGCGCAGATTTTAACCAGGATGAAACAAAAATATTGATAGGAACCAATAAGTCGGGTATCTATAATGTAGGTGAAATGACAATTAGTGATACTTCTCTGTCCATGCTTACCAATTCAATCAATGATGCTTTTTATGCAGAAAAATATGTTGTCGGCACCGATCAGTTCATTTATTCAGCTGACAAAGGAGGTGACGAAAATAGCCATTTGTATGTAAAATCAGTTAATGATACGATCGTTAAAGATATTACTCCCTGGCCCAACAGCGCCAATACATTTTTAGGCTGGAGCAATGATAAAAAGTCAATCTACATCAGCAGCAACAAACGTGATGTAAAGTATTTTGATCTTATGAAAATTGAAGTCGGCAGTTGGACGCCAACCATGATTTATCAAAATGATGAAGGCTATGAAGTATCTCTGATCAGTGCTTCAGAAAGGTATGTTTCATTGTCCAAATCGGTAACCACAGATAAAAATGAATTGTACATGTATGATACCACTTCAAAAACCAATAAAAAAATTAGCAACGACTCTGAGTCCACCTGGTATTCAATGGCATTTGAAAAGAATGACAGTATTTTTTACTTTTCGACCAATGATGGTGGAGAATTTAGTTATCTCGTAAAATACAACATCAATAGCGGTGCTCAGGAAAAAGTATACGAAGACAAATGGGATGTAGTGAATATGAGTTTAAGTGAAAATGAAAAATACAGATCGGTTTTTATCAATGAAGATGGTAAAAATAAAATACTGTTATTTGATCATGCCACCGGAAAACAGGTGAAGTTTCCTGAGATAGCAGATGGTGATGTCTTGGGTGTAAACATTTCCCGTAGCGAACAAAATATGCTCCTATCCATCGGAAGCAGCACCAGTCCAAGAAATTTATATCTGTATAATATTACCAATAATGAGCTTAAGAAGCTGACCAATTCCCTTAATCCTGCCATCAATGAAGATGACCTCGTAAAAGCAGAAGTTGTACGTTTCAAATCGTTTGATGGCATGGAGATTCCGGCTATATACTACAAACCACTGCAAGCCGATAAAAACAACAAGGCTGGCGCTTTGGTATGGGTGCATGGTGGGCCCGGCGGACAAAGCAGGGTTGGATTCAGCAATAGTATTCAATATCTGGTCAATCATGGTTATGCTGTTCTGGCGGTCAATAATCGAGGCAGCAGTGGTTACGGCAAATCATTCTACAAAATGGACAATAAGGATCACTCCAATGGCGATCTAAAAGATTGTATTTATGGCAAAAAATGGCTTCAGCAACAGGAATACATTGACTCATCAGCCATTGGTATCTATGGTGGCAGTTATGGTGGTTGTATGGTATTGGGAGCCCTGGCTTTTCACCCGGATGAGTTTAAAGTCGGTGTAAATCTGTTTGGTGTGGCCAACTGGCTTCGTACGCTTAAAAGTATTCCACCCTATTGGGAATCATTCCGAAAGGCATTGTATGATGAAATGGGAGATCCGTATACTCAGGACAGCGTCAGATTGAGGAGTATCTCGCCGCTTTTTAACTATGAAAAAATAAATAAACCGCTTCTGGTTTTCCAGGGATCCAATGATGTAAGGGTACTGAAAGTAGAAAGCGATGAAATAGTGGCAGGCGTAAAGAAAAATGGCGTTCCTGTGGAATACGTACTGTATCCTGATGAAGGTCATGGATTTAACAAAAAAGAAAACCAGATGACCACGTCAATAAAAACATTGGAGTTTCTGGATAAATATCTAAAACCAAAAAAGGAATTGAAGGATTAAAAAGGGTACAAAAGCAGGAATACCATTCGAATAGCATTTTTATTAAAACCTTATCTCATTGCATCAGAGCAGGGTTAGCACAATACACAGAGTCTACTCCGAAAAGTATAATTTTGTCACTAAGGCACAAAAACACAAAGAATCACTAATTTTAAACTGTTGATAATTATTTCTTTGTGATCCTTTGGGACTTGGAGACTTAGTGGTATTTCTTTTTGCTGACTTTTCGGAGTAGACTCAATATTTGAATCGTAAAGTACATCCTGCACTCTCATGATCTGTTTGAGCATAGTCACAATAGTCCAGTATGTTGCTTCCAAGTGGGTTTGTTCTTTCTGCATGAATAACTATTGGAGCCTCATGATTAAATCCTGAATTTAAAATGATAGGTATAGATGTATCACCGTAATAAATAATACCAAAATCATAGGCTACAACATCTATTTCGTCGTCTTTTTTTATCAGGTACTTTATAACAATCTCATCTAATCCGGAATGATTATCTGTTTTTGTAATTTGTATGCGGGGTATATCACTCAATTTTTTTGCCATCGATTTTATTGTGTATTTACGGGTTCCCAATGCTGAAAATCTTATTGGGACTGCAATAGCTCCAATAAATAATTTCTTTGAATATATTCTAAATTGGCCATACAAGGTTAAACTTTCTCTATGTTTCAAATCTTGTTCAACATCAAAAAAAATCGGATTATTATTAAAAAAACTTTCGAGTACGGTTATATGTGTAGCATTTGGACATAATCTTTGGCATTCCTGGTTGCAGTTTTGAACATTTGTATATGATGATGAGTATCCGCATTCTTTTTGCCAAATATTAAATGCTTCTTTTTTATCAACTATAAGGTATTCCTGCATAAATCCATGGTTTTTGGATATGGCATAAACATCTGTCAAAGCCTTATCACATAATTCAATTTGAGGAAGAAACTCAAAAATTGATTGATTAAGAGGATTCAGACCATCCATAGGATTTATCATAATATGATCATCGGATGATTTTACATAAACGTGCAAAAAATCAGGAATTGAACCAGCTGCAATTTTTTTAATATCATTGCAAAAATGATACGCAATCAAGTCTTGGTTTATTGCAAATGTTTCCGGCAAGACAGCAATACAGTATGGTGCCATTTTATTTATATCCCAATCAAAGTCCAGGAAAATATCAGGTAGTTTTATCATGACCAAAGGATCAATGGTTAGTATTTCTTCCATAAAACCTTCCCCAAGTACATCGCCTACTTCTTTATCACAAATACCTGATAGAAAAGAAATCAAAGTAGTGCCATTTGAGAGTACCTTGTCATTTGCATTTAAAGCAATCACACACTCTTTCAAATATCTATTGCCATTTGATGCGCCAAAATTATTTTTAAAATATTCTCTAAAATTTTGATTTTCAAATGCTATAGATACTATTTTAGAAAAAGCCAATCGCACCTTCGCGAGTTCTTTGTCATTCTTTAGATTCGCTGTTTCTAATATTAATTCATCAGCATCTTTTGAACAAGAAAGTGAAGTGATTAAAACAAATCCAGTTAAGATTATTACTAAAAGTTTCATGTTATTGGATTATAAATTTTATAAAAGAATCCCAAAAATTCAGATTGAATTTTTGGGATTATATTTTAGTACCATGGACTCCAAATAGTAAGTTCAGCCGCACCTGTTGAAGCACGATGAAACCAGTTTCTTTCATATGGCGTACAATATTCAAAAAAGGTGTTACCTAGATTTTGTGTACTTGGTCCTGTAATTTGTAAAACTTGAGTATTTGTTGCGGACCCTGTAACCTTAAAACTAAGTGGCTCCTTTAAGATTTTACCAAAATCGATTTTCCCACCTAATTCGACATTAGTTGTTGTTGTTTGCGTCGAAGTGGATACGCATATTTGAGTGTCAAATTCTTGAACATTTATGTAAAATAAATCTCCTTGATTATCTACAGTCCAATGGTTAGATGCTACTGAACTACCAAAAATAGGAGTTGAAACTCGCACATTCACAGGTTGGCCTGAAACTATTTTCCACCTCCATCTAAACCATCTACGTTCCAGTTCAAGTTGCTCAACTACAAGGTTCCTTCTTTTTACATCAAATCTAAAGGTTCTTGTGCCAGCAATAGCTCCATTTCTACCCATTATCCATGAGAATAAAAAATGAAAGTTATTTTGTCCTTTATGCCAAAATTTCCTGCCATTTTGTTCTTCTAAATCACATGGCTGATTATCTAAACCTTGGAATACAGTATAACTTTCTAGCTTAAATCCAGTAAAGTAATTTTCATTTCTAGTTTTTTCAGGGTATAATAAATCGACTTCAATTGCTCCTCTATCGCAATCTATGTCTCCAAGAGGCCCCCCGTTCGGTCCACCACTTGGTCCTGTAGGTATATAAAGTGTTACATCATCATTATAATCCACAATAGGGGGAACAACTTCAAAACACATTGAACTATATTTCTGTTGAATATCTTGTATATTTAATTTGGTATAGTTACCAACTTTTGGTTGGGTATTTAAATAAATATACAAGTCATTACAATCATTTAAATCTATATACATTTCTTCTTTAAAAGAATTACCGTTATGCTTAAACTCGTCATTTGCCATGTCATATAAGTAATGTTCCTCCGATTCTTTTAATAAAATACCTGCATATTCAAATTCGCTTAGCGTATCTTGAGTGGTAACTTCATTGTCGAAGAAGAAATATGTTTTTTTATCTAAATCACTACGAACAATAACTGCTAATTCCGCTTCTGCCAACGGAATTTTGTCAACTAAAACATATGGAAATGAAATTGCCAACAATGGATTATTGGCTAAAAATTGATCTAAATTTAGATTTGAATCTGATGAATTAGAATTCAATTCGCTTTTAAGGCTATTGTAAATATCACTATTTGAAGTTTTTAAAAATAATTCTGAAAGGAGTACTTCATTATAGTTTACATCTTGAAAAGAACTCAATATTTTTTCTTTGAATACGGCATCATTTTTCATCAATAAACTTAATTTATTGGCAATAATCATAAATCCATCATTCTGTTGAGAATTTGATAAGGATGTAAATGAAAATAATTTTCCAGAATCATCAAATGACCTTGTTCTGATGGATACTTCATTTAGACCTTGTTTATTTTCTTCTGAGTCCTTGGCACAAGAATAAATCCCCAATGTTAGAACTCCAACTACAAAAGTTGCTAATAAAAATTTTAATCTGTCCATGTTTTTGTTTTTTTTTGAACTGTTAAAAAATAAAAATTATTTCATTTCCTAACTACTTTGTCGGGATGTAGTCTGGACTCTCTCCCGCTAGTATCCTTTGAATTTATGATCCTTTTTCAAGGCTGTCTTTCATCGTAAAACCAAGTTCTAAAAATTGTTATTATGTATTGGTATTCAGATGTTTGCAGACAAATTCTTCTATTCAATCGATGCTAACCTGGTTATTTTCGAAGTATTTTTACTTTACACTTGCTGAAAATACGAATTCCATTTTTCTACACAATTCAAAAAAGAAACTTACCTTTGTCTCACCGATCATGTCGGCACGGGAGCTTACTCCATTTTTGACGAAATGGGCCAAAGTAAGCTCTTTTTTATTTTGTATGGTTGTGGAATACGATAATAATTAGGATGCAAGGCACTGTCTCCTGAGACAGATATTCCTTTGGGTTAGTTTACATTTACTTTTTCTTTCATTAATTTTTTAAAGGTTATAGAATCGCTTTTTGACAATTTGTCTTGTTGAAAACACAATAATTACCGATGTAGCATTACCTGACACTTTTGCCTAGCAAACTAGTATCTCGTCGATATAAATGACATCTTCTAAATCAGAAAAAATCTTTTAACCTTTATTTTATATAATGTTCATCCCATCATGATGAAATAAACATCAAAATAAAACTGTTAAAAAAATTGATTTATCCAAATCACTTTTCTAATAGCTTTTGCCATTTTGTTTTATATAGTTAACTATTAAACAATATAATAGAAACGTATTTACAAAATGTCCAACTTATTTCTCAACAGGTGCTATAGTTTTAAGGGAGGGGTAATTTGTTTTAATCAATCGCTCTAATTTCTTCGCCTTAAAAATTATTACAAAGATGTAATTTATTTTATTGAATAAAAAACTTTGGACAACTTTTATTTTACATATATTTTTAAATAGTAATATACAATTATATAAATATTTCAAAATCAATTAAATAGAAAAATTATTGTGAAAATAAAAATGTGGCACTTATCTAACCGATTGTATATGGTTTTAAAATGATTAATCAGAATTCAATCCTAAAGCCATTTTACAAACAAAAATTTTTACTTTTAAATATATCCACTTCGATCAAATCAAAAAAAATAAAAAATTTCACTCAGCCATTAAGGTTCAAAAAAAAGTTGATCAAGGATATAATATTTGCTATTTACGGGTATATCTAAGATTGCACTATCATAAAAATGGAAAAAAAATAGGAGACACCCAATAATTATGAACTTAATTAACACTTAATCAAACCAGTTTTTGGGAATGTAAAATATTCAAGTATCAAACTATACTGTAAGATTTGTTTTTAGCAGTTTTGGATAAATGACTTTCTGGTTTATGGTGTAATTTTGTTTTTCATTAATTACAAAAAAAATCATGAACAAACAAAATTTATGTGAATCCAAATATTTTCCTGCGATGATAACTATTATCGCAGCAGGCATGATCATTCAAATCATTCGTGCCGGTATTGATTTTGGTCAATGGTTGTACGCCTGTATGCATTGAGAATTTCTATGACCTGCTCCAGAATGTACGACATTTTTTTGGTAGATAAATAGTGACTCCCTGTCTATTTTAATTATCAAATGAAGTTGATGTGTTTACATTTGACTTATCATTTTTTACAAAACAATTAAGATCATTTTGATGCATAAGATCATTTTAGCGATCGTGCTTCTTTGTTTGGGAAGACATGCTGTGTCCGCACAGACTTTTTATCATTTATCAGGCAAAATTGTGGATGATAAAACTTCGCCTATAGATTTGGCTTTGGTATCTTTGATGAATGAGGCAGATTCTTTGATCAAATCTGAATATACGGATGAGGATGGCAGCTTTGAATTTTCATCTGTAAAAGAAGGGAACTACACCATCAAAGTAAAGATGCTGGGCTTTGAATCCTTTGAAAAAAAGATCAATTTATCCGGCAGCAATCAACAAATTGTACTCGATCCCATAGAGTTGGAGATTAGTTCACAATTGATGGAAGCTGTAACAGTCACCGCAAAAACACCATATATTGAGCGAAAAATAGATCGAACAGTGGTCAATGTCGATGCACTCATTGCAAATGCAGGCAGCAATGCACTTGAAGCACTCGAGCGGGCTCCAGGTATTTCCATTGACCAAAACGGAGCTATAAAACTAAAAGGCAGATCTGGCGTCACTGTTTATATAGACGACAAACCTACTTATCTATCCGGCGTTGAATTGGAAAATTACCTGAAATCTCTGCCAGCCGGTTCAGTCAAACAAATAGAAATAATGACCAATCCACCGGCAAAATATGAAGCTGCAGGAAATTCCGGGGTAATCAATATTATAACCAAAAGATCAAAAACCATCGGCTTTCATGGTAATACTGTAATGAGTCTTCAGCAAGGACGATATACCAGAAGCAACAATAGCCTGAATCTTAATTTTAATAAAAATAAGATAAGTTTATATGCCAATATCAATGGTGGATTTAGAAATAGTTTTCAGGATCTGAATATCAACAGGTATTACAAAAATGAGCAGAATATAAGGAATTCATCATTTTCTCAAAATTCTTTTATCGTAAAAGATGGAAGGTCAGGAAATGCTAAAATTGGTTTGGATTATTATATGAATGAAAAAACAACCATAGGCTTTTCTGCCAAAGGAATGCTGAGTTTATCAGGAGACAATACAGATAATATCGCTTTTGTAAATGATGCCCAAAACAATATCGTCAATCGCGTCACAGCCGACAATAATACAGAAAACACCTTTGACAACGGGACTTTTAATGTATATATTAAACAATTACTGGATACAACAGGAAGCGTACTGACGATAGATGCTGACTATGTTAAATATAATTCAGGGAGCAGCCAAGTCTTCAAAAATTATATTTTTAATGCTGAAAATATCCAGACTTACTCCGATCGGATCAATGGACAAATACCCTCAGAAATCAGCATATATGCAGCAAAAGCCGATTTCAGCAAACCATTAAACACTTCAGTAAAACTGGAAGCGGGTCTGAAAACTGCATTTACCCAAACCGACAATGAAGCCATTTATACCAATACCATCGGTGATATTACTACACCGGATTACGGTCTTAGCAACAGGTTTCTATACGATGAGTGGATACATGCAGCATATCTTAATTTCAACAAAAATTATGGGCGATTAGGAATTCAATTGGGTGTAAGAGCAGAAACAACAACCCTAAAAGGAAACCAACTGGGAAATATAGAACAACCTGATACAAATTTTACCAGAACTTATTCCAATATTTTTCCAACCTTTTACACATCATATCAGGTTGATTCGCTGGGACATCATGTGTTGGGTTTTACATTCGGCAGGAGGATAGACAGGCCATTTTTTCAGGATCTGAATCCATTTATAAGTCCGTTGGATAAGTTTACATTTTATGGTGGCAATCCGGGACTTTTGCCTACGTACTCCAATAATTTTTCCATCAGCCATTCGTACAAAAATACGATCAATACTTCACTCAATTACGCCAAAACTACAGACGGTATAAATGAAACCTTAGAGATAAAAGATGGCATTTATTACAGTCGACCGGGTAATATTGCTACCAATCATGCTATGTCACTATCCATAGATGCAGCTATCGAAATTAAAAAGTGGTACAGGCTCAATATGTACGCTGAACTCGGGCATCAGATATTCAAAAGCGCATTATACACCGAACAACTTAATTCTTCCGGAACCTATTATTCATTGTCAGCAACCAATAGTATTCAGATGGGTAAAGGATGGAATGCCGATATCAGAGGTGATTATCAGAGCAATATTGTATACGCACAACTGTTGATCAAAAGTTTTGGAACACTCAATATGGCCATTCAAAAGAAAATATTGAATGATGCAGGAAGTTTGAAATTGAGTATTAACGACATCTTATATACCAGAAGGGCGGATGGTATCATCAATAATCTGCGAAATACGGATGCGGATTGGAATAGCAGACTCGATACCCAATCTGTCACTCTTGCATTTTCTTACCGATTTGGAAAATCCACTTCCAATAAACCAAAACATACCGGATCGGGATCAGAGAGTGAGCAGCAAAGGGTAAAGGGGTAATCTATAGGGTGTGTCCCAAAATTGCACTCAATTCTATAATTTTTAAGTTCTTAATTTTTTGTATGATACTATTAGTTAACGTGAATTCGGTTTAAGCACAAAGAAGAAATAAAGGGTGAGAATCTGTATTTTGGTCAAAATCTATGTCTTCTGCAATATTTAAAGACGGTTTCTTAGGCTTTAATTGGTAAGCTATTAGGCCGCTTACTATGTTGATAAAGAAGCTATAATCTGATCTATGCCTTGTATGTTCAATTTGACTTATGTTTTTCAATTCATCGTTTACGGTTTCAATTATTGCTCTAGGCGAAGCAAAATTTTATCTCTTAAAGGAATTAGTGTGTTTTTCATGTTCTTTTTTATTTTCGTGATTAATTGGATTCCGTCTTGAAATAAAAGGTCACAAAGTGCTTTTAATAAGTATCCTTTATCTCCAAATAATTTTCCATACACATTTTTAGTAAGCTTTTTCATGACATTTTGATTACGGTCATCCACATTCCCAGGTGTGAGACTAAAGCTAATTATTTCACCTATCTCATTGATTATCAAATGTAATTTGAAACCAAAAAACCACCCCATTGAGCTCTTGCCACGATTTGCAGAGTTTTTAAATAAATTTTTTATGCTGGTGGAATCTTTGATTTCTACACACTGTCAATGTGGTAGAATCTACAAAATTAATACCAGTACATTTGTTACTACATTTTGATAGCAAGTACGCTGATAACGGCAGGATCATTCTGGGATTGAGTTCTATAATCCGATTGTAGCTAATGAGTTTAGGAAAGATATCTGAACAATACACTTTAAGATACTCAAAGTAATAAGTTTTGAAGTTTCTAAATCCACTCATATGGAAAGAAACAGAAATAGCCATTAATTTAGGTAAACTCATTCGGGTAGATCGATTTCTCTTTACATCGACAGACGAAATAAGACATTTATTTGTATTCGGGCTCAAATTCTAACTAAAAATTACTTAAATCTAGCAAAAGTTCATTAATTTTGTCTTTTAACATTTTAAAAGTATTTGTATTTATTAAATTGTTTGTCAGACGATAATATATAACAAATATCCTTATTTTACAAATTTTCTAATCCCGAATTCACGTTAATTACTTAGTAATAGGTGAACAAGATTATAACCAGTATGGGGCAGGATTTATAAGTTCTAAATTAAAAAAGGCACAAAATTATTTAAGTGAAGGTCAAGATATTGAACTTATAACAGAAAATCAATTTATTGAAATGATTAGTAATTAAATAACTGATGAGAACAATGCACTGGACATACAGGCTTGCTATCACTGCGTCCGATCCATACTACAGAACCGTTCAAGCTATTGTACCCTACCATAGAAGATTTTATTTAACTTTACGTCGTATAGCGATTATTAATACTTTTAATCCCAAACCTCTGATACATTACTTTAACGTTACAGGCAATTTTAATGACCGACAAACAAACAAATAGAAAATAGTATGGGATTAGATATGCGACCAATGGGGAAACCCAAACAAGGATTTGAAAAAAGGTTCGTTGAAATTTTTGAAATGGTTTCTCAAGACAAAATTCCGCAACCAACATTTTTTGAAAAATTGAAAGGTAAAAAGCTACCAACAAAAGACGAATTGTTACATGAGTGGTTTTCAAACCAAATTCAAACTTACGAAACAATTAAAGCCCCAAGAGTTGGACGAGATAAAGAAGCAGACGATTGGATTAGGAAAAAATATGAAGAACTAGAACAAAAACCGCCACTTGACCAATTCCTAAAAGAGTATGACGGATATTATGTAATTGAATTGGCAAAGGAACAAGACGGAGTTCCAGTTTACATTGCACTTGGGCAAGACGAAAATGTATTTCGTGGACAATTTCTGCAAGACTGCGTGGACATAATAGGCGAAGATTTGGTTAATGAAGCGTGGAACACTAAAATGGCAGACGAAACTTTGGATTATGGAAACCGACTAATGGATATTGCTGTCAAATTAGCCAAAGAACATAATTTAGAATATTTAAAAACACAACGACTTCCTCCTGATACAGCTGAAGACACCATTGAAAGTAAATTACATATTTTATTTTCTTTATCGAAATGGTTGATTTTCTATGGAAAAAACGGACACGGTTATGAAGCAGACTTTTGAAAGAAAAACTGCTGGTAACAACTAAGTTTTCGTCATGGCTGCAAGTCAAGCGATGATAACACTGTTGAACGGAACCTTCGGTAGTCCGCCTGTGCAGTCGGATAAACTCTGCCAGACTTTCACCCCGTTGGATAGATTAATCCTATGGGGTGAAAAACGAAATTTATGTATTGTATGGAGATATCGTCAGTTATCTTGACTATTCCAGTTCCTATGCAAGTTGATAACAAAGGCATTAGTAGTACTTTTTTATAAGTTTAAGTCTTTGAATGAGCCAATTCACTAAATTTTGTTCAATGGAGAGCATACCTACCCCTGCTGTGTATGTTTGAAATACACATTAAGAATGACGAATCCGGAAACACAAGTACTAAAAGATATTACTATCTACTCTCAATAAATATATGGCAGATTTAAACTGCTCAAAATCTTCCGGAATCAAACAATTGTACTTAAATTTGGACTTGTAAACACGTATAACTTAAAGTGATCACTAAAGCCAGCCAACGCCTTACCCTATTACTTAGCACGGGCATCGTAGAACTTGTAAAGTTGATGAAGCCTTTGGAAATATTTGACACCTCCGACTTTGATAATAAGGCATTCAACAACTTTCCTTTGTGTTAAGGATAATCACTCATTACTGATAGATGTGAAAGATTTAAACGCGGGTTTGTATTTTATACATTTTATAAATAAATCCGGTCAGAGAATTACTAAAAAATGGATAAAATTATAGTATATTTAGCATTCCTTTTGAAGTTGATATTTTAACAATTAGAAAATTCATATTATGAAGAGCAAATTAAGTATTCCCTTTTTTGCAACAATATTTTATGTATTGTTCAGTTCTACATTATTAGGATTGAATATTGAAGTTAATATTCAAGATACATCTGATCTTGATCCTTCGGCTGTCTGGTATACTGCTATCTGGAAGGGTGGTGGAGACGACTGGCCAGCATGTACGCAGGAAATTAGTATCATAAGTGTACAACGGGAAGAAGAAGTCGGCGGCCGAATGTCTCAGATCATAGGTGTGACCGAAGGAGGCATCTATTACCCTGAAAGTGAGCTTCCCTTATATCGGGAGAGTAAAAAAATGTACTTTTATGAAGACAATACATGGAAATTGTTGTATGATTTTAGTGCGATTGTAGGCGATACAGTACATTACTTTTTGTCAAAGAAAGTTAATTTTTACCTTAGACCATATGGTGTAATTCCAGAAATGGATTTTTTGATACCAGACACAGGTTTGTCATTAGTTGTAAATAAAATAGATACCATTATTACAAATTCAGGTTTGCCGATTAAAAGATTCAAATGTATGGATTTGACTGGGTACAAGATAGGTCATGAGATGGATGTTATCTACGAAAATATTGGATCAAGAGATGGTTTGTTTGGTATGATTGGTATTTGGACGCTACCAGAATGTACTGGAGGTCCAAAAGGTCTACAATGTTATTCAGAATCTGGTCAAACTTTTAGTTTTGTAAATCATGACTGTGCTACATTAGTAGCAACGGACGATTTCGATTCGAAAGAAAACTTACAAATCCGCCCCAATCCTACAAACGGATCATTAACCATAGTTGGATTACAAAGAGACACTGAAATTAAAATTTTTGATTTTTGTGGAAACTTATGTAAAACTATAAAAACACTAAATTCATCTATAAGCATTTCAGACTTACCAAATGGTTTATATTTTGGACAACTAGATTTCGGTAATATTAAAAAAACATTTAAAATAATCAAAATAGAATAATCCGGGCTAATCGATTATCCATCCCCACCAACCTAAGCTGATAGAGAATGTTCCTACGTAACTTTCATTAATTTTGCCCTATATTAAAGTTTCAACTAGGAGTATTTGTAGCAGTGAATGGCTACATCCGGAATCTACATCCAAGTTTGTATAACAATATTGCACTTCTTTCAGCATAGCTATGGAAAGAGCAAACAGTACTTTTGAGAATTTGTCCGGGTGTAATAATATTTCCTCAATTTACTTAAAGTTGCTCAAGTTACAAAGGGCTCGACAATGACGAACCTGAAAGGCCCCACCGTTAAAAAGAGAGATTAGCCATCTGATGTAGTGGGTGGGGCATCCTTTCAAGGCAATGAGCCTGTCGCTTCGAGAGCAGGTGGGCCCGCCTTTTCCCGAAGCGGACATGGGTAGCGGGCAGTTTAACCAATTTCAGTGCAAAATTGGGATAAACCTATTTAGAGTATGTTTAAACTTCCATCATTTGCCTGCATGCGACAAATTTTATTAGTTGCTTCGTTATATTGCTCCGTAGGCGCACCTTGTCTAAAAATAAATTTGATTGCTTTCGCTCAAATATCAAAATTTAAACATACTCTTATCAATTGTCGGCGTGAATACAAAACCCAACATCTACATCGAAGGATAAATATCATTGGTCGAAAGCGGTCATTATTTCTATTAAGAAAACTTACTTTTGAGTATAAAAGTATCCTTATGTATGTGACCGCAGATGAATCTGGCGTTAGTACCAACTACAGCGATCAGGTTAACAATATTGTAATGTATTCATCAATAAAAAGTCTGGATGCAAATTTGTCATTCAAAAATTTTTCTATAAAATATGTCATTTCCGGCGATGAAATATATCGACTGAAAGAACAGGACTACACTTTGAAAGGTGGAGATTATCTCCTTTGCAACAAACACTGCGAAGGTAAGGTATTCATTGACAGTAAAACGCATGTTAAAGGTATCTGTATTGACATAGCCAGTGAGATGGTTTCAGAAATTGTGGCTTCTCTGATAGCACCTGATACCAATATCTCTGATCTTACTCTTGATAGATACTTCAATTCACAGGACTTTCTGGAACAACAATATACGGCAAAAACAACACACCTCGGTAGCCAATTGATTCATTTGGACAACATGATTCAAAAAAATCCATATGACAACTATCAGTTCGATCCGGAGTTTTATTACAGACTATCTGAGGGTATAGTTGCAGATTACATTCCGGTTGTAAAGCAGTTTCAGGCGATCAGATCTGTCAAGTCAGAAACAAAAAAAGACTTATTGAGAAAACTTGCAAAAGGCAAAACATTCATTGAATTGTACTATAAAATGGAGATAGATATAGCCCGGGTCGCAGAAGAGTCTAATATTTCTCAGTATCATTTTTTCAGATTGTTCCGGGATGTGTATGGTGTCAGTCCTTATCAATTTATCAAACAAAAAAGAATGCAGGCAGCAAGTGAAATCCTTCTGAAACAACGATTGCCTTTGGCTCAATTGGCAATGGAAGTAGGTTACAGCGACATATTTTCATTCAGCAAGGCTTATAAACAATATTTTGGTTGCCCGCCATCTCAGAGTATAATCATCTAAAGAAAAAAGATTAAAGTGAATAAATCAGTCTAGATTTTAGTTCGTAACCTAAATCCGCGGTAGAATGTAAAGTGCGCGGCCGTTCCGGTACGCGGAGCGATTTAGCGGAACTAGCCTTTTTTGTTTACTTTTTTTGGCAATTGCAAAAAAGTAAAAGCCAGTCGCGGCCTTGAGCGACAAAGCCAGACTTTTAGCACTATATAAAGAATCAGGCATGTTAGTTAATCTTGTCTTTTATCCAAAGAAATGGTAGATCACCATCTTTAAAATTGTTCCTTATTTATCTTGAAATACTTTGCAAAAATAAATATCATTCTATAATATAATGAAATTATAGAACCATATTAATTTATCATTGATAAAATCATCTCCGAAACTTCATTGATTTAATAAATTCTATTCGGTAACCACAATCTTCCTGACTATATCTGTGAACCCTTCCTTTTTGATTTTCACAAAATAAATACCCGGCTGCATCTGTTTATCTTTATTGATTACAAATCTTATTTTGTCACCTGATATCGATTCCGGACTAATCTTATAAAGATAATGCCCGGTTAAATCTCCTATTTCGATTTGGAAATTACTTACATCTGTTCCTTGTACATCAATGTTAACGCCTGATGTGGATGGATTCGGATAGATATCAATATTTTGTATGGCCTGGTCTTGCAAAGCAGAGATTGTTTCATTATTGATATTAATTTCATCAATAAAAAAATTATTTGCAACGCTACTCTGAGAATCTCCACCAAAGTAGAATCTAAATTTAACGCTGTTTTTGTTTTTGAATAATGCCTGAAACGAACTGGTAAGCGTCAGTTTTCTCCACCGCTCAGGTCCGTTCGGAAAATACGCTGAAGATGTGACTCCACCGGTAAGATTAGCCATAGTATTAGTCCCTGGTATTCCCGGAAAAATTCGCCATGTTTTGCCACAATCCAGCGTGTACTCTAATCTGAAGGTGTCGGCTTGTGTGGCAGAATTTTTTGCATAAGAATAATAAAATGACATACTCGGCTTACTATTATCAAAAAAGTCAAAAAATGGTGTTTCGAAATATGCTTTTGTACCCTTTGAATCAATAGCAGCGTTGTGAAGAAAGAAACAACCTTTAGTATCATTAGCCCCAATATCTGTCAAAGTTTGCCAATGAATTCCATTTTGATCATTATTAAAGAGTTGAATATCAGATGGGAGAATTCCGTCATCAAAGGCATAAAAGTGTGGTGCTTTTTGTCCGCCATTTCCATCATAAACATAGACAACTTTTGTCAAACTATCTCTTCCATTTAGACCGGAAACTATTAATTTGACTTCATATTCACCAGCTTCAGCAAAAGTCACATCAACTGTTGTGTCGATGGAAATGGAAGGAATGCCACCATCAATAATCCATTTTTGCGTACCATTTATATCACCCGTCTGACTTTGGCTATAAAATTTAATGGATTCACCTTTACAAATAGAAGAGAATATCGAATAAAAATCAGCTTTTGCAGCACAAGGTTTATCTCCAATAATACCAGTCGCTTTGAGATTTTCATCACTCACCAGATGGTCTCTTTTGTTGAGCCCCAGTGAAATCGTTTCACGCATGTAAGCGGCCTGCCCATTGGTAAACATCAGTTTACAAGGAGCATAATCCATATAATTTTGTACGTTTTCTTGGATATCCGGACTGCAAACCTTTGAATTATTGATATTACAAGAGACAAACCCTTTGGTGACGGGGGTATCATCTACAAAATCATCTCCACATTCTACTCCGGGTGCATTGCTCACACCCCAAATATGTGGAAGCCCGAACCAATGTCCCACTTCATGCGTAAGTACCCTTGAATTTAAGCTTGTAGCCGTCCCAATACTTCCTACCAGCCAGGACTCACAAACTATGGCATCTGCATAATCCGGAATTCCGATACCAGGCAAAAATGTGTAGGCCGGTGCAATGTCTATCTTTTTTACAATATAGATATTCAGATATTTTTCAGATGGCCAGGTATATGTAAAATCTTCCAGCCTTGAAGAATTCCACATTGTTTTGGGTGTATAGTGCCTTACAATACCATTGGTACAATGGCCATCAGGATCGATGCCCGCAAGCTGAAATTCAAAGTCAACATCAGCAATATTATTTTTGAATGCATCCACCACTCTGGATGTGTCTTCATTCTGCTTTTGATAATCACGATTGAGTATTCTGATTTGATCATGTATTTGTTCATCGCTGATGTTTTCAGGACCATTGAGATGAAGAATATGAAAAACGACAGGGATGGTCATCCTGACATTTCTCATCCCCGAATTATTGAACTTGGATTTTGATTTTATAGAAGCGTTTATTTTTTTTACAGATCGCTCATAGTCTTCCTTGGTTTTAGGATTTTTTGCCCACCACTGAGTAGTGACATGATCATGACCACACGGCTGAACAATCTGTGCTTGTGTAATGGAAGCTGAACTAAATATAGCTATCAGCGAAACAAATAGGGAAAATATTCTGGTCTTCATACTAATTTTTAGTGCAAAAATATATCTATACCATTCAGAATATTTGTCTAATCCTGCTTATTTTGATATTTTTTGGTGCTCTGATTTCTGATTTATTAAAAATAGTTATAAATAAGTGCTTGAGTCTGATCTTAAATGTTTTAAATGTAGAAAATAAAAAAAATATTGATTTTTTGAGTACAATATCTATCTTTAAGCCTTTGTACTTTCAGACAAAAAATAAAAATTCATATGCGTACCCTATCTTATATATTGGTAATTGTCGTTTTCATTTCTGACATAAGAAGTCAAAACCTTCCATCTCAATGGCGTACATCTGCTGATGGCCGGACATTGGTCGCCGGAGATCAACTCTCGGATGGCTTGTATGATGAGTCTGTAGTAGAAGAAATCAGACTTTATTTCCCTCAAAGCAATTACTGGAATCTACTGACCAGTTATTATAATAGCAAAACAGATATCCCGGCAACTTTAAAATATAAAGGAGAGTCTTTTGATAGCGTAGGCGTAAGATTTAAAGGACAGACTTCTTATTTTATGAATAATACACAAAAAAAATCTTTTAATATTTCTATGGATTATGTTCGGGATGACCAGAAACTGGAAGGATACAAAACCCTGAACCTAAACAATTCCTGGACAGATGCTTCATTTATGCGGGAAGTTTTATACTATAGACTCATCAGAAAACATAGTCCTGCCGCGAAAGCAAATTTTGTCAGGCTATACATTAATGACCAGGATTGGGGCATATATCAAAATGTACAACAACTCAATAAAGATTTTCTGGAAGAATGGTATGAAAACAATGATGGGGTAAATATCCGCGCTGATGTTCCTGATGGCACTTCTACTGGCCCGGGTGGTCCGGGTGGTCAATGGGGAGACGGCACTGCCGGCATCAACTATCTGGGCACAGATACAGTTGCTTATAAAAAATATTATACGCTCAAAAGCAGTGACAGAAGTGATCCGTGGCAGCAACTCATTAAAGCGTGCAATATCCTCAACAACAGTGGAACAAATCTGGAAACCGAAGCTCCCAAAGCTTTTGATATCGATAAAATATTGTGGCATTTGGCTTGTGAGATTGCGTTTGGTGATGATGACAGTTATGTGTACAAAGGTAAAATGGATTATTATATTTATCAGGATGCAGTGACCAACAGATGGGCAACCTATGACTATGATGCCAATAGTACTCTGCTGACCGCACATGTATCCTGGTCGCCATTTTACAATGCCAATAAAGTAAACTACCCTTTGCTCAATAAATTGCTTGCTGTACCCGCATTCAGACAGCGCTATCTGGCACATATGCGAACCATCATCAACGAGCTCTTTGACGAATCAAAAGTAAATGCACTTATCGACACTTATGATGGATTGATCAGGTCAGGTGTTTTTGCAGATACAAAAAAAGGTACTACCAATACAGCTTATACCAATGAACTCAATGTACTTAAAAACTTTATCAAAAATCGAAAAGCTTTCCTCTTGTCCAATAGTGAAGTAAAAGCAACTAGTCCAGTCTTTTATGATTTGAGCCATAGTGTAGATGGAAATTTACCTGAACAAATTTTTGAAGATAATCAGGTGTTGGTGACGACCAAAGTTGGTTTTGGTGCAGGTTTACAGTCTGTTTTCCTGCATTATGCTGAAGGTTTTTCCGGCATATTTACCCTGACAAGTATGAATGATAGTGGTTCAAATGGTGATGAAACAGCGGGCGACGGCAACTATTCTGCTCTGCTTCCAACATTCAGTACAGGAACGATGGTCAGATACTATGTGGAAGCTGTAGGAAATGATACAGCCAAAAGCAGAACCTATTTCCCGGCAGGTGCTGAACATCAGGTCTACTTTTTTAAGGTCGAGGCAAAAACTTCATCTGCAATGACAGTAGTAATCAATGAATTTATGGCTACCAACACAGGTATCATCAAAGATGAAGCAGAAGAAACCGAAGATTGGATAGAACTATACAACAATACCGATCAGGAAATAGATCTTTCCGGATATTATATCAGTGACAATCCAGACAACCTGACGAAATTTACCTTTGGTGAAGACATCAAAATCAAAGCAAAAGACTTCCTGATAATTTGGGCCGATGAAGACCAATCACAAGGACCGTTACATGCCAATTTTAAACTTTCTGCCGGTGGCGAATCTATCATCCTTTTGGATAAAAATATGACAATACTCGATCAGGTTACTTTTGGTGCGCAGACGACCAATCTATCAGCAGCCAGAAAACCAAATGGTACCGGTGATTTTGTCATTGGCGAACATTCATTTAGTAAAAATAATGATGGTACAAGTAGCACAACTGACTTTTCAAATGCGACATTAAAAATATGGCCCAATCCAGCGGATCAGTTCATCTATATTGCGGATACAAATGCACCTGTATTTATATATGATCTCAATGGGAAGCTGGTTATTCAAAGGGAACAATATGGGGCAGAAGAAATAGATATCTCAAGTCTATCTGATGCTATGTATCTGGTAAAAAGTGGCACATCCATCCAGAAACTTGTAGTGATGAGATAATTTTCTATTCGGTAACTACAATCCATATTGCACATGCGGTATTACTTATCAATTTTTAGGTTGTATATCTCCAGTCTTGCTCGCATGGCTTTGAGTGAATAACCAGGATATTTTTTCCATGCATCTTTTACCACTTTTTCTGGCAATTGCAGACCGCCATCTCCATTTAAAAGACCTTCTTCGAAGGCATAAAAGGCAGTTAGTCTGGCACTTGTATCTACGGGAGGTCTGACAGGCTCTTTGTCATCACCCCAAGGATCTTTGAGATCAGAACAATCTTTAGTAACCGGTCCATCTCCATCCCAGCAAGGATCTTTGGTTGCATTGTAGGCCGTGATGGCTTTAGCTTTCAGCGAATTTGATACCTTCAGTTTGGAGATGTTTTGTGTAAAGATGTTTTTTTGAGCTGTAAGAGATAATAGTGGAAATAAAAGACAGATTAAGATGAGCATTTTACATTTCATTTTTATATATTTTACTTAGTTAAATAATATTGCCATAAAATTTTGGTCATCAGTAATCCTGGAAATTGTATGATTACATGAACCTTCCGCACACCAACAGCCACCACTTCTTCCAAATTGACAAACGCTGCAAGGATTACCTGTGCAAGTTTCCTTTGGCGCATCGCTAGGTACAGTTGTAGTATCATCAGGTTTAGGTTTTTTATACGTTTGATATGCAACTGTGGGATTTGAATTGCTTCCACTATTAAAAACAAGCCATGTAGCACCGTTGATCTCTTCTAACTTGATAGATTCAATTACAGATTTTTTACCATACTGTGCCTTATAAGCAGCAGTCAATTTTGATTTAACTTCACTAGTCATCGGACTATCGCCTTTTTTCAATGTAAAATATTTGACGTCTTTTTGTTCCTTCGTAGAATCGCTGGTAAATGACATCAATAAAAAAAGTGCCAAATAAGTGAAAATAACTGGAACCGAAAATAAACTGTTTTTCATGATGATTGATATTTATTGGTTTTTAAAAATTATAAAGATTGAATGATTTTTTGCGTCCAAGCTTTCCTATCCTTGATTTCTACCCACTTACCTTCTTGAGTTTTGAAGTAAACTTTATCTGCTTTTAATGAAGGGATTCCTTGTATCATTTCCTGTATTTCGGACTTTGGTTTATTGCCTTTGCCATTTTTCCCATTTTTACCTGGATTTTTTCCGTCTTTATCTGGTTTTGTAGGTGTCGGCCCACCGTTAGTATATTCTAGCAATTCTAAACATCGTGCAGTTTGTGGGCCTTGGCACTGAGCTTGTTCGCAAGGGCAATTTGACATATCAGGGCAATCACACCATACCATAAGGGCCCCATCTTCATGTGGAAAGTACATGACCCATCCATCTCCAGTTCCTACTCCCCAAGTCGTAGAACCATGAAGTGGATTAAAATCGCCACCAGCATGTATATCTTGCGCATGGACAAGATTCAAACTGCAGCAAATTGCTATTAAAATTAATGTTTGATAAACTTTCATTTTTAAATTGTTTTGGTTTTTATAAAATTATTGAATTAGAATTAGTGTGTTACTTTCTTTTCTTCCATGAGCGAATAATTTCTGATGTCCAATCGCTTGGTTGATCAATAAAATACCATTTACCTTTTTGGTTGGCCCAAACGCCGTATTTGATTTTCAATTGTTTGGTTCGGTATTCATTAGTTTGAGTTGCCATTTCACTATCTAGTGATTGTGTTGTTGCTCCTCCACTACCATTGTCGCCTGCACCTGTACCGCTAATCCCACCTCCACCAGCTGCTGCATCATCGTCAGCTTCTTTGAGAAGTTCTGCACATCGCTTTTCATTTTTCGTACAATCCACTCTTTCCCAATCACCGTTTGCAAGCTTTGGACCACTAACTATTGGGCCATTAGTTATATCTGATGATTCTACATATATAGTACCATTCGGATAATGTGTGTTTCCAGTTTGGGGATTATACGCTTGGGAAAACAAAGGGTATGTACCCAGCATTAATGTGATTATTCCAAATGATATCATTCTTATTGTACTATGATTAACACGGATAAATTTTGACATTACAGACTTCATTTTTTTTTGTTTTAAGGTTATTGTTTAAAAGATGAATGAATAATAAGACAAAATTACATCCTGCTAACTACCTGATTTTCACCCTAAAGTATGATTTTTGATGCTACTTCATCAAGCAAATAATGTTGGCTACAGGAAGCAATCTGGTAAGCTTGATATCACTTGTAAATTGTGTACGCAACGCGAAATTCAGCAAGATATTTCTACTGAGTTTGAAGTCGCCTCCATACGCCATGGTGTATTGGGTTTTGGTTTTTGTATTATTAAAATCCAGCCAACCCGAACCGATATCTTCGATATATTTGCCAGCAAAATATTCATCTTCATCAAAAGCCAATTCTTGATTTGGATCAAAATAATTGCCTAATATTTCATATACAACTTCTGCGTAAAAATTGTATCGCTGACTTCCGTACCGAAAATTCAAACCAAACATTTTGTTGGAACTATCTACAATTTTAGTGTATCTAAATAAGCCGCTCATGAGACCATGGTCTCCCATTTTTAAGCAGCCGTTGAGCCAAAGGGCATAGCCAGCCCTTTTTACTTTCAGACTATCGATACCAGCATTATCGTATGTAAAAACTGATCCAAACGCAGCGTCCAACATCGTATTATTCCAGTTTTCCCCATTGTATTGATCGATAATATTTCGATATTTTAGCCTTGAAATTTCATCAATATTTTTCATCTCATAGCGGATGACATCCAACTCTTTATCTATTTCATTTTTACGCTTAGGGTCAGTTGTTTGATATCGAAGGATAACCAATGAATCTATTTGAGCATTATAATTTTGAAGTTGATTGCGATGTTCGGACCTTAATTGTTTGAGCAATAAGGTATCATTGATCACGTCATTTTTTTTGTACAAATTTAGTTTAATAGAATAAGATGCATGGTTTATATTGTCAATTTTTGCTGTACCTGCAGAGAGACTTAATGTAGATAACTTTTTGGCCAATCTGCTAGCCGCTGCATATTCATCAAAAGTTCTTTTTTTATAATAAAAATGCCAAAATGGTTGCGCTTCGAGTGCAAGATCCGGTGCTAAATTATAGTTTTTTATACGCCAGTCTACTTTAAAACTTTTCAAGTCAGAGGGTCGCATCACCAATTCCGGATTTACACCCAACATAGCAAAAGCAGGTGCGGAAGGGATAGACATTTCAGCATTTTTTACTTCATCATACACATCTTTTTGTGCTTGATTGACTGATGCAATAGTGACAAAAAATAAAATAAGTAACCATATTTTCTGCATAATAAGTTGGTTTTGAACGCCACAAAAGTAAACTTGTCAATGCCTGTCGATTTCATACTTTAGGGTGAATTTTTTATTACTTACTCTGCCTAACTTTGTACTATATTTTATGTAATTGCAATAGTTAATGGCAGAAGCAAATGACAATGATCACTTTGATCAAGATTATGATGGAATTAATCGGGAGTATCTCATGTCCAAAGAAGAAAATCAGGTATTACTGACTTTATTGCACATGGATTTGGAGCATATTTGTAAAAAAATAGAAGTTAATTTGGGGGCCACCAAAAGTTCTTCGTTATAATACAATATATTTGTTCATCATACGTAGAAAATCAGCTCTAATGGTACAAAACAATATCCAAAAACCAACTTTCACTTTCGAAATCTTATTCTTCTTGATTTTGTATATAAATACTATATTAAATGGCCAAACATCAGTAAAACAACAACTCCAATCTACCCAGGACAGCATCCAGAAATATTATCAAAACCAACCTGTAAAAGCACTTGATTATGCCTTTATTTATGAAAAAATAGCGCTGGAATCTGACAGCCTGAAATACAAAGCCAAAGCAGACAATTTTATAGGAATGTGTTATTACATGAACGGTGAAGTAGAAAAAGCTATAAAATATTATGTATCCGGGATTAAAAAATTTGAGAAATTAAAAGATACATATTTTGTTGCCATGTTGCATAACAATATTGGCGCAGCTTATCAGTTGAGAAAAAAACCGGAAGAAACCATAAAATACTATCTAAAAGCGCTTAAAGGATTTGAAGAAGTAAAAGACACCCTTTGGATGGCTAATTTGTACAATAATATTTCGATTCAAAAAAATGAATTGGGACTTTATAAAGAAGAACTAGACTACAAACAAAAAGCGATGGACATTTACATTGCCCAGAAAGATACACAAATGATACTACTGACGAAGGGGAATCTTGCACATACCTACTTCAAATTGGGTGAATACAAAAAGTCTTTACTCAATGCAGAAGATTACCTTTATTCGCCCTACAATGATGCAGGTCAATCAGCTCGGGCAACGGTTTTATTGGCTTATGCCTATACACTCCAAAAAATGGGAGAACAAACTAAGTCAATGAATATTGTCAATGAAGCAAAAGATATAGCTGAAAAAAATGGATTTAAAGAAATAACGATGAAGGCACACCAACATCTTGCATCCTTGTACGAAGCCCAAAATAACTATAAACAAGCTTATTTTCATTTTAAGTCATTTCATGCTTTGCAAGACACCCTTTTTAACCAACAAAAAGATGAAACCATCAATGATTTATTGGTCAAATACGACTCGGACAAAAAAGATGCTGACATCATCCTGCTCAATGCAGAAAACGAACTAAAAAATCTTCAAATCGCCCAATCAAATACCACCAAATGGGCCTTGATTTTTGGTTTGATTCTAACGTCATTACTCGCATTCCTAGCTTGGAGACTTAAAAATATAAAGGCAAAAAACAACATCGAATTGACATCCAAAAACCAACAGATATCCAAGGCACTCGAAGAAAAAAATATACTCTTGCGCGAGATACATCATCGTGTAAAAAACAATCTGCAAGTCATCTCAAGTTTGCTCAAATTGCAGTCACAATACATAGAAGATGAAGGAGCCATAAAAGCCATCGCAGAAGGTCGCAATAGAGTACATTCCATGGCCCTGCTTCATCAAAACTTGTATAAAGAAGACAATCTCACAGGCGTAAATATGAAAGAATATTTTACAAATCTGATAGAAGGACTTTTTGATGCGTATAAGATTACTGATATTAAATTGGAAACAGAGATCGAAGATTTGACCTTGGATATTGATACCGTCATACCACTTGGTCTGATAGCTAATGAGTTGGTAAGCAATGCTTTAAAACATGCTTTTGAAAATGTAAAAAATGGTGTCCTTAGAGTAAAACTATCGGAAAAAGATGGTCAGCTTATTTTTAATGTCAAAGATAATGGCAATGGCTATGATGAAAACTTAGTAGCAGAAGGCAAAAAAAGCTTTGGCCAAAAACTCATCAAATCTCTTTCTGACAAGCTCGAAGCAGATGTTCAGGTGACGACGACTACTGGCACTGATGTCACACTTTCCATCAAAGAGTATAAAAAAGTAGGATAAATATGTCATTGAGAATACTTATCGTAGAGGACGAACCCATCATATCTGACGACATCGAGTCCACCTTATTGTCCAATGATTATGATGTAGCAGGTAAAGCATACAGTAGCACGCAAGCCTTAGATATGTTACTATCAAGATATCCTGATTTAGTACTTCTCGACATTGCGATCAAAGGAGACAAAGACGGCATAGAAATAGCCACCATTATCCGAGAGAAGTATCATATTCCCTTTATATTCCTGACATCTTACAGTGACAAAGTAACCCTTGACAGGGCCAAGCCTACAATGCCTTATGGTTATATTGTAAAGCCATTTAAAGATCGCGACCTGCTCACAGCCATCGAAATGGGTATGTATCGTTTTTCATCAGAGAATAATATCGTACCCATCATCAAAGAAAATATTGAACAAAAAAATAATGTCCAACTCACCAAAATGGAGTATAGCATATTGATGTTGATATGGGAAGGAAAGTCCAACAAAGCCATCAGCGAAGCCCTTTTTATATCAGTTAATACAGTAAAAACGCATGTAAAAAACACCTTTGAGAAGTTTGGTGTACGCAGTAGGAATGAATTAATCGTGTTAATGAGGTGATCTAAGCAGCAAAATAAAACGACAAATTTATAGTATCCAAAATGCATAAAACAGACAGTTTTGCTTTATCTTTGGCTTAAATATTTGTAGCATGACAACTACTTTTCTTCTTCACCTTTTTCATTCAAGATGATGGTTTTATCACCGATGGTTGCCCTGAATTTATAGCCAGATATGAATTCTAAAGTATCATAAAGGTTGGGTAAAAAAGTAAGGTCTTGCTGGATGATTCCGTGTTTTTTATTTTTCACATAAGTCCCATAAATAGAAGAAATATGCATAAAAGATATTTGTTCATATTGCGGTTTGACAAAAACATCTCCAATAACATTTGCTAATCCCAATAAGCCTGTTTTTGTATCTCTTATATTTATAATGCGTAAAGCATACTCTGCGGAAGGCACTATGCCTTGTGCTTTGAGTAGTTTCCAACCTTCGGCTTTATCATCAATATAAACGCCGTATAACGGGGATATAGTATCAAACTTTTGCGTGTTTACATCAAACTGTACATATTGTTTTTCATTTTCCTTGATGACAGTTACTTTGTCATTTGAAAGATAGCCTAAAAACCGAAATTTTTCATTTGTCACCTTTCCTGATCCTCGATTATAAATAACCCAAAGATTATTTTTTTTAATTCCTGCATATTGGTCATTCAAAACTAAAATATGATCTCCTTCCAATTCAAATAAATCTTCCAGGAAATTGTTTTTCACAATATATTTATTGTTGTACAAACATATCAGATATTCACCTTGTTCATAAATACTGTCATAAGCTGTAGGAATAAGCAACTTTTCAATTTTATTAAAAATAAAATATTTTTTATCTTTTTTACACCGGTAATGATTACCTACCACTACTATTTCATTATAGTTAAGTGGGAGAATAACTTGTTCATCTCCATCAATAAAACCTTTTAAAGAACCAATATGCGCTTCGTAGATTCCATTATAGCGGTTAAAAAGGTGATCATATTTTGGCGAAATAGCGATATTAAAATTTTCATCTAAAGTACCCATATTGCCATTGTCACCTCTGAAAAAAAATCCTTTTTCGCTATATAACGGATCAATGAAAATATATGATTTCCTTATGGTCATGGAATCTCCTTCGTATTTTATATATTCATTTTGGGTCTTTATGATAATATTATCTGATGATTGTCCTGTAAACTTGTAACTAAGAAATTCCTGATCAACCAATTTTAATGTAGGTAAATAATAGAAAATACTTCTATAATTTTCTTTCTCAAGAACAAGGTAATTTCTTTGTGGTCTTATGTACAAATAATCACCGGGGATGAGGATGTCACATTTTTCATCCATGACACCATATTTTCCATTTTGTCTGAATAAAAACAGTTCTCCGTTGAGCGGTAGCCTGATATTACATGATTTTATATCCTGGTATTTGTCTGCTGGATACCATTTTTTTTCGACGATATGATAAACACCAACCATACCATCTTTTGAAGCGGATATCAATTGATCGCTCAATAATTTAAAAGATGACGAATAATTATCAAACGGAATCAGAATATTCCCTTTTATATCTAGCAATGCTTCTTTATTGTCATGACTCGCAATAAAATATTTCTCATTTCCCCATGCTTTTATTTGGCCAAAAGGACCTGCCAATATGTTAAACTCTTTGTCCAATAACAAGTCATAATACAATGAATCTTTTGCTATATAATTTTTTAGTGTTTGGGAAGTTATTGATCTTGCAACTGGCTTTATTTTCTTTTTTGTTTCGATGTTTATCCATTCATAAGTATCTCGGTCTCTGATTGCTAAAATATTTTCATTTATATGATATAGAGTGTCTGCATCGATAACGTACTTTGAGGTTTTTCTATCAAAAAAAGTATATTTTCTGTTTTCTTTTATATAAAAAATTATGTCAGCGTAATTAAAAGCCAGAATTTTTTTAAAGCGCCTTTTGTATGGATTGAATCCTCGTCTGTTGATGATCACCAAAGAATCTCCGTCGTCATATACCCTGTAATCTATTACCTTGCCGTATGGTTTTATTCCTTTGACTACTGTTTCAACTTTTGAATAATAATCAAAATAATAAAGACTGTCTTCTATTTTACCAACATATTCATAATCTGATTTATAAATTGTGTCAAAAGTCAAAAACTTGGTGTAATCAGTATGACGAAGATACATTCTGCATTCTTTGTTTTCACAGGTAATATAGTCCCTATAAGTACTTTCAAGATTTAGTGGAAAAACTTTACCACTTTTGTCCATGGTTTTCCATTGATTACTCGACTTGTATTTAAAACTATCATAATCAGATTCTAAGGTTTCTGTTGAGTCCACCCATTCATTGTTTTGGAATATGTGCCAGACATCACCATTTTTTAATGCATAAATCAGAGATTTATTAAGTATATAATATTGGTCATATAAAAAATCCAATAGTATTTCCTCTTTGGCATTTATTCTTCCGAATTTTCCTTTTTTCTTTGCTATAGCTGTGCCGTCTGGAAAAAATACTATATCAGAATAAGATGGTTGTGATATCTTTTCTGAATCAATCCATCCTTTTTTCCCGTTTACTTCATATGTCATGATGGCATCACCATTATTTTGTATGAAAGAATAGGAACTGATTTGATCACAACTAAACACCTTATTTCCTTCTTCATTAAGAAGAACATATTTTTGATTTTGCTGGTAGTCATACAGATAAAATATGTTTTGATTTTGGGTCAACCTGCCCTTTCCTTCAACATATTTTTTCTGAAAATCCTTGTCGATCCTTAACGATAAAGAATCATTTACGTCTATGATTATCTGGTCTTCGTGGGTAGAAAATCTGCTGCCTCTTATAGTCTCTAGTAACAGTCCTGTCTGGTCAAAAAAATCAATGGCATATGTTTTTACACCAAGAATATAATTGCCATAAATTTGAAAATATTCATAATCCCCTTCTAAAAGCAAGTTGTTTTTTCCTATTACTTTTTTAGTTTTATCTTTGTTGCTTATCATTTTATAGACGACAGAACTTAGGTGCCCGTTATAAATATATTTGACATACGGTTTATCGAGTGGCTTAATGTTACAAGAAGAACAACTGTCTATAATTGACAATTCGTGGTCAAATAATACACTTTGAGATTCATTTTCACCAATAACAGATTTGTCATTGTAATTCGTGTTGACTTTTTCAAAATGATAACTTCTGCCGTCATAATACCAAACGCTTCCCGATCCTTTCCTTTTTTTTGAAACATACCCAATATTATTAGCGTATAAAACTTCATCTTCACATATAAACTCTTTTTCCTTTCTACCAGAAATATGCCATAAGATATGGTTGCCCCCTTGCTTCAGAATGTAATTTTCATCCGTGACCTTCTTAATGGTTTCGAATTGTACAGGAAGAATTGTTTTCCCTTCAAAATTTTGAATGCCCCATAACTGATATTTATCTTTGATGATGATAAGCTTGTTTTTAACATCGATTGATTCGATGTCAATCGAATTCCATTCAGTAATTAACTTTCCATCAGGGTCGTACAAACACTTTTTTGACCCACTTTCAGCTATAAAATGTCCACCGTCTTCACGAACAGATATATACAACAAAGGAATTATTATCCGACCATTAAAGTCTGTAACACCAATTTTCGAATGTTGACTGACGATAGCCCGGGATAATTTTATGACCAGATTTATATGCTCATATACAGGTGGTATCAAGGTATCTTTACTGACACTGATCAATCCAAAACGATAGTTATACTCAAAAACGGCCATCTTTTCGTCTATGATGGTAATATTTGATAGTTTATTTTGGAACTCCTTTTTCCAAACTGGTAACTGAGCATTGGCTGATGCTGCAATCAACATCAACAAAGAAAGGTTTTTCAAAAATGATAGAGAACAAGGAAACATAAACTTTAATATTCAATGAATGGTCAGATGAACCTTTTGGTACGATTTTCTCCTGCAAATATATACTAACCATAAACTATTTAAAAATAATTTGAACAAAATGAGCTAGTTATATTTTTTGGAAGAAATATAATTAGAAAAAAATATGACCATTGATCAATTGTAGTATTAGGTTTTACGAAGATATTATCATTCAAAAAGGTTTGGACAACCTATGGATACTAAATGAATATAAAACGATGGAAGACAACGTGCCTATCGAATCCCTTTATTTAGAACACTATCGGATGTTTACAATGAATTGTATAGTTTAGATAAAAAAAATACTACCATATAAATGATTATAGCTAACAAACCAAAATAATGAGATTTGTCTTGTCTTTGTTTAAACTTAAAGTTATGAATCACACTGAAAAAAAAACATTTTCAGAACTTGAGTACTTAGTGATGGAGATCGTTTCTTCAGAAAAACATGAATACTATCAGGGAGAAATCTTTAGCATGGCTGAAGCTACAGTCGAACATAATAAGATTGTGTCCAATACATTGATAGGATTAGGAAGTAAGTTGAGTAATCAAGATTGCGTGCCATTTACGAGTGACCTGAGAATAAATATCCAAGCCAATTCACTTTATACCTATCCTGACATCACAGTAGTGTGTGGTGGTGTCGAAAAACTGCCCAATACATTTGACACCATTATCAACCCGACACTCATTATAGAAGTACTTTCTGCTAGTACCAAGGACTACGATAGAGGCACCAAATTTATGCTGTACCGAGACATACCTAGTCTAAAAGAATATCTAGTCATAGATTCAACAGGTAAGGTGCATCTGGAAAAATTTTACAAAAAAGAAGACGGACTTTGGATACTAAACGAATATAAATCGACGGAAGATACCGTACCGATCGAGTCATTATCTATTGAATTAGCCATGGCAGATGTGTATCGAGGTGTTTATGGATAAATGACACAAAATAGTGTAGCCTTGCTTTTTATATCAGACATACACGCCTTTCTTTATTTGAAGAGTTATCAATGCAGACTTACTACCCTCGTCAATCGCCAAGAGCCATGCTCAAGTCGCCAAATATGGACAAATTTTGCATACTTAATTTTGTTTTTTTCTGACCGATTATAAAAACCATGTTTGCCCATTTGGACAGCTCCATAATCTTTGATCGGATACACTTCTATGCTCCCTTCCTGAAGAACTCTGGTGACTTTGCCACAAATATTGTTTTTAAGTCCATCCATGAGTTGAGTTTTTGAAGTACTCAATCCACCCAAATCGTGATAAAACTCAATATCTTCTGATAGCAAACTATCCGCAGTAGGTATGTCGCACGAATTGTAAGCATCAAAAAACTTTTTGTCCATAGATACGATCACATCATATACTTCCTGAGATTCAGGTGTATATACATTTCCAACCAATCCGTCTGTTTGTTTTGATGTCTTACAAGCACTAAAAAACAATCCTACAGTGAGAAATATAAAAACAGTTTTATTATTCATATTTTGAGATTTGAACCCATTATTTTAGTCCAAAGTTATAGCGAAGTTTGTGCTCAAAAAAAATAAATCTACCAACGACCAATTTTATCAGAAGAGTGGCATTAAATCTGTGGAAGGAAGAGGCGAAAATTTGGAGATTTGATGTGGGTATGGGCTGTTTGATTTACTTGGATGTTTCTTCTATCTTATTTGATGAATTATTGGAAAAAAATACAAGCCAAAAATAAACTGCTATATATTTGTAAATAATTAAATACAGGTTAATTTGGAGTGATTCCTCTAAAAATAAAACCTTTAATAATAACACACACCCAAAAGGTGGTCCATTGACTAAATCAAGCATTGTGCTTTTATCAATCCTTCAAAATCTACTACTTTTGGGTGAAAAACCACGACTTTCTACCCCATATCTTTGTGTCTTAAAATACATTGATCATGCAATCAAAAAATTTACTCCTTATTATTTGTCTTTTAGCGACCTTAACCTTGTCTAGTCAGTCATGTTTTCCTGAAGGATTGGCTTTCTCTGCACAATCACAAATAGATCAGTTTGCATCTGTGAATGTCGGATGCAAAAAAATAAATGGGAATCTGACTATATTAGGAAAAAATATCAAAAATCTGGATGGATTAAGTCAGATTACAGAAGTGGGAGGAGATATTTATATTACCAGTTGCGATAGCATTATCAATATAGACGGCCTTAAAAATATCCAAAAAGTAGGCGGTGCCATCAGAATTCAAAACAACCCGCAACTAATGTCCATTGGGTTTCAGCACCTGAAACATGCTAAAGGTGACTTTTTTTATATTTCTTCCAACCCAAAAATAAAAAGTCTAAATAAAATGAACAGACTGGATAGTATTTCCGGGATTTTTCAGATTTGGAATCAGGATTCTATTTCTTCATTAACCGGTCTGGATTCACTTACTTTTGTTGGTAAGGATATAGCCATCTTTAAAAATAAAAACTTAAAAAATCTGAATGGTTTAAGTAGCCTGGTCCATGTAGGAGATGGATTCCGTGTGTATGAAAATGCTACTCTGAGCACATTGGACGCTCTATCTGTTGATCTGAAAATAGACGGACCTCTGGTCATCAATGATAATTCAACATTGTCTGATTGTGCGGCTCGTGCCATTTGTGAATATATCAAAAACCCTTCTTCCTTTATGGTTTTTAATAATAATTCTTCAGGTTGCGGAAGTGTGTCCGATGTACAAACTGCCTGCATATCCTCCGGCGATCATTTGACAAGTATTGATGAGATAAAAATATATCCAAACCCTGCTTCTGAATTCATAACATTTGAAGGGATTAAATTTAAAGAATCTGTTGCTACCTTATATGATATAAATGGTCAGACGTTAATGAAAATGGATGTAAAGCAGCAGCCAAGTTTTGATATTTCGCATCTTCCCGTAGGGCTTTATATTATAAAAGTCGGTTCATTTTATAGCAAACTTTATATTCAAAGATAAAAATCTGTCTGTAAATAGGACATCATGCTGGCTTAAAAATGTTTTAGTGATTACTTTTTTATAAGTAAACTTAATTATAAGCGGAAAATAATAAAGTCAATTTCCAATAATATGGTATAATTGCACTGCTTTTTATACCATAGCTATGACCGAAAATGAAATCATTATTGTTGACAATGTTTCGGAGCAAATTTACTTCGACATTGCTTTAAGTGCTGCCAGATATGCTTTGATTTCAGTGGCATTCACCTACAACAGGATGGATAAAAAAGATATCCAATCCAGGGTCATCAATATTACCAAAGGAAAAATAGCGGAGGGACTTTTTTATTTTTTCTGTAATGAAAACCATGTAGCTATTTACACCGAATCCTGCACTACCCCATTTTGGTTGCCGGATCAGAAGGATTTTATTTTCCTGAACGGAGAGTGGGATATTAAAAATAATTTTATCTACAACAATGACCCACTGACAGATAAAATTAAAATGTCTCTGTTACCGGCATTGATTCCCAATAAATATGCTGGCGATCAATGGTCCAAAAGAAATGAAACTTATCATGCCAATACTACATTTTCAGCTTATCTTTTTACCTTTATGGTTCTCAGAAAAGCGGAAAAATCTTTTTTTGACATCCTTCTTAATGCTGAACAATTAGATTTTATGGCTGATATTGCACAACAGTTCAGCCGCCACCCACATGGAAAAATGCCTTTTCTGGAAGCCTGGTTTTATGAAGAATTATCAAAAATAGGTCCTGAAATAAACATCAATCTGAAATACTACCCTTCACTAATTATCACGGGTTGTGCCAATGCACGGTATTGGACACTTTTTAAAGACACCGGACCACAGATGGAAGAAAATCACTACAAAACATTTACTACCCCGGACTGGTATACAAATGATGGAGGTAAGATTACCAAATTTCTACAGGGTACCATGGTCACTACCATAAAAAACAAAACATGTCCTGTGGGTTTATTGCCTTCATTCAGTTCATTGATACATCGATAATCAGGATAAATCTAAAAAGTCATTATCTTTTCTGCAATTCCCTTATCAAAACAATGTAGTATTTTGATATATTATGCAAACTTTAATATTCAAATAGGATTAAGCTAATCAACAAATTTTATACACAATATTTACGACCTAAAAGCTGTAACCAATTTGTAAATTCAGTGTATTGGCACTTACTTTTGCAGGTGTATAATTATTAAAATAATCCTGTGCCGCAGGTTGAAAAACATTTGTCATTGAACGTTCGTATTGAGCAGAAACAAAAAATCGATTTGAAAGGAAATACTTCAGACTTATACCTGCATTTGCGGTTAATTTAGATAATACATGGGCCTGAGAAATTATTTTATGGTAATCTCTACCTGTGAAAAAGTCATATGTTTTCCCCCCAATTTCTTCAAGAAGTGGAACTTTAATGTCTGCTGAAATGCCAAAATATAGTTTATCGGTTAATAAATAATTTACCCTAACCGGCAATTGTAACAGATAGGCCCTATGAATAGTTGTGCTATAATAGCCACTGTAATTCGATCTGGTTCTGTAAGGTAAAGGCTGGTTAACAGGGGTTTCAACAACTACCCATGGTTTGTAAATTAATGGTTCTATCACTTCAAACCTGCTTATAATTCTTTCCTCAATATTTTTTTCAACGGCGCTATAATCAAATCTCAGAATAACTAAACCTACTCCATAAGAAAGTGAAAATGTTGTTGATAATTCAACGTTTTTTAAAAGACCCAACGATAAAGCCGCTTGATTGGTAAATGAAAATTTTGATTCAACTAATGATTGATATTCAAAATATGAACCATCGTCGTCCATAATCAAACCGACAGGCTGTCTCCAAAATCTTTCATTTCGTGCATTCAAACCCGGCTTTGAAATTCCAATATAAAAATCGGTTGAATTTACTTTTTCATTTTTATTACTTCCTAGAATAGGAAATTCATTTAAAGGTAAAGAAAGCGTATCAATTTTATCTGATCCTAATACAAATTCATCAGAGAGTAAAACCAAAATGAATGTAAAAATTAAGGCGCTGAAGTTTTTCATTTTATGAAGCATTTTAAAAAAATTTAAACACAATATTATAGATAACACAAGGTAAAAAGTTCGCTCCACAAAACCAATATTTATTTAATATTTGATTTTTTCCAACATTTCTTTCAATCATATATTTCTGATGTTCAGACTTTGTAAGATTGAATTTCCTTTGAATATGTACATATGAATATTGAATCTACTTTGTCAAAAAAACTAATTTAAAAGATATTATTCTACCTTGGCATTAAAATTGCCGAAATAATATTAGTTAAATACAACATCATGAACTTCAGCAAATGGGCCAACATCATTAAAATCATTCTTCTCAAGGTAGTGGAAGAACTTGAACGTCGTATCAATGAAAAAAATGGGGTGACTAGTTCAGACGATTTTAGCAGTTCGTTATATACCTCGCTAAAATTTATTGTTTTGGAGCAAGTGGATGGCCTGGTAGATGAAGCAGTCAATTATACCAAAAAACAAGTCAATGATCTGTCCAACTTAATAGCTGAAAAAACATCTGTTATACTGGCTTCACTGGTATACATATTGATTCTGGTAGGTATGATTTTCCTTACTTTTATTTTTCTGGCCATCTCCCTTTCATTATATCTGGGCACCTTGCTAGACAGTAATTTTTTCGGATTTCTGATCACCACCGGATTTACCTTAATGGTCACTCTCATCATATTTTATAAAGGCCATGATACCATCGCACGAGGCATAAAAAATCACCTGACACATTTAGTAAAATTGGATACTGAAGTAAAAAAATAGTTAATAAACCTCAACTATCGTTACTACTTCCTTTTTTAATGCTTCATTGATGATGCCGATAATCTTTTCTTTTCCCATCAGCAATTCTCTTTTGAGCGGCGCAGAAGTGATATATATTTTCAGCACTCCATCTTTAAAATAGATCCTGCTGGTGTAGTTGGCAATGACAGGACCCATTTCACTTTTCCATATTTCCTCTATCTGAGCAGTATAAAAACCTTTGGCCACCTTATTATTGGAAGCTATATAGTCGCTCAAAACGTCCTTAATACTTTTATCGTTGTGTCTGCCCAAAATGATCAATAATAAAGTTAAGATGGTTGATTTAATGATATGACATTTTGTATCTCATTTATGATATTATTTAAGAATACAGTCTTTTGTAAAAAAGTCACATTTCTATATTCTAAATGATCTTACCATTACTTACCGTAAAGATACGATAATCAGAATTGATTTCATCCAATATTTTTTTTATTCTGTCTTCATTCGTATCGGTAATGAACACCTGACCAAAATTTCCATGCAACAAAAGTGTCAACAGGTGTTTTACCCGGGTTTGATCGAGTTTATCAAAAATATCATCCAGCAGTAAAATGGGTTTTCTACCTGAATTGGCTTCAATGAGCTTGTACTGTGTCAGTTTTAACGCCAAAACAAAAGACTTCAACTGCCCTTGTGAAGCAAAGTTTTTGAGTGGCTCACCGTTCATGGTAAATACCAGATCGTCTTTGTGGATGCCCTGAGTAGTTCTGGTCAGAAAACGATCTCTTTCCAGATTTTTATCCATAAGTGCGGACAACTCATTTCCATCCAGTTGACTTTGATATACAATGCCACATTTTTCACGATGACCGGATATATCAGCATAGGTTTCTTCAAAAATAGCCAACATTTGGGATACCAGTGCTTTCCTGACTTCATAGATATGTTGTGCAGGCATATACATACCGGTTGTAACTGATTCAAGCAGCAGCGGGTCAAAATGCTTTTGATCGGCAAAGGATTTAAGCAACGCATTGCGTCTCTTCAATAGGTGGCTGTATAAGATCAGGTCTTCAAGATAACTCCTGTCTGTTTGAACGATGGTGTTATTGATAAAATTCCGTCGCTCTTCACTGCCTTCCAGCATCATTTGAATGTCTGCGGGAGCTATCATCACGGTCAGAAACCGACCTACATGATCTCCTATCCGTTCCAGTTTTTTGCCTGATATTTCTATATCTTTTCTGCTCCCTGATTGTGATTTAATGACGACCATATCCATGTCAGCATCTGCGTTAAAAATTCCTTCAATTCTAAAAAAATCTCTATCCTGCATAATGACCATCCTGTCACCTGATGAAAAATAGCTTTTGCCGAGACATAAATAATACACAGCATCCAGCACATTGGTTTTCCCCATACCGTTTAGCCCTACCAATGCATTCATGCCTGCATGAAAGGAAAAATATTCCGACTCATAATTTCTAAAATGAGTCAATTTTATGGTTGATAGAAGCAAATTTTTTTAACTTGTTTAGTGCACAAAGGTATATAAAATGATCACCAAAAAGGAGTAAAAAACAAGAATCTGAGTTACGTAATCCAAAACAGTTCCAAAACCTTTGTTAACCGATGTTAAGCAACTGTAAAAAAAAAATAAGGTTACACCAAAACGGATAAAAAAGTCATTTAACTGAATGACAGACAGTGGCATTTACCATTCTAAATCATCTTTTTACCATCAAAAAATTCCTAAATTATGTCCATTAAATCAGTATTAAATATTACCGTGATCCTTATGTTCGTCATCATGTCCGGCTGCAAAGATAAAGCCGAAAATATGTCATTGTTGTCTGAGAATAAGGGTACAGGTGAAGCTGGAACCAACAGCATAACCAAAACGGATAATCAGTCACAACAACCATCATACCTGATAAAAGAAGGAAATCTGAGCTTTGCATCCGTTAATGTTAAAAAGGATCGTCTATGGATTGACTCATTGCTACAGATACATGCCGGCTATTTGGTAAAAGAAAGTTTGATGTCTTTCGGCAGGACTTCCGAATACAGCCTTATTACAAAAGTTCCGGCCCAAAATTTCAATAAACTCATTATTGATATTGAAAAAAACATTCCCACCTTAACCACTAAAAATATACATGTCATAGATGTGACAGAAGAATTTACGGACATCCAATCGAGAATAAAAGTCAAAAAAGAACTGGAAAAAAGATATTTACATCTATTGACCAAAACGGAAAAAATGGATGATATAATACAACTGGAGAGCGAACTAAATAAAATAAGAACAGACATAGAAGCGCAGGAAGGAAGGAACCAAGTGCTCGCTCATAAAATTGCCTTCAGCACACTGGAAATATTGATCCGCAATAAAATACCCGAAAAAAATGAGAACACTTTTTTCGATGAAATAAAAATCGCATTCAAAAATGGATTAAAATATGTAGGTATGTTTTCCCTGTTATTGGTTAATTTGTGGCCTTTTATATGTTTCGGTGTAGGTATCTATGCCATCATAATCAGGAAAAAAAAGAAAACAGAACATTAATCCTATGATCATCAAAGGAACACTCAACTTCTTATTCAGAAAAGCCGGTCTCATGTTTTGGGCGGACAAAGCAAAATTCTGGGTACAATATCTGGTCAATTTCAGAAATAATCACACCTTTAAAGCGGCCAATAAAGATCTTGCGCTCCCTCCTGCATATATGATGTTTGAGTCCTTCAATATGAATTACCAAAAGTATTATGAAGGCGGATTCAAAACAGCAAAATGGATTCTTGACACCACTGAGCCTTATCTCAATTATAAAAATGCTGTCATACTGGATTGGGGTTGTGGGCCGGCCAGAATAACCCGTCATCTTCCGGAATTATGCGGAACTGAGAGCAACATTTATGGCACAGATTATAATCCTGCTACCATACGATGGTGTAGTGAATCTATCAAACAAGTGTCATTCAGCAAAAACAAGACTGCCCCACCCCTACATTACAAAACGAATACATTTGATATGGTCATCGGAATATCCATATTTACACATCTTTCAGAAGAAAATCATCACGCATGGATCGCAGAACTTCACAGGGTAATCAAACCTGGAGGAATAGCATTCATCACCACCCATGGAAAAATATTCAGATCATTGCTTACTGACAAAGAATTGGAGACGTATGACCGTGAGAAAATAGTCATTCGTGGAGCAGTAACGGAAGGGCATCGTGTATATACTGCATTTCAACCACCCGCATGGATGAAGAGTGTTTTTAGTAAATCGTTTGAGATACTGCAACACCATGAAGGCAAACCAGCCGATTGGGGGAAGGAACAGGATTTCTGGATCTTAAAAAAATCATAAAAAAGCAATTGCGTCCCATAAAATCAAACGGGTAATCAACAATTTACTTAAATTTGCAACGGATACAAGACGTCCTGATATTCATTGAAGAAGATAGATAAGCTTATTACCACCAGTTTTATAGGTCCGGCCATCCTGTCGTACTTTGTCGCGACATTTGTGCTGATCATGCAATTTTTGTGGAAATACATTGATGAAATCCTTGGAAAAGGGCTCACGATTTTAGAACTGCTCGAACTAATTTTTTATTACGCTGTCACGCTGATACCTATGGCTGTACCGATTACCGTTTTGATCTCATCGGTGATGGTATTTGGGGACATGGCAGAAAAGTATGAACTTTCCAGTATGAAATCTGCCGGGGTTTCCTTGCTTAGGATTATGGTACCAGGGATCGTAGTGGCTTGTTGTATCGGATTCTTTTCACTCATAGCCGCCAATTTTTTAAAGCCAGCCTCCCTGCTGCAATTCAATAAACGTTTTCTGGCCATTCGTAAACAAAAAACTGCCCTTGCCATAGAAGAAGGGATTTTTAATAATGCATTTAATGAAACCATCATCAGGGTAAACAAAATCGATAAAAACAAACGTGACATCCATGACGTGCTTATCTATGACCACACGCCTAATGATAAAAGCCTGATCAGTGTGATGTCATCCAAAGCAGGTGAAATGTACACTCTGGAAGAAGGCCAGTATTTTGTCATGAAACTGGATACGGGTATTCAATACAAAGAGCTGGAAAAAAAATCCAAACTCGGAAGCGGGAAGTCTGAAATCCCTTTTATGCGCACTTACTTTGACCAATGGACAAAAACCTTTGACATGAGTCAATTTGATGCAGATGACGGGTTGCTGAATTTTAATCGAAACAGGGAAGATATGATGAATAGTGTTCAGCTATTAAAATCAATAGATACTTTCAGAACCAATGTACGCAATAATAATGAAAAAATAGCCACAAGGATGGCATTGCTGTTTGCAAATAAAGCCAAAGATACCAGTCAGATCATTGCACCGGGTCCAGCTTTGGCGTCGATAGATACACCATTGACCCAAACCAAAACCAGTTCAGAAAACAGCACTCAAATGTCCGCCATAAGTGTTGATTCGTTGGCAGTAAATACGCCACCAGTATCCGTGACTCCTTCCAGAGATTCTTTACGAAAACTGAAAGACAAGATGGTGAGCCGTTTTGTAAAAAAGAAAACGATCGATTTAAACAATAAAAAGCCTTCAGTAGCGGCACCAACAGGACCGTCAAAAAAACTCATTGTACAGAAAGATGATGTAGACCTGGATACCATAAAATATTTTGCAGAAACCATAGATTCTGTGGACTACAGAGATGTGATAGTACGGGCTCAAACGGACATGTCCAGAGATAGGGACGAAATCATCACTTTAAAAAATGTTAATTATGACTATACCCGATCCTATGAGAAGTATTTATTGAGACTTAATCAACAGTATAGCTGGTCTTTGGTATGTGTTATATTTTTATTCATTGGTGCACCGCTTGGCAGTATCATCAGAAAAGGCGGTTATGGTTACCCGCTGCTGGTTGCGATACTTTTTTATATGATATTTATAATCACAACTATACTGGGCGAAAAACTGGTTCGGAATGAGACCATGGGTGGTATACAAGCGGCATGGCTTCCTTGTCTGGTATTGCTGCCATTTGCATTTTTTCTTACTTTAATGGCCATCAGAGATATCAAATTTAATCCTTCCGTGATTGTGGATTATTTTTACAGGCTCAAAAACAAAAGTAAAGCTGAACCAATATAGATAAAGAAAATTAACTGCTGTGTTTTGAATACTTCTTTTGTCCACAGCACAAATCCACATTTGAGCCACTTAGCAAATTCACAATTTACCAAATCACGCGATCACTGGATCACCAGATATCTCAATCCCCCTTCACCACCTTCCCCTTCCGTATCTCCACCTGCCCATCCATCACCTTCCACACATACATCCCTGTGGCAAGATGTGTCATATCCACATTATTCTGTCCATAGTAGATGCGTTGTGTATGTACAGGTCGACCAGAAATATCAAATATCATAATCTGACCATGCTGTGGTATATACTCGCCGAGGGTGACGAGGAGATAGTCTTCTACAGGATTAGGAAAGAGCGTGATATCTGCTACTGTCGCTAATGCGCCATCGTCGATACTACTTGTGCCTATGGTGATGGTGCGACAAGATGTGTTGCTACTATTTTCATTACTTACGGTGAGACATACATTATACGTTCCGTTTTTTTCGTAAGTATGATAAGGATGTCTTATGTTTTCATTCGGGCTTCCATCTCCGAAATCCCAGCTCCATGTCTCAGGCCTGAAGTACGACAAGTCCGTGAAACGTATCCTGAGATGGTCTATAGTATCCGGCTCATAGCGGTATTTGGCAATGGGATGATTGTCTATGCCTAGGGTATCGCAGGGTGTGCCATCTAGTGGGCCTAGACGGTATTCAGGCATAGATGGCACTGTACGTGCGAAGGCAGTAGGCATACTGATACTGTGCTGTCTTACATCACATGCTATTCCTGCTTCGGTGGGATGCTCTATAACTGAAAGCATTCTGTTTTGTGCTGTACTTGGAAATATATAAATTCTGCCATCAGGACCTAGCTTCATTAGACAAAAACTGACAGGATAACCAAACCAATCTGGAATCTCTGGAAAAAAATATTCAAAACCATCGTATTCTGCTACTTTTTTTTCACTTTGAAGGGTATTGGTGGCTGTCATGTCGTACTGATAGATTTGTTCCCCATTGCAGACATACAGATATCGGCTATCAGACGAAAAAGCTGTACCAAGCCCAAGCCTAGGTTGACTTAATATTTTTGATCTTAGATTGGATATACTACCATCACATCTATCAAAATCTGCTATAGCTACACCACCACCTGTCTGGCTAAATAACATACTAGCAGTAAAAAATGCTAGGTGACGGCCATCAGGCGAAAAACTAATCTGTCCACCACTACCTATATTTGTTTTTAGGCCTGTTGGATATGTATTTTCAATTTGTACGCCATTTTTATCTACTAAAAATGTGTACATCATATCAAATTTATCAGAAAATGTCACCACCCACCAGTCACGACCATTACCATGGCGGATGGCGGTAAATTCTCCAAGTAAGGTATCTCTCAATATTATAATGTCTTTTTTTAATACTTTGCCAGTTGGATTTATGATATTTATTTGAAATTTTGTGTACGCCATTCTGTAAGTCATTGCTTCACAATAATCATAGGTAGTATAAATGGTATAAAATTCATTCCCCACAGGAATAATCGAGACATTCTGTGACCCCAATAGCCCTCCTGGTATCGCCATTTTTTCATCACCATAATTGTTATATTCCCACTCTATGCATCCTTTATCTGGATCGGGTATATCCGATCCATAATTGATAGTATCGGCTATGGCTATATTGCTAGCATGTATGATGACTTGTCCATTGGAATAGGCCAATAGATTGCCATCTTTATCACATATGCTAGTATTGGCTCCATCCATATCCCATTCTCTATTCGGGTCTTCATAAATTCGTACAGGATCGTAATTAAAATCAAAATTGGTAGAACCCCAATTTTCTAAGCCTTGTACACCTCCATATTCAAAACCAAAAAGCCAAACATGATCTTGTTTTTGCGCGTAAACAAATTGAAGGGAAAAACAAAAATATACAATTGACAGTAAATATTTCATATCATTCCAAAGATACTTGCATTTTAAGCACTTGTCAAACTATTTAGCCAAATATTTTCATATATTTATATCTGTAAGACAAATATTACCCTTTTTTGGGTAGGAAATATTTATTGTTATTATCTGGCAAAAGAAAAAATAAATATGTATTAACTCAATATGATTCTGTTGTTATCAAATTACCCTGTTTGTACAGTTAATACCTTGACAATCCCCTTTTTTACTTTAACTTGTTAATTGAAATAACTTTAAATACCATGTGTTTCAAATCATATGTGGTTGCCGGGTAAGAATAATTTACTATTTTTAGTGAGTGAACTTTTAGCATGAACCGGTAGACTAACATAATATATTTTATTCATTACAAATTCACCCTATGAAAGTTTTATTATATATTGTATCTTTGCATCACTTATGGTTGAATCAGCAAAAAACTGAAACATTAAAAGGGAATCCGGTGTGAATCCGGAACTATGCCCGTAGCTGTAATTTTCGTATACCGACGAGAATTTTATCTGTAAAGACGATGATACTCATGTCTTCATCAAGACAAAAATTCTATCGGTATTATACTCAAAATAAATAAATGGTCAACCGAGATTTTCGCAAACCAATTTATTTTTAGTATAAAAAGCTTGTAGCAAAATGTCACTATTGAAAGATGGGAAGGCGCTACAACAGAAAAAGTCAGAAGACCTGCCAATAAGTTGTATGATTGTAATGACTTTCGGGATGAAAGGTCAAACAAAAATAGTTTTGAATTACATTGGGTAATCAGTGATGGTTACTATGGAATGTAAGGACACTGTTTTGTGTTTTGGCTTCTCGTCCATTTAACACAGGCAAGTGAAAAGTAAATTGAACATCCATTTTTGTATTTTTTTTATCCTTTTTGTATCAAAGGATGGATGGAGTCAGTTTGTGCTGGATTCTGTGTTCATTCAGGATAGTATACGATTTCCATTCAGCATGATCAAATCCGATCATCAATACGACAATAAACATCAGTTTTCTACGATAGATTTCCTGCAGGAAACCACCAGCGGCCAGGTTCAATACAGCACACCCGGAGGACTGATGACTTTCCTTCACCGTGGTATGGGAAACAGACATCTGCCTGTACTGTGGAATGGCAACAATATACAAAGTGTTATCAATGGCAGTTATGATTTGAGTCTTATACCTGCCAATCTGTACAATGGACTTCAGTTTTATACCAGCGGAAATCCTGCTTTGAGCGGCAACAATGGATTGTCCGGAACATTGGATATCAAAAGAAAAAAAACGCATTCGCCTCTGGAAGTGATCACAGGAATTTCAAGTTTACAAAACTATTCCCTGACCGTTCGTTCTGAACTAAACAAAAAAAAATACAACGGATTTACAGGGGTGGAGTATGGATTTAACAGAAATATTTTTAATTATACCTATGATAATAAATCCCTTCAAAGAACCCCGACTGACCTGAAAAAACTTAATATTATTTATCAGGGAAATTATTATCCCAACGAAAAACAAATGATAAATATAGATCTCTGGTATCAAAACGCCAACAGAAACATTCCCGTAAGCACGACGTCTGCCTCTCTGATGCAACACCAAAAAGACATCAATTTTCGGTTGAAAACAAAAATGGTGTGGCTTCTGCAGCAGTCTAAAATTACTTCCGGTTTGACATATATGAACGAAAAACTTGATTTTACAACACCGGTAGTCAATTCAACTTCAGATGTAAACATTTATATCATTAATGCAGAAATAGAAGGCATCGGTCATAAAAAATATTTTACTTCTGTCAACTGGAGATTTGATCAGGCAAATCCAAATTTCTATACAAAAAGTAGAATAAGAAATACACTGCAACTGGCTTATGGTAAACAGATAAAAAGGGCTGATTATTCCGGAAGTTTCTCATTCAGGCAGGATTTGGTGGATGAAAAAATTATGCCTTTTTCTTTTAGTTTATTAAACCAGTTCAAAAAAACATCTTTGCAAATCAGCAGAAACTACAATTTACCCGGCTTTAACGATTTGTACTGGCCATCGGGTGGCAATGAATCGCTAAAAACAGAAAAGTCGCTCCAGGCAGAAATAAAATCAAAGTCTACATTCAAAAAAATACAATTTACTACATCTATTTACATCAATCATGTCACAGACTGGATTCAGTGGGTGCCTCAGTCATCAGGTCTCTGGACAGCTGTAAATCAAAAAAAAGTATTGAGCAGGGGATTTGAATGTCAGTTAGAGACTTCTATTTACAAAAGGCGATGGGTGATAACACCTGAAATATCCTACGTTTATAACAAAACAACAGCTTTGGATCACTATACGGATAAAAAACAGATTGGAAAACAGCTGATCTATATTCCACAGCATAAATGGTCAACTAAAATAAAATTTGAAAACACCGTGCATCATTTTCAGATATCCTACCAGTTGGCTGGCAAAAGATACGATACCACCGACCACAGCGGTATGTTGCCGGTGTATCATCTGGCAGATGCGGGATATACTTATGTGAAGGAAAAGTACAGATTCAGTCTTACGCTAAACAATATATTTAACCAACATTATCAAATAGTCCGATATTTCCCGATGCCTGGCATTCATGCTGAAATGAAATGTTCGTTCTCTATTTTTTAGTAAATTTTTTTATCAACAAATGTAAAAACGTAAATATGAAATGTTTCAAATTATTCATCCTGTCTTTTGCTATACTGACATTTTCGTGTACCAAAGATGAAAAAAAAGACACTGTTGATTACTCTACAGGCGTTTTTGTGGTCAATGAAGGCCCCTTTGAAAACGGAACAGGCACCATCACTTTTCATAATGATCAAGACACAATTCAGGATGTGTTTGGAAGAGAGAACGCAGGCAAAGCATTGGGAAATATAGTCCAGTCGATGATAAAGTTCGGGGATAAATATTTTATTTCGATAAACAATGGGGCTAAAATTCAGGTAGTAAATACAAAAGACTTCAAGTCTGTCGCAGAAATAAAAGACATTCCTGTCCCGAGATATTTTGCAACTGACAATAATAAACTGTACATCAGCAACTGGGGCGCCGATTTTAACTCAGGAGCGGTGTATGAAATAAATCCTGAAACCATGACGCTTTCAAAACCCATCTCTATAGGAGGTGCTCCTGAAAATATGATCATACATCAAGGTAAATTATATGTAGCGGTATCTTCCAGCAGCGCTCAGAATAAGTCAAATAAAGTTGTGGTCATAGACACTAAAACAAATCTGGTAATAAAGACTATAATTGTTGGTGATAGTCCGGAGGCAATAGTTTTGGATAAGAATAATGATCTTTGGGTTATCTGTAATGGATTGACTGATTGGACAAATCCTGCTCAAAATACCAACGGATCATTGTACAAAATCAAAAATGACCTGGTGGAGGCATCATTTACTATTTCAAATGGTGCCAACGGTTTGGTAGTGGATAAAAATGGAGACCGGCTTTACTTTTTAATGGGCGACAGAGTCATGGCACACGACATTACGGATCAGGTTTTTGAAAATGAATCAGTATATGATGGGCTATATTACGGCATCGGTTATGACAAATCCAATGGAAGAATATATTTTGCGGATGCAGGTGATTATCAATCAAACGGACGTGCGATTTTTATTGAACCCATATCTCAGGCTACAGGTAGATTTACTACTGGGATAGCACCTGGATTTTTCTATTTTTCAGAGTAATTTTTGACTTAAAGTCCACTATTTTACTAAAATATGTTGCAACAAATAAACGGTATTATCTGTTGTCTAATTAATATATTGGAAGTGAGTACTTTCTATACTATCATGTTTTATGGGTGATTAATGACCGGAAGATGGAAATAGATAAATTAATACAACAAGCCAGATTTAAAGACAACTATCACAAAGCTATAGTCAATCTTTTTTATACATCAAATTATTTTAGGGACGCCCATATGCAGGTATTTGGCAGATATGAAATTCAGGGTCAGCACTTCAACATTTTACGTATTCTTAACGGCAAACATCCTGAGCCTGTATCTCCGGGATACATCAAAGAAGTGATGCTGGACAAAGGAAGAGACCTTACCCGTCTGATGGACAAACTGGTAAACATGGGTTGGGTAAACAGAATGATTTGTCCGGAAAACAAAAGAAAGATGAACATAACCTTAACTGAATCAGGATATGAAATGGTTAAAAAGATCTCTGATGAGGTAAATGAAATGGATGGTTCACTTAGGACGCTAGCTGATGAAGATTATGAAATTCTAAGCAGATTGCTGGATAAGATGAGAGGATAACAATCTATATAAAAACAATAATAAGTGAATTACCGAATTACTAATGGCTTGCTGAAGCTGAATTAAATATATGATAATCAATTTTTTATAAAAATATTTAGACAATTAAGTGCAATAATTTTAAATCAATCCATTTAAATCTTATGAACTTATATCTTATAATTATCGCCTCATGCCGGCTGGGCAAATACTTTTTGCATTTGCTATCCATATTCCTTTGGAATTCAAACCCAGAAAAAAGTATTCAACCCGCTTGCTCCGAAGCGGGCAAGAAACGCTGGTTCAAAAAAAGGTAACTGAATGATCTCGCATGGCGAGATTTGAGTGATATTAATCACTCAAAAATGAAGGCACTGATCTAAACTTAGATCAGCTAGGAGAAATTATCGTTCACTCTCGACCTGCCCATCCATATATGGTTCCTTCACTTCTCGCATTGTCATGCTCGACTCTTCGAGACCGTTCAGTCTTATGCTTTTTCTATCGCAATTTGTACGTTTTACTAAATATTTGTGCTTTTTGGGCGATAGACGCACTTCCGATTTTTCGTTCTCTTTCGCTGTTTTTTGACAGGGACTAACTAAAAGTTTTATCGTTTCCTATAAGTTTGACTTTTTCAGTTGACCTTACTTATCCTTCAAAATTGAATGAAATCGTAAATATCTGAGAAACTACATTTTCAAGCACTCTGGCTTCATTCTGTGATTTATCGTAAATCAGGATATTACCCAGACCTCTAGAAAATTTTATCTCCGGCGAAAAAATAAAATACGGATAAAACATCTGCATGCCCACCCCTACTTCATACTGGAAATCATGCGGCGCAATCCTGATGAGTGATTTACGGGATTTTGAATTGGTCTGCACATCATAGCTGTACTTCAGTCCTGCCACGACAAACATTCGTTTATCTTTATACGGTTCGGACTTAAACCTGATATGAAATGGTAACTCAAAAAATACTGATTCGATTTTACGTTCGATTACTTTTGAGTCAGATACACTGGTAAACTCCAGGCCACGCTGTGCAAAAGAAAATCCTGGTAAAAATCTAAAATCAAAATATTCACCCAATTTTAGATTGGTTACCATATGCATGTTCACACCTACTTCGCTTTTACCTTCGGTCACTTTTATACTGTCATTGTTGATAAAAAAACCTGATTGCTGCAATTTGTAGCCGGAACTATTGAAACCAATGTTTATACCAAAATAATAGGACTTACGGTTGAAGTCTCTGAAATTATAATTGTCTTTCCCCCCAATCTGTGCCATTAGCGGTGCAGTCAATAACAGCAACAATGAAAAGAAACCTATTTTTTTGCAAGATATATGCAACATATGCCAGCGCTTAATACTTTATAATTTGTCTGAGTGAAGCCCAGTTTTTTTAAAATTGATGTAAAATCATCATAATCCGGAAACACCTGCACGGATTCGTACAAATATTTATATGCCTTTTCATCTTTTGACCTTACCTTACCAATAACGGGTAAAATATATTTAAAGTATATATTGAAGCCTTGTTTTAATGGAAAATGTCTTGGTTTTGAAAATTCCAGTACCATCATCGTACCTCCGGGCTTTAATACACGGAACATTTCAGCCAGACCTTTTTCCAGATTTTCAAAGTTTCGTACGCCAAATGCAGCCATCACCGCGTCAAAACTATCTGAATCATATTGCAAATTTTCGCTGTCTCCCGCTTCAAGTTTTATCACATCAGAAAGTCCCTTTTTGTTGATCTTTTCTTCACCGATTTTTAACATATTGACGGATATGTCCATCCCTATGATATGATCAGGTTTAATGGTACGGGCAGCTTCTATAGCAAGATCTGCTGTACCAGTGGCTATATCCAGAATAGTTTTAGGGTTTTCCTTTTTAAGCAGATTGATGGCTTTTTTGCGCCAAAGAACATCTATACCTAAGGACAAAACCCTGTTCAGATTATCATAATAGGGAGCTATTTTGTCAAACATACGCGTGACCTGCCCTTTTTTAGAAACTTCAGCATCTGCATATGGGGTCACCTGATTCTTAACAGACATAATTTAAAAATTTTAATCAGATAAAAATACCTGATAATAATAAAAATACCTTTATTTTGTTTTATAAAATGTCTGTAAATAACCATCAAACAAAACAAAGTGCAAAATAAATGATAAATAACAAGAAAGTCTCTTTTTACCCCTTTGAAATGAGTAACATACATAAACTTTTATGTTTTCTGATATTAATATCGGGCGTATCATCTTCATTATACAGTCAACATGATACCATTCAGATAAAAAGCACGATAACAAAAATGTTTGATGGGATGACATCTTTTGATTCCACCATGGTAAAACAAACCCTGGCTGATGGATGCCATCTGAAAAGCATCATAACTACAAAAAGTGGTGATATCAATGTTATAGACGAACCAGTATCAGCGTTTCTGAATGTCATTGGAACAAAAAAACCAGGACTTAAATTTGATGAAAGAATACTGAGTTACAGGATTTTAATTGATGGCGCAATGGCAGTCGCATGGACTCCTTACCTGTTTTATCTTAATGATGTGTTCAGTCATTGTGGTGTCAATGTTTTCACTTTGGTAAAACGATCTGATGGATGGAAAATTCTTGGTATAACCGATACCCGTAGAAAATCGGGTTGCACAGAATAAATTCTCATAAGGATAAACTTTTGATATTCATATTTAGTTATTGTATCATACATATTTTACATATTAACATTTATTTATGCAATTATTTATTTACAGCCTTTTTGTAGTTTTGCTGACCACCTGCCAGCCTGAGAAAGAAAAGATAGGTTTTGAATCCAATATAGCCACTCGAGACTCGACATCTATCATCACCGGTGCAGAAAGAGTAGCTTTTTATCATCCTTTGCTGAAAGATAAAAAAGTAGCTCTCGTTGTCAATCAGACCAGCATAGTCAAGGATAAACATCTGGTAGACACGCTCCTTAAGCTGGGCGTAAATATACAAGTAATATTTGCACCGGAACATGGTATACGTGGCAAAGCTGATGCGGGCGAAATCATCAGTGATACCAAAGACAGTAAAACCGGACTGCCTGTCATTTCTCTGTATGGAAAAAAGAAAAAACCGCTGGCCGAAGATCTCCGAAATGTAGATGTGATATTATTTGATATCCAGGATGTAGGGGTGAGATTTTATACCTATATCTCTACGTTGCATTATGTGATGGAAGCATGTGCTGAAAATAATTTACCATTGATTCTGCTCGACAGACCCAATCCAAATGCTTATTTTGTAGACGGACCGATGCTTGACCCTGCATATAAATCATTTATTGGCATGCATCCTGTGCCTGTGGTGTATGGTATGACCATAGGTGAATATGCTCAAATGATCAATGGTGAGGGCTGGTTGACCAATAAAGCAACTTGTAAGTTGACCGTTGTGGGTTGCAAAAATTATGATCATGATACTTATTATGAGCTTCCCATAAAACCCAGTCCCAATCTACCTAACATCAGATCTGTACTTTTATATCCATCTACCTGCTTTTTTGAAGGAACGACCTTAAGTTTGGGCAGAGGTACGGAAAAACAGTTTCAAGTCATCGGTCATCCAAAAATAAAATCTGAATATTCCTTTACTCCCATGCCAAATGAAGGAGCTAAAGATCCTCCGCTAAACGGACAAAAGTGCTATGGAACTGACCTGAGCAATGTAACCACAGGAAGTATCATTCAATCAAAAAAAATTGATCTTAGCTATCTGTTGGAGTATTACAAAAAAATGACTGATCTCAATGAAAAGTTTTTTCTGGATAATAATTTTATAGATAAGCTTGCAGGAAGTGATCAACTAAGAAAACAAATCCTGGCAGGAAAAAATGAGCAGGAGATAAAAGAGACCTGGAAACCCGGCCTTGAAGCATTTCATAAAATTAGAGCTAAATATTTGATATATAAATAAATACATCCATTGAAGTATATTTTAACAATCCTGATGATGCTGCACATGAGTGTGATTCATTCGCAAAAAGATACCATCATTTACATAGGAGATCCGATGTGTTCATGGTGCTACGGCTTCGGTCCTGAATTGGATAAAATCAAGGCAGCTTTTCCTGAAACCCCATTTGAAATGATCATGGGTGGACTAAGAGCAGGTGGCACTGAGACCATGCTGGAGCTAAAAGGTTTCCTGAAAGAACATTGGCAGGATGTGCAAAAGGCCAGTGGAAGAGCGTTTAACTACAGCATTTTATCCAAAAATGAAGTGCTGTATGACACAGAGATGGCGTGTAGGGCGGTAATCGTGGCAGGTCAACTAAAACCGGAAGCTAAATATGAATATTTTAAAGCAGCGCAGGAATCATTTTATTTCCACAATAACCTCCCCAATGATTTAGATACTTATATCAATTTAGCCATAAAAGCTGGTATTGACCCCGAGCTTTTTCATAAAAAACTAGATGCAAGGCAATCAAAAATGGATGCATATTCAGAGTTCGAACTGGCATCATCTATGGGAGTGACAGGGTTTCCAAGTATCGTAGCAAAAATCGGTGGGAAATTATATCTGGTGACCAATGGATACCAAAAAGCTGATAAAATCATTAAACTACTGGAAAACAGAGGTTTAAAATAGACGGAAAATTACAACTGAACAGGTTTCAGATGCAATACTTCTTCGGCCCATTTGCATGTTTCTGAAAATACGCCCTCGATATCTTTTGACATAATGTGAGAAGATATGACATGTTTTCCAGCTTCCGGAAATGCTACTTCCCGTTTCATGCTATCAGGAGTAGATATCTGATCATAAAAATCAAGCATTCTAGCTACCGAAACTACTTTATCCTGATTTCCTTCATCTTTATAATAGTAACCAAGAAATACCGGCATCTTTATTTTGGCAAAATTTTCTTCGGTCATATAATCCCTGATCAATGTTTTGATAGTAAACAGAGCATTGGTATGATAGATAGAATTCCAGTATTTTTGCGCGAGTGTATCGTATACTATTCTATTGTATGTGCCGCCCATGACCAAAGATGACAATTCTTCAGCCCAGGGATAAACCAATAATTCAGACATTGGATCATATATATCAATATTGGGAGAGTACATGATCATACTATGAATGTCTTCGCCTGCTGCAGCCAGAATAGCAGAAAGTGTTCCTCCGGTAGAACAAGACATTACGATCACTTTGTCTCCCAGTTTTTTACCAATGTCGATGGCATCTTCGGCCGATTGCAGAAAATTTTCAGGCGTAAGGTGCACAAATGAATTGCTGTCTGGCCTTCCGTGGTCTTCCAAACGACTCAAATAAAGATTAAATCCATATCGTTTTGCAAAATCTTCATGCAATGGTGCTCCTTCTTCCTGACTGGCTGAAAATCCATGCAGATATACCACGGCAAACTCTGTTTTTTGCTTCAGGCTGTCGTTGGCCCAAATGATTCTTGCCTGATTGTCCGGCTTTAAATCTGTTACGGCTGCTTCTTTTTCCGCAATATATTTTTCCAGATCTCCCAGAGAAATATTTATTTCCGTATCCAGTAGTTTTGGGGCTTCAAATTCTTTTTTGGGACCTAAAATAAAAATAGTGGCTAATAACAATATAAGTACAAATAAATATTTCAGGTATTTCATTATTATGATTCTTTAAACGTTGATGTGGATTTAGTATTTGCTCATCAGTTTATTGTGAATAGACCATATCTGGGGTATCAAGCTGGTTTTGCCGTCATTGATAATCACAAAATCTGCCAACCTCACTTTATCTTCTTCGGCCCATTGGTTCCTTACTTTTTTTATGACATCTTCAAACTTCATTTTATCCCTTTGCATCACACGATGTATCCTGATGTCTTCCGGACAAGTCACCACAATTAAGGAATTCAAAGATTTATAGCTTCCTGTTTCTACCAAAAGTGCCGCTTCTTTCAGACAATATTTTGATTTGCCTTCGCTTTTTAGTATTTCAAACCATCTGTCTGCATCAAGTTGAACAGCCGGGTGTATGATTTCATTTATTTTAGCCAGCAGCTCTTTATCATTAAAAATCCTGGACGCTATATATTTGCGATCTGGTTTCCCATTGTTGTAAAATGCCTGATCTCCCAGCAGATCCTTCATCTGCTTTTTTACAGAAAGATTGGACGTCATGATCTTTTTTGCTTCTGTATCAGCATAATACACCGGTATATCCAATGATTCGAATATTTTGCATACGGTAGTCTTGCCGGAACCTATGCCACCTGTAATTCCGATCTTTTTCATGCTAAAATGATTATTTTTGTTGAAATAATGTTACTGACCAACTGCCCAAAAGACCACTTAATCCTGCGACCATTCCACCCACCAAACCTGTCAGAAAAAAAACAGCAGAAGTAGACACATTGCCGAATAATCCTCCCAGTAAAGCAGACATCGGAGCATCAAAATTTTGATCTGCAAAGTATGCTTTGACTACCCAAAGAAAAAATATGGCCAGGAGTGAACCTGTAAAAGCATAAAATTTATTTACTCTTAAAATAAAACATACGCCATAACAAATCAAAGCGATGATCCACCATGGCAAAAAAAGCTGCAAAATATATGATAAAACAAATATAACAGGTAAAAATATTAATTGCTTCATTTTTTAGGATTTAGTTGAATAATCTGGGTTGTTTTGTTCTTTATCTCATTTATATTACCGACAAAATTCAGATCGTAATACTCTCCTTTTGTCCAGGTTTCTATCATATTTTTATAGAATGAACTTGAGGGATTTCCTGATTGTCCGCCCGGATATACTGCATATCCTTTTACCTTATCTTCCAAACTGATGATCATACGCCAACTTGGTCCAAAAGAGTATCCAGTAGCATTGATGGCATCCGGACAGCCATCAGCAGCAATATCCATCGCCGAAAATACCGGCAATCTCGTCAGGTGATAAATATGTAGCGGTTTGTACGCACCCCAGGTATTGGACTTACCATCTTTCCCTCTTTTATCAAAATCTGTGACTGCATCTTTGAAAGATTTAATCACTATCGCATGTGCATCTTCTTTTTCGGGAGTAGAAGCCACATCAAAATATTTATTGGCAGGGTCTGTCTGAATGATCTCCAGCAATCGCCAGTCTTCCGGATAGTTGATGTCCATATTTTGATTGAGCTCTGTTAACTCATCCCATGTATTCTGTGTAAGTTTTTTGTAAAATATATCAAAGAGCGTGGCTGCTTCCGATGTGGCTTTATAGTGATAATCCCAATCCTGTAAAGTTTTGAAATGTTTCTGCTCTACCTCAGTAAGGTCTTCTGCTTGTACCAGTGTCTTTATAGTGGTGAGAAAATCTGCCGCTTTTTGAGAGTAAGCGTTGTATTGCATTTTTTTCATGTCGTCTGTTGTAATTTCACTCATTTGGCTGAGTTTATCATTGACACTTCGATTTCGATAGCGCTCAAACTTTCCTGTAAAATAGTAAGGATAACTTTTATCTGCGCTCACCTGATTGGCTGATGAAATAAAACCTCTTTGCGGATTCAATATCTGCGGATTCTGATCTCTCGGTATCCACGCTTGCCAACCATTACCGGTATTATCTCCATGTTCAACAAATCTGCCATCCTGACCATATTTGGCCGGAAAACGACCGTTGACACGCAGTGCTACATCTCCTGATACGGAAGCAAAACCAAAATTCTGTGCGGGAGATATATACGTTCCTGTGGCTTTGAGATAGTCATCATAACTTTTGCATCTCATGGCATCTATAAATACATTATACTCTCCTGTATCCGGCTCATCGTGACACAACCAACGCATCGCAAGATCATGCGCACCATCAGCAGATGTAGCATAGACAGGCCCCCAGTGGGTATATTTCATAGTATCCAAAATGGTTTTTCCACCTTTGACTTTTACTTCTTCTATTCTTATTTGGACATCCTGTTCCTTGCCATCCAGCAGATATTTTGTCTTTTCCTTATTTGCCCAGTGGATGACATAAGTATCTTCTACATCCTGACCCACATTGGTTTCACCCCAGGCAATATGTTCATTAAATCCGATCATTATACCCGGAAAACCAGGAAAAGATACCCCGTAAGAATTAAACTCAGGCGTGTGGATATGTACTTCAAACCATATCGAAGGCAAGCCCAGACTCAGGTGAGGATCATTGCAAAAAATAGGTTTTCCGGACGCAGTTTTGCTGCCATGCACAGCCCAGGAATTGCTCCCTATACCTTTATTTCTATTTTCATAAAATGACTTCAAAATAGGTTTGGTAAAAAACGCTTTATCGTCCTGCTTACTTCCATACAAAGTATCAAAGGCAAAAGGTTTTTCAGTAGGGATGACCGGATTTTCTACTGATTGTCTTTCAGGATACAGAAAATTAAAATCATCTTTACCCAAATGATACAGTAAGTTGGTATTTTCTATATCGTCATTCCTTCCTGCCAGCGTGAGGGACATCTGCTTGAATACCAGCGCTGATTTTAATGGCGTCCATTCAGTGGGTGTAATGTTAAATAACTTAAATTCCAACGGGTAATCTTTTGGATCCAGACTTTGAATATATGCATTTACCCCATCGATGTACCGATAGGCAGAATTGTAATCCTTGGTTTTTTCCCAACCTTTGGTGGCATTTTCAGCAGCATATTTCATACCACGACGGCGTTTTTCCAGATCAAACTCTATGGTCTTGCTTCCCAAAATAGAGGATAATTCTCCCGCAGCAGCCAGAGACAGAAATTCCATCTGAAACAATCTGTTCTGCGCTTCTACGAAACCCTGCGCAAACAGAGCATCTTCCATATTCTGTGCAAAAATGTGTGCCACTCTTCGGTCATCATAGACGATTTCTACTTTTTCCTTTAGTCCGTAACTATCCAGATTAATGGTCTTTTTTTCATTTTGGGTATCTGAAGTCCATGCTCCGTTAAAAGGATTTAAAAATTTCCCCAATGGTGGCAAAGGATCTTTGGTCAGGTTGATATTCCCATTCAGAAAAAGGATGAGTACCAAGGTAAATACGAGGATAATGGAAAAAAGTAATTTTTGCAACATGTGGGCTTCTGATTTTGGGGATAATGATAGTGAATAATTGTGAAAACTGCACAATAGATCAAATAAAAATCAAAAATAGTATATCACCGGTCAAGGTATAGGTTTGCGTTTTTTCCTTCTTAATCTCATGGTCGGTCAACTCATATTACGTATAAACCAATTGGTTTGTTTGCCATCCTAATTTGATTTTTCTTTCAGGAATCTCATGATTTCCAGATAATCCACGATTTTTTGATAATCCACGATTTTTTGACAATCCACGATTTTTGATAATCAACGAAATAGCCCACGGTTTAAATCGTGGGCTATAGATAATTTTTCGTATCCCAATGGATTTATCCATTTTCTTTTATGTTCCAAATTTATTCCTTGGTCATCGCACAGTACGCACAAACCAATTGGTTTATTTGCCATCCTAATTTGATTTTTCTTCCAGAAATCTCATGATTTCCAGATAATTCACGATAATTTGATAGCCCACGATTTTTTGATAATCCACGAAATAGCCCACGATTTAAATCGTGGGCTATAGATAATTTTTCGTATCCCAATGGATTTATCCATTTCCTTCGTGGTCAACATTAATTCCGAAAAAAACAGGCTACAATATTTATCATAAGCGTATAAAACCCAACGTAGTATTACCTATAAAAATTTTAGTAAAAATACCCTTATCTCCTGTACATCTTTGTCTGACCTTTGCATTATATTTAGGAATAAACATCGATTGGGTAGCTACAATTAATCTTAATTACAAAGGCGGATTCCGAAAAGCCTAAGATAAAGAGTAGTAGCATCGCTGTTTAATTATTAATAACAGTTTAATACTGCCCGGCATGATTTTACCTGCCATTCCCAAAAGGTTATATGATGAAATTTGGATCTAACGTAAAGGTAGTAACCATACTACATTATCAATCCAGGGGGTCAATATTGGGCCATTGATAAGAGTATTGATAGAAAAAGTATATAACAAAAGTTATATTGCAAAATATTACAGGCCTAATTATATTTGAATGAAATATAGGGTTACCTTTTTAATTATAGTACATTAATAGTAATCTAATTAATATTTTAACAATAGTATTCGATATGAACAAACATAGTGTAAATCAAAAAATTTTAACCAGTATAGCAGTATTTTACAATTTTGGATTGAGCATTATTGCCATTTTGTGGCTTATGACCAATAAAATGGATGGCAGCAAACAATGGTTATTCGGCGCAAAATCTTGTGATCCTAAATATCCGCAGATGTTGTTGTTTTCTTTTTTCTTTGCAGGAATGTTGGGTGGAACTATATACGGTTTAAGGTCTGTTTATCTAAAATTGGCAGAAGCTTACAATCCTAATAATCCAGATGGAACAGATCCAACCAAGATATTCAATATCGACGTTTGGCTTTATTGGTATCTGTATCGTCCTTTTCAAAGTGGCATCATAGCTGTTATCATTTTTGCCTTATTCAAAGAAGGGATTTTAATCTTGCAGGTAGGAAAAACTGAACAACATTCCAGTATTTTCTTTCAGCTTGGATTAGGCTTCCTTATTGGATTTGGATCAAGCAGTGTATTTGACAAAATTAAGGAAGTAACTGAAGTTATTTTTGCTAAAAAGGATAATGAAAAACCCGAGGAAGTCAAACCAAAATAGAAATGTAAGAGTATTAAATTTTAAAATCAGTAAATAATTATTATGAAAGTCCATCTTTATTTTCTTTTGCTAATTATATTTTTTACATCCTGTCAGTCTGGTAGGGAATTGCACTATTTTAAATCAGGGGAAAATTACTATAGACTCAAAATTGATGAATGTACTTTTATGACAAGTTCACGATATTTAAGTGGGTACTTTGATGAAGGTGCTGTAGATGCTTATTTCGATGAAATATATCGTCCTAAAAAAGATGGAGTTGAAACAGGTGGTTTCCAACACTTAAATACAGGGGGAACTTTATCAACTCCTGGAAATTCCAAACTCTTAATTTTACTTTCTACAAAATCAGAAGATGTTTCTAATATTGTAGGTCAAATAGCTGGCAGCGAAATGACCTTAGAGACTATTGCGAGACTTGCCAACAAAGATTTGATCAAAAAAAACAATACTTTAGATTATGAAATTGATGTTCAGAACGCTCAAAATGAAATTTTTAAAAGTTATATTGAAACGATAATGAGTACAACAGATACAACTAATTATGAAGAAAATGCACTAAAATATTTAAATTTACTGGCGCTTAAACAAGGCGGTACAAGTAATAACTTCGATAATTCTACAGAAGCATTAAATTGGTTTAAAATAAAAATGAATATAAAATGAAAAGTATAATTTGTATTCTGATTGCTCTTTTATCGCTAAGTAGTTGCTATTCTAAACTGCATTTAAAGAATTGAATCATTAGATATTGCTAAATTTGAAAAAACAGATGACTACTTGCAAGCAAAAATGAAAGAATTTAGAAATGAAGCTTTAAATTCAAGCCAAGAACTAATTACTATAAAATCAGAACTTGTAAAATTTGTAAATGATATAGCACTCGAAGTTTCAAGAAATACTGAACCAAAACAAACAGGTGATGAGATAAAAACAGCTATGAAAGATCTCTACACTAATATTAATATTTTAACTCCAGAATATTTATTAATACCTAACACATTAGATAGTATCAGAATATATGAAAATCTTTCTGACGAAAGAAAAAAACAAATTCTGTTTTTAAACATTAAATCACTTAGTGAAATTAGAAAAAATAAAATAGAACACTACTTTTCTATTAATATTAATGCAATAAATAGCAAATTAGATTTTTTTTCCGAAAACAATTTATCAATCAAAAGTAAACTTGAAAAAGATAAGTATACTACAGATTTCTATCAAAAGATTTCAAAAGTAAAGCATTGGGCATCATTTACGGGAACAACAATATATCCTGATCCTGCTGCTAGTATTGTTGTGGCACTTAGTGATGATTTTTGGAAAAAAGAAAGAATTAATATCATAAAAGAAGGAAACATTAAATACAAGGGTAAGAGTAAGAAGAAAAATGGAATCATTAATGAAGTTAAAGTAAAAACTTTTCTAGGAAATGCAGATGTGGCTGTCAAAATGGATACTATCGGTGTATTCACCATTAAAGCTGTACGAGTGGATACTAGAGAAACTATGAAGGCAACAGGCATTATGCTAAACTTAGCGTTGAAATATATGGCATTTCAAGCTGGAGTACCAACAATAGGGGAAAAAGATTCGAAATCTCTCATTTCAGGAATTCCTTCTGAATCTGAAGTAACTCAAAAGGAAGTCAAGTTATATATTGAACAAAAAAACATTGATATTCAAAATTATCTAATTACTCAATCTATCAATGATATCTTAACATCAAGATTAACATCAAATGAAAAAGTAGCTAAACTGAAAGCTATTTACATTAAAAACGGCTCATAATTTTTTTTTATAATTAAAACTTTTAATATGGAAATCGGGAAAGAATATTGTTTAAATGCATCTACATCCACCTACCCTGCTGGTACTAAGTGTATATTAACCGGGGTTGATGGGACAAGTTGTATAGTTACCATAAATGGTGGAAAGCAAGTCGTTAGTTGTGATATTCTGTCAGTTTGTCAATTCACATCTCTATTAGGTGAACCTCTCATTACTTTAAACGGTAGAGAAATTTTAGCTAAAGGTGTCTCGGTTGAAGTTCTGGAAAAGAAGGGTTCGTACGCTAAGATAAAAACTTCTGTAAGCAATAGAAGATATTGGATACCTACATCAATTTTAGGTCAATAATTTTTTCTACCATAAATATGTGGCATTTTTTTAAAAATTTTTCATTTAATTTGAATTATCAAAAATTGAAACAAAGCCATATAGATTCTCCTTCCAATCTCAATTAATACAAATTTAACAATGAAGACCAATAATCCTGAACCCACAATCAACACGGAAAAAGAAATTCCAATACCAGATGAAGCAAAAATGATGGTTAGTAATCTTAGGGAAAGATTAGGAATAGTTGAAACTAAAAATGACGATGGAACACATAAGTATGTAACTGATTGGAGTATTTCAGATGTTCGAGATGATAACAATTGTCAATATGTTGATCTTGTACAAAAAGGAGGTGGAGTATGGGGAATTGCACTTGTAGGTTTTACTTATGTATTGGAAGAAATGGGTGTTCGCTTTTTACGTCTTGCAGGAACAAGCGCAGGAGCTATAAATACGGTTCTACTTGCTGCTATTAAGAACAAAGATGATAAGAAATCCGTAGAAATATATAATTTATTGGCTAATAAAGATATCGTTGAATTTGTAGATGGTCATAAAATAGTTCGCTGGGGGATTAATTTTTTTCTGAAAAATAAAGAGAAGTTCCATCTATTAAGTGTAGTCCCCATTTCATATTTCGTTCTTTTATTGAGTGGAATTATTTTTTTAATCTCCCCATTACATGTTCACAATATCTGGGGGTTAATAGTTTTCTTAATTACAGGTATATTGGCCATATTCCCTTTGTTTCTGCTTAGTTTTGGCGCATTACTTTATCATAGAATGGGACAATCGGGTCTGGGTTTAAACCCTGGCGAAGACTTCTTGATATGGCTAAGAAATGTTTTATGGAAATACAACAGGCAGAAAGATCAACCTAGAAATCCAGATCCTGACTCAGCACTTGACCAACAAGTTTATACTACTGAAGAACTCAAAAACAAAGTTACACAATCTCCAATTCTTCGTTTGATAGAGGATGATAAAAGAGGATTAGAAGGTTTAACCGGAGACCTGACAATAATAACTACTGAATTGGTCACAGAGAATAAGATAGAACTTCCTAGGATGAACAAACTATTTGCAAATACTAATAAAATCCAACCTTTTGCAGACGCGTCAGAAATGGTCAGAGCTTCCATGGCTATTCCTTTTTTCTTTGATTCATTTTATGCACGAGATATTGATAAAATCAAAGTGGAAAAAGAATGGATAGATATTTTTAAAATAGAAGCTGATGATGAGTACCGTTTTGTTGATGGAGTACTTAGTAATTTTCCTTATAGCATTTACTTCAATCCTAATAAACCTGATCCTCGTTTACCTACAATTGGTGTGAATTTAATTGATGATGGAAAAAAAGATAATGGCAATAAACCTAATGATTGGAAAATATTTGATTTTATTACAAAAATATTTAATACATCCAGAAATTATTATGACAAAGACTTTTTATTAAAAAACCATAGTGAAATTTCGAAAAGAATTTCGAATGTACCAATTTCAGATATACATTGGTTGCAATTCGGGTTAACTAAAAATCAAATAGAAAGTTTATTTCTCCAGGGATCAGCTGCAGCTTATGCTTTTTTAAGTGGAAAAGAATGGGAACTAGTAAAGGAAGGTGATAAGAAAAAAGAAAAGGATGACAGCGATAATGGAATTCAAGGATTTAATTGGCATAAACACAAAGATGAAAGGCAAACGTTGGCAAAAAGTATAATTAATAACTACTCAAAATAATAAATATGACTTTAACATACATAAATACTCACTATTGGTCTATACTTTGGATTTGTTTATCTATTTCAATTTTAAGCTATTGGGTTATGGCTTACTATTCCAGCTTTTTTAAATATGAAAAATGGACGACCAGGAAGTTTTCAATATTTGATTTAGAATTCCCTAGTAGTGCAAGATATTATACCTTTATTATGATCAGTTTAATAGATCAATCAAAAAATAGAAACAAATCCCAGCCAATAAATTCACTCAGAAAGAATTTGTATTGGGATTTTCTTTTTATGATTGGTACATATACTTTTTTAGCAATGCTGGCTTTACATGTTTACTCCTTAGATATTGTAACCCGATCTCCATTCTTTTTATACCTGGCCTATGCTCAATTAGTTGCATTATTTTTAGATATTATCGAGAACATATTTATATTCGTGTCCACTTATCATCCAAAATTATTTATGAAACCTGCTGACAAAAATTATAAATTACATATATCTGATTTTGAGCTGGAATCAAATTGGAAATTCAAAATATATAAACTAATTGTGAAAAGTAAATTCTTTATAGCTTTGACTGGCTTGATATTGTCTTTAATTACTATTCTTTATAGTCATTTATTTCTACAGATTTATACGAATATTTCAGTCTATAAAGGAGTATTTATGTTCATAGCTATTCTATTGCTTCTTGGTGTTGGTGTTTTTATAAGTACACAAAAACAAAAGACTTAAGGTGTTATGGCTGATAATGAGCCTTCTATTCATTTGGTCAATCTTTATAATAAAATGAGATCAATGACAGTTCACTAATAAATAACAAATAAATAAAAATAAACAAATGAAAGCATCAGGAATATTTAACCACGAAAACGCATTTCAAAATAATGGAATTGATAGTTCCGGGAAAAAATTTATCCTTACAGATGAAACCGTAACCATCCCTTCGACTGGTGAATCTCTCACAATTGTTGACTGTAAAAGAGAAAATAACGATGATTCGTTTTATTTTAAGGAAGAAATATTAAAAAAGAAAATTATACTGCATTACACAGCCGGATATCTAAAAGGAGATATAGCTACTTTGACAACCAACCATGTTTCAGTTCCTTTTGTCATTGCCAGAAACGGAAAGATATATAACTTATTTGCTTCTAAATATTGGAGTTTTCATTTGGGACCACGTGCTTCAGGTGGGAATACAGCTATGAGTAAGTCCACCATAGGTATCGAATTGTCCAATATTGGTCCGCTAAAAAAGATAGGTAATCATTTGGTCTCTACATATAGAGATGATGATGTTTACTGCAGTCTAGACGAAATCGATTATTACACACACCTACCCAATGCCTACAAGAATTACAACTATTTTGCTACTTTTACCAATGCACAATATGAATCTCTTATCCTTTTGCTCAAGTTCCTATCAGAAAAATACAACATCCCTAAAACCATGGTAGCATTGTCTGACAGATATTCAAAAATGACAGACTCCGTGTTTACCAATTACAATGGTATCGCCAGTCACGTAAACTGCAGGACGGACAAAACAGATATAGGACCTGCATTTGATTGGGACAGGATTATTCAAGGTATTGGAGTGTAAATTTTCTTGCTTTCCTAGTCAGAACGGTCTCAAGCGTCTACGTTTACGATAAAACATTGAAATTATACACATAGATCATCTGATTTTTATTCCTACCAAGCTGACCATTTATGTTCAATAATAATAACTGTTTAATAGTGCTCGTAAGCATGATTTTGCCTCCCATTCCTAAGGGGTTATATGATTGAATTTGGATCAATCATAAAGGTAGTAACTATACTAAATTATCAATCCAAGGGGTCAACAACCTACAGAATAAATGGCATCCTTATTTGATCCCGAGGGTCAACCTGCTCCATGATTATCATCCCTCAATTCGTTTTACAAATTAGGGGGACAGCATGGCACCATAAAGGGGTCAGCTTAGTAGGAATAAACACACTGCTTTAATATTAACAAAATTTAGTTAATTAAAAAAGACCTACCATAATTGGCAAACATTCTGTCATTATGACAGATGCCAAAGATTTATTTGTAAAATCATCAAAGAGATATACAAATAATTAGACAAAACGACATAATTCAAAATATGGCATACTGATTGTCTGTAAATTGAATATAAAATTTTTAAAATATAAGAAATGCATAAAATTACTTTTTATCCATTAGGAAATGCAGACACATCATTAATTCAACTAAAAAATGGTAAAAACATTCTTTTTGATTATGCACACTGTAAATCAGGAGAAGATAATTATGATAAAAGGTGTGATTTGGCAAAAGAGCTAAATAAAGCCAATACAAAAGACTATTTTGACATAGTGTGTTTTACACATTTAGACAACGATCATGTTACTGGATCAAAAGATTACTTTTATTTTAATCATGCACAAGCTTATCAAGGGGGAGACAGAAAGAAAATAAGAGAAATGTGGGTGCCCGCTGAAATTATTACAGAATCGAACAGAAATGGTCTTTCAGAATCTGCCAAAGTTGTACAAGCTGAAGCGAGATACAGAATGAGAAATGCTTTTGGCTTAAAAATCTTTTCAAGTTCAAAAAAACTTAGAGAATGGTGTGAAAGAAATGATGGCTACTCGTACGAAAGTATAAAACATTTAGTTGTAAATGCCGGTACTATCGTAAACTCACTATCTCTTATAAATGATGGTATTGAAGTATTTGCCCATTGTCCATTTTATAGTGATTCATTGAATGTAGATAGAAACAATAACGCAATAGTAGTTCAATGCACTTTTGACAATATGCACTCATCCAAGCTAATTTTGGGCTCAGATATAGATTATGATGTATGGGAAAACATTATACAAATTACAAAAGCTAAAGGTAATCCGCATAGACTTGAATGGGATTTGTTTCATCTTTCTCACCATTGTAGTTATAGGGCATTATCTCATATTAAAGGAAAAAGGAAAACAGATCCATCAATAATAAATAGATGGCTTTATGAAAATCAGAAAAAACCCGGCGGGAGAATAATTTCACCCAGTAATATAATTCCACTCGATTATGCTGAAACTATTCAACCTCCCCACCGACAAGCATATAACTATTACATTGAAGACGCTAAAGCAGAAGTAAAGGTTACAATGGAATACCCTTCAAAGGAAGCACCAAAACCTATGGTTTTCATTATCAATCAGTATGGTGTAGACCCTGAAGCTATTAAATCAGCTACTTATGTAACTGCTGGTACATTAACACCACCACGAGCAGGAAAAAATGATTATGAAAATTTATAAAGAAAGTTTAAAAAAAGCTCTTTATAGTCTTGAACGAGATGGGATAGTTTCAAATATTATGATAACAGAAAATAGTATTCAAGCTAGTTATCATATAGATTTACCCCAGTTTGTTGTAAATGATATTGAATCCACCGAAGATGTTGTTTTTGATTGCTCTCCTGAATTTATCATTCCATTACCTTACTTTAGAAGAGAAAACTTTCCGAATGTTATTCATCTTTTAAGGAACACTGGGAACTTTAAATATCCTTGTTTGTTTCAAGCAGAATTTAGTCAAATTGCTTTGAACTGGGATGCTAATTCTTATGTATACAGACTATACGAATGGTTATATTTAACAGCACGCGGAGAATTACATAATGATGGTCAGCCTTTAGAAAACATATTTTTATATAAAAAACATGAATTAATAATTCCTCTTGATTTTAATTTTGATAAATTTAAAAATGGTTGCATCCTAGAATCTTGCAAAACTGAGAATATTTTTAAACTCTTAGGTGCGAAATCAAGCAATGAAGCAAATTGTCTTTTGCAAAAATATGATTTTGGAAGTATTGCCCACAGTGGGATAATAAATCCTCCATGTAATTTTGATGAATTATATTCACTTTTTGATGATGATAATAAAAAGGAATTAAAAAATAATTTAAAATTATTATCTGTTAATCATCATAACTACGAGAAAAAATTAATTATAATAATAGAGGCAAATATTAAAGATGCAAATTTAAACGTAACGCAAAAGCAAGAGTATGTTTTTCTTGTAGATTATGAGATTAAAACAATTGGTTTACAAATCGGAATAATAGGCGAGCATGAAGGTAATTATTCCCAAATAATTAGTCCTAGTGCCAATATTGAAAATTTTAAAAATATTACCATAACACCTTTCGCCTGGTATAAGCATTTTGATCAATTACAAGGTCGAATCGCTAACGGATGTAGATTAATTGACATTACTGGTTTTCCAGCGATTACTCAAATTGGTATCGGTGCTATTGGTGGTCAAATAGCTCGAAATATTACTCAGTCTGGATTTCCTAAAGAATTAATTTTAATAGATAATGACTTATTTTATCCGCATAACACAAGTAGATGGTTGATCTCATCGGATTATGGCAACCCCAAAGTCAAAATTTTAAGTGATCAGTTAAATGATATAATACACAATACATACTCTTTCCCTGTTTACGAAAAAGTTGAATTTGGCTCTTTATCAGATGATATTTTGAAAGCCATTAATTTGTCAGAAATAATTATTGATACATCTGCTTCAATAACTGTTCAAAGGACAATCGATAAGTATAACTTTCATCATTTAGATAGAATTACAAACTTTTTATCACCAGATGGCAAAACGTCTTTTTTGTTTTTTACGCCCAAAGGCATGCAAATTCCACATACACACTTGGAAATTTCTATCTACAATTTTATTATTTCAAACCAAGATTTTAATAATGTATTGAATTCCAGTGTTAAAGGATACTCTTACAGTGGCGACTCTTGTCGTTCCATTTCGTATGAAATCTCCACAAATATAATTGGTATTCACTCTCATTGGGCATCTCATTATATTGAAAAGTTGTATCAGACTAATGAAGTAAAAATTTTACTGTGTAATATTGATGACAATTTTCAATCTAAGTGTTTTAATGTTATTCCAGAAATATTAACTGAGTATTCTGTTCAAAATTGTAGTCAAAAAGTATATATAGCAAAGTCATTAATTGAAAATTTTGAAGTGCATAGAACAAAAAATTTACCAAATGAAACAGGTGGTATATTAATAGGTGCTTTTGACGTAATAAATAATGCAATATACCTTGTAAATTGTATTGATGCTCCAATAGATTCAGATCGACAACCTACATCTTTTTTAAGAGGAAATGATGGAGTCGAAGGCAAGCTGAATTTAATATCCAACCAGACTCATGGCAATTTGAAATATATGGGAGAGTGGCATTCGCATCCTACGAAAGCAACTACGAAACCAAGTGAAAAAGATAATGTCCAATTAGATTGGTTACGAAAACAATCTGAAGAACAATTGTTTCCATATTTTATGCTTATTATGGGGGACAATTCTTATGATTTATACTGTTAATTGCTCAGTGATAAGATGAGGTAGATATAATCGAACAGAAATCTCTGTCAATACACTGGCATGTCTAGATAACGAAGCAATCTGCTCGGGTCTTAACGAAGTTAAATTTGTCCCAATTTTACTAATTTCAATTACCTCAGATTCTAACAAACCATTACTTACAATAGAATAATAGCCAATCTTAGCTTTAACGCATTCTGGATCAATAATTTGACCACTTTGATAACCATGAGAATCAAGAACATCCTTGGTCAAATTTCGATTCAATACTGCATTTACAAAACCATTAACCATTCCGGTATATTCAAAATTTAAAGAATAATAAGCCACATTAGTCTTATCACTATATACATCCCGAATAAATTGCATAGTTTTAATCCTTCTCATCATTAAATCAACGCTTCGATAAAAAACAGAACCTATATTATAGCCCGAAAAAGTAAATTCAAAAGGCTGTGAACCATCGCTTACAATAATATTTGAACAATAATAACTTGAATTCTTTTGTGTTATCTTATGAATTCCTTGATTGTCATAAATGCCCCCATCTATTAATCTAGGCGAAACCAATTCAAAATGTTCAGGGTTTACAAAAAAATGCCTTTCAATTTTAACAGGATCAAAAGCAAATGGCACACATGTACTACTAGCTACTACCTTAGCAATTGGCATATTATTACAGTTAAATTCTATTTCTTCCAACCCTGAGCTTTTTCTTGCTTCTAAATAACTTGAATCAGATGACTTTCTTTTGGAAAAAGAAAAAAGAGTACCTGTGGATAGATTTGTAGCATTCATGACAAGCTCTGGCTTATCAGGCAAACAGCACAGCATCTTGCCCTTGAAAAAAATCTTATTATATGCTTTTATCTTTAAATTTGTAAGCGAAATAAATTTGAAGTGAAAAATTAGAAAAATAAACAAATAAAGTAAAGCAAATAATTTATACCAATTATTAGACTCAAAACAAAAGCCAAAATCAGTTGCCCAAAAATCTATATTAAAACACAACCCAAAGTATAAAATTAAGACAAATAAGAACATCAGTAATTGCAATAAAATAGACCAAGAAATCAAAATACGTTTAATAGTGCTTTTTTGCAAAGCATTCACAAGCTGGTCATCAAATGATTGAAAATTATCTTTATTAAGGCAATAAAAAGCGCCAGCAATTGAGCCACCCGAAATGGTGGAAATAACATCAACTTGATCAAGAATACCAAGTTCTTTCAGTTTCCTGAAAGTTCCTAAATGAAAGGCTGCGGCTCTGTAACCGCCTCCGGAGAGTGCGAGTCCTATTTTACTTTTCATTTCTATTTCTTAAATAATTTGGAGTTTTTGGTTTCACCCTTAAATTTATATAGTTTACTATATTTGAGTGACTATGGTATTTATCATATAGTAATCTGCCAAAAAAGATATTCAACAAAAACAAAATTCCACTAATTATTAATGATATATAACTATTCTTATAATTAATTAACCCTTGATGAAAATTCCATTTTTCTAAATATAAATATATGCAAATACTTAAAAATAAAGAAAATAATAGAGTCAATACTACGATTAATGTTGGCTTTCTCCATCTCCAAAGTTCATCATCTTCAAATTCATTATAGGTTAAGTACTCTTGACTATATTCTATAATTGGGTAATCAACAAAGGTATTATTTAGTGGTCTAAAAAATATTTTCCTTTGTTCTTCACTCATTAGACTTCCTTTTTGTAAATAATCATCAGCAAACTTATTTTTAATATATTTTACTGCATCGTATAAATCTGGATAGCCCGTATAGATAATTATTTTTAAACTTGGAAATTCTTTATAAATATTTTCTAAAAACGTAAGTCCTTCTTTATTCGAATTCGGAAATTCAACATCAATAAGCAAATTATTACAAAATCCTTTTTTTAAATATGAATAAGCATCTGTCAAATTAGTACATGTATGAACAATAAAGCCATAGTCGTTAAACATATTATAGGAATTTTTCATTATCTCAACATCGTTATCAACCCAGATTATTTGCTTCATCAATATATTTTAGAATAATTCAATACTTTGGAAAACATATAGATACTTCGGTCCATTTACCCAACTGAGAACTTATTTTAATGGAACCATAGTTATAGTCAACAATACTTTTGACAAGGGCAAGACCTATTCCACTTGAATTTTCATATGTTGTAAAGCCTATATCAAAAATTTTTGACATATTTTCTTGTGCTATACCACTACCATTGTCATACACATTTAAAAAAGTATTCATTTCTATTTCATGACACTCAATCGTAATTTCCTTATCCTGTCTGTTAATACATTCTAAAGCCTTAACACTATTATTAAGTACATTTTGTAATAAGATTATGAAGTCTTGTTGATAAATATTTATACTATTAGATTGCTCACATTTAACTTCCAACTTGATTTTATGATTCTTCAATCTAAGCAAAAATAACTCAACAACATCATCTAAAAGGGCTTTTAATTGATAGTTCCCTTTTTTTGAATTACTTTTTTCAGTACTTAGTGCTAAAATTCTTGATACGCAATTATCCAATGTTTCAAAATTAGTTTCCAAGTTATTTAAATTCTCAATTATTTCGTTATATTGATAAAAACATTTATCTTTACTTAATTCAAATAATTCTTTAAAATTATATAGGTTGAAAGAAATTAACGAAAACATGTTATTAATGTCATGGGTAAATGCTTCTATTGAATTTAATTTAAATTTTAAATAAGTCAAATCAAATAAAAGTCGTTTTTGCTCTTCGTTTGTCATATTAATATGTTATTGCAAATCCCTTCTCAATTCTAAATTTTTGATCACCATTCAGATAATCCATATGGTGTTCGTTACTAATTAAATCAAACTTATCCATTATATTAAATGAATCGGAATCTGTAAAATCAATAAGTCCATTTACATGGTTAGTGGCGTGTATCTTAAAATTTAATTCATCAAAATCAAATATTACTCTTGAATGTGGATGTTTATATTTTAAATTTTGGCCTGCGGAGACTACAATTGGTGAATTAACATCAAAAGACCATTGTTTCCAAAATCTAATATTATGATTTTCCTTCGAACCATGATGCGGCATTTGACCTAGTATCAATTTCTTATTACGAAATATTTCGCTATTTCTTTCAATAATTCTATCTAGAGTTTCAAAAGTTACATCAGAAGTAAACAACAAACAATATCTGTCAAATGAAAGCAGCCAAACTGTTGATAATAAATTAGCTAACTTTGAACAGCCTACAAAATCTCCTTTGTCTTTAAATAATTCTATTTGTGTATTGAAAACATCAATTTCCGTATCTAATGGTGATATAGCCATTAAACTAAAGCTACTATTTAGTGTAAAACCAGTATTTATCCCAATCCCACTTCGTTTCTTTATAAGACCAACTTCATCTAAAAGTCTAATTTTCTCAATTATATTCTCCAATAAAGTATTTCCATTTTCATCTTCTGAATTATCCAATTCCACATAAGGCAAATGACCTAAAAGATTACCAAAAGAATGACATAAATTATTAATGATTATGTTCTTAGAATGGACATAATCAAGTATTTCTAAAATGCCGGAATAATGATCTAAATGAGGATGACTTATAATCATAAACTCAATTGAATCTTTATTTAAAAAATCAATCTCTTCCAAAATTGGATTTGTACTTTTGTATTTGCATGAATCTATAATTCCTATTTTTTCATTACCGTCTTTATCGTCGGTCCATTTAAAAAAATGGAATCACCTTGTCCTACATTCTTAAAGACCACTCTCATATTTATACCCCTTTGAGAAAATCGTCAGATACATTAGATTTAAACTCTTTTCTTACTTCAAATAAATAATCTAAATTATTTTTACTCGATTTAGAAAAATAGACTATTTCTCCTCTCAGCAATACAATAAATCTCTATGTATTTAGATTCTAAACTATTATCAAATATTTCTTTTTGAAATTTTCTAAATTGATATTTCCTTTCCTTTAAATTTAAAGCACATTTTACTAAAACAAAATCATCAAGCCTTTCAATTATCTGACCATATATAATATCATATTTGATTGAGTAAATCTCTAAAGTCAAATCTAATAATCCAAAACAGGAAAATAAATAAATATATCTTGCAAATGGTTCATCAATAATTTTCTTTAAAAATAAGTTCTTTCAATAAATTTTAGATTTTTATCTTTGAAAATAATATTACCCTGAGCATCAAAAATAAAAATATTAAAATCTTCCGATTTAATATTTTCATCTATTTGATTCTTTATAAATATTTTTGTTAAATTGATGTTATTTCTCTTTTCAAAAATTGAAAATTTTGAAATTCCAAAATAGGAATATTACTGATTTGTTTTTTTAAAATTTTTATTAAACTTTGAATTGGGTCAATTACATTAGATTTGAATTTATTGGAATTTGCACTCCCAAAAGGTAAATTAATACTAAACAAGTAATTATCGATTTCTTTCAGTTCAATTACTCTTGATCCCCATTCCGTTGAATTATTCATATTTCCAGACACAAATACAATCACAGTTTTTTGATCATTTTTTCTTATTTCATTATAAACCGAAATTCCAGATTCTAATGGGTCTTTCAAATCAATATCTAAAAATATGAAATCAACTTTACAGTTCAAATCCTTATATGAACCCATAAATGAAACTGCGTCATAATAAGGACTACATTTTAATAAAATATCAAACTCTTCTTTAAATATACTTTCAATTCTTGGTAAAGAACTATTAATCACTTCAGCTTGATTATCAAGCCATGCACATTTTATTCTATCATTGATTACTGTTTGACTTGTTTTTTGGTAAGATAATTATAAAATTTGTTTCTTTTCCAAATTTAGAATTAACATATATTGTACCATTGTGCTCCTCAATAATTCTTCTACACGTTGCCAAGCCAAGTCCAGTTCCTTGATTTGTTGAAAAATATTTTTCAAATATTCTATTATAATTCCATTCTGGAATACCACTGCCATTATCATAAAAGACTATAATAACATTTTCAGTGTTGTTGTCATCACTTGATACTTTAATATTAATTTCCTTAAATGGTTTGTGAGTGAGTTTACTTAAATTTGATATTGAATTAAGCATTAAATTCAAAAATACTTGCTCTAATTCATGCCTTCCACAATAAATTTTTAAATTTTCGTCACAATCCACTTTCATAGTAATTTTACTTTCTTCTAACTTCCGCCTAAATAAAAGCTGTATGTCATCTATTATTGGTCTGATCTTTTGTGTGAATTTTTTAGACTTATTTGGGTTCCCGACTCTAAGTAATATATCAAATATACTACTTACAGAATCTAAATGTAAATTAATACTTTTTAAAGAATCTTGTATTAATGTTTTATTTTCTTTGGTTGGGGCTGCAATTGATGTTTCAAGATTAAAAATATCACTTTCAATAAAATGTATAAGGTGGTTTATATCATGCACGAAATTAAGTGCAGCTACCCCTGCACTCCCTATAATATTTGCTTTTGAATATCTTTCTACTATATCTGAATATTTTGAATTAAGTTTTGAAATTTCAATTTTTGCAGCAATCCTTAAAGCTATACTGTGCAGCAATGTCTTTTCATAAGTGTAATATTTTATCTCTCTTTTTGAATACACATTGATTACTCCATAGATTTTATTATCTCTAGCTATAGGGACAGAGACCATTGATTTAAGTGAATTTTTAATTGCAAAATCTTTATGTATATATCTTGATTCATTGTTTAGTATATTAGATTCTTCAATTAAATAATTATTGCTTTGAATGGATCTAAATTTATTAATTAAATCCCATGAAATACCTCCTTCATAATCAAATATTTGTTTATCCGTTTCATTTGTAAATTCACATCCGAACGAACCTGTCAGTCTAAGTACTTCATTTTTTTTATTTTCATTTTCATTTTCATCTGTTTGATATTCATCATCAATTAACCAAACACAACAAACTGGAGCATTCAAAATTTTTGTTACAAATAGAGAAGTTTGATTGCTCAAAGAAAATATATCATTAGTAGAAAATACTTGATTATTTATAATAGCGCTTAAACTCAGAAATATTTTACTATGAATTAGTGGTGAAATATTATTAGAAATTGATTGATAAAACACCATATCATTCCTCGTAAATTTATGTGCTTCATAACAACTAATAACAATTAAACCAAATACAATATCCTCAAAAATAAGTGGGATAAATAATTCACTTAAAATTTTATTTTCATTATTGTCATAATCTTTGAAATATTTATCAATATTTGGATTGGAAGGATATATATAGCATTCTTTGTTTTTAACTACTAGAGAACAAATTGAGTTTTCATAGCTAAGGTTCATGTCTATACTTAAGGCTACTTCTTTGCTTTCACTATCCCTATTTATAAAATAATTTGGAATTATCTTATCATTACTTTTGTTAAATATACTAATATGAGCTAAATCTGCATCGAAAATATTTACTAAATATTTCAAATAACTTTTAATCAATACTTCACTTGATATTTCTGTATTAATAGACTCACCAATTATTTGATTAAATTTACTTAGGTGGAAGTTGTTATTCTTTTCTTGAAGGCTTGTAAATATATAAGAAATTTGTCTTAAAAAAGATTCTATTAAAAAGTCTTCATTTTCTTCTTGAATATAATTAAATTTTGTAAACAAAGATAATGTTCCAAACGCATTACCTTCTCTTCCTTTTAAAATATAGGTCAACATTGATTTATATCCATTTCTTAAAGCCCAATCTGAATAAGGTTTTCGGTGGTCTTTTAATAAACTTATAATTTTCTCTTGCTTTTCATAAACCACTCCTATTTGATCTTGACCAATTTCTACTCTTGATGAATCTAATTTTTCTTTTATCCCATATGACACAAAACCATAAAGATTATTTTTAAATTCATCATATAAATGTACAATGCTACCACTAAACACAGTACCATCAGTAACTAGTGTTTTTGTTATTATCTCAAAGACTTTCTTTTTGTCGTTTTCCAACCATACTTCATCAAATATTTTCACTAGAAAGTTAAGCTTATTGTTCGACTTTAATGTTAGTGTGCATTTATTTAGTAAATCTATTTTATTAATAATATTCTCCTTTTTACTGTTAAAATAAGCATTATTAAAATCTTGTTTTTTATATTGCACGCATAATATTCCATTTACTCTAAAGGTTGATTTCAGTGGATAAAATATAATTGTAAATATATCATTTTTATAGCTAATGTTTTGTTCAACAAATTTCTGATCATCTTCTTTTTCATAAATTTTGTACCCCAAAGATTGGATGAATTCTGAATCTGAATCATATTTTTGTTCAAACGGATTTAGATTTAAATTCCCAACAGCATAGGAATTAATAAATTCTGCATTTTTATTAAGTAAATAAATACATGAGTGAATAGATTTCACTTCAGTGTGAATTTCATTAAGATAAAAGTTATATGCTTCGTTTAGGTGATTCATTTTAAAAGGTTCACATCTTATTAAATTTGTCAGCGAGTCTGGCCACAACTTGTGCGCCTCCCGGGGTCTTTGGCTACTACTTGTTGTTTAGCAAGTATATCAGCATGTCGTATGTGTTTTGCAATTGCGGTAATTTCTTCATTACTTCTACTTTTTTCGAAGTCTTAGATTTTCCACGATACTAATACTATTTCGGCATTAGCGACTACACTAAATAGAAAAAAGAAAACAATGTAAAAGCTCTTAAAACGGTAAAACTGCTGCATTTAATAATATGGGATGTAATGTGAGTTTTATTTCACAGTAATTAAAATTTACTTTTTTAAAAAAACATTAAGAAATATATATTTAGTTCCAAATTATAAAATATTTTTTGTTCATTAACTTTTCATGTAGCCATGAAATTAAATATCATATTTTTCACTCATTATAATCAATTAAAAATTGTAGCTTTTACTATCACATATTACACAAATTTGAAAAGTAAAACTACAGAAACCCTGAAATTTCACGTACTATGAATTCGTCTTAACCTATATCTAATAAAATAAATCTAATTATAATCTATTCTTTCTTTCTTCACATCACAGTTATTACGCACCCGGATGTTTCTTCAAACAAAAATAAGTAGTTGTTTTTATATAACCAAATTTTTACAATAAATAATTGAAACAATTGTTAAAATATTTTCAGGGAAAACCACGAAGGGGAGGAATGAAGGAATGAGAAAATGAGAAAAGGAGTGAATGAGAGAATGTGTGAATGTGTGAATGTGTGAATGTGAATGTGTGTGTGAGTGAATGAGTGAACGACGAACAAACGATTTGAACAATCTGAAGGATGAATGAGTTGAATTAAAGGATTCATCAATAAAGGCCGGGTACTGGGAACCGGAATTTCCTATGCCAATCCCCCACATATTCAAACTTTAACACTTATCAAACAATAATCTCAACGGCTTTTGCATTATTAGACATCAAACATTGCCAATCAGCTGCACGGTGATGTTTGTGGTCAAAAAAACGAAATATCAGACTCGTGGATCCCGTCAACGAGTCATAAACAAGCGATAGGAAAACACCTATTTATTTAACTTGATAAATCTGTAAAAATGAGAAGATCAAGGAATTCAATCGCATTGGAAATTTCCAAACGACGCCTGGAAAAACTGAGGAGCATCGACCCTGTCCTGGACTTTGGTGGTGGCATGTCTATTGCCAGCTTTGTCACTGCCATCGACCAACTGGATGACCTGCAAGCCACCTACAATCAAAGCCTGTCAGATCTGGACGGTCAGCTGAGCATCATCAAACTTAAAGAAGGAGAGCTTCGGGAGATGAGAGATCGTTTCTTAAAACTCGTAGGTGGCAAGTACGGTTTGGACAGTACTGAATATGTCAATGCCGGGGGAGTCAAAAAAAGTGCTCGTAAAAGGCGAATGAAGGTGGTCCCGGCAATAGTGCCTTAAGAGATTTGATGTTTATTTAGTAGAAGGCCTTGATCAGCCCTTCACTGACAGATGTTTGGTGAGGGGCTTTTTTTTTAAATTCTAAGATTAGAATATAAAAACTATACCCTAACCGGAAACCCAATAAACTGCTCTTCCCTACCCTTTTGGTTGATTTTTTTACATTTTGTTGGGCAAATATTAAAGTGTTTAGGACAAACGCTTCAGTGTTTCTTATATTTACTTGAGTGTTTATGACATACGCTTAAGTGTTTTTTGTATTTACTTCAGTGTTTGTTCTGTTTACTTCAGTGTTTGTTGTATTTGCTTGAGTGTTTGTTCTGTTTACTCAAGCGTTTGTTCTGTTTACTTCAGTGTTTACGATATACGTTTAAGTGTTTGTTGTATTTACTTCAGTGTTTACGATAAACGCTTAAGTGTTTGGGGTGTTTTTTTTAAACCACGAGTGCATGGAGTTCATGGAGTTTCTATATTTCTCTTTGTTCTCATGATCTCGTGGTTTTTTTATTATTAACCATGAGTGCATGGAGTTCAAAGAGAGTATTTATATTTCTCGTGTTCTCGTGATCTCGTGGTTTTTTTATTTTTTGACCACGAGTGCATGGAGATCATAGAGTTTTTATATTTCTCTTGTGTTCTCGTGATCTCGTGGTATTTTATTTTTAACCACGAGTGCATGGAGTTCAAAGAGTTTTTTTTCTCTTTGTTCTCGTGATCTCGTGGTTTTATTTTTTTCAACCACGAGTGCATGGAGTTCAAAGAGTTTTTTCTCTTTGTTCTCGTGTTCTCGTGGTTTTTTTATTTTTTTCAACCACGAGTGCATGGAGTTCAAAGAGTTTTTTTTCTCTTTGTTCTCGTGTTCTCGTGTTTTTTTTTGGATATGAGTATTGGTAATCAAATATGTAACAGATCAGGAGCATACTTCTTTACCTTTCAGGCATTGGACTGCGTAGAGATTTTTACTCTTAAAATTCAAGGGGATATTATATTGAATAATAGTCAAAGAAATTATGATGGATTAGAAAGTTGATTGAAGATAGATATAGCAGACATTTAATGCATTTACTTCTTCGAATGCAAATTAAAAAATTTGGCATCACATAGACTTAGGCGCAAACTAAGCCTGGCAGGGATATAAACCGTTGTAAAATCAAACAAAGAAAACCAAGCCTTGATGGCTTGAATAAAAATATTTGGAGTCATAAACAGGTTGATTATTTATATTCATACACCGTCACAAACTTTACATTTTTATTATTTGTGGTCAATTTAAGTTCTTTTAATAAGCCCACTTTATTATATTTAAAATTTTCCTCCATAATAGCTGCTTTTAAAGATTCATCATAATCTACATTATTCAGACCATCATTTTCATTTTTATCTGGCCCATAAAAGACCCGTCTTAATTTAGTGAGCCTTTGTTCATCATCATATTCATAAAGTTTGGAGAAGTAAAGCTCACCATTAATATATCTGACATGTTCCGATATTATATTTTTATTTTCATCATAGTCATAGTAAATTATGCGCTCCGGTTGACATCCTTTATAAATTTTTAATTGTTTAAGCAGATCATTTTCATAGAAATAAATATGCTCGGAAATGTCATTTTCATCGTTAAATACTTCACATTCAAGACTGCCTTTCTCGTTATAGTAGTATCTAATCTGATTTTTTGAGTGATGGCATTCTACCGGTTTTTCATTTTCATTATAAAAAATATACCATTCCACATTATCCAATGAGTCAAAAACCCATTCTTCTTTAAGCTTCATTGAATCAGAATAAATATAAGTATACAGCCTTTCATGATTATTTGAATTATTGAGATAATAAGCTTTGGATATCAAAACCTCTGTGTCGTTGAATTTATATTCAACTCTTCCATCACAATTCTTAGACTGTTTGTATTCTTTAAATATAACCTTTCCATTTTTATTTAGATAGTATTTGTGGGAAAAATCATTATTGTTATTTATTCTTTTTCCTTAAAGTGGGATGTTTTGGTGTATTCTTTTATACCATATTTTTTTAATAAATCCTCTCGTGGAGCATAAATATCATGCTGACATAATAATTTCAAAGAATAAAATAGAATTAAAATAATATTTAGTTTTCGCATCAGGTTTTACATTATAAAATAAAGTCAGCAATGGGGCCGGTTTATTTTAGTATTTGTCCGCAAATTTAGAATATTCTTTGTTCTTAAATCTAATATTTTACTAAAACTATTTGAGAAGACATCACAAGAAAAAATACCAGCAATTTTTATCATTTTCCTAATATTGAATGGTTGGTATCAAAATATAGGATGGAGCTGGGTTAGGGTTGATTTTGTCATTTATCACAAAATAATTAAAATGGATTTGTTAGAAGAAAAAAAAATCGGAAAGTGCAATATGTCTTACACACAATATACATTTTCAATAAATTTGGAAACGAATTCACAAACTTGGACCTATGCGCTAAGGGCAGTACAAATTCTTATAACATTTTTATAAAAACCATATTTATAAATGGAACATGTCCGCTAGGCGCAGCCTAGGCTGGCCTGGGTGCAAAAATTTCATAGGGTTTTTAAAATAGTGCTCTCGTGTTCTCGTGGTACTGTTTTTATATTAACCACGAGAGCATGGAGATCATGGAGTTTTATATTTCTCATTGTTCTCGTGTTATCGTGGTTTTTTTATTCTTAACCACGAGTACATGGAGTGCAAAGAGTTTTTAAATTTCTCTTTTTTCTCGTGATCTCGTGGTTTTATATTTTTTAACCATGAGAGAATGGAGTTCATGGAGTCTTTATATTTCTCTTTTGTTCTCGTGGTTTCCCCAAAGTTAGGCAGGCAAATCGCTGTAATATTGATTTACCCAAGGCACCATGCCTTCTTTAGTAAGGTTGAGCACATTAAAATTAAATAATATTCCTTTGGGTTTTTCATTTAAGAGCAGATAGGTTGCCAATTTCGCTTTATGAATTGGGTGTATTGCATCAATGGCCTTTAGTTCAACGATGATCAGGTTTTCGACTATTATATCTTGTCGATATTTTCTGTTCAGGACATGTCCTTTGTAGTATACATCGATGTTCTTTTCGACTTAGTGCATAGAGTTCATAGAGTCTTTTTATGTTTCTCTTGTTCTCGTGATCTCGTGGTTTTTATTTTTTAACCACGAGTGCATAGAGTTTAAAGAAAGTTTTAATTTTCTCTTTGTTCTCGTGGACTCGTGGTTCCTCGTATTTGATCTTTTCAAAAATAAAACCATCATTTTGTAGCGAAACTACTTTTATTATTCTCTTAATATCGTAATTTGTAATAAAAACCAATAGAACATAAACTCCAGATAAATAAAACTTATCCGATGATCAAAAAATATGCTTACTTACTCATCATCATCATGGCTTCATCCTGCTATAAGGATGAAAATACCACCACCACGACCATCATCAAAAATGATCCGCGATATATCATCGAATCAAGTCAAATGGTCATCGAAGTGGCTGATGAAAATGAAAATCAGATAGTAGGTCTTACCGCATCATTTAACGGTGAGATCAAAGTAGTGAACAAATCTTCGTTTTTTCATTTTGAAGGAAAAAAAGTCAACAAATTTGAAGAGCTGCTCCGGATTACCGACCAGGATGGATATGAGTACGATTATCTGTTGCACTCACAAGCCAATGAAGTAAATTACAAAAAAATCAATGTTTTTATAAACAAAAAGAATACATCTTTTACAAGCAATGAAGACTTTATCATTCCCATTTCACCTGATGTCAAAGTAAATCTGGCTAAAGACAATTATCAGGTCAATGTAAATCAAAATTATACGGGAAAAATCGAAAGCAGGTATACTCATTACGATATCAATAACGAAAGCCATGTAAGGTCATTGCCCGGCGGGAAGTTTGGAGTTAAGGACAACCAATTGTGGCTCCTGCAAATGGAAGATGCTTTTGAGTTCAATATCTATTCAAACGACAAACAAAAACTGAGCTTTAAAAACCCGATCACCATTCAATTGTCCTCCGTAAAAAGCGGAAGTGCACTCTTTTATTATGACCCGGATAGCCACGTTTGGTCTTATCAGCAGGATGTCATATCCAATCAGAAAATTTCAACCCATCGCTCCGGAACATATTGTATAGCACAAATCAGAGAATTCAGTGTCATGAAAGGTCAGTGGTTAATCAATCAGTTGCCAGCCAGACAATCGGCTATAAAACTGAGATCAACAAATCTCAACGAACAAATACTTACATCAAACAACGGCAGATGGGAAACCATCGTACCTGAAGGCGAAAACATAGAAATCATCTATGAACTGAACTGCACACAGACAGCAACCATACCCATAAAACCTGTAGGGGCAAGTTTTGATGCCGGCACGCATTTTACCACATCCGGTCAACTGGTACCGTATCAGATGAGCGGGCAAATACAGGATTGTAACGGAAATTCTATGGAAGAAGGATTTCTGAAAATCCGATCCGGCAATGTTTCCAAAACACTGTATATCGACAGCGCTTACTTTGACTTTACAATACCGCTCTGTGATGGCAACCTTGTGTCTCTTTCCTTTACGACCGTATCCTCTGAGTATGAAACCACACTACTTGAAAACGTTCCTTATACTATAGACCTGGCCATGGTATATTTATGTAAAGATATCAAAGATGATTACCTGATACTGCACATCGATGGGCACATCAGGACATACACAAACTTTGACAAAATAATCAACGATGAAATTATACAGATAGGTGCTTCCCCATTTGCATCACCCGTTTTTTTGAAATTTGGTCATGACCACACAGTGGGAAACTTGAATAAAAATAAAGCGAACATTGTGTGGTATGATGACCAAATAGCGGGGCACGGCGTATCTCTCAACTGTCCCACTTCGACGGATTGTGGTTTTACAAACGCCGCAATAACTTACTGGGGGCAAAATGGCAAGCTGATCAAAGGAAAGTTTGAAGGCCGCTTCTGGCTAAGGACCATCAATCCTGTAGGAGCGCAGTACAATAATATTTCAGGTGAGTTTCAATTAAAGCAATAAAACCTTGGATCAGAATTCCATCATCAAAGGTTGCAAACAGGGTCAGGAAAAAGCATTCAAAGCCCTCGTTGATCAATACGCACCGAAGTTAATGGCAGTATGCATCAGATATCTCAAGGATACTGATCCGGCCAAAGACGCTTTACAGGAAAGTTTGATCTCTATTTTCAAGGCTATAGGTACCTACGCAGGAACAGGTTCATTTGAAGGATGGATGAAAAAAATAACCGTTCGTGTGTGCCTTCGTGAGATCAGGAACATCAGGTATCTGTATGAACTGACCGTTGTTGATCAACAGGAAATGATGGGATACAACGATCAGTTTACATTTGAAACAGAAGATATCCTTAAGTTAATCGATGAGTTACCGGAAATACAAAGAGTAGTATTTAATATGTATGTAGTAGAAGGTTTCAATCATGCAGAAATAAGCGACTTATTAAATATACAGGAGTCCAGCAGCAGGGTTTATCTGACCAGAGCAAGAAAGTTGCTGCAGGATAGTATCGAAAAGTCGAATAAAAGAGAAAATCTGATCTTACGTAATAAAACATAGTTCAGGCAAAAACAGCAAAAATAACAGATCCATTATCTAAAAAAATAAAGAACATCAGGATGATATATAATGAAGATGACATAAAAGAAAAATTGAACAGCCAGTCGGCCAATGTGGATACTGGCCAGCTATGGAATGATTTAAAACATCATGCCCCTATCAAAAAAAGCAGAAAGTGGTTACCCTTTTTGTTCGTTTTTACCCTGGGTGGCATTTTGTCTGCCGCTATGTTTCATTTTTTCTTTCGGACTCCATGTGTGCCAGTTGAAGATAATAGTAAGGTAGTCATTGATTCACTCATGTCCGAAAATAAATACTTACAGGAAAAACTGAGCACGGCTTTACTCAAAATAGATGATCTCCATCAGGATGTATCTAAAACAAATGAAATTATAAACAAAAAACCAATTCAACATAGATTATGGGTGCAAAATAACATTGAAACCAATACATCATCCACCTTATCAGCGGATGAATTGAAAAATAGGGCTATTCCAAATGTAAATATATCCCAAACAGAACCAAACATTATCCGGCAAGCAGACAATATACCTGACGCATCACAGAAAACTGCCATGGACGTCGTTGCTATGACCAACCCATTACAGGTGGATACCGTCACAAACAAAAAGGACATGCCTGTGATATCGGCGCCAACCATTTATCCAAAACAAGCAGAAGACAAATGGAAGTATTATCTGGGTTTTTCTGGTGGAGTTGCGTTGGTCACCGACAAACAATTCAGTAATGATGGGAATGATCGTTCCACAGTTTTTTCACCATTCTTTTCCTATAGTGCGGATATGGGTCTGACCCGAAAAATAAAAGGTAGATTTTCCTTCGGTACTTTCATCAACTATAACTACATGATCTACCGACTGAATTACCAGAATAAGTTGGTTGAAAATATCAGTCTCGTGGATACTACTGAAATATCTATTTCCGGCAGCGGTGAAATAAGCGTAGTCACCGGCAATACGGGTGGCATCAAAATTACCGAACAAAAAGGCAAAATCCACGGATATCAGCATAATATAAGTATCATACCTTCTATCCATTACCAATCTGTAATAAGAGGCAAATTCCATCTGTTTCATGATATAGGTCTGGGTGTAGATCTGATGCACATTTCCAAAAACATTATCCCTACCTATGACGAACGAAGTTTTTTGACTCAAAACGTCAGAACCATGACTTTTAAACCCTATGTAAGGGTAGGAACCCGATTGGAATACATTATTTCAAAAGATTTAAGTGCTGCATTATTGATGCAATGTACCTACAGAAACGAAAATTATAATATTTCTTTATACAATGGAAACAGGAGCTCCATCTTTCCATCCATGGGCTTAGGCCTGACATTTAAATAGGCTCTGCTGAAATACACAAAAATAATTGATATCAAATAAAAATCTTAAAATATTAATAACCAAATGCAAGCAAAAACAATGACAATCTTCAAACTCTTTGCACCATATTTGAATTATTTTTGTAAATCAGCTGCACTTAATCTACTTCAGCTTCTTCACCTTGAAGTATACTTATACATCAGCGGCTCGAAGTTTCGTATCATAAGCACATCTGGCTTTTTCAGCAGACCCTAAGATACAAAAAACAATTTTTATTAAACTAATTAAATTTAAAAAAATGAACAATCAGAAACATTTACACTACTACATCCTGTTGGCTTTACTGCTTTTTATTTGCAACAATATTGGAATTTCACAAACGGCGGTTTGTAAGGGTGAAATCACAGTATCTACAAATCCCTGGGCATGCTCTTATACCCTGCTTCCATCAGATATTAATAATGGATCCACTGATTATGATGTATTGACGATTAATAAAACCAACCTAACCGTTTTAGGGCCACATGTGGTCACATTGACCGCTTCAAAAAACTCCGGTCAGTCCAGTACATGTACCTGTACCGTAAATCTGGCAGATAAATCGGCACCTATCGCCGTTGGAAAAGAGTCTATAACTGTAGCCCTAAATGACCAAAACTCCTTTACCTTACTTCCATCGATGTTGGACAACGGTTCTTATGATCATTGTTCTGCAGTGAGCCTTTCTGTTAAGCCTTCCATAATAGATTGTAATAGTCCTAATCCATTGCAAGCCACTCTGACCGTAACGGATACTGAAGGCAATTATAATCAGGTGATTACGTGGGTTAATATTGTCCAAAATAAACAACGGGTCAAGGCCATAGTGTGTAAAGGAGATATTACTTTTGGTGTGCCGTCAAAAGACGTTTTCGAAATAACGGCAGATAGTTTATTGGAAGGTGGTCCGTATGCCTGTCCTTCATTTTATGATGTCACATTAAAATACAACAACATTTCACTTCCGGAACCCAAAGTTGGACCTGCTGATGTGGGCAAAACTTTCGACTATAAAGTAACCGATCCTGAAACTTTAAACTTCTGCACAGGCAGAATAACCATCATTGCATTGGATTGTTCAAATGCATTGAACGTCTGCGATACAAAAAACAGATGTACTCCGGCAGGGGATTGTAATTCAGGTCATACGCTTACAGATGATATTGAGTGGCCCTGCGATATTACATTAATTAATGCTCCGGCTGCTTTAATCAGCAATCCCGAACCACACTTGATTGCAGATCATCTGAAGGTGCCCATTGATTCTATTAAGCCCGTTTTTTTCAATGGATTGACTAATAATAATAAATGTATTCAAATAGGTGAAAACATAAAAATAGATCATTTCGAAAATCGGGCAAGAATAATATATACCTATATCAACTGGATAGAAGCTAATTTTATACCAAAATCTTATACCCAATGGATTAATTTTAGCACATCCGAAAGCTTTTGTATTGCTTGTGATACACGTCCATGGAATACCTTATCTGGGGATTGTAATTCAGGACATACGATAAATGATGCTGTAGAGTGGCCGGCAGATATTACCGTAGATTTCATCGAAGTTTCACCTTACGATCTGAGTATAAATGAATCAATCCACCCTAATGATGTCTCTCCCACCCTAAATACTTTATGTGAAAATACCTGGGTAAAAACATACACTGATATCATTTCAGAAACAGGTCCATCTATATATTCAGTCGAAAGAAATTGGGTTATCACAAATACTGAAAGTAACCAAAATTATAGCTATATACAAACTATAACCATCAATGCACCGATCGACAATAATCGCCACATTTGTTTTTCCACTGTGCATGATGCATCTATTCGAGATGTAGTTATTGATGAAAATATAGTCTCGGGAGATGAAGGATGCAGTACCATTACTTATGATGGATCTGTTCACCAAATTAAACCTTATAAAGAGGATACTGACTTTCAGAATGGTCTGGATGTAGAAGACGTCATCATATTAAAGGAGTTTTTGTTCGGCCTTGATTCAATAAATGACATGCAGAAATCTGCCGCAGATTTAAATGCGGATAATGAAGTAAACAATAATGATGTCAATATTTTAACCGACCTTATGACTAATAAAACATCCGGCAGTCCTCATTATGATAGCCCATGGAAATTTTTAAATGCAAATGACTTTTATTATAAAAACACATTAAATGATGCGACTAATATTGCTTCACCCTTTGAGAGATATCACTTCAAAGGTATGAAAATCGGAGATTTGAATGATAGCTATAACAGAGATGAAATTATTAATAAAATTACTGCCATTTCTCTTGATGATCAGGTACTTACTCAGGGTGAGACCTATTCCGTTAAAACATTCAATGTAGGTGACCTGAGAATAAAAGGTATGCAGATGGCCATTGCAAAAAATGACGCTTTTGATATTATAAGTGTACTAGGTTCATTTTTTAATGTAGACTTGGTAGACAAAGGAGATTATTATCTGATCGTTGGTATAGCTGAAGACCCTTATCTAAAAAGTGACGGTTTAGCTTTAGAGAATCAAACATCCATGTTAAAAATAATTATCAAAGCAAAACAAAATGTAGTATTACATGATGTTTTCAAACTGTATGATACAGGCAATAAAATTGTGCAGGGTATCAACCGGGAATTATCGTCGATCCAGTTCAATTACAACGGTTCAATTCCGACATCAGTATTGGATTTTTATGAAGATCAAATCACGGTTTTCCCCAACCCTACTACCGGAATGATTTCCATAGTGTCCCCAAAAGAAACTATAAATTCTGTAAAAATAATGTCTTTTGATGGAAAGGTAATGTATTCATCGTCAGATGTAGCCTCCAACACAATAGATATTTCTCATCTTTCAAGCGGTTTTTATACTTTAGATTTAACCCTGAGCAATGGAATGCAAATGATTAAAAAAGTGATAAAAATGTAACCTGTAGTTTTACTGTGCATATAAAAAAGGCCATCCGGTGCACTGTCCAGATAAAAAACATACTGATAGGTAGTTTTTCTTCCTGGGCAAAACACAAATCGGATGGTCTTTTTTTATATTTTTAGACTGGTCTGAAATACGGTTTGCATAAAAAATCAACTATTATAATTGGTCAGCAGCTTTTCAGAGATGTATACTCAAAAAAAAATACAATTTAGTGTAAGAATGGGTGAAGCGAAGCAACATCTTGATACGAAATAACAATATAGTGAATGAACCACAAACAACTGCTCGTGGTTGGATTGCTAATTTGTAAATTCTAAAAATAAAGATTGAAAAACAAAATTTTAGAGAAGTTTTTTAACACCGAAACTCCGGATAATTTACTATTATCAGATAATTAACGGAAGATAAAAAGGCCTCTTGACCTTTATTAAAATTTGACATAGTAGAAGTAGTGAGTGTTTTTGCTCTAGTGGTTATTTTTATCCTTACTATAATATTTATTTAGTGCTTCCACCCGGGTATTGACTTGCAGTTTAGTGTAGATGTTGGTGATATGATTTTTTACAGTTTTTATGCTGATAAACAATTCTGAAGCCACTTCCTTTTCGATTTTACCTTTGCTGATCCAATCCAGTACTTCTTTTTCTCTATTGGTCAGGATATCTGAATACAATGTATTTGTTGCTGTTTTTTGATTAAAAGATGCAGCTATTTTTCGTGCAATGCTCGGAGACATCGGGGACCCGCCTTCATATAAATCATAGATAGCGTCTATTATCTTTTCTTTGCCGGATGATTTTAAGATATAACCTAAGGCACCCGCCGACAAAGCCTGAAAAACTTTATCGTGGTCTTCATAAATGGTGAGAATCAGAAACAGAATATGGGGACTTTTTTCTTTGATGGCTATAATACAGTCTATTCCATTGATTTCATTTCTCCCAAGATCAAGATCCATCAGTACTATGTCCGGATTTAATATCGGAATTTCCTTTATAGCTAATGCCGGATGATGAAAAGTTCCTATAACTTCTATTTTATCATTGGATTTTAAAACCAACTGTAATGAGTTGAGCAGAAACACATCATCTTCAACAATAACTATTCTGATCATTGGATTCTGTATAATGATGTAAATGCAAGGATAAAGTTGATAAAGGTCACTGATGTTTTAAATCAAAGATATAAAATGATTTTTTAATTATTCAATGTTAACATCACCAATTATTTCAAGCATTGAATTTTCATCACATATGAAAATTACATCTGTTCCGTCTACTCTTTCCATTTTGATATTTTCTAATATTAAATGGCCATCATTTATAAATAGAGGCAATAGAGTATTATTAATTTCTTTAAAATAAATATTCATAAATTTTACATTCTGATTGGAAATATTATTTAATCCGAAGTTACTATTAATAAATCCCGGTAAACTAAAATCAATAAAAATAGTGTTGTTTATTGAACTTTCTCCTATAATCGTCAATGGGATATCAAATGTAATAGGATACTTTAAATACAATGTGTCAACAGAACTACTTAAGTAGATAGTATCATGTGGAAATGCGCAAAAAATAGCGTTTTCAAAATTTTTCTTAACGTCAATACCGCCACTTTTGTACAGAATTTCGAAACAACCAATTACATTATTAAATTGGCCTGAATATGAAGGACTTTGAATGATGTTTCGGACATCTCCTACTTTTACTTTTGATAGTGGATTTTCTGTTAATTCCAGTGTACCTACATTTATAGTAATTGGATTATTGAATATTATTACATCGTTGTTTAGATCATTTAGTTCTAATTTTATTTTACCAATATTTCTATAATTTGAAGTTAAATTCATAGTGGCAATAGAATTATTTCCTGGACTAACTATGCCGTAATTAATGATTGAATCAGGGTAAATTCCAGTATTACCACCCAAAAGGCCAAAGTTGTAAAGTTTTGCACTGCCGGTTACATTTAAGTTTTCAAAAATGGCCTTACTGTTTTGGCCTATAGTTACTGATGAGTTCATTAATAATCCCATATTGGAGTAAAAAGTATCACATTTAATAATCAAACTGTTATTTACAACTGGAAAAGTATTTCCTGCCCAGCTATTCAAAATATTAAAACAACCTGCACCGTAAATTGAATCTAAACCATTAAAATTTAGTTGTCCTGCATTATATTTAAATATGCCACTTTCATTGATCAGGATACTTCCTCCTGTAAAATTAGAAGTTCCATATTTTGTAAGTGTTGATCCGCTTAAAATTTGGATATGACCATTTGAATAATTATTAAGTGTTTCTAACATGGGGACTTCCCCAGCGCCACCTATTTTTAATTGGCCATAGTTATTAAAATTCACTGCTAAATTAGCTTGGGCTGAAGAATTTCCAAAATAACTACCATTAAACTCTAATATACCAAAATTATTTAATATAAAACCTCCAACAAATTTCTTCTATAATTATTAATGTATAGTAGTAAAGAATATTATTGTAACTCTCCAAATAAACTTCAATGTTATTAACCCCATGAAAATATATTTCATTAGACCCAAAACCTTCGGGTTGGAATACTAATTTGCCTGCTCCAATTATATGAATATCATGAAAATGATTTTCGTGGTATACAAATTTTAATGTTTTATCTGCAGCTATATTAATTATCCCGGCCCAATGTATTGTATTTCCTGATGCTATAGTCAATGATTCATTAATATTAGTAATTGAGGATGGGTATGTAGTTAATACTCCTATTCCAAAATTACTATTCGCTTCTATTGTCCCATAATTTTCAAAATTTACGGTTATACTTATAGGGCTAACAGATAAAGGCCAGGGACAGCCTATGAAAACGTACAAAATATTATATAAATTGTAATTCTTTATTATGGAATTTGTTCCATTTACAGGTCCGCCAGTGTGGTTGATGATTCCATAATTATTCACAATGGAATTGATTAAAGTCTTGGCGTAGTTACCACATATTCCTTCATAATTTAAGATTCCAATAGCACTAATTGTTAAATTAGTATTATTTAAGTCCCCATTATTATGATTTAAAGTGCCATTCACTAATATTCCACTATTGGCTTGCAAAACACCACCATTAATATTAACTATTCCTCCATTTAGTATAGTAAGGGAATCACATAGGGAGTTAGAAATTATATTAACAGTATGTCCACTTAATATTTTTACTTTTTCTAATGAATGGGGCACCATATTTGTGCTCCATGTTGAAGGTGAATTCCAATCTCCTGAAGAAATAGTATAAATATCACAATTTTGCACGTCTTCATCTATTAAACCGTTACAGTTGTCATCTATCCCATTGCAAATTTCAGTAATTCCAGGATTTATATTTGGGTTGTTATCATCACAATCATTCTGACATGTTGAATAATTATCATTGTCGTTATCTTCACATAGGCAAGGTATATTTTCAAGATTAAATAAATCAGATATTTCTGAAGAAGATAAAGCTTTTGAATAAATTCTGACATCATCAATTTTACCATTCCAATATCTACAACCATTTTGGCCGCCGATTCTAAAACCTGTGGGTGTCAATGGCGTATCAGTGAAGGTATTTGGCGTTTGTACACCATTAAGATAAAATTTGGTAACGCCATTATCTCTAATCATGACAACTTGATACCATATATTATCACTATTGAAGCTTGTACCACTTTGGTTAAAAATCACACCATTCTTTATTCCCAAAAACTCATTTCCACTCCCCATTGGAACGCCCATACCCATACTGTAGCCATTGCCACTAGTACAATCATCAAATCCATTCATCACAGCCATAGCATTTTGATTGAGGACAGTTGGGTTTACCCATGCAGTCATAGTAAAGTTGTCCGTTTGTGTGATGGCAGGTGAGGCAAAATCTATAAAGTCGCCATCGCCATCAAAATTTAAGGCTGGATTAAAATTGAATACAGAAGAGTTAAGAGTTGGTTGATTAGCTGCGGTTGCCTGAGTACCATTTCTACCATTTCCTGACTGGTCTGCCCATGTCATGGTTGCGCCTGTGGTAACACCTAAATCTGCTTTTAACCATACAGAAGCTCCGGAAACACCTCCAGGGAATATAGAAGCAGCAGGTTTTATAGACACGGCTCCTATGCTCCAGGGACTTGAAGTAGATGTCCATGACATAGTCACAGATGAAGCACCTGCTTTAGAACTTCCGGCACCGCATATGGAACTGTTTATGGTTTGATCATAATATTCTGTCTGACCACTTCCGGGTGTTTGATTGGTTGATCCATTATTAAACCCTACCACAGCATATACCAGTTCATCGGTTGCTGATGTAGCTGTGACAAAAGCGGATGCAGAATTACCGGTAGATGTCGCCAGTGTACCAAAAGTTGTTGTTAGATTTACGCCGGAAAAAGTTTTAACACCTACTATCGCATTTTCACTTTGACTGTTGGTCAATACCACATTAAAAGTACCGACGGCCGGGGATTTCAGATACCAAATTTCTATTCTTGACTGAGATGCGTTGGATACATTTCCCAACTTAGTCAGAGCCACCCCATTATAAGTTACTGATGAAACTGATGCACCTGGCTGTTGTGCTGAAACACCTACTATCATTAATCTGTTTGAACCGCTTGGTGTAGTATGTGCTATTGTTTTAGTGCTTACATTGGACATGGTACCATAAGAAGTATTGTCCGGTATAATCGCCCCGTGTAAAGTTGAGACTAAACAAAATAAAGAAAAAATTATGGTAAATACCAGTGATGTATTGTTAATTCGATTTTTTGCATAAAACGAAAATTCAAAAAATGAAATGATATTTTTAGAAGTTTTATAAAAAATATTTGAAATTTGTTTAATAGATTTATTTAGTTTTTTAGTAAAAAACAGTGATAATATATCTGATAAAATATATCTTATTAACTCAGATAAAAATCTGAATTTATTATTTCTTCTTAAAATATTTCCTTCATTCATCTCTTTTCCTATTTATTAATTCCAGACGGTGCTTTCGGCAATGAAGAACTGGAATTTAGTGCAATATTTCTTGTGATCTGGCAACCTTTAGCATCCGTGATGGTAACTGAATAGCTGCCTTCAGCAAGATTATTTCTGTCTTTTGTTGTATTGTTATCGTTCCACAAGTAACTATATGGCAAAGTTCCACCCGATACGGAAAGTACAATGGTGCCGTCGTTGTCCAATGGAATGCCTGATTCAGCAGGGCAAGTGGGATGTTGTGGCATAATACTTACTGCAAGTGCAGATGGTTGATTTATAGTTGCAGATGCAGTAGCAGAACATCCGGAAGCATCAGATACTGTAACCATATAGCTGCCACCAATCAGAGCAGTTCTGTCTTTGGTGGTGACTGCATCAGACCAGAGATAAGTTACCGCCCCATTTTGCCCTGTTACATTAATCGATATTGTTCCATTTTGACCGCCGGCACATGAGATATCTGTTTTGGTAATATCAACCGCTAAAGGTAGGGATGGACCTGCAACCTGCGCCATCGAAGTGGCTGTACAACCTGATAAATCTGTCACTGTCACAGTATAAGTTCCACCTACTACACTTTCTTTATTTGCAACGGTACTACCATCATTCCACAAATACTGATATGGTGCATTTCCACCGAATACATTTAGCATGATCGTTCCGGTCTGACCCTGGCAAGCATAATTGGTTGATGTAGAAGTAACATCCAGGTTTCTGGGTTCTGCCAGTAAAGCTGTAAATGTAGCAGAACAGCCTGTAAATGAAGTCACTGTAACATTATAAGAACCTGATGATAATCCGGATATGGTACTTGAGTTTCCGGAACCTGTTCCACCTGAACTTAAATTATTCCAAACCCAGTCATTCGCACCGTAAACACTTTCACCAGTAATCTCTAAAACAATGGAGCCATTCGAACTTCCCGCACAGGTTGGATTGGTTACTATGGAATTCACCTTATAATCACAACCAAATTCAACTCTTCTTGAGTCAGTAGTCGTCCGGCCACAAGGGTCAGTAATAGAAACCGTAACTATACAAGGCACGATTTCATCTGAATGTGGTGGTATAAATTCAGCATCAGCTACATAAGGACTTGGACTGAATGTTCCTCCGCAATTGGATGACCATACGATACTAAACCCCGAAAGGTCTGCACCTCCGCCCAAAGAAATATCAACCCTTGTAGGTACTCCTGCATTTACTATCTCTGGTGCTGTGTCAAAATTTATTGTTTCAGCTTTGTCCTGTGCCACAAGCCAGCTAAAGTTAAAAAATGCTCTTTGTGCTGCAATATGTGCCGGAGTGGTCGATCCTTTATCATATGAATGTCCTGCCGAATGCATAACATATCCTCTGTTTGTATCTCCAAAACCTCTTCCATATACCAGAGGAGTTGCAGCATTTCTCAAATCCGGATTCAGATTGGTTACTACCGGATGGTTAGGATCGTAAGCCAAAATTTTTACTGATGGATTCCATCTTGCAGTTGTGCCATTGGTTTGTCTGGGGATATAAATTTGTTCAGCCCCGTTGGTATGTGCCCCATCAGTAGTAGAAATATATTGTGCCACAGGATCTGAAGGCAATCTGTGTGTATACGGTGGCGTACCATCCTGATGTGTACTCCAAAGCATCAAAGTATTGCTATTTGCATATATCCCACTGGTGCCTTTGAAAGAAGGGTCTTTTACCGTTAAAAAGTTGGTCTGTTCATTTCTGTTAGCAGGATTCACCATATTCTCTATCGCACTTCCTGAAGTACATCCATCCCAGATACCTCCTTTGCACTCCAGATTCCAGGTAAATAGTCGTTGATGAACTGCCCAGCTAGGTTCTGCGTGAGGTAACACAAACAGGTCATCACAACAATTGAGTTCGGAAGGATTTTTCCAGCCTGAACCATTGTTGCCACCATAAGCGTTCTCAGGTATTCCTGCATTTATAAAATATTCTACAGCGAGTTGTCCGTTACGTTTATCAAGGGTCCATCTTGGGACATTATTCAGCTCTCTACTGATATGGTCTGAGCAAAGTTTTAACTCAGAAATAGTAGTTGTTCCTACTACACCCTGAGATTGCCAATAATTTATTCTTGCATTGATGGTACTAGTTCTATACTCCGAAGGGATTAAAAATGGACCGCCACTAAAGTCAATTCCGTTGTATTTAAAATCTACTCCATCTTTTTCTTTGTCTGGTTTGATGATCCAAATAATTTTGACATTATAATTTTTTATCAGATCATAGATCATTCCGTAAGGTTTCAGTGCATTGTTGTCTGTCTGAGGAGTGACTCCCATATTAATAATGTAAGCTCCGGCAGCAAATGGAACCTTATCAACTTCCGCACAAGAGTTTTGATTATTGTTATTATTGCCATTGTTAGAACAGTTTTGAATATTGCACCCGCCGGCAAAATAAGGAGTTAATGTAGCCAAAGTTGATTCCGTGCCTGATCCGGGTACATTGCTTGATTTTTGTATAGCAGAATACCAAAGGATAGAAGTCAGGGTCCAGTTGCCACAATTCCCAAAGTCATTTTCTATAGCTACTCTTAATCCTGTACCGCTTACTGTGCCTGAATTTACATGAAAATTGCCCTTATAGTTTACTTTTACGTTGACATCACAATAAATGCTGATTTTATCTGTCTTAACAAAATTTCCCTTAGCTACAATAATAGTCGATCCATAGATACTTTGAGTATTAAATGACTCCCAATTGCCGGCATCTTCTGAATCGTATGATCCTATTGCGGTTGTCCTGGCATGATTAATACCAGCATCCCCAATTTCAAAAAAACTACTTTTTATTAAATCCACCCCATTTACACCACTACCATTTCCAGATGATTTTAATGTAAAATGACTGGTAGTATTGACACAACTATTGTTAATATATCTATATCCACCTTCATTAATAAAAGCTGCACTGGTATATGATGCACCAGACGTAAACTTTGATCCTGCTTTTTCCTGTCCTATTTCGAGATTTGCTCCGGAGATACATACCACACTGTTCGGGCTCTGTAGAAAACCACCTGTTACCTGCAATGAACCGCAATTCTGAATATATTTTGAACCTGATGCAGGAAGCAAAAGACAGCCATTATCAATCACCAGATTTGGACCATCAAGAAATATCACAGCATTGCCGCTGTTTAAGGTAAGATTTTTGTTTTTTACAGTTATGGTACCATTTCCAGTCAATCTTATTTTGGTAGTTACATTTTCCGGATTAATGCCGGTAAATGTCTGCCAATCCACTTTTCCATTGACTACAAGATCAACATTCCAGGAACCCGGAGGTGTACAGGCACTATTGGGAGAAGGGGATACACAAAGATTACTTGGAGCTGTAGATTGAAGGCATACTTCATCTACTTTCAACCAGTCTCCTGTAGCAGTTCCGATCACTCTTATTTTTACAGTACCAGCCGGAACTACCATTGATGTAGAGTAAAACTGCATAATGGGATTTCCTGTCAAAGTTTTATCCACCTGCAATTTTGATTCAGAAATTTTTGATCCTGGTGATGGTGTATTTGAACTGTAAAACTCCAGTCCGAATTTTGCGTCGAAACTATTCACATGTACGCCTCCCCAAAACGAAAATTGAAGAGTTGCTCCTTCTGAAACACCCGTTACATCCTGATAAAACTGTGCAGTACCACTGGTGCGTTGAATCATCGCATGTTTGGCAGAATTACACTGAGGATAAGGATTTCCACTATAAAAATTTCCATTGGATGAAGTCCAACTGGCAGTGTTGGTATTAAAACCACCATTTATAACCAGATTATTAGTACAGGTTACACACTGAGCAACTATATTTTTTGGAAAAATACATAATGTAAAAAAGAAAAGAAATACAATAACTGCCCTTAAGACAAAAATTTTATTGCCATTCAGGAATTTTGCAAAGCAACATTCTGCATTATTCTCTATATATTTTAAATCAGCTATTTGGGTGCTTATCATAATCAATTAATTGAGACCTTGAATCAATTTCAAATGGGTACTATATTTCAATTCTACATGATTCTAATGGTTTTATTAATAAATTGACACTAAATCGACGTCTTACCACTACTTTTATACAAACTAATATCACATTCTTATTTAAATTTTAATAATACAATCGTCATATTTCAACCGAACGTAAAATAAAATTTAAGTTAAATGACCGTTGATAGTATTGAAAAATAAAAATCAAGTATGGAAATATTGCGTGCAAATATACATATTATTATTTTAAATAATATATAACTAACGTGAATAATATTGAAGTAATACTCTAATTTGTAGGATTTCAGGTCATTGCGAAATTCTGTTCTGAAAATCCGAATTACGTATTTGTATTTATCGCAAAATGCCAAAACTGTATAAAATGAAAAATTATTCAGATATCAAATCAGCAGGGTGTATATATAAAAACCACTGTATATCTTCAAAATAAAACTAAAAAACGGTTGTATTTGCAGTATTTTAACCGACAACAGACCTACCTTGATTCAGGTAATTGGGCAATAAAATAATTAAAATTAGAGAGCAACTCAGTATTGAGCGAATAAAGAAGTATCTGACTGAAAATCAAATTTTTATCATCATTTGGATTGTCATACTTTGTACGGCCATCCATGTTAAAATCACCTTGTAAATATCCATACCCAAAATTATAATTGGATGCACTATTGACATTATCAGGATAAACAAGAACATCAAAAAACAGGCTGTTCTGGTCATCATTTGGATTTACAAATTTGAGTTTTCCATCAGCATTGAAATCACCGGCCCATAAGGCTCTGTATCCATTGATTACACTGTGTTTGACAGCCAGACCAGTATAGTCATATCCTTGGTTTTTTGAAGTACCAAAATCAAAAAGATTCATTCCTGATACGGTAAAGTCTATCAAATCGTTGCTAAATATTTTTTCGGACATTGCAGCAAGGTGATTTCTGTGTCGTATAGCCACAAAAAAACTATCTGTAGCAACTCCAGGAAATCTTAACGGACTTACTCCATCGATATCTACTACGTCGCCATCCCGCTGCAGCAAACCCGATCTGGTCGCCAGAACATGACTATGGTCTGATTTGGATCTCAATTCTATAAAAACCCAATCCACAATACCATCAGATCCTGAAACTCCAAATACATTTGAAGGATTTTGGATGCTTCTGAATTTCATGAGAGAACCAGGGCCTTTGTGACTATATTTAGATCTTATATCGATAAAATCTGTAGCATTGCTGTAGGGATCCACGGCGGGAATAAAGTTCTGACCCGTAAATGGATTTGATCTTAGGTTGTCCCGCATCAAAGGTCTTCCGTCCAAAGACTTCAAATTACCATTATTAAGCAGTGCACCTTCCAGGTACATGCGTATTTGCATTGAAAAGTCTTGAATAACCAGTATATAAACTGTTGCACTTTTACATTCAGATGGGATATAATCGTCACAAGTGGTATAAACAAATGAAGCAGTCCCCCAAAAATTATTTTCTGGTATGAAAGTAAACCCTCCTTGACTATCGATGAAATATTTACCTCCGTAGATTGATATAGGATTTAACGATGTACCCTGAGCTGTGATCGTCTGATTATTGCCTTCTTTATCAAAATCATTGACTTTTACATTTCCTGATACAGAGGTCTCCTGATAAGTTACAAAAAAGTCATCTACTGCATCCGTAGAATTGGTAAAATTGTAATTATTGTCCAATACACTGATCAATTGATTCGCTGTGGCACAATTTGTGGCTTCACCTGTTACACAAACTTTATAAGTCAGAATGTCCTCACCTGCAAATCCAGGGTTTGGGGTATACGTTATATTGCCATTGGATGCGACGGTAGCAAAACCATTCAAAGGCGGGTTGGTAATAGAAACACTTGCCGGATCCAACGAACACCCTGCCCCGTTCAAACATTTATCATTTGCCAAAGTCTGAAGGGTTACCGGTATGCCTGGCAGAAAACGATTGACATTACTGAACGTAGTTGCTCTGTCGGCAACAGCCACTGGTATATTACCGCCAATCTTCATATCTTCGACATGTATCTCCAGAATAGAAGTAGGACAGTTATTGGTCAACGGTGGAATACACACCTGAACATGGTAGATATAAATGCCGGGTTCATTGGTTTGAAAGGTATATTGCCCATTCGAATTCATCGAAATGATCGGATTACTTATCCCTGGCTTAGAAATAAGGGTTGGAAACTGTCCATATAAGGTGTTTGCAGGAACATCGTCATTGGTCTGTACTGATCCTTGCAATAATACATTGACAAAAGTATAATTAAAATCATTTAAAAAACAATTTTCAATAGTAACTATGCCAGAAGGGCCTTCTGACGTACAACCCGTGGTCGTTTCTGTAAACCTGAATTTCACCTTTCCCGCAGCTATAGATCGTACTATTCCATTATGTGAAACAATAGCTATGTTTTCGTTTTCTGAAATCCATACGCCACCGGAAACAGGCGACAAATAAGTAGAGTATCCGGTACAAATTTCGTTGGGTCCATTGATAGCAATTTGTGGCAATGCATGGACAGCTATCGGATTGGTCAAATCTGAGTTACAGCCAGTGTTACCATCAGTAAAAATAAAACTGGCATACCCTTCTGATATCCCGGTGACAACGCCTGTGGACGATACTGCGGCAATTAAACTATTTGAGCTGGTCCATGTACCTCCTGTCACGGGCAGTAAAGAGGTTGTGGCGTTAACGCAAACATCTGTCATACCATTAATCGTGGTGCTGGGCTTAGGGTGTACCAATAGATAATTCGTATAATTTGAAACACATCCTGTGGAGTCAGATACAAAATAAAATCGTGTAGTCCCCTGTCCTGCAGCTGTTACCAATCCATTATTGCTCACTGTAGCTATTGAAGGAGATTCGCTAAACCATGAGCCTCCGGAATTGGGAATCAAAAAGGTACTTTGTCCCTGACAAATCGTTTCTGAATCTGTAAATGCGACATCTGGTTTTGGTTTTACATAAATAGAAGTCAGTGTATCAGATGAGCATCCGGTGCTAGATGCAATAAAAACAAAAGATGACATTCCGGAATTAATAGCAGTGACAATACCATTGTTGTCTATCTGTGCGATATGCGGAGCATTGCTGATCCATATTCCGCCCGAGGATGGCGTTAATGTCGTAGTAGTCCCTACACAAATAGTGTCTGACCCTATAATCTGAATGGCTGGTTTTTGGACTATCGATATGTTTTGACCTAAATCAGATATACATCCGGATGTCAGATCGGTAAAAGTAAGGGATACGGTTCCAGGCTGATGACCCGTCACCACTCCCGAAGATGAAACGGATGCAATATCAGAATCACTGCTTGCCCATACGCCACCTCCAGAAGGGTGCAGTTGAGTGGTCAAACCTTCGCAAACAGAAGAAGGGCCTAATATTTGGGTAAATGTATTCCCTTTTATTTCTACCCTAAGTGGTTGATCCCGGTAGCAACCTTCATTGGTTGTAAAAGATAAATAAGAAATACCATTGGACCTGCCGGTAACTATTCCACCATTGGTTACGGTTGCTACCAATGGATTGGAACTTTGCCATACTCCGTTTGTCTTGGGGGAAACAGATAGAGTTTCATTGACACAAATGATAGAATCACCATCAAAAGTCAACACAGGATTGTCCCTGACTATAATTTGACCGGTTGCATCTGACTGACATCCTGTTTGAAGGTTTGTAAAATAAAAATTTGCTGAACCTACTGATTTGCCGGTTACTACTCCGGTATTAGTTACTGAAGCTATCCCAGATTCGCTGCTACTCCAGAATCCGCCTGTGGAAGGAGATAAAAAAGCTGTCCTGCCTTCACATATAATGGTGTCTGTAAGCACGGCAACCAGGGGTTTTGCTATTACTGTAATATCAGATGTTGTATTTGTTAAACATCCTGATACATCTTCAATGAAATAAAACGAGGCAGATCCGGCAGAAATACCCACGACAACACCAGAATTATTTACCTGAGCTACAGCAGGATTGCTGCTTATCCAGGTACCATTAGGTACAGGAGACAGTGTGGTAATAGTACCAGCGCATATAACATCCGGCCCGGTAATACTCACGATCGGACAAAGTTGTAATGGAGTAGGTTCATTATTATTTTTTGGGTTTCCATCATGGTCAGGGTCAGGATCTGTACCATCCTGGGAAATATCAGACACAAAAACACCACCATCAGAAAATGCTGTTGCTTCTGCATTGTTGTTATATGGACCAAGATTGCTTCCGGGGGTTAGTTTAATATCAACGTACACAACACCCGCATCAAATGCATCCAAATAATTTAATCCTAACAATAAATTTTTATCCGATGATCCATCAAATAATGGATTTACACCAAAATCAGTGCTCGAAATACCTGTTACCTCATAAGCTACCGATCCGTTAAATGCGGCATCCAGATCGTCAGTAGCAAACACATTGTTCAAATTAATGTAACTCATATTTTTAATACGAATTGCATAGGTCAGGTCATAAGACTGATTCCCATCGTTGACAGGAAAAGTAGATACTGTTTTAGAGACACCTATTATGGGTGGTGAAACTGTAATATACACTCTTGCAGTATCGCACAAATTTAATGTATCACAAACCTGGTAAGGTATAGAGAATGTCCCGATATAATCGGTTTGTGGGGTAAATTCAAAACTTCCGTTGTATGATGTATCCCATTCCATTATACCAATCTCTGTATCAATATAACCTAAAGGAAGCAGTGTTAAAGGATATTCAAAATCCGGATCATAATCATTGAGAGAAACTGAACCCGTAAAAGGTACATTTATTTCAGTTACAAAATATTCACTTAAGGCAACAGGAGGTGTACAACTTCCTGCTGAAAGTAACTTGGACGCTATAGCTGTACAAATACCTGAACTAACCGTAACTGTATAAAATCCATTGGGCAACTGATGTACATTTTCAGAATTTGCTCCGGTCGACCATTGGTAAAAAAAAGTTCCATTTCCACCTATAGCTGTGACATAAAGTTCACCATCGCTATTGGGTCCGGCAATACCAAGTTCATTTTTACCACAAGATGGATTTACTCCAAAAATGGACACATTTAATGATTCAAGTTCATATGATGCCGTATCAGTACATCCATTTGAATCGGTCACGGTCACTGTATATGTCCCTCCGGGTAATCCCGTTCTGTTTTGTGTATTTGATTCACTGTCTGACCATTGATATTGATATGGAGAAGTGCCTGCATTCACTGTAACATTAATACTGCCATTCGTCTGGCCCTGGCAGTTTGACACCACAGTACCATTTATACTCATTTTTGCAGGAAATAAGACGGAAGCTGATGAAGTGGTCTGACACCCGTTAAAATCGGTCACGGTAACCGTATATGTTCCTTGCGAAAGACCATTTATATTTTGCGTTGAAATACCATTGGACCATTCAAAACGATATGGCCCTACTCCTCCCTGGACATCAAGTACAATACTGCCATCAATGGTTTCTTCACAACTTTTATCAGAACTTGTAGCAGACACATAGATAGAATTTGGTTCATTGATTACAATCAGGGATGAAGCTGAACACAAATTTGCATCCGTAAAAGTAATAAAATAGGCACCTTCCCTTAAATTTTGAACATCTTCCGTGGTTGCCCCATTTGACCAAAGAAAACTATACGGACCTGTCCCGCCTTTTACGGTAAAATCTATAGAACCATCAGCACCACCATTGCATGACACATGGTTTACATATTCGTTCGTGTAGAATGGTGTGTTTTGGACGATGCTTACCAAAGACGCCACTGAACAATTATTGGCATCAGTTATTGTAAAAGTATAATTGCCTGCTGTTAGTCCTGAGATATCTTCACTTGTCGATCCGTCAGACCAAATGTAAGTATAATTGCCTGCTCCACCGGAAACTGACAAATCGATGGCTCCACTAGCTCCGCTAAAACAAGTTACATGCGTCGCTGCCTGTGCATAAATTATTGCTTCCGGTTCCTGTATGGTAGTAGATAGATCAGACATACAACCATATTTATCAATGACAGTCACTGTATACATACCAGCATCGAGTCCCTGTATCATATCGGTGGTACTACCATTTGACCAAAGATATTGATATGGTACATTTCCACCACTAACATCAATAGCTATGCTTCCGTTTTCTGCATTAAAGCAAGATGCATCAATTTTATTGGCTACCAGGTCCAAAATTTCAGGTTCAGCTATGTTTTTTTTGAAGAACTTGTACATCCTTTAGCATCTGATACTGTAACTATGTAAGAACCAGCTTTCAGTTCGTTTATATCTTCTTGTGTTGATTGAAATAAAACAAAATCCGGCGAAGACCATGCATAAGTATAAGGTAAATTTCCCCCGGATACCGTTAAGTTCAACGTTCCGTTTGTCAAACCAAAACATGAAATGTCAATGGCAGAAACGGATAAATTTAAAGCCGCATTTGGTTGTTGTATCGCAATAGTTTTGGATGACTGGCAAAATTTATTATCAGTCACAGTTACTGTATAATTTCCGGCAAGTAAGTTTGTCCTATCTTGTGTAGTTATTCCATCTGACCATAGATATTGATAAGGTGCTGTGCCTCCTGATACCGTTAAATCAATCATTCCTTGATTATTTCCAAAACAACTTACATCCGTCTGTATTTTATCAACTATCAGTACATTGGGTTGCATCAACATGGCACTCTCCACATCGGCACACCCATTGACATCCACCACCGTCACATGGTATGTTCCCGCTATAACATTGCTGATATTTTGACTTGTGGCACCATTTGACCAGTTAAATGAATATGGCCCGTTTCCTCCGACAACATCTAGTACGATACTTCCTGTTGCTGTTCCTGCGCACAATATATCATTGGTTTCCAGATTCACTACAGGACCATTTACTTCTCCTACGGATCCGGATAAAGATACTTTACAACCATTGGCGTCAGTAACCGTAACTACATAATTTCCTTTTCCAAGACTGAAATTATCCTGAGTACTGACATTATTGGACCATTGATATGAAAAAGGCGATGTACCTCCAGTAGCAGAAACATCAATAAATCCATTATTCAAACCACAGCTGGCATTGTAAACTATTTCAGATACTATAGGTACATCTACTACATTAACGACCACATTAGCAGTACCTTTACAACCAAATGAATTGGTAACTGTAACTGTATAAGTACCTGAATACATAGGACTTGCCCCAAAAATTACAGGATTTTCACTTTCAGAAGTAAATCCGTTTGGACCAGACCACTTATAATTTACGCCACCTGAACTATAAAATTTTATCTCGGAACCTTCACAAACCGGCGTGGTAACTGACGCTGAAATTTGTGGAGATGTAATGATCATATTTCTGCAAAAATCGGAACTTTCGCCACAGGAATTGATCTTCCTGACACAAACAAGTCCACTTCCGACCGTAGCGCCAGACCAATCTATATAAATCACTGTTGTTCCCTGTCCACTTACGATTGTTGCGCCTTGCGGTACTGTCCAAAAATATGATGTCACCATCGGATCAGAATCTGTCGAATAGCGCTGAGGAATGTCAGACTTACATACTTCGGTACCACTATCACACACAGGTGGATTCAGAAGTATAGAAGCAGATTCAGAACATCCATTGTTATCAGAAACAGTGACTGAATATGTACCATGTAATAAACCAATTCTGTCCTCTACATTATTTGTTCCAAAAATATCCGCCCAGTCAACATTATAAGGTGTCCTCCCTCCTGAAACATTTAATGATATGGATCCCAATGAACTGCATTGCGGCTGAACTACTGTTTGGGTTAGCACCAGATCCGGTGGCTGTGATATGATATAACTTTTTATAACCTGACAACTTTTTGCATCGGTGATGGTAACTGTATAAGTACCTGCATTTATCGTATTGCGATTTTGGGTAGTAACTCCATTGTCAGACCAAAGATAATTTACAGGCTGCGTACCTCCTACAATCACCTGATTTATAACACCTGTCGCACTTCCATTACATAAAGGTTCTGTTATAAATGCACTGGCTGTTGGCGGTAGTGGTTGTGTTAATATTGCAGTAGCTGTACCTGTACATCCGAGGGATGAAGTGACAGTAATATTATATGTTCCATATGTCAGGGCTGAAATATTTGTACCACTCCCTGAGCCTGTAGCTACCGGAGAAACACGGGACCAATTCCAATTGTATGGAGATGTACCACCTCCGCCTGACATTGATAATGTGACAGATCCTGTTAACACACAGGTAGGATCAGTCACCATAGTGATTACACTTAGAGCAGTAGGTTGAGATACTGAATAGGTATATGATGCCTGGCAACCACCTGAGTCAGTGATGGTTACAGTATAATTACCTGCAGACAATCCAGTCCGGTCTTTGGAGGTGACAACACTCCCTGACCATGCATAGGTGTACGGAGCAAATCCACCGGTTACGGTTTGTGCAATTTGGCCATTTGAACCTTGAAAACATGTTGTATTTGTGACGCTTGCAGTTGCCTGTGGCGGGGTCGGTACTGAAATTATCGCTGTTGTGGTTCCAGTACACCCTCGCAATGATGTAACTGTGATGGTGTATGTACCGGCTGGCAGACCAGTTATATTGGTGCCTGACCCACTTCCTGATCCGGAAGGGCTTGTGCGACTCCAACTATACGTGTATGGTCCGATGGCACCAGATACATTTAAAGCTATGGATCCATTGGATGTGACACAAGATGTTAGTTGGGTTACATCATTAGAAACTGTCAGCGGACATATAGAAAAATTTATACTTTTAGTGTGTGTAACTGTATTTTCATACCCTTCTTTTGCCGTTGCCGAAACGATAATATCACCTGGTGAGTTCGGAACAGTTCCGACGAATTCGTAAGTTTTGGAACACCCTGATGTAGCTACCTGTGTAGAAGCATAAGGACCTCCGGCAGGATTCTGTGTTGTGATATCCATACCTGTAATATCTGAAAATCCAAAAGGATCCGTTGCAGTCGCCCTGACATAAACTGTTGCTCCTACCTGTCCACTGGTAATAACACTGCCTGAAGGATAGGCCGCATTGTACATGGCCAAAGTTGGTACATTAACAAAAGTAGATGTATTGAATTCAATCATGGATGGTTTGCTGGAATGATCATATTGTATTTGAAATTTTACCAAAGTCTGATCGGTGGTTACTTCCAGAACGATGGACTTACCGTCTGGGACGGTTATATCTGTTGCACGGGATCCTGTCCAGGTAAGCAGGCCCGTAGTGCTATTATAAGTTGGATTCGTCAGTGTGATAATATTTACCGCATCGTATTTTAATACCGCGGTAATATTCGGATTGGAAGGCATCGTACCTGAAATGATATTTAAATAATTTTCCACTTTAACATCCCCAGCTTTTATTACAAAATCACTGCACATGGCTGGAGATTGGGTAAAACTGGTGGTCGGATTTCCACCTGCTGGCTTTATAGCCACGCCTACCATCGCACTACCTGTTCCGTTGGTTGACGTCCAGTTCATAGTAGTAGTGGTAGAAGTCGCAACTTTAGAATTACCTGCACCTCTGGTTTCATTCAGATACGCATTCCATCTTTGGGTTTGTGATGTAGTAAAGCTGGATGTTGCATTTCTTTTTGAAACCACACTTACCACTAAATCGCCAACTGCTGAAGCAATATTCAAAGACATATTATTTACACTATTGGCTATAGCAGATGATGGTGTTCCTGTTGGTGTAGTTTGGTGAACACCATGCAAGGTTTCAATACCAATTACTGCAGCCCTGGTCACTGTTGAGTTAAAATCTACATCCAGATAATATGTACCTACAGGAGGATTAACCAAAGTATAAATATATACTAAGGCTTCTACACCATTATCAATGGTAGCGACCTGAGTCATAGGAACGTCATTATATTTAACACTGATTACAAATATGTCATTTCTGTTCCTTACTGAAATACCAACCAGAAGTAGCCTGTCCGGGCCATCAGGCGATGTATATGTTCCATAGAGAGTATTTGAATTACTAAATGTTCTGTATTCAGCATTGAGGACACCAATAGTGGGAGAGGTTAAAGTTGCTGTAGATTTTAACGCTTCTGAAACTGCTAGAGGATCTATCCGATCCATCAGCTGTGTTGCTCCCGTCAAATAAAGTTGTTTTTTAACTAAACCATCTATGACTTCATATGAAAATGTGTCCGATCCTCCATTTGCATCAGTAATGGTAACTGTATAAGTGCCCCCTGTAAGACCACTTATGTCCTGTGTTGTGGCACCATTGCTCCAACTATAATTATAGGCAGGAGTACCTCCGCTTACCGTAATGTCGATAGCACCATCTGCACCTTGCGGCAAAGTGACATTTGTAATGTTTGCGGAAGAACTGATGGTAGTATATGTAATGGTAAGTACCGGTTGATTTGTCGCAGCATTATCCCACGACTCAGCTGATCTGGAACCTGACCCAGTAATGATTAAGGCAATACTATTTCCACTCGTCCAACCGCTGCGGTTAACTATTTCCTGAACACAATTATTAAATGCAGGCGTGTTATAACTTGCCCCTGTCGTCCATGCCGACAAAGATGACCAGGATGTTGAAGCTGTTGTAGTAGGTCTGCTGCTTATATTATATGTTGTTGAAGAAAATGTAGTAGCATCATCACTAGCTTGTGCTTTGATAGTCAGATTGGTTACCCCACTATTTGTATTGGGGGAATTTGGTGTTACTGCTCTGAACGTGATAAATGCGTTGGTTATAGTTGCTCCTTTAGGTATATTAATGTTTCCAAACCTCAAGCCGACATATTGAGCACCTGAAGTAGGGTTTTCGTCATCGCGCACCATTTCAATATCAGGACTTAATAAATTAACAAATCCGACACCATTATAAAGACCATCAGGTCCCGTTTCTTCAGCGTCATCTGAACTCGACGATATTGAACTGGTAATGGTAGTCTGTGAAATTGAAATTTGATAGGAGAACAGGAATAAGACAATCAAAACAATATTCGTGTTATGAGAAAGTAATCTACTCATAACATCATATATTGTATTGAAAACCGTTCTCACCATATTCACTCTTATTTATGTATGCCTGTTGGATTAGAAGGAATGGTGGAGAGCGATGTAAGCGTTATTTCTTTAACACTCTGACATCCTTTGGCATCTATAACTGTGATTGTATAATTTCCAGCTGATAATGACGCCCGGTCCTGTGTCGTGGCACCTGAATTCCAAACATAAAGATAAGGAGGTGTCGCACCTGAAACAGAAATATCTATAGCCCCATTTGTAATTAAAGAACTATTAGAACCTACATCACAATCCGGAGGTGTGGTATTTACCGTTACATTCAGAGGTGTAGGCTGTTGGATTACAGCACTTGCTGTGGCTGTACAACCATAGACATCGGTGATAGTGACTACATAATTGCCTATTGATAAATTGATCAGGTCTTTTTGTCCCTGACCATCTGACCATAAATAAGAATAATCAGGCTGACCTCCGGAGATGGTTAAATTTATGGTTCCGTTTTGTTGTCCGAAACAACTGACATCAGTTTTTGATGCACTGACAGTAAAGGATGTCAAAGGCCCAACAACAGATGCTGCTGCTGAACCGGTACATCCATTGGCATCAGTAACGGTAACAGTGTACTGTCCAAAGGTAATATTTACCAGATTTTTTGTGGTTGAGCCATTGCTCCATAAATAACTAAAAGGAGTAGAACCACCCGAAGTAACGATGGTCACAGCTCCCTTTTGATCATAACATTGATAATTTTGTGCCTGAGCAGCTACGCCTATTTCATTTGGCTCTGTTAGTAAAGTAGTAAAAGCAGCTGAACAACCTGTAAATGAGGTTACCGTTATCTGGTAAGAACCCGCACCTAAACCAGAAATAGTTTGTCCTGTTCCCGATCCTGTGGTGGGAGAGTTATCCTTTGTCCATGACCAATCATTGGCACCGTAAGCACTGCTTCCTGAAATATCCAGGTGGATCACCCCATTCTGATTCCCTTTACAGGTAGGATGCTCTTTGGTATGATTTACATAGTAATCACAAAATATACCTATACGTTGGGAACTGGTGGTTACCCTGCCACAGCCATCAGTAATTGTTACTGAAAGCACACAACCTGAAATATCTGTCGATGGTGGAGGGATAAATTCAAGGGTTTGTTGATTTGGACTGGGTGTAAAAGTGCCCCCGCAAGTAGATGACCACTCAATAGTAAAAGACGACAAATTGCCTTCCGGAAGATCAAAACTAATACCTCTGCCCGTCCCGGAAGATACGTTTCCTCCATTATTTACTATACTAATTACTTCTGCTTTGTCTGTTGCTACCAACCAACTGAAATTAAAAAATGCCCTTTGAGCAGCAACATGGGCAGGACTGGACTGGCATTTATCATAACTATGTCCTGCTGAGTGCATGACAAAACCTCTGTTTTCATCTCCAAAACCTCTGCCGTACACAATAGCAGCAGGTGCATTCCTAAGATCCGGTTGTATCGATGGCACATTAGTATGAGACGGATCATACACTATAATTTTAGTGCCGGGATTCCATCTTGCTGTGGTACCTGACGTTTGTCTTGGAATATATATCTGTTCTGCCCCGTTAGTGTGCGCTCCATCCGTTGTTCCGATATATTGAGCGACCGGATCTGCTGGCAATCTGTGTGTATATGGTGGTGTTCCATCTTTGTGTGTACCCCACAACATCAACGTATTACTGTTGGCGTATATGCCACTACTTCCTTTGAAGGCGGGATCTTTGACGGTCAGAAAATTTGTCTGCTGGTTTCGGTCTGAAGGATTGACCATATTTTCTATAGCACTTCCTGAAGTACAGCCATCCCACAATCCACCTTTACATTCCAGATTCCAACTGTATAATCTTTGGTGCACTGCCCAACTGGGTTCGGCATGTGGTAAAACAAAAAGATCATCACAACAATCCAATTCTGATGGATTTTTCCAGCCTGCCCCATTATTTCCACCATAAGCATCCTGAGGAATACCTGCATTCATGAAATATTCAACTGCTAATTTTCCATTTTTTTTATCCAAAGTCCATCTGGGTACATTTCTCAAAGTGCCATAAGTTGGATCTATTGGAACAGTAATGGATGAAACTGTGGTTGCTCCAACTACTCCGAGACTTTTCCAATAGTTTATTCTGGCATTAACCGCAGAAGACCTGTATTCTGCAGGAATAATAAAAGGCCCACCTTTGTAATTTACACCATTGTGGCTAAAGTCATTCCCATCTTTTGCCTTGGCAGGATTTATACACCATTTCACCATTACTTTGTGATTTTTGATTAAATCATATATCATTCCGTAAGGCTTAAGCGCGTTCTTTTCCGTTTGAGGTGTTATTCCCATATTTACAATATATGCACCTGCATCAAAGGTTTCTGTTTGTGCAAAACAGAAATTAGGCATGGAAATAAATAATAAAAGTAGAGCAACAAATACACTGTTGGTTATTATTGCATTAAAAGGGATGTTTAACTTGGTTGACAATAGTAACAAGCTATTACATCTGAATCTTGTAAATGAATTAATAGGTTCATTTTTAAAATTACACGGACTATGCCGTCTGAAATGCTGTAACTTTAAGCCATCCCCTGTTACTGTCATACGTTGTTTCCAATATTTAATAACACCTACGTTGACTGGAATATATTCAGATGCAGAGGTCATTTTATCTAATTTTTGGGTTCGGCAAAATCAAAATCTTCGTTTTTCAATCAAATAATAAATGACTTTTACCTTAGATAAGTGACACAAAATGTTGTTCATGCCACTACTTGAAAATTCATTTTTTATTTTATAGCTTTTCAGATATGATTATTTATAATCAAAAAATACTGATTCTTTGTGATACTTTAGGTGTAATACACCCTGTTTTCGATATATTTTCTGATACATGTTCGAAGAAATATCAGAATTGCTGATGTGCAAATAAATTTTCATTTTTTAGCATGTTTAAATCAAAATGAGAAAATCATACAGTTGTATGTATACAAATTCAATACCAATTATGTATAAAATTCATAAAATATTAAAAACAATTATAATACGTTTATAATTGACTATATGATAAGTATTTAGTTTTATTAATACATCAAACAGAAGTATTAAATCCAAATGGAAGTAATTTTTTGAAAAAATATTTGAATATTAATCCTACTTTGTTAACTTTGCTTTATATTAAATTTCAGATCAAATATTGGCTAAAACATGGGCTAAATATCAAACATTAAGGTAGTATGTAAAAAGCGTGGCCGTTCCGGTACGCGGAGCGATTTAGCGGAACTAGCCTTTTCCTGCCCGACTATCATATAGTGGTCAGGCGGGTTGTTTACTTTTTTTGGCAATTGCAAAAAGTAAAAGCCCGTCGCGGCTCGAGCGACAAAGCCAGATAAATGAAGATAGTCCAATCATTAAGAACTAAATCATTTTTTAACTTGGCTTTACTTTATCATGACAATACAATCCAAGTTTCAAACATAATGAATGAGCAAAAATGGTGCATTTAGTGCTCAATTCTTTATTTAACAAAGTAGAATTAAGTGTCCCTATTTTTTCTAAGTAGTAGTAAAGTGCTGAGCTGATATGTATTAAAACACCATAATTATGCCTTGAATGCAAATTTGAATAAAAGTCTTTCTTGTAAAAAATTAAGATACTCACAACAATAAAAATTCTTATCTTTAAAGTAAATCCTTGATTCGATTGAGAAGGGCTTCTAAATCAGTAGTTTCAGTAAAAGGATTCATGATACTCACCCGAAGATACACTTTATCTTTAAGGACAGTCTGGACGATATAAAAACTGCCATCTTCAAGCAAATGATGACGAATATTTCTGTTTAAAGCGTTTGTTTCATCTGTGTTTTCTCCTTTTACCCTGAAGCAAACGATATTTGACTGAGGGGTTACAGCAAGTTCAAATTTTGAATCAGAATGGATGATTTCTGCAAATTTCCTTCCCATATCATAACACCGGTCCAGGTAGGTTTCAAATATTTTCATACCATAGATACTCATCAGTGCATAAACTCTGGTACTTAGCATAATTTTAGTACATTCCATGGTTCTTTTCCCGTAATTGTACCATTCTTCATCTGAAGCGCTCCACAGATACTGTGCTTTCTGTGCAAAAGTCCTGTAACTGTCCTTGCTGTTTTTAAAAAAAAGCATGGTCGTAAGAGAAGGTGTCATCATCATTTTATGAGCGTCCACGGTAATGCTGTCTGCCAGATGACAACCGGACATCAGATATTTGTATTTTTCAGAAAACACCGCCGGACCACCATGTGCAGCGTCTATATGAAACCAAAGGTTATTTGTAATACAGTATGCCCCAATGCTTTCCAAATCATCATATATACCTGTAGAAGTAGTAGGCGCACTGCCCACAACACCAAGTACCGTTATCCCTCTGCTTTGAGCTTCTGCATGATAAGATGCCAATAATTCTGCTCTCATCCTGTATTGATCATCCACCGGTATTTTAATGATACCTTCGTCGCCCCACCCCATGACCCGTACCGCCCGGTCAATACAATAATGTGCTTCTTCAGATACCATGAAGGCATATTTTTCTTTTTGGCCTTCATTCCAGATGTCCTCAGAAGCTTTAATGTTACGGGCACAAATCAATGCTGTGAGATTGGCCAACGTACCTCCGGAAGTGATGATTCCATCTCCATCGTCAAGTCCGAAATATCCTTTGAGCTTATCTATAACCACCCTTTCCAGTGTCGAAGATGCTGCTGACATCTCATAAATAGCTCCCCCACTATTGAGCATCATTCCTTCAAATCCTGCCAAAGCAGCTAAAGGAGCTGGTGCACTTACCTGATGACCGATATAACGCGGGTGTTGCAGTTGTATGGAATTGTTTATCACCTCTTTAAAAAAAGCAGCAGGATTCTCAAATTCCAATTGGTTCCACCTTTCATAATTGGTGTCCGGCCGGATATAGTTTATGACCTTATCGTTTTTTTGATTAAGGTTGTTTTGAAGGTTATCTGCCAGCAGATCCACGAGCATATGTCCATTTTTCCTAAACTCTTCAGGATCATACACTTTATCCAATAAAGACATCTTATTTTTATTTTATAATTTTAACTACAAAAGCAGAATATGCCGGCATTTTAACCACTCCGCCTTCATTTAAATCATCACAACGGTAGTTAAATACCATGTTGTACTTTGGAGCTAATCCGGACAAGTTCATTTCTCCGTTTTCGTTGTTATTATTAAATACAACCAGATATTTCTCATCATTCCAGGTACGATAATAAGCCAATATTTTAGCATTGTCAGATATTTCGACCATTTCATAGGTACCGTATGTAAACACCGGTGATGATTTTCTTAAAGCAATAAGAGACTTGTGATAATCAAACATTTCCTGATTAAAAGTTGGCTTCTCGCTATACGTATAAGCTGAAAATGCAGATTGTGTTTCATTTTCAAAATCTATATCAGGCCATGTGAGCGGTTTTCTGTTGTCCGGGTCATCCGCACCCAACATACCCATTTCGTCCCCATTCCAAATATGTGGCGCTCCTACAAAAGTAAACTGGTGCAACAAAAACAGTTTTACCTGATGGTACGTGATTTCTCCGGGAGTGTTGGTCCGGTATTGTTTATCTTCCTGCGGCTTACAATTGAATTTATATTTGTTGACATTAAAAAATGTAGAGAGCAACCTTGGAGAGTCGTGAGAAGCAGCCAGATTCATCATGGCTTGTTGCGTATAATCCGGATACTTCAGAAATACAGAATCTATTTGTTTTCTGAATTGCGGCAATGTGATTTTATCATTTGGCTGGGCAAAATACGACCGGGCCACTTTGAACCACTGATAATGCATGACTGCATCAAAAACATCACCCTTCACCCAGGGCGCAGGGTCCATCAGCTCGTCAGGCCATTTGGTCCACCAGTTTTCTCCGACCAGATAAAATTCCGGATTTACTGACCGTACATATTTTCTAAAATCCCGCCAGAAACCCATAGGTACATGTTCGGCCACGTCTAGGCGCATACCGTCTATACCATCTTCAAAATTACCATTTCCATCGGGGTCCATCCATCGTCTGGATACTGCATAAATATGTTCTTTTACTTCAGGTTGTAAATTGCCTTCATAAGGGTGTCCGGGAATTTTACCTTTGCTGTTTATTTTTTTTAATTCCGGGAGATTTTTTATTCCAATCCATCCTTCATATTCAAAAGTGATTTTACCCGTTGATTCATCTTTTATAAATTTGGTATGATACCAATCTTTGAATGTTGATTTTTCAAGATTTTTTTCAACATCTTTGAATGCCCAAAAGTTATTTCCTGTGTGATTCCATGAAAAGTCAAGGACTACTTTTATGCCTTCGCTGTGCAATTTTTTTACGAGAGCAATAAATTTTTTATCTGCAGAAGTCCATTGCCATGTGGTCGGATCGGCATGATTTTCGGCAGCCATTATTGCCAGGTCACCTTTGATATCATCCCCGAAGGTCACATCGATATGATGGTAGTGACGGGCATCATACTTGTGCAGAGACGGAGCATCGTTGATGGGATTAAAATATATAGCATTGATGCCCAGTTCTTTGAGATAGGGAATTTTTTCTTCTACACCAGCAAGATCACCTCCATATCTGCGCATCTGTATGGTCCGGTAAAAGTCTAGTCCCGTTGGTTTAGCCCAGTCTTCCTGCTTATACCAGTTGTGACCCCAAGGTGTCAGTGCCCAATCTGATGGAAGCGGGTCTATCAGGGCATTGTCACATGTTTCTGCAGTCGGGTCATTGACCGGATTCCCATTTCTGAATCTCTCCACAAAAATCTGATACCAGATGGCCTCTCGTGCCCATTGTGGTGGTTGATCAAATGGGAGATTTACAGGTGTTTTACTTTTTTCCTTTGACATACATCCGGTTAAAATCAGGATCAGTGCTGCACAAAATATTCTTGCAGGCATACTTTATATTTTGCAGTAAATATACACGATTCTTAAATATTGCCTGAATTAATTAAACGTAAAAAGAATTTTTCTTAAATCAGAATAATAAAAGATACATGAAGATGATGATCCTTCAACATATCATGTTTGAAGCCATTTTGTGAATTTCTCCGAAGCTTTACCTTTGAATCAATCCTTTCTGAATAGTTTTTTGAAAAACTTTTTTGTACCTGAGTCTCTTTTCAGGAAGATATATCTGAGACTAAATCCCGATGTAGTATAAAATCTCTGATTGCTGTCATTTTTATTTATGGTTACCAAAGGGACATAGTCAGTAGAAATATTTAAGTTCCCGATAGAAAATTCTGCACCAAAGGTAAAAGCTACTCCTTTGGTTTTTGTGCTCTGCGGGTTATCAATATAGACAGATGGTACTTTGCGGGAATATACTCCTGCTCCCATAAAAAAATTCAATCTTTTGCTGAGCAATGGATAATGCTGTTTTGCCAGAACAGATATCATTTCATGACCGGCAAATGTGCCCGGTTGGATGTTCAGCTCTACGGTACTTTTATTGGCAATACGCTGTGCAAAACTGATACCAAAATCGTCCGCTATCCTTATTCCGCCGACAGTATTATACTTTTGGCCAAATACTAAGGTAGAAAAACACAGGATTAATCCCAATAAAATTATTTGTTTCAATTTTTTTTTCTGGTTTATTTTTGAAAAATTTTTCTATCCAATTACACTATAAGACGCAAAATTTGAAATATTATTTTATTTCAAGTAAAATATTGTACATCTATCCTCACAAGTCTCCCAACTGTGGTCTGATGATAATTTCTTCTACCACTGCCGAAGGCCCAAGCTGATAAACATTCCAAATGGTATCTGCAATATCTTTTGCTTCCATGAGTCTTTCATGAGGCAGATCCACCCCAGCCCAGGAATCTGACCAGGTAGCGCCGGGCATTACCGCAGTAACTTTAATCCCTGAAGGCTTTAATTCTTCCCGCAATACTTTTGAAAAACCCAGCAAAGCAAATTTAGAAATACTGTATGATCCGCCATTCGGGTATGCCATAAAACTGGCAATGCTGCACATGTTAAAAATATGGGGCTTTTCTGACTTCAACATATATGGAAGGAGCGCCCTGGTGAGATGGTATGCACTGTAAAGATTGGTTTCCATTAGTTGTTCCAAAGCTCCTTCTTCTTCTTCAGATATTTTCCCGGGTAAAAAAACGCCGCCATTATTGACCAGGACATCTATACATCCAAAATGTTTGACGGCATCGGTTGCAAATTGTTTTATTTGCTTTTCATTCCGGATATCTGTTGCTGATATATACATGTCGGTATCGGGATATTTTCCCAATATTTCATTTTTAAGAAGTTCGAGATCAGAGACATTTCGGGCACAAATGGCCAAATGATGCCCTTCTTCTGCAAATTTTAATGCGATGGCTTTTCCTATACCCTTTGAAGCTCCTGTTATTACGACATTCATTCTTATTACTTTATTCAATTTAATCAAACCATTCTCTCATTTAATTTGTTGCTCATAAGATCAATAATTTAACTTATTTTTGTGGTTCTATAATCTGACCCGTTTCATAAAAAAGTCTAAATAGTAGTATGAATTTAAAATTGTTTCACCACTTTGGCAGTTTTATTCTCTGGCAGGGTCAGATATTCCGCAGGCCTGAGAACAACAGAATGTACTACAAAGAGACTATCCGGCAGATGTATGATATTGGTATCGGATCGTTGCCCATAGTTTTTTTGATCTCCATTTTTATAGGAGCAGTTACTGCTGTACAATTTTATTATCAAATGGCCGGAACGTTGATTCCACCATATTATATTGGTTATATCGTCAGAGACATGACCATCATTGAACTTGCCCCTACCATAACCTGTCTCGTACTGGCGGGCAAGGTAGGTAGTAATATGGCTGCAGAACTCGGCGGTATGAGACAAAAAGAACATATCGATGCCATGGAAATCATGGGTGTAAATACATCTGCTTACCTTATCCTCCCTAAACTTATCGCTTCTATTCTGATGGTACCTGTTTTAGTATGTGCTGCGGCTTTGATTGGAATCGTAGGAGCCTACATTGCGAGTGTACCGGTTGGATTATTTACATCAGCAGAGTTTATAAAAGGGATCCGATCATTTTTTGTGCCTTACAATGTGTACATGATGATGGTAAAAGCAGTAACTTTTGGATACATTCTCACCAGTGTTTCCTGTTATCAGGGTTACTTTGTAAAAGGAGGCAGCATTGAACTGGGTGAAGCCAGTACCAGGGCAGTAGTCTACAGTAATATTTTAATCCTTTTGGCAGATTATGTGATTGCCATTGTCTTAACCGCGTAACGTATGATCAGAGCAGAAAGAATATTTAAACAATTTGGCGAGCAGGAAGTATTAAAAGGGATAGATTTCCTTTTTGAAGCTGGTAAGACCAATCTGGTCATCGGTAAAAGCGGATCCGGAAAGACAGTTTTACTTAAAATTCTGGTTGGATTATTTAAACCTACTTCCGGTAGTGTGTGGTATGATGATATAGATCTGGTCACCGCAGACAAACAGTCACTCAGAAAACTTAGGATGCAGGTTGGCATGTTGTTTCAGGGCAATGCACTCTTTGACTCCATGACCGTCGAAGAAAACATCCGGTTCCCGCTGGATATGTTTACCCATAAAACCCTTAAAGAAAAAACAGATCAAGTCAATTTTTGTCTTGAAAGAGTGAGTTTGCCGGGTATAAATAAAAAATACCCTTCTGAAATATCCGGAGGAATGCAAAAGAGAGTAGGTATAGCACGGGCTATAGTATTGAATCCTAAATATCTGTTTTGCGACGAACCCAATTCAGGTCTTGATCCCCAGACATCCATCACCATTGACGAACTGATATCAGATATCACCAAAGACAATAACATCACCACCATCATCAACACACACGACATGAACTCTGTAATGGAGATTGGTGAAAACATATGTCTGTTGGATAAAGGTCTGTTAGCCTGGCAGGGAAGCAAAGAAGAAGTGCTTCTGGATAAAAATGAAGTGCTTCATGATTTTATTTTTGCATCTCCCTTCCTGCAGAAATTGATTGAAAATAGCAAATAAACTCTTTCATCTGCTGCGCGTTTTTCAAGCTGGTACAAGCCTGACATGTGTAACTTGAGCCTTTTGTACTCTACATCCATTAAATATAAAACACATACCTTTCGTGACTCATTGGTATTTCTAATATTTCAACATCAAAAACACCTCCTATACATAAATTAGCTCTGGAACTACTAAATATACTCAAAATAAATTGGTTTGCGAAAATTGCTTTACCATACGTATTGATTTTGAGTAAGGACGAAGTTTATGTTTACCTAAAGCGGTAACACGAAGCTTGTCTTTAAAGTAATTTTAGTATCAGGACATTGATCGTCCTGGACATTTCATCGTCGAAATTTAATAAAGACATGTGAAACATCGTCTAATTTCATAAAGACATGTAAAACATCGTCTTTATGAAGACATAATTTTTCTTAAAGAAAATTATCATCGGTATAAATAAAGTTCAGCTTCACTAACTATACTTGCTGTGTGATTTGAATAGAAAAGACATTCAATACCACATCAATGTATAATTCCATGATGAATCCTTATCTTTGTGGTCGGAGATTTAAGGTATTTAGTACGTAGGGTGGAAATTTTATGAAATTATTGAATCGAACATTTTTGGCATCCAATGTACTGAACGTTTTTAAGGAGTAGATGGTACTTTTTTTTGCTTTAGTTTTTTATACCACAAATCATTTAATTATGTCCAATATAGAATTAAAAAGTAGAGTTTACAAAGAATTAGAATCTGCCGATGACTACTTGTTAGAAGAAATTTTAGGTCTTATTAACATAGAATCTACACATAATGAGATTGTTAAAATACCGGATTATTATAAAGAAGCATTAGATAAAAGTATATCCCAAATAAAATAAGGAAATACAATTCCAAATTCCGAAGTTGAAGAAAGTATCGAAAAATGGCTTTACAAATAATTTGGACAGTTGATGCGAAGGAATAAATAAATGAAATTCTTGAATATTGGCATCAAAGAAATGGTACAAAAACCTATTCCCAAAAGCTGTATCAAATCGTCAAAAACGCTCTTAAAACACTGGCTAAATATCCAGAATCTGGTAAGTTAACCGAAAAGTCACTGATTCGAGCAAAGATCATAAAAGACTACTATTTATTTTATACGTTCGATAAAACTCATTTATTTGTAGTTGGCTTTTGTGATATGAGAAGAGATCCTGAATATATTGAAACATTTATAACTTAAAGAATCGCGGAGCAATAAAAATATCTTTTGGTAAATGTACCCCATCGGTCGCCCATCACAAAGCAAAGCCGTCAAACTGTCTAAAACCCCAAATCACTTTTCTATCAACTAATTTCTCCGGATTTAAAATAAAAGTGGCTCGGAATGCACCTGAATGAGTTGCATTTAGCTATTTTTGAAGTTAAATCAGAGTATTTGGTGTGTGATCCCATTTTTCATTTAATTAATTTAAAAATTCCTTTTGACTCACTAAATGTAAAGGGCAAAACAAAAGTAATTTTTATGAAAGAGTAATTTTGTGAGACACCCTATTTAAGCAGTTTTTGTTTCGCAGAATTAGAATGCAAAAAAAAAGTGAAGTAAATAACAATAAACATCTTACAGTTTTAACTTATCTACTTTGATCTATAAAAAAAATCAAATAAACATCAATTATTATGATGTAAACATTGTTTTTAACTAAATACAAACCACATCATTATGCAAACGAAATTATTAACATTTGGCATTTTATGTATGTTAGGCTTACGTATTCAATCTCAAACTACTTTTGACTATCTTTCGAGACCAGGACTAACTATTGCATCAGTACATATTAATTGGTTTGACGGTTCTTTCAACAATTCATATAAATTCACTGGAGATACTTTATTGTGTGGGGAAAAGTTACTAATTTTTGAACACTCCCTCCAATACACCAATAAAACCCTTTTGCGAGTTGAAGAAGGTAAGGTGTGGAGGAAATCTTTTAATAATCCTTGCGCTAACGAACAGTTGATTTATGATTTCGGTTTAGAAGTTGGAGATACCACCGATGCCTATTATTTCAAAGACTACTACGTTGTTGAAACAGGAACTATTACCTTACTGAATGGTGAAAAACGAAAACAACTCTTTTTAACTAAAAACGCTAATAATACACCTATCATGTGGGTTGATGGTATCGGGAGTTTAGACGGTGGCCTTTTCCAAATTCCTGACTTTGAAGGATATACCTCCCTGATTTGTGTCAAAGAAAATGACCAAACCATTTGGATAAACCCTGATCAATCCAATATACAATGTGATTCTATAGCTTGCTTTAATCCAGTCCCTGAATTCGATTTTGATGTCAATCAATTTCAAGTGAATTTTAATAACCAATCCTCCAACCTATCTTCTGTACATTGGAATTTTGGTGATGGCAAAACTTCAAATGAGTTTCATGGTCATCACAATTACGAAAGTCCAGGCTGTTATAACGTCACGCTTACTTTAGGCTCTGATTGTCTTACCCGAACCTTTAAAAAGCAATTATCAGTTCCTGTTTGCATAGCACAAGAGTGGAAAGTAAAATCTCCTGATTTGACAAACGGCTCCATTTTGATTGATTTTGTGAACACATCTACAGGGTGGGCAATTACTACCAACCGAATATGGAAAACAGAAGATCGTGGTGCGAGCTGGGCAGAACAATTCTATCCGATTCCAGCACCTCCAGTAAGGCGAATCTTATCGACAATCGACATGGTTGACGAAATGAATGGTGTTATTGCGGTTATCAACTATAGTGCTCCAAGTTCTATTGAAGCATTTTTAGTCACTAATGATGGTGGACTTACATGGAAAGAAAAAATGCCAGGATCATATTTAATAATTTCTGCTATTATGACTAATGATGGACAAGTCTTTGGTTCCGGCCAATTTGATGGTGTGTTTTATTCCAATGATTGGGGAAATAGTTTTGTCGAATTGTCATCCCAAGGTATTGATTTTTCGCAATTCCAGTATCTGGGAAACAAACAGGTTGTAGCATTAGGCCTGCAAGGATTGCCTCCAAATGCCACAAGAGCCATTTCGTATTCTGATGATTCCGGACAAAGTTGGAAACATAGCCTGCTTCCTGCTACATATTATCTGGCAACTGGATTTCATTATTTTAATGCGAAGATAGGTTTTCTTTGTGGGTATAATGGATTTTTAATAAAGACAGTAGATGGTGGTCAAAGTTGGGAAGAAATTTCATACAATGATGATCGCAAAGCAACTAATATCTACTTTCTCGATGATCAAACAGGCTGGGCAGTTGGAGAAAATGGTCTGGTAATAAGTACAACTGATGGTGGAAATACCTGGGTCGTTGGAAACTGCGGCTATAGAAATAACTTGTTTACTATCAGCGCTTTGGATGTAAATAATTGTTGGTTAGGTTCTGGAAATGGAAAGTATTTGGAATTTGATCCTGATGCTAAAACTGAATGTTCTCCGGTAAGCATAACTGAATTGAATTTGAGTGACGATAATCTATTGATTTTTCCAAATCCGGCAAATGTTGAAGTGACCATTAAATTGACAAAATCAAATGTCACACTCGACGACTTAAAGATATCTATTTCTAACTCTTTAGGACAAAATATGTATGAAGGTAACATGATACATGAAACGTTAACGATTAATACGGAAACCTGGAATTCCGGAGCTTATTGGATCAAATGTTTTCGAAATGAGCAGTTCATTGGAACAAAGAAGTTGATTGTTTTGGATTGAATATGAATTGCAGCAAAAAGTACCACAATCCTACAAAGAAATTTACTTCTTATTTCCTTTCATGTAAAGAGCGCAATGTGATAATAGAATTAATGTACAGACCTGATATTTTAGAACATATTGGGAAACGGGGCATTACAATTGGTTTGACACATTTTGCTATATCGGTTGGTAGTAAAGATGCTGATGAAAAAGACATCACTTACAAATTTGATTTATTGGACAAATGGAAATTGCATTATTATGAGTAAGTCAAAGAATCCGCAAACCCAAACAGAGTTTATCATCTTCAAAACTGAGGATGAAAAAGTTTCAGTGGACGTACGTATGGAGGAAAATTATGTTTGGCTAACACAAGATCAATTCGCATTGTTGTATGGAGTAGAACGACCGGGTATTACCCAACACATTAAAAATATTTTTGCTGAAGAAGAATTGGAAGAAAATTCAGTTAGTAAGAAATTCTTACGAACTGCCGCAGACGGGAAAAACTATCACACGAAGCACTATAATTTAAATATGATTATTTCATTGGGTTATCGTGTCAATTCAAAAGTAGCTACTCAATTTAGAATTTGGGCCACCAAGCGCCTCAACGAATACATTCGCAAGGGTTTCACCATGGACGATGAACGCCTGAAAAACCTCGGTGGTGGAGGTTATTGGAAAGAGCTCTTGCAGCGCATCAGGGATATCCGGGCTTCAGAGAAAGTCTTTTATCGACAGGTGCTGGATATTTATGCCACCAGTATAGATTACGACCCAAAAGCAGATGTTTCCATTGAATTTTTCAAGAAAGTGCAGAATAAAATTCATTATGCCGTTCATGGCCATACAGCTGCCGAAGTCATTTTACCCAAGCGGATGCTAAAAAAGAGTTTATGGGATTGATGACCTTTCCCGGAAATCGACCCTATCTAAAAGATGTAGTCATTGCAAAAAACTACCTCGATGAAAAAGAATTGAGAGCATTGGGTCAAATTATTTCAGGTTACTTAGACTTTGCGGAACGCCAAGCTGAAAGGGAACAAAGTATGAACATGGAAGATTGGGCAGCTCATTTGGATCGCATATTGACCATGAGTGGCGAAAACTTACTTCAGGGAGCCGGAAAAATCAGTCATGAGCAAGCCTTAGAAAAAGCAACAGCAGAGTATAAAAAATATCAGGCCAAAACATTGAGCGAAGCAGAGAAAAATTACCTGGACAGTCTGAAGGAAATAGAAGCAAAAACGGGGAGTAAAAAATAAACTTCATCTGATCGATGAAATAGAATTTATAGAAAGTAAGATCAGTCCGATGGTGGAATAAATATTTTATAATATCCGGCAATAATTCCGGGTGGACACCGACAAAATATAAGAGAAATTACAACAATAAGACAGGAAATTAAAGAAAGCGACCTTGAAGGTGCTTCTGGATAAAAATGAAGTGCTGAATGATTTTATTTTGCATCTCCTTTCCTGCAGAAATTGATAGAGAATAGCAAATAAAACGATTCATTTGGAGTCTACTTGACCTCCTGATCGTAATTTTTTCTGTTGCGATACCATAAAAATCCAAGCGTTCCTACAAGCAGATAAGGCATGGCAAACATATATAGTATACCTGCATTCAGTCCTTTTCCGGCAGTTCCGCCATCTCTGAGATTGGACTCAGCGGATAGTTTACACATGGGACATTGCGCTGCAAGTTCAGGGGTTGAAACCACAAATAAAACCAACGAAATAATAAAAATTAATAAAATCTGCCTTTTCATATATAACAAGGTTTTAGCAATAAATAACAAACCGGACCAGTCATGGCTACATACAACCAAACAGGAAATACCCATCTGGCCATTTTCCTGTGTTTAGCCACCTGATAGGTAAACCCTCTGGTAAATGTAAGCAAAATAAACGGCAAAGATACACCCGCAAGGACCACGTGTGTAATCAAAAAGAAATAATATACGTACCTGATCGTACCTTCTTTACAAAATGTGGTTTCAACAGTAGTAAAATGATATAAAACATAACATAAAAGAAACAAACCTGAAAATAACATAGCGCCGTAAATGGCTTTTCTGTGTTTGTCAATGTCTTTTTTCTTTATGTAATACAACGCTGTCAGCAAACAAATGGTAACCAATGTATTTAAAATAGCATGAACCGGAGGCAAAAAGGAAAAGTCAATGCCCAATGAAATTTTCACTTGTCTCATCACTCCAACCAATAATAATACAGCAACAGAAAGAACTATGCTGATTTTGGTCAACTTTTTTGCCAAAAAATCATTTGGTTCAGGATACATTGTACTCATAGTATTTATTAAACTATTGTTTCATTTTAATATCAGACTCCTTCACTCTTGGGATAACAATAGCAATATGCTCGATCATCTTTCTGACAGCATCCATATCGTGTTTATACGTATTACGAATGCGCAAAGAAGTGTCTATCAGCATAAAAGAGTCGTTGCTATATTTAGATTTTAATTGTGAAAGGTAACCTATTGGTAAATGGTCAAAACCAGATGTTTGATCAAAAGAAACTATCTGAAAATTCTGTGTGTTTTTGAACTGTTCCTGAATTGGAGGAAGTAAATCAGTAATTTCTTTGTCACTTTGCAACACTAATAAAGTAGTGTTTCCCTTTAGAATAAGCAAAGAATCAAGGTCTACCTGTATGCTGTCTTTTACTTTTAACTCACTTAGGGCTTGCTTACGATAATCCAAACCTTCTTTTAAGTAATACCATGAGATGAAGGGAACAACCACTAAAAACAACCCGAGTACTATCCAGGATAATAATTTACCCATTTAAATATATTTTAGTACTGTTAACATTGTCAATTATGAAATGTTGCTTCAAATCAAGCAAAAAATTATTAAACAGAAATGACATCTTGCGTCATACTTTTATCTACTACTTTTTGTCAGAGACAATCTCAGTACTCACAGGGTTCTTAACTCTTGCTCGTGAATTATTCCAGTAATTTCCTTCAGCCAGAAATGCAATCACCGCCCAAACCAAAAGCAAAGTAGGCAGCAGTACTGTCTTAACCAACCCCGGCACTTCATATTTCATGTGCATAAATTCATATACTATCAAATAAGCCTTTACTACACTCAATATTATCATCAATCCACCAATCAGGATGTGTGGAAGGTGTACTCCTTCAATCAGATAACCCTTGCCCAAAAGTGCCATTAACACTTCGAATATAGTAATTCCACCAAGGATAAGAATTGTTTTTGTGGCTATCGTCCTTGATTGATCATACGTTAAATGACTCATATTTTCTTTTATTTATATCAGAGAATGAATAATATTTCGAAAAGATCCTAATTAAAATTTATTATAAAAGGTAAAAACATAAGAATACAAATACCCAAACTAAATCTACGAAGTGCCAGTAAAGTCCGATTTTTTCTACCATTTCATAACCGTTTCGACGTTTAACATACAGACCTGTAGCAGAATTTAAACAAATAATTAATAAAAATGCTACCCCTGAAAGTACGTGAAAACCATGGAAACCGGTAATAAAAAAGAATAATGCTCCAAATGCTTTTGGTCCGAATGCCTGTTGTTTCTCCATACCTGCATTTGGTCCTTCAGTTACTTTATATTTTAACGGAGCCCATTCACCATCATGTTTATGGATCAGATAAGACTGACCTGCTGCAAAAGTATCCCCTTCTTTAATATCATGACCGTCTCCCATCAGATAAACACCATTTTCAGTGTGAGTGCCAAATGGATTTACTTTGATGGTCATATGTTCTGCTCCCATTAGGGTAGTCCATTCCCATGCCTGACAACCCAAGAATGCAAGTCCTCCGACTATGGTCCATAACATCCAAACCACTACACCTCTTTTATTCTCACGATGCCCTTCCTGTACAGCCCTCACCATGGTAAACGAACTGGCAAGTAATATAAAGGTCATTACAGTTACAAAAAGCAATGGTTTGTGGTGAAATCCACCAGGAAATGTACTGAAAACAAAATCAGGAACCGGCCAGGTAGGAACACTGAATCTTAATGCACCATAAGCGATCAAAAAACCGGAAAAAGTAAATGCATCAGATAATAAAAAGTACCACATCATAAGTTTTCCGTATGATGCTTTGAATGGTTCGCTGCCTCCCTTCCAGGAACCTCCTTCCGGAGAGTGCGCATGATCTTGTTCGTGAGCTAAAGTAACTGAAGCCATTATTAAAAAATATTTTATTTGCTTATTAATAAAAATAAAAACAGATACAACCAGAGAAAATCCACAAAATGCCAATAGTTCAATACCAGATCAAATCTGTTAATTCTAACATCTGTAATTTTAAACTTGAGAGTATATGCATGTAACTGAGCTACAATCAATGCCGCTATTCCACCCAATACATGTAATGCATGAATCCCTGACAAAAGATAAAAAAAAGAACCCGAAACATTACCCTTTAAATCTACCCCTATTTTGTATAACTCTGTCCAACCCTGATATTGCAAAAACACAAAAAATAACCCCAATATAAAACTTAAGGTTAGAAAATTTTTATACTTCGATTCACTGCCATCTTTAAAACTCTTAAATGAAATATGCAGTGTAATACTTGAACAAATGATAACTAATGTGCTAATGTAAAATGCCATAGGCATACTGAACTCAAGCCAATTACCTGCTGCTTGTTTGACTATGTATGCGCTAGTAAATGCACCAAACATCATAGTGATACTCGCCATTGCAGCCCATAACGCAAATTTATGGGGATGAATTTTATTTCTTTTATTTATTAATACATTTTCCATGTCTTTCTGTTTACATTAACCAATAAGAAATAAGAACGAAAGGCAAGTAAAAAAAGGAATAAAACATCAACTTCAGGGCAGATGATTTATCAAATTTTTTATGAAAATTATAACTGAGAAATATATATCCAAGGGTCAATATCAAAACAAATATAGAGGCAAAAATAGATATATCCAGTCTGATATACATAAAAGCTATTACGGGTACTATAAGACTTCCATAAAATACCGCTGACAATCCAAGGCCTCTGTCGATATTTCCTCGATTTTCCGGCAAAAGTTTATATCCTGCTTTCTGATAGTCTTCATACCCGAGAAATCCTATGGACCAAAAGTGAGGGAACTGCCAAAGAAATTGAACAATAAACAGGCAGATAGCTAAAAGTGAAACTGTACCTTCAAAAGCAGTTACCCCAATCATAACAGGTAAAGCTCCAGGTATGGCTCCAACAGCCACAGCGAGTGTACTGTATCTTTTGAGTGGAGTATAAACAAATGCATATATAATCATAGATAACATTCCTAAAAGGGCAGTAATAGGATTAAAAAGTGCAAGCAATGATATACCAATTAGACAACTTAACCCGGCAAACATAACTCCTTCTGAAGATTTCATCCTTCCTGTAGCCACGGGCCTGTTCGATGTTCTTGTCATAAGGATATCAAAATCCTTTTCCAGCACCTGATTCAAAGCATTGGCAGCACCAGTGACAAGAAAACCACCCATCACCAATAATACTATTTCACTTAAGCTCCCGTTTCCGTTGGAAGCAATAACATATCCTAATACTGAAGATATTACTACTACCAAGGATAGCCGCATTTTAACAAGCATCACATAGTCACTAAGCTTTAAAGCCCATAATTTATGTGCAGGAAGAACTGATGTGTATGTTTTATTATTATTCAAAAAATAAATATTGAAAATCTATTAATTTAATGATCACCCACTTCACCCTCTTTCAAAGGTATGTGTTGCTGAACAAATTCTCTTTCATCTTTATTATAATCATAAGCCCATCTGTGCACGACAGGTAGATTACCCGGCCAGTTTCCATGTATAGGCTCGATTGGAGTAGTCCACTCAAGGGTATTGGCTTGCCAAGGATTTTTAGTCTTCATTTTTTTACCATACCAAATGCTGTAAAAAAAGTTAATCACAAACACCAACTGAATAAAAAATGCAATAATTGCAAATACGGTGATGAATTTATTCATTTCAGTAAAATGTCTGAAAGCATCAAAATTATCAAAAGAGTAATACCTTCTTGGTACACCTGCCATACCTATATAATGCATGGGCCAGAAAATGGCATAAGCGCTGATCAGAGTACCCCAAAAGTGAATTTTACCTAATGTCTCATTCATAAATCTGCCATACATTTTGGGATACCAATGATATACACCGGCAAACATACCAAAAAATGCAGCTACCCCCATTACAATATGGAAATGTGCAACAACAAAATAAGTGTCATGCATTTGAATATCAATAGCAGAATTCCCAAGGAATATACCGGTCAATCCCCCTGATATAAACATGGAAACAAATCCAATAGAGAATAACATTGGCGTATTTAATCTAATATCACCACCATATAGTGTTGTGATCCAGTTGAATACTTTTACAGCAGATGGAACCGCAATGATCAAAGTAAATACAACAAAGAAATTAGAAATAAACGGATTCACTCCTGCCATAAACATGTGGTGTGCCCAAACAATAAAAGATAAAAATCCAATTGCCATAATAGAATAGACCATGGCTCTATATCCAAATATTGGTTTTCTTGCATGAACAGACATTACTTCTGATACAATTCCCATGGCGGGAAGTATGATAATATATACTTCAGGGTGACCAAGAAACCAGAAAAGATGCTGATACAAAATAGGACTTCCCCCTACTCTATCCAAAGCCTGTCCTGCTATAAATATATCGCTCAGGAAAAAACTGGTACCCAGACTTCGGTCGAAAATAAGCATAAAGAAGCCAGAAGCCAAAACAGGAAATGATAATAATCCCAATATAGCAGTTACAAAAAATGCCCATATAGGAAGTGGCATTCTCCAGAGACTCATGCCTTTTGTTCTGAGATTTAATATGGTAGTGATATAGTTTATCCCACCAAGCAACACAGAAACAACAAATAATGTCAAACTTACCAACCATAAAGTCATACCCGTACCTGAACCTGAAGATGCCTGTGGTAAAGCACTCAATGGCGGATAAGCTACCCAACCACCAGAAAAAGGTCCAGTACTCAAGAAAAGGGAGTAAAACATTACAATGCCTGCCAAAAAGAAAAACCAATATGACAACATATTCATAAATGGTGAAGCCATATCTCTTGCGCCCAGCTGTAATGGAATAAGAAGATTACTGAATGTTCCACTTAAGCCTGCTGTCAAAACAAAGAACACAATAATAGTTCCGTGCATAGTCACCAATGCATAATAAAACTCTGGGGCTAATTTTCCGATACCTGTAGTGGGATCTACGACTATCCATTTCCCAAGAAATGGTTTTATCCAGGTAAGACTTTCTTCAGGAAAACCAAGCTGCATTCTGAACACAACAGACATGGCTGCTCCAATGATCGCCCATATCATACCAGTAATCAAAAATTGTCTGGCTATAATTTTATGATCCATTGAAAAAATATAATGGAATATAAAATTAGTCTGGTATTTGTCACCATGATGATGTTCATGAAAATGATCATTAAAACCATTTTCTTTTATCAAAACATCTTCTTCTTGAACATTAACATTTGCCATTTAGCATTAAATTTTAAATTGTTATTTAGAAATTATTCTAAGTTCAGTTCTTCTGTTTTTTTGTCTGCCTTCCGGTGTATCATTATTTTCCAAAGGTTGATCTTGTCCGTAACCTTTAGCCACCAATCTATCTGCACTCACCCCTTTTTCCACCAGATATGTTTTAACTTTGCTTGACCTATCGACTGAAAGGGTCATATTTGCTGCAGCATCGCCGACATTGTCAGTGTGCCCGGCTAATTCGACTCTCAATTTAGGAAATCTTCCCATTAAAGTCACCAGGTTATCCAATTCATGTTTTGATAAATCACTATTCAGATCTGATGATCCAGAGACATAAAACACATGATCCAGATTGATCACATTTTTCATTGTGCCTGTGGTATCGTCAACGTATCTTGCCACAGCAGACCTTAATTCAAAACCTCGGGCTTTGATCTCATAATCAAATAATTTTTTACCCGCCCATGGATCTTTAGCTGTGTTTCTGATATTTGTCGCATAAAAAGGTTTCTGTCCAGCCAACCAAGTGTCAAACTCTTCCCTACTCACTACTTCTATAATCCTTCGCATTGAGTAGTGACCTTTACCACACAGTTCAGCACAAGCCAATTCATATTCAAAAGTTTCCCACTTACGTTTACCATTTGGCTCAGCAGGATCTGCCGGAACCTGCCATTCTGGATACTTGCTTAATTGTTCCCGAAACTCTTGAGTGGTTTTTACAGGAGTAAAAATAAAGGAAGTCGGTAACCCGGGTACTGCATCCATTTTAACCCTAAAATGCGGAAGATAAAAGTTGTGCAATACATCTTTTGCTGTTATCCTAACTTTTATAGTGGAGTCTTTAGGCAAAAGTATTTTATCCGTACCACCTAAAACAATATCGTCTACAGAAGCTTCATCATTCCAGTCAATACCAAGACTATTGGCCGCAGGATCTATCAATCTGAAGTCTTTATTGCCCAATTTACCATCTGCACCAGGATATCTGATGTCCCATGCAAACTGATACCCGGTAGCTTCTATTTCAAGATATTTATCTTCTGATGTCAATGTAGGAAAAATATTATTCCACGCTATTAGTCCATTTGCTACCAGGTAAGTCATTACAATGGCCGGCACTACCGTCCAAATCATCTCCAGTTTGGTATCATGCGCAAAAAATATAGCTTTACTTCTACCAGTACTCCTATATTTATATGAATACCAAAATAAGGCAATATGGGTGAGCACAAAAACAATCCCGGTAAAAAATAAGGTCACATTAAATATGTGATCCAATTCAAATCCGTGTGCTGACGCAGATGTCAAAGGTCCATAACCCAACATACTATTTTTATAATAGAGCGCAGACCAAACACATCCAACCAGAAAGACTACCATGAATACAACCAATGCAATACCCTGTGTATTATTACTGGATCGTTCGACTGCTTCCTCACCCCTGATGCGGGCAGCAAGCTCTGTGAGTTTTCCTATTTGAACCACAACAACGGCCAACAGGACAATTATTGCTAAGGCTATAAAATAAGTCATTTGTATTATTTATTCTTATTGTTTAACAATGTTATTTATATCACATGATGATGAATACTCTCCTCGAGGTATGGATCATTTTTAGGTACTAAAGCGGACTTTGACAATATGGTAAGTGCTACATACAAAAACAAACCCAAAAACCCAATAAATGTTCCGATTTCAAGCAAACCGGGCATGGAAAAACCAGCAACAAACTGAGATGTATGTTCTGCGGCATGACCTGCACCCGCAGCAACTTCATGACCAGCTTCAGTGCCATGTGCATCACTGTGACCGGCACCAACTGCATGTTGTAAATTAATAAGCGCTCCTGGTTTTATCATAAGAAAATAGTCAATCCAATGTCCCAGAAGGCAAATAATTGCAACGAAACTCACAGATCCAAATTTTCTTTTTGTGTCATTTCTCATTAAAATAAAGAATGGTACCAAAAAGTTTATAATTAGGTTACCAAAAAATAAAACCGGATAATTATCGTAACGCTCTCTGAAATAAATCGTTTCTTCTCCGATATTGGCATACCAGATCAACATGAACTGAGAAAACCAAAGATAGGTCCAGAAAACACTTATTGCAAACAGGAACTTACCCAGATCATGAATGTGATTTGCATTCACTTCTCCGTAGTATCCATTTGATTTTAAAAATATTATGAGAAGTATGGTCAATGCAATCATAGATACAAAAGCGCTTGCAGTAGAATACCATGCGAAAAGAGTACTATACCAATGAGCATCTACACTCATCACCCATTGCCACAACATGGCTGCACTCGTAAATCCAATGATAGGCAAAAATACAGCAGCGTAAACCCTCATTTTTTTATGCTGTGCAAATGAATTATTACCACTTTTATCTTCTTCTAAAGAAAGAGACCTTAATTTAGTAGCAAAGAAAGCCCATGTTCCTACAAAAATTAAAGTGCCGAATAAATACCAGTTTTTATTTAAAAATGATGATTTACCCTTAAGGATAGCATCTTCCTGTACGCCGGCTTCGTCGGCCCAATGATATAAATGATGCCAATGAAAATAAACACCAAATGCTACTATAAGCAACAATGCCAGACCTACAAATAAAAACATGGAATAAGCTTCCCAAACCCTTTTAAATGTGGTGTGCCATCCAGCATAAGCGGTGATGCAAGTCGCAATAAAAAACAGCGCCATTACAGATATCATGGTAAAATACACAGAGTTGTGCAGGAAATTGGTCCAGAAACGTGTATGATAAGCATCCGTATCACCAAACCAGGTTAATATCATGCACACTATACCTAAACCAATTGCCCCGAGTAAAACGTTGCGATGAATGGCTGCAAATGTATATTGGTTCATATTATTGATATTTCTTAAAATTTACATTCAATTTAATTAATGTTTACTTTCTTTTCCACTTGCGGCCTTATGGGTAGCTGATGTATCAGTACTTATAATGACAGTAGCTGCAGGTGTTATAGCTGCCATTTTTGAAGCTATAACACTGTATGGAGTGTCAGAAGTATTCAGTGTATTCAGTTTTTCGCTATATTCCAGTTTTTTACTTGCTGCCTGTAGTGAACGTATATACTGAATTACTTGCCACCGCTCTTCATAGGATAGTTTATCAGAGTATCCACCCATTAAATTTCTACCATACATGATCGCATGATAATATCTGCCATTAGAAGAATTTACAAAAGTGTCCAACATAAAATTTGCTGGCTGAACAGGATACTTACCACCATCGTCTCTCAACAAGTAGCCGGCACCATCTCCTTTTTCACCGTGGCATATAGCACATTGAATATTGTATAATAACTTTCCATTTTCCAACCCCGAAGCGGTAATCGGATATGGATTTTTGATAATTTCAGTGGTGGCACGTGATCTTTCTTCTTCACTATCTGCATAATAGTAAGGTACACTGCCGTTTGGTTTGTACGAAACACCTGTCGCACTGTTGTAAGGGTCCAAAGCGCCAGCATACCCTCTGGCGATGGTTCCTTTTACCGGAACTCTAGGCTGAACCATTTTGTGCAACTCATCTTCTGTACCCCATCGGTTATTATAATAGTAACCATACACATTTGACTCATAAGCAACAGAATGTGCCATATCGGGCATATACTCACTACCCGTACTATTAACCCCTGCAGATTGACAGGAACTAATCAACAGAATAGTAAAGAAACCAAAAATTACTTGTATCTGGTATTTGATATTCATGATAAAAAGCTTATATGGTTTTCGAATTTACTTCTGATGCTCCTGTTGCTTTGAAGAATGACTGAGCATCTTCTACACTTACAGATGATTTATCAAAAGCAATACAAAATTTATCATCCGTAATCCTGTCGTCCAGATATGTGTTTACTACACCTGGTCCAAGTCCATTAATGATATAAAAAGTAACGGTCATTCCTATAGCAGCAAATAACACTGTCATTTCAAATGTAATGGGAATAAACGCAGGTACAGACCAGTATGGTTTACCACCAAAGATACTTGGCCAGTCTTTTGTAAATATCCAAGTCATGCCCAAAAACGCAGTCAGTGTGCCTAATGCACCATAAATAAAACCTGCCTGATGCAATCGGGATTCTTCCAATCCTAAAATGGGATCTAATCCATGTACAGGAAATGGAGTAAATACATCATAAATATCAAGATGATCTCTTTTAGCAGCTTTTACTGCACGTAACAGATCTTCTTCGTCATCGTACAATCCGAAGATTACTTCTGTATGATTATTATTTGCCATCGAAAATATATTTCTTATTAATTAATGATGTTCTGCTTCAGAATGGTTGTGACCATGAGAATGTTTATGTGTCGCATTTTCACCAACATACTGATTTCCTCCTGATTTTAATATATGTTTGATCTCGGCTACCGCAACTACAGGTGCCACTCTGACAAATATCAGGTAACAAGTGAAAAATAATCCGAATGTACCTACATATATACCTATTTCTACCCAACTTGGAGAATACAAACTCCAGCTTGATGGTAAATAATCTCTGGCCAGTGTGGTGGCAATAATTACAAAACGCTCAAACCACATACCAATATTCACAACTATTGACAAGAAAAATGTGAGGGTGATATTTCTTCTCCATGACTTTTTCCAAAAAAACTGTGGAGAAACGACATTACAAAACATCATGCCGAAATATGACCACCAATATGGACCGAGTGCTCTGTTAAAAAAAGCAAACTGTTCATATACGTAACCTGAATACCATGCAATAAATAATTCTGTCAAATAAGCTACCCCTACTATAGTACCGGTAAGCAGGATTACTTTATTCATAGATTCGATATGCTCAACTGTGATATAATCCTCCAAGTGAAGCAATTTCCTGGTAATAATCATCAAGGTCAATACCATTGCAAAACCTGAAAAGATAGCTCCAGCCACAAAATATGGAGGAAATATCGTCGTATGCCATCCTGGAATCACTGAAGTTGCGAAGTCAAAACTTACTATGGTGTGTACAGAAAGTACCAACGGAGTAGATAAACCTGCCAATACCAATGACAATGATTCCCATCTCTGCCAATGTTTAGCAGAACCCGTCCATCCGAAAGAAAGTGTATTATATATCTTTTTTCTCAATCCTTTTGCACGATCCCTCACTGTAGCAAAGTCAGGAACTAAACCAGTATACCAAAACAATAATGAAACGGTAAGATAAGTACTGATAGCAAATACGTCCCAAAGCAAGGGAGAATTAAAGTTTGGCCATAATGGACCACGTGTATTGGGATAAGGCAGGATAAACATTGCTAACCATATTCTTCCCATGTGTATCAACGGAAACAAGCCCGCGCACATTACAGCGAAAATGGTCATCGCTTCTGCTGCTCTGTTTACTCCTGTTCTCCATTTCTGTCTGAATAACAATAAGATGGCCGAAATCAGTGTACCGGCATGACCGATACCAATCCACCAAACAAAGTTAGTAATATCCCATGACCAGTTTATGGTTCTGTTTAGGTTCCATGAACCAATACCCACCCAAATGGTCCAAAGAATACAAAATACACCAAAAGTTAAAACTGCAACCGAAAGAACAAATCCTATGACCCATTCTTTTGTTGGTGTTTTTTCAGTTGGTGATATCAAATCCTCCGTGATCTGGTGGTAAGTTTTATTACCTGTTATCAGAGGTTTTCTAATCGGACTTACAACAGCACTCATTGTTTATATTTTGAATGTTATTTTTTAAGTTAATAAAGTATCAGGCATCAAAAGATTTATCTCTGTTATTAACCTTCATCGTATAAGTAACGGAAGATCTCACATTTATTTCTTCTAATGCAATATAATTCAAAGGTGATTCCAGTTTCATGGTCAATTCACCTTTTTTATCATTCATATCTCCAAATGTAATGGCACCTGTTGGACATGAAGTCTGACAAGCCGTACGGACATCACTATCTCTAAGTACTCTTCCTTCTGTTTTTGCAGTAAGTTTACCTTCCTGGATTCTCTGCACACAGAAACTACATTTCTCAATGACTCCTCTTGACCTTACGGTAACATCAGGGTTGAGCACCATTCTGGTAAGATTGTCCGCCATAAAAGGAACACTTTCTTCCTGCAATCTTGGTTGGTTGGCAGGCCATATGTCTGCTTTGGTATAATCCAACCAATTAAATCTTCTGACTTTATAAGGACAGTTATTGGCACAGTATCTGGTTCCGATACATCTGTTGTATGCCATTTGATTCAGACCTTCTGAACTATGGTTGGTCGCATTGACAGGACACACGTTTTCACAAGGTGCATTGTCACAGTGCTGACACATCATCGGCTGGTAGATGGTATTTGGATTTTCTACATCACCATAATAGTATCTGTCTATACGTAACCATGTCATTTCATGATGTATGGAAACTTCATGTTTACCTACTACCGGAACGTTATTTTCTGACATACAAGCTACTGTACAAGCTCCACATCCGATACAAGCATTCAAATCAACATGCATACCCCAATGGTGACCCAAAGAATATAGATGGTCAAACCCCCTGTATATTTGCTGATCATTCAGATGTTGAGCATGTTTTCTCCTTTCCTGAAGGTGTTCAACGCTGTTTTTTAGCTCTGCAACATTTGAAGTGTAAATGACAGATCTGTCTGTCAGTGCACCTTGAAATCCTTTCACCCCTGTGAAGTAATCAAAAAATACCAAAGCCGCTTCATCCGCATTTATCTCTTCACCGGTTTCCTTATCTATTCCGCGCACACCTATAGTATGGTGATACTGTACGCATGAAAATTCATCTTCTTCTCCGGTTTTATCAGATACTGCTACTGAAGTATTATAATATGAAGGACCTGATGGCCCCATAGTCAGACAATCATTGACATTAACGCCTACATTTGATCCGGTATTTCCGGCCAAAGTACGACCATATCCCAATGCAAGTGAAACTGTACCCGGCATTTGACCAAACTGCTGAATTACAGGTAGGGTCACTTTTTTCTCACCGATGGTCAACTCTACAAGATCTCCATCAACCAGATCCTTAAAACCAACCATGGTCTTAATCCCATCAAAATTTACGGGCACTGCAAGATAATTTCCCCAAACTGTTCTTGTTATTGGGTCTGCCATTTCCATTAGCCAAGGATTACCAGCATATTGACCATTTGCCATGTGTACTGTCTCAAAATAAGATATTTCAAGCTCAGAAGTAGCAGGTTTAGTGATATCGCTGCCTATTTCTACCGAAGTATATGAAGGGGCAGATGTATTTGTTACATTATAAATACCGTCATGAACCACATGGTCCCAGAATGACTGAAATGATGCATACTCGGATTGGGAAGTAAAAGGTCCCGACTTCCAGGATTCTTTTAAATATTCATAGTAAGGTTGCTCTTTAGTAATATCTACATTGGTGCTTGCTGCCCATATCAATAAAGAAAGTTCAACTTGTCTTGTATTGAACAATGGAGATATCGTTGGTTGTATAAGCGTAAAATAACCTTTTTTAGCTTCTACATCACCCCATGACTCGAGGAAGTGGTGATTAGGAGCCACTATATCACAAAGATCAGTAGATTCGTCATTTACCTGAGCAAATGATATTTTTGTTTTTACTTTCGAAAGTGATTCAGCAAATTGTACACCATACACTGAGTCATAAACAGGATTAGCCCCAAATAACATCAGCATGTCAACAGATCCGGCTTTGATTTCATCAACCAGTCCTTTCAGGTCAGCATCATTTCCTTGTCTCTGATAGGATGGGGTTGACATATCGATGGTGTTTCCATAATTTCCCAACGAATTATTTATTGCATTCACCATCAACTGCTCATTCACATTATTGGAAGCGCTAACTACCAATGATTTTCCCTGAGCGGCCTTCAACTCCTGAGCAACTTTGGACAAAACTTTTTTAGCTCTTTCGTTTAGCCCTGCGGCGGATACACTACTTCCGGTTACCTCATTATATAAGTGGGCTATGGCAACTCCCTGCTCAGATGGTTTTACCAAAACTCTGTTGTCTGCATTTGAACCTGTCAGTGACATATGGTTTTCCACCTGTATATGTCTTGACATTTTAGCATTGGCAATATCAGATATCTTTCTGCCTTTAGCATATCCGGATGCGTACTCAACCGGCGAAATCCATGAACCTAAAAAGTCAGCATTAAAACTTACAATGACCTCAGCCTTGTCAAATCTGTAGGATGGAACAGCTCTTACACCAAAGTTTTTTGCATTGGCATCCAGTAATGCTGAGCATGATACCGGATCATATGATACTATTTTTGTATTCGGATATTTGGCAGCAAACTCTGACATGGCCTTTTTCGAAGTCGGGCTCATGACAGTATTTGTTACAATTCTAATATTTTTTGAAGTTTGTAAGGCGTCAGAAATAGTTTTGTCCACATCAGTCCATGAAGCATCTTTCCAGCTGGCTCCATCCTTAGCTTTTGGACCTGTAAATCTATTGGTATCATAAAGGCTCAAAACTGATGCCTGAGCTCTTGCGGAAGTTCCTCCCCCGGTTACAGGAGACAAATCATTTCCTTCTATCTTAATGGGTCTTCCCTCTCGTGTTTTTACCAGCACAGGACAATAATCACCTCCATTGACAAATGTCGATGCATAATAATTGGCTATACCGGGAACGATCTGATCAGGTTTTACAACATAAGGAATAGCTCTTTTGACAGGTATATCACAACCTGCAGCTACAGTTGCCGCCCCAAGACCAAAACCTAAGAATTTCAAAAAGTCTCTCCTGTTTCCGGAAAGATTTGATGTCATATCAGCATAACTAACTTGTTCTTCTACAAATTCCATATCCGCAGTTTTCATGAAATCTGCGTCTTTTACAAGATCTTTCTGACCTATCCAAATATTATCTATCTGCTTTTTCATTTATATCTTAAGATTAATATTTTCTAACTTATTTCTAAAAAACAATAATTAATAATGGCATTTTTGACATTCGAGACCTCCTATATCAGCTACAGTTACTTTATCTCTTTTGCCAGCGGCAAGTTCTTCGTGATATCGGGTATAATTTGCATAATATGCATTGTCCTTAAATTTAACTTCAGTCTGTCTGTGGCAATTGATACACCATCCCATGGATAAAGGAGACATTTGTTTCATTAAATCCATTTCTTCTACTTTACCATGACAGGTCTGACATGCAAGTTTTCCTACAGTGACGTGCTGGGCATGATTAAAATAAACATGGTCAGGCAGATTATGAATTCTAACCCACTCTATAGGACCCTGAATTTGTTTTTTCTGGTCGTTGGTAAGTGACTCTTTAATATTAGCCCATTGATCAGCGACAACTCTTTCACCTTCAGCATCAATATCCGCTTTTTCTTTCACCCTTTTATATTCATCGCCAATCCACTTGGTATAGATGGCTTTTATTTCGTCTTCAGACTTGGCGTTATAGTTTTCAATATATTTTTGTGTGGAAGGATCATAACCAATGGATGCATAAATTTTTGTAATCTCAGCAGTTCCATACATTGATCCGTTTTTGATTGCACTGTGGCAATTCATACACGTGTTGGTACCAGGAATGCTGGAATGTTTTGACCTTCTTGCACTATCATGACAGTACTGACAATCAATTTTGTGTACACCGGCATGTGTAGCGTGAGAGAATTTGATAGGCTGATCAGGAGCATAACCTTCCTGACGACCCAGTTCTGTAGCTTTATTTACGGTGGTGTAGGCACCAAGGATAATCACAGCAAAAATTAGAAAAGTTACCACCCCTTTGGATGTCAGAATCTGTGTGATTGTTTTGGCTTCCACCTGATATCCTTCTTTAGCAGAAGCGATCTGGTTAAGATTAGAAATGATTTTTGTCAGAAGCAATGCAAGAATTGCCAGAACACCAACGATGATAAGATACATCGGCAATTGGCTTTTTTCTTCAACTTTTGCACCGGTACCGACAGCAGCCACATCCTTTTTTGGACCATAGGTACCGTCATACACACCATTGACGTAAGCCATGATACTTCCGATCTCATCATCTGTCAAATTTGGAAATGCCGTCATTACCGTTGGCTTGTACTGATTCCAAAGTTCAACTGCACGTGGATGTCCTTTCTGAATCATAGCCTGTGAATTTCTGATCCAGGCATACAAAGCTACATCATCAGCCCATTTTGTCTGAGCTCCTCCTAGGGCAGGTCCCGTAGCAGCAGATCGCATATCCTTGCTGTGACAGGCGGCACAATAATTTTTGAAAAGCTCCTTGCCGGCATCAGGTGAAGCTTGTGCGTTTAATGAAACAGCAAACCACAATCCAAAAAGTGTTGCTATAATCTTGATACTTAGATGCTTATAAATCATCATTGGTTTATCTTTATTAGTACTGAATAAGATCAGTGTAATTGTAATAAAAATGTAAAATTATTAATTTGCTGCAAAAGTAAAACTATGTGAGATTAATCACAATTTTTGATATATGTTTATAATTATTTAGAAAATGTCTAAATAAATTAAGGAAATTTTAACAATAAATCAAGTCAAAAAATATCTCATACTGACACTTCAGCCTTAATATGTGGATCCGGGTAATAATTTTGAAGTGTAAAATCTTCAAATTTAAAATCAAAAATAGAGGTTACCTTTTCATTAATTTTCATTTTGGGCAATGGTTTAGGTATTCTGCTCAGTTGTAATCTGGCCTGTTCTAAATGATTGTTATACAAATGGACATCGCCAAAGGTATGGATAAATTCACCAGGCTGAAAACCGCACACCTGAGCAATCATCAATGTCAATAAAGCGTATGAAGCAATATTAAAAGGCACACCTAAAAAAGTATCTGCAGATCGTTGATACAACTGACAGGAAAGTTTGCCGTCAGCAACGTAAAACTGAAATAAACAATGGCAAGGGGTTAAGGCCATTTGGTCAAGTTCACCGACATTCCAGGCATTTACAATCATACGTCGGGAATCCGGATTGGTTTTTAATGTCTGGATGAGTTGAGCAATCTGATCTACGGTTTGGCCGTCCGGCTTAGTCCATGATCTCCATTGTTTTCCATAAACTGGGCCAAGGTCACCGTTTTCATCTGCCCATTCATTCCAGATTCTTACGCCATTGTCCGTTAAATATTTTATATTGGTATCTCCGTTTAAAAACCACAATAATTCATAGATGATCGACTTTAAGTGAAGTTTTTTAGTAGTGACCATTGGAAATCCGTCTGATAGATCAAATCGCATCTGATAACCAAAAACGCTTAAAGTACCAGTGCCTGTCCTATCTGTTTTTTCTGTACCTTTTTCCAGGATGTGTTGGAGAAGATCGTGATATTGTCTCATATTTTAAATTGAAAGTGCAAAGATATCTATACAAATTCAAATATAACATATAATTTACCCCGACCAGAATATTCTTTGAATAAAGAGAACAATTATCATGTCTTTATCTTATTGATGATACATGTCCTGAAAATTGATCACTGCAAAGACAAACTCCTTAAAGCCTCAATTGGGCTTTATAAACTTAATCTATACTCAAATTTAGTACATTAGATAAGCTATTGTAGGCAAACCAATTTTTTGTAGATATAAAGTAACTTTATTTCAATTGATCATAAAAATTCAATATATACATTATCAATAAGTTGTGAAACATAATAAAAAATAAAATTATGAAAATTACCCAAATAAGGATAGAAACAGGATGCCGATTAGTGTCTTCAGTATATCTCCAAACTCGTCTGAATATGGATATGCAATCGATGATTTCTCCACTTGAGAGATCAGAAAAACATAGCCCAACAAATAAATAGACTTTTTTTAACATGTCTTTAAACACCAAAAAATCTACCTTTGCAACTTATGACAGAACAACCTAGCAGATACCATACCATGCTTAAAGCGATAGATGCTGAACGCAAACACGATGAAGCATTCTTCAAAAATCTGAATGAAAGTAAAACGATGCAACAAAAAGTCAATGCCGGCTTTGTGTGGTATCCCGTGCAAGTCATCCGAAAATCTTATACCATCGGTGAATATCTGGAAGTAGAAGTTCCCCAATATGAGTTTAACGATAAAAATGGCCCTTTTTTATGTTCATTGAATAAAAGATTGCCGGAAATCGAAGTCTAAAATAACAAGAGATCATGAAAGAAAAAAATCCTTCTATATTGCTATTTCATAATCTAATTATAAAAAATAAAGAAAAATGGTAAGGTTGCCCCATTCAAAAATAAGATAAAAATTGAATGATATATAAGAATTTAAAAATATTAACAATCTATCTGGATTTAAAATAGGTTAAAACACCAATTTGTATTGAAGTAAAATAGGCATTTTTTTCCCAGTAAACATAATTTTCTCTTGCAGGATCCGATCCTTTATGTACGGCAGGTAAAAAATTTTGCGCTGCTTCCAGATTTAATGCAAAATATTTACCTAGATGAATTAAAGCATTAATACCAAACTCGGCATTAATATTTGACACTTTATTAGCTAATGGTTCTTCATCTTTAAAAGAATTTAAACTATAAGAATACTTGTTATATAATGTATAAAAATTGTCATTCAGATCAGAATACCAGTTTACAGTAAAACGTTTTTTATAGACTATATCACCCTGGGCAAACAAACTCAAAGAGATAAATTTGAAAACCCTAGTTCCGAACGAATATCGCAAGCCTATAACTCTGTTGTTAACACCCAATTCGATATATCTTGATGAGCCTTCTCCTATAACCTTGTATGCCTGCAAGTCCATAATAATTGGATCCAAATAAAAATCTTGTTTATCAAGAAGACTTATAGCTCCTTTATTTGTCGCTGTGATACGAATATCATGAAAGCACTTACTTTTTTCAATATTATAACCAACAAATAAAGTAAAAAAATTATAAGCTTCATCTTTTAGCCAAGTGTTTGTCATTGGTAGATTATCGACATTGATATATGAAAAATTTCTATCGGCATAATTGAACTTATAAGAAAATGAGCTGGTAATTCCTGTGCCCAAATATGCTTGGGCATGTATAAACATAAAAGAGAACATCAACAATAAAGTCAATAAAATGTGAAAATATAATTTGTTCATTTTTATTTCTTTTTGTAAACTTGTGTATTAAAAATTCAAGACCAAATCCAAATTGTGTATTGCTTCCATTTGCTTCTACTGTGGCATATTTGAGTTTGGATGGATCCGTTGGTTGGATAAAGATATCAGGATTCTCCGGTTGCCATGCTACTATTTCCGATTTATATATTTTAAATAAAGCTTGCTGAAAAGTATACATTAATTTTAATTTTAGAATAGGATTTAGTTTAACGATGATTTCAGCTCCTGCATTGAGATTGTAATTATTATCACGAAAACTGGTACTCATTTCTTCATAGTTCCAAGGAAATCCACCACTACCTCCTTCTCCAAAATAACCAACTTCAAAATCTTCAAAAAAAACAAAACCCAGACCAACGTTGGGTTGAGCATACAACCATTTATGAACTTTAAATTGCCTACCTACATTGAAGTTGATTTGGTGTGCATTCCACTGGGTACCTCCACATTCTTTACCCTTAATTTCTACCCCTAAATTATCCTGTGTACAAAAATAGTCTGTATACAATGCCTTTGTGTAATCCAGTTTATATGACAATTTATTGGTATATTGGACAAAAATCCTCTTATAGTTCTCATGTATATTATAGCTCAGATCTTGGTTATTAATAAATACCCCCGTTTCATCTTTGGTAATTTTTGTCCAGTTTTGCATAAGGCCCAATTCAATTCCAGCACTAAGATGGATGTCTTGCCCATATATACTTTTGCATGAAAGTAATAATAATACGAATATTGATAAGACGAATTTCATTGTTATTATTATTGATATTTTACTTTTACTATATACTATGATAAAGCTCCGATGGTAATAAGTTAACCACCGGAGACTTCATGTTTATAAATTTAAATTACAGATTGGAAAATGTTCTGTTGTATAATGTTACATCAGGTACAGTATTACTTGTACCAAAAACTTCAAAATTAGCAAACATATCATCATCACTCCTGAATCTAATATCGATGACGTCAATTTTTTTAACTTTAAAAAAATACTTTCAATAGCTACACTTAGCCATGCTTTCCGTTGCAATCAATAATTGTAAACCCATCCCTTTAAATGAATATTTAGAAAATTTGTATATGCCTGTTTGTTTTTTTCCAATCCACCTCATTAGCTCATAACCAAAAAAATGGCTTCTTTTGAGCTCAACAGATAAAATACCAATATTTAAGCCCAAAACAGACCAAAATATTGATGCCCAACTTATTCTACAACGGGGTGCAATTAACTCTTCACAAAAATCCTTCACTTATAGTCAAAATAAAAACGAATAATACATCCATTTTCTATGTTTTCTAGGACAAATATATACCTTAAATTGTAAAAAAAAGAAATTTTATGTATTTTTATTAAAAAGCACCATATTTAACACAAGTAATGAATATCAGTGGGTTATTAGGTGATTAAACTCCATTACACCACAGATAATACCCAAATAGTAAAAATGTCTCTACCTTTGCAACTTATGACAGAACAACCTAGCAGATACCATACCATGCTTAAAGCGATAGATGCAGAACGACGTCACGATGAAGCATTCTTCAAAAATCTGAATGAAAGTAAAACGATGCAACAAAAAGTCAATGCCGGCTTTGTGTGGTATCCCGTACAAATCATCCGAAAATCTTATACCATCGGTGAATATCTGGAAGTAGAAGTTCAGCGAATCAAAAACACAGAAAAAAGCCATAAATTTTCAGAAGGTATGGCCGCATCTCTATTCAATATCCAGGATGAAAGGATGGATTTTAAAGTGGTCATTTCCGCTGTCCGTGGAGATAAGATGCGCATGTTGCTGCACACAGATCAGTTAGATCGACTGGATATATTGGAAAAAGGACTGTCTGGAGTAGAAGTGATTTATGATGACAAACCCTACAAAGTGATGGAAGCTGCCATAAAAGCAGTCATTGATGCTAAAAAGGATAATCACCGCTTACTCAGAGATGCACTTACCGCAGGAAGTTTACATCAAATTGATATCCGCAACACTGAAGAAAATTTGTACATCGAAGTAAATAAAAATATCAATTCGTCTCAAAAAAATGCCATAGAGTTGTGTCTCAGTGCGCCACTTATGGGAATTATCCACGGTCCGCCAGGGACTGGAAAAACTACCACACTGGTAGCACTCGCAGTAGCATTGCTTAAAACTGAAAAAAGAATTCTCGTCTGTGCATCCAGCAATAATGCAGTAGATTTACTTGCTGAAAGGATGTCCGAAAAAGGGCTGTCAGTTTTGCGTTTAGGCAATATCACCAGAATACACGATGACCTGATGCACCTGACTGTGGAAGAAAAAGTGAGAAACCACCATGAATGGTCTCATATAAAAAAAGTGAAGATACAAGCTCATGAAACAGAAAAAAAAGCTGCGCAATACAAAAGGAATTTTGGACCAGAAGAGCGGGACGAACGACGTGAACTCAGAAAAGAAGCCAAAGAATTGCGCAAATGGGCGTATGAACTCGAAGACCGGCTGATAGATGAAATTGTACGCGGAAGTCAGGTCATTGCTACTACGCTTATCGGTGCAAGCAACAAGATTTTAAAAGATATGTATTTCAAAACGGTGATCATAGACGAAGCATCTCAATCTCTGGAAGCGGAATGCTGGAATGCCATGCTGAAAGCTGATCGGGTTATACTGGCCGGCGACCATAAACAATTGCCTCCGACGGTCAAAAGTACAGAAGCTGCTAAACTAGGCATGGAAACCACCATTCTGGATATCCTGACGGATCAAAACAGCCACAGCAGCTTGCTTACTGAACAGTACAGAATGCACCATAAAATATTGGGATTCAGCAATATCAGGTATTATGAAAGCAAATTGGATTCCCACCCTGACGTTGTCAACAGAACCCTTAGAAATGATCATTTTCCACTGGTATATATTGATACTGCCGGCTGTGGCTTTGAAGAAGTAATGAATAATGAACACCGCAGCTACGCCAATCATGGCGAATATTTTATCATAAGAGAGCATATTTTATCGTTAACCGAAAAACTTTTGGGAACAACCATAGGAATCATCTGCCCTTATTCCGAACAGGTAAGATATATCAGGCAACAAATTTCAGATGACGAAATTCTGAGAGCTATGGACATAGAAGTCAATTCTATCGATGGTTTCCAGGGTCAGGAAAAAGAAGTGATCTATATTTCATTGGTGAGATCCAACGACACTGGCGATATTGGTTTCCTCAAAGATGAACGACGCATCAATGTAGCCATGACCAGAGCACAGAAGAAGCTCGTTATCGTAGGTGATTCTGCCACCATAGGTCAGCATAAGTTGTTTCTTGATCTGATGGCTTATGTAGAAAAAGAAGGACATTATGATTCAGCCTGGAATTATATGGGATATTGATGGAAAGATCCGTGATCGGGTGATCTGTGATTTGGTGATCAATAATGCTTTTGAACTTTTATGCCTTTATGTAATTTTGCAGAATAATAAAATTGTAAAATGAAAATCAAATCATTAACACAATTGTATGATCTCCTCCCTGAAAACGAAATGATAATCGTCGATGTGCTTAGATCACTGATAAAAGACACGTTGCCAGATCATTGTCGGGAAAAAATTTCTTACAATGTTCCATTCTTTTATGGCAAAAAAGGCATTTGTATCATCTGGCCGTCCACCATTCCTCGAGGAGGCATTAAAGATGGTGTGCTTTTGGGATTTTGGTACGGCAATCGATTATCGGATGAAGACCATTATCTTTTACACGGCAACAATAAACAGATATTTTTCAAAATCTTTAAAGACCCTGACCAAATTGATGAAAAAGCTATCGTCAAATTGCTTGATGAAGCGATTAAGTTGGATGAAAAATGGTAACCCTGCTTTTATAATAATTTGACTAATAATAAAACAAAATAATTTAAAATACCTCCGATATTTCAGTTTTCCCTACTTTTACCTCCACATCAATCCATCTGAAATGTTTAAGTTATTTTTTATGTCCCGTTACACCTATTTACAGGTTTTTATTTTGATTTCTATGTCCATCAGTGCTCAGGACACTACCTGGATTCAGGGTTTTAACTATGATTCCCATACAAGAGATAGCTTGATTACATTTCCGGGCGGGGATCATAATCAATATGAAAAAATCCTGATGTACTATTCTATGCGATGCAAAGATGGTCTTGTCTCCACCGGCACAGAAAGAAACAAAGGATGTGGCGAATGGGATTACAGTTGCAATACCAATATAATAGATTCTACAGGCATCGACTCACTGAAAGCTTTGCATCCAAATTTCATAATAAGCGGAGTGAACGATGATTATTTTTACTATACCACCAAGCCGACCTTTACCTACTATGATTTTAAGCAGAAACATATAGCCATCAACACTCAAACAGGAATAACCTATACTGCAGTTGGAATCCATCAGGGCAATCAAGATATCAACCTGTCTGAAAATAAAATACAAAAATCTTACTACTTGATTAAGGCAAATGAACTTTCAGGTTTGCCGAGCGGACAAATATCAGGACTACAATTCAATCATACAGGAAGTGGTAAAATTTCTTTTATGAAAATCAAAATGGCTTCTACAAGTCAAGCAGAAATTGATCTGAATCTTATAGCTAATCTCCCATTTGAAGAAGTACTAAACAGGGACGTAAATTTTTCATCCACCGGAAAAACAGATGTAATTTTTCACAAATCAATTCTTTATAATTCCGGCAGCAATATCGTAGTAGAAATCACTTACACCTCAAATAGTGCAAACATCAACAATCTAAAACTAAAAGCAACAGCTTCGACTGAGAAAACGGTTATACAAAATAATACCCAAGATTTTTATCTCGAATTGGGTACGCAAGGTCCCGCCAACTTATCCGTGGAAGGACTAAATGGAATCAAGACACAAATCACAGTTTCTTTCTGGTCAAAAGGAAATGAAGCTGTACTTCCCAATAACAATTCGGTTTTCTATGCTGAAGACAACGCAAATAACAGACAACTCAATGTACACTTGCCCTGGTCCAACTCCAGGGTATTCTGGGATTGCGGCAATGACGGTACAGGGTATGACCGGATTGATAAAGCAACCATACCTGCTGAATATGAAGGCATTTGGAATCACTGGGCTTTTACCAAAAATACCACTACAGGCAGCATGAAAATATACCTGAATGGCACACTTTGGCACTCAGGCACAGGAAAAACCAAACCTATTAAAATTGAAGAATTGATTTTAGGTGCAGATCCTCAAAATACGATTCCTTACAACGGAAGTATTGACGATTTTGCTATCTGGGACAAGGAACTGACCTCTTCAGAAATATTATCTATCATGTACGTCAATCCTGCTTCATTACCTTCAATAAACGGAAATCTGGCCGCTTACTACAATATGAATGAAGAAAATGATACTCAGTTAAATGACCTATCTAAAAACATGGGAACCGGATCTTTTTTGGCAGCACCGTACAAAAAATCTTTCAGAGGAAATGAAGTTTTTAAAGCTTTTGACCAATCATCAGTCAGACCTGATATTTCTTTAATCAAAGGAAGCTATAATCTGACCATAAGTGACATCACCACCAGAGATTCTGTCATAAATGCGCCAAATAAAATCACTCCCTATTCAGTAGAGAATGGAATACTTACTCAGGGAGAAGTACTATATTATTGGGCTTCAGGAATATTTCCCGTGTATGATGAAGATGGTGAACAGGTAGATGAAGTTGAAGTCCCGGAAGATGATGTTATTTTTATTGAAACACTCACCTATTATCAAAAAACCATCGCCAAATATGAATTGCTGTCTTTTGTAACACCCTATGGAATTGGACTTGATTTCGGTATAAAAGGGAAGACCTGGATATTTGATGTTACAGATTATGGTCCGATTCTCAAAAATAAGAAACGACTTCTCATGGATAAAGGGGGTGAATGGCAGGAAGATATTGATATAAAATTTGCGTTCATAAAAGGAAAACCAACACGCAATATACTATCTGTCAATCAGGTATGGCCTGCTACTTCTTACGGCTTCACTTCCATACTTAACAATAATCATCTGGAACCACGTGATCTGTATTGTGAGCCGGAAGTCAGATCCATGAAAATACGCACAGTAGCCACAGGTCACGGTCAGGAAGGTGAATTTATAGCACGCAATCTTTCCTTGAATGTAAATGGAGGTCCTACAGAATATACCTGGCAACTCTGGAAGGAATGTGCAGATAATCCGGTCTATCCGCAGGGAGGTACGTGGGTTTACGACAGAGCAGGATGGTGTCCGGGAGCCCCCAGCGATCTGAGAGAATTCGAAATCATGCCATTGGTCAATCCGGGAGAAAATTTCAGGTTGGACTATGGCTTAAATACAGCCACAGGTGATAGCCGGTATATCGTCAACACTCAACTCGTAAAATATGGTGAATTCAATTTTCAGAATGACGCTGCCATAGAAGAAATCATAACCCCTTCTGATCAGGTAGTCCATGGAAGGATAAATCCCATATGTGCCAATCCGGTCATTGTCCTTAAGAATAATGGTAAAAATCCGTTGACATCCGTTGTAATTAAATACGGAATAGAGGGATATCCTTTGCTATCTTATACCTGGACTGGAAATCTCGTCATGCTGCAAACACAAAAAATAACCCTACCTGGCCTGGAAACCGGACATCTTTTTTTTGGTAATACATTTACGGTATCGGTCGAATCAGTAAACAATCTGACCGATGAATACCTTGCCAATAATAAAATGAAGTCTAAGATAAATCAGTCAGAATTTCTGGAAGGTGGAATCATTGTAGCCATGAAAACGAATGGTATGCCCAACGAAACAAAGTGGACGCTAAAAGATGATCAGGGAAATATAGTCAGATCCAGCAAAACAGGTCTGTCTGGCTTTACATTGTATCAGGACACTATCACCGGACTAAGTGGCTGTTATCAATTGCAATTTACAGATACTGATCAAGATGGTATAAGCTGGTGGGCCAATGGAGATGGAAACGGATACATCAGAGCAAAGGGAATCACTGGTGAATGGCATTTCTTTGAGCCCGATTTTGGTAAAGAACTTACTTTCAATTTTGTCACCGGGTTATTTATCAATACTGAAGAAGTGGTTAACAAAAAAAGTATGAAAGTATTCCCTAACCCGGCAAGTGATGAAATTATAGTAGAAATCGAAGGATATGATGGAGAAACCCACATAGAATTGTTCAATACAGCAGGTACGCTCATCCTGAATGAAACCATAAAATCATTTAATGCTAAAAAACAACAGTCTGTGTTTGATATACAAAATCAGCCGGCAGGTATATATTTTGTATTAATAAAAAATGGGGCTACCGTAAAGTCTTCAAAATTTGTAAAATTGAATTAAATTATCCCTGAATCATCAAAAGTTAGAATTTGGTGTTGTATCATGGCCGGGAGTTCAAAAAATCAAGAGACCTTTTGAAACAAATCCAAAAGGTCTCTTTTAGTCATTCCTGCTATTTAAGCGGACAAAAATTTACATGATTAAAATCGGTCATAAGAACATTAGCTCCGTTAGGTCCATTTTCCAAAAATAATCAATACTTCTATGTCTCATTTTATTACTTATTCCGAAATGACATTTCACAACAGAATTTCTCAAAAATAAAGTTCAAAATTTTTCAAATCAGCGATGATTCAATTCATTTTGGCTTTTTCGCTGTTAGCATAATCTGCCATAGCTTCTTCTGTTCTTTTTTTCATTGTAGCAGCCATACGACTAGTCTCTTCCTTCAAAGTCTCCATCTTTTTATTGACACTATTGACTGCTTCATTGACTTTAGTATTGAGCTCATCAGATAAATCTCTGGTCTTATTGGAGATTTTTTTGCGTGTTTCACTACCTTTATCAGGAGCAAATAAAATACCAAGTATAGTTCCTACGCCCATAGCTGCTAAAACTCCGAAAACAATTCTACCGATTCTCATTTCTTATATTTTTAAATGATTAATAAAAATATACCTCACATAAAGAACAAACATATCGTCGTGAAATATACCCTGATTTGATTATAACCCGAACTTGCTGATAACCTTACATTGAATTTCAAGATGTTCTGTTTTCTTATATTACAAAGTTCATGGTTTTTTTTGCTGTTGCGCAATGACCCGTATCATTTCTATGCATGACCTGCATCATTTATTCAGGGGAAGCCGCAAAAGATTATGTGTATTTGCATTCTAATGTTACAAAACAAACTTTATACATAATTTAAAAGTTGGTATGATTTTTGAAATAAACAGAGATAGAACTTATTAATAAGTAACCTGTAATTGTTAAACCAACAACAAAGACTTTCCATTCCTTTGGAAAGTCTTTTTTTTTTTAATATTTATGCGATTTTAATTCAGAAAACCAATTTTTTCTGTCAAAACTCGTATAATAAATATTTGGTTATCTTTGCCCGTTCGGGGATAGGTTGCACCTTCGTCGCCGTGTTACCATATCTGTGCCATGATACTTGGATGATTAGATGTACAGCAGTTAACGAAATTAAAGTGGATTAGAAAGTTTATTGGAGATAGATATTGCAGATATATGATGAATTTAGCACTTCGAGTTCAAATCGGAAATTTGGCATTACCTAGAGGTAGGGACAACCTAGCAGGGGTATTATTTTGGGTTGTAGATTAATGTGTAAAATAACTATAATTAGTTATGAATGAAAGTAAACATCAGCTTCTTGAAAACAGAATTCAAAATATCAATACCGAATTTTATTGTGCGACAATAGCTGTAATTATTAGTTTCATATATCGTGCAATAAATGATAATGTTTTGGATTTAGAAAGAATTTTTTATGTTGTAGTTTGGTATTTTATTCATATGATATTACAAGCTTTTATTTTTAATAAATGGGATTTTAATCACTTATATGTATTAAGCAGGCATTGGTTCAGGATTATTTCAATTTTACTAGTACTTACTTTCAGCTATTTTGATCTAAATCATATTAATTTTTATTTTAAGCCTTTTTTTGTAGTTTTTTCAAACGGACGAGATAACTATCATACATTTATCGCTATGGTGATGTACTGTAGTATTTATTACTTATTAATTTTGTTAAAATATAAGTATGTGTTAACAAGTAAAAAAAAGGGGAAATTGTAAGAATTTATAATATTCACCCCAGTTGTAGGTTTCATCTACGTCGTAGTGTTGCCATGGCTGTGCCTTGATACTTGGATGATTGGGTGTACAGTAGTCAGCGAAATTATCGTGGATTAGAAAATTTTTTGGAGATAGATATTGCAAATATCTGATGGATTTAGTGCTTTGCATTCAAAATAAAAATTTGGAATCGCATATTTGTAAGCGTAGCTTACGCTTGGCAGAGTATTCAACGCACAAATTTCAAACTTGCGCTATCAGGATACTTTTGATCCAAAATAAAACACCTATCTATAACTTTGGTCTCTTTTTAGGATTTCTTTTATTATGAAAACATGAAAGAACGATAACTAAGCCTTGTTCTTCATTCACAGTAAAATATAAATTAAAAGGAAATCTTCTAAGTTTAATAGTTCTAACATTTTTATACCTTATCCTATAAAAGGGATTTTTCTTCAAAGAGACATAAGCTTCTTTTAATGCAATTATATAATTAATAGGCGCAACGTCACTGGAAAGGTCATAAAAACTAATAGCGTCTTCAATTTCTTTTTGCGCTCTAACATTAACAATAATTCTATAAGCCATATTTACCTACCAACCTTTGAATGGATTCTTCCGCTGTGATATACGTTGGATTCTCTTCGAGTAAACGTTCATCTAATTTCAACATCATCTCATCGGTTAGTACAAAATCATCTTCTTCTATTATTATAGTTATCGGTTTAGATTTGAATGTAGCTTTTATGGCTTCAACAATATCAGTTGTTAATTCCTCAGCAGATGATAAATGATATGTTGTACTCATGACTGTCTTTTTATGATTAATTAATAGAATAAACATAACACATTTAACTAAAGTTCCAAAACTTCACTTTTGAAAATTGTTTTGTTTAATCAATGGATAGAAATCTACTGTTGGTAACTCTATGGCATGCAAATCGGGAGCTTTTGAAACCCATGGAGTAGTTCAAAATTCATTATCTTTGTTTAAAATTTGATAGAATTTGAGTAAAACGTATAACTTATTGTAAAATCTTAAGTGGTTTATCTGATAAGATGTCTTATATTTTTTTCTTGCCGTCGATTTAAAAAGACAATTTCAATACACCCATTTTTAGTGTCAAAACACGGATAATAAATATTTGGTTATCTTTGCCCCGCAATCGAAATAACCATTGAAGTATTCTTTTTTAACTAAATTTTTAGCTTTATCTGCCGTTGTGACCGCTGGTATATTAGTGGGCAATTTGATTATTGCAGGCATTGCTCTACTTTTTGGTGTAAATATCGTCTCAGAAAAAGAAATATTTGAATTATTAAAAGATCCCGGATATGCGCCCTTTATCAAAATCTTCATTGGGTTAAATCATTTCATTACTTTCATAATCAGTCCGCTCATCTTTGTATGGATATTTTATAGAAACAAAGTTAAAGATTATCTTTCGCTCAACTATTTCCAACCTGCATATATTCTGCTGTTTCCGCTTGCCTTGTTTTCGTTGTATCCACTCATGGGGTATGTATCTTTTTTTGTGGATAAAATTGACTTCCCTGATTTTTTGGATAAGATGGATAAGGAATCCCTGGCTGCCATGAGTAGTTTACTAACGATGGACACTCCTGCAGACCTGATTTTCAATCTCATACTTATAGGAATCATACCCGGCATAGGGGAAGAACTATTGTTCAGAGGTATCATACAAAAAGAAATATTTATCAGATGGAATCGTCCGCATCTTGCCATTTGGATTACCGCAGTTATTTTCAGTGCCTTCCATTTTCAGGTGACTGGATTTTTGCCAAAGATGATGATAGGTGTTATACTGGGTTATGCTTATTACTACTCAGGAAGTCTTATTTTACCTATGGTTGTTCATGCCTTAAACAATAGTGTGGCTACGTTAGCCTATTTTTTTTCAGGAGGAAACGTAGATCCTGAATCAGTCCCAACAGAAAATGTCCCCTTCTCTGCTGTAATTTTTTCAACCATGATTTTTGGTTGGTTGATGTATTATATCAAATCATTGTCTTATAAAATCCCTGCGAATGATGAGTAAAAATCAAATACTAAAGCAAAGAAGCATTACAGGGTTTGTTTTTGGGATGGCTGTACTTATCTTATTGATGTCAGGCAAAACAGGAACTATCGCTTTAGCTTGTTTTATCGGTGGGTTTTCTTGTTATGAGTATGTAAGAATGATATTTCATAAAAATAAAAAAAAATTGGCCCTTTCTCTGAGTATTATATATTTTACCATCGTCATCCTAACAACCGTTTTACCTACCTCAAAATTTTTTCTTCCACTGGTCGTCATTTCCTGTATTGCACTGATTTCCGGCATTATTAATATGTTTTACACATGGATTGACCATAAAAAATATTTTTGGCTGGTCGCCTTATTTTATTTTGGATTACCTATAGGATTATTCATTTCATTCGTACTTAATAGTGAAAACTACTATGCCACATTCTGGATCGGCGTGATCAGTATGATCTGGATGAGTGATTCGTTTGCCTATCTGATCGGTTCAAGAATCGGCCGACGCAAACTTTTTGAAAAAATTTCGCCCAAAAAGAGTTGGGAAGGCTTTTTAGGTGCAGGGTTGTGTACCTTGACTGCCGCTTATTTTATAGGTATTTATTTGTTTCCTGATACAAAAAATATGTATAATATCGATCTGACTGAACCATTAAATTCTGGTTTTTTCTGGATGTTAGTAGCAGCAATCGCCTGGATCATTGGCACTCTGGGTGATCTGGTAGAGTCGTCCATTAAAAGAACTTTTAGTGTTAAAGATTCCGGAAAACTTTTACCCGGACATGGTGGGGTATTAGATAGATTTGATAGTTTTATTTATATATTGCCATTTATTTTATTTTTGCTGCTTATTTTTTCAAATACTTAAGAAATCAATAACAATATGACCATTCATAAAGAAGGATACCCTACATTGCTTTTAGGTTTTGTAATCCTATTCATCTTAAACTCATCCAACTACTATTTTTTCCCCGGCTTGTTTTCAGCCATGCTAATATTAAGCATATTATTTTATGGATTTTTGGTTTCTTTCTTTAGAAAACCGGACCGAACAATCATAGATAAAGACAGCAATACCCTGCTTTCACCTTGTGACGGAGAAATTGTCGTCATTGAAAAAGTAATGGAAACAGAATTTCTTAAAAAAGAATGTCTTCAGGTATCCATATTTATGTCGCCGCTCAATGTGCATATCAACTGGTACCCAACAGATGCCAAAGTAATTTATTCGAAGTACCATCCGGGAAAATATCTGGCTGCATGGAATCCCAAAGCGTCTACAGAAAATGAGCGTACTACGGTTTGTTTTGATGTAAATGACAAACAAATATTACTCAGGCAAGTGGCAGGTGCATTGGCCAGAAGGATTGTTTGCTACTCCAAAGAAGGAGATATAAAAAAACAAGGCGACGAATTGGGCTTTATAAAGTTTGGTTCAAGAGTCGATCTTTATTTGCCGGTAGATACTGAATTAAATGTAAATATCGGTGATGTGGTGACGGGAAACAGGTCTGTAATTGCTAACCTGAATAAATAAAAGGAATCCAAAATCCTTCAATGCTAATAAGTTTTTTTTTTTTTTTTTTTTTTTTTGGGGGGGGTGTGGGGGGGGGTCCCCCCCCCCGGGGGGGGGCCCCCCCCCCCCCCGGGGGGCGGGGGGGGGGGGGGGGGTTAAAACAATTTCAGCCCGAATGCCGAAAGCTTCAAGGTAATATTTTAAACCCAATCCGGGTAAATATTTCCTTTCATTCAATGATTTTTTACGAGAAAAGTACACCACAGAAAATAAATATCTATTGTTGAGTTCAATCAGCAAAGTCAAAAAAAAAGAAATGCCACTAAGTCTATAAGCCCTTAAAGTTCACAAATAAATGATTATCAACAGTTTAAAATTAGTGATTCTTTGTGTTTTTGTGCTTTTGTGACAAAATTAAACTTTTCAGAGTGGGCTTATTGTTTAATAATAGTATATGACTTTGAGATACCATTTGGTTTGTACAAAGTCAATGCATAGGTTCCAGAGACTACATCCCTTAGGTCAATGGATAGCGGAGATATGTTATTGTTAATAACATTATTTTTAGCGGTTTTACCATTGATATCTGTAATGGAATAATGAGAAAATGACTCACTTTCATCGTTCCAATGGATTTTTACAATATCATGTACAGGGTTTGGAAAGATGATTATTTCGTCCGATTTTTCATTGCTGATCTCACGAATACCCAAATCTTGTGATCTTCCGTCAAAATCAGTTTGAGAAAGTTTTACATAAAATCTTGACTTATTTATTTCTTTAAAATCAAAGATGTACCCATTTCCATTTTTATTCAAACCTTTTACAAAACCTAAGGTTTTAAACCGAATACCATCTTCAGAAAGAAATATTGTATAAAAATCATTATTAATCTCTGAATCGACTTTCCAACTCAAGCGGTAAGTGTCCTCCCTGACTTTATAAAGCGAAATTTCTGTCAGGCTAACCGGCAATGGCGCCGCCAATTTTTCAAAAAAGTCATTGTTTTTTGAAACAATGTTAGATACACCCAACTCTACTGATATATTATTGTCATTTACGATGTCTATGTCTCTAACACTTTCATATCCTGGTGGATCGATTTGAACTACTGTATATTTACCAACTGGCAAATAGGGAAAATAATAACTTCCATCCTTACCTGTCATGGTTTCCATCAAATTTCCAAGTTTATTGTACACAGGGTTTCCTTGTTCATCAATGAGACTCACTAAGGAGCCTGTCAGGGGAATATTGGTAATGTCTTCAAAAACAACACCTTCAATCAAACCCACTAACTCCGCATACTCAAACTCAGGGATCTTTATCGCATGGCTATTGCTTAGACCATCATCTTCAGATCCATTGGAGTGGCATATCGTAAATTTTTGGATGGGAGTAGTACAGGTTATTAAAATGGCAGCTTTGGGATTATTGTGTGAAACATCACCATCTACACCTTCAATAAAATTTGCTTTTATTTGCTGACCAACAATGGTATATGTAGGCATAGAATCAAGCTTTGCTATTTTTAGTGGCACTGCTCCACTATTGTTTGATGCAAATACATGTATACTATCCTGATATGTGCTTGCCAGATTTGTTCCGGCCTGAAGCATATCAATGTCCCAAATATTGAATTTATTTAAATAGATAGGCTTAGAAAACTCAAATTCAAGACACACTGGCTGCTTAGGAGCATTCGATTTTATCTGAAGAGCAAAATTTCCCCAACCGAAAAAAGTATTCGTTTTAGTGAAATCATTGAACTCACTTAAATTTTTTGTAGTGGTATTCATCTTAAAAGGGTCCTTTAACGTGACCTTCAAGTCGACCCCATTCACATCTTTGTATACATTTAAAGTATCGTCTGCATTCCATATAGCTTTGTTGCCAGTAAATGCACCTTCCCATGTAAACTTACCATTGATGTAAGGACCTGACTGACTCTTGCCGACTTCAACCAAATTCAACATTAACAATATAAATAAAATTTTATTCAACAACATAGCAATAGATTTTGTATTCAAATTAACTTGGGTACAGTATTATATTATACTTAACTCAAATATCATGCCAAATTTCGGAAATTGCCTTTATGTTGTAAAATAATTTACATTTAACGTGAGTTCGACGGAATTAAAGGTCTAGCGAGAGCTGTAAGGGGTTGAAATTAGAATGATTTTTTTTGGGAGTTCTTAGCCTTGGCTTTTCTGTTTTAAAACAATATGCAGCTATTGCACTTAGGAAATTATTGAAAAAATTTATTGGGCTGCGATGTCTTGTGTGCTCTATATGACAAATGTTTTTGAGTTGATCAATCACAGTTTCAATAATACTTCTTCGCTTTAGCATAAATTTATCATTCAAATCCATGAGGCGATTTTTCATGTTATTCCGTATTTTTGATACGAATTGAACACCTCTATTGAAAAGGTTTTCGAATTTTTCTGCATTAAGTATATATCCCTTATCACCGTACACTTTTCCAAAAACATTTTTGCAAAGTGCCTGAAGTACATTCTCGTCATTATCTGCTATATTTCCTGTAGTTATTTGAAAATCAATTATTTCGCACTTTGAATTAACCACAATATGTCCTTTAAATCCATAAAAAAAGCCCATGGAAGTGTGTCCTCTTTTAGCAGTATCAGCAAATACTTTGTTTTGATGAATCCTTTTATTATGGCAAACAGCAAGTTTAAAAGAATCAATAAAACTAACTCCATCACATTGCCCCATGCAACAGAATTTGGTAAAAAGAAAATTGTGGAAAATACACATAGCTTGTAATTCCACAAACCTACCATACGATGGAAGAGATGGAAAATAAGAAGACAGATAAGGAATAGCAAAATCGCGATAAAAGGATTTAAAACATCTGAATCCAGAGTGTTGAAAGCAAATTTGTAAAGAAATAATCTCGCTGGGATGAATAGAAAATTTTGAATAATCAACAGGCTCTACCATCATAAAATCGATAGAATGTCGATCCTTAGCAATAAAATCATCGATTTGTTTGCAAAAATCATCAACTAAACAGAAAATCTCCGTAATTTGTGCAGGTGTGAGCATGATATTTGTTGTTTTGTTTAACACCTAAAATTACAAATTAATGCTCACATTTTACTATAAAACAGCTGTTTATAGATATAATAATTTGTTAATTTATCTGCTCAAAAAGTCATCGAACTCACGTTACATTTAAGAATTATTTTATTGATTACAAGATACTTACACTATATATAAATACTGTATACAAGTGAAATTATGCCAATATTTTTAATTATTGCTGATTGGTTTTGGTAGGATATTTTTTACAAAAAAGAAAGGCTATTAAACAAAATGCAACTACTCAGGTTAATGCCATATTAAGTGATTTTGTCACACTTGCCTGCTTCAAGGCAAGCAGGATTTTTGCAACTTTCAGGCAAAAATAGCACCAAAATCAGGTTGTTTTCCATTTTTAACACGGATTTACATCCGTGGTTATTTAGTCCGTTGGAAATCTTCCTACGGACTGAATATTTCACCCCTTTCGGGGTTAAACCTGAGTAGTTACAACAAAATATTAATCAATACCAAGAAATTTGTGGGTCTGTACACTTAACTTCCATTGGGGATTTGCCAGGCAGTATTCGATGGTTTTTCTGATATTTTCACTTTGATTTTTATCATCCAATGGTTGAAGATAAAAGTGTTTAAAGTCCAGATGGAGAAAATCCGAAGGTTGATTTTCAATCTGTGGATATACCAGTTTTAACTCTCCGCCGGTTTTAACTATGATTTCAGTATCTGCCTTTGGACTCACACAGATCCAGTCAATGCCATCTGCCAGTTCAACTGTACCATTGGTCTCAATGGCTATTTCAAAACCATAATCATGAAAAACATGTATCAAAGTTTCATCCATTTGCAGCGCAGGCTCACCACCTGTACAAACCACAAACAGGCTTTCATGGTCAACAGGCCAAAGAGATTTTATTTTTTCAGCAAGTTCCGAAGCAGTATATTTACCTCCATTGATACCGTCGGTCCCCCAAAAATTGGTATCACAAAATGTACAAATGGCCTTTTCTCTGTCAACTTCCCTACCCGACCACAGGTTGCACCCTGAAAAACGACAAAATACCGCCGGTCGACCGGCATGAAACCCTTCGCCCTGAATGGTATAGTATATTTCTTTTACTTTATACATATACTTAAGATATGATCGCCGTAGCTTCTATTTCTACCAGCATCTCCTGATTGATCATTGACGAAACGGCAATCATGGTACTAACAGGTTTTATTTTACTGAAATATTCACCATGCGCCCGACCTACTTCCTCCCAGTCATTGACGTTTTTAAGATAAATTCTGGTTCTGACTACGTCTTCAAGTTTTGCATCAAGTTGTTTAAGTACATGATCTATGATTTTTAGTATGTACAATGTTTGATTATACGGATCTCCGGTATGCACCACTTCTCCGTTTTTTACAGCGGCTGTACCTGCGATTTCTATAATATTTCCCACCCTTACTGCACGCGAATAACCAATGGTGTCTTCCCAAATGGCACTTGAACTCAGTTTTGTTCTCATATTCCTATAAGTTTTTAATTATAAAATCCATCAATAAAGGCTATTCAGATAAGTGGCAACATCAGTAAGGGAATCCAGTCTGCAGTCCGGAATTGAATTGTTGTACAAAAATGTAATGTCAGGTTTATTACCTGTCAGAATAGTCTTCATTCCCAGATTATTTCCGAAAGCGATGTCGCTGTCTGAATCACCGATCATCAAACTCTTATTGAATATTATCTCCGGATAATCTTTTTTTGCTTGAAGAGCCATACCGGGATTCGGTTTTCTGCACAATGGGTCCAGATCCGCTTTATAAGGGCAATAATATATTTCATCAATCCGACCGCCGTGAAATAAAATGTATTCCATCATATGTTCATGTATTTCCTTGAGCTCTTCATGCGAAAGTACACCCTTTTCTATACCTGCCTGATTAGTCACAATAAATATTCTGGTAAAATAATTTGAAAAAACGCCCAATGCATCAAGTACACCCGGCAAAAATTTAAATTCATCCCAGTTTTTAATATAATCATCAGGCATTCTCTCATTGATCACGCCGTCCCGATCCAAAAAAAGAGTCCAGTCAGAAGCAATTTTAAAATTTGGCCAGTTGAAAGGTATTTTTGTTACCATCTTTTATGCGCAATGTATATTTCGGTCTTCCAATATCAACCGGCCAAAATTCTGACTATATTTAATAACCTAATTTTTCTTTCAGACCTTGATTTAATGCTTCAAGAAACTCTTCTGTGTACAGGTAATGTTCGCCATGATTCACTTTGTTGCCGTGTATTATAACAGCCAGATCTTTGGTCATTTTACCACTTTCAACGGTAGCAACGCAAACTTCTTCCAGTGCTTCGCTAAATCTGATCAATTCGTCATTACCATCCAGTTTACCTCTGAAAGCAAGACCTCTGGTCCATGCATAAATAGAAGCAATCGGATTTGTGGAAGTAGGCTTTCCGGCCTGATGTTCTCTGTAATGTCTTGTCACGGTACCATGTGCCGCTTCAGCTTCCATAGTATTTCCATCCGGTGTGATCAATACAGAAGTCATCAAACCTAAAGAACCAAAACCCTGTGCAACAGTATCTGACTGTACATCACCGTCATAATTTTTACATGCCCAGACAAAATTGCCGTTCCACTTAAGTGCACTGGCTACCATGTCATCGATCAAACGATGTTCATACACGATACCGGCTGCATCAAACTGAGATTTATAGTCATTTTCATATATTTCCTGAAAAATGTCTTTAAATCTGCCGTCATACTTTTTAAGTATGGTATTTTTTGTAGAAAGATACAGTGGCCACTTTTTAGTCAAAGCCATATTAAAGCAGGAATGTGCAAATCCTTTGATGGACTCGTCCGTGTTATACATACACATGGCCACACCATCTCCTTTAAAATCGAATACTGTCCAGCTTGTTTCAGTGCCGTCCTCAGCAGTAAAGGTCATGGTCAACTTTCCTTTTCCTTTTGTAACGGTGTCTGTAGCCCTGTACTGGTCTCCAAATGCATGTCTTCCTATAATGATAGGTGAAGTCCAGTTGGGTACCAATCTCGGTACATTGCTCATCACGATAGGCTCTCTGAATACCGTTCCATCCAGAATATTCCTTATCGTTCCATTGGGAGATTTCCACATTTGTTTTAATCCGAATTCCTCCACACGGGCTTCATCCGGTGTTATGGTAGCACACTTGATACCTACATCGTATTGTTTAATGGCATTTGCAGCATCAATCGTCACCTGATCATTGGTTTCATCACGATATTCCATACCAAGATCATAATATTTAATATCGATATCCAGATATGGAAGAATAAGTTTATCTTTAATAAATTTCCAGATAATCCTGGTCATTTCATCCCCATCCAGTTCTACTACAGGGTTGGCAACTTTAATTTTACTATAGGACATAATATAATTATTTATTTTGTGAAAATATTTTGTAATTAAAATGCAAAATTAGTAAAAATCCGTGATGAGTAAAAATTATCACAATACTAAAAGTGACCGCCTTGGATTATTCGTATTATAAAAAGATGTAGCTTTGCAATTTATTACCATAAAACACATTGTAATGTCAGATAATAACAATCAGAACCAAATTAATATAGAACTATCAGAAGAAATCGCAGAAGGAGTATATTCAAATCTTGCCATTATATCTCATTCTCATTCTGAATTTATTGTAGACTTTATACGATTGGTTCCCAATGTCCCAAAAGCAAAGGTTAAATCAAGAATTATTCTTACCCCGCAACATGCAAAAAGACTAATGAAAGCATTGCAAGACAATATCAAAAGGTATGAAACTCAGTTTGGAGTTATTGAAGATCCTGAAGCAGGAATGGTACCGCCTATGAATTTCCCGTCAGCAGGAATGGCGTAATAGGATTAATTAAATATCGGGCTATAAATAAACATGGCCGTTGTTTTTGCTGAGTCTCCTTTTTAGAACAATAACTATTCGTTGAATGAGGCAGCATAATTAAAAAATATGCCTTTTCCTGACATAAATTTGAGTCCACGTTTAATTACCCCTAATATGACAATCATCTGTATTGCGCCCATTGCCTAAAAGGTAAACACCACTGCCCATTATAGAGTATAATATTGATTATCAATATAGTAGATGCTTTTATTTTTACTATACTGTATATTTTCTATTTAACAGAGCGGAAACAAAATTATGTTACCAATATTATTGTTGATATTTTGTAAGTTTTCAAGTAGTTTTCAACTAAAATATTGAGTTGGTACAAAAAAAATGGTCGCCCCCCAGCGACCATTTACAAATTATAATCCCATAAACATATCCAAAACACATTTGTCGGTTTGGATCTCACTCGCACCGACTACATTTATTTAACTTAAAACTCAAATCTCTTTATTATTTTAGAGGCTCTTTTGCCCCTTCGATTAATTCATGATACAATATTACGATGATATTAAGTACAAAAAAGAACAAAATGACACAGTTATCATATATTTTTATTTGTAATATAAATTAACAAATAACTTAAAGTATTATTTTAGAGCAATTTATACAATAGACAAACCAAATAATACCAAATTTTCTAATATTTTTACCAAAATAATTACTTCTATATTTCAAAAAATATCGTAATTTTTAAGTATTTAATAACACATTGGCTCATGTAATTTTTATTTTTAATACTTTTGTATCTAAGATAAATATACAAAAGTCTTCATTATGTATAAAATAGATCATTTTTGGGTTTTGCTTTTATTGATGTTCTCTTCGTTTTTAGCTTGTAAAGATACATTTGTAACTTCAGATAAAAATAAAACCAATCTGATGAGTTATGGGATACCTTACAGTATCAGTGCACCGGATGATGTCTCCATCACAAAAATAGGTTCAGGAAGTTTGGCCGATGTGTCTGTAAAAAATCAAAGTGGGTATGATATTCAGATTTTTATGGGAGATGCATTCACCAATGATCTGACCAAACTAAAACAACAAAAAAAGGAATCGATAAGTGCAAATCCATTTTTTGTTAAAATAGTAGAGGAATATAAAAATGGCTTCTTATATGAAAAAACGACAGATGACGGCAAAAGAACCTATGACTTTGTCATGGTAAAAATTTTGGGCGATAAAGAGATCAATTTTCAATGCGGCAATTCCAAAGAATTTTCTGAGCAGGAAGTAAAATTGATGGTTAAGTCCGTACTCTAAAAGCTTATATAAACATCCTAATAAACGGTAACAACTATTTTATGCTATTCCGTATGGAATCAATGGCTGCTTTCCATTCTGTCTGAACTTTCTTTATATCCTGGGGAGATAAATGTGCGGCTCCTTCTGATCCAGCATGGTCATGACTATGGTCATGGTCGTGTCCATGGTGGTCATGGTCATGCTCTATACCTGGAATTTCCACCATATTGTACCTCCAGTCATTTACTGCTGATTTTAGTAATCTTAGCGAATCAATGTTTTGCGCAAAACTTCCTTCAGCCATTCTGGCATCTAAAATACTATCCAACTCAATTCCAATGTGTATGGCTTCGTCCTGAATACTTAGCGCTTCCTGGAGGATGGGATCTACTTTTGGTTGTTCTTCAGTCTTACTTTTGCAATTGATCAGAAATGCAGAAATTAAAATAACAGACAAAAACTTATAAAACTTCAATCATTCGTTTATCAAAATCTTAAAATAATTTACAGGTTCAAAGTCCATCATTTGTCTACAAGCTTCAAATTTAAACGTACTCTTATACAAAAGCATTCAGAGATTTTTCAATAATTGCCAATGCTTCATAAACTTGTCCTTCCTTGATGACCAATGGCGGAGCCAATCTGATTTTATTTCCATGGGTTGGTTTGGCAAGTAAACCGTTGTCTCTGAATTCCATACAAATATTCCAGGCAAGATAAGAGTCTTCTTCAGAATCTATTACAATGGCATTGAGCAATCCTTTGCCTCTTACCAAAGTGACCAATCTGTTTTTTTCTGCTATCTTTTGAAGACCATTTCTAAAGATGATACCCATTTTTTCGGCATTTTCTGCCAGATTTTCATCAATGACGACTTTAAGTGCTTCTACAGCGACAGCACAGGCGAGTGGATTTCCACCAAAAGTGGATCCATGTTCTCCCGGATGAATGGTGAGCATAATTTCATCATTGGCCAATACCGCAGACACAGGCAATACTCCGCCTGACAACGCTTTACCCAGAATCAGTATATCCGGTTTTGTATCATGGCTCATTTCACATTTACTTTTAGCACAATTGCAACTACCACAAGTGGCCAGTAATCTGCCTGTTCGGGCTATGCCTGTCTGGATTTCATCTGCTACGAAAAGAACATTGTTTTTACGACAAATCTCTGCTACACCTGCTAAATATCCTTCATCGGGAACGACTACCCCGGCTTCACCTTGTATAGGCTCAACGATAAATCCTGCAATATTCGGGTCAGATTCCAGAGCGTGTTGTAGGGCATTTAAATCATTGTAAGGAATACTGTCTATATTTGGCATAAAAGGACCAAAACCCAATCTGGCCGAAGGGTCATTGGAAGCCGAAACGACAGATAAAGTACGGCCATGAAAATTATTCGTGGCAAATAGGATTCTTGCCTTGTCTTTTTCAATTCCCTTTACTTTATATGCCCATTTTCTAGTAAGTTTCATAGCAGTTTCTACGGCTTCTACACCCGAGTTCATCATCAATACCTTATCAAAACCAAAGAGCTTAGCCATAAACTCCTCCGCTTCGCCCAACAAATTGTTGTGAAAGGCTCTGGAAGTCAAGGTCAGCTTTTCTGCCTGTGATTTAAGCGCATGTATGATTCTTGGGTGACAATGCCCTTGATTGACCGCTGAATAAGCCGAAAGGAAATCAAAATATCTTTTGCCATCTACATCCCAAACGAAAATACCTTCTCCTCGTTCTATTACCACTGGAAGCGGGTGATAATTGTGAGCACCATACTTATTTTCTTTGTCAATGAGTACTTGTGCTTTGGCAGATTCCAATGTAGTGGTGGATGACATGATGTATTTATTTAGATATGGCTAATTAAAGTACAAATGTACATCATTTTTTGACTAAAAGAACATTTTGACACAAATTATCTTATATTTACGTCATATTTTATATATTTATTTACAATAAAGTCAATTTTATTATTTTATGGTAAACGAAATACCTGTTTCTCATCTTGACATTTACGATACCAAAATACTTCAACACCTGGAACAGGATGGCAGAATGGCTTTTTCTCTCATCGCACAGGAATTAGGAATTTCCAATACCATGGTACACCAAAGAGTGACTAAACTCACCGAACAAGGTATTCTCAAAGGTATAAAACCGATCCTGGATGAAAAAAAAATTGGCTATGACTGGGCATCTTTTACCGGTCTTACCCTGGACAAAGATCACAACTCTGAACGAATCATTGAAGCACTAAAAGCTATTCCCGAGGTGACAGAGTGTTATTATATAACCGGTGCTTTCACATTATTCATCCGGATCGTAGCCAAAAATCACGAACACATGCGACGCATCCTGTATGAACAAATAGATAACATCTCAGGTATTGCCAAAACCGATTCGTTTATGGAGCTGGGCTGTGCTTTCAGAAGGAACGCGGGATTGTAAATTAACTAAAGATTCGGTGATTTTATATAATTGATTATAATTAGTTTATAAATTATGAAAACATTATATTAGTATAATTAAAACATAGATTATCAACTACTAAAATAAGTTTTGTAAGAATTCTTAGTATATTTCTTTTTGATTTTAAGAAACCGATGCAGCCTAAGATTGGCCTTTTCATTTTTAGTCAAAACTTTGTAAAATAGCGTCAAGAACAGAAAACTGTGTGAGCCAAAACGGGTAATTAATTCGAGAGCTATTGAACGAAGTTCCTCAAATATCCAAATCGGTGAGTGAATACTAGAGGCGAGTTTTTTATGTTTAGCTATTTTGTGAAGTTTTGGCGTTAAGAAAATGAAAAAGCCTTGACTTTTTGTTTCTTTTGTGTCAAGACAAAACGATGACTGAATGGTGCGACGCAACATCGTGATACAAAATCACGATGTAATGAAGGAACCACAAACTTCGGCTTGTGGCAAAGAGTAATTTTATTTAAATTTGCTATTTCCCGCGAAAATATTAAAATGAAGAACGATATTTAAAATATGGTGCTGAAAATTTAGCTTCAACACTTAAATAAATTAACATATTTTAGCCATTCACTATGATTTAAATCATCATTTTATCCCTGTTTTCATTTTAATTTTGCACACATTTTAAAATTAGCATAAGTGAAAACAATCATTGAGCCATTCAGGATAAAATCTGTAGAACCCATCCATTTTAATACTGAAACATACAGAAATAATGCATTAAGAGATGCTTCATACAATGCTTTTCTGCTTCACTCAGATGATGTAATGATCGATCTTCTGACAGACAGCGGTACCAGCGCGATGAGCAGTGCGCAGTGGGCCGGTATAATGCTGGGAGATGAATCTTATGCAGGAAGTCCGAGTTTTTACAAATTTGAAAAAGCGGTCACGGAAATCACCGGTATGCCTGTTGTCATTCCAACCCATCAGGGAAGGGCTTCTGAAAAAATATTGTTCAGTATAACCGGAGGAAAAGGCAAGGTATTTATATCCAATACGCTTTTTGACACTACCCGGGCCAATATTGAATTTTCGGGAGCAGAAGGTATAGATATGATCTGCCCTGAGGGCAAGTTACCCACTATTCCTGCCCCATTTAAAGGAAATATCGATATTAAGGCACTGGAATCTTACATAGAGAAAAACGACGCTGCCCATATTGCTATGGTGATCATAACAGTGACCAATAATTCCGGTGGAGGCCAGCCGGTAAGTATGCAAAATATCAGAGAAACCCATAAAATTTGTCGTCAATACAGCATACCTTTATATATCGATGCCTGCAGGTTTGCAGAAAACAGCTACTTTATCAAAATGCGTGAATCAGGTTATGCAGATAAATCCATTCTTGACATAGCCAATGAAATGTTTTCCTATGCGGACGGATGTACGATGAGTGCCAAAAAAGATGCCTTTGCCAATATAGGTGGTTTTCTGGCGCTGAATGATCCCGAACTTGCCACCAAGTGCAGAAATCTATTGGTCATCACAGAAGGATTTTCTACTTATGGAGGTCTGGCGGGTCGTGATCTTGAAGCCATTGCCATTGGCCTGTATGAAGTCATGGATGAACATTATCTGCAATACAGAATCAGAAGTATCGAATATCTGACTCAAAAAATATCGGCTGCAGGTGTCCCTGTGATGTTGCCTGCCGGAGGTCATGCTGTCTATCTTGATGCCAAACAGTTTCTACCTCACATTCCAGTAGATCAGTACCCCGGGCAAGCATTGGTGTGCGCCTTGTATATAAAAGGAGGGATCAGATGTGTAGAAATAGGGTCGCTTATGTTTGGAAAATACGATGAAAACCATCAACTGATTCCTGCTGCACTTGAATTGGTGCGGTTGGCAATCCCACGTAGAGTGTATACCCAAAGTCATATCGATTATGTGGCAGAAGTGATCATTGAAGTCTTTGAAGAAAGAAATCAGATCAAGGGTATGAAAATCACAGAAGAGGCTGAAATCTTAAGGCATTTTACCGCAAAACTAGATTTTGTTTAATTCAATTACCTAACATTTTTTCGATCTATGTCTTATTATAAAAAACCTTTATTGCTTGCTCCTGTGGGATCTTTTGAATCTTTACACGCAGCCATTCGTGGTGGTGCAGATGCCATATATTTCGGAGTAGAGCAGCTCAATATGCGGACAAAATCTATCCCCACCATCACCATAGAAGACATAGCGGAAGTAGCCCGGATATGCAAACAACATCATATAAAAGCCTATCTCACACTCAATACTGTAGTGTTTGATTACGACATGCAGCTGGCTCGTAAGATCATTTCTGAATGTAAAAACCAAGGAATAGATGCAGTCATAGCGTCAGATTTTGCAATTTTTGAAATGTGTAAATCCATTGGGATGCCCCTGCACATCAGTACGCAAGCCAATGTCAGCAATATAGAGTCGGTAGCATTTTTTGCACAAATGGCGGATGTGGTTGTACTGGCCAGAGAGCTGACATTAAAGCAAGTGGCACATATCACTGCAGAAATAAAGCGTAGAGATTTACGTGGTATTTCGGGTGAATTGATGAAAATAGAGACCTTTGTTCATGGTGCTTTGTGTATGGCCGTTTCCGGCAAATGTTATCTGAGTCTCCATGAAAAAAATGCTTCTGCCAATCGAGGAGCTTGTGTCCAAAACTGCCGAAGACCTTACCAGGTGACCGATCTCGAAACTGGCAATGAGTTGCTGATAGATAATGAATACATCATGTCTCCCAAAGATCTCTGTACCATCGGGTTTGTAGATGAACTGATGGAAGCAGGTATCGATGTCTTCAAAATCGAAGGTCGCAGCAAGTCTGCCGAGTATGTATATGCCACTACAAAATGTTACCGGCAAGCGATAGATGCTGTTTTGGATGGCAGCTACACAGACGAAAAGATCAATCATTGGCTGCAGGAACTCGATAAAGTCTATAATCGTGGTTTTTGGGAAGGCTATTTTATGGGACGGAAACTAGGAGAGTGGACAAAAAATCCAGGGTCGATTGCCACAGAAAAGAAAATCTACCTTGCCAAAGCTACGAAATATTATCCTAATATAAATGTGGCTGAATTTCTGGTAGAAACCGGTACCATCCGTGCAGGCGAAAACCTGATGGTCATAGGCAGGAATACAGGATCAGACAAAATCGTACTCGATGAACTTATCGTCAATGGTATCAAGCAAACAGAAGCCAACAAAGGAGATAAAATCACTTTCCCATTCCCCAAGCCTTTAAAATCCAATGACAAACTATACAAAATCGTAATGGAAAATGGCTAAAATCATCCATTATCGCAGCAAATGTATAGGTTGTAATATATGTTTTGAGATGCAACCCGAGTATTGGCGACTATCCAAGAAGGATGGAAAAGCCACCCTCGTTAATAGCTATTTAAAAAAAGATACCCATATTTTGGAAATACCATTCGAAAGCATCGAACTAACCAAACAAACTGCAGAACACTGTCCTGTGAAGGTGATTAAGGTGTTTTGAAGTTTTATTACTCGACAAGGTCTGCAACATAAAAACCCTACATTCACATTTTTCAATGCTACCAGTACTCGCTTTTGAATCTTTTAGTATCTTTATCTCATGGTAATATAAAAACATTACATCGAAAGGTTTGGTACGTGATAAATTACAAATTAATAAAAATGAAAAATCGCTTTTACAAATGGATATTACCTTATTTGAAGGAAAAAGTAAAGACAAAATGACTAAGTTTATTTATGTAAATACGCCTAACGCTTCATTTGTAGATAAGGTAACTGATAAAGCAACGATTTTTTATCAATTAAAGCCAAACTATAAAGAAGACGGCGCTTTTTATGTTAGTGATATTATAGAAGTAAAGGGATCTGATAACCAAAATAAGATAAAATGAAAAAAATTATATTTATATTTTGTATTCTAAATTATTTAAATGGATACGGTCAGCGATACGACCATCTTAATATTTTTGATGGAAGATCAGATAGTTATCAAAATCAATTTATTCGTGATGAGAAAAATTTATATTCACTCTTAAATGTATATAGGGATTCTGCTTATCTTAATAATACCTTTATAGCAAATGTTGAAAAAACCAATTATAATAATATGGTTTTAACAAAATTTGAAAATAATAAGGCGGTCAAGCATATTCATTTTGGGTCATATGAAACCTTTGGACGTATTCATTTGGTCAATGATAAGATATGGGTGACGGGGAGTAGGCAAGGTGATTTTTGGATAGATGGAGAGCTTAAGTATCCCTCAGCTCCCATACCTGATGGAAGTGTTAGAGATTATTTTAGAGGATTTATTTTGATTTATGACAAGGATTTGAATTTAGAAAGGGACATTATGTTGGGTGCAGAGGAGTATGTTAAAGTAGTGGATCACCACGACGGTAAGTATTATATAGCAGGCAACTATGGCCTTAGGTCCGATACAATGACTTTAAATAATGTGACCATACGAGATGAGTATAATTCAGGCAAAGAAATGTTTTTATTTACTTTAAATGATGCCACCTTTGATGCAGAATCAGGTATTTCTTTTGGGGGGCCTGGTAGAGAGGGTCTGGACAGAATGCACATAGACAAGGAGGGCAATATTATATTGATGGGATCTACTAGGTCAGGAGGCTTTCATTATGAGAATAGTGTATTTCCGACTCAAGGCAACTTTGCTTTATCTTCATTTTTTTTGATTAAGATTGATAGGCGTGGTGAGCCAGTCTATTTTCATTCCTTTGATACAGGCGAAGGACCCGATAATCCTAATAACAGAGCACCCGATCTTACGGTGGATGAGGATGGAAATCTATATATCGGTACCTTTGGCCGGGTAGATAAATTTAAATTTGATGGCCAAATATTGCATCAAAGCACTAACAATAAGGTCCTTCTGGTTTTTATGTGTCTATCAAAAAATGGTAATCTAAGGTGGACAAAATTTTTTGAAAGTTCTGGTCCAGCTGGTTCGATCTTCAATAAAAGCAATATTTTGTATGATGAGATTGTCTTTTGGGGATATTCAAACCAAACAAAATTAATTTATGAGGGAGATATATTTCAACCCAATGATACCATACAGGTGGCTGGGATGATAAAATTAGACAAAAATACCGGCGCTTTCCGATCATATCAAGATATAGTAGCAGGCTTTGGCAGTCGATTAAGTGATATGGAGCCACTTCCTAATGGGAACTATATGACATGGTTGACTTGGTATGGTCATTCTGGTGACGCTAAAGGCGAACCATTTTTTGAAAATAAGAAAAAACCAAATTCATCTTTTATCTTTGAGTTCAACCCTGAGATACCACAATTGGTCAGTACTTTAGATGAAGTGGCAATAGACAGTTTTACAGAAATTAATATCATTCCTAATCCCATCCAAAAAGAAAGTAAACTTTCTATTCAAACTAATGAACCAATTAAAACAATCGAAATTTACGATATAAATGGAAGACTCATAGAGCGTATTTCAGCAGTTGATGAGACGACTACTATTGATATAAATCACTCGCCTGGCACCTATATTCTGAAGTTTCAAATGGAATCTCAAGGATCTGTTTATAAAAAATTAATTATTCAATAAATTTTGTCATTAATTTTGTCTGACAAAAATAATGACAAAATTGATTTTAACTAAATTTCCTTAACTTTGTCTCATGGCAGTACAAAAGTATCCAGTCGGGCTTCAAGATTTTGGTGAGATTCGCAAAAATGGTTATGTATATGTTGATAAAACTCAACATATATTCAATTTACTTTCATTCGCCAAATACTATTTCCTAAGCCGCCCACGAAGATTCGGCAAGTCGCTGCTTATCAGCACATTGGAATGTGTGTTTAAGGGAAGAAAAGAACTATTTGAAGGGCTCTATATTTCTGACAAATGGGATTTTGTTGAGTATCCGATGATCAGGATATCTTTTTCGGAGATTGGATATAGAGAATTGGGATTGGGAGAAGCAATAGATAGGGCCTTAGAGTCAATAGCTTTAAAGTATGGATTAACCTTAACTGGCAATGCTATATCTCAAAAATTCAAGGAACTTATACATAGTTTACATACTAAATACAACCAACAAGTCGTCGTCCTCATAGACGAATACGACAAACCTATCATTGATTATCTTGATAAAGAAAATATTCATAAAGCCCATGTAAATCGCGGCGTAATGAAAACTTTTTATTCTATCCTCAAGGATGCAGACCCATACCTAAAGCTCGTCTTCATCACAGGTGTGAGTAAGTTTAGTCAGGTGAGTATCTTTTCGGATTTGAATAATCTGAACGATATAACTTTGGATTTCGATTACAACTCAATTTGTGGCATTACGCAACATGAATTGGAAACAAACTTCGCACAAGAAATAGAAATCCAAGATAAACAGAAAATAAAAGAATGGTATAACGGTTATAGGTGGCATCAAAAAGGTGAGACGCTTTATAATCCTTTTTCCTTATTAAATTTTTTCAGTAAGAGCGGTGATTATTTTAATTATTGGTACACAACAGGTACACCAACTTTCCTCATCGAAAAAAGCAAAAAAGAACAATTTTACGAAATGGATGAAGTAAGAATAAGTTCATTCAAACTCCAATCTTTTGATATTGATGAATTAGATACCATACCTATACTTTTCCAGACTGGTTATCTGACGATAGTGGGTAAGGATGATATATTGGATGACTTTATTTTATCCTATCCAAATAAGGAAGTAAAACAAGCTTACCTGGAGAGACTCACCGATCATTATATAGGAGCTATTAACTACTCGTCCAAAACAATTTTGGACCACCTACTCAAAGCATTAAGAACAAAAGATGAAGCTAAATTAGCCAAAGCCATTAATGATGCCTTTGCACACATTCCCTACCCGCTTTGGCAAAAAGAAAATGAGCACTTCTACCACGCCATCATTCATTTGTTGTTCAGTCTATTAGGTGTTTATATCCACAGCGAAGTACATACTAAAGATGGACGAGCAGATGCCATCATCCTATTCGAAGATCAAGTATACTGCCTTGAGTTCAAACTTGACCAATCTGCAGAAGCAGCTATACAACAAGTCAAGGACAAGGAATATCTCGCAGCTTATCGCAATAAAGCGAATCAAATGCACATCATAGGTATCAATTTTGACAGTAAAAACAAGAAGGTAGATGGATTAATCTGGAAAGATATTAAGTAAAAACGCTATTGCCACTTGAATTCAGGCAACAAAATAATTACAATGTTCCAATAATTGTTTTCAATAAAAAATTGGAGAAATTTATATGAAAAACTTTATTTCCAGAAAAGTTGGCGAAGGCAAATGAAATATTAGCAAAAACGGGACTCACGCAAAAGAAAAATTAAAAAAGTATTTTCATAAAGGCATAACACATGTTATTACTACTTAAATTTGTCACTAAATAAAACTTACGCATGATGAGAGTAGGAATGATCATATTATGTCTTTTAGGATTTTTTGGGGTTAGTGGGCAGCGGTATAGTAATTTGAATGTATTTGAGGGCGAAGGAGGTAATGATCAGACTCAAATATTGGTGGACCAAAATAATTTCTTTTCGCTTAACTATATTTTTGAAGATTCCTTATTTCTGAATAAATCATTTGTTGCAAGCGTTGCAGATAGTAATAGTTCTAGTTTGGTCTTAAGCAAATTTGAGCATAATGTTGCGGTAAAACATATTCATCTTGAGTCATATGTGACTTTTGGACGTATTCATCTGATTAATGACAAAATTTGGGTGACTGGCTATAGGTATAGCAATTTTTTTATAAATGGAGTACTCAAGTACCCTGCTATACCTAAAGTTGGAACGGAAATATATGATAGAGGATCTGGATTTATACTTATTTATGACAAAGATCTGAATTTGGAACGAAGTATATTGCTTGGTGTAGGTGAATATGTAAAAGACGTAGCCCATGCGAATAACAAATATTATTTAGCAGGTAACTTTGGACTACACTCTACAGAAATGACATTAGATGGAATAACCATCTACGATAATTTTTCTTCTTTGAGAGAAATGTTTCTATTTACCTTGAATGATACAACTTATAGGGCAGAAACTGGAATTTCTTTTGGCGGACCTGGAAGAGAAGGTGTGGATAGGCTTCATGTAGATGATGATGGCAATATATTGTTATTAGGATCTACTATATCTGGTGCGTTTTTTTATGGATCAGAAATATATCCCACTTCCGGCAATCCAATTGTTCCTTCAGTCTTTCTAATAAAAATTAACAAATCAGGTTTACCGATATTTTTTCACTTCTTTAATGTTGGGGACGGAGTTGATAATAGTAATAACAGAGCGACAGACATTACTGTAGATGATGAAGGAAATATTTATGTAGGGGCAGTAAGTTCAACATCAAAATTTAGATTAAACAATCAAGTTTTACATGAAAGTGCTAATGAAGCATATCTTTTGGTGTTCTTATGTTTTACACCTGAAGGTCCTTTAAAATGGTCAAAGGAATTTGATAGCAAAAAAACTATATCCAATATTTATAGGAAAAATTTAATTTTCAATGATGAAATCATATTCGGAGGTTTTACTAGTGGTAATATATTAATAAATGATGGTGAGATAATACAAAATAATGACTCTTTAACAATATCAGGAATGATAAAACTGGATAAAGAAACAGGTGATTTTAAATCTTATCAAGATATTGTAACAAATTTTGGCAGTAGATTATATAGTATGCATAAATTATCAAATGATAATTATCTAATTTATCTGAGAAGATTTGGCCCTATTACAAATACAAATTTTGATACATTTTTTGTAAACAACAACATACCTTCAGCGACACTAATTTTTGAATTTAATCCCGAAATACCACAAATTATTAGTACTTTGGATGAAGAAAAGATAAATAATATTACGGAAATTAATATCTTCCCTAATCCTATCCAAAACGAAAGTAAACTATCTATTCAGTCTAATGAACCAATTAAAACAATCGAAATGTACGATATAAATGGAAGACTCATTGAGCGTATTTCAGCAGTAGATGAAACAACAACAATTAATACAAACCAACTCCCAGGCACCTATATTATGAAGTTTCAAATGGAATCTCAAGGTTTTGTTTATAAAAAATTAATTATTCAATAAATTTTGAAAAACTAAAGATGAAAACATCATTTATTATCATTTTTAGATGGTCGCAGTCTATTACTTCGATCCCCATATATAAAGAATTTTTAAATCCGATCATAGCTATATTTATCTTTCAATAGGTAGAAACTGCGAATATCAGGGTTACTTAAACTAAAAGCACCGACTTTATGCAACGAAGTGGACTCAATATTATAATTATTTATAAAAATGTAAACCCAATCTTTTTATTGAGGCCCACTTCAAATAATCTAAATAATGTTGATAATTGAATATTACCTTTTCCATTTTCGATCTTGGATATGTAGCTTTTTTTGGTGCCAGTCTTTTGAGCGAGTTGCTCTTGCGTTAAGTTTGCATCTTTTCTTGCTTCCTTTAACATTTCACTGATTATAAACATTTGAGACGTCTCTTCATATTCCATTCTTGATTCAGACCCTATTTTTCCGTGCTCAAGATCAAGTAATTCATCAAAATTTGTCAGATTATTGTATTTGTTCATTATTTTTTATTTTTTTTAAAGTAATCAAACTTTAGTTTCTTGGCTCTCTCTAATACCGATAAAGGAATTTTCTGTGTCTTCTTTTGATAAGCATTAAGAAGAATTACTAAATTACCTTTATCAAAACAGCAAAAAATTCTATACATGTTGGAATTAAATTCAATTCTAATTTCATATAAACCATCGACTTCTGATACATGTTTTAAAAACTTCTCAGGGACTCTGTCAACTTGCCTTATTAGTTCAAGAACATTTTTAATTTTAAACTTTACTTTTTCATCTTGTACCTTATAAAAGTCCAGAAAATGATTTTCAAAGAATAGAATCTGTCTGATCATATTACAAAGTTAATCTAAAAGATAACATTTTTTCAAATTTATTCACAAAAATTCAAACAATTATTCAAAAGTAAAAGAATCTTTGCATAAAATATGACTCCAAGTCTTAGTCTAAAAATAATAAAAAAACGTAACTGTTTAGGTCCCTAGTAAAATCGGTAGTTTTTGTCACGATTTTTGCAACTTTCAGGCAAAAATAACGCCAAAAACTAATATTCCCATACTTTTAACGACGGGTTTCACCCATCGTTACTAATATTTTGCCCCTACAGGGCAATGACCTAAACAATTACAAAAAAACACATACATCAAAAAAATATAATCTGGTACTCATCAAGTAAGCAAAAAGAAATATCTTCCCATCAAATAATGTCGAAAATGCGCGGACATAAAATTATTAATCAAAATGCTTTACATTGTCTCACGTTTAAAGAATTATGGGTCGATGTTTTTCAAAGGAAAAATAGTGCAGAATTATCATGGACATTCTTATGTATTATCTTTACAATAGTGTTTGTGAAAATTTGGACAAAACAGGATTTATTGAAATTGAAAAGCTAGAGTTATACCGACGATAATTTTCTTTAAGAAAAATTATGTCTTCATTATAAAGACCATGAAATGTCTTTAAAGACAAGGTTCGCTTCTTCCTTACTCAAAATAAATACATTGGGTAAAACAACTTTCGCAAACCAATTTATTTTGAGTATAGATGATAACTTTGGATTTAAAGATAGTTTGTCATGAATTGCAAATTCGTAAAATATAGGATCGCAGTGGAATTTGTCAGGCCTGATAACGGCCTGAAACTGCAACCATCGGGTACTACAGATTGAAATCATCAAAACACTGTTACCAAAATAACACGGAACAAATTTCAGGCATCATTTTTGATATTACAATAATTTATAATGTTTAAAACAATGAAAAACAATATTAAAAGAATAATTGTATAAAATATGATACTTACAAACCGATTTTTTATTCTGATGGCTTCACTTTTATCGTTGGCCGTGCTGGTTACATCGTGCAGCCCTTCGACAAATGTACGGCGTACGGGAAAATACTCCACAGCCAATAAAAGAGAAAAAGCTTCTCATTCAACAAAAGAAGACAAAAAATATACCTACCACAAAACATCTTCTACAGAAACCAAAACCACAAAAACATCCAAAACATCTGCCATCAGAGAAGAAATCGTCCTGAGTGCTATCCAATACAAAGGAACAAATTACAGGTCCGGTGGCAAATCACCGGCTACAGGATTTGATTGCAGTGGATTTACAGGATATATTTTTACACAGCATGGTATCCCCATTTCAGGTTCGTCTGACAAGCTGGCAAAACTGGGAAAACAAAAAGATAAAGAAAGTCTTTTGCCCGGTGATCTGGTGTTTTTTGGCAATAAAGACCGCATCTCGCATGTAGCCATCGTTGCTTCCAATACTACCGATGAAATGGAAGTTGTACATTCCACCACATCAGCCGGTGTCAAAATAGATAATATCACCAACTCGGAGTACTGGCAGTCCAGATTCCTTTTCGGAGTGGACATCATTTCCAAATAAATGGTTAATGTCAGGAACTAAAGCTTCAAAAATGAAGTTTTTTAAACACACCACAGTATCTTTACCCTCTTAATATTTTTATTCAGATATGTTAAATCTAATTTTGTTTGGCCCGCCGGGTTCCGGTAAAGGCACACAGGCCGAAAAACTGATAGAGAAATATGGCATACTTCATATTTCAACCGGAGACCTTTTCAGATACGAAATGGGAAACAATACACCTCTGGGACTTGAAGCCAAATCATACATGGCCAAAGGTGAACTCGTACCCGATGAAGTAACCATCGGTATGCTGAAAAATAAAGTAAACGCCAATCCTCATGTCAGCGGAATTATTTTTGATGGATTTCCGCGTACCATAGCTCAGGCACAAGCTTTGGATTCTTTTCTTAATGAAAAAAACACGCAGGTTACCGCTTTAGTAGCGTTGGATGTGCCGGAGGATGAGCTTGTATCCAGATTGCTTAACCGTGGAAAATCATCCGGACGGGCTGACGACAATGATGAAGCGATTATCCGCAATCGTATTGCCGTGTACAAATCTGAAACCGCACAGGTTTTTGACTATTATTCCGCAACAGGAAAATCAAAGCTGATACCAGGCGTAGGCAGTATAGAAGACATATTCTCCAGGCTGGTAACAGCCATCGACGAAGCCTGCTGAAAATCAGGTACTTATTCAATTTTATCAACAGACGATCTTAAACATAAGGAACAATGGCTGAACAGAATTTTGTGGATTATGTAAAGATATGTTGCAGATCCGGAGCAGGCGGTGCAGGGTCATCGCATTTTTACCGGGACAAAATGAACAGTATGGGTGGTCCCGACGGCGGTGACGGTGGTCGCGGAGGGCACATCATACTCCGGGGAAACTCCAATGTATGGACACTTCTGGTATTGAAATATAAAAAACACGTCATTGCTACTTCCGGTGTAAATGGCTCAGGCAATAATTGTACCGGCGCCAGCGGCGATGACGTAATACTTGACGTGCCGTTAGGGACAGTAGCCAGAGATTTTGAAACAGGAAAAATTGAATTTGAAATTACCGAGCACAATGAAACCCGTATTCTGGCCCGAGGTGGTCGGGGTGGACAAGGTAATTCACATTATAAATCAGCTACCAAACAAACCCCCGAATATGCACAGCCGGGTGAGCCGGGCACTGAAGAATGGAAAGTACTGGAACTGAAAGTGCTGGCAGACGTTGGATTGGTGGGATTCCCCAATGCCGGAAAATCAAGCCTGCTGGCATCCGTCAGTGCAGCCAAACCGGAAATAGCCAATTATCCTTTTACCACCTTGGTTCCGAATCTGGGTATTGTAAAATACAGGGATGACCGGTCTTTCGTCATGGCAGACATTCCGGGTATCATTGAAAATGCACATCAGGGAAAGGGTCTCGGTCTTCGGTTTCTCAGGCATATAGAAAGAAATTCGGTATTGTTGTTTATCGTACCCGTAGACTCCAATGACATCAGTAAAGAATATGACATTCTGCTCAATGAGCTAAAGATGTATAATCCCGATCTGGTGGATAAACCCAGGATATTGGGCATATCCAAATGTGATATCGTCGAAGATGAATACCTCGATCTGATCCGGCCGGAAATAAAAGTGGATATTCCTTTCTTCTTTTTTTCTTCAGTATCTCAAAAAGGACTTATAGAATTGAAAGATGCGCTTTGGGTGACAATGAACCAGGAAAAATAATCTATTTCTCTATCAGCTTTTCCATGTAATTGACAAGGAGTCTTACACCGTAAGCCGTTGCGGATCTCATTTTTGCAAATTCACTGTCAGTAAATGCAACTCCTGCTATGTCCAGGTGAGTCCAGTTTTTATGTTCTGCAGTGAAAAATTCAAGAAATTTTGCTGCCGTAATGGCTCCTGCCACGGGTTTACCGCTCAGATTTTTTATATCTGCAATATCTGATTGCATATCTGCAAAATAATCTTCATACATCGGCAGTCTCCAGACCCGCTCATTTACCATTTCTCCACCTGCAGTCAGATCATTTGCCATTTCATTGTTGTTGGTAAACATTCCTGCTGCTGAATAGCCGAGGGTCGCAACACAACTTCCCGTAAGTGTAGCCAGATCGATAAGATGTACAGGTTTGTAATGTTTAATAATGTAGGCTAAGCCATCCGCAAGGACAAGTCGACCTTCGGCATCTGTATCCAGTACTTCAATGCTTTTGCCACTATAGGATCCGATGACGTCGCCCGGTCTGATACTATTGGCGTCCACGCTGTTTTCAGCAGAAGGAACCACACCTACGATGTGTATATTCAGCTTCAGACGGGCAGCCAGTTCGATGGCACCTATCACAGCTGCGGCACCGGCCATGTCACATTTCATATAGCCCATATTGGCTGAAGGCTTGATAGAAATACCTCCTGTATCAAAACTGATGCCTTTGCCTACAAGGCCAAGTTGTGGTGTTTTGGATTTGCTGCCTTTGGGTTTGTATTCCATTACGATAAGTACCGGAGGATGCACACTCCCCTGCCCAACTGCCAATAATGCATCCATTCCCATTTTTTTTAACTCCTTCACTTCATGCACCTTCACGTCATATCCATATCTTTTGCCTGAATCCTGTGCATGTTTTCCGATAAATTCAGGGGTCTTGATATTGGATGGATGATCAACCAAAAACATAGCCCCAAGCTGCGCTTCTACGACATTCAAAGCATTTTCTGCCAGTCCGTGTCTTTTTTTACTGAGTACTATGGTAATTTCAGGCTCAATATATTTATTGCCATTGGTCTTAAAAGTACCATTGTTGTGCAATCCTTTACGCAAGCCTATCACCGCATTGATTAACTGTGTATCTGACAGATGATCACATATGACATTTAGCTTAAGGTCATTTTTTGTTCTCTGCTGATAAACAAAGGATCTAAAAAAAATATACGTCTTAGGCAAGTCTTTTTCTTCTCCCAGTCCAAGGGTAAATACTCTTAAATTCTTTTCAGGATGAAAAAAAGAAGAAATGTCTTTGGGTCCTAAAAGTAATTCCGGGCTGTAACTTAATCCTGAATATTTTTTCAATAGTTCATTGTCCTGACTATTTTTTCCAAATGGAATTAGAATGGTATTAGCGTTTTTGCTTTCTGCTGTTTTTACAAATAGTGGCATAGTTGTTTCTTAATATTTATTGAAAAATAACCATTTCAAGGCAAGTGGAAATTGCTCACCCCAATGTATTTCTTTATGTTGACCTGATGGATTGTGAGAAAAAACCATGTCAAAGTCATTGTACTTTCTTTTTTCCTGCAGTATATTTTCGAGACGCAGCACTTGTCCATAGTGATTGGCACTTTCCATTCCTCCCGCATAAAGGTATATATCTGTCGGCCCTCCCGGTTTGAAGGTCTTGGCCAATTGGTATATTTCTTCTGAAATCCATAAACTGGGAGAAAAAATCATCTTTTTCCCAAAAATTTCAGGATATTCAAACCCTGCATATAAACTGATCAGGCCCCCCAGACTACTTCCACCTATACCTGTTGCTTCCCTGTTGCGAAGTACACGATACTTATTATCTATCATAGGTTTTAGATCTTCGAGCATAAACTTGAGATACAGATGTCCTTCTGCCTCAGTGTATCTTGGTGTGCTATAAGGTAGATATTCCTGTATACGGAGTACCCCACCATGATCGATAGCAACAATGATCACATCACCAAATCCGGATCGAGCCAGTTTTTCCAGAGACTTATCGACTCCCCAATTGCCATAAGGCGCATATTCATCAAATAAATTCTGCCCGTCATGCAAATAGAGTACAGGATATTTTTTATCCGTCTGATAATAATTGTGAGGCAGTAATACAGCTATTCGCCGGGTTCTACCCAATTGATGTATTTCGTAGGCATTGTCCAGGATCTCTATCCTTGGGTAAAATGTATTTATCGCTTCTCCCGTCATAATGGGCAAAAGTAATTACTTTTTTTTAAAATATTCTATGACATATGTCAATAATCATAGAAATTTAGTGAAAATATAGGATAAAGGGACATTTTAATGGGTTTTTGGGCAAATAAATTGACTACATTTCATATTTTTTTCGTCAATGGCTTGTTGATAATTCAATAAAAACCTATCTTTGCGCTCCGTTTGAAAAAGTTCTTTAAAGATATGAGTATTTCAGATCATTTTTCGCTGCCTTATATTGGTATGAAGGATGGATTTCACAGGTATACATTTAGTGCCGGTAATGATTTTTTTGCTGCATTTCCTAATTCCCCGGTTACGGATGGTTTTTTTGAAATCGCAGTAGATGTAGATAAACGACCGGGATTAAGTGAATTGACCTTTGATATCAGAGGTCATGTTTCAGCAATATGTGACCGATGCCTGGCCGACATAAAATTACCTGCGCAGGGGATGTATAACATTCTGGTTAAAGTCGGAAATGATATGTCGGATGATGATGAGGTTATTTTCATAAGAGATGACCAGTCACATCTGGATTTGGCACAGATTATATACGAGTTTATCTGTGTCTCATTGCCTTTGGTAAATATATATGATTGTGACAATGAATTACCAAGAGTATGTAATGATGAAGTACTGAATAAGTTAAAACAAACTTCTGAAAACACAGAGGAAGAACAAAAAAACGGAAGCATCTGGGATAGTCTTAAAAACCTGAACACAGATATATAATTAAAAAGTAAAGATTGATCATCCAATAAAAATTTTGTAAAATGGCACATCCGAAGAGTAGGGTCTCGAAGGCAAGAAAAAATAAAAGAAGAACACACCACAAAGCTGAAATGCCTCAATTGGCTATCTGTAAAATTACAGGTGAACCACACATGATGCACAGGGCTTACTGGCATGAAGGAAGTATGTACTACAAAGGTCAGGTAGTAGTACAGGCCAAAGAAGTAGTAGATACTGTAGAATAGAACTTTCTGAAATTGTTCAACTTTAAGAATATAAGCTCCCTGTGTTATAGCAACCTGTGGAGCTTTTTCTGTTTTATTAACCTGATAATTTTTCCATAAAATGAAAATTATCATCAATGCAGCAGAAGCACCGGCTCCGGTAGGTCCTTACAATCACTCTGTGCTTGCAGGCAATACACTATATGTCTCCGGTCAGATCGCCATCAATCAGGCAGAAGGTAATCTTGTTTTGGATACGATAGAAAATGAAACCCATCAGGTCATGAAAAATCTGGGGTATATCCTTACTGCTGCCGGAATGAGCTATGAAAACATCGTAAAATGCTCCGTATTTGTAGCGGATATGGAACAATATGGCAGAATCAATGCCGTATACGCTTCCTATTTTAATGATGACACCGCTCCTGCCAGAGAATTGGTACAAGTGGCCAATCTACCCAAATACGTACATGTAGAGATTAGCTGTATTGCTGTAAAGTAATGATTTGAACTAGCGATCCGCCACAGGCGGAGAACTAGCGAATGATTTGAGCAACCGAACTTAGAGAATCATCGAATACCATATCAACTTAGCAGTTCCGACAACTCCACAACACAATCAACTCCAACAATTCAACAAATCAGGAAACTAAAAAAATCCTTATCTCACCATCGTCACATCGCCTTGCAATATCCGAATGGTCCCGGACGGTTCTACCAATTTGATGAAGTAGACATAGACTCCACTGACCGCTAAGTTGCCATTGTATGCGCCATTCCATGATATGGTCTCGGAAGTAGTGGATCGGTAGACTTGATTGCCCCAACGGTCATATATCAGACACTGCATTATCTTGTATCCCTCTGGTGCCGTCCATGACCACTTTTCATTGCCGCTCGTAGACGTTGGATTAAATATATTTGGTATAACCAGAGATACATTCGGAGTACGGGTCACTATAAATGTCTGCTCAAAAACACAAACTGAAGTATGCGTCAATAACACTTGAATTGTCGTATCCCGATCGACTGTTATCGTTGTCGTCATGCACGTATCACACGATGCGAGTGCGGAAGGAGACCACAACACTTTCCATTCTGAGGTCGGTAGATCGATGCTAACAGAGATACCTGTATTGCCACTTTGTTGGAGATCGGCTATCGTTGGGATGTCAGAGAGAGATGGGATAGGTGGAAGGTCAAAAAAATATTCCTTATCACAAACATGTAGCGACGTAGCCTGTATCTTTACCTTGCCACCTTGGACGATTGTTAAAGTATCAAAATTATTGCCATCAGTGCCTACATACCACCATTCCAAGGTATTAGGAGCAATGATAGCATATGCATTTTCATCACAATCCACTTCGATTTTCGGACGCTCAGAAGGTGGTACTTCCATAACATCAACTGTCACTATTGAATCACAACCCACACTATTGGTATATTGATCAAATATGTACCTTCCAGCTGTAGTGACAAGCTGTCCATTAATTATTTTTGTCGAATCAGGACATAGATATATAACTGTCATCGACCCTGAATGCTGCAAAACCCTCACTTCATGCCGTACGATCTCATCGCAAGCGTTATTGATGATGACTGTATCAAAGTATATGCCTGCGGTTTTTATTACTGTCCCATTGATGTTGATGCTATCTCCTTGACAAAGTTTGTGGTTTTGGGTAGATATTTTATAGGGCGAAACAGTCAAAAATACATTGGATGTCGAATCACAGCCTTCAGCTGTTTTGAAGCCTTGGGTGTAAAGTCCTTGGGTGTTTCTGACTTGTCCGTGGATGGTAGCCATCTCGCTCTCACATATCCACATAGAATCCAGCCTTGATATAGGCGGAGAGAAGGTAAGCATGACTGTAGATGTAGAGTCGCAGCCATTGCCAGCATTGAACATCTGTGTGTATGTGCCGGCTTGTGTGCGATCGATGCCGTGGATGTTGATACTCTTACCTGTACATATTTCTACACTCTCCGACGTGGTCGTATGTGGTAAAATATCCAAACTCACCCTAACCAAACTGTCACATCCAATTGCCGACTCAAAGACTTCAGTATATATACCAACAGCATTGCGCCACTCTCCACCGATCAAGATGGAATCGCCTGCACAAATGCTACGCATCATACTACTCTCAGGCGTCTGATGTATCTCTATCTCGAATGTCAGCAAGCTATCACACTGCCCTAACCTATATGTATATGTGCCCGATTGTGTCCATGTGCTGTCTCCATAAGTGAATGTTTCGTTTTCGCAGAGATTGATGCGCCTTGTTACATTTACTTGATTTATATAGGCAATATCCACTGTATCTCGTGTCTCACAACCATCTTTGTAAGCTGTCACCGATAACACAAAATCGTCGCTTCCCAATAGTCTAGTACTAAAACATCGCTCGCATGTCACCCGACTAATTGGTGACCAAACAATGCTGTCATACGGAATACGTACGTGTAACGAATCTATCAATCCGCGACAAAGCCGTAAGTCAGGGCCAAGGCTGACATGACTTATGTCAACAAAATTTACCATCATGGTATCACTACTGATACATCCATCACGGATGACATGTAGCGATATGACGGTATCTCTTTCTCCCAAAACCATAGTCACTGCGCATGTATCACACGACACCCGACTTGCTGGCAACCAAAAAAGCTGATCGTAAGATTCTGTATAAGACAAGGCAGCACTATCGCCCGGGCAGACATTCTGATCATCGCCGATCGAGACTGTGAAAGCTGGTGTGATGGATAGCTGTATCGTATCTCTACTTATAAGTCCACATACGTCGGTTGCTTCTATCCAATACTGGCCTGAGCTGTCTGTCGTAAATCGATTAGATGTACTCTGGTCGCTCCAAAGATAAGTAGTATAGCCTGTCTCGGCATTCAATGTAATGACTTTGCCTACGCAACCACTCAGGTCAGGGCCAAGATCAATATCGGGTAGTCGAGGCGGTAAGCCAATAACGAAGGTATTATTGTCATATCTGCACTCTATTTTATCTGTTGAAAATATAGATGGCATCAATGGATTCCACCCAGCACTGCCATTGTCATTGATCACTATGACCATCGAATCAAGTCCTGCCATCCTAGGTACCCTAAAACAGAAAGTATCTTGATTTTGTATTATTCTTGTCTCTAATGGTGCTCTGGTCGGAGGTTCATTGGGCATATTGGAATTTAATCCACCAACATAGCATGATATAGGTACAAACATCATGGTATCAGGTCGTCCTTTGATTATGAAGCACAGGTCAAGACTATCAACAGTACACGAAACCGTTGCACTCACCTCAAGGTCTGGCAATGATGGCCATACCCTACATCCTTTCTGGGTGCGGTAGGTGGCTTGTGTCATAAAGGCGTTGTACGGTTGAGGACAAGTGGCTTGTGCACACGAGTCGGTATCAAAAAATGCCGCCATATTTTGCTGATGGCGTGGTATCGTGAGATCATCATTGACATTGGTGACATGGTAGCCGTATTGATTCCAGACAGATCGGGCAGGTGCCCATGGTGCACCACCTGACTCAAAGCAGTAGACGCGGGAATCTCTTTCTGTCTCTCCTGGCATGTAGCCTGTGGTGAGTATTTCTGCTTGTCCGTCGCAATCTACATCAGCTACAACAGGACTTTCCATACCTGTGGTGGAAAGCATAGGTGTAGATGTGATAGTTCTACCTGTAGCTCCATCAAGCACTCTAAGCGTTGTTTCATCCCGATAAACCAGCTCATTTTTTCCATCTTGGTTAAAATCAAACATCGTAATTCCTGTAATTCCTGAATCATCTGATGTTGGTATCGAATACATAAGGGCTAAATTTTGACTTCCATTATATTTGTACATTCTCAGCTCTTTTGCAAAAACAACGCCAATCTCAGGCAAACAATCTCCATCCACGTCGCCTATGAATGGGCAAGATCCTGACTCTCCCGAATTGGCTCTAGCTATCATTTTTCCTGTCCTTGGATTCCAAACATAAATGCCACCACCATCGATGTAATATTGATTGCGTACCACGATCACATCCAGTTTTCCATCTCCGTCGATATCTCCAACAGAAGTAATGCCATTTTGTACAGGTGCATCAGCATTATGCGGTATTAATTGATTGCCTGAAGATGATAGATTATTATTTAATACTACTTCATATACCACATTGCCAGCTGCTAACTCTAAGCCTGTAATTGGAAGTAGGTCAGCTGATTGTGTATTCGCTTGGAATGTCCAATCTACCGGCACCATTCCTACTGGGAACCATCTCGAAGCTGAATTTGTTCCTTTTACAGTAATATCATCTAACAGAATTTGACCATTTATTACTGAAATTATTTTATTTAAAACATAAATTTCAGGAATGCCATCACTATTAAAATCAACTATATTTATAGCAGATGAAGGAAATGACGAAAAGCCATATGACTCCCATTTCTTGGAATTATTATGGTCAAACATCATTAAGGTATCTCTGTGAAGAATCACAGTAAAAATTGTATCTCTCCAGCTAAAAATAGCAAGAGGGGTAAAGTCCGAAGGCCAACTAGACCATGATGAATAAGGATTTTGATTAAGCACAATACCTGATTTACCATTTAACTTTACATATGAATTTCGGCTTTCAGGTGCGAAGTAACTGTAACCACCTTCAATTTTTTTTGTGAATATTAACGAATCAAAAACCAAAATATTACCGATACTGGTTCCAATGATATCACTAGCCCACTTCTTTGCCAACTGAAATGAAGTATCAATCAATATTGATTGACAATCATTGAAGCAAGAATTGTTAAATAAGGTGTCTTGGCATGGACAGTCACTGTCATAACTGTCCAGAAAGCCATCATTGTCATCATCAATACCATTATCACAAATTTCTGTAAAATTTAGATCTGATAAAATTCCGGAAGGCAAAGTATCTTTTACCAAATGCACAGCATATGATGAATATCCTATAAAAACAAGACTTAATATCGCGACAACTTTTCTAATCATGATGAAAAATGCCAGATTGTCTAAAAATAGTCAATCTGGCAATACTTTTATTTTATAATAATTACTTTTTTGTTAATAAATCCATCTTTACCCTCAATTTGAATTCGATAGATACCAGCAGATATCGCACTCATATCAATCACATTTCTACCTTCGGTTAATTTACCTGTTTTGACTGGGTGACCTACAACGTTTTGGAGAATATAATTCATATAGTTAATTGTATTAATATTATTTATGATAATCTGCTTTTTTCGTTTAGTACATCGCTATCAATGGTAACTAAAATTTTATAACGTTCTAAAGATACTTTCATTTTAACAACCTGTCAAAGCTTTTATCAAAATATTTCCAATATTTATATATGTAAGACAAATATTGGCCTTTTTTTGTGCAGGAAAAAATATAGCTGTTCTTTCTTTTGAAAAAACCTATAGCCATTACTTATTTGTTAAAGCAATTCTAGTAGTACGGACAGTTTTCACTGCTATAATTTTAAGAAAAAAGATCAATTTACGTTCCCGATACTACGCCATCACCTGATACACCACCAAAGCACCCAAATAAGCCATCGCACTCATAAATAAGAACTGGATAATCGGCCACTTCCAGGTATTGGTCTCTCTTTTGACTATGGCCAGTGTACTCATACACTGCATCGCAAATACATAAAATACCAGCAAAGAAAAAGATGTGGCCGTGTTGTACACTTTGATGTCTGTACCGGGTCTTACTTCAGCAGCCATCTTCTGCCGGATGGTTTTCTCATCATTATCATTGCCTATGCTGTAGATGGTGGCCATCGTACCTACAAATACTTCCCTCGCTGCAAAAGAAGTAAGCAGCGCAATACCTATTTTCCAGTCGAAACCCAATGGCGCAATAGCGGGTTCGATCCATTTTCCCATACGACCTATATAGGATGCTTCTATCTTGTAGGAAGCTGTCAGATTGTTTTGTTCTTCCATACTCAGGCCGGATACTTCGCTTTCCTTTTTTGCATTGATCTCTGCATTTAAGAGCGAATCACCGGGACCAAAACTGGCCAGAAACCACAAAATAACCGAAATAAAAACAATGATCTTACCGGCTCCTGCTATGAAAGCTATGACTTTTTCTTTTACCGACAAAATAACATTTTTCCAGATAGGTGGCTTATAATCAGGCAATTCTATCATCAGAAAAGACCCTGAGTCAGATTTCAGAATTTTTTTAAAGACCAGTGACGAACCCAGAGCACCAAGAATGCCCAAGACATACAATCCCATAAATGCAAGTCCCTGCATATTTAAAATACCCCATATTTTGACATCTGGAACGGCAAATCCGATCAACACAGCATAAACCGGCAATCGGGCTGAACAGCTCACCAGCGGACTGACGAGTATAGTGATCAGTCTTTCTTTAGGATTACTAATGGTCCGTGTAGACATGATGGCAGGAATAGCACAGGCACCACTGGAAATGAGAGATACCATACTTCTGCCATTCATACCGAACTTCTGCATGATGGAGTCAAACATAAAGACTACTCTACTCATGTAGCCTGACTCTTCAAGAATAGATAAAAGAAAAAATAAAACCGCTATCTGCGGAACAAAAACCAATACTCCTCCTAATCCCGCCATCAATCCATTGACGATTAAGTCAGTCCACCAGGAGTCCGGTAATATATGATTTATCTGCGCTCCGGCTGTAGCAAATCCCGTTTCTATCCAGTCCATCGGGTAAGTTGCCCATGAATATATAGACTGGAAAACAAACAGCATCACCATAAAAAAAATCAACGGCCCAATAAAACGATGTGTAATCCATCCATCGATCTGATCTGTACGGCTTTTCAATGTTTTTTTGCTGCTGGTCACGGTCTTTTTGACCACTTCGCTGTAGGAGTCATATCTCTGCATGGTTTCCCTGACCTGCAGCTTCAGGTCATCAAATCCTGATCTGGCGATAATATCACGAATATATGTACGCTGATCTTCTCTTAGAAATTCCAGCCATTGATAATGATGTGCAATAATTTTTGCGGTGTATATATTTTCAATGTCAAGGTGCTTTTGAACTCTGGTTGCAACAAAAGTTTCTATATCGCTCAATTGATACAATGGCGATGCTGATTGTCCGTACCTTTTTTCAACAAACACTTCTATCGCAGATTCCAATTCTTCCATATTCTTTTCATCTCTGACCGAAATACATATGATCGGTACGCCCAGATATTGTTTCAGATCCCGGAGATGTATACTGCTGCCTTCTTTTTCCACCAGGTCGGTCATATTTAATACAAATACCATCTGATATCCCATATCAATGATCTGGGTAGCAAACAATAAATGTCTTTCTAGTTGTGTGATATCAGCTACATATACGACAAGATCAGGCTGATGGGGATTGACCGCATCGGCTAGAATATTAATAACCAGCTTTTCTTCTGAAGAATTTGGATAGACACTGTAAGTACCGGGAAAATCAATAATATGTGCTTCAACGCCATTCTTTAAGGTATAGCTGCCTCTCTTTTTATCTACGGTGACGCCAGGGAAATTGGACACATCCTGTCTCAACCCTGTCATGAAATTAAATAATGAAGATTTCCCAGAATTGGGATTACCCAACAAAGCTATGTTGAAACGATCGGTTTTTGTCATTGTTTCTGTTCGATGTAAATGGTCTCAGCTTCTTCCGTTCGCATGGCCAGTTGATGTCGTTCCAGCTTGATATAAAATGCCCCTCCAAAAGGAGATTTCCTTACCATGGTCACCTTTGTTTTGGGTAAAATACCAAGATTCAGCAACTTGCAGGTGTAAGAACCTTCATCCAGAAGAGTTACGAAAGCTGATTCTCCCGGCTTGAGTGACGCTAAAGTTGGCATAATTATAAAATATTATTTAGACTAAATTCAAATTGCAAAGATAAAAAACATACCAATATTAAAAAAGTTTGACCCACAAAATCTAAAATGACCTTCATCATATGTCTTTTCATACTTAAAACAAGTTTTATTTTATTTATTTTAATTTGAAGTAGGGGTATTTGATTTCTCATGCATATAATAATAAATATAGTGTCGTATGAATATTTCAGCAAAAATGATCACACTCAGTGAGATGCCCATATTAAAGACTTTATCCAGTGGGCAAATAGAACTAATGGCTACGCATGCCATATTCCAAAAAGTGGCAAAAAATAGCATAGTTTACGATACCGGGCAGAAAATAGAGTATGTATATCTCATAGAAAAAGGGAGTATCAAATTAGGAATGCTTGCCTCTTGTGGAAAAACATTGACAAAAGATCTGGTTTATGATTTGCAAATTTTCGGTGAAAATATTTTTACATCCGGCACGACTACCCGTGAATTTGCCGAAGCCATGGTAGAAACAAAATTGTATAAAATTCCGGTAGATGTATTTAAAAATATTGTTTTTCAAAATAATGCTTTTGCTTCTGAAATCATGCTCATTATAGTCTCAAAACTTCAAAATCTGGAAGAAAGATTGCAGAACTTTGTATTTAAAAAAGCAAAAGAAAGAATAGTAGATTTTATATATCGAACTGGTCTGCGCAAAGGTATCAAAATAGGTATCAATGAATGTCTGATAGATCACGGCATGTCTCATAAGGAAATAGCTTATCTGACGGATACCAGCAGACAGACTGTGGCCAGGATACTGAATGAACTGAAAAAGGAAAATTTCATCCATTACGGTTCAAGAAAAAGCAGCAAAATTCTCATCAGAGATATGCAGGTGATGAAAGATTATAAATTGGCCGGTTAAACTCAAAATAGATTGGTTTGCAAAAAGTTCTTTTACCAATATGCTGATTTTGAGTTTAATGAAGACATAATTTTTCTCAAAGAAAAGTATCGTCAATATTAGAAATGGTTGTTTTTTTAAAGGAAGAATATGTTTTCCCATCAGGTGTTCATGCCATTTGTGCAATTCACTGTTCTTAATTCGTTATTTAAAAAGATAGGTTGGTTAATTTAACTATGAATACTATAAAGACTCTTCTACAGGGTCTTTTTTGTTTGTAACAAAGGTTTCATACCAGAAAGAAGTATTGTGTTACTTTTATGCCTGAATACAAACAATAATGAATAATAAAAAATTCTGGAACGACTGGACACTATTGATATTAGCTAGTCTAACCCTTGGGTTGGCCCCTTTTTATCCCGAACCACATATATGGGGAAAACTTCAGTGGCTGGCAGGTGGAGCACATGGCATGCAATGGCTTGACTGGTGGGATCTGATCATGCACGGCGCACCATGGATCCTGCTTTTGAGACTTGCCGTTTTAAGTATTGCCGAAAAAATCTTTCCAAAGCCTAAACAATAAATTGATTTAATAAAAAAAAGGGACAGCAAAAAAGCTATCCCAATTTTTCATATCCTATCTTAAGATTTTATTCTGCCGGTTTATCCGGTGCTGAAGGTGTAGGCAGATCATGAATTTTTCCATCCGGCCCTTTCAGATAAGATGGAAGATTCAGCCCGGCCATATTAAACAGATCATTTAATGGAGGAACGGTCTTCATCATACCGGAAACAAAATTTGCTGTAGCGCCATTTCCATTATCCGAACCACCTGAACCACTGTCCCAAACGGTGATCTTATCAATTTTTATATTTTTAACGGCTTCCACCTGAGTTTTTACTAATTCGGGCAACTTCTCTATCAACAATAACTGAAATGCCTGACCTGGGTCTCCACCAGCAGCTTTTACAACTTTTTCATATCCTTCTGCCTGTTTAGTCAATATTTCATACAAACCTTTTGCTTCAGCTTCCATTTTTGCAAAAATTGCATCGGCCTCCCCTTTTGCATTTACACGAATTCTTTCGGCTTCAGCCTGAGCGTCAATAATGGCACGCTGTTTGGCGATTTCAGCGGGAATCACCACATTGGCAATCTGACTGGAACGCTCCCGTTCAGATCTCGCCAGTTCGGCTTTTTGCTCTGCAGAATATGCTTCTTCAAGGGCTTTTGCCTGTTGGACTTTTTCAGCAGTGATAGCGATACGATTGGATTCAGCTTCCTTTTCCCTTCTGAGTGCGTCAGAATTAGCAATAGCAATTTTGGCTTCATTTTCTCCTTTCACTGCAATGGCATTGGCTTCTGACATTTTAACTCTGGTATCTCTTTCAGCTTCAGCTTTTCCAATAGATTCATCTCTATTGGCTGCAGCGATACTTACTTCTCTATCCTTTTGGGTGACCGCTATTTTTACATCCCGGTCTCTGTGCGTCTCAGCTATAGATATATCCCTTTCTCTGTCCGCCATGGCTTTTCCAGTCTCCCCTATTTTTTCTTGTTCAGCTACGCTGATTTTGGCTTCGTTGATGGCTTTTGCAGCAGCTTCTTTTCCCAAAGCTTCGATATATCCTGACTCATCTTTGATGTCGGTTACGTTTACATTTATGAGTTTCAGACCTATTTTTTTAAGTTCATTGTCTACATTTTTAGAGATATTTTCCAAAAACTTATCGCGGTCAGAGTTGATCTCTTCGATAGACATCGTAGCGATAACCAATCTCAATTGACCAAACAATATATCTTTAGATAACTCCTGAATCTGCTCGTGTTTAAGGCCCAACAGTCTTTCTGCCGCATTATTCATACTATCCGGTTCAGTAGAGATAGCGATGGTAAACCTACAGGGAACATCGACCCTGATATTCTGGCGGCTTAGCGCATTGGTAAGATTGGCTTCAATCGAGATAGGTTTCAGATCAAGATAGGCAAAATCCTGTATGACCGGCCAAATGAAAGCTCCGCCACCATGTATACATTTAGCAGATGTTCCTCCTGTCCTTCCGTATACCACCAGAATTTTGTCAGATGGACATCTTTTGTATCTGGAAACAAGGGCCAGAATCAGGATAAATAAGACAAACGCCCCAATCAATATCAATAGCATAGGGGTAAAATTACTCAACTCATTCATAGAAAATAAAGTGTTTTATTGGTTAATAATATGATAAAAATTTATTCAAGTGGTTTCACGAGCAGCACCTGATCTGGCAATACATCCAGGATAAGTACTTTATCGCCTGTGGCTATAGTTTCATTATCAGAAACGGCATCCAACTCATGAATAGTCCCTTTATAACTGACGCTGATTTTGCCTTTTCCTTGTTGAGATTCGGGTATTCTGAGATAAACGTCTGCTTCTTGACCTATGACATTTTGGTAGTCAAATGTATTGTTTTGCTCCAGTTTTTTTATTTGCTGAATGATATAAAAAAATAAGGTCACAAAAATCACACCTACAGCCAGAGATGCAATGACCAGCAAAGTTTTATTTTGAATGGTAGTGTAAAAACAAATCCCACCCCAACTGAAACCCAAAAGAAAATTGATCAGATTTCTCAGCGTAAAGAGTTCCATCGGACTATCCACATGACCAAAATCGGTATCTGTATGAATATCAGTATCACCTGCACCAAAAAATGTAAGTGCTGCCTGAGCCAAAAAAATCAAAGATACAGGTATAGCTATATACCAAAATGTGGTAAGATAAATATCTGCGTTGGTTAAAAATTCAAACATGGTATCTGAAATGTGAAGTTTTTAATACAAATTTTGAAAGTACAACATCATCTTTTGTTAATAAATTCCAAATATAAAGAATTTATTGATTAACGGATTAAAAAACAGGACAGAACTTATTTTAAATCAGATGAACAGATCTCAAGGGTTTTAATCCCACAGAATAACTATTATATAAATTGCAATTTTCTCAAATTAATAGTGGATTTGATATCTTTAAAGTTCAATAATAATCCAGTAAATTCCACTTTGACCAATTCTCATAAAATTAATACTGATCCGAGTTTTGGAATTATTGTTAAAATTACACTATCTTCGCCCGCTTAAATAAAAATATAATATGGCGGCTTTAATACATGTCAATCATCATCAAAAAACAAAAATACTGGCTACCATCGGCCCGGCATCAAGTTCTAAGGAAGCATTGCTGGATTTGGTCAAAGCCGGCGTCAATGTATTCAGGTTAAACTTCTCCCATGGTGCTCATACACAACATCAGGAAGTCATAGACAATATCCTCGAGATCAATGAAAAATATCATGTTCACGTGGGTATTCTTGCTGACCTGCAGGGACCGAAACTACGTATTGGCAAAATAGAAAATAATGCACTGGATATCAACCCAGGTGATATACTGACTTTTGTGAACGAAGAATGTCTGGGGACGAAGGAGAAAATATATATGAGTTATGAACTTTTTGCCAGTGATGTAAAGGTCGGTGAAAAAGTGCTTGTGGATGATGGTAAAATAGTTTTGGAAGTCATTTCAACCAATGGTACCAATGAAGTCAAACTTATGGTTCTCTTCGGAAATATACTCTCATCCAATAAAGGCGTAAACTTACCTGACACCATCGTCACTCAGCCATCACTGACTGAAAAAGATCTGGAAGATCTGGACTATATACTGACTCAGCCGGTCAACTGGATCGCATTGTCATTTGTCAGACAGGCAAAAGATGTCAAAGATCTGCAAAGAAGAATTAAAGCAAAAAAACACTTTGCAAAAGTGGTTGCAAAAGTAGAAAAGCCTGAAGCCATTGCAAATATTAAGGAAATCATCAAAGCTTCAGATGCGATTATGATAGCCAGAGGAGACTTGGGTGTAGAAGTTCCTATCGAAAAATTGCCGGGTTTACAAAAAATGATCATTGCCAAATGTATTCAAAAGGCAAAACCTGTGATCGTAGCCACTCAAATGATGGAGAGTATGATCACCAATCCATCTCCAAGCAGAGCCGAGGTAACCGATGTAGCAAATGCTGTACTGGACGGAACCGACGCTGTAATGCTGAGCGGAGAAACTTCCGTAGGAAATCACCCTGCTCTGGTGGTCGAAGCGATGCGCAGAATCATCGGTGAAGCTGAAGCCAGCTATCACATGATCGGGAAGAGACCCAATCCTGACCCAGATGCAGAAACATTTCTCTCTGATGTATTATGTCTCAATGCGCCACGATTGGCTGAAGAGGTCAATGCCAAAGCAATACTAGGTCTCACTGTGAATGGTTATACAGCATTTAAAATTTCATCCTACAGACCCAAACCGGATATTCACATTTTTTCCGATAAACCTCACATGCTTAGCACTCTAAGTATGGTCTGGGGCGTAAAATGTTATCTGTACACCAAATTTACTACGACCGACGAAACCATCGAAGATGTCAACGAGATACTAAAAGATGAAGGAGTAGTAGAAACTGGAGACATTGTAATCAATACAGGCAGTATGCCGCTACACAAACGATTCAGAACCAATATGCTAAAGATCACTGTGATAGAATAATTGTGTCTATTTACATATTCAAAATAAGGAAAAAGGAACATTGCAAAATGTTCCTTTTTTTTTAATATAATTCAGGTCTAACCAAATTCAATATTCATTTCTTACTACAATTATTATTATTTCTGATAAGACACACAATTTTAACAATTGATAATAAAAATCCCCATTCAAAGTCCCAATTTTTTCATTGTTTTTTGAAATAAAATCAATAAATTATCTAAATAAATTTTATAGAATCTTATTTTAAGCCAATATTTATTAAAAATTGGCACTTTTGTAATATCAAATGTAACTATTCAAATCCTGGTTTAAATCAAGTTTCTAAATGAAGTTAAATTTTTTGCTATTAGTGATATTAAAACTGAGTATGGCAAATTATTATGGTCACTGCTCAGGAATATAGGTTTGTGGAAATTCAGGATGGTCAGTTGGGATTCAGAACTTATGGTTCAGGTGATCCCCTTTTAATTATCAATGGAAGTCCTGGCAATGGCAGTGATGATAATATATTTTTGGCAAAAAAATTGAGTAAACACTTCCAAACAATAATATTTGATTATCGTGGCACAGGTGCAAGCTACATTAACAAAATAGATTCAAATAGTATCACATTCGAGAAAATGGTAACTGACATTGAAAAGGTAAGAATTGGTTTGGGGGTTAAAAAATGGAATGTTTTAGGTCATGGGTTTGGTGGTTTGATAGCTACTCAATATGCGTCAAAATATCCTGAAAACATAAAAAGATTCACTATTAACAGACTTAAATTAAAATTAATCAAAATATACAATTAAACAACTGATTATCAGTGTATATTGTTTATAACTTCAAATAGTACCCCCATTTTTAAAAGATAGATAATTGAGCGCGGAGATTTTTTTTGTTTTGCTGCTTTTACATAAGTTCTTGCTATTTTTACCATCCAGAATACATCCGGATTTTACCAGGCAACTGTCGAATAGGCTTTTTGTTTCAGATTTTACTTTTAATACCAAGAGCAGTATTGGGCAATTAATGTACACCATATTTGTGTCTTTATTCCATTTTCCGTCTCTGAATAGAAAATGAATTTTAACTTCTTAAATAGCAGTTCTATATTCCACCTAAGTTTATAGATATAAGCCACTTCTTCTGTTTTATTTATATTACCCTTCCTTTTCATCTCTGTAGGTTTCTTTGCCTGGCAAAGTGTCCTCTCTTTGTGTCGATGGATTTTGTGCCTCGCCAACTTTTTAAAATATGTTTGTTCTATGATGTCATATACTGCATTTTCTTCAATCTACATACAAAATTGATTTCTTCTCCGTAAATTTAGCAAATTGAAGGTAGTGGTTATGCCCTGTCAAAACTACCGCTTGCTCGGAAGGTTAAGGTTTGAAGAATGTTTGTGGCATTTTGCATCGATGATCTTTACAAACGCAGGAGTGTCGGCATGTGCATCATGAGCATATGCACTTTGAGTCCACCTTTTTCTTTCCATCATCCTTCGGATTGCGCCCGACACCTTTCATGTGAAGCCGTAGTACGAGTCGAAGATATACAGATCCTTGAACGAAACGTTTTTAATTCGGCTGACCGACAAAATTGGCTTAAAAGATAGGACTTAGCCTCTCCGGGATGATTTTAATCCAAAGGTTTAATTTCCCGTAAACCCATCTGCATCACAAATTTCGCCCATAGAATCGCATGTGAAGATACCAAAAGCATGGTGACCAATTGAGTCCGGGAAAGTCCTTATGTTTATCTATACTATGTTGATAACTAGTACATAAAACGATTCGGTATAAAATCAATCAATTGTTTGAAAATTGTGACCGACTAAATTTTTGAACTATCTTTGATTGTCATACTATGATGTGTTTCGTAGCCAAAAGGTTGACATAAGGGTTAATCTTTTAGGTTAACCCCTTTTTTTTTTTAAGTCGGTAGTGAAAAAGATTAATACTATCTTCAACAGGAGGGGTAAATTTAGAATACCTAAAACAAATAAATTTGAAAATCAATGAAAACCTGACTCAAATAGAAAGGGATTCTCTCCGTGCTATAGAAAATAAATTGACCTGCGGCACTATTAGTGAATTTGAATCAAAGCAAAGGGCAAAATATCTTGCAAAAGCATATGTTTTTTATTCCAAATTTGTTGACAAAGTAACAGAAGATATTTTTAATATAGACTGTGAAATCAACTCTTTATTGATAAAAAATCTTTTACAAATTAAATATGACTGCTCTAATCAGTTTGAAAATTTTTATAAGCAGACATTGATTATACATCCAAAGCAAGGTATCATTGACAAACAAATCACATTGAAAAATTATAAAATTTTTAAAAAGAGCAAAATACAATATATTGAAAAATGCGGGCACTATCCATGGTTGGACAATCCTGACGAGTTTTTCAGAGCTGTTATTGAATTTTTAAAATGAAAAAATGTACAAAATTTGAACTATAACACCAATTAAAAATATTCTTACTTATCTTTACATAAATTTACAATAGGTATGGAAAAAAGAAAATGCCTTGAATGTGGAGATGCCTTTGACGGCAGAAAAGATAAAAAATTTTGTTGTGATCAATGCCGGACAGCATTTGCCAATAAACAGAATACAGATCAGAATAAATTTATGCGCAATATCAACAATATTCTGCGCAAAAACCGCCGCATCCTTGCAGAACTAAACCCAACCGGCAAAGCAACTGTCACCAAAACCGATCTCCTGGATGAAGGTTTTAAATTTTCCTATTTTACCAATGAATACAAAACCAAAACCGGAAAAGTCTATCGCTTTTGTTATGAACACGGATATCTTCAACTAGAAAACAATCTCTTCGCTCTGGTATTCAGAAAAGAATATGTAGAGTAAACCACTATAATAATTATGTCTCCCATTAAAGATATCTTTGACAATACTGAAATAAAGAGAAAACCCGAAGGTTTTGCCCGGCACAGAGAAAAAATTCATGAGATCATTTTCGAAGCTGAAACTACTTCAGGGAAACTTTTTGATATTGTCCTGCTGATTATGATATTCTCAAGTATCATAGTTCTCATGCTGGAAACCGTACCAAAATACTATGCTGCACATAAACAACTTTTTTATGTACTGGAGTGGGTGTATACTATCTTTTTTACCATTGAATACCTGCTTAGGATATACTCTGTGTACAGACCAGTTTATTATATTAAAAGTTTTTTTGGCGTCAGCGATCTTTTGTCCATTTTGCCAAGTTATCTTACGATAATTATACCTGGTATGCACTCACTAATGATTGTAAGGGGATTAAGATTGTTGAGAGTTTTCAGAATATTTAAACTGGATAGCTTCACTGAACAGGGAAATATCATTTTATCCGCACTCATCGACAGTAGAAAAAAACTGATCATCTTTGCAGTCACCATAATCATAATGGTCACTATTTTTGGCTCTGTCATCTATCTGGTAGAGCATGTTGTAAATCCAAATTTTGACAGTATTCCCCGATGTATTTATTGGGCAATAGTTACTATTACTACTGTAGGTTACGGAGATATTTCACCCATTACCCCTTTTGGACAGTTCATCGCATCTATTATCATGCTGATGGGTTATATCATCATTGCCGTACCAACAGGCATAGTGACATCATCTATTCTCAGAGAAAATAAAAATAGCATGAATACCATCACTTGCCCTAATTGCGCCAAGGAAGGACATGACAAAGATGCCAAATATTGTGACAGATGTGGACATAGTTTATAATGTATAATTAACAATAAGAATAAATGACAAACAAAACATGCCGGGAATTGATAATATTTCCAATGGTTATCTTCCTTCTGACGCTATCAAATGTGACCTTTAAAGCACAGTCAAATCCTGTATGGAATGTCGGTGCTGAACTTGATGTTTTGCCGTACCTAACTGGTGGATATTTCGGGTGTATTTGGGCCGGAAAAGGCAAATGGAGAGGCAGAGTTTTAACTGCTTTTGTTAAGAAACCAGATTGGTCCACCAGCAAAGGATTCAGAGATCATGAGATCAGTGCATATGCATTGGTAGCAGACCGTTTCCTCAAAGATGACTGGCATGGTTGGTGGATCGGTGGTGGCCCTGTTTTGTGGAATAGTAATATTAAATCCATTACCGCTGAGACAAATACGGACTTTAGCAATATACTTATCAATGGCAGCCTTGGGTATAATTTTACTTTGTCAAGACATTTTTATATTTCTCCCTGGGCAGCTTTAAGTCTTAAAATAGCTGGTGATAAGGATGTTGCAGTTAATAATCAGATATATAACTTACCATTATTAAATCCTGAAATGTCGCTTAAATTGGGATACTATTTTTGAAATTAATGATGAATATTACAAATATTAGATAAATCCATATTTTCTAGCTATAAAAATTTAATCAGGAATGGCAATGTTCAGAAGGAGCAATAAAAAGCTTAGATCAGACGAAACCACCGGTTTTGGAACATACAGCAAAGACAACAGTGGCAGATACTATGATAAGGACGGTTTACCCAATGTCCGAAAAAAAGGACTGAATATTTTTGAATCGCTAAGTTGGTATCACACCATGATCAATTTACCTTCAAGCCATTTTCTTCTTTTGATCTTTCTGTTTTATATTTTTATCAATCTTATCTTCACGTGGATATATGCACTCATAGGTATAGAGCATTTGGTTGGGATAAAAGATGGCAATACTTTCGAGCAGTTTATGGAATTGTTTTTTTTCTCCACACAGACTTTTACTACTGTAGGGTATGGCCGTATTAGTCCTATGGGTATGATGGTAAGCGGAGTGGCTACTTTTGAAGCATTTCTCGGACTATTAAGTTTTGCACTGGCTACAGGTTTGTTTTATGGTAGATTTTCGAGACCAAAAGCGCATCTCAGATTTAGTAAAAATATGTTGATCTCTCCATTCAAAGAAGGTAAAGCACTCATGTTTAGACTGGCACCTTATAAAAACAATTATCTGTCGGAAGTAGAAGTAAAACTTACCCTGGCAGTCAGGGAAGAAGAAAATGGTGTCTGGATGAATAAGTTTTATGCGCTTGAAACCCAAATCCAAAGGATAAATATGCTCATCCTTAGCTGGACAGTGGTACACCCGATTGATGAAAAAAGTCCTTTGTTCGGACTCTCAGATCAGGAAATACTAAGCACACCTATGGAGGTGCTGGTCTTTATCAAAGGGTTTGACGAAGCATACTCTAATGCCGTGATCACCAGAACATCCTATCTGAATACTGAAATAGTAAGCCAGGCAAAATTTAAAATCATGTATGGACCCGATTCTGATGCCAACACTACCATCCTTGATTTTCGGCTGCTGGATGTGTACGACAAATTGGAATAAAAGAGTTCCTGATTATAGGAAATATTGATTCAAACCTTATTTATTGTGAAAGGCTTGATTATGTGCCAAAAGTTTATTGCATTTTGGACAATTGCCTGCATTATCAGAGTGACCACCTTTGCATCCGGCTGAACAAATATAATGATGTACGATGCCATCCGCTCCTGCAGGGATGTTGACCGTTTCAGGGGCTGCTTGAGGTTGAGTCTGGCTCGTGGGTTGTCCGGGTAAAGTCTGCACCCTTGGTCCTGCCGATGGTTGTTGCGCAGGTTGTTGAGGAGTTTGATTTTGTGGCTGATTATGCCATGCCTGATTATGTGCCAGGGCTTTGCCACAGACCGGGCAGCTCCCCGCGGTTTCTGAATGTCCTCCCTTGCACTTGTCTTCACAAATGTAGTGATGAACTATGCCATCTGCTCCGGCAGGTATATCTACTGTACCTGGTTGTGATACATCTGTCTGTCCGGGTTGACCTGCGGCGGGTACAGGCTGGTCAGTATTGGGTTGGTCGGTGGTTTTATTATCTGTTTTACAACTGACAAATATTAATATTGCAACTAAGAAAACTACATATTTAGACATGGTATTTCGATTTATTTATATTTCATTGATCAATATGAAACAAATTTACTATTATATTTTAAATGACCAAATGGTTTAGATAACTTATTCTTCTTTGTCCATTTTAACTTCTCTTCATTTCATAGCACTAAAATTAAAATATAGATTTATTTTACGAACCATTTATGTGTGTAAATGACTTTTAGTTTGGGTTTGTTTATCAAAAAAGGACCTTTAAACGTGTATACTTTAAAAGAACTGTGGCCTTATTTGAGAGCTTATCATCTTTATACCATACCTATCAAAATCGGATACATCGACTATTGCGTTATTTTACCAATGCAGAATGTTTCAGGCTTTCTTACTTAAGATTAATCATCACATTTTCATAGGTATATTTTATGCTACAAATGTTACCTTTTTTTGTCAGGAGTAATCAGCCATTCTTCGGCATTTCAAGAATTATTCAAATAAATTGCAAAAAATAGAAAATTTAAAAATAAATACAATCAATTGACTAACAATTGTTTATGATACATCATTTTAGTTTGTATACACATAGATACGTTTACAAATGTATATACCCGTATATTAAACGACTATGGAAATCGGCAGCCTACATCTTTGCATCGTCAATCGAACAGAAGTTCAGATATTTGTTTCACCCGTCTGTAATATCAAATAAAACACAATGTATATTACGGATACAAATTTTAACATCATGATTAATACAATCAAAAATTCAGTACAACTTACCGGCAACATTGGTAAAGAAGTAAATCTTATTTCATTTGACAATGGCAATAAAAAAGCCACACTCGTACTTGCTACCAATGAGTCTTTCACAAACACAAAAGGCGAAAAAGTAAAAAACACAACATGGCACAACCTCATAGCGTGGGGTAAGACAGCCGAATTAATGGCGCACTCCATCCAAAAAGGAAACGAAGTCTCTGTACACGGAAAATTATCGAACCGCACCTACACAGATAAAGACGGGAATACCAAGTATATTACAGAAATCATAGTAAATGAATTTTTCAAAGTAGCGTCGTCCACTGCTCCAGTAGCAGAAGCTGTACCCTTTTAATAGCGAAATCACGAATAGCTATCCACTTTATAAACTCTTTAAATATTAAAAAATGACTAACACCATTAAAAAATCAGTTCAGCTCACAGGGTATTTAGGAAAGGATGTCATTCTGACCAAATGCGATAACGGCAATAAAAAAGCAACCCTGATTCTTGCCACTAATGTATACCAAATGGATGCCAACAATATGAAAACCAAAGAAACCGTATGGTACAAAGTAATTGCATGGGGCCGTTTGGCAGAAGATATAGCAGTCTTCGCCAAAAAAGGAAGTAAGCTCAAAATAACCGGTCTTTCCCAATTAAGAAATTTCAATGGATCAGCCGGATCTTCCAAAAAGATGTCAGAAGTCATTCTGGTAGATTTTATAAAATTGCCTAAAGCGGCCGAAGTAAAGCAGGAAGCTTTTCCATTCTAACAAAATTGGTCCTGCAATGAAAGTATTGTTTTGCCACTAAGGCACAAAGCATCACCAATTTTAAAAATTTGATGAATAATTCTTTGTTAACCTTTGTGACTTGGAGTCTTAGTGGCATCCCTTTATTTTTAACTTTTAAAGTGGAATCTATCTTGAAACAAACTGATTCCAACTATTTTAATATTTTATTTTTTTTAAACGTTAACACAAATAATACCTTATCATGAAATGAGCATGAATCCATCTTTGTTGTACCTGCCAGACTAAAGTGTTCAGGCGGGCACAAACCAAGATGATTATTTTCATGCAAATTCCATCCGCTTGTTCCAAATCGGACAAGTCTGACCATTAATAAACAAATAAAAAAAAACAGATGAATAATTCAATTAAAAATTCAGTTCAGCTTATCGGCAATATCGGCAAAGATGTAACATTGTCCACTTTTGAAAACGGGAACAAAAAAGCCACCCTTATTTTAGCCACAAATGACTTTTACACCAACAATAAAGGTGAAAAGGTAAAACAAACCGAATGGCACAACCTGATAGCCTGGGGCAAAACTGCAGAATTGATGTCAGAGTCTATTTCAAAGGGAAATGAAGTAGCTATTCAGGGGAAATTGACCAGCAGGTCTTATACTGACAAAGAAGGAAATACAAAATATATCACCGAAGTAGTGGTAAATGAGTTCTTTAAAATCGCAAGGTCTAGTCGGGAAGTAGAGTTAGCATCCCACTAATATCCAGTATTAAAAAAGCCTTGCACCTATGTTTAGGAGCAAGGCTTTTTAATTACCAATTTCTTTTGATCAATGATCGTCACTGCACAATCCCTGTATAACATGAAAAGTGTCGTGAAGTTTTATCAGACTTTCTTTTAATTTATTGTCTTTGGCCTTTTTAACTACCAATTTATCCAGTTTCATTGATCCATCTACTAAATCGTTAATGGCTTTGGTGATTTCAGGAGATTGAAATGAAGCAGGCACTTTTGAAGCGGCCAACAACTTTGCTTTGTTGTACATCTCCCCTGATCTTGTTCTTATTGGGTCAAATTTACCTTCTTCCATGGGATGAAAAGTCTGCGCCATGACCATGTGGAAATCTTTTAGTTCCTGCCATGCATCTTTTTCAATGACTTTCAGCAACGGATTTTTTAAAGCATTGGTATAATTTGATGCTACTTTATCCCAATTGATGACATTCCAGATGGCGCTGAGATAGTCCCCTCTTTTGTTCTGATATTTGAGATAATAGGCATGTTCCCATACATCTATCCCCAAAATCGGAATTCCACGATTTTCTTTATTGGCATCCATGATTGGATTGTCCTGATTTGGTGAAGAGCAGACTGCCAGTTTTTTATCCGGAGTCACATAAAGCCATACCCATCCGGAACCAAAACGTGTTGTTGCTCCGGCATTTAAAAGTTTTTTAAGACTGTCCACAGACGTAAATGTTTTTACAATATCTTCTGCCAGTTTACCATTTGGTGTTTTGACTGCATCGGGAGACAAAATATCCCAAAACAATGAATGATTGTAATGTCCACCGCCATTATTTCTAATGGTTGCTCCCCTTCTTTCTGCAGCCACAAGCAATTCTTCAATAGGTAAATTTTCTGCTTTGGTGCCGGCAAGGGCCTTATTGAGGTTATTGAGATACGCTTGATGGTGCTTGGAGTAATGTATCTCCATCGTCTGAGCATCAATATAGGGCTCCAATGCTGCGTAAGCATATTCCAACTTAGGCATAGAGTGTGTCTGCCCTGTTAAGTTTTGATGTAATAAACCAGCCATTAATGTAATAATGACAAAAAGATTTGTGTGCTTCATGAATGGATCAATTTTTATTTACTTACAAATTAATAACAATTAGAGTATGTTTAAAATTCCACCATTTGGCTACAAGTGGTAAATATTATTTTATCCAGCGTTGTATTTTTCGCCGTAACTGCCGGCTACGACTACAAAATACGCCTTGTCTAAAATTAAATTTGCTAACTTTCGCTCAAACATGAAAATTTAAACATACTCTTAACAATACTATTGTAAAAAAGGTCATTATTTGGAAAATTTTTATGAATTGTAAGTGGTGATATTCATCATTTTTTGTCTTGATTTAAAAAGTTGCTGAAAATAAAATAAATCAAATGAAGTTATATTTCGTGCTGACAATGCGGCACTTTATTGAAAAGAATTGGCATGATTTTATGTTTTTAAGTAGCTCTTATTGACGTACATACTAACCGGTGTGAGGTATTCTTATACAAAATAATAATTTTAATTACATTTGTCTGAGATACTCCTTTTTTTAAAAAAAATAATGCCAAATAAAAGGGTATAATCTAAATCAAAACATCCAATATGAATGTACCACCGACAAACGAAAAAAAACTTGGACTTTGGACTAGTACCTCCCTTGTCATTGGGAACATGATCGGATCAGGGGTATTCCTGATGCCGGCCACCCTTGCTGCATATGGTGGCATCAGCGTATTGGGCTGGATTTTTTCAGCCATTGGCGCTTTACTTTTGGCAAAAATTTTTAGTAATCTGAGCATCATGATGCCATCATCAAATGGAGGCCCGTATGCATACTCGCGCAAAGGCATGGGTGATTTTGCAGGTTTTCTGGTAGCATGGGGATATCTTATTTCTACCTGGTGTACCAATGCAGCCATCTCCGTAGCTTTTGTCGGAGCATTAAGTACATTTCTCCCCGTATTGGCTGTAAATAATCTCTTGGCTGTCACGTTTGGTTTGGGAGCCATTTGGTTTCTGACATGGATCAATACACTGGGTATAGTCACTTCAGGCAAGATGCAGCTTTTAACTACTTTACTTAAATTGATTCCTTTAATTTTGGTTTGTATTGGCGGATTATTTTTTATGGACTTTAATAACTTTATTCCATTCAATATGAGTGGCACTTCTGATTTTGCGGCCATTACTGCCACTGCAACTTTAACTTTTTTTGCTTTCCTGGGTATGGAATGTGCCACCATTCCTTCATCCAGTGTCGCAAATCCTGAAAAAACTATACCCAAAGCTACTATGATGGGTACTATTATTACTACCATCATCTACATCACAAGCAGTATCAGCATCATGGGTATGATCCCAGCCAGCGCACTACAGAAGTCTGTCACTCCTTTTGCGGATGCAGCAGCTATAATATTTGGACCCGGAGCAGTGTATTGGGTAGGTGGCGGAGTGGCCATTGCGGCATTTGGAACGTTAAATGGTTTTATCCTGATACAGGGTCAGGTGGCAGATGCCATGGCTACGGACCGTTTATTTCCTGCCATATTCAGCAAAATAAATAAAAATGGGGTTGCTTCATCAGGTATAATTATAGGTAGTGTTATCGTCTCCATGATCATGGTTATGAATTACACCAAAGGTCTGGCCAGTCAATTTAAATTTCTCATATTACTCTCCACATTGACTGTTTTGGTTCCATATCTGTTTTCTGCTGCATCCTACCTTTTAATAAAAATGCAAACAAAAACACAGTCCGGCAGCTGGTGGTCAGCAAGTATTCTGGCTTCATTGGCATTCATGTATTCACTTTGGGCTGTCGCAGGGTCGGGGCAGGATACTGTATATTGGGGATTTATGATGCTTATGACAGGTATACCGATATATGTCTGGATGATGTGGAATAGGCAAATCAAATAATTATTTATGACAAACTCAAATTTATTCATATGACTCACCAAACCTGTCACTCCGAAACCGGCAAAATAAAATCGCTTTTTATAAAACGTCCAGATCAGGCATTTAAATCAGAATCGCACATATCACAGTATTGGAAAGATCTGAACTATCTTGAAAAACCGGACATGTCCAAAGCGAAGGATGAATACACTGACTTTGAATCCATTTTACGCAAACATGATATAAAGATCTACCATCTGCCTGAAGATAATACTGTAAATATGGACTCCATCTATTGCAGAGATGCAGCTATTGCTACCAATGCAGGCATGATCATTTGCAATATGGGAAAAGAAGCAAGAAAAAATGAACCGACTGCCTTAAAAAAAGCCTTTGAAGCCAATGGTATTCCAATTTTAGGCACCATCATTGCACCCGGAACATTAGAAGGAGGAGATGTGGCCTGGTTGGATAATAATACACTGGCCGTCGGACATACTTACCGTACCAATGCGGAAGGTATCGATCAACTTACCGCTATGCTTTTGCCCCTTGGTGTAGAAGTAATCACAGTTCCCCTACCCCACTACAAAGGTCCCGATGATGTTTTTCACCTGATGTCTATCCTGAGTCCTGTTGATAAACATATTGCGGTAGTATATTCTCCCTTGATGCCGATAGTCTTCAGAAACTATTTATTGGACCGCCATATACATCTCATAGAAGTACCGGATGAAGAATTTGAATCCATGGGTTGTAATGTACTGGCTCTGGAACCGGGCGTGTGTCTGATGGTGGAAGGAAATCCAAAAACCAGATTAATGCTGGAAGAAGCCGGTTGTAAGGTAATCGTATATAAAGGTCATGAAATCAGTGTAAAAGGAGGAGGTGGACCTACTTGTCTAACAAGACCGCTTTACAGAGAAGTATAAAAATAAACAGCTCACATTCGTCAATCGTTGTTCTTCATCCGTAATTTAGAAGAATGAATTAATACAACTCAGAACTCCCCAAACCCATTTTACAACGCAAATGATTGACTGATACTGCCAGGACCCCTAAACCGTATTTTGAACTTCTGGTAAAATTGATGGAAGATGCTTCTTCAAAGTATTTGGTGGGACAAGTAACTTCCGCAATATCAAATCCTTTATAAATGATCTGAGACAACATTTCATTATCAAAAATAAAGTCGTCTGAATTATTGTTAAATTTGATGGATTCCAATACTGATCTGCTGAATGCCCTGTATCCGGTATGGTATTCTGAAAGTTTATATCCTATCAGAAGATTTTGAGTTAGTGTCAGAAATCTGTTGGCAATATATTTATACAATGGCATGCCGCCTTTGAGAGCTCCCTTTCCAAGTATCCGTGAGCCAAGCACAACAGGATATAGATCTTCGCCAATGATATTGACCATCGAAGGTATCAGCAAAGGAGTATACTGATAGTCAGGGTGCAGCATGATGATGATATCTCCGCCCAGTTCGAGCGCTTTATTGTACAAAGACTTCTGATTGCCCCCATATCCTTTGTTCTTTTCGTGTTTTATGATATGTTGTATACCTATTTCTTTGGCCAACTCGACAGTATTGTCTTTGGATGCATCATCACAAAGGATAACTTCATCTACCAAATCAAACGGTATCTCTTCGTAAGTTTTTTTAAGCGTCAATGCAGCATTGTACGCTGGTAATACGACCACTACCTTTTTGTTTTTATACATAATTATATTTTATCCTGAGATAAAATCGCTGTTGCATTATTATTGAACCGGAACAAAATGACCATTTTTATTATAAATCCATATCAACATGATGATGAATAGTATGATCGTCAAGACCACTTTACCAAAAATAGATCCTTTTCTTCCGTAATCGCTGTTTGTTGACATTGTGGAGTAGATATTTGATTAAAAATGCAAATGTAAAATTTATCATTTAAAAATTACAGTCAATAAGCAAAATTCTGAATTAAAAAAACCAATCCGTTTCATTTATGTTTCCATAAAATGCTATGACTTCCGGAAAATTCTTTAATTCTAATAAAATTTTCAGATAAAACGTCGGCTTCACCAGGCTCAGAATAATAAAATATAGCATTACTACTTTTATTAGTTTCTTTATGGTAAGGTAATAGCTCGATAATACCTCTGTATTTTTGATTAATATGGTAAGTCAATGAGGGATGATAAAACCAATGACAATCTAATAAAACTGGTTTTGACAGATTATTGGAGTTAATCTGAAACATCAATTCATCCAGAACTTCATAAGTATTTTGGTTAAAATACCATTCATAATTTACTCTTCCATTATAACCCCTTGCAAAATGTTGTGTACAAAACAATATAAGAACTATTGAAATAGCTGTACCGTATTTTTTTGAATGTGTATAAAGCACATTTATTTGAGAGAAAACAAATAAAGCTACCAAGGGAACAAAAAATAATGCAGTTCTTGAATTTAAAAATGGAACTTTAGCAACGTAGAATTGTAAATTGTTATAAATTATGACAAGAAATAAAAGAAAAAATGAAAAACGAAACAAGTCATCCTTAAAAATTTTTTTATTGGATAAAACCAAAACCATTAAGAATAAAGAAAAAATCAGCCCTAAAAAAACCAATGCATAAACCACCCCATTCCATTTGAAATAGGTGACACCAATGCGTAAAGAGTCAAAAAGGGTAACAATAGTATCTTTAAAAAATTATTGGAACTCCAAAAAACAAACTGATTAGTAGAAATCATTTTAGAAAAAGGCAGAAATGATAAGGCACCTAAAATAAAGGTTATAATGAAAGCCATTAAAAACTCTATCTTAAACTTTTTAAAATGGAGTTTATAATTTTTCAAAAAAGAATAATAAAACAATAAACCATTTAAAGGCAAGAAATAATTTAATAAAGTAAAATTGGAATAAACTCCTATAGCCCCAAAAAGAACACTGTAAAATAAGTCACTCGATTTGCTATCCTGGATATATAATATGGCAAAATAAATGCTAACAATCTGAAAACTAATACTTAGGCCGTATCCCCTCGTAACGGCAAAAAAATCCAACAAAAAAGGCTGTAATACTAAAAATGAAATCAAAACCAACTGTAATAAAAATACCTTTGTGATTCTTTTCGCAATTAAAACTGAAAAAATAAAAAAAGGAATAAAGGAAAGAACGTTATGAATTCTGTTACTGAAAATATTATCTCCAAAAACAACAATATTAAATTTCAACAATAGAGTATTTAATATATGATTATTTGGCACTGGATCTCTATAAGAAATTATATCAAAAATTGATTGGTAGCTCACCATTATTGTTGCATACTCATCATGGGTCAATGGAAGGAGTACTGCTTCTCTGATAATTAAAAAGAATACTAAAATTCCTACCCCTAAAAAGTATTTTAAATCACGATCTACTCTAATGTCCATATTTTCTATTATTTAGCAAAGCTAAGTAAAATAATACACGAAAATAATATTATATCTCATAAATATAATATTACATTTGTGGATATCGAAATTTAAAAACACAATATTTTCAACGTATTCCAAGATAACTTACACTTAAAATTTGATGAATTTCACACATCTCAGACAGCTTTATCAAAACCCTGCTTTTTGGTTTTTTACTATATTTTTCTTTATTGGTCTGTTTTCATTTACTGATTATGGATTAGGATGGGATGATGAATGGTCAAGAACTGCCACTGGTTATGCAAATTTTAATTATATTTTTAACGGAGATAATAGTCTTCTGACAAATAATGAAAAATATCATGGGCCATTTGTTGAATTATTATTGGTGTTTGCAGAAAAAATATCCGGATTGACAGATACTGCTGATGTATATTACCTGCGACATTTTTTATTGTTTGCTTTATTCTCTTGTGCAGTAATTGCCTTTTATGCTGTGGCAAAAAATCTCTATGGTACATTTTATGGATTGATAGGTTGTTTGATGCTGGTTTTATCCCCACGTATTTTCTCAGACTCATTTTTCAATTCCAAAGATCTGGCATTTTTATCGCTATTTACTATCGGACTCTATTTTTTTATTAAATTTGTCAAAAACCCAACCATTAAATGGGCATTGATTTATGCATTTATTACGGGAGCCATAATTGATACCCGAATACTGGGGATCATGCTTCCGTTGCTTACTATCGGATATATACTTTTATTCAATTTTCTGAATAAAATTCCAAGAAAATCATTGATTTCACTTCTGGTATATATAGTGGCTACTTTGATATTTATTATACTATTTTGGCCTATTTTGTGGGAAAACCCTTACCATCATTTTGTTGCTGCTTTTGTCGAAATGAAAAAATTCCATTGGGATGGTCATGTTTTTTTTAATAATCATCCTGTCCACACAAGTAGTTTGCCTTGGTATTATATACCTGTCTGGGTGTGCATCACCACACCTATAATGTATGTAATATTAATATCAATGGGTCTGTTGATATTTATCCGTCAATTGATAATTAACCCTTTTAAAGAATTATTAAATGAATTCGAAATATTCAGTGTTTTTGTATTATTGACTGCGCCCGTGGCTTCTGTAGTTTTGCTCAATTCTGTGGTGTATGATGGCTGGAGACATCTGTTTTTCATATATCCACTACTAATTATTATGTCAATTTACGGTATTACGAAACTAATAAAGTTTATTGAAAAAATAAAATATGCCAAAGAAGGATTTTTTGCTTTTCTTTTCTTTAACATGATCTTTATTGGATTTTGGATGGTCAAAAATCATCCTTTTCAAAATGTTTATTTTAGCACATTCAGCAGAAAATATTTTGAAGTAGGGAGAAAATTTGAACTGGATTATTGGGGAATATCATATAAACAAGGACTGGAATATCTGTCTGAAAATATAAAAGATACTGATACGATAATTTACACATCCTTAAATTTGCCTGGCAAAATTAATCACATGATCATAAATGAAAAAAACAGAAGCAAGTTAAAGTATGTAGAGCCACATGATAGTACCTGGGTGTACTATCTGACCAATTTCAGAGGAGCAGGAGATCCTGAAAATACAGAATTACTACATAAAATAAGCATCGATAATATTCCGATAATGGGGGTATATAAAAGAAAATAAAACCGTACAACTAATAGATATTTAATGAACAAAGCAAAGATTTCTGTTATCATCCCGGTGTTTAACGAGGAGTTAAATATAGGGACATTGTATGCAAGAATAAAAGATGTTTTTGTAAAAATTGATGTAAATCATGAACTCATATTTGTAAATGACCACAGCAGAGATACTTCATTACAGATCATCAAGGAGTTAGCAATAAAAGACCCTTCGGTCAAATATATTGACTTCAGCAGGAACTTTGGCCATCAGGTCGCAGTTTCTGCCGGGTTGGAGTATTGTTCAGGAGACTATGTAGTCATTATTGATTCAGATTTACAGGATCCTCCGGAACTCATCATAGACATGTATGAAAAAATCAATAAAGGATTTGATGTGGTCTATGCAAAACGAAGGAGCAGAAAGGATCGAAGTGTTGTAAAAAAAGCTGCCTACAAATTATTTTATAAAATACTTTCTGTCATCAGTCAAATAGAAATCCCATTGGATACGGGAGATTTCAGGATGATGAAAAAAAATGTAGTGGATGAACTGCTTAAAATGCAGGAATCCAATAAATTTTTGAGAGGTCAGATAGCATGGTTAGGCTTCAATCAAACTTATGTTGAGTATGATAGAGACATAAGGGCCGCCGGGGAACCAGGATACACTTACTACAAGCTATTCAGACTTGCCCTCGATGGCATTATATCATTTTCCAATATGCCATTAAGGGTTGCTACCATTATGGGGGTTTTTGTTTTTCTGCTGTCATTGATAATTATATTATATACACTTTATTCCTATTTCTACCATGAATATACTCCCCAGGGATGGGCGTCACTTATGATTTCTGTGTTGTTCATTGGTGGAATTCAATTATTAACCATTGGAATCATAGGAGAATACATAGGAAGAATTCAAACAGAAGTTAGGAAAAGGCCTTTGTTTGTAGTAAAAGAAACAAATATACAAAAGTAGTTCTACGTATTTTAAAGGAAAGACATAAGATTATTGATTGGTGCCATCAATTCAAAATCAAAAAATTATTTTGTCCAATAATGTCCAAATATGTGTAATAAAATGAAAGGATTTAATGTTTTATAAATTATAAAAATCTTCAAATGTGAATAGTATGAAAAATTTTAATGTTGAAAAATTATTATTACTTTTTGTTGCGTTTGCCTTTATATTAATTGGTTTTTATTCGAAAAATAATTGGCATTCAAGCAGGCATGGAGGTGATGGTTTAGGGTATTATGTTTATCTTCCTTCTGTCATCATACATAAAGATTTAGGAGATTTTAAGAAAACTTCGCAGGCACTGAAAAAATATGTTCCCGACCTCCCGGATCTTAGTGCCGATATTTATGGTTTCAGACCAACTCCTACCGGAAAACTTGCCGATAAATACCCTGTGGGTGTGGCTATCCTGCAATCTCCGTTTTTTTTAGCCGGACATCTATATACTAAACAGACACAAATGTATGAGGCTGATGGTTTCAGCAGACCTTATCAGGTGATGTGTTTCTTCTCTACTATGTTTTATGTAGTTATTGGGTTATGGTTTCTGCAAAAGACGCTGGTTCAATATTATTCACCTTCTGTGTCCGCTATTACCATCATCTTAATAGGATTGGGCACAAATCTATTATTTTTTACATCCATATTTTCAGCAATGTCACATGGGTACCAATTTTTTGCGGTGAGTATGTTGATCTATTTTACAAATGAATTATACAAATTGCCGAATAAACTTAATGGCCTCCTGATGGGTATGTCCTTAGGTTTAATTGCTATAATCCGTACACAGGACTTAATACTAGGGTTAATTCCTTTATTATGGGGTGTGAATTCAATCCAAACGATTAAATTAAGAGGACAGTTTATTTTCAATCATCTAAAAATATTTATTTTTTCCATATTAGCTTTTATACTTACAATAAGCGTACAACTCATTTATTATAAATATATCAGCGGTCAATGGCTCTACTTTAGTTATGTAGGTGAAACGTTCAATTGGGCTCACCCGCAAATTATAAATGGTCTGTTTGATGCCAGAAACGGCTGGTTTTTGTATACGCCGTTGATGTTGCCTGTTATAATTAGCTTGGTATTAAAAACCAAAAATCGGGAGGTTTGGATTCTTCCACTTGGATTGATTTTTTGTATACATGTCTACATTTCATACAGCTGGTGGTGCTGGTACTATATAGCAGGGATGGGTTCAAGACCCATGGTAGATATATATCCTATTTTAGCTTTTGCGTTGGCTGGCTTAATCTCGTGGATATTAACAAAGCCAACATTTATAAGAATTCCTGCAATGGTTGTTTTGTTTTTTTTAGGTTCACAAAACCTGCGATTTAGTTACCAGCAATTTCATGGTCATATATTCTCAGAAACAAATAATAAAGCTTATTACCAGTCGATGTTTTTGAAAGTCAAGCCAATAAAAGAAGACATTGTTGCTTTTAATACAAATGACATTCAACCAGATATCAGCAACCTAAAACTTGTTGATACTTTGTATCAGACAGATTTCGAAGAGATAAAAGAAAATGTCGATTCAATGGTTGTACATTCAGGCAAAACTTCCTTTAATATGGAAAATCAGGATGTTAATATTACCATGATGGACTTAAAGGATTTTAAACTTGAAAAAGGTGATTGGCTTAAAGTAAGTCTGGATGCGCATATTGATAAAGAAGGATTCTGGTTTGTAAATCTTCCAAAATTTGTTTTAGAATTCAAGAAAGAAGAATCTTCCATTAGTATTTGGAAACAATCCAGTCCAACTGCACTTATTAATAATGAAACCAATTCAATATGGTTTACCGGTCGACCAAAAAAATGGGAAAGAATAACATATTTTACCAAAGTACCTTTTACACCACATCAAAATTCAACTGTACGGATTTTGGGCTTTAACCCAAGTAAAATAAAATGGAATATTGATAACTTGCTCATAGAACATTACAAATGAATATAAATATGATTCAAATATTTAGAAAGATAATTCCTGATATTAACATTTCTTACTTGTTTGGATTTTTAATATTGATTTATCTTATATTTAGGATCATCGAATTGCCTTTATCTGATGATGAATACATGACGCTTCACTTACATGTATCTCAAAACTTATGGAACATTGTAACTACAGGTCAACCCAACACCGATTGGGCACCAAATAATCATGTATTAAATACATTGATGATGAAATTTGAAATATTTCTTTTTGGCCGTAAAGATTGGGTAATGAGGATTCATATATTTCTTTCATTTATTGTTTGTTTTTACTATAGTTACAAACTTTTCTCTCTTTTTGTGCCGTCAGAATATCGCAAACTATTTTATCTAATCATTATTTTTTTAAATCCTTATCTTTTAGATTTTTTTGGATTAGCCAGAGGTTATGCTTTGAGTATAACTGCATTCACAGGAGCTTTATATTATTTAATTGTATACCTTGACCAATTTTCTATAAAGCCATTAATACTAACATTGTTCTTTATGTTTCTTGCTATATGGTCCAATTTCTCCGCACTTTATTTATTTGCAGGTGTGATATGTATTATTCTTTTTGAAAATAGAAAGAATTTTTTTTCAACAGATTTTAAAACCCAGATAGTGATATTAGCTGTTGCTTCTTGTCTGATCGGAATAGTGATCATCTTTCCTTTAATCAAGACCTTAGCATCTGGCGAAACATTTGGTGGGAAAATAGGGATATTCCAGGATTCAGTTGTGCAATATATTAATCAATTCATTCATCACAACCCTAAAATTGACAGGCATCAGATATATCCATCCGGATGGAAACTAATAGAAATCTTAGGTGTGATATTATTTCTTTTATGGACATCATTATTAGCATACAGTTTTACCTTTGATGTTGATTCCAGACTTAAAAAAATTCAAAATATTTGCTTATTTTTGGTATTATTAGTTGCTGTTATTGCTAAAGTACTTTTTATACTAAAACAAACACCATTCCCAAGTGGTAGAACTCAATTACTATTCGGAGTACCATTTTATATAGGTATCTGTATAGCAATTGAGCGGATTCTCATCCATCAAAAAAGATTTTATTTTATTGTAATTTTGCAAATTAGCTTTTTGATTTGGCATTTTTATCATTCATTCAACCTTGTAAATACGATCGATTGGTGGCAAAACGGAGATGCAAAAAAGGTTGTTTCATTTTTAAAAAGTGAGTATCGCAATGAAAATTCTGGAAAAATTAAACACATTGGAGCTGAAAATTGGCAATATCATTCACTTGCATTTTATATTGAAGAAGAATTCCATCATTCCCTTCAAATACATTGGACTGATCTAAGCTCAAATCAAGTTTATGATTACCTTCTCGTGCCAAAACATCGCCAATCTGAAGTTTGGGCCGACTATATACCAATTAGAGAGTTTGATAAAACCATCCTTTTCAAACTAAAATAAATTAGACCAATTTTATTTAAATAAAAACAGTTTTAAAAAAATTTTATGAATATAAATAAAACCTTACTTGGCATTTTGGGATCAATACTCCTTTGTTTTATTCTTTCTTATTCCATAATAGGACCCTATTTATTAAGTCCAAACAAACACATGTACACTTTTGGGGGCGACGGATTGGCCATTTATTATAATGTACAATATCATGTGTGTCACGGTTCTGGTGATATGTTAAAAGGAATGAATTATCCTTATGGAGAACTAATCTTTCTTACTGATGCACAAGGTGCTTTAGCCATGATTTTACAATGGATAAATAATTATATAGATATTTGTGACTATGTAATAGGAATCATTAACTTTTTAAATGCAATTTCGGTATTAATAGCTTCCGGAATTATATACACTATATTAAGAACACAAGGTGTATCTGTTATTATTTCTGTGATTTTCAGCCCTTTAATCACTCTATTATCTCCCCAAATATTCAGATTAGCAGGTCATTTTGGATTGGCTTATTTATTTTTAATCCCCCTTGTATATTTGTATATCATTAAAACTGATGAAAAATTTAAAGTTACCAAATTTGATTTACTTATATTTTTCACCTTTGTTTTTTTCACCTTCAATAATCCCTACATGGGTTTTATGGGTTGCAGTCTTTTAATGATTTCAGGACTTTTCAGATGGGCTATAAAAAGAACTGATTGGGGCCGCTTAAAAAGTTTTTTCTTGGGGTTGGTGCCTTTAATTATTGCATACACCTATTTTAAAATTTATGACCCTGTGAATGACAGGATAAAAATCCAGTGGGGATATTTTTCTTATCCTTCCACTCCAAAAGGTCTTATAGCTCCAAAGGGAACATTAATGGATGATGTCATAAAAACAATAGGAGAAAGTTACAATATCGAACGAGAATCATACAATTATATAGGACTTGTCAGCATAATAATTATAATTTCAACGGCTATTTTTTATCTATACAAGAACTTCCATCCGTACTCTATAAAAATAAGCAAAACATTTATACCCATTATTATTTCTTCATTTCTACTTTTTTTGTATTCTACCGGTCTGTTCTTTCTTCCTTTCGATCAGGATTATATAGAAGATTCACTTGGTTTTCTTCTTATGTTTAAAGCTGTAGCGCGATTGGGTTGGCCATTATACTTTACTATAACTATTATGGTTGTTATGGTAATAAACGAGTTTTATATAAAATCACATAAAGCTATTTCTTTACCAATAATCATACTTCTAGCATTGATCTGGAATTGGGATTTTAATACTTATGTTAAAATTGATTTCAAGGACAAAATTAATGGAAATACTTTCAGCCAAAATGATGATAAATATATTTTAGAAATATTTAAAGAAAATAAAATTAATCCTAATGATTTTCAGTGCATACTAAGTTTACCCAAATTAATGACATGGACAGACAATTTCATTAGTGAATTAAACTGGAGCGCCCAATTCTACAGTCAAAAAATATCAAAAATAACCGGGCTTCCAATTCTTAATGCCATGCTATCCCGGATGTCCATCGGCCAGACCGCAGAAAAAATTGAATTGTTGGCAAATCCATTAATATATAAATCTTTACCGGAAAAACTACCGAACCAAAAAGATATCTTAATTGTGTTGGGTGTGGATTATCCCCCGCTTTCGTCAGGCGAAAAATTCCTTTTGGAAATTTCAGATACTTTGTATTCAGAAAAAAATGGATTTAGTTTACATAGATTAAGAGTCGAAGATATCAACAATAACAAATATCTGAATGAGGCTAAACTACTGGGTTGTCCTACTGAAAACAATACCAATGGTTGTATTTATATGGGCTTTAATGATTCAAAAGTTGAATTTTCATATTTTGGAGATGGTGCAATGCAATACGAAAAAGGTCAACATACGATTTTAGAAACAAAATTGGAAAATCCTGAAGCTGATCACCATATTTTTTCTGTCTGGACCAGATTTGACCATTTGAAATATGGAATAGGATGGATCAATTGTCAAGTAAAAGATAGTATTGGTAACATCATCTACAATGAAACACCTGATACCCGCAGATCTAATGATGTGCACGACTCATGGATCCGAACAGAACAAAGAATACCTACACCCAAAAATTGTACCATACGAGTGGCTTTTGATACCAACAGGAAACTCTACATCGATGAGTTATTGATCAGACCAGAAAACAAAGATGTGACACTTTGTGATGGTGATAAGGTTTTGCTTTTTAATGGGTTTAGGGTTGAAAAGTGATCCATTTTTAATTTATTTAAACTTAAAATTGGAAAACAATTGGAATATAACCCCAAAAGGGATAAATACTTTTTTATTCTTATAATGTTTTTTGTTTGAATCAATTTTAATATCCACTTCACGCATCATCCCTGATGAGAACTTTCATTTATGCCCATAAATTGTGTCATTATGTTCTTTCCATTTAATTATTAAAATTGATTATCAAGTTAGTTTTAAATAAAATTTGATAAAAAATATTTCAGATGTTAATGGTCACATTCAATCGATCTTAGAGTATGTTTAAATTTTTAATGCCTTATAATCAATATCTTATGAACCTGACTTCAAAATAATCTCATCGTTTAGTTCACTAAAAACTCTTTAATTCTTTTATCGTCAGAACCATAACCTATTGATTAGCAACTAAGAAAATTTTTAAACATACTCTTAATTAAAATACGTTGTATTTCATTTATTTTGACATAAATGTGGACAAAATGGATTTTATTTCAATAATGTTTTTTCTTTTTGTGCAAAATGTATATTTTTATTTTAAATTTGGGAACTCAAAATTATTATTAAAAATTATGTCTAATCTACAAAATTTTAAAATAACGTATTCATTAATTATAGGCATCGGCCTGACTTTTTACATCATTGCAAGAATATTCTTAGTACCAGTATCTGATGATGAATACATTACCGTACATTTTCATGCATCTCAAAATTTTTGGAATATCATCACTACCGGTCAGACAGACTTGTTCTGGGCACCCAACAATCATATTTTGAACACCATCTTTATGAAAATAGAGATCTTGCTATTTGGAAGAAAAGATTGGGCAGTCCGTTTGCATTTGGTTTTAGCAATAGTGATTGGTTTGTTCTATTCATATAAAATAATTTCAAAATTTACCTCTTCAGAATTTAGAAAGTCTTTATATCTACTTATTATTTTCTTTAATCCATACTTGCTTGATTTTTTTGGGCTTGCCAGAGGATATGCTTTAAGTATCTCCGCCTTTATAGCTGCATTTTACTATCTGACAGAATATTCAGAGCATCACTCAATAAAATCGTTAAAGTATATCTTCTTTTGGATGTTCATATCTATATGGTCTAATTTTTCTGCATTATATCTTCTGGCAGGAATGATTTTAATTTTAATGTATGAACTATTTAAAAATAAGGATTTAGAAATTATAAAACAGCATACAATAGTATCCATAATTTCATTATCTTTTATAAGTATAATTATATTTCTTCCTTTAATCCGAACCATAGCGTCAGGTGAAACATATGGAGGTAAAACCGGATTATTCAGCGATTGTGTAGTTAACTACATAAATCAATATATTCACCACAATCCAAAAATTGACAGGAATAAAATGATACCTCCTGAGTTGAAATTGACACAGATCTTAGGATTTATTACTTTTTTGTTATGGATCTCATTTCAAGCCTACAGCTTCTTATGCAAAAGTAACAAACTGGCAAATAAAATGCATTTACAAACATTTTTATTAATACTTGTAGTTGCCATGATATCGAAAATTCTTTTCTTTATAATGGTACACCATTTCCTACTGGCAGAACTCAGTTATTATTTAGTATTCCATTTTATTTAGGTATTTGTCTTGCTTTTGAAAGAATTATATCTCACACTAAGGCCGGAAATTACTTGCTATATTTGTGTGTATCTTTTTTAATATGGCATTTTTCATACTCCGTAACATTTAGAAATACTATAGAATGGTGGCAAAATGGAGATGCAAAAATCGTAGTACACTATTTAAAAGATATTCAAGATTGGAATTCAACGACCAGGACAATAAAATTGGGTGCTGAACAATGGCAATATCATTCCTTGGCTTTTTATACTGAAGTAGAATTTGAAGGTAAAATGGAGATTTTCTGGACAGATCTTAGTTCGAATCAATATTATGACTATTTATTTGTACCCAATCATCGTGAAAAAGAAGTGTTCTGTGAGTATGACAAAATCAAGGAATTTAAATTTTGTAGTCTTTATAAACTTCGTTGATGAATTTTAGATCAGATCTTATTTATCAATTTTTATCGGTTTAGTTAATAGAAATCGTAAGTTTAAAAAAAATCATCTCCTAAAAAAATGATATCAAAATCATACCTGCAAATTTTATCTAATTTTTGGCTTGTTCGCTTTTTAATGTTACTTTTGGAATGAATAGTTCAATAATTCGATCCTATCATTCACCCTGTTAGATAAACATCCTGCGGGTTTAAAAATTTATAACTCGTATTCACATATGTCCATGAAAAAATGTACCAATTAGTGACATTTAATTGATTTGTGCTTTTTTTTTGAGACGATGCCAAATGAATTATAAATTCATAAATTATAGTATCGCAGTGGAATTTATCAGTCCGATAAATGGCCAGACAAGTCAGGCCTGATAACGGCCTGAAACTGCGACAATCGATGAATTGTTGAACAAAGTGCAATCTTAGGATAAACACATTAAAACTTATTCTCCACTTCTGCTACCTCCAACATAAAATAATGCATATCCGTATTTTTCATAAACGGTTTGAGCCGCTCACTTCCGGGACCAAACATGGCTAGTTCTGTAAAATCAGCAGAGTGGTCCATACCTCCAAAAGCTACCGAAGTATGTTCTGCTGAAAACACAGCAAATTCCTTAAAGGGCAATTTGTACATATTATATACACCTTCATCAGACTGATCTTTATATTTGTCCATAATGACTTTTGCATGATCAATGGTCAATGTAAAACCCTGATATCTTTTTACTTTTTCTACAAACAGAGCAGCAGTATCATCCTTTTTTGTATCCATCAGTATCCAGTCATTGGTATGTTGAAAATCAAACAGTGATTCAAAATTTTTGTCTGCTTTGTCCCCATAATATAGACCCGGATTGGCATTGCCATGATCTGTAGTGATTACTACCAATGTATTTCCATCCTTTTCAGCAAAATCTATGGCTACTTTGATCGCATGATCAAAAGCTACCTGATCGTAAATCAATGCCGGAGCATCATTGGCGTGTGCTGCCCAGTCTACTTTTCCCCCTTCTACCTGCAGACAAAAGCCCGCACTGTGATCTTTCATGAGTTCAATGGCTTTTGATGTCATCTCGGCAAGTGAAGGCACCTTATTTAGTGACTCCTGATCATGCAACCTGTCCAGCTCATAAGGCAACCCATCCTTGGCAAATACACCCAATACAGGTTTTTTATTACTTGTAGCAGCCATTTCATTTTTATCCATGACCACATGATAGCCTGCTTGTCCAAACTCCTGATACATGTTTCGTCCGTCCTTGCGATCAATAAAATATTTGCCGCCGCCACCCATCATAACATCAAATTTCAGCTCAAGATATTTTTCAGCAATTTCTGCTTGTTCGCCACGTGACTTCGATGATACACAAAATCCTGCAGGGGTCGCATGTGTGATCGGGACAGTAGTTACACAACCTACTTTTTTGCCTGATTTTTTGAATTTTTGCCAGATTGGAAGATACTCTTCGCCATTGGGTCCTGAGTTCAGCCTGCCATTTTTTACCCGTACTCCACCGCCCCATGAAGAACTGGCTGCAGCACTGTCAGTAATCATCGAATTGGCAGATGCCATATCCATCAATGCCCTGGATACTCTGTTGTTTCGATACAAATCAAGCCAGTGAGAGCCTCGACCTTCTTTTTTTTGCAAAAATAGTTCAGCCATATTGAGCGTTCCTGAACTCATGCCATCACTCACCATAAAGATGATATTTTTAGCTTTTCGCCCTTTCCCACTTCCATTGACCAGACCTTGTGTAGGTGTACAGCTTTGGAAAGGTAAGATCAAACCCGCTCCTGTTGCTAATGCCGTTTTCTGAAAAAATTCGCGACGTCTCATAATTCTATTTTAAATCAAGGCAAATATACTTTACAAAAACATATCCACTGCTTTCTTACCATTAAATTAAAGTAAACATTTCATAAAATGACGCAGATAAACCTTTGTTTTAGGTTTACGTTGTGGCTTAACCAAAAATACTAATAAAATTTTGGTTCGATGTATTCTTCCGCTACTCCTTAAATATTTTCACTTCCAGTCCCTTTACTTTTTCCTGATACACCTTCCATTCATTACCTACAAAAGTTTCAACTGAAGTAACCGCTTTTCCGGTCATGATCTTTGCCTTTTCCAGGGCGAGCAACGCATTTCCCTTCGGTGCTGACCAGGATGATCTGATATAATTCAACGCACCAAAAATTACACTGCTCAATTGATCAGGATTGCGCTGAATACCTTTTACATTTTCAGGCTCTATAAAAAGATTTGAAAGAGAGTCGAGTTTGCTGTTTAATTTTTTATGTATTTCTTTGAATGATTTTTTAATACTATCAGGTTGATTTTCAAGCAATTTTTCAACGATACCAATGGATTTTTTTGCGCCTGTGATTTTGTCAAAAGCACTTTTTGCATCCTTGATAAGTAAGGAATGTTCATCCTGCATTTTGCGAATGTCTTGGATATCATTTACCGTGGTCCCGGATCTGGGGTCGATTTTTACTTCTACCATGACCGAGTCTTTTTTACCGTTAAACTCAAATACTGCTTTATATTTCCCCGGAAGAACTGAATATCCACCAGGCGCATCATCGTCTTCTTTCGGTTCATTTCTGGATGGAAACCGCATTCCATTTGTCTCCAATCCCCAACTGATCCTGTTCATCCCATCTTCGACTTTCCTTTTGAAATTGCGAACCAGTTTGCCGCTCATATCGTAAATACTAACTTTTGCTTTTGGTCCTTTATCGTCTCCTTCTTTTTTATCTTCTTTACTGCTTTCTGATTTGGATTTGTCCACTGGTTTTTTCCAAACATTAAAAGCAATCCTATCATACGCTCTGCTGTCTCCTTTAAATTCCCCCTGTCCGGCAAAACGCACACCGTCATAAGAGCGGTAAGATACCAGATATCCACCGGAAGATTCCAGAACATCAAAATCACTGCCCAATATATTCTCCCCTTTGGCTGCAAGTTCCCTGAGCGGATTGATATCATCCAATATCCAGAAAGCTCTTCCAAATGTGCCGAGTACCAGATCATCTTCTACAGGATGGATTTTCATATCATTGACCTGTACTTGCGGAAATCCTTTATTCCAGTGGTGCCATTTTTTGCCCTTATCAAAGCTCACATATAGTCCAACATCTGTACCCAGAAACATCAGATTGGGCTCTTTGTGGTCCTGAATTATACTCAACACAAATCCTTTGATCTGTGTGTCGTCTGCCATCCGCTCCCACGTTTTACCAAAATCGGTCGTATGATAGGCATAAGCCGAATAATCATTTCTTCTGTAATTATTGGCTACTACCCAAGCTTCCCCTTCATTTTTATCAGACACATATATCTGGGGTATCCAACTGGCCAGAGGAAGTCCTTTGAGCGACTTATTGAAATTAGTCCATGTTTTACCTCCGTCCCGTGTCAATTGAACATTGCCGTCATCCGTGCCTACCCACACCACATCTTTATTTACCGGGCTCGGCGCTATGGCAATGATGGTCGTATGGTTTTCCGCATTGGTTGCATCCATGGTAAGCCCGCCACTTCTGTCCGCTTTTTGTTTGGTAGTATCATTTGTAGTCAGGTCAGGAGACTTTATCGTCCAGGTCTCTCCACAATCATTCGAATAGTGCAAAAACTGGCTGCCAAAATACACCCCACAATCTTTGTAAGGATCCTGAGCGATGGCCGCATTCCAGTTGTATCTGAGTTCTACATTCGTATCCGGATGGTTTGGTTTGATAAATCTTGTTTTTCCTGTCTCACGATCATAGAAACCCACATTGCCTCCCTGCGACATGGCATATCCATATCTGCTGGAAGCACGAAACGGCACGACATCAAAACCATCGCCAAAATACAATTCCTGATAATCACTGTTGCGAATACCTCCACGTTTAAATACAGAAGATGGTCCTACCCAGGATCCATTGTCCTGCATTCCACCATATACATTATAGGGAAAATCTTTGTCCACATTGACATGATAAAACTGTCCTACCGGAATATTTCCTGCAAAATACCAGTTGGCGCCCCCGTCTCGGGATATGGTAAGCCCGCCATCATTGCCATCTATGATATAAGATGGATCTTCAGGATGAATCCAGAAAGCATGGTGATCAGGATGCACATCATTGCCATAGTCAGCGATATTTCTGAAAGTTTTACCGCCATCTTCACTCATGGTAATGTACGTAAATACATTAAATATTCTATTTTCATTTTTTGGGTCTACATAAAGTTCTGCATAGTAGAAAGGTCGGTCACCAATATTTTTTGTAGATACCAAAGTCCATTTTTTACCCCCATCCACAGACTTATACAATCCGTTTTCCTTGGCTTCTACCAAAGCATAAATGATGTTTGATTTGCCTGGAGCAACGGCAATACCTATACGCCCCAGACTTCCTTTCGGCAACCCATCTTCATCGGTTAGTTTTTTAAAACTCTCCCCTGCATCATAGGAGATATACATGCCTGAACCCTTTCCTCCCGAATTAAAAAACCATGGATCACGTTTATGTTCCCACATGGCAACCAGTATTTTATTTGGGTTGTTTGGGTCTGTAACCATATCTGCCGCACCTGTAAGATCATTTACATACAATACTTTTTTCCAGGATTTGCCACCGTCTGTGGTTTTGAACACACCGCGATCCGGATTTGGTCCCCAGGGTGAACCCAGTGCCGCAGCAAATACTACATCCGGATTATCTCTGTGTATGATGATACGATGTATAGTTTTGGTATTTTCCAGCCCCATTCTGTTCCAGGTTTTACCTCCATCGAGAGACTTGTATATCCCGTTTCCTGTATTCAGGGAGTTTCGGGGATTGCCTTCGCCTGTACCTACCCAAATTTCTGAAGGATTTTTTTGATTAATTTTAATAGAACCGATTGCTAAGGAAGATTGCTCATCAAAGATAGGAGACCAGGAGACGCCACCATTTTCAGAGAGCCATACACCACCAGATGCTGCCCCTGCATAGATGCGATTGGGATTGGAAAGGTCTACATCTATGGCAGTGATACGACCACTCATGCCGGCCGGCCCTATATTTCTAAACTTCATAGCTTTAAAATCTTCTGCTTTAAACTGAGCAAAAGAAGACAATGTAGTTAAGATCAAAAATAGCGATAAAATTAATCTGGGCATAAAATAATTGATTTGTTGATCAGGTAAATAAAAAATGTGACACAAAATAACATTAATATAGCCAAGATACAAAAGTTTAGCTTGGTTTTGTTTATTGAAGTAATTTTTGTTTTTCAATATGTGAGTCCGATCCGAAAAGTATTGAAAATCTAATGGCACAAACAGAATTTATACCACATGTAATGATGTGCATTAACTTTTGCAGTGATTAATGTCACTTAAATTATGTCTGAACATATGCTATCTTTATTGTGAAATTCTATTATGTGTAAATATCCACTATAAAATGAGTGAAAATAAGTCAAATATATCCTGGTTAAACAGTTTTTTAATTGAGACAGGAGAATTGGCATACTTTACCGGAAGATTTTTTAAAGAAGTATTTCGCAGGCCTTTTGAGTTTAAGGAATTTCTGAAACAATGTTATAATGTCGGCAATAAGTCCTTGCTTTTGGTAGGTATCACAGGTTTTATTATTGGACTGGTTTTCACATTGCAATCCAGGCCAAAAATGATGGAACTGGGTGCAGAATCCTGGTTACCTTCCATGGTGAGCATTTCCATCATCAGAGAGATCGGACCAATCATTACCGCTCTGATCTGTGCCGGCAAAATCGGTTCAGGCATAGGCGCAGAACTTGGGTCCATGCGCGTTACCGAGCAGATAGATGCGATGGAAGTATCCGGTACAAATCCATTCAAATATCTGGTAGTGACCAGAATATTGGCTACAACATTTATGATTCCTTTGCTGGTCATCATGGGAGATGCTATAGCATTGTTTGGATCTTTTTTGATTGAAAACATCAAAGGTGATGTATCTTTTACACTATATTTTAATGAAGTTTTCAATTCGCTGGATTTTAGTGATTTTACACCTTCCACCATTAAAACCTTTTTCTTTGGGTTTGCCATTGGGCTGGTCGGATGTTACAAAGGTTATTATACCAAACACGGTACAGCAGGTGTGGGTGTTTCTGCCAATTCTGCTGTGGTGGAGGCCTCTATTGTGCTATTTATTATTGACTTTGTAGCTGTACTGATAGCAGACATATTTTACAGTGTATGACCAGTAACATAAATAATAAAAATGCAGTGATTGTCATTCGTGACCTTCATAAACGTTTTGGCAACAATCATGTGCTGGATGGATTTAATATGGATCTCTACGAAGGAGAAACACTGGTGATTATGGGTAAATCAGGTTCCGGAAAATCTGTGATGATCAAGTGTCTGATAGGATTGGAAAGCCATGACAGCGGCACGATTAATATCATGGGGATGGACATGGACAAAGTGGATGAAATAGAACTGGACGAATTGCGTACTGAAGTAGGATTTTTATTTCAGGGAAGTGCACTCTACGATTCTATGACGGTACGGGAAAATCTTGAATTTCCATTGCGAAGACACACCAAAAAATTCGGAGAGATAGGAGACGGTACGCCTTTGGTTATGGAAGCGCTTCACAATGTAGGTTTAGAGCATACCATAGACCTTATGCCTGAAGAGCTTTCCGGTGGGATGAAAAGAAGGATCGCACTGGCCAGAACACTCATTCTCAAACCAAAAATAATATTGTATGATGAACCTACTACCGGTCTCGACCCGATTACGTCCAAAGAAATAGTAGTATTGATGAAAAGCATTCAGGAAAAATATAAAACGTCATCCATAGTTATTACGCACGATGTGGATTGTGCCAGATTTATTTCAAACAGGATGATTTTGCTGGTTGATGGCATTAATTATGCAGAAGGAACATTTAGTGAATTGGATGCATCAGAAGATCCAAAAGTCAGAGCATTTTTTAAATCTTAAACCATGGAAAAATCAATTTATCAAAAATTAAAACTGGGTATATTTGTCTTAACAGGCATAACATTCTTTGTTATAGCCATCTGGCTGATAGGATCCAAACAGAATCTCTTTGGTAATTCATCAGATTTGTACGCCGTTTTTAATAATGTCAACGGACTAAAAACCGGAAATAATATTCGATGTTCAGGTATCAAAGTCGGTACGGTCAAAAGTATTCAGATGATTAATGATACTTTTATCGTAGTAAAGATGTCTGTGGAGTCAGATATCACCAAACACATCAAAACTGACGCTAAGGCAGTCATCACTACAGATGGTTTGGTAGGCAATATGATTGTAAATATTTTGCCCGGTGCAGGTAGTCAGACCACCTTGCAATCCGGCGATACCCTCCGGTCTTTCAGTAGGATAAGAACTGATGAAATGTTGAATACGCTTAGTGTTACCAATGAAAATGCGGCTTTACTTACTGCTGAACTTCTCAAAATAACCAAAGAGATCTCAAGCGGAAAAGGAATTGTGGGAGCCATTATAAAAGATTCGACGATCACTGATGATGTAAAACAAACCTTGCATTTTTTAAGAAAAACAAGTTATGAATCATCGATTGCCATCAAAAATGTCAATAATCTGGTTTCTTCGCTTAATAAAAAGGATAATCTGTTAGGTGTTATCAGAGATACCGCATTGTCAAATCAAATAAAAAATATCGTATCCAACATAGAAAAATCCAGCCAGGACATAGAGACCGTTATAAATAATCTGAATACAACCATTACCAGTGCCAACAGTACCATTGAAAATGTGAAGGATGGCAAAGGAGTGATCAATTATCTATCCAATGATGCGACTCTGGTCAAAAAAATAGACCATACTGTAAGTAATCTGGATTCTGCCATGATAAAAATAAATACTGCCGGTATAAAACTGAATGATAATCTGGAAGCTCTGAAACACAACTGGCTGCTTCGTGGATATTATAAAAATCTTGAAAAGGAGAAAGAAAAAGAAAAGATTAAGAAAAAATAAGATATTGTTTTACAACAATTTACTAATTGCATTTCACTTTCCTGAAGGCTGAAATTTGATTACCCAAATGATCTATGGCTGCTACAATTTCTATCTCCAGATCGGACTTATTCTTAACATCAACGATCCAATTTTCGTCCAATATAATTTCCTTCCCATGGGTATGTTTATTTTTCAAAGGAATAATATTTTTTTGTGTTGTGTTGTGAATCAGTATTTCGTAACCATGCATGGAAACATCAGAAGTTATGACAGCTGATATTTTAATTGTGTCACCAATGATATATTCACTATCTTCGGCAGGCGAAATAAAATTTATCTTAGTATTATAGGTATCCTGATTCCCAACTTCGTCTTTAGAACAGGAAATATGAAAAATTGTACAAATGATCCCAAAAATAACAAATATTCTGAACATAAAAAATTGCTGTTTATTCTGAAAATAATGGATTTGAAATGAAAGTATAATCGGAAAGTGTGTTTAAAAAGGCCTTCAGCTTTACTTTGTCCGTGTGCGTGAGAAGAATACCTGGCTGACCATTGGTCATCAACAAAGGATCAAGATTGTTATGATGGACCATACCTTTGCTGTAATGATCCAATACCTGATCCAAGGTGCGAAATCTGCCGTCATGCATGTAAGGATAAGTGAGTACCACATTACGCAAAGACGGCACTTTAAATTTATATTTGTCGGCCTCTTCCAGCGTGATACGGCCAAATCCCAGATCATCATTTAGTACTTCCAAACCATTGTTGCGCAAACTAAAATCAGTAAATAGTGGCTCAGTGTGACAGGAAGCACATTTATTTCTGAATATTTGTAGTCCGTCCTGTTCGTCTGCAGACAACGATTCTTTGCCTTGACGGTACCTGTCATATTTTGCATCTGCACTTACCAGCATACTCATGTACTGAGCTAGTGCATAAAATATTTGTTGGGATTCTATAGGTTTCTCCCCAAAAACACGTTGAAATCTTTTGGAATAACTTGGATTTCGACTAAGCTTAGATGCAATTTTAAGCATATCTTCCCCCATTTCCACTTCATTAGTGATCGGAGCCAATGGCATGACTTCTATGTGGTTAATACCTCCATCCCACATAAAAACAGGTTGCCAGGCCAGATTAAACATAGCAGGACTGTTTCTGTTGCCGGTTTTGCCCAAAATACCCGTACTTAGTGCAGTATTATGATCGGCAAATGCGTGCCCCTGACTGTGGCAGGAAGCACAGCTAATGGTGCTATCTACAGAAAGTATCGGATCAAAAAACAAGGCTCTACCCAATTCAAAACCTTCGCGTGTCAAAGTATTTTTTCCAAACTGATAATGTGGTGTCGGAAAGTAATCAGGATAAGTCAGACCGAAGTCTGACTTATCCCGATCATCCTGACATGAAAAGTTCCATATCAGCGCAAAAAACAACAAAAACCTGATCTTATAACTGATCATTTTTTTAAATTATTTTAATTGTGGATGTGATCAAATCTGATAGCGTCATAATAAGTTGAAGACATCGTCTTAGCAATGGTATTTGGCATAGTATTGGTGTTTTTCACAGCTAATTTATCTGCTGAATGCCACAAACGGGCAGGATTAGCTATCATATGAATTTCAGCTTCTCTGTCTCCGTCTACCACTAATGCAGTAGCGCCAAAATTGTATGTTTTAGTGACCTGTACTTTATTTGTTCCTTTAAATCCACCCAGGTGAAAAGTAAAATTTCCTGATGTTGAATTCGGAGATGTTCCTTCTGCTTTAATCATGATATATCCAGAATTCCAGCTCCAGAACATACCTTTGGCAGGATCCAAAACACCAGTCTGTGCACCAGAAGTACAACGAGTACTATCTACGCCAAACATCATTTCAACGTCAGTATATTCATTTCCCGGTACATCAGGAATTACCACTTTATTGCTGCCTGCAGGATCCGCATCTACGATAAAATAGCTTTCCGGCATGGTATACCAACTTCCGTCTTTGGCTTTTAACCTGACATTGGATACATAATATTTGAAAATATTAAAAGTCATTTTTTCCCCCAACAAAGGATGGGTAAGTTCTTTATTTAGAGAAAATTCCGATTCTGTGGATGCCCAAACGTGGTCAAACTCAATGGTCACCTCTCCGGCCTTTTTTGTCTCAGGCTCATCATCTTTACATGAACTTAAACCTGCTGTAATAAGTATAGCAAAAAACAAAATTTTATTTAAACGATTCATTTTTTTGTATTATTTTAATTTATTAATAAAGATTCTATCTGACGTTTTAAGTGCTCAGAACAACACTGCAAATTGTGCATTAATACGAGTACCTGCGGTAAGGTTGCCATCCGCTACATTTTGGCTAATGGCAGGCTGTACAGAAAAACCCGCAGTAAAGCGACTGCTAAAAAAATCTACACCAACATGACCAAAAATACTGTAACCTCCTGACAGATCTACCGGCGCACCTTCGTGAGTATCTCTGCCTGATTGTTCAAGCATGCCCCCTAAAGATGGCATTAAACTACTTTCTCCCATGCGAAAAATATAGAAACTTCTGAGCCCGGTTGTCCATCGATGTCCATACTTGAAATCCTGTTTGCTGTTATGACCATTGACTCTCCACCCTACCTCAGCGGATAGCCCAACTTCATTAAATCTCAATAGATAATTGGCATTCAACATAAAGTCAGTGGTTCCGGTACCTTTTTGAATACCCGGTATCCATTCATTTTCTATCGTATAATAATCATGTGCACCTGTAGGTAATTTAATTCCACCACCTGCCTGAAGATGATGTATCCACTGACCGTCTTCAGAAGTGCGCTGATTTATGATGGCATACATACCCATAAAAGTGATATCACCCAAACCGCCTTGTGTCAACGAAGTATTATCTTCATTTTTGGAGATATGATGTAATGGCACAAATCCAAAAAGCTGAACCCGCTTACCAATTACATATCTACCCCAGAGTTCGGCGGTATTAAAATTTTCACGGCTGATTTTTTCTGTATCCGTAGAAAATAATGGCGGGTGAACCGATTGAAAACTTCTGTAACTATATCGTACACCCAAAAAGTGTTTTTGAAATTGCGGAAGTATCCCAAACTGATGACCGGATACCGCACATCCACAAACATCACAGCCATACACATTCTGTGTAAAAATAGACAGAAAAATCATCAAGCAGAACGAAAACCATCTCCCTGACATATCATTTAACATTTTTGATAATAATGAATAATGATTTTATGCAAAATCAGATATAACCTAAATACAGCTTAAATGTGTACTCAAAAAGTAAATGGTTTGAAATGTAAATCCGATGAAAGGCACATTCACCCTGCTTAAAACGGTAGTCACACTATATTTATAATAATGTTGCCAATTTTAAGCAATACAATTAAATCATTGAGTTTTCAGTCAACTATATTTCTATCAAATTTCCGGATTCCGGATACCTGATAATCTGCATAAAAAATAGATTGTATAGTATGGATACTACACCACAGCGTAAATTCTGTCCGGTGGAATAAATATGTTTTTTCCAAAAAGTCTATTGCTGAAATTATCATAATAACTTATGACACCCTTGGCTGATGTAGTTATATTGGAAGCAAAAAGAACCTCGTGAAGGTTTGCAGAAATAAAAGGTTGAAGTTTTAATTCCTTGCTTTTTTCAGGCATTGGAGCATTGTTATCTTCTTTAGTATCATTCAGTTTACTCATCAGATGACACTTTCCATTGCACTTCAATACCGGCTTTGTCTTATTTACACATAAGTTTTCAATGATATACTTTTGATTTATCTTCCAGGCCAATACTACTGTCACCTTTGAAAACAAAGGCAAACAAACTAAAACAGCCATAAAATAAACTAAAATATTTTTCATCGTCACAAAAATACGATATTGATATAAAATGGAAGATGATTATAATCATAAACTTTAAAAAATGAGTCAGGAAGACAAAACATTTAAAAATAGTTTAGTCAATCAGAACATTTAAAAACCATTTTCAAATATAAACGTTACCCATCTTTCAAACCTTAAATATAAAATATTTATGCATCCTAAAATGTTATTCGCCATAGTGCTTAGTATCCCTGCCTGGTTTATCAGTTGTTTTAACGCCAACAAGGTTACTTCTCAGGACACCTCACCGATGGTAAGTCAGCAAATAGCAACGACTTCTTTTCATACATTGAAAGCGGTAACTATAGATGGAGAAACTATATCCATGGATCAATATAAAGGCAAAAAAGTAATCGTACTGAATGTGGCTTCAAAATGTGGTTATACTCCACAATATGCGGACTGGCAAGCCTATTATGATAAAAACAAAGAAAATGTTGTTGTACTTGGATTTCCCTGTAATCAATTTATGTCACAGGAACCGGGCACTTCTGCTGAAATCGAAACTTTCTGCCAGAAAAATTATGGAGTTACTTTCCAGATGTTTGATAAGGTAGATGTGAAAGGGGACCACCAAAGTCCTGTATATAAATGGTTGACAGATCCCGCGCAGAATGGCTGGAACAGTGATGTACCAAGCTGGAATTTTTGCAAATATCTGATAGATGAGAATGGAAAACTTACCCACTTTTTTGCATCCAAAATCAAACCCGACAGTCCTGAGTTTGTTGCCGCCCTAAAGTGACTTGCAATTCTTTTGAAGATAAAATTCCATTACTTTCAGGTATGTTTTTTATCTTTGAATTAATTTGATTTTCATGAAGGGTTTCTTTCTAATACTGTTTTTTACCAAATCTATATTTTTTTTTGGTCAGTCAGGGACAAAGGATGTATTGACTGACTGGAATTCAATAGTTGATTCATCTTTCTCCATTTCATATCCAAAAACCTGGACGGTGGACAGGTCCGGCGAAAATGGTACCAGTTTTTATCTTTTCTCCCCATTTCTATCGTCAAATGATGTTTTTCAGGAAAACGTAAATCTCATCATTCAGGATGTAAAAGGATATGGCATCACATTAGATGAATACACTCAGTTCTCTATCGATGATATTGGCAAAAGTATCCAAAATAGCCGGATTCTTGAAAATATAAGAAAAAATGCCCATGGTTTGTCCTATCATAAAATGGTATATACGGGAGAAATCAATGGTTTTAATCTTACCTTCATGCAATATTACTGGGTGGAAAATGAGAAAGTATATTTACTTACTTTTACTGCCGAACCTGACCAGTTCAGTAAATATCTACCGGTAGCTGACAGGATTCTGAATAGTTTTGTGATGAAGTAAATCCACGCTATGCATTGGCTTAGCTTATGTCTAAGTGATGCCGAATTTTTAATTTGAATGTAACCTACTGGCATTAAATGTCCATGATATCTATTTCAATCAAACTTTCTATTACTTTTAAATTTCGTTGTTTTCGATCAACTCAATACACCACCTGAACGGTAAAAAAGTAAACTCCTGAAGTAACCAATATTTGATATACTGTATTCGTATCAAACAAAGTTATAAAATATTAATCATTCATCCAAAAATCATGGCTGAGCCGTGGCAACACAGCTACGCAGTAAATACTGAGTAGAACGGCTTAAAAAATTAAACATTTTCCCATCAATTAACGACCAATTTTTGCCGGCTGACTGATGTTCCATTACTTACTTCCACTATATACCATCCTTTTGCTAATGTGCTGATATTCATTGGTGAACTCAAAACATAAGACGATTTTAATACAATTTTTCCTGCTGAATCATATATGGTAACAAAACGAAACTTGTAGTCATCCTTTGTTTTTATAGTAATAAAATCACTGGCTGGATTCGGAAACACAGTGAATGACCTATCCAATTGTGAAATATCATTGCTTGCACTTATAATTTCTTTTACTTCAAAATCCCAGATCCCTCTACCATACGTACCAAATCTGGCAGTTTTTATTTCAGGAATATACTCGACGCTCCAGAAAGTTTGGTTTGGAGTTTGGGTACCACTTAGCTCAAACCAATTTCCTGTTGCAGAGACATACACATAAGGTCCATTTTCAGTGGCTGCAAAAATAAGAGACTCATCTTCATTGGCTACAATATTAAATACCATCGTCTTTGGTAATCCGTTACTGAACTCTGAAAACGTCGTTCCTCCATCTACTGAACGGTATACTGGTTTATTGGTATATCCATTCCCGGACAGATATATTACATTTGGATTTATGGTAGAAGGAAGTATACATGAGCCGTACAGATAATGAGATTGTGAAAGGAACTCTGCGGTTTTTGTAAAGTTTTGGCCACTATCTGTTGATTTATAAAACTTACCATTGGTAGTCGCTACAAACCAATGGCTTTTATTACTAGGATGTATTGCCATCGCTGAAATCTGTCCACCACTGACTGCAAAATTGAACGGCAGTTGAGTAGGCACAATACCATTGTTTTTATACTCCAACTGAATGATGTGAGAACCATTTGAAGTAGCCGTGACACTACCCCCTGCAGCAAGAATTAAATCTTTTTCAGGGTCGGGGCCAGGTATAATGGGCGGTATCCAGACTGTCTCATTTTTGGATTCAATTTCATACCCTGCAACAGGATATCGCTGACTAAGCGGGGCCGAATAAAAACCAATAGATCCCCCGGGATACACTGACCACAGACTTTTTCCGTTGCCGGTAAATTCGATATGTCCATAGTCTCCGGAGATATTTTGAAACAAATCAGTAGTCCCATCACCATCGATTACACCTCTTTGCTGTCCCTGATCCTGTGAACCTGCAAAAACCCTCCGATGGTCAGAAGGATATGACCTTACATCGTAATATTGAGAAACATTGAAATTATAAAGTCCTATGTTAATATGCGATTTTCCATAATCATCCGAAAAATATAAACCACCATGATTACCGTTCAATAAAAATGGTTTGCCAGACTTATCTCTAAATTCCTTTACTGTCATAATATCAGCGTGCAGTTTATTTTCAATATCATCATAATAATCTGCCCAATCATTTATTTTACTCCAATTGCCCCCGCCATTGATTGATCTGTACGCATTAACTTCGCCAAAAATCATTTTACCCGCATCTGAAGGACATACATACAATCCCACTTCCCATGGAGTAGATGGCATGGCGGACAAAAATTTCCATGATTTTCCTTCATCTTTGGAAACAAACAATTTTTTATCTTCAGTATAAACAAAATGATTTGTAGTATCCTTAATAGTCACAGATTGAAGATTAGCCCTTCCATTTTCTCCAAAACCAATTGGAATGTTTGGGTTTTTGCTATCCAGGATTTTTGTTGATGCATTATATTTGTAAAAATTTGAACGCGCCTCACTAATCTGCTCAATCACGAACACTTCGTCATTTATCGCATTCCACGAAAGTGCGATGTTTCTTCCATCAGATGTATTAAAAAGCTTTAAGGTTTTAAATGATGTTCCATAATCAAATGACACATAGACCCTTATACTTCCATTGTAGCTATTCTTTCCAAGAAAAAAAATCTTCCCGTCACTGGTAGTTTGACTATGGGATATTTCCCAACCATCTGAAGTCGCTATCACTCCGGTTGATTTCTTCCAGCTTATACCTTCATCTTCTGAATAATGAGGAATACCATTCACTGCAGACACTATTCGTTTTACACTGCTATTTAAATGAAATACTTTGAGCAGATTGGTAGAAAATCTAAGCTTGTCATTGACTAAAGTCCATCCGAATCCTGAAAAATCACCTTTGAACATTGGACCTCCACCACCTACGGCATAGATGATATCTTCTTCAGCATCATAATCCGTGACCATTATATTTCCTGCATTGTTGTTGCTCCCGCGTTCAGTCCATTTTCCCAATATCTGACCACCGGCTACATATTCATCATCAGACCTTATGCGATCATTTATCTTCAGCCAGTTTTCATATTTTTTCATCTGATTTTCTGATTCTATAGATCGCCAACCTGATTGCTTCCCACCATGCATGAGTTCGATCCAATTCAATCGCGCTTTATAACTATCTCCATCTTCTCCATTCTTGTGAATAGCCGTTATTTCAGTTGGGGCAGGATTGATATGATTATTGGTATTTTGTTCACAACCTAAAAATAAAAGAATGAAGAATAAAAAAGACGATAAAGCTATGGTATATCTCATGGATGAAAGTTTTAGCAAATATACAATCTGAAGCATAATATTTCTTCTATTGTAACAATTATTTGTTTCCATTTGACGCGGTCATGACGAATCATAGATAATGTTTAAACTATAAGAGCGCCATTGATACATCTTAGCAAAAAATCATAAAATAGCAAATCAAATTTCATACAAAATAAAACGTATTGAAATACGTCGAAACAAAATTTAAACTATTTATCGCCTATTGAAAGTCATAAAATTCTAAATTATATTCTGCGAGAAACTTATTAAATAAAATCTTAATATAATATTTTATTGAATATTCCAAAAATAAAAAATATCAGCCACATTTTTCTGATTCAAAAATATGTCATACATTGCAACAGTTTTTACAATTTATTAACAATCATATATCATTGATGCCACTTTATATGAGGAATGTTTTACGTACTTCTATTTTACTATTAAGTTTTGTGATACTCAGTCACATGCCTTGTTTTGCTCAAAACCTGATCAAGGGTGAAGTCATAGATGCAGACAATGGTGAACCACTCATCGGAGCCAATGTGATCGTAAAGAACGAAGCGGGAAAAGGAACTGTTACTGATTTTGACGGAACTTTTGAGTTAAGAGTGGAAAAATTGCCGGTTACGCTTAATATTTCTTATATCGGGTACACAGCTGTGGATTATGAAGTTACTAATGTAGGTCAGAAAATATTGATTAAAATGGGGGAAGATGCAGTTACCATCGACCTTGGAGTAGAAATAAAAGGACAGAGAGTTTCTGAAAAACAAAAAGCAGCACCTCTTACCATAGAATCACTGGATGCGATTGCTATCAAACAAACCGCTTCTACGGATTTTTATAATGGCCTTGGTTCATTAAAAGGAGTAGACCTGACTACTGCCAGTCTGGGTTTTACAGTCATCAATACCCGAGGATTTAACAGCACAAGTCCCGTTAGATCTTTACAGACCATAGATGGCGTAGACAACCAATCTCCCGGACTGAATTTTTCTTTGGGAAATTTTTTGGGAGCTTCAGAGCTTGACATTCAGAAAGTAGATCTGGTGGTTGGGGCAAGTTCGGCTTTTTATGGCCCCAATGCTTTTAATGGTGTGATTGCCATGGAAACAAAAAATCCTTTTTTTAATAAAGGTCTGGCTGCCAGTGTAAAAGTAGGAGAAAGATCCCTGGTAGAGACTGCATTCAGATTTGCTAATGTGATCAATGGCAAATCAGGAAAACCACTGATTGGATACAAATTAAATTTCTCCTTCCTTAAAGCCAATGACTGGGTAGCTGATAATTATGATCCGGTGACAGAATCTGACGGTAACAATGTCTTCTCAGCCATTGAGAATCCGGGTGGTTCCAATGGGGTAAATATTTATGGGGATGAGTATTTTGCAAAATATACTACATTGTATGACCAAAGGGCTGGATTAAATTCATTTCACAGGACAGGATATAAAGAGCTGGATTTAGTAGATTATAATACAAAAAATATAAAGGCAGGCGTCGCCTTTCATATACGAACCCAACCATCCAAAGATTTTGAATCACCTGAATTGATCATAGGTTCCAATTTTGGTTACGGAACTACAGTCTATCAGGGGGACAACAGATTTAGTCTAAGAGGAATTCAGTTTTTTCAACATAAAATAGAGTTTAGAAAAAAAGACAAGTTTTTTATACGAGCTTATGCTACACATGAAGATGCAGGCGACTCTTATGATCCGTATTTTACAGCCCAGAAAATGCTGGAAGCCGCCGGAAAAAACGAAAGTTGGAGGAACAGCTATGAAGAATGGTGGACCAGAAATGCTCTCGGAGCAGTTTTCAACAAAATGAAAGCTTTAGGTTACCCGAACACAGATGTACAAAATGACCAGATTCAATGGCAAATTGATAATAAAGAAAAATTGATAGATTGGCACAGACAGGCTGAGGAATATGCAAACTCTGCCAATAAAACACATAAAACGTTAGATTATTTTGAACCTGGCACGCCTAGATATGATTCTTTATTCAATAGTATTGTTTCCAGAAAAAATAACAGTATTGAAAATGGTACAAGATTTTTTGACAAATCAGCTTTGTTCCATGTGCATGGTGAATACAAATTTACTACAGATTTTTTCAAAGAACTGGTCATAGGTGCTAACGGAAGATTATATAAACCATTTACCGAAGGAACAATATTTTCTGATAGCATTTCGAGAATAAGCAACAGTGAATTCGGTATATATGGAGGTGCGAGTAAACAATTGGGTGATTTTACCCTGACTGTTGCATCAAGATTAGACAAAAATCAAAATTTTAACTTCTTATTTTCTCCGGCCGGTTCAGTAGTTTGGAAACCATCAGAAAATAATTATCTACGTGCATCATTCTCTTCTGCCATAAGAAATCCTACCCTGTCTGATCAATATCTCGATCTGAGAGTAGGCCCCGCAAGACTTATCGGAAATATTAATGGTTTTAATGATTTGGTAACTTTAGAATCATTTCGCAAAAGTAGTGAGTTTAAAGATACTTTAGTAAGTATAAATATACCTGCCATCCGACCTGAAAAAGTAAAAACTTTTGAAGTTGGTTACAGAACTACTTTGTTTGAAAAATTATTTGTAGATGCCAGTGCATTTTTAAATATTTACAATGACTTTATTGGATATCAGATTGGACTGGATATTCCACTAGATACTTTTTTAATTCCCGGTCTACCGCCAACAGTTACCCGAGATTTTGCAAAAACTAAAGTGTACAGAGTAGCATCCAATTCTCAGGAAATCGTAACATCCCGTGGTTTTGCCATAGGTTTGAATTATTACTTTCAAAAATATTATTCATTTAATGGAAATTATAGCTTTAACGAACTGGTTACCAGTGTTAAAGATGATATCGTTCCAGCTTTTAATACCCCTAAACATAAATACAATGTAGGTATATCGGGCAGAGATATTCCGCTTGGAAGTGGAAAAAACAGTTTAGGTTTTAATGTGAATTACAAATGGATTCAAGGATTTGTTTTCGAAGGATCACCTCAGTTTACAGGAGCAATACCTACCTACGATTTAGTGGATGTGCAAGTAAATTATACCCTGGCAAAACAAAATCTGGTAATAAAAGCTGGCGCATCCAATGCATTAAATAATAAACAATTCCAGACTTATGGCGGTCCGAGAATTGGTAGAATGGCTTATTTGACATTAACATACGATTTTAAATCAAAAATTTAATTTATTAACTTTAAATCTTTATCACATGCGAATTTTTACAAAATTTTTTATCCTATTTTTCTCAATATTTGTTTTAGATAATATTGATGGACAAAATAGAAGATATCTGGATCAGGTGTTTTCCGAGGTTAACGTTTCTTATGGCGATGAGTTTGGTGTAAACCCGACAGCTCCTTCACCTCTGGGTGCAAATTTTACTATACTTCGTTTTATTGCGAGCCAAGGTCAATTAGGAATGGCTAAACAACCATTGGTGGCTAACATTTATTCCCCAAAAGGTGATATAAAGATCGACAGACCTTTGATTATCTATGTACACACCGGGAATTTCTTCCCTTATCCTGCAAATGGTTCATGTGGTGGTACCATGAGAGACTCCAGCAATGTTGAGTTTGCAACAAGATTGGCTAAAATGGGCTATGTGGTAGCTGTGATTAATTACAGACAGGGATGGAATCCATTAGACCCACAAGAGTTAATCAGAAGATATTTTCTAATCAATGCTGCCTACAGAGGCGTACAGGACATGAACACTTATGTCAGATACTTCAAAAGAAGTGTGGCTGAATTGGGAAATCCACATGGTATTGATCCTAACAAGATTACTATCTGGGGACAAGGCACAGGCGGATATCTTTCTTTAGCTATTGCATATTTGAAGTCATATCCTGAAATATTCAATACAGATAATCCGCTTAAATTTATATTAACACCACCTATAGCACCTGCAAATATTCCTATGGTCTTAGAACAGTACAATGGTACAATCACAGCAGAAGGGCCTGTGACCAAGGTAGATGCATTATACAACTCTTTATCAAGAATTCCAGTTGGCGACACGCTATGTATCCCTAATCATGTTGGATTTAACAATGACATTGCATTGTGTGTAAATATGGGAGGTGCCCTCGGAGATTCTACATGGTTAAGTGATGGAGAAGTTCCGTTGATTTCTTACCATGTTGATACTGATCCATTTGCACCGGTGGATACAGATATATTGAATGTGCCTACTGCTACAGGACCACAACCGGTAGTAGAAGTATCAGGTTCCAGAGATTTAGCCGAGAGATTGGCCAGATTTGGTAATAATGATGTCTTTAAAGATATTCCTGCCGGTTTTGACCCTTATGGCGCAAAGAACAGAAGTGGTCATATTGGCTACTTTGAATTCAGAGATACACCAGACGATTCATCTTCTCCATGGGAATGGGCAAAAGCTGATAATCCTCCTTCAACTTGTAATAAAGATGCCGTAATTGCTAAAACATATATCGATACCATCGTAGGATATTTTGCACCACGAGCATGCGTAGCTTTAGGTCTTAATTGTGATTTTAATAGTTCAGTTAAAGATCTTGCAGATGCTAATGTAAACCTTAAAATGTCACCAAACCCTGCTACAACAGACATATCCATAACGGTATCTGATGAAACACCTATCAAATCTTATGCAGTTTTTGACATCAGTGGAAGAATGGTAAGAAATTACAATAATGTAAATTCAAGTGCTGTTACTCTAAAAAGAGAGTCTCTTCAAAATGGATTGTACCTTGTAAAAATGCAGTTTGACGGAGGAACTTTGACCAAAAAGGTAGTATTTGAGTAGTCATATCATTAGAAATAAATTTGTGAAATCATCAGAGAATTAGTTTGATTTCCAGTAAGTAAAAAAGGAGCCTTGCGATATTATTTGCAAGGCTCCTTTTCATTTAATCAGGGATGAGATTTGTTTCAAAATATTATTCCATTTACTAACCTGTAGTAAATAATTTCTTTTAAATATCTCAACTGAAAAAATACTTATATATTAAACAATCATTGCAAATAAGTGGATCTAATTCTTTTTTGTCACCAAATTAATAATCACTAAAAGTACTATGGCACCAATAGCAGCAGTCAGTATGTAACCAATATATCCTGTACCTAAGCTTACATTTAACTTTCCAAGTCCCCAATATCCTATAAAACCTCCCAATATACCCACTATGATATTGCCCAAAAGACCCAATCCACTTCCTTTGTAAATTTGGCTACCTAACCATCCTGCTACTGCACCAAGAATAAGTGTTACTAAAATACCATTCATAATTAAATGTTTTAAATTGTTTAGAAATTTAATATTCGTTCAATTGTTATGTTTACAATACACAATAACGAAATAATCACTTCAAATATAATCATATTTCTATAACAATGTACTTATCCATAATTTATTTTAATATTTAACTTCGAGCCCGCACCGAAAAGTAAAAAAAAATGCCACTAAGTCTCGAAGACTCTAATATTCACAAAGTAATGATTATGATTTTTTAAAATTAGTGATTCTTTGTGTTTTTGTGCCTTTATGGCTAAATTATACTTTTCGGAGATGACTCAACTTTAGTAATATCCGAAAGTGTTATCCGAACACATTTTATAAATCTATCTCTATTCAGCGTATTTCAGGACTATTCACTGAAATATACTAAAAATAAATTGGTTTGAGAAAATCTCGTTTGATAATTTATTTATTTTGAGTATAATACCGATAGAATTTTTTGTAAAATAAATTCTCGTCGGTATAAAAAAGAAAAGCCGGAAAGAAATAAATCCTCCGGCTTTTCATTCTAAAACTATAGATAGCATCTAAATTATGCAGGAACTATCCACCCAAATTTATCTTCTATACTTCGATTACGAATACCATTAATGGTATCATAAGCGAATTTACTTATATTTCTTTTATCCATATCTAAAGAAATAACTGTATCCTTATATTTTAATTTTTCTACGGGAGCTATCACTGCAGCGGTACCAGTGCCAAATATCTCCACCAACTTCCCATCTTCATTTGCTTTCAATACTTCATCGATGGTGATCGGTCGCTCAGTTAATTTATAACCTTTATCCTTAAGCAAAGTAATAATACAATCTCTGGTAATTCCAGCCAGAATAGCTCCATCCAGATTGGGTGTAATCACTTCATCTCCGATAACAAAAATATGTTCATGGTACCTACTTCCTGAATATACTTTTTATGAACTCCATCTAACCACATCACCTGATCATAACCTTCTTTTCTTGCCATAGTAGCAGGTAAAAGTGAAGCAGCATAATTGCCTGATGCTTTGGCCTCACCTACCCCACCAACTACTGCTCTGACGTAAGTATCCTGTGCAAGTAGCTTTACAGGCTGACTGTAATATGGACCAACGGGCATCACAAAAATTATAAACTTATACGTATCTGATGCTTTGACCCCTATCGTTTCGTCGGTGGCATACATAAATGGTCTGATGTACAAAGCAGAACCGGTCTGTGGCGGAATCCATGCTTTCTCCATATCCACAAGAGTATGAATAGCCTGAAGAAATAAATCTTCCGGTATTTCGGGCATACACATTCGTCTGGCAGATGCATTAATCCTTTTGGCATGCATTTCAGGTCTGAATAATAACGCATGACCTTCAGCATCCTTTGTTGCCTTCATTCCTTCAAAAATAGACTGACCATAATGCCAAGCCATGTTTCCGGGATGCGTGGGTATAGGTGCCACAGGCCTTATTTCAAAATTGGTCCATTCCCCATGGATATAATCAGCTACAAACATATGATCGGAAAAAGTCTTTCCAAACGGTATGTTGTTAAAATCCACTTTTGAAAGTGACGACTGATCTGTTTTGGTGATTTTAAATGAATAACTCATCGGGTATGTGATTTAGGTTATTTAAACATTTGGTTAGGTCGATTCAAACAAATTTTAAAGATTAAAACACCTTCATTAATACGTAAAATTTGTCTTACAAACAAAAAGTCTTTATTTTGCACTACAAAAGTATGATATATTTTATATAATTTTATAAAGTAGCATTATTTTTTACAATAATCAAACAATATTTTATATTTTTAAGTTTTTAGAAATTAAATTCTGATGTCAAACCATAAAAAAATACAGTGTATCCCATTCCTGAATTTGATTCCTCACCATTAATCTTATAGGAGATGGAAGTCGGGGACTCTTATGTATCACCGAATCAGACTCTTTTGGACAGGATGAAGAAATGACCTCAAAAATTAATTTCTGCTATAAAATATGACTTTGATAAAGATATTTTTTTCTTAAAAATATATAAAGGAGATATATTTTCTGTGGGCACCTTACCTGTTCAGTACAAAGATGTCATCGCATTTGGTGTTCTTCCTGAGCAGCTTGGGTTAAATATAGATTATAAATGGTATGAGATACTCAAATTTGACCATTCAAGAATGCTGCTCAGTGAGTCAATCAAAGACTTAAACACTTTCCCGCAAAAAAAACAGCAGTTGTGGGTTAAACTTCAGCAGATGTTTTTACAATAAAACTAAACTTTCACCATGGACAATACCTTGATATTTGCTACAAACAATTTACACAAGCTGGAAGAAATAAGATTGATTTTACCTGATTTCCGGATATTGGGTTTAAAGGATATTGGTTTGTACCAAGAAATAGCCGAAACAGGCGCCACTTTAGAAGAAAATGCGTTAATAAAAGCAAGCTACCTCTACGACAAAACAGGGCTCCCATCTTTATCTGAAGATACCGGACTTGAAGTATTTTGTCTCAACCTTGCTCCGGGAGTACATACTGCGCGTTATGCGGGTGACTCCAAAAACCCGGCACTTAACATGGATAAATTATTGAGAGAAATGCTGGGCAAAGAAGACCGAAAAGCACGTTTCAGGACAGTGATTGCTTACGTTACCAACGATGGTGTCCAATATTTTGAAGGGTTGGTAAATGGTGAAATTGCAACTTTAAAATCCGGAAATAAAGGTTTTGGCTATGATCCAATCTTTATTCCTGATGGTCATGAAAAAACATTTGCAGATCTTGACGCTAATATTAAAAACAAAATCAGCCACAGAGCAAATGCGGTAAACAAACTGATAGATTTTTTGAAAATTGAAAAATAGCTAAATCAAAAGATCAAGAATAAATAAACTGCCGAATATCACACTTGCTACCCCATTGGTAGTAAAAAAAGATACGTTGACCCTTGATAAATCATTGGGCTTAATGATCAAATGCTGATATACCAACAAACTTAAAAAAGCAATCACTGCCAATATAGACAAATAACTGATTTCAAACTTTGAGAAAACTAAAATGATAGAATAAATAAGTGAGATTGCTGACAAAAAATGAAACACCTCAGATAGCCTCATGGCTCTAACCCGACCCAAAGCTACAGGTATTGAATTCAACTCATATGTTTTGTCAAAATCCTCATCTTGCAAAGCATAAATAATATCAAACCCTGCTACCCAAAAAAGAACTGATACTCCAAGTAAAACAGGTATAATATCAAATGATCCCGTAACAGCCAGATAAGCCCCAACAGGTGCTAATGCAAGACCAAGACCAAGTACCAAATGGCACAAAGCTGTAAATCTTTTTGTATAGGAATAGCCAAGAATAACCATCAATGCCACAGGACTCAGTAAAAAACAAGTCATATTAATAAACCAGGTGCATGTGATGAACAACACACAATTGGCTCCTACAAACCAAAAGGCAGAATTTGCTTTAATAACTCCTGACGGAATTTCTCTGATAACTGTGCGGGGATTTTTAGCGTCAATATCTCTGTCCAACCAGCGGTTAAAAGCCATGGCAGCGCTTCTTGCAAACACCATACATAATACTACAAAAATCAATGTAAAAATATCAAAACCCTCTTTACTTTGAATTGTACCCAGTGTAAATCCAACCATCGCAAATGGCATTGCGAAAATGGTGTGACTAAATTTTATAAGACTCAGATAATTTTTCAATATTCAGATATTGGGATATAAAAAAGGCTGCTCTGAATCAGAACAGCCTTAAAATATATTTTGTTTCAGAAAAAATTATTTTCCTGCAGCTTCTTCTTTTTTGTCCACTTTACCTTTGATAGTAAGGTAAGTATCCACTGGATCAGTGTTAGCTGTCACAGTAACTCTTTTAGAATCTTCTTTTCCTCCTACAGCACCTTTTCCTTTTGAATCAAAAACAACTTTGATTTCACCGGATTTACCTGGAGCGATAGCATCTTTTGGCCATTCAGGAACAGTACATCCACAGCTTCCTTTTGCGTTGCTGATGATCAATGGCTCGCTACCTGTATTTTTTAATTTAAATACATGTGTAACTTTATCACCATCCATTACCTTTCCCCAGTCATAAGTATCCTGGTCAAATTTAATTGTAGTAAGTGGTCCTGTTGGAACAGGTGTTGCAGCCGCAGCAGCAGGATCTGTCATGGCAGCAGCAGGGTCAGTAACAGGAGTAGCAGCAACTGCAGTAGTATCTGAAGCCGGAGCTGCATTAGCATCATCACCTGTTTTTTCTTTACATGAAGTAAATGCAAAAACAGTTACTAAGGTAAGAACAGCAAATAAATTAAATCTTTTCATTATTGATTTTTTAAAAATTATTAAGTTAATGAATTAAATATGGATACAAAATTATGGATAATAATCTATTTCACAAGGCTTTCGTTTTCAATGCAGGATCGATTAACAAGTAATTAACACAAATCAAGAAGCTTTAACAACAGGTATTTTTAGACCGCCAACCAAGTGATGAATTCCGACAAAGATTTTGTGTTCAAACACATCTCAGGGGTCAGACCACCCTTCCTGGCCACAGTGGTTCCATACCTGATATAATGAATGGATTCCTTTGAATGTGCATCCGGATTAATGGCAATCAACACTCCTTTACTCATACAATAAGGAATCCACTTCCAGTCTATATCCAATCTTTGTGGGTTTGCATTCAATTCGATTACTACATTATTTGCAGCACAGGCGTCAATGATTTTTTCGAAATTTAAAGGATATCCCGGTCTTGCCAGTAATAATCTACCCGTCGGATGACCCAATATCCTGGTGCACGGATGCTCTATCGCTTTAATCAACCGTGAAGTAGCCCGATCTTCATCCATATTGAGGACTGAATGTACAGATGCAATTACCAGATCAAACTGACTTAAAATCTCATCCCTGTAGTCAAGAGAGCCATCTGAAAGTATGTCACTTTCTATGCTTTTAAAAATTCTAAAGGACTCACCATATTGTTTGTTCAAAAGATCGATTTCTTGCCATTGTGCAAAAAGCCTTTCTTCTGTAAGTCCACCCGCATACCCTGCAGATTTACTATGATCAGAAATGACAAAATATTCATACCCCGATTGATACACATACTGAGCCATCTCAGTCAATGTGTGTAATCCGTCGCTGTATGTGGAATGGTTATGTACAATTCCTTTTATGTCATGACTTTGAATAAGCAATGGAGCAGTTTCTTTGTAGATGTCAAGAATTTTCGGATCTTCCCTGCATTCAGATGGAATAAAATGTACCCCTTTTGTCTTAAAAATGCCAGATTCATCACCTGCTTTCAACTGTTGTTCATCAAATGATGCCAAAAACGATGCACTGCATGACCTTTTGAATAATTCATAATTAAACCTATCTGAGCTCGTACTATAAATAAATACCGGAAATCCCTTATAATACAAATGGTCATCTTCCAAATCAATAATTACACCAGCCAAATCTATTTGTTCCTTGATAATATCAGTAATGAGTTCTATACCGCATACTTCAGGCATACATCTTCTGACATCCCCACATAAAGATATCTTTTGATCGGGATAATTTTTTTTAAAATTCTCCAGAAGTTCATCAGCGACCTGATGTATATGTGCGTACAAAATTTGCCAGTAGAATCTAAAAAGTACTCTGCCTTTTGTTTGATTTCTTCCTGTACTTTTACACCAAATCCCTTAAAAGCCACCAACCTGTTCTCATTGCAGGCATACAGCAATTCACCAACGGATATAATGTCCATTTCTTTCCATATCTGCTTCACTTTTTTTGGACCAAGCCCTCTGATTGACAGCATCTCCTGAATGCCGGATGGTGTAATCTGCTGATATTTTTTGAGCGCTTCCATCTCTCCTGTTGCGACCAATTCCTTTATTTTGTCTGCTATCGCTATTCCCACTCCAGAGATAGATGCCAACTCATCTTTGGGCATTTCAGCCAGGTTGCCTTCTAATTTTCTCAGACTCAGATATGCATTGGCATAGGATCTTATTTTAAAAGGATTCTCATCGTGCAGTTCCATGAGTTTTGCCAAAAGATCAAATTTTCCAGCGATTTGTTTATTGTTGAGCATAATCTGAATTAAAAATCAAAGATACAGATTTGTGTGATTTTATCTAAAAGACAGGAAAATATTGATAAGGGAATCAATTTAAATTCTACCTTCGTCATTCAAAATCAAACCACAAATGCGCAACAAAGAAGCAGCTATTGGATTTATTTTTATCACTTTACTGATAGATGTCATTGGATTCGGTATCATTATACCGGTACTTCCAAAGTTGTTGGCCCAAATGAACAACATTAGTATCAATGAAGCCAGTAAATATGGCGGTTATCTGCTTTTCGCTTTTGCTGTTGCACAATTTATATTTTCGCCGGTGATAGGAAATCTTAGTGATCAGTTTGGGCGCAGACCAGTTCTTTTGTTATCCCTATTGGGATTTAGTGTAGACTATCTGATACTGGCTTTTGCTCCTGACTTCTGGTGGTTTTTTGTAGGTCGCGTGATTGCCGGTATCACAGGAGCAAGTTTTACTACAGCTTCAGCTTATATAGCTGATATCAGTACGCCGGAGACCAGATCCAAAAATTTTGGGATGATCGGTGCGGCCTTTGGGTTGGGGTTTATTATTGGTCCTTTTCTTGGCGGTGTACTCGGACAATATGGAGTTAAAATACCCTTTTATGCTGCTGCTTGTTTAAGTTTTGCCAATTTTATTTATGGTTATTTTATTCTACCTGAGTCATTAGCTCCCGAAAACAGACGGAAATTTGATATAAAAAGAGCAAATCCTTGGGGAGCGCTCAAACAGATTGCAAAATATAAACAACTTAAATATCTATTGCTCGCTTATGTCTTTCTGTACATTGGATCCCATGCAGTACAGAGCACCTGGAATTATTTTACCATGTACAGATTTGGGTGGACAGAAGCAATGGTTGGCTATTCACTGGCGCTTGTAGGGATACTTGTAGCTATAGTGCAAGCCGGGCTGGCTCAAAAAGCAGCTTACTTCCTGGGTTTGGAACGCAGTATTGTAGTAGGTTTTGCATTATATACCATAGGGATGATACTTTTTGCTTTTGCCAGCCAGACCTGGATGTTGTTTGTATTTTTAATTCCATATTGTTTTGGAGGGATTGCTATGCCCAATCTTCAGTCCTATATGGTTGGAAAAGTTGAGCCCAATCAACAGGGTGAACTTCAGGGTGGGCTGACCAGTCTGATGAGTCTAACAACGATTATTGGCCCAATAATGATGACCAGTGTTTTTTACTATTTCACGACTGATAGAGCGCCTTTCGTTTTTCCAGGGGCGGCTTTTTTACTGGGCGGGATTATGATGTGTGTTAGTTTTATTATCACCTGGTATATCCTGTTGAGCAAAAGTGGAAAAATAAAAACAAACCTTTATAATAATTCAGAAAATATCAAGTTCATCAAAAATACTAATTGAGTCCAATCCAAAATAATAGAAAGTAAACCTGCCTGACGAACTAATAATTTAAATTAATCGGCCAGGCAGGTTGTTTATATTTATTCTTCTCCTAAACCTGCAAGGTCAAGTAAAAATGCATACTCCATGGCAGTTTCGCGCAATGCTCTGAATCTTCCTGAAGCACCACCATGTCCGGTTTCCATATTACAATACATCAACAATGGATTTTTATCCGTTTTCACTTCCCTAAGTTTTGCCACCCATTTTGCAGGCTCCCAATATTGTACCTGAGAGTCCCAATACCCCGTAGTCACAAGTGTGGCAGGATAGGCCTTAGCTTCAACATTATCATAAGGCGAATATGATTTCATATAATCATAATACTCTTTTATTTTAGGATTTCCCCATTCATCAAACTCACCGGTGGTCAGTGGTATACTTTCATCCAGCATGGTATTTATCACATCTACAAAAGGCACTCCGGCTATAACTCCTCTCCAAAGCTCAGGTTTCATATTCATCACAGCTCCCATAAGCAAACCACCCGCACTTCCACCTTCTGCAAACAATTTGTCTTTTGCAGCATAACCTTCTTTTATCAAATAATCACCACAATCTATAAAGTCGGTAAATGTATTTTTCTTTTTCAATAATTTACCATCTTCATACCACTGTCTTCCCATCTCCTGACCTCCACGGATATGAGCTATAGCAAAACCAAAACCCCTGTTCAGAAGACTCAGTCTGGCAGAAGAAAAATATGGATCCATCGAGTAACCATAAGAGCCATAAGCATAAAGTAAAACAGGTCGTGTACCGTCCTTTTTATATCCTTTTTTATAAACAATAGAAAGTGGTACCATTGTTCCGTCTGTGGCTTTGACCATTTGTCTCTCAGATACATAATCGCTTGCATTAAAATTGCCAATGACCTCCTGTTGCTTGAGCAATTCCAGCTTTTTTGTTTTTACATTATAATCATAAGTGGAATTTGGTGTAGTCAATGATGTATATTCAAGTCTCAGCAAATCCGTCTCAAATTCCGGGTTTATACCTGTTCCGGTAGTGTAAGACGCCTCACCAAATTCAATATAATGTTCATTTTTGCCATCCCATGGTCTGATACGCAGTTGAGTTATTCCTTCTTTACGTTCAGATATAACCATATGATCCTTGAAGATATCGATACCTTCAACCAAAATATTTTTATCATAAGGCATGAGGTCTGTCCAGTTTTCTTTTGTGGTTGCTGTCTCAGGTGTTACCATTATTTTAAAATTCTGTGCTTCATCTTTATTGGTCCTGATATACCACTTGTCACCATAGTGACTTATGTCAAACTCCAATTTCCTTTCCCTGGGCTGGAACATTCGAAAATTGCCTGTGGGATTATCTGCTTCCAATACCTGATATTCTTGTGACAATGTAGCAGCAGAACCTAAAATAAGGTATTTTTTAGATTTGGATTTATAGATAAAGGTATTAAAGGTTTCATCTTTTTCATGAAAAACCAATTTGTCAGATTTTACAGGAGTACCCAATGTGTGTCTGTATATCTGGTATGACCTGAGCGCTGCATCTTTTTTTGTATAAAACACAGTTTTGTTATCATTTGCCCACACAACACCTCCTGTAGTATTTGGTATAATATCATCCAGATTTTTACCGGTAAGGAGATCCTTAAATCTGACAGTATATTGGCGGCGACTTACTGTGTCTTCACCATATGCGAGTATTTTATTATCCGGGCTCACTGATCTGCCTCCAATGGCAAAGTATTCAAAACCGGCAGCCAGTTCATTGACATTTAGCATAATTTCTTCTGCCGCTTCCAGATTATCTTTTTTACGGGAATGGATAGGATACTCTTTCCCTTCTTCATATCTGGTGATATAAAAATATCCGTTTTCTTTATAGGGCACAGACATATCGGTCTGCTTGATACGTCCTTTGATCTCTTCAAAAAGTCGGTTTTGAAAACTGTCTGTATGTGACATCATTTTTTCACGATAATCATTCTCTGCATTCAGATAGTCCAATACTCTTTGTGTCTGAGCATCAGGTTTTTTGGCATTTTTTTGTTCGTCAGAAAGTCTCATCCAAAAATAATTATCTACGGTTGTATCTCCGTGCGTGACCATTTGCTTTGGTTCTTTTTCTGCTACTGGCGGTATAATGTCTGATTTATTCATGAGCATACTTTCTTTAAAAACGATGTCTGAAAGTGATCCTGTATCCTTGTTTTTACAGGAATGGGTGGCAAAGGTAACACTTACCATCACCAAATAAAAAAGAATTTTTTGCATGTGTGATTTAATATTTTTAAATGAAGGAAACTAATATCAAAAGTATTTTAAATAATTCATAATTTTCATCATTTTATACAAAAAGAAAAAAAAAACAGATATTTTGCGCTCCAATGAAGCTAAGTACATCATATAAGCAGATACTATCTCTGTCCGTACCAATAATGTTGGGGAGTGCGGCGCAAAATATTATCGTATTAAGTGATAATGTTTTTCTATATCATTACAGCAGTACAGATTTTGCTGCTGCAGGTTTAGTAGGTGTATTTTATTTAATCATAGCCAGCATTGGATATGGTTTTTCCAGAGGAGGTCAGATCATCATTGCAAGGAGAAACGGAGAGCATAACTACAAAGGGGCAGGAACAGACTTTCAGGCACTTTTTATTTTTGAATTAGCTCTATCCGTCATACTATTTCTATTCCTGCAGTTTTTGAGCAGGGACTTTTTTCAGCTATTTATCAAAAATCCCGAAATACTAGAAAAGTGTGTCGCGTATATTCAACCACGAAGCTGGGGAGTATTTTTCAGTTATCTGGGGGTATCTCTCATTGCGTTTTACACAGGCATTGCCAAAACTAAATTTATTATTTATGACACCATCGTCCTGATTGTTGTAAATCTGATTTTAAATTACGTTTTGGTATTCGGAAAGTTTGGCTTTCAACCTATGGGTATAGCCGGGGCCGCACTTGCAAGTACACTGGCTGAAGTAGTAGCATTTATTGTATTTATAGGTTACATGATCTGGGATAAAAGCAACAGAAAATATGAATTATTGAGTATTCATAGCCTGGTAGTGAAGGACTTCAAAAATATGTTCAGCATTTCTACTCCCATTGTATTTCAATCCATTCTGGGCATTGGCTCATGGTTTTTGTTTTTTAGTTTCATAGAAAATGTGGGTAGTCGTGAGTTGGAAATATCAAATTTGCTTCGGACAGTTTATTTGATTTTATCCATCCCTTGTTGGGGATATTCAGCCGGTATTAATACTATGGTAAGCAATTTTATAGGCAATAAAAAAAGGCAGGCAGTCTTTCCAATAATCATAAAAACAGTAAAACTAAACCTGTTGTCTACCATGATCATTTCACTACCTGTGTTACTGTTTCCTGAATTCTTTTTATATCCATTATTTGGAAAAGAAGACATGACACTCATCTTATTGTCAAAACCATATATGCTGATGCTCTTTGCTATTCTAATGATTTTTGGCATTGGCGGGATTTTTATCAATGGTCTTATCGGCACAGGTCATACCCAAACTGCATTAAGAATACAGACTATTTTTACGGTTTTTTATATTATATACAGTTACTTAATGATAAAACATTGGTATTTTGGCCTAAATTGGGCTTGGGCCGCTGAGATATTTTATTGGGGAGGTATTACCATCATGTCCTTACTATTTCTCAAAACTAAAAAATGGCACTTTTTAAAATTTTAGAACTTTCGCAGCATTTCTGAATATTTATTTTTCATTCAGAGCAACCTTTTATCCCTAAAAAATATTTACAATAAACACTTTTTGGTAAAAAGCTGACAGATTTTCTATTTATTAAATAATCTTTAAATTGTGATGTAGCATGCAGAGAATTTTTTTTCATGACAAAAACCCCAACAAACGCGACCTCAAAGAAGTAGCAGACCGTATCAATAAAGGAGAAATAGTAATATTCCCAACAGATACCATTTATGCTTTAGGTTGCCTGATGACAAACCGAGCAGGTATAGAAAGAATATGCAGAATATTGGATAAAAAAGAAAAACAAGCCAAAATGTCCCTTATTTGTCCAAATATCAGTGTAATATCTCAATATACTAGCCCAATAGATAATAATGTTTTTAAAACGATGAAAAGGTACTTACCGGGACCATACACTTTTATATTAAAATCGAATAATTACGTACAGAAGTTTTTTAAAAATAATAAAGAAGAAATTGGGGTAAGAATACCTGAAAATGAGATTTTGACTGGTCTTCATGAATTTCTTGAAGCTCCACTAATCTCTACCTCCCTAAACACCGAAGACGGCATCCAGAAATATTTTACAGATCCAGATGAAATAGAACAAACTTTTCAACATAAAGTAGATATTTTGATTGATGGTGGTGTTGGAGATCATTCAGAGTCCACGGTACTGAATTGTACAGGTGAAGAGATAGAAATGGTGAGAGAAGGAAAAGGAGAAGTGGATTAATAAACAGTGTCAAGGATATATATCTTCGTCATGGATACTTTCTTATGAAAATTGATTTGACTCATTTTTTTTTATTAATTTAAATGATCACTTAGCGTAGATGAGTGACACCATTGATGCCATATGAACAACTCGCTTGCTTCTACTATTTCTTTTGAAGGTTATGACTTGTCAAAAGAAATACTTGTACATCTATATTCAAGCCTGCTGAAGCCAAGACTTATAGAAGAAAAAATGCTTATTCTACTCCGTCAGGGAAAAGTAAGCAAATGGTTTTCAGGTATAGGTCAGGAAGCTATTTCTGTAGGCTGTACGGAAGCGCTTGATACTGATGAAAAGATATTTACGATGCACCGAAACCTGGGAGTATTCACTTCCAGAAAGATGCCTTTGGAACGTCTTTTTTCTCAATGGCAGGGAAAAGCCAACGGATTTACCAAAGGAAGAGACAGATCTTTTCACTTTGGAGCTCCGGAATATGGGATAGTAGGAATGATATCACATCTGGGACCTCAAATGTCCTATGCCGCAGGAGTGGGTTTGGCCAATACTTTGTCCGGAAAGCAAAAGGTTTCGTTGGCATTTACCGGCGAAGGTGGCACCAGTCAGGGAGAATTTCATGAAGCTTTAAATGTTGCAGCAGTCTGGAAGATTCCGACCATATTTGTTATTGAAAACAATGGTTACGGTCTGTCTACACCTACCAACGAACAGTATGTTTGTGAACATCTCTCTGACAGAGCCAATGGATATGGCATGAAGTCTGTCATTATTGATGGTAATAATATTCTGGAAGTCTACCAAACAATCAAAAAAATAGCTGAAGAAATACGGATAAACCCCGAACCATGGTTGGTAGAATGTCTGACATTTCGTATGCGTGGACACGAGGAAGCTTCCGGCACTAAATATGTACCACAGGACCTCATGGATATGTGGGCCCTTAAAGATCCGATCAGCAATTTTGAATCTTTTCTTGTTGAAAAGGGATTATTGGATGAAATGAAGATTGCCTCTATCAAAGCTGAAATCAAAGCCGAAATAGATCGTACTTATGGCATGGCAAATGCAGAAAGCGAAATTCAATCATCGGAATTTAATGAAATCAATGATGTATATGCACCATACAGTCAATTAATCGTACACCCGAAATCAGAAAATAATACTGAAAAAAGATGTATTGATGCTATTGCAGCAGGTATGGATCAAGCCATGGACAAACACCCCAATCTGATACTGATGGGACAGGATATTGCGGAATATGGTGGAGTTTTCAAGATCACTCAGGGCTTGGTTGAAAAATATGGGAAAGATCGGGTTCGCAACACTCCCTTGTGCGAGAGTGCCATCATTGGTGTTGCTCTTGGGTTGAGTTTGGAAGGATATAAATCTATGGTAGAAATGCAATTTGCAGACTTTGTGACCTGTGGATTCAATCAAATCGTAAATAATCTCGCCAAACAACATTACAGATGGGCAGCAAATGCAGATGTAGTGATAAGAATGCCTGCAGGCGGAGGTATGGCGGCTGGCCCATTTCACAGTCAAAGCAATGAAGCATGGTTTACACATACTCCAGGTCTGAAAGTAGTATATCCTTCCAATCCCCGTGATGCCAAAGGTCTGCTTCTGGCCTCATTTGAAGACCCAAATCCAGTAATGTATTTTGAACATAAGGGCCTTTACCGATTGATTTCCGAAGCCATTCCGGATCACTATTTTACTGTGGAAATCGGAAAAGCGACGGTCACTTTACAAGGAAATGATTGCACCATTATTACCTATGGTATGGGAGTCCACTGGGCCAAAGAAGCAGCTTTGCATACAGGATTGAGCATAGAGATTCTGGATCTCAGGACTTTGTTGCCATTGGATTATGATGCCATCAATACAGCTGTTAAAAAAACCGGCAGAGTTCTGATACTTCATGAAGATACCATGATCGGTGGTCTTGCAGGAGAAATATCAGCATATATATCTGAACATCTTTTTGAGTTTCTGGATGCTCCCGTGATGCGTGTGGCAGGACTGGATACCCCTATACCATTTACCAGTGCCCTGGAGAGTGATATATTTATGCCCAAACAAAGACTAAAGGAAAAACTGAAAAGTTTAATGGAATACTAATCCACCAACATTTTTTCTCTGTCCAGCCGCTGTTGTAAAATATTTGCTGGTACATCCCGGTATTCATACTGCTGATTGCGCAATTGTGGTACGAACCCTGCTTCCCTGATGGCATTTTGTATTCCATCTGCCGTAAAACGAAATGCTGCTCCTGCTGCGGATACCACATTTTCTTCGATCATGATACTGCCAAAATCATTTGCTCCGGCGTGAAGACAAATCTGAGCTGTCTTTTTACCTACAGTAAGCCATGACGCCTGAATATTGATCACGTTGGGCAACATAATACGACTCATGGCAATCATTCGGATGTATTCATCACCGGTACATTGATTACGAGCACGTTTTATCTTTTTGAGTATAGTATCCTCATCCATAAATGGCCATGGGATAAAAGCTAAAAAGCCTTTAGCTTTCGCAGGTTTTTCACTCTGCACCTGTCTCAAGGCGACAAAATGCTCCATACGCTCCATATTGGTCTCTATGTGCCCAAACATCATGGTAGCAGATGTAGTGATGTCCAATTTATGGGCCGCACGCATGACATCGAGCCATTCCTGACCGCCGCACTTTCCTTTGGATATCAATCTTCTCACCCTGTCATCCAAAATCTCTGCTCCTGCTCCCGGCAATGAATCAAGACCAGCGTCTTTAAGCGCCTGCAATACTTCCGTGTGCGTGGTTTGTTCAAGTTTTGTAATGTGTGCTATTTCCGGTGGACCGAGAGCGTGCAATTTCAGATTGGGATACAGACTTTTTAATTCTTTAAATAATTTGACATAGTAATCAAGCCCTAAATCCGGATGATGACCACCCTGAAGCAACAGTTGTTCTCCGCCCAAAGCGAATGTTTCGTCTATTTTTTGCTTATACTCTTCAATAGTCGTTATGTACGATTCATCATGACCAGGTCGTCTGTAAAAATTACAAAATTTACAATTGGCTATACACACATTGGTAGTATTGGAATTTCGGTCTATGATCCAGGTAACGGTATTTCCAGGCACATGATATTGACGGATGGAATTACCAACATAAATCAATTCTGCTGTAGGAGCATTTTCAAATAAAAACAACCCTTCTTCTGCTGTTAAAAATTCAAGCCGGAGAGCTTTTTGCAATAATTCTGAGATATTTAATTCCATTCTGATCGTATTCCATTTCAAAACAATAAAGCGCTCATATAGTTTGAATTCAAAAACCAATTTTGTCTATAATTCATAAACTTATTTTTTTGCCTTCGATCTGATCACATTTAAGCCATTCTGATTTACTTCTATAAATTCCCCCGCATTGTAGAGAATATATTTTAACCCTGATTTATTAACATCTATCGGCACACCCAAAATGAGTCTTTCTTTAAATTTTACAGAGTAACTTTTCAATCCGGTAGATGTATAATAATATATGTTTCGTCCATCGAATTGAAATGATTTTATATCCTTTGATTCAAAAAAATAAAGATACTGTCCCAAATTGTCAAAAATGTAAAATCCTTTATTCCTGTCACATAAAACTACAAAATTTCCTTTCTCTCGTATGTCTGTAATTTTTACATCCACCATGCCAAAATCATTTACATTGCTTGATTCCATGACTTTGACCCCTGAATCATTTATTTTAATCAACTTAAACTGCACAGGATCAAATACCCATAGATGTCCGTCATTGGTTACACCACACGCAGAAATATCCGCAAATTTGTCTGCCAAATTCAATTCATTGATAATGGATAAGGTATTGTCCAGTACTTTTACCTGATTAAAGTCATCATAAAATGCCACTACTTTAAGAGGATTTGTAACATCGAGCGTGGTTACCTGACCACTTCTTGTATTAGCAAAACGATATTGTTCTGTTAGATCAGGTTTGTAGTTGATGATTCTGTTTTTATCATCCAATACGTATATTCTACCCAAATTGTCAACCTCTGCAAATATTGGTTGAACAGCTATGTCATACTTTTCTACAACGGATGGAATGACATTTGGAATATTTTTTTTTGATGCACAGGAAGAAACCAAAATGACCATCAAAGTAATCATATAAACAGACGAAAATGAAATTATTTTCATACCAAACTTATTATTTCTTATTATACATCCAAACTACATGCCATAAAGCTTATTCAACTCAGACTCATAAAACTTTATTTCGAATGTATTGCCATCCCACTCACCATAGGAACAGGCATACATCCATTCTCCAAGGTTGATATATCTGCTTTTGCCATTGGAAAGTCTGTAATCAATAGGTAAGTGCCGATGACCAAAAATATAAAAATCAATACCGGATTTTTGACTATGATTCTCTGTAAACTGAACCAACCATTCACGTTCAGGATTGACAAATGGATCTTCATCACCGGTGTATTGTCTGCTTTTCGCACTAAAAAACTTCATTGCCGATAATCCTGCGCTCGGATGAATCATACTGAAAGCCCATTGGCAGGCACTATTATTAAAAATACTTTTGATCAGTTTATACCCTTGATCACCCGGCCCCAGCCCATCACCATGACCGATAAAAAATGTTTTATCCAAAATAGTTTTTGATATGGGTTGGCGATAAATGGGTATCCCAAATTCTTCTTCAAAATATCGAAACATCCACATATCGTGATTGCCTGTAAAAAAAAATATAAGTATGCCGGAATCTCTCATCTCTGCAAGTTTACCAAATAGTCTGACAAAACCCTTCGGTACTACGTTTCGATATTCAAACCAATAGTCAAAAACATCGCCGACCAGGTACAACTCCGCTGTACGGTCAGAAATTTCATCCAGCCACCTTACTATTTTTTTTTCTCTTTCAGAAGATGAAATTAGAGCGTCTACTCCAAGGTGAAAATCAGAAGCAAAAAATATACTTTTTGACATGGTATCTTTTTAATCCACAAATCGTGAATCTGTCTCCATAACCTGGCCACAAACACTACATTTTCTTAACTCCTCAGAATTATAATATTGTCTGAATCGCGGAATAAAATCCTTCTCAATATTGTCGAGATGAAAGTATGATTCGTGTAGTTTATTGTTACAATGATCACAAAACCAAATCAGACCATCGCGTTCTTTGCCAGTGCGCTTGAGCTCTATGACCAAACCTACTGATCCAGCTGACCGAATGGGTGAATGTGGTACTTTGGCCGGAAGTAAAAACATCTCCCCTTGTCTGATTGGAATATCCACTGCTTGCCCATCCTCCTGAATCCTGACCACTATATCTCCTTCAAGCTGATAAAAAAGTTCTTCTGTCTCATTATAATGGTAATCTTTGCGCGCATTGGGACCCGCTACAATCATTACTATATAATCTCCGGCATCTTTATAGAGATTTCTGTTGCCGACGGGCGGTTTAAGGTCGTGTCGATTTTCATCTATCCACTTTTGAAGGTTAAATGGTCTTGCTACCGGCATTTTGTATCTTTTTGTTTCAGCAACAAATATATTACTATTTTAAATCTTTTTTAGTTTGTCCAACAGGAAAGCATAATCTACCTCATCTATATTTTCCAGATTCCCTGCATACTCCATCAAAATGGCATCCTGTTTCCGTCCTTTTTTCATCGCTACGCTATAAGGCAGGTCTTCTCTGAATGTCACCATACTGTATTTACTGAAATAATCCGGATGGTTTTGCTCAAGATGCAACTCAATTTTTCGCTTGAGCAAAAATATGGGATTTGCAGTAGCATCTCTCATTTCATATTCATTTTCGACAGCCAGATCAGCAATAGCATCCGTATCCTTCTTGCGAATGTGCTGATATTCCGGTAATATCTTTTTCCAATCTCCATTATATCTATCCATCAATTCGTCAAGTATCACAACATCTTCAAATGATGCATTCATACCTTGACCATAAAAAGGAACAACAGCATGGGCTGCGTCTCCCATCAGCAAAAAGCTGCCATTTATCTGCCATGGGTAGCATTTTACTGTCCCAAGTGAACTCGTAGGATTGGCGCTGAAATCCTCAAAAATATCTGGCATATGAGACAAAGCAGAAGGAAAATGATCTGCAAAAAATGCCATAATTTCCTTTTGAGTGGTAAGTTTTGAAAAACTATGCTGACCTTCAAAAGGCAGAAATAACGTCACAGTAAAACTCCCGTCCAGGTTTGGAAGAGCAATCATCATAAACCCCTGTCGAGGCCAAATGTGAAGTGCATTTTTCTCCAGTCTGAAACCACCATTTATCGCTGACGGTATTTCCAGTTCCTTGTAGCCGGTAGAAAGATACTTTAAAGAAAAATCAAATCTGTATTTTGCGGATGCCTGAAGCATAGCATTTCTGATGGCAGAATTTGCCCCATCTGTACCAAATATAAGGTCTCCATTTACCGTTTCTACCTTCTCATTTATAGTATCCTGCAAAACTAATTCGCCTTTACTGAAATTTACTTCCTGACACTCAACATTAAAAACAAATTTTACTTTACCGGTTGCTTCAGCTCGATCCAGCAGCAACATATTCAGACCACTTCTGGATATAGAATTGATCCATTCTCCTTGTCTTCCGCTGTAATTTACAAAAGTTGACGATCCAGATAGCGGGTGTATCATACGTCCGTGCATTGGTATAATCAATGCTTCCACATCATCTTTTATTCCAACAAGCTCCAACCCTTTCAACCCTCTGTCTGACAATGCAAGATTTATAGATCTTCCAGCTGAAATAGTCTCTTTTCTCATGTCCGGGCGTCTTTCGTATACAATAACTGAATATCCTTTTTGCGCAAGCCTCAGAGCCAGTAAAGCGCCACAAAGTCCTGCACCAATTATGATAACCTTTTCGTCCATATATGATTTCAACTTTCCTGTTGTTTGAAGTTGTAAATATATAAAAATCCCTTCTTACATTTTAAATAAAAAGAAAAGGAGAGGAAAATAAATAATGAATTTTTCAACAATGGACAGTAACCATGAAGAAGTTTAGTTACTTTTTGCAGTACACATTCTGCCAATGCGATGATTAATCAAATGTGCTGAAGCTACGAGCAATCCTCCAGCAACACTAAATAATAACATCCAACCATGGTGCTCAATCATTCCAATCAATAAAAACAAGAATCCTGTAAAAGCCATGCCTAATGGTAGTAAATTCCTATGCTTTCTGACAAAATCGCCTAATAAAGAATATGAAGCAATGATAATTCCAAATCCGATAACTACCCAGTCGATCATGTGATTGTGCAACCAGGTGCCAGAACCAAGTAATCCCAATGAGATTAAAACAGGCACAGCAGAGCAATGGATAGCGCAAAGCATGGATGTAAAAAAACCCGCAGTATCTGCATTGATGTTAAACAACGATTTCATATTAAAAATGTATTATCTTTTTTGGAAGTGCAAATATACAAAATAAACATCAATTATGCAATAATGTTGCATTTACAATTCGATGTTTTGTAATTTTTTTAGAAAAAAAATCATCAAATGACACTCTTGTATCAGGATAAGGATATTTTTGCATCAAAATAAATCGATCAAATGGGACTATTAACAGGTAAAGTGGCCTTAATTACTGGAGGATCAAGAGGAATCGGAGAGTCTATAGTATTGAAATATGCACAGGAAGGTGCTGATATAGCTTTCACATATATTTCATCAGAAGAAAAAGCGATGTCTGTAGTACATGATGCACAAAAATACGGTGTAAAAGTAGTGGCATACAAATCAGATGCGTCAAATTATGCTCAGGCAGAAGTGCTGATTCAAGATGTTTTGGCTACATTTGGGACAATAGATATTCTGATAAATAATGCCGGCATTACTAAAGATACCCTTATGCTTCGAATGACAGAAGAACAATGGGATCAGGTCATGGATATTAATCTTAAATCAGTATTCAATCTCACTAAACATGTGCTGAAACCTATGATGAAACAAAGAGCAGGCTCCATTATTAACATGAGCTCGGTAGTTGGTGTTTTTGGCAATGCAGGTCAAGCAAACTATGCTGCTTCAAAAGCTGGCATCATAGGTTTTTCAAAGTCCATTGCCAAAGAAGTGGGATCAAGGAATATCAGATGCAATGCAGTGGCTCCAGGATTTATCGAAACAGATATGACACATGTGTTGACTGATGACCAAAAGAAGGTATATATTGATAGCATACCATTAAAAAGATTAGGGGCTGGAGACGACGTCGCTAATGTATGTATTTTCCTTGGTTCCGACATGTCAACTTATGTATCAGGACAGGTTATTAGCGTCTGTGGAGCATTAAATACATAAAAAAGCATATATTTATCTTCTTTTTTGTACAGATTAAGAATATTTTCTTAAATAATTTTTGTGATCTATAATTTATTCTTACTTTTGCATTCCTTTTGAAAAAGGATTAAATTAAAATTAGATTTCAAAAAAGATAAAAGATCGTATAATGAAAAAAGAAATCCATCCGCAAGATTATAGAATGGTTGTTTTCAAAGACATTTCCAATGATGAAATGTTTCTTACCAGATCATGCACAAAGTCAAGAGATACTGTAGTATTTAGTGATGGTAAAGAATATCCACTTGTTAAAATGGAGATTTCTGCATATTCACACCCTTTCTTTACAGGAAAAGTAAAATTTGTGGATACTGCCGGAAGAATTGATAAATTCAATAAGAAATTTGCTAAATTTACAAATAAGTAATACTTCTAAAAATAATTTATAAAAGCCCTTACCTAAAATAAGGGCTTTTTTCGTTATAAAATTGTGACATTTTACAAAATCAAACGTTTATATCATTAGAGATTCATAATTTTACTATATCTATGCAAACAACCTTTCCTGATAATATTATTCTTTTTGGTGACGATCATTGGTTTGACCTACTACCCCTAACGTTTACCAGGCCTATTTGCGAATTAAGGGTGGGCATACTGACCATAAGAGAGAAGTGGGAATTATTTCTGGGCGGCAAAGGAAGTTTTATCACACAGGATTATCTGGCTGAAAAATATCCCATCCAAATTGAAAAGGATAACATTCTGATTAACAGTACATTTTTGCCGGATAAACAATTGGTAAACTACATCAAACAACTCAAATTGAATGAAGCGATACTACTCGATAATGAGTTGGTAGCAGCCAGACTTAGCGATGTACATTTTGAGTCAATGTCAGATGGAAACGACGCACTTAAAAATCTCAAAGGCATTGATCTGGCCAGAGAAGCAGGTATTCAGTTTAGCAGAATCACAAAGCCGTACCATATTTTTGCTTTGAATGGTCAGGAAATCCTACATGATTTTTCACTGGTTACAAAAGATAGGGTTTCATTACCAATTTCTGATACCAATACTATATACGGTAAATATCCGGTATTTCTTGAGGAAGGAGCCAAGATGGAATGCTGCATCATAAACACCAATAATGGCCCGGTATACATCGGAAAAAATGCGCTTATCATGGAAGGAAGTATGATAAGAGGTGGTTTTGCAGCTTGCGAAGGTGCAGTATTAAAAATGGGTGCTAAAATTTATGGCCCTACAACTGCCGGACCTTATTCCAGATTGGGTGGCGAAATCAATAATAGTGTATTTTTGGCTAATTCCAATAAGAGTCATGATGGGTATATGGGAAATAGCGTTATCGGAGAATGGTGTAATATAGGTGCGGACACCAATACTTCAAATCTTAAAAACAATTATCTGCCGGTTAAAATATGGTCCTATGTTCTGGAGAGTTTTGAAGATACCGGTTTACAATTTTGTGGTCTGATCATGGGAGATCATTCCAAAACTGGTATAAATACAATGCTCAATACCGGAACAGTAATAGGCGTAGCGTCCAATATTTTTGGTGATGGATTCCCTCGCACCTTCATTCCTTCATTTTCATGGGGTGGCGCAGCCGGATTCACCAGTCATAAGATAAACAAAGCATTAGAGACTGCTGAAATCGTCTTAAGCAGACGAAATCAGGAGTTAACATCAGAAGACAAAAAAATTCTTGAGCATATATATCTGAATACTGCTGTCAACAGGATATAAAAACTCTCAAAACCCATTAATATGTTTTTTCTCATAGGTGATACACAAGTACAGGGAGGCTACAAACCCATCATTAGTTACCTATTTATTGGGATTAACATTCTAGTTTTTCTGCTTCAAATTTCTACACCAGGAAATTTAATTTGTACATTCTCCACCATTCCGATAGATATCATAAAAGGAGAAGGCTACTACACCTTACTTTCAAGTTTATTTATGCATGGTAGTTGGATGCATTTAATTGGAAACATGCTATTTCTGTGGGTTTTTGCAGATAATATTGAAGCAAAAATCGGTAGTTTAAAATTTCTAATCTTCTATATGGCAGGTGGTTTTATTGCAAGTTTTACCCATATCTACTTCAGTACGCTAGGCTCAGAGATTAGCATGATTTCATGTCTCCCTTGTTCAGATCTCAATCCATGTGCAGAAGGTGTTCCCATTTCATCTGCTGTGATACCATCTTTAGGGGCCAGCGGAGCCATATCAGCTGTCATGGGTGCTTATCTTCTTATGTTTCCAAAATCACAGATAAAAGTTTTAGTGCTGATTCTATTCAGATCATTTTATGTACCTGCCATACTTTTTTTAGGACTATGGTTTATACAACAGCTATTTTCCGGAATCGGAACTCTTGGGCCGGCTACAACAACGGGAGAAGGTGTAGCATGGTGGGCACATATTGGTGGTTTTATTTTTGGTCTTACTGCCGGACTATATCTAAAGAAATTTGTAAAAAACACTTTAGATTATGAAGATACGCTATATAATTCAGATTAAGTTGGGCTTGCTGAAGCTGAATTAAATATATGATAATCAATTTTTTATAAAAATATTTAGACAATTGCGTGCAAGGATTTTAAATCAATACAATTAATTCTAATGCACTAACTTTTTTTTTATTATCGCCTCAAGCCGGCTGGACAAATACTTTTTGCATCTTTTGCACTTACTTATTCCTTTGGAATCCTATCACAGAAAAAAGTATTCATCCCGCTTGCTCCGAAACGGCAAGAAACGCTAGGTCAAAAAAAGGTAACTGAATGGTCTCGAATTGCGAGATTTGGGTGATAAGTAATCTCCCAAAAATGAAGGCACTGATCCTAAACTTAGACCAGCTAGATGAAATTATTGTCACTCTTACCTGCCCATCCATATCTGGTTCCTTTACTTCTCGCATTGTCATGCTCGACTCTTCGAGACAGTTCAGTCTTATGCTTTTTCTATCGCAATTTGTGCATTTTGCTAAATATTTGTGGTTTTTAGGCAATAGACTTACTTCCGATTCTTTGTTCTCTTTCCCTGTTTTTGACCGGTAATAACTGAAATATTTACCGTTTAATATATGTATGACTATTTTAGCAGATTCTATGTAAATAAATGTTACTATGGATATCCACCATTTGTTTGCACAGTAGGTACAGGTGTTAATGAAAAGCTTATGTCGATGATTCTTAAATTGGCATTTTTTCCCATTTTATAGGTTTTTTTTGAAACAAACTTATTCAGTATCCACCCTAATCCAACTGCCACTGCTCCAATAGCAAAAGTTCCCCATGTAAACTCATAATCTCCGGCTATCTGTGCTACACCACCAAATAGTAGCCATCCGGCACCAAATCCTGAAAACAGCCGCCCAAAAGCCTTCGCAGTACCATTGCTCAACCTTAACTGAGTGATATCCTTGATAGAAACCATACCATCATCAAAAACCAGTATATCTTCCACAGGAATGATAGTTTCAATTTTTTTAGTTTGCCATTCCTTTGGATATTCTTTGGTTTTAAATGTAATCGTACTTCCTTCACCAAACTTTATCGCCTCTACTTCTCTCAATATCTCCAATTGAAGCAGCTTTTGTGCACCCAAAGAATGGCAAAATACATTCAACCATACAAACCATAAAATAAATCGATATTCAGTCATAACATAAATTTAAATTTGAAATAACCATATTTACAAAATGCTGCTCTACTTCCTGGCATGCACCCACTCATAATCATATCTCCAATTAACACAATAACATAGTAATCAAAATAGAACATCTAAGGTTTAAATAGTTGAGAAGAAACTTTGAATTAAATCAAATAATTTAAAATGTTGGCAAAAATGAGATTTTCTATAATCATCTTAAAGAAAGAAATTTTTTAACTATCCAAAACTCTACAATAAATTGGTAGAACTACCCACAATTTTCAAGCACAACTGCATAACCTTGACCTACCCCAACACACATGGTAACCAGCGCATACTTCTTTTTCTGCAACTGTAATTCTAATGCAGCCGAAAGTAAAATCCTGGTACCAGACATGCCTAACGGGTGTCCTAATGCGATACCGCCGCCATTTGGATTAACTCTGGGATCATTGTCATCAATATGTAACAATCGCAAACAAGCCAAAACCTGTACAGCAAAGGCTTCATTTATCTCGATCAAATCCATATCGTCCATTTTAAGACCAGCCTTTGCAAGTGCTTTTTCAGAAGCTTCTACAGGCCCTATGCCCATAATTCTGGGCTCAACACCAACCACAGCCGAACTTACTATTCTCACCATTGGTTTCAGGCTATTACGTATCAGTCCTGCATGCGAAGATACTAAGATAGCTGCTGCACCATCATTTAGTCCGGAAGAATTGCCTGCTGTAACACTTCCATCATTTCGAAATGCTGGCTTTAACATACTGAGTTTCTCCAAACTAGTATCAGGCTTTAAAAATTCATCCTGATCAAACATCAATGTCGGTTGTTTAGGTCTTAGTATCTCGACAGGTATGATTTCCTTTGCAAACCTACCACTGCTTCTTGCGCGATGAGCCTTTTGCTGAGAAGTATAGGCAAACAAATCCTGATCTTCTCTGGATACATTATACAATTTTGCCAAATTTTCTGCTGTTTCACCCATAGCATCTGTACCATACATCTCCTTCATCACAGGATTAACAAAACGCCAGCCAAAACTAGTATCAAATAAAGATGAATCATTTCCAAAGGCAGAACTTGCTTTAGACATCACCCAAGGTGCTCTTGTCATGTGCTCAATACCGCCAGCAATTACAAGGTCAGCATCCTTAGCTAAAATCGCTCTTTGAGCATGAACCACTGCTGACATACCAGAAGCACACAATCTGTTGATCGTTTCACCAGGTATTGTATATGGTAGTCCAGCTAAAAGTAAAGCCATTCGCGCTATATTCCGATTGTCTTCCCCAGCTTGATTTGCACAACCTAAAATGACTTCATCGATCAAATCAGGAGCAAGACCACAATGAAGGTCCATCAGTGCCTTTATAGGAATAGCAGCCAGATCATCCGCACGCACAGCAGACAAAGTACCTTTTAAGCTTCCTATAGGTGTCCTGAATCCAGAGACTATATACACATCACTTTTCATAAGAATATTTAGTACATCAAAAATAGGGCTAATTACTTAATAAAAAAAGCCCCCCTTCAATTACTTGAAGAGAGGCCATCCCAAAAACCGATTTATCGCTAACTCAGTTCCGAGTTATATCATTCATTCGATTACTCGACGATGATCATTTTCTTAGTAGCTGTGAAATCACCGCTTTCTAATGTGTAGTAAAGAACACCAGTTGCTCCTAACTGCTCTCTAGTGAATATTTCACTGTTCAAACCTTTAGTTGCTTCTACGTTTCTTACAGTTACCAACTTACCAGTAACGTCATATACACTGATGGTTGCTTTTGCAGATGTTGGCATCACAAAGCTAACAATAGTCTGACCTCTGAATGGGTTAGGCTCGTTTTGGAACAACTCGATACTTGCTACCGGTGCTGTTCTTACATCCAAGCTTACTTTTCCAACTGTCAAGTCACTTGTATATGATTCAGCAGAAGTTACTGATGAATTTAATGAAATCATTTCACTTACATTTACAGCTTTGTCAGCCTTAACAACAAGTGTGAATAATACATCATTTTCATTTGCACTTACAGCCTCATTAGATGAGTAACTCATAGTAACAACATCATTTGCGATAACTCCCATGTTTCCTGCATTTACATCAAGTGTACCTGCATTCACACCTACAAAGCTTGCACCTTTAAGGTTCATGGTAAACTGGTAACCAGCTACATCATTGAAGTTAGCTGAAGTTACAGGTATTTCTACCACTTCACCGGCAGCTACTGACTGATCAGCAACAACCATTACAACATTATTGTTGCTTCTAGCTTCAACAGCAGGGTTAGCTACGTTTGTATTAACATTACCGTTTACATCTCCTATCTTAACTGCAACGAAGTTTTGATTATCCATTTCTCCGTTGATGTCATTGATCAGGATACTCTCAACAAATGGGAACGGATTGTTCGCATCCATTGTCTGTGCAGTCACAGGGAATCTCCAGCTTTCGTTTTTAGGAAGCTCATTGGTGATACCAAGGATCAACTTTCTCAGATCAGTTAAGTCTGCGGCAGTGATCTTACCATCATCGTTAGCATCTGCTGCTATCAATTTGTATGGGCTATCCAATTTTTGAATGGCTAGTATGTGTCTCTGAATCAATACAAGGTCAAGTGTACTTACACCGTTGATATAATCTCCACCTTTGCTTGCAGTAACTGTATAATCCAATCCATCGATTACATTCATTGAGAATGTACCGTTAGAAGGAGTAGTTACAGTCTTAGGATATTCAGTAATGTTAGCATCGATTGTCACTGCAACATTGTTTACAGTTTGATTTGATGCTGTCTGTACAGTACCTGCAATTCTTGAACCAGGAGGAACACAACCGTTTCCATTACATACCAGGTGAAGTGCAACCCAACAGAAGTCATGGTTGAATTTCTTATCCCATACAGTCATTCTAACATCTACAGTTGCTGAAGCAGTTCCATTAAGTGAAGCACTTGTCCACACTTTAGCAGAACTCTTAGCTGCTGGTAACCATCTTTGAAGTTCACCATTCAGGTATCTTCCTTTTGCTGTATTGTTAGTTATCAAGTAAGCTTTTCTACCAGTTGCTGTCAACTCGAAGTAATGCTCAACATCGATATTTACCAATTGGTTACTGATGATAGTATCGTTAGTTTGTGGATACCAGTTTTCAAAAGTAAACAATAAGTCTTCCTGTGGAGTACAAGGCCAGTTAACGTCACCGTCAAATGATCCTTTGTCGAAATCTCTAGCCCACAATTCTACCATTGGTAATCCAGAACCACCTGCAGGAACTTCCATTAATGCAGTGCTCAAAGATACACAGTAAGGGGTAGGTGCTTTCTTGTCAACAACCATGAAGTTTTCATGACATGAAGCGAAGTTATGACATCCGTCAGTAACTTTCCATACGATTTTGTGATTAGACATTTTACCTTCAATGATTTCAGTATCAGGTAACTTCACAGTTACTTTCGCTCCGTTTGCTGTAGGTGCAACATAGTACACTTTAACAGCACAACCATTGATGATTCTTGTCTGACCATTTGTACCAGGAGCTTCAAATGAACTGAACAAGTAGTCGTTACAACCATCAGCCCAAAGGTCGATGTATACTTCCCACTTAATCCATCCTGTATTGATACATCCACCTTCATCATTAGCTACTTTGCTGAAGCTAAGTCCTCTCAACTTACAGTCTGCGCCTTGTGCATACATAGTATCTCTGCACTCAATTACTGGTGCTTTAAGATCTTCACGTATAAAGTACTTGTAGTATGGTCCTTGTTCGTCATTATCACACCAGTTAACCAATTTGTACTCTACTTTCCACTTCTTACATACGCCGTCTTCGAAGTCAAATAACCAAACTTTATTGCTTACACCGATAACGTCACAAGGACCAGCTACCCATGTAGGCTCAAATTTAGCTATATCAGCTGCTGTAGGACCGTCACATGATGTGATTTTTTCAATCAAGTTAGGATCTTTAGGAGTAACTATCCAGTCTCTCTCAAGTAAACTTTCATTTACTCTGATGTTTTGTACACAAGTTCTTGTGTTTCCTTTCTCACGAATGATAAACGTTCTTCTGATCCAACCTTGCTTACACTGGTTCAATTCCAATCTATCCCAGAAAGATATTGCAGGATTTGTACAAGCTCCGTAAGCTTCAGGTAAACCTGTCTTAGTAAAGTCTTTACCATCTATAGAGATAGCTGAAGAAATTGCCTGACCAGGAGTTCCTTGCTGAGGATTTTGATCAATAGCCCAGTCACAGAAGATAGTTGCATCTGCAGGACATGTAATTACCGGTGGTACTTTACATTCTACTCTTACATCTGCCCATGTTTCATTCCAGTTGTCACCAGCGTCTCCGATGATACCATTTTTGTTACCATCATCCCATACTCTCATGATAACCTGGTGGATACCATAAGGAATATTGTTAGCGTCTACATCTGTAAGGTCATCACAACAGAATTTAACAAACTGACCACCATCTGTATCATTTGCATTATACATAGGAGAAACAGGATTGTTTAATCCAGGTAAGTTACGGAAAGTACCATTGTTATTGTGTGCAGGAGTACCAAGTCCCCAGTTTCCACAAGAAGTTCCGGTAGGTCTTCTTATTTCTAAGAATACAGGGCTACAGTTGTCATGTGAACCATTGTCCACACTACCTACGAACAATTTAGCTTGTGCATCAGGGAAAGTATCAAATCCTACGTGGTATCCAGGAGTAAGACCGATTACAATATTTTGCTTAGCTACAGGTGTAGGTGCAGTTCTGTCTTTCACTGTAACAGTGATAATGTGGAAATCAGATTCATTACCACAACAGTCAACTGCTGTATATTTGAATTCATACTCACCACATGGAATTCCAAATGCTCTCCACTGACTACCTACTTTCACCACTGTAATACCAGGTGTTGCAGATTTTACAGAATAAGTAGGTGCTATATCACAATTGTCATGTAGCTCCCAAACCGGAGGCAATACGATATCAGCAGTACAATCCCAAGGACGTGTACTTACCATAGTATCTTTTACAGTAAATGTTGGTGCTTCTGTATCTACTGCTTTGATTACCTGAGTACACTCAGATACAGTACCTTCACACCAGTCAAGAACAGTCCATGTTCTGATCACTTTCTTATTGCCATGGCAATGAGGACCACATGCATCTATTGGAATATCACTGTATGTTGTATAATAGTTGCATACTCCGTTCAGATTAGTTGCAATTGCACCAACTCTGAAGTGAGGATATGCTGCTCTTACTCCTTTTGCTGCTGCTATCGCTGCAGGTGTAGTAATGTCTTTGCAAGACAATTCTACCAATGGATCAGGGCAGAACCAAGGAAGAGTAGTAATAACTCTAATGGTTTGCTCACAAGTTGCAGTATGTCCGGCCATATCTGTTACTACCCACTTTCTAAGGATAAATCCATTGTCTGAACAATCATCCAAGAATTTGTGTGTAGAGAACACATAAGAAGCAGTGGTAATCATACCACAATTGTCTGTTGCTACTGGTCTGAACTGTACGTTCTGATTAGTTTGTGCAACAAATGCATCTACCTGATAGCAGAAGATCTGCTGATCAACACATGTAATGGTTGGAGCCAATTTATCTTCAACTAAAACTTTACCCCAACATGGTGAATTAAAACCAGCAGTTGGTCCACCAACTTTAGTTACAACATAGTCAAAAAGACCTTTACCATCAGCTATATTACCATTGGCAGTGTTTCCGTCCATAACCACTACTGTAAAGTCAGCAGGAGTAAGACATCCCCAGTTACCATTAAGTACCATCTCTGGCGTAACAGCTACTCTACAAGAGTTAGGTGTAGCATCTATGCTCACATTGATCTGACCTACACATGCTAAGCTTGTAGCAGGAGCAGGTGCTTTTGTAATGATGATCTGGAATGTTTCAACAGTTTGATTATTCGCAGCATCTCTTGCTGTAAGTGTCACTGTGTATGTACCAGGAGTCAATGCAGAAGTGGTATAATTAGAACCTACATTGGTAACAGTTCCGCCGTTGTTAATCGCTACTGTCCATGCTGTCACACCACAATTGTCGTGTGCTGAAGCCTGGAAGTTAACTACAGTTGTATTTGGTCCACAAGGATCAAGTGCTACAAATATAGGCTGTGAAGGATACACGATCACAGGCTTGAATGCATCCGGTTGAGCATTTACCTGAATCTGTGCATCAGCTGTTCTAACTGCACCTTGTGCATCCTGATATCTGGCAGTAAGCAAAGCATCATTAAGCGCTGCTGTTGCGTTTACTGTAAATTCAAAATAACCAGCTGCAGCATTTACAAATGTAGGTGCAAGTGCAGCACCACCTAAAGTGAAAGTAGCTCTGGCAGGTACTATCGGATTATCACAATCGTCAAAGATTGAGATAGCGAAAGTAGCCGGTACAGAAGCCTGACACTGAGGTAAAGTCACATTTACTGAAGGCATTACTATGTCAGCAGGTTGGTTGCCTGGAGCTATAAAGCTGACAGTAGGTTGCGATACAGTACCTTGATATTCAATGAACGGGAATAAATCCAATGTACCTGTACCACCTAAAGTGAAAGCAGCAAATGGCATTTCTACTTCAAAATATACAGTTCTTGGAGAACCAATCTCTTCAACCCAGAAGAAAGGATTTTCACCTGCACCTGTACCCCATGTTCCTGCAGCAGGAAGCTGTGGTAAAGTAAAGGTTACATCATCTATGTTAATATCTGAACAGTCATCCTGAACTACAAAACTAATAAATGATCCCTGCTATTGGTGTTTGGCCTGCACAATTAGGAACTGTAATAGTCTCGGCATTTGCAATAATTACCGGAGGCTGATTTACAGCAGCAAGTTGTACAGTAATCACCTGATCGATAAATCCAACATTTCCAAATGCATCTGTGTAAGAAGCACTTATGATGTAACCTGGATTGGTATTTGCAGCAGGGAAAGTTACTAAGTACTCTCTGTAATTGTTTCCTTGGAACTGAAGTACACCAGTAGCTCCACCGAAGCTTACAACAAGATTATTGAAGTTTACTGCATTCTGATCACAAAGATCATCTACCTGGAAAGTAACTACACCTGTTACAGACGTAGCACATACAGGGATAGTAAACTGAGAGTTACCTAGGATAGTAACCACAGGGTCTACGTTATCAAGAACTCTAGCTATCAACTGAAGTCCTGCTGCACCATTGGCAATGTTGTCGGAAGCATCACGACCAAAAATGCTCACAGTAGAAGTACCTGTACTCCAGTGAACGTCTACCAGGTAAAATCCGAAACCATCCGGAGTAGTGCTTACTTGAGTACCAGGTACAATAGTGTTTGGAGTGGTAACTGCAGTAGCAGAAACTGCATTGTCTGCTACGATGAAACCGTCACAAACGTCATTTCCAAATACATAGTACTCATCCTGACGACCACACTCTCCTTCAGGAACAGTAACGTTTCCTAAGTTGAATGTTACTCCCTGAGCTGTAAGTGGATCATTATCCGCAAGGATATTACCCAATACGTCTGTAACGTAGAAAGTAGGTGCAACTGCGTCTGTACCATTTGGTACGGTAACAACTGTTACAACAGGATCTGTGGTAGGATTACATGGTCCTGTTTCAGTTACTGTCACTGTGTAGTTACCAGCTCCTGCGTTACCAAAGAAGTAAGCACCTGCAGGAAATCCGATGTAAGTAGTAACCGTTGTAAATGGAGGTGTACTTCCACCCGGACCTGAACCAGCAACAGGAGTTGCGTTAACCGTGTAAGTACCTGCGCAAGTAGTACCGTTAGTCACAGTAACGGTAAACGAGCCATTAGGTACATAACCCGGACTAACAAAAGGACATGAAGGTGCTAGCGCAGTAGAAGTTACTGTGTACTGGGCATCTTTAGTCTGGAATGCAAGAGGACCAGCACAATCAGACACATTAAGTGGTGCTCCGATGCCGTCACAAGTTTCATTTACAAAGAATTCGTAATCAGTACCAGGCTGAAGTCCGCCTACTGTTACGGCAATTCCCTGTCCAACTACAGTCATACCTGTAACCGGCGCAGTAAAACTAACTACGTTGTTAATGAAGCAAACTGTAGTTTGTACAGTCGCTTGTCCTGTATTATTACAGTCAACAAGGCCCATACCACCTACAGTAATAGTCCAACAATTGTCTGTTGGCGTATCACCTGACGCCCAGGCGAGAATAGCTGAATTTTGTGTGATGTTTGATGCCTGTAAACCTCCGGGCGTAGGACACTGTGCCTGTACACTTGTCGTACCTAAGCCAAAGGCAAGGAACATCACTCCAGCGATGAAAAATAAAAATCTTTTCATGAGATTGAGTTTTGGTTAAAAAAATAAATGTTATTTAAAAAATAATAAATTAGCCATAAACTGTGTATGACAAATATAGCCACAACAGGAAGTAAGGTTCCTGAGTGCGTACTATTTTTTAAACCTTAGCCGACGCTATGTATCTATAATATATATAAGGGTGATTTCGTCTTTATTTATACTATAATATACATAAGAAACAGAAACGGATGGACTACCAATGTTTGTATTTTCGTCTTTACAAAGTAGGGATGGTAATCTGCCCCGGTGTAGTTTTCTTATTTCTTATTCGTCATGTAAAAAAATAAGGTTCATCCTTTGATGATGCCTAATAAAGCGCAAAGCTAAACAATAAAATAATATAGAGTATACCTTAACAATAATTATTTTATAAAAAAATCAATATGATGATCATGATGTCATTATGATTTAATAAAAAGCAAATATATGTAATTTTGGAAAAATGAAGCATGATATTCATATAAAATAATGATGATTTTGATTAGTCATAATGATGATATTTAGAAAGCAGTTGGTAGATATTGTACGACCCCGTCCGGGGTCGGGAACACATAAATCATATTTTTCAAGCATAGTTGGACTTCCCCGAAGTCAATGGCTGTAGTTTATATGTTTGTTCCCGGAGGGATCAAACTATGTTTGAAATGAAGATTAGGGTGAGTTACTGACTCTGGAAGAGTCACACTATACTTCGAAATATTCCAGCTTATCACTATAAAATATTATATGTTTTGTTCGACCCCGTCCGGGGTCGGAAACATTCATCACTATTCTTTCAAGCATAGTTGGACTTCTCTGAAGTCTATGGATTTGTTTTTGTTCGACCCCATTCCGGGGAACATCCAGCTCTTTTCTTTCAAGCATAGTTGGAATTTTCTGAAGCCAATGGCTATGGCATATTTGTTTGTTCCCTGAGGGATCAAACTATGTTTGCTATGGAAATTCTGGTAAGATACTGACTCCGGAGGAGTCACACTACATGTATTTTAGCAACGAAATGAACATCATCTGGTTTTTAAGTTTTATTTTTACTGTATAAACAATAAAACTTTAATAATGGCTGATTCTTATAAACAAGTATATTTACACATTGTCTTTGCGGTAAAACACAGGCAAGCGTTACTTGAAAAAACCTGGCGACATAAATTATTTGCATATACGTCCGGAATTTTAAATAAAAGGGATCATTATTCATTAGCGGTCAATGGATATAATGATCACATTCATTTATTTTTTTAGTTACAGTTGTAAGGAGCTGATACCAGATCTGGTAAGAGAAATTAAAAAAGCAACTAGCCAATATATTTCAGAAAATAATTTCACTAAATATAAGTTTGAATGGCAAAATGGCTATGCTGTTTTTTCAAATGGTTACAAAGAAAGAGATATGATTATAAAATATATATTGAATCAGGAAACTCACCATTCAAAAAGAACATTCAGGGAAGAATATATTTCTTTATTGGAAAATTACAATATTGAGTTTAAAAATGAATATGTATTTGATTTTTTTGATGAATTGGATGAATAATTAATTATTTAATATTTTGCAAAATAAGTATTGTGCAACCCCAACCGGGGTCGGGAACACATAAATCATATTTTTCAAGCATAGTTGGACTTCTCCGAAGTCAATGGATTTGTTTTGTGCGACCCCGTCTGGGGTCGGTGATATCCAATTTTACAAGCATAGTTAGACTTCTCTGAAGTCAATGGATTTGTAATTATTGTGGCCTTTTTCATTGATTGATCTTTCAAGCATAGTTTAGACTTCTCCGAAGTAAATGGCTGTGATTATTGTGACTTTGTTCCCTGGGGAATCTTTCAAGCTTAGTTTGAATTTTCTGAAGCCAATGTCTTTGACACATATGTTTGTTCCCATAGGGATCAAACTTTGTTTGCTATGAATATTCGGGTAATTTACTGACTCCGGAGGAGTCACACTAAAACAACATTTTATAAGGAATGGGACTTAGAACCTTGAAATCGATTTTAAGCCATTGAATCTGAATCTTTAGATGTATCACTTTATTTTTTTCAATAGTTTTTTAATGGCTCTTTCAATAATAACATAATCCAACTTTTCTCTGCCGGCAAAAATAAACATCATCAAGTTTACTTGTCCTTCAGCTCCGGACATGTCTGAATATTGTAATCTAATTGCTTCTCTCATTTGGCGTTTTATTCTGTTTCTATCTACAGCCAGTTTAAAGTTGCGCTTACTTACAGACACACCATATAAATATGTATCTGAATTATGGTATTTTGGCAGATGCATATAGACCAACTTTATGGGATACACAAAGAGCGATTTTCCTTCTGCAAAGATTCTGTCTATGGTAATTTTACTTTTAAGTCTGTGGTCCAAGATTTGTATTTCTGTGGTATGATCAAAATCACTTTTGTCTTGTATTTATTAAAGACATATTTATTGGGGCAGTTTAATATAAAGTACCATTACACTTCAAACAATATTACTAATAAAAACTTTAATTTGTATGAATGTTAAAATAAATTCTTACTTGTAAAGATTTAATGCCTAAAAATACGGTCAATCTGTGGGAATAACAAAACTCAGGTACAAAATATCCTAAATAAAAAATTCTGAATGCAGTCAAAAAAACCACAATCAGAATTTAATATTTGCCGATAGAAAATATATTACTTAACGCCTTTCTCGTCAGACACAGTAAGTTTTTTTCTTCCTCTTGCTCTTCTTTTTGCCAACACTCTTCTACCGTTTTTTGATGCCATTCTGGATCTGAATCCATGTTTGTTGACTCTTTTTCTCTTGGATGGTTGATATGTACGTTTCATATTGTCTTCAGACTATTTTATTAAAAATCAAAGTTAAAATCTTTCCATTGACTACCGAATTACGGCATGGATTTCAAAAAGAACCGCAAAGGTATAATTTTATACTAATTCTACAAATTTTATACTAAAATAAAAGTAAATATTTAACTCCGGATAAATATCCTATTTCTCAAACCTTCGCCCTTCCACCATTATACTCAAAATAAATCGGATTGCGAAAAACTCTTTAAATAATTCATTTATTTTGAGCATAATACCGATAGATTTTTTTTGTCTCGATGAAGACATGAGTTTCATCGTCTTTGCAAAATAAATTCTCGTCGGTATATATCATCACCATAATCACTGGAGTATCAACATCTCCCATTCGAAATCTGATGCTACAAAAATATTAGCTATTCATGGAAACGATAAACTCATCATTGCTGGTGGTACCCATCATATGTTTTTTGATAAATTCCATGGCTTCATCCGGTTTCATGTCTGCCAGGTGATTTCTAAGTATAAACAACTTAGGCAACATACTCTCCGGAAGCAATAATTCTTCACGTCTCGTACTTGACTTGGTTATATCTATGGCCGGATACATACGTTTGTTGGCAAGAGATCTATCCAACTGGAGTTCCATATTTCCGGTACCTTTAAATTCTTCAAAGATGACTTCATCCATTTTTGAACCGGTTTCTATCAAAGCAGTAGCCAGTATGGTCAGTGATCCTCCATCCTCAATATTACGTGCAGCTCCAAAGAATTTCTTAGGTTTATGAAGTGCATTGGCTTCCACACCACCCGACAGTACACGACCACTGGTAGGCGCTACCGTATTATAAGCTCTGGCCAATCTGGTAATAGAGTCTAATAGTACTACTACATCATGACCGCTTTCGACAAGTCTTTTTGCTTTTTCCAGTACAATTCCTGCTACACGAACATGATTTTCTGCTGGTTCATCAAAAGTACTTGCTATAACTTCGGCATTGACACTTCTCCTCATGTCGGTGACTTCTTCTGGTCTTTCATCGATTAGCAAGATGATCAGATAACACTCCGGATGGTTGTAAGCAATGGCATTTGCAATATCCTTTAATAAAAAAGTCTTTCCTGTTTTGGGCTGTGCAACGATCAATCCCCTCTGCCCTTTTCCTATCGGTGTAAAAAGGTCAATCATACGATTGCCATAATCCTTGCCCAACGAATGTGTGGTAAGTTTAAATTTTTCATCTGGAAACAGAGGAGTCAGATATTCAAAGGGCACTCTTTCCTTCAATTTTAAAGGATCAAGTCCATTAATACTACTTACTTTTAATAAAGCAAAATACTTTTCCCCTTCCTTGGGTGGTCTGATGCTACCTTGAACAGTATCTCCTGTTTTTAGTCCAAATAACTTGATCTGTGAGGGAGACACATAAATATCATCAGGAGATGATAAATAATTATAATCCGAAGATCTGAGGAAACCATATCCGTCTACCATCAATTCAAGAATGCCTTCACTTTCGATCACGCCATCCAGGTCCGGAATAAATCTTGGTTCTTCCTGTTTTATTTCATGATAATTTGGAACCGGTCTTCTATATTCTCCGGAAGGACCATTCTGTACAGGCTGTACAGGACTGGTATTCTGACTTACCGGAGGCTGATTTGAGGTTGGTTGGTTTTGATGAGTATGTTTGGGATTTCTATTTCTGGGATCAAATCGAGGCGGCCTTGGATTTTCGGTAATTTCTTCTTTTTTGGGTGCGATAACTTCTTTTACTTCTACAGGTACGGCTTCTGGTTTTAATTCCGGTTTACTCTGTACCTTAGGTGTAAATCCCACTTTATCGGGTGCTTTGATAATTCTTGAACGTTCCCTTTTGGCTTCCTGCTTGTCTGTTTCTACGGGCTCAGGTTCCACAAGGGCAAGTTCGGGCTGTACTGCTGGTTGGACTATCTTAGCTACTACAGGTGGAGTAGGTTTTTTACCTCTCTTCTTTGGTTCGTCTGCAGCTACACTTTCTTCTGCTACAGTATTTTTACTCAATACGGCTTGCTGATCAAGTATTTTGTAAATTAATTCCTGCTTGCTTAGTTTTTTTACATTTCCCAAACCTAACTTATCACCCAATTCCTTCAACTCAGGAACGAGCATGTCATTTAACTGCAAAATATCGTACATATAATAATTATAATTCTGATTGTGATTTTAAAGGATAAACACGCTGATCTTATAAATCCGTACTGTATGAGTGGAGAATTCTCCTGAAAAACTGTAAAGAAATTATTTTGATAAGATGAAACGGTCGGATGACAGTTTTATTCGAATTAATATGAAAGCACAAAAATAGATATTTAATTTGATATTCAAAATACTATCTTTGCAAAAAAATTAAAAAAATATCATTTTAAACATAATAAAAAGTAATTATGCTGGAAATCGGGAATATAAAAGAAGATAAAGAACGGATTATTTCCGGACTTAAAAAGAAAAACGCATCACAAGAGCAAATTGACCTGGTTGATAAGATTATATCTGAAGATGATAAAAGAAAAGTTATACAAACCAATCTGGATAATATCCTCTCCAAAACCAATAAGCTATCTGATGAAATAGGTATACTTTTCAAATCCGGACAAGCTTCAAAGGCCACTGAATTAAAATCTGAGGTAGCTGCGTTAAAAGATGAATCAAAAATTTTAGAGACGCAACTTAAGGACGTAAAAGAGTTGCTGGAAGAGATGATCATACAGCTTCCAAATACACCCCATGTTTCTGTACCATTCGGTCAAAAAGCAGAAGACAATGAAGTATTTAAAGCATGGGATAAAGCCATGCCCGACTTAGGGGAGAATGCGCTACCCCATTGGGAACTGGCAGAAAAATACAATCTGATCAGTTTTAAAGATGGGGTTACTCTGACAGGATCTGGGTTTCCTGTGTATAAAAATCAGGGGGCAAGATTGCAGCGAGCATTGATAAATTTCTTTCTGGATGAAGCCATCTCTGCAGGGTATCAGGAAATCCAGCCGCCACTCCTGGTAAATAAAGAGACAGCAAAAGCTACAGGCCAATTGCCGGACAAAGAAGGACAGATGTATTACTGCGAAAAAGATGATTTCTATCTCATCCCAACAGCTGAAGTGCCTTTGACCAATCTGTACAGAGATACCATCCTTCAGAAAAGTGATTTTCCGATAAAGCTCACAGGGTACACCCCTTGTTTCCGTAGAGAAGCGGGTTCTTATGGTTCTGATGTAAAAGGGCTTAATCGTCTGCATCAGTTTGATAAAATAGAGATCGTACGAATAGAACATCCGGACAAATCCTACGAAACCCTCATGGAAATGGTAAATCATGTGGAAAGTTTGTTGAAAAAACTTGAACTTCCGTATCGTATTTTGCGTTTATGTGGCGGTGATATGAGTTTTAACTCTGCATTGACTTTTGATTTTGAGACTTATTCTGCAGCACAAGGCAGATGGCTTGAAGTTAGTTCAGTGTCGAATTTTGAAACTTTCCAGTCCAATCGTATGAAGTTGCGATTTAGGGATGACGATGGTAAAACCAAACTGGCACATACTCTAAACGGAAGTGCATTGGCTTTGGCCAGAATAGTGGCAACATTATTGGAAAACCATCAGGTTGCAGACGGTATAAAGATACCTGAAGCTTTACAACCATACACTGGATACAATATGATTAAATAATTTTTTTTAAAATAAATCAAAGCTTTTAAATTAATATGATAGGAATAGGTTATTGGGTAGTTTTAGGTGTTTTTACCGTTGTAGGTATGCTTGTAAGCAACCGTTTAAAATCAAAATTTGCGCATTACAGCAAAATAGGTACCCGAAGTGGTATGAGTGGTAAAGAAATAGCAGAAGCTATGCTGAGCCATTATGGCATACGGGGTGTTCAGGTGGTTATGGGACAAGGTTTTTTATCTGATCATTATAATCCGGTCAACAAAACTGTGGCATTATCTCCCGAAGTATATAACGGAAGATCAATATCTGCTGCTGCTGTGGCTGCACATGAGTGTGGACATGCCGTCCAACATGATACTGCTTACAGTATGCTTACTCTTAGATCAAAACTAGTTCCTGTGGTACAATTCAGTTCCAGTATTCAGCAATTTCTGTTTATGGCTACCATATTTGGTATGGGAGCCGGGTTTGGCGGTAATGTATTGATTCTTATACTTTTAGCTACTTTCGGTGTTACAGCACTCTTTAGTCTGATAACGTTACCAGTAGAATTTGATGCTTCCAACAGAGCATTGGCATGGCTGGATGATTCAGGTTTTATGCGAGGTGCAGAACATGACGGTGCTAAAGACGCATTATGGTGGGCAGCTATGACATACGTTGCACAGGCATTGGGAGCTTTGGTGATGTTTTTGTATTTCTTGCTCAGATTTCTTGGCAGCAATAATGATTAAATTATAAAAGGTTATAATTTTGCAGTTCAATATAATGAACCACATATGATAGAAGAAATAGAAATGCAGATAATGCAGACTACAGAGCACTTTGACAAAGCGCTGGAGCATTTGGCTTTTGAATTAAATAAAATTCGTGCCGGCAAAGCATCACCTGCTATGTTGAATGGTCTTATGGTGGATTATTACGGGAGTCCTACCCCACTTAGTCAGATTGCAAATATAAGTACACCGGATGCCCGTACATTGAGCATTCAACCATGGGAAAAAAAGATGCTTGCAGCTATAGAAAGAGCCATTTTTGAAGCCAATATGGGTATCACTCCTATGAATGATGGAGAAGTTGTACGACTTATGATACCTCCCATGAGTGAAGAAAGAAGGATAACCATGGTAAAACAAGCCAAACATGCCGGTGAAGAATCACGGGTTGCTATCAGGGCTCACAGGCACAAAATCATGGATTTTGTTAAAAAGAAAATAAAAGATGGCTTTCCTGAAGATTTAGGAAAAAGAAAAGAAGATGAAATTCAGAAGACCATAGAGTCGTATATGAATAAAATTGATAAAATGATCGAAGTAAAAGAAAAAGATATTATGACGGTCTAAACCGATGTTTTTTCATTGCTAATTTTTAAAGATAAAGGGCCTTGCATAAAAGAAGTATGCAGGCCTTTTTTTATAAAAATACATTTCCTAAATATCTAAAATGATTTCCTTCATGAAGGTCAAAAGTTCAGCCTGGCGTCGGAGAGGACGATTAAAACAAGCACTTTTTGAGACAAATCATATTCACTTCAGTGATGTTAAATAAAAAGTACTCAGCCAAATGGCAGAGCCTAATTTTGCAATAATTTTAACATGAAAAAGGAAATTCGTTTTAGAGTTTTAGGTAAAAACCTGATTTTTTTAAACTCATAAGTCACAACCTTTTTTATGCCAACAAATAAAATTATTGTAAATTTGCATATGCAAGGTGTTTGCTATCGGGTATCTAATTTATAATAACCATAATCATACTATATGAGTACTTCAAAAAAATATTTATCTGCATTTGGCATTCTGATTTTCCTGATAGCTGTTTTGTCATTTTTTGTTTCGAAAACCTATGAAGTGCATACTGATATGGAACTTAAAGCTCCTGCCAATTTTGTTTTTAATGCATTAAATAATGTCAATCATCAATCAGAGTGGAATACAAAAGCGACTTTGGATACTACATTTAAACTGATTTGTTCCGGAACTTCGGTCGGAGCGGGAGTATCATGTGATTATTCGGGTACATTATATGGAAATGGAGTATTGCGAATATTAAACAGTCAGCTCAATGATAGTATCATTTTATCAGACGAACAAAAGTCAGGAAAAGAAATAGTATTTGTATACAAACTGATCGCAAAAGACTCTATAAATACTATGGTAAAGGTTCATGGAAAAAGCACATCAGGTTATATCAGAAATTTGTGGAATTTCATCCATAGATGGAAACTTAAAAAACATATACATCAGAATCTGGACAATCTTAAAGTATTTGTAAATAACAGATATAAAAATAAGATTTACAATGGGTATCAGATAAAGGAACTGACGATGAATCAAAGATTTTTTATCTCGTATAGATCGTTGGTGCAAATTGAAAATATACAACAATATTATTCACAAAATATAAGTGGCTTGTACCAAAAAGCCATAGAGCAAAACCTTACGATATCCGGTATGCCATGTGGTCTGTTTTATACATGGGACTTCGATGGTGGAAAAGTAGATATGGCTGCTGCCCTACCTACGCTTGCAGAATTTAATATCATGGATACAGAGTCAGTAAATATACCATCAAAACCAGCATTAATGATAGAATACAAAGGGGAAAGCAGTAAATCTGCTGCTGCGCACTACGCCATGGATGAATACATGCTCGATCATCGTCTCGAACAGTTACCTCCCGTCATAGAAGAATATCTAACTGATCCGGCAAAAGAACCTGATCCGGCCAAATGGGTGACCAATATAATTTACTATGTCATCCCCAAAAAATAATTATCCTACCATATCTCTTCTTCTATTAGTATAACCTGTTTATGTCGAAAAGTATAGTATCAGAGCCCAGCTGGATAGATAAAATGAATGATTTAGGGCAACGCAGGATTCCTTTTATTTTTATTTTGGATTTTGAATTAAAAAAACCAGTCATATTAAAAATCGGACAAATAACCGAAGATATATATTATAAATTTAATGATGTAAAAAATTATCAATTATCCGGTATCAAACAAAAAAATCTTCAATTTGATATTTTCCCCATAAACTATAAAAAATATGCTGAAGCATTTGACCGTGTAATAAAGGAAATTCAGTTTGGAAACTCCTTTTTATTAAATCTGACATTCGCCACTGAAATAAAAACAAATTACAGTTTAAAAGAGCTGTTTGATATTTCTCACGCAAAATATAAATTGTATTTCAAAGATGAGTTTATCGTCTCATCTCCGGAGATTTTTGTGCAAATAAAAGGAAATAAAATTTATACTTTCCCTATGAAAGGAACCATAGACGCCTCCGTACCTAATGCTGAAAATATCATACTGAATGACCTCAAAGAAACCGCTGAGCATTATACCATCGTGGACTTGCTCCGTAATGACCTCAGCCTTGTGGCTAAAAATGTTAAAGTCAACAAATTCAGATATATAGATCATCTCACCACATCACACAGAACACTATTGCAGGTGAGTTCTGAAATCGAGGGAACATTGCCAAATGATTTTCGTTCAAAACTGGGAGATATATTTATGGCTTTGTTACCTGCGGGTAGTGTTTCAGGTGCACCAAAGAAAAAAACTTTGGAAATTATTGCAGAAAATGAATCAGACTCCCGTGGATATTATACAGGAGTATTTGGTATCTTTGATGGTGAAAATGTAGATTCTGCGGTGATGATTCGCTATATAGAAAAGTCGGATGATAGATTGTGGTATAGAAGCGGATGTGGTATAACCAACCAAAGTGAATGCGCATCAGAATACAAAGAAATGATAGACAAAGTATATGTCCCAATTGGTAGAAAGCATTAAAATATTCAATGGCAAAGTGTACAATATTGCCGGTCACGAAAAAAGAGCAAATCTGGCCCGCTTAGAACTTTTCGGTCGTATTGATCCATTGAATATTGGAAAAAATATAAATATTCCTGCTGAGTTTTCAACGGGACTCGTGAAGTGTAGGGTAATATATGATGATTTGATCCAGGATATCCAATACCAGCATTATACCCCCAGAAACATTAAAACGCTGAAGATCATAGATGGGAGAGATACACAATATTCCTATAAATATCTGAAAAGAGATGATCTGGATGCATTATATAACAAAAGAAATGGATGTGATGAGATTATAATAGTAAATCATGGTCTTGTAACCGATGCCTACTATTACAATATTGTTTTCTGTACTAAAAATTCATTCTTTACACCATGTAAGCCTTTGTTAAATGGAGTTCAGCGACAAAAACTTATCAATTCAGGACGCATTGAAGAAAGAGACATTTATCTTCCCGACGTATGTAGTTTTGAAAGTATACATCTGATCAATGCGCTTACCCCGTTAGGGAAAATAGTCATACCAACAAATCAAATTGAGTTTTAAATTGAAAAATATTGTAATTCATATCATCTTATTTATCATCAGGAATCTTACCCGGACAGCCCCATTTCTTATCTATATACTACTATGGAAAACAGAGGTATTTTTAAAATATATTTTAAGATACAGATCTAAGGTTATATTTACCAACTTAAAAAGAAGTTTTGGAAATCAATATGATGACAAACGAATCAAAAAAATCCAAAATGAATATTACCATGTACTGATTCGGTATATCAGAGAGACTCTTTACATCATAAGCTATGATTTAAAAACGTTGAAAAGTAAAATAAAATTAGCAGAATCAGATAAGTGGCTTTCCTTTTTAAGTGCCCAAAAAAGTACTATTGTGACCGCATCACATTATGGAAACTGGGAGATGAATATGGTCATGTTACCAGCATTTATACAGCAAAGGGTCGTCGCTTTTTACAAACCTATCTCGGATAAAACGGTAGACGGCATTATGCTAAAAATAAGGTCGGCCCACGGACTGGAGTTACATCCTATAGAACAAACGGCAAGAATAATGTCCAAATATAAAGCCGAAAATGTACTGTATATTTTCATAGGAGATCAATCACCTTTGAACATGAATGGAGTATACTGGAATACATTTCTTCATCAGGATACTCCCTGGTTGACAGGTGCAGAAAAACTTGCCAGAAAATTCAACTATCCGGTATTGTACCTCAAACAACAGCCACAAGCTGATGGTATACTGTCTTATATCCTTCAGTTTCAATCGATAACAGAACATCCCGATCTTGAAGCTCCCGGGGAAATTACAGAGCAGTACAGCAGAATACTTGAAAAAGAAATAGAAGGTCAACCCGCATTCTGGCTCTGGTCACATAAAAGATGGAAAAGAGCCCATTTAAAATAACTTAAGTGATAGATCGCTTTAAAGGTCGCCGGTAGTTTTGGGTCTTTTGTCAATATTCCAAAGAAAACCTTTTATTTTTAAAGCATCGTGGTCGGCAGTTTTCATAGGAATTACTTTTGAACGCGGTTCCCCGTAATTTCGAATATCTGTAATTTTATTGTCTTTAAGAAAAAACGACATATTTGCTGCTTCTGTTGTGTTTACACCAATATATGCTTTTTCTTTGTCTGTGAGGTAATATACTACCCGAGCATTACCATCTACATCCATACGGTATATTTTGCTTTCTTTAAAAAAAGCTTCCAAAAATCTGCCTTTGATCTGATTAAAAAATATCAAATCTTCACTGCTAAGAATGGATGCTTCAGATCTTACAACAAGCCTATCTACTTTTTTTAATCTCATAAAAATATCAATCGTATCACCTGCGATCTGTGAACTGTCTGACCAAACAAAAGGGGCTGAAAGTAGAGTAAACATGGAATCACTTTTATTGTACACCAATGAATCACATACTGCCTGCATATCAGATTTGAACATTTTTACATTGTTGTCCCCAATAAAATAATCAATGGTATCCATAATACCGGTAAAAATCGTATCTGTTGATATCTTTGCTATCAAAGTATCTGATGTTTGTAATGTACTATCATTTTGGATGGTATCTGATGATAAAATTTCCAATTTTCCCAATTTATCATCGGCGGTTATATCCAATTTTTCTATAGGTTCAGTCATCTTATTTTTAAAATTTTTTGCTTTCCGTGCTGCATTTTTATCAGGTACAATGATTCTTTCCTTTATGACCCTGAATGATTTTAGGGTATCCGCCTTTAAAAATAATGTATCACCGTCTATATCTGTGGTAAAAAGAGGTCTACCGGTATCATTTGTAGCTTTCATATAGTTTTCTGCCCCTTTATACAGTACATGATCAGCAATGATGGCAGTCTTTGCTGATGTATCCCGCCATACTACATGCCCATCTGCTTTACCATATTTGATGGTTTTATCATAGTCCAATGTATCTGCCTCTATAATAGATGGTGGGTCGCTGACTTTGGATCGGCCACTTACATTAAACTTTTCAGTCTTCTTGTCATAAAAGATTTTTTCCCCTGAAACTTCATTTTTTTCTCCTTTGTACCAAGCATCTTTGGTCAGGCGAAAGATTTCATTTTTCTTATCATAATAGATGACTTTGGCGTAAGCAGTATCTTTTTCAGAAATATACTCGCTCCTGATCGTATCTCCTTTGAGAATCACCAAATCCAGTTTTCCATTGTAAGTGATTGTATCCGCCTTCGCAGTTGTTTTACCTTCCATATATTGTGCATTCCCTATAAAATCACCCAATTTGTCATCAAGATCAAACCAACCTCTTTCGCTAAAAATGCGGCTGGTGTCTTTATTAATCCTAACCGGGGCCAAAAATCGGGTTTCCTGAGTGATGGTATTATAAGATAGGGAATCAGAAATCAAATCAAAATCATCTCCCTGCACTTTGACATTTTCATAAAAGTAGGCAGTTTTTTCATTTAGAAAATATTTTCCCCTGCGACTTAAAAGAGTAGAAGTACCATCGACAAGTCTGGCATTTCGCGTATAATAGGCTATTTTGTTTTTAACATCATATTTCAGGAAAGTAGTATACAGTTTTTTTGAAAGTCCATTTTCAAGAATGATATCTCCATAAAGATAAGCTACTAATGAGTCTCCATTGTACGAAAGAGAGTCAGCAAAAATCCTGATAGTGTCATTTTGCAACAAAACTACATTAAAATGCATGCGAAGATCAGGACCTCTCAAAATGGCAGAGTCACAAAACATAAAAGTACCTGCATGGTACACCTTTACATCGCCATTAAGATATTGTGTGGCAGGATCTGTGGTAGCATCGATGACCTGATTATTTTCACTATGGATGGAAATCTTTTTGGGATCTTGCTGGGTTGAAATTTTTGGATTTACCTGAGAATGAAGATGAGATACGGCTGTAACAAGAGATACCAATCCGATAATCAACAATCTGAAGACAGCAGAGTACGATAAAATTAACTTAACAGATAGGTTCAATACCAATGTTTTTGGACTAGTAAAACGATAACTGGTACCATAATGTTATATCCTTCATTAAAATTGTGGACAAAGATAGAAATCAATATGGGATTTCTATAGTTTTACGTTTACCTGTTAAAGAGAAAAACAATAAAGTTTCAAAAAAATTACTTTCACCATCAGAACAAAAACTTATTAAAATCAACAGTATAATCTTATAGAAATTTAAGATGATAATACCCTGATTAATTCTATTCATATGGTATTAACAGATTTAAACTTCGTCTCTATTCATCCACTTTGCCTTCATGGGTGCTTCATAGGTTTTCATCATACCAAAAAGTGTTATAATATCCTGACTGACCAGAAGCATGTCTCTATTGGTTTGCCGAAGAAGATTTTTTGAAACCATCTTGTCCAGACATGCTATCAAATCGTCATAAAATCCATCGGTATTCAGGATGCCAATAGGTTTTTTGTGAAGACCAAGTTGTCCCCATGTGAGTAGCTCAAACATCTCATCCATCGTCCCAAACCCACCTGGAAGAATTATGGCACCATCTGACAGTTCATCCATTATACTCTTTCGCTGGTGCATAGATTGTACCACTTTAAGTTCTGTTAGTCCATCATGTGCAATTTCCTTATTCAGCAAAAAATCCGGAATTACGCCCACCACTGTGCCTCCTTTACTCAACGCCCCATCAGCTACCGCACCCATAAGACCCACTTTAGCGCCTCCGTACACCAGTTTTATGTTACTTTCTGCTAAAAAAACGCCCAAATGGTATGCTTCCTGATAATATAGGTCATTATTGCCCGGGGATGATCCGCAAAATACAGATATGGATGTTAAAATGTTGTTTTTCATTATCATTGTTTTACGCTAAAAATGAAATCAATACACCTGCAGCTACTGCACTTCCTATCACACCGGAAATATTACTGGACATGGCATATTGAAGAATATGATTTGATGAGTCATGTTTTAATGCTATTTCATTGGCCACTCGGGAAGACATAGGTACTGCACTTAGTCCGGTCGCACCAATAAGCGGGTTGATTTTTTTCTTTGAAAATAAATTATGCACTTTTACTGCATAGATACCTCCGGCTACAGAAAGACAAAATGCAAAAAATCCACCGACTATGATCATCAGGGTCTGAGATTGTAAAAAAGTGGCAGATGTCATGGTGGCACCTACTGTCAAGCCCAGAAAAATAGTGGCTGTATTTAGTATAGTCTCCGACGCAGCAGCAAATAATCGATGTGTATCCGTGCCAATCTCTTTGACCAGATTGCCAAAGAGAAGCATACCAACCAAAGGTACCGAGGATGGTACAAGTAATGAGACAATGATACATAAAACGACAGGAAATATTATTTTTAGTAATTTGAGATTTTTTATCTGGACAGAAGGTGGATATAATTTATCCTGCTCCTTCATATTTATCTTGAATTCTGCATCAGTCATGGTCAGTTTAGCCATAAAAGGTATGATCACCGGTACCAATGCCATATAAGAATATGCAGCAATAGCTATGGGACCAAGCAAATGCGGAGCAAGAACAATCGCTGTATAAATGGCGGTAGGACCATCAGCACCGCCAATGATACCTAATGCAGCAGCTTCCTTCAACGAAAATCCCAATCCAACTGCAGCTACCAAAACTGTAAAAATACCAATCTGAGCTGCTGCTCCAAAATATGCCAGTTTAAGGTTTCGCAGCATGGGACCAAAATCTGTCAACGCACCTACACCCATAAATATAAGCGGAGGCAACAATCCTGTTTTGATCAGCAAATAATACAACATATTCATGATGCCATAATCCTTTGCTATCTCAATAATGGTCATATGCATGATACCATTGCTTTCATCAGAAGGAATGACGCCCATATTGCCTCCGGGAAAATTAGCAAGCAATACGCCAAATGCAATAGGAACGAGCAACAAAGGTTCAAATTTTTTGCCAATGCCCAAGTACAAAAGCCCCAAACTCAAGCCAATCATAAACAACGACCATGGGTCATTTCCAATGGCACCAAACGCCGTCATTTCATAAATTCTACTCAGTGTTTCCATCTTATATCAATTTTATCAATTGCTCATCTTCTTCCACATCGGCTCCTTTGGATACAAGTATTTCAGATACTACCCCAGATACGTCTGAGGTTATCGCATTTATTACCTTCATCGCTTCCACATATGCTACCGTATCTCCTTTATTGATTTTATCGCCCACTTTTATCCCTATTTCACCGGAATCTTTGGTAAGAAAAAATTTACCTTCCAATGGTGAAACTATGTAATGTGCATTACCATTTGATGGTTCATGTGATGGTACAGGTACGGAAATGACCGGAGTAACATTACCTGACTTTTGACCGGGATAACTGACGCGCACGGAATATTTTTCATTGCCAATCTCTATATCTATTACTGATGGTAAACTATTTTCATGATCCGTTGCACTGCTCGATACATCCTTTTTGGGGGCTTTCTTTTTAGCTAAATCTTCTTCGAATTTTGATTTGGCTTCTCCTGATTTAAACGCTTCGTATTGTACCGGGTGCATTGCATACTCCAGCAATTCTTCATCATCTTGTCCTGCATCCCAGCCTTTATCTTTCATTTTTTGCCTGTAATGATCAAGCTGATCCGGATATAATTCCTGCGGATCCCCTGTAAAAACAGATCTGCCTTGCTTTTCTGCAAGCTGTAAAATTTCATCATCTACCTTACCCAACAATTGTCCCTGCTGACCCAATATCATATTCCAGGTGTTTTCATCCAGCATGGACCATCGTTCTTTGCCTTTTTCCATCTGAATGACATTCATCAGAGCCACATTTTTCACATATTGGCTAAATGGTGTTACCAATGGAGGGTAACCTAGTCGTGGCCAAACATATTCAACTTCATCAAATAGTTTAATCAGCAGATCGTCCTGGGTGATTTTTGATTTTCCGTTTTTTTCAAACCATGTATTAAGTCCGGAGAGATTCTGTTCAAGGTCAGACATCAGACTCCCCATCATGCCACCCGGCAATCCGGGGCCAATCAATAATGAATTCATCTCTCTGTTTTTGGGGCTAATATAGTAGCCCAGAAAATCATCAATAAATTCCTGTGTCAGCGTTCTTACCTGCATATAGGCTTTCATATTAATATCAGGCATGGTAAATCCTGCATCCTTCAACATAGCGTGTATCGTAAGCAGATCAGCATGTCCGGTGCCCCAGGAAAGCGGCTCCATACCTACATCAATGATATCCGCCCCGTTTCTGGCAGCTTCGAGGGCAGACGCTACAGAAAATCCGGGTGTCGAGTGACCATGATATTGAATGATAATATCGGGATGACGCGCTCTGATACCATGTACAATTTTCCCAACCGACACTGGTCTGGCAATACCTGCCATATCTTTCAGGCATATTTCTTCTGCTCCAAGTGCTATAAAATCATCTGCCAAATTAATAAAATACTCCACGGTATGAAGTGGAGAGACAGTCATACTCAAAGCACCCTGGGCAATCATTCCGCCTTCTCTGGCATATTGAAAAGAGAGCGCCAGATTCTGCGGATTGTTTAGTCCGTCAAAAGAACGTGAAATATCTGTCCCCTGTATTTTTTTAACTTTAAACATCAACTTTCTCACATCTTTTGGCACCGGATTCATCCTAAGTCCATTCAGTCCCCTTTCCAGCATTTGAGTCTGAATACCCGCATCGTTAAATGGTTTTGTCCATTGTCTTACAGCAAGGTTAGGGTTTTCTCCATATAAAAGATTGATCTGCTCAAATCCTCCCCCATTGGTCTCAACTCTGCTGAAGCATCCCATTTCTACAATCGGCTCAGCAACCCTTATGAGTTGATCTACTCTTGGCATGTATTTGCCGGATGATTGCCACATGTCTCGGTACATGAGTGCCAGTTTGATTTCTCTCTTCATCATTTCATCTGTTTTAATTTAGTTTACCCACCTCTGGTGGGATGATTTTTCGGTCAGATGTAACACCCATTTAATCATTATCCTTTGTGTCCGGTTTACGGTCGTGGGTGTTTCATATTAAATATTACTGCATTTATTGCTATCTTTTATCTATTCTGTCCACTTTTCCTTTCCCTTTGGTTATAATCTCAATAGCGGCCTTGATGATCGCTTCCCTGGAAGGTGAAATGTTTTCGTTATTAATCTTGGTGAAAGGAACTTCATGAACGGGAAGATTTACTTTGTTTACTGCCTTGATAAGCAGATTACCTCCGGAAATCACCAGAAAAAGGATAAAAAATACAGTACTCATGCCCGTAACCATGAGTAATAAAGCATTGGGTAAATTGCTCTCCATAATGTGGTCGTTTATGTTAAAATATTGTAATTCAGTACAGTAAACACTTTGCTAAATTACAAATGACGACTGATGCATGACGAATAAAAATTTTGGAATCAAATCGACTTAAGATTTCCTTTAAAATAATTTATCCTACTGCTGATTCAATCATTTTTTATTAATACAAATTTTAAAAATTACATTTCTGAGTACGCCGGTTTATAAAATCAAATTTACTTGTGTGCTGTGACTGATATTTACAACAGATTCATAATGGTACAAGTCTAAACCTTGGCATTTAGGCGAAAATATTCTAAATTCTGAAATTTTCAGCAATCACAGAATAATAAAAATTTGCTGCCTAAAAAAAACTCATTTACATTCACATATCACTAAACTACTACGGTACTGCTCTGAATTATAACATTAAAGGTCACGAAAGTAAAATAAATTTTTAAATCTCCTTAACTTTGTGACTATTTAATTAAGGTCCTAAAAAAATAAAAAATATATAAATAAGTAATTCAGGGTGTTATGCAATTAAAAGTTTTTAAATTTGGAGGTGCTTCAGTAAAAGATGCTGAAGGATTTGCGAATGTCGGTAAAATACTACAAAAATTCAGTGACCAGAAAATAGTAGTCGTAGTTTCTGCTATGGGTAAAACTACCAATGCACTTGAAGAAGTGGTCAAAAGTTATTATCTGCAGGATGGCAAGACAGCACAGTTGCTATCTGATATAAAAACCAATCATTTTACATTGATTAATCATCTTTTTCCTGTTTCTGCGGAAGTTATGGATGATATCAATGACACAATGGTAGAAATCGAATGGGTACTGGAAGAACCTCCGCACGAAGACTATGATTACACCTATGATCAGATAGTATCGATAGGCGAGTTGCTTTCTTCAAAAATTCTGGTACATTATCTCAAATATCTTAACATCGACTGCGGATGGCTGGATGTAAGGGATGTAATACTTACTGACAACACCTATCGGGACGCCCGGGTACAATGGGATGCTACCCAAAGGAATGCTAAAAGTAAGATCGAGCCATTATTAAACAAAGTAAACCATGTGGTAACACAAGGATTTATTGGAAGTACCAGCGAAAACTTCACCACCACGCTTGGACGTGAGGGTTCTGACTATACTGCAGCTATTTTATCATTTTGTCTGGATTCCGAAAGTATGCATATATGGAAAGATGTTCCGGGTGTTTTGACAGGTGATCCCCGGGTTTTTGATGAAGTAATTAAACTCCCCAGATTATCATACAAAGAAGCCATAGAAATGACTTATTATGGTGCCAAAGTGATTCATCCAAAAACGATAAAACCAATTCAAAACAAACAAATACCTTTGTACGTCCGTCCGTTTCTTGACCCTACCAGTGAAGGTACATTGATTAGCGATGAAAAAGAACTTAGTTATCCGCCCGTAATTGTAATAGAACCGGATCAAACGCTGCTGCATATTTCTACCAATGATTTTTCCTTTGTGGCTGAGCATCACCTAAGTATGATTTTCTCATTGTTGGCCAAATACAGACTAAAGGTAAATATGATGAGAAACACAGCCATTAGCTTCACTGTATGCGTCAATAATAATCCCGATAGAATCTTAAAATTTGAGAAAGAACTGGGTGCGGAATTCAAGATGATCACGGACAATGATCTGGAACTGGTTACTATCCGGCATTTTAATGAAGACATCCTTAAAGATATGAAAAAAAATAAGCTTATACTCTTTGAAGAAAAAATACCGGATACAGTACAAATGGTGGTGCGCAATCTTCCAAAAATGAAAAGAAAAGATTCTTAATAAATCAGATATGGCCCATCTCAGGAGGAATCATTCCAGTCAAAATAAAGGTTTACAGACTACTTTCAGGCTGGTGGTATTCTTTGTTTTTGCAATAATTGCACTTGTAGCAGGTTTTGCATATTTTAAAAACCAGCTTACAAATCTTGCAGAAAATACATCTGAACCGACTGTCGATTACTCTTTACGAACATATCTTCCTACTTCTCGTGGCGAAATAGTACATCACCGGTACTACTCATTGTCATATGCAGAACAACACGAACAAGCAGAATGGGTGGCTTACACTATGGATCGGGAGATGCTGAATATGCCCAATGTAGATCGTTTTGGGATGTTTAATCCGGATGATGATGTGAAAACAAAATCAGCTGTACATCGGGACTACAATAATTCAGGATATACCAGAGGGCATCTGGTTCCGGCCGGGGATATGGCCTTTGATACTTTGGCCATGCGGGAGACTTTTTTAATGAGCAATGTATCACCCCAAATCAAAGCATTTAATAATGGAATATGGAAAGAACTGGAAGAAAATACCAGAGACTGGACATATACAAATGGTAAGTTGTATATCATAACAGGGCCCATCCTAAAAAATGTTGCACAAACGATAGGACAGGAAAATAAAATAACGGTACCGTCAGGGTTTTTTAAAGTATTGCTTGACTTCGAATCACCAGAGAAAAAAGGGATAGCATTTATTATACCCAATGAACTGTCGGCAAAAAGGCTGGAAGACTACATGGTGACCATCGACGAAGTTGAAAAACTCACAGGACTGGATTTTTTTGACAGTATGATTGATAATATTGAGGAAGAAAACATCGAATCAAAGATCAGGAAAGCATCTTGGAAGGTCAGCGATAAAAGATATCAGCTGAGAATAAGCAGATGGAATTTCGAATAAAAATGAAAGCTACTACGCTCACCCCTGTTATAAAATCCCGGAAGATAGGATTCACAAACGTATATCGACGATGATTATCTTGTTGTAAAGTTTCCTCTTGATGAAAATAGTTTCACACTACACCATGACCTAAATTGTACAGCATATTGATGTGGGACCGAAGCCCATTCATGAATGAATATTTGTTGTTATACATGATTCCAAAATCTTCTGCAGTTTTCTTTACGATAGAAGAAATCGCAGGATAATGAATATGAGAAATTTTCGGAAATAAATGATGCTCCACCTGATAATCCAAGCCTCCGATATACCAGGATAGAATTTTGTTTCGTCCTGAAAAATTGGCTGTAGTATTCAATTGGTGAATGGCCCAGGCATTTTCAATATTTCCTTTTTCATCAGGAGATGGCTGAGCTGCTCCTTCCACTACATGCGCCAACTGAAAAACAGTACTCAGTATTATTCCAGCTGTACAATGCATGACCAGAAATCCAAGAAACCATTGACCGAAGGTGATATTAAGTACAAATAATGGAAGTACACAAATAAACAGGATGTATCCTAATTTGGTCAGGATAAGAATACCAAGTTCCTTCTTTGGAAATGCAGGTACAATTCCTGTTTTTGACATTTTGTTGTATAGTTTTATTTCTTTAAAATCTTTCCATAAAAACGAAAAAGTCATCAAGCTATATAAAAAGAAAGCATAAATGTGTTGAAATCGGTGTATAGGTTTGAGTTTATCATCACTTGACAAGCGTAGTATAAACTTGCCTGTAATGTCTTCATCCATATCATGAATATTGGTGTAAGTATGATGAAGTTTATTGTGCTGAATATCCCAATTGTAAACATTACCCCCGAGCAAATAGAGTGACGCTCCAAATATCCTGTTTATGGCAGCTGATGATGAAAAAGAGCCGTGTATAGCATCATGCATCACCGACATGCCTACGCCAGCCACTCCAAAACCCATCAACAAGGTCATGAATAACATTTGCAAATTTGAAAAATGTCCGGAAAGTATCAATCCAAATGGGATTAAATATAGACCCAGCATCATACATGCTTTCATAAGAAGTTTATTTCCCCCTGTTTTAGCTATTTTATTTTTTTCAAAATAAGCATCAATATTTGCTCTGAGCGCCGAAAAAAAGACAGATTTTTCTGAATTTATAAAATTGACTTTTGCGTACTTTCCTAACTGCATTAAAAAATGAAAATTTAATTATTCACAAATTTATTTAATTTTAGCTTAAAATTAAATAAAAATTAAAAAACAGTGTGGCAGACTTTAATATAATTTCATTTATTGTTTTCATCAACGGCTAAAAAGTAAATAAAACGCACACTTGGATAACGATTTAAACAAAAAATAAATTCCATCTCCAAATTAAAATGTCTTGGCTCAATTGAAAAAATGATGTGGCAGGAATTAAAAAAGGAAAAATACTTATCTGCATCCAGTAACTTTAGTAAAAGACATTTATAAATAAATCTCAATACCAAGCTTTATGTATGAGATGTATTAAAATAAAAAGGAACCAGCTTTTCAGTTGGTTCCTTCATCTAATTATACAAAAAAATTCTTTAATCTGTCTTGAATATTAATAGTCCGTATTTTGCGGATCCCAGTTGGCCCACCCGTCTGTCCAGTCAGTACCACTAAATGCACCTACACTTGTATTGGCTTCAAAACCAGTAGGAAGAGAAACGCCACTATTTAACAATAGCGAACCTGCATTTGGCAATAAACCTGGTTTTCCTGAAGCTGCATTGTAAGTAGCTGGCAATCCTAAAGTTAATGGGTCTATACCAAACATATTTTTTCGTTCACTTTCCTTCAATTTTGCTTCGTCACCAAGAACTATTCCTTTGGACATTCCAGCCAAAATCAGGCCTCTGAAATCAGATTTATCACTTACAAAATTAGCTTGAGTGGCTGCATCGCCCAACTCTAAACCACCTTTAGGAAATGCACCTATTGCTACAGAGTTATATACTGACAATGCAGAATTTCGTCTGAGTCTGAATGCTGATCTGAATTTTGCATCGGGTGTTCCGGCAGCAATAATAATGGATATATTGGCAAACTTACAGTTAGTTTGTGGTTGAGCATCAGAACCTGAAGCATCATTGTCTGACTCAAAGCCATTAGAATCTGAACAAGTACACTGATCAGCCACTTTAGGATCTCTGTAAGCCAAACCATACTGGACAAAACCCGAATATCCCCAGTCTGTGTCAAAATCATCATCCAGATTTTTGTATGAAATCAGGTATTTTGCATTTACATTTCCACCAAACCATTCTATACCATCATCACCGTTTTGAGTAACCTGTACATACTCAATGGTAGTTCCTTTACCAACTCCACCAAGGGTAAGACCATTTACTTCTTTATCTGTTTCAAAGGCAATTCCTCCGAACTCAATTCTTACGTATTTAATGATACCTGAATTATCGTTTTCCTCAGAGCCTCCGAAAGTAGAAATATTTTCTCCTTCAATGGTTGCAGGTGTTTTGTTTACCTTTCCTTTACCTAAAACAATCAATCCTCCCCAATCACCGTAGTTTCTGGAGCCTTTAGGCTGATTAGAAGTAAATACAATAGGCTTTAATTTTGTACCTTCCGCAATAATTTTGGCACCTGGCTTTACTATCAGAGTCGCTTTGGTGGATTTATCACCTTTGATAATCGTGCCAGGTTCAATGGTTAGCGTAGCTCCAGCTTCTACATATACAAAGCCTTCAAGGAGATATTTGTTTTTTGCTGCCCAAGTAGTATTGGTTGTGATCGATCCTTTGATGGTCAAGTTTTCACCGGGTATTATCACATCATCATCATCTTCATCTCTTCCGCATGAAGCTAAAGTCAGGCCCGCTGCCAAAATCATAAAAGTAAAAAGTTTTAAACTGAATTTCATTTTTTAAAAGTGTTTATTGGTTTATTAATGAATGTATAAAATGTTACTTTTTAGTTACTGACAGCAAATCCAATATACTTATATCTTCTAGGCAGTATAAATTATTAGCTTTAAAATTTATAATTTACACTTACGTAAAAGTTGGAACCACGTCTGAATTCCTGAAATATTCCATCTGAGTCAGTAATCTTATTGTCTCTATTGGTATCCTGAACTAATTTAAATGGCTGATTCAATATATCTTGTGCACCAATCTTGATGTCCATCTTTCCGAAAGTTTTGGAAAGATTAAAATCCAGGACATTTCTTGGCATTTCAAATACATTTGAGCTCAACACATTATCACCTATTACGTATATTCTCTTACCTACAATATTATATAATACGTTGGCCTGGATACCACTTTCAGGTATGGTATAAAATAATCCGGCATTGATCAGATATGGAGATTGGCCTTGCAGGAATCTGCTGTAATCACTCAATCCACTGACCACCACATTACTATTGATCAAAGACGCATTAAACAACACCATCAAGTTTTGGGTTACATTTTTTCTAACTTCCAGTTCTATACCTGATGAAGTCGCTGATTCGGAATTCGCAACTGTAAATGCAACTGTACTACCATTATAAAAAATAGCTGCTTCAATTGGGTTTATGAATTTTTTATGGAATACACCAAAAGTAATCAACTCCCCTTTAGATGGATAGTAATCATATCTAAGATCAAAGTTATGAATGTTAGCTACCTTTATATTCTGATTTCCTCTTCTTGAAACATCAAAAATAAAGTCATAATAAGTAAAAGGGGCAAGTTCTCTGAATTCAGGTCTATTCACTGTAGATCCATATCCAAATCTCAGCAAATGTTTTTCATTTAACTTATAGGTGGCGTTCAAAGAAGGCATCGGGCTAAGTATGGCATTGTTTACATCTACCTTTTTCCCACCTCCTCTTTCACGACTTTGAAGTAACTGCTGGTTATACTCCGCTCTCATACCTATTGTAGCATTAAATTTACTGGAGAATGGTATATAAAAACTGGCATACGCTGCATTCAATATATTTTGGGCGGTGTACTTATCGTCAAAATTACTACCTTCGGAATAAAATACCCTGGATGATCTTAAATTGTCATTGGAGAAAAATTCCTCTGGGTTTTGACCGGTAATACTTTCACCAACTCTATTCGGATTTACAATACCAAACCATCTTGCTTTGAAGTATCTGTCTTTATATTCAGAATAGAAACCTATTTTCAGCGTTTTATTTTTATCGCTATCGCTATGTTTTGTACCTATTACTTTGTCAAGAGATGCTGTAGCAGTTAGTACAAACTCATCCATATTTGACCAAAATCTTGCTGCTTGTTGCAATGTAGGAGATTCAAATTGTTGTAGGTCAATTTTATAAGCACCTTCAGATCCCAACTCTCTGGATGATGTGAATCTTCTGAAGTCAGGTTCAGATCTTCGTGTATATCCAAATCCACCTATCCACTTAAATCTTGTTTTTTCAGATAACTCATGAGTACCATTCAATTGGCTTGAAAAGATACTTTTTTGCTCATATCTGAATGATTGATTAGAAACTTCCAACTCGTTTTCAAATAATTCACCATTTCTGATGACTGTCTCTTTTGTAGCAAGTTGATTAAAAATATTTCTAAATTCGATTTTGTTTCTTGGATTCAAGATAAGGGCCCAATTAGACATTGCACCCAATCTGACATTATTTGTATAATTGTCATCTTTAAAAGTACTTTGAATACTTTGATCGTATAAAAATCTATTCTGAACCATTTGCTGATACGAATGGGTATTCGAATAGTTAATATATGAAATGGTAGTAAGTTCTTTTTTACCAATGAAAAACCGCTTATTCAAATTGATGTTGCCTCTGAAATCCGGAGAGATAGTTGTGTTTTTGGCTGTATAATAAGGATTGAGTTTTCTAAAATTTTCAATCATTGCTTCTGTAGCTGCATTATTTATAACACTTTTTGTAGAAGGAAATCCTGAAGGTAAGCTTCTGTAGCTACTTCCAAAACCTAAACCATCCAAATTACTGCCTTTGTAATCTGTAACATTTGCTCCTGTAGCATTACCTCTGTAGCCCATGGTAAAACCTACGGACAAATTATCTCCATCCGGAACAGTTTTGGTGTATATCTTTATAGCACCACCTGCAATATCGCCAGGAAGATCAGCTGAAGGTGACTTGAATACCATCATTCTGTCAATGGCAGAACTAGGTATCAAATCAAATGAAAATGACTTAACGTCTACCTCGGTGGAAGGAGTAATGATATCATTTAAAAGAACTGTATTATACCTTTCATTTAAACCCCGCACTACAATAAATCTATCATCAAAAATAGATACGCCGGGCACTCTTCTCACGACCTGTGAAGCGTCTCTGTCTTGTGTTTTGGTTATTTGTTGAGATGATACACCTACAGCAATATTGGCCAATTGTTTGATTTCAGAAACCACTGAAACTTCAGTATCCGTCTTACGCTGAGCCTTAACTTCTACTGCATCTAGCACCAAAGAAGCTTCATTCATGGTAGTATTGATGATGGTTTCTTTGCCTGCTTCCACTCGTACACTTTCAATTATCACATCAGCATAACCTATACTTGTAATGACCAATTTGTGTATACCTGCAGGAACATTGGGCACTTCAAAATTACCATCAAAGTCTGTGGTCGAACCTGTTGATGTGCCATCAATAATGACAGTTGCTCCGATCATTACTTCCTGGGTTTTACCATCTTTTATATGGCCTTTAAGCGTGCCTGTTTGGGCCATCATCAACATTGGGATGATAAGCATCCAAATGGACGAACATAAAAATTTAAAATTGATTTTCATCTGTAAAAATTGTTTATTTTGTAAAAATTAGATGCCGCAAAGGTAAAATGGCTATGTTAAGCAAATATTAAGGCTGCGTTAAGTCTATGTGATTATATATGATAAACAAGCTTGCTTTTAAGAATTGCTGAAAAAGTCAACTTCAATATCACTTTTATTCATAAGTATAAAATTGCCTCATAAAAGGTCAAATCCATCATTTTTTTAATACTTTTGCGGCTTCAATCAGAATATTATAGATATTCTGTTAAACATTTATAAAGTGTGCTATTGTAACCAAAGCATTAATTAAATTATATAAAATACCATGGACGAAAAATTTTTAAGTACCCAAAACGATGGTCTGTATGCCAGATTTGAAACCAATAAAGGAAATATATATGCTCTATTAGAGTTTGAAAAAACACCATTAACTGTAGCAAATTTTGTCGGACTTGCTGAAGGGAAGATTAAAAATGAGCCAAAACCGGAAGGTGCTCCTTTTTACAACGGGTTGAAATTTCATAGAGTAATTGAGAATTTTATGATACAGGGTGGTTGTCCCAGAGGCACGGGTACGGGAGATCCTGGGTATAAATTTGCAGATGAATTTGATGATACCTTAAAACATTCCGGTGCGGGTATATTGAGTATGGCCAATTCCGGACCAGGAACCAATGGTTCTCAATTTTTTATCACACATGTGGCTACACCATGGCTTGACGGCAAGCATACGGTATTTGGTCATGTGATAGAAGGGCAGGATGTGGTAGATAAGATAGCACAAAATGATACATTGATTTCTCTGACCATACTTAGAAAAGGCGCCGAAGCCACTGCTTTTGATGCCCAAAAAACGTTTATTGAAGAGCAGGAAAATATGGTCCAGAAGCAAAAAGATAAGGAAGCTAAAAAACTGGAAGCCGCTGAAAACTTAAAAAAAGAGTTTACAAACGTTACTGCCAGTGGATTGAGATATAACGTGCTGGAAGAAGGTACAGGTAAGACACCATCGGCATTCAGCAATGTAAAAGTACACTACACAGGATCATTTCTGGATGGTAACATATTTGACAGCAGCGTACAGCGAGGCCAACCCATTGATTTTGGTTTAAATCAGGTAATACCCGGCTGGACGGAAGGGGTTCAACTAATGAAAGAAGGGGCAAAATATAAATTTTATATCCCCTATCAACTGGCTTACGGATCGCAGGGATATCCGGGTGCTATACCACCAAAAAGTGATTTGATCTTCGAAGTTGAATTGATAAAGGTGAATTGATGAAAGGGGCGGGATAAATCAAGTAAAAAAGAAGTTTCATTTCAAATTGATTTAAACTTCTTTTTTAAATGGATTGTAGAGGTAGGAGAAGATTTATTCGCAAAAATTATTTGACTATAACATAAGTAACTTACATTTGCACTCTATTGCAACATGGCCTCATAGTTCAACTGGATAGAATATCAGACCAGCCTGACCACTACGTAGTAGGCGGGCAGGTTTCGGCTCTGTTGCTTAAATAACTGCAATTTTTATTATGTATTTTGTATATGTTTTATATAGTAGGGTGTTTGACCGGATTTACATAGGAATGACACAAAACATTTCTAACAGACTTCAGGAACATAATACAGGTCAAAATACATCAACCAAAGCTTTTGTTCCTTGGGAAATGGTTTATATTGAAAATTTGGAAACAAGAATACTAGCCAGAGCAAAAGAAATAAAACTCAAATCTAGCAGTGGGAGAAGATTTATTCGCAAAAATTATTTGACTATAACATAAGTAACTTACATTTGCACTCTATTTCAATATGGCCTCATAGTTCAACTGGATAGAATATCAGATTTCGGCTCTGAGGGTTGGGGGTTCGAATCCTCCTGAGGTCACAAACTATTTCAATAAGCTCTTGATTTTCAAGGGCTTATTTTTTTTTATAAAAGGTTGTAGTCTTTTGCACAGGTAACACCAATTCCACAAAAGCAGAGCAATCAAAAAGGAGTGCCCCTGCTCAGATTGATGTTTTATGCTATTTAGAATTTCAAATAAAAAAAAGCGTTCCTGATGTTCTGAACAGAGATTTTATTGAAAATGGAGAGTTTTCCAATATTTTGTCCCTTGAAATAGTTAATGGAGCTTCGATACTTCAAAAAACCGAACATTATAATACCTGAAAAAAACAACAACAACGAATTAATACAACACCCAACTACATATAAAAACAATTTATTGCCTGCTTCATAACAGAACTTCTATGCTGTAATTTACATTCATATCAAATCCTGACACTCATACATTTTATACCATATTTCTCTTTACAAAATAATATCTCATCGTTGTACGTTCTGTTTTCATCTGTATATAGTAGTATGTAATTCTTTTGATTTGAATCTTGATGAAAATAAATCAGAGAAAATCATCATACTCAAAATAAATTAGTTTGCAAAAATGGTGCTGCCCTTGTATATGCTTATGATGTAACAGTAATTTATTTATAACATGAAATCGACATAAAAAATAATCAGGGTTTATTTTACCTGCCCGACTAACGTGTTCAGGCTGGTACAAACCACAATGATTATTTTTTATCAAACCCGCCTGCTACAATACGGGCAGGGATTCCATCTGACCATTAAAAAACAAATAAAAATAAACAGATGAAAAAAATCATATTTTCATTTTTGATCTCCTTGATACAAATTCAAATATCCTGTGGTCAGGATCTTTATACAATCATTGATAGTGTCAATGCAAAAATTAGTGACTATGCATCATTTAGTTATGAAATAAAGGTAGAAAATGTCAAAGATTCAAATACATTACTTCTAGACAAAGGCAAATTGATCGCCAATAATACACCTGGGAAATATGATGATTTCTTATACATAAGTCACCACCAGAAAGATACCTTTTGTTTTGTAAAAGATACACTTCTGCGGATAAAATCAGGTGAAATTAGAAAAGACTATAGTCCGGATGCGTTGCATGTCAGGCTAGGTACTACAAAGATGTTTTTTCGGTGTTTTAGCGGATCATTCAGAAATGAAACAACACTCATTAACCCTAAAAGATGGGATAGTTTGAGTCTGGATTCAACAGATGCACAATTTTTTTACTTGACACTGCATGACACGATGATTGAGTTTGGAGCTATCCGAAAGACGACAGTTAATGTCGTAATTGATAAAAATAATTTTCACATTAGCAAATACAACTATCAGTTTGAATCAAGAGGTGATTTAATAAACAATGTATTCACATTCAGCAATTGGACATCGTCATCAAGAATAGATGATGATGTTAATTCTATTTATGAAAACATGAGGCAATGATCCAATAGCCCTGAATATCTGTCAAAGTTTCCTACACGAAAAATGAGGCTGGACCATAATAAAACATTATCTTTAGACGATGTGTCTATGATCGATAGCCTTGATGTCAATCATCGGCTCGGGGATATCGATAAAAGATATGTTGTGTTGTATTTTTGGTTTGAAGGTTGTATACACTGCAAACATGTAGGTCCTGTTATAGAAAAATTTTACAAATTGAATAAAAGGCAAGATATAACATACCTTGGGGTAGACACGATGTCTAAAAACAAAAAGTCATTGTTGGCAGCTATCAAAGGAAATCACTACGATTTTCCTAATTACAGATACAACGAGGGGGTAAAAGATTTGACCGTTAATGGAGCTCCGATGGTGATAATTTATGACAATCTGCTAAACAAGGTTTTAGAACAATTATTAGGTGGAAATCCGGATTATGAGACCAATTTTTCAAAGCTGATTGATCGCCTTCCTATAGAATAATAAATAGTCTGTTGATAGCATTTCTCATTATACTTGCCAAAAAATTGTTACCTTGAAGAATGAATTACCAGATGACAACATAACATGGAACGAAAGGCAGCCATATTGGAACTGCCCTTCTTCAATGGAAGCACGTTGTGCATCATGTGAAGAAGAAAAACAGCACAAACGTTGCAAATAAAAATATGATCTTTGGGACTGTAAAGTATTTTGTGTTTACGATGGTAGGATAAAGAAAAATTGAATTTATTTTCGCGGGTCAAATTTTTTTTAAAAATTTGTAACATGAAACATCAAAATCAGACAATCCATTACTTGATGAGTTGGTATCGCAACTCAAGGGTCCTGAAGATTTCAGGAATTTGCAGGATCAATTACTAAAACGGGGCATTGAGGCATTACTCAATGCAGAGATGGACCATCATTTGGGCTATAACAGAGGTGATAAACCTATTGATGAAAATATGCGCAATGGCTATTCACAAAAGACATTAAAGACGACAAGTGGAGCAGTCATTAGTGTACCTGAAAGCGGAGTTTGACCCTGTGATCCTGCCTAAACATAAGACGATCACTAAAGAATTAGAGGATTGCATTTTACTTCTTTATGCTAAAGGCATGAGCAATGCAGATATCATTGATTTTATGGGTCATACTTATGGGTAAGTTACTCAACAAGTGCCATTTCATTGATTACCAATTCATTGCTTGAAGATATTAAAGCTTGGCAAGGCAGACCTTAGATGACCAATATGTGTGTTGGATTGACGCCATTCATTACAAAATAAGACATGAAGGTCAAATTGTGTCCAAAGCCTGTATGGTTATTTTGGGAATAAATACAGCTGGGTGCCAGGAAATACTAAGCCTGAGAATACATGAAAGGGAAACAGCAGCATCATGGGTGGATATGCTGGATGACCTTAAAAGCCGGGGAGTAAAGGATATATTATTTTTATGCTCAGATAACCTTACAGGTCTGGAAAAGGCAATACAAGCGGTGTATCCAGATACTATCCGTCAAATATGCATAGTTCACCAAATCAGAAATAGCATGAATTATGTTTCATATAAAGACCGAAGGGCTATTATGGCTGACATAAAAAAAATACAAGGCATCGAATGAGCAAATGGCCTTGGACGCCTTCAACGAGTTTAAATCTAAATGGTCAGCAAAATATCATTTGGTAGTAAAATCCTGGGAAAATAATTGGACAAACCTTACCACTTTTTGGCTTATCCGCTTGAAATCAGAAAACTTATTTACACAACAAATATCATCGAAAGTTTTAATGCCAGCCTTCGAAAATATACTAAAAATAAAAAAGTCTTCCCAACTGATGATGCAGCACTAAAATCTATTTATCTTGCCGCACAGCAAATTCGTAAAAAGTGGGAAAAGATGAGATTTGGGTGGCCAATCATTTACAATCAGCTTACCATTTATTTTGAAAATAGGATCATTATTAATTAACAGCGTCCCGTGAAATTAAATTTGATTTGGGACTGTAAAGTATTTTGTGTTTACGATGGTAGGATAAAGAAAAATTGAATTTATTTTCGCGGGTCAAATTTTTTTTAAAAATTTGTAACATGAAACATCAAAAATCAGACAATCCATTACTTGATGAGTTGGTATCGCAACTCAAGGGTCCTGAAGATTTCAGGAATTTGCAGGATCAATTACTAAAACGGGGCATTGAGGCATTACTCAATGCAGAGATGAACCATCATTTGGGCTATAACAGAGGTGATAAACCTATTGATGAAAATATGCGCAATGGCTATTCACAAAAGACATTAAAGACGACAAGTGGCAGCAGTCATTAGGTACCTGGATAGGAAAGCGGAGTTTGACCCTGTGATCCTGCCTAAACATAAGACGATCACTAAAGAATTAGAGGATTGCATTTTACTTCTTTATGCTAAAGGCATGAGCAATGCAGATATCATTGATTTTATGGGTCATACTTATGGAGTAAGTTACTCAACAAGTGCCATTTCATTGATTACCAATTCATTGCTTGAAGATATTAAAGCTTGGCAAGGCAGACCTTTAGATGACCAATATGCTGTAGTGTGGATTGACGCCATTCATTACAAAATAAGACATGAAGGTCAAATTGTGTCCAAAGCCTGTATGGTTATTTTGGGAATAAATACAGCTGGGTGCCAGGAAATACTAAGCCTGAGAATACATGAAAGGGAAACAGCAGCATCATGGGTGGATATGCTGGATGACCTTAAAAGCCGGGGAGTAAAGGATATATTATTTTTATGCTCAGATAACCTTACAGGTCTGGAAAAAGCAATACAAGCGGTGTATCCAGATACTATCCGTCAAATATGCATAGTTCACCAAATCAGAAATAGCATGAATTATGTTTCATATAAAGACCGAAGGGCTATTATGGCTGATATAAAAAAAATATACAAGGCATCGAATGAGCAAATGGCCTTGGACGCCTTCAACGAGTTTAAATCTAAATGGTCAGCAAAATATCATTTGGTAGTAAAATCCTGGGAAAATAATTGGACAAACCTTACCACTTTTTTGGCTTATCCGCTTGAAATCAGAAAACTTATTTACACAACAAATATCATCGAAAGTTTTAATGCCAGCCTTCGAAAATATACTAAAAATAAAAAAGTCTTCCCAACTGATGATGCAGCACTAAAATCTATTTATCTTGCCGCACAGCAAATTCGTAAAAAGTGGGAAAAGATGAGATTTGGGTGGCCAATCATTTACAATCAGCTTACCATTTATTTTGAAAATAGGATCATTATTAATTAACAGCGTCCCGTGAAATTAAATTTGATTTTTCTTAAACACAAAATTATGCACGAGCTCTTTGATTTTTCTTAAACACAAAATTATGCACGAGCTCTGATCTTTTACAAAGATTTCTTAAAAACAAAATACCATAGTGTGTATAACAAATTGCACTAAGCGGCAGCATTAACAAATTTTTCAAGAATATCCCACGCATTGCTCTTGTATAAGCATCTCAAGTTGGCTATTGCATTTACACCTTTTATACTCCATTTTTGACCCGAAAGTTTCATTCGTGATTGTAATACACTCCTATGGGCTGCTTCTATTGGGCCTGAACCTATTAGCAAACCTTTGTCCCTATATGTTTTATAAAACATCCTTTCTTCATGTTCTTCATAATACTGGAGTGTTTTTTCTTTTATTACCTTTGCTTCTTCGCTCTTACACCTTAGCCTTTTCATATTCTCCATCACTTGATGTACCTTATCTTCTATCAACAGCTTACATTGTATGTCAAGCCATTTTTGCCGTTCTTGCTCTTTAAAAAACAACTTTGTTAAGAGTACTAATTTTTCTTTGGCATGAAAGAAGTCTAGTATTTGTGTCGCGCCCGGATAATTGTCTTCTGCCCAGTTCCATATCCATTTCGCTCCATCTCCGATGATAACCTTATTTTTATATCCTTTTAAATGGCGTTCTAATTTTGGTAAAAACACGCCTACTCCACCCATGTGACTTACATACACCGAATCTCTAATTTCTGACCTTTTATCACTTATTTTCAATATGTTATCATGTGTGAATATTCTAGCAAGCTTTACCTCTTTCCATTTTTCATCTCGTGTCAACAGCATACTTCCATCTGTCATTACATATACAGTATCTTCTCTTTTAACCTCATTTATCTTAGGTATACAACTCTCAATATTGCGATTTATGGCAGGATCCAATTGCGCTCCGTAATACTCACTAACTCTTTGTATTTGCATCCCGCTAATTTTAAGCCCTACAAGCTTATCAAGCAACTCACTAGCCTCTTCAAATACCTTACTTTGACCCAATAAACATAGCAACACCTGCATACATCGTGTAATAGCAAACTTTTTGGTGCCGCTACATAGAACATGACTCTTCTTTAAAACTAATTTACCAAAATAGGTGATTACTTTTTTTTTGAGTTCCTACTCTTTGGAATTCTACCTTGTGATTCCTCTACCAACATTCTGGCAAAATTCCTACTTACTTCAATAAGCTTTAACTCATACTCAATGGGACATTTAATTCCCGATTCTTGATCTAAAAATGTACTAACTTCGGTTCTAACACTTCTCAGGATGGATTCTAAAATTTGATCTTTAGTGTCCATCGTTTCGTTTTTTATTGGTTAATAATACTCAGGTGTGGCAAATTTAACACTTTTTTTATTTTTGTGCAATTTGTTATACACACAATACCATAAATCTGTCCTTACCTCCAGCAGAAATTCTTATCTTTGTGGTCAGTGACCAGAGATATTTAGTACGTAGGATATAAATTTTAAAAATGTATTTAATCTAATACTTGATGGCATTCAGCGTACTAAAGGTTTTCAAGGAGTAGAATGGAACTTTTTGAATACAAATCACGTTGCGATAAATATTAATTACTAAAATGAGTACAATACAAATAGAAATATTAAACCCAAAAGCAATAAGGCTTATTCAGGATTTGGCTGATTTAGAACTTATTTCGATAAATGAGCCACCAGAAACAGGGTTTTCTAAACTTCTTGCCAAACTTAGATCTAAGGCTGAGTCTGCTCCAAGTTTAGAAGAAATTACTAATGAAGTAGAGTTGGTTAGGGCAGCAAGAAATGAGCAAAAAAAGTAGAGTTATTATCGACACAAATCTATGGATAAGTTTTTTGATTAGCAATAACTTTAGCAAATTAGATAAAATCTTAAATTATAAGCATTGTACTATCATTTTTAGCCAGGAACTACTGGAAGAATTTATTGAAGTTTCAAGCAGGCCAAAGTTGATGAAATATTTTGGCCAATTTGCTCTTGCAACCATTGTTGAAACAATTGAAGAATTTGCAGAATTTATTGATGTTACTTCACAAATAAAATTTCTAAATGACAGTAAAGATGACTTTTTACTTTCTCTGGCAATTGATGGCAAAGCGGATTACCTCATCACTGGCGACAAAGAATTACTTGAAGTTGGCACATACAATGGAACAATAATTATTAGTATGACTGAATTTCTGAATAAGTTTGAATTTGCTTAGAATGAATCACGAAGCCATAAATATGGCTATGACGATATACTCCCTATCGGACAGCCGTTACAGAACAAAACCATTCTGACAAACAAAATAAATAAAATGAAGCATCCATTTACTTTCAGAAATCTAATCGTCTTCTTCCTGGGCTTTTCTTTGGCCATACAGCTTGCCGCCCAAGGCAATGTCACCATTCAAAACGTTTGGAAACAAACTTACCTCCAGTCCGAAGCAGAAGAACCCAGCCTGGGTGTTCAGAGCAAGAAATCAGCCTGGATGATCGAAAAAATCGCAAACGGCAATGATGTTCGACTCAAACATGTAGCCAGTGGAGGTTACCTTAATGCCGAAAAAGATACCCGTTTTCCGGCAACAGGGGACATCGAACCGGGTTGGTGGAGTGCCATTTGGATTCTGGAACCCATCCCAGGTACTGATCAGTTTCACATCAAAAACAAATGGCTGGAGACTTATCTGCATGTCGAAAAAGGGACCATAGAATTGGGTGAAATACAACCCGGCTGGCTTAGTGCCCGCTGGAAAAGCACATCCGGTAAAGAAAATTTTACGTCTCCAACTACCAACAGCAACCAAGCCTTTAACCTGATCCCATTGGGTGGCAATACCTTCTTCAATAATTTTGGAGCCAATGGGATCAGCCTTTCAACCATGGGTATTCAAAACTGGACGGATATCGCGGTGATCCCCACAGTGTATTTCCGTGCCATGGAAAGAGGGGTTTACAGCATGAAACTGATTGCCAAAGCTGGTCGACCCGGCAGCATCAATGTTGACATTCAGGGCAATATCGTCAAAGTAAACGTAAACAGCCCCGACTGGAAAAAATACTCCCTCGGAACATTTACACTGGAAGAGGGATATCAACCCATTGTACTCCAGGGTCTGCAAAAAACAGGAGCCACGTTTGCCGACATCCAGGCCATAGAAATCCAGGGAGACCCAACCAAAATCAAATTTGTTGACGCCAGTCTGACCGAATCGGTGGAGGATAGTTATTACTTCGGGCGGCGTGGGCCTTCGGTGCATATGAATTACACCTTGCCCGCCGGCAAAAACGTCGAATGGTTTTATAATGAAGTGACTGTACCCAATGGTAACGATGCCATCGGCTCCTACTTTATGGTCAATGGCTTTGCCGAAGGTTATTGTGGCATTCAGGTGAATAGCCCTACAGAGCGTCGGGTATTGTTTTCGGTTTGGAGTCCCTTCATCACCGACGATCCCAAATCTATCCCTGCCGATCAACAGGTGAAATTGTTGGGTAAAGGGCCAGGAGTGCAGGCGCAGGATTTTGGAAACGAAGGCTCCGGTGGGCAAAGTTACCTGTTGTACAACTGGAAAGCTGGCCAGACCTATAAATTTCTCACCCGCATTTGCCCCAATGGCGACAACAGCACCACATATACTGCATACTTTTTTGACCCAAATACACAGGCGTGGCGCTTCATTGCATCCTTCAAGCGACCCAAAACGAATACCTGGTACCAATCGCCCTATTCATTTCTGGAGAACTTTGAGCCTGAACGAGGCAGCGTAACCCGCAAGGTTTTTTTTAACAACCAATGGGTTTGTGATGCTTCCGGCAACTGGACAGAAATGAGCACAGCCACATTTACCAATGACGATACCGGACGAAAAAAGCTACGTATGGACTTTCATGGTGGCGTGGAAAACAACCAGTTTTTTCTCCAAAACTGTGGCTTTTTTAACCATTTCACCAAACCGAATTCAGCCTTTAAACGAAAACCCGGAGGTAAAAAACCTGTGATAGATTTCGCTCAATTGCCAAAGCAATAAGCAGGTCCCGCACACGATAAATTTTTTTGGTTATCTCAACCCAGGATTACCCGAACTTGAATAGGATCACTTTGTGTAAAGCCGAAAACAGATATGGGAATTACCCATTGTTCCCGAAACGAAAATAATTTCTCGGGCTAATGAATTATATCTTAAATTAGCCTAAATTTGTATCATTATGTTTGACGGTAGCCAGCATTGAAAAGTTATTATAAAAAAATAAAAAATACGATTCACTCCATCTAAATATCAAAGTATGAATTTTTCACAGTTAGTGCCCAGTGTGTTCTATAATAACATTTCAGACGGAATAAATTTATTTGTTGACTGTCTGCATTTTACAATTGAGCACAAAGAATTTAACATTCCACAACCTTTTTGTGTATTAGAAAAAGACGGAATAAGGATTATGATTTTTGAAGACGAACTATTAGCGAAAGAACATAATCCTGAATTAAGGCTTGTGACAAATAATATTGAAGAAGTTTATGCAAAAGTTTCTGAATCTCACCCGCAACTTCTTCATCCAAATTTGAATAAAGTAACACTACGACCCTGGGGTGCAAAAGAATTTGCAATCGCAGACAAACAACTTGGAATTAGATTTCAACAATGGTAAAAATGAAAATAAAATGAAAAAACAAACCTCTAATAATGGACAATTAATAACGGTCCTTTCCGGTCCTGTTGGGCATATACTAACCACTCTCTGCAATATAAAAAACAAAAGAATGAATAAAATACTATTTTTATTGTTAACCATTTTTTCTATTGATTGTCAGGCACAAGAGACTGAAAAATTTAATCTCGGTTTTGAAAACCAGAGTAAAAAAACATCACTTACAGACGGATGGTTTAAATGGGGCGATTATGAATTATCAATAGATAGCATTGCTCATTCAGGCAGGAATTCAGGAAAAATCACCTCCGACCAAACAGGAAATTCTTTTGGAAGTATTGCCTACAAAATTCCGGCAAATTATGCAGGTAAAAAGATAAAGCTTGAAGGCTTTATGAAAATCAAAAATGTCGAAAAAGGATATGCAGGTTTGTTGTTAAGAGTAGACGGTAATGGCAGTTCATTGGTTTTTGATAATATGCAAAATCAAAATATAACAGGAACCAAAGATTGGCAGAAATATACCATCTCGCTTGATTATCCTGAAGAAGGAGAAAATATCTTTATTGCAGGGATACTTTCGGGAAAAGGGGAAGCTTGGTTTGACGATTTTGTTCTTTCAATTGATGGGGAAAATGTTCAAACGCTGAAAGAAGGGAAAAAAGAATTATCAAAGGTACAACTTGACAAGGAGTTTGATAACGGGTCATTAATCGCATTCTCTAAATTGACTTCTAAAAGCATGGATAATCTTGCATTGTTAGGCAGAATTTGGGGCTTTTTAAAGTATCACCACCCTGAAATCGCAAAAGGCAATTATAATTGGGATTATGAACTATTCAGATTTTTACCTACATATACTAAGGCTAAAAATGATATGGATAGAGACAAACTTATCATCAGTTGGATAAACTCATTAGGCGAAATTGAGCAATGTAAAAATTGTAAATCAACAGATAAAAACGCTTTTCTAAAACCTGACTTAAATTGGATTGAAAACCAAAATGATGCATTAAAACAAAAATTATTACACATGTACGATAACCGTTCACAAGGCAAACATTATTATGTTGGAATGGCAATAGGTGTGGGAAATCCGGAGTTCAAAAATGAAAACCCATATTCAAGTATGACCTATCCTGATGATGGTTTTAGGTTATTGTCACTTTTCAGGTATTGGAATATGATACATTATTTTTTCCCTTATAAACACTTAATGGACGAAGATTGGAACAAAAAATTAAGTGAGTATTTACCTCTTTTTATCCATGCAAAAGACGAATTAGAATATGAATTGGCTGCCATACAACTTATTGGAGATATACAAGACACACACGCCAATCTTTGGGGTGGTGGTGATAAAACAGACGAGTGGAAAGGCAAAAATTATCCACCGGTACATGTTCGTTTTATAGAAGACCAACTGGTGGTAACAGATTATTACAATGAAGAATTACAAAACGAAGCCGGACTTAAGATTGGCGATGTAATTACCAGGATAAATGGTAAACCCATTCAGGAAATTTTAAAGGAAAAATCTAAATATTACCCTGCATCAAATGTACCTACAAGACTAAGAGATATTTCAGCAGACATGTTGCGTTCGAATTCGAATAAAATTGAGATTGAGTATATATCGAATGATGCTAAAACCCAAAATAAATCACTTAAACTATATCCAAAAGATAGTCTCAACATATATCGCTGGTATAGGAAAAGTGATGGTAAATCTTATAAAAAATTGGATAACAATATTGGTTATGTTACGCTTCAAACCATCGAGGAAGAAGACATATCCCGAATAAAGAGTGAATTCATAGACACCAAAGGAATCATAATTGATATACGAAACTATCCTTCCACTTTTGTTCCTTTTAGTTTGGGTTCATTTTTTGTTTCATCTTCTACACCTTTTGTGAAATTTACAAATGGGAATGTTGACAACCCGGGTGAATTTACTTTCACAAATAGTATAGAAATCCCAAGCCAGGGAAAAACCTATAAAGGAAAGTTGGTAGTGTTGGTCAATGAACTATCTCAAAGTCAGGCTGAATATACATCAATGGCTTTTCGGGCAGGAGAGAATACCACAATTATTGGAAGTACCACAGCAGGAGCGGACGGAAACGTTTCAGCAATTATGCTTCCCGGTGGACTCAGAACAATGATTTCAGGTATTGGGGTCAATTATCCAAATGGGGAAGAAACTCAACGTATTGGAATTGTTCCTGATATCGAAGTAAAACCAACCATTAAAGGTATAAGGGAAGGAAAAGACGAATTGCTTGAAAAAGCGATTGAAATTATTTTGAAGCAATAAATTCGACCAGAAAACGTAGTATCCCATTGTCAGGCTCCCGATCTGAGAATCCGATAAAAGTACTTTATTATAAATCAAAAGCTTTACATGTTTTTAAGAATATTTTTCACAAATAATGTAACTGTTCAGGAGTAACCCCAAAGATGTGAAATATTCAGTCCGTAGGAAGATTTCCAACAAAATAAATAGGTTTGACGTTATGGGCGGAAGTAAATCTATTATCACACCTGCACAAAATCCTGAAACTTGTGCATCTTAAAATTGAATCAAAAATGAGATTATTTATAAAAATTGGAGTATTAATCCTGATGGTTTCGTGTAAACAATCAGACGAAACGAAAAAACTTAACATTGTCGAAAATGATCAGCCAAAAACAAAAGAACAGCAAGACTCAATCATTAAAGAACATCTGGAAAATGGTGCCTGGAAAATGGGACTTTATTCCAGAGAATGGCAAAATGAAATAGATAAAGGCCTGGCCAAAGATTCTACCATTGCATACTTATGGCAACAAAAGGCCATGCCACTGTTCAAGCAAGGAAAATATGAAGTTGGCATGATGTATCTGGATAAAGCTGTGAAATTTGACAAAAACAATGAATGGCAGGAATATCGGGCATTCATGAAGTGTATTTTTTCTAAAACATATAAAGAAGCCATCATTGACTTTGAAGCCTGTAAGAGGAAAAAGGGTAATAGTTACGTCATGGATCATTCCTATAATTTTTATATAGCGCTGAGTAAAATCCAGCTAAATGAGTTTTCGGATGCTGAAAAATTGCTGGAAGAAACAATCAACCAGGAATTGATAAAGCATGGGGCAGAATGGATACATTATCTTGATTTATTTTATTTAGGAATTTCAAGATATGAACAAGGTAAGTATGAAGAAGCTATAGACGCTTTTGACAGGACCATACAAAAATATCCGGGGTTTGCAGAAGCACTATATTATAAAGGCAGCAGCTTACATAAAATGGAAAAAAAGGAAGAAGCAAAAAAAATAATGGATGAAGCTATAAAATATGGGAAGCAAGGGAATAGTATAAAAGAAGATAATAGTATTTATGAACGTTATCCCTATCAGATAAGATGGAATTTATGGGACTAAAAGACAGGATACGTTGTACTTGAGCTCGTGCATAATTTTGTGTTTAAGAAAAATCAAATTTAATTTCATGGGACGCTGTTAATTAATAATGATTCTATTTTCAAAATAAATGGTAAGCTGATTATAAATGATTGGCCACCCAAATCTCATCTTTTCCCACTTTTACGAATTTGCTGTGCGGCAAGATAAATAGATTTTAGTGCTGCATCATCAGTTGGGAAGACTTTTTATTTTTAGTATATTTTCGAAGGCTGGCATTAAAACTTTCGATGATATTTGTTGTGTAAATAAGTTTTCTGATTTCAAGCGGATAAGCCAAAAAAGTGGTAAGGTTTGTCCAATTATTTTCCCAGGATTTTACTACCAAATGATATTTTGCTGACCATTTAGATTTAAACTCGTTGAAGGCGTCCAAGGCCATTTGCTCATTCGATGCCTTGTATATTTTTTTATATCAGCCATAATAGCCCTTCGGTCTTTATATGAAACATAATTCATGCTATTTCTGATTTGGTGAACTATGCATATTTGACGGATAGTATCTGGATACACCGCTTGTATTGCTTTTTCCAGACCTGTAAGGTTATCTGAGCATAAAAATAATATATCCTTTACTCCCCGGCTTTTAAGGTCATCCAGCATATCCACCCATGATGCTGCTGTTTCCCTTTCATGTATTCTCAGGCTTAGTATTTCCTGGCACCCAGCTGTATTTATTCCCAAAATAACCATACAGGCTTTGGACACAATTTGACCTTCATGTCTTATTTTGTAATGAATGGCGTCAATCCACACTACAGCATATTGGTCATCTAAAGGTCTGCCTTGCCAAGCTTTAATATCTTCAAGCAATGAATTGGTAATCAATGAAATGGCACTTGTTGAGTAACTTACTCCATAAGTATGATCCATAAAATCAATGATATCTGCATTGCTCATGCCTTTAGCATAAAGAGTAAAATGCAATCCTCTAATTCTTTAGTGATCGTCTTATGTTTAGGCAGGATCACAGGGTCAAACTCCGCTTTCCTATCCCGAGGTACACTAATGACTTGCTCGCCACTTGTCGTCTTTAATGTCTTTTGTGAATAGCCATTGCGCATATTTTCATCAATAGGTTTATCACCTCTGTTATAGCCCAAATGATGGTTCATCTCTGCATTGAGTAATGCCTCAATGCCCCGTTTTAGTAATTGATCCTGCAAATTCCTGAAATCTTCAGGACCCTTGAGTTGCGATACCAACTCATCAAGTAATGGATTGTCTGATTTTTGATGTTTCATGTTACAAATTTTTAAAAAAAATTTGACCCGCGAAAATAAATTCAATTTTTCTTTATCCTACCATCGTAAACACAAAATACTTTACAGTCCCTTGTACTTAGGTCAATTTACATCATCCGTCCCAGCCGACAGCTTGCTTATGCTTTCCTGGAGTTACCCAAGCGTGTAAATTTATTCAAAGCGGTGGATATCTATCTCACAGGCTTTCACTCTGAAGATAAGCTTTTCGCCACAGCAGACAATTTGTACAACTTAAATGTAAATTGTACATTTGCCTGTCAAAGCACACCTAAGTAATATGAAATCAGTCTTTCTATCTCTGCGTCCGCTACAGGACACAAAAAGGTTATCAGTTATTGCAAACGACTTTGTAACAACCATAGATAACAATTATTTACCGGAATATTAAACAGATGATTAAGAAGTATGCTGTTTTGATTTGCCTGATTACTTCAGTAATATTTTTAGTAATAGCAGCATTCGAATATCCAGGCGGCTCATTGCCCGACAAAAATTCTATAGGGTTTGGTTGGTCAAAAAATTTCATAAGCAATTTGTTTGAACCATATGCGATAAATGGTGCAGAAAACCATGGCAGGATTTGGGCCATTATTGGAATGGCATTCCACTCGGTGGGTTATGGAATTTTTTTTATCAATATGTCAAAAAAGATCTCCTCAGGACAATGGGCTAATATCTTAAAATATATAGGGATTGCCAACATAATATTTATTTTCTTAATTGCAACACCTCTACATGACGTGGGAGTAATATCGATCATTTTAACATTGATTGGTTTATTTACCATTACTGCATTTATCCTAAAGACAAAACTTCATTTACTTAAATTCTGCTGTATTGTTTGTTTATTGACGTATTACTGTTTCTTTTTCCTTTTTGGTTTTGGTTATATGGATTGGTCATTCATCATGCAGAAAGTATATATCATAAGCTCGATGCTATTGGTTGTAGGATTAGAGTATTTTACCAGATATGAAGACTTTGTACAAATTAAATCGGGCTGACAAAAAATATAATCACCAAACCGCTATTCGGACAACCAGCCACAAAACCCCAAAACTGAAAAAGAAAAATATCAATATCTTCCATTCCCATTACCTGGTCTGAATACATTCACCATGAGGATATTGAAGTCAATAAACTCAAAATCCGCAACACCAAAACAACTATAAAACCTTACCATAAATTTTAATTTTAGTTTTATTTGCCGGATAAATATATTGTTTTATATTTGTCTTGGATGAAGGAGATGATGCGATAGGTTACTATAGACTTGAAATTTCGAAAGTATGGAGCTGTGAAGAAAAATAAACACGATCTCACATTAGCCGTTAGTCTTAACCAAAAAACGAAAGAATAAAAAATAAATTTGGAACCAATAATTTATTAAAATTAAAATATCAACAATGAAACCAGTATTCATCATCTTAATCATTTCTGCATTTTACCTTATAGGCTGTTCACCAGGCAAGACATTCGAAGAACAAATTATAAATGATTTATCAACAAAATTACCAACCGGGACATGCGATGGTTATCCAAAAGGAACTAAAATCTCAAATATTAAAGTTGGCGAAATTGTTGATATTGGAATGGATGGAATGACTGATGTATCTTACACCTTAACATACGAAATTAATGGCGTGAAAAAAGATACTTCAAGTGCTATGCTCTATATTAAACGGGGATCAAAATATGTTTTAGCCGTTATGGGTTGCGATTCGGATGTGACAAACGATTGAATAAATAATAGTGAATATTCAGGATGACTTATGGCTTATGAGAGTAGATAATCAAGAATTTTAAATTGTAAAAAGATAAATGAAAGCGAAATGGTAATCGAGTAGTCATCCCCACCACCAGAAGCCGCTGTTGAGTGCATCTCACACCACTCCCGATGTTGGTCGGGATATGTTCACTTATAAGGTGATTCACAAAGAGATGGATTCGGTTAACAGTACTTGAACAGGAGTGATTGTTATGTCAATTTTTAATTTATAAATAGAGCTTTCCATTTTGTGGCGGTCTGCAAGATTAAATTTTAGTAAAAAATATAGGGTAAGGTAAAATATTTTAATTAGAATATAAAATAATAAACATTTATGAAATTTACATTGCTTCGTGTTGTTTTAACAATGGTTTTAGTCCAATCATTAATGGGATTTCCGATCGGAGGTATTATTAGTTTTTTCCCAACTATACCTACATTTGGCATATTTGCTATCACAATTTTAACTATTCCAGCGTTGTGTTATTTGATATTCATAAAATTCCTGAACAAGAGCGTACCTGAAGGTCAACAACCCAATTTTGTCCAAAGAAATAAAATATCCATTGGAATAGGCGTGATCTTAGGGGCAATATTATCAGGTTTTTATAGCCTTCATTCATTAGATTGTGACTTAACCATAGATAATGGAACGATAAAGTCAGCAAAAGTCGAATATTATAATCGAACTCAAGATTTAATAAAAACAGAAATTCCATCAGGAAGTTTCCAAACGATTACATTGCCTGTCGGCGACAATACTCTTACCATCAACGGAAAGAAAAAAATTATCAAAATGGGGCAAAGAAGCCAAAAATACATTTACAATATTGATGGAGTTAATAATTATGTACTCACTGAAATATATTACGGACGTGATGCACAAGCGCCAAAAGAAAAAGAAAATTTCTTTTCAACTGAGTTTATTAAAGTGTATGCAGATTATTTGTTTGAAGCACCGGAATCCATCCTAACAAAAAGGAGTTCATCAGAAAAGAAAATTGTATTATTAAGAATAAAAAATTCTGAAGAATAAAAATTGAAGATTTTAGCACATGTTATCATTGTCAGCATTCTAACCATAATTACTCAAATTGGTGGAATAGTATGGATTATGAATTTTGCATTCTTTAGATGGGTGAAAAAAGGAAATTCCAAATGGACAAAACTTTCTTCTTTCTTAGTAATTTATTTGCTATTGACCTTTTTAATTATTCCAATATTTGCAAAAATTTCCGGAAGAGTACCTTTACCAATAACCAAATCAGATAACCTAATTCCTCACAATTATATTACACCATTACTAAATAGACATTACGTCAAACCAAGGCTTAAAACCCAATTACTTGAATTAGCAGATAAAACAAATTCAGAGAACAAACTACTTAAAGTCTCGTATTTAGATGCAAATTTCCCGTTTATAGATGGTTTTCCTTTGCTTCCACATTTAAGTCACAACGATGGTAGAAAAGTGGATTTATCATTTTACTATACCAAAAATGAAAAAGAAGGAAATCTAAAACCTTCAAATACTGGATACGGTGCATTTGTTGAACCATCAGACACCGAATACAATCAAACAAAAGAATGCAAATCAGCAGGATATTGGCATTATGATTATACTAAATTTTTAACCTTAGGATCAAGAAATGATTTAGTTTTTGATCTTGAAAACACAAGGAACTTAGTAATCAAATTAGTCCAAAGTCCTTTAACCCAAAAAATTCTAATTGAACCTCATATAAATAAAAGAATGAACCTAACAAACAATAAAATTAGATTTCAGGGCTGTCGTGCAGTCAGACACGATGACCATATACATCATCAGATAAATAATTGACGAGAGATCCCCATAAAATCAGTAGAAAGCATGAAACATAATACAATAATTTCTCTAATCATCTTTAGCCTGTTTCTAATTGGTTGCTCCAATAAAAATTCAGATAATTCGCAAAAAATTAATTTTCCAACACATGTTTATCTAGAAAAGTTATCCCCAGATAAAAAAACTAAAGCAATCATTTATTCCTGGTCAAATGAAGCAATTAACTTGCTTGGAAGTGATGACCGCTTTATACTTGGTTTTACCAATCCAAAGGCGAAGTGGTATATTGACTTTGAACTTTCTGAAGGCTTTGGAACTTATGAAGGTGGCATAACAGGAATAGAATGGCTAAATGCCAATGAAGTAGTTATAAAAAGGAGAATAAGCGATAGCCCAAAAGACATTAAATATAATTTGAATCTGAATGAATGGTTATTAATAAATAAAGACTGAAACAATTAATAAAGGTGTCGGCAACTTGAATAAAAAAACAACTAAAAAAATAATTATGGGATTATTTAAAAGAATTTTCGGTAAGGGTGACTCAGAATCTGACAAGCGAGTTGAAAGTGACATTAATAAAATAAAAACCGGACAAGTCGACAAAATCTATCCGATTTTAAAACCTGGTGATTGGGTTGGAATTCAGGCTGGAGCGTTGAAACTGACGATAATTGGAACAAAAGAACAACCTGAACTTGTAGTAGCTTTTGGATATGACGCACCAAATAATTTTGTTTTTTTAATGCCAAAGGATGTAGAAGGAGAAGACCTAAATCAAATACTTAAACAAGCGTATGATAACTTGGAAGGAATTGTTTCTGATTTTGAAATTTCAGAAGCTCTAAATAAACAAGTTTTAACTGCATCGGGACAGGACTTTTCAAGTGAAAAAATATTGTGCAGATATCACATGATGAAAGCACACGAACTTTTGAATGCCAAAGAATTATTAGTATCAATACCAAGACGAAGATGTATGATGGTAATATCCAGACAAGCGGACAAAGAACTCTTAAATACTTTCGTTCAATTACATAATAATGTCTGGGAAGACAGCTCCTATGGTAACGCACCAATTCTTAATGCACTTTTTGTTGTTATTGATGGACAAATTGATGGGATTATTCCTTTGGACAATAAATAAAGGCTTCTGCCAAACCAGTAGCCATCCCACTAACCTTGCTGATGGGGACCGCATCTTACATCAACATACATACACGTGTCATATCCGCTTACCCGAACCAGTAGAAAACAGGAGGGTTTAAGTACTTAGGTCACTCAAAACCATGCGCGGTGGTGGACATGCTTATCCTTCAAGGCGTTGCACCAGTGTATGAGAGACTTTCAACCAGTTGGATAATTATCCTGCGGGCATTCCCCTCTAGAAAACTTCTTTTATTAAGTGTTGTATACATAACATTTTAGTCGTATATTTGCCACGCTAGGCGCACACATACATCTCGCCTAATAGGGCCGAGCAGTTGAGTAGCCAAAACGTTTTAGGTAGTTTTAAGGAAACGACATAATGGATACATACAATCAAGAGAATCAACAAGTTGTCATATCACTTCTTGACTATGCTGACTGACCGATTGATAAAGAAGTAAATTGTGGAGACCAGCGACCACCATAAAAACGGGGCGAAACCGAAAAGCCAAGTGAGTAGGAAATTAAAAATAATTTAAAATGGCTGTAATAAAAAACATTGATGGCCTTTCAGTTGAAGACATTAACAAGGAGCTAAATAATGGGGCAAAATTTGTAGTTTTCCAATACTGCTTTTCAATACTCGTAATGACGTTTAAACGTGGTAGTGATATTTATTTTATCAAAGCAGGAGAGCCAACAGTAAAGCATAGTATTGGCTTTACTTTAATAACACTTTTTTTGGGTTGGTGGGGAATCCCATGGGGACCGATTTATACCATTGGAGCATTATATTCAAACCTGACAGGTGGAAAAGATATAACACAGGAAGTATTAAATTCAATGAACTCTAATAACTAAAAAACTAGACAATAACAACTAACCATTCGTCGTGTCCAGCGGACATGCGATGAACGCCCTGTTGAACGGAATCTTCCTCAGTCTAGCGGAGTCAAACTTAAAAAATCTGCAAAACACAGACAGGTGAATTTTGATATAAAAAAAGAAACTATCGTCAGTGATCAGGACTTATTCTGTTTCTTTCAAAAATGTAATCTCAGAATAAAAAGCTTTCTTAATTACTATTGCACAACACTTGCCAAAATATTATATTTGCCTTTAAATGTGCAAAAGCAGACAAGTGGGCAAATGCGCTTACCCATTGTTTTCTTTTCGCTGGCGTCTGACCTTTTTGGCTTAGTTTAAGGGGCGACAAATTATTATCAAAAAAAACAAAATAATATGTTCGGAATAAAACACATCAAATTTGACTCAATGACCTACGTGCTTCATTTCAAGAACGGCAACATCAAAAGGGAAGGTCGGGGACTATCATTTTTTTATTTTGCACCCAATAGTTCGATTGCAGCCATTCCGATGGGCAGTAATGACTTGCCCTTCATATTTAACGAATCTACCAACGACTATCAAACTGTTAACATTCAGGGACAAATAAGTTACAAGATCAGTAACCCCAAAACCCTCGCAGACATTTTGGATTTTACAGTAGGTGACAATGGCCAATATAAAAAAAATGATATCGAAAAACTAAACCAGAGAATAATAAACGAAGCCCAGACAGCCACATCTTCATTTATCCACGAAATAAAACTGAAAGATGCGATTCGTTCAGCAAAATCTATTGAGCTAAGGATTTTGGAAGGACTAAAATCATCACAGGCTATCACAATGTTGGGCATAGAAATACTGGGAGCAAATATATTAGGGGTGAAAGCAACACCGGAAATGTCCAGAGCATTGGAAACCGAAACAAGAGAAAAATTGCAGCAAGAAGCTGACCATGCGATATATGAACGCCGCAACTTTGCTGTCGAACAGGAAAGAATCATCAAAGAAACAGAACTCAACACAGAAATAGCGGTGGAAGAAAAACAAAAACAAATCGCAGAAAAGAAAATGGAATCCGAAGTTCAAAAGGCAGACAACGACCGGAAACTTCGGGAAATGAAACTGGCCGCCGATATCGCTGTGGAGAATCAACGAAAACAGCTTATAGAACAAAAAACAACAAATGATAAAAAAGAAGCAGAAACTCAGGGTTATGTGATAGAAACAACACTCAAACCATACAAAGATATGGATTGGAAAACATTGACAGCACTGCAAAATAATCCTGATCCGAAATTGAATATTTCACTTGCTTTCAGAGAGCTGGCAGAGAATGCCGGCAAAATCGGCAATTTGAATATAAGCCCTGAATTATTGGATTCATTGCTGAACGAAAACAGATAAAGTAACTTATGAGCATCGAATATGCCATAATTGTCAAAAACAAAACCAGGCTCGAATCTTTGATTGAACGTTTCAATACAAAGGCCCAGGCCAAATTTTACATTGAAAGCTTTGGTGGCAATTTTGATGACTATGAGTCAGAACATGAAATCTTTCAAATGTCTTTAATCTCATTACAAACGCAACTTTCAAGTGTAATAAAAAATAAAACAGTTGAACGGATTTATCTCCCTTCGTTCCTTTTTTCTGAAAAAAACCTGATCATTGTTATCGGTCAGGATGGACTTGTAGCAAACACTGCGAAATATGCCAAAGGTTGTCCTATAATCGCTGTCAATCCGGATAAAAACAGATATGACGGGGTACTCCTGCCCTTTGATACGTCAGATTTCATTTTGGGAGTTGAAAATGTCCTTGACGATAAGGTTCAGTCAAAAACCATGCGGTTTGCAGAGGCTATGCTGAATGACGGACAAAGACTTTTGGCTTTTAATGACCTTTTTATAGGAGCATCATCTCATATTTCAGCCCGATACAAAATATCATTCAATCAAAACATGGAAGAACATTCCTCCAGTGGGCTTATCGTTTCAACATCGGCTGGTTCGACAGGTTGGTTAAGTTCAGTTTTTAATATGGCTTATGGTGTAACCAATATGTTTGAAAAAGATCTAATCCCCAAACGACCAGAACTGAAAGATAATGAATTGCTTTTTGTGGTAAGAGAACCTTTTAAGAGCATCAGGACACAAACAGGAATAAATGCAGGTGTAATCAGTAATCAAAATAGCCTGACCATTGAATCCCTAATGCCTTCCGGTGGAGTTATATTTAGTGACGGTATAGAAACAGACTTTCTGAAATTCAACAGCGGATCAATCGCCAAAATAGGAATTGCACCCGAAACAGCCAAAATAGTGATGAAATAATAGACACACATCAATCATAAATACTTCATCATTTGCAGCAGCCTATTGGTAAAACAATGGCTTATCTTCCCACCAAAATCATGATAAAAACCGATCCACAAAACATCCTGCATCTATCCGGTGTTTTTAGAAATACATACAACATTTACAACCGTTAATGAAAGTAATCGATCTGACCCATTCATCCAAACACAAAATCAATGCAGAGATAAATCATTTTTGCGGAGGCAAGTCTGTAGAAAAATTCTGGCTCACAGGTTTTCAAAAAGGATTGGGAGGTTTCTCCTTTACTGACCCGCAATCCGATGGTGCAGATGAAAAATTTATGGCATCACTGGCTTTCTTCAATGAAGGCCTCGGGGTATATTGTAGAAATATGTACAAAAACTTCCTGGTGCTCATCCCCGAAAAGACTATCACCAGGATGGAGATTAAAAAACAGCAGGACATCATCTCACCCTATAGTTTATCTCTGTTTACATTATTGAAAAACATGGGTGTCTCGGACCACACCGCAAGCAAATACCTTATGCCAAAAGAAATCATTCAGGAAAATAAACCACAGTTCATCATACGTACCCCGGAAAAATATTTTTCATTGGAAATAGATAAAATTTCTCCTGACAGATTGATCAATTTGCTCAAAAAAACAAAATTTGTTGCAATGACAGATATACAACTAGAACCACCACACATAAAACACAGGATGTTATGAAAAGGGTAACAGGTATAGGAGGCATCTTTTTTAAAACAAAAGATCCGGCAGCTACCAAATCGTGGTACGCAAAACATCTGGGATTTGACACGGACCAGTGGGGAGCGGCATTTACTTTTCGCAAAAATGAAGATCCCGACAAAAAAGGCTATCTGCAGTGGAGTCCTTTCAAAGAAGATACAGATTATTTCCACCCATCAGAAAAGGAGTTTATGATCAACTACCGGGTCGAAAATCTGGAAGAGCTCGTAAAGTTGCTCCGCGAAGAAGGTGTAACTATATGTGACGAAATAGCGTCTTACGATTATGGCAAATTTATACACATAATGGATGCCGATGGAAACAAAATAGAGTTGTGGGAACCTATAGACGAAATTTTTGATCAGTTGTACCAAAAAACAGAAGAATAATGTTAAATATTTTCATTTTAGTATTTTTTGCCTTGACCAGTAATCTGCCTGGTTTTTCAAAAGATATCTCCAGTACTATATACATGGGCGTAGAAAATAAAATAGCCCTGCATCTCAATGGTTGTGCCGCAGAGGACATAAATCTGAAAATTAATTCCGGCAGTCTTTTTAAAAGAGATGATAGTACTTACAGCTTTATTCCGCAGGTAGAAATGGAAGACCTGAAATTAAAGTTGTACTATAAAAAAGTGCTGGTCGAGGTTAAAACCGTCAGCGTAAAAAAAATTCCTGATGTAGCACCGTATTTTGTCGGAGAAAAAATGGGTAAAATAAAGAAGTCAGACATCAGCAGCCTCGGAAAACTTACTTTTAATTATCCCAAAGATTATCCTGAAGAGATGAAATCAGTGGTGTATTCCTTCAATGTATTTATTACAGACTTAAACGGTGTTGCGATATATTCAGGAAATATGCGTGGAGACAGTTTCGATGGACAGATTACGACCGTGATCTCAAAACTTAATAAAGGGGGTAGAATAATTATAAATAACATCATCGTTCAAAATCTTCGTTCCGGTCACCAAAGGATCAACAACAGCAAAGAATTGATGGTCGAAGAATGACAAAAGCTTTATACTCAAAATAAATTCTCGTCGGTATAAATTCTGACATTCAAATTGTTCTGAGAGCAATATTATATCATATTTTATACTACATCAATTAAACATCTCATCCTGTGGCTTCTATCTTTTTTATCAGGTTCAAATGAATTAAAGAATACCATTTTTAAAAAAATTATTTCTTTAAATACCATCGAATTTTAAATTCAGGCACAATTATTGGGTATAAACCATTAAATTCAGGTTGGGGTTTATCTCTATTTTAATAAAAATGTAATAAATTTATACGATTAGTACGTTTAAAGCTGTTATTATTGCAGACGTTTTATACGGTTCAAATCTCTAAATCCTAATTCCCCCCTCAGGTATTTACTAAATCAGAGAAACGTTTTACAGTTTTTTAACCTTCGAGACAAATCTTTTGTCTTCCAAAAACCATTTTAAAAATGAAAAAGTTTTTTGTTAGTGTATTTGTGGTTCTTACTACCTTTTTGACCATATCAGCTCAGCAAAATAGTTTAAAACCTAACCTGTTGATACAGGAAGCAAAAAAATCCCAAAAATCCTTACCTGTTGAGTTATTTAAAATTTCAAAAACAAGGAATGATGTCAATATTCCCAAAGAAATTGAATCATACAGCATCCTGGACATAGATCGGGAAGGTTTGAAGAAGTTCAGGAAAGAAAAATCAAATTTTATCAGTCTGACCATTCCGCAGGAGGGAAGAAGTGATCTTACCCTGGAATTGGTAGAAGTTCAACCATTTGCAGAAGGATTTACCGTGAAGACTGCTCCATCGATGCAAATCGTAGAAGTCAATACCGGAAAACATTATCGCGGTATCATCAAAGGTCAGGAAAGAAGTATAGCTGCTATATCCATATTTGATGATCAGATCATGGGATTTATATCTCATCCATCTGCTACCGGAAATCTTGTGATTGGAAAACTGGAAAATTCGCCTGAACATATTTTATATCAGGATGATCAGATTTCTGAAAAATTTAATTTTGATTGTCAGGCCAAAGATAAAGAAACAGAATATACCACCGATCAGCTCAACGGCACCAATACAGGGTCAAGAGCGCTTTCAGATTGTGTTAGATTATATCTGGAAGTGGATTATGATATTTATGTAAACAAAGGCAGCACGACTACAGCTGTGACCAATTATGTCACAGGTATATTCAATCAGGTAAGTACGCTGTACGCCAATGAACAAATCAATACAGTGGTGTCAGAAATAGTCGTCTGGACACAACAAAGTCCGTACAATTCCACTTCGTCCATTAATATGCTGAATGCTTTTACAGCCAACAGACAAGGATTTAATGGTGATCTGGCACAATTGCTTTCATACAAAGCAAGTGGCGGTGTAGCATATGTGGATGGGCTTTGCAGATCAAATCCCGATTACAGCATGGGTTACGCAGGTATTCAAAGTTCCTACTCAAACGTGCCTACCTACAGCTGGACCGTAGAAGTATGCGCGCATGAATTTGGTCACTTATTCGGATCTCAGCATACACACGCCTGTGTCTGGAATGGGAATAATACAGCGATAGACGGTTGTTATACCACTGAAGGAGGATGTGCTAATCCAGGCAATCCACCCGCAACAGTTGGTGGAACCATCATGTCATACTGTCATCTGACCAGCTCGGGAATAAATTTCAGCAATGGCTTTGGCGTACAACCAGGAAATGTCATCAGATCTGAAGTGACTACAGCTACTTGTCTTCAGGCATGTAGTGGCGGTGGTGGCGGTGGCAATCAATGTACAGAAAATGTACTTTCTCTCGAAATACGAACAGATAATTATCCTACTGAAACGACCTGGAATATTAAAAACAGTGCAGGAGCTATTCTATACTCAGGTGGACCATACAATACTCCAAATACATTAAATACCATCAGTCTTTGTCTGCCTTCAGCATGTTATACTTTTAATATAATTGATGGCTACGGCGATGGTATCTGCTGTGCATATGGAAGTGGATATTATAATATAAAACAAGGTACAGCTACATTGATCACAGGTGGTCAGTTTGGCGCAACAGAAACAAAATCATTTTGTGCATCGGGCACTTCTTCAAATCTGACATTAAGTACAAGTGCAGCATCTGTATCTTCAGCAGCCGGAAATGCCACGGTAGGAGTTACTTCTAACGTTAGCTGGACGGCATCTTCCAATGCAACCACATGGTGTACTGTTACACCGGCAAGTGGAAGCAACAACGGAAATCTGACCGTTTCTTACACTGCCAATACAAGCACGTCTGCAAGAATGGCGACGATTACTGTAAGTGGTAGTGGTATCAACCGGACTTATGTGTTGACCCAAAGCGGCAACACACCGACATTAACTTTAAGTGCTGGTACAGCAACAGCTACATCCGCTGCGGGAAGTAATACCGTAGGCGTGACATCCAACATAAGCTGGACGGCAACATCCAATGCAACCACCTGGTGTACTGTTACACCGGCAAGTGGCAGCAACAACGGAAATCTTACCGTTTCTTATACTGCCAATACAAGCACGTCTGCAAGAACGGCGACGATTACCGTAAGTGGTAGTGGTATCAACCGTACTTATGTTTTGACGCAAAGTGGCAACACACCGACATTAACTTTAAGTGCTGCTACAGCAACAGCTACATCCGCTGCGGGAAGTAATACCGTAGGCGTGACATCCAACATAAGCTGGACGGCAACTTCCAGTGCAACCACCTGGTGTACTGTTACACCGGCAAGTGGTAGCAACAACGGAAATCTTACCGTTTCATACACAGCGAATACAAGCACGTCTGCAAGAACAGCAACGATTACCGTAAGTGGTAGTGGTATCAACCGTACTTATGTGTTGACCCAGAGTGGTGCTCAAGGTCCATCATGTACAGATGGTATACAAAATGGCCAGGAAACAGGTATAGATTGTGGCGGGCCTACTTGTCCGGCTTGTCCACCAAACAATGATGTTCAGATTACAACATTGGCGGGTCACTATTTTGAGACGGGATGGGATGGCTGGACAGATGGAGGTGTAGATTGTGCCCGTGTGAATACCAGCAGCTCTCCTGAAGGTTCTTTTTCAATTCAACTCAGGGACAATGATGGTGAATTTTCTTCTATGACTTCACCTGTATATAATATGAGTCAGTTTGATTCTGTTACTGTAGAATTTAAATTCAGAAGTACCAGTTTTGAAACCAATGAAGATTTCTGGCTCAGGTATTATAACGGAACAACATGGAATACAGTAAGTGCCTTTACTTTCCCTGTAAATTTTGCAAACAATGTGACATACACCAGAAAAATTAAGCTAAACGGACCTCTTTCATCCGCTGGTCGAATTAGATTTCAGGCTGATGCCAGCGATAATACAGATGTGGTTTATATTGATGCTATAATTATAATTGGATATAAAACCAATACTCAATCCACATGTACTGACGGAGTTAAAAACGGTCAGGAAACCGGGATAGATTGTGGTGGACCAACTTGTCCTGTTTGCCCTCCTACTTGCACAGACGGAGTCAAAAATGGACAGGAAACCGGCGTAGATTGTGGTGGGCCGACTTGCCCATCTTGCCCTCCTACTTGCACAGACGGAGTCAAAAACGGTCAGGAAACAGGTGTGGACTGTGGTGGACCAACTTGTCCATCTTGCCCTCCTACTTGTACTGACGGTATTCAAAATGGCCAGGAAACAGGTGTGGATTGTGGTGGACCGACATGTCCGTCTTGCCTTCCAACTTGTACTGACGGAGTCAAAAACGGGCAGGAAACCGGCGTGGATTGTGGTGGACCGACTTGTCCTTCTTGCCTTCCAACTTGTACTGACGGAGTCAAAAATGGTCAGGAAACCGGGGTAGATTGTGGTGGACCTACTTGTCCTGTTTGCCCTCCTACTTGTACTGACGGTATTCAAAATGGCCAGGAGACAGGCGTAGATTGTGGTGGACCATGCCCGGCTTGTAATACAGGCGGCAGTGTTACCACTATTTCAGGACATTATTTCGAAACAGGCTGGGATGGCTGGATCGATGGTGGAAGTGATTGTTATCGATATGACGGTCCTTTGTCGCCGGAAGGCACCTACTCCATCAGACTAAGAGATAATTCAGCAGAACAATCAGGCATGTCATCACCAAATTATAACCTTACTGCTTATAATACCGTTCAGATAGAATTTAAATTCCGAGCCAATGGTATGGAAGCAGGTGAAGATTTTTGGGTGATGTACTTTAATGGTTCTACGTGGAGCAATGTAGGAACATTTGTAAGTGGTACAGGCTTTTTCAACAATCAATTATACACTGCAACAGTCACTTTAACAGGATCATTCAGTAGTGCTTCCAAATTCAGATTCCAATGTGATGCATCAGAAAATGACGATGAAGTATATATCGATGCTGTAGTGATTCGTGCCGGCACAGGAAGTGGAAGTTTTGAAAATCCAATAGTCATCGTTTCTGAAAATGAGATCATTGAAAATGAAAGTTTGGCAACAGGTATTCAGATTTCCCCAAATCCTGCAAACAATATGATCAAAGTCCAATCCGATGAAGACGTAAGACGAGTGAACATATACAATATTGCAGGTCAATTGGTAATGAGCCTGAATTCAGAAAACATTGAATCCATTGATATATCGACACTACATAATGGGCTTTACTTTGTGAGGGTGGAGACCGAAGAGAATGTATATACAGAAAGATTAATAAAGAATTAAGATACCATTTTTGAGTTTAAAAAGGCTTTCTCTTTGTCCGGAGGAAGCCTTTTTCTTTTTAATTATTACAATAATGATTGTTTTCTAGTAGTATATGCCGGATATGTACAAAAAATAATACCTGAAAATCTCTTTTTCATAAAATAGTATCATTTTTGTACACTAAAATCAAAGACATGCTTAAACTTATCTGCCGCCTGATATTAAAAATCTGGGGATTCCGTGTGACAGGACCAAACCCTGAGTTGATACCTAAAAAAGTATACGCTGTATACCCACACACGTCCAACTGGGATTTTCCACTGGGAATCATGCTGAAATTTGCCATGCCTATTGCGGTCAATTATGTGGGTAAAGATTCACTTTTTAAATGGCCATATGGTTGGTTTTTCAGATGGTTGGGAGGGATACCAGTAGATCGTAAAAAAAGTACCAATTTTGTGGATAACATGGTCAGATTATATGGTCAATATGATAAGCTGGCTTTTGCACTTGCACCGGAAGGTACACGAAAACGAGTACAAAAATTCAAATCCGGCTTTTATTATATAGCGGACAAAGCTCAGGTACCGATTATTTTGGTGAAGTTTGATTTTGGACACAAAATAGTTGACTTCAGTGAACCTTTTTATACTACCGGAGTTTATGCTGTCGATATGAAATATATCATTAACCATTTCAAAGGAGTCAAAGGTGTAAATCCTGAGCTGGCCTGTCAGTGGGAAGATGAAAGTGTTGAACTTTAAAACATGAAGTATGTCGAAAAAGCAGGTTGGGGTTACAGGAATACTCTTAGCAGGTATGTGGTTTTTAATGTCAAACGCAAATGGGGTACCGCAGGCTGTAACCAAGGCGCCGGGTGAAGCCAACCACAATTCATGTGCTACATGCCATGATGTAAAAGGAAATTTTGAGCCATCTATAGCTTTGGACGTAATGAAATCTGATTCGACTTTGGTTAACTTTTACAATCCCGGAGAAACTTATATCGTAAGAGTTCGGATCTCTGCGACCAATAACCCAAAAGCATATGGATTTCAGATGTCATCCCTTGACTCACTCACCAACAGTGATATGGGAGTATGGTCCGGTTTTGGAGAGAAAGTCAAACAACAAACACTTGTCATCCAACAAAAACTAAGAAAATACATCGTACAATCATCTCCAAAAACCAATGGAATCTTTACTGCCAACTGGAAAGCACCCGCTACAGATGTCGGGAAAGTAAAATTTTATTTTACAGGGCTGGCCATCAATCAAAATGGCAACACCAATGGAGACAATAATATATTTGGTCAACTCACTCTCAACAGTCCTTCGACATCTTCATACAATGACCCTGAAAGTGCCAATAATGTTGATCTCTACCCTAACCCTGCCCAGGATTTTATTACTATTTCCGATGAATCGGTATCATCAGTCACTATGATCGGTTTGTCTGGTTCTTTTGCCTACAACATACATGGTGTGAATAAAACACTGGATATTAGTAACTTGGCAAATGGTTTGTATGTAGCAATTCTTAAAGATACAAAAGGAAATATTTTGTTGGTGCGAAAATTTATTAAACTGTAAAAAAGGTGCGTCTCTTGCGCGTACTTCCTGATAAAATCCATCTTCTGGCCATCTGTAGCAGTTGTTCAGGATCGAATGGTTTTATGATATAATCATCCGCACCGAGACTGAGAGCTTCTGATCTATCTACTTTTTCGGACATAGACGTGCTGAAAATAAAAGGTATTAACTCAGTCGTCGGCGATTTCAAAAGTTGAAACAATACTTCGTAACCATCCATTTCAAACATGAGTACATCACATATGATCAAATCAGGTATAAACTCTATTGCAAGTAAAATACCTGACCTTCCGTTCACTGCAGAAATAATGTGGTAACCTTCCAATTCAAAAAATTCTATCAGATTGTCGCGAATGCCTTCATTGTCCTCTATTATTAAAATTGTTTGCATCTAAGCCCTTGAGTTCATCATACCAATTTATCTCTTTGTTTCATACAAAGGTGTGCCAAGATGTAACATATTGCGATACATAATTCTATTTATATGTTACATAATTCATGGTTTTGGTGTATTGAATACAGGACAGCCTTAAATTTGCCATTTTTACAGGCAATTGTAATTTTATTGTCGGTTATACTGCGGTTTTAGTGATAAATCTTTGTTTATCAATGTAGTGATAAATCTATTCAGGGGCTGATGTAAAAGAAAGGCATTTTTTTATTCTCAACTTTCTTAGTCCCTTTATTGAAAAAAACCTGGATTTTATTTACCGATATTTAGCTTTCCATTAATTTAAAAGTAGTACTATATTTTAAAAAAAAATAGTATCCTCCGATTAAACAAAATGAATAATATCACTAAATATGCACAAAATTAAAAAAGATAAGAATGATGACCATTAAGATTCCGGCGAGGGAGATAATAAATAAATAATCTGCTATGGTTTCAAATAATTTTTCACGATTTATATCTATGGTCCTAATAGATATAAAAGAGAACAAACATGAAAATACCAGCAACAGGGCTACAAGCGAGGTTATTTCGTCAATAATAGACAATTCAGTATTACTGGATATGTGTAAAGAAGTAATAACAAACAGACAGAAACCCAATAAATTAGCAGCTGTATTTAAAATGTGCTGTGAGGTCTTATTTGCCACTTTAAAAATTTATGTTGAATTAAAATAAATAACAGATATGATGAATCTACAACGCTCAAAAATGCATTCTTATTTTGCTTTCATTTTATTGCCTTTCGGGTCGTGGGTAACTTCCTCCAGCCCCAATTTTTCCATCAGCGGTGGTAAATACATCCCAAATCTACCCCGTAGTCCTTTCTTAAGACCATACCAACCTCCAGCAGGATTATCTTCTGATCTGCCCCAGGCTTCCACGGTGCCAGGTTTAGCAGGCTTTTGTTCATCTGAACTTCCTAATTCCATCCAGTCCCCATGATTCGTAAGCATTTGATGGAGATCTGCCAGGCAACGATAGTCATAAAGCAACGTGGTTTTACCGACCACACATACGATGACTTCTTTTCCATCTTTGATATCTTTGTACATTTCGTAATCTGATGTCAAAGGTGGTGTCTTTAATTTCCACGGATTTTCTTTAGTCCCCTGTTCCATTATGATAATTTTCAATTTTAGTAACATAAAAAATGAACCAATACATTACCAAAGATAAAACAATAAATTGTTAAACCGTAATTATGCATTAGAATTCGTAGTGAGAGACTAAATTGCAATAAATCAGCGACTTAGCTTCGAAAAGCATAGCACCGCTATGGTTATAGAAGATAAGTTGGCGAAGCTTCTGATTTGCAGCAAGTTAGGTTCGTAATAGATTTTCTAATGCATATTTACGGTTAATTAACTTGACTACGATGAATATGTTTAGTGTTCTTTCAGAGATGTCTGTATTCCCTGTTCATTTTCTGTATTTCGCAATTACCAGGAATTAAAATTGCTATGAAGAATCTATTTCAATTTTTGTTTTTCAATTTTTCAAAATATAATGGACAAATTTTTATCGTAGCCAAAAGCCCTTATTTGTAGTCACTACATTATGTCAAAATATTGTCTTGATATTTTTTTTTGGAATTTCGTTGATATAATGTCAAAACATATTTACTTTTCGGCCAAAGTTTTGATTAAAAATGAAAAGGTCAATCAAAACAGTCAGGATAACAATTAAGCGCTTACTAATCAAGAGTCACCCGTTCATTAGATGGATATTTGACTGTAAAGGATATTCTTTGTTCCACTTCTTTGTTTGGGTCAATAGACAACATCCATTTAGCAATTTTTTTGTCAGGATCTATAGTACCGGATTTAGCTTCTACTCCTGATATTACTATTTCCTTATTTGTGGTAATAGGTATACTTTCTTCGATTACGATTTTTATGTTTTGTGGTTTGTTATTTTTAACCACGATGGCATACACTCTGTTTTCAGTTATAGTGTTTGAAAAATATGATTTTTTTGAAAAATCTTTTACTTTTGTTCTGGTTACAATAATACCGTTATCCCTTCCTAATGATATATCGAGAGTATCATTTGCCAGCTTAGTGTTTAGCAATGATGTCCCCAAATATTTTCCTTCAAAATATAAGTTTATCTCTCCATCCAAAAGATTGTAATCCTGCCAATTTGCTAATCTGGCTATAAGAAAAGCTGATGTATCAATCTTGGGTGCACAATAGTATTCATATATTGTAGGTATCTCTTTTTCGATTACTTCAAGATTGATATATTCTGTACCGTTCAGCAGGGTAACCTTATCGATCATGTCATACGAAAAAGTGGTGGCTTGATACGATATTTTTGAAGGTTCCACATATAAGTCTTTCAGGATTTGATCATCAGGTATCTTTTGCTTGATTTCCCCTCCAATAGCACCAGTTACAACAATTTCATCCAGAAGCCTACCTTCTTCCAATTTTATATGCATAATAGCCTCTGAAATTATCCCTTCATAAGTGTTGTAACCAGTATATGAAACCATTACTGTTTTTCCTCCTGATGGAACCGGCAGATAGAATTTACCATCAACATCAGTTATTGTTCCGATGGAAGAGTTTTCTTTGACAAGAATATTTGCGCCAATTAGTGGCTCTCCATTATAATCTGTAATACGTCCTGATATATGTTTTATGTTGGGATTGTATGCTTTATCCGTATTGTTTGTCGTAAACCTTCGAAAATTCAAAATCCATGGCTGTGCCTTTGTATAAGCTTCATTACCGGACGGACTGCCATTAGACACAGACAGTTTAATGTCTTGCCAGTCTTCACCTGTGTTTTGAATGATTCCTGCTTTCAGATTTGCCTGTACTGGTTTGGATGCATCATCTACTCTGAAATCATACAAAGGTTTCCATGAAGCATGGTTGGTAAAATAACTCAAGGTCAAATTCAAATTCCTGTCACTTGCAGATGCAACCTCAACCCAAAGTTCTACATACTCAGTTGTATTGGGTGTTATTGCCTTTAAAATCTCATGTCTGACTTCTTTAATTTGTTTTTGAAGGGACTTCTGTTCCTCTAAAATATCAATTTCGGCAGTATACACTTCTGTCAGGGTTGTTTTATTCAGTTCGATTATTTTAATCAGTTCACTTGTGGCAATAGCATTTTCTTTTATAAATGATGGTTGATTTTTTTTCAATAAAGATTCAGTTTCTTTCAGTACTAATAACTTTTTTTCATTTACTTTTGCTGCTTTTCCAAACTTTGCAGTCTATTATTCAAAGAAAAAATAACTACAGAGTCTAATTGACCTTTTATCGTCTTTATAAATGGTTTAACGGTCAGAATACGAGCTAATCGATCAACATCAACCTGTAACGTCTTCAATTCTATATTTCTTGGTATTTTCTCAACGATAATTTTAGTATTACCTTTATTTACATTAAGGTTCGCTTCACGTTTTACAAATGCACCATTTAAAAATAAAGTTGTTTCTATAACCTTGGTTGTTGTAATTTTGACCTGAGCAAATGTGTAATTAAAGTTGGTGCTAAATAATGAGGTTACCAAAAATAATTTTAATAAATTACAATACTTTTTCATTTCATAGATTTTAAAAACTTTGATAATTTATTTAGACAACAAAATAACTTTTGAACTCCTTTGGCAGGTTTAGATATAATTAACTTTATATCAGGCACAACGTAAAATTTAGACAAAGATATTGCATTTACAAGAATTACCAAATAGAACTTTTATTGGATTGATGATATCAATTAGTATTAACAAGGATTGGGGAATAACGTCATTGGCAACACACATAAAAGTCCAAGTAAACACTAAAGAAACCGTCAACACCATAATGAATTCAATTTATCAGGTGAATTCGGGATGCTGAATCCTACGTTTATGGAGCATCCCATTATTGCATTTTGTAAGTAAAATTTTAAGCTGGGAAGCACTAAAATAACTCAGGAATTCCATTAATTCATCCCAACTTATGGGTGTTTCTGTAAAAATGAAATACACCCGCTTTTTTCTGGTATTTAATTTCAGATTCTTTCATGCCAATAATAAAAAGATAAGTTCATTATACCGACGAGAATTTATTTTTCAAAAAATTCTGTCGCCATTATATTCAACATCAATAAATTGGAAAATGCAATTTATTTTGAGTAAAATATTATTCAAACAGAATTGACTACTCTACTCCTTAACAATCAGTACCTTGCCCGGATTAATAATCAATTGACTATTAAATGGCAATTCCAAACCTACTTTTTCACATTCGGCATCAATAATGATGGTACCCTGATACAAACTAGGAGGAACGGTCCCAACATCCCAATCAGTGTCTGTTGTCCATTGATTGCCGGGCCCGATAAAAATATATCTGCGACATTCATAGGCACCCAGGTCAAATATTCCGGTCCTGGTATAGCCGAAAATATCAGTTGTCGGAGATGTTACGGTTGGATCACCCGCATTTATGAGAGGACTATTAAACATGAGGTTCAAGCCATCATCATGGGTCAACCATATGCCATCATCACCTGCGCCCATTACAATATTGGAAAATAATGGATCAACATTTTGATTTCCTGTTCCACTACCTGAAATGATGTGCGGTGAAGTTTGACCTGTCAGATTTATATCTGTAAAGGTAGCTGCAAAGGTAGCTCCACCCAGTAGAAAAAATTGTGGCCCGGTACCGGATGCAGTATTCCCCCAAAATATACAATTTCTGAAACTGGGATTGCTGTTCCCGGAACTTCCTCCACCTGAATTGAGCCTGTCTGACACAACTCCTCCACCATCAACCGCACTATTATTGACAAAAGATGTGTTTGTAACTATGGGATTTGTATTTCCGTTGTTTCCACCCCAACAGTACATACCACCTGCCCGAAATGTTGCATGATTATTGTAAATTACACAATTGGTTATCGTAGGGCTTGCATTGCCGTTAAGTAAGCCAAAATTGTCAATGCCACCTCCACCAGAAGCTTCATTATTTGTAATTACACAATTTATAATTATAGGACTCGCATTACCGCCATTATAACCACTATTAAAAATACCTCCACCAAATGTAGCATAATTGTTGGTAATAAGACAATTGCGTATGGTTGGACTGCACACATTTCCGGCTCCACTTCCATTGTTGTAAATTCCACCACCTAATCCGTCAGTTATGGTAGCTGCTCTGTCATCATTGGCATCACGGATGATAAATCCATCTATGATTGCTGTATTGTTTAAACCTGAATTGCTCACCGTGTGATAGCTGTTGTCACTTATCCCAGCAAATCCAATTTCACCGCTTAAAATACTGCTCAGTCCATTGGCCAAATTTCGTTGAGATAAAAGCGTTTCTGTTCCTGCAAAACTTCCTAAAATAACTATCCCGTTTCGCATACTGAAAGAAATGGCTCTGTTTGTTCCTGTAGTAGTAAAGTATGTTCCGGCTGCTACCCAGATTTCATCTCCTGTTGTAGCACTGTTGATGACGGATTGCAAATTATCCCCTGAAGCGGCGTTTGACCAGCTAGTGGCATTGAACGCTCCTGCTCCGCTTTGTGTGACATAACGAATAGCACAAAATGCGTTTGAAACAATCACATTAAATAGTGTGAAAATGATATATTTCATAGAGTAAAATTGTTCAAGTAATGTATATAAAAATATTAATATCATAACGATCAAACTCAATCAATTCCCTATTGATATTAAAACTATTATCTTTTTTCTAACAAGTGATATTTTGAAATCTATATAACAATACAAACATTACAATTAAATTTCAGATATTTGTAATCTATTGACAAAATAACCTGTCAATACAAAAAGTAGTTCGCTTAAAACATTAAATAATTAACAAAATTAAAATTTTATTTGTCATGCAAAAATTAAATTATCTTTCTCTAACCGTTCAGGGAATCTATGTTCTGATCACAGGATTGCAGCTTATTTTTATTCCTGCCACACTACTGGGTATGTTTGGTTTTGACCCACCGGTAGAAATATGGATTAAGGTGCTTGGTGTTCTTGTGCTTGCCCTTGTTATTCCTTATTACAGCATCAATACATCTGGAAGCAAAGAAGTTGTCCTGTCAACGGTTTGGTTCAGAATTTTTGTTGCTGCTGGTTTTCTCCTTTTGGTTGTTTCCGGTCAAACCAAAAGTAGTCTTTTGCTTTTTGCAGGTGTCGATATTGCTACAGCAGTCTGGACATGGTTTGAGTTAAAAAAGAAAAGTTGACGTCGTCTTACACTTACTTCCCAAACCAATAATCCACTACAACATCTCCGGCATAAAGTTTTCCATCTTTGGTCATAAATTTCTTGTCAATTGGGATCAACACTAAGACAGTTGAAGATTGGGCTGGAATCGTAAAATCAGTTTTTCCTTTTGCATTTTTAACCAGTATTTTTTTGGAATTCAGGTCGTAGAGATGATAAGTATTTTGACCAAGATCAATATCGACTTTTTTACTTTCAGCATAAGGATTAAAATACAGATAGGTGTCATAACTCTTTTGACTGGCGAAAAAGTCAGCCATCGTGCAGTTGATTTGTAGGATTTCCGGCACATTGGTACTTTTAATGATGCCACCAAAAAAGCCCACATGACCACTTCCGTAGACAGAAAACATCGTTTCTTTGGGCATATTGGGATACCAAAGTGGTCCGTCTCCCTGTGCAAACGGGGTGATGCCTTTGAATTCTGGGTAGATAGATTCTTTAATCACTCCCTCATAAGCTATGACATCTCTGGTAATGGCCTTGTGTTCCGGAATGGCCTGAAGCGAATCCGGCATCTCATACGGATAACAAAATCTCGCAGCATTGGATGCATTTAGCGCCCACTTGCCGACCGCATTGCTATAACGCTGATCATATCTGACAATTACCGATAGCGGCAGCATCAGGTCAAAAGTATTCATCAGGAAGCCATAACCACCATTGTGCACCGTGCTACCTCCAAGTCCACTGACATCGTAGCCTCCCCAATTATCTACCAATACGCCCCATCCTTCACGACCTACAGCGTCACCATCAAAGGTCCAGTTGAGGTATCTGCTGATGTCATAATTAGTACCTAACTCAGCATTCATTCTTGCTCCGATGTGAGCCGCTATGGGCATCATAGCTTCGTAATATCTATTTTCTTTTTGATTGTACAATACATTAAGTGCGTTTTGAGCAGCCTTTAAATACTTTTTGTCGCCAAATTTCTGATAAGCACTATACAATATAAATGCATATCCACCAGCTACATCTTCTTGTGTAGGTATGTGATTGACATGACCTTTCATTTCTTTAAAATCAAAGTATGAATAGCTGTAACTGTCACCCATAACAGAGTCAGACTTGTAAAACTGCTCAGCGATTTGATATAAAACTTCATCAAAATCTGCTTCATCACGATACTTATCGGCTACTGCATAAAAAAGCACGTTATTGTGTATTTCATACCAAAAATCATTGCCATATCCACCTCCGATGTGGGCTCCTTTGTTAGTAAAATTTTGAATAACATTCCAGCCATTGTCTTTGGCAAAATAATTTCGCAGCATACGTACATAATTCCTTCCTTTCTGATCACTTTTGTCTATTCCCACCATCGTAGCTCCCAATACTGCACCGAGTGCACCAAGTGCTTCGTGATTTTCTCCATTATTGACAGCGGCACCCATTCTGATGTCTCCGAGAGCTGTAAAAATACCAAAAGTAGTATCCGGGAAATTCCTTTTCATACCATCCAGCCATACAAAGGGCAGGTTTTTTCCTTTCTGATTGAAATCAAAAATATAGTTATCAAAATCAATTGCCGTTTTTTTCCAATCTCTGTATTTATATGGTTTTGGGTGAAAAGGCATTTTGTCTACCCGTGCTAGACTGATTTGACTTACAAGTGTCGCTCCAGATGGTAATACTTGTTTGACCTTACAAGAAGAAAAAAACAGCGTAAAAACTAAAAATATATATAAAAATCTAATTGATATCATGAGGTTATTTTAAAAATTAAATCATTCTAAAGCGAAACTCGGTTTTTTGGTTGCTCAATTGCTCATAGTTAATTAAACTTGATTCTCCTTGAAATATTCTGAGCCATAAAAGCTCCACCCAAATGTAAAACAGCGATGACTAAAAGTGCATATCTCAATGCTACATATTCGCTGACATATCTGGCCAACACAATAAACAATCCACAACCAAACAAACGACCTACATACAATCCGAACTCATGATTGAGAATATATGTAAACTCATTTCTACCCTCTTTTGCTGCAACAATATCTATCACTTTAAGCTGAATAGGAAAATAAGCGATATCCAGCAAAGGTCTTGCAAATAAAAGGCAAAGAATAAATAGGATTACTCCTATAGATGAATACAACACAGCATTGAATGCAGCACCGACCACAAATAATATACATCCAACAAAATAAATGGTCAATCTGTGTTCGGGTTTGCTGACCCTGCCCAGAAAATACAATAAAATAGCTGAAAAAAAAGCCGCTATAGATTGAATCAAACCTAAAGCTCCTTCCTTGCCAACCAGGCTCAGAATCAACATGGTGGGTGCTGTAACAATATACCCTTGGGCAATGCCTTTTAAAGCAGCCAGTTTCAGCATTTGATTCCATAATTTATCAAACTTAAAAAACAAAAAAGGCGCTCTTTTGGGGTTTTGAAAATTGCCCTGATGAACCAATATGGATGCCCCGACAGAAAGTATCAATACAAAAACCGTGAGCACATGGTAAGCAACATTGACATTGCCGGCAAACCAATTATTTTTATCAGTTGCGGCTATAAATGCACCTGCACCAAACGGAATGATAATACCTGCGATGGTATAAAAAAAGGTTTCAACACCATAGTAAAAATTACGGTTGCCATCATTGGTCGTATTCAGAGCAAGAAAATCTCTGTTGGCCCAAAAAAAACCGTATGATAAACCCATGATCAGTCCGGCAAAAAATATACCCGCAGTACTCAAATCATCCAGAGACATCATCGCAAACATAGACACACCGCTCAATATCATACCCAGTGAATACAACCAGGCTATTTTTACGCCATTCAGAAAATAGCCATTGATCAAAAATGTCAAAGGAATACCCGTGTAAACAGCCAACTGAAAGATGACTACAAGGCTGATATCTGATGAATTGCGCATGATATAAGCACCCACGAATAATTCGACAATGGGCATGACCATCGCATATATCAGATTGGTCAGCAGGAGTACCCTCATCGGTTTGGGATGAGAATTAAAGAAGGTAAATTCGTTGGTCAATTTTGCAATCATGGAGTTACATTTAATAAGGTGGTCAAAATTTGATTGATAGAAAAAGTTGCACCACAAATGACTTCATCGGATGCACCATAATACATACGCATGGTATCCCCGTCTATAATATGACCATTGGTAAAAACAACGTTTCCAAAAAAACCGGTCAGCTCATAAGGAGCTTCGGGCTGTAAGATAGGTTCAATTGATCTGGCAAGAACTATAGAAGGGTCATTCAAATCAAATAAAACTGCCCCGAGAGCATATCTGTGATTAAAATCCGCGCCGTGATAGATCTCCAGCCATCCACTTTTTGTTTTGATGGGTGCGGCACCAGCGCCTATTCTGGCACAATCCCACATACCGGGACGGGTTTTCATTACACATGTATGGTCACCCCAATGGATCATGTCCGGCGATGAAGACTGCCATATAAAATTGCCTCCCAGATCGATGCCTGATGGTCTGTGCAAACAAATATATTTACCGCCTATCTTTTCATCAAAAATGGCACAATCCTTATTATGAGGTGGTAAGATCATGCCCACTCTATTAAAATTTATCCAATCTTTGGTGGTGATTAAGCCTACACCGACGCCATACTCTGATACTTCTGTAAAGGTCAGCACATATTGGTCATCAATTCTGGTCACCCGGCAATCTTCAATACCATAAGTCTCTAAAGATCCTTTACCAAAAATCTTGGTAGGAAAGTCTTCCGGTTCATAAAATTTTATACCATCATCACTACACACCAGTCTAAGATGCGACATGGTAGACAGGTACATTTTACTTTTATAAGTTACCATTCTGGCATCTGACATATTTAGATCAGGATCATCTGTGGCGTACTTTAATATTTCGATATTGCCATCTTCGTCCAGAATAGGAAAAGATACAAAACCTTCCTCCTGATGTGGTCTCTCTGCTACTCTCAGCAGCAACCAAATTTTATTCTGAAATGTGAAGGCTCCGGGATTTAATACACACTCAACCTTCATTTCAGCCATGCTTGGCTTAATTTCACTGGTTAAAATGATCGGATTTTCAGGAAATCTGATGCCCATGATGTATGTTAATTTTGTCTGATGATGGTCAAATAAAAAACCAATCCAAGGCGTCTGTCATGTTACCCACCTTGAAAGTGAGGGAGAATGAAACTGTATTGCACATTCCATTCTCCTCACAAAAAACATTAACTACCTTTGATTAAAAACTTTTAATTATATCAGATTTTACTGAATTTTACAGAACCAATATTCTGTCCATCCACGATGAAATTTACAAAATATAACCCACTGGTTAAAGTCTGTGTGTCTACCGAAATCTGACCTGAACGCAAATCGCTCACAGAAGGTGAAAATCCATCCATTTGTCTGCCCATATTGTCCAGAATTCTGATTTTAACATCATTTTTAGCATTGAACGTATGACTGATATTCAGCACATTAGATACCGGATTTGGCGAAAGTTTTACGTCTCCGTATTCTGCCAAAGCAAAATCTTTGATGCCAGTAGTTCCTGAATTGAACAATTTTGCTATTTCTGCGGGGGTCAATGCTTTATTGTAAATTTTGACATTGTCCAGCGCTCCCTGAAAGTATTGACCACCTTCTATCGGATTGCTACCAAAACATAGAGGTCTTGATGTACTGTTAAGTTTTGTAGGCACCGGTTTTGAGTTTACAGCTTCACCATTTACATAAACGATGTTTTTTTCACCATCATGAACCATGGTCACAAACCACCAGAAACCTTTTACCATTTCATTGCCATCTCCACTGTCCATATCTGATATAAAAACAGGGAATTGTGTATTGTTACCATTGGTAGTCCAAACTATCTTAAGGTGTTGAGGTAAAGAGATTTTCCATCTTTGGTCCCAATGTCCGAAATCCATAACATAAGCTTCGGCTACAGAAGTATTCTGACCGTCTACACGTATCCAGAAACTCACTGTAGTATAATCTGATATCAAATGTACAGCATTGGCTACAAGCACAGAATCCAAATCACCATCAAATTTGATGTTCTGACCCCCTGCTCCCAGTGGATGCGTAGAAGCTTCAAATACAGGATTACCTCCGATCACCCCATGATTATTGTATGGGGTAGCATCATTTGCATTGCCGTCAAAAGGATAATGAGCTACTAATCCTGCTTCACCTGTATCCAACGGTTTAGTGGTGCTCAAGGTGATTTCTGCAATTTCCGAATTATTACCGGAAAGGTCAAAAGCATAGATTTCAAAAGTATAGGCTGTTTCAGTATCCAAACCTCCGATAAAAACGGAAACAGCACTTTCTGCCAGTGAATCAAAAAATACCCCATCAACCAAAACTACATAACCTTCAAGTTTTCTGTCATCTACTGAAGGATTCCAGGATAGTAGTACAGAATTAGCGCCTGCATTTCCTTTAAGGTCGCCTGGTATTGTTGGTGGTGTCGTGTCCGGAGTTTCATCCTGACCTGAGGTCACACTCAATGTAGTGATTAATGACTCATTGCCGGCAGCATCTAAGGCAGACACACCAAATACAAAAGTGGTCAAAGGTGTAAGATTTGAAATGTATGCAGTAAGATCTTCTACCGTCCCTATGAGTGAACCATCCTGATACACATTATAACCAGTGACTTCCACATTATCAGTAGCAAGTGCCCACGATAGTTCCACATTGGTAAAGTTTACCGAAGCCGTCAGATCAAGCGGGGCACATGGGCTTTCATCATCAGCCTCAACAGGTGGGATAGATTGTAATACATATAACCCTAAAACTTCATCTGCCGTCAATGCCCTGTTATAAATCTGCACTTCATCCAGCGCACCATCAAAATAATTTCCTTTATCAATCGGGTCGTAACCTATTCCAAAAGGATGGGAAGTTTTATTCAATGCACCTGAGTATGCTTTTTCGTTGACCTGGGCACCATTCATATAAATCCTGTCCATGGTGCCATCATGTGTCATCACCACATGTGTCCACACCCCTACTTTCAAATCATTGCCATCTCCTGAATCCATGTCATTGCAGCAAGAAGTAGCATGTGTAGTAAATACGGGTTTACCATGTGATGGCAGTGAAATTTTCCATCTTTCCTGCCAGCCTCCATGAGACAGCATATATGCTTCACCTGAGGCTGGTAATGTATTCACTTTTGCCCAAAAACTGATGGATGTAAAATCCGAAGCCAGTTGCGGAGAATTGGCCGCTTCTGCAAAAGTCGATTTACCATCAAAAACCACTGCTCTGTTTGTTTTGCCAAATCTGTCTTTGGTACTTTTCGCATTCCCATAGGCATTGTTTTTATATCCTGAATTATCATTTCTGGTATTGTCGAAGGTATAATCAGCCACCAATTCTGAACTTCCTGATGGTTTAACATTTTGAAGGTCATATAAAGCTGCAATTTCTATGGCACTCAATGCTTTATTGAAAATTAAAACATCATCTATACTGCCGTCAAAAAAACCGCCATTGTCAATCGGATCAAAGCCGATGCCCAAAGGAAACTTCGTTTTATTTAAAGCACCTGATGTTGCTTTTTGATTGGCTAAAACACCATTAACAAAAATCTGATCGTTGGTACCGTCATGAACCATAGCTACGTGTGTCCATTCACCTACTTTCAAAGCATTGCCATCACCTGAATCCATGTCGCTGCAACAAGCTGTAGCATGGGTAGTAAAAACCGGCTTACCATGCGATGGAAGAGATATTTTCCATCTTTCCTGCCATCCACCGTTAGACATCAGATATACTTCTCCTGAAGCAGGAAGGGATGTAGGGTTTACCCAAAAACTGATGGTGGTATAGTCAGATTGCAAAGCTATTGAATTATCAGCAAGAGCAGCACCATGTAAAGCATTGGATGCCCAGCCATGTCTGTTGGTTGTTGCTGTTGCAGCCTCATCAAGAGAAGCATCATTGCCAAACTGGGTTTCATCAGTTCCGTCTCCATTTAAAGAGTAGTGAGCTACTAATTCATCGGCAATACCCGGAAATGGTGATTGAGCAGCAAATAAGTCTGCAATGTCCTGATCGGTCAATGCAAAATTATATATCTCTACATCGTCTATTACACCATCAAACCAGTTACCACCATCAATGGCATTGTATCCAATCCCAAGTGGTTTGGTGGTACTATTTAATGTTCCTGTCACTACTTTTTCCGCTACCAATGTACCATTTAAAAATATTTTGTTTTTAGCACCATCGTGTACCATTACCAGATGAGTCCATTGTCCGGGTTTCAGGTCGTGGCCATCACCGGAATCCATGTCTGAAATACCGCCGGAATAGTTGGTAGTAAATACAGGCTTGCCATGTGAAGGCAAGGATATTTTTAATCTTTCCTGCCATCCTCCGTTGGATAAAATGAATACTTCACCATTAGCCGGAAGATTATTGACTTTAAGCCAAAGACTAACTGTAGTGTAGTCTGAGTTTACATTGGCTGAATTGGCAGCAGTGACTTCTGATGCAACACCATCCATTATTACTGCACTATTGCCATATCCGAATCTATCCGTTGTATAAGTTGCGCTGGTTACTTTAGCATTATTGCCATATTCAGAGTCGTCTTTTCCAAATTTATCGAAATGATATGCCGCTACTAAACCGGCAGGTGTAACAGGTGCAACGGATTGTGCAGCATACAGACCTGCAATCTGAGCAGCAGTCAAAGCTTCATCAAATAACATGATGTCATCCAGTAAACCATCAAAATAATTGGCTTTATCTATCGGGTCGTAGCCAATACCAAAAGGATGTGTAGTAACATTTAAAGCGCCGGAATATGCTTTTTCGTTGACCAAAAGACCGTTCATATACATTTTATCAGAAGTTCCGTCATGCGTCATCACTACATGTCTCCATTCATTGACTTTCCGTTCGGTGCCGCCACCGGAATCCATGTCATTACAACATGAAGCTGCGTGAGTTGTAAATACCGGCTTACCATGTGCAGGCAATGAAATTTTCCATCTTTCCTGCCAGCCTCCGTGAGATAGAATATATGCTTCACCTTGAGCAGGCAATGTTCTCACATTTACCCAAAAACTGATGGTTGTTGAAGCCGATTGCAAGTGGGCAGCGTTGGACACTGTCACTCCTCCTTGCTTTCCATCAAAAGATAAGGCACTATTTGCAAAACCAAATCGGTCTGCCACCAGGCTTGCCCCATTGACCGAGCCATGATTATTGTAGGTTGAGCCATCTTTGGCGTGGCCCGAAAAAGAGTAGGATGCCACTGGTGTTTGAGCATGCAAGCCAATTATGCCTGCAAAAAACAGCAACAAAAAATGTACAAGATGTTTCATATTCTGTGATTTAATGATTTAATAAAACTATGATTTAATAAACTGAATACTTTGAATGGTTTCTTTTAGCAGATTTTTAACATAAAGGATGTAATTACCTGCTGAAAGTCCACTGATGTCAATGCTTGATTTTAATTTACCTTTTACCTCTATTTCCTTCAATTGAACTCCCATCAAATTGCTAATCCTAATAAAAGCCACTTCATCTTTCATCCTAGTGCCATCAAAAAATAAGGACTGATCTGCAGGATTGGGGTAAATGGAAATTGAACCTGCCAGGGTTATATTCTGAACATTCGAAATTATACCCTGCTCAAACAATTTTTCTATTTCTCCGGGATTCAGGGCGTAGTCATATATTTTGATTTCATCCATGATTCCTTTAAAATTGTAATTGGCATCAGTTGGCAACATCTGACCTATTAAAAGTGGCAAAGTGGTGGTCCGGATTTTACCAGTTTGTATTTTGAATGTATTTAATTTCCCATTGACAAATAACATCATGGTCCTGCCATCGTAGGAAGCAGACAGGTGATAAACACTATCTGTTTTCAGTACAATATCAGTATCAAGGTCAACAATGCCTGCTATGGTATTGATAGTCCATCTCAGATTTCCTGAAGGAGTAAAGGATAATTTCCATCTGCTTTGCCAGCTCCCGTGTGATAATAAAAACGTTTCTTTATCTGCTGTCAGAATGGGCTTACACCAAAGACTGAGCGTTATTCCATCCTGAAAATTGAGTGCAGGGGTATTCTTTACTTCTATGTGCTGAGAGCCACCGTTAAAATAATAAGAGCTTACAGGTTTCCCATCAAAATCTGCTGTCAATATGGCGCCTTTGGCAGTACCATGATGATCGTTGCCACTTTTGTCAAAAGCATTACCATTACAGGGATACCATGCGATCAACTGGCCTTCATCATCAAAATTTTTAACTAAAAGCAGTATTTGACGATTATTTGTCAGACCTTTACCATCATCTACCGTCACTTTAATGGAATAAATACCTTCCATATTTGGTGCTAACCACTGTATACTACTTCCCGATCCGCTGATAGTTCCCTGATCAGATGACCAGATATAAGAAAGCGAATCACCATTTTCATCTACAGCATCACAAAAGAGGGATACTGTTCCATTGGTATTGATATGCCGGCTATTGGCCGTAAGACTGATTATATTGGGTGCTATATTAATGATATCAACGACATCTATTGTTACTTTCATACTATCAATATTACCATCACTATCTTTCACGATCACTTTGATCTCCGTTGTTCCTGTGGTGTTGGGTGCAGTCCAGATAATATCTTCTTTTTCACCATTGATGGTGCCTGAGTCTGAATTCCAGAAATATTGTAATGTATCAGAATCTACATCAACCGCAGTACAATAAACCCTGGTTGTCTTCCCTTTTTCTACCAGATAATTTTGAGATTCCAGTGCTTTGATTCGAGGTGCGCTGGTATAAGGCATTTGAGTTTGGTTAAAATCCACAACCACACCATTTACAAGCATCTTATTTTTGTCATATCTGATTTCACCACCTGTCGGAGTGACTACAACCATCACCGCTTCTTTGGCAGGAATAATGATGCTTACCTGACCGGTTTTGTTTTGAGAAATTATTTTTTCAGAAATTGATTCATATATGTCATGTTGTCCGTTTCCGACATCCAGCAATACAGCTTTTGGCGTATCATACGAATTATAATACAAGTAAGAAGGATAAGAAGCATCGGAAAAAAAATCTGTTGCATTCAAATTCAGTTCCAGAATCTTGTCCACATTTGTTTTTTTGACAATAGCTCCGAGATATCCTACTGAAGAGCTGCCATAAATTGCCAGATTGGTTGATGCCCAACCTCCGCCCAAAGCATCACCCGTAGCGAAAGGAGACAGATTCTGCAATTTTTGTTTCATGGCTTCGTGTGCTATTACCGCATCAGGATCATTGGACTGCGACCAGACCGCCCCATCCTGCTGAGCTGAAGGCAAAAATCCCGGATAAAATAATCTGGAAGCATTGCTGAGATTGACCATCCATTTTCCGATGGCTTTTGCAAACTTTTTATCATATCTTACCATAGGTACCAAAGCTGCTGCTTGTTGCATACCATTCATCAGGAAGGCATAATCATTTCCTCCATCATTGGCTTCACCTACAAGTCCTGATACGTCCATACTGCCCCACTTACCTACAATTGTACCCCATCCTCTGAGTGGACCACGGTTAAAACACCAGTTCACCATCTTTTCAACATTATAATCTGTACCTATTTCTGCATTCATTTTGGCTGCAGCCAATACACCATATGGCAGTTGCAGTTCATAAGATGGATTGGTATTCAGGCTGTTGAGAAATTCCAGGGACCATTCTGCTCCTTTAAGATATTCAGGTTGGTTTGTTTTTTTATATGCATGATAAAGCAACCAGCCAAAAGTACCTGCTGCTTCCGGTTCTTTCACACCATTGGCATTTCCTTCCATGGTTTTAAAATTCCATGCCCTGTAGTTCATGCTTGCCTGAGACCACGGTGTTGCACTTCCTCCCATTTTTTGGGTAGCTGTCAGGAACTTATCAGCTATTGTTGTAAATTGATCATTTGCTTCCGCATTAAATTCCGGAAATAGGTCATACAGCTGATAAAAATACACATTGGGCATCACATCATACCACCAATCGCCGCCACTTCCTGACGAACTGTTGTTCAGATACAGATTTTCACCATTGGCTTTATTGAAAAAATCCTGTGCCATGACCAATCTGTCCAAACCATACATATTTCTGATATCCTGTCCGGATAAAGCAGCGCCTACCAAAGATGGCAAAACATTGATTCCTTCAGAATTTTGAGGAGATTTGGTACCCACATAAGTATGAAGTCTGATTTGCTTCTGATTCGGGTAGTTGATACCATTGGAGGTATAAGACACCAGAGGCAAATATTGCCCACTTTTATTTTTATCATAAATGAATGAATCGTATTTCATCGCCACCCGCTTCCAGTCTCTCATATTGTATGGAGAAGGTTGATCCGGCATAGATGTTATACGTGGAATATTGATTTGGCCATTTTGCGCAGCCATCCATTTGGCCAAAAACAGACAAAAAAGGAGCAATATAATTTTGAATGATTTACCCATTAATAGCCTGAGTTTTGAATGAGTGAAGGATTTAAATCTATTTCTGTCTGTGGCAAAGGAAATACTTCATGTTTACCTTTCTGAAAACCCGGTAAAATGTCTCCCGCTATTCCCCATCTGACCAAATCAAAAAACCGATGTAATTCAAAACCTAATTCTACCTGTCGTTCATGTCTTATGGCCAACCTGACAGTATTTTGATCTGTTGCAACTACTATTGGTAAAACCGCAGGGTTAGTAGATTGAGCCCTGGCTCTGGCTCTCACTATTTCCAAAGGGGCCAATGCTTCCTGCATTCTACCCAATTCTGTGTATGCTTCAGCTTCCCAAAGTAATACTTCTGCATATCTGATGGCCGGATAGTTGATGTCTCCATCTGCTTTTTGCGTCAGCTCTACATCAGCCTGCAAAAATTTCCTTGGTGAAAAGGTGGTACTTGAAAATGAATTTTTATAGATCAATCCAAAATAGGGGTCATTATTCATGGCTACCGTAAACTTCAATCTTGGATCACCAGTTTCAAATGATTGGACAAAGGAAGGCGTAGCTTCGGCAAATCCATATCCTAAAAACTTTCTGGATGCCCACCACTGGTTGAGAAAATTACCTACACCAAGTTCCAGATTGGTATGCTGTATTTCCCAAACGGACTCGCTGTTGTTTTGGGTCAGTTTCTGGAAGTTTTCTCTGTAGTCGCTGACCAGTTTATATACGTTTAGCGCTTTAATCTCTGAAACATACGTTATTACTTTATTATAATCCTTTTGATACAAACTGGTCTTGGCTGCCAATGCAAGTGCAGCACCTTTAGTCGCCCGTCCGACATTGTCGGCAGTGTTTTTTACTGGCAATAAAGTAGCTGCTTTTTCACAATCAGTTAATATCTGCGCATAAATAATATCTCTGGGACTTTTTGAAATCTTCAGCTGATCAGGTGGAGTCACTTTAAGATACATCGGTACATCTCCGAATACCTGTGTCAATAAAAAATAATAATAAGACCTCAGAAACAATGCTTCTCCCGTTATTCTGTTTTTGGTTACCTCATTGATGTTGATTTTTTCAATATTGTCCAATACCAAATTGCATTGTGTGACACCCTTATACTGAAGTTTCCAGAAATCATTGAGTTCTTCTGTTCTGGGGGTGTAGGTAAATGATTCCATCTCGACTATACCTGGCCTTGATCCATCGCCACCGGGAATGGCTGCGTCGCCTGTCACTTCAGCAAATGCCCAGTAATAGTTATTATTTCCGTTGTTGAAAAGCAAAGGACTGTAGGCTGCATTTACTGCTTGAATGGCGTCCGCTTCGGTCTGGAAAAAAGAACCTGCATCCAGGATAGCGATAGGTTCTTTATCGAGTATACCTTCACAGGCGATCAACTGAAATATAGAAACAAAAAGTAATATTTTTAATGTGGGTTTCATAATGATTCATTTTTATAAAAAAAATCTGTCACACTTGGTGAACCTTTATATCAGGATTTGCCGGGCAAACCTATATTTCTCAACAACAAGTACTAAAAGTCTATTTTTACACCAGCCACAAAAGTCCGTGGGGCCGGAACAGTTCCCCAGTCAATGCCGACTGCAAGGTCTGAAGATAAACCCAGACCTCGGGTATCATTGGCATTGGCCTGAATTTCAGGGTCCAATCCCGGATATTTAGTAAAAGTAAAAGCATTCTGAACTGTAAAATATACCCTGCAGGAAGTGATCTGCTCTACACCAAGGATGTTTTTTAAATTATATCCCAGCGATATATTTCGTACTCTCATGTAAGAGCCGTCGTATAAAAATCTGGTCGATGGTCGTCTATTTCCATTTCTGTCATCAAGACTTACTTTGGGTATATTGGTATTGGTATTTTCAGGTGTCCATCTGTTCAGAATGTCTGCATATGAATTAAATCCTCTCGATTGGGTTTCGTAGGCAAAATTTCCAAATAAGAAATACACATCATTGCCCTGCACTCCTTGAAACATGACCGAAAAGTCAAAATCTTTCCAATTGACACCACATTGCATTCCATAGGTAAAATCAGGGAATGGATTACCCAAATGCGCTCTATCCTTGTCATCTATAATATTGTCATTGTTGATATCCCTGAATTTGACATCACCGGGACGGGTATCTTTGGTTTGGAATGGACTGGATGCAATTTCTTCCGTGGACTGAAAAATACCTTCCATGTCCCAAAGAAAGAATGATCCGATGGGTCTGCCAGGTTCAGTCTTGGTCAACGGGCCATCAGACAGACCAAATCCACCCAGGATGGGTTCACTACCCGCTATAGATACTACCTCATTTTTTACTATCGAAATATTGGGGCTTATAAAATAACTAAAATCCTTACCTGAAGAACGGTACGAAACAGCAAATTCCATCCCATTGTTTACGATAGACGCTGCATTGACATAAGGCGCCCGTTGTGAACCACCGGATTGTGGTATAGGCACCCTGACCAAAACATCTTCGGATTTTTTACGATAAAAATCAGCCGCAAAAGTGAGCTTATCATTCCATAGTCCTAAGTCAATACCAAGATTGGACTGTGTACTGGATTCCCAGCGGATACCACTGTTTCCGGTTTCCAGAATGGTAGCACCGGTAACAATTTTATCTCCAAAAGCATACACCCGTTCACCGGTACTTACCAACGAACTGTAAGGATATACTCCAATTTCCTGGTTACCCAGTTTACCCCAACTGGCTCTGATCTTCAGTTCAGATATATGAACATTATCTTTCAGGAAGTCTTCATTGGATATCAACCAGGCGGCGGATATGGATGGAAATACGCCCCATCTGTTGTCTTTTCCAAATCTTGACGAACCATCTTTTCTTAGCGCACCGCTCAGCAAATATTTATTATCATAATTGTAAGACGCCAGTCCGAAATAAGATACCAAGCCCCATTCTGTAGCGATGCCAGAAACGCCCAGATTTTTAATGTCCTCAGCCACGGACGAATTAAGATAGCGGAAAAGCGGATCTGTTCGTCTGAAATTATTGGCAGAAGCGCCCAGATAGTCGATGTGATTTTGTATCGCCTCAGTACCTAGGAGCACAGATGCTTTATGTTTTCCAATTTGTTTTTCGTAATTGGCGGTAGAGTTCCAGGTTAGGGTTTGATTAAATATTCTGCCTTCATTCAATGATGTAGGATTATAAATCGCTGCAGATAAAAACTCCTTAAATAATTTTTCTCTTTCAAAACTAAAATCACCACCCAACGTAGTTCGTACTTTTAGTCCTTCCAGAAGATTTATTTCAGCAAAAACATTTCCAAAAATTCGGCTTCGGTCTATGTGCCAGTCTGTCTGATCTATGAGCACCAAAGGATTCGCATTTCCATCACCATATAATAAAGGATCTCCAAGTAATGAGGTTACATTTATATCCGAACCATCTTTATATTTACCTGAAAAAACAGGCGCTGCAATCAATGCAAATCTGACTGCACTCAATTCATTGCCGGGGCCAAAACCATCTCCCGACGAACCGATGACTTTTCTGGAAGTATGCCCAAATGATAAGTTATTGCCTATTCTGAACCATTTATTACCCGTTTCACCATTGATTCTAACCTGATATTTTTTAAAACTTTGTCCCCGAAAGATGCCATCCTGATCCTGATAATCTCCGGAAACATATAGATTACTTGTCTCATTTCCTGTCATGGCAGATATGGAGTATTGTCTGATGGGAGCATTGGAAAAAACCTGATCCAGCCATCTGACATCGGGCAAAGTATCTAAAATTGAAGTATTATATGTCGACAATTGATTGGCCGGATTTCTAAGTGTGTTGGCATTGGTGATGGCTTCATTTCTTATCGTGAGGTAATCACGGGCATTGAGCAATTCAGGTAGCTTGATTGGAGTTTGGAGACCATTGGAAATATTGACAGAAAAAATCGGTTTGCCTGATTTACCCCGTTTGGTGGTGATGAGTACCACACCATTGGAAGCCCTCGATCCATAAATGGCAGCAGATGCTCCATCTTTAAGTACTTCTATAGACTGGATATCATTGACTGAAAACATATTTATATTACCTGATGTCGGTATACCATCTACAATAAACAATGGATTGTTATTGCCCAATGTACCTGCACCTCTGATCCGTACCGCCATATCATCACCCGGAGAACCGGTCACCTGAGTCACTGATATGCCCGGCGCCTGTCCCTGTAAGGCCTGTTCAACACCGGATACCACCAATTTTTCAACATCCCTGGATTTGATTGATGATATTGCTGTAGAAACGTCAGATCTTGTCTCTCTTCTGTAACCAGTGACTATGATGTCATCCAGAATTTTTGAATCCTGTTGCATCACAATATCAATAATTAATTTATTTCCTACAGTCACTTCCTGTGTGGCATACCCTAAGTAATTAAACACTAAAACGGATGCTGTGGAGTTGACCTTTAAGGAGTAGCTGCCGTCGATATCTGTGATAGTACCATTGGGAGTATTTTTTTCGGCTATAGATACACCGATCATAGGACTACCATTAGTCTCTGTCACCACACCTTTTACTATGGTGGCCTGGGCCACGACTACATTTGAAATAAAAAGTAATCCGTACATTAATAAACAACTAATGATATTACGAAGATGGCCCCTATTTAAAATATTAAACTCTATCATCATCTATTATTAAAATATTATTCTCATGGAGCAAATTTATATCATTTAATAGCGGAATAATGATACTATTATGACAATATTCAATACTTTTATGAATTCATAGAAAATTCGTTTCTGTGAAGTCAAACAATCAGGTATCAAAATCATAAAATTCATTGGTTGCAGTTTAAAATTTTACAATTATTCAAGATGAACGTATTTCGGGAAAACACACCTCTTAAAGAAAATGACATCTGTGTGGTATTGGATTCGTCCAACAACGGATTTGACTACCCGATCCATAACCATCCTGAAGTGGAAATTAATCTGGTGATGGGGATGTCCGGAAAGCGTATAGTTGGTGATTCCACTGAGATCTATCAGGAAAATGATTTGGTCATCCTTGGGCCATACCTTTATCATAAGTGGTATGGAGACGATGTTTTGCTGAACAAAAAGAAGCCATATCGGGTGATCACCATTCAATTTGATTCCAAACAGTTTTCTACCAATATGATGATGAAAGATAGCTTTTATGGCATCCGAAATCTGCTTAAAGAATCCATGCGCGGCATTCAATTTACGGGTAAAACCTTCGAATCTGCACGAAGGATCATGATAGAAATGACGGAAAATAAAGGTTTTGAAAATACCATTTCATTTTTAAAATTGTTGGATGTACTTTCTAAAGGTCAGGACAGACGATACCTTACTTTATTGGAATTTGAATCACCGGGACCAAAAGCCAACAATCATCGTATCCAGATTGCCTATGCGTATATACTGCAACATTATTCTGATCCTAATTTTAAAATGAGTGATGTTGCAGAGCAGGTACAGATGACAGAAAATGCTTTCAGTCGCTTTTTCCAAAAACAATCTTTCCGTAGTTTCAGCGATTTTCTGATTGATCTTCGCTTGGGTAAAGCATGCAAACTCATCCTGGAGACGGACAAAACCATCAGCGAAATAGGATATATGGCAGGTTTTAACAATCTGGCCAATTTTAACCGTCTATTTAAAAAATACCGTAAATATACACCCAATGAGTTTCGCAAAAAGTATCTTCAGGATGGGGATTTTGCCTGGGACCAACAAGTGACTCCATGGCAGTTCGTGCCGTCCGATGTAGGGAATAACGAAATCATCAAACCTATGATTTATTCTACCAGAATTTTGCACCTTTAAAATTTTAATGGGAATAAAATGGATGCCGAAAATAAGGTTCATGTCAGAATATATTATAAATCAGGTAAGATAAAAATGTCAAAAGAATAGTCATGCTGATATATTTTACCATATTTTAAAGGTATTATGTCCTTTTTTCTTTGACTTATAAAGTCTTATTCGAAATTCGTAGCTCGTCGTTCGTCATTTGCAGACATATTCTTAAACTCTTTAATGAAAAAAACATTTATATTGAAGTAAATATGTGACACAGTATGGCACTTTCTAGAAAAATTGTTTTGGTCAATTACCTGAATTCAAAACCATTTGAATATGGTTTGAAAAATCACAATGTTAACTCAGGTTTCGACATTATTACCACTACACCTGCCCGGTGTGCAGCATTATATGAAGATCATACTTCGGATATTGCTTTAGTGCCTGTGGGCGCATTACATCAATTTTCAGATTATAAAATTATCACAGATTTTTGTATAGGATGTGACGGCGAAGTGAGGACAGTTTGTATTTTCAGTAATGAAAAATTGGAAAATTGCACCAGATTGCTGTTGGATAATCATTCCAGAACATCTGTATTACTTTCAAAACTGATCATAGAAGAATATCTGAACCTTAATCTTTCCTACCACCCACTGAATGTCACTGATTTTGTGATGAATGAAGGCGATGCAGTTCTGATGATAGGGGATAAAGTTTTTGACCATGAAAACAAATTCAGATACAAATATGATCTTGGAAATTTATGGAAAGAATGGACCGGGTTACCTTTTGTCTTTGCTGTTTGGATAGCCAGAGAAAACAAGATTAATGATTTAACCGTACAGAAATTAAATGAATCTTTTCAGTACGGTATAGCTCATTTACCGCAGATTATACAAAAAGAAAGCAATGACCATCTGGATCTGTATTACTACTTCAGCAATAATATCCAATATATACTGGATGAAAATAAACGTTCGGCCCTGGGTCTTTTTTCTTCAAAAATCTGCCGGATTAAATGTGCTGATTCAATAAAAATATGAAGATCACAACAAGACAATTTTCTTTTTTTCTGATCCACTTTTATACACAGAAACATCATATTGAATAACTTTTGGTATTTGATAACCTGAAATTTTCCCAAACCCATTACCTTTGTTGCTTTTTAAAATTAATATCAGAAAAACCTGACCATGAAGACAGTACTTTCAGCCATTCAGCCCACCGGAGATATGCATCTTGGCAATTATTTCGGAGCTGTAAAAAACTGGGTGGACCTGCAGGAAAAATATAAATGTTATTATGGTGTGGTGGATTATCACGCCATGACGATGCCTTATGATGTAAATAAACTTCGGACCAATACATGGGATCTCATTACCAATCTTGTGGCAGTAGGTGTACAACCTGAAAATTTATTTATCCAATCTCTTGTCCCGGAGCATACCGAATTAGGCTGGATACTCAACTGTTTCTGTTCTTACGGACAACTGACCCGAATGACACAATTTAAAGACAAAAGTCTGCAGGTAAAGGAAGGCGCCAAAGAAGAATTTATATCTGTAGGATTGTTGGATTATCCGGTATTGCAAACGGCTGATATACTTATTTACAGGGCCGACTTTGTGCCGGTAGGAAAAGATCAGGAACAGCATCTGGAGTTAGCCAGAGACATAGCCCAAAGGTTTAATACACAGGTAGGCAAAGAGTACTTTGTATTGCCGGAACCATTGTATACTGAAACCCCAAAAATTCGTTCGACGGCTGATCCGGCAAAAAAAATGAGTAAATCTGCTGGTGAAAAACACTATATCAATGCTTTTGCTGATGAAGCCACCATAAGAAGGCAGATCAAATCAGCTGTGACTGACTCAGGAAATACTACAGCAGGTACGATGGCGGAAGGGGTACAAAATCTGTTTGAACTCATCAAAGCTGCAGGCTGGAAAACAGAATACGATCAATTAATGGAAACCTTCACAGCAGGTAGTTTAAAATATGTCGATCTCAAACAAATAACGGCAGATGCCCTGGTGCAAATGATTGGTGGATTTGTAGAAAAGAAAAAAGAAATCAGTGCTGACAAACGAAAATTAAAAGATCAGGTAAAACAATCTTCCTCTGAAATCAGAAAAAGGGCACAGGAAACCTTAAAAGAAGTTAAAGAACTCGTAGGACTCATGAATGTTTAAGCAAAGTATTGCTTTATAGCCAATATGCTACACTATATTGTTTTGATACAGCCATAAACAACTTGTATTTAAATGGTAAAATGTATATTTATGCCTAAATAATGTTAAAATTTGCACTTTTACTGGTTATTTTGTTTTATTTAACATTTTTTATTAGAATGAGCCGAAAACTATTAATTACCTTTAGGTCATGGATTTTACATTACCCATAAAGCAGGAAGAATATAATTTAATTGCCGGCTGTATCAATAACGAACGGTGGGCTCAGAAAAAATTATATGAAGATAATTATCCTGCCATGATGACGCTTTCTATGCGCTATGCAGGTAATAATGATGACGCTTTGGATATCCTTCATGAGAGCTTCATTAAGGTTTTCAAAAATATCCATAAATACCAGACTGGAACATCTATCAATGCCTGGATCAGAAAAATTGTCATAAATACTTCCATAGACTTCTATCGAAGAGATTTGAGACGAAAATCTGAAGAATTGGATGTCGCAAGCTATGTCAATACAGATATTCCTGATGCCGTGTCAAATCTGTCAAGTGAAGAAATTTTGAAAGCTTTGCAGCGATTGCCCTATTCTTACCGTTCTGTATTTAATTTGTATGTGATAGAAGGATATTCTCACAAAGAAATAGCTGAAATGATGAATATCAATGAAAGTACATGCAGATCCAACCTTGTAAAAGCGAGGACAAAATTAAAAGACATTTTATTGGCATTTGATTCTGATTGGAGATGAACGAAAAGAAGTTCGATGATATCATTAAGGGCAAATTAGACAACTTAAATACTGGAAACAGCGATGAAAGCTGGTCGGCATTTGAATCCAAGTGGGATGCAGCCAATGTAAATTCTGAAAGCGAAAATAAAGAGTTTGACAGTTTTGTTCGTAGTAAGATGGTAACACATAGTCAACCATTCAGAGAGAATCACTGGCTTAAGATGAAAGAACATCTTAAAACTATTGAAGAAAGAAAAAATACCATATTTATCACAAAAGCCTTAGAATTTGCAGCTATATTTCTGATTGTATTTACTTTTTCACATCTATCCAACTTAATTAATTTTGACAAACCTGAAATCAACACACAAAAAAATCAGTTTGCCAATATTGAATCCAACAAAATTCAAAAAGACGTACAAAAGCCAGTTGTAAAGTTTAAAAACGAATCACAATATAAACTTTGGACCAAACCGGAAGAGCAAACACCATTAGTACGGGATATTCAAGGGTCAATAAAACCTACGTTAGTTATTGAAGAAAATGTAACTTTTTTATCCTCCAACTTGGATAATCCTGAAGTAGATCCCAGAATGGCAATCATTGCCTTGCAACAAAAAGAATTTGAATCCATTCGCAAAATCAAACCAGCAGTGTTAGGTGGAAAAACAGATATTGGGCCTGATGGAATTAATGAGAATGAATGGCACAGTGTAGCATCTTTGTCTTCGAGACAAATCACAAAGCCTGAATCCGAAATGGCCATGATATTCCCTATGAAACTCAGCCGAACTAATCCATCCACCAAATTTGCCATATCCGCTTATGCCTCGGGTGATATAAATCTGATCAATACTCCTTTTGACAAATTATATTCTCTGGCTTCATATAATAAAGAAGCTTTAAATAATTCTTATGGAGTAAATTTTTCTGCAAAAAAGTCCAATCTTGAACTGGAAACAGGTCTCGGATACGCACACAGACAATATCAACCTAAATTGGTTACAGAAGCTTATGGTCAATTTGCAGACCATTATTTTGAGAAAAGTTTACAAAAGATCTCTTACGATATTGCAAACATCCCATTGAACTTTAAATATCACTTTATTAATCAAACAAACTGGGGTGCTTATCTAATGGCAGGGGTTGCACTAAATCTAATCCTTGATGCAAAATATGATATAAACGAAACCTTACGACAAGGGAAGCCACCCGTAGGAAGATTTACACCAGAGCAGGCAAGATTGGATGAAAAACCTTTTATCACAGGTATATTAAACGGTGATAATTTTAAAGACAATTATTTTGCATCCATTGGATTTGGGTTTGGAATAGAGAAAAAAATACTTGGAAATACATCCATATATGTTCAACCATCTTATCAAAGACAAATACTCAGCTCTGATATAGGTATAGGACCCAATAAGGATAAAATACACACTTCTTCACTTCAGTTTGGCGTAAAAACAATCATCAACTGATCAAATCAGTATGTAATATAGAAAAGTAAAAACTTACTTTTCATCCATCAACCTGTATAGATTTAATCTCATTTTTGGTTCTGATGTCATAAAATCCTTTTACTCTTTTGCCATTCGCAGCAACCATTTCTGAGGTCACATAAAATTCAAAATATAGATTCTCCCCATCATCTGCCCAAATACTTATTTCACCTGGCAGATCACCAGCTGTCTCTTCACTTGCTCCATCCAATTCTCCTTCTATAATTCTCCAATTTGAGTCAATATCATTTGCTCCATTCCCAGCAAAGATTGACCATTCTTCTGCAGATCAAGTAATGTATGAGACAAAGTTGATGTGTAATTAAAAATGACATACTTTCCCACATAATGTCTGATCACATCCAAAGATGCGTTTTCTACCTCTTCCATATTTATGGTGAAGTATTCAGTAAATTTTCGCTCCGGAAACTCAATAGTGACCGTTGAAAACGGATAACCTGAATCTTCCACTTCTCTGACTAAACCTCTTTCTGTGATTTCACCATCTTTCGCAGATGTTCTTATCATAATTTGAGCAGTAGAATCAGCAGACAAACTACCTTCACTTCCCACCTTAATGTCTTTGCCTATACAAGCTAAATAATTTATAGCTAATATACCTAAAATCAACCATCGATATGACATAAATATAACTTATTAAATTCTACGTAAAAGTAATTTTAATATTAGACTGTCCCTATTTATTTATCAAATAATTATCAGGGTATGAATTGCTGTATATACCTCAAATAGTTCACATTTTTGGTTGACATACATTTTATAAAAACAAAACTATCAATTATGACAATCCGATAACAGATTCAATTTAAAAATTATAATACATCATTAATTTTTTACATAAAGTACGGTTATTTTTAATAATACAAATGGTGTATATCCCATGTATTAGTGCAGAGACATCCAGATTGGGGCCAACAAAATCTTTAGCCTAAAACACTTCTTTTCCTGTCAAATCTGTAATGGTCATATCTATAGATCTATCACTGATTCCTGAAAAACTTAATTTTTCGGTTGCAGGATTCGGAAAAATATGGATGTTTTCATCCTCCGCTTCTTAATTATATTTTGCAATTATGCTACCAGGCTTGTGATGAATTTGTGAATCTTAAAAATAAGCTAATTTAATTTATAAGTATGGATACTTTGCATATATTTTTAAAATATCTATTTTGCAGAGTATTCATTTTTTAATCTTTCCGACACTATTATGATGACCAAATACGTATATTTTACCGCCATTTTATTGTTAACTATTCATAACCTTTGGAGCCAAAACAGAATAAAAGAAGATACCATAGAGTATAAAATCAAGTACGATTTTATATATATGAATGACACCATTGACAAAGTATATGCATCGCCTGTGTCATTTACACTTTTCAGGATAAGACATTTTTCCAGATTTTTGTCCAGTGCTATATGTTATAATGATTCTATCTTTAAACATTTTTATGACAAACACCCTGAGCCAGTCTTTTCAAGCGCAGAAGTGGTGCAAAAATATATGGAAAAGAGAGCTCTCCTTCCTCCCATGAAAGGCATACGTTCAGAAATAAACATCAACAAAGATTTTAATAAAGGACTTTTTCAATCCAAAATACCATTGACCTTTGTCAATAAATATATGGAAGAAAGTCTGGTTCAAAATTGGTCACTGACAGATGAAGTGGATACTATTATGGGTCTTGTTTGCTCAAAAGCGACCACTAAGTATGGAGGGAGAAAGTATCTGGCTTGGTTTACACCGGAAATACCGGTGATGGATGGACCTTATGTGTTTGCAGGATTGCCGGGTCTTATTGTAAGGATTAAGGATGATCAGGATTTCTATATTTTTGAAGCAACTGAAATACAATTTGGCAGGCAATCCATGTTTTATGATCCTGAAATAATCAATAAATATTATCAAAAACTAGATAGGAAAACGTTTGTGGAGGATATAAAAAAATTTAAAAACAGCCCTTACGTTTTAGGCAGGTTAAATTCAACTGCAGAAGAAAAGCTGGCTTTGAAAAAAAGATTCCTGTCGCGCATGGATTTATTAATAGAAAAGTATTGATGTATAATGCTTATACGTTTTAAATACCTTCTTTTGCTGATAATTTGGTGCTTAGTTTGTACATTACCCTTGATATCTCAAGAGATGCAGATGTTCAGAGGCAAAATTATGGATGGCAAGAATATGCCTGTAGCAGGGGCAAATGTGATGCTATATGAAGAAAACAAATCTCATATGATGGCTTTTGCTATTACCGACAATGACGGTGGGTTTACCTTGAAAATAGGGCATAGTGAAAACCTGATATATATATTGGTAACGCATCTGTCCTTTTCCTCCAAAAAATATTATATTACCGACATCAAAAAAATGACTGTAATAGACTTGGAACCACAAGAATACAGATTGCCGGATGTAGTCATAAAACCTAAAAAATATGAAAGAAGTGGAGATACTTTGAGTTATTATTTTAATGACATTAAAAAAACTTCAGATAAAAATATCGAGCAGGTACTTTCCAGGATTCCGGGTATAACCATCGAACAAGGCCAGATCCGTTATATGGGTTTAAGTATTTCAAAATTTTATATTGAAGGGTTGGACATGTTGGAAGGAAGATATCAGATCGCTACTAAAAATATACATCCGGATGCTGTCAAATCAGTAGATATATTAGAGCACCATCAGCCGATTAAAGCACTGGATTCTATCATCAAACCGGATAATGCAGCCATCAATCTAAGACTTAAAAACGGTATTGCGATGACGGGGTCAGCGGTAGTTGGCACTGGTGCCAATCCTTTACTGTATAATGGTAGTGCGCACCTTTTCGGATTCTTAAAAAAATTCCAATTTGTAGCTTTCGGGGCTGTAAACAATATTGGTGCACATAACAACGATTTATTCCAAAATAAATACGACCAATTTCAATTTCAATTACCACCGCTGAGTATTTCCGGCATTGGTGTGCCATTATTTTTGGATCCGATGATATATGCCAAAAACAATGAAAAAGTGGTTGGTGCAAATTATTTAAGAAAAATAGGCGCAAATGGACAAATGAAATTACATTTTGGTTTGACGGATGACCACCAGACCATTTTCGGATCAAACAGATTTATGATTTTTGACCAAAATGCTACCATAGTAAGAAATGAAGATATTGTTAATACTTATCAACCTCGGTCCTTCCATCAGGATTTAATGTATGAACATAATGCTAAAAAAGTCTATCTAAAAGCAACCCTTCGTGCAAAATTTGAAAACAAAAAAGGTATTGCTGGCAATATCATCAATAGTTTATCTACCCATGAAAATGTAGAAAGCAAAAATCAGGAGGTCACAGGAAATTTTGTTTCTGTCTTCAGGCACAAAAATAAAGCATATCAAATCAATGGCGACTTTAAATATGTATTGCAAAACCATATTTTAGGAGTGACACCAAACAGAATATCTATTGAAAATTTTTTATTGAGTGATTATCCTGTTGTAAGACAAAATTATGACATGACTTCGTATACTTATAAAATGTATGCTGATTTTCATTACAAAAAAAATAATTTGCAAAGGAGCTATCAGTGGAAAATTTCTCAAGATGTCTATCGTATAAATACTGGGCTGAAGCTATCCAACGACAGCACAAAATTGGTGGACGCAGGAATAAATTTTACCAATGATTATGTGCAAAACAATAGAGTTATATTTTTTGATCAAAGTTATGTACTTACATTTGACAAACATACTTATAAAATATACTTACCGGGATCAATTCATTTTTTTTCATTGGAAGACCACATACGTGAGAAAAAAATAAATCAGTCGATTCCTGTCTTTAAGTTATATACAGGATATTCATATAAAATAAAGTCTAGTGCAGTTTTGGGTGCCGGATACACTTTTCGCAAGGACTATGACAATGTTTTCACCAGATATAATGAAGGATATATCCTGAGAACACCTTCAAATCTTGCTCAAGGAAATCCCAATCTCAATCAATATACGGAACATATATTTTCAGTAGACTACAGAGGTTATGAGCCGGAAAGTAATTTGGAAATTCAATTGTCATCCGAGTATTTTTACACCATCAACAGTCTGATTTCCAGAGCTGATTTTACTGCTAATGGTGCAAACCAACAGCTTATATCCGGCAGTAATATTGTAAAAGGTATAAGGACAAAAATGCAGTTTAGTTTGCCTTTTATTACTGATATGAGTTTAAAATTTAAACCCAGCCACACCATATCCACAAGTACTCAGATCTATAATAATATATATCTAAACATCACAAATCAATCAGTAAACTTGGATTTGACGCTGGATTACATATTGTCAAACAGTGTGCTAAGTCTTAAACCTTCCTACGTCTATATACTTAATAATCTGAACAAGAATGGATTGCACCAATATGACATAGGTCTTGGATATTATTATAAAATAAAAGAAGATATTTCTTTAAAATTGTCTTATAATCAATATATAATAACAACTATCGAAAAAAAGATATTAAATGAAATGGTTAGCTTCGAATACAATCAAAAATTTAATAAATTCAAAGGTGAATTGATCATTCGTTGGAGCAATATCACCAACAATCCACACTTCATTTCTTTTACCCAAAATTTCAATCTCGACAATTTTTCATATCTGGCCATCAGACCATCACAGTTGTATATTCAGATAAATAAAAAATTTTAAAAGATAAACTAAGTGCATAAAATATATTCAGCGAATACTATGTGTTGTGCAAATAATTGAATGGCAAGTCAAATAAAGCCCATTCATTTCCAACAAATACTTATTGTTTCAACAATCTTTCCCTTATGGTTCGATGAGGTGAAATAAGGTAAATGATATACATCCCATTCTTCAATTCGGAAATATCAAAAGAAGGTGCCGACAATTCTTTTACAGAATAAACTTCCTTGCCGGTCATATCCTTTATAATCAAATCTACCGCCTCATCATCAAGGCCGGAAAAATGTAACATATCTGTCACGGGATTTGGGAAAATACGTACATCTGCCTCAGAAACATAAATAGATTTCACAGGGGAATATTCAAATTTGCCATCAAAATCGACTTGTTTGAGTCTGTAATATGAAGTACCCTCATCTGGATTTTCGTGCATGAACTCATATTGTGTCATTCTGCTGCTATTTCCGGAGCCCTCTACTTTCCCGATAGATTGGAAGGTTTTTCCATCTTCAGAATATTGCACTTCGAAGTAGTTGTTGTTTATTTCTGAGGATGTCGTCCAAGAGATTAAGTTTTCTTCTTTTTTGTTCTTAACTATAAATGAATTTATTTTAACAGGAAGAGCTGTACTTACTGAAAATGTTCCAATATAATTAGGTCCACCATTATTTGCATAAAGGACTGGGTCACAACCTCCTGACGCATTTGTAGGTGCATCAAAATACACTTCAAAATTATATGTACCTATAGAAGTCAAACCAGCCAATAAGTTTATATCAGGAGAATTAACATTCCAAAATTTATTGTTTCCAGAAGAACCATTTAAATTTAGAGGTAGTGAGGTAAAACTTGGTGCCGGATCACCGTTTTTATAAACTCTGTAATTCATATTTGCAGAAGTTACTTCACAACCACCATCATTCCAACTGTTTATACCTCTTAGCTTCATGACTAGAGTAGCTGTATTCAAATCTAAATTAATTCCTAAAACTGATCCTTGAAGGGACGGATTGCCACCACCTGTGCCATGGTAAAACTCCCCTCCTCCATTCAAGCTAAAGCTCATGTAGGTTTCATAAATTCCGCCGCCTGCCGAAACGGTGAATCTCAATATAAGGAAATAAAATACAATTATTAAACTCTTTCTCATCTCAAGTGGCTTTAAATGATTAATAAATGGTTCTAAAATAAAGACAATCGGCGTAAAACTATCCTTAGTGTAAAAATAACACACAGAAATCAAATTTGTAAAATATTTTACATTTTTTTTTCTAATCCTGACAAAAATCATAAGGTGAATTGCAGAATATCGGTCTATCCCTTATTTTTCATTTATGTCAAATAAAATATAACCTATATTTTGATATTTGCTCAATGTAGTTTTGGCTGAAAGTGCAAATTGTATACCTGGTAATATATCTCCCGGGGACAATTCTCTCAGCATAATACTTTGACCGCAGACTACCAAGTCAATTCCGTTTTTCATCAATTGATTCAATATATCTTTATTCGGATTATTGTTTCCATATTTACTTAGATAGTATTCATCATGTAAAATAGAGAGTAGTGATGCTGAATGAAAAACGACTACTGCTTTTAAATTATCCCTTTTTAGACCTGCTGCCAGATGTAAATTTAATATTCTCGTGACTTCTTCCAATCCTTCATTCACATGGCTACCCTGAGCATTATTTGCTGTACTTTGAGTAAAGTCAAAAATAATTTTCATATTTGTTTCAGAAGAAAGTACGTTATTGATAAAATCTACCGGTACCACCCCGGTCATCTTACTCCCTTTGATCATTGGAAATATCATTTTGGATTCCAGTTTTGCAAACCGATCTTCTTTGGTTATTGGTTTTGATGCGGTTTTTAGTTCCTGAGCACACAGAGATACTGTAAGGAATATTGATAATATTAAAAAATTTATAAAATTTAAAGTATAATTAGATCTTGTATTCATTTTTTAAAATTTATATATACAAAGCTACAAATTATTTTACGCTTTTGCAGTTTTGATCAATATTTTAGAGTGAATACACGCACTATAAAATTAAAGCGATAATTCATTTCAACATTATTGGCGGTCAAATTTTTGAGAAAAAAAACGCTTCCACTTGTTGCTGGAATCGCTCTACTTTACCTTGCTTATGACTTACCCAACACAACCCCTCTCACCGCCGTTTATTGGTAAACCTAGTATCGCAAAAATAACACCTGCTCCAAGTTACAAATCAATTTGGACCCCTCCATCACCTATCTGCCTCTCTTCCTCAAGTTACTTACTGCGCACTTCCTTGGCTCCTTCACCAAAACCTTCACCTCACTAAAACTTTGGTTGATTCCCAAAACCCAAAATTTTCTAGATTGGAAATTAATCAATTTCTAATCCACTCAACTAATGTTCCGGACTAAATTCTCTCTCCTCAATAACAACCCCAACCCACAAAACCCTCTAAAAAAGTTAATAAGTTCTTCTTTGTTTGTAAATTTTAACATTTCACGAATGTAATGACAGAACAAATATATAATTAATCTTTATATTTTCATTTACAAACAAAAAAAAATAGGCCGAAATCACTGATTTGACTTCGGCCCTTTATTTTACTTCTGAATATTACTTTCTACCTGGCAAAAGCAGTGGCACGTTTTTCTCTGATCACTGTAACTTTTACCTGACCGGGATATTGCATTTCATCCTGGATTTTCTGTGATATAATAAATGCCAGATCATCTGCATACTGGTCAGTGACTTTTTCTGATTCCACTATGACTCTCAACTCTCTACCAGCTTGAAGCGCATAAGCTTTTTGAACACCATCATAGGACAATGCCAGTTCTTCCAGTTCACCAATCCTTTTCAAATAACTCTCGAGAATTTCACGTCTTGCACCAGGTCTTGCACCAGAGATCGCATCACAGGCCTGAACAATAGGCGAAATGATGTTATTCATTTCTATCTCGTCATGGTGCGCTCCTACTGCATTCAGGATAACCGGATGTTCTTTGTGTTTTTCACAAATCTCCATACCCAACAGAGCGTGAGACAATTCAGAGTCTTCTTCGGCTACTTTACCTATATCATGGAGCAATCCTGCCCGTTTCGCCATTTTTATCTGCTTGGGATTCAATCCAAGTTCAGCCGCCATGGTAGCACAAAGATTGGCTGTTTCTATGGAGTGTTTAAGCAAATTTTGTCCGTAAGAAGAACGGAATCTCATCCGACCCACCATTTTCACAAGATAAGGAGCCAATCCATGAATATCGAGATCAATGATAGTACGTTCTCCGATTTCGATAATCTGCTCTTCGAGTTGCTTTTTGACTTTTGCTACAGTCTCCTCTATCTTGGCGGGGTGTATACGACCATCTGCTACCAATTTTTTTAGTGCCAGTCTGCACAGCTCTCTTCTGATAGGATCAAAGCTGGAAATGACGATGGCCTCAGGAGTATCGTCGACTACTATTTCTGCACCGGTTGCAGCTTCGAGAGCACGAATGTTTCTTCCTTCACGCCCTATGATCTGGCCTTTGATTTCATCAGATTCAAGGTTAAATACAGACACCGTATTCTCAATGGTATACTCTGCACACATCCTTTGAATCGTTTGAATCACGATCTTTTTTGCTTCCTTATTTGCATTGGTATGTGCATTTGAGATGGCTTCCTTTTCGATGGCAAGTGCATCATTCTGGGCTTTTGCTTTTACTGCTTCGAGCAGCTGATCTTTTGCCTGACTTTCAGTAAGCTTTGAAATGGT
>JADJNF010000002.1 GCA_016714445.1 Saprospiraceae bacterium | reverse complement strand
ATAAGATCAGCCAGTTTTCTTTGTTGTAATTTCTGCGATTTTGCAGCGCTTGTAAAACATATCCGATTTCAGTGTCCACCTCTTGGATTTGTTGTATATATGCAGGATTGGTTTTAGAAAATCCAGAAGCATGACCCGCATGGTCTACATCATCATATTGTAAAAACATCACATCAGGATCATGATTGGTAAGTCTGTCTATGGCTTCCTGAGTGACACTTATTTCATTGGCAACGTTGACTATATAATCAGCATTGTTCAATACGATTGAATTGTTTATCGGTCCCCATTGACTTATGGATACAGTATTCAATGAAGGAAAAATGGTTTCTACTCTTTTGAAAAAATGAGGGTATTGGGCTAAATTACTTCCGGAAAAAGTATTGTTGGTAATACCATGTTTATTGGACCAAACTCCTGCAAGCATTGCTGACCACCCTGGTCCTGAAATAGTGATATCGTCATTCAGTGCATGCAAACTGTATATTGCATTATTCAAAAGAAGGTCAATGTTAGGCGTATTGGCTGCCATTAGCGCATCGGGTCTGCATCCGTCAATACCTATGATTAGTACTTTTTTAATTTGTTGAGCGATACATAGTTGACTTAACAAAACAAAAAAATAGATTAAAATTTTAACTTTTACCAATGCATATTATTTTAAGCAAAAGTAAGATTTATTTTGAGCTTTTAAACTTATATAAATCAAAAAAAAGGAAAACGGTTGTTTAACCAATTGATGGTTATAAAAGTTATGTACATGCATATAATCTTCTGATTTTAAATGTTATTTTGTGGCTTGAAGTAAAAGAATAATATTATTTATGATTTTCACAGCAAAATGGATCGTTGTTTTATTTGGAATTTTCCTTATCTGTATTGGTTTTCTGATGCTTTTTACACCAGAAAAGGCCAGGGAAATATTGAGAAAGGCCGGGAGTACCAATGTAATTAATTATGCTGAAATAACCATCAGGATGATACCTGCAACCGCCTTGATTATATGCTCTGAATATTCAGGATTTCCGGAGTTTTTTCGAATTTTTGGCTGGTTTATGTTGTTGACATCTGTTGTCCTTTATTTTGTTCCAAGACAAATTCACCATAATTTTTCCTTAAAAAGTGCTGATATTTTAAAACCAATTTATTTCCGGCTCATAGCTCCATTTGCATGGTTATTTGGATGTGCGCTAATTTATAGTGTTAATTTGTAATGATTGTAAATTCAGAACATTCAAAAAAGAGAATTATCCAAAAAAGTTTGCAAAAATTAGTTAAAACATTAAGGAAATTTTGATTCCTTTCTTGGAATAAAAAATCCTTTTATACAATTAAGATTTCTTATGCATATCTGGATATGATTTTTATTTTGAATACCTGCACCTTCGAAAACAGGTCCACCTTCAGTAAAAATCCCTCTTACAGTATCAAATTGTTTATACTCACTAAATCCTTTTGTTCCAAGATCTATTATAATCTTTTCATTTATTTTATTGTGTAAATATTCAATAACAGCACAATCCAATTCTCTTAGTACTAAATCCTGATAGGTATCTTTGGGTAAGTTTTGATTTTTAGGAAGTTGCAAACCAGCTAAACTTAAATCATCTTTCATCAATTCATAGTATTGTGCAATAATATTGATAAATTCAGAATCAGTGAAATCAAGACAATAGTCTAATTGGTAAACAATACCTACAACAGAAGGAGTGTTTAGTGTTCCTCTATTTTTCTTATCAATAGCCCATTGTAAAGCTCTTTCGTAGTTGTTTTCCCAAATATAAAAACCATGCCCCAACCAATCAAAAGTCTCCTGGCTTTTCTTTACAAAGTCAGGTTTTATTACTAATTGATTTCTTACAGATTCATCACATCCATGAAATCCAAGCGTTAAATTGGGTCTTTTTCTGTACATTATTTAGCACCCGAAACTACTTTTTTAAGATTGCTGTAATGCCCAGTTAAATTTTCATTTTTCGTTAGAATTTTTGCTGATTGCAATGAAGCTACTACCTTAGATCTATCTTTTTTCTCAGATTTTATCCTTTTAGCTAATGATGTAAGGAGTTTTACTTGATTTGTTTCCATAATAAGTATGAATATATTTTAATTGACAAATATAGCAAAATGTATTAATATACAATCAATCTACTTATTATCTTACAAATAATTTAACTTTTAACTTTGCTTGTCGAAAAAGAACTTTTCCATCTAAATATTTATGATTCTATAAATTGACAGTTACTCAAATCTAATATTAGTTTCAATTTTTTGCCATACTCAACGAATAAGAATTTGTCATGCAATGAATCGGATTTCAATATCTTATGTCCAATATTGGTTATTTTAACTTTATTGATAGTTAGTGAATTCTCATTTACGGCACGCCTCAAATCTGATTTAGATTTAAAGCCAAAGATATCCATTATTGAAGTTAAGAAAATATTATCATTGGAATAAATGCCCCATTCACCTTCTATGATATCAATAGGTTGGATTTTGACCGTAGGAATTGAAGTTATGATTTCCTTAAATTCATCTTCAGTAAGTGCAAATATATTTCCTCGTGATTTTTCTGTGCTTTCTTTTACAATCTCAAAATCTTCGTCCGAGTGTACTCTTCGGGTAAGTTCTTCAGCCAGGATCGCTTTCAGCCCGCGGGGATCGTCCCGATATTGTTTTTCCAGGGTTTCTACTTCTTCTTTTGTTTTCAAAGTGAAATAACGCAGATATTTGGGTAAGTCTGCATCATCTGAATTGAGCCAGAACTGATAAAATTTGTATGCAGATGTCAGTTTAGGATCCAACCAGATATTGCCTTGTTCTGATTTACCGAATTTAGTGCCGTCTGCTTTGGTAAGTAGGGGAGTGGTCACGGCATAGGCTTTGCCATCGGTGTTTCTGCGTATAAATTCTGTACCCGAAGTGATGTTGCCCCACTGATCCGAACCACCCATTTGCAGTACACATTGATATTTTGTGAACAGCACCTGAAAATCATACGATTGTAGCAATTGATAGCTGAATTCCGTGAACGAAAGTCCGGTCTCGAGTCTGTTTTTGACAGAATCTTTTGACATCATATAACTTACCGTCAGTGTTTTGCCTACATCGCGGAGGAAGTCGAGGACATTCATGTTGATGTAAAAATCATGATTGTTTACAATAATGGCAGCATTTGGTCCTTCAAAATCAAGAAATTTTTTGATTTGTTCTTTCTGAAAAGCAAGATTGCTGTCCAACTCGTCATATGATTTCAGCTCTCTTTCTTTTTCCTTAAATGAAGGGTCACCTATGCGACCGGTAGCTCCGCCCATGAGTACAATAGGCGTATTTCCTGAGAGTTGAAACAACTTGAGCAACATGATCTGAACAAAATTACCGATAGTCATACTTGGTGCCGTAGGATCAAATCCGATATACCCGACGACTTTTTTACCTGTTAATATCTCTTCCACACCGGGTGTCATATCATGGAGCATATTTCTCCATCTCAGTTCTTCAATAAAATTCAACATATATATTCAATTACGAATGAACAATTAATTAATACAGGCGAAAAGCTGTACTTTTGCATTTTTCCGGGGCAAAAATAGGATTTAATACTGAAACGGACTTAATGCTGGTATGAATATTGAACATTTTATCGCAAAACGAATAGCAGTAACCAATACGGGATCATTTACAAAAGTGATTATCAGGATTGCTATGGCTGCTATTGCGGTAAGCCTGACGGTGATGATCTTGACAACCGCCATTATTTCCGGCTTTAAACAAGAGATCAGCGATAAGATATTTGGATTTTGGGGGCATATTCACGTTACGGACAGTAATATCAACCGAAATTTTGAACTTATCCCTATCAGTAAGGATGAAAAATTTTATGATGAAATCAGAGACATCAAACAGCTCGAATATCAGGCTGAAGCAAAAATTCTGGGATTTGCACTGAAAGACAAAGTAGTTGACAAAAAAACCTACTCAGGGGTAAAAGGCGTACATCCTTATATTATATTACCGGGATTGTTGAGTTCAAAGCGCAACTTTCATGGTGTTTTGCTCAAAGGGGTCGATGAGGCATACGATTGGACCAAAATGGAAGCATTTATTAAAGATGGGAAACGCATCTCGTATCTTCCGGACTCATCTTCCGCTGATATCCTGGTGTCAAAAAATATAGCCGACAAAATGTTGATAAGTACCGGTGATAAAGTGGTTCTAAGTTTTATCAGAGATAATCAGCAGATAAAAAAACGATTTCAGGTATGTGGGATATATAATACAGGCCTGGAAGAATACGATAAACGTTTTGGTATAGTTGATATTAAAAAACTTCAGGAGATCCTTGGCTGGAATGTAAATGAAGTACAGGGCATGGAAGTGGTGCTGAATGATGTGCTTGATCTGGATGTAATTTCTGAATATGTGTATTATGAAATATTGCCGCAGCAATTGTATGCAGAGTCCATTCGATCAAAGTTTCCATCCATTTTCGAATGGCTCAGCTTACAGGATATCAATGAAACAATCATACTGCAACTCATGGTTTTGGTAGCGATCATCAATATGATCACGGTACTGCTGATCCTGATACTGGAACGTACCCAAATGATAGGAATACTCAAGTCGCTGGGGATGAACAACTGGCAGGTACGCAAGATATTTATTTACAATGCAGGGTATATCATCTTTTACGGATTGCTCATAGGAAATATCCTGGGTTTGAGCATAGCTTTGCTTCAAAAGCATTTTAACTTTATAAAACTCGACGAAGCAAATTATTATCTGGATACAGCTCCTATAGAAATAAACTGGATGGCCCTGATATTACTGAATGTTGGAACATTTGTAGTTACTTTGATTACTTTGGTGCTGCCGACCATGCTGATTACCAGAATTACCCCGGTCAAAGCATTAAGATTTGATTAAGGATGCAGTGGATAGATTATTTTTTTATACAATTTCCTTCAAGAATCAAACGACTTTTGAGACATTTGGTTTTTCCGTTTTACAGGAAATTTGCGAATCCGTTTCCGCCTTCAGGTATTTTGGAGTGGTTTACAGATACTGCATTTTATATCATAGACATAGTTGCTTTACCTGAGATATATCACTTCATTTTCAGAACTATCAAAAGGAATATCCGTTCATTGAACCCGGCTGAGATTCTTTTGGGTCAATCGGTTTTTGGCCACAATGTTCAATATCATTTGGTATCTATAGATGATAGGGCCATCTTGGGTACAAAAAAAATAGCAGAAGCATATGTAAGTTTTAATATGATCAATTATCGTACAAAACTCAAAAAAGAAATTTTTATTCATGAAATGGTTCATATATGGCAATTTCAGCGATTTGGAAGCATATATCTCGCCAGAGCCATTAAAGCGCAAAGAAGTAAAGAAGGGTATGATTACGGCGGTGTGGCAAATCTTTATCAGGTCATGCTAAAAGGTGGGAAACTATCCGATTTTAATTTTGAACAACAAGCTGATATTATAGAAGACTATTATCGAATGATCTCTGATCTATCCAAATCAGGGCCAATGCAACATCAAATTTATGGGTATTTTGTAAAAGGTTTGGAAACCTAATATTTTAATATGCATAACATTTTGCACTTTTTTAGGTAAAAACTTAAAATTAACCGGTATAACAAAAGGATTTAGTGCTTCGAGTTGAAAAATTGTGTGGGTCGTCCCTTTTGAGAATGAGCCCGCCTGCTCCCGAAAACGGACAGGGGTAGAGAGTAGCATAAACATTTTTGTCCTAAATGTTATGCACATTATACCATCTGACGTGTCTGAATTACAATTGTTCTTCTTTTTCGTATTTCATCGCCGGGCGATATTTCAAAAAGGGCATTTTTAGTATGGTCATAATATCGTTTACTTCCCTGCTGTCTTTGTACGTATCAAGTCCATATACCAGTTTGTGATTATCAACCAAAACGAAAGTCCCGAAAATCCTGTCCCATATTGAAAATATATTGCCGTAGTTGGTATCCGTGTAAGGCTGTCGGTAATGATGATGTATCCGATGTATATTTGGTGTGCAAAACACCCAACCCAATGCATTGTCGAGCCATTTTGGCATACTGATGTTGGAGTGATTGAACTGAGTAAGCACTACAGACATGGTTTGGTACAGAAAGACCATCCACATCGGAGCACCGATCAGGATGACAGCAAGGGTAGTAAATACAAATCTGAAAACACTCTCCCCGGGATGGTGCCTGTTGGCTGAAGTAGTATCTATCTGCTGATCTGTATGGTGTACCAGATGGAAGCGCCACATCCATTGCACTTTATGTTCAAGAAAATGTATAAACCAGGCGCCGATGAGATCCATGAGCAGAATGCCTATCAACATAAAAGCCCACAATGGCATAGTAAATAAGTGCAACAATCCGATTTGATTTACAGAAACATAGTCAGATGTTTTGACCAAAATAAAAGCCATTGAAAAATTAACTATGATGGTGGTAGCAGTAAAAAAAATATTGACTCCGGCGTGTTTCCATTTTTTATAATTGAATCTGAATAAGGGGACGGCACTTTCCAATAACCAAAAAAAGGTCAATCCACCAACCAAAATCATGGTTCGGTGCAGAGATGGTATATGACTAAAGTAATCTATGAGGGTGTTCATGTGGTAAATGATTTTGAGTTTCAAATATACAATGTTTTCAGAAAAAGAATACCCTTGATGTATCGTATTTAATCAAATTCCCGAAAAGTTAGACGGACTCAAAATATTCTTTTCCACATTTTGATTGCACTTTGTTTACCTTGGTTTTTTTCGTGCTAAAAAATAGAACTTAGCGTCTTTTAGTTATTTTCGTTCTCAGTTGCTTGAATGTTTTCTGTTTTAGGTTTCTCTTCTTTTACTGTTTCACTGTTAAAAAATCTGCGGTGAAAAAGTAAAATAGAAGCTACACCCACGGTAATGGCTGAATCAGCAATATTAAACACAGGCCTGAAAAATTCGAATCGCTCACCACCCCACAATGGCATCCATTCCGGCAGAACTGTATCAATCATGGGGAAATACAGCATATCTACTACTTTCCCGGTCAGAAAACTCCCGTAACCTCCTTCGGGGGGAAACATGGTGGCAAGGCCTCCATGAAAATAGGATTCTGAAAAAATCAATCCATAAAACATGGAATCAATTATATTTCCCAATGCTCCTGCTATGATCATGCTGAAACTGATGATCAGACCATAAGTTTCTTTATGTTTTATGAGATTGCGCAAGATGTAAAAAAGGAAAACCACCATGATGATTCTGAAAATACTCAGTATATATTTGCCGGTGATGCCTCCAAAACTAAGTCCGAATGCCATGCCTTCATTTTCGACAAAATGAATTTTCGCCCAACTTAAGCCCAACATATCGAAACCGTCTCCGTAATGTATGTGGGTTTTTACATATATTTTTACCAGCTGATCTATGATCAATATAGTAAGTATGGTTATTAGTACCGCGGTGCTCTTTTTCACTAAAAATTTTGTTTAGGACTGCAAAAATAGGATAAATTCAAACTAATTGATGTGTTATCCTGTTATTTTGGTCTTGCAGGAGTAATTTTAAGAATATATTATTAAAAATTGTCACTTGTAAGTGAATAATATTTTACTTTTATCGCATAAAATTGTATGTTACATGTGCAGAACTTTATTCTCATTTCTCCTCGTTTTGGTGTTTCACAGCGTTGGATTTGCTGATTCCGATCCTTTAAAGAAGATTGACCATACTTTGATCGAAAGATTCAATCGTCAATCTGTGGCAGAATACATCCTATTGATGAAAGATAGAAATGTATTTGAAAGCAAACTACCCTTCAAAACGAAGCAGGAAAAAGCACGGTATGTGTATCTTTCATTGGTTCAAAAAGCCAAATCATCTCAAGCTCCTATATTGCATTTACTCAAACAATCCAACATACCATGGCAGTCATTTTATGTTACCAATGCGATAAAAGTGACATCATCTTATGATTTTATGATTTCACTGGCATCCCGTCAGGACGTAGACAGGATCATTGATAATGCGCCTATAAAAATGTTGGATTATACCATAGATCGGGATAATAGTACAGCTAGAGGTGCTGAACCGGAATGGGGCTTAAAAATGATTAAAGCCGATAGTGTCTGGCAAATGGGCATCAGGGGTAAAGGTGTCATTATTGCCGGTCAGGATACCGGATATGATTGGGAATTGAGTCCTTTGAAGAAAAAATATAATGGTTATAAGGATAGTCTCATTACAGATCACAGTTACAACTGGCATGATGCTATACATAAAAATAACCCAAGGTTTCCTGACACACTTTTGAACCCTTGTGGCTACAGTACTAAAAAACCATGTGATGACAATAACCATGGTACACACACGATGGGCACGATGATAGGTGAGGACGATGAAAACAGCATAGGGGTAGCACCGGAAGCCAAATGGATTGCCTGCAGAAATATGGACAGAGGCTGGGGCCAACCATCCACATATATGGAGTGTTTTGAGTGGTTTCTGGCGCCAACAGATCATAACGGAGAGAATGCTGATCCTGATAAATCACCTCATGTGATCAATAATTCCTGGTATTGTTCGACGGAAGAAGGATGTAATGAATCCAATTTTATACTGATGGAAGAGTTGGTAAAAAATCTGAAAGCATCAGGTGTAGTGGTAGTAGTATCAGCAGGAAATAGTGGTTCAGGTTGTGGCAGTGTTTCCGGACCTCCTGCATTTTTTGAGTCTTCATTTTCAGTCGGGGCAACCAATATTGATGACAATATTGCCGGATTCAGCAGCCGTGGACCTGTGTCCATTGACAGTAGCTTCCGACTCAAGCCAAATGTAAGTGCACCGGGAGTGGGTGTCAGGTCTGTAATAAGAGGTGGTAATTTTGCGTCTTTCAATGGTACAAGCATGGCAGGGCCACACGTAGCCGGTCTGGTAGGTTTGATCATTTCTGCCAATCCCGCACTGGCAGGCAATGTCGATGTGATCGAAGATATCATTGAAGCGACAGCTGTCCCTAAAACCTGGGATCAGGACTGTGGTGAGTTCGCTGGTGCAGATGTGCCCAATGCAGTATTTGGATATGGAAGGGTAGACGCTATGGCAGCAGTAAAACGTGCACTTGCCTTTACGAGTGATACAGATCAGAAGGAAGACAATATACAGTTAAAAATATTTCCAAATCCTGTGGATGATTTACTTACATTTGTAACCAATGACGGGCAACAAGTTTTCCGGTCTATCAGCATATTTAATATGAATGGTCAGATGGTAATGAAAAAAACTCAAATGGATGATCATATTATCCATACTATTCAAGTAGGGCATTTGAATGCAGGTCTTTACTGGTATGAAGTGAATTTTGGAAATAAAACGATGGTAGGAAAGTTTGTTAAAATTTGATGTTCTACGTACCGGTTAAGACAAAGTAATAGATAAAACTTCAAGATTGTGTACATCGGAAGGAAGGTTGAATTTTTATAGAAATTATTTTCTTGCTCACTCATTCCTGAAATGTATGAATCTTTTGAATGTAAAAATGGGATACTTCCATCCCATCAATGATTTATTAAGGCTTAAAATTGGAGACTTTTTGGACCATCAGGATGTAAAGCGAATTAAAAGGTAAGGTTTTTTGTTTTTTATTCTTTTATCAATCGTGTGTATAATATAATGCACTTTAATAGATAAAAACCTGACAATGGCAGGCAAAACAAAAGAGTATTCCAGTGCTTTAAGATGAAGAATTGGTTGGGTCGTCCCTTTAGGGAATGAGGGTTGAGAAAGGCACATACTTTTTTTGTGCAATATGTGATACACTTTCATCAATCTACCTTCACCCTGGATGACTCGCTTTCTGATGCGCTGCTTCTTCCGGTTACATTTTTCATTTTGGTATTGCCAAACTGATAACTGCAGGTGAGCCTGAGCTGTCTGGACAATTCTCTCTGGAAGAAGTTAACTTTTACATCGCTGAAATCTATAGATGCATTGGAGTTTTGCGAATACAGGATATCATTAAAACTCAAAGCTATACGACCTTTTTTATCGGCAAATAATTTAGATATTCCAAGATTAATAGCAGCAAGATTATCGATGGTGATAAATTCTTCCAGAAATTTGGTCATATAAAATCCACCAAATTCTATTTTGAAATCTCGTGGAAGAGAAGCATTGATCTGCCAGTATCCTAACCAGTGCCATCGGCTGGCTTTGTATTTTACATCCAGATAAGTGGCATCATAAGCATTGTAAATGGCTTGATTGCCACCAAAACCATCTATTATTTTACCTATTTTTATCGGAAAGTTGAGCTGTATTTCCAGTCGTTTTTGTTTTGCCAGATTTTCTGCCGTCGTAAAAGTTTTGGTTCCTTCCAGTTTTGGTGCATTTTCAATGATGACATCATCGGTATTGTAATAAGCCACACCAAAAAATGGCTGACCATCGTAGGTAAGATTGAGTTGGGCGGTATGAATGATTTCAGGTTTTAAAGCTGGATTTCCCCTGGTATATGTCAATGAGTCTATAAAATAGGAAAATGGGTTCTGTTGTTGAAATCCCGGACGATTTACCCTTCTGCTATAGGATGATTGCAGAGCCATGTTTTTATTGAGTCTATACAGGGCACTGGCACTGGGGAACAATTGGGTGTAATTTCTGTCCAGAACCAAAGAATCCATGACTTCTCCACTGATAATGGTTTGTTCCGCCCGCAACCCGGCATTAAATTCAAATTTATTCAGTGTCTTATTTACATTTACATATGCAGCATTGATGTTTTCTTTATACAGAAAGTTATTGGATTCTAGTTCTGATCGGACATTGTTTCTATAAAAGTTAAGGTCATTATCTACGGTAGCAAAACTGGTCTTAATACCTGTTTCAAGTTTGAAAGTGGAATCCACCGGATGTTTATAATCAGCTTTAGCAACTATAATATTTACAGGCTGATCCACATCCTGACGGGAAAGTGACTTTAAATTTGGCGCATCATCAGGAAATATGGTCAGATCATTGATGTTTCTGGTATTAAATGCATTGAAATCCAGATCAACATTAAAACTCTTTCCTGTTTTTCTGTCAAATTCATGCTTAAAATAGAGATTACTAAAGATGCCACTTCTTTTTGAGTCGCTGGCATTTTCCGTATTAAATTTGGTGTAAAGGATATTTTCTGTGGCATCAAAAACACTGGTTCTGTTGAAACTATTTCCATCTCCTGTACGGGCCCAGGTACGGAATACTGTACCAATGGTTGACTTTTCTGTAATAAAATAATCAGCTCCAAACCGAACACTCTTAAATCTATAGTCTGCTCTGTCTATATTTTTTCCTTTGTACACTTCTTCACCGATGTATCTTTCCATAATAAATACGTCGAAGTAATTGCCCTGATTGTAGGCAGCATTTCCGAAAAGATTGATCTTACCGTTACGGTAGGTCATATTTATCGATGGATTTAATCTGTAATAATTTTCTTTACCGGCATCTACATCGGCCTGATCCACTCTATATCCGCCAAGGGTGACTGCAGCTGTTCCTTTAAATCCAAGGTCTGCATTTCGTTTTAAAACTACATTGAGGATAGGGCCACCTGCTGCATCAAACTGAGCACCAGGCTGAGTGATGAGTTCTATTTTTTCTATCTGGTCGCCGGGCATATCCCGCAAAAGAGCATTCATATCGGTATATGGAGATGGTTTGCCGTCAACCCAAACCTGTAAATTCTGGCTTCCGCCCAGGGTAACCTTATCCTGAAGTATGACCACGCCAGGAACTTTTTGGAGAATCTCCATGGCTGTGCCCCCTGCTGCAATGGCACTACTGGCTACATTGACGACAAGACGATCGGGTTTTTGCTCCAGAAACGGACGTTTTGCTACGATAACCGTTTCATCGAGCAAGATACCTTTTTGTAGAAAAAAAATATCGACAGTAGCGTTTTTGCTATCCGGCTTTAAGTCAATGATGTCGCTGTAAACATGATCATATCCAATAAATGACGCCAAAATGCGGTACTTACCAGAAGGTACATTTTCTATTTTGTATTCACCATTTTCGTCTGTCAGACTCCCCCTGACCAGCGTAGAATCCGTGGCGTTGATCAGCGCTGCAGATGCAAACGCCACTATCGTTCCATTTTCATCTTTTACCGTTCCCTTCACCGTTACTTGCGCATCCATGGTAAATACACCGAAGATGCATAAAAAATAGAAAATACTGAATTTCATGGACAAATTGTTTTTTTGTGTTATAGACGGGTGTAAAAGGTAATAGGTTGCAAAATAAAAGAAAATAATAAACGTAAGATTGATTTGATAAATTGTTAAGTTGAGGATTTGTTGATTTTTTAGATTTGATAAACCTTAATCTCAACCTTAATCTCAACCTTAATCTTAAACTCATTCTTAACCTTTACCTTAAAAAAAAAACGTTGATTTGCTAAATGGCTAAGTTGTTAGAGTTGTTAAAGTGTTAAGTTGCGGATTTGCTAAAAGTTGGGTTTATTGAAATTGCTCAGTTGATTTATTTAGTTCAAGTGTTCGGTTGCTCAAGTGATCGGTTGTTAAAAATGTTGATTTGCTAAAGTTGTCAGAGTTGCTGAATTGCTGGAGTTGTTAAAATTGCTGAAATGGTTATTTGCTTAACCTTGATCTCAACCTTAACCTTAACCTTAACCTTAACCTTAATCTCAACCTTAATCTCAACCTTAATCTTAACCTAAACCTTAACCTGTCTTATGTTGACCTCCAGAAATATATACGCCAAGAGGAGGAAGTATTCTAAGGCAATCCACCATAAATTTTCATAATATACAGAATTGCTATAATTTACATAGGAAATAAAAATTAAATATGACCAAATAAATGTATATCTGAAAGAGGTAAAAATGCCAAAAAACAAAATGGGGATCACGTACCAGGGATGTACTGTTGTCGCAAGCAATAGATATCCTGTCCATGCCAGCAGGCAATAGATAATAAATGACTTCAGGTCAAATACTTTATTTTTTGCGGCAAGATAAAAATTATATCCTATCGTAATCAAGCCAAGCAACGGACCCAGGTATCTGATGAGATTGTAGCCGCTTATTTGCTCACCTAACCATCTCAAAATGTAATAAATCCCCGCGTTGAATTCAAATTTTCTGAAATACAAATCCACACTGCTTAAAAATGAAACAAATTCTACACCACTTGCCATAGGTAGAAAAATAATGATTAAAAAGCCAACCAAACTACTAAAAAAAATCCATTTGTCTTTTCCTTGCATTCTAAACCAAAAGTAGGGTAGAACCATCAGGGGCAAAAGTTTTATACCTATACTTACACTCATTAAAAATGAACCATAAATTATATTTTTATTAAATATATAATATATTGACATACATATAAATGAAATCATTAAAACTTCATAATGCAGATTCCCTACACCTTCAATGATGACCAATGGGTTAATGAAGTACAATGAAAACAGTCTCACGGGTAAATCTACTTTTTTCAATAACCTGATCAGATATACCACACCGATGGTTTCTGTGATCAAAAATAATATTTTCATAGTCACGGAGGCCGTTCCTATATCTCCCATAAAAGCCGACAAAGCATAGTACAACTGGCTGATCGGTGGATAAATGGTATAATATTGCTGGGAATTTAAAAGATCAAACAAAGGCTGATCAAGAAAGGGTAGATTTTTGCTGAGCACATCTTGAGGAAGTGCACCATAGGGCGAAATACCTGACAAAACTAATCTGCCATCCCAGTAGAATCGGTAGATGTCATCAGAAAGTCCGGGAAATATAAAAATAAGACTTGCTCTGCTGACAATTCCCAACAGCAATAAAAATTTCCAGCTACACTGGCATTTGTACAATAAAATCAGAGAAATAAATGCCAAAGTATACAAAGGGAAAATTGAAAAAAAGTCCTTTTGGTCAAACAAAAAATTTATACAGAATATCGCAATAACAAATATCCCGGCCAGCAAACCGCAATACATGTTCTTTAAAGAAGGACTACTTGGAAAATTTGCTCTGTACAGCATAAGCAAATAAGATGAGATAACCGAAAGCAAGTAAAATATGGAGAGCAAAAAATTCTTTCATGTCAAATTGCCAGCCAAAATATAACGCAATAAAAAAATACGCGCTCAGTATACCTTCGCCAATAGCCACATTGTTTAGTTTTCTAGAAAAATAAATTGATTTTACTACATCGTCATTTTTTTTTCTGACTCCGTATTTAGGTGTACGTACAAAAGATGATTTTTGACCCCAAAAGCCCTGAATGACGGCCAAAGAATTGTGAAATGCCAGTCCCATAGATAAAGCGAGAAAAACGGGGAAAAGAAAGATAAATTTGACCACCATTTTTATTTTGTTCTCTTTTGGCCAGGCCACTTCGACATTTGCGACATAGTAAACCAGTATAATGGCCAGCAAAGAAGCAAAAAAAATACTGAATTTTCCGGTATCCAAGCCCAATGGATCAATAAGAAATAGTAAAGGAAAACTAAATACACCCATGAGAAATACAAAAATAAATATTGAACTTGAAAGCAAATGTACCGTTGCCTGTATTTTGTTATTCAGACTTATCCCGGAAGACCAGACTTTGGGCAACATTTTACGTGCTGTCTCAGCGCCTCCTTTCATCCATCTGAATTGTTGTGATTTGAGTCCATTGATCTCAGCCGGGAGTTCGGATGGCGACGTCACGTCTTCCATATATTTTATTTTCCAGCCTTTCATTTGTGCCCTGTAGCTAAGATCTAAATCTTCAGTTAAGGTGTCGGCTTCCCAACCACCTGCATCTGTGATACAACTTTTTCTCCAGATACCGGCAGTACCATTAAACTGGAGCATATACCCTGCATTGTATCTGCCTTTTTGTTCTACCGTAAAATGTACATTGAGTTGAAAAGCCTGTAGCTCTGTCAGTAAGGAATAATTCTGATTGATATGTTCCCACCGAGTCTGGACTACACCTACATCAGGATCAGAAAAAGAAGGGAGCGTCAGTCTGAGAAAATCAGGTCTTGGGAGAAAATCAGCATCAAATATGGCTATAAATTCGCCTTTTGCTTTTTCCATTCCCTCCTTAAGAGCACCTGCTTTATATCCTGTTCGGTCTGTACGGGTTATTAGTTTTATATTGAATCCTTTGTTTTGATACTCATCTACTTTACGTTGTGTGATGACTCTCGTATCGTCTGTGGAATCATCCAGCACATGGATTTCAAATTTGTCTTTTGGGTAGTTAAGCAGTACTATATTATCAATCAATCTCTCGACCACGTACTTCTCATTGTAAACCGGAAGCTGAACAGTGACAAAAGGCACAGAATTGTATGATGAAGGGAGAGATTTTTTGGCTATTGTAAAACCATACTTTCCATAAAAATACCTGTACAGCAAATGCAGCTGCATCAGACAAAATAAGGTTATATAGGTCAAAGAAACTGCATAAATGCAAAAAAATATATACCCCAATATCACCAGCACATTCATTTTATATCAATTTGAATATAGTCCACAAAATTTTATGACCTGCCAGAATGGTCCCTTTTACCGTACCTGAAACTTTTGATTTGCCGATCCTTTTTCTATATCTGACGGGTACTTCCATCGTTTTCATATTCATTTTGGCAGCTTTGACTTGCATCTCTACGGTCCATCCAAAAGTTTTATCGGCCATCTCCATTGACATCAGTTTATCGTATCTGATGGATCTGAAAGGGCCAAGATCAGTAAATTCATAATTATAAATAAACTTTATTAAAGTTGTTGCCAACCAATTTCCAAAAATCTGTTGCGGCATCATGGCACCCGATTCCATGGTACCCAATGCCCTTGATCCTATGACCAAATCAACTTCATTTTTTAATATAGGTTCGATCAAAAGGGGCATTTCTTCAGGATAGTCTGAATAATCTCCGTCAATAAATACGATGATGTCAGGCAATATTTCCAGAGTCGACACATATTCCATTCCTTTCAGACAGGCATTACCGTATCCTTTTATGGGTTGGTGGACGACTTTAGCACCCGCTTTCAAAGCAATAAATGCTGTGTCATCCGTACTTCCGTTGTTACATACTATAATGTGCCTGACTAATTGTGCTGGTATTTCAGCTATCACTTTGCCGATAGAATCAGCTTCATTATACACAGGAATGATGACATCTATAATCGGATTCAAATCAGGATTTTTATTAATGGCTCAAAAATAATACTTTTGTGCATCGTTATTGGTATCGTTTTGCGAATAATCCTGACGAACAATTTAAATTTATTTTGTTTTTTAGGAATATTTATGATTTGCTCGTCGTTAAATGATTAAATTAAATATAAAATTGAACAAGAATACATTATCGTTTTCAATACTTTTTTTGGTGTTAATTGCTTTTTTTTCATGTAGGAGAGACGACTACTATGAAGGAAATGATATCAATATTACCTTTTCAGAAGATACACTTCGGTTTGATACTGTATTTACCACCATTGGTTCGGCAACCAGATTTATTAAGATATTCAACCCGAAAGATCAGCCCATTCTTGTAGATGTCACGTTAAAAAATAATAGCAACTCATTTTTTAGGATTAATGCGGATGGCATAAAAGGGCCCGTTGTAAAAAATATAGAAATTAATAGCAAAGACAGCATTTATGTATTTGTAGAAGTGACTGTTGATCCTGATCAGCCATTGAGTATATCACCATTTATACTTTCGGATGAAATAGAAGTAACAGCCAATGGTAAAATATTTGTTGCCTATCTGGAAGCTTGGGGACAAAATGCCAACTACATTCCTTCTACGGATGGTAAAGGCAAAGGGGCATTACTTTCCTGCAATCTGGGCGAGCGTACGTGGAGTGATCCCAAGCCATATGTGATCTATGGAATTTTGTATATCGATAGTTGCACTTTGATCTTGCCTGCCGGTACAAAGATTTATGTACATGGTGGTATAGTGAGAGACACCAATACAATATATAACGATGGTTTGATCGTATTTCTGGAGAATGGAAAACTGGATGCCCGAGGGACATATGACAATCCTGTGGTCATTCAGGGAGACAGACTGGAAGAAGAATACAGAGATGTCAAATCTCAGTGGGTCGGGATGCTGTTCTGGCAACAGAGCAAGGGAAATAAACTATCTCATACGACCATCAAAAATTCCATTATAGGTATCAGGGCAGATTCACTGGCCTCTGTTTCACTCTATGGATGTCAGATATTCAATACAGGAGGGCCGGCCATCATAGGCAGACATGCTTCTATCTATGGGGAAAATTGTTTAATGTATGACAATAGTACCTACGGAATGCAGCTCACTTACGGAGGCAATTATAGTTTTAATTACTGTACCGTAGGCAACTATGAAGGGCAAAATGAAGCTGTAATATTGACAGATTTTTATTGTAGTGATCCACTTTGTTCTGAGGGCATTCAGATCAACCGACTCAATGCCAGTTTTACCAATTGTATTTTTGCAGGGGCAGATAAGGATGAGATTGGACTCGCGCAGGCGTCAGATAATGACAATGATTTTAAATATACATTTACAAACTGTGCGGTAAGGGTGGACGAATTGCTTGACGCTAAAAATAATCCTGATTTTTTTGAACACTGTATAGATTGTATCAACCTGAAAACCAATGACAAACTGTTTCTAAAGTTCCGGGAAAACGATTATCGCCTGGATACAATGTCCGTGGTGTTAGGAAAAGCCAAAGTTTTATCGTCCGTAACGCTGGATATATTGGGTAAAATGAGAAAATCAATGCCTGATATGGGGTGTTACGAATTTTAAATTTGGATGTCATACCGCTGAAATTAAATTTTTTTCCTTTAATCTGATGAATTTATTAGCTGATAAAATACTTGACTTTTATTCTCACGTAAACTTTAATGGAAAGTTACCTGATCATATAGGTATTATGAATCCATATCGGGAAAGTGAAGATATCAGAATACTTTGCGAATTATTTTATCGTAAATATTACAATGACCGGAATCAACGTAAACTTATCCTTGGCATTAATCCGGGAAGACTGGGAGCAGGGGCAACAGGAATCCCATTCACAGATACCAAACGTCTGAATGAAGAATGCGGCATTCCCTACCACAATTTTGTGACCCATGAACCATCTTCAGTTTTTATCTACGAGATGATCAGCGCATTTGGTGGACCTGAAGCATTTTATGCCCGTTTTTACATCAATTCAGTTTGTCCGCTAGGATTTATAAAAGTAGATGGAAATAAAACCGTCAATTACAATTACTATGATTCTAAAGAACTGGAAGCTGCCATGAAAGCTTTTATTATTGAAAACATACGCAAACAAATTGACCTTTCCGGAAGTAGTGATGTTTGTTATTGCCTGGGGACCGGTAAAAATTTTCAATATCTCAATAAACTAAATCATGAGTTTGGCTTTTTTGGAGATATCATTCCATTGGAACATCCCCGATACATCATGCAATATAAAGCCAAACAAAAAGAACTTTATATAGAAGATTATTTTCGTAAGCTCAGTTTGTAACACCTTGCTTTTACTTTATCAGAGGACTTAATTTAGTTTCCACCTCAGGATTTGCCTTCATAAATAATTCATACAATTGTTTGCTGGCAAGAAAAGTGATTTTTTTACCAAAACTTCCCTTGGCTTTCAGTATGAATGTAACGAGTTGGAGCCTTCCGATAGGTATTATGCTGATTTTTTCAATATCCTCATAGACCAGTCTGAAGGATTTCAGGTAGTTGGATACATAATAATGCTCGGGTCCCATCTCTACTCGTTTGAGCTGCATCACGGTGTAATAGAGAATAATAAAAAACAAAATATACCCAAGCAGGAATGGATATTTAAATACCGGGGATGTAAGGAAAGGTAAAGATCTTCCGTCTATTAAAAATAGTGCCGCGGTAAAGGTGGTAAAAAACACTATCCAGGCAGTAGGTATAAAAAGCTTGAAAAAAACGGTGGAATTGGACGAAACTCTCTGCATCAGGTCAATTGTTTTTGTTTTTCTTTTTCTTCTCCTTCTTTGACTACTCGGGCGGCCACAGTGATCGATATTTCGTATAGAATATACATAGGAATACCTACCAGAATCTGCGTTAGAGCATCAGGAGGTGTGATCACGGCCGCGACAATAAAGATGACCAAAAAAGCTTCCCGTCTGAATTTTTTCATAATTTCTGGGCCGACCAATCCAATCTTAGCTAAAAAGTAAACCACAATTGGTAGTTCAAATGCCAAGCCAACTGGAATAGTGAACATGGTAAGATAATTGACGTAAGAAGATAAAGTTGGACTATTTGTAGCTTCTGTACCTACAGAATAACTCCCAAGAAAAGTAATTGCAAACGGTGCAATGATATAATAACCGAAACTTACCCCCAAAATAAATAGTAAAGATGTCACTCCAATCAGTCTGTTGGCTATTTTTATTTCTTTGTCATATAAGCCAGGTTTGATAAATTTCCAGAATTCATAAAATATATAAGGAAAAGAAGCCACCAAACCGAGATATAAGGATACTGTAATACCCATAAAAAACTGCTCACCTAGCTCACGCGTTATTAAAGGAAGCTCAGGCGGATTGAAGCAGGTAGCTTCAGAAATGGCACAAAATACCCTGTAAGTGATAAAATCAGCTTTTTTGGGCGCATATATGATATATTCAAATACTTCTTTCTGAAAGACGAGCGCTATAATGGCAAAAATAACCACACTTATCCCTGCCCTGATAACGTGCCATCGCAATTCTTCCAGATGATCCAGAAATCCCATTTCATTGGTTTCATCAGGTGTTCCATCCGGCCCTGAAACTATTTTCTTAAAAAAACCTTTCATTTGTTTTTACTAAAGTGGCACAAAGGTAATCATTTTGTAATCAACCCAATTGAAAATATTAAATATATAAAGTATACAAATGTTTTATAATATATTAAATTTGCTCCATGAATTTTTCATCCAAAATACTGGAGGAGTCCGTCAATGCACTTTCTTCGCTACCTGGTGTAGGTAAAAAATCCGCTTTGCGGCTGGCTTTGCATTTGGTTCAGGACAATACCAAAAAGGCCGCCAAAATCTCAGCAGCACTTATCAGATTGAGTACAGATATAAGGAAATGCACGGTATGTTGTAATATTTCTGATCACGACATATGTAATATTTGCAGTAATCCTGCACGCTCGGGAAAGAGTGTTATCTGTATAGTAGAGACAGCGAGAGATGTGATGGCTATAGAAGATACCAATCAGTTTAAGGGCAAATATCATGTATTGGGAGGTGTTATTTCACCGCTAGAGGGCATAGGTCCGTCTGATTTAAGTATAGAACTGTTGGTAGAAAGGATAAAAGAAGAAAAAACAGAAGAAGTCATCATGGCCATTAGCCCGACCATAGAAGGTGAGACTACCATATATTATATCTCAAAATTGCTGAAAGATATGGATATCAAAGTATCTGTGATAGCAAGAGGAGTATCCTTTGGTGGTGATCTGGAGTATGCGGATGAGCTTACACTGGGCAGATCCATCGTATCCAGGATCCCTTACAACGTACAATCGTGATGTATGTCCAAATATGATATAGGTATTGTAATTGTAAATTATAATGTCAGACATTTTTTGACCCAATGTCTTCAGTCCATTCGAAATTCTGAGCTAAGAGACCTGAAACTGGAGATCTGGGTCGTGGACAATGCTTCACTGGACGGGTCAGTTGGCCTCATCAAAAATGACTTTCCTGAAGTTCACCTGATAGCCAATGAAAACAATTTGGGCTTTTCAGTAGCCAACAATCAGGCCATCAGACAAATGGATGCAAAATACATCCTACTTCTTAATCCGGATACAGTGCTGGAAGAAGATACACTGCATAGCTGTTACGATTTTATGGAAGATCATCTGAATGCAGGTGCTTTGGGTGTGAAAATGATAGATGGGGCAGGGAAATTTCTTCCTGAGTCAAAGAGGCAAATTCCCGACATATGGAATTCATTTTGTAAGCTGAGTTATCTTTCTGAATTATTTCCCCACTCGAGATGGTTCAGTGGGTATAATCTGGGCTATTTACCAGAAAATGAAACCAATGAAATACAAGTTTTATGTGGTGCTTTTATGTTTATGAGGTCTGAAGCATTACTAAAAACCGGACTTCTTGATGAAAATTTTTTTATGTATGGAGAAGATATCGATCTTTCTTACCGAATAATAAGAGCTGGGTATAAAATCTATTATTTTCCTGAGACCAGCATCATTCATTACAAAGGGGAAAGTACAAAAAAAAGCAGCCTGAATTATGTAAAAACTTTTTATGGTGCCATGCATATTTATGTCAATAAACATTATGGCCAGGGCAATGCAAAAAACTTTGCTCGTTTTATACGTTTTGCGATTTATATGCGGGCTGTTTTGAGTAGTATGTCCAGAATGTTGCGAAATTGGGGAATACCAGTCCTTGATTTTATATTCATTTGGATATTGATGTCAAATATCAAAAATGTATGGGCAGAAATATATTTTCAGGATTCGACGTATTATAGTCAGACAAATATTGATACTGTACTGGGTGCATATACCTTGGTGTGGGTGTTTTTTCTTTGGCTTTCCGGTCATTATGATCCTAAATCAAGTGAATTCAGAACCATGTCAGGCATTGGTCTTGGCACATTGTTTATTCTTATAGCTTATGCACTTTTGCCTGAAGCATTGCGTACCAGTCGGGCTTTAATCCTCATAGGTTCCTTGGTGTCTATTTTTATTGTAATGGTTAGTAGATATTTGTTCAGATTTATCAGAGGTTCATCCGGTTATGAATCAGGAGGTATCAATATTGCTATAGTCGCAGAAAAAATAAATGCTCAAAAATTGGTTCATATTATAAATAGTGCCAACTTAAAAATTGAAAATATTCATTTTATTTCCCCGTTACCTGCCCGAAATGATCCTTTTTTCAGCAATGACGTAAAATCACTTCCCAAAGTAGTCAAAACTTTAAAAATTCATGAAATCATTTACAGCTCTGAAGACATGAGTATGAAAGACATTATTCACTCTATGACCAGCATGGAAAGTGAAGTGGCGTTCAGGATTGGAGGGGATGATTCTTTGCGTATTATCGGGAGTAAAAATAAAAACCAACAGGGGGAATTGTATAGCCTTGATGTTTTATACAAACTTTCTAATCCGCAAAACAAAAGGTATAAACGACTGACGGATATTGTTTTATCTATTTTATTTGTCGTCCTGATTCCTTTATTGTTGATAATAAACGGCTTTAAATTGAGGCTTGTAAAAAATATACTTTCTGTTTTGACTGGAAATAATACCTGGCTTGGATACGGCGGAAATCATTCAGATTACAGTTTTTTGCCTGAACTGCCGGCTGGCATTATTAAATTTCCGATGACTACAAAAGCTATAAGTTATACAGAAGATCATTTTAAAAAAATGAACATCATGTATGCCAAGGAATATAATGTGCTGCAGGAAATTTTCATCATTGGTAACAATCTTCATAAATTATCCAATAGGGTGTAAGTTTTCTGATCAATAAAATACCTTATCTTTACCACCACATCAATACGATAACGGTTTGAATTCAGAAATATTACATCAAATAAAACAATCTGCAAAGGAAATGCTCCCTGAAATCATCAAGATCAGGAGACACCTTCATATGCATCCTGAACTTTCATTTCAGGAAAAAAAAACATCCGCATGGTTGTGTACTAAATTGGATGAACTCCGGATACCATACACCAACGGGTGGGCAGGTAGTGGTATTGTAGCCGAGATAAAAAGTAACTTGTCTGATCATGTCATCGCTTTGCGTGCAGATATGGATGCATTGCCCATACAGGAAGCCAATGATGTGGAGTATGCGTCTCTCAATAATGGTATCATGCATGCCTGCGGACACGATGTTCATATGGCATCCTTGCTCGGGGCCGCCATGATATTGAATAAAATAAAAAGTGAACTACCTTACTCTATACGAATGATTTTTCAACCGGGAGAAGAAAAGCTGCCCGGAGGCGCGAGTATGATGATTAAAGATGGAGTACTGCAAAATCCTGAACCGATGTGTATTGTCGGGCAGCATGTATTTCCATCCCTTGAAACAGGAAAAGTAGGTGTCCGCCCTGAGCTATATATGGCATCGGCAGATGAAATCTATATTACCGTTTCCGGAAAAGGTGGGCACGGAGCTATGCCTCATGAATGTACAGATACTGTGCTTTCAGCTTCTCAGATGATTGTGTCCTTGCAGCAGATTATTTCCAGACGGAACAATCCTTCTATACCATCTGTATTAAGTTTTGGTAAATTTAATACGGTGGGTGGTGCTACCAATGTTATCCCGGACAAAGTGTTGATCGAAGGTACTTTCAGAACATTGAATGAAACATGGCGATCTGAAGCGCATGAGTTGATTGCTGAAGTAGCAAAAAATACCTGCAAGGCATATGGGGCTGATGTCGATGTAAATATCATGAAAGGGTATCCATGCCTGATCAATGACTCCAAACTGACTTCAAAAATTAGGAAATCAATGGTGCAATATCTGGGGGCAGAAAATGTTGTCGACTTACCCATAAGGTTGACGTCAGAAGATTTTGCGTTTTATTCTCAGGTTATTCCTGCCTGTTTTTATAGGTTAGGTACTGGAAATATGAAGAAAGGTATAACATCGCCTGTTCATACACCTACGTTTGATATTGATGAATCAGCGCTGGAAATTGGAATGGGGTTAATGGCCTGGATTGCCGTCAGTCAGTAGAATACTTTTTTATGCTAACCTTTAGTATAGTTTTGGTTTCCTTGTCTATCCTGACCAATTCTGAAATTCTGTAGCCAGGTATAGCCAATATATCGCCCTTATGTTCCAGTACGACAATATTTTCCTTGTCAAAACCGCTTATTTTATGATTGATCAGAAAGTCTTTCACTTTTTGAGATTTTCCTTGCATACCCAGCGGAGTGAAGGTATCACCTGATTTCCAATGTCTTAGCATCAGTGGGAAAGTAAATTTGTCGGTACTCAGATATAAACTATTGGGTTCGAAAACAAAAGAAACCTCATTTGGAATCAAATCAAACTGAAGGGTATAATCATCCATTTTGAATTCCATCGGAGGTTTGATATATACCGGCCATTCGTGGGTGATCTGATCCTTTTTAGGTCGGATGATAAGCGTATTTCTATTTGTCAGGGCTTCAAAGTGTGATGAAAAATACCTGTTGCCCGTAGAACTCCTGTGCAGGATCATATCTGTACTTTGTTCCCCATTAAATCCATATGGCTTCAAAGCCTGGTAAAGTAATTCATGTCCAACATCATTATTTTCTATGAAAGACAGATCAATGGTGGTTTGGTTTTCCTGTTTATTGATCCGGGATTTGGTATATTCATGAACAAGAAACTGAAGCAACTGATTGCTTTTTTTGAGATGATTAATGCTCAGTAATATTCCTTCTTTTGATCGTTGGTCGGAGGCATACATTGCCGGCAAAACATGATGTCTGATCTTGTTTCTCATATATTTGTCCGCAAGGTTACTACTGTCTTCTCTGTAGGGAATGTTATTTTTTTCGACAAAGTGCAGGATGTCATTTCTATCAGCATAAAGCATCGGGCGGATGATATTATTTTGTTTGGATGCAATACCATCCAATCCATCCAGGCCACTTCCACGCATGAGATGTATGATGCAGGTTTCTGCAACGTCGTCTTTATGGTGGGCAGTTGCAACGTAGCCAAATTTTTCTTCTATGGCCAGTTTGTTCAACCATTCATACCTTATTTTTCTGGCTGTATCATGCACATTGCCGGATGCAAATTGTCCAGGATCAATATGAAAGATGTAAAAGGGAATTTTTTTTTCTGCACAATACTTCTTTATAAATTCAGCATCTCCATCAGATTCAGCTCCCCTTAAATGGTGATGAATGTGAGCGACACCAATGGGGATTTTTGCCTGTAAAAACAGGGTAACCATAGCCATAGAATCCATTCCGCCAGAAACCGCCAGAAGGATTTTTTCATTTTCTGTAAATAAATTTTCTTCCTTTATATATGATAAAAACTTACCAAGCATTACATTTGCAACTTTATTAGTCCGCAAATTAATTATAAATTTAACTTTTATGAAAATCCAGTCGATTCTATTTGTATTTATTATCATTTCAGTGGTATCCTGTAAAATGGATAACAAAGTCACCACTCCTTCTGCCAAGGCTGAAATGATGAGCGAAAAAGTAGGTGATGCTTATGCTATGTTAAATCAGGAAGACTTTAAAGAAGGTGAGATAAAGGCTGAGAGGGCTGCTGCATTGGAAGCCCTTAATTTCAGAATGAAGGAATCGGGCAATAAATCTTATACCATAATGGATAAGGATATCTGGGTATATGATGGGGTAGTGAAAAATAGCGATATGGTGACAGGAGATTCACTTGGAGGTCGCTGGATAGATTTTAAAGAGGATCTTACTTACGAATATGGCAGATTTGATCAAAAAGAAGGTACGGGTAAGTATTTTTATGACATGGAAAAGGCTTTTTTGTTATTGATTGATGACAATGAGGGGATGAAACCACAGGAATTTGAAGTAAAGATGAACAATGATATGCTGGTTATCGTCGGTCACTACACTTACAAGGACAATAACATGCAGGCAAAACTCCTCCGACAGGCTTCATACCCGGTCAAAAAATAAGAACAGATTTTTTGGGTATTTCCCATTTTTGCATTTTTGTTTGAATAGTTTTAAGCTGGGAAGCATTAAAACAACGCAATAGTTCGTTTAATGCATCCTTGCTTAAAGGTCTTTTTTGCAAAAAATAGATGCACACAATTTTTTAAATCACTTTGAAATACCTGAAAAAGGCAATCTGGGTAAACAGGCTGTCATTCTACATTCTAAATTCGTTTTGCATTCGCCATTCAAAATTCCCTAATTGTCTGTAAGACACAATTATTTTGACTAAAGATATACCGCTTTAAAAAAAAATCATAGTTTTATCCAAAATTTTGATTTCATGTATTTCAGCAGATTATTTGGGATATTATTATTTGCAAACAATACACCCCAGAGGGCACTTTTAATGCATTTAAAAAACACCTGCCCAGACTTAAAAAAATGGGAGTGGACATCTTGTGGTTTATGCCGATTTACCCTATAAGCGAAACAAAAAAGAAAGGCTCGTTGGGCAGTTATTATGCTGTTTCAGATTTCAGGAATACCAATCCAAAATTTGGTTCACTGTCTGACTTTAAGGCCATAATAGAAGAAGCACATACACTGGGGATGAAGGTTATTCTGGACTGGGTACCTAATCATACAGGCTGGGATCATGTCTGGATAAAAAATCATCCGGATTATTATACCAAAGATGCTGCCGGCAATATCACTGACCCGCTCAATGAACATGGACAATCCATGGGTTGGAATGATGTAGCAGACCTGAACTATGACAACATGAATATGCGGGATGAAATGGTGTCGGATATGATATTTTGGTTGAAGGAGCATCAGATTGATGGATTCAGACATGATATGGCATTGCTGGTACCTTTAGATTTTTGGCAGACAATCATCGTGAAATTAAGGGCTGTAAAACATGATTTGTTTATGCTGGCCGAGTCTGAGATTCATGATCATCTCAACCAGGATTGTTTTCATGCCATCTATGGCTGGTCACTTCATCATACACTCAATGCCATAGCACAGGGAAAGAAAAAAGCTTCGGCCATTGACGAGTGGTACGCTTATGACAGACCTAAAGCATCCAAAGGATTGTTTATGCAATTTACATCCAACCATGATGAAAATTCATGGTCAGGTTCAGAGATCGAAAGGATGGGGGAGGCCCACAAAGCATTTGCAGTATTAGTCAATACACTCGATGGTATTCCTTTGACATATAGTGGTCAGGAAGAACCCATGCCCAAAAGACTGGAGTTTTTCGAGAAGGATGATATTGGGTTCAAAAATTATAATTACGCAGATTTTTATACAAAACTAAATACGTTAAAGCATGATAACCCGGCACTATGGAACGGAAATTACGGAGGACAGATAAAAAGAATCATGAAGGATGACAACGTTTTTTCATTCATTCGGGAAAAAGATGGAAATAAAGTAACTGTCATCATCAATCTAAGTAAACAAAAACAAACCGTGGTGTCAGATGATGATATCAATGGAACAGATATTTTTTCAGGTAAGAAAGTAAGTTTTGCAAAAAGAGCTGAATGTAGTCTTGCGCCTTGGGAATATCTTGTGATCAAATAATTTTTACATAAAGCCACATTAAAAAACAAAAATGAAAAAGCCCCAATTATCTAAAGCCGCCATATGGAACATGAGTGTTGGATTTCTTGGCATCCAGGCTGGATTTGCCTTGCAGAATGCCAATGCATCCAGAATCCTTCAGACCCTTGGCGCTGATACCCATCAACTCGGTTGGTTTTGGCTGGTAGCTCCCATTACAGGTATGTTGGTTCAGCCTTTGATCGGGCATTACAGTGATCGGACATGGACCAAACTAGGCAGGAGAAAACCATACTTTCTGGCAGGAGCAATCATGGCATCCATAGGATTGATATTGATGCCCAATGCAGGACTATTTACTGCATTTCTTCCCGCACTCTGGGTGGGAGCAGGTATGCTGATGATCATGGACGCATCTTTTAATGTGGCCATGGAGCCATTCAGAGCATTGGTAGCCGACAAACTTTCTACTGACCAGAGAACAGCAGGGTTTGCCATCCAAACAGTGTTAATTGGCCTGGGTGCAGTAGTTGGGTCCTGGCTTCCCACTATTCTTGGGGAAGGATTTGGAAAAGACTGGGTGCCCGTACTTTTGGTCAATACCATAGGGGTAAACTGGATACCGTCATTTATTTCGGATGGTTTGGGTTTTGCGACCCAGTCAGCCACGGGAGGCGTTCCTGATAATGTGATTTATGCTTTCCTTTTTGGTGCTATTTTATTATTGGGTGCTATTTTGTGGACGCTGTTTACCACCAGTGAGTATAGTCCCGATGAACTCGCAAAATTTGAAGATGCCCATGGAGAAGGTGAAATAGATCACAAAACCAATGTAATAACCTCAATTTTCAGAGATTTCGGGAAAATGCCGGATACCATGAAACAATTGGGTCTGGTACAATTTTGTTCCTGGTTTGCGTTGTTTGGTATGTGGGTGTACAGTACTCCTGCCATCGCCGAACATATCTATGGTCTGACCGCCAATGATACTACATCACCTGAATTTCAGATCGCCGGAAATAAAGTAGGCGTTTTATTTGGTATTTACAATTTTGTATCTGCTTTGTATGCTTTTGCGCTTCCATTTATAGCCAGGAAAATAGGCCGGAAATATACACACTCCATGTCTTTACTCGCAGGTGGCGTAGGATTGATATCCATTTATTTTATGACAAGTCCTGATACGCTGGTATATGCTATGGTTGGCGTAGGTATGGCCTGGGCCAGTATTCTGGCTATGCCTTATGCTATGCTGGCCGGCTCTATTCCTGCTAAAAAGATGGGTATTTATATGGGCATTTTTAACTTTTTTATCACAGTACCTCAGATTACCAACGGCCTGATCGGCGGACCGCTGCTCAAAAATGTCTATGGCAATCACTCTATTTATGCCATTGTCGTGGCAGGTACATTGATGATCCTGGGAGCTGTTGCCGCAGTTTTTGTAAAAGATAAGGACGATTTGGTGTTGAAGAAGTAAATCATATGAGAAAAGACATGAAATGAACATAAATCCATCTTTGTATTTACTGACTAAGTTGTTCAGACGGTCACACACAGGATGGATTATTTTCTTACTAATTCACAATGCTTGTTCCAAATCTGTCAAGTACGACCATTAAAAAGAAAATAAAAAAAGATGAAAGTAATCATACTGGTATTGTTCATCAGTATTTTAAATATTGTAAATGCTCAATCGACGTATGAGATAGTCCAAAGTTTTAATTTTGGAAACCAAATGGATGAAAAAAATGATGAGCATTTTGAATTGCAGGTAGCTTTACCTATTGATATAGATAAAAAACAAAAACTCTTATCACACCAGTTTAAGCCTCAACCAGATAGGTTTTTTCATGAAATGGGAACATCATATGCTATTTGGTCAAATTATGACTCTATTGAAAAGTATAATTTTGATATTGAGATAAAATCTTTTATTAAATGTCAATATCAGGATTTTGAAAATAAAATTAATAATACTCAAAAAGACGCATTGGATAATGCAAGTTTGAATCGTTATTTAATTCAAGAAACTGATATCGAATGCGATCATCCATTAATAAAATCAAATGCTGAGTTGCTTTTAGAAAAATCAGACCTTGAAACAATAAAAAAAATATTCCAATATATTACCGATAGTTTAACCAGGGATACTCATTTTAAAAAAAGAAAAGGGGCATTACAGGCTTTCTTAACTAAAAGTGGGGACGATTATGATTATTCAACATTAATGGTTGCTTCCTGCAGATCGGTAGGTATACCTGCAAGGTTAGTCAGAGGATATACATCTTGTAAATTAAATCAAAAATGTAGTTGTAATGTAGGTTTTTGGGCAGAAGCATATGTTGAAGATTTAGGTTGGGTATTATTGGATCCTTTCAATGCAGATATGAATAATATTATATCATCTTTTATACCAAAAAATAAAAATTATATTTATTTTAGCCTAGATCCGATGCCAAAATTTCATAAAGTAAGTCCTTTTGCTAAAAAAATAATATCTGCAGAAAAAACAAAAATAGTAAGTAGTAACATTAATTATAGATTGGAAGAAACCGGAACTAATCTATATAATTCAAATGATTTAATTAATGCGGAATTATTTTTTGACTCACTTATACTCTTAAATGAAGAATACTTTAATGCATGGAATTTTAAAGGCATGATACAATCTAGGCAAAGAAAATTTGAAACTGGCTTCAATTGTTTAAATATAGCTTTAAATTTGGCAAAAAAGGATAATGAAAAGTATTTGGTCTTTTACTCTTTTTCAAATTATTTTGCATTAAAAGGGGATAATGCTAATTCGATTATTTATCTTGAAAAAGCAATTAAGCTTGGGTTTAATAATTTTGAGGCAATTGTTAATGATAAAGATTTAATAACGATTCAAAGCCTTAATGAGTTTGTAAAATTGATGCAAGATTACTTTCCTGAAAATATTAAGAAATAAGATACATCACCTCCCCCCAAATATGGCACTTCCGATTCTGACCATGGTAGATCCTTCTTCAATGGCTATCTTATAGTCTCCGGACATGCCCATCGATATTTCTTTAAAAAACGGATTTTCCACAAAGAACTGATTTTTCAAGGAAGTGAAAATCTCGTTCAATGACCTGAATTCTGATCTGATGAGGTTTGTGTCTTCTGTAAAACTGGCCATGCCCATTACACCACAAATCCTGACATTTGGCAAAGGTTCTTTTTCCAATACGGTAAGCAGTTGGACAGCTTCATCTTTGTTCAGACCAAATTTTGTTTCTTCAGTTGCGATATGAAACTGCAGCAATACATCAATGGTGCGGCTATTTTTCACCGCTTCTTTATTAATCACTTCCAATAATTCAAAGCTGTCAACCGCATGGATCATGGCAACAAAAGGAGCGATGTATTTAACTTTATTTTTTTGCAGATGTCCTATCTGATGCCATTGTATATCATTTGGCAATACTTCATATTTGGATACCATTTCCTGCACCTTGTTTTCGCCGAATATCCGCTGCCCCGATTGATACAACTTCATGATATCTTCTGCCGGTTTGGTTTTTGAAACGGCTACCAGTGTCACGGAATGTCCGGATGTATAAGCTAATATTTCTTTGTACATAAGTTACATCTTAAAATAACCCATTGATCTCCGCGTCCACTTTTTCTATAATGATACCAAAATGTTCCGGATTATTCTTAAAATCCATATTATCATTGTTGATCACCAGAAGATTGCCTTCACTATATCCCTCTATCCATGATTCGTATCGCTCATTGAGTTTTTTAAGATAGTCAAGGCTCATATTGCCTTCATAATCCCGTCCTCTGGTATGTATGTGCTGAACGAGCTTAGGTATACTTGATTTAAGATATATCAATAAGTCCGGTGGCTCTACCTGAGAAGACATCAGTCTGAATAATTCTATATAATTGGCAAAATCACGGGATGACATCAGATTCATATCATGCAAATTGGGTGCAAAAATATGGGCATCTTCGTAAATGGTCCTGTCCTGAACGACAGTATTTTTACCCTTTCGGATATTCAAGATCTGCTGGTATCTGCTGTTGAGAAAATAAATCTGCAGATTGAAGGACCATCGCTGCATATCTTCATAAAAGTCACCTAAATAAGGATTGGTAGTGGTATCTTCATATTGTACTTCCCAGCCATAATGTTTGGACAACATTTCAGATAGGGTAGTTTTTCCGGCACCGATATTACCGGCTATAGCTATATGTTTAAGTGTATGCATAGGTTGGTGCTGAATAGGTTGACTTCAGGATTTTGTTGGTTAATTGTTTTGTAAACTGCTATCTTTAAAAAATGATACCCATCGGGACAGCTTAAAAATCGATCAAAAATACAAATTTGATTTGATTTGTGTAATTTTGACGGATGAAAACTCTCTGTCGTCTAAATTTTTAAAGATTTTGACTATTTAAGGTTTATATTAGCGGCTGAATAAAAATAAATATATCATATGGTCATAAATGATGAACTGATCAGCAAACTGGAAGGTTTGTCCAAGCTTAAACTGGACGAAAATGAAAAAGCGGCTTTGAAAACCGAACTTGGCAGTATAGTGGATATGTTTGCCAAAATCAGTGAAGTAGACACCACCGGCATCACCCCACTAAGACATATGACCGATACCGTCAATAACATGCGGGAAGACATCGGTTACAATCAACTGACCACGGATCAGGCATTAAAAAATGCACCTGTGTCTGTAGGGTCATATTTTGCAGTACCAAAAGTAATAGAGTAAGCTATGACAAACAATATCATTACCATAGAAAAAATATCCAAAGTCTATAAAATGGGCGATGAGATCATCAATGCCTTAAAATCAGTGTCTCTGTCCATTGATAGAAACGAATATGTAGCGCTGATGGGTCCTTCGGGATCTGGCAAATCTACGCTGATGAATATCCTGGGTTGTCTGGACAGCCCTACCGCAGGCACCTACATCCTCAATGATATAGACGTGAGCAGCATGTCAGACAGCGAGCTGGCAGAAGTAAGAAACAAACAGATCGGGTTTGTATTTCAGACTTTTAACCTCCTGCCCAGATTGTCCGCATTGGATAATGTTGCCCTGCCGCTGGTATATGCAGGATACAATAAACAACAGCGTATAGAAAAAGCCACTGAAGCGCTCAATAAAGTCGGACTGGGCGACAGGATGACCCACAAACCCAACGAACTCTCCGGAGGACAAAGACAAAGAGTAGCTATTGCGAGGGCTTTGGTCAATGATCCGGCCATCATACTGGCTGACGAACCAACCGGAAACCTGGACACCAAAACATCGGTGGAGATTATGGGCATTTTTGAGCGTATACACAATGCCGGCAATACCATCATCGTCGTCACCCACGAACCGGATATCGCTGATCACGCACACCGCATCGTCAAACTAAGGGACGGACTGGTAGAGGCCAACTATTTAAACGATAAAATCATTAAAGTGGATGATCCCAATCACCATTACAAGGTGAAGGGGTTGTAAGAATCAAATAAAGTAAATTTTATTCTTACCCTTTATGTGTCATCTCATTAGGGTTACATTACCTTTAGCTGTATGGTAGCAACTGTTGCCAATAAAATAGGTCATGGTGTAATAATATACTTCTGCCGGGGCATTTTTGCCATCAATGTTGCCGTCCCAAATTTTATCTGATTTGTAGACTTCGTTCCCCCATCTGTTATAAATTTTAATTTGTTCAATCTCCAAAGGAAGGGACACCAGATTTTTCATGACAGGTCCAAAATTATCATTGACCGAATCATTATTTGGAGAGAAAAAGTTTGGAATCTCTATTTGTGCATTCTCAATGTAATAGTAATAAGTCCTTTGTAAACATTCATTTTCATTAAGAACATTTGCTTTTAATTCTCCTTCTAATGGACGTATAATTAACGGGTTATCACAAGTATCGCAAGACAGGTAACCTGATGGTAGATTTCCGCTATTAAGACTCCAAACGATGGTTTCTCCTGATTTCAAACCTAGAATGAGATTAACTTTACTGAAATCATCACAAAGCAAGTACTGTGCATTAAAATCCATGTTGTTATATTCGCTATGTGAAATTGTTATTATCGAATTTGTAACACATCCGTTTACTCCGGTTGCAGTTATTTGGAGTAAATCACTTTTTTGAGTTGATATGAAAATTTCATTTTGATCGAGTGATGCGATTCCCGAAGGACTGAAATTATAAGTATTTTGGGGATTTACAGAAAAACTATAGGTTTCATCCGCGCACAATTGTAATACCTTCGGATGATTGACTACAGGTCGTGGTAAAAACGTAATGAGGTTTTCCGTTGTGTCTTTACATCCATTGCTATTGTTGCTGATGATGAGCTGAAGAGGATATGTACCTGGATTTCCAATGTTGATCCAGGGATTCGCGTCTTCACTTAAGATTTTTTCATTGTATTTCCAAATATGCCGATCTGCTCCAAAAGATTGGTTATTGATAAACATGGAGTCATTGCAGGTAGTATCGGGGAGGAAGGATGCAGTGACCTGATGAATGTAAACGGGGACAGTCAATACTGTTTCGCATCCTGTATCTGATGATTCCAGCACCAGGGAAACAAACGTTTTTCCGGATTCAGGTACAAAATTGTATTGGTAAGAAGACGGAGAAATACCATTATTGGTTTCCCCTTGTCCAAAATCCCAATAAAATGAAGTCACATCAATAGCATCCTTCAATTGAAATATCACACTTTCACCTTTGCAAACCATGTCTTTGTCTGCAATTATTTTACCTTCAGGTCCTACCAGAGTGATGGTTTTTTGTGTGGTGTTTTCACATCCGAATTTTGAGTTTGCGGTGAGGTAAATGGTATATTCGCCTTTGCCATAAGTTACTGCCGGATTTCGTTTTGATGATGATTTATTGTTGCCAAAATCCCATTGATAGGTAAGTATATCTTCAGGGTCTTTGGTCGATTGGTCAGCCAGCAATATGAACGATTTTGGATGACAAAACAATGAGTCTTCCAGCCCGCCTATGATAGCCACAGGATCATTTAAGACTTTTATTTTAAACATATATTCATTTTTACACATAGTAGCTTTCTCTGTAATGTTGAGTTTTATATCGTGGATTCCCGGGCTTAATCCGGACAAATTAAGTATCTGCTGACCAGCAATTGGTTGATCATTTATTCTCCAATGAAAAGACAACGATGATCCATAGTCATTAAAATCACTGGCATGGATCTCCTTAAGATTTGAGACACACATAATAGAATCATAAGTGATTTCAGAAGAAGGCTGGTAAATGTCATAAATCTTTGTAATACTGCTTTCACAACCATAAATATCTTTGATACTCAGGGATATTCTCACGGCATTATCATCTAATGTATTGAATAGGTGAGTAATGACGGGCAGATTTTTTTCAGGTTGAAGATTCCAGTTATATTGTACGATGGGATTGTCATGTTGTGAACGGTCAGTGCAAGTTATCAGCACTGAGTCACAAATAGCCGGCTTGTCTGTAACAAAATCGGCTTGCAGTGTATGTACAGTCACATCAATATAGCTGGTATCACGACACCCATTGACATCGCGAACTTCCAGACTCAGCCGGTGTTTTCCTTTAGGTAATTTTACTTCTATAGTGTCCTCATCGGTAACAATGTGTTCCATATCCAGATATCCCGGAAAACTCCAGAAATAACCCATCTTACAACCTACTACATCATCTTGTGAAAGTGAGCTGGATAGAAAAGTAGGGATGTCTGCGCACCAATTTAACGGAGTGGTAATCCTGGATTTTACATCTCTGATAAAAATTATAACTTCAGCGGTGTCCGGTTTGCATCCTTCAGTTTCATTTTCTGCTATAAGTAAGACCTTATGTTCACTTTTGTCCGGGAAACGGTACGAAAAGGTATCCGCTGTGATGGTCTGCCCATTAACCAACCAATAATGTGATAAATCATTGATACTTTTATTTTCAAAAAAAACCAGGTTTTTGTCCTTACAATTGGTTTGATAGGCAATTTTAGCCTTAGCGCCATGTATAACAATATCATTATTAGCTTCGAACTCATAGAAAACGCCCCCATTTTCCAATGTTGCGCCTAAATCGTACGTTCCCGGGTCGTCCAGTGCTTTTGTCACTATCGTATGTTCAGATTCGCAATGAGATACGGTATTGCCCAGCTTAAAATGAAAAGCATCAAATTGTGGAGGCACATTATTAAGAATTAATGTAAAATTACTTTTATAACAAATGATTTCACCAACACTGCCACCACCATTGCAGGTTGTTGGATCTAAAAATTCAGGCTTCTCATGAACCGTAATCCAGGCACCATAATATTCGTCGATACAACCCGCTTCATTGATAATCATAAGATTTACATAATATTTACCTGGCTCTGTATAGAGATGAGAAGCAGTAGCAATATCCGAAATGGTATATTCTGAACTTGTACCATCGCCCCATGTGAATATCCATTTTACAATAGGAAAGTATGATTCAGACTTATCTTCTACTTTCAGAAAAAATGGCGCCTCGCCTTCAAAATCATTTAAAGTAAATTGAGAATTTGGAAGTTGGTAATAAAATATTAACGTGTCTGAAGCCTGACAGCCATCCAAAGCAGTTACTTTCAAAATCATAGGAAGACTGTCTAATTTATTGTAGTAAAAAGTGTCTCTTTTTATGGTATCTATCTTACTTAAGATTTCGGCTGGTCCATTAACCTGATTCCATTCGTACTTAATAAATGTCTTATCATTTGCAGAAAATTTTACCTCCAGCGGCAACACACATCCAAAAGCAGGATCCATGGTGAATGATGCATCTATTTTGTTTATTTTAATGGGGAACACAGTATCTTTCTTGCAACCGGATTCAGATTCCGCAGTTAAAATGATTTGATGATTACCTTCGGTCAGATATTTTATTCCCTCAGGAATTTTAGCTATAGATGATGATGGTTTTGCATTCGGTCCGAAGTTCCAGAAAAATGACTTGGCAACAGTACGATTATCTATAGTCAAAGCCTGACCTAAACAAAAAGTATCTTTTAGCCCGATATCAATTTTGGGATAAAATTCTAATCTATTTAAAAATGTAATATTTGATTGACATCCTTTATTGTTATCAACTTTTAGTACAACCGTATAATTTCCTGCTGATTCATATAATACAGGTTCAGGCTGCGCTTTGGTAGATGTAACACCATTGCCAAAATCCCATAGGTATTGATTTCCTGGTTCTGAGTTGCCGGTATTTTTATAAAACACGTAAGTCGGAAATGTACACAAAGGCTCAATTTTGTCTATGCTGAATTGTACATTTTGTTTATTTTCAATACTTACCATATTTGAAAATGTCTGAGTGACATCACATTGTTCGATATTTGTATTTACGGTTAGTGTGACATCAAAGTTACCAATATCAGTATAGGTGTGTGTTGGATTCGACGATGTACTGCCGGTACCGTCACCGAAATCCCACAAAAAATTTTGAGCCATAATCTCGTTTGAATAGGGTGTGACATCATTGAAAAATATACTGATTGGAGCACAACCTTGATTGGTATCAACTGAAATATTTAAAATGAGTTCCGGTAAGATGACAATTTTAACTGTTGTCACCAATGTGTCCGCGTTTTTAAGAGTCACAAAATAAGTACCTGCTTTGATGAAAACATGGCTTGGATTTAACAGATCAGATGATGCTCCATCCTTAAAATCCCAGGCTGTTCGGGTCAGTGAAGGGTCCGGACTTTTAAAGGAAACCAGTAAAGGGATGCAGCCTAAAGTGTCGCTTGCGATTTGGGCTTTTAAAATGCTGCAGGTAAAAATTATTATAGTGATTATAAGAGAAATATTGTTTTTCATGGTTACCACATTTTTATGGGTGAAGCCAAATAATTTTCAACCATGCGTTCATACTGTTCTGTTGTGAAGAAACAATGAGCACAAAAGAAATGAGACATATAGTTGCCTATTTCCGACCTGTAAAAATCGCCATTTATATCCTTGAGTTTAGAGGTAAAGGTACAAGTTTTATTGGGTAGAACATAAGGCGCAGCCGGCGTGTCGCAAATCAAGTCACCACTTACAGCACAATTGGATCCATCTGCTTTTTCAGCGCCGAATTTAGTTTCAAAAATATGGAGTAGTCCAAACGTGTGGCCCAATTCATGAATCAGTCCTTTGCCACTCAAAGGGACAATGATGACTCCGGAATTTTCAGTTAAAATACCGCTGTGATATGAATAGGAATTTATATTTTCATCTAAAACTGAACCGGTATAGTAAAGATTTATTCTTCTTTTCTTTTGAAACCTGGACATAAGTAGTTCTATTTCTTCATCATCATTTATATGGAAAAAAGAATGGTCATGTACGGTGTCTATTTTACAATAATCAAAAGATATACAAATGGGTTTGAAGGCTTGGTTTGCAATCTCTAATTGTTTTTCTATGTCAGATTCTGAGATGTTGATATTTCCCAGGGAATCAGAGACTAAGTGGATGTAAAGATGAAATTTTCTTTCCACACAAGGTAAGTTTCTGTTTTTTATATGTAAAGGATCCTGAGCCTTAATCTGGATGTGAAATAAAAATTGAAAGAGAAGAATTGGAATGATTATTTTCATGATTTATTCAAATTGAAGTGATGTTCATTAATATTATAGTTTAGGACAAAATATGGTGGGTTTAATTTTGGGTTTGGTATTTTTATAAAAGATGTAGTAACCTCCCAGCTCAATGGCGCCCGGGTTACTCAACACTCCGACAGATGATGAAGAAAGTATATCAAAAGCCAGACTGATATATAGATTTTCGGTTTTATATCCCGTGATAAAATCAGTGGATTCATCCCATCTTTGAGCTATTCCTATGACCGCTTTCCAATTATTTTTTTTTGTTAATTTCCACTCAGAAAGAATTTGTAAATTAATATTGTTTTGATTTTCAGATTGAGAGAAGTAAATAGCTGGTTCTATTTGAATCATTTTATTAATAGTATGTTTATATGAGACAAATACATTTAATCGTTTGCCCCAGCTGGCTTCAGATTTATTTCCAAGCACGCTGAAAACCGGAGAATTCAGTCTGATGATAGAAATTCCGGCTTTCAATAAATGTATTTTTAGTATCTTTGATTTAAAATATATACCTGCACTACTTGAAAATATCTGTGTATTTAGGGTACTTAACGCCAATTTGTCCGGATCAAAATTACCCAATATGGTATTTTCACTTTTATAGTTTTTAGTATCAGCCCCAATAGATGCAAATCCATAACTTCCTCCAATACTAATGGTTTGATTTTGTTTTTTTCCTAAAGGGATATGATAAGCCAAAAGTAAATCTCCACCTGTAGCCTCAAGTGACAACGAACCGGAGCGATCATAAACGAAATTCAGGCCAACACCTATCCAGTGTTTTTTACTGATGGGCGAAAAAGCATTAAACTGTGTACCAATCATTCCTTGTTCATATGTTCTTTCATATTGGGTCCTGGTAGATGCCTGTACTTTTACATATCCTAAGTAGTCACCTGTCTGGGCAGGGTTAAAAAAATTGGAAAAAGTTTTGTAGTCTGTTAAGTGTATATCCTGGCTCTTACTTTCAAGAAGAGGTGCTAAAATCATAAAAATTAATAAAAATTTAGTTGCCCACATAGTGATTAGTCTTAATTTTAAGTAAAGTTAGTTTTGTTTTCATATTTTTCTCCTGATCAAACCACTTTTTTTATCAAAAAGTAATTGGATGAGACAACATTGCATTTTTGCTTTTAAAAATGGTAATCTATACTGACTTCAATTATTCAGTTATTTTACTCCATTGTTTATCAATGCAATAGAATATATTCTCCATGATGAAGAAATTCAGACTATTGAAATCGTTACGAAACCACCACCATCAATACTTCCCATATATAGCCGTCACAAATGGCCCATTCAGAAAATCTCTCGTTGAAAGCTGACTTTGCAATATGGTACCTTTCCACGGATGGGTCAATAACATATAAGCAACTTCACAAAGTGGCGCTGCGGTAGAGGTCTGTATAGCGCGCAGTCTTTTTTTACCCACCATGGATGGGAAAATTTTGTACGACTTCTCTTTGCGTCTCAACCTGCCGTTTATGTCTTTCCCTTCTACCGATGCATACACTACTACGACATCATCTTCTACACTGGGTATGTTTTCGAGCATGATGTTTTCCAGTGCTTTGATGCGGTCATCGCTATTGGCAATGGTAGACATGGTATTTTTTACCCATTGATAATGACCAGGATATCGGATCGTTTTATAATCCAGGTCTTTGACCTTACCGGCAAATGCATCAGGGAAGTCAGCGGCACCACCGGAAGTAAAATTGTCTTCATACTCATCGCCATCGATGATAAGTCGCTCCAGACCGGAAAGGGCAGGTACTTTTATTTTTTTGAAGTTTCTTACAATTTCAGCATCTTTGAGATATTCGGTAGCCACACCTATCGGACTCCAGGTGAAGGCATAATAATGGGGTGATGGCGCATTTTTACTGATGGCGCCTACTTTCATATGCATGCTGTTGACAATGTCCACTCCAAAATCTTCGCGGAACTCTTCATACAGTTTGTGCGCCAATACATTTATGAAGCCCGGGGCTAAACCTGTCTGGAGCACAAAAGCGGTGTCAGCATCTTTGGAAATCTCAATGACATCTTTGGTCTCCTGTACATATTCGGTCAGGTTTGCATAGTGGCAATGGTGTTGTTTTGCCAGGGAAGCCATACGTGGCGCTTGATTTCCGGGCAGGCAGTCGAGAATGATATCACATTTTTTAAGTACTTCATCTATATATTCATTACTGCCTTCCTTAGGCATAAGTACACCGTGGAGTTGGGTGCTGTGGCTGCAGCCTTCGGTTACAAACTGTATGGCTGTATCTATGGCCTGCTGATATACATCTCCAAAATAAATGGTAGCTTTAAATGCTGTAGATTCGGATAAAATAAGGCCTACTGCCTGACCTATACCGCCGCTTCCGGCAATAAAAATGTGCGCGTTCATGATGTTATTTGGTTTGGTTAGGATAAAACGGAACTGCTTTTTTTGGCTATTCCGGTAAAATTGCCGCAAATATAGATGATTTTAAATTTTTAACTTCAGGGATGACTATAATCATTAGGTTTTTTAATGAGGATAGAACAAAGCATAAAATGGATAACCCCATGAAATTGAGATACTTTTAAATATTACATTATTATATTAATTGTATAATATTGATATGATGATAAAAATATATTACAAATTATTTTAATATGAAAATTATTCCATTTATCTTTGTCCTGAAATTATTTCATTCCAGTAGGACATATATTAAATACAAAAAATTTTATAAGGATAATTTTACAGCATACCTGACATTAACTTCGGCCTTTTTACGATGCCTGTTTTGCTGTTTTGTCTTTGTCTTTTGGGTTAACGAAATGATTTGAGTGAAACAGGAGTATTTATTTTAAAAAACCGATTCAAGTATGGCTTCCAAAAAGCAAAAACCGAAAGACAGCGCCAAACCCCGCTTCAACTGGCGTGATGAAAGATTGCCCAAAATATTTGGTGTAATTCTTATCCTTGCAGCGATCTATCTTGCTATTGCATTTGTATCCTACCTCTATACATGGAAGATGGACCAGGATAAAGTTTTGAGATTTTCATGGGGTATGCTGATGCAGGGCGACCTGAGTGTTCAGAATTGGCTGGGTAGATTAGGTGCCATTATTTCCAATATGTTTTTTTATTGGGGATTTGGTCTTCCTTCCATGATCTTTGTTGTACTGCTCATCAGATTGGGTTTGGATCTCGTCAGAAGAAGATCACTCATACCATTTATGATTTTTGCAAGAAACTCTTTTGTAATCATGGCATTTTTTTCCCTGGTGCTGGAGTTCGTATTCCGAAGGTCTGAGTTTACTTGGGGAGGTGCATTCGGCGAAAGTACTTGTTTCTGGCTGACAAATTTTATTGGCCAGATAGGATTGTTTTTCCTGTTGCTGTTTACCATGGGCGCCTACATAATGTGGAGATTTAATCCCAATTTTGATAATCTGACTTTCAGTAATCCTTTGGCCGGTATTAGTATGCCATCCATCTCCATGGATTTTTTCAAAGGAATGGAAGAATCAGAAATAAAACCTAAAAAAGGAAAAAGCACCGTTGAAAATCTGACGGACGATATAGAAGAATTATTTTTACAGACTTTAAGGCCCTCCGGTTCCCAAGGCCGGGAGGGGGCCATCCCACCGACCAACACCGCTGACGCAAAGGATGGATCAAATCGCCACGAACTGGAGTTTGATCTTCCTGCAGCAGCAGCATCTGCAAAAGCCGCTTCATACAATACCAATCCTGATCTCGAACTGGACTTTGGGCATGATGAAGCGAAGTCTGATGTATCAAAATTTGATTTTGATGAAGTAGGCCCAATACTGGCTAAAGTTCCTGTCGCTCCTGAAACGGAAATAGAAGCGATCAAGCTGGAAGATGATATGGAACCTTATGATCCTACCGCAGATTTGTCCAGATTTAAAATGCCTTCGATCGACCTTTTACTGGATTATGCAGATCAGAAAGTCGAAGTGGACAGATCTGAACTGGAAGCCAACAAAGATCAGATCATAGCAACATTACTCAATTATAAAATTGAAATCACTAAAATCCGGGCTACAATAGGGCCAACCGTAACGTTATACGAAATTGTACCTGCTCCGGGTGTTAAGATATCTAAGATTAAAAATCTCGAAGATGATATAGCCTTGAGTTTGTCCGCTTTGGGTATCAGAATCATTGCACCTATTCCCGGTAAGGGCACGATAGGTATTGAAGTACCTAATAAAAATAAACAGATCGTTTCTCTGAAGGAGTTGCTCATGTCTGAAAAATTTACCCAGACAAAAATGGCGCTTCCTATCGCATTGGGAAAAACGATTTCAAATGAAGTTTTTGTGGCAGATCTGGCCAAAATGCCGCACTTATTGGTGGCAGGTGCTACTGGTCAGGGAAAATCAGTAGGTATCAATGCCATCCTGATGTCTCTTCTCTATAAAAAACATCCGTCACAGGTAAAACTGGTACTTATAGATCCCAAAAAGGTAGAGTTGTTTCCTTATGGACACCTGGATCAGCATTACCTGGCGTTTTTACCGGATCAGGATGAACCTATCATCACGGAGACAAGCAAAGTGATCAATACACTAAATTCACTATGTGTAGAGATGGACAACAGATATGATTTGCTGAAAAAGGCAAGGGTTCGTAATCTGAATGAATACAATGAAAAATTTACGGACAGAAAACTGAGTCCTAAGGAAGGCCACAAGTTTTTACCATATATCGTATTGGTAATAGATGAGTTTGCTGACCTTATTATGACTGCAGGCAAAGAAGTTGAATTGCCCATAGCCAGGTTGGCACAATTGGCGAGAGCCATTGGAATCCACCTGATCATAGCTACACAGCGTCCGTCCGTCAATATCATTACGGGAATAATCAAAGCCAATTTCCCTGCAAGACTTGCTTTCAAAGTGACATCAAAAATAGACTCCAGAACGATTCTTGACGGAGGCGGAGCAGATCAGCTGATTGGTGCAGGAGATATGTTGTTGTCAATAGGAAGTACCAATATCAGACTTCAGTGTGCTTTTGTCGATACACCTGAAGTAGAAAATGTGATCAAGCATATCGCTGACCAGCAGGGCTTTGCTGAACCATTCTATCTTCCGGAGTACAAAAATGATGATGAAGGAGCAGGAAATTCTGATCTTAAAATTTCTGACCTGGACGAAAATTTTGATGAAGCAGCCAGATTGATCATTTCTGCGCAGCACGGTTCCACTTCATTGATACAGCGCAAGATGCAGTTGGGGTACAACAGAGCGGGAAGGATCATGGATCAGATGGAACAGTTGGGCATAGTAGGGCCTGCACAGGGAAGCAAACCAAGAGAAGTGCTTTTTTACTCCATAGATGAATTGAACAACTTTCTGACATCGCTCAGAAACAGATAAGAATATTTTTTTTAAGACCCTAAAATGCCCGGATTGATGAATGTCAGTTCGGGTATTTTTTTTAAGGTATATTTAATGAACCCTATTCATCCAGCCAATTCAGCCCCAAATTAATAAAATAATAGTTCAGGCACTCATTCATTCGAACACTCACTCATTTAATCATTCTCCCATTCATTTCTTCTTCCATTCTCTAATTCACCCATTAATTTTCACCACTTGTAATTTACAACCAACGGTTTACTCACCCACGGATTATCTCTGATGTAAAATCGCCACGGCCTGTGTGCGCAAGGACCTACATGAACACTCATCCCAACCCGGGGACCGGATACAATATCTTTTTCTTCTACGACAATATTGCCTGATTTGATGTATATTGTTGATTCCTTTTCATACAACAGACTGCCATTCATTTCTTTGGTGATACCCAGAGATACAGCGAGTTTTCCCGGACCATTGGTGAGATCAGTTTTTGCAAAGGACATGTTTCTCCTTTCCAGCATGATCTCTGCGCCGTTCAGTGGCTCTATCGCTCTGATCAGAATAGCATGAGCATCTCCTTCAGGGCCGGTGACTACATTGAACATCGGATGCATGCCGTAACAAATATATACATACACAGTACCTCCGATCGCATACATGGTCCTGGTCCTTTCTGTATACCTGCCGCCGTATGCATGGCATCCTTTGTCATCAGGCCCACGGTAAGCTTCAGTTTCTACTATGATTCCTGAAGTGATTTTACCTTCGATGTCACTTATGACTATTTTGCCCAGAAGTTGTTTTGCCAAATGAACTACATCAGTGCTTTGGTAAAAAGTTTGGGGCAATACATGAACATTTTGATCCATCTTATACTCGAGTTAGGTTTACAAAATTTTTGGTGTTTTTTTTTTTTTTGGCCTAAAACCCCCCCCTCCTAAAAATATCCCCCCGTCGGTATAAAATAAAATTGTACTTTTGATCGTAAAAAAACTTACACAATGACTTCCATACAACAGCACAAATATAGCATACTAAAAGATATCTGGGGGTTTACTTCATTCAGATCAGATCAGAGTGCTATCATAGACCATGTGCTGGCAGGGCATGATAGTCTGGTGGTTATGCCGACTGGTGGAGGTAAATCTCTTTGTTATCAGTTGCCGGCTTTGATGCTGCCGGGTCTTACTGTAGTGGTTTCTCCCCTGATTGCTTTGATGAATGACCAGGTCACTGCACTGCATCTATCCGGCGTCAAAGTAGCTGCTTTTCATTCCAACATGTCCCGTGCAGAACAGGTAGAAACTGAACAAAGGCTTATAAAGGGTGACATTAAATTGTTGTATGTCTCACCGGAAAGAATCAATGCACCGGGGTTTACCGCTTTATTAAAATCACTGGATATCAGTCTGTTTGCCATAGATGAAGCGCACTGTGTTTCTGTTTGGGGCAATGATTTCAGACCTGATTATGTATTGCTCAATAAAATCAGGGACGGATTTGCCCATGTTCCTTTTATCGCGCTTACTGCCACAGCGGATGCAGCTACCCAAAATGATATTTGCAGACAGCTCCATCTGAATAATCCGGAAGTTTTTGTGTCCAGTTTTGAACGAAAAAATATAACCACCGAAGCCCGGCCTGCAGAACAGAAATACAGACAAACTGTCGATTTTTTATTGAAAGCCAAAGAAAAAAGTGGCATTATCTATTGTCTCAGCCGCAAGGAAACAGAAAAACTATCTGCTAAACTCCGGCAGACAGGATTTAATTGTGATTTTTATCATGCAGGAATGGATGCTGACGACAGGAAGCGGGTGCAGAAAGATTTTCAGGATGATAAAATTCAGTTTATTTGTGCCACCATTGCCTTTGGGATGGGAATAGATAAAAGCAATATACGTTGGATCATTCATTATGCCATGCCCAAAAATCTGGAAGGATATTACCAGGAGATCGGCAGAGCGGGCAGAGATGGCACTCCCGCTCAGGCATTGCTTTTTTATAGTTGGGGAGATTATATCATGCTCAAAAAATTTATTGATGACAGCCAGGCCAATGAAGAATTTAAAACCGTACAGTATGCAAAACTGGAGCGCATGTGGGAATATGCTTCCGCCAATGAATGCCGCACAAATCTGGTATTGAACTACTTTGGTGAATTCAGATCAGAACCTTGCCGCCACTGTGATAATTGTCTGGCACCACCCAAAAGTATAGATGCTACGATAACGGCACAAAAAGCATTGTCGGCAGTAGTCAGATGCAATGAAAATGTTGGTCTAAATCTATTGATAGATGTGCTTCGCGGATCTTACAGGGCAGAAGTTCGGGAAGGTGGATACGATCAGATCAGAACATTCGGTGCCGGCAAAGATATCTCCTTTATCAATTGGAAAATATACATCACCCAACTCATCAATCAGGGATATATCCGAATAGATTACACCGATCATTTTAAGCTTAAATCAACGCCACTCACCAAAGAAGTGCTTTTTGAAGGTAAAAAAGTAAGGCTGGTAGACTTGAATTCCACCAATCTTGTAGTCGAAAAGGAAAAGCCAAAACAAAAGAAATTACTGCTGGAAGATGAACTCATGAAACGGCTCAAGGAATGGCGGTCAGAGCTGGCAAAACAAAAACAAGTGCCGGCTTACGTTATTTTCAGCGATAAAGTTTTCGAAAATGTGGTGGCTTCAAAACCATCCACTACAGCAGACCTCCTGAATGTAGAAGGGATAGGTAAGGTTAAAATGGAACAGTATGGGAAAGATATTCTGGCCATCATCCAGGGTTTTCTGGCGTCGCAGGATATAGTGAAAAATGTAAAAGGACAGACATACATCGAAACACTTGATCTTTACAAAGAAGGATTTACACCGGCTGAAATTGCAAAAGCCAGAGAAATGTCAGAAACTACCATTTATTCACATTTGGCATATTTGTATACCAAGGATGAACCTGTAGACATATTTAAATATGTCTCAATGGAAGAAGTAAGTTTGGTACAGGAAGCGTGGAATAAAACAGGTCAGGAAATGGCATTGGCAGCCATCGCGGAGCGTTTGATAGCTCCGATTGAATTTCATAAGATCAGGCTTGCTCTGGCAGTTATAATTAAAAGCAGTAAAAAATAATATATGTGTAAGTATCTGTTATTTAGTATATTATTTCTGTTATCATGGCATGTATCCGCTCAGGCAAAAAAGGTGAAAGTATTGCTTGACCAGTCGCAGCAGTGTGTAAGTGAGGATTATAAACTTGTATTTCATGATGAATTTAATGGAGAAAAACTGGACACATCCAAATGGTACACTTTTTATCCTTACGGTCCGGTTTCTCAACCTGATTCTTGTGCTTTCTGCAGGACCCACGTGTCTGCAAATATTTATCGGGATGAAAATTGTATCCTTGAAAATGGCATCCTGAAGCTTAAAACAGATAAAATAAAAGGAGAATGGTTTGGTAAATCTTTTGATTATACTTCAGGCGTGGTGCATTCCAAACAGCAATTTAAAACATACAGTAAATACGAAATACGCTGCAAATTGCCTAAGGGGAAACAACAATGGCCTGCTTTCTGGATATTTGGTTGGAATACAGAGATTGATATCTTTGAGTTTATCTGCAAAGGAACCGAAAAAATAGAGTTTTCTATACATAACTGGATGTCTGACAAGTGCCCCAATGACAACCCCAAAAAAGGTGCTCCATGTTATAGCAGCCAATCTAAAATCATTGATTTTGATATAGATTTTTCAAAGGAATATCATACATTCAGTGTGGAATACGAACCACATATGATCAAGTATTACATTGACGACATTATGGTCAGATATGTACCGAAATATTATGATCTCAAAGGCCGACCGGTCAATAACTGTAATATAAAGCCCGGCGAATACCTGATGGAACCTTCTTTTCCCAATTATGGGGAACCCGTTCAGGTCATTGCCAACCAATCCCAATGCCGCAAGCACAAAGAAAAAAAACCGGTTTACCCAAATTACATGGACATAGATTATATCAGGGTTTATCAGAAAGAAATTCAATCAGGCTTGCAGGAAATCAGGATGACAAAGTAAATTGTCCTCCTGAAAAAGTTATCTCATTTTTGGCCTTCTTCTTTTGCCACCCGGCATCATGGCTTGGCCCGTTTTCATACCCATACTTTGGGCTACTTTCATTTGTCCTCTGTTATTGATAGCAGTTTCAAACTGTTTGAACTGTTCTTTGAGTTGTGGTTCGGTGATTCTAAGGTTTTTGGCCTGATAAAAATAGTTTTTTGCACCTGTCCAGTTGTTTTTCTGTGCCTGAATTCCTGCCATTTGAAGGAGAATCATTCCTTTTTCATTGTCCGAAGGCAGATTGAGTGCCAATGCAGCATTAAAATATCCCTCAGCAGCTGTATTGTCTTTGCGTTGTGCTGCAAGTGATCCTTTGAGTATAAAATAAAACGCTCTGTTGGTCACATACAGCAATTTAGGGAAAAAAGTCAGATTTAATCTTTGTTCTGCTCCATCAAAATCCATGGCCTGCAGCAATTCTGAAGCTGACTGCACAGTACCCAAAAACAGATAACTGGCCAGAAAAAGTAATCCGATGATGATAAAAATCCAGGTGTATCCTATACCCAGGACAAAGGATAAAATAATACCGCCTATCAGACATATTCCTATGATGGCAAATTTTATATAAATATTTATGGTAAACATATTTTTACTGTTTTAATGGCTGTGATGATTGAATCAGGGTGCGAAAATAATGTCTTTTTGGTTTACAATGATGAATGTGGATATTAATTTATAAAAATTACAGAGGAAAGGTGCAGGTTGTTTACTTTTGTGGTAAGGTTTATTAAGAATTAAATTTTTTAGAAATGAAAGTATTTGTTGAATCCACGCATGGGGAAATGAATTTTAAGGGAACCAATGAGCGTGGACAGAGTATCCAGTTTTCCGGCAACAAGGAAGCCGTAAGTCCGATGGAATCTGTACTGATGGCCGCCGCAGCATGTAGTTCTATTGACGTGGAGATGATACTCAAAAAAATGAGACAGGAATTAAAATCTGTACATGTAGAGATAGAAGGCACCCGTGCTGATGCTGTTCCTGCTGTTTTTACCAAAATTCATATGCATTATATCATCAACGGGGACATAAAACTGGAAAAAGCACAAAAGGCAGTCGATATGTCCATGGAACAATATTGTTCTGTATCCATCATGCTTGCAAAATCAGTAGAAATCACCCATAGCGTCGAAGTGAGGATACCTGAATGGAATGATACTATATAAATCTGACTGAAATGAAATTCGAGACAAAGGCGATCAGAACTCAAACAGATAGGTCGCAGCATCATGAGCATTCCACACCTATATTTGCAACATCCAGCTTTGTTTTTGATGATGCCGAACATATGCGTGCTTTGTTTGCCAATGAAGAAACCGGAAATATTTATTCCAGATTTACCAATCCGTCTGTCCGTGAATTTGAACTCAAAATGGCAGCACTGGAAGAAGGCGAAAATTGTATCGCTACATCAACAGGTATGGCAGCCATATTTGCCACATTTGCATCTTTACTGAAGAGTGGAGATCATTTGCTCATGTCCAGGGCTGTTTTTGGTTCTACGTTTAAAATCAACGATGATTATCTGGCAAAATGGGGTATTGAATATGACTACCTGAATCCACTTGATATGCATCAATGGGAATCATTGGTCAAACCAACTACGAGATTATTATATCTTGAAACACCTTCCAATCCCGGTTTGGACATCATAGACCTGAAAGCAGCTAGTGACTTTTGCCGGCAACATGATATATTGCTGGTGGTAGACAATTGTTTTGCGACACCATATCTTCAGCGGCCTTTGACTGTGGGAGCTGATATTTCTATACATTCAGCCACCAAATATATTGACGGGCAGGGTAGGGTCATGGGAGGAGCCATTATAGCATCCAATGAAATCATAGAACAGATTTATCCTTTTATGAAAAATGCCGGGCCATCGTTGTCCCCTTTTAATGCATGGGTACTCTCAAAGAGCCTGGAAACGCTCGCCATCAGGATGGACAGACATTGTGAAAATGCACGAAAAGTAGCCCAATGGCTGGAAAGCAGGCCGGAAGTCAGCGTCGTGAAATATCCTTTTTTGCCTTCAAATGCGGGATATGAAACAGCCATCAAACAAATGAAAGCCGGTGGTGGTATGATAAGTTTCGAATTAAAAGGTGGATTGCAAGCAGGTGTAAAAATGATAGACAGCAGACAAATGATGTCGCTTTCTGCCAATCTTGGCGACACACGCACCATTATTACTCATCCGGCATCATCCACACATTCCAAACTTACGCCTGAGCAACGCCATGCAGCAGGAATTTCTGACGGTTTGATCAGATTGTCCGTTGGACTGGAACATGTCACTGATATCATCGATGATTTACATTTATCCTAACTCTAAAATTTATTCATGCCCAATCCATCTATCAATACCAGAAGTCTGATTTTATTATGGGCGTTTGCGGAGTCTGGTATAGGGGGTATTCTGCATGGGTTGAAACTTCCGTTTACGGGTATATTTGTGGGTGGTATTGCCGTCATTTGTATAGCATTGTTGGGCTATTACGGAGAGAATAATAAAAATTCAATATTAAAAGCTTTGGCCATTGTTTTGATGGTCAAACTCACTGTCAGTCCTCATTCTCCCTGGCAAGCTTACGTAGCCGTTATATTTCAGGGATATCTTGGTCATCTTATTTTTCGTAATTACCAGCACTTTTCTGTTAAAACCATTGTTTTCAGTGTGATGTGTCTGCTGGAGTCTGCGATACAAAAAATCCTGATTTCACTGCTGATTTATGGTATTGACTTCTTTCATGCCATAGACACTTCAGCAAAGTCAATAGGTAAAACTTTTGGATACAGCGGAGATGGATCTGTAGTTGTGCTTATTTTTTTCATTTATGTTTTGCTGTATCTTATGGTAGGAATAATAATAGGTCTCTGGATACCATCTATACCCAAACAGGTTTATGAATTGGCGCAGAACATGCCGGAGATAAATTTGAGTAAAGATGGGGAGAAAATTTTTTATAAGAAACAGGGTAAATCTGTTTTCATTGGTTTTATTGTGTTGGCTTTAGTGCTACTGGCAATACATATTTTTGTTCCATCAATGAAGCTGACTGAACTGTTGTTCATTTTTTTACGAGCCATAATAGTTAGTTTAGGTTTGATTTTTATTGCAGGCCCTATATTTTTGCATCTCATCAGGAGATTTTCAAAAGGATTAACAATTGAAAAAAAACTACTTAACGAAATACTGGATGAGATTCCTTCATTTACGGACAAAGCATATCGGGTGTTGAATTGGGTGAATGGTGAATACAGGGGTTGGACCAAAATAAAAAATATGGTATTGGGTTTGTTGGTCATTGGTCAGACTGAAAAAGAGCCCATGATGCATGAGTAGAATTATTGTCATCACAGGTCCTGTACAATCAGGGAAGACGTCTATCCTTTTGCATATTTTTAAAGACAGAAAGGACGTTTCCGGATTTTTATGCCCTGATGTGAACGGTCTAAGGTGTTTTTTTGACTTAAATTCTAAAGAATTATTGGAGTTTGAATTACCAAGTAAAGGTAATAGTTTATCTCTTATAAGTATTGGGAAATTTTCTTTCAGGTCTGATATCTTTGCCAAAGCTAAACGTATGATTTCTCAGGCTTCTGATATTTCCTCTTCATTTTTTATTATCGACGAAATCGGAAAATTAGAATTAAGGGGGCAAGGTCTGGAGCCGGAATTAAAAATAATGCTCCATGAACGGACATCAAACATCAACACGCTGATTGTCGTGGTAAGAGATTATTTGCTCGATGATGTAATCAAAAGGTATAGTTTATCAGATGCGGTTGTAATCCACATTGATGATAAGGATCAAATTCTAAATTTTTGTTAAATAAATGATTCTGATAAGTTCATGCTCGCATTTTTAAATATACGATCAACTAATCGGCTCATTTTAGTGTTATAAAATAATAATCTGATTATTGGAGTTAACTTCATGTATGAACATCATCCAAATTGATTTCGCCATTTTCGAATGGGTCAATAATGATCTGTCTTCAGATTTGTTTGACATGGTTTTGCCATGGATTAGAGAGCCTTATTTCTGGTTACCTTTATATACCTTTATCATCGCTTTTGTGTTTTTTAATTATGGAGTGAAAGCCTATTGGTTTGTTTTATTTTTGGTGCTTACTGCTGGATCAGCAGATCTGATTAGTTCCAGGGCAGTAAAAAGCACTGTCAGACGTTTGCGACCATGCAATACCGAACATGTTCATGTGATCGAACGAGTCCATTGTGGTGCCGGTTATAGCTTCACTTCATCACACGCAACCAATCACTTTGCTGTAGCGACTTTTTTAGTTATGACTTTAGGACAACATTTTAAAAAGATCAAACCATATTGTTGGGCTTGGGCAGCCATTATCGGGTTTTCCCAGATTTATGTGGGAGTTCATTTTCCTTTGGACATTTTGGGCGGCGCTATATTAGGTCTTATTCTTGGTCAGATTTGGGCCATATTATTTGCCAGATATTATGGTCATATTTTTGATGACGAAGAAGTGATATATGAAAACTAATCAGATTTATAACATATTGAGCCAAGTAACGGATCCGGAAATACCTGTAATTACGATTGCAGAATTGGGCATTTTAAAGGATGTAAAATGGGATGATGGTGACAAGATTACCGTATATATTACACCAACCTATAATGGTTGCCCTGCCATGGATATGATCACGGTTAATATTAAATCTGCATTACAGGAGCACGGGTATGATAATGTGGAAGTAATATCCGTCCTTGAACCGGCATGGACAACCGATTGGATTACCAAAGAAGGGAGGCAAAAACTTTTGGATTACGGGATATCACCACCTGCCGAAAAAACCGGTGATGTTTCTTTCCTGCATGGCGATTCACCTAAGGTACAATGTCCGCAGTGCAAATCTTATCATACGGAGTTAATCAGTCGGTTTGGGTCTACAGCATGCAAAGCATTGTATAAATGTAAAGATTGTCTCGAACCTTTTGATTATTTTAAATGCCATTAAATCTGAAAGATGAATTTTGAATGCAGATGTATGAAATTGAAAATATGACCCATCACAGATCACCAAATCACAAATCACCAAATCATCAAATCACCCGATTACAGATCATCAGATCACAAATCACAATATCACCCGATCACAGATCACAATATCACCCGATCACAGATCACCAAATCACTAAATAAACCAGCATGTCTAATATCTCTATCCATATAGCCAACAATATTGCCACTATTACGTTCGAAAGAGCAGAAAAATTCAATAGCTTTATACGCTCAATGGCGCTTGACTTTCACGCGGCACTGGATCAGGCAACAGTGGATGAAAATGTAAGATGTATTGTGATTACAGGCAGTGGCAAGGCTTTTTGTGCCGGCCAGGACTTGCAGGAAGCCACTGACCCCAGTGGTCCTCCTTTGTCAAAAATAGTAAGTGAACACTATAATCCCATCATCACCCGCATCAGAAATATACCCAAACCAGTCATAGCAGCTGTTAATGGTGTTGCTGCAGGAGCAGGCGCCAATATTGCATTGGCTTGTGATATAGTGTTGGCTACCGAATCTGCATCCTTTATACAGGCTTTCAGCAAGATTGGTTTGATTCCGGATAGTGGCGGAACATATACTTTACCTAGGTTGATTGGATTGCAGAGAGCGACAGCACTGATGATGCTTGCTGAAAAAGTTAGCGCCACCGAAGCTCAGCAGATGGGAATGATTTACAAGGTTTATCCTGATGTTTTGTTTTTGGAAGAGGTTCAAAAAATAGCACAACAACTCGCAAAAATGCCAACATATGGTCTGGCATTAACCAAACAAGCACTCAATCATACTTTTCAACATACACTGGAACAACAATTACATCTGGAAGATGAATTACAAACCCTGGCTGGAAATAGCGATGACTACAAAGAAGGCACAACAGCATTTCTGGAAAAGAGATCTCCGGTATTTTCCGGGAAGTAATTTGTTTTATTTTACATACTTTTTAAAAAACTCAATGGTTCGGCCCCACGCCAGTTTAGCTGCTTCTTCATTGTATCTGGCTACAGATGTATCATTATGAAAAGCATGCTGAACTCCCGGATAAAGATAAGATTCAAATTTGATGTTATTTTTGATTAATGCTTCTTCGTAAGCTACCTTTCCTGCATTTACCCTTTCATCATTTTCGGCATAATGGAGTTGTAAGGCAGCTTTTATTTTTGGCACATCTTCAGCCGTTCCCTGTCTGCCGTAAAAAGCAACTGCTGCTTTCAGATTGGATACATTGGCAGCAAGATAGTTTGACATGGCGCCTCCCCAACAAAATCCTACACATCCAAAGTTCCCATTGCTGTCTCCTCTTGTTTTTGCGTAATCTAACGCTCTGATAAAATTCTGCTGGTTGTCTTCAGCCTTAAGTTCACTGAATTTTTTTCGGGCTTCATCTTCATCCGCCACTTCTCCTATAGGTGCAAGCGCATTGGGTGCTACTGCCAAAAATCCGGCATTGGCTACCCTTCGGGCCACATCTTCTATGTGTGGTGTCAAACCTCGATTTTCATGTATGACGATGATGGTAGGGTAGGGTTTCTCTTCTTTTGGTCTGGCTATATAAGCTTTCATTTCACCATTAACACCTGCATAGCTTATTTTTTCTGTAAAAAGATTTTCATCATCAGATTCAATCGGAGCCCTGTAATTTGATTCCAGCAATGGCAAAATGGACATCGCTGCGGCTGTTCCGCCTACAATCTTTGTGAGTCTTTGAATAAACTCCATTCTTGTAAGTGGCTTGTGGGTATATTCGTCATAAAGATTGATAATATTCTGAGGAAGCATATACATTTGATTTAGTTTGTAAATATAATGCAATTCTATGATAAAAATACCAAAAATAAAATAATCAGTTCAAATTGGACACAGAATGTATATAAACAAAAATACAATACTACTCGTCCCTAAAAGGACTTCTTATCACATAATCAGCCTCGGGCTTCACAAAACTTAGTACCGTTTCTACACTTTTATTTAGAAAGGTATTGGTATGTTTGAGGTAGAGATACATGTCATGAGGCACAGCACCCACGGTAGATTTAATTTCCACAGCAGTTCGAGACATATCTATTCGGGCAACTTTTTTATCCAAACCTTCCTTGATCAGATCATACAGCATATTCAGATATAGTTGACATTCTACATTTTCAGAAGGATCATAACCCAAAAAATGGGCATCCAGAATATCAAAATTTTTAATACTTGTAAAAAATGCCACCATTTTATTGTTACGCCAGTACGTAGTAAAGGTCATGTTTTTTCCCAAAGTAGCCTTAAGGTTTTCAAAATAGTTTTCGTGCAAAACAAATGCATTAAAATCTGCCTGATCAGAGATATTTTTGTACAAGGCATTGATTGTATCTCTGTGATTGGCTATTTCTTCTTCATTAAAAACAACTTTAGTGATATCCGATGCTTTCTGCTGTGCCTTTCTTGCTCTTACTCTGTATTTTGACTTCATATCATCCAGATAATCATCAAATGTTTTCCACTCAGGCTTCAGCTCAAGGAGCATTTTTGGTTGTACCGTAAATTTTGTAAATCCCTGATGATATTCTCCCGAAAGAGGTGTATCTTCTGTAAAAAAATCTTTGATCAATATCAGGCCAGGTTTTATATCCTGTTTTTTGAGGAAGGCTGATAATTTATCCGTGGCTTTTATTACAAGGTAAAATTGTTCATCCCTTGTCACACTGTCTTTAAAATAGAAACCATATTTGCCCGTGAGTAAAAGATTACCACAAATGATCGTATGAAAATTTAATGTTCCCACTACCGCATGTCTGAATGGTTCTGTAAGTTTTTCTAAAGTATTTTTTGGTTCACTCCCAGGCTTTCTGAGATTATCCTTTAGTCTGACGTATTTTGACTGAAAATAAATGATACCTACAGCCACATTTTTTTCTTTTACTATTCCATAATAGGGCGTAATGCCTGATGCAGGAAATTTTTCGATGCATCTAAGAAAATCTGGACTAAAAAAAAGATCATGTACGGAGGCGACAGATGACCATGCCTCTTCCACATCGTTTATAGCATCATATAATTCTATGCTATATTTTCCGTCCAAAGAGTTGGAAACTATTTGTGGATGTTTTTTACAAAAACTTTTGGTAAGGATAGTCATTCAATTTTGATGAAACAGATGTTTTGATTTATTTCAAAGACATAAATGTATTTTGCGGGATGTTTGTTTTGTAAAAGGATGAGGAAGTTACTTTTTTCGACTGACTGTTGTAATTTATCTATAATATCCTTTTTTTTGCTCCCAATTATTTTGCGCTGAAATCAGTTTATCAAGAATTTGAGTTTCATCTATTTCACCATTTACATATCCTATCAAATCATCATCGCCGATGAGTAATTGAGCAGCTGTAGCTTCAGAATCATATTCGTATTTTCCCGGACGCCAAAAGTCAATTTCAGTAGCCATAGATTTTACCCATCTCATGATGTCCAAAGTACCTGTTAAAGTGTGATATTTAACTGGATTTTCTATCATTATCTGCCAGCCACAGCAGGTTTTATCCTTGTGTTTATGATAGACCGGCATAAAAAAAGTGGGCCTTAAAAAAGCAAGACCAGAATATTTTTTATTGAATAGCTGGCTGATTTGTTCAGATGTCTTAAAGGAAATATCAGGATGTCCGAATAACTCAAATGGTCTGGTAGTGCCTCTTCCTTCACTAAAAGTGGTAGCTTCCCAAAAACATTGACCAGGATAAACTTCCAGTGATTGCATCGAAGGCAGATTGGGTGATGGTGGTATGAAGTGTTTATGTCGAGTGCAATAATTGACTTTATGAAGCAATATGTCCAGAGTATATTGTCTGATATACCAGTCACAAAGTTCTCCGGTACTCATACCATGTCTGTGTATCATTCCGGATTGACCCAAAAATGAAGTGTATCTGCCTTCAATTATGGTTCCTTCTACATTTTTGCCTATAGGATTGGGTCTGTCAATGACTATAACAGGCATTGCCGGAAATTTTTTACTCAAAAACTGCAAAAGTAAAAACATGTGTGTAGTGTACGTAAAATATCTGACGCCAACATCCTGTACATCTATCAACAAAAGATCAGCATCTTCAAACATCCATTTTTCCGGTCCTGTGGTTTCTGTTTCTTTATTGTACATGGAAAAACAAGGTATATCTTTATAGCTTATATTCCCAATATTTTCCTGATCCTGGTACTCAGAAAAAAGTCCGTGCTCAGGTATCAATATGCGATGAAGCTTCCCTTCTTCTGCTATCATATCAAAAAGATACTTCTTCTGATTGAAGTCATACGAAGACTGATTGCAAAAAGAACAATTCGTTTTGCCGAAATATATTTTTGATGTGAAAAGAGTGAGGTATATGGCATGGCGATATTAATACCTGAAGTAGATCAATAAGATATTATTTTCAATTATTGTTTTGCATTTCAAAAAAATCAATACATCCAACTTTTCCGATCAACACCTTTTTGGGAATTTTTTTCCAGATCTTTTACCCATTTCGGTATAAAAAAACGATGATATCTTAGTCTCGATATTGCGTTTGGCTGAGTATGGTCACCATTCCAGCAATGTTCTGCTCTATCTCCGTAATCTACTTCACCATCATAATAGGGCTCTTTTGTGCTCTCAAGAAATTCTTCCGTCAGGTATACAGCATTATTCAAGTAATAATTGTCCATATCCCCACAATAAATTCTGATTTTACCTTTCAGTTTATTGCCGATTTTTGGCCAGTCCCTTTTCATGATGTATGATAAATCGTAGTTTTCTTTCCAGTAAGTTGCTACTTCCGGATCTATGTCACCGGTGATTCTGTCCCAGATCCGCTTTGGGTATCCATCATTGTCCACCGGCGAGTAAGTGGCTTCCCAGATATCCCACTGCTGGCCTGATCTGCTTTTGTCTCCAAGGACCAGCTCCCGGTAAGCAACTTCCTGAAGTGTAGCACTCACGTGTCCTAGATAATCCCTTTGCCCGGGTCTGGGTGTTTTTTTAAAATTACTTTCCAGAAAATAAGCATTTTTATCTTTGTAAATATCCACCACAGTAAACGCCCTGAAATCTATCGGGTCGGGACATGCTGCATAACAACCGTTGTATTCATCAGGATAGAAAACTTGAGCGGCAAGTGCTTCCCAGCCCCCTGTAGAACCGCCGTACATAAATCTTGCCCAACCTTCGCCAATTCCCCTGAATTCTTTTTCGATGTAAGGTATTAACTCATAAGTAATCGCATCTCCGTATGGTCCTTGAGCAGCAGAATTTACTGCGTACGAATCATCATAATAAGGGGTAGGATGTTGGATTTCAATGGCTAAGACTCGGGGGAAATCAGGTCCTGACCATATTTTATAAAAATCATAAGCTTCCTGCTGCACAATCCGGTTATAACATTCCAGTTTAAATCTGTCACTGTACTCACATGGGAGGGTGGTATCCGGTGGAATGGTTCTGAAGCCATCAAAATCCGCAGGAAAATGTCCATGATATATTGCCAGCGGATATTTAACATCTGTTTTGGTATTCCAGTCTTTGGGCAGAAGGACGTGTGCTCCCAGATATATATCCCTTCCCCAAAATTCTGATAAAAGTTTACTTTTTAGCCGGATATGTTTTACCCATTCTGTATCCTTGGGAGCTTCGATGGGCGGGATTTTTTTATCCAGAATGATATCTATATTTCCTGATTTGCCGATGGAAACTTTTTGTGGTGTACTGTAAAGGTTTCCGGGTGCCAGATTCCATTGTTGTCCTTCTCCCCGATCCATGGGAAGTTTTACAGTTTTTCCGGTTGATAAGTTAAATGTTTCATATTTGTGGAGCAATACCTGTAAATAATATTCTCCTGCAGGGAAATCAGAAAGACTGGTTATTGGATAACCAAACGCATCAACTGAAAATGAAATCTTCTCCCCTTTTTTCCAATTCTCCAGATTCATTCCGAAAGCTTGCTGTGTTTTTGGACCATCTGAAATTTCAAATCTAGGTTCTTTTTCCGGATTTGTTGACAACATCAGCACCAATCTGCCATCTGAGACCCCTTCACTCAGACTGTCAGGTATAGTAATGGTAAAAGTATCGGTGGACTTACCTTCCTTTGAATTCCTGCAGGAAAATGAGAAGATGATAATAATTACTGAATAAAATAAGATGGATTTCATGAACTAACCTTTTGATATGTTAAAAGTATGAAAAATTTTTAGGATCGCAATAAAAGGGGGTATAAAATTGGTAAAATGAATCAAGATTTGCATTTTGTCTGGATATTGTATTTTTTAGTAAAAAGTCAAACCGGTAACTTATCCTTAATTCTGTTTTATAAGATTGTTAACATTATTTAGATAATTGGCATCGTTTCTCATTTAGAATATTGTTAAATCAGTGTCATATGAACAGAATATATTTTTACTTCATCCTTATTTTATTTCCGGTATTTCTGTTTGCTGAATCCAATCAACATATTGTATCCGGCAAATGGTATAACCCTTATATCGATCGTCAGATTGTGGTACTTGCATTTCCCGATGGAATTAAAGTAAAAGGTATACATTCCAAATACGGATGGACATTTTTTGACAGAAGAGGTAGCGGGACTTTTTATGATGTATATGGCAATAAAATCAGGCTGTTTGGTCATGATCAAATTTTGTATACAGACAGGAGGAAGAAGGTAAGACTATCATTTATTTTGCTAAATACATATAAAAGTCAGGATAGACAAAGGTATAAAAGGGGTGATGACAAGAGTGACTATTATAATGAATATGATCAAAAATTTTCAGATAAGGAGGATGATTTTTCTGAACAAAATGATCATAATGGAAACCAAAAGTATGAAATTGAACCAAACGACCTTGAAGGTACATGGAAGGTAAAGGACTTTTCTAAAACGGTGTATATTGTCGAAACCAGAGATGGCATAAAAGCCAGATTTAGCGATGAAAAAAAGTGGTTTACTTACCATAGATCATCTCATGATTCAGCCGGTTTTGTTTCAGATGAAGGATATCAATACATCTATACCGGAGATGGGAAACTCATTTGGATTGACAAGACTCAAGCAAAAAAGTTCTATTTGACAAAGATTTCTGATCAATTTCAGGACTAAATTTTATTTATTTACCTGCCATATACTTCAGTCCGTTTATCCCTTGCAATCCTCCTGTGTGAATATAACAGATGGTTGATTCAGGCTCAAAATAGTCTGCAAGTATCAATTTAAACAACCCAAACATGGCTTTCCCATTGTAAACATGATCCAAGGGTATGTCGGTTTGTTTTTCAAAATCATATATAAAATCTATTAGTTCAGTATTCCACTTAGCATATCCACCAAAATGAAAATCTGTTTGTACAGACAGTTTGTCAGCATTTTTGAAATCTGAAAGTTGTTTTATTTCTGATTCAAGATGTGATGATTTTAATGCGGAAAAAGCAATGACTTTGGAATTAAGTGTATTGGCGGATAATATTCCGGCAGTGGTTCCACCAGTGCCACACGCAAGGCTGATGATTTCAGGCATTTCATTCCATTGAATTTTTATCTCATCCACAATTTCAGAAGCTCCTCTTAATGCAAGCTGATTGGTGCCACCTTCAGGTACCATGTGACAATCGGGATATTTTTGTATCAATTCCATGATTTCCTGACTATTTTCTTTAAGTCTGTAAGCAGTTCTGGATACAGGAATAAGATTCATCCCTCTCTCGATACAAAACTTAATCGTAGGATTGTTCAGATCTATTTCTCCCCTGACGATGCCCACACTTTTTAATCCCAAAAGTGCACAAGCGCCGGCTGTAGCATGGAGATGATTGGAAAATGCACCACCGAATGTTACTATGGTTTTACATTTATTTTCAATAGCTGATTTTAAATTGTATTTCAGTTTTCGGTATTTATTACCTGAAACCCAGGGATGAATGAGGTCATCCCGTTTAATCCACAGACGTATGTTTTTATTTTTTAACAGCGGAAAATCTACTTCCTGGATAGGGCTTGGCAAAATGAGATCATTGAGATCGGACCACATTTTACTTGTATTTTATCCTGATGAGAACAGACATACCTTCACCTTTAGAACTGTCTATGATGATATTACCATGCATATAATTTACCCTTGATTTTATATTTTCCAGACCCATACCTGTTCTTTTCAGATTATCTTTGTCAAAACCGATGCCGTCATCCTCATATTGAATGACAAGTTCATTTACCTCTGTATTGATTTGTATCAGAATTTCGGTTGCATTGGCATGTTTTAGTGTGTTGGTCACCAATTCCTGAATTATTCTGTACACAGACAGGGAGATCATTTTGTCTATTTTTTCGGGCATCTCATAATACTGAAAATCAATATCAGGATATACTTCACCTTCAAAACGATTGATCAGATCCTTGATAGCAGGTACAAGACCTAAATTATGTAAGGAGCCAGGTTGAAGGTTTCTGGATATGGTTCTTACTTCATCCACCGCCGTATCCAGGAGAGCGTGGGCCTTGGTATATTCTTTCTGCGCTGAAAGTTCCTGATTTTTTGATCTTACATAGTCAAATTGCAGTTTTATTGTACTTAATAAACCACCGAGACTATCATGCAGGTCTTTAGCTATCCTTTCTCGCTCTATTTCCTGTCCTTCAATGACAGACCGCATGCTGCTCATTTTGACATTGTCTTCCAGTTCGCGAATCTGCTGCTGATTGATTTCTTCTTTTTGTTCGGTAATAATCCTGGTAGTTGTGATGCGCTGATCGTAAAACTTCACGATAAAGTAAATGGAAAGTGTAACTATAAAAAGGCCAATACCCAAGATATATAAAGTTCTTCTTTGGGCGTTGTTTTTTTGTTCGGCGTATTGTTTTTCAATTCGTAGCAATTCTATGCTGGATTGTTTTTCTTTTGAACCGTATTTGAGGGCCAGATTTGTAAAGGTTTCAAGTCTGTTTTTATTCAGAATACTGTCATTCAGAAGGGTATACTTCATCAGGTAACCATATCCTTTGCCTTCCATTGATGATCGGGCATATACATCGGCCAATTCCTTATAAATGTATTTTCTTAATTCACTGTAGGGTTGAAAAGGAATAATATTTTCACTTTTGCTGAGGTATTTTATAGCTTTGGGCAAATCATTTTGTAGTTTGTTGATGTATCCAATGTGGAACAAACTTTTAGCTGCCATTTCCTGATTTTCCGATTCCGTATTGATATTAAATACAGTAAAAGCGGTAGTAAGCGCGCTATCCAAATCAAAGTTTAGCTCGAAAGTCTGGATTTTGTCAAACAGTATTTTTGTCAGCAAAACCGTATCCTTGAGCGTTTTATTGAGATCTTCGGCTTTTTTGAGATACTCGATGGATAGTTCGTTTTCACCTTTTAATTTGTAAGCTCGGTTGAGGTCAAAATAAACATTGGCTAATTTTGATATTTTTTTATTTCGGGAATATATGATGACCAGATTTTGAAGTAAGTTGATGGATTCTTCATAAAAACCGGCATCCGTGTATCTTTTTGCTATGGAATGATTGGTTTCAAAAACACCATTGCTGTCTCTGGTGACTTTAAAATATTCAAGCGCCCTTCGGTAATATTCAAATGATTTTTCAAATTCTGCAAAAACATCACCTTCATAATCTGCCAGCTTAATATACACTTCTGCCAGAGTTTTCTGATCATTGTTGGTCCGGGCCAATTCCAGTATTTTGTTGAGATCCTGGTAAGCATAGGTACTGTCTTTATTAAACTGAGCGTTCAGTGTAATGCCTGCAATAAAAAACCAGATAATGAAAATAAAATATCTCAAATTGTATATGATGGTTGTAATCAGGTGTAAAATTAATGTAAAATAACAGTTTTTATATCATTGTGACTGATTTTGAAAATCTAGCCACATTAAACAGACTAATTTTGCATGTATCATTTAGGGAAATCATTTCGAAAAAGAGTAAAAAAGAAAAGCCCTCAACTTTTTGAGAGCTTTTACTTTTAATGCAACAGTCAAATCCCAATGAGTATTTACATCTTTATGTATTCAGGAGCGATTATCTCCCGTACGTTTTACGATTATTTTTTGTACTGTATGACCAATATTCGAGTTGGGCAGGTATCATGGGGTTATTTTAAGGAACACAGTATTATATTTTTGTTTTTAATACCAAATACCCTTGCCCAACTCTCCTATTGCTCATTCCGTAAACCTAAAAAAGAGAAAATTTATCAAGCGGCCCATTCTTTAACACACCACATTATTTTTTAAAAGAGTACAATTGACCCTACTTACCAAGTTTCAATCGTACTCCCGACCAAGACGCTAACTGACATCGACTACAGCGTTTTGCTGCGGTCGGATGAAGTTAAGATTTTGGGCACCAGTCTCCTGTTCACGGGGGGCAGACCATTTATGTCCTGCCAGGCTTAATATCACCAATATTATTGTGACAATTGTCCTGATATCCAAAATCTCTTTCTTCATCGTATTTCTTTATTTTTTTAACGTTTCAATTCTGCTATATTTATCAACTTTTGACATTACAAAGGTGCGGTCATTTTACAGGCCAAACATCATTGAAAACACCGAATTATTTTTTTGGGGGTTTACCCGAACTTTTATAGGTAAAAACACAGTAACTTTGTATGATATTTGAGTGAATAAGGAAATTGTTTAATATTGAACCTATGATAAATATATTGATAGCAGATGACCATACCATGTTTGTGGATGGAATGGAGTCTATTTTAAAGGCAGAAGCGGACTTTTTTGTGACGGGAAGGAGCTATGATGGACCATCTGTAGTCGAGTTTTTAAAAAATAACAACGTGGATATTGTTTTGCTGGATGTCAATCTTCCTGGTATGAGCGGTATAGAAGTATGTAAGGAAATTACAGCAAATCATCCAACCGTCAAAGTTCTGGCCATATCCATGTTTAATGAGGAGAGTTTTGTATCCGAAATTCTGAATAACGGGGCAAAAGGATACATTCTCAAAAATACAGGAAGAGAAGAATTGCTGAAGGCGATCAGAACTGTAGCCAATGGAGAATCTTATTTTTCCAATGAAGTCACTGAAACCATCATGAAGGGGTTGATGAATCAGCGAAAGGCTTCTGCAAAAAGCAGTGCATTTTTTCCAAAATTGTCCAGAAGAGAAAAAGAAGTCCTCAAACTTATAGCTCAGGAGTTTACTACACAAGAGATTGCTGATAGTTTGTTTATCAGTTTAAAAACAGTAGAATCTCATCGCAGTAGTTTGCTATCCAAATTGAATGCGCGTAATAGTGTAGGTTTGGTGAGAATAGCGATGGAGAATCATTTGCTGGAATAAAAATCCAATTATGAGTCTACTCCACAAAAGTCAAAATTAAGAAACGCCACTAAGAATCTAAACCCCTAAGGTTCGCAAAGAATTGATTATCAATGATTTGGGATTGGTGAATCTTTGTGATTGTGTGCCTTTGTGGCAAAATTATTTTTTTCGGAGTGAACTAAACTGTAAAAATTGAGGAATTATAATGAGATTGAATGTTGTATTAAAAAGTAAATTTTATCATTTCTTTTTAGAATTTAATTACTTTTTTACTATTTTATAATGTTTTCTGGTATTATCGTTAAATGTGATAGCAGCAATATATATTCCTGATGGTAAATTATTGAAATTGGTAACATCGTTTTCCATATTTATCGTCTCAGGAAATACTTCAACTCCGCCGATATCAAAAAAATTAACTGTTTTTATATTTGGTCCGCGTATTATCAGGCTGCTTTCAAAAGGATTAGGAAATATCATCGTGCTTTCTGAAAAATCTTGAGAATGAAGAATATTATTAGACAAACAAGCACTAAATATTTCATGAACCGAAAAATTAATACCTGAACTTGAAAATCTTAGAAAACAATAAGATGTATCTTCTGTATTTTTTCTAAAAGCAATAAATTTATTGTTTATAAGTTGATGTCCGTAACTTCCCAATTCACCGGTGCCATAAATAAAAGACAAATGTTCTGTCCAAACATCATTTTCAAATGATATGGTATCCTGAACATTAAAAGTGGTTATTTCACCTTCATCTGAATTTAAAACTTCTACATTTTTTTCCATCCAAAGAGTTAATCTACTCCAAGGGGAAACCCGATCTATCGGTGGTGTAGCGTGCAGATAAAAATCTTGAAGACCGTCACAATCAATATCAAATAAGACCTTATCACCTGGATTAAAATGCTGATTTATAATATAATGTGATAATTCAGATGTATCGCCAGCTATCCAGTATTGGGCATTTATTAAATGAGAAAATAAAATTAGCACAATATATGTCAGTCTTAATCTCAATTTTATCACAACAGGTCAGGGTTTTATTAATTATGTATTCATGTAGGTAAAACACATGAAAGATATATTTCTTTAGATAGGTAAAATTAATTCTTTTTTCCAATTATGCCGCATTAATTTGGTAAAATTAAATTGATTGCCGTGATAAATTTATTTTACGGACCAGCTTTAAAAAAGAGCAATATGAAATTATTATTGAATTCGTAATAATTCTGATACATCATAATATACGTCATTTGTAAGCAGGAGCATTTACTTTCTTCAATAAACTTTATCTACCCAAATTGGTATAGTTATTGTATTATAATAATTTGTAATATGTAATTTGCACTTAAAAAGCAGTTCGTCATTATCACTTTTTATTAACATACCAATAGTTGAAAGTATATAAACACATATTTATTTTAATTTTTGCTTTCTCGCTTTCTGCGATGTTGCTGGGTAAAGTCGTGTTCAAATACAGCGCTCCTATGGTTATCAATGTATTTGCAGGTAATGACAGAACCATGTGTCTTAACCAAAATCTGTTGATGTCAGAACTTGCTGCTACCATCACCGGCGATGTATCAAATGGTGATTGGATTACTTTGGGAGACGGTAAGTTTCAACCCGGAAATTTCTCTACCGTCAGATTTCAATTTGCACAAGCCAATCAGATTTCGTATGTTCCGGGTACTAATGATAAATTATTGGGGTATTATCAGTTGATGTTGTTTTCAGATGCTCCAATGGGAGGCACCCCTCAGGAAAAAAAGTATGATGATGTCAAAATCACTTTCCAGAATGCGCCACCTTTATTTTGTAATTCAAACATCAATGTTTCTCTCAATGAGTCATGCACTCAAAAGGTAGATGTTACCATGCTTCAACCTAATCCGGTACCACCTTTTACCAACTATATCATCACACTATACGACGCATCAAATAACCTGATTCCCAACAATACACTTACCAGAGCCCATGTAGATAAAGAAATCACCTACAAACTGGGCCATCAATGTACTTCTAATATTTGCTGGGGAAAATTTAAAGTGGAAGACTACTTTCCGCCCGTTTTCATTTGTAAAAATGATACTATACCTTGTACAAAATCCATTTCTCCGGATAGTCTTGGGTTTCCTTTTCCGGTGGGTGCATACATTGATACGATCATAAATAACAAATATATAGTCAAAAACTGGGATTCATGCAGTGATGTGACGCTGGAGTATACAGATGAAATTATAAAAGCAAACTGTGCCCGTGATGAAGATAAAACCATCACACGCAAATGGAAAGCCAGAGATGCAAAAGGAAATCTTTCTACCTGTAATGAAAAGATTGTGGTCAAAAGGATATCATTGGCTTCCGTAGTTTTTCCACCACATTATGACGGTCATGAAAAATCAGCTTTTGAATGTCTGGATACATTTCCGGTACTGGCCAACGGACATCCATCACCCGATACCACAGGAAGTCCGGTCATCGGACATTGCGGAAATCTTCAGTTTAACATGACTGACGTTCCTTTTGACCTTTGCGGAAAAGGATTTAAAATCGCCAGAGCGTGGTTTGTTATCGACTGGTGTACTTCAGAAAGTGTGACCAAAAATCAAATCATAGTTGTTAAAGACAGTAGAGGACCTGAACTTTTATGCAGAGATACGATCAACCTTTTTGCCGGGGCTTATCAATGTACAGCGGATCAAATCGAAATTCCGGCATTAATAAGTGTAAGCGATTGTTCAGCATATAGCATCCGGTATCATTTATATAATGAAGATGGAGAATCTGCAGATCAGTTCATCATTCCGCTGCAACAAAAACATTATTTCTCAGCATTGCCGGTTGGAGAATATCAGCTGGATTATGAAGTCACAGATGCGTGCAATAATACATCTACCTGCCAGTCAATAGTAATAGTCAGAGATCAACTTGCTCCAAATACGGTTTGTGATCAGGTCACTAAAGTTTCACTGGACTCTAATGGAAAGGGTAGGGCATTTGCCTTTACCTTTGATGATGGAAGTACTGATAATTGTGGTATCGCTTCATTCCAAGTCAGAAGAATGACCAATCAATGTGGTTTCGGTACCCAATTTGGAGAATTTGTTGATTTTTGTTGTGCAGACATTGGCTCTACACAAATGGTAGCCCTGGAAGTGACTGACATACATGGGAATAAAAATACCTGTATGATAGAAGTAATCGTAGAGGATAAACTCAAACCGACCATCACTTGTCCACCGGACATAACTCTAGCTTGCACGGATAATTACGATTTTAATCATCTGGACATTTTTGGAACAGTTGTGACTAAAGCTGTCGATGTAAAAGATGTGCTGGTATATAATTACTATCATAATGGGGTAGTGGGGAAAGACGGTTTGGCGAAGGACAATTGTAGCGTCACCGTCACCCAGAGTTATGTGGCAGATATTCACTGTTTTACGGGTACCATCAGACGCAAATTTATTGCTACCGATGCTGCTGGTTTAAAAGACTCTTGTATTCAGACCATTACGATACTCAATCCGGATCCATTCGATTACTATGATATTACCTGGCCTGCAACATTTGACTCCACTGGCTGCAGATCTGACCAAACCGATCCTTCAGTGACTGGCAGGCCAACTTTTAAGAATATATCATGCGCAACAGTAGCAGCCACTTATGATGACAATAAATTTTATATAGCGGATGGGGCCTGTCTCAAAATTATCCGTACCTGGACCGTAGTGGACTGGTGCCAATATACAGGTTCTAATTCATTGGGTAAATGGGGGCCTTACATTCAGATCATCAAATTGCACAATACGGATAAACCCGAATTTAACACAGTCTGTCGGGATACTTCATTTTGTTCCTATGATCCTGCATGTCAGACAGGTTGGGTCAATCTGAAACAATCCGCCACAGATCCATGTACAGCTACAGCAGATTTAGTATGGAGATATGAACTAGATCTGTTTGAAAATGGCACAGTCGACAGCATTGGTAAAAGCAATGACTTTGCAGGAAATTTGCCATTGGGAAAACATAAAATAAGCTGGAGAGTAGAAGATCAATGTGGAAATTTTAATACATGCAGTTATGTATTTACTGTTTATGATTGCAAAAATCCATCTCCTTACTGCATATCTTCACTTACGCTGCCTTTGATGCAGACCACGGGCACAATAGAAGTGTGGGCAAAGGATTTTGATAATGGAAGTTCGGACAATTGTACATCGAAGGAAAATTTGTGGTTTACATTTAATGGGGAACTACCTGTAAAAAATTTGCTTGATCGACGACACTATTTCAAAAATAAAGGAATAATTAGTGATTCACTGGCATACAAATCAGGGGATGCGCAGGTTTGGATACCAGAAACCAGGAGTTCAGGTTTATTTTTTAGTTGCAGCGACATAGAAGATGGGAAATCTGCCACCATTTCTTTACAAATGACTGTCACTGATCAGCTTGGAAATCAGGATTTCTGTCTTGTAGAGCTGATATTGCAAGACAATAGTAATCTTTGCCCGGATCTCATCACAGAAGCAAAGATCAGAGGCCGCATCATTACTCAAAACAATGTTGTCCCTAAAAATACCAATGTGACCATTGAAGGGAATGAATGGTCGGATAGCAGATGGATCAATAATTCAGATGGTAATTTTATACTTGATTCATTGCCCCTCAATTTAGATTATACTATCACACCATATTTGAATAGTGATCCTTTGGAAGGCGTTTCCACAATTGATCTGGTACTAATCCAGAGACACATATTAAGTATAAGCCCTTTCGACAGTCCTTATAAACTTTTAGCAGCTGATGTTAATTCGTCTAAATCGGTTACTGCAGCAGATCTGGTGGAATTAAGAAAATTAATTCTTGGTATCACAGATAAATTTCCAAAAGGGCTTCCTTCATGGGTATTCGTAGATAAAAACAGTACTTTTGAAAACCCACAGCAACCATACATCTACAGCAATTTCAGAACTACAGGATTATTGACTCAGGATATTGAAAATTTTGATTTTATGGCCGTCAAAATAGGAGATGTAAATCAATCTTATTTTAATGTGACCAATGGCCAGACTCATAACAGATCTTTAATAGATAAGGAATACTCCGTAATCGTCGCCATTGAAAAATGGGATAGTCGATCATTTCTTACGTTCAGGGCATCGGAGCACGTTGTATTGGATGGATTACAGATTTTTGTTACCTGTCCGGAAGCTGTAAATAAACTTTCATCAGTACATGTTAAATCGGTTGATAGTCATTTTGTTGATCCGGAGATTTTTATGGACTATAACCATCTTCGTTTTTTAAATTATGCAGCTACTCCCGGTAGATTTTCCAAAGGTGATTTGATCAGCGCATTCGAAATCAAAGATACATTTGATATAGAAAAGATCAAAGAAGATATCAACCGACACTCAGAGTTATATAGCAACGGAGCAACCATTCCGATAAAATTGCAGGTGAAATCAGAGATAGACACAGAAAAACTTAGGGTCACGCTTCAAACCAATCCTGTAGTCTCAAGTCTAAATTTAATTATCCAAGGAAATATTCGCCAGCAAAACATGAAGTATAGAATTACAAATATTTCTGGTCATGAAATACTGACTTCCTCTTTAATCATTGATGGTGATGTATCTCACGAGTTCGCTATCTCTTTGCCGGAGCACATTACTCCAGGCATTTATTTTCTGCATTTAAAATCAGACCAGCTGGATGAGACCATCCGATTTATTAATATTCGTTGATGTTTGAAGGATTCAGCATAAGATATTTTTTATAAATCTGTTTTCACTACAGCAAGGATAATTTTGCCACAATAAGGACAGAAATCATTCAGATTCAAACATCATACACAGTTTCTAGTCCTATCTCTGTGCACCATAGACTCTTCAAGTCTTAGTAGATTTTCTTTATTTTTGACTTTTCTGAATGTAATACAACTTCAGATTTCAAAATATTTTTCAAGTAGACTTATTCATAATTCACCTTTGTTTAAACATGGTTTGAATTTGTATGCAAAAAATTAGAGTATGCAGAAATAGCATAAGCTATTAGGGCTTGTCCGCTTTATGAGGCGGATACAATCATGAATGATTTAACCGTAATTATGCATTAGAATTGGTAGTGAGAGACTAAATTGCAACCCCGCGCCCCCCCCCCCCCCCCCTTTTCTAATGCATATTTACGGTTTAATTCTGTCGGATGGCTCTAAGATATCCCCACAGATATACTCTCAACAGCAATAACCAAAATAAATTCAGCAACTTAGCCATATTTAAGCACATAAATCTTCTGCTACAAGTAAGCGCTAGCATGTATTGAAATGAATTTTAACTCACTTTTTTAGAAATTCAGAAAAAATATGGTAGTCAATTAAGGAAAAACCCTGATGAATTCCAAACTACCAATAATTCAAAAAAAATATTTAAAAAAAGTAAAATTTTATTTTTGGGTTTATAGCCTTGATTAGATGTTTTTTAAATATTACTTAAATAGATAATGTAATGATCATATTAAAATACCCTTTAATGCGAGTTTAAGTTTGGTCTGAAATTTGGATTTGTATCATTGTAAGAAGAGAAAATATATCACATTCAACAGAGAATGGTATGTGGACTCCGATTGCAGTAACTGAAAATACACATGATAATACCGGAATGGTCTTAAAGAGATCGGACCGTCTGTTATATAACATTTTTTAAGCAATTACGAATTTTACAAAATCCATCAATCGATGAAGAACCCATTACTTACACAATTTTTCAGCCTGGTCAGGGATCGGGGCTTGAAGTCACTCTCAACGGCCATAATTCTTATGGTTTTGACTGTGAATGTTTCTCTGGCACAGAGTGTTGCTATTACCCAACAATGTTATTGTTTGAATAACAGCACTACTCCTACCAATGGTCAGTACGAAGATGTAATTACCCTTACTGCGTTGCCGGGCCAGACATGGCGCCTGGCTTCTCCTATTATAGGTTTTTACAATCCTGCGTCTCTACCTCCACCGGTAGAGCCGATTCTTTATTTACACAACACTTTGATTCAGGAAGTATCTCCCGGTGTGTTTCAAATTACCGGGCGGAGGAAAAGCGGACAGGGATGGTCGTTAAATATCGTCAATAATGCAACTGGTCAAATAATACCGGTTGCCAGTACGGAGAATTGCGCATATCCGACATTCGTCATTTCCGGAGATGAAGATGTATGTAGAAACTCTACAGAGTCTTATAGTATCCCTGCTGGTACTTATTCCGGTTTAACCTGGTTTTTAACAGGTGTTGGAAACAATCTTGTTTTACCAAATGGCTTTTCAAGCATAGATGCCGACTGGGGGCCAACTGCCGGAAGGTATTCTATCGGTGTCTCAGGAGTACATTCTTCTTACCCTACTCAGTCATTAGGTTGTAATTTTGATATCAGCAAAATCGTTGATATTGAAGACTTTACTTCGTTGACCACTATAAGAGGTGATGCAGGAAATTGTATTGGTGCTACAGAAATTTACACACTGGATGCTGCATTGGCAAATCTTTCAGGTGTTAGCTGGACGATCAGTACTATTTCAGGTCCGGTGATGACTTCTCCGGTTCCGGCTGCTGTCGGTGATAATGCCAGAAGACGTACCATAGTCTGGCCAGCCACAGCAGGTGAATACGACCTGACTGTTTCCGGCAATTATGTACTGCTAAATGGGCCGGGTATTGCTGATGACAACACGTGTAGTTTTACTAATACGATGAGAATTAATATCGTAAGTCAGCCTACCATCGCTTTGGCATGTAACAATCTGGTTCAGCTGTCCATGAATCCTAGCTGTGAGTTGTACTTCACACCGGATCAGTTTCTGGAAGCTCAGGTTTATCCTGACCATTCTTACGATATCATTATTCGTGACCTGACTACCGGATTGATTATCCCTAATGGAACCCTGGGATATGGTTACATCGGAAAAACACTTGAAATCAAAGTAGTTCACGAATGTAGCGGTAATTCATGTTGGGGATATGCCAAAATTGAGGATAAATCCATTCCTGAATTGGTTTGTCCTGAAGATGTGGTTATAGACTGTGAAGATCTTGAAAACATAGACAGTACCGGTTTCCCGGAAATACCTGTTGATGCAATACTTTCACCTGTAGTAGGAAATCCAAATGCTTGGTCGGTAAGAAATTTCGATCGATGCAGCGATGTTTTAATATCATTTACTGATGATGTGGAAACAGATTTGTGTGTTGGACCATACAGCTCAATAATTACCAGAACATGGTTGGTAACAGACAATTCAGGAAACTCTTCCAGTTGTTCTCAGACCATTTCCATCAATAGGGCTTCTATAGATGATGTAATATTTCCTGTTAACTGGGACAGTGCTACGGGACCAAATGCATCGCTTGAGGCGTGTGGTTCTTGGACTAAAATTCCTGTGGGTCAACCTTATGCAGGAAATCCAAGCCCTGATTATACTGGATGGCCGTCAGGTATTCAATGTCTGAAAGCAGCAGTAACCTTCAAAGATAAAAAAATAGCTTTGTGCGGAGATAGCACAAAAACATATAAACTGATCAGAAAGTGGACAGTGGTGGATCATTGTACTGGTGAAATTGAAGAACAAAATCAATTAATTACCGTAATGGACACAGAACCTCCTGTGGTTACTTGTCCTGCCGACATTACCAGTCAGGTTGGGTTACCTATTATTCCTGCAGCTGTTATACCGGTCAGACCACATTCTTGTCTTGCTGACTGGACCGTGATTGCTCCAATTGTAATCAGTGATTGTTCGCAGACTACCTGGGATGTTAGTTTCCTTCTGGCAGATGGCAATGGTAAACCACCTTTTAACGGTGTATATGTCAAAAAGAGCGGAATCACAGAAGTGGCTACAGTAAGTGGATCTTTGAGAATAAGAAATTTACCTGCTGGCAAAACATGGGTGAGATACACCATTACAGATGCGTGTGGAAACTTTTCATATTGTTTTACAGAGATAGATGTTATTGATAATCAACCACCTACACCTGTTTGTGATCGTAATAGTATTGTAGCTATAGGTGCGGAATCAATGGCTCTTGCAGGCGTCCTTACCTTTGATGATGGTAGCCATGACAACTGCGAATTAGCATGTATGAAGATCAGACGTATGGAAACTCCTCTGGTAGATTGGGCCACATTGCCTTGCAGCAATCAGATCAAATTTACCTGCGACGATATAGGCCCAAATAAAACCGTCATGGTAGAACTGGGTGTTTGGGACAAAGCCGGATTATTTAATTCCTGTATGGTAGAGGCCAAAGTTCAGGATAATATTTTCCCTGTACTGACGATACCTGCAGATATGACAGCCAACTGTTATGAAGATTTTACAACTTTAACCAGATTTGGTGCTGCATCTGCAACGGATAATTGTACTGCAATGATAACTGAAGTAAGAAAAGATTTTCTGAATGAATGCGGACTGGGTACAATTACCAGGACATTTACGGCAACAGATGCCTTTGGAAACAAGACTACCAAAACACAGACGATCACTGTTGGTAATGATAAGAAGTTTAACGGAGGAGCTGAGTTTCCTGTAGGAGATATCGACTGGCCGAATACTATCACTCTTAATGCTGCTTGTATCACAGACATCACTCCGGATAAATTACCTGATGGAAGTTCAAGACCTAAGTATTTAAGAAATACACAATGTGCTCAATTGCCACAAGCCCATTATGAAGACATTGTTTTCAACTTTGCGGATAATGTGTGTGTGAAAGTACTTAGAAAATGGACAGTAATTGATTGGTGTCAGAAGATTCCGGGCTTCCCGAATACTGGTGAATGGACATACACACAATTGATCATGCTGAACAATACAAAAGCACCAGACATTACAAAAGGATGCCTGCCTGCTGACCTCACTATAACTCAGGTCGGAGAATGTAAAGCAAATGTAAGTGTTACCGCTGTTGCCACTGATGATTGTACACCGGTAGACAAGCTTGACTGGACGTATACCATTGACGAAAACAATGACAATACCATAGAAGTAAGTAACGGAACCGGAAAAACGATCAATAGAGATTTCCCTTACGGTACACATAAGATTACCTGGACAGTGAAGGATGGTTGTAAAAACCCAAAAACCTGCTCTAATGTATTTACAATAAGAGATGATAAAAAACCAACCCCTTATTGTATCACAGAATTAGTAACAGTCATCATGCCGTCAGCAAAAGAAGTTACCATCTGGGCTTCAGACTTTGACAGAGGGGCTACTGATAATTGTTCAGTAGGGGCTCAAATTACTTCATCATTCTCTGGTACAAATAGAAATGATATATCAAGAACCATTAGGTGTTCAGATTTGGGTGGACTGGCGAGCAAGGAAATTTCTTACAATGTCTATGCTATTGATGCTGCAGGCAATAGTGATTTCTGTACCGTAACACTTGTTGTTCAGGACAATGGTAATTCTTGCGGAAGCAGTATAGATGAAGAAGAAAATGGAAGAATATCATTGAAAGGAAACATCTATAACGAAACAGACGAGATGGTTCAGAATGTTCAAATAGAATTAAAGTCAAATCAAACCGAGTTTCCGAAATCAGTTACTACTTCAGCAGATGGTAAATTTAGTTTTGGCGATCTTCCGATGTACAAAGAGTACACGCTGACTGCGGATAAAAATGACGATGCACTGAATGGTGTTTCTACCTTGGATTTGGTGATGATTCAAAGACATATCCTGGGTATTACTGAGCTTGATTCTCCATACAAGTTAATAGCTGCTGATATTAACAATTCTGAAAAGATAACTGCTGCTGACCTTGTAGAACTTAGAAAATTGATTTTAGGTATTCAGACAGAGTTTTCAAAAAACAGAAGCTGGAGATTTGTAGATGTGGCACATAGATTTATTGATCCCAAACATCCATTCCCATTCATTGACTATGTTCATATGAATAATCTTGATCATGAAGTGGCAGGAATTGATTTTGTAGCGGTCAAAATAGGAGATGTAAACGGTTCATCCAAATCAAATATACACAGCGGCAGCGAAACTGCAAATAGAAGTGTAGTAACCCTTCTTACAGAAAATATCACTGCGAAAGCAGGAGATATAGTAAACGTCACCTTAAATGCAGAAGAGATTAATCAACTGATTGGTATGCAAATGACTTTATCTTTTGATCATCAAATGGCTGAACTGATTGAGATAAAATCTGATGTACTTAATCTGAAGGATGAAAACTTAGGGTTCAGTCACCTTTCCAAAGGACTTGTACACCTGAGCTGGAATCAGGAAAACGCGGTTAACATTGCAAATCAGATTGTTAAAGCTAAGTTCAAACTGCTCAGAGATGTGACCGACAAACCATTGATAGCTCTGGAAAGATCTATGATGAGTCCGGAGATATATACCAAAGAAGGCAATGGTATTGCAATAAACAATATTAAGCTCGAAACAGGCAACAGAGACCATAATCCTACTGATAAATTTGAGTTGTACCAGAATGTACCGAATCCATTCAATGCAACTACCATCATAGGATTTAATCTACCCGCAGCAGATGTAGTTACCCTCAAGATATTTGATGTGACCGGTAAAATGGTGTATCAAAACAAGGGGCAGTTCAGTAAAGGATACAATACATTCAATATTGATGCTAATGCATTGAATCTGAATGGAGTAATGTATTATCAGATAGACACGGAAACCGATTCTGCCACACGTAAAATGATAGTAATCAAATAATAAGAATTCTAAGGGGCAAGTCTGGTAAAAGACGAAGTATCAGACTTGTTTCCTATTGTTCTCATCTTGAAATCTAATCGATTAAATAAAATATTAAATTTTCATACAATGAAAAGACCCAATTTTACACTTAAAAATCTTCTGACTTTAGTTTCAGATAATATCAAGACGACCACAAGGGCATTCTCAATTGTTATAACCATTACACTCATATATTCAGCTGCACAAGCTCAAAATTGTAACGTTATTCTGGCATGTAATGATGGCGTTCAGATCTCTTTGGATGACGATTGCAATATGACGATCGAACCAGACATGGTACTTGAAGGTCCTGCATATACAGATGACTTTTATGATGTCGAAGCAAAATTGCCAAATGGAACTTCAATTCCTCAATTTACCGTAGGATTTGATGGATCAAACAGACCAATCAAACGAGTAGCTATCAACAGAAGTCATATAGGTATGGCGCTTCAGGTAAAAGTTACTTTAAGGGGATGTGCCAATTCATGTTGGGGAACAGCCAAGATTGAAGACAAACTTGCACCTATTATTTCAACTTGTCCATGTGAAGAGAGAATCACAGATTTTGATGGAAATTTAGGTCTTGCAGACTTTACATATGACAGACCTTCAGTGGTAGTGGGATGTCCCGGAACTCCTGAAGTAGGTGTAAGATATGAAATTCATAATTTTGCCCTTGATGTACCTGGAATTGTAGATTTTAATACCATTTCTCCTAATGTAAGATTATCATTGTATAATGGTGCATTTGATCCAGCCCTGCCTTGTAATGGTGGATTGCTTGCCACAAATCAACAAAATCTTTCTATAGCTTTAATTGCCGGGGTAAATTATACCTTAGTAGTGAGCAGTGTAACCGCGGTAATACCACCTACAGGATTTAATTATGATGTATTTGTAAATAACAGAAGTGGAAATATCAAATCAGCAGTTTCCGGTACCATCTGTACCCGTACTTGTGACCAGGAAGCAGCATTACTTGCACAAACTGCAACCAATGCTACCAATAGACCCGTATTTACTGACGGATGTAGCGGAGCTTTATGGGTACCTACCACTACTTATGACGGAACAGTAAATTTTTTCAACTCAAATCTTATTCTGGAAGGTGGAACTGATGTTTTAGCTCCCGGAGGTATTGTTGTTGGAGCCCAGGTATGTTTTACATCACCTATAGCACAAAACATCACTTTTGACTGGTCAACGTTAATCACTGACCCTTTACTTGATCCGATCACATATAGTGTTAACGCTACATCAACTGTTTTGACAGCTATAAGTACATCAGGTACAAATACCGTAGCAATTCCGCTAAACGGTGTATTCTGTTTAAGAGTTAATACCAATAATAATGGAGCATACAGTACACTAAGTGTTTCAAATATCAGATTATCCGGTGTTAGCCCTGTACTTACTTATGCTAAAGTAGATACAGTTACCGTGCTAACGTGCAATGACAGATACAGTAAAATAGTTAGGAGACTCTGGACGGCAACAGATCCCAGCGGGAATGTTTCGGAAGTGAAAACTCAGTATTTTTATATCAACAGAGGTTCGCTTGCCGCTATAAGTTGTCCTGAAGACTGGATACAAAATTGTGATGTTCTGAGTAGTCCGTCATACAAAGTTTTGCCAAACGGAGCACCACATCCGGATGTAAGTGGATCTCCGGGTAACACTGGCTGTTCAAATATGCAGGTGTTTTATGATGATATAGTATTTGATTTATGTGGTGCGGGAATAAAAGTATTCAGACAGTGGACCATCATCGACTGGTGTACAGGAGCTGACAGGATTTGTAATCAGACCATTAAAATAACAGATGAAATAGCACCGGCATTTACTTGTCCTGTATTACCTGCAATTTCTGCTTCATTTGAACAGTGTCTGGGCAACTGGCAGGTAACACCCCCATCTTCAGCAGCAGACTGTTCTTTAATTACATGGAATGTATTTTTCAGCAAGGATAGTACAGGTTTAACGACACCACCGGTTACAGCTGTTTTTACAAAATCTGATGTTTCAACAATAATCACCGGAATATTACCTGCTTTTGCAGCTCAGATAAGTTCTACATTGAGACCTTATACCATTTCAGGCCTTCCATTGGGTAAAACCTGGATAAAATATGTGATCACTGATGAGTGTGGTAATATAAGAGAATGTATAACTTCTATCAATGTAGTAGACACCACTCCTCCGACAGCGATTTGTGAAGATCAGACCGTAGTTTCTATAGACGATACCGGTTGGGGAGAGTTATTTGCTGAATCATTGGATGACCATAGTGTAGACAATTGTGGACAAATAGTGAAATATGAAATAAGAAGAAAAACCACCACTTGTGCTGGATATGCTTCAGATTTAAATTTTGGACCTAAAGTAAGATTCTGCTGCGCTGATGTTACTACGGCAATATCATATGTTGATGTAGTTTTGAGAGTCTATGATGCTGCTGGTAATTACAATGATTGTGAAACCACTGTTAGAGTTCAAAATAAGAGACCACCTACTATTACTTGTCCTGGTGGCAGAACACTGACTTGTGGTGATTCACGGATTGCTCCCTGGATAGCAGGAAATGTAGCTTTCGATACTTTGTATTTCGGACTACCTACTGTTGGCGGTGTATGTAATGATTATGCATATGCAAGCAGAATACTTTCAAACAATCTGAATGCAAAATGCGGTACAGGTTCAGTGGTAAGAGAATGGTTCCTGGTTTCAAATCCAGCCATCAAGTGTAGCCAAACGTTGACTGTTATTTCTCCATCTTTTGGTCCTGCCAACGTGATTTTCCCGAATAGCTTGTCACTTCCGACTTGCGATATATCAAAAGCAACTCCTGAAGTACTAAACAGCAAACCAATCGTAGACAATATTCCATGCAGAGATATCGGAGTATCACATACTGACCAGTTATTTTATGATGTGCCGGAAGCATGTATCAAAATATTAAGAACCTGGAGAGTGATCGACTGGTGTACATATCCGACCGGACAAGTGATCGTAGAGAATACACAAACTATAAAACTTACAGGAACAGGTGGAGCGGTTTTCACAGATTGTACCAACAAAACGTTTGATTCGGATCCGGGAGCTTGTGACAAAATAGTAACTCTTAGCGCAAATGCTACAGACGATTGTACAGACGCCAATGATCTTAAATACTCATGGTCACTTGATTTGGGCAAAAACAATACGGTTGATGCTACAGGAATAGGTAATTCATTTACAAGAACATTACCCGCAGGAACCCACAGAGTAACCTTTACAGTGGTCAATAGATGCGGAACACCTTCTGTATGTGCTTATGATGTAACAGTTCGTTCTACCAAAAAGCCAACACCAATCTGTCTTAGAGAAGTAGTTTGGGTTTTGGATGCAGACGGAAGTTCAGAAATCTGGGCGAGCGACTTCAATCTTAAGAGTGAAAATAATTGCGGTGATGACAGCAAGCTTAAATTTTCTTTCAATGCTGCCGGTAATCAACTTGCCAGAACATTTACTTGCGCAGATGTACCTAATGGTCAGGTGGCCAGAATTCCTTTGAAAATGTACGCTATTGATGAAAATGGAAATTCAGATTTCTGCGATGTAACATTAATACTGCAGGATTCACCATTGACAAATGCATGTACAGATAATGCAGGTTTACTGCCTGATGTTGCAGGAAGAATTACCACTGAAATGAATGAAGGTTTAGACCAGGTTGAAGTTGCACTTACGAATATGGTAAGTACTTCTGAAATCAAAGAAAAAACCAAAAATCAGGGAGAATATAAATTTAATGGTGTAGACATTTTTGATCCTAAGACCATTACAGCTTACAACAATGAAGATATCCTGAATGGTGTATCAACCCTTGACCTGGTATTGATCCAAAGACATATACTTGATATTCAAAAGATAGCATCTCCATACAGATTGTTGGCTGCAGATATTAATAATTCAAGAAGTATTACAGCCAGTGACCTGGTCAATCTGAGAAAATTAATCCTGGGTATTACCAATAGTTTTGAGAATAATACTTCATGGAGATTTGTACCTACAGAGTATACTTTCCAGGATCCTGCTTTCCCGTTTGACTTTCCGTCAAAAATTAATTTGGATTCTATATTTGAAGATAAATCCAATGTAAACTTTACAGCGGTAAAAGTGGGTGATGTAAACAATAGTGCACTGGCAAATATCACCAGCACTTCGACTGAAAGAAGAAGCAATAATGCACTCTTTACGGCGGAAGTAAAATCTTTTGATGCAGGTGCCAATGTAAAATATGAGATAAAAGCAGGTGATGTAATGGAAATCATGGGTGCTCAGTTCGCCTTGGAATTCCGTGCTGATCAGTTGACTTTCGCAGGAGTAAAAGGGGGTGCTTTTGATATAAAATCACATCACTTTAATGCAGCACAAACTGAGAATGGTAAGATCTCCTTCAGCTTTGACATACCAAAAGGTATAACTTTAAAGACGGATGATGTACTATTTGTGATTGAATTTTCAGCACAGACTTCAGGAAGTACTGAAGCCATCAGACTGGATCAAAGCAGATTGCATGCTGAAGTATACGAAACCGATGCAACAGTAAGACCTTTACATCTTCAGTTGAGAGATAAAAATGCTGAAGGAGCACAAAATATGCTGTATCAGAATGAACCAAATCCATTTAAGGACTTCACCAATATTTCATTTGAATTGTCTAAAAATTCAGATGTAGTGATAAGAGTGATAGATGTTACCGGTAAAGTAGTATTTACACAAAAAGGACAGTTCGGAAAAGGATACAATACCCTTACCGTAGCCAATACCCAACTGGCAAAATCGGGAGTATACTACTACCAGATTGAAGCAGGAGAATTTTCAGCTACTAAAAAGATGATTTTAATCGAGTAATGTGTTTATAAAAATGATTCTGGGTTTTTTCAAACCGGATATGGCAACATATCCGGTTTTTTTATTGTTGAAAACTGCAGTTCACTAAATCAGTATTTTTAATTATGAAGGCATACACTTTAACCCATCTTCACCAACTTCCTGAACTAACTGATCTTGAAATGCCAACGGTAAAAGATGATTTGGCTTTGATCCAACTCACAGCATCAGCCTTAAACCATAGAGATATTTGGATTACCAAGGGTTTGTACCCAAATATCATGCTAGGCGCAGTCATGGGGGCAGATGGATGCGGTATGCTGAATGGTCAGGAATATATCATCAATCCCGGACTGGCATGGGGGCGCAATGAGTCCTTCCAAAGCCCTGAGTTCAGAGTATTGGGTGTGCCGGATGACGGTACATTTGCAGACTTTATTTCGATCGACCGAACATATCTTTATCCGAAACCCGATCATTTAACGTCTGTTCAGGCAGCAGCTTTGCCTTTGGCAGGAGTAACGGCTTTCAGGGCAATAATAAAAAGAGCTCAGCTCAAAACAGGTGAAAAAGTTCTAATATCAGGGATAGGAGGAGGTGTGGCTTTAATGGCTATGCAATACGCTATTGCTTTGGGATGTGAAGTATTTGTTACATCTGGATCTGATCTTAAAATAGCAGAAGCTATATCACTTGGCGCCAAAGCAGGGTATATTTATCATGATCCTGACTGGCCAAAAAAACTATTATCTGATGCAGGTGGTGTAGATGTAATAATAGATGGTGCATGTGGCGCAGGATTCAACCAATTGGTGAAAGTATGTCTTCCTGGTGCTCGTATTTCATTTTATGGCGGTACGGCAGGTAAGATAGAAGGACTCAATCCTCAGCTTATATTTTGGCGACAAATCTCCATACTTGGAAGCACGATGGGTTCTGATGCTGATTTCAAAGATATGATTGATTTTGTGGACAAGTACAGGATAGTTCCCGTCATTGATTCTATCCTGCCATTTGAAGCCATACCGGATGGTTTTAAAAAACTTATGTCAGGCGAACAATTTGGAAAAATAGTATTTCAACATTGATAAAAACAAACTATTTGAAGATACTTTTAAAACCCATATACCCCGATTTTCTTATCAATTAGGAAGTAAAATTGCTAAAAAACTTGTAATTGTTTAGGTCATTGCCCTGTAGGGGCAAAATATTAGTAACGATGGGTGAAACCCGTCGTTAAAAGTATGGGAATATTAGTTTTTGGCGTTCTTGCCTGCTTCAAGGCAAGCAGGATTTTTGTCTGAAAGTTGCAAAAATCGTGACAAAAACTACTCATTTTACTAGGGACCTAAATAGTTACAAAAACTCCTAAAAAAGGTCTGAAATCACAATTATCTGTGTAAAGTAATACAATTTTGATTCTAATTGATACCTTTGTGGTTCCTATTGGGGTGCTTAAGTAATCTTAGGCTGAGATCATACCCATCGAACCTGGTCAGGTAATGCTGAAAAGGGAAAAAGAAAATCAAAGATCAAATTATCTCATTAGGAAATTTATTAATATGTTAAATTTTAATAATGAGATACTTGTTTTTAATGTTACCTTTCTTTTGCTGTAATTTTATAGTCGACGGTCAATTTTCCATCCACGGAGTTGTATCCAATGAAAAAGCTGAAAAATTATCATTTGCTACTGTATTTATTGAGAATTCGCCTTACGCCGCTTCCACAGATGAAAAAGGTCATTTCATCATCAGAAATATTCCCCCCGGCAATTATAGAGTAAAAGCCACTTTTATAGGATATCAGGCTTACATAAGTCAAATTTTGGTAGATGGTGATATTTTACTAAACATTCAGCTAAAGGGTGAAATTTATAATCTGGATCAGATAGAAATTCAAGCCAATAGGGTAGGTGATTCCGGACCTTTTACCCATCAAAATATGCAAAAAAAATTGCTTCAGAAAGAGAATCTGGGGCAGGATGTACCATTTCTACTACAATGGACGCCATCTATGGTCGTGACTTCAGATGGTGGCACCGGCATCGGATACACAGGACTCAGGCTTAGAGGATCTGATCAGACCAGAATTAATGTGACTATAAATGGTGTACCGCTCAATGATGCGGAATCTCAAAATGTCTTTTGGGTTGATTTGCCTGATCTGATGGGTTCTGTAAACAATATTCAGATCCAACGGGGTGTTGGTACATCTACCAATGGTTCCGGAGCATTTGGAGGAACAATCAGTATCAGTACGGCAGATACCAGAGTAAACCCCTATATCGATCTGGCAGGTACAATGGGTGCATTCAATACCCGCAAACTGAGTGTTAGTCTCGGTACAGGATTAATCAATGATCGTTATTTGATAGATGGTCGCTATAGTATAATTAAGTCTGATGGTTATGTAGACCGGGCATCAGCAGATCTTCATTCGATTGCTTTTTCGGCTGCCCGCATCACTGGCAGATCTTCCCTCCGTCTCAATGTATTGAGTGGTAAAGAAAAAACTTATCAGGCATGGTATGGAGTTCCGGAAGCAAAAGTAATAGGAGATGATATCGGATTGCTCAATCATTATTATAATAACCTGGGAAGCATATACAAATCAAATGCTGATTCTATCAATCTTTTTTCATCAGACAGACGATTTAATTACTATACACATCCCGGACAGGTAGACGACTATCGCCAGACACATGTACAGCTTTTGCACTCGCTTTCCATACATAAAAATTTAAAAACCAAACTGACCATGTATTACACCAAAGGCAAAGGTTTTTTTGAAGAGTTTAAGTACAATGATAAACTGGCAAACTATAACATCGCGTCATTCAAAGATACTATAGGTAATATCATCGACAGGACTGATGTAGTACGGAGGCGATGGCTGGACAATGACCTGGTAGGAATGCTGGCTGATGCAGAATATTCAGTTGGTGAAAAAATCACTATTCAAAGCGGCTTATCAGGAAGCCATTATTCAGGAAGTCACTTTGGGAATGTGCTCAAATCAACTCCTTCTATTCCAAACCTGGATAAACAAAATAAATATTATGACAACCTGGGCAAAAAGTCAGATATCGCTGCTTATCTCAGGGGAATATTCAAATCCGGCAAACTCTGGACCTGGCATGCTGATCTGCAACTAAGAAAAGTAAATTATGATGTAAAAGGGATTGACAATGACCTGAGAGAAATAAATGTAACCTATAATGCGCTGTTTTTTAATCCTAAAATTGGTGTAAATGTAGATATTAGGCACAATCAAAATTTATATCTTTCTTTTGCTATAGCCAATAAAGAACCATCCAGAGGTGATTTTATAGATAATGCTTTCAATATCCTGCCGAAAGCTGAAAAACTCAAAAACCTTGAGATGGGGTTCAGAACGAAGTCGAAAAGATATAATTTCGAAACCAATTTTTATTACATGTTGTATAAAGATCAACTGGTTTTGACCGGCGAACTAAACGATGTGGGCGCTGCCGTGCGGTTAAACGTTCCGGATAGTTATAGACTGGGATGGGAAGCCAGTATGACTCATCAGTTGAACAGTTGGCTGGCTGCAAATATCAATCTTACGTTGAGTAAAAATAAAATTAAACAATTTGATGAAGTCATTGCAGACTATACTACAGATTTTGAAAAAGTAATCATTCAGCATACAAACGCAGACATTTCTTTTTCACCTTCTGTTACCGGAACTTTTCAGTTACTTGTAAAACCTCTAAAAACGCTGGAAGCAGAACTATCTACCAAATATGTAAGCCGACAGTTTATGGACAATACAAAAAATTTGTCCAGATCCTTACCTTCTTACCACTATCAGAATCTGAGGATTTCATGGCAGCCGGTAATTGAATTTACTAAAAATATTACACTCACTTTGATGGTCAATAATTTGCTGAATGTAAAATATTCGAGCAACGGATATACCTATAGTTATGTGTATGGGGACCTGATCACAGAAAATTTTCTTTATCCGCAAGCTGGCAGACATTTGATGGTAGGTGTCAATGTAGGTTTTTAAGTTGTTTATATATTTCACTAACCAATTTCCTGTAATAAAGTAATCCCAAATCCGTAAAATTTGAATAATTTATACCCCAGTTCTAGTTTGTTTTAACAGAAGAGAAAAAAATATTTTCCCATGTTTGCAAATGAATTATTGGCCTGTGTAATAATTATAGTCTCTGATCACCGTAGAAATAAATTTTGCATCACTACCTTCACGTTTGATACCACTGACTTGTTCTATTTTTTGTATCAATTTATTCATCGTTTGATAGTCATTATTTTTTCTGGCTGCAAGGTAGGTTTCTTTAATGATGCGCATGTCATTGTCTGAAAAACGGACCACCTGAGCATATACAGGTTGATAATCTTCAGCTATATTTTCGAGGATGGTATGGCTGATGTTGATGTCATTTTTGAGTGTGATCACTGCTGTTCCTGCCGCAATATCTCCCAATCGCTGATGTATTTTTGAAGCGATGATACTTACAGTACCCACCAGACATGCTGAACCCAGGATATCTACCAGCCTGAATACCCATCTGGTGAGATAATCTATAAATGATGCCTGATACCCATCTATTTTTACTACTTTTATAGAAAATAGTTTTTTACCTATGGTTTGTCCTTCCATCAGCGACTCCTGAACCAAAGAGTAAAAAGTGACCGGCAAGTAAAATATGATATAAATACTCATCAAAGACCAGTTGTCAAGGTCAAATTCGCCCAGTCCCAATCTTGAGATCACGGCCCAATTGATGAATAGTATATAACAAAATTTCATGGCTAAATCCGTGGCATAAGCACCTAATCTGGCACCAATACTGGCTACATTAAAATTTATATTAACATTTTGTGTCGTATTAATACTGATTTCAGGCATAAATATTTATTTTTACCCCTCATGAGGGAGGTTGCTTTTATAAAACGGAACAAAGATAAATGGCTGGCATTTGAACAGGCTATTTTGGGTAAAATTAAAAAAAATCCTGATGATCTGGCTGGATTATATATACAATTGGTAAATGATCTGTCATTTGCACAGACATATTACCCCAAAAGTAAGACAGTAATATATTTAAATCATCTCGCAGCCACCGCTTTTCAGCAGATATACAAAACAAAACGAACCGATAAAAATCAGTTGGTTACCTTTTTTAAAGTAGAGGTGCCTTACCTGATGAAGCAGCACAGCGTGTATCTCAAATATGCTTTTGCTTTATTTTTTATTGCAGTCAGTCTGGGTGTTCTGTCTGCATCCTATGATGAATCATTTGTCAGACTTATATTGGGCGATGATTATGTAGATATGACTCTGGCAAATATAAAAACGGGAGATCCGGTGGCAGTCTATAAATCGGGATCAAACTGGGGCAGTTTTATAGGCATCACCATGAATAATGTTCAGGTCGGACTCAAATGTTTTGTGTACGGAGTGACAGGAGGACTGGGTACCGTATATATCATGTTGTCCAATGGAATCATGCTTGGGTCATTTCAAACCTTTTTTGCTCAGGAAGGTGTTTTATGGGCCAGTGTACGTGGCATTTGGATACATGGAGCAATGGAAATATTTGCTATAGTCATAGAAACCATGGCGGGCCTGGTGCTCGGTGCCAGTATACTTTTTCCGGGTACTTATTCAAGGTTGGATTCATTCAAAAGGGGGATGAGGACAGGGCTGAAGATCTGGCTCAGTACGATGCCATTTACCATTTCTGCCGGTTTTCTGGAAGGTTTTATCACCAGATATTCCAATGTCATGCCGAATGTAGTCAGTGTCGGAATTATATTATCTACATTGGCTATTATATCCTGGTATTATCTCATTTACCCGTTTCGTAAGATGGAGTTTGACACCAATATTTCAGCATGAAACTAAAAATGATCATATTATATTGGTTTACGCTATTTGCAAACGTTAGCAACGGGCAGGCTACACATATAGTGGGCCAATCCGGTGAGATCGATACATCTGTCAGTGCTGTACATGGTTTTATTGATACCGATTCCATCGAATTAAGACATTTCAGAGACAGTTACAAGGAGAAATATGGGAGCGATGATTTTGATTACACAGAAAAAAAAGAAGAAAAAAGTGCCTTTATTAAATTTCTGGAGCGTTTGTTTAGAAATACAGCTGAAAATACGGGCGGTGGTATGGCATTGGTTTTTATTTGGTTGATCAGGATCATTTTGCTTTTATGTATATTGTATGGCGTGTATGTGCTTGTCTCCGTGTTGATGGGAAAAGAAGGTACATGGTTTTTTAAAAAATCTGATGTAAAAAGACTGACTTATGGCATTACAGAAGAAGATATAGCCGGTACGGACTACCATGAATGGATACAAAAAGCAGTCAAAGATGGGGATTTCAGATCTGCAGTTCGATATCATTATCTTTTTACACTTCAAAAGTTATCAGGCAAAGGACACATTGATTTTCACAGAGATAAGACCAATACCGATTACAGATATGAAATAAGGGACAAAAAACTGGCAGGCGCATTCGGTTACGTATCCTACATTTATGACCATGCATGGTACGGTGCTTTTGACATGAATGAGGGGGACTATCGCCTGGCAGCTGTGGCATTTGATGATACTATAAAGATGATCTGATATGGATAAATCAAATAAAACCATACTAATCATCGCTGGAGTCATCATCTTCCTGTATATACTCATGTCATGGCTGGCTCCAAAACCACTGGATTGGACTCCATCATACAATACCAAGGATAAAATTCCCATGGGCATGTACGTGCTCAACAGAGAGATCGATTCATTTTTTAATACCTATGTGGAAAGATCCAAAGTTTCTGTAAATGAATATTTTTATGAAGGAGTATTTGAAGATTCAATACTTTATGATTATAATCTGCTGTATATCAATAAATATCTCAAATGGAATCCGGAAGAAATAGCAAAGGTATGCCGATTTGTGCGGGAAGGAAATTCTGCATTTATCAGTACGATACAAATGCCGGAAGACCTTCAGGATTCACTAAAAATAGATGTGATGGGCATAGATTTTTTTCCGCAATCTATGATGTTTTCTGAAACGGTGACTGTAAGCCTGGCGGATACCTGTCTTGAAATGGCCAAGGTTACCCATAATAAAGGTGTATCAGGGTCGTATTTTGCAGCTTATGATACTGCACATACCAAAGTGCTTGGTCATGTAGAAAAAATGGATAAAACGCTTACCAATTTTATTGCCATGAGGTATGGTATGGGTATGTTTTATGTTCATCTGGAACCGGCGGTATTTACCAATTACTTCCTGTTGGAAGGAGAACATCATCATTATGCGGAGACAGTACTTTCGTACATACCATCACATCAGGATGTTATCTGGTCTCTGAACAATCAGACATCCAAGGTGATTTCAGATTCACCTTATCGCTTTATTTTATCTCAGCCTGCTTTAAAATGGGCCTGGTATCTGCTCATCGCAGGAATATTACTTTTTGTAGTATTCAACATCAGACGTAGCCAAAGGGCAATAAAAAGTATTCATATCCCGGTCAATACGTCTGTAGAATTTGCCAGAACCATCGGAAATATGTACTATCAGGAAGGAGATATCAGAAATGTGATGCATAATAAAATCATTTTTTTGATGGAACGCATCCGGTCTGAATATCATATCAGCACGGAAAAAACAGATGAAAAATTTATACATATACTTCATCTCAGAAGCGGAAAAAATCAGAAGATCATAGAAAAGATGATGTTTCTTGTCAATAAACATCTTGATACGGACTATACCTGTACGGTAGATGATCTGTCAAGATTAAACACAGCCATTGAAAACTTTTATAAATAATACCAGAATATGGAAGACATAACACAAAACGAATCCTTACACTTTGACGCCCGGGTAGACATGTCGTCAGTGCATGACAAGTTGCAGGAAGTCAGGCAAGAAATAGGAAAAGTCATAGTAGGACAGGAGCGTATGCTGGATCTGCTGCTCGTATCTATGCTGGCCAATGGTCATGTGCTGCTCGAAGGAGTGCCCGGTGTAGCTAAAACCATTACTGCAAAATTATTGGCTAAAACCATGCATGTCGGCTTTAGCAGAATACAGTTTACCCCAGACCTGATGCCATCAGATATATTGGGAACACTGGTATTTGATGTAAAAAAATCAGACTTCGAATACAGGAAGGGGCCGATTTTTTCCAATATCATACTGATAGACGAGATCAACCGCGCACCCGCTAAGACGCAGGCTGCCCTGTTTGAAGTCATGGAGGAGCGTCAGATCACCATAGACGGAGACACACATGCCATGTCGCTGCCTTTTTTAGTGCTGGCGACTCAAAATCCAATCGAGCAGGAAGGAACTTACCGGCTGCCGGAAGCACAACTGGACAGATTTCTTATGAAGATAGAAATCGATTATCCGGAATTGGACGATGAGATAGAAATCATATCCAGAGAACACCACATGCTTACCGGAAATAAGCTCTCGGATATTCATCCATTGGTCACGAAAGAAGAAATATTTGCTTTTCAGGCACTGGTCAGACAGGTACGGGTGGAGCCACAGATCATCTCATACATCGCCAAAGTGGTGGTCAATACCCGTCAGAATCCTTTGTTGTACCTCGGAGCATCACCTAGGGCATCTATCGCCTTGCTCAATGCATCCAAAGCCCTGGCAGCACTGAAGGGCAGAGATTTTGTCACACCTGAGGATATAAAAGATGTGTCTTATGCTGTACTCGGACATAGGGTAGTCGTGGCACCTGAAAAGGAAATGGAAGGAATCACCGCAAAGCTCATCATCAAGCAGATCATAGAATCGGTGGATATACCCCGATAAAGCAAAAGGCACATGAGTATTCTAAAAAATATTTTCACAGGTCTGTATATCCACCCAAGATTTTATTATTTTGGGGTAGGAGTTATTTTCGTATTTGCGGTATCTTTTTTTATACCTGCTTTATATGTGCCGGCGCAGATACTGTTTTATGTATTGGTCCTATTTTTGTTTTTTGACATCCTGATACTTTTTAATACGGATACCGGCGTAAAAGCAGAAAGAATCCTTCCGGAAAAAATGTCCAATGGGGATGAAAATGAAGTGCGGCTCATCTTGACCAATTATTATCGCTTCCGGATACAAGCAGACATTGTGGATGAAATACCTGTCGAGTTTCAGGAGCGGGATTTTTTGATACAAACAAAACTTGCAGAACAGGAAAGTATACCTTTGATCTTTTCCTTAAGGCCTACCTTCAGGGGTGTCATCAGTTTTGGTAAGATCCATGTATATATAGCTTCTTCTCTGGGGCTGGTAAAAAGGAAGTTTTCTTTTCCTGCAGATACCGATCTACCGGTATATCCATCTTTTGTACAGCTCAAAAAATATGAGTTGCTGGCTTTTTCCAATACACTGATACAACATGGCCTGAAAAAAGTACGCAGGTTGGGTCACACCATGGAATTTGAAAAAATCAAAGAGTATGTAGCAGGAGATGACTTTCGTACGGTCAACTGGAAAGCCACAGCCAAAAGCAATAAACTGATGGTCAATCAATATCAGGATGAAAGATCACAGTCTGTATATTGTATCCTGGACAAAGGAAGAGTGATGAAAATGCCGTTTGAAGGTCTGAGTCTGCTCGATTATGCGATCAATGCCTGTCTGGTCGTGTCCAATGTGGTACTTCGCAAGCAGGATTATGCCGGTTTTTTTTCTTTTTCACGTCGGGTGGACAATAGGGTGGCGGCAGACAGACGTGGTACACAAATGCAGCGCATTATAGAAGCATTGTATAATGTCAAAACTGACTTTTTTGAATCGGATTATGGGAGACTATACGGCGATATCAAAAAAAATATACCCCACAGGAGTTTATTGCTGCTTTTTACCAATTTTGAAACCATGGATGGTCTAAACCGACAGTTGCCATATCTGAAGGCCATTTCGAAAAATCATCTGCTCATTGTGATATTTTTTCAGAATACTGAGTTGAATAACATGATCAATACACCTGCAGAAGGGACGCAACAGATATTTGATAAAATCATAGCTGAAAAATTTGCGTTTGAAAAAAAGCTGATTGTCCAGGAGCTAAAAAAATTTGGCATACAGTGTATACTCACCAAACCAGAAAACCTGACCATCGATACGATCAATAAATATCTGGAAGTGAAGGGTAGGGGGATGATATGATTGAAATGGATGAATTGGTTAGTTGTTTGAGTTGTTGGATCCCGATAGCTATCGGGAGCTGACTTGTTGAGTTGTCTGAGTTGCTGAGTCGTTGGAATTGTTTGATTTGCGGAGTTTTCAAAATATTGGTCCGCTTGAGATCCTTTTGATGAGTATTTCCTGGTCGCTATAGTGCATCCAGGAGAAATCATAAACATAATGTACGGTTTTGTTTTGTGCATTGACGTGGTAGTGAGTGATATACCCAAAGTGAAATTTTTTGCTGTCCAGAAGTGCTCTGGGTACTTTTTTCTGGGTACTGTTTTTTCCCATGATTTCGAGCAGGATAGAGCGATTGCGATGGAGGATTTTGTCTATACGTTCAGAAGCTTCCGTCGTCACTTTATTGAGCTTGATGTGATAGTTGGCTTTGCAGGTGGCTGAGCAAAAAATTTTGTCAGCACGTCCTGTGACAGGTTGTTTGCAAAGGCGACAGAGGCGTTGATGTCGGTCTTTGGATTCAGATATGATGATGTCTGTTGGCATGGCTTAAAATAAATTTTGTGTCACCGATTGTGAAAAACGAACAACCCATATAAGGAAATACGGTTTATAAAAACCGATTTTTTACAGTAATAAACGTCTATTACCGTAAGGTTACATATAATAACGGATAATATTGATAGTCTGTTGTTTAATTTATCTTTATTCCAGATATTTGCGCGATAATATCCATTTTATGATCCATATATTTCCACTGACACTTAATACATACATGCCGCAAATGTGGCTTTTTGAAGGTCAAGACAGACTGACACAATATTCTTCCAGAAGTGTACAGAATGTTGTTAAAAATGCGCTTAAAAAAGCCGGAATAACAAAAAGGGTAACACCGCATACCCTTAGGCATTGTTTTGCGACGCATCTTATGGATAATGGTGTACAGTTGCCGTACATACAAGCTTTATTAGGACATAAAGACATTAAAACAACCATGATATATACTCATGTCACCAACGGGAGTATTACCAATGTTGCCAGCCCTTTAGATAGCTTAAGACTTTCTATAAAAAAGCCCTGAAAGCAGGGCTAAGACAGACATATTTATACACAAAAAGGGAAGGCAGTACCTTGTCGTTGAATCTTTTTGTTTCCTATTCAGGCCCCAAGATGGTATGCGTGGCACAGGACATACGGCATAAATGCCGGACAAGCATATAGATAAAGAGTCAATACAGGAAGTAACATATTTTTAATTTTTGGTCAAAATCTTGTTTAAATTCAGGATTTTGTGTGGGCTTGCCTTGATGATTATAGAAAAATATAAGCATTTTTTGGAATAGTGGGTGAAAAAATATATTTTTGGTGCGTAGATTAAATAGTTATGTAGGATTAAGTGTAAACGTAGTCTAACCGACAAATCAACAGACCTAAAAACCTAACTTCTTTTCTTGAAATTATTGGTCCGCAATTTGTACCTTTAACATTTGAATAAATTGTATTAATTTTTAACATATAAAATAACTTAATTATGAGTGAATCAATTTTTAAAATGGGTGATGTTGTCACCTTAAAGTCTGGCGGCGAACAAATGGTAATACAACAAACAACACCAAATTCAGATGGAAGTGTAAATTGTATGTGTACATGGCACGACAAAGAAGGTAAACCACATACAGTAACATATGATGAACTTTCTTTAAGATTAGCAACTCCGCCAAAAGGAAGGCAATTTACAGCCGTAAATTTAACATAAAGAAACAAAAGTGTTTAAAGATATATAAGATAATAGATGAGCCCCACAACTAAGGGGTGTTTTTTAGAATGATAGATATTATAATCGCATTCGCAGTGTCATTTACTTCGTCGCTATTGGCGAACACTTTAAACAAAAAGAGCAAGTGTAACTGCCCAGAGTAAAATCTGTGGGTGGGGAGAAATCCCCGCCTTTTTAAACACTAATGTTTCTAATTTTTATATTTACCTTTGTAAAAATATTTTGTTATGAGTTTTGTTTTTTATTTATATTCTTTGTTACTCCGCATTTTACCATTTGCTTTAGCATACTTTTTAATTAAGATTTTTTATAACCCAGTAGGGGTTTTTCAATGGATTGTATTTATCATACTTTATGTTATTTCAGTACCTATATTGTTGTATTTAATTAACTTATTGTCTGGAGTGATTATTATGACATTAGGGTTAAAACGATATGTTGCAAAATTTGGAGCAGTCGGTGGGACTGCAAGGACAATAGGAAATAGATTTATACATTATAAAAACTTGTTTAAAGATGATCCTGATGAAACAAATGAAACTATTTTTCAAAAAATTGTACTTGAAAGGAGAAATATGCCTGGTGGTAAAAACTTAGAACCATTAATATATAAAACCTACACAGGTTTAGCTAGTCTAGTAGTAGCAATACTTGAAATTGAAGCAGGTTTCAGTAAAAATAGTTATGAAAATCAATCTGAGTTTTTGGAAGTAATTGAAGAAGAATTAACATTATTAGGTATAGATCCATTGGAGATATGAAAATCATTTAGAAATAATTACTAAACTAAAACAATGAAAGTATATAAGTTAGATCAACAAGAAATTCAAGAACTTTTTATTCTGAAGGCAAACTTAAACACTAAAGACGAAATTAGAAATTATTTAGATTCAATACGCCAAAAATTTATAGAACTTTGTCAAACTAATGAAGATTGGGTAATCGAATACTTAACACCAGATAGAGAATCAATCAGTGGTGATATTTTTAAGGAAGTTGATTTACCTGGTGGTCACCTGATGTTTTACATTTGGAATAATAGACTTAACATTTATTCCGACTTGAAGCAACAACTTCTTCACATAATTGGTGAAACTCATCGTTTTGTAAACTGGGAAGATTAGAGCCATAAGCCCATGAAATACCTAATTCAAGAACTTCTCTTAAAGGTAATGATAAAGCTCCGTATTTGACTATAGTATGGCCATTACATTCAAAATCTTGGAAAAAAGACTTATCCTCATTAATATTAATTTTATCATTTATAGACGTTTCAACTTTACTTGAAACAATTGAAAATTTTAAATTCATTTTTTAACTTTATTTTAATATTTTATTATGACACAAATAATTATACTAATTGGAAATCTGATAAAAATCATTCCTTTTTATCTTTCATTTTTAGTTCTAAGGGTGTACTTTTCACCAAATGGAGTTTTTGAATGGGTATTATTTATAATTGCCTACTTAATATTAGTTCCAATAATCTACTATTTATTAATGATGTTATTTGGTCTATGCGTGAAAGTATTTAATTTAAAAGTTAAACCTTAAATAATGAAATATAGAGTAACCAAATCAGAAAAAATATTTTGTCCACTTGGAAACTACCTTACAACTGTTTTGCCACAACCTCCAAGAATAATTACTGATAGGAGAATTGTAGTAAGATTTTTATCTAACAGAGAAATCTTTATTAAAAAGGAGTTTATCAACGAACCAGATGAAGAATCAGATATTTATGAGCTAAACATTGAATTTGATAATGGCATTAATCATATAGACCACCAACCATTCCTTCTTCAGGTAGTCGTTCAGGAGTTAGACAAATATATACTGAGTAATCCTTGTACTTTTGTATCAACTCATTTACCCCATCAGGTTTCCGACTGTATAATAATTCAGGGCGGTGAATAACTATTCTTTTGTCAGTATCTTGTATTCTGTAACACTCGTATCTTTTGAACTCTTCCATTTTTTTAGCTTTATCTTTTATAAATTGCGCCGCCGAACTAACAACACCAACTTTATGTTTAATTTAAGATTTTAGATTTTTTAACAACAAACCAATTTAAAATGAATGACCAAATTCCACAAAATGTAGTATGGATAACATATACACTTGAAAAAGATAATGTTATAAACTTTAGATCTGTAAGATATGAACAAGATAGTCAAGTTTGGACAGCTTTACAAACTCAAGTATTTGAATTTAGTGGTCAACTTTACTTATCTGTTCTATATCAAACACACGGAGTTGATAGGCCTCGTTAATATGCTTTTTACACATCTTTACAACATCTGATATTTGACTGTCAGATAGTTTATTATATTTCATAATAATAGGAAGTAAATCTTGATATACTGGATATGCCCAATCACCTGGTTTTTTAGGTGGGTATATCTCACTTCTTTGTTGTTCTGTCATTTTACTTTATCTTTGTATATTGCGCCGCCGAAACAGCAAAAACAAACAATTAATTAAACCCTACATAACATTGCGCAGAACATACATGTCTCCTATCGTCGCCACGTCGTCTGCACTTAGACGTTATATAACATCATATCTAACTACCGAAACGTCATTATCTAAATCAAAGCGATGTATCCATAAGGTTCTTTCCGATGCTTTGTCAAAAGGTAACTCCCATTTTGTAGAATCATTAAAATGTATTACAAGCATGTATTTTTTAGGTACATTATCAAAACTTACTTCATCGGTATATTTTGGAGTTTCCATAAAAGGAACTCCTGCACCAAAAATACCTTCGTGAACTCTCCTTGATTCCTTTAATTGATTATATGTTGGCATAATGTTTTATTTTATATTTGTGAATAAATTGACGTTATATAACAGTGTACATAACGACATGCTCCTATCGTAGCACGATCGCATGTACTTTGACGTTACTGGTCATAGATGAAGATGTCAAAACGGGATGAAGATTTTGAGATTTAAAGATTGCCAAGCGGGACGTTGGAGATAAAAAGATTTTAGATTTTTGATTTGTGGATTGGCCAAAAGAGTTACCTTTGAAAAACAATAAAAACGACCAGTAACAATGCACTGGACGTACAGACTCCCTATCGGTCGTCCGTCGCCAGTGCTGGGACGTTATGCTAAATTATGAAAGTTAAATAAGAATTAATAATGCCAAGACTTAAGGAAGATATTTTTAATTTAGTTTCTAGACTGAATAACACGGTAACAGCTTGTGATATAAATGTCTTGAAAGCTGTATCAAAACAATTAGAAGATCAAATTGCTTCAATCAATCCACTAAGTGTTGATTGGAAGGATTTTAAATCATTTTGGCCACCAAGATTAATAGAGAGCTACAGAGATGAAAAGTTAGCATTGTTTTTTGGCGCTGGTCTATCTATTCCTGCCAAATTTCCAAATTGGAATGAGTTACTTAGTAAATCCTTAAACTTAGAGAGAACGTACCTTGATGATGAAAATCTTAAAAATGATCCCTTGACTTTAGCGGAATTAGCTAGAAATTTCCAAGGTTCAGAAACCTTACAAATACTTCTGAGAAAAGAATTCAATAAAAATACTTCACTACCTACAACATCACATTATTTGTGTGCATTACTTAAACTACCATATTACATAACTACTAATTATGATACGTTATTTGAAGTAGCTTGGAAAAAACTACATCCAACAATTGAGCTAATAACAATTACAAATGATTCAGATATTCAAAAATTTAGCTCAGAGATTGCAAGCCCGCCAAATAATAAATCTTTTTTATTTAAAATTCATGGATGCTTAAATAGTCACGCTAAGTTAATTCTTACTAGAACTGATTATAGAACACATTATAGATCTAATGTGCTATTATTTAAAACCTTCAAAGATATATTAAGAAGTAAACATATTTTATTTTTAGGATTTAGTCATAATGATTTGGAAATTACAAAGTTGATTGAAGATATTATTTACGAATATGAAAGCTCCATTTCGCAAGGCACAGGCATTTTTCAACCAAATTTCTATAGTTTACAATTCGATATGGCAAATCACACACCTGAAATTTTTGCAGCAAAAGGTATCGTTGCTTTGCGACCTCCATTAGTCTCATTGTCTGATGATTATAGAAGCGAAGGGCTAAACTTTAGCTTAGGTGAATTAATGATTGCAACACAATTCAAATTAAATGATACAGTTTCTTTCGATAATGAACTGGATTTCATAAAAAAAGAAATAGAAATGGATTTAAAAAGCATTTAAATTTTATAAAGGCAAAAGAAACAGAAGCACTACATTCCATTAATAATTTAAAAGATTATGCTTGGATGAGTTTGCTAGTAAAAAGTCTTGGAGTATTTGCGTCAGAAGGTTTGTATTTGAGTAATGAACAAGGTCAAATCATAAATCACGAAACTCCTAGCAACTATGCCAAATCATCTCGAATATTTTCTAAACCAATAACTTCTAGACCTTATTTTGGGCAGTCTGTGGCATACAGGGAGCCATTTATATCTGATTCGGTAAGTTCGGTTTTTTAATGGTAATTCTACTCTGTTTTTATGTTTTCCTATTTGTGATAATGGTCAATTCGTTGGTTTATTGTTTTCTGCATTCCAAGTAGGGAAATGGAAAACTCCTCTTATTGAAGCAAAAAAATTGTGGGCTAAGGGACTTTCAGTTTTATTAATAGATTCTAACGGTAAAGCACTTTTTCCTCCAAATGATGAATTTAGTACTGATCCTTTACAAAATGATGGATATAGTTACGACAAATTAAACTCGTTATCTTTAAGAGACAATCTTGTATGTAAGCTTCATAAAAATATAGTACCGATAAGCAAAGATGACGAAGTAATAAATTTAACTGAAGACTTCAAAATCTATTGTTTAGTATCACAAATTGAATTAACTGATTGGAAGATTTCTATTGCCAAAAACATTAAACTAAAAGTATAACTTAGCATAACAAGCGATTTGATGAACAGATTTCGCTGTCGCTCATCCGTCACAAATCGCAGCCGTTGTAAGCAAGTAAAGACAAACTAATATTCCGTCACATTTACACGATATTCCGATTTAAATCGAGGTTAAACAATGATATGTTTTTATTTTGCTATAATATGGAGACCATCAAAGGAGAATTTTTAAAACAAAGCCTTATAGTATTAATATTGGTAATACTTCCAATTACAGCTATCTTGCCTTTTATTCCAGAAAACAACAATGCATTTTGGTTTGCCACTGTCTTCTCAAGTATTCTAATTTTAGGGTTGTTCTATTTGAATTATTTGTGGCTTCTACCCAAATTTTATTATAAAAATCAAAGAATAAAATATTTCATCCTATTGCTCTTATCAATAGTGACAATTATCATTTTTATGCGTTTAACATTGAATGGTTTGAGACTTAGTGATCAATTCACATTTTTTTTAAATGATAACTCTCGAAGATTTGGCTCGTTTATTATTCTTCGCATTATACTTACACTCATCTTATCTTGGTTTTTTGTTGTTTATGAAAAGCTGAAGAAGGAAGAAACAGAGAGAAAAAATATTGAATTAAGCCTTCTCAAATCGCAATACAATCCACATTTTCTATTTAATTCGCTTAATAGTATTTATTCAAAAACAATAGATGTTTCAGAAGATGCATCAGCCTTAATCTTGAAATTGTCATCCATTTTGAGGTACAACCTAAATCACAATAGTTCTGACCATATTCCTTTGAGCGAAGAAATTAAAAACATCAATAATTATTTGGACCTCCAAATCATAAGATTGGCAGAAAACATCCATGTAACAAAACAAATTGTCGTGCCGGATAATATCATATTTATAGCTCCTTTTCTTTTGACCCCACTGCTTGAAAATGCATTTAAATATGGTGTAAATAGCACAGATATATGTAAAATCGAAATTTATCTATCATTAGATTCGAACCAATTAATTTTTTCAGTAATGAATAAAAAAGTAGCAATCGATCATTCCTTTCCATTGTCAGAAGGATTTGGTCTTGGAATTACCAGCGTAAAAAAATTACTTGAGTTACATTATCCAAATAATTATCAATTTCTGATTGATGAAAATAATAAATCCTTTAAAGTCTCACTTAAAATTCTTCTAAAATGATAAAGGCAATAGCTCTTGATGACGAACCATTGGCTCTTCAAATTATTGAAAAGTTAGCAAAACATACAGAGTTTATCTCTTTGGAAAAAACTTTTAGCAATATCGATAATGCAAAAAATTACATTGGTTCATACCCAGTTGACTTGATATTTCTAGATATTAATATGCCATCAATGAATGGTATCAATTTTTATAAATCCCTCAAACAAACAACAATGGTCATATTTACTACGGCACACAGCGAATATGCCATTAAGGGTTTTGAAGTGAATGCGATCGATTACTTATTAAAGCCTATTGAGAAGAACAGGTTTATTCAGGCGTGTGAGAAAGCTCAAAAATATTACCAATATATATTCAACAAAACCGAAGGTGAAAACAACTCTCTTTACGTAAGATCAGAATACGCCTTGGTAAAAATTCTTTTCTCCAAAATTCTTTATCTTGAAACAATGGATGACTACATAAAGATCCATTTAGAAGATAAAAAATCTGTGCTTACACTGATGAGTATGAAAAAAATGATGGATATCCTTCCACAAACTGAATTTTTAAGGGTACACAGATCTTTCATTGTCTCAATCAAGAAAATAGATTCAGTTAGGAATAAAACTATCTTTATTGACCAATTTTCCATTCCGATTGGAACCAGTTATTTGGGTAGTATCAACAGTGCAATTAAGTCCAAATAACACGTTCTCCGACACATTTTACTCATTAAGAGAGACATAAAATGTAATTATTCATTTCGTTTTATTTTTGTATTGAATTATAAAATAATATCAATCATGAATACGAAATCGAAAATATTCACGCTTACATCACTATTATTTGTAACTGTGGTTGGTCTGGCACAGAGACCAAATTTTGCCAATCAATATCATCCTTCATCATTTCAGCAAGGTTATAGCCTATACCACGAATTAAGTTATGAGCAAGTAGCAGAATTAAAATCAAAAAAAATGCAATTGGCTTTAGATTTGGACAAAGACGAATATGACAAAGTCATTGCCATTGCATTAAAATTCAGTAAAGAAATGAGAGAAGCTATAAAAACAATTAAAACAGAACCCGGGAAACCATCACCCGAAACGATCCACAAAATCCAATTAAAAAAATTAGAACTTCTTCAAGATATTAAGAAGGAGCTTAAATCATTTCTTTCAAAAGACAAGGTTGAAAAATGGACATTAATCATGACAAAACACTATATAATATGAGTTTATTCAAATTTTATTTTCGCAGGTTCATATTATTAATATTAGCTTTTCTTAGTGTTAGTAATTTAAATGCACAGGAAAAATATACTTTAAGTGGTACAATATACGATAGTAAAACTGGTGAAACAGTCATAGGTGCGACTGTTGCTTTGAAAGACAATCCTTCCGTGGGCACAGTAACAAATGAATATGGTTTCTATTCTTTAACTATTGCTTCAGGAAATCAAACTGTACAAATTGGGTACGTTGGTTATAAGTTAATAGAACATACAGTCAATGTAAAACATAATATGACACTTGATGTCAAATTGGAAGAGGATGCTATCATATTAGGAGAGATAACTGTTACAGCCGAAAAACGAAATGATCAAGTCACTAATACAAAGATTGGTGCTGAAAAATTGGACATTAAGGAAATAAAGAGAATACCAGTATTGTTTGGAGAACAAGACGTAATGAAAATACTCACATTAACTCCAGGTGTTAAAACTACAGGAGAAGGCAGTGGCGGTATGTTTGTAAGAGGTGGCAACTCTTCACAAAACTTAATATTGTTAGATGAAGCTATAGTTTATAACCCAAACCATTTGTTAGGTTTTTTCTCTACTTTTAATAGTGATGCCATCAAAGATTTAACGCTTTACAAAGGCACAGCTTCCGCAGAATACGGAGGAAGAACTTCTTCTGTGATGGACATATTAATGAAGGAAGGGAATAATCAAAATTTTCATGTCGGAGGAGGTATTGGTTTAATCTCTTCCAGATTAAATTTGGAAGGTCCCATTGTGAAGGATAAAGGTTCGTTTTTAATATCAGGAAGAAGAACTTACGCTGATTTATTTTTAAAGCTTTCTCCAGATGAAACAATAAATAAAAATAAACTATATTTCTACGATGTAAACCTTAAATCGAATTACAAAATAAATGACAACAATAGAATATTTATTTCCGGTTACTTTGGAAGAGATGAATTGAGTTTTGCAGATAGATTTGGTATAGACTGGGGGAATGTGACTGGTACAGTTCGTTGGAACAGGATATGGAATCCAAAATTGTTTAGTAACACTTCTTTGATATACTCGGATTATGATTATCGTGTTAAGATTACTAGAGATGTTGATGAATTTAGCCTTACTTCAGTAATAAAAAATTGGAATTTAAAGCATGAATTTGATTATTTTACAAGCAACAAAAATAGCTTCAAATTTGGTCTAAGCAGTATTTACCACACCATCACTCCAGGTCAAGTTGAAGTCAGCGAAGAGTCTGATCTCAATCCCGTTATACTTCAAGATAGGTATGCTCTGGAAAATGGGTTGTATTTTTCACACAATTGGAAGCAATCAAGCAAATTTAACTTGGAATATGGCCTTAGACTTTCTACTTTTAACCTTATAGGGAGAGGAGATTTTTATTCCTATAATGATGGTGAAATTGTTGACAGCACATATTTTAGTAAAGGGGAAATTGTGCAGACGTATATCAATCCAGAGCCAAGAATAAATATGACATATATTCTTGACGAAACACAATCATTTAAGATGAGCTATACCAGAAATACTCAAAACTTGCATTTGTTACAAAATTCAAATTCGTCTACTCCGACAGATATATGGATTACTTCCAGTAGAAATGTGAAACCCGAAATTAGCGATCAGGTATCACTTGGATATTTTAAAAATCTCAACAATGACCAATATCAGTTCTCTGCTGAAACCTATTATAGATGGATGGGCAACCAACTTGACTTAAAAAACGGTGCTGAGATACGAGCAAATGAACACATAGAGGGCGAATTGCTTTATGGTATAGGCCGTTCATATGGCCTAGAATTAATGCTCAAAAAGAAATCTGGAAAATTTACCGGATGGGCATCCTATACGCTCAGTCGAACCGAAAGAAAAATTGATGGCATTAACAACGGAAATTGGTATGCAGCTCGTCAAGATGCAACCCATGATATTTCCTTAGTATCTATGTATGACATCGGCAAAAAATGGAATATATCTGCAACTTGGGTATTTAATACGGGCAATGCAGTAACCATGCCTAGTGGAAAATATGAGATAAATGGAAAAACAGAGTTTTATTACACAGAAAGAAACGGGTATAGATTGCCCGCTTATCATAGGTTGGATATTGGAGCTACTCGTACATTAAAAAAATCAAAGAAGTTTGAAAGCTCTTTAAACTTTTCAGTATACAATGCATACGGTAGAAAAAATGCCTTCACCATTGATTTTGAAGAAGATCCAAATGACCCTACTAAAACAACTGGTGTGAAGACTTACCTTTTTACCTACATACCATCTGTTAGTTATAACTTTAAATTTTAATACCATGAATTCTAATAAAATTATTATTTTGTCAATGTGTTTATTTTCTTTATCTTCATGTTTGAAGGATAGACGACCATCAAGAGATGCTTGTATAATTGTCGATAAGACCACAGCAAAAATTTCAGAATTAATTACTATAAGTAACTGTGGGAGCGAACTTCCATCAGAATATGTTTCACCAACTATCGATTGGGGAGATGGGAATGAATCCACGGGGCAAGTCGGGACACACAATTACTCAACTGCTGGTACATATGTCATAAAGTTGAAGCTAAATGGCAGCTTTGCAGGTGATGTATTGGAGGATGTCGAGGAATCAAAAGTAACACAAACAGTAAACATTCAATAATTTCTAATGAGAATAATCAAACAAATGTTCATTTTAGCGGCTATCTGTGTAGTTTTGATATCCTGTACCGAAGAATTTGAAGTAAATGTCAATGTAGCTGATACTCAGATTGTTGTTGAAGCAAACTTAAACAGCAAAGAGCCAATCACCGTTACTTTGTCATCCTCCGTAAACTTTAATGATGATAACGAATTTCCTCCAGTTGTTGGAGCAACGATTGTAATTGCCGACAATTTAGGGAATAATGAAACACTAAAAGAAACTAATAAAGGAAAGTATGTCGGATCAACAGTTATTGGAATTGCTGGCCGATCGTACACCTTAAATGTTAAAAGCAATGATAAAATTATTAGTTCAGTGTGTTCCATCTCCAATGAGGTCAATTTTGATAAGTTAACAGTAAAAGTTTCATCAGGTGGCGGAGGTGGCGGACCAGGTGGTGGCGATGGAAGCACACATGATATTAGTGTTGAATATTTGGACCCACTAAATGAGACCAATTACTATCGTTTTGTAGAATTTAGAAATGGTGATTACATCAATGCCTATATATTTGATGATAGGTTATCAAATGGTACCACAATCAATAGTACTCTACGAAGTTTTAATAGAAACTATAAAAAAGGTGATACATTAACAATTGAAATGCAGTGTATCAGTAAGGAAATATATGAATACTATAAAAGTTTCGGCAACTTATTTGGCGGCCCAACTAATGCATCCACACCTGCAAATCCTTATACAAATATGCAAGGAACTAGACTTGGCTATTTTAGTGCACATACTATTCAGACAAAAACATATATAATCCCGTAAATCACCTGCTTACAACAATGTATAAGAGCAATAGCGGATAATGCGGTAAATTCAAGGCCTGCTTTTAATAAACATTGATGTTGGTAGACTGGTAATCGCCTTGAAATCCGCTACTGCTCTTATACTTGACCGTTATAGGCAACCAAGGTTAAGCAAGTACGTTTGAATTTTAGTAAGTAAAGTAAAAACCAATAAAACTAATTCAATTTGGAAAAGAAAACTTTTACATCAAGAGAATGGCAAAATGAATTAGCTCAAATTCCTGATTTAGAGAAGCTGAATAAGCTTAAAAATGAATTTGAAAATTTAGATCTTGACAATGAATTAGTTGAAAATATAAAAGAAGAGTATTTTAAAAGATTTAGCTCAACAAATTATCTGTTTTTAGAGTCCGTAAGAATATTGGTGAGTTAGAGTACCCGCTATTGGCAAGTGTTTATAACTACCCTCCAAGCAATATTTTAAATTTAAATGGAAGGGCAAATATTAAATTCCGACCTGTATTTTATTGCGCCTTAGATGGGGAAACAGCATTTTGGGAAAGTGATCCGAAAATAGATGATGTAATATATTTAAGTTCATGGAGTATCGAAAGCTCATTTGATATTTTTTCAACATTCATACTTCCTATGTCGGTTAATCAAGATAACAAATTATTGCCACTTATTAGGAAACATAGAGAATGGCAAATAGAACAGATAAATAACGGTAGCAAACATAAACTTGATGAATTACTGTTTATTAATGATATGGTGTCAGAATGGTTAAAGAATGAAATTAAACCATATCCCAAATCATCATGGATCGCATATAATTACCTTTATGCGTATTATGGAATTTCTTTTTTGTTTTATCCTAGCGCATCAACAAAAAGTAAATCAACATGCTTGGCAATACATCCAAATTTTGTTGACAATTCTATGAAGTTGGAAAGAATTTATATATTCACTTTAAGTGGAAATGGATTTATTCCTGTATCTACAATTTTTAAGGACGGAATCAATTTAAAAATTAGAGATATGAATCAAGCAGAAAAAGAAGAAATAAAGGAAATATTGAATAGAGCAGTAGAAATTAAAAAATAATGGAGCCTATAACAAGCGATATGAGATCAGACTTGCTACCGCTGCGTCCGATCCATATCACCAAAACGTTAGCAATAATCAAATGAAGAAAATACTAATTAATATCGGTCTACTAATATTAAATCTTAACCTTTCAGGACAAATGGAAATAAAAAATAATCTAACCGACTTAGAGATTAAGGAAATAAAATTAGAGTTTGAATCAGTACAGGCAAATAACCATAAGCTTGCTCTAGAATTTAAGGTTATTGATAAAATCAATATTGCTGAATTTCTAAATTCCAGTTTTGACAAAGAATTAGCTCTTTTAGCAAAGCAAAAAGATGCAATTACTGTAATTCAGTTTACAGAGCATCTAATAGAAATTATAGATAGCAATCAAAATCTATTTTTTATTCCAGAAAACAATGTATTTCTTAATCTATATAAAAAAGCAACAACTGAAATTGAACAACAAGCGATAACTGAAATACTGAGAAGTTACCTATCGAAATGCCAAGACATATATTATATTAATTGGCTTTATGGCCTAAATCTACTAAGTAAATATGATACAAAGAGTAATATAAACAATTTGGCTAAGTCAAAATTCGACAAAATTGATCCCGATCATTTATTCGAAGTGATTTACTTTCTAATGCCATCTTCGGACAAAAATCAATTAGATAAATGGATAGGAAAAATTAACAATGATATTTCAAATCCGTCTCATAAAATCAGTCTTCTTTATCAACTGATTAAAAATTGTGAACTTACAAATTCTCAACAAGAACAGGTTGTTCTAATTTTGGATAGAATTAATTCAAGTGAAATCAATTATGACATTAAGGCTTGTGTTGAAACAATTAGATACGATATAAATTCAGAACATCAAATACCTTTAGATTATCTCTATTCATTCTCGAATACGCAGATTATCCAATTTTTAAGAAGTGATTTAAAAAAAGAAATTCCAAATTACGTAGAACATTTGATTGACGTTAAATTTGTTGGAACTTACTTTAGAAGAAACGAAGCAATACTCAGTTGGATACTTAAATATTCAGAAACTGCAAGTAGTTACTATGCACAACCAGAACAAATAGCTCTTTTGGATAACAAATTTTATAATGAAGTATTTCAGTTTGTATTTTCTGATTTAAAAAGGCCTATATATAGTTACCTAATTCAAGGATACAATCAGGAGCAAATTAAACTTAAGACATTGGTTGACAAAACTCTGTATTCGAAATCGATAGTATTTAATGATACGATGCCAGTAGGCTATCAAATAGAAGAATATATAAATGATATACATAAATCAGAAGAATCCGTTATACGTTTAAATCAAGTAAGCTTTGATTATCCAATGTTTATTTGTGAGACTAAAGAAAACTATCTAAAACTAAAAACGAAATTCAACCTAAAAGAATAACTATTGCTAACACAGGCTTTGATGCCATGCCACCCTATCGGGACGGCACGTCACAAAGCCAAACCGTTGTAGCCAATAAAAATTAAAAAAAAATATGAGTTTTCTAAAGAACATATTTGGAAGTGGGAAATCAGAAAATCCTGAACACAAAGATTTTAAAGAAGGTGATGTTTTCTATACCGAAAGAAATGACAAATATCATATTCACAAATTGCTAAAAATAGATGTTGAATCAAACACCTTTCATGTAAAAACATTTGCAGAGACAAGCTCAATCCCTAAACCTAATGATATAAAGAATTTGGATGTAAAAATTCATCATTCACCAATTAATGGAAATGGATTCTCCAATCCTAAACTGATTGTAAACCAACCAATAGTTGAAAGTGATTTAGAAGGGTATTTTGTTTATATAAAGTCTACTCAAAACGTAAATGAAATCGTTAAATATGCCAAAAGATTTTATCAACAAGCACATGAACTAACAAACCAAAACAACCATAAAGCCGCTATTCAAAAATATACCAATGCAATTGATTTAATGCCAAACTTCCATGAAGCGATTGATAACAGAGCATTTTGCCATATGGATTTAGGAAACTGGAGTGAAGCCATACAAGGATTTAATCAATCCCTTCAAGTAAACCCTAATAGTTTACTAGCAATATTCTCAATTGGAGAATGCTATTTCAAATTAGGTAAATATTCAGAAGCTAAACCATATTTTGAAAAAGCAAGTCAAATTGATCCTAGTCATCCTAAACCAAAAGAATTATTAGCAGCAACTAATAAATTTCTAAACAAATAATTTAATGTTGGAACATTTTCAAATGAATTTAAACATCTGGTATTACTTGCCCGATAAATACTTGAAACAACTTCCTCAAATCTTTTCACAATTAGATGGTTGGTTAGGTTCTGGAGGCAATGGCTTGGATTCAGGATTTTGGTATAGTTATAATATTGATAAAACTGAAAAGTACATTTGTTGTCATCATGAACCAAGTGGTCTCTATTTTAGTGCTTACATAGAAGAAGCCGCTTGGAAAGAGTGGAAAAAAGAAATAAAAGAAATTGCGACCAAAACTTTAGGGTATAAAATTGGAGAACCTGAATTAGGTGATTGTGACTATAGTTTTGGACATGAATATGCAAGTACATAAAATACTGGCTATAACAAGTTATATGAGATCAGACTTGCTATCGCTGCGTCCGCTCCATATCACAGCCGTTGTAGCCAATTAAAAAAAATAAAAAATGAACCATTACGAACAATCAGCACTACTTTTCTATTCAGAGAAAAATTTCTTTATGTCGTACAATCTATTTTTAGAAGCGGTACGAATGGATAAAGAGAATACGATGTTTTGGTATGGATTAGGGGATTCAATTTGTGGTTACTCAAATCAAAATGAAATTCAAAAGCTTTATCCTTTTGGAATATCGTGTATAAAGAAGTCTTTTGAGATAAATCCAGAAAATAAGTATTCAAGTTCGATGCTTGAAAGAATGAAAAATAATCCATCAATCGGCGAAGAATTTATATCCAAATTAAAAATAGTTTCATTTGAAGAAATAGAAAAAGTTGGAGTAGATATTCCAAACGAAAAATTGATTGAAAATTTTCAAAAGCTAAAAAGTGCTGACAATAAGATAAAAGCAATAATGCACTTGGGAGAAACCAAAAACCCAAAATACGCAGCTTTGCTTGAACATTGTATCTTAAATGAAGAAAATCAAACTATACGTTTTGCAGCATTAAAAAGAATAAGTTTTTACCAGAACGACATGGATTTGAAACCAATATTTGATTCAATAATTGCAAATAATAAAGTAGAGGAGAACGAACCATATTTTAGTTTAGCGGCAGGAGGAATAAATAAAGATTGGGCGAAGGCAATTCATTCAAAGTTTCAAGAAAAATTAGAAAAGAATGATGTGGATTTAAATAAACTAAATTCCTTGATGCAGGATGAAATGCTTTACATGAATTTAAGTATACTTTTTCTCGGAGGAACAAAGACATTGATTCGAAATGATAAACGAAAAGAAATTGGAGATAAAATTTCTTTGTACATGAAGCCAAATGTGGTAGATGATTTGAAACAAAAAGAAATAATGGATGACGAAGGCAGGTTCACATCGTTAGGAATGGCACTACTAAATAAATATCTCCAAATGATTGAATCAAGTCAATAAAAAAGAGGAAATTAAGAAATCACCAAAGAAAGAGATTACACCAAAGGCGAGTGAGAAAAAATGGTGGAAATTATGGTAAAAAGAAAACTGGCTACAACAAAGGCTAAAATGTTCATAGCGGCTATGCGCCGCTACGCCATTTAGCCAGACCGTTAGCAAGAATTAAAAAAAATTAAATGGCAACTTTAGCATCAACAATATTAATAGAAGGAAAGAAATTTGAACAGGATTCTTATCTGTTGAAAAGTTTGAAACTTGAAAAAAAACTAAGAGCAAGTGATCAACATAGAATTGGAAGGCCGAATGTGCGATATCATGATGCTTTAACAATTGAGAATGAAGTTTTTGTTAGTGAGATCGAAGGACATACTATTATTTGCTCAGATTACATTCCAAGCGATTTTATAGGAAACTATTCTACTTTAAAATCTGGTGTGTTTACTAATTTTCCTGAAGGCAAAAAAGTAGTATTTTTTTCAAATTCCACCTCATTGTTAAACGGATTTATAATTTTTGAAGGTCAAAAATTAATAAGAATGAAGATAGTTCAAAACGGAATTATTGAGAAATTATCTAATGATGATTTAGACTTTGGTGAATTATTGGAGCTTGAAATAAAGTACTATGGCAATAATGAGCATTTGAAAAAATCGAAAGATTACTTATGGGGAATCCATGATCTCGAGATCGCTCAACAATATATAGAAGCTAATTTTAATATTAAGGATTTAGAGAAGTCTTTAGAATCTGTAATTTGCAATAGGTATTCTCCTGATGAAATAACAGAAACTGAACTTTCAAAGTCAAGTCAAGAAAAATTGAGTATAAAATCAATTCATGACTCAACGAATAAATTAATAGAATCAAATTTCACTAAATTAGTTAAAGAAAAAGCTAAAGATGACTTTCCTCAGGTATCAAGAGTAACAAAATATTATGTTGAGTTAAACAATAACATTTTACTTGTTCAAAATAAAACAGACTTTAGACCTGCAAGCGGAACAAATTCTGATATTACAGTCTATTTACAAACTAAAGATCAAAGTGAAAGTTATAGTAAATTACCATTTTATATTGAAGGAATAGGTTTGCCTGTGATAAATTACAATGCCCATGAAATTCTAATTAATCAAATAGGATTCAATGAAAGATTAGTAGTAAAAAATGATTTGGAATGCTACATTAACAGCATCATTTTTCCTCCTGAATTTTTAAATTCTATTTTAGTGGATTCAATAGATAATGTTTATGTTAATAACAATTTGTACTTTTCAACCGTATTTGACAACCTTCAATTACATTCCGAAAAGAAAGGCTGGATTCAGGGCTACACAGCAATACAAATATTAATGTCAAGAATATTCTTCGAAATGAAAAACTCCAAGCAAAGTGAAACTTTTATAAAACTTAAGAACTTTTTTGAAAAATTTGAAGCAACAAATGAAGACTTTAAAAAGTCGAGTGATGAGAAGGTAGCAAAATTTCTATTGATAATTAATGATTTAGATTCAAATCTAAAGGTAGAAAATACTGAAATAAAAGCGAAAGCTGTTAGCGAAAGTGATATAGATATAAAAGATACAATTTCAGCAAATGTAAATAAAAGAAAGTGGTGGAAAATATGGAAATAACTCTTGCTAACAATGTACACCATGACCATACTCCCTATCGGTCGTACGGCAGGTGTACTAAACGTTACTGGTCATTGAGGAAGACTTCAAAACGGGATGAAGATTTTGAGATTTTGAGATTGCCAAGCGGGACGTTGAAGATAAAAAGATTTTAGATTTTTGATTTGTGGATTGGCCAAAAGAGTTACCTTTGAAAAACAATAAAAACGACCAGTAACAATGCACTGGACGTACAGACTCCCTATAGGTCGTCCGTCGCCAGTGCTTGGACGTGTGTGTCTTGAACAACCTATGCAGATAGGTTGATGCTGTATGATAGATGAGAGAAGGTCTCTCGGTGGCGACCGTCAGGGGTAGCTACCAAACCACCTTAAGGTGCAAATGCCGAAAGACAGATGTGCTGAACGTTAAGGAAAAACGGCTGCATTGACAGCTGTAGGTGAGTGTACAGGAGTTGAATGAAAGTGAACCAATGATGAAGCCTCGTAAGGATGAAGCCCGTTAAAATTTGATCGCAAATCAATTTAGGGCTGAACTGCGAGATCCTTCTCGCAGCTAAGATGAACTAATCACAGACACCAATGTGCTTGCGACAGAGTGTATCGGATGACCTGATTTCTGGGTACATGATAACCGGGGTTAAGTTGGCAAGAACTGTACATAGGCTATCATATGGAACAAGAGAAGTCAACATCGTACTGTAAAATCGGGAGAGGAAACAGTCAGAAATGGGATGATCTGAGATGTTGGCGGCAGACCAAATCGTAGTAGTGATGATGACTCTGTAATGGAGTTGGAGCGAAGGGTTTGGCATGTTTAGTTTACAAAAGAGTTGACAACCTATCAAAAGGGATGACCGATTATTTTGAGACAAAATCACAACCAATCAGAGATGAACTGGTGCATCCAACAAAGATATTACATTATCTTTGTGTGATTTACAAGCATGAAGAGCCGTGTGAAGGGAGACTTTCACGCACGGTTCTGTGGGAAGGTTGGGATGAAATTCCCCTGCCTGACCCGATTATAGGGCATTTTAAAAGACGAAAGTGAAACAGTCGATTTACATATTATCATTGACTTTAGGACTTTTAAGTTGCAACACTCAGACTGAAAAGGCGGCTGACAATTCAACTGTTCCTAAAACTGCTGACAACAAGATTAAACTCCATAAATTGGAAAAACTGTTTGTTGTTGGCGATTTTGACGGAGACGGTAAACAGGACACAATCTTTCAACATAATTTTTCAAAACTGACAAAAGCTGAGATTGAATATTCTGCTGACCCTTTTCAAAATGAGTGGGATACAGTTGTGAAATGGTTTTACGACCAAGAAGCAGACTTGTATTTGACAATTAGTAAAAGCAACACAGACACATTAAGTTTAGGAACAGCACAAGGACTTTATTGCTTAATAAATGTAGGCGACAACAATGCTGACGGTAAAGACGAAATAGCTTTGGTAATTGACTATTTAGACTTTAGCAGAGTAAACAGTTGTAAAATATATTCATGGTGTAAAGACAAATGGACGCTACTAAAGGAGTTTGGAGTTCACGAAGGTTCGTTTGACTTTACTACTGACAAAGCACCCATCTTTGAAAGCATTAAAGACCATTTAGAAAAACAAAATGGCAAATGGATTTACAAGGATTACTCACAAGACGGCTATGAAAATCAAGAAGACGTTGGCAAAATATTGACACTAAAACTTGACAGGTGCAAATAAAAACGCCCTATAACAGCACCTACAAGAAATTGGCGGTTTTGTGTTACGTAGAAACATTTTTGGTTCATGGAAGTTTGGTTCTTCGCAACTATATTCGTGCTGAAAGGCACCAACTCCTTGTAGCTGCCAACCGTTACTTGCCATGAAAATGAAAAATACCCGCAAAATATTGTTCCAAATATAGAAACATTGTTTATCTTTGCATAATGAAGCGTTTAAAGAGAAAAATAGAAGTAGAATTGCTTAAAGAAGCAGAAGATTACTTCTTAGAACTTACAGATAAAATGCAAGGAAAATTTCTTAGAGCTTTTGATAAAACCGAGTCTGGTCTAAAAGGAAGCTGGTTTGAAAAGCTGAACTCAGAAGATGGGATTTTTGAATTTAGAGAAAGAGACCAAGAGAAATTTTACAGAATATTTGCATTTTGGGATGGTGAATCTGACTCTAAAACGCTAATACTTTGTACTCACGGTTTAGATAAGAAAACAAATAAAACCCCTAAATCTGATATTGAAAGAGCAATTAAAATTAAAAAACAGTATTTTAAGGATAAAAATAAATAATGAAAACAATAACTTTATCAGAACTCAAAGACAAAACTCTTGGAAAGGTTGGTACACCCAAAAGAGATAAATACGAACAAGAATTAAGAGTAGAAATCTTAGCTGAACAGATCAAGCAATTGAGAATTGAACGAAAACTGACCCAAGAACAACTTGGAGAATTAGTAGGAGTCCAACGTGCCCAAATTTCTAAAATGGAGAATAACACTGGCAATGTAACAATCTCAACCTTAATGAAAATTTTTGGAGCTCTAAAAGCCAAAGTAACATTTGAAATTGAAAAGGAGAACTTTGAATTAGTCTAAAATCACACAGCAAGTAACAACGGCTATGATGCCATCTGCCTTATCAGGCAGCCGTCACATAGCCTTGGACGTTAGATGGGATTAAAAAATAAAAAAGTAGAATATGAATTCAGAAATTGCTAGACATTATAGAGACGTAATTGAAACAAATTTCAAATATTTTGAAAGAGCTACGATAAAATCAAGCTTAGAAGAATATAAAGCTGAACTTTTAAAAGAAACAGCTAAAATTGAATCGGAAAAAGATAGAAATCACAATCTTGGGTTTTTGAAATCATTTTATAATGAATCATTAGAAGCATTGCAAGAAAGTGGTGAAGAGATGGATTATATCATGAATTCAGTTTTTCAAAATTTAAAAGGCCTAAATTTTATAGATATCACAAAAAGTATCAAGAAACAGATTATTTCCTCCATTTCAACTTTCAAATTAAAAGAAGAATACACTTCATTTAATGGTTTGTTTTTTGAATACAATTCAAGTCCAAATTTTTCAGGTATTGCATTCAAAGAAAGAAATTTTGAAGTAATAATAGATAATCCTAAATATATTGAATTTGAAGATGGAAGTTATGCGAGTGATAGTTCAATTGACTTTGAATTTGAAGAAATATTTGAAGAAATATTAGGGGGAGAATTTGAAGAAACAGCATGGGTATTTGAATTTGAATTAGAGATATTTTTGAAAGTTAAAGAAACGGCTTATGCAATAGTAGCATCATGTTTACATGATGCTATAAAATCGGAAGATGTTATTAAACCGTTGAAAAAATGCGGATTTGAACAAAATGGAGTTGTATACTTTAATGAACATGACATGGAAGTCAAATCAATATTTGTGAATGAATAACCCCATCTAACAAGCCTTATCACATCATGCCGCTCTATCGAGACGGCACGACGGCTACGGCCAAAACGTTGGTTGCAATATTTAATAAATGTAAGCGTTTTGGCTACTAAGATAATAAGCATGATATTTTATAAAATACAAATAACAATATTATTAAATTATGAAGAAGACAGTTTTAGTGCTATTTTGTTTTATTCTAACATTAAAAATATTCAGTCAATATTCCTATTATAAGGAGGCAACTGTTGTTAAGAATAATAATCAAAGATTTCAAGGATATGTTGAAAAGATTTCAGAAAGTAAATTAAATCCAAAAGTAAAATTTAAAACAGAAATTAAGCGTATGGATGTTGAAGAAATTCCTGTCTCAGAAATAAAAGAGCTTATTTTTTTGTCCGATTCATCTATTTTTCAGAGTGTTCGCTATAAATTGTATCAAGATTCTACAAAAAAATCTGAACTGAGGTTAGCCAAGAAACTTGTAGATGGATATGCTAAACTTTATAAATTACAACTACCCGAAGGAGAATTATCAATAATTTTTGAAACTGATATTACTTGGGTTTACATTTTGCAAATTGGAGACGAATATTATGTACTTAATCAAGAAGAGGTTTTGAACGAGACTGTTTATCGGCTGAAAAAGCATTATCAAGCCAGGCTAATATATTTATTAAAAGATTATAAAGATTTGCAGGATAAAGCTAGAAATCTAAAATTTTCAGACAAACAATTTATTTCTATTATTGATGATTTAAATAAGCGTCATCCTGAAATTCAAAGTACAACCTATGCCAGGAAAGAAAAAATAATATTTGAAAATAATCTAAGTGCTGGATACTCTATAATAAATTCAACAAATACAACAATAGGTAATGGTTTTACATTGGGCTACGAGTTTGGTATAATTCAGTCGGCATTTAGTGAAAAACTTTCATCGAACATAGGTGTTTTTTGGAATTATTATAAAATGAAAAAGGACATTGAATATAATGATCTCTATAATTTGAATAAAGAAATAGATGGTTATAATTTTTTTAGGATTCCTATAGGATTAATGTATCGTTTTAACAATAGTAAGATTTCACCTTATTTGAAGGGAGGAATCTCACTTTATATTTATGAAAATTATTTTCATGAACGGGTTTGGGAATTTTTTATTAATGCAAAAGCAGGAGTTAGAATACTCAAGAAAATAGACGTAAGTATTGAAAAGGATTTTTCTCCAAATCCAAGTATTTTGCCAATAAATTTCATGCATTTTAATGTTGGGTACGTATTCTGATTACAATATGTTAAAATACTCTAACCTACACCGCATCATACCACATAGCCGTTCCGCAAGTATTCGGGCTTTAAATCCCGCATTGGCGGCGGCAACGGGCGATAAATTTGTAGCTCCGCAGATATGGCTACGGAGCATATGCGGAAAGATTGTAATGAAAAAAAAGATAAATCATAAGATTTAACTTGTTAATTCAGTTATATAAAAACAAGAAATATTTAAAAGATGAGATTAATAATAATTTTCATTCTATATTTTAATTCAGGAGTTTTTTGTCAAAACCTTGTTCCAAATCCAAGTTTTGAGGAGGTTGGAGACAATGTCAACCAAAATTCCTGTGGCCATTATGATTTTAGTAAAATGATTAAGAAATGGTTTGCTCCATCGGGTTCTTATCCTACAGTTATTTCATTGGGCAACAAGGAAGGATTTATAAAGAATCCACAGGTAAAAACAGGTAAATTTGGAATTGGCATTTCAACCGATAAAGATATATGGGTTATTAATGGTAAAACAGAATATCGCGATAGAGGTGAATATATCGGCGTAAAATTGCACGAAAAAATGAGTCATCTTCATACATATTTAGTGTCGTATTGGATACGTAGAATAGATTGTGCTTCACCAAAAAAGGATAAGGATGAGCGTCTAAATAGCAATTATGGGATTTTATTGGCTACTGATTCAATAATCACAAATGAATCCAACATGTTATTCGGATATCCACAAATAATTCCTGATTCGCAAATTGTAATTACAAATAAAAGGTGGGAAAGAATATCCAAATATATAACTCCAAATCAGGACTTTCAATATCTATATCTGGGACAATTCACTAATTCGGAACATAGTCAAGCCGACAATATGATAGGGTATTATGTAGTTGATGACATTGAAATTTTAGAAATAATTGATTTTGCTGAAATAGAAGAGAAAACATCACTTCCAATTGGAAGCAAAATCCCACTAAGAAATATAAATTTTATTTCTGGAACTACGAGATTTAATAGTCCTAAGTTTAAAGATATATTGAACAAACTAATAAGTTATCTGAATGATAATCATTCTATCAGAATTCGAATCAATGGGCATACTGATTCAATAGGAAACGAAAAAGCGAACAAAGAACTCTCTGAAAATAGAGCCAAAACCATTGCTGAAATCTTAATCAAAAACGGGATCTCCAAAGATCGAATTGAATGGTTTGGATATGGCCAAGAAGAACCTATTAAAGATAATGAGACATATGAAGGTCGAACTAAAAATAGAAGAGTTGAGATTGAAGTAATAGAATATAGGTAAAAAGTAGAATCACCACACATACCAAGTGATGACCATGCCAGACTTCCTTCGGTATTCCGTCAGGTGTCACAAAATCGTTCTATCACATTAAAACATAAAGAAGATGTCAGATTTTATATTGAAACTTTGGCCAAAAGAGCAAATCAAAGAGAATAAACGGCAATTGTTAGAAGCCGAACTAAAAACCAATGGTTTAGTTTCAGAACCAGCAACTCATTGGAGCGGCAAAGCTTTTCATGCAACCAAAGAACTTAGAAATTATTTGGATTATGATTTTGAAGATGATGGGCAATACTCGGAATCATTGATTATTTGTGTATTTGATAATGATTATGGAATTAGGGACGGAGAAGAAGACATAGAAACATTTGACAGAAACAATGTGGTCTGTATATATGAAGGTGATGGTTCGATAAGCAATTGGTCAAAATTAGCAAAAATTCTTGAACAAATAACTGGTGATGAGTATGAAGGTGGTTGGGAAATTCTTTAGATACATTAAAAATTAAATTAGAGCAAAACTTGATACTATCGCAACTAATTACTAACTTTGAACGTTAATACTAAAAAAGTTTGATAAATAGTTTTGCAGATAAGGAAACAGAAAAGATTTGGGAAGGTGAAAAGTCAAAAGTGCTTCCAACCGAAATCCAACAAGTGGCTCGTAGAAAGCTTAGAATGATCAACAATGCAGAAAACATTAATGATCTAAGAATTCCACCTGCAAATCGATTAAAAAAACTTAAAGGTGAACTATCAGACTTTTATAGCATTCGAATCAATGATCAGTGGAGAATCATATTTAACTGGCAAAGTAACAACGCTGAAAACGTTCAAATAACAGATTATCATGAGTAAATTAAACAACATACACCCAGGTGAAATTCTAGAAGAAGAATTCCTTAAACCTATGGGCATAACAGCTTATAAACTATCTCAAGCCATCGGAGTACCGCAAACAAGAACAAGCCAAATCCTAAAAGGTCGAAGAAGGATAACTGCCGATACTGCATTGCGACTGTCTAAATATTTTGGAACTTCAACCAAATTTTGGCTCGGTCTGCAAAACGACTTTGACATCGAAGAAGAAATGCAAACAATCAAAAAGGAATTAGAACAAATTGAAACAGTGAATTAAAAAACTTGATAGAACAACGGCTTTAATGATAGTTTGGCTATCGCCAAAACCATAAAATAGCCTAGACGTTGTAGCTAATTAATAAAAAAAACAATTAAAATAAAATGAATTCAATGGAACTTAAACAATCGGGTAAAACTGGAACTTTGGTGGTAGCGGCAATTATCTTTGTAATATCAGCCCTGAGTAATTTCTCAAAAGAATTGTTTGTAGAACAAAGTGGAAAATTTGAAATTTTTGGAAACTTCGGGTTCTTGCTTGTAATTGGCTTGCTTTGGCGTTGGAGACACATTGGAAACGTCGTATCAATATTAACCATGTTATCAATATTGACCATTTTGATGAGTTTAATAATGGCAAAATCAATTTCAATTGCATTTTTTATATTACTGATAGGACTGTCAATTGCTTTTTACCTGACAAACTTTTCTAAACCTGTCAACATTTACTTAAATAAAATTGAAGGATAACCACCCACAACAATGCTCTGAACGGACAGACTTGCTAACGCAGCGTCAGTCGCCAGTGCTGGCCGTTGTGCTTAATTATAAAAACCATACTGCAAATTGATGGAGAATAAAAAATTGAAATATTATGACGAAGTAAGTCCTCTTTCACATTTCTATGATTTTGGACTAACACCTGATGATATTAAAGTTTCAATAATAGATTCATTTTCTCCATATTTCTCAAATCATGAGAACTTAAAAAAGTATGCAATATCAGACTTGACTTCTATTTGGCTAGCTTACTTTTCAGTTTATAAGGAATATCCTGATTCATTAAATCTTATAGACAACATACTAGATATTTTTAATGGTGCTAAAGAAAAAAATCATAAACTAGCTATTGAATCATATGCTCAATGGGTGCCTGAAATCACTCAGAGTATTTCAAGATTTTGGAGTTTACATAATAATCAAATGAAACTTCATAAGTTATGCATGGAAGATTTTGTTGAGGAATCATTACATATGATTGGGCAAACAATTGAGGGATTGTCAAAATCCTTTTTCAAAATGCTTCTTCAACTCAATAAAATAAAAAGAAACAAGCAGTTTGAAATTGAAGAGATAAAACAGAAAGATTTAGGTGTAGTTATAGATGAATTAATAAATACTACAGAGCTGACAGAACTCCTGGTTTTGCAACCATATGATATCAGATTAAATCAATGGAGAAATATTGCATATCACCATAATTCAAGGATAGTAAATAATGAAATAATTTGTGGCTTCAATAAAAGTGGTGAAGTTTTTGAATTCAAATTAACACGACAAGAATTGTTTGAAGTATTAAAAAGAATCCTACTGATTTTTAAGTTAGTTCGGATTTCTGAAACAATTTTTGGATTTGATAACTTGGAAAATGTGCAATCTGAGATTAATAAGCTTGATAAAACCTTGATTAATATAAGAGAAGATGCCAAGTTATTAGACTTCTACTCTGGAATTGAATCACAGGGATTTAGAATTGTTGAACTTAAAACATCTAATAATAACTCAGCCCTTATTTTAAGGGATTTAGAGCCTTATGGAGATTTTATAAAAAGGGCAATTCATTCTTCTCAGTTTTTATACAGTTTATGGCTGTATTCAGAATCAGAATGTTTAAAGGTTGAATATCATTTATTTAATGGTGAGAAGTTTTTTACTTCAGAAATTGACAATAAAGATTTTATTGATTCATCAGAGAAAAGTACTCTTAATGAAATGCTTAAAAACGTAAAGTTTACTCCTCACATTCAAGAGTACCAAGATATTAATCCAATTGATACAATTGACTTCCCAAAGGATTTGCAAAAACTAAAAAGTAGATACCTTTCTCAACAAGGTGAGAGAATTTCGATTGAAGAATTTGCAAATCAATTTACACAATCTGTATTTTGTAACTATTTGGTGCTGAAATCAGAAGGATTTGAAGAAAGTGCAATTAAAATTATTGTTGGTTCTGATGGCTCAATGGTTATAGGTGATAAGTATAATAAGCCAATGGTTTTACATGTTCCAGCTCGAATTATTAATAAAAAATTGCAAAAATATATCCTCAATTTGATTGAGGTGACTATTGACTTTTATAATAATGCTAGATTAGAATATGAGATAGTTGAATCAACTAAGCTGAATCATAGATTTTATCTAAAGAAATCACAGATTAGAGAAAGACTTATGGAAAATGATGAAGAAAAATAACGAAAGCACAACAATGTACATGACGACAAATCGGCTAAACGCCGATACGATCGCAAAGCACAAGCGTGTTATGTAGCATGAGAAAAATCACAAAAAACACTTGATAACTATACCAAATATTGGTATCTTTGTAAAAAAATGTAGAAATGTCAAAGAACACATCAGTGACTTTAGGGGATCATTTTGAACAAATCATTGAAAAAAGTATAGAATCTGGTCGGTATTCTTCTGCAAGTGAAGTAATTAGAGAAGGACTAAGACTTGTCGATGAAAGGGAACAGAAAATTAAGATTCTTAGGGCTGCAATCGAAGCGGGAGAAAAAAGTGGTTATGTGAAAAATTTTGACCCAGTAAAACACTTGGAAAAACTTAATCAAAGTTACAAAAAATGAAGCTTAAGCTTAAAATAAGCGAATTAGCATTAGAAGATTTAGATAATATATGGGAATATACGGTTGAAGAGTGGTCTATTGAACAAGCGAACAAATATTACAACGAGATATTTTCGGCAATAGGTAAAATTTGTGAAAACTCGGATATTGGTAAACCTATCGACGAAGTTAAAAAAGGACACCGCAGAACTAATGTGAAATCTCATATGATTATCTACAAAGTAAAAGGAACAACAATCTATATAGACAGAATATTGCATCAAAAAATGGATATCGAAAAACATTTCAATGAATAAATCACCCTAAATAACAATGCACTCGACGAACAGACTTGCTATTGCTGCGTCCGCTCCATATCACCGGTCGTTACAAGCCATAATATGAGACAGACACTATACATATTGACATTTTCAATTCTTTTGACTTCTTGTGCGACAATTATGAACCAGTCGCATAAGAGCATAACTATTTACACAACTGAACCGAGTAAGATTATTTTAAACCGTGACACAATGAACACGATTGACAATAAAGTAAATTTGAAGGTTGAGAGAAAAAAAGAACCAATAAAAATTACTGCCTCGACATATAGTCTGACCAAAGAATTTGAAGTTGAGCCAAAGAACTCTTTTATGTATTGGAGCAACATTGTTTGTAATTATGGCATTGGAATGCTTGTTGACAAAAAAAATCCTAAACGCTATTCTTACCCACAAAGAATTTATATAAACTCTACAGACACAATCAGCAGATATTACGGATATGGACAAACAAACAACAAAGGAGAACTACATATGCACATATCATTGCCTCATATAAACTCATTTAATCTGAACCCTGAAAATGAAGGAATTAAAACTAATACTGGATTTTGGGGCTTAACATTAGGACTTGACTATTATCATTCAAAGAATCAATTTTTAAATGTTGGAATTTCGGGGGTGTCAGACTTTTTTGTTCCATTCCCAGCAGCCGTTGACATAAGTGGTGAATATGAATTGATGAGCTCAAGATATGCAAGTATCTCTAATAATCATAGACTTGGACGCTTTTCAATAGGCTACGGACTATCCTACGCAAAAAACACTTGGGACTTTAGATATTATGACAGATTTGACCCACCGCCACCCACAAAAGAACCGATAAAAAGAAGTCACAATGCATTTGGGTTAGTCTTTCCGACCTATTTTCAAGTTGGTGAACAATTCAATGTTGGAGTTATATACAGACCGACTTTTTTCAGACCAACAATGACAAACAAATTTGTATATGAACATTTAATAAGTATTGACTTTGCGTTGAAAATAAGACTAAAGAAATAATGACGGATGGTAACAGATGCTTTGACTACAGTATTGACTATCGCCAAAAACCGTCGCAAAGAACAGCCGATATAACAAATTAAAGATGAAAATAATAGTTTTAAGTTTATACATAATTTTCTTAAGTTTTACCTTGTACTCTCAAAGTGATACACTTAGAAATGAAACCCATATATTTTGGTGTGAAGAGTATACACTTCAGTTTGGCGACTTTCAAGATACTTCAAGGTTAGCCAAACATTTAGAATGGTGTGAGAGTAAAAGTTTATGTTGGGGGGCATATACTGGACTTTTTTCTGTTATGGATATTCCTAAAAAGGAAAAAGATCAACAGCGGAAAGAAGAAGTAATTTATTTTGCACCTGCCTTTGAGCTTAAAACTTCATATAGATTAACATCTGATTCTTTAGATTATTTAAAGCAAATAATTGTGTTTGATATGTATGAATTGGCTGCCAGAAAATGTAGAATTCAATTAGACTCTCTTTATAAGACAAACCCAACTATTGGGATAAAAGGAATTTTTTTTAAAAGCGTTGAAATCGAAGTTAATGCAAATTTAGGTAAAATGGTTAAAGCATATACCAATGAAGTCTATATTCAGAAGCTGGAAGGAAGTTTTTTAAAATGGAGAACTTTAATAGATAATTTACTAAATGAAACAAAAGAATTTCAAACAACGACGAATGATAGATTGAGATTTATTCAAAACAAGCCAATCATAAAAGGATATATAAAAGCACCAAAAGTAATAGGTAATTTATTTGAAAAGTAAAACTCGCCATAACAATGCACTGGACGCCATCCTAGCTAACGTTACGGACGATCGCCAGTGCTGGACGTTATGTAAGCTGAAAAATAAAATTTGCAATTATTACCAATTATTGCAAATTTTGCATAAAAAAGTAAATGGGCAAGAATACATCAATATCTCTGGGAAATCATTTTGAAGAATTTGTGCAATCCAGTATAGGAGAAGGAAGATACACCAATGCTAGTGAAGTGATAAGAGCAGGTTTAAAATTACTTGAAGAAGAAGAACAAAAGTTTTATGCCTTACGAAAAGCAATCCAAGATGGAATTGATAGTGGTGTAGCAGAAAACTTCGATCCGAAAACGCATCTGAAAGAATTGAAACGAAGAAAAAAGGTCAATGGCTAAGATTAAGTTCACCAATAAGACCAAGACTGATTTAGAAGAAATATGGGAATATTCTTGTGAGACATGGTCAGAAAAACAAGCTGATAAGTATTACCTTGAAATTACTGACAAATGGCATGAACTAAAATTTGATTTTGAGCAAGGTAGAGATTATTCAAAACTTATAGTAAATTTGAAGGGTATTAAAATAAATAATCAAACATATAATTTTCTATAGACTCATAGATTATACAATAATAGAAATTGAAAGAATCTTACATGAAAAAATGGACTTAAAAAGACACCTAAATGAATAAATCACCCTACATTACAACGGCTATGATGTACAGCTTACATATAGATCAGCCAGCATAGAGACATGGACATACCATTCATTTTAAAAAAAAACAAACATGAAAATCTTTAAACAACACGCTTTTTTGATAGCAATACTATTTGTTTTTATATCGAATATGCTTTTTGCCCAGGAAGGAAGAAATCCAAAACTACTTATAAAAAATGATACTATTGAGTATCTTAAACTTGATAAACTTTCAATTTCAGTTTATGTATTAGATAATTTGGCTACAACAACGATGACAATGCGTTTCTATAACAATTCCAACCGAGTACTGGAAGGAGAACTTAATTTTCCATTGGGTGAAGGACAGAACATTTCGAGATTCGCCATGGATGTAAACGGCAAAATGAGAGAAGGTGTTGTTGTAGAAAAAGCAAAAGGAACAGAAATATTCGAATCAATTGTTTACAGGAAAGTGGATCCGGGACTGCTTGAAATGACCGAAGGCAATAACTTTAAGTCAAGAGTTTATCCAATTAACCCTAAAGGATATAAAACTATCATTGTTGCTTTTGAGCATGATTTGATTGTTTCTGAAAATCAATACTTATATGTTCTTCCACTCAATTTTAAAGATGAAATAAACGAATTTGACTTGGATGTAGAGGTGGTTGAAAGTGAATATAAGCCTGTAAACATTGATAATACACTTGTAACATTAAATTTCAATAGAGTTAAAAAGGGTTATAAATGTGAGTTTTCTAAAACTAATTTTAATGCAAATTTTTCATTAGGATTTAATATTCCTATGCCAGATGAAAAGCTTAAAATTCTTGCCTATACGGGCAAAATAGAACCAGTGTCTTATTTTTATAAAACTGGCAAAATTTCGAATAAACGGAAAATAAAGGAAGAACCTAAAGGAATTACAATCTATTGGGATAATTCCGGTTCAGCTTTAAAAAGGGATTTTATTAAGGAACTTACTCTTTTACATGATTTTTTTAGTTGGGCAAGCAATGTAGAAGTTGAATTAATAACTTTTGCAAATGACATTGAAAACTCTATTCAATTTGTTGTTAAAAGTGGCAATTGGGAACCCATGAGAAAATATTTAGAAAATTTGGAACCTGATGGCGGAACACAACTTGGAAAGCTTAATTTCAATACTGCAAAATTCAGTGATATTATACTTTTTAGCGACGGACTTTCTAACTATGGACTAAGTCAAATACAACTTTCTTCTAGACCTGTTTCGGTTATTAATTCAAGCATGGTTGCAAATCATTCCTATTTGAAATTTATAGCTCAATCAACGAGTGGTGACTATATAAACTTAAATAATATTACAAATAATAATGCAATTGAATTATTGACGACTGAGAAATTGCAGCTTTTATGGGTAGAACATAAGAAAGATGAGATTTCTGATTTATACATTAATAATAAGGCTGAAACCCTTGATCGTTTTTCATTGGTTGGTAAAATTCAGGCTAAATCTGCTGATGTTACTCTTCATTTTGGATATCCTAATAGAAAAACCTTATATACGCAAAAGATTTCTATCGACAATTGTAAAGCATTGGATAATAATTTGGTGGAAAGGTTTTGGGTTCAACAAAAACTAAACTACCTGAATGTTAATTATAATGAGAACAAAGATGAGATTACTTCAATGGGGAAAAAGTATGGTATTGTTACAAAAACAACATCTTTGATTGTACTTGACGAAATTACAGATTATGTAACACATAATATAATTCCACCTGTAGAACTTCAAGCTGAATATTATGAATTGCAAAATAAGAAGAAAGAATCCGAGACACAAAGTTTGAGAAAACATTTAGATGATGTATTCAGTGTATATGCTGATAAAATTGATAGGTTTTACACCGATTACATCAAAGTAGCTGAACAAAAAAGAGAGATGGTCAGATTAGATAGTCTTAAACAAATAGAAAAAACAAAATTGGATAGTATTGCTGTTCGAAATAAGTTTGTGGCTGATAGCATTGCTACTAGAAATAAAATTGTTACTGATAGCACTCAAAAAGCCGAACAAGTTCTATTGAATAAAAAAAATAAGGCTATTGCAGACAGCATCTTGGTGGTTGTAAAAATTAAAAATGACAGTTTGTTATTAGTTAGAAATTCATCGCCACTAAAAGCAATTTCAGGAATAGTGTATAGTACCGAAAACAACTTGCCATTACCTGGAGCTAATATTGTAGTAAAAGGGACATCTTTAGGAACTATGACTGATTTAGACGGACGATTTTCGTTGAAAGTTCCTGAAAATGCCATAGTTACTATCCACTTCATTGGTTTTATAACACAGGAGATTGATGTTTCAAATTTAGTAAATTTTGCAATTAAACTAGAAAATGATAATATTTTATTGGATGAGATACAGGTAATAGCTTATGGTGTTGAACGACTTAATGTCATGGCAACCTCCAGTTCCATGGTTAACTCCGAAAACATTTTATATGATGTTGTAACTCGGCCATCATCAGACTCACAAGAAGATAATGTACAAGGAAGCATTGACCTTAAAGAGTGGAATCCTAATGTCCCATATTTAGATTCGCTAAAACTAGTAAGCATATCCGAAATGTACAACAACCATTTAAAGCTCAAAAAACAATATCTTGAAAATCCATCATATTTCTTGGATGTTGCTACATTGCTAATGAAACATAATGATACAATAAATGCGATAAGGGTTTTGTCAAATCTCTCTGAAATTCAAATGCAAAACCATGAAGTATTGAGGGTGTTAGGACGTAAACTATTAGAATTTGGAGAAACAACCGCAGCAATTGAAGTCTTTAAGCAAGTATTAGATCTTAGGCCTTTTGAGCCACATTCATATCGAGATTTAGGCTTGGCTTTTGCTGAAAATAAGGATTACCAAAATGCTATTGAAACACTTTATAAAATAATTACTAAACAATGGAGTGAGCATATAACCGATAAATTTGAAGGAATAGAATCAATTGTAATAGGAGAAATTAACAGTATAATCGTTAAAGCTGGAAAGATGTTGGATGTAAGTTTTATTGATAAACAATTTCTTATTAATCTTCCTGTTGACATAAGGGTTGTTTTAAACTGGGATGCTGACAATACTGACATGGATTTATGGGTGACTGACCCAATGAATGAAAAATGTTACTATGGCAATAGAAGTACAAATATTGGCGGATTTATATCTGATGACTTGTCTGCAGGCTATGGTCCGGAAGAATTTTTACTCAAAAATGCAATTGAAGGCAATTATGTAATTGAAGTGGATTATTATGGCGATTCACAACAAACTATAAGTGGTCCGGTTACGATACAAGTTTACCTTTATACCAATTTTGGTAGATCAAATGAAACTGTGAAGTCTATTACTGTCAGAATATCAGAAAATAAGGAAGTATTGCATGTAGGTAATTTATTGTTTGAAATAAATAAATAAAATATCTTGGTGAAAATAGTCAGGAAATGTTCTGTCATACATTGGTTCTGTCACCCATTCCCAACTTATTTCTGCATGGACTATTCATGACCTTAGCCACATAGTACAAATTACATGCTTGATGTGTAAGCAATACAAAGATGAAATTGGTCCCTGAATAGAATATTTGAGATTATTGAAAAGATATTTAATCAGCGATCAATTCACGCTTTAAACTTTCCAAATGGTGGTTATGAACTTTCCAAATATTTGACATACCATAGTTTGTGACTACTCAGGTACATGCTGATATAAAGTGATTTTGACCGTGACAAATGCATACAAGCACTATTTTTGCAATTTTCAGGCAAAAATACCGCCCAAAATCAGGTAATTTTGCATATTTAACACAGACTTACATCCGTGGTAACAAATATTTCACCCCATCCGGGGTTATACCTGAGTAGTTACCTAAAATACCCTTCCCCTCACTTCTTCTATTTCCGCTACTGTTTTTGGCAACGATCTTCCCAACAGTTGACTTCCGGTATCTGTGATGACAAAATCTTCCTCCACTCGTATGCCACTGAAATCTCTGTACGCTTCCAGTTTGCTGTAATCAATAAAATCTTTAAACTTGCCAGCTGCATGCCATTGATCTATCAGTGTAGGTATAAAATATATGCCAGGCTCCACAGTCAGGACAAATCCCGTTTCCAGCTCCCGACCTAATCGGAGTGATTTTATACCAAACTGTGTACTTTTGGACATCGCATCTGTGTAGCCTACATATTGCTCCCCAAGATCTTCCATATCATGCACATCGAGACCCATCATATGGCCCAATCCACACTGAAAAAACATCGCGTGCGCACCTGCATCCACAGCTTCTGCTGGGTCTCCTTTGGTAATGCCAAGTGATTTCAGACCGGAAAAAATATTTTCACATGCCTTAAGATACACTTCTTTATAGGTGATACCAGGTCTGAGCATCTTTACTGCTGCTTCATGTGTATGCAGGACGATGTTATAGATATCTTTTTGTTTTTCAGTAAATGATTTGCCCACAGGAAACGTGCACGTCATATCTCCGGCATAATGCATATCATTTTCAGCTCCGGCATCACAGAGGATCATCTGACCTTCTTTGATGGTGTTGCCATGATAATGATTGTGTAGTGTTTCACCGTTGACAGTAAGTATAGTGGCAAATGCAAGGTCGCCTCCTGCTTTCAGTGCTTCCTGATGCACGCGGGCCGCCACTTCATATTCTTTCATGCCCGGCAATGCATTTTTCATGGCTGCCAGATGCATATCAACGGTGATATGGACGGCTTTATGAATTTCATCTATTTCGCAGTTTTCTTTGATGGCCCGCTGAGCTATGATAGCTTTTATCAAACTGAGGGATGCCATAGCTCCTGTCACACCTACCGGCACATCCAGCCAAGTGGATATCCTGATGAGGTTGTCGTGGCGATAAGGTGGCAAAAAGTGAATCTGTCTGGAGGCAGACTTTGCTTTGGAAAGCATATCACCCAACAGGGCAAAATCTTTGGTTTTATGTATCCCTACTGTAGCTCCCAGCTCAGAGATGGTTGGCAACGGGCCTGTCCACACGATATCATCTATGGTAAGTTCGGTGCCAAAGATAATCTCTTCGCCGCTATCTACGTCAATAATGGCAGCCAAACCAGCTACATCCAAACCAAAATAATATAAAAAAGTGCTGTCCTGTCTGAATGGGTAGGTGTTGTCTCTGTAATTCATGGGTGCCTCGTGGTTACCCATCAGAAGGATGATACCTGATTCAACTTTACTTCTGAGTACTTGTCTTCTGTTGATATAAATCTGAGTGTCAAAGGTTCTGAAATGCATAGGTATTGTCATTAATGAAAATAAGGACTAAGGTACTTGTTTTACAAATAATGGCATGTACATTGTAGTATGAGTTTTTTATAAAAACATGGATTTATTTAATCCCCGTTCGGCATAGTATTTACTACGCCGTTATGTTTCCATGGCTGAACCATCATTCTTGGTAGAATTGATTGATTTTCTATATACCAACGATAATTTTCCTTAACGATAATTGTCGTTGGTATAATGTAAAAAACCATATCTTTGTTTTTTGGAGTTGTAAATCTTAATAGATACTCTGAACAAATATTGGACAATAAGCTCTATTTGAATTAATAGATTTTACTTTACTCGATAAGATTGTATGATAATTTACAAACTTTAATTACACAAAAGCATGTACACATATAAAATCCATTTGCACAAAGAAACGGAAGGAGGTTACACTGTTTCTGTTCCAGTATTACCGGGTTGTATAACCTATGGTGAAGATGTGGACGAAGCAATATCAATGGCAAAAGAAGCTATTGAATTATACATTGAAGAGTTGAAAGAAAGAGGAGAAGTCATTCCGGATGATAGCAACACGCTGGAATACTCCTTAAACTTTGAGGAAGTATGAATCTAAGCCCCAAACATCTGATAAAAATTTTAGAACAACACGGCTTTATTTTCAAACGTTCCAAAGGCTCTCATCAATTATATTTCAATCCTATTACTGCCAAAATGGCGATTGTACCTGTACATGGTGGTAAGGATATGAAAAAAGGAACTTTCCTTATCATACTTAAACAAGCTGGCATTGATAAAAATAATCTGGACTAAAAATATAATATACAAATTTGGACACATATTTTTATGTTAGGAGGATTTGAAAAAGTTGTAAACAAGCTCAAATACTATTCCCACTTGTTGGCTCAAGTTTGAAGTAGTATTGATTTTATGTAATCATAATTATAAATAAAGCCTGTATGACCAACTCGTCATACAGGCTTTATTCATTAACAGCCAATTCTTATTCCTCAGTGAAAATAAAAATTTACTTTTTAACTTTGATAGAACATCCTATGGCTTTGGTAGTAGCAGGTGTCGGGTCCATTTTTTTCTCCAAGGCTGCTATGGCATTTTCAAGATACTTTTCATTAACCATGCTCGCATCCGGATTGTCATCTATGGCTCCGATATATTTTACCACAAGTTTTTTGTCCAGTAGAAACACATGTGGTGTTTTAGTAGCGCCGTATTGCGGAAATACCTTCTGACCTTCATCAAACAGATATGGGAACACAAAACCTTTTTCTGCTGCTCTTTCTTTCATCAGATCATAACTGTCAGCAGGTTGTACTTCAGGGTCATTGGGATTGATAGCCAGAAGTATGTATCCCTGAGATGTATATTTTTTTGCCAATTCATTGACTCTGTCTTCATATTTTACAGCAAAAGGACAACTATTGCAAGTAAAAACCACGATAAACCCTTTGGCTTTTTTGTAGTCTGACATACTATACATCTTACCATCTGCACCTTTTAAGGGTAAAATCAGCGGCTTTATCGCCGGGCTGATAACCTGTAACCACGGGATTTCCGGGATTCAGAAATGAAAACAAAAACAGCATTTGAAATAAAAGATTCATATTGATTTGATTTTATAATGAATGAATAAATGAATGTACAAATTTACTCAAGTCTTCTGCAGACTCAAACTCCCGCTCTGCAAATAATTTTTTCTTTCCGGACAGGAGCAATGTTGCTGGTATAGAACCGGACCATTCCGCATCTACCTTTTCCAGCCAGGTATTGTATTTGTTGTCAGAAAGGAGGATGACTTCAGAAGTATATTTATTTTTTTTAATAAACGGTTCCAGGTGACTTTTTATTTGATTTTTGAAATCAAGACTAACCAGCAGCACTTTTATTTTTTTATCACCAATGGATTGATTGAAGCTTTCGAAATACGGCAATTCTTTTACGCAAGGTTTACACCACGTAGCCCAGAAATTGATCACATATGTAGTATCGTTATTTTTAAATACTTTTTTTTCAAAGTCATCAAATTTTTCAAATACCTGCATAGACTGACTGCTTACCGCATGTGTGAAGGCAATAAAAAGCAACAGAATTTGGATTGTTCTCAGCATAAATTTCATGTTCATTTAAACATACAATGGTCTTAAATGTTTGTAGCAGTGAATAATTCATTACTTTTGTCGCGTTTTTTAAAATAACTTTAACAGAAGATACACATATGTCCAGAATATTGACCCTAAGAGAAGCCCTTGGTGAAGCTATGTCAGAAGAAATGAGAAGAGATGAAAATGTTTTTCTCATAGGAGAAGAAGTGGCCGAGTATAATGGTGCCTATAAAGTGAGCAAAGGAATGCTTGACGAGTTTGGTGCCAAAAGGGTGATTGATACCCCTATTGCAGAGTTGGGATTTACAGGTATTGCCGTAGGTGCTGCGATGAACGGACTGAGACCGATCGTGGAGTTTATGACATGGAATTTTGCCGTACTCGCTTTTGACCAGATCGTAAATAATGCTGCAAAAACGTTGTCACAATCAGCGGGTCAGTTTATGTGTCCTATTGTGTTCAGAGGACCTTCCGGGTCTGCGGGTCAACTTGCACAACAACACTCACAGACTTTTGAAAGCTGGATGGCCAATATTCCCGGTATCAAAGTTATCTCCTGTATAGATCCTGCCGATGCCAAAGGACTGTTGAAATCTGCGATCAGAGACAATGATCCGGTATGTATGATGGAATCTGAATCTTTTTACGGATTGAAAGGGGAAATTCCGGATGGGGACTACCTTGTTCCTATCGGAAAAGCAGCTATAAGAAGAGAAGGAACAGATGTAACTATTGTATCTTATAATAAAATGATGGAAGTGGCCAAAGAAGCAGCCATAGAGCTTGAAAAACAAGGCATATCTGCGGAAGTCATAGATTTAAGAACCATCAGACCACTGGACCACAAAACCATCGTGGAGTCCGTTAAAAAAACAAATAGGCTGGTAGTAGTGGATGAAGCATGGCCATTTGCAGGTGTATCTGCAGAGATAGCTTATGAGATTCAGAAATATGCATTTGATTACCTGGATGCTCCCGTGACCAGGGTAAACTCTGCGGACACTTCATTGCCTTATGCCCCGACATTCCTGGATGAATACCTGCCTACTCCTGCCAAAGTGATCAAAGCGGTAAAGGAAGTGATGTATATGAAAGCGTAACCTTGGATTTAAAGGGATTTTTTTATCATTTAAGATAACTTTTAGTTAATTTTATTTTCCTTATCGGCTAATTGAAAATCCAGCTAGACGGAAGCAATAAAGTTCCTTTTCAGCAAGGAGTAGATAACCGTATCCAAAAACCTGCCATCCCAGTATTCATTTTCTAAAATATGAGCTTCTTTTACAAAACCATTTTTCAGGAGTACACGTTCTGATGCCGCGTTGTCCGGATCTATAATGGCCTCTACAGAATGGAAATTCAAAATTTCAAATGCATAATGGAGCACTGTTTTGATGGCTTCTGAAATGTATCCTTTGTTCTGAAATTCAGGTAGCAGAATATAGCCCAGTTCGCATCGAAAGTTTTCAGGTTGCATCCGGTAAAAACCGATGATACCTATAAGTTTGTTGTCTTCTTTTAGCGTTAAGCCCCAGTTTATGCCTTGATTGTTATCAATAATCGATTGAACGCTACGAATGTGTTCCAGTGCATCATCTTTGGTTTTGGCCATTGGTCGTGGTATATACTGCATGATTACAGGATCACTTCTCAACTCAAAAACTTCATTTACATCAGATTCGGAAAGTGGTCTGAATTGGAGTCTGGATGAGTTCAGGTAGGGAAATGACTTGAAATTGAGTTGAAGCTTCTCCATAACATTATTCCAGAAATATATTTTCCACGATTTCCAGTCCGTAACCTATCAGGCCCACTCTTTTTTTGCGATGGTTGGTGATGAGTTTGATTTTAGATACGCCCAACTCCCGAAGTATCTGAGCGCCGGTCCCAAAATCTCTTTGTTCGTCTGATACTGGCGGATTATTGAAGGGATTATTGTCGAGCGATCTGAGCTTATTCAGTATAGATTCTGTTTTTTCACCATGACGCATAAAAAGCAATACACCCTTTTTACTTTTGGCTATCATCTGCAGCGATCTTGACAACTGCTCAGCATATCCGTCAAATAGAATGCCGAGTATATCACCTGTTTCTGTACTGGAGTGAACCCGCACTAAAGTTGGTTCGTCATTTTGTATCTCACCGATGGTAAAAGCAAGATGCACATCTCCTGTAGTCATCTGTCTGAATGCTTTCACTGAAAACTTTCCGTATGAAGTTTCGATTTCCGTTTCCATTTCTTTGCTCACCAATCGTTCTGTTTGCATACGATATGCTACAAGATCTTTGATGGTGATGATTTTGATACCCAGATTTTTTCCTATTTCCATCAGGTGGGGCAGTCTTGCCATAGATCCGTCTTCATTGAGTATTTCTACCAGTACACCTGCAGGGTAACAACCGGCCAATCTGGATAAGTCGACTGCTGCTTCCGTGTGACCGGTACGTCTGAGTACACCACCTTCTTTGGCTATAAGCGGGAAAATATGTCCAGGTCTAGCAAAATCACCTGCTTTTATTTCAGGATTGACCAGTGCTTTGATTCCTGTGGCTCTGTCGTATGCCGATATTCCTGTGGTACATCCCTGACCGATCAGATCAATCGACACGGTAAATGCCGTATTGTGCATGGCTGTATTTGATTTTACCATCAGATCCAGATCCAGTTCCTTGGCTCTTTTCTCCTCTATAGGTGTACAGATGAGTCCACGCCCGTGTTTGGCCATAAAATTGACCAGTTCCGGGGTTATTTTTTCTGCTGCACAGATGAAATCTCCTTCATTTTCTCTGTCTTCATCATCCACTACGATGACAATTTTACCATCTTTTATATCCTGAATGGCTTCCGGGATAGTATGTAATCTGATGTCTGTTTCAGCTATCATTTCGACGACCATGTGCTTTATTTAATTTTGCGCAAAAATAGAACTTAAAATCATACCGTTTTGTTTCCAGTCAAAGTTTTGTTTGACAAAGATTTTAGCATTTGTACTTATTTTCATATATAATTCAGGATCAGAAAGCAATTTTTGGATGGCTATGGCAAATTCTTCGGGTGTTTCAGCCAGCACAATTTCTTCATCCTTCCCGGCACCTATTGCATTATTGACTACTTTGGTAGTAATACAAGGCACGCCCATGGCCATGGCTTCAAGGATTTTATTTTGTTGACCTGTACCTGACCACATGGGAGCTACAAATAGTTTAGCTTCAGCATATGACCGCCTGATGTCTGCGACCCATCCGGAAATATCTACCTTTTCTGACCCAAGCCGCATGACTGCCGGAGCCGGATCAGTGCCTGCTATAAGTAAGCTGAGATCGTGGTTTAGAAGTGGTAATATTTTATTGACAAGATATTCAACTGATTCGACATTGGGCAAATAAGACATATTACCCACAAATACCAGGTCGTATTTTTTGTCGGTTTTAGGTCCATAGGTAAAAAAATCTTCAGAGATACCATTGCTCAACACATGAATATTTTTTGCTGCCGGGAAAGTAAATTGTGATTTGTCCTGGCCCGATATGATGGTCAGATGGTCAAAATGATCTGCCGCTTTTTCTTCATATCTGATCATCCTTTGTGCTTCCAGCCTATAAATAAATGAGGTAAGTCCGATGGCAATGGCTGCTCTTCGTTCCATACCTAAACCAAAACAATCCATATAGTCCAAAGTCTTGGGATAGGGTAGGTCTTTGGTATATTCTGCCATTCTGGTAAGCTGACAAAAACAGTGATCGGGTTGGATTTCGGAGGCAATTTTTTTGATGATACGATGTATTTTACGACTGTAAAACCAGGCGATCTGAAAAGGAATACCTGAAACCAATGCTTTCATGAGGGAAATATATCTTTCTACCGGTGTGATCTGTATGATATGTAAACTGGATGTTATTTCACTTAGTTTGTCCAAATCATCTTTTGTTGGGTCTTCATCCACTATGCTGATGAGATGTATTTCGTGCCATCTTGCTAATTCTTTAATCTGATGAAATGCCCTGAGTTTATCGCCTTTGGTGAGCGGATACGGAAAGCGGGATGTCAAAAACAGGATTTTCAAATGTCGTGAATATTATCAGTGATTATATTGTAGTGAGATGGCAGGACTATTGCCCAGATTGTTGTTTAGAGCGATTGCGCTGGCCACTTTATATTTATCCTGAAACTGAAACAAAATACCAAAACTATAGATCTCTGTGGAAGGATTTATACCCAGTCTGATTTGAAGCTCTTTTACGGCTTGATACGACACGGCCACTTTATATTCAAGTGGACGATATATCAATTTGTCGAGTTCTGCCAGCAAAAAAACTTTTTCCGAAGGTTTATACATCAGGCCAAGGCGAAACCTTGTCCCTATTTCTGTGGTTTCAGATACTTCTATGTTGCCGGGGCTGAAGACATGGGTGGCTAAGCTGAAATCTTTGCTGAGTTTTAATTGCATACCCAATTCAAAAGAAAATAAATTTTTGCTCCCCAGTTTATCTACATTGTATCTGAGCAGATCAAATTGACCACCTAAAGAAATATTTCTATTCAATTTTCTGGCATAAGCCAATCCGAACTTCTGTTCATTGTATTCGGTAAACCCAAAATTAGACAAAAGCACACCCACTGTCCCGAAGGCAAAAGTTTTGGCTCCGGCTATAGAAATGTTGGTCAGTTCTTCCAGATTGAATCGTTTTTCCGCGCTGACATCAAAAGCAAAATTTTTTACTTCTGAAAGTCCGGCCTGATTCAGGTAGATGGCTTCAATACCAGAGAGATTTACACCTGCCCTGCTATATCCAAGGAAATTTGCTCCTCCGATGGTGGTAAAACCGGATTGTCCGGTCAATGGAAGACTGGATAAGATGAGACAAAAGATAAAAATTAACCTTATCACTATGAACATTTTAATGTTTTGCGGTCTAAAAGTACAAAAGAACCTACTTTTGTGGTGATAAATGAAGTTTTATTTTTCAATTTTTTAAATACCAATATGAATCACATTGATGCGTATCCAGGTTTGTACTATAGAAAAGCGACCAATAATGATGGTGAGCAGATCAGAAAAATAGTCTTCGATGCATTGACATCATATGGGTTGGTGATCGATCCCGCAGCAACGGATGTGGATTTGTTTGACATTGAGCAATACTATCCTGAAGGCACATTTTGGGTAATTGTAGATGATGATTTCACCATCAAAGGAAGTTTTGCATTGTTTAGAATAGATGAATCTACTGCGGAGATTCGTAAAATGTATTTTGATCCATCCATCAGAGGCATGGGACTAGGAACATGGGCGATGCATTTTCTGATCAAAGAAGCCAAAGAAATGAGCTATCAGACGTTAACCTTAGAAACTGCATCTGTGCTGAAAGAAGCAATAGCTTTATACAAAAAATTAGATTTTCAAAACATACCCGGCTCCTGTCATTCACACCGATGTGATGTCGTCATGGAGAAAAGATTATGAATCCATACGATATCTTTTAATGTACGTGATTTTTTATGTCAAAGGATTAGAATGCAAACCGATTCTGTTGCCTTCTGTATCTTTTATGATTCCCATATAACCATTATCTTCAGAAATTTGTGTTTTAGGTACTAGAATAGTTCCGCCTGCTGCTTCTATTCTGTCAAGGATAAGCTGCACATCCGGGTTGGCATTGAGATAAATTAGTGTACCATGGGTGTCTGAAGGATTGTAAAATCCCGGAGAAGTGCTTACAAGGGCTCCGTTGACACTATTCATGGGATCTTCTGTGGGGAAGATACGCATTTTAAAACCCGGAAACTCCATGTCAATCATTTCTATGTCAAATATAGTTTGATAAAATTGTTGCGCACGGTCCAGATCCTGTGCAGGGATTTCAAACCAACTGATGGAATGTTTGTGTATCATGAGAATAATATTTTGGGTTAAAAAAAACTTGCCTGAACCATCCTGACTTTTTTATCAAAATGATTGAAAGACAGAAAAAATAAGATAAGGCAAATTTATTTAAAATATTGAATTTTTATATAATTGTGCTAAATAATATTGGACTGTAACCCTTTTGAATATCTTCGTATTCTTATTTGAATCCTTATGAGCAAAGTCTTCGCAAGGTGCTTTATTCAAAAATGAAAATATTGACTATAGAAACTTTAGATAAACCTTCAGTCTTCAACATCACCAATGCAGTAAAGGGGTAATAAATTATTTTTTCTCGTCCAAAATATCGAAAATAAAAAAGGGAGCTATTTCGGTTAGCTCCCTTTAAGATGTTTTGAATTATAAAGTTATTCTTAATTCCTGGATTATTTGACCACAATAAGTTTGTGGGTACTTACTTTTCCTTTCATATCCACTGTAACATTGTATATGCCCGGTGCGATATCCTGCAGGTTGATATTTGATTCTGATTTGTTGTTTCGGATCACTGATTTAACAATATTATTTCTGATCATCCGTCCTGACATATCTCTTATATCTACTGCAACTTCTGTGCCATTTTCTCCGGTAATGCTAAGCGTGAAAAAATTTATGGCTGGATTTGGAAAAATATTAACGGTTTCAGTTACAGGATTTACTCTAAGTGTAAGCGGATCAATAACATCAGCAGCAACGTCGGTGGTCTGATGAGTCAGATTCATGTTTTTGAACGATGGCTCAATACTTCTGATCTGCTTGCAACCTCTGCTGTCTGTGACTTCCACCTGATATATGCCTGGTGTGAAAGGTGTAATGCTATTGAATTTAACATTTTTATAGTTGTTGGTAAAATGGTTTGGTCCTGACCACTCATAAGTAAAAGGACCGTATGCCGCATCTTGTTTCATTTCCAAAGAAATAACATTGGACGTTTTGGTTTCTTTAAAAATGATCTGGTCAATCACATCCAACGAAGGGGTAATCTGAACTTCATTACCTGCGTACTTCTGTTCAACACCACCCACTGTAAAACCATTGGAGTAGTCACCGCCATCCATACCTCTAGCTGATGAATTCAGATCGACTTTATTTTCGTACAAGTTTACATCGGCTCCGCAATTTGTTACCGGCAATATCGATGCACTAAACAATTTTATTTCATCACCTTCCTGTACATTGTCATAATATGCAGCTGGAGATAATTGTGGTACGATGCTCAAATAGTCATGTGCAGCATCATCCTGTGGACTCACCGTTTTATTGGATAGATTCCATGCCATAGGCGTGTATCCGTCGTAGGATCTGTTGTTTTGCATAGGCATGTGATTCTGTACTATTTTAAAATCACTGCCTGAAGGGACCATCAAGGTTATCTGGGCATTAAACTGGATTCTCTCAACAGGGGAAATCGCTTGTCCTTTCTTTATGACAAGGAAACAGTCAAATAAGTTTGTTTTTTCGTTAAACTTCAGCTGATAGCTTACGCCTTTGATCTGGGCAGTAGCGGATTGAAATATCATAAATATCCCAATGATGTGTAAGATGGTTCTAATCTTCATTTTCTTAAATTGTTATTATTCGTTATAAAACTGACACAAAATTCGTATTAATCCCTGTTCAATTTTCATACCATTATTTATGAAAAGACCCAAATGTAAGAAACAGACAAATGGGTATTGATGCCTGCAAGTTCATACTATAAAAAATTATACTATATAATATTATGGAAATAAAATACCTATGTTATATAAACTGAAACTTAGTTAGACAAATTTATTTTTTAGAAAAAAATCAACTTGGAAAATAAAAAAAACTTTTGCTAAGTGTTTTACATTCAAAAATAAGATAGAAACTGCTGAGACATGGTTATGAGACCTATTGGAAGGTTGGTTATAGAAAATACTTTAATAACCTAGACGGCGGGAAATTGTGATGTTAATGATGTAAGCAGTTTTCTCTTGAGAAAAAGATGTAAGGGAGATGGAAAGTATATTGATTGGTTTATAAAGGATGGTTTGTTTTATGAAAATGAAAATCAGATGTAGAAATTCAGTTGAAATGTACTTTAGTGATATTTACCAGAAAGGAGATATAGTTTTTGCCGTAAATATTAAAAACTTTCAGATGTAACTTTTTGCAAGAGAAGGGAAGTTCAGAATGGTGTAAAATAAAAAAGCCCGTGTAAGACGAAAACACGGGCATTACTCAATTTAATAACCAAAACTCATATACAACTTATAATTCAAATACCGTGCCAAATATTTTTACATTGTTTAATATGACTATATGTATCTGAATATTTTTATTTCTCATCATTCAATGTTTGAATGAAATGTGTTTCATAAAAAAGTGCTCGTGACTTTTCACGAGCAACTACGAATTTTACAATTTAATAACCAAAACTTACACAATGCAAATATATAACATATTATTTATTAATTGCATATGTAAAGTAAACTATTTTTTGAAATTTAATATATTTAATTATTGATATGTGTTATTATTATTAAATGAGCATTTTAAACATAATATTTTATAAATATGTAAATAAAAAAATTTATGTTTTTTATTGATAATTAGTGAATTATGTATTCATTTTATACTTTTTCAAAATTCTTAATGCTCTTAAAGTATTCCATCGGGATGGTTTTCCAGCCTTTTCCATGTCAAAATGTGGCTTTCCGGGATATTTGGATGACAGATTCCAGATGTTGTTTTTTTTCTTTTTTTGTTGAATTATTTTTAGGGCATCTCTCATTCTCTCGTCAAAAGGAGTATTGGAATGCTGAAAATAGTCCATTGCTCTCATGATGTCATAGTACCAACGGGTAGGATAGGGGAAATTCAAAAACCGTTTATTGATGATCAAACCTGATTTATCTGACCGAAAAAGTTGGTGTACGAGTATAAATTCTTTTGCTGATGCTGCCGATGTTAACAGCTCGTCCAATCTGTAAGTATAACCATTTACTTTGTATTCGCAGATACCTTCTAATACGGAAATTGTAGTGTGGAGTGAGCTATGTATTGCTCCTGACCCATTTGACCGGCAATTGTAACCGCCATCAAGCATCCTCTGATTGAGCAGAAAATCTATGACTGATCTGAGTTGAGTTTCATCGGCTCCAAAGTAACAGGCATAGTTGAGAAACATTCCATTGATACAAACGTCTGATTGTTGGAATTGTCCTATGGGTTTTATCCCTCCATCCGGGCCTTTTTCAGTATCAAGAACCATCTGAATAGAAGACCTTATTTTTATGTTTTTCGGATCGATGGCCAGATGTTTAAGATCAAGTAGCGTGTAGTGCGTGGATATCCATTTTGGTTGATAAAATGCCTGTCCCCAGTGACCATCCGGTTTTCTTAGATCTAAAAGTTGTTTTCCCCAACCTTCATGACTTATTTTTTGACGAAGTTGATCATCATCTTCGCTCAGGAGATCTAGTTTGGTTTGATACCTGATGGAAACATCTCCATCCATCAGCCATTCGATTATTGCTTTAGGGTCCATCAGTCAGATATTAATCTCCTAAAAACCACATAATATGGGTACATTCTGAGCATACCAGACAAGTGGCTGATCTGTTGGCCCAATCCACATTAAAAAAGGATGCCGCAGCGGTGTTGAGTTGCGCCTCCCTGGTATGAAAATATTCATTGGCACATACGACACATTTGATTTGTCTGCCGTGTACTTCCATCATTTTTGGTTCATCTTCACTAAAAAGTCCCATATTCTAGATTTTTATTTGATAATTTCACTTTAATCCAGGCAAGTCACTCTCATGAAATCCAACATGGCCGTATTTACATCTACATTCATATTGATATTCCAGGATTCATATACCAGTTTCAATTCATTTTCTCCTGCCTTCAGTTCTGCAACATACCCATTTGACCACCCCCAATCAGACCATTCATCCTGACCCCGTTGTGGAAATACTATGGTTCCCATATAGCTTTTATTGGCATAAAGACTTCTGGCAGCACATTTATTATCAGTATTCCATGGACCAGATCCGTTGGCATATCTGAAGTCGATGAGATATTTTCCAGCTTTTTCTGCATTTATGCTGATGGTGATCTGCCGGTTTTTTTCATTGGATATTTCAATAAATCCTTTCCCTTCAAAATTCGAATAGGGTAGGGAAGATGGTTGCGCAACCGTTTCCAGTTGATATGTCTGTATGTTTTTAGTTTTAGTGGTAAGTAAAGGCTCACTGGTGAAAGATTCCCACCCTTGTTCGTCAATGGCACTAATGCTATATTCTGCTGTCTCATTTTCCTGGATAGAAATGGAGTTTTCGGTGGTGGTCTGAGACAACTTGCCATTTTTGTATACCAGATATTTTTTTGCTCCTTTTACGGATTCCCATTGAATTTTATTTTCCACCACTTTGGATTGTGGATTGGGAAGGCTAAACCAATTATCGACCATATTAATCTTCTGATCATCAAATGATTCGTTATTCATGGTTATTTCTATGGTATGTTTGCCAGTAGTACTTGAAGGTAAAAATCCATCTTTTAATGGCTGGCCATCCAAATTGATGGATGTAATTTTATTTCCGTAACCACTCACTTTGACATCAAGCATAGTATTTCGGTATTTGAATCCTCTTAGTGTTTTTTTGCCTCCATACGGTTTTGGAATCACCGGATTAAATCTGATGCCGTCTGTTTCAAAATTCATACCTATAAATACCCGGTGCACCATAGCCAGATTTCCGGCCATACTCCAAAGCATTCTGTCTGAGTTGATTTCAGTACCTTTAAAGTCTCCGGACTGTGCTACAAAATTTTCATAATTGGTCAGAAAAAGGGCACCGGCTCTGTAGATGGCTGCCAACCCATGATTGAGTGCTTTTTCATTTCCTGCTTTGGCTGCAGACAGATTCCAGTAGGATTGTACAAAAGGCCATACGCCATTGTTGTGGTACGGAGGAATGCCTGGTATCTGGGGATAGATGCAGGATGCACCGTAGGTGGTTAGTGGTGATTTTTCAAAAATGGACTTTGTTTTCTCGCCATCCGCTATGTTAAAAAGCACTGCAAGAGCTTCTCCCAAAGCTTCAAATCTTGGAGAGAGCAGTAAATCTTTTCGCCCGTAAATATATTGTGCATAAAAACCTTTCTCTTCCATCCAGAGATATTGATTGATGCTGTTTTTTATTTCTGCTGCTCTTTTTTTATATTCATCACCTGGTACATTCAAGATTTTTGACATTTCAGCCAGAATGTTATTCGCCTGATAATGAACCACATTGGTACCCAGATTTTCGGAAACATAAATATCCCTGTTGTCCATCCACTTGGGGTAGGTTTGTTCGCGCCAGTCCAGAAATGACGACTCGCCTTTATTCAAACCGGTACTTTTGTTAGCCAAAGTCTTCAGATCATCATTCAATGTATTTTTTATTATGGTGTAAGATTGGTTGAGCCAATGCAAATCTCCGGTTACTTTATAAATTTCCCAGGCTGCCAGTGCCCAGGTAGTACGGTCAGAAGACACAGGCCACGCACCACCGGAACCGGTATCCTGAATGATGCGGTCTCTTTTTACCTTTTTCATCAGACTGATTTTGGCGATTTCAGGTTCGTGATAAGCAAAGGCAAGAAAGATGCTGTAAGAAATATCTCTAGTCCAGACTCCGCCCCATTTGGCGCCTGTACGAAGTGTACTGTCCGCTTCAATGTTCTTTTTTGCCTCTTCCAGTGTAAGATTATAAAGGGCATCTACGATAGGCTGTTCAGAAGTGTATTGTGGTTTATCAGAGGTATCAAAGTTTTGTGCCAGTGATTTTCAGCTGTTGCTTTTTCATCGTATGGATTCATCGTCAGCGTGATGGTATAGATATTATCCTTACCGGAATCTATGAGTTTAAGGCCTTTTTCATCCAGACCAACAAAGTCCCAGCTCAATGGCAATGATGCGCCGGCTATGTAAAAGCCCTTAAAATCTGATATGGCCACTTTGGATCCGTCGTATGCCTGATAGTATCCTTTTTCTTCAAATTGCTTTATGACAGCGGACATGTCCACACGAAAAGTATATTCGTGGTTTGGTGGAAGAAAAGAATCTGGGCTTTTATCGATTTTGGCAGATACTTCACCGAACTTATACACAGGGGATTCCTTTTCTTCTCCAATGATCACCTGATGATCTACACCTACAGGAAGTTCATTGTCTTTTTCATTGATAGAAAATTTGAATGTGATCAGCCTGGAATAATTTTCACTGGCCGGGCTTTTGTAATTGGAAGAGATGTGGATAGGCGAATGGACCGTTGCAATATTGTTGCCTTGTATGACTTTATCTTTATAAATGGTATAGGCATCAGAAGAATAAAGGATATCCTGATTCATATTTTTATTGGGATGACAGGAAAAAAAAGTTCCCAGGGTGATAAATAAAATGTTCTTTAACATAAAATAAAGTATATCATGCAAAATTAGGAATATTAATCGTGCGGGAAACATATTATACTTTTATTTTGATAAAGTTAGGATCGATTAGATAGTAGCCGTACGAATTAGGTTTTATCGAAAATATACACTGTCGAACCACAAACATCAAATGGGGGTACCATCATTTTGTTAGTTTGAATTGGCAGGTTGGTTTCTTATTTGTACTGATAAAAAAAAATTTTACTAAAGATGATGAAACTCATGTCTCTAGGTGAAAAAAACTGAGCAATCTATATTTTATATTTAATACATGGGTCCACTCCGAAAAGCCAAAAATGATGAAATGCCACTCAGACTTCAAGACTCTAAGAACGACAAAGGAATGATTATCAACTGTTTGAAATTAGTAATTCTTTGCATTTTTGTGCCTTTATGGCAAAATTATACTTTTCGGAGCGGACTAAATAAACGGGTGATTTTAATTTTCGTAAACCAATGTGTTTTATGTTAGCAAACCCCAATAGTTAGTAGTTCGCCCGTTTATTTTCTGCTGCCAATAATACTGTTTTTTCTATTCTTTCCATTTTTGTTTCCATCTTTTTTGCATTATAGATCCATTCAAGAATACCTCTTTTAACTGACCTTGGAAACTTTTCCCAATTCTGCAAAGCGGCAGTATTATGATTCATCATAGTCTTCATTTCTTCGGGCATTATAAGATTTTCAACATCATCCAATGCTGACCAGGTTCCCAATTCTTTTGCCAGTCTGACCATTTCAAGACCATTTTTAGACATAAGACCATTTGCAATTAACTGCTCCACTTTGAGTTTATTTATTCTGCTCCAGTTGCTTTTTGGGTTTCTTTTTGCGAAATACTGATACCAGCTTATTTCATCCCTTTTATTGATTTTACTGTCAACCCATCCAAAACACAAAGCAACATTTACCGCTTCATCATAAGTAATACTGGGCACGCCACAATTTTTTTTATAGATGAGAAGGAAAACGGAAGAAGTATTTTCCCCATGATCTTCCAGCCACTTTCTCCAACTCAGGGAGTCTTCGGCATAATAAACAGGATAATTTTTATACGTGTCCATAAATTTAATCAGAATTATTTAAAATTTTACAAAGATAAAGATAAATACTTTTTAGATTTGGCGTTCAAAACAATAATAAATGGCAATATCAGGTGCTGCTGGGGCAATAAACGAAAAAGAGAGCAGATTAAAACCTACCCTTTCTTTTACCAATATTATCAATATGAATGTTGGTTTTTTTGGTATTCAATACAGTTTTGGGTTACAACAAAGCGCTGTGAATCCAATTTATGACATGCTTGGAGCATCACCTCATGAGATTCCCATTCTAAATCTGGCAGGACCTGTTACAGGTTTACTGATACAGCCGATCATCGGGGTAATGAGCGACAAAACCTGGACACCAAAATGGGGAAGAAGGAAACCATACTTTTTTGCCGGGGCTATTATCTGCAGTCTCTGTCTTTTAGTGTACCCTTTCAGTAGTACCTTATGGATGGCTGCGGGTTTACTTTGGATACTTGATGTGGGCAATAATACAGCGATGGAGCCGTACAGGGCTTTTATAGCTGATACGCTCAATAAAGATCAGCAACCTACCGGGTTTCAAGCCCAGAGCTTTTTTACAGGATTTGGGCAAACGCTGGCCAATGTGTCGCTGTTTATTTTTCCATTGCTATTTATAGGAAAAACGGGATCTCTTCCTAATTGGGTATATGCTTCCTTTTTTTTGGGGGCAGTTTGTTCGATCGGCTCTATTTGGTGGAGTATGAAGACGACAAAAGAAATATTTCCTACAGATGACGAACTGGATGAAATTATAAAATATAATGAAGGTAAACCCAATAAAATAATTCAATTCCTGGGCTACATCTTGGCTGTTTCATTGATTCCGCTTGCTTTATATCTTATTTTAAATAGATTCTCCGGTCAGAATTTTGCCAATCTGATGATCTTGCCCATTTTTTTTATTTGGATATTTTTACTGGCGAACCTGCTGGAGAAAAATAAAAATATCGGGTGGGTTAATGCACTTTATCTTTTGGTATCACCGCTCATTGAAATTATAGATTCCATAAAAACCATGCCTCGGGTGATGTGGCAACTGTCACTAGTCTACCTTTTCCAATGGTATGCACTTTTTTGTTACTGGCAAAACAGTTCTAAAAGCGTAGCACTTTCAGTCTGGGGAGCCACTCCAAAAGACAATCCTGAACTGTATGAAGAAGCAGTAAGTTGGACAGGATTGGTCAATGGTTGGTACAACATTGTAACTTTCCTCACGGCTTTTGGTCTCGTATATTTTGCCAAAAAGTATGGAAGCAAATACGTTCATTTTATATGTCTATTAATTGCAGGTGCAGGTTTTATTGTTTTCCCTTTTATAGCCAATAAATATTTACTTTTTGTTGCTATTTCCGGTTTTGGCATAGGTTGGGCAAGCATGATGGGCATCCCTTATCTCATGGTAGTCAACAATATACCTAAAGAAAGATATGGGGTGTATATGGGAATAATAAATATGATGATAGTCATTCCAATGATCATACAGACCCTGACATTTGGATTTGTTCTGGAGCATTTTTTGGGGGATGATCCGAGAAACGCGATAACTTTTGCCGGAGTGCTTTTACTTATTGCTGCATTAGCTACACTCTATATTAAAACAGATCGTGTAGAGTAATATTTAAAAGTTTGGGTATAACCCATTTTTGCATTTTTTTAGGCAAAGTTTTAATCAAGGAAGCATTTAAACAACTCATAGTTACTTCTTATGCATTATTGCTTAAAGGACTATTTTTTTGTAAAAATGGCATAAATTAACTTCGATGCAATCAAATATTTTCAACCAACTCTAAATAAAAAGATACAATAAATTTAGATTATTTATTTTGTAAAAGGTGCACTGATTTAAGCATTTTTTCGAGTACAAGAACATCTGTGCTTTTTAGAGAAAAAATACTAAGATTTTTTTGATTACTATTTTTACTAAGTGGTCTTAAGAACACTCCCGACTGTAATGAATCTGTCTTTGCAAAAAATATCTTTCGATAGTGTCCTTCTAAGGTATCCACTTTAATATTATAATTGTTGCTGTCATTACTATTTGAATAAAAAGGATAGAAATACATTCTATTTCTGAAGGTCAGAGAAGCTACTTTATTGCAGGAAGAGCAGGGAAAAAGCAAAGCTTTATTTGCAGATTCTATAGGGTCAATTTTTTTAATCATCACAGAGTCAATAAACATCCTGTTTAATTTTGAATCTATATGTATTTTTTCAAAAAACTTCACATAATAATTGCCCTTGAATGCATTTCCGAATTCTTCTTCCTGAGTCAAAGGTCCTGAATAACTTTCCTTACTATAATTATATTTTAAAGCTATGTTGCCGCACCATAAATTTCCTGTGAAAGCATCCTTATCTTCCTGAGAATCAAACGTACATTGCCCTTCAATAGAAAATATATTATTTACATTTGTTATACGGCTTCCTTGTGATGGTTTCGTACTGCAAGAAATAATAGAACAAATCAATACGTAAAATATAATCACTTTTTCAGCCATAAAAACAAATATTTTGACAAAATAAATATGGTGCGCTGAAAGCTATTTTATGGTAAATTCAGCTTTGGAACTAAGTTTATCATACGATATCTTTATGTCATATTTTCCAGGAATCAAATAATAAAATCCATCATCAGCTCTGGACAATGGGCCTTCGTTTTTTACCCAATCTGATTTTTCCATTGATTTTATGTACGCTGCCTCACTACTCTTGTCTACTCTGAGTTCTGTTTCATTTCCTGACAGTCCCTTTTTGAGTTGTATCTGCTGAGTTTTTAATACTATGCCATCAGTACTCAATATTTCCAGTTTAACTGATCTATCAGCGTCAACAAATGTTTCAAAACTTAACTTTGGCACTATAGATTCTGTATATACATTTCTGATCTTCCCCCAATTTGTGCTAAATCTGATATCCCCCGGTTTAAAAACGATAAGTTGCTCATTCAACCTGTTTTTCATATCAACCAGGTTGGTGATATTTACTTTATATATAGATCGTCCATGTGTACCTATGATCAGATGTTTGGCTTTTTTTTGCACTACCATATCATGCACCGGAACTTTGGGCATATCTGCAGAAAGCAGCATGTATTTTTTGCCTTTATCCAGACTTACATACGCTCCATGATCTGTGCCAATATATAAAATATCTCCGTCTATGGGATCTTCCTTGATAACATTGACTGGTTCGTTAGGAAGATTTGATGTAATATCATTCCAAGTATTGCCATGGTCTGCACTCATATAAACATAAGCTTTAAAATGATCATTTCTATAACCATTGAGGGTAACATATACAGTCCCTTCATCATATGCTGATGCCTGCACGCGAGACACCCAAAGCCCTTGAGGCAAACCATCTGATATTTTATTCCAAATATATCCCCCATCTTTAGTTACATGAATATTTCCGTCATCTGTACCCACGTATATCAACCCAAATTTCATTTTTGATTCATCAATGGTCGTAATTGTACCAAATGCTACATCTCCTTCTCTGCTACCTTGCGTCAGGTCTTCTGATATCTCCTTAAAATCTTTGCCCTGATTCATTGATCTTAAAAGTTTATTGGCTCCCATATACAGTATATCCTGATTGTGTGGAGAAAGAAGAATAGGTGTCTGCCAGTTCCAACGATAAGGTTTTTGTCCAAGATCGTGTTTCGGAGTAATAAATGATCTATCCTTTTTTGCCTTATTTATTCGAAAATAATTACCAAACTGGAATCCGGTATAAATCGTGGCATTGTCTCTACTATCGATTTGAACCTGCATACCGTCTCCTCCCATGATGGCCTTGTAAGGGTATTCTCCTGATGATTGCCATCGTGTGGAGTTTTTATATATGTGACTTCCCATCCAAACTCCATTGTCCTGTGTGCCGCCATATACATTATACGGTTCATTATTATCTACATTGACATAATAAAACTGCCCCACTTCAGGGTGAGTACATTTAAGCCAACTCAGCCCGTCATCATAAGAAATGTTTACTCCACCATCATTGCCATTGATAAGATGTCCCGGACGAAGTGGATTTAACCACAGTGAATGATGATCTGAATGCACATTATCCCCGTCTATATTTTTCCAGGATTTACCGCCGTCTTCAGATCTCAGGATCGGAACGCCAAAAATATATACTTTATCAGGATCATTGGGCTGAACCCGAATCTGCCCAAAGTAATAGCCATAAGAATAATATACTTCATCCAGATAACCTTTGTGTGTTTTAGTCCATTTACCACCATTGTCTTCTGAGATATACACTTCTGCCCCCACTACCGGAGTATCAAAAAGTGCTGCATTGGCATCATCATTATAGGTAGCTATATCTGATACCTTTATTTTATCCTTTTTAACCATATTTATGACATCTTTTGCTTTGTACTTTTCGGGAAAATTATTGTCTTCCAGGTACTTGGTGACATCTTCAGATTTTAATAAAAGGAAAGCATCTTTTGTCATGGATTTGAGACCATCTTTTGTGAGACCTTTTTCCGTTTTTTTGTCTGCTTCCTTTGGTCTGCGGTTATTGTTGTCTATAATAGCATAAATATAGGATTTGTTGCCTTTTACAGCAATATCCAGCCCAATTCGACCTGCACCATCTCCAGTTACAAAGCCCGTTTCAGAGCCTGAAATCATGCTCCAGGTATTTCCTCCATCCACACTTTTGTAAATACCTGATCCAGGCCCTGACTCGACAAAATTCCACGCTGACCGACTTCTTTGCCAGGCAGCTGCATAAAGTACCTCAGGTTCTGAAGGGTGGATTACCAGGTCAGATGCGCCTGTTTCGTCATTGATGAACAATGTATGAGCCCAGGTTGTGCCTCCGTCTTCAGACTTATAAATGCCACGTTCAGGATTTTTACTGTATAAGTGTCCGAGTGCGGCAACCCATACTCTGGATGGATCTGTAGGGTGAATGACCACCTTGCTGATATGATGCGTCTCATCCAAACCAAGATGCTTCCATGTTTTACCTTTGTCAGTACTTTTATAAACACCGTTACCTGCATAGGAAGACCGGCTTGAATTCTGCTCCCCTGAACCAAGATACATTGTTCCTGATTTCCAGTCTACAGCAATATCACCAATGGTCATCACCGATTCCTGTTGAAACAATGGGGTAAATGTAGTCCCATTATTGCGGGTGTGCCATAAACCACCTGAAGCATAAGCTACAAAAAATTCAGTCGGATCAGCAGGGTTTACTTCTATGTCCGCCACACGTCCATTAAATATCGAAGGACCAATATTGTCTGAAGCCACATTACTGAGGATCGATTCTTTTTGAGCCTTGTTTCTTAACTCATTATTTCCTCTTTGGTCTCCTGACGTTGGGGTAATATATTGAGAATGAAGATTTGCAGTCAGGGATGATACAATAAATGTGATTATGGATAAGGCTCTCATTTGGTTTGGTTTTTAAAATTTCGTAAAAGTAGTAAAATGCAACAACAAGACAGAAACAAAAAAAACAAATAATAGATGAACAAACTAATTTTTCAGCATTATGTTATACCTACACATCTAAAATGAATTTTTGCGACTAATTTTGAAGTAATTGGAGGTCGTAACATCTTTTCATACTAGATATTTAGGTATATTCATTCAACACAAAAAAAAAGTATGCAATACTTCATTAGGGATTTAATAGTTGTTTTTATATTATTTGCAGGCACTGTTTTAATCGGTCAGAACATCATCATTAGTGATAAAAACAATCCTAATGAACCCAGTATCATGATAAATCCAAAAAATCCTGCTCAATTGATAGCTGCCAGCAACCTGAATAATTATTTTATCAGCAGTGATACAGGTAGAACCTGGACTGTGCACAAACAGACATCTTCCTTTGGAGTTTGGGGAGATCCTGTTATCTCAGTGGATACCGCAGGTCATTTCTACTATTTCCATCTGTCTAATCCTCCAAATGGCAACTGGATAGATCGGATTGTCTGTCAAAAGACCACCGACCACGGAAAAACCTGGACGGATGGATCTTACACAGGTTTAAATGGCAGCAAGGCTCAGGATAAACACTGGTGCGCAATAGATAGAACCAACAATATCATGTACCTGACCTGGACACAGTTTGATGAGTATGGCTCCGAAGATAAAAATAAAAAAAGCAACATTCTATTTTCAAAATCGATTGATCAAGGGACTTCATGGTCAGCACCTGTCAAAATTAATCAGATAGATGGTGACTGTATAGATAGTGATAATACAGTGGAGGGCGCTGTACCTGCTGTCGGACCAGAAGGCCAGGTGTATGTAGCCTGGGCCGGACCAAACGGATTGGTGTTCAATAAATCAAATGATCAAGGTAAAACATGGCTGAATAAAGAAATTAAAATAGATCCTATGCCTACAGGTTGGGATTATGCCATTCCGGGAATATACAGAGCCAATGGTCTTCCTGTTACGGTATGCGACCTGAGCGACGGACCAAACAAAGGAACCATCTATGTCAATTGGACAGACCAACGAAACGGAAGCGACGATACTGACGTTTGGCTTTCCAAATCTACAGATGAGGGTCTATCCTGGACTTCTCCTATGCGTGTCAATGATGATCCTGAAGGTAAGCAACAGTTTTTTACCTGGATGACCATAGATCAGACTACAGGTTTTCTTTATTTTGTATTTTATGATCGAAGAAATCATACAGATGCATCTACAGATGTATTTATGGCTATCTCAAAAGACGGTGGGAAAACATTCGTAAACAGAAAAATTTCCGATGCTCCTTTTGTACCCAATGAAAATATATTTTTTGGGGATTATACCAATATTATAGCACACAATAACATAGTCAGACCAATTTGGACCAGACTGGACAATGCACAACTCAGCATCCTGACCGATATCACGCCATTGGAAAAGATAGTAACTGTCGAAGAATTTAATGATGAGAATAATGTAGAAAACGAAATTTCAAATTTCCCAAATCCTTCAGGAGACCTTTCTTATGTTTCTTTCAAACTGAAGAAAAGTACGGTGGTGAGTCTTGAAATTAAAAATCTAAATGGTCAGGTTATAAAAAAAATAATCGATAACGAAATCAGAAACTATGGTTCCTATATTGAGCCTATCGACTTAAAAAGCTTTCATCTTCCGGATGGGACGTATCTGATTAATTTGAGCCTGGACGGTAAAATAAAAACCGAAAGACAGGTAGTGATTAAATAAAAATAATCCAAAATGCTATGTAAATAAAAAAATCTCCTTTTCTTTGTGTCGTAAAATAAAAATATGATTTTTCAAAATACAAATTGGTGGTGGCATATTCAATCCCTCAAAACAGGAAGTTGAGTAGCTAATCATTGTGTAGAATAGATATAAGCGGCTTATCAGATTTCCTGGTAAGCCGCTTTTTTTTTGTTTAAAATTGAATTTAAAAAAAAATGATAAACATACATACACATTTAATCAAAATCCTATCTGACCTCACCACACCGGTGAGTCTTTTTCTAAAACTCAGGGAACATTTTCCTGAGATTTTGCTTTTGGAAAGTTCTGATTACTCCAGCAAAGAAGACAGTCAGTCATTTATCTGTTTTGATCCTTTGATCAGTTTAAAAAGTATAAATGGACAATACGAATTAAAAAATCACATAGAAAACTTCGTCCAAAACAATATTGCTACCAACGCTGTCGATGCCATAGATGTCTTATTGAATGCTATTGTGAAGCGCGACAACTACAATGATCGATTCAATGGAGTATTCGGATATACCAGTTTCGACATGGTGCAGGAATTCGAAGGGTTGCGATTTGATGATTCAAAATCAGGCTACGATATTCCTTCATTGAGATATGACTTTTTCAGATATATCATTGCGTTTGATCATTTTTATGACGAATTGTATCTGATTGAAAACGAATTGGAAGGTCAAGGCAGCACACTGGACAGAATTATGAGCATCATCAGCAGACAGGATCATCAGGTTTATCCATTTGCAAAAGTAGGTGAAGAAAGTGGCAATATGACCGATGAATATTATCTTGAAATCGTACAAAAAGCAAAATCGCATTGTCAGCGTGGAGATGTTTTTCAAATGGTGTTGTCCCGAAGATTTTCACAATCATTCAAAGGCGACGAATTTAATGTATATCGGGCATTAAGGTCTGTAAATCCTAGTCCTTATCTTTTTTATTATGATTACAGCAGTTACCGGATTTTTGGTTCGTCTCCTGAAGCACAGATGGTTGTCCATGAAGGACAGGCAGAAATCCATCCGATTGCCGGCACATTCAGGAGGACTGGCGACTATACACAAGATCAGTTTTTGGCTCAAAAATTATTGGACGATCCCAAAGAAAATGCAGAACATATCATGCTCGTGGATCTGGCCAGAAATGACCTGAGCAAAAACTGTAAGGAAGTGACGGTGTCAAAATACAAAGATGTACAGTTTTTCAGTCATGTCATACATTTAGTATCCAAAGTGGTGGGAAAAATAAAATCCGGTATCTCCGGTTATCAGATTTTTGCAGATACATTTCCTGCCGGTACCTTATCCGGTGCTCCCAAGTACAAAGCTCTCCAACTTATAGATATTTATGAACCTACGGCCCGGTCCTTTTATGGTGGTGGACTGGGGATCATCAAACTGAATGGTGACTTAAATCATGCCATCATCATACGATCTTTTCTCAGTATCAAAGGTCAGCTTCACTATCAGTCTGGCGCAGGTATAGTGATTGATAGTGTTCCGGAAAGTGAACTGCAGGAAGTGCATAATAAACTGGCAGCGCTGAAAAAGGCAATGGACTTTGCGGAAGAGCTTTGAGTGGGTGATCTTGTGATTGAGTGATCAGGCAACTGGTGATTCGTGATATTTTAGTAAAGTTTTTGATTTTAAAAAATTATATATTATCATTTAGTTTAAAGTTTAAAACATTGAAAATGAAACAAGAAGATTTTAATGAGCAATTTAGAAACAGAACGAAAGCAAATTCTGTAAAGACTATTAAAATAGTATCCAAGATTAAATATTCAGATGAAAGCAGTGTACTTAAAAAACAATTGGTGAGGTGCTCAACTTCAGTAACAGCAAATTTTAGATCTGTTTGCAGAGCTAGATCTGAAAATGAAAAATATGCCAAACTTTGCATTGTTGTAGAAGAAGCTGATGAAACGCTACTTTGGCTAGAAATGCTTGTAGAATGTGAAATAATATCTCAAGACACTATAAATGATGTATATAATGAAGCATTAGAAATTCTCAAAGTGATGTCTGCATTTAAACTGAAACTGAAACCAAAAGCATAATTAAAAAAAAATCATTTAAAAGACAATAAATAACCATATGGGACATCATAACAATGACACTCATGATCACACGATCACAAGATCACATGATCATAAGATAGTAATCATCGACAATTACGACTCATTCACCTACAATCTGGTACATCTCATCAATGAAATCATCAATGGAGAAGTTACTGTATTGCGTAATGACCAGTTCGAAATAGAAGCACTGGAAGCATTTGATTACATCATCTTGTCTCCCGGTCCTGGGTTGCCAGAAGAAGCTGGTTTGCTCAAGGAAGTCATCCGAAAATACGGACCTACCAAAAAAATATTTGGTGTTTGTTTGGGATTACAAGCTATTGGGGAAGTGTATGGCGGACAATTAAAAAATCTGGAGAAGGTTTTTCACGGCATGAAGACGACCATGATTCAGACTGAAAATGCTGACCCGATATTTGAAGGTATAAGTCAAAGTTTTGATGCAGGAAGATATCATTCCTGGGTGATAGACAAGTCAAGTTGTCCGGAAGTATTAAGCATCACAGCTGTTGATGGAGAAGGTGAAATCATGGCTGCCCGTCACAAAACATATCAGGTGTATGGCGTACAATTCCATCCTGAATCTATCATGACTCCTGATGGGAGAATAATGATGACCAATTTTTTGAATCTGTAACACCAAACAACTTAGCAACTTCAACAAATCTAGCAACTCAACAAAAAAAATGAAAAGTATACTCAACCAACTATTTGAGCACCAAAAGCTTACCAAGGAGCAAGCCAAGGAAGTTTTGATTAATATCTCTCAAAACAAATATAACACTTCGCAACTGGCAGCATTCATCAGTGTTTATCTCATGCGCAATATTTCAGTAGATGAACTGGCAGGATTTCGGGACGCATTGCTGGATTTGTGTATTAAGGTTGACTTTGGTGAGTTGCCGATCATAGATTTGTGCGGTACTGGTGGCGATAGCAAAAACACTTTTAATATCTCTACCCTAGCATCCTTTGTAGTCGCAGGAGCCGGATATCATGTAGCCAAACACGGAAATTATGGTGTATCGTCCGTAAGTGGTTCATCCAATGTATTGGAATATTTTGGCTTTCAGTTTACCAATGATACGGACGTGTTAAAAAAGCAAATGGATACTGCCAATATTGCTTTCCTGCATGCGCCACTCTTTCATCCTGCATTAAAATCTGTCGGTCCGATTCGCAAAGAATTAGGTGTCAAAACGTTTTTTAATATGTTGGGTCCATTGGTTAATCCTGCACAACCGCAATATCAGAGTGTAGGTGTTTTTTCTATAAAATTAGCGAGACTATATCAGTTTTTGCATGAAGATTCCTTTAAAAAATACGCAATTATCCATGCAGTGGATGGTTATGATGAGGTCTCACTCACAGGACCTGTCAAGCTCATAACCAATCACGCCGAACTATTGGTTGATGCTACTTATTTTGGTTTGCAGGAATACAAACAGGAAGATATCTTTGGTGGAGGAACCATTAAAGAAGCAGCAGATATTTTTATCAATATATTGGAAAACAAAGGTACACAAGCACAAAATGATGTAGTGGTCGCCAATGCCGCTTTGGCTGTTCAATGTTTTGATCAAGATAAAGTCATAACTGATTGTGTAGCAGAAGCAAGGGAATCACTCAATTCAGGAATGGCATATTCCGCATTTAAGAATTTAATGTCCACAATCAAATAATTATTTTCACATGTCAAATATTTTAAACAACATAGTTAATAGAAAGCGGGAAGAAGTTGCTCTGAGGAAAAAAAGATTGAGCGAAAGTCAGTTAATGAATACTCCATATTTTAAGAAACCGAGATATTCGTTTTCCAGGTTTTTAGAAGAAAAATCAGGTATTATTGCTGAATTTAAAAGAAAATCGCCTTCAAAACCTCTGATAAACTTAACTGCGGTCAGTACAGAAATAGTACCACAATACGAAAATGCCGGCGCATCTGCTGCTTCTATACTTACGGACTTTGATTTTTTTGGAGGAAGCGACGATGATCTTACTAAGGCAAGACCACTGGTAAATATTCCCATTTTGCGTAAAGATTTTATGATAGAGCCTTATCAGATTGTGGAATCAAAAGCATTAGGTGCTGATGTCATTCTGTTAATTGCCGAAATTTTATCCAAATCAGAAGTTGAAATATTGGCAAAATTGGCAACCGAATTAGGTATGGAAGTGTTGTTGGAAGTGCACACTGCAGATCAATTAATAAAATATCATGAGAGCATCAGAAATGTTGGTGTAAACAATCGAAACCTTAAAACGTTTGTGACAGACATAGGGTTTTCTTTGGATATTTTACCTGAATTGCCTAGTGATGTAATGAAAATCTCTGAAAGTGGAATTGATAATCCGGAGACGGTAGTTGCTCTTAAAAAGGCTGGCTACGATGGATTTTTAATAGGAGAAAAATTCATGAAAACATCAGATCCCGGGGCTGCTTGTCTGGAGTTTATAAATACCATTAATCAGGCAAACATATGATTATTAAGGTTTGTGGATTGAAAGATAATCAGAACATTCAAGATATTATTGGACTTGATATTGATTGGATTGGATATAATTTCTATAAGCCATCATCCAGGTATATTTCATCTATTCCTTTTATTAATAAAAAAAATCATCAAAAAATAATCGGCGTTTTTGTCAATGCTTCAGAGTCAACCATTCTACAAAAAGTAAAGAATTATAAACTTGATTATGTACAACTCCATGGTGATGAATCGCTTGAGTTTTGCAAAAACATAAAGGAATCAATTCCCTTAATAAAGTATTTCGAGTTGACAATCTTTTTGACTTTAAGCTTACCAAGGAATATGAATTTTGTGATTATTTCTTATTTGATACCGCCAGCACACAGTATGGTGGTTCAGGTCAGAAATTTGATTGGTCTATATTGGATGAACTTGACATCAATGTGCCATTTTTACTCAGTGGTGGTATTGGTCCAGATGATCTTGATGACATTTTAAAATTTAGCCATCCGAATTTTAAAGGAATTGACATAAACAGCAAATTTGAAGTAAGTCCTGGATTAAAAGATATTTCTCTGTTAAATGGGTTCTTAAAACAACTTAAAAATGATCAAAATTACTTAAGCATCAACCAACAAAGATGATATTATGAGTAAGTCTAAAATGCTAAATGTCAAAGGGTCAGAGATTTCTATTTTATCTAATGGCAATAACGATTTTATTTGTTTAACTGACATTGCAAAAACAAAAGAAAGTGATTCAAGAGCTGCCGACATTATTAAAAATTGGATAAGAAATCGCTCAACCATAGAGTTTATTGGTACTTGGGAACAATTATATAACCCAAATTTTAAAGTGGTCGAATTTGACCACTTTAAAATGAACGCAGGTTTGCCAAGTTTTGTACTTAGTCCAGGACAGTGGGTTGAAAAAACAGATGCAATTGGCATTTATGTTCAAAAAGGTAAATTTGGTGGGACTTATGCACACAAAGATATTGCATTTGAATTCTGTAGTGCTATAAGTCCTATTTTTAAAATTTATCTTATCAAAGAATTTCAACGCTTGAAAGATGAAGAAAATGCTAAGTTAAACATCAATTGGAACATTCAGCGTACTTTATCAAAAGTTAATTACAGAATTCATACAGACGCAATAAAAGAAAATCTAATCCCAGCAGAAATTGACAAATCGCAGGCTAAATACATTTATGCAAATGAATCAGATGTATTAAATATTGCCTTATTTGGCAAAACTGCTAAAATTTGGAGAGAAGAAAACCCAAATATTAAAGGGAATATCAGAGATCAAGCCAGTATTGAACAATTAGTTGTTTTATCCAATGTGGAAAGTATTAATGCCATCTTAATTCATCAAGGCATCCAGCAATTTGATAGATTATTGCAACTAAATCAAATGGCAATCTCACAAATGAAGTCGTTGATCAAACATTCAGTGATCGTAAACAAACTTAAATAATCTAATCATGTCAAATAACATCTCATACCACGTCTCTGAATCTGGCCATTATGGCGAATTTGGTGGTGCATATATACCTGAAATGCTGTACGCAAATGTAGAAGAAATCAGAACCAAATATCTGGACATTATTGCCGATCCAGACTTCCAAAAAGAGTTTAACAGCTTACTCAAGGATTATGTGGGTCGGCCTTCTCCATTATATCTAGCAAAAACACTTTCTGAAAAATATGGAGCCAATATCTACCTGAAGCGGGAAGATCTAAACCACACAGGTGCTCATAAGATAAACAATACCATAGGTCAAATCTTACTGGCAAAACGACTTGGTAAAAAACGAATCATTGCCGAGACTGGAGCCGGACAGCATGGTGTAGCTACTGCTACTGTTTGCGCGCTGATGAATCTTGAATGTATCGTGTACATGGGTGCTGTGGACATCGTCAGACAAGCGCCGAACGTAGCACGAATGCAAATGCTTGGTGCCAAGGTTGTTCCGGCTGAAAGTGGTAGCAAAACCCTCAAAGATGCTACCAATGAAGCCATAAGAGACTGGATCAATAATGCGGAGACGACACATTATATTATCGGCTCCGCCATAGGTCCACACCCCTATCCTGATATGGTGACCCGATTTCAGGCGGTAATAAGTGAAGAAATCCAATGGCAACTGCAAGAAAAAACCGGTAAAGATCATCCTGATTATGTGGTCGCTTGTGTCGGAGGAGGAAGCAACGCAGCAGGAGCATTTTATCACTTTTTGCACGATGAAAGAGTCAAACTTATCCTTGCGGAAGCTGCCGGTAAAGGAATTGATACCGGCCACTCAGCGGCAACGAGCATTCTTGGTACCAAAGGTATCATCCATGGCTGTATGACATTACTGATGCAAAATGCAGATGGTCAGATTGTAGAACCATATTCCCTGTCAGCAGGTCTTGATTATCCGGGCATAGGTCCCATGCATGCTCACCTAATCAAATCTGGAAGAGCCACTGTCCATGCAGCCACAGATGATGAAGCTATGATGGCAGTCATTGACCTTTCCAGATCTGAAGGAATAATCCCGGCACTGGAAACCGCGCACGCTTTGGCTATTATGGACAGAATCGGGCTCCAAAAAGATGACAACGTAGTGGTAAATTTATCTGGACGCGGTGACAAAGACCTGAATACCTATTTAAAATACATTGAAGACCATAATATCCAATTATAAATCATGAAAACCATCAGACAAACCATATTCGATAAAGGCAAAAATGTCCTAAATGTATATTTTACAGCTGGCCATCCTACCTTGGAAAGTACAGAAATGATCATTAAATCGCTTGCAGACAATGGTGTCGATCTGATAGAACTGGGGATGCCGTATTCTGACCCGCTTGCTGATGGACCTACCATTCAGAAAAGTAGTGAAATAGCTTTGAAAAATGGTCAAACTATAAACAATATCTTTCACAATGTTAAAAATGTAAGAACTACCCATAACATACCTATCATCATGATGGGTTATTTTAATCAGATGTTGCAGTACGGAGCAGAAAAATTCATACAGGATGCACATGATGCAGGTATTCAGGGACTTATCATTCCCGGATATGCCCATGGAAATTTATGAGCGTGATTATAAAGACCTGTTCCAAAAATATCAAATGGAAATTAGTTTCCTGATTACTCCGATGACTTCTGATGAGCGGATCCGACAGGCAGACAGGCTTAGTTCAGCATTTTTGTATATTGTCTCACAATCTTCAATTACAGGCAAACAAGGTGGAATATCAGAGGAACAACTGGCATATTTTAATAGAATAAAAAGTATGAATCTGAAAAGTCCATCTCTGATTGGATTTGGTATTCATGATAAAACCACTCGCGAGATTGCTAATCAAAATAGTAATGGAGCTATAGTTGGTAGCGCATTTATCAGAATTCTGGAAGGGTCCGAAGATTTGTCTTCAGACATAAGTAAATTTGTTTCATCGCTGTAAATCTAATAATTTTCAGATTTGATGTGAATTATTCCTGGCATTGTGAGAATGAACGATAACCATCTGAGTTAAATTTTCAGAATAATTTGATACAAGCAACTTTGCATTTGAAGACGCTGTATATTAGCGCAAATTATCTTGCATTATGCGGCATATTCTATCATACCTTTTTGTAATACTATCAATAACATTTTGTAGTTCTCAGCTTGCCAATATATCTGACCAACTGGATACTGCTCTAACAAAACTATACAACACCGGTAGGTTTAATGGAGCTGTACTGTATGCTGAGCATGGTAAAATTTTATTTCAAAAAAGCCTCGGGGTCACTGATATTACATCCAATAGACCATTAACTTGGGAATCATCCTTCAATCTGGCTTCAATATCAAAACAATTTGTTGCCATCTGTGTCATGATGCTCGATGAAAAAGGAAAACTTAACATTGACGACAATGTAAAAAAGTATATCCCTGAATTACCTAATGAAAATGTTAGTATTCGACATCTTTTGACGCATACTTCAGGGATTCCGGATTATGAATCACTTTTTATACAGAACAGAAGTCCGCTGGATACCTTAGACAATGAGAAAATGGTCAAATTATTCGTAAATCTGAAACCTTCGACTGAATTTGAACCCGGGACAAAATGGAACTATTCCAATACAGCATACATTTTACTGGCAGTCATCATTGAAAGAATATCCAAACAGACTTTGACATACTTTGTAAATGAGAATATTGTAAAACCACTTGGACTTAAACATACTTATGTTCACAATGTATACAATAGCAATATTCCAGCCACTCATGTAAGGGGATTTTCTGAAAATGACGGCAAAAGGGTAATAAATGACCTTTTTTATATCGATGGAGTCATGGGTGATGGTAATTTTTATGCATCAACCGGTGACCTCCTGAATTGGGAACAAGCGCTAAATACCGAAAAGTTGATAAAAAAATCAACCTTAATAAAAGTTTTTTCACCTGTAAAACTAAAGGACGGAACTAAATATCCCTATGGATTCGGATGGTTTATAGATAAGGAAAACGAACAATATTCTCATACCGGAAGTTGGGTAGGCTTCAAAAATCTGATTATCCGGGATGTAAAAAATCAAAGAACCCTGATTTTTTTAAGTAGTGGAGATAATGAACTGGCAAGAAATGCAGTAAGGTCAATATTTAATGGCTCTGCCGCAAGCATTCCTGTTACATTTCTTATCACGAATATAAGATTGATAGATGGAACCAACATACCGGCAGGTAATGTATCTGTGCGCATAGAAGGAGACAAAATATCGGCAGTTGGGGATTTGAAACCATACAAAGACGAAATAATTGAAGATGGTCAAGGCAAAATCTTAGCTCCTGGATTTATAGATACACACAGCCATATCGAAAGCTCACTCAATAGAATGCCCGAGGCTATTGCTGCCTTAAATCAGGGTATAACCACCATAGTTTCGGGTCAGGATGGAGGCAGTTATCTGATGGATACATTAAAAATGAGATTTGAAAAAACACCTCGCGCTGTCAATGTCGCTACATACACCGGTCATGCTACTTTGAGAGAAATGGTGATGGGAAATCATGATCTGAATCGGATGTCTACACCTGAAGAATTGGTTAAAATGAAAAACCTGCTGGCTGAAGAATTATCAAAAGGTTCATTGGGTTTGTCCACAGGACTGGAGTATGAAGAAGGATTTTACGCCAGCCGATATGAAGTGATTGAATTGGCCAAAGTAGCTGCAAATGCTAAAACCAGATACATCAGTCACATAAGGAGCGAAGATGTAAATATGTCTGAAGCCATCGACGAAATCATTGATATAGGCCGTATTGCAAAATTACCAGTACAAATATCCCATTTAAAAATTGCACTAAAGGACGAATGGGGCACAGGTCCGGCTCTTCTGGCCAAATTGCAAAGTGCCAGAATGGATGGTATAGATATTACAGCGGATTGTTATCCTTACGATTTCTGGAACTCAACCATTCGTGTGCTTTTTCCGAAAAAAAATTTCACCAGTCTTTCAGGTTCAAATTATGCTATTGATCATCTTTTTGACCCATTTGGTTCAGTGATGGTCAGATTTACACCGGAGCCATCCTACATAGGGAAAACTATTGCAGAAATTGCCAATATGAGAAAAGAAAACATAGCCAATACACTCCTTTATCTGGTAGCTGCTGCCGAATCCTATGAAAAGGACTATCCTGAAGCCAGTGGTATAGAAACAATCATGGGTAAATCTATGACCGACTCGGATATTGTTCCTTTTCTTTCCTGGGCACATACCAATATTTGTTCGGATGGTGCAATCGGTGGTCATCCCCGAGGATTTGGTGCTTTCACAAGGGTGCTTGGCTATTATGTAAGAGATAAAAAAATCATGAGTCTTGAAAATGCCATTCAAAAAATGACATCCTTGGCTGCTGAACATGTAGGTTTGAAAAAAAGGGGCGTTATAGCTTCAGGATATTATGCTGATATGGTTTTGTTAGATCCCAAAATCGTAAAAGATAACTCAGATATCAAAAATCCATCTGCATTGTCCGATGGCATATTGGCCGTATGGGTAAATGGTGTAAAAGTGTATAAAGATAAAACATCCACCAAAAAGTATCCCGGCAAACTATTGTTAAAAGAATAAATCCAGAAAATCAAAAATGTCTGAGAATAAACCCAACGCTATCGTCCTAACGGACGGAATGCTCCATGAATCCGATGCTAAAACAGCTCATGGCCTCATTCGCGGCACTGAAAGATTCACCATATGTGCAGTGATTGACAGCATTCATGCAGGTAAGGATGCCGGCGAAGTGCTGGATGGAAAACATCGGAATATTCCCATTCTGTCAAATATAGAAGAAGCAGTCCGGCAAATAATTGATATTCAGTATTGTATAATAGGTATAGCCACTGTTGGCGGAGTGCTGCCCAAAGACTTTTTACCTGTCATAAAATCATGTATATTCCACGGTATGTCGATCATTAATGGTTTACATGAATACCTGACTGATTTTCCCGACCTTGTACATGCGGCAAATGATTCCGGGGTACAATTGATCGACGTCAGAAAACCAAAAAATAAAAAAGACTTGCATTTCTGGTCCGGAGAAATATTTAGTGTTAAATCTCCTGTAATCGCTGTTCTGGGTACAGATTGCGCCTTGGGTAAAAGGACTACCTGCAGATATGTAATACAGGCTTGCCACCATGCCGGACTCAATGCGCAAATGATATATACTGGTCAGACAGGTTGGTTGCAAGGTGGAAAATATGGCTTTGTCCTGGATTCTACTTTGAATGACTTTATATCCGGCGAACTGGAACATGCCATCGTAAGTTGCTGGAAAGATACACATCCGGATATCATATTAATTGAGGGTCAGTCAGCATTAAGAAATCCAAGTGGCCCCTGTGGTGCAGAATTGCTGGTTTCTGGTAGTGCAAAATATGTCATTTTAGTACACGCGCCAAAAAGACAGTATTATGAACATACGGAGTCCTGGGGCGCCATCCATTCACTTAAATCAGAAGTCGAATTGATCAGAATGTATGATTCGCAAGTTATTGCTATTGCCATCAATACGGAGGATTGTACTGAAGATGAAGCGATACATTTTCAAACCATATATGAAAAAGAATTGAATGTACCTGTGTTACTGCCATTACAACAAGGTGTAAATAGTATTATTCCTATACTCAAAAATATAGTCTCAAGAGATACTTTATGAAAATTGTAAGTTTTGAAGCCACGTTGCATAAGTTTCCGCTGACCAAACCTTATACCATAGCGTATAAAACTATATTTGATACTGACATTGTATTATTTGAATTGAGACTTGCCAATGGGATTACCGGCTTCGGTGCATCCAATCCGTTTCCTGAAGTCGTGGGTGAAACACCACAAAATACCCTGGAAAACCTGCAAAGTGATGCCTTACAATTTCTCATCGGAAAAGACATCAACGATTTTCAACAATTAATAACCGCTATAACCAGACTTTTTCCTGAATTACCCGGAACGCAGGCAGCTATAGATACTGCCCTACATGATGCCTTTGGAAAGTATAAAAATATTTCTGTTCTAAATATATATGGCCAAAAAATCAAGCCACTTCCTACATCAATCACTATCGGTATAAAAGATGTCAGTGAGATGATAAAAGAAGCAAAACAATATTATGATCAGGGATTCAGGATATTGAAAATCAAAACAGGAATACATATTGATGAAGATATCGAAAGGGTGACTAAAATCTCCGAAACGTTTGGGAAAAAAATGAGCATCCGGGTAGATGCCAATCAGGGATATGATTTATTTACATTGCAACGGTTTATCAAGGAAACAAAAAAACTTGATATCGAACTCATTGAGCAACCCTTACCTGTTGCCATGGATGATGAGTTAAACAAATTGGATGAAAATGTCAAAAGCATATTGGTAGCAGATGAATCGCTGATCAATATTCATTCTGCTATCAAATTGGCTGAAAGACCAAAACCATATGGTGTCTTCAATATCAAACTGATGAAGTGTGGTGGTATCTGTGGCGCACGTCAAATTTCAGAAATTGCGCAAAAAAGCGGTATTTCTCTTTTTTGGGGATGCAACGATGAAAATATTGTCAGCATTTCAGCAGCATTGCAAGCAGCCTACTCCTGTGAAAACACCAAATATCTGGATCTTGACGGCAGTTTTGATATCGAAGACCCGTTTTTTGAAGGTGGATTTACCATTAAAAGTGGGTATATGTATCCAAATGAACTGCCTGGGTTGGGAATTAAATTTAAAAACAAGTAATTTTAAACTTAAAATTCTACATTAAAATTATTGCTTTTCCAGCCTTTTCTTTTCTTCAAAACTTAGAATTTCATTAAATATCCTGTCGAGTTCTTCACCCGGCAAATCTTTGATAATGATCTCTTTTTTACTATCCAGAATGAATATTTTTGGGGTGGATTTAATCCTTACTTTCTGATTATAACGCCCATATTCATCGGCGGTGTTTATAAAATCTTCCATGCCTTTTTCTTTGACTGCCGGCCAGCAGGTGTTTGTTTTATCGCCACTTTTAGTACATATACCCAACATTTTCACCCCTTTATCTTTATTTTTTTTATAAAACTCCACTACATCAGGCATGATTTTTTTGCAGTGTCCGCAATCCGGAGCCCAAAATATCACGATTGTATATGGAGATACTATATCATATAGCTTAACCGGGGTATTATCTTCCTTGTAAGTAACTATTTCCGGCATTTTTTTACCAATCAAAATGGGTCTCAGGTCGTCAGCATTCTCAGTCATTTTCTTTAGATTTTCTTCATTGACCCATGATGCTTTTCCTTTATTATAATATTTATCAACCAGGTGAACATACAGTGCATCATAACCAACCATTTTCATCTGGGCATATTTATTGAGAAAATCAGCCAGATAATACCGGTAAGCATCAGGATTTACTTCCAGCCATTCCAATACAAAATCCAACGTTTTAATCAGTGAATCCGGTTGCTGATTAGACAGTTTATTGACATAATAATCTACTTTCTGATGCAAAAAAGGAGTACGAATCAAAGCAGGGTGCTTCGGATCTATATTATCAAAATAGTGTTTTTTATAATAATAGTACCGCTTGTACTTTACACTATCTTCATTTCCCTTAAATTCAGGAATTTCGATTTCAATATTGGATTTAATCAATAAGGCAGTTATTGTTGTCGGGTATTTTGAAAGATAATCGGTCTGATATTTTTTGACATCTTTATCAAGTTTGTCCAACTCTCCTTCTGCCACCTTATCAGTGGTATTATTCGCTTTTGCTCTTTCTGTTTTGGCTCTGAGTGTATCGGCTAGTACCCTTTTATCTTTTAGAAAAGCAAGATATTCATAGAACATTTTATTTTCATCGCTTCCCTTAAATTTTACAGAAAGCAGATCTTTGGCATCAAAGTCCAATGAAAATTTGGTTTCAGTAGCATTGACGAGAAACTGTACAAAGGTATTTTCAGGTTTTAGTAAGACCAGATACATGCCTTGCTCAGGTCTGTCAACAGGTGCCCATTCAAATTTGCCTTTCCCCTTGGCAAATAAAGTATCTTTTACAATTTGTTTCTCACCAAAGTAATTGCCAACAATTAGTGTATCATTCTTATAATTGCTGATTTCAAAATTTACAACCAACTTTTGCGCAGTTCCATTTTCAAATAAACAACCCAGAAAAAACAAAAATATTGTAAATGTCTTACTAATCTGTTTCATAAATATTTCTATATTTTATAAAAATTCTTGCTTCTATTTTTGCAAACAAATGACAAATAAACAAAATTTATAATGTTTTCATCACAAATCAAGGTCTGATTAATACTTTTTTAACATAATTGTTAATACTCATCCATATAATATTTCGAATTACCCCCTTTTGCCGGCAAGTAAATACAATACTGCCATTCTTATAGCCACCCCATTTTCAACCTGATCGAGTATAATGGATTGTTTAGAGTCAGCAACATCGCTGGTTATTTCCACTCCACGATTGATGGGGCCCGGGTGCATGATGACTATATCTTTTTGAATGCTATCCAGTAATGGTTTGTTGATGCCATAATAAATAGCATATTCGCGAAGAGATGGTATATATTTGATGTCCTGGCGCTCCAGTTGAATTCGAAGTACATTCGCGACGTCACACCATTCCAATGCCTTTTTTATATCATATTCTACTTCTACACCCAGACTATTGACGTGTCTGGGGATAAGGGTAGATGGTCCGCAAACTTTGACATTGGCTCCAAGTTTTTTAAGACAAAATATATTGCTTAATGCCACTCTGCTGTGCAAAATATCTCCTACAATCACTACATTTTTACCTTCTATATCGCCCAGTTTTTCCTGAATCGAATAAGCATCAAGCAAAGCCTGTGTAGGATGTTCATGTGTGCCGTCCCCTGCATTTATAATACTCGCATTTATATGTTTGGAAAGAAAATGGTGTGCTCCCGGCGCAGGATGTCGCATGACCACCATGTCCACCTTCATTGCCAGGATATTGTTTACGGTATCCAATAATGTTTCTCCCTTACTAACTGAAGATGATGATGCTGCAAAATTAACTACATCAGCAGATAACCTTCTTTCGGCCAATTCAAAAGAGATTCTGGTACGCGTGGAATTTTCAAAAAACACATTGGCCACTGTAACGTCTCTGAGGGACGGCACCTTTTTGATAGGTCTGTTGATTACATCTTTAAACTCAGTCGCAGTCTTAAAAATCAGTTCAATATCTTCCTTTGTAATATATTTGATTCCGAGAAGATGTTTTGTACTGAGTTGCGAAAGAGACATAAATGTTATTCTGCTTTATTTGTTAATCATTTTTACCTGAAAAAAGAAGTACTTTATCTTCACCATCTTTTTGTTCCCATTCTACCTTTACATAGGCTTCATCAACTGCATCTACAGCTATTCCAAAATAATCGGCCTTTATCGGAAAATGTCGATTGAATCTGCGGTCTACCATACAGAGCATTTCTATTTTTTTTGGCCTCCCAAAATCCTGCAATGCAGCCATAGCAGCGTGAACGGTACGACCTGTATAGAGTACGTCGTCTACAAGTATTACATTTTTATTCTCAACCAGAAAATCTATATGTGTGGAAGATGCTTTAATGGGTGTATCTCTCCTACGGAAGTCATCCCTGTAGAAAGTAATATCCAGCATACCATAATAAAAAGACTGAGCTCCCAGCATTTGAGTGAGACTGGTTTTTATCCTTTCAGCCAGAAAAACACCACGTTCCTGAATACCAATAATACAAAGTTCTTCCGGAAGGATATGATGCTCTAAAATCTGATGACAAAGTCTCAACAACGTAAGTTGAAACCTATCGGATGATACTATAATTTTACCTTGTTCCATTTCGGGAGACAAAGATATGATTTTTTATTAGTGGAAATAAAAATGACCCTTAATTTTAGAACAACAGCTCATTTATTCTCAAAAAATGTAAGATACAAACAGATCTTAAATAGAACTAAATATGGCAACTTCCGGGCAGAAAGCACCAATATATTGATTAATCGATTACAAATTAAGAAAATTCGATATAAATTTGGACAAAAATTTATTAATACAAACGAAATTATTACTTTTGCGCAAATTTTTAAAAAACATAATTATGTCACAAAGAAAAGGAAAATCACCGGGCGGTTCAGATGAAATCATAGATGTGGTGGAAGTAAAGGGCAGCCAGGTAGCAAAAAGTAACTTTTTCGAAGAGAATCAAAAGATAATTTCATATGTTATCCTTGGTGTTGGTTTATTAGCAGCAATATATTTTGCTTACAAATATCTTTATATCGGACCAAAAGAAAAAGAAGCTGTAAATGCGAAGGAATAATTGATAACTACGGTGGTACCAAAGCTGCCAATTTAGCCAAATACTATGCTGGTATATCATACCTTAATTTAGGAAAATATGAAGATGCCGTTACCTATCTGGAAGATTATTCTGCGGGAGACGAAGTGACTTCAATTATGAAATCAGGCGCTCTTGGAGATGCACATGCAGAATTGGGAGACAAAGAAAAAGCCATGAGTTTTTACAAGAAAGCAGCATCATCTACTGAAAATGACATGTTAGCTCCATATTATTTACACAAATTGGCTATGTTGTATTATTCAGAAGGTAAAACCAAAGAAGCAGCTGAACAACTCGAAATAATAAAAGCTAAATACCCTGATTCCAATGAATTCAGAGATGCAGAAAAACTTTTAGCCAGACTTCAGTAAAATATCATACAAAATAAAAACCCGAAAGGCAGAATTTATGTTTAAATTCTGCCTTTTTTATTTATCATAAGAAAATACACATGTCAAGCGCAAATAAAAATTTATCCATTCCTGAATTAGACCAACTGACAAAATTGGAAAATGCAAAAATAGGAATCGTTACTGCTGAATGGAATCACGATATTACTTTTGCCATGCGCGACAGTTGTATTGCCGAATTAAAAAAATACGGATGTGATGATGAAGACCTGTTTAGCATCAGTGTCCCGGGAGCATTTGAGTTGCCATCCGGTGCAAAACTGCTTTTGTCCAATCATAAAATCGATGCGGTTATCTGTATTGGCTGTGTGATCAAAGGCGAAACCAAACATGACGAATATATCAGCAATGCCGTCGCAAGTGGTATAATGACACTTAGTGTAGTGTCAGGCAAGCCGGTTATTTTTGGTGTGCTCACGCCCAATGACATGCAACAGGCTATCGATAGGGCAGGAGGTAAACACGGCAATAAAGGAGTAGAAGCAGCCCATTCTGCGATAAAAATGATCCATCTCGCCACTAAAGTGAAAAAATTGGACAAGAAAAAAATCGGATTTTAATTTACACTTAGCATTAAAGAGATGAAGTTACATATCATAGAAACAGGAAAATTTAAACTCGATGGAGGTGCGATGTTCGGTGTTGTACCCAAAAGAATGTGGCAAAAATTACATCCTGCGGATGATGATAATCTTTGTACCTGGCAGATGAGATGCCTTCTGGTAGAAGATGGTAACAGAAAAATCCTGATAGACACCGGAGTTGGGAAAAAGCAAGACGAGAGATTCAGAAAACATTTTTACCCTCACGATGATATCCTATTTGATGATGCTTTAAGAAATATAGGACTGAACAAATCTGATATTACAGATGTATTGCTCACCCATTTTCATTTTGATCATGTGGGTGGTGCTTTAGAATTCGATCAAACAGGCAACATTGTACCGACATTTCCAAACGCAAAATATTGGACCAATCAGGTGCATTATGACTGGGCATTTGAGCCAAATGCCCGTGAAGCAGCATCTTTCCTGAAAGAGAACTTTGTGCCACTTAACTCGGCTGGTGTTCTTCATTTTATAGATGTAGAAGAAGGTATCCGATTTTCTGACCATATCACTTTAAGTTTTGTGTATGGTCATACCGAAGCGATGATGATCCCGTATATCTCCTTGCCTTCAGGGAATACTTTGATATATTGTGCAGATCTGATACCATCACATCACCACATACCACTGCCCTATATCATGGCATACGATATGAGACCGCTGGAAAGTCTGAAAGAAAAACAAATTCTGCATGAAAAGGCATCGGATGGCAAACATTTTCTGTTCTTTGAACATGATCTGGATGTCGCCTGCGGAAGCCTGACCAGGACGGAAAGTGGTAAAACAGTTTTTGGGGAAAGTATGAAGCTATCAGATATAGTCTGATGAGGTGCCTCCCATTTTTGCATTTTTTTTGTTAACGTTTTAAACTAAGATGCATTAAAACAATACCAAAGTACCTTTAATGCATCCTCACTTAACGAGCTTTTTTACAGAAATGGGAAACAACCGTCCGATTTTGTACAAGGTATTTATAATTATACTTATTAACCCGGAGAATCTATGTGTTTTAACAAGTATTTATTTTCCTTACAATAGATGACTGTCTCTGATTTCTTAAATAAATATCGGTTTGATAAACAGTTAAATTATACCGAAGAGAATTTATTTTGAAAAGATGATGAAACTCATGTCTTCATCAAGACAAAAAATTCTATCGTTATTATGCTCAAAATAAATGAATTATCTAAAGAGTTTTTCGCAATCCAATTTATTTTGAGTATAAGTGGTGCAAATTCCTGTAAAAGTCAGATAATATCTTTCTAAAGTTTTACCCATTTGCCAATCCATAACCTGCCTTGCATGTCCATTAACCGCACAATGTACATTCCTGACAAAAGATCATCAGCTTCAATAGTTAGTGTTTGAGCACTACTATATGTCCCCGTTGCTACTCTGTGATTTCTTACAGATAAAACTTCATATCTAAGTGGTAAATCCATATTGTTCGGGATGTTAATATTAATTTGGTTTACACCTGGATTTGGAGCAATAGACAGCATCATTTTTTTCTCTTCTTGAAGGGCATCTATATTGTCGCATTCACCTTGTACAAATTTATATGAAAAGTTGCTGTCTATATAACATCGCAATTGTGGAAAAGTGTTACATTCCGGAGGAACAATGATTATGTTACTACCGAATAGTTTATCAACGGAACCAACTTTCTCTATGATATTTTGCATGGAGTTATCCCTAAATTCGGCGTTCTCAGTCTGAAATCGCTTTAAAGCTTTTCCACTCGTTGTATATACAGTATCTATAGCCGTGACAAACAAACTAAAAGGTCCTGTCTGTATTGGAAATGGTATTATTCCATATTTTGCATAGTAGATTGCTTTATTTGATATAGAGTAAGTAATTGTATCTCCTACCTTGGCATCAAAATTATATAACAATTTCCATTCGTTATCTTCATGAAAGTATATTCTGTTGTTTTTAGCATAGAAAGGAATTTCGCTTTCTTTTAAATATTTGCCTGCATCCGTTACCCCTATGATCCTGCAAAGTTTATTTTCAATAAGTGTATCCCTCATTACCTGAATAATGTTAATACCTAAATCACAATATTCACCGTTGAGACCACCTTCAATCCATGTAGTGCTATACCAAGCTGCGGTAGCAGGCATCTCTGTGGTATCAATCAATGCATTTACCTGCACATCGATGCCAACTGTAGCTGCACATTGACTAGCATCCGGAGTAAAAATATACGATGTAGTTCCTGAAGAAGATGTATTCACTGAAGGAGGAAACCAGGTTCCGGATATTCCGTCTAGTGAGTGAGAAGGTAATAAATCAGGATGTTGATTTAGGTTATACGGCCCTATTTGGCTAAAAATTGGATTGATTTGTGCTACAATTAAAATAGGAATCGTGATGGTGTCCGCATTCTGTCCACCAAAAGGCATAAAAGTATAGATAAATAAACCACCTTGATTTGTGTTAATTTGTGCAGGGCTCCAGGTACCGCTTATTCCATTATTAGACACGGAAGGTAGTTTGGCCGCCAAAGTATTTTGACAAATTGGACTAAATATAGGGAAAACAGGAATTACAGATATTATTTTCAGACAATTTGGGTCATTATGATCAAAATATCTCTTATCACCACGTATATAATTTGCTGCGCTATCATCTACCAGTACTTTAGCTTTTTGAGCTTCTGTGGGGAGCTTTGTAATATGAGTTTTACTTCCATCCTTCCTGTTTTGATTAAAATTGGTATTTACAACATTTTCATCAGTAGAGAATGTATTAAAGATGAATGTATCTTTATTAATCAAAGGGTTACCATATAAGTATGAAGTCAAATACTCAAATGGAGCTCTATTCTCACCAAAATAGGGATGTGAATGTGTAGCAGTAGAAATCAAAGCCAACAAAATAAAACAGATTGTCTTTTTCATATTAAGGATTTTTGGAAGACCAAAGATAAATTTTTATCGGTTCTTCTGGTTCCGCTTCTTTTTTATATATGATCTGTTTTAAACTACGTATTACCAATAGCTACCAAAAATTCGGCTCAAATATACCTTAGCAGAAACAAGATGGATGTATGATTTTCGGCTTATAGAATAAATATCAAAACAAATATAGGGCATATATTTGAACAACGCAATTTTTTCTTGTTAAATTATGATAATAAATATTATTTATGCAATATAGTTAATTCTTATTTTAGCCATAGAAATTAAAAATTTCATAAAATAGGTAACTTATTACTTACATTTTAATAACCTAAATTAAAGTATATTATAATTTTTCTTATTGCAGATCAGCTGATTGTGGTTCTGCCAATAAAAATTTAAACATATTATAAGATTATGAAATCATTCCAGCTTCTTCCTTTTGACCGTAAATACCCTGCTTACATTGAAGCCAAAATGAATTCCGCCATTGTCCCATGAGTTAGTGGTTTCTGTGATGAAACCTTTTTCAATCATGGAAGTGCTATTGGTGAAATGAAGTTGAAATACATGTCCACCTGTCTCTATATCAAAGCCGATGGACAAAGAATTAGTAATATTGTCTGCTACCTGATCAGGTAGCAGATAGATATATTCGGCGTTTAAAGCCAGTCTTTTGCTTAGTTTAATTCTTCCTGCAGCTCCCAATGCATATACATCGTTCTTTTCTGCATTGGTTTTGATCAGGTTCCTGTGTACCATCGTAGGACTCAGTTGCAAGCTGAAAGATTCACTGAATTTTCTGCCGATGATCAATTGTGAAGTGTAATACATCCTGCTTGAAAAATAATTTTCTCTTTCAGGATTAGCCCATTTTAGCGTCTGAACTGCAGAGGTAAGTAAAAGGGCTGCAGTAAATGGCATTTTTCTTTTCCCGGTACTCTGTCGCAGAAACTTATACTTGATGAAACCATCATATGTTTTTTCGAAACTGCCTCTGCCGACACCTATAGTAATAACGTCCGACAAGCCGTAATCAAACCCGATTCTGATATTGGCATTGTCCAATCCGAAAAGCTCATAAAAACCTCCGTTTAATGTCCCGAATCTGTGACCTATTTTAAAATCTAAAACACCACCTGCTGTACTTTCCAATGAATGAAGATTGATGACCCTGTTGGTTTTAAAACTGGCATTGGTATAATCTGTAGTTTCATCATCTCCAAGCAATGACAATAAATCATCATTCTGGCCATAGGAAAATGAAAAAAACAGGGTAAATAACAAAGTAAAAAAGCTTACGTTTCGCATGATTCAATAGGTATTAATTTAAGATTTCAAATCGTTGACATTCAGCTGATAAAATATTGTAAATTTACAATTATTTAGTGATTTGTAATATCCATACTGTCACTATTTCAGAACTTCCAGCGTAGCATCCACTTTCACTTTAACAGACTTTGCTATCTGATCTTTGACAAGCGAAGGTATGGAAATATTGTAATCTGCTACCAAAATATTAAATGTGGCATCTGCATCTATCTTTCCGGCTTTTATTTCCACCACAGCATCGGTATTCAATTTTTTAGTAACGCCGTGCAGCGTAAGATCTCCGGATACTTTGACCGTCGATTTTCCATTTTTTGTTACATCTATTTTAGTATAGTTGTCTATCTGACCTTTAAAGGTAGCTTTGGGAAATTTATTGCTTTCCAGATAGTTTTCATTAAAATGTTCCTGCATCAGCGCTTTTTCAAACTGAAAACCTTTGATTAATACGGCAAATTCGAGTTTACCAGTGGCAAGATCAAGCACACAGTTGGAAGATTTATTCTGAGCTTCGATTTTTTCTAATGGTGTATCAGAATAAAAGGACACATGACCTGTTTTAGTAAAATATTTCTGACCTGAAACCATAGTAACATGGCTCAATAAAAGGATCAAAATATAAATGGAATACTTCATGTTTTTATTATTTTTAAAATAAGTAAATAGGTTTATAACGACTTTGAAACCGATATGGCGTCAATATCAGTACCCTTGAGACGCTACAAAATAATATCAGTTACAGGCTGTCTGATTAAAATACTGTTAAATCTGTTACAACGAACATCGGACCAAAACGATATCCATCAGTTTGCCTGTACAAAATCCTTTGATTTTTACTTTATCACCGGGTTTTACTCCAGCCAGCGCATCTGCTGCTTCAAACTCACATGTGATGGCTGACATTTCGCTACCAGCATCAAGAGACAAACTGGAACCCTGATCCAGAACATATATTGATTTTACGATTCCTTCCACTTCCAAAATTTTATCCAGATAAGCAAGATCGGCAGCGGCTTCATCTGTCTCATATGCTTTTAGCAGATCAGCGGGAGAAATGATGACATCAGAAGTTGCTCCTTTTGTCTCGTTATGAGGTTTATTGTACATAAAATATCCCACTGCCCCACTGACTACTATGAGTACTAAGACATACGGAAGGAATTTTTTCATTTCTTTACAATTTAAGATATTAATTATTCGGGCTTCCTGCCTGCACCCAGGCTTCGATTTTTGAAATCTTACAATCATCGAGCTTAGAAGCACTTTGCGGCATAGCTGAATACCCTGAATTATGTTTAACAGACCCTACCAGAGATGCATCATTTGCATATCTCAGTATTGCTTCGTGACCCTCCAATATGACTCCTCCACCTATTGTTGACAATGCATTGTGACAGGATAGACAGCTGTTGGCCAAAATGGGTTGAATATCATTTAAAAAACTAACATTAGTCGTATTACAATCAGACGATGGATACAAATCTTCTTCTGAATCATAATAACAACTTGCCAGACAACATAAAAGACAAAAAAATATTCCTTTACTTTTCATACATCTAAATTATAAATTGGGTGCAAATATATTATATTTTTATTTAATTTGAAAAATGATCTTAGTCAGTATCAATTATTTGCGGCGCCTGCATCTATCCAGCTTTTTATTTTATTGATATTACAATCCGGCAACTTAGAACCACCTTGAGGCATAGCCATAAAACCATTAGACCAACTGAGGGCACCATACAACTTACCGCTAATTGCAGCCGACTTAAATCCGGCATATGAATCCAGATTTATACCACCGCTGGCATTTCCTGTTTTATGACAAGTAGTACATGACGCCAAAGCAGGTTTTACATAAGTCGAAAAACTTACATTATCTGTACTACATCCGCCAGGTTGATCATTACAAGTATTATTTTTAGCACCCTGACCGATCCACTTTGAAATAAGAGCAATCTGAGCAACAGATAACTTAGCAGCAGGAGGAGGTGGCATCACATCTTTTTGGTCAGTATCTGTGATCACTTCATAGAGTTCACTTTTAGAAACATTAAACGGTTTAATCTTACCGTATTTTATAATATTGGCATAATTGTCCAACTTTATACCGTCAGCGGCTGTAACCGTATTGTGGCAGCCTGAATAAGCACAATTGGCCGTACTAATGGGCAATATTTCCTTTGCAAAATAAACCGTATCGGCGTTGCATTTGATACCTGTAAACGTGGTGTCCGAAGGCAAAGGTGGAAAAATAGTAACCAGCGTTGTATCACAGATTTTACCTGTACAAACAATGATGCAGGTAGTTACAATTTCAGTTTGACTTGAAGACGGTGTCCAAATGTAGCAATTACCTGCATGACTAATAAAAGTTCCTTGACCTGCTGGTTGTGGTATGCAGGTAGAATAGATCGTAGTTTCGTTGATGATAATATCATCGGCTACAGCGCAAATCGGATCAGTCGAACAGCCCTGACAAGTTGGGGTTACTGTAACTGTGCTGGTGGTAAGCTTTACTTCCGGTATGATCGGTTGGTGCGAACAGGAAGACAACAAAAAAACTACAAGAATAGAAATCAGAAAGATATTTTTTGGCATTTTTACCACATTTGTAATGATAACTCAAAGGTATAAGTATTTGTTGTAACAAATGTACTCAATATACTGAATGGGTAAAATCCATAGTTGAACAGGATGAATGGCGGTTTATCTGAATTATAAATCATACTCAAAAAATACGATATACAGATTAAAAGGAAATCTGATAGATCCCCTTTTAAAGCATAAAAATATTTATCAAACTGGCTTTATAATCGTTTATAATACATTGGTTAATTTTTTGTATTTTTGTTAATTTATATCCATTCAAATCCCTGTTCAGTATTCATATTTACTATTTCAGCATGGATTTACCTGCAGTTTTACAAACTAATGTCTAACTTTGGACCCATGAGATTATTTATTTGCATATTTTGCTTCAGTTTGACTTCGCTGTTGTACAGTCAAACATCAAAGATTAGTTTTTCCGGTAAGGTGAAATTTTTATCTGATGCACCGCTTGAGATGATCAAAGCAGAAAGCAATCAATTGACCGGCATTGTAGATATGGCAGAAAGTAAGTTTGCATTTTCTGTTAGGTTAAAGTCATTTGATGGATTCAATTCAGCCTTACAAAAAGAACATTTTCATGAAAACTATATGGAATCCGACAAATATCCCACTTTGACTTATGCAGGAAAACTACTGGACAAACCTGACCTTACCTCGGATGGTGTGTATGAAGTAAGAAGCAAAGGAAATTTTATCATCCATGGCATCAATAAAGAGCGAATCCTCAAAAATAAAATCATAGTACAAAATGGAAAAGTATCGATAGAATCATCATTTACTATTTTTTTGCTGGATTATAATATTACGATTCCACGCATAGTACATAAAAAAATCGCTGAAGAAATTCAGATTTCGCTTTCTGCATCCGGTACATCCTTATGAAGATCATCATTCTATTTTTATGTTTTATTTTTGCATCTGATTTGTATAGCCAAAACTATCATTTCAATCAGCATGAAGTCAGTACTGACCTGCTGAGAATGAATCCTTCTTCTATTTTCAGGTACAAAAACGAATTATTATTTATTGGCACAAAAGAAGGATTGATTGCTTTTGATGGTAAAAAACATGATGTAATGCTCAGGGAAGATGGCGGAAATCAGGAACCATCTTCTTATTTCCACGATGGAGAATATCTTTGGATAGGTTACTCTGATGGTGGAATATTCAGGTTGGTAGATTTTAAACTTAAACCATGGGAAATAGCTGAAGGATGGCCAAAATCAAAAATTACAGGTATAGGAAAAGATAATATCGGCCAAATGTGGTTTTCAACGTATGGCGAAGGATTATATGTTTTTGCAAAGGAAGTTCTTTATAATTTCAATACAGATGACGGACTCGAAGGAAATGATATTTATAATCTGGTGGTGGATAATGCGGGGAAAATATTTGCCGGTACTGACCATGGACTAATTGTATGTCGATTTGAAAATGAAAAAAAAATCATCGAAAAACCGACCTTTTTATCTGCCATGCCCAATGAAATCATCACTTCATTGCATTTGGACCAATTGGATAACAAACTGTACATCGGAACTTTTGAAAATGGATTATGGATGTATGACTTTGAAACAAAAAAAGTCCTGCAAATATTAAAAACCAATAATCAGATCAAAAAAATAGGGATTGCAGGATTTGGAATTCTTGCATTGGCAGATCATAAAAACAACCCATTGATGTACTATGATTATTTGAATTACAAATCAAAAACATTTCATCCCAAGGGTACAGAATCACCACTTTCTATTCTGGATATTCTTTGCGATGCTGAAGGAAATATCTGGATATTATGCAATAATAACGGCTTAATTTCATCTCCCGGCATATTCAGTGTCAGGGAAGCCAACATTATTAATATACAGGCATTGCTGGAAGTTGATGGGAACGTCTTTATCGGAAACGATGAAGGGCTTTTTTGTAATCATCAAGGAGCAGATGCGCTACCAATTCTGAAGAAAGAAAATATTTTGTCTCTGTATTATCATAAAAGTAAAAATGAAATTTGGGCTGGTACCTTCGGTGATGGCATAAAAATTATTGATCAGAAGGGCAAACTGATCAAGGCGCTGAACGAAAAAACCGGTTTGTCCAATAATAATGTATTCTGTATTACTCAAAGGGAAGGCTTCATATGGGTATCCACACTTGCCGGACTTAATAAACTATCACCGGATGGAACAGTATTAAAACAGCTGAATAAAAAATCAGGATTGCCTACGGATTATAACTATACACTTTTCACTGATAAATCCAATAATCTGTGGGTAGGAACGGACGGCAAAGGCATTACAGTCATTGATAAAAATGACCATATAAAACAAATAACCAACGATCAGACCATTATTTCTTTTGCAGAAGACAAAAACAAAAAGATATGGTTTAGTACCCTGAACAATGGATTGGGAAAAATAGAAAAAGACAGTATCAGATGGTTTGGGTTATCAGAAGGTCTTACAGAATTGCATATTTCCGGCATTACGTCTGACAAAGATGGTAATATCATTTCTTTTCACCATACTGGTATGGACATTATTGATCCTGACACACATACCATTATATGTATTGGCAATAATACTGGCATCAGAAAATGGGAACAAAATATAAATCCTTTTTTCAATGATTTTATGCATCCCATATTGATATCAGAAGGAAGCAGAATTATTACTTATCAGCCTGTACATCAACCTTTTCTCAAAGCACAATTGATTATTAAAACAGCTTTGGCAGGGAAAATATTGCTAAAGCAAGCGGAATACAACATCTTGAGTTATAAAGACAATGATTTTCTGATAGAATATGCAGGTATATGGTTTAGTGATCCTGATGTGGTCCAATACAGGTATAAAATGGACGGCATTGACACTGAATGGAGATATACAAAAGACCAGAAACTGATATACCCAAATCTTGGCTCTGGAAATTATACTTTCATTATAGAGTGTGCAGCAAACAAAACATTTTCGGGGGCAGTTACTTATGAAATAAAGTTTAGAATTAAACCCGCAATCTGGGAAACCTGGTGGTTCTTTTTTGGTTTGGTTGTTATTTTTATTTCCATAGTTTATGTATGGAATGAAAGCCGGAACAGAAGAAGGAAACAATTGGAAGAAATAAAAATGGATCAGGTGAGAAGCCAACTTGAAACGCTAAAAAGTCAGATTAACCCTCATTTTCTATTCAATAGTTTTAATACCCTGGTTTCTATCATAGAGAGTAAACCTGAGCAGGCTGTCACATTTGTGGAAAAACTCTCTGATTTTTATCGCAATATGCTGCAATTCAGAGACAAAGATCTCATCCCTCTCAAAGATGAATTGGAAATCAATCAGAATTACAGTTTTCTGCTTGATCAGAGATTTGGTAATACTGTTCAGATCAGGACAAACATTGTCAACAATGACTGGTTGATTATACCGCTGACCCTCCAGATTCTGACTGAAAATGCGGTAAAACACAATGCGGCGTCCAAAGCCAGTCCGCTGATCATATCAATCACCTGTGAAAACGATACTTTAAAGGTGAGTAATAATATTCAGACGCGGCGCACAACAGAAAAATCGACTCATTTCGGATTGCAATCACTGGCGAAAAGATATCTGAATATCACCGGAAAAGAAATCATAGTGCTTGTAACCCAACAACAATTTTGTATAACGATCCCATTAATAAAAAATAAATCATGACAAGAGTAATCATCATCGAAGACGAAGATGCTGCTTCACAAAGATTAACAGAAATGCTAAAATCTATTTCTTCGGAAATAAAAGTGATCAAAGTACTGGATAGTGTAGCGGATAGCATTGACTATCTGTCAGGAGATCCCAATTATGACCTTATACTCATAGATATACACTTGTCTGACGGTACCAGCTTCGAAATATTCAGACATGTAAATATCCAAAAACCTGTCATCTTTACCACAGCCTACGACGAATATGCCATCGAAGCCTTCAAACAATATGCTGTAGATTATCTGCTCAAACCTGTCAAAAAAGACCTGCTCGATCTGGCCATAAAAAAATACGAACGTTTTTACAGACCAAATTTGCCCGATTACAGCAAACTTACCGACAAACCCATGCAGGAAAAAAAATGGATGATCAAAATTGGAAACAACATACGCACCATCAACTACGATGAGGTTGCTTACTATTTTACTATAGAAAAAATTACTTTTCTGTACACTTTTGACAATAAAAAATACCCCATAGATGTCACATTGGAACACATCGAAACCAATATAACAGACCATAACTATTTCAGAATCAACCGTCAATATATCATCCACCAAAACTCAATAGACAAAATGTCAACACATACCAAATCAAGGGTAAGAATCATACTTAAGCCCACGGGGGAGGAAGTAATCGTGAGTACGGAGCGGTCTCCGCAGTTTAAAAAATGGTTGGTTGGTTAGGTTTTTAAGGTTAAGGCTAAGATTGAGACTAAGACTAAGGATGAGATTAAGATTAAGGTTGAGCAATGCGAATGACGAATGATTGGAACAACCGAACACATGAACAACCGAACTTTTAATTCAACTAATCATTCGTATTTCTTAATCATCTTTTTACATCTTCACCCACTTACTCTGCCATATTTTGCTTTGATTATCCTGTAGAGTAATGATATAGATACCGGAGGAAAGAAACTGTGTATTAATGACAGGATTAATGCTTTCTAATACACCTCGGATATGCGTTTGTCCTTTTAAGTCCATCACTGAATATCTGATATTATGATTTGTATTGCCTGGGTCAGGTAAGACGATTGTTACCTGGTCTGACCCAGGATTTGGATAAACTTTAAGACGGTCCGGGGTATCTTGATTATCTGAAGCAGAAGAGATATCAGGAGGAAAATACCACCACTTGTCCACATGGCTACACTGACTATCAAAACATCCGTTTGGTCCAATCTTCATGATAAAAGGTCTGGATGTACCAGGTGAATTTTTTACACCCAGGTCTCCTGCTACAATGATATTACCATCGAAAGATTCGATCATATCATTGAGCAATATTTTATTTAAAATGCCTGAATCGTGTATATCCACCATAAAATGAGCCCATAATACATCTCCTGATCCGCTGAACCGTGCTAAAAAAGAACTTGCACTATTGCCTGCTGATACATATTTATTTAGTGCAGGTACATAAAAACTATCTACAACAGAGATGACACCACACATCAGAATATCTCCATTTTTTGTTTCAATGATGCGATTAGTGTAAACATCTCTGACATTTGGCCAATATACTCCACCCCACCATCCAATAGGAAGTTCGAAAGCATTTTCCCATAAAACTTTTTTATTTCTGTCTATTCGTGTTAAAACAGGAAGCCGAATATTTTTTTTATCATAATTGGTCACAAGATAGTGCCCATCCCTGGTAACACAAAGCTTTGCTTCATCGTTTGTTGATGTTGTGACTAATGGTATTCTCACCATAGTCTCAATCTTATCATCCTCAGTAATCTTTAGTACATATTTTTCAATTCCACCTTTTTTATTATCATATACCATGACCATCATACTATCAATGTCTAAAGTGGCATCGGTGGGTATAGCCCAGGTAACAACTCCCGGTGGCTTATAGAAGTGTGGCCCACTGACGAAACTGCCATCTCTTTTGAGCCTCACCCAGGTTATGTATGGATCATTTATTGAAGGATCCCGATCAGGGGGTATACCTACTCCCCAAAGTATAACCTCTCCATTTTTAATTAGTTCCAGACCTAAACAAAAATACACACTTCCATTCACTGGTCTTAACAGAATTTTTTTGTCTATAATCTGATTACCTTCCAAATCCAAAACGCCATAATTCCAGCCCACACTATCAGGATTTTTTGAGCTGATATTGATATCTCTCATTGAATAATAACAATAAGAATCATCTAACTTCATTGTTCTTCCAAAAACGGAAGCATATTGATCCAGTAAAGTAAAATCTTTTATGTTAGTCACCTTATCCCTACCACTTACTTTTAAAATTCTGTAAACTTCACCAAAAACATCATTGGGGAATATTCCTGCTTTGATAAACAGTGATTTACTGTTTACATCTTCTATAATGGTGCGTACTCTACCCATTTTAAGTTCATCATCTAATAATGTTTGGACATAAAATTGAGCCTGAACACTCCACACAAAAAATGTGCAAAGCATCCAGGCTAATATCCATTTATGAAATGTCATAATGAATTATTTTTGTATGACCAATTTTTTGATTGATTCATATAGGTTATTTTTAGTATATTATTAGGTGGACCAAGCAATTTAAATCTAAGTCATCAATTTTTCACCCACTTCCCCTGCCATATTTTGCCTTGCTCATCCTGTAGAGTAATGATATAGATACCAGAGGAAAGAAACTGTGTATTAATGACAGTATTAATGCTTTCTAATACACCTCGGATATGGGTTTGTCCCTTTAGGTCCATAACTGAATATCTGATATTATGATTTGTATTGCCAAGGTCAGGTAAGACGATTGTTACCTGGTCTGACCCAGGATTTGGATATACTTTAAGACGGTCCGGGGTATCTTGATTATCTGAAGCAGAAGAGATATCGGGAGGAAAATACCACCACTTGTCCACATAGCTGCACTGATCATCAAAACATCCATTAGGGCCTAATTTCATATAGAAAGGACGGGATTCTTCAGGAGTGTTTTTAACTCCTAACCCTCCAGCAACTATTATATTGCCATCATATGATTCTATGATATCATTTAGAATAATTTTATTTAGTTTGCCATCATCGTGCTGATCAATTAAAAAATGCCGCCAAAGCAAATCGCCTGATTTGCTAAATCTAGCAATAAAAGAGCTAGAATTAATACTAGTCAGAATTTTTTTATTGGCTTTTGGGATAAAAAAACTGTCTATGACTGAATTAGACCCACACAACAGGATGTCACCATTTTGTGCTTCAATAATTCTATTGATATAAATATTGCTTACATTGGTTCTGTAAAAGCCATAAACTATTCCTGTAGGCAAGTCAAAACTTTTTTCCCAAACTATATTGTTATTTCTGTCTATTCGTGTGAGTATGCGTTTTTGTAAATCTTGGAAATCATAATTAACTACTATAAAATGGCCATCTTTAGTCACACAAAGTTTTGCATCTTCGTTACTTTCAGCATGACCTAATGGCATATGCATCGTAGTCTCAATGCGATCATTTTCAGTTATCTTAAGTAAATACTTTTCTCTCCCTCCATTTTTACTATCATATACCATGACCATCATACTGTCAATGTCTAAAGTGGCATCAGTGGGTATAGCCCAGGTAACAACTCCTGGTGGCTTATAAAAGTGTGGCCCACTGACGAAACTGCCATCCCTTTTGAGCCTCACCCAGGTTATGTAGGGATCATTTATCGCAGGATCCCGATCAGGGGGTATACCTACTCCCCAAAGTATAACCTCTCCATTTTTGACTAGTTCCAGACCTAAACAAAAATACACACTTCCATTCACTGGTTTTAGCGGAATTTTTTTGTCTATAATCTGATTACCTTCCAAATCCAAAACGCCATAATTCCAGCCCACACTATCAGGATTTTTTGAGCTGATATTGATATCTCTCATTGAATAATAACAATAAGAACCATCTAACTTCATTGTTCTTCCAAAAACGGACGCATATTGATCCAGTAAAGTAAAATCTTTTATATTGGTCACCTTATCCCTACCACTTACTTTTAAAATTCTGTAAACTTCACCAAAAACATCATTGGGGAATATTCCTGCTTTGATAAACAGTGATTTACTGTTTACATCTTCTATAATGGTGCGTACTCTACCCATTTTAAGTTCATCAGCTAATAATGTTTGGACATAAAATTGAGCCTGGACACTCCACACAAAAAATGTGCAAAGCATCCAGGCTAATATCCATTTATGAAATGTCATAATGAATTATTTTTGTATGACCAATTTTTTGATTGCTTCATATTGGTTATTTTTTAATATTTTGATACTATATATACCGGAAGGTATTTCAGATGTTAATAACTGGGATTCATCATGGAGCGTCCCTGTTATGATAATTTGACCAGTTGTGTTCATAATACTATAGTTGTAAGTCGCGGTCGGATCTTCAAACTGAACTTTGATGGTTACCATATCTGATGAAGGATTAGGGTAAATACTATAGATTTCCTTGATCATATTTTGATGGACAACATTTTTAGATCTTCCGGAAATTGGCATTACTTGATCCGGATCGATCATTTCGCCTGTAAGATATGACAATAACGCTCTGCCATAGGCTGCTTCCGGAACTGTCATTTTTGCCACACGGTATAATAATTGATATCTAGAGGCGTCTAGAATGTAAGAACTTACCTTGCTTCTATAAATTAATTCTGACGCACTAAAAATTCTTCCAGCATTATCGATGTTTCTGATACTAGGATCATCAATCTGCAACACATCCACTGACATTTTAATAGATGTCACAATATCAGGATGCAAATGATGTACCCTTGCGATTGAGTCAATTTCTGTTTTTGCCAGCGAATATTCACGCAATGATGCTGTGGTACTTGTCATATCCAACGCAAAGTATTTATCCTGAGGGTACTCTTTACTCCAAGTCTTATACCATTCTTTTAAATCTCTGAATCTGCCTTCCTTGCGAATACACCAAGCCCAATGATTGATAGCAAATCTTAAATGTCGCTCAAGGATATTTATTCGTAAACTATTAAAAAAACTTCCATTAGAGTTTGGAAGATCCTTAATTTTTTTAATCAATAATTGCAAACTGTCGATGCTCTTTTTCAGTCTTTTGAAGTCACATTCCATTCTAATGATGTACCCATATTGGTTTTCAGACATAGCACCAGCACCGCAACCTGTAGAAGGTGAAAAGTCTGCTGGTGATGTATTGTAATTCCATCCCCCTGAATTATCTGGGTAAAAACACTCTGATGCAACAACATTAGGAATCCCATAAGTAACAGTATTCCCAGTGGTACATATAAAATCTTTAACCCCGCCATGGGTAAAACAATTGCCTGCCGCATGGTCATTAGGTCCAAACTGCGCTGGATTTATAACACCTAAAGCATTGACATCCCACCAGAGAGTTCTAAAGCAATTATTATAGAAATTGTACCCCATATTGTAATTATGTGGATAGATGCCTACATCAGATGAATACTGATTACCAAAAGATTGATTGGAGTCATCTCCTGTACCATCGATTAATTCTGCATAACTTGAACCGGTGTAGGAATTATTGCGAGATGCAAATTTATTCAACCCTCTCAAAACAAGCCCATACTTATTATTATCAAAATAATTGTTACGTATTTGGGAAGATGTATTTACGCTATAAACTCCATTGTAACAGTTAGTAAATTGATTGGAAGCAGTTTCAGAATTGCCTACAATACTATTGCTAGCAGTGCCAAAAAAATTCCCCAAAGAAATGGCATGAGAGCAGCCAGTGAATTGATTATTATTTGAAACATCGATCGACGATCCATAATTTGTTTCAATTCCTGAACCAGTTTGATAGCCAAATGTACAATTATTAAAATGGGTAACTTTTGAAAGACCATAAAGTTTAACTCCATTTTGGGAACCTAAAAAAGTAGTTGATTCAAAAGATGCATCATCATTTCCTGTTAGAATTACATCTTCTTTATTTTCATTAAAAAATGACAAATAGCTTCGGATTTTTGTGTCATGATTAGCCGATGCTATCCCAATATTCGCCTTACTAATGGTACCCCCGTACATTTGGATATTTCCTCTGAAACTTCCGATCCCATTCCAATTATCACGACAAGCAGTAATATGGCCCTGAAAACCTATCACCAATGTTCCTGAATTAACAAAAATTGTTTTACCCGGAGCCACATATAAATCACTATTTACGTTTAATGTCCCATTTATAGTAAGATCTTTGGTAATTAAAGTTGGCTGTGTGATATTAACAACACCGTTAATTACCGTTTCATTTAGATGCACATGTCCAGCATGACAAGGAGAGCAAAAGTCATCAAAAGGATTGAATGGGTTAGGGTCAATAGGTGGTGTACCATAATAACAAGGTTTGCATGGGTCATCACAAGTTAGACAAGAATTATTATAGGCGCCTAGTGATGATCGATATAAATTTATGGTACTTATCATCAAATCCCTTTGTCCTTGGGTCAAAATATTTCTATTGGTACTATATCCCATTAAATTATCACAGGGTATTGGTTCTCCATGGACACAAAAAAATTTATCTTCTTCTTCCAAATTTTCTAAATTTGAATAAGTACAATCCATATTTGTAAATGGATATCGTCTGATACTTCTAGGAGTGTCTTCAACATCATCCCCAAAGCTACATGCATCATGAGGTTCATAACAATTAGTAGGGTCTCCTTCTCTAGGGCCCCAGACATGGTGTAACCCCAAATAATGCCCTACTTCATGGACTAATGTTGTGGTATGTATCCTATCTTTTTCAACCACAATTCCGTCAATGGCATCGTTGAACGGAGTTCCTCTTGGATTATATGCAAATCCATTTCCGCCAATTACATTTCTAACCAACCAAATATTACACACTAGTGCGGGATTTACTCTACTTAATCCTTTAACAGCCAGTTGACTATTCATATCAGTCGAAATATCTTGCCTTATTTCATTAGGCCTAAATGAAATTGACCCACAATCATTTGGATTTGAAATAGGAACTAATTTAAATTGTGGGGCAAGATATTCATTTGCATTATTTATCATAAATTGAATTTCACTGTCAGGCGGCCAATTACCATTTCCATGTATATCTCTTATAACATGTATTGCGACAGGAATTTCATAACTCCCACTATAATCAGTAATATCAACACAACCTGATCTATTCCCTGAGTTTTGATCGAATATTTGTCCGAGTAAATCATTAGCACATTCCTGTGCGAAAATATTCAAACAACATAAATTGAAAAGCAGTAAAGAAATAAAATTCCGCCCCCCCCTGTTTCTAAAAAATAAAAATACGTTTTTCATAATAGTAAAAATATAAGTTTTAAATAATGTAATCTCCCACAGCCGCCGGAAAAATGTAGTAATCGCCAACCTCATGCGCAATCGGTAATGGATGACAGTTTTTTCGGTGATCGGGATAAATGTCAAAACAAATATAGGGTATCTATTTGAAACCCGCAATATTTTTCTTTGACATTAACATATCGAAACTTAATATATATACAGCGTTGTTTATATGATATGTAACACTTATGTGGCAAAAATCGGTAAAATGGTTATTATAATTAAGGCAACTTCATAAATATTTTAATAGGTGCAAATACGTTGTCTTAAAACCTACAAGATGTTTCATCTTTAAAATGTATATGTATAATTAATGTTAATTTTTAGTATGCTTTTTTTAAAAATGATTACTAAAATTCGCTCATTTCTTTCATACCACAGAAAATACTTTTAAACTTTTGGAAGTTTATTTTCGTTACTTTTCCTGAGTTTTAATCTTTACTTTAATTTTAGCACATGAAATCGAATCATGCCATCAGTTTAGTTTTTATTGCATTTTCTTTATGCCTGTTTTTTGAATCATCAGCCCAATTCGGCGTCAGATTAAAATACAACAACAACAAGTATAAAAACTGGGAAAACGTCATCAATGAAAGGTATACTACCAGTCAAAAGCTATTGTCCCCCGGTTATGAATTAGGCGTGGATTACTGGTTCAGACTCAAGAAAAAAAGGATAGAATTTATGCCTGAAATATTCTATGGTCAGAGTACCACTTCATACTCAGATGCTGAACCGTTAAAAGATATTAAAGCTACTTCGGTAGGTCTAAATTTTCATACACAGATATATGCATTGGACCTCGAAGGTGACTGTGATTGCCCCACGTTTTCAAAAGGTGGCTCAGGGATTGATAAAGGACTGTTTTTTCACATTACGCCAGGGTTGGTTTACCACACTTCTACAGTAGAGTTTGATCCGATATCTTCATTTGCAGTTAACCCCATAAAACATTTGGTATTCAGAGCCGGTGTCGGTGCAGGCATAGATTTTGGTGTGAGCGATTTTCTCACGGTGACCCCTATCATATCCTATTATTTTAATACATCGATGGATTGGGAAGAATTCCTGCAGAGCAAAGCTAATTTAAGTCAACTTCAATTTACACTTCGATTGGGATTTCGTCAGGACTACAGTAGAGGTCGCAGAAGATAATCATTTAGAAATGAAAATTCCCATATCGCTTAGCCAGGAGTTTTCGGGTGTTCTGGATCAACTGGAGTACTCCAAAGACCATTTATTTATCACAGGTCGAGCCGGAACGGGCAAATCCACCTTGCTGCAAGTATTCAGAAACACCACCAAAAAAAGAGTGGTCGTACTTGCACCCACAGGTATAGCAGCTCTTAATGTGCGTGGGCAGACGATACACTCCTTCTTTGGTTTTCCGCCACGATTGCTCAATAAATCTGAAATCGAAAAACGCAAAAATTTCCGTATTTATGTCAACATCGACATGATCATTATTGACGAAATATCGATGGTACGTGCTGATATCATTGATAATATTGACTACTTTTTGCGGATTAACAGGAATGTAAATGCACCTTATGGCGGTGTACAGATGATATTTTTTGGCGATTTATTTCAGTTGCCACCCGTGGTATCTACCCCATTTGAAAAGGAGTATTTCAGGACAACGTATCCTACACCATATTTCTTTTCGGCTCAAGTCATCCTCCATATAGAGCTCAAAATGATAGAGTTGCTACATGTCTATCGTCAGGAAGAACGCAATTTTATCAATCTTCTGGACAATATTCGTCTGAATAGCCTTGACTATGATGATTTTATGTATCTGAATGAGCGACATCTCCCTGCACCTGAAGAAGATGATTTTTTTATCACTTTATGTAGCAGAAATGACATCGCCAATCGAATCAACGAAAACGAATTGAAATCCATTCATCTTCCTGAAGTGGCTTATCAGGCAACTGTTGCAGGCGAATTTAATCCGCAACTCTATCCAACTGATTTCAACCTCATACTAAAAGAAGGAGCACAGGTCATGTTTGTAAAAAACGACCTGCAAAAACAATTTGTCAATGGCACCATAGGCATCGTCACTGAAGCAAATTACGACCGTATTATGGTACGCATACCTGATGAAAACGGCCCTGACAAAACCATAGAAGTAGATCGTCAGGAATGGGAAATCCTGAAATACGAAAATGATCCTGAAAAACCACAACAAATCACCACAAAAGTGGTAGGGACCTTTAAACAATATCCGTTAAAACTTGCTTGGGCGATTACTATTCATAAAAGTCAGGGAAAAACCTTTGACAGAGTCATCATAGATATGGGTGGCGGTGCTTTTGAAAGCGGACAGACTTACGTAGCCTTGAGCAGATGCAGAACATTGGAAGGCGTCATACTCAAACAACCCCTGAGAAACCGCGACATCATCGTGGATGAGAGGATTACTGAATATTATGAGCAGGTGAAATATTTGAGTTAAATCTGGTGTATCTCATTTTTTGATTCAATAGTTTGAAAATTTCTTTTGCCTCCCTTTAGGGCCGAGGTAAAACAAAAGTAATTTTTATGAAAGTGCAATTTTGGGATACACCCGCTAAATCTTACCCCTTCTTTCTCCTTCTATATTCCCCAAATGAAATCATCTTACCTGCTTCAGCGTCATATAGATTGGCAAATACGCTGCTGAATCCATGCCAAAAGGTTACTTTATTGGTGTACTTTTCAAAAACGGGAAAAGCTTCATTACACGCCTTTAGATTATAATTCGGAATAGCCGGACTAAGGTGATGTATGTGATGATAACCTATATTTCCTGTCAACCAATGCAAAAAGAAAGGCAAATCATAGTATGTACTTCCTTTGAGTGCTGAGACCACATAGTTCCAGTTATCTTTGGACGATTTATAAACGGTCTCATACTGGTGCTGAATGTAAAAAAACCATAGTGCATAAGTGCCAAAAAAGAAAAGATTGACGAGCTGTACCACAAAAAAATCTTCAAATCCTATAAGATATCCAAGTCCAAGGTAGATGATAGCATAAAAAACATTGGCCCACTTGACGGTATTTTTTACTTTGGCAAAAACTCCTTCTTTCAGGAAGGCAAATCTATTATAGATGGCAACATAAAAAAATCCGCCTATCGTAAAAAGATACAATGGGTGTCTGTAAATCCTATATTTTACTTTGTCCACTAAAGACAATTGACTGTATTGTTCGACAGTAAGGCACTCAATATCTCCAACACCTGAATGTTCTATCTGTCCATTGTGCGCATGATGAAAATTGTGGTTGGCAGCCCAATATTTATAAGGAATAAAAGTAAAAAAACTACTTATCATACCTATTACATCATTGGCAGAGCGGCTTCTGAAAAAAGACTTGTGTCCGCAGTCATGTTGTATGATGAATATCCTGCCAAGTAAAAATCCATTCAGAATAGCTAAACCTATGACCCAAAATATGGAATGATTATACAAATAAAACTGAACAATCCACAAAGCAATAAATATTCCATAACTGTTGATCACCTGTATAATAGCTTTTTTTGTATCCGGCACCTGATACTTTTTAATCATATTGTGCCAATCTTTTACCTCTTCAAGCAATTCTGCTCCATTGAAACCCGACATTATTTTTATTTTTTACAATGAACTGCAAAAATAGCAATAAAGTTCAGAAGGTGCAGTTTGGGAGGACACATATTGCACAAATACGATTAACAAATTCCATGTCCATACTCCCAAAGGTCCAAATACTTTATTTAAAGAATTTGACTCATTTAGGTGTATAAGGTAAAAAAAATAATTTATGTAAATGTACTTTAAGGATAACATAAATAATGCATTATATATAATTATTTATATAATGTATAAATATTTTATAATTTCTTCTGAAAAAACCTTGACAAAACTAAAATTCTAACCGTATCTTTGCATTCGAAATAGTTAGTGAACACATCACGTTTTGTTCTGAATTATTTATATCGATGAGGTGAGAGACAAGGCTCAGTGACCCTCAGGCAACCTACAAAAGCAAGGTGCCAATTCCTTCCCGATATTGGGGCATATAAATGTTGAACTTTTTATCATGAATTTATTTTCTTATAAAATTAAATTTGCCGGTCTCCCTTCAAAGACGGTTAGTAGCTATTTTAACTCTCCTTCATTATCCACAAGTTGTTGTTGCTGTTGTTGCAAATAATCTGTGGCATAGCTGAATAGTATTTTTCCAAATTTAAGTCGGTAATCTTTCAGGTATGTTGTGAAACTCTTTATCAGAGTATTTGCAATGTCCACCCATCTTTTTTGTAAATCAAAATTTTCAAATTCATAAATCTTTTATTATGTCAAACAACAAAAATTATAAATTCGAAACTTTGCAACTGCATGCAGGACAGAGTGCTGATCCAACCACCGGATCAAGGGCAGTGCCCATTTATCAGACTTCTTCCTATGTTTTCAAAAATGCGGCGCATGGGGCAAATCTTTTTGCACTCAAAGAATTTGGTAATATTTATACCCGTATTATGAATCCTACCACAGACGTCTTCGAGCAAAGGATAGCTGCCCTTGAAGGAGGAGTAGCTGCAGTTGCTACATCATCCGGGCAAGCTGCTCAATTTCTGGCACTGAACAATATTTTACAAGCCGGAGACAATTTTGTTAGTACTTCTTATCTGTATGGTGGCACCTACAATCAGTTTAAAGTGGCTTTCAAACGTCTGGGCATAGACGTCAGATTTGCTGAGGGTGATGAAGCATCAAAGTTTGAAGCGCTGATCGATGAAAATACGAAGGCAATTTATCTCGAGACTATTGGGAATCCAAAATTTAATGTTCCTGATTTTGAATCCATTGCTGATCTGGCCAACAAGTATGATATTCCTCTTATAGTGGATAATACTTTTGGTGCTGCCGGATATCTTTTCAGACCTTTGGAACATGGGGCACATATCGTTGTGGCATCTGCCACCAAATGGATCGGTGGGCATGGTACAAGTATTGGCGGCATCATAGTTGACGGTGGAAATTATAACTGGGGCAATATTAAATTTCCTCAATTTTCAGAACCATCTGAAGGATATCATGGCCTGGTTTTTTCTGATATATTTGGCGTAGGAAATCCTTTAGGTTTGCCCAATATAGCATTTGCCATTCGAGCCCGAGTGGAAGGATTAAGAGATTTTGGGCCTTCATTGAGTCCTTTTAATGCATTCCAACTTATCCAGGGATTGGAGACGTTATCATTGCGTGTGCAGCGAACAGTGGACAATGCTTTTGAATTATCTCATTGGCTATCTATACATCCACAAGTCGAAAATGTCAACTATCCCGGATTGGAAAGTAGTCCATATCATAAACTTGCCAAGAAATATTTAAAAAACGGATATGGTGGGGTACTAAGTTTTAATATTAAGGGTACAAAATCAGATGCTGAAACGTTTATCAATAATCTTACACTAATCAGTCATTTGGCTAATGTAGGTGATGCAAAAACCCTCATCATCCAGCCATCCGCAACTACCCATCAGCAACTTAGCGAAAAGGAGCAGACAGCAGCCGGCGTTCAACCAAATCTACTGAGACTGTCTGTTGGCATTGAACATATTGATGATATAAAAAATGATCTGATAGATGCCTTTGCTGCGGTAAAAAAACAGCAGGAAGAGGAAAAATCAGCTAAAAAGCCTGTTGACGCCACACTTAACTAAATAAAAAATAAAACACATTTGAATATACTGGCGGGTAAATTATTGAACTAGATATCTTAGGACATTTTGATTCTAAAAAATATTCATTCGTCATTCAAAATTCGTTTATTAGAGGATTTTTATAAAAATATATATCTGTGCACGCAAAGGGATCACAAAAATCAGAAACTTCTGTCGGAGCGTCTGAACTAATTCAGGATGACAGGAAGTACTTTATCTATCCGCATTCGTTTCAGCTGGATTCAGGTGCTTCTTTACCTGGATTTACATTGGCGTATCATACTTTTGGCACATTAAATGATGCAAAAGATAATGTAGTGTGGGTGGTGCATGCGCTCACGGGGAGCAGCAATCCGATGGAGTGGTGGCCTGGTGTAGTTGGTCCCGGATGCGTTATAGATCCTGAAAAACATTTTATCATTTGTGCCAATTGTTTAGGATCACCTTATGGTTCTACCTGTGCATTGTCTTTGAATACTGTGTCGGGACTGCCATATTATCATGATTTTCCACTTATTACAAACAGGGATATTGCCAATAGTTTTGAATTGTTAAGAATGCATTTAAACATCGAACGGATCAGATTACTTGCGGGAGCATCACTGGGAGGGCAACAGGCATTGGAATGGTCTGTTATTGCTCCTGGTGTCTTTGATTATCAGTTGCTCATTGCTACTAATGCCAAACACTCACCTTGGGGTATAGGATTTAATGAAAGTCAGCGACTTGCTATTCAGGCAGATCAGACCTGGAAGCAACAAAGGGATGATGCAGGTCAGGCAGGATTATTGGCTGCTCGATCTATAGCTTTACTGAGTTATCGATCGGCACAAGGTTATAATAAAACACAGCAAGATGATGAAGAAAAATTGGATAACTTCAGAGTTCAATCTTATCAGAGGTATCAGGGCGAAAAGTTGGTGAGAAGATTTAATGCATTTTCATATTGGACCTTATCAAAAGCCATGGATAGTCATAATATTGGCCGTAATAGGGGAGGTATTGAGTCTGCTTTGTCTTCCATCAGAGCAAAAACGACTATTCTAGGCATTAAAACAGATATTTTATTCCCTCTGGAAGAACAACAATTGCTGTATAGATATATACCAAACGCAAGATTGGATGTCATACACTCTGACCTAGGCCATGATGGCTTTTTGACTGAAAGCAGGAAAGTAACTCAGGTAATTAGGGGAGTGATGGGTTGATATGATAAAAAAAGACATCCGAATTAAGATCCGGATGTCTTTTTTATGTTGAATTGTAAATAATTAAATTTACCCTTTTCTACTCTTTTTTACGGTAGTTTTTTTTGCTTTAACATTGCCTTTTGGACCCTTTACGGAAGTAGTCTTTTTAGTTACAGAATTTCCTTTTGGTCCTGTTACTTTTGTTTTGGTCCGGGTTACTTTATAGTTTGCGTGCGCTCCGGCGTGTTTAGTACGAACAGTAGTAGAAGTCACTCTTAAAGGTTTGTACATAGCATGAGCGCGGACTACACGATGTGTACTTACGATTCTGACAGTTGGACGGTGATGTACTACCCTGAATGGATGCCAGACAGCCCATCCCATAGGTCTCCATGGTTTCCACCAGGTAGGATATTGCTGCCATCTCCATGGAGAAACCCATAATCTGTAACCAGGGAATATATATTTTTACAGGGCGCCAGTACCATACATTTACAGCAACATCTGAAATATCTGTACCTGGTTTGGCATCTTTTTCTTCATAGGAAGGTTCTAGTATTACCATTTCTCCGTAAATATCTTCATCACCAATGATTTGCAGTCGTGCCTGCTCATTATAAGTTTTTTCGAGTTCTATCACAGCTATATCCTGATCTTCAGTTTCTGAGACAGGTACCTGGAGGATAAAGATATGAATATCACCTTCCTGTTTTGAAATTACTTTTACATAATCAATTTCACCATCACCATTCAAATCCAGGTTGTTGATGTGATTTTCTTCGTTATTTAGTGATTTTTCAAATGCTTCAGGAGATGCTGACTTTTTAAATAAATCAAGTGCTCCTTCCAGACTAAAATGATCACCAGGCAGTCCGGTAGAATCAGACTTCATGTCTTCCTGTGCAAATGCAGGGAAAGCACCTATGACGAAACTTAAAACTAACAATAAACTTTTCATCTTGAATAAAGATTTATGGGTGGATTAATAATAACTTGGACAATTCTGATCGGAAGTAGTTTAATGATCAAAAAAAAAACAGAACTTCCTAAAATGCGAAGAGCCCAGGTAACTAGATACTAGGGCTCTTTCGACTAAGGTCTCAAAATAAGAAAACTACTTCTTTTAGGTGAGAACACCTTATTATGTTTACAACAATCCGCTTGTATGACTGCTGTTATTGTCAATGAATGCCCAAAGAAAGAAAACGATATAGATTACAAAAAAACTTAAAAGTAATACTGTCTTTGGATGGTGCAAATATACAACCTAATATGATATATACAACCATTTACATAACGCTTAATCAACATATTTAGTTTATAAATATATAGATTTATTTTATACATTTATTAAAAATATGATATACAGTTTAAAATAGATTAGATAATATACTCATATCAAAGAAAAAAAAATCTAATTTTTTTTATTATCAATTTAAAAAAATCTTGGCGTCAATTCTGGTTTAAAATCAATTGCAGAAAAGAATGAGTCTCATTTATTACATAAGGCTTTCTATATCAATAAACTAAACCATTTTAATTGAGGGCTATATTTCGTCGGTGAATTGAACTAAGCTCAACAGATAACTTTAATTATTTTTACACAGAGGGCTTTATATTTAGGATGGCAGTGTATTATCTCTTATTTTTGCCCTTTCAATCAAATACATGAAGACAAAAACACTTCGACAAGACAAAGTAAATGTGATTACATTAGGCTGTTCCAAGAATCTGGTAGACTCAGAAAATCTCATCACTCAACTCCATGCCAATGATTTTGATGTAGTTCATGACAGCAATGAAGAAGCAAATATAATCATTGTCAATACTTGTGGATTTATAGATCTTGCCAAAGAAGAATCGATCAATACTATAGTACAATATGCAGATATAAAATCTAAGGGAGGAATTGACAAATTGTATGTGACCGGGTGCCTATCTCAAAGATATAAAGACGATCTTGAAAAAGAAATACCGGAAGTGGATGCCTATTTTGGTACACTCGAGTTGCCCGGTTTATTGGCCAGGCTCAATGCTGACTATAAACATGAATTGATTGGAGAACGATCATTGACCACGCCTCATCATTTTGCTTACATGAAGATATCTGAAGGATGCAACAGGACATGCTCTTTTTGCGCCATTCCACTGATGAGAGGCAAACATATCTCCCGAACTATCGAATCATTGGTGAAGGAAGCCAGACATTTTGCAACAATGGGTGTCAAGGAATTGGTTTTGATAGCCCAGGAGCTTACTTACTATGGTTTGGATTTGTATAAAAAAAGGGCTTTGCCTGAGCTATTGGACGCACTATGCGAAGTAGAAGGCATAGAATGGATCAGGCTACACTACGCTTATCCCAGCAAGTTTCCCAGAGAAATCTTTGATGCAATGGCAAAACAACCCAAGGTTTGTAATTATCTGGATATTCCCCTGCAACATGCTTCAGACACAGTATTGGAACGGATGAAAAGACAAACCACACGGCTGGAACAACAGGAACTGATCCTATATGCCAGATCTGTAGTTCCGGATATAGCGATACGAACTACTTTTTTGGTCGGGTTTCCAGGTGAAACAGAGGAAGAATTTAATGATTTATGTGATTTTGTGGAAGAAATGAAGTTTGACAGAGTGGGGGTTTTTCAGTATTCACATGAAGAAGATACATCAGGATATTTATTGGAAGACGATGTGCCTCAGGATTTAAAAGCAGACAGAGCAAATAGGATCATGGAGATTCAGCAATCCATATCACTGGATCATAATCTGAATAGGGTAGGGCAAACGTTGAGGGTATTATTTGACAGGAAGGAAGGAGAATATTTTGTGGGACGTACAGAATTTGATTCACCCGAAGTAGATAATGAAGTGCTTCTAACAGCTGCAGAGCAATTCGTAAGGATAGGTGATTTTGCTATGGTAGAGATTACTGATGCTGAAGAATATGATTTATATGGTAAAGTTATATACTGATCAGTTAGTTTTCCACATACAACATCAGTCCCTTGAGATAATGGCCTTCAGGGTGAAATAAGTTGATCGGATGGTCAGGACCCTGGCTGAGCGATTTCACCACCCTGATTTTTTTGCCGGCTTCCATGCCAGCTGCTACTATCGTGTCATAAAATAATTGGGTTCCCACCACCTGAGAGCAAGAAAAGGTAAAAAGATAACCGGTGTTTTTAACTTTTTTTAATGCCAGTACATTTAATCTTTTGTATGCCTGTACTGCGTTGTGTCTTTTGTGCAGACTTTTTGCAAAAGCAGGCGGGTCTACTATGACTATATCATATTGAGGTATCTCTGGATCATGTAAAAACTGCATTACATTGGCACAATATCCTTTATGTTTCTCTGCAAATCCATTTAGAATTACATTTTCTTCCATCAGGTCCACAGCTTTTTGAGAAATGTCTACCGAGTCTACAGATAAAGCTCCATGGTATAATGCATAAAGCGAAAAACCACCTGTATAACAAAAACAATTCAGTACAGTTTTATTTTCAGAATACTCACCCACAAGTTTTCGATTTTCCCGCTGATCAAGAAAAAATCCTGTCTTTTGGCCTGTGATGACATTTATTTTAAACTTGATACCATTTTCTGAGACTGTGGTTTCTTCTTTATTTCCTATTAAAAATGAATCCATCACAGTTGTGCTGTATTGTTCCGGCAACGTATCCCTGCCTCTCAGATATATGGTTCCAATAGAATGTTTAAATTGGATAGCTATAGCTTCAGAAATCATGTCTGCTGCCAGATGTACACCAATAGAGTGACACTGTATGACCGCAACATCATTATAAATGTCGACAATAAGTCCCGGGACTCCATCTCCTTCTCCGTGTATCAATCGGAAGGTATTGGTATCAGAAGTTAAAAATTGCAGGTTTTGTCTGAAGGTATATGCATTGGCTATTTTTTCATTCCAGAACAACTGATTGATTTCTCTTTTTTCAAAACTAATGACACGAACAGCTATAGAACCTCCACCCTGAAAGTGACCGGTAGCAAGATAGGTATTGTCAAAACTTAGCACATCAACTAAGTCTCCATCTGTAAGTGATTTTGGCAGAGATTGAATAGCTCCGGAAAATACCCACGGGTGCTTTCTTTGCAGAGATACTTCTTTACCTTTTTTAAGTTTTACATGATGTGGATGCATATTATTTCCTATTTAGAGCAAAATTAAGATAACTTTTTGGATAATGATAAGATTAAGCATTAATAACATATGTAATTTTTTTTTAATTTTTTATTTATTTTATACTATATATTAAATTTAATTGATATATTTGCCCCATCGTGTAGTATGATTCGTCCATTTGGTACGATTTATATTGTACGATATCCCGCATAAAACAGTAATCTTAACAGTGTAATATCATTGCATATTCGGTCATGCGTTGGTAAAACACAATTTTTGTTATAGATAATTTTTTGCATATTCGGTCATGCAGCCAATTATCTGAATTTATTAGGATTATTTCAAACTAAGGTCAAAAAAATGAAAAACAGTATGTATTACTCGCGCCATGCGTTGGTGCACAGCTATTATTATATATTAATAGCGACCCTTTCCCTTTTATTGCTTCCTCAATTGAACTTTGGACAATGCGTAGCTTCCAAGGGTACTATCGAAGGTATAGTATTTCAAGACGTTAATAATAACGGAGTACTTAACCCTGGTGAAGCAGGCGTATCTGATGTCATGGTTCAGGCCTATGATTTTAATGGTGGCTTGATAGCAAGTACCACCACAAATTCCAATGGTTCTTATGCTTTTACTAATCTTAAAGATGGTGATATGCTGAGATTGACTTTTGGGATAAGCGGCAAATTTTCTTCATCCTTTATGGGAGATGACAATGGCTCATCTGTTCAGTTTACACAAGTACCGGCCTGCAATGTTGGCTTTGGTTTGGTAGCTGAAAGTGATTTCTGTAATGAAACCACCGAAATCCTCACGACATGTTTTGTTCAGGGGGCTACCAGTGTCCGACCAAATGAACCTACTATTGTGGGTATACCATATGGATTTAATAGCAACACACCAGCCAGGAAGTTTGCCATGCATGGTGAAACAGGTTCTATTTGGGGTCTTGCGTGGAAAAATAGCACAAAAGAAATATTCAGCGCGGCATTTGTAAAACAATATGCAGGATTAAAAGCTGGACATGATGCTATATTCAAGACATCTTTTAATGGTATCATGTATACAACTCAGTTGTTTACAAAATTATCAGATTTAGATATTGAGACTGGAAGTTTGTCTGTGACTGATATTGAAAACTGCGGCTATGGCGATCAGGTGGGTAAGATTGGTTTGGGAAGTATGGTCATTTCACCCGATGAAAAATACATCTATGTAGTAAATATATACAATAATACACTTGTACGTATTTTGACAAGTAACCCATCAAGTGCTACAACAGAGGCATTTAAAATACCGGGGAATGGTTCACATGCATTTGCGCTAAAATATTTTGGTGATAAGTTATATATAGGAACTACTACACCTGGCGATATTGCTCAGGTCTTTGTTTTTGATCCTAATCGTGAAAACTTTGAAGATACCGGACTTAAAATTGATGCAGGCGCCGACTGGGAAACTAATGTGGTCAATGGCCTTCCTGCATATTGGTTGACAGATATAGATTTTTCTGATAATGGTGATATGCTTATTGCTTTATCGGATAGAATAGGTCATAAATATTGTAATGCTCTTACCAACCGACTGGATGAGCAGAAAGGTGATCTATTGATTGCATTTAAAAATGGCGACGGCTGGGTACTTGAAGACCGTACAGGTGGCAAAGAATTTTTTAGTGATGATTTTTGGGTTCCAAATCCCACTTATCATCCTGAGGTTACCATAGGTGGTATTTTTGTTATGCCGGGAACAGGTACAGTAGTAGCGACAGTTTTTGACCCTGAGCTTAATTCCTACTCAGGTGGATTGCACAGGTATAACACTTCGACAGGCAAAAAAGAAGGTTCCAAAGAATTATATACAAGAGAGACTGTAAATCTTTTTGGTAAAGCGACAGGATTTGGAGAGATCATCAGCACTTGTGGACTGCCGGATATTGAGATAGGAAATCTGGTTTGGAAAGATGAAAATGCCAATGGTTTTCAGGATGCCAATGAAATAGGATTGTCCGGCATAACTTTAAATCTTTATGATGAGTTGTGTAAAAATATAGGTTCAGTCACTACGGATAAAAACGGCAATTATGTTTTCAATAATACAAATGTACCCGCTGGATTATTACCTAATTCTGTTTATTATATTGGTATAGATAAAAAACATCTTGACCCGGAGACAAATAATTATGTCGTAGGAGATGATATTTTTACACTTACCAAATCAGTAAAAGAGTTTTCATTAATAAACAGTGATGCTAATGGTGCTGCCATGGATTGTGGAGAAACGTTGTTTGAAGTGAACGTTAATAAAACTCAACATTCCTTTGATATAGGTCTTTTACCTGGCGGCACTTGCAGCATCAAGATCAGCAAAAGGGTGGTCAATCAAAGTGCAGTTAGACAGGATGATATTATACTTTTTGAGCTTGCTGTATCAAACCGAGGCAGGGTAGTAATTTCTCAGGTTGAGATTTCAGATAAAATTCCATACGGATACAAATTCACTTCTGATCTGAATCCTGGTTGGGTTAATGAAAATGGAGTATTAAAAACCACTATTAACAACAGACTTTTACCTGGCAACAGTACTTCAGTTATTCTGAATTTAACTCTGGACAAAGAGGTGAAAAACATTGTTTTTACCAATCAAGTAAAAATAACAGGAGCAAAAGATGCAGCTGGAAATACCATAACTGACCTTACCTCATGTCTTGTGGTGCCTGAAGATGGTGAAGACAGTGACTTTCCCCCTGTTTGTGACCTGGCTTTGGTGCACAAAGTAGAAGGAGAAAAATATTATACTCCCGATAGTGAAGTAGTTTTTGTTACCACTGTTTGCAATCAGGGTACTATAGAAGCTGCTCAATACCAGATTACAAACTATTTGAACAAGGAATTGGATTTTGATCCTGCTTTGAATCCTGGTTGGAATGTTTCTGCGGACTTAAAATATCTTACTTACGATGAAACTAAAACACTTGCTGCCAATACCTGTCGTGAACATCACCTTGTATTAACCATACTTGATGATACTGATGTTTCTCAAATCATTAATTATGCAGAGATTTCAAGAGGAGGATGCACAGGTACTGATATGAATTATGATTTTGATTCTACACCCGATAATGAATCAAGCAATGACAAAGGAGGCCAACCCAATACCGCCACTGATAATATGATGGATGATCGAGGAGATGTGGATGAAGATGATCACGATCCGGCATATGTGCAAATAAAAAGCATAGATGTATCTTTAATTAAATCCGTAAGTAACCGCAGAGTCAAAGCAGGACAGAATGTTACTTTTTATCTGGATATAAAAAATGAAGGTTCAGTGACATTATCGAACTTAAAATTAATCGATTATATTCCTGAAAAATTGATACTGAATGACCCAAGATGGACAAAAGTGGGTAAAGATGCTGAATTAGCTGTTGATTTTCCGGATGGTCTTAAACCAGGTGAATCACATCGGGAATCAATAAATTTTATAGTAGATCAGAATGCTACGGTTCAGTTACTTATAAACAGAGCAGAAGTAGTTGAAATATTTGATATGGAGAAAAGAGATGTTTCCTATTTAGACATCGACTCTACACCTGACAATATAGTAGACAATGACTTTTCTGAAGATAATGAAAAGGGAACCAAAGAAGACGACTTTGATATGGCTGACCTTGTGATAGGTGATATCGAAGAGGAAACACTATGTCTTAACAACGCAACAAACAGTATAAATGGACAATGCGAAACACTGATTACAATCAACGGCAGTTCTGACGATGATTGGTTTATAGAACAGGTGGTAGGTTTTTATCGTAATGATAGTCCTGCACCACCGGCATCACCCAATTTGTATGCCAATGGTTTTGTGTTGACAGAACTAAGTACCGGACCGGGATTAAGTAGGTATACTATTACAGGAAGACATATCGATGGAATAGGATTTTCTCTTAGAGTAAGAAGTGCTTTTGGGGATTTGGAAGATGTGGTTTTGACCAACGGATGTAGTTATACTGATGTAGTGATTAGTGGCCCAAGATCTTTGTGCGCAGGAGGCACAGGTATTTATTCTATTCCCCTTATCGCCGGAGCTTCATATAGCTGGACTGTAAATGGTGCACCTGTAGGAGGAAATCAAAATTCTGTGAATATTGACTGGAGTACTTTTATGGGTACCAATTTTAACCTGTCTGTAAATATTTCAGTGCCGGGACAGTGTTATGCTCCTGCTCAGGCGACTGTTGTAATTGGCAGTGCGGATACACAATCTATAGCATGTGTAGGTAATTTTAATATTTCATTGGACGGCAATTGTCAGATGGTGGTGACACCTGCTATGCTGATTGCGGGCAGCTTTAATCCTGCATCACCGTATTTTGTTATGCTGACTGACGTTCATGGCAATGCGATAAATAATGCAACTTTAACTTCTGTCCATGCAGGGACCAAAGTTACTGCAAAACTTATTGAAGGATGTGGAGGTAATTCTTGCTGGTCTGTCATTACTGTCGAAGACAAAACTGCTCCGATTTCAATTTGTCAGGATATCACTCTTCCATGTTATAAACTGGACGAATATACCGGACCTTTTGAAACAGACAATTGTAATGGACCTGTCACAAATATTATTGTGAGTGAAAAGGTAACTCCTTTGACTTGCAACAATGATTTTGTTAAATTTATAGATAGAGTATATCAGGCAACCGATAAATTTGGCAATAAGTCAGTTCTTTGTAATATGAGGATTTCTGTAGAAAGACCGGACTTTGATTTGGTTGATTTTCCACCAAGTTTCCTGATGGTAAATGATTCTGCTTTGATTTGCAGTAGTTTTGCTATGGATGCTTCAGGCCATCCTGCCACATCTGTGACGGGTGTTCCTACCATAGCGGGTATTCCGATCTATCCTTCATCGCCATCTATCTGCAATTTATATGTTGGATATGATGATTTGGACTTTGGTTATATAGGATGTACCAGAAAGATTATCAGAAAATGGACCGTATATGAACAATGGTGTACCAATGGACAGGTGTTGAATTTTAATCAGGTGCTTGAAATATCAGATACGTTGGCACCTGTGATACAAAACATAGTAAATGCTACTATTTCTACCAATGGAATGCATTCCTGCGTTGGAGATTTTACACTTCCTCTACCTCAAGTGAAAGATTCCTGTTCAGGTGTTTTGGAAGTAAATGTGACTTACCCAGGTGGTTTTGTTAAGAATATACTTACTCCTACCAAAATATCATTGCCAGCGGGTGTTCATACCATAGTTTATACAGCTTATGATGTTTGTCTGAATTCAAGTCAGACTTCATTTACTGTGACTGTTCAAGACAAGACTCCTCCGACAGTGATTTGTAAGGGAGAGATTGTAGTTGGTCTGAATTCAAATGGTGAAGCATATCTTTATCCCAGAAATATAAATGACGGTAGTTTTGATGGCTGCGGCATTGATAGCATGAAAGTGGCTAAAATGGTACCTGGAGGTATTATTCCTAATATTAATTTTAAAGATTTTGTAGATTTTAAATGTATTGACGCTGGAAAATCCATCATGGTAGCGCTCAGAGTTTGGGATGTGAATGGCAATAGTAATTCCTGTATGATGAATGTGACCATCCAGGACAAACATGCGCCAAAAATCACTTGTCCTGATGATTTAACCATTGATTGCAGTGATGTATTCACAGGGATGAATCTTACGCAATATGGGACAGCCACAGCCATAGATGCATGTGGTGCAGTAGTAACAGAACTAGATCCCAAATTTGTATTGAATTCATGCAGAGTAGGATACATAGAGCGTACATTTGTTGCATCAGATGGGCTGGGCACAGATACTTGCAAACAAATTATAACAGTGGAGAATCAGGATTATTTTGATCCGTTGACTCACGTTGTCAAACCGCTTGATTATGAAGTGTTTGACAAATGTTCACAGGATGAATTGCTTCCTCAAAATCTGCCTGCTTTGTACGGATATCCGGTGCTTACTCAATCTGATTGCGGCATGGCGTCATCTACTTATAAAGATGCAGTGTATACTTTTGTAACAGGTGCCTGTTATAAAATAGTCAGAACATGGACTGTCATAGACTGGTGTGAAATGGAGAGACAGGGCAGCAGCTACGTGCCTTACACTTTCCAGCAAATCATAAAAGTTCATAATACTGTTCCTCCTTTCTTTGTAGGATTGGTACCTGACAGGGATACTTTCTATACTGAAAAAGGAAATTGTATTGATGCTTTAGTTGACTTAAAAGTTACGGGAAAAGATGCTTGTACACCAGATGCAAAACTAAGATGGACATACAAAATAGACTACAACAATGATGGAGTGGTGGATATTTCAAACAGTTCATTAGGAAATATGTCATCGATCAATACTTTTTTTCCGGTAGGACTTCACAAAATTATATGGTCATTTGAAGATGCTTGTGGCAATGTAGTTTCTAAGGAACAGTTGATATTGGTGATAAATAATGATAATCCTACAGCTGCAGGTTTAGAGAGTGTGAGCGTGAGTATTAATCCTTGGGATACCGATGGAAATGGTATTCCCGATATCGAAAGAGCCTGTATTAAAGCCTGGACATTAAATGCCAGTAGCTCAAGTCTTTGTTGTACAGAGCCATTGCGTTTCAGTTTCTCTGAAAATGTCAATGACACCATCAGATGTTTTGATTGTTTTGATGTAGGAGTAGAGACCATAGTGCAATTATGGGTACATGATTGCAACGGTAATACCGATTATGTGGATGTCAATATTGAAGTGCAGGACAACAATCAGGTCAATGTCTGTGAGACAGTTTGCGAACAGCATCCGGCCATTCCTGTTATCACAGGCAATAATATTATTTGTGATGGTAACAGCACTACTTTAACAGCATCCGGTGGAGTAATTTATAAGTGGAGTACAGGTGCTACAACCCCTGCAATTACCGTTTCTCCATCGATATCTACTACTTACACAGTCACAGTTACCAATGAATTCAGATGTACAGCTACAGCCCAACGTACAGTCACTGTGACACCAAAACCTGCAGTTTCTATCAATATAAGTAATACCTGTGATGGAAGTCCGGTAACTTTAACAGCTGTGGGGACAGGTACATATGTATGGAGCACAGGCTCTACGGCCAATTCTATTGTAGTTGTGCCTGTGGCGAATACTTCTTATACAGTAACTGTTACAGCAGCCAACGGATGTACAAATTCGGCAACAAGAGTACTTTCAATAAATTCATTACCTGTAGTGAATATAACCGGGGATAACATATTATGTCGAAATGAATCCACCACATTGACAGCAACGGGAGGCAGTACTTATCTCTGGAACAATGGTGCTACAACAACATTTATCACAGTCAGTCCTCAGTCAACAAGTACTTATACCGTCACCGCGACAGATAACAATGGGTGTACCGCGTCATCTTCAAGAATAGTAACCGTCAATGTTCCAGCAACGATAAATATTACCGGCAACAACATAATATGTATCGGTACGTCTACAAGTCTGACAGCAAGTGGCGGGGTGACTTATGTGTGGAATACCAATGCTACTACTGCAAGTATTAACGTATCACCGATCAGTGCTACGACCTATACTGTAACAGCAACGGATAGCAATGGATGTACCAACACAGCCACCAGAACGGTTACGGTAAATCCATTACCGACTGTCAGTATTACAGGAGATAACAATATTTGTGTAGGAGAATCTGCAACCTTGACTGCAACTGGTGGCTCAACATACCTTTGGAGTAATCAATCCACATCAAATGCTATTACCGTAAGTCCGATGGTGACCACAACTTATACAGTCACCGCCACGAATAGTAATGGATGTACAAATACAGCTTCACGAACAGTAACAGTCAGCTCGACCGCAAGCGCACAGATCACCGGAGTCAATGCAATATGTTCAGGTACAAGTACCAATCTTACGGCAAGTGGTGGAGGTACATATGTATGGAATACAGGAGCCACCACATCAGTCATTAATGTAGCGCCTTTAATTACGACTACATACACAGTTACGGTGACCAATACCAATGGTTGTACAGGAACTGCATCAAAGGTTCTCACAGTAAATCCAAAGCCTACGGCTGTCATAACCGGCGATAGAGATATTTGTCTTGGCGAATCTACCATTCTTACTGCTTCTGGTGGAGCGACATATTTATGGAGCACAACATCCACTGCCGCAGCTATCAATGTATCTCCGACAGCGAATACAACTTACACAGTAACCGTTACAGATGTAAACGGCTGTACAGCTTCGACATCTGCTGCTGTGACTGTTGATCCGGGAACTTTAACATGTTCTACACAGAATATTACTGTTTATCTCAATGCTGCAGGTGCAGTAACTATACGACCTGAAGACATCAGTACCGGTAGTACAGGAGCTTGTGCCAACATTACAGCAACAGTAAACCCGGCCATGTTTTTCTGTAACGACGTAGGAGTCAGGGTAGTAACACTGACAGTTACCAATACAAATAATAATCAAACTTTGTCCTGTACTGCTCAGGTCACAGTAAGGGATACCATAGATCCTGTTTTGGTTTGTCCGGCTAATATTACCGTAAATTGTGAAAATTATAATCCTAACTCACCTCTGTCTGTATTTGGCAATGCAACAGCTTCAGATAATTGTTTAGTGGGTTTAGTCTTGACTGAACTTCCGATCTTTAATCTGAACGAATGTGATCTCGGACAAATTATCAGAACATTTACAGCAACGGACAATAGTGGTAATACTTCTCAATGTGTTCAGATTGTTACCATTCAGAACAATAATCCGATTACAGCAGCCAATATCATTTTCCCACCAGACATTTCTGTGTCTAATTGTAATGGTGTTTTGCCTGGTGTCACAGGAAATGTTCAGTTTACACAAAATAGTGCAACATGTTCAGGTCTGTTTGTAGGATACACGGATGATGTCACACCTTCCAATCCGGTTTGTGCTGATACAATTATGAGAACCTGGTTGGTCATTGATTCCTGTCAATTGGTGATGGGTACAAACAACGGAATATTTTCACAGGTACAAACGATTTTTGTAATAGTGGAGGAGCCGGTGATTACAGGACCGGATACTATTACATTGCTACCCAATTTGGTGGAGTGTGAAGCTTCGCTTGCAGGTATATTGCATCAGGCTTCAGGTTGCAGTAGTTTGATATTATCCAATAGCGTGAATAATTTACCTTCGTTTGACTTATCAGGTACATATCCAGTCGGCACTACAAATGTCGTTTTGACTGCACTCGAAGCGTGTGGTAACGTCACGGCTACTTTTAATGTTACGATAATAGTCATTGACAATTCATCTACAGATGTAAGGTGTAATAAGACCTTCCCGAGGATTCGCGATAATAATCCACCGAGTGTTACAGATGGTGTAAGTTCACATGTCAAAATAAAAGTAGCCTGTACGGATGATGTGGTTATCAAAGCTTCGTACAGCAATACAGATATCAATGACACTTTAAGGACCTATTTCTGTGATGATGTGATGCTGGATATTCCTATAAAGATTTACTTCTGGTTTGATGGAGTGGTTATGGATTCATGTAGTACCATTGCTACTCCTCTTGATCCGGATGGGTTCTGTTCTAATGGTTTGGTTACAGTCGCTGGAAATGTAAAAAATGAAGCAGGTCAATTTATTCCAAATGTTTTTGTAAACATGAGTGGCAGTGGAATGACTCCACTCAAATCAGATCAGACCGGAAAATATAAATTCCCGTACATGGATCCAGGTGGAGAGTACGATTTAATTCCAACAAGAAATGACAATCCTTTGGAAGGAGTGAGCACTTTGGATCTCATCTATATACAAAGACATATCCTTAAGACAGAAGAACTGAATTCTCCGTACAAAATAATCGCGGCCGATGTTAACAAAGATGGTAAGATTACAGCTGCTGATATGGTTCAACTCAGGAAGGTATTGCTGGGCATTCATGATAAATTCCCGTCCAATACAAGCTGGAGAATGATAGACAATGGGTATGTATTTCCGGATGCAAAAGATCCGTTTATAAATCCACTTCCTGAAAAATATCACATCGAAGCACTGACATCCAGCATGCGAATAGACTGGATTGGCGTGAAAACAGGGGATGTAAACAATAGTTATGTAACCAATGTATTGTCTCCAAATGTTGGTAAGCGTTCAGCGGAATTATCTTTGCTCATTTCCGACAAGGCGATAGTAAAAGGGGACAATATCATAGCTGTACATGCTTCTGCTGATGCTGAAGTACATGGATTTCAAATGACTTTGCAGACAGGAAAAGTATCATCTGTAAGCTTGAATCCTGCCATGCTTAAAATCGAAGATTACCATTATCATTATGCTGGCGGGGTACTTACGATTTCATGGCATAGTACTTCCGGTGTTGTTTTGAAATCAGGAGATCATTTGTTTGATATCCATGTAACTTCAGAGCAGGCAGACAAAACATCCAATATGATTGCTTTGGCAAATAACCATTTGATCCCTGAATATTATACATCTTCCAATGAAACCCGAACCTTAGGGTTGAAGTTTAGTAATGTCGCAGGAGACAATGATTTCGAAGTATTGGGCAACACGCCAAATCCGTGGAATAATCAGACCAATATCAACTTCAGGGTACCATTTGCCGGTGAAGTGATGCTGAAAGTCAGAGATGTTACCGGAAGAATTATTTATACGGCAAAAGAATTTTTCAACAAAGGGGATCATTCAATAATGCTTACCAAAGAACAACTTGGGACTTCCGGTATATTGTTTTATGACCTTACATTTGGCAGTGAAGTAAAAACGATGAAGATGCTGAACATAAAATAGTGATATTATAAAGTTATTACTGAAAGGACACCATGCTGTAAAGTGTGGTGTCCTTTTTTAGTTTATATGGTTATTTTTTTGAGATTTTTATGATATAATTGTCTTTGAATTCAGGCAGGATAAATTTTTGTCATGCTGTGCACATTTATAAATATGTAATATTTTTTCATACGTATCATATTTTTATTATTTTTACGTTATGTTAAACGACGCACCCGTTGTTGAGAATAAATAGGGATGCTATATGCTGTGAGAAAGCCTGGGCATCCAATGGTAAAAAGCCGTAATCAGAAGCCTGAAGAACATAAGTTTTCGGGGACTTTGGTTATTGTTTTTCTTTTGATCAGGAATAATAGGATTATTTATACCTGATCGAAGGCATCACTTGTAAAATTATATGTGATGTGTATTTGTTTTTGACAATGTGGTGTAAAATGATGTACGGGAAAAGACTAACTTCCGTTGCCGGCATTTCATATCGCATTCATTTTTATAGTATTATTTTGTCCCACAGACTGCCTGTGGCCCTTGAATATTATTACATACATATAAAAACTTAAAAAAATGAAGTTGATTGAGAATGCAGCATTGGTAGACAGAGTGATTTGTCTGATTAAAAGAAGTGCAACCGGAGATGCCGCAACCCTGGCATCAAATCTAGATATGAGCAAACGTTCAGTGCAGAGGCTCATACAAGAAATGAGAGAAGAAGGGTATCCTATAGAATACTGTAAACACAGTAACTCTTACATATTAAAAGAGTCTGTGTCATACGAGTTTCGGATTACGGTAGGCAATCAGGATCTATTTAAAATAAAAGGTGGCTATAAGCCTTGTTTGGACTTTACAGGTTTTGAAAACATACAGAACCTGGGACAGCCCTAAAATAATTTGTGTAATTCGCGGGAATTAGCGTTCGATTTAAGAAAAATCGATTAAATGCATCAAAGGCGACATCATCCAAAAATCCAATCATAATACCGTCACATCAAAGGATGCGCCATACTATATTGAATGGGCAAAGCGATAAATACAGATATACAAAATATTATTCTATAAGTATGATTTTCTGCTAAAAAAGGCAAGGAAAAATAATTATAAAAAAATGAAAAATAATTTGTCCGGCGCCAAAATTTGGCGCTCACTGCCTGTATGTTTGCATCGTATTTATGATCAAACGATACAAAAAAGGGATTTCTGCAACCTTTCTCAAAGCTGCCGGCCAGCGGTGATGTGACAAGCAGACGGGAGATACCTGAACCCGGCGGAACCATGTAGTGTGGGGAGGCGATTAAAAAGAGATGGGAGATTTTTAAAAATATTTAAAGTATGTTAGAGAAATTTGAAATTAAAAGATTAACTTCTACTAATAAGATTGTTGGAGGATATTATGATACTTGTGTTGACAATTGTAGATGTTCTGATCAATGGACATGTACCCCAGGTGGTGGAGGTGGCCATGACCCAATAATTCATCATGAAACCGACTGTTAATAATTAAATTATGCTCTGTTAATTAATTGGTTAACAGGGCATTCTTAAATTTTACTAGATATGAGAAAAAAAAATATAGTCCCTGAAACTTTAAAAAATATTCAAGTAATTGATTTAGAATTTAGAAGCGATAGAGATAAATCAGATTCAACAGTAAATACACGTTACATGAATTCAAGTTTTACCGAAAATAATGGGAATTATAAGGATGATCTATTTATTTACATAAATTATGAAAGATTATAGTGGAAGATATACGTGTAATTTTACTTTATAACGGTATTAAATTCGTTAGAGGATCTAAATGTTCAGCATTATATGATTTAGATAATTCTGAGATATTATTGTTATATTTAGAAAATAACAATGAAACTGATCTAAATGAATTTCAAAATTTTATCTTTTGCCATGAGATTTCAAGTGAGATAGAAAAACAAATTACTTCTTGCAACTATGGATTGATAACATCTTACAAAGAACTGAATAAGTACATCATACCTACAAACAATTATTTCCTTCCTTTTCAATTAAACACTTTTTATGTTGAGTTTGGTAACAAATTTGATATTGAGGGCTTTTTAAAAAATCTTCCAAATTGTTTAAATGTTATATTTAATGTAAAAATATTTAATGTTTTACATTTGACAAAACTTTTAGAAAATTTGGATATAAACCCATCAGTTTTAAATATTGAGATTGTAACAGAATTTGAAGAAAATAAATTTAATTTTTTTTCCAAAATCAAGAATACCTTTAAAAAAATATCAAAAGTCATATTATATAATGCAAATGTCACTGAACAAATTATTAATTTACAAGGTAATAATATTCAAATAATTAAAACAGATAGAAACTTAAGTGATTTTGAAATTTTGGTTCCATCAAAGGAATACCATTCAATTAACAGAGTATCTTTCCATATGGCATTAAAAAATAATTTATTCTATTACAAAAAAATTTGGTTGGATGAATTTGGTTATTTGAAATTTGAAAATTTAAATAGATTTCCTGAATTTGGAAATTACTTCTTCGATACTATCAATTGGGATTTAATATTTGATAAAAATCACTTTCCTAAAGAAATTCAACTACCAAAATCGAAAATAAGAGATTGTAATTCTTCAATCTTTAGATATTGTTGTAATGATCCAAGAATTCCAGAATTTGATAGTACTAATAATGAATACTTTTATAAAAATGGTTGTTTATGCAAACAAGATATTTAATTCTCATGTTAAACTTAATATTTATTTTGAATAGTTGCAATATTCAAAATAAATCAATAAAGTGTAATATTCCTTCATTTGACTCAATTCATAATTATGTTAATAAAAATAATCCTGACACAATAGATGCGTATATTAATGAATTTCAGCGCTTTGGATTTTATAAAAATGCATTTGCATTAATAAATAAATTAGACCATTCCTCTATATATGGTGATTTAGATAGTTTTCAATTACCTCAAAACTTATCAATTATACCGGCAACTGATTTTTTGGCAAAAAATGCAGAAAAATATGACATTATTATGTTAAACGAAAATCACTATCTTCCTCAACATAGAGTTTTTGCACATTCTTTACTGGAAACTCTAAAAAAGAATGGATATAAATATTTGGCATTGGAAGCAGTATATTATGATCAAGAGATACCAATACTTACCGAAGAAGGTATAAATCATGATTTAGGTTATTACACTAAAGAAGTATTTTATAGCAATTTTATAAAGTGTGCTGTTGAATCAGGTTTTGAAGTTTTTGGTTATGAACCCAATTACAATTCCGATAAGTATGGAGAAATAGAAGTAAAAGTACGAGATTATGATATGTGTAAGAATATTCTCAGCAAATGGAATGTTGAAAATGGGAAGCTGTTGATATTTTGCGGATTTGGTCATAATTTCAAACAAAATGCATTTCTAAGGAGCTATTTAGAAAAAGAAGATCCTAAACTTAAAATAATGTCAATCAACCAAATTAATTTAAATGAAGAAATTTCATCTCAAATTCAAGATAAAATTAGAAAAAAAATTAATTTGGTAATTGAACCATCTGTATTGATTGATTCTATGGTTCAGTTCACTATATGGAAGAATTATGAGACTGAAATTATACATCCGACTTATAATGCTACTCTCTCAGATCTTAATAAGGTATATCGAATTTATAGAAAATTTGATATACCAAAAGAGTATTTGGCCTATGATTTATACTTTTATAATAGTAAAAACCTTAATGACCTATGTAAAATTAATCCAATTGGTATTTATAGACACCAAAATGAAATAACTTCAATAAACTTACCCATTGATTCCCAGATATTTATGTACAAAATTGTTAAAGGTGAAACTCATTTTATTTCTTGTTTGAAATTTTAGGTAACCATGATAATGATTTTTACAAAAAATTCGGAAAATAGTGTGAACCATGTTATAGATTGGTTAATACATTTAAATGCGAGATACATCAGAGTAACAGAATTCGATTCTATTAAAATTAATGAAATTGAGATAAATAATGAAAATATTGATTTTAATTTTGAGATTAATAGTCTTAATTTAAAGTATTCTGAAATTAATAGTGTTTGGTTTAGACATATTGGCAATTTAAAGTTAGATGTAGAGTATTCATCTCCAAAAAAGGAACTTCAAGGTTTTTTAAAATCTGAATTTAATTCATTAAAACAGTTTTTTATTTGGGCTCTAGAACAGAAGAAATGTCTAGGTAGTTTTCATAATCAAAATATTAATAAATTAATTACTTTGAATATTGCAGCTAATCTAGGAATGAAAATTCCACCAACATTAATTACTAGAGATGGTAAATCAATAAATAAAAATTTTGGAAAAGTCAATGTAGTAACAAAAAGTATTTCGGAACTTTTAATAAATTATACTGAAAAATATGCAAAAGTTAACTATACAGTGGAGATAAAGAAAGATGATTACCATAAAATAAATGCGCTTTCATTAATTCAAGAAAACATATTTCCAGCAATTTCAGTAAGAGTGTTTTATATTGGATCAAAATATTATGCTTGTGAAATTCATAGCTCTGATATGTTTAGCAAAGATGATTCAAGATTATTCACAAATAAAAGACTTATTCCAATTAAACTACCAGATTATATTATTGAACAAATAATTTCATTGTCAAATGCTATTAAACTCAAAACTGGTTCAATTGATTTCCTATACAGTATCAATGATATGAATTATTATTTTTTGGAAATAAATCCTGTGGGACAATTTGGATTCATTTCTTATCAATTTAATGGCGAAATTGATTATGAAATTGCAAAATACTTGTCCAGTTAAACTATCCCATGCCCTTCACATTCACCCACCAACTTGATGCCATGGACTGTGGTCCTGCCTGTCTCAAGATGATCACCGATTATCATGGGCGAGTGGTGTCGTTGCAAAAGTTGAGAGAGAAGTGTCATATCTCACGTGAAGGCGTATCTTTGTTTCAAATAAATTAGAAACACCAATAGGGAAAACCTATAAGGTCTGGTATGAGAAATATATTATATCTTTGTTTTCTAAAAATGAATCCTTAATGCCAGAAATAAGCAGATTTTTTGGAATTGTAGTTTATATGTTTTTTAATGACCATAATCCGCCACATTTCAAAGTTAAATACAATGAATATGAAGCCAATATCTTGATAGAAAATGGTAATTTATTAAACGGTGATTTACCTGTTAGCAAATATAAATTGGTACAAGCTTGGGCAGAAATACACAAAGATGAATTAATGAGCATGTGGGATAGCAAAGAATTTCATAAAGTAAAACCTTTAAGTTAAATGATAAAAGTAATAGATATTTTGGAAGTAAATCTTGAGTACATTATCTGTCACTTATCCAATAATGATATAAAAAAGATAAATTTAAAACCTTTGATCTTTAATCATAGACATCTGAAGGGAATCGAAAAACTGGATGATTCAAAGTACATTCAGTTGGCCCAAATTGGTATTTTGGGTGAAATATTCTGGCCAGAAACTATTATAAATTCTGCCGGAGACACTTGGAATTATGACATTTCTCCTGAATTTATATATCATTGTGGTGAAGATATTGATATAGAAAGTAAAGAAGTTATTGAATTTAAATAGGTTAAAATTAAAATAAGTAATCCAAATGAGCGATATCATTATAAAGTTAAAAAATAAAAAACAAATTTCAGCACTAAAAGAAATATTAAAAAGTATGGAAATTGAGTTTGATGTTTAACCATGACGTAGCAAATGATGTTGTTGATGACACAACATTAAGAACTGAAGTATGCAAGGAAATGAATCCCTAAAAAATATGACGAACATATTATTAGAGATGATAATGGTAAAATTGCTTAGTATGCTATTAACTTTTAAAAGTACAATTCAATTTTATTTTCTCAAACATGAAATAGGAGTTAGTTTTTTACATTTTGTAATCTTTACAAATTTGATTTTTCTGTTTTCATGTAAAACTAACAATTTATACCATAACAGTAAAATTTCAAAAATTTCTTTTTTGAGTTATGAAATAGCTAATAAAAAAATTATTGCAAATGAGATAAAATCAAGATTTGCAAGTGACAGTCTTTTATTTTTAAATCCATCTGTTTGTAATTTGTTAGAAAATCATTATTCTGACAGTCTTGTTTTACATGAAATCTTATTATCGTGCCAAAAACTTGATCAGATTTTTGAATCACAAAACGAAGACAAACTTTTAGCCACAAAAATAGGTGATTCAATAAATAAGTTGCACTATTGGGATCAAAAGGTTAGAACTGATATTTTGCAATTTGAAAGTAATAATCCATCTCAAATAAAAGATAGAAAATTAATAGATAGTATTGATGCTATTTCCATGAATTTTATTAATCATTATTTTAAATCAAAGTTTTATGAAGTTTACCTAAAACCAGCTATTTATAAGGATTTATATATTTTGATGTTGCATAATTTGGGAAAGGAAAAGTCAAATGACGCATTAATTTTAAATTTATATTTACGCGGTTTCGAAAAGGGTTTTTTTTCGAAACAAGAAATTTTTGCAGCAATATCAAGGTATTTATGGCTTTCTACTGGCAAATTGGATTTTAATTTTGATTTTTTATTTGAAAATATTAAAAGTACAGATAGTTATCAAGTAAAATATAGTAAAGAAGTGGTAAAACGGATACTTTCTAATAATGAAAAATATGGTTTTAATAATCGCTGAAAAATATGATTAGACAACAATTAGAATAGCTAAATGGCTATCTCATTTTAATGTTGAAATTTTATATACTAATTATCCTGATTGTTAGAAATTTAGAAATTTGCATTAAAATTAATCTATTTTGTGGTTATTCTTAATGTATTTAATGTTTGGTAAATGAGAGTTTTTAAATTACTTATATTATTTATTTTTTTTATATTGTGCAAAACCAACGCTCAATACAACTTATCATTTGAGGAGAATATTAAGCTAAGGAATTTCGTATCACCTGGAAATTGGGTATTATTAGGTGATAATATAAAGAATAAGAACGATTCTATTTCGCCTTCAGATGGGATTTTTAATTTGTGCATAGAGCCGTTGAATTTAAGTGAGTCTGATAATATCAAAATTTATAATTCTCAAATAATTATAAATAATGACATAGAAGTAAATGAAGATATAAAATTTTGCATTGACATTAGAGGTGAAATACTGAAGGTAGATTCTTTATTGCTAAGAATTAAGAGTTTTGATTTAAAGTTTACGCTTTTGGAAGAAACTGTAATAACCTATAATGCCAATATTTCAGAGTTTTGGACCAAATATGAAATAACACAAAAAATTAAATCCGATAGAATATCAAAAATATTTTTTGAGTTTGAGTTTTATGGAAAAGGCTCAAAAATTGAGTTTGATAATGTAGAATTTTATATAGATGATACATCCTTCAAGAATTCGTATGTAAAAAACGATATTCATTTCATGAATAAAATGAAGGAATATATATATCCAATAAATAACTATGATATTTCTTCTATTTCAAATAAAAAATTGTTAAATGTATTGGCTAAAAGTAAAATTTTAGCACTTGGAGAAAATTCTCATGGATGTCATGAGATTCAAAAAATGAGATCAAATATTTGTAAATTCCTGATCGAGAATGAAAATTTTAAATCAATAATTTTGGAAGAAAACTATTTTAAATCATTTTTCCTTAATGAAGCATTAAAAGATACAGCCTCTGAATCATTATTAATGGAAAGGATTAATGGATTACCATATTGGATAAATAAAAATTCGGAATTTTATGAATTAGTTAAATATTTAAGGTTAAATGGTTCAGTAAGTTTATTTGGATGTGATATCAGGATATTTAATGCTATGTATCAAATTTTGAATCTTAATAATGATGAACTTACAGATAATACCTTGCAAACAAATGAGTTAAAAAAATACGTGTCTAATTTAATGTCAAATTCATCGTCAATTAATATAGATGAAGCAAAACTCAAAATGAAATCTTTTTTACCAATAAAAAAATTACAAGAACTAGATAATGCATTAATAGAAAATGTTTATCTGCAAAGCTTAATCAGAGTAAAAAACAATAATATGATTTCGCGTGATTCATCAATGGCTGAAAATGTGAAATTAATTCAAAAATATCATGACAAAATATTACTTTTAGCGCACAATGGTCATATTTCCAAAAGTAATTATTGTACTGGAAATTTTCTAAATACATATTTTAAAGATAAATTTGTGAATATTGGTTTCACTTTTTATTCCGGCAACTACTTAGCAAAAGATTCGGAAAGTGTAGAAGTTTATTCTTTACCAGAGCTACCAGCTAATAGTTTTGAAAGTCTTTTTTCAAAATTTGGATATGATGTATTTTTAATTGATTTAAAAAGTTTAAGAGAAAACATTGACTTGTACAAGGAGTTTTCACCCAGAGTTCTTCTTGAATTAGGGGCAAGTTCCTTGAGAAATAGTTTGGATTTTAGAATAAGTGATTTAGGACATGATTTTGATTATATAATTTTTATAAAAGAAATTACTCCTTCAAAAGGAATTTAGCGAAAGTGTAATAGTTACAAAAATGATAAATAAGTTGAACCATATTTTGTACTCAAATTATTTTAGCTATAAAAATAATGGACAAAACTTTTTTTTAATGTAATTTGCTAAAAATTTACTTTTAAAGTATTTGTTCTGATTTTGTGACATTTAATTGGCAATTTCCAATAAAAACTCCATTTTTAAAAAAAAATAATACATGTAGATGAATTTAAAAGCAGTACTGACATTTTCTATTTTATCCATTATTTTCGGCTATTTATCAGCTCAGATTATTACCGTAAAGGAGTTTGATCAAAATGTAAGAAATTGCATCAAGCAAACTAAGTCCCAAAATCCTTTAAATAAAATACTAAATATTTCAGAGTGTTTAGAAAAGGGTTATTTCCACACATTATATCTTAGTGATATATATAGTAAAAGAATATCGCTTGAGCAATTTGATAATATCATCTTAATAAATTATTGGTTTATAGGGTGTGAGCCCTGTGTCAAAGAAAAACAATTTATAATAGCATTAGAAAAAAAGTATCCAAAAATTAAAATTATTTCTGTGGGTAGAAATTCGGTGGCAGATATAAAACAATATATTTTCAAAAACAAATTACCAAAGTGGATTTATATCCCAAATTACGAAAACCAACCTATTTTTAATAATACATTTGGATATCCTCTTACTATTCTAATAAATCCTGACGGGAAAATTAAGAAATTTATTCCTGGGGGAATACAAAATGAAAAAATGTATTTGGAGGTTGATAATTTTTTAAAAATGAATACATTCAAATAAATGAAATTAGTTTTTTTGTATAGTTTATTGACAAGCAATTTATTAATTGCTCAGATGCCCATAAATAGCCCGGAGTTTTCATCGCTATTTATTCAGTGTTTGTTTACATTAAAGGATCATGAAGACATGAATGCCCATTTACGCAAATGTATGAAGAATAGGAGTTATCCTAAATTTAGATTAAACGACTGGAATAACGACTTGATATCCTTATCAAATAATAATGATGTTCAGATTTTTACATTTTGGGATTTAGATGATGATTTCGAAAAAGAAAAAATATTGATTGAAAAACTAAAGAGCAAGTACAAATCTATTAAAATAGTGGCATTTATAAAAAATGATATATGCTTGATCTCAGAAAAATTTCAAGCCGAAGATTTAAAGGAATGGCATGTTATTCCAGAATTTGAAAACAAGAATGTAATGTTATCTCAATATGGATGGCCAATGACTTTTATATTAAATCCCAATGGCACAATCTTAGATTTTCACTTGAGCGGATTAATGGAGTGCAAAAATATTAATTCAGTTGAGGATTGCCTAAAACAATTTTATGATCAATAAAAAGTATTTGTTGATAGTAACTTAGGAATTTGATGAAATTACAAGTGAAGTTTTGGAATATGTTGTAAATACATCAAATTTTTCATTCTTCAGGCTTAAAATTGATGATGTTTCTAAGTGTTTTAAAAATATACGTTATGTAGATAATATACTTTATATTGACGATTGCAAAATTGGATTTATTTGGTTTAGAAGGCACAGTCTTAATCTCAAAGGGAATATTGAAAATTTTGACTTCAATTTTTTAAATAAGTTAAACCATATTTTGTACTCAAATTATTTTAGCTATAAAAATAATGGATAAAACTTTTTTTAATGTAATTTGCTAAAAATTTACTCATGAAAGTATCTGTTCTGATTTTTGCCACGATAATTTTTAGTTTAGCCTGTAAACAAAATAATGCCCGAAAATCTTTATCCAAGCTTTCTTTGGAGGAAACCTTACGAAGGCTAAACAAAGGTGATCATCAGTTTTATTATGCAAATTACACAGATTCTCTTGGCAAAGATTTGACGCCGGAGTTGACCCAAAAACTTACTACCGGCAAATTGAAAAGAGACTTTTATGTCAACGAAAATGATTCTATTAATGAAATAAGAGTAAGTATATTGAAAGATGCAGATATATTTGATGAAATTCAACTCAGATCAGCGATGACATTTCCGATGAAGAATTTTCCATTTGAAAAAGTAAATTGTAAGGAAATTAGTGAAAAAATTAATAACTCAATTAATAAGGATCAACAAGCAAGAGCATCTGAAGATGGTTTTAAAAATATTGTAGATATTGATAAAGTGAACAAAAAATTGATTATTTCGATCATCGAAAAATGTGGCTGGTCAAGCATAGATTCTTCTCAGATAAATGATGTTTTTTTACTAATACAACATATGGAATCAGAATATATGGCAAGATATTATCCTGTGTTTATAGAATACCACAAAAAAGGGGCGCTAAGTAATGTAAATTTTGCCAGAATGATAGACCGGCTTTTGATGAACAATGGATTTGAACAAATTTATGGAACACAAGTAGTTGATTTAAGCTTTTATGCGATTAAAGATATTGAAAATGTAAACGTCAGGAGGCAAAAACTTGGATTGGATTCAATAGAAGATTATGCAAAAAGAAATGGGTTTATTCATAAATAGAAGCAAGGTAAATTGAATCATATTAATCCCAAATAATGTCGCCTGATCTATTCCGCCACCATATCCACCAACACTTCCGCTATCTTCCGGTCATTGCTGAGCCTCGGTACTTTATTCTGACCACCCAACTTACCTTGAGATTTCATAAAATCACGGAAAGCATCTTTTCTCATGGTCCTTATCTTCAGCGGTTGTAAGATGTTGCCTTTGATCAGATCGTCGTAGTATATATTTTGTGCACACATTTCTGCATCAACCTCCTTCGAAAATAAATCCATATCATCAGGCTTTTTATCAAACTCTACAAACCATTCATGATACGGGATGGATTTATCCGGTGGATTGACCTGCGGTGCGACGGTAAATTCTATGATATTGGCATGATGGTTTTTTGCTACACTCAGGATGGCTTCTTCCACCTCTTTGCCGATGACATGCTCACCAAACGCTGAGATATAGTGCTTGACCCTCCCGCTTACTATGATTTTGTATGGATCCAAACTGACAAATCTGACACAATCTCCAATGTCATATCCCCACAAGCCGGCATTGTTGTTTATGACCAGGGCATAATCTTTATTCAGTTCTACCTGATCCAGCATGAGTCTGTCAGGATTTTTTTCAAACGCATTTTCTACCGGAATAAATTCGAAAAATATACCTGATCTGGTATTCAGCAGTAATCCGTTATCATTTTTATCATCCTGAAAAGCAATAAATCCCTCCGATGCAGGGTAGGTTTCTATGCTGTCTGTTCTTTTGCCACAGAGTTCTTCAAGTTTTGATCTGTATGGCTCAAAGTTTACTCCGCCATACATAAAGAGACTATAATTCGGGAATACTTCACGGATGGTTTTTTTGCCTGATTTTTCCAGTATACGTTCAAAATACATCTGAACCCATGGAGGTATGCCACTGATGAGTCTCATATCCTGGTGGATGGTTTCTTCCACGATTTTTTCCAGTTTGGATTCCCAGTCTTCGATACAATTGGTGTCATAGGAGGGCAACTGATTGGTTTTTACCCAGGTAGGTATTTCGTGATTTACTATTCCTGACAATCGTCCGGTAGGCACACCACCTTTTGATTCCAGTACAGGTGAGCCGGAAAGAAATATCAGTTTTCCATCAAAAACATCCGTATTTCCTACCTGATGAAAATAATTGAACATGGCATTTCTGGCAGTAGCGATGTGATTGGGCATACTGTCTTTGGTGATAGGAATATATTTGACTCCGCTGGTAGTACCTGATGTTTTTGCAAAATACTTTGGTTTACCCGGCCACAAAATGTCTGATTCGCCTGCAGTGACGCGATCTATATACGGACGCAAGTCTTCATAATCCCTGACAGGTATGGACTTTTTGAAATCCTCATATGTTTTTATAGTGCTAAAATGGTGGTCTTTGCCGAAGACGGTTTGTTGTGCCTGATTGACCAGATTCAGCATTATAGACTGTTGATCTTTTATGGCAGTTTTTTTCCATTTATTGATCTGTTTTGCAGTAAAAGCGGCTGCTTTTTTTACTATAAATGTCTTGAAACTCATATCGGGCTACTAGGATTGAAGTGCAAAGATAAGAATAGAAAAATAAGTTTATAAGATGCTTACAGATTAAATGAAAAAGGGCTGAACTTTTATTCAACCCTTTTTCTATTTTCGGATATACCCCAAAAGTGCATTTTTTGCAGAATACTTTTTTTGTTACCCCATCCATATAAGACTTCAAAAGGAATTTTGAAAATTTCTATAAAATGATCAGGTTATACTCAAAATAAATTGGACTGCAAAAAATATTTTACCTAATTTATTGATTTTGAGTAAGGACGAAGTTTATGAAGCCCAATTGCGGCTTTGCGAAGCTTGTCTTTAAAGTAATTCATTATCAGGACATTTATCGTCCGGGACATTTCATCGTTTTTATAATGAAGATATAATTTTTCTTAAAGGAAATTATGGTTGGTATACAATTCTAATTTCTAAATAGAGCTTGCTGTCAAGATTATATGTAATTAAATATCAATAGAATAAGTAATTATTAAACTGGATCAACTGCAAAATTTTTGTAGCAATATATCAAAATTATTTGCACTTTGAGTTAAGTATTGTCTTATGCAGACGCAGTCACTTTTTTTCATTAGCTCTCCATATTCCTTTGGAATTCCTGCCCAGAAAAAAAGTAACCAAAAAAGTCTAGTTCAAAAAGCGGGGCGCCCCTTCATTCTCGAATCAATGCTTATCACATAAGATCAGATTTGGCTCAAGTCAAGCCCTTCACCTTCATCCAACAATCCTATTCTATCTGACAATCAACCCTAATCAGTGATTATTTTTTTATAAATAATTTATGCGCACTCATCTTATTTTTACTCGTAACTTTAATAACATAAATACCTGATGGTAAATATTGTACATCCAAAATATCCCTATTTTTTCCATCAAGATGTAGTAATTTTTGACCCACCTGGTTGATAATCTCAATATTATCAAGCTCTTCACCAGTAACGATGTGAATAAATTTATCTGTTGGATTAGGATAAATGGAAAAAGCCAACTTGGTCAGATGGTTGGTACTGCTGATCAAGTCTTCGCCGTTACAATCTTCGTCTATACCATTGTTTGGTATTTCTGTTGCAGCTGAATTTATCAATGCATTATTGTCATCACAATCCAAATCAGAATTAAAACCATCTCCATCATTGTCAATTATTAAGATGATACCATCACAGTTTTCATCAACATTATTGTTTGGTATTTCTGCCGCAGCAGTATTTACCGCTGCATTGTTGTCATCACAATCCAAATCAGAATTAAATCCATCTCCATCTTTGTCAATTATTAAGATGACACCATCGCAGTTTTCATCAACATTATTGTTTGGTATTTCGGCGGCAGCAGTATTTATCGATGCATTATTGTCATCACAGTCCACATCAGAATTAAAACCATCTCCATCCTTGTCAATTATTAAAATGACACCATCACAGTTTTCATCAACATTATTGTTTGGTATTTCTGTTGCAGCTGTATTTATCATTGCATTATTGTCATCACAATCCACATCAGAGTTAAATCCATCTCCATCATTGTCAATTATTAAAATGACACCATCACAGTTTTCATCAACATTATTGTTTGGTATTTCTGCCGCAGCTGTATTTATCAATGCATTGTTGTCATCACAATCCAAATCAGAATTGAAACCATCTCCATCCTTGTCAATTATTAAGATGATACCATCACAGTTTTCATCAACATTATTGTTTGGTATCTCTGCCGCAGCTGTATTTATCAATGCATTATTGTCATCACAATCCACATCAGAATTAAATCCATCTCCATCATTGTCGATACCATTTTTTTCAAACTTTACATTGTCTATCAGGAAATAACTATGACCACCATTATTAAAAAACTGCTGATTACCTGAAACAATAAAAGTACCAAAAATTGTATCTGCAAGTGCGGATTCAAAATTTTCTGTAAAAGGAATTTCTATTTTCACAAATGATGTATCCGTACCACTTTTGATAATGCGGTGTTGGATGTAAGAAGGGTAATCTAAAAGTTGACTGTCATTGGCTGGAAATGATGTTACCGAAGTATCTTTAAAAAAATATATATCTAACGTATCTGGACTATTGCCAACATGTTTCAAATAAAATGTCAATTTATCTGTGTGGTCTGAGCAAGGGTGCACAGAATATAAGTCAGCAAAAGGAATTGTTGCATCTCCACTTACCTTTGCAGAATATTTTCCAATATAACTGTCATCGCTTCTGGAAATACCGTAACCTGCGGATACAAAGTCATAGAGTTCCTGACTACCTTCAGGAAAAGTGAAGCCCGCAAATGCAATAATAAAAACTCTTAATGCAGAAACATGAAAATTAGGAAAAGAAATAGTTAATGGGTCAAATCCATATTCTACAAATGATGAATCTACAAATTCTGTCCAGTTTTCGAATGAGCCTTCCTGATAATCACAAGTTTGTTGCGAATGTGCTGTAACTGTAAAAAATAAAAAGAGTAAAGGAGTAATTAATTTAAAATTACCCATCCTAAATCCTTCCCTTAAAATGGAAGGCCTTTTGAAGTCCTTTGAATTGATTTCACCTATAAATTTATCAGCCTGTCTAATCAATGGCTTTTTTATCGAACTTAATTTAAAATTCATGGTTTAAGTATTTAATTTTGTTCAAAAATCCCGGTTATCTGGGCAGTTTCATGATATAAATAAGTCGCTTGACGCTGTACTTGCCCGCACCATTGGCGATAAGCAGCAACAGACCTCCGCACAAAGCCAGATTGCGCATAAAATATAAAGCATGTACTCTTTTATATTCGGCAGGGTCATCCCAGAAAGAATATACAATCAGAGTAAACGGCAACCAATATAAAAGCAGCAACATCGCTCCAAAACTGGCGTAATATCCGATTAATACCAAAATTGCTCCCAGAATTAATATAAAAATCAACACTTTCAGCATTAAATCCTGCTGCCAGATGATGCCATATGCAGTCATGGTGGCTTTGGTTTTATTAAAAAATACCAATGCATCCAACGCTTCGTATATAAATACAAAAGCGATCAATATTCTGGCTAATAACTCTACAATGTCCTTCATGGTGCAAATATAGTGAAATCAACATTGAAATTTTAACAATCCGGATTATCAGGAATCAGTTCTTTAATGAGTTTAATACAAATTAGTTCGTTTCTAATGTGTTTGTATTGATTTTTATGGCTTTCACTACATTCTGTCCGTCCATAGCTGCCGATATAATCCCTCCTGCATATCCTGCTCCTTCACCGCATGGATATAAACCACTTACATTTGGATGCTGCAACGTAACCGGATCTCTGGGAATCCTCAATGGCGCAGATGTCCTGCTCTCTACTCCTATGATATTTGCTTTATTGGTGAGATAACCTTTCATTTTTTTATTGATGTCTATCAGACCCTGACGGAGCCTTTTATATACAAAAGGTGGGAGAATGGTATGCAAAGGTGCGGAGATAAGCCCGGGGATGTAAGAAGTTTCATTCAAATCGCTGGAAGTAATACCATTTACAAAATCTTCTACCCGCTGTGCAGGTGCTTTCTGGCTGCCATCGCCAGCTTCAAACATGGCTTTTTCAACATCACGCTGAAAATCCAATGAGGCAAAAACACCGGAATATCCATGTTTTTCGAGCTCGTCCAACTCAATCGATGTTACAAAACCGGAATTGGCAAAAGCACTATCGCGTCTGTTAAGGGACATGCCATTTACTACGATTTCTCCGGGAGCCGTAGCTGCGGGAACTACCAGTCCACCGGGACACATACAAAAAGAAAACACACCCTTGCCTTCCACCTGTGTCACTACGCTATAACTGCTCGCAGGAAGATTTTCTTCCCTTTCCGGCTGGTGATATTGTTTTTGGTCAATATAGGATTGAGGATGTTCTATCCTCAGACCCAAGGCAAAAGGTTTTGCTTCTATGAGGATGTTTTTATGATCAAGCAGTTGATATACATCTCTGGCTGAATGACCGGTAGCCAATATCACAGCACTGCCATAATAAACATCTTCATCACATTTGGCGCCCAATATTTTGCCATTTTCTATCAATATATCATTTACCCGGCAGCCGAATATTACTTCTCCGCCATAATTGATGATGGTCTCTCTGATCGCCTGAATGATACCGGGAAGTTTATTGGATCCAATATGAGGATGGGCGTCAGTAAGTATATCAGGGTTGGCACCGTGCTCTACCAATAGCCGGAGGACTTTTTCGATGGTTCCCCTTTTGTGAGATCTGGTATATAATTTTCCATCGCTGTAAGTACCTGCTCCACCTTCACCAAAACAATAATTGGAATCCGGATTGACTACGCCTTGTTGTTGTATGGCTTTTAGGTCCCGACGCCGCTCTCTTACATCTTTACCGCGCTCCAGTATCACGGGTTTCAATCCCGATTCCAGACATTCCAATGCAGCAAAATATCCGGCCGGTCCGGCACCAATGATGATGACCACGGGTTGATTTGAAACATCCTTAAATCTTGATATTACCGACTCAGGTTTTTGAAACTTTTCATCAATATAGACATCATATTTCAATAGGTAAATAGGTCTTTTCCCACGGGCATCAATCGATTTTTTTACCAGCAGGATGTCTTTAATACGGGCTGTAACACCCTTCATCTGCTGATGAATAAGCGAATTGATATACGCACTATCGTGGATTTTATCCGGAAAAATCTTGATTTCTACCTGTTTGATCATGCCTTCAGGCTATTTTCAGCCACAAAAGTAATTGATCTTTGGATAAATAACGATTTCAGAATAAAAATGACTTGATTTATCTTTTTCATTTTTGTTGCAATATCCAATTGAATATTGGGTCTGTACCGGAAGTGGTGCTTTGAAAGGTGACCGGAAAAATTACATCCGGCATGAGTGTGTTCGCATTAGATTCATATTCATCTAAAGTCGTTTTTCTGTGACTTCGGGCAAAGTTGATGCGAAGGCAGGAATTAGGTAAATATCTCGTATCTGAACCTCCATAAAAGTTTGGTTTTCCTCCCGATGGTTCTCCTAAAATAGTAGCATTCAGCAGCCTTTTGAGCTCCATTGCATGTATGAGTCCGGCAGAAAATGTTCTTCTTCCTACGATGACATACACCTTGGTTTTGGTCGTGTCCACCATTTGAGCCAGTCGTTCTATCATCAGTGAACCTTGACTTGTATTCCCGCCACCATTTTGACTGAGATCAAAAACCAATTTTTTAATTGGCTGTACTTGAATGGTTTGGAAAACGGAGTCCCGAAAAAGGCGAAAATAGGGCAGTGGTTTTACATCTTTTTTAACTTTAGTTTTTTCTTTTTTTATGGATGCAACGGTACATGGATCATTCATGTTAATTTCCATAGAATCTATGATTGCATTCATCTGTTCGTTCTCTCTTCCTGTACATCTATTGTAAATTACAAAATAAAGGCTATCTTTAGGAAGATATTTGTGGCCAAAGATTTCTTTTGTTTTGGGCCTCTTGTTTTTTCTGCCACTGAATTTTATAAACTCCATATCTTCCGCAGTGATTTCGTCAATTTCAACAGGCTTAACAACCATTTCTTCGGAGATTCCATAATAGTTTTCCAGCTGTAATCTGACCTTTTCTTCTTTCACAAATCCGAAATATTTCAGGACTGAATAATTGGTTATGATGCCGGCAATGTTTTTTTTATGCCGCGACTCATTTTCAGCCACATAAAGTGTTTTCAAACTATCTATGATTGTATTTAATGGATGTCCATTGATACTGATTAATTTGTCGCCCATGATAGATTCATCAATATCCTTCACGCCTACGATAAATATTCCTTCATCAAAGACATACAACACAATCGGTAAGTATTTTTCAGGTAGTTTGGATATAAAACCGGTGGAAGTATGCGAATCTCCCAGCCTTACTATGAGTTGCTGAATTTTGATATACATCGCTTCATTACTGATAACCCCTGCCTGTTTTTTTAAATTTTCAATAGCTGCGTTGTATTCAGCTTGTGAAACCTGGAAAAACAAATTGCTGTGCATGATGGGCAATTCTGTCTTCAGATATTCCAGATCAGTTTTCCAGTCTATGATATCTTTTGATTGACTGAATAAAGAAGTTAAAACTAATAAATGTAGAAAAGTTACACTCGTAAAAAATTTCATTTCGGATAAAATTTATGGTAAATTATTAATCAATTATAGTCATTCGGATCATTCTGTTGTTCGTATTGCTATCAACTCATAACTCACCCGCTTGACCATTGCATGTTAATCGGGCAAGTCTCTCATATCTCACCCGCTTGACCATTGCATGGTAATCGGGCAAGTCTCTCATATCTCACCCGCTTGACCATTGCATGGTAATCGGGCAAGTCTCTCATATCTCACCCGCTTGACCATTGCATGGTAATCGGGCAAGTCTCTTATATCTCACCCGCTTGGCCATTGCGTGGTAATCGGGCAAGTCTCTCACATCTCACCCGCTTGACCATTGCATGGTAATCGTGCAAGTCTCTTATATCTCATAACTCATCACTATAAAAAACTTTTATACCCGAAATGTTTTTTATATTCTTAAGATATTTTACATTTGTCTGAGTTATCAGGATGGGAGGAAGACTATGTGAAGTTTCTGAACATTGGGATAGGTGAAAATGATGAAGTGAGTGGACTGCACACCGTTGAGAAATAAGTTGGATTTTATCTTTGTACCTTACAGGTAGTAGACTTGTCATGGACCAAAGTGATAAAAAGGCCGTTTACAGATTATTTTTGAGACGTTTGATTATGGGGAAGTGAAGATTAAAAAAGGAACATTGTATTAACAAATATTCGTATATTTTTATGTGTTATATGAGCAGAAAATCAAGCAGTTATGAGGATGATAGGTCAATATGAGTTTCGCTTATTTATATAGTTGTGTTTCATGCTAAGAAACGACAGTGCAACAAAAGCCAACGCACATTTGGCACATTTGCAAGCCCAAACGCACAAGCTGATGCTTCAGCTTGCAAAAGAGCCAAATTTTTGCCGACGCACAGAAGATAAATAGATAATATGAATCAAGTTTTTTCGAAATACGAATTGATAAATCAAATAAAACAAACTGAATATGACCATTATGGATATTCAAAAGATGATTTATTAGATGAGCTTGATTCTATATTTAGCCAAATAAACAGTCAGACTTTTGAATTCTCAATAAAAGAAGTTGACGAATATTATTTAACTGAAGACCTTTGTAATAAACTTGTTTTAAGGAAATTAAATGATAATATTAAGAGGTTATATAAAGATGAACAATCAAATAGGAGATTAATCATTACTCAAATCAAGACTTTATTAGGAGAAACATGTCCTTCATGGATTTTGAGAACTGACATAAAGAAATTCTATGAAAGCATACAACGTAATAGGATTCTTGAAAGGTTCAAAGATGACGCTATGCTATCATACCAGTCAATTTTCCTCTTAGAAAAATTATTTGAAAATGAGTATTTCAAAACACAATCAGGTCTTCCAAGAGGAATGAATATTAGTGCTACTCTTTCGGAGCTATATATGAGGCGTTTTGATAAATGGATTCAGAGATTTCCAGGTGTTTATTACTATGCTAGATTTGTAGATGACATTATCATCTTTTCATATTCGAAATTAGCGATTGAAGACATCAAAAATAATTTACAGGAAAAACTTAGTGAATTAGCTGATGGATTAGAAATTAATTTGGAAAAAACGGCTGATTTTAATGGTAATCATATTACAGAAAGTAAACCCCTTGAATATCTGGGCTACAAGTTTGTAAAGAAAAGTCAACGAAAAGATTCTAACCTAACAGTTTCAATTGCCGAAAAGAAGGTTAAAAAAATAAAAACTAGAATAATAAAAGCTTTGCTAGATTTCATAAAATCTGGTGATTTTGAATTGCTAAGAAAGAGAATTCAGTTTTTAACGGGAAATTATAGTATTCGCAAAAGAAATGACGGGTCTGATTTAAGAGCAGGTATATTCTATAATTATTCAGAAATTACAAATAAAAAAGTGCTTTATGAACTAAATCAATTTCTAAATAAAGCCATTTATAGTAGAAATGGTGCTTTTGGTGCTAAAATAAGTAGTAAGTTGTCGAGAGAACAAAAGAAGAAATTGAGTTCGCATTCATTTTTTCATGGTTTTGAAAATAGAGTTTTTAACTCCTATACTTACGATGAAATGAAAGCAATAGTAAAATGTTGGTAAAATGGGTAAAGTAACTATAAAAAAAGATAAGAATAGAATTCTGTTGACAGAGCTTCTTCCCTATGAAGTACCAATGCTATTTTCCAATGAAGGCTTTTATGCAATTGTTTCTTCAGGTAAGATTAATAATTTTTTTGAAAGAATATTCGAATTATCAAAAGCCAAAGCTAGTCAAGACAATAAGAAATATGGCATCCCTTATAATTTCGAAATAAAAAAGAATATTAAAGGAGATACAAGGGCTTTAAGTGTAATTCACCCAATGAATCAATTAAACTTTATTGAATTGTATGAAAAATATGATTCTTTAATGATTCATTTATGCTCAAAAAGTCCATTTTCTCTAAGGAAAATATCAAAAATTGCGAAATACTTCTATTCTCCGAAATTTGTTTTTGAAGAAGATTCGTTAAAAAATTCTGAACTTGAAGTAGAGCCTGAGATTTTGGATGAAGAAACAAGGTATTTAAAATCTTACTTCATTTATAAACCTATCGACTTAATTTATAAATTCTATGACCGACATGACTATCAAAGACTTGAGCAAAGGTTCAATTACTTGATGGAGTTTGATATACATAGATGCTTTTACAATATTTATACACATTCATTGACATGGGCAGTAAAAGATAAGGAAAGTGCTAAACGTAATGCAGGTGAAAAGTCTTTCGAAAATGTTTTGATAAATTTATGCAATTGGCAAACTATAATGAAACAAATGGAATTATTGTAGGGCCAGAAATATCAAGAATATTTGCTGAAATAATACTCCAACAGATTGATATAAATGTTCTCAACAAGATTGAATTAAGTGATAGCTACAAATACGGAATTGATTTTGAAATTAGAAGATATGTTGATGACTTCTTTGTTTTTTCAAATGACGAAAAGCTCCTGCGGTTGATTAAAGAAACATATCAGAAAGAATTAGAGAAATATAAGCTTTACTTAAATCCTTCGAAAGATGATGTAAAAATCACTCCTTTTCTTTCAGATATCACAGTTGGAAAGTGGGAAATAAATAATGCGTTGAAAGAATTCTTTAAAAGCAAATTAGAGGAAGCAGAAATAGAAAAGGATGGTCAACAAATAAAAGTGAAAATTATTCAGAAAATATCATCTCCATATAAGGAAGCACAGTATTTTATAAAAGATTTTCAGTGCATTGTAAAGAGAAATAATTTAACGTATGATTTATTGAGTAAGGAAATAATACGATATTTCAAGAAATCAATTGTGAAAATTTTAAAAGATGATAAAGTAATTAAAGAGAAAGAGAAAATGTACAATTTTCTACTGATGTACTTTGATATTCTTTTCTATTCATATTCATTAAATATAAATGCAAATACAACCTTCAAGGTTAGTCAAATAATAGTTTTAGTTTGCAAATATCTTGCTCAAATGGATGACGAATTAAGACATGCGATTTGTTCCAAAATTTTTAAAGATGCTGATTTTGTGCTTACTAATAATCAAAGAAAATCTAAACTTAATGACACAAATGTTGAAACATTGAACCTTATTATAGCTTTAAAATATTTAGGTAAAGAATATCTTCTTAGTGAGAAACGGTTGTTAGAATTGTTTGAATTAAAACAAACAGACGGATTTTCTAGATTAAACTATTTTCAGATAATAACCTTGTTATATTATTTTGAAAACATTGATTTGTATAACGGAATTAAAGCTAATTTAGAAAATGAAGTTGTTAAAAGATATTCGGTTGAACTAGACCCATTTACGAAAAGTGAGTTTACACTGTTGTTTTTTGATTTTATATGTTGCCCGTTTGTAGGAATAGAATCAAAAAGAAAGGTAATGAGACATTCAAAATATGCGGTAACAAATTCATCAAATGAATTAATTGACAATAAAATACATGAAATAATGGATAAAAAAAGATGGTTTATGGATTGGGATGTTAACATAGATTTGGAAAGAGTCCTGAAGAAAAAAGAATGGGGCTCTTCCTATTAAGATACTAGGGTTTGGTGTCGAAGGTCGCATCCTTGAATTGACTAAAATATTTAGTGTGGCAGCTGAATTTGCAAAGGAAAAGTAATAATTGTACATAATGCTCGGATTTTGCATGTATTCAGGTTTTGATCTGTCGTTTTATTTAGAGTAAGTCTTGAATAGGATAACACAGAATTGGATAAATTGTAATATGCGAAAGCAAAAAGCAAGGAGTCTAAGGATGAAAGTCTTACTTGTTAAGACTACACACGAAAACTGGAGGCGTCATTCCCTTTTACAACCCTTCGCAACCATACACATTGCCAAGTCGCTCAAAATGCTGACGCACAAACCAAAGCTTGTCAAAGAGTATGGCTGCCCAAACGCACAGATAAACAGATGATAATAAAGCACGAAAACACAACACGGTATATAAAACATTTGGCGGAAAGTGCTAATTGTAAGGGCGGTACATTTAATAAGCATCGCAACGGTTTGATAGGTAATCGCTTTGAAATGCCAAACGTTTAATATACCCATCCGTTAAGCAAGCTAAAAGAACACTCAAGAATATTAATTACTGAATGAAATAAGAAGAATGCTTTATAAATCTCAAAATATTCTAAGTGATATGCTTTACGCATTAAGTTTAATTACAACAGATGTTAAATACGGAACTGAACTAAAATTCAATGACAAAGCAGAAGCTTGTGAACATATTTTTGCAAAAATTCTAACTATACTTTTTGATAAGGAATACACTAACTGCAATCTTATAAAACAAGATTACCCAGCAATTGGATTTGCATTCAGAGAATATTGCATTTCAAGTTTCAGCCCAAGACAATGCGAAGAAAATTAAAGATTCAATAAACCTTTTCAAAAGAAAAATTGATGCAGGAGAATATGATAGAACCTATAAAAGAATTAATTTTTTAATTATATCAATTATGAAAACATTTAAATATTTCTTAGCGTATCCTATTTTGATATTTTGTTATTCGACGATCTATGGTCAGCTAAATTTACCATTAAAATTCACATCTGACGAATCGAAATGGATAGAATTGACATGGATTGATGGCAATAAAAAATCAGATCAAAGTTTTGAAAACAGAGTTCCTCCGATAATTATAGGTGATACAGCATATTTGTTCATGAATTATTTAGGATTTGACGAAAATGGTATATCTATAGGATATAGTGGTTACTCTATAAAAAAAATGAACATCCAGACAGGACAAAAGTATTGGGAAATACAAAGGATGTACAAAAATGGATCCAAAAGAAAAGCATTAAGTGAGCCTACTATTAAAGATAATAAACTTACAATCACACTGTATGATGAAGCTAGCACAACTGGGACAGATTGGACGGAGTGCTATCCGGCTCATATCGTGATCGATCCAAAAATAGGAACAATAATTGACAGTCAATACGTGGATAGAAACGATACAGGTTTACCAAAATTTTTATCAATCGCAGGTTCCGTTAATCAAAATTCGTCAGTTAATCCTAAAATAATACTTAATGACACATCTTACATAATTCGATATTTCTGGAGTTGGTTTAATCCTGAACTTAAATCTGGTATATTAAATAGGCATACAAATTCTAAAGGTTATTTAACTTCTTCTGATACCTTACCATTAAATACATTATATTATTTATATGATCTAAAATATTATGAAACAGGAGAAGGAATTACAGCATTTGTTGTGTCGGAGCAGGAAAACTGGAGATATAAAGATATGAAAATTGTTAATTACAATGAAGAAGGTGAATTAGTAGATTCGTTTAATGTCACAAAATATTATCATGACTCTATTGGCACATATGGAGCTGCCAACTTTGATAATGGATTTTATATAACAGGGTCATTTTTGGATAATCTTACACTTCGAACTAGGAAAATTACATATCATATGTTTGATCGTAAAGGTAATCTTTTAGATATAATAAAATATACGTTAAAATCAGAAACTGATGAAGGTATAAAATATGGTTGGCTAAACCCAATGGTAGATAAAGTAAATAAAAGGCTTCTTTTAACACATTCCAGACAGAACAAGTTAAGTGAAAGTACTTTCTTTGAATTATTTGCATCGCATGGTGATACTATCATTAGATTAAAAAGGATAGAAGTCGAAGGTATAAAAGATCATTTCAGGATAGAATTTGTAACAATGCTTGAAAATGGAGACATTCTTATGTACATTGCTCAATTTGCATGGACAGATCCTAATACCCGTTGGCATAGTTGGATTATGCTCGATGGGCAAAAAATGAACATTATAAGTAGTACAAAAGATGAACAAGCCAACAGTAGAAAGCTAAAATTATATCCAAATCCGACTTCGGGATCAATTACAATTAATGGACTTGAAGGAGAAGCGAATGTTAGTATAAAAAATATTAATGGTCAGATTCTCTATGAATCAAAAACTTTAAATAGTCAAATAGATATAAGCGTACTAAGAGCTGGAATGTATATCATTGAGATCGAAAATGGAAATTTAAGAGAATGGCACAAGGTAGTAAAAAGTGAATAACCCATACTAACAATGCACTGGACGGACAAGACTTGCTAGCGCTGCGTCCGTCGCCAGTGCTCGACCATTACACACCACTAAAATATAAAAGTGCATCTAGTGAATAAAAAGTCATGATAAATTATTTAGCATATTTCATGTTAGTTGCGCTAAGCATAAATTTAAATGCTCAATTTATCGGGGTCGACAGTATAAATTTTTACGATACTTTAAAATTCAAGCAAAATATTATACGCAAAACTGACAATCAAATTGATTATGTTCAATACGATGAAATAGAAGGAAATTTAAAAAAGATTGATTATTTTGATTCAAAAAATCGGATAGTCACGGACAAAATTTGGAGAGATACCCTCATAAGAGAAACAGAATATGAATATTTCGAGAACAATCAAGTTATTAAACGCTATGATGCAACAAACAAAAAACATTTACCTACACAACTAAGTGTATATTTTAGGTACCCTGAATTAGCCAGAGAAAGCGAAATTTCAGGAATAGTAGAAGTCGAACTTAGTTACCATAGTGATTGTGTTCCTGTATCTTACAAAATTCTAAATAGTTTAGGTTACGGAATAGAGGAAGAGGTAAATAAGGGAATGAAGCTCATGATAATTTTGGCGAATAAATATAAAGTGTCATTTGAAAAATGCAATGAATTAAATGGGAACATTAAAATCAACTTCAAATTAGAATAGCTGTGTATAATCGAGTAGACGGCCCAATTTGTAATTCATCATTCGTCATTCGAAATTTGTAGGAATGATTATATTTGCCAAAATTTAAAAAGGATATACATATGCAACGCAGAAATTTTATAAAAAATACAGCAACCATTGCCGCAGTGGGTTTGTCATCGGAAGTTTTTAGTATAAGAGGTGCAGGATTTTTTAATGATAAAGTGAGGATTGGATTTATAGGCGTGGGTGCCCGAGGCTTGGGTACACTGGAGCTGGCGCTTCTTAGGAAAGATATTACAGTGACCGCTATATGTGATATAGACCCGATCACTACGGCAAAAGCGGTGAAAGCAGTTTCTGATGCAGGACAAAAACCTCCTAAACTTTTCACAGATGGTCCTCATGCATACAAAAAGCTTCTTGAACAAAAGGATGTAGATGCCGTATTTATTTGCACACCATGGGAATGGCCCACCCCAATGTCAGTTGATGCTATGAAAGCAGGAAAGGCAGTTGCATGTGAGGTCGCCGGAGCCATGAGTATAGATGAATGCTGGCAAATGGTAAGGACTTATGAACAGACTTTAACGCCGTTTATGATCATGGAAAATGTGTGTTACAGGAGAGATGTTATGGCGGTGCTCAACATGGTGCGAAAGGATATGTTCGGCGAAATGATTCATCTGGAAGGTGGTTATCAGCATGATCTGAGAGAAGTGAAGTTTAATGACGGGGTAAATTATTATGGTGGCGGGGTAGAATTTGGAGAAAAAGGATACAGTGAAGCCAAATGGAGAACAACCCATTCAGTACACAGAAACGGTGAGTTATATCCTACCCATGGTATAGGTCCGGTAGGGAGTATTATAAACAATAACAGAGGCAACAGATTTGAATATCTCACTTCTATGGCTTCCAAAGCACGTGGATTAAATAAATATATCACGGACCATCCCAAAGGGGGCAAAGACCACCCAAATGCAAAAGTAAACTTCCGGCTGGGTGATGTCGTCACGACCAATATCATGACAGCAAATGGAGAAAGTATCACCTTGAGTCACGACACAAATCTTCCCAGACCTTATTCTCTGGGTTTCAGGGTGCAGGGGACCAATGGTATCTGGATGGACGTAAATAAATCTATCTATATAGAAGGTAAAAGTCCTGCCCATAAATGGGAACCGGCAGATACTTACCTGAAGGAGTTTGATCACCCGTTATGGAAAAAATATGAAAATGATGCATCCGGTGCTGGTCATGGTGGTATGGACTGGTTTGTGATGAATGCATTTATTGAAGCGTTCAAGCGCAAAGATCCGATGCCGCTGGATGTGTATGATCATGCGAGTTGGGCAGCAATAACGTGTCTATCTGAGCAATCTATAGCTCAGGGAGGCGAGCCACAGGCTTTTCCTGATTTTACAGATGGCAAATGGATGAACAGGAAACCTATATTTGCTCTGAATGACATTTATTGATCAGGAAAATATAGATGTAATATAAGTAGGTGATGTGTGTTTTGACTATTTTTTAGTGTATTTTATGCCAGCCATATCTTTAACTAAAATTTCATTAAGGAAAGGAAATTCTTTTAGCTTGTTCCTGTATTCATAGATATATTTGCCATTAATAGTAGAATATTTTCCTTGTGCATATCCACTTGATAGAGGGATGCCATTTTTATCAAACATAATAATTTCAGTGAACAATACCACATTGCCACTTAATCCGAACCCTCCCGCACTTATGACCGACAGGTGGGTAAAACTTATGGCAAGCGCATCAACATTGAGATGTGAACACACTTCTTTTGCAATCATTTCTGCTTTTTCAGAATCCAAACCATCTTCTACATCACCTTTTTTTATTTGAAATGGCATCTTATCGCCTTCTGCTAAGATTAAAGAAGGAAAATGTTCATTTTTTGTATCAAGAGATTCCGCAAGATGTGTAATGTTGGCATAACCTTCTTTCATGGACAATTCTTTTCCGTACCATACTTTTATCCCAAAATGTTCCGTCATATATTGTGCCAAAGCGTATCGAAATGTGTCAATCATCATTTGTGCTTCAACTGTTATGGTGTCAGCAATTTTATTCGTTTTTTTATTAAACATGGCAGCATCTATTAATGGAAATATAGGTTGGTCAATTTTTCCTATAACCACTGGCATTAATGCTATTTCTTTTATCTTATCATTTTTTTTATAGGGTTGAATAGTATATATTTTCAACGTATTGCACGATGAAAAACTCATTCCTAGTATCAGGTACAGCAGAATCTGTGTAATTATTTTAATGGTCTGTTGTTTACTAAAGTCAACAATATTTTACATCAATGCCCCAATAATGGTAGCAGAAAATAGAGATGCAATCGTTCCGCCAAGCAATGCTTTCATTCCAAATTCTGAAAGGGTCTTTCTTTGTCCGGGGGCAAGTGATCCGATGCCTCCTATCTGTATGCCGATACTGGCAAAATTGGCAAATCCGCAGAGCATATAAGTGGCCATGATGACGGACTTCTGGTGTATTAAATGTACAGCATTAGCTGGGTTTTTAAGTTCGGCTAGTTGAGCATACGCTACAAATTCACTTGAAGCTAATTTTATGCCTAAAAGCTGTCCCATCGTCATGATATCATCACTTGCCACTCCAATGAGCCACATAATAGGCGAAAAGATCATACCGAGTATGGTCTCAATAGATAGCTTTTCGTACATAGTATTGTCGGCTATTAAGTCATTGAGGTAAGTATATTCGCCGATTTTCCCAAGACCGTGATTGATCATGGCTATAAAAGCAATAAAAACTAAAAGCATGGCGGCAACGTTGGCTGCTAATTTTAAGCCTTCTGTTGTCCCATTGGCTATAGCATCCAGTATATTGGTTCCTATATTTTCATAAGAAACACTCACTTCAGTATTGATGGCTTCAGTTTGTGGATAGAGTATTTTGGAGATAACGATAGCGCCAGGTGCTGCCATAACGGATGCCGCGAGCAGATGTTTTGCAAATTCGAGCCTCAAAACCGGATCTTCGCCACCTAAAAAGCTGATGTATGCCGCCATCACTGCACCCGCTACTGTCGCCATACCACCTATCATCACCAAAAGCATTTCTGACCGGTTCATTTTTTCCAGGTATGCTTTGATCATCAGTGGGGCTTCGGTCTGCCCTAAAAAGATATTGCCAGTTACCGAAAGACTCTCTGCACCCGAAATATGCAATAATTTTGTGAATACTTTTGCAAAACTCTTCACTACGATCTGTATTATACCCAGATAAAATAGAAGTGAAGTCAAAGCTGAAAAGAAAACAATTGTGGGAAGTACCTGAAATAGAAAAATAAAACCAAAACTTTCTACATTCATCATACCACCAAGTAAAAAGGAACTTCCGGCTTTGGTAAAATCAAGAATAAGTACAAAAATGCCACCAATAAATTCAAAAATAGATTTTATAAAAGGAACTTTGAGCACGCCAAGAGCGAGTACCAATTGGGCGCCAAGACCTATTCCCACCGTCTTCCAGTTGATCGCTTTTCTGTTGCTGCTGAACAAGTATCCAATAGCAATCAACACCGTCATTCCCAACAGCCCTCTGCCTATATTGATGATTAAATCCATTATTAAAAATTTATTTGTTTTATTTTGTCAATCTAAGTTTGTTAATTTGTCCGAAAAATAGAATTTTTATTCCAATAACAACTTTTATGAGCTTAAAAAATTCAAATTCTTTCATAATAGGTATATCAGGAGGTAGTGGTTCAGGTAAAACATCCTTTATCAGAGATATCAAAGAGCATTTTACAAAAGAGCAGATTTGTTTTCTTTCTCAGGATGATTATTACAAACCCAGGGAGTTTCAGAAAGAAGATGAAAACGGGATTAAAAACTTCGATTTGCCGGAATCTATTGAGATGGACGAGTTTTATTTTGATCTGGTCAAACTTACCAACAACATTCCTGTCGAACGACCAGAATATACTTTTAACAATGAACATAAAGATCCGGTCACGATTCATCTGGATCCTGCCCCAATTATTGTTGTTGAAGGGCTTTTTGTATTTTATGATCCCAAATTGTTTAATCTCCTGGACCTGAAAATATTGATTCATGCATCCGATACACAAAAGATCATACGAAGAATCAAGCGGGATAGGGTAGAGCGCAATTATCCGCTGGAAGATGTATTGTATCGGTATGAGCATCACGTCCTGCCATCATTTGAGTCCTATATTTTTCCTTTTTTCAATAAAGTAGATCTCATTATCAATAACAATAAGTCTTATGAAATGGGAAAAGATATGCTCGTATCTTACTTATCCCATCGGTTGAAGACAGTGTGACATAAATAATTTTATTATATAATATTTATTGTATATGTATAAAATGCTATATATTTGCTGAAAATATAACCAATCTGCCTTTTTTTAATCAGGAATGATTTTAGAGTCTTGTCAGTACTTCATCTTTTGACATTAAAATACTCTTAAATCGACGCTATGCGTATCTTTTTATCCATTGCTATAATATTAATATTTCTGAAGACTTCGGTCAGTCAGGATATGATGTTCAAATCTTCACCAATTCACCAGGATAAAAGTACTGAGTTGGATAAGGTATTTAACGAATATAAGGCTTTCTCCTTTGAAATTCAATCGTTTAGCCAGTATGTGAATGGTTCACGATCGGTATCTGATGAAGTGAATTTGGAGATTGATGGAAAAAATTATTCATTTCTATTGGAACCGGTTCATATTCTGGCTCAGGATGCTGGTGTATATGTTTTGTCTCAGGATGGAAAACAAAAGTACAGAAAACCAATACATACAAAAACTTATAAAGGCGTATTTACGGATGGCAGAGATGGTTTTGTGAGACTTACTGTCAGCGAAAATTTTATGTATGGGCTGATTAATGACGAAGGAAAGGAACTCTACATAGAACCATTAAAATATTTTATACCCGACAGCAGATCGGATCAGTTTATAGTGTACCATCCAAAAGCTGTCAAAGCAGGGCATGATGTTTACCATTGTTTCAGGCCGGATCTACAAAAAAAATCTGAAAAACCTGAAGCTGATATGTTGCTGATCGGAGCTTGTTATAAAGTTAAACTGGCCATGCTTGCTGATTATTCTATGTATACAGATCCGGCTCATCCGGGCGTAGATGCCGTCATAGATCATGTAGTCGCCGTGATGAATAATGTTCAGAGTAATTTTGAGTACAATGGAAATACAAATTTTAATGATGGAATAAATTTTGAAATAAGTGAGCTAACGGTATCCACCTGTCAAACCTGTGACCCACTGTCATTACAGACCAATGCTGGTACATTATTGTCTGAATTTTCAGCATGGATTGACCAAAATGGTTTTTATCATCCATTTCATGCCGCACATTTCTGGACCAACAGAGATATGGATAACTCTACAGTAGGAGTAGCTTTCCAGGCCCAGAATTTATTTTGTCAATCAAGGGCACGAGCTGTTTTTGAAGATTGGACAAGTACTGCTGCCATGATGAAAATAACGGTATCTCATGAGATTGGCCACTCATTCAGTGGTGTTCATGATGCCAGCAATTCAAATTTTATCTTAGCGCCATCCATAAATGTCAATAATACTACCTGGTCGTCTCCGTCAAAATCTACGATAAGCGGCCAGATAGCCAGCCAGGGACCATCTTGTCTGAATGCCTGTATTCCTGCGACTTGTGCAAAAATAGACAATGTAATCGTAACCAGCATAACCAATCAGAACTTTACCGTTTCCTGGTCTGCCACTCCACAACAATGGTATACCGTTAAAGTAAAGGAAGTCGGGACGTCAAATTTTATAGTTGATTTTAATACATCTTCAGCATCCGTTATCATAAGTCCACCCGGCTACGGCATTTGTAAAAAGTATGATATTTATGTGTACAACAATTGTTCTGGGAGTGGATTAAGTGCGGCTACCCGCATATTAAACATTGGGCCTACATCACAGGGTTGTGCGGATTTTTCAGTAAACAGATCAGTAGGGTGGGCTGGAAGTAGTTTTTCATTTTTTGATAAATCACTTAACGGTGTTTCCTGGTTTTGGAATTTTGGAAACGGACAGACCAGTACGCTGAAAAATCCTACGGTCACGTACACTTCTCCTGGTCAATACAATATTTCCTTGATGGTCAATGGTGTCCACACAAAAAATATGACTGCCGGTATCACCATTCTACCTGCAAAGTCGGCTCCTTTTTCTTTGTCTGAAGGAGGTGATTTTGAATCAGGAGCAGCTTTATTTTCATCTGAAGCAATAGAAGGCACAGTAAATGTGTGGGAATACGGCAACTCAGGATACGTTTTGCAGACCCAAGGCAAAGCATGGAAATCAAAACTGAACAGCGACATCCCTCAGGTAACCTCCAAAAGCGCTTTATATACGCCCGTTTTTGACTTTTCAGGGTTTCAGAATTATACTTTATACTTTGATTTGGGTATGGAAGTGGCTTATTGTAATGCCCCATTTGCAGTTCAGATGCAATATTCTGTCAATAATGGCAATTCGTGGACAAGATTGGGTTCTTCCCCTGGTTTTTATAATGCGGGGGCTGGAGCGGGTTGCAAAATAGCGCCCCAGATTTTTTCTGATACTACGGGCTGGACACTCAATACTTACTATGCCAATAAATCATTGGATCTTAGTTTTCTGGCCGGAAGCCCTTCTGTTATTTTCAGATTTGTAGCCGGTATCTCCGGAATATTTAACGGAGGCTATAATGTGGATGGCGTACTGATTGATAATTTTCGGATAGATGCGTTCAATCCCAATCCACTGCCATTGGTGGTGTCCAGTCTGAAAGCTTTTGCCAAAAATAAAGAAAATATCCTGGAGTGGGAATCGTATCTTCCCACAGACATTCTGAGGTACGATATACTGCGAAGTCCGGATGGAATCCGTTTTAATATTTTGGATTCAATATATCAGCTAAGAGCCGACGAAATATTTTTCAATTATGCAGACGTATTTCCATTAAATGGAATGAACTATTATAAAATACTGGCTATACACCATGACGGTTCATCTGTTGCTTCAAATATCGCAGCAGTAAGACAGGGCAATTCAGTCGATTTGCAGATATTACCCAACCCGGTGCAAAAGAACCAATCCTTACAGATTGTTGTGTCAGAAGAAGCCGATTTACTCTCAAAACCCAGAATATTTGATGTAGTAGGTAAAGAAGTGGAAATACCGGATGATAAGTGGTCAAAAAATGCGCTTCACATAGATTTTCTTCAGTCAGCGGTATATTTTATGTATATCACACTTTCAGATGGAAGTATTATGAAGGAAAAAATTTTGGTGCTATAAAAAGTTTGCAGTCTTCAGGCAAAAGACTGAGTTTTGAATATACCTGATGGACATTTTGAAAAATCCTTTTGTTTTCCATTAAAAACCATGTTCTTTGTGCCGTAAAATTTTTTAGATGCAATCACCTTCACTTCTTCATTGTATTCAAATACTGAAAGATCTGGTCTCGTATGACGTACTTGGCGGGCAGTCCAATCTACCCATCATGGATTATATCATTCGTTTTCTGAATGAAAGAGATATCGAATATCATTTGGTTCCCAATAAAGAATTAAATAAAACGTCTCTTTTTTGCAGGATAGGCCCATCTGCAGAGGGAGGATTGATACTTTCCGGTCATACCGACGTAGTGCCAGTAGAAGGACAGGATTGGCATACCGAACCTTTTATACTCATAGAAAAAGACAGTAAACTGTATGGCAGGGGTTCATGCGACATGAAGGGGTTTCTGGCATGTTGTCTGGCATCGGTGGATATGTTTAAAAACGCCGGATTAAAGAAGCCTGTTTATTTTGCCTTTTCTTATGATGAAGAAATAGGCTGTCTGGCAGGTCCGGAACTTGCAGCGGCCATCAGCAATCATTACAAACTAAAACCTGAATTTGCCATCATTGGCGAACCATCGATGATGAAACCTGTCATCGGACAAAAGGGCATCTGTGTGTTGGAAACTACTGTATACGGGTCTGCCGGACACAGCAGCCGCATACGACAGGAAGTAAGTGCCATTCATTTAGCGGCAAGACTGATATCCTGGCTGGAAGACAAAATGGATCAATTGATAGCAGACGGACGACTTGATGAAAGATTTAATCCGCCACACACGTCTCTCCATGTAGGTATGATTAATGGTGGTATCGCTCCCAACGTGATTGCAGATAAATGCACTTTTTACTGGGATGTGAGAGTCATTCCCCAGGATGACATTCTGACCATTATCCGCGATTTTGAAATGTATTGCAAAAAAATGGAAGATAATCTCAAACTTCGTTTTGCTGATACTCGCATAGTGACTGAACAACATCATCCACCTGTGCCTCCACTCGGAACCGACGAAACATCTGATATTATCCCGCTCATAAAAAAAATATCAGGACAAACTGAACTTTCTACAGTAGCATATGCCGCAGAAGCAGGCCAGTTTGCCAATGAAGGTTTTAAAACTGTCATATGTGGTCCAGGTGATATTGCTCAGGCACATCGGGCCAACGAGTTTATTGATATAGATCAGTTGGACAAATGCCTGAAAATGATGGATAGTTTAGCAAATGAGTTTTCAGTATAAATTTTTACAGATTTTGTTTGGTGCCTAATCGGGTATACGCTGACTTCAGGGACCTGAGCTTATCAATTTCATATATTCCCGCATCACCGGAAGTTTTTAATTCTTCCATGTCAAAAATTTCTGCGAAAGTATTGTTTTGTGCAGTCATTTGTGGATTATGGCTGTCGTTGATGCTAAAAACAGTAATCATTGATAATACCGCTACCATAACCGCTGCTATGGAAACCAGTCTGTACAAAGATACACTTTTTCTGTTTCTAGATTTTTCCAGTTTTGAATCCAGTTTCAGCCACGCACTTTCACGGGGTGCCACTTTATGTCGTAATGCTTGTTGATGTAGCGAATGATTATTTTTTGAAGTCATGATCTGTATATTTTAGAAATCAAATTTTCTTTTTTTTTAAGTAATTCAAGGACTCGTTTTTTGGCCAGAATGAGCTGAGATTTGGAAGTATTGATACTGATACCGAGCATTTCAGCTATTTCTCTATGTTTAAAATCTTCAAAGACGTACAGATTAAAAACGGTTCTGTAACCTGCAGGCAATTCATCCAGTATGCCCATAATTTCGTCGTAACTGAATTCATCTTCATTTACATCCGAGTTATCGGCAATATCCGTGGCAGGAATTTCTACCGTCATGTGCAGATTGGTCTTTTTGCGTAAAAACATGAGAGATTCATTCACCATTATTCTTCTCATCCATCCTTCAAAACTTCCTTCACCTTTGAAGTGATCTATTTTTGTAAGAATTTTGTAAAAAGCATCTATAAATATATCTTCAGCATCCTGAGATGATTTAATATATCTCATGCATATAGCGTACATTTGGTCCTTGTACATTTCATAGAGCAATTTCTGGGCTTCCGGCTCCTGGTTTTTGCATTTAGTGATGATATGTTCAAAATTGAATGACACTATGTACTATTTTTGATTAAGATGCAAATTTCGAGATTTTTGGTGTGACTCATCCATAAATCTCTCTATTTTCTTTTTGGTATGATATGTTTTGTCAAACAAAATTGTTGCCTGTTTCGTTTTGTCTGTATTATATTTTAGGTTTATGAATGATACATTTCCCATATTGTTATCCGAAAGACTACAGTTGCGTCAGGTAGTTTCTTTAGATGCCCCGACGGTTTTGAAAGGGTACAGTGATGTTCGGGTCAATCAGCACATGTCTGTGTCTTACCATACATTGGAAGAAGTAAATGTACAACTGAAATGGTATGATGAATTGTATAACGATAAAACAGGTATCTGGTGGGGTATCTGTCTGAAAGATTCCGGTGAAATGATCGGAAACGGCGGCTTCCATTTATGGAATAAAATCCATCGGAATGCTGAAATGGGCTATTGGATACTTCCGGAATTTCAAAAAAAAGGATATGCATCAGAAGCCATCAGGGAGATGATGAGATATGGGTTTGACCACATGAATCTGCACAGAATCGAAGCCATAGTTGAAACAGAAAATGGTCCCAGCAGCAAATTGCTGAAAGATGCGGGATTTGTATTGGATGGCATCAGAAGGGACTGTGAGTTTGTCAGAAATAATTTTATCAGCCTGGAAATATGGTCCCGGTTGTCTTCAGATGGATAAAAATATTATATTTGTCCAATCGTTATTATAACTTCAGTTATGGCACTTTTATATATACAGGATAAAAAAATAGACAGGACAGATCTTGTCGATCATGCATTGGAGAAAGCGGAATATGAAAACTGTACCTTTATTAACCTTGAGTTGAGTTCATCTGATCTTTCCGGATGTATTTTTACAGATTGTGTATTTGAAGGATGTAATTTGAGTCTTTGTAAACTAAAAAATACGTCATTTAAAACGGTACAGTTTAATCATTGCAAATTGCTTGGATTGCGATGGGACGATGGCAATGCTTTTTTTATTCTCAGTAGGATTTGATCATTGTATCCTGGATATGGGAACATTTTATGGTATGAAGTTGAAAAAAACAAAATTTGTTTCCTGCAGTATGATGGAAACAGATTTTACGGAAGCTGACATGGGACAAACGTTGCTGGATGATTGTGACCTTTCTAAAGCAGTTTTTGATCAGACCAATCTGCAGGGGGCCGATCTTAGGACTTCCCGTCAGTATATCATCGATCCGGAGAATAATAACATAAAAAAAGCATCATTCAGCTGGCCGGCTGTAACAGGGCTGCTGGTAAAATATGACATTGATGTGCAATGATAGATGTGGAGCGCCACTATAAAGTTAATTAATTTTGTGCGTGAAAAATAAATTAGTTTTTATTATATCTTTTATTTGGCTATTCAATTTGCACGGTCAAAATAATTTTGAGTGGGATCATGTGATCCAAGGAAATAGGCTATCGCATTATCAAATTGGATTAGAAAAGGAAGATGGTATTTTTTTATTCGGCTCCAGCCAATTAAATGGAATAAATAGAATTGAGTTAATTTCAAATAATGGTGAACTTATTAAGGAATTAACATACTCTGTTTCCGGAATGGAGATTCAATTCTTAAAAGGAATGTGGATGAAGGATAAAGAACAAATCTTATTGTTGGGTTCGGCACCGCCAAATTTAATTGCTGTTCTTGTATTGGATAAGGATTTGGACATAGTTTTTGAAAAACAAATTATGCTTACCGGACAGGCTAAGCACCCTTATCAAATGGATGGATTCATTTATGAACCAACCAATCAGGTATTACTAGTTGCACCAAGTTGGGATGGTCTCTTAGATGAAAAGGAGCATTCCAGTATCTGGTTTTTAAAACTTGATCTCGATTCTTATGAATTGAAATCCGAGTTAATTCAATTGGATGAAACAGGAGGCTCGGGTGTATGTTATTCAGTTATTGAGAATATTGATGCAACAGGGTTTACATGTTTTGGACTGTTTATGCATTATCTGGACAAAAATTTTAACCACATTGGATATGATCTTAGACTAGAAAATGAGATCACTGGTGGAAATCAGGTCAAAGCCATACCGTGGAAGGACAGTACATATCTGATTGGAAGCACAGGTCAGTTTGGAGGTGTAAATTTGCAGGTAATGGACAAAAATTACAAGAGAAAGTTAAGTTTTGGCATAGATCAACTTTATAGAGTAGCCTTTCCATTCAATGTATTTGATCTTAATGATGAAGGTATTTTATATACCGGAGCCTATGATACGCCATTTTATCACCAAAGTGATGGATTATTTATTACAAAATTTGATACGGGTTTTCAAAAAAATTGGGAGATATATTTTGGCTTGAACGACCAATACAGGTACAAAGGCTCAGGTATAATAGCTACATCAGATGGAGGAGCTTTAGTGTACGGAGCAAGATATGATGATCTCGGAGATCGGGTTTTTAACGCCTACATGGTCAAATTTAATGCGGATGGTAATATTTTCTGGACCAATAATCTAAATGCTTCACAATTGATCACCATCAAAACCTATCCCAACCCTTCAAACGGACCACTTAGTCTCGATATCAAAGGAATTACGGGCAAGGCTGATATAAGGATATTTGACATGAGTGGAAATAATGTTTATGTCCATCATGGAATCACTGATGGTGCTACGACTTTGGATTTGTCAGACTTGGTTTCAGGTACTTATATTTATAAAGTATATCAAAAAAACAAAGTATTATGTACCGGGCAATGGGTCAGGGTGGAGTAAAAATGGATTTTATAAACTGAACAGGGAGATTGAACTTGCATATTTCTTTTTACATTTAGTAAAGGATTAAAATTATAGTAATTGAAGCAGAAATACAGGGTCATTGTTTGATTTTAATCCTAATTCATCCGATTGCTAAAATCTAACCTTAATTTGGAGCAATAAATCAGCATTAGATTATGCTTTATTTTTAGTGCTCTGTCAAGAAAAATAGTAATTAAGGGCTTTTTCATGATAGAGCACTAATACAAAACTTTCTTTTCACAATTAGTACAATTGCATAAACTGGCATTAGAATTTATATCCCAGCGTCAGCATCAATCTCGAAGGAGTATCTGCAAAAGCATAATCGTGTCCACCTACGGTAATATGATCCCCGAACTTGTCAAAATTGCCTTCAAACATCAAGTCGAGCCGCAGTTTCCAGAGATCCACACCTGTTCCTGCCTGCCATCCATACGCCGCGGTTTTGAATCTTTGTTCGTAGCCATTGATGTCTACCACATCAGAAATGCTGTTGATAAAAAGATGACCCACTACACCGCCCTGAAATCTCAGCACTCCGATTTTAAATCCGGCAATCACGGGTAAATCCATATGGTTATATTTTTCATTTTTGATCGTTTTGAATACACCTGACTCGCCATATGTGGTGATATCATAGCTCACACTGTTGGAATTAAATAGCAATGCTGGCTCAATAAACAAACCCAGCGCACTCAGTCGGGTGTAAATCCCAAAGTGATGACCATACCCGGCGTTGCTCACATTCCACTCTAAATTTTGGTTGCCATCACTGATGAGGATACCATCTTTGGCAAGATCATAAGAACTTAAACCGGCTTTTATACCAAACTCAATCTGACTTTGTCCTACTTGAAGTACACCAAAGATAAAAATGATTAAAATTAATTGTCTCATGTCCTGATTTTTTAAAAATTATTAAATAATGGGGTTTATAAATAAATAAAAAAAGTTAAGTAATTATCGGTTTAACGAATTATTGGCTCAAAAATGGTTAATATTGCGGTCTGTTTAACTTTTGTTTAACCGATGTATAAAAAAATGTCGGAATACAAAAGGCTGAAATTGAACCTATTGCATTGATTGTTATAATCTAATTTATTATTGTTAATTATAATATATCAAAAAGAGTGCCGATATGAATATTAAGGATGTAGAGTTTATTGCCAGTTTTCCCAAAGTAAGTGCTTGCCCGGTAGACGGTAAACCTGAGTTTGCTTTTATCGGCCGATCTAATGTAGGCAAATCATCCCTCATCAACATGCTTTGCAATAGAAAAGGGATGGCAAAAGTATCCGTCACTCCCGGAAAAACTCAACTGCTCAATTATTTTTTGATCAATCAAACCTGGTATCTTGTCGATCTGCCTGGATACGGTTATGCCAGACTTTCCAAAGAAAAGAAGGCCGGCTTTGGTAAAATGATCAAAAACTATCTGACTCAACGTGATACATTGGTGGTAGCTTTTGTTTTGATCGATGTGAGACATGAGTTGCAAAAGATAGATAAAGAGTTTATAGATTGGCTCGGTGAAAATAGTGTTCCCTTTTGTCTGGTGTACACAAAAGCTGACAAACTTGGAAAAAATCAGGTACAATCCAATGTAATGTCCATCAGGAAAGAGTTGCTCAAAAGCTGGAATGATTTGCCAGATCAATTCATCACCAGCTCAGAAACAAAAACAGGTAGAGAAGAGATATTAAGTTGTATATCAACCACCATGGCTTCATTCTCAGAAGCAAGTTCAGTAAAAAACTTATGACACAGATATTTTCCCACATCATACCAAATGTTGAAAACTGGCCCGTAGCTGATCAAAGCAGAAACAGGGCAGAATTTATAGTTAGACTCAACAAATTTGTAATTGATCAACTTCAGACTACCCACAAACATAATCTGCATGATCTGATTTCGAAAACCATTTATATGGAAAATCAGAGAATAAAACTGACTCCATGGAAGGTTGATCCCCCTGATGAAAAAGCGTATTGGAAGTCTATTTCGAATGAACTGGAAGGAGCAGCAACCCGGGAAGACAAAATAGAAGTTGAACAGGAGTTGCTCAAGCGAATCATCAACAGATATAATGAAGAGATTGTGGGTCATTTTATGCCCAAAACATTTCTTTTTTCAAGGATATTTCTGACATCTTTTTTTAAAAGGATTTTTAACAGATATTTTGCCTCAGGTCAATGGAGGTGGGGCAATAAAAAAACACTTCAGCAAAAGATAAAGGTAAAAGGCAATGTGGAATTGATCCGAACGCTTTTTGAAAAAGGTACGGTAGTGATCTTGCCCACACACTACTCCAATCTCGACAGTATCATGGTGGGATACGCCATTGATGCCAATGTCGGATTGCCATCATTTTCTTATGGTGCAGGGCTTAATCTGTATAATGTAGAAATAGTAGCCTATTTTATCAATAGATTAGGGGCTTTCAGAGTGGACAGGAGAAAAAAGAATCCGATCTACCTTGAGTGTCTTAAATCGATGACGGGTTATTCTCTTATAGAAGGCGTCAATTGTCTGTTTTTTCCGGGAGGCACCAGGTCCAGAAGCGGTCAGACGGAGGATAAACTAAAACTTGGGCTCATCAGTTCCGTGATTGAAGCCCAAAGATTGCATCTTGAAAACAACAATGAAAAGAAGATTTTTGTCGTGCCCTTAAATTTAGGGTACCATTTTGTACTTGAAGCCTCACATTTGATAGACCAACATCTTCAACTGGTTGGAAAGGATAAATACAAGCGGACAAAAGGTGGTGGGCCAAGTTTTGCAAATGTGGTCAGATTTATAAAAGACCTGTACACCAAGTCATCTGAAATGTATATGTCATTTGGTGATCCTTTGGATGTATTTGGAAATAAAGTCGATGCAGATGGAATTAGCTATGACAAATTCAATCATGTCGTGGAGATGAAGGATTATTTTACCATAGAAGGTGAGCTTTCATCCAATAGTCAGAGAGAAGGGGTTTATGCAAAAATATTGGGGGAAACAGTAGTAGACTCATATAAAAAGTTTAATGTCATTCTATCCAGCAATGTAGTTGCGTTTGTTGCATTTCACCTGATATATGAAGAATATAAAGAATCCGGATTGCTCCACCTGGTCAATCAGCGAAATTTTAGTTTTGCGATAGACAACAGTAAATTTGAGGAGCATGTCGGCTTGTTATTGAACCATATAGTCAGCTTGTCAACGCAAGGAGTAGTAACCATTTCTGATGAATCCTGGTCTGATGTTAAGCAACTTATACACGAGGGCCTTTCAAAATTGGGCATTTATCATGCAGTCGATATACTTAAAAAGGACAAAACAGCACAGATAATCTGTCAGGATATCCGTCAGTTGTACTTTTATCACAATCGGTTGCTAAATTATGGTTTTGAAGAGTTTATGGGATGGGAAAAAGTTTAGACATGATAAAAAATATAACTTTGTGAATTATATAATATTTGATCTGGAAGCTTCTTGCTGGCTTGGGAGACCACCTCATGGTGTCAATGAAATCATTGAAATAGGCGCAATCAAAGTCAATGATTATGGCGAAGCAGAATCCAGATTCACAAAATTTATTAAACCAACAGTCAATCCGGTCTTATCTGATTTTTGCAAAAAACTTACTTCCATATCTCAGGACGATGTAGATAAGTCAAGAATTTTTCCTTTTGTCATTCAGGAATTTATGGATTGGATAGGCGTTGATGATGAAAGTTATTGCCTGATTTCATGGGGCAAATATGATAAAGAACAATTGAAACAGGACTGCCACTTACATCGGTTAGAGTCGGAATGGCTGGACCATCACTACAACCTTAAACCTGCATATCGCGCGCTCAAAGATCTGAAAGATGAACCTGGGCTCAAAAAAGCGGTAAAAATGGAAGGTTTTGAATTTACCGGTATTCATCACAGGGCTATTTCTGACGCAGAAAATCTGGCCAAGATATTTATGAAATATTTTAAGGAGTGGTCAGTAGGGTAAATGGCATTTATTAAGCTTGAGTCCACCCCGAAAAATCAGAAATACAGGGATGCCACTAAGATTCTACGTCCAAAAGGTTCACAAAGAAATGATTATCAACCGTTTGAAATTAGTGATTTTTTGTGTTTTTGTGACTAAAATATACTTTTAAATGTGGGCTCAAACTTAAAAGATTTACTACCAATTTTATTTCTTAAATGGGCAATGTCTGCATCCGTTGCCACAGCAATACCCACGGTTTTTTAGAAAATGAGCGGTTAAAACCATTAAGCCATTTTCAAAATAGTAATCCTTATTTTTTGTAAGTTTATCAACCGGTTTATCTGAATTAATTTCAGCTCCCGGCAGTTGATTTTTGTCTTGTTGCAATGGATGTATAGATTTCAAAGCTACCAAATATCACTGTTGTAAAAATGATATTACTCAGCAATGAGTTGCGGAAAAAAGGAATACCTGCCATAAATGAAGCCATCAAGCCGCTAAAGTCGCTGGAATATAAACTCTTTTCATTTGCCCATGCTCCAAAGTTGGTGATGATAAAGAAAATGATGGAAGCAAAAAGTATAGACATGCCAACATTTTTAACGGTAACCTTTGAAATGATTTTACTGCTTACCAGAACAATCAGCGCCATGGCTATAAAGTTATACACCATATAACTGGAAAACCACACGATCCCTTGTACATCGGGGAAAAAAGATCTGGCTACGGTATTATTGATAATAAAATCTGAAAAATAAAGCACCAAAACCGATATAATAAATGCCCAATGTTTTTTACTCAGATAGGCAGCGCCAAATATAGCAAGACTTTCTACAGGTGTAAAATTGGGCATATGTGGTATAAGTCGGGCAAATGCACATACAGTCATTAATAAAATTACTGCTATTATTGTATGGTTACGATTCATCATTATATTTTTGCAGTGCAAATATACAATTTTTTATAATTTCAGACAAAATGGATTATCCAAATATCAGAAAAGCCGGATTTGACGATATACATTTGATGGCAGAGTTGTTTAAATTATCCACTGATCACATGATCTCTTTGGGAATTCATCAATGGAATTATACCTATCCTTTGGTCAGACATGTGGAAGAAGACATTCATAATGGAAGTGCTTTTGTGTACATAGAAGGTGGCAAAATAGCCGGTACGATAACTTTGGATAGCAAACAGGACGATCAATACAAAAAGATTCATTGGCATAACCACTCGAGAAAGGTACTTGTCATCCATAGATTAAGTGTTCACCCGGGTTTTCAGGGTTTTGGGATCGGAAAAAAATTGTGTTGGTTTGCGGAAAAATTTGCTATAGATGACGGACTGGACACCATCCGGCTGGATGCATATAGTCTAAATCCGGTATCTAACCAATTGTATAAGTCGCTCGGTTACAGAAGGGCCAATGGGTATTGTTATTTTCACGATAATGTAATTCCTTTTTATTGCTATGATAAAAAAATAATGTGATGACCAATTTTGTTATATATTTGACCCTAATCAATAATTAATACATGTTACTAAATCAATCTTTCAGAGGGCTGAATGAATTATGGAGATATCTCGTTGGTATTTTGATTGTGTTCTGTTTTTACTTTTTGGGTCAGTTACATCTTTACGGCATTGTTTATTGGAAATTTTCTTCAGACCCTGCTTTAGGTCAGGAAGCGTTGGCACAATTTGAGTCAACTCTGGATTTTGAAATCCTGGGATTGGATAAAAATATTGGCTTTTTGCTGCTTATTCTGATGTTTGGTTTTGCTTTGGCTGGATTATTTCTCGTGGCCCGATACATTCACCAAAAGCAGATGATATTATACATCACTCCCGGGAGTGTCATTGATTTTAAAAAAGTACTTTTTGGTTTTGGATTATGGATGTTTATATTTGTTTTACTGGAAGCCATAAATTATTTTATCAGTCCGGAAACTTATACCTTCAGGTGGATTCCTGAGAGTTTTATTCCATTACTGTTGATTTCAATCTTATTTTTACCCATACAAACCAGCTTTGAAGAATTGTTCTTCAGAGGTTATATCATGCAGGGTATAGCTTTTTTTGCAAAAAACAAATGGTTGCCTATACTATTGTCGAGTATTTTTTTTGGACTCGTCCACGGCACAAACCCTGAAGTGGCCAAATACGGATTCTGGACGATGCAGTTTTACTACATTATTGCCGGACTATTTCTGGCACTGATTACAGTGTTGGATGATGGACTTGAACTGGCACTTGGCGTACATGCTGCTACCAATATTTTCGGGGCAACATTATTTACGTATGAAGGGAGTGTTTTACAGACAGATAGCCTGTTTATTTCAACTGAAGTTAAACCTTGGTTGATGATTTTGGGTTTTATCATGGGAGCATCCATATTTATTTTTGTTTGTTTTAAAAAATATGCATGGCCTTCCTTCAGTACATTATTGGATAAGGTTTCTGCAGATCAAACGGAAATAACTGTGATCGGTCAATAATTATACTTATTTATTCACTAAACTCATTCAAATGTTCAAACACATTGCAGGTTTATTATTTATACTTTTTATGTCATTTACTGCCTTTGCACAACCGGAAAGGTGGCAACAATCGGTAAAATACACCATGAATGTCGATTTTGCTATTAAAAAACACCAGTTTACGGGTATCCAAAAGCTGGAGTATACAAATAATAGTCCGGACACATTATACAAAGTGTTTTATCACCTGTACTTTAATGCTTTTCAGCCCAACAGTATGATGGATGTGAGATCCAGAACCATTGTAGATCCTGACAAAAGGGTAGGGGACAGGATTGCCAGACTTAAAAAAAATGAACAGGGCTTTATGGAAGTAAAGTCCTTAAAAATGAATGGACGAAAGATTTTGCATAATACGGAAGGGACCATACTCGAAGTATCTCTATCTGAACCCATTTTGCCCAATACTACTGTCATTTTTGATATGGAATTTAAGGGACAGGTACCGTTGCAGATACGCAGATCTGGAAGAAATAATGCTGAAGGTATTGAATATTCTATGGCGCAGTGGTATCCCAAAATGTGTAATTATGATTATCAGGGGTGGCATGCCAATCCTTATGTGGCAAGAGAGTTTTATGGCATTTGGGGAGATTTTGACATCAGGATCACTATGCCAAAAGAATATGTCATAGCAGGTACCGGTATTCTACAGAATAAAGATGAAGTAGGTTATGGATACAGTCCTGTTGAACCGGTTTCACGACCTGATCGATTGACGTGGCATTTTAAAGCGGAAAATGTCCATGATTTTGTATGGGCCGCTGATCCTGACTATAAACAAATCGTGCACAAAGCTCATGATGGCACTATCATCAGGGCTTTTTATCAGCCTGGTGACCGAACTACTGAAAACTGGGAAAGACTGCCTGCGATCATGGATGAAGCGTTAAAATTTATAAATGAAAAGTACGGGAAATATGCTTTTCCTGAATATTCCTTTATACAGGGAGGTGATGGAGGAATGGAATATCCTATGGCAACGCTGATCACCGGAGAGAGGGGTTTAGTGAGTTTGGTGGGTGTAGCCGTCCATGAATGGATGCACAGCTGGTATCAGATGATGCTGGGCTCAAACGAAGCATTATATCATTGGATGGACGAAGGTTTTACATCTTATGCCAGCAATGAAGTGATGAACTATCTCAGCCTAAAAAAGATGATTCCCGGAGAACCGGTACAGAATCCTCATCTCGGAGATGTCAATGGATACATCAATTTTGCGTTGAGCGGCAGAGAAGAACCATTGATCACGCACGCAGATCATTTTCTGACCAATACTGCATATGGCGTGGCTTCATACACCAAAGGGGAAGTGTTTCTGGAACAATTGAGATATATCATAGGGGAACACGCATTTGATAAAGGTATGCTGCTATATTTTGATACCTGGAAATTTAAACATCCAAACCCCAATGATTTTATACGTATTATGGAAAAGGCAAGTAAACTGGAATTGGATTGGTTTAAGGAATACTTTGTCCATACTACCCATACCATTGATTATGAAGTCGAAAGTATGAGTGGTAAATCTGCCATCATCAGAAAAAAAGGTATCATGCCTATGCCATTGGATATCACGGTAAAGACCAAAAATGGTAAAGAGTATTATTATTATATTCCATTGGATATCATGCGTGGTGAAAAGAACGGAGATCGTTTTTTTAGTAATTTTAAAGTTATGAAAGACTGGTCATGGACACACCCTACCTATAAATTGGATCTGGATCAGAAACTGAGTGATATTGAAACCATAGAAATCGATTTTTCGAAAAGACTTGCAGACGTAGACAGGACCAATAACGTCTATCCACGTAAAATGATGCCCAAGCTGGATGTTGAATAAACCTGAGTCATTAATAGTATAATTCAGCAAATAAGAAAATAGAATAAGACTCAGAATAGGTGGGTATCAAAATCTGTTTTGTCAAATTTAATTACAAGATTTTCAACATCTTGTAATTAAATTTGACAAATCGCAGAAAGACTTAATGGAAATCAAACCTCAATCCAAGTGATATATTGTTTTGATCTATGTCGTTATCAGTAAATAAAGGATTCAGATCATACTTTGTGTACAAACTCACATCTTTATACCCAAAATAAGCACTAAGTCCGTATATGAAGTCGCTTGTATTATAATCACCCTTGGTAATTTGCTCTGTTTCCAAACCATCTGCTTTATATTCAAGCAATTGTTTGCTCCTGATATTTATGCCGGCATAGCCACCTACGCCCAATCTGAAAGTTTTTTGGGTTCTTATGATGGCTGACTCTTCAGACATACGTTTTTTTGAAAAATCAAATTCAATATGTACAGGAAGTACCATATTGATATTTCTGAAATAAGGTTCGTCTCTCAGACTCTCAGGGTGATCGGCAAGAATGGTTTTGTCTCCGGTTTTAATATAATATTGATTATTTTCAGGTCTTAGATTATTGTAGGTAAAAGACAGACCGTATTTTAAATGAAGAAATGGAGAATTTTGGGCCAATCTGGTTTTCCAGGTCCATCCCCACTCATAAAATCTTGAATTGCTTAGTTTTATTCCATTATCTTCGATACTGCCAAAATCGCCGTCAGTAATAAGATTATTTAAGCCAAAAGCAAAAACGAATTGAGTAGTGGTGCGTGATTCGCCTCTATATTTTTTGTTTTTTCGTGGTTTCCAGTCTATGGAAATTCTATCAAAATCTATTTCACGTTTTTTCTTATCCCGGTATTCTTCGTCATCATCTTTTTCATTTTCTTCATCTATATCTTCAAGATTGTCGATTCGATCGTCTTTTTCTTCTACTTCTCCTTTTACTAAGGCCTGTATTTCTTTTTCCAAAGGTTCTATCCTGGCTTCTATCCGATCAGCACATTTTTCTGACACCGCTTTTTTCTGAATTTCTGCTTCAGATGTGGTGATTTCACCTTTTTCTAGACGATAATTGATGGCTTCAACTTCTAATCTGAGTGTTTCTTTTTCCTGTGATTTTATGATTTCAATATCGGTTTTAATCATCTTAATCCTGTTTTCAAACTCGGATTGAGCGTAGGAATGCATGGTAAATAATAAAAATAGCATGAGGTACAAAATTCTGTTCATTTTGATTAAATTTTAAATATGATGTAATAGAATGTAATTATCTGGCTTTTATCTCATTTCTTGTAGTGACGGCAGTTACCACAGATTCAGATTTTTCTGTCAGTGTTTTGAATACTTTTGATAAAAAAGATTGTTGCGACTTACTTTCTGCTTCTTTGAGTAATTTTTCAGGATCGAGACCATATTTATACCTGGAACCAGCATCTTTATTTTGAGAAATATTTGTAACAATTTCACTTTCTATATTTTTCGCAGGGTTCTGAGTTGTTTCCCCTTCTCCGATATTCGGTTCACTGTTATTGCCTGTTTCGTGATCATCGTTTATACTAATACTTTGTCTTTCTGTTGTGTTATCAGAAGATAAATTATCTTGCGAAGTATACGATGTAAGTACTAAGTTTATTTCTGATTTTGGTCGGTTATGTTTATCTTTTATTGATGGTGATATGTCGATAAATGATAGATTATCAATGTTTTCTGATATCGAAGTGTTTTCTACTTCTGCTTTAGGCTTTGGGCCAGGAATAGATGTGATTTTAGGGTTTATTTTACTTTCTATATTGTGACTTTGTGATGAAACTAATGATTCATTCGTCTTTGTTTTCAGCATATCATTTTCGAAAATAAACCAAAAACTAATCATAAGTATTGGAGCTAAACTTGCCGCAACCACAAGATATATAGGACTTTTTTTCTTCTTTTGAGTCTCAGCAATAGACAACATTGCATCCAGTCGATCCCATGATTGGGTAGAAGGATTAATAGTCCTTGGTTCAAAAAAATCTTTTATTTTATGATCTACTGTCTTATTATCCATGATAAGCCATATTATTTTGATGTAATAATTGCTGTAATAATTTTCTCGCATAAGCCAATTGTGACTTAGATGTACCCTCAGAAATACCAAGTAATGCTGCAATTTCCTGGTGTTTATATCCTTCAATGGCATAAAGATTAAACACCATTTTGCATCCAAAAGGCAATAAATCAATCATCAACTGAATATCCTGAATAATCATATGACTGTCAGATGTTTCTGAAGCCGATATTTGACTATCTTCATCTGTAAACCGGACTTTTTTATTGGCTCTGATAAAAGAGATACATTCATTTACGGTGATCCTTCTTATCCAGGCTTCAAAATTTCCTTTGTTTTCAAATTTACTGATGTGGGTAAAAATTTTCATGAAAGCAGTCACCAAAACGTCTTCAGCTGCATGTACGTCATTGATATATTGTCGGCAGATACTAAGGAGCTTAGGTGAATATTTATTGTATATCACTCTTTGCGCCTCACGATCATTGTGGATAGTCAGATCTATCCACTCAAACAACTCACTATTTATATCTACAACCTTCAAACTAAGTCTAATTTTTCGTTTTCAAGGTTAATGACGAATAGAATAGGAAAAAGGTTGTAATGAAGTTTGAAATAATTTTTTCAATTTATTATTTAATTCCAAAATTTGGAAATCTGTAGTGTTTTATGGAATTTTTATTTTTCACTTAATATTATAAAATATTGATTGTCAATTAGATATGATCATGGCATTACTTTAGTCCCCCATATTGCAAAATAATGGCATAATGCACAATATTAAAAATATAATGGAGCTGATCCCTTGCAATAAACACAAATCAAAAGAAGTGTTTGCAGTCAAAAATCCGGACGGAACTATTCGCTGGATTTGGCCAGTAGAACTAAAAAAACCAGAATTCCTGAGGTTCTATAATGAAAGCCCAACTAAAGCCGCCATTTATGTTGTTTTGATCAAATTAATATTCTCGCTTCGTTTACAGTCATGGTTTTTTAGCAAACAAAAAGTCAATGTTCCAGACATTTTAGGCGAAAAGTGGGCAATCTTTACCGGGACCATAGGAACACAACAGAAATTGGTGATTTATGCCAATGACACTTTTGTTAAATTGCCTGTAGGTAAAAATGCTAAAGTTAGCTTAGAACGTGAAAAATCCACACTTAATTGGCTTCAAAAGCAAACATTTTCAACATTGAAGCATCCAAAAGTAATAGAAAATGGTGACTTTGCATATTGTCAAACTGCCTTTGATAAAAATCTGGAAAGATCGCCTATTTTAACCAATACACACTTAGATTTTACGCAAGAATTATTCAGTAAATCGCTCCAAAAGGTATCATTAAGTGAAAGTGAATCCTATGTCAATTCAATGGCTTTGCTCCAACAATTAGAACACGATCCCAAAATGCCGAAGGGTTTACACGCAAAGCTTTATCTACTCCAATCACAATTAGATCAAGATAAACTAACAGATTTTGGATGTGCACATGGAGATTTTACATCATGGAATATGTACATCTCCGAAAATAAATTATTTGTCTATGATTGGGAAGCAGCAGATGCAGCAATGCCCAAAGGATTTGATCTTTTTCATTTCATCATACAACAAGGTATTTTAGTGGGCAGGAATGATTGGTCAAAAACTTATCAAGTCTTGACAGAAAAATTATTAAAAAGAGAAAAGCAACCTTTTTTTGAATCTATTGACGAGATGAATAGATATTTGTCCCTATATCTTTTATATCATATCACACGGTCTATGTCAAATTATGTGGCACAGAAATACTGGCACCCTCAGATATATTGGATGATAAATATGTGGAATACAGCATTAGACAATTTGATTGTTAATACATCTCAACGACAGCTTTTTATCAGTACCCTTTTTGATCATTTAAAGCCGATTGAATATGCAGGGATAAAATTATCAGACTCTCATCCTGACTTTTGGTCAGAAGATTCTGACATTGACATTCTGATGAGACAAAAAGACTTAAGTTATATCACTCAATTGTGCCATAATTCACCACTGCAAAACAAAGTAGTCACTACATCCAAGTCATTTATGGAAAACATAGCTATCTACTTTCACGATGGCAGCTTTTTAAGCCTTGATTTGATACATAAATTAAAAAGAAAAAACCAAGTATTTTTAGATGCAGACTTATTATTAAAAAGATCAGTAGTCAATGATCACGGCATCAAAACCTTGCACCCTACAGACGAAATGAGATATATCGTTTGGTTTTATGCTTTGAATAATACCCAGGTTCCATTTAATTATATGGGCAAAAAAATACATTTGCACCACGCCAATGGAAATGAAGATCTGGCTTTAATGTCATATTGTAATGGTGAAAAAATGAATACGACAGAATTACAGACGATCATACAAAGTAAAGTAGAAAATCGCGGATGGAAAGGATTAAAAAATAAAGTGTTTTATTATGTGGATACCATACGTTCGTTTTTCCAAAATGGTGGCTTAGTCATTACTTTTAGTGGAGTAGATGGCGCTGGCAAATCTACTATAATAGAATTGGTCAAGCATAAAATAGAAAAAAATCTTCGCAAAGATGTGATCGTCCTACGACATAGACCATCTATACTTCCGATCATCAGTGCGCTTAGGCATGGCAAAGAAAAGGCTGAAGCTATCTCCGTAAGCAAATTGCCGAGAACAGGTCAAAATAAAAACCTTTTGTCTTCAATGTTTAGATTTGGATACTATTATATTGATTTTATTTTAGGCCAATTTTATGTGTATGTTAAGTATGTCATGCGAGGCAAAGTAGTGCTTTATGACAGATATTACTTTGATTTTATCAATGATGGTAAGCGATCTAACATCCTTCTACCTACTTCATGGGTAAAATTTGGGTATCGATTTTTGCTCAAACCAGATCTTAATTATTTTTTATACGCCGAAGCAGGTACCATACTAGCTAGAAAACAGGAATTAGATATCCAAACTATCGAAACGCTGACAAGTGATTATAAAAACCTTTTTGAACATTATGCAAATACTTATACATCAAGTGATTATATATCAATAGCAAACGAAAAACTCGACGATACGCTTTCCATATTATTCAGAGGCGTAAAAACAAAAATATCGCAAATATGAAAAACTTACTTCTATACTTCATTAGAAAGAGAAATCCTGATTTTGTGATCGACAACGCTATAAGTAGTCGCTTTCTATTGGGATACATGTTTACACTAGCTATAAAAGTGATACGTGGTAGCAAGCTGCTTTTTATGGGTAGAAATCCCAAAGGTATGATACTTTCATCAAGAGTAAGCATAACCTACCTCTCTAAAATCAAATGGGGGAAATTCCTAAAATTGGGTAAAAATGTAAGCCTAAGTGGATTGGGAAAAGAGGGCATCATCTTTGGTGATAATGTCAGTATAGGTGACTACAGTCAGATCATTGTCGCTACTACACTACAGAATATTGGAAAAGGTATTCAAATCGGTCATCATGTGGGTATTGGAGAGTTTGCGTATCTCGGAGGTGCAGGTGGCTTAAGTATAGGAGATGACTGTATCATAGGTCAATACTTTAGCTGTCATCCCGAAAACCATAATTTTAGAAATGGAGACTCACTCATTAGACTCCAAGGCGTGCAACGTCAAGGCATTATAATTGGCAAAAATTGCTGGATAGGAAGCAAAGTAACCATACTTGATGGCGTGACTATTGGCGATGGGTGCGTTATTGCAGCTGGAGCGGTAGTTAATCGTTCGTTTCCAGACAATTCCATCATAGGTGGCGTACCTGCAAAAACTATTGGACAAAGATGTCCTGATATATCTTTTCACAAAATAAAAAATATCGCTTAAATGAAGACGATTCTTGCCACCACATATGCAGTAAATCCATATAAAGGTTCGGAAGATGGTATGGGATGGAATTTTGTGTTGCAAATAGCAAAAAACAATAAAGTCATAGCCATCACTCGGGAAAACAATAGAAATGATATAGAAAAATTTATGTCAGATCATCCTAATAGTCTTTACTGCAACTTAAGATTTCTTTATTTTGACTTGCCATACTGGAAGCGATGGTGGAAAAAAGGTGGACGTGGTGCCATGCTTTATTATTGGATGTGGCAGAAAGGCATCGTTTCTTTTGTTAAAAACCAAAGTCTAGAATTTGATATAGTACATAACCTAAATTTTCACAATGACTGGACTCCCAGTTATTTATGGCAATTGGGCAAACCATTTGTATGGGGACCTGTAGGTCATCACCCGTTGATTCCAAGACAATACCTTAAGGAATATTCATTCAAATATTTTTTAAAAGATAGGGCAACCTGGCTCATTAAAAATTATTTTTGGAAAGTCAATACATCTCTTAAAAATACAGCTGCAAAAGCAGATTTTGTCTGGTGCATGAATGACGATGTACCGAATAAACTCCATCTTAAACCAAAGCAGTACCAAATAATTCCTTCAGTTGCAACCCAAGATTTTGGGTTTATAGAAGATTCCCATAATGAAAATTTCACATTTATCTCTGCAGGAAGATTAGTTCCTCTGAAAGGTTTTGATTTAGCTATTCGGTCATTTGCAGCTTTTTATAATACGTTAACGGATGATCAGAAATCCCATTCTCAACTCATCATAGTAGGCAGTGGACCAGAAGAAAAACTACTTATAAAGATGGCTAGAGATCTTGGAGTAGAAAATAATATCCAATTTGTACTGTGGATGGAAAGGAATGAACTTATGAAATTATTTAAACAGTCGCAAGTATTTCTATTCCCATCTCACGAAGGTGCAGGTATGGTCGTCCCTGAAGCATTATCATTCGGCTTGCCAGTGATTTGTCTTGACAATTGTGGCCCCGGTAGTTTTATAAACGAACAATGCGGTATAAAGATAAAGGAAGATACATATGATAATACTACATTCAATCTAGCAAAAGCGATGCGAATTTTATATTCGGATAAGGCGAAATACAAAGGATTGAGACAAGGTGCAAGAGCACAGTTTGAGCATGTTTTCCATTGGGATAGACGTGGTGAACAATTGGCCCAAATTTATGACTCTTTATAAATAAAACCATGAGAATATTTGCCTTTCATCTCCTTAACGATTATAGCGGTAGTCCTAAAGTATTAAAACAACTTGTCAATGGTTGGACCAATAACGGTATGGGATGTCATATAGTCACATGCAGCGGGAGAGAAGGGTTTTTGTCAGATATCAAAGGGGTCAAATATCACCATTATTGGTATAGATTTGCTCAGAATCCATTATTGAGATTGATTTTTCTAATGATAAGTCAGTTGCTTTTGATCATTAAAATGTATCCTGTCATCATAAAAAGTGATGTAATATATGTCAATACAGTGTTGCCATTTGGCGCGGGAATATTGGGAAAGTTAAAAGGGTGTAAGGTCATATATCATATCCACGAAACAAGTATGAAACCTTGGATATTGAAAAAAATTCTATTTGGAATAGCAGACGTTACATCCACAGAAGTAGTTTATGTATCCAAATATCTATCTGAACAGGAAACGATGAAAAACCCCGGACATGTGCTGTATAATGCTTTGGAAACTTCTTTTTTGACCAAAGCTATTATAAACAGAAAAGTGACACCTGATTATAAAAATGTGCTGATGATATGCTCCCTCAAAGCATACAAAGGGGTGAATGAGTATTTACAACTAGCAAAAAAAAATCCGGAATATGCTTTCCGACTTGTAGTGAATGCTTCTGCCATGGACATAGAAGGGTATTTTTCAGGGCAAAATCTTCCGCAAAACTTAACGATATTTCCTACTCAAAAAGATGTACATCCACAATATCAATGGGCTGATGTGGTCCTTAATTTGTCTCGTCCTGATGGATGGGTAGAAACATTTGGCCTTACAGTCATCGAAGCTATGGCTTATGGTCTCCCTGTCATAGTGCCTCCTGTAGGTGGAATAGCCGAGCTCGTAGATAATGGTGTCAATGGTTATAAAGCCGATAGCAGAAACGTTAATCACATATCACACCTGCTTGTGGATATATTGGAAGATAAAATACACTACGAAAAACTCAGTACCTACGCCAAGCAACTGATCATCAAATATGACGAAGATAGTTTTGTGATGAAGAGTTGTGAGATGTTGGGTTTACAAAAGATTAGGTAACAAAATTACTTATAGATTATTAAAATCTTCTATCTCCAAATCATTGGTAATCCAACTTAGATAGTATTCATTTTTCTCTACACCCATTGCTGTAATGAGTGTTACAAAGATATTTTTTTTGGTTTTAGTTTTTCTTCGCAAAGCTTCTATTTTATCGGCAATATTTAATGCCATAGCTTTATTGATGACTAGTCGGGCCAAATAAAATTTAGCTTCTATAATGTTTATGACATTGTCTGCTCTATCTAGAATCAGGTCAATTTGGGCACCACGACTGTCAGCAGCTCCTTTGTCTACAAATGAATAATATTGGTATTGAATCCCGCTGAATCCTAAGGCCTTTGCTATTTTATGATGATGTCTGAAACAAAGATTTTCAAAAGCAAAACCTGACCATGTCTTAAATGCATGACTATTGTACAAGTAAACACCTGATTTCATATCATTTTTACTCACCATAAATTTAAAATAAAACAATGTGAATTCATCCATCAGACGAAAAAGACCGTCTTCTTTACGTTTGTCAAAATCTCTGGTTTTGATGACAAAGCCACATTCTTCCAATTCGTTTAAAATAGTCGTCAAGCCTCCGCCACTGCCCAGTTTTGTCGCTTTTATGATCTGCTCACGAGTCAACCCTTTGGCAGATTTAGTCAGTGCTTCTACCACTGTAGTATGGAGATGATGGTTTTTAAATAATGAAGCATATAAGTTTAAAAATCTCCTTTAAGGCTGGCTTCTTTGTCAAAAAAAGGGCATCCAATATTTGTGGAATACTTTGTCCGTTTGATACTAGTTTGAGATAATATGGAATGCCACCCAGGCACATATACAATTGGGCAATATCTTTTCGCTTAGTTTCACTTTTCGATAACGCAAATATTCATTGGTCTCCTGAAGATCAAAAGCTTCAAGCCTTATAGTTTGGGTCAATCGATTGTGTAACCCACCGCGGCTATTGATCACTTTACCAATGATCCATGAAGCAGCTGAGCCACATATGATAAGCAAGATATCTTTTTGCTTACTGCAATAGCTATTCCAAAACTGTGTAAATGCTGGCAGGAAGCCAGACCGTGCGGTATCGTACCATGATATCTCGTCAAAGAAGACCACTTTTTTCTTTCCTTTTGATGGTTTCAATGTATTCAAGTAGTCTTCCAGATACTGGAATGCCTTCAGCCATGCGTTGGGCGGAATAACTGGAATATCATGTATCTTCGATAACGTAATCCAGAAATTAAGCAGTTGATCATCTTTGTTAGCATCCATTAGACCTGTGCACTCAAACGTAATTTTTGAACTTAATGCTTCCCTTATGAGATATGTCTTTCCGACTCTTCGTCTTCCGTAAACGGCTAAAAATTCAGATTCTGTACTTTTTATAAGCCTGTCAAAGATTGCTAATTCTTTTTTTCTACCTATTATCTCCATTTTATACCTTATTAAAATTCGCCAACATAGGGCAAAAATAATACAACTTGGCGATATATACAAGTCAAATCATGCGAACAATTATTTAATTTATAATTCGCCAACTTAATATAATAATGCACTCAGATGGCGAATTATTCTTGAAATGGCAATTTCATCTGATTCAGGGTTTTTAAATTAGTTTAGCCCCTTTTAGATTTTTATCTACTTTAGTAATGTATGTAAAGCCTAAAAAGTTACCAAGTTTGCATCAAACCATGATATGTACAATAAAATTTATCAATATTACAAATTTTCCTAAATTACTAGAGATGAACGAATTACGAATATGATATTCAGATCAAAAAAAATAAAGAACAGATTTCATTAAAAAGTCAGAAAATTTATCAGCCTGTTTATTTAATCATGGTTTTATGGTACTTAATTTATAACTAACTTAAAACAAAATTTGGAAAAATAGGCTATTAACTTCCAAAATATGGAATTAAGAATTGTAATACAATACATCTAATGTGTTGAATATCAATACAATATTTAAATGGCATGGCGTTGGTATTCTCCTTATCAAATATTTATGCATGAATAATCAAAGGAGTAATAAACAAAAAATAGCCATCATAGGCACAGTAGGTCTCCCAGCCAAATATGGTGGATTCGAAACATTGGCTGAGCATCTTGTGGACAATATGAGTGATGAATATGACATCACCGTCTATTGCTCTGGAAAGAAATATGTACAGGCTGACCGTCAACCCAAATACAAAAATGCCCGTCTTGTATATTTACCTTTGGATGCAAATGGAATCCAAAGCATACCTTATGATTCTTGGTCTATAATCCATGCCTTATTTTATGCAGATGTACTTTTGATATTAGGAGTTGCTGGTGCATGGTTGCTTCCTTTTGTAAAATTTTTTACAAATAAAAAAATCATTATTTCTATAGATGGTATTGAATGGAAACGGAACAAATGGAGCAGACCTGCCAAATGGTATCTATGGTGGGCAGAAAAAATGGCCGTAAAATATTCTCATATAGACATTTCAGATAATGAATCTATCCAAGATTATACAGCGGTCAGATATGGGACTCTAAGCAGAATTATAGAATATGGCGCAGATCATACTATGACTGTTCCTGTACAAACGTCATTAAAAACTTCTTATCCATTTCTTGGATTGCCTTACGCTTTTAAGGTATGCCGTATCGAACCAGAAAATAATGTGGATATTGTACTAAGTGCTTTTGCAAAACTACCCAAACACCGTCTAGTCATCATAGGCAACTGGAATAATAGTGATTATGGCAAAAACCTTAAAAAAATGTATAGCTCCTTCAATCATATCTTTTTGATAGATCCTATCTATGACCAATCGACCTTAGATATGATACGTGGTAATGCATTCCTTTACATACCTGGACACTCAGCCGGAGGTACCAATCCTTCCTTAGTGGAAGCTATGTACCTGGGCTTACCTATTTTTTCTTACGGTGTTACCTACAATCGTACGACAACAGAAAACAAGGCCAGATATTTTTATAATGAAGAAGAACTCATAAATCTAATCAACAATACCCAAATTGCAGACGTAAAATCTATCGGCAATACAATGATGGAGATTGCTTATCGTAGATACACATGGAAAACAATAGCTGATAAATACCGGGCATTAATACGAGAAGTTTTAGTCAATGAGCCGAAATCATCTATCACGCCTTCGGTAACTTTATTACCGGCAGGAGAGTTGCTAAAACGAGAATTATATCACCTACATTTCCAAAAACTGTTTTTCGAAAAATAAATAATCATGGCACCATCAGATATATTTTTAGTTTTGGGCATCGTACTATCATTTTTTTTATCCATAATAGTGATGCCTATCTTTAGATCCATTGCTATTAGAATTGGTCTGGTAGATAAACCAGATCATCGCAAAATCCATCAAAACCATATTCCTTTGGTAGGCGGCTTAGCGATTGGTTTTACATTACTGCTCACTTTATTGTTACTAGCAAGATTTGAGCATATTTCAAGTGCGTTGGTAAAACTATTGGGGGGCAGTTATGTGTTGTTGATTATTGGAGCAATAGATGACAAAAAGGACATTAAAGCATCATATAAACTTGTAGTTCAGCTGCTTTGCGCCATAATTATTGCTATGGCTGGTTACAGATTGACTTCATTTCATGGCATATTGGGTATTTATGACATTTCAATGGTCGCCCAATACATACTCTCAGTCATACTAATTACTGGAGTCATTAATGCATTTAATTTAATGGATGGTATTGACGGTCTGGCTGGAGGATTAATGCTTATAGGTTTTATAATACTTGCTACAATCAGCTATTATATTGGGCATGAATTTTATAATTTGCTATGTTTGATCGTAGCGGGTAGCTTGATCAGTTTTTTAAGGTTCAATGTATTCAGTATTAAACATAAGATATTTATGGGTGATGCAGGTTCACTTTTTTTAGGTTTTCTGATGATAGGAATAGCTATTGATTTAATAAATATTGCATCTAAGGATACAATTGGGGCCGAAGTAATCTGGTTACTTCCTTTAATTATTGCCGTATTTATAATACCAGTTGCTGATTCTTTACGTGTATATTTCACTAGAATCAAAAATGGAAATTCGCCATTTAAAGCAGATAGATCACATATCCATCATCTATTTCTAGAATTGGGATTGAAGCACACAAAGGTGACTTTTATCATATCCATGTTGAGCCTAGGCCTAGTAATACTCGCATTTTTATTTCACTTTATTTGGACATTAGACATCATCTTATTGGGTATAGTCGCGATGCTGAGCATCATGTATTATATTCTGAATATCAATAAACAAGTAAATGAATGGCAACAAAAATTAAACAAATGGAGTCACAGATGTAGTCTTTTTTTGTAGGCTTTATGAACATTAAGATTTGAGTTAGATAAACATATGTTTTTAGTTCTAAGAAGATAGTCCCTTAGAGAATGAAACTAAAATTTTAGGTAAGGAATTAGTCAATTTTAAAAACTTGATGCACGGTTGAAAGGTTCAAGAAAAAGGAAGGACGGCAAAGAAACCCGAAGGGAGAAAGAGCCAATGAGGAAAAGAGCCCGAAGAATTAGAAAAGTTATAAAATTTTGGACAGACAATGCCTAGAGATTGCAAACAATTGAAAATGGAAGAAAACGACACAAAAGAACCAAAATTTAGCATTCAATATAGAAAAGACATTAAATCTGATTTCAATTAACCCATATATTTATCAAACTTTGATGTAAATAAAAGATCAAGAGGTGATTTTATCTTTGAATACCTGTACTTTAGAGTAATCGAAGATAGAGTTGAAATTTTATCATTTTTGCAAATAGACAAAACCCTAAAAAAGAACTACTTAGGGTATTCTGAAAAGTGGCTTTCACAAAACTCAAGCAGAGCGTATGAATACTCAAGGCGTAGAAGGTGAAGATTGAGTGCAGCTGACTTAATTAAACTGGAGCAGGTGTTTGATGAGCTTCAAATTTAAACATGCAGTTATCATATAACCATTGTTATTATTTGATATCATTTTTTGTGAATTTAGCAGACCCTACTTAGTAATTTTAACGACCTAATGTCAAAAAAATTACTCAGTTAAGAAGTAAGGTTGGATTTCGGCGGTAACGTATTAAAGACAAAACCTTCAGAGTTGACAAAGGAAATTTAACTGACGTGTGGAACAATGCTTCTAATTTTAGGTTTGCATATTTTTATCTGCAAAAACACATTATATCCTTACCTTTGTTGGACAATTAATTGTGTTTATCGTGGCAAAACAACTATTCACCATATTCATTGTAGAAGATGATCCTTGGTATGGTCAATTATTAAAGCATCATCTATCTCTCAATCCGGATTATGACATCAGACTCTTTACCACTGCGAAAGAGTGTTTGTCTGAATTGTACCATCAACCCGACGTGGTTTGTATTGATTTTGGATTGCCTGATATGAGCGGTGATAAGCTATTGACAAAAATAAAGGCTGTCAATAATCAACTACCAGTAGTTGTCATCAGTGGTCAGGAAGAGATTGCTGTAGCTGTGGATTTATTAAAATCCGGAGCAAGAGACTACATCATCAAGGATGATCACACCAAAGATATGTTATGGCGGTCTATCATAAATATTCGTGAAAATGTCCATTTAAAACAAGAAGTAGAATCATTAAAAGAACAACTTGAAACCAAGTTTAACTTTGAAAAAACTATTATCGGTCAGAGTGACGCCTTAAAAAAGTCATTTAGACTCATCGAAAAAGCTATACATTCTAATATCAATGTATCTATTACAGGAGAGACCGGTACCGGAAAAGAAGTAGTAGCTAAAGCCATTCATTACAATAGCGAAAGGAGAAAAAAACCATTTGTCGCGGTAAATATGGCAGCAATACCTAAAGAACTGATAGAAAGTGAACTTTTCGGACACGAAAAAGGTGCATTTACTGGTGCGCTAAATCAGAAAAAAGGAAAATTTGAAGAAGCAGATGGCGGTACATTGTTTCTTGATGAAATAGGGGAATTAGAACTCAATCTGCAAAGCAAAATCCTGAGAGCTTTACAGGAACGTGAAGTGACTAGAGTAGGTGGCAATAGTAGCGTAAAATTTGATGTAAGACTCATCACTGCTACCCACAAAAACTTGGCAGATGAAGTCAAAAATGGTAATTTCAGAGAAGACCTTTATTTTAGGATCATCGGTCTTCCCATAGAGTTGCCACCACTTCGTGATCGAGGACAAGACACTTATATTCTGGCTAAACATTTTATCGATGAATATGCTAAAGAAAATAAAGTAAAAGCGCCCACTTTGACCACATCAGCAAAAGAAAAACTTATAAAATACCATTTTCCTGGTAATGTACGCGAACTCAAATCAATGATGGATCTTGCGTGCGTCATGTGTGATGGTCAAGAAATCAACGAAAATGATATCAATTTTCATAAGGTCAGAGACAATGACCACTTTCTTGTCGGCGAGAAGACCATGAAAGAATATACAGCCGACATTATTTCCTTTTTCCTAAAAAAGTATGACAACAATGTGGTATTGACAGCTGATAAGTTAGACATCGGTAAATCCACTATTTACAATATGATAAAAAGTGGTGAAATCAACTTAAAAAAATAAAATATGAAAATAAAACAGTTCCAAATTACTGATAATCATCAATATAACGTTGAGAAAGATGACTTGATAGATGTCGTGTTATGTTTTGGCAGCAAACATTTATTGAATGACAAAAAAGTTATTACTAATATATCATCCGCATTTCCAAAAGCAGATATAGCATACTGTTCTACCGCAGGAGAGATATATGATGATCAAGTGTTGGACAACAGTATTTCCGCTGTAGCGATACAGTTTGATCACACCCAAGTACTTTCCAATAGTATCTCAATAGATCAGTATTCAGATAGTTATGATGCAGGTAAAAACCTAGTTTCCCGTTTTGATACGCAAGACTTACGGTATATTTTCGTGCTCTCAGACGGCAGCAAAGTAAATGGAAGCGAACTTGTCAAAGGAATGAATGAAGTGATAGATGACTACATACCTATTACAGGGGGATTGGCTGGAGACGGTCCTCATTTTCAAAACACCTTGGTAGGATTGAATGAAGCACCTACTTCTGGCAAAATATTGGCTTTGGCGTTTTATGGTGATAAATTAAAAGTATCACACAGCTCTATGGGAGGATGGGAGCCTTTTGGTTTGCAAAGATTAGTAACAAAATCTAACGCAAACGAACTATTCGAGATAGATGGGAAAAATGCTTTAGAGCTTTACAAAGAATATTTAGGAAAATACTCCGAAGAATTGCCTGGTTCAGCACTTTTGTTCCCACTTTCTGTACAGCTCCATGATAGTGAAAATTCCCTTGTTCGTACAATTTTGTCTATTGATAATGAGAGCAAAAGCATGCATTTTTGCAGGCGATATCCCTGAAGGCAGCAAAGTTAGATTTATGAAAGCAAATTTTGATAGACTGATAGATGCTGCGAGTCAAGCTGCAAATATCTCGGTGACAGATTTTAATATTATGAAGCCTTCTTTAGCGATTCTTGTCAGTTGTGTAGGTCGCAAACTCATTTTGTCAGATAGGATTGATGAAGAAGTAGAAGCCGTCAAAGATGTTTTGGGCAGTCAAACTACTATTTGTGGATTCTACTCTTATGGCGAAATATCTCCTCTTTTAAAAGGCACTTCTTGCGAATTACACAATCAAACCATGACCATCACTTGTCTGTCAGAAGAATAATATACACATAAAACAAAGTATTATGTATCATAAATTACTGAAAAAGCAGATCAATAAATTCCTAAATGATGATCTACAAAAGGATGCAGAAATTCAGGAATTTCTTAAACATATCAATCAGTCATACCTATCCTTTGAGCGTGATAAAGATATAATGAATCATGCATTCAGTGTCAGTGAGAAAGAATTTCAAGAAGTAAACGAAAGTCTTAAAAAGAAATCTGAAGTAAGACAGATTACAATAGAAAAACTAAAAGAAGTTGTATTTCAACTTGTAGACGAAGATCATTTTTTTGACAAATCTGAAAAGGATGACTTATACAAAATTTCAGAATTTATCAACCTTCAAATACAAAAAAATAAAGGAACAGAAGAAAACCTGAAAAGGACCATAAACTTATTCAAAACGCTATTAGCCAATCTCCAATCAGGTGTATTGGTTGAGAATGAAAATAGAGAAATCTTATTTACCAATCATCTTTTTTGCAAAATGTTTGAAATACCTGCACCTCCAGATGCTTTGATAGGTGCTGACTGTTCTCAATCTGCAGAATTGAGCAAACATTTATTTTCTGATCCAGAAGGTTTTGTATTATCAATAAATAAAATTCTTCATGAACAAATACCTGTTTACAATGAACTGATCGAAACAGTTTCTGGTCATTTCTATGAGCGCGATTACGTTCCCATCTTTATTGATCAGATATATCGAGGGTCATTTATGGCAATACAAAGATATCACAGAAAGGGTCAATTACGAAAACTCCTTCGTGAAAATGAAGAGCTAAATCGACTCATCATGGATACTGCCATGGACGCCATTACTCTAGCTGACACCAATGGAGTTATCAGGTATTGGAATCCTGCAGCTGCTCAGTTGTTTGGGTTTGCCAATGAAGCTGCTATTGGAAACAGATTGTCCGATACCATCATTCCTATGAGACTTCGTGATGCGCATGAAGCAGGAATGACAAGATTTAATACAACAGGCGTAGAAAGAATCTTTAATATGAGGCTGGAGTTGCCAGCCTTACATGCTGATGGTCATGAGTTTCCAATAGAAATGTATATCATAGGTTTTGAACAAAAAGGAGAGAAACTTTTTTGTGCTTTTATTAAGGATATAACTGAAAGAGTCGAAGCACAAAAAATTATTGACCAACAATTACAACTCCAGGATTTACTCATCAATATATCATCAACATATATTAACATAGACCTTGATCAGGTCGAGCACACTATAAATAAATCATTGCAAGAACTTGGTAAATTTGTAGGAGCTGATAGGGCATACATATTTGATTATGACTTTGAAGCAAATACCACTTCCAATACTTATGAATGGTGCGAAGAAGGTACCACACCTGAATTTAATAATCTACAAAACGTTTCCCTTGATTTTATGCCACAATGGGTTGAAAAACATAAGCAAGGGTTACCATTTTTACATTCCCGACATGGAGTTACTTCCTGATGAAGGACCTGAAAGCCTTCGAGGCATATTAGAGCCACAAGGTATAAAAAGTCTTATCACCATCCCAATGATAAGTAATGGTAACCTGATAGGTTTTGTAGGCTTCGATTCCGTAAAAGATAAACATGAATATTCTGAAAAAGAAATGAAATTGTTGTCTCTTTTTGCCCAAATGTTGATTAATATATTCGAAAGAAAAAGAAAAGAAAACCTCCTCACAAAACAAGAGGAAAAATATCGCAATATTATAGCAAATATGAATCTTGGCTTATTAGAAGTGACACCCGACGAGACCATTATTTTTGCTAATCAAAGCTTTTGTGATATGTCTGGTTATACCATAGAAGACTTAAAAGGTGAAAAAGCCACTAAATTTTTATTGTACGATGACGACCAGGAAGTATTAAACGAAAAGCTAAAACTGCGGGAAAAGGGTCAGTCAGACAGTTACGAAATAGCCGTCAAAAACAAACAAGGTGAAATTCGGTGGTGGTTTATCAGTGGTGCACCTAACTATAATGATCGCAATGAATTAATTGGCTCCATAGGTATTCATCTGGATATTACCAATCAAAAAAAATTGGAAAAAGAACTGGAAAAAGCCAAACTGCAAGCTGAAGATGCATCTCGCGCCAAAGAATCTTTTCTGGCCAATATGAGTCATGAAATCCGTACACCACTTAATGCGATTATAGGTATGATCAGAGAGTTGGGTCGTGAAGAACTGACCCCAAAACAAAATTCCTATGTTAGCCATAGTGAGACAGCCGCAAGACACCTACTCACTATCGTTAATAATATTCTTGATATGTCAAAGATCGAAGCGGGCGAATTGATCATAGATGCTAAGGAATTTAGCTTAATGTCAGTGATCGGAAATGTCATCAGTATCCTACATTCAAAAGCACAAGAAAAGAAACTTGAACTTAATTACCATATAAGTCCTGATATCAAACCAGCCCTAATAGGCGATAGCGGTAGAGTCAGACAAATCCTTATAAATCTAGTAGGGAATGCCATAAAATTTACCGATGCAGGCAAAATAGACCTTTCAGTAAATGTAAAACAAACCAATCAATATTTCCAACAACTAAGTTTTGAAATCAAAGACACAGGAATAGGTATGAATAAAGAATACCTAAATCAAATATTTAATAAGTTTTCGCAAGAAGAAGGGTCAGCCGCAAGAAGATACGAAGGTACTGGTCTTGGGATGACCATTACCAAAGAAATGATAAACCTTATGGGTGGAAATTGCGAAATACAAAGTGAAAAAGGAATAGGCACAACAGTAACATTTAACCTTACACTACCTGTAGGTGACGAAAATAAACTGGTCGATAAAGACAGTTACCTCGTGGATGATAGCTTGCAAAATCTTAAGATTCTTTTGGTAGAAGATAATGAGATGAATAGCTTTATTGCATGCCAAAGTTTACATTATTTTGGGTGTATCGTAGATACTGCAAGTAACGGTATAGAAGCGATAGAAAAATTAGCAGTCCAAAAACCAGACCTTATATTGATGGATATCCAAATGCCTGAAATGGACGGTATAGAAGCCACCAAATTTATTAGGGACGAAATGGCTATCTCTACCCCAATCATCGCCTTGACGGCAAATGCATTTAAGCGCGACATAGATTTATATTTATCTATTGGTATGAATGATTATGTCACTAAACCATTCGAAGAAAATGTACTATTTAACACCATTGCAAATACGCTAAATATTAAAACAAAAACACCAACTCTGACTAATATTTTGCAAAGCAAACCATCAAATGAGACACCATTGTATGATCTTACAAATATTAAAACAGTGAGTCGTGGCGATCAGTCTTTTGTCAATAAAATGATTGAAATTTTTGTAGAACATACCCCAACTTCTGTGACTGAAATAAAAGTCGCTTTCGAAAATCAAGATTATTTGACGATCAGTAAGATAGCACATAGAATGAAACCAAGCATTGACAATATGGGCATTCATTTACTAAAAAATCCCATCAGAGAGTTGGAGTCAAGTGCCAAAATGGAAGTCGTGGACGATAAAAAGGTAGAATTATTAATAGAGAACATTGAAAATACCTTGGCAAAAGTGATAGAGAAATTAAAAGATATTTAGTAATTTGGCAATACATTTATGACTCCACCACTACACCTTCCTAACCATCATCTTTTCTACGCTCGTTAGATACTTCCTATTATCAAAAGCAATCATAAATATCACCAATTGGTAAAAAAGTATGCCATAATTAGACTCCCCGAAAATACCGAACTCTGTAAATGAATTGATAATCACAGGGATTAACATGCCTAGCAACATGAGTTTTATCTCTTTATTTTCCTTAAAGATGCCGCGTAATGTAAAAATCATCTGGAATATCACTAGCGTCAGTCCTACAAATCCTAAATTCATCAATACCTGCATAAAAGTATTATGGGTCATCTTGCCAGGATAAGTGTGTGTACTCTGAAAAAACTCTTTGTAGTCAATACGCATAAACCCAAAACCCAATAAAGGTTCCCTAGGCAATCCTTCACTGATCAAGGCTTTCCAGAAAGGTAACCTTCCGGTCATACTCATGACTTCTTCGAGTCTTTCTGTGTCACCACCTTTAAGTACTACTTTCCAAATGGCTACTGGCGCAATAATAAGCATACCCGCTATGATCAATGCTTTGAGTTGTTTTTTGTCAGACTGACTTATATGAAAATAAATAATCAACAATGCTCCGATCAATGATGATCTCGAACCAGTGGCATACAGGGCATAAAAATGACGATCAATTTTACAATAGTCCATACTGTGTGATGCTTACGATATAAATCAAAAATCAAGCAAGCTACACCTACACCCGCAAGCATACCGAGTTCATTGGGATTCATAATATATCCGCCAAGTCTTGCTTCTTCACCACCGTGGGTCAATCTGTAAAATGTATCAGGATCGACAAACATACCTACGACAAATATCAGAATAAGGATAAAAACCGTATTGCCCAATAAATTGTAGAGTTTGGTCGTATTGTTGGGAAAGTAGATATTTAATAAGGCTATACTTTTGACAAAAAAGTAACAAAATACCAGACTTTGCATCGTCATAAACCATTGCAACGCACTAAAACCTACATTTGTACTCCACAAAAAAGACAAAAAACCAAGACCAAGATAAGCAAAATACAACCTTGATGCCAATACATTCTTTGCTACCAAAGTATCTGGTGCACCATTATTTACTATACGTCGGTAGATTAGATAGGATCCTATCAATACACCCATGCGACCTACCACTTTGATGACTCGTGTGATGATGATGTTTTCGCTCCATGTAAAAAAGCCTGCAACCATTAGAAATAATAGGACAAATAACCATGTATTAATGCTTTTCAGAAACGCTGCCTCATTAAAATTTTTGTTTCTCATATCCCGTACATCTCATCAAATTGTGGTAAAATGGCGGACCATGCAAAATGGGTTTTTACCATAATTTTTGCGTTTTCACCTTTGCGCAAAAGTTTATTTTTTTGCCATTCAGCGTAAAGTGTCATCAATCCTGTGGTTATTTCTATTGAACTTTCATTGACTACAGCTATACCAGCATCATATTTTTCTATGGTTTCGGCTACATTAGTTGCCTGACTCACGATGCAAGGCAAACCCATTGAAGCTGCTTCCAATACAGATGCCGGTAGTCCTTCGTTACGAGAAGGATGGGCAAAAACATGCATTTCAGACATGATATTTTCTTTAACTTGACCGAATTTACTTCCGAAAAGTTTAACTTTATTGACCAATTTTTTTTCGATTATCATAGCTTGAAGTGTCTCCTTTCATCACTATCTCCTAATATCCAAAGCTCTGTGTGTGGCATCTGTTTTGTAAAAGCTTCAAAAGCATCGACCAATAAATCCAGACCTTTGGTATAAATATCCAATCTTCCTACAAATCCTATGATGAACTTCTGGCTGTCATTTGCTATTGCCAAAGACGGTGGCTGTGACTCGAAACCATAAGGCAGTAAAAAACTCTTATTATTATCAAATATCGTTGCCAATCCCAAGGTCTCGCTTTGTCCGATACAATGTATTTTATGAGCAGAACGGAGGACATTTTTTTCAAATAGTTGGAAATACATCTTCTTAACCAAAGCACTTTTTTGCATGGCAATCGTATTATATCCTCCATGTGGTGTCACAATATATCTGGCATTGTATCTTTTGAGTGTAATTGCTACTGCCCAAAAGGTAGATACCCAAGATCCATGGATGTGGAAAACAGCTTTATCAGCATGGGCTTTGATGGCTGCTTTCAGTGTCTTATCCAAGGCAAAATGATGTTTACCTAATGGAAACAGTAAGGTTGAGAATGCTCGCTCTGGAAAATTTTTGATCGGATCTTTTGTGATGCCCCACACAGAGACATTTCTACCAGATTCAGCTTGTTTGGTGGCGAGTTGGAATACTACTTTGTTTACGCCATTCATCCTTTCCGGATTGGCTTTACCCAAGACTATGTGAATGATTTCCATAATGATCTTTCTTTTTTATGTAATGAATATTGCCATATGGCGAAGAGTACTAATTGGTTTAGCCCTAAGCCTATGATGGCACCTGTGAGTTGGAAATTTGAGAGTAAATATGATGCTGTCGATAGACTTAAAGCAAAAGAGATGATGTATCCACTGAGAAATAAATGATTCATTTCATGCAATCTGATAAGCATTCTGACAGGATAATTTACCAAAATTATAACATACAATAAAACCATCCATCTGATCACAAACCCATAAGTGATATACGCTTTTCCACCTGCCAAAAGTATGATTTGATCTGCAAATACAAACATGACTAACAGAATAATAACTACTGGAAATATCGTTTTGACTATCAATGTCTTTAAATATTCGTAAGCTACTTGTTTAGATTGCTGAAAACGGATAGACGCTTGTGGTAAAACATAACTTTCTATACCTTGTATCAATACATTGATCAATCCAAATAATGTCTGTACTAATCTAAATGCACCAAGTGCCTCTACACCTAAAATCAAACCTGATGTTGCCACAAAAAAATTGGATGTCAACCATTGTACAATTGCTGTGGGAGCTAACCATTGAGCTTGTTTAAAATGGGTCTTTAGAAAATCTAAGCTTTCTGTTTTGATATATGTTGAGTTAATCAAATTACCTATAAAAAAACAATACTTGGCAAAAATCCCAAAGTCATTAATATTAATACCTGTGATATGCTAAGTTCTAAAGATAGGATATCGCAGCGGCGGCTATTTGTGAGAATGTCACCATTGACTCAATGACAAGAAGTTTGTTCATCTTATTTTCGACCAACAATCTCTTGCGTACATAGTCAAAAAGGATCGTGGCTATTGAATAAGCACCTGCAGGAAATAATACCATCGACCAACCGAAATCGTAATATCTATCTAAAAAGTAAATAATGCTCACGGAAAAAAATGTAATTAACATTACACCTAATTGCATCAGAACGGTGGCAGATAAATAGCTCTTATTTTCTTTGTAAGTACCATACAAAACTTGCATAGGTTGTACGACAAAAGCGCTAGAAATACTCATCAATAAAAAAGTATACAACTGTATCGATACAAATACACCAAAATCATAAGCTTGTAGCGTCCGTGCAAAAATAAGAATGGTCAAAAAAGTAGTACCACTATATAATGCTTGATCTAGGATAACTTTCGTTTTGTCCGTAAATAATGTACTTTTAAGACCAAATTTCATATCAATGATTTTTTGACTGGTTTTGTCATAAATTTCTTTACAATTTGGATCATCTCAGAGATAATATTTGGATTGTATTGATATCTGTTTAAAACGAAATGTACGTTAGAAAATTTAAATTCATCACACAGTAGGTTATATTGCAAGATAGCTTTTTTGGGTGAAAACCTTGCATCCAAAAAAACCAAATTACAGTCACTTAATGACATCCAGGCATTGGACAATATTCCATCTGTAATACTTTCATTATTGATTAATACGAGATCATATTTATCTAAATGTTGGTTGGTATATGTCTCTAGAGCATCAAGTGTTTTATGAGTGAATTTTTCAATATCCAATCGTAGATAATCGACATTTGACAGCTTTGTTTTCAGTGGACTTTCGCTGATATCTTCGATATTGGACAATATTCCTTCAGCGTCTAGAATAAGCACTTTTCTACCCTGTAATCCCAAGACTTCAGCTATATTTACAAGATGTAATACTTTCCCTTCATTTGTTTTTGCTGATGTGAAGCACACTATTTCTTTATCTTGGATGACTTCTTTTACAAACAAATTTTGAACGGATTTCAGGAAGTGCTTTCGCAAAGATTCAGGAGATTTTAAGTAAGGCGTATGTAAAGTTACAGGCAAAGTAGAATTAGATTCTATACTCTCCACATCATTTACCCTTGCTTTTAAAGCATGAACTATGGTGATCAAAGCAATCGCAAAAAACATTCCTAATAGTGCACATACAATGATAATAATCGGTCTATTAGGTGATACGGGATTTTTAGATATCGCAGCAGGAGTAATGATTCTGTGGAATGACAATTTTGCTGCACGCGCTATATCTGCTTCTATTTTTTGTTATTGAGAAAATTGTACGAACCCTGAAAAATTTCGAAGTCTCTATTCATCATATTCATCAGCTTTTCCTTTTCTGGTAGACCTATAAATACTTTTTCTGATTCTTCGATATCGTCATTCAGATTTTTATATTTTGTGTCTAAGCTTTTTTTAGTGTTTTGTATACTTTCTACGAGATAATCAGTGTGATCTTTGATCTTTTTGTCCACGAGTCTTACCCTTTCATCGTTAGCTGTATATGTAAGCAATAAGTCCTTTTTTTCACCCTGTAGCTGTTTTATTTTTTTACCATCTCGGTAGAAAGCAAGTCTGTAAAAGCTTCAAAATTGGGTGCTAAATCCAGAAAATTATCTTTACCGCGTGCGATATAGTCATTCAATTCGTGGATAGCCTCAAGATTCATTTTTATATTGGTCTGTTGGATTTTCAGTTGAGATATTTTACGCAAATCTGTTTCTGTTTCCTGACGTATATTTATAATATTTTTATCGTCTCTATAACCTTGGATATTATTCTCTGAGTTGCTCAGTTTTTAGACACTTCATCTATTCTATTATCAAGAAATTGTGATGTCGTCTCTGCAGCCTGATATTTAATACTAATATAATCATCGATGTAAGCACTAGCAAGAGCATTTACAAATACAGCGGCCTTTTCTGGAACAGCACTTTTGTAACTGATACGTATCACAGGCACATCTTTATCTACAGATGTTACATCAAGGTGGGTCAATACTTCTTGTATCAGTGCCTCTTTGTTTTTTACTTGATAAACATAGGTACCTATAATAGTCATGTTTGGTTTTTCTTCCAATAATGGTCTATTTATACCTACCAAAAGTTTTCCTCCTTCAAATTGTAGACTTTCATCTATTTTTCCAGTCAATGTGGTCCCCACACCTGGTAAGGTTAAAGTATAGCTTTCTGTATCTTTGACAGTAATGATAAAATCCTTTCCATACCACTGATCGTCTTCTATCGACATTTGCAGATTGATAGGTGAGTCATTGTAAAGTTCTGTATTTTTGATGGCTCCTTTTCTATATAATGTCGTGTGATATCCTATTTTGTCTAATACTTTTCAAGTAGTACATGAGATTTGATCACTTCTATTTCAGCCGCAATTTTATTAGCACTAGCAAACACGTCCAAGTCCTTAAATAAGTTGGCTCCTGTCACACTTTCTCCTACATCGGCAAGTCTAAGTTTTGTCGTACTTTCGTACATGGGTGTCGTGTAAGACAGATACTTTTTTTGCTATCCAGATTCCTGCCACCATACACAAGATGATGATGGGTAATCCACGAAGGTAAGGTTTTAAGATTTTAAGACTTTCTTCCATTATAAAATGTTGTTAACTTGGTATGTATATGATAAAGCCATTTTACATACCAAGATATATTATATTGATAATTAATTACTTATGAAATATTTGAATAGAATGTATTCCATTTATTAGATACAAATCCAAATAATGGAAATTCAAGTTGTTTAAAATGCGCCTATCAAAATGGCAGCAGATGTTGCAGAAGTTGCAATAGGAATGATGGTAGAGATTCGTTTGTCAAACTCTTTATTTTTCTTTGATGGAGCAATGATGATATCTCCTGGACGCAACTGAATATTGCGGGCACCTTCATCAGAAGCAATGGTCAGGTCTATATTTGCTATTTTAACTTTCGGACCATCCTGACGTAATACTTTAATACTCTTTAGATTTGCATAATACTCAAATCCTCCAGCTTTAGCTACTAGTTCTAACAACGAATTATTATCTTTATCTACATGGATGACAGCAGGATTTCTAAATTCGCCGAGCAATGTGATTTCTTTGTTCATCACTTTGACATCTACGATGGGATTGGCTATCCACTGACTGATTAGGCTTTTTATACTATCTTTCAACATAGGTAATGTCATACCTTTGACCATCATGGTTCCAATTTTAGGAATCTCTATATTGCCATTTGCATCTACCATCAACCATTTCCCATAAACTTCATTAGAGTTATAAATCCCATATACCGATCCAATACTAAGCTCATCTTGTCCCCAAACACTGATATTTACCTTGTTGTCTATTTCGATGATGTGTTGATAATCAGCACGATATCTAAAAATACTATCTAACTTGATCTCTTCATTTTCTTTTTCTGGAGAAAAGTGAAATAGGTTTTGGGTTTTGCATGAATCTAATAATAAGATAATACCTAAAAAGAGTATAAATTTTAGATTTCGCATTAGAAAAAAGATTTGCAAGTTTTTGAAGTGGTTTATTTTTCTTGTTGATGATCAACTGATGGATTTCACCTATTCTATATAATACTTTGGTGATTTTATCAGTAGTATCAGTTCCTTTTATGATGTAATCAAAAGCACCATACTTGAGTGAGTCAATAGCTGTAGTCATATCTTCTTGTCCGGAAACCATGACCACATAAATATTAGGATCAAATCGTTTGATTTTTTTTAATACTTCAAAACCATTTAGGTCATCCATCTGATGATCCAATAGTATTATGCCAGGCTTTTCTGTCAATTGATTTAGACAAGAGGTCCCATCTGAAAAGCAAGTCACATCGTCATAGCCTAGATTGTGAAGATGTTGTTTAAAGATTGCGGACGTGAAGATGTCGTCGTCAGCTATAAAGATTTTTTTTGTATTGATCATGGTAACATATTTTTGTTATGTTACTATAAACGAAGGTTGTGCCAATTTACAAATAATTGATATACAGTAACATATAAAAAGGCAAACAATTATTAATTCCATATTATGGAATCAATTCCATTCCGTGAAGGAATGATGTGGCAGATGAGGTTTTACTATTTCTATTAAACTTATAGTTCTGCAAACTCGGCAAAAAATCAATTGCGCCATTACTAATGTGAACCTATGTCCTTTATGTAGTTATAAACAACTCTATCATTAGACAAATCAAGTAAATCCGCAAATCTCCGAAATCTGCGAGCAAACAAATTAAGCAGAAACTCAATTAAGCGAATTTAGTAAATCAACCTAATCTGAAAATCAACATTTTATAAAAACATTCAAAATTCATTCAATTTGGAAAGTTTCATTCATTGATTTTCGCATGCCCATGAGTAACATCATTGGATGCTATGATGTGGAACAGATTTTAAATGCTGAAAAAGACTATATTTTTGTATAGAGGAAGTTTGTTAATAAATGTAGCACCACTAACAAGTTTTAGTTTTTTGGAAATGTAGCTGATGGATGTGACAGACGATCTTTGATTCAAAATTTTATTGTGCTATTGATTATAGATATAGAAGGAGAACAGACTTTCATATAGTATTTGGTTAAACAAAATGCAAAATAAATGGGTGTGGATGGTCTGAAATGATGGTAATATAAAAAAAGGACGATTTATTAAAAGTTATGGGAAATATTCAGTCAATTTGATTCCAAAATTTCATTCGCAATGCGCAATTTATAATTCCTTATTTAGAAGGATTACTTTATCAACGATCACTAAAATATAAAAATTAATTTGATTTCACACTTTACTAATAGATGAGAAAGCAAACATTTTAGATGTTTTTAGATAATGGAGTGAAAGGTTTTGAGTTTTATTATAAGTATTTATAACAAATTAAACTTCAAAAAATGAAAAGTTGATCATCTTTATTTTAGGTTTACTGATTCTTTCTTTGGGATGTAGTCCTATCTATTATTCCCCTAACGCCTAAAATGTACCTTGATATCTGCTAAAGGAGAAAAAGGTAGTTAATGCAGGCTCAAGTAATGCAAATAATTTATTTAATTCTGTTTCGGTATTGGACTTACAAGGTTCTTATGGCATAACCAATAGATTAGCCATACAATTAAATGTAGGATTTTTTAATGTTGCAAAAAATGAACGCGGTGGATAGCGGAAAATGGTAAACTATTTGAAACCGCCATAGGATATTATGTCCCCGTTAATGAGCATTTTTGTTTGAAACTTATGCTCTTTTAG
>JADJNF010000001.1 GCA_016714445.1 Saprospiraceae bacterium | reverse complement strand
TGTATATTATATAAAAAGAGTAATTTTAACTCAATCTTTAAGAATCTAAATGATAAACAAATAACACAAATAAAAAAATACAATAATTCATTGTATGTCGGAAATTCAACTAGTGAAATTTAGAATTGGATGCACACAATTTAGATGTAAAGAGGAAAATACTTAACTCAAGTGGATTTATAAAAACATAGAACTTTCTCCGAATGGAAAAACTATGTATGTAGTTATCGGTGAGGCAAGATATGATTTTGTAGTCATATCATTAAACAACGAAGACTTAGATCTTGGGGCAATATCAGGACTAAAATTTATCGTGAAGAAGGTAGAAAAAGATATTTTTCCAATTCAAGTATTAAAACATTTCATCTTCTGCAAATGGAATTGTTCTTTCTACAAATGATGGAATGATTCATGTAGATAGTTTAAGGTAAAACTAGCAAGTTTATACCTACACCTTTTGAAACCTCGCATTCCAATGATACAAACAGAATTATTTTGGATGGGTGGTCCGTCTGGAATTTTGATTTATGATAATATCAATAATCGTTTTAATGAAACTGAAATAAGTCAGGCTGTAAATAAAATAATTATGGACCTAAAAATCGTATATGGTTTGGACTTCAAATAATGATTTATATAGGTCTGATGATTCAAAAATAGAGAAAGTGCTTTTGCCAAAATCAGTTTTCATAAAGGATATTTATCTTAACTACGAAAGGAAATTATGCGTATTAACATCTAGCAGCGTTTTGTGTAATTTGACAGAAAAACAATTTACATATCATTTTAAAGATTTTGTGGATAGGAATATCATTACTTGTGCATCATCGAATGACACATTTATCTAGGATCAAGGATGGCATCATTAAAGCTGTAAATAATACTGACTCATTACCCTTTTGTCAATTGCAGTTTAATGAATCTCATTTCGGAAAGTCTTCTATTTCAAATTTTGATAAAATTACCGTGTTAGAAGCAGATGAAAATTATTTTTCAACGACGGTTTGCTTTCCCCTGCTATGATGTGAATACTGAAATTCTAATAAAGCATAAATTGAATGGATATGACAATCAATATCAACCCACTAATCAATCAAAAATACATTATCAAAAGTTACCTTCAGGTACCTATATTTTGGAAGTAATAGCCGAAAATTCGGATGGTCAAACTATTTCAAGCATTTCACAAACTATATAAGTATTAAATTTTTGGTATCACTCTATTTGGTTTTATCTATGTGCTCTGTTTATCATTTTTTTTTGTTTTATATAAGTTAATCCAGGCAAATATTAACAGAATTAAACAAAAAATGATCTTCAACTAGCGTTGTATAAACGAATGTCTGAAAGTGAAATTGCTGCATTACAAAATCAACTTAATCCACATTTTGTCTCTAATGTATTGACATCGATACAAAGTTATATCGTAAACAGAAGTCCAATTGAAGCTAGTGATTATTTAAATAGTTTTAATAGATTATTACGTCTAATTTTAGAATCATCAAGAAATAATTATTTACCCTTAAGACAGGAATTACAGTTATTAAATAAATATTTGGAATTAGAAAATTTAAGATTTCATAATACTTTAGATTATCAATTTATCATCCAAGATGATTTAGATTTAAATTTAGAAATTCCATCTATGATCATACAACCATTCGTGGAAAATGCAATCATACACGGATTGAATGGCTTGAAACACCAACCAAAATTGTTGATTATTTTGAATTTAAAGATAGGATTATGAATATTTACATACATGATAATGGACATGGGATTCACATACAAAAAGATGGCAATACCTTAAATAACACAAATCATCACATATCGCGAGGAACAGAAATAACAAAAAGAAAGAATGGCGGCATTTTCTCAACAAGGTGTGTATTTGGTCACTTTTGATTATTTAAATCCTTTTTTTTAACGAAAATGGGAAAGGGACAAGCTTAAAATTAACCATAGTTTTTAATGATTAAAATGTGAAAATATGACAATTGTAATAATTGATGATGAGTTTCATGCTCGTGAATTCTTGAAGACAATTATAAATGAATATTGTTTTGGTATAGAAATCGTAGGGGAGGCGGCAAGTGTAGAAGAATCTATTAAATTGTTAGAAAGCACAAAACCTGACATTGTTCTTTTGGATATCGCATTACAAAATCTTTCAGCATTTGATTTGTTGGAGCGTTTAGATTCTTATGATTTCCAAATCATTTTTACGACAGCATTTGATCACTATGCGCTTAAGGCCATAAAAATCTCTGCAATTGATTATTTAATCAAGCCTATAGGAATATCTGATTTAGTCCAAGCATTAAAGAAGGCTGAATTGGCAATAAAATCGAATACTCAGCTCACTAAGAATTCAGTACAGCAAGTTTTGGAATCCATGAAAAGCATATCATCAAATCATATATTAGTACCTAGTTTAAATTCTATAGATGTGATTCAATTGGGTGATATCCTTTATCTGGAGGCACAAAAGAATATACAACTATATATACAGTTGACAATAAACAATATACGGCATCTCAGTATATAGGGGAATTTGAAAATATATTACCAAAAGATATTTTTTTAGAATTCATTCCAGTTATATTGTACATAAGATTTATATAAAAAGATATTTAAAAGGAGATAATAACTCTGTAATATTGAGTAACAATATAGAAATCACAGTTTCGAGAAGAAGAAAAAACGAATTCTTACAGTGGTTGAGCCATAAATGAACTGTAATATACCGATGGTCTCCGAATTTTGACCAATAATGAGCGTCATAGTTTTTGTGCAGATTTAAGCAATAATTTTGTTCTTAAATATAAAATATAATAAAAATGAGAACAATCAATTTAGTTTTTATGCTACTTTTATCTACAATCTCTTTTTCACAAAGAAATTATATTAATTCAGATATTGACGATTTCATCCGCACTAATGAAAAGTATTTTTGTGTGTCTAATACTACAGTCAATCAGGGTATGAGTAAAGCAGAAAAAGACTTCTATTCCACCATGCGTTATGCACAAGTGATGAGTGAAGTTTCAAATGATGGTAAAACCCAAATCATCGGAAATGTGGAAATTTCAAGAGTGAAGTTTACAAAACAAAATCACTTAATTAGCTTTTATTTATTGGAAAATCTAAAAATGATTATCCTAAAACCATTACTACCAACTACGGCCAAAAGACCTTGTACTTATCTCCATCGGAGGGCAAATGCAAATCTTTCTGAATTTCCTTTTTGACCACTGCCACACAATATCTTATGAAGGGATACGTGGTGGCTTACTTTGAAAATCCTAATATCAAACCTAAAATGGAGCGAGATTACTTAGAAGATCTATTGGGAAAAGAGACCGTTAATGATGCACCTGAACTGATTTTTCCAGCAGCAGTTTATTTGGGTACACAAATAGCTACCGCGGCTGCAAAATATATGTCCTACCACGCCAATACATACAATGTAGATCCAAACGAATTTTATGGACTAGGTCAAAGCTATGGTTCATTCATGATGATGCATTTGGGTTTAGCAAATTCTAATAATTATAATAATTTTAACCCGCCATTTACTAAACTCAGAGGAATAAACTTTTGGGTAAATGATAATATGCTCCAAAAGACCTATACAATGAAAGCCATTTCCTTATGGGCTTCAGCATACCCAGTAGATGGTCCCACTACTAATAATCCTTTTGGAGAACTTATTGGGACCGATGACAAAACCAGAGTCATTCATTTTCATGGTTTGTTAGACGATCAAGTAAGTTATCACTCGGGATGGCTACGTAATTTAGTAAACCAATCAATGTATTGCAATGGTGTAAAAGATGTGATACCTAGATTTAAAAATGCTAATATTGATTATCTTAGTTTTGTGGTATGCGGTGGAGGACATGCTGTTTTAGATACATCCGCAGCAAAACCGTTTATTTTGGGTAGCGGTGAATTAAGTGATGTCATTTCAGAAATAAACTTTGACAATATTTCATCAAGTTATGATACATTCAAATCATATATAGATCCATCATATTATTTATTTACCCAAGGAACTAATATCGCTGACATGACTGCCAGATATTTTCAAGACAAAGTAGATTTAACTTCCATGCCTACTATTAATTATATTACACCTATTAGCAATACAAATGGAAATTTCAAAATGAGTGATTGCATGGAACAAGGTTTTTGCATTGAATATGATGCAAATATTGGGTCTTTGTGCGATGACAATGATGTCTGTACCACAGATGATACAATACAGCCCAATTGTACATGTGCAGGCATTTTCCAAGATGAAGATGGCGATGGTACCTGTGATGCAAATGATATATGTCCTAGTGGTCCAGAGCCAGGTAGTATATGCGATGACAATGATGTCTGTACTACAGATGATAGAATCCAACCCAATTGTACATGTGCAGGCATTTTCCAAGATGAAGATGGCGATGGCACTTGTGATGCAAATGATATATGTCCTAATGGTCCAGAGCCAGGAAGTGTGTGCGATGACAATGATGTCTGTACCACAGATGATACAATACAGCCTAATTGTACATGTGCAGGCATTTTCCAAGATGAAGATGGCGATGGCACCTGTGATGCAAATGATATATGTCCTAATGGTCCAGAGCCAGGAAGTATGTGCGATGACAATGATGTCTGTACCACAGATGATACAATACAGCCTAATTGTACATGTGCAGGCATTTTCCAAGATGAAGATGGCGATGGTACCTGTGATGCAAATGATATATGTCCTAATGGTCCAGAGCCAGGTAGTATGTGTATTGACAGTAATGTCTGTAATACAGATGATACAATCCAGCCCGATTGTACATGTAAGGGCATTGGTGAAGAAGAGCCGGGAAGTGTGTGTGATGACGGTAACCCAAATACGGTAATGGATATGATTTCAGATGATTGTATATGCGTAGGAATTTCGTCCACTTTAGAACATGATGCAGGTCTTACATTGAGCCCTAATCCATTTTCAGATTACATAAAAATTGAGTCTTTAATTCCTATTTCAAAAATATCAGTAATTTATCCTATTCCGCTAGATTTACAAATGATAGATGATAAATTATTGGATATGACACCTTTGCAAGATTGTAGTTCTGGGATATATATACTGAAAATACAATTTTCTGGTCAGCGACATTTATATCGAAAAGTTATTAAAGTTATGTAATTGCACAAATTTTTTCAATTTATTGGGGATTTGGAGTGTTTTTAGAACTTTGGCTTCCTTAATCACTAGTGCTCTGACTAGATAATTAGTTAAATTATAATGTGAGTTATTTTTTCAAAGATCAAGAAGAAGAGCGTAAAGAAATCGTCGCAAACGATTTTAGCTCTGAACTGTGGACGCCGTGCCGCAGCTTAGTCGTCATCTTATAAATAATAAATAAACCGCGAGTATTTTTAACGCAGAGATTTGGAAAAAGAGCCCCATTTTATTAAGTTCTTTATCCAGTCAGAGCACTAGACTAGTTTCCACCTATTATGAGACCACAACCAATATTTCGGCATTGATTTTATTTCTTGTTCTTATATCTGTGCACGGCAAGCTGATGTATATTCAGTCAATTTTAGTCTTTTTGCTACCAAAATAAACTTTTTATAGACTTTCGTTTGGTTATTAAATCTGCATAGTATAAGTTTGTGCCATGAAGTTGAATCAATCCACATTTGCGGCATTTTATTTTTGGTACTTTTATTTTAAAATAGAGTAGCAGGACTTTGTTTGTATATGTGTCAAAAATAAAAAGGAGTTCTGTTGCAAAAACAGGCTCCTTTTTTCGTTTTAACCGTTTAATATTTAGGTGTTATGAGTAACGAAAAAACATTAAAAGTGGCCATCCAAGGTTATCCTGGATCATTTCACGATGTAGCAGCCAAGAGATATTGGCCAGACCAATCATTGACATTAATTCCTGCTGACTCTTTCGACATACTTGCGGATTTGCTTCGTGACGGTACAGCAGATGTAGCTGTCATGGCTATTGAAAACTCAATTGCTGGTACTATTTTACAGAATTACCGCATTCTAAGAGAAAATGGATTCTGGGTAAGTGGTGAAATTTATCTTCGGATAAAACATAATTTATTGGCCATAAATAGTGCGTCCATAGAAGATATCAAAGAAGTTGCTTCTCACCCTATGGCCATCAATCAATGCAGACAATTCCTAAGCCATTACCCGCATTGGAAACTGATCGAATCAGAAGATACAGCCCTTAGTGCAAAAATAGTGGCAGATAAAGGTAAGGTCTCCAAAGCCTGTATTGCAAGCACAGTAGCCGCAGAATTGTACGGTTTGCAAGTACTACAGCCAAGTATAGAAACAAGCAAAACCAATTATACAAGGTTTTTTATTGTCACCAAAGAAAAAACCGCTCCACCTACAGATGCAGACAAAGCTTCGATTTACATCAGGGTGCAGGACAAAAAAGGTCAATTGCTGAAAGTTCTTCAAGTTATACAACAACATGATCTCAATATGAGCAAACTTCAGTCATTCCCTGTAGTGGGTAGTTTCAGAGAATATTTTTTCACTTAGATATAGAGTTTGACCACATTGACCAATACTTAGGATTAAAAGAAGATCTTAAAGAACTGACTTTTGAATGCGAGGAGACTGGTATTTACAAAAGCGCAGATATCTCTTCCATCCTTGAAAAACAACATTCATTAAATACAACTATAATATCATGATCATAACAGCAGCCAATAGATTGAATGATGTGACAACGTACTACTTTGCTAGGAAACTAGCAGAAATTGATGCTATGAATAAAGACGGTGGTGCACTTGTGCTTAATCTTGGAATAGGTAGTCCCGATTTAAAACCACATGTGTCTGTTTCAGACAAGCTTGTGGAAACACTTGCCATTGATGATGCGCATAAATACCAATCTTACAAGGGTATTCCGTCTCTCAGAAGTGCTTTTTCATCTTGGTATGGCCGTAATTTTGACTATCATCCCGATCCCAATACTCAGATTCTACCGCTTATAGGTTCCAAAGAAGGTGTCATGCATGTGAGTATGTCTTTTCTAAATCCAGGTGATGAAGTATTAGTACCAAATCCTGGCTACCCATCTTATGGTATGTGCACAAAACTAGCAGGTGGCATTGCGGTGGATATGCCATTAATAGAACATCTTGGCTGGAAACCTGATCTTGATGCACTCGAAAAACGAGATTTGAGTAAGGTAAAACTGATGTGGATTAATTATCCAAATATGCCTACAGGCGCAATAATAAGCATACCAGCGATGATAAGTGCTTTGAGTTGTTTTTTGTCAGATTGACTTATATGAAAATAAATAATTAACAATGCTCCGATCAATGATGATCTCGAACCAGTGGCATACAGGGCATAAAAAATGATGATCAATTTTACAATAGTCCATACTGTGTGATGCTTACGATATAAATCAAAAATCAAGCAAGCTACACCTACACCCGCAAGCATACCGAGTTCATTGGGATTCATAATATACCCGCCAAGTCTTGCTTCTTCACCACCGTGGGTCAGCCTGTAAAATGTATCAGGATCGACAAACATACCTACGACAAATATCAGAATAAGGATAAAAACCGTATTGCCCAATAAATTGTAGAGTTTGGTCGTATTGTTGGGAAAGTAGATATTTAATAAGGCTATACTTTTGACAAAAAAGTAACAAAATACCAGACTTTGCATCGTCATAAAACCATTGCAACGCACTAAAACCTACATTTGTACTCCACAAAAAGACAAAAAACCAAGACCAAGATAAGCAAAATACAACCTTGATGCCAATACATTTTTGCTACCAAAGTATCTGGTGCACCATTATTTACTATACGTCGGTAGATTAGATAGGATCCTATCAATACACCCATGCGACCTACCACTTTAATGACTCTTGTGATGATAATATTTTCGCTCCATGTAAAAAAGCCTGCCACCATTAGAAATAATAGGACAAATAACCATGTATTAATGCTTTTCAGAAATTCTGCCTCGTTAAAATTTTTATATCTCATATCCCGTACATCTCATCAAATTGTGGTAAAATGGTGGACCATGCAAAATGGGTTTTTACCATAATTTTTGCGTTTTCACCTTTGCGCAAAAGTTTATTTTTTTGCCATTCAGCGTAAAGTGTCATCAATCCTGTGGTTATTTCTTTTGAACTTTCATTGGCTACAGCAATACCAGCATCATATTTTTCTATGGTTTCGGCTACATTTGTTGCCTGACTCACGATGCAAGGCAATCCCATAGATGCTGCTTCCAATACAGAAGCCGGTAGGCCTTCGTTACGAGAAGGATGGGCAAAAACATGCATTTCAGACATGATGTTTTCTTTAACTTGACCGAATTTACTTCCGAAAAGTTTAACTTTATTGACCAATTTTTTTTCGATTATCATAGCTTGAAGTGTCTCCCTTTCATCACTATCTCCTAATATCCAAAGCTCTGTGTGTGGCATCTGTTTTGTAAAGGCTTCAAAAGCATCGACCAATAAATCCAGACCTTTGGTATAAATATCCAGTCTTCCTACAAATCCTATGATGAACTTCTGGCTGTCATTTGCTATTGCCAAAGACGGTGGCTGTGACTCGAAACCATAAGGAAGAAGAAAACTTTTATTATTATCAAAGATCGTAGCCAATCCCAAGGTCTCGCTTTGTCCGATACAATGTATTTTATAAGCAGAACGAAGGACATTTTTTTCAAATAGTTGGAAATACATCTTCTTAACCCAAGCACTTTTTTGCATGGCAATCGTATTATATCCTCCATGTGGTGTCACAATATATCTGGCATTGTATTTTTTGAGTGTACTTGCAACTGCCCAAAAGGTAGATACCCAAGATCCATGTATGTGGAAAACAGCTTTATCAGCATGGGCTTTGATGGCTGCTTTCAGTGTGCTGTCCAAGGCAAAATGATGTTTGCCCAATGGAAAAAGTAAGGTTGAGAAAGCTCGCTCTGGAAAATTTTTTGACCGGATCTTTTGTGATGCCCCACACAGAGACATTTCTACCAGATTCAGCTTGTTTGGTGGCGAGTTGGAATACTACTTTGTTGACGCCATTCATCCTTTCTGGATTGGCTTTACCCAAGACTATGTGAATGATTTCCATAATGATCTTTCTTTTTTATGTAATGAATATTGCCATATGGCGAAGAGTACTAATTGGTTTAGCCCTAAGCCTATGATGGCACCTGTGAGTTGGAAATTTGAGAGTAAATATGATGCTGTCGATAGACTTAAGGCAAAAGAGATGATGTATCCACTTAGAAATAAATGATTCATTTCATGCAATCTGATAAGCATTCTGACAGGATAATTTATCAATATGATAACATACAATATAACCATCCATCGGATAACAAACCCATAAGTGATATACGCTTTTCCACCTGCCAAAAGTATGATTTGATCTGCAAATACAAACATGACTAACAGAATAATAACTACTGGAAATATCGTTTTGACTATCAGTGTCTTTAAATATTCATAAGCTACTTGTTTAGATTGCTGAAAACGGATAGACGCTTGTGGTAAAACATAACTTTCTATACCTTGTAACAACACATTGATCAATCCAAATAATGTCTGTACTAATCTAAATGCACCAAGTGCCTCTACACCTAAAATCAAACCTGATGTTGCCACAAAAAAATTGGATGTCAACCATTGTACAATTGCTGTGGGAGCTAACCATTGAGCTTGTTTAAAATGGGTCTTTAGAAAATCTAAGCTTTCTGTTTTGATATATGTTGAGTTAATCAAATTACCTATAAAAAAAACAATACTTGGCAAAAATCCCAAAGTCATTAATAGTAATACCTGTGATATGCTAAGTTCTAAAAGATAGGATATCGCAGCGGCGGCTATTTGTGAGAATGTCACCAATAATTCAATGACAAGAAGTTTGTTCATCTTATTTTCGACCAACAATCTCTTGCGTATATAGTCAAAAAGCATCGTGGCTATTGCATAAGCACCTGCAGGAAATAATACCATCGACCAACCGAAATCGTAGTATCTATCTAAAAAGTAAATGAAGCTCACAGCAAAAAATGTAATTAACATTACACCTAATTGTATCAGAACGGTAGCAGATAAATAGGCTCTATTTTCTTTGTAAGTACCATACAAAACCTGCATAGGTTGTACGACAAAGGCACTAGAAATACTCATCAGTAAAAAAGTATACAACTGTATCGATACAAAGACACCAAAATCATAAGCTTGTAGCGTCCGTGCAAAAATAAGAATGGTCAAAAAAAGTAGTACCACTATATAATGCTTGATCTAGGATAACTTTCGTTTTGTCCGTAAATAATGTACTTTTAAGACCAAATTTCATATCAATGATTTTTTGACTGGTTTTGTCATAAATTTCTTTACAATTTGGATCATCTCAGAGATTATATTTGGATTATATTGATATCTGTTTAATACGAAATGTACGTCAGAAAATTTAAATTCATCACACAGTAGGTTATATTGCAATATAGCTTTTTTGGGTGTATACCTTGCATCCAAAAAAACCAAATTACAGTAACTTAATGACATCCAGGCATTGGACAATATCCCCTCTGTAATACTTTCATTATTGATTAATACGACATCATATTGATCTAAATGTTGGATGGTATATGTCTCTAGAGCATCAAGTGTTTTATGAGTGAATTTTTCAATATCCAATCGTAGATAATCGACATTTGACAGCTTTGTTTTCAGCGGACTTTCGCAGATATCTTCGATATTGGACAATATTCCTTCAGCGTCTAGAATAAGTACTTTTCTACCCTGTAATCCCAAGACTTCTGCTACATTTACAAGATGTAATACTTTCCCTTCATTTGTTTTTGCGGATGTGAAACACACTATTTCTTTATCTTGGATGACTTCTTTTACAAACAAATTTTGAACGGATTTCAGGAAGTGCTTTCGCAAAGATTCAGGAGATTTTAAGTAAGGCGTATGTAAAGTTACAGGCAAAGTAGAATTAGATTCTATACTCTCTATATCATTTACCCTTGCTTTTAAAGCATGAACTATAGTGATCAAAGCAATCGCAAAAAACATTCCTAATAGTGCACATACAATGATAATAATCGGTCTATTAGGTGATACGGGATTTTTAGATATCGCAGCAGGAGTAATGATTCTGTGGAATGACAATTTTGCTGCACGCGCTATATCTGCTTCTATTTTTTTATTATTGAGAAAATTGTACGAACCCTGAAAAATTTCGAAGTCTCTATTCATCATATTCATCAGCTTTTCCTTTTCTGGTAGACCTATAAATACTTTTTCTGATTCTTCGATATCGTCATTCAGATTTTTATATTTTGTGTCTAAGCTTTTTTTAGTGTTTTGTATACTTTCTACGAGATAATCAGTGTGATCTTTGATCTTTTTATCCACGAGTTTTACCCTTTCATCGTTAGCTGTGTATGTAAGTAGTAAGTCTTTTTTTTCACCCTGCAATTGTTTTATTTTTTTTACCATCTCGGTAGAAAGCAAGTCTGTAAACGCTTCAAAATTGGGTGCTAAATCCAGAAAATTATCTTTACCGCGTGCGATATAGTCATTCAATTCGTGGATAGCCTCAAGATTCATTTTTATATTGGTCTGTTGGATTTTCAGTTGAGATATTTTACGCAAATCTGTTTCTGTTTCCTGACGTATATTTATAATATTTTTATCGTCTCTATAACCTTGGATATTATTCTCTGAGTTGCTCAGTTTTTTAGACACTTCATCTATTCTATTATCAAGAAATTGTGATGTCGTCTCTGCAGCCTGATATTTAGTACTGATATAATCATCGATGTATGCACTAGCAAGAGCATTTACGAATACAGCGGCCTTTTCTGGAACAGCACTTTTGTAACTGATACGTATCACAGGCACATCTTTATCTACAGATGTAACATCAAGGTGGGTCAATACTTTTGTATCATTGCCTCTTTGTTTTTTACTTGATAAACATAGGTACCTATAATAGTCATGTTTGGTTTTTCTTCCAATAATGGTCTATTTATACCTACCAAAAGTTTTCCTCCTTCAAATTGTAGACTTTCATCTATTTTTCCAGTCAATGTGGTCCCCACACCTGGTAAGGTTAAAGTATAGTTTTCTGTATCTTTGATAGTAATGATAAAATCCTTTCCATACCACTGATCGTCTTCTATCGACATTTGCAGATTGATAGGTGAGTCATTGTAAAGTTCTGTATTTTTGATGGCTCCTTTTCTATATAATGTCGTGTGATATCCTATTTTGTCTAATACTTTTTCAAGTAGTACATGAGATTTGATCACTTCTATTTCAGCCGCAATTTTATTAGCACTAGCAAACACGTCCAAGTCCTTAAATAAGTTGGCTCCTGTCACACTTTCTCCTACATCGGCAAGTCTAAGTTTTGTCGTACTTTCGTACATGGGTGTCGTGTAAGACAGATACTTTTTTGCTATCCAGATTCCTGCCACCATACACAAGATGATGATGGGTAATCCACGAAGGTAAGGTTTTAAGATTTTAAGACTTTCTTCCATTATAAAATGTTGTTAACTTGGTATGTATATGATAAAGCCATTTACATACCAAGATGTATTATATTGATAATTAATTACTTATGAAATATTTGAAAAGAATGTATTCCATTTATTAGATACAAATCCAAATAATGGAAATTCAAGTTGTTTAAAATGCGCCTATCAAAATGGCAGCAGATGTTGCAGAAGTTGCAATAGGAATGATGGTAGAGATTCGTTTGTCAAACTCTTTATTTTTCTTTGATGGAGCAATGATGATATCTCCTGGACGCAACTGAATATTGCGAGCACCTTCATCAGAAGCAATGGTCAGGTCTATATTTGCTATTTTAACTTTCGGACCATCCTGTCGTAATACTTTAATACTCTTTAGATTTGCATAATACTCAAATCCTCCAGCTTTAGCTACTAGTTCTAACAACGAATTATTATCTTTATCTACATGGATGACAGCAGGATTTCTAAATTCGCCGAGCAATGTGATTTCTTTGTTCATCACTTTGACATCTACGATAGGATTAGCTATCCATTGACTGATTAGGTTTTTTATACTATCTTTCAGCATAGGTAATGTCATTCCTTTGACCATCATGGTTCCGATTTTGGGAATTTCTATATTCCCATTTGCATCTACCATCAACCATTTCCCATAAACTTCATTAGAATTATATATTCCATACACCGATCCAATACTAAGCTCATCTTGTCCCCAAACACTGATATTTACCTTGTTATCTATTTCGATGATGTGTTGATAATCAGCACGATATCTAAAAATACTATCTAACTTGATCTCTTCATTTTCTTTTCTGGAGAAAAGTGAAATAGGTTTTGGGTTTTGCATGAATCCAATAATAAGATAATACCTAAAAAGAGTATAAATTTTAGATTTTGCATTAGAAAAAAAGATTTGCAAGTTTTTGAAGTGGTTTATTTTTCTTGTTGATGATCAACTGATGGATTTCACCTATTCTATATAATACTTTGGTGATTTTATCAGTAGTATCAGTTCCTTTTATGATGTAATCAAAAGCACCATACTTGAGTGAGTCAATAGCTGTAGTCATATCTTCTTGTCCAGATACCATGACCACGTAAATATTAGGATCAAATCGTTTGATTTTTTTAATACTTCAAAACCATTTAAATCATCCATCTGATGATCCAATAGTACTATGCCAGGCTTTTCTGTCAATTCATTTAGACAAGAGGTCCCATCTGAAAAGCAAGTCACATCGTCATATCCTAGATTGTGAAGATGTTGTTTAAAGATTGCGGACGTGAAGATGTCGTCGTCAGCTATAAAGATTTTTTTTGTATTGATCATGGTAACATATTTTTGTTATGTTACTATAAACGAAGGTTGTGCCAATTTACAAATAATTGATATACAGTAACATATAAAAAGGCAAACAATTATTAAATTCCATATTTTGGAATCAATTCCATTCCGTGAAGGAATGATGTAGCAGATGAAGTTTTACTATTTCTATTAAACCTATAGTTCTGCAAACTCGGCAAAAAAATCAATTGCGCCATTACTAATGTGAACCCATGTCCTTTATGTAGTTATAAAACAACTCTATCATTCGACAAATCAAGCAAATCCGCAAATCTCCGTAATTTGCGAGCAAACAAAGTAAGCAGTAACGCAATTAAGCGAATTTAGTAAATCAACCTAATCTGAAAATCAACATTTTATAAAAACCTTCAAAATTCATTCAATTTTGAAAATTACATTCATTGATTTTCGCATGCCCATGAGTAACATCATTGGATGCTATGATGTGGAACAGATTTTAAATGCTGAAAAAGACTATATTTTTGTATAGAGGAAGTTTGTTAATAAATGAAGCACCACTAACAAGTTTTAGTTTTTGGAAATGTAGCTGATGGATGTGACAGACGATCTTTGATTCAAAATTTTATTGTGCTATTGATTATAGATATAGAAGGAGAACAGACTTTCATATAGTATTTGGTTAAACAAAATGCAAAATAAATGGGTGTGGATGCTCTGAAATGATTGTAATATAAAAAAAGGACGATTTATTAAAAAGTTATGGGAAATATTCAGTCAATTTGATTCCAAAAATTTCATTCGCAATGCGCAATTTATAATTCCTTATTTAGAAGGATTACTTTATCAACGATCACTAAAATATAAAAATTAATTTGATTTTACACTTTACTAATAGATGAGGAAAGCAAACATTTTAGATGTTTTTAGATAATGGAGGAAAGGTTTTGAGTTTTATTATATGTATTTATAACAAATTAAACTTCAAAAAATGAAAAAGTTAATCATCTTTATTTTAGGTTTACTGATTCTTTCTTTGGGATGTAGTCCTATCTATTATTCCCCTAACGCCCAAAATGTACCTTTGATATCTGCTAAAGGGGAGAAAAATGTAAGTGTTAATGCAGGCTCAAGTAATGCAAATAATTTATTTAATTCTGTTTCGGTATTGGACTTACAAGGTTCTTATGGCATAACCAATAGATTAGCCATACAATTAAATGCAGGATTTTTTAATGTTGCAAAAAATGAACGCGGTGGAGGCGGAAATGGTAAACTATTTGAAACCGCCATAGGATATTATGTCCCCGTTAATGAGCATTTTTTGTTTGAAACTTATGCTCTTTTAGGATTTGGAAATTTTAACAATATAGTTTCAGGCCCAGCTTCAAATACAATCAATGAAAATATTTCAGGAAGTCTAATGAGGTACGGGATCCAACCCGATTTTGGATATAAATCAAAAAATATTTCTGTAGCGGTTTCTACCCGATTATTAAAACTAAATTACTTTGATATCAGTGGCAATCTGACTTATGAGGGAGAGAATCAGGTTGACTATCTTACCCAAAATTCGTCTTACTTACTTTTTGAACCCGCGTTGACCTTAAGAGCGGGTTGGCAGGCTTTTAAAATACAGTTACAATTAGGTAATAGCTATAACTTAACAAATGTGAGCTTCAGACAAGGTAAAACATTTTTTATTGCTGGATTCCATTTGAATTTTTAATTATTTATGGTTTCATGTTTATTAATTACATTAGATATCTTTTCATACACCCATGATTTTTATCTAAGCTAATTTTTCAGGTCATTGTTCTAAAATTTTGAACCACGAATTATGAACGATTAATATTTGAGTCATTCTTAATATACACATTTATTCAAAGATAAATCAAAGTAAATTTACCAGCTTCTTTATACAATCATGTTTTTTATGACGTTAATTTATCCATACTTTAACATTTGTTGCAACAACTGTTTTGATGTTCTATTTGTTAATTTGATGTTCATTCTATTTTTAACAGTATGCATAGAAAAACATTTATTAAATCACTCGGAATTACCACAATAGCAGCAAGTATGGGTAGTCTATCCTATTTAGATCAAATATCTTCGTCATTGCCTTTAGCAGAAAGGATGCCGGTCCTCTTTCTGGGACATGGAAGTCCGATGAATGCCATAGAAGAAAATGAATTTGTCTCCGGCTTCCGTGATGTGGCAAAATCAATTCCAACGCCCAAAGCCATACTTTGTATTTCTGCCCATTGGTACACATCCGGTACAAAGGTGACTGCCATGGATATGCCACGCACGATCCATGATTTTGGCGGCTTTCCTCAGGCACTTTTTGATGTACAATATCCAGCCAAAGGAAGTCCTGTATTAGCGGCAGATACTTCTCAGTTACTCCAACCTGTACAAGTAGAATTGGACCACCAGTGGGGTCTCGATCACGGAGCCTGGAGTGTGATAAAACATTTGTACCCCAATGCTGATATACCGGTCATACAAATGAGTATTGACCGCACAAAATCTCCGGAGTACCATTTTGAATTGGGGACAAAATTGAGTAGTCTCAGAGACAAAGGTATTTTGATCGTCGGCTCAGGCAATATAGTTCACAATCTGGGGCTGGTAGACTGGCAAAATATTAATAAAGTTGACTATGGTTTTGATTGGGCAATAGAAGCCAGTGAAAATATAAACAATTGGATAATTGAAGGTGATTTTCAGCCGCTTTTAAACTATAATAAACTGGGAAAAGCAGTCCAACTTGCAGTACCGACACCGGATCATTTCCTACCTTTGATATATACACTTTCATTAAAAAATAAAAAAGACAACGCAAGTTTATTTAATGACAAGTTGCTAGCCGGATCTCTAAGCATGACATCAGTTAAGTTATCCTGAGTTAGTTGGCCAATGTGGCGTGAGACTGTAATTTAAGACTGATGTTATATAGACTTATTTATACCTGACTTGACTCAAGCTCAAAATATCATCCCCTGGCACAGTTAACAATTTAATAATTAACAAACTATACAACTAAAAAAAGTATAATTTTGTTAACTTGCATGATCATCAATTTATTTTATGCAGGATTTTAAGAAGAACACCCACGAAGTACTCAAAAGTATTTCTACATATGAGGGTACAGACATTACTTTGCTGGTCGCACTTATCAACATAATCAGATCTTCAAAGCAACAGCTTTCAAAAGGCGTAAATGAAGATTTTGATGACCTGATTTATTGGATGGAGACTTATCCAGAAATAAATGAAGGACTTAAAAATTATTTATTCAGAATTTGCAGCAATAAAAATATCAACAGTATTCTCACGGATGCAGATATGGTAGCAGGTATCGATTTTTGGGGTGAATTGTGGGATAGAATTGTATTGAAATTTTTACCTGAGAAGGCTGAAAAAGAGTCATTGGAATATCTCATTTCTGACGTTTTTTATAAGGAATCTGATGGCAATTGGATATCTGATCTTAACGATGAAAAGTGTTTGAAGTTGTTAAAAGTAATGGATATTCCTGGCTTATATGAATTGGACAATCAGAATTTTATTATTCAAGAGCTTTTATTTTCATTAAAAGTACTGTCACATCGTATCTCAGGATATGGTTTGGATGCCAAAGTAATGAAAATGGTGCCCGGATTTTCTAAGCTGCTGAATCCATTCGTAGCGCTCCAAAGCGAAGTAAATACTTTTATAAGAGATATAGATAAAGACAGATCCGAGCGCAGTATGGAAGATATAAATTACCGCCAGATTCAGATTCTTATCGGTCAGTGCAAAGATTATATCGATGATGCTTATGCCAATATCCCTGATCTTGGGATAAGTTTTAAAGTACATCAACAACTGATCCTGATTGAAAAGCTTATCGGTAGATTGCAGGTAATATTAAATCTTATCAGTATTGACAACAATACAAAAAGTGAAACAAAGCTGGTTTGTTTGATTAAATATTTAATCTGTTATACCTCCGGCAAATCAAAATTATCTGAATATATCAACAAATCTACTCAGGTGTATGCCCGTGAGATTACCCGAAATATTGCGATAAAAGGAGAAGAATATATCACTTCTGATGCAAAATCGTATTGGGTTATGTTTCGCTCAGCTTTGGGCGGTGGAGCTATTGTTGCTGTGGCTTGTGTGGTGAAAATGAATTTTTCTGCCATTGAAGCCAGTTTATTTGGCAAAGCCATGTTGTACAGTTTTAATTATGCTATGGCCTTCATAGCAATATATTTGTTTCATCTGACTCTGGCCACCAAGCAGCCGGCTATGACCGCTGCCACCTTGGCACAGAATTTACAAGACGATTTGGAAGCAAAAAATGGTTATACAAATTTAGCCAATCTTGTCTCCAGGGTTTTCAGGTCACAGTTTATTGCCTTTACCGGAAACGTATTTATGGCATTTCCGGTTGCCTTGCTCATTATGATCATGTGGACCTATATTTTTGGCGTCAATGCGTCTGAACATAAGGCATTTGCTATGATCAATGATTTGAATATATTTACTTCACCTGCTATTTTTCATGCGGCCATAGCCGGTGTGTTTTTATTTATTTCAGGACTGATAGCAGGCAACATTGCCAATAGAAATAAAAATAAACATATTCCGGACAGAATTCGCGAACACCCGGTTTTGAAGCAATTGGTGAGTTGGAAATGGAGAAACAAGTTAGCAGTTTTTATTGATCACTATTGGGCAGGTATTGTCAGCAATCTGTGGTTTGGAGTTTTTATGGGGTCGGTAAGTACGGTAGGAATCATTTTCGGATTGGACCTGGATATCAGACATATAACTTTTGCTGCGGGTAATTTTGCTTTGGCATTACATGGCTTTAATTATTCTATGTCAGGATACGATATTTTCCATTCAATACTTGGCATTGGCGTCATTGGATTTGTGAATTTTTCTGTCAGTTTTTGTTTATCCCTAATTTTAGCATTAAGATCGAGAGGTATTTCCATCAGCCATATTTTAGAAATATTTAAAAGTATTAAAACATTATTCAAAAGCAAACCCATGATTTTTTTGTACCCGGTTAAAGAAGGGAATTCAGAAAATTGGGAGAAAAAAGATGAAAGTGTAAAAGATATATAGTCAGTTGGTTAAAAATTGAACATTGAAAATCATTTTATCGATATTCAATGAACTTTTTTGCAGGATAAGTTGTCATATGTAACAAGGGTGAGTGGCTATGTTAATAAGATTCGGAATAGACTGCCTTGAAGGTATTTAATCTGATAACATATTTGCTTCGTTTCTTTATAAGCGTAATTTAAGATCAAAACAATATGCGGCAATTAAAAATAACTAATAACATCACTTCCAGAGAAAGTCTGGCATTGGATAAATATTTGGTAGATATAGGTCGTATAGATTTATTGACTATTGAAGAAGAGTCTGATTTGGCCAGACGTATACGGGAAGGAGATGAACTAGCTTTGGAAAAACTGACGAAAGGGAATTTAAGATTTGTTGTTTCTGTCGCTAAACAATACCAAAATCAGGGACTATCGCTTGCTGACCTCATCAACGAAGGAAATGTCGGATTAATGAAAGCTGCAAAACGTTTTGACGAAACAAAAGGCTTTAAATTTATATCTTATGCTGTATGGTGGATTCGTCAATCCATCCTTCAGGCCATTGTAGAATATTCGAGAATGGTGCGACTGCCCTTAAACAAAATGACAGCGTACAATAAAGTCAATGACGCATATGTATCATTTGTTCAGAAAAATGAACGAGAACCAACCCATGAAGAGTTGGCAGAGATATTGGGCGTACAGGAAAAAGATATTGCAAATATGCTAAAAGGCGGCAATCGACACATTTCAGTAGATGCGCCGCTGAGCGATGATGAAGGATCCATGTCCATGGTGGATATGATGAGTCTTGGAGATGAAGATAGTCCTGATCTCAAACTCATGGAAGAGTCGGTAAGGAAAGAAGTTATCGAAGGATTGGAGATTCTTTCACCGAGGGAAATTCAGGTAGTGTCTTCGTATTATGGCTTAGATGGCAATAAACCCTTGACATTGGAAGAGATAGGGGAGAGATATGACCTGACCAGAGAGCGGGTGCGCCAGATAAAAGAAAGAGCTATCCGACGAATGAGGAAATCTATCAGCAAAAACGCCCTCCGTTCTTTTTTGAGCTGACAATACGTTTTGAATGATTATATTTGCCACTTTTAAAGTTTATTGAGTTGTATATTCTATGAAAGTGGTTGATTTTTTGCGGTTTCTTTTCAAAATGACTATTTCCAAGAGTCAGTTATTGAGAGATATTGATACATTACGCAATGAAATTTCTGATTTGAAAAAAATGCTCATTCCATTCAATAGCGAAGAGATGGAATTACTCTCATTAAATCAAAGCAATGTCTCCAAAAGGAAAAGGTTTTCTACGGTTACAAAAGGTATTTTTAATACGATATACTACGAGCCCCTGATCGCATACGGAATAAAAAACTACTCCAATAATCAGAAGTTAATTTTGATTTGTTCAACTACAGATGAGTTTGTGTACCTTTCCAAAGGCAACACAACCCATGTATTTATGAATGACACTGAAGCCGGAGTACTTACATCTGATGGAAAATTCTATAGCATAAAAAATAAATTATTGGCATTAATTGATGGTGCAGATCAGCTGCAATCGCATACTGTCTGGATTCAAGGCAAAGATATGGGCTATATCAATAATCCTCGTTTTGTGTCAAAATCTATCCCACGCGCCTACAATTTGCTGAAAAACATGAGTCAGGAGGAGCAAAACATATTTCTCTGTCTCACGCTGGTCAATCTGGTTGAGGAAGCACAGTTGAATTGAAAAACTTGTTTAAAATGGACAAATCAGTTCAAACTTCGCTTTGCCCTAAGGATTTTTAAACAAAGTACGCCTGGGAATCATTAATATTCCAAATTACGTGCAACATTTTTATATTTTCTAAGTTATTTTCAAAATATTGTGAAAGATTACTTCAATGTTTGTAATTTTGACCTGTAAAGTTTTAATAATATGAGTGTATTGGATCTGGCTAGAGTGATTATATATCGCTTTCACGAAAAGGGATTGGAAATATTTTTGATCAACAATGAAATGGACAAGGATCAGGACATTTGGCAGATTCCGCAAGGACTTTCTGAATCAATAAGAGAAAAAGGTCATTTAAAAAATATTATTGATCTCGATACAATGGTGGATGAAAATGGTAGAACCGTCAAAACATTAGCCATAGAAGGAGACTGGCACGATATCCCATCGATCAGAGGTATGTTGAAGCATGATGTAAAACTGGTCAAAGCTATTGTAAAGGAAAATCTTCCCGGCAGCGAAAAAGGAGCTTACTTTGCAGTAAAAGAAGCTTTTAAAAAAGTGATGCCACATGAATACAAAGCGCTCAAAGAACTCAAGGATGTACTTTTTGACAGAAATTCTGTCACCAATATTTAAACCCTATTTTTCTTAGATATGACAGCAGAGCGGTGTACTATCCACAATACTTCTTTTCAATTTGAAGGAGTAAAAGGTGTTTATCATGGAAAAGTACGTGATGTCTATGATCTTGGTGACCAATTGTTGATGGTGGCAACAGACAGAATCTCTGCCTTTGATCACGTTCTTCCCAAAGCAATTCCATACAAAGGACAGGTTCTTAATCAAATTGCACAGCATTTTTTACTCAACACAAAAGACATTGTTCCCAATTGGTGGGTAGCAAGTCCGGATCCAAATGTGACTATAGGGCAAAAAGCAGAAACTATAAAGATAGAAATGGTCATAAGAGGGTATTTGTCAGGTCATGCCTGGCGAACCTACAAATCCGGTGAAAGAATTTTGTGCGGAGTGCGTATGCCGGAAGGTCTGAAAGAAAATGATAGATTCCCAGATCCTATTATCACACCTACTACCAAAGCTTCAGAAGGACATGATATGGATATTTCGGTACCAGAAATTATTCGTCAGGGTATCATAAGTCAAAAGGATTGGGATCAGCTTGAAAAATATACAAGAGCTTTGTTTGAAAGGGGTACAAAAATGGCGGCAGACAGAGGATTGATTCTGGTAGATACCAAATACGAATTCGGTAAGGTGGAAGATCAGATCATTTTGATAGACGAGATTCACACTCCTGATAGTTCCAGGTATTTTTATTTGGAAGGTTATGATACCAGACAGATCAATGGTGACCCACAACCACAATTATCCAAAGAGTTTGTACGGGAATGGCTCATTGCCAATGGTTTTCAAGGACTGGAAGGTCAGAAAATGCCTGATATGCCGGATGAATTTGTTTGGGAGATATCGGACAGATATATTCAATTGTATGAATTAATCACCGGGCATACATTTATAAAAGCAGAAGTAGAAGATATAAAAGGGAGGATAGAAAAAAATATAAATAACTATTTGAATGATTAGCCATTGTAAATACATATCCTTTTTTTTAAAAAATGTTTAATCTTCCACTGTTCAGCAATATGTAAATTGGTCGCCCTTTCAGTATTAAAGTTCCCCTTTTTAAGACTTTGATAGATGAGTGCGGTAAGTTTGTTCTATTTCCCTTATCTTTGCAGCCTAAAACCATCTTAATACATGAGTAAAAAAGGTAGGGTGTTGGTAGCAATGAGTGGAGGTATTGACAGCACAGTCGCAGCGATGATGCTCCACGAAGAAGGATACGAAGTAGTAGGTATCACTATGAAAACGTGGGATTATTCCAGTGCCGGCGGGTCCAAAAAGGAGACAGGTTGTTGTTCGCTTGATTCTATCAATGATGCCAGACAAGTGGCAGTAAATATGGGTTTTCACCATTTTATAGTTGATATCAGAGAAGAGTTTGGGGATTATGTCATAGATAATTTTGTGGAAGAATATATAGCTGGTCGCACACCTAATCCATGTGTGCTTTGTAATACCCATATAAAATGGAGTGCCTTGTTAAAACGTGCAGATGCCATGGATTGTGAATTTATTGCAACAGGGCATTATGCAATCATCAAGGAAGAAAGTAATCGTCGGTTCATTTCCAAAGGTAAAGATGACCGGAAAGATCAGTCCTATGTACTTTGGGGACTTACTCAATCATGTTTGGAGCGAAGTAGCTTCCCTTTGGGTGAATACAGCAAGCCGGAAATAAGACAAATGGCAAAAGATTTTGGATACGAAGAACTGAGTAAAAAGCCGGAGAGTTATGAAATTTGTTTTGTTCCGGACAATGATTACCGAGGTTTTCTCAAACGTCGTGTGCCCGGACTGGAGCAAGCCGTCAAAGGTGGAAAATTTGTCAATGCTTCAGGGGAATTTTTAGGTACTCATGAAGGTTATCCATTTTATACCATCGGGCAAAGAAAAGGACTTGGAGGTGGCTTCAAAACTCCAATGTTTGTAACAGAAATCAGGCCGGACACCAACACGGTAGTATTGGGTGAAATTCATGAGCTGATAAAAAACGGAATGAGCGTAGGACAGATAAATATGCAAAAATATCATGAAATCACTGACGGCATGGAAGCCATTACTCAAGTGAGATATAATGATCCCGGGGTCATGGCATCGTTACACCCCATCGGCAGTAACGTGAATGTGGAGTTTTTTGCCAATGTATCTGGAATAGCACCAGGACAGTCTGCTGTTTTTTATGAAGGCGATGATGTCATAGGTGGTGGAATAATAGGAAGTAGTCTGATGTGGAACGAAATTGCTGGTCGGTAAAATAATTGTGCACTTATCTGCGTTTTTGCTGTGAATACATGTTGAATAACACATTACAATGAAATTATTAATTACTTTATTTAGCACTTTGGCAGTTATAGTCCTTCTATCCTGCAGTAAAGAAACTCAACCGGTGGACGAAAGTACCTTTGGCTATGATTTTTTTCCGATTACTAAAGGAAAGTCATGGGTATTTGCATCGGACAGTATCATTTATGATAATGGAGGTACAAAAATAGACACATTTGTTTCCTTTATAAAAGAAGAAGTCGGAGACTCTTTTGTGGATGAAACAGGGATTACAGTTTATAAACTAAACCGATATTTTAAAAGAAATCCAAATGATGTCTGGTCCAAAACCAATACATGGACAACGTATACCGATAAAACGAGAGCAATCAGAACAGAAGAAAATCTGAAATTTATAAAATTGGTATTTCCATTGAAAAAAGGACTGCGCTGGGATGGAAATGTATTTCTTGACGAAGACATCAAAATAGATGTGGCTGGTGAATCTATCGAAGCTTATAAAAACTGGAAGCACAAAATGGAAGAAATCGATGAAAATTTCAATTTTAACGGTACTGATGTGAAATCTGTTCGTGTAAATCTTGTGGATGATGCTTCAATTATTGACAGAAGGAAAGTAACTGAATATTATGGCAAAGGTATAGGTTTACTTAAAAAGGAAATGATCATCCTCGACTCTGATGGGAGTAGACCCAATGATCCGTGGGAAAAGAAGGCTCAAAAGGGTTTTATCCACACGCTCAGGTTGATTGAAGTAAATTAAAAAAGACTATGCCCAAAAAGTATATTAAAATAGGTTCACTATTGAAACCTGTAGGTACATTCGGTGAAATAAAAGTTGATATAGATGATCAGTTTCTGGATGATTTAGTGTCATCAGATCATTTCTTTTTGCGAATCAACGGATCATTTGTACCTTACTTTATTGAAAGTTTTCGTGAGACAAATTTTATCCTGATTAAAATAGAAGAAATCGACAATCCAGAGTCCGCTTCAACTTTTAACTTAAAAGATATTTTCCTGGAAGAATCGGCCATTGCCTCCAAAGAATGGCAAAAGCAGCAATCTATGGAAGATCTCAAGGGATTTAAGTTGTATGATGAAAAAAAACTCATTGGCATAATCGTAGATATAGAAATATTTCCCCACCAGATCATGGCTTGGGTGTCATACAAAGGTAAAAATATGCCTGTACCACTTGCTGATTCATTGATCGAAAAAATTGATTTCGATCAGCAAAATGTAATTATGAAATTGCCGGAAGGCTTACTTGAAATCTGATTATCATGGGCTTTTAATTTTGTAAATAATTTTACTTTTAGCCATAATAAGAATTTTTTAGTACCATTTTTCTGAAAAGTGAAGTAAATTTGCATTGACTTGTTAATTTATAAGCACCAATGAGAATGATGGGTTACACAAAAATGGCTTGGCCATATTTTGCTTCTTTTTTATTTTTTATTTGCGGAAACCATCTGCAAAGTCAAAAATTACATACAAAAATTCACTTTGGGGCTTTTTACTATCAAGGCGACTTGACACCAAGACCAGTTGATATGAGTTTTGGTCCCGGAAATATATGTTGGGGCGTGTCATCCGGCATTGATTTACTTGATTGGGTGAGTATAAACGGGCGCTTTATGATGGGACAAATATCGGGAAGCGACAGCTACGCGCAAGATGCTCAGAAAAAAGCAAGAAACCTTAGTTTTGCATCATCGCTGTATGAATACGGCATCTACTCAGATATTAAGGTCAATAAAATCTGGAAATCATTGGACAAGTATAAATTGAGGTTGTATATCACTGCCGGTATTAACCTCATACATTTTAATCCTAAAGCTTATTATCAGGGGAAATGGATAGAATTACAGCCCTTGGGAACAGAAGGTCAGTTAATGCCATCATCGGGAAAGAAAAAATATAGCCTGTACAATTTTTCCAGACCATTGGGGATTATTGTTGAATTTGATATCAACAAAAATCTTGCATTTGGTATGGAAGTAAGTCCGCGAAAAACATGGACAGACTATCTGGATGATGTAAGTTCCTGTTACATAAATTATGATGAAATGGTGTCCGCAGGTAATCCTATGGGAGCAAATCTTGCCAACAGAATGGGTGAATTTCTGAATGCAGAGCCGGTAAGAGTGCCTAGCGGGACTTCAAGAGGTACACCGGATAAAAATGATTGGTATACACATTTTGGTATGTATTTCAAATACAGCTTCGGAAATAATTGTAAAGGAAATCAAAGCAGATACAAATATTGTGAAAAATGAAACAAAAAAATAACTCATCAAAATAAACTGTAAATCACCCATGTTCCGATCAATAATCATCATAGTACTTATATATATATACGGTGGAGCGAATGCTCAGTATATAGAAATAGGTGGCTCTTTGGGAGGGGCAACTTACCAGGGGGACATCAATCATCTGAGCAGTAAATTCAGTTTTCAAGGGGCAAAAATGTTGAATGGACTACATATAGGCTATCATTTTAATGAATTTTATGCTATGAAATTGAAATACACTAAAGGAAGTATTGGTGCCGATGATATAGAGTCCGTAGATGTCTATAGAAGAGACAGGAACCTTCATTTCAGGTCTGAAATACGAGAGTGGTCACTCACACATGAATTTGAGTTGCTTGATGTTCTTAAATTTTTTCACAGATATAATCTGAAACCTTATGTCACTTTCGGAATATCCTGGTTTAGATTTAATCCGCAGGCAAAATTTAGAGGCCAATGGTATGATCTGCAACCGTTGGCTACTGAAGGCCAGGGTTTACCAGGATCAAGATTATCTCCGTATTCATTATCCCAGATTAGTGTCCCTTTTGGTTTTGGTTTTAAATACCACTTCAGTGAAAACTTATATTTCGGATTTGAAATAAGTCCCAGAATTACCTTTACAGATTATCTGGATGATGTTTCATCAGATTATCCCGATTTTGATGTTTTGCGGCAATACAAAGGTGATCTTTCAGTTCAGTTATCTTATCAGGGAGATAAAAAGCCAGGTGGGATTCCCATCAGTGAATTCACAACAAAAGGAAGAGGTAATCCGAGAGATAACGATTGGTATATTTTTAATAGTTTTATAGTTGGACTTAAACTTGATCCTGTCGATTATATGAAAAGAAAGCGCAGCTTCAAGCACGGGCGTAAATGTAATTTCTTTTGATAAATTTATTTTCATCAAGTATGAAGATAAAAAATCGATTCAGCAGTCAGAATTACAATTTGCATGTTGGTTAAAGAGCACTTATTTCTCTTTATAGCTGTCTATCAACTTCTTATATACGTTGTTAGCTGACAATAGTTCTTCATTTCCTATCAGGATAATTTGTTCTTTTGCTCTGGTAAGTGCTACATTCAGTTTCCTGTCGACCCCTTCACTAGATAAGGACACCAATGAATCCAGTTGGGCAAGTTTATTTACACAAAAGGAAATGATCACTATATCTCTTGCCCCGCCCTGGTACCTCTCTACCGTATCGACAGTTATTTTTTTAAATATTTCCGGTGGTAGCTGTTCCATACATTTTCTGATCAGCGCAATCTGTGCCCGATAAGGGGTTATAATGCCAATAGAGTCTTCCAGTATTGTTTTCCCATTTAATGTATACAAGCGGATCAAGTCATTAATTACTTCAACACAGGCATTGGCTTCGTTTATGTTTGTTTTCCAATTGATTTCTTCATCTTCATTGGTATCAATAAATACTTTTCTTTGCTGAAGATATTTGGTTTCATCACAACAAATTTCAAAAAATAATGGAGCGGTTTGCCTTTTTGATCCTGGTATCAAATGGAGTTTGCCATCATAAAAATGTTTATTTGGAAAATCCATCAAGGTATCATGCATTCTTCCTTGTTGTTCAAGTATACCATAGGCTTGATGCCAGTTATTACGCACCACTTGTAAGTATAAGCGCTCAAATAGTGAAGTTCGTGTGTTACCGATGCCAAGATGATTTAACTCTTCATGTTTTATCTTGCTTTTTATTGCATCCTGAACCACCACAGCAGGCAGTTGTTTATGGTCTCCAATAAGGATGTATCGTTTAAATCTGGAAAGTAAACCACACAACATAGGCTCAAGAATTTGAGATGCTTCATCGATAATCACGGTATCAAATTCTTTCAGATTAAAAAGTTCTGTTCTGTTTACAATGCTTGAAACGGTTGATATAAAGATTCTTTTTTCCTGCAATAGATTTAAAATGTCCTGACGGGTACTTAAACTTTTTATTTTTTGGTCCAGCAATTGGCTGGCATATTGTTCCCCTGCGGACACACGACTGCCTAATCTGATGAATTTATCTTTATAATCTGATGAAATCCGGATGACGGCATCACAAATCTCATCGACAGCGCGATTGGTATATGCCAATAACAAAATATTTTCGTTGGTCTGGTCATGCAGATGCGCTACCAGATTCTTTATCATAACACTTGTCTTTCCAGTGCCCGGTGGTCCCCACAAAAGAAAATAGTTTTTAGTTGCTATGATTTTATTCAGCAATTCTTCTTGCGATGGAGTGACTTCATGACTAAATATGGCTTTTTTGGTGTCTTTATGAAATACGGGAGCAGTTATACCTAAATACAAAGACCTGAATTCCAAAGGAGCGGCAGCCCACATGAAGAGGCTCTTGTACATTGAGTTAAATCCACTATCAAGGCTGTCCTGCTCGATATTCCATTCATTATTTTGGGTAAACAATATTTGATTATACTGTTTATTTCTGAGTTTTACTTCTACAGATTCAGCGGTAAGCTGTGTAATGGTACATTTAAAGATTTGATTTTTAAGTACAGATTTTTGTTGATTTTTACCCGAAGGGTAGAGAACGCCGATATCGCCTATCCTGAAGTTTACCAGAGACAGATCTTGCTGGTCGCGAACAAAAGTGATATAAGCATCATCTTCAGTAGACTTGTTTTCTAATATTGTGAGCCCGGTAAGAATAGCAAAACGATCTTTTTTATCATCATCAGTTTCCAGCCAAAGTGCAGCATGTCCGTTGGACTTGTTCACGCCATGTTCTCCCGTTTTAGATAATGCCTGTTCTTTTGCAATAAAGGCCGTAAAATGATCAAAATATGCCTTTTCATATGGTTTAAGGGATGAATAAATGTTAATAAAATTTTCTACATCTTTTATATTGAATCCTTTTAGTCTGGGGAAGTTTTCAGGTTTGATATAGGAAAGTAAACTATTATCTTCATCCAATTTTTGAAGTTTTTGCTCAATGGCCAGAATATCATTTCGGAGTTTCATGGCTTCAAATTGTTGTGCTCTTACAGGTGGTGCAAAACGCAATGGTTTATCACTTTCTTTTGAATAAAGGATGTAATTAAATGATTTCGTTTTGGGCTCAAAAGCTGATTTTATCATGAGATCATAGAGCAAAGTTTGGATATAGTGGCTTGCATTGATTCCATATACGTTGGGTTTAAAGGTTTTACCACTCTTCAATTCTATAATATCATAGATTGATGTATCATTCTTCTGATGCAGCAGGTCAAGACGACCTTGAATTCCATAATCTCTGGAATAAAAGGAAGGTTCAAGAAATATATTATCCCGGTTTATATTGAAATTTTTAAACTCATGATTTACCGTAAACTTGAGATTATTATAATGTTCTGTCAGCTTTGCTATCAGATGCATTAATGATTGATCATCCAGAATCGCAAATCCCAAAGGATTACTTCGAAACATACCTGAAAGCATGGTTTTGAATGCTGAATCAGGATTTGATATCAGATTGTCAAGCATGAGATTTACCAGATTTCCAGTCATCAAGGGAGCAGATGCTTCTGATGGTTTAAATTTTGAAATAAGGTACAAAAATGGTTCGGCTCCATATTCTTTAAAGCATTCCGAGACGGCGGTGACATCAACTAAATGGTCCGGTTGAATGATAAATCCAAGTGGAATATACATTCCATCTTCCCTGATGTCAACATCTATAAAATTGATGTGAACAGGCAGGACAAAAGTTTTTCTAAGCGATTCGATGTTCTGATTGAATTGCTCATTTTTGTCATGTATATCGTATAAGGCAATTTTTTCAATCGATGGGTCTTCATCATCATAAAAGTGAAGGGTTTTATTTTTATCATCAATCTCAAATAAAACAGCTTCTACAACTCGTTTGAATCCGATGGTTTTCCTTTTGTCCTTCTGGAAGATGGTTTTGAGTGACTCGTCTAATTTTAAATTTGACTCAGGTAAATGAATTTTAAATATTTCATGCAATAACCTGCTACAGATATAAATACCAAGATGGGTATAATTGGTTTCATTTTCAGATCTGATATTACCTTGTTCATGGGCCTTTCTAAATAAATGACAATAATGCAATGTTTGTACATTTAATTGGAACCGGGCGCCGGTATATGCCAATCTGGAAAATAAGGTCGTAAAATTGATCCTTTCTTCTTTTGTGGCTTCTTCCAGGATGAGCGCGAGTAATTCAAACAGCGCTTTGTTTTTTTGAAAATCAGACCATATAGTATGATTTTGGATCTTTTCCAGTTGGACAACCAGTAATTTTTTATGTTCAGAAGTTTCCATCCGCTTGATTTGAAGTTGGTTGATTGGTTAATTTTATTTGAAGCATAAAGGTAATTTTATTGGCGGGCATATACAAACTTGCTGTAAGTATTGACCAAATCAGCACTATATGGAAAAAATATCGCTATGTTACAAAAGCTGTAACATAGCGGTAAATTTTTTAACTAATCAGGAAGTTTTAGCTATTCTAAAAAAATCATGCACAATAATTTCGGTCACATATTTGGTCAAACCATCTTTACCATCATAAGACCTACTGCTAAGTTTTCCCTGAATAGCCACTTCATTGCCTTTGGTCAAAGTTTCGGCCATTAATTCTGCCGTTTTTCCCCACGCTACCAAACTATGCCATTCTGTTTGTTTAATTTTTTCACCTTTATTATTGGTATAAAAATCATTGGTGGCGAGGACCATATTAGCCTTTTTAGTTCCATTGTCAAATGAGGATATTATAACATCTTTTCCCATGTTACCGATCAGTTGTACTGAGTTTTTAAGTGTATTTGCCATGATATTTTTGTTTTATAAGTTTAAAATAAATAATTATAAGTTGCTTTAATGTATGCTTAAAAGGGAACTGCTTCCGGTTGTGATGCTTGTTTTTTGCTCAATTTGAAAAAATCTGTGACCACGATTTCAGTGATATACTTTATATTTCCATTGACATCTGTATATGAACGGTTGGACAGCTTGCCGTGTATTGAGACTTCAGCTCCTTTGTTTAAGTATGATGCAAGATTTTCAGCCGTTTTGCCCCAGGCAATGATCTTATGCCACACAGTTTTTTTTATTTTTTCACCATTTTTGTTGTTGTAAAACTCGTTGGTGGCGATGATGGCACTGGCTTTTTTATTGCCGTTTTCGAATGATGTAAGTACTACGTCTTTACCTACATTTCCAAGCAGATGTACTGAATTCTTAATGTTGTTATTCATGATGTGTAATAATTTGTATCCGCCATATGTCTTTTTATTTATTTAATATAGCGGACGAGTGAAACAAATATTTGAACTTCCGTTCGATTGACGATGCAAAGATGTAGGCAGAACAATTTCGTATTCGTTTTTTATACGTATAGATACATTTGTAAACGTATATATCTAAATACAAACTAATAAAAATTACGTAAAGCATTGTAAATCATATTGATGTATTATATTTTGTTTGTAATAATATTTTTTATTTTCTTTTAAAATTTTTTGATTGGCAATGATAAAACATTTAAACTCAATATAAATTGGTTGGAGAAACTTTCAGTTACCTATATATCGATTTGATAAAGACGACCTTTTCATTTCTTTAAAGTGATTTAATTTCAGGACATATATCGTCTTGAGCATCAATCATTATAATAACATAAGTATATCGTCTTTATAGAGGAAGTAGAATTAATTTGTATTATACATATGAGAAAGCCTTCTTAAGTAATATAAAATTTTCGATTTAATAGCTATAGGATTATTGTATAAGCATATCCAAAGTAAACCAATCTTTCTATGTAAATATATTAGAGTCTTTTAACAAAAAACTATTGATTTGATAAACCATCTCATTCCCAATCCAACCGAAAACATAAACAATTTAGTCCTTAGTATAATGTGGCATCATATTTGATTTTATTTTAATATCTCATTCCGAAAACATGTCGCTCCCGAGGTCCCCCATAGCCCGGGAGCTTTTTTTATTCCAACTTATTTCTCGTTCCAGTCCTTCACATCTGTAATATGCCCACTTTTACTGGGAATAAATTTTATAATTTGCCCTGTAAAAATGAATGATTGAGCGTTTCAATTCATTGGTTGGTCGTAATATCCTTTTTTCATAGCTGTATATTCCACATTAAAGATTAATTTTGCTGAATAATCAGACAAAATAAAATGAAAGATCTTCTGTTGCTCGAATGGAAAAAATTTAGTTCAAATGCGGTGTTCCGGGCATTGGGACTAATATATGTTTTAATTGCACCGTTTGTAATCCTGGCGGGAAAGGACGCATTTAAGGATATGCCACCTCCCATGCCCAGTTCAAAGGTATTTTATGAATTTCCATCTGTATGGGATTACCAGGGGTATATAGGAAACTGGCTGGTCCCTTTTTGTCTAGGATTTCTGGCCATTCATATTGTAGCATCTGAAGTCAGTAACAGGACTATGAGACAAAATATTATTATCGGCATGACCAGAAAAGAATTCTTTTATTCTAAGTTGTTTTCCATACTTACTATGGCAGTAGTTGCAACGATTCTTTACACCATTTCGACCATTCTCATTGGTATAGTTAACACTGATGGATATGATCTGGAGTTAATAATGGACAACAATTTTGCGATTGTGAGATATTTTTTGCTTTGTATCGGATATATGAGTTTTGCACTTATGCTGGCTTTTCTTATCAGAAAAGGAACACTGACCATACTTTTTTATTTTCTATATGTCATGATGCTGGAACCTATTTTTATGCTTATCCATGTGTATTATTTCAAAAACTCAAGCCGCAATTACTGGCCTATGAATAGCATTGAAGACCTTATGCCGTTTCCATTGTTTAAGCTGCCGGACTACTTTGTAAACAAAGAATGGGACTTCAGTATTCTTTTACCATATTCACATGCCATGGGTATGACCGTTTTGTATAGTTCCATTTTCATATTTATCGCCTACAAAAGTTTTATGAAACGCGACATTTAAGTCAGTATGGAGTTTTCTTTAATCTTATTATTTTACTTTAAGATATATATGCCTGATATTGTTATTTCCGGCGATTCTTTCGTCAATAATAAATTTTTTAGTGCTCTTTATGAGCGGTAATAATTTGGGAAATCCATAATTTCTTGGGTCAAAATCAGCTTTATTTTTAAGTATAAAGTTGCCGAGTTCTCCCAGAAATGTCCATCCGCTTTCATCAGCCAAATCTGCCACACTTTCCGTCAGCAATTTGATCAGGGTTTGATCTATCCTGTTAAGTGCTTTTGGTTGAATTTTAGCTTTTCCTTTGACCTGAGTTGTAGTTTCAGATTCAGAAATACTTTCCATTTTTAATATCTCTATATACACAAATTTGTCACATGCGGTAATGAAGGGTTGAGGTGTCTTTTTTTGCCCTATACCTATTACTTTCATTCCCGCTTCACGCAGCCGGATAGCCAGTCTGGTAAAATCGCTGTCACTGGAGACGATACAAAAGCCATCCACTTTGTCAGAATACAATATATCCATGGCATCTATGATCAGCGCACTGTCACTGGAATTTTTTCCTGTGGTATAACTATATTGCTGAATGGGAGTAATGGCGTGCTCCAGCAAAACATTTTTCCATCCAGAGACGGTTGGTTTGGTCCAGTCAGCATAAATTCTTTTAATGGTAGGTGTACCATTTTTGGCAATTTCCTCAAGCATTTCTTTTATATTGGAATAAGGAACATTATCCGCATCTATCAATACTGCCAGTCGTTGGTCTTTCATGATATATTATATTGTAATCAGATATTTATTACAGAATCAGAAGATCACTCGTATTCCACACAAATATAATTAAATAGTATTAGAAAATATATATGCCGGGTCTAAAAACATTTTATCAATTGCTGAGAAGGTAACATTTTACAATCTGTCAAAAGGCTGAATGAATTCAAATAAAAGTAATCTAAAGTGAGTGTATGGTGATGAAGGCATATACACTTTTACTTTGGAAAATCTTTGTTTCACATTATGTTTATCTATAATATTAATTATATAGAATTTTTCACTATCATATCTTCACATTATATTTATATATATGTATTATACTTTATTTTTCAATTTTTCATACATATGCTTGAATGTTATATTAAATATATATAATTTTGCTTAATATTTAAAACCAACCTGAGAAAAGGCAATCGCCTTAAAATATTACCAAATCACTGCTTTTTTCTTGTTTTGTAATCAAATTATTTACAATGTGTAATACATTTGATTACACACATCAATAGATTAAAAAAATTATATATATATTTTGAATTATTTTTGGTAAAAAGTGGGAGAAAGTGGGAAACGAACATATCTTTGACCTATCAACCAACAGAAAGTGTGAAACAATATCAATTCACAGGAGAATATGAGTGTAAACTTGATGCCAAAGGAAGGCTCAAATTGCCAGCGGCAATTATCAGGCAAATCGGAGGCGACGGAAATCTCAGGTTTACAATCAACCGTGGATTTGAAAAACATTTAATGTTGTATCCCAATGATGTTTGGGAAATGAAGACGAACGAGATTAATCAACTCAATATTTACAGTACACAACAGAGGCAGGCAATCAGATATTTTTATCGTGGTGCGACCGAGCTCGAGATGGATGCCGCTGAAAGAGTAAATCTTCCGGCCAGTCTGATGGATTATGCAGGTATAGACAAGGATGTCGTACTCTTTGCATATCAAAATCAGATAGAAATCTGGGCTAAGGACAAATACGAAGAAATGCTGGATAGCGAACCGGATGAATTCGGGTCAATTGCAGAGTCAATATTTGGCGGCATAAAACCTATGGGTAATTCTCAGGATATATAGCTATGAATGAATATCATGTTTCTGTATTATTAAAAGAAAGTATTGAAAATCTTAATATTCTGCCCGGAGGGAAATATGTTGATTTGACATTTGGAGCCGGCGGACATTCAAGATCGATTTTACATAACTTAAGTGCCAAAGGGCATTTATATGCTTTTGATCAGGATGCTGATGCAGTAGTTAATGCCTTAGTTGATGAAAGATTCACTCTCATAGAAGCTAATTTCAGATATCTGCGTAGATTTTTACGATTGGAAGGAGTGAAAAAAGTGGATGGGATTCTAGCCGACTTAGGTGTTTCTTCACACCAGCTGGATATGCCGGAAAGAGGTTTTTCTTATCGATTTGATGCACCTTTGGATATGCGGATGAATACACAGGCTGATTTAACTGCTGCAGTTTTATTGCAGAGTTATAGTGAAGAAAAGCTGGTATATGTATTGAGTAGTTATGGTGAAGTCAGGAATGCAAAAACACTTGCAAAAGCTTTGGTGAATGCAGGGAAAGTAGCAGAGATCAGGACGACTTTTGATCTCAATAGGGTCTTGGATCAGCATGTTTTAGGTCCTAGATTAAAATATTTTTCACAAGTCTACCAGGCACTCAGGATGGAAGTGAATGATGAGATCGGAGCGCTCAAGGATATGCTTACAGAAGGATATGAAGTATTGAAGCCGGGAGGTAGATTTGTTGTAATCACATTTCATAGCATCGAAGACAGGGTAGTGAAAAATTTTTTTAAGACCGGAAATTTTGATGGCGAAATGGAGAAAGATGAATTTGGCAATATTTCCAGACCATTTGTACTGATTAATAAGAAGGTCATCATGGCAGAAAATAAAGAGCAGAGAGAAAACGCCAGATCAAGAAGTGCAAAATTAAGAATTGCGGAGAAAGTATAAAGTTATTGATTTTCCGACATTTTACAAAGTTTAAATATTTCGAAAAGGATATTCCCGAAAAAATAAAATCATAAAATAAAAATAAATTCATTGGTGTATGACTAGTTTCCAGGATAAGAAAGCTACACTTTTTAGACTGAAATGGGTCGAATGGATTTTTGTCAATTTGCCGTTTGTATGCTACCTGGCGTTGTTGGGTGTTATTTACATCTCCAATGCCCATGCTTCAGAAAAAGCCGTAAGGAAGATAGAAGCACTGAAACAGGAAGTAAAGGATACCAAGTGGAGAGCAATGAATCTCAAGCAGGAAGTGATGCATGGTAGCATACAATCGCAGATTGAAAGTAAAGTAGAAGGCACAGGGTTGTTGCCATCAACAGAGCCGCCATACAAAATCGTGGCGGATAAAGGTAAAAAATGACAATGTAAAGTCTCATGGACAGGAAGAAGGAGTTACTATGGCGGGCTTATTTAGTGATGTTTTTCTTTGTGGTAGCCACAATAGTAATTCTGTTCAGGATATTTAATATTAGTTTTATTGAGCGGGAAAAGTGGAGGCAGAAGGGTGAAGCAAATGTACAATGGCGCACAGTTGATGCCGATAGAGGCAACATTTACGCTGAAGAAAGTAATTTGTTATCGACTTCACTACAGTTCTTTGAGGTTAGGATGGATATGAGTATTATCAGAAAAGAAGATTTTAACCATGGGGTTGACTCATTGGCTCATTTTCTGAGCAATTTTGATCCCGAATTTATTCGGCAAAAATCAGCTGCGCAGTGGAAAAGTGATCTTAAATCTGCTCGTAAGAAAGGAAATAAATATCTTTTTATTGCCAAAGGGTTGGATATTGATGCCTTCAATAAACTTAAAAATGCACCAATTCTTAGGTTGGGAGCAATAAGAGGAGGTCTGGTGAAAAGCAGATATGGCAAAAGAATGAAACCTTTTGGCGAATTAGCTTCCCGAACGATAGGTGTTGACAGAGATAATGCCGACAGAGTGGGTCTTGAAGGGTATTTTGAACGATTTCTAAGAGGAGATTTGGATCAAAGACTGATGAAAAGACTCCCGAATAATTATGGTGAAAAGGATGTATGGGTACCAGTTTATGACCCATCAGAAAATGATACCAAACAAGGCGATGATATTTATACAACGATTAATATAGATATGCAGGATGCTGTTCATCACGAATTGATGGAAGCACTGAAAAAGAACAATGCTGAAGGTGGCGTAGCAATACTGATGGAAGTGGGAACGGGTGCCATCAAAGCTATCACAAATCTTACCAAAAGTGGAGATAGTACTTATCATGAAATGTACAATCAGGCAGCAGGCAGATTGAGTGAACCAGGATCTACCATCAAATTGGCTACTATGTTGGCTGCGCTGGAAGATGGTGTCACTAATATTGATACTATGGTGGACCTTAATTACGGGCTGAAAAACTTTTCTGATCGCACCATGCATGATTCAGAAAAACATGGTAGAAAGTTTGCCACAATGGCGGAGACTTTTGAACTATCATCAAACGTAGGAGTGGCAACCATCGCAAATGATTTGTACAACTCCAGAGATGGTAGAATTCAATGGATAAAAAGACTAAAACAGTTTGGTCTTCACGAACCTACAGGTATCGATATTTCCGGTGAAGCGATTCCTGAGATTAAAGATCCGGTAAAAGACAAAGATAAATGGTACGGAACTACTATTCCGTGGATGGCGCATGGGTATGAAATGATGTTTACCCCACTGCAAATCCTAAATTTTTATAATACTGTTGCCAATGATGGTAAGATGATGAAGCCTTATCTGGTGAGTGAAATAAGAAAAGGCGATGTCATAAAAAAGAAATTTGATCCCGTGGTACTGCGACCGCAAATCGCAAAACCCGAAAGTATAGCTAAGGCAAAAATAATGATGGAAGGTGTGATCCTGAAAGGTACAGGCAAATCCCTTAAATCTGAGCATGTTACTATGGCTGGGAAAACCGGTACAGCTAAAACAAATTATGCCAACAAAAGCGAATATGCCAGATACAATGGGAGTTTTTGTGGATATTTTCCAGCTGAAAATCCGATGTACTCCATGATAGTTGTGGTGTATGAACCAAAAGCAGGAGCATATTATGGAGGGGCAGTTGCCGGTCCGGTGTTCAAAAATGTAGCTGAAAAAGTATATGCATTAAAAACCAAACAGGTCAGATCGCTTAGTGATACAGTATTTGTAAGCACTAGTCTTCCTGGTACAGGACAAGGTTTTGGTAAAGACTTTAATAAGATATTTGATTATTTAGCATTAAAATATAAGGATAAATCCGGTGAAGACTGGGTAAAAGTAAATCCATCCGAAACAGCTATGCAGATGGCTGAAAGAAAAATAAAAAAATCACTTGTTCCTGACGTGACAGGTATGGGAGCTCGGGATGCAGTTTTTTTACTTGAAAATGCAGGTTTGAAAGTCAAAGTGGAAGGTGCGGGCAAAGTTATGAGACAATCTGTAACACCCGGCGCCAGAATAAACGGTCAGAATGTATTGATCTATTTAAATTGAAAATTTTAATATGCTTTGAAAGCAAAGAAGTTATTTGACATATTACCGGTAGGTTTTGATATAAATGTAGAAGGACCGACAGACATAGATATATTGGGTATCAGTATTGATTCCAGACAAATATCACACAGCTATTTGTATGGAGCTTTCAAGGGTACATTGTCTGACGGACACGATTATATCGAAAAAGCGATTGATCATGGTGCAGGATGTATCATTTGTGAGCATGTTGACCACAAAAAGGAAGGCATTACCTATATAATTACTAGTCATGTAAGAGCAGTGATTGGAGAAATGGCGCATATATTTTTTGGCTACGCATCTGAAGGGCTTAGATTAGTGGGTATCACAGGGACAAATGGTAAAACGACTGTGAGCACTTTACTTTATCAGCTTTTTTCAGCACTGGGTTACAAATGTGGTTTGATTTCGACCGTGGAAAACAGAATTGGCGATGAAGTCATTCCGGCGACACATACCACACCTGATGTAGTCAATTTGCATAAATTGGTTTCAAAGATGAAGGATGCTAAATGTGATTACGTATTTATGGAAGTGAGTTCACATGCAGCAGATCAGCAAAGAATCGCAGGCTTAAAATTTGAAGGAGCTTTATTTACAAATATTTCTCATGATCATCTGGATTACCACCTTACCATGAAAAATTATATAGCTGCCAAGAAGATGTTTTTTGACCAGTTGCCTTCTGATGCTTTTGCATTGACTAATGCTGATGATAAAAACGGGTTGGTCATGCTGCAAAATACAAAAGCAAAAAAATTGACCTATGGTCTTCGAACCATGGCAGATTATAAGGTAAAAATACTTGAGAGCTCTGTAGAAGGTTTGCATTTGAAGATCAATGACAGAGAAGCGTACTTCAGGCTGATAGGAGAGTTTAATGCTTATAATCTTGCTGCAGTTTATGGCGCATCTTTGCAACTTGGAATAGAAGAAGATGATATCCTGGCCATATTGAGTGGACTAAGAGGCGCAGAAGGAAGATTTGATCAGGTTATTGATAAAAATACCGGTAAATGTGGCATAGTAGATTATGCTCATACTCCTGATGCATTGGAAAATGTCCTTGGGACCATTATAAAAGTAAAAGGCATTAAAAGTAATGTCATCACGGTTGTGGGTTGCGGAGGAGACAGAGATGTCACCAAAAGGCCCATTATGGCAAAAGTCGCTTGTACTTGGTCAGATAAAGTGATTCTTACCAGCGATAACCCTAGATCTGAAGATCCTGAAGCCATTTTGGATGAAATGGAAAAAGGTTTGGATGTGGAAGATAAAAAGAAGATGATTCGGATTACGGATAGAATGCAGGCGATAAAAACCGCTGTAATGATAGCCGGAAACGATGATATAATACTTGTGGCCGGAAAAGGTCACGAAAATTACCAGGAAATAAAAGGGGAAAAGTTCCCTTTTGACGATAAAGAAATATTGAAGGAATATTTTGGATTGGACTAGTTTTAGCATTTAGGTTGAAGCAAAATGCTAGAATCGATGGAGTCAAGATTAAAGTTTGGGTTATGTTTTATTCTAAGACATACCTTATTCTTAAACTTAGTCTCAATCTTATCCTAATCCTTAACCTTTATATATCAAAGATTTAGGTTCTATTATCATTCTCAGGTTGGTTTAACAGTTGCAGTGGGATCTTTTTGGAAAAAGTTCCCGAATGCTCACTGCACTGTTAATTTTTACTTGTTGATGATGTTTATTTTTCCGATTTAATATCGGAAAATCATTGAAATACAAATAAATACGAACAGTCAAATTATATAATACAAATGTTGTACCACTTTTTCGAATATATTGATAAATATTACAATCTGCCTGGTGCAGGGTTGTTTCAATATATTACGTTTCGTGCAGCAATAGCTATCATTTTATCTTTAATCATTTCTTTGGTTTTTGGTGGTAGGATCATCAGGACACTCAGAAATCTGCAGGTAGGAGAGACAGTAAGGGAATTGGGGCTGGAAGGCCAGAAAGCAAAAGAAGGAACACCAACCATGGGTGGTATTATCATAATATTGGCCATCTTAGTACCCTGTTTACTTCTGGCAAAATTGAATAATGTGTATATTCTGCTCATGATCTTTACCACCATTTGGTTAGGTCTGATAGGTGGAGCAGATGATTATATAAAAGTCTTTTTAAAGAATAAAGACGGTCTTAGTGGTAAAACAAAAATATTTGGACAAGTCATTTTAGGTCTTATTGTCGGGATTACCATGTTGGTTTCCAATGATGTAGTGATAAGAATGCCTCTTGAAGAAGCCAATGCCAATGGATACGAAGTAGTAAAAGAGTATTCTACAGTATTGCCAAGGGTGAATGATATTTCCAGAATGGCTGAAATGGCGTACGTAAAAACTACGCTGACCAATGTTCCTTTTTTGAAGAACAATAATTTTGATTACAAATTGTTTGTAGGATTTTTGGGAGACAATGCTGACTTATGGTTATCGATAGTATTTACACTTATTGTGATATTTATTGTGACTGCCGTTTCAAATGCCGCAAATCTTACAGATGGCATAGACGGACTGGCAGCAGGAACTTCAGCAGTGATTGGGGTCACATTGGGTATTTTCGCTTATGTGTCGGGCAATACGATTATAGCTGATTATCTGAATGTGTTTTACATTCCTAATTCAGCAGAACTGGTGGTATTTTCAGCATGTTTTATCGGTGCATGTATCGGGTTTTTGTGGCATAATTCATTTCCTGCAAGGGTATTTATGGGCGATACCGGAAGTCTGACCATCGGTGGTATCATAGCTGTATTGGCCATATTATTGAGGAAAGAATTGTTGATACCTATTTTATGCGGAATTTTTGTAGCTGAAAATTTATCTGTGGTTTTACAGGTCTCTTATTTTAAGTACACAAAAAGGAAGTATGGTGAAGGCAGAAGGATTTTTAAAATGTCTCCATTGCATCATCATTTTCAGAAAGAAGGTATGCATGAAGCAAAAATTGTAACCAGATTTTGGATTATAGGTATTCTGTTGGCTATAGTAAGTGTGATCACCTTAAAGATAAGATGATGAAAAGTATAGTCATCATAGGCGCAGGGGAAAGTGGAGTAGGGGCAGCCCTACTGGCTAAAAAACTGGGATTAGATGTCTTTGTAAGCGATAACGGTAAAATATCTGAAAAATATAAAAAAGAGTTAACTGATTGTAACATCCCTTTTGAAGAAGAGGGACATGATTTTGAAAAGGTTTTGGTAACTGAGGTGGTAATTAAAAGTCCCGGTGTTCCGGAACATGCGCCAGTCCTTCGCATGTTAAAAGACAAAGGACGGAAAGTAATTTCCGAGATTGAGTTTGGTCACTTATTTTTTTCCGGGCTGACCATAGCTGTCACAGGCTCAAATGGGAAGACTACAGCATCGGGACTTTTATACCACATTTTGAAGACCGCAGGATTAAGTGTTGCCTTAGGAGGTAATTATGGCAAAAGTTATGCACGCATACTCGCCGAAGAAGCTCCTGAAGTAATGGTGCTGGAAATTTCCAGCTTTCAGTTGGATGATATTGAAACATTCAAACCGTACATTTCTATCCTGCTCAATATCACACCTGATCATCTGGACAGATATGAGTACAAAATGGCCAATTATGTGAATTCAAAATTCAGAATTGCCATGAATCAGACCAGTACTGATTACTTTATCTACAATGGTGATGACCCTGAAATAATTGCAAAAATGGCTGATTTTCATGGTCCACCAAAACGAATCAGTATAACTCAGGATAATTATTTACACGGTATTCCATCAAAGGATGGAAACGGAATTTTTGAAATGAATCTTAAGGGCAAACACAACCTTTTTAATGCTGCCTGTACAGTTGAAGCAAGTCGCATTATGGGATTATCAGAAGCTCAAATTGCTGAGGGACTAAAAACATTTGTAAATCTGCCGCACAGACTAGAGAGTTGTGGCATGATAGACGGAGTTGAGTTTGTCAATGATAGCAAAGCGACCAATGTTGATTCTGTATTTTATGCGCTCGATGCCATGACTAAACCAGTAATATGGATAGCCGGTGGTACAGACAAGGGCAATGATTACACGGTACTGTTTCCTTTGGTGAAAAATAGAGTAAAGGCCTTGATCTGTCTCGGACTGGATAATGAAAAATTAAAAAATTCATTCGAATCCCAAATTCCGACGGTTTTAGAGACGATTAAGGTATCAGAGGCGGTGGAGTTAGGACTGAAGTTGGCAGCACCCGGCGACGTAGTCCTGCTGTCACCTGCATGTGCAAGTTTTGATCTTTTCAAAAATTATATGGATCGTGGAGATCAGTTTAAGGAAAATGTAAATCATATTAAGAATTCAGAAGTAAACATTCAAAAATCTAAAATTTAAGTTCATCATTGAATATACTTAGTACATATCAAAATTTAAAGGGCGACCGTTCAGTATGGCTTATAGTTGCTTTATTGAGTTTGTTTTCACTGCTGATTGTATACAGTACTTCAGGTAGTCAGGTGTATAAGTACAATACTTCTCATGGCACTGAGTATTATCTGATCAGACAATTGATGTTTATTGGTGCAGGATTGATGTTGATGTATACCGCTTACAAACTGCATTATATGGTATATGCCAAACTTGCACCTATACTAATGGTCATAGCAACGCCATTACTGGTATATACAGCATTATTTGGCGCTGAGATCAATGATGCTTCCAGATGGATCAAAATACCGATTCTGGAGCTTTCATTTCAGACTTCCGATTTTGCCAAGATCGCATTGATCATGTTTGTAGCAAGATCACTGGCCATCAGACAGGATTATATAAAAAGTTTTAAAGATGCTTTTTTACCTATCATAGCTCCGGTTATTTTGTTTTGTGCTTTGATTGCTCCTTCCAATTTATCAACAGCTGCGCTGCTATTTGTGACCGCATTTTTGATGATGTTTGTAGGAAGGATCTCGATGAAGTATGTGATATTATTGGTATTGCTCGGAGGGTTGGTGTTCGCGGGGATATTCATCATAGGTCAATATTTTCCTGATCATTTTAGGGTTGAGACATGGATGAACAGGATCAATGATTTCCTGTATTCTGATGGACAATTTCAGGTACAGCAGTCTAAGATCGCCATTGCAGAAGGTGGTGCATTTGGTTTGGGACCGGGCAATAGTATTCAAAGGAATTTGTTGCCGTATGCTTATGCAGATTTTATATATGCCATCATCTGTGAAGAGTATGGATTCATAGGCGGAATGTTTACGTTGCTGATATATTTATGGTTGATGATCCGAACTGTGAGTTTGGTGACAAGATGTCCAAAAACGTTTGGTGCCATGCTCGCCATGGGTTTGACTTTGAATATTGTGATCACAGCATTTGCGAATATAGCTGTATCCGTGCAGTTGGTGCCGGCTACAGGTCTTACTTTGCCCATGATAAGTATGGGAGGGACATCCTTTTTATTCACATGTGTTTCATTCGGAATTATACTCAGTGTAAGCAGATATGTAGAGCAGGCATTTGATGAAAAGAAGCAGTTAGAAAAAATGGAAGCAGATGCCCAGAGTGATCATTAGCGGAGGAGGGACAGGCGGCCATGTATTTCCGGCCATTGCCATTGCAGATGCCATCAAAGCAGCAGCACCTGACACAGAGATTCTTTTTGTAGGTGCAAATGGTAAGATAGAAATGGAAAAAGTCCCGAAAGCGGGATATAAAATAGAAGGATTGAATATTACGGGATTTCAGCGTAAGCTTACATTGCGAAACTTGAGTTTTCCTTTCAAGCTGGCTACCAGTATGTTGAAGGCAGTGATGATTGTAAAGAAATTCAGACCAGATGTAGCTGTAGGAGTAGGCGGATATGCAAGTGGACCTGTACTGAAGATAGCCAATACTTTTGGTATACCTACTGTGCTTCAGGAACAAAATTCCTTTGCTGGTGTGACCAACAGGATTCTGGCATCCAAAGCAAATGCCGTATGTGTAGCATATGATGGACTGGAGCGATTCTTTCCAAAAGATAAAATAATATTTACAGGAAATCCGGTACGTAAAGACATACTGGACAAAAAGATAAATGCTGAACAAGCAAAGCAGTCACTGGGGTTAAATCAAAATAAGAAAACTGTTTTAATTTTTGGTGGTAGTCTCGGGGCAAGAACGATCAATGAGGCCGTTCTTGCCAACGCTGACGCTTTGTTGGGGATGAAAGATGTCAATATCATCTGGCAGGTTGGTAAAATATACTTTGAAGAGTATAAAAATTGCCGGCTTTCAGGGCAGAAAGACATCAAGATTATACCTTTTATTGAGGATATGGATATGGCTTATAGTGCCGCGGATATTGTAGTGTGCAGAGCAGGAGCGTTGACGATTTCTGAACTGGCTATACTCGGCAAAGCGGCTATACTCATTCCATCTCCTAATGTAGCTGAAGATCATCAAACAGTTAATGCAATGTCCCTTGTCAACAAAGGTGCTGCAGTCTTGATTCGTGATGTCGAAGCAAAAGAAAAATTGGTGACGGGGATTGAATCATTATTGAGCGATGAAGTCTGGAAAAGTGGTTTGGAGAGCAATATTAAATACTTTGCCAGACCTGAGGCTGCAAAACAGATTGCAGCTGAAATTTTGAAGATATGTGCAAAGAAGGGAGCATGAAGCTGAATGAAGTCAATCATGTATATTTCATCGGTATCGGTGGTATCGGCATGAGCGCCATAGCAAGGTATTTTATTGCTCAAGGCAAAAAAGTGTCCGGTTATGACAAAACTCAAACGGTATTGACAGATCATTTGACAGATGAGGGGATGCATATTCATTACGAAGATGAATTGTCATTTATTCCAAAGGATATTGATCTGATCATTTATACTCCGGCTATTCCGAAAGACCACAAAGGGTTCAATCACTTACTGCATACCGATATCCCGATGATGAAGAGATCTGAGGCCTTGGGGATGATCAGCAATGACAAGATATCAGTGGGTATTGCAGGAACACATGGTAAGACGACCACAAGTGCCATGACTACCCATGTTTTGAAAGTTGGAGGTATCGATGTGTCGGCTTTTTTGGGTGGAATTACAGCTGATTATAAAAGTAATTTCCTGATCGGCAAAAGTGATGTGGTAGTTTTGGAAGCGGATGAATATGACAGGTCATTTTTGAGATTGAGTCCATTTATCGCTTCAATTTCATCTATGGATCCTGACCATTTGGATATATATGGTGACAGTAGCGTGATGATAGATGGATTCAAAGCCTATGCTTCCGAAGTCAGAGACAACGGTTATCTGATCATAAAGAAAGGTTTGCTGAATCAGTTTACGATCCATGAATTGATGGCTTTGGCCAATAGAGGCATTCGAATATATGAGTTTGGAGAAGGCGATGTGCAGATACAAATCGACAACATCCGGATTCAGAATGGCAGGTATGTTTTTGATTACACAGGATTGGGGCATGTGATCAAAGATGTGGTGATGAGTATGCCTGGAAAGCATAATGTTGAAAATGCTTGTGTTGCCATCAGCGTAGGTTTACTGAATGGGGTGACACATGAAAATATAAAAAAGGCATTGGTTGGATTCAAAGGAATTCAACGTAGATTTGAAAAAATCATTGACAGAGCAGATGTAGTTTTTATTGATGATTATGCCCATCATCCGGGAGAACTTAAGGTAGCTATTGATGCGGCCCGCACGCTTTATCCGGACAAAAAACTGACTGGAATTTTTCAGCCACATCTGTATTCCAGGACAAAAGATTTTGCAGATGGTTTTGCAGCAGAATTGGACAAACTTGATGAAATCATTCTTATGGATATTTATCCGGCCAGAGAATTGCCAATAGAAGGAGTGAGTTCGGAAATGATTTATAATAAAATGAAAAACCATAATAAAAAATTGGTCACCAAAGATACATTGATGGATGTTCTGAAGGAATACCAACCAGAAATATTGATGACATTGGGCGCAGGAGATATTGACACTTTTGTACCAAAAATAAAAGATTTTTTAAACCAATAAACATATAAACTTTAAATTTTTCAGCAAATAAGCAAGTCAACAAATCAATAATAAATTAAATGAGCGATAGAAGATTAAATTTGAAGAGGGTTAAAGACACCATTATCTGGTTGTCTTTGATTGCCGGAATAGCGGCCCTGCTTTTCTTTTCTGTCCTTCGCAAGTCCAATGCTGAAGTAAAGACTTTGGTAGTACATATTGATGGAAGAAATGGAAGTGATCAGTTGATTTCTGAAAAAGAAGTGATTCAAATTCTTAATCTGGCAGCCGGGAAAACGATTTCGAAAACGAATATTAAGACACTGAATCTTCGTAAACTGGAAGCCAAACTGAATAAGGATAAAAGGATTGAACGGGCAGATATTTACTTTGATTCAAAAAATCGATTGAATGTTTCCATCATCCAAAAAAAACCTTTGATGAGAGTAATGGATGAAACCGGCGGTGAATACTATCTCGACGAGAATGGTAAACAAGTACCTGTCACACGTGGAAGTGCTGTCAGAGTGCCGGTAGTGTCAGGAGTAAGAGATACCTTCAATGCAAAATTTTTGACTTCCGATAAACCATCCAAGTTGAAAGATTTATTTAATATCATGAAATATGTGGCTCAGGATGAATTTTTAAGTGCACTCATAGAACAGGCACACGTTGAGAATGACAGCATTGGCGACATTGTGCTGATTCCGAAAATAGGTCGTGAAAAATTGATTTTTGGAGATGGCCGGGATATTGAAGAAAAATTTGATAAACTGAAAATATTTTATCGGGATGGCCTTCCGAAGTTGGGGTGGAGCCGATACAAAACATTAAATTTAAAATACGCCAATCAGGTCTCAGGTATGCTGGCTAATCCTGAACTGGCAAAAAGAATAGAACCTGTTTTAAAGGATACATTACAGGCCGCATTAATAACAACAGACAATAACAAGCAAAGTATTCAACATTAAATAATTTGTGCTATGAACGATCAGGTAAAATTAAAAAACACAGCAGTAGCGCTCGACATCGGGACCACCAAAGTATGTGCTATTGCAGGCCAGCTCAACGAGTATGGCAAACTGGAAATAGTGGGTATGGGGGTAGTCCGCTCAGAGGGTGTTTCGAGGGGTGTTGTTTCCAACATTGATAAAACAGTAAAAGCCATCAGGGAAGCTGTGGATATTGCTGAGCGAAATGCTCACTGCAAGTTCAGAGTGGTACATGTCGGTATAGCCGGTCAGCATATCAAGAGCCTGCATCATCATGGACTATTGGTAAGACACGATTCCAATACTGAAATAAATCAGGATGACATTGATAAGCTCATCAAAGATATGTACAAGTTGGTCTTGCCTCCCGGAGATAAAATACTTCATGTAGTTCCACAGGAATATACAGTCGATGATGAGCAGGATATATTTGATCCTATAGGCATGTCCGGTGTAAGGCTGGAAGCTAATTTTCACATCATCACAGGTCAGATATCAGCCAGCAGAAACATACTAAGATGTGTAGAGAAGGCAGGCCTTGAAGTAGCCGATGTTACTCTGGAGCCTATTGCATCTGCTGCATCTGTGCTGAGCGAAGAAGAAAAGGAAGCTGGAGTAGCTTTGGTAGATATAGGTGGTGGTACGACTGATATTACTATCTTTAAGGATGGTATCATCAGACACACCTGTGTTATTCCATTCGGAGGCAATGTGATCACTAAAGATATCAGAGAAGGCTGTACAGTCATGAATGAGCAGGCTGAAAAACTTAAAGTCAAATTTGGATCTGCTATGGCTGATGAAATCGTTGATAACAGAATTATTACCATTCCTGGTTTTAAGGGAAGAGAACATAAAGAAATTTCTGAGAAGAATCTAGCCAGAATTATTCAGGCAAGGGTAGAAGAAATATTTGATTATGTACTGTGGGAAATACGACGATCAGGCTATGAAAATAAGCTAATCGCAGGCATGGTACTTACTGGTGGTGGTTCATTGTTAAAGCACATTGATTTATTGTCTGAATATCACACCGGATTGCCTACCCGTATAGGTCAACCCATTGAACATCTTGCACACGGATATTCCAGCCAACTGGCCAGTCCTATATTTGCAACGGCTGTTGGATTGTTGAAGCATACCATAGATAACTTTGGAGATAAGACCAATTATGTGGAAGAATTTAAAAGGATCACTGAAGAACCAAGATTTACCAATAATTATCCACCGCTTACAAACCCTGCAAAACAAGATCTTAAAATGCAGGAAGATAGTGACGATGATGAAGAAGAAGTAGAAAATGGTGGCGACAAAACAAAGAAAAAAGGATTGTTCAATAAGTTGTTTACTTTGACCAAAGATTTTTTTGAGACAGTACCTGATTCTGAGTTCTAACATATTATTTAACCAACAGAAATTTTTGAAAGATGAAATTTGATATACCAACAAACGAAAAATCCATCATAAAAGTAGTAGGCGTAGGTGGAGGTGGCGGTAATGCTGTCGGTCATATGTTCAGACAGGGAATCACAGGCGTGGATTTTGCCATCTGCAATACGGATGCACAAGCCATGGAGAGCAATCCGGTACCTGTTAAAATCGCACTGGGACCAAACCTGACAGAAGGCAGAGGTGCAGGTAGCATTCCTGAAGTAGGAAAACAATCCTGCATCGAATCCATAGAAGATATCCGAAAATGGCTTTCTGACGGCACCAAGATGCTGTTTATTACAGCAGGTATGGGTGGTGGAACCGGAACAGGAGCTGCTCCCATCATTGCCAAGGTAGCCAAAGAAATGGAAATACTCACGGTAGCGATAGTGACGCTTCCCTTTAAGTTTGAAGGATTAAGACGTCAGAGGCAAGCCCATGAAGGACTTGAACAGTTGAAGAAAAACGTTGACTCTATCCTTGTCATCAGCAATGATAAGATGAAAATGATACATGGCAATCTCGCACTTTCTGCCGCATTCGGACAGGCAGATGATATCCTGACCACTGCAGCCAAAGGAATTGCTGAAATTATCACCGTGCCGGGATACATCAATGTGGATTTTGAAGATGTCAATACTGTTATGAGAAACAGCGGTGTAGCCATCATGGGTAGTGCTATGGCAGACGGTGATGACAGAGCCAGAAAAGCAATAAATCTTGCGATGAACTCTCCTCTACTGGAAGACAATGACATAAGAGGAGCTCAACATATTCTCCTTAATATTACATCAGGTACGAAAGAAGTTACCATGGATGAAATCGGAGAAATCACGGAGCACGTCCAGGAAGAAGCAGGCTATGGAACAGACCTCATCTGGGGAAATTGCAAAGACGAATCTTTGGGTGAAAAAATAATGATAACACTGATAGCTACCGGCTTTAGAGAAGGTGGCACGAAGTCTAAAGAATTAAAGCCTGAAAAAGTAAAAGTTTCTTTGGAGAATGAGAGAACCCATACTATCATTGAAGATGATTATTCAGTATTTGATTTTGAAGAGACATATGCGGATAATGTGGTGGATTTTGATACGGATGACGTCAAAAAGACCATTAACATGCTCGGTGTAAAAACAGACGATCCATATGTGACTAAAAAGGGGCATCTTACCGAAGAGATGAAAAAGAAAAGTGAAGCGGATGCTGCAAGGAGAGAATATCTGCGCAAGAACAACAGTAAGCCGCTTGACAATCCAAAGATCATTGCTGATATGGAAAATGTGCCTGCTTATGCCAGAAGAAATGTCACACTGGATGAGACCAATAAATCAAATGGTAAACAAAACTCTGCCTATATGATCAATATGGATGATGACAGTACAGTATTTGTTTCCAACAATTCATTTTTATACAATAACGTAGATTAATTTTTTATCGCCCATTCCCCTCTGTCCCGATTGCTAACGGGATAGAGAGGACATAGGTGAGCATATTAGATCCTGAATCATTAGAGTTTAAAATAGAGACCACTTTTATTACAACCTGAAGTAGATAGAATCCAAAAAAGAAAAGTTCACTTAGTGAATTTTAGCTGGTTTTTTTGCTGGCCAATAGTACTTGGATTTTCGTCTTTATTTATAAACTTTTTATTGAGATTGGTTTATTAATTACAGGTCCAAGGCTCCCCGCCTGGACCTTTTTTTTATTTTAGGGTGACTATACTAAATTGTACTTACAATGTAATAAAAAATTGTGATTGTACAATTTTAAACCATAAACAATATCTTTGCCCAATATAAAAATATGAAAAACCAGTATATTGTATACATAAAATTAAGTTTAATAATAGTTTCATTTTTATTTTCTTGTAAAAATATTACAATACCTAAGATTAAAAATAATAAAGATATTAATGGTTTTTCTGAATATGGTGTGTACTTTGAACTAGGTCCCGACAAAACTTACAATGATACTTTGATAAATATTGAACACTCTAAAATTTACAGCTTTAAAATTAATTCTGTGGATTCTATATTAATTGATTTAAGTAATTATTACTCAAAAGAGGAATTCGTGAATATGACATCCCCTTATGTCTCTTTTATTTCTATATGTGGCTATGATTTTAATGGTCAGAATGATGATGTTGGGTGGAATCAATCACCATTATTTTTTCAATACTTAAATAAAAAATATGAAGTTGTGGTCTCTGAACAAACTGGCTTTGTAGAGAACAGTATTAATTTTTGGATGCATCCACCACGTCAAGATAAATTTATGCAAAATTATACAGCACCTTGGCCAATGGTTGTATATAATAAATCACAATGGAATTGGGAGTTTGTTTTTAATGGTACCGGTTGGCAAAATATTGTAAAAAAAGAATGGAGGGATACCGCAAAGTTTTTGTACACATACAATGTTTGTAAAAAAGAATTAAAAAAGATTGAAGGAAAATATTATGATTGTTATAATGTCCAGGCAAGCGGAGAATCAAAAGTAGGGAACAGCTCAGCAGATTTTTTTTTCTGTAATAATTTTGGCATTTTTGAATACTCTTGTGTTAATATTGATGGATCAACTTTACATCTGTTATTTGACCGATATGATACATGCCTAAAGCAAGATAAATGTAAAGGAGACTAAGAAAAATGTTTGGCATTATATAATTTTTTAAAAAAATAAAAATGAACAATAAAATAAAAATCGTTGCCATTTTGGGTGCTTTGGCAGTAGGAATAGGTGCTTTTGGTGCGCATGGACTGAAACCTTTTCTGGACGCAAATCAAACGGAGACATTTAAAACAGCCACTTTATACCATTTTGTCCATATCATGCCCATGCTGTTACTGGCATTGTGGACCAAAGAATCAAAAGTGACCAAACTCAGTTTTTACTTATTTCTAGCCGGAATTTTATGTTTTTCAGGTTCTCTTTATATGCTGAGCACCAAACATTTATATGGTGGAGATGTCTGGAACTTTGTTGGTCCCATCACACCGATAGGCGGGGTACTTTTTATAGCCGGTTGGTTGAATCTGCTCAGATGGAGTGAAAAAATTAAATAACGATTACTCTCCGAAAAGTTAAAAAATAAAGAAATGCCACTAAGATTCTAAGTCCCTAAGGTTCACAAAGAAATGATTATCAACGATTTGAAATTAGTGATTCTTTGTGTTTTTGTGCCTTTGTGGCAAAATTATACTTTTAGGAGTGGTCTCAATAACTATTACTTTAAACATCAATTGATTTCGCTAAAGGGTTATTCCCCTTTTTTGATGGGCTTATGTTTTTTATGTTGCCCACCGGTATTGGATGATTTTGGTCTTTGGCCGGAAGATGTTTTTCCTTCCGGTCTCCTGCCTCCACGTTGAAATCCACCTTTTGGTCTGCCAGGATTCCATTCAGGACTGACACCGATATGTGGCGGTATGGTCAGTTTATTGATCTCTGTGCCTATCAGTTTTTCAATCGCCGCCATTTTGTACATTTCTTCTTCATTGACCAATGTCAATGCAACACCATCTGCATCTGCCCGTGCGGTACGACCTATTCTATGTACATAATCTTCACCATCTCCGGGTACATTGTAATTGACTACGAGGTTGATGTCTTTGATATCTATCCCTCGGGCCAGTACATCTGTTGCCACTATAACTCTGGTCTTTTTTGATCTGAATCTGTTGAGCACTTCTTCTCTTTCTTTTTGCTCCAGATCTGAAGAGATGCCTTCCACTGTATAGCCTTGCCCGGATAGTCCTTTTACGATATCATTGACAGATTTTTTAGTAGAAGAAAAGACAATAACACTCTCGAAACTGGGTTTATCTTTTATCAGATCATTGATCAGTCTTGCTTTATTTCCGTCATTGACCAGGTAAGCTGCCTGAAGTACTCTTTCAGAAGGTTTTGATACTGCAATAGATACTTCAAATGGATTATTCAGGTTTTGTCTGGCCAGATCACGCATTTTTGGAGGCATCGTTGCACTAAACATCAATGTTTGTCTGTTTTTGGGAAGCGCTTCTATTATTTTTTTGATATCATCATAAAAACCCATATCCAGCATCCTGTCAGCTTCATCCAGAATAAGGTGTCTGAGTTTGTCAAACTTCACATTACCCATATTGATGTGGCTGATCAATTTACCCGGAGTTGCAATGATAATATCTGCGTTGGTCAGACCCTTCTTTTGGGTTTCCCATTCGTTGCCGGATCCACCGCCGTATATTGCCATAGAAGATACAGGTACAAAATAGGCAAAACCCTGAATCTGCTGATCTATCTGAACTGCAAGTTCTCGCGTCGGTACAATTACTAAAGTGGAGGTTCCAATGTGTGGTTCTACTGCCATTTGGTGAAGCAAAGGAAGCATAAATGCAGCAGTTTTTCCCGTTCCTGTCTGTGCACATGCTATAAGATCACGTCCTTTTAATATTTCCGGTATGGCTTTTTCCTGAATTGGTGTGGCTTTATCAAAACCCATGTAGGATATTGCTTCCAGTATCCTGTCATCCAACCCTATTTCCTTAAATGTCATGTCAAAATTTTATCCTTGTTAGAATAATTTATATTAATAAAAATGCAAATATAAAAAATATTGTCAATAAACCATCTGTATTTTTAATGGAAGGTGGAAATAAGTTCATAAATTTGCAGGTTGTTTTGTTTGAAGATTAAATCCTGAAGGTTGATAGAAAAAAATCAGTTAATTGAGCTTATTTATGATGATGAACTTGTTCGGCTTGCAGAAGAGTTGAATGAGAAAGGTGCGGTAAATGAATTGTCACATGTCGAGTCCAATCTTTATGTGGCAAAAGTAAAAGACGGAATAAATTACGAAATTGAAATTCAGTCGCCATTTGCCAAAAAACAAAAACTATCCTGCGAATGCAGTTTTTTTAAACAAAACAATATTTGTAAACATACCATTGCCGGACTCCTTACTATAAGAGAGCTCATCAAACAGAAAAAAGAGGTAAAAGAAATTACGGCATCTGAAAAAAGTACTAAAAAGCTACCTTCTTTAAACATAAATCAAATCCTGGATGAAATCCCACATGAAGATCTCACCAGCTTTGTTAAGAATTATGCAAAAAAAGATAAAAAATTCTCCACGCTTTTGAAAGTGAGTTTTGCCAGAAAAATAGATCTGAGTGACAATTCCGATAAATATAAAAACATCTTAAACACGATCGTCCGCCCGCATACCGGTGAGGCCACACGGGCGACATCTTCTGATATAAAAGCGATAATTCATGTACTCGAAGATTTTGCCGATCAGATCAATGATTGTATTGCCTTAAAACAGTATAGAGAAGCCTTTCATATTTTTACCGGTGCTTTTTCAAAATTGGAATATGTACGGCATTACTATTCATTCCATGCTGACCAGCTGGAAAAATTGGGAAAAATATTTCACCAGATCATCTCTTACTTTCTAAAAGAAAAATTACCTCCTGAACTACGGATAGAGCTCAATCAGTTTCTTTTGGATCTGGCAAGCAGGTCTTATTATCACTTTCATGATCTGGAAAATAACATCCTTGCATTGGTAACAGATGAATACAAAGGGGTAGAAAAAGCTAAACTTATACATTTTATCTCCCGTCACATCACGGACATAAATCAAAAGGAAAAAATTATTTTGCTGGCTTTATATATCAGAATATCGGGTAAATACACAAAAGATGAATCCGAATTTTTAAAACCCTATGCTGTCCATTTAATAGAAATCGGTGATCACTTGCTAGCCGGAAATGCTGAACATCTGGCGCTAAAGTTGCTGGAAAGTATATACCAACCCAAAAAATATGTAAAAGATGTCGTGAACAGGTTGGTGTTTTTATATGTGAGATATAAAAATGTAAAAAAATTACTGCAAACAGCAAAACTGGCTTACATTAATTCGGGAGACATAAAATATATGGAGGTACTTAAAAGAGAACTTCCCGAAGATGAGTACACAGATCTTTTGCTAAATTTAGAATTTGAGCTGACGGCAGTAAAAGCAGACCCCAACCTTCTGATACGTATTTATAGAAAAGAAGAAAACTGGTCAGGATTGTTGTCTTATTTATCCAAATTGGGGAATACAGAACTCCTGAGACAGCACGATGTATTTTTATATAGGTTTGAAAGACACGGGTTGGTTGATTTATATATACATCTGATATCAAACTATCTGGACGAATATGTAGGAGATGTGGCTTTTCATTATCTGGAAACCTTAAAGAACCATTTTATCCACCAGAAAATGGATATTCTGACCCAAAAAATCCAGCAATTGCTCCGGGAAAAATATGCACATAGACCAAAACTGCTTGAAATATTTACGTAATCTTCCCCCGTTCGGGTAGGTTGCAACTACGTCGTCGTGTTGCCATGGCTATGACATGAATCTTGGTAGAATGATATACATAATATATCTTTGCCTGATATGAGTACTTGTTATTAAAAAGATAACAAAGCAGGAGATTAAAAGAAAAGTTTATTGCTGGATTTAGTGCTTTGTATTCAAATTGTCCGACGCGTCGGATGACATCACTTAGACGTAGGCACAGCCTAGCAGTGATGGGACAGGGATTATCTCTCCGTTACTTCAATAAGTATTTTCTAAAAATACCCGGAATTCTATTAAATGGGATATGCTTCAAAAAAGAAAGAAAACCATTTCTGATTTCCTTTCTTTTTTATTTTTAAACACCGATTTGTTGTGTTTCTGCGAGAATCCGCTTGGCTACTTTAAAAATTACGTCATCGTCCAGATGTACTATCCCGCCTTCTGGTCCGGGTTCGATATGACAACCGACCACTTCACCGTTTTCATACTTTTTTGCGCCAAAATAATTCCGTACTGTTTGTTCTTCTATATTTAACTCTGATGCAATTCTGCTTACACTACCAGTAGGCAATGCATGTTTGATTCTTCTTAATTCATCAAATGTAATATTCATGCTTTAAACAATTTAAGTGTTAATAATTACTGCGTTCAATGCGAAAAATACAATATTTGTTTTGAATAGCAAACAAATATTAACAATAAATTTACAAATCGTATAAAAAACTACCTTTATGAAAATTATTCTTATCAAAGGTTTGGCTAATATAATTGTTTGTAACCATGTAATTTCAAAAATAAAAACTGAAAATATACTGTCTTTTATTTTAAAACCATGTTATGTTTTGTTGGTCAACTTATATTTTTTTTAAAATTTGCCACACAATTTTTTATCCTTGACACAGCTTCTATTAAGTCTTCATCTGCTGCTGCATAAGATAGCCTGATACATTGATCATTTCCAAAAGCCGAGCCTGACACCGTACCCACATGAGCTTCAGTAAGCATGGCTTCTGCAAAATCATCTGCATTGTGTATGGTCACATTTCCATTGGATGTACCGAAATAATAGCTTACATCAGGAAATAAATAAAACGCCCCTTGCGGCTGATTGACTTTAAAACCTGGTATTTCTTTAAGCTTTGAAATGACCAGATCTCTTCTGCGCAGGAAATTTTCTCTCATTGCCATAGCTTCTGTCCTTTCACTACGGAGAGCTACCGCTGCTGCTTCCTGGCTGAACGATGCAGCACCGGAAGTGATCTGACCCTGTACTTTATTGCAGGCATCTGCCAGCCATTGCGGTCCTCCCATATATCCCAATCTCCATCCAGTCATGGAGAATCCTTTGGAAAACCCATTGACCGTTGCAGTAAGTGTTCTCATCGAATCAAAAGCCCCTATACTTGCATGTTTCCCGGTAAAGTTTATGTATTCATATATTTCATCTGAAACAACCAGGATATTGCCATTTTCCGCCACTACTTCTGCGATTTCAGCCAGTTCATCATAGGTGTATACAGATCCGGTAGGATTGCATGGCGACGAAAATATCAATAGTTTGGTTTTTGATGTAATCGCTTCCTTAATATGGCTCGCTTTTACTTTAAAGTCATCTTCAATTCCTGCACTTACCACAACAGGTATTCCACCGGAAAATTTTACTATTTCTACGTATGAAACCCAATACGGGGCGAGGACAATGGCTTCATCTCCTTCATCCAGTGTGGCCATACAGATATTGGCAATACTTTGTTTTGCGCCATTGGACACTACGATTTGAGAAGGCTCAAAATGCAGATTATTTTCAGTTTTGAATTTATCACAAATGGCTTTTCGGAGATCAAGTGTACCTGGAACCGGCGTATACTTGGTATTCCCTTTTTTGAGGGCCTGATGTGCCGCTTCTTTTATAAATTCAGGAGTATCAAAGTCCGGCTCACCCAGGCTCAGACTGATTACACTTACCCCTTTTGATGCAAGGTCCCGTGATTTTTGTGCCATCCGGATGGTGGCTGATTCTTCCATTGCCTGTACTTTCACAGACAACATTTTTGATGGATTAATGCTCATAAATGTTAGATATCTTATTATTCACTTAAAGATGGCAAAGGTACTCAAAATTTTATTTGCATAATAAGCTTTCATTAAAACTTGATTTTTCTTATTATTTTTATCACCTGAAGTAACGTACTCGCCTAATTTTTCGTTAAAATTGCAAATAGTTGTATTGAACTGATATACATTCAGTACTTTTGGCAGTTAATTTGAGCAAAAAATTGAAGATGAAATATTTTATTTGGTTATTAAGTTTTGTTTTTGCGATGTTGGTAGTAAATACTGATATTGAAGCACAGGTGAGAAAAAAGACCACAACAAAAAAATCCACCAAAGTCAAAGAAGATAAAGTTAAGCTAATGGATAAATTAAATCCCGAAATCAAATTTGGAAATTTGGGTTTTTTCAATGGCTTGTCTGTATCAACCAAAGCAAATATCGGGTATAAATTACATGATAGATTCAGTGCAGGTATAGGTGGAAAATTATTTTATGACCAGTTTTCTGTGCAAGGTCCGGATCCTTCCATTCTCGATTACGGAGGATTGATTTATGGGAGAGGTAAGATTACCAAAGAGATTTATTTTCAAGCAGAGTATGCATTGATGAATTATGCATATTCAGATCTTTTTATAAACAGAGGTTTTCCGGGAGGATCTAATAGGTCAATAAACTATCCACTTCTGGGAATAGGTTATGCAAGTGGTGGGGACAATTGGAAACTAGGGATCGAATTATTATATATCGTAAACCAGGAAGCTCAGGATTTGCAGAGATCGGTGGTAGAATATTGGTTTGGGGCAAGTTATCATTTTTAACGATTTAGTTTTATTATGATAAAAATTGGCAAAACTGAAATCGGCGAATTCCCATTATTGCTTGCACCTATGGAAGATGTAAGTGACCCACCATTCAGAGCTGTATGTAAGGAGCAGGGTAGTGACCTGATGTACACTGAGTTCATTTCTGTGGAAGGATTGATCAGGGATGCGACAAAAAGTGTTCAGAAGCTGGACATATATGACGAAGAACGCCCGATTGGAATTCAGATTTTCGGAGCAGAAATAGAATCCATGGGACGTGCAGCAGAGATTGTAGAGGAGGCCCGACCTGAGTTACTGGACATCAATTTTGGTTGCCCTGTAAAGAAGGTAGTCTGTAAAATGGCAGGAGCGGGCATCCTTCAGGACATTCCGAAGATGATCAGACTGACCGAAAAAGTAGTCAAATCTACCTCATTGCCTGTCACTGTCAAAACAAGATTGGGTTGGGATGAAAATTCTCTCAATATCGAAGAAGTGGCAGAAAGACTTCAGGACATTGGAATCCAGGCATTGTCTATACATGGGCGAACCCGAAAACAAATGTACAAAGGTGAAGCAGACTGGACCCTCATAGGCAAAATAAAAAATAACCCAAGGATCCATATTCCTATTTTCGGTAACGGAGACATCGATACACCCCAAAAAGCGGTAGAATATAAAGAGCGATATGGAGTGGATGGCATTATGATAGGCAGGGCCAGTATAGGATACCCTTGGATATTCAGAGACATCAAACAATATATGGCAACCGGGATAGTGCCTGATCCGCCTTCTATAGACGAAAGGGTAGAAGTGGCCAGAAAACATCTCATGAAAAGTATAGAATGGAAAGGTGAACGGGTAGGTGTAGTAGAAATGAGAAGACATTATACCAATTATTTCAGAGATTTACCAGGTGTCAAGGAATTCAGAGCAAAACTGGTGGCTGAAATGGATCCAGGTATTTTGAATGAATTACTGGATGAGCTTAAAGCCCATTACCAGGAAGAGTTTGCCATCTAAAACACTATAAGGAAAATTGAATGGTATTCAATATAAAACCATACGAAAGAAAAATTTTTGAGCTGATACAACTTTCTGCAAAAGAGTTGGAATATCCTGTATACGTGGTTGGTGGTTACGTGAGAGACAGATTGCTGGCCAGAGAGTCAAATGATCTGGATGTGGTTTGTGTCGGAGATGGTATTGCCCTCGCTGAGAAACTGGCTACAAAATTGATACCTACCCCTTATATTGCCGTTTATCGCAGATTTGGTACCGCTATGATCAGGCATAAAGACATTGAAATAGAATTTGTCGGCGCCCGGAAAGAATCATACAGTATAGATTCAAGAAAACCTGCTGTGGAAAACGGCACGCTGGAAGATGATCAGAACAGAAGGGATTTTACCATTAATGCACTGGCAGTAAGCTTAAATGAAGATGATTATGGCGAAATAAAGGACCCTTTTAATGGGTTTCACGATCTGGAGAACAAAATCATTCGCACCCCATTGGATCCCGACAAAACCTTTGCGGATGACCCTTTGAGAATGATGAGAGCCATACGGTTTTCTACCCAACTGGACTTTGAAATTGAAGCAGTAACACTGAAGTCTATTGCAAAAAATAAGCACAGGATCAGCATAGTTTCCAAAGAAAGAATAAGTGCAGAATTAGAAAAAATAATCCTTTCTGATCGTTCTTCCAAAGGATTTAAGTTGCTTTTTAATACAGGGCTTTTACACATTATTTTTCCGGAAATGGCAGCATTACAAGGTGTGGAAATCAGGAACAATATAGGCCATAAAGACAATTTTTATCATACGCTGGAAGTATTAGAAAACGTTTCTAAGGATTCAAATAATCTATGGTTGAGATGGGCAGCTATACTTCATGACATAGCCAAACCACCTACAAAAAGATTCGATCCGGAACTAGGGTGGACTTTTCATGGTCACGAAGCACTGGGAGCCGCTATGGTACCGCGTATTTTTAAAAAAATGAAATTGCCTCTGGATGCCAAGATGAAATATGTACAAAAACTTGTATTGTTACATCTCCGTCCGATTGCCCTGACCAATGATAAAGTTTCTGATTCGGCGGTAAGAAGACTGCTTTTTGATGCAGGAGAATTTATTGATGATCTCCTTACCCTTTGTAAAGCAGATATTACCTCGAAAAATGAAGGCAAAGTAAATCGGTACAAAGAAAATTATCGGGTACTGAATCAGAAAATTAAGGAAGTAGAAGAAAAAGATCACCTTCGCAACTGGCAACCACCCATCACAGGGGATGACATTATGCGTATCTTCAAATTGCCTCCTTCAAGAGAAGTGGGAATATTAAAAACTGCGATCAGAGAGGCCATTCTGGATGGAGTTGTTAACAATAATTACGATGATGCATACGCTTTTATGATGCAAAAAGCAAGAGAGCTCAATATGACATAAAATATAAAACAACTATATGGACTACAAAGAATTTTTCAGTTTTACTCAACAGGAGAGAAGGGGGATCATTGTATTTCTTGTTTTGGCTGTGGTCATTATCTTTGGGGTTGAATTATATAGTGATTTTGACCAATACCCGTCGGAAGATGTCAGCAAATATTATTTGCCTGAAGACAGTATATCACTTCTAGAAGAAGGCAGGGATGATTATAGTTACCAAAATGATCTGTGGGATGACAGCTATCAGAAAACACCAATAAAAAAGCAACGTTTTGAATTTGACCCAAATACTATCAGCGCTGACTCATTGCTTTTGCTGGGGTTTAGCAAATTTGGTGTAAAAAACCTGGTCAATTTCAGGAATAAAGGCGGAAAAATTAAGGACATACAAAAATTTAAAACCATATATGGTATTGATACTACCCTGGTCAATAGTTTGGGAGATTTGATTACTTACCAATCCGTCCAACAAAAAACTTTTGCAGAATATGATAAGTCAAAACCATTTTTACCTTTTCCCGAAAAAGTACAGGAAATCGTAGAACTGAATCAGGCAGATTCTGTACAACTTGATGATATAAAAGGAGTAGGTCTATATACGGTAAAAAAGATCCTTCAATATAGAAAAAAACTTGGTGGATATTTATACAAAGAACAACTTACTGAATTAAATATCATCAAAGATAGTCTCTATCAACAAATCTCCCCTTTCCTTTCGGTGGACCCATCATTGATTAAAAAAATAAATATCAATACTGCTGATTTTAAAACTTTTATCGCACATCCATATTTTGCATCTGAAACGATTAATGCTATTTTAAAATACCGTAAACAACATGGTAATTTTTCTGACGTGAGACACATCAGCCGCATAAGATCACTGAAAGAAGAGACGGGGGCTAAAATTTTGCCCTATCTTAGTGTAGGTGGTGAAAAATGAAATGGAAATGAACTGCCCGATGTCACTGACAAATATTAATGGCCTCTTCTATTTGCGTTATGGTTGTTTCCTTGAATGACGTGTTCCAGGAATGATTGACAAAATTAACAATATTAGTTATTTCCGTGGCACTGAATTTTTTGAATGCAGGCATTTCACGAACAAGGAATGTAGAATCTTTAAATATCGTATCACGTAAACCATTCTTAAGTATACAAGCTATCTCAGGTTTTCCTAAATAAACCGATTTTTGTATAGATGGTATCAGTGCAGATAATCCGCTTCCGTCTTCCATATGGCAATTGGCACAATTGGCCAGGTATAGTCTTTTGCCTTGCATGTATGGTGAATCATTACAAGAAAAAATAACTGAAATGGTCAGTAATCCACCTAGAAAGCATTTAATAAAATGATTCAAACCTTTGGTCATTTATTTTCGGCTTTATAACTGGCTACCAGTTTTTTAATGTCTTCAATTATTTTTGGTGTGTTTTCCGGGTCTGTGCCTTCACTGAAAGATCGGACATGCCCATCCTTATCTACGAGTAATATTTTTCCTGAATGATCAAATCCTCCCGGAGCATCTGCATCTTCAAAAGCGGCTACAAAATACGTATTGGCCAATTCGAGTGTTGCTTCTTTGTCTCCCGTCAGGAAATACCATTTGTTATGATCAATACCCAGATTATCGGCATATAGTCTCAGTTTTTTAACATCATCTCTTTTGGGGTCGATCGTAAATGACACCAGTTTTACCATTGGTTCATCCTGGACGGTGTCATAAATTCTTAACATTTGTTTGGCTACTTTCGGGCAGATAGATGGGCAGGAGGTAAAAAAGAAATCGGCAACATACACATATTCAGATAATGATGAATTATCCATCAAGACACTGTCCTGATTGTAGTGGCTGAACTGACCAACTTTATGATGGATTTCTTTACCATTTTCTACTACAGTTTGTCCGAGATAGGGTAGCGTTTCATTGTTTTTGCAACTGACCAAAAGCAGCGAAAAAGCCCCCAAAATATAATAAAATATAAGTTTCATCCTGAATTTATTTATTTTGAATCTGCAAAGAGTCTATCATTTTTTTTGCACTTTCCATACTGGCATACATCAGATCACTGACTTGTTTTATTTTTTCTTTCTCAAGAAGCAGGTACGCTTCTTCCTGTGTTTTATCTTCCGGAACTTTAAAAGCTGCCATCCAAGTCATCATAGCTTCATCCGCATCATTGAGTCCTTTGACCTGAGCCAAGATAATATCTTTAGTTTCAGGTTTTTCTAAAGCTTTCAGGTCTTTTTTAAGGTTGTGGATTGTAGTCATTTCAGGCATCACCTGATCATGAATAGCCATTACTTCTTCATATAGAGGATTTTGAGCAGGTTCTGCTGCTTTTTGTTTTTCATTACAAGAACAAAAAAATGATATTAACAGAAATAAAGTGATACGCATATTTAAATATTTGCTGCAAATATACCAATATTGTAAGTTAAAAATAATATCCATGTATCGTTAAAATCTTTTTTAGAATCATTCTATTATGGTAAAAGTGGTAGGTTTTTTTAACTATTAAATGGAAGTGGTCTGATAATTGCTTTTTTTTAATATACAATAATTACAAACATGCATGGTAATAAACCTTCCCGCAAAAAAGTACCCTTTGCAATTAATGATCAACTTCAGCAATATCTGGTAAGATATGGTCGGGTGACAAATCTGCCATTGCAGTACGATGATATGACAAGGTACATAGGATCTTATGCTTTGCTCAACAGTAAAGGCGAAGACACTTTTTGGGAGACTGTATTTTTTGCAGAGTACGACCAGCAAATGATTAATGATGGCCTCTGTCTGATTTATGCGCTGCTTAAAACCGACGGAGATATACAAACCCTGGATCACCTCACCATTAGTCGGATTGACTATTGTATTTTTGGAAATACCAAGCCATTCAGGGTCAGAATTATTAATAAACTGAATGATAATTATGACCACTTTTATATAAAACGTACCGATGCTTCAAGAATCTACGGACTGGAACTTGAAGAGCTTTTGTCTCCCAATAGTTTGTCCTATCTGATCGATAAAGATACTTTGATTGAAGAGCACATAGCTGGTATTCCGGGAGATGATTTTATTAAACATCTCGGAGATATCGATACTTTTAATCAAATCAGAATAGCCAAAGAATTTGTAAAGTTCAATGAGCGTTGTTTTGTCCAGTTGCTGGGCGATATGCGTTCCTACAACTATATAGTGAGTGTGACCCCTGATATCGAGGGTTCTCAGTATAGAATGAGGGCCATTGATTTTGATCAGCAATCATATGAAGGGAGAAAACAGTTTTATTTGCCTCAATATTTTAAAGAAAACAATGGTATACTGCAGCTTGGGTTTAAAAATCTGACCCACGATTCGGTAAAACAGTATCAACTGGAAGAAAGAGCATTAATCGCCAGAAGAGCAAAAATTTCAAAGGATAGATTGTCCAAACTTTTGCGTTGTATGATAGCAGATACTATCTCCACACCATCCAAAATCGAACAGTTAAGATATGATCTGGCCGAACATCACCATAATCCAGCCTTTCATCAATGTAAAAATATGGGTGAAATCGTTTTCCTTAATATAAAACTGGTTGTCCAAAAGGAATTTAAGCAAAGTATAATTGATGTGTGAGTTAGGTGTAAAACATAACATAGTTTTTGATAAATAAAAACGATGTCCTTGAGATTCAAAAGTCGAAGATTTTGGATTTAGCTTTGGAATTAATTAAGAATATGATTGTATTTTCATGATTTATTGAAAATGTGAAAATTTTATTTTATACAAGACATAAGATGCAGTGCTAGACGTCAGTTTTAAAAAAGATATGACAATGTTTAGATAAAATTTGCAAAATTCAGTCAAATGATTAAATTTAAACAAATTCTAAAAGATGAATATCTGAACCACTTATTTGTAATTGATTTTAAAGATGGTAGTATTTTAAAAAGTGGCACAAAGTTTGAACTATCTGATATTAATTCAATAATTGTAAAAATCTTAAACTTTTATCATGAGAAAATTAATATTAATGGTTTTTTTAGTTAAGTTATTATTTACTTGTTATAAGGTAAGCTCACAAAATGTACCTTTTATTACTTCAAGTTGTGAAAACTGCGAATTAAATAACCTTTATCAACATACCCCAAAGATAAATTTTGAAGGAGGTAATATTAACTGTGATAGGAATTTTCAATTAGTTTTTTTCGATGAATTTGATGGAACAACGCTTGATGATAGTAAATGGTTTACTTACTACCATCCAGGAGCAAGTGCTCCAAATCATACTAATAGATTACATGAAAACAGAGGTTCATACTTTAAAGATGAAAATGTGTCTGTTGCAAATGGAATATGCACTCTTCATACAAAAGTTGAACCTGTTGAGTTCCCAGAAGTTTGTTTTAGAGATAATTGTATAACTTCAAGATTTTTTACTTCAGGTATGCTTTGGTCAAAACCTAAATTTGAAAATTTTCATAGATATGAAATTAGGTGTAATACTCCTTTAGGGGCTGGAAGTATGTGGACAGCATTTTGGATTTTTGGGTGGTCAACTGAAATTGATTTTTTCGAATTTAATAGTTCAGTAGAACCTGAATTTACAGTTCATAAGTGGTTTGGTAATAGTCAGACATATAGCACCGCAAGTGGACGAATGGACTTGGGATCTTTGGTCGGTAGTTTCCATACTTATGCAGTAGAACATGATAAATTCTTTATTAGATGGTACATTGACGATGTTTTAGTATATACTGTAAGTCTATTCAAAAATATAAATAACTATCCTCCATCTGGGGGTTTTTATTTACCAGAAGGCGAATATGACAAAACAATGTCCTTTCCTGATTGTAATGAACCTGCACTTTCTGTAATTGTAGACCCAGGAGCCACTCCAAGTGCTCATCCTTATTTTAGTATGAGAAATTTTCCAAATGATTTTCTAATTGACTACATCAGAGTTTATAAAATAGTAGATAATAACGAAGAAATTGGTTGCAATATTTCAATAACTGGTCCTACATCAATATGTAAAAAATTAGATACTTTACAATATTGTTTAAATGGAGCTGAAATGAAAGGTGGGAGCTGGGAATTACCTCAAGGGATAACTATGTATCAGAATCCATCTCTCACAATAACATCTAAGTTAGTTTTCATTGGTAATAAAGATACAATAGTATTTGATACAGTAATTAATAAAGATTGCATAAAAGTTATTGCCTCTGAATATTACGGAGGTGGAAAGGTTAGGTATAAGGTTCCAGAAGAATGTAAATTTTTAAGTGGTGATTTTGCAGAAAAATCCATTTATTTCGGAACACCGCTTCCAAACTTAAACTATTATTTAACATGCACCAGTGTGACAATATGTTTAGAAAATCCAGACGCTTTTACTGAAGTATGGTATCAACAAGCTGAAATTCTTCCTGCCCCAAGTAATAAAAATTGTAAAACTTTTGAAGTGGCCTTTAGCAAAAAGCAACCATACTATTATTTTACTGTACAAGGAACTAATGAGTGTGGAAGTAGGATAAATACAATAAGATTAGATGGTCGAAATTGCTTTAACACTTCTGGTTCAGGAAATTATTTACCTAGATTTTCAATACTTCCAAATCCAGCTTCTGATTATTTTTCTTTAAAACTCAATAATATTGTGGATAATGTAGAACTATCTAAAATAATTCATGGTCAAATTATTCATCTTAATTCCGGAGATTGCGTAAAAACTTTTAATGTAAATATAGAGGATGAAATTTTTATTAATTCAGAGAACTTTATTGAAGGTGAGTATCTGATTCTATTGAGAGACTTGGATGATAAATATTATTCAGACAAATTAATAATTAATAGAAACTAAATTTTGTTTACTTTTGAATTGTTTTTAACTAATGTTTGCGCGTACGGTGCTTTTTTCAGGATTGAGAATATATATCTTATTTAGTTATTAAATTAGTATTTAATCTATAAAATATAAAATATTGAAAAATATGTTAAGATGTTATTATTTTGTAACACATTATTTTAGGTTATGATAAAAATTTAAATTCATAAAATCTTTAAATGAAGGACTACTATTTTAATATTTTATTTTTTAAACAATATTATTAATGTATGAAAAAGTAAACAAAAAGATATTCTTAATTTTAATTCTGGGATTTTGCATTAGGATTTTTGGCATGATGTTTTTATCACTAGGAGAATGGGATGAAAGATTTCATGTATTAGTTGCAAAAAATTTGATCAATTCACCTTTATACCCAAGTTTAATAAACGACGGGTTAGTAAAATTAGATTTTCATGACTGGTCTATGTGTGATATTTGGCTTGCAAAACCACCATTATCATTATGGATTATTTCATTAAGCATTAAATTATTTGGAGTTAATGAGTTTGCTATTCGTTTTCCGTCATTAATTTTTTCATTAATAAGTATTTATCTTACCTTTTGGATTGGAAGAAAATTATTTAGTGAAAAGATTGGTGTTATTGCTGCATTTTTTTACGCTATAAATGGTTTGTTATATGAAATAAATATTGGACTCTTGTCTGGTGATCATGTAGATACTATATTTCATTTGTTTGTACAATTGTTGTTCTACGTTTTACTCATTTTTTCAAAAAAAAATTGGATTAAAAAAAGTATTTATTTAGGCTTACTATTAGGTTGTCTTTTTATGGTTAAATGGAGTATGAGCTTCATATTTTTATGTATATTGATCGTTTACTTATTTGTTTGTCGTCGAACAATTCAAGAATATTTTATTTCAATTTTTATCATAATTACATCATTTTTGATTTTTTCTATCCCTTGGGTGTTATGGATTTTTTATCAATTTCCCAATGAGTCTAAATGGATGTTAAAAGCAATAATGGCACCAATTTCGGAAGTTGTACAAGGTCATAAAGGTAGTTGGTTCTATTATATAAATGAAATTAGGAAATACATTAATGAATTAATCTATCTACCATTAATATTCATAATATGGAAATCATACAAAAGGTTGAATAAACAAAGGCTCTTATTAATTTTATGGATTTTTATACCAATGATCTTACTAAGCATTTCTGCAACCAAAAGAGAAGTATATATTATGATAACTTCTACTCCAATGTTTATTCTTTTGGGCTTATTTGTTGTTTATTTATCTTCAATTAAAAAAGAATTTATTTATCCAAAATTTATAACATTTTTAGTAGCATTAATTTTTATTGCTTCAATTCGATATAGTATTGAGCGAATAAAGCCATTCAACGCAAGACTAGTTATGCCACAATATAGAATTGAAATGAAAAAATTAATTTATTCTAATAATTTAAACCCAGATTCAACTGTTTTAGTAAATGAGCCACATTACTTAGAAGCAAGGTTTTTTTATAATATCAAAGGGTATCAATTTTTGGATGATTCTACCGTTACAAGCATCAAAAAGAAAGGGTATAGAGTGTTCAGAAACATTTTGGGTAAGTATGAACCACTTTGATTCTGATTTTTTTTTGATACATAAATCATACCAATATTTCATCACACAAGATTTTATTTCTTAATTAAGTTAATTAGATATTATTAGTGCTCAAGGTAAACCTGATCAATATAAAATAGATTTAATAAATGGCTTCTCTTTGGTTCTGTACATCTTTATCGTCAATATACTCGTCAAAGGTCTTAAGTTTGTCGAGAAAACCCTTTGGACCTATTTCTATGACCCTGTTTGCGACGGTTTGGGTAAAAGTATGGTCACGGGATGTAAACAAAACATTGCCGGCAAAATTTATCAGTGAATTATTTAATGTAGTGATGGTCTCCAGATCCAAATGGTTGGTTGGTTCGTCAAGCATCAGTACATTGGCTTCGGTAAGCATCATCCTGGACAACATACATCTGACTTTTTCTCCACCAGACAGCACATTGGACATTTTGAAAGTCTCATCGCCACTAAAAAGCATTTTACCAAGAAATCCCCTGATATAGGATTCATCCTTTTCGGTAGAATACTGGCGTAGCCAATCAATAAGATTCATGGGTTCTGTAGCAAAATAAGACTCATTTTCATTAGGCAAATACGATGGAGTGATGGTCTGACCCCACTCTATGGTACCTGAGTCTGGTGTAATTTCTCCTGCAAGTATTTTGTAGAAGGCGGAAGTAGCCAGACTATTCTTTGAGATGAATGTGATTTTATCTTCTTTATGCACATTAAAACTAAGGTTTTTTATCAGGTATTCTCCGTTGACAGAGTAGTTAAGTTCTTTGATGGATAAGATCTCTTTGCCTGCTTCACGTGCTTGCTTGAAGATAATGCCGGGATATTTTCTGGAAGAAGGTTTTATGTCTTCAATATTGATTTTCTCCAGCATTTTTTTCCTGGAGGTAGCCTGTTTTGATTTAGATGCATTTGCACTAAATCTGTCGATAAATGCCTGGAGTTCTTTCACCTTTTCTTCAGCTTTTTTATTGGCATTTTGTTTTTGACGCAGGGCTAACTGACTGGATTCATACCAAAAAGTATAATTACCAGTAAACAAGCTAATTTTACTGAAATCAATATCTGCAATGTGTGTACAGACGGTATCCAAAAAGTGCCTGTCGTGGGACACTATCAGAACAGTATTTTTAAAATCCAACAGAAAGTCTTCGAGCCAGCTGATGGTGTGTAAGTCAAGATCATTGGTAGGTTCGTCCAGTATCAGTACATCAGGATTGCCAAACAAGGCCTGGGCAAGCAATACTCTTACTTTTTGATTTCCATCCAGCTCTTTTACCGTTTTGTAATGTTCACTTTCAGGAATTCCTATTCCGCTCAGAAGATTGGCAGCAGATGATTCAGCATTCCATCCATCCATTTCAGCAAACTGGTCTTCAAGTTCCGATGCTTTAATACCGTCAGCTTCTGAAAAATCTTCTTTCATATAGATGGCGTCCTTTTCCTGCATGATTTTCCACAGTTTCTGGTGCCCCATCAGCACAGTATTCAGGACAGTCACTTCGTCAAATTCAAAATGGTTTTGTTTTAGCACAGCCATTCTTTTTCCTGACTCCAGATGTACACTTCCTTTATTTGCTTCCAGAGTACCTGCCAGTATTTTTAAAAATGTAGATTTTCCGGCACCGTTTGCACCTATGATACCATAGCAGTTGCCTTCCTTAAAAGTAACGTTTACCTCATCAAAAAGTACTCTTTTACCGTATTGCAATGATATATTCTGGGTAGAAAGCATGGATTTTTAAATTTGGCCGCAAAGGTAAAAAATCTTCTCGTATTTATGTTATTAATCGACTTCAAGTCTGTACATCATATTGCATTTTATGTAAAAAAATGAAGACGGACGGGGCGTCCCTTTAAGGCAATGAGTTTTCCTGCTCCCGAAGCTGACCTGGGTAGCGAGGCATATGATGATTTGTGAAAATTGTGTATACAATACTACCCAATCAACCACCAGATAAGTCTTTCCAAAGTAGATTTTATGCAATAATATCCAACTCAGCGTCTTTAAGTACCATAGTACAAATCATATGCTGAGCAGTAAAACTAAGATTGTCCATCAGGATTTTGTTTACATTCGGATAAAATGACACTTGATTGTCCCAAAGAGTGACAGGTGGTATTTTTTTTATATACCCTGCAAAAAATGGAGCCGGGTCAAAAGGAAGCAAAGAAGTAATCCTTGAACGAATAATTTTTTCTATAATCGGAGAGGATAGTTTATATATTATATTTGAAGCATCAATGTCAATATGTATGTCATCTGCATATATTTTTTGTTCTTCAGAATGTAGATATGGCTGGCAAGTGATGGTCAGAATTCCTTTTATAGGGGACTGAAGACTGGCTTTAATTTCAAGAAAACTTGTCTTTCTGATGTGCACACTTTCCAGTTCGAAGGTTTTACCGCCGATCTGCCGACCATTCAATTCACTCATTATTGCTCTGGCAATTCCATAATAGGATAATTCTATATCTATTTTCTGATCATGGTTTTCAGGTTTTTTGTCAATCCAAAAGAATCCGGGATCAGATTTTATCTCAAATTTTATCGGCTCATCGGTAATTTTACTACTGATTTCCACCCAAATATCCAGAAGAATATTCTCATCATCTTCCCGAAAAACATCTGACTGAACCTGAAATAGTTGAAAATTAAAAAATAAATCGGGCTTGGTATGAATCAGGTAATTTTGACCAAAGGAAGCAATCTGTTCATTGATGAGTTTTTTAATATCCACCAATTGTGATATGGATTGATCCATTTTTTCAAGCGTATTCTCTTTCATGTAATTGATAATACAATTACTTAAGGTTTCGATAGGAATATTTAATTCACCCAAATGTAAAACAGGGTCTTTTATCCATTCAAAATGGCGCAAAACAGATTTGGTCTCTATGCCGAAATGTTGATCAAAATTAACAGACATTTCCATATGTACACGGATACTGCCTTCTCCTTCAATACTGAACAAACCAGCAGATTTTTTAAAAGTAAAAGCCAGAGGTACTTCTGCTAAAAAAGTATTCTGTCGGACAGAAATGTGGATATTTTCATTTTTTACTGTACCAAGCAGAATGTCATATCCATCAACATGTAACTTATTTTTGGAGTGGGAATCCATTTGCTCTTGCAAAAAGCCACTGATTTTTGATTTTGACAGCTTAAAATCAAGGAAAATATTGTTATTTGACATGCGACGTAGATGTTTATTACTAATTGTAATTGTATCACAAACATATAAGAAATAAATACAATATAATAATTTTTTAAAAAGAAAAATTCTACATTTTTTGTATAACCAATGAATCCCATATCTTTAGGATGTTTTTAAATTAGAGTCATATTTATTTTATAATAATAACACCCAATGTCAATAAAGATTTTTATTTCCAATGTCCGATTTTTTACAGTAGCATTTGTGATCATCATGTCACCATTTTATCTTTCTGCTCAGAAGACTGTCTCTCCGCCTGACAGTAAATTGTATAGCTCTCTCGAATGGCGCCATTTGGGTCCTTTTCGTGGTGGTCGTTCGTGTGCAGTAACAGGTGTCCCGGGAAAACCCAATTTATTTTATTTTGGGGCTACGGGTGGTGGAGTGTGGAAAACAACCAATGGTGGCAGGACCTGGGAAAATATCTCTGATGGTTATTTTGGCGGGTCGATAGGAAGTATCACTGTTTCACCATCCGATCACAACGTCATATATGTGGGCGGCGGTGAAAAAACAGTACGTGGAAATGTATCCTATGGTTCGGGTCTTTGGAAATCTGAAGATGCCGGAAAAACCTGGACATCCTGCGGACTTCTACATTCAAGACATATTACCAGAGTAAGAGTGCATCCTACTAATCCGGATATCGTTTATGCAGCTGTATTAGGTGATCTTTTTAAAGATAGTCAGGAAAGAGGCGTGTTTAAAAGCATAGACGGCGGAAAAACCTGGAAAAAAACACTTTTTGCCAATGCTTCTGCCGGAGCAGTTGATTTATGTATCGATCCGACCAATCACAGGATTCTTTATGCTGCCACCTGGAATGTACGACGTACACCCTACAGTTTATCCAGCGGTGGAGATGGCTCAGCTCTTTGGAAAAGTACCGATAGCGGAGAAACCTGGACCAATATAACAGCCAATGAAGGACTTCCGGCTGGTACATGGGGAATAGCTGGGGTAGCTGTAGCTCACAACAATAATCAGATCGTATACGCCATCATCGAAAATGAAAATGGAGGAGTTTACAGATCTGATGACGGCGGTAAGACCTGGAAAAAACAAAATGATGACCGCTCCTTAAGACAAAGAGCCTGGTATTACAGTAGAATTTACACCGATACTAAAGACGATCACACCTTATATGTGCTGAATGTGGATTACCATAAATCAGTAGATGGTGGGAAAACTTTTAAAGGATTTGAAGCACCTCATGGGGATCACCACGATCTATGGGTAGCGCCTGAAAATCCCGATCGTATGATCATCGGCGACGATGGAGGTGCACAAGTGACTTATGATGGTGGCGAAACATGGAGTACTTACCATAATCAACCCACTTCACAATTTTACAGAGTGGTTACAGATAATCATTTTCCATACAGAATTTACGTTGCACAGCAGGACAACAGTACGCTCAGGCTTGCTCACCGAACGACGGGAAATTCCATTTCAGAAGAAGATTGGGAAGAAACAGCTGGTGGTGAATCTGCGCATATCACTGTAGATCCGCTCAATAATGACGTCGTATATGGTGGCAGCTACGACGGTTTCCTCACCAGAGTAAATCATAAGACGGGATCAGTTCGAGGCATCAATGTATGGCCCGACAACCCGATGGGTCATGGTGCTGAAGGTATGAAGTATCGTTTTCAGTGGAATTTTCCGATATTTTTTTCCAGACATAACCCCAAAAGACTGTATGCTGCATCTAATCATCTCCATATGACAGAAGATGAAGGGCAGACCTGGCAATTGGTCAGCCCTGATCTCACCCGCAATGAAAAAGAAAAATTGGTGTCTTCCGGAGGACCAATCACAAAAGACAATACCAGTGTTGAATACTATGCCACGATTTTTGCAGTAAATGAATCACCGGTTAAGGAAGGTGTGATATGGGCAGGCAGTGATGATGGTCGTATACACGTCTCACAGGATGGAGGAAAGTCGTGGACCGATGTAACTTCAGCTTCCATGCCCAAATATCTGATGTTCAATAGCGTAGAACCAAGCAGACATGATCCTGCGGTTTGTTATGTGGCAGGAACCATGTATAAATCAGGGGATTATTTGCCCTATTTATTTAAAACCAGCGATTACGGCAAAACCTGGAAAAAAATAGTCAGTGGTATACCTGAAGATTATTTTACAAGAGTGGTGCGGGAAGATGAAACGGTAAAGGGTTTGCTGTATTCTGGCACTGAAAGAGGTATGTTTATATCCTATGACGATGGAGAATCATGGACTTCTTTTCAGATGAATTTACCCATAGTACCTATTACTGATCTGGCGCTAAAAAATAATAATCTTATAGCTGCAACTCAGGGCAGGAGCTTGTGGATCATCGACGATCTTACCATGATTCATCAGTCTATGACAAAAAAAACAGCTGCAGATGTGGTGCTGTTTAAACCATTGGATAGCTACAGGATCGGAGGAAGACAGGTTAAGGACAGTAAAACGGAAGGTACCAATCATCCCGGCGGAGTTATGACCCACTTTTATATTCCAAAACTGGACGAGAAAAAAGATACGGTCTCTCTTACCTATCTGACGATGAAAGGCGACACGATCAGGACGTATTCATCTTTTGCCAAAGAAGACAGAGATAAACTAAAGGTAAAAACAGGCGGTAATATGTTTACGTGGAGAATGGATTATCCGGTTGCCAAAAAATTTGATGGCATGATTTTATGGTGGGGCTCACTCAACGGTCCAACGGCAAAGACTGGTGACTATAAAGTGGTTTTAAATATCAACGGGAAGACACAGGAACAGCCATTCAAAATAGTGCAAAGCCCCGTTTCAGAAGGATCTCTATCTGATATTGATAAACAATTTGATTTTATAAAGTCAGTAAATGATAAGGTTTCTGAAGCACATCAGGCCATCATTGACATACGATCCATGAAGGTGCAAGTTAAATCCTACACAGACAAAATTTCTGATAAAGATATCAAGTCTTATGCAGAAAAAATGGATTCAATAGCATCTGAAGTCGAAAAAAATCTGTATCAGACTAAAAATAAAAGTGGACAGGATCCATTGAATTTTCCTATCAGACTGACAAATAAACTGGCACATCTCAATTCGCTGATGAATATGGGAATTAATGATTTTCCACCTACGGTATCTATGTATCAGGTGAGAGATGAACTTACAGGAATGATAGACAGCGAATTAAAAAAGTGGGTTGAGGTTAAAAGTATTATGTTGGCAGAATTGAATAAAATGATCAAACAGAAAGCACTGGATGTCATCATTTTGAAGTAGCATGAACATGAAATTAGTAGAGATAGAAGTAAATAACAGATCATCTGAACCAGAGTTTCAGACTCAGGAATGTTTGGACATGTTCGAGATGTATAATGATTTCTATAAAAAAATAAGGTATGTTAAACCCTGGATAGGGTATTTTATACTGGATGGTGCTGTGGTAAAAGGGGTTTGTGGCTTTACCGGACCTCCTGTAGATGGAAAGGTGGAGATAGCATACCATACCTTTCCGGCTTACGAAGGGCAGGGAGTGGCTTCCGTGGCTTGTTCACTCTTAATAAATATAGCGGCATCAACTGAGGAAACGGTCATAATTACTGCCAAAACAGCCCCGGAGCAAAATGTTTCTACCAGAATACTACAAAAATATGGTTTTGAACATACAGGAATAGTACAGGATCACGAGATTGGTGACGCGTGGTTTTGGGAGTTGCAATAAATATTGACCATTGAAATACAGAAGACTAACACAAGAAGAACTTGAAGCATTAACAGATGAATTTATTAATTTTCTGATTGTTCATGGCATAGATTCAACGGAATGGATCCGTATAAAGGGGGACGAACCTGTTAAAGCGATACAAATGATTGATTTGTTCAGTGATTTTGTGTTTGATGGCATAGTCAGAAAAGTCAGGTATATAGACTATTTTGATGACACTGGTGCAAAATTGTTCAAATGTGAAGATGAAACCATCCATCTCATTGCTTTGGAAACTGACATTCCAATCAAATCATTGGAAGATTGGCAGAATCTTATACAAACAAAACCTGAATCCTGCTTTTTTATGCGAACTTCCAAATCGTATAAACCTGATCGTGGAGCAGAAATCTTTCGTATGATATCAGCAGGAGGGATAATCACTCAGGGTGAATGGTACGAAAAGCTCTTAATGTATGTTTGAATTGCTAAATTGTTTGAATTGCTAATTTACGGAGCGGTTTTATTTGTTGACCTTCCTGCCTTTTACATTGAAGTCAGACAGGGTTTTAGTCCATTTACCACCGATCGCTTCATCACCTGATCACCAAAACTAATCTATTCATCTTCATCCTTTATCCGCTTATTGTCCACATCTTCGTAAAATCGCTCCTGAAATGCGTAAGGAGAAACATACTCAAATCTCAGTACAGAATAAACCATCCACACCACCATGATATTAAGCAATGTGATGAGAAACAAGATAATATCAGTTGCTTCATCAAATCCACACACGAACAAAAAGAATAAAAAAACTGCAATTGTTACATGAACAGAACGTGGGATATTTTGCATGTCGTTTATTTTTTTTTGCAACCGAACAGACGAAGAAATAAAATGTTTTTAACTATCCAACAGGCATGTGGTGATCATTGGCTGCAACAATAATAATTTCCCGGGACTTCTGAAGGCTTCGTAAGTTTAGCCTTATTTTACATCATAAAAAGTATCGACCAGTATCTTCTCAAAAGTGTAATAGTCTGAATCAATAAATTTTAATACGTTCTAATTAACTTTATTCAGGATTATTTAAGAATAATTATTAATTTCATCTTTTATTTAATACATTTATTTATTGATATGGGGCGAAATGTACTTTTTTGGTGGCAATTAATTTTCATTGTTGGTTTATTAGCTTGTAATTCAAAACCTAAAGAAATTTTAGTAGACAACCCCACAGAGAAATCAATTTCAATAAAATTTGATCAAACTGAAAAAATTATCATATTACCTGGTGAAATGAAAACTATAAGCTTAATTTTTGGAAAAGAAAATTTAATAGTCAATGATGATAAAAAATATGAAATTATACTTGATAACAATAAGGATTATTTATTGAATCCTGGCTTAGAAACTTATTATATCGAAAATATCATATATGGATCAGAGAAAGGATTAAAACAATATTATAAAAATTACGGAGTAAAAAAGTTTCAAATTGATAGTTTTATTATTGAAGGTGAGTATGAAGTAATAAAATCGAAATTACTAATTGAAAAAAATTGGACATTTTCTTTTAATGAAACACCTTTTGACAAAGTGAAGCAGGTTTCGACAGATGAATACTTTAAAGTAAGAAAGTTGCATCGTGGTACAGATTTGAGAAAACAAATATTAGAAAGTATGATAAAGCAGGCAAAAGAAGAGTTAAAAAAATAAGTTTAAATTTTTTTTTAGAATATGTTTTATCCATCAACTTCTAGTGTAGAAAAAAATATTATTGTAATTTTACCAAATATTAAAAATACTTAAAATTTAAAAAATGACGTATCAAGAAAAGGTCAAATTTGCAGAAGAAGTTGCTGCTGAAATGAAAAATAACACATCTATAGAAAAAATTCAGGAACAATTAATTTCAAAAGGACTTTATACATCAGATGTGGATAAAATTTTGTTTAGCGCTAAAAGTATACTTGAAGAAGAATATGGTGTTAAGCTTAAGGAATATATGATGGCAGGGACTTTAGAACAGAAGAAGGCAGAATTTGCATTATTAGACGAAAATGTGTTTGAAAGTATAAAAGAGAGAACCAAAAATATCATTATTGAAGAAACTACCAACAAAGTAAAACTATTGGCAAGTGAAGGAAAATCTGACGATGATATAATTAGTGAAACTGTATCCCCATGTGTAACAGAAAATGAAGTAAGAATTCAAATAGAAAATTACAGACAATATACAGAAACTCCTACAGGTGGGGAGAAGAATAAGTATTTGTTGATTGGTTTTGTTTGTTTTGTGCCTGGGTTAATTTTAGCACTTTATTCTTTTATTTATGGAGGTCGCCGTGTTTTTGGTGCGTCGTTGATATGCATTGGAGTTTATAATTTATATAAAGCTTTTACACCAAAAGGAGTGGCAGATGCATATTCTAGGAATAAATAGATTCTTAATGGGTTAATAATTGTAACAGTACTCATGACTCCCGAAGGCATAAAACGTGTAGCCGTATTTTGCATCATCAAAAGTGGTGACCAATACCTCCTGCTCAAACGAGCCAAAGTACCCAATCAGGGTAAGTTTGTTCCTGTAGGTGGTAAAATTGATCCATACGAATCGCCCATTCAGGCAGTCATTCGTGAGACGATGGAAGAAACAGGAATCGCCATCTCTGACCCGAAGTTTTGTGGCGTGCTCACGGAGACATCTCCCGTGAATTATAATTGGGTAAGTTTTATTTATTCAGTAGAGATTCCCTGGATTCCTGCACCTGATTGTGATGAAGGAGAACTGTATTGGGTACATGCCGATGAACTTAAAGATTTGTATACGCCACCTACCGACTGGCACATTTATCAATATGTGAATGAAGGCAGACCGTTTGTATTCAGTGCCATCTTTGACGAAAATCTCATTATGACTTCTATGATGGATGAGTTGTCAGGTCAGGAGATGGTGTAGGGATTTTAATCTAAATATATCAGTAAAAAAGTCAGACAACTTATAAAAATACACAAAGGCGTGTAAATCTTTGTATCATTTTTAGCAAAAGAAGTTTTCTTTATTTTTTTAAACATTCCTATATACTTAAAATCTCCTACAGCCCGTAAGAAAAAAATGAAGGCAATAATCCAATAACCATAAACACTCAAATAACTTGGTAATACAACAGATATTATCTGTCCATTTATGAGATAAAAAAGGCCAAAAACGAATAGTCCTGTTGCCACTATAAATGATGCCACGACGCCCGGCACTTTTGATAATGAAGTCCCATCTTCCTTTGTCGGAAATGCATCTGCCAAAGCCCACTTACCGCCAAGTCCCCAATACACATGAATTCCTGCAAGTACAAAAAAAAACAGTAGACAATAATATGGAAAGTAATGACGTCATTTATCAATTTTTTAGATTCACTCATTACTTCTTCACATACCCCATCTGTACATCTTCATCGATGTATTCCAGCTCGGCATCTTTCTCCCAGATTTCCATCTCACACGGCTTACAGTTAAATTTGAGCTTGTACTCGACTTCCCCATGTTTGAGTGTGAGCGGTTCTGCGATTTTTTCACCCATGGTAGCACGTTGGAATCTGGCACATTTGCCCAGTTCATACTTGACACAATACTTCGTGACCATTACCCTGGATTTGCCGGGATCCCATTGTAGTTCGAAGGCTTTTTCTATATCTTTGACACCATGGCGTTTATAAAAATTCCTTGCCATTTGATTGGACACATTGTAGGTGAAGTCCAGTTTGTCGACAGGGTAGGGATGATCTGTTTTGACTATTGGCTGCGTTTCTCTATGGTACTGCGAGATGCGTATTTCTACCAATTGCTCGAGAACTTCTCTTCTGATTTCATTTACTTTTGATATTGGCAAAAACCAGTTATCGGTCATTGTCACGTCGATATCATCCACGATAAATACGGTATTTCCTGTTTTTGCCAGATTCTTTTTGATATTGGGAATAACGGATTCGGCACTATTGGCTAACGTTTTTTCACTCAACATCGACATTTCGCTTTGGTGACCATCTTCGTCCGTAGCAAGCAATCTGAACACATCTTCTGTTTCCGAAAATTGCAGATGAACACCGATTTTACGTATGGCACTTTTTTCCTGCTCCACCAATTTATTGAATTCTGCATCAGAATTTCTATAAATGACTGTTCCGATTTCGATAGATTTTGGCGAGTTGAGCACCACTACATCATTGACGATGATATTGATTTGAGCACCATCCGCTTCTCCATTGGCATTGATAAAATAGAGTCCATCCGCATTGTTGAGTTGCTCATAATTTTCTACAACATATCCATTTGCCTTGATTTCCAGGACTTTTCCTATGTACTGACCTTGTGATTTTGGTGTATCCCAGCTACCGATTTTCTCTTTTCTTTTATTGACAAAATAGTCGGTATATCCACGGTTAAAACTCCGATCCATTTTCGGTTCGAAGTTATAAAAAGTCCTTCCTGATGATGCTTTTTGGTATTTGTCCATATTATTTTCCAGAAAATCATCCAATCTTTTTCTCAGGTAAGATGTATTATTTTTGACATAAACGATGTCTTTGAGTCGTCCTTCTATTTTGAATGACGAAATACCTGCTTCTATCAATGCGGGCAACTGATCGCTCAGGTCCAGATCTTTTATGGAAAGCAAATGCGCTGTTTGGATCAGTGTCTTCCCTGTTCCATCGATGAGCTCATAAGGCAATCGACAGTTTTGAGCACATGACCCACGATTGGCACTACGCTCACCATTGGCGATACTCATATAACAATTGCCACTGAAGGAAACACAAAGTGCACCCGAAACAAAAAACTCAAGTTCTACGTCCGTGGCTTCGTGTATTTCTTTGACCTGATCCAGATTGAGTTCACGAGCGAGCACCACTCTTTTGATACCGACATCTTTAAGAAATTTTACATGTTTAGGGTCTCGATTGTTGGCTTGTGTACTTGCATGCAGTACGATAGGCGGCAGGTCCATCTCGAGGATAGCCATATCCTGAATGATGAGTGCATCTACGCCGATATCGTACAATTTATAGATCAGTTCCCGACAGGTTTTTAGTTCGTCGTCATACAATATCGTATTGATGACCACAAAAACCTGCGCCTTAAACAAGTGTGCATATCTCACCATTTCGGCGATATCATCGAGAGAATTGGTCGCATTGGTACGCGCGCCAAATAACGGTGCACCTATATAAACAGCGTCTGCACCTGCATTGATGGCAGCAATCCCTTGTATCAGATTTTTGGCAGGTGCCAGGATTTCGATTTTTTGTTTCATGGAAAGAAGTAAATCTGTTTTGATTTTAAATCTCCGCAAAGGTAAGGTTTCTTTAGGAAAAGCTATAGAATGTATGTTTATCATCAATACCTTCATGATGAAGTGGCCCGATTTTTATACTTTTGACCATATTTTAATATTCATGATCAAAAGGATAGTATTTTTAATCTTCATACCATGGTTAGCCGCAGGCCAAGTAGCGGATACCATGATCACCGGTATGCTCGATGAAGTCCTTTTATCTGATATGAGACCTGTGAGATATTTGCCCTGGACTTATCAAAAGGACACCTTGTCTGCCGGAGATAACTATCAGAACAGTGTAAAAAATGTATTTGACCGGCTTACGGGTGTACAGAGTTTTAATGGTGAAAATTTTGCTCAGGATGTGCGTATCGCAATCAGAGGTTATGGCAGCAGATCTGCTTTTGGCATCAGAGGTATACGTATTTTTCAGGATGGAATACCCCTGACATCACCGGATGGAACTTCACAGCTGGACGAGCTCAGCATATATGATATCAGCGAACTGGATGTGGTACGATCCGGTCTGGCGGCAAGATTGGGAAATGCAGGTGGTGGTGCCATCTCTATGAAAAGTCCGGCTTTTAAGAGAGGAATGAGTATTAATACCCGGTTCAACAGTCTGGGTTCCTATGATGCGGGACTAACATACGGTACTTCAAAAGGCAAGCTGGAAAATTTGTTGTCCGTCCATCACCATACCTTCAGAAGCAAGAGAGATTATGCCGGTGCTCAGAACAATACGCTGTACAACAAAACAAGATTTTCTGTAAATAACCAATGGCAGTTGGATTTTATCAACAGTTTGTATTATTCTCCGGAAGGAAATGACCCTGGTGCATTGAATGCAAATGAATTTATGAGCAATAAATATCAGGCCAATGCAAGAAATGTTATGTTTAAAGCCGGAGAATCGGTCGGTGGTTTACTTTCAGCAGTAAAATCCATCTACTCGCCGTCCGAAAATGCTACCTGGATCACCTCGGTTTTTTATCGCAAAAGAGTATTTACCGGCAGGCTTCCTTTTGAAGCCGGTGGGTGGATCGATCTGAACAGAGATTTTCTGGGCATTAATAATGCCTGGGAATATCGGGGATTTAAAAACAGCATTTTTACCCTAGGGCAATCTGCAGAGTATCAGGATGACCGACGCAGTCTGTATAGAAATCTCAATGGGACTAAGGGGAGCAGCACCGCAGACCAGAATGAAAGTGTCATTAATCTGGCCCTTTATCAGCAATGGCAACTAAATCTTTCGGGATTTTCGTTTCACCAGCTCCTTAGATATGACCATAATGTTTACCGGCTTGCCGATCACTTTTTGTCTGATGGCAATCAGGATGGGCAAAAAAAGTATAACCGTCTGAATGGAGCATTTGGTATTGGTTATCATTTCAGCAAAACTATGGTGACTTATGCCAATATTTCCACATCTTTTGAAATGCCGGCCCTGAATGAACTGACCAATAATCCAACAGGAGCAGGAGGGTTTAATACATCATTGAATCCTGAATCATCGGTCCAGACGGAACTTGGTATAAAAATAAGTCCGTCTGTACAATTGGAATGTTCGGCTGCTGTATTTTATATTGCGATTTCTGATCAGATACAAGGCTATGAGCTGGCTGCTACTCCCGGACGAACATATTACCGGAATGCACCCACAGGGTCAAGGGCCGGAGTGGAAATGGCTGTTAAATGGCAACCTGCTGAATGGATACAGGCGGATATTAATTATACTTTTGCGGATTACAGATATACCACTTTTACAACTGATTTAGCAGATTTTTCCGGAAACCGACAGCCGCTGATACCTCACCACAAACTTAATGTCAATCTGACCATGGACATACAGCAATGTGTAATGGTTCAGATATTGGCTTCATCGAACAGCAGTATGTGGCTGGATGACGCCAATCTGGTTGAAACCAAACCATATAGTGAATTAAATTTTGTATTGTCTTCCGGATCCAAATTGTCCAAAAGGTTAACCATCGGATTGCTGGGCAATAACGTATTTAATCTGACGGAATATTCCAATTTCAGAACCAATGCTGCAGGCCAGCGGTATTATGAAGCGGCTTCTCCCATGCATTTTGGTGTTTTTCTTAAAGCAAGATTATTCTGAAGTATTTGAAGCAGAATTAATTTTTTGCTCACCTAACTAATATAATTAAGTACAGGATATTATTTCATTAACTATTGATTAACTGTTTCAATACAAATATTCAATTATCATTATTTGTTATACCGTTTGAAAACAATTACTTTTGTTCCTCCTTTATATAGGTGTATTCCTTATTAAATTTAAAGATAACAGCAAATGACCATAGTAACCTTGATGTTTTATATAGGATTGGCAGCATTAGCACTGACTTTAGTGATGACGTTGGCGTATAAAGTACAAAAATCCTGGCTGATGACCTACCTCCAGAATTTTACAGGGATTTTATTTTTATTTTCCGGTTGGGTCAAGGCGGTGGATCCGTTGGGAACTGCTTTTAAGATGGAAGATTACTTTGCTGAATTTTATGCAACATTTGCAGATACATCCATGAGTTTTATTGCACCAATGTTTCCATTCTTTTCGGAATATTCAACGGCATTTGCCATCTTTATGATTATTTTTGAAATCATATTGGGTATCATGCTGATTATCGGAGACAGACCAAAACTTACTGCCTGGCTTTTCTTTTTGCTGGTAGTATTTTTTACTGTTCTGACAGGTTTTACTTTTCTGACCGGTTACGTTCCCATGGATCAGAATTTCTTTTCTTTTTCAGCCTGGGGAGAATATAAAGCCACCAATATGCGGGTGACTGACTGTGGATGTTTTGGTGATTTTATCAAACTGGACCCAAGGATTTCATTTTATAAAGATTTGTTCCTGTTGATGCCATCTATATATTTTTTAGTCAGATGGAAAGATATGCATCAGTTATTTATTTCAAAAACCAGAAATGTGACCCTGGTAGGATCTACTCTTTTTCTGATTTTATACTGTGTATATAATTTTTACTGGGACGAGCCGCATGTGGATTTCAGACCATTCCGTAATGGTGCTAATATAGCGGAAATCAAAAAAACAGAAACAGAAGCGGCGAATGCTGTAAAGGTCCTTGCTATGAAAATGAAAAACAAGACCACAGGGGAAATAAAAGAATTCAGTTACGAAGAATATATGAAAAATCTGTCTGCTCTGACCGATGAATACGAAACGGTAGAACAGATCAAGACAGAACCAACCATCAAAGAGACTAAAATCAGTCATTTTGATATTACTGATTTTGATGGCAATGAAAAAACAGATATCTATCTGGCCAATCCTGAGGCACACCTGATGGTACCGGTATTTAAGGCAGAATACAAAGCCATACCGGGCAAAAGAATGGTTTCAGATTCTATTTTCAGCATGGATACAATGGCTGTTTCCGGCTTTAAAGATAGTGTTACCGTTGTAAAAACATTTAAGGAAGTACAACAGAAAGAAGAAGAATATTATGATATCGTCTGGAATAAAGATTTTATCGCCACATTTGTCAATGTCATCAAACCACTCAAAGAAGCTGCTGCAAAAGACAAAGTGAGTATGTCAGTAGTAATCAGTGGTATAGATGCTGAAAAAGCAAAACTGCTCGCCAAAGAGACTGGACTTGATGTGGAGTATCTTACGGCTGATGAAAAGCTATTGAAAACCATCATGCGATCCAATCCTGGTGTCATACTCTGGAAGAATGGAGTCTTACTGCACAAATGGCACTACAAAAAATTACCTTCATGGAGTGAGATAAAAGGAGAATATCTGAAATGAAAAGTTAAGATGGAGCATCGGGTGAACTGAAGTACGAGTGTAGAATTGTTCTCTCAGGCACCATTATTTCCAAGAATGTAAAGCTGGGAATCCAATCTGATGGTGACAAATACAGTTTTCATTAAGATATCAAATGGAATAAATTTATTGTATTAAAGTCTTTTGTAAATGGGAAGTTTGTTAGTACCAAAGCTGCAGGTGGATTTATAGATTGTATTTATTGCATATATGCGACTTCATCAGGACAGCCGAATGAAAATATGCGTCCTACAAGTTTTTGAGATATGCGGGAAATGATCCTGTTTATAAATTATTTTATCGTGAAATATTTTAAGATTTGTTACCGATTTGGGAACTGAACCCTATCTTTGTGCTGTTTATGAGAGTAATAACATTAAATACATTAGTTTCTTATATAGAGCAATACCCAAGATGTGAACAAGCATTAAAATCATGGCTTTATGAAATAAAGATTGCAGAATGGAGTACTCCACAGGAGCTGAAGCAAATGTTTAACAGTGCTTCAATTATTTCAAATAAGAGAGTAGTATTTAATATTAATGGAAATAACTATAGACTGATTGTTGATATTGAATTTCGATTAAAAATTGTTTTTATTGTTTGGTTTGGCACACACAATGAATACGATTTAATAGATGCTAAAACAATTGAATATGTTAAAAGTAATAAAAAATGAGTTAGAACATGAGCAGTATTTAGTTCGTGCTTACACACTAATGCAAATGGATCTTCAAGCGAATTCAGCTGAATCAGATGAATTGGAAGTTTTAAGTTTACTCATTCAAGAATACGAACACAAAACATTTATCATTGAGCCACCCAATCCGATAGATGCTATTTTATTTAGAATGGACCAATTGGGAGTGACTAAAAGCGATTTGGCAAAAATATTAGGTTCAAAAAGTAGAGTTAGTGAAATATTTAATGGAAAAAGAAAGTTAAGTCTTGAAATGATCAGGAAGCTTAATGTACATCTTGGCATATCAGCTCAATCACTGATTACTGATTATGATTTAGTTCAAGCGTAGACATCTTGACTTACTATTCACTATTTTTAAATAATAAAGATTGGTTTTAGGTTCATTTGTTTTTTAGTTAGTATCAATTTTTATGATTATAGCACTGCGTCATATAGCCTTCATCGTTTTGACATTTTTATTATTTGGCAAGACCTATGCTCAAGACACGACAACTACTGACTTTTTTAACCAAATAAAAACCTACGACCTTTCGACCGTTTTGGTGGCAGACAGTATTTTAATTGAGGACAGAGAAGATGGAAAAGAAAAGTTTAAACGAGCAGAAATTTTAGGTTTCATTGGTGACGACTATCAAAGATTTTTTATTCATTTCGTTTCAGTAATTCAAAACCCGACAAGCCCTCATGACTATTTGGTTTACGGCAAGACAAAAGTGAAGGAGACCATATGTTCTTTTCAAGGGATAATTACAATTAGACAAGCAAGGATTTATAAAAGCGGAGAAATACCAACTTACAAACAAGGTTTTGCGACCTGTGACGTAATTCTGTATGAAGACAAAAAGCAACCTTCGACTGGTTTTATAAAAGGTAAATTGAAAAGCGAATTTCTAATCGACAACAAAGGACAGTTGAGATATGATGCTTTAATGTTTGTTGCGGACGGCTTTTCAAACAATCAGTTTGTTGGCAGTTGGACAAGCTTTAAAACTAACGCATCTAAAAAATGCAATTGGGGTGACTATAGAATTCCGGAATGTGGCGACCTTGACATTGGAGCGGGAGAATTTAGTGTGAAAGAAAAGTATGGAAAAAATGGATGGTTAAGTTATATGTTAGAAAATATGGCACCAAATGATGCAATAGTAAAACCAATAGGTGACAAAAAAGCGGAAAACAAAAAGTGGTGGGAATAAAAGTGGTGCTAACCAGGTTTTCAAAGCAATTCAGGCTGAAGTGCTAAACTACCAGCCGAAAGCAAACAAGTAGATTTTCCTGAAAATTCATAAGTTGACAAAGCAGAATTATACCGGCAATAATTTTCTTTTAGAACTATAATGTCTTTATGTATTCGACGATATAATGTCCGGGACGATAAATGTCCTGACAATGAATTACTTTAAAGACACGCTTCGTGTTACCGCTTTGGGTAAACATAAACTTCTTCCTTACTCAAAATCAAAACAGTGTTAAAGACATTTTTCGCAAACCTATTTGTTTTGAGTATAATCTAATCTGTCTAAATTATCAGGGATACTATAGATAACTATCTTCGCTGGCCCGTAAAAAGAGTGTTGGCATTTCTCTGACCGTAGTCGTATTTGAGGAAACTAAGTGCTGAAGATTTGACTCCAATAAAAAAACTGTAGACACCATTGGATGGTGCCCATGTGAAATTCATCTGCCAACAATGGAGGTCTCGGGCAAAACTGAAATAAGGATAAACAAATGACTTATTTTTAAAATCATAGGCTATATTGCCGATATTCATGCTCCAGTTTTTGGTCAAAGGAACACTTCCCGATATATTGACGGAATGACTACTGATCAGGAAAGTATCTCTGTCACTGACTTTTCTGTATTCAAAGTTAAGCGCATGGGAAATATTGAAGTTTTCAAACCACTCCGCAAGCGATGTTTCTTTGGGTTTTTTATCTTCTTCATTTTCTGCATCAGCTGCGTTATTTTCTGTCGTCTGCAGACCGGGTTCAGAAGCCTTGGTTTGGTTGAAAGCCTGGTTTTGGGTCTGTTGTTTTTTGCCGGTGAGCATTTCCCTGATACGTCCAAAAGATATGCCAGTGGAAAACTGGCCTGAAAAATTACGGAATTCCAGTGGTCTTTTCTTTTTATCCCATACACTGGTTTTTGTAATCCTTCCTTTTGTATCATATACATACGGACTGTAGGCAGCGGAAAAGAAAAAATTAGTCAATCCTTTCAGTACTACTGTATTGCCTGTTATACTAATATTGCTCCATTTGATAGAGTCAGCTATAAAATTGTAAGAACCATTGACATTGATGTTGTTAAATAATTTGACATTTTTTTCTGTAGTATCTTTTTTGGACCAGTATTTGGCTTCAAATATATTGGTTAAACCATAACTAATACCCATTTGTTCTTCGGATCCCTGCAGCGTACCGAAAGGACTGTTGGTAAAAATACTATAGGTTCTTTGATTATTAATATCATCTCTGGTATCTGTATCGACAATGGCTTCGTAGCGATCCTTGTTCTCTGGTTTATAGTAAAAACTTACGTTCGGTTTCATGGTGTGTCTTATCCCGCGTATCAGACCTTTGGTCCATTTTTTTGTACCAAAAATCTGAGTATTAACAGATACTCCAGCATTAAAATTCCGGAAAGCATTAAATCCTGATTCAAAGGATTCTGTCGGTGGCTTAAATCCAAGAGTGTCAAATGTGATAGAGTCTTTAATAATAACGCTATCCGGATTGAAAGTCAAATGATACTTTTTTAGAAGCCAGGTTTCATCATAGTTAATATTGGGAGAGACATTAAAGTACTTCAGCAATCTGAAATTGGTGCTGACAGATGCTTTTTGCTGCAGACCGGTCTGAATATTTTTTAATGTCTGTTGCGTAAACAGGGTAGTGTCGGTGGTTTTTACAAAATTTCTGAACTCAGAACTGTAAGAAACGGCTATGTTATCCGTCCATACTTCTTTGGTACTGTTTTTCTTTTTGAAAGGAAAAATAGTGTTCATCCTGAGCGACATATTGGGCAAGGTGATATCCATGACTCTTGTTTGGGTATTCTGGCTGTGTCTGAACTCTGCACTGAATCTGAATGGTGTGCCCGGCATATCATGTGAAAAAGTAAAATTGGATGAATACTGACTTTGTAATGCAGCTTGTGGATTTTCATATACTCGCTGTTCGTACCGGTTGGTTTGAATATTTACAGAGCCTCCCAGATGACGGTAAGGATGAGCTTTACCGTCCTGGTTGTGCCGTATATTGATGCTAAAAGACTTCTGCGATAACTTGCCGCCATCTACGTCGTTGTCACGTATATTATTGCTGTAACCTAAGAGTACACCACCCGTATAACCATAGCGTTTTTTATAATTGGTATTGATCCTGATACCATGAGATCCGCGGGTATAGATGTCACCGGTGACCCTGAGGTCAACATAGTCATTTACCGGCCAATAGTATCCTACCTCCCTGAATCCAAGTCCCAATTGTTCGTTGTATTCATAACTTGATGGGAATATCAGTCCTGATGACTTGCCTTTTGCCAAAGGAAAAAATCCAAAAGGTAAAAAAATAGGAGTGGGTACTCTGGCTATTTCTACCTGTGCCACACTAAGTACCGCCAGTTTATTGGGAACAAATTTGAGTTTATCTGCACGGATACCATAATGTGGTGGGTCGTGAGTACAGGTAGTGATGATGGCATTTTTATTGTAAATTTCATCATCCTCCTTGACGCCGAGAGAATCCGTCTGCCCGGAGATATATTTTGTCCTTGAACCCACCAGATTAAATTCACCTTGTTTTGTGATGGCGTGATCTACCAGGCCTTTTTTGGATTTGAAATTGTACCTGATTTCTTTATAGGTAAATGTATTCTCACCATCACTGAAGGTTGGTTTGTCTTTGTCATTATTAATGCTGTCTTTCTTAAAATAACCTTCTATGATATTATTGGCAAAATCAATGATCATATAGTTTGCTGTGACTTTTATTTTTTGATAGTCTACCACAGCCCCACCATAGAGATGAATTTTTTCATTGGTCAGGTCAACCCAAGAAGAGTCTCTGGCATCATATTTCACTTCAGCTTCTATGGCATCTTTTGACAATTTGTAATTTATAAGTATTTCAGGCAAAGTATCGGTGGCAGCGTAAGCTGAATCCCGGCTTTTGATCTCTTTGTAAAATTTTTCCGAAGAAGTTTTTTTACCAAACGCCTTTAATGAGTCAATTGGAACGATTATTGTATCAGATATATTAGATTTATTTGGTATATATTCAATGGGTATCTGACTAAATGAAGACGGTACTTTAAATATTAAAAAAATAAATACTATGTAATGCTTTATTTTCAAGTTTATTATGTATGATATATTATAAATAATCGTTATATTTGTCCCTTAAAAATCACAAAAATACGCCAATGGTCTCAGATTTCATCCAAAAGAACGTTACAATCTTACGTATCATGTTGATAATAACGTCACTTCTCTATTATGTGTCATCCACATTGAGGGCATCTGATGTTAAAATTATATTAAATAATACAAGTTTATCCTCTCCGGAGTGGATGCAAGGCTCAAAGGAAGACCTGTGGTTAATGCAAAACCTCCTTAAAACAGGTGACCGGAAGAAAAAAGTAATTAAAATAGTCATTGACGCCGGACATGGAGGACATGATAGTGGAGCAGTAGGCAAAAATTCCTACGAAAAGGATATTGCGCTTAAACTGGCACTCAAAGTTGGGGATATCATTCAGTCAAGATATCCGGATGTGGAGGTGATTCAAACCAGAACCACAGATGTATTTATACCTTTGTTTCGAAGAATTCAATATGCCAATGAGCAAAATGCGGATCTTTTCATTTCCATTCACTGTAATTTTATAAGCAATCCCAAGACCAGAGGTACGGAAACATTTGTGATGGGTTTACATCGTGCAGGAGATAATCTGGAAGTAGCTAAAAGAGAAAATGCTTCTATACTTTTGGAACAAAATTATGAAGCCAATTATGACGGTTATGATCCCAACTCACCCGAAGGTCATATCATGCTGTCTATGTATCAAAACAATTATCTGGATAAGAGCATTGAGTTTGCTGCAGCAGTGGAAGAACAGTTTGGAAAATTGCACATCAGTAAAAGCAGGGGCGTAAAACAAGCAGGTTTTGCAGTATTGCGCCGAGCAAGTATGCCAGCCGTATTGGTAGAGGCAGGGTTTTTGAGCAATGATGTGGAAGAAGCTTTTCTATTGTCGGAAGACGGTCAGGGGGTAGTCTCAGAATCTGTGGTAAGGGCTTTTGATAAATATTATAAAATCAATATCTCCAAACAAAACCAAATAGCAGATAATACCACCGGTGCTAATACTAAGAATGGAAAAAATCCTGATATTTCAGATGCCAAAATTTCGAGTATAAAGGAGGCCATATCTTCTTCTATGCCAAAATCTAACCCACAAACAGTCAAATCAGAAACAAATACCGTCAATACAAAAATTGGTGTTGGTGAAATTCAGAAGTTTAAAGTGCAGATTGCGGCTTTAAAAAGTGAACTGGCAGATATTGATTCGGCGGAGCTGCGCAAAATCGGATCACTTACTGTCAAAAAGCAGAATGATGTCAATAAATATATGGTAGGAGATTTTGTTTCCCGACCTTCCGCTGAGATAGCGCGGGAAAAATTAAAAAATCTGGGATACAAGGGCGCTTTTATCGTTGCTCTAAACGAATAATATCAGGAAGATAAACATTTTGCACCGTGCTTTCGTTAAGTTGATTAATTTTGCATCTCAAACGCTAAGCATTTACCAGTATGTCTCGTGAAATAAAAATAGGAATCCTAACATTCATAGTTTTAGTGACCATGATATGGGGATATACTTTTCTGAAAGGCCGAAACCTTCTCACTGCATCAAACGAACTTTTTTCTACGTATGATGATGTGACGGATTTGAATGTATCATCTCCTGTCCTTGTCAATGGATATAAGATCGGTACTGTCACAAAAATAAAGATCAACAAAACGGATGTCAAAAAGATGGATGTTTTCTATCTCATCGACAGCGAATATAAAATACCTAAAAATGCGATTGCCAATTTAAAAAGCCTGGGATTTGTTTCGGGTAGAGGAATATTTCTTGATTTTGACAAAGAATGTTCAGGAGCGGATTGTGCATTAAACGGGGACGAACTAAAAGGAGGTTCCATAGGATTGTTGGGAAGTATGCTGGGTACTGAAAATATCAGCGAATACAGTACTGAAATCACAGAATCAGCCAGAGCAATAATAGCTAATATTGGAAAAGAAGGCGAAACAGGTGCGATCAATGAAACATTCAGAGAGATTGAGCGTATTGCAGAAAACCTTTCTTCTGTCACAAGTAATACCAATAGTTTGGTAGAAAAGTCGTCTGCTAACCTAAAATTGACCATTGATAACATGGCTTCCATCTCAGCCAATCTCGCCAAAAGCAATAAGAAAATAGAGTCCATGCTCAATAACCTGGATAAAATCACAGGAGACCTGGCCAAATCGGATCTCAATAGTACCATCAGTAAAACCAACGAAACACTGGATGCTTCAAAAGTGGCCATCACAGAGTTGAAGACTACTTTAAATTCAGCAAATACTGCCATGAAAGACTTGAGTGATGTCCTCAATAAAGTGGAGAAAGGGGAGGGCACCATGGCAAAACTAATGAATGACAAAAAGCTTTATGACAATATAGAAGCTTCAACTAAAAATCTTAATCTGCTATTGCAGGATTTGCGTTTGAATCCTAAAAGATATGCACATTTTTCTGTTTTCGGCAAAAAACAAAAAGAGTTTACGCTTCCTGAAAATGATCCTGCCGCAAAGGAGGATAAATAGTAGACATTTACTTTAAACCTAAATATCTATAATGGGTTCCGTTATGAAGACAAAAAGTGCAATAAAATCAGGATTTTTGACGACAAATCGTAGCATCGCTACGGTGCGAAGTCAAAAGTCAACGAAGTGAATGATTTTTAAGCATTTTTGATATGTAATAGGAAATTCATTATAGATTTTTAGGTTAAAATACAATCAACCTCGATCTAGGATCAGGCATATCTAGGGATAGACACAATTTTTGATGGTGTAAAAGGTTTTTACATGTATTAGTATGTTCCAGAAAGCTATTTCAGCAACTCTGCAATCCAACAATTTAGCAACACAGCAAATTCGAAAATCCACCAACTTCACTACTCAGTTTGATCACTTGATCACTCATTCAATCACATAATCATTCTTAATTCCTTCTGTAATGATGATGATAGTCTGATATACTGGCTTTGATCACATCATAGGCTGTTTCCCTTCCATACACTTCATCAATGATGCAGGTAGGCGTTTTGTCAGGCATTTGTTTGTAAGTCAGGAAGTAATGTTTAAGTCTGTTGATGATAGTGACCGGCACATCTTTGATATCTTTCCATTGGCCGTACACATCGTCATTCTTCAGCACTGCGATGATTTTATCATCAGCTTCATTGCTGTCCACCAATCTGAATCCACCAATGGGGTAAGCTCTGACTAAAATATCTCCGTGAGTAATCTCTCTCTCTGTCAGTACGAGAATATCAAGTGGGTCGCCATCTCCCTTTATATCTGTTCTGCCGGTAGAATCCATGTTAAGTTTGGCTACATCTTCTGCACAATAAGTCTGAGGGATAAAACCATATAATGCAGGTACAATATTACTGAATTTCTGAGGTCTGTCCACTTTGAGATAACCGGAGTGTTTGTCTATTTCGTATTTTACTGTATCACTCGGTATAATTTCTATAAAGGCAGTTACGAGTTCAGGGGCTTCATTACCTATATCAACACCATGCCATGGATGAAGCTTATATATATTTGTCATATAATTTTATTTAGGCCACAAAGGTACAATGGCCTTGAATTTCTAAAAGTTTATAATATGTTAACCTTCTCTTTTAATTTGAATCAGGAAATTGTATAGTCAAAATTTAGATTACAAATAAGTTGAAAGTTAATTACCTGAAATCACTGTATTTTCAACAATGGTGTTGTTTCTACTGTTAATTTTTATATATTTGGCGTTCAATTATATTGTTTCAATGTCAAAAATAAATTTTTATTGTACCATCAACTCTAATCTTTGTCCATGAAAATTTATACCAAAACAGGTGATACAGGAACTACTTCATTGTTTGGAGGGAGACGGATATCAAAGGATGACCTTCGGATAGAAGCTTATGGCACGGTAGATGAGTTAAATTCTTTTATAGGATTACTAAATTCTACCTTCAGCGAGGCAACCCAAAATTATTTTCTTACAGAAGTTCAGAAAAGGTTATTTACAATTGGCTCTAATCTGGCTTCAGATCCTGAAAAAAGACTTATTACTCCTGATATTAGAGACGAAGACATTCATACCCTGGAAAATGCCATGGATACCATGGATCAGTTGCTCGAACCGCTTCGCAATTTTATTTTGCCTGGTGGTGATGTGGCGGTTGCATATGCCCATGTATGCAGGACAGTTTGTCGAAGAGCTGAAAGAAGGGTAATCACATTGGATAGAGACTCAACCATAGATCCAAAAATAATTATATACCTGAACAGGTTATCAGATTACTTTTTTGTGTTGGCTCGTTATATTGGGCACACCAAAGATCTTCCTGAAGTAATTTGGGTCGCACGTAAATCATAAAGTATGAAAGTAAAATCCACCCAATATCAAAAAAAAGTGTTGAACCCTGTGTTATTCAGAATAGGCATGCTGAAGCGATTACCTTCAGTAGTATTTTGGGGCATTAGTATCAGCTGGATAGATGATCAACTTTGTAAGGTCAGAATTCCATTCACATGGAGAACACAAAATCCTTTTAAATCTATTTATTTTGCAGCGCTTGCAGGTGCAGCTGAATTGTCTACAGGAGCTCTTTGTCAGATGTTGCTTGCAGATAGAGTACCTCATTCGATGTTGGTTACTGATTTCAGAGCAGAATATTTTAAAAAAGCCAATACTGCTATAACTTTTACCTGTGATCAGGGATTGGAGTTGGCGGCGGTATTGGATTCGCTCACAGAGCAGGGTGATACTGCACAATTCAGTATGATTTCCACCGGACGAAATGACAGAGATGAAGTAGTAGCAAAAGCATATATCACCTGGTCATTTAAGAGAAAGTAAATTCTTAATAACTTTTAGCTTTTTAAGGGTTTGGTTGGCTTAATGCCAATATCAATCTTTTACTAATGATAAATCAGCATCGGAATTTATGTTTGTCATGTATCTTTAATAAAGATTACCTTTGTTTGTTTTTTAATTTTTACAAAATAGTACAAAAATGAAAATATTAGCTTTTTTATCTTTTATTTTTCTGAGTATTGGTTTATCTGCATTCAAAATAGCTGAGAAGCCTGTTTCCAATATGGAATGTCTATTGTCAGAAGCCCCAAACCTGGATTTTGTATTGGTCAATAAGACAGGATATGATATAGAAAATATTTATGTTGCCCCCACTAAACAACAAACATGGGGAGATGACATCATGGGAAGAGATTTGCTGGAAGATGGCGAAAGTGTTGAAGTTTCATTTGACCCGGGTGAAAAAACTAAAAAGTGGGATATCTATGTTACCTGGCTTGGGTATGAATCAGATGAGGATCGTTACTGGACAGGACTGGATCTTAGCGAAATAAGTGAAATTACATTGTTTTATGATGATAAATCAGGTAAAACCTGGGCTGAATGGAAGTAGTTTCTTAATGCATTTAGATTAAGTAAAATTTACAAAATCCTTTGCAGGGTAATATAATTATTATAAAATTGATCGGTTTATTTCCACTTCACAGACATTTTCCTATTTTTGTCTGTTATTGATTATATACCTGAGAATTCTAAATTTTGGCAAAACAAACGGTAACTTCTGTAGAAGAAATGAGCAAGGTAACTCCGCTCATGGCGCAGTATTTTAAACTGAAGTCCAAACATCCTGATGCCATCCTGTTATATCGTGTCGGCGATTTTTACGAAACCTTTGCAGAAGATGCTATAAAAGTGGCTGATATCCTTGGCATTGTCCTCACGAAGAGAAATAATGGCGGCAATGATATCGAATTGGCAGGTTTCCCATATCATTCGCTCGATGTATATTTACCAAAATTGGTACGTGCCGGCTATAGGGTAGCCATCTGTGAACAACTAGAGAAGCCCAGCAAGGAAAAAAAGATAGTGGATAGAGGTGTCACCGATGTAATCACTCCCGGCATTACCATTGATGACACCATCCTGGATCGTAAATCAAATAACTATCTTGCATCTATATACTTCACACCAAAAAATGAATATGGGGTAGCTTTTTTGGATATTTCAACCGGTGAGTTTATGGTTTCTGAAGGCAGTGCATCTACAATAGAAAAACTTATCGACGGATTTAGCCCTTCTGAGATTATTTACTCCAAAGCTTTTGCCAGAGATTATTCTAAAGCATTTGGGGAAAGATATTATTTTTATGGAATAGAAGAGTGGGTGTACACACATGATTATGCCCGTGAAAAATTGTTGGATAAGTTTTCTGTAACAAATCTTAAAGGATTTGGTATAGAAGAACTTGTACTGGCACAGGTAGCGGCCGGAGCGATTTTACATTATTTGTCTTCTACCCAAAACAACAAAATAGCCCATATCTCAGGTATTACCAGAATTCAGTCCGAACATTTTGTATGGCTGGATCGATTTACAGTAAAAAATCTGGAACTGATCAGAAGTGCTCATGACTCAGGTAGTTCTTTGGCACAAGTGATGGATAAGACCGTAACTCCAATGGGCGCCAGAATGCTTAAAAATTGGATATTGCTTCCATTATTGTCTATCGAACGCATACAGGCCAGACTGGATATGGTCAGTTATTTTGTAGAAAAATACTTTGATCAGGAATCCCTTACTGTTTTACTCAGACAAGTAGGAGATGTAGAGCGTATAGCATCAAAACTTGCGATGGAGAAGATTTCACCTCGAGAGTTATTACAGTTAAAAAAGTCTCTTGAATTACTTCCTGACATACTGATGATATTAAAAGCAAGTGACAATGAAGCATTGGGTGTACTTGGGGATAAACTGATCCTTTGTCAGAAACTCAGAGAAGAAATATCCAAAACACTATCAGATGATCCGCCATCTATGGTCTCAAAAGGCAATGTAATCAAACCCGGCTGTCATGAAGAACTGGATGATCTGCGCAATGTGATCAGAAACAGCAAAGATTTATTGCTTGAAATACAAACATCTGAAGCAGAAAAAACCGGAATTTCCAGTTTGAAAATTGGCTTTAATAATGTGTTTGGGTATTATCTGGAAGTGACCAACAAATACAAAGATCATGATCGTATACCAGATACTTGGGTCAGAAAACAAACACTGGCCAATGCGGAAAGATACATTTCTGAAGATCTCAAAATTCTTGAAACTAAAATTCTGACGGCAGAGGAAAAAATAGCTGAGCTGGAAGAAAAATTATACATGGAATTGGTCATCACAGCAGCGGGATATTTGGATGCCATTCAGCAAAATGCTAAAAATATTGCTGTTTTGGATTGTATTCTATCTTTTGCGAACATAGCCACCAAATACAATTACTGTCGACCGGATGTAGATGAAAGTTTTGAGCTTTCCCTTACTGAAGCCAGACATCCTGTGATAGAGCGACAACTTCCGTTAGGACAGGCATACGTACCCAATGACATCAGTCTTTCTAATGATGATACTCAGATCATGATGATCACTGGACCAAATATGTCAGGTAAATCAGCCGTACTGCGTCAAACCGCTCTGATAGCACTCATGGCACAGATGGGTTCATATGTGCCTGCATCAACCGCAAAGGTGGGACTCATTGATAAAATATTTACCAGAGTAGGTGCCAGTGATAATATATCCAGCGGAGAGTCTACTTTTATGCTCGAAATGAATGAGACCGCATCCATCATGAATAATATTTCAAAGCGTAGCCTCATCCTTCTGGATGAAATCGGAAGAGGCACATCTACTTATGATGGAATATCTATCGCCTGGTCCCTCGCCGAGTTTCTCCACAACGGAAAAGTAAAACCAAAAACTCTTTTTGCTACTCATTATCATGAACTGAATGAACTGGCTGAAAAATATCCAAGGATAAAAAATTATAATGTTGCTACCCGGGAAATTGGCAATAAAGTCATCTTTTTGCGTAAATTGATGGAAGGTGGCTGTGAACATAGCTTTGGAATACATGTAGCTGCTATGGCAGGCATGCCCAGAGATATCATCACACGGGCCATGGAGATCCTGGAAGATCTGGAAAGCAAAACCATAGAAGGACATGATGACCCCAATAGAAAAGACACCCGTCAGAATGCTAAAAATATCGTGCCGAATAACTTTCAGCTCAGTCTGTTTGAAACAGCAGATCCTATCGCAGGTGAACTAAAACAAAACATAAAAACCCTGGATCTCAATACCATGACCCCAATTGAGTGTATGCTCAAGCTACATGAACTAAAAAAAATACTGGAGAGTGGAGAGAAGTAATCAAAAATGAATGTGAAGCTTAATTTTCAAATTCATCGTCTGATTTTTTTTAATTTTAGAAATTTTATTTACTTTTTGGACACACGAAATCAATTGATATTATAAGCCTAAATGCATAATTATTATAAATTTATCGCTTTTTTATTAGCAAAATTGAAACTTTATAATATTTTTAAGTCTTAAATATAGTTGTAGTTCGTTGTTAAATGTATAAAATGATAAAAATGAATATCAATAAAAAACTTTTCATATTTGCTTTGGCTCTTTCCCTGATGTATTCATGTGCACGAAACCCGGTCACAGGTAAAAAAAGAATTAATGCTGATGTCTGAAGGCCAGGAATTGGCTTTGGGAAAAGAATCTGATCCTTCCATAATTGCCCAATACGGAGTGTATGAAAATGCACAACTTCAGGCTTTTATCACAGAAAAGGGAAAACAGATGGCTGCCATTTCCCATCGACCCAATCTGAATTATGAATTTAAAATCCTTGATTCGCCGGTTGTAAATGCATTTGCAGTACCTGGAGGATATGTCTATTTTACCAGAGGTATTATGGGACATTTTAATAATGAAGCAGAATTTGCGGGAGTATTGGGGCATGAAATCGGACATATAGCCGCCAAACACTCTGCACAACAGTATAGCAAACAGATGCTGACACAAGTTTTGTTTATTGGCGGCATGATAGTATCTGAAGATTTCAGGAAGTTTGCAGACGTAGCGGAGCAGGGTATAGGTTTGTTATTCTTAAAATTCAGCAGAGACAATGAAACCGAATCTGACAAATTGGGAGTGGAATACAGTACAAAAATAGGATATGATGCTCATGAAATGGCTGGTTTTTTTAAAACTTTAAAAAAATTAGGTGGTGCTGACGGATCTATTCCCACCTTTCTTTCTACTCACCCTGACCCGGGAGATAGAAATGTTAAAGTGAATCAATTGGCAGATGCAGCACAGAAAACATTGGACCCTTCCACACTTAAAGTCAATAGAAACAATTACCTTAAAATGATAGATGGCATCATCTATGGCGATGACCCAAAACAGGGATTTGTAGAAAATAATATATTTTATCATCCGGAGCTCAAGTTTCAATTTGGAGTGCCGGCCAGTTGGAAATTGCTCAATTCACCTGCACAAGTACAAATGGCCCCTGATGACGGCAAGGCACTCATGGTGATGTCATTGGCCGAAGGGACAGATCTGAATACAGCAAAAAACAAAGTCATCGAAGAGAACAAACTCCTCGTCTTGGAATCAACCAATATCAATGTAAACGGACTTCCGGCCATTGCTTTACTTTCTGACATCGCACAGGAAGTGCAGCAAGGCCAACAGGCCACTGAACCTCTAAAGGTGCTGACTTATCTGATAGAATACAATAAAATGATCTATAAATTTCATGGTCTGAGCACAAAGGCAGATTTTAATAATTACTTTAGCAATTTTCAGACCACCATGAAAAGTTTTAAGGTACTGACTGATCAGACTAAAATCAATAAACAGCCTACATTGATCAAAGTGGTGGAAAGTAATAAAAACACATCACTACAACAGATACTCAATGATTACAAAATGCCTGTGGCAAAACATAATGAGTTGGCGATACTTAATGGTTTGGAACTCAATGAAATGATAGAGAAGGGAACGATGGTCAAAGTTTTTGGAGGACAGTTTTAATATTTTTTTTAATTTTTACCTTCAAAAAGTTTGCAGAAGTGCAAAATATGTCCTTATATTTGCGTCGCTTTTGGAAAAGTCCATGTTTAAAGCAAATTGCGAAAGTAGCTCAGCTGGTAGAGCACGACCTTGCCAAGGTCGGGGTCGCGGGTTCGAATCCCGTCTTTCGCTCCACCTTTTTAAGAAAAATTATTTTTGAGTCTATGCCCGGGTGGTGAAACTGGTAGACACGCAGGACTTAAAATCCTGTGGCTGTAATGGCCGTGCCGGTTCGATTCCGGCTCCGGGTACAACTAAAATATGAATGTAAGACTACAATTACTACATCCATAACAATATATTACCACTTTTTTTTCATCTTTTTTCTTTTGATCTGATTTTACAATATGTTAATCGATTATTCTGTATTTTCGGAACTCCGGATACTTCTTTTCAGTTGTTATCCCGACAAACATTATTAACATTTTAAACCAACTCTTTTTTTATGAAAAATTGTGTAAAGTTTTTTTTTACCTTTTCCATTTTATTCTCTTTGATGGCCTGTAAAGAAAGTGGTCCCTTTCCTTCAGATATGGTGGGGAACTACTCTGTGACGGCATCACTAGCCGAAGGAACAATCAATAAAAGTGCCATCAGGGATTCGATACAGACAGCCATGGAAAAAGCTGAAGATGACATAAAAAAAGCCAAAGAAGAAATCGAAAAAGAATTGAACCTTAACGACATCGACACCACTACTACTGAAGGTAAAATAGAATTTGCAGCAAAAAAATTTGGTAAATCGATGGCCGATATTGGAGTCAATATGGGGGAACTCGGAAAAGACATGGGTAACCTTTTTTCAAATCTTGCTGTGGATGGTATTAGTTTATCTGAATCTATTCTTAAAAATATAAATATTGATGTGGAGTTACTACAGGATGGGAAGATCAAAACCAAAGGTGGATTAATCAGTTTGGGTCTGAAAGATGCCACATGGTTGGTTAACGATGATTATTTTTTGCTCAAAACCAATGAAAGCGACACACAGGATACGTTCAGAATAAAGGATCGTCGTGCAGAAGGTTTTGTACTTGAAAAAGACAAACTCCTGATTACTTTTTCTAAAAAAGCGCAATAAATATTTGTTTTCAATAGTTTAGATCTCCCCGGATCTTAGCGGCACAGTATAATATATGTAGTGCTTATCAGGTATGTATTTTATTGAAAAGCAATAGTTTGGTGATGAATATGAGTAATCTTGTATTAAAATTGTGTTAAAAAATGTTTGATTGATTGTCTGGAAATATTTTATATCTACTTTTCGTCCTGAATTAATTTATTCCTTCTTAAACGCAATATAAAAATTCCTGACTATGATGAGAATGGTGTGTTTGTCCAGCTTTATTTTTCTGAATATATTTCTTTCAGCACAGAAATATGACATAAAAGGCGTGATTAAGGATACTCTGGGAGAGCCATTAATTGCTGCTACTGTCATGCTGATGGACAAAGACTCCATACTTATCGAATATACACAAACCGATCTGAAAGGGGCATTTGATTTCAAGTCTGTTCGTGACAAATCATGTCTTATCAAAACCTCGTATCTGGGATATTTTCCGCTGACTGTAGGTGTAGAATATAAAAATGCAGATATAGTTGATCTTGGTACGCTCCGTATGGTAGAGATAGCTAAAGAACTGATGGAAATAGTCATCAAGGAAGCAAAGGCTCCCCTGAAATTGCGTGGGGATACGGTTGAGTATGATGCCAGCCAATTTAAAGTACCACAAGGCTCCACTCTGGAAGATTTGTTGCGTCGATTACCAGGGCTTGAAGTGAGTCAGGATGGATCGATACAGGCAGATGGTAAAGGGGTGAGTAAACTTACGGTAGATGGTAAAACATTTTTTAGCGAAGATCCTAAATTTGCTATTAAAAACCTGCCTGCGGAAGGGGTGTCTAAAGTGCAGGTATTTGACAAAAAAGACGAAGAAGCTTTGCTGACGGGAAAAACCACAGCTACCGAAGAAAAGACCATGAATATAGAACTGAAAGAAGAGTTTAAAAAAGGTGGTTTCGGCAAGGTAACAGCAGGTGGCGGTTCAGAAAGTCGTGGGGAGCTTAAAGGAAATTATAACAAATTTGATAGCAAACATCAGATTTCATTGGTTGGAGTTGCCAATAATACGGGGCGGAATGGTCTTTCGTGGGATGACTACCAGGACTTTATGGGCGCTAATGCGTGGAATGACAATGATGAATACGATTATGGTTTCGGTGGTGGTTTTGTCAGGTATTTTGGTGGCAGCGCATCCGGGTTGGAAAGCAAAGTGAGTGAAGCATTCTGGTCCGGCAACAATGGTGGATTTCCAACCAATATCATCGGTGGTGTCAATTATAATTATGATCACAAAAAAACCAAATTTGCCGGAAGATATTTTTTCCAGAATACAGGAAATGAAAAGTTGACTGAATCAGATTCGAGGACTTTTCTTTCGGGGTTTTCGCTGGACAACAACAGGTTGGAAAATCAGGATAAAGAAAGCATCAACCACAGAGCAGAAACGATGTATCAGTACAACATCGATAGTTTGCTTACCGCCGTAGTCACTGCGGATATAGCCGTGGTTAATACTGATCAGTTTCAGTACGGAAATACACGATTGAGCAGAGATGGTCAGCAAATAACCAGTGCTTCTTCTTTTGATAATAGTTCTGACCTGTCCGGCAGACTTATCAATACGTCATTGCTCCTCCGTAAAAAATTTAAAAAAGCCGGTCGTGCTTTCGGGATCAATGGATCTTATCTGAAAACTGATATATCAGATTATCAGAAACGATTTTCAGACAACTTATTTTATAATGATGCAGGTATAAATGACAGTACTTTTGTGTTGAGACAATTTAACAACGATACTTTGGATAAATTTGTCATCAAGGCCAATGTCCTGTTTAGCGAACCATTGAGTAAAAAGTTATTTTTTAAGATATTTTATAATTTCAGTTCGAGAAATGAAACCGGCAACAGATATGTCGACGATCAGAATCTTTCAGACAATAATCTGATTCGTAACAATGCCCTGAGCAGAATTTATGAAAACACGATACTAAGCCAAAGGGCAGGCTCAAGCATGACTTTTTCGCACAAGGGATTAAATCTTACAGCCGGAGCAGCCTTTCAGTCTTTCGACCTAAATGGAACATATCAATCTCCTGATCCGGCTTTTTTCAAAGGAAAAGTGGACAATAAATTTGATCTATGGCTTCCGTATGCGGAGTTTAACGGATCTTTAACCAGAAATACCTGGATCAACGCAGATTATGGTATTAGTGCCACCGAACCATCTATAGAGAACCTGCTTCCGGTCATAGATTATTCCAATCCATTATTTATCACCCAAGGTAATCCTGATCTTGTGCCTACCCTAAATCACAGAGTAGGTGTGTGGTTCAATCACAGCTGGCCGGCAGATGCCATCAGAATCAATTTAAGTACAAACTATACCTATTTTGAAGATCAGATCATAATGAAGCAGGATGTTGATGAAAACCTGGTCACAACGTCGCAGCCTATCAACTATTCCGGAGGTAATCAGATATGGAACAATGCAGGAGTGAGTTTCCCCATTGTCAGAAACAAAATAAAGATGCGTACCAGTTTTGGGTATTCCGGTGGGAAAAGTTTTGCTTTTGTAAATGATATTCTGAATAAAACCAAAACCTTCAGATGGTCGCCGGGCATAAACATAGATTTCACACCGACTCAAAAAACAGCCATTTATTTGAGCTCTAATATGTCATTCAGCTCTACTGAATATGATATCAACACCACGCAAAATCAGGATATAATCAGTCAAAATTACAATTTGGATATTAATACCAATTTTGCCAAAGGATGGTTTTGGAATTCTACTTTAAGATACTCCAGGTTTAAAAACGAACGATTTGGTATAGAGCAGGACATTCCTATCATCAATCTTTCTGTGTATAAACAGATACTTAAAGGAAATAAAGGAGAAATCAGATTGTCACTATATGACGCTCTCAATAAAAATATACTCATCAATCAGTCCACTTCTGTGTCCAGGGTTTTTGATTCGCGAACTCCTTCCCTGGCAAGATATGTCATGCTATCGTTTTCATACAATATCAAAGGAATGAAGTCGACTGTGGCAAGAAATGATTATTGGTAAAATCAATTTTAAAATACAAATAACCATCATGATCAGAATATATTTAATTATCGTTATTGTTTTTTCAGCTTTCATATCTTATGGACAGGAGGGCACTATAGTTTTTAACAGAAAGTACCATTGGGTAAATATTGCTTCCAAATTGCCATATCTATCGCAAGAGGAGAAAGATCGTATTCAACTGACATGGGGAAATGATACGGATAATAAAGGAGAAGATTTTTTGCTCACATTTAACACAGAAGGCAGTTTATATACCAAAAAAGAAACTGAAGAAAACTACGGATATTCATGGGGTGAAGAAGATGATATCTTCATTAGGAATCACAAAACAAAAATGACCAGAGATATCAGAATATTATTGGGTAAAAAGTATTTGATAGAAGATGTCATACCAAAATATAAGTGGAAGATGCTCAACGAACTAAAGGAGATAGCCGGTTATGTTTGTATGAAAGCAGAAACCAAAGACACTGTCAATAATATTTCGATTTATGCCTGGTTTACTGATAAAATCCCGGTAATGAGTGGCCCGGAAGGTTTTTCCGGATTGCCCGGTATGATATTAGCCCTGGATTTTAATACAGACGATGTAAATATCATAGCTACTAAAGTAGAGCTAGTGTCTGATAAAGCAGTGATCTTACCATTACCCAAAAAGATAAAAGGCAAAAACATATTGTACGATGAATATAACTCCAGAAAGAAGAAGCATATCCAGTTGAGTATGGAAGGCAGAAGGAATCCATTTTGGGAAGTTAGGTATTAATAAAGAGATGTTTTAAAACATTGCATATATTTTTGGTCAATAAGAAAATAGACATATTAATAACAAACCGCACCTGGTCAGCGATCCATTTTTTTGTCTTTTTGATCTTCCAGACCATCCAGATAATTGTTTTCACCTTTTTTAATACCAAATTTATTTGAGTTAAATACATCAGACTCTTTTTTGGGAATAGACAGACTTTTCCAATTGCCACCTGATATTTGTCTGCATTTGTAAACGATCTGACCACAGTGATAACTGTAATGACATAACTGACGAATGATGGCATCCGATACAGTCAAACCTTCATTTCTAATGTATATAGTTCGTCCCAAATCCGATGCAGTAACAGAATTCAACGTGTCAAACAAAACTTTCCATCCATTTTCCCATACATCAGTTAATTGAGTTCTGGTTTGTATGAATTGTTCAAATTCTTCGTCTCTTTTTCGCCATGATTTTTCTCCGTCTTCCGTAAAAATATTTGACCACCTTGATTGCATGTTTCCTGCCAAATGCTGTACAATGATAGCTATACTATTATCGTCGCCATGCAGACGGTTAAATAATGAACCATCATCCACCTGAGACATGGCTTTTTCTGCAAGTTGTTTATAGTATTTAAATTGTTTTATAGAAGAAGTCAGCATCATTTTTGAAGGTAAAATTACGTTTATTTAAAAATATATGCAAAATTGTTTTGTTACATATTAAATAAATGTTTAATTTGTATTTAAATTTATTGTATTGAGGGCAATAGAACTAAAAGAGCCATTTATAAATTATCTGCGTATAGAAAAAAAATACAGTGAAAATACTTGTATTTCATATGAAAATGATTTGACACAATTTTTTGATTATTGTCATGTGGCATTTGACACCGTAAAGTTGGAAGACATCAAACATGTTATCATCAGAAGCTGGATCGTCAGCATGATGACCGAAAACATAACTCCCGGATCAGTAAACAGAAAAATATCTGCCTTGCGCACCTTCTATAAATGGTTGCTTCGCAAAGGGTATACTGAATATAATCCCATGCTCAAGATTGTAGCGCCAAAAAAATCAAAACGTTTACCCGTCATAGTTCAGGATGCAAATATCGGGCGGTTGTGTGAAAAAAATCTGGAAACGGAATCTTCCGGATCTCCTTATACAGAAGCCAGAGATACATTTATCATCCAATTGCTATATAATACTGGTATAAGAAGGGCTGAACTGGTAGGGTTAAAAGTGTCTGATTTTAATTTGGAACGTTCTGAAATGAGAGTATTGGGGAAAGGAAATAAAGTGAGAAGTATTCCTCTGACAGATACAGTAAAAGATGATTTCCTTTTTTATATTGAAGAACGTGCTAAAACAAAAATTGAAAATTCAGAAGCACTTTTTTTGACGGGTAAGGGTTTGAAAATTTACCCCAGATTGGTACATAGTATAGTGCAGAATAAATTATCTTCAATCACAACGCTTAGCAAAAAAAGTCCGCACGTATTGCGCCATTCTTTTGCTACACATATGCTGGATAGGGGAGCTGAGCTGAATGCCATTAAGGAATTGCTTGGTCATTCAAATCTGGCAGCTACTCAGGTGTACACACATAACAGCATAAGTAAACTTAAGGAAGCCTATGGTAAAGCACACCCCAGATCAAAAAATTGATTATAATTTGCAATTTATTAACAATTAATAAAACTTAATTTTCTAAAATATCGTTTAATACTATATGATTTTAATGCGTAATTATTTTTTTAAACCACATAAAATTTTTGAAGTATGCAAGTAACGTTTCAGGCAGTTCATTTTACCGCCGATCAAAAGTTGAAGGATTATATCAGTGATAAGCTTCAAAAACTTGTGAAATTTTATCCTAAGATTTTACAAGCTACCGTTTATTTAAAATTGGAAAATTCGGGACAAGTCAAAGATAAAGTGATAGAAGTTAAGTTAAATGTGCCCGGAAGTACCCTTATTGCTACCAATTCTGACAAATCATTTGAAGCATCATTTGACGATGCCCTTGAAAATGTAAAACGTCAGTTAAAAAAGCTGAATGATAAAGCACAGGAAGCAAGATAAAATATAATAATATTAATTTAAAAGGGGATAAAGTCATATTGAATTTTGTCCCCTTTTTATTTTTTACTTGCCAATTAAAATCCAGGAATATTTCTATCTGATAAAAATTTATCCAATTATCCTTTCATCCATACTTGCCATGGAAGACGGGATAAAATTAAGATTAAACCAATGCTATAATAAATTAAAACTGCATTATATGCTTTATCGGTTCCGAACGCTTTTTTAGCTTTTGAATATCCGATGGTGATCAGGACTACAGCGATAATCATAGTTATTGGATGTTCTACCGCTTGTAATCTGCCGAAAGAATCTTTCATCACAGCGCCGGAAAGATTGCTGAAGCCCAGCGGAGATATAAAATATAAAACCAAACCCAAAAGCAATTGAATATGTGTAGAAATTAATGCAATAAGTGCAATTTTAAGGTGTGATGCTGCAAATGGCTTTTTACTAAGTTTGGACATCAGTACTATCATGATACTGATGATCAGGACTACAAGTAATGCCAATGCCAGATAAGAATGAAATGGTTTTATAATTTCGTACATGATGGATTGTTATTGTTTAGACAAAGGTAAATTAAAATTTCGAATTTCATAAACCATATCTTCCTTATTCAATGACTTGTAAAAATTTAGGTAAAAATTGCACTAAATTACTGTCCAAAGACATAAAGCTATCATCAGGTATGTTTTTTAGATATCAAAAGGCGACAAGAACTTAACATCCTGTCGCCTTTTCATTTTTAAATTGACAATTACTGAAATGGAGTGAAATCAATCATAGAATAGGGACATTTTTTACTTCACCTTAACTCTAAGTCCTTCGCTATGACTGCTGAATTCCGGAGCATACATACTTTCTATACTTGTAACACCGCCGGAAAAATCTCCAAAATGAACCACTCTCAATGGGTATTCAAACACAAAAGTTCCTTTTGGAAGACGTGAAAAGTAGAAATGAGTCGCCAGGTCTTTGGTGGTTTCATAATATCCCAATTGCCCCTGATATTTGTATTCACTGATGACATTGTTTGGCTCAAAACCACTGGCCCGCATATCTTTCATATGGACATACTCCATTTCGCGATCTACTCTGAGTTCGATACGTACGATCAATTTATCACCTGGTTTTAATGCCGTATTTACCGTTACCTCATCAAGTTTGTCTCCTTTTGCCGTGGACATGACTTTGTACAGTTTTTTGTCCAGTTTGAGAGGCGTGTCTGCAAAAGTTTTTATCTTATCCAACTGCTCAAAATACTGGTAATATGCTGCCCCCCAGGCTATTGATGAGTTTTCATTTTTGATCTTTATCGTAGCCATATCTTTATGAATGTTTTCGCTCAAAAATGTTTTTTTGATATAACCTTTTCCTGCTTCTACATCACGCGGATCATTTTTCATGATTTCTTTGCCGATAGTTATCTCAGGTGCAACACTTTCTGTCACCCACTGTGATATTTCTCCCGATTCTCCCTGCAAAAGCAACGCATAAATGGCAGATGAAGTTGATTTTGACGTTTTCCAATGGTTGGTTTGTTTGTTTTTGAGCAACCATATTTTCATGCGGTTTGCATCATCTTTTTTGGCTTCAGCCTCAGTAAATAATTCTATCATCAAGGCTTGTCTTTCAATTGGTAATTGATACCAGTAAAAACCGTTTCCTTCATTCCAGTACATCCCCAATTCTTCACTTGAAAATGATTTTTCCCGAAGTGATTTGATGATACTTTTTACAGTAACATCATCATTTCTGTGCATAACCAAACCAATCATAGCTTGAGTATACAAACCTCGCTTTAGCCAATATTTTTTGGACTGACCAAAATAGTATTCCCTTGCTTCCTGTGATGCCGCTGTAGGATTGATGTGCTTAAAAAATGTTTTGATATATAAATAATGAACAGAAAGATCGTCCAGATGATCTGCCTGAATGTCTCCACCATATTTTTTAATATTCTCCTGCAATTTTTGGTATCGTGTTGCCAGTTCTTCATCCATATATTTCAAGGCCTGGAGTATGATGTTTGTCAATGCAGGATCATTGATATCCAAAGCGCCTAAATGATACAAATGACCTATATTTTCCATAATATTCTGCGTAGTGTAGACATCATCCCTTCCACCCGGAAACCAATAGAAACCACCATTGGACATTTGTCTTTCCCTGAGTTTATCTATGGCAACCTTTTTTTCATCTGCCAATTTATTCAGGTCAAACAAGATTGAAATATTCCTTTTTTGCTCTGCTTCTGACAATGCTTGTCTGATCCATGGGGTCTCTTCAAGAAGTGCTGATTTCAAGTCTTCATTTTTAGACAGATTGCTGAGCAAAGCATCTTTATTGACCGTAGACCATTGGTCAAAAACGGTTTTAATTTTTGGATGTGCATTGGCAATTTTTGATGCAAGTGTATTGGCATAAAATCTGTCAACAATGGCCTGAGTACTAACATTATTTGTGGTGGTCATGTATGGCAACGCCTGAATAGCATACCAAACAGGATTGGACGTATATTCGAAAGTATATCTGAAATCTTTTTTAGTAGGGCTCAGATTGTTTTTGAAGGCATTAAAGGTAAACGTTTTTGTCTCCTTGCCTTTTATCCACATGGGCATCGTTTCCGTGACCAGCATACGATTGGTGACTACCGGAATGGTATTTTCTTCGCCGTCAGTATGGGCACCCGATTCGGCAATAATGCGATACGTAATCGCCTGATAAGTCGCGTCAGGAATTACCAATTCCCAGTTAATCCCTTGAGACCTTGTTTTTTCTATTTCAAAATTTACAGTCGATGGTGATTTTACCATTTCTTTGGTGATGTCTCTCATGGTTATTGCGTCAAACAACTGAATATTTGCTTTTCCTTTGAGCAATGTTCCACTCAGATTACTGACTTTGGCAGAAAGTGAAATAACGTCACCGTCTCTCACAAACCTGGGTGCATTCGGGAATATCATCAGATCCTTTTGGGTCTGTACAAACCTTTCGTCATATCCTGTCATAAAGTCTTTAGTATGAGCAAACGACATTAGTTTCCACTTGGTCAATGCTTCATTGATGGTAAATGCCAGAATAATATTTCCTTCCGCATCCGTTTTTAGTTCAGGGAAGAAAAATACGGTTTCTTTCAGGTTTTTACGTATTGGATTTTCCGGGGTAACTTTTTTAATTTCGGGGTTTGCAGAAGGCATTACTTCCTCATAGAGTTCACCGTCCTGGCCTGCTTCCATCTTGGCTTCCGGGGCATGCGCAGGGGCAGCTACTGCATCCATCATCAACACATTTTCAGGCATACCACTTCTATTTCCTGTCCTTTTCATCATGACATCACCATAACCACCATAATACTCCACCAAAGGAATCAAGGCAGGATAAATAAGGTCTTTTATTTCTACCATATTTTCGTTTCCATATCTGTAATACTGGCCGGCGACCAGATTGAAACCGGGAACTTCCATATTTATATTGGCATAGGATGAAGGATAAAAGTCTTTTCGCCAGTTATGACTTATAAACTGATCCAAAGATGCATCATACATGGCAGCAACCATTTCTGCAGCAATTTTATCTTGTTTCAGTCCTTTTATTTTAATTCTGTATTCTTCTTTTGATCCGGGCAAAGTCTTATCCCTGAAAGTTTCGAATGAAATCTGCAATTCCTTATTGCTCCACGGTACATCTATATGGTAAGATTTTTCGTATCTGCGGTTTTGAATCACGTAAGACAGTTTTACGTTTATGCCACCACGGTGATTTTCTGTAATGGGCAATGAAATAAGACCCTTTTTATCTGTTTTGATATTTTTTTCAAGCAAAATGCGTCCATCTTTTTCAATAATGGCGTTGACAAACACTGGTTTTTCGCTTGCACCAAGCGCAATGTCGAGCTGATCTCCTGGCTCATACCTGGTTTTATTGACTTTGGAAAACAGAAAATCTGATTTTGGAAATTTACCATTTGCAAAATCAGTGATGACCATATAGTTGGTTGAAGTGACTGACGCTCCGTTTTTGTCTTTGGATTCCAGTTCGATTTTATATACACCAGCCTTTAGAATAGTTTTGATATCGATAGAATCCTTGGTGTTAAAGTCCTGGTTCATGACCTGTTTTGAAACCTGCCATGTTGTGAAGTCCGGCGCCGGCGAGGTAGGGTATTGCGGAAAATATTTTTCAGCTACTGCTCTTGACAAAGGAAAATCCGTTTTTCCATCCCAATATTTACTGATTTGTACGGTCAGTGGTTCTTTAAGTAAAGACATTTTTATTTTGCCAATGGCGTCGACGGCCTGACCATTTGTACTGGTGGCCAGGATTTTAAGCGATTTTACATCTGCCATGTCCATTTCTTTACCTGCATTGGATGACAAATTATAAGCAGTATATCCTAAGGATACTGAAGTAGTAGCAGACCTTGTCTCTCCACGCTGATCAGTGACATCTATTTCGATATTGTAATTAAAAACAGGTTGATCTTTTTTAGCGACTTTCAAATCCGGAATAGCCTCAAAGGTAAATTCAAACTTTCCGTCTGCATCTGTGGTGATTTGTCCTTGTTTGATTATAAATTCCGCACTGTTGTATGGCATTCGCCAATACCAACCCCAACCCGGGAAGCGGGCAGTTCTGACCACCATATATTTCAAAGATGCACCATCAACATTGGTACCGGCAAGAGTTAAGGCCGTGCCTGTTATTTTTATTGGATCATTCAGTTTGTTTTCTCCGGACACCGGGTCAGTTTTTACTTCAAAAGTAGGTCTTTTATACTCTTCTATCTGAACAATCCTCTGACCACTAATCCCATTTTTGGAATTGATTTCCAAGCTGAAAGTTCCATTGAGTTTACCTGTAGGAATGACAAAACTACCATTGATACTACCGAAATCATTGGATTTTAATGTTTGTTTGGCCATTTCCTGATAGTTGGCATCTCTAAATATAATATCTACCGTTTCTCCGGGAAGTATTGAAGGTATCTGCAGTTTGTTGTTTTTCAGTAGAATAGCTTTAAAATAGATGGTTTGCCCCGGTCTGTATATGGATCTATCTGTAAAAACTTCCGCAAAACGGTATTCTGACGGTTCTTGTCTACTGTAATTATAATGATACTGATTGATATCCAGAATATCCTTTTTATGTTCGAGGATTACTTTTACATTTCTTTCCTGCAGGTCATTTACATATACTTTACCATTGACATCTGTAGTATAAGAACCCGTTTTTATAAAATCGTAACGTCGGTTGCCCGGGTTATAATTTTGTTGCATTAAGGTAAGTTTTGCACCTTTGACAGGTTGGCCTGTGGTCCTGTTGCTTACAATAAATACCCGTCTATTATCTGCTACATAACTTGTATACGCCAGATCTGAAACATGAACAATGACATATTGCAAAACTTCCTTATCTTTATCGTTACTTACTGCCAATATGGCGTACTCACCAAACGATAATTTTGGATGACTGAATTCCAAACGCTGGCTTCGATACTGTTTACTTGGTTTGAGAGATTGATTGAAAGAATTGATTTTTTTGGCATTTTTGAGATATGAGGCTATTTCATCCTGATTTCTTTTCTGTAATATTTCATGGAAATCTTTTCCCAGTTTTACCGTTTCTACTTTTACACCGACTACATTATTATAATCTATAGCCAATAGAAGTTGATTTTTGGATGGATACACCTGCTCAGCAAACAATTGAAGGGAAGGCTTTTTGATTTCCTGTATGATATTCTGACATTTTGCAGCGCCTGTGGATGAAGGATATTTTTTAATGGTGGCTTCACATAGTTCCAGTGATTTGATATTCGCCAGACTATCATCCTGGATTGTTCTGATTTGATTGGCCAGAACGGCAATGATTTCAGTGTGATATGATATATCCTGATGGTTTTGTGCAAGAATTTTTAATGCTTTGGTGTATAGATCTTGTTTGTCTTCAAGTGTAGATTGCTGGTAGATGTAGGTCAGTCTTTTCAGATCATAGTCTGCCAGTGCTGCATTATTTTTTTTATCCAGTTGTGTTTTTAGGATATCCTGAAACAAAGAAACTATTTTATATTTTGGCGATGACTTATCCTGAGCTTTAATTTCCTGTGATACAAAATCTTTGGAAGATCCAAAGTACCAGGATTGATCTACCTGAAAGCTTTCCGGATTTTCATTGGAATAGCTGTCATAATTATTGAAAAAGGTTATGGCGCGGTCTGCGAGTAATTCGTACAATGTGGGTCTTAAAGTGACCGCTGTACTGTCGTATTTGTTAAGTACAATTTTATAGACATCGATGGATATGTCAATAGACTTTTTATCATCCAGTGATCGTAGGTATAAGGTCTCTATAGTAGTGAGAAATTGTTGTGTCGTCCAGGTACGGAAATCTTTACTTTTCTCTCCAGCGATGTCTGATCTCTGTGATATTTCCCATCTGAAATTTTCAAAATATCTAAGATATAATTCGGCCAGATATGAAGCAGCGATTTGTTTTACAGGTGGGGTACTGGTTTCTTCAAGTTTTTGCAATCTATCGAGAGAAATTTCTATACCTTTTTCGTCCGTCGGGATGGTCAGACGCACTAAATAAATGATACTTTTTATGAGTTGGTCATCTTTTTTTTCTGCTATGGCTGCTTTATGTATTTCTTCTACTTTTTCCAATGCAGATTTTGGTAGTCCTTCATTGATAAATTTTTCTACTGTTTCCCAGGCTTTATCATAATCGTATGAATTTTCTGAATTTTGATTTAGTGTTAATCCCATGATGATACTTAATGCGAAGATGATGGTTTTCATTTTTTGTTATTAAGATGATAAAATCAAGTATAAAACGCCATTACAGTGTTTTACATTATATATATCACCATTAAGATGAATAATTGGTTCCGGAAGTATATAAAATGTTGTTAAATGAATCTTAAAAGTTTTGTATGCCTGATTAAAAACCATTTCTCACTTTTGGACTATTTTTTACTTTGATCAGTTGGGCCGCTATACTTATTGCAATTTCATAGGTTGTTTCACTTTTTATATCTATTCCTATGGGAGCAAAAACCTTTTCAAGTACAGCATCAGAATGTCCTTCATCCCTCAACTCTGCCATCAACACTTCCGTCTTTTTTTTGCTACCCATCATGCCGATATATCTGTACTGACTGCTGAGCAATGATTTTAAAATTACTTTATCAGTGCGGTAACCAAATGATACAATGACTACAAATATGTTTTCTCCCGCATGAATGTATTTTTGGCACTCGTTCAGATCAATGATTTTTTTGCTATAAGCAAACTTGTTCATCTCAAAAGTGTTGAGTCCATCACGATGATCAAGCAGATGGATTTCAAAATCGAGTTTTGATAACACTTCACTTAATGCCAGACTTACGTGACCGCCACCAACGATATATACTTTATTCTGACTTCCAATAGGTTGCATCAATGTCCATTTCTGATCATTTTCTATAACTGAATTTAAGACAATGTCCTTATTTGAAATTATATTAATTTTATTTTCAGTATATTGGATGTGGGACACTTTTTGACTTAATATTTTTTCAATAACCGATATATAGCTTTTATCCAGATAATACAAACCGACGGTTTGATTTCCGCTGCATATCATCCCTGATTTGTTTTTTCCGGATGAAGACTGATGTATTTGATGTTTAATAAAAGGCTGAAAAGGTCCTTTTTGAAGCAGTACTTTTGACAGTTCAACCAGTTTGTGTTCCATAATTCCACCACCGATAGTACCTATGGTCTTATGGAGGGAAACAGCCATTAAAAATCCCATCCTTCCCGGACTGCTGCCTTCGCTTCTGATGACCACCATAAGCACTATGGATTCAGCTTGTACCAGTTCAGGCAAAAGTTTATGATAAAAATCTAAAACCATACGCTGCTCATTGAGTAATAAATTGCCATCACACCTGAAAATACTGCACTGGCCCAGAATCTGTATTCCAGTGGTGTTTTATTTTGGATGATATAATTGGCCAAAACAGAGACCGGTATATTGAATAAAAATGCGCTGAATGCTGTTTGTAATATTGTTATATTTATCTGATCTACTTTACCGGATACCAAAAATACAATACAAAGGTGTCTGACTATCCATAACGGATTAAAATAAAGCAGAGCCAGGCACGTTTTTATCCAAATTCTTTTTAGGCCGCCAAAAACATTGACTTTTTTATCGATCCATCTGAAGTAGGTTTTTATTTCGAATGCATAAAGGGTACTACCTACAGCAAATATACCTATGCTTCGCCATAGATCTGCTTCATGATTGAGAAAAGCCGCGATGGCATCTCCTGTCATATAGATTATGCCTCCAATAAAATAGCTAAAGTATTGACTCTCTCTGATTTGCATTTTTTAGACCTATTTATTGCGTCTGTAAAGGTCCATTAATACCTTTTCGGGGGTATATGGTGCGTCAAAAGCGAGATGTGCTAATGGATTAAAAGATTTTACAGCCTTTCTTATGGCAAAATATGCTCCCAAACCATACATGAGCGGCGGTTCACCTACAGCTTTGGATTTTTTTATGGCCAATTCCGGACCGATGGTTTCGAGATGCCTGATGATTATTTCTTTTGGAACCGAATATATATCCGGAACTTTGTATGTAGAGAGTGCATTGGAAATGAGTTTACCTTTTTCATTGTATAAAATTTCTTCCATCGTCATCCATCCTATGCCCTGCACAAGACCTCCTTCAATCTGACCATTGTCTACATCAGTATTCATACTATTGCCAAAATCGTGAACTATTTTTACACTGTCAAACTGATAAGTACCTTTCAGACAGTCTACCGTAACTTCCAGAATAGCCGTGCCGTAAACATGATATGCAAACGGGTGCCCTTTTTCTTTCGTCTTATCATAGTGAATGACAGGTGTGGCATAATGTGCGTGTTCACTCAATGAGACTCTTTGCTGAAAAGCCAGCAGGATCAATGCTGTCCAGGAGATCTGATTTTTGTTATCAGTTGTTTTGATCTGATCATGGCAAAAAATGATTTCTTTGTTTCCGAAATTACTTTCAGCAACTTGTATTAATCTGTTCTTCAGTGTATTACATGCTATTTCCAGGGCTTTGCCATTTAAGTCTGCGCCTGCACTGGCAGCGGTCGGCGATGTATTGGCTATACGAAGAGTATTGGTGGATTCTAACCTGACTTTTTCAGGGCTGATGCCAAATATCTCAGTAGCAATCTGTAGTAACTTAGTATTTACACCTTGACCCATTTCTACTGCTCCCGTACTTATGACAACACTTCCGTCCTGATAAATGTGCACCAGCGCTCTGGCATGATTCATCATTGTATTGGTAAATGAAATGCCAAAACAGATAGGTTGGACCGCGTATCCTTTTTTATATCGAATGTTGGAGTCATTGAAGATCTCCACTTTATGTTTTATTTCATCCAGCTTAAAAGCTAAATCACATTCTTCCCAACTGTGTTTTGCTTCTGCATTTTCAATCACCTGGCCGTAAGGAAACTCGTCTCCATTATCTACTAGGTTGGCTTTTTGGATATCATCCGGGTTTACACCAATGCTTTCAGCTGCTTTGACGATTGCCGCTTCGATCACAAATTTACCTTGTGGTCCACCAAATCCCCTGAAGGCTGTGTTGGGTGGTAAATTGGTTTTGCAACTCCATGCAGTGGCTTCTACATTTGGGATATAATACGCGTTGGTAGAGTGAAATAATGTACGTTCCAGTATGGCTGGTGAAAGATCTGCAGAAGCCCCTGCATTCTGATAATGAATCACTTCATACGCCATGATTTTTAATGATTTGGTCAAACCTATTCGAAAGTCAGATGAATATGGATGTCTTTTGCCTGTCATACACATGTCGTCCATTCGATGCAGTGATATTTTGACCGGTTTGTTGAGTTTTTGAGCAGCAAGTGCAGCCATAACTGCCCACATGGTAGCCTGATCTTCTTTGCCGCCAAAACCACCACCCAATCTTACAACATTTACCTCAATTTTATGCATCGGCAAATTAAGTACAGTGGCAATAGTACGCTGTACAGCTGTTGGTCCTTGAGTGGAAGATGCCACATATAAACTACCACCTTCTTTTGGCCAGGCATACGCGCCCTGTGTCTCAATATACAAGTGTTCCTGTCCATTGATGTCAGCAGTTCCTTCTATGATATAGTCACATTCTGACCAAGCTTTATCGATTTGTCCGATTTTGAATTTTCTGGGTGGGACAATCAGATGATTTAGTTTTTGTGCTTCTCTCGGGCATGTTATTACCGGCAATTCATCAAATGATATCCGGATAAGTTTTCTTGCCTTTCTGCAAATATGTTCTGATACTCCTACTATCAGGCCAATAGGTTGGCCCCAATAATGGATCTCATTCGCGGCAAAAAGTGGTTCGTCCGGGATTATACCTCCTATCTGGTTTGCTCCGGGAATGTCTTCGGCCAAAAAAATAGCGGAGATTCCGGAAAGTTGCTTGGCTGCCTGAATATTAACATCTTTTATCCTGCCATGAGCTGTTTCTGCATAGAACGGTAAGCAATATAGTGTCCCGCTTATTTCCGGAATGTCATCCAAATATATGGATTTGCCTTTTACATGATTTAGTGCATCAATATTGATCATATCAGTTCTTCCATTTTGACATATTGTGGAAATAAAGTGATAAAATGGCTGAAAAATAATTGTTTCGCCAACAATCGTTTGTATTCTATCTGCCCCCTGGCATCACTTATGGGAGTGATTTCGGTTTGTAAAATCTGTTCAGCTTCAAGTAAAATTGCTGCAGTAATTTTTTTCCCGACCAAAAAATTACTGGTAGACGCAAGGAAAAGCGGAATCGGACCCACACCACCCATAGAGCATCTCAGTTGTACAATTTCCTGATCTTTGTTTTGAACGGTGATGGCTGTATTGACGCTGGCAATGTCCAGATATGTCCTTTTACTTACCTTCTCAAAGTTAAATTTGGTATGTAGGTCAGGCAATTGAAATGAAACTTCCATAATAATCTCATCGCTTATTTTGTCGAGAATTTTGTATCCTTTATAAAAATCATGCAAATGGATTGTTCTTTGATTTTTTGCAATATCCGTTAAGGTTATTTTACTATTCAATGCCAAAAGTGTAATAGTGATGTCCCCGATAGGTGATGCATTGATCAGATTACCTCCCACAGTGGCTATATTTCTGATTGGTGTGGATGAAACCAGCTTCATATATTGATACCATCCTGGTATTGCATCAGATATAATAGTATTATTCATCAATTCACTTACAGTAGTGGTTGCTTTGAGCTTGCATTCACCGGTTTGGATGGATATATCATCGCAGGTGGAATGACCAGATAAAAAATTTAGGGTCATATCTGATAGTTCATCATGACTCTTGACATAAAGATCTGTGCCACCGGCTATGGCTAAGTTACCTGCCGGAGATAATAAAGGTTCAATTTTTTCAAGTTGAAAGGGAATTGACTCAAAATATTCAGGTATAAATTTATTTTTGATCAGCCATTCCAACCGATTGGTTTTATCCACTGCTGTCAAATCATTTACTATAGTTTGTACGGCTCGTTCTATAGACTTGTACCCTGTACATCGGCATATGTTACCATCTATACTGCTGATGGCGGATGACTGACCGGGATTTTCTTCATTCAGCACAAATCCACATAAGGACACTACAAAACCCGGGGTACAAAATCCACATTGTGTACCGGAATTTTCAACCATAGCATCTTGGACCTTATTGACTCCGGATATATTTAGTCCTTCGATGGTTACGATGTGTTTTCCATGTATGTTGGCCAATGGAGTCAGACAGGAAGTGATACTTTTATAATGAACCTGATTGTTACAAAGCGTCCCGGACAAAACGGTACAGGCACCGCAATCGCCTTCTCTGCAACCAATTTTTGTTCCCTTGAGTTGTGCATCATATCGGATAAAATCGAGTAAAGTTCCGGCGCCGTTATTTGCCGTAATCACCATTTGATCATTAAGGACAAACTGGATATTCATGCTAATACTCAATTTTGTTATTACTGGTGCTCCATAGTTTAAAAGCTTCCAAAGCCTCTTCTCTGAGCAATTGTTTTGTAAAAAGCTTTCTATCCTGGTATGGGATTTCCAGTTCCTGATAAATAATCTGATCGTCAAAGTTAATATCAGCCGCATCCTTCTTTGTATTGGCAAAAAATAAACGTGCAGGCCGGGACCAGTATATGGCACCTAAACACATCGGACACGGCTCGCAACTGGTATAGATATCACAATTGTCCAATTGAAAAGTACCTAACATTCTACATGCATTTCTAATGGCTACGACTTCTGCATGCGCCGTAGGATCATTGGATGAGGTTACTTCATTTGTACCATGTGCTATGATTTTACCATCTTTGACTATCACTGCGCCAAATGGCCCACCTTTTCCGGATTTTACATTGTCTATGGAAAGTTTAATGGCTTCCCTCATGAATTTAATTTGTGTATCAGCGTCCATTTTAAATAAATAATTGTGGTAAATATAATAAAGTTATGCTCAGATGGGTGTAATTTGACACTGATTCTTATTTTTACAGTAAATAATGGATTATATTAATTTGGTTTTTTTCAGAATTAAATATTCCAATGGTAGGTTCAATTAAAAAATTTGTCTCATCCATACGTAATCAATGAAATATATAAAAATATTATTTCTTTTTAACTCAATCATTTTTTTTTGCATAAATTCGATTGCTCAGCAGCCTGTTTATAAAACATTTAACACGGCGACAGGACTTCCTTCCAATTTTGTTTACAATGTCATGCAGGATTCAAAAGGATATATGTGGTTTGCAACAAATAATGGAGTAGCCAGATATGATGGTTTTGATGTGGAAGTATTTGGATCATCAAATCAACTGGCATCCATTGATGTCTGGTATTTTTATGAAGATAGCTGTGGCCGTATTTGGTTTTTTACCAACTCTGGAAATTTTCACTATTACTGTAATATTGATGAAAAATTTCATACTATAAAAAATCCGTATGACAAAGGAGTTTCTCAACCTATAACTAGTTTTACAGAAAGTCTCGATGGGTCGATAATTACGAGTTGGATCATATTAAATAATAACAATGAATTAAAATATGTGTATTACAAAATACATTCTGATTTAGAGGTTACAAGACACGAATTTAAAAAACCAACTGATAAATTCCATGTATACCGGAATAATGTTAAATCAGTAGAATATCCAATGAAGTTTAGAGAAGCAAAGTTTGAAATGGTGGATGAGATACATCCTTTTTCAGATCAACTATTTGCTGCAATGAGTGAAAAGGTTTTTTGTTACTTTGATCCAAACAAAAATGAGTTGGTAGCTGAAACAAGTAAAGGTGTCTTCAGAAAAAAAACAAACGATTTAGGTCTGAAAGGTTCCAAATTTTACTGGACTAAAATTTTAAATGATTCGACATTATGTTTTAAATTTGAAGAACATATTTTTGTTTCAGATCTGAAATTTAATGTTCTAAGTAGGTACAACTTTCTTAATAAAAGTAATTTAAGACAAATTTACATTGATAATTTTGGAAATATTTGGGCTGTAACCATGCATGAAGGTGTTTTTTTATATTTAAAATCTGACAGCAAAAATATATGGTTGGGAAAAGATTATTTTGATAAAAATAGTGAAGTACATCATATTGCTGTAGGAGACCAAAATGAAATATATGCGTCAACATCAGATGGTTATTTGTATAAAATTAGCCAAGTTGATGATGCGGATAAAAGGATAAAAAAACTATTCAAAAGTAATGGTTATATCAGGGATTTAGTTTTGACAGAAGATAAGAATCGGCTGATTTTTATTTTGGCTGAGGAATATTGGAATATTGGGATATTGGATTTAAAACCAGGTCTACCAGAAATAAAATCTCTTTCTTCCTTAATTTCAAAAAAACACCCTTCAGGAGTTACACTTTACACCACCCAAAATTTTAAAAGTTTACACACGAAAAATGAATTTACCACCATTGCCAGCACAAATGAAGTAATCGTTTTGAATCATAAAAACCCAGCCAATGATATGATTGTCAAGACCAGAAATCGTACCATGAATGCTTGTTTTAATGAAGATTCAGGGATATTATATACTTGTGGTCCCGGAGGTGTTGAGTCTTATGATACTAAAACGAAAGTATATGCTACTCAAACTATTTTTACGCCTATAGATCAAATATTTTTTGATACAAAAAACCGGGTTTGGTTAACGTCCAATAGCTATGGAGTATTTCTACTGGAATCCGGTATAATCAGGCACGTGAAGAATACCAATGGAATGATTATATATGATGTCGTCAATCACGAAGAAAATAGTTTTTATATTGGTACAAACAAGGGGCTTTACAAAATAAATACACTGAATCTGGAAGGTACTAAGGTGAATGATATAAGAGAAAATCATATCTATTCACTGAATGCGTTGTCTGATGGCAGGAAACTTATAGGAACGGACTATGGCTTGGTATTGTTGGGACAAAACAAAATGAATGGGTCTTTAAAATGTGTCCCGCTATTTAAAAGATTTACTATGGGCACCAAATCATTTCTTGCGGAACAGGACACGATTGAGGTAAATAGAAATAATAATGATTTGAACACTGGTATTATGATCCCGTGTCACCATAAAGGAAATTTCAGAATTATATACAAGTTAATAGGGTATGATAAAAACTTTAACAGTAGCTTTGATAATAGGATCAGTTATAAAAAATTACCTTATGGTAGATATACCCTTGAGGTTAAGATATTAGAGAGCGATTCAGATATTATTGTGGGTAAAAAAAGTCTATTCATTATCATTCACAGGCATTGGACTGAAACCTGGATATTTAGAATTTTATTATTTTTTATTGGATTAGGAATTTTCATTTTAATTTATTCCTATAATATACGTAAACTAAAACAAAGAAACCAGAAGAAACTGGAAATGGATCAAATGATTGCTAACCAAAAATTAGTGGCGTTGCAACATCAACTCAACCCTCATTTTGTGTTCAATGTGCTCAATTCGATACAGTCTTTTATTATGAAAAAAGATACACTGGGAGCAAATTATTATCTGAACAGATTCAGCAGGCTTATGCGTCATGTGCTTGAATCTTCTCGACATTTGTATATACCTTTAAAACTTGAAATTGATATACTTAAAACTTATCTCGAACTTGAAAGACTGAGGTATGGTGATAAACTAAATTATGAAGTGATCTACGATGATGGTATGGATATGACCAGAGAAATTCCGTCCATGGTTATCCAGCCTTTTGTCGAAAATGCCATCAAACACGGGGTTAAAAAAATTGATTATCCAGGATATATTAATGTAATATTTAATATGACTGGAAATTTGCTTAAAGTTTCGGTATTGGACAATGGCCCTGGAATTAAAAAACCTTCAGAATCTACTTCAAGTGACTTATTATCTCCATACAAGAGCAGAGGATTGGAAATTACTAAGGAGAGATTGGATGCATTTTCAGCATTAGGATATTGTAAGTTATCTTTTAATATTGATGACAATAAAGGTGAGCTTCCATTTGACAAAGGTACTTGTGTTACCATTCTTATTGAATACCTGTGATATAAAGTCAAAAAAAAAAAGGGAATCAACTATTGCTGAATCCCTTTTTTTCTTTTGTATACTACTAATATTACTTTGCAACGTATCTTCTTTCTTTGATTTTTGCTTTTTACCAGTGAGCGCTCTAAGATAAAACAACTTGGCTCTTCTCACTTTTCCTCTCTTCAGTACTTCTATTTCTGCAATAGCCGGAGATGAAAAAGGTATAATTCTTTCTACTCCTACACCATTGGAAATTTTCCTTACTGTAAAGGTTTTTGTGGCACCTGTACCGTTGATTTGTATAACATCACCACGGAAAACCTGGATTCTTTCTTTAGCTCCTTCGATGATTTTATAACTTACTGATATGTTATCTCCAGGTCTGAAAGAAGGCAATTCTCTCTTTGGAGTCAGTTGTTCGTGAACGTAATCTATTAAATTCATGATCTTTACTTAATTTAACTTTTCTGAATTGGAGCGCAAAGATAGATTTTATTTTTAATAATAGGTAATGTTATAATAAAAAAAATATGATTTATAATGTTGTGTGCCGGTTGGAAAATCTATACCTGAAAATCTTTATTGAGATATTTCGTTTAAAAGTAATAGTTTTGTAATTCATTCTGATGGAAAATTCATTTTGTTCATACTTATATTATTAGTTTACTTTATGTATAGGTGTTTTATTTTAAATGTTATAGTAAAATTATTTTATGCTTAAGGGGTTTTTATATATTTTGCTAATGCTCTTTGGTCATTTTTTAATGGCCCAACAGAGTCTTCAGGAAAATGTCAATAAATTATTGGCCAATTCTTTTTATAAATATGCTAATATAGGCATTTCAGTGAGAGATATCCAGACTGGTGAGCTAGTAGTGGATGTAGAAAAGGATAAAATGCTGGTACCTGCATCGTCTTTAAAACTCATTACCACCTTATCCGGTGTAGAATTATTGGGAAAGGATTTTAGATTTGAGACCAAAATTAGTTATGATGGATATGTAGATACTCAAGGCACGCTAAAAGGAAATATATATATAGAAGGTGGAGGCGACCCGACGTTTGGTTCGGCAAGGATTCCCGGAAGCCTGAGTACGACAGAGATAATAGACCGTATGGCAGAAGACATTAATACATACGGTATTCATTGTATTGAAGGAAATATTATTGCTGATGAATCGGTGTTTAATTCATTTCCAATTTCCCCATCATGGCAGTGGAATGATTTGGGCAATTATTATGCCGCAGGAGCATGGGGATTAAATATCAACGAAAATCAATATGCCATTTATTTTCATCGAAATGGTGCAGTCGGAAGCATGAGTAAGATTGCGTATTTCGATCCCAATATACCTGATCTTGAAATGATCAATGAAGTGACCATAGATAATGCAGATACAGGAGACAATTCATATATATTTGGTGGACCGTATCATTATGGAAAACGAATTGTCGGCACAATACCACAAGGTAAAGAACTATACAGAGTAAAAGGCTCTATACCGGATCCACCGTTATATGTGGCTAACAGACTTTTTTCGGCCTTGCAGAAAAGGGAAATGGGTGGCCATCATTTCAAAACCAAGTATCAGACAGATGATAGTAAAAGTAGTAGAATATTGATCAGCAAGTATTATTCACCGGTTTTAAGTACCATTGTAAGATATACGAACGATCACAGTATAAATTTGTTTTCTGAGTCCATTCTTAAAATTTTGGGCCTTAAGTTTAAAAATATTGGTTCAGGTACCGCCGGTGTGGCAGCCATAAAAGAATTTTTGGAAAAAAAGGGACTTGACGTCTTACCGCTACATATGGAAGACGGAAGCGGACTGTCTGCCAGAAATCTGATGTCACCGGATTTTCTTACCTCTTTTTTATTGCTTTATGGTAAAGATAAAAGTATGTCAGTGCTGGAAAATCTATTGCCACCAGCCGGTAAACGCGGGACTGTAAAAAATATCCTGCTCCAGTCAAAAGCTAAGGGGAACATGTTGGTAAAGTCCGGATCTATGGACAAAATATTGACTTATTCAGGATATTGTAAGACTGTATCCGGGCGTATGGTAAGCTTTTCTGTTTTTCTCAATAGCTCCACTGCAAAAAAAATGAAAGAAAATAAAACGGAATTGGAAAAAATATTGGACGCAATTTACAGATTTTATTAACTTGGGCCATATTTATTAATTTTTAAATGGCCATGTATTTAAAATGTGGGGTTTTTTTGATGTTTGTCATGCTTATAAGTGCCTGTAAGCAAACTGGTTATGAATTTAATTCAAAGGAAGTTGAGCCAATAGACTCTATAACTTCACTGGATACAAATCTGGACGATACCCATTCAAATGTAGGAAGAGCCATTTGGCAGAAACCCGGTTTAGTCATTGAAAAGCTGGGTGATATTTCTGACAAAGTCATTGCTGACATAGGTGCCGGAACCGGATATTTTTCATTTAAGCTAGCATTGAAAGCAAAAAAAGTAATTGCAGTTGAAATAGAACAAGGTTTACTGGACTATATCGATTCAACAAAAGTCATGCTGCCGGAGAATAAAAGGAGCAGGATAGAGACCCGTCTGGCAACACCGGATGATCCGAATCTGAAATCTCAAGAAGTTGACATTATATTAATCATCAATACGATTGCATATATCAAAGATCTGCCTGAATATTTACAAACATTAAAAAAATGTTTAAAAAAGGATGGTAAGATTATGATCATCGATTATAAAATGAAAAGATTGCCCATCAACTCTCCACCCAAATCCGAAAGAGTATATCTCGATCATCTTGAGGATGTACTGATCGATGCAGGCTATAAATTATTAAAAGTAGATGATACTTCATTGGATTATCAATATATCATTAAAGCAGAAAAAATTAATTAACCCTTTTAAAATCAAATTATCATGTTAAACCTTTCTACGCTGGATATTGTCATAATTGTAGCCTGGATTTTTGGTCTTCTTGCATTTGGAATTTATATTTCATTGACAAGTAAAAAAGAAACCTCATCCGATTACTTCCTGGCATCCAATTCACTTCCATGGTGGGCTGTAGGAGGTTCACTGATTGCAGCCAATATTTCTGCAGAACAATTTATCGGAATGTCTGGCTCGGGATATGCTGTAGGGTTTGCTATAGCTTCTTATGAATTGATGGCAGCTATAACGTTGCTGATCGTGGCTAAGTTTTTTCTTCCTATCTTTATAAAGAAAGAAATTTATACCATGCCCCAGTTTTTGGAAAAAAGATTTGACAGCAGAGTTCGTACAGGACTTGCATTTTTCTGGGTTTTGTTGTTTATTTTTGTAAACATCACATCAGTATTATATTTAGGGTCTCTTGCTTTACAGACCATCATGGGCATTCCATTGCTCTATGCTATCATAGGGCTGGCCATTTACTCAGGAACCTATGCAGTTACTGGTGGTCTTAAAGCGGTTGCACTTACAGATGTCGTACAAGTATTGGCCTTGATATTCGGTGGCTTGGTAGCTACGTATATGGTATTGGAAGCTGCTGGTGGAGGTGTGCTTTCTGGTCTGGCCACTTTGGTAGAAAAAGCCCCCGAAAAGTTTGATATGATACTTGAAAAGTCAAATCCGGAATACATGAACTTGCCTGGAATAAGCGTTCTGGTGGGAGGTATGTGGATTGCTAATTTATACTATTGGGGTACAAACCAATATATCATCCAAAAATCACTTGCCAGTAAAAGTCTGGATGAAGCTCAAACGGGAACTGCAGTAGCAGCCATGATTAAAGTGATTCTACCGATGATCGTAGTAATACCTGGTATAGCTGCTTACGTACTTGGTGCTGAAATTTCAAAACCGGATGAAGCATATCCCTGGGTTATCACAAACTATGTCGGTTCAGGTTTTAAAGGTATAGCTATTGCAGCATTAATTGCAGCTATTGGTTCATCTGTAGCTGCCATAGTAAACTCTGCGAGTACCATCTTTACCTTAGATATATATAGACCATTATTTATGACGAGTGATGCGGAACGAAAACAAATTCTTACCCCTTTGGAAAACAACAGTAGTCAGCTTACGGTGAAGGAAGAGCACAAACTTATTAGAGTAGGTAAAATTTCAGGTTTATTGTTTTTATTGATAGGGGTACTAATTGCACCTTCATTGGGTAGTTTGGAGCAAGCTTTTCAGTATATCCAGGAATACACAGGATTTATTAGTCCTGGTGTTTTGGCCATTTTTGTTTTGGGGCTGTTTTGGAAACGTACTTCCACCAATGCTGCATTAATTGGAGTCATACTGGCTATTCCACTCTCAATGGGATTTAAGTTCCTTACACCGGGCATTCCTTTTCTTGACAGAATGGGTCTTTGTTTCCTTTTAATATCGGCTATAATGATGGCAGTTTCAATGTATGAAAATAAAAATAATGATCCTAAAGCCATTTATTTCGATAAAAGCTTATTCCATACAAGTACAAGATTTAATATCATGTCATTAATAGTCATTGCAGCAGTAGCAGCTATTTACTATTTCTTTTGGTAATTATAAAGTGATTTCAATAAAAAATCCGGTTAATACTGATGGTGATCAGTTCTGATTTTAAACGGTCACTATCAGGTTTATTTTATTTTATTGAGATGATTTCTACATCGGTGAGACTGTACATCCAGTCATCCACATCTTTTCCGTTGAGTATAAATTTGCCGGTGACAGTTGCATTGGCATCCATTTTAAGTTTTCCCGGATCACCTTTGAAAGTGAGTCCGATCACGGTTTCAGGACCAGCTTTGCCGCAAAAAAAACAGGCAGCATAGGTGTTTTTACTAAGTGCCCAGGTGGTTTTATCTACCGGCACCAGATATCCTTTGATTAATACTTGTTTGTTGGCCAGTTTTTTTACTCCTTTTGAAAATTCAGGCAAATAAACCGTCCCATATACTTCGTGTGGTGCTTCCTTGTATTCCAGATCATTGAGTATGAGCCAGGTGATGGTATCTTTTACAGGTTTGTTTTGTAAGGACTCTGCTACGGAGTAGTGTATAAAAGATATGGTTATAAAAAATAAGGTTAAATATGTTTTCATTTTTTGTAAGATATTCAATACATACGTTTTAAACTTATATATTGTTTCGAAGGAAGTGTTATTATTTATCTAAATGACGAATGTTGGATGACAAATTGAGCTTATGGATTATCCAATTTCAGTTTTTTGTGCTACTTAGTTTAATGTCACGGCAAGCGCATGATTATGCTGCAATTCTGCGGTGATATTTTCCTGGATGGTGGTAGCTAATGACAACCCAACATAATCGACCTTTACCGGAAACATTTTATGTTTTCTATCTACGAGTACAGCAAGTTCTATTTTTTTTGGCAGTGAGTGCATATATACCCTGAAAGCATAAAAAATCGTACGCCCCGTATTAGCTACATCATCGACTACTATGATACATTTATCTTTCATTTGTTCCGGGGTAAGATCCGTTTCAATGGGGAAATCCAAAGGTTTTGCAGGATTTAATTTAATTCTTGAAAGTACCAGCGTTTTATTTGAGATTTTTCTTAGACTTTCCAAAAGCAATTGAGCAAATCTGAAACCGTTGTTATTGATACCAGCCAATATAATTTCATTTTCATCCAGATTGTTTTCCAGAATTTCATAAGAAAGACGGGTTATTTTTTGACTGATTTGATAATGATTAAGTACCTGCATCCGGAATTGATTTAAATATAGTCGCAAAAGTAACCAAAAAAGAATTAATTTGTAAATTGGCACCCAATTAATCATCACCATTATATGCAACAGATCATTTTTATATTATTGTTTGGGATCACTTCATTTTTTGCTTATCGCCAATTCAGCAAAATTTACCGAAACATTATGTTGGGCAAAGCCACAGATCGATCGGGAGACAGTGCTGCTCGGTGGCAAAATGTAGTATTAGTAGCATTTGGACAGAAAAAAATGTTTAAAAACTGGATACCTGCCATTTTTCACCTATTTATTTATGTTGCATTTCTGTTTACGCAGATAGAGTTGATAGAGATTATCATTGATGGTGTTTTCGGTGTACATCGTTTTTTTGCACCATTTTTGGGTGGACTATACACCTTGATTATCAGTAGTATAGAAGTACTATCACTGTTGGCTTTGGTGGCGACGTTTGTATTTCTTTATAGAAGAAATTTATTGAAAGTACCCAGATTGGTCAAGTCAGAACTAAACGGTTGGCCCAAATTGGACGCAAACATCATCTTAATAGGAGAATTATTGCTCGTCACCGGCATCTTTACGATGAATGGAGCAGATAGTGTTTTGCAGTGGATTGACCCGACACATTATCCATCGACGGGTAGCCTGGCCATTTCATCCTGGGTTGGTCCGGCAGTCTTTGGTGGTATGGAACCAGAAAGTCTTATGCTCACCGAAAGGATAGGGTGGTGGTTGCATCTGATGGTAGTACTCGGATTTATTACCTATCTGCCTTACTCCAAACATTTACATATATTTTTGGCTTTCCCCAATGTATATTTCAGCAAGCTCACATCTCGCGGCGAAATGGAAAATATGCCGGAAATCATGCATGAAGTGAAGTCCATGTTGGGTATAGAAAGTGACGTACCACCGAGCACTGATGGTGAGTTGCCGGAATTTGGGGCAAAAGACATTTTTGATCTCAGTTGGGCCAATATCCTGAATGCTTACACTTGCACTGAATGTGGTCGATGTTCTGCTGTCTGTCCTGCCAATATCACAGGCAAAAAACTGTCTCCCCGCAAAATCATGATGGACATCAGAGACCGGGCCGAAGAAGTTGGTAAAAATATAGCATCTGGTGACCTGAAATATGCTAAAACGAAGGACAATACAGAAATTAAAACCCTTACAGCAGACAATTATGATGATGGAAAATCGCTATTTGATTACATATCAAGGGAAGAATTGCATGCCTGCACCACATGTAATGCGTGTGTAGAAGCGTGCCCGGTCATGATCGACCCACTAGAGCCGATACTAAAAATGCGTCGGTATGAAATATTGACAGAGTCAGCAGGTCCGCCGGATTGGACACCGATGTTTACCGCGATGGAAAACGGTGGATGTGTATGGCAGATGCCTGTGGAGCGCGAAGCCTGGAGGGAGGAGATTTAGGTAGTTGATCAATAAAAATTAAACAATTCTATAATAATAGTTAAAAATATGACTGTAAAAACAATGGCTGAAGTATCGGCATCGGGTATAGAAGTGGAAGTACTATTTTGGGTAGGATGTGCAGGCAGTTTTGATGCGCGTGCACAGAAGGTAACCAAAGCATTTTCTCAATTATTGGAGAAGGCAGGGGTATCTTTTGCTATTTTGGGTAATGAAGAGATGTGCACAGGTGATCCGGCACGTCGCGCGGGAAATGAGTTTATCTTCCAGATGCTTGCATTGCAAAACATCAATACACTCAATATGTATGGTGTCAAAAAGATAGTTACCGCCTGTCCGCATTGCTTCAATACCCTAAAAAATGAATATCCTGCACTCGGTGGCAACTATGAAGTGGTACATCATACACAGTTTTTGCAAGGACTGTTAAATGATGGCAGACTTAAGGTAGAAGGCGGTGCTTTCAAAGGTAAGAAAATCACTTATCACGATTCGTGTTATCTGGGACGTATCAATGGGGAGTATGAAGCGCCAAGACACTTGCTCGCTGATCTGGAGGCTGATCTGGTAGAAATGAAAAGATGTAAAACCACAGGACTTTGTTGTGGAGCAGGAGGCGCACAGATGTTTAAGGAAGATGAACCCGGCGACAAGCGTATCAATATAGAACGTGCTGAAGAAGCACTCAGCACCGATGCCACTATTGTAGCTGCCAATTGTCCATTTTGTATCACCATGATCACCGATGGCATGAAAGCCAAAGACAAGCAGGATGACGTGATGGTGATGGATATATCAGAGATGATATTGAGGAGTGTGAAGTAAAATTATTGGAATTTAAATCTTATAAAATTGAATTACCAAGAAAAAATAGCAAAGGTAGAAGAAGCTTATGAATTAGTTTTATCAGGTTCATCTTTTACTCATATTAAAGAAAGACTAAGTGAAAGTGGAATTTATCAATATGAAATTGACAAAATATTATCAAAATGTCAAACATTATTTTTTGAAAAATTTGAAAAAGAAATTGTAGAAGACTTACTTAATAAACATCAAAATGTCCGTGATAATTATATCTTACATTCTGAAACTTATGAATGGTTAACAAATTCTGGTATACAAAAAATTAGAAACCAAGTTAACTCTTCAATATATGAAAGACTGAGAAATGGCGAGCAAATTGAATCCATTGCTAAGGAAGTTGCAAATTCATTTTACACTGAATCTGAAATTCTAAACAAATTACAATGTGAACAGGAAAAAGATAAAATAAATGAAGAAAAAAAATATGAATCAACTAGGAAATACTGGATCCTTCAGTCAGCTTTGTCATTAATTTTAGGTATATTTAATATAGCCTTATCAATAAAATTTAATACCGTATTGCATTTAACCTTGGGGTGTATTTTTATATGCGCTGCTCTAATTAATTATATTATGGTAGATCCCAAAATGAAATAAATTATTGGAAATATGGAACCTAGGTCCGTAAATATATCCCCAGAATGGCGGCAAGCTTTATCCAAAGAATTTGAATCACCATATTTCGACCAGCTTAGCCTGTCACTAAAACAAGCCAAAGCGGAGGGTAAAACCATCTACCCTCCCGGTCCACTGATTTTTAATGCTTACGATACCGTTGCTCCCGATGCTGTGAAAGTAGTCATACTCGGTCAGGACCCCTACCACAATCCCGGGGAAGCAATGGGGCTCAGTTTTTCAGTGCCAAAAGGTGTAAAAGTACCGCCTTCACTAAAAAATATTTATAAGGAACTGGCCACAGATTTGGGCTGCGCCGTCCCAAATCATGGTGATCTATCTAGTTGGGCCAATCAAGGTGTTTTCCTGCTCAATGCCTTTCTGACGGTAGAAAAAAACAATGCAGGATCTCATAGAAATTCAGGATGGCACTATTTTACTGATGCGACTATACAGTATTTGTCTGATCACTTTGAGCATATTGTATTTATGTTGTGGGGCAATTTTGCCAAAAACAAAAAAGTTTTAATAAATGGGGCAAAACATCTTATTCTAGAGTCAGCCCACCCATCACCACTGGCAGGCAATGCTTTTCAGGGGTGTAAGCATTTTTCAAAAGCCAATTCGTATCTGAAAGCACATGGAAGAAATGAAATTAATTGGCAGATTTGAATAATTCGTTTATGTTTTTTTGAGAAAGAATAACGATGAATATGTTTTCTAGCTAAAATTCTATAATCATTGTAAAGATGATTAAGTGAATGGCAATAAATATCGTGAAAAAAAATCACTTAAAAGAAAAGTAAACGGCCTATTTACAGTAAATCAGTATTTAGGCTAAGGCATATTTTTGCAAACTAATTTTTTGAATATAGCTTTGCAGATGTACCGTCTAAGGATAATTCGAAATAAGGGGCATTGTACTGGATGTCTGAGTCTGATTGAAGTTATCATTTCCAAAATATATTGACGTGTTAAATATTTCTTTTGCGGCTTTTTTTGTTGGTAATCATGAATACCTTACTTTTAATGCTGAATAAAGAAATTAACAGCATGCAAAAGTTTAGAAATATTTATGTGGCAGCTACCAGCCAGCATGTAGGTAAAACGACTTCCACATTGGGTTTGGTCTCTACTTTTATGAAGAAGGGCCTCAAAGTTGGTTATTGTAAGCCGGTAGGCCAGAAATTTTTGGATATACAACATTTGAGGGTGGATAAAGATACTATTCTTTTCGCCGATTTGATAAATTTCGAGATTGTACCAGAGCTTCACAGTCCAGTCATCCTTGGTCCCGGCGCTACAGAAATGTACCTTGATTCACCGGAGTCATTCGATTTGGATAATATATTGATCAATGCTGAGCGAGAAATGAGCAGGGCCAATGAAATTGTTATTTATGAGGGCACAGGACATCCAGGAGTAGGAAGCGTAGCTAATGTGTCCAATGCCAGAGTTGCGAGATTGCTCAATGCAGGTGTGGTCATGATTGTTGAAGGTGGTATAGGCAGTACCATAGACATGTTGAATATGACGACTGCTTTATTTCGTGAGGAAAATGTACCCATCATCGGCGTTATAATAAATAAAGTTCATCCCGATAAAATGGCAAAAGTAAAACATTATGTGGGCAAGTGGCTCGAAGCCAATCAATTGCCTTTATTAGGTTTGATGCCCTATGAGAGTAAACTGGCATATCCTCTGATCAGGACAGTAGCAGAAGCGGTAATGGGCGTAGTGACTTACAATGCGGATTTTGTTGACAATAAAGTAGAAAGTATCATAGCTGGTTCGCTCATTGATTTGAAAGAGTTAAAAAGTTCACAGGATTTATTGCTCGTAGTTGCAACAAGATCCATCAATGAAGCTATCCGAAAAATAGAGTTTATGGCTCATAATCATGGTATTACCAATTGTCCGCTTTCAGGTATTGTAGCCACAGGTGAAGGTCAAATGGACAAACACACCATCCGATATATTGAAAAAAATAATCTTCCGCTTATCCGAACTGAGTTGGATACTTATGGGTCAGTACTCAGGATAAGTAAAATAGAAGTTAAAATCAATCGGAGTACACCTTGGAAAATAAAGATGGCCATTGATCTTATTGAAAATAATGTTAATCTTAATGCTATTATTGAAGCAAGTAAACTTTGACCAAATATTAAATAAAAATATAAATTGTAATTTAGGGAAATATTTTTTGATTCTTTTGCATAAAATTGTAAGCTATTCCCTATTATTGCAATGAAAATATTAACCTTGGATAATAAAATATAATATCATGAGTACATCAAGTAATGTGTTGCAAAAAACGATATGTCTGATACTGGGTGGAGGAGCAGGAACCCGATTGTATCCGCTCACCAAAGACAGGTCAAAACCTGCTGTGCCTGTTGGTGGAAAATATCGTTTGATAGACATTCCTATCTCCAATTGTCTGAATTCAGGATTGTATAGAATATTTGTTTTGACTCAATATAATTCTGCGTCACTCAATAAACATATAAAAAACTCATTCCATTTTGACCATTTTTCCAACGGTTTTGTTGACATTCTCGCTGCTGAGCAGACCAGTGGTAATATGGATTGGTTTCAGGGTACAGCGGATGCGGTAAGACAATCAGTCAGAAACTTTGCGTATTATGATTTTGATTATATTCTTATATTATCTGGAGATCAGTTGTATCAGATGGACATTGAAGAAGTATTGGTAAATCACGTCGAACAAGGTGCAGATGTAACCATAGCGACTATTCCGGTAATAGCTGATGATGCTACTTCATTTGGTATCATGAAAGTAAACGCAGAAAATAAAATAGTCAGTTTTATTGAAAAACCCAAACGCGAGATGCTTTCTGAATGGGCTTCTGAAGTGAGTGATGAACAAAAAGAAAAAGGCAAAATTTATCTGGCTTCTATGGGTATATATGTTTTTAGCAGAGCTGCCCTGAGAGCGCTTCTGAATGAAAATCCCAAAGCGCTGGATTTTGGAAAAGAATTAATACCGGACTCTATCAATAAAGGCATGAATGTAGTCAGCTATGCCTATGATGGATATTGGACAGATATAGGGGATATCAAATCATTTTTTGAGGCAAATATTGCTTTGGCTGCAGATATTCCTGAGTTCAATATGTTTGACAATGAAAATAAAATATTTACCAGGCCACGATTATTGCCTCCTGCCAAATTTTCTGGTGTGACTTTTACCAGAGCCATAGTTGCTGAAGGTTCTATCGTACAGGCTAAGCTCGTAGAGAACTCCATATTGGGAATCAGATCCCGCATAGATTATGGTACCATTATAAAGAATGCTTATATCATGGGCAACGATTATTTTGAATCTTTAGAAGATCTGTCAACACCAGGTAAAATACCTATGGGGATCGGTAAAGATTGTTATATCGAGAATGCTATCATTGACAAACACGTAAGGATCGGGGATAATGTCATCATAAGAGGCAACGATAATCTTGCTGATGAAGAACAGGAGAATTATGTTATCAAAAAGGGCATCGTGGTTGTCAATAAAAATGCAGTTATTCCAAATGGCACCATCATCGGTTTTAGGTAAGGCATTGCTTTTTGCTGGTTTATGTCAGACATTAATATAGATGCAGGTATCTTATATAGACTTTCATACGCATAGCAGACAGAATGGGGATGATGTATTGGAAGTTGTGTCTTTGCATGGTGCTCAGGATAAGGATGTCAAATATTATACCATAGGTTACCATCCCTGGTGGACATTAAAATTGCTTTCTGAAGATGAATTGGCTTTGATGTCAGATAAGTACAGAGATGATGCTTGCTGTTTGGGTATGGGCGAACTCGGTCTGGACAATCTCAAAGGCGCAGATATAGAATTGCAGGAAAAAATATTCATTCAGCAAATTCAAATTGCAAACCAATCAAAGTCGCCTATTGTCATACACTGCGTAAGGGCTTTTGACAGAATGCTTCGATTGCGGAAAAGATATGGTGAAACACCCTGGGTGGTGCATGGTTTTGTGAGAAATAAAACACTGGCAGGACAGGTATTGGATTCCGGTATGTATATTTCTGTTGCGCCTCACGAAAAATTAAGCATTTCATTTAAAGATACACTCCAATATTTGCCTCTGGATAAGATATTTCTGGAAACAGACAGTGACTTTACTATGGACATCAAGGAAAGATACCGTATTTTTGCTGATTTGAGAGGAATTGATATTCAAGTCCTGAAAGATCAGATATATCAAAATTTTATAACATTTTATACTGGAAAATGGAAACACCACATTGGTTAGAGCGAACGGCTTTATTGATAGGGGATGAAAGCATTGGGCGTCTTGGTAAAGCAAATGTTTTGTTGGTAGGATTAGGTGGGGTAGGTAGTTATGCCGGAGAATTTTTGGTCAGAGCAGGTATTGGTCACTTGACTATAATAGATGGAGATGTTGTGGATCCCACCAATATCAATCGCCAGATGCAAGCATTACATTCGACCATTGGCATGACCAAAACAGCTTTGTTGCAACAGCGATTTCAGGATATAAACCCACTTTTAAAATTGCAGGCTTACGAAAAATTTATGGAGCCAGAGGATATGGAAGCATTGATCAGGGAGAACAAATATGATTTTGTGATGGATTGTATCGATAGTGTCACACCCAAGCTTGCCCTGTTAAGGGTAGCCCGAAGGAGTGGTTCAAAGGTAATCAGCTCTATGGGGGCAGGTGGCAAACTGGATCCATCAAAAATAAAAGTGGGTGATATCGCTGATACCAAGGAGTGCAAATTTGCCCAGAGTGTACGCAAAAGATTAAAAAAAGAAGGAATACGCAAAGGCATTATTGCAGTATGGTCAGAGGAAATACAACCCAAAGAAGCCTTGCGGCTGACGGATGGGAAAAATTATAAAAAATCATTTTATGGCACCATCTCATATATGCCGGCACTATTTGGACTGACCATAGCATCGGAAGTGATACGTCGGCTCGGTGGATTAAGAAAGAATCCACACATCAAAGTGCAATAAACCATTTACGGATTTTTAGCATTATTTTTTTGTACCTGTAAAAGCGCAATCATCTGATAAAGTAAAACCCACAGGTAGTGGAAATACTCCTATCACGACAGCTTCTTTTGTTACTAGCTTTATATTTAAGCTTCCAGTTAAAGTTTTATTATCAGCACTAATGGTTAACACAGTTTTCACAGTTCCATCACATAAGATTTCTGTATCACCTCCTCCAGCAACAACATCGCCCGCTTTTACCTTTAGATTCGTAAGGGTCGCATCTACAGTCACCTCATTTTTCGTTAAAATACCCTTAACAGGTAAAGGGCCTATAGCAGATTGGATAATAATATTGACTTCATCTTTTTTTATCAGTTCTGTGATGCTGAGATCAGCCATAGAAAAGACTGCTTTAAAAGTGCCTGCACAGTTAAACAAACCCGTGTAATCCCCCAGAAATCTTTTCTGAAATGTACAACTACTGTTGTCTATGGTAGCTTCAGCATTATAATTATCACCCAACGGATCAGTACAACCACTGACGGTTTCAGGATCTTTTTTACAGGATGAAAATACTAAGCCAATAATCAATATGAAGGATAGAAATTTAAAATTTGTTGCCATTTGATTTGATTTAATACGTTATAGATACAAAGTTAAGGTATTATCTTTTATTTTCAAGCATATTGACATAATTTAAGTCACCTATTCTGAATCGGAAGGCTATTTTACTGCCAGTTTCTATTTTATGCTCTATTCTACAAAAAAAAGGGAGTGTGTTTGGTTCAAATTTATTAAAAAGTATTTTGGTTTTATTTAATCCCGATAGATCTGGTCTGAAGGATAAAACGGGATAATTTATTGACTTTAGCAGACTATCTTGGGATGATTGTGAAAATAGTCCGGTATGCAATAAAATGCAAAATATCGGTATTATACCATGCTTCAAAAGATTATTAGTTCTTTTTTTCATTTTCTTTTGCAGTTTCTTGAGGATACATATCTTGCCACTTTTGTTTTTTGCTGCCTGCATACATGTCATATCTGCAAAACAGCGAAGGGATACTGCCGTTGAGTAAAGATTTTTTGGCAGATGGACGAAGACCAATATTTTTCATGGCAGCCATATGTCCTGAAAGTATCCAGGCGGTACAACCCTGAAAAGAAAGTTTGAGTTTATCACCTATAAAGCTATAAAAGTCCAGTACATCTTTTTCTTTGAGCCTGCCATCATATGGAGGATTAAAAATCAACATAATGTTTTGACTACCCTCGAGGTAAAAAAAATCTTCTTTTTCTACCTCGATAAATTCCGAAAGGCCTGCTTCACCGATGTTGGTTATCGCAACCTGAACTGCTTTTTGATTGAGATCATAACCCAGAAGCGACGGAATATCATTTGTATTGATTTTACTTTCTGCTTCATCACAGACCATTTCCCATAGTACCGGGTCATAAGACTTCCATTTTTTAAAAGCAAAAGTCCTGTCAGGAGACTGTGGTGGGATTTTGCCAGCAATACGAGCCGCTTCGCAAAGTATAGTGCCTGAACCACACATTGGATCTACCATGGGACTACTTTTATCCCACCCGGACATCAATACCAATCCTGCAGCAAGGACTTCATTTAGTGGTGCATCTACAGAGTGTTTTCGATAGCCACGCATATGCAGAGAATGGCCGCTGCTATCCAGACTTAAGGTAACAATATTTTCACGGATATGTACATTTATTTTTAAAGTTGGATCTTGTGTGTCAACATTAGGTCTTTGATTATATTTTTCTCTGAATCTGTCTGCAATGGCATCTTTAGCTTTTAAAGCAATGAAATTGGCGTGCCGGAACTTTTCAGAATTAACCACTGAATCAATAGCAAAAGTATCTTCCAAACTAAGGTAATCTTCCCAGGGTATTTTTTTTATCTCATTGTACAGGTCGATTTCATTTTCTACAGAAAATTCTTTCATAAAGACCAATACTTTAAGACAGGTTCTGAGCAAAAGATTTGATTTGTAGAGGGTCATTTTGTCACCTGTATATGCTACTGCTCTCTTCCAGATCTCGATATCCTGAGCTCCCATCTCCGAAAGTTCTTCTGCCAGAATCTCTTCCAGCCCTTCTAATGTCTTTGCGATAAATTTCAAATCAATGAATTATGATAAATGAATAGCAGCAATATACACAAAATAAAAAAAATCAGTTTTAAAGGAATAGCTGCCCAAGTAGTTCAGATGTTATCCTCCACACTCTTTGCGCAAATCTATCATCAATGTAGACCATAAATCTTTTACTTCTTGAGTTTCGTCTTCATCACAAAAATCTGTAATTTCGACTATGGTTTCATTGGTAATATCCGATTTGTACATTCTGAACTCAAGAAATTCATTGGGGTCATCTGCATCTTCCCACTCGAAACGCACTCTCTCGTCTTCAATATCATCAAGTAAGTATGCCACCTCACTGCTACCGCTCCAGTAAAATGTATATACATCATTGGTTATATCAACTTCATCACAATACCATCTGACCAGACATGCTGGTGTGGTCATAAATGTATATAGAATCGTGGGCGACGCTCTGAAAATAAACTCCATGTCTAATCTAACTCTCTTCATTGACCTGTTTGGTAATTAATATAATATAGAAATTGATAAGAAGCTGCAATTAAAAATAATTTTTTGATTTGTCAAAACAATTGAACTTTTTTTACAAAAATTAACTTAATATTAATTATTATGTTCTCCTTTACAGGAAGTCTAACATATCAGCAATCTTAAATGTTTCTGATTATTCTATTTTTGATGAAAAGATAATCATTAGACAGAAAATAAATTTGATAAAAATTAGAATATCAAGCAATTAATTCATTCAGAAGTGTTAAATTTATTTATCTTTGCGGCTCTTTTCAAAAATCGTCATTAAAAATGATATAAATTTATATAATGCGGCAGTTAAAAATAACTAAATCCATTACTAACAGAGAGAGTCAGTCTCTCGAAAAATATTTGCAGGAAATAGGTAAGGTAGACTTACTGACACCTGAGGAAGAGGTGGACCTGGCTCAAAAAATTAAAGAAGGAGATCAGGAAGCTCTGGAAAGACTAACTAAAGCCAACCTCAGATTTGTCGTCTCAGTGGCCAAACAATATCAAAATCAAGGACTTTCTCTGAGTGACCTAATTAATGAAGGCAATTTAGGACTCATCAAAGCAGCCCAAAGATTTGATGAAACCAGGGGATTTAAATTTATTTCTTATGCGGTATGGTGGATCCGACAATCCATCCTTCAGGCATTGGCAGAACAATCCAGAATAGTCAGGTTACCTTTAAATAAGGTAGGATCGCTTAATAAAATCAACAGGGCCTTTTCTGAACTGGAGCAGGAGTTTGAAAGAGAACCATCTCCCGAAGAGCTTGCGGAATTGCTTGAGATTCCTACTGAAGAAGTAGAAACTACCCTTGGTGTTGCTGCAAGACACGTATCTATGGATGCACCTTTTATAGATGGGGAAGATAATTCCTTACTTGATGTGCTCGAAAACAATAGTACACCGGATACGGACTCCGCATTGGAGTATAGAGAATCGCTTCGAAAAGAGATAGAAAGGTCTTTAAATACCCTTACGGACAGACAAGCTGATGTGATCAAATTGTATTTTGGAATCGGTATAGAGCACCCGATGTCTCTGGAAGATATAGGAGATAAATTCGGACTTACCAGAGAAAGAGTGAGACAGATTAAAGATAAGGCAATCAATAAGTTGAGATCAGTAAACAGAAGTAAACTATTAAAAAATTACTTGGGAACCTGATCTTTTTGCACAAAAATAATAAAGCCCATTACAGGAAATTTTCCGGAAATGGGCTTTTTTTATGCATTTTATTTTCTGATCAATCGAAATATTTTTATTTTTGTTCTAACTGGATGTTGGCAATTAAGAAAAAATGGAATGTTTTATTTTTAGGTGTATCGGAAGAGTTTTACTGCTTTGCTGATTGAAAGAATTACATCGATTTTTTAAAATGTATACTCTGGAAGAAAAGAAATACTCGTTTTGGAATGATTTATGATTATAAGTTAAGTAATTATATTTGTAAGTATTTTCATGAGCTTCAGAAAACTTAAAGTCTTTATCATTCAGAAATTACAATCTGAAATCCCACAAACATTGAGTTATCATGGAGTTCATCATACTTTGGAAGTGCTGGAAGTTTGCAATCAATATATAAAAAGATTAAAAATTGCCAAAAGAGAAGCAGAATTATTGAGAACTGCTGCGCTTTTGCATGATACCGGTTTTATTTGGACCTATACCAAGCATGAAGAAAGAGGCGTGTCTTTTGCCAGGGAAATTCTACCAGATTGGGGATTCCATGAAAATGAAATTGATAGGATTAGCAAAATGATTTTGGCTACGAGGATACCTCAAAAGCCTCAGAATCTATTGGAAGAAATACTTTGCGATGCAGACCTTGATTATTTAGGAACCAATAGATTTTATACCATCGGCTCAACTTTGTACCGTGAATTGTTGACTTTTAAGCTCATAGATAATGAAGACAGTTGGGATAAAATTCAGATAAACTTTCTGAGTCATCACAGGTATCATACAAAATATGGTAAAAAGTATAGAGAACCTCAGAAAAGACACAATCTTGAGACTATTTTTAGAAGAAAAGGATTTCAAAAGGAGGATATTGAATCAGATTTATAGTATAAAATTTATGAAAAAATAAATGGTATGGCAGATTATAAAAAAATAGAATGGGGAAGTGTATTTTCATTAAGTTCCTTTTTATACATCACAATCGGCGTCTTTATTGCAGTGTTAGCCCTACAAGGATTTTTAATACCAAATAAATTTATGGATGGTGGAGTAACCAGTATGTCCATTATCCTAAAATCAATTTTCGGGCTTAATTTTAGTGTATATTTTGTTATTATTAATTTGGTATTTGTATACTTTGGCTATCTGAAAATAGGAAAGATATTTGCTATCCGAAGCTTATTTGCCATCATTTTACTTGGGGTTTTGACAAATGTTGTTTATATGGAACCATTTACTCAAGACAAAATTTTAATTGCTTTCTTTGGTGGTTTCTTAATAGGATTGGGTGTAGGATTGGTAATAAGAGGAGGTGGTGTGATTGATGGACTGGAAGTAATTGCTGATTATACTAATAAAAAGTTTGGATTTTCAACGAGTGAGATTATATTTCTTATAAATATACTAATTATGCTTTCTGCTGCATATTACTTTGGTTTGGAAACGGCTATGTATTCGATACTTACATATTTTACTGCATCCCGTACTTCAGATTATGTTGTAGATGGATTTGAAGAATATACAGCACTTACGGTTATATCAAAAGAATATGAATTAGTCAAATCTATCATAGTCAATGACTTTAATAAAGCGATTTCAGTGTATAAAGGCGAACGAGGCTATTTACCTGGCTCGTTTGATGTCAAAACTGACTGCGATATTGTTATGACTGTGGTTACCAGACTTGAATTGCATCGCATCAAGCAGGCAATCATTAAAGCTGATCCTGCTGCCTTTTTTTATATTCAGAGTATAAAGGAAGTAACGGGTGGAATCATAAAGCAAAAAAGGAAAAATTGATCATTTACTCCAGAACTTCGTAAACGGTAACTGATTTCGCTTTGTTTTTAAGGATTGATTCTCCCTTTTTATTACATTGAAAGGATTCTTTGACCTTTTGATAAGTTTGTTCATTGATGATAATCTGATTGGCTTCAGCTATGGACTGTAGCCTTTGTGCAGTATTGACCGTATCGCCAATTACTGTAAAATCCAATCTTTTAAGTGTGGACGAACCAATGTTACCGGATACCATCTCGCCGCTGTTGATACCTATAGAAACTTTAATATCAAACGATTTATCTCCTTCGGGCTTCAGATGATTGAGTTTGTTTTTTATACTTAGACATGCTTCAATGGCTCTGTCCTCATGGTATTTTCCTTTAAATACTGCCATGATACAATCGCCCATAAATTTATCCACTATACCGTTTTGAGCTATGATTTCTTTTACCATGATATCAAAATATGTGTTGAGCATTGACACTACTTTATCAGGAGCCTCATTTTCACTTATGGATGTAAACCCACAAATATCAATAAATGCAACGGATGCCTCAATTATTTCACTTTCTACCAGTGATGACTCAAAGTCTCTGCTACCCATAAAATTCAGGACCGTCTCATCCACATACATGCGAAGGATATTATTTTCTTTGATGGCGGACAATGTATCTTTGAGTTGTTTTACATGAATGATGGTTTTCTCCATGGTCAGTTGCAAATCTTCAAAGTTGACCGGTTTTGTTATAAAATCAAAAGCACCACGATTCATCGCTACTCTAATGTTGTCCATATCACCATAAGCCGAGATAATCACAGCTTTCAGTAACTGATGTTTTTCTGATATTTTGGTCAGCAATGTCAGACCATCCATCTCAGGCATATTTATATCACTGAGTACGATGTCGATGTCAGGGTTTGCTTCCAGTTGTTCAAGTGCATGTCTGCCATTTATTGCAAAATAAAATTCATAATGCTGATCACGTATTTTTTGTCTGAACTTCTGTTTGATCAGAATTTCCAGATCAGTCTCATCATCTACCACTAGTATTTTTGTCATGATTGTACTTTTTTTAGTCTTTCCTTCAAATCCGTGAAATCCAGCGGCTTGACCAAAAAGTCATCTGCACCCAAATCTTCAGCCGATTTACGGTTTTCTGCATCGCCATATGCTGTGATCATCATGACCAGCGGTGGAGGTTCATTATATTTCTGTTTTATTCTCTTTAGCAATTCAAGCCCACTCATTCCGGGCATGTTGATATCAGAGAGGATCAATACAGCTTCATGATTATTGGTATTCAGATAAGTCAACGCTTCTTCACCTGAAAATGCAAATACAAAATCTACTTCACCTGTTTTGATTTCTTTTCTGAATCTTTGTTCAAAAAGTGTCTTTACATCAGTTTCGTCATCAACGACTAATATTTTCATAATTTTTATTGGTTATCGAAGTTAAAAGTATAAATATTTTTAGAAATACAAAGATAATTTTCCGGGTATTTTGATTTAGATGAAAAAAATGTTAAACATGTCATGTTTTTGTTTCCATATAATATTTATCAATCCAAACATCTATCCCTTTAATCCAACATGTTTACAAATGGCAATTGAATTATAAAAGTACTTCCTTCTCCATCAACAGTTTCCACTTTCAACTCCCCTTCATGTGCTTTAATGATATCATAAGCCAATGATAATCCCAATCCCGTTCCCTGCCCGGTTGGTTTGGTAGTGAAAAATGGCTGAAAGATTTTATCTTTGATGGCTTCAGGTATACCGGAGCCATTGTCAGAGACGGATATTAGGATACTCCCATATTTGCTCTGCTCACCTGGTGCCCCTGAAGGTGTGGCAACGCGCTTTGTACTTACTGTTACTTTTGGGGCGTAACCCGGTTCTCCTTTTTTACTACGATCGTTGACAGCATAAAATGCATTGGTGATGAGATTGAGTATGACCCGGCCAATATCCTGTGAGACTACATTTATTTTTGGAAGATTGGTGTCAAAGTTGGTGTCCATGGAGGCATTAAATGATTTGTCTTTCGCCCTCAGACCATGATATGCCAGACGCAAGTATTCGTCCGTCAAAACATTGATATCTGTGGGTTCTTTTGTGCCGGAGTTACTGCGGCTGTGCTGCAGCATTCCTTTGACAATATCTGCTGCTCTTTTGCCATGGTGGCTGATTTTTTCCAGATTTTGTTGCACATCTGCAGCTATGGCTTTTGCTTCGGTTATGTCCCCTTTGTCCAACTCCTGATTCATTTCTTCTATCAACTCATTGCTCACATCGCTGAAATTATTGACAAAGTTGAGCGGATTCTGAATCTCATGTGCTATGCCGGCAGTGAGTTCTCCGAGACTGGCCATTTTTTCAGATTGAATGAGTTGAGATTGGGTGGATTTGAGCTCGCTGATAGATTCATCTAGTGCTTTTGTTCTTAACTTTACTTTTTCTTCCAGGAGAGTATTTGCTCTTATTAATTGGCGGGATCTATAGATGGAAAAGACATAAGTAAGTGCTGAAAATCCAATCATATACAATACATATGCCCACCATGTTTTCCACCAGGGAGGTAATATGATAAAAGTAAATTCTGTCGGTGTACTCCATCTGCCATCAAACCCTTTGCTCACAACCTGAAAAGTATATCGGCCATGTGGTAAATTCAGGTAGCTTTTGCTGACTGATTTTTCAGAAGGTGTACTCCATTTTTGATCTGCACCCTTCAGCATATAACGATACACCTTTTTATCAAAATTCCCATCTTCCGTGCCACTGAAATGAAAGGCTAGATAGTTTTGATAATACGGCAGACGCAAGTCTAGCGGCAGGTTGAATTTTCCATCTACGCCATTCCATTTTATCTCATTTTTTTGTGCGATTTCATCTTCATCCTGCGCTCCGTTTTTATATCGAAGTAAAGAATCTGTTTTAATTCCGGATGCTTTTGCTTTGTTTATTTCTTCCTGAAATCTGCTTTTATCATTAAAATATTGAGGTGCATTGATGACATCTATGCCCGTGATATAGGTCTGGTGGTGCAAGGTATCTGTACCATCTGGTTGTATGATTGAAATCCGGCTCATATCAGAACACCACAATGCACCACTTTTAGAGTAAAAGGGTATATTAAAAAATTGTGAAGCAGGAAATCCTCTGAATTTACTATACTTTTTTATTATCCGGTTTGGGTCAGTTTTAAAAGATGAATCTGATGACACAAGTTCTGTTACTCCTTTAGAAGAAAAGATAAGCGTATTATTTTTATTGAAAAGAATAGTTGCGATTTCTTTGTCGACAAAACCCTGTTCTGCATTGAAGTGGGTAATTTCAGAAGTTGATTCATCTATTACACCTATGCCATTATCAGATCCAAACCAAATTTTATTGTTTTTATCAGATTTAAGTTGGGAAACAAATTTAGTTTTTAACCCCGTGGTGTCATTGATCTCTCTATACACGCCCGCCTTAGTATCCAAACAAATGATCCCTTTGCCTGCCGTTGACATCCAGATATCACCATTTTCTTTTTCCAGAAAACCTAACGCCGGTTTACCAATTAATGAAGTTTTTAGGTTTAGGGTTTGCATTTTAAAGTCATCTACATGTATGGTCATGATACCTCCATTTTCAGGAAAAGTACACCAAATTTTGCCTGACTTGTCTTCTATGGCAGGAAGTAACAAATTATCTGCCAGACCGTGGGTAATATTAAAATTCCTTAATGTTTTCATTTTTTTATCATATATAAATAGTCCTTGGGAAGCATATCCAGCCATCCATATTTTGCTTCTGCTATCTAAAAAAATAAACGCAATACCTCCAAAGATCTTTAAAAATCTTTTTGATTTTAAATCCGGACTAATGATCGATACACCTTTATCTGTACTGATCCATATATTTCCATTCTGGTCTTCTATTTGTTGACCGAATTGCTCTGCAGAAATGTCTTTCTTTTTATTGATATAGGTCACCTTCTGTATTTCATCCACTATATTTATACCTTCATTGGTTCCAATCCATATTTTGTTATTCTTATTTTTTTTGATACTAAGGAAAGTCTTATTTACCAGGCCATTGCTACTGATGATGTTTTTGTAGCGACTATTTTTCAGATCTACTATAGATAAACCTTTGTTTGAAGCCAGCCAAACATATCCTTTGATGTCCTTGTAATATGCATTGACATAAGCCATATTTATTCCCGGGTCAGTATTTAACAGACTCATTTTACTTTGATTTAAATCCATAATATTTACAAATTCGCCGGAGCTAATCCATATCACACCAGGTTCGGATTCAAATAAACCATAGACAGCATTGTCATTCAGACCTGTAGAATATTTGCAATGTCTGATCCAATTTTTATCGATATCTATGATGTCAACTCCCCCACTTGTTGTTCCTACCCAAATGCGTCCTTTGCTGTCTTTCATCATGTTTAGGATATAGTTTTCACTAATTTTTTGACGGTATGTCAGGTGTTTTATACTAGTATTGGTTTCATTGATAATGTCTATACCACCATCGTAAGTTCCTACCCAAACTTCATCTTTATTAACTAACAAAATACTTGTAACATCATTTTGGCCCAGACCTTCATCTTTTGTTATGGTTTTGATTAAACCGGATTTAGTATCCAATATGATTATTCCCATAGATGTGCCCAACCATAACCTGCCTTTTTCATCCTGAATTATTTTTCTAATCGTAATAGATTTTAGACCTTGATCTGTACCGTATTGGTAACATTTATCCCCTGCAAAATGGTAAAGTCCATCATTGGTAGCAATCCAGGTATCGCCCTGGCCATCGATTAATAAATCATTGATTGCGGAGCTGAATTCCAAATCATCTATCACCAGAATATTGGTCTGCGCGCTGTCTTTTATCTCAGGTAGGGGAGTGTTGATTACTGTTGGGTTGCCAAGTGCTGAGAGAGTATATTTGAGCTTTTCTTCCGGCAGACTGTCGATGTCGAAATAGTCAGAAGGTAATGTTTCGAAATCAAAATCTTTTTGGGTAACCGGTGTTTTGAAAGGTTTGAAATCCAATAAATCTAAAGGTTCTTTCGGCAGCCGTTCAATATCTATAAATACAGGATCCGGTAGTGACTTATTGGCTGATGAATTTAACCAAGTAAAAGGTTTTGGATTAGTAAATTTTAGCGGTGTAGTTGATGGAGGCAAATATTCGTTATCTGGCTCTATATAAGAACTGTTGTTGGAGATCCGGTCACAAGAAAATATTAAAAGCAAGATTGACAAGGTGGTTATCGTCTGTTTCATTTATTTTAGTTTTGCTAAGTTGCTTAATTGTTGAATTGCTTAAGAATGTGGTTGGTTATGTTTTTAAATTTAGGATAAATGTAACTATTTTATTCAGGTGCATGAAAATATTTCTTACCGATTTGAATACTTAAGGCAAATGTTGATTTCATTTTTATTTTTACTTTAAGTTTTAAGTTATATGGGTAATCTCAGGTTAAATGTAATACCTATATCTTCTGTACTTTCGACTTTCAACTCTCCACCATGCGCCTTCACAATATCATAACTCAAACTCAATCCCAAACCCGTGCCTTGCCCGGTAGGTTTGGTAGTGAAGAAGGGCTGGAAGATTTTATCTTTGATAGCATCAGGGATGCCGGAGCCGTTGTCTTTTATGGCTATGACCAATTGGGTGTTAGCTATAAGTTGGGTGGTGATGGATATGGTAGGTTGGTATCCCGCTTCTCCTTTTTTACTTCGTTCATTGACTGCGTAAAAAGCATTGTTGATGAGATTCAAAAGGACTCGTCCGATGTCTTGTGGAATGACTTCTATCTTCGGCAGATTTGGATCAAAATGGGTTTCCATGGTGGCATTAAAGGATTTATCTTTTGCTCGCAAACCATGATACGCCAGTCTTAGATACTCGTCGGATAAGGCATTGATGTCTGTTGGTTCTTTCTCTCCTGTGGATTTTCTGGAATGTTCAAGCATGCCTTTGACGATGTCAGATGCCCGTTTGCCATGATGATTGATTTTTTCTAAATTTTGTTTTATATCTACTGAAATTGCTTTTGCTTCTTCGATATCACTCTTTTTCAATTCTTCGTTCATTTCATCAATTAATTCATTACTGAGTTCCGAAAAATTATTTACAAAATTTAATGGGTTTTGTATCTCATGGGCGATGCCTGCGGTGAGTTCACCGAGGAAGCCATTTTTTCGGATTGGATGAGTTGGGCTTGGGTGGCCTGTAATTGCTGAAGAGCATCAGAAAGTCTTTTGTTTTTTACCGCCAATTCTCTGTTTGTCTTTCTTTTAATAGAATAGAAAACTGCCATTCCCATTAAAAATAAAGCCAACAAGCCTACAATACCCAATAGATAATATTTAATCTTCTGATTTGCTTTATTTTGTGCATCTAACGATACAATGGCATTTTCCGATTCCTGCATTTTCTTTTCGGTTTCAAAATTGAGCGAACGGGCGTCGTTTTGTTCGGCAACCAGTTGTTCTTTTAGAAGGAATGATTCCCTTAAAGTTTTGTATGCTTCTTCAGTATCACCATTTGCTGAGTAAGCTTCAGCCAATAATGAAAGTTCTGCTATCAATATAGTGACATAGTTTAATCCTCTTAATTCTTTGATTTCACTTTGCAAGATATTTATCGCATCTTTTACTTTACCTTTCTTTATCAGAATGGTAGCTTTATAAAAACCTGTTAGCAGTTCACCATAAGAGCTTATGATGCCAAGATTGAATGAATCTTTAAGTTGAATAGCTTTGTTGATATTGATCAATGCTGAATCCAATACATTTTTACTGATATAGTCTGCTGCTTTTTCCTGATAATAGTGAGCATATATAACTGGCTGTTCATTATATTCTTTCATATACTTTAGCGCAGTATCATAATACCTGCTGCTATTATTACTTTTTTCAAGAGTTTTGCACCTTGCCAGTTGTAAAAATATGTAGGGTGCATCTGTCATCAGCATAGGCTCGTCGAGTTGATTGTAAAATTTTATTGCTTCATTAAGATAACCTATGGCAATGTTTGGCTTTTTTTGTTCAATATAATAACTCCCTAAAACTGCAAACCTGTTAACTTTGCCGGAAATGCCAAAAGATGTTGCGCCAAAATGGATGTTGTAATCTTTCTGGCTATTATTTAAGAAGGCAATTGATTTAAGTTGATAGTACTTTGCTTTTTCAATCAGGCCCAACTTATTATAAGAAGAAGCAAGCACATTATATACTATAGAAACAGCTTCAGAGTCTTGTACACTCAAATATTTTTTTTCAGACGCTGTAAAGTATTCAATGCATTCATTTAGTTTACCTGAATTTCTAAATGGGTGGCGGAGATCCCGGAGTATATTTAAATAATTATAGTGCCCATATTTTGATTTGCTATTTTCGTTTTGTGCCAACCATTGTTGCATAACCGCAATAGCTTTTTCATTTGAAGCAGGTGTATCTTTGTTTATAAGAGCGTAGAAATAGATCGTTGCTATATCATAATAGTCATCTTCGTCAACTTTATTTTTCAATTGCCCAATTTTGTTCATCACATCATCTGTCAACAAAATATCTTCTTCGCATTTATAGAGCCACTCAAAAACCTTATATATAATATTGGTGTCAGCAGGGGTCTTGATGTTATTAAGATAGATAGTTAAAGAATCAACTGTCTTAGTTTTTTGTCCTTTTACTGAAGGCGCAAAAAATAGCAGAAGAACTACTGATTGTATAATAGGTTTCAAATGTTTATTCATTTGGAGAGTTGTTTTTTAATTTGTTAATCTTGTTAAGGGCAATTCGATAATAAAAATTGATCCTTCATCTTTATTATTATCCACTGTCAACTCTCCACCATGCGCCTTTACAATATCATAACTTAAGCTCAAACCTAAGCCCGTCCCCTGACCATTGGGCTTGGTGGTAAAGAAGGGTTGGAAGATTTTGTCTTTGATAGCGTCGGGGATGCCGGGGCCGTTGTCTTTGATTGAGATTTTAATTTGGTTATTAGTTGTTAAATGAGTGGTGATGATTACTTTTGGCTCGTACATATCCAAACCTGATAGGTTTTTTTCGTTTACGGCATAAAAAGCATTGTTGATGAGATTGAGTAAAACTCTGCCGATGTCTTGCGGTACGATGTCTATCTTGGGCAGATTGGGGTCAAAATTTGTTTCTATGGAGGCATTAAAGTCTTTATTTTTTGCTCTTAGACCATGATAAGACAGTCTGAAATACTCGTCACACAAGGCATTGATGTCTGTGATTTCTTTCTCTCCTGTGGATTTTCTGGAGTGCTCAAGCATACCTTTGACAATATCGGATGCTCTTTTGCCGTGTTGGTTTATTTTTGATAAGTTTTGTTTTAAATCTCCCAAAATTTCTTCTTCGAGTGATTCATCCCTTTCTCCTTTCTCCTTTTTTCTTTCTTCCAAAACCTCATCTATTAACTCGTTACTTACTTCACTAAAGTTGTTTACGAAATTTAATGGGTTTTGTATCTCGTGAGCGATGCCTGCTGTCAGTTCACCCAGACTTGCCATTTTTTCTGATTGGATGAGTTGGGCCTGGGTGGATTTTAAAGTTTGATGGGATTCTTCAAGGTCCTTATGGGCATTCTCTAACTGGTGATATGCTTTCTCGATTTCTTTGGCTTGTACCAGTTCTCTATCTTTGGTTTTTTCCCTCTCTATCCTGATCGTTTTTGCCTTTTGGAGTAAGTGGACTCGCCAGAATATTGTTAGCAAGAACAGGCTGTAGATACTATATGCCCACCAAGTACGATACCACGGAGGCAATACTTTAAAAGTATAAGTAATTGGTTCACTCCACACAACTTCAGGACTTCTTGCTTTTAATTTAAAGATATAAGTTCCCTCTTTTATGTTTCCAAAAGTTACATTACTTTTGTCTGTAATTGGGCTCCAGTCATTATCGTACCCATCCAGCATATATTGATATTTTACCATAAACGGTCTTCCTGTTTCGATGGCAGCAAACTCAAATGAAAGCTGATTGTGCTCGTATGGCAACACTAAATTTTGCGGTAATGGATAAAATTTGGTGATTTCGTCGAATTGGATGTTACCAAAACGATTCTTCATACTGTCTCTTTCGACTGTTGATAATTGCCTCCCAAAAAGACCAACTTCTTCAGTAATATAACAAGGAGTGGCGTTATTGTCTATTTTACCCGACTTTTCACTTAGGCAGTGCCAGCAAATATTTTCATCCTTTACTTTTATAGATTGAATGACCAGTTTTGGTGGCACCATGTTCTTGCGTAATGCCGAATAATCAAACTTAACCAATCCCGTTTTTTCACTTCCTGTGCCAGCCCATATAATTCCCTTGCTATCGCATAACATGGCATTTAAATTAATATCTTTTATCGGATAGCCATTTGGCTTATTATAATATTCCAGCTTGTTTTCGACCTCAGAAAAAGGCAGAGATGCTGATTGAGCAGGAATTAATGTAATACCGAGATTGGTACCTATAACAATATTCCCATGCGTATCTTCCACAATATCAAATACCATGTCATTTGCCAAACCTTGAGCTGTCGTGAAATTATTAAAAGAAATAGTTCCTTCTCCCTTGGCTATTTGAGTATTTCCCTGTGACTTTTCCAAATTCTCTCTCAAGATACGACTGACCCCGCCGGCTGTGCTGAACCAAATATTTCCAATCTTATCCTCGAAAATATTATAAACAGTATTATGTGCAAGACCCTGGGCAGTAGTAAAGTTGGTAAAGGATTTGCCGTCATAACGACTGACCCCGTCATCATAAGTGCTAAACCAAAAATTTCCGCTTTTATCCTCTAAAATACTATAAACAGCATTGTTTGCAAGACCCTGGGCGGTGGTAAAGTTGGTAAAGGAGTTGCCGTCATAACGACTGACCCCGCCTTCAGTGCTGAACCAAAGATTTCCGCTTTTATCTTCTAAAATGCTAACAACATTATTATTTGCCAGACCCTGGGTGGTGGTAAAATTGGTAAAGGATTTGCCGTCATAACGACTGGCTCCGCCACCTGTGCTGAACCAAATATTTCCAATCTTATCCTCCACAATATTATTAACATAATTATTTGCAAGACCCTGGGTGGTGGTAAAGTTGGTAAAGGATTTGCCGTCATAACGACTGACCCCGACGCCTTTAGTGCTGAACCAAAGCTTTCCGCTTTTATCCTCTAAAATGCTCATAACAGCATTGTTTGCAAGACCCTGGGTGGTGGTGAAACTGGTAAAGGATTTGCCGTCATAACGACTGACCCCGCCTTCATAAGTGCCGAACCAAAGATTTCCGTTATTGTCTTCTAAAATGCTAATAACAATATTATTTGCCAGTCCCTGTGCTGTGGTAAAACTTATAAAGGATTTGCCGTCATAAAGACTGACCCCGCCATCAGTGCCAAACCAAAGATTTCCGTTATTATCTTCTAAAATGCTATTAACAATATTATTTGCCAGACCCTGGGTGGTGGTGAAACCGGTAAAGGATTTGCCGTCATAACGACTGACCCCGCCTTCATAAGTGCCGAACCAAATATTTCCGTTATTGTCTTCTAAAATGTTTATAACAATATTATTTGCCAGTCCCTGGGTGGTGGTAAAGTTGGTAAAAGATTTGCCGTCATAACGACTGACTCCGACATCAGTGCCGAACCAAATATTTCCGTTATTATCTTCTAAAATGCTATTAACAAAATTATGTGCAAGACCTTGGGCAGTGGTAATGTTGGTAAAGGATTTGCCGTTATAACGGCTGACCCCGCCCCTAGTGCCAAACCAAAGATTTCCGCTTTTATCTTCTAAAATGCTATTAACATAATTATATGCAAGACCCTGGATGGTGGTAAAGTTGGTAAAGGATTTGCCGTCATAACGACTTACCCCGCCACTAGTGCCAAACCAAAGATTTCCGTTTTTATCTTCTAAAATACTCCAAACAACATTATTGGGCAAACCATGCGCGGTGGTAAAATTGGTAAAGGATTTGCCGTCATAACGACTTACCCCGCCGCCATAAGTGCCAAACCAAAGATTTCCGTTATTATCTTTTACAGAACAACGGATAGCATCCAAAGCCAGGCCATTATCGGTCGTAAAATGGGTAAAATTAGACTTACCGCCATCGCCCAAAATAAATGGCCTGCCATTGGGGTCTAAAATGGTTTCGCCCTTTTCATTTTGCAAAACAGGGAGCATTTTGATTTCTCCTTTACCTGCCGAAACGGTAGTGGGTTTGGGCATTTTGTGTAATGAAATAATTTTGGGTTGCAGGCTGTCGGGCAAGTTGGCTATTTTGGTCACTTGCGATGGGGCGAAGGTGTTCTGCTTTTCAAGATCTGCCGTTTTGCTGATTTGATTTTCCTGTTTGTTATTGCAGGAAAATACAATACAAAGAACTAGCATAAAAAATATGTGTTTGAACTTCATAATTTTAAATTAGTTTACTGGTAATAGAATAGTGAAGATTGTGCCATCATTCTGTTTTGTATCCACTTTCAATTCCCCTCCATGCGCCTTCACAATATCATAGCTCAAGGATAATCCCAATCCTGTGCCTTGTCCGGTAGGTTTGGTAGTGAAGAAGGGTTGGAAGATTTTGTCTTTGATAGCGTCGGGGATGCCGGGGCCGTTGTCTTTGATTGCTATTAGCACTTGGTTATTAGTTGTTAACTGAGTAGTGACGATTACTTTTGGCTCGTACATATCCAAACCTGATAGGTTTTTTTCGTTGACAGCATAGAAAGCATTGGTAATGAGATTGAGCAGGACTCTGCCGATGTCTTGCGGGATGAAGTCCATTTTAGGTAGGGTAGGGTCAAAATGGGTTTCCATCGTGGCATTAAAATCCTTGTCCTTAGCACGTAGACCATGATAAGCCAGCCGCAAATATTCATCGGCGAGGGCGTTAATGTCGGTGGGTTCTTTTGTGCCCGAGCTTTTGCGGGAGTGCTCGAGCATACCCTTGACAATGCTGCTGGCGCGTTTGCCGTGGTGGTTGATTTTTTCCTGATTTTGAGTTAAATCGCCAATAATTTCACTAACATATTCTTTATCTTTTTCAGCTATTTCCAGCTTTCCGACTTCTTCTTTTAGCTCCTTGGCCAGATCGACACTAAGTTCACTAAAATTATTGACAAAGTTCAGCGGGTTTTGTATCTCGTGAGCAATGCCGGCGGTGAGTTCACCAAGACTGGCCATTTTTTCGGATTGGATGAGTTGGGCCTGAGCCGCTTTAAGATCTTCCAGCGTCTTTTGCAGAGCTATATTGGTCTCTTCAATCGCTTTTCTCTTTAGGTCCAGTTCTTCTATGGTTTCTTCGAGAAGAATGACAGTTGTACGTTTTACTTTCTCAGTGCGATCTAGTTTAAATTCAGTGGTGACTATGTGTTTATCAACTTCTTTTATCCAATCTTTTACCAGGTTCTTTTTCTCAATGGACAATGCATCACTTTGCTCTAAGAGACTAAATATATTCTGTAAATTCTGGTTCATCTATTTTTCTTTTAGAGCCACCCAGCAACAGGTGCTTGTATGAAGTTCATTATTGCCATTTTTTGTCCTGCCAAATTCACCATAGGTAAAAAAACCTGCCATCGGCACATTGAAAGCTTTTCTTACACCTTCTATTTCGTCACTTATCAACGGACCAAATTGCCCGAGCCTACCCACGCACGAAAACATAAGTAATGCGTCTGGTTCAGGAATCTCATTCTGATGTATTTTTTCAGCATTTCCCCGTACCTCATCCACAACTTCGAAATCAGGAGGAAGGCAAAGCCGTATTTTATCTCCTTCCTTAATGCTGCCTAAAGCAGAAAAAGACTTCTCTTTCCAATCAAACATGCCCACTCCCCGAATCACCGGATCTCCTTGCTCACGTGAAACGCTAAACATGATGCCTTCCTTTGGGTAAAAAGCTTCAGCTTCTTCCGCTGTGAAGTTAAGTCCAAGGTACTTTAGCAGCATTTCTGCTGCTGGTTGATGGTCTATTTCATACACCCATTTACCTTTTACTTTGGTTAAAATTTTTTCTGTTCCAACAGCCTTAAGTCCTGCTGCTGCTTCACCTCTTACCAATATTTTATCCCCATCCAGTACCAACATGATGATACCTCTTTTAGTGGAAATATGATTGGTGAATACCACGGTTTCATTAAACAAAAAATCGTCACCGGCACGTCCTCCCCAAATAATGACTTCTTTTCCGGTCACCGATTCAATCGATTTTATAAGTGGATCACCCACTAATGTCTCTGATTCTTCTCTTGTATTAATACTTGCAGAAACAATAAACGATGGGTTTTTGAACAGCCCTTTTGCGATTGCGGACATCTCTCTGGCTACCGCTTCAGGATCTTTGTCACGGTAATCCTGCAGCAGTATTTTGAAGTGTGAGGGCTTCATATCCATCAATAAAACCACAATACCCCCATTGCTGATATCACCATCAATAAATTCACCTGAACTTGTTGCTCCAAAGATTTGGATACCTTCCTGATCAAGGATATGGCACAGTGCATCCAGATTATTAGTGATGGAAATAAAAACAATTGCCAATGTGGGTTTAAAACCGTCATCCTTACTTTCTGTCAATGCTTTTTTAATTTCTTCTGAAGTTGTACCTTTAATTGATTTTGCTTTCATTTTGATTTATTTTAAACTATTGGTAAAGTTATTATAAATTCTGATCCTATTTGGGCTTTCTCCGTTACAGTTGAATGCGAACTCTCCACCTTAATATCCCTCCATGCGCCTTCACAATATCATAGCTCAAGGATAATCCTAATCCTGTTCCCTGGCCGGTAGGTTTGGTGGTAAAGAAAGGTTGGAAGATTTTATCTTTGATAGCGTCGGGGATGCCGTGGCCGTTGTCTTTGATTGCTATTAGCACTTGGTTATTAGTTGTTAACTGAGTGGTGATGATTACTTTTGGCTCGTACATGTCCAAACCTGATAGGTTTTTTTCGTTGACAGCATAGAAAGCATTGGTAATGAGATTGAGCAGGACTCTGCCGATGTCTTGCGGGATGATGTCGATCTTTGGTAGGGTAGAATCAAAATGGGTTTCCATCGTGGCATTAAAATCCTTGTCCTTAGCACGAAGACCGTGATATGCCAGCCGCAAATATTCATCGGCTAGGGCGTTAATGTCGGTGGGTTCTTTTGTGCCCGAGCTTTTGCGGGAGTGCTCGAGCATACCTTTGACGATGCTGCTGGCTCGTTTGCCATGGTGGTTGATTTTTTCCTGATTTTGAGTTAAATCGCCAATAATTTCACTGACATATTCTTTATCTTTTTCAGGTATTTCCAGCTTTTCAACTTCTTCTTTCAGTTCTTTGGCCAAATCTACGCTAAGCTCACTGAAATTATTGACAAAGTTTAACGGGTTTTGAATTTCATGAGCGATGCCGGCGGTGAGTTCTCCCAACGATGCCATTTTTTCGGATTGGATGAGTTGGGCCTGGGTGGATTTTAGCTCATGTAAAGTGGTGGTAAGTTGGATGTTTGCTTTTTGTTTAAAACGGTTATTTTTCCACAGTAAAATAGAAATGATTGAAAAAAATATAAGGACAAAAGAGAATATGAATTGTATCAGCCTGTTTCTTTCTTCTGTTTCTAATTTTTGCAGTTCAAATCCATTTTTTTGTTCATTCAGATTTACAAGTTCAGCCTGTTTGAGCTTATCAGCATCATAAAAATTGTCTTTTGCATCAGCATAAATGGCCCAATATTTATTCGATTCTTTTGGGTTACTGGTAGCAAATACATCTGCCATTAATTTTGAAGCTTGCAGAACCAGCATGGGATTGGATTGGGATTTTCCTTTCTCCAAACTCAAAGTTCCATAAAAGATAGTCGAGTCCGGCTTATTCAATCCATGGTAGGTGTTGGCCAGACCAAGGTAATCAGACGACAACCGGTAATATTGAATGGCTTCTGTATAATCTTTTCGTTTCAGTGCCAAATTCCCAAAAAGAGTATAACAATTTTTAGCTAAATCAGGTATTATAGCAGCATATTTTTTTGTAAATGTATCGAGAATTTGTGCATAATAATTAGCAGAGTCAAGTTGATTGATGTAATCATACATTCTGCCGATCTGCATATATGTGGGCCATTTTTCAATTTCTGAAAATGAAACAAAAGCCGGGTGATTTTTGGCTTTCAGCGCATATTCCAATCCTCCCTTAAAATCTCCGCGAGTGGTAGCATTAATACACATCAGGTTGTTCATATAAATTAAACTTTTGGGTTGGAATTTTTCACAAAGCGGAATGGCTTTATTAATTCTGATGGTTGCCTTTGCCCATTCGCCAATTATAGCTAAAGAAAACGCTGCCTGACCTAAGCATGCAATCTGTCCCATGGGAAAATTAATTTTTTCGGCAAGAGCAGCTCCTTCATCTGCATATCTGACCGTCACATCAGGATTTGAATCCAGATACATGGAGGCTAGTTTAACCAGATGATTGACTTTGGTAGTATCATCCGGGTCTTTGTGCAGTTGTAAAGTGATGCTATCCACAAATTTTTTATCAAAAGGAGTGGGTTGAGCAATGCTATAAAAACTTAAAGATAGCAATAAAAATGTGGCAAGTTGTGGTAGTTTATTGTGGTATATCATATATAATTATTTTTTTTTGAATTTCAATATAGGAGACTGTTCCAATAAGTATAATTTTAACGGGAAGGAACAAAAATACAGAGAATATAATTTCAAACATTTGATAAACATTTCTTTTTGAATCTTAGGGACTTGGGATCTTAGCTGCATTTCATTATTTTTTACTTTTCTTAGTGGACTGATTTATTGTATTTTATATATTTGTTTATTTTGTTTTTGACTTTTTTTGTAATCTTCTTTTTAAGTTAACTATTGTACATTATCATCAAAATTTATAGGTTTGTGAAAAATGTCTTAACCCATGTGCTGCGTTTGAGTGTAGTGAAGACATAATTTTTCTCAAAGAAAATTGTCATAGGTATAACATTGATTTTTAAACAAATAATACTTTGGCATATTTATAGTAAAAGTAATATAAAATTCTTAAGATAGTAACTATTACTGAAATTAATGAATTGCAAATATTAGATTTTATAATTCGGCGAAGTGTAGTGGTTATTTGCTCATCTGTGTGGTATATTAATAGATACTTAAAACGTCCATTTTGATTCTGTTTTTTTTTTAATATGTTTATAAAGTCTATCAATTTCTTTAAGGGCAAGCCGAGTAAAGGTGCAATTGAGTTTTATAAACTTTGTCTTTACTCTAAATGATAAATTGATAAAAGAAATTTTCGCAAACCAATCTATTTTCAGTATATTTCTTACAAGACCACAACCTTTTTCAATGAAAGCTATTAATAAGATGCCATATCATCTTCTTTGGCTTATGATCTTTTTTTTTATACCCAATAAAGGCTCAAATTGGTACTTTGGGTAATTACATTTGGTTTTCTCCTTGAATTTTTTACAATTAATCAATAAATCAGTTTAAATGAAATCATTATTTTTAGCTTTAGCAGCTGTATTAACTTTTAACATGGCTTATGCACAAAATGTGTCGTCATACATTCTCGAATTAGAAGCCAATACCAAATGGGATGCGGTAGAATCAACATGGAAAACCCAAAGAACTACCTGGGTGGCTAATGTAAAGCCAAACAACAAACCAAAATCAAATGCAGAACTATTAATCTCATTTGAGTCAAATCTGAAATGGGCATCTGTATCTGATGAATGGAAAACTAAACGTGATGTTTGGGTCAAAACTTGCGAAAAGGCAACATCACATGCTCAAGTGGCCAAATTACTCATTGAATTGGAATCGAATATTAAATGGACTTCTGTGGATGGAAAATGGAAAGGAAGAAGAGAAAGTTGGATAAAAGAACTCATGGAATTCTAAAAAAATGATGTATCCCATTTTTGTAAAATAGTTTTATAAGCAAAGAAACGTTCAAGAAACTATTTTGATGTTTTAATGCTTCACAGCTTAAATCTTTGCCAACAAAAGTGCAAAAATGGGATACCCTTTTTAAATAGCACTTGTCTTTAGCGACCGCTGTTTAAAAACCGTCTATCCTTGTCGCACTGCTATTAAACATTTCTGAAGATTAATCATGGTCGAATGGTCCAAACATAAGAATAGAGCAACCGATAAATTTGGAATTGCATAAGGAACATTCAAAATACTGATGAAATTATCTTAAACGATTTGCACCTGGCATCGGCAGCAGGTATGTACAACACTGAATGGCTAATTTGCTTTATAAAGATCTGACACATCCCAAGGATATATTCTCAAATCGGCAATCCCGCCTGACCGCTAAATAATAGGCGGGCAGATCTAACAAATTGAACAACGTACCAAAATTTAAACAAATGAAAGATTTATCTGATTTTAATTACTCTGTGTCCCGATTGACTGGAATCAGTATACTCAATAGTTAAAAAATATACACCTTCCGGTAAAAGAGAAATATCTATTTGATTCACATCATTACGTTGCAAAGGAAAACTGACACCAAGTATATTGGTAAGGTTTACGGATGAAATTTCATTTTTACTTTTATTTTGTATAGTAAATATTCCTGCTGTCGGATTGGGTAAGATGCTAACCGGAAAGATTTTATGATTATAAACTGAATTGATACATTCGATGACTAATGTATCGCTCCATGTCATACAATCCATAAAAGAAGTTTCAAGAATAAAACAATTTTTTTCCAGGTATTTTACATCTTTAAAACTACCAACATTACTTTCGATGACATATGGTATTGAGTCATGTAAAATGACATTGCCTTCACAATCCAACAATCTGAAAATTATACCCTTTAATGAGTCAATGGTGATGCCTTCAATATTCAAATCAACGGAATTTTTATCACATGCCGGTGGTGTATAGGAAAGTTTTGCTTCTTCAATAATATTATTGATTTTTGATAATGTGGTTTCACCAGTTGAACAACAACCTTTATCATCACACACCGTGACCGAATAGGTAGAACCGGGTATTGACTGCACTTCTATACTTACATTATAGTTTGTATGGTATCTGAGTTATTGATCAGGGTGTCAGCTATCATTCCCTCACCTCCTTCAAAATAATGATCATTCTCACCGGATACATTTGAATTTGGCAGGACTTGAACTTCAATCACAACACCAGTATCGCCATCCGCATTGGTGAGTTCGATTTGGGTGATGCCCTGATCACATATTTCATCATTATTTCCAATAATTGCGGGGCTGATGGAGCAATCTACTTGCCAGTAAGGACCGATTTGTGCAAAATCAAGCTTACATTCTGCTATGGGGTCATTCCAGCACCCTGTAACTCCATCAGAAGTGGTTTGAAAATTGAAATGAAGACTTCTTTGATCAGAACAATTCTTTGAATCGGTAAATTCTTTTACTTTTAATTGTACACAGAAATATATATTAACCACTGCAATACCAATACCATATTTTGAGGTAGGAGAACAATCATTGGTGCAGCCGGAACCACCAGGTTTGCTCCAAAACCAACCGCCCGGCAGTGGAGAATCTGCAAGAAGTGGTCCTGAACATGGACAAGCCTGACAACCAGTATGACACAATTTAAGAACGCCTGTTACCGGATCGTTGTAAGTACAAAGGTATGGCATCTGCTCTGTAATACGAGGTGCACACGATGGATTTTTTTCATCATGCCAGACTGCACCTACCGGATTTATCGTAACTTCTTCCGGATTGAATGCAGTCATATCCCAACCCGGGCCAAAATCCGGTATCAATCCATGAAACCAATCCACCCCTGTTTGAGTTGCATCATACTGAAAATTGATACATATAGTTGCTTCTTCACCCGGACAGAATTGAGGGTCATTTAATTCTCTGTCACTACTTCTTGATTGAACAGTCCAGATAGCCAATGGATTACATCCATCTTCACCAATACAAGACACACAATTGGCTGTTGTCCATACAGACAGGGTAAAGTTGGGGTTGTCGATGATTCCAATAGCACTTACAGCAATATAGTATGTATCAGTATTTTGCAAAACTCCTACAGTATGTACATTATTATTCTGGTTGCTGTTACTACATGGCAATTGTGAATTTATACTACCATAGACTAAAGTAAGACTATCACAACTTCCCGCATAAATCGCCCAAACGGGATTCCAACTTCCTGCGACTGAAATTGCAGTACCCAATTGTACAGCTGCATTATCCACCAAAACCTTAAACCAAACAGTAGGGTATTGATTTGCACCGCATTGCGTTAATACAGGTTCGGGATTAGCGTCCGTCATGCAACCTGACGCATTAAATGTTTGGAAAGAACCACAATTTGAGTCTGTGATAGTTGGCCCAATAGTTTGGGTTATATCGATACATCTATCAACATTGCAAATCTGGGCAGCAATTTTATTACTATTTACCGCAAGTATGAAGAAAGTCAGGTAAAATGTTAAGGAATTCAATTTTTTAGAAAAGTCTTTCATATTTATATTTTTAAAGTAAAAATAAAGTTCTCTTTTTTTCAGTGATCAGCGTAAAACACCATTAAATATTAAAGAATTTGTCGTGTAAAATTACTTTTCATCGCATTATTACATTCCCCATTCAAAACTAGTACCGCCATTAAATAAAAATATGCCGATGAATATTATTATTGGTATAATCGCTAAACCTGCCATCATGTAAAAATATTCGCGTTGTATTCTAGACCTTTCTATCTTTTCAGCGATCAACGAAACGATAAATATACCCCCGAATATAGGTACGGCAATAAAAGTAAGTAGCGTTGCTATATATTCATCTATAATCCATAAACCCAAAAAGGCTATAGCTTCGATAATGAGTATTTCTTTATAATATTTCAATTCATTCTATTTTTGATAAGTGTTATAGTTTTTCCATTGTTCGAATCCATTCAGATACCAGTTCAATTCCTTCCGTATGAGTGGTACGCCTTCCTAGTTCCGGCATCATTACGCCAGGTTCTGATGATCTCATTCGATGTATGACAATGGATGCATCAGGATCACGCGGCACGATATCGTATTTTAATCCGCCTGATCCTCTACCTGCAGCCACAGGGCTTTTCAGAATTCCTATGACAGATTGATTTTGTTCTTCTGCGGTGAGATACAACCCACTATTTTTTGCAGGACCTTCTTTTCTATGACAATGAGCACAATTAATATCTAAATAAGCTCTGCTTCTTTCATCGAGACTATAGGAATGGTTAGACCAGTCCGCAATGGAAGGTATACTATCAATGGCCGGCAACTTCCTTATTTTTCCTCTACTTTGCAGATATACCAGTTGATTGACAGTTTCATTATTAAAGGTATAGGTTTTGTTCATATGTCGCGCTGACGGACCTATCGGTTCTATTTGTAAATTAAATTCGTGACAACTTTTACATTGCAAAATTCCTGGTATAGCATATTTTAAACTATGTTTTTTTCCTGCTTCATCTGTCCAACCAACTTGTTTATAGTCTCCTGCCAGTGAAAGATATGCATCTGTTTGTTCATCATTCCATATATAGGTAAGGGCGCTCCATGTATCATTTTCTTTAATCAGGACCCTGGTTTCAATAATTTTGTATGACTTTTTCAGATTTAGCAAAATTTGATGGAAAATAAAAATATTTAAAAATCAAACTTCCGTTCGGAAAATCAAAAGCATCGGTAGGGTGATATTCCATACTGCTTTCCGGAGGTAAATAGATATATCTTTTTTTAAACGCATAATCCGTAAAAAGAGATGAATTCAGATCATAAGCTATGACGGCCTCTTTTGGTTGCATGGAAGCAAGTGGAGATAAAAACATATCATAATCAGACAATTTCTGTTTGTAAGGATAAGTGGACGTATCTTCCGGTTTATTGGCGTCAGTGACCTGAATATTTATTTCTTCCTTACATTTGGTAAAAATACAAAGGCATACCAGAATATAAAGGGTTAACGATAAATTATATTTTGAAGTAGTCATAATCATTAATTTGCAGTGGATACAACTATATTTCCTAATGTAACAGATGCAGGGGTCAAAGCATTGGTCTTACACAGGTAGGCTTTAATGTCGGTCTTCATATTTTCCAAATTACCAGGTGCATTTAAATCTGCAAATGAAATTCCAGTCTGATCAATACACATTTGTATGTTTTTATCCGGTTCTCTGACAAAACCATCAAAAAGTATATCAGGCGTACTGAAAGGAAATTTCCATACAAGTAGTTTTCCAAAATCATTGCCTATATCCGGAAACCAATGCGTATTTTCATAGGAATTGTGATGAATTTGAATATGATCAAGATATGGATTGTATAAAGTGTCAATCTCATATTTTCTATTGTGAGAGGCAGCGTTGCTATCCGTTTCTTTCGGTTTATCTTTGTCCATAGCCAGGACCAGTTCATAGCTTATTATGGCAGTACCTGAAGTTCTGTTGTCTTTTATTTCATTTCCGAATATTTCAATTTCTCGGGTACTTAACAACATTATTCCTGTTCCTGGCGGCACCATACCGACAATATTTCCTTTTGGAGCAAAATTTTTATGGTTATTATCTAAAATTTTATTGTTAAAAACCCTTGTATGCCTTCCGTATTGTGTAAGGCCCGGCAAATCAAAGACTAATATTCCGCCTGTATTATTGTAAGTATGATTGTCGTAAATGTCTACAAACCTGGAGTTTTCACTTTCTATACCCGCCACATTTTCATATACTACATTATTTCTTATGATTACCGAGTCTGATTGTCCGACGTAAATACCTGCGTCAGAAGCCCTTGCAGAAATACAGTCTTCTATGAGTACATTTTTACAAAGCACAGGATATAGCCCATATGCACCATTCGTTTCTTTTGCGCCACCGGTCCAGTCTACTTTTATTTTGGAAAAGTGTATGCCGTTTGTATTGACAGCTTTTATATTATCGCCATTGGCATCAAGGATGGTCATGTCCATGATTTTAATATTTTGGCAGTTGGATATTTTGATACCTTCGGCGCCTTCTTCCTGTCCTTTGAAGGATAAAATGGTTTTATCAGTTCCAGCCCCGGAAAAAATAAAATCTATTTTATGATCTATAATGAGACTTTTGGTAAACCAGTAATATCCAGCTTCCAGATGTATGGTATCGCCTGGTTTTGCTGTAATGAATCGCGACTGAAGATTTCTCTCTATATTTATCCAGTTGGTTTTTGATGTATATATGTCGCTATACTCATCACTTCCGGCACAAGAAACCAGCCATAAAACAGATACCAGATATATCAAATGTTTCATTACTTTTTTTTTGATCCAAATTGAATTAAACTTTTACTTAGTACGTTCATCAGACAAGTATTTACAGATTATTTAAGATTTGATAACCTTTGTTTTTGAATTTATCCAATAATGTGAAGGAAACAAAAGTTGTACTTACCCATATTTGATAATAAAATCGAAACCACAGGCCAGATAGGATAGAAATGGCTAACCAGTAGAAAGGAATAGCTGTCATAGCTATGATAATAACATATGCTATATATAATAATAAACATAAAATCATACTCGTAACCATTAAAATGGATGCCCTGAATTCTTTTTGTTTTACATTGGTTTTGGTAAAATAATAGGAAATGGCCAATGGAAATACGTGCAACAATCCACCCAACAAAGCCGGTAAAAATCCGATAAGTAAAATAATTATTCTGGATGCATTATATGGCATTTTTCCAAGATCATCTAAAGAAACATTTTCGTTTTTCATTTCTGATTCAAGCACCTTAATTTTTTCTCTTATTTCCTGTAGCTCACCGTCAGAGAGTGTGTCAATACTTTCGGCAAGTTTTTTTTCCGATTTAAGGGGTTTGATATCATTCAGGTAGACCGGCAAATAGGAATACATATTGTGCGATCTTTGGAATACTACCAGTTTTTCGAAGGTTTTTAATCTTTTTTGATCTTCAATATGAATAACACTTTTTTTCATGGCCAAAAAAAGATCGTTCAACAGACTTTCATGCCCGGATTTATTGTCTTGATTGTATTGATTCAAATAATCCCTGACTTTCAATGGTGTTCCGATATTTAGCATCACTCCTTCATTAAACAGGGAAGGGAATGTAAAATTTATTCCAACCGGTAATATTTCAATATCAAGATCAGGATCTTTTTCCAGCGTGTGAAAGGCAATTCTCGAAATACCTTTTTGAAGGGGTCTTAATTTTTTAATGCTTTCAGTACCACCTTCAGCAAAAATTAAAAGATTTTTTTTATCCAGTAAAACCTGAATACTTTCATCCATTTTCTGACTATTTTCACGGAGTTTTGAGAATCCGTCTCTGAATCTGTAAATAGGAATCTGATTGGTAGATTTCAGTAATGGTTTGAGTAAAGGGTTGTCAAAAACGTCACCTCGCACCAGAAAATGCAATGGTTTTGGAAAAAAACAAGCCATAATTAAAGGTTCAAGAAATCCATTGGGGTGATTACTGGCAATTAATTGTGGAGTGCCACTTTTTATGTGTTCTATGCCAGTGATGAAAATCTTTCTAAAGAATATCTTGAGTGTAAATCTTACAAGTACTTTAAGAAAACTATAAAACATGTCGGGGTTTATATATTTTTGCGGTGTAAAGCTAATAAAAGCTGAATGTCAAATACAACTTCCTCCTTAAATAAATTTCTGATCATTATTGCTGGTCCCACAGCAGTTGGTAAATCCAGCCTTGCTCTTGATGTTGCAAGAAGGTATCAAGCTGAAATATTTTCTGCGGATAGCAGACAAGTATATAGGGAAATGAGTATCGGCACTGCTAAACCAGAAAAATCAGAAATGGAAATAGTGAAACATCATTTTATTGACCATGTAAGTATTTTTCAAAAATATAGTGTAGGTCATTTTTATACTGAAATCACTGATGCATTACATTCATACTTCAAAACCAATGATGTTGCTGTGGTTACTGGTGGCACAGGTTTATATTTAAGGGCAATAATGGACGGATTGGATGAGTTTCCGGACATCCCGCAGAATATAGTCAGTCATTATGATCATGTTTTCCAATCTTGTGGAATCGAATCGTTGCAGCAGGAATTGAAATCAAAAGATCCTGAATATTTTGATAAAGTAGATATAAGTAATCCTCGGCGTCTCATGAGGGCTTTATCCGTTATCATGGTTACAGACAATACTTTTACATCTTTTTTGAACCAAAGCCAGGCAATTACTTATCCTTATGTACAAATTCCTGTATTATTAGAGTTACCCAGAGAGTTGCTGTATGAACGAATAAATAAAAGAGTAGATATTATGCTCGCACAAGGACTTATAGAAGAAGCATTAAATTTATACCCCCATAGAGAAAAGCAAGCATTAGGGACGGTGGGGTATCAGGAATTGTTTGACTATTTTGAAGGTAAAATAAATCTGCAGCAAGCGGTCGAATTGATCAAACAAAACAGCAGGAGGTACGCAAAACGGCAAATGACATGGTTTCGTAAGTACGGCAAATGGACTACTTTTAATCCCGAAGACAAAGATTTAATTTATAATTTTATAGAACAACAATTTCCAGAATGATGTTGTCCGGATCAAATTTTAGTTAAATATTCTTTAAAGTTTTAACACTATACAGCCTTTGTAAACTTAATCGTGGTATATTTGTTGCAACAAATATTAATTAACTTTTTAAATTTTTAACATGAAATCTTATTTTTTGTCTTTTATTTTTCTTTTGATAGCAGCATTTGGTTTTGCTACTGGTGTGGATCCAATTACAAAATCAATTAATACAGCCACTTCCAATATTGTTTGGAAAGCATCTAAAGTTACAGGAACCCATGAAGGGAATATTAAATTTAAATCAGGATCTTTAAAGTTTGATGGTGATCTGCTTATAGGAGGAGAATTGATGGTAGATATGAATTCAATCGACGTTACAGATCTTAAAGGAGGCGGAAAAGGTAAATTGGAAGGTCATTTAAAATCTGATGATTTTTTTGGTGTAAACACTTATCCTACTTCATCTTTAAAATTCACAAAAGTAACATCAAGAGGCATAGCAGGAGAGTATAAAATTACTGCCAATTTAACCATTAAAAATACAACAAAAGAAATAAAATTTAATGCAACGCTGAAGGCTGGTGCAGGTAGTGCAACAATTAGATTGGATAGATCAGACTATGACATAAGATATGGTTCAGGTTCATTCTTTGATAATTTAGGGGACAAAACCATTTATGATGAGTTTGATTTGAATGTTGCTATCAATTATTAAAAAAAAATAATAAGAAATGTTTGTAATATAATAAAATACCTTATTTTTGCGTTAGAAATTAAATTCTATTCAAACATTTTATTTATTAAGCAATTAAAGATAACCATCACAGGATGGTGTAAAATATATTAGACTTTAGTCAAAAGGAGACAGTAGTTTTTTTCATAGTTAGAGGGTCGGGTCGCCGGACTCGGCCCCTTTCAAAAAAAATAACAATAACGTCTAAGAACTTTATCTAAAAGTTTATGTTTAAAAAGTATAAAGTGATATAAAGATATCCTTACAAAAGAAATCATTTTGATATAAAGAGACAGTAGTTTTTTTCATAGTTAGAGGGTCGGGTCGCCGGACTCGGCCCCTTTCAACGAAATAAGAATAACGTCTAAGATTTGTGTCAGATAAATAATAAAGATTTTAATCTAAAGAGACAGTAGTTTTTTTCATAGTTAGAGGGTCGGGTCGCCGGACTCGGCCCCTTTCAAAGAAATAAAAGTAACGTCTAAGATTTAGGTTTAAAATCGCAAGGTATATTTGCAACAAGAGACAGTAGTTTTTTTCATAGTTAGAGGGTCGGGTCGCCGGATCCGACCCCTTTCAAAGAAATAAAAGTAACGTCGGAGAAGGTTGTAATACAAATTAAAAAAAGCTGAACGAAAGTTCAGCTTTTTTTTTGAAGTGATCTATTATACAATGTTAAAAATCCCAGATACGCAATTCGATGTTCTTCGTCTTTAATTTTGAAGAATGATATTCAATAATAAATATTTACAGATATATTGCACTTAACTAGGGCCTCAAAAAACACCTTTTCTTTTTCTTTAAGATTTCCAACCCGGACAAAACCACACCAAAAACCACCCCGAAAAAAAAAAAATTTTCTCCACCCATCCCCAAAAAAAATTAATTAAAAAAAAAAAACAACCCCAACCCAACAAAAAAACATTTTCAACAGGGGGGAACCCTTCCCCCCCCCTCCCCTTTTTTAAACCTGCTTTTTTTTTTTTTTTTTTTCACCCAAAAAGAGACCCCCCCCCCCCCAAAAAAAAAAAAAAAAAAAAGGGCAAAAGTTTTTTTAATAAATACCTAAAACCCCCCCCCCCAAATCAATAAAATAAAAATATTTTTTTGATATTCAAAAAATTTAAATTAACCCAACAGACCCTAACTATCTGTAAACAAAGACATTTCCTGCTCAATATCTTTTCTCATGTCCATAAGTTTTTTAGCATAAGTTTCCAACTTTATGTCATAGAGAGTAGCTGGTTTCCAAACAGGAATTTCTACAGGTAAACCTTCTTCATTCACTGCAACAAATACTATAATACAATGGGTAGTTTTAGCAAATTTATTTTGACTTCTTATATTTTTACGCATGACATCAACCATGATGTGCATACTCGTTCTACCTGTGTAAATAACCCTGGCATCCAGTTTGACAAGATCCCCGATTTTTATTGGTTGGTGAAATCTTATCCCACCTACATATATCGTTACACAGTAAGTACCTGACCAGTTTGTGGCGCAAGCAAATGAAACCTGATCAATCCATTTCATAACAGCTCCACCATGTACGTTTCCTCCAAAGTTAACATCTGTGGGCTCTGCCAGAAACTGAAAAGAAATACTATTTTCTTTAATCATTATTTGCTGAATTATTGAATCAAACATCAAAACTAAAAAAATATTGGAGTTCTTTCAGAACATTACTTTACATTCCGATTTATGAATTTATTGGAATCAAAATTGCTTTAAAACTTCCTTTACAATACTCTATTGAACTGTTTAATAAATTCGATTTTTTTATGTTGCTCCCTAAATTATCTGAATGGCAAGTCGCTACTTGAAAATTTTTAAAGCCAAATTCATGGCTTTACCAAATTCAATTTTATCAAGTGACAAATTAATGTGTTTATCTTCAAAATATTGAAGTAAATTTTCAGTTGCCATATTTCCTGTCAGATCATCTTTGGCCATAGGGCAACCACCATATCCTTTTATAGCCGCATCAAATCTTCTGCAACCACTTTTATAGGCAGCATCTATTTTAGGGAACCAATTTTGTGGCTGAGTATGAAGATGTGCTCCAAACTCTACATCAGGGTAGGGTGGAATCAGATACTTAAATAGATATGAAATGCTTTCCGGCGTAGCAATTCCTATCGTATCTGAAAGTGCCATAATCTTTACATCCATGTCTGCCAGTTTGTCTACCCATCTTTGACAAATTTCTACACTCCACATATCTCCATAAGGATTTCCAAATCCCATAGAGATATAAATAACCGTTTTTTTATTGTTTTTTGAAGCTAAATTTTGAATTTCTTCTACACGGATTAAAGATTCTTCTATGGTTGCATTGGTGTTTCTGAGTTGAAAGGTCTCTGAGATTGAAAATGGATACCCTAGATAAGTTATTTCTTCAAATTGTACAGCATCTTCTGCGCCTCTGGAGTTGGCAATGATTGCCAGTAGTTTTGATGGGGTGTTTGTTAGATCAAGTTTTGATAATACTTCTGCAGTATCTCTCATCTGAGGGATAGCTTTGGGAGACACAAAACTACCAAAATCAATGGTGTCATAACCCACCCTAAGTAATTGGTTGATGTACTCAACTTTTAAATCAGTTGATATAAACTCATGAATACCTTGCATGGCATCACGAGGACATTCCACGATTTTTATGATATCACTCATTTGTTTTGATCAGGGACTTTTATGACATTAAGGACTTTTTTCAGACAGCTCTTTTTTATTGAAGCTGAATTATTATGTAAATTTAAACAAATTTGCTGGCTTTTTGATTTATAGGACGTTAATTTGCAGCATTAAAAAAATTAAAATGAACAAACCCATTTGGACCATAGTAGGATTTATTATGTTTGCTATAGGGATTCTTTCAGTAATTTTAGCTCTGGTTGGGTTGAAATTTACTTTTATGAGTTTTTTATATAACCATGGCGTGATCACCCTTATTATCCAATTGATTTTTTTATTTGGAGGTATGATAATATTATATGTAGCAAGAACCAGTACTGAAGAAGAAAGTTAAATGCTCAATTGTTCAGAAGTTGGGTAAGTCTGATGGTAATACCCTGATCTCTGTATCCGTTTCGGTCAAATGACCAGGTATAATCCACATCAAACAATTGAATGGGACCAATTCTGAAATTTTCAATGCCCACAAAAGGTTCTATATATTGGCCCTTATAATGTTCATACAGCCCCGAACACCCTGCCACCATTTTTAAACTGGTTTTATTTATTAACGGAATTTTATCAAAAATAAATCCGTTAAAATGGTGTCTGAAATTGAATTGAACATAATACTTGTCTGTACTGAATTCATAATATGGCAAAAGATTAAAATGACTGAAGTCCGTTCCTATAGGTGTCTGAAGCTGGTTTCCCACAGGGTGGACAAAATCTGCAAAATAGGATGGTACGCTTCCGATAAAAGTATTGGCCTCAAAATTATAACTGAAATATCCAATCAATCTGGCATTGACATAATTGTCTTTTATTTTAAGTTTTAATTTGTGAAACAAAGAAGAATTATTAGTGATAGGAATTCCTGACTCGTAATCTACGGTAATGTTTGGCCAGTTTGAGACGTCTCTTACCTTAACGTAAGGGTAGCTGCTGAATTTTTGGGCAGGACAAATTAGTATTGAAATGCTGTTTTTCAAATAGCTATTTTCCTGATATACCTTTGAATCGAGATCTTGTCTTGGGATATTTTCATCATATAGGATGTCTTTTCTCCTCAGACTATATTGTGTATTGACAAAAACAGGCTTTCTGGAAGTATATGAGGTAGAAAGATTGACATAAAAACCATTAAAAATTTCCTTTCGATAACCCAATGTGACAAAATCGTTTTGAAAAAGACGAATCCTGTTTATTTTGTTCCATAAAGAATTCCAGGTATTGTTTCTTTCAGTAATGGGATCTCTTGTATCATATTGTTGGTTTTGTCTTCCGGCCTTAAATGAAATAATACCCTGATTATAATTATCAAACTTATATTCAGCAGAAATATGTGGTTTTAAAATTTTATCTGCAAAACCATATTCTATGACGGGATGGATCGTCCATTTTCTATAGGTGGAGTCCTTTTTTTCCCAAATACAATTTAAATTGATTTTAAATCCTTCCACAGCATTAAAACGCAACGTAGACAGTGGGCTAGGGAAGGATATGCTGGTTTTTTTATAAGATTTTTCATAGGAGTAACCGGTGAGTAATTTTAGTAAGGTAAATTTGTTATTTACCCTGTCCATAGAGTCCATGTAGGATCTTGTATTCCACAATTTTTGCAAAGAATCTTTTTTGATATAATCTTTTTGTTCTTCTTCTGTGAGGGGTATGGGTCTGATTTTTTTCCAAAATAAAGAGTCTTTTTTTAAAGCATTTTGTTCTACTTTAAACGTCTCATTGGTACTAAATTGTGAAGCTACATCTACATTAAGAAGGTAATCAGAAAAAATGTATGAAAAGTTACCAGCCATTTTAAATCCGAACAAACCGGCTTTAAAGGAAATTACCTGGCTAAACAATCTCCATGTATCCGGTTTGGATACAGGTACATATACTTGTTTTATATTTATGGTATCAAGAAAAGTATTTTTTAAAGCATTTCCATACAAAGAAATATCTGTACTGTACACGTTCCAATATTCATCCGTAATATAAATATAGCCATTGAGCAAAGGGGAAGAATTGGATTTTGGGATGATTTTTATTTTGTTAATGGTGTAACCATTTTGATCTATGGTGACCTGGTCAAGCCTGAAATTATAATGAGACATTGCATTGTCTGCTATCGGCGAGACAATCGATCTGGTAAAATTAAGGTATTCAGCATAGATGTCAAATGAAGCCCAGGAGAATTGATTGGCTGTAAATAGACTATTGTCACCTGATTTTATAGACGAAACCATAACTTCTTTTGTTTGATCAGGATACTGGAAATAAAATTTGGATTTGGATTCAGAAAGGTAAACTATGCCCTGACGTGATGTATCCAATATTCCATTCATATCTCCCACATTTTCTCCTAAAATCTTTTTTGGGGCATCGGTTATTTTTACAACTCCTTTTACATATAAATCAGCTTCATATTTTTTAACCTGATTTTTAAAATAACTTCTTTTTTTTATGGCTTTTCTGATTATTTCATAAGCCGGATCTTCACGATCAGCAGATATCGTCAACTCATTAAGTATATTATCATCTATGAGTAGGGCAATATCTTTTTGAATGGGTGACCCTGAATATCTGATATTGTAAAGTGCTTTTTTATATCCTACATACTGGTAGGCAATGTTATAATCGTCATTCCGAGTCAGTTCCAGCGTATATTTGCCTTCTTCATTGCTTATGGTTCCAATAGATGTCCCTTCTAAATATACCGTCGCATAGGGTAGTGGGATTCCATTTACATCAGTAATCGTACCTGAAACCTGCGAATACACATGCCAAGGGAATGTGAAGATAGTGAGCAGTACAATCTTATAAAAAATGTTTATTTTCAATTCAATAGCCTGGTTAAGATTAAAGAATGTTGTGGTTTTATTAGTTGTATTTTATAACTGGATTTTGACATTTATTTATATTTAAAATTATGTTTTAAAATCGTGTTTGATAAGATGACCGGCTTATTTTGTTGAAAATGAAAATATAAGGGCACCTTCTTGCCAAAAATAATTCAAGCCCATTTGGAACAATTTCTTTATTAATAATATCATAACCATACCATCCTTCAATATTAGAATATGTTTAAATTTTCATGTTTGAGCAAAAGTGAAGAAATTTTATTTTAGAAAAGGCCTACTTTGTGTCATTGCTGCTATCTACGAAGAAAAATATAGCTAATTGTAAAATAAATTTTTTCGCTTGTAAACTTTGATTAATATTTAATCAATCCCAAATATTCAACTAATTTATATCATACTATATTGCATAAAAAAATTTAATACGTTTGTCTCATTCCAATAGGAATCTGTGCCAAAGGTAGTAAAACCAACGTGACCGCCATATTCTGGCGTCATTAAAAATAAATTTTCGTTTGATTTGGCTTCATCATAGGGATAAGATGATTCCGGCAAAAAAGTGTCATCTTTTGCGTTTATAATTAATGCTGGTATTTTAATATGTGATAAAAACTGTTTGCTGTTACACGTATGGTAATAATCTTCGGCATCTTGGAATCCATGAAGAGAAGACGTAAACCGATCATCAAAATCCCACAAGGTTTTCACTTTGTTCAGCCATCTTATATCAATTCTATCAGGATGATGCTGATGTTTTATTTTTACTTTATTTAGTAGGGTTTCAAGAAATTTTGTTTCATAAAAATGATTTTTTCTTTCCATTATTTTTATACTTCCGGCCCGGAGATCACAAGGTACAGAAACACCTGCTATGGCTTTTATTTTGGGCGAAAGTGTATACACTCCATCACCTGCATATTTCATGACTACGTTGCCCCCTAAACTGAAACCACATAGAAATATTTCATCAAAATTTGCTTCAACATTTTGGATAAAGTGATGAAGATCTTCTGTAAAACCGCTGTGATACATCTTAAGCTGCCTGTTTATTTCACCACTACAAGACCTGAAATTTATAGCAGCAATATTAAATTCGTGATTGGTGAGTGTTTTTGCATTTCCCCTGATATATTGTGATCCGCTGGACCCTTCCAATCCATGGAGCAAAATACAGAGTCTCTTTTTGTTTTCTGACAAAAGCCAGTCCACATCATAAAAATCATTGTCCGGTGTACTAAACCGTTCTCTTTTATAAGGAAGGAGACTTTTTTTTCTAAAGTAGTACGGATAGATGGTATTAATGTGACCATTGCGTAGCCATACAGGCGGGCGATACGAACTACTCTCTAAAAGTGGCATTATTCTTTATTGCTTTTATATCCTGATCCTTCATACAATTCGATAACTTTATCGGGATAGTCAGAAATGATGCCATCTACACCAAGTTGTATAAGTCTTAAAATGTCTGCCTCTTCATTCACTGTCCACGGGATCAGTTTTATTTTATTTTTTTTACAATAATCCAACAGTTGATCATTCACAAGTGAAAAATGTGGACTATAGATGTCAGGTTTGAAAGTGAGTTGATTCAGGTTTTGCATGAATGAGTCAAGGTTACCTACCAATAATGCGATTTCAATGGAGCTATCTATTTTATGAAGAATATTCAGACAATCAGAATCAAACGATTGAATGTTACATTTTTTGGCAATACCGAGTCTAACCACTTCATCATATACCAGTTGAGTAAAAACTTCGCTGGTCGGATTATATAAGTTGTCCTGACTTTTTTCGTGTTTTATCTCTATATTGTACCAGACCGGATCTAAATGGTTAGTTTTGATATATTGCTCTACAGCATCCACTATCATGGAAAGAGTAGGTTTATAGGTTTTTATTTTGCTTTGTAAAGGAAATTTTGGATGTAATTTTAAACCGACATCAAAGGTACTGATTTCATCATAAGTCATTTGGAAAATATTGAAGTCCTTTTGATTGGCTTCATTAATAATTAGGTTATTTGGAGGTGTTGTTATTTCATAATTAAAAAAAGCTTCATGAGAGACAACGAGTTTTGAGTCCTTACTCACTACGACATCAAGTTCCAATGTGGTTACCCCAAGTTCCACTGCTTTTATAAAACCTTCAATGGTATTTTCCGGCATAAGGCCTCTGCATCCCCTGTGTCCCTGAATGTCTAAACGAACTTTTTTATTAGTGGATGGCATACACTGTATCATAAGAAGGGCTGCAGTAGCAAACAGAAATTTGAATTTCATTTATCTTGAGATGGTCGGGTATAATACACCTACACTAAATACAAACTGACCATTGTCCAATATCCACTGCGGCTCAATATAATAAGTATATTTGTCTGTAGGTACACGCAATGACACGCCCAGATTTAATGAGTTATTTAACACAGAATTAGAATCTTTGTCAAAATCAGTGCGTGTAAAATTAATACCAGCTGTTGGATTCAGAATGAGTTTATCATCCAGATTAAATAACCTGTAGTGGAGATTGAAATCAAATGACCACGATGCTTTGGTGGCAAGATAGTATGCTACATCTACATTGATATCAAATTTCTCAGAAATATCTTTTCCAATTTTAGCATTAAGCCCCAGTGCTTTGAATTGATTATTAGTATTAAATTTCATCCCACCTCCAAACTGAAACTGAGCACTTGCATTAAAATAGCTCAATAGGAAAAAAGCAACAATAAGTATTTGGGTGTAACTGAATCTCATCTTTAAATATTTAATTGGTCAAATATCCAATACTATGTTATGAATGGAAAGATTATCCCCGTCATTATATAATACGGATACAAACATAGTCTTATTTTATTGCAAATATACTGAAGTATAGAAAATATTTAGTTTTGCGGCAAAAATTTATAAAATAAATGTTAATTATATATAAACTTATTATTTTATAAATAATAGATTATCAATTTGTTATCATAAAAAAAATAATATTTTTACATATTTTTTTAACAATTAAGCAGCGTTTTATGTTAATTTTCAGTTAATAATGTGGCGATATTATAGTCTTTTACTTACAAATCATCTTTCATGCTGTAGTTTAAGATTATAAAACTGTCAATACTTTTAGTTTATTCAATAATCAAATTTTTAAACCAAACAATTTTATTATGAAACAATTTTTATTTACACTGTTTATTCTGCTGGTAGGAGTAGGATTTACTTACAGCCAAAAGTCGGTCTCCGGAACCGTGACAGATGAAGCTGGAACTCCGTTGATTGGGGCGAACGTAGTTGCCAAAGAAACTTCAGGAGTGGGTACCATAACGGATATTGATGGAAACTTTAAACTTCAGCTTCCCCAAAACGTCAATGTTTTAGTTTTTAGTTATGCTGGTTATAATACCCAGGAGATTGAAGTTGGAACGTCTACTACAATCAATGTAACCCTTACAGAAGGTAAATTACTTGAAGAAATCGTAGTGGTTGGGTACGGAGCTCAAGCCAAAAAAGATGTGACTGGTTCAATTTCAAAAGTTAAAGGTGAGTCTATTGCAACACTTGTATCACCAAGTTTTGTGCAACAACTAGCTGGCCGTGCTGCAGGTGTACAAATCCAAAACACATCCGGGATTTTGGGTGCAGCACCTCAAATAAGAATAAGAGGTGTCAATTCCATTTCTTCAGGTACTCAACCGTTGATTGTTGTGGATGGAGTACCAGTATTTAGTGGTAATGTGGGTGGTTTTACGCCCGCAAATGCTTTGGGAGATATTAATCCAAATGACATTGAATCTTATGAAATACTTAAAGATGGAGCAGCGACAGCCATTTATGGTTCAAGAGCTGCAAATGGTGTTCTTTTGATCACAACTAAAAGAGGTCAAAAAGGTAAAGCTCAATTCACTTATGACGGCAACTATGGCGTAGCTCAGGCAACAAAATTGTTTGATCTTTTAGGAGCAGAAGATTTTGTGACCATTCAAAATGAAAAATATAAAAACGCCGCAGCTAACCCTGTAGCTAATCTTCAGAAAAGACCAGATGGTAGTACTGTAGATACGGATTGGCAAGATTTGATTTTCAGATCTGCAAAACAACAAACACACTCATTATCAGTAAGTGGAGGAATTGATAAAACAAACTATTTCGTTTCATTTGGATTTTCTGATCAGGAAGGTATCGCTTTATCCAATAGCTTAAAAAGATACAGTTTTAGAGCTAATATTACTCAAAAAGTAAATAATTGGCTATCTGCTGGATTTTCAAGTGGAGTTACAAGGCAGGAAAATTATGGTCCACTTACAGGTTCCAACAATCTTTCAGGAAATATATTTGGCGTGATTCGTATGTTACCAAATGTAGAAGCTCGTGATCCAAATCATCCAACAGGATATAATCTGGATATTATAAATCCTAGAGCATTAGGCAGAGGAGCCAATAATGATGTAGTCTCTAATGGAATTCCAAATCAGTTATTTGTACTCGAAAACGACAAGCGGGTTGCCAGATCATGGAGATTATTGGGAAATGCTTACCTTCAGGCTGAACTTGCCGAAGGTCTTTCTTTTAGAACTCAATTGGGCATAGATGGTAGTTATGTGGATGATTTCAGTTTTCAGGATGCAAGACATGGTGATGGATTCGGATCAAATGGAGTTGTTTCACAGGCATTTAGCCCATCCACCAGATGGAACTGGCAAAATGTGTTAAGTTACAACAATACTTTTGCAGATGTTCATAACCTGGGAGTTACCTTGGTTCAGGAATATCAAAAGGACAGGAGTACTTTTTTCCAGTCTACTGTGCAAAACATTTCTGACATTTACTTTCAGGAAAATATAGTATCAGGAACGTTTGCAACACCTACAGTATTTGGTGGAATAGGTGAAAATGGATTGGCTTCTTATTTGGGTAGAGTAAATTATAATTACAACAGCAAATATTACTTAAGTGCTTCCATAAGACGAGACGAACTTTCAGCATTATCTCCTGCAAATCGAGTAGGTTATTTCCCAGGCGGTTCTTTTGCATATAGAGTATCTCAGGAAACATTCTGGGATGGGTTACGTGATGTAATTTCTGACTTCAGAGTCAGAGGTTCTGCTGCACAGACAGGAAACACCAGTATTGGAAATTACCCATATATTGGTTCTTTCGGATCAGCATTGTATGGATCACAAAACGGTATTGCATACAGTAATTTCGGAAATGATGGATTAAAGTGGGAAGCTCAAACCAAAATTGATTTTGGATTTGATCTGGGTTTGAAAAATAACAAATACAATTTGAGCGCTGCTTATTGGATTCAGGACAACGATGATATAATCTTACAAGCACCAACAGCACCATCATTAGGTGTGCCTGGCAATTTTGTAAATAGAAATATTGGTCGTGTGAAAAGTTCTGGTATTGAATTAACACTGGATGCCGCTGTGATTAATACCGGTAATTTTAAATGGAGTTCATCACTTAACTTCTCTACTCAGAAAAATGAGGTATTGAGCTTGGTAAATGGACAAGATATCATCGGCAGTTATAACATCATCAGAGAAGGAGAATCTATCAGATCAATATATGGTTATAACTATATGGGAGTTAATGCAGCCAATGGTAATCCAATATACGAGACATATAACAGGGATGCTGATGGAGCAATCACAGAAACCATCTTGGTTCAGGGTAATATCCAAAATCAAACTTATTATGTTTATAACGAAGCTAATCCTACTGAGTTAGGTACTGTTCGCGCGTTAAACGGATCAAGAGATCGGGTTATTTTAGGCTCCGCATTACCTACTTTCTTTGGTGGATTTGACAATAATTTTTCCTTTGGAAATTTTGACTTGAATATCTTCTTAAGATTTTCAGGAGGAAATGTTATCATGAACAGGACAAGAGCTGATTTGTTGAGCCAATCTTTTAATAACAATGGAACTGAAATTTTAGGTAGATGGCAAAGTGTTGAAAATCCTGGCGACGGACAGACGCCCAGATTGTTCTTAAACAGAGATGCATTTACAAATAATCCAGATTTTGCTTCCACAAGGTGGGTAGAGAATGGAGATTTTGTTAGATTACAAAATGTTTCTTTAGGGTATACGTTTCCAACGTCTGTTTTAAAATCATTGGATCTGAGTTCTTTCAGAATCTTCGTACAAGGACAAAATTTATTGACATTTACGGACTACAGTGGCTTAGATCCTGAAACATCTACTAATTTCTCCACCAACACTGGATTTGGAGAAGATTTTAACGGTAATCCACAGCAAAAAGTAGTTTCTGTAGGTGTTAAATTAGGTTTTTAATTATTAAAAAATAGAAAGATGAAATCAATAAAATTTATAAATTTAAAAAATAAAGTATTTACCATATTATCCATATTGGTAATGATTTCTGTGACATCATGTGACAAAGAAGTAACAGAATTGGAGCCATTTGACAGAATTACTGAGTCACTGGCATTTTCGAATCCTGCAAGAGTTGAACTATCAATGGTAGGGGTTTACGACGCTGCCCAAAGTGGTTTCTACGCGGGTGGTGCAGTTAGGGGTTATCCTTTTGGGGCGGCAAACGTGGAGCAGGGTGATATGCGTGGTGAAGATATGTTGAATGTTGCAGCGTTTTTTGCCATAACCTACGAGGCCAATTATAATACCGCTTCTGCAAATAATGTATTTATGTGGCATACATTATATAGTGTAGTTAATAAAGCCAATATTATAATTGAAGGAGTACAGAAAGCAGCAGCCGACGGAGTATTGACAGCAGCCCAAGCTTCAGCATATGAAGGTGAAGCAAGATTTTTGAGAGCTTTGGCACACCACGAGTTGTTGGTACATTTTTCAAGACCATTTGGACATACTGCTGGTGCTAGTCACCCTGGTGTCCCGTACAGAACTGTAGCTGTAAACACAGCAGAAAGACTTGAGTCCGAAGTTGCAAAAGGGAGAAACACTGTAGCTGAATGTTATACATTGTTATTGGAAGATTTGAATTTTGCTGAAACTAATTTGCCAGCTACCAGAAGTGGTGTACTCAAAGTTACACGGGCAACTAAAGGTGCAGCGATAGCCTTAAAAAACAGAATTTTATTGCACAAAGGAGATTGGGCTGGTGTGATAACTGAAGCAAATAAACTAACCGGATACAGTCTTACTGCAACGCCTGACGGAGTTTTTGCTAATAATGGTACCAATACGGAGTCAATATTTTCCATTGAAAATGCATCTACCGATAACCCGGGAGTAAATGGTTCATTGCCAAACATGTATGGTGTTGCTCCTGGTAGAGCTTTGATTGCGATAAGTCCGATCATGTATAACAATCCTGCATGGTTACAAAGTGATCTTAGAAGAAGTTCATTGGTAAGTGAGGCAGGAAATGGTTTCTTCAGCAATAAATACAGAAGAGTAGCCACTCAGGAAGACTATAATCCTACTATACGTTTGGCAGAAGTAGTTTTAAATACTGCAGAAGCACAAGCAAGAAGTGGAAATACGAGTGCAGCCTTGGATTTATTGAATTCTGTCAGAAACAGAGCGGTAACTACTCCGGCTGATCAGTTTACAGCTGCTTCATTTGCATCAACCAAGGAATTAATTGCTGCGATTTTATTTGAAAGACGTATCGAGTTCCTGGGTGAAGGAAGAAGATGGCCTGATATTCATAGGTTGGCATTAGATTCTGACTTCAATACTGGTGGAATTCCTGCTAAAGTTGCTTTTGGAAATACCACGAAAGCAAGTTGGGGCTTCGGTTTGAATTATGAAAACGGAGAATATAAAGGTTCAAGAACTATCGTTGCAAGAGCTTATGATGATTTCCGATTCCTTTGGCCCATTCCTTTGGACGAATTGAATACAAACCCAACATTAAAAGCTCAGCAGAACCCTGGTTATTAATATTTTTTTATTTTTTGAAATAACATAATCGAGAGGGTAGGATGTTTTCATCTTACCCTTTTGTAATTATATGTTTAAATGGTAATAGTTTATAATTTCTCAGAATAGGCAAACCCTAATAGGAGTCGCACGTTTAAAATGCTACATTTTTCATCAACTCCTTTGGGCATTGAGAATTACAAAAAATCCAAAAAATAAAATCCTTAACCTTCTAATTTTTAACCTTCTCTGTTAACTTAAATTTAACTAATTTATTAACTTTTTATTAGTAATACAATATTAAACTAAACAAATATAATGTTTTAAATATGTTAAATAATTATATGTAATTTGATTCCTTAAATTATGCAGCGTTTAGTGTTAAGAATCCGTTAAATAATTTGTAATAAAATGTTTTTTTAAGTGACCAAAGGTTTTATATTTGCCCTTTAGTATCTCTTGAAAAGATATTATTTGAATTATTTATTTACTAACAAAACAATTTTTAGTATGAAACAAGTCTTATTTTCATTGTTTGTGCTCTTTGGAAGTATAAGCATGACTTTTGGACAGATGACGGTTTCAGGTAAAGTCACTGACTCTGCCGGAGAAGCCCTGATCGGAGCCAACGTTACTGCCAAAGGAGCAGCAGGTACCGGTACCATCACTGACATAGATGGTATGTATTCCCTGAAAGTTCCTTCCGGTACAACGACTTTAGTATTCAGTTATACTGGATATGACACTCAGGAAGTAGCCATAGGCTCATCCAATGTTGTAAATGTTACTATGGCTGAAGGAAAAGTCCTTGAAGAAATCGTAGTAACAGGTTTGGGTATCAAAAAAGAGAAAAAAAGCTTTGGGATACGCTGTAACCACACTTAGTTCTGCTGACATCGAGCTGAAACCCGAAGCTGATGTGACCAGAGTTTTAAGAGGGAAAGTGCCCGGAGTAAACATCAATCAGACTTCTGGTTTGGCTGGTTCCGGTACAAATATTATCATCCGTGGATATACTTCTATTTCAGGAAGTAATCAACCATTATTTGTAGTGGATGGAGTTCCTTTTGGTTCAAGTACCAGCCCGGATAGAGGTGCACTCGGCGGAAACGCAACTGCCTCATCAAGATTTTTGGACCTTGATCCAAACAACGTAGCAGAAGTGAGTGTACTGAAAGGTTTAAGTGCTACAGTACTTTATGGTGAAGCCGGAAGAAATGGAGTTATACTTATCACTACCAAATCCGGAACCCACAACAACAAGAACGACAAAATGAGTGTCTTTGTGGAGCAGGGTATATTTGTAAATCAAATAGCCAGCTTACCTCAGGATCAGGACTTTTATGGTAACGGTTTCGATAATGCTGCTTCAGGTGCCTTTTCAAACTGGGGTGCTGACGTAAGAAAACCAGGAGCACAAGGAACAAACCTTGATGCTGATGGTACCATTGCACACCCATACGACAGAGCGGCTATAACAGCTTTTTTACCTGAGTATAAAGGGGCAAGATATGCCTACAAAGCATACGACAATTTACAGGGATTTTATCAGAAAGGATTGATATCCAATACATCTGTTGGCGCATCAGCCAGAGTTGATAAAACATCTATCAATTTTACTTTTTCACATAGAGATGAAGAAGGATTTGTTCCATTAAGTAAATTAAAAAGAAACAACCTTAGTTTGGGCACAAATACTACTTTGGCCAATGGATTGACATTGACATCCACATTCAATTATGTGGGTATTGACAAAACAGCACCTCCAGCTGGTGCATCTACCAGTTCGAATCCGGATGGAGCAGGAGCTTCTTCGTTGTTTTCAAATGTATTGTATGTACCAAGATCTGTGGATTTAAATGGTTTGGCTTATGAATTGCCTAATCATACTTCTATCTTTTATCGTGGTGGTAACGACATACAACATCCACTTTGGACGATTAATAATACCAAAGATTTGGAAGACGTAAATCGATTTTTTGGTACCATAGGCGCTAGATTTTCAGTGACAGACTGGTTGTCTTTGAACTATCGTTTGGGAGTAGATACCTATTCTCAAAAGAACAGTTATCAGATAAACAGGGGAGGTCCTCAGGTGCCTGACGGTTTAATGGTGACATCCAATAGGACAAATACCATTATGGATCATAACCTTAATGCACAGTTTAATAAAAGCCTTACTGAAAGTTTCAATTTGGATGCTGTTGTTGGTGTAAATTTAAGAACAGACAACCTGGATCGTACATTCACAACAAGTACAAACCAATTTGTATATGGTTTATTTGCACACAATAATTTCATTACTCACTCAAATAGTTCAGATAAATACGATGAAAAATTATTGGGTGCTTTTGCAACTGCTACCTTAGGATATAAAAGTTATTTATACCTTAATCTCCAGGGAAGAAATGACTGGACATCTACTTTAGAAAAAGACAATGCGTCTGTATTTTATCCAAGTGCGAGTGTATCATTTGTCCCTACAGAAGCATTTACAGGACTTACCAATAATAAGGTATTGGACTACTTAAAACTTAGAGTAGGTTACGGTACATCTGCGGGATATCCTGACCCATATAGAACAAGAAGCGTTCTTTCTACATCTACCAGAAATTTTGTAACAGGAACAGGTACAGTGATTAATACCAACTCAGTGAGTAATTTCTTTGGAAATATCAATCTGAAACCTGAGATTCACAAAGAACTTGAATTTGGTATTGATGCAAAGTTGTTTAAAAATCTGATTGGTTTGGAAGTTTCTGTGTACAATAAAAAATCAACAGATCTATTGGTTAATCTACCACTTGACCCTTCAACAGGATATAATGAAACTGCGATCAATGCAGCAAATATTAATACCAATGGTATAGAACTGGGACTTACAGTAAATGCCATACAAAAGAAAGATGTAAATTTGAGTTTCAATGCTAACTTCACTACTGTGGATAATATTGTTGAAGAATTGGTAGATGGAGTAGATCAGATTAGTATTTTCTCCATTTTTACCACACTTGGCTCATTTGCTATTGCAGGTCAACCATATGGAGTTATTCAGGGAACAAAAGCAGTACGTCATGAAAATGGCCAAAGATTGGTGAGCTCACAAGGTTTGTATGCATCTGACAATAATCTTAACTTATTAGGAAATCCTAATGAAAATTATACATTGAATGGTGGATTTAACTTTAGTTACAAAGGATTTGGCCTTTCAGCATTGGTAACATATCAGGATGGTGGTGCTATGTTTGCTTCATTACCTTCTACTCTTATGGGAAGAGGTGTACTTCAGGAAACTGATTTCGACAGATTTGTACCTGTGATTGCACCTGGTGTAAAAGCGGATGGTACTCCAAATGATGTTCAGACTTCTTCAATCAATCACTACTGGCAGAACGGGGGAGTATTCATTGATGAAATGAGAATCTATGATGCTTCTTACTGGAAACTCAGAGAAGTTGGTGTTTCATACAAACTTCCATCAAGTCTTCTTGAAAAAACACCATTTGGTTCAGCAACTATCACGCTTTCAGGACAGAATCTTTGGTTTAAAGCATTGGGTTTCCCTCCGGGTGCCAATTTTGATCCTGAAGTATCAGCCACAGGTGTAGGTAATGCTAGAGGTTTTGAATTGATGAATACCCCAACTTCCAAAACGTATGGCGGTACTTTAAGATTTACTTTCTAAAAATATAAAATTAAGAAGATGAAAATATTTAATAAATATTTAGTTATTTCACTGCTTACAATCACTTTCACGAGTTGTGAATTTGACTTGTTGGATAGCCCGAATGAGGTAGGACCAGCAAACGCCAATATTGACTTTTTATTGGCCAACTCCTACCTGACATTTAATGATCTGATGACAGGAGTAAGTAACAATACCATGGGGGTAACAAGATTGGTCACTATGCAAGCAAATGTATATACAGCTGATAATGGACCTCAAACTTGGGATGGTGTTTGGGAAAATGCTTATGCCAATTTGATCCCGGATTTTGATCTGGTAATTGTTAAAGCCAAAGAATCTGGGATCACCTTCCCGGAAGGTGTGGCAAAAGTACTTAAAGCATATGCTTTGACGACTATGGTAGACATTTTTGGTGATGTGCCCTACACTGAAGCATTTCTGGGTACCAGCAATTTTGGACCTAAAGCAGACAAAGGCGCTGACATTTATGCTGTTTCAGATAAATTGCTCGATGAAGCAAGAACTATCCTTGCTGGCCACCAACAGGAACATTGGTTAATGATTTGTATTATGGTGGTTCTGCTGCAAAATGGTTGAAACTGGCCAACACCCTAAAGGTGAGAGGTTTGATTAATCAACGTTTGATCAAGCCGGTTACACAAGCTCAGATTGACGCTATAATCGGTGCGGATGGTTCCAAAGGTATTGCGGTTCCTGCGGATGATTTTAAATTTCAATATGGATCTAACAGGGAAGCACCTGACGCCAGACATCCTTTTTACAGTGATGGTTATGAAAATGGCGGTCCAGGATGGTATCAGAGTAATTTCATGATGTGGACGATGATTTTGGGTAAAGGTGATATAGTCGATCCTAGAGTAAGATACTATTATTACAGACAGGATTGTGATGAAGAAGCAGAAGATGCGTTTACTTTGCCATGTATATTTCAGAACGCTCCCAACCATTATGACGGTTATCCTTTCTGTACAGCTTCTGCGGATAAATTTGGTGATCCTGGCAAAAAATTTGTAGGCTATTGGGGTAGAGATCACGGTGACGGTAGTGGTATTCCCCCTGATGGACTTAAAAAGACCTGTTTTGGCGTTTATCCAGCCGGCGGAAAGTTTGATGCAGACAATTGTGCTCAGGTTTCCAATGCCGGAAAAGATGGTTTGAAAGGTGTAGGTATAAACCCAATCATGATGTCATCATGGGTTAAATTGATGCTGGCAGAAAATACATTGGCTAATGGTGGCGATGCTTCTGTTTTACTTGAATCTGCAGTAAAAGAAAGTGTAAAAAGAGTAATGGATTTTGGAGCTGCTGATGCCGGTACCTCCACACTTAAACCTACTCAGGCTGACGTTGATGCTTATGTAGCAAAAGTAAAAGCAGATTATGCTGCTTCATCTGATAAAATGAACGTGTTGATTACAGAATATTGGTTGGATTGTTTTGGAAATGGTATAGAACCATATAATTTTATCAGAAGAACCTGTAAGCCTGCCAGATTGCAACCAACACTTGACGTAGATCCGGGACCATTCCCAAGATCACAGTTTTATCCTGGAAGTTATGTGAGCAGAAATCAGAATGCATCACAGAAAGCAAATTTGACCACTCCTGTATTCTGGGACAACAATCCTGCTGGTTGTGTTAAATAATTATTTAAATAAATAAAATAAATCAGAAATGAAAAGATTTAATTATATATCCAGCCTGGTGCTTATGACAATGATATTCATGGCTTCATGCGCTGAAAAAGAAAGGGTGTTTCCTGAGTTTGAAAACTTGGAAAAGGGAGCTTTCGCAAGATTAGTAGGAGGTGCCATTACCGGCCCCAATGGTCAGAATTTTAACTATTTTGATGTCAATGGTTCTAATATCAATATTGAAGTGGAGTTTTATGATGAAAATCAGGGCAAAAACGTGGAGAGTTATACCATTGATGTAGCTCATGCGCCTACCAATAAAAAAGCTCAGATCGCTCAAACCACTTCCGCTAATTTTGGAACAAGTGTCAATGGTTTGCCTAACGCAAAATACAAATTTACATTCGCCCAGGTATTGACCACCTTAGGAATTACGTATGAGCAAGTTAAACCAGGTGATAGATTTGTATTTAATTGCGCTATTAAAATGAAAGACGGTAGAATATTTAATGCAACTAATTCAGCAGCAGCGCTTGACCTGCCTGCATTTGCCAATTTGAGACAATTTAATGTAAATATTATTTGTCCTTCAAGTTTAGGTGGTAAGGACATGCCATATACTTCTGTAGGATGGTGTGGTTCTTCAAAATCAGGCATTTTAGAATTAAGAGATTTGGGAAATGGGGTCTACAACATTTTTGTCGATGGTGGTAAAGACCCTGATTTCTCATTTGGTGCTTATTATGCATGTTATAGTCCGACTGCTGCACTTCCACTTGGAACATTGCGTTTGAATGATGCTTGTAATAAATTAGCATTTTCAGGAGCCAGCCAATGGGGTGAAACTTACAAATTTAATTCAATTTCAGTGTCTGGTAAAGATCTTACACTAGACTGGGTAAATGATTACGCAGAAGGTGCAGTTACCACTATTACAAGAGTAGATGGTAAAGATTGGCCTCCTCTTGTAAAGTAATTTTTAAAATTAAATATTTAGGGTAAGGGTGGAAGTCATTGATTTCCACCCTTTTTATTTATTGCGGCATAGTTTTGGATGTAAAAAAAGTTAACATGTGTTCAACTTTAAAACCGGTTATCAAATGAAAAGCTTTAACCACTGTCATTTTACTCTATTGCTTTGGCTGATATCATCTTTTTTGTCAGCGCAGGATCTCAAATGGGTATATAAAATAGGAGGCCCCACCGCCGAATATGGCACTGGTGTATCCATAAATTCCAATCAGAATATTTACGATATTACCAGTTTTATGGGTACAGTATCGGTTGCAAACAACAGTGGTTTCACCTCTCGCGGTGCTGAAGATATTTTGATCAGAAAAAGTTCTTCGCTCGGTATTCTGCAGTGGGTGAAACAAATCGGTGGTGTAAAGCAAGATGTAGCTTATGATGTAGTTGCCAGTGCAGACGATCATGTTTTTATTGTCGGTACTTTTAGAGATTCATTGTTTTTAGATACTGGTTTGATTTTGGAAGGAAGTCAAGATAAGACTTCATCCTTTGTACTGAAATTAAGTGGAACTGGTGGAGTTCTTTGGGTTCGTAAGTTTGATTCTGATATTGGTGTGGATATTAAATCAATTACAACATCAGGTAACGGAGAATTGGTAGTGTCAGGAAATTTTGAAGGTACGGCAAACTTTGGAGCGGATTTCTCTATAATCAGCAAAGGAGGAACGGATATTTTTATATCAAAGTTGAATGCTGAAACAGGAGAGACTATTTTTTTAAGACAAATTGGTAGTAGTGATAGCGAATATACAAATCATCATTGTGTTGATGGACTGAATAATATTTATGTAATTGGAGAGTTTAGAAATGCTTTGGATTTTAATCCGGGACCTGAAGAGGCTATATTCAATACCAAAGGGTTGACTGATATTTTTTTATAGAAATTGTCATCCTTAGGTACTTACCAATGGGCCAAAACTTATGGAAGTACAGGGCTGGACTTTGGACATTCAGTTACTACAGATGCACAGCGAAATGTTATTATTACCGGCAGATATTCTGATAGTGTAAGTTTTTCTGACGGATTAACACCACTTATATCCAAAGGTGGAACAGATATATTTATAGCAAAACTGAATGAAAGTGGATCAACCTTATGGGCAAATAGTTTCGGTGATACAGCCAATGATCAGGGAAATCAAGTGATAGTAAATAATACAGGCGTCATCTTTTTAGCGGGTTTATTCCGTGGGAAAGTGGATTTTGACCCATCTTTTGCCTTTAATAACAATAGCGAATCTAAAGGAGGCGCGGATGCATTTATTGCAATTTATAATCAGGATGGTACATATAGCGATCATATCTCATTTGGTGGGATCGCCAATGAACAAATGAACGATATTGCTTTAAAAAGCAATGGGGAGCTTATATCAACCGGTGGTTTTGGTGCTATAGTTGATTTTGCTCCGGGTTCGGCTGAATCCAATATTTTTGCATCCGGAGGTTCAGATGCATTTCTGTTGAATTTATCCATTTGTATTAATCCTTATTTAAAAGAAGTTTTTGCAGTTAAACCACAAATATGCCTGGGTGACAAAGCCTTGATATTAATTCAGGAAGGGTATCTCAACAGCGCTACACAATGGTCATGGCAAAGGGATAGTTGTAACAGTGTGACTTTTGCCAGTGGTGATTTTATAAATGTTCCTGTGACTGAAAATACTTCTTTTTATGTGAAAGGTTTTGGGGGATGTGTGGTCAATGATTTATGTACCAAAATTGATATCAGTATATTTACAGATAGTCTGGAGTATCTATATGTAAACTTATGTGAAGGTGACTCCATTCAGGTTGGCAATAAATTTTATAAGTCACCAGGTATTTATTCAGACATTCTGCAATCAAAATCTGGTTGTGATAGTATGGTCATATCTGAGATTTCTGTTTTTCCAAAATATAGAAGGACACAATCATTTGACATTTGTCCCGGCCAATCCATCCAGGTTGGAAATTCCACTTATAGCTTATCAGGAGTTTATACCAATATATTTACCACAATAAACGGATGTGACAGCGTCATTGAAACCACCATAAAGGTACTACCCACTATTATTAATAACGTAGAAGCTACTTTATGTCAGGGTGAAACCATCACCATTGGAAATGTTATTTACGGATCTCCCGGTACTTATATACAATCATCCATTGGCGGTAACGGTTGTGAAGATTTGTTGATTGTTAAAATTAATGTTCTGCAGGTCAATTTTGATCAGTTTGTCCACTTATGTGATGGAGATAGTCTGAAAGTTGGGAATAATATTTATAAAACATCAGGAAAATTTATAGATACACTTGAAGCTTTTTCCGGGTGTGACAGTATTATTACTTCTGAAATAAGGGTATTAACTCATTCCAGTTTTGTAGGCGATTTTATTTTATGCGATGGAGATAGTGTCGTGGTGGGAAGTAAAATTTATACCACAACAGGAATATATATTGATACTTTGGTAAATGCGGTAGGATGTGATAGCATAGTTTTTACTTACATCAGGGTCTATAATCTGCCTACCACTCAATATCAGGATTTACGGATTTGTGAAGGAGATAGTGTATTGGTAGGAAATAATATCTATAGGTCTCCGGGAGTATTTTACGACACATTATTGACCATCAATGGATGTGACAGTGTAATAGTAACGACGCTACAGGTGGCCGGTAAATTCTTTTTTGTGCAGGCAGAGATTTGCAGAGGGGATTCTGTGGCTATTGGCGACTCGATCATCAATGATACAGGATTGTACAACATCATGCTTAAAAATTCATATGGGTGCGACAGTATCATAGTTTTAAATCTCAAAGTGAAAGAAAACATAGCAAAAGCATATACTTATACCATATGTCCGGGAGATTCGTTGGTAGTGGGAAATAATGTATACAGGCAACCGGGAATATATATAGATACTATTTTGGCTTCAAATGGATGTGATAGTATCGTTACATCAAACATTAGCTGGAATCATGTTTTTAAAGATTTATCTTACACCCTTTGTAAAGGGGATTCTATTATTGTCAATGAAAAGATGTACAGAACAGCCGGGGTATATTCGGATACATTGCTAAAAAGTGACGGATGTGATAGTATTCTTACTATTCGTATCATGGTATTGCCAACTTATGAAGATGATATTATATTTGAAATATGTAAGGGCGAAAGTGTAACAGTGGGATCAGCAACCTATTTTAATGCCGGAAAATATGCTGAAATTCTCAAGTCTGTAAACGGTTGTGACAGTCTGATAAATTTTGAAATAAAAATCACAAATTTTGTTCCTGTTTTCTTTGCAGCAAAAGACACGCTAAAAGCATTTAAAATTAGCGGGGCTGAGTATCAATGGTTTGAATGTATAAATGGTGAACGTGTTCAATATTTAGGTGCAAATCAACCTGAATTTCCGCTTTTCAAGTCAGGAACATTTTCTTTAAGTATTACCTATAAGGGGTGTACGTATTTTAGTGAATGTCTTGATTTTATCCGGTCTTCAACAGATGAGCAAAACATAAGTGAGATTGCAGCATATCCGAACCCGGTTATGGGTAGTCTTGACTTGAATTCACCACATCCCGGAATAGTTATTTTCAGTGATATTAGCGGCAAGGAAGCTTTTCGGACTGATGTAAATATTGGAAATAATCGAATAGATTGTTCAAATTTACAGGCAGGAATATATGTACTTTCTCTGCAATCTGCCGGGACTCGCCAGCAACTTAAGCTGATCAAATTGTAGAGGATATATTTAATTAGCAGGGTGTGTTCCATTTTTTCATTCAATTGTTTTAAAATTCCTTTTGACTCCCTTGATGGGGTAAAACAAAAGGAATTTTTATGAAAGTGCAATTTTGGGATATACATAGTGAAGGTCAGTTCGACAATCAATCCATTCATAGTATATTATGTTAAAATATAGGCAAATTTTTTGCAAGTAAACTTTATAAGGGTAAAATATTTATAGCCCCGGGTTTCAACCCGGATGCACATATATAAATGATATCTAATTTTGGCGGAATTTTTGCTGAAATATGCAAAAAACATGACAAAATCAAACCTTGCAAAATTATAAAAAAGGGGAATAAAGAAAAGATGGTAATTAGCGATGTATTCAGATTCAAACAGTTTGAAATTTATCAGGACAAATGTACTATGAAAGTAAATACAGATGGAGTATTACTAGGTGCATGGAGTGAAATAGATGATAGAAAACAGGCTTTGGATATTGGAAGCGGGACAGGAATCATAGCTATGATGTTATCTCAACGTAGTCCGTCACTCATGATCACCGGTATAGAAATTGACGAAGATGCTTATCTTCAGGCACGATCTAATATGCAACATTCCAAATTTTCTGAAAGACTATTTGCTGTACATAGTGCTCTCCAGGATTATGCGTCAATTACCGAGGCCAGATTTGATCTCAGCATTAGTAATCCACCTTTTTTTACCGGAGGTACTTTTTCGTCTAATGAAAATAAAGCGAATGTCCGTCATACAATAAAACTTTCCCATGCTGATCTATTGCTTTCAGTTAAAAAACTACTTTCGCCGGAAGGGTATTTTGATTTAATTCTACCATATATTGAAGGTTTGAGATTTATCGAGATGGCTGGTAAATACGATTTGTCCCTGAAGAAAATGACAGAAGTAAGATCCAGAGAAAACAAAAATATAGAACGGCTTCTTCTAAGATTCAGACACGGGCATAGTTCAGCATTTGATCAGGATGAATTGATTATTTACAATGGAGTTGGCGTCAAGGATTACTCTGATGAGTTCCAAGCATTGACAAAAGAATTTTATCTTTTTATGTAGGGTCTGCTGAAATACACAAAATTAATTGATTATCAAATAAATATTATTAAATATTAATAACCAGATGCAAGCAAAAACAAAGGCACTCTTCAAATCCCATGCACCACATTTGAATTATTTTTGTATACCGACGATAATTTTCTTTGAGAAAAATTATGTCTTCATTATACTCAAAATCAGCACATTGGTTAAATTATTTTTCACAAACCAATTTATTTTGAGTATAAGTAAGCTGCACTCAATCTACTTAATGAATTACATACGAAATTAATCCTGGTTGCGATCCGGTTGGTCGCATTTCATCCCTAAATCGTGATTTCGTATCACGATTTTCAACGGGATTCTTATCAGCGGCTCGAAGTTTCGTATTTTAAGCACATCTGACTTTTTCAGCAGATCCTGTGTAGACCGGCTTATTTCTTCAAAATCACGCTGCAAATAGGACAATTTTCTGCCACATGCGTTCTGGCAGGACAATACTGTCTTCCAAAAAAAATGATCTGCAAGTGCAATTTGTTCCAGGTCTGTTTAGGGAAAAGTCTTTTAAGATCTGCTTCGGTTTGTTCTACATTTTTACCGGATGTCAGCCCCCATCTTTGTGCAAGTCTGTGTATGTGAGTATCTACAGGGAAAGCCGGCACACCAAAAGCCTGTGACATCACTACTGAAGCTGTTTTGTGACCTACTCCGGGTAAGGATTCCAGATCTTCAAAGGTTTGAGGTACCTGACCATTATATTTTTCTACAAGTATTTTTGAAAGCATGCTGATGGCTTGTGATTTGCGTGGTGAAAGCCCGCATGGTCTTATAATGGCTTTTATGACTTCAACATCCTGCTTGGACATATCCATTGGATTGTTTGCCAATTTAAATAATTCAGGTGTAATTTTATTTACCCTTTCATCAGTACACTGCGCAGAGAGCAATACCGCTATTAGAAGTGTGTATGGATCACTATGTTCCAGAGGTATGGGTGTCTCAGGGTACAATTGTTCGAGTGTTTGAGAAATAAACCCGATTCTTTCTTTTTTATTCATTTGGAACAGGTAATTTATTTTTTATGAATAAAATTTCATCATCCAGCAAATGCATTTTTCTGATAAGTGAACCGTGAAGCAATGGAGCTGAAATGCCTTCTCCCAGTTTTGATTTTGTTCTTATGATTCTTGCTTCATGCCACATTCCGATCTTAATAAATGATTTAAGTAATGCAGCTCCACCTTCAACCATCAGCGTATTGATACCATTTTTATAGAGTATTTTAAGCACAGAAGGAAGATCCTGTAAATTTTCTATTTGAAGATATTTTATATTTTGTTCCTTGCCGTCAAACATGTTATTGAAAACCCAGGTAGGCGTATTATCTGTACAATTGTACCTTGTATTTTTCAACTCAAGTTGGCTGTCCATGATGATACGCACCGGATTTTCTCCATAATACGACCTGACGTTAAGGGCAGGTTTGTCGATCATTGCAGTATTTTTTCCTACCATAATACCATCACATCCTGAGCGCCATTTGTGTGTCAATATACGTGAATATTCATTAGATAACCAAGTTTGTTCACCTTTCTTTGACATGTAATTATCAGCAGATTGTGCCCATTTCAGCACCACATAAGGCATTTGAGACAGATTTACTTTAAAACTATGGATCAGATCTTCTGCTTCATGAAAGTGAAACGGAACATACACCTTTACTCCATGATCAAGTAAATAACTGATGCCTTTGCCACTCACTACCGGATTAGGATCCGGGCAGCCAATCACTACATTTTTAATACCTTCCTGCACTATCCGGTGCGCACATGGAGGCGTCTTGCCAAAATGTGAGCAAGGTTCAAGACTTACATATAAAGTGGATGCAGGTATATATGGTTTATCAGCATGTGAAACCGCTTCAATGGCATTGATCTCGGCATGTGGCTGTCCATATTCTTTGTGGTATCCTTCACCAATGATACGTCCATCAAAAACCAATACTGCGCCTACCTTGGGATTTGTTTTGGTATGCTTACCAGCTTTTAAGGCCAATTCAATACATCGTTGCATATATTTCACATCAGGATGTACTGAATGCATGAGATCTTACTTTTGTTGAGTAGTGAACAATATTCCTATTTGCCGTGACAATGTTTATATTTTTTACCGCTTCCGCATGGACACAAATCATTTCTGCCTACTTTTTCTTCTACACGTTTAAATGTTTCTGGCTTTTCTGATTTTCTGGAAACACCTTCAGCTGCTTCTCTGATGGCTTCTTCTTCACGGCTGGTTCTCACTTTTGTTAAATCAGTTTTCTGGACTTTGGCTTCTCTGACTTCTTGCTGTATTAGTAGCTTGCCATTAAATAAATATGCACTAACATCTTTGTTGATTTTATTGATGAGTTCTTCAAAAAGATTGTATGCTTCTATTTTATATTTTACTAAAGGATCTTTTTGCTCAAAGGAAGCTGCCTGTACAGCGTCTTTAAGTTCATCCATATTTCTGAGATGTTCTTTCCAGTGATCATCAATGATGGCAAGCGTAATTGTCTTTTCGATATCTCTCATGATAGATGCCCCTTTACTATCCAATGCTGTCTTCAGGTCAGCAGCAATAGGCAATGGATTGGTTCGGCCATCAGTAAATGGTATAGCAATCCTTTTATATCTATGGCCTTCATTTTCATACACTTGTTTGATGGTTGGCAACAAAAGATTGGTGATTTGCTCAGATTTATTATGGTAGTGCGACATGACGATGTCCAGCATTTGATCAATCAGATTGTCCACAGAAGTACTTTTGAAGGTATCCGCATCCATCTGCGGATCTATACTGAGTGAAGTCAAACAGTCAAACATGAACCCTTCGAAGTTGTTGGTTCTTTTGTTGCTGTCAACTATATACTCCACTGAACCCACAAACATATTGTGCAGGTCCACAGAAAGTCTTTCTCCGTGCAGGGCGTTATTTCTTTTTTTGTAAATGGCTTCCCTTTGGATATTCATCACATCATCATAATCAAGAAGTCTCTTTCTTATCCCAAAGTTATTTTCTTCTACTTTTTTCTGCGCCCTTTCGATGGACTTGGTTACCATGCTGTGCTGAATTACTTCACCATCTTTATGCCCCATTTTATCCATGATACCGGCTATCCTTTCAGACTGGAAAAGTCGCATCAGGTTATCTTCCAGAGACACATAAAACTGTGATGTACCCGGATCTCCCTGACGACCGGCTCTACCCCGCAACTGACGGTCTACACGTCTTGAATCATGTCTTTCTGTTGCAATTATAGCAAGCCCACCGGCTTTTTTTACATCTTCTGTAATTTTTATATCTGTACCCCTTCCTGCCATATTGGTTGCGATGGTTACTGCTCCTGCTTTTCCGGCTTCAGCAACAATTTCTGCTTCCCGTTGGTGCTGTTTGGCATTCAGTACATTGTGTTTTATACCCCTAAGGTTCAACATTCTACTCAACACCTCAGATATCTCTACGGACGTGGTACCTACAAGCACAGGTCGGCCTGCAGTGGTAAGATTTCCAATTTCTTCTATGACCGCATTAAATTTTTCCCTGGCAGTTTTGTATACCAGATCATCTTTATCATCCCTGACGATAGGTCTGTTGGTAGGTATGACTACGACATCCAGTTTGTATATTTCCCAGAATTCACCTGCTTCAGTTTCAGCGGTACCGGTCATACCACACAATTTATGGTACATCCTGAAGTAGTTTTGAAGGGTGATAGTTGCGTAAGTTTGAGTGATATCTCCGACTTTTACCCCTTCTTTTGCTTCCAGCGCCTGATGTAACCCGTCCGAATATCTTCTTCCTTCCATCATACGACCCGTCTGCTCGTCAACGATTTTTACCTCTTCATTGATGACGACATACTCCTGATCTTTGTCAAACAATGTATAGGCTTTTAGCAATTGGCTGGTCGCATGAAGTCGTCTTGATTTTACTGCGTAATCCTGTATAAGTGTTTCCTTTTCTTCAGTCAGCTTTATGCCTTCCTTAGTTTCCCGGCTGGTTAATTCCTGTATTTGCTGAGTAATATCAGGCATAACGAAAAAATTAACATCATTTTCTCCTTTGGACAAGTATTCTATTCCTTTGTCAGTCAACTCTACAGATCTGTTTTTTTCGTCAATCGTAAAGTACAGAGGAGCATCAGCGACATGCATGTTTTTATTCTGCTCCTGCATGAAGAAATTTTCAGTTTTTTGCAGGATTACTTTTATACCATCCTCACTCAAAAATTTAATAAGCGGACGGTATTTTGGAAGCGCTCTGTACACCCTGAAAAGTGCCATACCGCCTTCGCCTTCGTTATGTCCCGTATTTCCATCTTTAATAAGTCTTTTAGCTTCCGCAAGATATTCAGTAGCCATCTGACGCTGCACACTGAATAATTTTTCTATCTTAGGATTCAATTCAAGATATTCCTGTTCTTCAAGACCTTGTGGTACTGGTCCAGAAATAATTAAAGGCGTTCTGGCATCATCAACCAATACTGAATCCACCTCGTCGACCATAGCATAATGATGTCTTTTCTGTACCAGTTCATCATTGTCTCTGACCATGTTGTCTCTAAGATAATCAAAACCAAATTCATTATTTGTACCATAAGTAATATCGCACCTGTAGGCAGCGATTCTTTCCGGTGAGTGGGGTTTATATTTATCTATACAGTCAATGGTAAGCAGGAGGAACTGAAAGATTGGCCCTATCCACTCACTGTCTCTTTTTGCCAGATAATCATTGACTGTGATGACATGTACCCCTTGGCCTGATAAGCCATTCAAATAAGCGGGTAGGGTAGCCACCAGGGTTTTACCTTCTCCTGTTGCCATCTCAGCTATTTTACCTTCATGCAGCACCATACCACCAATAAGTTGTACATCGTAGTGAAGCATATTCCAGGTCACATCTCCACCGGCAGCTTTCCAACTATTCTTCCATATGGCTTTATCTCCGTCTATCATCACATAATCCTTGCTCACTGCAAGATTTCTGTCATGTTCTGTAGCTGTCACTTCGAGAGTACTATTGTCTTTAAATCTTCTGGCAGTTTCTTTTACAACGGCAAAAGCTTCAGGCAATATCTCTTTGAGTACGTTTTCTAAATATTTATTTCTTTCTTTTCTGATATTATCGACTTCATTATAAATTTCTTCCTTTTTAATGAAATCAGGCTCTTCATTGGCTTTTTCAGTTAGTGCATGGATATCATTATCTATGTCAGATAGACCCAATTTTATTCTTTCTCTGAATTCCAACGTTTTGTTTCGTAGCTGATCGTTGCTTATATTTTGATATTCAGCATAATATGCATTGGTTTTATCAACCACAGCTGCATATCCTTTTACATCTTTTTCATGCTTATTGCCGAATATATTTTTAATGAAATTGAACATGGGATTTATTTTTTATTTGAATTTGAGCTCAAAGTGCTATTATTATAAACAATACATCTTGGTGGCACAAAGATATTAAAATTTTGAAAATATTTGTAATGTCCAAAATTGTACCATACGGCCAAAACAGACAAATTGGCACTTTTAACATAATTTATTAACATGTTTTGTCAGTAGTACTTGACATGTTATACTAAGAATTGCACAAATTGCATCTTAATGGATTCATGTGTTTCTATCAGATAAGAGACCAGTATTGTTGATGTTGATTAAAATAAATATCCAGCTTTACCGCTCTTTAATGTATAGGTAGGAGCAGAGAAAGTGTATTTCAAGAAAGAAATATTGGGTTTATTACATCTTCGGCATTTTAAATATTTAATTAAGTGTCACAGGTCCGATATTTTGTTTTATCTTAGCCTTCTGAATTTTATAATTTTGCATCTCAGAAATTATTTTGTTGTTGTACTTTGGTTATTATCTTTACAGATAGCATCATCACAGATACCTTTTACTTGCAAAGGGCAGTACTATTTAAGTCTTACCAGAGGAGGTACGAATAGTTCAGGCTTGTATGAAGTGAAAATTTCCGATAACGGGCAAAAGATACTTCTTGACACCATTTCTTCTGGTATTGGTTTGGTGCTCAATGCCATGGGATATAGAATTACAGACAATTTTATATATGGGATGGATCCCAATTCAGCACGTTTACGTAGAATAGGAAGTGATGGAGTTGCGGTAGATTTGGGTTTGCCAAAAGGTATTCCCCTTGATCCATTATATTATGCAGGTGATGTTACCCCGGATGGTCGGTTTTTATTACTAATAGGTTTAGGAGGTACCACCGCTCAAATTGTAAAAGTTGATCTCGAACATCCTGAATATCAATGTACTTTTGTACCAATGCAGGACAGAACAGTAGGCATTGTGGATATAGCATTTGACCCGTTTACCGGAATACTTTATGGACATGATCTTAGAAATAAACGATTGGTCATTGTAAATCCTGAAACAGGAGCAGTTAACACCGCGTTCCCGGTACAGCCTCAGGTAGATCAGCTAGGCGCTATATTTTTTGATTCTTTTGGTAATCTGTATGGTTACGGATCTTTTGGGACATTTACGCAGGATAAATTTGTTTCAATAAATAAAAAAACAGGGGCAATAACTCTTTTAGCTCAGGGGCCCATCTCTTCCGGACAGGATGGATGTGCTTGTCCTTACACACTGGAATTACAAAAAACTGTATACCCTGAGATAGCTTATCCTTGTACTGAAGTGATTTATTCCTTTATCATCAGCAATGGATCAGGGATTTTGCGTCCAGGAATTCAACTGTCAGATACGATGCCTGAAGGTTTAATTGCAAAATCCATTGTATACAATCCATTTGGGGGAAATGTTGTTTTACGAAACAATATAGTATCTATTTCAGAAATGAACGTCAATGTAGGTATTGATACCATTAAAGTTTTGGTGGAAGTTGGTCCAGATGCATTGGGATTGTACCGAAATCAGGCAATATTGTCCGGACTTCCATTGGCACTGGGTAGTTTTACCTATTCTGATAATCCAGCTACATTTATAGAAAAAGACAGTACAGACCTTTTAGTCAAACCATTGGATCTATCATTTATTACAGAAGATTACAGTACCTGTCCCGGAGACAGCGTATTAGCAGATGTATCTTTACACGGATTAAAATATCTTTGGTCTGACGGCGATACTTCTTCAAAGAAATGGCTGCATTCTCCAGGCATTTATAGATTGAATGTGAAGTCTCTTTGTGAAGAGAAACAAATAGATATCAAGGTAAAAAATGATCTGATTACACTTAATATTTTGCAGGACACCATTTTTCTTGATCTCGGCGAAAAAATCACATTGTTGAGCGAATATACCAATAAAAGCGAAAATGTTACTTTTATCTGGCAAGCCGAAGGAAATAAAGATGTACTTTGTGTTACCTGTTCCGATACCGAAGTTTTAGCACTGAATGATGGGTACTATAAACTTAGCATGACCAATGAAGATTTATGTGTCATATCCGATATTGTTTATGTTCGGGTTAAAAAGGACCGGTCAGTGTATCACCCAAACATAATCTCTGCCAATGGAGATAATATAAATGATGTATTTTTTTTGAGTGGAAACGCACTTGCATCAAAGGGGCAATTTCTTAGAATATTTGACCGATGGGGCAATAAAGTATTTGAAGCAAATTCATTTGATCTCAACCAGATATCTTCAGGTTGGGATGGAACTTTTAGCGGAAAATATGTTGTGCCTGGTGTATATACCTGGATGGCTTCATTAAAGTATATAGATGGGTTTGAACAGTGGTTAAGAGGTGATATTACCGTAATTAAATAAAAAAAGTGGATCATGTCGGTGAGATATATGTTGTTTATTTTGTGCTATGCTATTTTTGTTTGCACTGGATGTAATGACAGAAAAGAGAGTGAAGTAATGTCAGTTATTCCTATGTCTATTACTAAAGAAATGGCAGAAACGCTATCTGAATTACCCATGAAGTGTATTGAAAAGGAATATCCCAATAAACTTAATCAGACATTGACAGATGCCGGTGAAATCGGGCAACCTAAAGAGCTGCATCCTGCTTTTTACGGATGTTTTGACTGGCACTCATCAGTACATGGTCACTGGATGCTCGTGAAATTGCTAAAATTGTACCCGGACTTATCGACAGGGGATGAAATAAAGCGTTTGTTGAAATCAAACATTACGCAAAAAAATATTATTGTTGAAGTGGACTATTTTTTACGTAAAAGTGAAAAATCATTTGAACGTACGTATGGTTGGGCTTGGTTACTAAAATTGCATGCAGAATTGATGGATTGGGATGATCCGCTGGCTGCAGAATTAACACTTAACTTGCAGCCATTGACTAATCTGATGGTAACCAGGTATGCTGAATTTTTACCAAAACTCAACTATCCGATCCGATCAGGAGAGCATCCCAATACCGCTTTTGGACTTGCACTGGCTTTCGACTATGCCAAAACAGCAAAAAACGATACACTGGAAGATTTGATAGTACAAAGATCCAAGGATTTTTTTATGAATGATGCGGGATGTCAGATGGGATGGGAGCCGGGTGGTTTTGATTTTCTCTCTCCATGTCTTCAGGAAGCAGATTTAATGGCTAGAGTGCTGCCCCAAAATGATTTTAAAATCTGGCTGAGTAAGTTTTTACCTGATTTGAGTAATACGTCTTATCAGCTGAGTGAAGCAAAGGTATCTGATCGTTCTGATGGTAAACTTGTACACCTGGATGGGGTTAATTTTTGCAGGGCCTGGAGTTTGAATAAAATTGCAAAGACTGAACCTTCCTACAGTCATCTGATCGATGTGGCCAACAAACATCTGGATGCATCATTACCCAATATCGTGGATGGCGGATATGAAGGCGAACACTGGTTGGCTTCATTTGCGATATATGCATTGACAACTGTTGAATAAGTCAAAAAAAGTGAAATGTTATTACAACTAGGAAATACTGATGTCCGATATATAAAAAATAATTGTCTGATCTTTTTCTGGTTGTTTTCTTTACCTATTATTAGTTTGGAATTGGCCAAACCTGTAAATATTCCCATTGTTTTCAGAATTACAATAGCTGTATTTTATATTTCAATGTTCATTGGTGTTAATATATATTTGGATCGATTTTTTGATCCTTATGATAAAGAAAGAATTCTTCACACTGATTTAATCAATGTTGAACCAGCAAAAAGAAAAAATCTTTTCAGCACTTATTTTTTTATGATAGTAGCCGGTACTTTTCCCCCTAATTTTATAAAAATTTTTGAACTTCCTTTCTTTTACCATATTCTAGCTCTTGCTGGCTTAATGATAATGGTGTCTTTAATAATATATTTTGGTGGATTTACAAAAGTATATCAAAACCATAGTCAACATGCTTTTTCACTTCCGGATTTTGACCTTTTGACAGGGTTTATTATTTTCTTTTTATTACTAATGGGAATGATCAGCATCCTGTTAGTCAAAAGTACAATTCTTTAAAATGAAATTTAATTTCTTTAAATCCATCGGCCCTGGTATACTGGTCACAGCCGCATTTATAGGCCCGGGGACGGTTACCGTCTGTCTCCTTGCCGGAAATATGTTTTCTTTTGCTTTATTATGGGCGATTTTTTTTGCCATATTTGCCGCGATTGTGCTACAGGAAATGTCAGCTCGACTCGGATTGGTCACAAACGCAGGCCTGAGTGAAGCCATAAGCAGGCTCATTACTCAACCTATTATTAAATACATGTCTTTTGGAATCATTATCACAGGTATCCTCATTGGAAATGCTGCATATGAAGCAGGAAATATTAGTGGTACACTGATAGGACTCAGAATGATCGTTGGCAATGCGGCACCTGATCTTTTACTAAACAGTTTTGTTTATATTTTGGCATTTGGGCTGCTGTATTTTGGCACTTATAAAGTACTTGAAAAATTTTTTATCTCAATTGTAGGATTGATGAGTATATCATTTATTGCCGCTGCCATCATCACCCGACCTGATATCATCTTGATTTTAAAAGGATTGTTTACCCCGACCTTGCCGGAAAAGAGCATTATGACAGTCGTTGGGCTGGTAGGAACCACAGTAGTTCCATATAATTTGTTTCTGCATGCAGCTATGATAAAAAATAAGTGGAGTGATGTCAAAGACCTTCGTTTTGTAAAAAGGGATACTATTATTGCGGTGTCGGTTGGAGGAGTTATTTCTGGTTGTATCATCATTACAGGAGCATTTACCTTTGGAAATCAGATCAACGGTATCAGTGATTTGTCTGGAGCATTTACTACATTATACGGAAATACAGGCAAATATTTGTTTGGGTTTGGCATCTTCGCAGCGGGCTTTACATCCACTATTACTGCGCCGCTTGCCGCTTCTATTGTAGCAAAAGGATTGTTTGTTTGGAATGACGATAAAGATGCTTTTAAAATACGTCTGATCTGGATGACCGTATTGACGACGGGTTTTATCTTCGCTTCATTGGGATACAAGCCTATAGAAATTATTAAGACGGCTCAATTTGCCAATGGCCTTTTGCTGCCATTGATTGCAGGATTTCTCATTTGGGTAGTCAATCAGAAATCTATTATGGGAAAAAATACCAATACCAAAATTCAGAATATCGTTGGGGTTTTTGTCCTTATCATTGTAATAGGACTTGGTTTGAAAGGAGTAGGGCTGTTATTTGCTTAAATATGCCAGTAAAGAGGCTTATTAAAAAATGTCTGTATCAAACTTCCCTTTGATAAAATTGATTAATATAACGACGATAATTTTCTTTAAGAAAAATTATGTCTTCACTATACTCAAAATAAATACGTTGGTTAATGCATTTTTCGTAAACCAATTTATTTTGAGTATAAAAATGAAATAAGGGTTCAATAAAAGTTACCTCCTTTACTTTCTTAATCCTTCAAAAAGCCAGTTGGCCAATGCCTGTCTGTTGCTGTTGACCAGCAGTCGTTTTTGGTCTTCAGCATTGGTAATATTGGCCAGTTCTACAAATACCATAGCTGGCAGCACGCTTCTGACCATGTGTAAACCTCTGTCTTCCACAAAACCCTGATATCCTCTGTCTTTCTGATGTTGGTCATACTTGGATTCAAAAACTTCCTGAACGGTTTTGGCCAGTGCTACACTACTTTTGTTATTTTTATTGTAGTAAAAAAAAACATCCTGGCGTGTATTTTTACTTCTGGAGTCTACATGAATTTCTATCGCTTTCTGGACTTTTACACCTTGTTTTTTATATTTGTTGTAAAGTCTGTTGATAGTAGCAGAGCGATCTCGGAGTCTTTGTTTCTGGCTAAGCGGTATGGTGCTTTTACCCATAAGCAATTCGTCATTGTCACACTTAAGATACTTCTCGTCTCTGATACCATCGTTTAGATCCTGAACTATCATATGGACAGTGGCACCATGTTGCATCAAGTCTCTCGCTAATCGAAGAGAAACATCATAGGCATATTCATCTTCACACATTTTTGATGGACAATCCATACACATGGCTCCCGGATCAGGTCCACCGTGACCACTTATGATATAAAACACCTGACCTGCAAGGCTGAAATCTTCGATGTGGACTATATCATAACCTTTTCCCATAAGTGGTACATGGATTTCTTTAATCCCTTTTCTTTTTAGCTCTGTACCAGTGATGGGTTTCAGTTCGGAAGAAGCTTTTATATCACTTTTTCCTTCTGCAGGTATTTCTTCTGCTTTTTTATCTATGGACAATGCTGGTGTTTCGATTTTACTCTCTTTTTCTTCTTTATCACAATCAAATTCTGCAACAGGCACCCATATTTTATTATTTTCTTTATAGTTTTTATCTCTTATGCCGGCTTTTAGGAGTGCACTGTTAAGACTTTCAATTTTTTTCGCCACATTTATGTCTTTGGTTCCAATTGATGTCCTGATATTTTTGCCATTAAAGTCCATGATGAGCAGAGGAACTTTGTATATTTTTCCGGCAAGTATTTTTTGTCTGACTTTGATATTATTGAGATCACAGAATGACTCTATGTTACAATTATGTGGAGTAAGTAAATATCTTTTAAGCAATTTTTCAATATTTTCTCCTTTTTTTACCTTTGCTACGGCATGATTATTTGCAGCACCTGTGGCAACCCATGTCAGTAATGTAAAAACTGAAAGCATTAATATTCGATTCATAATATCGGTATTTGGAAATCTTGTTGCTGCAAAAATACATATTATTGTTAAATATAATGTATAAAATGCTCAAAAATTATAATTTTAGTGTTAATTTACACTAGCTTTACTATAATTAAATTCAATTTATTTGACTTTTATTGCAAAAAGAATCACAAATAAATGCCCTCATAGTTTCTGTTTTTGCATCACTACAGGTTTAATCCCAAAGAGTCATTCGGACTTTTATGAATTTAAAGATAGTCGTTTTGTTCGTCAGGCCGGAAGTAAAAGTTATTCCATAGTTCAAAAAATTCCGGCACAGATTTATGACTGTATCCACATAATGAATTGTACAAAATAACAATACCAATCTCCTTGTTTTTATCGAAGGCTATTTCGGTTCTGAAACCATTGACCAGCCCTCCGTGGTATACTACATTATTTTTATCTGTGGTGATCAATCTCCATCCGAGCCCATAATGGCTGTTTTTTATCCCCGGCCACTCATTAAAATACTTATCTTCATATGATGTATTGATGTATGATGTGAAAGCTATGGCTCTGGCATTGGGAGATATGACATCAGGTCGATATCCCATTATCGCATTCAGCCATTTTTCCATATCCACCAGATTTGCATTGATTCCACCTGCAGACACTACGTTATAATAGTGGGGCTTTATATCAACGGGTGTAAAACCTACTTTATCACCACCATATTTGTGACCGGTACAAACATTTTTGGTATGGTTTATTTCATCAAAGGTACAAGTAGTACTGCACATATTTAATGGGGAAAACAGGTAAAAATCAAGCGCATCTGTGAACTTCATTCCTGTGGCGGATTCCACGACTTTTTCGATGAGTCCAAAAGCCGCATTTTGATAGGCATATGCTTTTCCCGTTGAGTCTCTCGGTGTCAGACGATTCAGGTAGTTAATTATAGTCGCCATGTCGTGGTTATCATCCACCAAATTGGAATAAGCATGTTCTGTAAGACCTGAAGAATGTGTTAGGATGTGTTTGACCCTGAGTATTTGGTCTTTTGACTTGGCTTTTATGGTTATTTCCGGTATATATAATGTCAGAGGATCATCCAGTTGTATGATATTTTTATCGATCAGAATAGCTGCCAATAAGCCTGCAAACCCTTTGGACACTGACCCTAACCTGAATACTGTGGAAGTATCTATAGCGTCCTGAGTAAATATGGATTTTGTACCGTAAGATTTTTTGAAAATGACCTGATTGTTTTTCATAACTAATACAGCGGCTCCCGGACATCGGTATTCGTCCATTTTTTCTTTGATTTGTAAGTCCAGCAGACGATTGAAAGCCGTGTCTACCAATGATTTTGGAGGAATATCACCTACTGCCACAAAGTATTTTTTGTAGTGATCACTGATATCGCAACCAAATAATGCTACCATTACAATAAACCCGGTAATAAGGATCATTGATGAAACACTGAAACTATTATTTTTTGTAATGCGCATAAATTCTCTCTAAAATACTCTTAATGATTTACTTTTAATACTTATACATATTATATAAAATGCAAATATATAAAATTATCTTTATTTTTTTATAACATACGGATAAAAATGTAAGTCCGAACAATAACGTGGCAGTCATCCCAGAATGAATAAATCCAATCTTATAAAAGATAACGGAAAATATTGATGTCCAGCTTAATAAATATAAAATTACCCTTTTTTATTGTGCACACGATTACTAAACTTTACATTTACGTCAGGAAAATGAGAGATTTGTGCAAAACGTAATAGACAACATATATCAGCAGGTAAAATGTCAAGTCCATAATGGGAATGTGGCTAGATATATACCTGAATTGGCAAAAATAGATCCGGATAAATTGGGTATAGCACTCAAAACAATAGATGGTGTACTCTATGTCGCCGGGGACGCAAATGAATCTTTTTCCATTCAAAGCATTTCAAAGGTTTTTGCCACTTCACTGGTATTTTCAGTGATAGGGGATGATTTATGGCGAAGGGTGGGTAAAGAACCATCCGGCTCGTCTTTTAATTCGCTTGTCCAGCTTGAATATGAAAATGGTATCCCTCGCAATCCGCTGATTAATGCCGGTGCTATTGTTGTTGCAGATATGATGATTGATATTCTGGCAAACCCTGAAAAGGATTTCCTTTCATTTATACGAAGACTTGCGGGCGATCAAAACATTCACTTTGACGAAAAAGTAAAAAATTCTGAAAAAGATACAGGATTCAGAAATGTAGCATTGGCCAATTTTATGAAAAGTTTTGGAAATATTCATAATCATGTGGATGATGTGCTGGACATCTATTTTATGATGTGTTCGGTGAGTATGAGCTGTACGCAACTGGCCAATGCTTTTTTGTTTTTTGCCAATCACGGCATGATTCCGGCTACCCATGAAAAGATACTGACTATAAGTCAAACCAAAAGACTCAATGCACTCATGCAGACCTGCGGATTTTATGATGAAGCAGGGGAATTCACCTTCAGAGTTGGGCTACCTGGCAAAAGTGGGGTAGGAGGTGGCATTGTGGCCATACTTCCCAAACAATACAGTGTAGCAGTCTGGAGCCCGGGATTAAATGGCAAAGGAAATTCGGAGTCAGGTATGTTGTTATTGGAATTATTGACCACAAAAACAGGAACTTCTATTTTTTAAGGTATTAACTATGCAGGATCTTAATAATATATCTATAAATTTTGATCAGAATCAGGTAATTATTCTGAATCTTTGTCTGGGCATTCTCATGTTTGGAGTAGCTCTGGATCTCAAAATATCTGATTTCCAATATATACTCAAAAATCCAAAGGCTGTAATTGCGGGCATGATTTCTCAGTGGATCTTACTGCCTCTATTTACGTTGGTTTTGGTGTGGATAATTCGTCCGGAATACAGCCTTGCGATGGGGATGATACTGATAGCGGCCTGTCCTGGTGGCAATGTGTCCAATTATGCTGTACATCTGGCTGGGGCAAATGCGGCTTTATCGGTAATACTTACAATGATATCTACATTATTATGTGCATTCTCGACCCCGTTTATATTTGCTCAGTTGAAGAAGTTCATACCCTCCAGTATCGACCACAACATTGATTTCGAAATCAGTTTTGGAGACATGATTTTGACTATTGGCCAGTTGATTGTAATCCCGCTTATCATTGGATTTTTGATGAATGAGTATTTTCCGAAAATTACTTCAAGACTTCGCAAACCCATTAAAAACATAAGTTTTATCATATTCATCGGGTTTGTAGTTGCGGCCATTGCCGGGAATCTGGAAAATCTGAAAAATTATATAGGGATAGTATTTTTTATAGTGCTGATACACAATTCGTTGGCATTGTTTATAGGCTTTTCGTGGGCCAGATATTTGATAAAACTTCCTGCGGTAGATGCGCAAACCATCTCCATCGAGACAGGCATTCAAAATTCGGGTCTGGCGCTCATCCTTATTTTTAATTATTTTGATGGAACGGGTGGTATGGCGCTTATTGCTGCCTGGTGGAGTGTATGGCATCTGCTATCTGCTTTAGGATTGGCATTTTGGTGGAAGACAAGGAAGTAATAAACAGCATTAATTACGAAATTTATTGAATTAAATGACTCTACAGTTAGTGCTTGAAGAGCACCAGATGTATTTATCGGACCGGTATCGGATTGAAACTTGCGCCATCAAATTATATCACCTCACCAATGTAATGGAGCCTGTATATTTGCCCAATGAATATCCAAATATATCTTCTGTATCAATGATAAACTGATAAACTCCAACACCTGCATCTACACCGTTAATTTTACCATCCCATCCACTTGTCTTATCGTTTGTAAGTCCATTTTGATTTGAAAACACGAGGGAGCCCCATCTGTCATAAATCTGAAAATTTTTAATTGCAATATTGCCATCAGCATATGCCACATAAAAAACATCATTGCTCCCATCTCCATTTGGGGAAAAAATATTGGAAAAGATAAATTTGGGTATTTCTTTAAACTTCAGCAAAGTCGAAAGCGATAATTTACAGCCATTTTCAAAGACCAAATCCGCACTAATATTTGTATCTTCAGTGATTTTTATTTTTGGTGTCAAACAGGCATTACAATCGAGCTTATCATTATTGTTCCAATTAATGTTGGTAACTTTGACATCAGATTGTACGGTTAATTGATATATATTGGTAGAAATAATGGCAGTATCCAAGGTAGCCAACACTTCCATTGGATCGGGAAGGCTGACATTAAAATTGTAAACACATCCATTGTCGTTTTCGATGATAATATCATTGTCAATCCCTACTTTTAAGGGTAGTCTATATGGTAATGTATTGACGTAATTACTTGGAGCATTATTTACACCTATGAAATAGCCTCCGGTAAAATTCGCCTGGGAAATATCAATTCCATGATTGCATATTTCATCGTACTCAACAAAATTTACTTCAGGTTCAATTACTTTTAATGTCAGGTAAACAATACTGTCACATCCACGGGAAGAAGTTAGAGTAGCTTGATAATTGCCTGATGTATTAATATTTTGATTGCCTAATGTATATATTTGGTTGCTACAGATAGAATCAGTAATGTAATATTCCAATGGCAATACCTGAACGGTTATTTCATCCGAGATTACCCTGCATTTTTCGTTTAGTATCGAAAGATCATCTCCGGCAGTCAGATATCTGTAATAGTATGTGCCTACTGTAAAATTATCATGGGTGATATCCAGTGCATTTTTTTCGCCGTACTCATCCCAAACTAATCCATCTCTGGATATTTGCCAGATGATACGAGGATTTGTACTACCTTGAATTTCTGCCTTGATGGTAAATGGATCATCATCGGTACAGAGTAAAATGGCTTTTTCGGGATCGATTCCGACAAAAGCAGAAGGACCACACGCTCTGAATGAAATATTGTCCAGCGCAAGATCGTTCCCAAAACCTCCCGGTGCGTTGTTTCTCAGGGTCAACCTTACGGATGAAGCATTTTCGGGAGCTATAAAAGTAAATCCAAACGTATTCCATTGTTCGTTTTTGGGAATTAAACCTGTAGAAAACCTGACTTGCCCATTTATAAGGAAATCAATGACCGGATCTGAATGATTCGCTGTGTTGGATTTTATCAGATTTATAACGTCTGCACTAAATTCATACAAAGTATTACCACAGATATCCTGGATAGTTTTATCGTAAAAGACACCAGGCGAAAATGATGCATTTACTACCATCATGTACCCATTTGGATCAGGACTATTATTGCGAATAGAGAGCCAGGATGGATATAAATTCCATACTCCTGTATTATTTGTGATGGAATAAAATCCGTCTGACGGCAAACCAGTTGTATAAGTGTACCCGGGTGCTATATTTGGGTTGGCCAATATCAAAGGACTTGCACCACTCCCAAAATCACCGTCTTTAAATATATTGATTCCTTTATTTCCGGTACATACCTGACCCTGCACATCAAGCCCAAATGTTAGTATCACCACCAATAAACAAATATATTTAGCCAATCTTATTTCCCTCAAGTGAATCATATTTATAAACAAGATGTTATTATTTGACAAAAGTATTGGAATTAATTATTAATGTGTCATAAACTACTACAAACTACACCTTAAATCGTTTAGTATTTTTCAATATTTATGATTGTCAACGTTTCTAAAACCAAATGCCTTTTCTGGATGGGCAGATTCAGGCCGTTATCAGACCTGATATATGCAACTGAGATCCAATTACAAAGAATCAATTTAAAGAGCCGGACAGGTTTGTCATGCATTAACAACTAACCAAAATCCAATGGTATTTTAAGGTAAACTTCTGTGTTATGTCCATGCAGTGATTACATATATTTTGTTGTGAAGATATTTATTTTCAGTAGTTCAGAATGTAAGGTATTGTGAATTTCAAATGTTTGAGATCGAAATCAGAGGCTTTTAGCTCATATTTTTTTTAATCCAAATGTGCTTTAGTTCAAATTTTTATATTAACTTTATGTTTTAGTAACAAATTAAATCACCTATTTATGAAATTCTATGTAATAATCTTTTTACTTTTTGTCCATTGTATATCGTTAAAATCACAATGTTCGGTTGACTCTTTTACTGTCACGGTTTTAACTACAAATGGAGATCCAATGGCAAATGTAAAAATTACCATATTGGGTAATTCACCACAGGTAACAGTTCTAACCGATGCAAATGGCAAAGCAGTCATAGGCAATGATGCCTGTGTTTCTATTTCACTCAGTTTGTCCCGAGAAATAGACTATATCGAAGGAGTAACTACACTTGATTTAGTAAGGATTTTAAGACATATCCTTCGTCAAAAACCATTTACAAATAAATACAATCTAATAGCAGCAGATGCCAACAACGATGGAAGAATAACTGCCAGTGATTTAACTGATTTAAGAAAATTGATCTTGGGCATCACAACAGAGCTTCCAAAAAATGAAAGCTATAAATTTATTTGGGAAAGTGATAAGCATCAAAATTATCATTTTTCGAGTTTAAAAGACATTATAGCAAACAATAATATCAATATATATTTTGTGAAAATAGGTGATATCTCAGTAGAATAGCTAGGTTGTATCCCGATCGACGCAGTTTCAGGCCGTTATCTGGCCTAATAAATGCAACTGAGATCGTATATTTTACAAAAAAAAATTAAAAACACTGAAAGGTTTGTCATTCATCATAAACTACATCAAAACCAATGGTATTATGAAGCAATGTTTTTTGATTGACAATTTTATGGGTTTGAATTAATGAAATTAAATTTATGGATAGGTTACATTTTTTATTATACCGACGAGAATTTATTTTGCAAAGACGATGATACTCATGTCTTCATCCGGACAAAAAATTCTATCGGTATTATACTCAAAATAAATGAATTTTCTAAAGAGTTTTTAGCAAACCAATTTATTTTGAGTATAAATCGGAAGTTAACGAATTAAAAATTCTAAATTTCTGGGATCGAAGTCACATTTATCAGTCCGATAAATGGTGACAAGTCTGACCCGTAGCGGTCTGAGACTTCGACCAACGGTTTAAATTTTTACGTTCAATAAAAAAAGGTAATAGGAGTGCTACAATTCTCTTATTTGCTGCTTTTGAGTTTCGCTATGGTTGCAGTGGCAGATGGTTTGTATTTAGGTTCAGTAACCATACTTAAATATTTAATGGCGTTTTTACTATCTTTTACTGCATCATACGCCATACCTAAACCATAGTAAACTTTGTCTTCTATTTTTTCTCCTTCAGCGTTGCTCAATTCTACGGTTTGTAAAAGATATTTTATACCATTTGTATTGTCGCCTTTATCAGCATAAGCCTTTCCTACCAGATATGCGATACTGCTTACGTTATCAATAGCCAGATAATCAGTTCCGATTTTAATTACTTTAGAGTAAGCCTTCGCTTGCAATTGCTTAATTAATAAATTTTTTACTCTTGTTTGGGCATCTGTGATTTTCTTTTCATCTTTTTCTGTTTTTGCTGATTCCAGTGCAGTCACATAAGATTTCGCAGCTCCTTCTGCATCTCCCAAATCTTCTTTTGCTTTTCCAATACCCTGATGCATCAGACTGGATGATTCATCTATTGCTAATCCCCTTTGATAAATACCCAATGCATCTTTAGCATTTTTACTTTTAAGCAATTCATTGCCATAATTGAATGCAGCAAATATTACATTTTTTTTAGCCAGGCCCAAGACTTCTGCATTATTTTCTTGTGTAGCCAACATATATGCGGAATCCAGTTTTATAAACCCTGATTTAAAATTTTTTTCTCTTAATGCCGCCAGCCCATCGTTGTAGAAAGCAATCGCATTTTTATCTGCTGGCGGTGTGTCCTGAGCTCTACAAGTAGATGAAATAAACAAATAAAAAAGCCCCGCTAAAACTAAATTTACACTATGCTTATTCGTACAAAATTGGATATTCATTTTTAAATTTTTAAAATTAGAATTTTAGTAACAAGTGAAAAACGACGCAAAAAAATGAAAAAAATCTTTGAATAAAAAATTTTTAACTCATGATATTAAAGATTTTCAAAAAATCTATTGCCTTGTAGAAAAGACCGTTAAAGCACCTAATAAATAGTCTACATGTGCCAAAACCATCCAAACAAACTATAATGAAGTTTCATCACAGGCTCAAAGGTATCCTTTTTAATTCAGTTTATTGCTTATTTCCAATCCCATCGGGGACAATCATACTATAGTAAAATTACAAGACGACCTATTTTTATCCTTAGAAGTATTTATTTATAAAATTTAAAACAGAGTGGAAACCATGTATTTGTTGTCCCGTTTAAAATATTATTATGATTTTAATATAATTAATAAATAAAATATCATTTATTCTAATAAAATGCATATCTTTGTTTACAATGTATAGAAATTAACAAATTTCTATACATTGTAAACTTTGTTTTGGAAATTTTAATTATCTTTATTTAATTTAATACGTTCGATAAATTATTCATGAATAGGTGTCTAACTATGTGTGTATTATATTTTAGTAGGAAATATTACACCCTACCCTAGGATAACGACAAAACCATCAAATATTTAGATATCTAAATTTTAAATTGGCTATAGTGCCATAACGGTAGTAACTGTCGGTCGGCGCACAAAATATAGAATTTATGAAAGATGTGTAATTAACTCACAAAAAACCATGTTAATTAGTAGAAGGAGAGGATATTTGAAAATATAATTATACGCTTCCTTAGTTTTGGAAGGCTTATTTTATTTACTTTATTAACAATTTAAAATTATCAAAAAATGAAACAGATAATAATTTATTTTATCCTATTTGTAGCTGGTATAATAATGTTTAATTTTTCAGATCAAGCTAATTCCACATTTTTAGGAGTATTCGGTTTGTTTGTGGCTGGTGTCTCTATGGTTTTGTTTCTCAAGCAAGTTTTTGTTTGGGTTAAAAGTGGTTCTGTCAAGAGTTAGTTTCTACGGATTAGGAATGTTTTTTATTAAAATTTAATAAAATCATGATTTATTAGAATTCTAATTGATCCATCTAGAAAAGTCATGATAATACAGGTGGTAATCCTGATAATTTGTAAGCACATTTCTGCAGTTACTCCTATTAAATGTTACTGTAGGATGTGTTTTACTTTTAAGTATTACTATTGAGTCCACCTGTTCAACATCTTCCGACGATGGTGCCATAAGGTTAATATCAATGGTAATCAAGATTTACCCTTTATTTCCATTCCCACCTTACACCTACAAAACCACGGATGCCTTGCATCGGTGCAAAATTGTACGTCGGGTCAAAGGTATAACCATTCGGGTTGTTGACGGCAATTTGTTTATCAAATGGATCAAATGGTCTTAGTATAGGGTCATCCGGGATAAAATTGAGTAGATTTTTTAGACCGCCATATATTTCTACACCATTTTTAAATCTTTTGGTGACTTGTATATTCTGGATGCTGAACCATGGAGAATATTCAGGCCGGTAATCGTCCGGCACCACAGGCAAACGCATCGGGCCGGTCACATTGCCGGTATAATCCAGCGTGATGTCCGATTTGGGAAAGGTATATGAAATGGTCCATGTACCGGTAAAATCCGGTGTTTGTATCTGCCGCTCTTTTGTTTTAATACCTGTGACCGTATTGGTTTCATTGATCGATACATCCATCCAGGTACCGCCAGCCATCACCTTGAGCCCATTGGTAAAATTGAATTCTGTGTTCAGCGTTGCCCCTTTGGAGATGCTGTTGCCATTGAGATTGTCAAAAATGACCTTATTCACATCCGAAAACAGATCTGCCACAATCCTGTTTGTAAAATAGGTATAAAAAATACTGCCATCGAGTGTCACAAAACCAAATTTCGGAAAAAGCCTGGTGGTGTGATTGATATTAAAATTATATGATTTTTCCGGCTTAAGATCAGCGGCTATCACTACTTCTCTGGCGCCTGTCAGTGCCGCATGGTCTTCACTGAATACATTGGCTACCCTGAATCCATTGCCAAATCCCAACCTGAAGGTATTGTTGTCATCCATGGTCCATTTGTAATTTAGCCTTGGCGTCAGGATATTTCCATGCTCTGAATTATAGTCATACCTTAATCCGGCGAGCAGTTTTTGTTTTTTGCTCAGTGTAATTTCGTCTTGTACAAAGATACCCGGCAGATAAATATTAGATGGTTTGTTTATATTCAGATTCTCACCATCAGCAGTTACAGGAGTGTTGTCGTCATAAAAAGTATACCGAAAAGCTACACCTGCCAGCAGATCATGTTTGGAAAATGATTTATCCCAAGTCAGTTGGGCAAAACCGATCTGCTGCTTGGCCAGATAAAATGTGGTACCATATACGGAATTCTGATCATGGAGATTGTAAGAATAGGCAAATGTGATCTTTTCTTTTACGGGCAACTGATAGTTTCCGATGAGTTCGATTCTTTTGGTTTCAATACTTTCTCCATATATGCTGTCTCCACCCCGAAACTGTGGCGTCCACTGCAGTTCTCCGCCCCAACGATCTTCCCAGACGTACCTTAAGGCAATGGAAGCAAGTCGGTTTTCTTTTCTTTTAAAATTCCATTTGTTAAATATTGAAAATCTTTTTTGCAATGTGACATCCGTAAAATTATCGCCATTAATATCATAAATATTATCAAAATGAAAAACATTTGCACTGAATAATCCTGAAGCTTTTCCTATTTTTAGTTTGGTACCCAAGTCAAGATTAAAATCACCATAATGGGTAGTATTAAAATCCAGCGAAAATCTGGAAGCACTTTCCGGATTTTTGGTAATGACATTGATCAGTCCGCCCACCGCTTCAGAACCATACAGGGTGGAAGCCGGTCCTTTGACCACTTCTATGCGCTGTACCATACTATTAGGAATGCCCATCAAACCATATACTGTTGATAGTGCCGAAACTATGGGCATGCCATCTATCATCACCATAGTATAAGGGCCTTCCATTCCATTGATATGGATATCTCCTGTGTTGCAGACATTACAGTTGAGTTGTGGACGTACACCATTTACGTTTTCCAGTGCTGTAAAGAGATTGGGAGTAGGGTTTCGCCTGAAAAAAACAGGGGTATATACCTCTATGGGAATAGGACTGTTCATTCTGGTTACTTCTTTCATCGTACCAGAAACGACTACTTCATCGAGCACAGCTGAAGACGGTTGCAGGATAAAGTGCAATTTTTTACCTTTGGTCCAGCTTAAGGTATCATTTTCGTATCCCACATAAGATGCTACAATTTTTGCTTCTCTTAATGTGGAAATAATTTCAAAATTTCCATCGAGATCCGCAGTTGTACCATGGGTAGTTCCCTCTATAACTACAGTGGCAAAAGATAGTTTTTCACCGTCTGATGAGAAAATGGTGCCGCTGATCTGACCGAATGCAGAAGCAATACAGCCAAATACAGCAAAAATAGATACTATACTGTGGTGGAGAAATTGTCTTGATTTTAATACCATAATTTAGACTAAGTCAAATTAAGCCACAAAAATAACATATTATATCTTCGTATTGTTTAATCTCTATATTAAATTCAGATCAGGCCATATTGTTTTTCGGGTATACTGATGTTGTGCGCCCCGCGGGGCCGGCCGTGCCCAATATGGATTTAAAAATAAAATAAATAATATATGACAAAAGCAATTTGTTTGGTAAACAAAAAGGAGTACCCTGCGGAGAATTGGTAGATTATGATGCTGTAAGACCGCAAATGAAATTTCTGATAAAAAAGGACCACCCTGAATTTTCAACACAGCACTTTATCAGCCATGAAGCATTAAATATCTATCGGAAAAAGTATATTGAGCAGCTTGTAAAAAAAGAATCCAAAGAACTCAGCAAACTGGAAAAAGATGTATTGAATGCCATTCACTCCGATCAGTTTCTTTCACAGAACATAGAGCAGGATATAGAGTCCGATTTAACTTTTGGTCAGAAGATGGCAGACAAAATAGCTGAATTTGGCGGGAGCTGGATGTTTATTATTTTTTTCTTTTCTTTCATTGTGCTTTGGATAGGAATCAATGTTATTGCTTTACTTCGCGAACCATTTGATCCATTTCCTTTTATACTTTTAAATCTGATTCTCTCCTGTCTGGCAGCTATTCAGGCACCGATTATCATGATGAGCCAAAACCGACAGGAGCAAAAAGACAGATCCAGAAGCGAGCATGACTACAAAATCAACCTGAAGGCTGAGTTGGAGATAAGATTGCTGCACGAAAAAATTGACCACCTGATTATTCATCAAAATCAAAGACTTGTAGAAATCCAACAGCTTCAACTGGATTATCTGGAAGAAATTTCAAAAAAAGGACTGAATGAAAAACAATGAAATAATGAATTCACATGGAATATTATTTGGTTTATATTTAATCTCTGCCATAGTTTCGTAATTTTGTGTCGTTGTTTGCCAGCTCAATGGCAGATCATCAAAAACTTTATTAAGGATGGAAATCAGATCTAAAATATTACAGGACCTTGCACTGCTACTGGATGAACATCGGACCACCATAATTGAAGCCAATAAAAAAGATATGTCTTCTGCACCACATGAAGATATTGCCCTGATGGACAGGCTGAAAGTGGATGACACAAAAGTAAGCAGCATGATTCAATCATTGAAAGAATCGGCCATAAAATCTAATCCGGATGGCAGGTTGATATATGAATTTAAAAAAGAAGATGGTCTTTTGGTCACCAATAAAACGGTTCCTTTTGGTACCATCCTTATCATTTATGAATCCAGGCCTGATGTGACCATCGAGGCGGCAGCCATGGCTTTTAAATCCGGCAATAAAATTTTGCTCAAAGGTGGGAAAGAAGCCCGAAATACCAACCTTTTACTGACGGCGCTCTGGCACGAAGCACTGACATCAAACGGGTATGATCAAAGCAGGGTGAAGTACCTGGATATGTCGCGGGAGGAGATCCGTGCATTTATATCCGATGAAAATGCACCAATTGATCTGATCATTCCCAGAGGGGGAGATGTTTTGATCGATTTTGTGGTAAAACATGCCAAAGCACCGGTGATCATTAGTGGCAGGGGAAATAACTTCATGTACATTCATGACGACGCGGACATTGACATGGCCATAGCACTGATCATCAATGGCAAAGAACGGATATCTGTTTGTAATGCTTTGGATAAAGTATTGATTAACAGGCGGATATTTGAAAGTGGAAAAGAAATGTCATTGTTAATTAAAAAAATAAAGTCCAAAGGCATTGAAGTGACAGGAGATGGTACATTTGAATTATATCAGGATATCGTACCTATCGACCTTAACGAAGATTTGATGTATGAAGAGTTTCTTGCGCCTAAAATCATGTTTTCCGTAGTCAATGATCCTGAAGAAGCCATTGATAAAATCAATACATATTCGGGTGGTCACTCTGCCGTTATTGTAACCAAAGATGAAGCAGTAGCAGACCATTTTTTGATGAATGTCGATTGTGCGGCAGTATATCACAATGCTTCTACCCGATTTACGGACGGAGGCCAGATGGGTTTCGGAGGGGAGATGGCTATCAGCACCCAAAAATTGCATTTCAGAGGACCGGTTGGAATTGATCAGCTGGTCACCAACAAGTGGTTTATTTATGGCAACGGCCAGATCAGAAATTAAAGAACAATGAAGAAAAAAAAGATTGTCATTAAAATCGGGACTTCTACGCTCACGTCAGGAACACAGCGCATTTCCTATGCCAAAATAGAAGATCTGGCAAGACAGATAGTGAGCCTCCGAAAAGACTATGATATAGTGATCGTGTCATCAGGTGCGATAGCTGCTGCCCGTCAATATGTAGATCTGAGCGGACATACCAATTATGCGGATTCAAAACAAGCCATGGCGGCCATCGGTCAACCCAAACTCATGAAGTTGTACGATGATATTTTTGAAAGTTTTGGGCTGCACGTGGCACAGTGCTTATTGACCTACAGGGATTTTGAAGATGTTACTGCTCGGGAGAATACCGGAAATACCATCGCCAAACTGATTGAACATCAATACATTCCGATCATTAACGAAAATGATACCGTAGCGATAGAGGAGATTTTATTGGGTGACAATGATAAACTTTCTGCTTTGGTGGCGGGCATCATTGAAGCGGACATTTTGATCATCGCATCGGATATCGATGGTCTGTACGATGATAATCCGCACCTTAACCCTCATGCAAATCTCATAGAAGTAGTAAATAATCCGGATGAAATAAGAAAATATGCCCATGAAAAAGCATCAACATTGGGTACAGGAGGCATGACTACCAAAATACATGCTGCGGAGATTTGCCGCAAACATCAGGTGGAAATGTGGATCGTCAATGGTGGTCAAAATAATTTTGTAGTAAATGCCCTCGAAGGTAATATCAGGTTTACCAGATTTAAAATATAGACATTTATCTGCTCAGTAGGCTTTAAGTAAAAAAGTCAGTGGGATGTGAAGTCTTTTTTTCCAGGCTTTTTCACTGTGTTCTTCTCCTTCAAATTTTAAGGTTTGCCAGGATTCAGATGAAAAGCCCTTTTTTATCATGATCTTGTCTACTTCTGCCTGCAAAGGCGGATACATGGCATCCAGTGTGGCTGTACCATAATCAAAATAAATTTTATTTTTTGTTGGGTCAGGCAGATTTTTTTCCAGATATCGGTAAAATGATTGTGGTATCGGGTTGTTTTCTAAAGTTAAAATACCGGGCCAGTGAGTAGACAAACAGGCTGCAGCGCCAAAAACGTCAGGATATTCGCACATCGCATACATCGATATCAGCCCACCCATACTGCTGCCCATGATACAGGTATTATTTTTATCTTTTTCCACAGCAAAATTGGCATCAATGTATGGCTTGAGTTCATGAACAAGAAACTTTAAGTAAAGGTCTGATTGTATATATTGATCCTGGAATACACTGTACTCATTGTTTCTGGCAGCCTGATAAATGTCCTGTTGTTGTTGTTTTGGCAAAGACTCAAATGGTTTTTGCGGAAAATATTCGGCATGTCTTGCTGAACCGCCATTCCAGATGCCAACCACAATAAAGGGACGAATTTTTTTTTCATTCATCAGTTTTTGTCCAACGTCATCGATATCCCATGCCTGTTGATTCCAGTTGGTCGTACTGTCGTACAACATCTGGCCGTCATGCATATACAGAACAGCATATTTTTTATCACCGGAGTATCCTTCCGGTAGCCAAATGTCTATATTTCTGTGCTGCACATATTTTGATGGAAAGGAGTCTTTTCTGATCAATGTACCTGAACTGACTATTGGAAGCGCGTTTTGGGCAGAAAGCAAACATGAGCAGCTGACAGCGATTATAATGGTAAAATAAAAATGCATGATGTACGGTTACCGATTTTTAAACAGGTAAACAAAAGTAAAATTTTATCCCAAATAATCATAGAGAAAATAAAAAACAGTATCATTGTGGCGATAAACATCATCAGGTAATTGATGTTCAATTTTATTATAAAAGAAAATAAACGTCCTTAATATGAGTTATTTTAAACCGGAAGATCTTAAAAAATTTGGAAATATAGTCGATTTGCAACCTGAGATGGGCAAAAAATTTTTTGAATGGTATGGTGAAGTCTTTAAGGAAGGTGCGCTTACTGTTCGTGAAAAAAATCTTATTGCTCTTGCTGTAGCCCATACTGTGCAGTGTCCTTACTGTATGGATGCTTACACAACTGCCTGTTTGTCAGAAGGTGCTGATGAAGAACAAATGATGGAAGCAGTACATGTAGCTGCTGCGATAAAAGGAGGTGCGACTTTGGTCAACGCTGTTCCAATGATGAATACTATAAAGGCAAAACTAATGTAATTTATTTTTGTTAATTGCCGATATTATCAAACAATTTCTGATCAATAATGGGAGTAAAACAACGGTCCCGCTCGTTAAGTACGACGGACAATAAACTTGCCAGCACTTTTTTTCAACTGGAAGTACTGAATGGTCATGAACTCAATCATGATACCTTCGAACCCTTTATTTCCAAAGTTGGACAAGCATTACAACCACGAAATCCTGAAATATTTCAGATCAATATCGGTAAACTTTGCAATCAGACCTGTGCCCACTGTCATGTGGATGCCGGGCCTGATAAAAAAGTTGAAAATATGGACAAGGCCACCCTGGAACGATGTCTTGAGATATTAAGAACCCATGACATACCTACCGTGGATATCACTGGAGGGGCTCCTGAGATGAATCCACATTTTCGCTGGTTTGTCGAAGAATGTCGAAAACTGGGTATAAAAGTCATGAACCGCTGTAATCTCACCATCATTATGGCCAATCCGAAGTATCATGACCTGCCTGAGTTTTTTGCAAAAAACAATGTGCATGTTATCTCTTCCCTGCCATATTTTACTAAATCAAGGACAGACAGTCAGCGGGGAGACGGGGTATTTGAAGACAGCATTGAGGCGCTTAAAAAATTAAATGCGGTAGGTTACGGTGTGGATGGAAGTGGTCTGATACTGGATTTGGTGTACAATCCTTCCGGTGCTTTTCTGCCAGGTCATCAATCTTCCCTGGAGCACGAATTTAAACTTCAACTTGCCCGCAGATATAACATCACATTCAATAATCTTTTTGTCATCACCAATCTGCCCATTAGCCGGTTTCTGGATTATCTGATAGAGTCAGGCAATTATGTGGAATATATGACATCGCTGGTAGAAGCTTACAATCCTGGAACAATAGAAGGTCTGATGTGTCGGTATACTTTGTCTGTGAGTTGGGATGGTTATATCTATGACTGTGATTTTAATCAGATGCTGGATCTCAAAGTAAGCAGGCAACTCAACCCATATCAATGATTTTGATCTCGAAACATTAATGAAAAGAAAAATTGTACTCAATCAGCATTGTTATGGCTGTACGGCTGGGGCAGGGAGTAGTTGTGGCGGAGAAATAGCATAAGAGAAGTGTCTTTACAGAGGAAAGCATCTCTCTAGACAATACCCCGGAGTCCTAATTCTACTACCCTCAGATTCTGGATTTTACCATTGTCTGCTTCAAATTTTAAGATGGTTCTTACCTTGTGAAACCCATGATGGCCATATGCTCCGGGGTTCATGTGTAGGAGATTATTGGATTTATCCGGCACTACCTTACAGATATGTGAATGTCCGCAAATATACAGATTTGGTTTTTCCTGTTTTATGATTTGATAAACTCTGGATGCATACCTGCCGGGATATCCGCCGATATGGGTCATAAATACCTTGATTCCCTCACAAATGAAAATTTCATTCAAAGGGAAAATATCTCTTACAGACTGTTCATCAATATTACCATAAACGCCTCTTAATAAAGCCGTTTGCCGGTACTTTTCAATGGAAGAGAGATCACCGATGTCTCCGGCATGCCAGATTTCATCCACATCAAGCAGATGATCAGTTACCTCATCTCCATAGTAAGAGTGATTGTCAGATATCAATGCTATTTTCTTCAAATCTGCTACCTGCTTTTTCTAATCTTATCCTAAATCTCAACCTTAACCTTAACCTAAGTCTAAATCTCAATCTTAATCTTAATCTCAGCCTTAACCTTAACCGTAACCTTACAAATGTATCACTTCATCGTAGGCAGCAGCGGTAGCTTCCATTACCGCTTCGCTCATGGTAGGATGTGGATGGATGGCTTTAAGTATTTCTTGTCCCGTACTTTCAAGTTTTTTGGCCAGAACCAACTCTGCGATCATTTCTGTTACATTGGCACCAATCATGTGGGCTCCAAGCAACTCACCATATTTTGCATCAAAAATGACTTTGACAAATCCTTCTTTTGCTCCGGATGCGCTTGCTTTTCCTGATGCTGAAAAAGGAAACTTACCCACTTTCAACTCATAACCTGCTTCTTTTGCCTGTGTTTCCGTCATACCGACGCTCGAAACTTCAGGCCAGCAGTAAGTACAGGATGGTATATTGCTGTAGTCAATGGGTTCAGGATGATGACCAGCTATTTTTTCTACGCAGGTGATACCTTCGGCACTCGCCACATGAGCCAGAGCCGGCGTAGGTATCACATCACCAATGGCATAGATACCCGGCACATTTGTTCGATAAAAAGCATCTGTTTTTATCATACCTCTATCCATTTCAATACCCAGTACTTCCAGCCCAATATCTTCAATATTCGGAGTAACACCAGCTGCTGATAAAACAACATCACATTCTATGACCTGCACAGAGTTGTCTTTTCTACTTTTTATGGTGACTTTACATTGATCTCCGGAGATATCGACATTTTCTACTGCACTATTGGCCAGAATGTTCATGCCAGCCTTTTTATATATTTTAGCCAGTTCTTTGGAAATATCCGCATCTTCACGCGGTAAAATGCCTTGTTCTAAAAATTCTACAACGGTGACCGAAGTACCTATGGAATTATAAAAATAAGCAAATTCTACGCCTATGGCACCTGCTCCTACGACCACCATTTTTTTAGGTTGTACCGGCAATGTCATGGCTTCACGGTAGCCTATGATTTTTTTACCATCAATTTTCAGATTTGGCAATTCTTTAGCTCTTCCGCCAGTAGCAATAATGATATGTTCTGCACTATACTCTGCTTTTTTACCTTCTTTATCTGTTACCACTATTTTTTTGCCCCTCACCAATCTGCCATACCCTTCGATCACAGTGACTTTGTTTTTTTTCATCAGGAAATTTACCCCTTTAGACATACCATCCGCGACACCACGACTTCTGGAAATTATGTTGTTAAATTCTGCAGTTGGTTTAGCTACGGTAATGCCGTAGTCAGACGCATGGTTGATATAATTAAAAACCTGTGCACTTTTCAGCAATGCTTTGGTGGGAATACATCCCCAATTCAGACATACACCACCCAGACTTTCTTTTTCAATTACCGCCACTTTCATACCCAATTGTGAAGCTCTGATCGCTGCAACATATCCACCCGGACCACTTCCTAATATTATTATATCAAAATTCATATCTCTTTTATTTTGGCACAAAGGTAAGACTTATCCTCCCTTAATACAAAATTTATATCTTTTTTAATGTGGTCATTATTCCCTTCTTATACATGTTTGATGATATTTTCTATTTTTGTGCAATTTTTAAAATATTATGGAAAACATTGAAAAATATTCATTTTTGGCTTTGGATTGGTTAGTCAAAGCGCTTCCAGGTTTGATATTGGCATTGGCTGTACTGATTATTGGACTTTGGGTCATAAAGAAGTTGTCAGCAATCCTTAAAGTCACTTTGCAAAAATCAGGATTTACACCCGAAATTCTATCATTTCTGGTGACTCTGGCAAATATAGGCCTAAAAGTTATTCTGCTCATCAGTGTCGCAGGTATGGTGGGTGTAAATACAGCTGCATTTGTGGGAGTACTCGCTGCTGGTGGTCTTGCGGTGGGATTGGCGCTACAGGGCAGTCTCGGCAATTTTGCAGCAGGTATTATTATTGTGACCTTCAAACCATATAAAGTGGGAGACTGGATCGAAGTGAAAGACAAATTCGGCAAAGTACAGGATATACAGATATTTAATACTATGGTCATCTCGCCGGGCAATAAAACCCTGATCATTCCAAATGGAGAAGTGATTAATGGCATTATCACTAATTTTTCTAAGAGGGGAAATATCAGGATTGAACTTAAAATATTTTTACCCTACAGTGAAGATTTTCCAAAAGTAAAAACACTGATTATGAATGAGCTTCTCGGAATGGAAAAAGTATTAAAACAGCCCTTGCCGGAAATAGGAATTGAAGAATTCGGTGCATCCAATCTCATTGTGGCTGTAAGACCTTATGTGCTTCCTGATGACTATTGGGAGGTGTACTATGACGTCATGGATAGGATAAAATCTGTGTACCATCTGAATGGAATAGGAATTAATTTTGCTGAAGGTCAACAGATTGGCATGGTTGGAAAATAGTTTGTGATTAAAGTTTAGGGGCTAAATTTTCAGCGTCAAAATTTAAATATCGTTCTTCATTCTAATATTTTCACGGTAAATAACAAATCTATATAAAATTACTCTTTGCCACAAGCCGAAGTTTGTGGTTCCTTCATTACATCGTGATTTCGTATCACGATGTTGCTTCGCACCATTCAGTCATCGTTTTGTCTTAACACAAAAGAAACAAAAAGTCAAGTCCGCCCGCTCCGACGCGAGCAGGGCTTTTTCATTTTCTTAACGTCAAAACTTCACAAAATAACTAAACATAAAAAACCTGTCCGACTTCGTAGAAAACAGGCGGGCTCGCCTCTAGTATTCACTCACCGTTCTGGATATTTGAGGAACTTCGTTCATTTGCTCTCGAATTAATAACCCGTTTTGGCTCACACAGTTTTCTGTTATTAAGGCTATTTTGCAAAGTTTTGACTAAAAATGAAAAGGCCAATCTGAGTCGGCCCTTGGTATTCTTCAATTCAAAACGAAATAATTTACCACCTAAATTTAAGTATTCTTTTAGTGCTTATTTAAGTATTTGATGTTCTGTTTTTTAATTCAATTTTTATAAATATTTTTATAATTTATAAACTGTTATTATTATATACAAACACCGAAACTTCAGTTTATAATAAATAGGGTGTTTAATTTGTAACCATTGTTACACTTTGTGGTTTACCATAACCTTACTTTTGCACCATTAAAAATGTAAAAAAGTATTTCTATGCGATTTTTCCTTCTTTTTTTATTGAGTACCATCATGATACTTTCATGTAAAGAACAAAAAACAGCAACAGCTCCTGATCTGCAAAATGCAGAAAATGCCCCTGCTTTTAACACTGATATTGATATCCCTACTGCAAAAAACATGATAGCACAATCACCGAAAATTGTATTACTCGATGTGCGAACGCCTGAAGAGATAGCATTGGGTAAAATAGGAGATGCGGTGGAAATAGATATTACCTCTCCTGATTTTAATGAAAAAGTGGCTGCATTGGATAAAAGTAAAGAATATATCGTGTATTGTGCAGCAGGAGGTAGAAGTGCCAAAGCTGTTCACATGATGAAGGAATTAGGTTTTGATAAAACATACAATCTTAAAGCTGGCTATACTGGCTGGGCCAAAGCACAATAATTCAATGTTTAAATCAGCAGAAATCACAAGAAATTATTAATACAAACCTATCATGCAGGATCTCATTCAAACCTTTCTGAATGGATATGGCGGCTATGCGTCCTATCTTTGGTACGAAGTCACACATCCTTCTTTTCATAATTATTTTTACTGGCTTGTCTTGGTTTCTGCTTTTTTCTTCGGTCTGGAGATTATCAAACCCTGGAGAAAAAATCAACCCATGTTCCGCAAAGATTTCTGGTTGGATTTCTTTTATATGTTTTTTAATTTTTTTCTGTTCTCGCTGGTCATTTACAATGCAGCATCAGACGTCGTCGTTGATCTCTTTAATGATGGTATCAGGGGTATGACAGGTTTTGACTTGCAAAAATCCAATCCGCTCCACACATTTCCCCTTTGGGCAGTTCTGTTGATTGGTTTTTTAGTGAGGGATTTTGTGCAGTGGTGGGTCCACCGGCTTCTGCATCGGGTAGAGTGGTTGTGGCAGTTCCATAAAGTACATCATTCTGTAGAAGAAATGGGTTTTGCTGCTCACCTTAGATATCACTGGATGGAAACGGTGGTGTATAGATCCATAGAATATATACCACTTGCATTATTGGGTATAGGATTATATGATTTTTTTGTTATACATATTTTCACCTTAGCCATCGGTCATTATAATCACAGCAATTTTCATATCAGCGGCAGAGTGACAGGTGGTATCGTAGGTTTTCTGGTCGGTTTGGCCATGATCGCAGGTATTGCAGAAATCCGCTTATTTGAGGATACAGACTGGACAATAAAAAGTTTGGGTTTATTGGCTTCTGTCGGATTTGGATGGTTTATTTTAGGTCCATTTATGAAAAAGATATTCAACAGTCCTGAGATGCACATCTGGCATCATGTCCATGATTTGCCTGAAGGTCGGAAATACGGGATCAATTTTGGAATATCATTGGCTATCTGGGATTATATTTTTGGTACAGCAGCTATTCCACATGACGGACGAGATATAAAGTTGGGATTTCCTGGTGATGAAAAATTTCCTCATACTTTTATTGAGCAGTTCTTTTACGGCGTAAAGTAAAAAGTCAGTTAAATATTGCTGATTTTATTAGTTAAAAATTATAAACAAAGATAATCAACAATGGTGTATCCCATTTTTACAGAAGAAACCATTAAGCAAGGATTCAATAAATTTGCTTTAGGGTTGTTTTAATGCTTCCCAACTTAAAACTTTACCTACAAAAATGTAAAAAGGGGATACACTTTAAATTTTTAGGAATTATTCTTTTAATTTGCTTGCAAAATTTTTATTAACCTCAACAACGATTTTTTCTGCAACTTCTACCATTTTATCTTCGCTTAATGAAGAAACATTAAATGCCAACATAAACAAATAGTTATTGCCCAGATTCCAGTAAAAACGAGACTGATCGAATGAATAAGCGCCATTAATATCGCCTGCTGTGAATTTGTTGAATCTGGTCGCTTTTTCAGATCCAAGTACGGTTTCACCCTCTGTAAGTTTTGAAGATACATAATTGGAAATGTACTGAGGATATTCACTATATACAGGGTTGGTAAGTATCTGTATCAGAATTCCGGCATTCGGTGTATCAGCTGAATCCCATTTGAAAAAACATGATTTTGCAGATGTATTTCCCGGATCATTTGCTTCATTAATATTTACATCACTGCCGGTAATATTTAAAATGGATTGTAGGGTAGCTTCAGAAATCATTTCACACGCATTGGGTATGCTCAAAGTCGACGGATCAACAGCTTCGGAATTATCAGGTTTAATTAAATTGTCAGCTTGACTACCTGATTTGGGGTCGTTTTTACATCCCATTACAAGCATAATAATTACTAAAAACAAAACATTTCTCATGGTAAATTATGATTTAAGGTTAATTATTTTAATATAAATTGTAATTAAAAGCGCAAAGTTAAAATAAATTATCATTTTATATCATATGTAATATAAAAAGGTGTATAACTTATTATACAAATGGATGATTTCTCCTTTCTGACGAAATCAAAAGAAGTTGTGTTTCGTTATGGAGTGCCGGTGTGGAGGCTTTGCCACATATCTTACACCAACCATCAGGTGAGTAAGGTTGCCTGCCTGATGTTGACCAGTTTGTTGAGCAACATCTCCAGTTGATCTAAGGGCAACATATTGGCACCATCAGATTTTGCTTCTGAAGGGTTGGGATGAGTCTCAATAAACAATCCGTCTGCCCCCACTGCTATAGCTGCCTTTGCAATGGTAGTAATTAATCCTGGTTTGCCGCCTGTTATCCCTGAAGGCTGATTGGGTTGTTGCAGAGAATGGGTACAATCCATAATTACCGGCACTCCAAAAGACTGCATCAAAGGAATTCCTCTGTAATCAACTATAAGATCCTGATAACCAAAAGTGGTGCCCCGTTCTGTCAGCATTACCTTTTCATTATTACATTCCCTCACTTTTTGTACTGCATGTATCATGGATTCCGGGCTCATAAACTGGCCTTTTTTAATATTGACCACTTTACCGGTATCCGCTGCAGCTTTGATAAGTGAAGTCTGCCTGCAAAGAAAAGCCGGGATTTGTAGTATATCCACATATTCGGCTGCCATCGATGCTTCTTCATCTCTGTGGATGTCTGTCGTTACCGGCAGATCAAATGTTTCAGCTACCTTGCGTAATATCTTAAGCGCTTTTTCATCCCCGATCCCTGAAAATGAGTGAATCGATGATCTGTTGGCTTTACGGTACGAACCCTTGAATACAAATGGTATCTTTAAGTCAGATGTGATTCTTATGACTTTTTCAGCGATATCCATAGCCATTTGCTCTGACTCAATGGCGCAGGGTCCGGCGATAAGAAAAAAGTTATTGGACGTCCGGTGAGAAATATTTTTTATAGAAGGTACAAGAGAATATGTTTGCATGATGTAAGTAAGTTTTTAATAACCAAATACGTATTGTACTATATTGGCACCCATTTTAAGTGCTTTTATTCTGACTTCTTCAGCATCTTTATGTACTTCAGGATCTTCCCATCCGTCTCCAAGATCTGATTCATAAGAATAATAACAAATCAATCTGCCTTCCCATATCAAACCAAATCCCTGTGCAGGTTTGTCGTCATGTTTATGAATTTTGGGTAAACCATTGTCAAATTTATATTTTTGATGGTAAATGGGATGATTAAAAGGTAATTCTACAAAAGATAATTCCGGAAATACTTTTTTCATGGCTACTCTTACAAAGGGATCGATACCATAATTGTCATCAATATGCAAAAATCCACCTGCAATCAGATAGTTTCTCAAATTTTCTGCATCAGCATCTGAAAAGACCACATTGCCATGTCCTGTCATATGAACAAGAGGATAATTGAACAAATCCACACTTCCGGCATCTACTACTGCGTATTCGGGATCTATATTTGTTCCGAGAAATTTATTGCAGAATCCTGCAAGATTGACCAACGATGTCGGATTTGAGTACCAATCCCCTCCTCCTCCATATTTTAATAATCCTATTTTTAATGAAGGCGCGGTGGCAGAAATAAGGAGAAAGGGGAACAGCACAAAAATTAAACGATTCATCTGATTGAAATTATTTGCCTATAGAACGAAATTTAATAGTAAATCGTTTAGCGATGACTTAAAAAATGTTAAAAATGGGTTTCCTTTTTTTTTTGGTTGCATACCATCGACTTTGATGTATGCAAACCAATACATTTCATATAAAAAGGTTAACAAACATAAAAATTTAAACAATTAACGCATTATTAGTATTAGTAATCTTATTTTTGCAACCACAATGGCGTAACCTATGCATTTTTTATACCCTTCTTTTCTTTGGGCCCTTTTGGCTCTGGCCATTCCGGTGATTATACATTTGTTTTATTTCAGAAAATTTAAAAGAGTATACTTTACCAATGTGAAGTATCTGAAAGAAATAAAGGAAGAAACTTCAAATCGCAATAAATTAAAAAATCTTCTGGTGCTGGCAAGCAGATGTCTGGCATTGGTTGCTTTGGTTTTGGCTTTTGCTCAACCATTTATTCCTACAGGAGATACGATCAAGTCCGGTACCAATCATATATCCATCTTTGTAGATAATTCTTATTCGATGACTTCAAAAATCGAAGATATTCCATTGTTGGATTATGCCAAAGACAGAGCAAAATCAATAGTAAACGCCTATAGTGAAGAAGATAAATTTCAGGTACTTACCCATGATTTTGAAGGCAAACATCAGCGATTTCTGAGCAAAGAAGATGCATTAAATTATATTGATGAAATTATGGTCAGTCCATCAGTCCATACTTCTGACATGGTGCTGAATCGTCAAAAACAACTTTTTGAAACAGTTACAGATAACAAGATCAGTTATTTTATTTCTGACTTTCAGAAGAGTATTTCGAATTTTAATCTGTTTCAGGATACTACCTTTGAGATCAATTTATTGCCTGTTCAAACCAGTCAGCAAAAAAATCTTTCGGTGGATAGTGTTTGGTTTGATGGCCCGATACCTTTTTTCAATCAAAATAATAAACTTGTCGTAAGGATTAAAAATAACAGTGGAGAAGACGCAGAACAAGTAAAATTGTCATTCAGAAAGGATGGTCAGGAAAAACCTATTGGCATCAGAGATATACCGGCCAATAGTAGCATAACGGATACAGTGGTAGTCACCGTGGACAAATCCGGCTGGCAACAGTGTGTGGTAAATGTGACAGATTATCCGGTACAGTTTGATGATGATTATTTTATTGCATTTGATGTGCCGGATACTATTAAAGCATTGTTTATCAATGAGATGGGGCCAAATAAATTTATGGATGCACTTTTTAAAGGTGTAAAATATTTCAGTCTCTCCAACCAAAATGTAAATCAGCTGCAGTATCAGCAATTTGGCAGCTTTGATCTGATCATTTTAAATGATATAAAAACGTTAACATCCGGTCTTAATAATGAACTTTTGCAATATCTTAGAAATGGTGGAAAAGTATTGGTTTTTCCTGGCAAAACATCAGACCTGGGGACGTACAACAATTTTTTCAGCAGTGCCGGTGCAAGTAGTTTCGGGTACTTAAATACAACACGTCGTGAAGTATCTTCCATCAATACGGAAGAATTTATATTTTCTGATGTGTACATTAACACCGGGACCAATTTAAAATTGCCGGTCACCACTTTGTCTTATAATATCAATAGATTGGCATCCGGACTACAGGAAAATCTTCTTTTGTATCGGGATGGAACATAGTACTTAAGTAAATACAGGGTAGGGGATGGGCAACTTTTCGTTTGTGCCGCTCCTTTGGACAACACTTCAAATGATTTGGTTTTTAATGCAGAAATTTTTGTTCCCTTGTTGTATAAAATGGCCATTTCGACTACTAAACAAAAAAAACTGGCATATACCATCACCAATAATGTGGTGATCGAAACAGAAAACAAAAGAAGAACCGGAGATTACGTATATAAAATTACCGGCGGCGACCAGGAACTCATCCCCGGGCAGATTCCTGTTGGCAATAAAATAAATCTTGACCTGAATGATCAAATAAAAAAGGCAGGTTTTTATGATTTAAAATTGGATGAAGAAATTACCGGGAAGCTGGCTTTTAATTATGACAGAAATGAGTCAGATATGAGCATGTATTCGGAGTCGGAACTAGCAGGTATAAACCCTTCAAATGGTAAAATTAGGGTGATTTCATCTGCGCTGCAATCCAATATTTCAGGTACCATCACTGAAAAGGACAAAGGAATTGTGCTTTGGAAGTGGTTTATTATTGCCGCTTTGATTTTTTTAGCCATAGAAGCTCTTTTATTAAGATACTTTAAAAATTAAATCTTTGTATGAATATCCTGATTAAAAAAGCCACCATTTTACATCAGAGTTCAGAATTTCATTTGTCCGTGAAAGATATACTGATATCTGATGGTATTATATCACAAATACAGGGTGAAATCAGTCATGAAGATGCTAAAATCATTTCCGGCAACAAATTATATTGCTTCATCGGACTGTGTGACATAGGCACACACACCGGCGAACCAGGAAATGAACACCGCGAGACGATAGACACACTGACCAAATCGGCTTTATCTGGTGGCTATACAGCACTGGCAGTATTTCCCAACAATAAACCGGTTACACAAACAAAAGCGGATATCAGTTTTTTGGCCAATCATTCAGACAGAAACGGGGTATCGATTTATCCGATCGGTGCTTTAAGCAAGGATAGCAAAGGCATTGATATTGCGGAATACATGGATATGAAGTCAGGCGGTGCGATAGCATTTAGTGATGGATTGAAATCTGTACAGGATACAGGTTTGCTAGGCAGAGCGCTGCAATATGCATCCACTATTGACGTGGCGATTATTCATCATCCAAACGACAATTATCTGGGTGCAGGTGGTGAAATGCATGAAGGAGAAATGAGTACTTCTTTGGGGATGAGGGGCATTCCGGATATTGCTGAACTTCATATGGTTCAGCGGGATATACTGCTGAATGCTTATCAAGATTCACAAATTATCGAACATGCCATTTCTTCTGCCAGAAGTGTAGAAGCTATCCGCCAGGCTAAAAATGAACAAAATAATATACAGGCTACTGTGGCCTATATGAATCTTTTATTTACTGACTCAGATTTGTATGATTTTGAGAGTAATCTGAAGGTAAGCCCTGTATTGAGATCTGAAGCTGATAAACAACATTTGATAGAAGGCATCAATGATGATACCGTAAGCGCCATTGTCAGTAATCATACGCCACTAGATGAGGAATCCAAAAATCTTGAGTTTCCTTATGCGACACCCGGCGCTACGGGTCTGGAGACATGTCTTTCGGCTTGTTTTACTTATTTGTCTGAAAAGATAGCTTTCCCGACCCTTCTTCACAAGCTCACTATGGCACCAAGGCTACTTTTAAATCTTGAAATACCTGAAATTGCTGTGGGCGTAAAAGCTGATTTATGTATTTTTGATGCGGGTGTATCGTGGATGTGTACCAAAGATAAGATGGCTTCAAAATCTGCCAATAATCCATTTATCGGCAAGGAATTGAAAGGAAAGGTAATTGCTACTATTATTGGGTAAAATTGTATATCAAAATGCCGGGAATCTTCTCTGTTTCTTAGTTCTTTAATCTGGATATTTTTTTATATTTGCATCATGGCAATACAAAAATATCCGGTTGGGCTTCAGGATTTTGGTAAAATAAGGACAGAAGGGTTTGTTTATGTAGACAAAACGCGTGTCATCCATTCCATCGTAGAAAGAGGTGGTTACTTCTTCCTTAGTCGACCACGCAGATTTGGTAAATCATTGCTTATCAGTACTTTTGAGTGTGTATTTAAAGGTGAAAAAGAGCTTTTTGAAGGGCTTTATATCTATGACAAATGGGCATTTGAAGAGTATCCTGTGATCAGGATATCTTTTTCAAATATCGGATACAGAACCAAAGGTTTGTTAAAGGCTATTGCCGATGAGTTGATACAAATAGCTGAGCAATATGATATCGTATTAAAATCCCAAAAAGAAGATATTGCAAATAGTTTTGATGAGTTGATAAAATCATTACATAAAAAATATAACAAACAAGTCGTAGTACTCATCGATGAATATGACAAACCGATCATAGATTATCTGGATAAAGAAAACATACACAAAGCTCGGGAGAATCGCAATGTGATGAAGACATTTTACTCCATACTCAAAGACGCTGACCCATATCTCAAACTCGTCTTCATCACCGGAGTGAGTAAATTTAGTCAGGTAAGCATTTTTTCTGATCTCAACAATCTGAATGACATCACGATGAGTCCGGACTACAATACCATTTGTGGCATATCACAAGTGGAGTTAGAAGATAATTTTTCAGTGGAATTGCTGACATATGATAAACAAAAAATAAAAGAATGGTACAATGGATATCGATGGGATTATGCAGGTGATACGCTTTATAACCCATTTTCACTTCTAAAATTTTTTAGTGACCATGGCAGATTTAATAATTATTGGTTTGCAACGGGAACACCTACGTTTATCATTGATTTGTCCAAAGAGAACAAATTTTACAATTTGCAAAATACGAAGGCCAATTCTCTGCTATTGTCCAGTTTTGACATCGATAATCTGGAAGCCATACCGGTTTTATTTCAGACAGGCTATCTGACTATCCAATCATACGACTCATTGTTTGATTTATACAATCTTGATTATCCAAATCATGAGGTAAAATCCGCTTTTTTACAATATCTGGCCAAAAGTTATATGTCCACAAGTATTCAGGAAGCACAAACCATGCCTCAGGATCTGATCCAGGCGCTAAAAAATAATCAAAAGGAAAAACTCGAAGAAGCCATCAATCGGTCTTTTTCTCACATACCATACCCACTTTGGCAAAAAGAAAATGAACACTTCTACCACGCCATCATCCATCTACTCTTCAGCCTGCTGGGTGTGTATATCCATAGCGAAGTACATACCAAAGACGGTAGGGCAGATGCCATCATCCTATTTGAAGATCATGTGTACTGCCTGGAGTTCAAGCTTGATAAAACAGCCGAAGCTGCCATACAACAGGTCAAAGACAAAGGATATCTCGATGCTTATCGCAATAAAGCCAGCCATTTCCACATCATAGGCATCAATTTCGATAGTGAAAAGAAAAAAGTGGATGGGCTGATCTGGGAAAAAGTATGATAAAAAGTATCCATGATAGGAGAGAATTACAAACCCGTCCAGCTTTATCCCGTAGGATGACTGTCCAACGGGATGAAGCAGGATTCCTAAAATATAGGATCGCAGTTACTAACTTTGACAATACATTTGCATCTGTGGCCTCTGAAGCCGAAGATGTGACATGTACACTCTGTAAATTTGATGTCATAGCTGGAGATGTAAGATATGAATTTAAGAGTTATATACAAACTACAGTGAATAACATAGCAAATGGCAGTATTAAAAACCAGCATCGAGCGTATATAGAAACAGGAACATTGGTTAATACCCGGTACATCTTTGAAAAATTAAAACTAAATCCACCGTTCATAGTTCAAACACCACAAGGTCCGGTCACTCTTACCGGAAATAATGCGGCTGAATTATATGTCAGATCTAAATTCTTAGAGATGTATCAAACTAATGCAAGTTATTTTTGGAATAATAGTAGTACAACTGGTTGGTGGCAGAGTGTGTCTGGGATAAACTTTGCAGACGAAGATGCATTATTGACTTGGCTTAATACACAAACCTATGACTCTGCTTGGTTAAATTTTATAAAGGTACAATAATGAAAATAAGTTTAATTTTTATTTTACTTATAAAATTTGTTTATATAAAAATTAATAATAAAGGGGATATTTTTTACATTGAACCATTATCAATAGAAGAGAAATTAAGTAAATTTTTAATTTATGATAAAAATGGTAATATTATATTAAATGAAAAAGGATTTAATAAAGGTATTAATCATGTATGCGGAGAGAAATTTTATTATTTTAAGGATAGATATGAACTAATTGAAATTAGTGACACATTGAAGATTAGTACCTTAATTGAAGCGTCTGATTTATTGATATCATATTGGTTTAATTCTTATTTCATTTATTACGATAAATATTCTTTTGAAAAAACAAACCAACTTGAAACACCTGCCATAAAATATATTTATAAGTTAGATGAGTTGATATGGAAATACGATAAATTTGGGACGATAGAAATATTTTCTGATAGGTATGCCTTATGTTTTACAGATAGCAATCCTATCATAGACAAAAGAACAAGAAATCAATTTTTACTTTTAGACTTGGACAAGAAAACTGAGCTTTGGCACTTCAATCTTGAAGGCCACATACACAAGCTCCACTCCATTCATCCTTTTGACTATCCGCACAAAGTGGGCAAACCACTCGGTATTTACAAAGATCAGCTTTGGTTTGAGATGGACAATTATGGTCTAATGTGTCTTCATAAGGAAACAGGTGAGCTAATTCACTATTTGAGAGATCTACCTTATGCTACAGGCGAATCCTATCGAGGTATGCCTAGAGTTGAGCAAGGATATGCCGTCATTCCGTACACAAACGAAGCCATATTGTTGAAAGATGAAAGTAAGATCATATGTTTTGCAATATTTTATTATTGGGAGCTGGATTTAGAGACGATGCAGATAACTTATCATTACCTTAAGGAATACTTCCAGGAGGTAGAGTGTTATACTTTTGGCTCTAGATTTAAACCCTTAGAAGTAGCAGGTGACCTGATCTATATGGTAGATAACCAACACAAAAAAATAGGTATTTTCAATAGGAAAACACTTCGTTATGAACACATAGAGTCATTGCCCGAAGGCAGCGGAGCTCCCAGATCTATGGAAAAACATGGAGACCGATTGTATGTAGATACTTTTGGAAAAAAATTACTGGTATATCAAATTTAAAAATTCTCATGAACATCAAACCAAATATATCATTTTTGTTCCTTTCTCTCATAGCGTTCTGGTTATGGAATACTGGCATCTCCGCACAGTCCATAGACCACATCGTCCGCATCCACTCTGCCAAAAACACAGAGATGCGCCCACTCGATGTAGAGCGGGTAGAGGATCATATCTTTACGGTATATGAGTATATTCCTTGATTTTTTGGTCTCTCTTCGACTTTGCTTCTATGTCGGATCAATTTTTTATGAAAGGTAGTCATAAAGAGTATTCTAAAATTGATAAAGTATCACTATTTTCTAAACAGTATTAATCCTAAAACACTTCACAAAATAGTAAGCAGTCGGTGAAAGAAATTCGACAATTTGACAAAATATAAACACTTAAATCAATTTTACTTTTTAAACCCTTTCTTTTTTTGCCATGGAGCGTGACCACTGTCCTTTTTTCTCATGGGTTTTTTAGCACTGCTTTCTTTTTCGAAAGAAGGTTTAGCTTCCTTTTCAGGTTTGTCTGATTTTTTTTTGGGTACATTGGAGTATTGACTCTCTTTTTTGCGGTGGCTTATTTTTGGTGCCGGTGATGATGGAGTTACTTTTTTTGATGCACCTTTTTTTTCCGATCCTTCTTTTTTAGTAAGTTTGCTTTCTTTTGGTGTCCGCACACTTCGGGGTGGATCTATTTTTAATAGTTTAAAAAGTTCTTCCTGAGCTATTTCAATATACTTGCCCGGCTCTAATTTTCCGATTTTAAGGTCTTCTATCTGTACTCTGATCAATCTCAAAACAGGAAAACCCACGGATGCAAACATCTTGCGTACCTGACGGTTTTTTCCTCTGTCAGTTCTATCAGAGCCCATGATGTGGGAATATTTTGCCTCACGCGGATAGGTGGATTTCTCTCCGGCAATACAGGTGCTTTAGATAGTTTTTTTACAGAACAAGGTTTGGTAGTATAGCTACCCGAATCCAACGTTATATCCACTCCTTTTTTCAGTGTTTCAACGGCTTTATCCGTGATATCGTTATCGACCTGGACAAAATAGGATCTGGCATGTTTTTGAGCAGGAGACAGCAGACTGGCGTTGAGCGATTTATCGTTGGTGAGCAAAAGCAATCCTTCCGAATCTTTATCCAATCTGCCTACCGGATATACATCTCTTTCTACTTTCAGATAGTCTGCAAGCGTATTATGATCAGGTCTTTCTTTTGTAAACTGATTTAATACATTGTATGGTTTATAAAAAACGTAATATTTTAGATTTGTTGCGATGATGTATTTGTATTTTATTGTTTGATAAGGTTGAATATATAAATCAGCTTTATGTATATCTGGCTATATTTGGTATCAGATATTTCCAGAGACAATATGGGTATCAGCTATTTTATAATGTTTTACTATACAAGTGCAAGATATAACATATTCAGTCGAAAGACAAATCAATTTTTAAGCTTCAGGAAATTTTGAGCAGGATATTGACTTTATCTTTTTTTGTTTTGCCAGCAAAAGAAATTAGGATTGCTTACACATTAAACCTGAAATGCATGACATCTCCATCATGTACTACATATTCTTTGCCTTCCACACCCATTTTTCCGGCTTCTTTGACCGCTTGTTCTGAACCGTATTTTACGAAATCTTCATATTTAATCACCTCTGCCCTGATAAACCCTTTTTCAAAATCTGTATGAATGACACCTGCTGCCTGTGGCGCTTTCCAACCTTTTTTTATGGTCCATGCCCGCACTTCCTTTACTCCTGCAGTAAAATAAGTATACAGGTCAAGCAAACGATAAGCAGCCCGGATTATTTTATTTACTCCGGGTTCTGACAATCCCATGGCTTCTATAAATTCCATTCGCTCTTCTTTGCTTTCCAGCTCCGCAATTTCTGCTTCTATACCGGCACATATATACAGTATCTCCGCATTTTCTGATTTCACGGCTTCTGTAAATCTTTTGGTGTGAATATTTCCTTCTGCTACAGAAGCTTCATCTACATTACACACATATAAAATAGGTTTGCTGGTCAGCAGATATAAATCTTTAAACAGGTCTTCAAAATTTTCTTCCACTTCATAACTTCTGGCAGGTTTTTCACTTTCCAGATGTTTGAGCAGTTTTTCTGCCCATTCCACGTTGATCGCGTCGTCTTTAGATCCTGATTTGGCTTGTTTCTTAAGTTTATCGATGCGTTTTTCCATGGTTTCGATATCCTTAAATATCAACTCAAGGTCTATAATTTCCTTATCACGAACAGGATCTACACTACCATCTACGTGAATCACATTATCATCTTCAAAACATCGGACCACATGAACGATGGCATCCACTTCTCTGATATTGGCAAGAAACTGATTACCAAGCCCTTCTCCCTTACTGGCTCCTTTGATCAAACCCGCAATGTCCAGAATTTCTACACTGGTAGGCAGGATTCGTTGAGGATTGACCAGTTCAGCCAGTTTGTCCAGTCTGGTATCAGGAACAACAATAACGCCAAGGTTAGGCTCCTTTGTAGCAAAAGGATAATTGGCAGCCAGAGCTTTGGCTGAAGTTAATGCATTAAAAAGCGTTGATTTTCCTACGTTTGGAAGACCCACTATGCCACATTGAAGACCCATATATTGAAGAATTTAAAGCTTATTTTTTAAAATTGCCGCAAAGGTAGTTAATATTTGCCTCATATTTTAGTTAATGTTGGTTTATCATTTTTGGATAGTTAAAAGAATTGTGTTGGGTAGTTTGTGGTTTTTTTAGGAAGAACTAAATTGATATCACTACGACAAATAGCCCACTTTTACTATCGGTTAAACTTATTTTTTTATCTAGATAGATAAGTTTGTTTATTTATACCTTATGTTTGTGATCATTTGATGATTTCTCCATGATTACATTTTCCAATTTAACCTATATGAAATCCCCATTATACAAATTTCACAAACCACAATGATTGATTATGGGGATTCCATCCACTTGTTTCTTTATCGGACAAGTTTGGCCTTAGTAATAAAATAAATTTTAACACATGAAATCTCCAAAAGTGGTCAACATAAAACCTGAATGATAAAATAGAGTCAGTTTATTACATGATTTTCGAAGTTAAACAATTCCGCAAACCCGCCAGACCACTATGTAGTAGGCGGGCAGGTCAAACAAATTCAACAACTTAACAAAATTTAAACATATGAGATATTCGTTTTTTTATTTTATAGTGCTTTTCTCTTTTTCCAACTTTAATTTATCCGCTCAGGATTTGCCTTTAAATGCAGAATTGGTGTCTCATGTGCCATTTGCAGAAAATTCTTCCGGAATGTGGGGTTACAAAGATGCCCAAGGTATCAAATATGCGGTCATCGGTACACTTTCAGCAACAAGGGTTTTTTCCCTCGAAGACCCCAAAAATCCAATAGAGAGATTGGTTGCTCCCGGGGCAGTAGGAAATTGGCGAGAAGCCAGATATTATAAAAATTATATATATGTATCTACTGACCAGGGAGCAGATGGACTTCTGGTGATTGATATGACTCTTGCACCGGATAGCATAAGTTATAGTTATTACAAACCTGAAATTACCATCGGAAGTACCACAAGAAATCTAGGTCGTTGTCACAATATTTTTATTGATGAAAAAGGCTTTTGTTATTTATCGGGTTGCAGTATAAGTAACAGAGGGGTATTGGTTTTTGACCTGAATCAGAATCCTAACGAACCACCCTTTGTTGGGTACGCAGATCTCCGGTACTCTCATGATGTGTATACAAAAAATGATACGATGTACAACTCAGAAATCAGCAATGGTTTGTTGTCCATTTATGATGTAAAAGATAAGGCAGACATTAAATTGATGACTTCATTCAGTACAGGACGGACTTTTACCCACAATGCCTGGACATCTGATGACAGTAAATATGTGTTTACTACTGACGAACGGGCCAATGCTTATGTTGAATCATATGACATATCAGATTTCAACAATGTAAAATTACTGGACAGATTCAGGCCTTTGAGATCTGAAAATTCGGGAGTGATACCACACAATACGTACTATAAAAACGGGTATCTGATTACCAGTTATTATACAGATGGTATCATCATTATTGATGCTCACAAACCTGATAATCTGGTGGAAGTAGCTTATTTCGACACGTGGAATGATCCAGCTATTTGCCATAGTGGCTTTCATGGTGTCTGGGGTGTGTATCCTTTGGATGATGAAGATTATGTATATGGAAGCGATATAGAAAATGGATTATTTATTCTGAAATTTAATTACAAGCGTGCCTGCTATCTGGAGGGCAAAATAACTGATACTGGCGGAACGCCGATTAGTAATGCCATCATTGAGATTATTTCTGATCAGAAAAACAAAGAACTGAGCAGTCCGTCAGGAGATTATAAAACGGGACAGGTATTAAGTGGCAATTTTAAAGTAAAGATTTCACATCCTGATTATTATTCCAAAGAAGAATTGATACAAATGGATCATGGTGTGGTTACCAATCTGGATGTCATACTGGAAAAGCGAAAGATTTCTCAGGTTACCTTTATTATTAAGAATACCAATGATTTCCCCATAGGAACTGCTATAAAACTTATTGGCGATGGGTACGAATATAATCTGGAAACAAACGGAAACGAAGAGTATAAAACATCCCTTCGGGACGGGAAATACAACATGGTACTTTCTGCCTGGGGATATACTTCTGAGATTCTGGAGGAAATCACGGTTCAAACCGGACAAGATAATTCGTATAAAATAACTCTGGAAAACGGTTATTCTGACCAATTCGAAAGCGATCTTAAATGGACCGTTAATTCAACCCCAAATATGCCCGGAGCTTGGGTCAGGGCGATTCCGAGACAAACTGAATACCTTAATGGTGAAATAGCTAATCCAGGTACAGATGCGGAAGACTTTGGTCAATGGGCTTATGTTACTGCCAATGGTTCGCCAGGTGCAGGATGTGCGGACGTGGACAATGGCATCACCAAATTAATATCGCCATTGATGGATCTGACTTCTTATCAGAAGCCGGCACTCAATTACGATGTGTGGTTTTACAATTCCGGCGGTTCAGTACAGATAAATGATACCCTTATTGTCAAACTTAAAGATGGTGAAAAGGAAGTAATAGTAGATAAGATTTACGGAACAACAAATGGTTGGCTGAAAGTGAGAAATCTTGATATCGGAAGTTTTATTCCCGTCTCTAATCAAATGAATCTAATAGTTGAGGCATCAGACCAGCAAGGTAATCTTGGCCATATCGTTGAAGCAGGATTTGATCATTTTTTTATAACTGAACAGACGTCATCGGTGAGCGATCCGGATATAAATCTTCAAAGTGCTACTGTATATCCTAATCCTGCGACGGGCATGTTATACATTCGTTTTGGTGAGAATACCAATCAGCCACTTGGATATGCTATCACCAATCTATTGGGGAAACAAATAAAATCCGGTGAGCTTAATTTTCACTCATCTTCCTTAGATATTGGAACATTGGAATCAGGTTTCTATATACTTCAACTGGATGGACATCATGCAATCAAATTTTTGAAACATTGATTTAAATAATAGATGTTGCTACAATTTTATTGCCGTTAAGGAAGTCAATCACTGACATCTCCTTTTTGCCTTGTGGTTTCAGAGAGATGACTTGTATATATCCATCCTTACATTTGATTTCTAATGATTTTTTATGATCCGTTACGATGGTCCCGGCTTCATTGTCATCAGTAAACATTCTTTTTTTAGTTTTGAGTAGCTTAATTTCTTTTCCTTCCAAGACACACCATGCTCCGGGGTAGGGACTTAGCCCTCTGATAAAATTATACACCTGATCAACCGGCTTTTTAAAGTCAATTTTACAGGTTTCGTGAAATATTTTAGGCGCTTTTGTAGCCAGACTATCGTCTTGTTTTAAAAAAGTATACTTACCAGATTCTATAAGTTTTACAGTTTCGAGCACTACTTCTGCTCCTGCATTCATCATACGATCATGAAGTATTCCCGCATCGTCATTTTCATAAACAGGTACCTTTTTTTGCAATAAAACATCTCCGGTATCTATCTCATGTTTAAGTTTAAAGCTGGTCACACCTGTTTCTGTTTCTCCCTGAATAATAGCATGATTGATAGGTGCTGCTCCTCTATATCTTGGCAAAAGACTACCATGTAGATTGAAGGTGCCCAAAGGTGGCATATTCCACACCACTTCCGGGAGCATCCTGAATGCAACCACTACCTGAAGATCAGCTTCAAAAGATTTTAATTGTTCAATAAACCCGGGTGATTTAAGGTTGGTGGGCTGCAGGACAGGAATATGATGCTCTATTGCATATTTTTTGATAGATGACTCGATCAGTTGTTTTCCACCTCTGCCGCCATAGCTATCAGTACTGGTAACCACAGCGATGATATCGTAATTATTCTGAACCAATATATCCAGTGAAGGAACGGCAAATTCAGGAGTGCCCATAAATATTATTTTCATATCAATGATTGATTTGGTGGCACAAAAATAGATGGATAAAATCGGCTGGCAGGCAGAAATGATAAAAATAGTAATTTTTATTTTTGAAAAAATGATCCCTTCTGAAAATTGATGATCATCAGAAGGGATTCTGTTTTTATTTAATTACTATATCAAAATTCACTTCAATGTCTGTTTCCCCACCTGCATTTGTTATATTTCCTGCTGACACACCGCTTGCTGTTTTATTTGGTAAATGCCGTAATGTAATCTTCAGTTTACCGGTTCCGGTGCCTGAGGTCGATACTTTGGTTTTTAAACCTACAGGTTGATTATTGGCATCCTTGTCATCGTAGCTGATTATCATTTTGCCTTCAGCACCGCCCGAGACAGCAAAAAACAGCTGATGGTCTTCGTCTTCTTCTTCGATTTCTTCAGTGATATTTTCTGCAGGATTTTCAGCTTCATTCAAAAGACTTAGTGCTCCGTTATAAGTTGTACCTGTTTTTAATTCACCTGTATAAGTAATTACCGGGGCATTACCACCATCTCCATCAATGTCTTTAAAAGTTAAAGTTACTATTTCACCTGTAGTAACAGGAGTAAGAGTGTAGGTAACAGTAGTGATCAACTCTTCTTCATTCGAAACTTCAGGGTCTTTGTCACAAGATGAAAATAAGGTAAGCATAAAGATGGACAAACCTAATGTTAAAATTTTTTTGTTCATTTTTTTGAATTTAAAGTGTTAGAAATATGATTTAATATTTAGTGAAAAGTTACTTCCGGTTTCATCAGCAAAATATCTTAATCTGTTCAGATATTGCCTGTAAGTATTGTTTAATAAGTTTTCTGCCCTGAATTGAATGTCGATATCATTTCCATTTTTTGTTTTCAGCCTGAATTTTGTTGAGATATTTATCAGGTAATATTCCCCAGGCGGGTTTAAAAAATCTTCACTCAAATCAACATTGGTTTGCCCGGCATCATAACTAAAGCCTACAACGGTTTTTATCTCATGAATTTTCCAGAATCTGCCAAAAGTATAACTTAAATTCAATTGCAGATTTAATGGAGGAATTCTTATAAGCCCTGAGTTTTGTGTGATATTTCTGGCATATATGTAGCTCAGCCCAGATGTAGCCTGCAAGTGATCAGTTATGTTATGGATCAATTTTATATCTCCACCGGTAAGTGATGCCTCAGTGCCAATATATTTAAACACAGGAAATGCCCCTCTTATGGTCAGTCTAAGCTCCTTCTGCGGTTGCAAATAGATATAATTTGAAATCCTGTTGTAAAATAGAGAAGCATTTATATTTGTTGAATGACCAATTTTGATATCCCACTCATTTACAATCTTAAAAGAACGCTCTGCATTCAAATTGCTATTCCCTTCTTCGATACCACTGACACCCTGATGCAGACCATTGCTGAAAAGTTCATTGACTTCAGGTGGTCTATTGGTATAAGATATGTCCACCAGTGTCTTAATATCTTTGAAAATACTCGTTTTTAATCCAAAATTAGTAGCCCAATTAAGATAGTTTATATGTTCTTTAATGACTTCTCTGTTGTTACTTATTCTGGCAACAAAATAATTTCTAAACTCAACTCTCAAACCATTTTCTATTTGAATCTTTTTCAATTTGTATTTTGAAATAAGATACCCGGCACCTGTATTATTGATATAGTCAGGGATTAAAGGTAAAATACCCGTACCCGGTATATTCGTATTATTTGCGTTTCGATATTGTATACCGGCAGTGTATTCTACATGATCAGATTGTTTAAAGTAGTAAAGATCATAATACTGACTGAATAGATTTAAGTCCAATGCAGGTTTATCATTCCTGTTACCTCTTCTTATATCAAATTCAGACCTTTGATTGACCTGTATGCCTACATCAAGATTAAAATTTGAGCTTTCGTTAATAAAATATTTAGTATTATATTTTGCCAGATGATGATTTACTTCTTGACGCGGTACATCTATTTTATATGAAAAATTATCTTCTGTGTAAAAAGGGATACTTCTGTTAAATGCTTCTTCAAGATCGGTTACGTTTCCTATATGCGATCCTCGCAGAATGCCATTTTTATTGTAATAATAACTGTAGTAAAATAATCTTTTCCATTTGCCAGAAGCATGATTACTAACGATAATGGAGAATGATGCATCTGAATTTCCAGTGTTGGTCAGGAAATAATCAGGCGTTTTTTTATCACCGGATTTTACAAATCCTCCTGTCAATCTGATCTTAGCCAGATCAAATGACTTCCTGATTGTGGCAGCTCCGCTAAAATTTAATCCGTTGGTTTGAAATGTGGACTGATAGCTTCCGTGCCAATGCGGATCTTCCTGAATTTCTTCCGGTTCGAGGACGACAATTCCTCCTATCGTTTGAAGGCCAAACCTGATGGCAGAAGCACCTTTGTAAACAGAGATTTTGTCTGCTGTATTTGGGTCTATTTCAGGAGCATGATCGTTTCCCCATTGCTGACCTTCCTGAGGTATACCATGATTAAGTATGGTCACCCTATTGCCATACATGCCCTGTATGATTGGTTTTGATAGGTTCGGCCCTGATTTTAGTGAGCTTATGCCAGGTATTGAAGTTAATATTTCGCTCAGTGACTTTCCTGCCTGTTCGAACAGGATTTCCTTTTTCAACGTATTTTTGTTCAGACCCGTTCTCGATTGTGATCCATCCCCGGTGATTTCTATTTCGTCCATCAGCTCTTCATGATGTTCCAGCTGAAATATCTGATAAGTATTTTCTGTTATGGTCAAATAGTAATTTTTACTTTCACAACCCAGGTGAGAAACGATAATATGATATTTTCCGGGGCAAACTTTATCAATAGTAAATCGTCCTATGCTGTCGCAAACGGTTCCGGCATTTAGCTCCTGAATATATACGGTTGCATATTCAAGATTTTCTTCATGATGCTGATCTATGACTTTGCCTGATAAGATGAGATGGCAGTCTTGAGAAATGACATTCAAATACAGGAAAGCGACAAAAGTAAATGAAATAAATTTTCGGATATTAATACTTAACATGATGCAAAACTAACATTTTATTTGCAACAATGTTGCAAATAAAATGTAAAAAATGTTCTTCAGGCATTTATATGGGATTTCGTAAAGGGAAATTATTGTTGCTTAGTTGTAATAATTTATGGTATGAGATTTCAGGAGAATAGTGTTTATTTAATACCAAGAAGCGGCAAACACAGCTTTTATATAGAAGTTCATCTATGTTAAACTGCTATTTATATAAAAAACTGTCCATCTTAGAGCTTAAAATTGTAATATTGCAGTGTAAATTGTTATTTAAATGAAATTTTCCAAATATTTTTTAGTAGCTCTCTTGCTCCAACTTCTCACTATCTCATCACCATTATATAGCCAGGAAATCTGGTCATTGGAGAAGTGTGTGAGCTTTGCCATCGAAAAAAGCCTTCAGGTAGAGGGGAGTAATCTTTCTTTGCAAGGAACAGAGATTGATGTAAATCAAGCCCGTCACGGCAGATATCCGAATTTATCTGCCAGCACAAATGTGGGATGGAATTTTGGGCGTACCATTGACCCCACCAGAAACGAGTTCATCACAGAAACTTTTTTCAACAATGGGTTTTCATTAAATTCCAATGTGATGCTTTTTAATAGCGGTAGAATTAATAATACCATTCAGCAAGGCATCTCTAATAATAAAGCTTCCTTAAAAGATCTGGAACAGACTAAAAGGGATATTTCACTAAATGTAGCTTCCCTTTATCTGAATATTTTATTTGCTAAGGAAAACCTTCAGAATGCAGAGAATCAGTTGGGTCTTACTTTGGAACAACTTGGTCAACTGAATAAACAGATTGCTGTGGGTAATAGGCCGGAAAATGACAAACTGGATATTGAAGCCCAAAAAGCAACCAATGAGCAAACGATAGTCGAAGCCCGTAATAATTTGACCATCAATATGTTGAATCTGAAACAATTGTTGAGACTTGATCCGGACTACGACATGGATATACTTACCCCAGGAGAAATGCCGGTAGACACAGACCCAGATATAGTCACATTTTCCGAATTGTATCAATCTGCGCTAAATAGTCAGGCATCCGTTGCAGCCAATGAGATGAGAGTGAAAAGCGCTCAGTTGGGAGAAAAAATAGCAAAGGCAGAATTTTTACCTTCCATTGGCGCAGGTGGAAGCCTCAGAACCAATTACTCTAATAAAGGTCTTAATATTACGGGGTATACAAGTTCAATCATAGAACAAACGGTATTTATAAATAATCAGGAAGTGACAGTAGGTTTTCCGCAGCAAATTCCGCAAACGCAAAAATCACCATATTTTAACCAGTTTTCAGATAATTTATCCTATGGGGTTGGAATATCTATGAGTATTCCAATATACAATAATTACACTGCAAAGGCCGGATTGCAAAGGGCTCAACTGAATACCGAACGTGCTAATCTTAATTTAACGCAAACCAAAGAGACGCTGAAGATCACCGTCGGACAGGCACTTTCTGATGCGAAAGCTGCTAAAGCAAGATATCTTGCTTCTGAAAAAACCAAAACAGCGCAGAATAATCTGTATAATAATGCTATAAAAAGATTTGAAATAGGTAACCTCAATGCCTTTGAACTAACCAGACTTAAGACATCTATGGAATCATCTTCTATCAATGCACTCATTGCTAAATATGATTATCTTTTCAGAACCAAAGTGCTCGATTTTTATCTTGGAAAGCCAATTGTTCTTGCTAAATAATATTCAAAACATAAACCTAAAATATAGTATAAAAATGACACAAAGATCAAAAAAAACCAACTGGTTATTAATATCATTAGTGGGGATACTGGCGATATTGGCAGTGGTTGCCATTATAAAAGGTTCTTCTAAACCAAAAGGCAAAGCTGTCACATTGACCATGGCAGAAAAGAGGACAATTAAAGAGACCGTTTCAGCCAGTGGTAAAATATTTCCTGAAACAGAAGTCAAAATTTCGTCTGATGTTTCTGGTGAAATCGTTGAATTGTATGTTAAAGAAGGGGATTCAGTAGTGGTGGGTCAGATTCTTGCTAAAATTAACCCTGATGCATATGTTTCTGCTGTTGAGCGTGGTGAAGCAAGTCTGAACAGTTCAAAGGCACAATTATCTATCAGCAGGTCTCAGATAGAATCAAATCGGGCACAAAAGGAACAGATAACCGCTCAATTGGAAAATGCAAGAACCATTCATAAACGCAATGAACAACTCAAAAAAGATGGAGTAATATCACAAGCTGAATTGGATCAGTCACTTGCTACCTTAAGGCAACTTGAAGCAAATCTTAGATCAGCAGAAGCCAGTATAAGGGGATCTCAGCAAAATGCGGAAGCGTCAGAGTTTAGTATAAAAGGGGCTAGTGCAAGTCTAAAGGAATTGAAGACGAGCCTCAATAGGACCACTATTAAATCCCCAACAAGTGGAATTGTGTCTAAACTTTCAGTTGAAAAGGGAGAGAGGGTAGTCGGTACCATGCAAATGACGGGAACAGAAATGATGCGAATTTCCAATCTGAATACCATGGAGGTTCAGGTAGACGTCAGCGAAAACGATATTTTAAAAGTAGCAGTGGACGATGATGTAGATATAGAAGTCGATGCATACATAGGTAAAAAATTCAAAGGCAAAGTAACACAAATAGCTAATTCAGCATCAAATATTGCATCTACGAGTGCAGCTTCATTAAATACGGATCAGGTCACTAATTTTGTGGTTAAGATCCGTGTGGATGAAAAATCATATCAGGATATTAAATCTGATCTCGTAAAATATCCTTTGCGACCTGGTATGTCTGCTTCTGTAGATATTTATACTGAAGAAGTAAAAGATGTAGTGGCAGTGCCCATCCAATGTGTGACGGTAAGAGAAAAAGTAGATCCGAACAAAAAGAAGCTTGATAAAAAAACCACGGGATCTTCTGGTACTGCTGATTCAGACGTAAATATAGAGTTTGATGAAGTAGTTTTTTTAATGGACGCTGATACTGCAAAGATGATAAAAGTTGAAACAGGAATTCAGGATGATGAGTATATCATGATAAAATCCGGCGTTAATGCAGGTGATAATCTGATCTCTGGACCTTATGCAGAAATAAGTAAAAGCTTAAAATCGGGTGATAAGGTGAGAAAAAAAGAAGAGAAGGAGGATAAAAAGAAAGAATAATTTGGACAGGCATCTTATTGTTTTTATAAAAAATCCTGTAGAAGGAAAAGTAAAAACCAGAATTGCTCATACCATTGGAAATGCAGGCGCACTGAATATTTACCTTACCTTAATAGATATTATCCATCATGTCGTTATTAATACGGATGCGGTCAGACATGCCTTTTACAGTGAGTTTCTAAACAAGAATGATCGTTGGAACGACACATCTTTTTATAAACATGTTCAGACGGGACACGATCTTGGGGAGAGGATGAAAAATGCTTTCAAATCTGTTTTTAATGCCTATTCAGAACAGGATACATGTAAAGTAGTCATTATAGGAAGCGATTGTCCCTACCTGACTCCTTCGATCATGGATGATGCTTTTTTTTGCCTTGAACAAGCAGACTTTGTAGTGGGCCCAACTTACGATGGGGGATATTATTTACTTGGGATGAAAATATTTACCCCGAATATCTTTGATGATATTGAATGGAGTACTGAAAGTGTTTTTGATCAAACCATAGTTAAGATAAAAAATCAAGGAAGTACATTTCAGCTACTACCCACTTTGCATGATATTGACACTGAAGATGATTGGAACAGATACAAGACAGATCATTAATTTTTTTCTGGCAACTTGAACTCCTTTTTCATGTTCATATAAACTTATTCGTATTTACGACAAAAAGGTATGTAGGTTTATTAATTTTATCGATTATTTTTGCCTGTGACTTTGGTTTTAAATTTTATATAGTTTTGGCTAAAAGGGCTTATTTTTCCTTATCTTTGCATCATATTTTACCTAACCAATATAAAATAATCAAAGATGGAAAAAGTATATATTATTTCAGCAGTCAGAACTCCGCTCGGAAGTTTTGGTGGCAGTTTATCGACTATACCTGCTACACAATTGGGAGCGATAGCAGTAAAGTCTGCGGTCGAAAAGGCAGGAATTTCCCCGGATCAGGTTCAAGAAATATTTATGGGACAAGTGGTTCAGGCCAATGCAGGACAGGCTCCAGCCAGACAAGTAGCCTTGTATGCCGGACTAAAAAATTCAACTCCAGCTACCACAGTAAACAAAGTATGTGCTTCCGGTATGAAATCCATCATGTTTGGAGCTCAATCTATCGAACTCAATCAGAATAATGTAGTGGTTGCCGGGGGAATGGAAAATATGTCTTCGATACCTTTTTATCTGGCAAAAGGCAGATATGGATACGGATATGGCAATGGTGAATTATTGGATGGTCTGGTCAGAGACGGGCTTGCCAATGTATATGATGGACAGGCGATGGGGTGTTTTGCAGATGCTACAGCCGCTAAGTTTGAGATTTCCAGATCGGAGCAGGACAATTATGCCATTCAATCATATCAGCGAACAGCAGCGGCGTGGGAGTCCGGTAAATTTGCTGATGAGGTCGTAGGAGTAGAGGTAAAAGACAGAAAAGGGAATGTACACATTGTGGCACAGGACGAAGAGTATAAAAATGTAATGTTTGACAAAATACCCGGATTAAGGCCTGTGTTTACAAAAGATGGAACAGTTACGGCAGCCAATGCTTCCACTATAAATGATGGGGCATGTGCTTTGGTTTTGGCAGATGAAGAGACGGTATCAAAAAACGGGCTTAAACCACTGGCAAGAATCATTTCTTATGCTGATGGCGCTCAGGAACCTGAATGGTTTACCACAGCACCTGCCATTGCCACTGAAAAGGCACTGAAAAGAGCAGGCCTTACGATCAGTGACATAGATTTTTTTGAAGTCAATGAAGCCTTTTCTGTGGTGACACTGGCATTTATTAAACATTTTGGACTAAGTCAGGATAAAGTAAATATAAATGGCGGAGCTGTATCTATGGGACATCCCCTGGGTTGTTCAGGCGCCAGAATAGTGACAACACTGATAAATGTGTTGAAGCAAAATAATGGAAAATATGGTTTGGCCGCTATCTGTAATGGCGGTGGAGGAGCCAGTGCTATGATCATCGAAAGATTATAACACTAAAGCAAATTATAATTCAATGGGGGGAAAATAAATGATTTATTGCCCCCATTTTTTTCGGAGTATTTCACCCACCTGCAGGATTTCGTCTGTAGTATTGAAATAATGTGGTGAAAACCTGATCACCCAATCAACATTTTTTTTGTTGAGATCAATTAAAGCAAAGTGTCTGTAACCTACTGAATAGGATATATTTGCCATATCCAGTGTATTTTTATATTCATCCAATGTTTTAGTGTCAGAGGTAAAAGTTACTATACTCCCGGTTTGACTTCCTTCTTCGGTGATTCTTATATCCGGTATGGTTTGAAGTTGTTCTTTTAGCAGTTGGCATAGTTCAAGATTATACGCACGGATATTTTCCAGGCCGATGGACACGGCATATCTGATGGCTTCGCTTAATCCGAGTATATTTGAATAGTTGGCCTCCCATAGCTCAAATCTGGTGGCTGATCCGGATGGTTTATAACTATTTTCAGTATCCCATGTGGCTCCCCGCATATCTATCAACAGAGGTTCCAGGCCTGCTTCAAGCGCTTTGTCAGATACATAAAGTAATCCCGTGCCTCTGGGCCCGCGTAAAAATTTACGACCGGTTGCACTCAGGAAATCACATTTGATCTTAGTCACATCTATGTCCATCTGTCCTACGGATTGACAGGCATCGACGATATACCAGATATCATATTTTTCGCACAAGTGGCCTATTTGTTCGACATCCTGTATTTTACCTGAATTACTGGGTATGTGGGTAACTGATACCAAAACGGGACGGTATTTGAGCATTTTTGTTTCCAGATCAAACATATCAATGTCTCCTGAGGGAAGTGTATTACATCGCACCATTTGAAATCCAAACCTTTTTTGCAGAGAAATAAACAGAATATAATTAGAGACATAATCATCTTCCGTAGTCAGTATAAAGTCTCCTGATCTAAATGGGATAGAAGATACTGCTTTCGCATAAGCATCCGTAGCATTAAAATTAAATGCAATATTGGCTGGTGAAGTATGCAATAAAGCAGAAGCATGAAGGTAAAAGGCGTCAATTTCATGCTGAAAAAAGGGTACCGTTTGATATCCACCCAATATCATTTCTTTTTCCAGATAGGACTGCATTACGTTTACCACTCCTTTGGTCATCAGTGAAGACCCTGCACTGTTCAGAAATATTTTTTGGGTACAGCCGGGCGTATCTGCTCTTACTTTTGTTATGTCTATTAGGCTATGCATGGTTTATATTTCTTTTAAAAGTTTACAAGTTTGTTCCACCATACTTTCTGAAATATCAAGATGAGTTACAAACCTGATCGTATTTCCACCAAAAGGAACAGCCAGGATACCTTTAGCCTTCAGCTTTTCAATAAAATCCAAATCTTTGATGTCATCCTGAAGTTGAAAAATGACTATATTGGTATGTACAGGTTTTAATGTCTTAACATATGGCAAGGATTTTAACACTTCACCTATCATTTTAGCCCGGTTATTGTCTTCTTTGAGCCGTTCAACGTGATGATCCAGAGCATAATCACATGCAGCTGCTAGATAACCTGCCTGTCGCATACCACCTCCCATGACTTTACGAAATCTCCTGGCTTCTTTGATCATGTTTTTATCGCCAATCAACAACGAACCTACGGGAGCTCCCAGTCCTTTTGACATACAAACTGATATGGTATCAAAATAGCTGCCCCACGTTTGAGGGCTTTCACCGGTTTCTACCAATGCATTGAAGAGTCGGGCGCCATCCAGATGCATTTTTAATCCTTTATTCTTACACAAATCATAAATAGGTTTCACCTCATCCAGTGTATAAAAACTTCCTCCTCCTTTGTTACATGTATTTTCGAGAACGATCAATCTTGAAATAGGTTGCCAGTCAAAACCAGGTTTGATGGATGACTCTACCTGATTGGCTGTCACTTTACCATTACTTCCTTGAATCAATGTAATAGCTACTCCACTATTGAAGGCATAACCACCTGTTTCTGATTGATATATGTGGGAGTCAATATCACAAATCACATCATCCAGTGGCTTGGTGTTGATTTTTATAGCTATCTGATTGGTCATAGTGCCGGAAGGACAAAATAGTGCTGCTTCTTTTCCAAACATTTCCGCCACCCGGTTTTGGAGTGCATTTACCGATGGATCTTCATTAAAAACATCATCACCTACTTCTGCCGACATCATATATTCCAGCATTTTTGGCGTTGGTTTGGTTAAAGTATCGCTGACCAGATTTATCATGTTTATTTATATTTTTTTAGCAAAGTAACAGATATTTTTAAAATTTTGTAATAATATTTATATGAAAGAGTGTATAACATATTGCACAAATATTTAAATGCCCCACTACCCCTTCCCGGATTCGGAGCAGGCGGGTCCGCCTCCCTGTTTATTCAATCGCTTTTTTTATGGTACTTATTTTATTTTTTGAGCATACTCTAAATTAAGTTTTACCAGAACTTCTTGAGTCCCTTCCGAAAAGTCAAAAAAAAGAAATGCCACTAAGACTCGATGGATCACAAAAAAACTTAGTGAATCTTACTGTCTTTGAGTCTTTGTGGCCTGGTCATTTTTTGCCACGAAGACACCAGGGCTCCAGGGATCACAAAAAAACTTAGTGAATCTTTCTGTCTTTGAGTCTTTGTGGCCTGATCATTTTTTGCCATGAAGATACCAAGACTCGAGGGATGACAAAAAAACTTAGTGAATCTTTCTGTCTTTGAGTCTTTGTGGCCTGGTCATTATTTGCCACGAAGACACCAGGGCTCGAGGGGTCACAAAAAAACTTAGTGAATCTTACTGTCTTTGAGTCTTTGTGGACTGGTCATTATTTGTCACGAAGGCGCCAAGGCCCAAAGGTTCACAAAGTAATGTTTAACCACTGTTTGAAATTAGTGATTCATCGTGTTTTTTTGCCTTTGATGCTAAATTATACTTTTCGGAGCGAACTCATCCTTGTAAGTATAACCAGTATTTCAACTAAAAAAACGAAGCATCGCTGATTTCCATTATTTTGGTTGTTTTGAAGTCTTTGTTTAATCTTTAGTGCCTTCTTGCCTGACATCTTTGGTCATCCATGAAGCCCCGGCACTTTTAAGAAATATTTTTTTGTATGTCTTGCCGCTTTTTGTCTGCAAGGAGTATTTTTATTTCCTTATGTATAAATCAGGGATGTTTTTCAATATGAAAACTGTTCAAAACAATGATCTTAATCATCATCAGTTTTACTCAAAAAGTAATATTTTATGAAGGATTCATGCGTAACAGGTTTTTTTATGGAACGATTTGGCTTTGATTTTCAGTGATTTTTTTTATTAATTTTTGAAAAATGGAAATCATGATAAAACTAATTTTTTTTTGAGCATCAACTTGTAAACTTATCATTTAGGTTAGAAAAGTAGAGTGTTTAGAATTTTATTTTGAATTGTAGTTAATATTTTTTTATTTTCAGAATGTATATAAACTTAATTTGATTTTTTATATCATATATTTCGTATATCATTTAAGGTGTAAAAAAATGAATTTTTAAAATTCTCATCAGAACATTAATTTTAGATGATAAATACTGATAATTGTCACAGAGTTCAAACAATATGAATTTAACCTTTATTTTTGTATCGTAATAAAAAAGCAATCGTATGAACAAATCATTTTCGGCAGGCGGAGGAATCGCATCCGCAAAAACAGACATGAAAACCTGGGTACAAGACATGGCTTCATTTTTTGAAGCAAGTGATATTCATTGGTGTGATGGATCGGATGAGGAGTATAATCGTTTCTGTCAGCAACTGGTTGATAAAGGAACTTTTATAAAATTAGATCCAAAAAAGAGGCCAAACAGTTATGCTTGCTTCAGTGATCCCAGTGATGTTGCCAGAGTTGAAGACAGAACATTTATCTGTAGCAGGAAAAAAGATGATGCAGGACCAACCAATAATTGGATGGACCCCGAAGACATGAAGACTAAACTAAATGGTCTTATGAAAGGATGTATGAAAGGCAGAACGTTGTATGTTATTCCTTTCTGTATGGGACCGGTTGGTTCTGTATATTCAAGATACGGCGTTCAGTTGACTGATTCTGAATACGTGGTGGTCAATATGAAAATTATGACCCGAATGGGTAATCAGGCATTGCCGCATCTGGAAAACGGTGATTTTGTTAAATGTATCCATACATTGGGTGCTCCATTGCAACCAGGACAGGAAGATGTCAAATGGCCATGCAATCAGGAGAAATATATCACACATTTTCCTGATGAAAGACTTATCATTTCTTATGGAAGTGGTTATGGAGGAAATGCTCTTTTGGGCAAAAAATGTTTTGCATTGCGTATCGCATCCGTAATGGCACATGAAGAAGGCTGGCTGGCAGAACACATGCTTATTATGGGTGTGGAAGCTCCGGACAAAAAGAAAACTTATCTCGCGGCATCATTCCCAAGTGCCTGTGGAAAAACAAATTTTGCCATGCTCATCCCACCAAAAGATTTGGATGGTTGGAAAATTACCACAGTAGGTGACGATATCGCCTGGATTCACAGAAATAAAACAGGTCAACTCATAGCGATAAATCCGGAAAGTGGATATTTTGGCGTAGCACCAGGTACAAACTATGAGACCAATCCCAATGCGATGGAAACTATAAAGGCAAACACTATATTTACAAATGTTGCCGTCACAGCAGACGGTGATGTTTGGTGGGAAGGAATGACGAAGGAAGTTCCGGACGGACTGACGGATTGGAATGGCAAGCCCTATGACAAAAGTAGTGGGAAACCCGCCGCTCATGCCAACAGCAGATTTACTGCACCAGCCTATGCCAATCCGGCAGTAGACGAAAACTGGAATAATCCTGAAGGAGTACCCATCAAAGCCTTCCTTTTCGGGGGACGTAGAGCTACCGGAATTCCGTTGGTATATCAGTCATTCAACTGGAATTTTGGCGTTTACACCGCAGCTACTATGGGGAGTGAAACCACTGCCGCTGCGTTTGGTGCACAGGGTGTGGTGAGGAGGGATCCATTTGCCATGCTTCCGTTTATGGGATATAATATTGGGGATTATATCAATCACTGGCTGCAGTTCGGTAGGAATTTGCCGGATGCGCCCAGAATATTTAATGTAAACTGGTTTAGAAAAGATGAAAATGGCAAATTTCTCTGGCCTGGATTTGGAGAAAACATGCGTGTTTTAAAATGGATTGTTGGTCGTATAAACGGAAGAGCATCTGCTGTTGAAAGTCCTATAGGCTGGGTGCCAAGATATAAAGATCTTGACTGGCAGGGACTTGAATTTACACATGAACAATTTGATAAGATCATGACTATCGACAGAGAGCCCTGGAAAAAGGAACTTTTGTCACATGAAGAGTTGTTTTCTACTTTTTACAACAAGCTTCCTAAAGAATTCTTTTTTATACGTGAATTGCTGTTGTCATCTCTGTGGCGTTCACCCGAACAATGGGGTCAGCAACCGGAAGAATATTAAAACCTTGATTCTTTCTTAAAACTAAAAGAGCTGTTAAAACTTTTGATTTAACAGCTCTTTTTATATAAATTCAGGCAGTTCAGCATTTAGATTTTTAATGACACAAGCGCCCCGAAAGAAGGATTTACTTCAGTTTGAACTGACCTTTACCTACTAAAAATCCGTTATTAAACATTTCTATTTTATAATCTCCTTTCATAAGTTTTTCTGACAAAGTCCAGTCAATACAGGCGTTGGTATCTTCATTTTTATAGGTAATCTCTCCTGACGTTGTGTATCTTACCTGAGAGTTGTCCAGTTTATTGGTCAGCACACCAGATCCGCTATCTTCAATAGCAATGGTCTCACCCTGTGGATTTATAATTCTGATAAAAAACTTTTTCTGTCCGGATCCAGTGACCATATTGGTTTCAGTTAAAAAACAAACCCGTAGCATTTCAACATCTTTGGCTTTGCTTTTTTCTTTCAATTTTCCATCGTCTTTTATTTCATACCCTTTCACTTCCATAAAGTTTATTTTAATGGCATTGGCCATATCTACTTTTGTACCTAAAGCTGCATTGGATTTTGACAGGTTTTCTTTTTCTTCACTCAAAGCATTTTTTGCCTGTATGACTTCATCTTTTGCTTTTATTTCTTCTTCTACCCTTAAGGTCAATTGAGAATTATTGTCTGAGAGAATTTTGTTCTCCTCTCTGAGTTGCTGGATATCCGCCAAATATTTAGCTACATTGGCATTCAGAGATTTTAATTCAGTTTTGGCTTTGTCCAGCTCTTTTTTGGTCCAAATAAGATTGTTAATTTTATCCTTTTGGGTTTTTAATTCACCTTTCTGACTGTCAATAAGTGCGTTTAGTTGGGCATTGTCCCCTCTCATTTCTTCCAGACTTTCGAGAGCAGCCTGATAGTCCTGATCCAGTTCTGCCTGGACTTTTTGCAATTCCATCATTTCGGTTTCCTGTACTTGATTTGCACCGGACAATTTACTGTTTACATACCATTGATAAGCATTTAAACCCAGCAATGCAATGATCACAGTTATAGCTATGGCTGTAAAATTTTGTTTTGATTGTGTCGTACTCATATTTATTTAATATTTTTTGATTTAACGTTGTAAATATACATATTTATTACTTACTTTGATGAATTTTATGAAAAATGGTAATAATCCACTATAAATCTATATCCGTGTAAACCCTTACTTTATGTTTTTAGATAAAAACTTATTAAAAAGAAGTCTTTTTATTGACATCGAGACAGTCTCAGAATATCCTGACTATGAGTCACTGCCAGATGTTAAAAAGCAATTATGGAAAACCAAAGCAGAACAGTTAAGAAGAAATTTTTATGGTCATGAACAAGACATCACCGACGCTGAAATCTATAAAGCCAAAGCTGGAATTTTTGCTGAATTTTCTAAAGTAGTCTGTATCTCCATGGGATTTCTTAGTTTTGAACATGGTGAACCGGTTGGGGTCAGATTAAAATCATTGGCTGGGGATGAAGAGCACAGAATACTGGAAGATTTTGCCAGGATCTTGATCAATCACTACAATGACCCTGAAAACAGCCGTATTTGCGGTCATAATATCAAGGAGTTTGATATACCTTTTTTATGCAGAAGGATGGTAGTAAATCAAATTCATTTTCCGCCGGTACTTGATATCAGCGGTAAAAAACCATGGCAAACCGGGCACATTCTAGATACGATGGATATGTGGCGGTTTGGAGACTACAAAAACTATACATCACTACAGTTGCTTGCAGGTGCGTTAAATATCGAATCGCCAAAAGATGATATTGATGGTAGCATGGTTGGAGATGTATACTGGAAAGATGAAGACATTGACAGAATTGTGAGTTATTGTCAAAAAGATGTGCTCACTGTGGTTCAGATTATGATCAGATTTGCAGGTTTGCCATTATTCTCATCAGAAGATATTGAATACCTCAACCAAAAAGAGTAGCAAATATTTCAATTTTATATATCTTTGCCCCAATGAAGAATATAAGAAATTTTTGTGTGATCGCACACATCGATCACGGTAAGAGCACATTGTCAGACAGATTGCTTGAATTTACCAAGACCATATCCGAAAGGGATATGCAGAATCAGGCTTTGGATGACATGGATTTGGAAAGGGAACGCGGGATAACTATCAAAAGTCATGCTATACAGATGTATTATACGCACTCGGATGGTCAGATATATACTTTCAATATGATCGACACTCCAGGACACGTCGATTTCTCTTATGAAGTATCCCGTTCAATTGCTGCTTGTGAAGGAGCATTATTGCTGGTAGATGCTTCACAGGGTATTCAGGCACAAACGATATCAAATCTTTATCTGGCTATTGAACATGATCTGGAAATAATCCCTGTGCTCAATAAAGTAGATATGGAATCTGCTATGATTGATGAAGTATCCGATCAGGTGATAGATCTGATTGGCTGCAAAAAAGAAGATATTATCCTGGCCAGTGGGAAAACAGGTATTGGTATTGAAGAATTGATGAAAAACATTGTGGAAAGAATACCACCTCCCAAAGGTGATCCCAAAGCACCCTTACAGGCTCTGATTTTTGATTCGATGTTTAATTCATTCAGAGGGGTGATAGCATATTACAGAATACTTAACGGTACTATAAGAAAAGGAGACAAAGTCAGATTTTTTAATACAGGAAAGGTCTATGAAGCGGATGAAATCGGTATACTTCAGATGAGCCAGGTACCCAAAGACGTATTGTATGCCGGAGACGTAGGTTATATCATTACCGGTATTAAGGAGTCAAAGGAAATTAAAGTAGGGGATACGATTACACACCATGACAAACCTTGTGAGGAATCCATTCATGGTTTTGAAGAAGTAAAACCTATGGTTTTTGCCGGTATTTACCCCATTGAAAATGAAGATTTTGAAGACCTGAGAGACAGTCTTGAAAAACTTCAGCTCAATGATGCTTCTTTGGTATTTGAACCGGAATCTTCAATTGCCCTTGGTTTTGGTTTCAGATGTGGATTTTTGGGCATGCTCCATTTGGAAATCATTCAGGAAAGACTTTCCAGAGAGTTTGATCAGGAAGTAATCACTACGGTACCTAACGTTTCTTATTATTCTTTTGATCATAAAGGCAATAAAACACTGATCAATACGCCAAATGATTTACCGGATCCTACCCTGTTCAGTAAAGTAGAAGAACCCTACATCCGTGCACAAGTCATTACAAAGCCTGAATATATCGGGTCTATCATGACACTCTGTATGGAAAAACGAGGAGTACTCACCAAGCAGACTTATCTTACTCCTGAACGGGTTGAATTGAGTTTCGAAATGCCATTGGCTGAAATTGTTTTTGATTTTTATGACAGACTTAAATCCATATCAAGAGGCTATGCATCCTTTGATTACCACCCGATAGACTACAGAGCATCAGATCTTGTAAAATTGGACATCAGGTTAAATGGTGAGCCGGTAGATGCATTGTCATCTTTGGTACATCGATCAAAAGCAGATTATGTGGGAAGAAAAATGTGTTCAAAACTAAAAGAACTTCTGCCTAAACAACAATTTTTGATAGCCATTCAGGCATCCATCGGGGCTAAAATTATTGCGAGGGAAACCATTTCAGCTTTGCGAAAAGATGTAACCGCCAAATGTTATGGTGGTGATATATCAAGAAAACGTAAACTTTTGGAAAAGCAGAAAAAAGGTAAAAAGAAGATGCGTCAGATAGGGAATGTTGAAGTGCCTCAAAAAGCATTTTTGCAGGTTTTAAAATTAGAAGATTAATCATTTAAATTTAAACGAATGAAATGGATATGGGGATTTATTTTTGTACTGAGTCATAGTTTTTTAGTTGCCCAGACACAGGATATTGAGATTATGGAAGTCAGAGGAGAGTCAGAAATTAAATTATATGCAGTAAATCATACCGATGACGTGCTGGATATGACATTTACAGCCAACCTTACAGGTTTCATCACCAATGAGTCAAGTCCGCTAAAAAAAGTGCTTAAGCCGCGAGCCGAAGAATTTTTAATGACACTTACCGCACCTTCTGGCGTCGCTTGTGAATACAAAACTTCAGTATCTTATAAAAAGGTAAGGAAGGAAGGCGATGTGGCCAATGGGCAAGGTAAAAAACAAAGAATGACAAGTATTCAGATGAATACCAACAAGATCAACGTTTTTACACAGGATGGTTGTGGAAGATGTGAGTTTGTTATCAATTATCTGGAGAAAAATAAAATTCCATATGTAGAGTTAAACACCACGATCCATCAACCCAATCAGCAGCTTATGTTTGAAAAACTAGAAGAAGCAGGCTTTAAAGGCAATACAGTTCAGATGCCGGTGATCGTTCAAAATACTAAAACCACGTATGACATAAAAGATCTTTCTTCTTTCGTAAAAAATCTTAAATAGTTCCTGGTGCATTTAGATTTTAATTCTTCTAAAATAATACCTTTACGTTTTATTAAGATAATCAACCCATGATAGCAACAATTATCCTTGTATTTATAATCGGTTATATAACTATTGTATTTGAACATCCCCTAAAATTGGATAAAACTGTTCCGGCTTTGGCAATGGGTGCTCTTATGTGGGCGATATTGTCTGTAGGATTTCATAGTGGCATGCTGAGTGTAGTTGACGGGCATGATCATGTGTTTAGTTTGGCAGGAGTATTGGATGAAGGCTCGATAGAAGCAAACGAAGAAGGATTTACTGGCGTGTTATTGCATCATTTAGGCAAAATTTCTGAGATTCTCATTTTTTTGATTGGTGCCATGACGATTGTCGAGTTGATTGATTTACATCGGGGATTTGACATCATTAAAGAATGGATCGGAACAAAAAATCGCAAAAAACTTCTTTGGATTGTAGGTATAATTGGCTTTATATTGTCAGCCATTATTGACAATCTTACCACAACTATCGTCTTAATCAGTATTTTAAGAAAATTGATTCAAGACAGAAATGAACGTTTGTGGTACGTAGCTTTGATCATTACTGCGGCCAATGCAGGAGGTGCCTGGTCACCCATTGGTGATGTAACCACCACCATGTTGTGGATTGGTAAAAAAGTTTCATCAATTCAATTGATCGAATACATAGTTTTACCAGCCATTGTGTGTTTTGTAGTTCCATTTTTTCTGGCTTCTTTCAATAAAGTATTTAAAGGAGATATTGAATCAAATAAACTGGATATTGATGAAAGAGCAGTCAAATTACTCAGTAGCAGGACTATGCTTTATCTCGGACTAGGAATGATTATTTTTGTTCCGATTTTTAAAACCATCACGCATCTGCCGCCATATATGGGAATGATGCTAAGTTTGGGTGTGGTTTGGGCCGTATCAGAATATATACATCCGGAAGAAAATTTTAATGAAGACATTAAACATAAATATTCGCCACATAAAGCGCTCTCCCGCATTGAGATTTCGAGCATTCTGTTTTTTCTGGGGATATTGCTGGCCATAGCTGCATTTGAGTCTGCTGTGATTGGAGACGTTAGTATACTTCGTAGTGGGGCAAATGCCTTATCTGCGGCTATTCCAAATACCAATGTCATCATTATTCTTTTGGGTTTCCTTTCAGCCATAATCGACAATGTACCTTTAGTGGCAGCGGCTATGGGCATGTATAATAATCCGTTGGATGATCATTTGTGGCATTTTATCGCATTTACGGCTGGTACTGGTGGTAGTATGCTAATCATAGGATCAGCTGCCGGAGTAGCTGCTATGGGCATGGAAAAAATAGACTTTATCTGGTACTTTAAAAAAATATCCTGGCTTACAGCGGCAGGTTATCTTGCCGGTTGTGCAGTGTTTTTAATGCTGGCCTAGGAGGTCCCAAAGTAAAATAAAAAAGGAAAGCCATCATTAAAATGACTTTCCTTTTTTTTATGATAACCGGCAGAAATACATATACTTACATAGATCAGTTTCGTTTCCTTTGATCCGCTTTGATCAAAGTTTATTTTCATTGATCAACTCCAGTAATTCATCTCTATAGTTTTTACCTATAGGAAGTTGTTTGATTTTACCTCCCTCCATCAATTCTACCATATTGCCCAAGATGGCGGTTATCTTTTTTATATTGACTATATATGATCGATGGACACGTTTAAATTTTTGCACAGGAAGTCTGTCTTCCAGACTTTTCATGGTCTGAAGGGTGATTACTCTTCCTGTTTCCTGACGGATAATGACATAATCTTTTAAACCTTCAATATAAAGTATATCGTCAAAATTTATTTTTACCAGTTTTTTGTCTGCTTTTACAAAGAAAAAATCTTCGGCTCCATCATTCTGACCATTTTCGTGCTCCATTTTTCTGGCAGACAACTTTTCAGAAACTTTATTGACTGCCTTCAAAAATCTTTCCAGTGATATTGGTTTTAATAAATAATCGACTGCATTGAGCTCAAATCCTTCCACAGCATAATCCGGATAAGCAGTAGTGAAAATCACACAAGGAGGATTGGCCAGTGTTTTTAGAAAATCTATGCCGGACAACTGAGGCATTTGGATATCCAGAAACATCAGGTCGATCTGATTTGATTTTAAAGCTTCATTTGCTTCAAATGCATTTTCACATTTTTTGATCAAATGTATGTCAGGGATCTGATTGATATAAGTCTCCAGTACTTCTAGAGCCAGAGGTTCATCATCTACTATAATTGCTTTTATCATTTTATTTTGATGGTTTATATTAATTAATTGTTTATTAAATTCAGATTTAGCTCTATTTTATATGTATTTGGGCTTTCTTTTATTTCAAGGTGGTGATGGTCAGGATATAAGATGGCCATTCTACGACGTACATTTACCAAACCTATACCTCCGGATCTTTTGTCCCCTATTTTAGGTAATGACGGAGATTTGCTGTTTTCCAGAATCATTTGCAGGTCATTGTCAAAAACATTCAGTTCAAGATTTACAAATCCTTGCGTGATTTGATTGTTTATGCCATGTTTAAATGAATTTTCGATAAACGGAATCAGTATAAGTGGTGAAATTTTTTGATCGGAAACTTCACCGTTTACCTTTAAATTGATCAACATTTTTGCGCCGTGGCGTAGTTTTTCAAGTTCAAGATAGTTTTGCATATAGTTGATCTCTTTTTGCAATGGAACTTCCTTTTCATTACATTCATACAACATATATCGCATCATTTCGGAGAGTTTTAATACAATTTCAGGGGCTAGGTCTGATTTTTTAAGAGTCAGTGCATAGAGACTATTCAGGGTATTAAATAGAAAATGGGGATTGATTTGTGATTTTAAAAATTTTAATTCGGATTGTAATGTCTGACTTTCCAGTTCTTTTTTGTCTCTTTGTTGAATCAGCCAGTCATTCATTACTTTATAAATTGTGGTAGATGTACCTGCAAAAAATGTAGAAATAAAGATAAAAAACTGATCATTTAGATAGTGTGATTGTAATTCTATGTTTCCGGAAGAAAAGAAGAAAAGGAAAATGGTTTTTATCGGTGTAATAAGTAATGAAATTACAACCAATGCCCCGAAATGCCACCATAGATTTCTGTCCTTCAGGTATTTTGGAAATAAATAAAAATAATTAAAATAAGAAATACCTGCAAAAAAGCCAACATTTATAAAGTCTGTCAATAGCGCCTGGACAAATCCCATACTGGGAATACTGGTGGCAAGCATGACCAAAAACAAGGAAATCCAGAAAACCACATGATAAAAGGAATCATGTTTGCTCCAGGATTTTATTTGTTTTTTTAAAGATGGCAAAGCGATGATCATGTGAAACTCGATATAAATCTTATAGATTTACAAAGATACAATATGTATTCTTTTATAGTTACTATTTATTAGACAAAGCATTATTTCCATCGGATTAAAAGAAGAGAAATGTCCTAATATTGAAGCGTTAATACCTAAAAACATTAATATGCTTTAACCCTTCCATAGACTCCTTCACTAAAGATATCTCTTATAATTTCAAACTAAGTGTTAGGAAATATCTCTTCTATCCTCTGAATCTTGTCATATTCCATGATAAAGACTACCATTTCATATTTCTTTTAAATGTTGTATTTTCAATGATGCTAACATGATTAAAATTAATATTTTCATTGTGCCTTCAGTCGCATTTATTTTTTTATTTTTTAACTTGAACCTTCTGTTTAATGCCTAAGAGAATTTATTTTTCAAATATTTCTGGCGTCTTCATACTCAAAATTAATACTTTGGTAAATGTACTTTTTGCCAATCAATATAATTTTGATAAAAAAATAATTGTTGGTTTCCTTTATGACTATCAATATTTTATAAAAAAAAAGGGTACAATACAATAGTATCATACCCTGTTAAATTTAATATTTACTTTAAGCTAATTTATTTTGTAATCCTATATTAAGCTAAAGCGAATAAAAAATATATTTATTTCTATTCAGAGTTTAATATAGCTTTAGATAAATACAAAAAAAACTATAACAAAAAATTTAATCTTAGAAATCAGATATACATTGATTCTTTCTTGAAATGTTTTACCAACAAATAGTAAAAAATTGCTCTGTACTTGTTTCTGTTTGATGATCCAAGTGCATCAACTGCTGCCTGAATACCTTTATCTAAATCAGGACCGTCAGTCAGCCCTAGTTTTTTAATCAGAAAATTGGTTTTCACTCTATCCATCTCTGCCTGATCACTGGAAGAAACCTTGGAAGCATCCGGTAGATAAATCACAGGTCCACAACCTTTTGTAACTGCTTTAAGTAAATCGCTGTTTACAGCAATCTTTAATTCTTTCATTTCGCCTTCATACATAGCGACCATTTCATCAAATTTACTCATTTTGTTTGATTAATTTTGTTAAAAAATAATTTTGTTAAATTCAAATGACTCTGTCTTTTGTTTTTTAAACTTACTTTAGACGTATTTTATTATTTAAGACACAAGATAAATGAAAAAATAATATTGAATATTACCTGACTGTATAAATTTTTTGTTTTCAATTGGATTATCCCAATTAATTTTGAAATAAAACCAACTTTATTATTAATACTAATTGTCCATATCATTAAACATATCTGACAGTGGATCTGAAAAATGAAGGCTATTTTCAAGAATGTTTTTCCCGATCACTTCAGACTCAGACAATCCAAAGAGTACAAGTTCCATCATAGGAAGAAGTTCATCACCGTGTTTGATATAGGATTCCGTAAATTTTTTAAGTCCAGCCACCTGACTTATATTTTTTTCGTGAAGTTTGTCATTATCATCGTTCAGTATTTCAATACTATTTCCCCCTGAAAACCACATTTTAATGACACCGTATTCATCTTTAAGTTCTCGCTTTATTTTTTGATTTGGGTTTGGGAAATGTTGAAGAAACAACTCTTTACATGATTTAAATATCAAATTCATGGCCACATTATATGGTCCTTCCTGTTCACCTTCATAGACCAGTTCTACCTTGCCGGTGATCGCCGGCACTACTCCCCAAAAGTCTGTAATTCTGGTTGTGGTATGACTTTCACCGTTTAATAACATTCTCCTCTCAGCTGTACTATACAGATTTTCAATAGCAGATATACTCAACCTTGCTGAGACACCACTCTTTTCATCCACATATTCACTTTCTCTTGCATTAAAACTGATCATTTCGATTAGCCTGCGGTGGATATCAGGTATCTCTATGCTCGATTTCTGATCCTTGTGAATACGTGCTTCCTGAGCAGTTATTGACATTGCAGTATCAAGACTACGAGGATAATGCGTCAATATCTGACTTTCTATCCTGTCCTTAAGCGGAGTGATAATACTGCCTCTGTTTGTATAATCTTCTGGGTTGGCAGTAAAAACAAATGAAATATCCAATGGAAGTCTTAATTTGAATCCCCTGATCTGCAAATCTCCTTCCTGAAGTATATTGAATAAAGATACCTGAATTCTGGCCTGAAGATCCGGAAGTTCGTTGATGACAAAAATAGATCTGTGAGATCTTGGGATTAGCCCAAAGTGGATGACTCTTTCATCCGAATATGGAAGTTTAAGCGTAGCAGCTATAATGGGGTCTACATCTCCGATAAGGTCAGCAATGCTTACGTCGGGCGTAGCCAGTTTTTCTACATATCTTTCAGATCGATGCATCCATGATATGGGTGTGTCATCTCCTTTTTCGGAAATAAGATCTATGGCAAATCTGGACAAAGGATGCAAAGGGTCATCATTTAGTTCGGCACCTTTCACAACTGGAATATATTCGTCCATCAAAGTGGTAAGCATTCTGGCTATTCTGGTTTTTGCCTGTCCTCTAAGTCCCAGTAACAGTATGTTGTGTCTGGATAAAATGGCTCTTTCTATATCCGGCAGAACGGTGTCGTCAAACCCCTTGATTCCATCGAATACTTTTTGTTTATTTTGTATTTTTCGAATCAGATTATCGCGCATTTCCTGCTTCACAGATTTAGGAGTATAACCTGAATCTCTTAACTGACCTAAAGTACTTATCAGAGGGATGGATGATTTATTTTCGGACATAATTTATATTTATTGAAAATGGAAACAGAATTTATATCATATAGTTTATTAAAAAAAAGAGGATAAGGTATATCCACAAACCATCCAAAAAATGCCAGTAAATATTGAGCAGGTTTAATTCTCGTTTTTTGTCAGGATCACTAAAATATATCAAAACGGTCACAGGGTCTTTCATTCTCATGTGGGAAGAATAAATAAAATACACTAAAAAAGGAATCCCAGCGACAAGATGTAAAAAATGAAGGCCGGAAATAAGATACATATATGAAGCTAATGTGCTGGACGTCAGGCTGATATTTGCAGCATACAACTGATGCCACGCCTGTATTTGCATGATTAAAAAGAAAATCGTGAGAAGAAGAGTTAACCACAGTGCCACCTTAAACATAGGTGTATCATCCGACTCATATCTTTTTTTTGCATATATCAGCGTTATACTGCTGGCAACGATAAGGATGCTGTTAAAGTAAAACAATGGCGGGATATGAACAGGAGCCACTCCCTGCTGCACCCGATTGTAAATATAAGCACCTGTAAAGCCAAGAAATAAAGCAGTAATGCCGGCAATCACCAACGTAATAATAATGTAATACGGATGGAGGAGATAATTACGACGTGGAACCATTTTAGCATGTATTTTTGGAATAACGACTATATATTGAAAAAGTTCTGTTGTTGACATCAGAAGACTTTTATAACATTAAATTTTCATTAAAATTGTTGTTGAAATTGATTTTTATAGTACTTTAGCGTCACATTGACAATAAGGAAAGTTGTCATTTCATCAAAATATTAGATCATGCCACTTTGGAGAATTGTTTCAACTGGAGTTATACTTTTATTTCAAATTATTTTTTATTTCTCTGCTCAAACTCAGAATGCCTTAGTTGGAACAGGATTTTCTAACGGTTGGGGAGGAAATTGTCCGTATACAGGAGCTAGTAATCTTAATTATATGTCCTCTAGTTTTGGAACGAGTTTTGGAGGTACATTTTCACCCAATGGTATTGGAATTCAATACTTCAGATTTGGAATAGATTGGGATTTTGGAGCCACTACTGCACAAAAGACCATTACACCTGGGTCTGATGTTGCCATTACTTCCAATACAGAATATACATTAAATAATAGCTGTTTCACGACCGGTGCTATGGTAATCAACGTACAGAGCATCAACAACAGATATGTGTTTAAAACCAAAAATGCTGGGAGTAATCCATCAGGCGATTTTATATTTTTTGAAATTCAAGGTGCTGTTCAGTCCGTATCTCTTGTTAGTCAGTCGCCTGCAAATTTGGGTGTTACATCGTCCTCATCTGTCGTAATTACTGCGAATACCAACAGTTACCTTAACACAGGTCAAGGGGTTTACCTAAGATATACATCCAACAATTGGTCAACATCAACAGTTATTCCTATGACTGGAAGTCTCACTTCGTATTCAGCTTTAATACCTGCATTTCCCGCAAATACAACAGTAAAGTACTATGTTTTTACATCAGGAAGTGGTCTGGCAATAGATCCTGATGATGCGGATTGGTACACGATCAACGGAAATACCAATAGTGGAAACAATTATTCATACACCGTTATTGCCGGGGCACCTACCGTATCTGTCTCTCCTTCTTTGCCAGAAGATAATGAATCAGTTTTGATTCAATTTAACGCTACCGGCACCGATCTTGAAGGAGCTTCTAAAGTATATCTGCATTCAGGTGTTTCTACTTCGCCATCATTACCAACATCCTTCAGTCACACCATCGGCAACTGGGGTTTGGATGATGGGGCAGGAGAAATGATAAATGTTGGGGGAAACAACTGGTCAATCACTTTACCAACCTTAAGACCATTTTATAATGTTCCATCGGATAAAGATATTTTTGGTCTAAATTTTCTTTTTAGAAATGCCGTAGGCAATGTCACTGAAGATAATAATGGTGTCAATTATTTTAATGCAGTCAATCCCGGCAATTATTTTGGCATTACTTTTCCCACGACATCTACACACTTTGTCCCAGTAGGACAGGTATTTAATGCCACTGCTTCTGCCAATGTTGCACCTGTAACCTGGACGCTGAAGGAAATCGATCCGGAGAACGGAAGTGATATTTCTACATTGACAACAGTCAATGGTGGAATTAATTTTAGTTTTCCGCTTACCATGTCCACAGCCAATCAAAGAAAATTTAAACTTGAAGTAAATTTTGGAGCGAGCATAAAATCAAAAACTTTTACCGTAATTGGATTCAATCCTGTCAATGAAGCAGCAAGACCGGTAGGAACAAAACCAGGTATCAACTATCATCCCAATGATCCTTCCAAAGCTACATTGGTGTTACATGCCCCCACGTACACCAGGTATAAAAAAGGAACAGGTTTTGTTTCAGGAACATCCACCACCAATCCCAAAAGTACAGTGTATGTTATCGGTGATTTTAATAACTGGACTCCATCTGAACCTTATAAACTGATCAGAGACAGAGATGGCTGGAATGGAACCAACGATGCTGACAATGATGATGATCGCGGAGATTACTGGTGGATAGAATTATCTGGTTTAAATCCCGGACAGGAATATGTATTTCAATATTTGATAGATGGTATTCTTCAGGTGGCTGATCCATATACACAGAAAGTTTCTGATCCGGATGATATCCACATCAGTAATTCGGTTTATCCTGATCTGATTTCATACCGACCACAAGCATCGGACAGAGCTTCAGTATTACAAACAAATCAAAGTGCTTATCTTTGGACGGCACCTGCTTTTACCAAACCTACAGACAATAATCTGAACATCTATGAGCTCCATTTCAGAGATTTTACAGAAGAAGGCACCTACCTGGCAGCGATAGATAAGTTGGATTATATCAAAGGATTGGGTATAAATGCCATACATGTGATGCCGGTTTCTGAGTTTGAAGGAAATTCGAGCTGGGGGTATAATCCGAATTTTTATTTTGCAGCAGACAAAGCGTATGGAAAAGCAGATGATCTCAAAAAATTTATTGATGAGTGCCACAAAAGAAAAATTCAGGTATTCAATGATCTGGTGTTGAATCATGCTTTTTATTCCAATGTTATGGCAAAAATGTACTGGAATAGTGGAGCAAATCGCCCTGCTGATGATAATCCATGGTTTAATCCGTTGCACAAAATGGTGGCAGATCCCGGAGGATGGTGGGGCGCTGACTGGAATCATGAGAGCGAACATACCCAGATTATGGTCGATACTATTTTGGATTTCTGGTTGCAGGAGTTTAAATTTGACGGTTTCAGATTTGATTTCACTAAAGGATTCGGGCAGACAGCACCGGATACAAATGACCCTTGGGCAAGCTCTTTTGATCAGGATAGGATTAATCTTTTAAAAAGAATGGTGCATGGCGTAAAAACAAGAAACCCAGGAAGTGTAATCATATTTGAACATCTGGCCTGGGCATTGGAAGACAAAAAACTTTCGGATACTTTGGGCATATTGATGTGGAGTGGGGTAGGACATCACAATGATTTGAAAGGTTTTATTTTGGGGTACAATGGGGATAATACTAATATATATACATCTGGGGTGTACAATGCATCAGGTAGGAATTTTGATTATGCAAATTGGATGAGTTATGGAGAGAGTCATGATGAAGAACGATTGGGATACGAAGTTTCACAGTATTTTAATGGTGACAAAACTATAGACAATATCATAAACAGGCTAAAAATAGCGCTGGGATTCAATTTACTTTTACCTGGCCCCAGGATGATCTGGCAATTTCAGGAATTGGGATATGATGTGAGCATCAATTTTAATGGAAGGACGGGAGAAAAGCCGGTAAGATGGGAATATTATGATCATTTAAAACGAAAAGAACTTTATACATTAACATCAAGGCTATTAAAAATCAGAAATAAATACAACATATATGCCACGACTCCGGATTATGGCAACATCGGATTGGGTGCCGGAAACATATCTCAGCCTAGGGTTATGAGATTTTCAACAGGATCAAATCCTGAAGCAAAACATGTCATCGTCATAGCCAATCTTGATCCAAATAACTCGCAAACGGCCAATCCAATATATGATGTTACCGGTACATGGTATAAATACAATGGTGATCCGACCATAGACGGAAGTAGTTTTACTGTCAATAGCACGGGTGAATCCTACTCTTTATCGCCATCAGAAATGTTGGTTTTGACCAATTTTCAAATCGATGCCTGCACAGATGTCAGAAGTACTGCCAATAGTGGCGCTTATACCTTAAGGGATGCCATAGATTGTGCCCCTGAAAATGGCAATGTTGAGATAGAGTTTCCTGTGTATGGACAAATGATAACATTAACTTCACCCATAAACATAGATAAAAATATCACGATTACAGGTTTCCCTTCAAAAAATGTTACGGTAAACGGAGCCGGATTTTCAGAAAATATTTTTAGTATAGCAGCAGGTAAAACAGTGACCATGAATGGCTTTAAGATCAATTGTACTCAGGGTGGATCAGACGGAAGATGTATCTTAAACAATGGTGTTTTGACGTTGGATGAAATGGAATTGAAAGATATTAACGGTGCGGCAGGAGGAAGTTCAGTATATAATTCAGGAACAGGAATTATTACCATCGAAAATAATGTCAGAATACACAAGTAAATGTTGAGTTATAATATCTTTGCTGCTGAATAAATCAGATTGTCTTGAAAATAATATGTATAGGTCGTAATTACATAGACCACGCCAAAGAACTCAATAATCCGGTACCCAAGTCACCGTTGATATTTATGAAGCCTTCGACTGCTTTACTGACTGAAAGTAAGCCTTTTTATCACCCTGATTTTAGTGCCAATATTCATTATGAACTGGAGGTGGTTTTAAAAATTTGTAAAAATGGAAAAGCTATTAGGGAGGAATTTGCTTCAGCTTATTATGATCAGATAGGACTTGGAATAGATTTTACGGCCAGAGATTTGCAGGATCTATGCAAAGACAAAGGACATCCCTGGGAGATTGCCAAAGCTTTTGATCACTCAGCTGTAGTAGGGGATTTTAAAAGTAAAAACACGCTGGATACGAGCGGGATTAAATTTCAACTTGTCAAAAACGGAAATATTGTTCAGGACGGAAACACAAATGACCTGATATTTAAATTTGATTATCTCATTAGTTTTATTTCACATTATTTTACATTACAGACGGGGGATTTGATCTTTACGGGCACTCCTGCCGGGGTAGGTAAAATAGCCATAGGAGATCATTATGAAGGAATGTTGGAAGGGGAAAAGATGTTGGAGTGCAAAATTAAATAAGGTTTGATCCTTATTTTTTATGATAAAATCCATAAATAGAACGAATCTGAGCTTATTGTACAAAAGATCTTTTGTTAAATCTCACCAACGTATAAAATAAATCCATAATGGTTTGGTGAAAGCTTATTATAATTCTTACTTTTGCCTCTGGTAATTTTTTGTATCAAATTAGATCAATTAAAAAAAGATAAACATGCCCTATCTATTTACTTCCGAGTCTGTATCTGAAGGCCATCCTGACAAAGTTGCAGATCAAATTTCAGATGCTCTGATTGATAATTTTCTGGCATTTGATCCTGAATCAAAAGTTGCTTGTGAAACACTTGTGACCACTGGTCAGGTAATTCTTGCAGGAGAAGTGAAGTCAAACACTTATCTTGATGTGCAGCAAATAGCCAGAGATGTCATCAGAAAGATTGGTTATACCAAATCAGAGTACATGTTTGAAGCCAATTCATGCGGTGTTCTGTCTGCTATTCATGAACAATCTGCTGATATAAATCAGGGTGTTGAACGAAAAGTTAAAGAAGATCAGGGAGCCGGAGATCAGGGCATGATGTTTGGCTACGCTACCAATGAAACTGAAAATTATATGCCATTGGCATTGGATATTGCTCATGCCATTCTCGTAGAACTGGCCAACATCAGAAGAGAAAATAATGAAATAAAATACCTTCGTCCTGATGCTAAGTCTCAGGTCACCCTCGAATATTCTGATGACAATAAACCAACCCGTATTGAAGCAATTGTAGTGTCTACACAGCATGATGATTTTGATGCTGAGAGTGAAATGCTGGCAAAGATAAAGAGTGACATCATTCAGATACTCATACCAAGAATTAAGGCCAAATATCCACAGTATGCACATTTCTTTAATGATCAGATTACTTATCATATAAATCCTACAGGAAAATTTGTAATTGGTGGACCTCATGGAGATACAGGACTTACCGGTAGAAAAATAATTGTGGATACTTATGGTGGTAAAGGGGCTCATGGTGGTGGTGCATTTTCTGGTAAAGATCCGAGTAAGGTGGACAGAAGCGCTGCATACGCAACCCGTCATATTGCAAAAAATCTCGTCGCTGCCGGTCTTTGTGATGAAGTATTGGTACAGGTTTCTTACGCCATTGGAGTTGCAAAACCAACATCGATAAATGTTAGTACTTATGGTACGTCCAAAGTAAATATGAAAGATGGTGAGATCAGCAAAATTGTTGAGGAAATATTTGATATGCGTCCTTACTTTATTGAACAGAGATTGAAACTCAGAAATCCAATTTATAGCGAAACAGCAGCTTATGGTCACATGGGAAGAAGTCCTGAAACCATAACAAAAACATTCAAATCACCGGGAGGGGAAGAAAAAAAACTAACTGTTGAAACATTTACCTGGGAAAAACTGGATTATGTGGATCAGATAAAAAGTGCTTTTAATCTATAATTAAGATACTTACAAGCAATATTGAAAATGGCTTTGTCTGCAGAAGATGAAGCCATTTTTATTTTTTTATTTTGGCATCCCAAAATTATTTTACATAAAAAGTCAAATAAATTAAGAGATTTCTGTCAATTCCCTTATTTTCGTTATACCTTAATCGATGCCATATGGAAGATCAAACGCAGACAAACGAAAATAAAAACTTTAAGTTTAAGGAATTACGTGTTTATTCTTCCACTGAGTGGCTGGCTGATAATAAAAAAAAGTATCGTCAGGTATTCGACAGATATGAAACCACGTACATTTATGCGGAGCTATCCTTCTACAATAAATTGTTTGATAGGGACGTGTGGGAAGTGGACATTGAGCTTCGATGTTTCGAAATTAAAAATAACAAAAAGCAAATCTGCAACCTCACATTTAAGAAAAAAATAAGTAAGTTTGACAATGTAGTATATATAAGAGAAGGGTGGGGCAATAAACGTGAAGGTTCTTTCTGGAAGAAAGGTACATATTATTGGGAAGCCTGGATGGATGGCGAAAAAGTAACTACTAAATATTTTTATGTCGAAGATGTCGGTGATATATTATTGGTGGATGGCTCAAATCCTTATGTTTCCCTTCAGTCATTAAAGTTGTATGAAGGTCAGTATGATGATGTGATGGAAGAAGACAGGACATACATGAAAGTATTTTCAAGTGAAGAATCCCGCTATATATATTCTGAAATAGTTTTAACCAATAAGATCAAAGATGACAATTGGCACTGTGAGCTTTTTGTCAAATTTTATAATGAAAGCAGAGAGCTGAAGGGACAGGTGACCAGGTTACAAAATGTAAAAAAGGATGATGATTTGATCAGAATTTCGGCTGGGTGGGGAGCGAATACAAAAGGTTCATGGAAACAAGGAAATTACAGCATAGAAGTGGTATTTATGGACAAGCTTGTAGCCGTAGTTTATTTTGAAGTAGGGGAAGAATTTTCAGAAGGAAACGCAGAAATACATTTATCAAATCGTTCATCTCCCCTGATATTGGGTGATGAAGTTGACAATGAAACGTTCGAAGATGTTTTTTCGAAATTGAATGAACTTGTAGGGCTCAGCGAAATAAAGTCTAAGGTGGTGCAACATGCCCAATATCTGGAGTTTTTGCAACTTAGAAAGGACAAAGGATTTAAAGAAACAGAAGTCATAAATATTCATTCTGTCTTTACTGGAAATCCGGGTACAGGTAAAACTACAGTGGCCAAAATGATGGGTCAATTGTATAAAAAAATGGGACTGCTCAGCAAAGGACATGTCACCGAAGTGGACAGGGTGGATTTGGTCGGGGAGTACATTGGTCAGACAGCCCCTAAAGCGAAAGAAGTTATAGAGCGGGCCAGAGGAGGTGTTTTATTTATTGACGAGGCTTATGCTTTGGCCAGAGCAAATGATGATTCTAAAGATTTTGGCAGAGAGGTGATTGAAATTCTGGTCAAAGAAATGTCTAATGGCAAAGGAGATCTGGCAGTCATCGTAGCAGGCTACCCAAAAGAGATGAAACATTTTATACAGTCAAATCCAGGTCTCAGGTCAAGATTTAAACACTTTTTTGAGTTCCCCGACTATTTACCACAGGATTTGATCAAAATAGCAGAATTATCAGCCGTTTCCAGAGAAATCAGATTTACGCCGGCTAGTTTTGATATACTTAAGGAAATTATCACGGCAGCTTATAGGGAGAGAGACAAATCTTTTGGAAACGCCAGATATGTACAAGATTTGCTCGATCGAACAAAACTTAATATGGCGCTTCGACTCATGGCCAGAAAAAATCCATCAAAACTCTCCAAAGATGAATTATCAGAAGTACAGGTATCTGATGTTATGTCTTTAAGAGGAAATGCATCATTTGTTTTGCCTGATATTCCTGTAGATAATATTCTGTTGGACCAGGCTCTTTCAGACCTGAATAAACTGATTGGTATAGAAAACATAAAGGTGCAGATTCGTGAGATGGTAAGTGTTGTGAAGTATTATAGAGAAACAGGCAAAAATGTATTGTCAAATTTTTCACTTCATACCGTGCTTGTCGGTAATCCGGGAACCGGAAAGACGACAGTAGCCAGAATTCTTGCCAGAATATACAAGGCCTTGGGGATTCTGGAAAGAGGGCATATCGTTGAAACGGACAGACAGGGTTTGGTGGCGGGATTTGTCGGGCAGACTGCTATTAAGACAAATGAAAAAATAGATGAAGCGCTTGGAGGAGTACTTTTTATTGATGAAGCCTACGCATTGAGCAATTTTAATGGTCTTCAGGGAGATTTTGGTAATGAAGCTATTCAGACCCTACTCAAAAAAATGGAGGATCTCCGTGGACAGTTTTTTGTTATTGTTGCCGGGTATCCGGATAATATGGAAGTTTTTTTGAAAGCAAATCCCGGATTAAGTTCCAGATTTGATAAAACGCTAAGGTTTATAGATTATTCTCCTTCAGAACTGGAAGAAATAGCGATTAGCATGATCGAAAGTGAAGGGTATAGATTGTCACCCAAAGCGATGGGTTTACTAAATGGTATCATGAAAGACTTGTATATCAAACGGGATAAATATTTCGGAAACGCAAGAACAGTCAGGAAGATTATACTTGAAGTAATTAAAAATCAGAATCTTAGGATTTCTGCGGTTGCGTTATCTGAAAGGAAAAAAGGTCAGTTTAATCTTATTTTACCTGAAGATTTATCGACTATTGCCGGTATACAGGAAGCAGAAATAATTCATAAAAAAACCATCGGATTCAGAAGTGCAGATAAATGATTAATAGAAAAAAGATGATAGAAGAAACGCTCGATCCAAAAGATTGGGAAGAAATGAGGGCAATAGGTCATTTGATGATGGATGATATGATTGATTATCTGAAAGATATAAAGGATAAACCGGTTTGGAAACCTATTCCTGAAGAAACCAAAACATTTTTGAAAGAGGAACTTCCGGAGTATGGTATGAATGCAAAAGAAATTTATGCTCAATTTAAAACACATATTTTACCATATAATAAAGGTAATATTCATCCAAGATTTTGGGCATGGGTGCAAGGTACAGGGACTCCTATGGGTGTTTTTGGCGATTTTCTGGCATCTGCTATGAATCCAAATGTCACCATTGGTGAGCAATCTCCGATGTACGTGGATCAGGAAGTAGTTAACTGGTGCAAACAAATGATGCATTTTCCTGAATCTGCATCAGGAATTTTGTTAAGCGGAGGATCTATGGCCAATACGACAGCTTTGATAGTGGCACGAAATCATATGATTGCTTTTTCCAGAAAAGAAGGCATGCAGGGACTGGCCCTAAAGCCCGTGATGTATTGCAGCAGCGAAACACATAGTTGCATAGCAAAAGCAGCTGAAGTGATAGGTGTAGGAACAGAAGGATTACGCAAAATATCTGTAAACGCTGATTACACAATAAATCTTGAATCACTTGAACAAACGATCAGGGATGATATTAGTAAAGGCTACAATCCATTTTGTTTGGTTGGTAATGCAGGCACGGTCAATACCGGCGCAATAGATGACCTTAAGGCACTTAAATTACTTTGTGAAAAATATGATTTATGGTTTCATATTGATGGTGCATTTGGTGCATTGGCAAAATTAACAGACCAGTATAAAGAAAAGTTAAAACCTATTGAAGAAGCAGATAGTGTTGCTTTTGATCTCCATAAATGGATGTATATGCCATATGAAGTGGGGTGTGTCCTGATCAGAAACAAAGAAGCACATAGAAATGCCTTTTCTTTTGCTCCAAATTATCTTATGACTCACGAGGGAGGTTTAGCATCTGGTCCTGATAGCTTTAATAATTTTGGAATTGAACTATCCAGAGGATTCAAAGCACTTAAAGTTTGGATGTCAATCAAGGAGCAGGGCATAAAAAAATATGCTGAACAGATTGAGAAAAATATACAGCAGGCTGAATACCTTACAGATTTGGTCAACGAAAATAATACACTTGAATTGCTTGCACCTACTTCTTTAAATATTGTTTGTTTTAGATTCGTCAATAGTGATAAAACCAAAGAAGAACTGAATCAATTAAATAAGGACATTGTCATGAAGCTTCAGGTTTCAGGAATTGCATCTCCTTCGTCCACCATTTTGGGCGGTAATTATGCTATAAGGGTGGCCATAACCAATCACAGGAGTATAACTTCTGATTTTGATCTTTTAATAAATGAGACTATAAAATTGGGTAATAGTTTGCTTTAAAATTTTTGTTTTATTGCTGATTTGATGGCTTTCGATATAAAATAAAATGGAAACTCAGGGTATTTGTTCAATGAAAAAATTAAAGTTGGATAAAAACTGGATATTTACTGGATAAAACAACAGCTGTATATAAAGCATATTTTTATCATCATTGGGATTATCAAATTTTGCTTTGCTATTCATATCAAAATCACCTTGTAAATACCCGATGGCAAAATCATAGTTTGCATTTGATGTTGTATTTCCCGGGTATGAAAAAATCTCAAAAAACAAAGTGTTCAAATCATCATTTGGATTTTCCGTTTTTATTTTTTTATTTGCGTCAAAGTCGCCGGCATAAAGGGCTCGGTATCCGACCTTTACAGATGGATTTAGTGCCACTCCGGTATAATCATAACCATTTCCTTTTGTGGTCCCAAAATCAAAAACAGGGGTAGATGGCAATGTAAAATTAATCAGAGAATTCATTTCATCCGGAGTCATTGCTATGGCCGTCATCACCCCTAAATGTGAACGATGTCGAACCACTACATAGTAATTTTCTGTAGGGGTTCCAGGGAAAGTGAGCGCACTTACACCATCAATATCCACTATGTCACCGTCTCTTTGAATTAAAGCTGCTCTTGATGCTACGACACTGGTTTTACTGTCTTTTGACCTCAGCTCTATGAATACCCAGTCTACAATTGCGTTCTGACCGGTTACACCAAAGACTGCAGATGGGTTTAGAATAGTTTGTAATTCAGGCAATAATCCAGGACCTACATGATTAAATTTTGATGTAATATTTATGTGTTCAGTTGCAAATTTATAAGGACTTGAATTTGGAATATATCTTGACCCATTAAATGGACTCATCCTTAAATTATCTCGCATCAAAGGTCGACCGCTGGCAGTAGCATTTCCATTATTCATCAAAGATCCTTCAAGATATGCCCTGATGTTAACAATTAGGTCAGGTAATATAAAAATATGAAGTGTGGCATATATGCAATAATTAGGGGTATGATCATCACATACTTCGTACACAAATTCTGTATGGCCTGTAAATCCAGGAGTAGGAATAAAAGAAAAACTACCATCTGTATTAAGCAAAAAATCACCGTTAACTCCGGAAAGTATCTGTGGTGATACGGATTGCAGGTCTGTTTCTGCATCCATGTCATTTAGCAATACATTACCATTTATTATTTTATTTTTGGCACCTGCATATAGGTCATCGGTTGCAGATGTACTATTATCTGCTGTGGCGTTTTTGATGGACACAATTTGTTTGGCGGATGAACAATTTGCAGGCTGCCCTATAACACAAACCTTGTACATCAATGTATCTACACCCATATAATTCAGATCAGGTGTGTAAGTAATATTTCCGGTTGTCGAATTGATGGTGACATTGCCATGGTTTGGAAAATCCAAAATAGCGACCGAAGAAGGATCCAAATTGCAGCCTCCCACCAATACACATATATCATTTTGTAGCGATGCGATACTTACAGGAGTATTCACCTTGGTAGCTGCAAGATCCACATTTGCCATAGCGACCTTGTCTGTGGATAAATATTTTACAACAGTGATATTTAGTTCTGATTCAGGACATGATGATGTCAATGGGGGCACACATACGGGTATTTTGTACTTGTAGTGACCAGATGAATCTGACTGAAAGGAATAACTGCCATCAGGATTTATTTGAAGCACAGGGTTGCTGGAGGTCGGGGAAGAAATCAAAGATCCGGCATTGTATATATTTCCAGATGCATCATGATCATTTGTACTAATATTTCCGGTAACTATTACATTGGTACTGGTAATGTTGAAGTCCGGATTAAAACATTGTGTCACAATTATATTTGGAGTAGTAGAAGTGTAACCACAGCCATTTGCAGTTTCGGTATATGTAAAGTTCACAAAACCTGACCCTGTACCTGAGACAAGTCCTGTATTGGACACTGAGGCTATGGTTGGATCACTTGATATCCAAATACCACCGGATGAAGGTGATAAGTAGGTACTTGCGCCTGTACAAATGACGGAAGGACCTTCAATAGTTGCTAATGTTTCTTCAAATATTGTTATGGGGGAACTTGGAAGAGATATACATCCTGTAGTATTTAAAGTAAAAATGAAAGTTGCTATTCCACCTTCCAAACCTGTGATCAAACCTGTATTTGCATCAATAGTGGCGATATTTTCATTGTTGCTCGTCCAAATACCTCCACTGGAAGGGGTCATTGTGGTAGTTGAGCCAATACAAATCTGCGGTGGACCGGTTAAATTTATAGCGGGTATTGGATGGATGGTTATAGATGATGTTGGAAGGGAGTTACACCCAGTAGATGATTCTGTAAAATTAAAAAACGCAGTACCTGCACCTATTCCTGTTATTTCACCTTCATTATTTACTGTAGCTACTGACGCGTTACTACTTGTCCAGATACCACCGGATGAAGGAGATAATTGAGAGGTAAATCCTGTACATATTTCTGTATCGCCTATGATCATTGCTGATGCCCTTTCCGATACAACAATATTTATTGTATTTAAACATCCGAACATGTTATCTATAAAGCTTAAGGAAACTATACCACTACTTATGCCCACTGCAACACTATCATTTACTACCACGATATCGCTATCCAGACTTGTCCAAATTCCACCTGATGATGGAGAAAGCAGAGTGGTTGACCCAACACAAACAGTTGGAGGATTTGCTGCCAATTGCGGCCTTTGATGTATGAATATTGAATCAGATGTGCTGGAACATCCATTATTTGTGTCTGTGTATGTAAATGTAACATAGCCCTGACTTATCCCCGTTACCACGCCCGTCGAGATGCCAACGGTTGCAACAGTAGGGTTATTACTTATCCAAACACCTCCTGTTATTGGTTGCAGGATAGTAGTGCTTCCTTCACAAAGGTCAGTTGTGGCTTGAGATAATACTGGTTTATTCATCACAGTAATGATGTCACTGGTATCAGAAGCACAGCCAGTTGATGTTTCTGTAAAGAGAAAAGTTACCACGCCTTCAGAAACCCCGGTTACCACACCGGAATCATTTACCGTAGCCAAGTTTGGGTCAAGGCTGGTCCAACTGCCACCAGAGACCGGAGATAAAGTAGTTTCTGCATCAGTACAAATCACATTATTTCCTGTGATACTAATCAATGGAATTGGCAATACCATCATTGGAGTGGATATTGAAACACAGCCAGTGATGGTATCAGTAAAGGAAATTAATGCTGTTCCTTCTGATATCCCTGTGACTATCCCTGCACTATTTATCAAAGCTATGTCGGGGTCAAAGCTATTCCAAACCCCAGAACCTGAAGATACAAGCGTGGTCATGGACCCTATACAAACATTGGGAGTACCTGAATTGGTTACGGTTGGAAGGTCATTCACTTTCACAGAATCTGTGGTGGCAAAACAGCCTGTTGATATATCAGTAAATGTAAAATTGGTAGAACCAACTTCGTCACCCTCTACAATACCGTCATTGGTCACTGTAGCAGTCAAGGGATTGTTGCTGGTCCAAAAGCCACCTGTATCAGGCGATAATAGTGTATTCCCTCCCAAACATATGGATGTGTCACCGACTATTGAGATCTGTGGTGATGGTAAAACTATAACTTCCATGGTATCACTGCAAGAAAAGGTAGTGTATATGTAACGATATGTTCCATTTGCACTTTCATCAAATGTAACTGAGGAAACCCCTGAAGAAACATAGGATAATGATGCTCCGCTGGGATTTGATGATACCATTGTCCAGACGCCATCAGAAGGAGCAGCCCCGGTCAACGTGGTTGTAGAGTTGGCACAAACGACCTGATCGTCACCGGCAAGAGGTTTATTGAAAGCAATAATGCTAAGAGAATCTGAACAACCAAATCCATCTGTAACTTTAATTTTATATGTACCTGAGTTGCTGGTGGTGGCTGGTACCAAATATACATCCTGTGCTGTCGAAATAAAATTATTTGGTCCGTTCCATTCATAAGATAATGGTTCCTGACATGAACTGGTAAAAGTTGAGATATCTATTTCTACTCCATAGTCACACGAAGGGATGGGCAAACTTGAAAAAAGTGGTTTCTGAGGGTAGATCTGTGGAGCATTTTCATCATAAAGCACCGATGACCCTACCAGATTTAACTGATTACTAAAATCAATATACCCCATACCAGGTTCCATAGGACCGGGATCGGTGCCATTTTCAAACAGTCTGATACCAGAGCCACAATCAAATATTGTATCAACTGAAAGGCTAAACAGCTTTATGGTGTCGCCTGTGTATATATCATTATAATGAGATAAAGAGTCCAATGACGGTGAGAACATGTAGAAATCGAAATTTGGTTCTATCGACGGTCCACCTACCACACCGCTTATGAACCAATTAACCGGGATTGTTCCTGTATAGGATGAGTTGTTTTCGATTGGCATGTAGTTTTTAATAACATTTATATTGGTACCTGCTGGAACTATAACAGAAAATTGGCTGTAATCTTGAGTCCTTTCGGGTATTGTGTTGGCTGATCCGTTTTCAATGATTAGAAATGCATCATACCAACAGGAATCAGAGTTATATTTTAATTGATATTTAATATTGGACACCTGAGCACGAATAGATGTCGTGGTAATACCGAAAAACAATATTAACAATATACATGTATTTTTTAAAACAAAGCCATGATTTAACATGATATGCACCTAAATTTTATTGATAATTTGTGGGTTACCGTATTCAATATTAATGAAAGCAAAGATATTAAATTATTTGAAAAAACTGAGATTAAATATTATGGAAATTTATATTTGTAATATTTTTTGCACTTCTTTAGTATTTATAATGTCAATTTTTGGTATTTCGTTTTTTAAATTTGTCCATGGATTTTATTTTAAAGTGTTTTAAAAAGAAAGCTGGAAATAGATTTATTCTAAATTGTATCATCCTGGATATTTAATCAAACCATTTTAATCTTTCGAAGGTTATTCTCTGAAAATAAAAAAATCAGATATTATGATAGATCTCAGTCCTCAGATGCAACAGGCCATCAATAATCAGATTAGTTATGAAGGTTATGCATCCAATTTTTATCTAGCCCTGGCTTATTGGTGTGATGATCAGGCGCTGGAAGGATGTAAAAAGTTTTTTATCCGCCAATCGGATGAAGAAAGATTTCACATGCTCAAATTATACGAATACATGAGTGAGTCAGGTGTCCTGCCCATTACACCTGCAATAGCTCAGCCACCAATAAATTACACCAGTATTCAGGAAGCATTTCAGAAAGTTTTCGAGCAGGAAAGAAGCGTGACATTGTCAATTCACAATTTGCTCAAACTTGCACAGGATGAGAATGATTATAATACCCAGCATTTTCTACAGTGGTATGTTGATGAGCAAAGAGAAGAAGAAGCAGTTATTCGAACAATCATGGATAGAATAAAAGTAATAGGAGAAGGCGGACAAAGTTTGTATTATATTGATAAAGAAGTTGAAAAAATCAATTTGCAGGTAGTAGCAGCAGAGGCCATGGAAAAAGGAGAATAATTGTAATATAATGTATTGGTTTATAGAGTCAACTTTGGTTCAATCGATGAAAAAAATTTAACTGAATATTTGTTTGGGGTAACTTTGAATTTTTGAATCGAGGTGAGTTTGTTCTTCTAATTTTTATGCTCAATTATACTCATTATCAATAGATTGGCAAATAAAAATTTTTAAAAAACCTAATATTTTGAGTTCAAACTTTTAGAATGATTTCGAACAGATTTATTATTGCCAAAATAAATATTATTTTTTCATTCTGAAAGTTAATTAAAATTGTTTTTCTTTGCAAGTCATTTTATTTTACTTCGTTAAATATTTTAATTTATATGTGTTTAAATTTCAGGAAAGTAGCTCTTAACTTTTTCATCACTTTTATTTTTTCCACTTTTTATATCAGTATTACACAAGGTCAGCAGCTGGTAAAGTTTGCTGAACTGGACAAAATGTTTTATAATTATGAAATTTTGGATATTGATGCAGCAGCAGTACACCATAATATAATTTCTTCTACCAGAGGGAATGCTGTAAAATTAAAAATAAATGAACAAGCTGAGTGGAATCTCTTACTGGAAAACAGTGGAATTATATCTCCTCAATATTTGCTTGTAACGTCTAATGAAAATGGCTTGAGTCAAAAAAGAGGCACAACTGCTTTACCCATGCAAGGCTCCGTGGAAGGTGTAGCAAGCAGTCAAGTAAGTCTTACGTTTAATAATGACTTTATTTATGGTTTCATTAGATTGGGTCAAAACACATATTTTATTGAGCCTTTATATCATTTTGTGAATTCCGGACAAAAAAATAAATTTGTCATGTATAGCATAAATGATATCATCCCGGGAGAGGAAAAAGTGTGTGGATATGAACAATACATGGATGAAAAACAAAAAATTCAACCATCACATCAAAATAACTCAGGCAGCAGAATGCCTGGTGGATGTTTTAAAGTGGAGTATGCTATAGCATCTGATTTCTCTATGGTAAGCGGCTATGGTAGCGTTACCGGAGTAGAAAATCATAATATAGGTGTATTAAATAATGTGCAGACCAATTATGATAATGACTTTGCTGACGAAATTCAATTTTTACTTGTGGAACAATGGGTATCTAATTGTTCTACTTGTGATCCATGGACAACGAGTACGGATGCAGGTACATTACTAAATAGTTTTAGAGCTTGGGGACCATCAGGTTTTTCTTCTGTTCATGATGTAGCATCGGTGTGGACAAGAAGAGACTTTAACGGAGGCACCATTGGGATAGCGTGGAAGCCTGGGGTTTGTACAGGAAGTAGATATAACGCACTTCAGGACTTTAGTTCAAATGCTCAATTAAAAAGATGTCTTGTTTCTCATGAAATTGGACACAATTTTGATGCATCACATAATTCTGATATTATGGCTCCATCGGTAAGTACATCCAATACCTGGTCATCAACATCTGTTTCAGAGATCCAAAGTTATTACCTAAATATATCTTGTCTTTCTGCTTGTTCAAGTGGCGTAGCTCCAACAGCAAACTTTAGTTACAATACATCATTGACTTGTGCGCCGGTGAGTGTACAGTTTAGTGATCAATCAGTGGGTTCTACCAGCAGAATATGGTCATTTCCAGGTGGGACGCCATCTTCATCAACAGCAGCATCACCGACAGTGACATATCCATCATCAGGACAGTATCAGGTGACTCTACAGGCCATCAATAACTTTGGGACAAATAATATTACACAGCCTGTTACAGTAAATGCAATCCCACTTCCGAGTCCAAATTTCATTTTCAATGTCAATGCCAACGATAATAATGTACAATTTACTTATACAGGAACTTCAGTAACTTCATATTCCTGGGATTTTGGAGACGGTTCGGCAATTTCTAATTTGCCAAATCCTCAACACACATATACACAAAATGGTACCTTCAATGTGACATTGCATGTTACAAATGCTTGTGGAACTAATAGCATTACTTTTCCGGTCACTATCTCTGTTTTGCCAAGAGCAAACTTTACTTCCAATCAAAATACCGGCTGTCAGCCTCTGACTGTCAATTTTTCTAATTTATCCGAAAATGCTACTTTTTATCAATGGACTTTTCCCGGAGGAAATCCAGGCACTTCCAATGATTTCAACCCAACGGTTTTGTATAGTACTCCCGGCACATTTGCTGTAGTTTTGGAGGCCTTTAATGATGCGGGTAATGCCATCGAAACTAAAGTGGATTACATAACAGTATCGCCACTTCCGGTAGCAGATTTTATAGTTAATATTAATGGTTCCAATGCATCATTTGTTTTTCAGGGAGGATTTCAAAACAGCATATCATGGAATTTTGGCGATGGAACCTCACAAAACGGAACAATAAATCCTGTACATCAGTATGCTGTCAATGGTACGTATAACGTTACTTTGACCGTAAGCAATCTATGTGGAACCAGACAGATTACTTATCCAATTACCATAGCATTTTTACCTTTTGCAGATTTTTTAGCTAATACTACTTCAGGTTGCGGACCTTTGTCAGTAAATTTCAGTAATTTTTCAACCAATGCGGAGACTTATTTATGGACCTTTGAAGGAGGAATACCTGCAACATCTACCACATCTTCACCTGTTGTGATGTATAGTCAACCTGGTCTGCACAATGTAAAATTAGAAGTTTTTAACAGTTTTGGAAATGTGACTTTGGTTAAATCTAATTATATCGATGTTTTTCCGGAGCCAATTGCTAACTTTAGTTATAGCCAGGAAGGTACAGTTTTTTCATTTGCTGATGAAAGTCAGTTTTACAATACATTATCATGGGATTTTGGTGATGGAGCGCAAAGTTCTGAAATAAATCCTGTTCATATTTATAATGATAATGGTATATATAATGTCACACTTTCCTTATCCAACGAATGCGGATCAAATAATATTATGCAGGAAATTGTAGTAGCATTACCACCAGTGGCATCTTTTTTGCCTGCCAATTCTGCTACTATTTGCGAAGGCGAACGAGTTCAATTTCAAAATACATCTACCTTAGGTCCAGTTACTTATCTTTGGTCTTTTGAGGGAGGAATACCATCTACTTCCACTGAGCCAAATCCTGAAGTTACATTTCCGGTTTCAGGAGTGTATGATATTTCACTTATTGTTTCAAATGCAAATGGATCAGATCAAATCCTTGCGGACAATCTTGTAGTTGTAAATCACAAACCAACCATATCTTTTGAAACTGCTGTCAATGGTTACACAGTAAATTTTACTCAAAACGTAGTAAACGGTACAAATGCATTATGGAATTTTGGAGATGGTCAGACTTCTACTTCAGTAAATCCAACGCATACTTACAATGCTCAGGGTACTTTCACAGTTACATTGAGCGATTCAAATGGATGCGGCATGACTACTAAAATTAAAGATATTTTAATTCAATTGTTGCCCACGGCTGGATTTACATCTTCGGCAAATACGATATGTCCTTCATCCAATGTGCAGTTTACAAGTCAATCATCTCCTTCTGTTACAGCATGGAATTGGGTATTTGATGGAGGAACTCCTGCCACATCCACCTTGCGAAATCCTGTGGTCAAATATGACCAACCGGGAAATTATTCGGTTTCGCTCGTGGTAACAAATCTGGTAGGTGAAGGCAATGTACTTATTGATGAATATGTCAAAGTTGTATCATTACCTGATGCATCATATTCCGTTGTAGTGGATTCCAATAGAGTTATTTTGCAAAGTACCGGATCACTTAACAATGAACTGATGTGGTCAATATACAGTGATGGTTTGACAAATCAATTCGAAGGACAAAACATCACCTTCAGTGCCCCCGAAAATGGCAACTATTTTGTTTATCTGACCAGTAAAAATCAATGCGGACAGGTTATATCAGATACTGTGGAAGTATTGATCAATATTTTTCCGGAAGCTATTTTGAAGTTTAACAATAATAGCATTTTGTGTTCAGGTAATGAAGTGGTTTTTGAAAATGAATCAAAGAATGCGGCTAATTATCACTGGTCATTCGAAGGTGGTATTCCGGCAGTTTCTTCAGATTCAAATCCAAAGGTGATTTTTAATCAAAAAGGAACATACGAAATTACTTTGATTGTAAGCAATTCTTTAGGTTCAGACACTATAGTTTCTTCAATAAATATCGGGACCGGACCCACAGGGCTTTTTACGTATGATTTGCCTTCTTCAGGAAATGTACAATTCAACTATACAGGTTCGGGCGAAACATCAGTACTATGGAATTTTGGAGATGAGAGCACGAGCTCAGAGAAAAATCCACTTCATACCTACACAAAAAGTGGAATATATACAGTCACTCTTATAGTTGAAAACATGTGTGGAAAAGATACTTTCCAAAGAGAAGTAAACGTACTTATTTCGTCATCTGAAGATTTGATTGTAGCTGGTAAACTCATAATTGTACCAAATCCCGGTGACGGAGAATTCAATTTAATCGCTAAGTCTTTGACTGAAGGAGAGTACAATGTAAAAATATTAGACGTACTGGGTCGCAATGTATACAGAAAATCAATGTTTGTCTCAGGAAGTGACTATTCCGAAAGATTTGATTTAAGGTTTTTGAATGATGGGCTGTATTTCCTTATTCTGGATAATGGTAGCAGGAAGATAAATCAACGGATTGTTATTGCAAGATAATGCTATCTGAATTAAAGCAGGCCTACAAACTAAAACACAAGTACAATCATGTCTATTATTGTACTTGTGTTTTTTATCCTTGTATTTAATGTTTTTTTTAGAATGAATAATTCAATACCTTTGACCTGTTAAAAATACATCATGGGTCACCATCTTATCGCTCCTTCTGTACTGGCTGCTGATTTCGGAAATTTGAAATCAGAAATTGAAATGGTCAATGGCACTGATGCCGACTGGTTGCATGTCGATGTTATGGATGGGATGTTTGTACCTAATATTTCATTTGGTCCGGATATCATTGCCACAATGAAAAAATATAGCATCAAACCACTTGATGTACATCTGATGATAGAACAGCCTGATCGGTATATACAAGCTATAAGAGCTGCCGGGGCTGACAATATCAGTGTTCATTTGGAAGCATGCACACATTTACATAGAACAATTCAACTTATTAAGTCCACAGGAGCAAATGCGGGAGTTGCATTAAATCCTCATACGCCTGTGACTTTTTTGTCTGATATACTTGAAGATCTGGATTTGGTAATCATAATGAGTGTAAACCCTGGATTTGGTGCACAAAAATTTATTTATCATACGCTGAATAAAATTAAGGAACTCAAAGAGATGATCATTACAAAAAATTTGAGTACCAGGATTGAAATAGATGGAGGGGTAGGGTTGCAGAATGCTGAAAGTATACTCCAGGCAGGCGCTGATGTACTTGTGGCCGGGAACAGTGTATTTAAAGCTGAAAATCCACAATTGGCTATTTATGCGTTGAAAAATCTAGGTATCTCAGGATTATATGCCTGAATTTTGAATTTTTGAATAAAATTTGATTTGGGAGAAGATGATAAAGAAGCTTCATGGTAAACAGCTAAAATTGAGTGTCTATTTCCAGCGATTGATTTTATCACGAATCTTTTACAGGAAGATAATCTAAATAAAACTTAGTTTTGAATCATGGAAATATAGCCAGTCGGTACTCATTGAACATAACTAATATTGTAGTGAACATTTCAATTTCAAATAAAAGTGGTGATTATATGTTTACTGTTAACTCAAATTAGACTATAATTTACTTTTTTAACGTTTTTATAGCATATCTAATATTATCTATGCAAATAAGATGGTTTTTAACGGGGATTTGGATTATTGTTTTGTCTGCTTTTGTCATTGGACAAACTAGCGTTGTTTTTGGTGTGGTGAGAGACATTGACACCAATAAAGGAATAGATTATGTCACTGTTTACGTAGATGGCACTTCCAATGCAACAGAATCTGATAATAATGGCCAATACAAAATTGTAGTAGAGCAGGATAAAAAAATTACATTAAAATTCTCCCGATTGGGATACTCAGATCTCACCGTAAGTGTAGAGGCGATGATATCAGGTCAAAAGCGGAATATAAATGTAAAGATGGTGCCCAAAGCTTCAGATTTGGAAATAGTGGTTAGAGCTGGTAAAATAGAAGATGTGGGAATGGTAAGAGAAGACGTAACGGAATTGAAAATTTTACCCACTGCTTCCGGCAATTTTGAAAGTGTTTTACCACACATTGCATTGGGAGTCAGTGCCGGTGCTGGAGGTGAGTTGACATCACAGTACAATGTACGAGGTGGTAACTATGATGAAAACCTGATTTATGTCAATGACTTTGAAATTTTCAGACCGCAACTAATCAGAAGTGGCCAACAAGAAGGCCTAAGTTTTCCAAACATTGATATGATACGGGATCTTGAGTTTTCATCAGGTGGATTTGAAAGTAAATACGGGGATAAAATGTCTTCTGTCCTGGATATCAGGTATAAGAGACCGGAAGATTTTCGTGCCAGTGTTACAGCCAGTTTATTGGGTGCCTCAGCTCATTTTGAAGGAAGTAAGAGAATAGGTGCAAATGCTTATAACAAGTTTCGTTACCTGGTCGGCGCAAGATACAAAACCAATGCCTATTTGCTTGGTAGTTCGGATATAAAAGGGGAATATGTTCCTTCATTTACTGATATTCAGGCTTTTTTGAGTTATGAGATCACAAAAGAATTTCAGGTAGGTTTAATTGCCAATTATAATGGAAGTCAATATAACTTTCAACCGTCATCGGGTAAAAGTAAAAAAGGCACCATTGATTTTCAACTAGAACTTAATACTCTTTTTGAAGGACAGGAAAGTGATAATTTCAGGTATGGTATGGGGGGAATATCTTTGACTTATGTGCCGGAGAGAAAAAAGAATCCATTATATATGAAATTGCTCGCATCGTCCTACAAAGCGTCTGAGGAAGAAAAATTTGATATACTCGGTTATTACAGATTATCACAAATTGAAACATCATTAGGGGATAATACAGGGCAGGAAATAGCTGTTTTGGGTACAGGCACACAACATACATATACCAGAAATTTTCTATATAATACCATATATAATATTGAGTACAAAGGTGGTTTGGAATTGCAGACAAGCAAAAGCGGGTCAAATGAAAAATTACACTTTATACAATGGGGACTCAAATATCAGTCAGAAGAGTTTGATGATAAACTGAATGAATGGGAAAGACTTGATTCAGCAGGTTATTCTCTTCCATATAGAGAAGAAGAAATTCAACTCTCACGTGTGCTGAAATCTCAAAATATTATCAGAAATGACAGAGTACAGGTCTTTTTACAAGACGGATTTACAATCAAAAATGCCAATTCTGAGTTGAAAATATCCGGCGGCATAAGAGGTACTTACAGATCCTTGAGCGATGAAATATTTGTCAGTCCCAGGGTGCAATTATTGTTCAAACCATTACAATGGAAAAATGACATTTCATTTAAGCTGGCTGGAGGCATTTACAATCAGGTACCATTATACAGGGAAATGAGAAGACCGGATGGCAGTATAAACACAGAGCTGAAATCTCAAAAGTCGACCCATATTGTAGCTGGGTTGTCTTATGATTTTACCTGGGAAAAAGTGAGCAACAGACCATTTAGGATAATATCAGAAATCTACTATAAAAAATTAACTGATATGGTATCTTATGAATTGGACAATGTACGTATCAGATATGCAGGCGAAAATAACAGCACAGGTTATATCGTAGGTTGGGATTTTCGGATCAACGGCGAATTTGTTCCTGGAGCTGAATCATGGATAAATTTTTCATTTTTATCTGCCAGAGAAAAATTAAATGGTGTTAACCATCTGCGATATGAAGTGGTAGATTCAGTGCGGGTACCTGTCATAGTCAATGATGTCCCAAGACCTACGGACCAATTGATGACAATAAATATGTTTTTTCAGGATTATCTGCCGCGAAATGAAAATGTAAAGGTTAATTTGAATTTTTCTGTAGGAACTGGTTTGCCTTATGGTCCGCGTGAAAACAATACAGAATTCAGAAATTTTTTCAGACTAAAACCTTATCACAGGATAGATGTAGGATTTTCTTTTCAGTTGTGGAAAGCAGAATGGATAAAGAGAAAGCCAAATCATCCACTTAGGTTTGCACAAAATAGCTGGATAAGTTTGGAAGCATTTAATCTCCTTCAGATATCAAATCAGGCTTCGGTAAATTGGATCAAAACCTTGACCAATGAAGAATATGCTTTGCCAAATAATCTGACCGGGAGACGAATTAATGTAAGATTGAGAATTGATTTTTAACATCTGTTCAGATAATTGAAGACAATTTTTTGGGATTTAGTAATTTTCGATTGAATTGACTAAACTTTTTGTAGATTAATATTGCCTTTTACCTAAATATTTTAGCGATGAATCATAAAATATCTTTTATTTATTTTTCTTTCATGTTAAGTCTGTTTTTCGGTTGCAGACTGAAAAAAGAGTCACAAGCTTCAGGTAAAAATATACCTGCACTTATAACATTTTTAGACAGCACAAAAGCGTCAGAAGCTATAATTCTGGACGATATTGACGGATTTTACGATCAGATTTCTGAAGTTGAGATGCAAATCCAAATGAAAAGAGTGGAGCCTTTCAGAAACAGGGCAGAAGCTCTGAGTGAGTATAAAAAATTTATATCAAGAGAAGTAACTGATTGGAAGACAGAAGAGATGAGTGCAATGTTAAGGTTATTTCAGCAGGTAAAATCCATGTGCGATACACTAAGTCCAAGAATTTTTCCTGGAGGTATGCGGTTAATTAAAGTAAAAACCAATCATTATGGAAACGATGTTTATTATACAAGGGGTAAGAATATACTAATTCCGGAAAATATATTTCCACTGGAGGACGAATCAAGACAATTGCCAGTAATGATTCATGAAGTGTTTCATATTTTATCGAGATATAATATGGAATTGAAGCATGATTTATATGAAAAAATAGGATTTTTTAAGACAGTGAAACCAATTAAACTAAATCCGGCACTTCAAAAAATTTTACTGACAAATCCTGACGGCGTATCATTTCAGTATGCTATAGAACTGGAAGGAGGTGTACCAGGTAAGATGGCAGTGCCGCTTATTACCAGTAAATTTAAAAATTTCAGACCTGATAATCCAGCATTTTTTGATTATCTGAACTTTGACTTATATGAATTAATAGATATGGGAAGTTATTATGAAGTGGTATCGGATGAGCTTGGAAAAACAACCATACCACTCAAAAACACACCTGTTTTTTTTACTAAAATAAAAGACAATACACAGTACATCATACATCCGGACGAAATCATGGCAGATAATTTTATGTTGGCATTGTTGGCCTATGAAAAGGGCGAATACAGCAAATTTTCAAAAGAAGGCAAAACACTGATTGATTTGGTGATCGCACAACTAAAGAATATGTAACTTTTGCCTTGTCAGATATTTTCTCACTTTAAAGAACACAATAAAACAGAGAAATCATTATTATTTTTTATCTCAGCAGAAATGATCAGGAAATTACAACTGAGGTCAGGCATTTTCTTCGATAAACCTGTCTATGTTCTTTTTATTTCCAAACACAAGCAACAGATCATTTTCTTCAAACTGGTAGACAGAATGCAGTATACCATACACTTTTTTTTGCATCGTTGGACTTCCCAGATAATTGGATTTTTCAGTCTGTTTTATGACCGTGATAATGTGAGCTTTGTGTTTCGTTTTGATGTCAAGTTCGCCTAAAGTTTTTCCAATGACCTTTCTTGGTATTTTAACTTCTACTATTTCATAATCACCATGGAGTTCCATACTCTTTATAGCACCTTTCACCATAATCCTATTTGCCAATTCGTGAGCATATTCAGCTTCAGGTTCTATGATTTCATCAATCTGCATGGCCTCTAAGACTGTTTTATGTACTGTAGTCAAAGATCTTGCAATAATTCTACCATTAAAATGTTTTTTAATCAGCGCAGTTGTAGTGATGGATGCACCTACGTTCTCACCGATCGCTACCACGACAAGATCACAATCATCGATCGGTAGATGATTGATAGAAGATTCTTCACTGGTATCCAGCCCGATGGCGTGATTTATTTTACGTTGAAGCAATTCTACTTTTGCGGGACTTTTATCAACTCCGAAGACTTCATGTCCGTCCTCTGTAAGTTTGATAGCTAGATTGCCACCAAAATTTCCAAGTCCGATAACGATGATTTTTTTATGCATTTTTTTATGTTTAGTTTATGATTACGTTTTCTTTTGGATAATAAGGTTCGCAACCTGGCTCTTCTCCAAATAACCGGCTAAAAATACCAATCAGAAAGGTAAGAAAGCTTACCCTACCAAGAAACATCAAAATGATTAAAACTATATGACTCCATTGACCTAAGCCAGGCGTTATTCCCACACTTAATCCTACGGTCGAATACGCAGAAATACTTTCAAAAAGTAGATCCTTAAATAACATGTTGGGATTCAAAAATGAAAGTAAAAATGTACTGAAACTAATAGCAAAAATGGACAACAGAATGACAGCATTTACCTGATTGATGGCAACGTTTGGTATTTCTTTAAAGTTAATAATCAATCTTTCTTTACCTTTTATCTGATTCCAGAGGTTAAGTAAAGCCACCGCAAAGGTAGTCGTTTTTATACCACCACCTGTAGAACCTGGTGAGGCACCTATCCACATTAAAGCCATTGTGAGCATGAAAGCCGGTATGCCCATTTCTGCCATATTTATGTTATTAAAACCTGCTGTCCTAGGAGTGACGGAATTGAAAAATGATACTACAAGTTTTCCAAATATAGAATGTTCTTTTAATGTTCCATTATACTCTGCCATGAAAAACAATATTGTGCCTATCAGCAAAAGGATGGATGTTGTCACTAAAATAATACGTGTATTTGTGCTTGTTCTGGCGAAATCAGCTTTTGTATTTACAGGTGCTACTTTAAGGATAGTAAGTTTATTTTTTACTTTGTTTTTTAGTAGAAGATAATGATTTATCATGACAGAGTATCCCAAACCTCCGGTGATTATGAGCCAGCAAATGGTCAGCTGCAAAAAATAATTATATCTGACAGTTTCTTCATACAATGAGTTGGTTAAAGTTGAAAAACCACCATTACAGAAGGCAGATACGGCATGAAATAGTGCAAAAAATGATGGGTTCTCGGTCACTTCAGGATTATTGACTACAGAAAAATATATCATTATGGCTCCGACCAACTCTACCATGATGGTTATAAAAATGATCTTAAATAAGGTGCTGAAGGTATTTTTATTATCTAACTCCTTGATCATATCACTGACCATCATTCGGTTTTTAAAGGTTGAAGATGATTTGAATACCAGAGCAAAAACGTTGGTAACGGTAAGAATTCCTAAGCCTCCCAATTGCAAAAGTATCATTATAATGGTTTGCCCGAATAAGGTAAAATCCTTTCCTGTATCCAGCACCGCCAAGCCTGTCACAGTGACAGCACTGGTTGAAGTAAAAAGAGCCTGAATAAAAGTGACGTTTGTATAAGCTGCAGCAGGAAGCATCAGACAGAATGTACCAAAAAGGATCAGAAAAACAAAACTTAAAACAAATAGCAATGAAGGGTGAATAGATGAATTGCCGATGCTTGCGATTTTAAATGAAATGGCCATAAACCCTATAAAAACGCCAAAAAATAGCCTTACCCCTTCTACATCTATTATATGGTTGTAAAGATTAAGTATCCATAGAGTAGCAATAATGAGGTATAAAACAGACATCAGGAAAAAAAGAAGTCTTCCTGCTTTGATATACAAATTTTTGGAAGTCAGATACAAATAGAAACTCATACCTGCAGCAAGAAAACTGAAGGCCAGGTTTAACGGCTTATAAAGGCGATTAAAAAGTTGAAGTTGCTCTGAAGTAAAGCCTGTTTCAATGATCTGACCGGAGATAATTAGAATAGCTAAATAAAAAACAATATTTGTAAATAATTTAAATCTTCGTTCCCCAAACTCTATAAATGCATCCATGATTTGTATTGCAATGAAAATTTGTCATTGTATCACGAAGCAAAGGTATAGTATTATAATTTTATTTGAGTAATTATGACATCTTATTCTATATAGATTAATCATTTGTCAAAAAAAAAGAGGCATCACCTTTTATGACACCTCTTTAAAATCAAAACAATTAGATCAACAATCTATACTTCGAAATCTTATTATGATATTTATTTTTTCATTGATATTATAAACTTCATTTAGTCACAATGTTTGAGTAAATGCAAAATAAAATCTGTACTCGTCACCATGCCTACTACATTTTCGTCATGCATTACCGGCAAAGCGTGATACGACATTAAACTCAATATTTCTCCCGCTTCCCTGATGGTATCATCATGTTGGATGGTGTTTACATTTTTTGTCATGATTTGATCAATGGTAAGACTGGGTAAATTCCCACTCTCCTGAATATAGGATTCCAGAAATTTTACTTTGTCCACATCACTTTTGCTGATTATTCCCACCAAATTTTTACCATCCATTACCGGAAGATGCCTGACATTATGATCCTTCATTACGTCGATGGCTTCTTTGAGCGAACTCATATGATCAATATTAATCACCTGCTTCGACATAATCTCTGAGACCTTTATATTTCCCTGTCGAATCATCTTTCCGTTTTATGATACAAAGGTATTTGGAAAAGAGTAACTGAAAAATGATGCAAGTCAAACAACTACATGACTTTAATCACTATTGTGGTAGATTTCTTAACTTTTCCACTTTCAGAAGTTCTATTTTATTGTCATCAATTGATATTAGACCTTCACTTTTGAAATCTGACAAAGTACGGATGGTTGTCTCTTTTGCAGTACCAGCCAGACTGGCTATATCATCCCTAAGGATTGACATGGTGGTAGAGTGTTTGGATTCACTAAATTTTAATAATGCATTGGCAACTCTTTTCCTAACTGAACTATATGCCATTTCTATTAATAGATGTTCTATTTCTTCGGATTGATTGGCCAGCATTTTTATAAATTTTGCTGAAAACTCTCTATTGTTAAAAAGCAATAAAGTGAAATCTTCAATTGGTATTAATCTCAATTCACTATCATCAATCACAGATACGTTGTCATGATACCTTTCACCCTTAAGCAAGGGGATGTATCCAAAAAAATCTCCTTTTGAGTATATATTTGTGGTAAATTCCTTCCCAAAATCATTGATCTGATAAGACTTAACACTGCCGGAAGCGACAAAATATAACCATTTGGGATATTGTCCTGCTTCATAAATGATGTCTTTTTTGTGATATCTCCTGGATTCTCTGTTTTCAGAAAGTTTATCAAATTCTTTTTGGGCTTTTGCTTCATCAATAAATCTTTGTAATCCATGACCTGTTTTGTCAAACGAATTTTTAATTCTTGCACTTTTTTTAAGTCGGACTTCTATGGTATCCAGCAATTGGACATCATCATAAGGTTTGGTAATATAATCATCAGCTCCCAGTCCCATACCTTTTCTGAAATCTTCTTTTTCTGTTTTAGCAGTAAGAAATATAAAAGGAATATCCATGGTAGCAGGATGATTGGAAAGGATTCTTAAAACCCCAAAACCATCCAGTTCCGGCATCATTATGTCACACAAAATAATATCCGGGACCACTTCCAATGCTTTAGCCGTACCGATTTTCCCATTTTCTGCGGTATACACAGTGTATCCGGTCAATTGAAGTAATTCTTCCAGATTTTCTCTCACATCCTGATTGTCTTCAATAACAAGTATTTTTGCATCCATTTTTATATATCTTTATTTTTGTTTAGATTTCAATTTTGGTGATTTGGGATTTTTACATTAAAAGTAGTACCTTCATATAATTTACTGGCGAAAGAAATTTCACCATTTAATATTTCCACATATTTTTTAACTATATTTAATCCCAGCCCTGTGCCTTCGATATTGATTACATTGCTGGCTCTGAAGAATCTGTCGAATAAATGTTTTTGATCTTCATCAGGGATACCAATACCGTTGTCACTTATGGAAAATTCAATATTTTCAGGAGTGGTCTGCATCGAATACCTTAGAATTCCATTTTCATCAGAATATTTTATGGCATTGGAAATGAGATTGATTAGGATGTTTTTTAAAATTTTTCTGTCTGATGATACATGTTGTGTAGAAAAATTATAATCACAAATTATTTGCTGGTTTACTTTTAAAATTGTTTTAAGCTCATCGACAACTTCCTTTGCTAACTCTACAGCGTCGAAGGATTCAATATTGGAGTTTATTTTTCCTTCTTCGAGTTTGTTCATGGACAAAAAATCATTTAGAATACCAGTGAGATGGGTTACTGAAGACTTGACTTTGTTGATGTGCTTGTCTCTATTGGCTTGCTGGTCAGTGTCAGTATATCTGCCAATCAAAGATACCGAAGATAGAATTGTAGAGAGTGGTGTGCGAAATTCGTGCGATGCCATAGAGACAAATCTGGATTTTAGTTCACCAAGTTCACGTTCTTTGGCCAGACTTTTTTCAAGTTCAGACTCCCGTTCTCTAAGTTTACTTTGCGCCTTGATTCTGTTATTAATTTCTTCTTCCAGCTGACGGTTTAGAGACAGCAATTGGTTTACCGCATTTTCAAGTTCGTAAGTACGTTCAACTACCTTTTTTTCAAGATTTTCGTTCATCGTCTTTAGCTTTTTTTCCGCATTTTTTATTTCAGTAAGATCATGTATGAAGCCAGTGTAAATAGTCCTGTCTTCCAATGCAACTTCAATTACTGCAAGCCAAAAAGGAAAGACATCACCATTTTTTTTCTTTCCTTCCACTTCTCTTCCTGTACCTATGATTTTTGCCTGACGGGTTTCCTCATAGGTCTTCAGATATGAATCATGCCTTTTACTATGCTCAGAAAGCATCAGTATATTTACATTTTGACCTATCATCTCAGCTTCTTCATATCCGAATAGCCGACAGGAAGCGCCATTTACTTCTTCTATTATGCCTTTTTGGTCAATGATGATTATTCCATCTACCGCTGCATCAAATATAGCCTTTAATCTAAGCTTATAATCACTTTTACTGTTCATTAATGGCTATAATTATTATCATTATTATTTCTGTACATCAAAAGTCCGAATTAAAGGTTATATCACATCACAATAAATATCATTCAAACAGATGATTTAAATCATCTTATTAAAATTAAATCATTTTGATCTTTGGCACAAATTTAAACAAAATTTATATGAATCTTCGTAACTCAATTTCCAGTATAATGACTAAAAATCCTATTTGTATAGGTATTAACGAAACGCTTGCAGTTGCAGACAGGCTTTTTAAGGAAAATAAAATCCATCATTTGCCTGTTTTAGCTGAAGGGAAATTAGTTGGTATGGTCAGTAAATCCGACTTTTTGTTTTTCAGAAGAGGTTTTTCCACTGATAATGAAAAATTGGAAGATGAAGTGCGATTAAATAATTACTCTGCAAAAGACATCATGACAAAAAAATTAGCAAAACTTGATCCCGATGATAAGATAATCATTGCACTTGAAGTCTTCAAAGAGAATTTGTTTCATGCTATTCCTGTTGTTGATAATGAAAAAATCGTGGGAATCGTGACGACTTTTGATATTATCAAAAGACTTGCCATTGATGAAGGGGCCACTGCAACATATGAAGAGTAACATATTGTAGTAAAATATAATTTTAATTGTAGGTATTAATTATTGGGTATTAAAAGGGTTTGAAAAAATGATAGATATAAAAATTTACGGTACAGGTACACCCAGTTACCAGTTGGCTAAAACCAAAGTATTGGAGCGTTTGTCCGGTGCAGGCCTTGAATACCATTTGGAAGAAATAACGAAGATTACAGATATAATGCACGATAACATTGAGTCTGTACCTGCTTTGAAGGTGAATGACAAACTTTTATTTGAAATAAAACCAAATGGAAGTTATAATAAATCTTTAAGAGAAGCGATACAAAATATTTTAAAAATTGATAATTACGGCAAAATGACAAAGATACTTGTTCCAACAGATTTTTCGGAAGCATCATATAATGCTTATAACTTTGCCAACCATCTAGCTAAGGATATTGAAGGGGTTTTATTGCTTACTCATATTTACTATCCTACATCGACAGATGTCAACCAGTTTGTGGTAATCAATGAAGAAGCAGAAAAAATTCATCGTGAAAAATTAGAAAAATTTGTTCAATCTGTGAATCAGGATTGGATAGGCAATTTTGTCACCGAACCACTTATTGAAGGGGTTTTCAAAGTTGGTTTTCCTCGGATGGAACTGACAGAGATGTCAAAAGAGCCAAATACAATCATGGTCATGGGGACAACAGGTAGCGGAGATACCTTCAAAAAGGTATTTGGATCTTTATCAATGGATATGATTGATAATAGCTATTGCCCGCTTTTTTTAGTACCGCCTGGAGCTGCATATTCAAAAATCGAAGAAATTGTATATCTTTCAGAAGATTTAAAAAATGACTCTCTTCACTTGTTGTATGCGGGAAGATTGTGTGTAAAGACGGGGTCTGATTTCAGGTTGGTACATTTCAGAAATAAAGCCAATGACGATTTTGATGTGGCTGATACCATTAAGATCATGGAAAGTTATTTTCCTGAAGTAAAATACCATATAGAGATTATCGATACTCAAGACTTATTTTCAGGCATAGAAAATCTGGTCAAAGAAAATAATAACAACCTTGTGGTACTTTCAACAAAACACAGGAATATTTTTAAAAATCTTTTCCACAAAAGTGTGACAGAGTTTGCTGCCTTACATGCTACATCACCTTTGCTTATTTTATCTGATAAAACAGTAGAAATATGACATTAAACCGACGATAATTTTCTCTAAGAAAAATTATGTCATCATTTTACTCAAAATCAGCATATTGGTTAAACCATTTTATTTTGAATATAACTTTAATAATCTTTTATTGTTAAAGTTTAACAATAGTGTAAAGTAAAATAATATGGGTAACAAACGAATTCTGGATGCAGATTCACAATTCCTTTCCGGCCCCAATAGTCGAGGAAAGGAATTTTTATTTGTCTTCAAAGCATTTATGCAATTTATTAAAGGGTTTAGAAAACTTCACTTTGTTGGTCCTTGCGTGACCGTTTTTGGCTCAGCAAGATTTAAAGAAGAAAATCCTCATTATATAAAAGCCAGACAAATCGGTAAAGAACTTGCGGAACTAGGTTTTGCCGTCATGACAGGAGGAGGACCAGGCATCATGGAAGCTGCCAATAGGGGTGCACATGACGTCGGTGGACAATCCATAGGATGTACTATAAAACTTCCTAAGGAGCAATCTTCAAACCCATATATGACGAGAATCGTAAATTTTGACTACTTTTTTGTCAGAAAAGTTCTGCTTACCAAATATTCGTATGCTTTTGTAGTCATGCCTGGTGGATATGGTACACTGGATGAATTATTTGAGACGCTTACATTGATTCAAACGGGGATACTGCATAATTTTCCGGTAGTCATCATGGGTAAGGAATATTTTAAAGACATCTTAGAAATGATACAAAAGATGATCAATGAAGAGACTATATCGGTTGATGACCAGCATCTGTTAAAAATTACGGATGATATTGATGAAGCAATACAACATATACGCAATTTTATTGATAAAAATTACAAGGTTAAATATAAAGCTTCCTGGATACTCGGTGAGGAATAAATATATTGACTTAATTGCTTGACCTACTTTTGTTTAGCCTGTTGATGATCATAAATAATGGGTAACTAATGAACAAAAATATCAACGCAAATTTACTGCTATGTATATCACTGTATACCGCACCTGCTAAAAACAGTATTGACAAAATCAATAAAAGGTAGGGTAAATATGGAAACCAAGGTGCTTTAAAAGGCCTTGATAAATCAGGTTCTGTTTGTCTTAATCTGATTAATGCTGCAAATCCGGAAGCGTAGCTAAGAACAAAAAAGAAAGTGGCAATGTCAGATAGTTTGCCACAAGTCTCTTTACCACTCAATATCAAAAGAATAGATAAAAATGCAGTAAGAGGCATCGCAACTGATGGGGTGCCGGCATTATTCACCTTTGTAGCGCCATTAAAAAATAAACCATCTCTGCTCATGGAGAAAATTACACGCGGAGCAAACATTATCTGGGCGTTGACGATTCCCAGTATAGAGATCATAAGAAACAAAGTGATAATCTTAGAATATCCATCGCCAAATATATAGCTTATAGTGTCTGCGGCAGCTAATTTGGAATTCAAAAGCATATGGGAAGGCAATGCATAAAGTATGGCACCATTTACCAGCATATATATTGCAATAATTAAAATCACGCCTGTGATCATTGACTTTGGTAATGTTTTGGCCGGATCCGTATTTTCTTCTGTAAAATATGCTGCAGTATGCCACCCATCATAAGTATAAAATATTGCTTGTAACGCACCTATTATGCCGATAAATGTAAGAGGAATTGCAGTAGCTGAAACTGTATTAGCTACAATTTCTCCGGTAGGAGTACTTCCGTAAGTAAAACAAACCAATACAAATAAAAGCAACCCCACGGCTTTAATTACAGCCAGTACTTCTTGTGATCTGCCTGCAGATTTTGTTCCAAGCCAATGGAATCCCGTAAGCAATGCCAGCAGAAAAATTGACATCAATTGTATATACCCATCGGCATCAGGAATTAATAGTGCTATATATTCGCTCATGGTGTAAGCACCAAAACCCAAAGCCGATACAGTTCCCAGCCAACTGGTGATCCCGGTGACAAAGCCAAAATAGTTACCAAAGGCTCTGCGTGCGTATACATACCATGCGCCAGCCTGTGGCATGGAAATGGCCAACTCAATGGCACAAAGTACCCCAAGCAAAGCATAGATACCCACTGCTAGCCAAAGTAGTAAAATGATCCATGGCTCACCAATTTGCGCTGCAATCGGTCCCGGTTTTCTTAATATTCCTGTCCCAATAGTCCCTCCAACGGTAACTGCAATACCAAATCCGACACCTAGTAACTTTAAAAGCTGATTGTTTTGATTTGTCATACTTTGTTTTTAAATGTTGAGCGCAAATTTCACAAATAGATTATACCACCGTATTTTTTTATTAAGAACATCAAAATAAATACAGATGGCTGTCAGATTTTCATCCATAAATAACACATACCTAAATTTTGCATTCAAAAGTATAAAAATATATCATATCAAAGGTACTGGGCTGGTATTTTTAAATGTTGTAGCTGATTATTGATAAAATTTTGTGTAAAAGTATACTTTTGCTATCATCATAGGTTTACTTTCAGTATTGATTCAATTTGTATTTGGATAAAAATCAGTGGGGAAAGAATTTTTTACTTTATCCATTTTTCCATCTGATGGATGGTGGCTTCCATGTCTTTAGGTATTTCGGCTGTAATCTCTATTTTCTCGGATGTATAAGGATGATGTATGACCAGTTTTTCGGCATGCAATGGTTGTCTTGAAAGAAGTGGTCGTTCTTCATCTGATTTTCCGATATTGAATTTTTTATGTTTGATTTCGGATAAAAAGAATGCTTCTCTATTGCCGTAAAGAGGATCAACAATCAGTGGGTTGCCAAGATACTGCATATGAACCCGTATCTGATGCATTCTTCCTGTATGAATACGAATATATAAAAGTGAAAAAATTTTGAAACTTTTCAGGATCTTATAATCAGTCAGAGAAGCTTTGCCTCTTTTATGCACCAGCATCTTGCCTCTTGTCACAGTGGATTCAGAAAGTGGTACTTCTATCCGACCGCTTTCAGGGGAAGGCACCCCATCTACGATCGCAATATAATATTTTTCTATCTCCCGGGATTCAAAGCTGGCGGACAGGAGTTTGTGTGTTTCTGCATCTTTTGCAAAAAGTATAACACCACTTGTAAACTTATCCAACCTGTGTACTGGGATCAAATCAGGATATTTTTGTTTCAATCCTTTGACCAGATTGGGTATGTCTGCATTAAATCTATCAGGAATGGTGAGGATCCCTGCCGGCTTATTTACGGCTATCATGTACTCGTCTTCAAAAAGGATCTCCGGACTTTTAAATTTCATTTTATTTAGAATTTGATGTCAGAGAATTTTTTCTTCCTTTCTACAAAATATTTCCAAACTATTGATCCACTGTACCTTGCTTTATTATTGGCAGGATTGACCTTATTTCTTTGGATCCAGATGTGTTCTTTGTTTTTTCTTTCAAAAACCAATGGCAAATGAATATAGAAAGACATATGCGCTCTAATTACAGCCAAAGTAGATTTAGGTTTGCCCTCTGCTAAAAATTTAAGACCTGCTATGCCATCCAGAAGTAATTTGGCTGGAATAAGCCAGATAAGTTTACTGAGATTTTCATTTTTAGTAAGAAGATACAAGTTGTTTCTGAAATTGAGAAAATCTTTTTTAGGATTTTGATAGTCCAAAGTACCTCCACCCAAATGATATACTTTGCTGGTTGCAATACATTCTATTCGATATCCTGCTTGTTTCATCCGCCAGCATAAGTCTATTTCTTCCTGATGAGCAAAAAATCCCTCATCAAATCCTCCTAAATCTTTAAACAATTTTGTTTTGCAAACCATGGCAGCTCCACTTGCCCAAAATATCTCTGTATTTGTATTGTACTGGTTTTCATTGTTTTCGACGTTATCAAAAATTCTACCTCTGCAGAAAGGATAGCCAAGGTTATCCAGAAAACCACCTGCTGCTCCTGCATATTCAAATTTTGATCTGCTTTCCAATGACAAAATCAACGGTTGAGCACATCCCAGATATTTGTCTTTTTCAAATTCATCAATGATTGGGTCAAGCCAGTTTTCTGTAACCAGTACATCCGAATTAATAATTACAACATATTCAGTTTGAACATCTCTAAGTCCCTTATTGTACCCTTTGGCATAGCCATAATTTTTTGATAATTCTGCCATCTTAATCTCAGGATACCATTCTTTTACAAAATCAACGGACAAATCATCTGAATGATTATCAATCACAAGTATGTCAAATTCATATTTTGATGAAGAATATTCCATCATAGGCAAATATGATTCCAGAAGTTCTACGCCATTATAATTTAGTACAGCTATTGTAATTTTTGCTACTTTTTTGGTAAACTGGTTAATTTCATCCAAAGCCAGAATGGCATTTTTTTCATCTACTTTTAATTGTTCCTTCAGTTCTTCCAGATTTTTAAATTTAATATCCTGTCGTAAAAACTTTAAAATCTGTATAGTAATAAATTTATCGTAAATGTTCTGGTTGAAATCAAAAATATTAATTTCAATATTGATATCCGGCTGATTCGTGACAGTAGGTCTTTTTCCTATATACATCATGCCTTCAAAAAAATGCTCATCTATATCAATTTTTACAGCGTACACTCCTTCCAGAGGTATTAATTTATCTTTTTCACTGATCTGAAGATTTGCTGTAGGATAGCCAAGTTTTGTCCCCAGTTTGTCCCCATGCACGACTTTGCCGGTGAGAATGTATGGATGGTTTAAAAATAAGTTGGCATCTTCAATATTTCCAGCCTGAAGTGCTTTTCGAATTTTAGTACTGCTGATGGCAATGTCATCTATTTCCTGTTTAGGTATTTCGATGACCTTAAATTTGCTAATTTCTTCATATTCCTTAAATAAACTGATCTCCCCGCCTCTGTTTAGCCCAAATCTATGGTCATATCCGATGACAATGTATTTGGGATGAAAACAAGCTATAATAAAATTTTCTATATATTCTCTGGGTGCCTGTTGCGAAAATTCAAAGGAAAATGGAACTACTACAATATTTTTTATTCCTATATTTTCAATGTGCTTAATTTTTTCATCCAAAGTATTGAGTATACTTATTTCCCGATCAGCAGAATCCAAGATGTTTCTGGGGTGAGGATAAAAAGTGATGACTATACTTTCGCCGTCAATTTCATCTGCCAGTTTTTTAACTCTGCTGAGAATTTTTTGATGTCCTGAATGTACTCCGTCAAAAGAACCAATCGTGATGACAGCGTTCTTAAATTCGGGGAGTGCTTTGATATTTCTGTATATGTTCATGTAGTTAAATAGACACTATATTCTATTTCGGCTGCAAAAATATAAAGATTCGCCATATTTTTCAATTACAGTGAACAAATGACTTACTTTTAGTCTTTTAATTGCAGTATAATAAATTAATATTAACGCTTATGCTGGATCATAATGCCATTGTAGCTGCATTAAGAAATGTTAAAGACCCAAAATCAGGTGTGGATATCATCACTGCCAAAATGGTGGAAGATTTTAGGGTCGATAATAATAATGTAACTTTTTCTATCATACTTAAGTCAAATGATTCTGAACTGAAATCGGCTTTGAATTTTGCATGTATGGATGAGATAGGTAAAATTTCTCCCGAAGCTCAGGTCCACATTCATGTAAAAATTAAGTCTGATACAGAAAACACTATAGACTCTGTTTTACCGCAGGTTAAAAATGTCATTGCCGTAGCTTCAGGCAAAGGTGGTGTAGGGAAATCAACAGTAGCTGTGAATCTTTCTGTGGCATTGGCCAATGAGGGATATAAAGTGGGACTGATAGATGCTGATTTGTATGGACCTTCTATACCTACCATGATGGGGCTGAATGGTCAGCGACCAAAAGTGGAGTTGCTGTACGGAAAGCATAAAATAATTCCACTATTTGCACACGGTGTACATGTGATTTCTATTGGGTTTATAGTAGAACCTGAACAAGCTGTAGTACTCAGAGGACCTAGGTTAGGTGGTTTGTTGAGACAGTTTATACAGGATTGTCTATGGCCTGAACTGGATTACCTGATTATAGATTTGCCTCCCGGTACAGGTGATATCCAATTGACATTAGTACAGACTGTACCGGTCTCCGGCGCCATTATGGTGACCACTCCACAGGAAGTGGCTGTCATTGATGCTGTAAAAGCGATGAATATGTTTTTGCTTCCGAATGTTAATGTTCCTATTTTGGGCGTTGTGGAAAATATGAGTTGGTTCACACCAGCCGAATTGCCGGAAAACAAATATTATATTTTTGGAAAGGGTGGAGGAGCAAGACTGGCAGAAATGTCTGAAGTATCCTTGCTGGCTCAGATTCCTATCGTGCAAAGTGTTCGTGAATCGGGCGATCAGGGCATACCCGCCGCTGCACAAAAAGAACATGTGCTTGCTGAAGTATTTCAGAAATTAGCCCGCAGTACTGTGGATCGGCTTAGATTGCGCAATCAACTGTATGAACCAACAAGAATTGTAAAAGTTGAACATTAAAACAAATCATCAGAAACTTTTTTCTAAGATTTGTAATTGATCAGGTACCTGTATTTTTTTTGGAAAAAAGTTTAACATAATTATTCTATCTTTGTACCATGATAACAACAGAAAATCCCGGCATTTTTGAAAGAGTTGATCTTGCATTGAATGAAATCAGGCCACATCTGCAAGTGGACGGAGGAGATATTGTTCTTGTAGAAGTAACAGAAGACCTTGTTGCCCGTATAAAATGGGTTGGAAACTGTGAACATTGTTCCATGTCTGCCATGACCATGAGGGCCGGAGTTGAACAGGCAATAAAATCCAGATTACCTGAGATCAGAGCTGTGGAAGCATTAAATGGCTACTTTGCTGAATGAACAGACAAACATTAATAGAACAGATCATCTCCAAAAAGAGTTTCCTGTGTGTAGGACTTGATCCTGATGTCAATATAATTCCAGCCCACTTAAAGGATACATCTGATCCGGTTTTTGAATTCAACAAGATTATCATTGATGCCACAAAAGATTTGTGTGTGGCTTATAAGCCCAACCTCGCATTTTATGAGTGTTTAGGTAAAAAAGGTTGGGAATCTCTGGAGAAAACCATGGAATATATTCCTAAAGATATTTTTACTATTGCAGATGCAAAAAGGGGAGACATTGGCAATACAAGTAAAATGTATGCCCGAACTTTTTTTGAGTATTTTGATTTTGATGCCGTAACTGTCGCACCGTATATGGGAGAAGACTCTGTGACGCCATTTTTGGAGTTTACGGATAAGTGGGTTATTTTGCTTGGTCTTACCAGTAATAAAGGAAGTCAAGATTTTCAGCAAATACTAAATCAAAATGGGAAAAAGCTGTATATCTCTGTGATAGAAAAAGCCCAGGAATGGGGCAACCCCAGCAATCTTATGTTTGTCGTTGGTGCTACTCATCCGGAATCTTTTAATGAATTAAGGTCTTTGGCCCGGGATTATTTTTTCTTGGTACCGGGAGTCGGTTCGCAGGGTGGAAGTCTGGATGAAGTAGTCAGGAATGGTAAAAACAGCGATATAGGTTTATTGGTTAACTCTTCCAGAGAAATAATTTACGCAGGAAACGGACCTGATTTTCAAACTGATGTCAGAAATCAGGCCATCAAATTACAGTTACAGATGTCGAAATATTTTTAATTTCGTTTTCGTCGAACTTATCTGATGGTTAATAGGCCGGTATTGGTGTTGTATGTTTTGAAACCTATGACGCGATCATAAATATCACCCAATCCTTTATAATATACCAAAGCCTGATAATCATTTTCTGTTTCATTCCAACTGCCTTCCATTTCTTTGTAGTTGATCTCGCCCTTAGCATTTACAACCCCATAATAATAGTTATAGTATCCTTGTTTTAACTGGACTTTTGTAGTATACATGTCACTTTTCTGGTCATATTTCATTCGATATTCTTCCGATGGCATCCAGTTATTCATAGCGCCAAGGACATATACATCTTCATTATCAAGATTGGTGGCATCATCCAGTACAAAAGTAACAGTGGTGTAATCAGACCTTAAATTTCTTTCTTCCCCTCGGTATTCGCCATCCAGCAATTCATTCCGACGATTTATATTGGATACCAAAGAATCACGCAGGCTTTGTCTCAAAGCGTCATCGGCCTGAATATTATTAACGTATTTGTCCAGTACATCAGTAACATATGAATTGCTAAGTCGCTCAAAATTATCTACGATAAATCGACCATTAAAATCAAAGTTGGCCAGATGAACTTTGTTTCTTCTTGCTTCATCTTCCATGAGTAGCACATCTACGCCATTATTTTTCCTTTCAATATAACTAACATGTCTACCCAGTCTCATCAAACTTCTGGTATCAAAATCCCTGTATTCTGTCAGTCCCCACCATGAAAAAGTCTTTATTTTATTGAATCTAAGATTTGAACCACTAAAAAAAGAAGGTTTAGCATGTACTGCATTGTTCCAGTCTTCATTTTGCAACATTACGACACTCACTTCTTCTACAGGATTTCGCATTTTAAATTTTTCAAAGTTGATATTTACCTGCATTTCCTGTTTATACCTGATATTTTCTACATCACCCGGATAAGTACCATTGATATCTACATTGACTAGATTTTCTGTTATAACCAATCTTCTGGTCAACATAGGGTAATCGATTTTGTCCTCATATATCACTATTAGATAATTGCCGGATACTTTGAAGTTGGTATCTTTGTTTGGAAACTTTTGCCAGTAATGAAGGTAAGGCGTTTTTGTGTTTACTGAGTATTCATAATTTCTGAGTCTTTCGTCATTAAACCCAGAAATATACTCAATCTCCCGTAGACCGGATGGTTGCCAGTCTTTGTCACAATGTATAATTCTATAATAAAAATTGCGCTCTTCATTGATCAGATCATCAAATTTTAACATCACAAACTGCCCTGAATTCAGGGTCATAACCGGGAAATTGGTAGGTAGATTATTTATTTCGAGTGTTACTGTTTTTATATATTCATCATACACTTGATTTTTAAAATTGAAATTGTAGTCATTTCCTGCTTTTGTCCATGTAGCTTGTAAGAGTAGCATGATAATTAAAATGTTTTTCATATTTAAGTTCAAATTTTACTGATGATCAAACGCTCAAAATTAGTAAAAAACTGTTAAAATCGTCATAAATTGATGTTTTTAATTAAAAAAGATAACTATATGTTTGGATGTACAAAAAATATAAATACTTTTGCATTAACCATTTGGTTAAATTAAATGGTTGGTTAATATATGTCAGAATTATCTGCTCAGGAGCGCATCAAAATAGCTGCAACAAAAGTTTTTACGCTCAAAGGACTGGAAGGCGCCCGAATGCAGGATATTGCTGATGAAGCAAATATTAACAAGGCGATGCTGCATTACTACTTTAGAAATAAGAAGCAACTCTTTGAAATCATTTTTGAAGAAAAACTGCATAAAATATTTGGGGCGATGGAATTGCTTATATTTTCTAAGGATGCTTTTGAAAATAGAATCAGGGCTTTTGTGGAAAAGCAAATTTCGATTGTACTTGAATTTCCGGTAATGCCCATCTTTGTTATGCTCGAAGTCCGCAAAAATCCGGAATTGCTTGAAGGTAAGTTTAAAAATATTCCTTTGGATGTAATCAGGGACAATTTCCGAAAAGTGATTGATGCAGAAGTAATGTCAGGAAATATCCGGAGAATTTCACTTGAAGAACTGCTTATGAATGTGATGTCACTTTGTATTTATCCTATCATCGCGGAACCTATACTCAAGTATGTATTGGATTTAAATCAGGAAAGTTATTTTGAATTAATTGAAGCCAGAAAAAAATCTGTTTCAGACCTTATTATCAATGATTTAAAAATATTAAAATAATTTAATATGTATAAAATTGCTTATCTGATTATTAGTTTTCTTTTTTTAAACCTGCAACCCAATAGTTCATTGGCCCAATCCGTATATGCTTTGGATCAGGCCCTGTCAGATGCGGTCAGAAGTGCACCTGCATCTCTTCATTACGATTTTATAAAAAAAGAGAATTTATTGAAATTAAAAAATCTGACCAGCCGGTATCTTCCCCAAGTTGCCATCAATGGTCAGGCAACCTATCAATCAGAGACTACCGGACTTGATATAAGTTTACCTGGAATTTCAATACCGAGATTATCTCAGGATCAATACAAAATACAGTTGGATGTCAACCAGTTTATATACGATGGAGGCACTACAGCTATTCAGAAAAATTTGGCAGATGTCAGTTCAGAGATTGAAAATGCACAAATTGATTTGGATATAGAGCAGTTGAGGGAGCAGATTATTCATATTTATTTTGGCATACTGGAGTGTGGTGCCAGACTGGAAATAGTTGGAATCAAAAGAAATGATTTGGAAGCCGTCATGAAAAAAGTACAAACAGGAGTCAATAGTGGAGTGATCTTATCTGCTGAATTAAAAAATCTTAAAGCTGAAATGCTGGGTCTTGATCAGTTGGAAGATGAATTATTGGCTTTGAAGGTAGGACAAATAAAAGTACTTAATATTCTAACCGGCAGGAATCTGAACTACAAGGTTACATTTGAAGTACCTATGGCGATCATAAAAACTGATTTGAACGTAGCATCCAGACCTATGTATCGCTTGCTAACCTGGCAGAAGGAAATGGCTGACAAGTCAAAAAAACTCAATTTTTCACTTAGCAAACCCAGATTAATGTTTTTTGCACAAGGAGGTTATGGCAAACCAGGACTAAATTTTCTGAAAAATGAATTTACGCCTTACTATATTGGTGGTATAAGGTTGCAATGGAATATGGCTGATTTGTATACAAAAGGCAGAGATAACCAGATTTCTATGCTTCAAATGCAAAAAATAGATGTTAAAACAAAATCTTTTACTCAGCAAGTGGAAGTAAAACTCGCAACTCTGCAGACTGAAATAAGTAGATCTTTTGCGCAAATGAATGCAGATGATGAAATAATAAATTTAAGGAAGGAAATAAAAAATACAGCCCAGACCCAACTTGAAAAGGGTACCAGGACTTCGTCTGACTATCTCATGATTCTGAACGATGAAAATGAAGCGTATATCAATAAAAAAATTCATGAGCTTCAATATATCAAAGCCGGTTATTTGTACCATCACTTTGCTGGTGATAAAAGTTAAATATATATTGATGCAAACCAATTGAAAGTTTAAATTTTTTGTAAAATTAAAAATAAAGCAACATGACAAATGTTCTAAAGTCTTATTTAACTGCGCAAAGTGAAAAGCAGTATATCTTCTTGTTAACTTTGATATTTGTGGTATCAAGCTGCAAAAAAAGTGATATAAAATATGATGCGGCGGGGACATTTGAAGCGACAGAAATCATTTTGTCCGCTGAAGCCAACGGTAAAATCACCCAATTTGATGCCAATGAAGGGGATGAAATTAAGGCTGGACAAGTCGTAGTACTAATAGATACTGTAAACCTGAATCTTCAAAAAGAGCAGGCTGAATCCACCGTCGATGCCCTGCTTATGAAGCAAAACAGTGCTGAGCCACAAATAACTGTTTTGAAACAGCAGCTAATGGTTGCAGAATCCCAGATACAAACGCTCCTCGAACAAATGAAAGTGCTGAAAAAGGAGCAAAATAGAGTAAGTGATCTTTTTAAAGGGGAGGCTGCTACGTCCCAACAAATGGATGATGTCAATGGCAAAGTTGAGATTCTCCAGAAACAAATCAAAACTGCTGAGCAACAACGAACCTTGGTTATTTCTCAGATGAAATCTGCCAGAGATCAGATTGCCATCCAAAACAGGAGTATCACTAGTGAAAAAATCCCTTTGCAAAAGCGAGTCGCCCTGATCAATGATCAGATCAGAAAAACTTCGGTAATCGCTCCACTTAATGGTACTATCCTTACCAAATATGCAGAACAGGGAGAATTTATCGCTATTGGAAAACCTATATTGAAGCTGGCAGACTTATCTGAAATGAGCTTAAAAGCTTATATCACTGGAGATCAGTTACCTGCAATACAGATAGGTCAGGATGTCGATGTATTTGTTGACCAGCTGAAAGGTGAGTCAAAGTCCTTTAAAGGGAAAATAACTTCTATTTCAGATAAAGCCGAGTTTACCCCAAAAACGATTCAAACCAAAGAAGAGCGCGCCAATCTTGTGTATGCAATAAAAATAAATGTGGTGAATGATGGTACTTTAAAGATTGGAATGTACGGAGAAGTAGCGTTTGGGTCGTCAAATGCAGAAAAATGATTACCGTACAAAACATTTCCAAATCGTTTGGCAAAAATGGGCAGCAGAAAGCACTCACAGATATCCATATTTCAGTAAATAAAGGTGAATTATTTGGCCTTATTGGTCCGGATGGAGCAGGCAAAACTACTTTATTTCGCATATTAACCACTTTGATATTGGCAGATCAGGGCAGTGCTGAAGTCGCAGGCCTTGATGTTGTCAAAGATTATAAAATGCTCAGAAAGAAGCTGGGGTACATGCCTGGTAGATTTTCATTGTATCAGGACCTTTCTGTAGCAGAGAATCTTGCATTTTACGCCAGTATTTTCAATACAACTATTGAAGCAAATTATCATCTTATCCAAGATATTTACGTACAGCTTGAGCCATTTAAAGATAGACGCGCAGGTGCTCTTTCCGGTGGGATGAAACAAAAACTGGCCTTATGCTGTGCGCTTATACACAAGCCTGAGGTATTGTTTTTGGATGAACCGACTACAGGTGTAGATGTAGTAAGCCGTAAAGAATTTTGGGAGATGCTCGGCAGATTGAAAATGGAGGGCATCACTATTTTTGTTTCTACGCCATACATGGATGAAGCGTCGCTTTGTGACAGGATTGCATTGATTCAGAATGGACATATTTTATCTGAAAATACTCCTGCAGAATTAGTCAGCGCGTTCAAAAGTGATTTATTCGGTGTAAAGGCAGATAAAATGAATGACGCACGAAAGTCTTTACTGGATTTGGAAAATGTAGATGACGTTTATGCATTTGGCGAATTTTTACATGTAAAATCAAACAAAGGAACTGTACATCAAAAAGAAATATTCGATCATCTTAAAAGTAGTGGATTTGAAGATATCGAGGTACTTAAGATTGATGCCACGATTGAAGATTGTTTTATGGATCTGATGCATTCCTAAAGTATAAATATAACCTATGTCATCAAATTATTCCATAGTCGCTAACCAACTAACCAAAATATTTGGTGAATTTAAAGCAGTAGATGAAATCAGTTTTCATGTAGAAAAGGGGGAGATTTTCGGATTTCTTGGCGCAAACGGTGCTGGTAAGACCACAGCTATGCGTATGTTGACCGGATTGATAAAACCCACCTCCGGCAAAGCTACTGTGGCTGGTTTTGATATATTTACTGAGTCAGAGCAGATCAAGCGCAACATTGGTTACATGAGTCAGAAGTTTTCTTTGTATCAGGACCTAAAAGTTTGGGAGAATATAGAATTTTATGGTGGTCTTTATGGTATGAATAAAAAGGAGATCAATAAAGCTACAGCTGAACTTCTTGAAAAACTGGAATTGACTAAAGAAATAAATGTTTTGGTCGGAGATCTACCATTGGGCTGGAAGCAAAAGCTGGCTTTTTCCATCTCAATTATACATAAACCAAAGATTGTATTTCTAGACGAGCCAACAGGAGGTGTTGACCCCGTCACACGAAGACAATTCTGGAATTTAATATATGAAGCTGCAGAACGTGGAATCACCATTTTTGTTACCACACACTATATGGATGAAGCAGAATATTGTCAGAGGGTAGCCATTATGGTTGATGGTAAAATAGAAGCGATGGATGAGCCTGCCCGTTTGAAAAGAGATTTTAAGACAAATTCTATGGATGATGTTTTTTACAGATTAGCCAGGCAGGCAAAAAGAAGTGACCCATAAGAAAAAATAATGAAACAGCTCATAGCATTTGTCCGCAAGGAGATATATCACATCATCAGAGACAAAAAGACATTACTGGTGCTTTTTGGTTTACCTGTCATCCAGATATTGTTGTTTGGATTTGCGCTTTCCAATGAAGTAAAAAATACAAAATTATTTATCCTGGACATGTCCAAAGACACCTACAGTCAACAATTGACAGAAAAACTTCATGCCAGTAAATATTTTGAAGTTGAAGGTGAGATTTTCAGGATAGAAGATGCTTACGATTTGCTGAGAGCAGGAAAAGCGCACATGGTAGTGGTCATTCCTGCACAGTTTGTTTATCAACTCAATCATAATCATAGCAGTACTATACAACTGATCACAGACGGAGCCAATCCAAACATGTCATCCACCATTCAAATGTACGCTACAGCGGTCGTCAATGATTTTAGAAATGATGTATTTGGAAAATTTGAATTACCTTATACCATTGAAGTGAGATCCAGAATGTTGTACAACCCTCAACTAAAAGGTGCATACACATTTGTTCCGGGTGTCATAGCGATGATATTGATGATTATCTGTACGTTGATGACTTCGGTATCCATTGTGAGAGAAAAGGAACTGGGAAATATGGAGATGCTATTGGTTTCTCCGATGAATCCGCTTATTGTTATATTTTCCAAAACAATTCCTTATTTGGTTTTAAGTTTGATCATAGTCACGGTGATCTTAACCATGAGCGTTACTATTCTGGATGTGCCGATCAGAGGAAATATCATATTGCTTTATGTAGTTTGCCTAATTTTTATAGTGGCATCACTGGCTTTAGGATTAGTCATTTCTACGATCACAGATTCACAGCAAGTGGCCATGATGATCTCGTTGATGGGTTTAATGTTGCCAACATTGATGTTTGGTGGATTTATGTTTCCCATAGAAAATATGCCCATTCCCTTACAGGTGGTTTCCAATGTAGTTCCTGCCAAATGGTTTTATTATAGTATTAACTCCATCATGATAAAGGGATTGGGACTGAAGTCAGTGTATAAAGAAGTGTTAATTTTAATTGGCTATTGTTTGGTATTTCTGACCATCAGCTACAAAAAATTTAAAATCAGGCTGGCATGACAACATTTATTTTTATACTGAAAAAAGAATTCAGACAAATATTCAGAGACCCGGCCATATTAAGGCTCATATTTATTATGCCCATGTTGCAACTGATTGTACTTCCATTTGCAGCGGACTATGAAATTAAAAATATAAAGATTGGTATCATTGACCACGACCATTCAGATTACTCCCGCACGCTGGTCTCAAAAATTGAAAATTCAGCCTATTTCAGGTTAACCGGATATACCCATACATTTAAGGAAGGATTACAATGGATAGAAGATGAAAAAGCAGATCTGGTGATTGAAATCCCACATCGATTTGAGGCAACACTGATCAGAGAAAGTAAAGCAGATGTATTGCTTGCTATTAATGCAGTCAATGGTACCAAAGGTAATCTTGGTGCAGCATATACGCTGGGAATCATACAGCAATTTAATCAAAACATTAGAGTAGAATGGTTTCAGATGCCGGAATTTAATCCGGAACCAATGATAGACGTTACCTATACCAGTCTGTATAATCCACATCGTAATTATCAGTTATTTATGGTACCGGGTATACTTGCTGTCCTTCTTACTATGGTGGGTGGGTTTCTGTCAGCATTAAATATTGTAAAAGAAAAGGAAATCGGCACCATTGAACAGTTGAATGTTTCTCCAATCAAAAAATATCAGTTCATTATGGGAAAAATTGTTCCCTTTTGGCTTTTGGGGTTTGTTATTTTGACGGTTGGTCTGGTGATAAGTTTTATAGTGCATGGTATCGTGCCCGGTAGTAATATATACGTTCTATATGTATTTTCAGCATTGTATTTGTTTGCTATCCTTGGTTTTGGACTATTGCTTTCAAATTTTACCAATACGCAGCAGCAAGCTATGATGGTGGCATTTTTTTTCATGCTTATATTTATACTATTGAGTGGATTGTACACCCCAATAGAAAGTATGCCTCCGTGGGCTCAGGTAGTGGCGGCTTTTAATCCGGTAAGTTATATGGTAGAAGTCATGCGGATGGTACTGCTGAAAGGGGCGACGATCAAAGATATATGGCCGCATATAAGAATTATTTTTGTTTTTGGTGTGGTGCTCAATTTTTTTGCTATTTACAGCTATAATAAAACAAACTAATCTGTTGTTTTGATGAATTAAACCTGCATTATTCCACAGCAGCATATCTGAAACATTAAAAACTATAATACATATTACTATGTTTCTCATGTAATAATTTTACTTTTGCATCGTTTTTTAAGACAACTCAATTTTAATAGTAACCTAAACTCAAAGCATGTCAGTCATTGTAAAAGGATTATCTAAACAATTTGACCATCAGTTAGCTGTAAATCAATTATCTTTTGAAGCTCATCCGGGCCAGATTCTTGGCTTTTTGGGACCAAACGGAGCTGGAAAGACGACTACTATGAAAATGATTTGCTGTTATATTGAACCCACAGAAGGTACTGCAGAAGTGGAAGGATATGATATCAGAAATTCGCCTTTGATGGTCAGAAAGCAGATAGGCTATCTTCCTGAGCACAATCCGCTATATGAAGAAATGTATGTAAAAGAGTTTCTTCAGTTTGTCGCCAGCATACACAAAATAGAAAACAAAAATGCCAGAATAAGCGATATCATTGAGATGACAGGACTGGGTAAAGAGCAAAATAAAATCATTGGTACACTCTCCAAAGGATATCGTCAAAGAGTAGGTTTGGCACAAGCCATCATACATGATCCTAAAGTGTTGATACTGGATGAACCTACTTCCGGTTTGGATATGAATCAATTGGTAGATATCAGAAGCCTGATCAGAGAACTCGGAAAAGAAAAAACAGTGATTTTTTCTTCGCACATCATGCAGGAAGTACAGGCATTATGCGATCGGGTGGTGATCATCAGTGATGGTCTTTTGGTGGCCAATGAATCCATCGAAAAACTTAGCAACAGAATGTCAGCCAATCAGATTATCCATGTTGAGTTTGCTCAAAAGAACGTTTCACCTGTTCTTTTTACACATATTGAAGGTGTTGCAGATGTCATCAGTGACCACGGACAGTTTACTTTCACATCAGATAGCCACAGTGATATTCGCAAGTCTATTTTTGATGCGGCGGTAAAAAATGGTCTTACATTATTAGAAATGCGGCAAGACAAAGCCAATGTTGAGGATATTTTCAGAAAACTGACCAAATCGACTTCTGATGTTTAGTGTTTTTTATAAAGAAATAAATACTTTTTTCAGTTCATTGATCGGATATCTGGTCATCAGTGTATTTCTTATTTCTATTGGTCTTTTTATGTGGGTTTTTTCTGATACCAGCGTACTTGATTACAATTTTGCTACCATGGATCAGCTGTTTTCCATAGCACCGCTGGTTTTTTTATTTTTAATACCTGCAGTTACCATGAGAAGCTTTGCGGAAGAAAAAGCCAAAGGAACCATTGAATTTCTTTATACTAAACCATTGACATCCTATGAAATCATCCTTGGCAAGTATCTGGCAAATTTTTCGCTGGTCATATTTGCTTTGTTGCCGACTTTGATTTATTATTTCTCTATTTATCAATTGGGTTCTCCGGTAGGTAATCTTGATTCAGGTGCTATTTTCGGATCGTATATTGGTTTGTTTTTTCTCTCAGGAGCGTTTGTTGCCATCGGCATGTTTGCTTCTACACTGACCAACAATCAGATTATAGCATTTATTTTGGGTGCTTTTTTTTGTTTCTTTTTTCATTGGGCTTTTGTTTATATAGCCAGAATGCCAGTGTTTGCTGCAAATTTTGATCTTTTTATTCAGAAACTGGGTATAAATTATCATTACAACAGTATCAGTAAAGGATTGATAGACAGTAGAGATATAGTTTATTTTGTTTCCATGATATTTGTATTTATTTATGCTACCATCACCATAATGGAAAATCGTAAGTAAAACTCATTCGTATGAAAATGCCTTCTTCCAATAGATATTTACAGTTACTACTCGTGGTGGCCATAGTATTTTTAATCAATGTTATTGGTTCATTTATTTATACGGAATTTGATCTGACAGACGATAACAGGTTTACTTTAAGCGAAAATACCAAAAAGATTGTATCTACTGCCGGGGACAACATGAGTATTCGTGTGCTTCTCGATGGTGAATTTCCAGCTGGATTTAAACGATTGCAATCTTCTGTTCTGGATATCCTAAATAAATTTCGAGATATAAATCCCAATATAGTATTTGAATTTGAAGATCCCACGGTTGGCTCCGTAAAGGAACTGGAACAAAAGAAAAAACTTCTTCAGGAAGATAATATCATTCCCATTTCTTTGAGCTATTCAGATGGTATACAATTGGTTCAGAAAGCGGTATTTCCTTTTGCTATCATCAACTATAGACAGAAAAAATATATTGTCAATTTGCTGGAAGAACAAAAACCAGGAGATGATGAAGAGATCATTCTCAATAAATCTGTGGCGCTGTTGGAGTACAAGTTTGCCAATGCTTTCCAAAAATTACAATCAGAAAGACCAAAAAATGTTCTGTTCACTCAAGGCAATGGAGAGTGGGAAGAAAGCCAGACATTTAGACTGGAAAGTGAAATAAGACGATTCCATAGGGTAGGAAGGGTTAGCCTCGATACATTGATGAAACTGGATAGTACCATTGATCTGGTGATCCTGGCGGGACCTAAAACCCCCATGACACTTCAAAATCAATTTAAGCTGGATCAGTACGTCATGAATGGTGGTAAGATAATCTGGCTGATAGATAAGTTTCCGGTTTCATTGGATAGTATCAACAAGTACAAGTTTTATGTACCCGAAGATATAGCTACTGGTCTTGATGATATGTTATTCAAATATGGAGTGCGGATTATGCCGGATCTGATCGTAGATTTGGAATGTAGTTCCATACCTCAGGTAGTTGGCATGTCAGGAGATAAACCCCAGACAAAGTTATTCCCATGGGTGTATCATATGGCTGCTGCATCAGAAATACAACATCCGGTCGTAAAAAATATAGACAGAGTAAATCTTTTTTTCCCAAGTACTATTGATACTGTAAAAACAGAAGGCAATGTTAAAAAAACCATGTTGCTTAAAAGTTCCAAATATTCCAGATCACAGCTTTCTCCGGTCAGATTGTCATTTGAAATACTTAAAGTTGCTCCGGATCCATCTAAATTTAATGATGGTAATAGACCAGTGGCTTATTTGCTGGAAGGAGAGTTTGAATCATTTTTTAAGAACAGACTTACCCCGGAGTTTCAGAGTATGCTGGACAGAATCGGAGTAAAATTTAAAGACAAAAGCATTCCGGCAAAGCAGATTGTCATATCAGATTCTGATTTTGCCAAAAATCTCATCAATACGACCACCGGAGACACTGAAGACATTGGCTATAATAAATGGGAAAGACGATTTTATAAGGGAAATAAAGATTTTATCTTGAATGCGGTCGAGTATATGCTGGACGAAAATAACATTCTTGAATCGAGATCAAAGGAAATAAAACTTCGTCTATTGGACACCGTCAGGACAAAACAGGAAAAATCATGGTGGCAATTTATAAATGTTGGGCTTCCTGTATTACTTTTGGCCTTATTCGGATTTGCATATCAGTATTTTCGAAAAAGAAGGTACTCGTCCTGATAAAATGTATTCATTTATTGTAAAACCAGATTTGTGAAAAGGTTAGTAATTCTTTTTTTATTATTGGCAGCGTTAAGTGCGACCGCATATTTCCTGATAAGAAATGATAAAGATAATAGGAAAGGGGTAGTAACTGCTGATCGGGGTTTTACCGTAGAGTCCTTCGATGATGTAAAAAAAATAGTCATTAAGCATACTAAATTGCAACCACTTGTTTTTACACGTGAAGGAAAACAGTGGAAAGTTAATAACAAATATGCCGTCGATCCTGCTGTTTTTGTAAACATTGAAAAAGTCCTGACTGGAATGAAAATGTTGTTTATTCCATCCAAAGCAGCTACGCCTACCATCGTGGAAAGTATTAAAAAAAGTGGCATTCAGGTTGATGTGTATGAAAATGAAAGCCAACCATCAAGAATCATTTTTATAGGAAGCGATACGCAAAAAGGAGATGGAACTTACATGATATTGGGTGGGTCAGTGCAGCCCTATGCCATGCATTTGCCAGGCTTGGGAGGTGGTCTGAGATCAAGATTTGAACAACCGATAGAAAATTTCAGAGACAAATTTATTTTCAGAGACCTTTCCGATGAAATTGAATTCGTTAAAGTGGAATACCCAAAACAAAATAGCGCTTCGTTTATCATAGAAAATAAAGGTGTATCGTCTACTATAAAACCTTTAATTGCCAATGGATTACAACTTTCTGTTCCTGAAAACAAAAGAGCAATAAGCGCTTACTTATCAGGCTTTGAAAGTTTGGGAGCCGAAAAACTCATGAATGATTATCCACTGAAGGATTCTGTCATTTTTAAAGTTCCCAATTGTATCATTGAACTAAAAAGAAAAGATGGGTCTACAAGGACACATAAGTTTTTTGCTTATGATGACTTTGAATCGGGTACCGGCAATTCCAGAAGTCCATCTGAAATTAAAGCTCAAAACCGATTGTTTGTTTTGGTAGACGATCGTGATTTTTATACTGTACAAAATCGTGTTTTTGGAGATTTGTTTCGTGGATATCAGGAATTTTTTAGTGCTGCTGGTGCTGTAAATATTAAAAAATGACGTAAGAGATTTGCATTAAGCTCAGTAAAAACTTTTGTTTTATTATTTTCAAATCAAAAAACGAAATATATTGCATAATAATTTATTAAATCTAAAGATTTGGTTATAAATAGAGTTTGCGGATTTGCCTTTTTAGGGATAGTTGTAATGCTATTAACTGCTATGGTAAAGCCGGAAGCGTGGGGTTTCTATGGGCATCGACTCATCAACAGGATGGCGGTTTTTACGTTGCCTCCGGAATTGATTGGTTTTTATAAAAAAAATATTGAATACATGACAGAACATGCCATCGATCCTGACAAGCGAAGGTATGCTACCAAACATGAAGGAGTAAGGCATTATATAGATATTGATCAATGGGACAAAATTCCTTTCCCAAATGTACCCAGAGACTTTGAAGAGGCGATCATTAAACATTGTAAAATTAAGTTTATTTCAGGTTCAGATTCCCTATATTTCGATAAAGTCATTACAACGGATTCATTTTTCCTGCATACCAATTATCTGGGAGGTGTCCATTTGAGCATTGATTATCCCACTTTTGTGAAGTATTGGAAGAAGGTGATAAAACCGCTGTATTACGAAGATGAATGGAGACTATCAGGGTATGATCTAGATGAATTGTTTAATACCAGTTATTTTCAGCAAAATAAAATTGATGTTTTGATCGAAGATCATTTTTCATTGCATGGTATTGTTCCCTATCATCTTGAGACGACTTTAAACAAACTTACCAGAGCTTTTGAAATCAAAGATAGAGTGGCAATATTAAGGATCTCTGCAGAATTTGGACATTATATCAGTGATGCACATGTACCTTTGCATACTACGACCAATTATAATGGGCAACTCACTGATCAGGTAGGCATTCATGCATTTTGGGAGTCCCGTATACCTGAATTGTTTGCAGAAAGTGAGTATGATTTTTTTGTAGGCAAAGCAGACTATATTGAAAATCCCAGAGATTATATATGGAATATTGTGATTAAAGCGCATGGACATTTGGACAGTGTACTTTTGGTCGAAAAAAGACTAAGTAAAGAGTTTGATTCTGATCTGCAGTACTGCTATGATGAAAGATTGGGGCAAACCATACGTATACAATGTCCGGAGTACGCCGAAGCATATACCAAAGCACTGGGTTCTATGGTAGAAGAGCAGATGAGATCTTCAATTCATGCTATTGGTTCTTTGTTATATACAGCTTGGGTTAATGCAGGTCAACCTATTATTGATGCCAGTGAACCTCAATTATTGGTTAAGGAAGAACCTGTAGTGCCGGACAAAAATATTAAAACACGGGCTCATGATAATTAACGTCTGGCCAATTTTAAAATTTAAACGATAACTGTTAAGTATGAAATTTAATGTTTCGACAATGCTGAAAGGGTCTGCCATGGGTATAGCTGAAGTAATACCAGGAGTGTCTGGTGGAACCATAGCTTTTATTACGGGAATATATGAAGACCTTTTAAATTCGATCAAAGCATTTGACCTAGAGCTTTTCAGGCTTTTATTTAGAGGTGATTTTAAGAAAATATGGGACAAAATCAATGGATGGTTTTTGTTGAGTTTGATTTCAGGTATGGCTGCAGGTATAGTTTTCGGCATATTTGTAATCACCTGGATGATGAAAAATTACCCTGAGCCACTTTGGGGATTCTTTTTCGGACTTGTAATGGCTTCAGCGATATTGATCGGAAGACATACAGATAAGTGGAATATCTCCAAGTTCATTGCCTTGGTTACAGGTGTTGGTATCGCACTTTTTATTTCAATGGTTTCCCCTGCGGAAGGCAGTACTCACCCATTTTACATATTTCTGGCAGGTATGGTGGCCATTTCTGCATTTATTCTCCCGGGGATCTCCGGTAGTTTTATGCTTCTTTTGATGGGTATGTATACTTTAATCATCCCATCACTCAAAAGTATTCTGGTCAGTTTTGATACACATAGCATGTACATTATAGCCATCTTTGCTTTAGGTTGTATAGTAGGTATTACCTGGTTTTCAAGGATATTGTCCTGGTTGTTTGTACATTACAGACAACATACATTTGTGCTGCTTACTGGTTTTCTGATAGGATCATTATATAAAATATGGCCATGGCGCAATATTGATTTAATTTTGGACAAAGAGACAAATGTGGCTACACAAATTACTTCTTTGGACTTACTAAACACTTTTGATCCGGAAAAAATAAAAATTCTGAAAGAAATGAACGTTATGCCAGCCGACTATTGGATGTCCTCCCCTAAAGTACTGGTAACTTTAGTAGCCATTATTGTAGGTTTTAGCATAGTTTTACTGATGGAGTGGAAAAATAAGGACGCAAGCCTAAGTTAAAGCAATACTTATCAAACGATGGTTCTTTTACAGCAGGTAAGAAATTCATGTCTGAATTGCAAGGGCGTTTTATTTTTATTTGTTTTGAATGCCCTGTTAAAATAGGATACATTTTTAAACCCGCACCGAAATGCAATTTCTGAAACCGTATAATTGGAATCTATCAGCAAATTGTAGGCGTGACCAAGTCTTATTTGAATAAGTAAATCAATAAATGTTTTTCCTGTATTTTTTTTGATAAATCGGTTGAAAGAAATGGTGGTCATACCTGATACTTTTGCTATCTCTGAAAGCGATATATCCTTTTGAAAATGATCATGCATGTAATTTAAAATTTTTCCCAGCCTTTCATTTTTTTTGTGATTTTCATAGAAATTGACTTTTTCGTCACACAAAATTTTAGTATCATCTGCTAAAGATAAATCATGCAGGATCATTAATAGTTCCATCACTGAATAAAATCCTTTATCTGTGGAAAGAGAGATAATTTTATCCTTAACTTTATGGATAGTTTTTTCACCGAAAAATATGCCTCCGGATGCTTTAGCCATCATTTCTTTTAAATAAATCAACTGATTTCTTTCGATCAGGCTATCGAGTATATTTTCATGAAACTGAATGGTAACTTCTTTTATCTTTTGTGGCTGATCAACAAATTGATATTTGTGCGTCAGCCATCCATGTGGTAAATTACTTCCAACTAAAACCAATTCTACATTACTTATCTCACCTATATGATCTCCTATAACACGCAGGGCACCCTTACTATGCAGGATCAGATTAAGTTCAATTTCCGGATGTTTATGAATAGGAAAATCATAGTCTGTTTTTTCCCTTACAGCATGGAGAAAACAATCATTGGGTGTCAAAACCGTTATTTCTTCTAAATATTTAACCATTTTTTTAGCACAATATTTATGTAAATCAACTATCTAATTCTACTGGTAAATCCACTAATATCTGACTGATGTATAATATCTTAGTTTCATCCTGCAATATATAACTATACAAGCATGAATACTTTTTATTCAAAATTTATTTTTTAGACCATCCAGCAAATTTAAATCATTATTATGATAAAATTGTGTTAGGGCTCAAGATGGTTTATTTTTACCTTTACCTTTTTAACATTAAAGCAAATTGTATAGATTTTGATAGGTCCAATTAAAGGGATTGTGTAATAATTTTCCCTTGATCAAACATATAAAATCCAATTTGTATCTGATATAGTAAAAATATTTTTAAACTCATTTAAGAAATTAAAAAAATGACATACCAGGCTAATCCGACCAGATACCAAAATATGGAGTACCGAAGGTGTGGAAAAAGCGGATTGTTGTTACCGGCCATTTCATTAGGTCTTTGGCACAATTTCGGCCACATCGATTCATTGGATAATGCTGAAAATATTTTAAAATTAGCTTTTGATTGTGGTATCACACATTTTGATCTGGCCAATAACTACGGTCCGCCACCAGGCTCAGCAGAAGAGAATTTCGGAAAAATATTCAGAAAAAATTTTATCCCATACAGAGATGAATTGCTGATATCCACCAAAGCTGGCTGGGGCATGTGGGAAGGACCATACGGTGACTTTGGTTCAAAAAAATATTTGGTGGCCAGCCTGGACCAAAGTCTAAAAAGGATGGGATTGGACTATGTGGATATTTTTTATCATCACCGTCCTGACCCAAACACACCGCTTGAAGAAACCATGACAACGCTTGACCTGATGGTTAGGCAAGGGAAAGCACTATATGTGGGTATTTCCAGTTATCAACCGGAAGAAGCTCGGCGGGCTTTCAATATTTTAAAACAATTAGGCACCCCCTGTCTGATACACCAGCCAAAATATTCCATGTTTGACAGATGGGTCGAAAATGGACTAATGGATGTTCTGCATGAGAATGGAGTAGGATGTATTCCATTTTCGCCACTGGCTCAGGGTTTGCTTACCAATAAATATCTGAACGGTATTCCGGAAGGCTCCAGAGCCACATCCCATAGAGGCAATGGTGCCATAGATGAATCAGCGGTAACAGAAGCAACTATTGTTAAGATAAGGGAACTGAATAAATTAGCTGAAAATCGGGGGCAAAATCTGGCACAGATGGCTTTGGCCTGGATACTAAAGGATGAACGTGTGACATCAGTATTGATAGGTGTCAGCAGACCCGCGCAAGTGATAGATTCCATCCAATGTCTAAATAACTATACTTTTACTTCTGAAGAACTTGCTTTAATTGACCACATTTTAAAATAAAACAGTAAGATCTTTATTTCAGACAAACCACTTTTACAAACCACAAAATCATTAAAACATGGCCTCGCTTTCAATAAAAGAAAAAATCGGGTATGCTCTCGGTGATGGTGCCGCCAATATAGCCTGGAGAGGAGTTTCAACTTTCCTGTTTATATTTTATACTGATGTCTTCGGGTTAAGTCCTGCTGCCGTTGGGTTGTTATTTCTTATTGCAAGATTTGGAGACGGCATCAGTGATGTTTTAATGGGCATCATATGTGACCGAACTAATACTAAACATGGTAAATTTCGTCCGTGGATACTTTGGTCTGCAATTCCTTTAGGAGTCATACTTTCACTATTATTTATGAGTCCTGATTTTTCCCCAACAGGAAAACTGGTTTATGCTTATACAGCATACATTGTGTTTACATTGATATACACTGCCAATAATATACCTTACGGAGCCCTCATGGCAGTGATGACAGGTGATGATAAAGAACGAACCAGCCTTGGATCATACAGGATGGTGGGTGCTTTTGTGGGTGGCATGGTAGTCCAGGGTGCTTTATTGTTTCTGGTCGCGTATTTTGGTAACATCAATCCCGACATCACTGTGTCAAAACTTGATGACAAAAAATATGAGGTAACTGTTTTTACAACTCAGGAAGTAAAAAATGTAAATATCAAAACCAAAGAAGGCATCGGTACTTTTATATGGGCTGACACCGCACTTACCGAAAATACCCCAACTCAGGGTAAAAGCTTTACGATGGATGCAAATAAACCATATTCCTTTGTGGTAGCAGGAGAAGAAAATCTGACATCGGAACAGATTACTATTGTAGATCAGAAAAGAGGTTATAGTAATGCCATATATCTGCTTTCCTTTTTCTTGTCTATATTTATGATAATCACATTTTTAACCACAAAGGAGAGAGTGCTTCCACCCAAAAACCAGGTGACAAATCTAGGCCAGGACCTGAAAGATCTGATAAGGAACAGACCTTGGATGGTATTGCTGGGGATTGGTGTATTGTTCAGTGTTTTCAATTCGATCAAACAAGGTATTGTAGTTATTTATTTCACACATTATCTTCATAATCCATTACTAACTGCTTCATTTCTGATAGCATTGGCATTCGCATCAATAGGGGGAGCGATGATCACGGCACCATTAGGCAAAAGATTTGGAAAACGCAATCTATTTATTTATGCCTTGATATTTTCAGGACTTGTAAACGTATTATTTATGTTTTGCAGTCCATCGGATACTATAGGGATCTTTGTGATTGGTATTATTGGTGAGATAGGCGCAGCTGTGTTTCCTACACTTTTTTTTGCTATGCTGGGTGATGCTGCCGATTATTCGGAATTCAAAAATGGACGAAGAGCTACTGGTCTGGTATATTCCGCAGGATCATTTGCCACCAAATTTGGCGGGGGCATTGCTGGTGCGATTATAGGTCTGGTGTTGGCTTCTTTCCACTATGATGGACAGAGCGAAGCTGCTATTCAGGGAGCTATTCCGGGTATCGTCATGTTGATGAGTTGGATTCCCGCCATTATTGCAATGATTGCGGCTGGTTTTATGGTTCTTTATCCGCTGACACAAGCCAAAATGGATGAAATCACATCAGAACTGAGTCGCAGAAGGGCCAATGAGACTGTGCCAATTTTAGAATAAATGATTTGAGAAACCGAACACATGAACAATTGAATGATTTGATCAAACCGAACATCCGAATGCTTGAATAATTGAACACCTAAGATAATTCTGACATCTCAGCTATTTATGAACTTTACAAAATTAGAAAATATTAAAATATGAAATTTGGTCATTTTGATGATATCAGGAGGGAATACGTCATAACCAATCCGCGAACTCCCTGGCCATGGATTAACTATCTGGGAAATGAAGATTTTTTCTCCCTTATATCCAATACTGCCGGTGGATATACTTTTTATAAAGACGCAAAGTTCCGTCGTTTGACCCGCTACAGATACAATAATGTTCCTATGGATAGCGGTGGTAAATACTTTTATATCAAAGATGGCGATACCGTTTGGTCACCCGGATGGAAACCGTGTAAAACAGAACTTGACCGCTATGAATGCCGGCATGGTATGAATTACACATCCATTGAAGGCCAAAAAAATGGTGTATCTGCATCTGCTTTGTATTTTGTACCCTTAAAAACATGGGCTGAGGTACAGAAATTGACCCTGACCAATCATACATTGGAAACAAAAAAATTGAAAGTTTTTTCATTTGTCGAATGGTGCCTCTGGAATGCCGGGGCAGATATGGAGAACTTTCAGCGAAATTTTTCAACAGGTGAAGTAGAAATAGAAGATTCTGTCATTTATCATAAAACAGAATACAAGGAACGAAGAGATCATTATGCCTTTTATTCGGTCAATCAACCTGTGCAGGGTTTTGATACAGATCGTGAATCTTTTTTTGGGTTATACAATGGTTTTGATGAGCCCCAAGTGGTAGCAGAAGGAAAACCCAGAAATACTGAAGCTCATGGATGGTCGCCCATAGCTTCTCACTATCTTGAAGTAGAATTGCTCCCCGGAGAAAGCAAAAACTTAATATTTATATTAGGTTATGTAGAGAATAAGGAAGAAGAAAAATGGGAGTCCAAAAATGTTATTAACAAAACCAAAGCAAAAGATGTCATATCAGCTTTCGATACTGTTGAAAAGGTAGATAAAGCCATGGCCGATTTGCATGAGTATTGGGACAATTTATTAAGTACTTATAGTGTTGAATCAGGCGATGCACGATTGGACCGCATGGTAAATATCTGGAATCAGTACCAATGTATGATAACTTTTTGTTTCTCACGATCTGCATCTTTTTTTGAATCCGGTATAGGCCGCGGTATGGGTTTCAGGGATTCCAATCAGGATCTGATAGGTTTTGTACACCAGATTCCTGAGAGAGCCCGCGAAAGGATCATTGACATAGCATCTACTCAGTTTCCGGATGGGGGCTGTTATCACCAGTATCAACCACTCACAAAACGTGGTAACAATGATATTGGCGGTGGATTTAATGATGACCCCATGTGGCTCATACTGGGTACGGTGAGTTATATCAAAGAAACGGGTGATTTCTCTATTCTGGATGAAATGGTACCTTTTGATAATAATATGGAAATCGCAGCTTCTTTATTTCAGCATTTGACTGTGTCTTTTGACCATGTAATACACCATCTTGGGCCACATGGTTTACCGCTGATAGGCAGGGCTGACTGGAATGATTGTCTGAATTTGAACTGCTTTTCCAATGACCCGAATGAATCTTTTCAGACCACGGAAAATAAAACGGAAGGCACAAAAGCAGAATCAATCATGATAGCAGGACTGTTTGTTGTCTATGGCAGAGATTATATTACGCTTTGCAATAAAATAGGAAATTCTGATGAAGCACAGCGCGCTCAAATACATGTAGATGCTATGGTCGATGCTGTAAAAAAATACGGATGGGATGGGGATTGGTTTATACGAGCCTATGACTATTATGGCCATAAGATAGGCAGCAAAGAAAATGAAGAAGGAAAAATTTTCATTGAGTCCAACGGCTGGTGTACCATGGCTGGTATAGGTTTGAGTGAAGGATTATGTGATTTGGCACTTGAAGCAGTAAAGGAACGCCTTGATACACCACACGGAATCGTACTGAACAATCCCGCATTTACCAAATATTACATTGAATATGGCGAAATATCTTCATACCCACCTGGATACAAAGAGAATGCAGGTATCTTTTGTCATAACAATCCCTGGATTATGATCGGAGAAACTGTAAGAGGCAACGGAAACCAGGCATGGGAATATTATCGAAAAATATGTCCCGCTTATCTGGAAGACATCAGTGAGTTGCACAAAACCGAACCTTATGTTTATGCACAGATGGTGGCGGGAAAAGACGCATTTAAACCAGGTGAAGCTAAAAACTCCTGGCTTACAGGAACTGCATCGTGGAATTTTTATGCCATTACCCAGTATATTTTTGGTATACGTCCGGATTATGACGGACTATTGATCGATCCTTGCATCCCAAATGAATGGGAAGAATTAAAGGTAACGAGAAAATTCAGAGGTTCAACGTATGAGATCCACATTTTAAATCCTGATTCAAAGTCAAAGGGAGTTAAAGAATTATATGTAGATGATATTTTGATTCTAAATAATATAATTCCCATTTATAATGCTAGAAGGACACATCAAGTGAAGGTAATTATGGGTTAGAAAGACATAAAAAGTATAAGTCAAAACAAATCTAAGTCACGGCAATTCTACCATTATTATAATGTGAAGATCAATGGTAGCGCATCAACTTGAAGAAATAATTGTTTTATTGATTCAAAATAGTAACTATTAACACAGGTGTCTTTTCATAACAAACCAAACAAATAAAGTATATGAAAGTACTTTTTATAGGGGGAACTGGAAACATAAGCGCAGCCGTAAGCAAATTAGCCCTTGAGCAAGGAATCGATTTATATCATCTGAATAGAGGAAACAAACCTGCTTTAGATGGTGTAAATAATTTAGTGGCTGATATAGCAGATTCTATTGCTGTAAAAAAGATGTTAAGTAATCATATATGGGATGTAGTAGTAAATTGGGTTGCTTTCACACCTGAAGATGTTATAAGGGATATTAAGACCTTTGAAGGAAAAGTGGGTCAATATATATTTATCAGTTCCGCTTCCGTCTATCAAAAACCACCTGTCCACTATATTATTAGTGAAACAACACCTCTTGACAATCCATTTTGGGACTATGCCAGAAATAAAATAGCTTGTGAAAATCTTTTAATGGACGAATTCGCCAGGAAAAAATTTCCCGTCACCATAGTAAGACCTTCGCATACATACTCTACAGTTATACCCGTCACTTTGGGAGGATGGACAGAGTACACTGTTATAGATAGAATTAAAAAAGGTTTGCCTGTCGTAGTGCAGGGAGATGGCACATCTTTATGGACGCTAACACATGCTGATGATTTTGCTATTGGATTTTTAGGTTTATTTGGCAATAATCTGGCTTTAGGAGAGGCATTTCACATCACTTCAGATGAAGTATTGACGTGGAATCAGATCTATGAAGCTGTAGCTCAAGCAGCCGGGCATACCGCCAATATAGTTCATATTCCTTCAGACTATATAGCTGATTATGCAGATCTTCATCATTATCCGTCTAAGAGAGGTTCTTTATTGGGTGACAAATCATATAGTGCAGTTTTTGACAATTCAAAGATTAAAAAATTTGTTCCAACATATAAAGCCAACATACCATTTGCTGTAGGAATAAAAAACACACTCCATTGGTTTGAATCCGAACCGACCAGAATGATAATAAATGAACAGACCAATAAATTTTTGGATGGATTGATTGATAATTTTGGCAGGTAAATTTCGTATCTTTTTCGAAAAGTAAAAAATTTAAGAAGTGCCTATCTGAAAAATGGTGTGTATCCTATGTTCGCAATAACGTAGTTCGGAGTTAAGTTATCATCTTTAAATAACTGAAGCAACGAAATGTTTACACAGGATACACACCATGGCGTTAAAATTTAACCGATGCTGAAAAAATAAAATTTCTTCCCGGAGCCACAATTCCCGAACTATATGGCCTGTACCTGATGTCAGTAATGTTTTCAACGCCTGCCTGTAAGGTTAAATGTTTATTTAACATATAGGACGATTTAAAATTGAAAATGGTCCAGGACGGAGAGAATGGTTTACCATCACTTCCTTTAGCATATATCTCGGGTTTGTTTTGTTCTTCTGCAGGCAACTCATTAAAAGTTTTACCATCACTGTACACGCTGCTCAAAGCCAGTGAAAGTTTCTTTTTTGTCCACGACACGATGGTCGTACCAAAATCAGGAGCAGCGTGTCTTGAAGGACTGACATTTCCATTGTCCAGTTCTTCTTCACCTGACTGGATATTATATTTGGAAATCAGTGTAAATCCATGTCCCGGTTTTATTTCAACACCGGCTGAAAAACCTTTAACTGTAGCCAAAGCTGCATTTTGTATCGCTTCAACCTTACTAAATGTGCCGTTGTATATTATACTGTCGAGCCCGTTCAACCGGAAAGGTCTTTTGACAAGGGCATCAGTGAGTCTGGTGTAATATAGGTTCAGATCCACCCTTATGACATCACTGAACACTTTTACGACTCCGATTTCAGCGTTGTATGCATACTCTGCTTTCAGATTTGGATTTGGCACAGTAACAAAACCAGCTACTGCATCAAATACTTTGCCTGAATCATCTACATTTGGTGCCCTGAATCCAGTCGATACATTTACCATCAATGCAGTGGTCATGTTTGGTCGGTATACGACGCCTAAGCTACCCGTCAAAGAGCCATTGTTGCTTTTTACATCAGTAAATGGAATAGGGTAAAATGTGGTGTCATACACTGAATTTAAAACGAAATGATTGTAACGACTGCCTATCTGCACATTCACTTTGTCAGAAAATCTATGATCGTAGTTGATATAGGCGGCATAAGAAGACCAGGTCGCTTGTGGATATCTGGTTGCCCCCGGTACAGTGGTATTCAGTACGATATCTTCATCTACCCCAATAGATTGAACATCATTTATAACCCCTTCTATACCATAATTTATTTTTCCGTGGTCAGAAATGGTTTTAGAAAAATCCATATTGAGAGAATATGCACCCACCTTCTCCGTTTTGATGTGTCGGGTTGACTTGTTTATGTCTCTGTCAATTCTACTTTCTTCAAATCCTTGCTGAGCCAGTCTGATGCTCATCTGATCATAAAGACCACCTGTACTATTATGGGTTAGTGTCAGTTGGTTCATCAGCCACTTTTGCGGACCATATTTCCATTCACCATATCTTGGAAGACCATTTCTGTATCTGATGTGACGGTCATATCTGGAGTATTCAGACGTTTCGCTGTAATGGAACGCGTATTGAACATCCCAGTTTTCAGACACGGCAAATCTGAATTTTTGCATCAGATTTAATTGCGAGTACCCGGATGGTACCTGAACAAGTGATTCTTTATTGACCACTATGACATCTTTTCCTCCTTCCCTGATAACGTCCAGTTTTTTGAGGTATTCTTCCGGGCCATCGCTTCCCATTCTGAGGTCACCAAAATCATTGTAACTCACACTGGTCACAGATGCAATTTTTTTACTGCCGACGTTCAAATCAAAATGTCCGGTTTTTTCTGCATTGGCAGTTGAATGTCTTAAAGTTGCATTACCATTTACCGATAATTGTTTGTCAAAGCCAGAAAATTTTGGAGTGAGTGTTTGAAAGGCCATTACTCCACCGATAGCATCACTTCCATAGATTACCGAGCCCGGGCCAAAAAGTATTTCAGCACTTTCTGTTGCAAAGGCATCCAGAGATATGACATTCTGAATATTGCCGGCCCGGAAAATGGCTGTATTCATTCTGACGCCATCAATAGCATACAGTAAACGATTGGTGGCAAATCCTCTGATCATAGGACTGCCGCCTCCTTGTTGGCTTTTTTGAATAAAAACATTTCCTGAAAACCCTAAAAGATCGGCCGCTGTCTGCGGATTCTGAAAAGCAATGTCTTTGGCTTTTAAAGACGATACTTTCTGGGGCAGATACAAAGACGACTGACTCCATTTAGTAGCAGATACCACAATCTGGTCCAGATCAAAAGGTATCGGTGACAGGCTTATCGCAGAATTATTCTTGTCGATGTTGGTGGCTGATAATTCAATCGATTGATATCCAAAAAAAGATATAGTCAATGCTGAAGAATGTGTAATTAAGGTACTTAAATCTGCCGTACCATTCTTGTCCGTGGTTACCACAAACATGTTGTCTTTACTACTGATGATCACACCTTCCAAAGGTAAACCGCTAGACACATCAACTACTTTGACAACTTGTGCATTTCCGGTAGATAAGATTATTAAAGTGCAAATGAGTATATTTACAAACTTAATATATTGCATTTTTTATTTTTTATGATTAAACAACTTATGTCTAAATTTTGTAGGTTTAGAAGAAATTATCTGATGGAAACATCATTTCAAAAACAATGGATTTTTTTTGCACTAAAACAATACCAACGTTATAAATATTATATCTTTGGATTTGATATATATTAACTTCAGTCGTATGACATTTATGTTTTGTGCTGCAAATTTTATAGAAATAAAACTTCACATTAGTACAAGATAGCACTCAATATATCTTATAAAAGATCATTTACAACATGAAAATACCAGTGCAATCCTCAGAAAATGGAAATCATTGTTTGAAAGTAATGTCCATTATTTTCTCTCTAAATCAACTTCTTAATACTTCATCTTTTGTAATAAGACCATACATTTGATATTCCGGCGGTGGAGCGTGCGGTAAGGTGATGTATGAAGAGAAATCATTTGTAATGTAAGGAATTTTGGCTTGGTTTGATTGGTTGGTAAAAAGCCATTTTTGTAATGGGATATCTGGTTTTGGACAAATCAGGGTTTTATAAAAATCGGTTTTCCTCTCGTTTTGTCTTTTATTGGATGTGTTTTTACTCCATTCCAGTTCTGAAAGTTGATTGAGTCGCTGTTTGATTATACTTTCGTCGTCATCTTTCCAGCACATATAAGTGATGGAATCGTTTGATTCCCAGGATCTGACAATATCATACATCTGGCCATTGAAGTCAAATTCATCTTTTTTGGCCCATTTCAAAAGTTTATTCACATCATCTTGATGAAAAGTCAATTTTACCAACTCTTCATCTTTTAATCCGTCATTGATTCTTTTTTTAACTTCTCGACGAACAGCTTTTTTTTGCCATTGAAGCACCAGTTTAGTCAGAGCAAAAGGAAGCTGTGTACAGATGATAAATAAGAATATAAATACTTTTTTCAATGTCAATATTTGTTAATCAGCAAAAGCTTCCACGCCTGCATGTCTGTCCGGGCTTGTATGCATATACCAGGTAGCACCTACAGAACAGATAAAAGATACAAATATAGCACCAAGAACCGGGAGTAAAAAAAGTATTTTGGCTACAAACCCAATGACTACGGCAGCCCCTAAATGTCTTCTCACTATAGGAGTACTATTTTTTACGTTTATACCAAATGTATGATTATAGTTATCGATAAACAGATAACCAACAAAATAACAGCCCACTAAAAATTTAAGCCATTCTTCCAAAAAATCCGGACCAAATATACCTATGACAATGGAAATCCCAATTCCTATAATTAATTCAAATATCCAGTTTCTGATGACTACAACAATGGTTCTGATTTGCGATTGGATCATTTCTTTGCCTGACATTTGTATGTTAACTCCTGATAGATGTTCAATGGTTTTATTGGAAAAGTAAACAACCAGCATTTGAATGAGAATCAGGATCAGCCACTTATTTCCTCCCTCAAAAAGTGATTGAAAACTTACAGAATTCTGGATATTGGCAGTAGAAATATGATCCCCGGAAAGTGAATACGAACTTAAAATTTCCGATTTTGATTCTATGTATCTGAAAATAGACCAAGGAATGACTATCGCCGTCAATACTGCTACAATCATGACCAATCTATGCTCAAAAAATCCGCGCCAAAGTTTATTGTTTACAATAAATGGAATGGTGTTGATTAATTTGGTGCCCATACTTACTGCTTGTTTAGTATATATGCTTATGTCCATCCTGGGTTCTTCATTTTTTGTACCTACCAAAGGTAAATATTTTGCTATGATATTTATACACTTTCTGGTATAATTTATGTCTGAAATCGGTACTTTTACATTTTGAATAGAATCAGCCAACTATAATCATATAATTCAAAAGTAAGATACACCATGAAAGCTATTTTTTTGATCAAATATGGGGATGCAAAACAATCATTTGAAATTCGGGATATCCAGCCAGTACCACCGAAACCAGACGAAGTGATGATCAAAGTAAAGTATTCAGGATTAAATTTTGCTGATGTGATAGCCAGAAGAGGACTTTATCCGGATGCGCCCGCCAATCCCGCTTTGCTTGGCTATGATGTGAGTGGAGAAGTGGTAGAAGCAGGCAGTAATGTAAAGGAATTTTCTATTGGTCAAAAAGTGGTGGCCATGACCCGTTTTGGTGGATATGCGGAGTATGTTACGACCAATATAAATGGAGTTGCAGCTATTCCCGATGGTATGAATATGGCAGAGGCTACGGTCTTGGCGACCCAGGCTTGCACAGCATATTATTGCGCAGAAGATTGTACTACTTTACATCGTGGTGAACGGGTGCTGATACAGGCTGCAGCCGGAGGAGTAGGGGGGCTGTTGGTACAAATTGCCAAACATCGGGGTTGTATCATTTATGGAACTGCTTCGACCGGCAAACAGGATTATTTGCGGCAAGCAGGTGTGGATTATCCAATTGATTATACCAAAGATGATTTTTATAAAAGGATCAAAGAAAGCGGGGCTCAGATAGATGTGGTTTTTGATAGTATCGGCGGTACAGTCTTCAAGAAAGGTATGAAATTGCTTGCACCAGGGGGGAAAATGATATGTTATGGTGCTGCAGAACAAATGGAATCCACAAAAAATAAACTTAAACTTATCAGTATGCTATGGGGATTTGGTTTGTTTTCACCTATTTCTTTGTTGATGCAATCCAAGTCAGTCATCACGGTCAATATGCTGCGAATCGCTGACTTTAAGCCTGTTGTATTTAAAGATATACTTACAAATGTAGTCATCATGGCCAATGAAGGCATCATCCAACCACAGGTGAGTAAAATATTTCCTTACACAGAAATGGCAGCTGCCCATGAATATCTGGAATCCAGAAAATCTATTGGTAAAGTAGTAGTGGAATGGTAAAATTATGTTTAAGCTCTGATTGCTTCTACCGGGTCCATACCTGAAGCCTGCAATGCCGGTAGTATCCCGGATATTATTCCTACAATGATAGATGAAAATACACCTATGGCCATATTGGTCAAAGACATGGTCATGGCAAATGGGATGAGCATGGATATAATTTTCAGGATGATAAAGACTAAAGTTAAGCCGATCAGTCCACCTATGATACAAAGTATGATGGCTTCGATTAGAAATTCCATAAGGATGATGTAACGTTTTGCACCTAATGCTTTTTTAATTCCTATGATGGAGGTTCGTTCTTTGACGGAAACAAACATGATATTGGCCACACTAAACATGCCTACCACCAAGGCAAATATTCCGATAATAAATCCGGCAATGTTAAGCACACTAAATACCTTGTCCAGTACTTCAGCCAGCATAGAAAGTTCATTTAATGCAAAATTATCTCCTTCCATTGGTTTTAGTCGTCTTACAGATCGTATTATACTGGCTATTTCTCCTTTTAGCTCTGCCATTTCTGTACCTTTGACCGCTTTTACATTCAGCATACGGCCTACAGTAGACTCATCCTTGACGTTTACATATTTTTTAACCGTATTGAATCCCATCCAGATGACGTCATCAAAATTTAAAAAGTTGAATGCATTGTCCCCTTCTGACTCCATATATCCTATGACCTGAAAGTCCTGACCAAAAAGTTTTACTTCCCTTCCTACACCATCCAGACTTTTAAAAAGCTCATTATATACTTTGTAGCCCAGTATGACTTTATTTGCTCCGGTTTCATATTCATTGGTAGAGAAGTATCTGCCTTCTGCTATTTTTAGATTCTGAATAGAGGCATATTCAAAAGTCGATCCCATGATAAATGCATTGGATACAGAGTTGGTCAGGTGTTTAACGGTTCGGCCGCCAGTAAAAATAGTGTAAGAAGTATTTTCTGTCAGCTTTGATTTCTTTTTTATGGCCGTATAATCTTCATAAGAAGCATCAGGTCTTTTAGCATATTTCCAATAGTTTTCACCGGGATCCTCATTCCATGGCATTTTATCCAGGTAAATTACATCACTTCCCAGTTCATTAAAACCTTGTACAATATTGGCTTGGAGTGAATCAACCGCTGATTTTACAGTGATGATACAAAAGATACCTATGGTGATGCCGAGCAAAGACAAAAATGTCCTGAGTTTATTGCCTCTCAGCGATCCAAGTGCCTGTTGGAGACTTTCCCATACTATTTTGAAGAATACTATCATATAAGCTATTACCAATAATGTGGTAAATATATGCAAATAAAGTGTCTATTAACCATTTCTTAAAATGCTTTAGATTAAAGTAGTGGTTTTATCGGCAAAATGTTAAATATTAGCTCATGTATTTATGAAGGATAATTCAATTCGTCGTTTATAATTCGTCAAACTTAATTTTGACAAGTTTGTCATCAAACACATTAAGAGTTATTTGAAATTTGGTATTGTGACATGTAGAAGTATATTTGTATCCAAAATGTATTTAACTTCAAAAAATGCCAAGATTTGAAGTAAATTGATAAACGAAAATTTAACTAATCAAAACGAATGTACCATGTGGTTGGAAAATTTGAACGAAGAAGAAAAATCATATAAGATGGATTACCTCGGCGCGGCCATCATTGGCATTGCCACGATTCTTGCAGCCACATCGGCCTATTATTCTGCATTGTGGGGCGGACATATGTCACAAAAATATACCGGTGCAGTGACCACATTGACAGAAGCATCGACCATGTATCTGCAGGGTATCTCTGATATGAACACATTTGAATTCAGAGATTTCCAGGATGGCATTATGTTTTCACAATTTCAACTGGCTGAAGACAGAAATGATGAAGAAAATGCCAGATTTTATAAAGGATACTTATCAGAACCGTTTAAGAATATGATCGAAGTCGATGGGACCGATGAAGAAATGGAAGCATTGTTTAAAAAGTATGATGATTCGCATGCAACGGCTATCAGGGACTATGAAACGCGCATAGACTCTTCCATCGTTTTATGGGGTGAATCCTATGATATGATCAATGAAGGGGATGAAGCCAATAGCCATGGAGACAAATTTACCTTATCTACTGTTTTGTTTACCGTGGTATTGTTTTTTGCCGGGATGTCTGCGGCAGCAAGAAAGTATAAACTGAAGCTGATTTATATGGTTTTTTCTGCCATAACTTTTCTGGCTTCGGTAATCTATATGCTGACCATTCCTTTTCCGTAATGTGGAGTCAGGATAATTTGCGTTTGAAAAAACAGGGTAGACAACTTGTAGATTTTGGGCAATGATAAAGTGTATGTACACCTATACACTGCAACGTCTAAAAAAACCACGATGGTCGCAGATTGCATCTGCGATCCCATACATCAAGATTTTTCAAATTCATCTCAGTAAAAAGCTTGAGTTATGTTTAAGAATAATATCAACCTGATAAATATTGTAAAAGTTTTAAATTGATAAGCATTTTGATCATACAAAAATAGCATATTGAAGGTATTTGGAGTGAGGCGCTTTTGTTTGCCATATTTGCATTTAGCGCATTATAAATGCTAATTTATGGGATCGAAGTTATAAACTTCAACCGGTATTATTACTATAAAGCAAGAAATTAGAAATATTAATCAAAGAACTCTACTTTGATCTCAAAGCCATCAAAAATACAACTGTCCGGATTTACTTTTAATTGCATTTTATTTTCGTACCAATCAGCACTATAAATTTCTTTGCCTGAATAGATTCCTGTTAGCTTTAAATGTTCAACAAAATTTGTTTTCTTATTGTCCATATATAAATCTAATTTAAGATCACAATTTAAAGTCCCATTTGCAGTAAATTTTGTTTTGTAACATCCTGATGGAGGCACCAGGATCTCAGATTCCAAATTACCGCTATTAAATATTATTGTATGGGTTTTCTTTTCACAAGAAATATTCAATAGAATAATTATTATAAATAAAAGCTCTTTTGTAAAATTCATTTGTTTAAAATTTATTATTGTCAAACTTATGTTCCCCTGCTGGGCGCAAGTTTCCGTCCGCTACTGGCCTGACCTGTCTGCCCAGTATCGAGCAGATAAATACATCTCGTACCTATTCAGCTCAGACTAAACACTGATACTCTGTTCTCACACTATACAAAGATACTTCAAACTGATTAAATAATCTGCCACGATTTATGACGTAGCTATAGCAACACAGCGACGTAGCAAATCCGCTGAGCAGGGGATCAAAAGGGCTTGTAAGATTAAACCGGTAAAACCAAATTAACTTTTACCAGACCATTTTTAATTTACTGATAGTTTTATGGCGTTGAATGCCCAAATCAATGAGCTCATCCAGTAAATCAGCATAAGCTAAGCCAGTAGCTTCCCAAAGTTTTGGATACATGCTGATGCTGGTAAATCCTGGTAATGTATTAATCTCATTGAGTACAATGGTGTCATCAGCCTTTAAAAAAAAGTCCACCCTTGACAAACCTTCTGCTCCGACACATTGAAATGCTTTTATGGCCGTTTCCTGGATATATGTGCTGATTTCGGGTTTTATGTCTGCGGGTATCATCAGTTTTGCCCCCGAACTGCTGATATATTTAGCATCATAAGAGTAAAATTTATCGGTAGGCATGATGGCACCTATGACAGATGGTTTCGGATTTTCATTACCTAAAACAGCACATTCTACTTCTATACCGGTGATGGCTTCTTCCACCAGCAATTTTCTGTCGTACTGAAGGGCATCTTTGACTGCTGCGTCATACTCTTCTTTATTGGTCACTTTATGCACACCCACAGAAGATCCCGCATTGGCAGGTTTTACAAACAGCGGTAACCCAAGTTTTTTTACCATAGATTCATAATCAACGTTTGATAAATTGCTTTGGTCTATTACTTCAAATGCTGCAATAGGTATACCTGCATCTCTCCATAGTCTTTTAGCGATATCTTTATCCATACCTATGGCCGATGCCATAAGATCCACGCCTACAAAAGCCACGTTTACGGAGCGAAATAATCCCTGTATGATACCATCTTCCCCATAGGCACCGTGCAAAACCGGAAACGCAACGTCAATGGTCTGAATTTTTGTATTGTCTTTTCTATGGCAGAGGTAAGTGTTTTTTCCATCGGTATCCAGAAATACGCGAGTTTCAGATGGCTTTAATGTGATCAGTTTATTATCATCTGCATGTAAGAGGAAATCTTCCTTATCCTGAAGATACCAGTTTCCATCTTTGTCGATTCCGATGACAGTAATATTATATTTATTTTTATTGAGTGCCTGTACTACACTTCTTCCTGATCGGAGTGAAATAGCGTGTTCAGGAGATTTGCCTCCAATGATTACCGCAAGATTGATTTTTGTCATTATATCGAAAATTTAAACAGTTTGATATGTGGCCTGAAATGAAAGACAAAGGTAAAAATAAAGATAGATGAAATATACAAATTATTATAAAAAATAATGCTTATAAAATTGAATGTAAGAAAATTACCTATATAATAAAAAACGTATGTATATTTACCCCCTGATTATTTTCTGTAACATTTATACTAACGTCTGTTAAGGACAATTATTTTAAATACTAAATGACATATTATGGCTAAAATTCTGATTGTTGATGACGATAGAAGTATCAGAAAAACTTTGAGAGACATTCTGGAGTTTGAAAAATATGACATTGATGAGGCAGTAGATGGTCTGGAATGTATCGTCAAGATCAAACAGACTACATATGATGTCATCATACTGGATGTCAAAATGCCACGTATGGATGGTATGGAGGCCATTGAAAAAATTCAGAATATTTCACCGGACACCCCGGTAGTTATGATTTCCGGACATGGTAACATAGATACAGCGGTAGAAGCTGTCAAAAAAGGAGCATTTGACTTTATTCAAAAACCACCGGATCTCAACAGACTTTTGATTACACTTCGCAATGCATTGGATAAATCAAGTCTGATTACAGAAAAAAAAGTGTTACAGCGCAAAGTCAGTGGTTCGAAAGTACAGGAGATCATTGGGGAGTCTGAAGGGATAGCGCTTATAAAATCTACCATTGAAAAGGTAGCTCCAACTGACGCTAGGGTACTCGTAACAGGACAAAATGGTACGGGTAAGGAATTGGTGGCCAGATGGATTCATCAGCAAAGCAAACGAAAAGATTATCCTATTATAGAAGTGAATTGTGCAGCTATTCCTTCCGAACTGATTGAAAGTGAGTTGTTTGGTCATGAAAAAGGTTCTTTTACTTCTGCTATTAAACAAAGACTAGGAAAATTTGAGCAGGCACACGGGGGGACACTTTTTCTGGATGAAATAGGTGACATGAGTATGTCGGCACAAGCCAAAGTGCTCAGAGCCCTGCAGGAAAGCAAAATCACGAGAGTGGGAGGAGAAAAGGATCTCACCGTAGATGTGAGGGTCATAGCAGCTACCAATAAGGATTTGAGAGCCGAGATAGCAAAAGGCCACTTCAGAGAAGACCTTTATCATAGACTGGCAGTAATTATCATTAAAGTTCCTTCTCTAAATGAAAGAGCGGCTGACATACCCGAGCTCGTAAAACATTTTATTGCCATAGTATGTGATGAATACAATACTACCCATAAAAAAATTGAACCAGCAGCGATCAAATTACTCCAAAAAGTAAACTGGACAGGAAATATCCGCGAACTGAGAAACGTGGTGGAACGATTGATCATTTTATCCGGCACTACGATTACTGCCAAAGACGTGGAAACATTTGTTCATAGTGCAGCACATGCCACGTCATCAATGCAGACTCTTTTTGATCAATTTGATGATTTTGCATCTTTCAGTAAATATCTGAAAACGGAATTTGAAAAATATAAAGGAGAACTCGTATAGTTTAAATAAAACAATGTTATTATTGCCTGCGTTTTGTTAAATCAAACGCAGGTTTTTTTATGATATAAAATATTTAGTGCAGTTTAAATGCCATTGAATAAATAGGCTAATAAATTATTGGTCTAATCTTTAACAGTTTCAGTTCCATAGGATGTAAAAATGCAGCTATAATTATAAATAATAAAATATAAATAATGAGTGAACAGGAAATAAAACATGTAGAAACACATGTACATCGGGAATTAAAAAAATGGAGTGAAATAAAGGGAGAAAATTCCTGGACGATGTTTAAAGTAATAGCAGAACTGGTAGATGGCTTCGAAACATTAAACAGACTTAATCCATGTGTTTCTATATTTGGGTCTGCGAGGACAAAACCTGAAAATGAATATTATCAACTGGCTACCGATATTGCGGCAAAATGTATAGATGAGGGGTTTGGAGTGATTACAGGCGGTGGTCCGGGTATCATGGAAGCAGCCAATAAAGGGGCGTATCTTCAAGGTGGATTGTCGGTAGGGCTAAATATCGACTTACCATTTGAGCAGTTTAATAATCCTTATATCGACCCAAGCAGAATCCTGCACCACAGATACTTTTTTGTCAGGAAAGTCATGTTTGTAAAATATGCACAGGCATTTATAGTCCTTCCGGGAGGTTTTGGTACGCTAGATGAATTGTTTGAAGTTCTGACTTTGATTCAAACCAATAAAATATCCAGAGTTCCGGTCATCATGGTAGGTACATCTTACTGGTCAGGGCTGAAGCAATGGATCATAGATGTCATGCTGCATGAAACCAATAACATTTCAGAAAAGGACTTGGTTCTTTTACCTGTGACAGATGATCCCGACGAGGTAGTTAGCATCATTAGAAATTTTTATGACGGTTCTGACAGGATTCATTCTATCAAACCCAATTATGAATTGTAGCACTTAGCAAGGGTCTAGATTAAACCTTTTGGCGATGGTGAAGTTTCGTATAAAATAAAAAATCTGTTTAGTGGCAGTTCAAACGATACTTAAAAATAAAGGTGTAAGATTATTCGTCATACTGGCGGGGTTATTTATCGCAAATACCATTGTAGCAGAATTTGTTGGGGGTAAAATATTTTCTTTAGAAAAACTCCTGGGTTTTAATCCTCTGCAATTGAAAATGTTTGGTGTAGAAGGTTTAGGCCTTAATCTGACTGCAGGAGCTATACTTTGGCCCATTGTTTTTATTATGACAGACATTATCAATGAATATTATGGTACAAAAGCGGTTAAGTTTTTATCTTATCTGGCCATTGGTATAGTATTTTACGCCTTTCTGATGGTATATGGTGCCATAGGTTTGCCAGCCAATGACTGGTGGCAATTCCAGAGTGGATTGTCTTCCGATCCGTCATTAAATGTAGCTGATATGAACCTTTCATTTAATAAGGTGATGGGGCAAGGACTGTGGATTATTGTGGGTTCGATGTTTGCCTTTCTGGTTGGTCAGATACTGGATGTCGCTATTTTTCATAAAATAAAGTCAATGACCGGAGAGAAGTTGATTTGGCTACGCGCTACAGGAAGTACCATGATTTCTCAGTTGGTGGACAGCTACATTGTCCTGCTTATCGCTTTCTGGATTGGTGCAGATTGGGATATAACAAGAGTGTTAGCCATCGGAACGGTAAATTATATTTATAAATTTGGGATGGCCATTCTTTTGACACCTTTGATATATTTGGGTCATCACCTGATTGAAAATTACCTGGGCCATGAATCTGCTGCAAAAATGAAACTTGAAGCACAGGAGGCATAGTCGATAGTTCAGTATATGGCATCGGCGATATACCCGGATTCCCTTTTTTTATTGATATTCACTATCTTGCGGACTTAAACAATAGAGTTGGTGTCACGTGCTGGAAACTTCATTCGTGCTAAATTTGCAGATCCTGTATATACTTTTCAGTATTATCAGGTGTTCAGGTATTTGGTCAGCATTTTAGTTTCCGTGATTATGGTGCGCTCAGGGTTGCAAAAAACAGACCTTGGATATTATGAAATGTGGATTTTTATAGTTGCATCTCTGACATTTTTCTGGTCGGCAGGTATTAAAAATGCATTATTATCCTATTATCCAAAATCGGATCAAAAGCTTGGAAATGAGCTTATCAGTACCATTTTTTGGATTTTGTTTGGATTGGGATTGCTTTTCGGAGGTATATTGTATTTTTTTCCGCACTTCATCATTCCCCTATTTATCAAACAGGATATTTTACCATTTACACATTGGATAGCCATATACCTTGTATTATCAGTTCCAATCCTTTTGGTGGAAAATGTACTTTATTTAAATCGCCTTTCGGGACAGCTTGTCAATTATACTCACTGGAGTCAGGGCAGCTTTTTACTGCTGTTTTTAATGGTTGCTGTTTTTGATCCTGCTTTGATAAGCTATATTTATACATTGCTGATAATTGCTTTTTCCCGATTCCTATATCTAATTTGGTGGCTTTACAGGAATGGCAGTTTGGTATACAATTCAAAACAAGCCAAAGTTTTTTTGGTATTTTCCATCCCGCTTATATTTAATATGTTGCTGGGAAGCATCATGGATTTTATCGATGGCTGGTTTGTAGTCAGATATTATGAGGCAGCTTATTTTCCTGTATTCCGATACGGTGCCAGAGAATTGCCATTTTCTACTTTGTTATTCAGCAGTCTTTCGGCAGCGATGATCCCTGTATTGATCAAAGATGGGCTCGATTCTGCTGATGTGCGCAAACGTGTCAACCGACTGATGCATGTGCTGTTCCCTGTATCTATTGTTGGAATGTTGGTCAGTCCGATATTGTTTCCTTGGGTTTACTCATCAGCTTTCAGGGAGTCTGCTTTTATATTTAATATTTACTTGCTGATCCTGTCGAGCCGGGTTTTGATGCCGCAGACATATAATTTTGCCCTTCATCAGCACAAAATAATCATTTGGTCCGGTATCGTAGAGATTATAGTTAATATTGGGCTTAGTTACTGGTGGATGAAACTTTGGGGTGTATATGGTTTGGCCTTTGCCACTGTTGTAGCATATTTTGTTCAAAAAGTAATACTTATTTGTTTTAATTTTTGGAAAAATAATATTCCGGTTTCCAGATATATTGATATCAGATACTATCTGTTGTATTGTGTACTTTTGTTTGTTACTTTTTTTATCACTTTTAATTATTTCTGATGACCGCCAGAGAAGCGTATGAAGTGCTTTCTACCCAATTAACCAATATTTATGATGACAGAGAAAGTTCTACAATCGCCAGGTATTTGGTGGAGGATTTATTTTCAAAATCATTTTGGTCTGAAGATGAACTGTCGACTGAAGAATTGATTTTACTGGACGACGCGACAGAAAGACTGATGGGACATGAACCCTGGCAATATGTGGGCGGATATGCAGATTTTTATGGATGCAAGTTCAAAGTGGATCCTTCTGTGCTAATTCCCAGACCTGAAACGGAAGAATTGGTCTATTTGGCACTTGATATCATAAAGCGGGAAAAACTTAATTCTGTACTAGATATTGGTACCGGTTCTGGTATAATCCCGATTACGATTGCAAAAAAGACCGAAAGATTACGTATATATGCAGTAGATATAAGCAAATCTGCTTTAGAAAAGGCACGGGAAAATAGTAAACTGCTTGAAACAAATGTAGAGTTTTTGGAGACTGATTTTTTAAATAGTGGTCTTTGGTCTGATTTACCAAAAGTGGACTTGGTTATTTCAAATCCTCCCTATATCACAGCTTCTGAAAAAGAGCAGATGCATCCCAATGTCTTGGAACACGAGCCGCATATCGCTTTATTTGTCCAGTTTGATGCCATGGAATTTTATAAAGCAATCGCATCATTTGTTATGGATCATCAGGACTTTGGATGTAAGGTATTGGTCGAAATCAATGAAAATTTCGGGACGGAGGTATGTGATACTTTCAGGACTGCGGGATTAAAAAATATTGTATTGATAAAGGATTTGCAGGATAAAAACAGGATAGTGGCTGCAGAGAAGTAGTTAACGGATTTAAAAAATTGGGTAATCTAAGACATTTACAATTAAATGAACTTCCTGTCATTTAGAAATGGTAATTTTTTCTGTATAGGGTCATTTCACTTTTAATTATCTTTTCGGTTATAAATCCTTCGTTTTCATCCATTTCCTGTAATATTTGTCCGGAATAGTCAATAATAGTCGAAGCTCCGGGATATTCATAACCATTTTCGTCGATTCCGGTTCTGTTGACAGCTATGACATAACACTGGTTTTCTATAGCTCTTGCCGCAAGCAAAGCTTTCCAGTGACTGACCCTAGCTTCCGGCCAGTTGGCACTGTAAATGATGATGTCTACCTGATTTGAATTAAATGTGAGATAAGGAAATCTAAGATCATAACATATAAGAGGCTGAATTTTCCAGTCTTTCAACATAAATGTTGTGGTTAAGTCTCCTTCAGAATAAACTTCTTTTTCGCCTGCAGGTGTGAACAGATGTATTTTATCATAGCTATGAATAAGTCCCTCTTTTGATACAGTGACCATGGTATTATACCAACTATTATTTTTAAACATAGGGATAGAACCGCAAATGGTCAAATCATATGCGGAAGCCAATGATGTTAATGTCTGTATCGTGTCATCCTGCCATTGAACCGGAATTTCATGAGGTTTCATGGTGTATCCGGTATTGAACATTTCCGGTAAAATTAACAAATCTGATTGGCCTGAGATAGCACTGCAAACTTTACTAACCCGTTCAAGGTTTTCATCAGGTTTCATCCAAATGGTTGAAAATTGGTATATGGTGACCCTCATATATGAAGATGCTTATAATTTTAGTATTCTTTTCTCAGCCAGGGAGGCAGAGACTTTTTATGTTTGTCTGATTTAAACTCCACGGGCTTTTTGCTGACTTTACCTTCAGGTTTTTGCCGCTGTGGTTTACGGATTTCTCCTTTTGGTAAAGAAGGGTTTACGACGATCGATCTTCCTTCATGTTCAGTGCCATGAAGTGCGGTGATGGCTGCTTGAGCTTCATGGTCATTTGCCATAGTCACAAATCCAAAACCCTTGTTTTGACGGGTAATTTTATCTATGACTATGGATGCTGTAATCACTGAACCGAAAGGCTCAAAAAGGTCATACAGATTTTTATCTTTCCATTTGAACGGTATGCTACCAACATATATATCCATAAATAAATATTTTATGGCAAGGTAAGCAAAATCTTTCAACATTACAACAAAATAGAAATATTATGTAACGGCTAATATTCCCTAATGGCCCAATCGTTCTGATGGGTAAACCAATCCACATTGCTTTCTTATTTCATCCATAAGTCTCACAAGTTGTAAGCTCAATGAATGAGTCATGATATTGCTCTCTGTTATGTTATTTTGAATGCAGGCATTGGTGTGCTCTATTTCGTGATAATAACCGAGTCCTTTTTTACCAGACTTAATTTCTACCCGGTCTTTACCATTGAGCTGCAGATAAAAGTGATCCTGCTCATGAAATCGTGTTGGTATAGTTATCTTTCCTTTTGTACCGTATATTTCACAAATGGTATCTGTATCACAAGTAAGAGTGGAATACAAACTGGCTGTAGCACCGGAAGAAAATTGCAGTAGGATAGTACATTCGTCATCCACACCTGTAGCTGCGAGATGCGCAATGGACTGTACATATGATGGATATCCTGATAAAATGAGACTAATAAATAATGGATATATTCCGATATCGAGCAAAGAGCCACCCGCCAGATTTGGATTAAACAATCTGCTTTGGGCATCAAATATAGTCCGAAATCCAAAGTCTGCCTTAATATGTCTTATATCTCCTATTTCGCCTTCATTGATCATTTGTTTGACTTGGATGATGGCAGGTAAAAATGATGTCCACACTGCTTCCATGAGGAATACCTTGTTTTTTGTTGCCGCAGCTATCATAGATAAAACTTGTATTTCATTGAGCCCCATTGGTTTTTCGCAGAGGACATGTTTTTTATTGGCAAGACAAAGTAAAGCGTGTTCATGATGAAAGGAATGTGGTGTGGCGATATATATTACATCAACTTCTTTACATTCAGCAAGAGATAAATAATTGTTAAAATGGGTTGACGCTTTATGTTTTATGCCAAATTCCCTTGCCTGATCTCCATTTCTGGATGCGCAAGCATAAAGTACTCCTGATTCACTCAATGACAAATCACTTGCAAACTTGTGTGCTATTTTACCACAACCCAGAATCCCCCATTTTACTTTATTGCTTTTATCCATGTTTATTTTTTACAAAGATATGATTTAAGAATAATTTTGCTTTAATTTATTCATCATTCAAAAGCCATTTGAGCATGGGGCCAAATTGTCGTCCCCATAGTATTTCGTTATGTTTGCCTCGTTCTTTTAAGATTACTCTAATGTTATCTTCAGTATATCCGGCTTCTTTCAGTGACCAATACGTCTTTTCAATAGTATGTGTCATACCTCTGCTTTCTGTTTTACTTCCCATGAGGTATATTTTACTAAATGATTTAGGTTTCAAATGCAAAACAGAGGGATACAGCCAGAATGCAGGGGAAAAAACGCCTGCTTTTCCAAAAATATCACTTTTTCTGGTAGCCGCGTAAAATGACAGTAAACCACCCATTGAACTACCCGCTATCAAAGTATTATCTCTGTCCTTTAATGTCCTTAAATGTTCATCTACCTTAGGCTTCAACTCATGTATTATAAAATCTAAAAAAATATCGCCTTCTCCGTGATAAAAAAATTTATGGTGATGATGTGGAAGATATTCTGAACCTCTGTAATGGCCGCCATTATCTATTCCTACTACTATACATTGGTGTTTATAAGGTAGGTCATCCATAGTTTTTTGGATATACCAAGGTTTACCATATGAAGTAGATGGATCAAATAGGTTCTGACCGTCCAGCATATACAATACAGGAAAATGTTTTTCAGTATACTTATAATACGCTTCCGGCAACAAAATCCTTGTAGTCCTTATTCTATTTAAAGCGGAAATAGTGACATCCTGAATATATATTTTTGACTGATATGATTTAACGTTTGAACTCACAATATTTTAAACAGTTTGGCACCAATAAAAGATTTTTATCTTTGATAAATAATTAGGATAATTTTCGTCTGATTAAACTAAAATTATTTTTTCTAAATACCAGAACAAGCACCATTTGAATTTAAATTTTTTTATTGTATGAGTGAACCGATATGTCCGCTATGTCGATCAGCTATAATAAGTGGCGTTATACAGAAAGTACATAAAAAGAGAGTATCACCATTGTGAGGTGTGTGATCTTATTTTTATGGACAAATCTGACTTACCGGATATGGTTAGTGAAAAAGAAAGATATCTTCTGCATATTAACAGTGGAAATAATGACGGTTATGTGCGTTTTTTGAAACAAGCCATAGACCCTGCTGAGAATTTTATGAATAAGAGTATGAAAATATTGGATTATGGATGTGGCCCGAAGCCTGTATTGTCTGAAATATTGGTTTCGCGTGGCTTTGATTGTGATTTGTATGATCCATTTTTTTTTCCGGAATGGCCAAATAAAAAATATGAATTAATTTTTGCTACAGAGTGTTTTGAGCATTTTTTTGACCCAAAAAAGGAAATAAAAAAACTAATGGAATTAATTCATGAAAATGGTTATCTCGTTTTAATGACTGATTTTTGGAAGGATGTGAATCAATTTAGTTCTTGGTACTATGTCAGAGATTTCACTCATGTGAGTTTTTACCACGAAAAGACCATGAAATTTATGGAATTAATTTTTGGATTATCTATAGTGTATACAGACAATCAACGATGTATAATATTCAGAAAAACATAAATTTAGTACTATAGAAAAGGAAATACAATAAGCAGACTGATAAGTTTCCTTATGCTTCCAAGAAAACGTATTCTTAATTTCACCAGATCAGAATTCTATGTTCCTCATTCGTTGCTCACCGTTCGTAATTTAAAGGATATTAAAACAATTCGACCTTCCTTGAAATGAACATCCACACTAAAGCTAAAAATAGAACAAAACCAAAGGCAACAGATAAAGATGACAAGTCAGAAATAAATCCGATGACTACCGGACCCATTAAAAATCCTCCCATAGCAAAAGTATTCATGATGGCAAGTCCACCGGAATCAGGTAATCCGGGATATCTGGCAGCACTTGCATACAAGATAGGGGCACCACAAGAAACGCCCAGCCCGATCAGACCAAACCCTGCAATAGCTGTCCAGGTAAAGGGCAGAAATATTGTGATTAAAAGACCCCCTAAAGCCAATGCGGCACCATAAACCAATACATTGTTTTTCCCGAAAATCGGAATGATGCCATCTCCGAATAATCTGCCCAATGCCATAAAAGTGGAATATCCAAATAGACCCCAACCAATAAAAAATGGACTTGTTTGTACCACATCTTTCATATATACCGATGCCCAATCTGTGATAGATCCTTCTGTTACATTGATACAAATACTTATAATCACAATACTTAGTAAAACACCTTTAGGTAATACCAGTCTGAATTTTGAAGGTTTATCGTCCGTACTTCTGGAGAGAGTGTGAATGGAAAGTATCGTTTTGCCAACAAAAAATGTGATAATCAATCCCATGCCTGCCATGATCAGCATGTGTATCTTTTCATCTATGTCAAATAAAAAAGTAAAGCTCCTCATGAGCGAACCTGTCATAAGGCCAAGACTAAACATCCCGTGACAAGTTGACATTATATTTATATTGTATTGCTTTTCAATGACTGTAGCCGCTGTATTTACTGAAATATTGAGCAATGTCATGCTCATACCTGCCAATATCAGCGTAAATGGTAGTAATATGATTGTTGAAATGGTTATAGGTAAAACAAAAGCAAAGGAAAGGAACAACATACCAAAAACGGTGGTTTTCTGAAATCCAAATCGCTGGATTAAAATAGCAGCGATCGGATTAAATGACATGGCTCCCAGCGGTAGACAAAGAAGCATCAGTCCAAGTATACCATCATCTAATTTGTAAAATGATTTTATATATGGAATTAAAGTAGCCCAATTTCCAAATAAAAATCCAAGCAGGAAAAAACCGGATCCGACTGCAAGACTTTTTTTATGAGTAAAGAATGTTTGAAGATGACTCAGCATAGCAATATCTAAATGAGCCACAAAAGTAATTATCTTTGGGTTTATCAGAATACAACTTAGTGAAATTGTATTCTTTGATATTTTTTACGTTACAAATAGTTGAAAAGACGACTTTTAATAAAAAAACCTAAGATCAGTTAAAATTAAATATAAATGGTAACCTTGCATTAGGCTCCTTTAGTCTGATGATTGCTTTAAATTGCTGATATTGGTCAAGCATTATTCTTTCTTCTTTGGTGCTAAAAAGTCCCATAACGTCTTCATCTCCTTTCCCTTTTTGAATTTCGCGTACAATAGTAGCAATAAAATCTTCTTCAATAAAAGGATATTCAACTGTTTTATAATCAGTAAGACCTGCTTTTTCAACCGCTATCGCAATAGCTTCATCTAATCCACCAAGCTCATCCACCAAGCCTATTTCTATGGCTCTTTTACCAGTCCAAACTCTTCCTTGAGCAATAACTTTTGTACTGTCTACAGACAATTTTCTGCCTTTGGACACCCGATCTATAAAAAGATCATATATTTCATAGGTAGATTCCTGTAATAATGCTTTTTCCTTTTCTGATAAATTATTGGTCGGGCTGAAACCGGTAGCAAATTCATGCGTTTTAATGGTATCGAAATTAACACCGATTTTTTCGTTCAGCAGCTTAGTTGCATTGGGAAACATCATATACACACCAATAGAACCAGTCAATGTGTTAGGTTGAGCAACAATCCTGTCCGCACCAGCAGCAATATAATAGCCTCCGGAAGCAGCATAATCCCCAAATGAAGCAATTAATGGTTTTCCTGCTTCTTTAATTTTTTCCAATTCACGCCAGATCACATCACTTGTAAATGCATTTCCTCCGGGTGAGTTTACTCGAAGCACTACGGCTTTAATGTTTTTATCATTTCTTATTTTGGTCAACATGCTGATGTACTTTTTCTCACTTATGATACCCGGCTCATTGGATCCGTAAATGATTTCACCTTCAGCATAAATGATGGCAATTTTATTTTTACCTTTACCTTTATCATCAATGTCAGCAATGGTATTGTATTCTGAAAGAGAGACCATCTTTAGCTTTTTACCTTCTTTTATGTCCAGTTTTTGTCTCAAAAAATCTTCCAGTTGATCTTTATAAAACAAGGCATCTACCAAACCATTTTCAAGTGCCTTTTTACCTGTACGGCCTTCAAGATTTGCCATGATATTGTTGATCTTTTCAGGAGTCAGGTTTCTGTTTTCAGCAATTTTTTTAATCATAATTTCCTGCATGTCCTCAAGAAATGTTCTGGTCTGCAATCTGTTGAAATCACTCATTTCATTAAGTCTGTATGGCTCAGTACCGCTTTTGAAATTACCTGCATAGAATATATTCATTTCTATACCCACTTTATCCAGCATATTTTTAAAAAAGGGAATAGCAGCTCCGTATCCTTTCAGGTCAACTCCTCCTTGAGGATTAATGAACATGGAGTCAGCTACAGAACAAAGCAAATATGATGATTGGCTATGGCTATCTGCATAGGTGTATATAAACTTGCCACTATCTTTAAATTTTTGCAATCCAGCCATTAAACTCAAAACAGTGGCTTGACCTACTCCTATAGAATTATTTTCAATGAGTATCCCTTTGATTTTTTTATCTTCAGAAGCAGCTTCCAGCAAAGTTAATATTCTTCTTAGTCCAATGGTTTCTGATGAACCACCAAAGAACACTGATTGCTGATTTACATTATCTGACTTTTCCGGTATGAATTCCTCCAGTTTCAATTTCAGTATTGTATTATCTCCATAGGATTCTTTTTGTGATATACTTGAAATACTGATACCAATCAATATAAAAATACAGAGAGCAAAAGCCGCAAAAACACCAAGGCATGATGCGAAAAATGTTGGAAAAAATGATTTCATGTATAGTTGCTGTTAAATATTAGTTTAAAGTATAATTTTATAAAGAATTGCAAAAGTAACAAATTGAAAATCAAAAGGCTTACGATTATCGTCAAATTTGTGTAATCTTTATACTTATATCTAAGTTTATGGGATTAAATGGTTCTTTTGTATACTAGATTCCAGATAATTATTTGCTGTTGAGATTTTTTTTAATACTTTTATTCCAAAATATAGTAGTTATGCCTGTGGTTTTATTTATTCAGCAACTGGTAAAATGGATAGGTGAAAAAAGTGCCTGGTTAAATCTTGTGCTTATTTTTTTAATTTGTCTTGATGTTTTACAAAGATATTTATTTAATCAAACCTTCAACTGGTTGATTGAATTGGAATGGCATTTTTTCGGGCTTTTATTTCTTTTGGGTAGTGCTTATACTTTACAGCAAGATAAACATGTAAGAGTAGACGTCTTTTATAGCGGATTTAGTGAGTCAAAAAAAGCTGCAGTTGATTTGGTGTGCACAGTTTTATTATTAATTCCATGGTGTATTGTTGGAATCATGACTTGTTATAAATATGCTTCAAATTCGTTATATATTCGGGAAGGATCGCCCAACCCAGGTGGTCTTCCTGCCATTTATATTATAAAATTTTGTATAGTGCTCTGTTTTTTTCTGATTCTTTTGCAGGCAATAAGTATGATAGTAAATCAAACTAAAACCCTACTGAAATGAATTACGAAGTTATTGCCTTAATATTATTTGCAGCCATTTTTTTATTTTTAATGACCGGATATCCTGTGGCATTTGTTTTAGGAGGACTTTCTGTCATAGTTGGGATTATTTTTGTTCCAGATTTTTTGGACTTTCTTCCGCTTCGGATTATGGGCACACTTCAAAATTACGTATTATTGGCTGTTCCCCTCTTCGTTTTTATGGGACTTACACTCGAAAAGTCCGGAATTGCGGAAGAATTATTAAGATCAATGGGGGTTTTGTTTGGCAAGGTAAAAGGTGGACTTGCACTTTCTGTGGTCATTGTAGGAACTTTGCTTGCTGCATCTACGGGTATAGTAGGTGCAACAGTTATCGCTATGGGGCTCATCAGCTTACCAATCATGATTAAAAAAAACTATTCCATCCCTTTGGCAACTGGTGTTATTGCCAGCTCTGGTACTTTAGGACAGATTATTCCGCCATCAGTTGTGTTGGTTTTATTGGGTAGCGTTCTGAACGTTCCTGTAGGGGAATTATTTAAGGCAGCCATAGTACCTGGTATGTTATTAGTATTGGCTTATATTTTATACATCCTGGGTTTTGCTTTTGTGTATCCAGATAAAGCACCTGCTTTGCCGGAAGAAGAAATCAGACTGTATAAATCTGCCAACTACTTATCTAAGTTGCTAAAGTCTTTTTTATATCCTATGGTATTAATCATTGCTGTGCTTGGTGTCATATTTACAGGTATAGCTAGCCCAACGGAAGCTGCAGCTGTTGGAGCATTGGGGGCGATTCTTCTTACTTTATTTCAAAAAAAGCTATCCTGGAAGTTGCTTAAAGCAGTTTCGATTGAGAGTACTCATCTCACGTCTATGGTATTTATGATACTCATAGGTGCCACAACTTTTTCATTGGTTTTCAGAGGATTGGGTGGCGATAAAATGCTGATTAGTATGATTGAGGGTAGTAATCTCACATCATATCAGTTTTTGCTGCTGGTCATGGTTATTGTGTTTATAGCTGGGTTTTTTATAGACTTTATTGAAATCATCTTTATTATAGTTCCGATAGTAGCACCTATTTTTGCTAAGTTCCAAATGGATCCGCTTTGGATAGGCATCCTTCTGGCGTTAAATCTTCAGACTTCATTTCTGACGCCACCTTTTGGTTTTGCCTTATTTTATCTTAAAGGAGTAGCACCTCCGGAAGTTAAGACATCTGATATGTATAAAGGAATTGTACCTTTTATCATGATACAATTGGGTGTTTTGTTGCTCGTTGCTTTTTTTCCTAAAATATTGTAAGAATCCAGCAATGTAGATTACTCTGTTAATGATGCCTTGCAAAGACATTTGACTATACTTTTCTTTTTCCCTTTATAGAAAATGTCAACTGTTGAAACATGATTTTTTCCCATGACGTCCAGCACTTTGTATTTACCTGCCCATCTGCAATCCAAAAGCTCAATGGTTGAATTTAATGGATATTTTGATAGAAGATCGCGAGATACAGCAAGAAATGGAACTTTAATTTTATACGTTCTTTTACCTGTTGCGGTCTTACCTTTTATCTTATAGGTCATAACCCTTACCGTATCCACATAAGTAATGTCAAGACTTTGAGTACGACATTCATGTGTATTAATGAGAAAGAATGTCATCAAAAATATAAACCCGAAATGGATGTGTCGGTAGATATTACTCATAATAAGGACACTTGAGTATTATTCAGAAAAGGGTTCCAGGTACCCCGGGAGGTACTTTGCCTATATGTTTGTAGGCTTTTGCAGTGGCTTCCCGACCTCTTGGTGTTCGCTGTATATATCCTTCCATGATCAGGAATGGTTCATGTACTTCTTCTATGGTACCCGCTTCCTCACCAACAGCTGTAGCAATGGTGCTGATACCTACTGGTCCACCTTTGAATTTTTCAATGATGGTGTTTAATATTCTATTGTCCATCTCATCCAATCCACTTTCATCTACATTCAGCGCACCCAAACCATATCTTGCAATTTCTATGTCAATATTTCCATTGCCCTTGATCTGAGCAAAATCGCGGATACGTCTCAACAATGCGTTTGCAATCCTTGGTGTACCACGACTTCTGCGAGCTATTTCAGTGGCTCCTTCATCATCTATAGAAACTCCTAGTATATCTGCACTTCGGAATAATATCTTTCTTAATGTGGCTACATCATAGTAATCAAGTAAAAAAGAAATGCCAAACCGCGCTCTCATAGGTGCAGTGAGCAAACCCATTCTTGTGGTAGCACCCACCAGCGTAAAGGGGTTCAGATTGATCTGTATGCTTCTGGCATTAGGTCCGGAATCGATCATAATATCTATCCGGTAATCTTCCATGGCAGAGTATAAGTATTCTTCTACTACATTGTTGAGCCTGTGGATTTCATCTATAAATAATACGTCTCCTTCTTCCAGACCGGTAAGCAGGCCTGCCAGATCACCTGGTTTTTCCAGTACAGGTCCGGAAGTAATCTTCATGCTGGTTTCCAGTTCATTGGCTATGATGTAGGATAGGGTGGTTTTACCTAATCCGGGAGGGCCGTGCAGGAGTACATGATCCAGTGCTTCTTCGCGCTTTTTTGCTGCCTGAATAAAAATACTTAGATTATCAACGATTTTAGACTGACCATTAAAATCAATTAAACCTTTGGGCCGAAGCGCTTTTTCTACTTGTTTGTCTTCAGGTTTGAAGTGAGCTTGTGTCGGGTCAAGGTTTTGATTCATTCAGATTTGTATGTGAATTATGCCGAGAAAGAAGTTCCACATCCACATGTTTCTTTGGCGTTGGGATTACTGAAAGTAAAACCTCGGTTATTTAATCCGTCTATCCAATCGATTTCCATGCCCAGCAGATAGATGGCATGTGCCTTCTCCATGTATATTTTAAATCCATCCAATTCATATTCTTCATCTTTTTCCTTTTTTAGGTCAAAGCCCAATACATAACTAAACCCCGAACAACCACCACCTTTTACACCAATACGTAGACCATGGTCATCTGTGAGATTTTGCTCAGTATGAATTCTTCTCAGTTGATTAAGTGCACCTTGAGTTAAGGAAATGGGTTTTGTTTGAGTTAAAGTATCTGTTGACATGTTAGGAAATTTTAAAAATTTTCACAAAAATAATCAGGTTTTTTACAAAATCTCTGATATTATTTTAATATTTGAAACTTTAAACATATTTACGCTTAAAATAGTTCAGTTATTCTGGGTTAGGGTAAATAAGAAATTTTTAATTGAATAGAAATTGATTGAAAGTAGATTTATACCCTTAATTTTTGGCACCCCAATAGTTAAAAATTTAAAATTCTTTTAAAACTGTTTAGAGTTATAATAGTAAAATGTATGATAGAAAGTTTAATTGAAATCTTAAAATATTCTGTACCGGCTTTAATTGTTTTTGCCACTGTATATTATTTATTTAGGAATTTTTTACTCCAGCAATATCAATTGGAGGCATTAAAGCAGCGACAAAATATGAATAAAGATATTATTCCGCTTAAGTTGCAGGCTTATGAGCGATTGATTATGGTGTGTGAAAGGATTTCGGTCGACAATCTTGCTTATCGGTTATCAAATACTGACATGGGAGTCAAAGAACTCAAAAATGCCATGTTGATCGCTATCCAGCAGGAATATGAACATAATATTACACAGCAGGTATATGTAAGTGAAAATCTTTGGAAAATATTGAAACTGGCAAAAGACCAAATGCAGGACGTAATTTCCAGAACAGATGGCAATTCTCCGGCAGAGTTTATCACAAACATTTACAAAAATATATCGGAGACCAAAGCAGATCCTATTTCTTATGCAAGAAAAGCAATTAAGAATGAAGCCGAATTGTTAATGTAACTTAATAGAGTATAATGTATAGTAAGTTTGTTTTAATTTTATTTGTCAGTTTATGTATCTCTTGCGGGAAACAATATCATCTTGCTGACATCCAGAATCGTTCCTATAGAATAGAAAAGGCATCGTACCCTGTTGATGTAAAGGTTGCTGCCATGATCGAACCATATAAACTTCAACTGGATAAAACCATGAATGACGTCATAGGATATTGTGATGAAGAATTGACAAAAGGAAAGCCATCTTCTAATTTAACCAATTGGTTTGCAGATGTACTTCTGGATGAAACTCAAAAACTCGTCACCGATCGTTTGGATTTTGCAGTACAGAATTATGGTGGTATCAGGGTACCGGTCCTGGCCAAAGGAGATGTGACTGTTGGAAAAATTTATGAATTGATGCCTTTTGATAATGTAATGTATATCCTTGAATTAAAAGGAAGTACAGTCAAACATTTTTTTGATAGAATGGCTGAATCAGGAGGTTGGCCTGTAAGCAGAACCGTTAGTTTTGAAATAGCATATGGGAAAGCAAAAAATATTAGAATACATGGCATTCCCATTGATACCAATGCCGTATATAATGCGGCCATACCGGATTATATCGCCAATGGTGGAGATAATATGGATTTTTTAAAGGATGCAAAAACGAATAATACAGGAGCACTGATCAGGGACATGCTTATAAATAATGTCAAATCAATGACCGCTGCCGGTAAAACCATCCAATCAATAACTGACAAAAGAATAAAGGAATAGACATGGACAGACGAAGTTTTATAAAAAATACTACCTATTCCGGTTTACTCTTAACCACCGGAGCTTATCCAATGCTGGCAGGAGCTTCAGAACCGGAGATAACCAAACTCACTATCCTTCACACCAATGATGTCCATAGCCGTATTGAGCCATTTCCTATGGATGGCAGCCGTAATGAAGGTTTAGGTGGAGTTGCTAAACGTTCAACTTTGATCAGTCGGATCAGACAAGAGCAAGATAATGTATTATTACTGGATGCAGGTGACATATTTCAGGGGACTCCATATTTTAATTTTTTTGGTGGTGAAGTTGAGATGAAGTTGATGTCAGAATTGGGATATGATGCTGCCACCATTGGAAATCACGATTTTGACGGCGGCATCGATGGACTGGAAAGACAACTTATCAACGCAAATTTTCCATTGTTAATATCCAACTATAATTTTAATGATACCATTTTGAATGGGAAAACAAAACCATTTAAAATCTTCAAAAAGGGAGGTGTAAAAATCGGAGTTTTTGGACTTGGGATAGAACTAAAAGGATTGGTTCCTGCATCGTTGTATAAGGCCACAGTGTATGAAGACCCATTAATTGCTGCGAATAGATGGGCGACTTACCTGAAGGAAGAAGAAAAATGTGATTTTGTGATATGTCTTTCGCATTTGGGTTATAAATATGAAGAAAATAAGGTATCTGATAGAGTACTTGCCCAAAGTAGTGCTAATATTGATTTAATTATTGGTGGGCATACACACACTTTTATGAAAGAGCCGGAAAGGTTGATGAACAAAGCGGGTAAACCTGTTTTGATCAATCAGGTAGGCTGGGCAGGTATCATTCTCGGGCGACTGGATGTGTTCTTTGAGAGAAATAAAAAGGGTACTTGCATCACCTGTAAAAATCTGGTAGTAGGCACTTGATTGTAACTTCTAATATTATCAAATAGTTATCAATTAGTAATAAGCATTAGATTTAATTATCTGATTTACAGGGAGTATTGCAGGGTAAAAAAATGTATCTATATTATTGATACTCTGAATTTTATGATTTGACAAAAAAAATAAAAATATATCCTATTAACTTTTTTATTAGCAAAAAAAGTATCACTTTTGCACCGTTCCCAAAATATAGATCCTAAAGTGAAGAAGGATTTGAAGTGCTGATCAAAATACCAATATACCGATTAGCTGGGCTGAACTTTTTTAAAATACATATTTAATACTTAGAATGATAAAGGATCATATACTTGTCTGGAATAACTGTCTCAATATAATAAGGAAAAGTATAGATGCACAACCTTTTAAAACATGGTTTGAACCGATTAAACCTGTAAAACTAACTGAAGAAGTGCTCACAATTCAAGTGCCAAATAAGTTTTTTTATGAATGGCTTGAAGAACATTATGTAGATGTGCTGAAAAAAGCTGTGAAGAAAGAACTTGGGTTTAACGGGACATTGGAGTATCAGATTATGGTCGAAAATCATCGTTTGATAGGTACAACTTCTGATGTAACAAAAAAACCTGCCAAACACGAAACGGAAGAGCAAAAAATATTGAATCCTTTTGTTATTCCCGGAATACGTAAGATAAAAATAGATTCACAACTTAACCCAGCATATACTTTTGACAATTTTGTAGAAGGTGAATGTAACAGATTTCCCGGATCTGCTGGTTTGGCAATAGCTAAAAAACCAGGAGGTACAGCATTTAATCCTTTGGTAATTTATGGAGATGTAGGCTTAGGAAAAACACACCTTGCCCAAGCCATTGGCAATGAAATCCTGAAGCGGTTTACTGATAAACAAGTATTGTATGTAACAACAGAAAAATTCACAAATCAGGTTATTCAGGCGATCAAGTCAAATAGTGTAAATGATTTCATGAATTTTTATCAGATGATCGACGTTTTGATCATTGATGATATTCAGTTTCTGGCAAACAGACCCAAAACCCAGGAAATATTTTTTAATATATTCAACCAACTCCATCAATCCGGCAAACAAATCATCTTAACTTCTGACAGAGCACCAAAAGACCTGCTGGAAGTGGAAGCAAGATTAATTTCCAGATTTAAGTGGGGACTTGTAGCAGACCTTAAGATTCCGGATTTTGAAACAAGAATTAAGATTCTGGACAAAAAACTTGCAAAAGAAAATTTCACATTGACAGATGATGTGAAAGAATATATATGCAATCATATAAAAAATAACATAAGAGAGCTAGAAGGAGTAGTGATTTCACTGGTAGCGCAGTCTTCTTTAAACAGAAGAACCATTGATATGAAATTGGTTAAGGACGTCGTGAGACAGTTTGTTTCACATGTTGACAGAGAAGTGTCTGTAGACAATATTAAAATTTTGGTTGCCAAACATTTTGACGTACCAGTTGAAAAGCTACACTCCAAAACCAGAATGAGAGATATTGTAATGGCACGACAATTGTCCATGTATCTTGCAAAAAATTATACCAACAGTTCGCTTAAGATGATCGGGGATTCCTTTGGCGGCAGAGATCACAGCACTGTAATACACTCACTTAAAGCAGTTCAGGACATGATGGACACAGACTTGTTATTTAAGGACAAAGTCAATGCTTTGGTAAAAAAAGTTAAGACAACTTTAGTGAATATTTAAGTAGTTATTAAAAAATTTATATATTTGCACCCCTAAACGTTTTTTGATATAATGAGAAATATTGTAATTATTGCATTTTTGGTTTTTTCTTTTGCAGGTTGTAAAGATGGAAGCAAAAGTAATACTAAAGATGGTGAACTTACCTGGCTTACTATCGAGCAGGCTAGCGAATTCGGATCACAATCCAATAAAAAGAAATTTTTGGTAGATGTGTATACAGACTGGTGCGGCTGGTGTAAGGTCATGGATAAAAAGACATTTACTGATCCTGCACTTATAAAATATCTGAATGAGAATTTTCATGTTGTAAAATTTAATGCGGAGCAAAAGGAACCTGTAACTTACAAAGGAAAGACGTATAATTGGGAGCCCATGGGTAGAAATGGAATCAATACACTAGGACTTGAATTGTTACAAAACAGAATGAGTTATCCAAGTCTCGTTTATTTAAACGAAAAACTGGAACCGATTACTGTTTCTCCTGGATATAAAGAGCCGGCACAGTTAATGGCAGAATTACAATCTTTATAAAAATAAGAGATATTAGCTCAGTTGGTTTAGAGCACTACCTTGACAGGGTAGGGGTCACTGGTTCGAGTCCAGTATGTCTCACTTGTTAAACAATTAGAAACCAATACATTAGATTTTTTTATTAATTATTTTGCAATAAATCTTGTGTATTAACAATCAGAATAATATCTTTGCGTCGCTTTTAAAGAATAGCAATCCACAAAGGTTAAAATACTAAACTCATTTCTCTTTTTCTGAAAGAGTTTTTTGGTATAAAGCATATGAATTATTCTCCATGGTGGGGTGGGTGAGTGGCTTAAACCAACAGTTTGCTAAACTGTCGTACTGGAAACGGTACCGGGGGTTCGAATCCCCCCTCCACCGCTGTTCTGGTAGAAAGTATTATATGAGCGGGGCGTAGCGCAGTCCGGTTAGCGTACCTGGTTTGGGACCAGGGGGTCGCAGGTTCGAATCCTGCCGCCCCGACAACAAAAGAGTTCAAATGAAAATTTGAGCTCTTTTTTTTGTGGGTTATACTTTGAAAATATCTGTTCTTTAGGTTGACTATGCTATTTTCGAATTTTTATATGGATATTGGTTTATAAACAAAAATACTTTAAAGGGGTGGGAAAGTGACTTCTTTAGTGTCTGAAATGACATGAACAAAATTTCAGTATCTTAACCATTCGAAAGACTTAGCTATTCTAACAATTTTAAACCTCCGATATCTCTGCCATTATTCCAATTTTTTGCCTAACCTCATCTGTGTGAAATAAAATCTTAGCATTCTCGTTATAAGGAATAATTATTTTTAAGATAATGAAGGAAACGACTAAATATGTAATAATTTCAAATTAATGTTTGAATATATTTGGTGTAATAGATACTATGCTTATTATTGTGGCAACTAATGTCGTTTTATTGCATTATTTAGAAAGGTGAATTTAATATTTTATGAAACTCAATGCTTTAATAATTGATGACGAAAAACCCAGTAGAGAAACTCTTTCTGTAATAATAAAAGATTATTTTCCCGAAGTAAATGTGGTCGGAGAAGCGGAGTCAATTAATGAAGCTTTCGAATTAATTCATCAAAATAATCCTAATCTTTTATTTCTCGACGTGGAACTTGGCGTCGGTACAGGACTTGATCTCCTTAACATGTTTGATTCCCCTTCTTTTGAAGTTATCTTTATTACAGCATTTAATCAATATGCTGCAAAAGCATTCAGGACGTCTGCCGTTGATTATCTACTTAAACCTGTAGATTTAGAAGAGATGAGAGAAGCGCTAAACAAAGTTAAAGAAAAACTTGAATATAGAAAGTTAAAAAATAGTCCGGGTCACTCTTCAGATAATGGAACGTCTCATAATGGTTCAAATAATAATGGTTTTGTAAAAGTATATACAGAAGACGGTTCTGAAATAATATCAAGCAGTGAAATTTTGTTTATACAATCCATCAATTACTACTCAAAAATCGTATTAATAAATAAAAGAGAGATCATTTCTACGCGTCACCTTAAGGAATTTGAAGAACAATTAAAAATCTTTGGCTTTTTTAGAATACACAATTCATTCATTATTAATATCAAATACATTAAAGCAATATATCATAGAGAAGGATATATAGTGACATTGATTGATGATATTAAGCTGAAAATATCACGAAGACGTAAAGAAGAATTTTTAAAATTCCTGGATTTTCCTCAATGAAATTACCGAATTCTGACTTTTACAAACCGAATTCTGCAAATGTTCATCATTGAACCTGAGTATGTTTATCTTTACAGGCAGACATATGACCCTTTGATTATGGTGAATGATAGGCATTGATGCAATGCCGAAACTATTACATCAATATTTTGTTGATTGTCTCTTATCAATTTGATTTTGATGTTTACCCGTTGTTAATAAAGAAACTCTGATCACGTCAGAGTTTTTTTTTATTCTATTTTATTTGAAACAATCAATTAAAATTATATTTTAATGACATTATTGTGAAATCTCAAGCTATCCTATTTTAGATATCACTTTAGAAATTGTTAATATAAATTACTTCTATGGATGATTTATTTAACCTAAATATATTGATTTTCATTTTTTAATTGTGTCCTGAAATATATTTGTCGTTACTTTGCATGTCAATGATGTAATTGTAATATGAATGTTGCCGTATTCCCGGGATCTTTTGATCCGATCACTTTAGGCCATATAGATTTGGTAAGAAGAGCAGTTCCATTATTTAGCAGAATAATAGTTGCGGTGGGTGTAAATAATCAGAAAAGTACACTTTTCCCACTTGAAAAAAGGTTGTCCTGGCTGCGTGAAGTATTCAAGGATGATAAAAAAGTTGAAGTTGCCTATTTTGAAGGTCTGACTGTCCGGTTTTGTGAAGAAAGAAATGCACACTATCTCATCAGGGGTTTGAGAAATGCTTCTGATTTTGACTATGAAAAAACAATCAGCCAATTGAACACAATTATTGGAAAAGATATTGAAACGATTTTTTTAATCAGCCAACCTGAATTTTCACACATCAGTTCGACAATAGTACGGGAAATTATTAAAGGAAAAGGAAATGTATCGCCTTTTGTCCCTGAAGTGATTACCCGAGAATTAATTATATATCCTTAACCAAAATTATATTTTATTATGTCAAATGCATTTTTTAAAGTACCTGCACCTGAAAATGAAACAGTCCTTTCTTATGCTCCGGGATCTATCGAAAGAAAGGAAGTAAAGTCCATGATTGAGGAATTGAAAAGCAAAACTGTTGATATTCCAATGTTTATAGGTGGTAAAAAAGTATTTACAAATCACAAAAAAGAAATTCACCCACCTCATGAGATAAGTCACGTTTTAGGGACATATTCTCAGGGAGACAGCAATCATGTAGTCCAGGCGATAGATGCTGCACTATCAGCCAAAAAGAATTGGGAGGAAATGCCGTGGCAGGATCGTGCGGCCATTTTTTTGAAAGCAGCAGATTTGCTGGCAGGACCATACAGGGCAAAAATGAATGCAGCTACTATGCTTGGTCAATCAAAAAATATTTATCAGTCCGAGATTGATGCTGTTTGTGAGTTGGCGGATTTTTTTAGATTTAATGTGCAATACATGACCGAAATGTATGCACAGCAACCTGAGAGCGTACGAGGTATTTGGAACAGATTGGAATACAGGCCTTTAGAAGGATTTATCTTTGCACTTACTCCTTTTAATTTTACTTCCATAGCTGGTAATCTTTGTGGAGCTCCTGCAATGTTGGGAAATACGGTGGTCTGGAAACCAGCAGAGACTCAGATTTATTCAGCAGCCGTAATAATGGAAATCTATGAAGAAGCTGGTTTACCACCCGGAGTGATTAATCTGGTGTACGTGGATGGTCCTACCGCTGGAGAAGTGATATTTAATCACCCTGATTTTGCAGGAATTCACTTTACAGGAAGTACCGGAGTTTTTCAAAGAATATGGAAGACCATTGGCGAAAACATTGCAAAATATAAAACTTATCCCAGACTTGTAGGCGAGACAGGAGGAAAAGATTTTGTAATTGCACATTCATCAGCACACCCTAAACAAGTAGCCGTAGCATTATCCAGAGGGGCATTTGAATTTCAGGGCCAAAAATGTTCAGCAGCTTCCAGGGCCTACATACCAAAGTCTCTGTGGGAAGATGTAAAAGGATTTCTACAAGATGATCTCAATGATTTTAAAATGGGAAGTCCTGAAGATTTCCGTAATTTTATCAATGCTGTGATAGATCAGAAGGCTTTTGATAAAATCTCATCCTTCATAGCTGATGCAAAAAATGATGAAAATGTAGAAATTATTTCAGGCGGCGGTTTTGACAAAAGCAAGGGTTATTTTATTGAACCAACAGTTTTATTGGTTAAGGATCCATATTATGTTACTATGTGTGAAGAATTGTTTGGTCCGGTGCTGACCATTTATGCATATGATGATGATAAATATGAAGAAACGCTTGAATTGGTTGATAAAACGGGACCTTATGCACTCACAGGAGCCATATTTGCACAGGATCGATATGCGCTCAAAATTGGAGTAGATAAATTAAAAAATGCAGCAGGAAATTTTTACATCAACGATAAACCAACAGGAGCTGTAGTTGGGCAGCAACCATTTGGGGGAGCAAGAGCTTCAGGTACCAATGATAAAGCCGGCTCAATACTAAATCTCTTCAGATGGGTTTCTGCCCGGACAATCAAAGAGAATTTTGTACCACCAACAGATTATAAATATCCTTTTTTAGGTGAAGAATAAGCGTAAGTTTAATTTTTCAATGTGTACACAATAGAAAATTATTTAAACATAGTCAAATAAAAAAACTCCTGCATTATGAAGTGCAGGAGTTTTTTTTTGCTCGGAAATCAGAAGCAGTCCATATCAATTCTGGATTGTACATCTGCGTTAGGGAAACACAATCCAGAAGGCAACTGCTGAGGTTCGAATCTTCTCAGATTAGGATCATAAAGAGATTTAGTGATAAATGTAGTTAGCGCATCTATTTCTTTATCAGTTAAACCCAACGGCTTAAATAATGGATCTAAATGTGATGCAGGAACATTTTTATTTTCTGCTATGGCCAAATTTTTATAGACAATCATTTCTTTTATGGATCGTTTGCTTGAACCATGACCATAAAACTGAACATCTTTTAAATTGTACAGTTGTGGTACTTTAAATGCATAATACTCTTCGTGATTTTGTGTAAATCCTCCACGACCCAAATTTACAGGATCGTTTTGTACAGTTTTTAAAGTAGGTTCCGGGCAGTCTACCAGATCTCCCAATCCTAAGGCATTAAATTGCATGCTGTTTAATGCAGGTCCCGTATGGCAACTTGCACACTGGGCCTTCCCAAAAAATAATGCAGCCCCTCTTTTTTCAATTTCATTTAGGGCATTATTTTCTCCTCTCAGGTATTTTTGGAAAGGAGCTTGATTGGATAATAATGTTCTTAGATAAGCCGCTATAGCAAGCCCGGCATTTTCATTTGAATAACGTTCACTTGCATTTTTATCAGGAAAAGCTTCATCAAATAATTTTTTGTAAGCACTTATTTTAATGATATTTTCATCCAGCGTAAGTCTGTGTACGCCCAAGCCGCTTATAGCTTGAGTTTCTAATCCTTCATAGCCTAGATGATTCATCGCCAGATCACTTCCCTCTTTCCATAAAGGTTTTGTGCCATTGTTTAAATGTGTTGCTCCTGACTGACCATTCCATAATTGGTTGGGTTGATAAGCTCCATTCATGACGCTCGGCGTTTTAAGTGATTGGACATCCACATTTGTCATCCCGGCAACTGGTTTTCTAAGTTCGCCTCTCACTCCGAATCCTGTGCCACCTTCACCTATTCCCTGAAAAGTTCCGGATTGAAAGCCTGCACTTGAGTGATGACAAGATGCACATGAGTATGTTTTTCTGGATGAAAATTCTTTTCCACCCACACCGAGAGCAGTTTCATGAAAAAGAAAACCACCTAAAGCCACTTTCTCTTTTGAGATTGGATTTTTTGGGTCTTGTGGAATAGCACTAAAATTATCTGATTCTGGTAATATAAAATAAGACAAATCGCTGGAAGGTGAAGCGTTTTTTATTAGACTTTGAAGTTCTAAATCAATACCTTGAATTATTTTTTCATCCTTAGAACAGGATAGAAGTAGGCCAAATCCCAAAAATAGGATCAAACCCGTTTTGATGTGAGTCATGGTGCATAAAATTTATTCTCAAAAAAAGCGAATTTTTCCTGGTGAATGGTCAAATCCAAACTAAGGACACAATTTTATTCTGACCCCTATAGATTTATTAAATAATTTACCACAATTGTAAAATACTTTTCATTTTTTAATTGTTATATGTACAATAAAAGTGATTGAATATGAATTTTTCAAGACTGGTAGGATTGATGTTTCTGACATCCTTAATGTTAACTTTGGTTTCTTGTGGGAAGATGGAAATTGAAAAAACAGGAGATTTAAATCTCCGTTTCAAGCTTATGTATGGTGATCAACCTTTCGAAATGTTTAAAGAGTATAATTATCCGGTCACCAATGATAAGTTTTTGATGACTCGCCTTTCATTTTTTATTTCAAATATAACTTTGAAGTCGTCTTCGGGAAATTTAATTGTTAAAGAAATTGACTATCTTAATCTAACAGCGGCACACACAGCACCATTGCCTGCAAATGGCTTTGTATACACCGTAAAAGGATTAAAATCAGGAAATTTCACTGCTATAGAATTTGGTGTTGGGGTACCTGAAGCTTCCAATGCGAAGGCTCCAAAAGATTTTAATTCAGGAAATATACTAAGCAGTGCTGCCGAATATTGGTCTGCCTGGAAAAGCTATATATTTTTCAGGCCAGAAGGACAAATTTCTCTTGAAGGAAAACCTATTAGTGAAACAGGTTTTGCATTGCATCTTGGTGGTGATGATGCTTTCAGGCTAATTAATCTTGAAAAAAATATCCAGATTATCGCAAGTGAGCAAACGAATGTTGATGTTATAATTGACATGCAAAAGTTTTTTAATGGTAAGTCCCTTTATGACATCAGATCCACTCAACAGATACATTCTCTGGATCAGAAGCCATTAATTACTCAATTGGCAGATAATCTGGCTACTGCATTCAGATAACAACAGAATCAAATTATTGTCCTCAATTGATTTGACCAATTCTGAAATAATTCCTATTTTGTCCCTGTTTTATATCAAAGTATATCAATATGAGCAGGAAAATAAAAATGGGAATGGTCGGCGGTGGCCAAGGTGCATTTATCGGAGCAGTACACAGAATGGCTGCGGCGCTGGATGGTCAGATAGAATTAGTGGCAGGTGCATTCAGTAGCGATCCGGAAAAATCAAGAATTTCTGGGGAAGAACTTTTTATCCATCCATCTCGGGTATATCGATCTTATGAAGAAATGATATTGACTGAAAAAACCTTGCCTGAAGGCGAAAGGATCGATTTAGTCTCTATTGTCACTCCCAATCACGTTCACTTTGGTCCATCAAAAATGGCTATAGAACATGGTTTTCATGTAGTTTGTGACAAACCACTGAGCTACAACCTCGAAGAAGCTTATGAACTCCAAAAAGTATTAAAAAATTCTGATAAAATCTTTGCCTTAACCCACAATTATACTGGCTACCCTATGGTCAAACAAGCCAAACAAATGGTAAAACATGGCGATTTGGGCAAGATCAGAAAAGTAGTGGTAGAATATCCCCAAGGTTGGTTGTCGACGTTACTGGAAGCTACAGAGCAAAAACAAGCAGCCTGGCGAACGGATCCAAGCCGATCAGGTATTGCCGGGGCAATGGGTGATATCGGGACACATGCAGAAAACCTGGCTGAATACATCACAGGATTGAAAATCAGCGAATTATGTGCAGATATCAGTATCTTAGTTCCAGGTCGTCTTCTTGACGATGATGGCAATGTCTTATTGAGATTTGACAATGGCGCGCGAGGTATTCTTTACGCATCACAGATATCAGCAGGAGAAGAAAATAATCTCCGCATCCGTGTTTATGGCGAAAAAGGTGGCTTCGAATGGGCGCAGATGGAACCGAATACACTAACAGTCAGATGGGCGGATAAGCCGGTTGAGGTGTATAGAACAGGTAGCTACAACTTATATACTGAAGCTTTGGCACATACACGTATTCCGGCTGGTCATCCTGAAGGATATCTGGAAGCTTTTGCCAATATATATAGAAACGTAGCAAAATGTATTCAAGCAAGATTAGATGGCAAAGAAGTAGATCCAATGTACGTAGATTTTCCAGGTATCGATGATGGAGTCAGAGGCATGGAGTTTATCTATAAAGTCATAGAATCCGGTAAAAGTGAACAAAAGTGGCTAAAGATGTGATTTTTTGTAGGTGTAATGTTTAATATTTAAATTGACACCTACTTAATCTCAGACTTAATCTTAACCTTAATCTTAACCTTAATCTTAACATCAATCTAAATCTCATTCTAAACCTTATTCTCAACCTTAACCTTAATATATGAAAACAATAAAAGGACCCGGTATATTTCTCGCACAGTTTATGGGTGATGAAGCACCGTACAATTCATTAGAGTCTATCTGCCGATGGGTGGCTTCACTTGGTTATAAAGGAGTGCAAATTCCTACATGGGACAAAAGACTCATAGATCTCGATCTCGCTGCCGAAAGCCAAACCTATTGTGACGAACTCAAAGGTAAAATCAATAGTTATGGTCTCGAGATTACGGAATTCAGCACGCATTTACAGGGTCAGTTGGTTGCTGTCCATCCTGCATATGATTTGATGTTTGATAATTTTGCTCCCGACGAACTGAGAGGCAAACCACAAGAACGAACAGAATGGGCCAAAAAACAAGTCAGAAATGCAGGTAAAGCTAGTCAACGCTTAGGACTGAAATCTCATGCCACATTTTCTGGTGCTTTGCTTTGGCATACGATGAATCCTTGGCCACAGCGTCCGCCGGGTCTGGTAGATCTTGGTTTTAAGGAGTTGGCAGATAGATGGTTGCCTATTTTAAATCATTTTGATGAATGTGGTGTGGATGTTTGTTATGAAGTACATCCGGGCGAAGATTTGCATGATGGACTAAGTTATGAACGATTTTTAGAAAAAGTCAATAACCATCCAAGAGCTTGTTTACTATTCGATCCAAGTCATTTTGTCTTGCAACAGCTTGACTATTTGCAATATATAGACTTCTATCATGAGCGTATCCGAGCATTCCACGTCAAAGATGCAGAGTTTAATGCAACAGGTAAGTGTGGAGTCTATGGTGGCTACGCAGACTGGAAGGATAGGGCAGGGCGATTCAGATCACCAGGAGATGGACAAGTGGATTTCAAAGGCATCTTTAGTAAATTATCACAATACGGATACGATGGTTGGGCAGTCATGGAGTGGGAATGTTGTATCAAATCAGCAGCCCAAGGTGCAAAAGAAGGCGCACCTTTTATCCAAAGCCACATCATAGAAGTAACTGAAAAAGCATTTGATGATTTTGCGGGTGCAGCTGTGGATGAAGGATTTTTGAGGAAAATTTTGGGGTTGTGAGGCATTGTATACCGACGATAATTTTCTTTGTGAAAAATTATGTCTTCATTATGCTCAAAATAAATACATTGGGTAAAACAACTTTTGCAAACCAATTTATTTTGAGTATAAATGAATTGAAAATTTATAAAATATGGGATCTCAGTTTATGACTGTGAGCATCGGATTCATACGCGTGTATAACATATTTCACTTTTTCCAAGATAAGTATGAAAATGGGCAAACCGTACTTTTGGGAATTTGTTAAGATGGAATATTTCAGCTATTTACCCCCGGCCCCAGGTCGCTTTGGACCTGACAGGCCAGAAGGGGAGATCAGCCATTCGAATGGAGATATTGGGTGGGGCGTCCTTTAAGGAATGAGGGTAGCGAGGCTTTTATATATTTTTGTAATATGTTATACACACTTTAGGGCTGAATGAATATAGAATAGTTTTGCACTTACGTAAATTTGTAACATTGGAAAATAATAACTCCATATTTCCCCTTAGCATTACAATCATCTTAATGCATTTAAGTCTTTTTATTTTTGCTCAAGAGAGCATAAAAGTGGACTTAGCCATGCAAAATAATCTTAAAATTATAGAAGAGTATGTCAATGAAACCCTAGACGGTCAAGATTCTTTTTTACTCACAAAAGAGTATTTTAACGAAAAGGGTAGGACGACATTAAAGGAAATTTATAATAGAGAAGGCCTAACCTGCGCTTACAGTTATTTTTACAAAGACGATACTGTCAGGACGGAAAGAATTACAGTGTGTCACGGTAAGTTTATTTCCAAAACAAAAATATGGTATGACCGTAAAAATCGAGAAGTGAAAGCAATCGACTACGATAAAAATGGCAAAAAGACAGGAACCTATTCAAAAACAAAGTACAACGATAAGCTAAAAACAAAAGAAGTGATGATTCAGCTTAGTTATGGTAAAATCATAGAAATAAAAACACAATTTGGAAACAACATGGATATGTCATCTAGTTATGAAAAGAAAAATGGTGTTTGGGTTGATATGGCTAGTAGAAATGACACCTTGATTTTTAGATCAGAAGATGAGAATTTTAATGGAAGCCAACTCAAGAGAATTAGTACTACGAGTAAGGTCAAAGAATCAAACACTACCATTAGTGTGAAAGGTAAACAGAAGCTAGAAAAAGGAGATATACTAAAGACAGAAACCTATATCATGCAAAATGGGCTTAAAGCCTACCAAATTCAGTATCTAAATGAAGGATTTAATGCTAAGAAGAGATTTGTGTATTATACTTATTAAGTAGATGAAACTAAGTTGCATAAGATAATAAGTTTTACATTTAATTCACGTTATTATAATTATTATAGCAATATTAGCAAATATGCTAATAAATGAAAATATTAGTGAATATGCTAATAAAGATGTCCCAAATTTATTTACAAGTTAAGATTAAAAATATATAAGCAAAATCGCTTATAATTTGGAATATAAGCAAAATCGCTTATAATTTGGAATATAAGCAAAATCGCTTATATTTGTGGTTTAATTTATTTGCAACATGGTGGCAATTATTACAGGCGATGTCATAGATTCTGAAAAAATTGATGCTAAGAAGTGGCTTTCAGTTTTAAAGGAATATTTTAATACTTTTGGTAAAACACCTACAGATTGGGCTATTTACAGAGGTGATGAATTTCAGTTGCGTGTAGGGAACGTTGAAGAAGCTTTCATCACAGCTATACAGATTAAGGCTAAAATGAAACAATTCAAGGATCTGGATGTAAGGTTAAGCATAGGTTTGGGTGATGAGATTGTTGGAAGTAAAAATATTTTGGAGTCAAATGGTACCGCATTTGTGAGATCAGGACGTACATTTGATGATTTGAGAAAAAATAAAACGACCATGTTGGTCAATACTGGAAATCAGGAAATAGATCAGGAGTTGAATCTATACATAAAGCTCGCATTAACTGGTTTTATGGATAGGTGGAGTGTTGCATCTGCAGAAGTAGTGTCTCTAATTTTAGAGAATATGACTATCTCTCAAGAAGAGATTGCTAAGATGGCAGGAATGGCACAAGCCGCCATCTCCCAAAGACTAAAGAGAGCAAACTTTGAAGTTTTGATGGATTTGAATAGTATGTTTGTCAAAAAAATAAAAACTTTAGCATGATACTATTGATGACCAAAATGATTTTGGCTCATTTTATGGGTGATTTTTATTTGCAACCATCTTCCTGGGTGCAAGATAAGGAGGAGAAAAAGCATAAAAGTATTTATTTGTACCTGCATTCCGTGATTCATGGTCTATTGGTTTGGATTTTACTTTGGGATTGGAATGCCTGGATAATTGGTCTGGCATTAGCAATTGTCCACTACGGGATAGATTTACAAAAACTAATATTTCAGAAGGATACTACAAAAAGAAACTGGTTTTTTATAGACCAGGTGATACATTTGGTTTCCATATTATTGATCGCTAATGTATATCAAACTGGTTTTATAAATGTGGATATTGCGGCATTGCTCCAAAGCAAAAACATCGTATTTGTAACAGGATATGTGATTTTGACGTTTCCTATGTCTCTCGTCATTCAGAAAGCACTTTTGCCATATTCAAATCTCATTGGTGAGGCTGATGATGATTCACTGCTCAATGCTGGTAAATGGATTGGTATATTGGAGCGATCTTTTGTTTTTGTATTCATTTTAGCCAATCGCTGGGAAGCGGTAGGTTTTTTATTAGCAGCAAAATCAGTTTTCCGATTTGGTGATCTTAAGGAGTCCAAAGATCGAAAATTAACTGAATATATCCTTTTAGGTACGCTTTTAAGCTTTGGAATCGCCATAGTCCTATCCATGTTAGCCATTTATCAAGCCAGTTTAATCCAATGAACTATTTAAAAGTTGAAAGATTCCTTTAAAATTACAATTGATTTTAGGCTCTTAACATCAAGGATACTCAAATAAATTATTGCAAAAAGAAATATTATAATTAATTTTGCGAACAATTTATAAATATTATAGACTAGCCTATACTTATACCGACGAGGATTTATTTTACAAAAAATTCAATCGGTATTATGCTCAAAATAAATGAATTATCTAAAGAGTTTTTCGCAAACCAATTTATTTTGAGTATAAATTAAATCTGATTCAGGCTTTAATAAAATTCAAGCATCTAAAAAGAAATATAAAGGGAAGAATTATTTTTTTTTGAACCTGTTTCAATTTCAGGATGGGTTTTATGGTAAGTCTACTCATGCGTTTTGGGAAGTTTAGATTTTACCATTTTGGGATTATTAGAAGATAGTATCTTAAGAATGAAGAAAGTTAGTATAAATTGCAATATTCCAATTAACTGTACATAATATTATAAAATAAATTGATAAACCTATTTTTGATGTCAAGTTTGGACGTTGAATATTATAAAATCCCCAGGTCGTTTTCAATGACTATCGAATACATAAAGAATATTCTATTCGGTACCATCCTGACTTTAAAATAAGTATCTTCGTTATTAATTTTAGTACTTAATGAATAGGCATTAAACTTTCAATCTGAATGGTTTACAATTTTATTACCTAAGTATAACCGTAAATTCCCATTAAAAAAAAGAATGATACTCGAAAAATATTCAACCAGGTGGGCAGAGGATTATAGAAAAATTGTCACTGAAATCAATACTGTATTAGACGGTCTTGTTTATGCCATAGAACATGTTGGAAGTACTTCAGTACCAAATTTGGATTCAAAGCCAATAATTGACATTGATATTATTTATCTTTGGCCAGTGGATTTTGAGAAAATAAAATCGGGCCTGGAAAAATTGGGATATTACCACAATGGCAATCAGGGCATTGAAGACAGAGATGTATTTAAAAGGAGTGGCAAAAAAACAAACGAAATATTAGAGGCTATTCAACATCATCTGTATGTATGTCCAGCTGACAGTAAAGCATTGGAAAGACACATTTTATCCAGGAACTTTTTAAGAAAAAATGATTGGGCACGATTAAAGTATCAACAAATGAAATACGACTTAGCTGAAATGGCCCATCAGGATAGAAAAATATATGCTGAATTGAAAGAACTTCATATGAATGATTTTATCGATTCAATGATTGAAGAAGAAAAAAGAGCCATGGTTGGGACAGCGGTCCCACCTGATACATCCATTTCTTGAGTGGTTGGGGTATCTTGGTTGTGCGTGATTTTTGGGCTTTTTAATCAGTTACCCCGCATGAAAAATACGGTGACTAATTGCAACCGGATGATATTCAAATTTGACTAACAGTATGATAATCTCTCCATCGCTTCAGTTGGTAAGGCAGGATTCTTGATTATCGGTTCGCGCTACTTCTTGTTCGGAAATGGTCAGTCTGAAGTTTGCACTATTGAAAAGTTGACTACTTGTCTGCAATATATTTACCGTTTTTATAAACTGTAATGCGTTTAGGTTTTTGTCCTTTAAGGTGTAAATAGTTTTCAAACTCTATTCTGTCCAGCTCAAATTTGTATGTTGAATCCTTTGATACAAAATGAATAAAATAATCATACTGATGTTCTGCGCCGTTTGAGAAAACTACGAATATAAACTCTGCTTTTTTATAGTCAACCCAGCCCATCATATTTATATAAACCAGGGATTTTCGTTCTGCCTGTTTTTTTTGTCCTGCATCCGGGGCTACAATTCTGATTTGAGTTTGTTCTATTGTTTTCGGAAGTTCTATGTCCGGAAAATCGTCAGGTTGTCCGTAAACATGTTTACCAAAAAATAAAGTGTCATAAGTTGTCTTGTCCATTTTGTATGCCGCTTTTATAAACTCTGCAATGGCTTGAGTATAAATTTTTGTCAGTTCATCTTTTTGAATAGTCAAAGAATCCGTCGAAGCAGAGTATGCCTGTTGACCTGCAGCAGAAGAAGTGTCCGCAATGATTTTACCTGCTCGTGGTTTGTCGCAAGAAAGATTTGAACAAACATTCAAGCCGATGAAAACAGTAAAAATTAAAGAAATCATTATATATTTTTGTTTGTTCATTTTTTGTTTTGTTAGGTGATATGCAGACATTCATTAAAGTACGATGAATGCTTTCCTGATTTTCCGTATATGGGATTTTTACCACTAAAGTTGTTGTGGAGCACAAAACCATCTGTATCCACAAAACTGCTTTCGAAGCAAGAATCTCCGCTTATTGCATATGTTTATTTTAGGTCTTGAATGGCAAATGTATAATTTTTATTTAAGTTATACAAATTGCTTAAGGATGCAATTAATCCGGATGATCTAAACCGATATATGTACCGTAAATGCCGGAAAAGGTGGATGGGTAGTAGCTCAAAGCCCTTTTATAGTAACAACTATTACACTTCAAAGACTTAAGAAACAGGGCCAAACATCACTCCTGGATTTGTACTTTAAACTGAACCCATGATTTGCGAAGGGAGACTGAATGGTTGCAAAGCAAATCAAGTGAACGATTTCAATTGATTATGAAGGAACCACAAACAATGGCTTGTGGCTAATAGTAGCCATATTAATATCTACATGAGTGGCGCTCCCCATCAGCTTCAGTTGGTGGGGCCGCCTACTCGACTAGTGGTTCGTTGTTTTTTATCGTCAATGTTATTCGTCATTCAGTGAATTAATGCCTTGTTCTTTAAGCTTAGCTAATGCGTCTTTCATTACTTTAACTTGTTCTGGTAAGTGTCCTTGCCAATTAGTAACTTCTCCAACTATTTTAAACGGTTGTGTTGAACGATACGATTTTGTTGGGTTGCCAGGGAATTTTTTGTCTGTCAAGTCAGGGTCGTCTTCAATTGCTCCTGTTGGTTCTACTAAATAAATTCTTTCTCGTTCTTCACCAAATGCAAGTTCAGCACCCCAAATTGCAGCATCCAATGTTGAAGAAAGGAAAATGTATTTTGAATTTTTTCTTTGTCCGTAATTAGAGTTAAAACCAACTTCGATAAACTCGCCAACTTTCAAGTCAGACCTTGTTCCATGAAAATATGTCTGTACGAAAGGTGTCGCTCCGTGTCCGCTTAATTTTTGGTCGTTGTTATTATTTTCCATTGTCCGAAATAAGTTTAACTATGATTTAAATGAAAGGTGGTATTCACTTAGAGCCTTTTTCAATTTAGAAATTGTACTTGGTCCCATACCGTGAAGATTAATAATTTCTTTTTCAGTCCATTTTGCCAAGTCTTCCAAAGTCTTTATATTTTCTCTTTCTAATGCTCGTCTTGCTGGTGCTCCAAGTAGTGAGAGAAAACTATCTTTTGGCTTTCGTTCTTCTTCACAAATGGGACAAGTCGGACAGTCACTACTTTTTAAGAACTGATGTCCATTTTTGCAAGTCTTTAAATTTTTTTTTGTTTCCATTTTTGTTTTGATGGTTGTCGTTTTGCAATGACCGATAACACAAAGGAAAGTTGATGATATGCCTTTCCAACCATATTTTGCATATCATCTACTTTACAAGTTGAACAAAGTCAGCGCTAAGTATTAAGGTAAGGCGTTGGCTGGCTTTAGAGACCACTTTGAGTTATCTGTTATTTACAAACTCAAATTTAATGACAATAGTTTGATTTCGGAAGATATTGGACATTTTTAATCTGTCATATTTTTATTGCATGTAGATATAAATATCTTTTAGAGCTTGTGTTTCCGTATACGCCATTCTTATTCGGTATTTCAATCATATACAGCATAGGGGTAGGTATGCTCTACATTGAACAAAATTTAGTGAATTGGCTCACTCTATGACTTAAAATCATGAAAAATTACTACTAGAGCCTTTGTAATCAACTTGCATAGAAACGGGAATAGTCATGATGCCTGACGATATTTTCATACAAAACATAAATTTCGCCTGTCCGCCTTTGGTGGATATTTCACAACGTAGGATTAATCTATCCAACGGGATGAAAGTCTGGCAGTGTTTATCCGACTGCACAGGCGGACTACCGAAGGACAATTTCAACTAAGTTTTCATGGTTTGTGCTCCGCACACCACGAAAAATTAGTTGTTATGGGTTGGGCTTTTTATGTTTCTTACTCGATTTTGCTTTTTTATTAAAGTCCAATGCAAGATTTATCCAAAAGTCAAAGTCGGTTTGTGATTTCATTCCGTTTTCGTCTATCATTATGTAACCTTTCATTGGTCGCTTTGTAAAGTCCATAGTTCTACAACCAACTTTTTCAATAACTGTTTCGTGCAGTTCTGGGTCAATACGGCACATAAGTTCGTCCTTGATAATTCCTACGCACATTTTATCGTTGAACATAAATGTCAAGCCACCCATCATTTCTTTTTCAGTAACGTTGGGTAGCTCGACAAATTTTTCTCTCACTCGATTGGCTAAATGTTCATCGTATGCCATTTATTTTTCTGCGTATGTTTTTAATCCGTTTAGAAACTTATTTAACCCTGAATTAAATTGTTTTCCTATCATCATCTTGTCCATAAGTAAACCAAGTAAACCAAACTTTACAGTGTATTCCATTACTTGTTGCACTTTGGTTTGATTGCCAATTTTTTGGAAACTGTAAGTGTGTTTCAAACCATTAATTGGAAATGAGCAGTCAGTAAGTTGGTAAACCAATTCTTCGTTTGGTTTAAAAACTGTAATCTTTTTGTCAAACCAATTTTTGCCATCTTGCATTAGCACTTTTCTTTTTGCTTCAATTCCTGTTTTGTTTTCTGAAATCAAAGTTGCTTTCTTAACTGTTGGGTCGGTTTTGTCCAACAGTTCTAAATCAGTTAAAACGTTCCAAATTTTGTCAATAGGTGCATTAATAGTAATGTCATTTATTAATTTTCCCATCGTTTTATTTCATTGAATGTAATGCAACCTTATTTCCTTCTGTGTCTAAAATATGAGCCATAAAACCATTTTGTCCAATTGAAGTTTTTGGCAATATTATTTTTCCGCCTGCACTTTCTACTTTTGAAAGTGGTGTGCTTAAATCTTCACCACCATTCAAATAAATTAATGCTCCTTTTGTTGAAGGTTCAAAACCTTCGTATTGAGCTATTCCACCGCCAACACCTTTTTCCATATCACAAGGTAACATACCATATTTTCCATCAGGGAAAGGCATTTCCATAATTTCAGCACCATACAGTGTTTCATAGAATTTTTTTGCTCTTGCGAAATCTATTACTGGGATTTCGAACCAATTAATTGAATTTGTCATTTTTGCTTTTTTTAATTTGTGAACTGCAAATATACAAAACCAATTTAAATTTGCAAGTGGTTTTTATTTTTTATATTTTTGCAGTATGAAACAGATAAAAAGAAAGTCGGATTGTCCGATAAATTTTGCACTGGAAATTTTTGGTGATAGGTGGACATTTTTGATTGTCAGAGATTTAATGTTTAAAGGGAAACACTTTTATGGTGAATTTCTTACGTCCGAAGAAGGAATTGCAACCAATATTCTTTCAGATAGATTGTCATTGCTAGAAGGTAATGGAATTGTAAATCGGTCAAGTGACCCAAGTCATAAGCAAAAAATAAAGTATAGTCTTACTCAAAAAGGAATTGATTTGGTTCCGTTGTTGGTTGAGTTCATTATGTGGTCAGCAAAATATGATAAAGATTCTGCTGTCGATTTGACGTTTGTAAAAAGTGTCAAACGGGATAAAGTTGGTTTGATTGCTGAAATTTGCAAAGGTCTTTTTGAAGAGTTGGATGTCTCATAGACTTGCCACTAACGGTTCTCAGCTATACGCAGGCAGGGTTTTTACCACTGAATTTCCTACGAAGAACTGAACTTTAAATTTACTACTTAACTGTCTACGAAGCACAAAACCCCTTCTTGCGTTTAGCCGTTGTGTGTGCCTTGAATGGCAAATGTACAACACAGCAATGAGTTGCACAAACTGTTTGAAGAAACAGTTTGAAGAAACAGTTTGTCTAGAGAGTGAAAGCCCGTAGGATAAATATCCAACGGGTTGAAAGTCTCTCATACGCTGGTGTAACGCCCAAAAGTATTAGCTAGCTGCAAGGTGGTTTAGAGCGATCTAAGCATTGAAGCCCGCCTGCACTGAGTCGGGCAGGTAAGCAGGACTGCAAAAGTCGGTACTCTGCGTGGCTTGCGTAAGCAAAGAGCATGAGATATAGTAATCGGATAAGATGCTGGTCAAGTTGGGTAAGATGACTGACTGATCCCAGAGGGTCGATGCCCATAAGTGACATCGAATGGAAGGAACAGGAACGGGTGGGTAGGCAGAAAAGGCGGATGGGCTGTAACCCAAAGCCCTATTCTAATAACCACTATTACGCTGGAACGACTAAGGAAACGTGGCTATCACTCACTTTTCGACATGTACATTAGACTAAACCCATGATTTGCGAAGGGAGATTGAATGGTTGCAAAGCAAATCAAGTGAACGATTTCACTTGATAATGAAGGAACCACAAACAACGGCTTGTGGCTAATAGTAGCCATATTAATATCTACATGAGGGGCGCTCCCCATCAGCTTCAGTTGGTGGGGCCGCCTACTTGATTATCTCGGGTTTATTAATTCATTTTAATTTTTAGTTCCAGTTTACCACCAAAGCCTAATTCAATTATCTTTTCAAGTGTTGATATTCTTGCTTCTTTGACAGAGTTTTCGATCTTTGAAATATATGATTTAGTTGTTCCTACTTTGTCCGCAAGTTCTTGTTGTGTTAAACCTTTCTTTAATCTAGCTTCCTGAAGCATTACTCCAATTTTGAAGTTAGCATAACCTTCTTCAAGTTCATCTCTTTTCTTGGTGCCTTTTTGACCAAAGAATTCTTCTTTTAATTCATCAAGTGTTCCTAAATTATTTATTTTCTTGCTCATATTCTTGTTTAATTTTTAATGCCTTTAATAATTCTGATTTAGGTGTTTTTTGAGTTTTCTTTTGAAATCCGTTCATTAACACTACCAATTGTTCGCCGCTAAAAAAGCAAAAGATTCGATAGGTATTTGAACCTAAATTCACTCTGATTTCATATAGCCCATCTGTTCCTGTTAGATGCTTCAGATATGTTCCTGGTATTTGTTCTATATCTTATATTAATTCTAACGTCCAAATGATCTTCTTTTGTACTGTGATTAATTGGCTTTTAAAGAATTCCTTAAAGTAACTCTTATAAGTGATAACCTTTCGATACTTATGAACCTTCATAATGCAAAGATACAATATGTTTCACTATCGTACAACTTTATTTTTCGCTTTTAATCCGAGATAACGGTCCAGCACTGGCGACGGACGCAGCGTTAGCAAGTCTGTACGTCCAGTGCATTGTGTGTGCCTTGAATGGCAAATGTACAACACAGCAATGAGTTGTACAAACTGTATGAAGAAACAGTTTGTCTGGAATGTGAAAGCCAATAGGATAAATATCCAACGGGTTGAAAGTCTCTCATACGCTGGTGTAACGCCCAGAAGTATTAGCCATATTTGCAAACCAGTTTATTTTGAATATTTGATTATCCCATCCCTTTGCGAACAGAAACCGAAGGTAGTTTTTTTATCAAACAAACTCTTCATTAGACTACATGTCTCATGGAAACGAGAGAACATCAATAACCTATGCGGCAAAAGTAAATATTATGTGTACGTACTGTGGAGTGAGACTGTTTGCGCCGTGGCGTGGGCGCTTCCTAACAGCTTCGGGTGGTGGTAGGCTTTTCGACCCTGGGCTGATTTTTTATCATTTCATAAAATATTCCTTTTTGGAATAATAAATTTTAGTATCTTTGCAAAAATAAGTAAGATGAGCGAAGTTACAGTAAAAAATTCGGGAGCAACATTTACACCAATAGAATTGGCTGATTTTCTTTCAAATAGATTAATTTCAGAGCTTAATCAGCAAGAAGAAACTTCATATACAATACTTGACCCAGCCTGTGGAGAAGGTGAACTTTTAGCTGCTATTACAAGAAAATTCAAGTATTCAAACAACAAATCCAAACTTAACATAAAAGGATTTGATACAAATATTGACTATTTAATTACCACAAAATCAACTCTAGCCGAATTTGAGATTAATTTAGATATTCAAAATCAAGATTTTTTAAGCACACAAGGAGTTTGTGTTGAACCTTTGAATTTATTTAGTCAGAATATTAGTGAGGAATATGCCGATATAATTATTGCAAATCCGCCTTACGTTAGAACGCAAATACTTGGATCTGAAAAAGCCCAAGAAATTGCTAAAAGATTTAATTTAAAAAGGACGTGTCGATTTGTATTATCCTTTCTTAATCGCAATGACAAATGTTTTAAAGAAAGGTGGCCTGATTGGTGTAATTACTTCCAATAAATATTTATTTACTAAGAGTGGCGAATCAATACGAAAATTTTTGCTTGAAAATTATGAGCCTATTGAAGTCATAGATTTAGGAGATACAAAAATTTTCGATGCTTCTGTTTTACCTGCAATATTCATAGGTCGAAAGAAAACAAGTAAAAAACAGCTTTCAGAACCATGCAAATTTGCTAAAATCTATGAAGAGTTAAATGGAATCGACGAACAAGTTTATGTTTCAAATTCTTTATTTGAGATTATAAATACCAATAAATCAGGCATTTATTCGGTTAATAAAAGAAAATATAAATTTTCCGTTGGTTTATTGAAACATGCACCTAATAAGACCGATATATGGCAAATGACCAATTCAGAAGAAAATAAATGGATTGAACAAATTAACAAAAACACATCGTTTCTGATTGGAGATAGATTTAAAGTAAGAGTTGGAGTAAAATCTTGTGCAGACAATGTATTTCTTAAACATAATTGGGACAATGAGCCATTTATCCCTGAAAATAAATTATTTAAAAAACTGATTTCACAAGAAAACATACAACGTTGGTGTTATTCTTATAAGAATGATCTTAAAATACTTTATCCACATTTTTCTTCTAAAGGAAAAAGATTAGTTATTAATCTTGAAGATTATCCAAATGCCAAACAATATTTTGAGGCAAATAAAGAGCAATTAGAAGGTCGAAAATATTTAATTGAAGCAGGTCGTAACTGGTATGAAATGTGGGTTCCACAAAATCCTGAATTTTGGGCTTTGCCAAAACTTGTATTCCCTGATATAAGTGTTGAGGCAAGATTTTATTATGATGAAAATGGTTCGGTTGTAAATGGCAATTGCTATTGGATTGTCGCCCAATCTGAACAAGAAAAAAACTTATTATTATTAATTCAAGGGGTTGCAAATTCAGATTTAATGGCAAAATTCCATGATTTGTGTTTTAATAACAAGTTGTATTCAGGTCGAAGAAGATATTTTAGCCAATATATTGAAAAATACCCAATGCCAAACCCCAATAACAACAGTTCAAAGCAGATAATTGAAGTTGTAAAAAAACTAAACGAATTTTCTGCTTTAAACCAAAATGTAACTGAACTGGAAACTAAGCTCAATAAATTAGTCAATGAATCATTCGGATTTTAAGGATTATAAACGCACTTTCCTTCATAAGAATTAAAGAAACTCATCGGGATTGAACGTTGGCATTTATAACTAACATCACTAACATAAGTAAATATTTCGCCAAGCTTTTCACCTGGAGCAAGTATAATACCTTCTATTACGTCAGTTTTTGAATTAGTTAGTGCTATTAAATAACGAACATCAAAGGTTGTCAAGTTATTCTCGGCAATTACCGTTTCCTCTTTTTCGGGAGTAAACCGCCCCAAATCAACAGTTTGTGTATCTTGAATTTTTACCTCTAATAATTGATTTGGGATGTCGGGAAAACCACCAACTAAATTTTCATTGGCAGCCATTTTGTAGCCTAAAAGTTCTAGTGTCATTCGTTCAAGTGCTTGTCCTCTATTTTTTGTTGAAGAATTATCTAATTTCCTGCCAATTAGTTTTTTAGCAACCATTTCGGTCAAAAGTTTTATTGAATACAGGTTTTGCATACTTGGTTCATTAGCCATTGAATCGTCAGGTTTTTTATATGCGTCTGTGATTAAATAAGATAATTTTTTTGAGTCTGGAAAAGTTAAAATCTTTGATTCACTTGTGTAAATCTGACTACGGGCTTTGTTGGAGATTAACAATTGATGTTTTATCGTTGGTTTTCCAAATTTTCCGAAATGCGTTTCAATGTATTTTGCTGTAAGTATGATAATTGAAGTAATAATATTATGCAGTGTATCAATTTTAACAAAAATGTACCTCACTTCGTCACATTTTAATGTTTCTCCAGAATCATATTTTATCAAAACTGTTTTACAATTTGGTATCCTATTCCAAACCTGTAAATTATAAGAATCTCCGCTTGTTACTGTGTAAGAATCAATAAATTCCCTTAACATCTTGGGAACTCCTTTTTTCTTGGGTGGAACAATTTCGTATTCTCCTGTATTTGCTGCTTCTGGAAGTCCATTACTTAGTAGTTCTTTAGCAATAAGTTTCCTAATATTTGCTCCATCTGTACGGGTTTTTCCAGTTAATCTAAATTCACTACCAACAAGCCCTTTAAATATTTCTTGTAGTTTTGATATTTCAGTTAAATACTTTGGGGATTTTGGTGGAATTTTAAATGCTTCGTCCATGATACTTTATTTTACTAATTCTTAATCAGGAATAAAGAATGTTATGGGTTGATTATAAAATTTTGTTAATTCAAGTAAAATCAAAAAGTCTACACGTCTTGCTCCGTTTTCAATTTTTGATAATTCACTTTGTGAAACAATTTTGCTATCTGAAACTTGCTTTTGTGAAAGTCCAGCAAGCTCACGAGCTTCAATCAATCTACTAGAGAGAAAACGTCTCTTTTTACTATAATCATTTCTGTTCATAATACTCAATATTCCATTTTGCAAAATTATGAAGAATGATTTGGTATTCCGTTTTGGAATATTTATTGAAATGCAAAACTTTATTAGAGGAAAATTCAATTTAAACATCGTTGTATCGCTTGTTCGGAGCTTTCTTAGCCTTGCACCCAGGTCACTATATACCCACTTTATTTTTAATAACAAATCTATAACTATCTGATTTACAATTCATATTAAAGATATATTTATACGAAAGTTTGTTAATATTAATGTCTCTAAAATCCCGAATACAAACGTATTATAAACATTTGCACCTTTTATCTATTTACTATTATCGTTCTATATCTCCACAAACTTCAGATCAAAATTATATTATCTTGCCATCAACTAAAAAAAACAGACCAATTATACCGAGGAGAATTTATTTTGCAAAGACGATGATACTCATGTCTTCATCAAAAAAAAATTCTATCGGTATTATATTCAAAATTAATATTTTATATAATTAAATTTTCACAAACAAATTTATTTTGAGTATACCTGATAAAAAATCCAGCTCATCTTAAACGTGCTTACACGTAGGGAGACCAATCATTTTCTTCACAGCGCTATTCTTCCGGTATCGAAAGATTATAGTATCGTAGCACAACATCTCCTTAAATGCAAGACAAATATAAAACAATAATTTTATCCAGCATGTAAAACTTTAAACCCTTTCCATGCCCACCATCAGCAATCAATGATATTTACTGCGGTGGCCAATCCGCCTTCAGACGTTTCTTTGTATTTCCTGTGCATGTCTTTGGCCGTTTCCCACATGGTAGCGATCACATTGTCCAGAGGTACTTTGACATCTTCAGGGTTCCGGTCCAGCGCTATCGCCGCAGCATTGATGGCTTTGATGGCTCCCATAGAGTTTCTTTCGATACAAGGAACTTGTACCAGTCCGCCTATAGGGTCGCACGTCATGCCAAGATGGTGTTCCATCGCAACTTCGGCGGCTATCGTACATTGTTCCGGACTACCACCCATAAGTTCTGTCAGTCCGGCTGCTGCCATAGCCGAAGATACGCCTATCTCAGCCTGACATCCACCCATGGCAGCGGATATGGTAGATCCTTTTTTAAAGATACTTCCGATCTCACCCGCAGTACACAAAAACCGGATAATTTCCTGATCACCGGCTTGTTTATTTACAAAACAAAGATAATACATCAATACAGCAGGAATTACGCCGGCACTGCCGTTGGTAGGTGCCGTGACCACACGACCAAATGATGCATTTACCTCATTGACTGCAATGGCAAAACTTCCCACCCACTTCAATACATCCTGGAAGTTGGGTTGTGAAGCCCGGATACTTTCTATCCATTCATTTGGGTGATGATAATTTTTATCGAATAGAAGATTTTCTGTAACATCTGTGGCCCGCCGTTTTACTTTTAATATCCCAGGTAGCGTTCCTTTGGTATGACAACCATGATACATACTTTCGAGCATGACATCCCAGATGGCGAGCAGTTTTGTATTTATTTCTGGTTTTGACCGGTCTACCAGTTCATTTTCTATGACGACTTCTGATATTTTTTTGTTGTGTTTGTCACAATATCCCAGCAGTTGTTTGCTGTTTTCCACAGGAAAAGGGTGGGGCGGGGCGTTTTCATATGCGTCCATAGACTCGCCTTCTTTTACTATAAATCCACCACCAACAGAATAATAGGTTTCAGAATACACTTCATTTTTATTGTTTTCTATTCTGAATATCATACCATTGGCATGGAAAGGCAAAAAGTCTTTTTCAAAATGTATATCAAAATCAGGGTAAAATGGAATGTCTATACCGTCGATGGTGAGTCGTCGCGTGGACGTGATGTCTGCGATGATGTCCGGTATTGCCTTTGTATCTACCGTTTCCGGATCATAACCTGCCAGTCCCATCATCACTGCCAGGTCAGTGGCATGTCCCTTGCCGGTCAATGAAAGTGATCCGTATAAGGAGACAGTTAAATGGGTTACATGGTGGTGAAGCTTCTTATGTTTGACTTGCCGCATAAATCCTGCGGCCGCTTTCCACGGACCCAGGGTATGAGATGACGAGGGTCCGACACCGATTTTAAATACATCAAAAACACTGATAAATTCCATGATATAATGAGGCTTTAAAAATGATTATGAATGAATGATATCAGAAGGGCGCTTTGTGGTCCGCTTCTCATGTTTATTTAAAATGTCCCGTTTCTAAAATCATCATTGGCTTTTCTGAAATCTTCCGGTATACCTATATCAATAAAATAAGTATCAAATATTGCTCCGAAAACCTGATTCTGCCTGCTTTGAATCTCGAGCACATCTTTCTCAAAAGAAAATTTTTCCAGCAGATGTTGAGACCATAGTTTGGATTTGTTGATCAGATATATACCTCCGTTGATAAGTCCGGAGGTACAATATGTTTTTTCTCTGAATCCGGATATCCTGTGGTCTTCTGTGATTTCCACGGTGCCATACCGGTCAAAATGATTCATCGGCTTTAGCGCCATGGTGATGAAGGCCTGATGTTGGTGGTGCAACTGCAGCAGCACATCCGGATCTATGGAAAACATGGTATCTCCGTTCAGCACAAAAAAATCGTCACCCTGTATGGCTGATGAAGCCAGCAAAATGGCCCCGCCGGTACCCAACGGTTCCTTTTCAATGGTATACTTATAGTTTAAATCCTGCCAGTGGGTTTCCAGATGTTCGATGATATATTCTGATTTATATCCCAGTGCAAATACAAACGAATCTATACCTGCATCCAAAAAATACCGTATCAGGTGATCGATAAATGGTTTGCCCGCCACGGGAGCCATACACTTGGGCAAATCCGGAACTTCGGATTGTAATCGGGTACCGAGTCCACCGGCCAGGATGACTGCTTCTTTATTTTCCATCCCGGGTAAAATAATTTTCTTCTACCAACTGGCAAATGATGTGTCCTATCATGATATGCGATTCCTGTATTCGTGGTGTATCATCGGATGGGACATTTAATAAAATTTGGCAAACATTTTTCATTTCACCTCCGGATGCCCCGGTAAATCCTATGGTAAACAGGTTCTTTTCTTCAGCCGTATTCAGGGCATTGATGATATTTTTGCTGTTTCCGCTGGTAGACAATCCGATCAATACATCCCCTGCAACACCAATACCATCCACGAGTCTGGAATATACCACATCAAAGCTATAATCATTGGCTACCGCAGTGAGGTAGGATGTGTTTACATGGAGGGCTTCAGCAGGGAGCGCCTTGCGGTCTTTATAAAATCTTCCGCTGAACTCTGCTGCCAGATGCTGAGCGTCGGCCGCACTGCCGCCATTGCCGCAAAAAAGGAGTTTATTGCCATTTTTTAATGCTAAAGTAATCCTGTCTGCGGCTTCTTTTATCCGGGCTATCATATGTCCATCTTCAAGGATGATTTGTTTTGTCGCTATCGAAGCTTGTATAATAGATCGTATATCTGTCATTTTGATTTTAGTTTAATGAACCCTGCCAGTGAGTCAGTCCATCCTGGGTGAAAAGAAAGGGAATGATTTTACCTTCAAATTTGGAAAGAGCCATGATCACATCATAACGGGTGGTGCCCGGACAGTAAAAAATCATAAATCCACCACCTCCTGCACCACTGATTTTACCACCTGTGGCGCCGGCTTTTTTGGCACCATCATATATCTCGTCGAGCAGATTATTGCTGATTTTGGATGCCATATTTTTTTTATGTTTGTGGCCAAAATCAAATATTTTACCGATTTTGTGCAATTCACCTTTTAAAAGTGCTTCTTTCATCATAACCGATTGTTCCTTGATGTGATGCATCGCACTGATTGAACTTTGGTTATTGGTTTTGACGTTTTCTACCTGCTCATGGATGATTCTGGCGGATTCTCTGCTTTTGGAAGTATAAAAAAGAACGATGTTTTTTTCCAGCTCACAAATATAGTCAGATTTTATTCTGAGCGGATTTACAATGGTTTTATCGTCTTTGTAAAACTCCATATAATTAAACCCTCCGAATGTTGCTGCATACTGATCTTGTTTGCCGCCTGCCAGATTGAGGTAGTTTCTTTCTATCTCAAATGCATAGTGGGCGATATCATATTCTCCCAATGGCAGATTTAACATTTCAATAAAACCACCCAAAAGCGCCACTACCAATGTGGAAGATGATCCGAGTCCTGACCCCGGCGGTGCCTGAACATACGAGGTGATTTTCAGACCTTTTGTTTCAAAGGGATAGTCTTCCTGCACTTTATTGTATACGCCTTTCAACAGATTTAACTGACCTTCATGATCTATTGGTTCCCCGATTTTATATACTTCCGCGCATTCAAAATCTTTGGCTTCAAATACAATGTTGCCATCATTGGTTTCTTCTATATCTACATAAGCAAAGAGAGAGATAGTTGCATTCAGGATGGCTCCTCCATAGATGTCGCTGTAGGGACTTACATCCGTGCCACCTCCTGCGAGACCTAATCTGAGCGGTGCACGGCTTCTGAATATTTTAGACATGGTTCCGGGATTGATTTGCTGTGTGAATAATGATTTCTGTCAGTTTCTCCCAGCTTAATTTCTTTTTTTCTACCTGAATGGCTTTTTGAAATTTTTCTGTGTCAAAGGTGTACATTTTTTCCATAGCAGATGCAATAGATTTTGGCGTAGGTTCGCAAACAATACCCAATTCCTGTGCAACCAGATCCGGTAATGCGCCTACATTGGTAACGATCATAGGTATCTCAAAATGATATGCCAGAGGTGTTACCCCACTTTGGGTGGCATTTCTGTACGGCTGGACGACACAGTCGCTTGCACTGAAATAAAGACCTACATCTTCATCTTTGATAAATTTGGTATGGGATAAAATGATGTCTCTTTTGCTGCTGTTATTGATTTGTGAAATGATGTCATCTTCGCCCGCGTAAAATTCACCGGCTATGAGGAGGTATATTTTTTTGTTTTCCCCTCTAAGTTCATCTAGAGCAGAAATCAGCAGATCCAAACCTTTATATTTGCGTATAAACCCAAAAAATAAAAAAATAAATCCATCATTGGGCAGACCTAATTTGGTTCTGGCCAAAGATTTTGTATGTTTTGGTCCAAAATTATCATACAATGGATGCTGAACAAGGTGAATGTCCTTGTCAGTAAATTGTTTCAGATCTTTTTTGACAAATGAACTCATTGTGATAAAACCATCCAGACAAGCAGTAAAATACCTTGTAAAAATATGGTCTCCGGGTCTTTTTTCATGAGGTAAAGCATTGTCAATCAATCCGATGATTTTACTTTTGCCATTTTTTTTTGCTATCCTTAATATACTTCCAAGGGCTGGCCCCATAAACGGAAGCCAGTATCGAACCAATATAATATCGGCATTTTCCTTTTTGATCTTATTTCCTGTGACCCACCAGTTGAACGGATTGACAGAATTGATGTCGACTTTGATGGTCAGATCAAAAGGCGGATCACTTTCTGAATATTGTGTTTTGCCGGGAAATAAAAAATTTGGATATTGCAGAGAAAAGGTATAGATAATGACATCATGCCCTTCTGAAATAAACTGTCTTGCCAGTCTTTCATTAAAAGTAGCCAGGCCACCTCTCAGTGGGAAAGCAGGTCCTATGATGATTATTTTACTCAAAAGATATAAGGATAGAAATCATGAAACAAAAGTACTCGATTATGGTAAAATGCAAACATTATTTTAATATGTTTTTAAAGTACATGTGAGAAGGCAAAATATAAATCGTATTATTTGAATGCTTTTATTCCTAAAGATGTTGTGTAATATGGATCATTTTAAACTATTTTTTTAATATTTTCGTTTTATAGTATGTCCGGATTTTCTGCTTTGATGTAATCAGAAGAAATTCAGATAAGCTCTACATAAATATATAAACCATGCTAAACCAAAGATTTTACTTTTTTGTATTTTTATTATTAATGTCAAACATTGCTTTCGGGCAATTAAAAGGTGCAGTTCCTCAGGAATCAGCCCCTGCTCATATTAATGAAGAAAGGAAAACTACCTCATCAACACCAACTTCAGCAGCAAAAAACAATGCCGATAAACTGAGGAAGAGTCTCAAACTATCTGAAAAACAGTACAATGATTTGTATAAGGCATTGGTCGAATATGAAACAGGGGTAGACAAAACAACCAGAAGCAAATTGCCTAAAGCTGATCAGTTTAAAAAAATGAATCAGTTGAATCTGGTCAGACAAAATAAACTTAAAACCATTCTTACCAAAGAACAATATCATGCCTATATCATGTCTTTTCCTTAAAAGAGTATAGGCTATTCTATTTTTTTACCAACAATCTGTGAAATTCTCTTAATCTGAACTCAGTCAGTAGTCCGATACTGAATTCGATACCTGCGATCAATGCAATCGGTATGGATGATCCCATCAATATTGATTTTTGATGGCTGAATATACCCACAAAAGCAATGATGCAACTTATAACAATAGTATAAATGTATCTTCTCCGATTGATATTTTTTTTATGAATCCGGTACTCTGTGTACTTGGTTTCTTCATTAATTTGAGTTGGAGTGACTTCATCTATTTTTTTATAGAATGTGTATCTCTGAGAAGAAATATAATACAGGACAGCACCTTTGCCGATGCAGTATACAAAAAACATAAAAAACCCAATGCTTAAAAATCGAAATCCCTGGGAAATAGCATAGTAATAGAGAATAACAGCAAACAGCAATAAAATGACGCCCACAAAAAGATAAAAGCTTGCTGCTATCATATCTCCTTTATACAGTATTCGGCATTTTTCAATCATGGAGGCTATTCTTTTATTTTACTATTTTATCAATGATGGTATCATCTGCAATATTTGGCAAAGTGATCCGGAGTTCGGGAGACTTTTCCATGGCTCTTTTAATAGCAAAATGGCTTCTTTATTTCTCGCCCAGCTTCTTCTGGCTATTCCATTATTTACATCCCAATGCAGCATTGATTTGATGTTTTTTTCTGCTCGTTTGCTCCCGTCTATGACCATACCAAAGCCACCATTGATCACTTCTCCCCAACCTACGCCACCACCATTGTGTAACGATACCCAGGTAGCTCCCCTGAAGGCGTCTCCAACAAAATTATGTACCGCCATGTCAGCTGTAAATTTTGAACCATCATAAATGTTGGAAGTTTCTCTGTAGGGTGAATCTGTTCCGGATACATCGTGATGATCTCTACCCAGGACTATCGGACCTGAAATCCGACCATTTTTGATGGCTTTATTGAATGCCAGGGCTATTTTGATTCTTCCTTCTGCGTCGGCATAAAGTATCCTTGACTTAGAGCCTACGATAGGCAAATTTATTTTTGCATTTCTGATCCAGTGAATATTGTCCTGTAGTTGCCCTTTGATCTCATCAGGTGCTGTAGATAACAATTTTTCGAGTACGTTGGTAGCGATTTTATCTGTTTTGTATAGATCTGATGTTTTACCCGAAAGACACACCCATCGGAATGGTCCAAAACCATAATCAAAACACATGGGCCCCATAATATCTTCCACGTAAGATGCGTATTTGTACTTTTCTTTTTTGCGACCTGCCCAGATATCGGCACCGGCATCTCCGGCCTCTTTCAGAAATGCATTTCCATAATCCCAGAAATACATACCTCCGGCAGTGAGTTTATTGATTGCTTTTACATGTCTGACCAAAGTTTTTTTGACTTCTTTCATGAATTTTTCCTTATCGGAATTCAGCAATATTTTTGCTTCCTGAAAGGTATACCCAACCGGGCAATAGCCCAGATCGTGAATATTGTGCAAAGAAGTCTGGTCAGAACCCAATTCAATTTTTACATCACTGTTGACTGCAGCCTCCCACAAGTCTACAATATTTCCGTGGTAAATCAATGCAATGCCTGTTTGGTTTTTTTTGCAATCTTTAATTTTTTCAAACAAGGTATCCAGATCGGTATAGACATTTTCTTTTTTGATGTATCCATCGGTTACTCTTTGCCGGATAGCATCATCATCGACTTCTGCGATTACACCTACTGCTCCTGTGATTTCTGCTGCTATAGATTGAGCTCCGGACATACCTCCAAGACCTGAAGTCACAAAAACAACCCCTTTCAGATCATCTTTGGCAATACCAAGTTTCCTTCCGGCATTCAGTAATGTGATGGTGGTACCGTGTACTATACCCTGAGGTCCGATGTACATAAATGATCCTGCGGTCATTTGCCCATAGGATGTGACACCTATGGCATTGTATTTATTCCAGTCTTCTTTTGTCGAGTGGTTAGGTATCATCATACCATTGGTGACCACCACCCGAGGGGCATTTTTATTTGATGGAAATAAACCTACCGGATGACCGGAATAGAGTACCAACGTTTGTTTATCCGTCATTTCAGATAAATATTTCATGGTGAGCCTGTACTGTGCCCAGTTTTGAAATACAGCTCCATTTCCGCCGTATGTAATCAACTCCTGTGGATATTTAGCAACGGTGGGATCGAGATTGTTTTGTATCATCAGCATGATCGCAGCTGCCTGCTTGCATTTAGCAGGGTACACATCTATTGGTCTGGCAAACATATCATAATCGGGCAAATATCGATACATATAGATTCTGCCAAACTGATTAAGTTCTTTATAAAACTCTTTAGCTAGTAAAGCGTGAAACTGATCATCAAAGTACCTTAAAGCATTTTTTATGGCCAGTTTTTTTTCTTCACGCGAGAGTACACCTGTCAGATTTCTTTTTGGTGCATGTGAATATTTATGATCAGGGACTTTCGCAGCCGGAAGATAATCTGGAATACCTTCTTTTAATTCAGTATGTATCAGATGTTTTTGCATGGATTTTTTTAATTTGGCAGTGTAAAGATACATTCAAATTACATAATGTATAAAATCTAATTTCAATTCATTTATGAGTCCGCGCTGAAAAGTATAATTTTGACACAGTGGAACAAAACACAAAGAATCACTAATTACAAGCAGTTGATAAGCATTTCATTGTAGACCTTGGATTTCTTTTTGGGGCATTTCATCATTTTTTATTTTTACGAATGGACTCATTTAATATGTTGACGATAATTTTCTTTGAGAATAATTATGTCTTCATTCTAAAGACGATGTTTTACATGTCTTTTTACCATTTCAACGATGATATGTCCAGAACGATAAATGTCCTGATAATGAATTACTTTAAAGACAAGCTTCGTGTTACCGCTGTGGGTAAACTTAAACTTCGTCATTACTCAAAATCAATACATTGGTTAAAACATTTTTAGCAAACCAATGTATTTTGAGCTTAACAACAAAAAAGGCCCTCCTTTTCGGGAGAGCCTTTTTTAATTTTTACTTGATATGTTTACTTAGTTCCTGTCTTAGATGCAGCACAAGCTTTAGCTCCATCTTTTTTGCAACAAGCTTTACCTTCACTTTTTCCTGCACAAGCTTTAGTTTCCACTTTTTTACCTGCTTCATCTTTTTCCATGCTTGCAGATGCTACTTTTGTGAAAGCTTTTTTGTCAGCGTCAAACTGAACTTCATCCCAGCTGATTTTACCTGAAGTAGAACAAACTGATTTTTCAAAATACGATGTAGTACCTGACATTTCACAAGTTCGTTTAGTAATCGAACCATTCGAAGCTGCAATAACAGCATCGGCTTCCATTACAACGCTGGCTACTTTGGTATCTGTATCCGTGGTACTTACTGCTGCGGTCTTTTTTGAAGCACAACAAGATTTACCAGCAGATGCTGATTTATTGCAACTTTGAGCATTAGATGAAAAAGATGCAATCAGAATGAATGAAAATAATAAAAATAAATGTTTCATGTTTCTTTTTTAAAAATTACTAATAGATATTCACAAAATATAACGTAAAGATAATAAAAATAATATATCCAAAAATGAAAATAGTATAATTTTACAAATATTTTAACTTTTTTCAGCACACATTACTTCAATATGCTCGTTGTAATAGGTGATAAGTATAAAAATAAATGTTTTTTACTAACGGAATTTTGAATTCTATCCATTTTATTTATTTCATCTTTTTAAGCCATTTACTATGGTTTTGGTCGTTAATCATCATTATTTTTAGTCAATTCATATAATATTTCCTGAAATTACTTAATTTTGCGCCCTTATGAAGATTTTCCATTTTATTTTAATAGGTTTTATGCTTTTTCTGACGTCTTGTAAATCAGAATTTGAAGCATTGAGGACGAGTAATCAGCCCGAAAAGGTATATAAGGCTGCCAATAAATACTATGATGACAAAGAGTATGACAGGGCAATAGCGCTGTATGATATTGTCATCCAATTTTATCGTGGAAGGCAAGAAGCGGAAGATTTATTTTTTAAGTATGCCTACGCTCATTATTATCAAGGTGATTTCATTTTAGCTTCTACATATTTCAAAAATTACTCAGGGACATTTTCTAATAGTGTGAACAAAGAAGAAGCGGAGTATATGTCGGCTTATTCAAATTTCAGATTATCACCCAATTATAAACTTGATCAGTCCTACACAGAAAAAGCCATTGAAGGCTTTGAGCAGTTTATTAATCTTTATCCATCAACTGAAAGAGCTGTAGCAGCCAATAAGCTCATTGATGAAATGAGGAAAAAACTGGAAGAAAAATCTTTTGAACAAGGCAATCTTTATTATAAAATTGGTCAGTACCAGGCCGCAATGACTTCTTTTCAAAATACATTAAAAGATTTTCCTGAATCGAAAAAGGTTGAGGAAATACGTTTTCTGATTATTAAGTCAAGTTTTATATTGGCATCAAATAGTATTTACGAAAAGAAAGCGGATAGATTTAATGAAACATTGGATCACATAAAAACGTTTAATAAAAAACATGTTTCATCCAAGTGGGGTAAAGATATCAGGAGCATAGAAAAAGAAACATCATCAGAACTTAAAAAATTAAAAGCATGACATCAGATATCAAATCTAAAGTTCAGGGATTAGATCCCAACATTAAAGCAAGAGACATCAAGTCTATTTCTGCGCAGACATCCAATATATATGAGTCAATCGTGGTCATCACAAGAAGGGCTGAGCAGATTTCTGTAGAGATAAAAAATGAACTGCATGGCAAACTGGATGAATTTGCAAGCACATCAGAAACCATAGAAGAAATACTGGAAAATAAAGAGCAGATAGAAATCAGTAAATTTTATGAAAGACTTCCTAATCCAGCCATTATTGCTACGGAAGAATTTCTTAACAATGAACTTGAATTTGAATACAGACCCCAAAAGACCCACACTGAAGAGTAATTAATCTGCAAAGGTATGCTTCAGCGTAAAAAGATTCTTTTGGGTGTGACCGGAAGTATAGCTGCTTACAAATCGGCGGTACTTTGCAGACTCCTGATTAATGAAGGATATGATGTCAAAGTGGTTATGACCCCTTCGTCCAAAGATTTTATTACCCCGCTGACTTTATCAACGCTTTCGGGAAATGAAGCAATGTATGATATATCCGATGGCAACAGTTGGAACAACCATGTAGAACTTGGTTTGTGGGCTGATTTGATGTTGATTGCACCGTGTACAGCTTCCACGCTTTCAAAAATGGCCAACGGACACGCAGATAATTTATTATTGGCTTGCTATCTTTCATCAAAATGTCCTGTTTGTTTTGCGCCGGCTATGGATCTTGACATGTGGAAACACCCATCTACATTGAACAATGTAAATAGACTGGTGGCTTTTGGCAATATGCTTATTCCTGTCGGCAACGGTTTTTTGGCCAGTGGTTTGGTCGGAGAAGGTAGGATGGCAGAGCCTGAAGATATCGTACAGTATATTCATCAATATTTTATAAGAAAGGCTGATCTTTCAGGTAAAAAAATATTAATTACGGCAGGTCCTACCTATGAATCTATCGATCCGGTGCGATTCATAGGCAACAGAAGTAGCGGAAAGATGGGTTTTGCCATTGCCCGTGAATGTTTGGAAAGAGGGGCAACAGTAACTTTAATTGCCGGTCCAGTAAATTTAGATATAGAATCTGATCAACTCTCCCTCATCAGAGTGCAGTCGGCAGCTGAGATGTATGAAGCTGCAAAAAATCCATTTGAATCAGCAGACATTATTATCTTATCTGCTGCTGTGGCTGACTTCAAACCTGTATCTGTAGCCCGGGAAAAGATTAAAAAAAGTGAAAACCACATGCAGCTGGAACTTGAAAAGACGGTGGATATTGCTGCAACACTGGGAAGTAAAAAAGGCACAAATCAGATTTTAGTCGGGTTTGCTTTAGAGACCAATGATGAAATTAATCACGCAAAACAAAAATTGCACAAGAAAAATCTTGATTTTATCGTTCTTAATTCATTAAATGATTCGGGCGCCGGTTTTCAGCATGATACAAATAAGGTAACTATCCTGGACAAAACAGGAAATCAGATTAGTTTTCCATTAAAAAGCAAAAAGGAAGTGGCTTCAGATATTATAAATTACATCATCAGTTCACAGCAATAATTTGTAGAATGAAAAATATTTTTTTGATATCCTTTTTACTGGGCACAGGTTTTTTTAGATTGTTTGCTCAGGAACTAAACATAAAAGTTTCTGTGGTAACGCAGGGATCTATCAATTCACTGACCAATGATGCTACGCTGTTTAAAGATCTTGAAAAAAATATTTCAGAATTTCTCAATACCACTAAATGGACGGATGACGAATATCAATTGCATGAGAAAATCAGAGGATCTATTCAACTGACTATTACCGAAGAAGTACAAGCCAATGTTTTTAAAGCGGAACTGGTATTACAAACTGAACGTCCGGTGTACAATTCAATCTACTCCAGTCCATTGATCAATCTGATTGATAAAAATGTCTCTTTTACTTTCAACGGGCTACAGCCATTACTGAAGACTACCAATACTTTTTATGACAATTTATCTTCTATACTTAGCTTTTATGTATATTATATGATGGGTATAGACTATGATTCTTTTAGTCTGAATGGCGGTGAACCTCATTTTCTGAAGGCACAGGAAATCATCACTTCACTGCCATCAAATTATGTTCGGGATGATGGTTGGAAAAATGACGGGGGAAGCAGAAGAAACAGATATTGGCTGATTGAAAATATTTTGAATCCCAGAATGAGACAATTTCGACAGGCCTTTTATGAGTATCACAGATTGAGTTTGGATAAAATGTACGATGAATCTGACAAAAGCAGAGCTGTCATGCTAAGTGCGCTTACTTCAATTGGGCAGGCAAATCTTGAATACCCGAATACATATCTTATTCAAATGTTTGGAGATGCAAAAAAAGACGAAGTAGTGGAGATTTTTAAATTGGGAGACAAAGGTCAAAAAATAAAAGTGAAAGGGATTATGGTGGGCATGGATGCCAGTAAAACCGAAAAATACAGCGTGCTTAATTAATTAATTATCTGAAATTTACACCAGTGGTCAGAATCGCTATTTTTGCTTCAGGTGGTGGCAGTAATGCTGAAAAAATTATTCAGTATTTTGAACATCACCCCACCATTCAAATAGCTTTGGTGATCTCAAATAATAAAAATGCAGGTGTTTTAGGTATTGCAGATCGGTATAAAGTACCAAGCCAGGTTATCCATAGGAAGGACATGTATGAAAGCGATCACCTATTGACGTTATTAAAAAATTATAAAATTGATTTGTTGGTTTTAGCAGGTTTTCTTTGGTTAATTCCTGCATATCTTATCTCTGCTTATACCAATAAGATTATTAACATTCATCCATCTTTGCTTCCTAAGTATGGTGGAAAGGGAATGTATGGCCATCATGTGCATGAAGCAGTTAAAGCTGATCAGTCAGCTATTTCTGGTATGACGGTTCACCTCGTGAATGAAAAATATGATGAGGGCGGTATTATTTTTCAAAAGGAATGTAAGCTGAATCAGGATATGAATGCCACAGAAATTGCTGCCGAAGTGCTAAAACTAGAACACAAATATTTTAGTGCAGTAATTGAAAATTATATAACGACACATATTAATAGATTGAAATAAAGGATTGGCAAATATAATTTTGTTAATCTGCCCAATGTTTCTGTTAATTTATGTTAAAGATTGATAAATAGAAAATCACTTTACTAATATTTCGTACCTTTGCGGCGTGAGTGTGACTTAAAACACTTTTAGTCAGAATAAATTATCATTATTACATATCAAAAATTTGTTAACATGGGTATTATTAAAAATTATCAACCTTCTAAAGGAACTTGTAAAGTAACGTTTTCATTTGCGCTTAATGCTGCTGAAGGCGTAAAAACCATTCAGGTACTTGGAGATTTTAATAACTGGGACAATAAAGTTGCTCCTAAGATGAAAAAAGGAAAAGAAGATTTTAGTACAAGTATAGAGTTAAATGCAGGACAGTCATACGAGTTCAAATACTTGCTTGATGGTAACAGATGGGAAAATGATTTTAGTGCAGACAGCTATGTTACTACTCCTTTTTCAGGAATAAGCAACAGCGTTTTGGTATTGGATGCAGTATCAAAAAAACCGGCAGCAAAAGCTTCAAAAAGTGCAGCGCCTAAAACTTCTAAAACTGTAACTCCAAAAGCAGTAAAAGTAACTGCACCAAAAGCGGCTAAAACTGAAGCCCCTAAAGCAGCAAAAGTAACTGCACCAAAAGCAGCTAAAACTGAAACTCCTAAGACAGCAAAAGTAACTGCACCAAAAGCAGCAAAAATTGAAGCACCAAAGGTTACAAAAGTAGCTGCACCAAAAGCAGCTAAAACTGTAGCACCAAAAGCTACAAAAATAGCCGCTCCAAAAGCAGCGAAAGTTGTTGCACCAAAAGCAGCTAAAGTAGCCGCACCAAAAGCAGCAAAAGCAACTGCAGTTAAAACTGATGCACCTAAGGTGGCAAAAACTACTGCTCCAAAAGCTCCAAAAGCTCCAAAAGCAGCAAAATAAGAATTTAATATCCTAACATATTGCAGTTAAAGTATGTAAGAAATCAGTTAGTGTAGAATGCATAAATTCACATTTTTAAGATTTGATTGCATTATTACTGAATTAAGCACCGAAAATCAATAAGAATTTCGGTGCTTTTGCTTTTTCAGCGCATTTATTTAGGTTATTCTGAAAAGTGGGATTATTTTCGTCACTTAAAAAATACCTTAAATGCAAATAAAGATTTTTTTATGCGCTATTACCTTACTTTCAGTTTGGGGGTGTCAGTCAGATGAGATGGCTGATTTGGTTATCTATAATGCCAATATATATGCAGTTGATACAACTTATCAGGAGGCTACATCCATTGCCATTAAAGATGGATTGATATTGAAAATCGGATCTGAATCTGATATCGAAAAACTTTCAGATGAAAATACAGAAAAGATAAATGCAGAGGGGAAGTTTGTTATGCCTGGATTTATCGAAGGACACGGCCATTATTCAGGTTTGGGATATAGTTTGATAAATCTTAATTTTCTGCAATCAAAGAGTTGGGAAGACATCGTGGATGCTGTAGCAAAAAGAGCAACGGAAGTAAAACCAGGTCAATGGATCATAGGCAGAGGCTGGCATCAGGAGAAATGGGATAGTATCCCAAAACAAAATATGTACAATTATCCTTTTCATTACACATTAAGTGACGTGTCACCCGACAATCCTGTGTTGTTGTACCACGCATCCGGCCATTCAGTTTATGCCAATAAAAAGGCCATGGATTTGGCGGGTATAACCAAGGAAACATCAAATCCGGTCGGCGGAGAAATAGTAAGAAATTCTGACGGTGATGCCATAGGTGTTTTTGAAGAACGGGCTATGGGTGTTTTCAAAAATAAATATCAGGAATATTTAGCTTCGCTTGATAAAGGTCAATTGGATTCCATTTGGTATTCGGCTATACAATTGGCTGAAAAAGAATGTATTAGTAAGGGGATTACTTCATTTCAGGATGCAGGAAGTAGTTTTGAAGAACTCGATAAATACGAAAAATTAGCTATAGACGGAAATATGAAAGTAAGACTGTGGGCAATGGCGCGTCATCCCGCAAATGAACTTGAAGGCAAAGTAGGAAAGTATAAAAAGATAAATGTCGGAAATAGATTTTATACCTGCAATGCCATTAAATCTGAAGTGGATGGCGCTCTGGGAGCTTTTGGCGCGTGGTTACTGGAACCTTACAGCGATAAACCAGGTTTCAAAGGACAGAATACGACAGATATTTATGATGTCAAAAAGATAGCAGATATGGCAATAGCCAATGATATGCAGTTTTGTGTACACGCCATCGGTGACAGAGCCAATAGGGTCGTGCTTGATATTTATGAAGGCGTAATAGGACAACATCCCGATAAAAAGGATATAAGGTGGCGAATTGAACATGCTCAACATCTAAGTCCTGACGATATACCAAGATTTGCCAAAAACAAAATCATAGCTTCTATGCAGGGCATACACTGCACTTCAGATGCGCCATTTGTAGTTAAAAGGTTGGGCACGGACCGTTCAAGATTGGGCGCATATGCATGGCGCTCTTTATTGGACAATGGTGTGATCGTAGCCAACGGTACAGATGCTCCGGTGGAAGATGTGGACCCAATAAAAAGTTTTTATGCTTCTGTCACCCGAAGAAGGGAAGATTCCGGTCTGGTATTTTTTTCTGAACAAAAAATGACACGTGAAGAAGCCATCTATTCATATACTTTGGGAAATGCATTTGCTGCATTTGAAGATGAATATAAAGGTTCACTTCGGGCTGGAAAGGTGGCTGATTTAGTTATACTTTCCAATGATCTGGTCAAATGTACAGATGATGAAATTTTGAAAACTAAAGTGCTTTATACGATAACTGATGGGAAAGTTCGGTTTAAGGCTGAATAGGATTTTAACAGGCATGATGTATTTAGCTTGTTTTCTGATTTTTTTTTCCAATAAATTGATTATACACACATTAAAATACATACATGTCTAAAAAGTGGTACAACTATATTCCCCATCCGGTGGTCATGCTTTTTGGAATGTTGGTTATTGCTGTCATTTTAAGTTATCTTGTTCCTGCAGGAGCGTTTGACAGAGTAGAAATAGATGGAAGAGAAAGGGTCGTCGCGGGCTCATTTAAAGTAATTACATCAGAACCTTTGACCTTGATGGATATGTTTATGGCCATCCCATTGGGTTTTAAAACAGCTATTGATATCATATTTATACTGCTGGCGAGTGGTATCATGTTTGGATTTATGGAAGAATCCGGTGCTGTAGAAAATGCCATTGGTACATTGGTGCGAAAATTGGGCTTAAAAAGAAAATATCTCATTGTTCTTATCATGACATTTGTATTTGGATCGTTGGGTGTATTTGTCGGATATGAAAACAATATTGCTATGGTACCGATAGCATGTGTTCTGAGTCTGGCGATAGGAGGAGATCTTATGTTGGCTGCCGGGATTTCTGTAGGCGCCATTACAGTAGGTTTTGGTCTGTCTCCTTTCAACCCATATACTATTGGCACAGGGCAGAAAATAGCTGAATTACCGCTTTTTTCCGGTGCATGGCTGCGCAGTATATTATGTGTTTCGGCACTTGGATTGCTATCCTGGTACAATATCAGATACTTCAAAAGAATAAATAGGGGAAGCCATGTAAGTCTTTCAGATGGAATAGATACCCATGGATTTGCACTATCCAAAGATTTGGATAAATACTCCATATCGACTAAAGACATGATGGTAGTAGGGTCTTTTATAGCCGGAATATTGGTGATATTATATGGCGTATTTACACATCATTGGTTTATCAATCAGATTTCAGCCATATTTTGTATATTGGTAGTAATCATTGGACTAATCAATAGAAATACAGGAGAAGAATTCGGGAAAATCATTTTGAAGTCTGTATCCATGGTGGCTCCCGGTGCATTTATGGTGGGCATGGCTACATCTATAAAAGTGGCACTTGACATGGGACACATCAGTGACACTATAGCATATTATTTGTCGCAGATGCTCATAAATCTTCCATTGTCTCTTTCCGCTGTTGGTATGGCAGTTGCCCAAACATTTATGAATTTTATTATACCTTCAGGAAGTGGGCAGGCTTTGGCAACACTGCCAGTGATGATTCCAGTTGGGGAAGTCATTGGCATGACCAGACAATCTACCATTCTTGCATTCCAGATAGGGGATGGAGTCTCTAACCTCATTAATCCATCTTTGGGCGGCATAGTGGCTATGTTGGCCATTTGTCGAATTCCATTTGACAGGTGGTTGCGATTTATTTTTCCATTATTTTTTATGATTTTGATTTTGTCACTTATTTTTGTTGCCATAAGTGTCCCTATTAAATACGGACCTTTTTAATTATGTATCATCAAATCAAAAGTATCCTTGGTCTATTTTTATCATCAGTAACCCAGTTAAAATCTGATGCTGTAAAATATTTGCTGTATTCAGGACTCTTAGCTGCATTGGTATTTACCTCAATTATTTACCTGACATGGAAATTTGCAGGTGCAGCCGGTGATAAAATAGCTGAATGGATACCGTGGGCCTGGGCTCATGAATCTATGGTTTTTTCATTTATTGTTGGTGTGACGGTTATTGTACTGGTATTTATGTTGATGAAATATATACTACTCATTTTGATGTCACCATTACTGAGTATCGTATCTGAAAAAGCAGAAAAACATATGACCGGTATAATCGGAGGGGCAGGTTTTTCTTTTACAAGATCGGCGTCCAGAAGTGTACGCATCAACTTGCGTAACCTGGTGAAGGAATCGGTTTTTACCATCCTGCTTTTGATAGTTGGGCTGGTACCAGGAATAAATATTATAGTTTTGCCCTTGATTTTTATTGTACAGGCTTACTTCACCGGATTTGGTATTATGGACTTTTATTTGGAAAGACATTTTACTTTTGGTCAAACCATACCGATGGTGTATAAAAACAAGTGGGCTGCCATTACTTTAGGCATGATATTTATGACCTTGTTTTTTATTCCAGTGGTGGGTGTGATTGTGGCACCTTATTTTACAACAGTAACAGGTACAAGATATTTGATCAGCAATTCTGAAAAAATAAAATAAAGGACCAAAATTTATTTTATAGGGGTAAACTTGTACCCAACGCCTCTTACAGAGTGAAAATAGATGGGTTCTCTGGGATCTTTTTCAAAGTATTTTCTAAAAGAAAGAATAAAATTATCTATGGTTCTGGTGGAAGGATACACATCATAACCCCAGACTGTCTGCAGGATTTGCTGCCTGGATACTACTTCATTTTGTCTTTCAATCAGCAATTTTAAAAGTAGGATTTCTTTTTTCGTGAGTTGAAAATCACCTGCTACTCCATGTGACTGGTATGTGACAAAATTTATTTTATTTCCTCCCCATTCATACTGTTCCATATCTTTTGCTCCTTCTTCCGTACTTCTTTTTAGTAAATTATGTACTCTCAGCAGGAGTTCTTCCAGATTAAATGGTTTGGTCAGGTAGTCATCAGCGCCTAATTTCAGACCAGTGATTCGATCAAGAGAAGTGTCTTTGGCTGAGACAATGATAATACCTACCTTGGCATTTCTCAGGCGTACTTGTTCACAGATTTGAAATCCATTTACTTCAGGAAGCATAACATCCAGAATCATCAGATCAAAATGCTGCTGATCTGTAAGTTCCAAAGCTATACGGCCATTGTCGGTCGCAATCACTTCAAACCCTTCCATCTCCAGATTCATCTTTATTATTTTTCGAAGTTGTTCTTCATCTTCTACCAGTAATATTCGCATTCAGACTATTTATTTTGATGGTAAATTGATCGCTATTCTAGTTCCTTTGGGATAGTTGTCATAAATTTTCAAACTCCCTTTGTGAGCTTCAACAATTTTGTCAACAATGTATAACCCCAAACCAGTACCTTTTGTTTGTCTGGTCTCTTCATTGCCCGTTCTATAAAACTGTTCAATAACTTTTAATTTTTCATGATCAGGAATTCCAAACCCAAGGTCAGCCACCTCCAGTCCTATGTTTTTGTTTTGCTGGATAATATTTATTTCTATAAATGCAGGTGCTGATGAATATTTAATACTATTCTCTATGAGATTGGTCAGTACTGAGACGATGGCTTCTTTATCTGCATTCAGGTTCATTTTTTCGACCGTATAGCTGAATTTAATGTTTACTTCAGGATGTTGCATTTTTGTCGTTTTAATGATATTTTCAGTAATGCTGACGATATCTACCGGCTCAAAATTATATTGGTAAGCATTATTAATTCTACTGGCCAATAAAAGATTGCTGATGAGTTTCTCAAGTCTGGTACTTTCTGAGAGAATGCTGGAATGCAAATCATCCACTTTATCTTTAGGCAATGTGCGCTTCAAAAGTGTCTCAGTGATGAGATTGATCGATGCAATAGGAGATTTTAATTCGTGAGTAACAGATAAAAGAAAGTTTTTCTGTTTATTAGTATTTTCTATTTCTTTGTTGTATGCTTTTTGAATAAACCACAAACCAAGGATCAGAGATATACCAAACACCATTCCTTCGCCAAGAATCATGTTTTTTTTCTTTTTATGCTCTTCTTGTATCCTGATCAGTGTCGGATGTACCCCAACATGTAGGGTAGAGCTTGATGTCTTTTGTTCTATTTCATTTAAAGCAAGGGCAATACTTTTTTCTTGTAGCAATCTATTGTTTTTTGTCAAAAGTATGGTCCACCAGATCAATGCCAGTAACATGTATATCATCACACCGTAAGAAAGAAATTTCATAAATTTAAAACTTGCTAATTTGTTAAAGTTGTTGAATTGTTAAATTGTTGAATGCTGACTTCGTTATGTTGATTCCATATTTTTTTATTTACAATGAAATTTTCGTAAAATTAACACGAAGACTTATTTTTGTAGTCATGTTTTGGTAAAAATACTGTATTTGGCATAGTTATTTCTATATATCTTTATAGATCAAGTAAATATTGATGCAAAATCAAGTGTATTCCCGATATATTTATCAAATGCTGATGGAGTACGGTCGTGTTTTTATACCGTCCGTGGGTACTTTTGTATTGGATTACGCTGAGGCAACAATTGATCGTTCACTTAAAATTATATCTCCCCCTTCGTCCAGCCTAAATTTTACAACCGCCGCTGATGAAAATTATAAAATGTCTGATTTACTTATTGAAACCGGCATGTCACAAGAACATGCAACAATTCTTGAAAACCTGATTGTCAAGGATTATAGTGTTTCAAAAGAAAAACAAATTCCATTTGAATTGCACGGTTTGGGAACGTTAATTAATCGGGTTTTTATCGAAAAGGAAGCCGGAATATTTAACCGATATTACGGATTGAAGGAAGTATCTGCCATTCCGGTACCGGTAAAAGCCACTCAGGTAATACATGACAAAGATTATCTTTTTAATCTTACAAAAGGGTACCAAACCAAAGAAAAATCATCTTTTAATTCCTTTTTATGGCCCATTTTGATCTCTGCCATTACCATTTTAGTAATAGTGTTATGGTTTTTATCAGATAGAAATACTGCTTTTACGCATAAAGTATCAGGAACTGAAATGAATAAACCATCTGACGAACAGATTATAGCGTCTGACAGTTTCGAAACAGAAATAGACAAGATCACTTTTCAGACGGATACTGCTTTACTCCCTGAAAAAGATCTGGTAGAGCCTGATGGAAATCCAAAAGAGAGTAAATTCGAATCAATTCCTGACAAGTCATCGGTCAAAAGTGAACCAATAGGTCCTTCTTGTGTAATCATTGTGGGAGCATTCAGGTATTCTTCCAATGCAAACAGGATGTTAAAAAGACTGTCTGCCAAAGGATATGTGACCTATTCCGGAAAGCACAACGGCCTTCAGCGTGTCGGTATCACGTATGATTGCAGCACCATTGATCCTCTCATATTTAAGGCAAAAGTGCGGGAACAATTCAACAAACAGGCCTGGCATCTCCACGATACCATATGATTTTGGTAGAATAATGTATTTTTCTTTTAATATTATTTCCGGAACACACTTCTTTACTTAAATCAACTTATTATCTCTATATTTGCCCATCAAAAAAGCGATAATTATGTCTGATAGCCTTGTAAAAATAGAGCAAAAAGATCATTTCTATATTCTGACCATCAATCGTCCGCATGCCCTGAATGCATTAAATCAAGAAGTATTTAATGAATTTGAAGAATTTTTTACCAAATATTCAGGCGATTATTCTATAAAAGGAGTAGTCATCACAGGGGAAGGACAAAAATCGTTTGTAGCAGGGGCGGACATTAAAGAGTTTTCATCACTGGATGCACAAGGTGGTTCGCTTTTGTCTAAAAGAGGGCAAGACATTTTATTTATGATAGAACGATTTCATGCTCCTGTAGTAGCAGCGGTCAATGGGTTTGCGCTCGGCGGAGGTTGCGAATTGGCCATGGCATGTCACATCAGGGTGGCAGGCACACACGCTAAGTTTGGTCAACCAGAGGTAAATCTGGGTTTGGTACCCGGTTATGGTGGTTCGCAACGATTGATTCAACTTATAGGCAAAGGAAAGGCAACGGAAATGCTGCTGACGGCAGATATGATCCATGCAGATGAAGCCTTGAGGTTGGGATTGGTTACACATGTAGTTGAGTCAGGTATGGAAGTGGACAAAGCATTGGAAATATTAGGAAAAATAGCCACAAAAGGTCCATTGGCGATACATCAGTGCATACAGTTGATCAATGCCTATTTTGATAAAACCACAGATGGATTTGTCAAAGAATACACTGATTTTGGATTGACCATCGGCAGCGAAGATTCTAAAGAGGGAGCTACTGCATTTGTAGAAAAAAGAAAACCTATATTTCAAGCCAAATAATAAAACCAGATGTTTGATTTTCACCAGGATAAAATCCGGTATTTTAATATCCAGAAGACAGTTACTGCCGAAAATATTATTCCATTTATTGAACAGCATTACGGTACTGTTCAAGGCAAACATTTATTGGAAGTCGGCTGTGCAGAAGCAGGAGTACTCAAAGCTTTTATTGATCGGGGGAATACAGGCATTGGTGTCGAATTATCTTCGTCAAGATTTGACCTGGCAGAATCCTTTTTAGCGGACGAAATCGCAGACAATAAAGTCAAAATAATTAATAAAAATATCTATGACATAAAAGATCCTTTGGCCGAATTTGGGCGACTTTTTGATATTATTGTATTGAAGGATGTAATCGAACATATTCCTGATCAGGAGAGGTTTATACCAAATCTGAAAGAATTTCTTGCGGCTGATGGAGTCATCTTTTTTGCCTACCCACCATGGTGGATGCCTTTTGGAGGACATCAGCAGATTTGCAGACATAAACTGCTCCGTACTTTGCCCTGGTTTCACCTGTTGCCGGCTTCGTTGTATCGACTTTTATTACAGGCTTTTGGTGAACAGCAGGCTACCATCGATGAGCTAATGGATATCAAATCCACCGGAATCAATATGGAGAGATTATATAAAATATTGAAAAAGAATGATTTCAACATATCCGGTGAGATCATGTGGTTGATTAATCCTATCTACAAGTTTAAGTTTGGTCTTAAAAAAAGAATGGTTTTTAAATTTTTAACTCACATTCCACACCTGCGTAATTTTTATACCACCGCACATTATATTTTGTTCAGAAAGTAGTAACCGGTTTCAAGAAGGAAGCTTGAAACAACTTTCATGGCAGGGGTTTCAAGCCGGGAAGCTTGAAACAACAACTCTTCACCTAATTCATTAAACCTCCAGCTGCTGTTTCACCCACACAAGATAAGCTTCATTGCACATCGCAGCCCAGTGTATGACTGCTGGAATGTCGTACGGATGGAGCTCATTTATCCTTGATTCCGTTTTTGCGGTCAGATGGTCCAGTGTTTTCATTACTGCAATCCATTCATCTTCTTTTGCCATATTTCCTTCCCACACGTACATGCTGTCAGACTTGTGTATATTGCCGCAAGCCACCAGTTTTTCTTCGATCAGGATTTGAACTATTTTCGCTGCGGTTTCACTGTCCGGACATGGTACATACAGTATGGTCAGTTGCATTAGAGAGCCAGTATTTCTGCCATTCTGACCAGGTCTTTATTGAGCGATTTGGTCTTGCCGATGGCATCTTTGAATGGAGTAAAGGTAACCTTATCATTGATAATTCCCAAGGCAACACCACCTTCTCCTCTCATTAATGCTTTTACTGCTGAGTGCCCCATTCTGCTGGCAAGTACCCGGTCGAGTGCAGTAGGAGAGCCTCCGCGCTGAAGATGACCTATGATGGTTACTTTTATATCAAATTCGGGATTTCTTTCTTTGATCTGATAGGCTATCGCATTGGCATCTCCGTTTTTATTTCCCTCCGCTACGATGACGAGATTAAACAGTTTCTGCCTCTTGACTGATCTGCGAAGTGTATCTGATAGTTCATCTATGGATGTATCAATTTCCGGAAGGAATATCGCTCCAGCACCACTTCCAATTCCCGTGTGTAAGGCAATAAAACCGGCATGCCTTCCCATCACTTCCACAAAAAATAGTCTGTTGTGTGAGTCTGCCGTATCTCTGATTTTATCTACGGCTTCCACTGCCGTATTGATGGCGGTATCAAATCCGATGGTATAATCCGTTCCGAAGATATCATTGTCTATGGTGCCCGGCAAGCCTACAAATGGGATATTGTACTCTTTCATAAAGATATCTGCTCCGGTGTACGTGCCGTTCCCACCTATCGCTACCACACCATCAATGTCATGGGCTACAAGGGTTTCATAAGCTTGTTTCCTTCCTTCTGGAGTTCGAAAAGCATCACTTCTGGCCGTTTTTAGCACCGTTCCACCTCTTTGTATGATATTAGCCACGTCTCCTACATCCAGTCTTTTTATATCTCCATTGACCATACCATCATATCCTCGGTATATACCATACACGTAAAGGTCATGATAAACGGCTGTTCGGACTACTGCTCTTACCGCAGCATTCATACCCGGTGCATCACCTCCTGAAGTAAAGACAGCTATTCTTTTTACACTACTCATGTATCTTATATTTTAAATGATAATCAATTAATTTGTATATGGGTTGTTGAATTATTTCATCTGTTTTCAGGCCAAATTCATTCATCACTTCATGCAGATACAGGTGATGATAATGAGCAATAGACCCTACAAATTTTATTTTGTGGTTTGTATGTTCAGGATAGAGCATTATTCTTAAGGTTATAAAATCCCTGAATACTTTTTTCAACAAATTTTCTTTCCATGGTCCATCGATCAATACCAAAAACTGAGCAAATGAAGCCACATACTTATTTCCTTCTGAAGTCCTGTAGACTTTTTCTACCAACAATTCTTTCGTTACAGAAAAATTGGCGTTAAAAATTTCTTTTTCCTTTTCGGGCATGATGCCATAAAAATAGGATTTTAGTATTTCTTTGCCTATATGGGTTCCACCGCCTTCATCACTGAATATATAGCCCAACGTAGGTATTGCTTTGATTATTTTAACCCCGTCATAAACACAGGAATTGGACCCTGTTCCCAGGATACAGACTATGCCGGGTTCATCGCCACAACAAGCTCTGGCAGCGGCTATCATATCTTCAGCTACGGAAATTTTACCTGTAAATCCAGCGGCTATCAACCAGTCTCCTATGCGAGATGTACTTACTTTGTCAATGATTCCTGCCCCGTAAAAATAAATGTATTTGGCTTCTCTGATTACTTCAAGCAATGCAATGTCTTTGGTCAGATCCAACAATTCGGTTTGTGTGGCGGGATTTATACCCGCAGTTTTAAAAAATTGTGTATCATCCTTACTGCGTACTACTACCCAATCCGCTTTTGTCGATCCGCTTTCTACAATTATAAACATACTGCTTGTTGTACTAAGGACACTAAGATAAATAAATAACATCACAAATGTAAGTCATTGTATCAATTTTCACTGAATTATCGATCAGAACTTTGTTCGCAAGAATAAAAATATTTAGAATGATGCCCAAAATAAATGCGATGGCAAATTAATTCAATTACCATTGTATTCGTTTTTTAGTGTTTGGAGTAACTTTCTTTTTTAACACAGATTTTAAATTGTTATAGTTGAATCATTGGCGAAAAGTATAATTTTGTTACAAAGGCACAAAAAAACAAAGAATCACTAATTTCATACAGTTGATTATCATTACTTTGTGAAGCTTAGAGATTTCGAGACTTTGTGGCACTTCTTTATTTTTGTCTTTTCGGAGTGGAATCACAGTTGTTAAGTTGAGGGAATGGAAAAAATATAGCAAGGATATTTCAGATGTTTCCGACAGTATTTTATCATCCGGGTGGATACAAAAAATGCAGATTTGGGCTTATTTTACCTATATTCCTAATTCTCTCTGGCCATACCAGTATCATGCCATCTACTAAATGGTGTTTCCCGAATGAAGAGTTATTAATCCGCCGGGTTAATATACCGACGAGAATTTATTTTGCAAAGACGAAGATACTCATGTCTTCATCTAGACAAAAAATTCTATCGGTATTATGCTCAAAATAAATGAATTAAATAAAGTGTTTTTCGCAAACCAATTTATTTTGAGTATAAAAGGATGTGGTAGTAAAATTTGGCATATAGGCGCTTAAACCCGTATCTTTGCCTGATCTAAAACCAAAATGAAAAAATGGATATTAAAAATGTAACAGTGATAGGCGCAGGTACCATGGGAAATGGTATTGCTCAGGTGTTTGCTGGTCAGAATTATAAAGTGATATTGTGTGATGTTTCTGAAAGTGCCCTTGGGAAGGCTGTTCAAACTATACAGATCAATCTGGAAAGAATGGTCAAAAAAGAAATTATTGCCGCAACAGATGTGCAGATTACCATGGCAAATATTACTACATCATTACACATAGAAAATGGAGTGGCAGAAGCTGACCTTATAGTAGAAGCAGCCACCGAAAATATTGACCTTAAACTGAATATTTTCAAGAAAATGGATCAGTTTTCGCCACCACATTGTATATTAGCGACCAATACATCTTCCATTTCTATCACAAAAATAGCATCGATTACCACCAGGCCTGATAAAGTCATTGGTATGCATTTCATGAATCCGGTTCCTGTGATGAAGTTGGTAGAAGTAATACGCGGATATGGAACATCTGATGATGTTTGTAGTCTGATCATGGCACTTTCGAAAAACTTAAAAAAAGAACCAGTTGAAGTTAATGACTATCCGGGATTTGTAGCCAATCGGATATTGATGCCTATGATCAATGAAGCCATTTATACAATGTATGAAGGTGTGGCGGGAGTTTATGAAATTGATACTGTCATGAAGTTGGGCATGGCTCATCCTATGGGGCCACTTGCTTTGGCAGATTTTATCGGACTGGATGTGTGTATGTCTATACTTAATATTATGCACCAGGGTTTTGGAAATCCAAAATATGCCCCTTGTCCTTTGCTGGTGAATATGGTTACTGCCGGTAAACTGGGTAAAAAATCCGGTGAAGGTTTTTATAGTTACCATGCAGGGACAAAGGAAATGGTCGTTTCATCAAAATTTATGTAAGTGAAAAATGCTATACCTTTTGATGATAACCGACCTTTTTCCGGCTTAAAGGTCCTGGATTTGTCCAGTGTATTGGCTGGTCCGTTGACCGCTTCATTTTTTGCAGAACTTGGCGCGGATGTGGTCAAAATAGAAAACAAACTTACCGGAGGAGATGCTACCCGACAATGGAAACTTGCTTCTGAAGATGCTGAAAGTCCCGTTTCTGCCTATTATTTTAGTGCAAATTATGGTAAAAAAATTAGGCTTCTGGATTTAAATCTGCTTGAAGCACGCCAGGAAGTAGAAATTCTGATGGCCCAAAGTGATATAATTGTATCCAATTTTCAAAAAAAAGTAGCTGAAAAATTAAATCTGCTTCCGGATGAAATTATAAATAAATATCCTGGTGTCATCATGGCGCAATTGAGTGCTTACGATTTTGATGATCCTCGACCTGGCTATGATCTGGTCATGCAAGGAGATACTGGTTGGATTTCTATGAATGGCACGGATATCGATCATCTGGCAAAATTGCCGGTAGCCATTATTGATATATTTGCGGCCCATCAAATGAAAGAAGCCATTCTAATTGCGCTTTATAAAAAAATAAGAACAGGTGTGGGCAGTGTGATTCATGTCTCTTTATACAAAAGTGCCATTTCCGGTTTAGCAAATCAAGCGAGTAATTATCTGATGCAACATCATATTCCAAAGCCTTTAGGCACCTTGCATCCCAACATTGCGCCATATGGTGATATTTTTACATCAAAGGATAAAATTAGGTTTTTACTGGCAGTGGGTAGTGATGCTCAATTTAAAAAACTATGGTTTACCCTGAATTTACCCCCTGAAAAATACCATACTTTTGACGATAATTCCAAAAGACTTAATGCCAGAGGGAATCTTCAGGCCACAATGCAACATGTTTTTGGTATACAAAAATTTGAATCCATTCAACAAATTTTGGAACCTAATAACATACCATATTGTTGTATCAAAGATTTAAATGGGGTTTTTGAAGATTCTTTGGCAAAAGAAATGATAAAATCACAAACGATCGAAAACAAAACAGGCCAATCCGTAAGTAGTATTGCATTTAAAATTAAATAAACATCTTGTTGCTATTTGGTTTTTAGTATGGTTTTTGCACTACTAAAGTAAGTAAATCAATGAATATTAGTAAATTAGTATAATTTGCTGTTATATTAGATTGTATACATTATAATTTGTTTTAATATATCTAAATATCTGGTGCTTGAAAACAAATAATTTTAAAAAAACATGGCTCGGAGTCATATTTTTTGCTTTATTTTTACAAATAAATGCACAGGATTTGCATTATAGTCAATTTTATAATTCCCCTCAGAATATTAATCCTGCGCTAACAGGTGTATTTAACGGGGATCATCGGTATATGGTATCACTGAGAGATCAATGGAGATTTGTGCCGGTACCATGGTTTACCTTGAGTGGTGCATATGACCGAAAGTTTTATGTACTAAAAGGCGATCATCATTTTATAGGTGCCGGTGCCAGTCTGAATCATGACAGACAAGGGGATTCAAAGCTGAACCTTACTTCGCTTACAGTAAATGGTGCTTATCATAGGATATTAGCTCCAGAACACATTGTAAGTGCAGGGCTGACAATTGGCTTATCTTCAAGAGGATTTAATAATCAGACACTGACATGGGACAAACAATGGGATGGTGAAATATTCAACAGTACCTTGCCAACTGGAGAGTCATTTGGTAATTTTGAAAGAGTAAGTTTTTTAGAAACGGGATTAGGGCTTAACTACAGATATCAGAAAGACTCACGTACTTTTGTCGATATTGGAGGATCTGTGTTGCATCTTTTAAAGCCGAATGTGGCATTTTATGGTACTGATGTATCAGATCTTCCCCGCAGGTTTTCTCTATCTGCAGTCGGTCAGATCAAAGTGATGGATATGCTGGACATTCAGTTGCATGGATTGTATCAGATACAAGGAGCATATGATGAAACTTTATTCGGAGGTTTGGGTAAAATATATATCAATCAGCAGCGAGGAAAAGAATTTCAATTACATGTAGGTTTGGGATATCGAACAGCAAAATCCTTTATACCTACCATGGCCGCTCAGTACAACAATATTTATGTTGGATTTAGTTATGACGTAGATACAAATAACTTTAATGACATATTAAATTCTAATAAAGGAGGGCCGGAAATACACGTGCGCTACATAATCGCTAATGTGAAGCCGCTGAAAGAAGTAAAAGTTTGTCCCATTTATTAATCAAATCAGGAAATGATGAAGAGTATAATTAATAGATTCCTACTTTGTATCGGTGCCTGTTTGATGGTGATTAGCACTGTGATTGGCCAGTCACCTACAAAAAAACAATTTATCGAAGCAGCAGAAAAGGAATATGCAGATAAAAATTATTATGGTGCTTTGATTCACTACAATGAAGCACTGGAGTTTGACAAAAATGATCCTGTGGTACTATTTAAATCGGCAGAGGCAGCTCGTCAATTTAATGCTTATGCCCGTGCCGCAGAAAAGTATCAATATCTCATAGATTCTTTGAGAGACAATACTCAGCCGGTGGCTATTTATTGGTTGGCCAAAATGAAACAAAACACAGGTAAGTATGATGAAGCCAGAAAATATTATGATATCTACATGTCTGAATATGGCAATACAGATACACTGTTTACTGTCAAAACAAAAAAAGAGTTGGCTTCTATCGACTATGCACAATCATTAACAAAAAATCCAAAAAAGAATATCAGGCTTGAAAAACTGGGGGAAGACATCAATTCTCCTTCTTCAGAAGTAGCTGGAAATGTGATCAATGATGAATTTTATTTTTCATCTATGAAGTATAAAGAAGCCAATCCTTTGACCTTGCCCTCGAGAGATATTTCCAAATTGCTAAAAAAATCAAAAGATAGTATCACCGCTGTTATCCCCGGGTATATCAATGAAAGAGATCAGCTCATTTCTAATGCTGCAATTAATAGTAATGGAACAATGATTTATTATACGGTCTGCAATTATATTAATGGAAGTGAATTGTCCTGTGAGATTTTTCGCAGTAATTTTGATGTAAATGGTCAACTTTCAAATGAAGTTAAATTGCCGGAACCTATTAATCTTACAGGGACAACTTCTACACATCCACACCTGGCTATTGACAAATCATCAGGAAAAGAAATCCTATATTTTGTATCCAACCGACAGGGCGGAGCGGGTGGTCTGGACATCTGGTATAGTCTAATTGATCCGAAATTCGGTTTTTCAGAGCCGGTAAATATCAGTCAGATCAATACAGCCGACAATGAAATAACACCTTATTATCATAAAGTTAGTGATTTTCTATATTTCAGTTCTGATGGAAGAGAAGGTCTTGGTGGATATGATATATATAAAGCAGGAAGGATCAATAATGAATTTGGAGGCGTCATAAATGGTGGATATCCGCTCAACAGCAGTTATCATGATCTGTATTATTACGAAAAAGAGGACGGCGGTACAGCTTATTTTTCATCCAATAGAGAAGGTTCATTTTTTTTGGATAGTTATTTTGAATCCTGTTGTTATGACATTTATAAACTGGATATCATCAAGCTGGATTTGGATTTGAATGCTTTGACTTTTGATAAACTTACCGGAAGATCACTAAAAAAGGCTACGGTCATTTTGATAGATCAGGATACCGGACAGGAGTTGGTCAGAGTTAAAAATGACGAAGGTAACGACCATAAATTCCCTTTGTCAGAAGATCGAAATTACCTGATCATCGCAGAGAGAGAAAATTACTATCCTGATACCATCACTCTATCTACCATCGGGGTGGAAAAATCAGAATCTTTTGTTAGGAAAATGTATTTGAGTACAGACATGATGTTGCTTGATGTATTTACATTTACAAAAGTAGGCAAGTTTCCACTGGAAGGTACTACAGTAACGTTAATTGATATGTCTGATCAGCAGGTAAAGGATATCGTCGAATTGAATCCATTGTCCAATGAGTTTAACTTTATGCTAGACAGAGGTAAAATGTATAAAATTATTGCCAGGAAAGAAGGATATACGGATGCGGAAGAGATCATTGATACCAGACCATACGATAAGTCAGGATTGATTACCAAAGAATTGTATCTGGATAAATTTGTATTGCAGGATCTTTTACCCATAACCTTATTTTTTGATAATGATCTACCGGATGTTGCCAGCAGAAGTACAACCACTAAAGCAAAATATGGAAATCTGGTCAATAAATACATAAGTCGTAAAGAAGAGTATAAACAAAAGTTTGCTAAACCTCTACCGGTGAATAAAAGAGATGCTTATAATGATGACTATGAAACATTTTTTGAAGGTGATGTAAAGGGCGGATATGATAAGTTCAAACTCTTTATAAATAATTTACTTCAGGAGCTTGAGGCTGGCAATAAAGTAGAATTGATATTAAAAGGATTTACATCACCAAGAGCTGAATCAAAATATAATCTTACTTTAGGACAACGTAGAGTAAATTCAGTTAAGAATGAATTGATATTTTTTGATAATGAAGAACTGAAGTCCTACTTTCTTTCAGGTCAGCTTGTCATTACAGATATTTCATTTGGAAAAGAACTGGCACCTCCGGATGTAGATGACAACATAAAAGACGAACGTAATTCCATATATAATCTTAAGGCAGCCAAAGAAAGAAGAGTAGAGATCTTAAGAGCATCCAGAAACACTTTAGATAAAAGAAAAACGCAGGGTAATGGAAAATAAGAAAATAAAAAGTTTGATAAAAAATTTATTGCTCCTGATCAGTGTATGTTTTCTGATACCGGAAGATATTTCTGCCACCCACATCGTAGGTGGTAATATTACGTATAAACATGTATCCGGTGACATTTATCAGGTAAAGTTGGTACTGCGCAGGGACTGTTTTTTGGGTTCACCGGAAGCACAATTTGATGACCCCGCATCGATAGGTATTTTTACAGGGAGTGGAGCCCTGGCTATTTGGTTGGCCAATAACGGGCAGATCAGAATCCCATTTATGGCTTCAGATACCTTAAATGAATACATACAAAGTGATTGTGGATTTGAAGGCACACAGGTTTGTGTGCATGAAACCACTTACCAAGGTAATGTTTTTTTACCTCAAAGACCTGGTGGGTACTTGCTGTCATATCAGAGATGCTGCAGAAACGCTTCACTAAACAATGTTTTGGATCCATTGGAAACCGGTTCTACCTATTGGGTAGCTGTGACTGAACAATCGTTGACGTTAAAAAACAGTACTCCAACATTCGATCAATGGCCGGATGTATATATATGTGCAAACAAACCTCTTGTGTTTGATCATAAAGCAACAGACAAGGAAGGTGATTCCCTGGTTTACAAGCTTTGTGTTCCTTCGCTTGGTGCCACGAGAGTCAATCCAAAACCACAACCTCCTAGTTTTCCGCCATACAATAACGTTCTTTTAGCCCCACCATATTCGTTAAATGACATGATGGGTGGTGTACCCTTAAAAATAGATAGCAAAACGGGAGAAATTACCGCCAATCCCAATTTGGTTGGCCAGTTTCTGATCGGTGTTTGCGTCGAAGAATACAGAAATGGAGTTCTATTAAGTACCATTAGACGTGATTTTCAGTACAATGTTAGGGTGTGTAGTCAGCCGCCTTTGGCTCAGTTTACTACATCTGAATCCAATTGTGATGGATTGACGGTGGAGTTTTATAACAATAGTTTGAGTTCAAGCGCATATCAATGGGATTTTAATTATCCAAGCACTGATCCTATATTTAAATCCACCCAGGCCAATCCTATATTTACATTTCCTCAATCGGGAATTTATAATGTAAGACTTAGGGCTACCAGAGGTTCTGACGGTTGTTTTGATACTATATTGCAGACTGTTTCTGTTTTTGAAAATAAAATAGTTCCTGATTTTACCTATGCTCTGAGCGGCTGCGATGAAAATCAGGACAGCTTAAATCTGTTGCTTAGAGACCTATCTCTCTTTGACCAGCCAGGATACAGCCTTAATACCTGGAATTGGCAGGTTATTCAGAATAACATCACAAAAAATTATACAGGCAGCTCGCCTAATATAAACCTATCTTATTCTGGAGATGTGGACATCCGACTTGAAGTATTTGCCAGTAATGGTTGCCGATCTGTAGTTTCAAAACAGATTCTGATCGAAGATATCGTGCCTGAGCTGGACTTTAAAATAGATTACATAGGTTGTCCTGAAAATGATTCTGTAGACATCAGATTGGTTAACTTATCAGGGTCTTTAAATCTGTATGCTACGATTGATAAAACAGCCTGGCTTGTAAATGGTAAGGAATATTCAGGAGATTCATCAATAATAAAAGTTCCATTAGATCCCAATAGCCTTAACATCACTTTACTGACAAATTTTTATGCTTTGTGTGAAGTTGAATTGTCAAAAAAAATACTTTTGGCCGGACAACCAAAATCATCTTTTACTGCCACAGGTGCAGATTGTGCAGGGCTAACCATCTCATTCAGCAACAACAGTTTAAATACTTCTGCATATGAATGGAATTTCAATTTTCCGGATACATCTGCCATATTCAAAAGCACAGAAGCCAATCCATCCTTTACTTTTCCAAAAGCAGGACTGTATAAAGTTTGGCTGAAATCAGTCAGAGGTTCGGATGGATGTTTTGATACATTGGTCCAAACAATAGGTGTTTTTGAAAATAAAATTGTCCCTGATTTCACATATTCACTCAGTGGATGTGAAGAAGGTTCTGATAGCCTGAAAGTATTGTTCACTGATGTTTCTGCTTTTAACGAACCTGGCTTTAGTCTCAATGTTTGGGAATGGATAGTAGTACAAAATGGAAAAGAAGTAATTTATAGCGGGTCTTCACCTGAAATAGTATTATCTAATGCCGGTATAGCAGAAGTTACGTTGAATGTGTTTGCAGACAATGGCTGTCAGGCCCGGGTAGTAAAACAAATTACGGTCAGTGACCTCATTCCGGAGGTGGATTTCGATTATGTTTTGAATGGTTGTCCGTCTGACAGTACTGCTGAAATAAAAATAATCAACCTATCTGCACCATTAAACCCGTTTGCAACGATAGAATCATCACAGTGGACCATCAATAGCCAGGAGTATACCGGGGATTCGATTATAGTTAATTTACCGAAGCTGACCAAAGAATTGTCAGTAAAGTTGCTAACTACGTTTTATAAGGATTGTAATACGGAGCTTACGAAAACTTTTGATTTGAGCCAGAAGGTACCTTATACGGCTTATGGTTATGAGCCGGTGGAATGTCCGGATGACGAAAATATAAAAATAGGTCTTTTTTACGTTGACTCTATTGCAAATGACATACAGGTATCAGGTATAGCTTGGGGTGCCGGAACGATTGGAAATCAGAATCAGTATACAGGGACAAATATTGAGATCATACTTCCGAAAGACAGTTTGTTAGTGTTTAATATGACGACTACATTTGCCAATGGCTGTATTGACAGACTCAGCAATTCTTTTCTGCCTGGTCCATTTGCCACTGTTAAATTTGGCGCAGATCCGGTATTACTTTGCCCGGGGGAGACAAAACCACTGCTCAATAATGGAAATCCGGACTGGACATATACCTGGTCACCATCTGTAGGACTTGACCTGACTGATCCTTCCAATCCTAAGGTTGTTTCAGATTCCAACAGGACTTATATGGTTACTGTGTCAGATGGTTTATGTACTGTGACAGACAGTGTAAAAGTAATAGTATTGAAAGGAGGCGTTTTACTTGATATAAATGCAGATACTGTCACCTGTGACGGTAAAGTTATACTCAACGCTTCAGGTGGCATAGGACCTGGTACCTATTCATGGGGCACAGATCCTGGTATCTCTGAAGTTATTGGAACGGGTCAAACTATCAACGCATCATTTGATGGCAGGGAAAAACTTTTTTATGTAAAGTTTATTGGTGAAGCATGTTCTACAAGTCCTGCAGTAATAAAAATTACCAATCAGGTTCCGTCTATTGAAGACTTGTCACCTATTACTTTATGTAGGGAAGATACGGTCAGGTTGACTACCTTAAATCTGATTCCAAACCATATAAATACTTTTAATTGGGATGCGGATGATCATATAGTTTCGGGATCAGATACACCCAATCCAACTATAAGAATTGGGGCAAATGAAAATCAACCATTTTATCTCAATTATGACGTAACCAACCAGTTTGGGTGTGTCCTTGAAGATTCCATTCTTTTTAACATCACGGAAAACCCGGAAATTGATTTCAATTTTAGCCTGACTGCCTGTGGTGAATATCAGATTTGTTTCAGTACCGCAGGAAGTTATCAGGGATTTGCAAGGTGGGACTTTGGAGATCCAAGTACGACCAATGACGTATCAATAAATGGTGCACCTTGTTATATTTATCCGGATGGCGGCACATACAATGTAGTTTTGACCAATCTGGTGAATGTCTGTCCATTTAAAGATGTAGTAAAAAGCGTGACTGTAAATCCTCAGATTCGTCTGAATGATATTCCTGATAGCATACTTTGTGTTGGTGATTCCATTCATTTAACAGCCACTTCAAATCTTCCAAATGTACAGTATACATGGTCTGATATAGCAGGTGTCTTGTTGACCACAGGCGCTGAATTTTCAGGTGTTTTTAATCAGGATACCAAACTTATTCTTAAAGGTACAGATATATATGGTTGTACCGATATTGATACGATTTCAGTAAATTATTTTAAATTTCAGTATACATTTGATGTTAAAGACAGTTTATGTGCAAATGAACCGACGGTAGTTAAGCTGAACCTGACAAACCCCGAATTTTATGAGATTCAGTGGTTCCCTTCCGGTTTAATAGTATCTGGTGGAAACACAATCAGCCCGGTAATCAATGCATCGGCAGATACTTCTATCACTGTCAAAATAAAACACATAACGTCAGGTTGCGAAGAAACAAGAGATATAGACATCATGGTTACGTCACCGTTTACATTTGATATTACAGCGGATGATGTCATTTGTTTGGATGTGGCTACAGGTATTGAATTGAATATAAACAATCCGAATGATTATAATTATCAATGGACGCCTGCTTCGTCGATTTTATCCGGTGCGAATACGGTCAATCCACAGATAAAAATTACAGATGATCAAATATTTACCGTGAAGGTGACCAATAAACTTAGCGGATGTTCACAGACCAAAGATAAACAAGTTTTGGTAGGGGATGAAGTCTTTGTAGAAGTAAATGCCGAGCCGGATTTTACCATTTTTGAAGGAGAATCTTTGGATATTTTTGTCAAAGATCCGGTATCAGGATCGGTATATAACTGGAGCACCGGTGAAGCCGGAATATCTATCAATGTATCTCCAACTGAGACGACGTCTTACCAGGTCACAGTAACAGATATCAATGGATGTACTGCAGTGGATAATGTCACTGTAACCGTCAGAACAGCAAAATGTGATGAAACGGACGTATTTATCCCCAATGCTTTTACCCCCAACAATGATGGGAATAATGATATTTTCAGGGTCAGAAGTAATTTTATTGATGAACTGGAACTGATCATCTACAACAGATGGGGCCAGGAAGTATTCAGGACCACGGATAAAAATGGTGGATGGGATGGTACGTTTAATGGTCAGGAACTTGCGCCGGATGCTTATGCATATTATCTGAGTGTACTATGTATCAATGCGGAAACATACAAAAAGAAAGGAAATGTGAGTTTGTTGCGATAGTTTTAACTTTATCATTTTTGTCAGGGTGATGAATTGCTATTTTGCATTTTTGATCATTTGTTGAATTTGTTTGAATTGCAGACTTTTTTGCCATTTATTATTCAATTTATAGCATCTATTGTCTATGTTTGTGGCATGTAGTTTTTAATCAAATTTATTTCAATACCATGAGCCATAAACTTTGTCTATTATTTTTGATGCTTTTTGCTTTTTCAGTAATAGATGCACAAAAAAACAAAAAAATCACCCCTGCCGAAACAAAGACAAAAAATTCTGATACCACAGATTTTAATTCTTTTTTTAAACCTGTTAAGTGGAGAAATATTGGTCCTTTCAGAGGAGGTAGATCGGTCACTGCTGCCGGAGTAGTGGGTGATATGAGCACTTACTATATGGGAACTACCGGTGGTGGTATCTGGAAAACAGATGACATAGGCAATACCTGGACCAATATATCAGACGGATATTTTACCACTGGCTCTGTGGGTGCCATTTCTGTATCAGAAAGTGATCCTAATGTCGTCTATGCAGGTATGGGAGAACATGCAGTAAGAGGTGTCATGACACATCATGGTGATGGGGTGTACAAATCTACTGATGCTGGAAAATCCTGGAAAAAAATGGGACTTGAATTGACGCAGCATATATCACGTATAACCATTCACCCCAAAAATCCCGACATCGTATTTGTGGCTGTGCAAGGCGCTTTGTATGGCTCATCGCAGGAACGAGGTATTTACAGATCGCAGAATGGAGGCAAAACATGGGATAAAGTGCTGTATGTGGATGAAAAAACAGGATGTGCAGAACTATCGATGGATATGAATAACCCGCTTGTGCTCTATGCCGCCATGTGGGAACACGGACGTTTGCCATGGAAAGTGATCAGTGGTGGGCCCGGCAGCGGTTTGTATAAATCTTCAGATGGTGGCACGACCTGGGAAAAACTGAAAGAAGGGCTACCCACCGAAATGGGTAAAATGGCTATAGCAGTCTGCAGATCAAATTCGGATCGGGTGTATGCATTGATAGAAGGCAATTCTGAAACCCAAAACAAAGGTTTGTATGTATCATCAGATGCCGGTAAAAACTGGTCTCACGTTACGAGCGATCACCGACTGGTACAGCGTGCCTGGTATTATACCGAAGTATTTACAGATCCAAAAGATGAATTTACCCTTTATGTGTTGAGTGCTCCGGCCTTACGATCTATTGATGGCGGAAAATCATGGGAAATCATAGAAGGAGCGCATGGCGATTACCATGACCTTTGGATTAACCCGCACAATCCAAAAAATATGGCCATGGCCGATGATGGCGGGGTTTCCATCACATTAAATCACGGAAAAACCTGGTCTACTCAAAGCAATATGCCTACTGCTCAGTTGTACCGCATCAATGTTGACAACAGATTTCCTTATCACATTTATGCCGGACAACAGGACAATTCATCAGTAGTCATCGCGAGTCGTGAATTTGGCAGCGGTGGCATCACCCGTGAAAGCTGGACCTATTCCGCTGGAGGCGAAAGTGCTTTTCTGGCTTTTGATCCTGACGATCCGCAATATGTAATGGGTGGCAGCTATTTAGGAACCATTGAAGTTTTGGATACCAAAGCAAAAGCAGGTACCAATGTTATGGCGGCACCTATTCAGTATCTGGCGAGGGATGCCAAAGATATGAAATACAGATTCAACTGGAATGCGCCCATCATATGGTCAAAACATGAACCCGGTACATTTTATCACGGAGCGCAGCACGTTTTGCGTACCACGGACAAAGGCAAAAGCTGGAAAGAATTCTCTCCTGATCTTACCAGAAATGAAAAAGAAAAACAAGGAAAGGGTGGGGGACCTTACACCAACGAAGCGGTTGGTGCTGAAAATTATGGTACACTCAGTTATATCATAGAATCGCCGCATGAAAAAGGAGTAATCTGGACAGGTAGTGATGACGGTTTGGTGCATGTGACCCGGGATGGTGGCGTAACCTGGCAAAATGTCACGCCTGCAGGATTGAAGGAGTGTTTGATTAATGCCATAGAAGTATCGCCCCATGATCCTGCGACGGTATATATAGCAACTACGAGATATAAATTTAACGACCATACGCCGGGATTGTATAAATCATCAGACTATGGCAAAACCTGGATAAATATCAATCATGGTTTGTCTGCAAAAGCTTTTACACGTGTGGTCAGGGAAGATGATGTCAGAAAAAATTTACTTTTTGCCGGTACTGAATCAGGTATTTACCTTTCGTGGAACGGTGGCAAAGACTGGACTTCTTTCCAGTTGAACCTGCCGGTAACACCGATCACAGACCTGAAGGTGCACAAGGGAAATCTGATCGCGGCGACATCAGGCCGGTCTTTCTGGATACTGGATGATCTGGACCTGATCCGCCAACATACCACCGATACCAACGGACTTGTTCTTTTTCAGCCTTCCGGGGTAGTCATTGCCAATGGATACAGCGAGCTGGATGGATCATCTTCTGAGTTTAATGGTACACATCCAACACGTGGGGTTAACCCTGCGACCGGAGCTGTATTGTATTATCATTTGCCTGAACTTAAACCTACTGAACACATCACATTAGAAATCAAAGATGAAGACGGGAATATTTTGCGTACATTCAGTTCTGTCAAGGATTCTGTTTTTGTGTCATACGATGGCGGTCCTTCAGGCGAGCCTGTACTCACCAAAAATAAAGGGCTTAATCGTTTTGTCTGGAATCTTCGTCATGCTACGCTCCCGGGAGTACAGGGCGTCTATATTGAAAGCAGTTATCGCGGACATAAAGCTTCGCCGGGTAAATATGCTGTAACGCTGAAATCAGGAGAACAGGCCATAAACAAAAGCCTTGAAATACTGCCAAACCCCTTGTATCCTACCGATGACAGGACTTATGAAGAATACCATACCGTGATGAAGGAAATGGAAGGTGCCGTAACTAAAATGCACACGATGGTAAATGTTTTGTACGCTAAAAGGCAACAATTGGAACAGTTACTTGGTACTTTAGGAGACGATCAAAAATTTGTTCAAATAAAAAAAGACGGATCATCATTGGTACAAAACATGAAGTCGTGGGATGAAGATATGGTACAGCGAAAATCAAAGGCCTATGATGATGTCGAAAATTTCCCGAATAAGTTTACGGCCAATTATATGTTTCTGATGAATCAGACAGAAAGCGACATACCAAGGGTCAATCAACCCAACCTGGACAGACTAAAGGAATTAAATATGGAATGGTCTGTACTGGAAACAAGAGCCAGATTATTTTTAGAAAAAAGCATCCCAAGTTTCAATAAGCAACTATGGGAAGCAGGTGTAGGTGCTTTATGGAAGGAGTAATTGATATCGGTTTTTTAAAATGAGATTTAATGAAATGTAAATAAAGAAAGATTTTAGCTAAAATTTAAATGCTCCGAATTAAAAAATTGGAGCATTTAAATTTTAAATTTTCATGATTAATTACTGTGTCATCATTTTTTTTTTGCTTATTAAATTATTGCATTTCTCTAGTGATATATTGGACTCCCATATTTGGATCAGATTTATCACAGATTATCCTATTATTATCGTATATTTTGTATTCTGCATTACCCTTAAGTAATTTTTCTGAATAGGGTAGATCGACCCACTCACCTATGATTCTATTATTGTCTATCTTTCCAACAAATATTTGTGTTCTTATCATGAAATCATCCATAAACCAGTAAATATCATTTCCTGTTTGTCGAATCTTATAAGTACTGCCTTTATCATCAGCCCAAAGACCCGTAAGATCAATATTGGAAGATTTTGAAATATTGATCTGACATCGACTTCTGACGGTATATTCATTATTAAAATAGCCTCTTATCTCATAATTGCCTGCCACCTGACCAGGAATGGTAATGGTTCCGGAAGTTTTACCTTCAAGGAATTTAAATGTGATATAGCTGTTGTCGGCAGTACCGGCTTTGGCGATGGCAATCCAGTCTTTGGCATTGCCGGGGAAACCGGAGAAATCGATGATGATATCTTCACCGGGAGCAAAACCGGATTTGGTACATACAACTTCTGCGATTACATCAGGCGGAACGACCTTAAAGGTTGTTTTTACCCTGACCGTGTATTCATTGTTAAAATAGCCTCGGACTTCGTAAGAACCTGCTGATTGAGCCGGCAGGGTGATTGAACCGGATTTTTTACCTTCAAGAAACTTGAAAGTGATGTAAGTATTGTCCGCAGAACCGGCTGCAGCGATGGAAATCCAGTCTTTGGCATTACCTGAGAAACCGGTGAAAGATACAACGATATCTTCACCTGGTAAAAACTCGGTTTTATTGAGTGTAAGGCCAGGACCCTGTTGTTTAGGAATTACGGAGAAAGCGACAGAAGCAACTTCTTTACCATTGTTGTCTGTATCATGCATCCTGAAATCGTAATTTCCTTCTTTTTCCGGAGCGGTGAAAGTAAGGGTGCCGGATGTTTTTTTGCTTAGATACTGGTATGCCAGTTCATTCTGGTCATTTACCGCCTCACTGCCATGTTGAATGTTGGCCGGAAGTAAACCCACCCATGCATTTTCCGGATAAGTTGGCGGAGCAGTAAAGTAAACTGTGATTTTTTCTCCCGATGTAAACTGTGTTTTATCGAGGGTTAGTCCAGGTCCTGAAGTATTGTCTGTAACAGTTATTTGACATCGACTTCTGACGGTATATTCATTATTAAAATAGCCTCTTATCTCATAATTGCCTGTAACCTGACCAGGAATGGTGATGGTTCCGGAAGTTTTACCTTCAAGGAATTTAAATGTGATATAGCTATTGTCAGCAGTACCGGTTTTGGCGATGGAAATCCAGTCTTTGGCATTGCCCGGGAAACCGGAGAAATCGATGATGATATCTTCACCGGGAGCAAAACCGGATTTGGTACATACAACTTTTGCGACTACATCAGGCGGAACGACCTTAAAGGTTGTTTTTACCCTGACCGTGTATTCATTGTTAAAATAGCCTCGGACTTCGTAAGAACCTGCTGATTGAGCCGGCAGGGTGATTGAACCGGATTTTTACCTTCAAGAAACTTGAAAGTGATGTAAGTATTGTCCGCAGAACCGGCTGCAGCGATGGAAATCCAGTCTTTGGCATTACCTGAGAAACCGGTGAAAGATACAACGATATCTTCACCTGGTAAAAACTCGGTTTTATTGAGTGTAAGGCCAGGACCCTGTTGTTTAGGAATTACGGAGAAAGCGACAGAAGCAACTTCTTTACCATTGTTGTCTGTATCATGCATCCTGAAATCGTAATTTTCTTCTTTTTCCGGAGCGGTGAAAGTAAGGGTGCCGGATGTTTTTTTGCTGAGATACTGGTAGGCCAGTTCATTCTGATCGTTTACCGCCTCACTGCCATGCTGGATGTTGGCCGGGAGCAAACCCACCCATGCATTTTCCGGATAAGTTAGCGGTGCAGTAAAATGGACAGATATTTTCTCCCCTGCTGTAAACTGCGTTTTATCGAGGGTTAGGGATGGAAGTATAATATCCTGTTTTGGAAGAACAGAGAAAGCAATATAAGTTACTTCTTTGCCATTGTCGTCTGTATCATGCATCCTGAAATCATAATTTCCTTCTTTTTCCGGAGCGGTGAAAGTAAGGGTGCCGGATGTTTTTTTGCTGAGATACTGGTAAGTGAGTTCGTGCTGATCGTTTAGTGCTTCACTTCCATGCTGAATGTTGGCCGGGAGCAAACCCACCCATGCATTTTCCGCATAAGTTGCCGGGGCAGTAAAGTAAACAGAGATTTTTTCTCCCGGCGTAAACTGTGTTTTATCCAGGGTTAACTTAGACCCTAAGTTATTGTTTTCAACAGTGATCTCACATCTGCCTCTGACGGTATATTCATTATTAAAATAGCCTCTTATCTCATAATTGCCTGCGACCTGAGCAGGAAGAGTGATTCTGCCCGAAGTTTTTCCTTCCAGGAATTTGTAAGTAATATAGTTATTGTCAACAGTGCCGGTTTTGGCAATAGCAATCCAGTCTTTGGCATTACCCGGGAAACCGGAGAAATCGATGATGATTTCTTCACCGGGAGCAAAACCGGATTTGGTACAAATCACTTTTGCTGTCAGTCCAGTCTCGCCTACCTGTATGCTTTTTCTTGTCCTGACAGTATATTCATTGTTGAAATACCCCCGAATTTCATATGTCCCCGGAGACAGCCCAGGTAAAACTATTGAGCCGGAATATTTTCCTTCTACAAATTTAAAGGTGATATATTCATTGTCAGCTGAACCTGCTTTTGATATGGCAATCCAATCTTTAGCAAAACCCGGGAATCCTGAAAAGTTAACTCTAATTTCTTCGTTAGGATTAAAATTTGTTTTATCCGTTGAAATGTTTACGGCTTCCCCTGATTGTCCAAACCGAATCGTAGCGCGCACTCTTACAGTATATTCATTATTGTAGAAGCCTCTGATTTCATATACTCCAGGTAATTGCCCTGGTAATGTGATAGTGCCTGAGGTTTTTCCTTCCAGAAATTTGAAAGTGATGTATTCAGTATCTTTACTTCCGGATTTGGCAATTGAAATCCAGTCTTTTGCATTGCCGGCGAAACCATAAAAATCAATACTGACTTCTTCGTTGACATCATACTGGCTTTTTCTCGGCACTATACTTACATTTTCTGCTGACATTTTTGAAAAAACATCATTTCCGGAATCAATAATATTGGAATATACACTATATTTCATTATTCCATTTGATTGAATTGGATTCCAAATCCAAAACAATATTAATATCAACCACTTTTTCATTGTTTTTAGTTTTATACTAAATAAATAATACGTATTAAATTTCTTTATAATATTTAACTTTTACATCCATTTTATCAATTAATACATGACAATATTAAAGCGTAGTTTAATCGATTGGGACTGAAATCTATCAGCAAATTCAAACCGCATATGTTTTCTGCCAGAAAAAGTGGGCCAATGACCAAATGATAATTAGCCCACTTTAGCTTATATACTAATGATTTTCTGAATTTTCACCTTTTGTGTTTTACCGCTGTATGATGATGCTTTTGGTTTGTTTGATTTTAGGTCCTTTCAGTACAATGGTATATGTTCCGGATGGCCAGTTGCAAGAATTGATTTTTATTTAAGGCTGGTTATTATACCTATTATGAAATACCTGATAACCACTCAAAGAGTATATAAAGACTTCAAACGAAGAAAGAGACTCTTCAAAGGTTATATTGATCTGGTCATCTGCCGGATTTGGATATACCTTCCAGCCTACACTTTGGTATTGAATGTCTTTATTGCTGCTCACTTCTCCGGCGATAAATTCCATGGTGTTGCCATATGAGATACCTGCTTTGTTGACGGCGTAAGATCTCACAAAATATCTTTTTCCAGGGATCAAACCATCAATGAATACATTAAAATCATGTTTATTATCCGGATTAATATAGTTGTTTGGCGTCAATACCGGATTATATACGGTGTCCCAAACTATTCCCGACTTGGTGATGGCATCATTACCATCAAAAGTGATCAATCCTCTTACCCTGATACCTTCTGTATTTTGTCCAAGGATATTGGTTACTATTTCAGGTGGAAGTGGTACTTTCTGTTCAGTCAAACAAGCTTCTTTGATAGCAAGTTTTACTACATCTGCCTCAAACAATTGTAGAAGAATTAAGGTTTGTATTATTTCAGGTACTCTAACTGAATCAGACAAATTACTTTCCAAAAAATAAGAAATATTATTGTTAGTTAAAATTTCTGATTGAGTAGTTTTAAAAAGATCATAATTCTGATAATTTGACTTAATGCTTCTTATTAATAAGTCTTCCCAATCATCACTTCGTAAATTCTCCTCAGCTATCTCATTAAATACTTGGTACAACGATCTATCCAGGCTGTCTAGAAACATGGGATCACTCACCGGCAGGATGATCTTTTTATCCATCATCTTATCAAAGTCTTCAAAAAAAACTTTAACTTCAGTAACTGGTACATTTAATGCTGTACAAAATAATTCTATTCTATCTAGATAGTAACGATACCTGTCATTCAAAATATCTATTGTAGGCATTTTAGTTTGAGTATAGCGCTCCACTAATGCCCTGCGAAATTCATTTTCTTTTAACAAATCAAGTTGTGAAAAAAATCTTAGGATCTGATAGTCATTGTTTATATTTTCAAAACCATTCGTGATCTCTTCAGAAGTCCAGACTTCATCAAAATACTGTTGAAAATTCTGATCATTGAGCGGATAAGTATTCAATTTGTTTTCTATTGCGATCATCCACCTTTCAAAAGAATCTTTATATGTTGTGCTGAAAGATAAATAAGATAACACATACCAAGGATATTTCTCTTCCAGAATTTTAAATGAAGATGGATTTGACCTGGATCCAGACTCTTCTTTTAAATTTTGACCATCACATGGCACTATTTTACCCATATTGTAGCAATAGTTTTTTGTTTCGGTTGGGGTAATAAAAACAGATTTACCATGTTTGCTCCCATGTACATAATTAACTGTTTCTATATATGGTGGATCAGGAACCTCACCTTGGACAGAACGTTCACTTTTAATCGTAATTACCCCATGCCAATTACCGTTCCCATCTCGAGTTCCTGTTTTAATTATATTAAATTTGTCCAAAATTTCATGAGAAGTCTGCTTATAAACTCCATTGCCAAGGTATTCTGTTCTCTGAGTATATTCATAAGCCGAAGCCAATAGTATGAATATCGAAATCGCCAAAAAAGACGAGACGATTTTAAATGAATTTGTTTTCATGATTCTAATTTTTTAAAAGTGAACAAAATAACACCAACTCCAACACCACAGATACCAGTCAAAACATCTATCCAACAAAATGTGCCGGAAATGTACCCCAAACGCTGAAATACCTCCCATAACACGACTAGCATCAAACTGATGTTAAGCCAAAAATAGCCTGAATTATGTGGTCCGGTATACCAAATCCCTCCCATGAAGAGGGATAATCCAAAAGCCCAAAGTCCTTGAGGTAAGGAATAGACAACCCACTCCGGAAGTGGTATGTCATCTCCCAAATGATGGCGAAAAAAGTACCAACATTCCCGATTATGGAGTACAAATCCCCATGATGGTAAGACATCTCTCCACCCCAGATATAGGACATATCCTGTGAGTACTGAAAAAAAGGATAATATGAAAAAAGAATAGCGACGCATTTTAGTGACTCTGTCACACTTGCCGGACATAAGTTCCAATACAAATGTATATACAAAATGTAGTAACAAGTAAATGATAATAATCACGGACGCAGATAATATGCATCATATACATCCAAAAAACAAAAAGAGAAAATCTGCATTTGTCTCCTAACAATGGATTTTTAGAATATTTGGTAGGGTGTAGTTATATTTTATGTAGTTGTAATCTTGAATAAATCAAATGGTTTATGTTTTTAGTATCCCGATTGTTGTTTTCCCTGATCATAGACTTCTGCGACTTCTTATACAATACATGTAGCATTCGTTATTAGTGCTCAGTCCAAATAAAAAGGTAACAAAATATTTAAGTAGCAAACTTGAACAAACGTGGATCTCAAAATATTTTTGAAGATATGGACATCAACCTTTTTTCCCTTTCAGAAAGCTGATCAATCCGTGTAAATATATTTCCTGATCGTCATACATACACATGTGGCTGCCATTGGGGCAATGCAGATAGGTTCCGTTTTGTACTTCTGAAGCCATCCACTTCATATGTTCCGGGTCCATGGTGTCATTTTTTGCACCTATTACCAGGGTAGGGACACCTATTTCTTTCAACCTGTCTTTTACATCCCATTTTTCCAGTTTACCTGCTACACCAAATTCACTCGGTCCCTGCATCGTGACATATAGCGATGGATTCAATCTTCCAAAAGAACGGTTGACCGGTTCAGGCCATTTATCCAAAGGCAACCGGAGAATATGTTTCGTGTAAAAATGCGGGTAAAGTAATTCCATATATTTGGGATTGGCATAGTCTCCATTTGCTTCAATCATTCTTACGGTATCCAGCACTTTTGGGTCCATCTGTTTAGCAAGTACATCGTCTGCATATTTTCCATACTCAGGCGCACTTGACATCATATTTGAGATAATCAGCCCTTTGAGATTTTCCTGGTGTTTGAGGGCATATTCCATACAAAGAATACCTCCCCAGGAGTGCCCCAAAAGGTAAAAATTATCTTTCGTAAGGTTTAGGGCTTTTCTGACCTGCTCGACTTCATCAACATATCTGGCCAAATCCCACATAGACGTATCCTTTGGATTGTCTGAAAATCCGCAACCCAGCTGATCATAATAAATGATCTCAATACCTTCGGCAGGGAGAAAACTTTCGAAACATTCAAAATATTCGTGAGTCATGCCAGGTCCACCGTTGAGCAGCAGGAGACGGGTGGTTGGATTATTTCCGATTGTTTTTGTCCATACATTAAATTTCCCTTTAGGTGTTTCTATAGGTATAACTTTTACACCACCGGTTTTAATACCGGATTCACTACTTGTAAAATATGAACTTAGGGATGATTCAGAACTGGTTTCTTTACAGCTACTTAAACCAATAAGTATCAAACAAAAAATAAATTCTATTGTGTATTTCATGAAAAATATAATGTTTAATAAAGTAATTTAAATGGTATAAAAAATTAACCAAAATTTAATCTTCAAACAAATATATTAATAAAAATATTACACTCAGAATTTATTTAGTTTATTTTCGCTACACCATTTGTATTTTATCAATAGTAATCAAAATAATTTTAGTATATGAAACAGCAATGTAGACTTTTTATGGTAGTGGTGTGGAGCATTTTCTGCACATCTGTAACCGTGGTGGCCCAAAAAACTTTTAGCGGTAAGGTCACTGACAATAACGGGGATCCGCTGATAGGGGTTTCTGTCACGCTCAAGGGAAGTGGTATCGGAACAATTTCTGATGTAGATGGCATGTATTCTATCGGTGTGCCTTCCAACAACGGAACACTTCAATTTTCTTACATTGGATTTGGTCTGGTAGAATTTGATGTTGCCAATGCTTCTGCTACACTTAATGTCACCATGAGTGATGATGTTAACTTTCTGGATGAAGTAGTCGTCACTGGACTGGCTACAAATGTAAAACGTTCCAATCTCGCCAATTCTGTAGCAAGAATAGATGCAGCGGATCTGGTAGGTCTCACTCCGCAATCTACGGTGGATGGTGCTTTGTATGGCAAATTTAAAGGAGCAGAAATCCGGGCAAACTCCGGGGCCCCGGGCGGCGGTATGTCCTTTAAATTAAGGGGTACGACATCTATCAATGGTTCTTCACAGCCATTGATCATTCTGGATGGTGTATTTGTAGATAATTCTTCTATCCCTGCCGGACTGAATGTAGTGTCAGCAGCGGCCAGCGGCGGCAGTACGTCCAATCAGGACAACCCTTCCAATAGATTGGCTGACCTGAATCCAAATGACATAGAGTCAGTAGAAATTTTGAAAGGAGCGTCCGCAGCAGCCATTTATGGTTCAAGAGCTTCAGGTGGCGTGGTCATCATCACTACCAAACGTGGTTTTGAAGGACCTACCAAATATGAAGTGGCGCAGTCGATAGGTCAGACATCCATGCTAAATCCGTTAGGAGTGAGACAATGGGATGAAGCCAAAGTCCTGGGTTCTGCATTTGCTGATGATATTGCAGCTTTCAGATCAGCTCAATCTGCAGGCAAACTTTATAATTATGAAGATCTTCTTTTTGGCAATAAAGGATTAACCACCAATACCAGATTCAGCATGACGGGTGGTGATAAAAAGTCCAAATTTTTTGTTGGTGCCAGCTATAAAAATGAAGAAGGTATCGTCAATAATACTGGTTATGAAAAAATATCAGGCAGAATCAATTTTGATCATCAGTTATCCAATAGTATTGATGTAAATCTATCTACTAACTATATCTGGTCATCTGCAGATCGTGGATTTTTCAATAATGACAATTCGGGTACTACCATGGGTATAGCTTTTACTTCTACCCCTTCATGGGCACAATTACTCCCGGATGAAAGGGGCAATTATCCTTCCAATCCATACGCACCATCCAATTTTCTCGAAACAGCGGCCAAAATCACCAACAATGAAACGGTCAACAGATTTATTTCCGGTGGAACTGTTACCGGAAAGATTTTTACCAGAGACAACAGTTCACTTAAACTTATTTTAAGGGGTGGACTGGATTTTTATAATCTGAATACCCAGGCTTTGTTTCCCAACACCATCCAGTTTCAGCGCGATGGAGCCGGTTTGAACGGGGTATCTGTTCAGGGATTTACCAGAAATCTAAATACAAATGTTTCTGCTTTTCTGGTGCACAGTTATGATATGAGTTCTGGTTTAAATCTCAGGACATCTTTTGGGGTAACCAATGAAAAATTCAACAGGAATACCATACTTGGCCAGGCAAGCAATTTGATTGGAATTCAGACCAATCTCGATCAATCGGGTTCCAGAAATATCACGCAGGTTCGGTTGATTCAGGAAGACAAGGGATTTTTTGCTCAGGAGGAAATCAACTATAAAGATCAAATTATAGCCACTGTCGGCCTGCGGGGAGACAAGTCATCCAATAACAGCGATGTGAATAAACTATATTATTATCCCAAAGCAAACGTAGCGGTAAATTTGCATAAACTGGGATTATTTGAAGAAGATGGTTTTTTTGATCTGGTAAAAGTACGTGCCGCCTATGGTGAATCCGGAAATTTTGCCACTTTTGGTGCGAAGTCTACCATTTTGAATTCTTCGATAGTCAATGGTATAGCCGGTGTTTCGGTTCCGTCTTTATTGGGTAATTCTGCCGTTGGTCCTGAAAGACAAAAAGAATTGGAATTCGGTTTTGATCTGGGTTTCATGAAAAATTTTGGGTTTGACTTTACCTACTATATCAAAAATGTAGACGATTTGTTATTAAATGCTGACTTACCATCTTCTTCAGGATTTACAAGTCAAGTGACCAATGCGGCGGCTCTTCAGAATAAGGGTATAGAGATAGGTTTAAACCTCGGACTTATCAATACCAAAGAAATGAAGTGGCTGGCCAGATTTAATTTCTGGAAAAATACCGCTGAAGTTACAAGGTTGGATGTGCCTGCATTTACATCAGGTGGATTTGCAGATTTTCTTGGCAACTATATGGTAAAACAAGGATATAGCCCCACCACCATCATAGGGGTGGGAACAGCTCCGACCGTAACGCTGAATGGCGAAGGAGCACCTACACTTCAGGTTTATGGCAATGCAGAACCGGATTTCCAATTGTCATGGCAAAACCAGTTGACTTTTGGCAATTTTGATTTCAGTATGCTCTGGCACTGGAAAAAAGGAGGTGAAAACATCAACCTGTCAGCCCTTTTGTTTGACCTAAATGAGACCACCTGGGATTTTGATGACAAAGGACTTGATCCTACAGGTACACTGGCTAACGGTCCGTACAGATTGAGTCAGTTGGGTGCAAATACGGCTCCTTATGTCGAAGATTCAGGTTATATCAGACTTCGGGAAGTGGGCTTGTACTACAGATTGGCAAAAGGTAAATTGATACCCGGCACGGAACTTAAGTTTGGAGTATCAGGCAATAATCTGATCAATATTTTTGACTACAGAAGTTATGACCCTGAGGTTTCAAATTTTGGTGCAGGTGGACTTTCATCCGGTGTGGAAGTAAACCCATTCCCGTCTTCCAAGAGATTTGACTTTCATATCATCGCGAATTTCTGATTTTCTTAACCAACATTAAAAAATTTAAAAATGAAATATTTAATATATATAACCTTAGTCATTTTTTCAGTTGCATGTATTTCTTCATGTAATATTGACGATCTTCCCAATCCCAACGGACCAAGTCTGGAGGGTTTTGAAGGAACTAAAAGTGAATTACAGACCTTAGTGACCGGAAGCGAAGACTTGCTGAGACAGGAGGCAGGCTTTTATTATGATGTCGTATCGATCATAGGCAGAGACTATTATTTTTTTACAGGCTCAGACCCCAGATATACCGGAGAAGTACTTGGCAAAGGAATTTCTGCCCTGGACAGAGCAGGTTTTTATGGCACAAGACCATATTATGGCAGATACAGGAATATAAAAAATCTTAATCTGCTGATTGATGTAGCGGAAAATTCAGCACTTATCTCTCCCGCGGAAGCCAAAGGTTATAAGGGTTTTGCAAAAACACTGCAAGCTTACGAATATCATCTGGCGCTCAATCTCCAGTATAAAAACGGGATAAGAATAGATGTAAAAGATCCTAAAAATCTTGGACCTTTTGTCACATATGAAAATGCGCTGGTCGAAATATCAAAGCTACTGGATGAAGGTAATGCAGATTTGCAGGGAGCCACTTTCTCCTTTACCTTGTCTGATGCGATGAAAGATTTTTCAACAGCCGCTGAGTTTTCAAAATTTAACAGGGCACTGGCTGCAAGGATTTCTTTATATCAGGGAAAAAATGACGAAGCGCTGACCAGACTGAGCAGTTCATTTTTTGATATCAACGGTGATTTAAATAAAGGTCCGGCCAGATTTTATTCATTGGCCGGAGGTGATTTTCCCAACAATATTTACAGGCAACCGGATCAGGCAGATGCCATCATCGTGCAGCAGGACAACATTAACAAACTGGAAGCAGGTGATCTGAGAGCTTCCAAATTTTTACAGAGAACAGCTCCTCTTTCGTTGGATGGTTTGACCGGCACACACGACGCTTTTGTTTTTAAGTCTTTTGAAGATGTGGTTCCACTGATCAGAAATGAAGAACTCATCCTTATCTACGCAGAAGCCAATATCGCCAAAGACGCAAATGAAGCAGTAAAAGCAATCAATGTGATCAGAAACAAAGCAGGACTAGCCAACTACAGCGGTGGTACTGGAAGCGCCGCTTTGCTTTCAGAGATCAGCAATCAGAGAAGATATTCACTTTTCGGTGAAGGACACCGCTGGGTGGATATGAGAAGGTGGGGAAGACTCAGTGAGTTACCAAAAGACCGGACAGATGATGATGTGTGGGAGCAACTCCCCAGACCTATTTCAGAAAATTAATCATTAGTCAATATAAGCACCTATCTCGGAAGGTATGTTTTGGGATAGGTGCTTTTTATTTCATAATCCAATGTTCAAATTTTTTGCTGCGATGGTTGAAGTTTCAGGCTGTTATCAGGCGTGAAAAATCTGACCGTTGCCAGGTTTGACTCGTCAGATCAAAATCGGCCGGTTGAATTCAAATTCGATAGTATGTGCTGAATTACGAAAAAAAAGCAATGAATGGTGATTATAAAATTAAGGACTAAGAAAAAGATCCGAATCATTTCAATATCTGTCCCGTATTAATCCAGACAATTACTGCTTGTTCGTTTAGCCCGATTTTTTCAGATCCATCCCAATTCTTTTACCGTCATTTCACTATCAACTGTACCTGTATGTAAAGTGGCTTTTGGTTCAAAAAGAAGGTTAAAAACAATTTCTCCATTGGTATGTGGCCGGTGTTCTACACCTTTGGGAACAATCAGAATTTCACCTTCCTTAACTTCTACTGTTCTTCCATCGCGAAAGTCCATCAGAAGTGTACCTTTGAACACCATAAATAGTTCGTCTTCATTTTCGTGACTATGCCAGACAAACTCGTTTTTAAGTTTACAAAGTTTTACATATTGACCATTGAGCTCTCCGATAATGTGAGGTGTCCACTGCTTGTCAAACAAGGCAAACTTCTTCATAATGTTGATAGCATTGATTTCTGACATATTTTTATTCTTTTTTAGTGTGATTGTGACCGTAAGAATGGGATCCGATTTTGTAAAAAAAAAACACTTACATCAAAGCGTCGTCAAATTTTTTATTTAATAGCAATATGAAGAACACCTTTAGATGTTTTACGTTTTCTTTAAGCAACTTTCTATGATCAAAAGCAACATCTCCCTGTATGAGTAAATCTGAAAATAAGATATTTTGACACCCAAACATCGCTTTATAATATTCTAAATCTTCTCCTTAAAATCATGATTTCTCAACTCCATTTTTCACTGTCATTTATTTTTATAATGCCATTAGGCATGCCCAATCGGTAACAAAAAAGGCTGTAAGTAAGTTAAATGCCGTAGGCATGAAACCTATTCCGGTGCATGAAAAATATATCTTTCATCATACGCAACTTCAAATTTTTCAAGAAAAGATTTATACTCATCTAAAAACGTTTTTTTACTATGATGTTCTTTTTGATTTTCGATATATCGAATCACATCAGGCAGTTGCGATTTTGAATACGAAAAAGCCCCATAACCCTCCTGCCATTCAAACCGACAATTACAATATTTGTTATCATTTATCCATTTTGATGAACCTGCTTTCACATCCTGCATTAAATCTGCCATAGATTGGGTCGTTCTGAACCCTATGAGTAGGTGCAAATGGTCTGGCATACCGTTAATAGCTATCATTTTGTGTTTATTATTTTGTATAATGCCAGTAATGTATTTATACAAATCATTCTCCCAATAGGTATGAATAAGTGCTGCTCTATATTTTGGTGCAAATACGAATTGCAAATGAACTTGTGTGTATGTGTTTGCCATATGTTACATCCCTACGGGATTTTTTTTATACGTTTTATTTGTTACCGATATTTTATCCCTGCGGGATGTCAATCGTTTATATACATCGTTATAATAGCTTGATGAATTTAATTTCGAAGTATTTTATCTTTTGGTCTCTTTACCAGGATCACCAACTCATTATATAACTTCCGGTTCCGCCTAAGATGTGCCTAATCAAACAAAGATATATCAATTCTTCAAACTTTACAATTTTATAGCAATTACCAACATCAGACGCTGTCTTAGACTCCATTTCATCGGATCAAGGTTGTTTTTTGTATTTAAAATACGAATTAAACCCTATCAATTTTTTATTAAATGCGGCAGAGTTGATCTGTATTGTCTGTTTGCTACTTTTAACCAAAGTTAATTCATTTAGTCAAACCACAAATTAAAAATAATTAGATCTGCAAAATTAATTGTCTGTTAAGGGTGAATGACATCTGAAGGATTGAAAATAAAATCAATGGTGTCAGTCATTCGATACCAAAAGAACTGCGAGTCACTGCTTGCATTCCTGCCAATGTTTTATGGGGAATTATGAAAGTCCCTCCCCGCCGGCTTCAGATAGAAGAGTCATTTACCTTTGTTCACTATGGTTTATTTTCCATCATTTTCGATGAGTCGTCTGTGATAATTGATTTGTCCCAGATGATAGCTTAGGTGAGTAGTCAGATGGATTAAAAAAAAGACCGTCGAAGTCTTATATTCAAGTACCTTCATCGGATATTCGGCTTCCAATAGATTTTTGTCAAAGTTATTCAATGTCTGATTAATGATTTCGATGGTATTTTTTACGTTTTGAATCAGTTTCTGCCTGGGAATTGGTTCTGAAGAAAACTCCAATTCCCGGTTTCGGACATAACCTGTGTGACCCAGTTCTTTTCCAATATACGTATTTAAATTACCCACCAGATGCAAACAAAGATGACCTGCCGAGTTATTAATTTGGCCTTTAACTTTCCAAATATCAGCTTCATTATTATATAGTTCGATTTCAGCGATTAATCGGTTTAAATCTCTGTTGAATAGTGTTTTTAAAGTGTCAATTATCATGGTCATAAAATAAATTGTCCTTCTAAAACTATGACTGCTTCGCCGGAAATACAAACTGTGTCCTGGAAAAGTGATGTTTGCATGGTTCCTGTTCTCGAAGACGATTGAAAGGCATTCAATGTTGTTTTGTTCAATTTAGTAGCCCAATATTTTGTCAGAAACGTTTGTACACCACCGGTCACAGGGTCTTCATTGGTTCCTGCCCAAGGCCAGAAATATCTGTAATGAAAATCATAACGGTCAGTGTTTGAAATGGCGGTTACCAAAACACCATTTATTCCTGTATATGAATTGGTCAGCGCTACAAAATCAGGTTTCAAATTTGCCAATACAAATACGTCATCAATTTCGATTAATATTATTTTGGTGTTTGGGTTATATCTTTTATTTACGATTTCAGTAATTCCAAGTGAGTCCAGCATCTTTTTTGGGACTTCAATATCTTCGGTTTCATACACAGGGAAAAACATTTTGATGTTATTATTTTCTTTTTCTATTAATAGTTCAACCTGGTTGATGTTAATAAATTTTATATTTTCAAATGATGTAGTTTCAAAAATAATTTTTGATGATGCCAATGTGGCATGTCCGCACAAAGGAATTTCCATCTTTGGAGTAAAAAATCTGATACTGTATGTGTTGTCCCTGATTGGTCTGATAAACGCAGTTTCAGAAAAACCAATTTCATTTGCCATTTTTTGCATGGTATCCACTTCTAATTCTGTGTCGGGAAAACACACGGCTGCCGGGTTTCCTTTAAATTTTTCACTTGTAAAAGAGTCAACAAAATATGTTTTCATATTAATATTATCTTTGTGTTTAGGGAAACTTCAATGCACTTATATGTATTGAATGACAAATGTACTATTTTCATTTATATGTTGCTGTATGGTTAATAATCGGGGTAATTTTTGATTCTTTTAGTTGAATTAAGTTTCCTTGCTTAAATTTGTTTTTCCGAAATCCTAAAACGACTTCCTTGAATCAGTCCGAAACTAGAATGGATCTCTCAAAAATCACACAGGTCTGTAATTGTCCTTTTTTGCCAGTGTTTTTGCGATCATTTTATCGACCAACTTATCCGGAAGATAAAAAGCCAACAGTCTGAATAAAAATTTCTTTCGGTGGATAAGATATTTTGTTTTTGGTTGCTTTGATTGAAGAATATTAATGATAATGTCAGTAACCACTTTTACATCAAAAGCTGATTTTTCTGCATTTTCAATCATTTTGTCAGCAGAAGTCAACAGTTCACCATAAGCGGTATCTTTAAATCTGTCCAATGTTCCTTTGCTTTTATTCCATATTTCTGTTTTGATTGGACCAGGTTGTATGGCAGAAACCCTGATGCCAAACATAGCTAACTCTCTTCTATATACATCGGTCATACTTTCCAACGCATGTTTTGAGATGCAATAAGATCCGTTGTATGGAGAATTAAACAAACCGGAGACAGAGCTGATATTGATGATTTTGCCCGGTTCATATTTTTTATCGGTTCCGAGATAGGGTAGGAGCATGTTGGTAATTCTTCTCACTGATTTTACATTCACATCCATTTGTTGTTCAAATTCATCTTCAGTGATATGTTGAAGTTGCCCGGGAATGGCAATACCCGCATTGTTGATCAGACAGAATAGACCTTCCTTTTCTAGTTTGGGTATTACTTTTTTTATTTCTGCTGTACATTTGTCTACATCCCGCACATCAAAAACCAAAATGATACATTTGTCGCCAAATTCTTTTTTTAGTTTGTCTGCATCTTCCGATTTCCTTACGGTACCGATGACAAAATATCCCCTGGAAACCAGTGATGTCAGGGCATCATATCCGATTCCTGTAGAAACGCCTGTGATAAATATGTTTTTCATTACAGATTGTTATTTAATGCTGACAAAAGTAATCAAAATAAATATGTACTCATGAAATGCAGTGATGTTTGCGTCTGTTTGTAAAGAAAAGTTTATTTTTACTCTTTAAATATTGATTTTATGAAGTGGTATAATTTCCTTTTGTTTTTATCTCTAGGTACATATCTTTCTGCTCAAGAGAGTTTTCGGGATATCATGTCTCAAAAGCAAAGAGCCGTTTGGGTGGACAGTATGCTCGAATACCGTTTTGAATACATGTTGCCGGATCTGATGAGAAGAGAAGGTATAGACATGTGGATATTGATCTCCCGAGAATACAATGAAGATCCGGTGATGAAAACGATGCTTCCTTCTGAATGGCTCTCTGCAAGAAGACGTACCATCATGGTATTTTACGATCCCGGCAAAGGAATGCCCATCGAAAAAGTGGCTATTGCAAGATACGATGTTGGAAGACTTCTCAAAGGGGAATGGAATATTGACGTATATCCAGATCAATGGGCAGCATTAACTGATGTGGTCCAAAAGTATAAACCAAATAAAATCGGAATAAATACTTCTGAGTTTTTTGGCCTGGCAGATGGACTGGTAAGTACTGAAAAAGATCACCTCATCAAGGCACTTCCTGAGAGTTACAAATCCAGGGTGGTATCAGCTGAAAAGCTGGCTATTGCCTGGCTTGAAACCAGAAGCCCAATGGAAACCGGTTTTTACAAATCGCTTTGTGCCCTTAGCAGAGACATTATTATGAAAGGCTTTGATCCGGGTTTTATCTTTGTCGGGCAGACCACTACAGATGATATTGTATGGCGATTGCGTCAACTCGTGACAGATATGGGGCTTGAAGTATGGTTTCATCCTACCGTCTCGATCCAACGAGCAGATAAAAATAATTTTGACCATTTACGCAGTTTTTCCGGACGCCCAAAAGAACAGACCATTCAATATGGAGATTTATTGCATGTAGATTTTGGGATTACTTACAATCGGCTCAACACAGACCAGCAGCAACATTTTTATATACTTTTTCCCGATGAAATGGAGATTCCAAAAAGTATTCAGAAGGCTTTTACTACGGCCAACAGACTTCAGGATATTCTTACTTCGCAGTTTGTTGTGACCAGATCAGGAAATGGAATGCTGCTAAATGCGCTGCAACAGGCAAAAGAAGAAAACATCACCGCGTCTATATATACTCACCCGATCGGATTTCACGGGCATGCTGCGGGACCGGCTATAGGCATGTGGGATCAGCAGGCAGGTGTCAAAGGCACCGGAGATTATATCATTTATCCGAATACAGCTTATTCAATAGAATTAAATGCAGCTACAGAAATACCTGAATGGGGTAAAATAGTCCGCATTATGCTGGAAGAAGATGGCTTTTTTGATGGCCACACTTTTGAATATTTTGCTGGAAGACAAACGGCAGTATATGGTTTGAAGTTAGAATAATGGGTGATCGAAATTGATGAAACCCAAAAATCAAAAATGAACTTCTTTTACAACATTGATCTACGTTCAAATAAGCAAACAGAATAACTGACAGGTGAGATGACAGTTTTTAAATCAGAATTGACCCGGCATTCAATTTTACTAAAGCATAGTTTTGTGATACACTATAGTAATAACTAATATTTTGTGAATTTCAGTGGAACCTTTATAAAAAACTAATAGCTACTTTATAGTATTATGTCAATTAATAAGTGGTTACTTGATATTACCAAATTGTCTTACAAAGAGATATTAATTTTACTTAGACTGACCCATCATTTGCACTTATTGATAAGATGGCATTATTTTCTTTTAAATACCCGAACATAATCCACCACCATTTCATTTGGAAATATACTATCATCAATTGCACCGCCCCAATTTCCACCTACCGCAACATTCAAAATCAAAAAATAAGGTTTGTCAAATGGCCAACCTTCCTTGGTCGTCACCCGGCCATTCTGCCCTTTGTGTGATTCGAAGTAAAGTTTGTCGTCATAAATAAATCTGATACTTTTTTCGTCCCACTCCATACCATAAGTATGATACTCATCAAAAACGTTGTTTAAGGTATCAAAAAATGTGATTTGTGTACCTTTGATATGATTGTATAATTCGGTATGAAGTGAAGTGTGCACTACGTTGGGGTCTTTACCCACATGCTCCATGATGTCGATTTCACCGCAAAGTGGCCAGGGTTCTTTATCGGTTTTGATAGATGCCGGCAGCATCCATATGGCAGGCCAGCTACCTTTTCCTTTGGGTAGTTTTGCCTTAACTTCTATTTTACCGTACTGTAAATCCAACTTTTGATAAGTGGTCAGTTTTGCAGAGGTATAATTGGATTGCTCAAAGTCTTTTTTTAATGCTATGATATGCAATTTACCATCTTTTATGATAGAGTTTTCTTTTGATTTTGCCCGATAATATTGTTTTTCATTATTGCCCCATCCATGGCCACCTACATCATAACTCCATTTAGTGTCATCCGGTAAGCCATCATCATCAAATTCATCACTCCATATCAGTTTCCAGTCAGATGCAGGAAATAATTTAGTAAACAACAGTTCAGGTTCATTTGTAGTGATGTAGTCAAAGTTTTGGGTTAGGAAAAAATCCATATCTTTGGTGTCATTGACTGTCCAGACATTGAGTGTCATTTTGAGATCCTTTGCTTCCTGGATCCATTGTGGATTTTTATAAAATACTTTATAGTGATAGTCCAATCCAGTTATGCCAATTTCTTTTAGCTCTCGTGGAGAAAGATCACCATTTAGATATTGTGTGGAAATTTTTGGATTTATACTGACTAACTCTTTGAGAATGTCAATATCAAAACTGATGTAATCTACTTTGTCTTCTACTTTGAGTTGAATGATTTGCTGTATGACTTCTCTCGCAATTGACCTGCCTCTTTCTTTGCTGATTTCAGATGGTTTGATCTCAAGTACCAAACGAGTGGAATGATTTTCCCTGACACCAGCTAAAAGATAGGATTCCAATGTCGGGATTTTTTCACCATTTTTCAGGGCATGTGCTGTTAATGCTTCATATTTTACTTTTTCAATTTTCAAACCAAAAAATTCAGGATCATGGTTGACTACCAATACATTATCAGCTGTCATTCTTACATCAAATTCAGCTCCTGCGCACTTCATTTCAATCGCTTTAGACAATGAAGCTATCGAATTTTCAGGTAAATTGTCCGCCTTCCACGCACCACGATGAGCTACTACAATATTTTTGTTTTCTGACTGTGTTTGTGCGGAATGCAGCGCAAAAACAAATAATATGACGGAAATGACTTTTATCATGAGGATACCAGGTTTTGTTATAATGTAATGGTGATGATGGAATGTGGTAAGATGTTTAGTGGCATAGCTTGATTGCCCACCATGATTTTGGTATCAAATTTTTCGTCAGTTTTATTCATCACTACGATTATCGTACTGCCATCTGTATTTTTAAAAGCTGTGGTCAACAATTGTGCTCTGTTACTTGATGCCGCCACCCGCTTCGCACCGGGCCGTATAAATTTTGAAAAATGACCGATATAATAGTATGAATTCATGAGATGTATGGTATTATCGGTAGTCTTAGCGTGTATCGGAGCAAAACAGAAGTTCTGAACATGATTTGGGCCGCCAGTTTCATCCAGGAGTATATTCCAATCTGTCCAAGCTACTGCGCCATTGTTGAAATCCTGAATCATATTCTCCCCGTAATTTTCTCCCCATTGCCATTGCTCAAAGGTATCCCAGCTGAATGGATAATTGCACGCCTCAGTAAGTAATAGATTGGTAGATGGAAAAGCTTCTTTGACCCTTTTTACATTGTCGTACTGTCTGCCACCATTCCATATTTCATACCAATGGTAACCTATACCCCAAATATATTTTGCTGCCTTTTTATCATGTAATAAAGTTTGTGCCCGATGATAAAGCAAATCTCTGTTATGATCCCAGGCGATGAGTTTTTTGTTTAGCATGTTGTTTTTATGTAGCGTCGGCCCCAGATAGTTTTTGATGAAATTCAGTTCTTCATCCGCTGTGAATATACAGGATTCCCAGGTTTGTTTTGCCATGGGTTCATTTTGTACAGATAAACCCCATACAGGAACACCGACTTTTTCATAAGCTTTGATAAACCTGACAAAGTAATCCGCCCATGTCTGGTGATACTCCGGCAGTAATTTTCCGCCCTGAAGCATATTGTTATTGTCTTTCATAAATGCAGGAGGGCTCCACGGAGATACAAACATCTTTAGTCTGCCCTTTGACGCAGCCATACATTCCTTGATAAATGGCACTTTGTATTTCATGTCATGGGCAATATCAAAGGTTTTCAGGCTTTTGTCTCCTTCTTTTACATAAGTGTACATGTCTGATGAGAAGTCGCAACTATTGATATTGGTCCGACCAAAACTATATCCTATTCCTTCCTTTTCATCAAAATATAATCGTAAAAATTCTTTTTGTTTTTCAGCGGATAGGGTATAAAATGTTTCGGCAGATGCATCTGTAAAAGCACCACCGATACCTAAAAATTTTTGAAACTTAATCAAGGTATCCACCAATATAAAAACTTCATTTTCAAAAGGTTGTTTTGATTTTTCAAAAGGCCTTACTTCGACTGGTGATAGCCTTTGATCTGTATTGGCAGCAGTGACAAAGATTTGTATTTTATTTGTTTTTTGAGCAAAACTCAGCATTGGTGTGGCCAACAACATAGCTAGCAATAGTATACTTTTTAATCGTTTCATTTTTTTAATTTTATTTGAATGTCAGACATTATATGATTCTTAAGATGCAGAATTAACTACCAAACAAAGGTGGCTACACTGTGTGCCTGCATAGACACCAGAACTTTTTTACCTTTATATTGAATATTAAAGATTTCAGATTTGTCTGTTTCATTGAGCGCTAACATGACTTTTTTGCCTTTTGGGGTCAGGAATACCACTTGATGCACATTTGAAATGGTATTACTTTCTATCCTGACTGATCCTGTGGGTACAAATCTGCTTGCATGTGCTATGATATAATATCCTACATTTTTTGTGACAATATTCTTATTGATAGTCAGTGCACCTTTACATTGCGTACAGCCTCCCGGTGTGTGCGGATCGAATAGTGGATCACTTGCCAGATTCCACTCTAAAGCTACCTTGCTCCAGTTTCGCATACTTCCGATGACTACATTTTTGACATGCCACTGCAAATCACCATCAAAACTACCATTAGCACCCGTCCACTGTTCTGTAAAGTATAGATTTTTGTCAGGATGTGCATTGTGCACCTGAGACAAAGCACTGATATCGCCGGCATAAAGATGAAAAGCACTTCCGTCTATAAAACTTTTGGCTTCTGAGTCATTTAGTATTGATACCGGATACTCTGGTCTGTCACAGTTATGGTCCCAAATGATAATTTTTGTATTTAAGCCCGCTGACCTAAATTTAGGCCCAAGATGTTTTTTAATAAATTGTGCTTGTTCGCCGGCACTCATTACTAAACTTGGATTATTACCACCATGTTGAGGTTCATTTTGTATAGTAACAGCATCTATTTTAATGCCGTTATTTTCCATACTTTTTAGATATTTTACAAAATAATCTGCATACACATCATTGTACTTGGAAAGAAGATTTCCACCAATGGAACTGCCATTTGACTTCATCCAAACGGGTGGACTCCAAGGCGATGCCATAAATTTTATACCCGGTTGTATTTTTAGTATTTCTTTGAGAATCGGGATAAGATGTATAGTATCCCTGGATAAGGAAAAAGAAGTTAAGTTGAGATCTTCCTGACCGGCAGGCAAGTCATTGTAACTAAAAACGCGATCATCCAGATCTGATGCTCCCATACTCAATCTTAAGTACGAAATGCAAGCTTGTTCACCAGCGCAACCAAACATTTCCTGAAGAATGTTTTCTCTGGAAAAAGATGACATCTGACCCAAAAGCATTGCACTGCCACCGGTGAGGGTAAATCCAAATCCGTCAATGTTTTGATATATAGTGGATGAATCAATGGCAATGACGGGATAATTATTCGGACTTTGGGTAAAAGCAAGAACGGAGGTTTGTTTCAGCAATTTTGAAGCTTGATCGCCGGTGGTCACCCATACATCCACTTCATTGGTCAAAGGGGTAGTTACGGGTGGGTTAGATGGTCCATCGTTGCCACTTTTGCTACAACTCCAAAATAGAAGCATATGCAATAATAAGCTATATATGATCATTGGTCTGGTATTCTTAGCTTGAATAATATTTGGCATGGCATATTTTTATTGGAAAACTCTGATATAATCTACAATTAATCGTTGTGGAAAAATGGTGCTGGCATCCGGTTGCCCTGGCCAATTACCACCAACTGCCAGATTCAGGATAAAAAATTGCGGTGCATTAAATGGATAATTCGCAGTACCGAAATCCGATTTTTGCATGGTATAAAAAACTTTATCATCCAAAAGCCACTGTATCTTATCTTTTTCCCATATCAAACTAAAGACATGAAACTCATCCGAAAAATCACCTATCGGCAGTGTACTACTTCCTCCTTTGAACAAATGACCATTAATACCTCTCCAGTGAAGGGTACCGTGTACTTTATTCGGTTCTGAGCCTATAAGTTCCATGATATCTATCTCCCCGCAGCTAGGCCAACCGGCAGAATTAATATTGGCGCCAAGCATCCACAAAGCCGGCCAGATACCTTTTCCTTTAGGCAGTTTTGCTCTGATGTCTATTCTTCCAAAAGTAAATTCTTTTTTTGATTTAGTAGTCATTCTTCCTGAAGAATAATTAAACCCATCGATGGCATCTTTTCTGGCTTCAATGATCAGGTTTCCATCTGAGATAAAAGTGTTCTTCTTATTATTGGTGTAATACTGTAATTCATTGTTGCCCCAACCACCAGATCCATTTCCTATTTCCTGATTCCAATGACTCAGGTTGAGATTGGGAACATCAAATTCTTCCATCCAAACCAGCGTTTTGCCGGAATAGGAAGTAGGTGTACTATAGCCATTTTGTGCAGTTAAAAAACGGCTTCCATTTTCTGTTATAATAGTACAGGTGGCAGTTGGTTTTTTTAAGACACATCCCTTTGCATTTAATATCTGAATGGTAAATTCAATATTGGGTTGACGCAATTCACCACCTTTTATGAATACCTCTATGCTGGTTGATGTCTGATTTGCAGGAATCATTAGACTTCCTTCATTTTCAATAAAATCTGTATTGAATTTTGCAGTTCCTTCTACTAGTTTATAGTCAAAACTTACATTGCTGCTGGTTGTTTTGTCTAATGCTACATAAAATCGGATGGATTCCTGATTTTTTGACTGCTCTGTAGTGACATCATTTACACTCAGTTGGGGTAGGACAATTATGGGAATAACATCTTCTGTTGTATCGGAGCATGAAATATTTAAGCCCAGTATTCCAATAGTTAAAACAAAGAACAAGGAACTCAGCCATTTATTCAGGAAGATATTTTTGCTACTGGTCATGTTGCTTGGGTTGATAAAGTTAAGAATGTAAGAATGATTGTGTTCCGAAAAGTATGATTTTGAAAAAAGGTGCAAAAAACAAAAAAAAACTTATGTTAAACAGTTGATGTTCATTTCTTTTGAGAACCTTAGTGACATGGAGTTTTCTTAGTGGCATTTCTTTATTTTTGACTTATCGGAGTGGACTCAAGAATGATTATTAAATTAATTAAAGTCAATATAAAAATAAAATGTCTATTTCACATATATCAACCAAACCTGAGTGATTGAATAACATCCAAATAATTTAAAATTTTCAGCGGATATTTACACACTCACACAAAACCTGATGACCACATGGTAGCTGACTAAAAAGTCCCTTTAACATAGCAAAAGTTAAACAAATATAAAACAATAAGGAGAGAAACCAATGTTCCCTCCTTATTTCACAACAAAAAAACTATAAAGCCACTAATTTTAAATACCATGCATTGCCGGTTTCAGTACCCTGTGCCCTTAGATACATATATGTAGGTGTCAGCTCAAGAATTTCAAATTCTTTTTGTAAAGCTCCATAACCTATATATGTGTTCGATCCTGCCAGAAGGATTGAGGTTTTGGTAGATGGGGTGGAAGCAGGTATACCTGAAGAAGAAGGTGCAAAACTAAATGAATTGCTAGCTCCCGGGTATGGGTAACAACCTTCATCCCCGGATGCAGGAATACCTGGTAAACCTCCGGCAAGAGCTCCTGTTTTAGTGAATGCGCCATCCGGTGAATTTACATCAATAGAGAAACCTGAAGCTGTTTTGCTAAACTTAAACGTTGTCGTATAAAAACATGGACAACAACCTACTTTTTCATTGATGGACGCTGCCCACCATGCAGGACCGGTCACAGCATCACTCCACTCTCCAACGCCAAAATGTCCGGCCACGGTTTTGTCTACTACCCATGATTTGGAAGTGCCTCCTGTCAGATTTGTTATGATGGATGCATCCGGTGAGAAGTTACTTTGTACCGTAATCTCCTTGGTTGTAGAAGATGAAGTACCCCCTTTCCCATACACCACCACAGTCACCAAATAGGTATTTGTGCCTAGTTTAGTGTACTTTCTGTTGGTCTTTCCAGTTGGGATGTTTACCAGATTGAGTGCATCTGACGCATCATAGTCTATTCTGTAAGACAATGCTTTGTCAGCTGTGATTGTAAATTTAACATCTCCGGAGCCATCACCATTTGGGGTATTAGGTCCCTTACCTACGATTTCGGCATTGATCACAATGTTGGAAGGTGGTGTCAAATCCCCCAGGACATAATCTTCGTTTTCGCTGCAAGCCCAAAAGCCGGTCACAATCGAAACGAGAAGAATAATTAATTTTATATTATTTCGCATGATTTCTGATTTTTATTAATTAGTAATTCTGAAGTTGTCAAAAAGAATCTCATCACCGCCACCATCTTCTCCATCATTAAATCTCAATACCAATTGAGTGTATTTAACATTGGCCGGAATGGCAGCTATCGTACTGAAATCAAATACCAACTCTTCCCAGTTGCCTGAAGTCGTAAATGGTACTTTTAATACACCAACACCATTGGCAGGTCCGTCGATAGACCATTCCAATTCTACATTTACCCTTTTACCTATTTTACCAGGATATGGGTTATACGCCAGGACTTTGATCTTATTGCCATTGGAAAACGAAATTGGTATATTTAATGGGCTGTATGTTCCGCTCCAACTTTCATTTCCTCTTGTAAATTTTCCTACTTTGGCACTGGTATTCAAACCTGTCTTATGCGGATTATCTATCGTTTCAAACTTTTGTCCGCCACCGAATGTACCAAAGAAATAATCAACATCAGCATGTTCAAAATCAATAGGGAAGCCAAACAACACTTTTGTATAGCTAGTAGTAGCTGCTCCTCCACTTAGCGCCACAACCCGTAAAGTAAATGGTCCACCTACATTAGGGTAGGTGTGTGCAGGCAATTCCTGACCTACAGCCATTGGTGTTCCTGTTTCATTGGCAACATCTCCATAAAATACCATAAAAGACTTAGCATAAAGTGCACTTGCTTTCACTCGTGTCTCACCTGAAATATTTACTGTCAGATTTTCCGGAGCACGATAGGTGACTTTAAGAGGATATGATTCTGATTTTTTATTGCCTGTGATGTCATAATACTCGATCACAACATTATAATTACCTTCCGGATAATTATAAGTAGCATTACCACCAGGTTTAATTTCTGAAAAAGCTGCTGAACCGGTGCCGTGTCCAAAATTAATTACAGCCTTTGAATATCCTTCGCCCGATGGAGTGATCTTTACTTTGCCGGAATTATCATTTGAAATGTCAAATATTTTTGAAAAATTGCCGGAAGTCGCACTTTGCAGAAACGAAGTATCACCATCTATACCATCCTGCTCAGTACAACTGAAAGTGATGGACATGACGGCAAAAATTACTATTATAAATTTTATAACTTGCATTTTATCTTAATTTAATAATTAATCAATATCCTGGATTCTGAACCAGTTTTGTTCCGTTCAATTCTCTCACCGGAATCGGGAAAATTTCATTTTTACCTGATTTAAATCCTCGGTCTGCCAGCTTTGTGGCGGCATCTCCCCATCTTACCAGATCAAAAAATCTATGACCCTCACCCGCCAGTTCCAGCCTTCTTTCAGCTTTAATGGCTGCCAGAGAAACTGGTACGCTGGATAAACCTGCACGATTTCTGACTGCATCCAGTAGCGCTTGTGCCCTTGGTCCTGTGCCGCCGAGTGCTTCTGCTTCCATAAGATACGTATCTGCCAATCTGATGATCGGTGTATTCTGTCTGTAATTAAGCTCCAGGGCTCCGCCGCCTGTCCTTACATCAGCTCTGCGTGGAAGAAATTTATTCAGGAAGTAACCTGTATTCTGGTATCCACCGATATAGTTTGCTTGCCCCAAAGTTGACAATTCTTTAAGATCAAAAATTGTAGCATGAAAACGTGGGTCGCCTTTCATCACATTATAAAAATCCTGAGTAAATACATTAAAGCTCCATCCACTCGGAAGATCAGGTGCCAGTGACTCTTCAGTCAAAGCATAAGATCTTGGTCCTACCATAACATTCAGGGTGTTTCCTTCGTCATTGCCTGCTCCCCACCAGCCCCAGTCTGAATTTCCTGCACTTGAGTGACTACATTCAAGAATGTTTTCAGAGTGAAATTTGTTGGAAGCTACCCATAGGTCGTCAAAGTTACCTAAAAGCTTATATCCATACTGGCTGGTTCCACCAGGTGTTCCATTCACTTCTGCTAAAACAGCTGCAGCCTGAGCTCCTTTATTCTGATATAATAATGCTTTACCTAAAATGGCCTGAGCTGCACCTTTTGTCATTCTGCCTGCTTCTGTAGACAATGGCACCGTAGCAGGTAAATTAGCTATGGCTTCATTTAAATCCTTCTCAATCTGTGCATACACTGCTGCAGGGCTGGATTGAGTTACTTCATACATATTGGTAGCAGTTAAGGGATCGAGTAGTAATGGAACATTCTTGAACAATCTTACCAGATTAAAGTAATACAATGCTCTCAAAGCTTTGGTTTCAGCCAGATATCTTGCTTTCAGAGATTCATCCATGGTGGTCGAAGGCACTTTTAGCAATATGGTATTGGCTCTGAAAATTCCCTGATAATGGTCATTCCAAAAACTTTCAGGCATAATGACAGGATTAAGAGTATAATTTGAAAATCCCTGGATTCCAGCTCCGTCAGAAGCACCACCACCTCCGGCAAACTGATCATCTGAACCCGCATTCATCATGGCGATCATATTTTCAAATCCGCCACTATTTTTTCTAAGAACGTCATATACACCCACCAAAGCAGAAAATGCCTGCCCCTGGTCTGCATAATAATTTTCAGATAAAAACTGTCCTTTGGGTGAGACATCGAGAAACTCTTTATCGCACGATGTCGTCGTAAAAAATATGGTAAAAACAACTATTATTAATTTAATGACTTTCATTTTTTTAATTTTAAAGGGTTTTAAAATTGAACTTGTGCACCTACTATAAACGATCTGGCCTGTGGATAATATCCTTTATCAATACCAAATACACCACCACCAATTTCAGGATCATATCCTGTATATTTGGTAAAGGTGAGCAGGTTTTCTGCGGTTGCATATATTCTGATCTTGCTCGAAGATATTTTACCTGACCAGGAAGCCGGCATGGTATAACCCAACTGTACCAGTTTAAGTCGTGTGTAAGCACCATCTTCCAGATAAAAATCAGACATTCTGCTGAAGTTACCGTTAGTATCATTACTTGTCAATCTTGGGAAAGTATTGGAACTACCTTCACCTGTCCATCTGCTTAGAGCTTCGGTCTGATAGTTGGCATTTCCGATGTCCAGTCTTCTCAATCCCTGGAAAATTTTATTTCCTGCAGCACCCTGAGCAAATATCATCATGTCAAAAGATTTGTAATCCAGGTTTAATGTAATTCCATATACAATTTTTGGTAAATTGGAACCTAAAAATGTTCTGTCATCATTGGTGATTGTTCCATCTCCATTTATGTCTTTCCATTTGAAGTCACCCGGAAGCGCATTTGGTTGTATCAATGCGCCATCAGCACTTTTATAAGCGTCAATTTCTGCCAAATTCTGAAAAATACCATTGGTTTGAAAACCATAAAATGAATTGAAGGATTGACCTACAGCTGTACGGGTCACTTCACCCATAGACTGGAAAGATGCTCCTCCAGGTATGAAAGTGGCAGATGAATCTGTAGTAATCAAGGTGACTTCGTTTTTAAGATAAGACATACTTCCGTTTATGTTCAGATTCAAATCCCCAATTTTTTTCTTATACCCCAATTCTACTTCCAAACCTTTATTGTCCATATTGGCCACATTGCCTACTGGGTCCTGATTCACACCCACATATCCCGGGATTCTGATAGGGCGAAGGATACCCGAAGTTGACTTTTTGAAAAAGTCCATGGTGAATGTTAAGTTTCTAAACAGTTCAGCATCAAATCCGATATTGGTTTGAGATGTTTCTTCCCAACGGAGATCAGGATTGTCCAGGGTCGTATTGGAATAGCCTGTAGTGATAACTCCGGAATTTCCAACTGTGTAATTAACACCACCGGCAACAGTAGACAGATAACCAAAATCCCTGATGGCATCGTTTCCTACCACACCATATCCGCCCCGAACTTTTAAACTATTTATCAGGCCATTCTGATCCCAAAACTCTTCATTTGAAAGTACCCAACCCATAGATACGGAAGGAAAGACTCCATATCTGGAATTACTTCCAAATCTGGATGACCCATCTCTTCTGATGATACCTGTAAATAGATATTTTTCCTTATAATTGTAATTCAACCTGGTGAAAAGCGAAGTCAATTTATGTTCGATAAAATCACCTGTTCCTGTGGATCTATTCGTCTGTGGAATGTCAAAATTGAATGAAGCATCTTCAAAACTATTGACAGGAAGATTAAATATCGTCGTTCCAATAGAACCTCCTACATTTTCTTTATATGCACCCTGGCCCAAAAGTAAAGTAACGTGGTGATCGGTAAAGGTTTTGTCAAAAGTGATTGTATTCTCGATATTCCAGTTAAATACTTTATTTTCAGATTTGCCAAAAGAATTTTGAAGTGTATTGCTGGTAGCACTCAGGTAATGGACTGGTGTCCAACCTAAATTTCCCCAGTATGCTCTTTTTGCCCCCAGTGTTGATCTGATTTTGATATTACTGGTGATGGCTGCTTCCAGATAAGCATTACCTACAAAATCGTCAGCCCAGTTATGGTTGCCCAATCTTGTTTGGACATATGCCAATGGATTTCTCATTTCCTGACCGACCAAAGATGAAATTCCATATGGATTTCCGTTCGTATCCCGGATCACAGGGTTGGAACTATATGGAGCAGCATTGGCCAAAGCGGGATCTGTGACCACCAAAGGTGTAGTGGGGTCAAGGTTTATGGCTGAACTTAAGACACCTCCATACTCATCTGTAGAACCAATCCCGCTGTCTTTAGTGTGGGCATATCCCAATGTCTGACCGAAAGTGAATATGCTAGATAATTTGTGCGTAGAGTTCAATCTGATGCTCTTACGATTGTATCTAGAAATATCAGATGTAACGATGCCTTCCAGATCCTGGATTCCTGCCGATACATAAAAGGTAGATTTACCCGAACCTCCGCTTACACTTAGTTCATGAGAATACCTTTTGGCACCATAATTGAAAATTTGTTTTTGCCAGTCAGTACCAACCCCAAGGTTGATATTAGGAAATAGCGGATCTCCACCACCGGCAACAGCTCTTTCATTCATAATGGCTGCATACTGAGATGCATTAAGTAATTTGAGCACTTTAGCAGGGGATGATGAACCTGCAAAACCATTGTAGCTGATATTAAGTTTACCTTCCTTACCTTTTTTAGTGGTAACAAGGATAACTCCTGTCGCTGCTCTTGTCCCGTAAATAGCTGCAGAAGCAGCATCTTTTAATACCTCAATGGATTCAATATCGTTTTGGTTTAGAAATCCTATACCACCAGCATCTACTACGACACCATCGATGACCCAAAGAGGACTATTGCCGGCATCATTAAATGTAGTGATACCTCTGATACGAATTGTAGAAGCAGATCCTGGCTGACCTGAATTTTGTGCAATGGTAACTCCGGAAACCCGGCCCTGCAAAGCTTGTTCTACTCTGGCACTTGGTACGTTTTCAAGGTCTTTGGTTTTCAGGCTGGCAATAGAACCAGTGACAACACTTTTTTTCTGAATTCCGTATCCGATGACCACTACTTCATCGAGATAAGCCCCTTCCGAGAGTGCAACGTTGATGGTGCTCTGAGTACCCACGGTGATTTCCTGATCAGAATATCCTGTGTAGGAAATGACCAACACAGCATCGGCACCGGGTACGGAAAGAGAATAGGCTCCGTCTACGTCAGTAATGGTACCGATTGATGTCCCTTTGACGAGCACATTGGCTCCAATCAAAGCTTCATTGGTTTTTGCGTCCGTTACTACTCCACTTACATTTCTTTGTGCAAAGGTAAATGAAGTTGTAAAAAGCAAAACCAACAACAAAAAACTTTTCGTTAGTGATTTTAACATGTGGCTTAATGATTTTGTAAATTAATGAATAATTAAAATTCGACTACTACAAATCTTTATTCAAGGTCTGTAGAATGTTTATTTTTGTATTTTTTTTATTAATAATCTATAATATTATCTATTGTTTTATAAAATTGTGTTGAAATATTGTTTTACGTTGTGTTGATTATGTGACAGAACTTAATGAGACAAAACTACGATCGCTTTGAATATGTTAAGAAGATTTGACTACTACATCACTACTACATAAGTAAAAAACACTACTACATATCTACGATTTTATGTAGGTTTACCTGAAAATGTAATTTAAGCTCAAATCTTAAACTTTTACATGAATCTGTATTTGTTCTTTAATGGGCACGAGTTGAATAAGAATCAATATTTTTAATCATAATCAAACTAATTATTTTATCCGGTGAACCGTTTATTTTTTATCTTTTTAATTGCTTTTCTTATTTTAAGTGTTAAGCTGAATATAATGTATGCTCAGCCTACCAATCTGGGTACACCCATAGTGGTCAATCACACAAAAAAAGAAATAAAATCAGGCACACAAACCTGGGATATTGCTACAGATAATCGCGGATTCACTTATTTTGCCAATAATTCCGGTTTAGTTATTTTTGATGGCTACAACTGGGAAAATCATCCTATAGCAAATAATACTGTTGTCAGGTCAGTGGCCATAGACACTGAAGGTAGGATATATGTAGGTGGTCAAGGGGATTTTGGGTTTTTTGAACCAAATATCCAAGGCACCCTGACGTATAAGTCTTTACTTAAGTTCTTGAAAAAACAAGTTGCATTCGAAGATGTATGGGATATAGTAGTCAGAGAAGAAGGTGTTTTTTTCAGGACAAACTACCATGTTTTTAGGTACGATTACAAATTTGAAGTGGAATCTGCTTTTTATGCAGAAACATCCTTGCTCTGTATGGGTATCTTTGGAAAAAAACTTACCATTCAGGATGGATCAAATGTCTTTTATGAATATGGTTCAAATGGATTTAAACCTCGTACTGTCAATACCACCTTTGATCAGGGTAGAATCTCCTCCGTTATTAATTATCTGAATGACACAATATTATTAACGACCATAAATAATGGTATTTTTTATGAATCTAAAGATGGATTTAAACCCTGGGTTACGCCGTATGATACTTATTTGCGTAAAAATATAATTTATTGTGCCACATATCTACCGGATGGACAGATCATACTTGGTACATCGTTTGATGGTGTTATAGTTTTGGATGAAAACAGGCGGATAGCTCATCATCTTAACAAAAAAGTTGGTTTGCAAAATAACACCATACTGAGTGCCATGATGTCACAAGATGGGAATATCTGGTTGGGGCTTGACAATGGTATTGACCTGGTAGACATGAATGCCCCTTTCAGATACTTTTTTCCTGATGGTGATCTGGAAGGAACAGGATATGCAGCCACATTATATGACGGGCAACTCTATTTTGGAACCAACACGGGATTGTACACTATTCCCTGGCAAAAACACTACCAGCCATCTGAAAAAGAAAAGGCGCATCTGGTAGAAGGTACCCAAGGCCAGGTGTGGAGCCTGAATCATGTAGGTAATCAGCTTCTGGTGGGGCACCATGAAGGAGCCTTCCACATCAATAAAAAGTCGGGTAAAAAAATTGCAGATCTGGGTGGTGTCTGGAAGTTTGTTCCACTTACTGAGAAACTGATGATAGCCGGCCATTATCAGGGGCTGGCTATGTTTGAACTTAAGGAAGATACATGGAGATTCAAATACCATATCAAGGGTTTTCAGGAAAGCGCAAGAATTATCACTAAAGATATGAATAATAATATTTGGATAGCCCATCCATACAGAGGAGTCTATAAGATCGGGCAAAAGGAAATCTTTAAAGAAATCATCCATCCTGTAAAATATTCATCAGACAATCCTGCCGGAAAAAACTTCCGAAATGTTTTCTATAACATTAACAACGATGTCATCCTGGACGATGGAAATGATTTGTACAGATATATCCCGGGCAACGATCAAACTGAAAAATATATTGACCTTACTGATTATCTCCCGGGCAAAACGGCAATTAATTTTTTAATGAAAGACGAATTCAAAAATATATGGTACGGCACTGAAAAAGAAACGGCAATGCTGGTCCCTGAAAAATCGTTTAATCATTCATACAAAAAATATTTTATCAATGACATTGTAGGTTTGCTACCCAACACTTTTGAATCTATCGTAACACTTGATGATCAAAATGTCATTTTTTCTACAGAAAAGGGTTTCCTGTTTTTTAATCCCAAAAAATATGTAAATGATACTTCGGCTGTAAAAATTTTGTTATCAACGGTGACATTAAATACGCCCAAAGACAGTGTATTGTTTAAAGGTTACACTTCAAAAAATATAGACATCCCGGAGTTTTCACTTCGACATACTCAGAACAATATCAGTTTTTATTTTACAGTGATGTCGAGTGGGAAAAAAGAATTTATCTCCTACAGTTATCAATTAAGGGGAGCCAATAAATCATGGTCGGAATGGTCCATCGATCCGAAAGTTACTTTCACCAGTTTGCCACCGGGTAGGTATATCCTGATGATGAAAGCTAAAAATCATGCGGGCAAAGAAAGTCAACCTTATGAAGTCAGGATTTCTATAGGATATCCATGGTATCGAACGCCATTGGCTTATCTGTTTTATTTTTCAGGATTTGTTATTTTGATTTTTTTCGTATTAAACAAACAAAAAGAAAAACATGAAACGGAGAAATCATTATTGCTGGAGTCCAATAAAAAAAGGGAAAAGGAACATCTGATCCATGCGGAAGCTTCAAAAGAAGAAATTACCAGACTTCAGAATGAAAAACTACTGGCTGAACTCAATTATAAAAATCAGGAACTTACTTCTTTTACCTACCATTTGGTCAATAAAAATGAACTAATCGCCGAAATCACGGATGTAGTCAATAAACTGGAACATAAGCTGATCGATCAGCCGGAAATAAAAAAGGAGTTGAAGCAAATCACCAAACTCACCGAACAAAACAGCGACGTGGATACCGACTGGCAAAACTTTGTAAAAAGCTTTGATCAGGTACATACCAATTTTTACAAACGCCTCAATGAAGAGTTTAAAGATCTTAGCCCCAATGATTATAAATTGTGTACCTACCTGCGTATGAATCTTGCAACAAAAGAAATAGCATCTCTGATGAATATCTCCATCAGAAGTGTAGAGACCAACAGGTATAGATTGCGTAAAAAACTGGGATTGGATTCTGATACCAATCTTAGTCAGTTTTTGATGAATTATTGATGGATTAAAATAGACCGCGGATTTAATCCCGGGTCGTATAAATCGATGCACCAAAAGGTAAAATCCATGTATTAAACTTCAAATTTGTCAACTTTAAATTAAAAGGCAAAAAGACCATTTATCATTGATTAATCATTTGATTGGTGCTAAGAGTATGTTTAAATTTTTAATGCCTTATAATCAATATCTTATGAACCTGACTTCAAAATAATCTCATCGTTTAGTTCACTAAACTCTTTAATTCTTTTATCGTCAGAACCATAACCTATTGATTAGCAACTAAGAAAATTTTTAAACATACTCTAAAACTAAAGTTTCGGTGATAAAATTATATCTAAATTTTATTTTTAAATTACTGCCAGGTTTTGACAAAAAAGAAATGGCCAATCAAATTTGGTCTTTTGCATTTTTTATATAAAACAATTGTGGGAAAATGGCATGAGTTGAGAAAGCATAATTAAACCTTCCTGTTTACATTTTGTCTTAATGATTATAACCTGTCAAACAAATATTTCTATTATGAAAAATATAAAATTCCTGTTTTTACTGATTCTCCCGATTTTAGGATGTAAAAAAGATGATGATACTCAAAATGATCAGGACTTCTATTTCCCGTCAAATACCAATAGTTCCTGGGAAACAAAATCTTTAGTCGATTTGGGATGGAATGAAAGTGCGGTAAATCCATTAAAAGAGTATTTGATTCAGAAGAATACAAAATCTTTTATGATTCTGGTGAACGGCAGAATTGTCATGGAAGAATATTTTGACGGACATACAAAAGATGCCATCTGGCAATGGAATAGTGCCGGTAAAACATTAGTTTCAGCTACCACAGGTATAGCACAGCAGGAAGGATGGATAGATATCAATACACCTGTTTCTCAATACCTCGGCAATGGTTGGACTAGTGAGCCGCTGGATAAAGAAAAATTAATAACTCCAAGGCATTTACTTACCATGACATCAGGAATAAATGATGAAAATAATCTTGTAATAAAATCTAATCTGACCTACCTCGTTGATGCAGGCACCAGATGGTCGTATCACAATGTGTTTCAAAAATTAATGGATGTAGTGGCAAGCGCCGGCAAACAGGATTTTGAAGCTTATTTTAATGCCAAATTAAAAAATAAAATAGGCATGGAAGGATATTGGAATAATGGTTTGATTTTCGATATTTACCACAGCAATACCCGGAGTATGGCAAGATTTGGGCTTCTGGCACAAAATAAAGGTAAATGGCAAAACGAACAAATCATAGCTGAAGATTTTTTTAAAGCAAGCACTCAATCTTCCCAATCCATAAATCCATCCTATGGTTATCTTTGGTGGCTGAATGGCAAGTCAAGTTTTATGGTACCGGGTGGACAGACCATGTTTACAGGACCATTGATTCCCAGTGCTCCTTCTGATATTTATGCAGCCATGGGCGCTGAAGATCAACGCATTTATGTAATACCCAGCAAAAATATGGTGGTCATTCGGATGGGGAAAGCTGCAGAACCATTAAATCCAAGTTTTGCACTTTCAGGTTTTGACAACGAACTCTGGCAAAAGATCAATGCAGTGATCAATTGATGTGAAGATATCGTAAAACATTATACTGACCATAATTTTCTTTTAGAAAAATTATGTCTTCATTATAAAGACGATAAATGTCTTTATATTATTTCGACGATGTTTTACATGTTTTTATACTATTTCGACGATGAATGTTCAGGACGAATATTGTCTTGATAATGTATTGCTTTAAAGACAATCTTCGTGATACCGCTTTGGGTAAACATAAACTTCGTCATTACTCGAAATATATACATTGGGTTAAGCATTTTTAGCAAATCAATTTATTTTGAGTATGTATGTTAACAATATATATGTTTAGTATCGTAAAAATAAACATATTATCATTTATATATGATCTTATTTTTTAGTTTTATTCTAGATTTTTGGAAATAAAATATTTGAGATCAAAAAATAATTTGAAAAAGATGTCCCTTTAATCTTTTATCAATTGTTATTATATTATATTTCACAATTAAAAATAAAAATAATGAAAGAGTACATTCTTCTATTCAGACATGAAAATGCCAATGGTAAAGTTTCTCCGGAGCAAATGCAGCAATGGATGAAACAACAAATGGATTGGGTGGCCGGCATCGCAGCGCAAAACAAATTTGTCAGTGGTACAGGCCTTTTATTTGAAGATGCCAAAGTGGTCAATCACCAAAAAATGATTACAAACGGTCCTTTTGGTGATATCAAGGAGACACTCGGTGGGTATGTCATTGTAAAAGCGGAATCAGCAGAAGAAGCGGCTGAGTTTGCAAAAGGCACTCCTATACTCATGGGGGAAGGAAATACAGTCGAGGTCCGACAAATTTTAACACATTAAAATGTATAAAAGAGACTTCATTATTTTGGAGTCTCTACTTTCAATATGGCTGAAAATGATATCATTCCACATTTGTTTAGAACGGAATACAGCAAAATGGTATCCGTTCTAACCAAATCCTTTGGCATAGAATATGTAGAGTTGGCTGAGGATATAGTCAGTGAAACATTTATGTTGGCACTGGACGTTTGGCCATTCAAAGGTTTACCAACAAATCCAACTGCCTGGTTATATACTGTAGCAAAAAATAAGGTAAAAAATCATTACTTACGGAATAATACGTTTAAAAAAAAGGTCAGGCATATATTAGAAATGGGCATGTTACCGGAAGAAATAAGTATTGACTTTTCGGAAAAAAATATAGTTGATAGTCAACTTCAAATGCTTTTTGCGATCTGTCATCCTTCCATTTCTGTTGAATCCCAAATATGTCTGGCTTTAAGAATACTCTGTGGGTTAGGTCTGGATGAAATTGCTGATGCTTTTTTATCCAATAAAGAAAACATTCACAAGAGACTTCAACGTGGAAAGAAAAAACTCAAACAGCTTGGCATAAAAATAGAAATGCCTGCAGAAAATGACTTAAATGAAAGAGTAGATGCCGTGTTACACACCATTTATTTAGTATTTAGTGAAGGATATTATTCAGAAAGCAATTCCAGAATAATAAGGAGTGAACTTTGCGCTGATGCTTTAAATATGGCTTACCTTATTCTTTCTAATTCAAACACCAATCTTCATTCCACAAATGCTTTACTTTCATTGATGTGTTTTCAGTCATCGCGATTGGAGGCGCGTATGTCCGATCACGGGGACATTATTTTATATGATGATCAGGATCGAAATCTGTGGGACAAAGAACTGATCGAAAAAGGATTTTACTTTCTCCAACAGGCATCTAAATGGGATATCACTTCACAATATTATATCGAAGCCAGCATTGCTTACTGGCATACTGTGGAAAGTACTCACCCTGATAAATGGACAAGTATTTTACTTTTGTATGATGTATTGCTTACCATCAACAATTCACCTGTGGTTTCTCTAAATAGGATTTGGGCATATTCGAAAGTACATGGGGCACTACAAGCAATAGATGAGGCGGAAAGCCAAGATTTAAAAACGAACCATTTCTATTTCATGCTAATGGCTGAGCTTTGCAGACATTTTGATGAAGGAATAGCGATTCAATATCTATCTAAAGCCTATGCCCTTTGCAAAACAAATGCTGAAAAAGACTTAATCCAACTAAAAATTGTTGCTCTGCAAACAAAACAAATGGTATAATTATTTTACCTGCGATTAATAGCCAGATGGAGCTACAGCTTTAGTTTACAGAACTGTTTTGTTTGTACTATTGATATGATTATAATTAGTACAAACAAAACATCCTACTCTTTCTAATCCTTACCATCATTGACGATATCCCAAGCGAAATCACCGTCGCAAACTGTGTCTTCAAAACTAAACTCAGAATCATCCTCAAAAATTAAATGAATCGTTGCTTCAACATCAGCATGAAGTCCCGCACAGTCAAAGTCAATTGTGATAGACTCTCCTGGCGTTAAGATTTCGTCTGCGTCCATAATATCGCCACTGTCACCTACATGGATCTCATCGATATCACTACCAGTTTTATTGGTGATTGTCAATTCTTCGCCTACATTGGCTTTTTTGAATGCTGTCAAGGTGGTCAGTCCACTACAAAGTACAAGACCCATAATAAATAATTTTACTAATCTCATTTTTTAAAATTTTAATATTTAAATAAAAAATAAACAAAACAAACAATATAAATATACAATAAATTACATCAAAGTTTTATAAGTTATCAGCTGATTTGAAAAAATAAAGTAACTATTTAGATAAGCAAAATACATAAGATTAGGTTAGTGACTTCAAACTACTTACAATAATTTTAACATACCAAATGGAACACTTTGAACTACTATTTTAACTACTAATCCTTAATACACCTGACCGCCCAGCCATGGGCTCGACTTGTGCTTAGAATTCCTGCTGTAGTGCCTCCAAAATATAGATAATATGAGTAAATTCCATGAAGTGTACTACACCTGTAATAACCATAAAGACCAACTTGGTTAAGAATTCCTGCGGCATAATCACGTGCTCCTGTCAATGTCAATTTCAACGGTGAAGCAAAGGCACCCGCAGGATTCTGGCTGCCCCAACTTAGTCGTTCTGCATCCAATTCAGCCTGTGTGGGTATTCTGTATCCATTTGGACACGGATTATTAATTCCGTTTACCCCTTGCCACATGCTATTGTTTTGTGGAGACCTCCAGTCCCATGGCATAGGAGTGGCTAAAATAAAATCACCATGCCCAGGGACATCCGTAAGCGATAATGTAGTTGTTGTCGCTGATGTTCTGATCTGGTGCCCATCATCCAGCCTTCCCCACTGGAATAAATCACCGTAAGCAGCAGCATTATTACCGCTTGTAGCTACTTGTGATGCCCCCAGATTACGGTCCAGCCAGCATTCATTGGTTGTAGTATTTAGCACTGTACCATAAGTGACAATATTTCCATTATATCTAAATGAAACCGTAGTGGTACCGCAAATAAATGAAGCAGCAGGACCACCAGTCAAATCCGTCCAAACCACGCCATTAAAGACCTGAAGTTGTCCATAATTTCCACAGTCAATACAGTAAATTACAAGACCGGAAGGTACAGGGCTGGTAATGGTATTTCGTTGTACTTCTGTCATGCGTGGGGGCAGGAAGCCTTTATTTGTTGATGTAAGATCCAACACTGCTTTGGCATTGGGTGTAGTGGTGTTGATGCCTACCTGAGCATCAATGTAAAATTGAAAGATCATCAGAATGACAAGGGGTAAACAATTTCTATGCATAAGGTTTAGGTTTGTAAAAAATTGATGGTTTAAATATTTGGGAGTTTTTGGGTACTTATAATTTTATATATTATTTTAGATTTTTTTGGTATTTATCAATTTCGCTAAAAAATATAAAAATCTTCTCTCCCCAGCTAAATGACCAAAAAAATTAAAGATCTAACTTTATGGATTTGTGGTTTTCGTTTTGCTGATTTTAATTATAAAGTTTTACCATGCTGGTTTTTGTTGGTGAAAATTAACTGAGGAGCAGAAGATATATCCAAACAATGTATAATTTACTTACGATTATTTTTTTTTGCTTTACAACTTATGTTTTGATCATAAGCTAATGAAATATGTCTTTAGTATCACATTAAATTTTTATGTCGATTTCAACTTGAAAAATATTTAATAGTTATTGCCTACTCCATCGGGTTTTCGGCTTTCCCTGTTTTTAGTTAAAATTTGTAACACAAAGATAGGGCTGGATCGAGCCATCTTTTTAGTAAAAAACAGGCTTCTTGTGTGAAAAACGCAGCATTTTAATAGTAAAAATCACGCACTGATAGTAAAAATCACGCATTTGTGTAAAAACTGAAAAAATAGAGTTGTGTTGGCGAATAATTTTAATGGTCTTTACCTTACTTTTACCAAATGAATTTCTTAAGAAAAAAATCCATCTTTTTTTTATTTGGCTGGATCACCTTGTTGGTTTTTGCCAGTTTTCATTTGTGTGGTCAAACCAAATATGAATCTATCACAACGGCAGATGGTTTATCCCAGGGAATGGTATTTGACATGCTGCAGGATAAAGAAGGATTTATTTGGATTGCTACAAAAGATGCTCTCAATAGATATGATGGATATGATTTTAAAGTTTTCACCAATGACCCATTTAATAATTTCAGTCTTAGTTATAATACAGTTGTCAGGTTATTTGAAGACCGTAAAGGCAGAATATGGGCCGGGACTGAAAATTCAGGTTTAAATATATATGACAAAAAAAAGGGTGTTTTCTTTAGATTAGAAAGCAGCCCAACTGACTCCAATAGCATTTCCGGGAATAATATCAGGGCAATAGAAGAGTTGCCGGATGGCAGGATGTTGATAGCCACAGTGGCCAATGGACTAAATATTATTACTTTGCCGGATGATTTTTTTGAAAAAAACGTGACACCTGTTATTACTAAACTCAAAATGCCTGAAAATACAGAAGTATATGGCATGGGTAAAGACAAACATGATCGGATTTTTATAGGAGGAATGGACGGATCTGTGTATGAGTTTAATTATAGAAGTCTTAGTTTTAAGCCAGTTTTACAAGGGAAATTATATAACAATGGATACCTTTTTGAAGATGGAAATGTGTCAATAAATAACAATCTTTTTTTGGATGATGGAAAAAACATAATCCCTTTATTTGATACACATAGAATACCTGCAGGCAATATTATATACAGACCAAATAGTGCTCTGTGGGATTTACATCATCGTGAATTATACTTTTATGACATCAGCAGATGGGGAAAAAACAAATCACCCAACTGGAATGAAAAACTACCCATAGATAAATCAACAAGAATTAACTATCCGTTCATCATTGATAAATCGGGCATACTGTGGACCGGAACAGTTGGCTACGGTTTACGAAAATACAACACTGTCAAAGACAAATTTAAGACATTGGCGAAAGGTAATAGCATTAGGTTGGTTAAACCTTCCACAGAAAATGAGATTTTTTGCGTTGATTATGGATATCCATGGATGAAGTTAATACACGATGAGCTTGTGGATACAAATGTGTTTAAAAATATACCTTCGTTAAGTCAGATTGACAATATGATCATTTCTGACAGGGGTGAGTTTTATTTGAAGAGTGACAACACAGGTTATTTTAAATATAATCCGAAGTCAAATAAACTTATGTCTCTTCCCCGAATAAATGCAAAGCAGACTTTTGGAAAAAAACAACCTTTCATCGAGGATAGTCAAGGTTGGATTTGGTTTCCCGGGCTGGATGGCAATATTACCTTATTCAATACGCAGACAGAAATTTCGGATAGTTTTTCGATAAATCAGGATGGATCTAACCTGCTTTGTACTGCTTTATACGAAGATCGAAAGGAAATATTTTGGATAGGTACGGAGACTGGTTTTGCAAAAGTTAAGCTTAACCGAAATAAGTTATCATCTTCACAGGTTAGTTGGTTTTTTAATAATCCGAATGACCGAAATTCACTAAGTTATGATCATGTCACTTGTTTTTTGGATGATCCTGTTGAGCCTGATAAATATGTATGGATATCCACAAAAGGTGGTGGAATCAATCGTTTAGATAAACTTACCGGTACATTTTTGCATCTTTCGTCTGCAGATGGGTTACCTGACAATGTGGTCTATGGTTTGCTTCCGGATGAATCAGGCCATATTTGGGGGAGTACCAATAAAGGTATTTTTTGCATGTTGATTCAAAAAAATAAAGATAAAGTAATTTATAGTTTTCGTAATTTCACAAAAAGAGAAGGGCTTCAGGACGATGAATTTAATACGGGGGCATTTGCAAAACTACCCAATGGCAACCTGGCTTTTGGCGGCGTAAATGGTTTAAATATTTTTAATCCGAAATCTGTATTGGAAAATGTGTTTGTACCCAATGTATTTATTACAAAAATCATGGTTGGAAATAATCCGGTATTTCCAAATGATAATACAGGAGTACTTACCGAAAGTATAGAGCAGGCAAAATCGATTATGTTAAACCATCTTCAGGATATCCTTACCCTTGAATTTTCCTCTTTAGACTTTTCTAATTCCAATCAAAATAAATACCGTTATCAACTGGTCGGCATTGATCAGGAATGGGTTCAAAGTGGTACACGCCGCTCGGCAACTTATTTGCACCTTCCGGGTGGTAAGTATACTTTTAGAGTGCAAGGCAGCAATAGTGAAGGTATTTGGAGTGACAAGATGGTAGAATTGCAAGTCATTGTATTACCTCCCTGGTGGGCAACATGGTGGGCTTATTTGGCCTACATCTTAATATTTGGATACTTAATAAAAACTTATTTTCAGTACAAGTTAAATCAAACAAAAATAGAATCTCAACTGATTCTTGAGCAAAATGAAGCCAGACGGGTCAAAGAACTGGATACTATTAAAACTCAACTATATACCAATATTACGCATGAATTCCGAACGCCACTTACGGTCATACTTGGTATGGTGAAGCAAATAAAAAGTGACCCTAAAGACCATTTTGAAAATGGGCTCGATATGATAGAACGCAATGGTGAAAATTTGTTGAACCTGGTCAATGAAATGTTGGATCTTTCTAAACTGGAAGCCGGAAAGATGGAACTTCAATTAGTGAATGGTGATGTTGTTCAATTTTTGAGATACATTGTAGAATCATTCCACTCTATGGCGGATAGCCAAAAAAAACAAATGCATTATCTGGCTTCATTGGACGCCATGCAGACCAAATATGATGCTGAAAAATTAAGACAAATACTTTCAAATCTCCTTTCTAATGCTTTAAAATTTACAGGAGAAAAAGGAAATATTTATATATCCATTTCCGCCATCGACACAGAAGCAGGCTCCGATAGCAAGATGCTGATTATAAAAATAAAAGATACAGGAGCAGGCATACCGGAAGATCATATTCTTCATATTTTTGACAGATTTTACCAGGCAGACAATAGCCATACCCGAAAAGCCGAAGGTACGGGAATAGGACTTGCATTGACCAAAGAATTGGTCCAGCTCATGAATGGAACTATAGATGTGAAAAGTCCCCCAGTGGGTGCCAGGAATGGAACAGAATTTACAGTCACCTTACCTATGAAAACTAATATCGATATAGAAGAAAATGTATTCCAAAAATCGCACTATAAGGTCGAATCCTATTCTAAGATACAAACAGAAAAGTCTATTAATGTAGAAGAATCAATCTTGCATTCCAATATTCAAAATGACCTCATACTACTGGTAGAAGATAATGCCGATGTAGTGGCTTACACAGCCAGTTGCCTGCCGGAATACAGACTTGCTGTAGGAAAAGATGGTAGGGAAGGGTTTGATATTGCTTGTCAGATCATACCCGACTTGATCATAACCGATGTGATGATGCCGTTTGTAGATGGTTTTGAGATGTGTAAACGATTGCGACAAGACGAGCGAACCAGCCACATTCCTATCATCATGCTCACTGCCAAAGCGGATATGGAAAGTAAACTGGAAGGACTGGAGCATGGTGCCGACGCCTATCTGGAAAAGCCTTTTTACAAGGATGAACTCAAACTAAGAATTAAAAAATTGCTCGAACAAAGAAAACTTTTGCAAAAAGTATATTCAAAAATTGCCGGCCTGTTAAAATCAACGGATAATCAGACTGACGAGGTGGAAGAAATTTCAGATGTACTTTACCAAGAAGAAATTCCGAAAATAGAAGATGTTTTTGTAAAAAAAGTGAGAATGGAGATTGAGTTACATCTGAACGACGAAAATTTTAGTGTAGAGAAGTTGTCAAAAAATATTTTTATGAGCACCTCACAGTTACAAAGAAAGCTGACTGCCCTGACAGGTCATTCCCCCAACCAATTCATCCGGGTATTGAGAGTACAAAAAGCAAAAAAACTGCTGAAAACATCCAACGAATCCATAAACAATATAGCTGCTGTTTGCGGATTTACTGATGCCAGTTATTTTGGAAAAGTGTTCCGACAAGAATGTGGAATGACACCCCAGGAATATAGGAATAGTTGAAATTTCTATATTATAAAAAGATTTTTTTCTCTTCTGAAATTACTTACATCCTTGTCCTCCACAAGCATGTTGATTATAAGACATAATATTTCCATATACATCAGAATGAATATGGCAGCAATCAGTAAAAAGGTCTTTCAGTTTTTGTCTGGCCCGTTGTACCCGTGACTTTGCGGCGGGGTAGGATATTTTGAGTTGTTCTGCCAATTGGGTTTGTGACAAACCTTTGATGTCAGTAAGCATGAGTGCTTCCCTATATTTTTGGGGCAATTGATGTATAAATGGCAGCACACACTTTTCCAATCCTTGTTCATTAGCTATTGGTAATTCGGTGACATCATACGGAATTTCTGTTTCACCATTTACTACCACCAGCTTTCGATAATAGTCATAGATGGTGTTGCGTGTCAGTTGATAGATCCATGCAGTAATTTTTGATTGGTCTTTGATGGTATGCTGGTGCAGATGGATTTTGATAAAAACATCTTGTAGGATATCCTGTGAGATCACTTTATCCTTTACTTTTTTAACAATAAAATTTTCCAGTTCATGGTGAAACTGTCTGTATATATCTCCGGTAATTGCCGACATATTTATTCATTATTAGATTCAACCTTAGTATGACGTTATTATAACGTTTTGGATGCAAATAAAGATTAAGGATAAGACTAAGGATAAGTATTAGATTGAGACTAAGGTTAAAAACTAATGATTAAATCCACAACCCAGCCAGATCATTAGATCACCGGACCAGCCTGACCCTTATGGAGTAGGCAGGTCACAGATCACCAGATCGTACATTTTGCATCTTTTTTAGACATCCTCGTCTTTTCATTACAAACGATGTTGTTTGGATCATAAAATAATATAAAATGAAGAAAAGTTTGTTGTTGATTTTTGGTGTATTGGGATTGGTATCTCTGATGGCGGAGGGTGGTCCTAAAAGAAGCAGTATTATGTCTATATTAGGTATGGAAGATGAGCCAATCTGCTGCGACAAGACTATTTGCTGTGTTGACAATGACACCAGCTGTTGTGACCTTAGCTCTTGTTGTGCTACAGCAAGTGGATGTTGTGCTCCAACGACCTCCACAGTTAATGCCAATGTGAATTCAGAAAATACGGTCACTCAATGTGTTGCGCAGTGCAAAAAGTAAATTGAGTTTAACTGCAGTTTAAAAAACTAAAAGGGTGGTCAGAATCATTTTCTGATGACCCTTTTTACGTTTTCAACTGATAGGGAGAATGAACATGGTTAGGCGGCTTTTCGACATTTCACCACCATCTTTGGGCTCATTTCATCGATTTCTGGTGGGATGCCTTGGAGTCATCCGACCGGATAATGTAACGCAGTTCATTTTCTTTTTTAACTTTGTATCATTTAATACTTAAGCCAATAGTTTATGGTGGTATCACTATTCCATACACTAAATCAAACTTAAACAAAAATGATCAGACTGAAAATATTTTATACACTTTTTATCTTATTGGTGACGAACTGTTTTGTTATGGCTCAGGATGATAACCATGTTTGTAGCACTACATTTCCAACACTGGAATGGGAAAATGAATTTCAGAAATTGATCTCTGATTTTGTTGGGAATCAATCCAACAGAGAAGTTTCAGCAATGGCTTATACCATTCCGGTCGTTTTTCACATAATCCACAGTGGCGAGGCCGTTGGTACATATCCTAACATAACGCACGAACAAATTATGTCGCAGATCGATGTATTAAATCAGGATTTCGGAGGATATGCACACAACGTTGCGGATTATCCTGCCAATGCTTTTGTCCATTGGGCCGCCAATCAGGCGCTGCCTGATGCAAATAAAGATAACAACGGAAGGGTGAAGATTGCCAATTTTAATATTCAATTTTGTTTGGCGACCAAGGATGCACTCGGTCATTCACTAGCGGAACCCGGAATCGACAGAATTAATTACCATACAAAAGGATGGCCGGACCCGACAAACTTCAGTACACAAATGACATTTAAAAACTACCTGGACAATATTGTAAAGCCAAATTCGATATGGGACGTTAAAAAATATTTGAATGTATGGATTACTGACAAAAGCACTTTACTGATGAATGGTGGTGTCTCTTCAGTACCGCCGATGAGCACCTTGCCTGGCATTCCCAATACAGCTACCGATTCTACAGATGGTATATGGTGTTATACCAAAAGTATCGGTTCATATGCTTTGTTTCCTTTCGGACAATACTTTTCCAGCAATATCGACGGCAGAACACTCACCCACGAGGTTGGTCACTATCTAGGACTTCGCCATATTTGGGGTGATGCCAACTGTGGGAATGATTTTTGTGGGGACACGCCCCCTGCTTCTGCACAAAATGGAGGTATGCCTGTTTATCCTCACAAAGCAGGTTCATGTAGTGTGCCTTCCAATCATCCAGATGGGGAGATGTTTATGAATTTTATGGACTACACTATGGGGCCGGGCAAGTATATGTTTACTACAGATCAAATGATCAGGGCACAAACTGCCATGGCAAATAGCCCATTCAGAAACCAGCTGGGAAACCACGATCTTTGTTCGGCGGTAAGTAATCTGGATGAGCAAAAACAAACCACTACACTATTCATCTACCCGAATCCTGCTTCAGGTGATGTGTACGTAAATCTTTCCGGGCAGAATTTGAAACGGATTGACATCTACAATCAGACAGGATCATTTATTCAGTCCTTTTATACACCTTTATTTTCTTTGGAGGATCTTCAGCAAGGTTTCTATTTTGTCATCATACATACAGACAAGGCGATGTCTTCTTATAAAATAATCAAGGAATAGAAGCATCTGTATTTTTATATTCTTATTCATTCACCAATGCGGTCATATCAAAATTTCTCTATTGTCAAACCTTTTCCGGCATACGAACTTGAATGATGATTGAAGATAAGATGGTCAGTCCACCAATGAGGAAAATAGCATAATCAATTCCAATTAGATCAGCTGTAACACCGGATATGATGGCACCAAATGCATAACCCAGATCTCTCCATAGCCTGAAAGTACCTATACTTTCGGCCCTTTGTTTTGGATTGGTTGCTTGCGCTATGGCAGATAAAAAAGTAGGATATACCAAGGCTGTGCCTAATCCCAATATAGCTGAAAGAGTTGCCAATACATAAAATTCCCTGGTAAATGGAATCAGTAAAATAGCCAGACCTTGCAACAGCATGCCCCAAAATAACATGGCTTTTTTTGAATAATGATCTGACATCTTGCCTGTAAAAAGCTGTCCTATGCCCCACACAGTGGGATAAATGGCGGTGATGATTCCTATATGCTCAGCATCATAATTTTGTGTCAGAAGTATGACGGGCAATAAACCCCAAATCATCCCGTCATTCAGGTTATTGATAAGACCTGCTTGTGTCACTGAACTTAAGGTTTTATTTTTGAAAGTGGTTTCCATAAATATATTGTCCAGTGATGTCATTTGGTCCGTCATGCTTTCTTTTTTTACGTAAGCTCTGGTATCTTTCACCCACAAAGCTGTCAATACAAAACCAAACACAGCTATAAAAATGCCGATGTAAAAGGGATAAGGTGTAACCCCATACTTATTGGCGACATAGCCTGTGAGAAATGCAACAATGCCTACAGCAAAATAGCCTGCAAATTCATTTAATCCCATAGCAAGTCCACGATCTTTTTCACCCACCAGGTCAATTTTCATCACCACGGTGCTGCTCCAGGTTAAGCCTTGACTAATACCCAAAAGTAAATTGGCTAAAATGACCCAACTCCAGGACGGCGCATATATCAACATAAAAGGTACGGGTATTGCCATCAGCCAACCGAACAATAGTAAATTTCTCCTGCCAAATCTATTGGCCAAACGTCCTGTATAATAGTTGGACACTGCCTTTGATATACCAAATGCTGTAATGAAAGAAAGGATAGCTGTCTTGGAAGCCACCCCAAATTCCAACTCTGCAAACTGTGGGAAAATAGTACGTTCCATCCCTATCATTCCTCCTACAAAAGCGTTGACAATGATCAGAATGGTAAATTGTTTCCAATTTTCTTTCAGGCCGAGTTTAATATGTTCGTCAGTCATTTGCATTATGCGTTTTATTCGTCAAAGGTCAGGTGATTTGAAGACAAAACACTTTACAAATGATAAATAATCAACCTGTCCCTGCTCTGATTCTGCTGAGTGAAACCTGGGTGATACCCAGATAAGAAGCTATATATTTTAATGGTATTTTTTGTATAAAATCAGTCTCTACCAAAAGATCATGGTACCTTTCTGTGGCCGTTTTAAATTGTAAGCTTTCTAAACGTTTAATGGTATTGACATATTCTCTTTCAAAAATAAGTCGAAAAAGCCTTTCTATGTCGTGGTATTGGTCGTACATTTTGAAAAGAGATTCAGAATCAATGGCTACCATGATGGTCTTATCCATAGCCTGAATTCCCTTCGATGTTGGTTTGCCTGTAAACAGACTTTCAGCCCTGACTATGAGGTCATTTGCAAAAGCAAAATGTTCGGTAATATCATTGCCGTCTTTCAGATAAAAAATTCTTGCACTTCCACTCTGGACTATATAAACTGTTCTGCAACTGCTGCCAATATGTTGGATGATGTCATTTTTAGCGTAACTTTTTTCCTGGATAATACGCTCCAAAGCTTTTTTAGCTTCGCTGCTGATTTTATAAATGCTATCGAAGAAATTTAAAAGTTCCATCCGCCAAAGATATCCGTAAAAATCAGAATGTCAAAACCTTTTCACTTTCTGATATCTGTTTTGTCAATTCTGCCATGGTGCTGATCTCAGCTTTATCTACCAGTTCAATATTTTTAAGACCCCTTGCATCCAGGCAGCTGCCACACAACAAAAGTCGTGTACCACTTCTGGTTGAAAGCTTAAGCATTCGCTCTATGTTGTAGTAGCCATTAGGCGTATTTTGATTTGGGATGGCACAATTCACCCCATCCGCCATCAAAAATATTACCACTTCCGTCTCAGGATAGTCTTTGTTCAATTGGTTGGCAATTCTTAAAGCGTTGTATGCTTTTTCTGTGCCGTAAGGAGCGTCATTGATGATGATTAAAGTTTTCATTTGAAAGGATATTTAAAGTATATTGTAAATTTAATAATATTAATGATGCAAAATATTTATTTTAAAATTTTAATTTCCACTGAAGAGAAAAAACACTGAATGGATCAAACCTAAAATAAGCCACAAGTGCATAAGATACAAATTACAAACTGAGTTTACCTTTTATGACATCGACCACATAATAAACAAGGGGTACTAAAAATACTGTCAGGATTAAAGAAGATAACAATCCTCCAATGATTACCCACGCTAATCCATTCTTCCATTCTGCTGCTGTACCGGTAGCAAGTGCAATAGGCAACATACCTATAGCCATCGAAAGGGTTGTCATTAGGATTGGTCTCATTCGGCCTTTTCCTGCAATAACTAAAGCTTCTTTAAAATGAATGCCTTCTGCCTTTAATTGGTTGGTGAAATCCACAATAAGAATGGCATTTTTTACAACCAATCCCATCAACATAATTAAGCCTAATAAAGCAAATAGACTCAAATTGCTTAATGATAAGTTCAATGCTAAAAAAGCGCCAATAGCTGCAACAGGAATGGAAAATAACACAACAAATGGATATACAAAACTATCGTATAGCGCCACCATAATAAGATAAATCAACAAAAACGAAATCATCAACACCGATCCCAAGGCACCGAAACTATCATTTTGTCTTTTAATGTCGCTGCCCCAAGTCATCTGTATTTCTGTCGGTAGGGGATTTTTTTTGAGATAAGCTACGACATCGTCTGCTACAGTGCCTGAAGGCCTTCCCAATGCATCAGCAGTAAGGGTAACTGCGGCTTGCCGGTCTTTTCTTTCTAACAAAGAAGGGGAATTACCTTGTTGAACGGTTGCAAATTGCGAAACTTCTACCGGCATTCCCATTGGATTAATAATAGAAAGCTGTTGTACATCTTCAAAATTTTGCCTGCTAAATTCATCCAACCAAATTCTCACAGGATATTCAGTTCCGTTTTCAGTAAGCGTTGCATCGTCATTTCCAGTAAATGCTGTTCTTAGATTCAATCCAACATACGCTGTATTTAATCCTAAACGTTGCATTTTATCTTTATCAGGAATGATTTTGTATTCAGGACTTCCAGCTTCAACAGATAAACGAACATTGTCAGCCCCAGGGATTTTTTCTATGACTTCCTTTAAAGTATTACCACTTTTCATTACCAAATCCAATTCATTGCCACTCAATGTTATTTCAATAGGTGCTGAACGAGGTATAAGACCCAGAGCTGCCATAGAATAATTAATACCTGGAAATTTTTGTTGTAAATCAAATCTTAGTTTTTTCATAAAATCTTCCGTTGGCACTTTTTTAAGTCCTGCAATTTTTAACTCATCCTTTTTATTTCGTAACTGAATGGTAAATTCCGTTTTATTCGCTGAACCTACTCCCAAGCTTCCAATACCAGTACTTGGGCCACCTATGTTGCTGAATAGTGTTGAAACTTCAGGTTGTTGAAGAATATATGTTTCAATTTTTTGAGCTATTAAATTATTCTTATGAATTGACGTTGATTTATCAAATTCCAGCGCCAGTCTGAATTTTCCCTGATCACCTGTTGATATTAATTCTTTGCCTATAATACCTTGTTTCATGATACCAACAGTCATCACAAAAAGCAATAGCACTATTCCGGTAAAAATAAGTTTGTGACCCAATACCCATTCTAAAAGTACTCCATACCAATGGGTGAATTTTTCTAATTGATGTTCGAACCAAAGTAAAAACCGATTAAATAAATTGGTAGGTTGTAAATCTTCCTTTTTACCTATACGTGAAGCCAGCCAGGGTGTAAGCGTAAAGCCAACCAACAAACTGGTCAGGGTCGAAGTAACTACTACCACCGAAAACTGTTTGAGCATATCTGCAACAAATACCTGTAAGAAAAGAATGGGCAAAAACACTACTACATCAACCAATGTGATGGATAATGCTGAAAAACCAATTTCCATACGACCGTCCATAGCCGCGTTTAGTTTATCTTTTCCTTTGTCTAAGTGCTTTTGGATATTTTCTAATACTACTACAGCATCATCTACCAAAATACCAATGATTAAAGACATGGCAAGCAAAGTCATTAAATTTAGCGTGTAACCCAATAGCCACATTACCGCAAACGCAGTCACTAATGATGTAGGTATGGCTATTATTACGATCAAAGAATTTCTTAGACTTCTTAGAAATAGAAGCATCACCATTGAAACAAGTATAACCGCTAAAATCAAATCAAAAACAACGGAATTTACGGCTGCAATCGTATTATCAGTACTATCGTCTGCAATGACAAATTTTACATTTGAATTTGAGTTTTGTAGTTCAATGGATTTGAATTTTGCACGAACTAAGTTTGAAACATCAACGGCATTACCGTCTCCTTGTTTTTTAAGCATTAAACCTATACCGTTTTTTCCATTGTATCTACTGATGGTAGTAGTTTCTTTTATACCATCTGTTATATCTGCCACATCTTTTACATAAACAGGACTTCCGGGTATTGGTATGGACACCTGCACGTTTTTAATGTCTTGCAGAGACGAAAACTTCCCTGTCAAACGAACGGAATTTGTCTCTATTTCTGTTTGTGCTTTTCCTGCCGGTAAATCCAAGCCGGAACGGTTAATCGCTTCCACAACCTGTTGTAAAGAAATTTTGTACAATTTTAATTTGGCCTGATCAACCTTTACCTGTATTTCTCTTTCTTCACCGCCTAAAATTGTTATTTCTGCTACGCCCCTTATTTGTTGAATTTGAGGCAGATAGTCGTCTTTCATTTTTTGATAAAATTCGGAAGCAGGCAAATCGCTTGTCGCACTTATGGACATGATTGGTAAGTCATTTGGCGACACTTTACTCATGACCGGACTGAGTATGTCTTGTGGCAAATCTTTGCGAATATTGTCTATATATCGCTGTGCATCTTGCATTGTTTTGTCCAGATCAGTCCCATATTTCAGATTGGCGATGATGATAGAAGCATTAGGAAGTGACTTTGTAACTAAGTAATCTACCCCTTCCAGATTGGAAAGTGCATCTTCAATTTTCCTAGAAACGGAAGTTTCCACTTCGTTCGGTTCAGCACCCGGGTATCCAGTTTTAATGACAACCACAGGCTGATTGAAATCTGGCATTAATTCATAACTCAGATTCATAAAGCCTATAACTCCCAATAGCGTAAATATACTGAAAAGCACGATAATCAGCGAAGGGCGTTTGATTGATATTTCTGTAATATTCATTTTCCCCTGATTTTATTTTATACTAATATTCGCTCCTTCAAATACATTGATAAGACCTGAGACAATGATAGTATCGCCTTCCTTCAAGCCTTCTGCAACAATCACTTTGTTTTGCGTTCTAGTTGAGATTGTAATATTAACGGCAGTAGCTTTTCCATTTTTTACAACATATACCTGCGGTTTATTTGAAGTACCTACCACTACAGATGCAGGAATGGCTATACCGACTTCACCTATATCTGTAGATATATTTACTGTACCAAACATGCCCGCTTTTACGATGTAGTTGGAAACATTTTTAACTAAAAATTGCACAGGAAAACTACTTCCTATATTGGCTTTGCTTCCAATCATTGAAATTTTACCCGAAAGCGTTACATCGGGTAAGACATCAGCATTTATTTTATAAGATTTACCTAAATTGAAATGAAGTAAATCTTTCTCGGGTACATTTATTGTAAATCGCAATGTTCCGATTTCGGATAATTGCAATAAAGGTACACCAGGGGCAGCAAACGATCCGATTTCAGAAAGCTTTGCTGTAATCACACCATCGAAAGGTGCAACAATACTTGTTTTTTTGATCTGTTCAATTATACTCTTCCTTTGTGCTTCAGCCGTTTTTATTCCGGATTTGTTCAAAATTGAGGTGCGTTGATTTTCTGCAATACTCAATTGCAGCACTGCTTTTTCCAGTTGAACGCCTTGTATGGCATCCGCATCAGCAAGAATAGTATATCGGTTTACATCCTGTTTTAATCCTTCAATTTGAATTTCATTTGCTTTTAATTGCACATCAAATTCGGTTTTTGCATTTTGCAATTGTACATCAATATTATTAAGTTGTTGCTGCAAAAGTGCATTGTCTAGCTGCACCAGACGTTGTCCTTTGGAGACTATACTTCCTAAATCCACATAAAAAGCATTTATTTTCCCTTGCTGTTCTGCACTTAACTTACTTTCTCTGTTTGGCTCGAATGTTCCGGAGAAAGAAATGTCGTTACCTGTATTTTGCAAAGTAATTATTTCTGTTTCGACGTGAATCGCTTGTTCTTTTTCATACTGATAAACTTTGCTTTGGGTCTTTTCTTTGTTACTTTTCAGTTTGAAAACAACAAGTCCGATGACTGCGATGCCGGCAACTATTACGATGATTTTTTTCCAATTCATTTTCTTAATACTTAATTCTAAATTATTAATTCTTAATTGACTTCAGGTTTCCTGTAAATTTTTTAAGGTCCAGATCTGCTTTTAGATAATCAAATATAGCCATAAGGTATGTTTGTTGTGCCTCACGCAATGCATAGTCTGCAAGTAAAACGTCCTGCAGGCTTGCTGTTCCTTGCTTTTGTTGGAGTATCGTTTGGTCGTAAATAGTTTTGGCCAATTTGATCTGTTCAGTGGTTGTTTCTACCGCCATTTGAGCAACTAGTCTTTGCTGTTGTGTGTTTTTAATCTGCATACCATTTTGTTCAGAAAGCAGGCCGAATTGAAGTTCGTTGTTCTGAAGTTCTAATTTTTTCTGATTTATTTTTCGTTGAGTAACTGTGCCGTTGAATAGAGGGTAGGAGAGTTGAACACCTGCAAAACCAATAGGGAAGAATTTCAGAAAATCATTTGGTTGCTGGTCATAGCCAAAGCCTGTAGTTCCGAAAGTGCCAAAAAGATTGACCGAAGGCAAAAATCTTGATTTATTTAAAGCATTAAGCTCACTCATCATCAACCTGTTTTGAGTTTTTATCAATCGAACATCCAGGATTGAGGACGGAATGTATTCTGCTATGTCTTTATATTGAATGGTCGGTTCTATTTCCAAATTTTGTTCTGTAGCAATACCCATTGCGAATTTCAATCCATTCAAAATCTGTGTATATTTACTATTTATGTTTTCCTTTTGTGTCTTCAATTGTGCTAATTGCAATTTCACCTTGCTTACATCAGTACCTTTGGCTAGTAATTGTTCGTTAAGCAATTGCATATTTTTTAGTAGTCGGGTAGTATTTACAAGATTGCTATCAATAAAGCCTAATTGGTGATGCAAAATCTGAGCGTTGTAGTACAGATTGAAAATTTCAAAGTAAATTTGTTCTTCCGTTTTTTGATATTGTAAACCTGACAATTCAGAAGCTATTTTAGTAGTTTTTATTGCACCATAAACTTGTGGATTATATAATGGCATTGATAATTGGAGGTTTGCATTTATATTGTGCGGTACCCCAAATTGTGCTTCTTTAAATTGTCCTTCCGGCGCCGTTGGATTAAAAGTAGATAAGGGTAACAATTGGTAAGGGAGGTTCGAAAAATACTTATAGTCTACATTGGCTGTAATTTTGGGAATCAAATTGGCTTTTGTTTCTTTCTCTTTTTCTTTAGCTATGGACATATTATTTCTGCCCATGGCCAAATTTTTATTGTAAACCTGTGCAGTATCGATGCACTGTTGTAATGACCAAACCTGAGCCTGAGCTGTTTCAAATCCTATCAAAAATAACAACATAATTAATATGTGTCTGTGAATACTTACTAACATTATAGATTATTTTTTTTGCTTATTGAGTACCCGCCCCCAATAAACTATAATGTAATTAAAAATAATGAAGGGTTGCTGATGTCTGCTTTAGATATGTGACGCTTCTTTAATTATAATCCTAGACCCCCGACCAAAGGGTTTCGGCTTTAGGCGTAGTATTCAACCAGCCGGATTCTCAAGCTCTTCGATTAATCGTACAATTCTAATCCCAACCCCCCCCCAGCGGGATGCAAAAACTGACACATTGCTCAGCGTTTAAAAGCATCCTAACCCATTTACCCCGCGGCGTCCCTTGCTCCCTTGGGCGGAACAAACCCCGTCAGGGAAACCCCCCCCGCCCCCCGCCCAAACCACCCCCCGATCTAAGCGCGGCCCAGATTTTGACATGATTTTTTATTTAATCAGCACCAATTGACTTAGTTCTATTCCTTCAACCCAATGTGTTACCATGGGTTCTATGTTTATATAATCACCAGGTGTTAATGTTTCCTTTATCCCTTTTTCATTTTCAAAGATTACTTTGCCATCAACACAAACCAACAAAGCCGGTATTTCTGTGATATGTTCTTTTAATTTTTCGCCTTGCAATATTTGTATCGCCGTTGCATTTCCCTGATCGCTTTTAAAAAGAGAAATTGCCGAAACCGGTTTATCCTGTGAATGCAATTCTTTAATGTTCATGATATCTATTTTTAAATTATTATAAATTCTTAATTCTATCTCAACTACCCAAACCCTTCTTATTTTATTTAATTTTTAATAAAGATTTGGTCATACTACTTAAAAAGCCTTTTACACCAAAATGATAACTTCATAAAATATCATTTGCGAAGCTACACTGAGGAAGATGTCCTTTTGTGAATTATTGTAAAATATGCGATGATAGTAAATACCAAAGTAACAGAAATTCTAAAAATCATAGCACCCACAGTTTGGGTTTCATACAAACCACCTGAATTGGCGTGAATTTTTAGGCCAACAAAAGCAATAATCAAAATAATGGTTGACATCCCTAAAAGATATATAGTCCACTTTTTACTTTTAAATAAACCATACGCCGCAATCAGATATAGAATACTGCTGATAAAATTTGACCAAACAATAAACAATATATAGTTACCTTCTTTAGCTCTGATGCCAAATAAATCAAATATTACTGATGTACTTAGGAACAAAGTCAATAACCCAAATCCTGCTAAAATCGCTGTTGCAACATATATCAATGACTTTTTCATTGGAAATGTTGATTATAGATTTCAAAAGAACTTTTTAGTTCGGAAATAATTTTATTGGCGGCATCAGCATTTTCTGCCTCCTGCAATGTTTCGATCAGTGCCATGTGTGGATGCAACCATTTATGCAACTCCTCATGACTTTTGCCATCCATGGTACAACTTTTTATAAGACCGGAATTCTTATCCGCCAATTCTTTAGCCAGGGTTTTGAAATCGGTAGATCCGTTGGAGATATAAGTATTCAGAATACTTTCACTTTCTGTAAGGAAAGGTTTCATTTCTGGATTTACCATCCACCTGGCGCCATCATTCAATTCGATAGTTGCTGGCGAATTAAGATCGTGATTGGCATTATTCTTACAGCTTGATGCTGAAAAAATAATGAAGAGAGAAATGATCATTACATTTAACTTTGTCATTTTTATTGATTTTTTATAATTGTTAATAAAGATTGTACCATGTTTTTTCCATTTAAGATGATATCAAATTGAAAGTTGGCAACACGCCATTTAAACATTAATAATCTGAATGTACCCATTACTATATGAATCATCTCTTCCGATGTGATCGCATTGGTAAATATTTTTTTATGTTGTCCTTCACCAATGATAGGCATGAGGTGTTTCATTTTAACAGCCATAATTTTTAGAATTGTCTCATTGATTCTTGTGCTTTCTTCCATAAGGCCGTCAGAAAATACAGCTACGACAAAATGCGGATTCTTGTCAAAAAAAGAAAATTGGTTTTCAAAAAGTAATGTAAATTTTTGAATTACATCCTGTTCATTATTAATCACCCGGGTATATCTTTCATCCATATCATCTGCCAAATAATTTAACATGGCAATGATGATTTCTTCCTTGCTCGCAAAGTGTCTGTATATGGCACTTTCTGAAAAATTGCATCTCTTTGGCCAGGTTTTTAATGGTCAAGCCTCCAACACCTGACCTTGTCAATATTTTGCCAGCGGCTTCTATTATTTCTTTTTGTCTATCAGAAATAAGTTCTTTTGTTATCATGATTTAAATTTAAAGTTCACCTCTTTCACCTTCAATCCATCTCATCATCATTACTCTTTCCTGAGGAGATTGTTTGAAAGGTATATTACCAGCTAAAAAATTCAAAAAGCGATCCCACAGATTATCTTTTTTATTTGCTTCTTCTTCCATTTGATTTAACGCTAGCTCATAATCATTTTTGTAGGCAATGGCGCTGCTCATATCAAATGATGCAGGAATAAACTTAAAGATAGTTTTAGTTAATTCATCTACTTCTTCATTACTGAATTTTTTTAGCATTTGTAGTTGGATATTTGAGGACTGCGCTATGCCTTGAACAGCATAAATATTTGACTGTATAATGGACCAAATGTTTGCCCAATCCACATGTGAGATATCTGTAAAATAATTAACTGGGTAGTTACTTATTTTATTAAATATGGTGAAAGTTTCGTCTATTACTTTTTCAAATTTAGCAAAAGAAGCTTCCGTGTTATCAGACGTAGGATGGTCTATGTAGGTTTTGAATTTTTGTAATAATTCATCTACTTTACTTATTTGTTCCTTAAGTTTACTCAAATCTTGGTTGAAAGAATCTTTACCTACCTCACTTCCGTGCAACTTGATAACCGTTTGAGCTTCTTTAAGCATATTTTCGGTCATTAATTTTGCATCATCCAGGAGTTGCCATTTTGAATGTAAGCCTTTGGACAAATTTCTAATTTTAATAAGAACTTCTAATTTATTTTTTTGAATAGTACTCATGGTATTTGTGATTAATTTAATGATTTAATTTTGAGAAATGATATGCCCATCCAAATCACTGATGCCGTCATCGATAATGCACCCAACAATACAAAAACAGGGGACAAACCCAAATAAATTTCTCCCAAAATGCCTAGTGGCATTAGCAGTCCCGAAAGAGCCAGCCATGAGATTATTTTTATGTGTTGGAGTTTATCCTTAAAATGTAAGAGCAAGTAACCTATTACTATATTCAGAAAAGCAAATAAGTTGCCGTGTACATGTGCAAGTCTGCTTTCAAAATGTTTTCCAATGCTGTAATTATTTACCCACTCTTCTTTACCTGGTGCAAAATCACGAAGGTAGATCAATAAAAATCCATAAGCCATAAAAAGTCCCATGGTAAGAAAACCAATCGCTATATTATTTTTACCATTCATGATTAAATATTTAAGTTAGTGAACATTCACTCTGCAAAGATAAGGGCTTTTTAGTTGTTGTCAATATTAAAAGTCAAAATATGATGAAGATCATGTTTCAGGCTTTTTTTTAAGAGGTTAATATCATGAGTCATCTCCGAAAAATACAAAATAAAGAAATGTCACTCAGACTCCCGGTCTCATTGGTTTACAAAGAAATGATTGTCAACTGATTGAAATTAGAGAATTTTTGTGTTTTCTTTGTGGTAAAAATATCCTTTTAGGAGCGTACTTTATCTTTAAAATTTCTAATAAATCTTTATGAAAACAGGTATTAAGTGTATTGTGGTAATAAGTTTAACGTTATTTACTTTCCATCTCAGTACAGCTCAGTCTAAAAATTTGAAAACCACTGAAGTAAAAGTGTACGGAAACTGCGGCATGTGCAAAAAAACCATTGAAAAAGCAGGAAATGTAAAAGGTATCTCTAAAACAGAATGGAATACTGAAACAGCTATGGCCAAAATAACCATTGACAGCACAAAAACAAGTGTCGATGCGGTATTACAAAGAATCGCAGCTGTGGGTTACGATAGTGATAATTTCAGGGCACCGGATGCCGTTTACGAAAACCTGCATGGCTGCTGTCAATATGACAGACCCGCTAAAAAGGAATAAGTATCATTTTTAATATTGGGTCATCATAAAATGAGGGACACCATTACTGATTGCACTAATTGATCATTTGAATGTAAACAATTGTCTTATGTCATAGAAGAGCGGCACTGCGTAAAATCTAATTTTAACCATTTTTTTCAATCATATTTAAAACAATTTCACCATGACAAAACAAATTATTTCATGCTTTTTTACGCTGATTCTTCTTGTTGTTATAACCTCATGTGGCAGTAAAACCGGTACTCAGCAAACAGAGCCAGCTTCAACTGAACAAATGACTGTAGACACATCAGGTGCTTCTCAACCTGTAGCCGCTGTTTATCAGTGTCCTATGAAATGTGAAGGAGAAAAAACATATGACAAACCCGGTAAATGTCCTAAATGCAGCATGGATCTTAAGGAAAAAGACGAACATGAAGGACATGAGCACTAATTTATGTCATATTCATTATAGAGACGATAATTTTCTTTTATAAAAATTTTGTCTTCATTATAACTATTCAACCGAGATTGGCAGGATGTATATCATTTTGTCAATCCTGGTTTTGATTACAGAATAAAATATACAAGTGACCGCAATAAGTATTTTTCAACATGTATTACATTATTTTTTACATTTCGGTTTTCCGTTTATAATTGCCTGTTTATTTTGGAGAGAAAAGTGGTTAAAAGCTGGTGCCATCATGTTTTCCACAATAATAATTGATATTGATCATTTTTGGGCAAATCCTGTTTTTGAAGCATGCAGATGCAGTATTGGTTTTCATCCTTTACATAGTATTCCGGTTATACTATTGTACCCGATATTCCTGTTTTTTCCTAAAACGCGACTTATCGGATTAGGGTTGACTATTCATATTTTTACAGATTACGTAGATTGTTTAATCATGAATTTAAATTGTATATAGAAAAAGCAGGCATTACTTTATCCGAAATCTCAGATGTCTTACACTACTACTCCGCAAGAAACAAGTACAAAGAGCATATAAAAACTCTCTATGAACTCCATGCACTCATGGTTATAAATAAAGAAACCACGAGATCACGAGATCAAAGAGCAATATAAACTCTCCATGAACTCCATGCACTCGTGGTTAAGAAATAAAGAAACCACGAGATCAAAGAGCAATATAAACTCTCCATGAACACCATGCACTCGTGGTTATAAATAAAGAAACCACGAGATCACGAGAACAAAGAGCAATAAAAACTCTTAACATTCCATTTTCTTATGATTAAAATAAAAAAGAAGCCACGAAAATGAAATGTACATGACGATAAATGTATTAATAATAATTACTTTAAAGACAATGTTTTGTGTTACCACCTTGGGCCAACATAAACTTCGGCCTTACACAAAATCAATACATTGCGTAAAGAATATTTCGCGATCCAATTTATTTTGAGTTAAAATTGTTTCTTATTCCTTTTTGATAAGAGGTCAGACTGCATACCATATTGACATCATCTGTAACATATCGGTGCGATTCTTTCCCGACTAGTTGATAAAAATTCAAAGTAGTCCAAAAGTACTTCAAGAAGCGTATAGAAAACTTGATTAAGATGTATGACTTTCTAATAAAAGATCTTGACTACCTGAAGAAGCTTATCGAGTACTTAAAGAAGCTTATCGACTACCTGAAGAAGCTTGTTGAACACTTAAAGAAGATTATCAAGTGACTGAAGAAGTTTGTTGATCACTTAAAGAAGATTATCGAATACTTGAAGAAGGTTATCAAGCGCTCAGAGAAGGTTGTTGACTATTTCAAGAAGCTTTTTGAGTACATAAAGAAGATTAACTAGTACAAGTAGAAGATTGTGGAGCTCTTAAAGAAGATTGTTGAGTACCTGATGAAAGTTTATAAGTACTTTTTTTTTAAAGCAATGTGATGCTTTACCTCCAACTTACAAATGTTAAACTATTGTTAAAATTATAATATTATTTTTACCAAACCCCAAATTAAAAATTATTTATTTTAATGCTATTTAATGCGTTTTAATGTTATTTAATGTTATTTGGTATAATTTGGTGAATGGTCTGATTGGACAAATTTTCCCATAACTGAAAAACATACTAATTTATCAATAGGAATGTTTTGTAGTTCTAAAATCTTTCTTTTATCTTTGCTTAGATTATTGAAACGTCAGTGATTAAATATATCTGAAAAATTTGATATAAAGCAGAGAGGCTGCGTTGCCCACAGGACATAATTGTTTTTTTATAATTATTTATTCATTTTTTAAATTAGTTATTATGAACAATTATGTTCGACGAAAGTCCACTCCATTGGATGTGGCAAAAACCAGATGTCAGGGCCTGATGAGTCAGGAAGCCGACATGGATTTGGGCAACGGGTTGAGTGTCCAGTCGTACTTACTCTCAATTGCTGCGCTTGAAGCGCAACTCTTGAAAGTCAACAACATGGCTGCAGACATGCAGACAGAACGTGCCAAACTTCGTGAAATGGAAAGAGAGATTCGGGATCTCAATGACCGCTACATGAAAGCAACGGCTGTCAAGTATGGAACCAGCAGCTATGAGTATCTGGCCATCGGAGGCGTCCGCAAAAATGAAAGGAGAAGACCTACATTTTCTGCAACGCCTTCTCCTTCTGCCGGGGAACAATAGTCCGTCATCAAACGTAGGCTATTTGTCCTCCTGATTCAAATCGGTCCCTCTTGCTCCAACAAGGGGGACTTTTTTATCTCGGTTAACCACTACTATACAAATGTTATAGCAATACTCTAAATAAATACATTAATATATAACAACTGTGATCGCATGGTACACTTTTGGATGCTTTCCTGACACACGATTGAAATATTTAAGGATCCATACATCAATCACGTGTACAAAAGTACAAGTAATTTTATTTTTATAAATATTTTTTTATAAATATTTATAAAAAAATATTATAATTTCTCACGATATTTTAAGTTTTGCTAAAATTATCCTTAAGATGTCTGTATAAAATTATCCTAAAATCATAATGATGTGTCAGAATAAACTTTGGTGTACTCCATTAAAAAATGAATAGTTTTACCTAACCGTTTTATATCTTTGGCACTCCATCCATACAACTCTGATGATGACAACAGCACAATATATCGATGTAATAAACAACAGATACAAACTCGGCAACGCTACTGAATATACTTTCAGGGGTGAACTGACCAATCTGATAGAAAGTCTCGTACCCGACATAAAAGCCACCAACGAACCCAAACGGCAGAAATGCGGTGCACCGGACTATATCCTCTCAAGAAGTGAGATAGAAGTCGGATATATCGAAGCCAAAGACATTGGCGACATTGATCTGGAAGGAAAAAAGAAAAACAAAGAGCAGTTTGACAGATACAAAAACGGTTTGCCCAATATCATATTTACAGATTATGTTTCTTTTTATTTCTATAGAGAAGGACAACTCATCACGCACATCAGCATAGGAAACATCACAGTTAAAGGTATCCTGCCAACAACGGAAAACTTTAACCAGTTTGAAAATCTGATCAGAGATTTCTGCATCCAGGTCACCCAGACGATCAAAAGCTCCAAAAGACTCGCAGAACTGATGGCCGGCAAAGCAAAATTACTGGCTGATGTCATCGGTAAAGCTTTGGTATCTGATGTCGATTCAGACGCCAACTCTACCCTCAGAGATCAGATGGCTGCATTCAGAGAGATATTGATACACGATATCACACCCAAAGGATTTGCTGATGTCTACGCGCAGACCATCGCTTATGGTATGTTTGCGGCAAGGCTGCATGATCCTACCATACCTACCTTCAGCCGGGAGGAAGCCGCGACACTGATACCTAGATCCAATCCATTTTTAAGGAAGCTCTTTGGGTATATCGCCGGGCCGGACATAGATGACCGCATCCGTTGGATCGTAGATGGACTGGTAGATATATTTCTGGCCTGCAATGTCAGCGACCTGCTCCGAGACTACGGCAAGTCCACCAAGATGGAAGATCCCATCATCCACTTTTATGAGACTTTCCTGAGCATGTACGATCCTGCACTGAGAAAAGCGCGTGGTGTTTGGTACACGCCTCATCCGGTGGTCAGCTTTCAGATACGCGCCATAGATGATATACTGAAATCTGAGTTTGGCATCTCACAGGGCATCGCGGACAATAGTAAAATCAAAATAAAAGTCAATGTACAGGGCAAATCTACAGAACGCGAAGTACACCGGGTCCAGATGCTTGACCCCGCTACAGGTACAGGCACCTATCTCGCGGAAGTGATCAAACACATTTACAAAAAATTTGAAGGGCAGGAAGGCATCTGGAGCCATTATGTGGAGAATGACCTGCTGCCGAGACTCATCGGTTTTGAGCTGCTGATGGCGAGTTATGCCATGGCACATTTGCAACTAGATCTTTTGCTTACAGAGACAGGCTATACACCCACCCGCGACCAACGGCTCAAAGTATATCTTACCAATAGTCTCGAAGAAAGCCACCCGGATACAGGTACCCTGTTTGCCAACTGGCTGAGCACGGAAGCCAATGAAGCCAACCACATCAAACGGGATGCACCGGTGATGATCGTGATGGGAAATCCACCATATAGCGTAAGCAGCAACAATAAGGGAGAATGGATAGAAAAATTAACTGCAGATTACAAAAAAGATTTGAATGAAAGAAATATACAGCCACTTTCAGATGATTATATAAAATTCATTCGCTATGGTCAACATTTCATTGAAAAAAAAGGAAGTGGTATTCTAGCTTACATTTCTAACAATAGTTTTATTGATGGTATCATCCATCGTCAAATGCGAAAAAATCTGTTAGAATCTTTTGATAAGGTATATATTTTGGATTTGCATGGCAATGCTAAAAAAAAAGAAGTGTGTCCCGATGGTTCACCCGACCATAATGTATTTGATATTATGCAAGGCGTTTCTATTAATATTTTTGTTAAAACTGGTCAGAAAAAAAGTAATGAATTGGGTAACGTTTTTCAATTTGATTTACAAGGAAGACGCGAATATAAATATGGATTTTTAAATAAGTCATGTATTAAATCGATAGAATGGAATTTGCTTGCCATTCAGGATTCAAATTACAAATTTTCTCAGACTAATCATATATTAATGTCTAAGTATGAAATTGGCTTTTCTTTAAAAGATATTTTTAAAAGTAATAATGTTGGGTTTACGGCAGCAAGAGACTCCTCCTTAATACTTTTTGAAAAAAACAAAGTAGAATCGTTATTAAATGACTTTGAATATCTTGAAATAGAAGAACTTAGAACAAAACATCGTTTTGGCCCCGATTCTAGAGACTGGACAATAAAAGGGGCTGTTGAAGATCTTAAAGGGAAAAAAGATAGAAATATTACCAAAATAAATTATCGTCCTTTTGATTTTAGATTTAGTCATTATAGCAAAAAAACAAAAGGTTTCTTTAGCTATCCACGATGGGAAATTATGCAACATTTTAGTGGAGATAAAAATATAGGTTTAATAGCAACAAGGTTGAATAGGCAGCAGAGTTTAGGATATTTTTGGCTTTCAACCATGATTATTGATAGACATATCTTGGACTCGGCAGGTGATTCAACATCGTTTTTCCCTCTCTACCTCTATCCTGAAGCCACAGGTCAACAAACCATAGACTCATCAACAGAAAGAACACCCAATCTAAATCCTGACATCGTACAGCAGATAGCGGAGAAGTTGGGCATTCCGTTTGTGGCGGAAAAGCAAAATGGTAATCTTTGTTTTTCAGAAAACAATGCGGAGTTGAGAGATGAATTCAAAACCGCTTTTTCACCCATAGACCTTTTGGATTACATCTATGCCGTCCTGCATTCACCTACCTACCGAGAAAAATACAAGGAGTTTTTAAAAATAGATTTTCCGCGTGTCCCTTACCCAAAAGATCCGGCAACTTTCTGGAAATTGGTCGCTTTGGGTGGTCAGATCAGACAGATACATCTGCTGGAAAGTCCCATAGTCGAGACTTTTATCACCAGATATCCCGTCGGCGGGACCAACATCGTAGATAAACCTGTCTATAAAGGAGGTCACGTTTTTATCAATGATGTACAGCACTTTGCCCATGTACCGGAAGTAGCATGGAACTTTTATATCGGAGGCTATCAACCTGCTCAGAAATGGCTCAAAGATCGCAAAGGCAGGACACTCAGCATGGACGATATCTTTCATTATCAGAAGATCATCGTAGCCCTGACGGAGACCGACCGGCTGATGAAGGAAGTGGATCAGATAGAGATAGAGTGAGCATAACTTGTATACAATTACTGTTTTATTAGCTTCGATTTAAACACCATATTGAAGTTATGGGGTCTTACACTCATAAAATAAATACCTGATTTTAAGTCTATTTGAAGTAAACCACGATGTTTTTCATCCTTATATACCAATTGACCAAAAGTGTTGTAAATGGTCACTTCTAAATCACCATCAAATCCATCAATACTAAATGAATTTTCAAATGGATTGGGAAAAATTCTAATATTTGAGCCCACAAAAGATTCGTCAATACCAGAAGTGGTGCTGCAAGAAGAAGGTATAGAGTCAGTTGCATAAAAGCTTGCACAATTATTACAAAAAACACTTTTAAAAAAGCAACTGGCTCTTTGAGCTCTGAATATACTACTATCATTTCTGTAGATGCCATGTTCGCCAGATGGATCAATGGTTATTTCACTACAAATATCATTTGCGACCAAATGATCATGTATAGCTATGGAACCATCCAGGGTATAATGTAAAAATGAAGTGTCAGCATCTATAAAAACGTTAGTATCTTGTGCCCCATGAAAAGCTATAGTAGGGATCATTTCTTCAATATCCACTTCATTTTCATTTACACCTCCCCAGTTATTAAAGATGCCTTTGATGTTATACGTGTTATTTAAATTATTACCTGAGGTATTAAGATTGCCTAATTCAACGCTGCTTGCTGTAGTTCCATACAATAAAGAAATACTGTCGAGTTCAGACTGGTCTGCATATGCCATGCCCAAGGCAATTAATGAGCCGGCACTTTGCCCTCCTGCAAATAACCAATTCGTATCTATTCTTATAGTATTGGCATTTTGAACGACCTATCGCAAAGCGGCATGTCCATCCTGTATAGCTCTATATCTCGCCTTATACTGACCATACTCTGAAAAGTCATGCCCTAATCTATAATTAGCAGAAGCACACACATACCCTCTCATGGCGAGATGGATACACAAATCTTTTATGTCACCGGATTGTTTGTCTCCTGATGAAAAACCTCCACCATGAAATAGCAATATAAACGGCCGTTTAGCAGAAGTATCTATAGCAAGGTTAGGGTAATAAAAGTCCATTCGCAATGCGTAAGGATTGCCTAAAAAATCTGTGGCCGTTCCATACGTTATATTCGATCCAATAGTTATTTCAGATAAATCGAAAAATTGTGCTTCAGTATATCGTGCATTCGAGGTACAATACTGCGCATTGACCTTTATAATAAAGATTAACCATGTCAAAGCAGTAATAAAAAAAATATTTCTCATATAGATATTTTAACGGCAAAGTAAAGCAAAAATATCTGAAGCTGTGGTAAACATTTAGTTTTAAACCAGTATCATCTTAGAAATAAATGTACTTAGTAAAGGCCCAACACTCACCATGGACGATATCTTCCACACCAAAAGATCATCGTAGACTTGACGGAGACCGACTGCCTTATGAAGGAAGTAGATCAGATAAAGATAAACTTCAACTATTGACGTATCAATAAAAGTTGTGTTTCTAGAGCCAACATTGCCGATGTTTGTTCGGGCGTTAACTTGCTGTCCAATAGATTAATCGATTCGTATGGATCTGTGGTTAGATAAAAGAGTTGTTTGTCTCCGGTAGCATTAACTATAAGTTTATATTTTCCATTACTTATGGCCCACATATCATGGTTATCATCCTTAATTTCAGAATATTGATAATTTCTAATAGTGGCGCTACTTGTAAATAAAGATTTAAAACTTTGGCTATCATGTATCGCAGACGATTTTACACCTGCAACTTCTGCAATTGTACTGAAAAGGTCTGTTACATCGATCAAGTTATTTTCGGTACCCGTCTTTTCAACACCATGACCTGAAATAAACAAAGGTACATTGATGCCTCCTTGGTACAAGGTACTTTTTACTCTGGAACTCAAATATGGACTTTGGGCGACTTGATTGACAGTACCATTATCTCCTATAAAGATGATGAGCGTATTATCTCTTACATCTGAAGGAATACTATTTAATAATTTACCTATTTGGAAATCCATAGCCTCTATGGCAGCCATATAATATGGTGTAGCATTCATTCCGTTTGTGTACTCAGGAAGATTTCCTTGACTATGCATAGTACTGGGTGGGACGTGAAAGGGTGCATGGGGCGCATTGTAAGCTAGCCACAAAAACCATGGTTTTGTTTGTTGGTTTATCCAATTAATGGATGACGTAGTAAGGGCTTCTGTGATATAACTATTTTGCGTCTTTGTAGAACCATCTTCCGTAAGTTGCCAATTATAATAATCAGTAACGGCGCCTCTTATAAGGCCTGAATAATAGTCTATGCCCATAGTTTCAGGATTGAAGGTGTTGTTGGTACCTGCTAAATGCCATTTGCCTACGATGGCAGTTGCATATTTATTAGTGCTATTATCATTAATATATTTCTGTAATGAAGTTTCTGATGGAGATAAAATGTCAGATGCCCCTTTTACATTTGTTCTGTAGCCGTATCTACCCGTAAGTAAACTAGCTCTTGTAGGCGAACAAACAGGATTTGACCAAAAATTATTAAAAGTCAATCCTTTCGTTCTTATATCATCAATATTGGGTGTATTTGGTTTAATACTCCCTTCCGCGTATCCTTTAATGGCATCTTTACCCAAATCATCTGCAATAATGAGTAAAATATTGGGGGCAGCACTTTCGGTTGCAGTATCATCACTTGATTCTTTTTTGCACGATGCCCACACTACACTAAAAAGAAATATACCGAGCATTAAATTATTTTTGATCATGAGATTGTTTTTAAATTGTTATTTTACAGGAGTACCTTTATAACAGCCTATGTTATATGGGAAATCATAAGTCCAATGATAGTGGTAAATTTCTACCATCTTGCCATCCCACATAACAGGGTGCTTGTGTCCATGACATTCGTCAAGGTCTTTGGATGACAAGAGTTCGCCTTTTTCACCGTAAGGTCCATAGATTCCAAACCCATCCAGCATATACCCCATCAGCGCTGAATGCCCAGATGAATGCGTATGAATATGATTTTGCAGATCTTCTGAAGGAAAATGGTAATGGTACCTTGATGTACCATCGGTGTGTCCACCAAATCTATCCAGCATTTCATGAGCGGCGGCGTCATTGCCCAAAGTAGATGCTCCATGATAAATGGCACTTCCTGTCAATGAGTAACCCGCTGGACCAAAACCCACACAGCTCGATGCTGTAGCTTCTGCAGGTAAAGCATCAAATGATATACTTAATGGTTGTATGGAAATAATATTTGGATTGCGATCGTATAAATAAGGAACCGTACCTGGTTGTATTGGAAATACTCCTGTCGGATGATCTGGCAAACCATTGCCTGATAAGATCCTTTTGCCAGCATTATCTAATGTAACAGTAAGCTCACCATTCCAGATGACGTCTCCTTCCACTTGTGGTTTCCTGGTATAGTCCCAAGAGCCATCAGCATTGGTCCAGTCTTTGGCATCGTTTGCACCAGCCCCATTTGATGGAATACCACACAGCCACAATGAAAGCGAATCAGGACTCGAACCTCCTTGATTTCTAATGATAATTTTTGTATCTCCTACTCCTCCGAAAGGCAATTTTTTTAGGTCTACTTTTGGACTTTCTGGCGTAGGTTCGGGTTCGGTTTTTTGACAACTTATGTATGTAAGTATTATAAGTGTTGAAAATAACAAGTTTGTGAGCTGTCGTGTTTTAAATAATGTGGACATTGTTTTGAATTTTAATAGCGATTAAAAAAATAAAATTTGTTGTTCTGGATGTTTATAAATAATTTATCTGATCATCTTCTATCTTATGGTAACTGAATTTTGAATATTGATATTTCCTGATTGATTATTGACAATAGATTTTAAATTTCCATTCAATTCACAAGATGATAAGGTCAGGGTACCTTCATTTTTTAATAATGGTTTAAAAATCGAGTTATTGTAATGATTTAGCTTTATGTTATAAAAAAAAACATGGACGTTTGGAGCCACATTGATCCCATAAGTGGCATTGGTAAAACCGCTATTGTTAAAGTTTGCTTTTATCACTACTGGATTTCCAGTTTCGTCTTTGAATGCTATGTTTTTAAATATATTCAATGGAATATTTAGAAAGACTGTATCCACATTGCTTGCAAATCTTATGGTATCTCCATTACCTGCGCAATTCATGATGGATCTCAAGCTACCTATACCGCTATCATTTTGATTGGTGACTACCAGATTGGTATTATTCATAAACGGATTGGACCACTTTTCGGCAGTAGCAATGGTAGTGTCTGTCAAGGTGCGAAGGAAGGCTACTAAAGCAGCTTTTTGACTATCCGAAAAATTTAATTGTACAGGTTCATTATTGGCATCAGTGAGTGCTGCTGACAAGGTAGGGTGTGGCTGTATATTAGTATTGTAATGATCGATGACCTGCTCCAATGTTTGCATTCTTCCATCGTGCATGTATGGTGCTGTAAGTTCTATATTCTTTAATGTGCTTGTCTTAAATCTCCCCTGAAAAATAGGGATATTTGGAAAAGTCTCTCCAGCTCCAAAGTCGGAAGTGGAGATAATATCAATGCCATTATTTTGGGGTCCGGGATCGGCACTTACAAAAGCTTCAGTGGTATGACATCCGAAACAAGCACCTCCACCATTAGGTATTGTTTGAAAAAATAACTGCTTGCCTTGATTCTCCTGAGCTGTAAAATTGGGGAATGGTGCTCCAGGTCCATTTACTTGTGCTCTACCTATGTCGTATTTACTTTCATAACTTACTATACTTCTTACAAATTGCGCCAATGCTTTTGAGATTCGATCTGTAGTCACTTCACTACTACCAAATGCATCAGTAAAAAGTGAAGGATAATAATACTGCTCATTGACCCTATTCAGCAAAGTGGTGAGCGTTAATCCCATTTCTACCGAATCCTGAAAAGGCATTAATACTTGTTCTTCCAAGGTAGCAGCTCTCTCATCCCAAAAAAACCTTCCCCTTTGATAATATCGGGAATTGATAAGGGTCATGGAGTGTCTTCTTGTTTGACCTCCTTCAAACCCAGTACTCAGTGTGCTAGGATCACTAAAACCGTTACCAGATTGATGACAAGAAGCACAAGAAATCGTTCTGTTTTGACTAAGATTTACATCATAGAAAAGTACTCTACCAAGCGTAGCCCCTTCATTCGTTATTGGATTATCTGATGGTGTATTGTCCAGACCATTGATAGAAGTAGGTAATGGGCCAGGTGCATTATTCAGAAAATGTGCTGGCAGGTTGATACTATAATCGAGTGGAATAGAAGGCAAATTAAGCTCACTCACAAAAAAATGCAAGCCAGAAGATATAAAAACTAATGATACTATCACAGACGTTACTAAAAAAACACGACTCATAAATTTACCTTTTATTTATAAAAGAATAATTATGGTCCTTTGTACTCAAAAATAATTTCATTTCAAAGTATAGCATAATTCAACCGAATACAAGATGTATAAAAACTAATTTAAAATTCATTTTGTCCACCTTTAGGATCGGGGTAAAACAAAAGGAAATTTAAACTTATCCAAATTTTGGGATACAGCCAATTTTTTTATTGGTTTACCAGAACAAGATGCCATCTACTTTTTACTTTACTACATTTTTAATATATTTTTATCTTTGGTACTCCATCAAGCTAATCTTTATGATGACAACGACATAATATATAAACAATATCATCAGTAGATATAAACTTGGCAATGCCAATGAACATACTTTCAGGGGCGAACTGACCAATCTGATAGAAAGTCTCCGTTCCTGACATCAGAGATGCTAATGTCTCAGAAGTAGCAGGAAACTTCTACATAAACAGCTACAAACTCGCCCAAAAATGGCTCAAAGACCGCAAAGGCAGGACACTCAGCATGGACGATATCTTCCACACCAAAAGATCATCGTAGCCCTGACAGAGACAGACCGCCTTAAGAAGGAAATAGATCTGATAGAGATAGAGTGAGATTTGTCACTGTTTATGTAAACATATTGTAGTTCAATATAGGTTAGTGAGTTCAGACAAATAAATCATCTCAAAGACCGTAAGATACTATCCGTCAACGTCAGTAAAGAGTATCAGAAACGAAAATTTACAATTAAATATCCGATACTTTAATGCCTGAATTCACATTTGTTTTTAATGCTTTTTTGGTCACTTTTAAATCCCTGAAATATCCTGTGGTACCTATGTCCACATACAATCCAATACCACCTTTTTTGTTTTTTCCCAACATTTTATCTACCACAAAGGAAGAATATTTCAGATCATTGATAAACATTTCCGCCATGTCACCATTAATCTCTAATCTCATTGTTATCCACTCATTGAGAGCTACGGGAGCAGAACCTTCATAGGTTCCTGCCGGAAATATGTCTCTTAACGTTTGAAATTTATAATCGGGAAAAGAAAAGTATTGGACAGCATGATTTCTGGCATATTGGTTATTTATTCTACCCACTTTCGGACGCAAATAAATGGATTCAAAGGCTGAGTCAGCTTCTGCTGTTCTGAAATACAGCCCTATAAAACCTGCGGCTGCCGGGAATGGCGATGGATCCTGTATTTGACTATACATTTTTACCTCTATTGTCCCATTTTCGAAGTCGTCTAAGTCCATTAGTTTTGCGTAATGTGGTTCGTCCACGGTGGCTTCAAGATTATTGGCATCAAAAGGAAGGGCATTCAAATCTCTTTCAATTTTCAACACTTTTTTACCTTGGAATTTGATTACATCACCTGTGACGTTATGTAGTTCAAAACTTTGTTTTCCGAGCTTCAATGTTTTCCATGATACAGGATTCTGCCCAATAAGAACAGTTGAAATTCCCATAACTAAACTTAGGAACATGAACGATTTTGTGATATTCATATTTTTATGATTTTCTGATTATATTAAAAGATACTTACAATTTAGCTATAGCTTCAGTTGCTGTTACTACTTTACCTAAAGCACCAAATTCGTGCAAATCGCCAAATACTTCTATACGGATGGATTGGTCTATACCACCCACTTTTACAGCATCAAAGCCATTGTCATGAATAAATTCTTCAACCTTTGAATCAACCGTTGTATCGTCACTGGCATAAAACAATACAGATTTATCAGGACTTTGATGCGCTGCAGATGATAATGAAGCTGCTCCCAATGTTCCGAATGCTTTTACCAGTTTGGCACCTTTTGGTAACATTGCAGCGTTTAATTGTCCTGCAGATTCTTTTTCACCGATAATCTTTTTGAAACCTCCATTTTCATCCGGTGCAATAGGATTGGAAGGATCTATGATTATTTTTCCTTGTAGTTCAGAACCATATTGTTGAAACAGGTCCTGAATGGTATTGAACCAGACTGAAAGCACAATTATATCTGCATTTTTAATGGCATCTGATGTACTTGTTGCGGTTGCAAGGCTTCCTAATTCTTTAGCTAATGTTGTTGCATCTTCCTTTTTGCGGCTTGCAATAAAAATTGAACGATTGCCTTTAATAGAATTTTGGGCTATGGTTTTCCCGATGTTTCCTAAGCCTATGATGGCTACTTTTGATTTTGTTGTCATTACCTTTCTGTTTTTATTTATTAATTACATTTGACAATGCAAAGGTATGTCGGCATTCTGTGTCGCTCCAATGAACTATATCAAGAAATAGTATTGATGTAGATTAAGACTTTCGTTTAACTTGTTTATTTCGTAAACGGCTTAAAAACTCCGGTGTAATACCCAAAAACGAAGCGATCTGAGTTTGTGGTAAACGAGTACTTAGCTCTGTATAGGTTTGCTGAAAAGTCAAATATCTTTCTTCGGCAGTAGAACTTATGTTTTGTAACAGCCTCTGTTGAAGGGAAACAAAACTTTTTTCAATTAACACTCTAAATATGCGATCAAATTTGGGTGCTTTCGTATATAAGGATAATAAATTTTCATGACTGATTTGTAAGACCATCGTATCTTCCAAGGCATCAATGTTTAAGTCTGAAGGCTTTCGGTCATGAAAACTCCCTATGTTGCTCAACCACCAATTTTCAGCTGCAAACTGTATGATATGGATATCACCTTTATCATCCACTTTGTACATTCTAAGACATCCACGTACGATAAAATTGAACTGATTACAAATATCACCTTCCTGCAGAACGTATTGTCTTTTTCGATAAAGCCGTGGTTTAAATAATTCCGTCACCAATAGTTTTTCATCTATGTTTAAGGGGATGAGCTGATCGAAATAATCAAGTAATGGTTGTATTTGTTTGAGTAACAGATCGTCTCTATTCATTTCCATCCAATTTTAGCTTCATCATGATATCTGTTTGTTCATCATTACCCAATTTGAAAATATGGGTATCAAATGGAGTGAAACCATTTTTTTGATAAAAACTTATGGCTCTTTGGTTCTTTTCCCACACGCCGAGCCATACATAATCTACATTTTTTTGCCTGGCGATTTCTATGGCTTTGTCATAAAGTATCTGGCCAACTTTTTTACCATGAAATTGATTCAGCACGTAAATTCTTTCAATTTCAAGTGCTTTTTGGTCTTTAAGTTCAGTTTGAGAAGCACCGAAGTTAAGTTTTAAATATCCAATGACATCAGTATTAAGGGTAGCAAAATAAAATGCTGCATTTTTGTCGTTAAGTTCTGTAGTCAGTTTATCTGCAGAAAATCCTTCACTTAAGTAAGTTTTCATATTTTCCACTGAGTTTGAAGAAGAAAAAGTTTCATGAAAAGTTTGTCTGCCAATTTTTGCAATTGAACCAAGTCTTTTATCGTTGCTTTCTTTATGTCAATATTATGAAAGTCTATCAAAGCTTTCTAAATTTTTAAGGATTTCTTCAGACTATATATATCTTCTTGTTTTGACTATGATAAGTAATTGCAAATATAAAAAGGAGATTGAATATTCCGGCATTTTTGGGATGAATAGCTTTAGTAATTTATACAACGGTTTACGATTCTTGGATTAACCCAACTTTTGTGCAATAAGAACTATGGAAAACTTACCATAATTACCCAAATCAGTAAAAATGATTTTTTATCAGTAATCTGTGTATGTCAGTCTAATTTTGATTACGTTATCTTTGTGAAAAACTGTTTTGGGATATGTCTATTTTATAAATTGTATATTTTAACGTATTACTTAAAAACATTTTAGAGCTCGTACATAATTTAGTGTTTTATGAATTTTTAATTCAATCTTCACTAATTCAAAGACAAGGCGTAAATAAATCGTAGTGTAACACAGTTCATTTTCTTTTTTTAACTTTGTATCATTTAATACTTAAGTCAATAGTTTATGGTGTTATCACTATTCCATACACTAAATCAAACTTAAACAATAATGATCAGACTGAAAATATTTTATACACTTTTTATCTTATTGGTGATGAACTGGTTTGTTATGGCTCAGGATGATAACCATGTTTGTAGCACTACATTTCCAACACTGGAATGGGAAAATGAATTTCAAAAATTGATCTCTGATTTTGTTGGGAAGCAATCCAACAGAGAAGTTTCAGCAATGGCTTATACCATTCCGGTCGTTTTTCACATAATCCACAATGGCAAGGACGTTGGTACATATCCTAATATAACACACGAACAAATTATGTCGCAGATCGATGTATTAAATCAGGATTTCGGAGGAAATGCACATAACGTTGCGGATTATCCTGCCAATGCTTTTGTCCATTGGGCCGCCAATCAGGCGCTGCCTGAAGCAAATAAAGACAACAACGGAAGGGTGAAGATTGCCAATTTTAATATTCAGTTTTGTTTGGCGACCAAGGATGCACTCGGTCAATCGTTAGCTGAACCCGGAATCGACAGAATTAATTACCATACAAAAGGATGGCCGGACCCGACAAACTTCAGTACACAAATGACATTTAAAAACTACCTGGACAATATTGTAAAGCCAAATTCGATATGGGACGTTAAAAAATATTTGAATGTATGGATTACGGACAAAAGCACTTTACTGATGAATGGTGGTGTCTCTTCAGTACCACCGATGAGCACCTTGCCTGGCATTCCCAATACAGCTACCGATTCTACAGATGGTATATGGTGTTATACCAAAAGTATCGGTTCATATGCCTTGTTTCCTTTCGGACAATACTTTTCCAACAATATCGACGGCAGAACACTCACCCACGAGGTTGGTCACTATTTAGGTCTTCGCCATATATGGGGTGATGCCAACTGTGGGAATGATTTTTGTGGGGACACGCCCCCTGCTTCTGCACAAAATGGAGGTATGCCTGTTTATCCTCACAAAGCAGGTTCATGTAGTTTGCCTTCCAATCATCCCGATGGGGAGATGTTTATGAATTTTATGGACTACACCATGGGGCCGGGCAAGTATATGTTTACTACAGATCAAATGATCAGGGCACAAACTGCCATGGCAAACAGCCCATTCAGAAACCAGCTGGGAAACCACGATTTATGTTTGGCGGTAAGTAATCTGGATGAGCAAAATCAAACCACTAAACCATTGATCTACCCAAATCCTGCGTCAGGTGATGTGTACGTAAATCTTTCCGGGCAGAATTTGAAACGGATAGACATCTACAATCAGACAGGATCATTTATTCAGTCTTTTGGTACATCTGTATTTTCTGTGGAACATCTTCCACAAGGCATATATTTTTTCATTATATACACGGACAAGGTGATTTTTAGTGCAAAATTTTCTAAAGACTAATTTCGCCCTTTATTTATACTTAAAATATATTGGTTTGAGAAAGATGCTTTAACCAATGTATTGATTTTGAGTTAGAACGAAGCTTAGTTTACCCAAAGCGGTAATATGTAGCTTGCCTTTAAAGTAATTTATTCTCAGGACATATATCGTCCTGAACATTTAACATCGAAATATAATAAAGACAAGTAAAACATCGTTGAATTTATAAAGACATTTATCGTCTTTATAATATTGATAGAATTTTTTGTCTCGATGAAGACATGAGTATCATCGTCTTTGAAAAATAAATTCCAGTCTGGATAGAAAAACAATGACTTTTTTTAATTGGGTTACAAAATAGCAAAACATTTTTCACTTGATGATGCAAACCTTAAAAATCACAGTCAGCTTTCATCCACATGAACATGTCGACGAATGACAAGGAAAAAATTGTCTTGTAATAAATGCCATAAACCATTTTTATTGACGATAACAAATCAATCACTTAAATAAATATAAAATGAAAACAAAATCAACAGTAGCCATTTTAATTGGAGTAATCTTTGTATTTGCTCTACTATCTTTTACACCAAGTACTGACGAGAACATAGTGGTTATTAGAATGTATGAAGGTTGCAAAACATGTTCGGGTTCAGTTTCTAAAATTGTTGTTCAGGAAAACGAAACTAAAGTGATTGAACTTGAAAAGTATAATGTTAAGTCCCCTGAAAATAATGACAATTTGCAAAAAAAATCAGGACTGTGATAAAACAATATATTAACAATGGTTATAAAATTGAAAGTTCGGTTTCTGTTGCCTCACAATATCAGGAGATAACGACTTATATTTTATCTAATTAAATTAGCACAACTAAGTTTCCTGGGTGAGTGGTGCCCAAGCCATATAAACCTTATTGAATCTGACTCTGAGATCAAGCATAATCTGCCGAAGGTGGATAACGAAACCAGATTTTCACTCCGATGGATTGATTAATCCTGCGAAATCTTACCTGTTGCAGTGGATACAAAATATTCAAAAATCATCCGGGAATAAAATATACTGTCTATATTTGACATTAAATTAACCCGAAAGACACCATTGGGCGCCCATTCAATAGAAAGCATTACCCTTTTTCCTGATTTCAGCCTTCAGCCGAAGGACGGACAGGCTTAAATCAAATTTCCTCTGTGTTATGAAGCCATTACCATAAAACAACAACCAGACAAATGAACAAACTGTTAAACAACAAAATATGTCAGGAGAATTTTTATCAAACAATAAAAACAAAAAGACTCTTTGGCTAATTTTGGGACTATGTTTATTGCTAAATTCAGTGGGACTAATTCTTTCTGTAGTAAAATGAAGATCATGAAAAGACAAAAATGGTGGAAAATCTTTAAGATTATTTGGTTTAGCTTTGTGCTAATTTTCTTTGTTTGGAATTGGACGACATTCCAATCTCACAACCTTCCCAAAGACACATTTATAAATTCTGACATTGTTTCTATTGTTGAGACTGATGACCAAATCACTTTTAAATCGGACACTACCAAAAGTAAAATTGAAATTATTTTTTTTCAAGGTGGCTTAACTGATCCCAAAGCATATGCACCACTTTGCAGAAAATTTGCAGAAAATGGATTAACTTGTCACTTATTTAAAATGGATTGGAGGCTTCCACAATATGACTATCAAAAAGTATCCAAATTATTCGACCTGAAACATGGGAATTATATTATTGGCGGACATTCGCAAGGAGGTAAAATGGCTGCCCAATTTGTCTATGAAAATCCAAACCTGATGAAAGGTCTTTTTCTAATGGGAACTTCACACCCAAGAGACATAGATTTGTCGGGTCAAAACATTCCGTGTATAAAATTATATGCCGAAAACGATGGGCTAGCAAGTGTTGATGAAGTAATTACGAATAAAAGCAAACTTCCAGAAGAAACAAGATTGGTTTTGATAAAAGGAGGCAATCATTCTCAATTTGGGTATTTAGGCAAATTGCTTATGGACGATTCTGCAGAAATATCTTTAGGGCAACAACAACAAAAGACATTTGAAAACTTGATAAAATTTATGAACGAAATAAAAAATCAGCTATAGGTGGGCAAGTTATTATTTTTTGTTACCAAAATATCACCAAAGTTACCTACTGCTCCAGTTTATCGATAGGTAGCAGGGTACAACGGCTTTAGTAGCATATCTTATGTGATGCCATGGATGAAAAAACTTTCAAAAATCATCCTGAAATAAAATATCCTGTCTATATTTGACATTAAATTAACCCGAAAGACAACATGGGGAGTCCATTCAATTGTAAGCATTACCCTTATTGTGATTTCTGCCTTCAGCCGAAGGCAGGACAGGCTTTTACCACGCACGATATTGACCCGGCATGGTGAAAATTGTAAAGATGATGAAGACATTGGAAAAAATTGCCAAGTATGATTTTGGTTGTAAGGCTATTATCAACATTCTATTGTGTTGTCTCAGGTTAATTCAAACAACGATTATCAAATAAACAATATTTTAAATTATGATCATTTTCGGAACAAGAGCGAGTAATATTGGAAACTTTGATGTACCAAAATCAAAATGTGAATATTGTGAAATGGAAAGCACACAAAGAATTTCTGTTTTTGGTAAGTATGCACATATTTTTTGGATACCATTTTTCCCTATTGGCAAAAAAGCGATTGCAGAGTGCACACATTGCAAACGAACGGTTGAACAAAAAGAATTTTCTACCAAATTAAATCAACTTTATCAAGAAAATAAATCAAAAGCTAAAAGGCCATTTTGGCATTGGTTAGGTCTTGGAACAATTGGCAGTTTAATAGCTTTAATAACAATAATTGCAATAACTGCAGAAGAAGATCCTAGAAGTAAACTTTTAGACAACGACCTAAATAGGATGACTTCCTCACCAACGATGGAAAGTGATTCAATTTCTTTTAAAATTAAACAATTATTTGATAGTATTGTGGCAGATGAAATTAATCCAGATGATTTTGAATATTTGACAAAAATTCAAGGTAGTAAGGCTCTAATATTGGTAAAAATGCCAAAACTAAAAAAGGTAGAAAAAAGTGAAAGGTCAGAAGCGCTAGACATCATTGAAATAATAACAAATAACCAGGATGATCTTAAAGGTAAAGAGAAATATATAGGTGTTTCAGGAGCAATTTCAATGATGCTTATAAAAACTCCCACGTACGAAAAGAACAGCAGATTAGCTTTGACCAGCGAACTATTCGAATTTTATGGGCCGAAAGCAGAATTTTTAAAATAACTATATATTAAAATGTATTGGACGGTCAGACTTCCTATCGGTCTTTCGTCACATATATTTAATATTAGCAGTAAGTTTACATGACACCGAGCAATCAGACAGGACGCATTAACACACGACAAACTTTACAAAACAAATTGGAGGAAAATAATCATCAAAAACTATACGGACTTGACCATTTACGAGCCTTAGCCATTGTATTTGTTTTCCTTTTCCATTATTTCATTATAAGTGGTGGGCAACCTGAATGGTTACCAGACTTTGCAAAATTTGGTTGGACAGGAGTAGATTTATTCTTCGTGTTGAGTGGCTTTTTAATTTCATCACAACTTTTTGCTCAAATCAAACAAGGACAAAACATTTCTTTCAGGCAATTCTTTTTGAAACGCTTTTTTAGAATTGTTCCTGCATTTTTAGTTACAGTTGGACTTTATTTTTGTTTGCCTTTTTTTCGTGAAAAAGAAAGTTTACCTCCATTATGGAAGTTTCTGACTTTCACACAAAATTTTGGACTGAATCTAAAAGAATTTGGAACATTTTCCCACGCTTGGTCGCTTTGTGTCGAAGAACATTTTTATTTATTTCTACCATTAGCTTTAATCTTATTACAATTTACGAAACTCATAAAGAAATCTTATTGGTTGCTTATTGCCTTGTTTCTGTTTGGCTTTGTAATCAGAATTTACTCTTATAACCAATTTTATCTGCCGAGAATTGAAGACGGGAATAGTTGGATATATTGGTATAAATACATTTACTACCCAACTTACAATCGTTTAGACGGACTTTTGGTTGGTGTTTCCATTGCAGGAGTTTATCAGTTTATGCCGACAGGTTGGAACAAAATATCAAAATACGGCAACCAATTTATTGTTTTGAGTGTAGTGATTTTAACAGGAGCGTATTTTCTTTGTTTCGACCAAATGACTTTCAGTGCTTCAATTTTTGGTTTCCCGCTCATCGGAATGGGTTATGGATGTATGGCTGTCGGAGCAGTATGTCCTACCAGTTTTTTATACAAATGGAATTCAAAAATAACAACATGGATTGCGACACTTTCTTACGCTACTTATTTGACACACAAAGGTGTAATTCATATGACGCATCAATTATTAGCCGACTTTAATATTGGCAATAATCTTATCCTTTTATTGTGTATAGGAACTTGTATATTTTTTGCTTATTTATTACACTTGACCATTGAAAAACCATTTATGAAATTACGAAACCGAATAATTGACAAGAAATAAAACCTACGGCTAACAACTCAATTTTCGGGATGTTTGCAGCAAAAGCCAAGTAAACATAGTTGAATCCGACAATGCGAAAAAGCCTTATCTGTCGCAAGCGGAAAGTTGAACCAGACTTTCACCTCGTTGGATTGATTAATCCTGCAATATCTTATGTGTTACCATGGATGAAAAAACTTTCAAAAATCATTCTGAAATATACCGACGAGAATTATTTATTCAAAGACGATGATACTCATGACTTCATCAAGACAAATAATTCTGTCGCCATTAAACTCAATACAAATAAATTGGAAAATAAAATTTTCGCAAACCAATTTATTTTGAGTTTAAAATATCCTGTCTATATTTGACATTAAATTAACCCGAAAGACACCTTTGAGCGCCCAATCAATTGAAAGTTTTGCCCTTTTTCCTGATTTCTGCCTTCAGCCGAAGGATGGACAGGCTTTTACCATGCACGATTTTGTCCAACATGGTGAAATTTTCCTTTAGGAAGACTGCAAACTCTTACACCGACCTAAATGACACAAAAAAGACATAAATATGGATAACTCAACATCAATAAAAGACGCAATTTGGAGCCAATTTGGTGGAAGTCTTGACATGCTCGAAAATGCAATTACTATGTGTCCTGACGAACATTGGGACACGACACTAAATTTTTGGTATACTTCTTACCATTGTATCTTTTGGACAGATTATTACTTGAGTACCGAACCTGGTAAATTTGAACCACCTGCGCCATTTACATTTTCAGAGTTTGACCCGACAGGTAAAAAACCTGACAGAACATTTAACAAGACAGAGTTGATTGGTTACCTGGAATATTGCCGGCAAAAAGCATATCAACTTATATCGGGGCTGACAGTAGAAAAACTTAACAACCGTTGGATTAACGACTACAAAAATTTTTCCTTGCTTGAAATTTTGTTTTACAATGTTAGACACATTCAACACCATGTGGCTCAGTTAAACTTGTTACTAAGACAAACCATCAACAATGCACCTACTTGGGTTGGTCAAGCAAAAAAAATTGAGGACAATTAAATAACAAAGACTTGTAAACTTATTGACGAGAATAAACAAAAAACCACTAACAGCAATCATTAAAAAAATCAAAACCATAAACATAAAAAATATGTCATTTCAAGCATACATAGACAATATCAAAGCCAAGACAGGAAAGACTCCTGATGACTTTAAAAAAATAGCCGAAGAAAAGGAATTTATCATTGATGGAAAGCTCAATCCTAAAGTAAAAGCGACCGAAATAACCAACTGGCTGAAAGAAGAGTTTGAATTGGGTCACGGACACGCTATGGCCATTTATGCTGCATTCAAAGGAAAAACCGATTGACATGGAAAACAACGAAACACTCAGCGAAAGTTTTAAAAAAGAACTTGACGCTGCGTCTACAAATACAATTTTAGACCCGGCTTACAGAAAAAAGAAGCTTGTTTTATGGACAGTTAGAACGACTATTTCGGTGATACTTTACGTTATTTTTTGGAAATACAATTGGGTTAAATGGTCTTTGCTGTTGACAATTCCACTGTCATTATTTAGCTTATTTACCATTATAGTCTCACCTTACTTACTTAAAAGAAAAATAGAACTGACAAGGAATAAAATAGACGAAGCAGAAAAATTAATGACCGAAACACCAGACGAATGACCGTAAAAAACGCCACATCACCACCCGCTTTTTGTAGAGTAAGGAGCAAAAGCCATAAATCCGTATCTGGCGGAGAACTAAATACGACTCTGCGGAAAAGCTTAATCCGGCATTACTAAAACAGGGTGGCCCATTTCAAAGTAGATTCATTCCATAATTCCATCATTCATACTTTCACTCCCTTCCTTCATTCACTCCTTTACCCATTCCTTCATTCACTCATTCACTCATTCACCTATTCACTCCTTCACCCATTCACTCATTCACTCATTGTTTATCTCGTCGTAATATTTTTATAAATTTTGAATTTCGTTTGTTGGATAATATTATTGTATTATATTTGTCATACAATCAGGAGAGGATGTGATACATCACTATAATCTTTCGATATCGGAAGTATAGCGCTTTGAAGAAAATGATTTGTCTCCTGTTTTGTATACTCAAAATTAATTGGTTTGCGAAAAAAGGTGTTAACCAACGTTTTGATTTTGAGTATAATGAAGACATAATTTTTCTTTAAGAAAATTATCGTCGGTATAGGCACCTTTACGTTGAGTTTGAATTTTTATCATAAGTATATTCTGTTTTCAGTTATGGAGAGCAGGATTGTTTTCTTTTGATCTGCATCTTGTGGAGAAAAGACGGATAAAAGTAGGTAGATAAAGGTAGTAATTATGTTTTTGATACGTTTTGTACACGTGAAAGGACAGATTAAAAATGAACATTTTATTAACAAACATTCGTGTATGTATATATGATATGAGCAGAAAATCAAGTAGTTATGGGTATGTTGGGAAAGAAGGAGTTTCGCTTATTTTTATAGTTATGGCTCATGAAAGGAAGAACCGGTAAAACTTTAATAATAAAATCATTCTTTACACCCGAAAAAACAAAACACCGTAAGTCAATCAGAACTTCCATCAGGAATCCTTATCTTTGTGGTCAGAAACCAAAGATTTTAGGTTTTGGAGGAGTAGCTAGCGCATTTTAATGTATCTTTATAGTAAATGACATTAGTTTGAGTAAAGTTGATAAAATTCTTTTTAAAATTATCAATGGTCTTTCAGATAAGAACATTGAATTTAATGAATTTGTAAATTTACTCTTAAAGCTTGGATTTGAATTAAGAATAAAAGGTAGTCATCATATTTTTACTAAAGAAGAAATTGATGAAATAATCAACATTCAGTCAAAAAATGGGAAGGCAAAACCTTATCAAGTCAAACAAGTAAGAGAACTTGTAATTAAATACAAATTAAATTCAAACAAAGATGGATAATATAAAATATGAACTAATTATTTTTTGGAGCGATTCTGATGAATCATTTATTGTCGAAGTACCTGAACTTGCAGGATGCAAAGCCGACGGTGAAACCTATGAAGAAGCAATTGCAAATGCTAAAATTGTTATTAGTGATTGGATCGAAACAGCTTTAAAAATGGGTAGGGAAGTTCCTAAGCCAAAAGGAAAACTTATGTACGCTTAAAAAATCACTAAGCCATAACATTGGCTATGATGAACAGCTTCCCTATCGGTCAGCCGTCACATAGCCTTGGACGTTGTGTGCCATTTTAAACGCTGTCTTACCTCAATAGTAAAAATTTTGACAGCGAAATATAAAAGCTGATTTAATATAAATTAAACAAGTATCAAATGACAAAGAAACTATTATTGAGCATCTATGCAATTATGTTGGCTGTTTCATGCTATTCACAATATCCTCCCGTATTTAAAAATAGTATTTATGGAAACAACCCTAAAGCAGGACATTATGCCAATGTGCGGGGTTTTAAGATGTATTATGAAATCTATGGAAAAGGCGAACCGCTGTTATTAATTCATGGGAATGGGGGATCTATAAATAATTTTTCAGGTCAAATCTCCTATTTCGCAAAAAACTATCAAGTTATTGTAGTTGACAGTAGGGCTCAAGGAAAATCTGTAGATACGGGTGATTCTCTAAGTTATGAAATGATGGCTGAAGATTTTAATGGGCTATTAGATGAACTTCATATCAAATCGTGTAACGTAATTGGCTGGAGCGATGGCGGAAACAATGGATTACTTTTGGCAATTCACCATCCTGATAAAGTAAAAAAATTAGTTGTTACAGGAGCCAATATCTGGATAGACTCAAGAGCCTTTCCGCCGGATATGCTTGAAATTCCTGATATGCTACTCGATTCATTATCCAAATTGCCCCAAACAGCCGAAGTTAAAAATGCGATAAAAGTTTGGAAGTTGGTTTACCAGGAACCAAATATTACATTACAGCAATTGAATTCAATAAAATGTCAGACTCTTGTAATAGGCGGCGACCATGATATAATTCTCCCAACACACACCATGCTGATAGCAGACAATATTTCAAAATCTAATTTATGGATATTGCCAAATTCAGGGCATTCAACTTTAATCAATTATAAAAATCAATTCAATAATACAGTAGACAACTTTCTTAAAACCCCTTATAGAATAATCAAAGGGATGAATCGAATAAATTGACAGGGAATCACCCTTTTTTATATAGACATTATATCGGACTAAAAAACGGCACATATCAACCAAGTTTTTGTGGTCTACGGGAGCAAAAGCCATAAATCAATATCATGCGGAGAACTAAATACGACTCTGCGGAAAAGCTTAATCCGGCATTACTAAAACAGGGTGGCCCATTTCAAAATAGATTCATTCCATAATTCCATCATTCACACTTTCACTCCCTTCATTCACTCCTTGACCCATTCACCCATTCACTCATTCACTCCTTCACCCATTCCTTCACTCCTTCATTCACTCCTTGACCCCTTCACTCCTTCACTCCTTCACTCCTTCACTCCTTCACTCATTGTTTATCTCGTGGAAATAAATTATTTTAAATTTTGAATTTCGTTTGTTGTATAATATTTTTGTATTATATTTGTCAGACAATCAGGAGATGATGTGGTACATGACTATATTCTTTCGATACCGGAAGTATAGCGCTTTGAAGAAAATGATTTGCCTCCTGTTTTTTAAGCACCTTTACGTTGAGTTTGGATTTTTGTCATAAATATATTCTGTTTTCAGTTTTGGAGAGCAGGATTGTTTTATTTTTTATCTGCATCTTGTGGAGAAAAGACGGATAAAAGTAGGTAGATAAAGGGTGTAATTATGTTTTTGATAGGTTTGGAAGTGGGAAAGTAAAGACTTAAAAATGAACATTTTATTAATAAACATTCGTGTATGTATATATGTAATATGAGCAGAAAATCAAGGAGTTATGGGTATGTTGGGAAAGAAGGAGTTTCGCTTATTTTTATAGTTATAGCCTATTAAAAAGCAGAATTGGAAAAAGAGATAAACATATCAGCAATAGAAGAGAATTTTGAACGAAGAAGTAAAACATTCGAACAAATTATAAACAATGAATACTATTTCAAGAACTGTAGATTAAGTATTTGGGAATATTTTCAAATTAAAGGTTGGTATGAATTGCTGATTAATAATGATATTAAAAATTCAAAACAAGCATTTTATGATGCATCTAAAACTGATATTTACTATTATGAAACCTATAAGAATCAAGTAGCAGATTTGTTTTCATACGGAAGAACACATGTACTTGAAGCTGCACTTTCAGATAATGAATCAGCAATGATAAAATATTCTCAAATCAATTACCAATTAAATAAACATGGAAGACAATTGGTTTGGTATACAGATATGGTCAATGAAGGCGAAGGTCATATTTATTGCGCTTTAATAAGTGCGGCAATGACCAAAAACAAAACAGAACTTAAACGCCTAAATGAAATTGTAAAGACAAAATGCTTAGAGCTTAAGAAGAATCAATGGATGAAAATTGATTTAAACTTCTTCGAAGGAATTGTAGAAGAAGATGAAAAAAAGACTAGAGATAGAATAGTTCAACTATGTACTAAAGAACATATTCGAAGAAACAAACATTCATTTTTCTTTAAGGATATTGTTTCTCATCCGGCTCAAGGATATTTAAAAATAGCTTGGTTAAATAATATGCAAATCGAAATAGAAAATAAATATATTCATAGCGAAATCATACCTATTAAACCAAATGAAGTATATGAAGACAATGTGGCTAATTTAATGTCTAAGATGAAATTGGAAGAACCACCACTATATTATTATGGACAAAAAATTAAATAATAAGTAACAGGCTTTAACAAGTGATATGAGATCAGACTTGCTATCGCTGCGTCCGCTCCATATCACCAAAACGTTATGCATAACCAATAAAAAGTAAATGGATATATATGATGAAAAGTTTGTAGAAAATTTGTTTAACCGAATGTCCAAGACATATGGAACTGCAAACTATTTATCTTCATTTGGCTTTACAGAAAGATGGAGAAAACAGTGCATAAGGGAAATTGATTGGAATATAGAAATTGAAAAGGGCTATGATTTGATGTCAGGAATGGGTGAGACTTGGGATTTAATAGATAAAGAATCTAAACAGAATCATCAATTGATTGGAGTTGATATTTCTCCAGCAATGAACTTAAAAGCAAGCAAAAAAATAAACAAGTATCACTCTCTTGAAATTTCGATACGCGAAGAAAATATCCTACATAATGATATTGATTCAAGTTCAAGTGATTACATAGTTTCAACATTTGGTCTTAAAACATTTTCAGATGAACAATTGAAAATTTTGGCGAAAGAAGTAAATAGAATATTAAATATAGATGGTCAATTTGCTTTTGTTGAAATCTCAAAACCAAAAAACAAATTGCTTATAATACCTTATATGTTTTACTTAAAATTTCTAATTCCGCTAATCGGTAAAGTGTTCATGGGAAATTCATTGGATTATAGAATGTTGGGAATTTATTGCGAAAAATTTATGGACTGCGAAAAATTCAAAATCTACCTAGAAGAAGAAGGTTTACAAGTAAAATTCTGCAAATATTTCTTTGGATGTGCAACAGGGGTAAAAGGTAAAAGGTATATGCATAACAATATACATGATGGTCATGCTCCTAACGTCGCACGCCGCGTGTACTAAACGTTATGTCTATGCAAGAATGAAAATGAATAATAAAGTAGATACAATAAAATTCTCATGTTTTTGTCCAACATGCAATAGCATAGTTGAACATGAAAGAGTATTTGACTATCAATATAATATTGACAGAAAAGACGATGTATCAATTTCTGGAACTTCGGTTGTGCTTGGAAAGTGCCTAAATTGTAACGAGCCAATTCTTCAAAGAGATAAATTTAACCACGTAGATGACCATTATTGGTCTGACGGCTTTGATCAGCTTTATCCAATAATTGAAATTGAAGCTTCTAAAAATGCCCCCAAAATAGTAAGAGGACCGTACTCAGAAGCAATAAAATGTTACAGAGTTCAAGCTTATGATGCATGCGTAATTATGTGTCGTAAAGGAATTGAAGCTATTTGTATTGACAAGAAACTATCAAACGGAAATTTATTTGATAAACTAAAGAAATTAAAGGATATTGGAATTTTATCAACTGAAATGTATCAATGGTCTGATGAACTAAGACTTTTAGGAAATGATGGCGCCCATGATCATAATGAAATTGTAACAAAAGAAGATGCAAAAGACTCAATAGACTTTTTTGAAGCATTAATCACATACCTTTATCAACTAACTATAAAATACAATAATCTCAAAGAAAGAAGAAAAGGGACAAAGGAATTAAAATAAAATAAATTGCCTGGACATACACAAAACGGTATTAAAAAATTAGTTTGATTTATTCTCATAAAAACATAGAACCATCAAACCATTGTTATTAACACCCAAATGAAACCTACATCATTTTTTCTTTCGCAATATGACGAACAATAAAAAACTATTCGTACTTTTGCGAATAAATATTGTATCATGCCAACCATAGCTAAAAAATATACAGAACGACAAGAACAGATTGCCGCTTTTGCCAATGCACTTGGACATCCGGTCAGGGTAGCCATCCTGGAGTTGCTGGCATCACAGTCCTGCTGTTATCATGGAGATTTGTCTGAAGAGTTGCCCATAGCCAATAGTACACTATCCCAACATCTCAAGGTACTGAAAGATGCCGGTCTCATACAAGGCGAAATCAATCCACCCAAAACAAAGTACTGTATCAACAGACAAAATTATTCCCTGGCATCTCAGTTGTTTGCCGGCTTTTTTGCGGATAGTCTGGCGACAGAGTTTAGTAAAGATGGCATCGTATTGTGTGAATGATTTTCAAAAAATAAATAAGAACCCATGAGATTAACCACAAAGAATACTCAGATAATTTTTAGAGACTCTCAGTGACCTTATTGGTAAAAAAAATCTAACAACATAACAGCTAAAAATATGAGTATCCAAGAAACAAAATCCATAGGTTTTTTTGAAAAATACCTGACCATTTGGGTCGCATTGTGTATTGGTGCCGGCATATTATTGGGACATTTTGCAGGAGACGGTATGGATGCCCTGAGTAAAATGGAACTGTATCGGGTCAATCTTCCTATTGCAGTCCTTATCTGGCTGATGATCTATCCCATGATGTTGCAGATTGATTTCAGCAGCATCAAAGACATCAAAAAACGACCCAAAGGCATCATCCTGACGGTCATAGTCAACTGGATCATCAAACCGTTTACCATGGCATTTTTTGCCTGGATATTTTTTACCAAACTATACAGTGCCTGGATAGATCCGGCACAAGCGGGCGAATATATTGCAGGAGCTATTATACTCGGAGCAGCGCCATGCACAGCCATGGTATTTGTGTGGTCATATCTTACCAATGGCGATCCCAATTATACCCTGGTTCAGGTATCTGTCAATGACCTGATCATTTTGGTCGCTTTTGTACCTATCGTAGGTTTTTTATTGGGGATCACAGACATAACTATCCCTTATGATACGCTGATCAGTAGCGTTGTCATTTTTGTGGTCATTCCTTTAGTGGCGGGTTGGTTGACCCAAAAAATTCTCGTCAGCAGCAGAGGACATGAATGGTTCGAAAAGTCATTTTTACCCAAATTTAAACCAGTGTCTATTATGGCATTATTAGCGACTTTGATATTGTTGTTTGCATTTCAGGGCCAAAATATCACCAACAATCCATTGATTATACTTCTGGTGGCCATTCCCTTAATTTTACAAACGTATTTTATATTTTTTATCACCTGGTTTGCCGGCAGGAAACTTAATCTCCCGCATCCGATTTGTGCTCCTGCGGCAATGATAGGAGCCAGCAATTTTTTTGAACTTGCCGTGGCTGTGGCGATTGCACTTTTTGGATTACATTCACCGGCTGCTTTAGTGACTGTCGTAGGCGTTTTGGTAGAAGTACCTGTGATGTTGTCCCTTGTCGCTTTGGCCAATAAATGGAAATATTAAAAACCACCAAACGCACAAAGTTATACAATGAGAAAAGTCAAAAAAATCGGACACGTCTCATTTTTTCATTTAATTGTTATAAAATTCCTTTTGTCCCCCTTTAGGGATGGGGTAAAACAAAAGGAATTTTTAATGAAAGTGCAATTTTGGATTACAACCAATTCTCTATGCATTTAATGGATAAAAAAGTAAAATAAATAAAAATATGAACTCTGATATAACAACACTTATACAAACATTTTCTGCTGAAAATATTTCCACTGAGCGCAAAGAAGTCCTTTTGCCGCTCATCACTTACATCCGGGACAAACAGTCTACAGGCGAGACCATTCGACTTAATTTTATCTGTACGCACAATTCACGTCGTAGTCACTTATCACAAATATGGGCGCAAACGATGGCTTACCATTTTGGTTTCAAAAATGTATTTTGTTATTCAGGTGGCACTGAAGCGACTGCCATGTTTCCCAAAATAGCAGAGACCTTAGCCAACCAGGGATTTGACATATTAAATTTGTCAGAAACATCCAATCCGGTGTATGCTGTCAAGTATGCACCAAACGAACAGGCCATCATCTGTTTTTCCAAGGAATACAACCATGCTTTTAATCCATCAGGAAATTATGCTGCCATCGTGACTTGCAACTCTGCCGATGAAGCCTGTCCGATCGTATTTGGAGCGGAAGCCAGATTTCCGGTCAAATATGATGATCCGAAAGCATTTGATGGTACAGATGAAATGGATGCGAAATATGCAGAACGCAGCTTGCAGGTAGGGGAGGAGATGTGGTATGTGTTTAGACAGGTTTAATATGACTAAGATCATCCTAATAATCCGTTAAATCATGTTCGTAATAATACGAATGTAGTTTGTTGTTCGTATATTTGCGAATAAATAATTAATAGCACATCATGTTAGACATAAAAATACTCGGACCTGGCTGTCCAAAATGCAAAACCACTTACAACAATACCATAGAAGCGGTCAAACAACTCGGCATCGAAGCCAATGTCACTAAGGTAGAAGACATCATGGAAATCATGAAATACAACGTACTCTCTACACCTGTACTTATGATCAACGAAGTGGCCAAAATCAAAGGACGGACAGCTGATGTATCTGAAATCAAGCAGTTATTGTCTAATTTGGTAATGAATTAATTTGGAAGTGAGTTACTTTTCAAATTAGTAAAATAATAAAACTAAAAAAATGGAAACACAAACACTTGTTAAAGAAATATGCCCAACATCTACACAAAAATGGATTGGTGAAGGCGCTTTATTGGTAGATGTGCGCGAAGCAGATGAGGTAGCTCAGCTGAGTTACGATGTACCGGAAATTATGCACATTCCACTCAGTGACTTTGAAAACCGTTATCAGGAGATACCTAAAGACAGGAAGGTCGTGATGGTGTGTCGCAGTGGCGGTAGAAGCCTCAGAGCAGCTGGTTTTCTGGTCAATCATGGCTATGATCAGGTGGTCAATATGCAGTTTGGTATCATCAGATGGGTGCAAAAAGGTTTTCCTACGATTGGAGATACTTCTTCCGTATTGCCAAAGGATGGTGATTGCTGTTCCAAACCGGGGTGCTGTTAAGTTCAATTTGGAAATGAGTCAATAGCTCAATTTGGAAATAAAACCAATGCGTTAATTTTCAAATTTCCAGATTAATAAAATTTTCAAATTAATACACCATGTTCAACTGGATACAAAATTTTGCAGACTGGCTGATTTATAGCTTGTTTCAGATTGGTGCTGATACACACTTGGGCATTGCGCTTAATTTTTTTGTCTATGACACCATCAAGATTTTATTTTTGCTTTTTGTCATTGTGTTTTTGATGGGTATTGTGAATGCATATTTTCCCATAGAAAAATTAAAAAATTATCTGGCCAACAATAAACTCTTTGGATTAGAGTATCTTTTTGCTTCTATATTTGGAGCTATCACACCATTCTGTTCGTGCTCGTCTGTCCCATTATTTATTGGATTTGTACGTGGTGGCATTCCATTAGGAGTGACTTTCTCATTTTTAATTACATCTCCATTGGTCAATGAGGTGGCTGTAGCCATGTTTCTCGGTATGTTTGGACTAAAAGCGACCTTGGTGTATGCCATCAGCGGGATATTATTGGGAACGATAGGCGGTTGGTTTTTGGGCAAACTTAAGATGGAACATTTATTGTCCGATTGGGTCAAAACACTATTGGCAAATGACCAGCTAAAAGCTGAAGCTTACGAAGAAGAAAAACAGACCTTCAGACAACGATTGCCTGAAATCACCCGTAGTGCGTGGGAAATTGTGCGGGGCGTAGTGATATATGTGATCATAGGGATTGCGATCGGCGCGGCCATGCATGGATATGTTCCGGAAAATTTCTTTGCTCAATATTTGGGCAGTGGTGCCTGGTGGACCGTACCTTTTGCAGTCATTCTGGCGGTACCGATGTATGCCAATGCAGCAGGTATAGTTCCCGTCATTCAGGTCTTTGTGGCCAAAGGAGTTCCGATAGGCACAGCGATAGCCTTTATGATGGCGACGGTAGGATTGTCATTGCCAGAGGCAACTTTACTCAAAAAGGTGATGAGCATGAAGATGATAGGAATATTTTTTGGGACCGTGGCTCTTTTTATCATAATGTCCGGATTTTTATTTAATCTCCTTCTGTGACTCAAAATAGGATCAAAATTAAATTATCAAACATCCAATAAAATGAAAAAGTGATGAAAGAATTCTGGGACGAAAGATATCAGCAAAAGGAATATGTGTACGGGGTACATCCAAACCAATTTCTGGCTGAACAACTTATAAAAATACCACACGCCGGAGATATATTATTTCCCTGTGAAGGAGAAGGTCGCAATGCTGTCTTTGCAGCTAAATCGGGTTGGGAAGTAGATGCATTTGATTATAGTGAAAGTGGAAAAACAAAAGCATTACAACTTGCTCAAAATCACAATGTAAATATCTCTTATTTCATTTCAGATGCCATACATTTTGATTTTGGAAATGCAAAATATGATGTGGTTGCTTTTATATTTGCTCACTTCGGGCCTGATTTAAGATCAGAAATTCATCAGAAGGCAATATCATCTTTAAAACCGGGAGGCAGAATTATTATAGAAGCATTTAATCCATTGCAACTGAATAACAACTCCGGAGGTCCTAAAGATTTATCCATGCTGTATACAGAAGAAATACTCAAGATGGACTTTCAAAAACTGGATATTCAAATATTGGAAACAAAAGTAATCGAACTTGATGAAGGACTTTATCATCGAGGGAAAGCTGATGTCATCAGATTATTGGCTATCAATAAATAATTATAAAATCTAAAATTTATTAAAATGAAAACACTTAAATTTCTCCCTTTATTTAGTTTTATCTTCCTGATGTTTATGGCATTTGTATCGTCAGCACAAACCAAAGTAAACACTGTAGCAAAAGCTAATGTGGAAATCATTCAGTTTCACTCAGAACACCGCTGTGTTACTTGTTTGAAAATCGAAGAATTGACCAAAGAAACAGTAAAGTCTTTTACTGGTATGCCATTTAAACTGGTCAATGTAGACGATACCAAAAATGAAAATATGGCTGAAAAATTTGAAGCAGCAGGTACCGCACTTTTTATTTATAACCCCAAGACCGGAAAGAAAAAAGACATGACCGATTTTGCCTTTATGAATGCAGGTGATAAAACCAAATTTATGGCAGGCTTGAAAAAAGAGATCAATCAGTTTTAATTTGGAAATGATTCAATTTGAAAATTTGCCAATTTCTAATTAACAAATAATTAAAATAAAAAATATGCAAGGAAATAAGGATAATATTATCGTAAATAAATCATTCGAATTTGCTTTGGAAATTATAAATTTCTGTGACACTTTGGAGGATATGAAGAAGTATGTTATTGCTCGTCAATTGTTAAAATCAGGAACATCTATTGGAGCCAATATTCGTGAAGCTCAAAATGGAGAAAGTAAAGCAGATTTTATTCATAAACTAAAAATATCTGCAAAAGAAGCTGACGAAACAGAATATTGGTTACTACTTTGTAAATATTCAAAAAAATATCCTGATTGCGACGATTTAATTGCAAAGAATAAAGAATTGATCTTGATACTTTCAAAAATAATTGCCACTTCTAAAAAGGGCTAAATTAAATTGAAAATAGATCAATTTTCAAATTTCCAAATTGGTAAATTTCCAAATTAACAAAGTATGGAATGGTTAAATAATCTCGCACAAAACAGCGAAACTCCCGTTATTGCGGCATTTGCCTTAGGGCTTCTTACGGCTGTTAGTCCTTGTCCTTTAGCAACCAATATCACAGCAACGGCTTACATAGCCAAGACCTTCGAAAGCAAGAAAAAAGTCATCTTGAGTGGTTTTTTGTATACTTTGGGGCGACTGACGTCATATACTGCGATAGGCGCATTGATCTATTTTGGATTTAGTAAGTTTCAGATAGCCAAACTTTTTCAGGGCAACGGAGAGAAAATTCTTGGCCCCATCATGATCCTGATAGGATTAGTGATGCTCGATGTGATCAAGTTGGGCTTTCTGACCAAAGGCAATCTCACCGAAAGATTATCAGAACGCTTTAAAGATCGTGGACTTTTAGGTTCCTTTTTGTTGGGGGCTATTTTTGCATTGGCGTTTTGTCCTTATAGTGGTGCCTTGTTTTTTGGTATGTTGATACCTATGACTTTAGCAGCTGATGCCGGACTTTTACTACCGGTCGTTTTTTCTTTGGGCACAGGTATTCCGGTCATCATTTTTGCATTTGTAATAGCATACAGCATCGAAAAATTAGGCACTTACTTTAATGCCATAACCAAAGTAGAGAAAGTGATGCGTTTGGTCGCAGGATGGGCTTTTATCATTACGGGTATGTATTATGTCAATATATATTTGAAAATATTATAATACATCATTTTTTCAATGACTGAAATGATTTACCTTTGAGTTTAATTTTTTCTGTAATCTAGCAAAATCCAAGATGAATATCCGTCATACTATCTTTATATTTAGTTTTGTTTTCCATTGGTCTGTGTATGGTCAAAATATCACCGGCACAGTCACTGACATCATGGGAAAACCACTATCAGGAGCTAATATCATTTGGGAAAATCACACCAAAGGTACTGTCACAGATGAAAACGGAGCTTTTATCATCGAAGACATTCAGGACAGTATCCGCATATTACACATATCATTTGTTGGATTTACTACTGAAAAAATAGATGTCCGCGCCATAAAACACTGGGAAGTGCAACTCATAGAAGATGCCACGCTCAGTGAAATAAATATTACAGCCAAAGGTTCGGCTACCAGATTTGCAGATGATGTGGCCAAGGTGGAAGTACTCGGTGTACGTGAGATACAAAGAGCAGCTTGTTGCAGTCTCGCAGGTTGTTTCTCAACCAACAGCAATGTAGATGCCAATGTGACCAATGTTGTTACAGACGCCAAAGAACTGCGTATACTCGGTTTGTCCGGTGTATATAATCAGGTACTGGTAGACGGTATGCCTTTGGTACAGGGGTTGGCTTATCCGTATGGTCCCGGAAGTTTTCCCGGTACGATGATAGAAAAGATATTTGTCACCAAAGGAGCCAATTCAGTGCTTCAGGGTTTTGAAAGTATCAGCGGACAGATCAATATGGAGTTTCATCAACCGGAAACTGCACCAAAATTATTCCTGAATGTTTTTGGAAATTCATTTGGTGAGACACAATACAATGCCAACTTTATGATCAAAAAAGCAGGTTGGAGCAATCTGACTGTAGGACATCTCACCTTACCTGCCGGTATTATCGACAGGGACAAAGACGGATTCAGAGACATCGTAAAAACCAACAGGGTTTCGTTTTACAACAGATGGTCATATGACAATCCTGAAAAACCCCAATGGCGCACAGTTATTGCTGGCAGATATCTTCACGAAAACCGCGAAGGAGGACTGACCGGTTTTGATCGGACTGAACATCTTGGTTCTTCGGCAGTTTATGGTCAGAATGTACACATCAATCATGGTGAACTGTACACCAAAACCAATTACATCATCCATGAGAAAGCTTCGTTGATATTGCTCAACAGTGCATTTGTTCAAAAGCAGGAAAGTTATTTTGGTGTTAAAAAGTACGAAGGCAAGCAGTTTAATTTGACGTCAAGTCTGTACTTAGATTATTATTATGGTACTCAAAACCACAATCTAAAAGTAGGAATCAGCCATCGCCACAATAGATTACAGGAAGATGTCAGTTTTATACAAGAGCTGCCATTATTAGATTATGCAGGCAAATATCTCACAGATTATGACATACCGGGGGCTTTTGTTGAAAATAAATTTACACTATCCAAATTTACTTTATTGACCGGTGTCCGGTTGGATCATTTTGGTAGTTTTGGTTGGAAAGTGACACCGAGATTACTCATAAGGGCTGAATTGTCGCCGGATACTGACATCAGATTTTCTATAGGCAAAGGATTCCGGATAGCCCATATTTTTGCAGAGAATGCCAATCTTTTGGCAAGCAACAGAATACTCAGATTGTCCAATGAGCTGGCCCCCGAAGAAGCCATCAACACAGGACTGAATTTTGTACAGACTTTCCATTGGCAAGAGATCAACATTACTTTGTCCGGAGATGCTTATCTGACTTTTTTTCAGAACCAGATATTTCCCGATTTTGATAAGGAAGTCAATACTGCTATTGTGGATAATTTTTTTGGACAAAGTGTTTCCGGCAGTTTTCAATTGGAAAATAAATGGATATTCACTCCCCAATTTGATGTAAAAGTGGCTTACAATTATCTGGAAGTATATCGTAAAGTGGAAGGTGTCAGACAAGATTTACCTTTTGTGCCTACGCATAAATGGAGTGCCAATACTTCATACTCCATACCCAATGATCAATGGCAGTTTGACCTGACCTACAGATGGACGGGCAGCAAACAGTTGCCATCGACATCCGGCTATCCTGACCAATATAAACTGCTTGATGTTTCCGCATCTTATCAACAACTGGATGTACAGGTTACACGTAGATGGAAAGATGTACAGATTTATGGTGGTGTAGAAAATATTTTTGATTTCCGGCAGGAATTTCCGATACTGGGTTACGATCAGCCTTTTGGACAGTATTTTGATCCGGCGTTCAATTGGGGACCGACTAAGGGCAGGGAATTTTATTTGGGTGTGAGGTATAGCATGAATTAATGCCAAAAATGCATATTGATGGGGAATCTTTCAAATCATATAACCTTTTTCTTATCCTGGTCGATCTGCAACCCACAATTCGGCTTACATCTATGATATTACGACACTGGTCTATTAGTTCCGGGCCAGGGAAACCAACCTAAATCAAATGTCTTATCTTTGTTTGATAAATGGATTGCATGCCCTTAATCAGGAAGTTTGTACTGCTTAATTTGATTTTGCTTCTTAGCCTGAGGATGCAAGCCTTGCATGTAAATACTTTTTCCATTCCGGTTACAAGCGAAAAAAACGGATACATCATTCCATTCATTTTGAAAGGTGGTCTGATCATCATTCAAGCCAACATCAATGATTCCATTGGAAATTTTGTGGTAGATACAGGAGCCGAAGGTCTTGTTTTGAATAGTCAGCATTTCATTGGTACAGCAGATGATTCCAGAAAATATTACGGGGTGTCCGGCAGAGGTAAATCTTTATCTGTCAGTTATAATAACCAAATTGCGATGGACAACCTTAATTTTATCAATATAGATGCTGATGTGGTAGATCTGTCATCCATCGAATATAATAAAGACATAAAAATTTTGGGGTTGGTGGGCTTTAGTTTGCTAAGTGATTTTGAAATCATGTTTAATTACAGAGGCCGGTTCATTTCTTTATCAAGGGTGGATGTCAAAGGCAATGTCATCGACCCAATGCCCTTTATCCTGGACAAAAAGGATAGTTTATCTTTCACTTTAGGGAATTTTATTCCGGTCATTGATGTTATGGTCAATGGGGTGAAGAAAAAATTTGGTATAGATTCCGGTGCAGAAATTAATTTGCTGGATTTAAAAAAGTCAAAGGATATCATGGCTCAGTTTCAACCCATCAAAACAATCAGGCTTACCGGTTCTAATGGTAAAGAAAGTGATGTGCTGGCAGGTCGATTGTACAAACTATCCATTCTTGAAAAGTACAGATGTGCTTCTATGGCTACAGTGCTGATAAATATGGATAATCTGAATAAAATTTATGCTTCCGATCTTGATGGTATTTTGGGATTTGAATTTTTGTCACCGTGGTTATTTAGTATCAATTATAAGAAACAAAAGTTATATTTGCACCAATTAAAAGTAGTAAATCCATAATGTACAAGTTTTTACTTTTGCTGAATATTGTACTTCAATGCAATCTTTTGATCGCACAGGAAACGCCGTTCTCCCAATGTGAGATCAATGGAGACGATGTATATATAAAATTTCATGAGTCTTGTATCAATTCAAAAGATGAGTCTTGTATTGCACTGGCCGAATTTAAGGACTTTGATCTGGCAGCGGTGATCAAATCCGGATTGTTCGCACTTTGGGAAAGAGATGGATGGACACTACAAAAGATTGGATCACATTCCTATCAGCTACATAAAAAACTGATTCAGTTTGATAAAACATTTAACCTGGAAGACAAGTTCAAAATAGATATGTCCCACTGGAATTATCCGCTTTCAGAAAAGTTGGCCCAAGGCAGCAGTGATATTATGGATGACCCGGCCAAAGTCAGTCCCACCGGCAATGTTGAGTTTATACTTAAAGGGTGGCAAAAGGCAAAAAAAGTGATATTATCAGGATCATTTAATAATTGGGATGAAAATGCCATAAAATTAATCAGGGTAGGAGATAAGTGGAAGATCAGGCTGAAAATGACTCCCGGCATTTATGAATATAAGTTTATTGTTGATGGCGAATGGATGCACGACCCTGCGAACGCATTTATGGTGCAAAATCAGCACTTTACCTACAATTCGATTCTGGTGGTGGGCAAAGATGTGCAGTTTTATCTGAAGGGTTACTCCGATGCAAAAAAAGTTGCCTTGTCGGGAAGTTTTAATAACTGGGACAAAAAAGGGGTTAGCTGTATCAAAACCAAAGATGGGTGGAAGGTTACCCAAAAACTACCACCCGGCAAACATTTTTATAAATTTATCATTGATGGCCAGCATTGGATCATTGATCCGTCCAATCAGCTTCAGGAAAGAGATGAAGAGGGTAATGTCAATTCGGTCATTATTATTCATTGATGGATATAGACTACTAAGGATTTTGATTACTATTTTGCCATGAATTATCTATTGTAACATTTAGCAATACATCACATCTTGAAAAATTTTGTTTTGTATTCAGCTTTATTTGTTATTATCTGTAAATTGTATAATCCTGCAGTCAAATGATTTATGTATATTGTATTGTTGAACGCTGCATTAAATTCAGATGTTAATAACTTGCGACCTTTTTGGTCTAAAATAAAATAACCTTTCCAATGTTAAACGAGGTGTTATTTAAACCTGATTATATTGTTATGTAATTTTGTCACTGATAACAAGTGAATGTCTGTAGATTTAAGAACAGTTTAGTAGCTTTATGCTGCAAAAAGTTGCGTGCAATACGTGTGTCCTACTTTAAGGTATTAAAACAGGGTGTTGATTCGGATTGGTAGGGGTTTACAGTTCACCTAAAAACATTGGACTGAATAGTGTAATTCTTCAAAAGAGCTTCGTTCAACATTTTCATTAAATATCGGAATAATTTGATTTATCGAATTAACTGTTAAAACATCAGTTTCTAAATTGTAAGAAAATGATATATTTATTGTTGTTTGATTACTTTGGTATGAATGGAAAGCTTCCATTTCACCAAAACTTAATTCAAGGTTGGAAATTAATATATTTCGTATATTATTTCTTGTTATAGTCCTACAGTTTTGAAAATATAAATTTCTGTTATTTATAATATCCATCATCTTTCTATCGGTTAACATTGAATTGTTGATTAGTGGATATCTTTCTAAATCTTCTGGTTGAATCATATCGAAATCCCTTAAAGCTAACATTGACCAATATTTAAGGCTATCGTTATTCTGAGTGGGAGAAAAACTTTGAAGATTATCTTCAAAATGTCTCATAAAATTAAAATATCTAACAAATAATAAACCGATTTCGAATTCCATAATAACATTTTTCTTAAAAATTTACAAAACGCCTATCTCTTTTAACATTTCTAAATATAATTCTTTAGTCAAAGGACAATCAAAAAACATTTCAGCTTTTTTTGAATCTATAAATTTGAGCTGTTTTTTCAACATACCCATTAAATTTGAATTGTATTCAGATTTCCCATGGCTAAAGTAAGTGTAAATTGATGTTTTTTTCCCATCTATCGTAAGATAATAGAATCTATGATGGTCTTTCTCTGGGTAATACTCAAAACCCTTTTTTTCCAATGTTTTAATAATGGCTTTTGTTTTTCGGGTTTTCATTCCTCAATTACTTTTTGAATTAAATTTCTAATTTTAATCTTGAGTTCAACTGCATCCTTAGTCATATTTTTATCTAATTCATTATAAAAATTAAGATATATTGAATAGAAAGAAAATGAAAATGCAGATTCCGCTTCTTCTCTAGAATCTCCCCATGAAAAAATATTTAAAAATTCACATGTAATAAAATACATTCCATCATTGTAAGAAACATCAGTTTCTAATTTAGAATTAAGAATGAACACATATTTATCATATCGAATAATATTAGGTTTGTAAGGATAAGTTTCGTGTTCCAAACTTTCAAAATACAAAACTTCCTTGACATTCCGTCTGGATAAATTTTTTACTTCATCCCCTTCATCTAAGATTTTGACAAAAACATTTGCTGTCTTATATTGTGGTTGCTTCTTTTCAGTCTTAGTTTCTTTAGAAATGTAATGAATAAGTTTTGACTTTGCAGGGGGGATGATTTTCTTAATTATTTTATCATTCGAATCGTTCAGTATTAAATTATACTCTTTACCATCTCCAGCTATTGAGAAAAGAGGCTCGAAAATACTTTTTCTTTCATGGTTATTGTATTTATTCATTATAGAATTAAAATATTTACTGTCGTCGTAGTCAGGAATGATTATATTTGCTTTGTAGTCGAAAAACACTGAAGACTTAAAATTATTTACTTCATCACTAAACAATAAAGAGCTATCTGCCGATGCGCTTGGAGCAAGGGATGCTGCAAAACTGCTAAAATTCAAGTCCACTATTAGCAAACTTAAATCTTCTTTAATAATTTCAATAGGATTATTTTTTTTATTGGATAGTTCCAATAATCCAGGTATTCTAGAAAATTCAATTTCAATAAAGTTGTTGTAAGACTTTATTATCTGAGATAGAACTTTAACAACAGTTTCTGCTTTCGCAGCATGCAAGTCTGTAGTTAAAGGTTCGATTTTGATTCTTAAAGCGGTATCTCTAATTGAATCCATCTTGAAAATGAGATTTGGAAAATGTTAAGATATTTTTTTATACCAAATAAACAGAAGCAATGTAAAACTGTAATCAATTTTCAAGCCAAGAAATTAACGTTTTAGAAATAAATAAAGTTGCCCAATATGTGAGGTAAAAATATAAACGACAACCAAAACGACAACCAACAAAAAAAGGCAACTGATTATCAACCAATTACCTTTAAAAATGTAGCCCGTAGGGGAGTCGAACCCCTCCTACCAGGATGAAAACCTGGCGTCCTAACCGATAAACGAACGGGCCAATATTTAAAACTTACTACTTTTCTTCAAAAGCGACGCAAAGATAGATACATTCCTGAATTCTCAAAACAGTTTCGGTATATTTTTTTGATAAATATCTAAATTTATAATCAACTGAGTATGAGATACAATATCTGAGCAAATAATATCTTCATAACCAATGATATAGGAAACATAAAGGAGTACCCGATCGCAGGCACTCTATTTTTGGTAATGTCTGTGGCAAACTCCAGAATGGCTGGTTGATTGGCCACAAAGCCTAAAAGTAAGGAATATGGGATTTTGATCAGTTTGTATCCCAGCCATAGACTTAGGATTGCGGTTGCTACACTTAGTACTGATCCTGCCAGGAATATTTTAACCCATCCACCATCACTTAAGCTTTCCATCAACGTATTTCCCGAACGAATACCTATAACCGCTAGTAGTAAGGTCAATCCCAATTGGTTTAAAGTGACATTGGAGCCGTAAGGCAGCGACCAAACAATCGGACCTGTACGTCGCAGTGCACCAAGCAATAGACCTACGATCAGTGGACCGCCTGCAAACCCAAGTTTGAATACCAGTCCACCCGGGATATTAAATTCTATCATCCCCAACACCAATCCCAAGGCTATACCAATCCCAAAAGAAAACAAATCAATTTTACTGGATGCATAATAGCTATCACCAAATATTTTTTGAATTCCCTTGATGTCCTGTCTTCGGGCCACAAATCTTATACGATCACCCAATTCTAGAATGGTGTCTCCTTTGGCCAGCATCTCAATGTCGCCACGTCTTATTCTGGTGATGATGGCACTGTATTTTTCCTGAAGATTGAGCGAAGACAATTCTCTGCCTACCACATCAGGATTAGATACAAATATTCTGACGATGTCATACTCTTTCCTGTCATAGGTCAGGCTATTTTCAGCTTCCTTGCCCAATATTTTTTCTACTTCATCCAGTTCTTCTCTGGTACCCACGACTATGATTTTATCTCCGGTATACAAAGTAATATCCCAGTTGGACAATATTGTACCATGAAGTTTACTGTCGACCCGACCAAATACAATATTCCATTGATGTTCTCGTATCAGATCCCGGATTTGTTTTCCTGATATATGATGATTGGTGATTTCAATGGCGCGACTGGTCAGGTCTTCGTCTATGGGGTAGTCTTTTCGAAGTATTTCTTTTTCAGCCTGATAATCTATTTTTAAAAATCGTTCCATGATCTTTATGGCGATCATCACACCGAGCACCCCCATAGGATATGAAAAAGTATAGCCTACCACCAAATGATTGATGGTAATTGGGTTTCCTTTTTCTTTAAGATTGACCATATCAATAACTCCGGCTAGTGCTGTGGTATTGGTAGAACTTCCTGAATACATGCCTACTATCGTGGCCTTATCAAAATCCATGGTGTAGTAAATGGCGATGGTGACAATAGCGGATAATCCAAGCATGAGCATAACAAAAGTGATGTCTCTCCATCCGTTTTTCCGGAATGAATCAAAAAATGCAGGCCCGGATCTAAGTCCAACAGTATACACAAAAAACACAATACCTATCTGGAAAATGATGTCCGGAACGTTAAAGTCAGGATTCATGGCACCAAATGCCAATCCTATGAATAAAACTGCAGTAGTACCTAACCCGGTCCCTTTTACTTTGATATTACCGATCAGATATCCGATAGAAATCACCAGAAACAATAGTAACAAGGGATTTTCGGTAATAAAAGTATTCATGTTTTATGGTTGAGTTATTCAAACTTACTTAGGTTAAAACAGCCTTTTTATTCAGTAAGTTTTTATTATGATTCAAAGATTAATGACTATTGTTAATCATTTCAAAATTTTTTAAAAGTAAAATTTACAACCACACTTCCACCGCGCCACCACCATTTTTTGAGAAAGTGAATCTTATCTGATGAAATTGTTGCAACTGATGTTCTATAGCTTCCTTCAGGACACCCTGACCCTTGCCATGTATAATGGTAATATGAGGATACTTTTTGTCAATAGCATCACGAATGAAGGTATCACTTTTACGGAGTTGAAATTCCATAATCCTGGCGGGCAGTTCATTTTCCATATGAGGAGCCAGCTTGTCAATGTGTAAGTCCAGCGTATGATCGAATGTTATTTTTAAAGGTGTAATTTTTTTATCAACATTTTTTTCTTCATTCAGATAATCATGAATGTCCGGAAAATGTTCTTTTTCAGGTACAATATCCAGATTTTCACTGGTAACCAGTAAGATTTTGTTTTCTACACGAATTCTTGCTTTTCCTTCCTTATTTATACCTTCAAATCTACCGGTTTTACCTGAAGATCTGATCAGGACACTTTCGCCAATCCAAAGGTCTTTGAGTGGAATCATTCGTGATAGTTAAAATTAAAATCTGATTTTCAATTGTGTTTTAATCTCAGTTCTCACATTTCCATTAATCAGTTCATTTCCCGAAGCGATGACATCCACATTCTGAAGATAGGTTCTTCCAATCCTAAGTTCCCAGGTATAATTACGACCTATTCTGTATCTTGTATTGATATAAAATCTCGACCCACGATTTTGAAAGAATGGGATATAAAATTCATATAAAATATCATTTTCGTAGGCATAAATTCTGGCGTCAAAACTATTGATATCAAAGACAGCATATCGTGCAGTAAATGAAATTGGTTTTGCTATTGGTTTATACACTACATCCTGGTACATCAGAAAACCACGGGAGGAAGTACTTTTATCAAAAAAGGAAAATTCTGCTCTGTCTCTGATTTCCCATTCCTTATTGATTTTGTAAGATACGTGAAGTCTTAATCTTTGGAGGGTTTGATATTCAGGAAAATCTATGATGTTTTCATTGCTGGTGTTGAGCTGTTTTCTTTCATAGCGGTATTGAATATAAAAATCCATTTTTCTTTTTTGAGTATAGGCGAGTTTGATCAGAAACTCTTTGCCATCGGCGGGGGCATCTCTTCTGTATGCTACCCATGGATTTGACCAAAGATCGACATAAGTACTGACAGTTATACTTTTGAAAGGTCGCAGCTCCATTCCCAGATAAAATCCTTTTTCATTAACAGGTTGACTGGATTCTGCAAATGCATTGGCATTCAGTACCTGATAGTCCGGATCATAATTTCGATATACAGCGGATACATCTACTCGTCTGTCCAAACCCATCAATACCCCGTGTATCTGTGCCATACCTCCATTATCACTCATGGCAGTTTCGCCAAAAAAAGTCAGATTGCGCAGCCGCCAGCTATAATCTACACTGGCATTCACCAGTTGTTTGCCGTTAAAAAGGTATTTTCTGTATAAGGCTTCATCTCTGATCAAGGGAGCATCAAAACCTGTGTATAATCCATTGGCAGCAATTTTGAAGTTGCGGAGTTTATATTCCAGTTTCAGCCCTGCATTGGTTTGATGGATAGAGTTTTTATTCGCAACTTCTGATTCTGTTCTGTGAAATCCATCAAAACGAATGGAGCCAAAAGCGTCAAAATCGGAATTTTCAATAGTATCCCTATCTACAGTGGCATCAATAGGTTTATATGAAAAAAATGCTGCGGCCTGCCATGATCTGCCGAGATTAATAACCGTGCCCGCACCTCTGAAAAAGTTTACTTCATTTACGGAACTGTAAGGTCGTATCATTCTTCCGGCTTTTTTGACATTCATAACAAAGGAAGATTTACCTGCACCAAAGTCATTGTGCAGTATTAGACCCTGGCCCATACTAACAGCATAATCACCTAAAGAAACTATGCTGAACGTTTTATTAATATTTCTGGCGTACAAAAAGAAGGAATAAAAATCAAAACCATATTTGCTTGCCCCTCCAAACAATTGTTCTCCCGGATCTTTCTCCATGGTTATACCAGCTTTAAACAGTTGACCAAACTCATACCGGTATCTTACATACAAATGATTGGGATCACCCAGATAAGGTCGGTTGCCATTGGCATCTGTAGTAAAACCTTTTCTTTGCTCCAGAATACGTTTACCTTTTAAAAATAGGGTAGAAGTGCCGTTTAGTAAAGCATCGCGAAAATCAAGATTGAAATCAGAAGCAGCCACTTCGCAGCGCAAGAAAGGGCTCACATTTTTTATCGTCCCCATGTCCCATGAAGGAATGGCCTGAATCTCATACAAACTCAGGAAATTTCCAAATTGCGTACGGTGGGTCATAAAATCATTGACTTGAATCTCATTGAGCAGATACAATTCTTTCAGGTCGTTTTCTGTAGCTTCATTGATATTTAAAGGATTTTCGTAGTAATGATTGAGATTTTCAAAGATGGTATTATAATCAAAGTTTTCTGCATCTGTTGATTCCAGAAAGTCTTCAATAATATTGGAAATCAGATTATTGGTTTGAGATTCATCCTGGGCAACCGCTTCAGAATAAATAATATAAAACAAACAAATAATAACAAACCTCGACATCTGATTATTTCTTAAATTCAACGAAGCGTAAAGATATATATTTCAATATGTATTATTCAATTTTATTTTTTTTTAAAGCTACAGGACCGAATATAGATTAAATCTTACACGCAAAAAAAATATTTGTAAAATAAATGGCAATAATTTTGCAAATAATGTAAAGTAGCTTACATTTGTGCTTGCACCTATTATTTGAGAATACATTATAATTAAGTTTTATAATTATTAACCATTTTAAACCAACTAAAAATGAAGGTATTTTCAATGTGGGTGTTGCTTACCCTGTTTTTTGTTTCTAATCTTTCTGCTCAGGATCGCCACTGCGGTACCATGGATGTTTTGGATCGTCAGGTCAAAGAAAATCCTATTATTCAAAAGAATATGGATGAGATCGAAAGACAGACTGAAGAATATTTACGTAAACATCCTAATGGAAGTGGTCAACGGGCAGTAATTACTATTCCTGTTGTAGTGCATGTTGTATGGAATTCATCTGTACCCGCTCAAAATATTTCAGATGCACAGATTCAATCTCAGATTGATGTGTTGAATTTGGATTTTAGTGCTACGAATGCAGATTTAAACCTCGTACCTGCATTATTTCAGCCTGTAATAGGAAATGTAGAAGTACAATTTTGTTTGGCTCAACAAGATCCTAGTGGTAACGCAACTACAGGAATCACAAGAAAAAGCTCGACTGTAACCAGTTGGGGTACCAATGATAATGTCAAAAAATTATCTGCCGGTGGGGTAAATCCTTGGAATGCATCCAATTACTTAAATTTATGGGTGTGCAACATTGGCGGTGGTATACTCGGTTATGCTCAGTTTCCAGGGGGATCTGCAGCAACAGACGGGGTAGTATGCGACTACAGATATTTTGGTACTACGGGCACAGCAACTGCACCATACCACAAAGGAAGGACCGCAACACATGAAGTGGGCCACTGGTTAAACTTAAGACATATTTGGGGTGATGCCAATTGCGGGTCTGACCTTGTAGCAGATACTCCTACTCACAATACTTCAAATGGAGGATGTCCTACCTATCCCCACCTGAGTACTTGTTCAGGCACACCGGTAGAGATGACGATGAATTACATGGATTATTCCTATGATGCATGTATGCAAATGTTTTCAGCCGGACAGAAAGCAAGAATACGGGCTGTCTTGGAAGGATCAGGATCAAGAGCAAGTCTGGCCAGTTCTCCGGGATGTATGCCTCCATCAGGTGGTAGCACATGTAATGCACCATCCGGTCTTAGCACAGGAAGTATTACCACAACTTCGGCAATCAGTAACTGGTCAGCCGTTTCTGGTGCTGTCAGTTACACTTATGAATATAAGGCAAGCAGTGCAAGTACGTGGAATGCTCAAACAGTAGCTTCTACTTCTGTAAGTTTATCTGGGCTTACAGCTTCTACTACGTATAATACCAGAGTATTGGCCAATTGTGCCAGTGGTTCGAGTGCTTATGTAGCAGTTGATTTTACAACAACTTCTGAACCAACTGCGTGTAATGCGCCAACTGGTCTGACAGCAGGTACCATAACAACCAGTTCAGCAGCTATTACGTGGGGAGCAGTTTCAGGGGCTTTGAATTATAATTTTGAATACAAAACCAGTAGTGCCAGTACATGGTCAGCACAAGTTATTACAGGTACAGCTGTAAATTTTACAGGACTTGCTGCATCTACCACTTATAATATTCGGATATCAACAAATTGTTCAGGTGGAACAAGTGTTTTTTCTACAGTACTTAACTTCACAACATTAGCGGCGACTTGTAATGCACCGACGGGATTGGCAACCAGTAGTATTACACAAACTACTGCAACATCTTCATGGGCTGCAGTATCCGGTGCCACCGGGTACACTTTTGAATATAAAACAAGTGCTGCTTCCACATGGACAGTACAAACCGTAAGCGGAACTTCTGTAAACTTAACAGGTCTTGCAGCCAGTACCACGTATAACACCAGAGTAAAAACCAATTGTTCAAGTGCTTCCAGCGCCTATTCAAACACTGTAAACTTTACTACCACAGCAGCATGTGCAGACAATTATGAAAGTAATAACTCTGCTTCTGCGGCAAAAAATATTACCATTGGCACCGCATTAAATGCAAAAATAGGTACAAGCACTGATGTGGATTGGTTTAAATTTAAGAATACAAATGCCAAAAAGAATATTAAAGTCAATTTGAATAACCTTCCTGCAGACTATGACATGGTTTTATATAGAGGCACATCAACTCAAGTAGGCATTTCTGAAAATGATGGAACACTTAGTGAGCAAATCGTCTATAATAATACGCTAAGTGCTACAACTTATTATGTAAAAGTATATGGTTATGGCGGGGTATTTAATAATAGTTCCTGCTATTCATTGTTGGTCCAAACCAGTGGAAGTAATTATAGGATAGATACAGATGCAAATGATCTTGAAACTATCCAGGTTTCTGACGAATTATTGGTTTTCCCTAACCCGGCTACTGATGAAATAACGTTGGTGGTTCCATTTGGAAAATATGCTGAAGGAATACTTTCTGTATATGATATAACAGGAAAAGTGGTCTCCGCTCAAAAAATGAATGGCGATCGTACATTAAAAACATTTACTATGGATGTTTCTCAGTTTAAAGCAGGTCTGTATATGATCAATTTCACATCGGGTGATAAATCTTATACTGAAAAACTGGCTATAACGGACAGAAGATAGGCACTTATTAGAAGAAATGATAGTTTCAAGGGCAATGTCAACAATGATGTTGCCCTTTTTTTTTTGCGTTTAAATTTAGATAAATTATTGAATATGTTTGGGTTGAGAATGAACATCTGGGATGGTTTAGAACCAACTTGCGAATTTTAATCCTTCAGGTTTATACCCGCAATACACAAGTCGGGCAAGTGCAAAGCGACTATTGTAATTTCATAAAAAAAAAACTCATCAATTTCAATTTTAGTATTAATTTTAATTTTATTCATGAGCTCAAGAGTTTTATGACATTTGTTCCTCTGCTCTTAATTCCTGCAGATCCATGTTCCAGTTGATCTTCTATGGCAAGTATCAATTCTTCTTTCAGTTCAGGAACTGCTTTACAGATATTTGCACAAACCGTCATGCTGAATGCCTGGATGGCGACAGGTATTTTAGGATCAGTAATATAGTTAAAACACAATTCAAATATCTCCCCGAGATAGTCTTCCGGAATAGACATATATTGCCAGGTTCGTACCGTGTTTCGGATGACGGCATCATGTTTAGGCGCTTTTAAGTTGGCTATCATTTGCGGCAGATACGGTATGACCAATTCAGGATACCTTTCACCCAGATCTCCCACCGGCCAGGCTGCCCGCTGACAGATGCGGGGATGGTCGTCAAAAAAGCAAGCCATGAGCTCTCCGATTTTGTCAGGACAAGACTGGATATAACCCAGCACTTTATCCGTTGCTACCCTGGAGTGTTCATTATTCAGTATATCTCTAATGGTAGTGGGTGTATCCCCAAATTGCACTTTCATAAAAACTACTCTTGTTTTACCACGCCCTAAAGGGAGATAAATGAAATTTTAAAACAATTGATTGAAAAAATGGGATACACCCAAGGTAAATCTCAATACTTATCCAATATCCCTTTTTCCAACGGTGTATTTCCTTCCCTCATCCACAGCGGCATGGGTCCATCCATCAGGAAATGATTAAAATACTGCTCCATTCTGATATTAAAATCGAGTCTGTTCTGCCATTTAACCGGCCAGTGTGGTTCGCCGTTGTAGTTGAGCATCCAGGCTGGTTTGCCAAGTCTCCTCAGTGCCATATAGTATTCGATGCCTTGTTCCCAGGGTACTGCACCATCTTCGTCATTGTGCATGATGAGCACCGGCGTGGTCACCTTTTCCATCTGATAGATCGGTGAGTTGAAGTGGTATTGGGCGGGATTTTCCCAAAGGGTCTGTCCTATTCTGGATTGCTGTTTTTCGTACTGAAACATACGGCTCATACCTGATTCCCATCTTACTCCACCATAAGCACTGACCATATTTACTACAGGTGCGCCGGCTTCAGCACATTTGAATCTGCCGGTCTTGGTCAGCAGATAAGCGATCTGATATCCACCCCAACTGTGTCCCTGCAATCCCATACGGGTGCTGTCGATGTATCCTTTTTTCAGCAAAGCATCCACTCCTGAATTTACGGCAATATAACAGTCTTCGCCGGGTTGCCCCTTGGTGTATCTGATGTCCGGATTAAATACGACGTAACCCTGATTGGTATAATATGTATAATTGATGGTAGACCGGTGTGCTTCTGGCGCCCTGTGCCGGTGCAAATCATCAGAAGAACGCTCATAAAAATTGACGATGAGCGGATATGTATTGAAAGGACTGAAGTCCGGCGGGAAAAACAACATACCATCGTTTTGTTTGCCGCTGTAATTGGTCCACGTAAATGGTTTACAACTTCCCCACGCATATTCTGCTTGTTGAGGGTTGGCTTCAGATATCTTTTTGATGGTCGTAAATGTACTGTCTGTCAGCAAAAGATCAGGAAAAGTATTAAAATCCTGCTTACTGAATATATAATGGCCTGACTTTTTTGCTTTTATTATATTTTTATTTAAGCTGTAATCTCCACCCGTCAGGCTGTCTTTTTTTCCTGATTTGATTTCATACAGGGTATAGGCTTCTGCTCTTGATTTTTCATTGAACTGATGTAGGATCATCTTTTGCCCAGGATCAATAAAATCGTTTTCTTCATCCGTATCAAGCCATCGGTGAACGGTTTTTGTTTCTCTGCCATTGGTCAGCACCTCATTGGTAAACGGATCTCCGGGATATAGTTTCCATAGATCATATCTGTCATAGACAATCACCGCGTCATCATCTTTTAACCATCCGGCTATGCCATATGGATCTGCATGATCAGGTACATCGTTTTGTTCATCATGAAATTTGGTGACAGACCACAAACCCAGGATGCTGATGTTCGATTTCTGTGTGTCAAATGTTTTCCAGATAGAATCAGGTCCGCTGAACCAATAGATGTATCTTCCCGTGGGAGAAAAAACCGGATTGCCTGATTCAGCAGTGGTAATTTGTGTGGAGGTGCGGGTTTCTGTGTCAAAAAGGATCAGGTCTTTTAATAATCCGCCATTCCAGGTCACGGCTTTTTGATAAGGCAAAGTTTTAAGCTGCAGGAAGTATCTTCCATCTCCTTTGACTGACTGAATGCTTCTGTCTGCCTCCTTCGTTTCCAGTACATCAAATGTGGTTTTGTTTATGTCATACATGACGGTATAACTCTTTTTCTTATCATTTTCCAGTGTGGTCTCCATCTGTGTGTACAATCGAGGTGAGTCATGGTGCCAAATTTCCACATTCACAATTTCGTCATCCAGTCTCATGGTGTCCTTCACCGGTCTGATGGGTGCAATGCCAAAAAACAAGCGGTTGCCTGATTCTGAAAAGCTGATCTTTCGGTCGCCTGAGTTTACCCATTGTGTTGGTTTATATATACTGTCTGTAGCTGTGATGTTTACCGCAAGGGAGTCTTGGGCTGATTTCAAGTATAGATCATATGGTTTCTGAACAGCAGCAGATTTTTCTTTCAAACCCAAAAAAGCCAAATGGCTTCCTTTTTTTTCCAGAGACAATTGCGTGATTTGCTGCATGTCGGGCAAAACAAGCTGTAAGGAATCATTGGTCAAGTCAAATGAATATACACTATACCGGGCCAGACTGTCTCCCAAACATTGGGAATACGCCATAAGAGGAGTATCTTCAGCCAGAACGTAATCTTTTGCATTTCTGATGGTATCTTCGTTTCCGGAGACTAACTTTCTGATAATAATGGCTGTGACATCACATACTTCTTTTTTCTTTTTTTCATTTTTGGTGGAGTCCGGTTGTATTGTCTCCATTTTTTTTGTGTACACAACAAATCCTGCATATTTTGACGGTAAGGAAAAATCTGAAACAGAAGATATCGTTTGAAGACTTCGATCTGCCAGTGTAAATATGCAAAGACTGTCTACCGGCATTTTATCTTTGGGTGTTTTTTTGCGTTTCAGCGTTCGGGTACTGTCATAGGACAAACTTCTGGTAAATATAACATATCTGCCGGAAACATCTGCTTCAGCCTTATTGACGCGATGGAAAGTATAGGTGGTATCGGCACTTTTTTGGTAGATACATAAACTCTTGTCACCGGTTTCCCGTTCAAGGGTGTAGATAATCACTTCCGCTGAGTCGGATAGTTTTATATTTTTTATTTTGTTCCATTGGCTGTATACCTCCGGAGTCATTTTTTTGAGTGCCTGACCTGAAAGATGTAGGTTGAAACAGAAGACTGATAAAATGAAAACAATAATTTTAGATGTAAATTGCATGTTGAAACAGTGATTTGTTTTAATATTGCGAAAGATTAAGCGGTCGGTTTTCATTCCGATATGATTTTGACTTGTAAAAGTAGAAAAAATAAAATTAAAACAAATGATAAATGTAGGATTGATAGCACACGATGGTAAAAAGCCTGAGATGGTTTCATTTGTGGTAGCCAATAAGGCATTTTTGATGAAAACAAAAATATATGCTACCGGAACAACGGGAGGACATATTGCAAAAGAAGGATTTGATGTGGAATGTCTGCTTTCAGGCCCAAAAGGCGGTGATGCCCAGATTGCTGCATTGCTGGCTACCGGTCATATAGATGTGGTGATATTTTTCAGGGATCCATTGGATAAACATCCACACGAACCCGATGTGCAGATGCTGATGCGGTTGTGTGATGTACATAATATTCCATTGGCTACCAATCCGAAGACAGCCTATTATATTCTCAAAGGCATTGAAGCGGAGATTATCAGGGAAGCCAAAATCAGAAAATAATCTTAAGGGAAATAGTTTTGGGTGAAATTAATTCGCTGACCAGAAGTAAATTTGATGACTGATTCATGAAGACGGAAGATTTTAAAGCTATTTCGGACAATATACCCCACGAACCCGGTGTTTATCGTTTTCTGGATGTTGATGGCACCATACTATATGTAGGGAAGGCCAAAAGTCTGAAAAACAGACTGACTTCCTATTTTGGTGACAAAAAACATACCCAATATAAAACCGTACTTCTGACCCGAAATTCTGCAAAAATAGAATATACGGTAGTGGAAACAGAGCACGATGCTTTGCTGCTTGAAAACTCCCTGATCAAAAAATTTCAGCCTCGATACAATGTGATGCTGAAGGATGGCAAGTCTTATACCTACATTTGTATTAAGAATGAGCCCTTCCCAAGGGTTTTTTTTACGCGCAGGATGATACGGGATGGTTCTTTTTATTTCGGACCTTATACATCCAAATATCGGGTCAATATTCTGCTGGAGATCATTAAAAAGCTGTTTCAGTTGCGAACGTGTTCTCTGAATCTTACCACTGACAATATTAACAAAGGAAGATTTAAAGTATGTCTGGAGTATCACATTAAAAACTGCCTGGGTCCATGTGAAGGTTTTGAATCAGAATCTGAGTATGATGCCAAAATAGATCAGGTAAAAAATATCCTGAAAGGTAACCTGGGTGGTGTAAAGAGGTATATCACGGATACCATGAAAAAACATGCCGAACATCTGGAATTTGAACAGGCGCAGGTACTTAAGGAAAAACTGATAGCTTTTGAAGATTATCAATCATCGTCAACGGTAGTGAGCACCACCATACAGGATATTGATGTATTTGCCATCACCAAGGATGATCAGATGGCCTATGTCAATTATCTGAAAATCATCAACGGTGCGCTGATCAATACGGATATTGCCGAGATGTTGATGAATCTGGACGATGACCCTGCTGATTTACTATCATTTGTGATACCTACCATCAGAGAGCGGTTTGAAAGTGTGGCACCTGAAGTGATCGTGCCTATGGACATACAACTTCCGGATACCAAAATCATCATCACGGTGCCTCAGCGCGGTGATAAAAAGAAATTGCTCGAACTGGCAGAGAAGAACATAGATTATTTCATAATGCAAAAGAAGCGAGATGAAATCAGTCATCAGAAAAAAGTGTCATCTTCTGAACGAATATTAACAACGCTTAAAAAGGACCTTCGAATGGATGTGGTCCCATTGCATATCGAATGTTTTGACAACTCCAATATACAGGGTACAAATCCGGTGTCCAGCTGTGTGGTCTTCAAAAATGCTAAACCCAGCAATAAAGATTACCGGCACTTTAATGTAAAAACGGTGGAAGGCCCCAATGATTTTGCCTCTATGGAAGAGGTGGTGTACCGCAGATACAAACGACTCCTGGATGAAGAAAAATCGCTTCCGCAACTCATCATCATAGATGGTGGTAAAGGGCAATTGAGTTCGGCGGTACAAAGTCTCGAAAAACTCGGTATCCTGGACAAGGTAACCGTCATAGGCATTGCCAAACAACTGGAAGAGATCTTTTTTCCGGGAGACTCACTGCCACTGTACATCAATAAAAAATCAGAATCGCTGAAACTCATACAGCAAGCGAGAAATGAAGCCCATCGTTTTGCCATTTCTTTCCACCGCGATCAAAGATCCAAAAACTTCCTGGGTACACAGCTGACCAATATCCCCGGCATAGGCAAAGTCACTGCGGAGAAGCTGCTGATAAAATTTGGCTCAGTCACAAAAATGCGGGCTTCTGATCCTGCTGAAATCGAGCAGCTGATCGGAAAGGCCAATGCAAAAAAGGTATTGGATTTTTTTGAGGAGTAGGGGGAGAGGATGGTCTGTTTGTGGTGGACGTTTAAGATTGTTTTAATTCTGACAGATTAACAAATAGCAATTTTGAAGATTGCTGGATTACTGAATTAAAAATTCTTAATTTTTTAGTACGAAGTTATAAATTTCGCCCATCAGGTGGACTAACTATTATGGACTAAATCTTTTGGATAATATCGGCAGTCAATAAAACTACTATCGTCTAAAGCCATTATTTTTACAACAGCTGCGGTTTCAAAACTCCAATATCCAAAATATCCACCATTACTTAAATGACTATTGTACCAACCGGCTGATTTATGTTTATTGTACCAATCCTTTCTAACGAATTTAGCAACTAATTTTTCTGCATCAGCCATGTTATATTGAATAATTGCTGTACGTAGGAGCTCATAAGCTTTTGGTGCATAATAATATATTTCATAACTTTCTTCTGTGATTGGTTGTCTTTCTTTTAGCTTGGTCCGTATAATAAATTCATATAAAAAATCTTTTACTTGATCTCTATCAATTACAGCTACCAGCTTTTTAAAATCCACATCATCTATATTTAATAAATAACCTAAAGACAACATCCATAGCATACTATCATAGGAAGATAAACCATATTGATTTAATCTTGTTTTACCCATGTGGTAAAGCAACCCAAAACCATCCCAACTTTCGAATGTCAAATGAATAGCATCTAATAAATATGACTTTATTTCTTCGATTGATTCTCCTTTAGAGTATTTTGCCAAAATTATATTATTTAAATACTGTAGCATTCCAATTTTAACAAAATTTACCCTTTCTGGTAGTACTTCACCATTTTTCAATTTTGCACTCAAGTTATTTAATCCATTTTCAGACTCTGAAATAAAACGTGAAAAATATTGTTCGTCTTTATATCTATCTCTCATTACGTATATATTAAAGTGTGATAGGATCTAGCCAGACTGCAGCATAGTCTAAGTGATGCCATTTTCCAATTTGAATCCGAAGAACTAAATCCAGGTATAGATTTTTTTTGTACTCTCCTGATCTGTCATATATTAGGTATCCGGTTCTCATATCCAACAAAGTTACGGATAATCAAACAAACATCCAAGAATCGTGGCACAGCAATAGCAACACAGCGATGTAGGTGCATCTCGGACAGGGCACAAGTTGCAAACTTGCGCCAACAAGAGGAGATGGTCAGTTTACGGTGTAAGTTTCAGATTGTTACAAATTTAATACATTAACGATCAGCAATTGTGAAGATCAGAGGATGAAAGGGGCAAGTTGCAAACTTGAAAACCAGCAAGGGGATAAACTCACGTCACATTTTATGCAATAACTATTATCGGTGTTGTTACCAATTGAATGCTATTGGTATTGTTTCACGTTGATTGATATGACATTTTTATATCGTTAAATTTGCTATTTTTTAAATCAGCGTTTGTTATTCCGAAATAGTAGGTTCCATCCCCACAAAACTTTGTCAAATCAGTATTTGGATCATCGCAGTCTAATTGTAATAGTAATTCAAAGGTTTTTGATAATTCCAATATTTCGTTCCATCTTTTGGAGTACTCACTACTGTCAATAAAATATAGTTCCAATTCTTTGGAAGCAAATTCATAAACTACACTGGATTGAATAGACCTGTCATGTCCAAGAATTTGATGCAAGTTGTTTGCACTTTCGAAAAAACCGTCTATAATAAACTCTTCCACTGGTTGATAAAAATGGAAGTTGAAATCATGGTATTTTTTATCAAAATGAAACAGTTTGTAATTTTCATCATCTGGAATTGTATAGTACTCAAAATAATCTATTAATGCTGTTTTAAACGATTCGTTTTCTTCAAGATCTTCAGGGAATTCAGTCATGCAAACATTTTCTGATTCGCTGTATATAAATCTGAAGTCCTGTTTTGTTCCTTTCAACGCCAACGATATAAATATATAAAAGAAACCTTTATCCGGCAAGACATTTTCTTTGTCTAATTTTGTTAATTCAGATAAGTTGTATTGTGCACAAAATGACATTGATTTGTTGTCAGATGTAGGCCAATTAAAATCTTTTGGCAAATCGGGTTTTCCACCTATTTTAGATTTTCCAACTTTTACATTATTATCATTGCATGATTTGGTTTTGATCCCAATAGTTGGTTTAATCATTTTGATCAATTCTTCCTTATCGGATTTTTCAATTTTGATGGCTTCTGAATTAAGAATGAAAGACACTATTTGGTCTAAATTATTTTTTCTTGAACCCCACATTTGTTTCAGATTCATTTTTCTCAATATTTATTTGATAATATGAATATTTATAAAAAAGACCTTACATATTTCTCAAGTGTCCTCGCTAGGTAGGATGCACCTACGTCTAAGTAATGCCAAATTTCCAATTTGAATATGAAGAAATAGGTCCAGCAATAGACTATTTTGTACTCTCCTGATCCGTCATATATTTGATATCCATTTTCACTATTTCATCATCGCTGCACATTTAGTTTTTTGGTAAATATACCTTTTGCGTTGCTCATCCGGATGAAGTATTGGCCTGCCGGCAGTGTCTGAATGTTTAATGTGTATTGGTTTACCAAAATGTCTTTTTCTGCTATCACCTGCTGACCTGATACATTAAAAACAGCAATATCTGTCGGCAATAGCGATACAGTAGGGCCATCTATCTGTACATACTGAGATGCAGGGTTTGGTGAAACCGATATGACATCATCTGCAACATCTTCTGTATGATCCGGGATACTTCCATAAACGGGAGACGACCACAATCCTCTTCCGTAAGTGGCTGCATATATTTTGTTTTCTGCATAGTTTATTTCAAGCTCATTGACGATGACATTGGGCAGGTTATTGAGAAAAGGAATCCAGTTCTGCATGGTATTGTCGATGTAGAAAACGCCGTAATTCATACCTACGTACAATCCATCTTCAGAACCTTCCTGCCAAACCAGAGACAGTGCTGAAAAATCCGGTAGATTTTTTCTGTAAGATGTCCAGTTGATTCCACCATCATCAGATACAAACACTTTTTGAGTGTTGGTGGTGGCAATGGCCACTTTCTGCGGATTGGTAGGGTGTATGGCTATAAAATTTATATTTCCGGCAAATCCGCTCAATTTGGTCCAGGTTCCTGATCCGGTTGTGGTTTTATACAGGCTTGCTTCATGCGAAGCGAACATTATTTTATTGTTGGAATGAGCGATTTTCAGATGATTGAGCTTTATTCCAAAAATCTGTGAAATCCGGGTCCAGGATTCTCCTTCATCTGTACTTTTATATACGGCATCATATCCTGTGTAAATGGTACGTGGTGTTATCGGGTCTTTTTCAAAAGGGGTCACCCAGTTGCCTTCTTTATTTTCGGGAGTATCTATGTTTCTGTAATTATCAAATTCATTTTTTCTGTACAGACTGCCATACTGTGACGTGCCATAAAGGATCAATGGGTTTTTACTGTCCACAAAGGTTTCCATGCCATCGGCTCCCAACCAGTCCTGCCAGCCTGTAAAATCTGAATACCAGGATGTACCATTGTCTTGTGATCCGCCGGTAATGACTACCGGGTCGGTTTGAGACACGCCTATTTTGTAAAATTGTCTTATGCCCATACCTTCCGTAAGATCTGTATAATAATCCGGATCTATAATAGATGTGTTGGTTGCTTTAAAAATCCCTCCATCGGAAGTGACAAACAAACTTGATCCGTAAAAATCCATTTTGGTTATATCTGCATGACAATATCCAATATTATCTGAAGCAGCCCTGTTGGGTATCCAATCAGAAGTACAGGTAAATGTTTTACCTCCATCTTTTGACATCCAACTGAGGATACCACCTATATGAACTTCATTGGCATTTTGCGGGTGTACAGCTATATCCATATTGCGGGGTGCCTGGCCCCGATCATCGTCCGCATCTGTGCTGTAACCAAAATAGTTTTTATCATCGTGTTTTAACTTTTCAAATGTCCTGCCTGAATCAGTGGATTTGTATAATCCGCCAAACTTACTTTGGCTGGCTTCGAGCACATATACCACTGAAGGAGAAGAAGGACAGATACCGATTACTTTTGGTGTTATTTTCAGGCTGTTTTCAGGGAAAAAAGATTTTTGTAAAGTGGCATTGATTTCCTGTGTTGTCAGGCTATTGATCAGAAAGTTGCCATCATCCTGACTTATCATGATCGCCGGTATAGAAATGTTTCCATCACTGCCTCCCATAGCTGTTGGCCCGCCGGCTACATTATTGACTATGATCACTGCCAGAGCTCCCGCTTTTTGGGCGTTCAGAACCTTTTCGGCAAATGGACATGTACCCCGTCTGATGATGGCTATGTTGTTGGTTAATTCTGATGTATTTTGCGGTTGGCCACAAGCATCTGATGTATTTCCCGCTTCATCTTTATACAAGACCAGTTTGCCGGAAATAGAAGAAGGGTAAACCGGAATGGAAACATATCCCGGACTAAACGTATTTTCAATGGCATCATATCCTTTCGCCAACGAAGAAGGTGCCGTTATGGTGATTAAATTGGGGTTGCCTTCCCCTTTACTTATGGTTTCAAAAGTAAGGCCGCCATCAGTGGATATGTGAAAATGACTGCCTGCTGCATATACCGTTTTTGGGTCGCCGGGTTTAAATTTTATATCATACGCCTGAGGGTCGGTAGTAATTTTAGTCCATGAAGTACCTCCATTAGTTGATCTGTAAAACCCAGATCCTTGCGAACAGGCAAACATGATTTTAGTATCATTGGGATGTATCAATAGTCTTCTGACTTTTGATGCGCCGGCTCTTCCTTTTTCGGTCCATGTTTTTCCGGCATCGGTGGAGGTGTACACTCTGCCGCTGGTCGAACCGAAAAAATAAATGCTGCCATTAAACGGATCCATCACCACACTTTCCACTCCTATATTAGAAAAATTGTCCAGCAAAGGCACCCATGTCTGACCTGCATTGAGACTTTTCCATACTCCACCCGTTTCAGCGCCTGCAATGATATGTTTGTCATTGTTTGAGTCAATAAAAAATGAAGTGATCCTGCCGATGCCTGGATTCCATCCTGTGGTCCCTACATGATAGTCCGGACCCATTTCAGTCCAGTAATCATTTGATCTGGAAAAATCAGCACTACTGGCATTTATTTCAGCATTCATCTTTTCCCATTGTCTCACATAGTATTCATCACTTTTGAGATAGCCGTTGTCATCAGACATTCTGAGTGCATTATATTCCCATCGTTTGAACTGTTTGTAGCCTGTACCGCGGCCTTTGTCTTTGTTTTCATAATGTTTTTCGGCACTGATCTGGATTTCTTTTACAGAATACGCGCCCGATTCGATCATTTGTAAAAATTCCTGACCGGAAGCACTCTTGGAAATCATCACAAATAAAATAAATACTAAAAATTGTATTTGAGGAATTTTCATAATTTGAAAGGGTGTGTTTTGATTGGATAATATATTGGAAACAAAAATAGTAGTTTTCCGAATGTTTGTATTAATTTCCTTTAATTATTACAGAAATTGTTATCTCTGCGACTTATAATGCCATTTGGCTTAAGCGGGATTTATCTCCTGAGACGTTTTTTGTACGGTTTATCCGTTATTTTGATGTTAATAGTGCTGTAATATATTATCGTCCCTGCATTTTGTTATTTTTTCACTTGATTCGCTCCAAAAAGTTTATTTTTGCCACAAAGGCCAAAAACACAAAGAATCACTAATTTCAAAAATTTGATAATCATTACTTTGTGAACATTAGTGCCTTGAAGCCTTTGTGGCATCTATTTAATTTTAACTTTTCGGAGTGTTCACACCCTTTTAAATTATTGATTATGTTACCTAATTTTTCACCTGTCATAGCGGGAACCATGCTTTGGGGAGAGTGGGGCAGGAAACTGGACACGTATAGCATCTCTGATCTGATACATCATTGTTTGCTCCATGGTATCACCACTTTTGATCATGCCGATATATATGGTGGCTATACCACGGAAGCTGACTTTGGGGCAGCATTTATTCAATCAGGTATTAAAAGAGCAGATATCCAACTCATCACAAAATGCGGAATTAAACTGATAACACCCAACAGGGACAATAGGGTAGCGCACTATGATTATACCAAAGATCACATCATAAAAAGCTGTGAAAGATCTCTGGCAAACCTGAAAACAGAGTATCTCGATTTATTTTTGCTCCATCGTCCGAGCCCCCTGATGGATGCGGCGGAAATCGTAGAGGCAATAACCTTATTAAAAGACCAGGGAAAAATTTTATCCTTTGGTTTGTCCAATTTTACCCCTTCACAAAGTGATCTGATCAGACAACATACACCAGTAAGCTATAATCAGATAGAGTTCTCATTGACCCATCATATGCCGATGACTGACGGAAGTTTGGATTATATGAAGCTGCATGGTATAAGACCGATGGCTTGGGCGCCGTTAGGAGTGGTATTTAAAGAATCGACCCCGCAAACCGGAAGAATCAAAAAAGTTCTGCAATCTTTCAATAAAAAGTACGGATCAGACGATGATACATTACTTTTGAACTGGATTATGCGCCATCCTTCAAAAATTATTCCGGTTGCCGGTACTGCAGACAAAAACAGAATCAGCAGATTGAAACTGGCAGATACTTTTGTGATGGATCAGGAAGACTGGTTTGAACTGTGGGAAGCAAGTATGGGACAAAAAGTACCTTAAGGAAACAAGGTAATTATGAAGCCAAAAAGCTCCTAATGACACAACGTTGTTTTATTGTAATAATGGAAACACAATTGGAACATTGTTATAAATATATATTCGTTCAAACCAATAATTATTCTGTTTGACGAGTGAAATATATTTACTAACTTTGCAAAAATTTTGCGAAGATGTTTGACTGGTTTAAAAACTTATTTTCGCCTACAGGTGATCCCGACATTACCCAATCTCTTATTGCTATCCTTCTCACCATCGGACTGGGCGTTTTTGCCGGACGATTAAAAATAGGAAAAGTGTCCCTTGGCGTTTCGGCAGTGATGTTTGTCGGTTTATTTTTAGGCCATTACGGTTACGATATCAAAGATGATATTTCTACGTTTATCAGAGACTTTGGACTCATCCTATTTGTTTACGGTATTGGTATTCAGGTAGGCCCGTCGTTTTTTTCTTCTTTCCGCAAAGAAGGTCTAAAATTTAATATACTTGGTGTAGCTACCGTACTAATGGGAGGATTGGTGACTTATCTTATCTATGTTTTTGCTCAGACGGGTATTGAAGATGCTGTAGGCCTGATGTCAGGCGCTGTGACCAATACTCCGGGTTTGGGAGCTGCAAAATCTACTTTGCATGAGATTCAGTCGCAATTTCAGGACAAAAAGTTCAATGATCCTGCGATAGCCTATGCCATTACTTATCCTTTGGGAGTATTTGGTATTATTTCTATGATCGTTTTAGCAAAAAATATATTGCGTATAGACCTGAATAAAGAACTTGCTTTAATAATCTCTGAAAAAAGTAAGGAAACAGAAAATCTGGTCCGTAAAAAATGCAGGGTGCTCAATGAATCCATTTTTGGAAAAAGCATATACCATACGTTAAAAGACAACGATCTGAATGACATCATCATATCCAGATTAAAACATCATGGTTCTAAGGAAGTTTATTCCCCTACGCTGGATTCGAGGCTGGAAGAAAGGGACGTACTTATGGTTGTAGGCAAGCCAAAAAGTGTTGAAAAATTTGTCCAAATAGCAGGCAAAGAGTCTAATGATCTGGAAATAGAAGAAGAAAAAGATATTATTACGAAAACCATATTTGTCACCAGAAAATCTGCTACTCATAAAAAATTATCTGAACTTGATCTGTTTAATAAATTTGGACTAAAAGTGACCAGGGTCTATCGATCAGGCATGGAATTACTGGCCAATCCTTCGCTGGAGTTATTTTACGGGGACAGACTTAGGGTCGTGGGATATGCTGAAGACATTAAAGAAGTAGAAACCATTATAGGCAATTCAGAAAAACGGCTGATGGAACCCGATTTTTTATCCCTTTTTGGCGGTTTGTTGATAGGTATTATCATTGGATCCATTCCCATAATGATTCCTTCCCTTCCGGTACCCATCAAACTTGGTTTTGCGGCCGGGCCATTGATTGCAGCATTACTGATCAGCCGCTACGGAGGGATAGGAGTTATACATTCGTACATCAACAACGGAGCCATATATTTCATGAAAGACCTGGGCATTTGTTTGTTTTTTGCCGCTGTCGGGTTACATGCAGGCACACATTTTTATGATAGTTTTGTAGAAAACAATGGTTGGCTGTGGCTGTTCTACGGATCACTGATTACTTTTATCCCATTGATCATCATGGTGATCGTAGGCAAAGTATTTATGAAGATAAACTTTTTTCAGCTTGCCGGACTGATGAGTGGTACGTATACTGATCCCGCTGCCCTGGCATTTTGTAATGGCTACCTGGATTCAGATGTTCCAACACAAGCTTATGCCACTGTATATCCTTTAGTGACTATATTCAGGATATTTGTCGCTCAGATGCTGATCATTTTGTGTATCTGATCTCTACCGGGGCGTGAATTTTGATTATTTTCATTTAGACAGATAGAAAATATCGTTCAAATGAACTATGGCTCTGCAATAAGAATATCATTACCTTTGTGATTGATCACATCTAAAAAAGTGGACCAAAAAAAGATAAAAATATGTATCGTAGAGGATGATGACGAAATCAGAAATCTCACTAAACAGGTAGTAGAATTGAGTGGAAACATAAAATGTAGTGATACTTTTGAAAATGCAGAAATGTTTCTACAAAACTGTGATGATCTCGATGTAGATTTTGTTCTAATGGACATAGGATTGCCTGGTATATCGGGAACTGAATGCGTACGGTTATGTAATATTGGGAATAAAAAAATTGACTTTATCATGTATACAACCCATTTTGTAGCAGATGAAGTTTTTGAAGCGCTGCGTGCAGGGGCCAAAGGATATATCCTGAAAGGAAGTCAACCCCACCAACTGATTCAGGATATCTATGAGATGGCCGATGGTGGATCGCCGATGTCACCGCAAATATCAAGATTAGTGGCAGATTCTTTTAGTCAGGTTAGTTCAAAAAATGTCAATCTGGAAAAATTGACCAGACAGGAAAAGGAAATTTTAGGTGATCTGGACCAGGGACTCAACTACAAAGAAATAGCCAAATTAAGGTTTGTCTCTCCGCATACTGTAAGATCACATATCAGAAACATTTATGAAAAATTGCATGTGCATACCAAGTTGGAAGCTATACGTATTTATCAAAAACATAATTAGTTAATGTATTTGATCCGCTCTTTTTTTTTGGTTTTACTTTTACTTTTTGGACACATTTATGAAGTAGAAGCCAGGGATACTTTAATTGTGAAAAATGACTTCAGAAGCGAAACTTTTGGTCAAAAGACCAGTAAGAATAGTTTCGCGCAGAAAAACACTTTGCTTAATGATAGTATTAAATGGGTAACCAATACTCTCGATGACATACGTCTTACGAGTGATACCAATCATTGGCTTAAGGTATACATATCAAATCAGTCAAACTTTGATAAGAGTTTTTTGGTCTTTCTTCAAAATGTTCAAATTGATACTGCCGAACTCTTTGTATTTATTAATGATACACTACTCTTTCAATCTCCCGTTACAGGCTGTAATATGCCATCTGATAAAAGAGCGACCTACGATCGTACCATGTCTCTTCCTATTTTATTGAAAGCCAATACTGTGCATCTTGTTTTTATCAAGGTTTATCGTAAAGAATTTGGGATCACAGTGAGTCCGGAGTTGTGTGATCCTATCACGGGAATTACTTTCAGATGGACAGATTATTTCTTTTTGTCAGTGATAGTTTTTAACATCCTGTTCATTGTCATTGGGCTGATCATTAAATACCAGGCGAAAAAAAAACAAATTGTTTTAAGAGAGTTGGATTGGTTTTTACTTTATACAAATATCGGTTGTTTGTATTTAGTGGCTGCAAGCGGCTATGGTTCATTGTATATTTGGGGTAGTTATCCCTGGTTTGAGATAAATGCGTCTATTTTTTTTGGTGCACTTAGCAGTTTTGGCTTTCTGCATTTTTGCAAGTATGCATTAGGTATCCAAAAGCGTTATAAATACATCAACTTGTGGTTCAATCTAGTCGCTATTCTATATTTGTCGAGTGCAATCATGGGATTTAGCCTGTTTTTTGAATTGTTCCCAAAAGGATTACTGGGGGCCATATTAGGTATTTTTTACCTTGGGATGCTGAGTTGTATAGTCATTGTGGTCATATTAGCCTTAAAAAAAGTTTTTGTAGAGCGAGACAAAAATTTCATTTGGTTTTTGGGAATATTTGTTTTTCATATTGCTTTTGTTGTGGTTGTGACAGGACTTGAAGTAGGGGCAATCGTATATAATTTCAAAATGCATGCCTGGTTGACAGTTCTGTGTTATTTTCCCCAAATGGCAGTGACTTTAGGTTTTATGTCCAATAGATTTGTAAAGGCGCTGGAGGAGAAATCCATGCAATTGCAGATGTTAAGAAAGGATATTGCCCAAGACATACATGATGAGATCGGATCACAATTGACAAAGATATCGCTATCATCTCATTTGATATCACTTTCTCCGTTGATTGGGGACGAAAGCATAAAATCAAAAATTCTGGATCTGGGCCAGGAAGCCATTCTTGCCAATAGCCAACTGCGAGAGTTACTTTTTGCCATCCATCCTACTTCTGATAATTTTGATGTTGTACAGGCATTTTTTAGGGAAACGGCATCAACCTATTTTGAAAATTCGGATATTACGGTTCATTTTGAAATGGGTAAAAAGCCATACAATCCGTTAATGGATAGAATCGTAAAAAGCCAATTAATTATGATTTACAAAGAACTGTTGGCCAATATCGCAAAACACGCAAAAGCTAATAATATATGGATTATGTTTTTACTAAAGAACCATGAGCAGTACTTTCTGGAAGTCCGTGATGATGGGGTTGGATTTGATCCTAACAATAAAATGTCAAAAGGCATGGGTTTGAAAAGTATCGCAGATAGATGCATCAAGATAAGGGCCACATGTAAAATAGACAGTAAAATTCATCAAGGTTCAGAGATACAGATTATCGGGAATTTAAATGACCAATTTTTAAGTAGTTGATGTTAAAATGTGAAGAATCATCGTTTTTACTAAACCATATTTCTTTAGGTAAAAATCAGTAAGTTAATTGTATCGTCGTTCCTTGATTTAAGACAGAATTAATTTGTAATTGAGCATTTATTTTCTCAGCTCTAAATGTCATATTTTTGAGGCCTGCTCCGGTTTTAGACATTTTGGTTTCGAATCCATTTCCATCATCCGAAACAGATATTGAGGTGTTCATTGTTGATATTCCTTATTTCAATGGTAAGATTATTACAATTACTATATTTTAAAGCATTATTAATAGCTTCTTTGCAGATCAGCAGCAATTGGTATTTGTGTGATACTGATATCTCTTTAGGATTATTTTGATCTACTTTTTCGATAAGTCTGACCCCTTTTGATTCACACATACTATAAGCATATTCACTCACTGCTACTACCAGATCAAAATTTGTACGTGTTTCATCCCCAAACCAGACGATATCCTTTAATCTTGATAAAATCTCTTCTGAACTATTCTGGATCGAATGTAGCACTTGTGACAAATTAAATGTTGGATCCTTTTGTTTTTGAATCGCTAAATATGTTTGAAGATTAATTTTGCTGAGCGTTGTTCCTACATCATCGTGAAGTTCGCGGCTGATTTGATTTTTTATTCTTGAAATCTCAAGTTTATTTTCATAGTCTTTGGTGATCAAATTTTTTTCCTGATCGTACCATTTATTTAATATTGCAAATTGATACAAAAATATTTCAGCCAGAATGCCTATTTTCATATAAAGTAGCGGAAATTCATCAAAAAAATAATCTCTTTGACCTGTATTATAACGTATGATCATAGTAACGGTCAACAATGTACCTAATATACTACTTAAGATACCTCTGATAACGTATTTTACATATGAGAGTTTTTGCCTGAAAACAATCATAATAAAATACAGCCCAATCGGTACACTAAATACATGACCTAAATAAAAAATAAAATTTCTTGACAAATTGGCGTATGAAAATAAAATAAAAACAATGGCTAAGAACGCCAGTAAAATGGTTGCATAACTGTTGATATATGGTAATCGTGGAAGCAAGGTAATATCCTTAAAAATCTCAATCAAAAACATTAAATAGAAATAATGGGAAACTAATAGGATAATGTAATTAAATATTTCGTATTGAGCAGAATTGAATACCACATCATCACTGATATTAAAAAATGTCATTGGAGCATTAATAAAAAAATAAATGCAGTTTGCACCTAAAAATAGTGAATAGTACAGGATATCATTTCTTTTAGTGATCTGATACAAAAAACCAAACAAGAATATTTGAAATATCAAAATTCCCTGGAAAAAAAGATAAAATTTTTCAATGATAAATTCGCCCATGATTTTACATTAAATTCTAATAAGGGATTTGCATGATTAATTTTGTACCAATTTCATGTTCTGAAGATATTATTTTAAGCATCCCATTAAGCTTTATTATTCTTTGTCTAATATTGGTGAGTCCTTTACTGCCTGACTTAGTCGAAGTGTGAATGCCGATTCCATCATCCATGATATTGAACATGATTATTCCATGGTTTATACTAAGTTCCATGGTAACATTTGATGCCTGAGAATGCTTTAAAATGTTCTGTAACGCTTCTTTTAATATGCATTCCAGATTTCTTTTGATTTGATAGGATAAAATGGGGTTTTGAATATGTTCAGGCATATTGATCTGCAATCGAATAGTTGTGTTTTCCAGATAGTCATAGGCTATTTCTCTGACAGATGCCTTAAAGTCTCTGAAATCGTACGCTTTATTGTCAATAATCTGAACCAGGTCTTTAAGTCCTTCTCTGATTTTTTCGACATAGTTTTGGTAATGCGAAATGGCCTTCAATTGAATTGGATCATTATTTTTCAGTTTGTCCAATTGCAATTCTAAATTCAATTTAGTAATAATAGATCCCACTTCATCATGAATATCCTGAGCGATACTTTGTTTTAGTTCTTCCTGCTTTTTGATAAGTTCAATATTTTCAGATTTAACCATAAGCCTTTCTTTTTCATTTTGTTTTATCACTTGATTGATCAGATATGAAAAGAACAAATATTCCAGCAAAATACCTAAGTTGATGATATATGAGCGGTACTCAGTAAAGAACAACCAACCTATGGTTTCAGAAATAACGATACACAGAGACCCGGCAAAAAGCAATCTGTATCTTTTCTGGCGGTGCAGAAATAAAATTACGGATGTGATGGTCAGGCAGAATAATCCGACAAAGGACCTGATGAATGTGTAAATGACGCCACTCCAGTATTCATATCCGTAGATTAAAAGTATGGTGTCAATGATAAAAATGATTAAACACAAAGGCACAAGAATATGAAAGGCTCGATTAAAAATTTTAATGTTTTCACTGAGTATGTTTCGAATGAAAAACAAATAGGTGATCATGATCGTACATAAATGGAAGACCTTAAAATTGAACCAGGAATAAGGAAATGAAAATTGATCCGAAAATGCCCAATGAATAAAATCAAGATTGGGTAATAATTGTGCGATAACATACAGTATATACCAAAACAAATATTTTTCTCTGAGTAAAAAAAAATGGAGCAAAAAATATAAAATGAGACCAATTTCAACACCGGAGATGAAGAGGAAAAATACAAACTTTGACAAGTGAAATTTAAAATACCACGCTGTATAATATTTGGCATCAAATAGTACAGGAAAGTTTTTTTTGCTGTATGAATAATTTATGGTGTTGATCAGGATAAACCGGTCATCTTTAGTCAGATTCAAACCAATACCGGGCAGGTTTCCCGCAATGATAGAACCAGTCAGGTCTTTTTTGAAATTATTGATCGGAATTTTTTGCTTTTGAGTGGTATTCAGATTTTTATCTAAAATCCATACGGAATCATTCTGGCATCCATGCACCATAAAAGCAATACCTAAAGTGGAGGTATCTGCAAGCCGGACAGGAAGCAACATCCAGTAATTGGACCTGTTGGATTGGAAATAATTTACCCTTTTTAAAGCTGGTGATGAAAAGCTGTCACGAGTTAATTGTTTTAGAAAATGCTCAGAAGTGATAATATCAGTGGATTCAAAAAGTAAAATATTATTTTCAGAACTTACGTTTATCATTCCACTGTAGATGGATACTGCTTCTGTGTCTTGTATTTCCTTTAATGTCGAAGTTTGGGACACAAGTGTGTGCTGAACGAAGATAAAAAATAGAATTTTAATTTTGATTCCGCTCTGAAAAGTATATTTCTGCCACAAAGACACAAAAAAACAAACAATCGACAATTTTAAACGATGGTTAATCATTTCTAAAGGAACCTGAATGTCTTGCGGTCTTAATGGCATTTCTTTATTTTTGACTTTTAGAAGTGTAATCAAGACTTGAGTTAAATACATATGATTTTTTATAAATCAGCCTATGAAACAATATTTTTAGAGACTTGTGTAATCATTTCTAAAGTGCCAAAATACACTATATTTTCTTTTATTATGCATAGTTTGACCAGACAAATGTGTAAAAATACCACAAATGAACTATGTATTTAAGATCAATATACCACAAATGAACTATTGTGTACCAGGAAGCGCATATTTATATTTGTGCATCCCAATTTTTTATCATTTATTAAAGAAGTTTGAGCGAGGATACCTATGTCGGATTTTTATAAAATATATAAGGATACTTTATCATTATTGTCAGTATTTCAGCTCAGTAAGACGGATCAATTTGTGGCGAAATAAATTCTATTTTTTTAATAAAGATCAAACCAGACTTACTGATTAAAATCAAAGATTAGAGATTAAGACAAGAAATATTTTGCATTATGTCATTCCTGCTACCAGTCTTTTATAATTTTTTTAAACATTCAAAATCACAGTATAAATGAAAAATGATTTTTATTCATTCTTACTTTTCTTTTATTTTCAGCTGCATTCAGAAAATTGATATGACGGCTACTGTTCCGATAGTCTAAAGCGAATATAGAGAAATATCATGATCAGTTTCCTAATCAATGAACAATAAAATATAGTTTTTCATCCAAATTATTTATATAAAATGAAACACATTTACTTTTTGCTTTTTATTAGCTTATCTGTATTGGTTCAGGCACAGAATGTAGGCATTGGCACCATGGCACCTGATACGTCTGCGATAATTGAAATGAAAAGTACCAATAAAGGTATTTTAATACCCAGAATTACAGAAGCGGCAAGGTTACAAATAATAGATCCGGCACACGGACTCCTTGTCTTTCAAACAAGCAGCAGCAATGCGAACTCCTTACAAGGGTTTTATTACTTTGATGGAAGTTATGATAGTTGGTATAGAATTGGTGCATCCAATCAAATTGGTATAGGTACTGAAAACCCTCATCCCAAAGCAATCTTAGAGATGAAGTCAACCAGTCAGGGGGTATTATTTCCCACCCTTACCACTGCACAGCGCAATGCCATCACCAACCCACCTAATGGTCTGCATATCTTTAATTCAAACGAAAGATGTCTCAATTATTATGATGCTACCAACCAGGTTTGGAATTGTTATTGTGCCGAATGTAAAACCGTTGTAATAAACATAACTACAAACCAGCAGAACCTTGATTTTTATGATTTGGTTCAAAACAACCCTTCCCCCAAATATGTGGTAAACATCAGCCCTGGTGTTACAATCTCTGCAAGTACAGCCGGTGGAGACGCTTTTATATTTACCACAATGACTTTTCCGGCCGCAATTACCATTGTCAATAACGGTACTATAGCCGGAGCAGGTGGAGTTGGTGGTAAAGCTGTTATTAATGGTAATACTGCAGGAACTTGTCCGGGAACTATTTTTCCTTCAAGTGGTGGAAGTGGTGGAGATGCCATACTAACAAAAACAGGGGTTACCATTAGCATAAAGAATTATGGAATAATTGCCGGCGGTGGTGGTGGTGGCAAACCCGGGTCAAATGTGGGCGAAACAGGCTATGGCGGTGGTGGTGGTGGTGGTGCAGGTATAATAAATGGTTTGGGAGGTCATGGTGGGGGTAACGCTTGGGCTAACCAATTTGGTAGTTGTAATACAAGTTATGTTGGCATTGGCGGACTTAATGGTACCGCTACATCTGGCGGTGATGGCGGTGCTGGGGTAGGAGGAGGTACTGATGGTACTGCAGGGGGTGCAAGAGGGAGTGATGGTGTAGGTATTGTTGGGGGAATATTTGGTGGTGGTGCGGGTGCTGGTGGTAAAGCAATCAGAGGTGGAAGTGGTAATAGCATAACCAACTTTGGCAGTGGCCAGTATTTTGGACTGGTAGATTAATGCAATTTATTCATAGGGCATATTGAAGCCATATATTCATGAATCTCAGACGAAAGTGATTGGCGTGAAATATTCAGAGCTGTGTATTATTACAAATATTAAAAATAATTTAACTTTTTAATCAATAAAAATCAAACACAAATGAAAAATGTTCTTTTATTCACTTTTTCCTTTCTTTTAATTTTTAGCTGTAATCACAAATCTGATTCTGCCATGACACAATCGTTAGAAGCAAAATCTGGAATAGATGAGAAAGCCGAACTCGATTCCATCATGAAAGTCATCGACAATGAAACCAAGATGTTTTTTGCCGGCAATGTGGAAGGATGGCGCTCCTCATGGAGTCATAAGGATTATACATCACAAGCATGGAACAATGAAGACGGTACAGCAGATATTGCCAACGGTTGGGACGCCATCAACAAACAGGGATCTGACTGGATAGAAAAGTACTACAAAAATGGCGAAAATGTCATCCATCCGGATTACAAACGGGCTGACATTAACGTCCACTTTTTTTCAGATAAACATGCTATACTGTCATGGAAGCAGTATAACGCGGATAAAGATAAAAAGTATTTTCGCATCAGTGGCGAGTCGCGTATCATGGAAAAAGAAACGGATGGCTGGAAAATCGTCAATGTGACTGGCCTGTGGGGTATTGAACCCAAAATTTCTGTGGATAGTTTGCCGGCAAATTTACATTAAAAAGCTATGATGTGAATTGAATAGCATATTCATAATTCGTCACTCTTTATTCGTAGTTTCAATTATACTCAAAATAAATTGGTTTGCGAAAAATGCATTAACCAACGTATTGATTTTGAGTATAATGAAGACATAATTTTTCTTAATGAAAATTATCGTCGATATAATCGATAAAAATAATAAAAATGAAAACAAATGTTATTTTGTGGTTGGTATGTTTTGTTGCATTAGTACCCATGAGTTGTCAAAAAAATACCGAAGATGATTCAGAAGATGACATGGAAGAAAATGAGCCGGAAATCATGTTTGATGATAAGGTTTTGATAGGTTTCTGGTCAGGACTTTCTTATCAAATCGGGTACCCACCCATTGCCTTGGATTTAAATATATCAAAACTAGAAATTAATGGCAAAGCCGGCGAAGTGTCTACTCCAAATAGTTGTGCATCTGAACTTATCTATCTGAATAAAAACGGACAGAGTTTTAATTTTAAAGAAGATTTACTGCCAGGTCAAAGTACGAATTGTATCGGTGGGAAATCGTATTTAATCATAAAAAGCAAAGACACCTTAAATTATTACTGGACAGGTGACGATAATGCAAGTAATACTGCTAATGCACTTTTGGTGAGGAAATAGGCAGTTTAATCTTCAAAATTATTTGGGAGATCTGGCATCAAATCTACGGGTATTATAGAGAAGACATTTAATAATCATGGATTATTTTACCTGTCCGAATGCATAAGCTTGCAGTCCTCACACACCTGTAATATTTATAGTGGTCAATTGTATGTCAAAAGGTGTGTTTTGGGTTTTTGCCGGGAAGATTAAATCTAAAATAAATAATATAGTGAATCTGGTACGTAACATATTGGAAAAATTGCTGCTGAATAAAGATGAAAGAAATCTATAAAAACGTGCCGGATGATTGGATGTATCATCGGCACGTTTTGTATTTAGCAAGTGAATCATGTGCATTATTTGCCACAGTGTTCATGACTGCCACTCAATATGGTCTGGTACTCACTGACGGTCAAAAATTGCGGACTGTAGATACTGTTTAAAGTTTTTAACTGTCCGGTAAATCCTCTTAAGTGATTTCTTGACCCACAAGTAAGCATATCATATACCTGTATTATGTCAGCTTTAGTTGTATTTTTATAAAATGATGTTATGTCACTGATATCCAGATCTTCGATCGTTGCACCTGCTTCAAGTGCCTGGATTGAAGACAGATTCACTTTTGAGATCAGCTGCTGGTACAAAAGTTGTAAATCATCATTTTCAAATACTCCTTCGGTCATTCCTGCTGCAGGATCGATGATATTATATTTGTTCATCAGGGTCAAAACGGCATCCATATGGGTATCTTCACTGTTGGAGATGTTGTCAAAAATAGAAATTCCATATTTTCCGAAAGCGTATACATACACATCGTGAGCCAGTTTTTCTTCTTGTCGCAAAAAGATTAGATCTGATTTTTCCTGATCGGACAAGGAAATTTCTGAATTATTGTCTTTGGTGCAGGAAGCAAACATGATTACAGTGATGGTTGCAATAAATATTAACTTTTTCATTTTTTATATTTTTTAGACGGATGATGATGATTAAAAATATTTTGATGTCTTATTTACAACATCCTTTTTGTTTGCCTTTAGCTCCCGCACATGCATTGCTGTTACCACCACCACAGGATTTATTGCCACCATTTCCGGCACAAGCTTTTCCGTTTTTGTTACCACATCCTTTATTGCCTTTTGTATTGCATCTGGAATTATCAGAGAAACAATTGCCTGTTTCATGGTCACCATTGATGATGTTTTCATATCTCTCCTGAGTGATGTATGATGGAGTATAACTTCCTTTTGCCAATTCCAATTGACGACTGAATGCTCTCATGTGGTTTCTTGATCCCAGATTAAGGTTTTCGTACACATTCAAGAGATCTTTATTAGTGGTGCCGGCCATGAGTTTGTCGAGATCGGCGATATCCATGTCTTCGATGATCGCTCCTACGGTGAAAGCGTCTTTGAGTGATTGACTTCCTTTAGCGGTCAGTTCAGTATACAGTTTTTGCAGGTCAGCATTGGCGTATTTGCCTTTAGTTTTGATGTAAGGGTCTTTGATGTTATATTGATCCAACAATCCTTTTACCAATTCTCCGTGTCTGCTTTCGCTTTGTTTGATGTTATTAAAAACCTGATGATTCCATTTTTCATCCAGGAAAGTATACACTTCGAACGCAAGTTTTTCTTCTTCTCTCATTTTGACCAATCCGGCTTTTTCTTCATCACTAATAGGGTCGGAACTTTTAATATTCTGAACAGAAGGCATAAATGCGGATAAAAAAAATACGGTCAAAATTCCTAAAATCATTGTGAGGTGTCTCATTATTTTATGTTTTTAAATGAATAATCAAATGTCTTTCAATAGGAATACGCAAGGCTTTCGGTTTTCTTTCATTTTTGTAATAGTTTTCAAAATTTATTTTCAAAATGGCATGATGCATCAAATTAATTTGGACCTCCGGTATCCCAAATACCCGATCTCAGATCACTTGATCACAGCTCACCCAATCAGATTGACCCCCACGGAGTAAGCCAGGTCAAAGATATCTCCATCACAATTCACCATTCACTCATTCACTCATTCACCAAATCAAAGATCACCCACTCACCGAACACATGATCACAAATCGCATGATCACAGATATCTCCATCACAATTCACCATTCACTCATTCTCTCATTCACTCATTCACCGATCACATGATCACAAATCACATGATCACAGATATCTCAATCACAATTCACCATTCACTCATTCTCTCATTCACTCATTCTCTCATTCACTCATTCTCTCATTCACCGATCACATGATCACCCACTCACCTATCACTTGATCACCTGATCACAGATATCTCCATCACAATTCACCATTCACTAATTCTCTCATTCACCAAATCAAAGATCACCCAATCACCGATCACATGATCACAAATCACATGATCACAGATATCTCAATCACAATTCACCATTCACTCATTCACCATTCACTCATTCACTCATTCTCTCATTCACCAAATCAAAGATCACCCACTCACCGATCACTTGATCACCTGATCACTGATCTCTCCATCACAGTTCCCCTCTTCATTGTACACACTTACCAGGTATTCCGCCCCATGGTTTGATGCTTTCAGCGTTGAATGTATTGGTTCCGGTTTTGGTGCCGTTGAGTTTTATCTGCACTCCTTCCTCCATTTTTACTACAGGCGCAATAAAAGCATTTTGATAAGAAATGGTCCAAATGTTGCTTTTCCAGTCTTTGATAGTAATGATTTGATCATCTAATGAGATGATTTCTCCGGAAAGGGTGCCCAAATCAGGTTGACTCCAGATGGCAGTTTTTTTCTCCTGTATACTTTCGTAAGATTCGATGTTGGTTTCAAATTTGTGCTCCAGCCATTTTGCTCCGCCGGTGATAAAAAACAAAGTACCGATGGCCATACTAATCCCTGTACTCAAGCTAACCCAATTGCTGAAGGATATTTTGTAGGCTCTGCCTGTCTGCACCACACTGGCTACAGATGCACCAAGGAAAAATATCAGTACTGCCAGCCAAAGCAAAGGAAGGAGTACCAATACGGATTCCATTCCGGAGTGTTTGAAATGCTGGAGTAAGTCAAAACCGCTGACAGAAATGGCAAAAAGGATGATGGAAAAGGAAATGCTGCCGATCAGAATAAAAAGCATATAGGCACTCCAGGTGATCATCTCCCGAGCGGAGAAGGTCCATGCTTCACGATGTCTAATATTTTCCGTCTTTATTTTCTCGATGATTTTTTGTGCGTTGTTCATATTTGTATTATTTAAATATGGATTGATCAAATTTTCCGGATGCCAGTTCTTTAAAAGACTTTTTAGCCCTGCTGATTCTGGTAGCCACGGTACCTTCGGGGATCTTCAGGATGTCAGAGATTTCTATATAACTTTTATCTTCCAGGTATTTAAGTACCAGTACTTCCCGATATTCCTGCTTAAGTAGTGGAAGCACTTCTTCTATGATACGGAAGAATGATTCACCTTCCATTTCATCCAAGTCTTCTACAGCCGTGAGTGAATGCAATCTTTCGTCATCCAATTGGACAATTTTGTCTTTGGAGTAAGAAGTTTTTTTGCGCCAAAAGCTGATGGTTTCATTGTGGACAATACGAAATATCCAACTTTCAAGCGTGAGTCTCGGATCGTAGCCCTTTAGATTTTTCCATATTTTGATGAATGCTTCCTGAAGGATATCTTCCGCTTCGTCATGATTGCATTGCGATATTTTTTTGATGTAGGTCAGCAAGCGGACTTCATATTTTAATACCAGACAAGCAAAATACTCCAAATCTGCCAATGACAAACGGATGATCTCCCGATCTGACAAACCCACGCAACGTTCCATTTTGAAATTCACCATTAGAATTTACATCTCTGTAATGCTGTTTTTACTATTAGACATACGCAACAAGATAAAATAAATTTCAAAATTTATAAAAATTCTGGTCAACAAAGTTAAATCAGTCATATTCAAATTCTTTTTAAAAGCTCACAAAGTCTTTTTAAGTAATCGCGAAGACTCTTAAAGTACCTGCAAAGACTATTTGAGTACTCTTGAAGATTCTTTGAGTACTCGCGAAGACAATTTGAGTACCGGAGAAGTCTTTTTAGGTACTCGCGAAGACTCTTAAAGTACCTGCGAAGACTATTTGAGTACCTGCGAAGTCTTTTTGAGTACTCGTGAAGTCTTTTTAAGTACTCATGAAGTCTTTTTAAGTAGTCGAAACGACTTTTAAATCTATTTTGCCAAATTTAATTTAGACATATGATTCTCAATAGGCCACTGGCTTCAGCCAGTGGCACAAAGAATAAAATATATTTGGCTTTAGCCTAAACTTTGCACCATTTGACTAAAGTCAATAGATTTTTTTAATATACGTCCACAGACTAAAGTCTGTGGCTAATGAATTGACTTTACAATCATAGAACAGAGCTACACCTAAAATTAGAGCTTGGCATAAAATCTATGATTATTTTTTTATCAATTTTAATTTAGACATATGATTCTCAATAGGCCACTGGCTTCAGCCAGTGGCCCAAAGAATAGGGAATGTTTGGCTTTAGCCAAAACCAAACACAATTTGACTAAAGTCAAAAGATGTTTTTAATATAGGCCCACAGACTAAAGTCTTTGGCTAATGATCATCTTTGGCTAAATGATCAAGTATATCAGCAATCCAAGAGGTAGAAGTCTTAGGTAAGTGTTGTGCATAAAATCTATGATTCTTTTTTTGTCAAATTTCATTTAAATATTTGATTCTCTATTTCCACTGGCTTCAGCCAGGACCAAAGAATTATTACACTTTAAACAAATAAATGCCAATACATTTGTAACAAAAATAGCGGATATTTAAGATAAATTGTGGAAATTCATATCTTGCAGATTAGTTTTAGATTTATTATTGTATGGATAAAAAGACACTTTCAGAACGTGACATATGTACTAAGTTTATTACTCCTGCAGTGGAGAAATCAGGATGGAATACACTTACTCAGCTATTAGAAGAAGTTTCGTTCACAGACGGAAAAATATACGTTAGAGGTAGACTGACAGCAAGGGGAAATCAAAAAAGGGCGGACTACATTTTGTATTACAAGCCGAATATTCCAATTGCCATTATTGAAGCAAAAGACAACAAACATTCTGTTAGAGCCGGTATTCAACAAGCTTTAGACTATGCTCAAATCCTAGATATTCCTTGTGTTTTTAGTAGCAACGGAGACGGATTTTTATTTCACGACCGCACCGCAACTGACGGAAATATTGAAACCGAAATTGGCATTGACGACTTCCCCACTCCCGAACAACTTTGGGAGAAATACAAGAAGTATAAAGGCATCACAACGCCAACGGCTGAAAAGATTGCTTCACAGGATTATTATTTTGACGGCACCAACCGCAAACCGAGATACTACCAACAAATTGCAGTTAACAGAACTGTTGAAGCCATTGCCAACGGACAGAACCGAATCATTTTGGTAATGGCAACAGGAACTGGAAAAACCTATACGGCTTTTCAAATCATTCACCGACTTTGGAAAAGCGGGGCTAAAAAACGCATTTTGTTTTTGGCTGACCGAAACGCCTTAATTGACCAAACACGAAGAGGCGACTTCAAACATTTTAAAGATAAAATGACGGTGGTAAAACACCGACAAATTGATAAAAGTTATGAAATTTATTTGGCTTTATATCAAGGTTTATCAGGTACAGACGAAGATGCAAATGTGTACAAACAGTTTTCGCCTGACTTCTTCGACTTGATTGTAATTGACGAGTGCCACAGAGGAAGTGCAAAAGAAGATAGCAGTTGGAGAGAAATTTTATCCTATTTCAAAAATGCTACGCATATTGGTTTAACAGCCACTCCAAAGGAAACCAAAGAAACAAGTAATACCGAATATTTTGGAGACCCTGTTTACACTTATTCATTGAAACAAGGTATTGATGATGGTTTTCTTGCTCCTTATCGTGTGGTAAGAATTGGTTTGAATGTGGATGCCGAAGGTTGGCGACCAGACCAAGGTAAAACCGACAAAGACGGAAACGAAGTTGAAGATAGAGTATATAATCGTAAAGACTTTGACCGAAATTTGGTTATTGAAGAACGAACAGAATTAGTTGCAAAAAAACTCACAGAGTTTTTAAAAGGTTATGACCGATTTGCTAAAACCATTGTGTTTTGTGTTGATATTGACCACGCAGAACGAATGAGAACTGCATTAGCCAAACTAAATGCTGATTTAGTTGTAGATAATTACAAATACGTAATGCAAATAACTGGCGACAATGACGAAGGAACACGAGAATTGGATAATTTCATTAATCCCGAAGAAAAATATCCTGTTATTGCCACTACTTCTGAATTAATGACAACTGGTGTTGATGCTCAAACTTGTAAAGTAATTGTATTGGATGCCAACATCAATTCAATGACCAAATTCAAACAAATAATTGGGAGAGGAACTCGTATAAATGAAGAATACGGAAAACTCTATTTCACTATTCTTGATTTTAGAAACGCAACCGATTTGTTTGCCGACAAAGATTTTGATGGTGACCCAATACGTGTTAAACCGGTTTCACAAGATACAGATTTAGGAAATATTATAGAGGATGAAGAAAAGGATACTACACCGATTATCGATGATATCACTGGCGAAGAAATCAGTTTAAAACCTGTCATCCGTTATCCTGATGTGAATATACCCACATCAATATTAGCTGAGCCACGAAAGAAAGTGTATGTAAACAATGTTGATGTTTCTGTTTTGGTGAGCCGTGAAATGTATTTTGACCAACACGGAAAGCCTATCACGACAAGTTTGAAAGACCATACCAAAGAAATCATCAAAGAAAAGTTCGCTTCACTCGACGACTTTTTAAATAAGTGGAACACAAGCGACCGCAAAGAAGCCATCATAGCTGAATTGCAAGAACAAGGTGTAATGGTAGAAGCCTTGTATGAGGCCGTAAACAAAGACCTGCCCGCCCTAAAAGAAGGGAGATTTTACACGTATGTTATAGAATGTAAAGATGGTAGTTTTTATAAAGGACATACACAGGATTTAAGGAGAAGGTGGGAGGAACATAAAAATGGTTATGGTTCCGAATGGACAAAAACACATAAAGTTCAAGATTTAATCCATTTTGAAGTATTTGATTCAAGAGAAGAAGCGATAAATAGAGAGGATTATTTTAAAACAGGACGTGGTAGAGATTGGTTGAAATCTCAAAAAGAAAAAGGATTGCTAAATGGAAGGCAGGCGGGAGTGGATCTGTTCGATTTGATTTGTCACGTTGCATTTGACCAACCACCATTGACCAGACAAGAAAGAGCAAACAATGTAAAGAAGCGAAACTACTATACAAAATATGGAGACCAAGCCAAAAAAGTATTGGAGGCTTTGTTAGACAAATATGCTGACGAAGGCATTACTAACATTGAAAACATTGAAGTATTAAGAGTAAATCCGTTTGATGAATTTGGTTCACCGCTTGAGATCATCAACGAGTTTGGCAGCAAAGAAAAGTATTTGCAAGCCGTAAAAGAATTAGAAATGGAATTGTATAAAAATATTGGATAAAAAGGAATAGGAATGGGTTATAGCCTATCCCAAAAATGAATAAGAATGTGGTTTTAACACATTCTTATATAAATTAAAAAAAGAAAATAGGCTTTAGCCAAAAAAATATATAAAATGTCCTTTATAAAAGTTTATATCCATTTTGTATGGAGCACCAAAAATAGGGAACCATTCCTTGATTCAAAAGAATTAAGGATGAAAGTGTGGAATCACATCAGAGAAAATGCCAAAGAAAAGGGAATCTTTATTGATTTTATCAATGGGTATTCTGATCATTGTCATTGCTTGGTCTCGTTAGGGGTGGATCAAACTATTCAAAAAGTTATGCAATTGATTAAAGGCGAATCATCCTTTTGGATAAATAAGCAGGGGCTTACAAAAGAGAAATTTGAATGGCAGGATGAATATTTTGCTGTTTCAGTTTCTGAATCTATGATTGATAAAGTGAGAGAATATATTAAAAATCAGGAAGAGCATCATAGTAAAAAAACATTTCAACAAGAATATGATGAATTTATTAATAAATATGGTTTCACTAAGCATAAAGATTTTGGCTAAAGCCAAATCGAAATTGAAAATATTAATCATCAATCTGAAGATGGATGCAAATCAAATGAATGCAGAACAAAATAAAATTGAATTGGGTTAGAATCCATTCAAATTGAATAGGATTGGGTTTTAACCCAATCCAAAAAATTGAATAATTCCAAAAAATAAAATTGAAAAGGATTGGGTTTCAACCCAATCCGCAAATAAAAACAATATGACCAATATATCAGGCATAATAAAAAGCATACAAAACATCATGTGGCAAGACACCGGCCTCAATGGGGATGCACAACGCATTGAGCAATTGGGCTGGATGCTTTTTTTGAAAATATTTTCGGATAAAGACAAAGAATTAGAGTTACTGGATGATAAATACAAATCTCCCATTCCCGACAAATTTCATTGGGTAAAGGAGAAAGGCAACTGGGCAGGCGATGATGAAGGAATGACTGGCGATGAATTGTTGGAGTTTGTAGACAGACAATTGTTTCCTGCACTTCGCCATTTAGATTTAAGCACTGGCAACCAACGTGCAGTTATTGTTCGTGAAGTATTTGAAGGCAACAACAACTATATGAAAAGTGGAATCAACATTCGCAAAGTGTTGAACAAGCTCAACGAAATTGATTTTAACATTGCTAAAGACCGACACGCTTTTGGCGAATTGTACGAAACCATTTTAAAGGAATTGCAAAGTGCCGGCAAAAGCGGTGAGTTTTATACACCAAGAGCCATTACACAATTCATTACCGAAACAATCAATCCGCAATTGGGCGAAAAAGTACTTGACCCTGCTTGCGGAACGGGTGGTTATTTAACTTGTGCCATTGAGCATTTAAAAGCCCAAGCTAAAAATGTTGAACAACGCAAAAGCATAGAACAAAACATTGCAGGTTGGGAATACAAACCATTACCTTATTTGTTGGCAACAACCAATCTCATTTTGCACGACATTGAAATACCCAACATCAAATTTGGCGATGCTTTAGACCAACCCTTAAGCAACTTTACCGAAAAGCACCGTGTAAATGTAATACTGGCAAACCCGCCATTTGGAGGAATTGTAGCCAATAACAATGAAACCAATTTCCCGCAAACGTACCGCACCAAAGAAAGTGCCGACTTGTTTTTAATCTTGATGATTCATTTGCTAAAACAAGATGGACGAGCAGGCATTGTATTGCCTGATGGCAGTTTAACAGGTGATGGCGTAAAACAACGCATACGCCAAAAATTGTTGGAAGATTGCAACCTGCACACCATTATTCGTTTGCCTAATTCTGTTTTTCAGCCTTATGCAACGGTGGCTACCAACTTATTGTTTTTTGACAAAGGTAAACCCACCAAAGACATTTGGTATTACGAACACCGTATGCCCGAAGGTTACAAAGCATACAGCAAAACAAGACCGATACAAGCAAAAGAGTTTGAACCCATTAAAAAATGGTGGAACAAACCGCAAAGAAAGTGATATTGCATGGAAAGTAAATATCAAAACTATCATTGAAAGAGGGTATGATTTAGATATTAAGAATCCAACTAAGAAAGCAGAAGAAGCAGAACTAAGCAGTTCAGAACTAATGGAACTTCTTGCAAAAAGCTTTGATAACAGCCACAAATTGTTGAACCAACTAAAACAAGCCGTTAAATGAGTTGGAGAACAGTTAAGTTAGGTGAATTGGTTGAAAATTTTTCGGTACGTGCCAAAGATTTTGGCGGTGCAAAAGGATTAGATTTCTATGGTGTGAGCAATGAGGAAGGAATTATAAAAACAAAATATGCTGCTGAGGATAAAGCAGAAGATTATAAAATAATAGAAAAAGGATGTTTTGCATATAATCCTTATCGAGTAAATGTTGGTTCAATTGGTTTGGTTTCAGATGAAACAAGAGGCTTGATAAGCCCTGCTTACGTAATTTTTAAACCAAAACCAAAATCTATTATTCCTGAATTGTTATTTAAGTTTCTAAAATCTGCCGAGGGATTAAGACAAATTATTTTTTACGCAAGAGGCACAGTTAGGCAAGCCTTAAGATTTGAGGACTTATGCAATATTGAAATTTCAATTCCTGATTATTCAGAACAGCAAGGTTTATACAACAAATTAATTAATTCCCAAAAGAGCAGTAATATCTTAGATGCTGAATTAAAGAATCAAATGGAATTACTAAAAAAACTCCGTCATCAATTATTGCAAGATGCTCTGCAAGGCAAATTAGTTGAGCAAAATAAAAAGAACAAACCTGCAAGTGAATTGCTAAAAAAGATAAAGACGGAACGCCTGAATAGGGATGCGGCTTTAGCCCGTCCCAAAAAAGAAAAACCATTGCCACCCATAAAACCAGAAGAAATTCCTTTTGAAATTCCGGAAAATTGGGTTTGGTGTAGGCTGGGGGAAATTTGTGATACTCGATTAGGTAAAATGCTAGATGGCACTAAGAATAAAGGCGAATATTATCCATACTTTAGAAATCTTAATGTACAATGGTATCGATTTGAACTAGACGATGTGCTACAAATGAAATTTGAAGAATCCGAATTAGAGGAATACTCTGTAAAAAAGGGTGACTTGCTAATTTGTGAAGGTGGTTATCCTGGACGTGGAGCAATTTGGGAATCCGAAGATGAAACATTTAAGTTTCAAAAGGCAATACATCGGGTAAGGTTTTATAGTAGAATCCCAGCAAAACTTTATTTGTCCTACTTGGATTTAATATGTTCTAATGGAAAAATTAAAGACTACTTAACAGGTTCAGGTATTCAGCATTTGACAGGAATATCATTAAAAAAAATGCCAATTCCACTTCCACCTTTAACAGAACAAAACCGCATCGTTCAAAAATTAGATAAACTAATGCAGCATTGCAATGAGTTGGAAGCAAGCATCAAACAAAGTGAATCACAAAATGAAAAATTACTGCAACAGGTTTTAAGAGAGGCGTTGAGAAAAGAACCAGATGAAGTGTAAATAAAGTAAATAATGCTAAGCTACATAAACCAATGACAAACTATTTCTACTTTGCCAAATGTATTTTTGCCGTATGATTCTTAATAGTTCCTGTGTCAAATGTATTTTTGTCATATGATTCTCAATAGCCGCTGGCTACAGCCGGTGGCCTAAAGAATTAGATCTGTTAGGCTTTAGCCAAAACCAAACACATTTGACTAAAGTCAATAGATTTTTTTAATATACGTCCACAGACTAATGTCTGTGGCTAATGAATTGATTTTACAATAATAGAACAGAGCTACACCTAAAATTAGAGTTTGGCATAAAATGTATGATTATTTTTTTGTCAAATGTATTTTTGTCATATGATTCTCAATAGCCACTGGCTTCAGCCAGTGGCCCAAAGAATTAGATATGTTAGGCTTTAGCCAAAACCATGAATATTTGACTAAAGTCAAAAGATGTTTTTAATATACGTCCACAGACTAAAGTCTGTGGCTAATGAATTGATTTTACAATCATAGAACAGAGCTACACCTAAAATTAGAGCTTGGCATAAAATGTATGATTATTTTTTTATCAATTTTAATTTAGACATATGACTCTCAATAGCCACTGGCTTCAGCCAGTGGCCCAAAGAATTAGGTATGTTAGGCTTTAGCCAAAACCAAACAGATTTGACTAAAGTCAAAAGATGTTTTTAATATACGGCCAAAGACAAAAGTCTGTGGCTAATGAATTGATTTTACAATCATAGAACAGAGCTACACCTAAAATTAGAGCTTGGCATAAAATGTATGATTATTTTTATCAATTTTAATTTAGACATATGACTATCAATAGCCACTGGCTTCAGCCAGTGGCCCAAAGAATAAAATATATTTGGCTTTAGCCTAAACTTTGCACCATTTGACTAAAGTCAAAAGATGTTTTTAATATATGGCCAAAGACTAAAGTCTGTGGCTAATGATTTGATTTTACAATCATAGAACGGAGCTACACCTAAAATTAGAGTTTGGCATAAAATGTATGATTATTTTTTTATCAATTTTAATTTAGACGTATGACTATCAATAGCCACTGGCTACAGCCAGTGGCCCAAAGAATTAGGTATGTTAGGCTTTAGCCAAAACCAAACCTATTTGACTAAAGTCAAAAGATGTTTTTAATATACGGCCAAAGACTAATGTCTGTGGCTATTGATTTGATTTTACAATCATAGAACAGAGCTACACCTAAAATTAGAGTTTGGCATAAAATGTATGATTATTTTTATCAATTTTAATTTAGTCATATGACTCTCAATAGCCACTGGCTACAGCCAGTGGCCCAAAGAATAAGATAATGTTGGCTTTAGCCAAAACCAAACAGATTTGACTAAAGTCAAAAGATGTTTTTAATATACGTCCACAGACTAAAGTCTGTGGCTAATGATTTAATTTTACAGGCATAGATTATAGCTAAACCTATAATTAGAGCTTGGCATAAAATCTATGATTAATTATTTTAGTAAAATATATTATTACAAAGTAGACCTATTATCACCCTGGTTATATTATTTCAGGTTCTTTGTTAGCAGTGTGCTATAATAAAAGGTCGACATATAATAAAGAAAATGAGAATTAAAAGGTCATCAACCAATGTATCAGCGAAAGAGCAGTATAAAGAGTGTTTAAACCCTTATTGTAAAATCCGGCAATTTTATACGATTTTATGTCATTTATTACTCGTTTGTCAATAGATCAAGTAAATAGTATCTTCATTTTGGCTACAGCCATATAAATATTTGATATCATATATCTAAAATCAGAGACTTCAGTATACACATATATACTTGGGTGAGAAGTTTTGAGTCCTGATAAGATAATACCCACCTAAAATATTACATTTAAATTTATAAGTTTAAACCGGGCACAATTTTTGTTCTCATTGATATATTATATTTAATGCACATATATCCGTTGAGAAAGTTATTTTATGTTGTAGTATTATTTTTAATAAGTACTATATCTTTTGGCCAGATTGGGTCAGGAAATGTCGGAGTAGGCACGTCTTCACCTGATTTATCTGCTATACTTGACATCGTATCGGCAGATAAAGGAATGTTAATACCCCGTGTGGAATTGACTGGACTGACCGACAATACTACCATTACGCATGGAAATAAAATCAGTTTATTAGTTTACAATACAAGGTACTCCAGTGATCTTACACCTGGATTTTATTACTGGAATGGTCAGAGATGGTCCAAAATTGCAGAAGGTAATGTTTCTATTTATTCAGGAACAGGTTCGCCTGACCTAAATAACCCAAAATTTCCTACTGAAGGAGACTTTTATATTGAGTTGCCTTCCGGAAATTTGCATTATTTTGATGGTGAAGGTTGGAGTGCAAAGATGGGACTAAGCAATGATTCCGGAAACCTGCTGACCATGGGCACTGATGGCAAATATTATCTAAATCCGCAACTCATTCAATCTGCTATTTCTGTGCAGAATGGGATAAGTAAAAACGTAGACAATAAAATTGAGTTGGGAGGCCAATTAATCAAACCAACAACCATCAATACCACCCAATCCAATACTTTGTCCATAACAGGATTACAAAATGGCGAAATACATCAGAACGAAATGCTTGCCATTCACCCTTCGACTGGAGTGCTAAGCAAAATAAACAGCTCATTATTAATTTCAGTGAATGAAACGATGCAAATCGGAGAAGAAGGTCAGATGCTATTTGAGACTCCTGACACCATCATTGATATCAAAAAAGTACAAGTATACAGGAATGGAGTAAGAATAAGTGCTACATACTTCAATGCCAATACTATAAAATTGGAAGAAGGTGTCAGCTGTTATGCAGGAGATGAAATCAGAATTGTTCAGTATAATTAACTTTTTTAATCATTTATTTTATTTATAAAACACAAAATTAAATTTAAACATGAAGCAGTATCTTTTACTCGTTGGTTTATTACTTTTAATTGGCTTCACCGCCAATGCACAGCTTGACTCCACAAAAGTAGTGGATAATAAGGGTACAATAAAGTATGTACTGAAGGCAACTAACTCAAAAATTATTACACAAAAGGACAGTTTGACGCTCTATGTCACTCCGAAACAATTAAGCAATTTAGAAAATGAAATCGGTACAGATTATGTAAAGTATGCTGATACTTCATCTATGCTTGCCGCTTATTTAAATTCTGTAGGTAATGGACTGACAAAAAGCGGTAAATCTTTGGCATTGGGAGGAACACTAAGTACAAATGCGACCATTGTAACTTCTGAATCTAATTTTATGCAAATCAGGGGCCTGACATCAGGAAGTACATCTGCAGATAGTGTCATGGTAGTAGATCCCGCGAATGGAACACTAAAATGGATTTCTGCATCCAAATTATTTAATGCACTTACTTTCGAAAATGGATTGACCAAAACAGGCAATACAGTTAGACTCGGTGGTACACTTAATCAAGCGACTACGATCACCACAGATGGCACCAATGTTTTGAAAATTGCAGGATTACAAGGCGGTAATCTTGGAGCAGATAGTTTGGTAGTCACATCATCTGATGGTACACTCAAAAAAGTAAACCGTGAGTCTGTGGTGCAAAGTGGAGAAGTGAAGATTTCAGCTTCATTGGGCCAAACAACCATTACGGTTGCAAACATGCCCGCTTTAGCTTCCAAGGTCTGGGTATTCAGAAATGGAGCAAAATTGGTGGCAGGTGAAGACTATTCAACGGCTGCAGGAACAGTAACATTAACCCCAACTGTCGATTGGGCAGTTTTGGCAGGAGATATTTTTGAAGTGCAATGGGTGAAATAATACCAGATAATTTTGAAAATCAGTAAATGAAAAATTCATTGAAAATTATTTTAACTATCATTTGTGTGTGGTTTACAGTGTCTGTAAACCATGCACAATTGATTAGAGTCATAGATCATAAAGGGACACCAAAAGATGTTGACAATAGTAAATGGCAACTCTCAGGGTCTGATATCTATTATAAATTTGGTGGTAAAGTTGGCATTGGCACAAATAATCCCGGAGCACAATTACATACCACGGGAACTATCATGTTTTCAGGATTGGGTACCAATACCACTCACACGAATATAATGACCACTGATGGTTCTGGTAATGTAACTACCAGATCCCTGGCAAATATGTTAAATGGAAATGCAATGACCAGTTTAAATGGATTAACAAATTCTATTCAAACTTTTTCCATTGGTACAGCAGGAACTAATATTGGCATTACCTCATCTGGCAGTACACACACATTCAATATTCCGACAGCTTCATCTACAAATAGGGGAGCACTCAGTTCCGGAGATTGGACCAATTTTAACAATAAAGAAGGAGCTGTCTTATCTGGAACCACTACTCAATATTACAGAGGGGACAAAACCTGGCAAACCTTAAATACAACGACTGTCTCAGAAGGGACCAATCTGTATTTTACCAATGCAAGATCAAGAAGTGCTGTGTCACTCACGACCACAGGTACAAGTGGCGCTGCAACATATAATGCCACAACTGGCGTACTCAATATACCGAATTATGCCGATGGAGGCATTACATCCATCAACGGGCTGTCGGGCTTGATACAAACTTTTTCTACAGGAACTTCTGGTTCAGATGTAGGAATTACTTCAACAGGCAGTACACACACATTCAATATTCCAACGGCTTCGGCTACCAATAGGGGAGCACTCAGTTCCGGAGATTGGACCAATTTTAACAATAAAGAAGGAGCTGTCTTATCTGGAACCACTACCCAATATTACAGAGGAGACAAAACCTGGCAAACCTTAAATACAACGGCTGTCTCAGAAGGGACCAATCTGTATTTTACCAATGCAAGATCAAGAAGTGCTGTGTCACTCACAACCACAGGTACAAGTGGCGCTGCAACATATAATGCCACAACTGGCGTACTCAATATTCCGAATTATGCCGATGGAGGCATTACATCCATCAACGGGCTGACGGGATTGATACAAACTTTTTCTACAGGTACTTCCGGTTCGGACGTAGGCGTTACTTCATCAGGCAGTACACACACATTCAATATTCCGACGGCTTCGGCTACCAATAGGGGAGCACTCAGTTCCGGAGATTGGACCAATTTTAATAATAAAATCGGTTTAGTGACAGCCACCACTTCAGCTTCAGTGACCACCACAGGGACAGACATCAATATAAATAATACAGCATCACATTGGAATGCCAATCAATTGACTGGTAGGAATATAGCAAGTACTGCACCGGCTGATGGTCAGGTACTGACTTGGGATGCCACACTAAGTACTTGGAAACCAGCAGTATTCGGAGTATTTCCTGTAGTAACAGTAGCTGGTGCAAGTTATACTTTGTCGGCTGCTGATCATGGTAAGATCCTTGATTTTACATCAAATTCTGCTATTTCTTTAACTGTCCCAAGCACATTGGCGGCTGGATTTCAGGTCAGTATCACACAGGCAGGTACGGGTCAAATCACGATTGCGGGAAGCGGCGGAATGTCGGTCAACAACCGATGGGGAGGAACTACTACCAGCGGAAGATGGGCAAAAGCAGGATTGGAAGTAAGGGCAACAAACTCTTCGGTATTAAGTGGTGATGTTCAATAATAGATGGGTAGTATGAAAAATTGGATTTGTTTATTATTTTGTATTCCCCTTCAGTTGGTCGCGCAACTTTTACCTGCCAATAGATATTTTAATGCAAATCAAGCCAACGCTTTTATTTGGGACAACACAGCATCAAATGGTGTAGTAAATAATGGTAGTGGCACATGGAATACAACAAATCTAACATGGCTAAAGTCACCAACAGGAGCCAATCAGATTTGGGTGGGTGGTTCCAGTGCTACTTTTGGTGGAAATCCAGGGACAGGAGCAGCTGGTACAGTTTCGGTTTCAGGTACTCAGAATGTTAAAAATTTAATTTTTGATGCTACGCCTTCGGGTAATTTTACCATTCAAAATGGTACTTTAAACCTTCAGGGTGGACTTTGGGGAGTTAATCAAAATGCAACGATTTCATCCATATTGCAAGGAAGTGCAAACTATATAAAAAAAGGAAATGCAAATTTGACACTTACAGGAAATAATTCATATTCAGGTTTACTGACCATCAGCCAAGGAGGTATTTATGTGGGTGCATCGAATGCTTTGGGCACTTCATCAGTAATCATGGGAGATGCTTCGACAGGAACCAGCAATACTGAATGGCGTTGGGCGGGTAGTACTACACCTTCTACTGATATCGTAGTGTCCGGTTTAGGTACGGGAACAGTTACCATCGGTGCATATTCTGCAGGGTTTAATACACAACATTCCGGAAATATTGATCTGGGCAAAGATGTCATCTTTTTTGATGCATCCAATGACAGAAGTTCATTTGAAGGAATTATTTCAGGGGCAGTTACTAATATCACTATTAATGGCAATGGCACCTATAACATTAGTATTGGTCAGGGTGCAAGGGTAACTTTTGATAATAATGCAAATAGTTTTACGGCAAAAATATTGGTATTGGCAGGCAAAGCATTCCAGTTTAATGCATCTAATGCCGCCAATAGCAATCCGATAGAATGTAATGGTGACATAGTGATCAACTCATCTGTTACAACCAGTCCTGTCATGGGGACACTGACTGGTTCGGGACGAGTTGCAATTCACCCTGAGACAACTTCAGATGCAACTTTTAGTTTAGGAAATGATAATGGGAGTGGTACTTTTTCAGGAACTATCATTGATGGTGGCGGAGATTTGTCTATCATTAAAACAGGAACCGGAACACAATTGCTGAATGGCACCAGCACTTATAGCGGAACGACGACCATAAATAATGGTGTCTTGGGCGGTACTGGCAATTTGTCCAATTCTGCCACTACAATAGTAAATAGCAATGGCAAAATTATGGGTGGGACAGGTACCGGAAATGCAGGTATTTTTACCGTAGATGACCTTGAATTTACAAACGGCTCTACAGCGGCTATAAATGTTTTCAGCAATGGTAGCACATTGTCAAGAATTCAGGTAAATGGTACATGTAAACTAGGCACTACTACCAAAGTAAATCTTATGCAAGCCATGCCGACAGGCACCTACAATATCATTTCTTCTTCTGACCCGATGAATGGTACTACTCCAACTCTGGGTACTAACTTATCCGGTAGATCAGTTTCCATAGCTCGTGTGGGTAGAAATCTAAGGGTAACCCTTACCTGATCAGGATTTCTTTTATTTTTGACCTTAGGTTAAATATTGAAAAATTATGTATTACATTCCAAATTGCAAAATAATAAAGCAGTATATACCATGAGGTTACATACTGCTTTAGAGAACAAAATCTGAATATTTTACTTTCTTATTTCCCAAAATCAAGGTAAGATGTACCTCCATTTCCACCGCTTACATTTTTTAGTTGGATAGAAGTGGCGTTTTGTAAGATGACTTCCCAATCGTCATTGAGCTCATCAAATTTATTTTGTACAGGGAAGGTGAATACCATTTTAGATTTTCCACTATCCACTATATTTTTCCAGGAGCCTTGGATAATTGTTGAACCTTTAGTCGCTGTGATCACTCCGCCGGATTTGAAATCAAAGCTATACCCCGTATAGTATGAAGTCCTGTTTTTGTCTTTGTCCAGATATCTCGTTACTTTCCATGATCCCGAAGGAACAGTTGTGGTAGTTGTTGTTCCGACACCGGTACTCCCTGACCCAGGTGAACGTCCAAATTCCAGGAGGTCCAATCCTCCATTTCCACCACTTACATGTTTTAGTTTAATGCTGCTGTCGGATTCCTGTAATAGTTCCCAGTCTTCAGATATTTCATCAAAAATGCCACCACTTGAAAATCCGATGAAGACCTTTGATTTTCCACTATCCGTTACATATTTCCAGGTACCAGGGATGAGCACACCGGCTTTAGATGCAGTGATGAGTCCATTTGATTTGAATTCAAAACTATATCCAACAAAATGGTTGGTCTGATTTCTATCATCTTCAGAAAAAAGGGTTACAAACCAGATACCTGAATTTTCAATGTTTCTATTGCTGACAAGGTTAGTGGAAAGGTCATCAGTCAGACTGTCATCTTTAGAGCACGATGTGGTAAAGGCTAAACACAGGACAGTTAGTCCATAAAGAAAATTTTTCATGATTTATTATATTTAATGATTGAAAAAATGAATATTTTAAAAGGATTTTATCCGACTGAATTCAAAAATGCCTGAGAATTGTAATGAATAAACGGTAAAACAACACAACAAAAATAGGGGATTAAAATGATGCAAAATCAGTCAGATTGCTGAATGAGCATGAAGTAATGCTGAACAAGAAAAGCTTACAGCTGAATGGGGAAATATTATAGCTGAACAGGAAATGAAAAGAAACGCTACTTAAAAATATATTTCCTGAACATAATCAGAATTTGGTTTTTATTTTTTTTTTTTTTCAAAAATGGTTATAAATATTTATACGCTCAGACGTCACAAGACCTGAATATCATAAACTTTTTCATACACATCAATAAACAGCGGATAATTATTGCCCAATTTATTGTACGCCGCGGACTCAGGGGTGAGACGATGTTTTGAAACTTTCACTTTCAGCTTATATTTCCCTGCGTCTGCCATCAGGTATTGAAGTTTAAATGTTCTTGTTTCTCCGGGATCAAGATTGTTGTCGCTTATTTTTTTTGCTTCAGGATGCCATTCCCAATGTTCACCGATCCGACCGGTAACCGTATGAATAGGGAGGTTATTTTTATCATAAATGGTCATAACTACCATGATGAACCGTTCGGGATTACCAGATGGTACTTTATGCCCGGCAAAGTCATTGGTAAGACTTAGACTGAACTGCAGACTGTCTGATTCCCGGTATGTTTTTTTGAGTTGGGAAGGCTTGAATGAAAGACTCTCCAGGCGCTCTGGCTTTAAAGTGTCCAGCTTGGGAATACCGGAAGCAGGAAAACTATGGAACCGACTTTTGCGAGGGGGCATACCTGCCACAATGGATCTGTGTGTTTCCGGCATATGACAACTGATACAGTTTTTTTTGCCGAAAAATGGTCCGGCTTTCCACTCGTCTCCGGTCTCAAACGAACAAGCAAGGGTAGGCGTGACCACTGCATTGGCGTTGTGGCAACTGATACAGAGATTTTCTGACAGGTGTATGGTATCTTTGATGACAGCATGAGGAGCGAGTAGGCTACCTTTCGGGCCTATGATGACATTATTTCTGACATGGCAGCTGACACATGTGATTCCTTCCTGCTGCAATTGTGGATCAAATTTTGGATTTAAGGTTTTGACGGGCTTGTAAATGTCTCCGTTTTCCAAACCTGTGATGATATACTCCTGTTGATTTTGTAAGGGTATGTGGCAATTGATGCACATAAACGGGCTGCTTTCCTTCTTTAGTTCTGCCTGAAACTGTAGGTCCTTCCATGCCTGTGCGTGTGTCGATTTTTGCCATTCCTGATAATGTTGCACATGACAGGTTCCACATGATTTGGCTTGCAAAGAAACCAGTCCTTGGGGTATTTCCTGATGAGGCAGAGCTTTTTCCCAGGATTTGGACAATGGCACGATCACTTTATAATCTTCCAGAAACATTTCCATATACACAATGGCAAGTATCAGGATAAAAAATGAAATGAGTGGTATTCGGTATTTTTCCAAATCCTAGTTTAATCGTGATAAAAAATTATGTAAAAAGCTTCCAAGTTGCAAATTTAGTGAAAAAAGTTTTGTCTTGTACTATTACCCATTTGTCAAATATCAAAACTAAATGTTAAAAAATTTACGCCAATCATTACTCCTGCCTAATTCTAAAGATGAATACAAACAAGGAATCAGGGATTACTTTTTAATAAAATATCATTAAATACAAGTTTTTAAAAAAAGAAAGGCAACCTTGAGATTGCCTTTACATCGAATAACTTAGCAATTAATCAATTACATCCCATATCCACTTTTGAAGAGGGATCATTATTTGGAAAACACAAACCTGATGGTACACTATCAGGTTTGTATCTTTTTAAATTAGGATCTCTTAGGCCATTTTTTACAAATTCTGTAAGATCTGCTACTTCCTCGTCTGTCAATCCTAAAGGACGAATAAATGAAGACAACTGACTATCCGGAACCCTTTGGTTTTGTTTTTTACCAGTATTAAAATATTTTATAACTCCTTCGATTGTCTCTATACTACCACCATGAAAGTAAGGACCACTATCTCCCATATTATATAATTGTGGTGTTCTGAATTTGAACTTATCTTCAGGTCGATTGGTAAAAAACGCTCTGCCAAGATTTCTGGCATCGTTTGGCCCGGTATTCAGTCCACCATGTTCGTACAAATCATCTACGCCAAGCGCTTCAAATTTCATAGAGCCCAGATTTTTTTCGTAGTGACATCCTGTACATCCTGCCTTTCCGAAAAAAAGTGCTGCACCTTTTTTTTGTTGATCTGTCATAGCATCTTCATCTCCTTTGAGCCAAAGTTGAAAAGGCGCCTGAGTAGTAAGCAATTGTCTTAGAAAGGCTGAAATGGCAAAACTTGCACCTTTTCGGGTATATCTTTCTTCTTCAGGAAGATCAGGAAGAGCCTTGTCGAAAAGTTCTTTGTATCCGGCGTCTTCGACTATTTTTTTAGTGAATTGTTGTCTGTGTACTCCTAATCCTTCAATATTTTGAGATTCTAATGCCGGTAATCCAAGTTTATTGACTTCTGTCAATGGAATGTGTACACCAAATATGTGATCCAATCCGGAGTTTTTTCCTTCAGACCCGAATGCCCCACTCCAGAAGGTATTTTCAACATAGGCTACATTCAGTTGGGCTAGTGGTCTTGCCCCTTGTGCATCTATACTGTCATTGGCATAATAAGGATATTTTATTCTGGCTTCACCTTTATTGCCAAATCCATAACCACCATCCGCAATACCTTGCATGCGACCCGCTCTGAATCCCGACTCTACTACGTGGCAGGTTGAACAGGTATAGGTATATTTCATATCATATCTTTTTGCTTCATTGGCAAAGATGGGATCAAAAAATATTTTTTTTCCAAGCTCCACCTTTTCGGGTGTTAAGGGATTCACAGGGAATTGAGGAATTTCTGCGAGGTTTTTTTCATCCGGCAGGATGTATCGCGTTTTGTCCGGTATGAGATTGTGTAATATTTTATCTGTTTGAGATAATTCGTCATGTTTGCAGGAAATTAAGAACAACAACACAACTGCAGCAAATAAAACTACTGATCGTTTCATAATATCGAAAGTTTATTAAAAGAAATATCGGACAAAGGTATCTTTTATTACTGTTGGGTATAATAAAAAGTATATGATCCTGATCATATTTTTGCCATATTAAGCACATTTTATGCGACGATGTTATAAATTGGATCAACCAGTGGTCTGTCAGGATAAAGTTTTATACTATCCGGTTGTTAATGAATATAAGCAAAAGGAGAGGGTGGTATCTTTGTCTTTTTATTTTTTGTACAAAAAAAATCATACCAAATGATGTACCTTTATGGGACAGAATGAACAAACCTTAAAATCTTATTTATTCTTTGATGATTACCGGCAAATGAGTTTTTGAGTTTTATAGAAATCTAGGTTCATTCCTTAAAAAAGGCTTATTAATTTTTATAAATGTTTTAGTAAATTTATGACCAATAGAAATCAAATATTAAATATATTATTTTTCCTGATAATATCATCAGTTAGTTTTGCCAATGCTCAAATGACTTCAAGCAAAGAAATTCTTTGGACAACAGACTGGAGCCCTGACGGAAAATATATCGCTATCGGAGGAAACATTGACACCTTAAAAATTTATAGTGGAATGAATCTAAAACCATATCAATCATTTCCTATAAAAAACACAATAACCAGAGTAAAATGGCACCCTACTAAAAATATAATCGCTGTTGCAACACAAATGTCAGATGACAAATCGATGATTTTACATTTGGATACCAATAAAAAAATTGTATTGCATGGTATTTCCCCGGATGGGGCAAGGGGATTAGATTGGAACTATACTGGTGAATATTTAGGAGTTGCAGACAATGATGGACAAATATTAATTTATGATATAAAAGGGGAATTAATAAGAAAGTTTAAACATGAAAATACCAAAGCCATTACTGCCCTGGATTGGCACCCAACAAAGAATATACTAATTACAGTTGCAGACAAAATCAGGATTTTTGGAATGGATGGTAATCTTATAAGGACCATTAAACACAGAAAGGAGGACGTGTTGATACTGAGTGTTGCATGGCACAAATCAGGTGATTTTTTTGTTACAGGTGACTATGGCGATGACCAGGACAGATCCTTACTTCAATATTGGGATGACCAAGGCAAGCTATTAAAATCAATTGACATCAGCAAAGGTGAATTCAGAAATTTAAGTTGGAATCCAAAAGGAAACAGATTAGCCACGGCAAGTGACGCATTAAGAATATGGGATGCAGAAGGCAATCTCATCGCAGAAGGTGAATCAAAAGACTATTTATGGGGTGTGGCTTGGGATAAAAAAGGAAAAAGAATAATTACATCAAGTTTGGAACAAAGAATTATACTTTGGAATAAACAAGCTGAAAGGATATTAACTTTAGAATAAAAAAAAAGGAAGATCATTGTTGCAAATTTTTTGATTTAACTTTCGCGTACTTTGTATAATTTATCAGCAATCTGGTCGATATATAGTTTTTACTTTCAAAAAACTATTAGAAATTGTGGTTTTATTTTCAAAATCAAGCATTGGGTTGAAAAAAAAAATGAATAAAAATTTGGTTATTTATAATTCCTGCCGCACATGATTATCAATGTAAAAACTAATATTTCGCTTGAATTAATCCATGAGTCTCATGCTTTGCCGATCTTTAATCTGGTAGATCGCAACAGAGTTTTTCTGAGAGAATGGCTTTCTTTTGTGGATAGGATGGATTCTGTTTCATTTGCCGAAAATTTTGTTAAAGGGTCGATGAAAAGAAATGAGGAAGGTCAGGAATACGCATTTGTCATTGCTGAAAATGGAATTGTGATAGGTAGGATAGGGGTGTATAAAATTGATCACCAAAACAAAATAGGGGAGATCGGCTATTGGTTGGCCGAGTATGTTCAAGGTAAGGGAATCACTACATCAGCATGTGAAGCATTGCTTTCTTTCTGTTTTAATGAACTTCAATTGAATAGGATTGAAATCAAATGCGGTACCAAAAATATTCGAAGTCAGGCCATTCCAGTAAAACTGGGATTTCAGATGGAAGGTATCTTACGTGATGCTGAATGGTTGCATGATCAATTCATTGATTTAAATCTATATTCATTGCTTAAATCCGAATATATAACTTCATGACAAAGTTACTTACTATACAACAATTTTTACGTTTCAAAATATGGTTTTTCTCCGTCATTTGTCTGTTGCTCTGGAGCCTGCTTTTATGGCAATATTTCCATGGCGGTATACCTGGTCATCATTTCCTGGCAGATAAAAATATGCCGCTGGTATCAAATGTTTGGGGTGCTTTGGTCATTCCGCCATTTGTATGGTTTTTGATGAACCGCATACAAAAAAGATTATTTGAACGATCGGACACTATTGATTTTCCCAAAATATCATTGTATGCGTGGTTCGGAGCATTACTTTTTGGAATAACCCTGGGCTTGTCTATTTATTATGGGTTCAAACCTTTTTCCAGTAATGTTCCTTTATTATTACTTGTTTTTGCTTTATTTTTTCCCACGTACAAATCGGAATATTTTTTGGGATTTGTTTTGGGTTTGACCTGGTTTATAGGAGGCGTACTCCCTGTGGTAGTAGGGTCGGTATTTTTATTATTTTCTGCTTTTGTCCATATTTATCTGAGAAAATGGATTCTGTTTATTTACAACTATCTGAAACCTGGCATTAATTAAATGATGCAAATCTATTTTGTTATGAACCACATCACACCAAAATATATTATAATAACCAGCTCGGCAGTTGCGATCATTTTATTTATATACCACCTGTTGATTGACGGACTTGAATCAAAATATAATGGTTATAGCTACTACATCTCTGAGTCTGCGCTCTTCAGCATCATTTGGCTCCTTATTATTCCAGTTGTTTTTATAGTTTACAAATTTGGGTGGTATAATTTGTCCATAAAAATGACCCTGCCTTTTATTTTGATTATATCCACGGCGGATATCCTTATGTATAGTGTGCTCATTTGGGTGGTTTCTTTGGTTTTTTTTGAGTATTCTTATCACATTTCAGGAAATTTGCAATATGGGTTTCTAAAGTACTTTGAAATATTGATCATATTGTATACTTTAGTAATTTTGCTGTTGAGATATTTTAGTGGATGGAAACAAAATGACAAAAATATCTTGAAATCTAAGGTCCCGGAACATATAGTAGTGAGTGATCCATTCAAAAAATATCTGATAGGAAGCAATGACATATTATTTATCAAAGCCAATACACCGTACATCGAAATACATACTTCAGATAAAAAATATCTTGAACAAAATTCTCTTAAAGATATGATGCAACAGTTGGACCAGAACATATTTGTACGAGTCCATAAATCATCCATACTTAATATTAACTATGTCAAAAACTTTACATCCAGAATGAACGGGGATTATGATGTCAGAATGAATAATGGGGATACACTAAGAGTAAGCAGAAATTATGCAGGCGCATTTAAAGCTAAAGTAAATCCACCTACTCAGGTTAGTATATAATTTACTCAGGTCAAAAGTTTGGACATTTATTAAGAATGGTTGTGCATTACATTTGTGCAAAAAAAAAAGATAATGCACAGATCACTTATGTTAGCCATGTTATGTTGGTTTTTGTTTTCTTGTAAATCACAACATGAAAATACTCTTAAACATGAAATTATTTCTACTAAAATCATAGGCGGCGGGTGTGATGGCTGTGAACTGATGTATATCGATATGCCCAGGCATATAAATCAAACTGATACCAGTTCAGGTTGGTATACAAATATAGGTCATAAACTCCATGTCACTGGTACTGTTTTTAAAGATGATGGAAAGACCCCTGCTCCGGATGTAATCTTATATTACTGGCACACCAATGACAAGGGATTGTATGAATCAAAAGAAGAAGGTGGTGCCAGAAATCATGGTGACCTGAGAGGATGGGTCAAGACAGATGTTTCCGGCCGATATAGCATATGCAGTGCCAGACCGGCGCCTTACCCAAATGATTTTTTACCGGCTCATGTTCATATTTCTGTCAAAGAACCGGATATGCCCAATGAGTATTACTGTGATGATATTGTTTTTGATGACGATACCTTGTTACTCCCTTGTCTAAATAGATATCCGGCAGCCAATAGATGTGGAAGTGGGATCGTTCGTATCTCGCTCCAAAATGATGTTCAGATGGCAGTGCACGACTTAGTATTGGGGCTTAATATTCCCAATTATCCCCATATGAAATAAGGTATAAAAACAACAATCTATACTTTAGCACAATTAAATTTGTAAAAAAAAATTAAAACTGGTTGAACTAAATAAAATACAACATTAGATACTCAGAAAGATTGTAATACTTCAAAATTGTTTAAAAGTGATTGGTCAAGAAATGGTGATATTAAAATGATTAGTTTTAGTTTACTTACATGTGTTTTTAGGTAAAGAAGATTTATTTCATTTTCCTGTTCTCCAAATCCTTTATATTATTGTAAAGGGAATCGATTACAGAAGAATTTGGAATTTTTCAAAAAATAAAAAACCAGCATTTATGTGGCAATTTTGAAATGAAAAATATTTTCAAATTCGTACCATTCTTTTTAATGGTTAAGATCATAAATTTTGTTATACGGAGATACACTAATTAAACTATATTTTGTATTTCATAAATAAAAAGTGATAATATGTACTTTGTCATCTTTCAATTATAAAATCATTTAAAAACTTAAAGAATGGAAAAATCTTATATTGCCAGCATTTATTTATCATGAATTGTAGGAGAGTGTGATTTTGAAAAATAGAACTTTCAATTTACACTTTTAGGTCACACAATTTACTTTTGAATTTGAAATCAACTTTATTAGAAGGAAGATTCAACCGTGTGTTAATTCAATTTCATCGTAAAAAATTTCATAAGAAATCATTGATAGTAAAATTAATACATGCAACAATGTTGCATGTATTAAAACTTTACTTATATTTGCAACATTGTTGCATTTAAGTAAATTCTATTAAAATGATACACCTTCAAAATATTCAAAAAACATTCAAAGGACATAAAGCTCTTGATGACCTAAGTTTAGAAGTTAAAGCTGGTGAAATATACGGACTCCTGGGAGCTAATGGCGCTGGAAAATCTACAACGCTCAACTTGATACTTGGGTTTTTAAATCCTGACCACGGCACTATATCTGTGGGAATCAATTTTGAGAAATCAAATAAAAGCAGCAAAAATATCGGATATATACCTGAAAACGTAAACCTATATCCCTATTTATCAGGATTAGAAAATCTGGACTACTTTTGTAAATTGGCAGATTTAAAATATAGTAAAAGTGAACTTTCGGCTTTTCTTACCGAATGTGGTTTACAGCAAGATTCACACGATAAATCACTCTCCGAGTATTCTAAAGGGATGCGGCAAAAAGTAGGTATAGCCATTGCTTATGCCAAAAAAGCCAAAATTTACCTTTTGGACGAACCCGCAAGCGGACTTGACCCTCTGGCAAGTAATGAACTTACAGAGCTACTAAAAAAACTGGCTTCTCAGGGAGCTTCGATTCTTATGGCTTCTCACGATATATTCAGAGTAAGGGAATCCTGCCACCGTATCGGTATATTGAAAAACGGAAAACTGATAAAAGAAATGAATGCAGGCGACGTGACTTCTAATGAGCTGGAAGGTATTTATCTCAATTTTATGCAAAACTAAAATCTTGTTAATAATGAAAGATATTTTTATTAACGAATGGCGAGGTTTTGTCAGAAATCAATTATTCTTCGTATTGAGCATACTCTTTACAGGATCTCTTGCTGTGGTGACGTATTTAGGTATTGTCCAAAACAAAACTCAAATTGAAATCCACCATGATGCACACCGACATATCCGATCTCAGTGGGATGAGATGAAACCTACCAATCCACATGGCGCAGCTCATTTTGGCAGTTATGCGTTCAAGCCTAATACAGTACTTAATGGCATAGATGAAGGTATCACTTCCGTAACAGGCAATGTTTTAAGATTGGAAGGCCACGCACAAAATGATTTGGTGTATTCAGAAGCATCACAATCCCTGCTAATCTCTAGGTTTGGGAAATTAAAACCTGCGCTTCTTTTTCAATTTATCATACCATTATTTCTGATATTTTTAGCTTTCAATACATATACAAAAGAACGTGAAAGTGGAAGGATAAAATTACTCCTGTCACAAGGTACAAGTTTACAAAAAATACTCTTAGCCAAAATACTGAGTGTATGGATGATAGGCGTATTGTTATTGCTTTTCGCTATCTTTATTCAAATTATTTTTAATAATCAGGGAATTAATGCAGAAACCTTCCTCCGCTTATTTACCCTATCATTAAGCTATGCATTATATTATTTAATCATCACCACACTGACCGTATTACTTTCAGTGCAATTTTCTTCAAGTTCGGCTTCACTTACTTTTGCAATAGCTGTATGGGTATTATGGACGATATTTCTCCCCAAGATTGCGGGCAATGCCGTAGAGCAATTATCACCCCTACCTACAAGAGTAGAATTTAAGAAGGCGATGGAAACAGACCGTTCCAAAGGGATTGACGGGCACAATCCTTCAGGAGACAGAGAAAAAGAATTAGAAAAGACAACGCTTGCCAAGTACAAAGTAGACAGCTTATCCCAACTTCCGATCAACTTTGATGGATTGGTGATGCAAGCAGATGAAGAATATGGCAATTCCGTTTGGGACAAACATTTTGGTCAGCTTTACGAACAGTTGCTATCCCAAAAAAGAAATTATCAATTAAGCGGTATCATCAATCCCTTTGCTTCCCTTCAAAATCTAAGTATGGGCTCAGCAGGAACGGATATGATACACCATTTAGATTTTTTAAAACAAGCAGAATTGTATAGAAGAGCCTTTATCAAAATACTCAATGATAAACACGCGTACGGAGGCTCAAAAACCGGAGAATGGGAATGGAAGGCTGACAATGATTTTTTTCGGTCCGTAAAAGATTTCGAATATAGCACTACATCTTTTGCTAATTTATGGACGAAGTATCTTATTGATATAGTTGTGTTGGCTTTTTGGGTCATTCTACTCTTTACTCTTATTCTTTATTCATCAAAAAGAGTTTCTTTACTATGAGCTTAATAAACATTTTTCTTTACGAATTTAACCATTTTAGAAAAAGTAAAGCTAAGGTTATTGCCTATTTATTGTTTCTATCCACTTGTGTATATGCTCTGTATAATGGGTTTAGCCTTCAAAACAAACAAAAAACGACAATAGATGGTATTGAACAAAAAATACAGGAGGGTATAACAAAAGTACTTGGCTGGTTTGATGAAGGCAAGACTGGCCCTGAGGATCGTCCTTGGATAGATGTTTCTACTCCGTTTTGGGCATTGTGGCATACACCGACCTATACAATTAAAACACCTTCACCATTGCTTCCATTGGGCATTGGTCAATCAGAACAATATGGATTCTACAAACAAGTATCCAACTGGAGCACAACATATGATAGTGATATGGTCGAAGAACTTGCCAATCCAGAACGACTGATAAATGGAAATATTGATTTCGCTTTTATCATTCTTTTTTTAATGCCATTATTGCTCATCGTATTGACCTATAATATCAATGGATTAGAAAAAGATCAGGGTTTTGATCGATTAATAAGTATTCAAGTTGGAAATATTCAGCATTGGTTATTAGCACGCTCAGGCTTTTATTTTTTGCTAATCCTGGTTACTAATGCCGTTTTAATCTTGACTATTGGAATACTTAATAATGCATTCGCTGATTTTGGGTCAGAGATGATTTCCTTATTGATTGTTGCCACTTTATATCTTTGTTTTTGGACTATCATATCTTATTTTATCATTCTGAAAAGTAGCGGTATCAGTAGCCAGGCGTTTACTATGATAAGTGTATGGTTGTTACTTTGCGTAGTCATCCCGGGAGCGGTACATCAATATGCAAGTATCAGATATCCTGCCAACTTAATGACAGACTTTCTCGAGGTAAACAGAAAAGAAGCGTACAGTGTCTTCGAAGTATCTTCAGATACATTAGCTCAAAAGCTAAAGGCAATTTATCCACAACTCGCCAATACAAAAAATGGACAAGATAGCATATCAGATGAGTCTATCGTACAACATACCGTTAGTGCTCTAATCAATGAGATGAATAAATTTGCTGTATATAACATAGAAAGTCTAAATGATGAAAAAAATCAATTAATAGCCACATCTTATTGGTTTAATCCAGTATCATTTTTTCAAAACAAATGGAACAATATCACCGCAACAGATTATAATGCTTATAAAAAGTATCGAAGTGAAGTGCAGAAAGACATCGATAATAAAATGGAACTGCTCGTGATAGAATGTTGGGATAAGAAAAAAGTAGATAAAATAACCTATCAAACTTATTTAGAAAGATTAAAATGATAAAACACACCATTGAGCAGTGCAAAAACTGTATTATAAATGATTGTAAAATCAATCTTACAAAGGAATTTTGCAAAGTGTAGCGGTTATCCGTCTATCAAAAAATAGAAATGCTGAAACTCAAAACTTAATTTTGGTTTATAGCGAAAATCAACTCATTAATCTAATAATATGGTATCATCAAATATAACACCCAAAAAATTACCAGTAACCGTATTAAGTGGCTTCCTGGGCGCAGGAAAAACAACCTTACTCAACCATATCCTGCACAATAAAGACGGGCTGAAAGTAGCCGTCATTGTAAATGATATGAGCGAAGTCAATGTCGATGCCAGACTTGTCAACGAACAAAATGTACTCTCCCGCACCGAAGAAAAACTCGTGGAAATGAGCAACGGTTGTATCTGTTGTACCCTACGTCAATGACTTCGGTACTACTGAATTACTGATGGATCGAAAGCTGACAGATATGGAAGGTGATTACCGTACCATCGTAAATTTATTGACAGATCAAATCGAATTTGCCAATGTTATCATACTCAATAAAACAGATTTGGTAGATGCCAATACCGTGGGTCTGTTAAAAGCATCGATCCAAAAGCTGAATCCAGGTGCAAAAATTATCACTTCTGATTTTAGCAAAGTAGATCCATCTGAAATATTGAACACCAGACTTTTTGATTTTGATGAAGCCCAAAACAGTGCTGGATGGCAAAAAGAATTAGAAGGCGGCCCTCATACTCCTGAAACTGAAGAATATGGCATTTCATCCTTTGTATATAGAAATCAAAAACCTTTTCACCCAGGGAGATTCTGGAAATATCTGAATGAAAATTATCCTTCAACTGTGATCAGAGCCAAGGGTTTGTTTTGGTTGGCTTCCCGACCGGACGATGCTATCAATTTTAGCCAGGCAGGTGGTTCTTCCCGACTGGATAGAGCAGGGGTTTGGTGGTGTAGTATGCCTTTTGCCGAAAGAATATCATATCCATCTTTTGTCCATAACAAAGAATATATAGAAAGCAAATGGCATAAAACTTGGGGCGACCGAATGAATGAGCTGGTATTTATCGGTCAGGATATGGACAAGGCAAAAATCATTACAGACCTTGAAATATGTTTATTGCAAGATAGTGAGATATTACAGTTTGAAAACAAAATAACATTTATTGACCCATTTCCGGGGGATATTTGAAATGATAAAAGATCATCAATAAGAATAGGTAATTCGCAATAAATTATTATTGAAATTGAAAATAGAAAACATAATTAGTTATAAGATATTTACGTGATAATTTTAAAATTCACATCATGCAAGTACTTTCAAATCAATTTACCCGATCTTTTTTGCTACTAATTTTATGCTTTCAGCAACCTGCATGCAAGCATCATCATCCTGTAAGTGAATCGTTAAAACAAGCTTTTGAAATTCAGAAAGAAGCGCTAAAAATTGCATCTGAAGTAGATAGCCTGACCAAGACTGTTTCGGATGACAGTTTAAAATCAAGCATCTTGATATCTAAAAGTGAATGGATGAAACAAAAAATAAGTATCGAAGCACTGGAACCTCATGACCATAGTAAATGCAACCATGACCATAGTCATGATAGCGAGATTAGCATCACGGATGAAGATATGATACTGGTTCAGAAAGAATGGAGAGATTCCATATGGGCACTTAAACATAAAATTTTATCAATAAAATGAAACTAAGAGATTTAAAATATCAGACAAAATACAATGATTTAATAGGCATTTGGGCGAGCTTGCTTTGTACGATTCATTGTTATCTCACACCTTTTTTATTTGTTCTTTACCCTTTGAGAGATGCTTCTTCTGATCATGGCCATGTCCATTGGATGATGTTTGATTATGTATTTTTGCTGATTAGTTTTTTTGCAGTTTATGTTTCTGCAAAACATACCACGCATAGCACCATTAGAATATTACTTTGGGTCTCGTGGATACTATTTGGTTCCGGTATACTATTGGAATCCATGTTTCAACTAGGTATCGGAAGCTGGATGAAATACCTGGGATCGTTTTCCTTAATCATAAGTCACTTCTATAATAGGAGGCATTGCAGGATCGAAGCAGCTGGAAGAGAGATCTGAATGGCTGTAAAGCTAAATAATTTCAATGAGCTATAGCCTGTCCATTTATCAGGTTATTTATAAAAAAGTATATGACAGACAGTTTTAAATACGAAGTAATCATAATAGGTGGCAGTTATGCAGGTCTTTCTGCTGCAATGGCCTTGGGACGCGCTTTGCGAAATGTTTTAATCATAGACAGTGGATTGCCCTGCAATAGGCAAACGCCATATTCACATAATTTCATCACCCAAGATGGTGAGAAGCCAAACATAATTGCTGAAACGGCCAAAGCACAAGTTTTGAAATACAATACCATAAAGTTCTTAAACGATTTTGTGGTAAGTGGAAAAAAAAATGAAAATGGTTTTGTTATAACTACAAAAACAGGGGAAGAATATATATCAAAAAAACTCATTTTTGCCACAGGAATTAAAGACATTATGCCTGACATAAAAGGTTTTGCCGAATGTTGGGGTACTTCAGTGATTCATTGTCCATATTGTCATGGATATGAAGTCAAAAGAGAAAAAACCGGCATACTGGCTAATGGCCAATTTGCTTATCATTATGCACAACTTATCCGCAATTGGACTGAAGATCTGACCATTTTTACAAACGGATTATCTATGCTTACGGATGAGCAATTGGATAAAATTGGTAAACATAACATTCCCGTTATTGAAAAAGAAATTGACTTTTTAGAACATGGAAATGGAAAAGTGGAACAAGTTGTTTTTAAAGATCAGTCTATCGTTGACATAAAGGCTATTTATTCAAGGCCTGAATTCGAACAACATTGTAAAATTCCTGAATCCTTAGGTTGTGAACTGACAGAATTAGGTCTCTTGAAAGTGGATATGTTTCAAAAAACTACCGTAGAAGACGTCTATGCCTGTGGTGATAATACAAGCCCTATGCGCTCGGTGGCTAATGCCGTAGCAGCGGGTAATCTTGTGGGAGCTGTACTTAATAACGAAATGACATTGGAAGGGTTTTGATATACGTTTCTAATTAAAATTGGAAATTTTATTTGAAATTTTTAGGGGTATTCCCGAATTACATCCTACCAAATAATTTTTAAGTTGAAAATTTAGCGGATTATTCTATTAGTCAGTAGTTTAAGCACAGTATATCCCTTCAGAATTTGGCCTGATCCCGAAAAACGGGCAGGGGTTGCGGGAAGTTTGAACATTTTCAGTGCTAAAATAGGATACTCCCAAACTTTTTTAAATGTATTGTTTTAACTTTACCAGTTCTGAATATCAATTATTTTTGTGAATTTCAGCAGATATTCCCTCCTGTGTGTGCTGAATTAAACACCTAACTACCACACCGCCGACATATCATTTTTTAATACTGTTTGTAAAACTTACATGTAATGTGTACTTTTGCTATTGAAGTCATAGGTTAGTCAAACTTATTGTTTATAATTGGAAGATCAATTAATCACTTTAAAAATGGTAACAAATTCAAATCTGCACTATCAAATTATCAAGGGCATTCTGGACCATGGTTTTGCACCCACTGTCGATGATCTAGCCGATACATTAAAAGCCGACAAAGAAGAAGTGGTTAAAGGATTGTATGCTTTGCAAGACTATCACGGTGTAGTTCTGCATCCACATGAACCAAAAATCTGGGTCATACATCCATTCTCACTTGCCCCGACCAACTTTTATGTCCAAACAAAAAACAGACAATGGTGGGGAAATTGTGCCTGGTGTTCCTTAGGAATTGCGGCCTTACTTGACGAAGACGTGAAAATATCCACAAGAATAGGCGCAGAAACCAAACAAATTGAAATCAATATAAAAAACGGTGAAATTCAGGAAAAAAACTATTTCATTCATTTCCCGATTCCCATGAAAAATGCCTGGGATAATGTAATGTATACCTGCAGCAATATGGTGGTTTTTGAAAATGAAGAACAAATAGACAACTGGACAACCAGACACCATATTCCAAAGGGAGACATTCAACCCATTGACAAAATTTGGGCTTTCTCAAAAAAATGGTACGGAAATCATTTGAATCTGGGGTGGACCAAATGGACAGTTGATGATGCAAAACAAATATTCAGGGAGTTTGAACTTGAAGGAAAAATATGGAATCTTGGCGACTCTAACGAAAGATTTTAAGTTTCTTGCTTCATGGTCCTTATATACACAACCAAAACTTTTAAAGCATGCAACGAATTCCTTCTATTTTCCTTTATTTTCTGATGTTAATTCACTCCGGCTTCAGTCAAACCACTCCTTTACGAGTTGGTGTGGTTGGATTGACGCATACACATGTACATTGGATATTGGGTAGGCCAAAAGATGATAAAATAAAAATTGTAGGTATTGTAGAATCCAATAAAGATCTGGCACTTCGCTATACACAGCAGCATGGATTTTCTATGGATTTAGTTTTTTCATCTATTGAACAGATGATTGCTGAAACAAAACCGGAAGCGGTGACTGCTTTTGGTACCATTTATGATCATCTTGAAGTGGTAGAAAAGTGTGCCCCTTTAGGCATTCATGTTATGGTAGAAAAGCCATTGGCAGTAAGTATGAAACATGCCAAAAAAATGGAAACTTTGGCAAGAAAACATAAAATATTTTTACTGACCAATTACGAAACAACATGGTACCCCACCGTACATATGGCCCATGATTTGTTAAAAAAAGACAGCATCGGAAAGCTTAGCCAACTCATCATCAGAGACGGACACAGAGGTCCAAAAAATATCGGGGTGAATAAAGAATTTTTGGAATGGCTGACTGACCCGGTCCAAAATGGTGGTGGTGCTATTACAGATTTTGGCTGTTATGGAGCCAATATTGCTACCTGGATGATGAATGGAGAGAGGCCCCTTACCGTCACAGCAGTCACACAACAACTGCAAAAAGAAAATAATCCCCTTGTTGATGATGAATCAACTATTCTTCTCACATATCGAAACGCCAAAGCCACCATTCAGGCTTCCTGGAACTGGCCGATAGGGAGGAAGGATATGGAAGTGTATGGCACTACAGGCGTAATTTATGCAGATAACAAAAACAACCTGAGAAAACGAATAGCTCAAGGTTATGATGGATTTCGGGAAACCATCCTAAAATCAGAAGAACGGCCATCTCCATATAATGACCCGTTTTCACTTTTTGCTGCGGTACTCAGGAAAGAGATCACATTAGAGCCTTACGACCTCTCTTCTTTAGAAAATAATATGTTGGTGGTGGAAATATTAGAAGCTGCTAAAAAATCTGCCAAGACAGGGAAGACCATAAAAATCAAATAATGTAATACATTTACAAATGAACAATAATCCATGATAACTAACATTTGGACTCATTAAAATTAAAAAACAACATGAAGGAAAAAATAAATATACTTCTATTGACTGTTGCCTTTATTCCCGTACTTTTTGGACAGCAAAACAATACCCGGTTGTGGACTGAAACTGACCGGCAATTTTTATTGGATGGGCTTAAATCAACTCATCTGGAATTGATGAAAGAAGTTGAAGATCTGAATGAAGTACAACTTGTGTTTAAGCCCGATACCAGCAAATGGTCTATTTCAGAAATACTAGAACATCTGGGAACATTTGAAGAAATTTTGTCCTGGGACATTTACTGCAATCAATATACCCCCGAACAATCAGGTTTTACAAAGAATCATTCTGCAAAAGATAGCCTGATGCTGGCTTATGCGACTGACACGACCAAAGGGAAATCACCTTCAGTAGCAGCCCCGTTAGGAAGATTTACCTCATTAGTTAAATTAAAAAGTACTTTGAATATAACAGGGCAGAGGTGATCAGATTAGTAAAAAATTCTACATCTGATTTTAGAAAACATTATATATATCGACCTTCGGAGTGGGGAGAGTGGGCAGTAAGAGATTTACATCAGTATGTCCTGATTTATATTACACATACTACCAGACACACCAACCAAATCAGAAAAGTAAAGTCTGATAAAAATTTTCCGTCTTCCGGAAAATTCTGGACAGAAAGAGATCGAGAAATACTATTAAATGAATTTGAAAGAACCAAAAAAGAATTGATCCTGGAAACGGAGTCGTTGACCAACGAACAATGGCATTTTAAACCATCAAAAGATGCCTGGAGCATAGCTCAGGTTGCCGAACACCTTGGTCTTTATGAAAGGATATTTTTGCAGGAAGCCTGGATTGCGACTGAATTGCCTCCGCAGCCGGAATATCATGTCCATACCCTTACAGACAGTACCTACTTATCCTGGATGGCAGAGCGGCAGTCGCACGTTGCACCCGATAATGCTATTCCACTGGGCTACATGAAGGGAAAAGACAACCTGCACTTTTTTACTTTTGGCAGAGATCACATCATCGATTTTGTCAGCAAAACTACCAAAGATTTAAGGGTACATTTTACACCGAGAGAAGGGGAGCCAAATAACAGAAGGAGTATCCATGGGTTGCTGACGGTTCACTACGGTCATACAGACAGACATTTGCGACAGATAAGTAGGATAAAATCAAATGAAAATTATCCGAAATAGCTGGTATATCATTCATCAATTTGCCTTTGTGTTGGATTATCATTAAAAACCATTAATATGAAAAACATGGAAAGTAAGGAAGTATTTATCTATAGAAATGTAATTTTGATGCTTCTGACATTTCACTCCTTTTCCTGCACAGGACAAGTGAAAGAAAAATCGGCCTAATGAGCCTATAGAAATAACAACAACCAACCAACAAGGAAAGTTAAATCAAAGCACGACATTTCCGCAAATACACACTAACTTAAATGGGATGGTAAGAGAATTTGTAAGGTCAATGTATCAGGACAAAAAAGGAAATTATTGGTTTGGAACAAATGGAAATGGAATAATCCGTTTCGATGGAAAAACACTTGAAACTATTACAATCGAAGGCATCCATCCACATGAGCGGGTGATAGAAATTGTGGAAGATAAAGCAGGGAATATTTGGTTTGGGACTTCTGCCGGGCTTATAAAATACGATGGTAAAAATTTTAGAACATTTTCAAAAAAAGAAGGATTACCAGGCGATGATGTAGAAATCTGGGGTTTTAGCCATTGACAAAAGCGGAATCATTTGGGTTGGATCGATGGGAGGAGTCAGTCATTTTGACGGAGAGAAATTTATACCTTTTTCGATGCCGGATTTAATGGTCGAAAATTCGCAGCACATGTTATCTGATAAATTGGTTTTGAAAATTATTGAAGACAAAAATGGAGCCATTTGGATGGTTACTGATGGAAATGGTATTTTCAAATATAATAAAGGAGAATTTACTCATTTAACAAATAAAAATGGACTAACCGACAATAATACTTCGGATATTTTGGAAGATAAGCAGGGAAATATTTGGATTGGAACTTTTTATGGCGGGCTCAGTAAATTTGATGGCAAGACTTTCACCAACTTCACTAAAGAAGGCATGGTTAAAGGTATTGAAATAGGAAGCCTTTATGAAGATAGCAAAGATAATATATGGTTCTCTGTTGAAAACTATGGTGTGTACCGTTACGATGGATCCAATTTCACTCAATTTACCACTGAAAACGGGTTGACTTCAAACGGAGTTCAAAGTATCTTCGAAGATAATAAAGGACAAATTTGGTGCGGTACCTGGCATGGTTTATGTATTTTTGATAAAAATAAATTTGTAAATGCCGTTGATTTAGAGCCCTGGACGAATTAACGACAAGTAAATGCAAATGAACTATACGTTGCTATTGCGGATAAGTTGGCACACCTTAAACCTGTAACTACAGACTTTAAAACGATAAATAATATTGCTTACGATTAATTCAATAAATGATTAATAAAAAATAAATAAATATGTCATTTCAAGCATACATTGACAATATAAAAGCAAAAATCGGGAAATCTCCATCTGACTTCAAAAAAATGGCGGAGAATAAAGCATTTATAATTGATGGAAAACTTAATCCTAAAATAAAAGCAACAGAAATTACCGATTGGCTAAAAGAAGAATTTGAATTAGGACATGGACACGCTATGGCAATTTATGCTACATTCAAAGGAAAGACGGAATGAGCGATTTCAATGACGACCAAAATTATTAAGCATGGGTAAACTAATTGCTGCAATCAATATGACACTTGACGGATATTGTGATCATACATCAATGGATGCAGATGAAGAAATACACCAACACTATGGTGAACTTTTAAAGAACGCTGAAACTGTGATATATGGAAGGATAACCTATCAACTGATGGAATTCTGGCGAACGCTTGTGGAAAATCCCAGCGGAATCAAAGACATGGATGAATTTGCAGCGATAATGGACCGTACACCCAAAATTGTATTTTCCCGTACGTTGAAAAATGATGACCAGACTGGTATAGGGTGGGATAGTGCCCGATTGGCAAATAAGGACTTTAAAGAAGAAATTTCTGATCTTAAACTACATTCAGGTAAAGACATTTTTATTGGCAGTCCAAGTTTAATTATTGAAGCAATGACCCTTGGTTTAATAGACGAATTTCAACTCTGTATTCATCCGGTAATAGCAGGAAGCGGTTTACCTCTATTTAAAAATATCAGTGAAAAGACCCATCTTAGCCTCATCAAAACAAAATCCTTCGTTGGTGGTGCCGTATTATGTTATTATAAGCCGGCAGAAAAATGACATTTTATAGGACTCATATCGCCTTCAGATTATTGGGCAAATTAGTTTGATTATACATGGTGGAAGGACTTTTATGTTTGAATTTTATTTTAAGAGACGATCTATGGCTGCCTTAAATAATTTCCCTATGGGTACCGTATAATTACCTATACCAATCTGATTTCCTTCTATGTTCCTGATGTGTTTCCTGGCTACAATAAATGAACGGTGTACCTGAACTAAACCATCAGATGGTATGTAATCCAGGATGGAGGAAAACTTTTCTCTTACGGTAATGGTTTCTTCTTTAAGTACAATTTTACAATAATTACCTGAGGCTTCTACAAATAAAACATCATCAGGCACAATTTGTATGTGTTTGTTATTGGTACGTAAAAAAAAACTTTTCGGGTCAACTTCATTTACATCTTTTGATGGGAAATTGGAAGGTTTGGAAGTATCCGTAAACGTCTTATTTACTGCCTTCAAAAAACGCTCAAATGAAAATGGCTTTAACAGGTAATCCACAATATTCAATTCATAGCCTTCCAGTGCGTACTCTTTATATGCTGTAGTGACGATTACTTTAGGTGGATGAGGAAGTGTTTTCAGAAACTCAAACCCATTCAGTTTTGGCATATTCAAATCAAGAAAGATCAGATCGACACTATTTTTGTGCAAATATTCTATCGCTTCAATGGCATCGTAACAGTCCTGCATCAACAACATACCAGGCAACATCGCACAATACTTTTTGATGATGTCATGTGCGACCGATTCGTCATCCACTATGATATATGTTATACTCATAAACTAATGCTTAAACGAATTGTATATATTTCGTCAGGTTTGTTTGTAATTTCAAGCTCATGCCTGTTATGATACACCAATTCCAATCTTTGTTTCAGGTTGTTCAGACCAATACCTTTACTGCTACATGGCTCTTCGATATCAAAATTGTTTTCTATATCAAACTCTATAATTTTGGTAGTAGCCTTTAAAACAATATGAACGAATGCTCCACTTCTGAGTTTTTCTACTCCATGTTTAAAGGCATTTTCTACCATAATGATAAATAGCAAAGGCATGACTTTAATACTCCGGTCTTCTGCATCTACATCAAAACGTATATCAATGGTCTTATGATATCTCATTCGGTGCAAATCCATATAATTCTCAAGATAGGTAATTTCATCTTCTAATGTCACCCATTCGTTTTGTCCTTCATAGATACTGTATCTCATCATGTCAGAAAGTTTGAGTATCAACTGCTGCGCCTTTTCCGTGTCCTGTTCTACCAATCCGTACAGATTGTTGAGTGTGTTAAAAAAAAAGTGCGGATTGACCTGACTTTTTAAATGCATTAATTCAGCTTGTTTTTTTCCTTTTTAAGTCGTAAAATAAATTTGATCTGAATAATTAACCATCGTACCATCCAGATTGTCAAAGCTGTGAAAAACAACAGGCTAAAAACTATAAATCCATCTTCGTCTCCAAGGGAGTCATTAAATACTACCAATAAAATAGCCAGCCCGACAAGAATATAAGGCAAAATTATTTGAAAGGATCGATGAGTCTGACGATTTCGAATAAAGTTCATCCTGCAAAATTACACAAAAATACATGATGCATCGACCTCTTGTGACAAACGCACCAGTTATAGTGATAGAAATACATTAAACAGTTACCGGTGACCCACGACACGCCGGGTGAGTCTTCGGACCCTGAACTTCAGCGATCCGTCCCCTATGTTTTTTTATCTTCTGCAACCACCCTAACATTGGGTCAAAATTCAATAACTCATGCACGATCTGATCATTTCTGACCTTTCAAAAACCTATAAAAACGGTGTAAAATCCCTGCAAAATGTATCTTTACAAATACCCAAAGGTATGTTTGGGCTTCTTGGACCAAATGGAGCTGGCAAATCTACTCTTATGCGGTCTATAGCCACTCTACAGGAACCGGATTCAGGAAGTATTCAATGGGGAAATCTCAATATTTTAGCCCACCCCAATGAACTTAAAAAAGTACTTGGTTATTTGCCCCAACAATTTGGTGTTTACCCCACCATATCTTCAGAGATGCTGTTGCATCACCTGGCTGTATTAAAAGGAATCATTCACCGGTCAGAACGCAAAGACATGGTAGATGCTCTGCTTAATAAAGTAAATCTGTATGAAGTGCGAAAACAGAAGTTGGGCGGGTTTTCCGGAGGTATGAAACAGCGGTTTGGTATTGCTCAGGCATTATTGAACAACCCAAAGCTTTTGATCGTAGATGAACCCACTGCAGGACTTGACCCGATCGAACGAAACCGCTTTTACAATCTGCTTAGTGAGGTGGGGGAGGACACCATCGTGATTCTCTCAACGCATATAGTAGAAGATGTAAAACAATTATGCACCCGGATGGCTATAATGAACAAAGGGGAAGTGATCATTCGGGGGAATCCCATTCAGATCATAGAGAACCTTCAGGGCATGTTGTATGAAAAGACAATATATAAAAACGAACTGGATCAATATAAAAAAGAATATCAGGTCATTAGTGACCGGTTTTATTTAGGCAAACAAATGATCCATGTGATAAGTGAAACCCATCCCGGATCAGATTTTACTCCAATCAAAGCCAATCTGGAAGATGTGTATATGTCCGCTATTGTTAACGATTAATCTCACGATATCATGTGGTATGAAATTTTTACATTTGAAATAAAATACAGATTAAAGCGGCCTGAAACGTATCTCTTTTTTCTTTTTTTGTTTCTGTTCTCCTTATTTGGCGTAGAATTCATTTTTCAGGGAATTGAACTAGGACTGGTCAAAAAAAACTCCCCTTTAGTCATTGCAAAAACCATGGGTGCAATCACAGGATTGTCCATGGTCATTGTTTCTATGATGATGGGAATCCCGATTTTACGCGATGTGCAGCACGACATGACATCTCTGATTTACGTCAACCCTGTCTCCAAAAAAGATTTTTTATTGGGTCGTTTTCTGGGTTCATTTGTTGTACTCATCATTGTTTTCAGTAGTGTCCTATGGGGAATGATGTTGGGAGAAAGTATGCCATGGACTGATCCTCAGGAATATTTGCCATTTAATGGGCTCTACTATCTGCAACCCTTTCTCTGGGTGGCTTTACCTGTTTTATTTTTTGGTGCCTCTGTGTTTTTTATATCCGGTGCACTCAGCAAAAAACTGATGGTAGTGTATACACAGGGATTGATTTTATTTGTTGTGTTTTTGTTGACCAAAGGAATCACCAATGAATCGCTTCAGGCTTTACTGGATCCCTTTTCGCTAAGCACATTATCCAAAGTAAGTAAAGATTGGACCGTGGACGTCAGGAATACGCGGTTGATCCCCATGTTTGGTATTATCCTGTATAACAAAATTTTTTGGATCACAGTGGCACTTATTGCTTTGGTGTTAGGCTATTTAAAGTTTCAAATGATTGTTGTAACCGATAAGATTTCTTTTAACAAGAACAAACAGACTGTGCCACATTCAACTGATCGCTCTCACAAAATTTTACCCATGGTTATGCCTGTGTATTATATCAGAGCACAGTTCGTCCAGCTGCTGCTTAATGCCTTGTTTCACAGCAAATCCATCATGAAACTCACCTCCTTTTGGGCGCTCATTATCTGTTGTTATATTATTATTCTGGTCAATTCAGTGAGTTTAGGTACAGTACATGGCGTTAATAGTTATCCTGCCACCTACCTGATTATGGAAGAATTGCAGGAATTGACGTATTACTTTTTTATGACCGTAGTAGTCTTTTATTCTGGTGAAATCATGTGGAAAGAACGAGAAGTGAAGCTTAATCCCATTTGTGATACCACACCATTGAATAGTTTTGTCAATGTCAGCAGCAGATACCTGGGATTACTTATCCTTTATGCCATAATCATGTTTTCTCTCATTATTGCAGGTGTACTGTTTCAGACTTTTAACAGTTTCTACAACTACGAATTGAAAGTCTATTTTTTTGGATTTTTTGTAGAAATATTCCCGTATCTGGCCTTGTATACCAGTGTAACAATGTTTTTTCAGGCACTTATCCGGAACAAGTTTTTGGCCATACTCGCCACCATCTCTTTCGTTGTCATCAATGTAGTCATAAGTACATTTGGCTTGGAGCATGTTTTACTCAATTTTGGAGGACATTCGTTAGCCGGATATTCAGATATGAATGGATATGGACACTTTCTGACCGCTTATCTCTGGGTGAAAATGTATTGGTTTTTTTTTAGTATGCTTCTGTTGATCCTGACCGGTATTCTGATGGAAAATGGTGTAGAAGCAGGGTGGAAAAAACGATTGAAGAGAGGGATAAACCAAATAAGTAAACCAATGGCAATATTTTGTATGACGGGTTTAAGCTTATTTATCGGCACGGGAACATATATTTTTTACAATAGCCACATACTGAATGAATACCATACGAAAGGAGAAGAAAATAATTTCAGAGCTGGCTATGAAAAAGCCCTGAAACAGTTTGAATACATACCTCAACCCAAAATCGTTGATGTACAACTGAATATCGAGCTTTACCCATCAAAAAGAGCATATGACATATCCTGTCAATATGTTGTGATCAATACATCCCAATATCCGATCTGTGACATTCACCTGCAAAAAAGGATAGATTCAAAAGTAATATTATCTGACGTGACATTTGATCGTTCTGTGACTGTCAACCATAAGTATCAGAAATACCACTATATCATTTATGAACTAAGCCAATCCTTATCCCCCGGGGATACCTTGCGCATCTTCTTCAGGCAAACTTTGGTGCAGAACGGATTCGATATACATGGTTCAGAAACGGACGTGGTTAACAATGGTACTTTTTTTGACAACCCTACACTCCCGGGATTTGGGTACCAAAAAAAATATGAACTTCAGGATGAAGAGGATCGGAAAGATTTTGGTCTGTCTCCTAGAGTATCAAAAGCCAAACGGGATGATATAAAAGAATGGAGCAATGCACGCAACGGAAGCGATTCAGATGGTGTCAACTTGCAAATGATTATTGGTACTGACTCCTACAAACAGCTTTAACCACCGGCGATTTGATAAGAAAATGGACTAAGGATGGTCGCAACTATTTTTATTACAAAACCAATCAACGCATTATTCACTTTTACCCGGTAGTATCAGCACGCTATGAAGTGATGAAAGATACCTGTATACCTACCGGAAATGCTATTGATGCTGTAGTAGACCTGGAAATTTATTACCAAAAAGGACATGAATACAACCTAAAACGGATGATGGAATCTATGAAAATGTCCCTGGATTATTACAGCACTCATTTCAGTCCGTATCAATACAAACACATCCGTATTGTGGAGTTTCCACGATATAGAACATTCGCTCAATCTCTTCCGGGTATCATTCCATTTTCAGAAGCCATTGGTTTTATGATGGACATTGATGATAAAAAAGATGTGGATATGGCATTTTTTATCACGGCTCATGAAGTGGCTCATCAATGGTGGGGACTGCAACTTGAAGCGGCAAATGTCCAGGGTCAAAATATGATACTGGAAACGCTGGCGCAGTATTCAGCGTTGATGGTATTTAAAGAGAAATATCCTGAGGCAAAAGTTCAACAATTTTTAAAACTACAATGGGATGAATACCGGGAAGCCACCTTAGAGTCGAAAAAGGAAGAGTTGCCATTGGTTTTGGTAGAAAATGAAAGTCACATTTATTATAACAAAGGAGCATTGGTGATGTATAAATTACAAGAACTAATTGGTGAAAAAAATGTCAACCACGCACTGAAGCATTTCCTGTATGATTGGCGATCCTTCCAAAATCCTCCAAAACAAAATCGTTACGCGACCTCACTAGACTTCATGTATTTTGTAATGGATGTGACCCCAGATTCATTAAAAAATGTAGTAACTGATTTATTTGAACAGACAAATTGTTTTGTTGAGGAGGATTCATTTATTCATTAACTTCATAAAATGTAAATAACTTCGTAACTACTCAGGTATAACCCCGAAAGATGTGAAATATTCAGTCCGTAGGAAAATATCCAACGGACTAAATAGCCTCGGATGTAATCCGTAGTATAAATATAAAATCACTTAAAAACGGCATATGCCTGAGTAGTTGTACTTTGTCATATTTGAATTAAATAATTTTTCTTCCCCACTTAAACTCTAATCCTAAGTCATATCGAAGAAGCTTTGGCGACTGAGAAACTTCTTTTTTAGACTCAAATTTTTGAAAATACTAATTTGACAAATTAAATCTGGGGTTTCATTTATTTGGATTTAAACAAATTCGAAAAGACAAAAACTTCAAAATAACTTCAAGCAAAATCAGTTTTGAAAATACTTAGGTTTAAGGAAACACCACACATATTATTTCCTTAATTTTTTTCAATGAACTATAAAAGTATTGCAAAAAAAAATCATAGACCTTAGAAATAAAGACCTGACTCTTAGGAATGATCTTATTCAGAAAGGACTGATGGACGAAGGATATCATGAAGAAATGGAAGAAATGCATAACCTTAATGCAGAAGAATTAAAAGACATTATAGATCAAATTGGATATCCGGATATCAACAAAGTAGGTAAAGAAGCTTCTGAAGCAGCGTGGCTAGTGATACAGCATGCTATAGGGCTACCTGACTTTATGAAAATGTGTCAGGAACTATTAAAAAAAGCAGTTGCAGAAAAAAAAGCAGACCCTTTGCACCTGGCATATTTGGCTGACAGAATAGCTGTATTGGAAGGCAAAAACCAAATATTTGGTACCCAGTTGATTGGGATGACACGGGAACTATGAATCCAAATGCCTTTGATGATCTGAAAAAAGTAAACCAGAGACGAAACTCTATCGGGCTAAATACCTTGCAAGAACAAACTGATGTGATCAGACATCGGGTACAAACTGAAAATCAAACATCACCAAGAGATCTGCACAAACGAAAACAGCAAATGGACGATTGGAGAAAAAAAGTTGGCTGGATGGAGTGATTTAAAAAACCAACATATGGGATTTGACACATAACACTACTTTTCTTGCTATATTCCTGCACAAATCATCTCAAGCCTCTTTATTTTTTAAGGTTATTGAAGTAATCCCAGGCTTCTTTTGCTATGTCTGCAATAATTTGTTCATTGACCTGATCATTTTCTTTTGAATCGGTGATAAAAACGCTGATAAAAAAGTATCGGCCATCTGGCAGAAAAACAATACCGATATCATTCACAGCAGCGGTGATTCCGGTAGTTTTATGCGTACCTGACCAACCGGTTTTATGAGCAACCATGGTTCCCAACGGTAATTTTCCTTTCAGTCTGTTTTTGCCCGTGGACGTTTCCTTCATTATTTTCCACATAAAATCATAGCTATTTTGAGAGAGTAAACCTTTTGAATAGTTAAAATATGCCATCAATACCCGATTGGCTTCTTTGGGTGTTGTCCAGTTCTGAAACTGTAAATCCCAATTGTTTTGCATCACTTCTTCATTAATTTTTATAGAGATGTCTTTAAATCCTGCTTTGATAAAAAAATCTTCTACTTTTTGAGGCCCGCCAAGAAGCCTTAGCAGAGCGTCACAGCCCGCATTGTCACTTTGAGAAATGGTATATTCCAATATTTCTGCAATGGTGAGCAAAACACCATCCGGATATTTTTCGCGTATAGGACTCCAAAGTCCTGGTAAAAGATCTGATTCGTTTAAATAAACTTTTTGGTCCAGCGAAAACTTGCCCTTATCAATATTGGATAACATGACTATTCCGATATGAAACTTAAATACACTTTGCATTGGAAAATGTGTATCTCCCAAAAAAGACAATGTATCTTTACCATCATTACCGAAAATGGAAACGCCTGCTATCACATTTTTCGTCTGAATGATATTTTCTATTTTATCACGTAAAGTAGTTATGGATTGACTGCCTGATTTATATGAAATAAATACAAGCAGGCAAATGATTAGAAATTTTAATCTGTTCATATATGTATTAATATTTTAGGTTTTATTACTTAATATTAATTCCATTCCGAAAAGTCCATAATTTTAATAAAATACAAATTCTGATTTCTACGGCACTGATAATCAAACGTTTCCCTTTATAGCCAGGATAAACAACGTTTGATTATCATTCAAATTGTGTTTTCGGAGTGGACTCAATATTTAAATTAAGTTTAGATCTATTTATGTTCAATTAAGCATGGTTTCGTTTAATAAAAAAAAAGCCAAAGATAAAATGAAAATATTTATAAGTGATCTTTTTATTAACCAATAAACCTTGATGAATGAATACAGTATATCCCTCTTAAAAGCGGATTGACATTGTAAAATATTGTGCTACGTTATAAAATACGCCTTAATACTGTTCCCATAAAAATGAAGGAAGGGGATATTATCAAGAAAAGCCAAAACAATTCTATTGAATATGAATCCATACCCTAATAGCTATCCCCCTTTCCCTATTAATCTTAAAAAGAGAAGGGGTTGGGTGAATACTCAAAAGTTTCTGGATTTATCCCTTCTAAGCTTTCAATTTTGAATGATCAATTAAATTTGTATATCTTTCAGAATTGAGTAAAAAGAGATACATTTCATCAATTTCTTTTCAGGAGAGGGAACTAATCAAAACTATAATAATTAAATGGTGTTTATATTTGTAATTTTTTAATCTGCAAATAATTCTATAAAGATGATGTTTAATCCGGTTTTAATATTTCTGATCCCTTTTGGCTTGTTGCTTTTATTTGCAACTTTTTTTACTGTCAAACAACAAACTGCGGCCATCATAGAAAGATTTGGAAAATACAATAGTATCCGTCAGTCAGGTCTACATTTTAAAATACCATTCATAGATAGAATTGCAGGCAAACTGAATCTTCGAATACAGCAACTGGATGTCATTATTGAAACAAAAACCAAAGACAATGTATTTGTTAAAATGAAAGTATCTGTTCAGTTTAAGGTGATTCAGGAAAAAGTGTACGAAGCTTTTTATAAATTGGAATATCCGCATGATCAGATCACTTCTTATGTATTTGATGTAGTCAGAGCAGAGGTACCAAAATTGATACTGGATGATGTATTTGAAAGGAAAGACGATATAGCTGTAGCAGTAAAACGTGAGTTGAATGAAGCCATGACCACTTACGGATATGATATCATCAATACACTGATCACTGATATCGACCCTGACATTCAGGTGAAAAATGCTATGAACAGAATCAATGCCGCTGATCGGGAGAAAACTGCCGCTGAATATGAAGCAGAAGCAGGCAGGATACGTATAGTTGCAAAAGCCAAGGCAGAAGCAGAAAGTAAAAAATTGCAGGGCCAGGGTATTGCAGATCAACGAAGAGAGATAGCCAGAGGATTGGTGGAAAGTGTGGACATACTCAATAAGGTTGGTATTAATTCTCAGGAAGCTTCGGCACTCATTGTTGTTACTCAGCATTATGATACCTTACAAGCCATTGGTGCAGATGCCAATTCTAATCTTATTCTACTGCCCAATTCACCGCAGGCAGGAAGCGATATGCTAAATAATATGGTAGCCAGTTTCACGGCCAGCAATCAGATTGCTGAATCCATGAAAACTGCCAACAGTACAAAACGGCTTAAAAAACCACATTCAAAAGATGAGTTTGGCAATCATCCTGACGCCGAGTAGAATGTAGATTATATAAATAATAAGAAGTTTAAATGATTGGTAATCATTTCTTTGCGATTCTTAGTGTCTTCTCGTCTTAGTGGCATTTTTTTTATAGACTTTTCGTAATATACACTCTTTTTTCAGCAAATCCTCGGCAATTGTTCCCCAGGCAGGAAATTGACCATCCGGTTTCCACCCACTTTACTTTTCATGATCACTTTGCCTTTATTTTCTGCAGTGACATGACCTATGATGCTTGCATTTTTGTATTCATCTATACTATTTAGGAGATGCAGTGCTTCGTTTGCTGTTTCATGGTCAACGATACAAATAAAAACACCTTCATTGGCCACATATAAAGGGTCAAGTCCCAGCATTTCGCAGGCACCATCTACCTGCTCTTCAATGGGGATTTGTTTTTGGTCCAGATATATTCCAAGTGATGTTATTTCTGCCACTTCATTCATCACAGAAGCGATTCCGCCCCGGGTAGCATCTCTAAGGAATTTTATATTTTCGCCAAATTTTTCCAGCAATGAAGTTACCATATGATTAAGTGGTTTACTGTCAGTGACTATCGTTGTTTCGAATTCCAGTCCTTCTCTTACACTCATGATAGCAATGCCGTGACTGGCTATGTTTCCACTCACGATAATCACGTCTCCTTCCTTAATTCTGTTATGGTGTATGCTGGCTTTGGGATGCACGTGCCCGATACCTGAAGTATTGATGAAGATTTTATCTCCTTTACCTTTCTCCACCACTTTGGTATCCCCGGTCACAACGACAACGCCTGCCTTTTCTGCGGCTTTTTTGATGGTAAGCAAAATCTGCCAAAGTTCTTTCATCAGTAGTCCTTCTTCTATGATGAAGCTGAGTGACAGATATTCGGCATTTGCTCCGCACATGGCCAGATCATTGACGGTACCATTTATCGCAAGATCACCTATATTACCTCCTGGAAAAAATATCGGAGAAACTACATAACTGTCTGAGCTGAAAGCAATTTTGCCTTTCATATCCAAAATCGCTCCGTCATGCTGCTGATCGAGCCATTCATTCTTTAAAATATCAAAAACACCGCTTTTTAAAAGTCTGTGGGTAAGCAAACCACCGCTGCCATGACCCATCGTGATGACGTCAAAATCAAATTTAGGCATGGGGCACTGAAGTTCCATTTTTATCTTGTCGTTCATTTTGTGCTTTTTTACAAGTGTTAATGATCAATTTTGAGCATAGTGATAATACGCTGCACAAGCCCCTTCGCTACTTACCATAGGGGCACCTAGTGGATGTTCAGGTTTGCATTTAGTTCCGAAATTGGGACATTGTTTTGGCTTTTTTAGTCCTTTCATAATGTCTCCGCTGATGCACTCCTTATTTTCTTCAGCAGGTATGATATCGATGTTAAATTTCTCTCTCGCATTATACTTTTTAAAATCATTTCTGACATCATAACCGCTTTGTGGAATATTGCCGATGCCTCTCCAAACCCTGTCATTGACTTCAAATACCTGAAGTATGGTTTTCTGAGCGATGAGATTGCCTTGTGGCATTACACTTCTTGCATATTGATTTTCCACTTTAAATTCACCGTTTTCTAATTGCTTTACTGCCATCAAAATACCTTGCAGCAAATCTACCGGTTCGAAGCCAGTCACCACGATGGGGCATTGATATTTTTGGGCTATGGGATAATATTCGTCCAGTCCCATGATAGTGCAAACATGGCCGGCTGCCAGAAAAGCATCTATTTTATTGCTTTCGTCACTGAGTATAGCTTCCATAGCAGGTGGTACCAATACATGAGATGCCAGAATACTATAATTCTCAAGATTGGACTGGGCTGCCAAAACAACACTCAACGCATTGGCCGGTGCTGTAGTTTCAAAGCCTACTGCAAAAAATACTACCTGCTTATTTGGATTTTCTTCTGCTAGTTTTACAGCTTCTAGAGGTGAGTACATGATTCTGACATCTGCACCCTGAGCCTTTACTTCCAACAGACTTTTTTGACTTCCTGGTACCCGCAGCATATCTCCAAAGGAACAAAGGATGACATCAGGTTGTTGTGCAAGAAAGATTGCTTCGTCTATGATACCAATGCTCGTAACACATACCGGACACCCGGGCCCGTGTACCAATGTGATTTTATCAGGCAATAGTGCGGGAATACCATTTTTAACCAAACTGTGGGTTTGGCCACCGCAGATTTCCATTAGAGTCCAAGGTTGATTGGTTATTTTGTGAATTTCATTCAGAAAATCTTCCACCAGCATAGGATCCCGATATTCACTAAGGTACTTCATCTTTTTTGTTGATTTGTTTGAGTTGTTGGATTTGTTTGAGTTGCTGAATTGCTAAATTGCTCGGAAGCTCAAACCAGTCGGTTGTTCAATCATTCAAATATTCAATCATTCTACTATTTAATCATTCAATCATTCGTTTGCTCAAGTTCTTCCACTTCGCCCATTTCTTTCAGATAGCTGAAAATTTTATTGGCTTCATCTTCATCCACTTTACTGATAGCCACACCAACATGAACCAACACAAAATCCCCTACATGTGCATCGGGTGTCATGTAAAGATTGATTTCTTTCAATATACCGCCAAAAGAAACTTTGGCAGTCCTGAAGGTTTCATCAAGTTGTGATGTTATTTCCACTATTTTTCCAGGTATGGCAAGACACATTTTGAATAATATTTGAATTGGTTAAATAATAGAACAGGGATTGACTTATTGAGGAATAAAAACAATCAGATATTCAATTTGGGAGCTAAGATAGGGATATTTATTGATATAACCATTTCATAATCAACTATTAATTTGGAAAACGTTACATGATATTTCTCAGTAAGCTTATTGACTAATATCAGGAAATTATATTTGTTTTCAACTTATTTTTGTGATTATCAATCCATCAATATCATTATTCCATGAAAGAATTATTTCCTGTAGAACCAATGCGGAGTTCTCTGCTGGATAAGTTGTGGGATCTGCAAAACAATAATAGATATATATCAGATAGCGATATCTCCCATTTAGCTGCGGAATTAAATATTTCAGCAGTCGAAGTGGAAGGGGTGGTGTCGTTTTATCATTTTTTTCATCGAAAGCCATCGGGAAAATATACCATATATATTGACGACAGTATTATAGCGAGGTATAAAGGATATCACCGTATAGTGGAAGCTTTTGAGCGTGAGACCGGAGCAACATTGGGAAGTGTAGACAGAACCGGAACATTTGGGCTATTTAGCACCCCTTGTATCGGTCTAAGCGATCAGGCTCCGGCTGTACTCATCAATTTCAGACCTTTCACACAGCTAAATGTAATCAAAGTCAAGGAACTAGTTCAACAGCTTCGCAATGGAGTCGATATAGATCAGATGTATCATCCTCCTGTTTCCAATGTATGTACCACTATTTACAGTAAAAAAAATATATTTTTCAATAGCTATACTCCGGGCAAAGCAGTCAAAGAGTTGACCAAACATACTTCTGATGATATCTTAAGCCTACTAAGAGACACCAATCTATCTGGTCGTGGTGGAGCCTTCTATCCCACCTGGAAAAAATGGGAAGCGTGCCGATCCTATACAGCAGACTACAAGTTTATTGTGTGTAATGCTGATGAAGGGGAGCCAGGCACCTTTAAAGACAGGGTTTTACTGCAGGAATTACCTGGTCTGCTGATCGAAGGTATGATCATTTCAGGATTTACGGTCAATGCGCAGTATGGAATTATATATTTAAGAGGTGAGTATTGGTGGTTGTACGATCAACTGCAGAAAACCATTGATGAATTCTATAAACTTGGCTTGCTTGGAAAAGATATTGTTGGTATAACAGGATTTAATTTTGATGTTAGAATTCAAATGGGAGCCGGGGCATATGTGTGTGGTGAAGAAACGGCTATGCTCGAATCCATGGAAGGTCATCGTGGCGAGCCCCGAACAAAGTGGTTTTACCCCGTCGAAAAAGGTTATCTGAAAAGTCCGACCATCATTAATAATGTGGAAACCATTTGTGCTGCTGCCCGAATCGTAGAACTTGGTGTAAATGAATACAATAAAACCGGATTACCAGGATCTCCCGGCACCAAACTGATCAGCGTTTCAGGTGACTGCCAAAATCCGGGCGTCTACGAAATTCCTTGGGGTATTACGGTTGCTGAGTTACTTGAGCTTTGCGTTGCTGTTGATCCGTACTATATTCAGGTAAGCGGTCCATCTGGAGAATGTATATCCATCAACGAAAAATTCAGGAGAATCTCTATGCTTGACTTATTGGGTCTGCCTGATTTACGGTGTGGCGGATCTTTCATGATATTTAATAAAGAGCGGGAGATTATTGATATTCTGCTCAATTTTGCTTCCTTCTTTAAAAAGGAGTCCTGCGGCATATGTACTCCTTGCCGGGCCGGTAATTTTATCATAGAGCGTAAACTCGAAAAGCTAAAAAATAAATTGGCCAGACAAAGCGATATTGACGATATGATCAGCTGGGGACATATCATAAAAACCACCAGCAGATGTGGTTTGGGCAAAACATCATGTAATAGTTTAGTAATGGCGATGCAGAAATTTGGAGGATATTTTGACAAATTGATTGATAAAAAGGAAGACAGCCTGATGGTTGGATTTAATATCGAAGAAGCAGTGGCAGATTATGAACAATATAAATCTTAGAAAGATGGAAAAAATGGTAAACATTAAAATAGACGGGAAATTATTAACTGTACCGGATGGGCAAAATCTGGTGAATGCAGCTAAAGATAATGGCATTTTTATTCCATCTCTTTGTTATTTTGAACACATCGAACCACCCCTGGGCACCTGTCGTACCTGTACGTGCAAACTGGATGGCAAATACCAACCTGCCTGTACTATGAAAGTGCATGACGGAATGACGGTAGAAGTTAATACTCCGGAGCTTTTAGATATGCGCAAGTCATTGGTGGAGATGATGTTTTCAGAAGGCAACCATTTTTGTCCGTCTTGCGAAAAATCAGGCAATTGTGATTTGCAACATATGGCATATGAACTTGGTATATCTGTAACCAGGTTTGAGCATTTGTTTAAAGACAGGATGATAGATTATGGATCAAAAAGGATCATCATGGAGCATAACCGTTGTATCAAATGCAAACGATGTGTAGAGGATGTGGTCACTGATGACGGTAAAAAAGTTTTTACTTATCAGGGTAGGGGAAATGAAACCTTTGTGGGGATTGATTACAAAGAAGAACCAAAACTGTCAGAACAGCAAGCTATTGCAGCAATGGAATTATGCCCTACTGGAGCAATTATTGTCAGAGGAGTGAGTATGGCACATCCGTTTGGCGAACGCGAATTTGACATAAACTCTGAGCAAAAGAACTTTACACGCCGTTTTCCAAAGTCCCATAAACCGGCTGGAATGGAGAAAAAAGTGCTGGCAACGGCTTCACTTGCAGGGTGTTTTGGCTGCCACATGAGTATGTTGGATATCGATCTGGAACTATTGGATCTGGTAGAATTGGTTACATTTAATAAATCACCGCTGACTGATATTAAAAAGTTTACCGGAAGATGCCACATAGGCTTGATAGAAGGAGGTGTCTGTAATGATGAAAACATTGAAACCCTCAAGGAATTCAGAAAGATGTGTGATATACTGGTTTCTGTAGGTGAATGTGCTGTTTGGGGTGGACTCCCAGCCATGCGAAATACAATACCACTCAGTGAATGTCTGGAAGAAGCTTATCTCAATTGTGTAACATCGGAGGAAGGAGCTAATTTGGTTCCTTACCATGAAGATCTTCCCAAAATACTGGATAAAATTTATGCTTGCCATGATATTGTAAAAATTGATCATTTTATTCCCGGGTGTCCTCCAAGCGCTAATCATATCTGGAAATCAGTCAAACATTTGCTTTGGGGTGAAGAGTATTCCATTTTATATTCAGAATTTAAATACGATTAATCATGAGTCAGAAAATAGTCATAGATCCGGTCACCAGAGTCGAAGGACATGGAAGAGTTACCATTCATCTGGACGACTACGGAAAAGTAAAAGATTCTTTTTTTCATATAGTGGAGTTTCGGGGATTTGAGAGATTTATTCAAGGACACCCTTATTGGGAAGCACCTGTTTTAGTACAGCGATTGTGTGGCATATGTCCGGTCAGTCATCACCTGGCCGCGGCAAAAGCCATAGACCAGTTGATAGGTCTTGAACCCGGAGACTTATCATCAGGGGCAGATAAATTGCGAAGATTGTTGCACTATGCCCAGATTTTTCAGTCCCATGCTTTGCATTTTTTCTATCTGGCTTCACCTGATTTATTATTTGGCGCTGATGCACCCAAAGAAAAAAGAAATGTAGTGGCTGTTGCGATTGAAAATAGGGAATTGGCTACCCGAGGTATATTGATGAGAAAATTTGGTCAGGAAATCATTAAAGCCATTGCAGGCAAAAAAATACATGGTATTTCTGCTGTTCCTGGTGGTGTGTATAAAAATCTGAGCCGGGAAGAACGCAATTACTTTCTGGATGGTAGGTCGATTGAGTCATTGGATACGATGATAGAATGGGTCAGAGAAGTACTCGATTTTATGAAAGATTATCATTTGAAACATCGTAAGAACCTGGACGAATTTGCTTATTATCCTTCAGGCCATCTTGGTTTGGTGTCAGATGGAAATGCGATGGAATTATACCATGGTGTGCTGAGAGCAATAGATGGGGAAAGGAATGTGACCTTGGATAATGTAAGTACCAATGATTATATTAAGTATTTTAGTGAAGCTGTGGAGAAATGGTCTTACATGAAGTTTCCTTATCTCAAAAATGTAGGCCGGGAAAACGGTTGGAACAGGGTAGGGCCTTTGGCCAGAATCAACGTTTGTGATAAAATCAATACCCCTCTGGCAGAAACAGAAAGAATAGCATTTTTTGAATTTTACGGGAAGCCGGTGAATAATAGTACTATGTATTCGCACTGGGCGAGGTTGATTGAGATGTTGCATTGTGCGGAGATGATGGGCGATTTGTTGAGAGATGATGATCTTTCATCGGATGACCTTATCCGGACAGGTGAAAAACGACATGTTGGTATTGGTATTATAGAAGCTCCACGCGGAACGCTGACTCACCACTACGAAATAGATGATAAAGATATGATCGTCAAATGCAATCTGATTGTATCTACTACACACAACAATGAAGCCATGAACCGGGCAGTACGATGGGTCGCCAATGAAATGATCAGTCAGAAAGGAACTATATCTGATGGTATGCTAAATCATGTAGAAATGGCCATCCGAGCCTATGATCCTTGTTTGAGCTGTGCTACGCAGGCTATCGGAAAAATGCCACTGAGGGTCGAATTGTTCAATGCTCAGAATGAAATCATCAAAGTAGTCACCAATGTCTGACATATTGCTGATAGGGATCGGAAATATCAGTCGGGGTGACGATGGTATAGGCTGGTTATTTGCTGATGAAATGGAGTTGTATTTTGGGCAATCGGTTACTGTGCTGAAAGAATTTCAGTTGGTGGTCGAGGATGCGCTCAAGATAACTGAATTTGATACCGTCATTTTTGTAGATGCTTCCGAAAATAAGTTGGAAAATGGCTTTGAATTCAGAAAAGTGGAAGCACCACATGTGATCAAAACTGAATTTACATCTCATGCCCAGACTCCTGAAAATATTATCTTTTTAGCATCGGATTTATTTCAAAATAAAAATGATGCCTATCTGATGGAAATCAGTGGTCAGGATTGGGAGCTGGGCGAGGATCTGTCAGAATATGGGCGCCAAAATTTGCATCATGCGATGATGTATTTTAAAAAATGGCTGGTGGAAAATATGAATCTTCAGCTTTCCGCTATATCAGAGAGTGGTTGAACTTTATCTCTTCGCTTTTGTAAATCATAACAAGCTATCTGGCCAAAACCGATACATTCGTCATTGGGGCTCAATTGAACATGGAAATACAAATGCTTTTTGCCATTTAATGATTTTTTAATTATATCCACCAGCAACGCATTCTGAAATACGCCACCACTAAAAGCAATCCGGTCAATGCTATGATAGTCTGAAAGCTGACCTACAAGGCGGGCCAATGAAAAAAATACCTTTCTGCAAATTTTGGGGACATTGCCCGATGTTATAAAATCATGGATACATGCTTCCAGAAATGGGAAGTACAGTATTTCATCATTGACAATTTCAAAATTATAAAACGTTTCTTTTTCGGGAATGTATTGTCTGGCCAAAGACTCCATTTTCATCACCGTTTCTCCTTCATAAGTTTGGATGCTTCCAATACCTAAAATACAGGCAACTCCATCCAGAAATCTACCCATGGAAGAAGTCATTGTTTCTGGCTTGCCGGTTAATACTTTATGATAATATTTCCATTCAGTTTCATTAAAGTACGACTCAATGATGTGCTGATGTGACGGTAACTCTTTCAAAAGACTTAATGCTGATAATCTGGGTTCTCTGCTCATTTTGTCATTCATCAGGTGATTAAAATATTTCAAATGAGCCAATCTTTTCATGTCACCATTTTCATACAAAAAAACTTCACTTCCCCAGATTTGATGGTCATCGCCGTAACCAGTACCATCCCAAACAATACCTAAAATGGGTTCACAAGTATGCAGAAGTGAATTTTCTGCAAGGACTGCGCTAAAATGAGCTTTATGATGCTGTATTTTCAGCAGGTTTTTTACATCATGTTCTACACTATATACTGATGCAGCCGAAGTAGAATGATATGCGGGATGGCTGTCGGCAAGGATTACGTCAGGCTTTATATTCAGCATGGCAGTAAGTTGGGACATTGATTTTTTATAAGCAATTTGAGACTCTAATGATTGCTGGTCCCCCAAATATTGGCTTATATAAATATTCCCGTTTTGATAAATGGCAAATGACCCTTTTAATTCTCCTCCGAATGCAAGCAAACGCTCATTGATACCTGAAAAGGGATGAGGAAAATATCCCGGAGCTAATCCCCTGCTTCTTCTCAAAATAATTTTCTGACCGGTTTCAGTGAGCTGTAATACACTGTCATCCTGTGGCATAACGATCTCTCTGTCATATGTCAGGATGAGATCAGCAATATCAAAGAGGTGTGTCAATGCATCTTCGTCTTTATACAAAATGGGTGACCCGCTGATATTTCCGCTTGTGGTGACCAATGGTTTATTACATTCTTTGGCAAACAGGTAAAGCAATGGATTATTGGGCAGCATCACCCCGATTTTATCCAGTTCCGGCGCTATCTCTTCGTTGCAAAGGCCGGAAAGGCATATATTTTTTCTGCGGCACAGCAGAATAGGGGCAACTTTGTTTTGTAAAATATTTTTTTCCTGATCATAGATAAAAACATCTTTTTCTGCCATAGTCAGATCGGGGTACATAACGGCAAGTGGTTTTGTAGGTCTGTGTTTTTTTTGTCTCAGATCAGAAATAGTCTGTTTATTCGTTGCATCACACATTAGTAAAAATCCCCCTGTGCCTTTTACTGAAACGATCTTTCCTGCCAGAATTGCATTTGAAATATACGTTATCATGACATCCTGCGAAAGAGCTATTTCTGATATTGTTTTATCGTAAATGTGCATCTGTATCGCGCATTCAGGACAGGAATTTGTCTGACTGTAGTATCTTCTGTCACCGATGTCCTGATATTCCTGTAAGCAATCGGTACACATATTAAGATGGGACATGGTTGTATTGATCCTGTCGTAAGGCAGTTTTTTTAGTATAGAATATCTAGGTCCGCACTGAAGACAAGTGGTAAAAGGATATCTGTATCTTTTTCCTTGTCTATCTGACAAGTCATGTTTACATTTTTCGCAGATTGAAATGTCTGGTGTTAGAAAAAGATCAGGTATTTCATCACTGAAGTCAGGTATAATACTAAAATTTAAATAGCTTTTGGTAATTGTTCTGGATATGGAATGACCTGTGATTAAGGCATTTTCCGGAGGATACTGTAGGATATTTTGACAAAAAACAACGGCAGTATTTTCATCCCCATTGATTTCAATATGGACACCATTTTTGGTGTTGCTGATATATCCACACAGATTCATTTCATTTGCCAACTGATGCACAAAAGGCCTGAAACCCACACCCTGAACCATACCTTTGATGTGAATATGAAATGTTTCCATGCTATTGACCTTTTGTTTTTTCCTGCAACTATCCGACCATTTCAGGTACGGGTACTTTTGATTTCAGCCAGTCATACCATTGGCTAAGTCCTTCACCTGATGTACAACTTACTTCTATTATTTCCAGTTTGTGATTGACCTTTTTTGCATTTTCTTTGGCTTTATTGATGTCAAAAGGAACATAAGGAAGTAGGTCTGTTTTATTAATGATACATAGAGTAGATGTATGAAACATATCCGGGTATTTCAGGGGTTTGTCATCTCCTTCTGTTACACTCATGATGACGACCCTTTCTTTTTCGCCCAGATCAAACATGGCAGGACAAACCAGATTCCCGACGTTCTCAATAAAAAGGACTGAATTTTCTTTTGGTTTTAAGCCCTGTAAAGCATGAAAAATCATGTGCGAATCCAGATGGCAACCTTTACCGGTATTGATTTGGGTAACTTTTGTACCTGTGGCATGGATCCTGTCAGCGTCATTGGTGGTTTGCTGATCTCCTTCGATGACGACAAAATCAAGTTCTCCCTTCAAATCCGTCAGTGTTTTTTCCAACAGAGATGTTTTTCCGGATCCGGGTGAAGATACCAGATTCAGACACAATATATTTTTAGCATCAAAATATCCCCTGTTTCTTTCAGCCAACAGATTGTTTTGATGAAGGATATCCCTTTCTACATCAATGACGGTTTTTTGGTCGTGATGATGGTGATGATGATCGTCATGTTCATGATGTTGATCACTGCTGCAGCCGCATGTTGCGCACATATTTTTTTGATTTAATTTGTTTTGAATAAAGGTTTTTTTTCAGCGTATGTTGTTCATCGCTCATCGTTCAAAATTCAATGTTCTGCATTTCTCATTCGTCGCTCGTCATTCACAATTATCTTTACTCTACTGTAACTGATTTTACCCTGAGTTCTTTGCCTTGGATTATATTGATAAAATGGCTTTTGCAGACGGGGCACGGGGAATATAAACTGTCAAGATCAAAAGAATTATTACATTCCAGACAAACTGCTTTACCACCTGGTCTGATGATAATCCTTTCTGCATTTTCAAGAACAGTTGACTTTACGGCTTCCTGCCATGCAAAATCAAAAGCACTCATTTCTATTCCGCTGAGCAAACCCATCTCGAGTTCTATTTCATCAATTTTTACTGCATTGGCCTTGGTAGCTTCACCATTGGCAATTTCAATAATACTCATGACTATAGACAACTCATGCATCTGGCCGGTTTATATCTTTTTTCTGTTGGTTTGATATTTATAATAAAACGCAACCGCAATTGAGACAAGGATACCAATGGTCACCAGTCCATGTTCAGGTTCAGTAAAGTAATGGATAATAGAAAACCCATCATGCGTATGATCTCCATGTCCCGGGTGTGCAAATGTCAGATTCGGAATGGCAATTAAAAATAATACAGAGATAAAATAAATTAAATGTTTCATATTGTTTTATATTTATTATGCTATCAGGCAAAGGTATAAAATTTGGTAAAATTGCCATAATGATTATTATCATGTGTGAAGTTGATAAATGTCATAAATAGATGTATGGTTGGTTTTGTACCTTGCGCACAATTATTGTGCGTGAAATATTTTTATTACCATTGTTAAGAAGGAGTATGATAATTGAGGGGGAAGATACAAACCATCTTATGCACATATGTATCTGAATATTTTATTTTTAACCTTCAATTATATCAAAATGGCCACCGAAACACTCATCAAAAAGCCGCTTACGTACTATGAAGAAATGCGGATGAAAGGATACTCCAGAAGAGATTTTATGAAATTTGCCAGTATGATGGCTGCCTTTATCGGTGTTGAAAGTTCTGCTATAGGGCAGGTAGCCAAAGCACTGGAAACTAAAGAAAGAGTACCTGTGATCTGGATGCATTTTCAGGAATGTACCTGCTGCAGTGAGAGTTTTATCAGGTCATCGCATCCTATAGTTGCAGATATTCTACTGGATATGATTTCCCTTGATTATTCAGAAACACTTATGGCTGCGTCAGGTGTTCAGGCTGAACAGTCTTTACACAATACACTTGAAAAATATAAAGGCAAGTACATTTTATGTATTGAAGGCAGTGTGCCTGTGGGAGCAGATGGTGTATATTGTATGATAGGCGGCAAAACGTCATTGCAGGTACTGGAAGAAGTATCAGAAAATGCTGCAGCCATTATTGCCTGGGGAAGTTGTGCCAGTAATGGTTGTGTTCAATCAGCAAAACCAAATCCTACATCTGCCACACCTATACATAAACTGGTCAAAGGAAAACCTGTTATTAAAGTGCCAGGATGTCCTCCGATCGGAGAAGTGATGGCTGGCGTTATTGTTCATTATCTTACTTTTGGCAGAATACCGGAGCTGGACAGACTTGGCAGACCTAAAGCTTTTTACAGCAAAAGAGTTCATGACACCTGTTACAGAAGAGCATATTATGATGCAGGATTGTTTGTGGAATCATTTGACGATGAAAATGCAAAAAAAGGATATTGTTTGTATAAAGTAGGATGTAAAGGTCCTTCTACATATAATGCCTGTGGTGTAATGAAATGGAATGAAGGAACCAGTTTCCCGATCCAGTCAGGACACCCTTGTATTGGTTGCAGCGAAGAAAACTACTGGGACAATGGCAGATTGTATGAAAGGGCATCTTCTTTTGCCGGATTCGGGATTGAAGCAGATGCAGACAATTGGGGGAAAGTAGCTTTGGGGGTTACGGCTGCTGCTATAGCAGGTCATGCCATAGCTACCAATGTCAGCAAGTATAAAAAAATTCATGAGCTTGAATTGGAGGGGAAGGAAGGTGAAAAAGAAGTGGTTTCCTAGTTTATATACCTTAAAATTTAAAAAGAATGAGCAAAAGAATAGTAGTTGACCCGATCACAAGAATAGAAGGTCACCTTAGAATAGAAGTAGATATAGAAAATGGAAAAATAAAAGATGCCTTCAGTAGCGGTACTATGGTGAGACTGGTAGAAGAAATACTTAAAGGCAGAGACCCGAGAGACGCATGGGCTTTTGTAGGAAGAGTATGTGGAGTATGTACGTCGACACACTCCCTGACATCAGTAAGAGCTGTGGAAGATGCTTTGGATATTGTGATTCCGCCCAATGCAGAGTTGGTGAGAAACATCATGCATTGTAGTTTGTATATGCATGACCACGTGGTTCATTTTTACCATTTGCACGCTATGGACTGGGTGGACGTTGTCAATGCGCTTAAAGCCGATCCTAAAAAAACATCTGAACTCGCACAAAGCCTGTCAAACTGGCCAAAAAGTTCACCGGGTTATTTCAGTGATATTCAGAAAAGAATCAGCAAGTTTGTTGCGAGTGGTCAACTGGGCATTTTTGCAAACGGTTACTGGGGCCATCCGGCATATAAACTACCAGCTGAAGTCAATCTGATAGGATTGGCTCACTATCTTGAAGCGCTCGAATGGCAGAAGGAGATCGTCAAAGTGCATGCAATTTTTGGCGGAAAAAACCCACACCCCAACTATCTGGTCGGAGGTATGGCATGTGCCATCGGAGTGGATGATGTAAGCGGTATCAATGCCGAAAGGCTTGCTATGGTGGGGAGATTGCTGGTAGAAGGTAAAAACTTCATCGAGCAGGTATATATTCCGGATTTAATGGCCATTGCTTCGTTTTATAAAGATTGGGGCGCTATAGGTGGCGGATTGGGCAACTATATGGCTTATGGTGATTTGCCTACCAATGGTATCAGAGATATGGCAGGAATGAAGTTTCCTTCCGGTGCCATTTTGAATAAAGATATCAGCAAAGTATATGAAGTGGATTTGCGTCAGGATGAGGAAGTACAGGAATTTATCAATCACTCCTGGTATGATTATGCAGGTGGTGATGGTATAGGTCTTCATCCATGGAAGGGAGAGACAAAAATGAACTATACGGGTCCAAAACCACCATTTGAACATCTGGATGTTGATAATAAATACAGTTATCTCAAGACACCAAGATGGAAAGGAAATGCAATGGAAGTTGGTCCGTTGGCCCGGGTACTGGTGGGTTACGCAAGAGGTCGCGAAGAGTATAAAGAAGTGGTCGATAAAGCACTTAAAGATCTGAATGTCCCTGTTACAGCTTTGTTTTCTACCCTGGGTAGAACTGCTGCCAGAGGTCTGGAAAGCGTGCTTGCTTCACAATGGGTGCAGGAGTTTTATGATCAGCTCATAACAAATATCCGTAACGGTGATACCCGTATGGCAGATGTTACTAAATTTGAAAGAGCAACATGGCCTAAACAAGCGGTAGGCGTTGGATTTTCAGAGGCACCACGGGGCGCTCTCGCGCACTGGATCAATATTGAAGATCAGAAGATAGCAAATTACCAACTGGTGGTACCAACTACCTGGAATGCTTCTCCACGGGATGGAAAAGGTCAGATGTCAGCTTACGAATCATCGCTGATTGATACTCCTGTAGCAGATGAAAAGCAACCATTGGAAATATTAAGAACCATACACAGTTTTGACCCTTGTATGGCTTGTGCTGTGCACCTGTACGACGAAAAAGGAGATACCATCGGAAGAGTAAGTGTAGTAGGTGATTAACATATAAAATATAAAAAGTATGGCAACTAAATATCTTCATATACCCAGGCTGAGGCGGATATATGTATGGGAACTTCCGGTAAGGATGTATCATTGGCTCAATGTTCTGGTTTTACTCACATTGATAGCTACCGGTTTTTATATTTCTAATCCATTGGCCTTGATGAGTCAGACAGAAGCAACCAATGTATTTACCATGGGATGGGTAAGATTTATACACTTCGCAGCAGCGTATATATTTTTCTTCAATTTCCTATTCAGGATCTACTGGGGATTTGTTGGAAATAAATATGCGGACTGGAAACAGTTTATTCCTACATCCAAGCGCTTTTTTAATGAAATGTGGACCGTTATAAAAATTGATGTTCTATTGATGAAGGGGCCAAAAGGGAAAAGAGAACATCTGAGTATTGGTCATAATGCATTGGCCGGATTATCCTATTTTATAGTATTTCTGATGTTTTTGGTACAATGTCTGACCGGATTTGGATTGTATGCAGCCATGTCTGATTGGTGGTTTGCAGATTTATTTGCATGGGTGCCGGCATTGTTTGGCGGTGATATTGTTACCCGTCAGATACATCACTGGGCCATGTGGTTTTTTATACTTTTTTCTGTTATACATGTATATCTTGTTTTTTATCATGATTATGTAGAAGGCAGGGGCGAAATAAGCAGTATGGGAGGTGGATGGAAATTTATAGAAGAAGAATTTTTTGAAAAAGATAAACCACATACACCTAATCCTGAAAAGAAAGACTAGTAGGGTCTGCTGAAAAAGTCAGATGTGCTAAAGATACGAAACTTCAAGCCGCTGATGTATAAGAATACTTCAAGGCGAAGAAGTTGAAGTAGGTTTAGTGCAGCTGGCTTACAAAAATAATGTATGTATACCTGATGAGTGAGTTTTGACTATTTTATTCATTTTTCCTTGCATTAAATTCTAAATGTTAAAATATATGTATTTAATATTCAATTGTTTTTGTGTATTTCACCAGACCCTATGTAGATATGAATAAATCAACTTTGATACTAGGTATAGGTAATATACTTATGGGCGATGAAGGGGTAGGTGTTCATGTCGCAAAAATGTTGGAGAAAGTTAATTTCCCTGATCACGTGACTGTATTGGATGGTGGTACTGGCGGATTTCATCTCTTGGAATACTTTGATTTGCACGACCGTATTATCATGATAGACGCCACTCTGGATGGACTTCCACCCGGAACAGTGAGGCAAATAAAACCTCGGTTTGCTCTCGATTTTCCGCCTGCGATGAGTACACATGACATAGGACTTAAAGATCTGGTAAGTGCTTTACAATTATTGGGCAGGATGCCGGAAATTGATTTATTGGTTGTAAGTATTGCATCCATTCAGCAGCAAGGCATCTATCTGACAGAAGAAGTACAGAATGCAACAGCAGGCGTTATCGCAAAAATTAAAGAAATGGTCGAAAATGAAATGGTAGTGGCTGAGACTTGATCGGGAGATGAAAAGATTGAGATATATTATAGCTGAAAAAAAATAAGTCACATTTGATCATCGAAGTCTCCGGGCTTCGATGTCATTTATACTCAAAACTAATTGGTTTGCTAAATTATTAAATTCAAATTACTGCTATTAAGTAATGATGAAGTTTTTTGTGTAATGAAAGCGGCACATGATATTGAACGGAATTGGTATCCGCAACTTACAGAATTATCCTGATCTTTGAGCATCAAACTTACTGAAAGATATCTTTACAATTGCAGTGAAACGAAATCCTGAAAGATCTATTCTTCCATCAGATGAGCAGAAGATTATACAAAAAATGCATGTGACATCGATATTGTTTTTGTCGGTCATGTTTACACCATTGAACACGTTGGAAGTATTGCAGATTTGATTTGCTACGAAACTCTCTTTGAGTTTCGTAGCACAGACCAAGCACTTACGATCAAAATTAATTCATTTGATTAAACCGTAAATATGCATTAGAAAATCTATTACGAACCTAACTTGCTGCAAATCAGAAGCTTCGCCAACTTATCTTCTGCAAACATAGCGGTGCTATGCTTTTCGAAGCTAAGTCGCTGATTTACCTGCTCCGTAGGCGGGTTGCAATTTAGTCTCTCACTACGAATTCTAATGCATAATTACGGTTAAATTTCATCCAATTCACAGTAAGTTATATACGATCCGGTTTAAACTTTATTTTTTTTCTAATTTTTTAATTCTTTTTAATAATTCTGCATTTTGATCACTGAGTTCCTGAATCGCCTTTACGAGTACAGGTATAATTTCAGCATACTTAACACCATATCTATCCTTTTCATCAGTGCTCTGTTCATTATGCACGACGACTTCGGGTATAATTTTTTCAAGTTCCTGAGCCAAAAATCCAAGATGTTTTTTATCTTCAGCCCTTTCACTTTTCCAATTGTATTTTACCGGATTCATTTGATTTATTAAGTTTAATCCATTTGAAATGGATGCAATGTTTTTCTTTAATCTTTTGTCGGACATCTGTATAGTACCATTGATCGCCCATACTTCAGACCATGGGAAACCAGCGCTACCTAGTGATTCACCATCACTAGGAGATAATGCACTATTACTAAAATCTAATGGCCAACCACCCAGAGTAAAGGTATTTGCATTCGTATTTATCTCTGCAAAATTAAACTCTAAAACACCGCTTGATGGTTTTGTCCAATAATTAAAACTTGACGGATCTACCAATTCCCATGAACCATCTTCGTATTTAAGGACATCGTTCTCCTCCACGACTCCTACAATTGGAATTCCATAAATACCATTTACCATATTATTATCTGTCAAACCTTCTACATCACCAAACAATTCGATTTCCGGAAAATCTTGTGCAAGAGGTTCTGGGGCCCATTCAGACCCATTAAACATTAATACATCTCCAAAATTTACTGTAACGTCACTAATTGAAATTCCTTTGATTCCTATTACTTCAATTGTAGTACTAAAATTACCTTCTAAATCTCCGGTAAGTGGTGTATTAATATTTACATCATCAGATGCATTTGTGTCTCCTGTATTTATAATCGTTTCTCCAGAAATGGATATACCGACTCCAGCACTATATATCCCTGCGGGGCCTGGTATACCTTGAATACCCTGAATGCCTTGCGCTCCTGCATCACCTTGTGGTCCTTGTGGACCCACATCCCCTTGAGGACCTTGGGCACCGGCAACACCTTGTAGCCCGGTTGGTCCAGGATCACCTTGTAAACCTTGTGGTCCGATAGCTCCTTGTGGACCAGCTGGACCCAAATCCCCTTGCGGCCCTTGGGCACCAGTAACACCTTGTGGTCCTGCAGGTCCAGGGTCACCTTGTAAACCTTGCGGTCCGATAGCTCCTTGTGGACCAGTTGGACCCATATTGCCTTGTGGACCAGTTGGACCCACATCCCCTTGTGGCCCTTGGGCACCGGCAACACCTTGTGGTCCGGTAGGTCCAGGGTCACCTTGTAAACCTTGCGGCCCAGTTGCACCTTGTGGACCAGTTGGACCTCCATCCCCCTGTAGCCCTTGGGCACCGGCAACACCTTGTGGTCCTGCAGGTCCAGGGTCACCTTGTAAACCTTGCGGTCCGATAGCTCCTTGTGGACCAGTTGGACCCACATCCCCTTTGCTGCCCTTGGGCACCGGCAACACCTTGTGGACCTGCAGGTCCAGGGTCACCTTGTAAACCTTGTGGTCCGATAGCTCCTTGTTGACCAGCTGGACCCACATCCCCTTGCGGCCCTTGGGAACCAGTAACACCTTGTGGTCCTGCAGGTCCGGGGTCACCTTGTAAACCTTGCGGTCCGATAGCTCCTTGTTGACCAGTTGGACCCATATCCCCTTGCGGTCCTTGGGCGCCGGCAACACCTTGTGGTCCTACAGGTCCAAGGTCACCTTGTAAACCTTGTGGTCCGATAGCTCCTTGTTGACCAGCTGGACCCACATCCCCTTGCGGCCCTTGGGCACCAGTAACACCTTGTGGTCCTGCAGGTCCGGGGTCACCTTGTAAACCTTGCGGTCCGATAGCTCCTTGTTGACCAGTTGGACCCATATCCCCTTGCGGTCCTTGGGAGCCGGCAACACCTTGTGGTCCTACAGGTCCAAGGTCACCTTGTAAACCTTGTGGTCCGATAGCTCCTTGTTGACCAGTTGGACCCACATCCCCTTGCGGCCCTTGGGAACCAGTAACACCTTGTGGTCCTGCAGGTCCGGGGTCACCTTGTAAACCTTGCGGCCCAGTTGCACCTTGTGGACCAGTTGGACCTCCATCACCCTGTAGACCTTGGGCACCGGCAACACCTTGTGGTCCTACAGGTCCAAGGTCACCTTGTAAACCTTGTGGTCCGAGAGCTCCTTGTTGACCAGCTGGACCCACATCCCCTTGCGGCCCTTGGGCACCAGTAACACCTTGTGGTCCTGCAGGTCCGGGGTCACCTTGTAAACCTTGCGGTCCGATAGCTCCTTGTTGACCAGTTGGACCCATATCCCCTTGCGGTCCTTGGGCGCCGGCAACACCTTGTGGTCCTACAGGTCCAAGGTCACCTTGTAAACCTTGTGGTCCGATAGCTCCTTGTTGACCAGTTGGACCCACATCCCCTTGCGGCCCTTGAGCGCCGGCAACACCTTGTGTTCCTGCAGGTCCGGGTTCACCCTGTGGACCTTGCGGTCCTGTATTACCTTGTATTTTACCGATTTCTATCCAAGTTGAGCCATTCCAAATATAACCGGTACCATTATTTTCAACTATAAATATATCGCCAATACTTCCACTATAGTTTGGATCAAGCAAGGTTTCACTTGTTATTGTTCCTACTATTGAAATGCCCGAGCCAGTAGGTCCTTGCGGGCCTTGATCACCTTTTGGTCCCTGTGGGCCAGGAATAGGAGGGCTTGCTTTCCAGTGTTGCCCATCCCAAATGAGTACTTCACCTGGATTTGGTTGAGTATCAGATAAAGGTTGTCCATTCAGTGAAATCACTTTTGGATTTGGATAAGTGCCGCTTAAATCTCCACCGGCCACAGATCCAACAATTAGGTCATTTGTTGAATCATTATCACCACTAAAACTAAAAGGCGAACCAGTAATCACTTGTGAAGATACTTCTTCAAAATTACCGCCACTTTCACATTCCAGAGTCAAAGTATTGGTGTCAATTATCCAATTGATATCGTTAAAATTCCCTGTTACAGCTGTTCCTTGACCTACTACTACCTGAAACCATCCAAAAGCATCGGTAGTTGGCATATGTGTTTCCTGGTATTTGATACTAGGAACTTGATTTTCAATCGTAAATCTAATAGTAATGGTTGTATTTGGTAAAGCCATTCCAGTGTTATCCTTTAGAATTGCCTGATATGGAAGGCCTGATTGGGCGTTCACCATATTTGTACAAAGAAGTCCAAGTGTCAGTAAAAATAAATATTTCATGGTTTAAATTTTTTTTAATGGTGAATTACGACGATTTGTTTGTTGATAATTTTATTGTTTTCCAGACTTAATTTGAATATATAACTACCGGATGGATAGGAAGACATGTCAAGGTTTAGCTCTGTAAATGGATTGGATGAATTATATATCTCCTTACCAATCAAGTTTAAAATTGTGATATTTTTTATGGTCATTTCGCTTTTAATAGTTGAGTAACCTAATGATGGATTTGGATGGATGGTAACATTATTTAGTACAAAATCTACTGAATTAGTACTAATTTCATTGTCAAGCAATGGAGGAGCAAATTGAAAAGATCCACATCCTCCATATAAAGATACGGCAGCACCTGTAGATGATTGAAATGTTATTTCTCCACAACTTCCAGCAGTATAATTGCCCAAAATCGAATTTATATTACATTGACCATGCAGAATGTAAAAAGAGCATTGTAAAAATAGAAAACTAAATAGTTTCATGGAAATTAAATTATTGATTTGAAATAGAAACAGGCTTACTAAAATCTGAATAAACGCCGTCCAGACTTATTATTCTCATGGCATATTCACTCCCGGTATGAGGATTTTTATCTATGGCAATATTTTCTTTTAATGCATCCAAAAGGATAAATTTGCCATCCTTATTTGTTTTGTAAATCAGGTACTTTTTTACATTTTGAATGGTGTCCCAATTAAGAATTACCCTATCATTTTCTCTTGTAGCTTTGAGATTGACAGTATAACTTTCATTCGCTTCCGGCTTTGAGATTATTTCTACCAGATTCCCATCTTTGCTTTCCAAATGTGCATCGTCAACAGCATTAATTTTATAAAAATATGTGGTTTTAGGTTTGACATCCGCATCTTCAAAAGAAGTAATATTTTTATTATCGGTTTCAAATATTTTTGTCCACACATTTGGTTCGGCTTTAGCCATTCTGTACAGGACATGTTTTTTTACATCGCTGCTCGTACTATTTATCCAGGATATTTTTACATATTTTTCGTACACTTTATAATGATTGATCAGTGCAAAAGAAGGTGGAATTTGATCAGGCTTTTTTAGTACCAGAACCGGAGAAAAGTCTGAATAATTATAATTTTTATCTACAGCAACAATTTTATAAAATATTTCTTCAGTTAATGACTTTTGCATAATTGTATCTACATATTCGTTCGATCGGATGATATTGTTGGATACATTGGCGAAGACGTGATCCTTGTGATTGCTAAAATGAATAGAATAGCCCATGATATCCGCTTCATGATTGGGCGTCCAGGATAAAAAAACCAAACCACTGGAATCTATAAAACCAGTAAATCCCACCGGAGGTGATGGCGGAACAGAGTCTACCAGGTGAGCGTAGTGAGATATTGAAATATTATAATTTCCGGCAGTATCTATTGCTGTTACGATATAAAAATTTGGAACTAAAGGATTGGCTGAAGTGTCTGTAAATTCTCTTATATTTGGGTCCAAAATAACCGGGGTAATATTTTCAAAATTATCCTGGACATTGGATGATCTTCCAATATAAAATCCTGCTGTAGAACCATTTTCTTCTTCCGGAAAATTCCATAATAATTTAACGCTGCGCTGATTTATCTGTATAGAACGTACCTGGTCAGGTTTTGTAGGAGGTGTCATATCTCTGGCTAATGACCAGACTGGGTCTGAGTACGGGCTTGTCTCTCCAAATGGCGATACACCACATATACGATACCAATATGGTTTGTAATTCTGATCCACAGAATCGATGTAAACATGATACGATTTAAATAATTCTATTCTCAATTCATTAGAACTGATATAAGGGGCCTTATTTAATCTTGAATAGGTAATATTGTCTTCGGACCGCTCTATATAAAAAGCAGTATATTTCATATCATCGCCTTCTTTCTTCCATTTTATTAAATTAATTCTGTCTCCACCATTTATTTGATTTATTTGCGGGGCAAACAAAGTGTCCAATACAGACGAATATGCAACAGCGCCACCCGGCTGAATTTTGTAATAGTCCAGGTTAGTCTGACTACTTATTCTATAGATATACACTTTTCCCGGTTCAATATCTTTGTCTTCATATCTCAATCCCAAAGCATCAGCTGCTTGTGAAGAAAAATCAGCTGACATCATGGCCATGTTGTATTTATTACTATATTCATCCGCTCTTTGAATTATTTTTGAATTTTCATTCAAATTGCTTTGATGACCATACAATAACTCTGCGGCTACAATACAATATTTGTCATATTCACTTAATTTTTCAACAGTCCAATTAGATTCTGGCCATGGTTTTACTTCTGCAATGACTTTAAAGGTGTTAAACTTATCACTATCCACGTTATTGGTTGCTCTTTCTATTTTGTATCCCAAAGGTTTATTTAAATGCCAGGCAACATCAGTCGTTGGTGCCCATCTAAGGATAATTTTTTTACTTTCTACCTTGCTTATCACTTTTATGCCAGGTATACTGTCTTGTGTTTTTGCCACCAGGAAAATTAAGCTTAACAAGCTTACAAAAAATAATTTAATATACATATGATTTATTTTAGTCAACATCTGCATTACAATTTGCTCCGGGGGTCAGATAATTTTTTGTTTTCTTAGTACCTGTTACTTTATAATCTCTGTATGGAAATTGATATGCTATGCCTAGTTTTGTGGCATCACAATTCCAGATCTTCCCCGCAGGTGCTGTATTTAAATATGTAGATACCGCATTATATAAAGTTGGATTGGATTGTGACAGGTTAGTGCCGATGACTTCCAATATCGATGAGATTGCAGTTTTATTTACATTTTGATCCATGAAATATTTTGTCCCATATTTTACTGTAATACTAAACCTCCTGGCTGGGGGAGGTACTGTAGGTTCTACAGCGAAACCATAATCGATATTATTTGCCAATATTCCACTCGATAGTCCTGCCAATGATAAAGGGCCAAGGGTATAGTTGTATGTTTGTGTTGTCATATTTACTGCATCTTCATCTGTAATTCCAAGTTTTAGTCTGTTTATGTGCACAGATATTTGGCTTCTTACCCCAGCGCTCAATGTATTTAAGTACGATTTGAAATCATTTGGAATTTTATATTTTGAAGTATGATTATTAAGGATTACCTTATCTCTTCCTAAATATCCAAAGGTGTTTTCTTCAAATGATTCAATTCCGTTGAAGAAAATTCCTGACCTGATCAGACTTTTATTAGATATTACCTGACTATCATAAGATGTAAGTGGATTATCTGGGTCGCTGGATGGTCTGCTGATATAACCTTCTATTTCAAATTCATCAAAACTTTCATCAGGATTTGTTGCATCATGGATAATATCATTATAGGTTGCTGATTTGTATCTAGGGCTGCTCCAGACCATACTGTTCAGCTTTTGATTGAGGTTGTCATATTTACTTGTTTTAAAATATATCTGAAAAAGTTTTTTTTCTGAGGGACTAGGACCTGGGTTACCCAAAGTTATAAATTTAGCAGGTAAAATTTTAAAGTTATATTCTCCTGAACTTGTCTGACTAAAATCAGCAGATGAACTTACCGTAGTATTAACTGCATAAGTATCATTAAAGTAGCTTGGGCCGGTTGAAAACAACCCTTTTTTTCTAATCAGTTTTGTTATATATTTTTTATTATTGACTAATTTGTCCACATTAAATGTTATATTTTGAAGATCTGATACATTGGCCAACTCAGTGATAGGTGGACTACCATCTGAAGTGGTGAAAACAACAACATAATGATAGTTTATCCCTGATTTTTGTGTATAAAACATCTCAAGATCGTTATTATTGAGCCTTATAATGCCTTGATTATTGTTTGTTTCGGCTTTTAAGAAGAATTGTTGCCCATCCATAGGATAGGTGTATTCTATTTGTTCCTGAGTTATTGAGTCAGGTTTAGGTCCTGTTTTGAAGTTTATAGTTCGTTCTTCCATCCAATGTTCAGCGGTTTCTTCTGAAGTAATGTATTGCCATTCTCCATTGCCTAATAACTTTTCTTTAGCTTTAACTTGTATTTTGAAAATATGATTTCGCTCTCCCATTAAATAACCTTCTGTTGGTTTGTGCGAACTAACATATTGGTCATTTAGGAAAGACGTAGTTGGATTATAATTGAAGTCATCGGTACGTTTTAAACTGACCTGATTGATCAATAATTTAAATTGTCGGGTTTGGTTAGTTTGGGGGTCAACATAACTTAAAACCCTGTCTACCTTTAGAGAATACGAAACGGAAGGATGGGTAAATACAGAGACATCGACTTCACCTTTTTTCGGATATGTATCTGTTATGATTTCCATTTCTCCAAAAGGATTTCCTGTGCCAAATGTGCATTTTTCGCCTGCAACAAATTCAAAAGAATGACTGCCTTCTATCCAGTCCAAAACTCTGTATTGTAGCGTACCTTTGCAGTAAAACCATGTAGGAGAAGGAAATCCACCTGACATCAATGCAGCAATAGAACCTTCAAAAATCGGATAGTCTCCTTCTATAAACCACAAATCAACGTGTATTCCAAAATCGCCTTTTATGCCTGCATATAGCTGACCTGTGGCATACCAATCTTCATATCCCGGCGTGATTCCTGTTTCTACACATTTCCTGTTTCCGTCTTTCGTCACATTAAAATCAAATCCAAAAATAGCTTTAATGTCCATATAAAAAGGAGTATAATCGTATCTGAAACTGTCTTTGATTACTGCTCCAAATGCAATACCATATGCTGATAGTTGCTTGTCCACATTCAAAATGCTTTGTACATCCCCATTGGCAGAGTAACTACTCGATGCAGCATTTAACATTAGTAAAAACTCGTCATCAGGTTGTGGCAAAATCGGATCTACACCATGACCCATCATGGCATAAGCAGAAGATGACAAGTTTTTGGCACCAAGAGAGGCTATTACTCCTCCGCGGTCTTCAGGGGTACCTATATAAAAATACCAAAAATTTTCTCCTGCTGTTTTTGCAAAAAAATCTGCATTCACCATTCTGAATCCTGGCCCTGAACCTTTTATAATATTCAAGCCATTTTTTGAAATCTTTGCATGCATTTGGAAGTCAGCACTGATAAAATCTTCCTGCATATTCAGTATGATTGTAGCACGACCCCATAAAGCCTTTTTATCTTCACTCATACTGCCGTCGTTTTCGTATGAAGTTATTTTTGACATCATTCGGAAATCTCCTTTCAGACTGAATGTGGGTCCTCCTGATGCAGGTATTTGAGCTTCCAATGCCAATAACATGTTTATCTTATCGCCTCCTTCCGGGTCTCCAAATAGTCCCTGGATTTTAAAACCATATCCTGACCCAAAACTTTTTGTATATGGTATTCCACTTGTGGATGTTGTATTTGGTGGTGTAGGGTTTTCAGTATACAATAAAGAAGGATTTATTTTGTAGCCAACATCTTGTCGCATATTATACCATAGCCCTCCACCTATACCATACATATTTACACCCGAGAATACAGGTACACCATTTCTGCCAAAGCCTATTAAAGCATCGACATACCAGTAATTATAATAGGATGGCGTATTAAAAGCAGCCGTTGTGTTTAACCTTACATTAGCAAACTTGGCTTTGAATTTGCCTGAAACCCCTGCGGGTGCCGTAAAATCTAATTTTCCTTCAAACCCTGTTTCGGTATCAGAATCTAAAAACTTAACATATCCATTTAATGTAAATCCGGAAAAGGCGGCATCAATACCTATGTCGCTGAGGTAAAGATCAGGGTTAAAAAATCGATCCGTACTTCCGGAAAATGAAATTTCTGAATAAAATATCATTCCTAAAAATGCAGAAAAACCATTTGCATCGCCATTCATTACCAGTTTTGGCCTTAAGTATAATCCAGGATTTCCATTGTGATTTACAAAAGCTATACTATCCAGTTGTATTGGAAAACCATTTACACTTTTTTCAGGACTGGCTAGTTTGAATGTTGGAGGATTGGTAAACCCAACACCGGATTCATAGGTCATGTCTTCAAAGGCCAGAACCCTGGCAGTCATTTTTTTAAAACCAGCAGCATAACTTGAATTTTTTAACCCATCATCAAGTGATAAATGCCCATTGAGCATTGCTTTTATGCGAAAGGGCTGATCACTGGCTTCTTTTGCTAAGCTGATATAGCTGTTTTCATATATTTTTAAATATGCCATGTATATCGGTACTTCCAGGGAGTCGTTGCCAACCTTTATTAAAAAATTCCAGTCGTTAATGCTATTGTAAAGTCCGCTGTATTGTAAAAAAGCATCTTCCTGTATAAATGGCAATCTCAATTTTCCACTCATTCTATAGCTGAAATCTACATTGCTTATCACACCGTCGATGGTGTCTACAGTCGCTGTCATTCTTCCTATGATGCCTTCATTGACTACATTATACATTTTGTGCCTCAGGTGATAGATACCATCACCCAATATCATGGTAGATAATCCCATAGTGGATCTGTTTGTGTTGACAAAATTTTTTGGCGATAATACTTTGCATCTTGGTATATAAATGCCTTTCCATGTATTGGCGGTAGCAGGTTGCTGTAAGTATGGTAAATCATATCCATCCGGAACTTCAAAACTCGGCGGGTTCTGCAGGTCAGACAAATCAATAAATATGGTATCGCTATCAAATCCCCATCCTTTCAGGTGGTTGGTAAATTGAAACTCTTCCATCAACGCGGCTATCATAATGTCCTGATCTGCCCGCTTATACTTAAAGGCGAAGTGCCCTTTGACTCTTTCATTTACAGGAGCATCATTGGTTAGGTTGCCGCTGTCTTTGATCAGTAAATCCTGTGCAAAAATCACTGCACCTCCGAGTTGCATTTCTTTAAATCCACCACAGCCCCATCTTACATAAGTCATATTAAGTGTGTCAGCAAGACTATTGCCACCTTTAAATTCAAATCCATATCCAGAACTGTTTTCATCAAGGGTGATGGTATTTTGATGATATAAATAAACGTCATTTTCAAAACCACCCGGAGTAATACAAATACTGGCAGACATTACCGGGTAATTATCACTTTCATAAATAAGATTTGAAAGTACATCACCCAGATCAAGAGTCATCTCCATATATGCATCGGTGGGCGTAAAATTTAAATCAGTAATTCCTGCAGTCAGATGAATTTGATTAAGCGTAGTGTCCCATCCAAAAGGAAGCTCTACCGTTTGTCCCAACAGGATTGAACTTAAATTTTCCAGCTCGTTTCCACCTTGCTTTCCAGCTATGTTACCTTCATACACTACTTTATCCGTGTTGATTTTAATATTTTGAAATGTCACTTTAGAAATGATGTCCTTTATGAAAGGCACCTTTATCAAACCTTCTCCGGTATATGTATTGCCGGTTTTATTTATTTCAACCACTTCCATGGTGAAATTTCCTATTTTTATTTCATCATCAGCAATTATATTTGAAGCGTAATCGGTCGTATTGATTATTTCTGTCAATTCACAAGGATTAGAGCATTTTGGATCATTTACAACTGTAGTTGGCTCAGGCTCAGAAGTAGAACTACTTGATGATGATTTAATTTTAAAACTTCCAACGTCACTGACTTCGTAAAAAGGATTGATTAAGGGATTTAACAGGTCATCCGTTCTATTTACTATGGATACATCATCAGCCCAGCCTATTCTCCAATAGTATGTCAACGTGTCAGTTAAATTATGATTGAAACTTATGTCTTTATATACGGAGGCAATAAATGTCGAAAAATTGTAGAATCTGTTGTTTTCTCCGGTTAAATAATCTGTATCCCAAGTGTTGATGATATCTGTCCCGGCATAATAAATGGTATCAAAGTCTTGTGAATCAGACACCTGAATTACAGCGAGTTCATTCACTTCCAAAGGTGTATATTCATAATCAATATTATCAATAATTTGTCTTACTTTATATGGTGGCAAAGGATTTTCCGGTATGTCATCGTGTACGGCCAAAAATTGGATATCGCCAGGAGATATTTCCTGGCCATCAATAGGATAGGTAAGTTTCAGTTTTGGCATACCATGTTTAAAATTTGTTTCACCCAAACTATAATTAAATTTTTTACCGGATTTTAGCTGCATAGAGCCGGATGCATCCCATGAATAGTTTTTTCCGTGCATTAATGTTGGTAAATTATTGTAATCACCTGTAGAAATATGACTTGAATAATAGCCATCAGGATCTTGCATACCCGTACGTCTTTCCAAAAATTCTCTTGGTCCTTTATTCCAATTAAGTGTACGATCAGTATTTTTTACAACGGTGCCATTTTCTTTGATATTTGTTTTGTATTTAAATCTGGCATAGGAATCACAATATGGTTCAAATTTAATAACGGGAGCGATAGTTTTGAACGGTATGATGGAATTGCCAGCCGGATAAATAGCATTGGTTGAAAAACTGGAGCCGCATTCGAAGTCTTCTTCAATAAATTGAAATATGACCACGTTGCTTTGTGCTTGTGTCACTGGATACGGAAAATCATCGCTTGTAGCTGTAATTCTCACCGCATAATAATCCCCATTTACAAACGCGAGATCCGGAATAAAAATGGCTTGTGGCGAAGTCACCTCATACTCATAGAAAAAAGGAGAAACACCAGAATCATCCAGTAAAATAGTAGCGTCACTTATGGTCGGTGGTTCATCACCATTGTTGGGAATTGAAACTACTTTTAGGTTGTAATTTGTGGACATCCTTAAAGTCTGGTCAGTGATTATATGGTTCCACGCGACATTTAACGATTGGGACAAATTCCCATTAATAGTGCTTTCATGTTGAGGGCTTATAATTTCAGGGCGGTCAGGAAAGCTAATTTGAAAATCAAGACAATTTTCAACAAGTTCTATGTTGGTTAGGGCATTCCTGAGCGATAGACAATATGAATATTCACCTTCAGGAAGTATGCCACCTATTATTAATCCATTCCGTTGCTCTGTACTAAGATTACCATAATTAATATCAGAAAAATTTAGATTCACACATAAATCATCGAAGTTATTTTTGCTAAATGTTTGTAGCAGGTTTGCATCCAGAGTTAAGATACATGTCGGTTCGCTGGATTCTAAACTAATGCCATATGGCCCGCTGATGCTGGCATAAACTTTTACATAAATATCATCTGTACTATTGTTTTTTATTCGTGCAGTGATGACATCTGACTCTACGATATAATTTTGGGCAAATACAGGGTAGGGTTGTCTACCGTTTAGTGTCAGGTCTATTTGTCCAAACACACTTTGAGTGCAAAATATACACAGACCAATATAAATTATATAAAAAATATATTTCATTTTAATGGAATTGAAAAATTAGAGAATAAGCGTAGTTCGTTGGTGTTTTTTTCTAAAGTTGTGTTGGGTCTGTTTAAGTACATTGCTTGCAAAGCCAGACTACCTTTTCCCACCTGATAGGTCACGCCAGGACCAAAATTAAAAAAATAGCCATCATCAGTGTTATCTATCCTGTTTTTGCTTATGGAGACCTTTGTTCTTACTGCCAGTTTGTTTTTCAAAAAAGATTTACTTCCACTCAGGTTTATTCCATATCTGTCATGAACAGCTTGCTCATTTTTATTTTGAACGCTGAAAAAGGTTATCCCAAAAGATGTTTTATTTTTTCGATGCCTCCATTGATAAGCACTGCTGATATTTCTATAGTTTGTGACGGTCTCTGAAGATTCTATGGAAGTCAGGTCATTGAGACTTTGAAGTGTGTAATTTAAAAATATGCTATGCTGTATATCTTTTTTGACGATTTTTATAGTTGGGCTGATTGACTTGGTTTCATTTATCTGAACAAATTTAAATGTGTCCAAAATCGAAATTATGGTAGGCTGTTGATTAAAATTGTAATTTGAATATTGGGCATCCAGAGTAAACCACGATTTAGGTGTGAACTGAATGTTAATATCATATACTTTTTGTTTTGTGGTGGATGTTCTTATATTCAGAAGATTATTTCGGTCGATACCATAATTTGCATTTACATTAAGGATATTATTGAATAAATTCATGGAAGTATGTAATGAAATATTTTCCCTGTCACCTCTTAGAAAGTTGATGCCAAAACTTTGATAAAAAGGGTTGATTCTCTGATACTTTGTACCAATAGAAAAAGAGCCAAAATTAAAATCTAGATTTGCGTCGCCTGCCCAATTTAAATTTGAAGATTTGTTTATTTTTATATGTTTGTTTAAAAAATCAAATGCTTTATTTTCTGCCAGATCAGCAGAATCTAATTGTTTAGCTTCGACATTATTAGTAAGAATGCTTGTTGCAGCGTTGACGGATATTTTCATCACTTTATTGAATAATGATACGCTTGCAGTGGTTCCTAAAGAAGTATTGGATTGAGGATTTAAAGTTAAAGAATCACTAAATAAGATTGAATTATTGTTGTCGTTGGCGTTTAGAAGGTATAAGTCAATAAAATTATTTGTTTTACCGATTCCTATTTTGTAAGCCGAAAAACTTCTTTTATAAATATTTGTAAAGCCATTATTATTGTTTAGACTATCTACAATATATTTTGGATTTTTCAGTTCACCAGTAATATAGCCGGCTCTAAAAATTCCTGGATTTAACTCCAAACCTGCTCCAAAAAACTGCATTCCGGAAAAGACGTATCTATTAAATTCAACTTGATTGTGCCCCAGGTACGCTGTAATCCATTTATATCTTGGACGTATGCCAAATCGGGAAAAAGAAGTTCCGAAGTTTGTATTCCTGTCACGATACTGCATTGTAAATGGGATAGACACATCATAAATACTAACATTTCCGTTGACCGCTATTCCATAAGAAAACGGATCATATAATGATTGATTATTATCTGAAAAAAACTACTGAAATTTGCATTAAAATTTGCATTCCATGTCAATGGTTTAATGTTTTTAATGTTGCTTATATCCTGACCTGTAGCAATAAAATATCCTGACAAGTAGAATAGAAAAATAACAAATTTCGGGTTAGCCATCAACAGTTTTTAAATTAATGCAAAGTTTGCAATAAATAACCAAGTGGGAAATAGTACATATGTGGTAAATTGATGGTTTTAGCATAGTTCATTTGTGGTATTTTTGGTTATTTCGTCGCAATCCTTCCTCGCATGGCGCTAAAATTTTATCTGTTTTTTGATTTTTTTCTATTTTCAAAAATCACAAATTACTTTTGTGACTCAAAATAAATTGATCAAAATTTAACAGTAATATGGAAAGGTGATACCCGAATATCTGTGTAACTAAATTCTGATTTTAATGGGGAAATTTTTAGAGTATTTGCCAATATCATTGTTTCTTTTATTGAACACCAGCGATACTTTTCCAAAATTTTGAAAACATATTATGAAATGTGATATATAATCAAAATAGCTTATAACTTGTAATATATGCAAATTAGCTTATATTTGTGTTCCAAATATTTGTATTATGGTAGCAGTTATTGCTGGCAGTGTCATGAGTTTTGAAAAAATTAATATCAGGTTGTGGCTCAAAGTTTTAAAGAAATATTTTAATACTTTAGGTAAAATAACTACTTATCGGGCTATATATAAGGGCATTGCTCCAAAGCAAAAAAATCGTATTTGTAACAGGCTATTTGATTTTGACGCTTCCTATGTCTATCATTATTCAAAAGACACTTATGCCTTGGTCGAATCTCAATGGTGAAGCGTATGATGATTCGTTACTCAATACAGGTAAATACATCGGTATATTGGAGCGATCTTTTGTTTTTGTCTTAGCGAATCGTTGGGAAGCCGCGGGGTTTATATTGGTTTCAAAATCAGTTTTTAAATTTGGAGATTTAAAGGAATCGAAAGATCGAAAACTGACTGGATTCATACTTTTAAGTACAATCTTTAGCATTGGAAGAGCCGTCGTCATCTCCACGTTAGCCATTTATCTTGCCAAATTAATACAATAATATGTTTTTAAATATAAAGTTTTCAATTGTACTTCTCTTAAGTGTAATTTTCGTGAATGTTGGAATGGCACAAGTTGTGAAAGGGAAGGTATATGATAAAAAAACTAAACAAGTATTATTTTTTGCAAACCTAACTTTTACAGATTCTTTAAATAAAGAAGTACACTGTGAAACAAATTTGGATGGAGAATACACTATAGATTTGCAGAAATTTGGAATTTATAGAGTTTTTATTAAAGCTGTAGGGTATAATCCTAACGATACATTAATTGTATTTACAAAGAACGATTTTTTTACATTCGACTTTAAATTAGATTCGGATGAAATTACCGCTGCTGGTTTTTATATCATCATCACCGAAAAACCATACCAATCCGGCGATCTTACCATGACCCAAAATCAATATAAAGTCATGCCTGCATCCTTCCAGGATCCTGCACGTATTCTGATCAAATATCCGGGATTTTCTACACCCAATGATGGAGCAAATGCGATTATATTTCGTGGTATGCCACCGGAAACCGCTCGTTGGCAACTTTTCGGTGCTGACATAGTCAATCCAAATCACCTGTCCAATGCTGGTACAGCAAATGATCTTGCTACAGGAAATGCTGGCGGAGTGAATGCGTTAAGCGGATCTGTCTTGGATTATTACCATTTCGAAGCTAATCCTGCGGACATATCATACAGTAATCTGATGTCAGGTGTATCCAATATGAAGATGGCACCCAAAATTAAGTCATTCATTGATATAAACCTGATAGGATTGGAAGCAGGTTTGGGTTTTCGGCGCGGAATAAAAAATTATTACGGGTCATATCGTTATAGTTTTGTAGGACTGTTGGACAAATTGGGGGTTAACTTTGGAAATGAAAAAATAGGCTATCAGGATTTTAGTATATATGGTGATATCATCAAGGATGGCAATAATAGTTTGAAGATTTTTGGTACTTACGGGACCAGTAAAAACATTTTGAATTCGGTCAGTCCAACAGATACTATAAGCAAAGTGAAAGATTTACAAAATATCCGATTCAACAATGATATAGGTATCTTTGGTTTGGATTTTACTCATATTACAGAACAATTTAGTGATCGATTTCATAGTACACTTGTGGCTTCTTTTCTTGAAAATAGTAGAAATGAAGCTACGGATGACTTTTGGTCAGAAGCCACAGGTATAGATATTCAGTCTCAAAACAGTACAAGACAAGGTCTGATCTCCAGTCATACTTCATTCAGTAATGATGAGGATGAAGATTTACGCATGGCTATAGGATTGAGAATGAATTATCATTTCAACCACTACACCCAAAATACTATTGATATTGATAACAATAATTATTTTTCCATTTACAATTACCTAAAATTTGATGAGGTTAAGTTTAAAAAATGGCCTATAGTCTTTGATTTTGGCAGTGGGCTATATTTTGATACCAGAACAAAAAAAATGACTTCCGAACCATCAATGTCAGCTAAATATGCAATAAGTGAGAAGTCAAAATTAACACTGGATTACAGATATGCAGGATTTGATAATTATTCCAGCCCGTTTATTATAACAACAGCTATGCCAAAAACCAGAATTATGGGGCATCATTTGCAATTAACTTATGAGTTGTTAATGGGCAAATCTAAATGGAATACACAATTTTTTTACCATCATTTTAATGATGTTTCAAATTTAGCCTTTACTGCGGATACATCAGTTGTTCTTAATATATTCAACGGTCCTGCAGGTGGTTACGATTTTATTTCAGGAGAGGAATTTTTATTTAAAAATCAAACTTCTATTGCAAGAGTATTTGGTATGAGTGCAGATTGGAATTCAAATTTCAACAACCAATGGAATATACAGATCAACGGCAGCATTTTCAGGAGTCAGTATTCGCTGCCAGAAAATGAAAGCAAATTTTACAACGGACGATATAATTTTGGTTTTACGACAGGTGCTATGATTTCCTACGCCAAAAATTACACAAACTCTGATAGAGACAAAACCATCACATGCTCAGTCTCATCGCATCTGCGAGGTGGTCAACGGGAACAGAATTTGTCATCAAACATATCTCATGTATATGACTATTCTTCTACATTCAGAAACAGATTAAGACCATATGCCAGAGTAGATTTTCGCATTGTTTATACAAGTCGTAAATCAGGAAGCAAAAAGACCCACCGCTGGTCACTCGATATACAAAATCTGCTCAATCGTGAAAATGATGGCTTTAGATATTACGACCCATTACTAAAATCTGTACTTTTGCAAAAACAATTGGGCCTAGTTCCGGTCTTGAGTTATAGATTGGAATGGTAGCACATTTCATATCCATTCATTAAACCTTAAAAAATATGTTACGACGCAATTTTATCAAAAATACAACCATGTTATCAGCCAGCGCTTTACTGGTAAATCCATTGGAATTGGATTTTGTCCCTAAGGCCAATTTAAAGAATGTGGGTTTGCAGCTGTATACTGTTCGTGAAGATATGAACAAAGATGTACTCGGTACACTCACCCAAATAAAAAGTATCGGATATTCGCATGTCGAAAGTGCCGGTTATAATAAGAGACAATTCTACGGAAAGTCAAAAGATGACTTCAAAATGATCCTTGAAGATCTTGGGTTGAAAATGTACAGTGGACATACAGCGACTGGTATTGGAACAGACAAAGATTCTTATAATATGTCCTATAACTGGGAAGCCGTTTGCGAAGATGCAGCGTTTATGGGTCAAAAATACATAGTGTGTGGATGGTTTGCACCTGATGAACGTAAGACTATTGATGATTATAAACGAATCGCACAATTATTCAACAAATGCGGTGAAAAAAGTAAAGAATACGGTTTGCAATTTTGCCATCATAATCATGATTTTGAGTTTTTTCCTATAGATGGTATAGTACCGTATGATATATTATTAAATGAAACGGATAAAAATTTAGTAAAATTTGAATTGGATCATTATTGGACCCAAAAAGCAAATGTTGACTCTATCCAATTAATGAACAAACATGCAGGAAGATTTCCTATATGGCATATCAAAGATATGGACAATACTCCTTCCAAATCATTTACTGAAGTAGGTTCAGGCATTATTAATTATACATCCATATTTACTTCCAAAGCTAAAAAATATATGGATTTGTACTTTATAGAACAGGATTCCAATCATAAGGGTTCGCCATTGCAAAGTATCGATATCAGTTTTAAAAACCTTAAGAAAATTAAAGTTTAATCAGATCTGAATGAATATCAGACTACAGGTTATCAATAAAGAATTTACTTATTTGCTGATATCCAGAATTGTATTCACATCCGGCATGAAAATGGTTCCGGTATTGTTGGGTTGGTATCTTTACGAACTTACAGGTAGTAAGCTGGCATTGGGCATACTTGGCTTAAGTGAAGTTATTCCTGCCGTACTGCTTGCACTTCCTGCAGGAGTTAGAGTTGATTCAAGCCCTAAAAAAGCACTAATACTTAAGTGTCTTTTAGCGTATATTGGCATTGCATTGGCATTTGCTGCTGTAACTTCAGAGCTATCAGGTGCTTTGAGTAGCACACACAAAACATTTATAATATATGGGATTGTAGGACTGACCGGACTTGTTCGGGCTTATATTTCTCCTTCTTTTTCTGCTATCATTGCGCAGATAGTTCAACCCGATGAACTTGTAAAAGCAGCTTCTTTAAATAGTATGAGCTGGCTGATTGCAGCTGTGATGGGGCCATTGTTAGCCGGATTTATGGTTGGATTTTGGCAGGTATCATTTTCTTTTATATTGATTTCTTTTTTGATGATCATCACATTCTTTATTTTTAGTCAGATAGGTGAAAAACAAATCAGCTATGATAAAGGAAAATCCAGGACATGGGAAAGTGTAAAGGAAGGGGTAGATTTTGTTTGGAAACAAAAAGCTTTGTTGGGGGCAATGGGTCTGGACATGTTTGCAGTTCTTTTTGGAGGAGCTATTGCATTATTGCCGGTATTTGCAAAAGATATACTTCAATTAGGCCCACAAGCATTTGGACTTCTGATGTCTGCTACTTATCTGGGAAATTTTATAGCTATATTCTTTTTGACAAAATATCCTCTAATCAATAGACAAGGGTATAAACTTATATATTCGGTAGCTGGATTTGGGATTTGTATCATCATCTTTGCTCTTTCCGAGGTATTCTGGCTTAGTTTTTTGGCTCTTCTTGTAAGTGGTCTATTCGATGGAGTAAGTGTTATCATTAGGGGCACCATTTTTCAATTGTTGGTACCTGATCACATGAGGGGTCGCGTATCATCTGTCAGTTCATTATTTGTCAATAGCAGCAATGAACTAGGGCAATTTGAAAGTGGGGTGGCTGCATCTTTGCTAGGAACTGTACCTTCCGTGATTTTTGGTGGGTGTATGACCCTTTTAGTTACAGCTATTGCTTGGATTAAAACTCCTGCATTGAAGAAGTTGGAATATTAAAGCTACATATTTCTGGTTAACTTTTGAATGACTTTAAACTCACTTAAAAATACTTTTCCTATGACCCTGAATGCTGTGTAAAAAGGAATAGCCAGCACCATACCCAATATTCCACCCACTTTAGCACCTACAAGGACAATGATAAATATTTCCAAAGGATGGGCTTTTACACTTTTTGAAAAAATATTTGGCTGTAATATTATATCATCAATTAATCTTGTGATGATAAATACAACTATTACTTTTGTAAGAAGGGGAACCATTTCATCATAAAATGATAGTTCCATATTGGATGATAATGTGATCATTACACCCACTCCTGCTGCAATAATAGGTCCGATATATGGAATTACATTCATTATACCAGCAAAGAATCCAATTAATAATGCATTTTTTACCCCTAAAATAGTCAGTGATGAACCCACTATAAAAGTAACGATAGTAACCTGAAGGAGAATGCCTACAAAATATCTGATCAGTAATTTACTGGTTTCATCCACAGCTTGTTTAGTTTGTTGCTCATAACCGGTGGGTACCATTGCTGTTAGGATATTATCAAATAGCCCCTGTTCACGTAAAAAGAAAAAACCAATAAAAAAAATAGAAAAAACACCTACCATAACATTACCGAAGGCACTTAGAGATTCTCCAAACATTTGTTGAATTTTCTGAGGATTGAGATAAGTACTCATATTTTTTTTAAGGATTTCAAAAAAACCTTCATTTTTATCATTGGTTTTATTTAAATCTGAGGTTGCGTCTGAAAAATTGTTATCAAGATTAATTATAATTTTTATGGGTTGCCCTGATAGACTATCCCATCCTGATACCGTGCTGTCTAAGGCTATGACATGACTCAAAGGACTTGATGTGTCGATGACTTGGTGATTAACACTTTGATCAATAGTATCAGAAGCAATCATCAATTTTTTGTTTATTAACCATTTTTCCCAATCCCTTATTGGCTCTTCCAGGGCAGTAACCACTTTATTATAATCTACTTTGGAAAGGTTCTCAATCTGATTTACCAGAGGTGGTATAAATATCCATACCAGAAGCATAAATCCAAGCACAAATAAACTTAATGTGAAAAGAGCTGCTATGTTTTTACCAACAAAACGGCGCAAAAATACCACAACAGGAGCACCAATCATGGAAATCACCCATGCCATCAGGATGTAAGTAACAATATCACTCAAATAATATATTACTCCGCCAGTAATCAATATTGGGATAACAGCCAGTAAGTATTTATAATTAAACTTCATATCCAAACTTAAATTATTGCAAATATAGGACTTATTAAATTATTGTTAATTATATTGTGAAAATGCTATTTTGCATTTTTCAATATACTAAATATCAAGCAGATATACATATTTATTAAATATATTATAATTTATTGAAAATATACTTTGCCAGTCTTGATGTATTTTGTACTTTTGCATTATGTTGGTATGATTACCTAATTTTATTTTATAGAAACCATAAATACAATATTTTATATGAAAAACTTAAATCTGGTCTTAAATCAAAAGTCTTTAAGATTTGAACTTTCAAAAAGTTTATTAACAATACAAGCCGGGAAGTTGCTTTCTTCAAAGTTGTCTTTAATTCTTGTTTTTATTTTTACATCCTTTTTTGTCAATAACGTATTTGCACAGGGGTGTAATGATTTGTTCTTTTCTGAATATTTAGAGGGCTCGACAGGTAATAATAAGTGTGTAGAAATCTATAATCCAACTAACAGCGCTGTTATTTTAAGTACAGAAGCATACAAAGTACAGGTTTTTGCTAATGGTGCGTCAAGTGCAAGTTTTACAATTAATCTTACCGGTACTATTGCGGCATATGGAACGTATACATTATGTAATACAGGGGCTGGAACAGGTTTGCTTGCACTATCTAATCAGACATCAGGAAATTTAAGTCATAACGGGGATGATGCCTTAGCTCTGGTCAAAGGTGCAGGCAATACTTTTGTGGATATTTTTGGTAATATTGGCAATGATCCGGGCACGTCCTGGACATCAGGTGTTTTATCAACACAAGATCAGGTTCTAAGACGTAAATCGACAGTTCAAAGTGGAATTATAACCAATCCCGGAGGTACAGGGGCTGGGGCTTTCACTACACTTGGTTCAGAATGGGATACTTTTTCGGATACTGATTATACAGGTTTTGGTGTTCACACAAGTACTTGCTTGCCTCCTACCATGTGTTCAATATCCGATATTTCAATTAGTAATATTTCATCTTGTAATGATAATGGAACACCGCTTAATGCTACGGATGATTATTTTACCGCAGACGTATCTATCCTTTATGCTGATAAACCATCTCTTGGGACATTAAATCTGAGTGGGGATATTGTAAGCGGGGTATCAAGTGCTGCTGTGGGTGCAATAGGATCTTCATCGCACACCTTTACAGGCTTGCAGTTTGCAGCAGATAATACTGCTATATCAATTACAGCTTCGTTTTCAGATGATTCCGCCTGTTTTTTAACTGAAAATAATGTTGGAATCGCTCCTGCTTCATGTTCAGTCATTCCAGCATGTGCTTTGCCTTTTTTCTCTGAGTATATAGAAGGTAGTGGGAACAATAAATGTCTTGAAATTTATAATCCGTCAGGCTCAGCCATTGATCTTGTGGCGGGTGGATATAAAATTGAAATGTACTTTAATGGTGCATCAGGAATTGGTACAACAATAAATTTAACCGGAATTTTGAATTCAGGAGATGTATATGTGGTTTGCCAATCTGGAGCAACTTCGGATTTTACTGGTATGGCAGATCAACTAAATGGGTCTAGCTGGTACAACGGTGATGATGCAGTTGTTTTACGTAATGCGGGTGGTATCCTTGATGTTATAGGTCAGATTGGCGTTGATCCGGGTACTAACTGGAGTGATTTTGATGTTGAAACATCAGAGCAAACACTAAGAAGGTATAGTTTTATACAGAAAGGAGATAATAACGGATCAGATGTTTTCAACCCTGGTGATGAATGGGAGACTTATCCTCAAAATACTTTATGGGGGTTAGGATATCATGCTACGGAATGTCAGCCTTCACTTCCTGATGGATGGAATCCAAGTAGTATTGGATGTAATTCTGGGACTTCTGCATATAATAGTAATACAAATACCTGGACTCAGACATCCAATTGTTTTAACCCTGCTAGCGGAGCTGATGATCTTACTTTTGTTTTTGAAGAATTATGCGGTGATGGGGAAATAATTGCTCAGTACATGGGTGTAACACCATTTGGATTTGCAGGACTAATGATGAGAGAAAATGCAACTGCCTCATCCAAGCATGTTTGGCTATTTAACAGAGCGAACAGTAATACTTCATGGTCGATCAGAAGTACAACAGGGGCTGCGCCTTTAATTCAGGCAAAACCTCACCTGAACAGAACATGGATGAAACTGACAAGAACCGGCAATGTGTTCAAAGGATATTTGTCAACAAATGGATTAACTTGGCAATTGATGTTTCAATCAGCCACAACGATGAATGAATGCTTGTTGGTAGGTATAGCTACGCATAGCAATGTGGATGGTAATATGGTGACCTCCATGTTTAAAAATGTAGAAGTCTTAAGTAATAGGCAGCGTTTATCAATCAACAACCTTAATGAAATGGATTTGATGGCTGAAAACAGAACATATAAGTCAAATGGAATAAATGTTTATCCCAATCCAATTGGAGAAAAAGTGACCATAGAGTTTAACGGTTCTATGGTAACAGCCGAATCGACATTAATGCAGATCGTTGATTTGAATGGTAGATTAGTATTACAGCAAACCATGGAAAATAGAAATGAAGACAAAATTTCTTTAGATGTTTCTATACTAAACGCAGGGATTTATTTCTTAAAATTAAGTGCAGGACCATTTAACGAGGTAATAAAATTAGTAAAACACTAATAATTTTATTGATAGCGTAAAATAAATTTTATTTTTTTAAGATTTTTAATCTAAACAGATAAAATAAATTACCTTTGCGCCGCTATTTACAGATTTTCGTAATTTGTATCATTGGTAATCATTTAAAATTTTAACATGTCAACGTATTTAACAGAAGAAAAGAAAAATGAAATTTTTGCCGAGCACGGTGGTTCGGCTACTAATACAGGATCTACAGAAGGTCAGATTGCCTTGTTTACGTTCAGAATTAAAGCTCTTTCTGAGCATTTGAAAAGTAATAAGCAGGACAATTCTTGCAAAAGGAGTATGTTGACTCTCGTAGGGAAAAGAAAACGATTGTTAAAATACCTAATGCAAAAAGACATTCAGGGTTATAGAAACCTGATAGAAAAATTAGGAATAAGAAAATAATTTTAAGGAGCGAATGTAATAATTCGCTCCTTTTTTATTTATTATAAAAATTATATATATAGGTCAAAATATTTATCTATATTTGCACATCAATTTTAATTGGTCAGATCAGATTTTGCCTCCCTTTCTGAAAATGACTGACTTTGATACAAACAGGTGTTAAACTAAGGTCAATGTATATTGATTTAACCAAAGTATGTTTCTTAGAATAGGTAGTAATTATCATTTATAAAATATTCAAAATAAATTTATGGGAAATATCATTCCTACATCAACTTCATTCAGACTTCCTGATGGTAAGGAAGTTATTATTGAAACAGGCAAGCTAGCTACTCAAGCACATGGCTCGGTAGTAGTAAGAGTAGAAGATACTATGATTTTAGCTACTGTAGTTGCAAGTCCTGAAGCAAAACCTGACCAATCATTTTTCCCGTTATCGGTTGATTATCAGGAAAGATTTGCAGCTGCAGGTAAGATACCAGGCAATTTTTTCAGGAGAGAAACCAGACTTTCAGACTATGAGATACTTATCTCTCGACTGGTGGACAGGGCTGTACGTCCTTTGTTTCCGGATACATTTCTGAATGAGACTCAGATTATAATAAACCTGATATCAGGTGATTCAAGAAATATGCCTGATTCTTATGCAGCATTGGCGGCTTCGGCAGCATTGGCTGTGTCTGATATCCCTTGGGATGGTCCTATATCTGAAGTAAGAATTGCAAAAATCGGAGGAAAATATGTTATCAATCCTGAAAGAGAGCAATTGGCCAAAGCCGAACTTGACTTGATTGTTGCTGCGACTATCAAAGACGTGATGATGGTGGAGGGAGAAGCCAATGAGTGTCAGGAACATGAACTGGTTGAAGCCATTAAAATAGCCCATGATGCTATCAAAGTGCAATGTAATGCTCAGTTGGAACTAGCTCGATTGGTAGGTGAAAAAGCTACTATAAAGAGAGCTGTTATAGTGCCGGAAGTAGATACAGAACTTAAGGAGTTAATTTCAAATATCGCTAAATCCAGAATATTAGAAATATCTTCTTCAGCTTTGGATAAAAATACCAGGAAGAATGGATTTAAAGAATTAGGTAAAGTAGTTACTGAATCAATAAAAGAGCAGAAAGGAGAAGAGTATGTTGCTGAAAAAGCCACGTTAATATCTGAGTATTACGACAAGCTAAAGAAAAATGTTATCAGACAGATGGTTCTGGATTCTGGCGTTCGACTTGATGGCAGGAGTTTAGATCAGGTGAGACCTATCTGGTGTGAGGTAGATTATCTGCCCGCAGCTCATGGAAGTGCCATTTTTAACAGAGGTGAAACTCAGTCATTAACATCGATGACTCTAGGTACCAAGCTGGACCAGATGCTTATAGATAATGCATTGGAGCATTTTAATGAAAAGTTTATTTTACATTATAATTTTCCGGGATTATCTGTAGGTGAAGTTAAGCCAAACAGAGGACCAGGAAGACGCGAGGTTGGTCATGCAAACCTTGCTGCAAGATCATTGCGAAAAGTCATGCCTGCTGATTTGCCATACACGATTCGAATTGTATCCGATATATTGGAGTCTAATGGTAGTTCATCTATGGCCACAGTATGTGCGGGATCTTTGTCTCTAATGGACGGTGGTATCAAAATAGCTTCTCCAGTGTCGGGCATCGCTATGGGAATGATAGCAGAAGGTGGTCGTTCAGCCATTTTATCAGATATATTAGGAGATGAAGATGCCCTTGGAGATATGGATTTTAAAGTCACGGGTACAGTTAATGGGATCACGGGTTGTCAAATGGATATAAAAGTAGATGGTTTACCCTATGAAACTTTAGAACAAGCACTTATGCAAGCTAAAGCTGGTAGGTTGCACATATTGGGAGAAATGGGCAAAGTGTTAAGTGCACCAAGAGAAGATCTTAAACCACATGCGCCAAGAATGGTCGAGATGATCATTGATAAATCATTTATTGGTGCAGTAATAGGACCTGGAGGTAAGATTATTCAGGAAATTCAGTCACGTACCGGAACCATAATAAATATTGAAGAAGCAGGCGACAAAGGAATTGTGACTATCGCAAGTTCCAATGCTGAAGGATTGCAAAGTGCCCGTGAATCAATTGCCCGAATCGCATTTACACCATCCGTGGGTGAAGTATATGAAGCAGAAGTTGAGTCATTGATGCCATATGGCGCATTTGTTAAATTCTTTGGACAAAGTGGTTTACTGCATGTTTCCGAAGTAGCGCATACCAGGATTGACGATGTTTCCACAATCTTCAAAGTAGGGGATAAAGTAAAAGTTAAAATCATCGGAACAGATCCTAAAACAGGGAAATTGCGATTATCAAGAAAAGCTCTTTTGGATAATCCAAGAGATAACAAAGGAGAATAAACACAGCAATTATAGATTGTAGATTTAAAAAATTCTGAGGTAACTTATTTTTGTTTATAATTGCTGAATACTTAATCTCCGGAGTTTTTTTAATCATAAAGAATACTTTAAATTCTGGTCAATTTGAAAGATTAGTAGCAAAAGACCCCAATATAAAAGCCGTTTATGAAATCATCATAAACGGCTTTTTAAATATACATTTTAATGGAAATCTTCAAGCACTCTTAATGAAAAAAATCAGATTAATGCCTTAGCAATCAGTTTTTTATATCAATTACGTCCTGATTTGAATTCATCAATCCAACAAGTAGTACCAATTCCAAGGGGTTTTTAACATCTAATTTTTCCTTTTTAATATAATTTTCAACTTCTGATGATCTTGATTTATAATATTCTAATACATCTTTTTTCTTTTTTACCTCAAATAGCTTTTTATTCTTGAGTATGTATATATCAGTTTTTTTAATGAGTTTGTCATCTGTTTCGCCACCAATTATTTTGGCATCACTATTTGCTTTTCTCACATAATTATAGTGGTTAATCAGTACTTTTTCTTGTCCTTCTCCCAAAATTTCTACAAAACCTGATAGTGCTTGTCCTTCAGATTTATATTTGGGAGCGGGAATGTATTTATTTATTATACCTTTGTTTGAATAATTTACATAATCGTAGTCTTTAAAAAGTATCTCCTTTTCCTCATCTTTGTATAACACATCAATATTCGAAGTTTGCAAATTTAATTTGGCTTTGTCTATTTTAGCTATCCCATCTTTGAGCATAACTTCTATAGAATGCCATTCATCCAAAACATATACAGACCCTAAGAGTTGTGGTCCTTTTGCTTTTTTAGTCATAAGTTTGGCATAGTTATCTATATATTCTGTTCCTCCCCTCATTTGGCCATGAGAAAATGTATAGGAAAAAATTAGGATGCTTAAAATCAGTGTTTTCATTTTTTTAATTTAAGTTGTTCAATTATAAAAATATTCTTTCACTACCTATGAAAGAATTATCTGATGACGTTAAAAGCTTTTACAAGTCCATCCCTTGTAGTGATAAAATATAATCCATTTGGTAATCTGGTAATATCAATTTCGTTTTTACCAACATTTAATTGGATAGTTAAAATCTGCTTATTATTTATATCAGAAATATGTGCATTAATATCAATGAGAGATTCGATGGTAATAATATCTGATGAAGGATTTGGATATATATTTGTATTGTTTTTTTGAAAATCATTTTCTGTTTTTACCAATTTATTACAGTAGTTTATATCAGGATTAAGTTCAATAAAACCTTTGGGAGTAAGGTCTTTACCATCAAATGCTTCAAAATCGTTTGGATATCTGTACATTCTGAATGTGGTATTATCATTAATTGAAATAGTAGATCCTTGGTTTACTTGATTCCCATTTTTTAATGGTACGATGTACTCCCAAACAATGTCATTTTTCGGAGTTAGTTCAAAAGCATAACCACTTGACCCCGATAAAATAAGGATATTATCATTTGGAAGCAATTGGACACTGGATAGTCCACCGGAAAATAATTTAGCTGGTTCTGGATGTTTATTTTCATAATAGGATGATGCTGGTCCCCACGCTCCGGATGTTCTAGAATATCTCCATTCGTACATATCCCAGGGTGGATTTATAAAATTTACTGTTGAATAGTTTTCACCGGCTCGGTTATTGAATATTCCGATTTTACCATAATTGGGGTTCAATGGAGAAATGAAGTCATCTATCCAATGTACATTGTGTTGAAAAAAAAGAGTTTGTTTGAAAACATCATCTTTTTTATAAGTCGCTGAATTACCCCACCTGTACATCAGATCACCCCCTCTTCCTGAAAGTCCTCCTGAACTACCAGTAGCCTGAGCGGTAGTTGTTGAATGGTCTAAAATCCAGATTTCATTAAAAGTAGGTATTGAAATCATTACCTGATCCAGTTCTTCATTATAATCGATGGCATTGGTATGCAACCAACTATTACCTCCTGCTACAGATGGAAAATTAATATCAATTCTTTCAGGATGATCAGCAATGTTACCAAAATTAGCTTTAGTTGGATCGAAATCCTGTATCAAGTGATCCCACATGCTCCATTGCCAAACAATTTCATTATTTTTAGGGTTAACTTCAATGATATAGTCAGCATGAAGTTCATTTTCTTTATATGTTGAAGTATCACGTCCCGCTGCAATAAGTTCATTTTTTGTTTTTTTATCCCAAACTATCATTAGTATATTACCATTTGGCATAGGAGAGATATCATGATGGAGACGTTGTAGGGTGTCATTTATTTCGTATGACCATTCTAAATTATTTTCCCAGTCTCTTATTTCAACAATAGCTCCTCCACCTCCAAACCATATGGGATTTCCGGTTATGACCCGATTTCTTTTACATTTGATTAATTTACCTTGTTTAGTAATATAAGCTGTGTTGCCAGGGCGCCAAATTGAACTATCTCTCCAGGTATGAACGATTTCACCACAGTTATTTAATAAATAAACGTTTGGTTGATTGTGCGGGTAGATCAGATTATAGCCATCATAGGACAAATCTTTATTGTAATTGATTAATCCTATTGTATTTTGACTTTTAACGTGTATAATGAACATTAAAAATATGATAGAAACAATATACTTCAGCATGAAAAAAAATTATTATAATTTATTAAAAACAAAATTAAAACTTTTATTCTTATTTTGAAAATTTATTTGAATAGCATATAGAGAGGGCGGCAATGCATTAATGTTGATTGAATTATTATTAAGATTGTTTTCCTGGACTTTTTTGCCTGTGAAATCTCTAATTATATAATGAAAGGTATCATCATTAAGCCCTCTTATAAATATTATATCAATAGTTGGATTTGGATAAATAGAAATATTTTGAACTGATTCATCTTCCGAAGTTGATATTTTATCACAATCATAGCTGGTAGTGTTTATTTCCAAAGTAGATGTACCAGTCATATTTTTGTTATCAAATCCTGAAAAATCTTTGCTGTATCTGACCACTTTAAATACATCAGTATTGATGGGAGAACTACCCTGAATGTTTGAACCGAAATTATTTATGGGATTAATGTATTTCCAAACAATGGTATTCATTTGATTTACCTCAAAAAAATTTCCTCTATTTCCTTCACAAATTAATGTATTTCCATTAAGTAGTCTTTGCACGCCAGAAATTCTTGAAGAATAGAAATCTGATTTTGGGTTACTCTGATAAATCCAGGATGGCATTTTGGGCTGGTAGGGTACATTTATCTCAGTCAAATAGTTTCCTGTCGGCATTATCGGGGGAATGATCTCTTCCACAGTAGAATATAATTCGTCTTTTCTATTTGATCCATTATTAAACAATAATATATTATTTTCACCTGGATTTCCTTTTTTTACCCATTGTACATCGTGTTGTCCGTATAACCAATGGTCTCCTTGAGTACCCCGACGGTAGGAGCGTGGATTGCCCCATCTGTAAAGGAAATCGCCACCTTTACCATATTTACCCCCAACGTGCCCTTTTGCTTCTAATGTTGTAGTCGAGTGGTCTATAATGTAAATTTCATTGTGATATTTGGAACTAATCAATATTTGATCCAATTCAGGGTGGTAATCTATTGAATTGACATGTAGCCATTCCGCCACATTTGCACCGGGATCTTCATAAAAATTAACATCGAGCAATTCAGGATGATCTGCAACCACACCAAAATCACTTTTTGCAGGATCAATGTCCTGAATGGTATGATCCCAAAAGTCCCATTCCCACACTATCTCCAGTTCATTATTTATTAATGGTTTAAATTCAATGATTTTGTCTGACCAAATGCCTTGGTTTGTAATTTTTTCAGGGTTAAAACCTTTTTGAATGGCTTGTTCTTTAGTGTATTTTTGCCACAGAATAGTCAGAATATTGCCATTCGGCATCGGGTACGCTACATGATGCTGGTGATAGGAGTCAGTGGCAAATGTTCTGCTCCATTTCAAATTTCCTTCCCAGGTATAAATTTCTATTTTCCCGCCCAATCCACCTCCGGTAAAACTGCCGGGTATTCTTGCAGCCCTCAATAAGTCACCGTTTGAGAGAAGATAAGCTGTCTGACCTGGTAAATGGTTGGAACTCCATGATTTGACGACATATCCACACATGTCAATCAGATATGTCTCTTTGGAAGATATTGGACTAAATAAAGTATATCCTTCATATGCATCATTAGTCAAGGATATTAATCCCAGTGTTCTTTGAAGTTGTGATTGCCTTGGAAGTAAAGTAAATATTAGAAAAATGTAAAAACTCCTGATTATCAAGATAATATTATTTAGTAATGATTAAAGGGAGAGTCTCTGTTGCACCGTTACATTTTCTTATGCTAACTATGTACCATCCGGAGGTAAGCTGACTTGACGGTAAATCAATATACTTTTTATCAGGTTGATTAATATTTAAAGCTACTCTGCCAGAAATGTCATAAACTGTGATCGAAGAAACGCAAAGGTCAAATTTATTTTCAATTATAGGATCTTCAAATCCTGTTGGATTGGGGAATATGGAGAATTGATTTACTTTATAAATTTGATCTGCTACATTTTCTATGATTAGAATATTAACATCAGGATCAAGAATAATTTCCCCATTTGTTGTACTTCCTTCCTCAATTACATATTTTTTATTTACAACTGGATTAATTAATTTATCTCTATGTCCAGTGGGCCATTGGATTGTCAATGAATCTACCTTCTCTGATAATCCAAGTCCGAAAATTTCTGTATCCGAATTTTGGCCCATAAACCCAACGCCACATTGTGTATATCTGTATTGCTTTTTACCATTACTGTATAAGGTGATTGTGGAGCCAATGCCGTCCCTGTTACTTAACACCCCAATTAGTTTTACTTTAAGATAATTGTTATTTCCACCTGTGTTTTGAAAAATGAAACTCGGATATCCAACATTTATAACTGCAATATCCGGATACCCATCATTATTAATGTCTCCAATAGCATTGTTGAAACTGCTTACCGTATCTGAAACAATTTTTGTTCCTGATGTATAAAATAAATCGGGATATTGATTTACATAATATCTGCTATTTATCGCTGCGGAACCAACCAACATGCCGCTTACATATAGATCCTGATCACCATCATTGTCCCCATCGAGAAAGTTTGTTCCCCAGGCAACACTGTTAAAAGCAACACCTTTTTCTGCGGCATTTTCTGAAAAAATTTGTCCGTTCTGATTTAAAAATAATGCATTTCCTACCTCTGTGTTTGAAACGTAAATATCAAAAAAACCATCATTATTGCAATCACCATAAGATACACTCATACCGTCCATTTTCAAATCTGTTCCAGTGGCAACACTGACATCAGAAAATGTATCATCCTTATTGTTTTTTAACAATGTATTACCTCTCCTTCTATCATGCGCGGTGTAGATATCCGGCCATTTATCATTATTATAGTCTATAAATGATGAGCAGAAAGGGGTTTTACCGCCATCTTCTGTACCTGACGAAATGGTAATATCAAAAAAACTTTTGCCATTATTTTGATGAAGTTTACTTATATTTGGAAGTCCATCTTTTTCTATTCTTCTCAGGCCGTAGTATAAATCAAGCCAACCATCCCGATTATAGTCTCCCCAACAAGCCCCGAAACTGGTGTATTCATCTTTTGAAAAACCAAGTTGAGTCTCTGAAAGATTCAGATTTCCGTCATTAAGGTATATTCGGTTATAATTGTCCGCTAATGTTAAAAACAGATCTTTATCGCCATCATTGTCAAAGTCTACCCAAAGTATATGCTTTACTTCTTCCTTAAGATCAGGAAGCAAATTAAGCTTTACTAATCCATTTCCTGCGTTTCTGAAAAAACTTATTGGTTGGCCCTTTGACGAAGCCAATGTTAGATCATCAAGACCGTCACCATTAAAATCCACAAAACTTACTCCACCTCCTGCTGTACCGGTGCCGTAGCTATGATCGATTCGATAATCCAATGTTTTATCAACAAATTGATTTTGACTATATGAAGCAAAATTTACAAAAATCAGTTGGATGCTTAAAAAATATAATCTACACATATAATATTTTGAAATTTTGATTGATTGTATCTTGCAAAAAGGGCATATCCCATTTTAAAAATAGCCTTTAATCAAGGATGTATTAAAGGAACATTGGTGTTTTAATAATGCTTCCTTGCTTAAAACCTTACCTGCAAAAATGGGATGCACCCTGCAAAAATAGTTAAAAAATATTCTATTCCTGCTTTTTGGAAATATATTATTGTTTCATATTTAAACCATTTAAAGGGTTGGAAGAGGCAGTTTAATAAACTTATATCGTATATAAACAACTAATTTTTGTTTTAACTATCAATTTTAAAAGAGGTTATAAAAAATGATAGAAGATTTTTTTATAATCTGTGCTAAGTATTAAAACTTAAAGCTATCCAAAATTACAAAAATAAAAAGGGAAAGAGTAAAAAAATACCCTTTCCCTTTACTAACGCACTTACTTTATTTTATTGTCTTGGTATAAGATTAAATTCTACTCTTCTATTAAAAGTTCTACCTTTTTCATTATCATTAGTAGATATTGGTCTTGATTCACCATATCCTGCAAAACTCATTCTAACAGCGGCAACACCTTTTTTAATGAGGAAATCAAAACATGATTTTGCTCTCTTCTCTGAAAGCGTTTGATTTGCAGATGCACTGCCTGTATTATCAGTATGTCCACTGATGGTCATATTAAAATCCGGATATCTGGACATGATATCAGCAATTTGTGTCAACACGATGCTGGATTCAGGTTTTAGCACTGCACTTCCGGTTTGAAACTGTACGGCTTGCATAGCAACTTCCAGTGTTTTTTTGTCTTCCTTTTTTATTTCCGGACAACCTTCATTTGCCACTGTGCCTGCGATATTCGGGCATTTATCTCTACTATCGTCTATACCATCTCCATCGGTATCAGGACAGCCATAATAAATTTTGAGTCCCGGTTTATCAGGACATTTGTCTTCCTTGTCTGGAATTCCATCACCATCTGCATCCGGGCAACCCATACTCGCGATACTTCCTTTTTCTTTTGGACATTTATCTTTACTATCTTCAACGCCATCACCATCTGAATCCAGAACGATTGGTTCTTCTATTTTCACAGGACAACCTTTATTACTTGCCGGACCTGCAACTTTCGGACATTCGTCTTCATTATCTGAAATTCCATCATTGTCACTGTCAGGACATCCTCCAAATTCCTTAAGGCCTTTGACTTCGGGACATTTATCCAAATAATCAGCTACTCCATCACCATCCTTGTCAGGACAGCCATTAAGTTCCTTGGATCCGAAAGCATTAGGACATAAATCAAGTTCATCAGGTATACCATCATTATCGCTGTCAGGTTTAGCCATTTCCGGTTTCGGTTTTACTTCATCTTCTGTGACTTTGCCGATTAAATAAGTAAAACCAATACCATGCTGAAGATTGTTTCTGTTATTAGAAAATGAATATCTGAATTCAGACTGAATATTGATAAATGCATTGGGAGCCAATCTAAAATAAAACCCCAGCCCAGCAGGAACTTGGAGATTAAATTCTCCTTCTTTTTCATACACGCCTCCCAATCCAGCTAATACGTATGGAATAACCTTTCTTCCGGGCTCTATAAATTGATATTGAAATTGGGCATCTATACTGGCAATCGTTTTTTTGAGACAATTGATAGAATCCAGATGCGAATCTACAACACCATATCTTAATGGTATATTTAGTGCAACTTTATCGGTAAGCATTCGTTGGAATCCAATTTCAAATCCATGTCTGTAATCATCAAACTTACTGATACTTCCACCATTTTGGGATTGATAATCCAAAAATAGTTTTTTGAAAACTATACCAGATTTAAGCTGTGGATTTTGACCATATGAACTGATTGATATGCATAACATCATACAGAAACTACCTAAAAACTTTCTCATTTTCTACAAGTATATATTTTGAAAAATCCTTAATAAATAGCAAAAATACATAATATTTTATTATAATATATAAAATTATTAATAAATATTATAAAATATTAATATATGTTTAGATAAGACAGGCAGTTAGTTGAACTTACCTTATCAAAAATGAAATACGATTGGAATTAGCATTAAGAGGACTGGAAGACAAATATAGTGTAATTTTATTTATCATCATATATATTTATATTATTAATCCTATAAATTTGCTTGGATGATTTTTTTCGCAAGTAGTAGGGAACATGGCTGATGTTGATTTTTACGTCAAAGGATTTTTGAAACTTCTCAATATTAAGTTTATGTTAAGTTTTTTGGGCCAAATAATATCTTTATATTAATCCCCATAAAATCTTACCTTTGCGCCGCAAAATAAAACCTAAACGAATTTTTATTATGTCTATAAACAACATTATCAGAATTTTTCTGCCGAAGGATAAAATATTTTATGATATTTTTGAAAATATTGCCATCAATTTAAAGGAGATGGGTTCTATTCTTAAAAAAGCTATGAATGAAACTGACCAGATAAAGCGTACTAATTTGCTGAAATCTATTGAAGATGGTGAACATACCAATGATGAATATACGCACCAGATTTTTATTGAATTGGGAAAAAATTTTATAACACCATTTGACAGAGAAGATATTCATTATCTAGCTACTTCTCTTGACGATATTGCCGATTATATTTATGCTTCTTCAAAAAAGATACTGAATTACAATATCACTGAAAATGATGAATATATGAAGGAAATGGCTGAAATTAGCCATAAATCTATAAAGGCATTGGCTGATGCAGTGGTAAAACTTCGCAGTATGAAAAATATTAGTCAAATCAAACAGGATTGTGTTTTGATAAACAGTCTTGAGAATGCCGCTGATGATACATTGGACAGAGCAATTATTAATCTTTTTTCGAATGTCACAGATCCCATCAAGATAGTTAAGTTAAAAGATGTCTATGAAGATCTGGAAGTTATATCTGATAAGTGCGAAGATGCTTCTAATGTGATTGAGTCAATCATAATAAAATATGCCTGATCAGAATCGGCCAATCTGTATTATTTAAAAAATCTTAAGGCACATGACACTGTTGATTATTATTGTAGCCCTTGCGCTTATATTTGATTATATAAATGGTTTTCACGATGCTGCAAATTCAATTGCAACGGTTGTTTCCACAAAAGTTCTTACACCATTTCAAGCTGTAGTTTGGGCTGCTTTTTTTAATTTTGTTGCTTTTTTTATATTCAGAGATCATGGAGTAGCAAACACCATTGCCAAAACGGTTCATGAAGGTGTCAATGCGGATGGAATTCCATATATAACACTTGTTGTTATTTTAGCTGGATTGATAGCTGCTATTTTCTGGAATCTGCTCACATGGTGGTTTGGTATACCATCATCTTCATCTCATACACTGATCGGTGGATTTGCCGGGGCGGCCATTGCTCATACAGGATTTGAATCCATTAACTCGGCAAAAATTGTGCAAATTGCCAGCTTTATTGTCCTTGCTCCAGCCATAGGTATGTTTATCGCATTTTTAATCTCTATATGGTTTTTACATGCTTTCAAAAAAACAATTTTGCCAAAGTTGGTGTCACTAGGTGTAATTATTGCTATCATCGTATTTTTAGCTGAAACTCTTAAAACTAATCCGGAAGAATTAAAATCCAACTACGAGTCCTATTATGTAAAAGTCATTTTTGACAGCCACAATTTTAAACTTATACTTTTGGGTTTTATTGTTACAATCATGGCGCTTTTTACTTTGTTTCTTAATTCACTCAATTATCTTCAATCTGAAAGATGGTTTAAGAGAATGCAATTGGTATCGTCCGCAGCTTTTAGTATTGGCCACGGTGGAAATGACGCTCAAAAAGTAATGGGTATTATTATGGCAGCAATGGTTGCTTATGATGCTCAAACGTATACTTTGGATCATATGTTGTGGTGGGTACCATTAAGTTGTTACGCTGCTATTAGTTTGGGAACTTTGAGCGGAGGATGGAAAATAATCAAAACTATGGGGACCAGAATTACCAAGGTTACCCCATTTGAAGGAGTGGCTGCAGAAACAGCCGGTGCTATCACACTTTTTTTGACGGAGTTTCTCAAAATTCCGGTTTCTACTACTCATACTATAACAGGATCTATTATCGGGGTAGGGGCGACCAAACGGCTTTCTGCTGTGCGATGGGGTGTCACTATAAATTTGCTTTGGGCGTGGATACTGACTATTCCAATCAGTGCACTTCTGGCAATGGGGATATATCTTATTTTTGCAGCGTTAAACTTGGAATGATTTATTTCAAAGAACATAAATGAACACCAGATCTATCAGGTCATCCACTTTATATGAAATTTCTTCTAATTGAAAGTCAACAATTGTTGATTGTTGTTTTAGAATGATTCAAATAAATTATGAACTCAGAGCAATAAATTACGAAAATGGTATTCAGATTTAAAGAGATAATGAACATATTTCTTTAAAAATACACTATAGAATTTATCATTAGGGCTCTTCAGCCGTGCTATATAGTACGTAAATTACATAACTCAATCATGCTATTGACATACAGTAAATTGGTTCAAGACCATATGAGTTAAATGGTAAACAAAATTTTTGTCCACCTTATATTTTAGCGTTTGAATCATCATTTTTGACTTTTTTCAATCTCCTTTAAAATTTCTTCATCTGATTTGCCCAAATTTTTAAGTAGAAATGTAACGTCTTTGGCTAAGGAGTCATTAGGGAATTCTAATAAAAACTGATCATATATTTTTTTAGCTTCTGCCGGTTGTTTAAACTCTGAATCCATAGCAAAACCCTTAAGAAACAAGGCAAGCGGAGCTTTTTTATAATCAGGAAAGTATTGATAGATCCAATCATACAGACTCATCATTTTTGAAAAACCACTTATCGCTCTGGACATTTCAGCAGCCCGAAACAAATATTCAGCTGCCATTTTATCAGCAGAGTAAACCAATGCAAATGATTCACAAACATCAATATATTTTTGGGTATTTTCGTCATTTAATCCATTTGCGCCTGGATTTTCAAATACACGCTCAGCAAGACTTTTTATATATGCATGAATATCCTTTTGTTCTGCCAAAATAAGTTTTTCAGTCTCTTTACTTCTTGGATCCGCTGGAAATTTTTCTTTAAATCCTTTAAAAAGTATAGATGCTACTTCATTTTTACCTCTTACCAACATACTTTGAGCAAGATTCCAAATGATGTCATTAGCTGAATTGACATTTGGATTTAGTTTTATTAATTCAGTTGAAAAAATTTCTTTTAAATTTGATTTTTCCGGAGCATTACATAATGAGATTGCATTATTAAGCAGTATTTCTTTTTGTTTTTTATCTTTAGTCTCCATGATTGACTGTCCATATGCCTGTACCAATTTATTGAAACTAGAATCGGCTTTTGTCTTATTATATTCTTCTTGCAAAGTAGAAATTTTTGAATCCACTTCTGATTCAATACTATTATTTTTGCATGAAAGGAAAAATAATATAATAGCTACAAAATATATCTTAAACATCCTTTAAATTTTATTTTTATTTACTAACTCTTTGATTGTCTGATGTTTTATACATCCTGAATATTGGGGGTGATTTTAAATTATTACGTTTTCCTTTTCTTTTTTTGAGCTGCTGGAAAAAGTATGTTGTTAAGTATCAGACGATATCCTGCACTATTTGGATGCAGATTGAGATCTGTCTCAGGATCTCCTACATAATGTCGGTAATCTTCAGGATCGTGCCCACCATAGAAAGTCCAGGTTCCAAATCCATAAGATCCATGCATATAACGAACTTCAGAAGCTGATCTGGTTTCTCCTAAAATTAAAACATCCGGTTTGATCAGTGCTTTTTGAAACGCTGTTGCTTGTCCCATAAAACCTTTTACAGTAAGCGTATGGTTTTGACATAGCATAGAAGGTATGACATCCCATTTTGCTGAAAACTCAAATAGAGTAAAATAATCTACTTCCGGTGTGATGGTCCGACTTTTATTATCGATGTCTGAGTGTTCATATTGTAATGGATTGAGATTGATTTCAAAATCTCTGAAAGCGAAAGTTTTGCTGAAATCAAGTTTACTTTGTGCATTTTGATCAAATCCGTCACCATCATATATCTCCGCGCAAATATCTACACCTTCGGCTGCCAAAGCAATGTCATAAGTATCTGTTGCTGAGCACATGGCAAACATAAACCCACCTCCTTCGACGTATTCTTTAATCTTTTTGGCTACTGCTAGTTTTAATGATGAAACTTTGCTGTAACCCAGACTTGAAGCCAGTTCTTCTGTCTTTTGTTGATTAAGTTTATACCATGGAGTTCCGCCTTGGCTACCATAAAATTTTCCATATTGTCCTGTAAAATCTTCATGGTGGAGATGTAGCCAGTCATATTGTGCAAGTTTGCCTTCCAATACTTCTCTGTCATATATTTTATCAAATGGTATCTCTGCGTAAGATAGCACCAATGTAACTGCATCATCCCATGGTTGTATTCTATTTCCTCGGGGATTGAAGTCTGGAGTATACACCGCAATTTTTGGCGCTTTTTCGAGCTTCACTGCTTCCTGATTAACCTCAGGATTACTGATTTCATTTCTGATGTTGATCCATTGTGCATCTGATATTACCTGATAAGTTACACCACGCACTTTACATTCGGCTTCCAAACCTTTGGTATGGGGAAAAGCGAAACTTCCACCACGGTAATTGAGTAACCAATAAGCCTCTATGCCCTGATTGATAACCCAAAATGTCATTCCATACGCTTTTAGATGATTGGCTTGTTTATCATGTTCCATCGGAATCAAAATATAAGCTGCCTTCACATTTATGAAAGCAAATAGAAAAACTACAAAAACAGTTAATTTTCTCATCAAATCTTTTTTTCTGTTTAAACGTTTATCTTGGAATAACATTGCAAAATTATTTAAATTATTCTTAATCTGAGTCCTAATCATGGATGAATGGTTCTTTTTTTTAATATTTGTGGCTTAATTACATTAACGCGTGATCAGTACATTTAGTTTTTCATATCCCTGGTGGTATATTTGTTTTTGTTTGGCTTTGGCTGTTGGGTATGCATTTTTGATGTATTTTCGGGATAAAAGGTTTGCAGAGTATAGCCATTTTTTTGTCAAAAGTCTAGGTGTCTTAAGGACTTTAAGTGTATTTATTATAGCTTTATTATTATTGTCCCCATTTGTAAAGACCATCAAAGAAGATACCAAAACACCTATTATTTTGATTGCTTCTGATATTTCTGAATCTATAGCAGAAGGTGAATCATCTTTGGAATTAAATAATTATAATAAAGAATTAGATGGACTTAGTGAGACATTGGCTTCAAAATATGAAGTGAAACATGTTTCTTTTGGATCTGATGTCTATACAGGACAAAAGGACAGTCTTGGTGATAAAAGCACCAATATCAGTAAATTATTCAGATATGTGGCAGACAATTACTCAGACCAGAATCTTGGTGCTGTTATTTTGGGGACAGATGGTATTTTTAATGAAGGAAGCAACCCACTCTATGTCAACGAAAAAATTAATGCGCCACTTTATACCATAGCATTGGGAGACACATTGCAGAAAAAAGACTTATATTTTCAAAATGTTTTGCATAATAAAATAGCATATCTTGGTGATAAATTTCCTGTACAGGTCGACTTGTCAGCTTTCAATTGTGAAGGTGGTAATACAAAATTGACGCTTGAAATCATTTCAGGAGGACAAGCCAGAAAGTTGGAAGAGGAAAATATCAATATTAATTCCAAATCTTTTTTGCAACCAGGACTTTTATCATAGATGCTGCACAGACAGGTGTCGTACGATATAGATTAAAGCTTTCTTCTTTGGCGGGTGAGTTTAATTCCAACAACAATGTGAAGGAGTTTTTTGTAGAAATACTGGATGGCAGACAAAAATATTATTGCTGGCAAATGCACCACATCCTGACTTGGCCGCATTAAAAAACATCATTACTGAAAATAAAAACTATGAAACTGAATTAGCTTATATTAAAGATTTTACTGGAAATTTGTCTAAATACAATTTGGTAATATTGCATAATCTACCTTCCGAGACATCTGATATTTCAGGCGTTTTGACTCAGTTGGATAAAAACAATACGCCAAGAATCTTCATTGTGGGACTTCAGACTTCTCAACCCAAATTTAACAAAGCCCAGGATGCAATCCAGATTGCCGGCAACAGCAGAAATACAGAAGAAATACAAGCTGAACTCAATCAAGGATTTACACTTTTTACTACCAGTGATAACTTAAAGAACAAAATTGGCTCTTTTCCGCCACTTTTGACACCATTTGGCGAATATAAAGTTTTGGGAACAGCCAGTACATATCTTTATCAAAACATAAAAAAAATAAAAACCAATTACCCGTTATTGGTTTTTGGTGAAAAAGGGGGTATAAAAACTTCAGTCTTTTGTGGGGAAGGAATCTGGAAATGGAGACTGTTTGATCACTTACAAAATAAAAATTACGACCTGATCAACGAGCTGATCAATAAAACCATTTTATTGACGTCTGTGAAAACCGACAAAAGAAAGTTTAGAACAAATACATCCAAAAACCTGTATAAGGACAATGAACAAGTATTATTTGATGCTCAATTATTTAATGACAATTATGAGCTAATCAACGAACCTGATGTAAAACTTGTAATAAAGGATGAAACGCAAAAGGAATTTTCATATACCTTCAGCAAAACACAAAACTATTACACACTTAATGCAGATTTATTTCCACAAGGTTCATATACATATATTTCAACCACAAATTTTAATGGAAAAGTGTTAACTGCAACAGGTAAATTTAATGTGGAATCTGTACAGCTAGAACAATTTGATCTGACAGCAAGACATGGCTTACTAAGAGGATTGAGTGAAAAATATAATGGAGCCATGCTCTATCCTTCAGCTATATCTTCACTTAAAGACATTTTATTAAATAATGAGAACATTAAACCCGTAATGTATCAGAGCAATTCTACAAAAGCGATTATACACCTGAAATGGTTGTTTTTTCTTATACTCACGCTATTGTCGGCAGAGTGGTTTCTTAGAAGATATTTTGGAAATTACTAATTGTGTTAAGCCAAAACTTGTATTATTGATTGATTTATTTGCATTCGTAAAATTCAGGACTTTTAAAAATGATAAATATGACCTTTATAAAAGTCCTGAATGATTTAAAATATACAAGGTCTGATGCCTTTACAAATTAACTCGTTTGTATTTCTTCCACAAGGCTTTAAATGATTTTGCCATATCCTTTGCAGTGTTACTTTTAAATAAAATGATATCATTTCCATCTTCAAGAGCTGCGCCTGCACACGCTGTACATTCTTTGGATGATCCATTATAGATTCCTATCTCCAAGACAAAAGGATTAAATTCAGATTCAGGGAGTATCAGGAAATTTTGTGATACTTCATCTTCTGAAAGATGATACATTTTTTTATAGATGTCAATTTGTTTGTTGATATCTTTAGTACCTGGTACTATATATTTGTATTTTGTTTTTTGACCGAGATTTACGCTGACCAGTTCACTAAAATCCTTATTTTCCACATCGTAATGGAGAGAAGGACTTATGACCCATACTTCATTTGCTTTATCTTCGAGTTTTATTAATTGTTTGAGCGTCATATTTTTAAAATTTTAATCAAAGGTAAAGGATTAAAAATAATCACAATAAGTTTATACCTATTTTTTTGATTTACATGATATCTTCCATAAGGGAATCAACTAAATATTTAACAATTAATAAAAAAAGATTTTTAATTACTAATTTTTATTTACCATAAGTGAACCACAATATTGCTGATATGCTGTGAGTAATAATTTTCTCGAATCCCTCATTTCCCTTACCATATTCAATAAACTAGCCAAATCAATATCCATATATTTATTATAAAGTTTGAATGCATGAGCTTTTATATTAGTATAATTTTTTTCATTCTGAAGTATTAAATCTTCCATTATTTCTCCATTGACATTCGATTGTATTAAAACTTCAAATTCATTATGAAATATTTTTTCACTTTCCATGATATTTTCAAACATTTCAAATACTTCATCATTGACAGATTGTTTAAATTCATCCATGTTGTGTATAATGTCCTTAATATCTTTTACCGCTAAGGTTGCTGATCTGATGGATGAATACAGGTTTTGAATTTTTTCAGCTTCTGCCGCCGATAGTTTATTCTGCATGAACATCGCACTAAGGTTGAAAATTTCATTCTCATAAGTTTTAAGGTCATAATATTGTTCTGTGGGAGTTTTACCTTTTGTATAAACAAAGAATATTTTTCTGATTTCCGAGGCTTTTTTAATGAAAAGGAGTGTTTCCGCTTCTAGTGCATCTAGTGAAGATAAAACATCTTTTGAATTAATGTACGGCAGAAATCTGGCATTATCAGGCTGATCATCAGAAATATATTTGTCCAATAGATCTGTCAATTTGCCAAGAAAAGGTAAAATCAGTACAATTCCCATTAAATTAAATGTGCTGTGAAATGTAACCAATGCTACTAAAGGATCTTTAATACCTGCATATGCTATTATTCCAAATAAAGGTTTTATGAGAATGATCGTAAATATTGCCGTGAAAACATTGATGTAAAACTGAGACCATCCGGTCTTTTTGCGTATGTGATTTCCATTGATGGTGCCTAACAATCCGGTGATTGTTGTCCCAAGATCTGCACCAATGGCCAAAAAACCAGCCTGCATCAGATCGATACTGCCGGAGGCAAGAGAAGTTATAAATATCATCATAGAAGCTGCACTCGATCGGATTGCGGCAGCGAGTACGAAGCCAAATAACAAAAAAAGAATCAATGGCTTCCCCTCTAAAACGCTTAGGTCAGCATTTTGGGTAAAATCGATAAATCCATCTTTCATAAAATGCAATCCCATAAACATCATACCAAAACCAAAAAGTAGCTTGCTTAGGAGATGCAAGCGTCCATCACTGAAAAAAATAAAACCCAGTGAACCAATGGCGGTAACCGGAATATAAAAGCTTTCCAGATTAATTTTGAAACCCAAAAGTGTAACAATCCATCCGGTTATAGTGGTTCCCAGATTGGCACCGAGAATCATTCCAATTCCATTTTTAAGTCCGATTATTCCCGCACCTGTAAAAGACATTACCAATAATATAACCATGGAGCTGCTTTGCATGACTGCTGTGGTCAAAGCGCCAGCTATTACTGCTTTGATAGGATTTCCAGTTTGGTGCTGAAGAAATGATTTAAAACTCCTTCCTGCCAGAGATTTTATGGCTTCTTCAAGCAAAGAAATGCCAAACAGGAACAAGCCCAATCCTGCCAATAATTTCCAAACATCAATTTGTGACCAATCCATATAAAATATATCAGAAGCTACAAAGGTATGTTCTACTATTATGTAAAGAATAAAAAAAGCCAACTTTATTTAAGATGGCTTTTTTAAATTTATTGATATTATTCCAACTTCTAATGTTGTTTAAATCTTTTTATTGCGGCAGTTAGTTTTGGAACTATTTCAAACAAATCGCCAACTACCCCATAATCAGCAGCCTTAAAGAAAGGTGCTTCGGGATCTTTGTTTATTACTACAATCACTTTACTGTTGTTTACACCTGCCAGATGCTGTATGGCTCCTGAAATACCGGCAGCAATATACAGATTAGGGCGGATCGCTACTCCGGTTTGTCCGACATGTTCATAATGAGGTCTCCAATGTGAATCTGCTACAGGTCTTGAGCAAGCTGTGGTAGCTCCAAGTGAACTGGCAAGTTCTTCTATTATTCCCCAGTTTTCAGGGCCTTTCATACCTCGACCTGCTGACACCACCAGTTCAGCTTCAGGCAGCGGAGTAATTCCTTCGGTAGTTTTGCGCTCCAATACCTTTAGTGTGGTTGATGCAATAGGAAATGTTACATTTTGTGGAACAATAGATTCCCCAATTATCTGAGGTTGAATAGTATTACCCATCACACTGATTACTTTTTTTGGTGTTTCGATGGCATATTTTACAATAGCTTTACCGGAATACACAGATTTGCTCACCACAAAATCATCATTTAATTCAGGAAGTGAGTTTGCTCCTGAAACGCTTCCAGCTTCTAATTTTATAGCAAGTCTCCCGGTCATTGCTTTGCCATTTGCTGTATTTGCTAGTATGATCGTATCAGCATTATTGTCACCGGATATTTGTGCAATTATGGATGCATATGATTGGGAATCAAATTCCAAATCCTGATCTGCATTGACATGAACGACTTTTGACACCCCATATTTTCCTGGAGAGCCTGGATCTTCAGTCTTTCCAATCAATAACGCTACACAATCTGTTCGTAAACTTGTCGCTAGTTTGCTCCCGTAATAGGCCACTTCAAAACCGGTCTTTTTTATTTTACCTTTTGAACTTTCTATATATACCAAAACTGCCATTTCTATAATATTTCTAAGTTATTAAAAAAAATTACCATTAAATTACCTTTGCTTCTTCATGTAATAGACGTACCAATTCATCCATATTATCCGGATCAATCAGTTTTACTCCTGATTTCACATTTGGAAGAATATACTTTATGGCTTTTATGCGTTGAGATGCATCAGTGGGGCTAATAACACTTAATGGTTTATTTTTAGCCATCATAATTCCTTTCATGTTTGGAATTCTTTGTTCGGCCAGACCTTTGGCTGCGGATAAAACAAAAGGGCCATCTATCTGGTTGATTTCAACACCACCTTCAATTTCTCTGGTGACTTTACTGATATTTCCATTCACTTCCAGAGATGAAGCATAGGATACATAAGGAAGGTTTAATAATTCTGCCACCATTGCACCTACCTCTGACCCATTATAATCGATACTTTCTTTTCCCAGGAAAATGATGTCAAAAGATTTAGTTTTTACGTAAGATGCTATATTCGATGCTGTCACATAACTGTCTGCATTTTCAAGATCTACTCTCACAGCATCATTTGCTCCTATGGCAAGTGCTTTCCTAATGATGATATCATTGCTGGCCGGGCCAACATTCAGTACGGTAACGTTTCCTCCATGCTGTTCTGTTAGTTCCAGTGCTCTTACCAAAGCATACCACTCATCATACGGGTTCATGATAAAGCTAACTCCATCTGAATTGTATTCAGTATCATCTGATTTGAAAGAAATTTTAGACGTAGTATCCGGGGTTTTACTTATACAAACTAATAAATTCATTTAATTTGATTTTAATGCTTTTATAACAATAAGAAATGTTCCTTGTTTTAATTTATTTTCACTTTATCTAATTCTATAAAATTTGCACTGAACTTTTTCATCAAATAAAAAATTTGTGTTTTGCTGATCTTTTTCTATATTTTTGCATTAAAATACTTTCAATAGTAAATGAATTGATTTCTTCTTTTGTGTGAACATATCGAAAAGGGTCACCATCTTTACTTAATTTAAGCGACAAAGCAAGAGAATAAATATCTTTGTGCAAAGATAAGTAGTTTATGTTTAAAAATTGAACTCAGAGTTAAAAAAAATATGAAAGATAATAGATTGGAATTGCTTTTGGACATGCTCAAAAAAGATCCTGAAGATTCATTTGTAAGGTATGCTATTGCAAAAGAATACGAGAGCTTATCAGATTACCAAGCTTCGTTGAATCATTTTCTTATTTTGAAAATGAAAGATCCGAATTATGTAGGAATGTATTATCATTTGGCAAAATTGTATGAAAAACAAGAAAATTTGCCCTTGGCCATACAAACATATGATGAAGGTATAGCTGTTGCAAAAAAAATACCTGATTTTCATGCTTTATCTGAACTCAATTCAGCCAGAATAAATTTGGAAATGGAAATGTAAAAGTGATCTGTACATTTTAAACAAATGTAGCTGCCTACTGTTAGTCCAATTTTATTTAATTTGTTCCTATGTTTCATAACATATTTTGGTTTAGACGAGATCTAAGATTATCAGATAATGCGGGTTTGTTTCATGCGCTTAAAGATGGTCTTCCTGTAATTCCTGTCTTCATTTTTGATACACAAATATTGGGAAAATTGTCTGACCGATCTGATCCACGGGTTACATTTATCTATGATACCATATTGAAGTTAAAGCAAGATCTTCAGTCCATTGGAAGTGATTTAGATATTAGATACGGTAATCCTTACGAAGTATGGACATCCATTCTGCAGGAGTATAAGCTTAAAAATGTTTTTACCAATCATGATTTTGAATCTTATGCAGTAGACAGGGACAATGCAATAGGAAAATTGTTGGAAGATAATCATATTGGATTTAGGACATATAAGGATCATGTCATTTTTGAGAAGAATGAAGTGGTAAAGGATGATGGAAAACCCTACACTGTTTTTACCCCTTATAAACGTAAATGGATAGAAAAACTTTCAGCATCTTCTGGTTCTCAGGAGTTATTCCAGGCTTTTGAAGCTTACCGATCAGAAGATTACACCCAAGGGTTTTGCAAAACTTTAAAAGATAAAGAATGTCCTGATTTAAGCGTTATGGGTTTTGAACGATCCTGTATACCTATGCCATCTGAAATAGTTTCTCTGGCAATCATAAAAAACTATGATAAAGATAGGGATTTTCCTGCCATAATTGGTACATCTCGTTTGGGCTTACATTTTAGGTTTGGTACAATTTCCATCAGAGAAAAAGCAAAAAAGGCTATAGCTTTGAATCAAACATTTCTTAGTGAATTGATTTGGAGAGATTTTTATGCTATGATTTTATATCATTTTCCTCATGTGGAAAAAAAGTCCTTCCGGCCCGAATATGATAATATTGTGTGGAGAAATGATGTAAGTGAATTTACATCCTGGTGTGAAGGTCGTACAGGTTATCCTATTGTAGATGCAGGAATGAGAGAATTATCAGCCACCGGATTTATGCATAATAGGGTGAGAATGATTACCGCAAGTTTTTTGACTAAACATTTACTTATTGACTGGAGATGGGGGGAAGCCTGGTTTGCTGAAAAACTGTTGGACTTTGATCTGGCAAGTAATAACGGCGGATGGCAATGGGCTGCCGGGTGCGGAACTGATGCAGCTCCCTATTTTCGTATTTTCAGTCCTGATGCTCAGACTGAAAGATTTGATAAAGACAGAGGCTATATTAAAACCTGGGTGACTGAATTAGGAACTTCATCATATCCAACTCCTATTGTGGACCATAAATTTGCGAGGGAAAGATGTCTAAGTGTTTACAAAGCCGGGTTGGGAAGGTAATTATACTCAAAATAAATTGGACTGCAAAAAAAAATATTTTACCTAACTTATTGATTTTGAGTATAATGAAGACATAAATTTTTTAAAAAAAAATTATCGTCGGTATAAATAAAATTGTCTGACTTTGCTTTTTCATTTGGTAATTCAAAACATATATTTTAAAATTGACGATTCTCACCAAGGAACTATGCTCAATTATCAGGACTATTCAATGAAATAAAAAAAAAGCCCGTCTTAAATAAGACAGGCCTCTTTATAATTTAATCAAGCTATATTTTGATTATTTTTTTGCAACTGCTTCATAAGCAGACTTAAGCATACCTAAAGCTGAATCAGCAGCAGTTTTTAATTCTGCTTGCTTAGTTGTCCAAGCAGTTACTTTTTCAGTAGCTTGAGTAGCAAGACCTGAAAGTTCAGCAACTTGTGCAGCTACATCACCTTCGATTTTGCCAGCAGCTAAACCATCTTTAAGAGCGGTAACTCCTGCAGCTTTTTCAGTCCACATAGTTACAAAGTCGTTCAACTCAGTCTGAACTGGTGCATAACCTTCGCTAGCAGCTTTGTAAGCAGCAGTAGCTTCAGCCCATTTAGTTGCAGCATCACCTTTAAGTGCAGCAGCAGCTGTAGAATCAAGCATCATTGTAGAAGCTGACTCAGTGTAACTTGTAATATCTTTTGTCAAACTTTCAGAAAAACCAGTAACTGCAGTAGTAGCAGCATCCCAAGAAGTTCCTAATTCTTCAATTGCAGTTTTGTGAGCATCAACTCCTGATTTGCAAGAGAACAAAAATAATGGTAAAGCGAACAATAAAACCTTCTTCATTCTTTTAAATTTTTTGAATTTGAATAATGATGCAAAGGTAAATGGTCTTTGTATAGTTAGTTAATTTTTTTGATACTTATTTTGATATCAATCAATTGTTAATGAGATGTCAAATATCAGAATAGCAACAATATACATATTATTATAAAACTTATTTAATCATTGTTAACAATCTTTAACATTGCATACAGTAAATTTAAAGAAGCTAATGATTTAAAAATTAAAATTCAGAAGGTTTATGTGGGCACATTTTTGAAATTAGTTCTTATAAATATATTTTTTCGGCGATAAACCCTAACTTTGTCCCTAGTAGATTGTAACACGAAATAATGATTTTTTATATACATTTGATTTTAAAGAATATTCCATGAATAACCGAAGCATGTATATTGATCTTTATATTTCCATTTAAATAACCTAGAAACAATAACGAATGAAGCCGACATTACTTATACTAGCCGCTGGAATGGGAAGTAGATATGGAAAACTTAAGCAAATGGACGCTTTTGGACCAAATGGTGAAACGATAATCGATTATTCTTTATATGATGCTATCAATGCAGGGTTTGGCAAAGTGGTATTTATTATCAGAGATTTTTTTAGAGAAGAATTTGAATCTCATTTCAGACCAAGATTGGAAGGTAAGATTGAAATGGAGTTTGTTTCGCAGGAATTATCAAATGTGCCGGTTGGTAGTATTTATAATAAAGACAGAGAAAAGCCTTGGGGTACAGCTCATGCCATTTGGGTGGCAAATCGGGTTATTAAGGAACCATTTGGAGTGATTAATGCAGATGATTATTATGGTGTGGATTCATTTGTTCAATTGGCGGCTTTTTTGAAGGAAAGTTATGAAAATAAAAGTGAAAATTATGCAGTGGTAGCTTATTATTTAAGAAATACACTTTCTTCACACGGGACAGTAAATAGAGGAGTTTGTACCAGCACCAGTGATAATTTTCTCCTAAATGTCAAGGAATGTATTAAAATTGCCAGAAATAGCGAAGGCCAAATTCAGTTTCCTGATGGGGACCAAATGGTCAGTTTAGATGAAAACACTCTTGTTTCTATGAATATGTGGGGATTTTTACCTTCATATTTTAATTATTGCCACGATATATTTTCAGATTTTTTGAGGGATGAAGGTATGAAGCTTACTTCTGAATTTTTTATTCCGACCATTGTAGATAAGTTAATTCATGACAACATACTTAGAGTGAAAGTTATAGACACAGAATCAGATTGGTTTGGTGTAACCTACCAGGAAGATAAACCTTTTGTAATGGAAAAAATATCTGATTTGATAAATAAAGGGGTCTACCCTAAAAAACTTTGGAATTAACCCATATTATTCATTAGAACTTCGTTTGAAGTTTGGAAGTCGAACCCGTCTGCTCCGAAGCAAGTAAAATAGGTATTTTAGTGAGTGAGTTATAGACTCACTACTATTGTGATTGAAAGAAATCGATTCCCCTTGGCATAGTCTTATTTTGCAGGGATATTATGCCGGAATAGATTTTAAAATGCATAAAGCGGGTTAAAATGCAGGAGACCGCCAAATCTCTTGATTGGTTCTTTTTCGCCACTTAATCATTCATTGGAGATTACGAGTATTTTATCAATTCGGGGTCCGTCCATATCTATCACTTCCAAAGTAAGATGTTCGATTTCTACTTTGACTCCAGTGATTGGGATAGTTTTATATTCATGTATGATGTAGCCTCCTATTGTATGGAATTCTTCGGAAAACTCATGGCTGGACAATTTGAATTTACGTAAAAATTCGCTATAAGAAAATTGTCCATCCACCAGCCAGCTTTTATCATCTCTTTGAATAATGCTATATTCACTCTGATGTTCCTGAGAAATGTCACCTACCAACGCGTCCAGAACGTCATCCATGGTCACAAATCCTTTCGTAGAACCATATTCGTCTGTAATCAGGGCGTAATGCACTTTACCTTCTCGAAACATGTCCAATAACTTAAAAGCTGGTGTAGACTCCATTAAGAATAAAGGTTGTTTAAGATATGTTTTAAGATTGAATGTTTTGCTAAAGACACCTTCAAAAATATCTTTAAGAAGGACTATACCTATTGTTTTGTCCAGATTATTATTTTCCACTTCGGGGTAGGCAGAATGGGGTTCATTTCCGATTTTTTTTAGAATGGTTTGAATATCATCTTTAATATCTATGAAAATTATGTCTATTCTATGAGTCATCAATGAACCTATTTTACGGTCTCCCAATTCAAATACTCTGTCAACAATTTCATGTTCGATAGCCTGTATTTCACCATTGAAAGTGCTTTCTCTGATGATTGACTTTATCTCAGCTTCAGAAATGAATCTATCATTTTCATTTTTAATTCCAGTTAATTTAAGTATGGTATCATTTGTGGCCGTAAGCAGCCATACGAATGGTGCGGTGAGTTTTGAAAGTAACATCATCGGTTTTGCCAGGGACATGGCTATAGGTTCAGGATAAGTCATTCCAATTTTTTTAGGGATGAGCTCACCCAAAACAATCGAAATATATGTAATAGAAACAACCACAACTCCTACAGCAATATTGTGGGCATAAGGCACTAATGATGGGATAACAATAATCATAGATTCTACATCATCGGTAAGATTTTCTCCACTGAATACACCTAAAAGTATACCTATCAATGTAATGCCAATCTGGACGGTTGACAGAAATCGGGTAGGAGACTCGGATAATTCCAGAGCTGCTTTTGCACTTGACCTTCCTTTTTTCTTTTCTACCTCCAACTTAAACTTTCTGGCAGAAACCAATGACATCTCTGCCATAGCAAAAATCCCATTTAGCAACACCAAGCCAAAAATGATAACAATTTCCATTTATCCTCCGGCTTTTTTTGTTAATTTATATCCCATGTCAAGTAACAATTGAAGTACTTTATCTCTATGATTGCCTTGAAGAATGATTTCATTATCTTTTACTGTACCACCTACTCCACACTTCGATTTTAAAAGTTTTCCCAAATCTTCCAGCTTTTGTTCCGGTCCATCAAATCCTTTTATAAGTGTTACTTCTTTTCCACCTCTTTGTTTGCGGTCTAAGTGAATTCTGAGCACTTGACTTGCCGGATTAAATTTGTCTATTATTTCATCAGGCAGATCCGGGGCATTTTTCGGGTCACCCAATAGTTTGAAATCTTCCCAGGAAAGATTTACTTCTTTTTTATGGTTCATAATAACGTGTCAGATATTTATTCGTTTCCAGTTAAAATTTATCATTCTAAGTATTTGCATTCCTAAATCTTCAGTCCCTAAAGATGAATTAGCCAGAACAATAACTGCTGTTTTGGTTTCTCGCACCATACCCACAAAAGCGCTATGGCCGGATGTTTTTCCTGAATGTGTTACAATATTAAACTGATTCATATTAATCAAGTGCCAGCCTGTTGCTACTGAAAGTTGTGCGTTGAAACTTGAACTAAAGTGACCCTTGAAGTTTTGGTCAAAAATATTTTCCAACCCGGACATTGATAAATTCAAATTTGAACGAATAAATTTTACCATATCTGCAGCCGAAGATTTTATACCTTCTGACCCTTTAAAAGAACTAAAAGTCCATGGTTCAACTTTCTTTAACGCACGAGTATATCCCGGAGTGGTAACATTTTCTTTTTTTTCATTAAAATCCACAAATGAATTTGTCATTCCTAATGGTGAAAATATTTTCTCATTCAATATATCCTGATAACTTTTTGAAGTCAGTCCGGTGATGATCATTTCAAGCAAAGCATAATTGGTATGACTGTATTCAAAATCTTTTTTATCAGGTATAAAATCTCTGTAAAATTTAAGCAAATCAGAAATATGATAGTTTTCATATGGGTTTTGAAGGTCTTTTTCTTTTCTCCCAAAAAAAGATGGTCTTTTTGGCATGCCTGACTGGTGCGCAATAAGATCCAAGATGGTGAGTTCATCCAGTCTCGGATTGCGATATTCTTCAGGTAAATAATGGTTTATCTTATCGGCAAATGAAATTTTACCTTCATGTGCTAAAATACTTAACAAGCTTGCTGTAAAAACTTTTGTAATACTACCAAGTTCAAAAATATCATCTTTTGAAAAATTACTTTTTTCGGCTTTTATTCTTGTGCCAAACGAAAAGAAATAGGTGGAATCGTTGTCTATTACTGCAACCAGAAAGCCGGGTAATTTCTTGAAGTCTATTTCCGTATCATACCTTATCAGCTTGTCAATTTCGATCCTTAAATCATTGGCTTGACCATTTACCCCATAATAGGATAACAACAGCATAAGCAAAAAAGTCAACTTTTGAATGGACCAATTTTTAATCATATCACAAATGTAATAATTCTTGGTTTTAATCAAAAATATTTACTGTGGAAAGGTGATGTCTGCGAGTGGGGAATTATTTTATTGGCTGATCTTAACAAATTGTCTGTCTGTCAGGCTTTTTAAAAAAGCAATAAGATCTTTTTTTTCTTCAGGTGTAAAATGAATCGGCTTAAGTAATAAAGTGTCCATATTGATTGGAGTTTTTACGAAAGTGTATGGATTGTCGTAATATTCAATGACTTCTTCAATCGTTTTAAAACTTCCATCATGCATGTATGGCCCTGTAATAGCGACATTTCTTAATCCGGGTACTTTAAATTTTCCGATGTCATTTTTGTTTCCTGTGACTTCATATCTCCCTTTGTCCTTATATTTGATTTCATCATATAATCCAATATTTTTAAATTCATCGCCGGTAAAATCCGGACTGAAATGACAATCAAAACATTTGGCTTTATCGCTCATAAATAATTCACGACCTCGTATTGCAGATGGAGACATAGTGTTTGGTTTATCCATCATCCAGGCATCAAACTCAGTATTTGCCGTTTCAAGTGATTCTTCAAAGGAAGCGATGGCATCAGAAATATTTTTTTCATTTGGGGCTTCAAAATATATTTTTTTAAATAAGAGTTGATATGTCCTGTTATTCTTGATTCTCTGTACAGCAATTTCCATAGGCAAATCCATTTCCATAGGATCTTCAATCGGGAAATGGACCTGATCACGCAATGATTTTGCTCTGCCGTCATAAAAAAAATCACTTCTTGCTGCCATATTCATTACAGAAGGAGCATTTCTTCTGCCCGACTTTCCTGATAGTCCCGGGCTGATAGCAAGGCTGTCCGCAAAAGCAAGTGTCGGATTATGGCAGGATGCACAGCTGATAGTACTGTCTCTGGATAGTATAGGGTCAAAAAATAATTTTTCACCCAGTTGTACTTTATTAATAGGCTCAGTAGTAAATGATAATAAAGTAAAAATTGCAGCAATGCAGCTAAGAGAAAAAATTTTAAACATAAAAATGGTTTAAAAAACAGCTCAAAATTACTCAAAATTATTGATAGACTTAGGTAACCAATGTTACATTTAACAAACCTTTATTTAAAAGTAAAAACAAGTATATCAAATTTTAAGTTATTATCAATGTTTTTAACCCATTGTGGAATATAAATTTGGTTTACTTTATCAAATTTATAACTTTGGATAATAATATTTTGTAATTTTGCTTCACCAATAAATTTAAAATCTATGTCAGATTCAAGTGCAGAAAGAATAAAATGTTTAATTATAGGCTCAGGTCCGGCTGGATACACAGCCGCTATTTACGCAGCGAGGGCCAATATGGCTCCTGTCTTATACACAGGAAAAGAACCGGGAGGACAATTGACCATTACCAATGATGTAGAAAACTATCCCGGGTATCCTGATGGAATAATGGGGCCACAAATGATGGAAGATTTTAAAAACCAGGCATTAAGATTTGGAACGGATATCAGATATGAGATGATTGAAAAAGTTGATTTTACTGGTCCGGTACATAAAATATGGTCAGAAACAGGCCATGAAATACATGCTGATGCGGTGATTATTTCAACAGGAGCGAGTGCTAGGTGGCTTGGACTGGAGTCAGAACAAAGGCTCATGAGTAAAGGGGTTTCTGCTTGTGCAGTTTGTGATGGATTCTTCTTCAGAGGACAAGAAGTTGCCATAGTTGGTGCAGGAGATACTGCCGCTGAGGAAGCAACCTACCTAGCTAAACTTTGCAAAAAAGTTCACCTTCTTGTACGCAGGGATGAAATGCGGGCGTCCAAAATCATGCAGGAAAGAGTTTTTAAAACGCCAAATCTTGAAGTTCACTGGAATACTGTCACTGAGGAAATATTAGGAACGGATGAGGTGGAAGGTGTACGAATCGCCAATACTGTGACCGGAGAAAAAGAAATCTTGAATGTCACAGGATTTTTTGTTGCTATAGGTCATAAACCCAATACTGATTTGTTTGATGGATGGATCAATATGGATGATAATAAATATATCAAAACAGTTTCCGGAAGAACATTTACAAATATTGAAGGTGTATTTGCCAGTGGCGATGCACAGGATCATATATACAGACAGGCAGTCACAGCTGCCGGTAGTGGATGTATGGCCGCTCTTGATGCTGAAAGGTATCTGTCAGAAAAGGGAATTATTTAATCAATTAATATAAATCAAAACGAAATGTCCAGCAGTAAATTCAGACCTGGGGTTTTATTTGGTGATGAAGTCACTGAATTGCTCAACTATGCAAACGAAAAAGACTTTGCTTTGCCTGCCGTCAATGTGATAGGTACCAACTCTGTCAATGCAGCACTTGAAACAGCCAAAGCTGTAAATTCTCCGATTATCATTCAATTCAGTAATGGTGGGGCAGCATTTTATGCAGGCAAAGGACTAAGTAATGATGGGCAGAAAGCAGCTGTTTTAGGTGGCGTTTCAGGTGCACTTCATATACATAATGTGGCAGAAGCTTATGGTATTCCGGTAATTCTGCATACGGATCATTGTGCAAAAAGCCTTCTGCCTTGGGTCGATGGTTTGCTCGATGCCAGTGAAAAACATTATGAAAAGTACGGACATCCTTTATATAGTAGTCATATGTTGGATTTATCAGAGGAACCGCTACATGAAAATATAGAAATTTGCAGCAAATATTTGGAAAGAATGCACAAACTTGGTATGACACTGGAAATTGAACTGGGAGTTACAGGTGGCGAAGAGGATGGTGTAGATAATTCTGATGTGGATAGTAGTAGGTTATATACACAGCCTGAAGAAGTTGCGTATTCTTATGAAGAACTTCTAAAAATAAGTGATAAGTTCACCATAGCTGCTGCTTTCGGAAATGTACATGGCGTGTATAAACCAGGAAATGTTTCTCTTAAGCCAATTATTCTAAAAAATTCACAGGATTATATTCAGAAAAAATTTGGAACAGGACCGAATCCGGTCAATTTTGTGTTTCATGGAGGCTCTGGTAGTTCAAGAGAAGAAATACGGGAAGCAATTTCTTATGGCGCAGTAAAAATGAATATAGACACAGATATGCAGTGGGCATTCTGGGAAGGAATTAAAAATTTCTATGAGTCTAAAAAAGACTACTTACAAGGGCAAATTGGAAATCCGGAAGGTGCAGATAAGCCCAATAAAAAATACTATGACCCACGTGTTTGGTTAAGAAGCGGTGAAGTTACTTTTGTAAATAGGATGAAACAGGCTTTTGAAGACTTGAATTGTATCAACAGAAATATTTAATTCGGTTATCTTTTACAAAACGTGCAAATTTTTATTCATCAAAAATTTGCACGTTTTTTTATCCTTGCAAAATAGGGTTTACCCAAGGACACCAAGCCAGATTTCGATAAAATTTAAAGTTTGAGTCCACTATGAAAACACAAACGGTTTAAGAATCTAATGTTTTATTTACTCTGCTCCTAAAGGAAAGCTATTGATTATCAATGTAGTAGGAATAATAATATTTCTTTTTCTGCAATATAAATTATTCATCGAAGACTTGAGTATTAAAGGGCTAACATTTTTGTCACTGAATACTGGATTTCCCTATCTGCCACCAGTTCAGGAGCATGATGTGGTTTTTTGCGTGCGTCTATGATCAGACTACCATTACATCCCCAGTGTTTGTGTTTAATAAAACTATTCACTCCATATATATCATGTGAAGGATTTGAACGGGTAAATGTCACCCAGACAAAATTGTTTATTGTAGCTGCAGTAAACTCACTATCATCAGAAATAACTATAAGAGGTAACCCTGTTAAATCCTGTTGATTCAGAAATGAGAACAATGAATTAATTTCAGCTTCAGCAGAAGAGTAGTCTTTAAATGGTTGAATGGTTATACCTAAAATACCCGGCAAAATTAGAGACATATTTTTTATATCCGGATGATAAGCGTTTATTTTTAGTTCTGAGTATAATTTTCTGATCTTTTCACCACGACAAGCCATTACTACTTTTGATCCTCCATTCCAGTCTTCACCTGAGTAATCAAGGGTGTCTATGGTGGTTTTGGTTTGGAAATGTAAATCTCTCGTCCAATCCACTCGCTCCAGAAAGTGATTGAAAAAATGTTCTAATTTATGTGTGTTGAGTGATAAATCATCGCCAAATGCTGCGATAATAAGGTATTTTGCCAATGAAGTTTGTCCCGAACCAAGTATTCTATTTGCAATCGTCAAGATTTCTTCGGGCTTCGGGTCACGAAACGGCATATATCTTTCTTTGCCAATGGCCAGTAAAAGAGGATGTACACCCGCAGCATCCACCGCATGTAAGTCTGTCAGACCAGGGAATTCCTGTGAAGTAAGATCTTCCACCATTTTGTGTATGAGGTATCCAAAACTACTGTCTTCCTGAGGCGGACGACCCACGACGGTAAAATGCCAAATTGGATTTTTTCTATGATATACTCTGTCTATTTTCATCACTGGAAAGTCATGTGTCAGACTGTAGTACCCCAAATGATCACCAAAAGGTCCTTCAGGCAGTTTTTTGTCTTTTATAATAGTTCCCGTAATAACAAAATCTGCATCTGATGAAATAAAGTGCCCCTGATCATCAAAATGGTATCTGAATCTTTTTCCTCCTAACATTCCGGCAAAAGTAAGTTCACTGATTCCTTCCGGCATAGGCATGATGGCTGAAAAAGCATGTGAAGGCAATCCGCCTACAAATACCGACGCTTTGAAAGGGGCTTCACTTCTATTATACATTTCATGATGAACACCTATACCTCTATGTAACTGATAGTGCAGTCCGATTTCCTCATTCATTTTATATTGGTTTCCGGATAGTTGGATTCTGTACATGCCCAGATTTGAGTCCATGGGGTTTCTCGATCCGGGAGGTAGTGTAAATACCTGTGGAAGCGTGATAAATGCACCTCCATCCATTGGCCAGGATTTAATCATTGGTAACTTATCAATCGTGGTTTGAGCGTACATGGAAGCAACACTTCCCCATGATTTCATAGGCAACGCTGTAAGAGCAGTAAAAGGTGTAGTCAGAAACTTCAATGGATGTTTTAAAATTCTGGATGGATCAGCTTTGATTTCAATCACCTTTTTGATCTTATTCAAAGTATTACGAAAAATAAATTCTGTTCTGTCAATGGTTCCATAAAGATTAGAAAGCGCAGGAAAAGGGCTCCCTTTTATTTTTTCAAATAGTATGGCAGGACCTTTTTTATCATAAACCTGTCTGTGAATTTCTGCAATTTCCAGATTCGGATCAACTTCCTGCTTAATACGAAGCAGCATCTTATTTTTATCCAAATCCTGAATGACATCCTGCATACTCTGATACATAACTTGCAATTAATATTATTTTACTAAATCGATACAACTACAAAATGAACAAAAATCAACAGCAAATCTAATCAAATTATTCTCCCCACCGGTAAGTTTTTATATTTATGCCTGAAAGATCAAGCACACGATCTACGACGGTGTCCACTAATTCATCCATGTTTTGAGGTCTGCAATAAAATGAAGGTGTTGCAGGACAAATAATTGCCCCGGCTTCGGTCAGTGAGACCATATTTTTAAGATGTATCAAGTTATATGGGGTCTCTCTGGGGACTATGATAAGACGTCTCCTTTCTTTAAGAATTACATCTGCCGCTCTGGTGATCAGGTCGCTGGATATACCTTGAGCGATTCTTCCCAAGAGACCCATAGAACAGGGACAGATTATCATCGTATCATATTTGGCAGATCCTGAAGCAAAAGGTGCGTTAAAGTCTTTTTTGTCATAAAATTTATAAGGCCATTCGTGCTGAGAAAAAGATCCGATTTCTATTTCCCAGTTTATTATTGCATTGTCCGACATGACTACCCCTAAAATAATATCAGATTGTTCCTTGAGTTTCGTCATTATTCTTTTTGCATAAATTGAACCACTGGAACCTCCTACAGCCAATATGATTTTTCTTTTTTCCAAGATGAATATTTAATGCTTTGAACATTACAGCAGGGCAAAAGTTTTCCAAAGTTGTAGTATTTTTAGCTATACATCCTAGATGACTTCAGCCACCACAAAAATACTTCCTCCTATGAAAACAAGATCATCAGAATGAGCCTTTATTTTTGCAGCTGCTAATGCTTTTCTGACGCTTATGTATGATTTACCCGATAATCCATATTTTTCACCTTCTGTTTTTAGAAGTGCAGCATTCAGACCCCTTGGAATATTAGCTTTTGCAAAGTAATATATCGCCTTTTTTGGAAAAAGTTCTAAAACTGAACTTAGCTCTTTATCATTCACAAAGCCAATGATGATATGCAGATTTTTATACTTTAACTCCTGAATTTCTCTCAAAATAATTTTTAAACCACCTTCATTGTGGGCACTGTCAGCAATTATCAGTGGATTAGATCCTAAAATCTGCCATCTTCCAATATATCCTGTTTTAGATTTCAGATCAGCAAAAAATAACTTCAGTTTTTCAATATTTATATTTACCGTTTCGGAAAGCTGTTTTAATGCATACATTCCGGTAATGATATTTCTTTCCTGAAAAGGGCCGGACAAATCAGTGGTAAGATTTTCAATCCAAATCTGTTGGTTATATTTTATATTGTATATTTTATTTTGGTCGGTAAACCCAGTTTGAGTTAATTGTATATGGTCATTTGCAAAATAAACCGGAGCGGACATCTCTATAGCTTTTTGTATAAAGACATGATCAGTTTCTTTTTGACTTTCGCCTATTATTACTGGAATATTGGTTTTTATGATTCCTGCTTTTTCTCCGGCTATTTCTGCCAAGGTATTGCCTAACATACTTTGGTGGTCAAAACTGATATTTGTAATAACTGAAAGCAAAGGTATGATCACATTGGTGGAATCTAGTCGACCGCCTAACCCGGTTTCAATGACTGCAAAATCAACTTTTTCTTCATCAAAATAGAGGAAAGCCATGGCCACAGTCATTTCGAAGAAAGAAGGTTGGATTTTTTCCAGTTCTTTAGAGTAGCGATTTAAAAAATCTATGATAAACCTTTTTGGAATATAGGTTCCGTTAATCTTAATTCTTTCTCTGAAGTCTTTGTAATGAGGAGATGTATACACCCCGACTTTGTAACCCTGGGCTTGTAATCCTCCGGCTATAATATGAGTCGTTGTACCTTTGCCGTTTGTACCAGCTATATGAATAGTCTTTATATTGTTTTGTGGGTTACCCGTATATTCACAAAGTTTTATCGTGTTGGTAAGGTCTTTTTTATAAGCTGCAGACCCTAGTCTTTGATACATAGGGAGACGGTCATAAATATATTTTAGCGCTTGCTGATATGTTTTTATTTTGCTCACATTAAACTATTTAAACTAAAAAAGTCGTCCAAAAGTTAATCCGGGACGACTTGTTTAGTTCATGTGGTAATTCAAAAACTATTTATAATACAGTTTCAACATCTGAATATTCCAACCCGAATGCATCCGCCACGCCTTTATAAACCACTTTGCCATTGACAACATTTAATCCAAGCTTGAGTTCGTTATTTTCTTTGCAAGCTTTTTGCCAGCCTTTTTCAGCGAGTTGTAATGCATAAGGCAAAGTTGCATTGGTCAAAGCTATAGTAGATGTATATGGCACAGCACCGGGCATATTTGCTACACAGTAATGTACAACTTCGTCTATGATATAAGTTGGGTTATCATGTGTGGTCGGTTTACATGTTTCTATACAACCTCCCTGGTCTACTGCTACATCCACGATTACGGTGCCGGGTCTCATGTCTTTTAGCATCTCACGTGTGATCAGGTTAGGTGCTTTGGCTCCGGGAATTAAGACTGCTCCAATGATCAAATCATGATTTTTTATTAATCTCCTGATGGTAAATTCATTGGAGTACATCGTGATGACATTGGCTGGCATAACATCAGACAAATATCTTAATCTTTTGAGGCTAACATCCAGAATGGTCACCATTGCACCAAGTCCTGCTGCCATTTTTGCTGCTTGCGTTCCTACAATACCACCGCCCAGAACCAATACTTTTGCCGGAGGTACACCTGGTACGCCACCTAATAAGACACCTCTTCCCTGTTGCGGTTTCTCCAGATATTTTGCCCCTTGCTGTATGGCCATTCGACCAGCTACCTCGGACATTGGCACCAATAGTGGTAACGACCTGTCCGATGATTCGACCGTTTCGTAGGCAAGACATACTGCATTACTTGCCAGCATTGCTCTGGTCAGAGGCTCATATGAAGCAAAATGAAAATAAGTAAAAAGCAATTGATTTGGTTTGACAAGTTTGTATTCGCTTTCTATAGGTTCTTTGACTTTTATTATCATGTCAGCTATAGTGTATACGTCTTCAATAGTAGGTAGCATGGTAGCACCAGCACCTGTATACTCTTCATCAGGAAAACCTGAACCATCACCTGCTTTAGTTTGAACATACACTTTGTGGCCTCGACCCACAAATTCCATAACTCCGGCAGGGGTAAGCGCTACACGGTTTTCATTTGTTTTAATTTCTTTTGGAACTCCGATTATCATTGTTAGGGTATAAGTTTGTAAAAAATAAATTATGGTGCGAAAGTAGTAAGTTAATATTAAAAATCAATTCAATTTTAAAGTCAAATTGTAAAATTCGAAAGATTTTTATTTAACTTGATAAAATATAAAAAAAAGCGCCGCAACTATAAAATAGATGCAGCGCATTTGACTTTATCTCATTTAAAAGATATATTCATTGTTCTTGATATTTTTTTATTGAGCTGGAATTCTCAAAACCTGACCAGGATAAATAAGATCAGGTGAGGTAAGCATAGGCTTATTGGCTTCGAATATAACAGGATATTTCATCATGTCTCCATAATGTTCTTTAGCAATTTTGGAAAGTGTGTCTCCTTTTTTTACTTCATAAAAAGTAGCTTCCGGTTCAGGATTGACAACAGATAATCTATCGTCAACACTAGCAATGCCTTCCGTATTACCAATGATAAGTACAACTTTTTCTTTGTCAGATGTAGATTCTACCTGACCATATACAGTCGCTGCATCATCATCTATGGCAATATCCAGGTTTTCAACTTTGATACCATGACCTAAAACTTGAGAAGCCAGCATAGCCGCTCTGTTTTTATCATTGGCATCTTTAAGAGCTTCCATCGAAGCATTAGGTGCCGGAGTTACTTTTGCAGCATCGTTTTCTGCAGCCTTATTACCAACTAGTTTAGCACCTGCTGCTTTTAAAAATGAAAATAATCCCATAATTTTAATAATTTAAATTTTGATTTATGACCAATATTGGTTTTCATGAAATTAAAGTGTTTTTTTACAACTTTAGTTCAATAGAAAGATATAATTTTTTGCTAAACCCAGAAAAAAAATAATTTTCCGAATAAAATTTGGTTCGAAATTTTGATCAAAATATTATCCTGTATTTTAACACAAGGCATAAATTTGAAAAAAACGAGATATTATTTTATTTTTTTTAATTCTATATCATTCTGAATATCAATTACATATAAATTTTTTATAAATTTTTATTCATATGTTACGTTCAAAATCTTATTAATTTGCCAAAAGCCTTATATTTGCGCTGTTTTTTGAAAATTATATGATATAATACAATGCAAGGAAAAGGTTTAGTAAAAGTATTTTTGGTATTGATTTCGCTGGTTTGTTTACTCCAGTTTGCTTACTTCATACCAACAAACAGCGTCGAAAATAATGCGGATGCTTATGCAATGAAAATCTCAGGCAAAGGGGCTGATGGAGTTTCAAGTGCAGAATATAAAATAGCCAGAGCGAAATATCTGGATTCAGTATCCAGTTTGGAATTATTCAGGATTCCGATGGTAAAGTCTTATTCCTACAGTGAGCTGAAAAAGCAACAACTGGCTCTGGGTCTGGACTTGAAAGGAGGTATGAGTGCTGTTCTTCAGGTAGATCTTGGAGATTTTTTAAAGTCTTTGGCAGGCAGAAACAGTAACAATGCTGATTTTCAGAAAGCGCTTGAAAATGCTAATATAGCCATGAAAAGCTCGCAATCCGATTTCATTACATTATTTGCTGATGAATACAGGAAGCTTGCAGGTCCTGATAAATTAGCAAGAATATTTGCCAGAAGTGAAACTTTGGGTGAAATCAATGCCAATACCAATGATGGTGATGTCACCAGATTATTGAGAAGCAAAGCCAATGAAACGGTAAATCTTACTTATGAAAGACTTAAGCAAAGGATAGATAAATTAGGTGTTGCTCAGCCTAACGTATCATTGGACCCAAACAGAGATTTGATATTGGTGGAAATGCCGGGTATTGATAACCCGCAAAGGGCCAGACAATTCCTTTCTGCAAGTGCAAAACTGGAATTTTGGGAAACTTTCAGATCATCAGATCCGGGTATAGCTCAGGCAATGCAAGCTGCTGACCTGGCTGCCGGAGGAAGTGTAACCCAATCTGACACAACATCTACTGTGGCTACTGTCATGAAAGATTCGTTGGTCTATGACAATCTTGGAAACGTAATTGACACTGTTCAAGTGGCAACATCAACTGCATCACCCACTTCTGTAACAGGAACGGGAAGCTTACTTAGTGCACTTAAGCTGAATGGTGGTACTTTGCCTCCATCAGTAATAGGAATAGCTGACAGAAGCAAAAGGACGTTTATTACTTCTATACTTGAGAGAGAAGATATAAAAGCGCTGTTTCCAAAAAATGGACAGTTTATGTGGTCCTATAAACCATCACAGGATGCCGATGGGAACTTGACCAGCGATTATGAACTATATTTCATTAAAAAACAATCAGGAACTGATCTTGCACCTTTGGATGGAGACGTGGTTACTAGTGCTGTACAGACGCTTAATCCTGTCAATGGTGAAGTAGAAGTAAATCTTCGAATGAATGCAGCAGGCGCTAAGAAATGGGCTGAAATGACCACTAAAGCTGCCAATGAAGGAAACAGAGAAATAGCCATAGCCCTTGACGGTGAAGTAGTTTCTGCTCCAAGAGTAAATGATGCCATTACACAAGGATCATCTTCTATTTCAGGTAACTTTTCAGTGGAAGAAGCTGTTGACTTTGCTAGCATATTGGAAGTTGGTAAATTACCAGCCCGAACAACAATAATACAGGAATCCAATGTCGGACCATCTCTAGGAAAGGCCAATATATCAAAAAGTATTAACTCTTTGCTGATAGGATTCTTTTTGGTTATTGTGACAATGATTGCATATTATGCAGGAGCGGGTATTATTGCGATTTTATCATTGCTGCTTAACGTATTCTTGATTTTTGGTACTTTATCCAGTTTTGGTACAGTATTAACTTTATCTGGTATTGCGGGTATCGTATTGACAATAGGTATGGCAGTTGATGCCAATGTAATCATATTTGAAAGAGTAAAAGAAGAACTTTCATCCGGCAAATCTCTGAAACAATCTATAGTGGATGGATATTATCACTCATATTCTGCCATCATTGATGCAAACGTAACGACTATTCTAACCGCTATGATACTTTCATATTTTGGATTAGGCCCTGTAAAAGGCTTTGCAGTTGTTTTGATTATTGGTGTGTTGAGTTCTGTTTTCACAGCTATTTTTGTATCCAGATTGCTGATTGACTGGTGGGTCGGTAAAGGAAATGATCTTTCATATTGGACCGGATTTTCAAAAGGGGCGTTCAAAAACATTAACATAGACTGGATTGGTAGAAGAAAATTTGCATATATTGCATCAGGTGTTGTAATAGTGGCTGGTTTAATCTCGATGATGACCAGAGGTTTTGATCTTGGTGTAGATTACAAAGGTGGATACTCCTATAATATTCAGTTTGTTGGTACTGAAAATGTAAATGCTGATATATTAAGGGATGGTCTTACCGCTGATTTTGGTGCGGCTCCTGTTGTAAAGCAAGTGGATACCGAAAATACATTCAATGTAACCACATCTTATCTGATATCTGAGACAGCAGAAGATACACCTACCAAAGTGTTAGCTAAATTACACGAAGGCGTAAATAAAATTGCCAAAAGCAACGTATCATTTGAAGATTTTGCAAATAATGAAACAGGTTCTGATAAAATCCACATCATCAGTTCGGCTCAGGTTGGTCCTACTATAGCGGATGACCTTAAGAGAAGTTCTTTGTATGCAGGTATTTTTGCATTATTGGCTGTGTTTTTATATATCTTACTAAGATTCAGCAGATGGCAATATAGTGCCGGTGCAATATTAGCTGTATTCCACGATGCATTAATAGTTCTGAGTGTATTTTCATTGGGAGCGGGATTTCTTCCTTTTTCTTTGGAAATAGATCAGGCATTCATAGCGGCTATCCTTACAGTCATAGGTTACTCTATCAATGATACCGTTATTATCTTTGACAGAATTAGGGAGTATTTTGGATTACATGTAAATAAAAGTAAAGATGAAGTTATAAATGATGCGATCAATAGTACTTTGTCCAGAACATTAATGACTTCGTTTACCACAGTAATCGTTATCCTTATACTTTTCCTTTTTGGTGGAGATAGTATAAAAGGATTTTCATTTGCTTTGTTGGTTGGTATTATTGTTGGTACTTATTCGTCAGTATTTATTGCAGCACCTATATTACATGATCTTGCAGCTGATCTTCGAATAAATAAAAGGGCTTCAACGACTCCAGCTAAAAAAGAAGGTAAATCATTTACAAGAGCGGAAAAATAGAAATAAAATTCAAATAACATACTTAGGGTCTGGAATTAAGTTTTCAGGCCCTTTTTTTATTTGTAAATTATTTTTTTCTTTCATTTTGATTAATTTGATCCTCAAAGTATAACTTTGTGAAAGAAACGTAACAAGAATATTCAAGAAATTTGAAGTTTAATGATCCTTTTATTTTGCGGACTTGCAAGTGATCTTGAAAAAATCAAGAAATGAAATTCAAAATGTAACCTAAATTCCATCGATTTCTAATGAAATTCGGTCACTAAGCAGAAATGTGCATCCGTACCAAGGAACAATTTTATACTTTATTGCTTTTTAAACAACAAAATGAATAGAAAATCAATTATATTTATGTTTCTGCTTTTACATGTGCAGGTGAATATATAAGATTTGAAAGTGTCTGTATAGTTTCAGTGAACATTGGTTTAGGTATGTTAATGTGAAGAACCTTATTTCGACGATAAAATTTCAGATCATTTTCATTACTAAACTTAAGTTAGATTTGAAGTTGTAATATTTTTATTTTTTCAGAAGCTCAAGCAAATGAAATTAAATATCATCATTATATTAAGTCTTTTAATACAGTTGTCCTGCTCTTTCAGTCAAAAAATTAAAGACGGTGAAATGGCGTACGAACGTAAACAATACGCTGTGGCTGCAAGTATGCTGGAAGAAGAATATATAGCTACAAAAAATCAGGCATTGAAGGGACGGAAAGCATATTTACTAGGCCAATCATATCTCAAATTACTGGAATACAGAGATGCAAGGTCATGGTTTGAAAAAGCTATAGGTCACGAGTATGGTGCTGAAGCATTGGGAAAATATGCGGAATCTTCGAAATCAATAGAGGAATATGAATCTGCTATTGGAGCTTATCGCCAGCTAATTTCAATGACCGGTCGAAAACAGGAACTGGAGAGAGAGATTTTATTATGTCAACAGGCCATGACTAGCAAATTGAAGAGTTCTGAATATCAAATTGAACGTTTATTCACCAATACAACCGTTTCCGATTATAGCCCGGTCATCTATGAAAATGATTTTCTGGTTTTTACGTCAGAAAGAAAGGAATCAACAGGCAAAGACATTTATAACTGGACGGGCGAACGTTTTGCTGACATTTTTATCGTGCAAAAAAACGGATCAGAAGTAAAACGATTTGATTCTGCCATTAACACAAGTCAAAATGAAGGCACACCATGGTTTTCTAAAAATATGGAAACCATGTACTTTACCAGATGTTTTGGAGCTGGAGCAGGAGATGATTTTTGTAAGTTAATGGTTTCTAAACGGGAAAATGACATATGGGGTGAACCGGAAGTTTTACCGTTTACCCGCGATAAGATAAATTATGGTCAGGCAACATTGGTAGAAAATGATAGTATCCTGGTTTTTTCTGCTGATATAAATGAACCTGGCGGACCATTGGATTTATATTATACTGAATTATATAGTGATGGCAGCTGGTCTGAACCAGAACCACTTCCTGAATCTATCAATAGTCAGGGAAATGAAATGTTTCCTACTGGGGATGGAGACACTTTATATTTTTCTTCTGATTACTTACCTGGATTTGGTGGATTTGATATATTCAAAACATACCTCCGAAGTGATAAAAAATGGTCTATACCAATCAATATTGGGTTTGGTATCAATTCCGGAGGAGACGATTTTTCTTTCATCGTAGATTATCAGGCAAAGAAGAAAACCACTGTTGTACAGCAAGGATATTTTACTTCTTCCAGAGTAGGAAGTGGAAAAGATGATATATTCAGATTTTTCAAACTCAGGCAGGAACCTACACCTGTACTGGTTGAAACTGAAAAGGAAAAAGAAACAAAGAGAGAACTTTATATTACGGTAAGAGCTTTTACACCACTATATAAGATTTCGGATGAACCAAACTCTGAGATCGTTGGTAAGTCTCCCTTGGCTGAAACCTTTATAAAGATTACCGATGAAGCGGGGCAAAAGATTTCGGAAGCTTATTCTGATAAAAATGGATTTTATTTTACCCAAGCACCTGAAGGGAAAACATTAAAAATAATTGGCGCAAGGCTTGGTTATCTTAATGCATCCAAAATATCTGATACTCGCAACATTTTATTTAAAGAAGGGGAAACTTCAAAAACTATAAGTGTTGAATTGATTTTGGATAAAATATATGCTGATAAAGAAATAAATCTTAAAAATATTTATTACGATTATGATAAATGGGACATCAAAGATGAAGCAAAACCAACTTTGGATGACCTTGTTAAATTGCTAAATGATAACCCCCAAATTAATATTCAGCTATCCAGTCATACGGATTGCAGGGGCACTGATGAGTATAATATTGTATTATCTCAGAAAAGAGCGCAATCTGTAGTGGATTACTTAATATCTAAAAATATTGAAGCTCAACGGTTGATTGCTATAGGATATGGTGAAACTCAATTAATTGACAAGTGTGTTTGCGAAACATGTACGGAAGACCAGCACCAAATCAACAGAAGGACAACTTTCAAAATAATAAAGAAGTAAACATTTTAAATACCCATTTCTACCTGGATGCGTAGATTAAAATTATTTTTTGTGGTTTCATCTATAGTCTTAAAACGATCCAGATTAGTCTCTAGTTGTATCTTAAATGCATGTTCCCAGATGTATTTAGTAAGTCCAATTGTATATTGTTTTTGATTAGGAAATACTGTTTGAATTGATTTTTCTGCGATTTGATTTGAATACCTTCCTATCAATTCAAAATTATTCTTGAACAAATAGCTTGTTTGGACATCATAACCTTTTCCTGTAAATACAAATACTTTATCTCCATTTGAATTGGAAGTTACAGGATTGGATGTATGTCTGGTCATATAACTGCTCATGAATGCAAAACCTCTATATTTGAACAAAGCGTCCAGCATAAGTGATTTTAAATTCCTTGCTTCAAGTAAATCGTTTCCAAGTACCCCTGACTGACGTTTTGCTTTATGGTTATAATGCAGGGCACCGGAAAGCATGAGTTTTGGTGATTTCTCCCTGACTTGATCCCCTTCGAAGTAAACACCATCTCTGGCAAACTTACCAAATGGCATCAATTCAATTTTGGAAGTATATGCCAAACCATTATCGGGTGATCTGGTGTAGTTTCTTCCATCACCTGTAGAAATGGCTGATTTGACATTCCATGAAAATTGACGGTCATATTCATTTATAAAATTTGCAAAAAATCCAAAATCACGATCAATATTAAATCTGGAATTATTGATGCTTCTGTCCGAAAGTTGTAGCGCTCCGCTGGAATTGACCCTTTGCCTGTTGCCGGGCAGTTTAGTTTGGCCAAAGCCGAAATTCCATTTTGATGAAGCTCTGTAATACACAACTGCATCCCGAATAATATTTAGATTTTCCCCATCTTCGATTTCTCCTACATCACCGGGAGCAAACGATAATTGTAGCACATAGAGAAACTGCGGGTTTCCCACAAAACCATCAAATCGCAATCGCAATCGTCTGATTTGTCCATCAAAAGCCGATGGGTTATCTTCATTTTTTAAATAGGTAAACCTGTTTTGTATTCTGAAGCGTATATTGAATTGAAATACACTGTCCGGCGAAGTAAGCCCAACTCCTTTACCAAAATTATAGTAAGGTAAATTACTGATATCTACTTGTTTAGGTTTTTGAGATACAAGCATGAAAGGCATGAAAATCAAGAAAAGAATTCCTCTAAATTTACCTGTCCTAAATAGCTCACTTAAAATGGAAGGACTTTTGAAGCCCTTTGAATTGATTTGTCCTATAAATTTATCAGCCTGTCTAATCAATGTCTTTTTTATGATACTTAATTTTTCTTTGCTGTTATTTGAGTGGTAATATAATCTCATCATATTCATTAGTCTTTTAATAACCATTGAATTCCAAATCGCAATTTTGGGTCAAACTGCGGGTGATTTACCACATCAAAATTGTAATCTTTTCTGAAGTATTGTCCAAAATTTTCCATTATTATCATCACCCGAAAGGACGAAACCCGCGAAAGTAAGTAAAAATTGGCAGCTGGAAAAAAAGGTAGGGTAGTAGTACTTTGAATAAATTCGCCAAACAAAGGTTGAAATTGAGGCCCATCGTAGGCAGCAATCAATCTGGCGTCGATTCCAATGTTGACATCCATCACTTTATTAAACCATGTAGCGGCATAATATAATTGATGTGTCGAGTAAAGTGGGGGAGTAGCGTAAATTTTTGAATTTAGAATCTGGAAATGTATCTGATTATCCAAATGAAAAGGTCCGGCTTTTACATTTTGAGAGAGTCGGATATAGGTTGATGTAAATAATCCATCATATTGGGTTGATTGTGATTTGTCGTTCCAGTATATAGGATTTGTTATCAATGACTGAGTGATTCCTGCACTAAATTTAATACGCGGGATAAATAATTCTGCATTAAAAATGGTACCAACTGGTTTTATAAATGATGTATCTAAAACAACTATCTCATTTATATTGAGTTGTGTGGAGTTGTATGCTGGTTCTGAACGAAAAAGTCTAATATTACCTTGAAGGGAAGCTATTTTTGATATATTTAAGTTTAATTTGCCTTTCAGATCAAAGTTTCCCAGATTTTTAAGCAAACCTAATTTTGCATTGGTCTCCAAAATCAGTGATTTGTAAAAGGGGATTTTTCCATCAAAGGTTGCAGTGATATCTGTCCGTTTGGAATCAATAGGATTATCGTTAATGGTGTAATGATCTATAATAAGTCCAAGCCTTCCCTGAATACCTTTGATTCTTTCTCCATTAATATAAAATCCATTTGAAAGTTGAGAAATATTGAGATATCGTCTTATTCCTCTGGGGTCTAAAGGAATACCTGCATAAAACGTTGAATCATTTTTGTTATTAATTTTGACATCTGAAAATCTGAAATATGATGGAAGATATTTAAACTCATTTTTCAAATAGATTCTCCAGGTTTTATTGGTAGAGCTGTTTAATTTATAATACTGAATGAATGATAAATTTCTTTCCTGCTGTCTTGTAGTAGCTTCGGTTAATAAGACAGGTATATCTTTTTTAAATTGATCATTCAGCTTCTCTGCATCTGTAATTCCACCTATATGTCCTTCTTCATTGGCATTATGTATAAAGATTAAAAATGCATTATATTTTTCTCCAGGACTTTTATATCGCAATCCAAAACCGAAAGCGGTTGATTTAGTATCCTGTCCGTTATAGAATCCTTTCTGACTTATTCGGTTATAATTTAAACTTACGGATAATCCATCACTAAAGTTTCTTGAAAAATTGGCTCCAACATTGATATTTTCCTGATTGCCCAGTTGCGAAAAATATAAATCCGCTATAGGTCTGTTTTGCTCGAAAAAGCGAAAATTTTCAAGATTTAATTGATAGGTTTTGTATTGATTATATCCTGTATTAAATCCGGTGTTTATCTTAGGTCCGTAAATAAGAGGAAACGTTGATGAGCCGAAATTGCCGGTATGAATACTTTCATGACCACTATTTTGTAAGGTATTGCGATGAAGGAATTTTGTATCCGCTAGCGAATCCTTAAGCGTATATTTTTCAAATATATTGTCTGTTATAAAGTACTCATAAACCGTGGAGTCAGGACCGTCATTCTGTTCTTCCTGGGCAGGATTGGCTGTATTATTTCCCTGTCCAAAATTAGACGGTCTTTGAGCTTGTGAAATAAAACTCAGCATCATAAAATACAGCAGCAAAGCGGACAAAAGTAATCCCTTTTTATAAGCATTTAACTTTAGAAAGATTGATGGTATACTCAGCATTCCTGATGTTGATTTTAAAATACTACTTGGATATAACGAAATGCTGTAGCAAAACGTTGTGCTATCAACAATGCATTATCATGTAAAAAGGGAATCTACAAAGGCTTTTCTATTAAAAACCTGAAGTTGTTCCATACCTTCACCAACGCCTATATATTTAATCGGAATTTTAAATTGATCTGAAATGCCAAGAACTACACCACCTTTTGCGCTGCCATCAAGTTTGGTCAGTGCAATCGCTGTAACGTCTGTTGCTGCTGTAAAATGTTTAGCTTGCTCGATCGCATTCTGTCCCGTCGTAGCATCTAAAACCAGAAGCACTTCATGTGGTGCACCGGGATATTTTTTCTCGATGGATCTTTTTATTTTTGTAAGTTCTTCCATCAATTGTGTTTTGGTATGAAGTCTACCTGCAGTATCTATAATAGCAATATCCATGTCATTGTTTATGGCATATTGTGTGGTTTCATAAGCTACTGCAGCAGGATCGGTATTCATTCCTTTTGAATAGAAATCTACTTTACTCCTTTCAGACCAGATTTTCAGCTGATCTACGGCTGCTGCACGAAAGGTATCGCCTGCTCCGAGTACAACACGATGTCCTTTCTTTTTGAATTGGTAGGCTAGCTTTCCGATTGTTGTCGTTTTTCCTACGCCGTTAACTCCCACTACCATCATAATGTAAGGTTTTACACCTACGGGGACATCGTAGTCTTCAATATCTTTAGTATTATTTTCTGAAAGAATCTCAATGATAATATGTTTTAAAATACTATTGAGTTCTTCTGTATTCAGATATTTGTCTTCGGCCACTTTTTTTTCCAGCCTTTCTATTATTTTTACAGTAGTTTCAAGTCCAACATCTGAAGAAATCAGGATATTTTCCAAATCATCAAGGAAATCTATATCTACTTTGGATTTTCCTGCAACAGCTTTGGTTATCTGCGAAAAGAAACTTTCTTTTGTCTTTTCAAGGCCTTTATTCAGATCTTCTTCTTTGTCTTTTGAAAAAAACTTTTTAAAGAAACTCATTTTATCGATTAATTTTTAGAATTATTAAATGGATTGAATCGGATATTTTTTAGAAGGTAAAACCGTAAAAGTATGGCTATTGAAAAGTTGAAGCCTTAAATAACCAGTTTTATACAGAATATACTTTCAGTAGTGGCAAATAATCACTTTTAAGTCTTACTTTCAGGGATAATTAAAACACTAAATAATTTAAACTGATAGTTTCTTGCATAAATACAAAAAGGGTTCTCCTTTTAATAAAAGAAAAACCCTGTTTACTCTTGTTCAGGAAAACTAACTATTTATTTTCTTCAAAAAACTCTTTCACCTTATCCTTGTGGATAATGGATTCTTTGTAAGAATATTTTCCGGTGATCGGATCTTTAATCGATTTTACCACTTTGACATGATCCCTACCTGAACCTGCATTAGCTGCCCTTTGGGCTACTCTCGCGTTTTTAGATACTTTTGCCATTATTATTTAATTTCTTTGTGAAGTGTATACTTTTTTAATATGGGATTAAATTTTTTAATCTCCAATCTATCAGGATTATTTTTTCTGTTTTTTTCAGTAACATACCTAGACATACCCGGCATACCGCTGGTTTTATGTTCAGTGCATTCTAGTATAATCTGGATCCTGTTACCTTTTGCTTTCTTTGCCATGGCTATCCTTTGTTTTTAAAATTTTGATTAAATTTTTACTCCTGTATTTACACCGGAATATTTAAGTTCTTTTAGGTATGCATGTAAACCTTTTTTGTCTATGGTTCTCAAAGCACTTGAACAAACTTTTAAAGTCACCCACTGACCTGTCTCAGGCATAAAGAATTTTTTGGTAAACAGATTTGGTAAAAACCTTCTGTTTGTCTTCACATTTGAGTGAGAAACTTTATGACCTTTCATTGGTCTTTTACCTGTTAATTGGCAAATTCTAGACATTTTTATTTTATTTTAGTATTAAAATGCATAAGATAAAATAACAATTTTATCTTTTTTTTTCTTAATTGTGACTCCGGAAGGATTCGAACCTTCAACCGCCTGATTCGTAGTCAGGTACTCTATCCAGTTGAGCTACGGGGCCTTGGTATGTTCTAACCTTTCTTACTTGTCTGTTAATCAACACTTTAAAAGTGTTTTTATAAGCAAATCTTTATTGCTTTTTCTAATAGGCTGCAAAGATAAATGATTTATTTGTTTTTACAAAAGAATTTTTAAAAATAAGTATATAAAATATTATAATATTAAAAAAAAATATTCTTCCACTCATTACTTAAAACCATCCTTTTCTTTTGAACCACAAAGATAGTCCGATTACAATTGCAAGCATAAAACCCCAAACAATATAATACCCTGATGGCCACGAAAGTTCCGGCATGTATTTAAAATTCATTCCATAGACACCGACAATAAAAGTCAACGGAATAAAAAAGGTAGATATTATGGTAAGGATCTTCATGATTTTATTCATTTCATGACTCATCGCATTCAGATAAATATCTTTTAAACTAAAATTGATGTCGCGGTATGTTTCAACTGTTTCCAGTATTTGTATGGTATGATCCAAAACATCTTTAAAGTACTTTTTAGTTTTATCATCAATAAGGCGATGATCAGAAGAAATCAATCGATTCAACATATCTCTCATTGGATATATATTTTTCCTGATTTGCATGATGTCTTTTTTATTATTCTGAATTTTTATCAATACATCATTGTCAGGTTTGGAAAGTACTTCATTTTCTATGAGCTCAATATAATCTCCCATTTTTTCCAGAATGTCAAAATAAATATCAACAGTGATATCAAGCAGCCTGTAAAACAGATAATCAACAGATTTATTTCTTATGATTGAGTTTTCTGAATTAAGTCTTTCTCTGATGATGTCAAAAGCATCACCGTCTTTTTCCTGAAAGGTGATGACAATATTATCACTGATTATTATCGACATTTGTTCTTCATCAATTTCATGGTTTTTTTCATTCCAGTCGAGTGATTTAAAAGTAACAAACATATATTTTTCTTCTTCTTCTACTTTTGGTCTCTGAAAAACATTCAAAATATCTTCCTGATACAAATAATGAACACCAAATTTGTCACATATGGTTCTAATTAAGTTTACATCATTTAGACCGTTGATATTGATCCAAAGATTCGATTTTGTATCCAAATTAAGTATTTCGTCAACAGTCGGTTCAGAAATGATACACATATCTGACGCATAATTATAGACTTCAATAACGGGAGTATTACTAACGTTTTTACCTGTATATATATGAGTGCCTGGCGGTAAACCAGTTTTACTTAATCTTCTTTTTTGCTTTTTATGGTGTATTTGTTTGTCATTCATACCTTAGGGCTTGGCTGGAAAAAGCGGATTTGGTTTTGGGGTTTGTATCGACCAAAGATTTATTTTTAAGCCAGCTTTTGCATAGAGTGGCATTCCAATATTATTCCATCCCTGGCTGATTGTCAAATCATCACTTACGTCAAAATCCATCAAATGCCTGTCTACATAAGCATCAACGACTGTCAACAAATGACCTGCTATCAACCATATCCAGGAGTACTCGCTCCATTTTCTGTAAAAGTCTCTTTTTTGTCTTATTGCGCTTAGGTTTGGTTGACCAGGTGGTCTGAGTGCAAATTCATATTCGCTTTGAGCCAGTGAATAGTTTTTTCTGTTGGATATAAGAGTGTATGTCAGTCCTGCGTCAATACCTAACGCCAAAGGCACTTTCCACCATTTTTTATTATAAATCTGACCACCAGACGGGATGATAAGTGAAAACAATGCAGCTTTACCTGGTTTTCCTTTAAAAAGCGAAAAAAAACCATTTTTATTAATAATGGTATCTCCTTCATTGGAGCTTGTATCAGGTTGAGATATGTTTTGAAATGGGTCCTGCCGTATTATCTGACTGATAATATCTGTATTCTCAACAAAAATAAATATGAAAAAAGTAATGAAAATCCTGACCATAATCAAATAACGCTTTTGAAAGTCATTTAATTATCTTTCAACAGAATTTCAGTAATTTTATTTAATTCGCTATCGGAGTTGAACAAGATTGTGATAGATCCTTTACCTTTTTGGTCTCTTTTAATGTCTATCTTTGTTCCCAGTAAACTTCCCAGCTGATCTTTTATTTTTCTTATTTCAGGATGTATTTCTGTTATCGTTGATGCGCTATTTCCAGGTTTAGTCGCAGCATAGGATTTTATCAATTGTTCTACTGCTCTTACAGATAATCCCAGATCAAGTGCTTCTTTAAATATCTTTAATTGAAGAGCAATATTTTCAATTCCTGCAAGTGCTCTCGCATGCCCCATACTTAATATACCTTCTTTTACAGATGCCTGAATCTGAGCAGGTAGTTTTAGCAGTCGAACATAATTGGTAACTGTGCTTCTGTCTTTTCCTACTCTTTCTGAAAGTGCTTCATGGGTAAGATTACACTCATCCATCAATCTTTGATAAGAGATTGCAATTTCTACAGCATTGAGATCCGCTCTTTGAATATTTTCGACCAATGCCATTTCAAGCATTTCCTGATCATTGGCTACTCTTATATAGGCAGGAATTTCTCTGATGCCGGCCATTTTGGATGCTCTGAGCCTTCTTTCTCCTGAAATAAGTTGATATTTATTTCCGCCAAGCGCCCTTACAGTGATAGGTTGAATTAAGCCTGAAGTTTTTATGGATCGGGCCAATTCCATCAATTGATCAGCGTCAAATTCTGTTCTAGGCTGAAAAGGATTTACTTCAATTAACTCAGGGCTGATCAAAGCAATGCTGTTGGTAAGTTCTTTAACCAGTTGGCTTCTTTCAACAGGGTTATTTGTTTTTTCTATATTCGAAAGAAGTGAACGTAAACCTTTCGATACTTCGCTTTTTTTATTCATGTATTCAATTCTAATTTAACACTTCGGCTTCATTCAGTGAAATAAACTCATTTGCCAGATTAAGGAAGTTGATGGCTCCTTTACTACTGGCATCGTAAATAATAACGGGCAGTCCAAGAGAAGGAGCTTCGCCTATTTTACTATTGCGGTGAATAATGGTTTCAAATATTCTGTCGGAAATGATGTGTCTTATTTCTTCAAGGACCATATTGGCCATCCTAAGCCTTTGATCGTACATAGACAATACCACGCCTTCTACCTGAAGATTAGGATTGAGTGACTGTTGAACAATATTCAGCGTATCCTTTAATTTTCCAAATCCTTCTAAAGAGAAAAATTCGCATTGCACCGGCACTATGACACTATCCGCAGCCACAAGAGAGTTCAGGGTAATCAACCCAAGAGAGGGCAGACAATCAATAAATATATAATCAAAATCATCTTTTATCTGATCTATCAGCATTTTCATTCTAAACTCTCTCTGTTCTACATTGACCAGCTCAATCTCCGCCCCCACCAGATCTATAGATGATGGCAGCAAAAAAAGATTTGGAGTGCCAGTGGCTAAAATGCCATCATTGGGATTTGCACCGTCAACAAGACAATCATAGGTAGTAAATTTAATATCTTTGGATTTGATACCTACTCCTGATGTAGCGTTGGCTTGAGGATCCGCATCCACCAATAATACTTTTTTTTCCAATACCGCCAGCGCTGCTGAAAGATTTATAGCTGTTGTTGTTTTACCAACACCTCCTTTTTGATTTGCAATAGCAATAACCTTACCCATATTTATACTTATATATCTATACTTTGTCCTATGTCGAGAAGGATGAGTTCCTTTCCAGCATTTTTAAATTCACGAATAGCCGCTTCATGATCAATTTTAATATATCCAAATGTATCATAATGACAACCGATAATTTTATCGCACTGGATAAATTCTGCAGCAATAACCGCATCTTCATAACCCATGGTAAAATTGTCGCCTATTGGCAATATGGCAAAATCAAGAGTAGGGCAGATCATAGGTATGATTTTCATATCTAAGGTCAATGCGGTATCCCCTGCGAAATAAAAAGATTTTTCTTCGTTCCATATTACAAACCCACCGGAAGCTCCTCCATAACTGCCATCAGGTAGCATACTGGAATGGACAGCCTGAACATATTTTACTGTGCCAAAATCAAACTTGTACTTACCTCCAAGATTCATAGGGTGTCCGGATATCCCTTTCTGTTCATACCAGGAAACAACTTCAAAATTGGATATTATTTTAGCATTATTTTGTAACGAAAGTGTTTCAGCATCTGCCACATGATCACCGTGACCGTGTGATAGCATGATATAGTCCGCTTTTAAAGCAGAAATATCAATTTTGGATGCCAAGGGATTTGTGCTGATCATTGGATCAAAAATGAGATTAAATCCTTGGGTATTCAAATGAAAGCACGATTGTCCGAGATAGGTAAGTTTGATCATATATAAAAAATTTTCGATTCAGCCGAAGAGTTTTTAAAACTATCAAATATAATTATATTAAAATAATTCATCATGTATATATAATTTATTATTAATGTAATGAATTAAAATTTATATCCAGTTTAAGATGAAATTTTCGTGATTAACTCTTCATTTGAGCCGCAAAGGTATGAAATTTAAGCCAATAAGAAATTATAAAATCTAATTATTTGGTAAACAATATTGTATTGCATGGGTTTAGCTGGGATATTATTAAATATGATTACTATAATTTCGGGAACCAATCGCCCTAACAGTCGCACCAGTTTGATTGCGTCACATTGTTTTCAGGCACTCCATGATGCCGGGGAAGATGTGCAGCTTTTAGACTTGGTAGACCTTAATTTACCTATTCTTTCTGATGAAATGTACAATGCTTCAGGCCAACATCCTTATATAAGTACTTTACAGGACAAATATCTCATACATTCAGATCACTGGCTTATTATTAGTCCTGAGTATAATGGCAGTTTTCCCGGTATTTTGAAGTTGTTTTTTGATGCTGTCTCGGTTAGAAGGTATAAAGAAACATTTTCCGGTAAAAGTGCTTCAATGATAGGTGTCGCATCCGGCAGGGCAGGCAATTTCAGAGGCATGGAACATTTGACCGGGATTTTAAATTATTTAAATGTTCTTGTCATGCCCAACAAGCTTCCCGTCTCTGTAATTGAAAAAAACATTTCAGAAAATGGAACAATTGAAAAAACAACATCTCTGGTATTGTCTTCTTTTCTTGAAGAAATGATTGTATTCTACAGAAATCAGAAACAGGAAAAAGTGAATTTCTGATCAGTTTACATTTCCTGTTTTAACTACTACAAAATTTACCGGAATTGTATTTCCAGGGCTAGCTGATATGGACTGTCTTGCTGGTATTGCTTTGTATGACGGGGTATTGTTTGGAAAAGACGTGGATAATCCAAGTATAACTTTACGAATGTTGAGCAGGTCAGAAGCTGTGATTTTAGAATCTCCGGTTACATCTGCGGCAATCAATTTATAAGATGGACTCAATAATTGTAACCCAAGAATATGCTTTTGAATGGCAAGAATGTCCGATGCACTTACTTTTGTAGTATATGCAGGACCAAAACTTTCCATTACTACTTCCGGTTCAGTCATTTCAGGATAGTTTGCTGATGGATAAGTGAATGTATATTGACCGTCCGTATTTTTTTGGATTTCAACTTTGGGGTTGTTGGCATTTTTGGGTTTGATAAATAATTTTATGTGGCCGGAAGGAATATCAAGATTGTCAGTGGTTAGTTGGACATTTACTGTTGTGACGGCAGATGTAACAGGACTTTTAGCCAAATTAATCGTGGCATCCAACTCTTCAAAAAATACCGGATAATACAGTTTCCTATCTGGTGCAATTACTGCAAAAGAAGGGGTACCATACCAAGAACCGTACACGCCATTCCTGAATGGGCTAACTACTGCTGAAGCGTTACCTTCATTGCTGATGCCTTTCATGGTTTGATTGTAAGTATTCTCAAAATTATTTACTTGAGGGTTATTATCACTTGTGAGAGTAGTTGCGCTAAAAAATTCAACATTTTCATTCCCTGATCCCCATTGAATGTACTTTTGCTGCCAAAGAGGGGCATTGGCTATACATGGTGGACATGTTGAGAAAAAAAATTTGATGACTACGACTTTTCCTTTATCTGAATAATCTTCATACAATCGATGAACATGACCTTCAGTATCCGTAGCAGTAAAATTATGCATCGTATTTTGAGCTTGGCCGGAAATTAACCCAAAAAATATAAGTGCAAAAAGAGAAGAGATAATTTTCATTTATTTAATTTTCTTAAGATGACCAATGTTGAGCTGCGGTTTAACGATTTTTATTTCTCATTTATGTAAATAAAACCAAATTTACTTATTCTTTTGATGAATTAGGAATCAAAAATATAACATTTCCTGATAATAATCAATAGCTTATTGAAATAATGTACAATTTATCTTATGAATTGCTTAATTTTGTGCCGAAAATGAAACCTTCTGTATATTTTACATGGTTAAAAGGGCTGACCTATCAGGAAGCCTGGGACATTCAGACATCAATACACAAAGGATTGATTGAGTCTAAAATGCAAAAAAAATATCATATTGACGACTCAATAATAACTATAAAACAAAAGCATCAATTAATATTTTGTGAGCACGATCATGTTTTTACGCTTGGAAAAAGTGGAAGCATGGATCATTTATTACTAACCGATTCGGAATTAAAGGAAGACAACATCGAGTTTTTTAAAATTAATAGGGGAGGAGATATTACCTATCACGGTCCGGGGCAAATTACCGGTTACCCTGTTTTTGACCTTGAAGAATTTTTTACCGATGTCCACCGATATGTCAGGACTATTGAAGAAGCCATCATTGTATTGATTTCAAAGTATGGTCTAAACGGTATCAGAATAGCCGGTTATACTGGTGTTTGGCTTGAGCCGGACAATACATCTGATCAGTTTAGAAAAATATGTGCCATAGGAGTACATCTTTCGAGGTGGGTTAGCATGCACGGATTTGCATTTAATGTCAACACGGATTTATCTTATTTTGAAAAAATAATCCCCTGCGGCATTGTGGATAAGAATAAAACTGTCACATCATTATCTAAAGAAACCGGCAATGATGTTGACATAGAAAAAGTAGGAATTGAACTGGCAGACATATTTAGTCAGTTATTTGATTTTGAACTAATTTCTGAAATTTGAGTTACTTTCCAAATGCAAAATATGGAATCTGAAAAAGTGAGCGGTAAGCTGGTAAATCAGTCTAGAACAGTAATGACGGAGATGATTATGCCGAATGATACTAATCCTATGGGGAATCTGATGGGTGGTTATCTGATGAGGTGGATGGATATTGCCTGTGCTGTATGTGCAGCCCGTCACTGTGGTTCACAGGTTGCTACAGCTTCTGTGGATCACATTTCATTTCACGAACCGATTAAATTGGGGATGTAATCACATTAACCGCTGTAGTGACCAGAGCATTTAATACTTCTGTGGAGATATTTGTTGAAGTCTCAGCCGCTGAAATCACCGGTGAAAATCCCAGACAATCCAATCACGCATACTTTACTTTTGTGGCTATTGATACCGCTTCAGGAAAACCGATAAAAGTACCGGCAGTAATCCCAATAACAAACGAAGAAAAGAAACAATATGACGTAGCACTCCGCCGTAGAGAGCTTCGTCTTATCCTTGCCGGAAAAATGAAACCTGAAAACGCTTCTGAATTACGAATGTTTTTTGCAGATCTGAAATAGTCTTTATTACGAATGCTGATCAAAAGAGTAAGGTGCCTGAACATACATCATTGCCAGATTAGATGGGGTTTTCTTAATGTATGAATAGTTTACATAATTGCCCGGAAATTATCTGACAAATAAGTCTTTTAAATCCTGATCGGTGAAGTTAGGGTATGCAGTTTTAAATAGCACATTTATGGCATTTTTTCCATCATCACCCAAATCCTTCGAATAATTATTTACATAGAGGTTAATGTGTGAGTACATTACATTTTCATCCATTTCCTGTGCATTGGATTTAATAAAATCTATACCTGAAGTCGGGTTTTCAAAGGCGAATTTTATACTTTGAAATAATATATCATTGAGTTTTTGTTTAACTTCTTCAGGAAGAGATCTTTTTACCGCTATTCCGCCCAAAGGAATAGGACTATTGGTTTTATTTTCCCAGTACTCGCCCAGATCTATTATTTTATGAAGCCCTTTGTTTGAATATGTGAATCTGTTTTCATGGATGATCACTCCTGCATCAACTTTTCCACTTGCTACGGCATTTTCAATATCTGAAAAAAGCAATTCTTGCACGTGCTCCAAATTCGGGAAAGCATATTTTAACAACAGATATGCAGTAGTGTTAAATCCTGGCACCGCAATTTTTAGTTTTTCAATGGGCACATCATCTATAGGTCTTTTGGATATCAGGAGCGGTCCGCAGTTATTGCCTAAAGCACTTCCACTGGTAAGAAGCTGATATATGTCACTAAGCCGTGTATATGCATTAAAACTCAGTTTTGTAATATCATGAAGACCCAAAATAGCAGATTTGTTCAGGTTTTCGACATCGTCCAACACATATGCAAATTCAAAACCTAGCAGGTCAATTCTGGCATTGACCATAGGTTCAAACATGAAAGTGTCATTGGGACAGGGGGAAAAAGCAAAAGTTAACTTCATACGTACATTTATATATAAAAAAACAGTGAACAAACATGAAAGTTTATTCACTGCAAAGTAAAACGGTTTTTGAGGATATTTGGGATGAATTTATTTTACAAAGGTCCAAGCTGATGTACATTTTGAATCTGTATCTTTTCCATTAAGATTTAAAGTACTTTCAGATACGCTGAAATTTGCGTCATCACAAGAACCTCCAGTTTCGCACAGCGTAAGCGTTGTTCCGGACACTGTATAGGTACCATTTTCGGTTTCAGTATCAGTAGATCCCTGAAAAGTTGACTTTGTAACAATGGAATATGATTTATTAGTGTTAAAAGTTGCAGTTAAACAAATTTCGAGATTGAATAATGCTTCATTGTAACATCCGTTGGTAAATGTCAAGTTTTGGTTATCTTCCGGATCAGTACATCCTGAATTTACTAATTTAGTGGCTTTCCAGTTCCCAACAAGTAGATCTGCCGGCTCATCTTTTTTACAAGAAAATAAACCTGCAATAATGATTATTAAGGTAACAAGTTGAAAATGTTTCATAATTAGAGTATTTAATATGATGTTATCGAAAATGGAAGTTTATTATTCTGCAAATATAGATAACTATTGGGACCAAAAGGCCGTTTGGGGATATATAAATTCTTAAAAGTAATTTGCGTTTAATAAAAATGGTCGCCCCCCAGCGACCATTTTAGACTATAACCCATGAACATTTAACCATAAAATTACGAAGGTCTCAAACTCCGTAACTCAATCTCTTTTAAAACTAATTTATATAACCAAAACTTTTTTACTTTGAAGTGACATTTGGGTTGACTTTAGTAAATCTTAAAATCAACCCAATTATCATTTGTTTTTAATCCCATGAACATATCCGAATTTCCTGACCGCTTCTTTAACCGATAGTGATTCGTTGTTTGCTATTAAATGTGGCTTTAATAACTTTTACGATACAAAGATATGTCTATTGATGAGTAGAAAAAAATACAAAAATTGAGTAAAATAATATTAATATATATGTAATTTATAATATATTAACAATTAATGCATTATGAAAGAATAGTAGGTTTTTTGATTTGAAATTGAATGTGTTTCCGGTTAAATATAATATCCGGATAGTTTTCGCCATCTCATTTTAAGTACGCCTTTTATGGCTTCCGAAACGATATTTGCATGCATTTTTGAGTTGCCTTTTTCACGATCTACAAAAGTAATGGGAACTTCTATGATTTTAAAACCTTTTGACCATGCATAGTATTTCATTTCTATCTGGAAAGTATAACCAATAAACTTAATTTTGTCCAGATCAAGGCTTTCAAGTACCTTCCTTTTGTAACATATGAAGCCGGCTGTCGGGTCATTTACAGGTAGCCAGGTAATGAGTTTCACATACATTGATGCGCCGTATGATAAAAGTAATCTGTCTTTTGACCAGTTTTTAATGTTTCCACCTTTTACATATCTGCTGCCTACTGCCATATCTGCACCTTTCACACATGCATTCAATAACCTATTAAGATCATTTGGGTTATGGCTAAAGTCGGCATCCATTTCAAAAATATAGTCAAATGTATGCTTAATACCATATTTGAACCCAGCAATATATGCTGTACCCAAACCCATTTTTCCAGATCTTTGGATCATGTGTATGCGAGACTCCTTTTCCTGCATCACTTTGACTAAGTCGGCCGTTCCATCGGGTGAATTATCGTCAACTATTAAAACAGAAAAATTAATTCCCTGCTTTAGCACAGATTCAATTATTGAATGTATATTTTCAATTTCATTGTATGTAGGTATGATGACCAGGCAGGATTCCAAAATAGTATTATAATGTTATCTAAATTTTTACAACGCAAAAAAACGAATTTTAGCGTGCGTTCTGATATTTCGGTGCAAATATTAAAAAAAAATATTATTATATACTCTATTAGCTGTTTCGATTGTAAAAAAATAAAACATTAATTGAAAAACTCAGTTTACTAACCCAATCTATTTTTTCCCAAAGCACTTAATTTTTTCCTTTTTTATCGTTTTCTTTATCATAATTTCTATAACAAATACTCATTTTATTGGGTGAAAGTTGAAGGCATTTTGCTATTTTGCTCCGTCTTTTGAAGTATAAGTTAAGATAGGAGTCATTTCTACTTAAATTACAAGCTATGAACTACGAATTACAAATGTTGAATTCGAATCTGAAAAAAAAAGGACAATATTCTTTAGATTTATTTAAAATTTTCAGAATGGTTATTTAATGTACTTTACTCAAAATCTATCAGGAAACGATTCCTTCATTATCGTTATGATTGAGTCAAAAACATCTTCGGCATTAGGTTTACTAAAATAGTCACCATCTGATCCAAAAGGTGTTCTATGCGCTTTAGCAGAAAGAATTACAGGTCTTGAATCTAGATATTGGTATCCGTTCCATTTTTCAAGTACCTGACTCATCATATATGAAGTAGCTCCTCCGGGTACATCTTCATCCATAAAAATTATCTTATTGGTCTTTTTTAATGAATTAACAATGATCCCTTCAAGATCGAACGGTAGAAGTGTTTGAACATCAATTAATTCTACTGAAATGTTAAAGCCCTTCAGTAAGTCTATCCCTTTCTGAGCTTCACGTATGCACGATCCATACGTCACTAAGGTTACATCTGATCCTTCCTGTAATATTTCAGGCATGCCCAATGGCAAAGTGAATTCTAACAAGTTCTCCGGCATTTTTTCTTTTAATCTGTAGCCATTCAGACATTCTACCACAATACCCGGGTCATCAGATTTTAATAAAGTATTATAAAATCCAACTGCTTGCACCATATTTCTAGGCACACAAAGATAAATACCCTGCATAGAGGTAATAATCATGCCCATAGGAGATCCTGCATGCCAAATGCCTTCTAATCTGTGACCTCGTGTCCTAATGATCGCCGGAGCGCACTGAATACCATTGGATCTGTATCTTAATGTTGCCAGATCGTCTGTCAATAATGAAAAAGCATAAGCCATATAGTCCAAATACTGTATCTCTGCGATCGTCCTTAAACCACGCATCGCTCCACCCAGTGCCTGCCCCATAATGGTCCATTCTCTAATCCCTGTGTCGAACACTCTTTCTTTACCATGTTTGGCCTGAAGACCTGCAAAACCCTGGTTTACATCACCAATTTGGCCCACATCTTCTCCAAAAGCTATCACTTCAGGTCTCTGCTCCAAAAGTTCATCAAAATAAGTATTCAGCACTTGATAACCATTTAGAACTTGTGGGTTGATGCCATATTTTGGGGTATTTACCGGAATATTAAGTGCAGAATTTTTGGTTTCACTATAAAGATTGGTATTATATCTGTTTTTACCGATTTCCTTTGCTTTTTCAATAAAATCGATTAACATAGGATGGCTAAAATTTCCAAATCTCATCAATTGTATCTGAAGCTTTCTGGCATTAGAAACTACTTCAGAAAAAACGGGATTTAATGCAGAATTTAATTCATTTTCCAAATGACTAATACCTTCGGTTTTTGATGTATCGGGGATTTTTAAATAAATTTCTTTTAAAGAGTTCACATGAATTTTCACTCCATCTGAATATTTTTTCCAGGCGGAATCTTTAGCATTTTTGGTGAAATCTACTGCTTTTAACCTTAATTCATTGATTTCTTCTTCGGTGGCAATTTGATTTTCTATGATCCATTCAGCCATCCTTTTTATACAATCATTGTCTTTTTCCCATTGCAATCTTTCAGGTGACTTGTATCTTTCGTGCGATCCACTTGTCGAATGCCCTTGGGGTTGAGTTAGTTCCTGCACATGAATTACAGCAGGAATATGTTGTTCTCTTACTTTTAAAGCAATTTTTTCAAATGCAGCACACAACTCCGGGTAGTCCCAGCCCTTTACCGTGTATATCATGATCCCATTTCCTGTTTCGTCTATCATGAAACCTTCAAGTGCTTTTGAGATTGAGCCTTTGACAGTTTGCATTTCCACAGGGACACTTATGCCATAACCATCATCCCAAACTGCGACTAATAATGGAACCTTCATTATAGCAGCTGCATTCATCGTTTCCCAAAACACGCCTTCTGAAGTCGAACTATCACCAATGGTAACAAAACTGACTTCATTTCCATTGTCGGAAAATTTGTTTCCGGTTGGAATATCCAATTTTCGATATTTCTTAGAAGCCATTGCGAGCCCCAGGCCTCTCGCCATTTGACCGGCAGTACATGAAATATCTGAAGAAACATTGTACATTTTTGTCTGGTCCAGCCAATCCCCGTCTTTATTCATCATTGGAGTAGCATAGTGGCTATTCATTTGTCGTCCCCCTGAAAAAGGGTCATTTTCAGTATCTGCATACAATTGGAAAAAAAACTCTTCCAAAGTACATAAACCGCGAGCGAACATAAAAGTCTGATCTCTGTAGTAACCTGATCGCCAGTCTCCTTTTCTGAATGCCCGAGCCATAGCTACTTGTGGTAATTCCTTACCATCACCCAAAATCCCGAATTTTGCTCTTCCGTTTAAAACTTCTTTTCTGCCAAGCAAACTTGCTTCCCGGCTGATAAGACAAATCCAAAAGTCATGCAATACATCTTTTTTAAAATTGTTCTCATCATGATTTACGGTCTGAGAAACTTCCAGAGATAAGGAGTCAATGGCTATCATAACGCGGGTTAGGGTTGGTTACAATGAATAATACTGCAAAAATACTTAGTTTTATTTACATTTTGTTATAAAATTTAATTTTGTAAAGCAATTTATTTTGAATGGTATTCGGATAATAAATCTGTGTATTTGACTTTATGCAAATTATGTTGTATTGATGTTGCAACCAAAACTATTAACTGAGCGTTTTTGTTAACTTCTTATACTAAATATTAAATTATCTTTGTCCCTATAATCAGCTATCATATGGCCTTTTCAATAACATCTCATTATAAACCCACTGGTGACCAGCCAAAAGCAATAGAACAATTGATAGAAGGACTAGAGAACAATGAAAAATATCAGGTTTTATTGGGTGTTACTGGCTCTGGGAAAACATTTACTATGGCAAATGTGATTGCAGCATTGAACAGACCAACGCTGGTTTTGACCCACAATAAGACATTGACCGCTCAATTGTACGCTGAGTTGTGTGAATTTTTTCCTGACAATGCAGTGGAGTATTTTGTATCTTACTATGATTATTACCAACCGGAAGCATACATTACCCATTCTGATACCTATATAGAGAAAGATCTCCAGGTTAATGAAGAAATTGATAAATTGAGACTTCGAGCCACATCGTCATTATTGTCAGGAAGACGAGATGTAATCATAGTATCTTCAGTGTCCTGTATCTATGGTATGGGGAATCCGGAAGATTATAAAACCGGGATTATAAGAATTGCAAAAGGTCAAAAAATAAGCCGCAATACATTTTTATATAGTATGGTGCAGAGTTTGTATTCAAGGACAGAAACTGATTTTCGTAGAGGCACTTTCAGAGTTAAAGGAGATACGGTAGATATCAATCTGCCTTATGTAGATTTTGGGTATAGGGTAATATTTTTTGGTGATGAAATAGAAGTGATTGAACAGCTTGAAATTGAAAGCGGAAAACGAATTGCTTCACTTGAACATGCTGCTATTTTTCCGGCTAATCTATATGTTGCGCCAAAAGACAGATTGAATATGGTGATTCGCGATATTGAAGATGAATTGCACAATCATGAGAAGTTTTTTGAAGAAGAAGGAAGATATCTGGAAGCTCAGCGAATAAAAGAAAGAGTTACATTTGACTTGGAAATGATAAGGGAACTTGGGTACTGTAATGGTATTGAAAATTATTCAAGATTTTTTGATGGCAGACGGCAAGGTACCAGACCGTTTTGTTTATTGGATTATTTTCCTGAAGATTATCTGATGATTATCGACGAAAGTCATCAGACCTTGCCTCAGGTAAGAGGAATGTGGGGAGGCGACAGAGCAAGAAAGATAAATCTGGTTAATTTTGGATTCAGACTTCCTTCGGCTATGGATAACCGTCCACTGAGTTTCGAAGAATTTGAATCTGTAATAAATCAGGTGGTGTATGTAAGTGCCACTCCGGGAGACTATGAACTGGAAAAGACAGAAGGCGTGGTAGTGGAACAAATTGTAAGACCTACAGGATTGCTTGATCCACCTATAGAAGTGAGAGCTAGCATAAACCAAATTGATGATCTGCTTGAAGAAATAAGTAATCGCATAGAAAAGGACGAAAGGGTATTGGTCACTACCTTGACAAAACGAATGGCTGAAGAATTAACAAAATATCTGACCAAACTAAATATAAAAGTCCAATACATCCATAGCGAAGTGGACACTATGGATCGGGTAGAAATCATAAGAAATCTTAGACTTGGAGAGTTTGATGTGCTGGTAGGGGTCAATCTTTTGAGGGAAGGTCTTGATTTGCCTGAAGTCTCACTGGTTGCAGTGCTGGATGCGGATAAAGAAGGGTTTTTGAGAAATGCCCGGTCTTTAACGCAAACTGCTGGTCGAGCAGCCAGAAACAGCAATGGACTGGTCATATTTTATGCCGATAAGGTGACCAACAGTATGCAGATGACCATAGATGAAACCAATCGGAGACGTGCCATACAAATTGAATACAATATTGAAAACAATATCTCTCCTACAACGATTTTTAAATCCAAGGAGGATATCATGAATCAAAAATCTATTTTGGATATACGGGGCAAAAAGCCGATTGCTTATGTAGAGTCTGAATCAGTATCTAATCTTGCCGCAGATCCTGTCATCTCTTATATGAATAAAGATCAATTGAGTAAGCTCATTTCTGAAACTGAAAGCAGGATGAAAAAAGCAGCGAAGGATCTTGACTTCATAACTGCCGCACAATTGAGGGATGAGGTACTGGCATTAAAGAAGAAGTTATGACAAAGAAGTTATACATTGCTTAAAATATTTTTTGCAAAGATTGACTATATCAATAAGTCTTAATATCTTGCACCCATTCAATTATTTAAATAATTAAAGTAAAAATTTAACCTATGATGAATGAAAAAGTAGAGTCTATTATGATTAAAGATCTGGTGACTTTGGGACCTGAGAGTACGCTGGCACATGTCAGTGAAATATTCAGAACAAAACGCATTCACCATATTCCAATTGTAGATGAGGGCAAATTAGTAGGTTTAATTACCACATATGATTTATGGAGAAAAAATGTAAGCCATCTGGAGTATGAGAGTATTCAAGTTAAAGATGTTATGAGTAAAAAACTTGTCAAGCTTGAACCTGATGATAAAGTAGGTACGGCAGCTGAATTATTTCTTGATAATCGTTTTCATGCCTTACCTGTGGTTAGTGATGGTTATTTGGTGGGTTTGGTCACTACCTTTGATATTTTAAGATATGAATTCAGAAAGGAATACCCTGAACCAATTTTGTATAAAGATGTACTTGATAAAGGACACGAAAGTAGCCATGAGTAATCTAATCTGAAAATGGACCATGTAAAATTAGCTTCAGGAGATCGAATTTTCTGAAGCTATTTTATTTTATATTGAGACTGTTCAGCCAATTTGCAAACGCTTCTGCATTTTTAAGATGACTGGAATAGTCTTTGGCGAATACATGAATGCCACTGTTGTCTGCTTTTGCACAAAAAAACATATATTCATGTTTATCAGCATTTATTACTGCTTCAAGACTGGTTATTGATGGCATACAAATAGGACCGGGTGGAAGACCTGTGTATTTATAGGTGTTGTATGGAGAGTCTGTTTCCAAATGTGAATATAATACTCTTTGGATGTTAAAATCACCAATTGCAAAAACTACGGTAGGGTCCGCCTGCAGCTTTTCACCTGCTTTTAATCGATTCAGGTATACACCAGCAATGGTAGCTCTTTCAGGATCATAATTGCTTTCTTTTTCCACAATTGATGCTACAATATATGCTTGTTTTTTGTCCAGATTATGTTGTTTTATTTTATTTTCGCGTTCTTCAGTCCAAAATGTATCGTGCTCTTTTTTCATTCTGGCCACAAATTTTTCAGGCGTTGTGGTCCAAAACATCTCGTAAGTATTCGGTATAACCATGGTTAAAAAGTCATCCTGGGTATATCCAAGACCTGCTGAAATGGTTGGGTTTTTCAGATAAGTTAGAAAACCAATCGAATCTGTTTCAAAATATCTGGCTGCTTTGCCTGCGAGATCGTATATAGTTCTTATATTATTTATCACTACCTTCTGTGCATCCTGATTTCCAGACCTGAGTTTTGAAATAAGCTGTTGATTGGACCAGTTGCTCAATATTTCATATCGTCCGGCTGGAACCTTTTCTTTATTGTATCTCATCAAGCTCGCAGCTGTCCTGAATGTAGCTTCACTTTTAATAATACTGGAGTCTTTCAAAATATTTACTACATCTTCAAAAGATGCACCACCGGAAATAAATATTTCTTTTGATTCACCGGATATGTTGATATTATTACTCCAGATAGCACGTCCAATAAAGTAGTAGCCTAAAAATCCAAGAATTAATACTACTGCTACTGCTATTCCTATTTTTCTATATATCATAAATAATTCTATCTTTTTACTTCTGCTTAGTACTGTTCATCTTCATTAGGGAAATCACCGGTTTTAATATCAGAAATGTAGGTTTCGACTGCACCTTTTATAGTTTCATACAAATTGAGATATCTTCTGAGAAACCTTGGATTGAAATCCTTAGTGATACCTAAAACATCATGTACCACTAATACCTGACCGTCCACACCATTTCCAGCGCCAATGCCTATGACAGGAATGTGGAGAGATTCAGCCACTTCCTTGCCTAAAACAGCGGGTATTTTTTCCAGAACTATGGCAAAACAACCAATTTCCTGTAGAAGTTTGGCATCTTCCTTTAATTTTTGTGCTTCTGCTTCTTCTCTTGCTCTGACTGAATAAGTACCGAATTTATAAATGCTCTGTGGGGTGAGGCCTAGATGTCCCATTACAGGTACACCGGCTGAAAGAATTCTCCTTACAGATTCTTCTATTTCAGCACCACCTTCCAGTTTTACTGCATGTGCCCCGGATTCCTTCATGATCGAAATTGCAGAATTTAATGCTTTTGTACTGTTGCCCTGATAAGAACCAAATGGTAAATCCACCACTACAAAGGCGCGTTCAACTGCTCGAATTACCGATTGAGCATGATAAATCATCTGTTCTAAGGTTATTGGAAGGGTAGTTTCATGACCAGCCATCACATTTGATGCCGAATCACCTACCAATAATATATCTATTCCGGCATCATCAAGTATCCTAGCCATACTGTAATCATAAGCAGTAAGCATTGATATTTTTTCTCCCTGCTCTTTCATAGCATGAAGTACGTGTGTCGTAATTCTTTTTATTTCTTTTTTAGCTACTGACATCGGGATTTTTTGGTGTATGGATTAAGTGTAAATGATTACGTCAGGCAAATGTCTGAAAAAATAAAATTATTGTTCAATTTTTTATGTCTTTTTCCAAAATTAGATGAAATTGATTATTTTTTGTCAAGATGATATTGTTGAAACAATGCAGTTTGGATTACTAGCTTAATAAATTTTATTCGTTTCAATAAAAGTCTAAAAATTCAATAAATACCAAAAGGGTTTATGTGCTTTAGGTAAAATCAGATAGATTTTAGGAAATTAGCAATATCCGCATGTTCAGTTAGATTCAATTTTATGCGAAGATCATTCTTATAAGATTCATACTCCCCATGGTTTAAACGGAAGATAGAAATAATTTCTGAATCAGAAAATCCAAACTCTAAAAGCAAGGCAAGTTTTTGTTCATCTATGGTAAGATTGGTATAAACATTGCGTAACTTTTTTAAAAAAATACTTTCAATTCCATCAATCTTGTTTAAGAAAAGGGAAAAGCCGCCTGATAGATCAGATTTCTCTTTAAGGTTTAAGGTAATTTTTTCAAGCTTTTGTTTGATTAAAGTTACATCTTCTTCGTTAGTGGCTTCTTTAAGGTCATCGAGTAGAGATTGAAGATATTCTTGTATTTCATTTATTGAAGTTGTAAAATCACGCAAATCAGATTTTCTATTCTCGTTTACATTTCCTGTGGAATAGGAATCACTCAGTATGTTGACTTCTAATTCTGAAAGAGCCCTATGAAATTCCACATGTTCTTTATCTTTAGTTAGTTTTTCTTGATTTAATTTGTATTTGTTTTTACTTTTTACGAATAGAATATACAAATACATCATTCCTAGTCCCAAAAGTGCCAAAATGGACAGAATGACTATATATAAATAATCATTAGAAAAATGAATAATAATCGGTGTCGCGGCAGCGTGGCTGAGTGAGCTATTCATTTGTCTGCCATCCGTGATACCTATATCAAAAACGTTTTGCACAAAAAATAAACTAAAAAAAGTAAGTAATCCAGACAGAATAGGGGTTAGTACCCATCCCAAAGCTATATTTCGCAGCACACCAAATTTTACTTCCTGAACGCCTTTCACCAAACCTATTCCTAAAACAGAACCAATAACCACTTGAGTACTGGATACAGGAACCAAAGGTATAGGTGGTAATCCTATAGAAATCAGAAGATCTGACAAACTTGATGATGAAAATATAAATAGCACAAGCGCTTGAGCTAAAACTACTACAATGGCATTTTCAGGAGTCAATGTCATAATATCACCTCCCACCGTTTCCATAACTTTTTTACTGTAAGTGATTATACCAATGGCGATAGATATCCCTCCCAGCAAAAATAGAATTTGAATAGTATCAAAAGAATAGGTCCAGAAATTAATTTTGATAGATGCAGAATGTACAAAAACACCCATCACATTGGCAATATTATTTGCTCCCAAGCTGTAGGCTCCAAACGCGCCTGTCAATATCAAAGCGTATCTTATTAAGATGTCCAGTTTAATTACATGAATCGTAGTAGTCCGTATAAACTTTCTCATAAAGATATACAGAAGGGCAGCAAAAACAGCACCTAAAATAGGACCATAAATCCAAGAACTCACCAATACAGTCAGAATCCCATAATCTACGGGTTTAGCTGTAAAATAGCACCATGCTACTATAGAGCCAACTATGGCTTGACCTGTGGATACCGGCAATTTATTTTTAGTCATAATAGCGACTATCACAGCAGAACAAAGTGCAACAGTAAAAGCGCCGCCCAATGCATCCACTTTTCCCAATTGTGAAAGTGTATTCGTAGTCCCGGAACCTTGTAAAACTGCACCAAGTATCACAAAAACACTTGCTATCAATGCTGCTCTGGTAAATTTTATCATCCGTGTTCCGACTGCAGTACCAAAAATGTTTGCAGCATCATTAGCACCCAATGACCAACCTAGAAATAAACCACTTGATATGAAAAATAGTATCAGCATGAGATCTAAACTATACGTTTTATGGCCATGATAGACAATAAGTCAGCCACTTTTTCAGCAGTATCAGATATGTTCTCGATGTGCAAGGTGAAGTATCTTAGGTGAAATTTTTCACTTAGATGGAGATCAGGCATTTCCCTAAAGATTTTCCTTCTTATCACATCTGCCAGAACATCAGTTTCTTTTTCATAAAAATATACCCGATGGATTTTTTCATTCACTGATGCAGGGTCGTTAAAATATGATTTTGCTGCAGGGATGACTGACTCAGCTGCTGAAACTGAAATTTCTGTTAGTTTTATGAAGTCATTGTTTAATGATGCAGGAATTAAAGGCATTTCCACATCAAACTGGAATAAATTTTTTTTTGAAAGGTCTATAATATTATCCATCTCTTCAAAAAGCCTCATGATATCACCCCTTAACTGAGGCATTAAAGATTGGGTGTATAATGTATTTTCAATGTCTCTTCGTATGTTATCTGATTCGATTTCCAGATTAGCCAATGAATGCAGGTTGTTTTTAAAATTTTCAGCATTATTAAATACATAATTTTTTACGCCTTCTTTAAAGAGCAAAACACTTTGATCTACCAGGTTAAGAAATCGGTCTATTAATGCTATTGATTGATTTGATTTTGCGAAAAGCATTGGAATATTTTTTTAAAACGAAACAAAATTTTATATCCTAATGACATAAATCCTATAAGTAGCAAATTTAATTCAAAAACTGCCACATTAAATATGCTGTAGAATCATATCCAATCATGATGAGTATCATATTTTAAGGATTACTTTGAATTTACATTTGCGTAAGTGAATTGACATAAAGGGAACGAATTATCTAATTTATACAATAAAATTTTAAATTTATGAGAGCATTACTTTTATCTGTGATGTTTTGTTTATCAGTAAACATAACATTTTCACAGGAAAATCAGGACACTTCACTGCGGCTTGACCAATATGGGAAAGTAGTAAAACGAGTTCCACTTTCTACTGAATCGCGAAATGGAATATTAGTGTTTGAATCCAAAGATCAGGAATACAAACTTTGGTTTGATTTTAGATTAAACATTGATGGCCAGGTATTTTTTAATGAAAGCTACAATGACATAGGCAATGGAGCTTCCTTACGTAGAGCAAGATTGGCTGTAAAAGCCGATGTTTCAAAATATTGGTATGGAGAGTTGGATTTGAGTTTTAACAATGCAAAACTGGAACTTAAAGATGCTTATGTTAGCTATGATTTTCAAAACGGTTTGGTGGCAAGTTTAGGTAATTTTAAACAACGGTTTTCAATGTGCCGTACTGAGTCGTCCAGATATGTCAAGTTTATGGAAAGGCCAATGGGCATAAATGCTCTATCACCGAATAGAAGTATTGGTTTTGATATGACATATGAAGCGAAAAGATTTTATGCTGTAGGTGGAATTTTCTTTCAGGAAATTGAAGATGCTGAAAAAGCTGTGTTCGTTGAGGACAATAATAAAGATTTTGGCCGCGATCAGGGTACTGACTTATTGGCAAAACTCGTACTCCAACCTTTTGGAGACAACAAAAAGCAAGGATTACATCTTGGATACACATTTTTGTATCGTACTCCCAAGACTGAAGTGGCACCTGGAGAATACGGGTATACAAGATACAGTACAAGATCTTTAAGCAATATAAACAGGAAAAAGTTTCTCGATACTGACTTGATTGCTGATTTTGATCATGCTGTCAATACAAATATCGAAATCGCAGCCTATCACAAAGGTTTGAATATCGTATCTGAAATTTTAAATAGCAGAACTTATCGAAAAAACAATAAAGAATCTCTTGATTTCGGAGGATTTTATGTTCAGGCTGCCTATTTGCTTTTTGGTGGAAATCAGGTATATAACAAATCGGAAGCAGAGTTTACTCAACCCAATCGTGGAAAGTCGTGGGGTGATATTGAGTTAGCATTAAGATATGATTATGCTACCTTAAATGATAAAGATGTATTAGGCGGTTCTGCTGAAGGCATTACAGCAGGAATTAATTTTTACACGGCTAAAAATGTAAAATTTATGCTCAATTACTCTATCATAAATCATGACCGATATGCAAGCGGAAAAGGGAAAATATTTGTTGGAAAAGATATCGCAGGCGCTCTAACCAAAGACCCGAAAAGTGTAGCTAATGCTAATGGTGAAGGTGGAGAAGACTACCATCAACTGGGCGTACGATGTGAAATCGCATTTTAATCAAACTGTTTTTAAACTTTAAAATTAATAAAAATGAAATTTTCAAATATAATTCTAGCCATATTTTTAAGTTTAAGTATGTTCTCTTCATGTGTTGAAGATGAAATATTTGATGGACCAGCAGCCATAAGTAATGTAGTGGCGATACCAGTTGCACCAAAATCTACCGAACCGGTAACTGTATCAGCTAAAGTTATTGACCTTAAAGGTGTTGCTAGTGTAAATTTGCTGTACAGAACCACTGTGGGTGGAGCATTTACTAGTGTTGCTATGGTATCAGGTGCGAACAATATCTATCAAGGCGTAATACCCGCTCAACCCAAAGATATTAAAGTAGGATATTATATAGAAGTAAAAAATGTAGGTGGATTTACTACAGTTTATCCTTCAGAAGCTCCAGCGAAAGTTTCTGAATATACAGTTGGTGCGTCCGATATAGTGAAACTATTTATAAATGAAGTATTTGCTGACGGAACCAAAGATGCAACGAATCCTGATTGGGTAGAGATATATAATGATTCAGATATTCCTGTTGATATCAGTGGATATTCATTTTATGATGAAGGGATAAAAACAGGAGCGAAACCCAAAAGAGTGCTGAACGCAGGGACTATAATACCTTCTAAAGGATTTCATGTAGAAAGTACAGAATATACTGAGGGTAAATATACCATTGAATTTGGTTTGAGTACATCTGGTGATGCGATTTATCTTGAAAATGCCAGTGGTGTTGTGGTAGCTACATTGGATTTTTTGACGATTAATTTATCTGGTAAAAAATCCTATGGTCGGAAACCTGACGGATCTACAACTTTGGAAGTTTTTACCACTCCTACAAAAGGTACATCCAATAACTAAGCGATAGGAAAATTATGATATACATTTGAATATTTAGGTATCTGATCGCTTTTTATGAGTGATCAGATACCTTTTTTTTAGAATGAGTATACCGTTTTTACAATATCATGATCAGATCCTTGAAAAGGATTCACATTATTCAAATTTAAATATTAAGACATGAACAAAGATGAATTATCTATTGGTGAGATATCAAAACCAAGGTTTGAATTCAGGTCCTTTGGACAAAATTTTGAGAATGCGGGTAAAAGAATGGCGCGTTTGTCCATGCCGGTTCCTGAAAAAGTTTGGGAAAGACAAAGTGATGAAATTTATATCCTTTCGCGAACAAATGATATAAATAATACAAAAATCAGGGATGGCAAGATGGATATAAAAACATTTGTTAAGGAAGTGGATGGCCTTGAACAATGGAATCCACTGATGAAAGGAGAGTTTCCTATGCCAGCATCTGTATTGCGTGACGAAGTATTTCCTGCATTTATGGTATCAATACCTGACATCAAAAAAGAAGTGATCACATATGAAGAATTTATCGATATGATAAATGCACATCCTGACCTTCAGGCAGTAAAAGTGCACAAACAACGCTTCGGATATATGGTTAATGACACCATATGCGAAACAGGTTCAGTTTTGATCAATGGTGCTCGATTGGAAACCATCAATTCTCAATCTACAGAAATTGAAGATATAAAAAAAACCATACGCGATATAAAATTGGAAGGTGTCGAAAATATAAATTATCTTCAAGCCATCAAAAGGGTTATAGGTATGATTGACAAACCATTAGCAAATTAAAATTCATTAAAACATTATGGCAAACGAAATCGAAAGAAAGTTTCTGGTGAAATCCGAAAATTTCAAAAAGGAGGCAAACAAAAAAACTCGAATAACCCAAGGATATCTATCATCCGTTCCTGAAAGAACAGTGAGAGTCAGAACCAAAGGCGATAAGGGATATATAACAATTAAAGGCAAAGGAAACGCATCCGGCGCTACAAGATATGAATGGGAAAAAGAAATTCCGGCAGAAGAAGTAGAAGATTTATTGAAAATTTGTGAGCAGGGTGTAATAGAAAAGACCAGATATGAAGTGATATCAGGCAACCATACCTTTGAAGTGGATGAATTTTATGGTGAAAATCAAGGATTGATAGTCGCTGAAGTTGAATTGACCAATGAAAATGAAGCTTTTGAGAAACCTGAATGGCTTGGTGACGAAGTGACCGGTGATACTAAATACTATAATTCCATGCTGATGAAACATCCATTTACTAAGTGGTAGAATAATCATGACATACATAATTGCTTAAGTACAAAACAATGAAATTTATTTTTGTATCCTTAATGGTGTTTGTCTCAATTTCATCCTGTTTTCTGGATAATGACATTGATAAAGGACAACAACAGGAGCTTTCATCAGAAGCATATAAAGTTTATAATACATCCATTTCAGGGCTTTCAGGTGTATACTTTTATCAAAAGACCGGTAATTTTCTGGCTGTAAGTGATAATACTGGCATTTTTGAAATAGATATAGCAGGAAATATTATCAGAAAGTTTCCCTATTCTGGATCCAATGATTTTGAAGGCATTACCATTAATATCTTAACGGGTGATATTTATCTCGCCGATGAAGGTCTGATGGTTATTTATCAATTATCAAGAGATGAAATGTCTGTATCAAAAGTCACAGACGTTTCCATTTCCGGAGCAATTTTTAATAAAGGAATTGAAGGTTTGTCGTTTGGAAATGACACATTGTATATTGTCAATCAGGAATCACCTAAGTTATTAATCAAATACGACCTGAAATTGAAGAAAGAAATTTCAAGACACCAAATGGAATATGCAGTATATTTATCTGATATTTTTTATGACGGTACTGATAAGTCATTGTGGATATGTGACAGTAAACAAAAGAAGATTTTTCATACTGACCTGAATGGAAGTTTGATAGGAACTCAGCTCATTGATTATGTCAATAAAGCAGAAGCCATTTTTGTGGACAGACCAGCAGGATTTGTTTGGGTGGGTTGTGATGAAACAGGAAATTTGTATAAGATCAAATTAACCATTTGAAATAGTAAAGAATTGACTTTTTCTTTAATGTATAAAGAATGACAAATGTCTGAAATAAAAAATACGGATTCTACTACACAAACGTTCGATCCTTTGGATATGAAAAATTACCGCGTCGAAAAATTAAAGAAAGCGGATAAAAAAGGGTTTGAGCGGTGGATGGAAATATTTGGAGGTCCATTGGCTATTATTTCATTTTTACTCATTTATTATTGGGCAGACATTTCATTTCTCAATGAATTTAACGTTGATGCTTTGAAAGATGACAGTCTAAAGCGTTATAATGAAGTTGGGCCTGAAAATTTTTCGAGAATCAATTATGCAATGCTGGCTATTTTTGTTGCTTCAATCATTTTATGGATCACGGAGAGTGTGCCCAGTTACTTGACATCATTATTGGTGATCATTACCATGGTACTCACAGGAGTTACCACAGAAAAAGTCGCTTATGCTCAATTGGGCCATCCGGTCATGTGGCTCAATATTTTATCCTTTGTTCTCGCAAGTATGTTAGTAGCGACAAAAGTTGCCAAACGATTTGCATTATGGTTTGTAAATAAATTTGGTAAAAACGCAGTAGGAATTTTTTTTAGCTTCATTGTTATTAATATTGTTCTATCCGTTTTTATATCAGCAACGACAGCAAAAGCCACAATTTTGCTACCCATATTTATGGTAATTGCAGCCATTTATGGAGCTACATCCGAAAAGAAAAATAATTTTGGCAGGAACATAGTTCTTCAGAATCTTTTTCAAATCAATATCAGTGCAAGTGGATTTATTACAGGTTCTGGAGCCAATCTTCTTGCGGGATCACTTATTGCCGGTGCCTTGGGCTGGTCGATGTTTGGTTATCAGGACTGGTTTATCGCTGCATTTCCACTTTGTATTATATTGATCATCATTGGTTGGTTTGTGGGGACTAAAATTATATTTCCTATGAAGCCGGATGAACAGATACCCCAGATAGAAGGCGGAATGGCGAGGCTTAAGCAAGAGTACAGTCTATTGGGTAAAATGACCATAAATGAATATAAATCAATTGCTATTTTTCTTATCGTTCTGGCACTATGGGCTACAGATAAACAGCATGGAATTTCTCAGACAGCGGTAGCTTTTATGGGAGCAGTGGTTGCTTTATTGCCCGGAATTGGTGTGGTGAAATGGAATGATGTGGATATTCCCTGGCATCTTATGCTTTTCTCTGCAGGGGCTTACACCTTAGGTACAGGTTTGGAAGCAACTGATTTGCCTGCAAGTCTGGTTGATGCTTTGTTTACCCAATTGGGGATTTCTGAGACTACTCCTTTTTGGGTGTTATACCTTGGGCTTACCTTTATCATGCTTTTTAGTGCCATACTTTTCCAGTCCAAAACCATGCGTGCTCTGATATTTGTGCCTATGGCAATAGGAATTGCACAAAAGTTCAATTATCCTATATTGAGTTTAGCCTTCCCAGTAGCGCTGCTTATCGAACATGTTTATGTGCTTCCGTTTAATAGCAAACCTTCTGCCCTCCTGTATACGACCAACCATTATAGAATGAGCGATTCTTTTAAATTCGGTTTTACTATGATGGTCATAAGCTGGTTTATGATTATTGTCTGGGGCGAAACAGTTTTAAAATATTTGGGTTATACAAGTGAAGGAGTATTTTTTTGAATAATTGAATTGTTAAACGATAACTTATTTTGATAGAAGAAAATGTAAAGTTGCATGATAAATTTTCTGTCGAGCTGAAATTGGGATTTATTGCACGCAAAAAAGCACTAAAGAATAATTTTACCATCAATGCTTGGATATTTATCCCTGAAAGTCTTGATATCAATAGGTTTACTTATTCTAAAGAAAATTTTTACAATGACCTTAAGTCAAATATAAGGCTTATCACCCCGATCTTTCTATTGAGAGATATTGCTGAAAGGAAATGTCCCGTTTTTGCTAATCTTGAATCTTCTTTTCAATTGCTGGCATCACAACCTACACGAACAAATAAAGCTGAATATGAGTATCAGTTAAAAATGTTTTTGTCCATTCTAAAAAGTTCGCTGCGAGAAGAGATAAACCATATTTCAAATATAAAAGAAGATGATATTGACTATCTTTTACATCACCATCTTGATAACTTGGTGAGCGTAATGGGCCAATACAGGGCATTATATTTTATCATCAATGTACCGACAGTAAGTACTGAGTTAGTAGAATATTTTAATTACGGGGATGAATTTATGAGTAATCTGGCAGAATATAACTCTTTTCTTCTGCTTAAGAATCTTAAAGAAAGAAAATCTGCTTATTTTGATGAGTATAAAATTAAGTTGCTACGATTTATTGATAATGAGCTAAATTATAAAAAATCCAAAAACTATCTTACCGTAGAACGAGATAATAAAAAGGAAAATACCGGTATTGTCTTCAAGCTTGGCGTGCTTAAAAAATATATGGAGAGCCATTTGTTTCTAAATACGGATAAACAAAAAGACGGAATATTTGCCGAACAATTGTTATTGAGTTTGGCAGCCGGTATTTCAATGGTTTTTGCAACATTTATTGCATTTTCTGTTCAGAAAAAATATGGTAATTTCACCATGCCTCTGTTTGTGGCACTTGTGGTAAGTTACATGTTGAAAGATCGTATAAAGGAGTTTACACGATATTATCTTGCAAACAAAATGAGCACAAGATATTTTGATCATAAAATAAGGATAAGTGTCCATGAAAAAGAAGTAGGTTGGGCAAAAGAAAGCATGGATTTTATCCATTATAAAAAATTACCTGCAGATGTGGTGGAGTGCCGGCAAAAATTTTCAATCCTTCAGAACATTTCAAGGAGAAACAGCGAAAAGACTATTTTATACAGAACACAAATGTACATTGACAGAAAAACACTGGACGAAAGCAGTAAATATTTTATAAGTGGAATAAATTCAATTATAAGATTAAATTTTTCATCGTTCCTTAAAAATATGGACAACCCTGATTTTCCTTTGTTTTTTCCGGATGCCGAAAAAGATTTTATCATGGTGAAAGGTCTTAAGCTCTATTACATAAATATTATACTCCAAATGATAAGTGACGAGCAAAATGAATTGGTAAAATATCGAATCGCAATAAACAGAAAAGGCATACACTCAATAGAGAAGGTAATTTAGTGGTCCTGTTGAAGTTATAATATTATTCGTAAGATATTGATAAATAATTTTATACATAGCTGTTAATTATTTATATATTAAAAGTGGATGGTGGATTACCATAAAAGGGGGTATATTTATACTTTTGTGTTTTTTATGTAACGTTTTAATTTGCAATAGAACCTAAAAACATATATCATGAGTTGGTTCAAAAGACTGAAAGAAGGCATTCAAACAGCCACTAAGAATAAAAAGGAGACTCCTGATGGTCTTTGGCATAAATGCACCAGGTGCAGCGAAATGACAACGGTTAAAGATTTACGTGAAAATCTGTTTATTTGCCCAAAATGTGATTACCACACGAGAGTAAACTCAACAGACTATTTTGAAATCATATTTGACGGGAAATATCACAGACTGTTTGATGATGTCATATCTGTCGATATTCTTCAATTTAAAGATATAAAGACCTATGAGGATCGTCTCACAGAAGCATATAAAAAGACCAAACTTAAAGACTCCATGTCGGTAGCGGCCGGCAAAGTAAATAAATATCCACTGGTCATCGCATGTATGGATTTTGGTTTTATCGGAGGTTCTATGGGTTCTGTAGTCGGAGAAAAAATTTCAAGAGCTATAGATTATTGTTTGGAACATCGTATGCCTCTCATGATCATATCAAAATCAGGTGGCGCTCGGATGATGGAATCAGCTTTTTCATTAATGCAAATGGCAAAAACATCTGCAAAGCTTACTTTACTTGCAAAAAAAGGCATACCTTATTTTTCCTTCATGACTGATCCAACTACAGGTGGTGTCACAGCATCATTTGCCATGTTGGGGGATATAAATTTTGCTGAACCGGAAGCGCTCATAGGCTTTGCGGGACCGCGGGTGATAAAAGAAACGATCAAAAAGGATCTGCCGGAAGGGTTTCAGACATCTGAGTATTTACTTGAGCATGGATTTCTCGATTTTATCGTACACAGAAAAGATTTGAAAAACAAATTGGCTGACTTGTTAAGCTGTTTTGGCTTGAAGAAAGCTGAGCATGAAGTATCAGAGGTAAATGAATAAAAACTCTTTGTCCAGCGGATTTAGATTTTGAATCAAATTACTCAGAAAATCTTTATCTTCAGACGCCAAATAGGGTAGAAGACTTTCTTTTCGCTCTTGAAGTCCGTTGTCAGGGAAAAGTTTGGATCTGACTGACTTAATCTGATTTATTGAAGTATCTTCTTTTTGTTTTAATGTTCTTTTAAGTCTTGATTCAATCGCTTCTATTGATTTTGAAATTTTCTGGCCTTCTCCTAAGACGAATGGTTCTAATGTAGCATCAATAAGTTTAGCTTTTGCTGATATTTTACTAAAAATTTCTTTTATTTCTTCCACCTCAATATTCAGGTGAAAGTCACCATTGGCCGCCATTTCCAGATATTTGGTTATAATCTTATCTTCATCGAGTAACAAATCTTCGAGTTTGAGCGATAATTTGTCTAACGTTTTTACTATAGATTTTGGAACCAGCATCACTGAGTTGCGCCTGATTAAAACCGGAAAAAATACATCAAAATATTCAAATTGAGATTTTCTTTCCAGCCAGTAGGCTATTTCACCACCACCACCGATGTAGGCAATGTTTGGCAAGGTGCTTTCCTGATATAAAGGCCTGAGTACAACATTTGGACTGAACCGTTCAGGGAAATTATCGATTTCCTGAATTATTTCTGATTCTGAAAAAGATATATTAGTATTATTTATAATGTATCTGTCATTTTCAAAATAAATTCGTTCTCTCGACCCATCCGTCATATAAAACACATTAATATCACGGGCAAATGCCTGGGGCTTAAAACCTAATTCCAATAATTTTTCCTGTGTATCCTGAACTAACAAAACGCTTTTCCTCTCTAAGATTTCCTTTTTAATAATAGGACTAAAGCTTTTTTTCAATCTTTTGTCGTCCATATTTACTACAAGAAGTCCGTAGTCTTTAAAAAAGTGATTTAACCAAAAGAAAACAAATTCATTATAATCCTTCGCTTTTTCTAATGCTTCATTAAATGTTTGGGATATTTTTTCTGCATTTTCATTGGTACCAAGAATATTTGATATAGTATCCAATACTTCCCTTAAACCAGATGTCTTAAACCTGCCAACTGGTCCGGTTTGGTCTGTATTCCACACAATATTTTTACCATACATGTGAAGTGATTTTACTTCGTCAAAATCATGGTCTTCAGAACCGCTGACAAATACAGGTACAAAATGATAACCCGGATTAAATGTATTCATTTGATCAGCAAGATGAATTACGGAACAAATTTTATAAAAATAATAAGCAGGACCGCCGAGAAGTGAAGGCTGATGTGCAGTGACCAATGTAAAAGTATTTGGATCACTTAGCTTATATATATTGTGATATTGTTTTTCAGAAGCCATATGACCTTCATAATGTTCACTCAACACACTTACCAGAAGCTCTCGGTCAACGTCATTTTTTTTTCTTTGCAAAAAAGCAGCTTCCAAACCCGCTTTATCCGGCGTAAATGACAAAAAGTCCTTTAGTTTTTCCGTTTGTAACTGATAAAATGTATCCTTTGATGATAAGGCACTGATCTTATCAAAGGGGAATTTTGAAATATGCATAAAGTGTATTTATCAGGATATCAAAGGTGTTTTTTAAGAAAAGCAACTGATTTATTCCAGGCATCTTCAGAAAAACTTTTATTGTATTTAGGGTTGCTCGGATTTGCAAATGCATGATCTGCACTGTAACCGTACGTCTCAACCGACTTATTGAGTTTGATCATAGACTCTTTAAATTCTGATACCACTTTGGGAGTGATCCATCCATCCTGATCCGCAAATATACCTAACACAGGTGCAGTCAGTTGGCTCAGTTGGGCTTCGTCTTTTACAGGCATCCCATAATACATAATACAGGCAGCAGCCTTTTTTCCCAACATAATCGCTGCTTTGTTGGACCAGGCACCTCCAAAACACCAACCAATCGTTGCAATTTTGCTGCTTGTGCCTGAATAATTACTTGCGCCTAAGATTATTTTTTCAATTCTCTCAGGACTTGCGGCCTGCATTAAAGCTCCTGCTTCTTCTCTTGTTGTGGCCACTTTGCCATCATACAGGTCCACGTCAAGAATGTGCGCGTCAGGAAAAGATGTTTGGAGCATGTCGGCTTGTAACCTTATGTAATCATTTAATCCCCACCATTCCTGAAAAACAAATATCCATTTATAATTATTTTTTTTACCTGAAATATAATATCCTTTCCCGTCTTCTCCACCTGCTATCGGAAATGAGATGTTTTTACCTTTTGGATCCTGCAAAATGAATGGTAATGGCTCTTCATGTGTCATGACAAAAGAAATATCATTGGCCAAATCTGTGAATGCCTTTATAGAACTGGCCTGACAGCAGGAAGCATTGGATTGCGCTGATAATATATTGAATGACAGAATTTGAATTAAAGCTAAAAAATATAAATATTTCATTTTGCGATTTTAATAAAAATTAAAGTGAATTAAATTTAACTTTGAAGTAACTCACAAGCAGGGCTTTTTGTTCATCAGAAAGTTTTGCTTCAGGATGTGTCCAAGTGAAACTTTTTAGTGGCATTTCATTATTTTCCATCATTTCAATACATTCTTCCAACTTATGTTTTTGCTTTTTTGCATTATATGTGGTCCAGACTGAAAAATTCAGATGTTTCCGACCTTCATTAATATGATTTTTTATCCACCATGATACCGGGGCAACCTGTGCATACCATGGATATTCTGTCTGATGGGAATGACAATCATAACATGCATTTTTTATTAACATGGCAACATTTTCTTCTGTCGCTTCTGAAACGATAAAATCATCGCTTAAATTACCGGCAGGAGTTGACTTATCAATTCTGATCAACTGGATGACTAAAAAAAATCCTAAAAAACCTAAACCTACTTTTTTTCTGTTCATTTTCTATTGTTTGAGATAGCAAATATAATATGATTAAAGACAAAAGCAACTTAGAGTATGTTTAAACTTCCATCATTTGCCTGCAAGCGACAAATTTTATTTTTTCCTTCGTTATATTGCTCTATAGGCGCACAGGTTATTGTCGTAGCTGCCGGCTTTTGTTGGTATTCGCTGCGAGCCGTTGTTCGCAGTTCCTTCTTTATTGAGTAAAGTATTTTACTCAATTCTCGTCATTAGACGAGAACAATCAGTCATCTTGTTTAAAATTAAATTTGCTTGCTTTCGCTCAAACATGAAAATTTAAACATACTCTTAAATAGTTCTGAATTATAAAAGGCTACTGAGTGAAATTCTATTGGGTATTTTTCAAAAGAATTGTAATTTTACATTGGTATTCTATTTTTGTTTGATAATTCATCAGAAAATATAAAAATGATTAAAGTTCACATCAATTGCGACATGGCCGAATCATATGGGAACCTAAAGGTCGGAAATGATAAAGCCATATTGCCACTTGTTGATGCGGTAAATATAGCTTGTGGTTTTCATGGCGGTGATCCTCTGACTATCGAGACCACAATTTATGCTGCCATCGAACTTGGTATTGAAGTTGGCGCTCATCCTTCTTACCCGGATCTTTCAGGATTCGGGAGGCGGCATATGGAGATGTCAGCTCAAGAGTTGTCCGCTTGTCTTAGATATCAAATTTGTGCCATCAAATCTATAACTGAAAGTTTAGGAGGTAAATTAAACCATGTGAAAGCTCATGGTGCATTATACAATACTGCTGCTAAAAATAAAAGAGAAGCAGAAATCATAGTAAATACAGTATATTCTATTGATCCACATCTGAAAATATTTGCTCCTTACGGTTCTGAAATGGCCAAGGCAGCTTCTAGTAAAGGAATGGCGGTGATGTTTGAGAGTTTTGCAGACAGAAGCTATGATTCCGACGGATTTCTTGTTAGTCGCAGTATTGATGGTTCCGTCATCAGTGATCCAAAAAATGTATTGACACAGGTATCAAATATCCTTAATGGACATTTGAAGTCGATGGATGGTAATATGATCCCCATACATTCTGATACGATATGCGTTCACGGTGATCATGCTACAGTAGTGGAATCACTTATACTTATTCGCAAGACTTTTGGTCAAAAAACCAATGCCTGATGTGGAGTAGCATTAAGCCTTTTGGAAGAAGTTGCGTGCTCATAGAATGGCACCAAATAATACATACTTCAATACTTGCTGAGATATCTGCAATAAGAAAAGGCATAGAATCAAAACAAATCAAAGGGATAGTAGATGTGGTTCCCGGATATACATCTTTGACAGTTTTTTTTATGCCGGAAGTGATATCATACGCTCAAATATTGGAAATAATTGATAGTAGCAAAAGGAGAATCACCTGTAATAGCCCAAGGAGAAGGAATAATTTGGGAAATATCAGTAGAGTATAACAAGAGTCAGAATAAAGATATGGCTTCAGTGATGTCTCACGCCGGGTTATCTCGTAACGAAATTGTTGATTTGCATACATCCGCACTTTATGATGTATATTTTATAGGCTTTTTACCTGGTTTTTTATATCTTGGTGGTTTGGATAAAAAACTACATATCCCTCGAAAAATAATTCCTGACTTAAAGATTTTATCAGGATCTGTTGCTATCGGCGGAGCCCAGACAGGGATATATCCGCAGGAAAGCCCGGGTGGATGGTATGTAATCGGACATACAGATTTTAAGGTGATAGATTTTTATTCACCCCCATTTTGTCAGGTTAAGCCGGGAGACAGAGTGAAATTGCAGCGCAATCTGAAACAGAAATTCATATGACCGGTGTCATTTCTTTCAACTTTTCTACCGTGTAAAGAATTTCTTCTTCTGTATTAAAAGGTGAAAATGAAAATCTAATCGTCTTCCTTTCCGCAGGATGTCCTATTGCAACCAAAACATGTGAATCTTCTTCTATACCTGCACTACACGCACTACCTGAGGATGCTGAAATACCTGCAATATCAAGATTCATCACGAGCATATCTGCCTTTGGTCCGGGAGGAAAAGAAACACTAAGTACATGTGCCAAAAAATCACCTTCCTGACTTCCATTAAAAGTGATATCCATAAATTCAGTAAGAAGTTTGTCTTTGAATAATGTTCTGAGTGATAGGATCTTTTTTTTGTTACTATCTGTACTTTCACATATGATTTCGAGTGCTTTTGCCAAACCTGCGATACCAGCTACATTTTCAGTTCCTGCTCGCATATTGCGTTCCTGTGCGCCACCGTGTATGTATGGTGTGATGATATTTTCATTACTTATAAAAACAAAACCCACACCTTTAGGTCCATGAAATTTATGTGCAGAACCCGATAAAAAAGAAATGTAAGACGCTTGCACATCGATGTGATATTTCCCTATGGTTTGCACAGCATCACAATGATACAAAGCGCCGTATTTGTGGCACAACTGACCGATTTTAATAGTATCCGACATGGTCCCTATTTCATTATTACCATGCATGATGCTCACCAATGTTTTGAGAGAAGTACCCGAAAGTAAATCTTCCAGCTGTTGATAATCGATAATGCCATAAGCATCAACTCGCAGGTAAATCACTTCACATTTATGATGATGAGTAAGATAATCTAGTGTGTGTAAGATACAGTGATGCTCTGTAGGAGATGAAATAATCCTTTGTACTCCAAGGTCTTGCACCGCATTTTTTATCACCATATTATTGGCTTCTGTGGCAGACGAGGTAAAAAATACTTCTCCCAGAGATGCATTGATCACTTTGGCTACTACTTTACGTGCATTTTCGATAATTGACTTTGCTTTACGCCCATGTTGATGGATGGAAGATGGGTTGCCAAAATCATTGTGCATTACTTCCGTCATATAATCTATCACTTCAGGGAGCATGGGTGTTGTAGAAGCGTTGTCGAGGTAGATGCGCATGGTGTTATTTTATGATGCGGATTTAGGTATGGTATAATTTAGAAAGTAGATTGGATATAATCATTTTTTTTCACTCAAATCTCATCACTCATTACTCAAACCATTCATCCACTAATTTTTTCTCGGTTTCCGGTTCTGATGTATGTTTAAATTCGTTGGTATGTACATCATATATATAATCGGCTGCCCATTCTTTATGATGTAAACACAATTCTTGAAGGGCAAACAGAATTTCTTCCAGCTCTGCATTAGTTGTTGTTGGATGGATAGACATTCTCACCCATCCTGGCTTATTGGCCAGAAAACCAGATGATATCTCGTCGGTCAGTTTTTTTGACTTTTCATGTGATACTTCCAGCAAATAGTGTCCGTAGGTACCAGCACATGAACAACCACCACGCATCTGAATACCAAATCTGTCGTTAAGTAGTTTTACCGCTAGGTTAAAATGAAGATCATCTATATAAAATGAAATAACCCCAAGCCTTTGCTTATGATTGTCTGCGAGCACATGTAGGTTTGGAAGGCTCTCAAATTTCTTCCAAATTTTTTCCAGCAATTGATGTTCTCGTTCCAATATATTTTCCACACCCATTTCATCCTTCAACTTGATACAAAGTGCCACCCTTATCGTCTGTAAAAATGCCGGGGTACCGCCGTCTTCTCTTGCTTCTATTTCTTCGTGATATTTATGTTCTCCCCAAGGGTTGGTCCAGTCTACGGTACCGCCTCCAGGACTATCCGGAATTCTATTGGTATATAGTTTTTGATTAAAGATCAATATACCTGAGCTCGACGGCCCGCCTAAAAACTTATGTGGCGAGAAGTATATAGCATCCAGATACTCATCTTTTTTTTCAGGATGCATATCTATATTTATGTAAGGTGCCGAACATGCAAAATCCACAAAACAATAACCGCCAGCATGATGCATCATGCCCGCTATAGTATGATAAGGTGTATCAATGCCTGTCACATTAGAACAAGATGTGACTGCAGCAATTTTTACTTTTCTATTTTTATATTTATCCAAGAGACTTTTCAAACAGCCAAGATCAACTTTACCTTCATTACAAGCATCTATCACGACTACATCGCCTGTGGTTTCGATCCAGGAGGTTTGATTGGAGTGATGCTCCATATGTGTCACAAAAATCACGGGGCGGTCTTCTTCAGCAAGTTTTATTTTATCATGAAATTTTTCATGCAATTTTATACCGATGATACGCTGCAGTTTATTGACTACACCTGTCATTCCTGAATTGGAAGAGATTAGTATGTCGCCTTCTTTGGCATGGACATGTTTTTTAATGATATCTTTCGCTTTTTTGTAAGCAAGCGTCATGGTTGACCCTGTCACATTTGTCTCAGTATGTGTATTGGCTACGAAGGGAGCTATTTTTTCTATCAAAAGCTCTTCGATGGGTCTGTACATCCTTCCACTTGCTGTCCAGTCGGCATATATTATTTTTTTAATACCATAAGGAGATTCAAACTCCTGGTTTATGCCAATGATATTATTTCTAAATGGTGCGAAATATTGTTCCAGACTGTTTGAATTTTGTTTTGTCATATGATGGACTTTACCTTTTGAATAAGAGATTGAGCGGTGTTGTCGTCTTTTGCTTCACAATATATTCTAACAATGGGTTCAGTATTTGATTTGCGCATATGCACCCAACCTTCTGCAAAGTCTATTTTTAGTCCATCGATTTCATTTATTTTCTCATTTTTAAATCTCTCTTTGATATTTACAAATATAAGATCGAGATCTAGCGAAGGTGTCAGCTCAAGTTTATCTTTTATAATGACATAAGTAGGGTAGGTCGCTTTTAATTCGGTCATCGATATTCCTTTTTCGGCCAAAAGAGACAAGAAAATAGCTATGCCTGCCAATGCATCTCTACCATAATGTAAGTCAGGGACGATAACTCCACCATTTCCTTCTCCACCTATGATGGCATTGGTTCGTTTCATTTCATTAACTACATTCACTTCGCCGACTGCTGAAGCACTATATTTTCCGCCATGTCTGTTGGTCACATCGGCAAGCGCACGGGTAGAAGAGAGATTGGAGACAGTATTCCCTTTTTCTCTGCTCAAGATATAATCAGCCACTGCTACAAGTGTAAATTCTTCCCCAAACATAGAGCCGTCTTCATTTACAAAAGCAAGCCTATCTACATCAGGATCTACACTGATGCCCAAATGTGCTTTTTGATCAATAACAGTCTGAGATAATTGTTCAAGATGTTTGGGTAGAGGCTCAGGATTATGGGCAAAGTGACCAAAATTATCATCATTCAGTAAGGTATATTTGACACTCAAAGCATCCAATAATGGCGGCAAAGAAATAGCACCAGTGGAGTTGATACAATCTACGACTACATGAAGACCTGCTTTTTGAATAGCTTCACAATTTACATGGCGATATTTCAAGATTTCTGAAATATGGTATTCCATCGATCCTTCATAAGTACAGTATTTTCCCAGATGATCTACATCAGAAAATATTAAGGAACCTTCTTTTATGATGTCAATGATCTCCTGTCCATCTTCGGCAGATATAAATTCTCCAGTATGTGTCAAAAACTTTAAGGCATTCCATTCTTTAGGATTGTGACTTGCAGTAAAAATGATGCCAGCGCCTGCATTCAGTTTTGGTACCATCATTTCTACAGTAGGAGTCGTAGAAAGACCGAGATCTACCACGTCAATTCCCATAGAAAGCAGTGTATTGACAGCTAAATTACTTACAATGCTCCCGCTTATTCTACCGTCGCGCCCTACAACTATTTTTTGATTTCCATTTCTTCTTTTAAGCCAGATGCCTAAGCCTGCTGTACATTCTACTACATCTACCGGAGTAAGATTTTGACCAGGTCTCCCACCTATCGTGCCTCTGATACCTGATATTGATTTTATTAATGTCAAAGTTGTGTTTGTTTTAATGATTGAAGTAGCAAAAGTAATCAAAGTTTAGCTAAGATTTTATGTCGGAAAAAGGAATAAAAATTTTCTTTAATTTGTTTAAAACAGAAAAGAATAATTTATAATAAGATGTGGTAGCAGTATTGATCAACTCATAATTATTTTTACTAATAATGAGGAACTTGTGATAACTTTGTGAAATTAAAAACCGATATGTCGTAATAATTATTAAAAACTCCCGAATTTCAATAAAATGATGCAAATTCAATACAGCGCAGCTAAAACCACTGATGAACTACAACAGATTTTATTACTTCAAAAGGAAAATTTGAGGCATAAAAATGATGCCGAAGAAGAACGGGAACAAGGATTTGTAACAGTGCAACACGATATTGAATTATTGACAAAGATGAATCAAATCGCTCCGCATATAATAGCAACTGATGGTGATAATGTGATCGGTTATGCTTTGGCTATGACTAAACATTTCAGAGATGAAATACCGGTTCTCCATTCTATGTTTGTACTTTTGGACGATCTCATGGTTGAAGACAAAAAGTTGGGCACCGAAAAATTTCTCGTAATGGGGCAAATTTGTATTGACAAAAACTACAGGGGGAAAGGCATTTTTCAAGGTTTGTATGCGCATTATTTTCAACTGTATAAACCAAATTATACATACATTATAACAGAAGTAGCAGAACGAAACGTAAGATCACTACAAGCCCACTTTAAGGTTGGATTTAAAGATGTCCACAGATACGATGAGCCGGGATTTGAAACCTGGGTTGTTTTAATGTACTGATTTAGATCATTAAGATTAATAAAAAGTATAATGAAATAGTTTGCTGAATTGAAAACTAAATTGTCTACTTTTGCACCCTAACAGTAAAAACATATAAATGCGTACAAGTTTTAATTTTTCCGAAAGCCCTGAACCCCATATTAAGAGAACCAAAGAAATAATTAAAAAATACCCTGAGATTAAAAAGCTGATGGGTAGAAATCCGAATACATTTCTTTATATCTTCGGCATCGTAATTTTACAGTTAGGGATAGCTGTTGTTTTAAGAGATCAGAGTTGGTGGGTGATATTATTGGCTGCTTATGCCATCGGTGCATTTGCCAATCATGCTTTATTTGTTTTGATTCATGAATGTACACACAATATGGTATTTCAGAGCAGGATTGCCAATATGTGGGCAGGAATACTTTGTGATCTTCCCAATGTCTTGCCAAGTTCAGTACAATTCAGAAAATACCATTTAAAACATCATGCTTTTCAGGGGCATTATGACATAGATGGCGATATTCCGAGTGTATGGGAAGCCAAGTTGATAGGAAATTCATTTTTTGGTAAAGCCATTTGGTTGTTGTTATTTCCGATATTTCAACTAACCAGGCCGCCAAGATTACGTGAGATTCAGTTTTCAAGTCTTTGGGTATGGATAGATCTGGTAGTTGTATTGGCTTTTGATATTGTTTTGATTTACTTTTTTGGCCTTATGCCTATTTTATATCTGACGAGTTCATTTTTCTTTTCAGTTGGTTTGCATCCGCTGGGTGGCAGATGGATTCAGGAGCATTATTTGGTAGATGGGGATCAGGAGACATACAGTTATTATGGCTGGTTAAATAAATTGGCATTTAATGTAGGTTATCATAATGAGCACCATGATTTTTCTTACGTTCCCTGGAATAAATTGCCTGAGATCAAACGTATAGCCCCCGAATTTTATGATAATTTGACTTACCACACATCATGGGGTAAATTGGTATGGAAGTTTTTAACCGATAAGGAATTGTCACTTTTTTCCAGAACCATCAGAGAGAATAAAGGAAATGTTGCCACCACCAGAGATGCGGAAAGTGATTATCACGAGCAAATTCGAGTAAAAGAAACTGTTTAAACCATTTGTTATAGTTGGCTTTTGAAATTATTTTTACATTTGTCAAAAGGAATATTTAGGTAAATTATTTTGATAATTGTTTCTTTCTGGTTGAATTTCATTTACTTTTGATTATTTAAACGTCAAATGTAAAATTCAATATGAGATTTATATTATGCATACCAGTTTTGTTTTTGTTTATTTACTTAAATGGTCAGGTAAACACAGAAAACCCTGATTTAAAAAAACATGCTTTATATCTCGCCCAAAAGTACATAATTGCTGATGGTCACGTAGACCTACCTTACCGTTTGAAAATATCTAATTTCAGACTTGAAAAAGAATATCTGGGTATTCCCTATCAAACCAATACAGGTGATTTTGACTTTGTTCGTGCAAAGAAAGGTGGTTTGGATGCTCCTTTTATGTCTATTTATATCCCTTCCAAGCTTCAGATTGAAGGTGGTGCACGAGAACTGGCAGACAGTCTGATCAATATGGTCGAGTATATAGCAAAAAACCAACCGCAATATTTTGCCATTGCAAGGAACCCAAAAGACATCATCAAAGCCAAAAAAGCAGGAAAAATTGCTTTACCCATGGGAATGGAAAATGGAGCACCGGTAGAAAATGACCTTTCTCTGATTTCATATTTCAAAAACAGAGGAATATCATATATTACACTTACTCATGCCAAAGACAACAAGATATGTGATTCATCATATGATACCACTCGCACCTGGAATGGACTTAGTCCTTATGGATATCGTACCTTAGATGAAATGCAAAAAAATGGTATCATGGTTGATATTTCACATGTATCTGATAGTACTTTTTATCAGACCATCAGACATGTAAAAGTACCGGTTATTGCGTCACATTCATCTTGCAGGAAGTTTACTCCCGGTTTTGAACGTAACATGAGTGACGATATGATTCGTATGATGAAGATCAATGGTGGCGTGATTATGGTGAATTTTGGATCTTCTTTTCTGGACGGTACCATAGATCCTTACAATGACAGCCTAAGAACCGTTTATCAGAGCTTAATGGTTGAAAAAGGCATTATAGAAGATTCTGATGAAGGTAAAATATTTAAAGAAAGTTTTCAGAAGCAGTATCCAAAAGTATATTCAGATCTTGATAAAGTCGCAGACCATATTGACCATATTGTTTCACTTGCAGGCGTTGAACAGGTTGGTTTTGGTTCAGATTATGATGGGGTAGGAGACTCTCTCCCCAAAGGCCTTAAAGATGTAAGCGATTATCCCAATTTGATATATGTTTTGCTAAAACGTGGTTATTCAGATAAAGATATTGAGAAAATGTGTGGAGGTAATTTGTTCCGTGTATGGAATAAAGTGCTGAAAAATGCAAAATAGTCGGATCATTTTATTATCCTAAAAAACAATTTGGCGGAATTTTTCTTTTATCAGATATAATACTTCTTTGATGGAAAATAAATCAATTCTTGACAGACAGATTTCTCCTTTTCTACAGTTTGGGGCAGTTTTAGTACTTGCCATTGTGCTTATGGGCATATCAGGCTTGATGCCATCACCACCTTATTCATCTACAGAACACATTATGCCCTGGGTCGTACTTTGCGGGATGATATTGTTTTTTGCATTAGTCAATAGTGTGTTGAGTTTTGCTGCGGTAGATGGTAATAAATACTGGGGGCAATCCATTATTAGTTTTGCAGGACTGCTTGTAATAGGGGGCTGTATTGCGTGGGGTATCAGTGGCGTTTCCATCAATGATGCGGGTTCAGTAAGGTGGCTGTATTTCGTCTTAACCTTTGGTTATCTTGTATTTCTGTCTATTGTCAATCTGATCAAGTTTTTTGTAAAACTGGCACAAAGACAGGATAAAAGACTCCGGGGTGAGGAATAAGATAAATACACTGGTTTTATGTTAAATGTTACTAAAAACATTTTACGTTTTAAGTAAGCATGATCAAAAACATATATTGAAATCTTAGTAGTCTATTGAAAATGGCAATATTTTATCGATAAATGATAAATAAATAGACTCAAAGATTAGTAATTATACTCAATAATCCATACCACAACTTCCAATGGGAGCTCCCGGGGGCAACGCCGAAATCACCGGTAACTTTATTTCCTTAATTTGTTCCGGCGTCATAGCCAGCAATTTAAGCATATATTGCTCATGGACACTTTCTTTATCAGCACTAAACCAATTTTTTATATAGATGTTTAACTCTGCAGTAATGCTGGCTTTTAGGATGTGACTGCTGTTTTCAGCAATACTTAATGCCAGAAGTCTGGACAAATATTGAATCTGTGCAGTCTGCCGGATGATGTCTGAATTTGGGTTTTCAGCTAGTGTAGAATATATTTTCTTAAGATAAGGTGTCAGTTTTTTTTGGTTTGCCAATCTGTTCAACCGTTCCGGTTGCAATAATATATCTATGATCTGACCGACTGCACTTTCATAAACCTTTTGACTATCAAACCCGGGGGAAGAAGATGTAGGGAAACTTTCACGATTTCTGGCATAACCATAAGCGGGTGGATATAACCATTGAGTTATTTGGTCGGGGATTACAAGATTTTTTTCATTCAACAGTCCAAGCAAACTATTCAAAGCCTGTTCTTGTTTGTCATCTGCTACAGGTTTAAGCGGGTCTATTTTACCAAATCCTTTTACCGCATAACTATACTCAATACCCCCGATAAGTTTGCCTACTGCTTCGACCTGATATCTATGCATAAAATATAGAGGAACAAATATTTTTTCCAATTCAGATAATGGTGTTCCTGAAGGAATGGTATTGAGTCCAAACTTAGACATTGCAACTGCGCGTAAAGCCATCAACCGGTCAAGTTCGGTGATTGGATCTGATCCGTTGTCCCATAAATGATTTACAGGAGAAGCACTTCCCAGGCTTCTCGCATCTTCATCTGTTAGAAACCGAAGTCCCATATTGTGATTTTCATTTATGATTTTATTCAATCCATCTTTTTCTTCATTTTCATTTTTATAGGTGGCGTATCCATACATGATGGCTCTTTTGTCCCAGATCCCAATTTTATTGTCGTAGGCTTTAGTAAAATTCATGCTACCATCCTGATTTAAAGTGACGTAAGGATGTGGATAGTCCATGACAGATGACAAATCATTGGTACTGGCTGCAAAATTATGTGCCAATCCTATCGTATGACCAATCTCATGAGCAGAAAGTTGTTTAAGCCTGTCCAATGCCATTTTAGTCATGTCCTGGTGATTCTCATCATTATTTTTATATGGTGACAGCAATCCCTGGGCAATTAAAAAATCCTGTCTTACACGTAAAGATCCCAAAGAAACGTGACCTTTTAAAATCTCGCCGGTCCTGGGATCCGTTATGCTTGATCCGTAAGACCAACCCCTTGTACTTCGATGTACCCATTGTATCATATTGTATCGAACATCCAGTGCGTGCGCTCCTGCGGGTAACTCTCTGACATCAAACGCATTTTTAAATCCAGCGGCTTCAAAGGCCTGATTCCACCATCTACCACCTTCCATAAGTGCTGACTTTATGGGTTCCGGACATCCTGGGTCAATATAATATATGATGGGTTCTTTTGCTTCACTTACCTTCTGTTCAGGATATTTTTTTTCTAATCTGTGTCTTACAATAAATTTTTTTTCTATCGGCGAATGAATAGGTGTTGCATAATCAAAATAGCTGGTGTAAAAATAACCGCTTTCAGGATGGAATTTCCTTGGGGAGTAACCTTCATCGGGCAATTCTATAAAAGAAACATGCTGTCTGAAAGTCACAACTTCTGGTGTTGGAGTGACACTTTTGATGTAGTTACCGGTAGCTTCTCCGGTTAATGTCATGATAGTTTCAAATTCAACATTTTTTGGAAATGCATGTATATTGTCAAAATACAAAGCACATCGACTCTTTTCTAATTTATAAGTTCCTTGTTTAGCTTATTTTAGGATATTGGCTACCAGATTTAAATCTTCATATAGCAATGAAGATATGTCAATGATATAATTATTGTTATCTTTCTTTTCGATTTTAAATCCAAAAATTACTGATTTTGCAAAAGCTTCATTTACTGCATTGACTTCATGTAAGTTGTTGGAAATAGCCCTAAATCCTAAATTAGGTTGAATGAGTAAAATTTTATCTCCATGCTTCTCAAACCGGACTACCCGTATATCATTGAGCTTGCCCCGATCTATGCCCAGATCATTTGAGCCAAGACCGGTGCCGAAAGCATTCACCATAAGAAAATCCTGATTAAGTTTATCTACTGTAAATAGCAACTTTCCCGTGGTCTCATCAAATTCAAAATTATAGAAACCCTGATAAGATTGACCCGTTACTAAATTTGTAAAAATGCTTAAAATGATTATTATTATGTTGAAATTGCTTTTCATTTGAATTGGTTTAAAATTAACATAAAATATAAAAGCACCTGACAGCAACTTAAATAGCATAATAAGTCGCTTTATCAGGTGCTTTTAATAAAAAAATAGTATTACTAAATTACAAAAGGTAATTGAAAACCAGATATATCAATAATATCACCAATAATGTTACCACAATGGCTACTTTGAAAAACTTTCTTTCTTCCTTTACGTCCTGTGCTGTAATGGTATTTTTTTTGGGAGATGCTTTAACTCTATACTTTGACATGTTCACTTTATTTAACGGACACTAAGGTAATACAAAGTACTGAAATAATAAAAATTTATGAGAGGATTTTTATTGTTCAAATTGTAATATGCTGATTATCACATTTATAATTAATGATTTTATTCTTCATACCCAAAATGTTTTAGCATGCGTTCATCATTGCGCCAGTTTTCTTTTATTTTAACGTTAAGGTCAAGATAGGTATGTTTGCCAAAAAAATTCTCAATTTCTAATCTTGCCGCAATGCCCAGTTTTTTTATTGCATCCCCGCCTTTTCCAATGATGATAGGCTTTTGAGATTTTCTATCCACATATATATCCGCATAGATCATAAGTAGTGGCGCATCATTTTTGACTTCCTCCTTAAATCTTGACACAGATACTTCACAAGAATAAGGAACTTCTTGTTTGTATAAGGTCAAAATTTTTTCCCTGATTATTTCTGATACAAAAAAACGTTCTGTTTTATCTGAAAGTTCATCTTTAGGGTAGTAGGGTGGACCTTCAGGCAAATCAGCCAATATTTTATTTAATAAGTTATCAACATTGGTTTTTTTATCAGCCGAGATAAAAAATACTTCATCAAAAGTGACCAGATCTTCCCAAGATTTTGATACATCATCTGCTTTATCTTCTTTGTCTATATCAATTTTGTTGATGATAAGATATTTAGGAACTTCTGCATGTTTGAGCGCATTGATCACGGGTTCTTCTCCGGTATATTTTTCAAAAATATCCGTCATGAATAAAATAATATCTGCATCTTCAAATGAAGAGAAGGCAAATTTATTCATAGAACTCTGCATGCCATAAATGGGTTTATCTATAATACCCGGAGTGTCAGAAAACACGACCTGATAGTCATCTTCACTCAGCAAACCAAATATCCGGTGTCTGGTAGTTTGTGGTTTGCTGGTGATGATAGACATTTTTTCTCCTACCAATGCATTCATCAGGGTTGATTTACCTACATTTGGATTGCCAATAATATTAACAAATCCTGATTTATGTGGAGTCATAGCAATTTCTTTTGCTGGTTATTCATAATATTTTCTAATTCCTGGACAATATAAGCAGGTTTTTGCGTTCGCCAATTAAAATCATTAAATTCAGGTCCAAAATTTAGGTATTGATGTAATCTGTATCTGTTCATTTCTGTTGCTACGTGATCAAATGTATTGATCAGGCAGATCCATCCACGGTCATCCTTTACGTCATCATACCATTCTTCATAGTAAGAATCATCATCCCCATGAAAATTTAAAACATTATCACAAAAAATAACAAATTTACTGATGTAGTTTTTAATAAGAAAATCTGCCAGATCCCTTTTTATAAACATACTGTCATTGGTAATACAATCATTCCATTCACCAATCAGCTCAATTAATGCAAAATGTCTTTTATAGTCTACATACAAAATTTTTCCATAAAGAGTCTCGGACCCTAAATAATCCCATTGGGGATGTATAAAGTAATTGTATATCTGGTTGGTGAATTTAAATTCGTCATAACTTTTTCGGAAAAATGGAGTTTTACTATCATTTTCGGCTGTATATTCATCCCGCCATCCCCACCAGGGTTCTATATCATACATAACTGTAAAGATTAAGTTGAAAAAATTACATTTATAAACTAAAAATGTTTTTACCTGTGATTTGTTCAGTGGTCCATACCCTTGACTCTTTAAAGTCTGAAGTCCGATGGATACATGGTAAGTTACAATTACCACACATTCTACTTGTACAGGGCTCGCTTTGGATAGAAATATCTATTTCATCTTCCGGTAGATTTTTTCTGATGATATCCTTAAGTATGACGATTTCTTTATTTGCTTCATTCATATTAAAATACCAGGGTAAGGTAAGATGCAGATCTACATGAGAAACGTGCCCAAATTTAAGATACGTTAATTTGTGTATATTAATCCAGGTCAATCGCCTCTTTTGAGTAATCGTATCCACCAATATATTGAGCACATCAACATCAGCCTCATCCATCAGCCCATTTATTGTAGATTTAAGAACGGTGTAGCCAGTGTAAAGAATAAATATACCAAATAATATGGCCATAACACTATCTACCCACTGGTATCCGGTCAAATAAAAAACAAATAATCCACCGATGAGCGCTATAGTGGTATAAGTGTCGGATATTAAATGTTTTCCACCAGATACCAGAGCAACTGATTTATTCAATACTCCTTGCCTTATACTATAACTACCCATCATATAGTTGACCCCTGCTGTAAATAACATGAGTATAATTCCCCAGTCAAGTTTAAGTACTTCAGGAGGTCTTCCTAATCTGGATGCAGCTTCAAAAATAATCATGATACCTGCGACACCTATCAGAATCCCTTCTACTGATGCGGTAATCAGCTCTACTTTCCCATGTCCGTATGGGTGATCGTCATCTCTTGGTTTTATAGCAAATTGTAGACTTTTTAGGGTAATATAACCTGTGATGATGTTGACAGTACTCTCAAGGGCATCGGACAGTATACCCACTGAATTGGTAATATAAAAAGCAATGACCTTGATCACAAAAAGTATTATTCCACCGACAAAGATGGCCTTTTGGATATTTATCTTATTTCTACCGATGCTGTTTAGCATATTGATTTTAAATAACTTTTTGGTCTCACAATTTGTTTCTGGTACAAAAGTAGGATTAAATATGATTTGGAATGTAAAACCCGTTGTGGAAGTCATCAATAATTTTAATAAAGGCACTTTGGTAGAAACTCTTGGTATAGAGATCACTGAATTTGGTGATGATTTTGTGAAAGCATCGATGCCGGTTGATTATAGGACAAAACAACCCATGGGTCTTTTGCACGGTGGGGCATCAGTAGCATTATCTGAATCTATAGGTAGTATGGCGAGTTGGTTAGTGATTGGTGACCCCAACAAAAGTATCGTTGGCATCGAAGTTAATGCCAACCATTTAAAAGCTGCCAGAGATGGAGTAGTGTATAGTATTACCCGACCGGTAAGATTGGGCAAAACTTTGCATGTTTGGAATACTGAAATATTCGATGAAAAAAATCATTTGATTTGTATTTCACGATTGACAGTAATGATTGTTGGGTGAAAATTACCTGATAGCATGTTACAAAAAAAAAATGGAAAAGGTATTTTTTTTCTTATTTTTGAGCATTGCACACATTTTTCACATCTTTTTTTACCTTTGCGCAACCATATGATAAATAATCTGTCCAAATATTTTCTTGAACCGTTTTCGTTGGATACTCTAAGTGTATCAGACATTGAAGATGAAATATCTAATGCTCCTTTTGCTACACCTTATAGGATGTTGCTGGCAAAAAAGATGTCTGATTATGAAAGTCAGCAACTTATGCTTCTAAATAATGATCGGGTCTGGATGCATTACATGAAAAATGCTGATAGTAATATACCTTCAATATTTGATCAGTCATTTTTGAATAATTTAAATGAGAATAGTATTGATTCCAAACATCGACTTTCTGAAGGATTCGAAAATGTTGAGTCGGCTGAAAATTTAAATCAAAATTTGGAACAAGATATGTTAATAGCAGATCAAGAAGAAAATCTCATTGAAGAAATTAGTACTCAAGTAATTTATTCTGAGACTAAGAGAAAAGTAGAAGAGGAAATATCTGTATCAAATGATTATCTAAAAAATAAAAAGAAGAAAGTTAAAAAATTTAAACTGAATGAATATCGAGGTATATCTGAATATTCCAAATGGTTACTTTCTTTCAAAAAAGATGATATAGAAAAGAAAATAAAAAAGGAAGAAAAAGCGGCTCGAAAAAAGGCTTTTGACGAAAATGCAAAAAAATCTGTCACAAAATCTTCGGCAATCATCTCAGAACCACTGGCCGAAATACTTGCTTCTCAAGGACATTTAGATGATGCAAAAAAAATGTATGAGCAATTAATGGTGAAATATCCGGAAAAAAGTAGTTACTTTGCAGCCAAAATAGAAACACTCATAAAAATATAGTTTTAATATGACCACAGCATTAACAGTATTGATAGCAATTAATTGCGTTCTTTTAATGGCAATAGTACTTATCCAAAATCCAAAAGGAGGTGGAATCGATTCTTCTTTGGGTGGTGTAGCTGCAAATCAAATGTTTGGAGCAGCCAAGTCTACAGATTTTGTTGAAAAAATAACCTGGGGCTTAGCAGCAGCTTTGTTTATTTTGTGCATTATCACCGCTATGCTGGTTTCAGGTAGTGGTTCAGGCGACTTAATAGTTCCTGTTCAATAGTATACTCAAAACTCAATCTTATATTTCAGGCTTATCTAATTTTTTAGATAGGCCTTTTTAGTATTTGATTTTTCCAAAAAAAGTAAGCAGAACATCTATTTCTTCTTTTGCATTATTTTTGATGGGTTATTTTGACGCCCTTAAGTTTTTTGAAACTTCAGAATTTAATCAACTTTATTCGGGATATCAGTGGATAATGTTCTGCCTCTATATAGTATAGTCCTGCGGGTAGTTCAGAAATGTTAATTTCAAGTAATTCGCTTTTGTTATTTGTATTTAATTTTAACATTAACAGTCCTTTATAGTCATACACTTTAAGTGATTGTATAGTATGATCAGATAATATATTAATGTAATTGCTGCTTGGGTTGGGGTAAAGTGCTATTTTTTGTTTAGCCAATTCTAACGTATTACTTGTGTTTTGAACTATAAATGTTTGATTGACAATACAATTTAACTGATCTTTTACAGTAATCTGATATTCTCCTTGCTTAAGATTTGACAAACATGCTGACTTCTCATTTTCATAATCCCAAAGCAGATCGTAGGGAGCTTGTCCTCCTGACAGTATGACACATATCTCACCTGATGATGTTTGGTCTGCATCATTTTTAATCTCAGCATTAATTTTAATATCTGAGGTTGAAGATATGGCAATAGGTAATATATTCAGCAAACAATCATCCTTATCCCTTATGATTCCTGAGTATATTCCATTTGGTAATGAAGTAATTTCCGGACCTTCGTATTTTCCATTGTTCCAGGATACATCAATCGGAGCATTTCCGCCTGCAATAGATACACTAATTTTTCCGCTACTGTCAGTATTGCATGTATTATTGGATACAATAGCTGTGGTATAGCTGTAAATGGGCTTCTCGACAAAACTTATGGTGTTTGATAGTCCGGTACATCCATCTTTATCAGTTACTGTCAATTGATAGTTGCCAGCCGGTAATAGGGAAATGGTATCTACCGTTTTATTTGAGAAATATTGAATTCCCTGACTCCAATTATAATCAAATGGTTGGGCCCCATTATTTATTTTTGCTTTTATTTGGCCATTTTTTTCGAGATAACACTTATTTTCCTGTAAGACATCTAAAGCTAAGTCTACATTAATATTAACATAAGGTATAAAAATATTTGGAATACCTGCTTTGCAACCCAATTTATCATATGCAGTGACACTATAATTTCCTGATGACATGTTGGTAAATTGAGCAGATGATACTCCGGTGTGACTCCATGCGTAATTGTACCCGCCATTTCCACCTTTTGTTTGCAATAGAATAAAACCATTTTTTCCAAGAATACAGGAAGTAGGTATTAGGCTATCTATAGATAATTCAAATAAAGGCGGTTGTTTTATGATAACAGGTGGCAATATATTTCGACATCCGTTTGCATCAGTAATGGTTAGTGTGTATGTGCCCGCACTCAAGTTGAATATATCATCCGTAAAGTCAAAGTTGTTCCATAGGTAAGTGTATGGCGCCCTTCCGCCATTAACATTTGTTTTTATTGAGCCATTGTTTTCCCCAAAGCAACGAACACTTTCTGTACTCAATATATTTCCTGTTAAAGGAGGCGGAGTTGTAATGGAAGTTTGCAAAATATCCTGACACCCTGCACTATCTGTAATCGTGCATGTGTAATTTCCCGCAGGTAAATTGGAAATTAGTTCCGTAGTTTCACCTGTATGCCAATAATATGAATAGGGTGGTGTCCCTCCAAATACAATAATTTCTATAAATCCATTTTGACTACCCGAACAAAGCGGGTGCCTTATATTTTTGATATCACTAACCAGTGTCCTTCTGGCATTAAGTTGGATGTTTTCAAGTATGGCTGAGCAATTTCTATTATCTGTAACTGTCACCGTGTAAGTTCCCTCAGGTATATCTACCAGGTTTTTTTGCTTGACTCCAGTGGACCAATTATAGGTATAAGGAGGATTTTCAGGGCTATGTTCTATGTTGATAAAACCATCGGATTTACCTTTACAAGATGGTTGAATAATAGACGAAGATATAATATTAAGAAAAGTGGCTGAAAATATCTCAAAAAAATCTGTTTTCACCTGACAGCCACCAGCGTCTGAAATTGTGGCAAAATAAACGCCTTGTCCAATATTTAGAATATTTAGACCCTGATCATTATTATTCCAATAGATTTGGTAAGGTGGTGTTCCTCCTGAAACATCCAGGCTGATTGACCCGTCTTTAGAACCATTACAGGATGCATCATTTTTGGTTACTGTATAAATAATCGGATTAAATTCAGGCAGATCGTCTTGATTTCCATTGCAGTTTTCGTCTATCGAGTTACATTGAATCTCCGGAGATCCTGGGTTGATATTAGGATTACTGTCATTACAATCACCATTTAAAAGACTAAATCCAGCAGGAGGAACCGAATTGCAAATTAATATTTTTCCCAATTCTATCCCATATCCGTCTCCATCAGTATCTGGATAAAATGTATTCAGTTCAGCAACAGGAATAGATCTATAAAATTCGATCTGGTCTAAAGCAATATCTGCCAAAGGCCCATTACTTGTTTGAGAATTAAATCTAAAGATGGCAATTTTGTTATTATATGCTGAAAGAGACAAAGTAACTCTTTTCCAATCATCTCCCTGATTTCCTATCACATTAAATAGTTTATCCCAGCTTTGTCCATTATCCGTACTTATTTCAAGGGATAAGTAAGTGATGTCTTCTCCATACATGTGGTAATAAAATGACATATCACATTGAGATGAGTTACTGAGTATATGAATACACTTTGATTGTAACACTATCTGACTTTCTGATGGGCAAATAAGTGGATTGTTTTCAATGTAAACATAATTACCCGTGCCATTTATATCGCCGGTTGGACCTGTATTCTCTGTGTCGGTTTTACCTTGCCATACTAACCAGTCCTGACCATTATCATTGGATGGATTAAACCAAAGTGGTGAATTTATAGTACATGAAGAGCCACATCCTTCCTGACAAGTGGGTAAATTGTCAAAATTTTCAGATATCGAAATTGGTTCACAAGTGGTTGCACCCATGATGGAACAACTTTCCGGCGACTGAGAAAAATCTGAACAGACGCCTGTAATAGTTAAAGAATATTCAGTATTTGGAAATAAATTTTCAAAAGCATATGATTGGTCTGAGCACTCTGCAAAAATGATTTTTTCTTCTATGCCATCACTTCTTATGGTAATTTTCACAGTATTACATGATATCACTGACTTCCACCCTACAATAATTGAGTTGACATCACTTTTTATTATAGTCAGGTCTTCGGGCAACAAACATTTTTCTTTATTAAATCGTAGATTAAAATATTTTAGTACACCTACGTCCTTGATCGCCCTATCAAAGAAAATAAGCTTCCAAAACCCTTTTGAAAGTGTATCCGGTTTCCATGTGTCCATATCTCCATCAGGTTTAAATGAGCCTATGAATGGTGGACTACTGTTTTTTAAACTTAGGCACGCACCCGGAGCGAATGTAGTAACTTTTGTACAAGTAGAATCATGTATATCTCCAAAATCATCTTTGACCGTTCCATTATGATTTGATAGGGTTACTTGTTGTCCCTGTGGGCTCTCAAGGACAATTTTTAGATCTGCTGGCCAGTCATGCGAAACGATTAAATCTATCCCGTCAATAAAAACATCTTTTCCTAAAATCCCATTTTCTTTTACATCCAGTAAAAAAGTTTCTGTGCCATTATCTTTAAGTGGAATATTTACCTGACATGCCGTCGGGATGGACAATACAGTTACAAAAGGAATGGCAACGTTCCATGGACTATTTGAAGTTGACGAGCACACCGAACGTATATAAACTTCATACGCAGTAGATGGGGTAAGGTCATTAAAAGTAAATTCTTTCGTTAAAATTAAAGCAGTTGTAGGTATTCCTGTTCTGATGGCCCCTTTTTTGATTAATTCAATTTCCCAACCTATTGGGTCTGTATTTGTGTCGGACCATGATATTTTAATGGAGTTTACAGTCCTTTCTGAAAACTTAATGGAAAAAGGGATTTTGCATGATTGTCCTTCCAGTTGGCTATGGATGAGCACAAAAATAAGGCTGATAATTATGTAACGCAATCTGATTATATTTTATCTTACTTTTTACCAAATTCAAAAATAAACCAATTTTTTCAAAATTATGGATTTTATAAAATATTTAATTCAAAAGCAGTAAAATTGAAATGATGTATTAGAATTTTTGCAATATTTTATGTAATTTTGCACGTTCGTTTTAAAAAATAAATTATATATACATAAATGGCTAATGATCAAAGGATTATCCCAATAAACATTGAAGATGAAATGAAGTCATCTTATATCGATTACTCGATGTCGGTAATCGTTGCCAGGGCACTGCCTGATGTAAGGGATGGATTGAAACCGGTGCATAGAAGAGTTCTCTATGGTATGTCAGACTTAGGCCTGGCATATGGTAGATCTCATAAGAAGTCGGCGAGGATCGTCGGTGAAGTTTTGGGTAAGTATCACCCACACGGCGATAGTTCAGTGTATGATGCTATGGTTCGTATGGCCCAGGATTGGTCACTGAGATATCCTTTGGTGGATGGACAGGGTAACTTTGGGTCAATGGACGGGGATAGTCCGGCTGCGATGCGATATACTGAAGCCAGGTTAGCAAGAATCAGTGATGAAATGCTGGCAGATATTAATAAGAATACCGTAGATTTCAAATTGAATTTTGATGATTCATTGGAAGAACCGACAGTATTGCCTGCCCGAATTCCAAATCTACTTATCAATGGGGCTTCCGGTATCGCAGTTGGTATGGCGACAAATATGCTTCCACATAACCTGTCTGAAGTCATCGCCGGGATAAAAGCAGAAATAGATAACCCGGATATTACTATTGATGAATTAATAGAATTTATTAAGGCGCCTGATTTTCCTACAGGGGGCACAATTTATGGATATTCAGGTGTTCGTGAAGCTTTTCATACTGGAAGAGGTAAAGTAATAGTAAGAGGTAAGGCTGCTATTGAGGCAGGACCAGGTGGAAAAGAAACTATTATTATTACTGAGATACCCTATCAGGTCAATAAAGCAAATTTAGTAGCCAAGATTGCTGAATTGGTTAATGAGGACAAAATCGGCGGCATCTCTGACATACGTGACGAATCAGATAGGACTGGGCTTCGAATAGTGGTGGAAGTGAAAAGAGACGCCATGGCTAGCGTTGTATTGAGTAAAATTTATAAATATACACCACTTCAGACCTCATACGGGGTTAATAACATTGCCTTGGTCAATGGCAGACCCAAAGTCCTTAATCTGAAGGATATGATTTCTGAGTTTATAAAATTCAGAATTGAAGTAATCATCAGAAGGACGCAATATGATTTGGAAAAAGCGCTAGAAAGAGCTCATATTCTGGAAGGTTTGCTTATAGCACTCGATAATATTGATGAGGTCATACGAATTATCAGACAATCAAAAACGGTCGAAGAAGCCAAAGAAGGTTTGATGACGGGTTTTGCTTTAAGTGACATACAGGCGAAAGCAATTCTTGAAATGAGACTTCAAAGGCTGGTTAGTCTTGAAATAGATAAAGTCAGAGAAGAATACAATGAAGTATTGGCTAAAATAGAATATTATAGAAGTATATTGGCCAGTGATCAGTTGCAAAGAGATATCATCAAGCAGGAATTAGATGAAATTAATGAAAAATTTGGTGATAAAAGACGAACTGACATATCGTATGCTGATGATGAAATAAGCGTAGAAGACCTCATTCCAAATGAAGAAGTTGTCATTACTATTTCGCATCTTGGCTATATAAAACGTACGAAGACCGACGAATTTAAACAGCAGAGTAGAGGCGGTAAAGGATCGCGCGGTGCCAAAACAAGGGATACTGATTTTGTGGAGCAGATGTTTATTGCGCATAATCACAATTATCTTCTCCTTTTCACTGAACAAGGAAGATGTTTCTGGCTGAGAGCTTTCGAAATACCGGAAGCCAGCAAAGTGTCACAGGGTAGGGTATTGCAAAATATACTGGCTATTCCATCGGATGATAAAGTACGTGCATATATCAAAATTGAAAATCTCAATGATGAAGAATTTATTAACAACAATTATATCATATTCTGTACTAAACAGGGAATGATCAAGAAAACCATTGTTGAAGCTTTTTCCAGACCTAGAACTAATGGTATCAATGCTATAACAATAAATGAAGGTGACCAATTACTGGAAGCTAAACTCACTTCTGGCCAAAATGAAATAATTATCGCCAATAAAGAAGGACGGGCCATACGATTTAATGAAACAAAGGTCAGACCGATGGGTAGAGGCGCAGCAGGAGTTAAATCTATGACTTTAGGCTCAAATAAGGATGAAGTAATCGGTATGATTTCAGCTGATCCGACCAAAGCGGAATATTCTGTTTTTGTTGTATCAGAAAAAGGTAATGGTAAACGATCACCTTTGGAAGATTACAGAATTACCAATCGGGGAGGTAAAGGGGTTAAAACCATCAATATTACTGAAAAAACAGGACAGCTGGTTGCCATCAAGTGGGTAAGTGAGTTTGATGAGCTTATGATTACTACGCAAGATGGCATTGTAATCAGAACTCCGGTGTCGGATGTAAGGTTGATGGGTAGGGCCACTCAAGGGGTTAAAGTGATCAGGATACAGGATAAAGAATCCATAGCTGATGTTACTGTAATAAGGAGAGAAGAAGCCATAGACGAGGAAGAATAAGGTTAAGTATATTTTAACAACAAGATCATTAAATTTAACAAATTTTAAACTTTTTTACTGCCAAATGCACGTCTTATTGATGAAAATGTATTTTGTGAAAATATATTTTTTATTTTTGTGATCATATTTTTAACATTTAACAATTAACGATGAAACACCTTTTTTTTAGCACACTGTTGGTTTTTGTTTCTGTCTCCCTGATCCAGGCACAGGAATATAAAAAACAATTGAAAAACGCCAATAAGACTTTGGGAAAATATTATTTGGATCCGGTCACCAACAAAGCAGACCTTGCGTCGGCAATTGCTACTATTGACCAGGTTTTTTCAGCAGACGATGCCAAAGCTGATCCGGAAGCATGGATTACTAAAGGCCAGATTTTTAATGAAATCGCAAAAGCCGAAATGAATAAAAAAATTCTTGACCCAGCTTACATGATGGCTACACCAGATGCAGGATTGACCGCCATGGATGCTTTTGAAAACGCAATATCTAAAGCTGTAAAAAAATCTCAAACCAAAGATGCACTAGCTGGCGTAAGAGAAAATGAAGATTATGTCAATAATATTGCAATAACTTTTTTCCAGGCACAGGATTATAGTTCGGCTTACAAAAACTTTGCATCTACACTAAAAGCAAATGAAATACTGAAAAAAAATAGTGTGGACAGCAGATTGGATGATCCTACCATTAAGAATGACCAAACTTTTTACACGGCAGTTTCAGGCTATTTCGGAGACAATAAAGAAGCTTCATTTCCTTTATTTGAGCAATTGTATAAAGCAGGTAACGCACAACCTTTGGTATATGAAGCACTATTTAATATGGCATCAGAAAAGGATATTACAAAAGCCATGGAGTTTCTTGACGCAGGGCGAAAAGCAAACCCTGATGACAATGGATTATTGTTTGCAGAAATCAATTATTATCTTAAGGTAGGCCAATTGGATGTTTTAACAGATAAACTCAAAGCAGCCATTGCAAAAGAACCGGACAATGTTTCTGTTTATACCACACTTGGAAATGTATACGATCAGTTGAATCAGAAAGAAAGAGCTGCAGGCAACATTGAAAAAGCCGATGAGTATTTTAATTCAGCGTTTGATTATTTTACACAGGCATTGGCCAAAGACCCTAAAAATTTTGATGCAACATACAGCCAAGGTGCACTTTATTATAATAAAGCTGCCAGCATGACAACAAAGCTAAACGAATTGGGTAATGATTATTCTTCTGCAGGAACCAAAAAATACAATGCCATAAAAGCTGAAATGGATGGTTATTTCAAGCAGGCATTACCGTATTTCCTTAAAGCTGAAGAATTAGACCCTAAAGATCAGAACACGATGATAGCTCTAAAGGAAATTTACGCACGAGAAGGTCAGCTTGAAAAATCTGCTGAATACAAGGCAAAAATAGAAGCACTCGGTAGTAAATAAGTTTGTAACTATAATATAAAAAAGGGCCAAAAATTTGATTTTTGGCCCTTTTTTATATTCAGTAAAATTCAATTGACCTTAATTTTTTTTTCTTAAGACCCCTATAAGAATAACATTACCAGATATTAACTTCAGGTTCGATTATAATATCAAAATTATTCTGCACGGTTTGACATATTTCCATAGCTAGTTGGTGGATTTCTTTTCCATTTCCGTCGCCATAATTAACTAAAACCAATGCTTGCAGGTGATGAACCCCGATGTTGTTTCTTTTTAATCCTTTAAATCCTGCTTTTTCAATGAGCCATCCAGCCGGTATTTTGACTTCTGTTTCAGACACCGGATAAGAAGGGATGTATTTATATTTATCCAATAATGTTCCAAATTTTTCCACTGGTACCACTGGGTTTTTAAAAAAACTTCCGGCATTTCCGATTTCAACAGGGTTTGGCAATTTCGATTTTCTTATTTCTATGATTGCATCTGACACCTGATGTATAGTTGGGCTTGTAATTCCTTTTACAGCTAATATGTCATTTATTGCTCCATAATCAGTTCTGACAGTATAATTTTTCTTTTTTAATATATATACCACGTGGGTTATAAAATATTGATCTTTCACCAGGGTTTTAAAGATACTATCTCTGTATCCAAATTTGCATTCATCCTTAAAAAAAACTTTTCTAACACCTGATTCAAGGTGTATGGCTTTAAGACAATGGAATACACTTTCCTGTTCTACTCCATATGCACCTATATTTTGCATAGGGGCTGCGCCTACACTACCAGGTATTAGAGACAGATTTTCTACACCGGCAAGATTTTGAGATAAGGCCCATAGTACAAATTGATGCCATTTTTCTCCTGCACCTACCTGAACCAAGACTTGATTTTCATCTTCATCGATGATTTCAATACCTTTGATTTCGTTTTTTAATATATAAGCATTTACATCTCCAGTAAGTAAAATGTTGGATCCACCACCAAGAATTCTTAGAGGTCTAATTTGGGCTGCCAAAACTTCAAACACATTTATTTCATTATAAATGGGTATAATTCCCTTGGCGTTGGCTTGAATACCAAAGGTGTTGAAGGTTTTGAGATTGATATTGTCAAGAAGTACCATGGTAAAAACAGATAGGTTTAAAGTTCACTTTCAGGGCTTGTTATTTTCTTTAGCATAGGGTAATTAAAGTCAAATTGTAACCCAATGCTCAAGGCGCTGCTTTCAACTGCTTTATTAAAACCATATCTTAAAAACCCATGTGCAGTAAAACCACTTAACCCAAAACCATAACCTGCCTGTAAGACATAAGTTTTAAATAAGTTTCTCTTTAGTCCTTTGGACTGAAACTCATCAGATAAGCCAAAAAGCTCCGTTTTATTCCATTGCAATCCACCACCTATGCTAAAGCCCATCTTTCCTTCTTTGTCAAATGTACTCAAACCTTTGAAGTTTAGTTTTCCGATCAAAGGAAAAGCAAGGGTACCTAAACCTTTATATTCACTCGTTGACAACCCAAAAAATCCAATGATAGCCTGAGTTTCAGCTGAAAATGAAATATTTTTACTTCCCAACCAAATTTTTGGTCCTATCCCCAAATTCAGTATTGTACTGCCCGCCGAACGACCTGTATCATCATTGGGTACTTTGGGATTTACGTAACGGTGATATACGTCAGTAGATACTGTAAATCCATATCCAAATTGTGCTTGAAGCCCGGATACAAAAACTAAGGTAAGAAATATTCCGATTATTTTTTTTATCATTTTAATTCTTTTATTTATATTAAAGGTTGAATTAATCTATACTTGATGTAAGTTCAAATTGTAATTTTGCCAAAGATGCATAAATGCCATTTTCATTGCTAATCAGTTCATTATGTGTTCCTTGTTCAATGATCTTACCATTGTCGAGTACATAGATACAATCTACATCCCGAATTGTGGAAAGTCTGTGTGCAATGATGATAGAAGTCCTGTTTTCCATCAGTTTGTCCATGGCTTCCTGAACCAATTTTTCAGATTCTGCATCAAGAGAAGATGTTGCTTCATCCAGGATCAATATCTTTGGATTTTTAAGAATGGCTCTTGCAATAGCAATTCGTTGTCTTTGGCCACCTGAAAGTTTAATTCCTCGTTCACCTACAATGGTGTCCATACCTTGAGGGAAGGAGGTGATAAATTCTAAGCTATTGGATTGCTGTGCAGCTAAGTTTATGTCTTTTTCTGAAGCGTTTGGTTTACCATATGCAATATTTTCTCTTATAGTCCCGCCAAAAAGTATGACTTCCTGTGGAACAATTCCAATGTTTTTGCGGAATTGAGTCAAGTCGTAAGTATTTATATTATTTCCATCCACCAAAATACTACCCGAATCCGGATTATAAAACTTCATCAGCAACTGTACTATCGTTGACTTACCACCACCGCTTTGGCCTACCAGGGCTATTTTCTGCCCGGCTTTAATATCAATATTTATACCTTTTAGGATTGTCATATCTTTTCTGGTAGGATAAGCAAAAGTAATATTATCATATTTTACATCGCCTTTGATTTTCATATCTGTAAAACTGTCTGATTTTAGCACTTCCAACTCGGATGGTGTATCCAGAATCTCCTGAATGCGTTCAGTGGCTCCTATTGCACTGACTATCTGAGTGTAAAGTGTGCCAAAACTAGCTATAGCGCCGCCAAGTATTCCGGTATACATAATAAATGAAAATAAATCACCTGCTTCCATTTCTCCTCGTTGCAGCATCAATGCTCCCTGCCATAAAATGAAAAATATACCACCAAATAAGATGGTAATTATAAAAGTAAAAAAAATACCACGCATTTTGGCAAAACTTAAAGAAATTTTCACTATCTCATCTACTGCTTTACCATACCTGACGGATTCATACCATTCATTGGCAAAAGATTTAACTATACTGAAAGACTGAAAAGTTTCTTCAACTATCGTGTTCGTTTTAGCCAATTCATCTTGTCGTTGTTTGGATAGTTTTCGAATATATCTTCCAAAAATCATAGCGCTGACTACGATGGCTGGAAAAGTGAGCAACATTATCATAGATAGTTTGGGCATCCAAATAAAAATGATGATTATGCCTGATATTAATATGACCAGTTGTCTGATGAATTCTGCCAATGTAATTGAAAATACAGATTGTAATTGCTCCACGTCGGCAGTAATCCTGCTGGTAAGTTCGCCCACTCTCTTTTCTTCAAAAAACACAACAGGCTGAGTGATTATTTTTTCGTATAAATCCTTTCTCAGGTCTGACATTCCTTTTTCTGATACAATAGCAAAATAGTAGGTTCTGAAATAACTAAGTATACCTTGAAATATTAAGATGATCAGAAATAACCAACCAAAGTCTTTTACATCAAGGTCTAAATTGAATTTTGGTTTTCCGATAGCAGTATTTGCCATTTCACCCGGTAATCCCATCAATGCCATAAATATCAGACTTCCCACTACTAAAAACACCATGGCCAAACCAAAGTACCATGCATATGGTTTGATGTATTTGAAAATTCTGATGGAGTTTTTAAGTGAATTTTTATTTAGTTTTAGAGAAGGCTTCTCTCTTGGATCAATTTCTGACATTTAAATTTTGTATTATAAAGCAAAATTATATAATATTATAATATGGTGTGTGAACGGAAAGTTAAACAGTTTTGTTATCCTGATATTACCAGTAACACAATGATGATTTAACCTTGTGATTTACTAAAGTCATTTTTTTTCATTAATTTTGCACGTTTTATACTACAAAATATAAAAACAGGACTTATCAATGATTAACAGACTCGTATATACATTGGTTGCAATATTGGTCATATCTTCATGCAATGACAATGATATTGAATTGAAAAAATCCATAATCGGCACATGGGATGTGTTTTCATCCGAAATGAACAATAAACCAAATGGATTAATGAAAAATGGCTGGTTTGTATTCGCAGACGACAATTCAGTCAAATCGAACATCTTTGAAGGGAACAATTCCGAAAAATACAACGTTGACAATGGCAGGTTAATTATCGAGAGCAAAGAAAAATTTGACTTAAAGATTTCCAGATTGGAAAATGATACCATGCACTTGGTAGGAAAAGTAAAGGTGTACAATATGGAATATTTTTTAGTCAGGAGAGGGTAGCTTTTTCTATTGTTATAAAAATATGGATAGGTTTACACGATATTTGCTAAGAATCATTTTTATACCTAAATATCTATAACGGGTTCCGTTATGAAGACCAAAAGTGCAATAAAATCAGGATTTTTGACGACAATTCGTAGCATCGATACGGTGCGAAGTCAAAAGTTAACGAACTGAATGTTTTTGAAGCAATTTTGGTATGTAATTGGAAATTTATTTTAGATTTTTAGGTAATACATCAGGTCTCACATACTTTAAACCAAACTTCTCGCTGAATGAGGTAGGATTGGATAGTTTGTTTTCAATTTAAGTGTTTTTACATAAATTTTATTTTCCGATTTTCCCAAAGTGAGTTTATTGAGCTTTGTATTGATACATTATTAATCTCAGGCAAATGATTAAACATATTTTTTTAGTTTTACTTTTGTTTTTTACTCTTAAAGGCAATAGTATTAATGTAGAAGTAAGTACTTTCTCCTTTTATGGTGCAAATCCATATACTGAAGTGTATTTTAGAGTGGAAGGAAACAGCGTAAATTGGAGTAAAAACGATGGTGTAAAGCGTGCTTCAGTTGATATCCTTTACTATGTTTACCGAACAGATGGATCTATTGCAGCTTATGATAAATTTGAACTAACCAGTGTTGTGTATGATACGATAGTAGATTTTTTAGGAGTAAAAAGATTTAAACTCAGCTCAGGCGAATACACCATAAAAATAGAAGTCAATGAATCATCCATACCGACAAACAAAGTCGAAATGGAACAAAAATTATTGGTAGATTCTCCGGCGAATAAATTTTTATTGTCAGATATCCTGTTATTAGGAGAAATAAAAAAAGATACATCTGATAATGCTATGGTGAAAAATGAGGTATATATGGAGCCATTAGCATATAATTTTTCGTCCGGAAGTCAGCAAAGATTAGACTTTTATATCGAATCTTACCTTCAGGATACCACCGCAGGGAGTGAATATTTTTTGCAATACCACATAATGGAAGGTTTTTCTTCCAATGTCAATACAAAACCTTTGCTATCAAAATATAAAAAAATTGTGGTGAAGCCAACTGAACCGGCATTGCTTTATTTTCCTGCAAATAGTTTAAGGTCAGGTGATTATCATATTTTGGTTAATATTATTGATAAAGAAAAAAAATCATTAGCCAGCAGGAAGATAAATTTTGTGAAAAGTAATCCGGTAGCCGATATTGCCCATTTAGAAAATTTTAATGAATTACTTGAAAATTCATTTGTTCAGCAAATTAAAACAGAAGACCTGGACTACATTTTGAAGGCACATCTTCCCATCACTGACCAACATCAGGTATCTACCTTAGGTGAATTGATAAAAAGTAATAAAATTAAAAGTCAAAGACAGTTTCTGTTTCAATATTGGAAATCTAAAGCAAGTGCAAACCCTGAAGGTGCATATAAAGCTTATATGGATGTGGCGAAAGCGGTGGATAAAATGTTTTACAGCAATGTTGGATTTGGGTTTCAGTCTGATAGAGGATTCATATTCCTCAAATACGGCAAACCAACCAATGTAGTATCGATAGACACTGAACCAGATGCAGTACCTTATGAAATATGGTATTACAACTATGTTTCTTTATCCAGACAAACCAATGTAAGATTTCTCTTTTATAATCCATCACTGGCGCACAATGATTTTAAACTTCTACATTCTACCTGCATAGGGGAAAAAGTTAATCCTGCCTGGGAAACAGAGTTATATAAATCAGTACCTGCCGAACGACTTGGTAATACCATTGATGCTACACAAGTTGGAGAAAATTGGAATCGGAATGCCCGAAGGTATTTTAATGATTTTTGAAATTTCCGGTGCTTTACTTCTTGTTTTGTAAAATAATATTTGTTTTAATTATTTTAAAATAACATCTGCACCATTAAATTCTATCAATATTAATATTGCAAAAATCCAAATATGAAGAAATTTTTAAAATATCATTTTAAAATCAGGGGTTTTATCAGCAAAAAGGGTACTATTTGGGTGTATTGTTGATGAATTATTAAAATTGCCAACAATTCAAAACAAATATATGTTATTAAATGTATAAAGATTTATACTTTTGCACTCCATTTAACAAAATTTAATTTAATGAGGACTAAACTTTCGCAATTTAAGTTTGACTTACCGGAAAATCTTATAGCTCAATATCCTTCACAGGAGCGTGATGAGTCAAGATTAATGGTGGTTGACAGAAAAACAGGAAAGATCGAGCATAAAATATTCAAGGAAGTTTTGAACTACTTTGATGACGGGGATGTGTTGATATTTAATAATACCAAAGTCTTTCCTGCCCGAATGTATGGGAAGAAAGAAAAAACAGGTGCTAAGATTGAAGTTTTTTTGCTTAGGGAATTAAACGCTGATGCTAAGTTGTGGGATGTTTTAGTAGATCCTGCCAGAAAAATCAGAGTTGGTAATAAATTGTATTTTGCTGATGATAAGGGCAATGATATATTGGTAGCTGAAGTAGTAGATAATACTACATCCAGAGGTCGTACCATACGATTCTTTTATGATGGTACTGATGAGCAATTTAGAGATGTATTGAGACAACTTGGTAGTATGCCACTCCCAAAGTATATCACACGACCACCTGAAGATCTTGACTCTGAGCGTTATCAAACGGTATATGCCAAAGAAACAGGTGCCGTAGCAGCTCCTACAGCAGGTTTGCATTTTTCCAGGGAATTAATGAAAAGACTCGAAATCAAAGGTGCCGAGCTGGCTGAAGTTACGTTGCATGTGGGATTAGGTACATTCAGAAGTATAGATGTAGAAGATTTGTCCAAACACAAAATGGATGCTGAATATTATAGTATTTCTGAAAAGGCAGCCAATATAGTTAACAGAGCAAAAGAAGGAAATCACAGAATCTGTGCAGTAGGAACTACTTCCATGAGGACTATTGAATCTTCGGTTTCTGCTACCGGGTTACTTAAACCATCAGAAGGCTGGACAAATACTTTTATTTATCCTCCATACGATTTTAGTATAGCCAATAGTATGATTACAAATTTTCATTTGCCAAAAACAAGTCTGATAATTATGATTGCTGCTTTTGGTGGATTTGAGCTTATTATGGAAGCTTACCAGGAAGCCATTAAAGAAAAATACAGATTCTTTAGTTACGGAGATGCAATGTTAATTATTTAAAGATTTTTTTTTAGTATCGGGAACTATTATCTATTGTATATAAGTTATCTTTAAACTCTACCAAAAATATATTTTATTTTATGTAACAGTGGATAAAAATATGCGTTTTAGAAAGAGGAATAAAATGTAAATTTTATAAATTATTTTACCAACCAATTAAAGCATTTAAATGTACTGGACGTTAGAATTAGCACACAATCTCGAAGATGCTCCGTGGCCGGCTACTCGCGATGAATTGATAGATTATGCTATCAGATCAGGCGCGCCATTGGAAGTCATTGAAAATCTGCAGGAACTCGAAGATGAGTTTGAAATTTATGAATCAATGGAGGACATCTGGCCTGACTACCCGAGAAAAGATGATTTTCTGTTTAATGAGGAAGAATATTGATGAATTGTAATTAGTGAGAAAATAAAGAAAGTCCTGTATTCTTCGTAAATCGCAGGACTTTTTTATTTTTACATGGAAAATCATCCTTTCATTGGATAAAAAAGATATACAACCACTTATCATTGCTATTGATGGTTACTCTTCTTGCGGTAAATCAACTTTAGCTAAACAAATAGCAAAAGAATTGCATTATGTCTTTGTTGACTCAGGGGCTATGTATCGTGCTGTAACTTTGTATTTTATTGAAAACGACATCAATATCGAGGATGAAAATAAGGTATTGGATGCTCTAAAGCACATCGATGTTACATTTAAGAACATTAATGGGGTAAATACCACTTTTTTAAACAGAAAAAATGTAGAAACTGAAATCCGATCACTTAAGGTGTCTCAGCTCGTAAGTGAAGTATCGGCTATATCGGCTGTGCGTAAGAAAATGGTGGCTTTGCAAAGGAATATGTCAGGTAGTCAGGGCCTCGTTATGGATGGACGAGATATTGGAACAGTCGTATTTCCGAATGCTGATATAAAGTTTTTTATTACTGCAGATCCGATAGTCAGAGCTCAAAGAAGGTTTAATGAATTAGTGGCAAAAAATCAAAAAACTGACTTGCATGAAGTGATTTCCAATTTGGAACACAGAGATAAAATCGACACAGAACGTGAAGACAGCCCATTAAAAAAAGCCGATGATGCCATTTTACTTGATAATACCCATTTTGATATAGAACAGCAATTTAAAGTAGCCATGCAATATATTTATGGCGTAATTCATTAAAATCCAATGTGATATTGCTCTTATAATAACAACTCATTTGTTGAGCTAAATGCTTATATTATCTTCCTTATAGTGTAACCATTCCAAGTTTATTTGCCAACTCATTTCGTTGCTGTATTAAAACCTGCATCACTTTCATATTGATTTGATATTCTTCAGTTTCCATTTCTGCAGATGAAGCGTCTTCAAAATATGATTTTAATTCTTTGATCACTCTCCTGCTTTTACGAAGTTGCAAACGAAGCAAAGCATTATTCGCATCATTTATGTAATTTTCTTCGGGCATTTTTTGGGTTTGTAAGAACATTTCTTTTTTTTCCCAGGATGCATAGACATAAGGTGAAGACAATACATTGACGGCAAACTCCCTGATTTCTTCGTTGCGATGTGCTATAAACCATGCATGATCGGGTGTGTGTCCTTTAGATATCTGTTCAGCCACTTCATGAATGATCTTTTGGTACTGGGCAATGTCAAAATAAGATAAAATATCCTGAACACTTTCAAGAATATATTGCGCTACAGTGACGCCAGTATTTTCATCATATATTTTTTGTCCAAAATTTATAAGAACCGTACAGACCGCTCTTTCCTGCCATGCATCGTTAAAGATTAAAGAAGGTTCGTCCGAAGATAGTATTGGTTTAGGGTTAAGCCAATCTTCCTGACCCGATGCCTGTTCAGATGGAAGAGGCGCAGCTGCATCAAGCCGTTTGTTCTTCAGATCAAATTTAATCGTTTTATTTACCTCGTTGTTTAGTATATTTTCACTCAAATCCAGCATGGAGCTGCATTGTCGTATATACAAAGTTCTTTTGAATGTATCCGGTATTTTGGCTATTGAGCTTACGATATCTCTTATGACAGCAGTTTTTCGAATGGGGTCATTTCCCGTCTCAGTCAGAAGGAGTTTTGTCTTAAAAAATAAAAAATCTTCTTCTTTTTCTTTCAGATAATTTACAAAAGCTTCAGTCCCATGTTGAGACATAAATGAATCCGGGTCCTGGCCATCGGGAAGAAGTACAAGTTTTACGTTCATATCCGACTCTAAAACCAAATCGAGACCTCGCAATGCAGCTTTAATTCCTGCAGGATCACCATCATAAATTATTTTGATATTTTGGGTGTATCTTTTAATGAGTCTTATTTGCTCTTTGGTCAGGGAAGTGCCTGATGATGCCACAACATTTTGGATTTGGCCCTGGTGCAGTGATATCACATCTGTATAACCTTCCACCAGTATACACTCATCTTCTTTTCTTATGGTTTCCTTTGCAAAATACAAACCATACAGTACTGCTCTTTTATTGTATATCTCAGACTCTGGTGAGTTAATGTACTTGGGCTGCTTCTTGTCAGATGAAAGAGTCCGGCCGGCAAAGGCTACCACTTTGCCACTGACATTATGAATAGTAAACATCACCCTGCTTCTGAAAAAGTCAAGATCAGACTTAGAAGTTAAACCAACAGCCCTCAGATGTTCGATATTAAATTTTTTGTCTATGGCACGTTTTGTCAATTCATCTCTTTCTTCTGTAGCATATCCAAGTTCAAATTTTTTAATAGTAGAATCTCTAAATCCCCTTTCTTTAAAATAGCTCAGCCCGATATTTCTTCCTTCACTACGATTAAATAAAACGTCTGTAAAATAATCTCTGGCAAAATCATTGACAATATATAAGGAATCAGTCACTTGCTTATGCTCAATTTCCTGAGCAGTATTCTCCGTTTCTTCTATCTGGATTTTGTATTTATTTGCCAAAAAACGTATGGATTCTGGAAAACTTAGTTTTTCATGGTCCATAATAAATCTTACAGAGTCGCCTCCTTTGCCGCAACCGAAACATTTATAGATGTTCTTGGATGGTGAAACAGTAAAGGAAGGTGTTTTTTCATCATGAAAGGGACAATTACCTATCATGTTTACTCCCCGACGCTTGAGGTTAATGAAATCTCCGATCACATCTTCAACTCGCGCGGTGTTCATTACTTCCTGTATGGTCTTTTGTGTAATCATTTGGTGATAAATAGGAAAGGAAAAACTCTTTTAAAAACACTATTTGACAATATCTCCATCTTAAAATAAATCAATTTTATCAATAATTAGTTTTTAATAATCAATGATAATCTTTTTAGATGTTTTAAAAAAATATCATCTGATTTAATTAATAATGATAAGTATAAAGTATCTCTGATATGGTCAAATTATGTTCTATAACTCCAAAACATCTTTCATTTCAAAAATACCTTTTTTGCCCAAAATCCATTCTGCTGCAAGTACTGCACCTGATGCAAAGCCTTTACGGGTATGTGCCGTGTGAGTGATTTCTATGTCATCTATTTCTGACGAGTACGTAACAATATGTGTCCCTGGTGCCGGGTCAATCCGCTCAGATGCTATAAATAAATTTCTTGAGTTTTTTTCTTCAGGTGGAGTGATGGTCCAAACTTTTTTTCTTTCAAGAGCATCTATAATATCTTTTGCAAGTGTAATAGCGGTACCACTGGGTTTGTCCATTTTAGCCGTGTGATGAATTTCTTTAATGTCGACATCATATACTTCATATTTATTCATCAATGCAGCCAGTCTTTTGTTAATTTCAAAAAAGATATTAACACCGATACTAAAGTTGGATGCATACAGGAAAGTACCATCCTTATCTTTACATTTTTGTTCTATTTCCGTTCTTTTATTCGTCCATCCTGTTGTGCCGGAAATAGTGGGAACTCCCGCATCCAAACATAGCGAAATATTCGAGAAAGCCGATTCAGGGGTTGAAAACTCTATAGCAACATCTGCCCATTGCAAGACCCTGGGATTAAAATCACTCAGATTTTGGCTTGAAATTTTACAGGTAATACTGTGACCGCGTCTAAGTGCAATTTCTTCTATTGCCCTGCCCATCTTTCCATATCCTATTAATGCAATATTCATGTTTGATTTTCATTTAAAGCAAAGGTAAAAAATCCTGTTAAATAAAATTGGGTTATAGGTAATTTAAATTTTAAGGTCATTGTACCGGAAAATAGCTGCTGTTAGGCTATAAACATATCCCAAGTATACAAAAAAATGTTACTTTTGCGTTTTATTTAAAAAATGAAAAATTATAATATGAGTAATAAGATATTTATATGTGTTGCCTTAATGTTTTTATCTTCGATCATCATCGGACAGGACAAGGACGAAGTATTAATGAAAGTTGGAAATTCTGATGTTAGGGTATCTGAATTCAAGTATATTTACGAGAAAAATAATGGTGCAAATGCAGATTATAGTGAAAAAAATGTAAATGAATATCTGGATCTATACATAAAATTTAAACTGAAAGTCGAAAAAGCCAAGCAGTTACAGCTTGACACCATAAGTGCATTAATTAGCGAATTAAGTGGATACAGAAAGCAATTGGCAAGTTCATATCTGATTGATAAAGAAGTAACCGAATTTTTACTGAGAGAGTTATACGATCGTATGAAATATGATGTTGAATTTAGTCATATTTTCATTCCTGTAGCAGAAGGAGCAACTAAATCAATCAGAGAAGAAGCAAAAAGTAAACTCAGAGAAATAAAATCAAAGATCGTCGGTGGAATGTCATTTGAAAATGCAGCATCTGAATTTTCTTCAGACAGAACGACTGCATTGAAAGGTGGGAATATGGGGTATTTTACAGCAAAGCTTCCTTCTGGTTTTTATGAACTTGAGTCTGCTTTATATAAACTTAAGCCCGGTCAAATATCAGATATAGTAGAATCCCGCATAGGATTCCATCTAATCAAAGTGACCAATACCAGACCAGCCAGAGGCATTATGGAAGTTGCTCATATTCTTCTTAAACAGGAACAACAAAATTTGGCAGATAGTATTTACAATGAATTGCTAAAAGGAAAAGACTTTGATGTACTTGCGTTAAATTATTCTATAGATAAAACAACAGCAAAAAACGGGGGTAAACTACCTCCTTTTGGCATTAATACCTATGACAAAACCTTTGAAGAAACAGCCTTCAGTTTAGGGAAGGACGGAGCAGTTTCAAAACCCGTACTCACTAAGTCCGGCTGGCATATAATTAAAAGGCTCGCAAAACCTTCACCAGACAGTTATGAACTTTTTGTAAGAAAAATGAAGGCTCAGATAAATAAAGATCAACGATTTGATGCAGCAAAGTTAAGTTTGATCAGTGATATAAAAAAGGCAGCTGGATACAAAGAAGATAGAAATGAGTTGCAAAGATTTGTCGCATCATTGAATGAAGATTTTTATTCTTACAAGTGGAGTCCTGATAGTGCTCTCCAATCAAAAATGGTTTTTTCATTGGGTGGTAGTAACATTTATACCATCAGGAATTTTGCTGATTACTGTAAAAAAAATACAAAAACGAGATTGAAGTATGACAAAACAAAACCCATATCTGAAACCATTGATGAATTGTTTACAGAATATGTAAATGAATCAGCTATGGAGTATGAAGAAAAAACGCTTGAAATGAAATACGGGGATTTTAAATCTTTGATGAGAGAATATGAAGAAGGAATTTTACTCTTTGAAGCTACAAAAATTAATGTTTGGGATAAAGCAAATCAGGATACTGTCGGTTTGAAAGTGTATTACGATAAAAATAAAAGTGAGTATATATGGCCTGAGAAAGCAGCAATAGTTGAATATAAAATTTCAGGCGTTGATAAAAAAACAGCTGAAAAAATATATAAATATGCTGTAAAAAACGATGTATCAAAGGTTGAAAAGAAATTTAATAAAAAAATAAAAATTGTTCAGGTAACTAACAAAGAATTTGAAAGCGGAGCAAAAGAATTAAGTGGGCTTGAATGGAAGAAAGGATCTGTATCCAGTTTGTTAATTGAACCATCCGGTACTGATTTTTCTTTCAAAAAATTATCTGAAATTATCCCATCAAAGCAAAAAAATCTTTCTGAAGCCAGAGGGTATGTTGTAGCTGATTATCAGGATTATCTTGAAAAAGAATGGATAGGTCAACTCACTAAGGAGTTTAATGTTGAGGTAAACAAAGAAATTTTGTCAAAACTTAAAAAACAATAGTTGAAAGCTTATATAGCATTTCTGGTTTTACCTTTATTGTTTTTGTTCTCTTGTAAGGATGGGTTTAATTTTAATAGAGACACAAAAGATCCTATCATAGCTAAGGTTGGGGAAAAAAATCTATTTAAGTCACAAATCGCTGAATTAATACATCCGGGGACATCACCAACTGATAGTGCCGCTATAGTAGATGGATATATTGAAAATTGGATAAGAGAAAATTTAATGATACTTGAAGCTGAAAAGAATGTAGCAGCAGATATTAATCTCAATAAACTGGTGGATGACTACCGATCATCTTTGCTGGTGTATAATTTTGAAAAACGTTTGGTTGACCAGATGCTTGATACCGTGATTACAATGGATGAAAAAAGGGATTATTACGAATCGTTTAAAAATCAATATTTGTTATCGCATCCTATTTTTAAGTGTGTTATTGCCAAAGTTTCTTCAAAAGCTTCTGGTCTGAAAGATATAAAAAATGCTTTGGGTAAGGCTGATATGACCGAATCAATATTTCTTATAAAGGAAAAGGCAGTTTATCATCATTTGGATACAGCAAAATGGATGACTATCGAAGATTTGGAATCTCTATTACCTAAAGGGATGATAGAAATTTCAGAGTTATCCGGGGGTAAGGTATTTCAGAAAAAGGAAAAAGACTATGAATATTTTGTTAAAATTATCACTTATTACGACGAAAAGCGAATTCCACCGTTTGATTATATCGAAGGGAAAATCATAAAAACCATCTTAAGCGAACGAAAAATTGAGTTGTTAAAAAAGTATAGACAGGATTTATATGATCAGGGCATCTCTGATCAGAAATTCGAAGTTTTTAAACCTGAATAATTTATAAAATGAAGAGCATAAAATATATTTTTCTAATCCTGATCATGACCATTTTGTTTAATGGAGTACAGGGACAATCCATACTTATAGACAAAGTCGTAGCTAAAGTGGGTAGTGAACACATTTTATTGTCTGAAGTTGAGGAAGAGTTTTCTTATGCAAAAACCAAAGATCCATCGTTAACTGATGATATAAAATGTCTAATAATTGATAACATGATAGCTCAGAAATTAGTTATTTATCATGCAAAAATTGATAGTGTTGAGATAGCCGAAGATGAAGTAGAAACTCAACTGGACTACAGATTTGAATCCATTTTGAGACAAATGAATGGGGATGAGGCATTTTTTCAAGACTATTATGGAGCAACTGGTGCCGAAATGAAGGAGCGATTTCGTGATGACCAACGACATAAAATTCTTGCTGAAAAAATGCAATATAAACTCATTTCAGAAATTGAAATTACACCCAAGGAAGTTGAAAAATTTTATAAAGGTGTACCAAGTGATTCATTGCCATATTTTAAATCTGAAATGGAAATTTCAGAAATCATTCTTACCCCAAAAGTAAATGATGTAGAAAGAAACAAGGCGCTGGATAAAATCACTGATTTGAGAAAAAAAGTTGTATCAGGAGAAGCAACTTTTGCTGACATTGCTTCTAAGTTTTCACAAGATCCCGGTTCAGCTGTTAGGGGAGGAGACTTAGGTTTTGCAAAACGAGGTGTGTATGTACCCGAATTTGAAGTGACTGTTTTTTCTTTGGCAAAAGATGAAATTTCAGAAATCATTGAGACGGAATTTGGGTTTCATTTTATCCAATTGATAGAGAGGAGAGGAAATACCATACGAGCAAGACACGTCTTAATTAAGCCTGAAATTACAGCCGATGATTTGACTTTAGCAAAAAATAAGCTAGACTCCATCAGACAACTTATTGCTTCTGATTCTATGACTTTTGAAGAAGCGGTGATGAAGTTTTCATTAAAAAATTTGCCTTCATACAGCAATAGCGGTAGGGTGAAAAATCAAAATACAAACAATACTTTTTTTGCAGCTGATGATCTCGATCCTGATACCTATTTTGCGATTTTTGAGCTAAAACCAGGACAATTGTCATCCCCATTATCTATACAGTTGCCGGATGGTCAGAAAGCATTCAGATTAATAAAACTAAATACCATTTCTAAACCACATAAAGCAAGTCTTAAAGAAGATTTTGATAAGATTGCAGGTTTTGCAAAAGAAAGTAAGAAAAATGAGTATTTTCTGAAGTGGTTGAAGAAAAAGAGAGAAGAGACTTTTATCTATACCGATCCTATGTTTAAGGACTGTAAATTGGGTGGAGAAGCATCAGGAATGTAGAATAAAAAGAATGTGGAGAATACCGGGCTCGAACCGGTGACCTCTACGCTGCCAGCGTAGCGCTCTAGCCAACTGAGCTAATTCCCCAATTAATTTTTTTGGCTCGCAAAAGTAAAAATTATTTTTACAAAAGTTATATTTTTAGGTCTTATTTTAAATTCAAAACTAAATAATTGAACTTTAAAATTGTAAACTGATTTAAAATGACATTCGACAGTATAATGAAAGACCTAAAGACGGGTAAATTTCATCCATTATATTTTCTTTTTGGGGACGAACCTTATTTTATTGACCAGGTATCTGATTATATTGAAAAAAATGCGCTATCTGAAGCTGAAAAATCTTTCAATCAGGTTATACTATATGGAAAGGAGACAGAGTTTAAAACCATTGTAGATGAAGCTCGCCAATTTCCCATGATGGCATCTAAACGTGTAGTTATAGTTAAAGAGGCCCAGGAAATGAAAACGCTGCCAGAACTTCTTTCATACATTGAAAAACCATCACCCACTTCAATTTTGGTTTTGTGTCACAAGTATAAAAAACTGGACAAAAGGACTAAATTTGCCAAAATTCTTGAAGAGAAATCAGTCATTTTTGAATCTAAAAAATTGTTTGATAACCAGGTAGCACCTTGGATCAGAGACTTTATTAAAGCCAAAGGACTTACCTCAGAAACAGGGGTGCCTGATATCATAGCAGAATATCTTGGTGCTGATTTGAGTAAGGTAAGTAATGAGTTGAACAAGCTTATTTTGAATTTAAATAGTAGTACTTCCATTACAATAAACGATGTAAAGGAACAAATCGGGATAAGTAAAGATTTTGATGTTTTTGAATTGCAACGGGTACTGGGTGAAAAAAACTTTGTTAAAGCAGCAATGATTATCAATTACTTTAAAGAAAATCCAAGTGCAAATCCAGCGGTGATGGTTATCAGTAGTCTTTTTGCATATTTTAATAAAGTGATGATAACAAGATATCACAACAGTCTTTCTGATCAGGAATTGTCAAAACAAACCGGAGTAAATCCATTTTTTATGAAAGAATATCGTAATGCTGCTAAAAATTATTCTATGGGACACTTGATAAAAATATTCCAAATATTAAAATCTGCAGATAAAAATTCAAAAGGTATATCAAGCCGAAGGTCGGACGAAGGGGCTATTTTTAAAGATATTTTAATTGCATGTATGAAGCCTGAAATTTAATTTTCGCATACCCTGAACTACACTTAATACTTTTTTCCAAATCATTTGATGTATATAGTCAATAGTTTATTTTTCAAATAATACCAGGGTCATTTTAAAGACGATTTTGTTGATGTCTTTATAAAAAAGGGTAGGCAACAAACCTTGCTTTTTTTGCATTTTAATATATTTAGGAAACAAAGAATCATTTACTGTAATATTTTCATTTGACTCTTACTATATGGGAGGTTGTGATATATCAAAGTCATTTGAAAACATAGAATAGTTTTAGCCAATTCCTGAATTATGTTTACATTCTACAAGACATATTGCAAATGAAGGAAGTACATTTGCAATATGTCTTTTGGTCTAACAAAAAAATAAGGTAAAAATGGAAGTTACTATTGTAAGAATATCTTTTTCGAAATTTTATTTTTTCCTTGAGTAACTGTTACAATATGAATTCCTTGACTGAAATTTCCTTCTAAATAAAATTTTCGGGATGGATTTTGGTCTGTTATCTCTTGAGTCATTATAGTTTTTCCAGTGACATCATTTAATGTAATTTTGCCATTATTTAATTGCTTAAACCCAGATAAGTCAACCACCACGCTTCCGCTTTCAGACTGAAATGTATTTAGTTCTGTATTGTCGATATCTTGAGATGAAGCTGGAATTCCTACATTTACCATATTGGCATTAAAAAATATGTATTTAGTAGGTGTTTTATTCCAAATAATACCTACGACTTTATAATTTTCTCTACTTGCTGTTATACCACTTATAGTAGCACTAACATCAAAAGTGCTTCCTTTCGAAACAGCACCTTTTTGAAGTTGTTTGCCAAAATTATTGTCCAATAAACTCCTGCGTAATACTTGTTTATGTAACTGTTGACCAGTTCTGCTTGCTTGACTATGCATTAGATCTTCGACCAAATATAATCCTAAATAATAATCTCCATCTGGTACTGCACTGAAAAATTCAACTCTTGCATCCACTTTGAGTGTATTATCTGAGTGACCCAAAGTAGCATTTATTCCTACACCGGCTATAGTTTCCAATTCATTTTTAAAGTCAATTTCCCATTGGGTTTCTTCTAGTCTTTGTGTAATATTACTGCTGCTGACATTGATATCCACACCATCAACATAAAATATTGGTTGCCCCTGACCGATAAAATTAGTACCTAATTCTTGCGAAGTAGCATTTGCTAGTCCACCACTGTGATGAACTGCCATAAAAATGACATTCTGATTTTGGAATTTATCAAAAATCCTTGTTTTCATTTCCCACCCATAAGTACCACAAAATGGACACCAGTCAGCTGTACGCTCATGGATAAGTGTCCAGTTTTTACTGCTGACTTCCTGACCGGTACTTTGATTTAAAGCACAAAATATTAATACTAATAAAGCGAATACATTCCTCATATTTGAACTATTTTATAAATTTATAAATTTTTTGTAATTTAAAAACTACCATCTGATGTCTTATATGCAACCGCTGTTACAACTTGTATTACGGCTGCCAGATTATTTTTATCTATTGCCGTTATATTATCATTATGTGTGTGATGATACTCACTGAAGTAGCCGGAAGGTTTAGTTTCAATGATATCAATGCACGGTATATTTGCGATGGTGTTGACATAATAATGGTCATCAGTAATGGCACCTATTGGAGCATTGATAAATACATTTCCTTTCCCCATGACTGCCGCAAGTTCCCACACTTTTTTCTGTATACTGCCAGCCATTTTAGCAGAATATTCTTCCTTGCTGTAAGTTGCATTTTTTGCCCCGATAAGATCAAGTAAAATCCCAAATTGTGGTTTTGTCTCTTGATTTGCTACGCTTTTTGACCAAAATTGCGAACCTTGGCACCATGAAAGATTAGATGTGTCATCTCCCTGATCTTCTACGTCGAAAAAAACAAAATCAATTCCAAGATCTATCGGATGATCTTTTACTAATCTAGCTATCTCCAATAGTCCTGCTACACCACTGGCACCATCTACAGCTCCAGCTATAGGTTTATCTTTTTTGCTTTGATCTGCATCTTTTTCTGCAATCAACCGCGTATCCCAATGTGCAAATAGTGCAATTCGCTCTTGAATTTCCGGATTTATTTTTGCTATAATATTATACGATGGCACGTCTTTTTTAGTCAAAAAACTGGATTTAAATTCCTGAATTTCTACAGAAGCGCCATAAAATTTCATTTTTGAAATAATCCAGTCTCTTGTTTTTAAATGTCCATCCGTACCTGGGACTCTTACGCCAAATGACAATTGCTTTTCAATAAAGGAATAAGCTGAGTCTGCATTGACAGCCGGAACGGTAGCTTTTGCCTTTGTTTTTGAAGATACTTCCGATTTATCTTTGGTATCTTGTTTACACGCTAAAAACCCTGTAAACAAAAAAACTATAATAATTAAATATCTAATTTTCACGTAATATAATAATTTAATAGGCTATTTAAAACTCCAGGAAGTTCCTTCTTTTCCATCTTTGATCTGAATTTGGATTTCATTCAGCGAATCTCTGATTTTGTCTGAAGTTCCCCAGTCTTTATTTACTCTGGCTTGTTGGCGCAAATCTATAATAAGATTCATAAGGCCATCTAATGGGCCTGCATTGTTTTCTGACTCATCTTTTAAACCTAAAATATCAAAAATTATTGTACGCATAGCGTCTTTTATTTTGGTTATTCCTGTGACAGAAATATCAGATAAAGACATTTGACCATCTTTAAGGCTATTTATAATGGTGACTATTTCAAATAGTCTGGCCAGTGCCCGGGGTGTATTAAAATCATCATCCATATCTGAATATGCTCCTTCGATGATTTCTGATATTTTGGTGTCTAGTATAGTTTCTAAAGGGCTTGCACCAATCAGTCCGTCAAGATTTTTATTGGCATCCATTAATCTTTTAAATCCTTTTTCAGCTGCCAGAAGGGCTTCATCAGTCAGATCGTTGGGTGATCGGTAGTGGGATTGCAGCATAAAAAAGCGAACTACCATAGGACTGTAGCCTTTGCTGACATGTACACTTTTGCCAGTGAATAATTCTTCCGGAGAAATGGTATTGCCATCACTTTTTGACATTTTTTTACCATTCATCAATAGCATATTCGTATGAATCCAGTAATTTGCAGGCTGGCAACCGCAAGAACCAACGTTTTGTGCTATCTCATTTTCATGGTGTGGAAATTTAAGGTCATTGCCACCACCATGTATATCAAAATTTTTACCCAAATACTTGGTACTCATAGCACTACACTCCAAATGCCAGCCCGGAAATCCAACAGACCAGGGGGAATTCCACTTCATAATATGTTCGTCAGATGCTTTCATCCAGATGGCAAAGTCTGATGGATGATTTTTTTCATCCTGATTTTTTAAATTGTCACGTGATTCAGAGATTAAATCTTCAATGATTCTTCCCGATAATTTACCGTATTCTCCTGTCTTCTCAGCAAATTTAAGGGTGTCAAAGTAAACAGACCCGTTTTTTTCGTAGGCATAGCCATTGTCGAGTATTTCTTTTACCATTTCTATTTGCTCGAGAATATGACCTGTAGCCCTGGGCTCAATACTTGGAGGAAGAGTGTTGAAAATACTCATGATATGATGAAAGCCGTTTGAATATTTTTGGGCAACTTCCATGGGTTCAAGATTATCCAACCTGGCACCTTTTGACATTCTGTCTTCACCATCATCAAGCAGGTGACCCACGTCTGTAATGTTACGTACATATCTGACCTTATAACCTAAATATAAAAGGTATCTGTAAATGACATCAAAACTCATAAAAGTCCGGCAGTTTCCCAGATGCACATCATTATAAACGGTTGGCCCGCACACATACATACCTATAAATCCTTCCTGAATAGGAGAAAATTTTTCCTTTTGTCTTGTCAGACTATTATAAACTACCAGGTTTCTGCTCATTTTTATATGTTCGGAGATAAAACTAAGGTTTTAAAAAAAGTGTCGCAAAGATATTATTAATACTTCATATATATTGTTAATTTCTTGTTATATTCGATGACAAAATAGCATATTTAAGTCTGTAACGTTTACCATATTTATTCAATTAAATTGCGTATTAGGAGTACTAACTTCATTTCAGAGTGAAAATAATATGTGAATGGATTATGATATAGGGCAACCATTTGGAGAAAACTGCGAAAGCTTTTAATTACTCATTATGGATAATAACACATTTGATACTGATGGGAATTAGATTATGCAGCGTGGTTAACAAATATGTAAGAGCAATAAATAATAATTTTCCAATTCATGATAGATAATTTGCACATTTGCTTGCTGTATTTCTATCTTTGCATTGAAATAAAAAATATTCATCATGGGACATGGACTTTTAAACGGTAAAAATGGAATTATATTTGGTGCTTTGGATAATAAATCTATTGCATGGAAAGTCGCTGAAAGGTGTGTGGAAGAAGGAGCAAATATTGTCCTTACCAATGCTCCGGTAGCTATGCGATTGGGAGAGATCAATGAACTTGCAGCAAAACTAAAGTGTGATATAATTCCTGCTGACGCGACCAGTATTGAAGATTTAGAAAATCTTATTTTAGGTTCTATGGAAAAATTTGGTGGAAAAATAGATTTTATATTGCATTCGATAGGAATGTCAGTTAATGTCAGAAAGAAAAAAGATTATACTGATCTGAATTACGAATGGATGAAAACTACATTTGATGTATCCGCTATATCATTTCATAAAGTGATGCAGACTGCCATGAAGCACGATGCTATGAATGAATGGGGATCCATTTTGGCTCTTACCTATATAGCTGCTCAAAGGACATTTCCTGATTACAGTGAGATGGCAGAATCTAAGGCACTTTTAGAAAGTTTTGCCAGAAGTTTTGGGTATCATTGGGCCAAAAAATCAAAAGTCAGGGTAAATACCATTTCTCAGTCACCAACGGTAACTACAGCGGGATCAGGAGTAAAAGGATTTTCTGATTTTTTTGGATATGCCGATAAAATGTCGCCATTGGGCAATGCAAGCGCCGATGCTTGTGCTGATTATTGTGTCACTATGTTTTCAGATTTGACGCGGATGGTGACCATGCAAAATCTATTTCATGACGGAGGTTTCAGCAGTATGGGGATGGCACCGGAAATATTGGAAGAATAGCTTCTGCATTTAATATAAGTTTATTTGGAATGTTCATGATGGATCAGGATACATATCTTGCACTTCCAATCAATACTCCTGTAAATCCAAGGATAGCTGTTACGACAGTATCTGCAATCACAAACCAGGCAGGAAAGTAATAGGAAAAAAGGTAAATCATTACCGAAATAAATATGATACTTAATGATATCATCCCAAAGGTCATTCGACTGGTTCCGGACACTAAACTGCTGATGAGACCAGCGGCGAATGCAGCTAATCCATGACTTATGCCAATTATTATAAAGGCCTTATCCGGGAGGCTATTCATCCAATGGGTTAAAGCTTCACTGCTACCATAATAAAGCTCAGGCGGCTGAGGATAAAGGCCTTCTCTGATCATTTGAGCCATTATAATGATTAATATAGCTGTAATGAGAGATGTTATCAAACCGAATAATGGTTTCAAGGTATCTTGTTTCTTGGGTTACAAAGTCACAAATATACGGAATTTTAAAAAATAAGTGTTTCAATCTGGTTGATGTTTGATTTTTTAATGCCGGGTGAATAATTTTTTATTATGTCCCAAACACTTTTTTCAGCAGGTCGGAAGTTCTTTGATTAACATCGGTTCTGATTCCTTTTTCTTTGATCGCAATGAGTGAAAAAAGACCATCAAGTGCTTTATTGTTTACATGATCATCCAGTTCAGGATTCATTTTTTTTACAAAAGGTATTGAATTATACGCATTTACCACTGACTTCCAGTATGTTCTGGCATTTACTTCATCAAGACTAGATTGTATAACCGGTAGAAACTCATTATATAATGGTTTTCTGGATGTACTTTCGAGATATGTTGTGGCAGCATTTTCCTGACCTGAAAGTATTGCTTTTGCATCCTGAAAACTCATTTGTTTAATGGCATTTACAAAAATGGGTGTTGCTTTTTTTGCTGCTATTTCTGCGGCACTATTCATTTGTTGGACAAGTTTTGTTTCTACGTCCTGAAAACCAGGAATTTTTTTAACTTTATCAATTACTTTTTGGGCATCTGCCGGTATCAGGATTTTATATGGACTATCCAAATATCCTTTTTCTGCAGACAATTGATTTACAGCAGACTCTATGCCATTATTGAGTGCTTCTTTTAGTCCGGCTCCTATATCTCCATCATTTTTATTGATAGTTGATACTGTATTTTTTGCTTTGTTAAACAAATCCTTTATCTGAGCATTCGATATTGTAGTAAAAATCAAAAATAACAAACTTAAATAAACCGATTTCATATTATATTTTTTATTTCAATAAGAAACGAATTTAGAGCTACACAGGTTCTATAAAAACAGTTAAAGATTCTATAAATTTATTTTCAACATTCAAAAAAATCCTGAATTCTTCAATCAAGGATTTACAGATATACCAGACATTGTTGGCTTAATGTTGGATTTAAATACACAACGTATAGATTGTTAGTGACTTATGATTTTATATTATTTTGCGAAAATGCAAACCAATTTGTCGATGTCATGGTCATTTGTTATAGAATATCAATTTAATATGATGTAAAATAGTTTTCTAGCATCAGTGCTGATTTAGAATTTTAAAGGTTATAAACTACAGAATATGAAAAATTTATTATGAAAATTTATATTTTTCACTTACTTTTAAGCCTCTGAATTACTTTGTTGATTACAAAAAAAAGACCCATCATGCGGAAGTCTGCATTACTAATTATTTGTTTGTATACATTTTATTTTGCCTCATCTCAAATAGTTGTTGATATTCCCAAAATATCAATTCAGATAAAAGAGACAAGGGAAAGAATCCAAATTGATCATTCCAAATATCTTGATCTACTAAAGAATAGTGGACCCAGATCTCAATTCGTGCTAAGTTTTATATTAAAGGGGGAAAAATCTGAATTTATAGCAGAGCGAAATGAAGTAGTTGATTTTGCAGCTCAGAATGAGTTGGATGGGATCTCTACATTTGACTTGATATCTTTGGACCACCCGGAATCAAAATTTGGTTCTTTGACTTTAGGCAATGAAAGTCTTTATGCAACTATATTTGAAAATGGAGACATGATAAGTATTTATCCTGAGGATTGGGGAAAATCTAATTGGTATGTTGTTGAATATGGGACACAACCTGACCTACCTAAGCCAAATCAAACATGCGGGCATGACCATGATCAAATTAAAAAGCATGGTTTCCACCCACCAACAAAAGAAAGAGCCACCAGAGCAGGATTTACAATAGGTTCCAAAAGATTTAACTACAGAGTAGCTATAGTAGTTACCGGCGAATTTTATCAAAAAAATGGTAATAACGATACTGATGTAAATATGGTCGTTGTCAATACAGTCAATGCTTTGAGTGCCATTTTTAATAATGAGATGTCCTTTAGGTTGTCAATCGGATCAAGAATATTTAGATATACGGATCCTGCTACTGATCCATTTATTCCTGATGAAACCGGAGGGGAAGGAAGAACTATTCAAGCTGGAAAAGTATTGCCCATGCATTTTAATTCATCACTTTTTGATATTGGTCATGTATTTCATCAGCATGAAGACGGAGATGGCTGGAGTAGTGGTGGCGTGGCAGCATTGCAATCTGTTTGTGACGGTTTTGTGCTGCCATCAGGACAGCTTTTTAAAGCCAGTGCATGGAGTGGATCCTATTCTAATGTTGGTAATTCATGGATAAATCTTGCGGCGCACGAATTTGGACACCAGTTTGGTGCCAATCACACTTTTAACGGAATAGGAGAAAGTTGTACTACTGCTATTGCTCAGAATACATCCTTTGAAATTGGTAGTGGTACCACAATTATGTCTTATAATGGAATCTGTAATTCAGACCAGAATATACCATCAAGCGGTGAAATTGACAATTATTTTCACAATAAAAGCCTTGAAGAAATGTTTGAGTATGTGTATAACGGTGAAGGTGGAACTTGTGGCAATCCAACTGCAACTAGTAATCAGCTTCCTACTGTTACGGCTAATCCATGCGACGCTAAATTCAATATGCCAAAAGGAACTCCTTTTTATCTTATGGCTAAGGGGACTTTTACAGATAATGATATACATACCTATTGTTGGGAACAAGTCGATGAAGATGGAGCTGGAATTAAACCTACTCACGGTTTTATTGGAACCGATGCCGCTAATTCAAAAACAGCACCGCTCTTCAGATCTTATCCGCCATCCAAAGATGCTGAAAGGTACTTTCCTTCATTGGCTATCCTCACAGGAGCTGGGTCGAGTCCTTTTGAAGTGTTGCCTGAAGTAGATAGGGAATTAAATTTTAATATCACCTTGAGAGATAATAATTCGGGAGGTGGCGCGGTCTCCACAGATAATATTAAAATTTCAGTATCAAATACCGGGCCTTTTGTACTTCAGATACCCAATTCAGGAACAGTATTTAAAGCTGGTCAAAATGAGAAAATAGTTTGGAAAACCAATCAAAGTAATGATTTATGCACCTTTGTTAGAATAAAAATGTCCATTGACGGAGGCTTGACTTTTCCTATTGTTGTGGCGGAAAAAGTTTTATACGCATCAGGAGAGTATTTTTATGACATACCATCAACTTTTTTAGGTACAACGAAAGCAAAAATTATGCTGGAATGTATGGATTATGACTGTTTTAAGTTTTTTACAATTTCAGCAGGAAATTTTACGATAACTTCGGATTGTAATGCAGAATATAATGTCATTTGCCCAACAAACAAAGTATCTCAGGATGAAGGATCAGCTTCTCTCAATTTAAGCATGAATAAAGTGATTGGTGAGAAGTTGGGTGCGGTACAAAGATCTGTCAATGCAGACTTAACCCCCGGAAATGTAGCAGTTATTGGTGAAGGAAATATGGGTTGTGAAGTAGTATCCAACTTTTATTACTACAATAGGGTAAATATTTTTGTAACACAATCAGGAACATACAATTTCTCCATTGGTGGCAGTGGGTTTGTTTCATTTTTCAGGGCATCAACATTTATCCCAATATTTGCTTGTAGTTCATTTATCACTTCTTCAGCCGTATCCAATGGGGATGGATCTATTTCAAGGAGCGCAACCATGACAGCTCAGTTGAGCCAATGTACTGAATATGTTGTAGTTTTCTACAGTTTTTCTGAGTTACCTGTGGACATATCTTTGACTCAGACCTCTGGACCTGGTATTATTATGGAAAAAATTACCGACCCTTCTCCTGCTTATCAAAATATTTATATTCTCGTCAATGATAATTCAGGCTTAATTACCTACGCAGGTCAAAGTACAGATTTCAGGACTACACCATCCGGAAATTATACACTTTATGCCATGTCACTCTCTGCAAATTTTAATATCAGTTCTTTACCAGGGACACTATATTCAGAATTGAAATCCAGGTTATGTATAAATGAGAGTTTAAATTCAAGAAAGATAGAAATTTTAGCTGCCTGTAAGATTTCAGAGTTGAAGGCGGGACAACAGAGTGTATGTGTGGCTTCAACTAATTATTTTACACAAGATATCATTGTCGTGTATGATAAAGCGCCAGCAAATGGACAATTGAGTGTAAATGGACAGCTATTTAATATAACTTCAAGCCCACAAACAGTAACCCTAACCGATCTTGATGCCAATGGTCTGTCTAATAATGTAACTGCTTTTTTTACGGCTACACCCAATTGTGCCTTGCAAAAAAACAGTGTATTTACTGCACCTATAGATTGTTGTCCTATCATAGTCGAATTAGGTCCGGATATTAATAAATGCCAGGGAGATGGTACCGTTAAGCTTGAAGCTGGAGATAACTCCAATACATATCTCTGGAGTAAGGACGGACAAATATTAACTACAAGTGAAGGAGGAATTTTATTTGTGGTGTCTTCCGGCTTATACAAAGTCAAAATCACTCATGTCTCAGGATGTGTAAAAACAGACAGTATCAGGGTTACATTTCATCAGGCACCAAGTGTTGTTTTAGCAGATAATCAGACTTTTTGCAATGGAGAAACGTATACGCTTTCGACAAATTCATCTGGTGCTCAGTCCTATCAATGGTTTAAAAATGATATTCTCATCAATGGAGAGATATCTAAAGACATTCAAATTACCGAATCAGGAACATATAAAGTCATTGCTATAAGTGATTTTAATTGTAATGGAGAGGATGAGACCTTTGTAGGTGTAGTAAATCCTCCGGTAGTTGAATTAGGACCAGACCAGAAAAAATGTGATGGGGAAACACTGATGTTAAATGCCGGAAATGAAGGGGTAAAATATGAGTGGTACAAAGATGGTGTTTTATTATCCGGAGCGTTGGCAAATACATATGGAGTGGTTCAATCAGGTAACTATTCTGTAATCGTGACCAATGCCGCTCAGTGCCGGAATCAGGATCAAATAAAAGTGGATTTCTTTTCAAGTCCTTTAGTGGAAGATTTACCATCCTTGATCAACGTATGTCAGGGTAATTCAGCTAATATTTCTGTAACTGCGTCAGATTATCAGACGCTGCAATGGTATTACGATGGCAATATCATCACAGGGTCAAATGGCTTATCTTTGGTAGCAAACAATTCAGGTATATATGCAGTGGAAGCAACTAATCTTGCTGGTTGTAAAACTCGCAGGACGACGCAGGTAGAAGTCAGATCATTGCCAGTAGTCCAGCTGGGAAGTGATATTGTTTCTTGTATAGGTTCTTCAGTAACACTTAATGCAGGTTCAGAAGGTACTTCATATGTCTGGCAAAAAGATAATATAAATTTACCTGTTACATCTAATTCATTGGAAATTTCACAAAATGGAATTTATAAAGTATCTGTGACCAATCAGTATAATTGCACTACAGAGGATGAGATAATGGTATCATTTGTTTCAGGCCCAAGTATAGAACTAAATGGAGATAAGACCATATGTGAAGGTACAAACCATTTTATTTCTATAACAACAGCAGCTGTAAATCCGGAAATTAAGTGGTATAAAGATGCAGAACTGATACCAGGTGAAAATGGGCTTTTTCTGAGTGTATCCTTGGCAGGAGTTTATGAAGTGATTGTCAAAGCGGGTACACCAGCTTGTGAAATAAGAAAATCAGTCAAAATATCAGTGGATCCCAGACCAGCCTTCAATCTGGGCAATGACAGAAGTATTTGTGAAGGCGAAGCATTTCCTATTCTGAATGCAGGTGCTGGTAATACATCCTTTTCGTGGACATTCAATGGAACTCCACTTGCAACAACACAAACTGTAGAAGCAGATAAAACAGGTATCTATGGGGTGACCGTAAAAAATTCCTTTAATTGTGAAAGAACGGAACAAGTAAAAATTACCATTTCCCCTCTTCCTACTTTAGTCTTGGAAGATCAATATAGTTTATGTGATGGAACTGAAGTAATGGTGAATGCGGAAACCAACGGTACAAAGTTTGAATGGAAACGGAACAATGTCACCATTTCAAACGCAGTAAGTAAAAATATTACTTTAGATACAGAAGGAACTTATTTATTGGTCGTCAGTAATGATGTCAATTGTAGAATAGAAAAATCATTTATTGTGACTGCAAGACCTGCCCCTCAGTTAGATCTGGGGATTGATACCACCCTTTGTCCAAATGAAAGTACAGAACTTAATCCCGGACTACATACCAGCTATAAGTGGTCTGATAATACTACCAATTCAACGCTTATCGTTAATGCAGGAAGCCCATCTTCAGTATCTACAACATTATATAAAGTCACTGTGACCAATGCTTTTGGATGCACCAACAAAGATAGTGCAGCCATCACTGTTTTACCGGTTGTGGTTGCAACCATAATGGCAGATAAACCAGGCATTTGTAATGGTGATCCTGTAAAACTAACAGCAGGTGGCGGGACTAAATATATTTGGACAGATCCGGATGGAAATACTTTGTCTACATTGGCAGATGCCATCACAGTTGCAAGTCCTACTAAAACAACTACTTATACAGTGGGTGTTTCAGATGGGGTATGTGCAAATAATATTTCTTCAAAAACCATAGAAATAAAAGTATTTGAACCATCGAACATCTCAGCAGGTGCGGACACGTGTATTATAAAGGGAAGGAGTATTAAGCTAAATGCATCAGGCGGAGTTAATTACCAATGGAACAATGTAGACTTAATCGAAGGTCCTTCAAATATTTCTAACCCGACTGTAAAACCAACGGTTGAAACAATATTTACAGCAACTATTACAGATAAAAATGGGTGCGAATTCTCTGATGAAGTGAAAATTTGTGTTAAAGAGGACACTTTTAAGCCAATCAGTATCATAACACCCAATGGAGATGGTAAAAATGATGAGTTGATTTTTGGCGGATTGGAAGATTTTCCTCAAAATACGCTAAAGATATTTAATCGTTGGGGCAATCTTATTTTTGAAGCCGAGGGTTATCAGGTTAGGGGAGAGCTATTTAATGGTTTGCGTAATGGAGAGAAGCTTCCTGCGGATACGTATTATTATGTATTAACCTATGACAACCAGGTGATAAAAAGTGCATTAACCATCTTATGGGAGTAAATTTAAAGAGTATTTAAGCAATTAAACAATGAATAGAATAGGTATTATTGGTAGTTTTATATTTATCGTCCTGTCATCAGGCATATCGCAACAATTGGCAAACAGTTCTCATTTTACAGAATCCCGAACTGCCTGGAATCCGGCTTTTACTGCAATCGGAAATGATATGATTTTTGATGGTTTTTTCAGAATGCAATGGATTGGTTTTAGTGGCGCACCTATTTCCGGTTTTGCATCATTCCAATATCCATTGCTAAAACAAAATATGAGTGGAGGAGCTATCCTGCATTTTGATAAAACAGGACCCGTGAGTAAGTTAGGTGTTCAGCTTAATTACGCCTACATGCTGAAATCATTTTTAAGCAGATATGGACAGCTTTCTCTTGGGATTTCGGGAAATTTTCAGCAGTACAGTTTTAATGGAAGCGACCAAATCTTTAATGATCAAAATGACAATTTGATTGTAAGCAGTCGTACCAGTAGTTTTTTCCCATCCATAGGTGGTGGTTTTTATTACACTACCAGCACCAGAGAATACAAAGAAAATTCATTTTTTATAGGGGCTGCTGTAAATCAGATATACACCACAAAAGTATTGGTAAATAATTTTGATCAGGTAAGGCAAAAACACATCCATTTTAACTTAGGTGGCAGGTTTTATAATTATGATACATACATCGAACCTATGATCACCGCAAATATTGTCAACCCGGATATCATAGATGTACTCTACGGACTGAAGTTTGAAAAGGAAAATACTTTTTGGGCAGGTCTTGGTTATGCAAGTTCGGGGATGATGGCATTTCAGGGAGGTATTATTCTGGACCAATTTGGCAATAAATATTCAAAACTACGGGTTGGTGGATTGGCATCCTATGGCATTAGTTCAACTCTGGCCAAAACAGGACCTGGCTTTGAATTGTATGTGGGTTATAACTTTGACATGAAATGAGCATAAATATGCTTACGAGTGTAGCTGAAATTGCGAAAAATGTAAAAGAAACATTATCTGATGCAGAAGGTGGACATGATTGGTATCATATCGAAAGAGTATGGAAAAATGCCCTGAACATCCACCAGCATGAAAAGAAAGGAGATCTCTATGTCATTCAGCTTGCAGCCCTTTTGCATGACATTGCTGATGCAAAATTTTATGAAGGTGATGAGGCTATAGGACCGGCAACAGCCAGAATAATAATGACAAAACATCAGGTTCCCGAAAAGGTAAAAGAAGAAGTGATCAGGATAATCGAAAACATGTCCTATCGTAGTAGTTTTTCAGAGCATTCTTATACTTCAGTAGAACTGGATATTGTGAGAGATGCTGACAGACTTGATGCTATTGGGGCCATTGGAATAGCCCGAGCTTTTAATTATGGCGGGTTCAAAAACAGACCACTGTATGATCCAAATATAGAACCTGTTGAGATATTATCCAAAGAATCGTATGTAAAAAATACCGGCCCTACGATCAACCATTTTTTTGAAAAGTTGCTAAAACTTAAGGACTTGATGAAAACGGAAAAAGGTAAAGAATTGGCCATAAAACGGCATGAATATATGTGTGATTTTTTGGAGCAGTTGTATACAGAAGTCCGATAAACAGATGGTTTTAGTCATTGTATTCTCTATATCTTCACTTTACTAAATTAGACCAAAATACAATTAAATTATTATATTTGCATCAGCTAATTAAAATAAAAAAAATCAAAATTATTATGAAACATTACATTTTATTTCCAATATTTTTATTATTTTATGTACAAATTATTGCTCAGATTACTTTTGATATTTCTGAATTCGAATTTGGACAGGATTCTATAGTAAGTATGTCCGTAGGTGACCCTGACAATAATCTTAAGGATGACATATTTGTTACTTTAAACGGAAAAAATCTGGTGTATAAATTGCAGAATGGTACCAATGGTTTTACAAAAACAGTTTACCTTTCGAAAGACGAACCGGAAATATTTAAAATTGTGTCACTTAATGGTGGTGATGATATTGTATACACTGAAAAAGGGAAAAGTAATATCAATATCATGTATGGCAAAGATGAATATTATGCGGAAAAACGATTTTTGGGGTCATTAGAATTGGATTCAAGCATTTTAATAAAGTCAATAGGATCTGTGAATCCGGAAGAGTATATCTTTTCTAATATACTATTATATGCGGTTGACCAAAATAATACCTTTCATATTTACACAATATCTGCTTCTTCATTCAATGGTATAGCTCCATATTTCCAAAATTCGGTTGCAACTGATTTTAGCCCGGGAAAATCATGTGGGTACTATTTTGATAACAGGTTTTCCAGAATATTTATTCCTGATCAGTCGAATGGAAAACTTAAAGCTATGGTAAAGAACTGGAACATAAATCCGGTCACACCTATTGATGAAAATCTGGAAGTGATTGACTCAAAATTAGAAAAACCGGTAGCATGCCTGACGGTACTGTCTAAAGAAAAAGATGATGTTATGTTTGTATTGGATGCAACAAAGTCTGCCATATACAAGTATTACATAAAAGAAAATTACAGGAGAGAAGAATTTATTCTTGAGCTGGACAATCCGTCACAAATTGCGGCTGGATTTATTGATGACAATGACTTGATAGATGTGCTTATTCTGGACAGGAACAAACTTTGGCTGGTCACAGATTTGCACGAAGCAAGATCAGGTGTTTCACAAACTTTGTTGGTAGAAGAATCAGTCCCAATAAAAAATCTTACTGTTTTTGATTTTAACAAAGACGGGTTTGCGGATATTGTTTACAACCTGCAAGGCGGCAATACAATAAAAGTATTAAAAAATGATTTAATTTCATCGGTTTCAGATGAGAAAAATGATCTTTGGGTTATAAAACCCAATCCAACCAATGAATTTATCCATATAGATGGAGATTTTGATGATTTAAGAATATATGATATAAAAGGAAATGATGTCAAATGTATTATTGAAAATAATACTATTATTTTTGAAGCTATGTTAAAGGGTCAATATATCATGAGAATTTGCAATAAAGGTCAATGCAAATCAAAATTGTTTTTGATAGAATAGTAGATTTTTTAAAAAAAATGATATTGTAATGATAATTGACGCAATAAAACGAAATTTAGACATTTTAGCTGTTATTGGTCTATTCGTTTTTACTTCAATTTTTTATAATATTTCTGTTCCTTCAATTTACATGTGGGATGAAGCAGTCTATGCAAACAATGCTTTAGAAATGTCCCAAAATAACAAATTGTTTCCTTTGTATACTGATGGCAAAATATCTGAGTATAATGTAAAACCGCCTTTGGTTATCTGGATGCAATATATAGCTATTAAGCTTCATGGAATAAATGAATTATCAATAAGATTGCCATCAGTTTTGGCAGGTATAATGACTTGTGTTATCATAGGATTTTTTGGCACCCGAAATTTTAATTTTCAGATTGGTGCTATCTCCATACTTATATTGCTGACCATTCAAGGATATGTAAACACACATGTTATTCGTTCCGGGGATCTGGATGCAACATTGGTGTTTTTTACTACAGCCTATTTGCTGCTTTTTTTGCAGGATTTAATCAGACCCTTTAATAACAGAATAAAGTATTTTTCTATTCTGGGAATATTAATCTTTTTAGCATTTTTGTCAAAGTCAATAGCCGGCCTGATGCCATTATTGGGTATGGTGTTAGCGGTTTTATTAGTGCCTGAAAATCGTAAGATTTTAAGAGAAAAGTATCTTTATTTTAGCGTCATTGGTGTTTTGGTAGCGATAGTTTCTTATTATTTAATTGCTGAATTAAGTAATCCGGGTTATTTCGGCAAGGTTTGGGCTTCAGAATTCTTACGTCTTACAGAAAATGTCATGCCTTGGCACGCACAACCATTTTGGTTTTATATAGCAAATATGGTGAAGTATAATTTTACTCCACATATATTTATCTTACCATTAATTTACTTCGCATATAAAAGTTCGAAAATTTCAATATCCATTTTCACTAAAAATGCACTGATTATTGTTTCTGCATTTTTGATGCTTATCTCTTACCCAATAGTGAAATTGGAGTGGTATGATGCGCCCGTTTATCCGATTTTAGCATTAGTCATGAGTGCAGGAATTTACGAATCTCTTTCATCACTTAAATTACCCGCCTTATTTGATAATAAAAGGATCATTTTCTACATCGCTGCTTTATTTTTACTATTTCCTCTTTATAAAATTTATACACTTAATGGCCGTAGTTTACCGAATGACCCTTTGCAGTATGACGGTTATGCGATTCGTTACCTAAACACAAACAGCCCAGACATAAAAAATTACAAAGTTTTACTCTATTCGAAACATTATCAGCACTATGATCAAGCCAATTTTTATATTAAAGCATCCAATGTAGAAAAGATGACAAATATAAAACTTGAACATCAGATATCAGCGATAAACATAGGAGATACGGTATTGTGTTCTCAATCTCTTATGATGGACAGTCTGCGATCAAAATTTGATTTGCAGGAAATAAATAAAATTCACGAATCATTTCTTTTTAGAATAGAAAAAATTATAGGGAATTAAATATATTTTAGAAGTGATATTTTATAAGATGTCTCAGAAGATTAAAAATGTTTAATAACTGTAATCAACAATTTTCATCTTTAAATGATACGCTAATTCCCTTTAGGATGGCAAGCATAACAAGCATTGCTTTCGTATTGATAATTGCTAACTTCGTCATGTTCTTTAGCTAATTTACCTGCATTGTTATGTTCATGACATTTTACACAACTGAAAGTAATGTAATCTCCCGGATTGATATGGCATTCTATACACTGATCCCATTCATTTTTATGATTACCGGAATAAATTGGAAATCTGCTGTCATGGTTGGTAAAACTAGCCGGCATCCACCCAATGGCTAATGTATGACATAAATTACATTGGGTAGGAAAAAGACTATGATCAGGGTTTTTGCATTGGTAAAGTCTTTTTGATGGCAATTTATACATTCCGGACTTATGTCGTTATAGTCGGTTGATTTATGGCATTGACTGCAATCACTGATCTGATGTCCTTGTTCCAGCGGGAAAAAACTGTGGACTATACCTACACCCAACCAATCCATACTGGTCTGTTTGTGACAAACTGAACAATCTGTAGAAAAGCCAATACTTTTGTGATCAGGATTTTTTGCCATTTCATAATCCTGGGTATGACAAGATATACATTCCGGATTAATCGGGCTGAATCTTACATTCGTTTCACTTTGATGACAGGCATTGCAATCGACCGTTGCATGCGCACCCATCAAAGGAAAGGAAGTTTGTTCATGTATTTTCGTAATATTTTCCACAACCCAAGTGAGAGATGTGTGGCATCTGGCACAATCATTTCCCAATGTTTGTTGATGAATGTCCACATGACAGGAAATACAGTCAGAAGGAATGTCTTTAAATGACAGGGAAGTGTGACAGGATCTGCATTCCAGGGTAGCGTGTTGGCCAATTATCGGAAAAGATGTGCTGTCATGATTAAAAGTATAATTTTTGGAGTTAAAAGTCCAGCTATCAGAGCTGTGACAAAGCGCACAATCAAATCTCAATCCACTCCCATGCGGAGATTGGGTATTGGCCGTATGAATTTCAAAAAGAATCCATAAGATTAAAATGAATAATTTTTTCATTTTCGTTTACATTGTTTAGCTGAGGGGTGTCCTTTATTCAAAATATATAGATTGATATTTAAAATTACTTATGTTATTCATATTTTTTTCAAGCACTCAAAATATACAAATTTTCATTTTACATCCCACCTGCGTCTTCCATGATGATGTCGTATCTGTATCCTGCGCCAAAATCTTTATTTAGTGCTATTTTGCCTGTCATAGCGATTTTGCTGCCCATAGGAATGTTCAGATTGGTAGTAATAGTAAGGTCAAGAGGTTTTCCTCCGGTTTTTGAACCATCTTCTATGTGAATCCAGTTACGCCCCATAATACCGTTGTTAACTTTGACACAAGTACCGCTCACTGTAATAACCTGACCATCATATTTGGCTTTATTTTTAAAAAGCTCGGAAAGTTTTACTGCATCTTTTACAGGCTTGGTGGCAGCAGCATTGGTGGAAGAAGGAACACTAGTGTTTTCGGATGCAGTTCCTGCCATATTACCACCAGGGTGTTCCGTAGCATCGATGATATTTCCTACCAGATAAATGGTGTCAAATGTTCGTTTGAACTCAAGGCTTTCAAAATTCGTTTTCATCAACCCACCTTTGTAAAGATATGCTTTTCCTTTGGACGCTTCCTTTTTAGCGGTAGCAATCCAGAAAGTTTGAGTTCCTTCCGTCACATTGAGATAGGTATATCTTTCTGTCTGAAGTACTTCATTGGCTATTACCTGATGCACTCCACCGGATCCGGTATTGGTTGGTGCCCCTGTAGATGACACATCCGAAGTAGCTTCAGCATTTAATGGTGTTGCTTCAGTTGCATCAGCAACAATGATTTTGGGTTTGGAATCGCATGAGATGATAAATGGAATTACTAAGAACGGTAATAAAGATTTGAAAATATTCATGTTTAATTTAGTTTTTGAATCTTTGAATGGCGGTGATAAAATATCTGTGATAAGTGGTTTTGGGCTCAAAGGTACCTTCATAACTCAATATCAACGAAGTTTTTTTAAGTAAATTAAAATTAAGGTTAAAACCTGCAATATGTTGCTTTAGAGATGTTTCTGAGTTGAAAAAAGTATAATTTACATTCCTGTAGTTTAGTTCAGCATTAATTTTGCCTTTTAAAAAATCATCAGATACCCTGCCGCCTATGATGGTTCCTTTAAAATAATATGATTCAAGCAGATTGGCATTAACAGCCACATTCATTTTTAGACCAGGAATGTTATTAAAATTAATATTTCCAACATAGTTTTTTGTTGGGACCGGATTGTCCCCCTGATATCTGTAAAAAGTGGAAGCATTGATGGATATACTTTTAAACGGACTGTAATTCATTTGTAATCTGAATCCCTGTCTGGTTTCCTGAGCGACGAGTTGATCGATAAAAGTCTGATAAGATTCATAATAGATAATATTTCTTCTGTTGTCGTAAGAAGTAGAAATACTAAGATTTTTTCTGAGTCTATATCTCAATGAGAGGTAAACACTGGTAATACTGGGTTTATTAGAAATATCGCCATTGATTTTTTTGTATAGATCGAGTTCAGATGATAAAAACAGATTGAGGTTTTTGATTACTGAATTATTATGTTGAAAATATACAAATCTTCGGTCGGTCTTAAAGTCGTTTTGTTGTTCCGCAAAAGCTAAGGAAGTTTGAGCCATACCGGAATTCGTTTTGTCGATTCTGACGACGTAAGCACCAAATTGATTTAAAGACGGATTAAAGGTAAAATCAGTAAAGTCAGGTCTTGTACCTGCAAATGCTCCAATTATAAACTTATTTAGTTTATATTCTGATTGTATGCCGTCAATGGCACCCATATTGGCCATATTATTGTTCATTTTTCTACCTACCCAGAGATTAAACTTATCTCCGGGCGCATATTGAACAGCCAGAGTAAATACTTTAAAGTCGTCATAAAAACCTGTAGTACTCTGGTCTATTCCATACCGGTGTCTGTAGGTTATATAAGTTTGTGTTGAAAAAGAAGAATTTCTGATATTTTGAATATTTAGCGAAAATGCAGTTCTGATACGATGGAAGTTACTGTTGTTGTCTGAATTAATACTGGCATTGGTGGAGAAAGTCAGTCTTCCATTAACCATCTGTTTTCTTACTTTCCGAGTTAAAGAATCATTTTTTATAGAATCAGGTGTTACAATTAACGGAAGTGTTTCCGGCATCACCACATTATCAGATTTTATTTCCTGAATTGGGGGTGATTTTGGAAAAAAAGAAATACGTTGACCTACCGCAATGTTTTCTGAAGTAAGACTAGTACAAACACAAGATGTTGATGATTTTTGGGTTACAATCAAAGCTGGCTTCCTAGTACCAGCCACGTCATAAAAAAGGGTATCACCAGTACTAATATTTTCAGTCGAGTTAAATCTCACATAAACATTTTTTGAACTTTTAAAGGTCACACTTCCATCGATCGCCTGCTGTTGCGCAAGTCCTGCCAAAGGAAAATAAGTAATTAAAAATAAGAAATAAACTTGTTTAAGTTTCACTTTAGTTTGTTTTAAACAATTAATCATTGCCATCCGGATGACAGGCAAAACATGCATTGCTATTGTACTGATAGCCGTTGACTTCATCATGGTCGTCGTCTACATCATTTTGATTGTCGTGTTCATGACAATCTATACAACTGAATATTGCGTAATTATTTGGATTTATATGACATTCAATACATTGATCCCATTCACCATCATGTTTACCACTATAAATTGGAAAATACATATTATCATGGTTAAAAGTAGCCGGCTCCCAGGAAGATTGGGAATGACATACAGTACAGTCAGTCGGAAATTGGGCAGTCTGATGATTAGGATTTGTAGCACTGTTGTAATCTGATATATGACAACCTATACAGGTATTCGGGGTATTGGTGTAATTTCCATTGTGACAAACTACACAATTATTGGCAATAGCAGCGTGAGCACCTATCAATGGATAAAAACTGTTGTGATTAAAGGTGGAAGGAGTCCAGGCACTTTGAGTGTGACATGATATGCAATCTGTTGAAAACTGAGCATCTACGTGATCAGGATTATTGGTGCTGTTATAATCACTTTGGTGACAACCGACGCACGTACTTGGTGTATTGTTATAATTTCCATTGTGACAGGCAGCGCAATCAGCAGCAATGGCAGTGTGTGCTCCTGTAATCAGATAGTAGTCATTGTGATTTGCAAAAGTAGCAGGACTCCATCCCGGTGCAGTTGTATGACAGGATACACAATCTGTTGAAATACCAATGGCCGGGTGATTGGGGTTGACGGAAGTATTAAAATCACTTTGGTGACAACCGACACAGGTATTGGGTGTATTGTTGTATCCATTGGCATGACACTCCACACAATTGGAAGCAATGGCAGCATGTGCGCCTGTAAGCGGGTAGATGGTACTGTGATTAAAAGTGGAAGGTGCCCATGCAGATTGAGAATGACAAGTAGTACAATCCGTTGGAAACATAGCCACTTCGTGATCAGGATTTGTGGTATTATTGAAATCGGCGGTATGGCAACCGATACAGGTATTTGGTGTGTTGTTATAATTGCCATTGTGACAAACTACACAATTATTGGCAATAGCAGCGTGAGCCCCAATTAACGGGTATACAGTACTGTGATTGAAGGTAGAAGGTGCCCATGCAGATTGTGAATGGCAACTGATACAGTCGGTAGGGAACTGTTGTGCTTCATGATCCGGGTCAGTGGTATTGTTGAAATCAGCCGAGTGACAACCGACGCAGGTACTTGGTGTATTGTTATAATTTCCATTGTGACAGGCAGCACAATCAGCAGCAATGGCAGTGTGTGCTCCTGTAATCAGATAGTAGTCATTGTGATTTGCAAAAGTAGCAGGACTCCATCCCGGTGCTGTGGTATGACAGGATGCACAATCTGTTGAAATACCGATGGCCGGGTGATTGGGGTTGCTGGAAGTATTAAAATCACTTTGGTGACAACCGACACAGGTATTAGGCGTATTGTTGTATCCATTGGCATGACACTCCACACAATTGGAAGCAATGGCAGCATGTGCGCCTGTAAGCGGGTAGATGGTACTGTGATTAAAAGTGGAAGGTGCCCATGCAGATTGGCTGTGACAAGTAGTACAATCCGTTGGAAACATGGCCACTTCGTGATCAGGATTTGTGGTATTATTGAAATCGGCGGTATGGCAACCGATACAAGTATTTGGTGTGTTGGTATAATTTCCATTGTGGCAAACTACACAATTGTTTGCTATAGCAGCATGAGCCCCAATTAGCGGGTATACCGTATTGTGATTGAAAGTGGAAGGTGCCCATGAAGATTGTGAATGACAACTTATACAATCGGTAGGGAACTGTTGTGTTTCATGATCTGGATCAGTGGTATTGTTGAAATCGGCTGCATGACAACCGACGCATGTATTTGGAGTATTGGTATAATTTCCATTGTGACAGGCAGCGCAATCAGCAGCAATGGCAGTATGTGCACCTGTAATCAGATAGTAGTCATTGTGATTGGCAAAAGTAGCGGGACTCCATCCCGGTGCTGTGGTATGACAGGATGCACAATCTGTAGAAATACCAATGGCCGGGTGATTGGGGTTGACGGAAGTATTAAAATCACTTTGGTGACAACCGACACAGGTATTGGGTGTATTGTTGTATCCATTGGCATGACACTCCACACAATTGGAAGCAATGGCAGCATGTGCGCCTGTAAGCGGGTAGATGGTACTGTGATTAAAAGTGGAAGGTGCCCATGCAGATTGAGAATGACAAGTAGTACAATCCGTTGGAAACATGGCCACTTCGTGATCAGGATTTGTGGTATTATTGAAATCAGCTGCATGACAACCGATACAGGTATTTGGTGTATTGGTATAATTTCCAATGTGACAAACTACACAATTATTCGCTATAGCGGCATGAGCACCAATTAACGGGTATACAGAATTGTGATTGAAGGTCGAAGGAGCCCAGGCAGATTGCGAATGGCAACTGATACAGTCTGTAGGGAACTGTTGTGCTTCATGATCCGGGTCAGTGGTATTGTTGAAATCAGCCGCGTGACAACCGACGCACGTACTTGGTGTATTGTTATAATTTCCATTGTGACAGGCAGCGCAATCAGCAGCAATGGCAGTGTGTGCTCCTGTAATCAAATAGTAGTCATTGTGATTTGCAAAAGTAGCAGGACTCCATCCCGGTGCAGTTGTATGACAGGATACACAATCTGTTGAAATACCAATGGCCGGGTGATTGGGGTTGACGGAAGTATTAAAATCACTTTGGTGACAACCGACACAGGTATTGGGTGTATTGTTGTATCCATTGGCATGACACTCCACACAATTGGAAGCAATGGCAGCATGTGCGCCTGTAAGCGGGTAGATGGTACTGTGATTAAAAGTGGAAGGTGCCCATGCAGATTGAGAATGACAAGTAGTACAATCCGTTGGAAACATGGCCACTTCGTGATCAGGATTTGTGGTATTATTGAAATCAGCTGCATGACAACCGATACAGGTATTTGGTGTATTGGTATAATTTCCAATGTGACAAACTACACAATTATTCGCTATAGCGGCATGAGCACCAATTAACGGGTATACAGTATTGTGATTGAAGGTAGAAGGTGCCCAGGCAGATTGCGAATGGCAACTGATACAGTCTGTAGGGAACTGTTGTGCTTCATGATCCGGGTCAGTGGTATTGTTGAAGTCAGCTGCATGACAACCGACGCATGTATTTGGAGTATTGGTATAATTTCCATTGTGACAGGCAGCGCAATCAGCAGCAATGGCAGTGTGTGCTCCTGTAATCAGATAGTAGTCATTGTGATTTGCAAAAGTAGCAGGCCTCCATCCCGGTGCTGTGGTATGACAAGATGCACAATCTGTTGAAATACCGATTGCCGGGTGATTGGGGTTGCTGGAAGTATTAAAATCACTTTGGTGACAACCGACACAGGTACTGGGTGTATTGTTATATCCATTGGCATGACACTCCACGCAATTGTTTGCTATAGTGGCATGTGCGCCTGTAAGCGGGTAGATGGTGCTGTGATTAAAAGTGGAAGGAGTCCATGCGGATTGGCTGTGGCAAGTAGTACAATCTGTCGGAAACATGGCCACTTCGTGATCGGGATTTGTGGTATTATTGAAATCGGCGGTATGACAGCCGATGCATGTATTTGGTGTATTGTTGTAACTACCATTGTGACAAGTGGCACAATCATTGGCAATGGCAGTATGTGCCCCTGTAATCGGATAATAGTCATTGTGATTGGCAAAAGTAGCGGGACTCCATCCTGGTGCCGTCGTATGACAGGAAGCACAATCTGTAGAAATACCAATGGCCGGGTGATTAGGGTTAAGAGATGTATTAAAATCTGATGTATGACAATCCACACAAAGCACGGAAGTACCTTCGAAGCCTGTAGAATGGCAACTTGTGCATTCTACGCCAATATGTGCTCCTGTAAGTGGAAACGTTGTGGAATTATGGTCGAAAATATTATCGGCATCACCGGTCGGATGACAGGCAAGACAGGCCGGACTACTATACACATATCCTGAAACTCCCGGATGTTGCTCATTGGTTTCAGGATTTTGATGGCATGTGGTGCATGTGAACTGACTATAATTAGCAGGGTTGTTATGGCAATCGAGACATTGGTTCCACGTACCCAGGTGTTTGCCGCTATTGATAGGAAAATATTGGCCATCATGATTAAAAGTAGATGGGTTCCAAGAAGATTCCGAATGGCATGTGGCACAATCAGTAGGAAACTGAAGATTGATGTGGTTGGGGTCTGTAGTAGCGATATAGTCGTCATTGTGACATCCTACGCAAGTGGTTGGTGTATTATTATAATTTCCATTGTGACATGCTATACAATCTGATGAAATAGCAGCATGTGCGCCATTTAACATATAAAACTCATTATGAACAGGGAAGGAGGCCGGGCTCCAACCCGGAGTAGTGGTGTGGCACAAAATACAATCTGTGGTAATGTTGAGACTGTTATGATTAGGATTGAGCGATTGATTAAAATCACTTGTATGACAACTAACACAAAGGGTAGGCGTGCCTTCAAATCCATTGGCATGACAAGTCAGGCATTCTACAGTTGTATGAGCACCTGTTAACGGGAATGCGGTTGTATTGTGGTCAAAAACCAAATCAGCATCACCAGTAGGATGACAGGCAAGACATGCAGGACTAAAATAAGAATATCCGCCGACGGAAAGATGCTGATTGTCCGTTTCAGGATTCTGATGACAAGTAATACAAGTAAATTCCGCCCAGTTTCCCGAATTGCTATGACATTCTACACAATTGCTCCATGTACCCAGGTGTTTGCCGCTGAAAATGGGGAAATACATCCCATCATGCTGAAACGTAGAAGGAATCCATGCAGACTCAGAATGGCAGGAAGCACAATCTGTTGGCAATTGAAGGGCAATATGATTCGGGTCGGTAGTAGCATTGTAATCGTTATTATGGCATCCAAAACAGGTATTGGGTGTATCATTGTAGTTGCCATTGTGGCATCCTGCGCAGTCATTGGCTATCAGTGCATGGGCACCATTCAAAGGATAAAAAACATTGTGAATGGAGAATGTCGCCGGACTCCAACCAGGAGCCGTTGTATGGCATGATGCACAATCCGTATTCAATCCCAGCACCATATGGTTAGGATTTACAGTCTGGTTGAAATCAATGGTATGACAATCCACACATATCGTGGATGTACCCTGATAACCATTGGCATGGCAGCTGATACAATCTATAGTAGTATGTGCTCCCGTGAGCGGAAATGCAGTATCATTGTGATTAAAAGCCATATCCGCATCTCCGGTTGGATGACAAGCCAGACAAGCATTATTGTTATAATTATATCCGGATATACCGGTGTGTACATTATCTGTTTCCGGGTTTTGGTGACAGGTGATACAAGTAAATTGTTTGAAATCTCCTTCAACTGTATGACAATCTACACATTGTGCCCATTGGCCCAGATGTTTTCCACTATAAATCGGGAAATATAAACCATCATGATTGAAAGTAGAAGGACTCCATGCTGATTCTGAATGGCAGGTGGCACAATCTTCAGAAAACTGATTCAATATATGATCAGGATCCTGCGCACCAGTAAAATCCTGATTGTGACAGCCGAAACATGTATTAGGTGTATTATTATAGTTTCCGTTATGACAGGAGGCACAATCATTGGCAATCAATGCGTGTGCACCATTAAGCGGATAATATGTATTGTGTGTTTCAAATGTGGCAGGACTCCAACCGGGAACTGTTGTGTGACATGCTGAACAATCTTTGTTCAGCCCAAGTTGTGTATGATTCGGATTGACTGTCTGATTAAAATCTGTCGTATGACAATCAACACATAAAGTGGATGTACCTTCATATCCGCCAAAGTGACAACTGATACAATCTACGTTGGTATGTGCGCCCGTTAGCGGGAAATTGGTGGCATTGTGGTTAAATGCATTTTCAGCATCACCAGAGGGGTGGCAGGCTAAACAGGCATTATTATCATACATGTATCCGCTGATGTTTTGGTGGAGATCGTTGGTTTCAGGATTTTTATGACATGAAACACAGGTAAATTGCGTATAGTCGCTGCTGTTCGAATGACATTCAACACAGTCATTCCAAACCCCCTGGTGTTTACCACTGTAGATGGGAAAGTGCTGAACATCATGTGATGCAAAAGTGACCGGTTTCCATCCGGATGATATGGTATGACAGCTTACACAATCCGTTGAAAATCCGGCTATAAAGTGATTTGGATTTAAAGTATTGTTGAAGTCCGTCTGATGACAACTAACGCAATCCGGAGATAGGTCAGAGAAATGTTCTGACTTGTGACATGCTGCACAATCTGAGATCATATGGCCTTGTTCAAGCGGGAAAAAACTATGGTCCACCATTTCTGTATTCCATTCAGTGCCGGTAAGGCTATGACATGCCGCACAATCATTTCCAAATCCAAGTTTAATGTGATCCGGCATTTTAGCAGCATTATATTCATCCAGATGGCAATTAATACATTCTGTACCTGTAGGACTGAATCTGACATTGGTCTCACTCTGGTGGCATTGATTACAATTGACGATGGCATGCACACCCATCAGAGGAAAAGATATCTGTTCATGCAGGCCGGTGACATTTTCTACAATCCACGACTGGGGAGTATGACATCTGGCACAGTCTGAGCCTACAGTTTGCTGGTGAATATCAACGTGACAGGATATACATTCTGTTTTTACCTCATTAAACACAGGTGATGTGTGGCAGGAGCGGCAATCCAGATCAACATGCTGGCCAGTTAGTGGAAAAGCTGTGCTGTCATGATTAAATGTATTTGTTTTCGAATTGAACGACCAGCTTTCCGGGCTATGACATTTGGCGCAATCCATAGTAAATCCTTTACCATGAGGCGATTGGCCTCCGGCAGATATATATCCCATAAGGATAAGGATTACTATTGATGACAATCTATACATTCCAGTTTGCCCGTTTTATATTTTATTTTTTTACTCCCGTCCACCCATTCTTCCTGATGACATTTAATACATGCCACATGGATATGGGCTCCATCCAACTTAAATGCAGCATTATTATGATTGAAGTCACTGCTGTCCCATTTTTCAAATCCGTGGCATTTACGGCAGTCTGTAACTCCGGATACTTCAAACTGATCTCCGTGAATGTTTTCATGGCAAGCTATACAGTCCATTTTTATTCCGGTAAATTGTTGCTCCTTTATTTTGCTTAATGGATTGACTTTATAATGGCATGAGCTGCAATCTATCTTAGCATGTTTGCCTTTGAGCTCAAAATTAGTTACAGTATGATCAAAAGTGATGGATTTCCAGGATTCATTGTCATGACAGCGACGGCAGTCATTGTCAGGCAAATACTTTTCACTAATAAATCCGAGGTGTATGTTTTTATGGCAATCAATACATTCTTTGCCTACATTTCGAAAAGTCCATTTATTTTCTTTCATATGGCATGCAGTACATGGGGTCGCCATGTGTGCACCTTGAAGAGGAAAAACAGATGCTTCATGCTGTTCAATATCAAATGTTGCTTCTTTAAAGCCCGCGGTAGTATGGCAAGCAGCACAATCCCTGTTTTTTATATCTTTAAATTCACCCTCATGATAATCCTTATGACAAGCTGCACAAAGATCGTGTCTTAATGGGTCTGTCATTTTTGAAGTAGTATGACATTTTTTGCAATCTACAATGAGGTGTTTCCCTTCGAGAATATATCCGGTCAAACTATGATTGAAATCAGACAATTTCCTTGCTATGCTAAAACTTTGCTGAGAGTGACAGGCTTTACAATCAGTCCCCAATTTAGACTCATGAACGTCTTTGTGGCAGGTAAGGCACGTGATATTTTTATTGGATTCAAATTCTTTATAATTGCCTTTAGTACCGGATCTGTTATCATGGCAGGATTTACAATCAATACTTTTATGTTTTCCTTCCAGAACGTACCCTGTTAGACTATGGTTGAATCCTGAAGATGTTTTTACATCTTTAAAAGAAGTTTCATTATGGCAGGATTTACAATTAACGCCAAAATCGCCACCATGCGGATCTTTGTGGCACGAATTGCAATTTTTAAATGGTACGTCTGCAAATTGCTGAAATTTTTTACCGCTTTTCATTTCAGTTTTATGGCATTTTGCACAATCCACAGTAGCGTGTGCACCTTTTAAAGGGAATGCAGTTTTATTGTGATTAAATAAGCTGGCGGGTTTAAATGCATCAAAATTATGACATTTGGCGCAGTCATTATCCATAGTTTTCTGATGGTAATCTTCATGACATGAAATGCACTTAGGATCCAATCCAAGAAAAGTATTTTTATTCTGTCGTATTTTAGAATCGGCAATATGATCATCAAAATGACATTTAGCGCAGTTTTCTACTTTTTTGTGTGCTCCTTTTAGTTCATATCCGGTTAGTGTATGATTAAATTTTTTTTCATCAAACCGAATCAGATCAAAATTTAGTCCATGATGCTCACTATGGCAGGTAATACATTCCTTACCTTTTATTTCCTTTGATACATGAAAACCTTTGTTTTGAGTTATCCTGGATTTTAATGGTTTGTGGCAGTCAAGACATTTTTGTTCAGAAATTTTTGCACCAAGATCATGGCAAGTGGTACAGTTGCTGATACCTTCAAGGGAAGCATGTTCTTTGGTTAATTTGCCGGGACTGATTTGTGCTGAAATTTGAATTAAACCAACATACAAAACCAACGCTATTCCGTAGAATGTACGCATAAAAGTTTTATATGTTAATTGACCAATCATATTTAATGTTTATGTGAAAGCAGAGTATAATTAAATCTTTTTGAAATTTTAATTCCTGACTTTTCAAGAAACTGAGTTGGTAACTCACCTCCCGCAAAAATATACACCAAATCATTGGCTAAAGTCAGGGTTTCCCCGTCCTTAACCCTGATTTCTACTTTATCGGGTATGATATTAATCACGTTTGATTCAAAAAGGGTAATTACCAATCCGTTTTCAATTGCTTTATTTATATTTTCTGCATTTTTTGGTTTTAGCCGGCTAAAATTATCGCTTCTATAAGATAACGTTACCTTGTTATCTTCAGCCAGCAATAAAGCACTTTCAATGGCAGAATCTCCCCCACCAACAACCAGAATATTTTTCTCTTTAATCAACTCAGGTTCAAGCAATTTATAAGCTACTTTTTCCATCCACTCTCCTTCCACACCCAATTTTCGAGGTGAGCCTCTTCTACCAATGGCAAGCAGTACTTTATTGGATGTATATTTGTCACCATGCAAACTGGTTATAACGAATTGTTCATTATTTTTACCGATCGAATCAACTTTGCAATGCTCTTTGATGATAATGCCATTTTTCTCAATGACTTCTTTCCAAAGCGAAAGCAACTCAGATTTACTTGTTTGAAAGAGCTTGACTTTTCCATAACAAGGCAAATCCATGGGGGAGGTCATGACTATTTTTGCTCTTGGGAAATTATATACAGTACCTCCCAATGAATCCTGTTCAAGCACAATGGCATTTAATCCGTAATTTTTAGCTTGAAGAGATGCAGATATACCGGCAGGTCCTGCTCCAATGATAATAAGATCGTACTGTGCAATATGAGACTTGTCCAGCGAAGTTTTAATATGATCTACTGCCTGCTTACCCTGTTCCACGCTATTTTTAATAAGTCCCATACCACCCAGTTCTCCTGCAATATACATACCCTGAACATTGGTTTCAAAATTCTGATTGACATGGGGAAGATCAACTCCACGTTTTTCCGTACCTATTTTTAGGGTAATGGCTTCTACCGGACAAGCATGGAAACATGCTCCATGGCCGATACATCGGGATGCATTGACCAATGTTGCTCTTCCGTTTCGGATACCCAATATATCATGTTCCGGACACGCAGTGATACAAGCCCCACTTTTGATGCAATTGTCTTCATTGATATATGGATAAAGTGAAACCGGCTCATGAATGCCATCTTCCTTTGCTTTTTCAATTTTTTCAGTGACTTCATCTGATTCATTTTTTAGTTTTCTAAGATAAATGTACATTATCCCAAAACACAATAAACCAACCACACTATATATTATTAACTCTTCCATCATCAAAAAATCCAGGTATAACCAAAAGTTAAAGAAACGGCCACGTGAATGATCATAATAATCAGCATAATCAAAGCAAAAGGTAAATGTGCAATGTGCCAGTATCTGAATAATTTTTGCATAGTCACCAATCGCTGAATTTTTCTGGTCAATGCCATTTCATTGCTTACCAGCTTCATCAAAACATTAATATCTTCAGATGCTATATTTTGATTTTTTAGATTTGTCCTGATTTGTTTTTTTCTCCTGAATTCATCCGCATATTGATCGAAAAAACCTTTGAAACCTTTGTATTCAGTCTGATTTATTGAAGCTGATTTCTGTATCAAATCATGAATGTTGACTGAAAGATTTCCAAAATTATTTTGCAAACTTGATCCAAGATCAGTTTGCATGTCATGAATTTCATGTAGGCTTAATTCTCTTCCCTGAATAGTTCTCGGAATCTGTAAATATATAAATCTACCTATTACGCCACTTGCCACGACAGCCACCATACTCCAGAAACTGATAGAAACAATTCCGCCAAATTTGAAAGAGGTATGAAATAAAACCATTATCGGCCCAAGGGTACAAAGGAAAATATGAAATTCCAACCAATGTTTGAGTACACCTAATCTGGAGAGCGATTTGAATCTTTTTCTTGCCATATACCCAAATACTCCAATAATAATGAGTAAGGTACCAATGATACCCAAACCATGTCCATAAAAACCGCTTGGCTTGAGATGCGCATGATCGGGGTGATAAAATCTTTCTTCAGTTGAAGTAACATAATAAGATGATCCCTGAAAGATGAGATATAATGAAACAACAACTACTATTGTAGTTAACGAATAGATATATATTCTATGGCCTCTGGTGGTCATATTTATTTTTTGGTAAATGTAAGTATGTTTGTCATATTAATGTAAAAAATAATACTGAATGGGAAAAAATAGTGCCTGAATCTGATATTCTTTTCTTTAGTTATTTTTATTTTTTTGATTTTATTCAATAATATATGCTTATGCCGCTTTCGAAAAAAAATCGATATTCAAAATAGCAGAAAGATAAAAATATCATAAAGGCTATTTAAACTATCGTTGCCTTTAAATAATTTTGTATAAAAATTAATCTAATGAAAGTTTTCTGCATTTTAGGATGAAATTTTAATAGTTTTGCAATGTTAAAAGTAATAATACCTTACAAATGGCGGATCAGAATAAACCAAACAAAGACTTAATTTTAAGAGAAAAACTTGCTCTCCAGCGAACCGTATTAGCCAATCAAACTACTTTTCTATCTTTTCTTCGGACGTCTATGTACTTTCTAATGGCTGGATTATCTTTGAGAAATATTTTTAAAGTAAATGACTATATGGTGCTTGAGATTTTGTTTTATGCGATTTCTGCTACTGTCTTAATTTTAGGAATTTTTAATTATTTTAAGCATAAAGGTTTTATCCATGCAAGTGAAATTCACGTAGGTAATTATAAAGATGAGTATCTTCAGTCTTAGTTTGGCACCTATAAAAACAGAATTTCATGCCAAATGCACTACTTGATGTTGCGAAGTTATTTTTGAAGCTTGGTTTTACTGCATTTGGAGGCCCGGCTGCACATATCGCAATGATGCAGGACGAAGTGGTAAACAAGAGGAAATGGTTAAATGAACAAGAGTTTCTTGACCTTATAGGAGCAACCAATTTAATACCAGGACCCAACAGTACCGAAATGGCCATTCATATTGGTAAAAAAAGGGCAGGGTGGCCAGGTTTGATGATTGCAGGTTTGTGTTTTATTATTCCGGCAGTGATGATTACTTATATTTTTGCCTGGATGTATAAGCTGTATGGTCATCTTCCTGAAATGCAACCATATATTTACGGTATAAAGCCTGCAATCATTGCTATTATTCTATCAGCTGTTTATCCCCTTGCCAAAAGATCTTTAAAATCTATTTCGTTAGTTATTATTGGTTTATTGGTATTAATTGCATCATTATCTGGTATTTATGAGATATACTTAATGTTTGGGGCAGGATTTTTTGCCGTTATTTTTAGTGATTTTGTTCCCGGATCAACAGATCGTTTTCACACCAAAATAGTTTTACCCATACTTCAGATACCCGGCAGCCTTATGATGACCATTTCCAATATGAAATTATTTTGGACATTTATTAAAATAGGCTCAATTTTGTACGGAAGCGGATATGTATTGTTTGCTTTTCTGGATACGGAATTGGTTAGTACGGGGCTTTTGAGCAGACAAACGTTGATAGACGCTATAGCCGTAGGACAATTTACTCCGGGACCGGTTTTTTCGTCTGTTACATTTATAGGTTATCAAATGAATGGCTGGTCCGGAGCAATGGTTGCGACTATTGGGATATTTTTACCCGCTTTTGTTTTTGTGGCATTGTTGGACCCTTTATTGAAAAAGATGCGTAGTTCAGCCAGACTTTCTATTTTTCTGGATGCGGTCAATGTAGCTTCAGTAGCCATCATTTTGTCAGTATGTTTATCAATGGGGCAGGAAATCATGACTGATTGGAGAACTTTATTCATAGCTCTGATCAGTTTGTTTATTACATTTGGCTACAGAAAGATTAACAGCATATGGGTTGTTTTGGGTGGTTCAATTTTGGGATACTTATTGATGTTGGTATAAATTTTATCAAACTACCCACAAATATTAACTTGTTTTTCTGGAAGACATGATTGTATTGTAATCCAGAAAATATATCAATTTCACTGAAAGATTATTATTTTGGTTTTCAACTACTGTTTCTCTAAGATTGTCAAAATATCCTGATCTTTGGTGATTGTCAAATTTGGTTATGGAATTTTTCCATACCACGTTTATAAAACTGCCTTGCGCTATTTGCCAGGTGTAAACCATATCAATGTTGAAGTAATTGGCAGTACGGTCATTGGTCACCGGATCAATTTCATTTTCCGTGAGGCTGCCATCCTGATTCAAAAAATATAGTTGTTTATTGCTGAGTGACCTGACGTAATGTCTGCCCACCAGGGTTATGCCCATTCTGTTGGTAAAGTTATATTTTGCTCTTAAAGATGTTTCATATGTGTGAATGTCTCTCTTTGCAAAAACCGGTTCACTTCCTTCAAATGTTGAAAAACCCACATTATTGTAACGAGGTTGAAAACTGACGCCCAGCCTGAGTGATAATTTTTCATTGGTTCTCCAGTTTTGATAAAAATTAAGATCCATAGCTGTTCCATCATAAAAGTCAAAATATCTTCTGACAAAAATCTCAGAAGTAAAAGAAAGTTTTTTAGCGCTATTGCTTTCATACCAATAACCGATCAAAGCACTCATCCCTCTTCTGAAAAATCTGTTTTGTACTCTTGGCTCATAAAAATCATTTTCATTTGAATTGAAATTCGTATTCAGCCCCATCCACGCCAGATTTTTATGCTGAGCATTGATGTTAACATTTATTCTTGCTACCTGAAACATTGGATTACCCGTGCCAAAGGGTGTAAGAAGTCTGCTGTGATTTATATTAATGTTTGTATTCATATTGTTGGACCAGCCTCTTGGATCAGGTCTTCTTATACCCATCCAAACGCCCTGTGTCATATAATTGCTGTTGGTAAAATACCCCAAATCATTGCTGGTAAATTTGGAGTCCGCCAGTTCCTGCCATATGTTATACCTTATTTTTCCACTCGTTTTCCCCATATAAATGCTGTGACTATAGCCATATTTATTATCTATATTACCACTGTTTAATATCTGACTGGAAGAAAACTGGCCTCCAATATTCCAACTGTTGGTTTTATCATTTAAGTCAAACATGAGCGAACTAACATTAGCATCATACGCGTCACCAGTTCGAAGGACATTGGTATTTACAAAACTGATGCTTGAGTTATACTTAAGAGATTTATTTAAAACAAACACATTATAGTTGGTCAAAGGATCAGTAAGGATCTCACGTTGTTCCCCCGTTTCATTATTTTTTATTATCGCATATGTATTATTTGTGACGGCATTTAGTACTCCAATTCCTAATCCGTTTTGGGTTCTTCCCGATATTTTAGTGGCATTGATCAGTTTTGTTTCTGATGGATTGGAGATGAGCGTCTCATTATTTCCAACCTGATTATAAGCGTCATAAAAAAATATAGGATTTCCACCTATACGTCTGGAATAGAATAAGTTACCTTTATTAAACAGCTCTGTACCTTCTGTGAAAAACGATCTGTTTTCGTTAAACCTCACTTCAAAAGGAGTAAGATTCAATACCCGGGCATCACTTTGTACCTGACCAAAATCAGGTATAAGCGTTGCATCCAAGGTAAAAGCCTGATTGATACCCCATTTTAAATCCATACCACCATTCACTTGCGATGTATAATTGCTTACAGATGGTTGATTTGCCGGGTAATGATTTGAATAAAATGAAATGTATGGAGAAAGCTGCAATCTGACTGGCGGTTTTATATCTTTTAAGCCTGTCCAATATCCTTCCTGTGTCAAAAATCCGTTTACTGTTGGATCTAAAGGATTCCAGAAGAACTGCTCTCCGGTTTTTTGTCTTCTTCTGGTTACATTTAACCCCCAGTCCTGTACATCTTTTTTGGGAAAACGAATAGAAGCAAATGGTATAAAAATTTCGAAACTCCAACCGTTCTCATGAATTTTTGTAGCACTTTCCCAGACACTGTTCCAGGTGAAATCTTCAGAATCACCATTTAAGTTAGGAGCTTGTTTGGCATCCATCTGTTCATTAAGCGGGGTAATAAAATATTCAAATGCATTGATATTGTCTTTGTAGGTATCGAAGATGATACCCACAAAATCATTATTTCCAAACCCGTCACGTCCAACCAATTCAGTTGAAATACTATCCTTACTTCCTTCATGACAGAAGCCACCAAAATAAATCCCCTGATCATCATATAAAAGATAAGCCACAGTTTTATGAATTTCATGTTCTGCTTGTCCCGGATTTGGCCTGAATTCTACAAATTGATTAAGTGTAGTAGCATCGCGCCATTCTCCTTCAGTTATATTACCATCTATTACAATTTTACCAGTATTTCTTTTGGATTCAACTGTTTTAGATTTTATATTTCCTGCTATGAGAAAATTAGCAATCAATATTGACACAAGAAGGATAATTTGTCGCATGAATGGTTTTGATTTTTTGAAAGACGCCTGTTTAAATACAATGGTTGCATGAACTAAGTGTCAAAATTAGATTTCAAAAAATTTAATCTATCTAAATATTATACAGAATGCTTAATAAAATCGACTATTGATGTTAGGAAATACTTATAGCAGCGTCAGGGATGTAAATTTTTGACTTCTTCCAGTGATCTGAAATGAGCAATAATCAGTCTGTCCAATCTGTATGCCATGGCTGCACAAAGTAATATAAGTCCTATGCTGATGTAGCCCAATATATGATAATTATGGATAGAATAGGAAGCATCGCTGAATGTTATCCATCCGCTGGCAAGTGTCGCTAATCCGGATCCTAAAGATTGAACGCAGGAATTGAGACTCATAAAACTTCCTCTGGTTTGGGTGGTGACCGCTTGAGTAGTCATGGCCTGACCTGGCACTGTACGTCCTGTGGCAGTGCTAAACCATAAAGAAAAAGTGATCAATACTACAAAAAGTGGCATCACAGGCATATTGGTTATGAAGAAGATGAAAATAGTAGATACCAGCGCGGAAACTACAAATACTTGTCTTTTGCCATATCTGTCTGCGAATTTCCCTGTGAGCTGAGCTGTTATCATGGCACTAAGACCTCCGCACAAATAGATTAAGGGAGTGTATTCTTGTTTTACACCTACATTGTACACCATATATGGATTGATCAAGGGTATGATGATAAAGTGGCCCATAATCATTAACATACTAAAGGCCAAAGCAGTCATTTGAGTATCATTTTTGAATATTAGAAAAAAATTATCGACTCGCTGCCGGAGATGAACAGGATTGAGTAGGTGGCCATTTACATTTGGGATGTATTTTATCAAAAACGGAAACAACAAACTACCAACCACCGCTACAACGATAAAGGGAAAATACCAATCAAATTTATTTGCTAAAAAAAGACCGAAAGGAACACCCACCACAGATGCAAGTGCGAATCCACCCATCAGCAAGCCCATGGCTTGTCCACGTCTCTCATATGGGATCACATCACCTATAATGCTAAGTACCTGAGCGCCAATCAAACCACCAAAGATACCCGCTACAATTCTGGCCAATAGCATAGTAAAATGTCCGGTAGCAAAAACACATCCAAAAGTACCTAACAAAAATCCCAGATATGCCCACAACAACAGCTTTTTACGGTCAAATTTATCTGCGAAAAAAATTGCAGTAAAACTACTGACAAATGCAGCCAAAGAATAGCCTGACACAATCACTGCAAACTGCGATGTTGTCAACGCCCATTTTGGCATGAGTATGTTACCCAAGGGCATCATGATCATAAAATCCAGAATATGGGTAAAATTCAATAAAGCCAGTAAAGCCACTAAAATTGTTTCATTTCGTTTCAAGAAATTAATTTTTTGAAGGTTACACCAAATATATTTACTCCTATCTCAGGTTTTGGTAAATTATAAATGGCTTTTTGATATTAAAAGTGGTAAACAACAAAATTTAAAATAAGTTGATTCAATAATGTAATTCGAAATATTCCTTATAAATTAGCCTGCAACTTCGATGAAACTAATTTCCTGATGCTGATGATACAGGTCACTTTGTCTTAGAATACAACAATATACGGTCAAGACGTTACATATCCTGACCATAAATCACCTTAAAAACAAGTAATTTATGGTTTAATATTATCGAAAATTTGGTCAATTTTGATATCCACCAAAGTTTTACGCTTAGTTAAAATTCTTCCAAAGGAACTAATATTATATATACTGTGTTGATCAATTTGAATTTCTATAGAGATAGTATGGATTTAATCTGGCTTTTGTAAAAGATGTTTTTTATTTTCTGCATTCTGGAAAAAGGTGCGTATAAAAATGAAATTATCTTCTACTGGGTTGCAATCAATTTAAGTGTATGGGGGAAGAAAATGGTGTGGAATTACGACAAAAATCACTGTTTAAAAAAATATTCAGGGTATTAAGGTTAATGGTGATTTTCTTGATCTTTTTGTCTATATTCATTTTTCTTCTTTTACAGACCAAATCGTTTCAAAATTACGCCCGTAAAGAAATAGTTTCTTACCTTGAGAAAAAACTTGATACAAAAGTAGTTATTCGCGGCTTAAGTATATCATTTCCATCCATGATTGTATTGGAAGGAATTTATGTCGAAGATCAAACCAAAGATACCTTGTTGTCTGCTCAATCTTTAGCAGTAGACTTAAGTATGTTAAAATTACTACAAAATGAGTTGCAAATATGTGAAGTTAAATCCAATAGGCTTATTGTTAAAATTAACAGACAATTTTCAAATACCGCTTTTAACTATCAGTTTGTAATTGATGCTTTTTCTTCAAAAACGCCATCTATAAAAGAAAAGGCACCTATGAAGATGGCCATAGAGCATATTATCCTTGATACTACCCATTTTATCTTTATTGACAAAATCAAGGGGAATGAAGCAGTTGTCTATGTTACACACTTCGATACCCAAATAGATATTTTTGATCCTGGAAAATTAAATTTTGATGTACCAATTATTAAAATGAACGGGGTTAAAGGAAATGTACGTCAAACTTCCCCTTTGGAGATTGTAACTACTACCAACAGTACAGAATCGATCTCTATCAACCCCAAAACCCTTTTCCTTCAATTTACCAATCACCAGACCAGCATTCATAACTTTGAGTTTGATTATAGCAACGAAATATCGGCCATCCAGACTTCCTTCGAGGGATTGTCATTAGACATATTCCCCAAAAAACTGGACATTGCTTCCAACCTTATGGCTTTTAAAAGGATTGAAATGGTTGAAGTAAAAACAAAGGTTGGCATTCAAAGCAAAAACTCTTCTGACCTGATAAAACTGACTAATAGCGATGGTAGCGAAATCATGAGTGAATATCTGCCTTGGGAAGTAACTGTGGATGAAATAAGCTTGCAAAATAACCAATTTCGATTTGACGATAATACCAAACCATCCATCAGTACTGGAATGGATTATGCTCATCTTGATTTAACGAAGTTTAATGTAGAAATGGATCGATTTTTTATCCACAAGGATACGATTGCGGCCTTGATTACCCAAGGAAGTATGGTGGATAAAAGTGGGTTTGTTCTGAATAATTTACACACAGATTTTCTGTTTTCAGGCAAAGGTATCCGGGCAGAAAGACTATTGATGAAAACACCGGGAAGTGAGCTGAAGCGCAGTGTACTGATACGATATCCATCATTGGATGCCATAGTTACTGATAAGCGACTGATTGACATGGACATCACGATGGATCAAAGCAGTATTCAGGTAAAGGACATACTTTATTTTGCTCCTTTCCTTAGTAGCAAGCCAGGTTTTACCGATCCGAAAATCATATATGAAATAAATGGTCTTATGCAGGGAAGTCTTAAACATCTCAACTTTCCAAAGATGCAGATTAAAGGGTATAAAAATACCAGAGCTGACTTTTCCGGAAGTTTGACCAATGTCACAGATTTAAACCAAATAGGTATGAATTTGGATATTCGCAGTTTGAGTACTTCTGCAGATGATATTCGTATATTGTTACCAAAAGGAATCATACCTGAAAAGATTACTATACCTGATCTGATGTCCCTAAAAGGAAAGTTAAAGGGAAATATGGCCCATTTGTTTTCTGACATGACATTAACTACATCTTTAGGAAATGCTACGGCTAAGGGTAGCGTCAGTGTAATAAAAAAGCCAGCCCAAGCTGCATATGATGTATTTGTCTCTTTGGATGATTTGCAGTTGGGAAAACTGCTGCAGCAACCGGATACCTTAGGGGCTGTCACGGCAAAATTTTCAATAAAAGGTGTTGGTTTTGATCCGAAAATAGCAAAAGCAAATATAGATGGTCATATAGAAAGTTTTGATTACAGAGGCTATGTGTACAAAAATATGAATCTGGACGCACAATTAGATCACATGACTTTTATGGCCAGTGGTGGTATTATCGATCCCAATATTCATCTTACTTTTGAAGCCGAGGGTGATCTTTTAGCCAAAAAACCTTGTATTATATTTCACGCCACTGTGGATAGCATTAAAACATTTCCCTTAAATTTGACCATTACCCCGTTTATTTACAGAGGTAAGATAATAAGCTATATTCCGGCATTTGACCCTGACACTTTGGTAGGCAATGTAATTATTGCTGAGTCACTCTTATTAGCCAATAATAAAAGAATATCATTGGATTCATTATCAATCATAGCCTCTTATGAAAACAAAATTCAAAATATCCACTTGTATTCAGATTTTGCAAAAGCTTCCATCATAGGTAAGTATAAAGCAACTCAACTTGGCCATATTTTTTTAATGCGATGCTGCCTTATTATGCCTTAAGACCTGATACCATTGCGAATATCACGGACCCTTATGATTTTATTATATCGGCTGATATAAGAGATCATCCTACTTTAAGGGCTTTTTTACCTGGGCTGAACAGAATGGACAGAATCACTTTTAATGGTATTTTTTCTGATCAGAATGGATGGGAAGCTGACCTTAAACTTCCCTACATTGCCTATGGAACCAACTTTATTACCTCGATGAATATAATTGCAGACACAAAAAATGAAGTATTGAATGTGGTTGCAGATATAGGAAAAATGACCAGCGGAGAAAATATTACCATGACCGGGACACGTTTTTATGCAGATATTGAAGATCAGAAAATTGACTTTGCACTTCGGATCGGCGACAAAGACAATCAGGATAAATACATTGTTCATGGAGGGTTTGAAAAAGGAGTGGACGATGTTTTTTCATTCACCGTCGATTCAGATAGTCTCTTGCTAAACTATGACCCTTGGACCATTCATGAGGAAAACCTGATAAGATTCAATTCAGCCATGATAGCGACTAAAAATTTTGATCTGAGCAAAGAAAATCAGCATCTCATCATTCAAAATACAGAATCAGCAACCAATAGTCCGGTAGAGGTAATATTTAAAGATTTTAAGCTGTCTACTTTGACTGGTTTTTTTCAGACAGATTCTTTATTGGCAGATGGAACCCTGAATGGGTTAATACTATTAAGGGATATTGCCACTCAGCCTAATTTTACGACTGATCTTTCCATAAAAAATTTAATGATCAACAGGGACACCATCGGTGATGTACATGCAATCATTGACAATACTAAAGCGAAAATATTTGCTACCGATATAACTCTTTCCGGTCGTGGCAATGATGTTGCATTGGTTGGAAACTACTACCTGAAACCAGCTGGTAAAAGTAGTATGGATCTGATATTGGATATAAAGTCATTGCAGATGAAAAGTTTGGAAGGAGCTAGTTTGGGCAATATTCGCGATAGCAAAGGTCATTTAAGTGGCAAAGTAAATATTGGTGGCAATATGAATTCACCTGATATCAATGGAAATCTTGAATTTTTTCAAACAAGTATGCTTATTTCTAAACTCAATAGTGTATTTAAAGTAGACAATGGTCAGATTTTGGCCATTGACAATAAGGGACTAAAGTTCAATAATTTCACTATAAAAGATGCAGACGACAACAGATTTACCATCAATGGCAATGCGCTTACAAAAAACTATTTCAACTACATTTTTGATTTGAGATTAAAAGCCAATGACTTTCAGGCCCTCAATAGTAGCCGTGCTGACAATCAGGCATATTTTGGCAGGATTATTTTTGATACAGATATGAAAGTGTCAGGAACTGAAAAAGCCCCAGTGATCGATGGCACTTTAAAAATAAAGGAAGGTACCGATTTTACGATCGTATTGCCCCAAAAAGAACCCGGACTGATTGCAAGAGACGGAGTCGTGATATTTGTAGATAAAGATGCTCCCGCCAATGAAGAAATGTTTTATGGTTTGTTGGACAGTTTGAACCAAACTTCTGTTTTTGGCATGGATGTTTCGGTAAATATAGAAATAGATAAAAAAGCAGCCTTGACGTTGGTCATTGATGAAAGCAATAATGATCATTTGAAACTTAAGGGTGAGGCTATACTCAATGGTGGCATTGATAAAAGCGGTAAAGTAACATTGACGGGAACCTATGAACTGGATGAAGGAGCATATGAAATGTCTTTTAATTTACTGGAGAGAAGGTTTATCATACAGAAAGGCAGTAAAATCACCTGGACTGGAGAACCTACAGATGGCACCCTGAACATTACCGCAGTCTATAAAGCTAATACTACTGCTGTAGAATTGGTACAAGATCAAATCGTGGGAGCAAAAACTGATCTGAGGTACAGACAAAAATTACCTTTTGAAGTACATCTAAGCATGAGCGGGCCATTGTTACAACCGATACTTGCATTTGAAATTAAATTGCCCAAAGAGAGTTTGATCAGAATCGGCAGCGAGATTGCGGGACAAGTAGAGATGCGATTGCAACAATTAAATGCAGAGCCGTCTGAATTGAACAAACAGGTTTTCTCTTTGCTTATTCTGAATCGTTTTACTTCCCAAAATCCTTTTGAAGGAGCCGGCGGAGGTATCAATGCTGAATCTATGGCCAGACAAAGTGTAAGCAAAATACTTACAACGCAACTCAATAAACTGGCAGAAGATTTGATAAGCGGGGTTGACATCAATTTTGATATCGTTTCATCAGAGGATTATACTACCGGAACGATGCAGAATAAAACTGATCTGTCTGTAGGTGTGTCTAAAAGATTATTTAACGAAAGACTGAATGTAACCATAGGTACCAATATTGCTTTGGAAGGTGGTCAGCAAAATAATTCGTCGGGAAATCTTGGCGCCATCAATTCACCCAATGTAAATATTGAATATCTACTCTCAAAAGATGGCAGATATTTGCTGAGAGCCTACCGACGCAATAAATATGAAGGTATAGTGGAAGGTTACATCATAGAGACAGGTATTGGTTTTGTAATGTCTGTAGATTATGACAGATTCAAGGAGATTTTTGAGCGTAGAAAGTCAAACCAAAGTTTTGAAAAGGAATTTAAAGCATCAGAATTGCCTGTAAGAAAATCAGAAACGCCACCTTTGAATGAGCCGAAAAATAATCAAAGTCCCGTCATAAATAATGAAAAAAAAGATGATGATGAACACTGAAAATGAGATTTTTTTGAGAGGGTATTCGCGGGTTGTTCATTTGTACAATGGTCTGTTTTACATTAAAGGAAGGCTTAATCGAAAAATATTTTTGTGGGCTACCTGTTTTATTTTGATCTTAAGCAGCTGCAGCACTTCCAAAAACATTCCGGATAATGATGCTTTGTACACAGGTTCTATCATAGATATATCTCAAACGGAGGTTTCTTCAAAACACAAAAAAATCATTCATCGTAATATAAAACAGCTTTTAAAACCAAAACCAAATTCAAAAATACTTGGTATGCCCATCAAACTTTGGATGTATAATTTGGGAAGTGAGAAAGGTATTGGTGGTTGGATACGTCGTAAATTTGGGGAAGAACCGGTTTTATTTAGTCGTGAATGTAAAAAATACCGAAGAGCTGTTAGATAATTATCTTGAAAATCGCGGTTTTTTTCAAGTATTCGTTTCCAGCGAAACCATTGTTGCAAATAAAAAAGCAAAAGTCAGATATGAAGTGAAGACAGGTCCGGAGTACAAAATCAGAAATATGGTGTTCCCGACTGATTCAACTACATTGGGCGATGCTATCCGTGAAACCAAATCAGGAACACTTCTCCATGCAGGTGCACCCTTTAATCTTGATCTGATTTTGGGAGAGCGTATTCGGATCAATACCATTCTTAAAGAGAGGGATATTATTATTTTCATGACGATTATCTGTTGATTGAAGCAGACAGTACCATTGGGAACAATAGTGCTGATTTGTATATGAAAATAAAAAAGAGACTCCTGCTGAATCAAAACAAGCCTACAAGATTAATGATGTGTTCATTTATTCTGACTATCATCTTTCTGAAGCCAGAGAAGACACATCTATGATGTATGCTGTAAAATACCAGGGTTATTATGTCATTGACTCCGCTGGTTTATTTAAGCCCATTGTGTTTGAATCCAGCATGCAGTTTAAGGCAGGGGATTATTACAGTCGAAAAGATCACAACGCTACACTCTCACGATTGATCAATCTGGGAAATTTTAAATTTGTTAAGAACAGGTTTGCTTTGGTTTCTGATGCAGGAGAAACAAAGTTAAATACTTACTATTATCTGACACCGCTACCTAAAAAAACCATTCGTGCGGAGCTTACAGGTACTTCAAAAACCAATAATCTTATCGGATCACAGATCACATTAGGTTGGAAACATCGCAATACATTTGGTGCTGCTGAGCAGTTGAGCATCAATCTTTTTGCCGGGGCAGAATTACAAATCAATGGTAATTTTGCCAAAACAGCGACATACAGGATAGGAGGTGATATTAGTCTGAGTGTACCTAGATTTGTAGTGCCGTTGATCAGGATCAGGACAAGAGGCGAATTTGTGCCCAGGACCAACTTACTGATAGGTTATGAACAATTGAACAGACAAATGCTCTATACTTTCAGGAGTGGTCGTGGCACTTTTGGTTATTTATGGAAGGAAAGTTTAAAAAGTGAACATCAATTGTTCCCGCTCGCCGTAAATTATGTCAAACCACTCAGCATATCTCAGCTTTATCTGGACAGCATAGTAAATATACCTTCATTGGCAAGGATTACAGAGCAGCAATTTATCCTGGGGTCAACGTACAATTACAATTACAACCAGCTGGCCGGCAATTCAAAACAAACCGGTTTGTATTTTAATGGGTTGGTGGATATTGCAGGTAATATTTATGGTTTATTAAGTGGTGCCAACTGGAAAACCAACGAAACCAAAAGGCTCTTTGGAGTTGGATTTGCCCAATTTATAAAAACTGAGCTGGATGTAAGATATTACTATCAGGTATCATCAAAAGGACAATGGGCTACACGTCTGATTGCTGGAGTAGGGTATCCCTATGGAAACAACAAAGAGTTGCCTTTTGTAAAACAGTTTTTTGCAGGTGGGAACAACAGTTTGCGTGGATTCAGGAGTCGTACCATTGGCCCCGGCAGTTACAGGTCTCCCAATGCTGGTAATAGTTCTGCGTTGTTTCTTGCTGATCAGTCAGGAGATATTAAGCTGGAAATGAATGTTGAATATAGAAGAAAACTTTTTAGTATCGTCGAAGGTGCTTTATTTGCAGATGCAGGCAATGTATGGTTGGTAAATGAAGATATCAAAAGACCAGGGGCACAGTTTACATCCCGATTTTTAAGAGAACTTGCGGTAGATGCCGGATTTGGTTTACGTTTTAATTTTACCATCCTGATGTTGAGATTTGACTTTGCTTTTCCGCTGAAGGTGCCTTATGCGACATCTCCGCCTGACAAATCTATGGTGATTAATCTGGCCATAGGCTATCCATTTTAAACATACTTCTAAACCCTTAGTCACAAAAAAATATAAAAAATGGTTATGTCTGAAATAAGCTGAATTACTGTATTTGGCTTAAAATGAATAAGGAATTAATATATGTAATGCCAATTTTACTCATCATTAAGTTTTACATCTGTTTATTAAGTTTTCATCAACCAATTTTTTTTTGAGTATAATTTTGTCATAATTTAAATATGAAGTTATTCCTTTCATACCATTATCAAAACTTCCCTTATATTTGAACTTCTAAATACTTGGTATGAAAATCTTTGTTTTTGCCTTTTTGTCGTTACTCTTTACAAATGTAATGTGGACACAGTCTACTATCCTGGGTACACTTAACCATGATGGTAAAACCAGAAATTATCGTATTCATATCCCCGCAAACCACAACAAAGACATTGCATTACCTTTGGTTTTTAATTTTCACGGCTATACGTCCAACGCTTTTGAACAGGAATTGTATTCAGGCATGAATCAAGTGGCGGATACAGCTCGTTTTATAGTTTGTTACCCCGATGGGCTCAACAATGCATGGAATGTAGGTTGGGCTTTTGGCAGTACCGCCGATGATGTCGGTTTCACTGTGGCTATGATTGATGAATTTTATGTCAAATACGGTATAGATAAAAGCAGAGTGTATTCCTGCGGTATGTCCAACGGAGGTTTATGAGTTATATTTTGGCCTGCCGATTGAATGATCGTATAGCAGCCATTGCTTCAGTGACAGGAAGTATGATTCCCAATGGGGTCAATACCTGTAAACCTGACAGATCAGTACCCGTCATGGAGATACACGGAACAGCAGATGGTACTGTAAATTATAACGGAACACCACTGGTTGCTGCATCTATACCAAACGTGCTAAAATTCTGGCAGGAAAACAATGGTTGTGATCAGTCCCCCAACATAGAACAGGTGCCAAATATTAATACATCAGACAACACTACGTCTGAAAAATGGACTTATACCAATTGTTTAGATGGAAGCCAGCTTATACACTTCAAAGTGAACGGAGGTGGGCATACCTGGCCTGGAGCTTTGTTAAGTATAGGTGTGACCAGTCAGGATTTTAATGCAAGCGTTGAGATTTGGAAGTTTTTCAGACAGTTTAGCATTAATATACCATCTTCTGTTGATAATCCAACAATGACAATCAAGCCAGAAATATTCCCTGTTCCTTTTTCAGACGAAATGCATATATCTGTTAAGGAAGATACCTGGCTGGTTATTAAAGATGTACAAGGCAGAACCGTCTTCAGTCAAACTTTGCCAGCCGGTAATCACTCTTTACCAGCCCAATTATGGAATACCGGAATGTATTTTGTCACATCCAAAGCCGGTCAAAAAATAAATTCTCAAAAAGTCATTAAAATCTGAAATTGATATGCAGGAATACGCTCAGATACTCAACTATGCAATACCGTTTTTTCTTGTATTGATTGCCATCGAATACGGGGCAAGTTGTTATATGCATTTTCAGGTGAACAGGGTCTTTGATACCATTTCGAGCCTTAGTTCAGGCATCACCAATGTGGTTAAAGATGTACTGGGTTTGGCCATAGTTGTGATCAGTTATAAGTGGTTTTATAATCATCTTGCCTTCTTTAAGATCGAATCAACGCTCATGCTTTATGTGATGGCTTTTATAGGTATCGACTTTGCAGGATACTGGGTACATCGATGGTGTCATGAGGTCAATATATTCTGGAATCGTCATATCATCCATCATAGCAGTGAAGAGTACAATCTGGCCTGTGCACTCCGTCAGTCGGTTTCTGAAGTATTTGCCGTATTTACGTTCACTTATATTCCTATGGCTATTTTGGGTGTGCCATCACAGGTTATCGCAGTAGTTGCACCCATTCAGCTATTTGCTCAGTTCTGGTACCATACCCGTCTGATCAATAAAATGGGTTTTCTGGAGTATATCATTGTCACGCCATCACACCATCGTGTACATCATGCGATCAATCCACAATATATGGATAAAAACTACAGCCAGATTTTCATCATTTGGGATAAACTTTTTGGTACATTTCAACCTGAACTTGCTGAAGTTCCCCCTGTATATGGTGTAAGCCGGGCTGTCAAAACATGGAATCCATGGATCATTAATTTTCAGCATTTCTGGTTGCTTCTCAAAGATGCCTGGCGAACAAAATCCTGGTGGGACAAGCTGAGAGTATGGTTTATGCCCACGGGTTGGAGGCCAAACGATGTGGCAGAAAAATATCCTGTTCCTTACACCACCGACATTTACCACAGACCAAAATATGAAACGCAGGCTTCTCCGGCTTTTAAAGTTTGGAGTGCTGCCCAGTTGATCATCACCTTGCTTCTGATGATGTACTTGTTTAACAACATTGGTGAAATTCCCTATATATACATCATCATATACGGCATCTTCCTATTTGTGACCATTTTTGCTTACACCAGTTTGATGGATGGAAGTATCCTGGGTGTGTTTGGAGAAGGTATAAAATTGATTCTTGGCTTTTCAATGATGTATATGAATGGAAATTCCTGGTTCAGTATTGAAAAGTCCATTCCTCACGGCACCTTATTGGTAGCCGGATATTTACTGGTTTCAGGAGCTGTCTCCGTGTATTTTTATTTAGCTGACAGACCGGTAGAAAAGGATATTTTGGATTTTAGTGAAGCGAACGTGGCTTAAACATCGACCTAAAAGCCAAGGTGGTTTTTTACCATTTTTCCTATATCTTCATTTCGCAGAGCTTTGATTTTTTCCGAAGGTCTGTTGGGAATATGGATAATATAAGGGACGGTAATTATCTCTTTTCTTAGTCCGCCATGTCCTCCTCTGTAATTGCCTACAAATATTTCATAATCATTTGCCAGGTCCACACCTTTTCTGCTGGTCATCACGATGTCACCTATGCTCGGAGTATTCATCAGGTTCCATATTCTGGGTACGGCATAAGGAAATATTGTTTCTGTTGTTTTAAATAGCCATTCTGTTTCAGAAAATGAAATCTCCGTCAGTGAATCTGGATAAGACAATGGATTGCCGTTAAATGGATGATAGGTAATCCCATGCGGGGAATGAGAAAGCTGTGCTAACTGATCTCCATTTCTGATGACGATATTTTTTTGATCGTCTTTGTAGATAATTAATTCCAGACCAGTATTTTGAGAAAGTATTTGTGGAATGTTTAAAAATCCACTTTTCGCAGGATAACGAATAAGGGAAGAGTAGGGTAGGTCATTAGCCCAGGTTTGAGGAAAAGGCAGATATGGATTTTTCATATACAGATAAGCGGTAAGATTGCCATTGATGACAAAATATCCATCTTTCATTTTAAGATCTTCCAACGGCTGATCAAGCGCTGAAGAAAGTATGTTCACAGATTTACCCCGTTCGATAGACAATCCATAACTATCTTTCATCCATCCACAAAAATCAATATTGGCGCTGACATCTGATATACCATGATCTGAGACAATCGCTATCATTCTGTGCTTATCCTGCCCAAGTTTTTTTACTTCAGAAATATACACGCCTATCAGAGAATCGATATGATGAATCAGTTTCATATAAGTATCATCTGTTCCGGAGACATGATTATACGCATCCGGCGAAGGGAATGTGATCCAATGCACTTTGGGATTTTTTCTGAGTTGCCGGATAGCCAGATGTAAAGCATCAGATTCATGTTCGAAATGATTTTTTGCTATTGCCTGACCAACAAACGGTATCATGCGTAACCATTTAAATATACTTTTTCCTTCATATTTTGCCGTAGTGTGTGCCCATCCTGTTTTAATATTGTGTTGTACACCTTTATCCATAAAAGTATTGATAGAAGCGGTGTAAAAAGGAGTGGACAATTCAAATACATTTTTAACGCTGTCGACCAGATCATCATTCATGTGGACATTGGTTCTGCCTACATAGTTGCGCAGATTGCCTTCCTTTCTTTTTCGGTCAAACCATCTCAAACCTAAAATACCGCTTTTGGTAGCATCTACTCCTGTGATAAATGGATAGAACCCATATCCCGTCATGGTTGGAAAGCTACTGATGCCATTTTCGGTATATATATTTTCGTTGATCATCTTTTCCATTACCGGAAGATGACCAGCTTGAAGCTCTGCTTTAAAAATTTCAGAAGACAAACCATCTATTAAAAATATAGTGCAAGTATTACCTTCTGTAGGAGGATAAGTATGCGACCATTGATAATCAGGCCACCAAATATAGAGAGCTAATCCAGAAAGAACCAAAAACAGGCCTGAGAATACTACTCTTTTCTTTTTCTTAGGCAAAATCATATTTTAATGCATCGTAAAGTAAATATTTCTTGGTTCCTCATGATTGTTATAAAATATACGCCTGTTTTTAATCCAAATACTGAACCTCGCTCTTGAAGCCATTGTTCGCCTTTTGATTTTTTTATGATGTTTCCATGTATATCTGTGATGCTTAATACATCATCATGTTGTAACTTAGTAATATTGATATAATCGCTGACAGGATTAGGATGAATTGAAAAAATATCTTCATTTTCATCTTTGGAAGACGAAAAAACATTGGACATACCGGGTGTAGCCTTATCAAGCTGGATCACAGGCCCCATGCCGTCCGGATATCTGCCATACGTTTTATCTGTTAGTGTTGCGCCAAAACTAAAAGTATCTATTGGAGCATAGTTATTTTCCTTGTTGTCAAAAATACCTATAAATTCACCTGATTTGCTTAATTTAAAATTGGCATGATTGTCTCCTTGCTCCTGATCTTCATCTGCCCAAATGAGCAAAAACTGTCCCGGATCCAGATCAATAAATGGAAGTGGCCACTTGTCAGGAGTTTCCGGCTTATCGGTAAGGAATTTATCCCCCAGATAGACAGAAGTATTGCCTGCGTTGTATATTTCTATCCAGTCTTCATATTCTCCTGCATTGTCCTTGATGGTGGTATTATCTGCCATAAATTCATTCACAACAAGCAAAGCTACATTTTCGTATCCCAGGTCTATAGTGTGGTAATCGCACACCGGCCATCGGGATACTCTTCCTGAGCCATCTTTTGCGGTGATATATATATCTGCAACCGTTTTTCCATTGTAAAAAAAATCATACACAAAATAGCCATCCCCGGCTTTTTGATCAGGATTTTGGCCATCGTCAAACAATACCCGACTGGACCAGTTTCCATTATTAAGTCTGTGATATGCCGTCACGGTCGTCTGACTTAAAGCTTGTATGGAACAACTCAATTTACACGAAGTATTATTCCAAGTGACCTTTTGGTCTTCAATAATCGGAGAAATCGCTGTATTTTGCACTTGATTTTTTGCAGATGTGGACCTTAAAGCTATATATTCCTTAAGACCTGCTTTCACATGTGAACCCAATGGTTTGTCATAAGACAGCAGAAAGTCACTGTAAGTATACCCATAATCTAATGAAGCATAAAAATCATTTGCTCTATAACTGCTGATTTTATCTTTAATACGATCTATGTAAGGGTTAAGAAATGTGGGATTAAAAAAATCATCTACAAACTTTTTTTATATAGTATCCAAATCTGATTTTGTATTCCGGAACCTTCATCAGGTGGTTGTAGATTGGTCTTGGGTCTGAAGGATGAGCCCATGAATATATGTTGCGTTCAGCCCAATTGACATTAAACCAATCTATACCGTAGGTATTGTCGATATCATAACTTAGCAGTTCATATTTTTTGTTGCCGGATTATGATATAGATATGCATTGTTTTTATTGTACACGGGATTATCCCAATGGCCAACCAGAATCTCAATGGCCAATCGTTTCAGATATTGGTCAACATCAAATTTTTCTTCCAGGTTGCAACGGTAGTCAGGATTGGATACATCATCCAAAGCTCGAGTAAATTCCATCAATGTATAATAGTCGGGTTCGTCTTTGTTGTTTTGGACTACATAAACATTCCGGTCATAATTATTAGGATTATTGCCTCTGAATACAAAATCTGACCCGTAAAAACATTTAAACAACTGACCATCAGGATCTTTGCCCCGATCTTCCAGATAGTCATTGTCGATATGTTCGACATTGATATATAGACCGCGATATTCATTATTGATATACAGGGCTATATGATTTGATCTGGGAGCTTCCAATCCTGCCAATTTCATGATATCCCAACATAGTTTGCTTCTTATAATGGATGGATCGTTGTGTTCGCCGTTCAGATTCAGATCGGATAATCCATAAAATTTTTTTGAACCAAAATGATTAAACTCTATTTTAAAAGATTTTTTTTCAGAAGATCTGGAAGTATTGCCTCTAAGCCTGAATCCCGTATTAAGAACTGTATCTTTGGTAGTGCCATCATTCCAATAAAAATCGGCTGGATATTCATGGTCTGCTTCTCTATTTTCCCAGGCCAATAGTTCTGCCAGGGAATCAGGATGGATTTTAATGTCTACTCTGGGCACTATTTTGTCATTAAATACTACACCGTCTTCAGGATATATAGCCTGAGTTGAAACATTTGTATAAAGAAAAAGGAAAAAAAATAGTAGTATGCAAGGTTTTGAAGACATGATGAAAGTATTATTGGGTAAAGGTATCATCTATATTCATTTATTTAATTCTATTGGCCAAAAAAGAGTAAAAATGTCGTCCGGTGATAAAAGTTTAAAATATATCTTATTTTTGCCATCGAAAATTCGGGGCGTAGCGCAGCCTGGTAGCGTACTAGCATGGGGTGCTAGGGGTCGCTGGTTCGAATCCAGTCGTCCCGACTTTTTCAAAACAGTTATGATTCAAATAAATATTTTTTAGATGTTTATTGTGCACTGGAACAATTTTCACTGTTAAGTTTACTTCGTTATACTCACGATAAATTATTCACTTAATATTGCGTGATATTGTTAAAGAATATCAGACATATCTTCACCATCTGCTTTCGGTAATATACGTTTAGCTATTGTAGTTTCAGATGCTTCTTCTGTCTTTGGATTTACGACTTCCTTTGTTTCTTTAGCTACTGATGGTAAAAAATCAAATAAAGCAGCTTGTTCTTCTTGTGGTGTTAGTTTAACTTCTGTTTTTGTATTGTCTTGTACTTCTACATTACCTATTTCAGTATATATAGTAGGAGCTATTTGATAAGTACCAGTCTTAGTATTTAGTTCTGCTAAATCTGTTGTAAGATATTCTACAATATCTTTTTTATAATCTTTAGATGTTTCAACTAAAGCTTCTTCTATATGAACTCGTCTTTCGGCTAAATCATCTATTATATCGTTTATGTTTTCTTCGTTTACATTATATCTTTTACCCTCGTATATTATAGTATTTGTATCTGGATTATAAAACAATTGTGGACCAATACCTCTGTTATTAACAACTTCTCCTTGTCTTTCAACATCTATATTAGAGTTTTCAGTTCTATATATAACAATACCATCAGTAGATCCTCTACCTATTAGTTGTTTCCATATACCGTTTCTAACATCTGCATTAGCTTCGGATGCAAATTGCTTAAGTAGTTTAGTTAATTGTTTATATTTAACAGGTACATCTTTTATTTTTTTAGTATGTAATACGTGTATTTGATTATCTATTAATAATACTACAGATCCTGTTTGAGCAATAGGAGCGGGATAAGGTAATTGTACCTGTTCCTTTTTTATAAATACAGTAGCTTGTTCTCCTTTTTCTGAGTTCCAAGGTGTACTTAATATACCGACAATAGCTTTAGGATTTAACAAATCTTCTTCTGTTACTTGTCTATGTGTAGATTTTTCTTCAGAAAATAATCCATATCTATAATCTGTTATAGAAGAAGTATTACTAACTTTTACCGGAATGAATGTTTTATCTTTTAAAAATCTAGCTCGTAAATCTTTTAAATGTTTTTGTTGTTCTGATGTTTGATTAACATTTACAGTAGGTATAGTAGCTACTACAGATTTTATAGCATTAGGCGTATCTATACTTACAATAGTTATATAACCATTCTCATCTGTTATATTATAAGCTACTACCTGAATCTCAAAATTATCATCAGTTCGTTTAGAACTATTGTTAAATTCTGTATCTTCATACTCATAATATATTGTATCACCTTTTTTCACAACTAATGCGGTATTTAAATCTATATTTATTGGATTGTTGATGACTATTCTGAAATATACTGATTGATTTGATATTCCCCAATCAGATAATATTTTTTTAAACTTCCATTTATTCTTTTTAAAATAGTTTTTTGTGACTGTTATTTCATCTATTGGAATGTTCAAACCATCATAGAACTTCAAACGATAAGACTTTTTTCCATGGATAAAAAATGATGAGTCTAAAATTATTAATGATTTTTCTTCATTAGACTCTATTACTTTGTGTTTTAAAATGTTTCCAATTTTTTCTTTTAGAATCAAATAAGTAGAGTCTCTATATCCCTTTATATAACCAACATAAGCAACTTTGCTTTCTAAAGCAGAAAAAGTGTTAATCTTGAAATTCCTTGAATTCCTATTTTTGGAATGATAGTCGTTTTCAAAAATCAAATTTAACTTCTCTATACCGTACCTCTCATAGATATATATCCACTTTCTTAAATCTTTAATTACCCTTTGATGGACATTTAGTTTTTGATTGACGATTAGACCTGTTACTATTTGTGTATTATATTTGTAATATAGTTTGTTTTTGGATTCATTAAGACTAAGACCATCTGAGTTAAGAATGCTTACCAGTTTATTTCTAAAATCTGAGTTGTTTTCAAAATAATTTTCATTACTACTAAACGTTAGATCATCAACGTATCTTGAGTAATTAATATTCAGCTGCTTACATAGATCAAAGATCTTTTCATCCAGATCATAAAAATATATGTTTGATAAAATGGGAGATGTCGGTGCTCCTTGTGGTAAAAAATAGTGGGTATCTTCCTTTGATAATTGCTTGTTTTCAGCATCAGAAATAAAACAAAAAACACGAAGTATACTTAAAGGATTACTATCATCTGAAAATATGTTTTCATTTGGAAGCATTTTTTTTCTGAAATGGCTAAACTTTATTGAAACAAAAAAATCTTTAATATCTGCATTAAAGACAAATTTATTATTCAAATGCATTTTTGCGTTACCCTTAATATCTTTGTTTTTTTGAAAGCCAAATGAATTTGGATGCGGAATAAAATTTAAATCAAGATATTTTACGATTGATTTTTGAATACTTTTCAATTCAGGGTATGGAGCTGCAATAGGCCTAAGTTTTCCGTTGGCTTTTCTTATCAAAAATATTTGGTAAAACTTGTATTGGTAATTTATAATATTTTTAACAAGTGTAATAAAATCCTTATCGATACCCTTACTACTTTCTAAATTTGCAAAAATAAAGTTAAGAAATTCAGAAGAAGTAATTTTAAAAAGGTTCATATTTGATACAAATTAAAATAAATACAGTCGAAAGGTAAAATACTTGACATAAAACATAAGTTTCTTAAAACTGAAGGTTAGTGGGGGTGTTAATAAACCACCCAATATCAATATCGCATGCCGATTGACAATATAAAATTGCAGCAAGCTATATTTTAAATTCCTTCCGACTGTGATGCAAATATAATATAACTTCTTTATTTAGCATTAATAATTTGAACAAGATGTTCAGTACATTTCGAAGTACACCAGATAGGTTAAGCAGAGAACTACCGAATAATTGCAAGTATATGAAGTTTAGTTTGGAAATATAATTTTAAATATTATTCTAATTAAAAGAAGGAGTAAGGGGATGTTTTTTTTAACATATATTTGCTCAAAATATTGCATCCATGAAATCCACCTTTGATAAAATAGTGCACAGTATATCAAATATGGATGCAGATCAATTATTTACACTACTTGATGATCAAAAAACTTACAATGATATCTCCAAAATAGAGTTTATCAATAGACTGAGATCAGTATTTGCTTACTTGCTAGATGATGGTAGAGAGACCAAACTAATACCAGTATCAGGAGCGTGCGGTTTAACCGAATGTATCAATTGTAATAAACCAGGAGTAACCTTCAAAGGTGTATCTTCAGACAAGTATTTTAGTTTGATATTTGATACCACCAATGGAGAAGTAACCGATATATACGAATGTAAAAGTTTCCTGTTACAAAATGGTGATTTACTACAGGATCAAATAAAATTGGGGATTTACGAAGAAGATAAGGCAACTTTTGCAGATGATGTAGATTACCACATAGCGGTACAAAATTGCGAAGCGGCCATCAACAAGCTTAAGAAGGGTGGTGGATCTCAGCAGCTATCGTTACTGGATTATAATGATATCGAAGATTGGGTAGAAGTATATGATGATCTGTTTATAGATGTAAAACCCCATTACGAAGATTATCGTACAATGTTACCTTACATTAGAATATATGACATCATAGATATAATACTAACATACCTTCCCAAGGGTGCATTTATAAATATACAGGAATTAAACGATGGTAATGCCAGCTATAAATGGGCCCAGCAACATTTGATACCAACATGGATAAAAGTATTAAAACCGTAGTATGATACCCATCTACCGCTAATGAAATACATCCATAATGTAACTCCTTCTTTAGAATATGTAGAATTATCATCTAAGTATAATATACGACTGGATATAACACCCGATATACCATTTTTAAAGTTTATGATCAATTATCAGGAAGCGTTAGAGTGGGTAAAAACATATCAAAAAAATTAGTAGATTGTACCCATATATACTACGATATAGAAAACTATTTTTAGAAGAAAATCCTTAAATTTGCTCAATCAAATATTATCAAAAGCAATCTATAAATGTAAGCTCTTATAAATTATTTATAAGTCACAATTCTTTAGGTTAGTGATTTAAAATTGGTATGACTCAAGAATAAGGTGCTAGATGGCAAGTACTTTACTTTGGATTAGTTTATATAACGTTTACCCCGACATCTAAAGCAAATCCCACTTTGTACATGTTTAAATTCACTTAAATATCCATTTCCGCTACACCTACTACAAGTTATCATATTTTGTATGACAATATTTTCTGAGTTATAAAATGGAATCATTTGGTGTTCATGAACAATTTTATGACAAATATTACACAACGTTGTATATTCAACATCTGGTTGCTCCCATATTTCTTGATCCATCCGGTAACATTTATGATGAACATGTAGAACATTTCCATTTTTTCTGTAATTTTCCTTATACTTACTATTAATTAGCCAAATACCTTCTAAATCTACATCAAGAATATTAGAAATTTGTCCTCTTACATGTTTAATCAAACTAGCATTAGTGCAATTATTCAAAAAAATATTTGGTTTCAAATTATTTATTAAAGATCCATTAAATGGATATTTTATTTTATCTTTATTTACATAGTGCACTGTTACAAAATAATCTTCAGGTTTACTTTTATCTATTTCAAAAATATTTGTTTTACAAATAGTCTCTAAATCATAATTTACACCTAATCCGTCTTCCCATTCTGGAATAAAATTTATTTTTGCTAATTTATATTTTAAAATCATATCATCAAGAAATTCGAAAGACAGCCTATTAATAACATCTCCAAACTTAACAAAATCAGTATTCATAGTTAAATTTTTACTTACCCCACAACGTTGACATTCATAATTATCTCTATAAAGAATTTCTTTCCTTTTTCTTTTCCAATTATCATCATCTAATAAACTTCTATAGTCCATTTTTGCTAAATATTTATTTTGTTTTATCTTTTAAACTTAAATTGTTGTGTCAACCGTTGAAAACTAAGATGATTAACACAATCAATCAACAAACAAAAGTTCTTTATTTAATCACATGAGTATCTGTTTAGGTATCCATATATAAAGTAGGTATTATTCAAAATGCTGTAACAATCTGATTTTCAATTGGTAGCGTACTAGCATGGGGTGCTAGGGGTCGCTGGTTCGAATGCAGTCGTCCCGACATTGATCCTTGATAATGGCTTCATTATTAGGGATTTTTTATTTTTAGAGTATATTATCGTGTAAATGGTAGATTATTATCTAATATAACGTGAGCTCGGTGAAGCATTAATATGGTTTTATCATACTTGCTTGCTTCAAGCCAAGCAGGGTTTTTGAATTTTTCAAGCAAAAATCACGTCAAAACCTAGGTTTTTGACTCAAAATGCCAAGGGTTTATACCCGTAGTTATTTAGTTTGTTGGAAATCTTCCTAAGGACTTAATATTTTACCATTTCACCTTATATTTCTTAATCTAACATTTAATGAGAATGTAACTTATTTATATACAGTATATTAATTATCGAACTTTCGTTAACTTGTAAATTTCATGATCAGTTATTTTTGTGTATTTCAGCTGGGCCTAATTAGCCTTAACTTAAAAATGAATAAGTTATCAAGAGATTTCCGTTATCGTTCCACTTAATCCACCCTTTTCCGACAGTTTCAAAGTCATCATTCAGTAATAATACATACATCCAATCCTGATTGATTTTTAATGGTTGCATAAAATTATATGATTGCTTTACTATTCCGGCATGATTTAGAGGTTTTACATAAATATTTTGTGTTTCAGGGTGTATAAATTCTACACTATTTACTGTTAACAAAAACGCCGGCCAATACTTTAATTCTCCACTGGATTTATGTACGAAGGCAGTTTGATGGGTTAGTTTGTTCACTTCAATTTCAACGAAATCATTGGTGACAGAAATGGCTTTAAAATACAGGATACCATAATCTAATTTCAAATGCTCAGGAACCAAATATGATGGTGCAGCAGCAATATCAAATTCTCCGTAAGCTGTTTTTTTAAATGTAATACTATCTGTTACAGCATTTTGATATACCGATTTTTCAGGTAGTTGATAATTATAAAAATATAAAGTTGTGGTTTCTGATACATTTGGTGAAAACATACCCAGTCCTTTGGTCTCAATGGGTTGAACTGTTTTGTCATATACGGAAACCAAACTTACTGGAAGACCAATAGGTATTGTTTGTTGTTTTGGTTGTTCTGTTTTTTGTTCTTCCTGATCTTTTATTTTTTGATTCTCTATATATTTCAAATGATAATAGGCATAAAATCCAAGGGAACAAATTGCCAGAACAACATTTAACCTGATTATCAATGGTCTGGGCGATTTATAAGAAATGAATATTGATATAATCAATCCAATCAAAGCAGAGACCATACCATAACCCAATAAAATTGCACCTCCTGCCAGTCCCTGATTTTTTGCAGCTCCAACGATTCCTGCAAAAGAAATACCAACAAAAAAGAAAGACACCAAAGCCAAAAGATAGAGTATAAAGCTGTAAGGTTTTAACATCAGATTTACAATATTTAGAATGTTATTATTTTTTCGATGGTTTTATCTGCTTCAATTGTGACGGTAAATGAATCTTTTTTTCCTTTGTATTTTCCTACGGTAGCAATTTTTACTTCATAAGTTCCCGGACTTAAAATAAATTTTTTTGGGTTGCTGCTGTCTGAAATATAGGTTCTGCCACTTGCAACATTTTTTCCTGTACTTTTTTCCATAAAATTAACAGTTGCATCAATGAGTTCTCCATTTAGGTTTTTTACACCAATCATGGCGATACCACTTTTAAAATCATGGGATATTGAATTTGTTTCATTGGCTTTGACCACTACATCTCTTATTTCAACAAATATGCCTATTCCCTCAATATTCAGTGCCGAATAAGTGACTTTATAATTCCCTGCCGGAACTTCCATTTGTTTTGACCTGCCATATGTTCTGGCATTTGAGACTACCTTTCCTGTATTTGTATCATACATTTTTACTGCTGCATCCCAAGGTTTTCCATTATTTGTGGTGGAAACCTCGAGAATACCACCATCAAAACTTACATCCCGGTGTTTAATTTCGCCTTCTTTTATTTCAACTGAAATGGTTGTTCCGGGAATATCTGTATTCTCCAAAGGATAGACTTCTATATCGTATTTTCCAGCGGGAAGATAAATCCAGGCTGTATCTCTGTAGGTTCTGGCACCGGAAACTTCTTTTTTGGTTACCGAATTACGCGGGTTTACCCTGGCATCTACAGGTTTGCCATTTTTTACCACGAACACTGAAAAATTCCCTGTAGGTTTATCGATTGATTCGGTTGTGGCTTCAGTTAACACATCACCTAAATCACCAGCATTTACCGCATCATAATAATTGCCATTACCGGCCTGAGCAGCACATTTTAATTGTTCCTTTTCACCATCAATCATTCCGAACCCAACAATATGAAGTCTGAAGTCTATACCATTCGCTTTGGCATCCCTAATGACTTTACAGATATCTCCATCACAAGATTCTATACCATCTGTGATTAAAATGATGGTGGCCTTTGTCTTACTTTCTTTCAGCGAATGTATAGCCAGGGCGGCACTGCGTGCTAAAGGAGTTTTGCCGGTAGGAGTGAGCTTTTTGACAGTTTTTTTTACATTGGCTTTTGAACTATTGGTAAGATTGACCATATACTCAATATCGTCGCAGTCAGCTTTTGAACGGTGACCATAAGCTATTAAACCAATCTTCTGGTTATCCGATAAATTATCAACGGTCCTAATTAATACATCTGAGGCAATTTCTTTTTTTGTTTTGCCTTCCATCTGTCCCCACATAGACCCACTGGCGTCATAAATAAAAAGGATGGGAGATGGTGGCTTCTGTGCTGTAATATTATCTAAGAAGCATAAAATTGAAATGATATAAATCAGATGTTTCATTTTAGTAGATTTTATATTTTAACCAAATTTATATTCTAAAACTCAATGAAAACTAACAGACGGTTTGTTAAAAACCGACATATTGCTCAAACATAGTATAAAATTAGTTATTTTATATGATTTTACCAACTTTTATTTTTATCCATGATGGGTTGATGTGAAAATTTTATGTCATGGGCGAATAATAATTTAGACAAGTTAGATGTCTTAATACAAATCAGATTAAACATCCTTTGTTCTTTTAGCATTATTTTTTTTAAGTGATTTCGCAGCTAAATAAACCATCGGAGTTGTAATAAGCAATATAGCTATCGGTAAAAACCAATATCCAGGCCCTTGGCTTGGTTCGTTGGCATGTTGAATGGTTTTGTAAGTTAATAGTCCAAAAATAGTAACCATAATAAGTTTCAGATATCTGATCAGCCTTGTAGCATTTGTATATTGTTTTAATACGTTTTCATTTGTAATGGCGGTCGGATAATTAAAAACATGCGGAAACCTGTTAATTATTGTCATACCAATATAAAAAATCGTAGATATCAAAGGCAAAAATAAAATTGTAATTTTCCCGCCAAAACCGTCCGCTTTTCCTGAGATATTATAATGCGAGGGTATGATGTCAGGTAAATTTTGGAAGTTGGCCATAGTCATAACCCAAACTACAACAATAGTTATCCAACCGATTATTTCAACTGTTTTATCAACAGGGGTTAGTTCTAATTTTAATTTTGGTCTGGCTTGCATTTTTATATTGAATTTTTTTATTCGGTATTCTTAATGATTTATAAACCGTTGCCAATGAAGCTCTAAGGTACAAAGAAATGATTTCCAACTTTGTGATTCCTAGTGATTTTGTGGCTTTGTGACAAAATTATACTTTCTGGTTGTATGGCATTGGGTTTGTACGGCCGAATTTTTATAGTTGATTGAATTTGTCCCCAATTTTCATTATTTGCCAAAGTGTCACTTGGTGCATAAGTCCAAATCCGGTATGAATTTTTGAAACGTCACAAAGCAAAGGAGTCTTAAAAGCTCGTACCAACGAACATCAGTCGATGGTTGAAGTTTTTATTTTTATTTCCACTTTACTACCTACTTTTTTTAGGTTTTGGTTCAGGCAATTCATCAGCGGTCATTTTAATTAATTTTGACAGCCACATTGAATCTTCCAGCTTTTCTTCAATCAGAAAACTGGATTTTGCTCCATTGTAAGGAGGATGTTCCACTACTTTGCCTATAAACTCACGTCCTGCATCAGTTGGTTTTATAAATAATTTGTTGTCACATATCAATCCTATTATTTTCCCATCCAGGTATATACCATATTCGCCAAACATTTTTTTGGCAGTTATTTCTCCGCTACATTGTATTTGTCCTAAGACAAAATCTACAAATTTCTGATCAGAAGCCATTTGTTATTTTTTTTAAGGTAAAATCGAACTTTAAGACTTAACAGCAAAATCATTTCGGATTTGCATATGATAAGTTATGATATTTTGTACATGGTGGGCCATGACAGACAAATGTACTATTTTCATTCATATACCACAAACTGCTTGTAAAAGTATTATCACTTTTTTTTATTTTATCTGATCTCTCTCCATATATGCAGCAATCCACTGTTCATTGGTGTCCTTGCTTTTGGATAGGGTTTCTATGATTTTTTGTTTTTCAGTCTCTTTTTATTCTGACTTAATTTTTTCTTTCCCTGTAAGTCAGTAACTACTATTTCAAACGCGACAATACCTTTGATCATGGCTGATTTATACGCTTCAGGCAACTTTTCCCATTGTGGTCTATACGCAGATTCGAAGTTGTCGATGGTCTTTTCGAGAATTTCAAGGCTTTGGGTTTGGTCAGTAATTATAGTACCTTGCCCATACGCATGCACTGACATGTAGTTCCAGGTAGGCACATTAAGTTCACTGTCATAATGGGTGGGTGAAATATAGGCATGCGGTTGACTAAAAATCACCAACACAGGTTGATCAACGATGTCCTTCCATTGTTCGTTTGCTTTGGCAAAATGGGAGGTCAGTATCACTTTTTCGTCTCTGATGGTGACAAGAAATGGTAAATGTGTTGCAATGGGGAAATTGTTTTTTGCCGTAATAATGGTGGCAAAACTGAATTCTCGCATGAAAAGTATCATTTCATTTTTGTCGGTCGTTAAATTTAGGGCGGGGATATACATGTTGGTGTTAATATTTTATTTCAGTTAAGATAAAAATGGTTTCCAAGGTTAATGAAAATTTGTAAATTAACAAAATGGTCTATTGCAATTTTGGGTCGAGCAATTAACATACAAATATAACATGAAAATCGCTTATCCTTGTTAGTATCAGTATTTAACCCATTTTATACTCAAAATAAATTGGTTTGCGAAAAATGCTTTAACCAATGTATTGATTTTGAGTAAGGACGAAGCGAAGCTTGTCTATAAAGACATATATCGTCGAAATTTAATAAAGACATGTGAAACATCGTCTTTATAATGAAGACATAATTTTTCTCAGAGAAAATTATCCTCGGTATAAAGGAAAATATCCTCTTGCCATTTGGCAGGATTGTTTTTGATATATTCTGAAATTCGCTGAAATGATTCATCATTTCGGATGATGTGGTCATGAAATCGGGATTGCCATGCAAATGGTAATTCTAATCGGTTGCAGTATTTGGTAACAGCCGATTTATATGAACGAATGATAGAAGGTATGGTATTTGATTTTGGTGAAATGGATGACATCATTTCATTTTTTGGGTTGGTTGTTTCCATTTCCGTGGGGACGTTGGTTGTGGTAGGGACGTTGCATGCAACGTCCCTACCACCATTACCATCCAAAATCAATATTCCATGCACATGATTGGGCATGACCACAAATTCGCCCAATTGAATATTTTTGGCGTGATTTTTAATTTCATCCCACAACACATAGGCAATCGCCCCTATAGGTGAAACCTGCATCCTGTTATTTTCAATTTTACCGAAAAAATGTTCACGGTTGTGCGTACATATAGTAATAAAATAGGCAGCATCGGTGCCGTAATCCCAATTTTTCAAACTGGCAGATTCGTTTCTATATAATCCCTTAAATTTTTCCGACATTAGCAATAAATTTCTTCAACATTGATGTAATTTTTAGTTTACACAGAGATCATTTTTTTGTACATGGTCGCCACATCCTTTAATTTTATAATGGTTTGCTTTTGATTGAATCTCTATAGGTAATCAAATATAAAACAAAATATTAATCCGGCAATTGTTTCCGTAATTATATTTTTTTGACCGTGGTTTTATAATTTTCATCTTAAGATTATCCCCAACTAATTGGTTCGCTTCACAAAACCATACACACATTGCCGATTTCTGTTATCTTTTCCATTTCATATTAAAATAATCTATAAAGCATAAATTATTCATTATAAGCGGTCTATTTCCTAAGGGGATACACCCAAAATTCACAATTTTAACATAAAATGCATACATTCAATTGTAAATACATGTACTTTTGTTTTAATATGTAATATCTTATTAATTTATTTAACAAAAGTCTCGAAAGAATGAAAACAAACATGTACACACACATCAAGACGTTTCTGATCTTGTTTGCCCTCATCGTACAGTGGCATGAAGGCAAAAGTGTTACTAACGGATCAAATTTGTCTTTTAGCATCAATTGCCCTCCCAATGTTTATGTCAGTTGCAAAGATGAAATCTGGAATCTGTCTATGTATGGCAATGCCACTTATTCCGTAGGCTATCACACGTACTCTGCAGGTAGTCCTGTGGTAAAATACTATCTGAACAGCTGTAATGCAGGATATATCACCCGTACATGGACAGTGGAAGATCCATACTGGCAATGGCAATCCTGTACCCAAACCATATATGTATCCTCAGGAGGTCAGGGTGGACCGGTCATTGAATGGCCCGAAGACATCAATCTGACAGGTTGTAATCCTGAAACCAACCCTTACAAACTTCCGGCTCCGAATAATTATCCCCGATGGAATGACAGCGAATGCAGTATGCTGGGAAAATCATATAGTGATATGTTGTTTACGGTAAACAGCCAGTGTAAAAAGATTATGCGTACATGGAAAATTTTGGATTGGTGCAATTACAGTCCTTCTGCAGGTTATGGCATTTATACCAAGGTGCAATTTATCTACATCATCAACAGTACACCACCAGCCATCACTTGTCCGGCTGAGATCACTGTCAATGCGACCAACTGTAAAAACGGTGTTTTGGTAGCACAATCCCTTTATGTAGATCCCAGTGTTTGTGGTGGTGATTTTGTGATTACCAATAATTCGCCTTATGCAACATCAAAAGGAAACAATATTTCCGGTACATACCCTATCGGTACTACCAAAGTGACGTATAGTGTAAAGTATGGTTGCAACGATTTTAAAACCTGTACAACCAATGTAGTGGTAAAAAATGCAAGCAAGCCTACACCTTATTGTACCTGGCAGCTATCTACAGCACTCATGGGTGTAGATACGGACAATGATGGCAAAGTGGACGATGGTATGGTAGAAATATGGGCCAAAGACCTGGACAAAGGAAGTTTTTCTTCTTGTGGTTACGGTCCGCTGAAGTATTCGTTTGGTAAGGATGTGACCAAAACAAGCAAAGTGTTTACCTGTGAAAATATAGGAAAAAATCTGGTGGAAATGTGGGTGACAGATACCAAAGGAGCACAGAATTATTGTTTGGTGGAGCTATATATTCAAAACAACGGCGCCAACATACCAGATTGCCATTCTACGCCCGTAACGCCGGTCGATCCCGTGTATAGTCAGAAAGGCAATGTGCTTACGCTTACAGATACGCCTGTAAAAGGTGCAGACATTACCTTAAAATATAAAGATCCTGTGATCACCTATACAAGTACTTTTGATACTACAGAAACACTTCAACTGGACTCATTCATCAATTTGTCCGGTTATAAACTGTACAGATATGTTTTGGTCAAAAAAATAACTGAACACAGAGATTCTACTTTGACCTTTATCACACGCAAGGTAAAGACAGATGCAAATGGAAAATATCTGATAGACAGCATAGCAGTACACAACAAAGCAGTCACTATTTCTGCGACCTACACGGATGATGTTCGTAAGAATATAGACAACAAAGATGTAGAATTGCTGACCAAATTTTTACTTGGCGAAGTGACTTTTAGCAGTTATCACCAATATCTGGCTTCAGACATCAATGAAGACGGTAAAATAGATGTGGAAGACCAGAATATCCTGATGTCATTTGTAACGGGGCAAATTCAGACTTTGCCAGGCAGTCATCAGTGGTATTTACTGGACAAAAAAGCGACCTTTGCCAAACCTGAAGATGTATTGACAGGGCCACTTCCTTTTAATGTGAATTTGGATTCAATCAAGCTGATCAATCCTGCTGTAGATTTTATTGCCATCAAAAAAGGAAACATATCCATCGATCCCAATTCACTATTGAATGCAAATGTGGAAAACCGGACGACTGTATTGAGTCAGGACATAGTGAAAGCTTATCCTAATCCGTTTATTGATCAGATCACTTTCAGCTTGAATACTTCCCATGAAGGTCAGGCCAGGCTATATCTGTACAACAGCAATGGTCAGGAAATCAGAAATATGTCATTCGCTGTTGCCAAAGGTGACAATGAAATCAATGTGGGTTTGAATGATGATATATACGGACTTGTGATGTATAGATGGACGATAGGAGATAAGCAGTATTCCGGTATTCTTTCAAAGATTAAATAGAAACTCTTCAGATGATTCAGCATTCATTTGTGAGTCCATCCTGAAAAGTAAAAAATAAAGGAATGCCACTAAGACACGAAGTTCGTAAGGCTCACGAAGTAATGATTACCAGATGTTTGAAATTAGTGATTCTTTGTGTTTTTATGCCTTTGTGGCCAAATAATAATTTCAGAAGTGGATTTACTTGTTAAATCATTTCAGGACTAAGATTTAAAAATTCCCCTTGCAAGCCTCATAGCAACATGTTTTTGCTGTGAGGCTTTTTGATTTGCTGGAATCAAACAAATTGGATAATATTTTGAAAGGTTCCTTTAAATTATTCAATTATTAGTCAAAAAAGGGATGGAAGTTTTAATTTTTAACGATTCATAAAATTAATTACATCATAAACCCAATAAAAACTGCATGGTATCTACTCCGTCGGCATAAGTGTCTATCGACGGACATTGAGCTTGCCCAAAATCTACTCTTTCTATACCGGGAATATCCATCGATGTCACCACACATTGTATTTCAGATTCATGTGCATGGATCCATTCAGAAAGTGTATCTATATTTTGGTAATACTGATAATGTACACTTCCTATCCTTGAAATGATCTGTTCTGACGCTCTGAGGATCAGCATATCGTTGTGAAGAAAGTTTTCTTTATTCAGCAGGAACAAAGCCACGTTGTAGTCATAATTGTTTTTGTACTTATGGTGATGTATTACTTCTTTGTACGCTTCCAAAACTTCAAAAAGTCTGTCTAAGTTATAACCATCAGGTATAAATATTTTACTTACATTTCTGCACCCGAGTCCGAAGTAGCTAAAGATATCCTGACCGAGAGCCAACAATTGTTGATCTGTTTCATGACCCGAGAGCACTGCTATGCTGTTTCTGTTTTGTCTGATGATATGTGGCACATGGCCAAAATAATATCTGAAGTGTGTCGCAGTACTATTGCTGCCTGTGGCGATAGCAGCATCAAAACCGGTAAGTTTGTCAGCAGCAACAAAATATGCTGCAACGTCAGCATCTGTGTCTATGAGTTTTTTGATCAGAAAAGGGATAAGTATCTTGTCTTTGTCAGAATATTTAATCAGGCTGATGTGACCCGCCACAAAGCAACACAAAATGTCATGAAAACCTACCATCGGAATGTTGCCGGCAAGAATCAGTCCCACTTTTTTGATACAATGTTATCGTCGACTTTGTATCTGTCCACCAGTGCCTCAAGCGCCAATGGATTGAGATATTGGTCTCTTATAGCAGCCATAGATGATTTAATATTGTCTTTTGTAAACCATGGATTATCTGTAGCAGCCTTTTCAAAGATGTCTGATAATTCTGCTGATGTGAGATCTTTAAGTTGTTTTCCCAGTGAAACCAGGCTGTTTACCCTCTGTGAAATGGTCATCATAAATTAGTATTCCGGTTGTCCTGCAAAGATAGCAGCAATTTTAGGAAAATGCTAATTTTGCGGAATTGCTGAGTTGCGAAATTGCTAAATCGTGCAGTTGCTGAATAGCTGGTCTGGGATTTGTTAAGGTGCATAGTTGTGAAGTTGCATAATGTGTGAAATCATAAAAAAATGTACAAACCTAAAAAACAAATCCCGTGCTTAATTGTCCACATAAAATGCAATATTTAAATGCCTTAAGTTTTGATGAACTAAAGTTTACAAACAGTTTGAATTTTTGTGGTCTTTGGTTTGAATCCATCACTTTAGCTTTTATTTTTCAAATTTATATTAAATGGTAAATAAATATGGACCCAAAAGATACTGACAGAATTATTGAAATGGCTTGGGAGGATCGTACGCCATTTGAAGCTATAAAATTTCAGTTTGATCTATGTGAAGCGGAAGTAGTCGCTTTGATGCGAAATGTATTAAAACGTAGTAGTTTCAATTTGTGGAGAAAAAGAGTACACAGTGGCGTCAGTCAAAAACATGCGCAAAAAAGAAATCCTGAAATCTCCCGATTTAAATGCAGTCTGCAAAAAACCATTGCTATGAATAAAATAAGTAAACGATAATCATAGCTATCCGCAAAGAAGATGTTATGGTGTCATTGTATATCGGCAATATCGATCGGTAGGCAGCAGCTTCGGTAGTATACTATTCATATAGTGATGTGCGACATTGAGGATTTGTTTATGAGTCTTAGCTGGAAATGCAATCACGTTTAAAGGACTGAATGCTCAGATTTATGTTTTTCATACAGAAATACTTACAGTTTTTCAGCAGCTTTCGGATCTTTACAAAATAAATAAAATTTTTTCACCAGGAAAAAGACAATAGTGAAATATTTGTTCCAATATCCTTATTTTTCAGCATATAGTCTGGCGAAAACCAATTTTTTAATCATATGCCGCTTGAAATTGACCGGGTTATTCTCTTGGGAAAATGGATTGGGTTACTATCATTATCAGTCTTCAAAGTAAATGATTTGAAATGGGCGTATAAAAAAAACTAAAGGAATAAAAACAGAATCAAACCCTGAGTTGTTGGAGACAAGTTCGTTCAATCCAGCAAAAAAATTAAAATGTCTCACATTGTTACCATCACATTCAGTCCATGTATCGATAAAAGTACATCTGTGTCTTACTTATCACCGGATATCAAAATGAATTGTATAGCGCCAAAAGAAGAACCCGGTGGTGGAGGCATCAATGTGGCAAGGGCTATACATAAACTTGGCGGAGATGCGATGGCATTGTATGTTTCCGGTGGTTGTACAGGTAAAAAGTTTGACCAATTGTTGAAAGATGAAAATATACCCGCTTTGATTATTCCGGTTTTGCGCGAAACCAGAGAGAACATAATTATTGTAGATGAATCCAATCAACAACAGTATCGTTTCGGAATGCCCCAAACACCATTGTCTATGGATGAGTGGAACCAGTTCCTGACAAAACTACATGAAATAAATGAACTGAAATATATCATAGTTAGTGGTAGTTTAGCACCAGGTGTTCCAAACTCTGTTTTTGAAAAGATATCTGCCATATCGAAAGAGAAGAAGGCAAAATTAGTTGTTGACACCAAAGGTGACGCCCTTAGATATGCCTTGGATTCCGGAGTTTTTTTAATCAAACCCAATTTAGGTGAGCTTAGTGCGCTCGCCGGGAAAAAGGAGCTTCACACCGATGAAATAAAAGATGTAGCCAGAACGATCATTGATAAGGGTAAATGTGAAGTCGTCGTGGTGTCTATGGGGGCTGAAGGTGCTATGCTGGTGACTTCAGACCTTGCTAAACAAATCAAACCTCCTTTGGTAGAAAGAAAAAGCACAGTTGGCGCCGGAGATAGTATGGTAGCAGGTATAGTATATTCACTGTACAATGAGAAAAATTTTACAGATGCCATCCGTTATGGAGTCGCTTGCGGGACGGCAGCAACGCTTAATCCCGGTACTGAGCTTTGTCGGAAGGAAGATGTTGAAAAATTAACGCCCATTGTAGAAGTAATTGATCTGGAAGGATGAATGAAAACTAAAATAGTTTTGTACCTATGATTAATTTTTATAAAAATCATATAATTCTACTTTGTTAACTTTGCTTTTATATTAAATTTCAGATCAAATATTGGCTAAAACATGGGCTAAATACCAAACCTTAAGGTAGTATGTAAAAAGCGTGGCCGTTCCGGTACGCGGAGCGATTTAGCGGAACTAGCCTTTTTAGTTTACTTTTTTTCTGGGCTGCATTCCAAAGGAATATGCTTGGATATGAAAAAAAGTAAAAGCCCGTCGCGGCTAGAGCGACAAAACCAAATAAATGAAGAAAGTCCAATCATAAAGAACTAAATCATTTCATATGTTGGCTTTTACATTTTCATGACGATACAATCCAAATTTCAAACATATTAAAAGTGTAAACTTGGAGCATTTAGTGTTCAATTCTTAATTTAATAAAGTAGAAATTAATGGTGCATTATGACCATAGGAATTCTTTTTCCTCATTAGCTGTTTGAGCAAAATAGTTTGATCGCCAGGTGTGATACCATCTATCTGGTTGAAGAATATTTATTTTTTAAACAGTAGAATTTTCACAAACAAAAAATTGCTTTCCACAGGACGAGCATGAAGTTTTATGAAAGCTATCTTCAATCAAAAAGTATTCAGGTGGTGTAGATGGATGCAACAAAAGATCTGGCAGATATCAGGAAATAGATTTCTCATTTCACAACATTTTTTAATGCTGAAGTCAATCTCATTTCCACAGACCCTGATTATGATATTGATATATTCAGAATAAAAACTAAAGTCAAAACTACAGAGTTCTTATGATTAATATCATCGTTCAATAGTATTTAAATCAAGTTGCATAGGGTAGTTTGACTATATATTTGTTGAAGTTAGCCAGTGAATATTTATACATTTGGATAGTTTGACCTGTTTTGAATTGATTTTAATATAAAAGGATGGAATACATTGATTATTACAAAGTTTTAGGTATCGCTAAATCAGCAACTGAAAGCGAGATAAAATCTTCCTACAGGAAGTTGGCGCGTAAATATCATCCCGACCTGAACCCCAATAATAAGGAAGCAGAAAAAAAGTTTAAAGAAATCAACGAAGCCAATGAAGTACTCAGTGATCCTGTCAAACGAAAAAAATATGATAGACATGGCAAGGACTGGCAACATGCAGATGAAATAGAAAAAATGCAAAAAAACAGATCTCAATCTCAAAGGAGTTCAGGACAGCCATTTGGTTCCGGCGATTATTCTGATGATTTTTCTGAATTTTTTGGCTCAATGTTCGGCGGTGAGACCAGAGGTCGAAGCAAACAAACCAAATTCCGAGGGCAGGATGTTCAGGCCTCCTTACAAATGAAGCTGACAGATGTGTACAAAACACAAAAACAAACCATAACCATTAACGGTAAAAATATCCGGATGACTTTCCCTGCCGGTATCGAAGACGGTCAGGTAATAAAAGTTGCCGGTCATGGCGGTCCTGGTGTCAATGGTGGGCCCAATGGGGATTTGTATATCACTTTCTCCATTGAGAATAACACTTCTTTTAAAAGAGAAGGCAATAATCTGTACAAAACCGTTGATCTGGATTTATATACAGCCATTTTGGGTGGTGATTTATTGGTGGATACATTTGACGGGCAAGTAAAATTAAAAATATCTGAGGGAACTCCATCAACTGCCAAAGTAAAATTGAAAGGTAAAGGTTTTCCGGTGTACAAAAAAGAAAATGAGTTTGGAGATATGTACATCACTTATCAGATAAAATTGCCTGCTCATCTGACGGAAAAAGAAAGAGAATTGTTTATTGAACTTCAAAAATTGAACAAAGATGTCCCTAAATAATCTGGTACCTGTCCATCATTTCTGTTTGTACCACCAAGTGGAATTTTCATTTATTGATTCACTGCATGAATATGGTTTGATAAAAATGATAGTGATTAAGGACAATAAATATCTGTTGCAGGAAGACCTGAGAGAAATAGAAAAGATGGTGCATTTTTATTATGAATTGGGGATAAATCTGGAAGGAATTGAAGTAATAAGTAACCTTTTGATCCAGAATGCATCTTTGCAAAGAGAGTTGGATATTGTCAGAAAAAAATTAATTCTATTTGAAAATGATGAAGTAGAAGAACAGTTGATTTAGTTTTTTTATCTCAATAGTATTTTAGTTATCAAGTTTGCTTATGTTGATTTTTGTTTCTGAAAATCTATTCTTTTTGCTTCGATATTTAAAGCAAGTTCAAAGCCATTTTAGCAAAATAATTTAAGTATATTTTTATATTTAAGTAATTTATATTTGTGTTGTGTGTTTTTTTGTAAAATAAAAATAACCTTTTACGAAATTATTTGTTAAAACACTACCAAATATTTATGCTATGAAATTGTTTATTAAATATATGGTGTCAATTCGGTGCAAAATGGCTGTAAAATCTGTCCTTGAAGGTATGGGCTTACATTACAGGACAGTGGATTTGGGAGAAGCTGACATTAAAGAAGATTTGACAACGGACCAATTGGTAGAATTAAATGAACGTTTGAAAGTTTCTTCTTTGGTCTTGATGGATGACAAAAAAGCCATGTTGATAGAAAAGATTAAAAATGTCATCGTTGAAATGATTCACTATGTAGAAGATCTACCATCAATAAATTTTTCAGATTATCTGTCGGAAAAGCTGCATCACGAATACACACATATGGCGAGTTTATTTTCAGAAGTCACCGGTACTACGATAGAGCAATTTATCATTGCCCACAAAATAGAAAAGGTGAAGGAGTTGTTGCTCTACGATGAACTAAATTTGACAGAGATTTCATATAAACTCAACTATAGCAGTGTGGCCCACCTTTCCAATCAGTTTAAGAAGGTCACAGGACTTACGCCCACTTTTTTTAAAAATCTCAAGGAACACAAAAAAAGAATACAACTTGAAGACATTGGATAGCATGGGTGGCTATACCAATTATACTCAAAATAAATTGGTTTGCGAAAAATGCATTAACCTACATATTGATTTTGAGTAAGGACGAAGTTTATGTTTACCCAAAGCGGTAACACGAAGCTTGTCTTTAAAGACATATATCGTCGAAATTTAATAAAGACATGTGAAACATCGTCTTTATAATGAAGACATGATTTTTCTTAAAGAAAATTATCGTCGGTATAAATACTAAATTAAGTTTACTCCACATCTTACCCATTTCTGGATAATTGATGGCAATACATCAATCTTGTAATATTTTTAGATAATTATGTAAAGCAAATATATGCAAGTTGATGCATCTTTGACCTATTATAATCAAGCAATTAAATATTATAAAATGGGCAGTAAAACAGATATAGAATGGACACAAGACATCATTAGGATCATTGCAAAAATTAGAGATGAATACCCTGAATTGTCAAAATATGTTGAAGATATGCCGGTAAGTTTGAATCAAAATAATGCACCTGATAAATCTCCCAATAATATGCAGGAATATTATGAATCATTGGAGTTGCTAATCAAAAACTATCAGGAAACACACATTTCTGCAGTATAATTGTAAAATCAGAAGATATTGTGGTTTTGGTATCACACAGTCCAACAAGTTTTCCTAATTTTTTAGTGCATATTGATAAAATACCTGAGAAATCCATCATTAAAACCAATGGTAACGATAGCCGGAAAAATGCATTAAATCTTATGATTAATTAGAAATATTAATAAGGCATTATTAGATTTTTAAGATTGGTGTTTAACTAATACAGATTTGAAATAACAAGTTGGTCATAATTAATTTAAATACAATTAAGATGAGTCCTAAAGATATTAAACTCAATTACTTTTTTAACGACCCGGAAGTCAAATTAAAAGAACTTTCTGATTATTTACATTATTCGATTGAAGATGACCTCTATTTCGAATGTGCTGAAGAAAGTAGTTCATCTACAGATGATAGCTCACAAAACAGTCCATTTTTTGAACCGGACAATGTCCTGAATGAAACAAATATTGATGATTGGATGGACCATAATCTTGAATTTTCAGGTGTACGATGTGAAAGTAAACAGAAAGATAAATTCACTGAATATGATGAAACTGAAACCATCAACATGGCAGGAAATTATCTCACTGATGCAGAAATACAATATTAGAATTTTTAATTTTTAATTAACCAAATAAATATTAACAACATGAATGTAGCCATCGGAATTACAAACACAGATCGATTGGTCATAGCCACCGAATTGTCAAAAATGCTGGCAGATGAAACCATCCTGTATATCAAAACAAAAAATGCGCATTGGAATGTAGAAGGTCCTGACTTTTTTGCAATCCACAAGTTTTTTGAAGCACAGTTTGAACAATTGGATGAAATCATTGACAACGTAGCTGAGCGTATACGCACCATAGGTCATTATGCACCAGGTACACTTAAAGCCTATCTTGGTCTCACACAACTTACAGAACAAACCAGATCTGTGAATGATAGCCAGGGACTAATCAAAGATCTTTTGGAAGATCACGAAAGCATTATCCTTAGCCTGCGTGGAAACATCAAAAGTTTTGCCAACGAACATCATGACATGGGTACAAGTGATTTTATCACAGGATTGGTAGAGACCCACGAAAAAATGTCTTGGTTTTTGCGTGCCCATGTAGTGAAATAAGTTTTGTGGAACAAATGCCATTTTGGAGTATGTTTAAATTTTAATTGCTTTATAATCAATATCATATGAACCTGACTTCAAAATATTCATCTACTTTGGTTCACTAAACTAGAACCTACTTTTATTGTCAGAACCATAACTTATGGATTAGCAACGAAGAAAACTTTTAAACATACTCTTAAAAATGAAAATAGCAACTTGTTTATTTTCATTTTTTTCCATTTAACGAAACGACTGACTGGTTTTTATTGTTATTTATTTGGACAATTTGGTCAAAATATATTTTTCTTACTGGGTATGTTACAATACCCCATATCAATGTCAAAAAAATCTGACCTATGCCCATCAAATATCCTTTAACCCACCCACATACCTTATCTGAAGTAGATATTATGACTGCTTTGGATGTGGATATTCATCAAGGTCTGACGGCATCTATAGCTCATCATCGTAATCTTCAATTTGGTCTTAATGCTTTTGTGCTTAAACCACCAAAAAGTTTCTGGTTGGTTCTGCTGAAACAATTTCAAAGTCCGATAGTCTATTTATTGGCATTTGCTGCCTTGATATCCCTTTATTTTCACAGTTATGTTGAAGCTATTGCTATTGCCATAGTGCTAATTATCAATGCCTTGATCGGGTTTTTTCTGGAGATGCAGGCACGCAGATCGATGAATGCCCTTAAGAAAATGGATATTATCACTTGTAAGGTTGTCAGAGATGGTAAACTTCATGAAATAAATGCTGAAAAAATTGCTCCTGGTGATCTGGTGGATTTAGAGTCCGGAGACATTATACCTGCAGATGGTCGTTTGGTATTGTCTAATCTGCTACAATGTGATGAATCTTCTCTAACAGGTGAGTCTATACCAACCCTTAAAAATAAAAAAAAACTGCCTGAAAAAACGGCATTGGGTGATCAGGTAAATATGGTATTCAAAGGAGCATCAGTGATGAATGGACATGGCAAAGTGGTGATCACAGGCATCGGCAAAGACACTGAACTGGGCAAAATTACGTCCTTGGTAGAGAGTGCAGTTTCTACTGAAACACCATTAGACAAAAAACTGATGGCATTAAGTAAAAAGCTAATTTGGGTGATGTTATTTATGACGTTGATATTTGCAGGTACAGGTATCATTCAAGGAAAAAACTGGTTATTGATTTTAGAAACTTCTATCGCATTGGCAGTGGCTGCATTTCCGGAAGGTTTACCTATTGTCGCTACCATCGCACTATCTTATGGAATGTTGCTTATGGCAAGACGTGGTGCCATTGTGAAAAATCTTTCTGCTGTTGAGACCTTAGGCAGTACCAATGTGATTTTGACGGATAAAACCGGTACATTGACTGAAAATGTGATTTATGTTGATACCTTTTCTTTTCCGGCTGAAACCATACAGGCAAGTATCGAAAACAAAGTGCTGAAATTTAATGGTGACGCTATCCAAAAAAGTCAGCGCAACTTTGAGCTAATAAAATTAGTTGCGGCTCTCTGCAATAATGCAACTATCCGGCCAGGCAAAAAAAAGGAAAAAGCACTCGGAGACCCTGTAGAAATCGCATTACTGCATTTGGCCAACACGTCTGGACAGAGCTATCAGGATGTAAAGCAAAAATATGAAAGGGTAGGCGAGATACCCTTTGATGCTATCTCGAAAATGATGGCTACCCTTCATAAGAGTGATCAAGGAAATTTTGTAGCTGTAAAGGGAGCTCCGGAACAATTGTTGGAAAAATGCACCTCTATACAAAATGGAGACCAACTTAAGAAATTTACTATAAATGACAAAAAGAAGATACTGGAAGCCGGGGATGAAATGTCACAAAACGGACTTAGGGTACTTGCTTTTGCCTACAGAGAAGGAAAGGACATTAATCATGAAGATTATCTCAGGGATCTGGTTTATATAGGATTGATTGGATTTTTGGATCCACCTCGATTAGACATTAAAAAAGCTATAATTTCCTGCCGAAATGCAGGTATCAAAGTCGTAATGATCACCGGAGACCATCCCAAAACTGCATTAAATATTGCCGCAAAAGTCGGACTGGTAGATGATATGAATCAAACTGTTATCAATGGATTGGAGTTACCTGATACTCATTCACTTACTAAAGAGTGGAAAAATAAAATACTCAACACTTCGGTATTTGCTCGTACGACACCTAAGCAGAAACTTGATATTGCTGAGATATTCCAGAATGCGGGTAATATCGTGGCTATGACAGGAGATGGTGTCAATGATGCACCAGCGCTCAAAAAAGCGGATGTAGGCATCGCTATGGGTTTAAGAGGTACACAGGTAGCTAAGGAGTCTGCTAATATTGTACTGAAAAACGATTCTTTTACTTCGATAGCAGAAGCTGTAGGACACGGTCGCGAGATCTTCAATAATATTAAGAAATTTGTCGTTTATCTGGTGTCATGTAACCTGAGTGAAATATTTATTGTGACAGCTTTGGGTTTTTATGCTCCCGCATCTACTGTCTTACCTTTACAAATCCTGTTTTTAAACATTGTGACTGATGTTTTTCCTGCTTTGGCATTGGGTCTCGGCAAAGGTGATAAGACAGTAATGAAAAGACCACCACGGAGCCCTAAAGAAGATATAGTAACCCATAAGGACTGGATAAAGATAGCCTGGTATGCTTTGGTGATTACAGCATCAGTCCTTCTTGCAGTTATATATTGTGAGCTATTTATAACCAAAGATCATCAAATATTAAACAATGTGGCTTTTGTGACCCTGGCTTTCGCCCAACTATTTCACGTATTTAATATGTCATCACCCAGATCAAAAATATTCCGAAACGAAGTCACCCGAAATCATTTTGTATGGTATGCTTTGATCCTTTGTACAGCTTTAGTGCTTTTGGTTTTTATGGTGCCATATTTTAGATTGCCCATGGGCCTTATTGTATTAAATCTTAATATCTGGGCTGTTGCTATTGTTGCCAGTATACTTCCTTTGATATTGATACAATTGTATAAAGTTTATAAAAATTTCAATGCTTAATCTTTCACATAAAACTTAAATATCATGCTTAAAACCATCTTTTTTATTATCGTTATCCTGCATGGTTTGATCCACCTTTTAGGATTTGTCAAGGCTTTTGATTATGCAGATATCTCAGCTCTAACGAAGGAAATCTCTAAGCCTGTCGGATTTTTATGGCTGATGGCCGCACTTTTGATGGTCATCTTTGCATTTTTGTTTATTTTTAAAAAAGACATTTGGGTATATTTTGCTATTGTAGCCATGGTACTATCCCAAGCTTTGATACTTTTCTCCTGGCAAGATGCCAGGTTTGGAAGTATAGCAAATATCATGATACTCATTGTGTCTATCGTGGGTGTATTCCATTTGAATTTCAAAAACACCTATAAAAATGAAGTAAAAACAGCTATGGTGCAGACCATTGATATGAAGGACACGATACTGACCAAAGAAGATATCTCACAGTTACCGGAATTGGTACAGAAATACCTGCATTACACCGGCTGTATCGGTAAACCCAAAGTCAATAATTTCAGGCTAGATTTTTCGGGTAAGATCAGGAGTTATGAAGCAAAGGAATGGATGGAACTGACCTCCGAGCAATACAATTTTATACCAGAACCTACCAGATTTTTTTTCCTGGATGCGACCAAAAAGCAGTTGCCGCTTGCTGGATTTCATAGTTTTAAAAATGGAACAGCCTATATGGATATTCGATTATTGTCGATGTTCAAAGTTCAATATATGGAAGGTAAAGAGATGAATATATCCGAAACCGTTACTTTTTTTAATGATTTTTGTTGTTTGGCACCAGCTGCTCTGATTGATGACAGGATCCAATGGTTGGAAACTGAAGGCAACAAAGTGAAAGCTTCATTTACTTTCAATGGCGTCACCGTTTCAGCATGGCTTTACTTTAATGAAAAAGGAGAATTGGTCAATTTTGTATCCGAAGACCGATATTCAGCAAGTGAAGACGGCACAAGTACCCGGTTAAAATGGAGTACACCATTGAGGGATTATAAGATGATCAATGGTTACAAACTTGCCAGTTATGCAGAAGCCATTTATACGTATCCTGAAGGTGATTTTACTTATGCCACCTTTACCTTGAAAAATATACATGTCAATATTGTGTGTAAATGATGTAAACAAAACCAAGAATTATGTAAGTAGGTAAAGCGATGGTTATGATATCTTTGTATTGTTAAGCAGCAGATTGGTAGCTGCATATTATCAGTTTTAATCAATTTTAAAAATTAATAAAATGGGAAATTTATTGTATGTTATCGCAGTCATTCTTGTCTTAGGATGGTTGATAGGTTTTATAGGATATAATGCAGGAGGAATAATCCATATTCTGCTTGTGATAGCTATTATAGTTGTTTTGCTCAGAATAATCCAGGGCAGAAGAATAGTTTGAAGAATTATACAAGTTTAGAATTTAATTGTATAACATATTTTTAAATATTAAGTCCAATTTTGCCCTGTAATTTTTATGCACTAGCCTATGTTGGAGAGTGGACAACCAAATAACCCATGGATATTCAGGAAGTAGAAAAATCTAAAGCATTTATCTCTGTAGAAATAATAGAATATGTGCCAAATTCAGTAGTCGTCAAAACTATTTTAAAAAAAAATACAGGCAATATTTCGTTGATGTCTGTGGATAGTGGTGAAGGATTGACGGAAAAGACATCCCCATTTGACACTTTTGCACAAGTGATAGACGGGCAAGCAGAATTAGTTATCAATGGCAAGTCCAATATTTTGAAGACAGGCCAATCTATCGTCATCCCGGCACATGCACCTAATCTGATAAAACCTAACGGAAGGTTTAAAATGATATTGACCATCATCAAAAGCGGGTACGAATAAAATGTTTCTGCCAGAGAATGGATCAATATTTTTATTGGTTTAGTCTAAACTTTCTTTTATATAGCACAAATCTCCTTCTTCCCGGTCGGGGATTTTGTGCATTTTATAGTTGTGATAAAATGATTCCTATACAAAAAGTATCTTCTTGCCGGAAAAGCACAAAAAACACAAAGAATTATAAATTTTAATTAATTGAGTTTTAATTTTATTCGTACCTAAGTATCCTGGTGACTTTATGTTATTATTACATTTTTGACTTTTAGGAATAGACAGAAATATTCAATTTCAAAAGTGAAATGGCAAGAAGAAATCATGTAATATTCATATGTAATTGTATAACAACGGCAGCCAGCGATGGACGTATCTTTGTATATAAAATATAAATATTATGATACAATCGAACACCAATTTTCGCGTTCAAAATCTTAGATTTCCGCGTATTTTTTCAATGGCTATTTTTTCTCTTATTCTGATCTCATCCTGTACCCAAAAGATATCTTTTTTGACTTCTTCTATTGTACCAGCAGCCCGAGGAACTGTAAAAGTAAAAATGGATGAAAATAAAAATCATACCATACAAATTGCCTTGGTTAACTTAGCTGAGCCGGAAAGATTGTCACCTCCAAAAAAAATGTATATGGTTTGGATGGAAACAGATCAGGGAGAAATTAAAAATATCGGTCGTATCATGACAGATAGTGGCACTTTTTCAAAAACACTTAAAGCTGATTTTAAAACTGTAACTAGTTTTACACCGGTTAAAATTTTTATCACTGCAGAAGAAGATGCCAATATACAGTCTCCGGGTTGGGAAGTGATATTGACTACTGCGAAATTTTAACCAATGATTGTCATTATCCAAAATCTGGATATTTAGAGAAAAATAGCTTAATAAATGTAAAAGTTACAAATATTACTTTTTATTATGTAAGTAATTGAAATTCAATATTTAATACCTTTGTATAGTGAAGATTTATTCACAAATGTGCCGCCATTTGCGGGAAAAATTTATTCAAAATGAAATCATCAAAATTATTATTTCTTTTCACAATGCTGGGCATTTTTTTTATGTTCACCAGTTGTGATAACGCTGCTCAAAAAGTAGTTAAGGCAGAAGAAAATGTTGTAGACGCAGAAAAAGATCTTCAAATGGCAGAAGAGGAATATCTGGCCGATGTTGAGCAATACAAGCTACTTTCAGCAGAAAAAATAGCAGCCAATGACAGAAGTATTGCTGAGTTTAATGCCCGTATCGAACAAGAAAAAAAAGAAGTTCGGGCAGATTACAAGGCTAAAATCAAATCACTGGAAACTAAAAACAGTGACATGAAAAAGAAAATGGATGAATATCGAGTAGAAGGAAAGGACAAATGGGAACTTTTCAAAACTGAATTTGGAAAAGATATGGATGAACTTGGTGAGTCTATTTCAAATTTTGGTAAAAAAGATTAATCAGTTTGGCATATTTATAGGAAAGATTGATTGAACAATTATTTAACAAATTAAAATATTTAAAAATGAGACATGTATTGATTATTTTATTTTTGGGCAGTTTTTTGACTTACCAGGCAGTTGCGCAGGAGGATGGACGAGGTGCTTTTCAGATTGGAATCAAAGCAGGTGCAAACCTGGCCAATGTGTACGATGAGCAGGGCGACGACTTCAATGCAGATGCTAAATTTGGATTTGTGGCAGGTGGTTTTATGACCATACCATTAGGTGAAATGTTTGGTGTACAACCAGAGGTCCTTTTTTCGCAGAAAGGATTTAAAGCCAAAGGAAGTCTGCTGGGCAGTTCTTACAGTTTGACCCGTACCACCAATTATATTGATGTGCCGCTATATTTTACCATAAAACCATTAAACACTTTGACACTTTTGGTTGGGCCTCAGTTTTCTTTTCTTACCAAACAAAAAGATGTTTTTGAAAATTCATCAACCAGTTTTGAGCAATCAGAAGAATTTAAAAATGAAAATTTAAGAAAAAATATTCTGGGGATCTCTTTAGGAGTAAATTTAAATGTAAGTAAAATAGTGTTAGGAGCCAGAGCAAATTGGGACCTGTATACCAATCACGGGGATGGTACATCGACTACTCCAAGATACAAAAATGCATGGGTACAAGCTACATTAGGTTTTAGATTATTCTAATGCCTCATCAAAGGTAAAAATTGCGAAAATCATCACTTTTAAGTGGTAAAAGTTCCTTTTCATATAGAGAAGGGACTTTTTTTGTTTTAGTGCACAGATATCATCCTATCACATTAATAAAGGGTATCGAATTTTTGAAAAACGACATTTCAGTAAGGATATAATAGTTGTACAACTATGTCGTTTTAATGCCTCCCGGCTTTAAACTTTACCTGCTATAATAATATTACTTCTAATATACAAATAGATATATTCCAGTCATTCCATTTTGTATTCTTTATCTTTAGTTGGTAGTAAATAGTTCTATAAATTACGCTATAAAAGTTTTTTATGAGAACAATAAAGAATGATAGTTTTTATCTCAAGTTGGGTTGCCCTTTCATCATAATTTATTTGATTATCGCCCTAATTGCCCACATATAGTTTAAAATCAATTGCCTAATATAAAAACCACATACACTAAAACCTTGAGCAAATGATTTGAATTAATAGTAATCCATCAGAAATGTGTCCAGCTGAAAAGATTTATAAAAATCCCATCCATATTTTTTTAATGGACTGCCATCTGGTAAAGTGTCTTTAACTGCTGGAATATATCAGTTGGAGTCAACATTTGTGATAAATTTTATCATTTAATAAAAAAAGCCACCTGAATTGGCATATTCAGATGGCAACAAAACAATTTATAACAAAATCTACTTATGAAGTACTTTTTTTTTAGCTTATATTGGCTAGACTATAAAACTCTAATTACTGACCAATCGGAAAACTTACTCCCGCGGTTATTTGAAATCCGGTGTTTTTGTTTGTAGTGTTTGTTTGATCTACCACGCTATAAAAACTAGAACTATAACTGGCATCAATATTTAGCCAGGTTCTTTCCGCCAAAGTATAATTAAATCCGGCCCCTATAAGTCCTCCAAAATCAGTGGAGCGATATACATCATTCCCATTGGGTAGCACAATATCATTCCCATTGGTATCTTTGGCATTTATTAGAAACGATGCATACGGTCCTGCAAACAACTTAGGTCTTATCTTATTACCTATGTTCCCAAAAAAATACACTACACTTACAGGCACTCTGAGATAGTTTAATCTTACAATGGCATCAGTATTTTCAAAGCCTGTACCCATTTGATCAAACATTACTTTACCATTTATTCCAAGGTGTTCGTTTATGCTATAATTGGCAAATGCTCCTAAAGATACGCCAACCAAGGTTTTTGATGTTGGAATATCACTTATAGTTGTAAAATTAGCACCACCTGCCGGACCTATGGATAGAGTTTGAGCATAAGTCATTCCATATAAGGAAATGGTCAACGCACAAATAAAACTAATTCTTTTTAACATGTCTATATTTTATATTTTGTATTCAATAGTGAATGAACAAAGATCATGTTCATTTGACCAAATAAGTTACATAATCCGGGAAAAGCTTTACATAATACACTCATTTTTGTAAATAAAGAAGAATAACCGACGAATGAAGAATGAAACATTCTGTCCTAAAATATTTTTCTAAAATAAGTAACAATCATCAGGTTGTATATTCGGTAGTCCTTATTTACTTTAATTCTTTTCATTCAATTTCTAAGATCCAATGAATTTGTAACCATTTTCAGAAATTGTGTAATACATAAAAGAATGATTAAGACGACCTTTGTAATATTATAAAAATCAATAAATAATAGAATCATGAGTGTTAAAAATGTATTATTAGGAGTATTGGCAGGTGCGGCAACTGGTGCTGCAATAGGAGTTTTATTTGCACCGGATAAAGGCAAATCAACTCGCAGGAAAATCATGGAAAAAGGAGACAATTATTTATCAGACTTTGAATTGACCCTAAATGGCTATTTGGATATGATCAACAGAAAAATGGAAAATATGAAGCTGGAAATCACTCATATGAGTACCAACGGCAAAGCAAAAATGGAAGACGCTTTGACGGATGTTATTAATACAAAAACTAAATAATCCAATGAATTTTTAATTCATCCCCCCAATATTTTAGAGAAATCTATTGCTTTCCGGTTTTTTTTATGCCTGTAATATGTAGATGGTTAGCCTTCTTATATTTCAGGCATTTTTTTTATTCAATGTCAAAGATGAGTGAATATATATATCCATTATTTTCCTAATTTCCCTTCAACAATACGGTGCGAAGAACAGTCTAAAAGATTAATAGAACCTTAGTTGCATTGATAATTAAATCTTACAAAATCCATTTTTAATTATGTAACAGATACCTGCCGTTTCGGGTGGAGAACAACCCATAGATGTGGCATACACTATTCTTGCACTTAAAAAATTTGGTGACATTTTTGAAAATTCAGGCTACATGGAAAAAATGAGACATGCCTTTAATTGGTTTCTCGGAGAAAATCATTTGCATCAAATCATTTACAATCCATGCACCGGAGGTTGTTATGATGGACTGGAAGAACATAATGTCAATCTCAATCAAGGTGCTGAGTCCACTGTCAGTTACTTGATGGCAAGATTGACACTTGAAGGAGAATAAAATTGTTTTGTATAACATTTTTTCTTTGTGAGACCCAAAGTTAGGAAGTCACCAAAGTAATGATGGAAATTTTAGTTTACAATTAAAACACAACGTTCTATTTTAGTTTTCCACCAATAATTTGGATAATTTTGCGCTCGTAAAATAGATATCCATGCAAGAAATAATAGTTAAAATAGCTTGTCCTGACGAAAAAGGGCTCGTGCATAAGATCACAGGCGTATTTTATCACAATCAACATAACGTTATTTCCAATCAGGAGTTTGTCGAACCCGATACAAATATATTTTTTATGCGGTCTGTGATTCAGGGCGATGTAGACACACAACGAATACTGAACGGATTGACTGGAATACTACCTCAGCAGGCTCAAATTACATTGTCAGTCAAACAAAAAAAAAATATTGTAATACTGGCTACCAAAGAACATCATTGTTTGAGTGAACTTCTCATTCGACATCATTTTGGCGAATTGAATGCAAATATCTGTGCGGTGATAGGCAATCATGATCATCTCGCTGAATTGGTCAACCGTTTTGGCATACCATTTTATCATATTTCTGCAGAAGGCATCTCCCGGGAAGAACATGAACAACTCATGCACGAAAAAATAAATAATTTTCAGCCTGAATATATTGTACTTGCCAAATATATGCGTATTCTTACTCCATGGCTGGTAGAGCAGTATCCTGATCAAATTATAAATATACACCACTCATTTTTACCCGCATTCATAGGTGCAAACCCATATAAACAAGCGTATGAAAGAGGAGTAAAGATCATCGGCGCAACAGCCCATTTTGTAAACAACCATCTGGATGAAGGCCCCATCATCAGACAAGAAGTAATGCATGTCGATCACACCCAAAGCTGGCAGGAAATGGCTCAGGCCGGAAGAGACGTAGAAAAACTCGTACTTGCAAAAGCACTGAAACTGGTATTCAATGACAATATTTTTGTCATTGGAAATAAAACTGTAATTTTTGAGTGAAATTCAAAATAAAATGTCTTTTTTGGTTTTATCTTTACCGCCATTATTTATTAAATACAAAATTGAAATATGGAAAATATATTGGGAATAGGTTCGAGAGTGAAACATCCGGCATTTGGTGATGGAGTTGTCATAGCAGCAGAAGTCATTGCTTATCGGGTTTGTTTTATTACCTATGGCATCAAGTTGGTGGGTAAAGATTATTCAGCTTGGGAAGTCATAGATAGGGTAGAGGCAGAAGACAAAGTATCCTTTACGGAAGCTGAAAAATCTTTGATCAAAATTCTTAAAACATGGTCAGACATCACTGAAGTAGTCCCGTTAGGAGACAAATGGAAAAACGGCTTAATGATATTGAAGCCCGAAGATTCCAGCTTAAAACCCAAAGAAATTCCAATAGATACTTTTTTTCATAAAATAGTTATGGTAAGGGATCGGATTCGGGTGATGGAACAGAGAATCAACGCCAGTGATCTTTCTGACGAAGAAAAAGTAAATCTTCAGCAGTACATCACCAGGATATATGGAAGCCTTACGACTTTCAATGTTTTGTTTAAAAATAAGGATGATCAATTTACTGGTGAAAAAGGAGATTAATTTTTCCATGTTTATTTTATCAAGCAACATACTTGACAGCTATAGATAAAACAATTGTTGCAATTCACTGTCTTATTTTAAAGTTTACCATTATGGTTAGATATATTTTTTTTGTTTTAATGGCAATTCTGGCGGGGTGTGTTGAACCGAATACCACTTTTGAAAAAATACCTCCCGGGATCTGGAGAGGAGTTTTGCTTCTGGACCGACAACCCGTACAGAAATATGGAGATGACCGTGACATAGTAAAAAAATTTGAAACAGACTCTGAGCTACCCTTCAATTTTGAAGTGGTATATGATAATGATTCTTTATTTCATATAGTGATCCATAATGCAGAAGAAAGAATCAAAGTTACAGATATAAAATTCGGAAGGGACAAAGCCACTGCCAAAGATACCGTTGTCATTGATTTTCCGGTATACGATACCCAAATCCGGGCTATTTATGAAGACGGAGTGATGGAAGGCGATTGGATAGTGAATTATAAGGAAAACTATAGCATTCCTTTCAAAGCTGTGCATGGGGTATCAGAAAGATTTACACTTGTAGATAATGATGACATTCTTGATTTTAGCGGCAAGTGGGCATGCACATTTGAAATAGGAACAGAAGACGAATATCAGGCGGTTGGCGTTCTAAATCAGGAAAAAAGAAAACTAACCGGTACTTTTCTGACTGAAACAGGGGATTATAGATTTCTGGAAGGTAAAGTAGTCAAACAGAAGATTTATCTTTCTGCTTTCGATGGTGCCCATGCATTTTTATTTGTTGGCAAAATGATGGAAAATAATCAGATCACCGGCACATTCAGGTCAGGCAGTAAATATACGACCAATTGGGAGGGTATAAAAAATGAAAATGCTGCCTTGCGAAGCGCATATGAACTCACTTCCACAACCGGCAATACACCTCTCGACTTTACTTTTGAAAATGAATCCGGCGTACCGGTCTCAATCAATGATGCTCCTTACGAAGGAAAAATTAAAGTCATTCAAATTATGGGTACATGGTGTCCAAACTGCATGGATGAAACTAAATTCCTTCAGAGTTATTTTGCTGAAAACCCAGCGGATGATGTAGCCTTATTCAGCATCGGTTTTGAAAGATATAAGGAAGCAGATAAATCCAGGTCAGCATTAAAACGATTTAAAGAAAGGATGAATATTAAGCATGAAGTATTATATGGTGGATATTATGATAAAAAAGAAGCCGCAGAAAAATTGCCTCCACTGGATAAAATCCTTTCATATCCCACCTTGGTTATTGCGGATCAAAACAACCGGATTATAAAAATTCATACCGGATTTTCAGGTCCCGCCACACCGGAATACAAAGCATTTGAAACAGAGTTTGATTCAATATTAAAATCCATCAGAAATAAGAAATAATGAAAGTACCTTTTTCAAAAACAGTCATGATTACTGGTGCTACCTCCGGCATAGGAGCAGCGACAGCAAAGATATTTGCCAAAAACGGATACCAGCTTATACTTACAGGCAGAAGAAAGGATCGTCTGGAAGAAGTAAAAAACAAACTCGTCAGAAAGTATGGCATAGACATCGTCACTTTGTGTTTTGATATAAGGGACCTCAACGCAACCAAAAAAGCATATAAATCGCTCAAAGCAGATTGGAAAAATATAGACATACTGATTAATAATGCTGGGCTGGCCAAAGGATTCAGTCCGATACATGAAGGAAATATTGATGATTGGGAGACAATGATTGATACCAATATCAAAGGATTACTTTATATCACAAGGTTGGTAAGTCCGGGGATGGTTTCTAAAACCAAAGGGCATATTATCAATATTTGTTCCACAGCAGGCCATGAAGTTTACCCCAACGGTAATGTATATTCCGCTACTAAATTTGCTGTGGATGCTCTGACCAGCTCTATGAGGCTGGATTTGTACAAATTTGGTATTCGGGTCAGTCAGATTTCGCCAGGACATGTAGAAGAGACAGAATTTGCATTGGTTCGGTTTGATGGAGATGAAAAACGAGCTCGGATATATGATGACTTTACGCCGCTTACATCAAAAGACGTAGCTGAAACCATTTTTTTTATAGCCACAAGACCAAAACACGTCAATATACAGGACATACTATTGATGGGTACACAACAAGCCGGCAACAATCATATAGATAGAAGCGGCAGAAAAGATAATTAATTCGATGATCTTTAAAACAATCATTGTGTACAAATGTTAGAGCAACTGAAATGTAAATCCTGAAAAATGGAGCATATTGCTATCTTATGGTTTAGAAATGATCTTCGTCTCCACGACAATGAAGCTTTGGTAGAAGCAACCCAAAAAGCAAAATACGTGCTGCCAGTTTATGTTTTTGACGAGAGAATCTTTTGTGGAAAGACTAAGTTCGGTTTTGAAAAGATAGGAAAATTCAGAACAAAGTTTATCATAGAATCAGTTGCAGACCTCAGAGAAAATCTTAGAAAGAAGGGTAGCGATCTCATCATAAAAATAGGTAAGCCGGAAGAAGAAGTATTTAGACTTGCCAAATCTATCAAGTCCAGTTGGGTGTTTTGTAATAGGGAACGAACCCAGGAAGAAGTAGATGTTCAGGACAATTTGGAACAAAACTTATGGGCCATAGGTCAGGAGCTCAGATTTGCACGTGGAAAAATGCTTTACCATACCGCTGATTTACCATTTCCGGTGAGTCAGGTTCCTGATGTGTTTACTAATTTCAGAAAAGAGATAGAAAGTTCTTCCCATATTCGACCACCGTTTGAAACCCCGATGGTCATTCCTTTTCCAGCTTTTACGGAAGACAGAGGTGTTTTGCCAACATTGTTCACATTTGACAAAGAGGATGTAGTAGATAAACACATTGAAAACAGAAAATTTAAGGGTGGAGAAACAAATGCTTTAATGCAGTTGAATGCATATTTTTGGGAGACAAAAAATATTGAGAATTATAAAGTGACCAGAAATGAAATGCTGGGTTGGGATTTTTCAAGTAAATTTTCCGCCTGGTTATCTTCTGGTTGTATTTCCCCAAAATTTATATTCTGCGAATTACAAAAGTATGAGAAGGAAGTAAAGAAAAATGATTCCACCTATTGGTTGTATTTTGAATTGTTATGGAGAGATTTTTTCAGACTAACCGGCAAAAAGTATGGCAACCGCATATTTAAAAAAACAGGAACCAGAAATATTAATCCGGGAGGTTCTGCTGACATAAAAATATTTGATAAATGGGCCAAAGGAAATACGGGTTTCCCTTTGATTGATGCAAATATGCGACAACTCAATCAAACCGGTTTTATGTCCAATCGGGGCAGACAAAATGTGGCCAGTTTTCTGGTAAAAGATCTGAAAATCAGTTGGTTGATGGGGGCAGAGTATTTTGAATCATTGCTGATAGATTATGACCCATGTTCTAACTATGGCAACTGGAACTACATCGCAGGGGTAGGTAACGATCCGCGGGAAGATAGATACTTTAACATATTGACCCAATCAAAGCGATATGATCCGCAAGGGGATTTTATAAAATACTGGTTACCCGAGCTCGAAAAAGTTCCATCACAATACATACATTTTCCGGAAGACATGAATGTGATAGATCAATCAGGCAGCTGTGTTATCATAGGAGACGATTATCCTTTTTCAATGATTCAGCTTAAAAATTGTGTTTAGTCTTATTTTTTGTCTGTTTTGACGATTAAAAGCAAGTATTTTGAAACTTATTTGTAAAAAATGATATTTAGAGATATGTTTGCAAAAATTTAAAATCACAAAAAAATTTATTACAATATGAAGCGTATTTTTTCTTGTATAGCATTGTTCGTTTTATTTGGAACCAGCTATCAATTATCTGCACAGAAAGTGTTAGACAAAGGCTCAATTAAAATGGAAGTAACCAATGTCTCTGCTGAAGATCCACAGATGGCTATGGGACTTGAAATGATGAAAGGGTCTCAAACAGAGGTTTTTTTTAAAAATGAACAGTATGTCACTCATATGGATATGATGGGAGGTATGGTAAAAATGCAGATTCATGTAGAAAAGGAAAAAAATATGATGAATATGTTATTTGATATGATGGGAAATAAAACCTGGATAGAATCTAAGTTGGATGATGCCCAAACGCCACAACAGAAAGAAATAGCATCGAAATCAAAAATTGAATATGACAAAAGTAATACCAAGGATATTTTGGGGTATAAATGTTACAAAATGACCGTTACTAATCCTGAAATGGAAGGAATGACAGTGACAGCATATGTAACAGAAGATATAAAAACCAAAGCCAATTTGATCCAAGGTTTTCAATCGCTTGAATTTTCCGGTTATACCATGGAGTTTACTGTAGGCAATCCTCAATTTTCTATGACTTATACAGCAGTAGAAATCAAGGATTCCGTAGATGACTCAAAATTTACTTACGACACCAAAGGGTATAAAAAAATGACAATGGAAGAATTCCAAAAGTCTATGGCCGGTATGGGTGGAGGCTTCGGCTTCTGATAGAGTTGATTTGAAATACTCCTTCAAAATATAAAACAAAAGACCCTGAGATGTATTTCAGGGTCTTTTGTTTTTTGGCGACGAATTTGGTTTTCACCGAGACGTACTATTGTGGATGTACGTATGACGCTACATCCGTTTTGCGACAATCTACCAATGCCCACACTTAAATACTCAAAATAAATTGGTTTGCGAAAAATAATCTTACCAATGTGCTGATTTTGAGTAAGGACGAAGCGAAGCTTGTCTTTAAAGACATATATCGTCGAAATTTAATAAAGACATGTGAAACATCGTCTTTATAATGAAGACATAATTTTTCTCAAAGAAAATTATCGTCGGTATAATTTTTCATCCCCATAATAAAAATTCTTTTCATTTCGTTCTCTGTAAATCTATATCAATTTACAAAAACAAAATTATTTATGAAACGAATCATTATTTTCACAACTGTACTTTTTATGCTTTCTACAAAATTTCATGCACAAGAAATCACCATGTTTCCAGGATTTTGGGGACCTAAATATTATCAAAATAGTGATCCTGTTTCTATAAGTGAAGTTGGCAAATTAATGAAAGATGTGCCCTATGCAAATGCTGAATGGAAAAAATCAAAAGCTCAAATGACGGGCGCCTGGGTGGCGGCAGGTGCACAATTTGGATTTTTATTTTGGCAATTAAATAAAATCAGCAATAACGAGCGTGGCACGCCACAATTGATTGGCAATATTGCTTGTGGTGTTATTGGTATCGGACTCTCATTAGCATCTATCAACTCGAGAAAAAAAGCTATCCTGGCATATAATAAATACAGTAAAGAGCATAAAGAACATTCTTATTTTTTTGCACCTTCTACCTCAGGTATTGGAATAGCCATGCAATTTTAAGATCGATCTGATGGCTTTGACTATTCTAAAAGGAAAATTCATTTACCTTATTGTGGTTGGGTTTATCCTGGCTACAATAGTGGGTACGATCTCACATGAATATGGTCATATTGCAGTTGCCAAATATCTCGGTTATAATACTTCTTTACATTTCAGTAGTATGGGTTATTCAAAAGACCCGTCACACATTTCTCAAAAAGTAAAAGATTCACTCAGTACCCGGGAGTTTGAAGCGTTAACGCGATTAAGAAAATCAGAAAGTCATTGGATTACCTTGGGTGGCCCAATTCAGACAGGTATTGTTGGTTTGTTTGGATTTGGTGTACTATGGATTAGAAGGAATAAAAGATTATCATTCAGTTTGAAAGATTGGTTATGTGTTATTTTGACTTTTTTTCTTGCCAGACAAATTCTAAACTTTGGAGTACAAATTGTTCGTTATTTTATTACAGGTGAACATAAGAATTCCGGGGATGAAATAAAATTAGCATTGTACCTCGATTGGCCAATCTATAGCATAGCTTTTTCGACTTGTCTTTTCAGTATTTTGATATGCTGTATCACTGTGTTTAAATTTATACCCCAAGAATATCGAATCCGATTTATCTGGAGTGGAAGCATTGGTTGTGGCATTGGCTATATTGTTTGGATGGTGTGGTTGGGACCAATATTACTGCCTTAAATGAATGAGAACCCTTGCTCGGCGTAGTATTTACTACGTCGCCGTGTTACCATTTGGATTATTAGACTTAATATTTATTTTTATGATGGAATTGAAAATAATAGTTTCCCCTGCTCAGGAACGGGACTGGGATGATAGAAGTCAACGAAATTATAGTGGATTAGAAATTTGATAGTAAATAGATGTTGTAGATAGTTGATGGCTTTGGTGCTTCGCATTCAAATTGGAAATTTGGCATCACTTGGACGTAGGCTAAGCCTAGCAGGGTAAACATGTCCAGATATCATCTTTATTTTTACGTATTAGATAGGTGAAAATTATATTTCACCAGTAGTTTACTACTTTAAAAATATAAAAATACTCATTATATTCACACGCTGGTTCTATAAAATCTAAACATGTATATCGATCCATTTATCATTAGTAATATCATAGCCATCATGACTGGCTTTATTGCTTTTTTTTATAAAGTCATTTCAGACAATCAAAAAATAACATATCTGAGATTTCTTCACATTCTGGTACTCTACAATGGCATGATTTATACCACACTTTTGATCCGGATGATGTATGACTTACCCGTTGCTCCAATTATTTTACTTTTTGGGCCTCCTTTATTTTTCTTTTATTATTACTCTCACCTTAAAGACAAATTACCAAATTCTGCTTTACTTCATTTTATATTGCCATTACTTTTTATTTTATCAATTGTTATAAATAGTGTTTACACCAATCTTATTACCTCCTTTTTTTTAAATTATCTGGAGTGGATTTGTTTATTACTTGTGTTATTTTATTATGGACTAAGCCTAAGAATATTTAAAAATATCTCAAAAAATAAAACAGATACTGAACTTATGAATAAAGTTAGAAAATTACATAGTCCTGCTTTATCATTCCTGGTAGCTCTTCTGATCATGATATATTTATATCCTCAATACACATTTGACTATTTATTGATCTATTATTCGAGTATGTCCATTTACTTCATAAGTTCTTTTTTAGTAAAAGAGTCTGTGTCGGATTATAAAAATCGCAAAAAGTATTCAAATTCAGGCTTGAACCACGATCAAAAAACATTACTTCTTGACCAAATAAAGATGCTCTTTGAAAGTGAGCATATTTTAAAACCTCCCGGATTATCATTACAATTTGTTGCAGATAAAGTAGAAACCACTCCCAACAATGTTTCACAGGTAGTGAATGAGTTAATGGGTATTAGTTTTCCTGATTTTGTCAACCAATGCAGAATCGAATATGCTAAAAAATTACTTAAAGAAAATAACAACTGGACCATAGAAGGGATCGCACTAAATGCAGGTTTTCAATCTAAATCAGCTTTTTATACTGCATTCAAAAAATGTACTGGTCTAAATCCTACAGAATTTAAAAAATGTAACCCTGCAAAACAGTCATAAAATATACTTTCCTTTATTGACTTTTACTGGATATCCATAATTTTATTTCTTTGATATTTTAATATCTCCTGAAATATAGGATAGGATACTGTTATCTACAAAATTTATCTTAACTTACAATTTTGTATTTACATTTGCCCTGTCTAAATTATATCACCATGCGTATCATTAGTTTATTATTATTTATGATAATTTTTCACATTAAAGGGAATTCACAAATAACCGAAATTAATGAATTATTACAACTAGGTAATGTCAGAGATTGGACCCTGACGCCTGATGGAAATGAAGCGTTCTTTACCATCCAGAGTATCAAACAAAATATATCCATACTTGTAGGCATTAAAAAGAAGGGAAAAGGATGGTCAAAACCATACAAATTGCCATTTTCCGGTAAATTTATGGATTTGGAACCTTTTATAACTTATGACGGGCTAAGGCTTTATTTCGCAAGTAACCGACCTTTGTCAAAAAAAGATCTAATGCCTAAGGATTTTGATATCTGGTATTCAGACCGAACTTGTAAAAATTGTCAATGGTCCGAGCCGGTAAATATAGGCTTACCTATTAATACTTCAGGTGATGAATACTATCCATCAGTAACAAAAAAAAACAATCTTTACTTTACTTCCACCTACGACTACGGTAAAGGTAAAGATGATATTTTCTTTAGCGAATTTAAGAGTGGTTCATTTCTTCAACCTACATCACTTTCAGAATCAATCAATACGGATGGTTATGAATTTAATGCATACGTTGATCCTGAAGAATCATTTATGATATTTTCAGGCTTTGGCAGGAAAGACGGAGTTGGTCATGGAGATTTATATATCAGCTTTCGTAACAATAACGAATGGGAACAGGCCATCAATCTGGGTCCGCCAATTAACTCAACAGCTTTGGAGTATTGTCCTTTTTATGATCAGAATGACCAAACCCTATATTTTACAAGCAACAGATCAAATATAGAAATCAAGGATAAAGACAACCTGAAAACCATCATTGCAAAATTGGAAGCTTATGAAAATGGTATGAGTCGAATGTATAAAACAAAATTTAATCTGGATTCCTTACGTATCCACTCCACCGCTCTTGACCAAAAAATTAAACATGATACAAATTTGATAGATCATCATGTCCATATTATGAGCCCCACATTGATCCGCTTATGGAAGGCAAGGGGAATACCTTTCAGCAAATCAGATCCGGCCTATTCTGATATTGACACCATTATCACAAGATTAGGGGCTAAACAAATTAAACTTATTTCAATGGCCTACGTGTACAGTTCATCCGAATTTGGGTCAAAAGATGTAAATTTTAAACAATTGGTAGAAGATGAAAATAATTATGTAGCTGCTGCTAAAATGAAATACCCAATGGATATAAAAGCGTATTATGGTATTGATCCTATGTCAGATTTTGCTATGGAAGAAATTAAAAGGTGCCACGAAAACCTAAAAATGTTTGGCTTGAAAATGCATTTTAATGCATCACAAGTTTATCTTACTGAAAGAAAGTATCAAATCAGGGTGAAAGAAGTATTGTCATATGCCAGTGAAAATAAGATCCCAGTGTTACTACATTTTGACAATTCACATAGAAAATTCGGGATGCCGGATTTACGAATTCTTTCAGATTCAATTTTGGCTTTATTGCCACCAATAGAGTTACAAATTGCTCATTTGGGTACATCCGGTGGCTTCAATAGCAGGACAAAACTCTTTATCGATTCCTATAAAGAACTCACTTCAGATCCAAGCCACCCACTAAACAGACATAAAATTACTTTTGATATTTCTGCTGTAGCCCTTGATAAAGACAGCGAAGGGGTACAACAATTAGATGAGGACAATTTTGCTGAGTTGGCCAAATACCTTAGGCAAATAGGAATGGGAAAGTTGCAATTTGGTACTGACTATCCTTTATATACTGCTCAGGAATATATAAAAACATTAAGAGAGAAAGTAAAATTATCCGATTCAGAAATTATATCATTATTAAAAAATAAGTAACAAAAATTAAATATAACAGTATGTGTATTTATAAAATAAAGCTAATTTTCTTGCTTCTTATTTCAGTTATTTTCGCATGTTCAAAGAAATCAGAATCAAAAACTGATTTTGATTTAGAACACGAAAAAAAGACACTCAGACACATTAAAGAAGTGTTGTGGCCAAAGTCTTATAGTACAAATGATACTGCACTGCTGAACACAATCCTTCATGATGATTTTCAATTGGTCGATGGTTCTGGTGAAATTACCGATAAAAAATTTGAGATGAATTGGATTAAAGAAAACAAGATAAAACACGATTCCTTTTGGTATGAAATCAAAAGATTAGATGTGTATCATGACAATACAGCAATCATAAGCGGTACGGGACATATTATCAATAATGGTAAAAAAGCCATTTACCAATCCAGTAATATTTTAATAAAACAAGACAGTCTTTGGAAAGCTATTTCTTCCCATGTTTCAGGATATAAAGAAATGTGAAATGTAAAAATATTGTAGTTCTCTCCAGGTCAGCATGGTATTATCTACGTGTGAGTATTGCAATGACTTTGACATAAATGAAATCAAATCGCCTGGCGAGTTAGAGGACGAGATTGGCAGGCATATGGATATACCTACGATTTGCTAAACAGGATGACTGTTTCGACCTAATATGCTTCAGTGCTGCTAATTTGGCCACCATCAGCTATATATATAATGAAGATCTTACGTATTAATCCTGCTCGACGTTTTCTATAGCTATACAATAATGCTTTGATGATTGATTTAGTAATAATCGTAATTTTAAGCACATGCCGCCGCAGATTTAAATATAAAACCCTCAATAATCAATGTGTTATCAAGGGTTTTTGTGGTCTCAACGGGAATCGAACCCATATCTAAAGTTTAGGAAACTTCTATTCTATCCGTTGAACTATGAGACCGGAATTTCTAAAAGTGTGACAAAAGTAATTAAATTTTCGATGTCGGAAAGTAAAAATACGTACAAAAAACATTACCCGAAGTCAAATTGTTATCTTTGCAGCATAAAAAAAGGATACTTTGTTAAAAAGGCAAGTTCAGGCAAATCTTCCTACCAAATGGGGGAATTATAATATTTTCGCTTATGCGGAGCAACACGATCATCAGCAGCCACACATTGCACTTGTGCACGTTGATGCCAATACTTCTGATGTGGTGCCGGTGCGTATACATTCTGAATGTATCACGGGGGATCTGTTTGGATCTATGAGATGTGATTGTGGTGAACAGTTTGAAGCATCTATGAATATCATCCAGAAAAACAAAGGTGTGATGATTTATCTGAGGCAGGAAGGAAGAGGTATCGGGCTGATAAATAAGTTGGATGCCTATAATCTCCAGGATGTCGGATATGATACCATCGAAGCCAATGTACATCTTGGTTTTGATCCGGATGAGCGGGATTTTGATATCGCCATTGAAATCCTTCGAGATTTAAATATTCAGGAGATAGAATTGATTACCAACAATCCAGAAAAAATTGCAGCCATAGATCAATCCACCATAACACTTGTAAAAAGAATTCCTGTAATAATCCCTTCCAAAAGAGAAAATGAACAATATCTTAAGGTGAAACAAGATATTATGGGGCATCTATTGTAATACTTCTGATGATGAATATTGAAACATTTACCGAATATTGTCTGGCTAAAAAAGGAGTTACTGAATCATTTCCATTCGGTGGTGATGCACTTGTATTCAAAGTCATGGGCAAAATGTTTGCTTTGACCGGCATGGACGAAACACCATGTAAGGCAAACCTGAAATGCGATCCGGAATGGGCAATAACCTTAAGAGAAGAACACGAAGATATACAGCCTGGATATCATATGAATAAAAAACACTGGAATACCATAAATATAGAAGGTACGCTCAGCGATGCCTATGTAATGAAATTAATAGATCATTCTTATGACTTGGTAATCAGTGCCTTGTCGTCAAAAGATAAAGCAATACTTAATCAATTGGAAGACTAATGAAATCTGATATTTTTGATTTTGCGGTGGTTGGTCAGGGTATTTCCGGGACGCTTATATCTTATTTTTTAGCCAAAGCCGGCAAAAACGTGCTTGTAATGGACAATAATTATATCGGTTCGTCCTCAAAAGTGGCAGCAGGTATTGTAAATCCAATCACTGGTAAAAAATTTATAAAAAGCTGGCGTATACATGAATTTCTTCCTGAAGCAAAAATCATTTACGATGAACTTAGCGACTATCTAGGTATCAGGACTTATACTGAATCAAACATGATAAGGTCTTTGTATAGCGTTGAAGATGAAAATATCTGGTTATCCAGAACAGGTGATCCTGAGGTTAAGCATTATATGTTGCCGGTAGCAGATACGGAAGAATTTGGGGATATTGTGTCCAAGCCATTTGCTTATGGTGAGCTCACAGGAACGCTCCAAGTACATCTGTCAGATATACTGGAAGCATTCAAGCTTAAATGGCAGATGCTAGACCAATATATAATTGACAAATTTGACTACAATTGTCTTATCGAGCAATCAGGCTCCTTTAGTTATAAAGATTTGTTTTTCAGGGAGATCATATTTTGTGAAGGTTATCAGGCGCAATGCAATCCATACTTTGAAAATATCGGACTTGCACCATCAAAAGGTGAGGTGCTGTTGGTTAGAATCCTAGGTGCAGGTTTTAAAAAGATGTACAAAGACCATATATTTATTGTACACCAATATGATGATGTGTATTGGGTGGGATCAGGATACGAATGGAATTCAAATGACGACTTACCTACGGATAAAATATATCATAAACTGAAAGCTGAACTGGAACGTGTACTTAAAGTACCTTTTGAAATTTTGGAGCATAAAGCAGCTATCAGACCGACGATGCATGCAAGAAGACCAATATTTAAACCTCACCCAACGCTCAGAGGCATGTACATTTTTAATGGATTAGGCACTAAAGGTTCAAGTATTGGTCCTTTTGCAGCAAAACAATTTGCACGTTATATCTTAGAAAAAATCCGGAAGATCTGATCCTACTCTGATTTAGCGGAAAGTTCCTTAATACAATTTTCGATCAGTACTTTTGTTGCTTTTATTCCTTCTTCTTCACTCAGTACCGTTCCTTCGTATTCGACTCCAATAAATCCTCGGTAATTTGCTTTTTGTACTATGTCCATCATCTTTGGATAATCAATGGTGGTTTCAAAACCCAATTCACCAAAATCAAAGGATTTGGCACTTACCGCTTTTGCATAAGGCATAAGTTCTTCGACTCCTTTATATCTGTCATACTCTTCCACACACTTATTGTCACCTTTTGCATCTTTTTCACTTCTGAGACAAAAATTTCCAAAATCCGGCAAAGTGCCACAATTGGGTTTATTAACTTTAGCCATTACGTCTGCAAGCCATTTGCCATTTGACGAATACCCACCGTGATTCTCTACAATTACATTGATATTTTTTGCTGATGCATAGTCTGACAGTTTTGATAATCCATCTATAGCAGCCTTTGCTACATCTTCAGCTTTTCCTTCCCCATGGGCATTCACTCTGATCGAATGACATCCAAGATATGCAGCTGCGTCCACCCACTTGTGATGATTGAGGACAGCTTCATTTCTTTTGGTTTCATCCGGGTCGCCCAGATGGCCCTCACCGTCTATCATGATTAAAAGCTGCTTAACTCCGGCAGCGTTAGCTTTGGCAGTCATCATGTTGAGATAGGCAGTATCCTGTGCCTTATCTTTAAAAAATTGGTTGACATATTCTACTCCTGTAAAACCTAATGCTCCGGCTTTTTCAGCAAACTGAAGATGATCCATTTCACCACTTTGCAGCGTTTTATGAAATGACCATTGGGCCAGTGATATTTTTAATCCTGTTGAGTCAGAACCAGCAGATGTGTTTTCGCTCATTTTATTTTCATTTGGATTTTTGCAACTAAAGATGCTTGGAATAAGCAACAGTAAAAACAAATATTTTGTCATCTTAATTAATATTTTTTAATTTGAATAAATCAATTTTATAAACCAATGTCAGACCGCCTTTTTATAGTACGTAGCTCTTCCCTACGGTTGCATAGTCTATGCATCCCTGATATGGACCGGGGACAGGCAGGAATTCACATAAGCCACCTTTGGCACCTACTTCACTACTAAAGTAGCCACTAATCGTTGCCCCCTTAATAGCTCTGAAAATGTGTGGTCTATCTCCTGTTTCATCTTTATACTCGTTGGCTTCTTTAGCCAAAATACTTAATACTTCTTCCCTTTCACTGGTATTCAGCGCAATAAAAGCTTTCGAGTATTTAGATTTGGATCTATCATCAAAAACTTTGAGGGCATCTTTGAAATAATCCTGTTTATCCTTTGCATAAAAATTGGTCAGCATTTCATCTATATATCTATGACAAAGCGCATCTTTGGCACCGGGAGTATCTGTTTTTGGCAATATGGTTTCACATATTTCTGCCAGTAATTCAACTTCCTGATTATCCAATGTTTTTGGCTGCCAATCAGATGAGGTTTCCGCTTTGCATCCACCTAGTAAAGCAGAAGTCGCTCCGGCAGTGAGGGAATAACCCAGGAATAATGTAGTCGCTTTTAAAGCTTCTCTTCTATCCATTTTATTTTTTTATTTTGATGATCAATGATGATAAATTACAAATTTCCTTTTTTCAACTCTTCTACGGCAAAGTTTGCTGCTCTTGCTGTGAATGCCATATAGGTCAATGAAGGATTTACACAACCTGCGGATGTCATAAAGGAACCATCTGTAACAAAAACATTTGGAACTGAATGTATCTGATTCCATTTATTGAGTACGGATGTTTTAGGATCTTTACCCATTCTTGCCGTTCCCATTTCATGTATACCAAGGCCAGGATTACAGCCGCTATCATAAGTATGGACATCCTTTAATCCTCCTGCTTCTAGCATTTCGGCGGCAGATGCCATCATGTCCTTTCTCATTTCGAGTTCATTGGTTTTCCATTCTGCATCCATGATAAGTGTGGGGAGCCCATAGATATCTTTCAAATCTTTATTCAGGGATATTTTATTTTCATGATATGGAAGACATTCACCAAAAGCGGTAATACCAAAAGACCAATCCCCATTTTTACTTAATGCATCTTTGAGCCCTTTACCATATTCAGCTTCAGCTATATATCGACCCCAACCTTCTCGACTGCCGCCACCCTGATAGCCGTATCCTCTTATGAAATTCGGCATTTTTGATGCTGCATCAATATTGCGAAAACGCGGAATATAAATACCTGTAGGTCTTCTGCCTTTATAGAATTTATCCTTAAATTCATCAGATTTGCCACTGGCACCCAATCTGAAATGATGATCCATTACATTATGCCCCAATTCTCCGCTTTCATTTCCCATTCCTTCGGGAAATCTTTCTGATGTGCTATTGAGTAATATTTGAGTGCTGCCGAAAGTTGATGCACACATAAATATTATTTTGGCATAGTACTCTTTGGTTTCTTTGGTTTCAGCATCTACAATACGTACACCTTTTGCTTTTTTGCCTGACTCATCCAGTATGATTTCAGTTACAATAGAAAAAGGTCTTATGGTCATATTACCGGTAGCTTCTGCAGCGGGTAGGGTAGAAGCGTTACTACTAAAATATGCACCAAACGGACAACCACGCATACACCGGTTTCGGGTCTGACAAGTGCCTCTGCCATTGTGCCCACCTTCAGAAGTGATATGTGCGGTGCGGCCCATGATAATGTCACGGCCCATTTTTTCTTTGAGTTTTTTCTTCACATCCAGTTCTACACAATTATACTCCATCGGTGGCAAAAATTTACCATCAGGCAATTGCTTCAGACCTTCATTTTGTCCACTGACTCCGATAAATGATTCAACATAATCATACCAGGGAGCAATTTCCTTGTATCTTACCGGCCAGTCTACAGCAATGCCGTCTTTTGCATTTGCTTCAAAATCCAGGTCTCCGAGTCTGTAGGACTGTCTTCCCCAAAGTAAAGATCTTCCACCTACATGATATGCACGAATCCAGTCAAAAGGTTTTGTCTCTGTATATGGATTTTCAGTGTCTTTCGGCCACCAATGCTGATATGCCGGTGACATCGTATATCCGGTACGCTCCTGAATCTTGTATTCTTTCATTTGCTCCGGCGTCATCCGGTTTCTGTTTGGAAGTTCCCAGTCTTCCATATTGGCCGTAGGATATTCTCCATGCCTAACCATTCGACCCCGCTCGAGTACAAGTGTTTTTAGTCCTTTTTCAGATAATTCTTTTGCAGCCCATCCACCACTAATGCCAGATCCTATGACAATGGCATCATAACTTACCTCATTTGTTCCTTCTGAATTGAAATACATGCTTTAAATGATTTTTTTATTAATAATTATTAAACATCACAAATTTTAATTGCTTTCTGTAATGCTTTCTCTTTCTGTTTGTCACCTTTTGCGGTAGTTATAAATTCTTGTGCTACATATCCTTTATAACCAGTGGCTACTATTGCTTTCATGATGGCCGGATAATACAATTCCTGGCTTTCATCAATCTCGTGTCTTCCAGGTACACCGGCAGTATGATAATGACCAAAATACACATGGTCACGCTGTATAGTCCTGATAATGTCTCCTTCATTTATTTGCATATGGTATATGTCATACAATAATTTAAAATTGGGAGAATCCAGTTTTTTGCATAGTTCTACACCCCATGCACTCTTATCACACATATAATCTTTATGGTCAACTTTGCTGTTAAACAATTCCATTTGGATGATGACTCCTTTCTTTTCAGCATGACCCATAATTTTTTTTAGGCCGGTGACACACGTATTCATACCTGTCTCATCATCTTTTCCTTCTCTGTTGCCACTAAAACAAATCAGATTTTTGTATCCTGCAGCAGCTACCAGGTCGATGTGGTCCGTATAGTTTTTAATCAGCTGACCATGATATTGTGTATCATTCCAACCTTTGGTCAAGCCTATTTCTGCTCCGTTGCACATAGATGAATCGATACCATATTTTTTTAGCACCGGCCAATCTTTTGGACCTATCAAATCAATGGCTGAAAACCCTATATTTTTTACCAGCAAACAAAGTGCTTCAAGAGAGATGTGATTATATGTCCATTGGCATACTGAATGATTAATATTATTTTTTAAACTCTTGCTTTCTTCATTAGAAGGCAAACTATTGAATATATTTCCACCTGCTGCTAATGCCGCAACAGACAGCGCACTTTGTTTTAAAACATTTCTTCTATTCATAATTTAATTTTGGCCAAATGAAACTGTTTGTAAAGTTATTTATTATTATTATATTTTCTTCTATGAAGCTATAGATTCTTTTTATGATCGAGAAAAAAAAGTTAACATATGACGAGCAAACCAGAGTTGTCCAAATTTATTTATATTTATCTGATGAAAATAAAATTTAATTTTGTAATTTACGTTAAGTGCTTAAATGAATGAATGGTCTGATTTATTATGAAATTTAATTTTAAGATCAAAAATATTGGCATTATTGCGGGGTTGGTTACCATCCTTATGCATTGTTTTGCGAATATGGGTTACAGCGCGCAAATATATTATGTGTACCATCATTTTATTTTTAGGTTAGTAAGAATATTCTATGATTACACGTTAGGGCTGTTGCCTTTTCCTGTTTTTTACATTTTTTTCTTTTTGGTGGTCTTTTTTTCTGCAAAAGGCATTAAAAATTTAATTAGCCGAAGACATACAATTTTTAAAGGAAATTTCCTGCCATCTTTTGTTTTTAAATTTCTTAACTTTATTGGTTGGGTGATCAGTGCTTTTTATTTTCTGTGGGCATTCAATTATTATGGGCCTGACATTGAAAAAAAGCTCAATTTACCATCAATCACTGTTGATTCAATACAGTTGATGTCTGAGTTTAAGCTTATTACTGATATTATGATCCATGAAAGAAAAATTCTCTCACAAGACTCTGCAGAACTACATCAAAAAATAGAATGGTCTTCCCTGGAAAATGAAATCAGACAAGTACAAACAGAATTACTGAGCAATTGGGGAGATGTTGTATCCGGGCGAGTCCGTATCCGAGCGCTTTACCCTGAAGGATTATTACTTAGAATTTCCACGGCGGGTGTTTATATTCCGTTTGTATGTGAAGGGCATATAGATCCAGGCATGAATCCCATTCAATGGCCTTTCACTATGGCACATGAAATGGCGCATGGGTACGGTTATACGGATGAAGGAGTCTGTAATTTTATTGGTTTATTGACTTGTATGAAGTCAAAAGATCACTTTATCAGATATTCGGGGCTTATATCTTACTGGAGGTATTTGTACTATGACATTAAGGCAATATATCCTTCATCAGCTAAAGAATTATTTATCAACATCGACCCGGGAGTTCTGGCAGATTTGACAGCAATCCGTAGAGATATGAACAGATTTCCTGATATTTTACCCGAATTCAGAGATATAGTATATGATTCATATCTTAAATCACATGGCGTAAAACAAGGGCTGCAGAGTTATAATGAGATCATCATACAAGTGCTGAAGTGGAAAGAAACGAGTCATGCATTTTCGTTTAAATAATCATCTGCTAAAAATTGGATCAACGTATCATTCAGATTTTTTACAGCATCATTGATTTTCCAGTTTGCTTTATTGCGCGGTTCTATGTAGTTTGATATTGATCTGATCTGCAGGCAAGGAATATGTAATAAATTGCAAACATAAAAAAAACCGGCTCCTTCCATAGACTCTATATCTGGCCTGTATTTTATCTTGATTTTTTCAATGGTGGACAAATTACCACTTACCATATTTACAGTAACTCCTGAAACCTTCGGTAAGTCGTGGAATACATCCGTTTTTGAGTTTGAATATACCCAACCATCCTTGAATGGAAATTCATCTTTGTCTGTTAGTTTCATTTCAAAAATGTCCTGAAAACTTCCATCAGGAAACTCAGCACCCAAATCAGCTATCTTATCTCTATACACATTACATACGGAACCAAGCATACAATCAGGATCAAACGTACCAGCAATTCCTATATTAATGGCTAGATCAATTTTGTTCAAACTACCAAATTGGGTCATTGCAAAGGTCATACTCATCAAACCAGGTCCGGTAATTAGTATGTAGATGTCATTTTGATGAAAAGAATAGAAATTTTCATCTTTTTTTATTGCTGATTTGTCCAAAAAGCCCATTAAAGGGAGTATTTCTGTAGCAGTGGCTGAAACAAACAGAATTTTCACTTAATCTAAAATCTTAATAGATTGAATATCCATATTGTAAATATTGGAGAACAAAGTTGAAAACCTAGAATCAACTATTGACTGAATGCGATCAATTACCAATCGAGGTCGTCTTCTTTCTTTTCTCTAGGTCCGTCATCCTCCAGAGAAGCTTCCCACTCAGCCTGACGTTTTTCAAATTGTTCATAGTCAAAATCCGGCATTAAATCCTTTTTAACGTGGTCGATAGTCTCTTGAAGTTGTGAAAGAAATCTATTAAAATCTTCTTTATATAAGAAAATTTTGTGTCTTTCATATCCATCTGAATTAAATTTTTTGGTGCTTTCAGTCAAAGTGACATAATAATCATCTCCTTTTGTCCTTCTAACATCAAAAAAATAGGTTCTGCGTTTTCCTGCTTTTACCTTAGCGGTATAAACACTATCAAATTTACCTCGGTCGTCTTGTTCCACGATTTTCTGTTTTTAGAGAAATAATAGTACAAATATAAATAAAGTTTTGAATCATCAAAATATTTTATTGTAAAAATTACATTATCTGCATCATTTGTTGCTGGTACACGGAGTTATAAAATCCATTAGTTGATATTAAATCGTCATGGGTACCTTCTTCGACAATCTGTCCGTTTTCTAAAACTAATATTTTATCATAATTTAGAAGATTATTTGCCCGGTGCGAAATAATGATAGATGTTTTATCGGACAATGCTTTTTGAAAATAAGAAAGAATATTTTGCTCAGTAGTTGTGTCTACTGCCGATAATGCATCATCCAATAGCACAATGTCCGGATTTTTCATAAATGCTCTTGCAATCGAAATCCTTTGTTTTTGTCCACCTGATAGGGTTACGCCTCTTTCGCCTACCAAAGTTTCAAAACCATTTGGTAGTTTTACGATATCATCATAGACTGATGCATAGGTGGCATATTTTTCAATATCCTTTTTATCATAATCTGTTATTCCGAAAGAAATATTGGCGGATATAGTATCAGAAAATAAAAACACATCCTGCGGCACATAACCAATTTTACTTCGTATCATCTCAAGGTTATGCTCTTTTATGTTTTTGCCATCTACCAGAATTTGACCCTCAGTAACATCAAACATACGCATCAGTAACTCAGCTATGGTGGTTTTTCCTGAAGCAGTACGGCCCATAATGGCAAGTCTCTGACCTTTATTAATTTTAAAGCTTACATTTTCAAGGGCTTTGATCCCGGTAGTGGGATAAACGAATGTAACATTTTTGAATTCTATCTCCCCATCCAGGTTGTACTGATCATGGTTCAGATTCAGGATTTCTGACTTTTGGTGTAATAAATCATTGATTCTGGTCTGAGAAGCTTCTGCTTCCTGCACCACAGATGCGATCCAGCCTATTGATGTGACAGGCCAGGTCAGCATATTTACATATAATATAAATTCAGCAATGTTGCCCGCTGTGAGCCTACCTTCATATACTTGATAACCACCTACTATTACCACAATCAGGGTACTCATGGCTATCAAAAGTATCATTAATGGTTGGAAATAGGACTCTACTCTTGCCAGACTTAAAGATCTTTTTTTAAATTCTTCGCTTTGAGCTTCAAAAAAATTCACAAATTGCTCTTCTTTTACATATGATTTCACCACTCTTATGCCTGAATAAGTTTCTTGGGCAGTACTATTCAATACAGATAATTGTTGCTGAATCAATGTACTCTTTTCATTAATCAGTTTACTTACGTAGTAAATCGAAATTGATAATATTGGAAGTGGGAGCAATGCGCAAACTGAAAGTAAAACATCCACTTTAAACATGGCGTATATTGTCATTGCAAAAAGTGAAATCAGATTTATTCCATACAAGATACCCGGTCCTAAATAGTTTCTGACTTTTGATACATCTTCTGATATCCGGGCCATGATGTCACCCGTTTGATTTTTTCTGTAAAATACCTGATCAAGCGTTTGAAGATGGGCATATATTTCTTTCCGCATATCATATTCAATGAGCCTGGACATAACAATGATAGTTTGCCGCATAAAATACATCAATAGTCCTTTTATTATGACATACCCAGTGACAATCAGACCAAAAATGAATAAATTTTTACCAAGCTCATCGTAAAAATCAGATTGAACATTTGAAGGTAATTCTTTGTATTGCAGTATTTTATTTTGCACTAAGTCCAGCGCATCTCTGATTTTCTGGGGTATAAGTATACCAAAATAGTTGGAACCTGTAACAAAGATAATTCCCAGCAATAAATGCCATTTATATTGCAAAAAATATCTGTTTAAGGTAAATAACTGTTTCAATTATTTCATCTGTTTTAACTTTGCTAACCTGCCCGCCTACTGCATAGTGGTCAGTCGGGGTTGCTGAATTTGTTTGACCTTCCAGCCTACTACATAGTTGTCAGGCTGGATTGCGGATCTCTTTAAAATTGATTTATTAACAGGACATTTATCCTTTTTACCATGAATACATGATTTTGCATAAAGAAAATAATCGTTGGTATTATACATTATGTCAATGATGACCATAGCATTACTTAGGTAAAGTAAATAACAATGTCCATGTATATGGCAAAATTAATTCTTGATAATGTATGCTAAATAATCACTCCAAAGAAGACTTTACTGGCTTTTTTCTTTCATTATGGAGTGCAAGTCGTTGATTAAATGTAAGTATGGATTCAACTTTCGGTGTAAATTCATCTTCGATTTTAGTCATTTCTTTCGAAACTTCCGATTTTACTGAATATTTAGCAAGTACAGTTTGTACTCTTTCGAACTTTTCATTAAATATTTTAGAAAGTTCTTCGAGTTGAAGGGTAGTGAGCTTGAGGTGTTCTCCTTTTTTTACAAGTTGAATTTCAAGATTTTCAACCTGTTGGTTTATAAACGTAATATTTTTCTGACCATTCATCGTAAAACCAATGAAAAATAAAAAAAATACCATAAATAAATGCTTCATGCTTTAAAATTTTTACCAAAATTATTGAATTTGAGCCAAACAACAAACTTTTAATACTTTTATTTGTCAATTTTGTTTCAAAAGTCTTCTATCCACCTTTTCCTTTCTTTTTGAACGGATCAAAATCTTTAAGTTTATCTTTTATTTTATCTACTTCATCTTTGGTTTTTTTATCTAATATATCTTTGGCTTTCTGCTTTAATGAATCTGCGGCGGTACCTTTTGTAAGCGAATCAATTTTATTTGTAATAACGTCTTTTGCTTTGGCCTTTATGGAGTCCAATGCTCTGTCGGCTGCTTCTTCAGCTTTTGATTTTATTTTCTCTAACTCTTCATTCGCCCTTTTGGTAATGGTGTCTTTTAATTCTGCTTCTCTCTTTTTTATTTCTTTATTTAACGTATCCTTTAAGGTTTTTGCAATATCTTCAACTTTTGATTCTATGGCATCTCCAACATTTTCACCCTTACCCGTCTTAGGAATTATTTTGAAAATCGGATTTTTAAAATTTCCTGTCATATGTACATCCAAAAATATGTTCGGTCCTTGATTTATATTAATTCCAAGCTTTGAAGCTTCTTTTTCCAACATGGTTAATCCGGATTCGCCAATGGCTGTAATTTTATTTTTTTTCATCATTTCCCTTGGGATCACCAATTCAATGTTGTAATCCATATTTTGACCAAATCCATGTTTTCCGGAGATGCTCATGTCCACGCCCTTAATATTTTTTTTATATTCTTTGAGTTCAACAAATCCCTTCACTATTTCAAACCAATTTTTTGTATTTTGCAGATCGATTTCTTTCAGAGCGTTCAGTCCCAATTTTTCAGAAAGGACTGCCATAGGATTATATCCTTTTATGCTACCGCTGAGGGTCTCAATAAATCCTGACATATCCAATGAACTCAGATCAGGCGTCATTTGGTCACCAAGTTTACCTCTCATGACCAGAGTTGTGTTGAAAAAGCCTTCGATATAAGCTGCTATTGGGGCTGCTTTTTTTAACAAATCAATTTTGGAGATAGCTTCTGCAAATTTTATTTTGCTCAGATCCAGCTTAATTGAAAAATCCGGGTGCTTAAGATCTTCTGTGTTATAAAGTCCTTCCAATGATATTTTGCCACCTAAAGAGTTCGTCTCCATGTTTTTGATGGCCACTTGCTGATCCTTAATTTCCAGATTCCCTTTAAAATCTTTTAAAATAAGATTGGTGTATAGAAGTTCCTTAACGTCTGTTTTGATGGTTATTCTGACTCTTTCCGGGACAGCTATTACACTTAAAGGTTCTGACGATTTTGCAGGTGCTTCATTATTTATAAATGGGTTTGCATTAAATTTTGAGGAAGAAAAGTCAAGCTCTCCATCCAGTATTCCATTATTTACGAAATAATTATATGCATTTACTACCGTTCCTTTCAGTTTGAACTCACTGCCATCCAAGGATGATGAAAAATTGCGGATATCTATAGCGTTGGCAGCAATTGCACCATCCATTTTCATATTTTCGATCGTGTATTCATGTATCTTTATTTTTTTTGCATCCAGATTAAGGAAAAGATTTGTATTTTTAATCAGATCATTAGGCACAGTTACTTTTGCTTGCTCCTCATTATTTTTAAGAGATTTGTCATCATTCGTTGGCATCCATTCATTCATGTCAAAAAGATTTGATTTGGCATTCAAATAAATAGATATTGATTTTTCAGTTGAAAACAAGGCAAGTGGATTTTTAACAGACCCGGATAAATTCAGGTCACTTTTGCCAAGAGATACATTGTCTGCAACCATACTTATCTCTGAAGGAGTAGCTTTAGCACTGGCTTTTCCAATATTTACCGACGGCATTCCCTTTGATTTGTAGGTAACATCGTTGGCTTGAGCAAAGCCTTTAAATCCTATTGCAGCATAATTTTCAGCATTAACATCACTCATTTTTGCCTTAAATTCAAGGTCGCAAAGCAAAATCCCCGTCAATTCATCCAGATTCTCTATTGGAAAAGCGGCTGCAAGATTTTTCAGATTAATCTTCCCTTTGAGATTACCTTCCACTTTTTGATCTCCGGTCAGATTATTCGCCACTAATTTGCCGGTGATAGGATCACTTCCTACTTTTAAACTAAACGAAGGTATATTTGCTGACATGTCTTTATAGTCTGTTCTTGAAGCTTTTATATTGATATCAGCAAATATGTTGCTCAATTCCTGTTGGAATGAAGGATATTTTACGTACCCGTTTTCTACCAGAATTTTTATATCAAAGGCAGGAAACATATTTTTTAAACCATTATAAGTGCCTTTTATAGTACCTGCAAAACTTGCTTTTCCTGATGTTTTTACCTTTTCGAAGTCTTTGGTATAAGCATTTGGTATGATGGACAGAAGTGATTTAAACTCTTCGGATTCAGTTTTAAATGATGCATCTGTATTTATATCATCGCCGTTTAATTGAACAAATCCCTCACCTGTAAGGTCTAATTCATTCAATTTTAAGACATTATCTTTAAGTGTATACTTGTTTTCCGGGAAATTGATATTTATATCTGCTTGCAGGTCAGCTTTAGAATCCGTTAAATACTGTGTTCCCCCATACTTAACATTCAACTTTGAGATACTTGTTTTTGTCCTTAAATCAAAAATATCCTGTGTAAAGTCTCCGTCGCCTTCATGATTAACGCCTTCAAGTATCAGAAACAAATTCTGTTGGTTATCCTGATAGGTTATTTTACCCTGATCAATCCGGTAATATTCTAATGTTAATTGGTAAGAGGATTGTTCGGTACTTTTTGAAATCAAATAATTGGAATGAATCGAGTCCAAAACCACTACATTTATTTCAGGATGATCGAGAATTATGCTGTTTATTTTTGGTATTTTTTCTTTTCCCAAAAGTGATGGGATATTTATATCAAGTGATGTGCTCAACGATTTATACAGAGTGATGCCATCAAAAGTATCAATGCCCATAACAGAAAGACTGTCGATGGTAATTCTGACGTCCGGAAATGATTTAAAAAATGAAATATTAGCATCGGAAAAGTCTACTTCTGCGTGTAGATTTTGATTTGTTTTCTCTTTTATAAAGGTTATTATTTTATCCTTGTATAAATAAGGGAGCATAAAACCAGCTATCACCAGCCCTAAAACAGCAAAGGAAAAGTAAAGCAAACCTTTTTTTAATATTTTTGGCATAATTGAAAATGTGTTGTTCATTATAGTATGACGAATAAGTAGCAAGAATAGTTTTCAAAAGTTCAATAATAATGGAGATATGGTGATATTTATAAGCAGTGGATCTTTATAATCTTATTTGAAGCATAGATTTTTAAGTATTATACTTATATTTGCCATCTGAAAACAAGATGATGCTTTGGCCTATTTATTTGGCCCTTTTTAAATCATATGCGATAATGGAAGACCCCGGAGATGATAAGTTATATAGCAAAACAAAACGGCGAATTGAAAAAAGTCGAAAGTTTGGATCAAGCCACCTGGGTAAATGTTTATCCCCCATTTGAACATGGTGAATTGGATGCATTATCTACAAAAATGGATATCCCGCTTGATTTTATTACGGATTCGCTGGACGTAGATGAACGCTCAAGATTTGAAAAAGAAGATAGTTCTACGCTAATTTTAATAAACAGCCCCATACTCAATGAGGAGGGAAAAGATAGTGAGGCCATATATATTACAGTACCAATTGGTATTATTCTAACTGCTGGTCATATAGTCACCGTTAGTTCTGCTGAAAATCCTGTTCTTGACAAATTTTATGAAAGCAGGGTGAAAAATTTTGATCCGGCTGATAAAAATATGTTCGTTCTGCAGATCTTCGAACAAAATGTCTACCGTTTTCTGGAGTGTTTGAAAAAATTAAATCTAAAAAGGAATCTGATTGAGCAAGAACTATACAATTCCAGTCGAAGCGCTGAGCTGCAACAATTGCTTAGAATAGAAAAATCTTTGGTGTATTTTGTGAGCTCTTTGAGTACAAATGAACTCCTGAAAATGAAAATTAAAAGGACGGATTTATTGCGTATTGGAAATGAAGAGCCATATGCTGATCTTTTTGAAGATATCATTATCGATAACTCTCAGGCTTTGGAAATGTCCAATGTGTATACCAACATCCTTAGCGGGACTATGGAGGCCTATGCATCTATTATATCCAACAACCTGAATGTGATAATTCATAGACTTACCATTGTAACTATTATCCTTTTGGTGCCTTCTATGGTCGCCGGATTTTATGGGATGAATCTTGATTATCTTCCGTTCAAAAGTTTTAAACTTGCTTTTCCACTCATTATACTGATTTCCATCGTTTTAGGCTTTGGAGTAGTGTATTATTTCTCCAGAAAAAAATAATCTTATTTCTTTCAGGTATGTATATTCTGCTCAAAAACAATAGCTTACAAACACATATTAAAAGTTATCCACATATAATTGATTTATTTTAGCATATATTAGATTGATTTTTAATACATTGCAAAGTTATCCACATTGTGTGGATAACTTTGATGATTTATCTAGTGAGAAATGTATTAAAAGATGTTTAATTTGCACCCTGATTGGAGATAACAGGAATAAAACCGATTCTCGGATCAGAATAGCCAAACCGAACATATTTATTTAATAAATAAGAATAAATACATAATTATAAAAATTATATAATTATATATTAAATATTTCTTTGCTATTATTCGAAACATATATATATTTGACACATATATTATTTTTCAAATGTGTTCACAGGTATAACCATAAATAAATAAACATACAACAGCAACCGCATGAGCAGCACAACAGAACCCATCCTAAAAGAAAACCCAGGCCGTTTTGTGCTCTTTCCCATAGAGCACGACGACATCTGGAATTTTTATAAAAAATGTGAAGCATCTTTTTGGACAGCCGAAGAGATAGATTTGCATCAGGATCTAAGTGATTGGGAACACAAACTTACAGATGGAGAAAAACACTTCATCAAACATGTGTTGGCATTTTTTGCGGCCAGTGATGGGATAGTCAATGAAAATCTTGCTGAAAACATGGTGAGAGAAGTGCAATATACAGAAGCAAAGTTCTTTTATGGTTTTCAGATCATGATGGAGAATATTCATTCAGAAACCTATTCCTTACTAATAGATACATATATTAAAGATGCAAAGGACAAAGACTTTTTATTGAACGCTATTGATACGCTGGAGTGTGTTAAAAAGAAGGCAGACTGGGCGTTGAGATGGATATCAAACGGAAGTTTTGCAGAAAGACTAATCGCGTTTGCCGCTGTGGAAGGAATATTTTTCTCTGGTTCTTTTTGTTCAATTTTCTGGTTAAAAAAGAGAGGATTGATGCCGGGACTTACCTTTTCAAATGAGTTGATCAGCCGTGATGAAGGTATGCACTGTGACTTCGCTTGCTTGCTTTATAATAACCACATCAATAACAAACTTCCCAAAGCTACTTTAGAAGCTATTATTGCAGATGCTGTTGAAATAGAGAAAGAATTTGTTACTGATGCTATTCCGGTAGCTCTGATAGGTATGAATGCAGAATTAATGTGTCAGTATATCGAATTCGTGGCAGACAGACTATTGGTATCTCTGGGCAATACAAAAATTTACAATGTGGAAAACCCGTTTCCATGGATGGATATGATCTCACTGCAAGGTAAAACCAATTTCTTTGAAAAGAGAGTAGGGGATTACCAAAAAGCAGGTGTAATGGCTGAAAAGGACAATCAGGTATTTACCCTCGAAGCAGATTTTTAGACTGAATTTTCAGTTTTGATACTACTACTTACACGCCATCCTGAGACCTTTTTTTTTCCGTACACCACAAAAATTTATCAACTATGCAGGTTATTAAAAGAAGTAATAAGAAAGAAGCTGTCAGCTTCGATAAAGTCACAGCCAGAATTAACAAATTGTGTTATGGGCTAAATTCAAAGTTTATTGATCCTATCGAAATTTCGAAAAAAGTAATACAAGGGCTTTTTGATGGGGTCAGAACCACAGAGCTGGATAATCTTGCCGCAGAAACAGCCGCCACCATGGCCGCTAAACATCCTGATTATGCCATACTTGCAGCAAGAATTGCAGTTTCGAATTTACACAAAAATACAGAAAAGTCTTTCTCGGTAACGATGGAAAAACTTTTCAATTATATAGATCCCAAAACCGGTGGGACCGCAGGATTGATCAGTGAAGAAACTATTCAGACCATCAGACAGCATGCTGATTTGCTGGATTCGGCCATTATTTATGACAGGGATTATAGTTTTGACTATTTTGGATTCAAAACCCTTGAAAAGTCATATTTGCTGCGTATGGATGGTGAAGTGGTAGAAAGACCTCAACACTTATTGATGAGAGCATCTGTTGGAATTCATGGGAACAACATCGATGCTGCTGTAGAAACTTATCACCTGATGTCCGAAAAATGGTTTATCCACGCGACACCTACACTTTTTAATGCAGGTACACCAAAGCCTCAGTTATCATCTTGTTTTCTGTTAAGCATGACAGATGATAGTATTCCCGGTATCTTCGAAACACTTTCCAGATGCGCTAAAATATCGCAGTCAGCTGGTGGAATTGGTATTTCAGTTCACAACATCAGAGCTAAAGGATCATATATCAAAGGCACAGGAGGTACATCCAATGGTATCATTCCAATGTTGAAAGTTTTTAATGACACAGCAAGATATGTAGATCAGGGGGGAGGAAAAAGAAAAGGTGCCTTTGCAGTATATCTGGAACCATGGCATGCTGATATCTTTGACTTTCTCGATCTTAAGAAAAATCATGGCAAAGAAGAACTTAGGGCCAGAGATCTTTTTTACGCCATGTGGATTCCAGATTTATTCATGGAAAGGGTAAAAGAAAACGGCAAATGGTCACTGTTTTGTCCTAATGAGGCTCCTGGCCTGCATGAATGTTATGGAGAAGAATTTGTAGCCCTTTATAATAAGTACGAACAGGAGGGAAGAGCAAGAAAAACCATTAATGCACAGGATTTATGGTTTTCAATCATGGAATCACAGATAGAGACAGGAACACCTTACATATTGTATAAAGATGCTTGTAATATCAAATCGAATCAGAAAAATCTTGGAACTATAAAGTCCAGTAATCTTTGTACCGAAATCATAGAATACACTTCTCCTGATGAAGTGGCGGTCTGTAATCTTGCTTCCATCTCATTGTCAAAATTTATAGATGAAGATAAAAAGTCCTTTGACTTTCAAAAATTACATGATATCACAAAAGTGATTACCAGAAACCTCAATCGTATCATTGACATCAATTATTACCCGATACCTGAGGCAAAAAATTCCAATTTCAGACATCGACCTATAGGGATAGGGGTACAGGGGCTTGCAGATGCATTTATTCTTATGAGGATGCCATTTGACAGTCAGGAGGCAGTAGAACTTAACAAAGAAATTTTTGAAACCATCTATCATGCCGCTGTTGAGGAGTCATGTGCGCAGGCAAAAATTCACGGAACTTATGAGACATTTAAAGGCTCACCGGCCAGCAAGGGAATATTACAATTTGACATGTGGGGCGTTACACCTTCCAATCGATATGACTGGGATGCACTTAAAGAGAAAGTAAAATCCATTGGCCTAAGAAACAGCCTACTATTGGCGCCAATGCCTACAGCATCCACTTCACAGATCCTTGGAAACAATGAGTGTTTTGAACCTTATACGTCCAATATATACACAAGACGAACATTATCAGGTGAATATATTATAGTAAATAAACATTTACTTAAGGATCTTACCAAGCTTGGACTTTGGAATGATGAACTGAAACAAAAATTAATGGCAGCAAATGGTTCAGTAGCTAATATACCTGAAATCCCGGCAGATCTTAAAGCCTTGTACAAAACGGTGTATGAAATAAGCCAGAAAGTGATTATTGATCAGGCAGCCGATCGAGGGGCGTTCATTTGTCAAAGCCAGAGTCTAAATCTTTTTGTAGAAAATCCAAATTTCGGAAAATTAAGTTCTATGCATTTTTATGGTTGGCAAAAAGGATTAAAAACCGGGATGTATTACTTACGAAGCAAAGCAGCTGTAGATCCGATTAAATTTACTTTGGATGAGCAACACCAGCGTGTGCAGGCAAATAAGGATGAAATCATTAGTGAATTAGAAGTTATGGATCTTCAGGAAGGAGCGGTTTGTTCGATGGAAGAAGGATGTTTGATGTGTGGAAGTTGATTTTCCAGATTAATAAATAAAAAAAGCTGCCGGATACTAAATCGGCAGCTTTTTTTTTATATTATTACAAGTGGACTATATTATATTACATGGAGATTTTTCCCAACTTTGACGAATGCATCTACCGCTTTCATGATTTGATCGGTAGTATGCCCCGCACTGATTTGAACACGTATCCGAGCTTTCCCTTTTGGCACAACTGGAAAAAAGAAACCAATCACATAAATGCCTTCATCCAATAGTGCTGTAGCAAATTGTTGGGCAAGTGGGGCGTCATACAACATCACCGGCGTAATTGGATGAGTTCCGGGTACAATATCAAAGCCAGCTTTTGTCATTTGATCCCTGAATAATTTTGTATTGACTTCAAGTCTGTCACGGAGTTCTGTGCTTTCGCTCAGCAATTCAATAACTTTTAAAGATGCACCTACTATGGATGGTGCGAGCGTATTTGAAAAAAGATAAGGTCTTGATTTTTGTCTCAATAGTTCAACAATTTCCTTTTTTGCTGCTGTAAACCCTCCTGAAGCACCACCCAGAGCTTTTCCAAAAGTGCCTGTGATAATATCGACTCTACCAAATGCACCGGAATGTTCAGCTGAACCACGTCCTGTCCTACCAACAAAACCGGTAGCATGGCAATCATCTACCATCACCATGGCTCCATATTGATCAGCTAGGTCGCATATTTTGTCCACTTGAGCTATGATTCCATCCATGGAAAATACACCGTCTGTTGCAATAAGAATTCTTCTAACCCCTGAGGATCGGGCTTCTTTTAGCTTTGATTCAAGATCGCCCATATCATTATTTTCATATCTGAGTCTTTTGGCTTTGCAAAGTCTGATACCATCTATAATGGACGCATGGTTAAGCATGTCTGAAATGATTGCATCTTGTTCATTCAATAAAGGTTCGAACAAGCCACCATTGGCATCAAATGCAGCCGCATAAAGGATGGCATCTTCCTGACCTACAAACGATGCAATTTTTTTTTCAAGCTCTTTATGGATGTCTTGTGTACCACATATAAATCTGACCGAGGACATCCCAAACCCATGTGAATCTATAGCTTCTTTTCCGGCTTTAGTGACTTCCGGATGAGATGACAATCCCAAATAGTTATTGGCGCAAAAATTTAATACTTCGCCACCTGCTGTCGTTCTTATTACGGCACTTTGTGGTGTGGTTATGATTCTTTCTGTTTTAAATAAACCTGCTGATTTGAGATCATTAAGTTCGGCAGCAATGTCAGTTAAAGTGGTATTTCTATCCGTATGCATGTTAAGGTGATTATTGTTTAAATGGTTTCTTTTAAATGCAAAAGCATATCAGCAGTCATGGAAGCTAAATCGTAAGAAGGTTTCCAGTTCCAATCCTGTCTTGCTTTGCTGTCATCTATACTTTCAGACCAGGATGATGCTATTCCTTGTCTGAAATCCGGCTTATAAGTTATAGTGAAATTCGGGATATGTTTACGTATTTCTGAAGCAATCTCAGCAGGAGTAAAGCTCATGGCAGCCAGATTATAAGATGACCTGATGGCAATACTTTCCTTGGATGCATTCATCAGATCAATGGTAGCCTTGATAGCGTCATTCATATACATCATAGGTAGTCTGGTGTTTTCAGCCAGAAAGCACTCATAATGCCCAGACTTCAAAGCGGCATGAAAAATCTCAACTGCATAGTCCGTAGTACCGCCTGCAGGAAGTGATTGCCACCCGATGATACCGGGATATCTTAAAGAACGCACATCGACACCGTACCTTTGATGATAATAATTACACCATAATTCACCTGTACATTTACTCATACCATAAACTGTAGTTGGCAATAAAGGCACATCCTGGGGAGTATTTATACGAGGAGTGGTATTTCCAAATACTGCTATGGTACTCGGAAAAAATATTTTGTCCATTTCCCTTTCTCTGGCAATTTCGAGGATAGACAGCAAGCCATTGAGATTTATATTCCATGTTTTAATAGGATTCCATTCCCCATTAGCAGAAAGAATCGCTGCCAAATGATAAATTTGAGTTACGTTGTGATCATGTACGATTTCTTTTAATCTTTGGGCATTCAAGATGTCCAAAAATTCAAAAGGTTCTACAGTAATGGGTAATTTGGTGATATCAGTAGCAAGGATTGACTCTGTTCCATATATTTTTCTTAATTCTTCTGTTAATACTCGCCCTATCTGTCCGTTTGCTCCGGTGATGAGAATTTTGGTTTGTGCCATACAGTGGTTTTACTTATGATTAGGCCCCAAATGTAATTAAGTATTGAATATTTTACCTTATTTTTTTAAAAAATCATTGTGGAAAATTGCTTTTACTAAACATATAATACGAACTTTTACAGTACAATTGACATCGTTTTACTACTTTTGCCACCTTTTTTATCATTAAATTTATAAATAAGTTGAGTGGGGAAGCACGGGATGAAAAGTATTGTGTAGTATACAATGTATATTATTCTGACACCTTAGATCTTATACTTCCTGGGGCAGCCATTTGCAGTATTGATAATTTAGGAAGGCCTTCCTATTTGAAAGCAAACGCACTTCCCGAAAACATGGAAAGTTATGGTCTGGAATATTCAGAATCCATACATAAAGTATTGATTGATATCTGTAAGGAATTATCCATACCAGAATTAGAAATCACATTTAATAAAACCAGAAAAAAACCAATGAGTCTTTCAGCCCTTTTTGCTGAACAGAACACTCAGAAGGCCATTCAAACTATCATTGACAAAAGAATGGTCAAATTTTTAGAGAAGATACATGAGCATGATCTTTTTCTGAGTTTTAATTTACAAAGAAAAATTAAGGCTTCAGACATATTGCTTCGTTTTTCCGATAAGTTGGCCAGACCCATGCTTCATTTTTCCAAAACCCAAACCGGTATAAAATATCAACTAAACCTTGATGTGGGAAGTCACATCATTACACCTTCAAAACATGTGATTAAATTGCTAACTAATGATCCGGGGATTATTCTGATCGATAATGTTGTTTTCAATTTGGACCGTATTAATGCTTATAAACTAAAACCTTTTCTGAAAAATGAATCAATTTTTATTCCGGACAAACTGACTAAAAATTATTTTGAACAATTTATACTTGATGTATTAGCAAAAGTTGATATTGAGGTTGAAGGTTTTGAGTTGATAAAAATTACGACAATTACAAAAAAAAACATAAGATTTGTTTTTGATTTATTTAAAGACAAGTGGTTTTTTGAGGTTATTTTTGAATATAATCAATTTTCATTCTCCAATATTAGTCCTGCAAAACGTAAGAACCGCATTGAATTTGATGACAATGGAAATATTAAAGTGCTTCAATGTACGAGAAATTTTAAGGAGGAATCTGAATTTATCAACGAGCTCCAGGTATTGGGCTTCATAGAAGATCAAACGCTTAGGTTGACTTCAGGTGAAAAAAAGTTTGATGTATTTCATACTTGCGGAATATTTAAAAGTTCATTAGATGCTATTTGTGACATTGAAATACCTGAAATTGACGGAAAAAAAATTCTTATATCTCCGGTCCGTGTTTCTTCTGCTTTTACTTTGGTGAATGATTGGTTTGATTTATATGGTGTATTTATTGTCGGTGATCAGGAATTTCCGATTTCTCAATTATTTTCAAATATCAGACGAAATGATCCATATTTTAAGCTTAAAGATGGAAGTTTTATCATCATTCCTGAACCTTTTTTTGCAAAGTTTGAAAGCATTGTTAAATACGCTAAATCTGATGGTACATTTATTTGGAGATTATCCAAGCAATATTTTCCATTGGTCAACGAAATAGAAAAGACCGGGATTGACTCAAAATCTGAACTTCATCTGCAGGATACAACTGATTACGTTCCTTCCACTTTACTAAAAGCAGAATTGAGACCTTATCAAAATCAAGGGGTCAAGTGGTTAATACATCATAGAAAAAATAACCTGGGGGCTTGTCTGGCGGATGATATGGGCTTGGGGAAAACCTTACAGACCATAGCTGCTTTGATTGATGCAAAAGAACATCTTTCATCATATCAGGAGACTCAGGCCACATCAATTCAATTGGATTTGTTTGGCGAAATTTCGGAGCACAAGAGGTCATCATTAAAAGCATTGATCATTTTACCTGCATCATTGATCTATAACTGGTATAACGAAATAAAAAAGTTTGCACCATCGTTTCATGTTTTGAGGTATATTGGTGCAGGCAGAAAGAAGGCTACATCCACTTTGTTTACCTTTGATGTTATTCTTACGACATATCAAACGGCAGTTTCTGACCTTGATTTTTTAAAGACGATTGAATTCAATTATTTGGTTTTGGATGAAAGTCAACAGATTAGGAATAAGGATTCCAAAGTATTTCGTTCATTAAATCAGCTGTTTGCCAAATACAAAATATCTCTCAGTGGTACGCCTATTGAAAATTCTTTATCCGACCTTTGGTCTCAAATGGAGTTTATAAACCCTGAAATACTGGGAAGTTATACTTTCTTCAAAAACAATTATCAAATACCAATTGAAAAAAATCGGGATGAAATTGCTATTAAAGAACTCAAATTGTTGGTTGATCCCTTTATTTTAAGACGTACCAAAGAGCAGGTTGCAAAAGATCTTCCTGAATTGATTGAGAATATTCATTATTCGGAAATGTCTATTCAACAGGCCAAAATGTTTGAAAAGGAAAAATCGGCTGCACGTAACTTTCTCCTTTCCCTCCAAAGAAACGATGGCAAATTTAAATTCCACGTTTTGACCACACTCATTAAGCTGCGGCAGATTGCCAATCATCCTGTTATAGCAGATTCAAATTATAAAGGGGAGTCAGGTAAATTTGAAGACATCAAAGACAAGATTTCAACGGTAGTTAAATCAGGTCATAAAGTGCTGATTTTTTCATCTTTTCTAGCACATCTCAGTCTTTTTGAACCATGGCTCGATGGCTGTGATTACAATTATGTGAAATTGACCGGTAGTATGTCTTCAGATGAACGTCAAAAAGTAGTGAATGACTTTCAGTCAAATGATAACATTCAGGTTTTTCTTTTATCGATAAAAGCAGGTGGTACCGGTCTAAATCTCACCGCTGCTGATTATGTTTTTATTTTGGATCCTTGGTGGAATCCGTTTGTAGAAAAGCAAGCTATTGCCCGGGCACACAGAATAGGGAGGAATAATAATGTTTTTGTCACCAGATTTATCAGTAAAGATAGCATTGAAGAAAAAATTCTTTTACTTCAGGCAAAAAAGAAAATCTTATCTGATGATATCATCGATGTAAGTAGCCTTCCCGAAATAAATGAAGAGGATTTGATCGAATTATTGGACTAATTTGAAGTCTTCTTTCAAACAATTGCATAATTATACTTTAAAAGTTTAATTAAATACTATTTTTGCAACCTAAATTAAATTAATTCAAATTCTGTAGAAATGAATATCTTATTAAAAATCACTGGAGTTTTTGTGTTGTCTGCTGTATTATTTATGGCCTGCAACAAACCCGGTCAAACTGCAACAACATCATCAGATTCAACAGCATCAACGCCTGTGTCTGACAAAATTGTATTTATTGACATTGACACATTACTTAGTAAATATAACTTATATCTGGATAAAAAGTCTGAATTGGAAGCTCAATCCAAAACAGCGGAAAAAGCTTTGTCAGGTAAAATTGAAGCATTTCAGAGAAGACTGGCTAAGTTTCAGCAGGAAGTTGCAGAAATACAGCAAAAAGCCAATACTATTGCCCCGATAGAACTTAAAAAAATGGAAGAGAAGTATGCACAGCAGCAACAAAATCTGGCCAAAGAAGAGGAATCTTTGATGAAACAAAGAGACAATGCCGCTATGGATCTGGATAAACAATTGCAGGCCACGCAAAAAAATCTTCAGGAGAAAATTGACGTTTTCCTTGATAAAATTGCTGAGGAAAAAGGTTATGATCTGGTGTTAATGAAGGGCTCATCAGGAAGTGTTATGTATGGTAGAGCAACACTGGACATTACACAGGAAACAGTCACAAGATTGAATGAAGAGTATGGGGCCACAAAAAAGGAAACTGAAAAATAGCAGCTTAGCATTTTTGAATGATACAAAATGGAATTTCATCAATTAAGGAAGCTTCTTCTTTGGTGATATTTAATATTCCGGCTTTTATATCTATTAGTTTTTCTGCTTCTTCCGACAGTCTGATGCCTATCGTTAATTGACAATCTGTTTCAAATGTTTTGTGTATAATGTCTATATTATTTTCTTTAATCACAGAAAGTATGTGCCCCATATGATCATACCCAAAGTTAAAAAGGTACTGTGTATAGATAAAATTTTCTACGATGTTAGCATTATCTAAAGCTTCTTTTGCGGCTGTTTTGTAAGCATGTATGAGTCCTGACGCCCCCAGTTTTGTACCTCCGAAATATCTTACTACAACGATGACTACATTTGTAATATTGAAACTTTGGATTTGTCCCAATATTGGTTTACCCGCGGTCCCTGAAGGTTCCCCATCGTCATTCGCCCTGAATTTGTTCATATCAAGACCAATTCGGTATGCATAACAATAATGTCTGGCTTTTGGATGTTCATCTTTAATTTTTTCCAAAATAGGCTCCAGTTCTGTTTCTACAGAAAATGGAAAAGCATAAGCCAGAAATTTACTCCCTTTTTCTTTATATTCTCCTTTTTCAGGCGCCTCGATCGTGAAAAATGAATCCTTAATCATGAGGAGTAAGTAATAAAAAAGATAGCCAGCAAGGAAAGAACAAATCCGGCAAGTTTAATTCTATTTAACTTTTCGCTGAACAAAACAATCCCAAAGAAGGCGGCCAAAACGAGTACACCTACATTATTTACAGGAAAAACTACAGATCCTTCCCATCCTTGTTGTAATGCCAATAACAAAAGATATATCGAAAAAAAATTGGGAATCCCCAGACATACACCGGCAATGATGTTTTTTATTTTAATATTGGTTTGTTTTTGTACAAGTCTGAAACATAAAATGATGAAGCCAGTAACACCTGCGAACAAAAACAAACTTGCTACAAAACCAATATCACCTTCATCGACTAGATTGTTTTTTTGTACTAAAAATATAGAACTGTCAATGATACAGGAACCTATAAATGTAAGCATTGGGTAAATCCACAAGTGGTGAGATTGTATTGAATTTTTATTTTCTGTTTCGGCATTGTAGCTCAAAAGAACAATAGCAAGCAGCGAAATCCCGATTCCTACCCATTTGAGTACACCTGATGATTCTTGATACACTAAAATGGCAATTAGTGCAGGAGCCACGAGAGACATTTTCTGAAATATGGTAGACACCATTATCCCTGTTTTTTGAACAGTCAAAGCAAAAAGATTAAAAATAATAATAAATAAAACGCCCAGACCTAACGCAAACCCAAACCAAGGTTGTGAAGTGAGATTTGGTGGGATAGGGTTACCATTTGAAACCACAGCAGCGGTAAGTACACAAACTAAATAATTTACTACAATAGCTTGAAAATTATCCACCTTGTATCTTTCAAAAAGCTTGAAGACAACGCCAATCAGGGAATTAAGCAATATACAGGTAAATAATATCAGCATATAAAATTATACATTGGAAAGCAGTAAAATGGATGAAGGCAAGACTTTAAAATGAATCGATTCATCACATTCAAAACCTTCTCCATCCACATGAAAATAACCACCGGCTTTATTTAAAATTGTAATTTCACTGGTTTTAAAATATTTTACCAGAGGACTTTTATGGATTGATTTATTTAACATTCTGGGTACAAGTAAAAAGTACCTGAACACCTGTGTTTTTTTGATGAGTACGATGTCAAATTGACCATCATTGAGCAAAGCTTGCGGAGCTATAGTAAAATCATACCCATAAACGGATCCATTTGCAATGACGGCCATGGCATATTCCCCTTCCCATTCATTTTCTGCTGTTTTGATATGTAAACTTAAATATTTAAAATTCAGGCTTTCTTTTAGGGTATTAAGGAAATATGGAATAAAGCCTCTACGTGAATTTAATTTCGTACGGTATGCTACAGTGGCATCCAGACCTAGTCCAGCCACATTGATAAAAAACCGTCCATTTGCAACACCTGTATCGATAGGTACCAAGTGACAGGTATTCAGTGTTTGTATGGCAGTGATAATATTTCTTCTGATCCCTAAATGATATGAAAATCCGTTTCCTGAACCCAGAGGTATAATGCCTAGTGCTGTTTTAGTATTTACTAAGGATGAACCTACTTCATTTATTGTTCCGTCTCCACCGACGGCTATCACCGCAAAATATTCATCCATTACTGCTTCTTTTGCAAGTATAGTCGCGTGCCCTGCATATTCTGTGTATGAGATTTCATAATTATACATATCTTCATCGATATGGCTTTGTATCAACTCATCAATTTTGACACCTGATTTTGGTCCTGAAAACGGATTTGTGATAAATCGTATTTTTTTTTTCGACATGGAATATAATTATGTAAAAAGCTTTTTAGGAACTGATTATAACCATTTATTTTCCTTATACCAGCTTATGGTTTCCGGTATACCTTTGGTTAGGTCATATTCTGCGGAAAAACCCAGATCATCTTTTAGATTGCTTACATCACAATTCCAATTTTTTGCTTTAAGCTCATTTACTTTATCAACATTAAATATTGGGTAGGAATCCCAAAGACCAGCCATTTTTTCTGTTATATGTGCCAAAGCTTTGACTATGAAGATAGGAACCCTTACTTTAAGCGCCCATTTATTCATATATTCCTTTACAAAGCCTGCAAACGCTTCACTTGTATATACATTGCCATCTGTAGCAAAATAACCTTTATGAACCTTATCACTTAAACATGCTTTTAAAATTAATTTTGCCAGATCTTTTACATAAATAAAGGTAAGCTTTTGGGACACAAGTCCAAGTTGTACGTCTATTCTATTTTTTATCATTTGAAAAACATTCAAAAGGTCTTTTTCTCTGGGGCCGTAAACAACGGTCGGTCTCAATATGATATAAGGAATATCTTTTTGTTGTTTCAGATAGGTTTCAGCGACAAGTTTACTTTTTCCATAATGAGTTACCGGGGAAGGTGTAGTATCATCCCGTAATATACCATCAACAGTCTTATCGGCCGGACCATATGCTGCGATGCTGCTGATATAAATTAATTTCTTAATATTTGTCTCTGAAGATCTAATAGCGTCGATGATATTTACCAGTAATCCTTTGTTTATTTTTATTAATTCTTCAGGATCGGGTGATTTGGTCAATCCAGCATTATGAACAATGTAGTCAAACTGATATTTGCGAATTAGCAGCGCCAATTCAGATACATCGTTATAATTCACTTCCAAAATAATTGTATCCAGACTTTGTAATGATTGTGTATCACTGTTTTTTCTCACACAAGAATATACATCCAATCCTTCTCTTAGTGCTTCAAGTACAATAAAACTGCCAATGAAGCCATTTGCGCCTGTAATCAGTATTTTGGGTTTCATTGAGCTATTAAATTTTCATTTTATAAAGTCTGTACGTTTTGTAGCGCTCCCCACCCAATTGATTGGCGGCTGCAATCATAGCATCATTATTTTCCAAAACCCAGGATGCCTCACCTCCTGTCAAACCTCTTCGTTTTGCTTCCTGAATGTTTTTTGCAAAAAATATGGCTTCTATTCCCATTTTACGATATTCAGCCAAAACACCCAATGCTATAATACGGACAAATTTTGTCTTGTTTTTGCCAAATAGCAATCTGAAAATGCCAAATGGAAAAAGTTTTCCTCTTTTATTTCTGATCAGCACCTCATTGATATTTGGTAGTGTGAGCCCAAAGCCGATAGGTTCACCATTTTTTTCAGCTATATAAGCAAAGGCTGGATCAATTAACATTTTAAGGTCGTTTTTCAGATAGTTAAATTCAGCATCAGTGAAAGGTACAAAGCCCCAGTTTTTCTCCCATGCATCATTATATATTTTCTGAATACTTTTAGCTTCTTTATCCAATTCCTTCAGATTAACACTGCGTACAGTAATGCCTTTATTCTTTAGCCTTTCCTGCAACGCGCCAGCCAATCTGAGTGATTTTTCTGAAGCTTTTTCAGTATATATCATAAATGCATACAAATCCATTTCTTTTTTCAACCCATAATTCTCCAAAACATTTCCATAATAGGGCTTATTATAGGTCATTAAAATTTTTGGTGAATCATCAAATCCATCAACCAGTACTCCTGCGGTTTCATTTGTTGTGAAATTTGTCGGTCCCATAAGATATTCATGACCGTTTTCTTTGGCGAAAAATTTAACTTTATTCAATAATGCGTTTACAACATCCTGATCTTCTATAGCATCAAAAAATCCAAAAAAACCTACTTTGCTATCATGATGAAGATTGTAGTTAGTATTATTGATTGCTGCTATACGACCTACTACTTTATTGTTTTTTTTTGCAATATAATACCTGACATTCCCATATTGATGAAAAGGATATTTATCAGGGTTCATCATATCCTTTTGACCTATATAAATTTCCGGTACATAAAATTTATCATCAGCATAAAGATCGTGTGGAAAGTTTATGAATTCTGATATACCTTTTTCAAATGACACTTCTTCAATAATAACTGACATAAGTTTTGTATAAGAAGTTTTAAATTTACAACCTGCTAAAAATGATAGACTTAATCTATAATGATGAAATTAAAAATTCTCATTTAAGAGATATGTCTTTTGGTTAAAATTCGGCTACAACATGTGGAGTATCAAAAACACCGATCTCTGTAGCTATTTGAGAGAGTATCTCAACAGAATGGTCTATTTGTTCTATGGTGTGGGTAGCCATTAAAGAGTATCTGATCAATGAAGAGCTACTCGGAACTGCCGGAGAAACGACAGGATTAACAAAAATACCTCTCTCAAGTGCCAATTTGGTAAGTTGGAAAGTCTTGTAATCATCTCTTATCAATATAGGAATGATAGGTGTCACCGAATGTCCGGTATCAAAACCAGCTTTTTTGAGTGCAGCCATGGCATAATGTGTATTATCCCACAGTCGTTGAATTCTTTCCGGTTCTTCCTGAATAAGATCAACAGCAGCTATTACACTAGCTGCGTTGGCTGGTGCAATACTCGCACTGAAAATCAATGAACGTGCATTATGCTTTAAATAATTGATGGTATCAAGATCAGCTGCTATAAAACCACCGATACTTGCCAGTGATTTACTAAAAGTACCCATGATCAAATCCACCTTGTCAGTCAGTCCAAAATGGTCAGCCGTACCACAGCCGTTTTTACCAAGTACACCCAAACCATGGGCGTCGTCCACCATGATGTTGGCATTATATTTTTCAGCTAGTTTTACAATTTCCGGCAGGTTTGCGATATCGCCTTCCATACTGAATACGCCATCTATGACAATGAGTTTTATTTTGTCCAATTCACATCTTCCCAAAGCCTTCTCCAGTGACTCCATGTCATTGTGAGAGTATTTCATCACCTTTGCAAAAGACAATCTCGCTCCGTCAATAATACATGCATGGTCTAAGTCATCCAGTATGAGATAGTCGTGTCTGCCTGGGATGGATGATATTACACCAAGATTTACCTGATATCCTGTACTGAAAACCAATGCTCCGGGTTTTCCTACATATCTGGCAAGTTTTTCTTCCAGCTCAAGATGAATATCCAGTGTTCCGTTAAGAAATCTTGATCCCGCACAACCAGAGCCATATTTTTCTATGGCCTTTATGGATGCTTCCTTTAGTTTTGGATGATTAGTAAGACCAAGATAGCTGTTTGATCCAAACATCATCACATCTTTTCCATCTATTTTTACGACCGTGTCCTGCTCGGATTCAATGGTTCTGAAAAAAGGATACAAACCCATTTGTTGAATTTGTTGCGGAAGCGTATAGGACTTCATTTTTTGCTTCAAAGGAGACATTTTGTTTTAATTTTAGCTTTGGAATACGAAGTATGACCGAACTTAAAGTTCAAAATAAACCGCAAATATCAGAAATTTCTTTCAGAATCTATTCACAATTCATATAAATAATTCATCAGAACAATTTGCAACTATAAAAACACAAAATGATTCCCATCAAGGTTTTTGCTTTCCATTTTGTCAATTGCTAATATTAAAGTAATTACATTTGCATTCGTTTTCATTATTTCGCATAAAATATTCATTTTGAAAAGAATTTTAATCACCGGGGCAGCAGGATTTATTGGGTCTCATTTATGTGACAGGTTTATTAAAGAAGGGTATCATGTCATCGCCATGGACAACCTTATCACTGGAAATATTAAAAACATTGAACACCTTTTTCCTCTGAAGAATTTTGAATACTATCATCATGATGTTTCAAAATTTGTTCACGTTCCCGGCAAACTGGATTACATTCTTCATTTTGCTTCCCCTGCTAGTCCGATTGACTACCTAAAAATGCCCATCCAAACCTTAAAAGTAGGCTCTTTGGGAACACACAATTTACTGGGGCTGGCAAAATCAAAAAATGCCAGAATATTAATAGCTTCAACATCTGAAGTATATGGTGACCCACTAGAACATCCTCAAAATGAAAATTATTGGGGGAATGTAAACCCGATAGGACCGAGAGGCGTATATGATGAAGCCAAAAGATTTCAAGAGGCAATTACTATGGCTTATCATACGTTTCATGGTGTAGAAACTCGAATCGTGCGAATATTTAATACATATGGCCCAAGAATGCGGGTCGAAGATGGAAGAGTACTTCCTGCATTTTTCTCACAGGCGATAAGAGGTGAGGGGCTTACCGTTTTTGGGGAAGGGAATCAGACAAGGTCTTTTTGTTATGTAGATGATTTGGTAGAGGGCATATTTAGATTATTGTTGAGTGACTACCATATGCCGGTCAATATTGGAAATCCTTCTGAGATTACAATCATGCAATTTGCCCATGAAATATTGGCACTGGTAAATAATAAAGAAGCACATATTATTTATAATCCTTTGCCGGTTGACGATCCAAAACAAAGACAACCAGACATCACCAGAGCGAGAGAAATATTAGGATGGCAACCCGAAGTAGACAGGGAAGAAGGTTTGCTTAGAACATATGAATATTTCAAATCCGTTGTTCAACGTCCAAACCAAAATCTTTAATTATATTATGTTGAATATATTTCTAACCTTTGTATGGTTAAAATAAAGCCACTTCTGATTTATAGTTTAATGTATTGCGGTGGTTTACTTTTGGAATGAAATTAATTAATCTGCAATGAGGAGGGTAAAAAATTTATAAGTCAAATTTTGGAAGTAATATTTTTTCATTATAATTACACTGTTATTCATAATCTTATTTCAATATTGTCACATGTCAGTCCAGATCAAGGAAGTAAACAACAAAAGCGATCTTAAAAAATTTATTTGGTATGGAATAAATATGTATAAGGACAGTAAATTTGCTGCACCACATCTTTTTATGGATGATTATCTCAATCTGAAGAAAGGAAGTAATCCCGCGTTGGATTTTTGTGAAACAGCATTTTTTCTAGCTTATAAAGACGATAAAATAGTAGGAAGGATCTTAGCGCTTATCAATCCTGTAGCTAATGAAACCTGGAATGAAAAAAGTGCGCGTTTCGGTTGGGTTGACTTTACAGATGATGCCGAAGTTTCCAAAGCATTGTTTGAAGCTGCTGAAAATTGGTCAAAATCAAAAGGAATGGATTCTATTCACGGTCCATTGGGGTTCACAGATTTTGATCCTGAAGGAATGCTGATAGAGGGATTTGACAAACTGAGCACGCTTGCTACCATTTATAATTATCCATATTATCCTATTCACCTTGAAAATCTTGGCTATAAAAAAGATATCGACTTCAATGAGTATCTGATTACCATCCCAAAAGATTTTCCGGAAAAATACTTTAGAATAGCTGATATAGTTAAACAAAAATATGAGCTTAAGGTGAAACACTTTAAATCAAGAAAGGAAGTGGTAAACAATTATGCCAATAAAATTTTTGATTTATTAAATCTTTGTTATAAAGATCTATATGGATTTACAAAGTTGAACGACCAACAAATAAAATTCTATATCAAGCTTTATTTTAGTTTTTTTCGATTAGATACTATTGCCATAGTGGTTGATAAAAATGATGAAGTTGTGGCTTTGGGTATTGGTATGCCCAGTTTTACTAAGGCATTGCAGAAGGCAAAAGGCAGCCTTTTCCCTTTCGGATGGTACCATATGCTAACTGCATTAAGAAAAAACGACTTGTTGGATCTTTATTTAATGGCTGTACATCCCGAATACCAAAACAAAGGAGTAAATGCAATAATGTTTGCTGAGTTATTGCCTAATGCAACAAAAAATGGGTATGAGTTTGCAGAAACCAATCCTGAACTGGAAACCAACACACGTATGTCATCGCAATGGAGTAGTTTCGAAAACGTAAATCATAAAAAAAGAAGAGTTTTTGTAAAACACCTGTAAGATTTTCAGCCTGGCAATAATTATAAACCTTGTTCTTTTCTGATTTTTTCAATATAATCTTCCATTTTGTATGATAAACCTATGATGGAACTTTCTTCAAAACTTCTTTGTCTTGTATTTTTAAAATTTACAACATTTATATTATTGTAGGTCAGATCTATCAATATTACATATCTGTTTTCTCTGCAGGCATTCGCTTTACATCCTGAAAAATAAATAAATTCGCCTTCTGCCTGAATTGGCGTTTCTTCATTCCAGTCACTTTTGAATGTAGTAAATTCATTACCCAATAATTTTTCCAATCGGGGATAAAGCTGATATTTTTCAAATAAATTTGCTTCAGTTGGTTTCTTTCCTGCGAGCCCTGTAATCTCTTTAATTATAGCCTGTGATCCAAAACCTTTTACTTCAGTTTGAATTGTATCAATAGAACTGCTTGTTGTGTCGGTAGATTCTGTTTTCTTTTCTCCACATGAGAATATCAGAAATAAGGAAAATAAAAGACTTAAGGATTTTAATTGCATAATATATTTTGTATTTTTGTCCGTAAAAGCTGCAAAAATAAGGATAATTTTTATTTAGTGAGTTATAAATTTTTTATTTCAAAGCTTTAATTGTTTCTATATGTTCAAAATAGGTGTATTAATTTTCGGAACTTTTTTTATATATGAAAGTCTTTCAGGACAGAGTAATGAACCGTCTGATCCTGTAGCTACTGAAGATTGGTCAAGAAAACCTACCGTCTTGACAGGCATAAAATTAAATTGGGAAGCACCATCTGATGCGATCATATTGTTGAACAATAATACCAATCAATGGAAAAAAAAAGATGGCACATCCATCGATTGGACCTATGAAAACGGAGTATTAACTGTCAAACCATCTTCTGGTGATATCTATTCTAAACTATCATTTGAAGACTGTCACCTGCACCTTGAATGGAGAAGTCCTGCAGTAATAAAAGGGGATGGTCAAGGCCGAGGTAATAGCGGTGTCTTTCTTCAATCCAGATACGAAGTACAAATATTGGATAGTTATAATAATGAAACTTATTTTAACGGGCAGGCTGGGGCTATCTACAAACAACATGCGCCACTTGCAAATTCTTGTGTAAAGACGGGTGATTGGAATACTTACGACGTCATCTACAAAGCGCCGAGATTTGATAGCTTTGGCACCAAACTCGAATCAGGCAGAATAACACTGATCCATAATGGTATAGTCATTCAGAATAACGCTGAGGTATTTGGTACAACTGAATATATTGGGTTTCCCAAAAATCCTGTGCATGGCGGCGCTCCCATTATACTTCAAGATCACGGAGATTTGGTGAGTTACAGAAATATATGGGTTAGAAGGCTTTAATTTTAACTTCTTGACTGCTTGATGATGACAAAATTTGATACCATTATTTTTGATTTGGGTGGCGTACTAATAGACTGGAATCCACGTTATTTGTTTAAACATTTTTTTGTTTCGCAGGAAGCAATGGAGCACTTTTTAAGCGAAGTTTGTACCACTGACTGGAATGAAATGCAAGATGCAGGAAGATCATTTAGTGAAGCCACTGATTTACTTATCAGCGAATTTCCAGAGTATAAAAATGAAATTCAAATGTATTATCAAAGGTGGGTAGAAATGCTAGGAGGTCCGATTCATGATACTGTTCAAATATTATCTTCTTTAAAAGATTCGCAGCAATATAAGATGTATGCCTTGACCAATTGGTCAGATGAATCATTCCCTGTGGCTTATGAAATGTATGAATTTCTTCATTGGTTTGATGGAATTCTGGTCTCCGGAGCTGAAAAAATGAAAAAACCGGATCCACAAATTTTTGAGTTACTAATGGATCGATTTGATATAAATAGGGATGCAGCCATCTTTATTGATGACAATAAAAAAAATATTGATGCAGCAAGCAACTTAGGTATTCTGTCGCTTCATTTTAATTCGCCTGCACAATGTAGGTCAGAACTATTGTCTTTAGATATCCATGTTTGATATGTTGACTTTACTCACCAAATTTGACATGAGACTTCTGTGGATACTAATTCTATGAACTTCATCGGAACTGCTCCAAATGAAATTATTTTACTTGGGCGATTTCTTGCAACTGGGCAATTTTTGAACATATTAAGGCACTTTGTGTTTCCTTTCCATAAAAAATTCAGATATGGAATCAGTTTATTTTGGTGCCGGATGTTTTTGGTGTGTAGAAGCCGTTTTTCTTAGATTAAATGGAGTTACTGAGGTTGTTTCAGGATATATGGGAGGCCATATTAAAAACCCTTCATATCGGGAAGTATGTACAGGAAGCACTGGTCATGCAGAAGTAATTAAGGTGATTTTTGATCCTTTGGTCATTCCTTTTAATACATTGCTTGACGTTTTTTGGACCACACACGATCCAACCACGCTAAACAGACAAGGGGCAGATAAAGGGACGCAGTATCGTTCGGCTATATTTTATACTACCGAAAGCCAAAAAAATGATGCAGAAAAGTCTAAATCACATGTGGCGACCCAATATTGGAATGATCCGATAGTAACAGAATTAAAACCGGCGGAGGTTTTTTATCTTGCTGAAGACTATCATCAGCATTTTTATGACAATAATCCGGAGCAATCCTATTGTGCCATTGTCATTCCTCCCAAAATTTCTAAACTGCAACAAAAATTCAGTCATTTGTTAAAACATAATTAATATGTCTTCCAATTTTAATAAATTAACTCCTGATGAAGAATATGTGATACTTCGTAAAGGTACCGAGAGACCATTTACAGGAGAATATGATAAGTTTTTTGGGTCAGGAAAGTATATTTGCAGACAATGTAACACTCCATTGTATTTATCTTCATCCAAGTTTGATTCAGGTTGTGGCTGGCCTGCATTTGATGATGAAATACCCGGGGCGGTAAAACATATTCCTGACAAAGATGGCAGGAGAACTGAAATTCTATGCAGTCATTGTGAAGGGCATCTAGGTCATGTATTTACAGGTGAGCGTATAACCAGTAAAAATACCAGACATTGTGTGAATTCAATTTCTATCAAGTTTGTGCCCGATAAAATGGATTGAAACTTTTTTTAAATGCTTTTTGTTAATTTATTTTAGGTTATTTAACCATTGTATTTTTAAAATTGCCAATTAATCACATGTCATTAGAAACAACAAAACAAAAAGCTAAATCATTTTTTAAAAGATTGCTACTGGTTTTAATTCTTGCCTCTGTCGTTTTTTCCGGAGTGTATTACTTCTATAGAACATACACAGTAAGTGAGGGTACCAGAACAGGCATTTTATTCAAAATATCAAAAAAAGGAAAGTTATTTAAAACTTATGAAGGTCAATTACAACTGGCTGGTACTGCTATAATGAATAAAGAGAGTAGTTTTGAATTTTCAGTAGAGAACGCAGAAGTTTACAGCACGATGCAATCTCTTGAAGGTAAAAATGTTAGATTACACTACAAAGAAATGGTTGATGCTTTCCCGTGGCAGGGAGATACCGACTATATGGTATATAAAGTGGAAGAAATTAAATAAAATCGAAATCCTATCGGTTTTTTTTCAAATCTATAGTAGACAAACACTCTATTTATTTAATGGAATAGAGATTATCATACTTCAATAAGCTTAAAGTAAAGGTTTCATTTATATCTTTGTGTTTTCATTATAAAACATATATTTATACATGGCATTACTTCAGGAACTTGAAAAGCAAGGTAATTTTTTATTCAGATACAGAAGTTATTTCCCGTTGCTGTTGTTGCCTCTGGCTTTTTGGGTATATAGTTATATGATCAGTCGAAATCCTGAGCTGTTTTCTGATACAGGTATAACTATGTTGGAAATAATATCCATTTCGATTTGCCTGCTGGGATTGATTATTCGCATATGTACTGTGGGCTTTACACCAGCCAATACGTCAGGGAGAAATACAGCAGAAGGTCAGGTTGCAGATACTGTTAATACAACAGGAATATATAGTATTGTAAGACATCCCCTGTATCTTGGAAACTATTTTATGTGGTTGGGGATAGCAGTTTTGGCAGGTGATGTATGGTTCATGATAGCGTTTACTTTGGCATATTGGATATATTATGAACGTATCATGTATGCTGAAGAACAATTTTTAACCCGAAAGTTTGGTGAAAAATATACATTGTGGGCTTCTGTTACACCTGCATTTATCCCACAATTTTCAAAATGGACAAGCACAAACCTGACTTTTAGTTGGAAAAAGGTGCTTAAAAAGGAAAAGAATGGATTATTTGCCATATTCCTTTTGGTTTTAATTTTTAATTGCTGGGGAACCTGGCTTACTACTAATCAATGGATCACAAGTAAAGTATGGAGCATAAATGCTGCGATAGCCACCGGAGTATTTTACTTTGTTTTTAAATTTATCAAGTCAGGTACTACATGGCTGAATGAAGATGGTAGGTAGGATATTTCAGTTTATTTTGCCCGACTTTCCACAATTATTTTATTTTTGCATATTCAAAAAATAAGTTTTTATGCCAGATGTTAAAGTAGGTCTTGTACAGATGTCATGTGTTGGTGATAAAACAGAGAATCTAACCCGTGCTATACAAGGTATCAAAGATGCTGCACAGGAAGGTGCTCAGATCATCTGCCTGCAGGAATTATTTGCTTCCTTATATTTTTGCGATGTTGAAGATTATGATAATTTTAAACTGGCAGAATCCATACCCGGACCTACCACAGAAATTTTGTCAGACATAGCTGCTGAACTTAATGTGGTGGTCATCGCCTCTTTATTTGAAAAAAGAACATCAGGGTTATATCATAATACTACAGCGGTCATTGATGCAGATGGCAGTTATCTCGGCAAATATCGGAAAATGCATATTCCTGATGACCCTGCATTTTATGAAAAATTTTATTTCACTCCAGGTGATCTTGGGTATAAAGTATTTCAAACCAAATATGCTAAAATCGGAGTATTAATATGTTGGGATCAATGGTATCCTGAAGCCAGTAGAATAACCGCCTTGATGGGTGCCGAAATATTATTTTATCCTACTGCCATCGGATGGGCCACGTCACAGGATGAAGAAACCAATGAAGATCAATATAACGCCTGGCAAATAATACAAAGATCTCATGCAGTGGCCAATGGTCTTCCTGTAGTAAGTGTAAACAGAGTGGGATACGAGCAAGATGGTGCCATGAAATTTTGGGGAGGTAGTTTTGTAGCAAACGGTCAGGGTAAAATTTTGTACAAAGCTTCTCATGAATCAGAAGAAACAAAAGTGGTAGCTATAGATCTTGGGCAAGCAGATTCATTTCGTATTCATTGGCCATTTCTCAGAGATAGAAGAATAGACAGTTATTTACCGATCACCAAGCGATTCATTGATGAAGATTGATTTTACACCAAGAGAACTTGGATATTATTTTCCTGCAGAATTTGGTTCGCAACGGGCAATGTGGTTGTCCTGGCCTCATAAGGAAGCTTCATGGCCTGGGAAATTAAATGTAGTGTATGATCCTTATTGTGAATTTATACTCCGGATTGCGGGTCATCAACAAGTCTGCATCAATGTAACAGACCAAAGGATGGAAAATGATGCCATTGATAAACTTTTAAATAGCACTTATGCAAACAAAGTTGGAAATGCTCTCCATTTGCTAGACAACATCACTTTTTATCATCATCCCACAAATGATGCCTGGTGTCGAGATCATGGCCCTGCTTTTCTGATCAATCCGGACACAAAAAGTAAAGCTATCATTGATTGGGGGTACAATGCTTGGGGAGACAAATATCCTCCTTATGATCTGGATGATGTTATTCCATCTTTGGTCGGGAAGAAATTGGGGCTGAAGGTGTTTCATCCTGGGATAGTTATGGAAGGAGGTAGTGTTGAGTTTAACGGCAAAGGAACATTACTGACTACTACTGCATGTCTTTTAAATAAAAACAGAAACCCACACCTTTCACAATATGAGATTGAACAGTATTTAATTGAATATTATGGAGTTGAACAAATTTTGTGGCTAGAGGAAGGCATAATAGGAGATGACACTGATGGTCATATTGATGATATAACAAGATTTGTAAATGAAGACACTGTAGTAACTGTAATTGAAAAAGACAAAGGTGATGAGAATTATGATATCCTGAAAGATAATCTTAAAGCTCTTAAAAAAATGAGACTTCCGGATGATAAACCACTGAATATAGTCGAACTTCCGATGCCATCCCCTGTCATTTTCGAAGACCAGCGGTTGCCTGCTTCCTATGCAAATTTTTATATTTCTAATGAGAATGTGATTGTTCCTACTTTTAGAGATGATAAAAATGACGCGGACGCATTGGAAATTCTACAGGATTGTTTTCCTGAAAGAAAAGTAATAGGTATTGATTCAGTGGATATCATTTGGGGACTGGGAAGTTTTCACTGTCTCAGTCAGCAGGAACCTACTGTTTAGTATATTAAGATAAAATATACATGACTTATTTGCCCAATAATTCTTCATCAAATAATTCCAGAATTCTTCGGTATTCATCCACCCAAGACGAGGTTTTGGTGAAACCGTGAGATTCAACTGGAAAAACTGCCAGATCCCAGTTTTTTTTCCCTAATTCAATGAATCTCTGGCTTAATCTGACTACATCCTGAAACTGTACGTTGTCATCCACCATACCATGCAGCATCACCAATCTGTCTTTCAGGTTTTCCGCAAAATAAATGGGTGAACTTCTTCTATATGCAATGGAATCTGTCTCAGGAAAATTCAGAATATTGGAGGTATATCCATGATTATAGTGTGCCCAATCGGTTACCGATCTCAAGGCTGCACCTGCTTTAAAAGTACCCGGCTCTGTAAGCAATGCCATCAAGGTTATGAATCCCCCATACGATCCACCATAGATACCAACTTTATTTTTGTCAATGTGGAGTTTATCGACCAGAAATTTTTTCCCATCCAACTGATCCGAAAGATCCAATCCTCCCATATGTCTGTATATTCCTGTGCGCACATCTCTACCGTAGCCATCGCTGCCTCTATAATCAATGTCAAGAACGGTGTAGCCTTTGTCGGTCAGTAAGTTATGAAACATATACTCCCTGTGGTAACTACTCCAGTGATTATGGGCATTCTGAAGATAGCCGGCACCATGAACAAAAATGACAGCAGCTTTATTTTTACTCTTTGATTTTGGCTGATAAAGTCTGGCATAGACATCTTGTCCATCCTTAGCTTTGAATGTAATCACTTCAGGTTGTCTCCAATTATATTTTTTAAATGCTTCAGTGGTAGAATGGGTAATCTGTTGAAGGGTAGGGTTGGAATTGTTTTCTGCTATAAATAATTCCCAAGGTTGATTTTTAGAGGAATATCTGATCAAAAGACTTTTTTCATCAGGCGACAATTCTACTTCATGTGCACCATCTCTGGTAAGAATACCGTTCATTTTTCCGGTGGCAATATCCAGCCTGTAAAATGATCTGTTTCCGGGGTGAGTAGTGTTGGTAGTGAGATAAAAGGAATTACCATCATTTGAAAGTGTGACATCCCTGACCTCCCATTTTCCATTGGTGAGTTGTTTTTTTTGCCCGGAAGTCAAGTCCATCAAGTATAGATGCGAATAACCCGATGCTTCGGATTGAAAGAATATCGTATTGTCATCATGTAAAAATCCTAAAGTTCCGCTGCCGTATCCTATCCCGGGTCCATTGATCCATGCTTCATCATGCTGGTGATCCAGCTCACTTATATTACCTGTCAAAAGGTCTATGTTTATGATCCATCGATCTTTATTGTCCTGACTTCTGATCTCCATTACTGTCCTTGATCCGGATTTATTAAATACAGGTCGTCCTTGTTCGATCGGTTTCGCTTTATTTTCTTTTTCTTTCAAAGCAGGATATTCAAGGTAATAAGCCGGATGGGCATTGATTCCTGTCAAACCATCAAAATTGATCACATAAAAAGTATCTTTTTCCACATTGTATATCCAATATTTATTATCTCCCAGATTATTTACGGATACTTTAGGTCTTGCATTCACATTTTTGGTATATCCGTCATCCTGAATAAAATGTTCCACTTTTGTAGGCGCAGCTTTGGGATAATCTGACAATTGAAAGCAAATGAATTTTCCATCAGGAGAAGGAGTTAAGTTATTTAGCGAATATGGATCATAAATATATTCTTTGGGAAAAAATTCAGTATTTTCCTTAGAGCGGTTTTCGTTCCAAACTTTTTTAGTTTCTGAGTCCTGAATATACGTGAATAGCTCTTTTTGCTGTTTTTTTAGAAAATTATCTTTTGCAGGTTTGTCAGCTTCTTTGCTTTTTTTGAAATTTGTAAGCTGAATTATGGAGACTTCACTGGTATTCATTTGGTAAATATTGTCTCCTTGTTGAAAATAAATCACATTTTTATCTGTGCCCCGGCTTAAATTATTTACTTTGTTGGATGAAACATACACTTTTTTATTTGCTTTATCTTTTTTGTTAAATGAATAGATTCCACCATTTTTTAAATAATAGATAGTTTCATAATCTTGTTGATTTTTGAAGGGTATTGATACATTTTCCTTTTGGTCGGCTGGAAGTTTTTCAGGTTTTGCCATACCATTTTTCCAATAGTAAGTACTACTGCCAGGTTCATTATCAGGATTCCAGTTAAAATATATAGTGCTTCCATCGTAAGACCATTGAAAACGCGTAGGCGAGTGACCTATAAATTCATCTCCTTTCATTATTTGCTCCAGGGTTAAACTCTGCGCTGAAGTATGTATAAAAAGTCCAAAAGTGATCAGAATTGACATTAATGATTTCATATAATATTTGAATTATTTAGGTTATAATTGATTAGTCATTCAGGTTGTTTGGAAACTTTTTACCAGACATTGATTAAATACTCTCTCTATGCTGCTTTTTTCCACGTCATTGCCTATAAAAACAATTTTACTTTCTCTTTTCTCATTTTCACCCCATAAACTACCTTCTTCTATTCTATAGCTCTTATATACCGACTGAATTATCATTCTGTTATCCATATCCGGAATATCAAGAATACCTTTTATACGATATATCTGATGTTTATTTACATGAAGCAATAACATAAGCGTATGTCTGAGATGTGCAAAATCAAAAGGTCTGTCAAAAACTAATGTAAAAGTTTGTATTCCTTTATGTTTATGTTCGTGGAGGCTAGAAATTTCTTTATTCTTTTTTTCCGTCCTATCTTTGGATTGTCCAGAAAATTGCAAAATCTCTGAGTGCGAAAAATGACCTTCAATGCCTTCAAATATTTTTGCAAAAGGATTGAGTGCCCGAATAAGAGTTCGCAAATCTTTAATCTTAGTAGCATCAGAAAGATCACATTTATTCAGTAAAACGATATCTGAAAAAGTCATTTGTCTTCTGGCCTCATCCGTATTCTCAAGACTCTGTTGCATATTTAAAGCATCAGCCAGGCAGATGGTATTTTTGAGTTCATAGTTTTTACCCATAAAACCACCTGTCCAAATGGTCTCAGCTACTGCCGAAGGATCTGCTATTCCTGTAGTTTCTATCATTAATATGTCAAATTCGCTTCTTCTTTTTTCAAGATCAAAAAGCAAATCATATAGTTTTTCATTCAGATTACAACATAAACAACCAGCAGTGAGTTCCATCACATCTTCTGCACTGTCAATAATTAATGCTCCATCAATATTGGTTTTGCCTATTTCATTCTCTATGACAATGATTCGCTTATTCGGTTGATAATGAATAAATTGATTTAGAAATGTGGTTTTACCTGATCCCAGAAATCCCGTGATGATATATACTGGTATTTTGTTTGTTGGCATAAAACAGTAGAGTGAATATGATGTTTAGATACGTCAAATGTAGAAAAAATGTCTGTGTAAAATACATTTTTTAACTATTATTTAGAATGTTAGGATAATACTTTTTGCGAAATGATGAAGTTTATCCGATCGACTTAATATTAATACTAAAAATTAATTGGTTGGCGAAAAGACCATAACTAATGATATAATCAATATCTTTGTCTCCATAATCCTGGGATTAATTCAAATATCCTGACCTATATTGGTCATCTCATCTTCTCTATAAAAAAAGATAATCAATACTTTAAATTGAATACCAGCGAAAAGCAACTATATTCAAGTTGTATTTTGTATCAAGTCTTTTAAAGTATTTCTTTCCAATAATAATGTCAAAATTAGCTGCTGAAAACAAATTTTTTGACTTGTCAGATTACGGCAGACCAGCGGCACGATGGTGGGCTAACTATCTATCTGAGACCAATGTAACTCCTGTCCAGGTGACCCTGGTTTTTGGATTATGTGGTATTGCAGCTATTTGTTCCATCCTATTCGGATATTATTGGTTTGCTGCTTTTTTCCTTATTCTTAAATCTATAATTGATGCGGTAGATGGAGAATTGGCCAGATTGAAAAAAACACCATCCTATACAGGTAGATATCTGGATTCTATATTTGACAGCATTCTCAATTTTTTATTTCTTCTTGCAATTTATTGTGTGACTGAAAGTTCTTTTTATTTAATGGTAGTTGCATATCTGTCCATGCAGTTACAGTGCAGTTTGTACAATTATTACTATGTTATTTTAAGGAATGCAACATCTGGCAGTGATATGACAAGCAAGATATTTGAACAAAAAGTACCCCAGGCTTTCCCTGGAGAAAATCAAAAAACCGTCTATATTCTTTATCATGTTTTTAATGCTCTGTATTTTGTATTTGACAAAACAATTCAACTTCTTGATCCCAAAGCATACAAATCAAAATCTTTTCCTTCCTGGTTTATGACATGTATTTCTATTTATGGACTTGGTTTTCAGTTGCTTATAATGGGTGTTATGTTGATTGTTGGCTGGAGTACTTGTATTATTCCATTTTTTATTGGATATAGTATTTTGATTTTATTATTTGTGTTTATCAGACGGAATATTTTGTAATTGTGTTTGACAGACTAATAATTCGATTTAGCTCCATTAATAACCTGTTTTAGAGATAAATCATGATCACTTCTACTTTACGATGCTAAAAATATTCCGTCACTTGGTGGAAACTAATATTTATCGAACTCTAAAAAAATGCTCCATTTCAACAAGAAAAATTTCCTGTTCAACATTATTTTTGTTTTCAAACCATTAAAATAACTAAATTTGTGATAAATAAATGAGTGAAATTCATGAAATTGAGTGATTTAGCAAACAAAATTTACAACAATATTTTTTCTACAAGGGCAGCGGGATTATATATGCTGATTTTTGCAATCGCAATAGGTGTGGCTACTTTTATTGAAAACGATTTTGGTACAAGTTCAGCTCAGGATATGATTTTTAAATCAAGGTGGTTTGAGCTTCTTTTGATTTTATTTGGAGGTACTATTTTGGCCAATATTTTCAGATTCAGGATGATACAGCAGAAAAAGTGGGCTTCACTTACCTTCCATGGTGCTATTATCATTATTATTTTGGGTGCCGGGATTACCAGATATTTTGGTTATGAAGGTATGATGCATATTCGAGAAGGGAAATCGTCTGATTATTTTTTATCGACAGAAAGTTTTTTGAAATTTAAACTATTATTTGGAGGAAAGTCGTATTCTTTTGATGAACCGGTGTACTTCTCTACACTGGGAAACAATGATTTTTCAGGCCAATACCAGATAGGACCAAATATGTTATCTGTTAAGCTAAAACAATTTATCCCCAATCCAATCGAAAAAATAGAAGAAACTGAAGGTGGAAAACCTGCTATGAAAGTTGTAGTTGCTGGTAAGGGTGGGAGAGAAGAGATTTTTGTATATCAAGGAGATAAAGTAAATATTAATGGTGTGAATTTCAATTTTACTGATCAATTGCTTCCAAATGCATTTAATGTTACTGTACGTAATGACTCACTTTTATTTTCAACAGATGTTCCGGTGATTCAAACAGTCATGGCAACTCAAAAAACGGATACCATTGTGCCGTCAGATTATCGTCCATTAATGTTAAGATCTATGTATATTTGGAATAATTCAGGTTTTGTAATAGGTGATTTTCGATCTTCTGCAAAAGTAACCCTTGCATCTGGTGATCAAAAAATGAAAAATGAAAGCATGGCAGGTCTATTGCTTGAAATTTCAAATAATGGCATAAATAAGGAAATTGTCGTAACCGGTCGAAAAGGAGATGAAGGACAAGCAAAAGTGGCTGATTTTGGGGATGTACAGATGGCAGTCAGTTATGGGGCAAAACAAATCAAAGTTCCATTTTCTTTAAAGCTTAGAGATTTTATTATGGAGAGATATCCAGGTACAGATAATCCATCTTCTTATGCCAGCGAAGTTACATTAGCAGATCCTGCCAAAGGGGTTAATAAAGACTTTAGAATTTATATGAATAATATTCTTGACTACGGTGGTTACAGGTTTTTCCAGTCGTCATTTGATCAGGATGAACAAGGGACATATTTAAGTGTTAATCATGACTTTTGGGGGACTTGGGTTTCATATATTGGCTACATTTTATTGACTATTGGAATGATGATGACATTTTTTAGTAGAAACAGCCGTTTTACTGCACTAATAAAAAAATTGGATCATGAAAAAAATAAAACTACTTTTTCAGCGATTGTAGTGATGTCTTTTTTGTCATTTTTTATGATTTCCGATACCAAAGCTCAGTCAGCTCCACCGGTAGCTGATGTAAGTGAAGCACATGCTGCTGAATTTGGTCGCCTTCTGGTGCAGGATCATAGGGGGAGATTCAAGCCGGTTAATACCCTAACTGGTGAAGTATTGCGGAAAATTGCTAAAAAAGAGAGTCTTTTTGGAATGACTTCTGATCAAATATTTTTGTCCATGATGAAGTCACCTGAAAAGTGGGAAAATGTACCACTCCTTCACATCGGAATGCATCCTGAAGTTCAGAAAATTCTGGGAACAAACGAAAAGCTGATCAGTTACAGGCAATTATTTAATAACGAAGGCCAGTATTTGCTGAGAGAAGCTGTGAGGCAGTCTCAATCTGTAAATCCAAAGGATCAGGGTACATTTGAGAAAGCTGTAATTAAATTGGACGAAAAAGTGAACATTGCCAATATGATTTTTTCAGGTAGATTATTAAAAATATTCCCGGTTCCAGATGATCCAGCGAATACATGGATATCACCCGCAGATGTGAGGGAAATGAAAATGCCACCATCAGAAGTTTTGGATATGTTTGAAGTATTTTCGTCATATTTACTTTCTGTCAGCGAAAGCAGTAAAACAGGAGATTATAGTAACGCAGAATCAACATTGAAGCAATTGTCTGAAATTCAGCAGAGTAAAGGTAGTCATATCATTCCATCTTCATCAAAGATAAAAGCTGAACTTCTCCTGAATAGTTTGGACGTTTTCGGTCGCCTGAGGAATGTTTATGGAATATTGAGCCTTGTATTATTGGGCTTCTTTTTTTATTCTGTTTTCAATGTGAAATCAGATGTTGGAAAGTACACACTATGGGCATTCTATATCATTTTAGTCTTATTTTTATTTCATACGGTTGGATTAGGATTGCGATGGTACGTATCCGGCAGAGCCCCGTGGAGCAATGGCTATGAATCCATGATTTATATCTCCTGGACAACCATGCTGGCGGGATTGTTCTTTTCCAGAAAATCGTTGGGCGGTATGGCTGCAACTACGGTGCTGGCTGCCACCATTTTATTGGTAGCGGGTATGAGTTGGTTGGATCCGGAGATCACTCCATTGGTTCCGGTACTCAAATCCTACTGGCTGACCATTCATGTATCATTGGAAGCGGGCAGTTATGGTTTCCTCATGTTGGGAGCGGTAATCGGTATGCTTAATCTTGTGTTGATGATTATTACCAATGATAAAAATAAGGAAAATATATATAGAACGATAAAAGAATTGACCATCATTAGTGAGATCACATTATTGGGAGGATTATTTATGGTTAGTGTGGGTACATATCTTGGAGGTGTTTGGGCCAATGAATCCTGGGGTAGATACTGGGGATGGGATGCTAAAGAAACCTGGGCTTTGGTGACCATTCTGGTGTATGCCTTTATATTGCATATGAGATTTATTCCCGGATTGCAAAGTGTCTATGCTTTCAATTTTGCATCTCTTTTTGGCTTTGCCACAGTAATCATGACCTATTTTGGGGTCAATTACTATCTATCAGGGTTACATTCCTATGCGGCAGGTGATCCCGTTCCTATTCCACCTGCTGTCTATTACACTGCGATAATTCTTGGGGGAATCAGTTTATTGGCATTCATAAAATGGAGAAATATAAAACATGTTTAGAAAAAAGTAATAAGAAAATTTCAGACCTTTATAATATTACATTCAATCTTGGTTTTTTCATCTTTCTCTTGTATCAAGTTGAAATTTCCAATGTGAAGTGGTCTGGATTTTATTTCAGTTGTCTTATATTGTTTTTATTGGCATCTAATAGTTCGGTATTATTTGCGTATTTAAGGACAAATTTTTCCAGCTCTATCAGATCAATCTGGTTGGGATTTAGAGAATATTTTTTTAACATTTTTAGATAAGATGTATCATTCTCAATTCTTTGCTGTATTTCTGCTCTTTCTTTAGTAATATCGCCATGTCCTTGTATTAAAATGTGTACATCACTAAATTCAGTGAATATTTCCATTGCTTTTTTTAAGGTTGTTGTGTAACTTTCGAAATTATCATCGATGAGAGGTATTTCAATATTGCTTAAATAATCGCCGGCAACCCAAAGATTTTTTTCTGGAATTATCATAAATAACCCATCCTTTGAATGTCCAGGTGCATTGAAAAAAATGCATTCAAAATTTTCGATAGAATAAGAATAGTAATCCTTTTCTATGACAATATCTGTAGCAGGATAAACAATAGGGTAATTTCTGGAAATATAGTATTTACGGTCAAATTCCAGTATTTGATCCAGAATCTCATTTTTATTTTCATTTTTCACAAAGGCAACCGATGCAATTACTTTTGCTCCGGGAAAAGCACCATACCCAAGGATATGATCAAAATCTGAATGTGTGAAGAGTAAATATTTTTGATGATCATTGTAATTCAGTGTGATATAATTTTGTAAATATTCAATTTCTATCGGTAGCCAGTTTGGATCTATGATTAAAATTGATTCACCCAATTCTATGATGGTAGTGGTGGTTCTATACAAACTGCTTTCGAACACGGTAATTCCATTATGTTTAAATTGTATTTTCATATTGTATGATCAAATGATGAAAAATTGGCGGCCTCAGTATTAATGAGCACCGCCAAGGTTCACAATTAATTGTGCGGGTTATCTTAATGTTTCTGCAAATTCAGAGTAAATATATCCAATGTCATGAGATAAATATAACATTGGAATATAAAAAGCTGAAAATGTTATAAAAACATTATAAAAATAGAATTTTTGCAAATTCATGTTGTTGTATTTTTTTTAGTTGGGGATAAATTGTTTTCTTTGCACCCGATTTCGTAAACCTAAAATATAATTATTATGCGATACTTTAAAATTTCAATTATTGTATTTACATCTTTGATCATGGCATCAGGTTGTGTAAGTAAGAAAAAACTAAATGAAGCTAATGCAGCATTAGAAGCACATAAAAACTTATTGTCCAGATGTGAAGAAAGAAATAAGGAACTGGAAGGCCAGGTTTTGGATCTTACCAAAAAACTTGAAATGGCGAATGCCAATTTGAAAAAAGCGAATGATGAGTTGGCTTCTGCTAATGTAAAACTCAAATCCTTAGAAGATCAGCTTTTAGTGATGAGAAGCAGTCAAAATAGCTTACTTGACCAATTGAATACAGCTTCAGTAATAAATAAATCCGGTGCTGAAAGTATTAAAAAGTCACTTGAGGCGATTAGTCAGCAAAGCCAGTATATCAAGGATTTGACTAAGACTATGCAGTATAAAGATTCAGTAAATCTTGCACTTGCTTTGAATCTTAAAAAATCACTCAGCGACTTTAATGATAGTGATGTATCCATTGAAGTGAAAAAAGGAGTAGTGTATATCTCATTGTCTGACAATATGTTGTTTAAGACAGCATCGGCAACTATTAATTCAGGAGCAGACAAGGTACTTGCAAAAATTGCAGGTATACTTAATGATCAGAGTGATCTTGATATTCTTGTTGAAGGTCATACAGATAATGTTCCGATTGCTAATGAGTGTTTGAATGACAACTGGGACCTAAGTGCAAAAAGAGCAACGGCTGTTGTAAGAACTCTTCAGACAAAGTATAAAGTTAATCCGACCAGAATGACAGCAGGCGGAAGGTCAGAGTTTGTTCCTAAAGCTTCCAATGCCAATGCAGCAGGAAGAGCTGAGAACAGAAGAACTGAAATCATTGTTCTTCCTAAACTAGACCAATTCTTTAAATTAATGGAAGCCCCAAAAGGCCAGAAATAATCCATATTTTGGTAAATTTTAAAAAGGGCAGGAATTTATTTCTGCCCTTTTTTATGCGCCAGTAAAGCTTATTTAATTTTCATTTGTAGTTTGCTATTGTTTTAAGATAATTTTTGGATTGTCAAAAGGCATAATAAAGAAAATCACACTATAATAAACTTTTTACTATCTTTGTCTTTATGGACAACATGGTATTTTTTTAATATAAATGGTTTAAGTGGCACAATTAGGACAAATTAATCATCTAAAAATAGTCAGAAAAGTAGATTTTGGCTTTTATCTTGATGGAGAAAATCTTGGGGAAATACTGATGCCTAAGAGGTATATTTTTCCTGATATGAAAATAGGAGATACTATCGATGTTATGGTCTATCTGGATGGTGAAGAGCGATTGCTGGCCACTACTGAAATTCCTTTTGCCCAGGTGGGTGATTTTGCTTACTTAAAAGTAAATAAAATTGAAAATGTAGGTGCTTTTTTGGATTGGGGACTGAGCAAAGAGTTGCTTGTACCATTCAGTGAGCAAAAGGTAAAGATGGAAGAAGGTAAGTCATATGTTGTTCATGTGTACATTGATAAGATCACAGATCGGATTACAGGCAGTATGAAACTCGAAAAATTTATCAATAAAGAAAAACCTGAATACACTATTAATCAGGAAGTTGATCTACTCATATGGACTTTGACAGATGTAGGATATAAGGCTATTATTAATAACCAACATATCGGAGTGATCTATAAAAACGAAATTTTCCGAAAGATCAGTAATGGTCAAAAGATGAAGGGGTATATAAAAAAGATCAGAGATGACGACAAAATTGATTTGACGCTTGATAAAATAGGATACACAAAAATCGATAGTTTTGCCCAACTAATTTTAAATGCAATAGAAAAATCAGGAGGATTTTTGCCTTATAACGACAAAACTGACCCCGAAATCATATACAACATCTTTGGCATGAGTAAAAAAGTGTTCAAACAAAGTATTGGAAACCTTTTTAAACAACGTTATATTGAAATTACACCAGAAGGAATCAAAAAATTGTCCTGATCAGGCCTTTGTTTTACCTTTGTACTGATCTGTCATTTCCTTTGAAATAGCACCTGACACCACTCTGATGTGGGTTTTACTATCCAACTCCAACGTTATTACATTATCTTCAATCTTGTTGATCTGACCTATGATACCACTGGTCGTCACCACTTCGTCTCCTTTTTTCAAATCTGAAGAAAATGCTGATTGTTCTTTTTGCTTTTTTATTTGAGGTCTGATAAAAAAGAAATAAAAGAAAGCCAACATTAATGCAGGAAATATAAATCCTAAAACACCACTTCCGGAGGATTGTAATAAAAAAGATAAAATCATTTTACTTAAAATTTAATTTGAGTGCAAATATAGATTAAAAACTGAATTATCTTTTAACTTTGACTTCATTTACCAGTCTAAGCCGAAATTTTATACCTATGGATGATTTGCAGTTGTGGATACGGCTCAAAAAAGGTAACCAAAATGCGTTTAAAGAAATATATGATCTTCACGCAGGTAGCCTTGAAAATTATGCTAAAAAGTTTACTTCAGATATTGAGCTGATTGAAGATACCATTCATGATATATTTGTGCAGATATGGCAAAAGAAAGAAAGCCTTAGTGACACAGATTCTATTATCAAGTATTTATGTGTGGCGCTTAGACGTGAATTGATCAGGAGAATTGAGAAGTCCCATAAAACATCGGGTTTGGACTATGTAGAGAATCAGGACACAAATTTTGATTTGTCTATCGAAGATATTCTAATCCAGGATGAAACCAACGAAAAAATTAAAACGATGCTTCAACAATCTTTTGAGTTCCTTAGCAGCAGACAACGTGAAGCCATTTATCTTAAATATTATGAAGAATTGTCATATGAAGAAATCTGTGAGATCATGGATATCAATTATCAGTCGGTTAGAAATCTAATTTCAAAAGGAATCATCGAATTGAGGAAATTTATTGTAATGTGGTTTCTTTTTTTGTTGATTGCCTTATATCATTAATAATAAGAGCGAAAAAATGAGTACAAAACCAAATCAAATCACTTACATCTATAAGACACAGATTTAATCGCTTATGAGTAATAGAGATTTACACAAATTCCAACACGATCTCATGGTTAATGAGTCATTTATCAGATGGGTGAAATCCGAATTTCAGGAAGATGATGACTATTGGTCCGATTACATTGATGAGAATCCGGATCATGAAGCAGATATTAATGCCGCAATAAGATTTGTTCTGTCCATGAGTTTCAAAGAAAATTCATCTATCGATAAAAATAAATTATGGGACCGAATAGCTGCTTCCACGGGGACAACTCAAAACACCCGTGGGAAAGTGATAAATTTAAAATCTTTTAAATATGTAGCCGCAATATTTGCTGCCGCTTGTCTTTTATTCATTTTAATTTTTAAATTTGGAATTTCTGATACAAAACATATCAATACCGGTATAGCACAGGAACGGACAGAAAAATTACCGGACGGGTCATCAGTTAAATTGGATGCTGATACAAAAATAAGTTATCATCCTGAAAAATGGAGTCAGGAACGGAAAATTACTTTAAATGGACTCGCATTTTTTGAAGTTACCAAAGGTCAAAAATTTGTGGTAGAAACGACATTAGGCAGCGTCAAAGTTTTAGGCACAAGTTTCAGTGTTGATACCCGAGATAACCGTTTTGAAGTAATTTGTAAAACAGGTAAAGTAGCTGTCATGAAAAAAAATGGAACAACGGATGAGGTTATGCTGATTCCGGGTGATAAAGTAACGCTTACTGATGGCAATCTTGAACTGTCTAAAGCAGAAACCGGAAAGCCAAATGAGATTTTGTGGATCAACGGTATGTATACTTTTGATAATCAGCCACTTTCGGAAGTTGTCAAAGAACTTGAACGACAATATGAAATAAAGGTAAAAATCTCAGAAGAATTCCGTTCATTAAGTTATACGGGCTTTTTTCGAAAAGGAGATTTAAATGACGCGTTATATTCTGTTACATGGCCGCTTGATTTAAAATACAATATTGATGGCAAAAAAGTAACAATAACAAAATAACCTAATAGATATTTAACTTTATTTAAGTAAAATTAAATTTTACCATATAAGTACCTTTATCAAAATATATAAACATATCATTGTAGTTCTAGTATTGATTTGTTTCGGTACTCTGGATCTGTATTGTCAAAATAGTAATGTATTTGATATAAAAATCTTAAAAGGGGAGCCTTGTACAAAAGTACTACAAGAATTTAAAGAAAAGTATGGAGTTTTGATTGCCTATAGTCCTACATTATTAAGTGCTCAGGCAGCTGTAGAAAAAAGGCTTACCGCAGAATCTATTTCTGCACTATTTGAAAAAATATGTTATTCATTCCAATTAGAATATGTAGCGGAGGGTGATAATTCATTTTTAGTCCGTTCTGAAGCAGCAGATATTCTGAATTCTGATGATATCATACTGCATATTAAAATAGAAGATCCAAAGGAAAAATTGCCCGTAGCATATGCTTCAATCTATGATGAAAGTCGCAAATACTTTGGGTTTACTGATGAACAGGGAGATTGTTTTTTAAAAATACCAAAAACGAAAAAGGGTGAAAAGTTAACTATTCATTCGTTGGCTCATCATGATCAGAATTTTATTATTGACACCGATGTTCCCTACCAAAAGGTAAATATGAATCCTGATCCTGTCAAAGTAATACCGGTCACGATCAACACGCTAAAGAAAAAAATTAGTTTTGCTAAGCAACAAGGTTTGTCCATTGATAATGTCCTAATCGAAAAAATGGCTGCTTCGTCTGTATTTCAGAAAGACATCATGCGTACGATCCAGATGCTGCCCGGAGTCAGTGCCATCAATGATTCCAAGTCAAGTATAAGAATCAGAGGAGCCAATGAAGAAGCCACATTACTGATGTTGGACAATATGCCAATATTTAAAGCTGATCATTTTTACGGTATCTTTGGAGCATTCAATTCTTGGTATGTAAAAAATATTACTCTATACAAAAATAATCTGCCGGTTGAATATGGAGGAAGGACCAGTGGCATGGTGAAACTTGAAAGTGACGATAAGATGAATAAGTTCAATCTAAACCTTGATTTAAACTTACTTAATTCCGGATTAATGGCAGAAATTCCACTAGGCAAATATATGCATGTCAAATTTTCGGGGCGAAAAACATATACTAACTTGTTGAACTCAAATCTGTATGACTTAAGTCAGAGAGAAAATCTGGAATCAGATAATAAACCAGCTAATGCAAAAAATCTGATTATTTCAAAACCTGAATTTGACTTTTATGATACAAATGTGCGTATTGTCTATAAAAAGGGAAATCATCAGTTGGATGCCAATATGTTTAAAAGCGCGGATGAATTTATTGATAAATATAATATTTCCTTCAAAACAAAACTGTTGACTGTTAATGAAGAACTTTTCAAACAAGTGAGTGATTGGAACAACAACGTATATGGCTTAAATTATGTCTATGACGGAACTAAGTTTGATCTGATGACTACCCTTTACCAAACTTCTTTTGGCAGTACTTACGATATCAGCAGTAATCTTACACGCAGAGAAAATTCTGGTTTTGTTAAGGATACTGTGACCTTGTATAATAACAATACAATTAGAGACAAAGGGCTAAAAATTAGCTACCGAAGTAAATCATTGAATCATTTGATGATTGGAGTTGAGCATATCATTCATGATAATCAACTTTATATAGAAAACGACAGGAATCCAATTTTCGAAATCAATAGGGTTGGTAAAGAATCGAGTATTTTTTCTCAGATTTCACTTGGAAGTAAATCAGGATTGTATTTTGAACCAGCTTTGCGCTCGACCTACTTAAATGAACCAGGGAAAGTATATTTTTTACCACAGTTTTATCTGAGTTATACCATCGGTGATGATTTCACTTTAAAATCTTCAGCCGGCAAGCAGGTACAATTTATACGATTGTTTGAACACGAAAACGCACTGGGTCAAAAACAACAATTTTTTGCTTTGAGTAATAATTCCAGTATTCCTGTGGGCAAAGGAACAAATTATATGGCAGGCTTCTGGAAATCATTTGGATCAATAACCCTGGATGTGGAAGGTTATTTTCGACAATTGGACGGGGCTATAATACATGCTACACAAACACCGGGATTAAGGCCGACACAGCCAATGCCGGGAAATACTTCTTTCAGATTATTTCAGGGATACAGCCAATCATATGGAACAGATGTTTCTTTAGCTTACGAGAAAGCTGCATTTTTTTCCATGTTTACGTATACCATCAGTAAAGCTGAAAACAGATTTAAACAAATATTTAAGAATCAATATTTTCCGTCTTCAGAAGACAGTCGTCATCAGATAAAATGGATCAATGCGATTACTTTGGGGAAATTTGACCTATCCACCAGTTATATAGCAGCATCCGGAAGGCCGTATCTCGATCTTTCATCCATCAATAATCCGGTTGATAGAAATAATCTTATAGTCAATGATTATATCAAAAATCTACCGGCATACCATCGTCTGGACGTAGGTGCTTATTACAGATTTAGATTGGGTGGTGCAGATTCCCGCATTGGCTTATCAATATTTAACATCACCAATAGAACGAATGTTAAGTACAGACAGTTTGTATTTCAATTGCCACCGAATCAAGGCAGTTCAGGACAAAACCCCATAAATACCATTCTGGGTTCAGATGTCTCCCAATTGGACAGAACCATTAATGTCAGTTTTAATTTGAGTATAAAGTAAGGCTTTGCTTTAAATTAGGAATGATAACCGACGAATACGGTATTGCACAAAAATATTTTTATTTTCCCCCGTAAAAAATGAACAGCTCCAAAGTCAAAAACTTATGGTCAGGTCACCTGAAACATATTTTCTATTACCGTTTTTGTCAGTAATTTCTGCCAGATAAATATACACCCCGGGCTGAATGGTTTTATCGTGTGATTTTCCATCCCAAATGATACTTTCCTGATCAGGCTCTCTATTTTTATTGAACAATTGAGATCCCCACCTGTCAAAAATAGTCAGTCGACTTATCTGTTGAGATGTGGTGGACTTTACTTCATAAAAATCGTTAAATCCATCACCATTGGGTGAGAATATATTGGGAAAGGTAATTTCAATGTCTTTTTTATTGAGCAACAATTGTATGTTATATAGAAACGAACACCCTGCTATGTCAGTAAGTGTCAGCATAAAGGAAATATCCCCTGATATATCTCTGGTCATCGGGGTAGTACAATCAGCACATGATAAATATTGTGAAGGTGCCCATAAAACAAGGGAAGGCGCCGGTATAATTTCCGGATGAAGTTCAACATCCTGACCAAACTGCATTTTGAAATCAATGGGAGAGACCGTAAAACCAGTGGATAGGGAAGGAAGTATTTTTACGGTTTTTGCCATTAAACAATCCGTTTTTCCTGTTATCTCAATTTGGTATGAACCTGGACTGAGATTATCAAGTTCAAAGGGGAAGGTAGGATCCGGATACACTGTTCCATTTATTCTCAGCTTGTAGTCAGCGCAGCCTGACAGGTCAGAAATATATATTTTTCCATCATTTTCTCCAGGACAGGACTGTGGGGTCGTTTCAATTTTTGCCGTAATATAATCCTGCTCAAAATAGACTATGATATAATCAAATTTTTGACAGCCATTGGCGGTTAAGACCGGATCTTCTGTGATCCCTTTTGGATTATTTTCATTAAATAAAATCCCATTGATCTCTATGCTTTCTCCTTTTTTAAGCACCTTAACTATAGTATCTGTTTGTATTGGATAGAAAGAAAGTTTAATATTTATAATAGAATCACAACCATTTAGTGCTCCATTTTTAATCACTTCAGTTCCTTCTGTATGAGTAATGTCGTAGGTTTTACCATTTATAATCATCGACTGGTCAGCACAAAGTATTTCATTGATATTTAAAAATTTTATTTCATTAAAGGTGAGCGAAATATTCACTGTGGAATCACATTTGTCTGATCCGTTTCCTAAAAATAGCTCAGACCCGGATGGACGGTTTTCATCATATACTTGACCGTTTACTATGACAGATTCTCCACGACACAAAGTCTGATTCAGAGAAGTGGTTATTTCATTTACCAATGTCAGTTGTACGGTTATGATGGAATCACATCCATATATATTGCCATTTTTTATCGTTTCTAAGCCGGCAAGTTTATTTTTATTGTAAGTTGTTCCATTAACTATGACAGATTGATTTTCACAGATCGGTTTGTTAATTAAAAGGGTGGATAATGGGAAATAAGACAAATCTATCTGGATGATAGAGTCACATTGACCGGTGCTAGCAGAATTAATAATTTCAGTTCCTTTGGGTTTGGATTCGTTATATTCTGCACCGTTTATGATAACAATTTCTCCTTTGCATAATTGTCTTTTTATTTCAGAAGTACGTTTTTTGCCGATATTAAAAACAGTCAGGCTGTCCAAACTTTCCGGACTGCATTGTAGATCAGTATATCGTGTGATTTTAAAAGTGGTATTGCCGGAATCCAGATTGAAAGAAGACGGACAAAAACGGTAATTATAAGCGGTTGAAAAGGAAATAATCGTATCTCTGGATACTAAGGTCTGATCATTTATAATGTCAAACTCTATTCTGAAAGGAGGAATGCCTTTGAAATTTAATTGTATATCTGTACAATTTTCAGCACAAACATCATCAATCTGATCAATTATGGCTTTTGGTTCATAAAAACCACCGGAACACCCGCAGCCATTGAAAAACAACCATCATTCTGTTTGACACTTCCATTGGACAAGGTATCACCTGCTATAGCTGATATATAATATGTTTTGTCCAGTATTCCATTTGATGGGAAATTGAATTGAGGTGTTTGAGAAACTGCCAGAATATTGCCCACCTGAAGTCCGGGCTGGTCGTGCAAAATAAAGCTGAATGCATCATTCGGATCAAGGGTCTGATCTCCGAAATGTGTTGCATAGACTACACCTGATTTACAAACCTTCAATGGGGTATTTGTGAAATCCATGGTACCTGCACCTGTAGTACACTCACAATTTTTATTGCCCTGAAGTATCGTAGGTTCACATTGATTATTATCAGTAACAACAAAATAATAAGGTAATCCTGATGTAATGGTGTCTGAAATATACTGTTTACCGGTTGATAATCCATTTACCAAATAGGAAGATGTATCACCGCCTGACATCTCAAAACTAACATCATAAAACCGACCGGTAGGGTCACAGACTACTTTTAAATCTGCAGTTTTTGGGCTGCCATTGACCGTGATCGTTGTTGATGCCGATAGTGTACATTCCACGTCGGATATAAAAGTAGCCGTAATTTTGTCGCTTAATCCTTTCGGATCAAAATAATTATTTTGAACCCCAATTCCTGACCATGAGCCAGTTACAAACAAAGTGTCTTGTAAGGTCAGCAGATCGATCGGATCAGAAGTCTCGCATAAGATAAGTGGTTGCAGAACAGGAGTTTTATATGGAATAATTTCTATGGTGGTGGATGCCGGGAAGACACAATTTTGGGTAGGAGTAAAGGCAATGGAATTTGTACCATGGAGACCATTGGTGATAAAAAAAGAATCAACCACTCCTGATCCTGACCAGATACCATTTGTAAATAAAGGGTCTGCAAGGTTGATTAAATGAAACGTATCAATCGATTCACAAATGCTTATTTGCTTAAGTACCGGAGTTTGACTTTTGGTGACATTAATCACGGTTAATCCATTATTCGCACAATATGCTGATGGAACAAATGTCAGATTTACCACACCTGATAAGGAATCTGGATTAAAAAATCCATTGGAAACTCCGAGGCCTGACCAACTGCCGTCAGGAAAAAAAGGGTCTCTTATTGTCGAAAGATCAAAGCTACCTGCAGTGGAGCAAAGGTTAGCAGTACCTAGATTTAATGGGATGGGATTTCGTATTTCTATGTAGGTGGTGGCCGCCTCATAACAAAGATTATCAGGAGTAAAGTTAACACTTACAATTCCTGACAACAAGTTGAGCTGCAATTCATTATTTAATACACCATCGCCTGACCATGTACCTGTACCTGCCACAGGATCATTCAGGAGGTTTAAATTATAAATGCCTTCATTTTTACATACTACGTCGAATCCAAGATCAGGAGTACCACCAGATATGGCGAAAATATTCATGGGTTGGACAAAAATGCAACCGTATTGATTTGTCGCCTTCACATAATACTGAACAGTGTTGGCTACCACTATATTTGTATTGCTGATTTCATTGGATAGATCTGCGGGAATGGATGAATGAAAACTAATAACATGACTAAAAGCATTAAGTACATAATCAGATAAGTTAATTTCGGTACCTTCACAAACGGTGATGTCGTTAATTATTTCTGCAAAAGGTTCAGGCTGTATGGTAATGGTGGTAGTACCTGGTCCGACGCATCCTTCATCAGGTGTAAATGTCAGCAATACCGTACCCGAAAGTGAAGATGGATTGAAATAATAGCCTTCAACACCGAAACCTGACCATGTGCCATCAAAAAATGCCGGATCCAGCAAAACATCGAGATTATATGGATTTGATCCGTTGCATATTTCGGCTGTTCCTAATGACAAGATTTCTGGTGGTGTGATGTCAATATTCAGATTTCCATCAGCATAACACAGATTATCCGGATCAAAGTGAAGTAAAACATTTCCCTGAAGGCCAAAAGGAGAAAAATTATTGCCATTCACCCCAGGTCCGCTCCATATGCCCGGAAGTCCCGGTGGATTCAGTAAAGCACTCAGATCTACATTGGCTTCCAATTCGCATATCGAAATATTGTCAGATATGGGACTTTCGCCTTGTGCCGAATTGACCGTAAACGGAATTGTGGCGGTACATCCATTGAGATCAGTTGCCGTTATATAAAATTCGGTTGTGTTGGAAATAGTCATTACGGTATTGCTGAGTTCATTGACCGGAATTGCGGGCAAAGATGAATAAAAATGAATTTCCAAACCGGAAGTGTTAACTATATATGCGTTAAGATCAACTGATTCACCGGCACAAACCACAATGTTTTCTGTAATTTCTACATATGGTATATTAAAAATTTCTATAGTCGTATTGCCCGAAGCTGAACATTCTTCATTAGGTGTAAAAGTCAGGTTTATGGTACCATTTAGCAAGGAAGGGTCAAATGTATTTCCATTCACTCCGGGACCAAACCAGGAACCATTCGGAAAATCAGGATCAAGCAAAACACTTAAATCAATCGGATCACTTCCTGCACAAAGCGTGGTGCTTTGAAGTGTAGGTGTTTGAAGTGGTGTTACTTCCACATTTACCGAACCCATGAGAAAGCAAACATCATCGGGGTCAAAAGTAATAGTAAAATTACCCTGTAAACCTATTGGATTAAAGTTGCTTCCTGAAACACCGCTTCCGATCCATATACCGGTCAGATTACCGGGAGAAAGAAGTTGATTTAAGTCAATATTTCCATTATTTTCACATACCTCGATGTTTCCTGATACTGGATTGATGCCGGGAATAATATTTATGGTCAATGGTTGAATATCGAAACATCCGTGTATATCAGTGGCTTTAATAAAAAAGGTGGAAGGATCGGAAATGTTGATATTCGGATTTAAAATTTCATTGGCTGATGAAGCAGGAAGGGCTGAATAGAAAGTAATCGAATGCCCGGAAGGATTGATCACATAGTCGTTCAGATTAACAGTTTCCCCTGCACAGACTGAATTATTTTGTGTGATATTCAGATTGGGAATCGGAAAAACTTCAATGGTAGTGGTAGCAGGAGAATTACATTGTCCTGATGGAGTGAATGTTACATCAATTATACCGGTAAGAGCGCCGGGACTGAAAATATTGCCTGTCACACCATCTCCTGACCAGATTCCATTCGGAAAACCCGGATCCTGAAGTGTCACCAAATCGAATGGCCCTGAAGATGAACAAATTTCTGTTGCTGAAAGATCAGGTATTTGTTGTGGATTTAGTTCAATAGTTAGTGTTCCATCCAGGTAACAATCGTTTTCAGGATTAAAGTTAAGTACTACATTGCCGGTAAATCCTGTTGGATCAAAATTACTTCCGGAAACGCCCGGACCGCTCCACTCACCAATCAGATTTGGTGGGTTTACATAGGGATTCAGGGGTATTGCCAGGCTATTTTCACAAAGCGTAATATCTGTGCTAAATGGTGTGTTGGATGATGAAACTATAACTTCAACAGTTGCCTGTGCATTGCAGTTTGGTCCCGTCGATAAAACATAATATGTGGTTGCTGAGATAGGATTGACGATCGTTGACCCAAGTTGATTGGAGGGTAGGGGTGGAGTGGCATTATGAAAAGTCAAAACTGCTCCGGCATCGGTTGTTACAAAATCTGCCAGGTTTATGTTTTGTCCGGAGCAGATTTCTATGGGATTTACCATAATTTCAGGTGCATTTTCCAGCATGATATCATCAGATAACGGGGTGAAAAAAGGGTGATACAACCTGTAGAAACCTGGGTAATCTGAGTTATATTCAAGGTGCAATTACCGGTAACGTTAAACAAAACGGGATTATTTGAGGTAGTAATGGTGTTGTTTTCTGTTCCATTGCTACAGATAAGCGAATACTCGTAAGTATAGGTACCGGCTGTTGGCAAGGTGAAATTTACACCGACCATATCAGGTTGGCAAATCTGTGTATCGATCCATTCCATATCAAAACTAGCTGGTGATGGTGGCAAAACTTCCAGTGTTATGGGTACAGGAGCGGAACTGCAGGATCCATTGGAAACCACTGCGTAAATTATCGTTGATGAACTGATGAATGCGGCAGTGTTCGGGACAGGACTGGTGAGACCTATATCATTGAACCAACTTACTGTAAACCCATTTCCCACAGCACTATTGACTGAATTTAAATTGAAGGTAGCCTGATCGGGAAGTGCAGAAAGACATTGCTGCATCGTAAGCGGATTGGCAACAGGCGGAGCAGTAATATTGATGATTTTTGAATCTGTGGCGGTACATCCCGATTGGTCAGTAACAGTGACCGTAAGTGTTAACGGGTTTACTATAGAAGGTATAGTGATGGATGGTCCGCTTCCGCCATTGCTCCATTGGTAACTTATGGGGTTTGGAGCTGTATTGGAAGCATTGATGGTAACATCACTTCCCACACAAACACCCATGTCAGGACCTGTATCTACTGTGAAATTGGTCCCATTGTTGGAAAATGTAATTGACCAACTATTAAGTATTCCAATATCCACACCTAAATAATCATTTATATACAAAGTCCAGACACCATCTGCATTTATACCTGTAAATGTATTGGCAAAGGTAAAACTTCCGGGAGAATTTGCATTGGAGTAAGGATTGTTGATAGAAGTATTCTGTCTTCCCTCAGGTCTGAAACTTCCATTATAGGGTGGTGAACCTGAAGTAATATTTATAATTGCGTTATCTGAGAAAACAGTATTTTGGTAATCATTACCACCGAACCCATTTCCAGTCGATAGTTCAATAAAAGTTCCATTTGGGGCTATCAATATAAGCCCAAGATCACCTGTGAAGGTATGTTCTATATCTAAAGTTACATTTTCTATGGTTTTACATCCTCCAAGGACACCTATCCCAAATACATTTACTGTAGACTCTGTTATTCCTTGAGTTTGAGAGGGAGCCATAGGAGGTATCATAAGTCCGCCTGTACCCGTGAAAGTTTGACTTAATGCTCCATTGATTTGAAAAATAATCAAAAGAAATAGATAAACAAAAACAAGAATTAATGGTGATTTTGGTCTCACTTTTTATTTAAATGATATACTAACTTAGTGCAAAAAAGTCATTTATGGTTGCTTATTATTAAAATGTATACTTTGATAACCATACAGGCACACATTTAATATTTGTTTTAAGTATCATAAGTACTTGATTATTCGGTTCAAAGATAAAAAATATTCAGATGTAGATAATAGTATGTGTAAATAAATATCACTATTTAAAAATAAATTGAAATGATTTTTGTGGACCCATTAAATTTATTCCAAATTATCATTTTAAATTTTGGCTACAAATTTTTACCCATCCTAAGCTTACCATACACAATCCTTTGTTTGTGGTTTCTTCGTTAAATCGTGATATCGTATCACGATTTTGCTCAGCATCACTCAGTCATCCTTAAAATGGAAGCCTGCCACTACGTAGTAGGCGGCAGGGACTTTTGAACACATTTAAAAGGAATACACCTTAAATTTATTAGTCTGTTTAGTCAATGGCTTTTTATAGTTCATTTTAAAACGCTTCGACTTGTATCAAATGCCAAAGTGTAATATTCATTACCATTAAAAGAGAAGGTTTCTATCATTTCCAGACCCAATTTTTTGGTATGAGCGTGATAGGAGTGGGAATTTACCTGATTGATAAAGGTCAGTCCGATGGGAAATCTTTTTGCCATTTCAATCCGCATACCTTCAAACAAAAGATTAAAAAGTCCCGTTCCCCGATACTTTTCATCAATACAGACCGGTCCGTACTGGAAGGTATTGGTATTAGCAATGATCATGTCTCCAAACTTTTTCCCCGCGAGCCGTTCTATCATAAATGGAAATATTGGCCATGCATAAAAATACGCCCATGTGCCTGCAAAAACGTATCCTATAACTACTTCATCATCTAGCGCTACGTACAGACCTGATTCATCAATGGCATCTGTGATCTGAGATTCTGTAAATGGGGTAGTGACAAATCCTTTTTTTCTTTCCTCTGCCGTGAGATGGGCGTACAGATATTTATTTTGGAGTGTGATGATGCCGTGGATGTGGGCTGGGGTAGCGGGGAGGATGGTCATATAATAAGTCTGGTTTTGCTTTGGTGAACGAAGTCCTGTTTTATTAGTTTTAAAAATGGATAGTTTGTCTTCTAAAAAGATAAAAAAATCAATCATTGAAACGAGTTTTTTAAATATTTGTTTGTTTAAACTAAATTACAAAAAAAAACAGAAAATAAAGTAACGTTTTAAAAGGTAATATCTACATACTGTTTATTGGAACAAAAAAGATGTATTAATTGTCATTATTATTAAAATATTTTGCACATAAATATTATTTTATCCTTGTCTTTTTGTATAATTGCGGTATATTATTTACCAATTGAGATAATGAGTATGAATATAAATTACAATTGTAATTCCTTGCAAAATTTACTGAAAGGTGTGTTGTTTGTCATTGCATTGAATTCATGTCATAATAACGATAATGTTAATAATAATAATAATAATAATAAAGTTACATCATTTCAACTGAGCGAATTTCAAACCAGGATATTTAAAGTTAAAGCAAATGATACATTAGACAGGTACCTGAATGGTCTGAAAGAACTGGACAGTTACTTAGTAGATAACCAACTTCATGACAGTCTTTACAATTTAGCATATTTATATAATGTAGTGCCAAAAAATGAGGAAGACAGCCTGGCACTTAGATTACAATTGACGAGGCATGCACAACAGTTTAATAAAATCAATGACTATAAAGAAGCATTGAAGTTCTATTTACTGGCTTCCGGATATGTTAAAGACCTTCATACAGATAAGTATGTCTGGAATATAGAAAACAGAATTGGCGCTATTTATGCCAGAATGGGTGATTATGACAAGACATTATATTACTACAAATTGTGTACCCCGTACCTTATTTCAAATAAAGATCATAGTACATTGTCAAGGTTGTATAAGGAAATCGGAAGAACATATATGTGGTTGGGAAACTATGATGAAATGAAAAAGTATTATGATGAAGGTATTTCTTTTGGTGTGCTGGGTAAAGAGTATCGTGGTTTACAGGCTATTCATGAAGCATATGGTGATTATTTTTTAAATTATTGCACTGAGGAAAACAAATTAATTAATGCCTATACCCATATACGAAATTCAGGATCATATTTGGATAGTCTGGATTTGGATGAAGACCGTTTAGATCGGGAACAAAGTTTAGATGTGCTATTTGGTCAGTATTTTGATAAAAAAGGAGAGTATGATTTGAGTGCTTATCATTATTGTAAGGCACTTGAAAATGCTGGTATAATATATACAAGCCCAAAATCCAGAGAAATAGCTAAAATTTATCATAAGCTGGCTCAACTCAGTTTGCTTAAACAAAATTTGCCTGAATCCAATGAATATATTAAAAAAGGCATCAATAAATTATTACCAGGCTATGGTCAAAAAGAGTTACCTGAAGTACATGAAATAGATCGTGAAAATACGTTTATTGATTTGCTGGATGTAAAATCTGCATATTATCACCAGCTGTTTGAACAAAGCAAAGACAAAATTTTGCTCGATTCTGCTTTAATGGCTTTGGACATAGCTATTAATGCCAATGACCAGCTCAATAAAAAATTGCTGCTCAATAATTCAAAATATTTATCTGTAGCTACCAACAAATCATTGGTCAATAAGGCCATCACTTACTGTTTTGAAGGCTTTGGAATAGATCCATCCGGTAAATACACAGATAAAGCCAGAAAATATTTTGATCTGTCCAAAAGCATCATTTTTCTTGAAAATCAATCCAGAAACAGCATCAGGACAATGATGAGTGAGGAGGATAAAATAAAATATGATGGGATTACTGAAAAACTATTATCCTTAATTGATAAGCTTGATGAAAATGAAGATACTAAAAACATAGAGCTTGATATCACCGGACAGTCACAATTGCTTTCAGATATTGAATCAAAATACCAGACGCAAAAAGTCGAAATGATGCCGATATCTAAGCCATATGTAGAGTACGTTGAGACAGATGTTGACTACTATATGCTGACAAACATAGGAAATCATACATTTTACAGATTAGGTGATCGGGTGATTTTAAACAGTAAAATATCTTTGGTCAATAAGTTATTGCAAAAAAAAGAGAGCGATTCAATGTTTGCTAATCTTGACACTTTGTGCAGGTGGCTATTGCCTTTGGAATTGGAGAATACCCCAAAATTGACCATCATCCCGGATGGCAAGTTGGCTTATCTGCCGTTTGATATATTGAGAAGAGATGGAAAATATTTATTTGAAAATCACATCATCAGCCTGTTATTTCATTATCATCAGCCCGTATATGATGAAAATAAAAAAACAGATCCCTCGATGTATATACTCAATCCGGAGTACAAAAAACCTGAGATACCCGGGTATGCAAGTCTGGACAGAGGCAGTCTTACGTTTTTACCCTTTGCTGAAGAAGAGATAAATCAAATCAATCCATATTTCACTGATAATGATTCTCTCCAACAGATTGTGGATTTTGAAACATTGAAAGAAAAAGTGAAAATGGCAGATATCTTTCATTTTGCCGGACATGCTATCGTACGCAGTGATTCCGCTTTTCTGGCGCTCATGGATGCCGGACAAAATGTGGTGCCGGTTTTTGATAACGACATCTATCAAATGACCAATAATCTGGAACTGGTGACGCTGAGTGCCTGTGAAACGGGGCTTGGAGATTTTAAATATGGAGAAGGAGTAAAAAGTCTGGCAACCAGTTTTCTTCATAGCGGTTCAAAATCCATTGTGTATTCTCTTTGGAAAGCTGATGATCAGAGTACTGCAGATCTGATGGGTTCATTCTATAAACAACTCTATGAGGGCAAAACCAAAGACGAAGCACTCCATCAGGCCAAAAAGGACTTTCTGGTCACAGGTAATCCTGAGCAAAAACACCCTTATTATTGGGCGGCATTTGTTGTTGCCGGTGACACATCTCCCATTTTTGAACCAGGTATAAAAAGCATTTATTATTGGGCAGGAGGTTTATTGCTGCTTTTCGGTGTATATTTATTTTTTCAAAACAAAACAAAAAACGTATGAAAAACAGGATTTTAATATTAGCTGGTATTCTGATGATGACTGGACATGTGTTTGGTCAGCTTGTACAGGAAGACCTTCAGTGGTTAATAAGAGATAATAAAGGGAAAGATGGGGTACGACCAACAAGTGCGTTCTACAATAAGTTCAATACTACTGATGTGCCACTTAATTTTCAAGTTAAAGGTATATCTTCTGCAGTTGCAGGGGCAGATTTAGATGGAAACTGGGTCAATAAGGAGAATGAATATTTTGCCATATTTGAAAATGGAGACTATTCATTTACATCTTTAAGTGAAGTAAATCCTATATTTAAAACTGATTATCCTATCCGATATTTATATCTGACCAATAAATATGAAGGAGATGATTTACCGGGAAGTGTAAAAGTATTAAATTTATCCGGTAGTAGTGGAATCAATAATCTTTACGAAAATATAAATCCCGATAGAAATTACACACATGATATTGTTGCTGGAAAGGATATTACATTTATTTTTAAAAATCCAACATCTGGCACTAAACTTTGCTATACAAATCCTTCAAGTGGATCTGTGACATTTACCAAAAGTGGATTTGAAGCTAATAATCTTCTAAATGTCCTGAAATACGACTCATCATCACCAACTTATCTTCAGAAGGAATTTGATTCCAATAAATGTCTTGATCTTCCGCAAGCAAATGGTAATATTTTTTTAAATTTCAGGCCAGAATATGGACCGGATGTAGTTAATAAATCCATAACATTTGAAATTATTGATGTTGTAAGTGGTACAACATTAAAAACTTATGATCCAATAAATATTTCCGGTAAATTTCATGACCCAAATTTTGTAGAATTAAAATGTGTTTGGGAAGAGAATAAAAAAAAATATGCAAAATATCATGTTGAGTGTTATAATGATGGGATAATGCAAATTAACAAATTAAAAATGGCTCTGTTTCTACCTAATCTTGCTAAATACAATACAGTCTCTATCACAGATTGGAATGCAGGAGTTAATCCAGGATGCGGTATTGGAAAATATTTTAAAAAAACTATTGTTGGTCCAATATTAAGTGTAGAATTTATACCACAAAACGGTAAAGTTTTGTCTGGGTTATCTTTAGGTGATACCCCTCATGAAGAACAAATTGCTTGGTTTGAATTTTGTGTTGAATTGAAGCCACAAACAAATATATATACTTCAGATTTACGTCCTAATTTCCCTTCCACTACATTTACTAATAACAGCTCTTTTGGAGACGCTACGGTTTTATATCCTATTGATACATATATAGATAAAACTCATTGTGAAATTAATACACAATTACCTTCAACTGTAAGTATAAATGGTGAAAATTGCACCTATATAAGATTAAACACAACTAAATGTGGATCATGTAAATGTGTACCAAAATAAAAAAATAGAAATAATAATAAGAGTGGAAGGAGTATAATCTTTCCTCTCTTTTATTTTCTTAGGCAAATTAATTTATTCTTAAGTAAATATTTTTATACCTCCCATCCGTATTCTCCGGCAAGGCGTCTATTAATTTTTTAACATCTTCCTTTTTACCAAGACTATAGAGCGATATAACCTTCAGGTAATTAATCCTGTCTCGTTTCATATTATCATCAGATGTTGGGGGCAAATATAACAGTGTGCTATCTGCCTGTCCTGATTTGGCAAAGATTTCTGCGATCCATATATTTTTTTCGTCATTCGGCAGGCTGGTTTTTTTTATCATCATTACGGCTGATGATGTGTTTCCATTCAGGGCTATTTTGATGGCATCAGACAAAGTATCTGTAGATTCACTTCTATCTATCGGCCAGGCAGGATCAATGTAAAGGTCTGCATATTGTACAGATTCTTTTTTCCCATTTGAACTGATCAGATAATATGCAAAGGCAATCAATAAAACTATGATAGTGGTAACCCAAATCCATCTGTAGTTATTCGGTTTTTTAGGTGCGTCGTTTGTTTGATTTAAAATTTCCCTTACTTCTGTTTCCAGAAAACCCATCGATATTTCTTTCAATAGATCGTAATTGTCCACAGCAGATCGTAGGGTTGGATTGACTGTCATTTCTGCTTCGAAAGCCTGCTTATCTTCGGGAGAAAGCTGATCTTTAATATATTCGTCAATATGTTCGAAAAAATCGACCATAGGAATGGATTTAATTTTTTAGTTCTTTAATATACTGCGGATGTTGTTCCAGCCATTCTATCAGACTTTTATAGCATTCACACTTTTTTTTCCTTGCTGCACCTTCGGACGGATACCCCAAATGTATCGCAATTTCCTGCATACTGTATCCACCGGCCCAATATAAAAGTATATCCTTGCATTTGGGTTTCATGATCTTTAATATCCGATGCAAAATGATGATTTTGTCTTTTGCAAATAATCCCTGGTTGATGTCTTCATCATAACCAGACTCATTGGAGTCTTCAATGAGTTGAGTCACCGGCAACTTATTATTTTTCTTCAGATTGGTCAGCCAGATGTTTTTTGCTATACCGAATATGTACTGTTGAAAAGAAGTACTCAGGATAAAATGCTGATCTGTAAACACTCTTTTGATAAAAGCGATGATACTGTCATGGAAAACCATCACACCATCATCCATTGAACCATTATTTTTTAGCACGTAGCCTTGTATATCTGATTTCAGTTTTACATCATTAGCCAATAATCTGATGATTTCCTGTCGCTCGGAAGCTGATGCCCTGATTTTTTTTACAATCTTTTGAAAATCACTATCCAATGCACTCATTATTAGTAGGCTAAACAGGTAAAATAGTTACTTAAAATCACACATATCTTTTAAAGATAATCTTTCAGCGAATATTCAATTGCAAATGCAGGCCTGATGCTTTAAATATGACAAAACTATCCACAATAAATTTAAAACATGTTCAAAGTTTTGCAAAAATAATTAAAATAAAAGTGTAACACACCAATTATAGAATATTTTATTTCGAACACACTTTTTAGCCATTTTCAATATAATAAATTTACTGAAATATTTTTTAGAAATTTAGTAACATTAATAAACAATATGGCTACATGTATTTGAAAGTGACATTCTTCAAATAAATTTCCAAACTTAATACTCGTATAATAATTATTTTACCTGAAAGTTATGAAAACCCCACTGAGTAAATTGATTGACAAAAGATATAAATTATTGGTCATTCAGAAAAAGGATTTTTCTAAATTATTTAGTGAATTAGTTCATGATGTTTTTAAAGATAAAATAGATTCTATTGAATTTTCAGGTACAGGCTATAATCTTAAGATGTTAAATTTTCAGCTTTTTGATATTGTTTTTATATTTTCTTCTGATTTTAATGAAGCAGAAGTAAACGAAATATTGCAAAATCTAAAACAATTTCCAATTGAAATAATCGAAGTAAAACTTGAAAATGATCGGCAGTTGCTTTGCAATTTATTACCGTTTCTTTTGTATGCCAATTCCAAAACGCAATCAGATTTGATAAATTTAATGGAAGAAGTCGAATTCCGGTTGAAGATTAAGGCTTCTGCATATCACAAAGGATTATTATCCATTCAAAATACTTTTTTAGTAGTTAACAAAATAGCAATACACAAACCTGAAGGAATTGAATTCATCTCTTTTTCAGGTATAGAATGTGTTCAAGCCTGGGAAAAATATTCTTTTCTTTTTCTAAAGGATGGTTCAAAACACATAACAGAAAAAAGCATAAAAGAGCTTTATTCAATGCTATGTGATCACCATTTTATTAAGTCCCATAAGTCTCATCTGGTACATTTACCAAGTATTAAGACGATAAAAAAGACCAATATTATAATAATGGAAACAGGAAGACAGGTTCCTCTGGCCAGACGACGACGATCTGAGTTGATCCGTCAGATGACCAAAAAACAATTAATTCTTTAGGTGTACTAATTTTTTGACCGATGATATCGACAATACATACCGTTCATTCTTTAATTGAAAAATTTGCCCACCTTATTAATACATTTGAATTTTAACATTTAAAATCAACCCGTTATGAGAAATTTATTTAAATTATTAATTCCTATGTTTAATATAAAAGTGTTAAACAGAATGTATAATGTTTGTGTGTTCTTTTATGCTTTTATTGCATTTAACGTACCTGTAATTGGGCAGAATTGTTTGCCGGCTGGTATTACCTTCACTACACAAACAAGCATTGATAATTTTGCCGTGGATTATCCGGGTTGTACTTATATAACCGGCAGTGTAATCATATCCGGAACGGGTATTACCAATTTAAATGGACTGAGTCAGGTTACCCGCATTGGCGAAACTTATCCAAATGGACTTTATATTAGCAACACTAATCTGACAAATCTACAAGGGTTAAATAATCTGACCGCAATAGATGGTGGTTTAAAAATAGAGAACAATCCAATGTTGATCAATCTGACCGGACTGGAATCAATAACACGTCTCTATAATGGTACTGAAATTAAAAATAATCCTAATCTTGTAAATCTGCAGGGACTTAACAACGTAACTCAATCCAACTATTTTATAAAAATAATAAGTAATTCTTCCCTTCAGAGTTTAACAGGACTAAATAATATTTTGACAATTGGTTATGACAGTTCGAACGGATATTGTAATACAACGGCAAATTTGCAAATAATTTCAAATGTTAATTTATTGAATATAAATGCATTGCAAAATTTAGAGCAGGTTTGCGGACATTTGTATATCCAATCTAATACATTATTGCAGGATATATATCTTCCAAATCTTCAACTCATTGGACAGAGTCTTGGCATTGGATGGAATAATACGATAACACATTTAAATAATTTAAGTAATCTGACATATGTTGGAAACGGCATTACATTGCAATACAATTTAAACCTTTCCAGTATTTCTGGACTTGGTTCCATTACAAGTTTCGATATTTATTCAGCCATTTCGATATTTGGTAATAAACTTAATAATCTGAATGGCTTAGAGTGGGCCCAAAATATATACGATGTAACTATTGAGGATGAAGATTATATTGTAAATCTCCAGGGACTGAATAATATCCAACAAATAAACGGAACATTGGCAATAACCGGATGTAATTTACTACAGAATATAAGTGCGTTGAATTTACTTACATCTGTTGGTAGTCTTTATTTTGATTCAAATCCTGTGCTAACGTCTTTAAATGGCCTTCAAAACTTAGGTATGATTGGTGGAACGTTTTATTTCAAACGAAATCACCTGGTTCCCAATTTTCAAGGTTTAAATAATGTTACATCTATTAGTGGTGGATTGGTTGTCCTGGAAAACAACGGGCTTACATCTTTTTCAGGGTTAAATGGTGTTACTTCACTTGCCGGAAGGTGTGAAATTTATTCCAATAATGCTTTAAATAATCTCACAGGTCTTGGGCTGTTGAGCTCAATAGGCGGATATCTGAGTATTACCTACAATCCCAATCTGATTAGCATAGCAGCACTATCCAATTTGGTATCCATCAATGGCAAGCTTGAATTGATATCAAATGGTCAGTTGTCATCTTTAAATGGTCTTCAACACATTTCACAGCCATCAATCACTAACTTGATTATTCGGGATAATGGTATATTATCTTTTTGTGAGATTTCTACCATTTGCAATTATCTGGACGTGGTTCCAGCAAAACCGGTTACTATTTCAAATAATAGCGCAAACTGTGCATCCGTCTCAAATGTCAATGCAGCATGTGATTTAGTGTTGCCCGTACAATACACCGCTTGGTATGCTGAAAAAACACCGTCATTAAAATCATTTCTGTTTTGGTCCACAGCCAGTGAGTTCAATAATTCAGGCTGGAACATTCTTCGATCGAAGGATGGAATAGCATGGGAATCTATCGGTTGGGTGGGTGGAAAAGAAAATACTATCCAGGAGAGAATCTATGACTTTACCGACCCTCAACCTATGAACGGTCTAAATTATTACAGACTAAAACAAATTGACTATGATGGGACGACATTTCACTCAGATGTCAAATTTCTAAACTTTCAGACTGATGAAGTATCGATCAATCCCAATCCTGTTTCGTGTAAGTTGTACATAAGTGGTAGCCATGACAATTCCATTTATAGCATCATTGACATCAATGGCCGAACCATAGCTCAAGGTACCATCACAAATGAATTCATCGATGTCTCCGGTCTTGGAGCAGGAAGTTATGTGTTGAGCGTGGATAATGGTGATATAGTGAGTCATCATAGGATGGTGAAGGTGGAGTAACATAATAAGCTTGACACAACAAACAAAATTATTTATTCTTAAATTATATAATAAATGAAAAACATCATTTTTACATCATCATTACTTTTTTCTTTTTTCTTTTTACATGCCCAGTCCGTCGAAGTACAAGGTCAGCTCAAAGTCACCACAGTAAATCAGAACAATGCCGGCATGGATGTACTGGTACAAAATACGGATGGTACCGTAGCAAAACGGGATGCAAATACCCTTGGCGGAGTGCCAAGCACCGGGATAGTGCTGAGTGAGATCGCCAATAATACGGGACTAATAAATGCAGGTTTTACTAACATAGGAAATGTTCCATTATCATTTAACTTATCGGGGTTAACGAACATCTCAACAGGTATATGGCAAGGTATAAGTAATTCAAATGCTCCATCTTATAGATCAGGAAATTCTGCTGTTTGGACAGGAACAGAAATGATCATTTGGGGTGGATATGCTAATGAGACTACTCTTAATACGGGTGGGAGATATAATCCATCAACAGATACCTGGACATCCATGAGTAATATAAATGCACCATCTGCAAGAGTAAGTCACAGCGCTATCTGGACTGGAAAGGAAATGATCATTTTTGGTGGATTGGATAATAATACAAATTTTCTTAATTCCGGTGCAAAATACAATCCAACTTCAGATACATGGACTACAATAACGATTACCGACGCTCCTACGATAAGATGTTTTCATTCAGCCATTTGGACAAGTACAGAAATGATCGATTGGGGTGGGGCAACTACCGGTTTTACAAAATTAAATACTGGAGGAAAATATAATCCACAAACCGATACTTGGACTACAGTTCCAAATATAAATGCACCAATTTCAAGAGGAGATCATACCTGTATTTGGACAGGAACAAATATGATTGTTTGGGGAGGAGATGCAAATGGTGGGGAAACAAATACAGGTGGTATTTATAATTCGTCATTAAATACATGGATCAGTATAACCACTTTCAATGCGCCAACATCCAGATCAGGTCACACAGCAGTATGGACTGGCAATGAAATGATTATTTGGGGAGGAGGTGTTTTTAATAATGAAACATTTGATTACGATAATACGAATACTGGCGCAAAATATAATACAGTGACTAATGTTTGGACAGAAATTCCTATCACCAATGCACCATCCGCCCGATCTGGGCATATAGCAATTTGGACAGGAAATAAGATGGTTATTTATGGAGGTACTTTCGATTATTCAGAGGGCATATATAATAACAAAACGCATGAATGGAATAGAATAAACACTTACAACGGAATTCAACAATCTAATAACCCTACAGCAATATATACAGGAAAAGAAATGATTGTTTGGGGTGGTAATTCTTCCGAGGGTGCAATATTTGATCCAAATAATACCAATTTTTATTTATATAAAAAGAACTAACCAACATTCTTGAACTCATTTCCAAACCAACTAAAAATCAAAACAAAATGAAAATGAAACGCTTCCAACTTTTATATTCCATACTTTTTCTCTTTTACTTTATGTAGATACCCAAGCCCAAACCCCCAATCATTGTCTTCATTTTGATGGGGATGATGACAATATTATTTATACTTTCGGTTCATTACCAAATCAATTTGAATGGACAATTGAAATGTGGTTTAATTCCACAAATAACCCATCAAATTGTGGAAGTGGAGTTTCTCCCTATTTTCATAGACTTATTACCTTTAACAATAACATTTTATCTTTAGGAGTTTGTGGAACTGACTTTTTCTACCAATTTGGAACTTCATCACCTGTTCAGTTTTCTGGAACTGTAACTAGTGGATGGAATCACTTTGCTATATCTTTTGACTATGCGAACCCACCTGTAAATCCAACAAATCAATTAAATATATATGTAAATTGTAACTTATTAACTACAATATCTAATGTCTCAAACCCACTTTCAAATATACTATTATCATTTTTTACAATCGGAAATTCAAATGTATTACCTACTACAAACCCAGTAGGATGGAAGGGCTTTATAGATGAAATAAGAATGTGGAACGCAATTAGAAGTCTACAAGAATTAGATGAAAATAAACACTGTCCATGTACAGGGAATGAACCTAACATACGTATTTGTTCTCCTTTGGATCAGGGTGTAGCATCTGGCCAGAATAATGGTAGCTCACCACCTAGAGCATTGGATTTTGCCCCATTAGAAGGTTTTAATAATGGATTTCTAAATAATTTTACATTAAACGGCCCGACTTCAAATTTTGTGTTGTCAAACGCTCCTTTGGTATACCCATCCTTTGTAAATACGGTGGTAATGTTAAGTCAATATTTTGGAGCGACTTTAATTCCGGCAACAGAAATATGTTCCGGGGACCCGATACATTTTTGTATTAATAACATAGATGGAACAGCTTTAAATATGATGTCAGGCTTACCCAATATTAATATTACCGTACAATGGCAATATCTGGATAATACAGTTTCTCAATTTACAGACATACCTACATTTGTAAATCCTTGCTTTAATGCGGGGCCCGGTATAATCATTACTGATTGTGCCAGCAATCCGGATGGATTTGTAGACAGAAAATACAGAGCAGTGTTTAAGGTAGAAGATATGACGACTATGATGTCTTGCTATTATAATACGAATGAAGTTGACATCAGAATATGTTGTCCTTTAAGTGACGCTGCCACCATTGAAATAACTACAAATCAGACAGATAATTTACTTTGTGACGGAGATGCTATTGATTTTACAGCCCAATTAATCACGCCCGATATTTTTGTGAGTAACCCCGGACCGGATGTAAGTATTCAATGGTATGTCAACGGAATTTATTATCCAGCATTCAATGACCTCGCAAGCATAAATCTCAGTGCATATACCGTACAAAATCCTGATTTTTGTGTAGAAGCATTAGTCACGCATTGTGCAGGTAAAACTGAAACATACACACAATGTATCAACGTGGATCTTGAACCACAATGTGGCGACATTATAGCCATGATGAATAACGGTTTGCTTACTCAGGTGAGCTCATCTCCACTCATTTATAACATCTGTCCTAATTCTGATGCGATACTTAAACAACTCGATCCTGCTTTGTTTATAAATGGAATAGAACACTGGCAATACAGATTTCCTCCAGCCACAACCTGGAATGACCTGGGTGTTTCCAATGATCAGCAAAATACCAATACTTTGCCGGCAGATGGTCCTCCCGGATCTCCTTTTGTATGGCCTGCAGGACAGCAATGTATTGAATATCAACTGGAAATGACTCCTGAAAACGATCCTTCAGGATGTCCGTCCTGTTACAGCAATGTACTTACCATCTGCCTGGTGGAAGATCCGCCTTCAGGAGTGATCTCCGGTATAAACCAAATTTGTTCGGGAAATAGTACCACACTCACTGTTTCTCCATTTGTCCCGGGCTTTACTTATACCTGGTTACATAACGCTCTTCCTGTAGGCAGCAACACCAGTAGTCTGACCATCAATGAAGGGGGATGTTATTGGGTAGAAATAAGCAATAGCTGTGGTTTGAAAAATGAAACACCACATCAATGCGTAGAACTTTGTGAAATTATCCCGGTGATATCATGCCCTCTTGCACCCAATCCATGTGCTACACCCGGCATACCCATCACCTTAAGTGGTTGCGACTCTCAGGACAATTGTAGTGGTAATCTTATCTATACCTGGTCGTGGTCCAGTGGTACTGTGGTAAGCCAATCAGGCTGCACCTTAGAGCATATTCCTGACATCAATGGTACCACCTATACATTGACGGTCACCAACGCCATCACAGGGTGTAGTGCACAGACAGAACTGTTTATTAAACCATGTGCATAATCATTTTCACAGCCTAAAATCAAATAAAATGAAAAATATATTATTAATAGTTATCATCTCTTTTGTAAGTTTAAATTTAACGCTTTGTCAAGATTTGTTAAATTCTTACTCCGCAGGAGCTAACTCAATTACACCAGCAAGAATAAAATATTTTGACAATCATGTCTATATTGCTGCAAATATTACAATCAATAATCAGACATTTCCAAGTATAATAAAATTAGATAATACTGGTACCATCATTTGGCAAACTAGATTGGATCAACCCGGGATAGTCAGTGATTTAGAATTTGTACCGCAAATTGGTATTTTTGATAAAGCAATATTATTAGTAGGTGAGTCGGAATCATCACCTATGAATTTAGATAATAAGTCTTTCATTTGGAAAGTAAACGACGTAAATGGTACACATATCACTTGTAAATTTTATAACCATACAGGAAATGAAGGGTTTAGTCGAATAAAATTACATCCAAATCCAGTTAATCCTAATTATAAATACTATATAACCGGAAAAAGGAATGTAGTTTTTCCTACTACAATAACTAATCCATCAAACTCATATAAAACACTTTTATACAATATAGATGAAAATTTAAATATTAATTGGTCTAAGAATTTTGAAGTAACTGCTGGAGTGCCTGTAGGAAATCAAGCTCAATTTTACAATTCAATTGTTCCTTTGCCAAATGGGGAATTATACTTGCTTGGATCTTCGTTTAACTTAAATACACTTGATATTGATTCCGGAGTACGGATGACTGTCAATGTTAATAATACAACAGTTACGGGATCAGGCTATCAAGATCGTCTTCGGCATGAAATTAAAGATGGATTTTTTTCAAATGGGGAATTTCACTCATCTGGATATCTAGTAAATACATCATTTCAAAAATATGGAGATATAAACAGATTATTTTATAATGGTAAAACCATAACAAACCTTTCTTCCTTTAATGGTATAGTTGGAATTGGTACGGATTTATTTACAATAAGCGAAAAAGTAGGCAATCCTAATCCTGGAAAAGTAATAATAAATAAATTTCAGTACACGACAACTCCTTTCTATACTCTTAATTATTTAACTAGTGTTAGTGTTACGCCATCAGGAGTAAGTTCACCCTTTGCTAATTCTCAAATATGTGCTGATGCTACTAATAATATTTTATTTTCAAGTTCAACCAATGGCTCTTTGTATTTTGGTAAAATTAATAGCACTTTAAATAGTCCAGCTGCTACAAGTTGTTATTTACCTCAATCCTTTTCAGCAGCTGATACATACAATGATGGTAATTCATATCAATGGAGATTCTTTTCTGAAACCAATTCAGTAACTACTTTGGGTCAAGGAATTTCGTTTAACCTTACAAAAACTTCGATTTGTTCGCCACCTGCACCCTGTGTGTTAACAGTCGGATTCACCCACACTCCCGGAAATTGCGGAGCTGTTACTTTTACACCCACAGTCACTGGGGGCACTGGTCCTTACACGTATGTCTGGGATATAGGTTGTAATGGTCCAGATTTTACGACCCAAAATCCTACTTATTCTTATACTTTTCCAGCATCCGGCACTTATGATGTCTGTCTTACAGTTACAGATGCTTCAGAAGCCTGTATTGGCTCTAAGACCATGAGCATTACGGTGATTAAGGATAATATCGCTCCCATTATTACCTGCCCTGTCGGCAATATATCGCTCAATAACAACCCTGAGTACTGCTATGCATACTTTGGAGGTGTCAGTGCCACAGACAATTGTGGTACTGTTGCCAGTATAACTTGTGTATTGACGGGAGCAACCACAGGCACATTTTCCAATGTATCACAAATACAGTATAATAAAGGCGTGACAATGGTAAGTTGCACGGCAACGGATGATTCGGGCAATGTTTCTACACCATGTACATTTACTGTAACAGTATTTGACACATCTCCACCTTTTATCGACTGCCCCAATGATATCAGTGTTACAGCATTGCCCTGTGACAATAGCGCGGCGGTAACATTTCCCCCACCATCTGTGTACGACAATTGTCCTATGTGGACATCCAGCTGTGACTATATGAGCGGTGATCTTTTTCCTTGTGGCAATACCATAGTTACCTGCACCGTGACAGACATGGGTGGTGCTATTGCATCATGTAGTTTTAATGTCAATGTAGTATGCAGCAATAGTTGTCCGCAAATCACAGGATCGGATATATCCTGTGGTACATCTCCCAATACATTAAACTATTCAGTAACTATCTTCAACCCCAATCCGACTACAAACATATGCACTTACACACTTTCGTTACCTCCTGCCCAAGGCACCATAAATTCGACCAATCCAACTACCGTAGGAAATACAACTACCATTTCAGGTAGTTTGACACCTGCAAATAATACAATTTCTACATTTAATCTTTCTATAGTTGCAAGTTGTACTTGCAATGGCAATCAGCAACAGACTTGTAACTTGTCAGCCATTTTGAACAATATAGAAGCATTACCTGCGCCTCCTCAGATAATATGTCCACCTAGTATAACTATAAATACTACCTTAGATGAGTGTTACAGCTTCTATGAAGATGTAAGCGCGACAGACAATTGTGACCCGAATCCGAGTATTACCTGTACACTTTCAGGTGCCACAATCGGTGTTTTTACAAATGTCTCGGCGATACAATACAATGTAGGCGTCACACTGGTGGAATGTGTGGCAACAGATATAGATGGAGCTACAGCGCAATGCAGCTTTACTGTCACTGTCGTAGATGAGCAACAGCCATCTATTATGTGCCCACCCAATGTAAGTACTCAGGTGGCGGATTGTAGTAATTCCGCTATGGTTGTTTTTCCTCCACCTGTCGTCACCGACAACTGCCCGATGGTGCAATATTCCTGTTCACATCAAACCAATGATATATTTAATTGCGGCAATACGTTAGTGACCTGTACAGCCACGGATATGGCCGGAAATACAGCTACCTGTAACTTTGAAGTCGATGTAGCCTGTGATTGTGTTGATGTCGTTTCATCCGTCATCAATTGTGACAAGGCTACACATACTTATCTTTTTAGTATTAATATTATTAACAATTCAGGTATGGGATCCACTTGTACATCTTCGGTCAGTCTGGATCCGGCTCAAGGAGTCATATTAAATCAAGTAACCAACTGGATAAATAATACGGGAACAATTACCGGTGCCATTCAACCTACACTAGTAGCACCATTTACCTTTAACCTGAGCGTAGTTTCTGAATGTACCTGTGCAAATGGTTTAACTCAAAATTGTACATCTAATATTCAATATCCGATCACTGAAGTATGTACAGATTTTGTGTTGTTTGATAAGATTTATGGAGATGCACAGGAAAATATTGCAAGTGGTATTAAAGCTTTCGGAAATGGTATATATGTCACCAGTCAAAAACTAATTGGAACAAAATATCATGGCACTGTTTCAAAATTCAATATAGCAACTGGAGCACTAATGTGGCAGATATTGTTGGATAAAAATTCCGATATTGCTGATTTTGAATATGTTCCGGATGACCCAAGTACTCCCCTTATTTTTGATGATAGATTATTATTAGTAGGTAATACATCTATTGGGTTTCCATGGCCCGCACCAATAGGAGAAGATTTTTCTTCATTTATTTTGAAGATTGATTGCAATAGTGGAGGTATTATTACATACAATGAATACAATCAGATAGGACGAGAAAAATTTGAAAGAATTGTTAAGCACCCATTTCCTGCAAATCCATTATTTCCATATTATATTTTGGGAAGGGTTAATCCTGGTTTGCCTTCAACTTTAGATAGGGTATTATTATATAACTTAAATCAAAATTTAGGTATTAATTGGATACAAAGGTACAGTTCTACCACTATGCCTACATCTTCAACAGACGATGAATTTTCTCGTGGTCTAATTTGTATGGCAAATGGGGATTTGTTATTACTAGGCAATGAAACTACAGTAAATGATGGAGTTTTTGTATATGTAAGTGGCGTCAGCGGATTACCGGTGCCTAGCATAAGAATGGGAGGAGCAGGTAAAAAATTTGACATTTACGATGGAATTCAATTGGCTGATGGAAGTATAATATTTGTAGGAGAAAGGTTTGATACAAAAAATGCTTTAATAATACAATGGGGACTTCAAAACGGCACTTACGTCCCAAAATTTGCAACGGATATTACTAATATTCAAAGATTCAAAGATGTATGGATAGATTCAAATAATAAATTATATGCCATTGGACAACACAAAAATTCCAATGACTATAATGTTGTGTTTAAGTTTAGTATTGGGCCGAGTGGAATAATTACTGAAGATGCATTTTACCTGGAAGATGGGATTGTAACTGATTATACGGAGGGGAAAATATACGTGACACCGGATATTGATAGAATTTACTATGTTGATTCGCGAAAATCTGTTCCCAATCCATTTGGAGAATATAATTTATTGGTCGGTGCTTTTGATTTAAATTTAAGCTCTGACTGTACTTACCCGTTTATCCCTACCAGAATTCCACTAACTTATACAACCAGTCTTATTATAGCTAGTCCAACGGCTTTTGGAAGCCCTTCAGTTTCACATTTGTTAAACGGTTCTCCATTAACTTATCAATGCGCCGACTTCTGTGGGCCTACTTGTAACGTCACTGCTTTATTTGAAGCTGTTCCTATAACTTGTTATGACATGCAGTTCAATGATCTTTCTTCCGGAGGTACTGCCCCTTACACCTATGCGTGGGATTTTGATTGTAGCGGCGGAATTCCAGACGCTTCAGATCCAAACCCAACCTGGCCATTTCCTGCACCAGGAACATATACCGTTTGTCTGACGGTAACGGATGCAACCGGTCTTTGCTCCTCTTCCACTATGCAAACGGTTATAGTTCCACCAGATACGACAGATCCTGACATTGTTTGTCCCGGAGATATCACTCTGAATACGGATATCAATCAGTGTTATGCCACTTATGGTGGGGTTTCAGCTACGGATAATTGTGATGCATCACCAGATATAGTATGTACACTGACAGGTGCAACTACTGGTACCTTTACAAATCAAAGTCCTCTACTGTACAATAAGGGGGTAACTTTTGTGAGCTGTACCGCAACAGATGATAGTGGTAATATGGTGAGTTGTTCATTTACAGTAACTGCAGTAGATAATCAGCTTCCAACCATTATTTGTCCGCAAAACAAGGTAGTTAATGCCCCATTCTGTGATGGCGGTGCAAACGTAACTTTTGATCCGCCACTCATTTCAGACAATTGTCCTATGGCTAGTTACACCTGCACACATGCGAGTGGTGATTTTTTTCCTTGCGGAACTACCGTGGTGACGTGTACAGTAACAGATATGTTTGGAAATACCAGCTCATGTTCATTTAATATTACAGTAAATTGTACCTGCGCTCAAATATCAGAAGCAGAAATAACCTGTGGCACCCTTCCTGATACATATGATTTTGTTATTACAGTTGAAAATTTGAGTGGAAACGGGACTTCTTGTAATCTGAGTTTGATTTTGGACCCTGCACAGGGTAACATCACAAATCTGGTTATCATCCCGACGGGAAATATGTCGGAAATATCCGGCACAATCACTCCATCGGTTACGATTCCGGACTATTTTAATTTTACGGTTTTATCTGAATGTATCTGTCCGAATGGTACCAAAATAAACTGTACATTGCCATTTGCACTGGAATCGATTTGTTGTAAAAGTGCTTTTTTAACAGATGATGAAATGTGTAAAGAAGCTGCCAGTCATACCATCACGCTTGGATTCAATGGAAGCGTTGCGTCCATAACGCAGGTAAACTGGTATATCTCATTTTCAAATCCATGTCCGACGGATCGCTTGGATCCATCATGGCAATTGTATGCTTCAGTAAATCAGAATAGTGCTTCGGTGGATGTTTATCCACCTTATCTCTCGGGAGACTTTTGTATGTATGCCGTGGTTACCGTAACTGATAATCCCTGTACTGAATTGACTTCTGATATTGCACATTTTATATTATGTGATTTTGTGGAATGTACATTGCCGTCGCAAGAATATTGCTATACCGGGACACCTGTGACACCTGCTCCGATTTTGCTCAGTTCCGGCAATGCCCATTGTAACTTTGACATCGAATGGCTTGACCAAAATGGAAATCCGATCCCGGGAAGTACAAACCAATCTTCTTACCAGCCGCCACCCATCATCTGGACTGCTCCATTAACGGATTGTAATCATGTATTCAATTATTCAGCAGAAGTTACTGGTCCCTGCGGTCCGGAAGTTTGTTCAACTACGATCACTTTGTATAATGAAAGTGCACCTACAGGAACCATTGAAATAGATCCTTTTGAAGTTATACCTATGTGTCAGGGCGAAGATCTGGCACTTCATTTTGAACCTATTTGTCCTGAAGAACCTCAGCCTGTCACCTGGAAATGGTTGAGAGGGAATACTTTTTCTACCCTTGGGCATGCCCCGCAATTGGGCGACATGAATCCTGTGATAAATACCAATGCGGTGTATCAGGATATATGGTATGGTGTTGAAATTCAAAATGGGGTATGTCCTCCCGTCAGAACAGCCATTTTTATTGATATAATTAATCCTTTAAAAATATTAAATTTTAGTGCGAATCATATAGCCCCATGCAGAAATAACGGTGTTCATCTGGAAATGACGTATGGAAGTGATGTTTGTCCTGTAACTGTAAAATGGTATAAAGATGGCATTCTGATACACACTATGATAAATGTAACAGGAGGATTTGTAAGCTATAACTACTACAATGCTGGGTTGAATGGAAATTATAGTGGTAATTATTATGCCATCATAGAGAGTACATGTTGTCCTGATCAAATCAGGAAGAGCAATGTAATCCAATTGGCAAAGCCATTTATTTTATTACTTTCAGGACCTTGTTTCAGATGTAATGATGATTTGGTATTACTGGAAGCAACCGTATTAAATACAAATGGCGTAAATTGTAGTTTTCAATGGTATGAATTAATTGGATCAAGCTTTGTCCCCATGGCAGGGGAGACTACACCATCACTGGTTCTGGAGCAAGCAGGTCATTTTAAGGTCATTGTACAATGCGGTAGCTGTGTTCTTGAGCAGGATTTTAGTTTTCCTCAATGTGGTACAACGGGCACGAACGATCCATTATCAGGACAAGTCAAAATATTTCCAAATCCTACCAGTGGAGAACTTTTTTTACATTCGAATATTGAATTTAAAAATTCCTGGGAGTTGAAAATCTATAATTCAGCCGGTGAATCAGTAAAAAACATCGTCATGAAAGGTGGAATACATGAAATGTCGCTGTCATTACATGATTTTGTAAATGGAATTTACTATTTACAAATTACAGATCAAGGAAAAGTTTTATGGTCAAATCAAATTATTAAAGTTAATTAATAAATCAAAAGACATGATTCGTTTTATTTCATCATTTACGATTCTGATGTTGTTATCGGTTTCTACAGCGGGGAAGGTGGGAATCAATCCATCTTCACCAAATGCCAAATCAGCACTGGATATCACTTCAACATCTAAAGGTTTGTTGCCCCCACGATGACAGAAGCACAACGTGATGCTATAACCGAACCAATCCCTGCTGGTCTTCAGGTGTGGTGTACCAACTGTGGTCGCTCAGGTGAAATGCAGAAATTTAATGGGGAAGAGTGGACAAATCTGGCTGGTATTACGGCTGTATCGGGTCCCCCTGTATGTGGTATATCAAAGGTATCTTTTCAATATAATGGAACACCTGTAAAATATGGAACAGTCTTCAGTGCAGGTGGTAGATGCTGGCTGGATCGCAATCTTGGAGCATCTCGAGTAGCTACTGATATTGGCCATATACAAGGCTTTGGTGATCTTTTTCAGTGGGAATGAAGAGCCGACAAACATCAAAAAAGAAATCCATTATCTAATACAACTACAATATAATCGAGTGGAGATACTCCCGGACATGGTAAATTTATAATAAATAATGGTGGGAATTATGATTGGATGGTCCCACAGAATGACATTCTACGGTCTGGAGTAACCGGTGCAAACAATCTATGTCCAACCGGATTCCGGTTGCTTACAGATGTAGAGTGGGATACAGAACGACAAAGTTGGAGCAGTAGAAACCGAACAGGAGCCTTTATTTCGCAATTAAAATTAATGTCTCTCCGTTGTATTAAGGATTGACCTTTCTCACACTTTTGTCACTTTAGCTTACTGAACAGAAAGGCAGACAGGTCGATATCAGATACCACGAGGCTGTATGTTGATCGCCTTTCCAAAGTCATTTGTGGTGTAATCCAGATCTATGAAGAGACACATTCCTTCCCTAATAGACCTGAGATATGGAAGCCTTTTCATTATTCCACACAAATAAAACGCTTTTAAAAACAATAGAATAGAAATAAACGCCATCCATTTCCATCCTATTCCCCCCTAACTTTATACGCCTCCATCCCCTCCGCTGCCATCCCCATCACACCATCCTCCTCCTCATCACCCACCTTCACCTGACCGTTCATCAACATAGGCAACAACCAATCCCGAAGCTCCGTCAGTTTTTGGTTTTCAGAAACAAGATTTCCCATAGTTTCAAAGATATTATTACTGAAATTATTGAATTTTCTCAACAGATCATTATTAGGATTGATTACAAAATAGTCCTTCAAAATATTCCAATCAGCCCTTGGCATCTTAGAGCCAGTAGATGAATTTGTTGCTACGTCTACAAATTCATCACTAAAAACTGTCTGAAGAATTAGCCCTTTATATTCTTCATTTTTAGGTCTTAAAACAATGCAATCTACAGATGTAATTCCACTTGTTAAACAAATTCCAACTTTGTGAAAGTAAGGACGTATCTTTCCAAATAAGATATCGTGTTTCTCAAATTTAAATTTTGCACTGTCAATTTTATTTACAATTTCCCACGTTGATAAGGTAAATGATTTCCTCGGTATATGTTCTAAACCAATGTAAGCTGTATCATTAAATAGATTATTCGTTTGTAAAATATCTTTTTTTACAGAAACGATTTGATGTAACTTCTTCACCTCCCATCCCTCAGGCACTTCTCGCTTCAACTCCCCACTCCATACCATCCTACCACCACTGCTTTTGAAAGGTTTACCTTCCAATTCCGGCTGACCGACAGAAACCGCATATTCCGCAGAGATAGGAAAGTCAAACTGCACAAACCAATAGTCATATATCGTTTTAGCCATCTGCTCCAGCTCGGCATTGATACGGTTGTTGAGTTCAATTTTAGAATCAAGAGATGAAAGGACAGAAGCTATTTTGTTTTGTTCAATAAGATTCCTGTAGATAACATCGATTTCACCAAAGTTTTTTAGAATTATCCTTGGCAAAGCACTTCCAGATACGTATTTCTTAGAAACAGTTTGTTTAACAGAGGCAGTTTGAAGATAATATTTTAGGTATTCAGGATAAATAATTTTCTGATTTGGTCTTAATATTCCTATCGATGAAAGTACTGCCTGATCAATTTCTTCTTTAATAACAAAAACATGCTTGAGATAACTTCCGTCTTTTGCTATTAGTACATCCCCTTTTAATGGTTTACAATTAGACCTAACCATATCAAGGTAGTCCTTGATTGAAACAAATTTACAATCATTATATGAAAATCCATTATCCAACATGTCTTTAACAGAAAGCATTGGAATTCCATTTTCAATTCCTACAGGACTATAATGTGATCCATCAGTAATTTTATTACAAAGTTCGTTTAACTTTTTAAATTCAAATTTACTCATAATTCAACCCTTTTAACTGCTTCTGAATTTCCATTTCCAACACCCTGGATTCTTCAAACATCTGATCCAAATTCGCACGGAACCCAGCCATCTTTGCGTCAAACTCAGCAGCCGTGATGTCCACATATTCGATCTTCACATCGAAGTACTGTCCTGCACTGAAGCTGTAGTTTTTCTCCCGGATATCATCATAACTCACCACTACACTAAAATCTTCCACAGCCTTGTGTGCATTGAAGGTATGGATGATGCGATCTTCTTCTTCCGGTCGTAGCAAGGTCTTTTGGTTTTTGCCATCCTTGACAGTCATACCGAGTTTGGATGCATCCATGAGCACGATATCACCCTTAGTGTTGGCCCTATCCATAAACAGGATAGACACATTCGTACCCGTCGTAGCAAAAATATTACTAGGCATACTCACCACACCACGCAGCATTTTTTCTTCTACCATACGCTCCCTGATCTTCCGCTCTATGCCACTCTGGGCTGTAATAAATCCCGTAGGCACCACAACAGCAGCACGACCTTTGGCCGTCATCAGGTGCATGATGTGTTGTATAAACATCGGATAGATGGCCATACCATCGGGCTTCGCCTTGGGTACATTGGGCGTTCCGGCAAAAAACCGTTCGTGGTTTTCTTTACTTTTCAGATCTTCCACATAATCACTAAAGTCGAGCTTAAAAGGCGGATTGGACACGATAAAGTCAAACTTTTTGAGCTTGCTGTCTCTATCCCGATGATATGGGTCGAGCAGCGTATTGCCCTTGATCACATTGGGTATAGAGTGTACGAGATTATTAAGTATGAGATTTAGCCGCAGCAGATTGGACGATTTTTGAGAGATGTCCTGACTGTAGATCGTACATTTGTCTTCACCGATAGCATGTGCCAGGTTCATCAGCAAGGTACCCGATCCACCCGATGGGTCATAACAAGTGACATTGTGCACAGATTCCGTCACCAGACAAGCTGCCATGATCTTGGCCACAGCATGTGGCGTGAAATATTCTGCATACTTGCCACCACTATTGGTATTATAATCCTTGATAAGATACTCAAATATCGTCGCAAAAAAATCAAACTTCTCCTTAAATATCTCTTCAAAACTAAAGTTGACCAGTTTATTTATGATAGCCCGACAGAATTCATCCCTTTTGTCCGTCACATACTTGCTGATGTTTTCGAATAGCATGATCTTCTCGCCACCATCCGTCTACACAGAGAAAATATCATTATTGACCCTAGCAATCTCTAATAGTGTATGGTCAAATAACTCAGCAAATCTTGCCTGATTCTGATTTTCAAACAGATAGGAGATATAATGTTCGGGCTGCAATCGAGCGGTACTTTCACTCAGTTGCATCAATATCATCTCATAATCAGATGGTCCATAAGCTTTGAGTGCTGTTTCCCATTGATCTGCCTGTGCTATTTTTTTGTCTATCTGCTTGACCTCATAAGCAAACTTATCATTGAGAAATTTGTACAAAAACACCTGTGTGATGATTTTAAACTCATTTCCATCATTACCGAGCCCGTAATTGGCACAGACCGATTTAAGATCATCGATCAGGTTCTTGGTCTTTTTTCAAAATCTATGGTTGGTGTCATTTTATTCGTTTTATACTCACCCCTGCCTGACTCCGTATGGCAGTAGGCCAGCCTCTCTCTTGAAAGAGATGGGAGAGTGATTAGTTTGTTGATTTATTATATTTTTTCATTTACTAAACTTCATCACAAATCTATAAAATTAAAAACTAATGCCAAGCCAAAGCGTCACCCTTCCCTTGTAATAATGACTGAATGTTGCTTTGCAAAATCGTGATACGAAATCACGATTTAATGAAGGAACCACAAACACAGGTTTGTGGCTGCGGCTGCCAAGGGATGGGTAAAAACTCCTGCCTAGATACTCACCCCCGGCCCCTCTCTTGAAAGAGAGGGGAGAGTGATTTGTTCTTTGATGTTTACCGGCCCCTCTCTTGAAAGAGAGGGGAGAGTGATTTGTTCTTTGATGTTTGGCGATTGTGCCAAGGTTCAAAAAAATATATTTGAAAAACTAAATTTAAAATAATATCACAAACACCAACTCGAAGCGTCACACCTTCCTTCTTGATAGATGACTGAATGTTGCTTTCAAAATTGTGATACGAAATCACAATTTAATGAAGGAACCACAAACAACGGCTAGGGTTCTAGGAGATCGGTAAAATGCCATCACCTTCTTCTCCACTTCTTCCCATCTATATAATACTTCATCATTAGAAAATCTTAATACTTTATACCCTAAGCCGTAATGCATTTTCTTTTATCGTATTCTATTTGCTCCTGATGAATACTACCATCGATTTCAATGATCAATTTAAATTCAAAATTGTGAAAATCAGCGATATAATATAATTGTTACCTAAGATTTCTTTATACCTAAGAAATTGCCTGTTAAACTTCAATCCAAATAATTTTCTAGTCGGGCTTTCTCCCCAAAATACCTTCTCTGCATCAGTAGGGTTTTTTCGATGATCTCTTGCCATTTGTAAAGTATCAAAATATCTCATATGTTAGTTTTTTTACTCATTCGGCCCTCTCTTGAAAGAGAGGGAGACTGATTAGTTCTTTGATGATTGACTTTTGCATTGAATTAAAAGTTAATGAACAATTTAAATATAACAAATAATGCTCAATATACAATATCTAATGCCAAACGAGTCACCCTTCCCTTGTAAGGGAAGGGCCGGAAAAATTCCGCCCAGATACACTCCCCCCCTCTCTTGGAAAGAGAGTAGAGAGATTTGTTCTTTGATTTTGGCTTTTTTCATTTTTTAAATATGGGTGCAATTTAAAAATATTATTGATGCGCAAAATTAAGATATAACTAAAGTCTAGGGCCGTTTGATACTCACCCCTGACCCTTCTCTTGAAAGAGAGGGGTGAATCATTCTATAATATTTGCATTGAAATTAAAAGTTAAAGAGCAATTTAAAATATAACAAATAATGATCAATATGCAATATCTAATGCCAAACTCGGAGCGTCACCCCTTCCATTTTAAGGATGACTGAATGTGGTTGCAAAATCGTGATACGAAATCACGATTTAATGAAGGAACCACAAACACAGGTTTGTGGCTGCGGCTGCTAAGGGATGGGTAAAAATACTTTTGTACTCACCCCCGCCCTTCTTGAAAGAGGGGAGAATGATTCGTTCTTTTGATGTTTGTCTCCAATGATTAAAAAAGTTAAAAAGTATAACAAATATTCAAAATTATAGATCAAATGCCAAGTCCGTGCGGCACTTCCTTCTTGAGGAGACTGAATGTTGCTCAAAATCGTGATCCGAAATCATGTTTATGAAGGAACCACAAACACAGGTTTGTTTCTTGGGTGCATATCCCCTTCTCTTGGAGAGAGAGGAGAGATTTGGTTCTTTGATTTAATATATTATACCATTTTCTAAACTTCATTACAATCTATTAACTACTTAACCTAGCGTCACCCCTCCATATTTAAGGAAGGGGGGTATGTCCTGTACAAGCCATCCTTAGGGTCCCGACAAGTAAAAACTAAGCGCTCCTCCCACGAAACTCATTCATACTCCCTGACAATGATTTGATTAATAGTTTGTGACCTCAACTCTAGTGGCAGCTCATGCGTTTGTTTTCAACTCACTGATCACCAGTCTTGGTATCATTTTCTCTACAGAAACTTTCGTTTTCGAGTATGTGGGCAGGTTCTGTCTGATTTGTTCCATCTATTTCTTTTTCAGGCTTTTTTAGTGCTTCAAAGGTTTGCTCTCCCTATCTGTCAGTGGATCTTTTTCCATCAACCTCTTATGGATGCAGGCATATTGGCATCCTGGTCGTATTTGGCTTTAGAAATTGTTTACGGTTCCAGTTCTGTCCCGCTTCTTCGTACAACCAGTTCAGTGCTTTGATAGTTTTCCTGCATCTCTTGGGTGGTGATTTCGCTCAGATTTTTTAAACATCCTTCGAGCTCTTCTCTTCAGTGATAAAAACCGGATCGTGCGGGTCAAAATTACCATAGCGTTTCTCGTGTTTTTCTTAGGGTATCTTTCAGTTTGTCAGTGATGATCATCTCTTCTTCATTCACCTTTGCGGAAAGCAAAGAGTACATCTTCCAGTGCTATACGAAGCATATTGCATCTACATCATTTTCAAGAGATTCTTTAGCGTTGATGAGTGCCAGTCGATTATTGGCTTCTCGACCAAGTATAGTTAACATCCTGAAATCCAGCTTTCCAGAATATCATATTGTCCACTGAGCCGAATCAGGTTATAAAGTTCCTTGGCATTATTAAGTGCTTTGGTCAGTTCCAACATCGTTTTTTGATCATTGATCTGAGATACTTGTTGCGAAAATCCTTCTGCATTGGAAGTGTTATATTGAAAAAGCACATCCTGGATATGTTGTATATCCTGATCTATTTCTTCCTTGGTTTTGAATAATTGGGAATAATGTTCTGCTTCACTACCGAGTTCACGTTGCAATTCGTCAAAATAATCTCCTATTGTTTTGTCAAATTCACTTTGAATATCCGCAAAATCGACCACATAACCGTATCTGAAATCCTTGTAAGATCGATTGACTCTTGTTAATGCCTGCAAGAGATTGTGTGCCTTGATGACGCGGGTCACATATAGTTTTTTGAGCCTTGGCGCATCAAAACCTGTGAGCAACATATTCTACACGAAAAGCAAATCTACTTTGCCGTGTTTGAAATCTTCTATTAAATCTTCGCGTTCCAGTTTAGTTCCTGCATCATGGAGTATAAGTGCCGCAGATGTCACTTTGTTTTGGGCTGCCATTTTAGCGTTATATGGCATTAAAGGATCTGCTGCCAGATTTGATTCAACTTCTTTATCAGATGTATCTGCATAAGTATAGTCAAATACTTCCTTTAGCTTTTCAGCTTGCTCTGATGAATCACAAATCACCATGGCACCAATACTCGAATCACCTGTTGTTAGTCTGAATTTTTCAAAATCACTGACGATGTATTTTAGCATGGCTCAACAAACTTCACATCTGCATATACTTCTTTACGGTTGCTTTTACCTTTGATGACATCGATTTCTTCCAGTATTTTTTTAAGCTTGAAATGATAACTCGTTTCTATTTCTTCCCTGATCAAACGCAAAGTGTATCCATCTGCTATAGATGCATTGTAATAATACTTGTGGATGTAATCGCCAAACAAAGCCCTGGAGTTATATTCATCACTGAGCAATGGCGTACCAGTCAGTCCTATTTTGATGGCATTGATATCAGATTCTTTAAGATTGGCCAGGGAAGCCACCTTTAGGATTGTAGCTGCGATGTACTTCGTCCTGAAAATATATACACATTTATATTGTAATCCTTTTTGGAAGCCACATCAGGATCATTCTCAAATTTATGAATATTCACCACCGTGATTTCCGGTTTGCCCGAACTGTTATGTATCACTGTAGTCATTTTCAAGTCTTTGACAAATGCTTCTTTGGACTGAATCTTATGAACCACCAATCCACGACTGTTAAATTCTTTTGATGCTTGTACCAACAAATCCAATCGATCTACGATAAAATAAAACTTTGGTACAATGCCTCTATTCCGAAAATAATGGGTGAGATACTTCACATTATAATAAGCCAATGCCGTTTTTCCGCTGCCCTGTGTGTGCCAGATGATGCCATTTTTGACACCCTCATTCAGCTTATTTTCAATGGCTTTGGTAGCAAACAGCTGTGGATACCGCATGATGTGTTTTTTCCACCATTTTCTCCCTTTACATACGCCAAACCATATCGAATCATAAAGGAAAGACGGTCCATCTGAAACAATGAATTGAAAATATCTTATGGGTAGGGCTTTCCGGATTTTTATTTGTAATAAACTCAGGAGAATGTTTAATGCTTATGAGATTATTATCAGCAAGTATGTTGCTTTCTGTTTCGTCAGAGATATCTCTCAATAGGGTAGTTAAATCAAAATGTGTTTCTTCCCCGAAAAATTAAACTTCACTTTGCCATAAGCTGTGGTGGCATAAAATGCGCCTTGCAATGGTTGTAAACCTTCATCATCATAAGGCATATTATTAAGAAAACACCATCATCTGAGTAAGATTGACAAACTTTCTAAACTTCTTATTTTGAAATCTGGTTTCCATCCTTTTGTATTCCGCTTGAATCCCATCAAGATTATTGGGCTTTTGACTTCTATAAATACCAAAGGCAGCCCATTGATCAGGATAGTTATGTCAGGTCTGAATTCACTCATCACCATTGATACAGGGCAATTCAGTCACGACCTGCAATTTATTTTTACTGAAATCATCAAAATCAATAATCCTTGGTCCCGTTTCTGAAGTAAGCATCTCATAAAACTTTTACCCAAATCTTCATTATCCAGCGTCAGTGTGAGTTTATCGTATAGTAATTTAATCTCCCCAGGCTTCCATTTCCGGATTAAGAGCATGAATACTTTCATAGAATATCGATGTAAATATATTGTGTTCAGCATCCCAGGTGGCCTTACCTAGTGACAAATACTCAAAACCCAACTTGCATAAGTGCAAAATTGCAGGGAGTTTAACTCTGGAATCTTCATTAAAGGACATGGGTTGTAAGTTGTTGTCAAAAAATGAATGACACAGATAGTTTTGATACTTGCACCTGTGTTTCCTTTCATTGGCAAATATAAAAAATTTTCTCTATTTAGCAAACTGATATATATCAATAATCCTTTTTCCTCTTTATTCTGGCACACCTTCTTCACTCCGTCATTCAGTCACTACCATTTCACTTCGCTACCTGCGTCCGCTTCGTTCCATTATCGCTCCTTCCATTCATTCGTTCATCAGGAGAGCCGGGTGACTGAGCGCCGCAAAGCAGAGTCGAAGTCCCCGCAGCATAAGTATCTCCGTCACTTCATTTCACTCAGGCTATGCAAATTTCATTTCACAGGCAGCATTAGCGCATTACACACATCCATTACTTCGGCTAATACTACCTTTGCTCAATCAAAATCCTTTCTTGCTTTCATTTCGTTCCTCCTATACCCATGCTTTTTTGCTGATCGTCGAAGTCTCCGGACTTCGATGCTATATAAGATCGGTTTCTGACCGAAGTTTTATCCCTACACAATGCTAAAAGCTTCATATATTGCGGCTGCGTCTTACTAGTTTATCGGGTGCTTGTTCCCATTTCATTCCGCTACGTTCACCCTTTGCGGGTAAAGCGGCATACTGTCTCAGCCATAGACCATCGCCTCTGCCACTGACTTTACGCATACCATGTATCTGCATGGAGAGTGCTCATCAACATATCCATCCATTACACACTATGCAGATACATGCTATTTTCGGCTAAACAGTTCAGTGGCAGAGACGCAGATACAGAGTATAAGCCATATAGTCCAGTATCAATACATTATATGCCACATATCTCCACCTTGCAGGTAGTATATGATGTCATATTCCTGTCATTATGTCTTCTGCTCTGTGCATGTGCTCTGGGATGGCGGCTATGGCTGGCAGTATTTCCGGTGCTTCCTGTGCCTGTTACAGCGTACTCACTCCGCAAGCTGCTTGAGCACCCTGTATCATCCACCGCACCTCCCTTTTATTTGTTTGGGGCAGCCATGCAGGGGCATCTAGTACGCACAGCCATGATTCGTACCTCACATTGCTCCTGCGCACCATCTGCCCCGCTGCCCCTATGAATTCTTACTTTTAGTTTTACCACCTCTGGTGGTATGTTTTTAGTTGCATTTTCAAAGCTGAAGGCTCTTTACCTGATTTTTCATCCATCCCCACTTCTTAAAATCTACTTTATATTTTCCGTAGAAAGCAAGAAACGCTGGTGTGTATAAAGCCACACAAACTTTTAATAAAAATCTTAATAGAAAACTTTCGTAAATCTAAATGGTGAAATTTGATTTATTAATCAGTAAGTTATTGCTAATTGTAAAAAGCAAACAAGCTCCTTGACAAAGAATTAGATTGTTTTAAATGACTGACCATTTGACAGTTTTATATTTCGAAAAAATCGAACGATACGTTGCATGCTCAATCAAGATTTACGTTCTGCTTCTACACCCATAAAACAGTTAAAACCTTACTGAAACTAATAACCAATGCTTAAAAATTTCTTATTGCACAAAAAATATTTGGTGGTTATATAAATAGTTCATATATTTGTGAACTATTAAACTTTTAAACAATGACAGAAAGAAGATTTTTTGAATTACATGCAGATGTTTGTAAGGCATTAGGGCACCCTTTAAGGATTGAAGTTATTGACGCTGCCAAGAAAAAGAACTTTGCTTTACCGACATTTTTGAAAATAACGGGTGGCTTGAAATCAAACCTTTCTCAACATCTTTCTTTAATGACAAAAAAAGGGATTTTAAAATCAAGACGGGATGGGCAAAGCACCTACTTTTCTCTGTCTTCTAATAAAGTAGCACAAGCGTGCCGTTTAATGCGAGAAGTACTGATAGACAATTTGAAGAAAAATCAAAAACTTATTGAAAAACTTTAATCCTATTCAAAAATGAGTAAGACCATATTAATATTAGGAGCAGGAACCGGTGGAATTATAACCGCTAAAGAATTGAGTAAGAAAATTGGTGCCAAAACTAAAATATTACTTTTTTGAAAAAGAAGAAAAAATGTTTTTGCACCTTCCCTTGTGTGGTTGATGGATGGTAAACGAAAGCCGGATGAAGTTTACCGAAATACTCGAAAAATTGCAGGTCCAGGAATAGAAGTTGTAATTGGAGAAATTGCAAATGTAAATCCTGAACAAATTTCTGTTTCGGTAAATGGACATGAATATAAAGGAGATTTTATGGTAATTTCTCTTGGAGTTGAGCAAATCACAGAGTATAAACTTAATAATTTCGGGCATGATTTTTATACTCTTGATGGAGCTACAACATTTAATGAAAAATTGCAAAATTTTAAAGGTGGAAATATTGCCGTTGTAGTTTCTGCACTTCCCTTTAAATGTCCTGCTGCTCCCTATGAAGCTGCAATGCTTGTAGAAAGCATAATCAGAAAAAGGAATAACAGATAAATCGAAAGTTTCACTTTATGTTCCTGAACCTGGCCTTATGGGTGTTGCAGGAAAAGAATTATCAGGTGCGGTCAGGAATATGGTCGAAATTAAAGGTATAAATATTTTCCTGAATATCAGGTTTCATCCGTAACCGAAACATATTGACTTTCAGTAATGGGAAAACGGCTGATTATAATTTGATGGCATTCACACTAAACATCAATGCCCATCAGTAATCAGAGAAACTGCATTAGTTGGAAAGTCGGGTTGATTGAAGTAAACCGAAATACAATGGAAACGGATTTTCCAAATGTTTACGCTATTGGAGACATTACTTACATACCGCTTGAAATGGGCAAACCATTACCGAAGGCAGGCGTATTTACTCACTATCAGGCAGAAACCGTTGCACACAATATTGCTCACAAAATTACAGGAAAAACGCCAGATAAAAAATTTAATGGAGACGGGACAATGTTTTCTTTGAAATGGGAGACGGAAAAGCAGGGTATGCTGGCGGAAACTTTTATGGTTCTCCTTTACCTGATGTTAAAATGAAAACACTAGTTTTATTCTGGCACTGGACAAAAGTTTGGTTTGAAAATACTGGTTCTATAAATACTTCTAAAATCAATCAATATGAAATCAAAAACATCTTTATTCTTCTGTTTGTATTTTGTCTGACTTCAGTTGTCATGTATGCACAAACTACAAATAATTTTGGCGACACAAAACTATTCAAAATTTAAACCTCAAAAATCGGCATGGTAATTTCATCCAACGACCCTGAATCTGTTTGGAATGCTTTCCGCCTTGCAAATTATTCTGTTGACCAAGGCGACATGGTTTCGGTTTTCTTCTTGGAAAGGGAGTGGAAGCCCCTACCATTATCAATAAAGATTTTGATGTTAATGCAATGATGGAAACATTTTCCAGCGTTGGGGGAAAAATATTTGCCTGTGGAACTTGTTTGATGAGCAGAAATACGGAAGGAACAAAACTTTGTCCAGTTTCTACATTAGCTGACCTTTATATTATCATCAAATCCAATGAAATAATTCTTACATTTTAATTTACGGCAATGGATAGTAGCATTAACGTATTTGAAAAAACACATTGGAATACGACCAATGGTTTCCAGAATCATTCATCTGTATATGAATCTGAAATATTGGCTATTCAGCAAGCTATACCACAGAATAAAAAGGGAATAGAAATAGGGGTTGGAACAGGAAGATTTGCGGAACGGTTAAACATCAAATTCGGAGTTGAGCCTTCAGAAAATATGGCAAAAGTTTCGGAACAGAAAGGAATTATAGTTTACAGAGCTTATGCAGAAAGTCTTCCACTTGACAACACAACTTTTGATTTTGTATTGATGGTAACAACAGTTTGTTTTCTTTCCGACATTTCAAAAGCATTTTCAAGTTTATCGCATTTTGAAACCAAAAGGAGAAATCATTTTGAATCATTGACAAAAAGAGTCAACGGATAAATACAAAAGAAAAATCATCTAACAAGTTTTATAGTGATGCATTTTCATTCCACCGAAGAATTGACAGCACTTGCATCAATCCCATTTTGAAAATTTTTCAGTATTGGCAGACTTTGATAAGTTTAAAGGAAATGAAATTGAAAAACCTGAAAAGGGCTTCGAAAAAGGAAGTTTTTTTGTAATCAAAGCATTTAAAGTTTAATCATATAAAATACAAATAATGAAGACATTAATTATCATTAATGATGCCCCCTTACGGGACGGAAAAAGCGTTCAACGCTCTAAGAATTGCCAACCAACTAAACAAGGATTATCCTGAAACGGAAGTGGTAATTTTTTTAATGGCAGATGGAGTAAATTGTGCTATTCCAAACCAAAATACTCCAAACGGCTATTACAATATTGAACGAATGATAAAACTTTCAACAAGAAAAGAAACACGACTTTTACTTTGCGGAAGCTGCCTTGGAAGCAAGGGGATTAAAAATGTTGAACTTGTAGAAAATGCAGAAATAAGCACAATGGCAGAGCTGACAAAACAAATAGTAGAATGCGATAAAGTATTAACCTTTTAACAAATGCCTAAAGATATTGTAGCAGCTATTCTGCTAAATAAAGACTATCAAGAGCAATCGGTTTTTTTGCCTGAAAATTTATTGCGTGAAGCGAGACGGCAAAAAAATATAGCGGATTGCAGCGTTCCTGCTGTTTGCGTCTTAGACCCGGACGGAGACTTGGTTGATTACCTTTAATGAAAGAAAAGCTAAAAAAGAATGAATGTTGGTCCTGCTATCACTCAAAGCTATATAGCTTCGCTTTGGGCGATATGAAAATTGGGATTATTCCCTGCGTTGTGGGTTCTTCTTACGCTGTTTTGGTAGCGGAACAACTGTTTGTGTCGGGCTGTGAATTACTTATAAGCATTACATCAGCAGGTATAATCACAGAACCCCAAATAGCCAAAAGATTTGCTTTAATTACAGAAGCTGTAAGGGACGAAGGCACAAGCTACCATTATCTACCGAAAGAAAAACCTGCTTTATTGTCAGATGAATTGACAAAATATTTAACAGAAAATGACCTATGGTTTCCAGCAACAAGTTGGACGACTGACGCACCTTATAGAGAAACCCCATCTGCAATTGCAGCGATGAAAGCGCAAGGAATAACCTGTGTAGAAATGGAAGCAGCAGCACTTTATGCTTTTGCAGAAGCAAAAAATAAAAATGTGATATGCTTTGCTCATCTTACAAACACGATGGCTCAACAAGAAGGGGATTTTGAGAAAGGCGAATATTTTGGAAGTTTAGAGTCATTAGCGCTCATACGCAGCACCTTGAATACACTTATAAATTAGGAATAATGAATATTATTTCATTTTTTGATAGTGTTTATAAATATCTGATCAGGCTAAAGAAGTACTCAAGCAGATTATTAATATCAATAGTTACAATAAAAATGATATAATTCAAAATAGCAGGCAGCAGGTGCAAAACAATTTACTTGTGGAAGGTGGATGTGCACGAATTTTAGCTTCAAAGACGGCAACGATATCACCGAACATTTTCTTTTGAAAACGAACTTATCGTGCGGGCTGAAAGTCTTTTACAGGAAAGCCTACTTCAAAAGGCATTCAGGCTATAGATAAAAGTAATTTCTAAGTATTGATTCTGAATCCTTGTTTGAGCTTTATAACCAGCACCATGACATTGAACGACTTTTTCGCTTACTATTTGAAAAAGAGTATGTTAATACCGTAAAAAGAGTTGAAAGTTTGCAATTTAAATCAGCTAAAGAAAGATATATAGAACTTTTCGAAACCACTGATTATGTTCAAAAAATTCCACTGAAGTACATTGCCACCTATCTTGGAATCACACAAGTTTCCTTAGCAGAATAAGGGAAATATCAAATGATTATTTATCATTTGTAAAATGTAATCTTGTAGTATAAGCTGATCTTTGCATCGATTAAAATAATAGATTCAAATATATCCAATTAATGAAAATGAGATTTCTTATTGCTTTAATTAGCCTTATAAGCTATACAACTATAAAAGCTCAAGATTACAAGGGAGAAGTTTGGGGTGCCTACATCAATACCATTTCGTTAAGTGATACATGGAAAATCTGGAACGACTACCATTATGTCACGAATGGATTTAGTATTATTCGTCCTAGATTACCTATCAGACGCCCAAAGGATATCAGTTTACCAGCAGGATATGCCTTTGTATTGGCATCTACATCCAATACAAACCAACTCATTCGACAGGAGAATCGGATTTGGGGGCAAGCTATTAAGAAAATTCATCTTCATCCCAAGTTACAATACATAATTCGGTTTCGCTATGATGCCGATTCAGCCAATCCTTGGATAGTCAGGTGAAATTATTGAAAATCAGCGAACTTTCAATAATCGTTTTCGCTTGATGCAAGATTTACGATACAGATTAGCAACCGGCAAACAACAAAATTTTTTGGCATATTGACATTATCAACGAAACGTTGCTCAACACATGGAAATCCATACCAACAGTATCGATCAAGTGCGCTCCTACCTATTGATTGGATACACCGTGCCCAACTTAACAGCATTAGCAGGATACCATCAAAGATTTGTACCACGCAAAGCCAATAATTGGACTTTAATCCGCGAGTTTAACAGTTTGGCTGATTCACAATATAGATTTCCATAGAATTAAGAAAGCAAATTGATTATTTATCATTTGTAAAAAGATTTGTCATGCATTAGGCCGATCTTTGCATTCTAAAATAAAAGATAATGAATACAGAAAACATAAAACTTGGAATTAAAGAAAATTGGAAACAGTTTACCATTTTGGTAATCGTAAACGCTTTTGTTGGCGGAATGATAGGAATGGAAAGAACTATTTTCCCCCAGTTTGCGGAGTTAGAATTTGGTGTTGCTTCAAAGACAGCCATACTTTCATTCATTACAGCATTTGGAATTACCAAAGCCATTGCAAACTATTTCACAGGACGACTTGCCAATAAATTCGGACGTAAAAATTTGCTTCTATTTGGTTGGCTCTTAGCCATTCCAATTCCATTTATGCTCATTTATGCTCCGAGTTGGAGTTGGGTAATATTTGCTAATGTGCTTTTAGGAGTTAGCCAAGGCTTGACTTGGAGCAGCACTGTAGTTATGAAAATTGACCTTGTAGGAGAAAAAGACCGTGGATTTGCGATGGGTTTAAATGAATTTGCAGGATATTTTGCAGTTGGTATTGTTGCCTTTCTATGCGGTTATATAGCATTCAATATGGTATAACACCTTATCCATTTTATATTGGAATTTTCATTTCTATTGTTGGCTTTATCTTAACTGCACTTTGGGTAAAAGACACAAGGATATTTGTTCATAAGGAAAGTGCAACTGACAACACAACACAACTTGAAAATGTGTTTTTTGAAACAACTTTCAAGAACAAAACACTAAGTTCTGTAACACAAGCAGGACTTGTAAACAATCTGAATGACGGAATGATTTGGGGTTTGCTCCCAATAGTTCTTTTTTCGCTAAACTTTGACAATGCGAATATTGGAATAATCACAGCCATTTATCCAACCGTTTGGGGTATCGGGCAACTTTACAGGCAAAATGTCCGACCACTACTCTAAAAAAAGCAATGCTATTTTGGGGTATGCTTTACAAGGATTGGCAATTTTACTTATTCCATTCAGTAGCGAATTTTATGTTTTGGCTTCCATTTCTGCAATTTTAGGATTAGGAACTGCACTGGTTTATCCTACATTTTTATCAACTATTGCCCAAGCGACAAGTCCGAAACAACGTGCAGAAAGTATCGGAACATTCCGACTTTGGAGAGATTTAGGTTACGCTTTTGGTGCAGTAATATCAGGCGTTACTGCCGACTTATTCGGTATTGAATACGCCATTTTTCTCATTGGTGGACTAACAATTATATCTTCACTTATAATCAAATTCCGTATGCCCGAACAAATAAAAGTAATCAAAGAGTGCATTGAAGTGGATGAAGTAAAACAAGCACTTCAAGCCAACAAAAAATTCAAATCATTGACGTAAGAAACAAAGAAGAATACGAGCAAGGACACATTCCAAATGCCTTGAATATTTCACTTCAAGAGTTAAAAAACAATCGAGTCACGCAGGGGAATCTCACCCCACGTTCTCACGGAACCGTGCGTGAAAGTCTCCTTCACACGGCTCTTCATGTTTGTAAATCACACAAAGATAATATACCTTAGGGATATACCAATCTCCAATGGGCAAATAGATCAGGGCTCTCTTTGTATTTTATCTTTAACCATCGGATGGCTGCATACTTATACAATCCTTTCTCCCATTTTACCCACTTAAGTAGTCTGGCATTGAGCTGATTCCATACGTAACGCATACTGCCATTCTCAAACTTGTGATAATAGTTGATGATGCCACGTATCATCGGATTTAATTCTTTTGCTAATAACTCTATGGGCTTACGCCTTTTATGAATTGACCAGCTACTGAATTTGCTCAAAATACCAGTTCTCGATTTGATACTCACAAATGTGCCAGGTAGGCTCTTAACACCTTTCTTCGTCTTGACACCCGTTGGCTTAATACTGAATCCCAGAAAATCATATTTCTTCGGATAGATCCCTACAGATTCTCCCCTTCGATTTACGATCTTCGTCTCTTTGTGGATGCAATTCCAAATGACAATGTTGCATTCTTACCTTTATGACTTTCAGCATAAATAAAGCCTGCTTCTCCGTCTTGCAATGTACCACAATGTCATCTGCATATCGCTCAAATGGCTTCTCAGGATGATTCTTCTCCATCCATTTGTCAAATACTACATGAAGAAACAGATTTGCCAACAGCGGACTTATGACGCCACCCTGTGGTGTGCCTGTCATCGTATCTCTGTACATTCCTTCCTTACTCACTACTCCTGCTTTCAGCCATCTCTGTACATACATCAGTACCCATCTGTCTCTACAGTAATGTTTCACTGATTTCATCATCAGATCATGATCTATATTGTCAAAGAACCCTTTGATATCTATGTCTATTACAAAATCATGGTTTAATGTTCTTGCATTAGACTGACGAACTGCATCGTGTGCACTCCGATTGGGTCTGTAACCATAGGAATCTGCATGAAACAGTGGCTCTACTTTAGGCTCCAGTTGCTTCTTTACTACTTGCTGTGCTATCCTGTCGAGTAGCGTCGGTATGCCTAACAGGCGCTCGCCTCCATCTCGCTTCGGTATAGCTACTTGTCTGACAGGTTCCGGAAAGTATGTACCTGATGTCAGCCTGTTCCATAGCTTGTAGAGTTCTTTACTTCGATTTGCATCTAAGTACTCCCAACTCATTCGGTCTATGCCATAGCTTCCTTTATTGGCTCTTACTTCCTTGTACGCCTGCCACACCATCAGCTTGGTGATTGGTTGTGATTTTGTCTCAAAATAATCGGTCATCCCTTTTGATCGGTTGTCAACTCTTTTGTAAACTAAACATGCCAAACCCTTCGCTCCAACTCCATTACAGAGTCTTCATCACTACTACGATTTGGTCTGCCGCCAACATCTCAGATCATCCCTTATCTGACTGCTTCCTCTTAATTTTACAGTACGATGTTGACTTCTCTTGTTCCCTATGATAGCCTATGTACAGTTCTTGCCAACTTAACCCCGGTTATCATGTACCCAGTAATCAGGTCGTCCGATACACTCTGTCGTCGGCACAAACGTAACTGCCTGCTTTTGATAACTTCTATTGCCCTTACGAGGCTTCATCATTGGTTCACTTTCATTCAACTCCTGTACACTCACCTACAGCTATCTAGTAGCCGTTTTTCCTTATCGTTCAGCACATCTGACTTTCGGCATTTGCACCATAAGGTGGTTTGGTAGCTACCCCTGACGGTCGCCACCAAGAGACCTACTCTCATCTATCATACAGCATCAACCTATCTTCATAGGTTGTTCAAGACACACACGTTTTTTGGCTTTGCGTTCGGTGTGGAATAGAAAGCACTAAAGTTCAAATTTAGTACAAAAGCTAATAGAAAGTACAAATGTTCAGCCTAGTACTAAAGCCACACTGACGCAAAACCAATGTTGGTGGCAGTTTTTTATTTATTTATATTACCCAATTCATCTTGTTTAAATTTTCTTATAAGTTTTTTGTATCAAGTCTAACTTATATACTCTAAGATGATGTGTATTAAAAATATCTGTTATCAACTTATTATATTTGAAGTTAGAACTAATTCCTTATAGTAGATAATGCCTTTCCTAACTTTAAAAAGTGTAAAACTACTTATTATAAAATGATGAATTTATATCGTTTTACTTCTATTTTGTTGTCTGAAATAACTAATAAGTAAACACCACTTTTTATTTTGGAAATATCGATTTCATTCCCCGAAAAGTTAGTATTTTCAAATAGACGTTTGCCCTGCAAATCATAAATGCTAATATTTTGGGCTCGTAATTTTTGGTTGAAAAATAATTTATTTGAAGTTGGATTTGGATAAATCATTAAGTTGTTGCTTTCAATGGAACTTGTATTTGTGGAAACAGAACTTTCAACTGCGCCAATGTTAGTATTGTTATTTCGTGGATGATGAAAATAATCGTCAGTAATATAATTTGCCAATGGAACTGTTGCGATTAAAGTTGGATTTGATGCATCTGGGATAATGGGGGCAAATTATTGTAGTTTACATTTTGGCTGATTGTAGTGTTTTGTAGTTCTTGGCTGAAATTTAAACCAGCATTATTCGGCACTTTGTTCCACATATTATTACTGAAAAAAGTTTCCGTTTGCCAAGGTTGATTACAAGTTCCATTAGGGACATAGGTGTTTAAATTAACAATATTTACATTATTTGTATCGGCTGAAAACAGATTCTTAGCGAAATTTACATTCTGATACCTTACAAACGGACTCCCCATGTAAATGTTGACTAAAGGTTTATTAAGATTTTGTTGGCCAGAGACTCCAATGACTGTATTATGACTAATAAAAAAGTTAGATAAATTGGCATAATTGTTAAACCCAGAAGAAGCATCCCATACACTTATACTAGCATTTAGAACAATATTATTAAAAACATATACACTGTCTGTAAGATAGTATAATACGGGTTGATACAATATATTGTCATAATCAAGGTGGGAACAACATGAAGTAAGGGTACCACAATTATTACCATATAAAAAACATCCTGTAACACATTGCAATTCATTTGTAATAGAAATCCCTACTGCCGCTGTTTTTCCTTGCCCCACACAATTCCTCCAATATGTACTGTCGGTGTTGTAAGTCAAATTATGAGAATAAATAGCATTTGAAGTAGAGTGGCAATAAATATTTACTGAATAATTATCATAAACTATATTATCTTGAACCTTAGCATTTCTCACAAGGCTCATATTTAAACCTTCTCCCCAGTTATTAAAAATTTCATTTTTTACAACTGTAGCATGCTTGCTATTTTCTACCCGACATGCTGATGCCCATTTACAAGCACCAATGCTATTATAATTTCTTAAACAAGTATTCGTTAATACACAGTTTTGAACTAAAACATTATTATAACCAGTTACCCAAATACCGTTGTCAATAGCTCCATCAACATTAACACTACCAACAACAACATTAGAGTGGTGTGTAATGTTACTTCCAATTACTGCTACGCCATGTAATCTTGAATCTTTAATTTTTATATTGCTAACTTTAATTCCAGAACCTGTCAAATAAATCATTTGTGATTCTACTGCTAAACTATCACCATGTAAAACAACATTATCCAAACCTCTAACACTAATATTTTTATAAACATAAAATCCGCCAACAATAGTTCTCCAATTATTATAATCCTGTGTGTACCCAGATGAGCCAGTAGGATAATAATCTCCTGTCTTAAATACAACTTCACCGTAATTATTTCCTCCATTTACATTTGGAATGCCAAAATTAATGCTGCTTATTGCTGCATAAAAAGATTTTTTAGGCAAGGCAAAGGTTCCGGGATTTAAATCATTTCCATTGGGGTCAATATAGACTGATTCTATAGGGGAAGGAATTGTCGGACTATTTACAATTGGCAGTTGAGCATTACAGATAGAGAAAACAAATTGAAGAGAAATTAGTAGGTATTTTTTTTGCATGATATAAATATTTATTGTTTTAGAAAATTATTTAAACAAATGTAGACAAATGTTTTGATATTGTTTTTATTGTCGGTTTTGGAAATTGCCACTAATCGAGTCACGCAGGGGAATCTCACCCCTACGTTCTCACGGAACCGTGCGTGAAAGTCTCCCTTCACACGGCTCTTCATGTTTGTAAATCACACAAAGATAATATACCTTTAGGGATATACCAATCTCCAATGGGCAAATAGATCAGGGCTCTCTTTGTATTTTATCTTTAACCATCGGATGGCTGCATACTTATACAATCCCTTCTCCCATTTTACCCACTTAAGTAGTCTGGCATTGAGCTGATTCCATACGTAACGCATACTGCCATTCTCAAACTTGTGAAAATAGTTGATGATGCCACGTATCATCGGATTCAATTCTTTTGCTATCAATTCTATGCGCTTTCGCCTTTTATGAATGTTCCAACTGCTGAATTTGCTCAAGATGCCTGTTCTCGACTTAATACTCACAAATGTACCAGGTAGGCTCTTTACTCCTTTCTTCGTCTTGACACCCGTTGGCTTAATGCTGAATCCCAGAAAATCATACTTCTTCGGATAATTCCCTATGGATTCTCCCCTAAGATTTACGATCTTTGTCTTTTGTGGATGCAATTCCAAATGACAATGTTGCATTCTTACCTTTATGACTTTCAGCATAAATAAAGCCTGCTTCTCCGTCTTGCAATGTACCACAATGTCATCTGCATATCGCTCAAATGGCTTCTCAGGATGATTCTTCTCCATCCATTTGTCAAATACTACATGAAGAAACAGATTTGCCAACAGCGGACTTATGACGCCACCCTGTGGTGTGCCTGTCATCGTATCTCTGTACATTCCCTCCTTACTCACTACTCCTGCTTTCAGCCATCTCTGTACATACATCAGTACCCATCTGTCTCTACAGTAGTGTCTCACTGATTTCATCATCAGATTATGATCTATGTTGTCAAAGAACCCCTTGATGTCTAGGTCTATTACAAAATCATGGTTTAATGTTCTTGCATTAGACTGACGAACTGCATCATGTGCACTCTTGTTGGGCCTATAACCATAGGAATCTGTATGAAACAATGGCTCTAATATCTGCTCCAGATGTTCCTTTACTACTTGCTGTGCTATCCTGTCGAGCAGCGTCGGTATGCCTAACAAGCGCTCGCCACCATCTCGCTTCGGTATAGCTACTTGTCTGACAGGTTCCGGAAAGTATGTGCCTGATGTTAGCCTGTTCCATAGCTTGTAGAGTTCTTTACTTCGATTTGCATCTAAGTACTCCCAACTCATACGATCTATGCCATAGCTTCCTTTATTGGCTCTTACTTCCTTGTACGCCTGCCACACCATCAGCTTGGTGATTGGTTGTGATTTTGTCTCAAAATAATCGGTCATCCCTTTTGTTCGGTTGTCAACTCTTTTTTGTAAACTAAACATGCCAAACCCTTCGCTCCAACTCCATTACAGAGTCTTCATCACTACTACGATTTGGTCTGCCGCCAACATCTCAGATCATCCCTTATCTGACTGCTTCCTCTTACGATTTTACAGTACGATGTTGACTTCTCTTGTTCCATATGATAGCCTATGTACAGTTCTTGCCAACTTAACCCCGGTTATCATGTACCCGGAAATCAGGTCATCCGATACATTTATCACGTCCTTAGAAAAACATGATCCTTTCGCAAGCACAAACGTAACTGCCTGCTTTTGATAACTTCTATTGCCCTTACGAGGCTTCATCATTGGTTCACTTTCATTCAACTCCTGTACACTCACCTACAGCTGTCAATGCAGCCGTTTTTCCTTAACGTTCAGCACATCTGTCTTTCGGCATTTGCACCTTAAGGTGGTTTGGTAGCTACCCCTGACGGTCGCCACCGAGAGACCTTCTCTCATCTATCATACAGCATCAACCTATCTGCATAGGTTGTTCAAGACACACACGTTTTGCAGCTACCCGAAGGTGGCGATTTCGAAGCACTTCACTGTCAACCAAGCACAAACTTTGATAGAAGCACAAAGCTTGATTTAACCACTGAACCGCCACTTTTGGGTAGGTGCTGTGTGTGCCTTGAATGGCAAATGTACAATTTTCATTTAAGTTGTACAAACTGCTTAAAGAAGTAGTTTATCTTGAGAGTGAAAGTCTCTCATACGCTGGTGTAACGCCCAGAAGTATTAGCAAGCTGCAAGGTGGTTTAGAGTGATCTAAGCACTGAAGTAAGCAGGACTGCAAAAGTCGGTACTGACGTATAGGAACCGGATAGGAGGCTTGTTAGGGTTGGGTAAGGTGGCACATCATACTAACGCCCGAAGTTTTGATACCTGATGAGTAGATCCGGCAGCGATTGACTGAAAGATATTTGTCTTACCGAGGGAGATCTCTGAGTTCATTGATTGGAGTAACAGAGAAGTCAGCAGAAGTCATAGTACCCATAGTAACGAGTTCGGGATGTTAACAATATACCCGATAGGACTCACAAATGGGGAAGGACTGAACGTGAATTGGCTCCAAATTATGTATGGAATCAGCAGTGATGTTGATAGCCACCACTAAGCGGAGCAGGATTATTTTAAAGTACAAAACAACAATCAAAATGATTGAACAAGTATTACACCCTAGAAATCTGGAACGAGCATTGCGTCAAGTAATGGTCAATAAAGGTAGTGCAGGAATCGACGGAATGAGAACAGATCAATTGGTCAAGTATCTCGAGACACAGAAACCCGCATTGCTGGAAGATGTCAAAGGTAATGAGTATTTGCCACAACCTATTTTGGGTGTTGAAATACCGAAAGGTGGTGGAAAAACTCGACTATTAGGTATTCCGACAGTAATTGACAGACTGATGCAACAAGCAGTATCACAGGTGATGATGTACCGATTTGAGAAAGAATTCAGCGAGTCGAGTTATGGGTTCAGACCGAATCGCAGTGCAAGACAAGCAGTACAGAAATCAAAGGAGTATATCGAGATGGGTTTTAACTACATCATTGACATCGATCTAAAGACGTTCTTTGATGAAGTAGACCACTGTCTTCTACTGAACTTGATCTACCGAAAAGTGAAATGTCCGATAACGATGCGCTTAATCAGGAAATGGTTAAGAGCACCGATTATGTTAAAAGGCAAACTCACTAAACGCACGAAAGGAGTACCGCAAGGAAGCCCAATCAGTCCATTGCTATCCAATATACTTCTCCACGAGTTGGACAAGGAATTGGAGCGACAAGGATTGAAATTCGTACGCTATGCTGATGATTTTAGTATCTATGTGAAGTCAAAAGCTGAAGCTAAAACGACAGGAAATAAAGTATATTTGTACCTGCGAGATAAGCTGAAGCTAACGATTAACAGAGAAAAGAGCGGAATCAGAAGACCTGTACACTTCGAGATATTGGGTTTTAGATTTGCATCCACGTATGTCAAAGGCGACAAAGGTAAATATCAATTGATAGTAGGGGACAAGGCTTGGGATCGGTTGCAACAAAGTCTTAAATTGATCACCAGGAAGACATCGCCGATAAGCTTAGCAGAACGGATAACGAAAATTAACGAAATCCAATTAGGCTGGCTTAATTACTTTCGTGGAGCAAGCATTTACAGTAAGCTCAAAACGATGGACGGATGGTTACGTAACAGACTGCGATATTGCATATGGCACGACTGGAAGAAACCCGAAAGGAAAGGAAAACCTAATCCGATTAGGTGTAAACCCAAGGTGATGCGTATGCATGGAGCAGAACCAGAAAAGGCGGATGGGCAGTAGCCCAAAGTCCAATCTGATAACAACTATTAAGCTTCATCGACTTAAGAAACGTGGTTATCAATCACTTTTGGACATGTACTTTAAACTGAACCCATCAGTTTGCGAACCGCCGTATACGAGACCCGTACGTACGGTGGTGTGAGAGGCGCTCCCCATCAGCTTCGGTTGGTGGGGCCGTCTACTCGATTATCGGTTCGGCTTTCTTTGTCAGAGAAAATCTCCCCATCCATTTTGTAAGTATTCTTTAATGCGTTCTTTTTCTTCTGTTGTTTGTTCGCGAGATATATGCGGAAAACAGTTTAAAAATAATTTTTTTAATTTTTCATATGCGTTTTTTTCTGCTCTCTCATTTTCAACATTAAATGAATTCATCCAAGCCATCATTTTCTTGATATAGCCTGTTGGAGATAAGTAGTCTGTAATGTCAGCCCATTCATCAATATAATTTTCGTGTTGTAAGTATTTGTTTTAAGTATGGAGTCACAACGTCCTTTACAACTAAAGTATGCTTCAGAATACGGATTACGAACATTAACTTCAGCATTATGGTCAGAAGGCTTTCTTAGTGTTACAAAAATGCCTGTCTTGCTTTCAAGTAGGTCTTTGTTACAATACTCACAATTGATACTTAATTCTTTTGCAAAAATTTTAGCTGGTCTTGGGTTTTCGATTGTATATTTTTTAAAACTTTCGGGAAAATATCTGCTTGCAAGTTTCAGTCCTTGTGGTGTCTCCAATAGAATTTTTCAATTTGTTCTTTGTCAAAACTTTGAATGTTAGTTTTCTTTTTAATCCTTCGAAATTCGCACCTAAGGATGTCGCTGGTAGTGTTGAGTAGAAACCAATAAATCCGTCACAATTATGAACAGAAATTCTATCAAGAATATTAGGTTCGTCAGTATCTGAAACAGATTTACCACTATGAGCATAATGTTTGCAGCTAACTAACCATTTTATCTTTGTCGTTCCCGAAAGTCCATTTCTGGTTTCTTGAATAATTAAATCCTTTTTCCCGTCAGCACCCCTGTCGGGATGTTGAATTATTTCATATCCAAGAATTTCAAAAAAATCTCTTGAAAAAGTTCAAAAGTGTCTTGAAGACCTGAACTTGCATTTGCTTGTGGAATTTCTTTAAAGTCTAATGTCATATTTTTTGTTTTTTAAGCTGACCAGTAACACAAAGGAAAGTTGATGAAAGCCGGTCCAGCCATGTTTTGCATATCATAAATCTTTATAGGCTTCATCAACTTTACAAGTTGAACGAAGCCGGTGTTAAGTATTAGGGTAAGGGCGTTGGCTGGCTTTAGTGACCACTTTGAGTTATACGGTTTTTACAAGTCCAAATTTAAGCACAATAGTTTGATTCCGGAAGATTTTGAGCAGTTTAAATCTGCCATATTTTTATTGATGGTACGTTGTAATCTATTTTGCTGGTGTTCTTTCATAATCATGGCTGGCTGAATTAGGTATTCTGGTGTATTGGTTTTCATATCTGCTTGAGTAAATTTGAAGCCTTTGGTAGAGGTGGAGCCCTCGGAATCGGTAAAAGGATGTATGTTCCTACCCATGTTTTGTCTGGTTTTATTTCTTCTATGTAATGATTATCAGACCCACATTTTTCACATTTGTAAGGCTGTAGTTTCATCAGTTCGGTGATTATTTCTAGTACTGTCCGGATGGTTTGACCATTGCGTTTTATGGTATCGGTGATAGTGGCTTTTAGCTTTGATGAGCTGTGGTGGATGCCATATCTACGTGATTTCTGGAAGTATGGCGGTAGTACATGCTGGAGTATTTGGTCAATGGCTACCAGTGGTTCCATGATTTTGTATACTTTGGGTGCCACTTGCCCTGACTGTTGATTTTTATAGTCATTGTGGAGCAGGATGACTTTTTCAGAATCTTTGATGTAGTCGAGCCGTTTGTTGGATACCGCGATACGATTGATATATTTTGCCAGGTATTCTTCTATGACTTTAGTATCCATCGTTGGTCGTGTGGAGTGGACTACCCAACGGATTTTTCTACTTCGCTGATGAGCGTTTCTATATCCTGATGGTAAGTCAATTTTCCTGATTTATAAATTGATCTGAGCTCTTTGATAAAGATAGCTTTATAGCTTGCACAGATACTTCGGTAATTGTCGATCTTATGTTTATCCTGGGGATAAATCCAAACTCCGTCTTCGTTCAAACCTCCAAAAGTCACAAGCGCATGGACGTGTATGGTACTTCATGTCGGACCCGAATGTATGAAGGATGGATGTCATCCCCGGTGTATATTCTGCTTTGGCTCCGATGTTTCTGAAGGTCAGCCATGCTACTTTCATAATCAGGGAATAGAGGACAGATTCATTATTTCGTGCCAGACTATTGAGCTGATGCGGGAGTGTAAATACGGTATGAATGTATGGTACTTTTAGCAGATTACTTTTCAATTTATCCACCCACTGTTCCCGTTTTATACTTTGACATATCATAGTGACTATGACCACAACTATGATAGACATAGTGTTTGTGGCCACAGTTATTGCAATGAATGATTGTCCCACTGAGCGCTGGTGTTTTACAAACTCTAATGGCACGGATGAGTTTGATCTGCTGGTGCGATGGCTTGTATATGTTTATATATTGATCCCCATAGTCCCGAAATAAGTCACCGATACTATTGTTTACCTGTACTTTATGGGCAGGCTCTCGATCGGATGCTTGATGTATCGGTGGCGTTCCACACATAGGCCAATGTAGCGGATGGTGGTACGCAGGTTTTTGTGACCCATCTGCTCTTGTAAGAATACCAAATCCGTGCCACCCTCGAGATGATGGGTGGCATAACAATTGCGAAGGGTGTGGATTGATCCCTTTCTTAGTGATACCTACTTTCTTTTTACATTGTTGCATGGCCAATTGGAGAGCGTGGATTGTAGGCATGGCCTTTGACTTTTGCATTAAAGAGATAATTAACAGGTTTCTCACGACGATAATATTCTCTCAACAAATCCCAATTTCTGTGGCAACATCACAAATCGGTCCTTGTTGCCTTTGCCTTGATTGATGCGCACCTGCATCCGATGTGAGTCGATGTCTTCGATCTTGACGTGAATGGTCTCGCTGAGTCTCGCACCTGTGACGTAGATAAAGGTGAGAATGACTTGCTGTTTGAAGGTGGCTCCCTTCTGATAATCTTGACGACGTCTTCTTTAGAAAGGATGAAGGGTAATTTCTTTTCTTTACGAGCTCGTGGCAGTTTGGTGAGAGACCAGGAGAGCATAAGCACATTTTTAAACCACTTCTGGATGGCTGAGTAATCGGAATTGACGGTCTGCCAGTCTTTGCCTGCATCAAATCGGAACAGAAGATATTTGCGTACTATATCGTCACTCATAGGCACATTCATGTAATGTTTTTCCCACCAGTTAATGAACTGTCTGACGATCTGGATATAGGTCGTAATGGTGCGTTTTGAGTAGTTTTCAGTATCATAAACTCTTCAAACTCGATCACATGGTAATCACTTAAATACTTTAATTCGGACATCATAACTTCAATTTTTGAGATAAATTAATAACTCAAAAGTAAATCTTATTCAGCTCATTATCAGTAATATACAACTGCTATTTTAGGGCAATGAAAGGAGGGTTTGTTCCACGTTTTGCGGCTTGCCGAAGGCTGGGTTTAGAGGCACTTAGTTTCAAATTTGCACAATGTTTATTAGAATTCCAAATGTTCAATTTAGCACTGAAGCCCAGCTTTTGGCAAACCGCTGTTGAACTAAACCTTCGGTAGCTCAGTGGCTTGATAATTGTCATTACAAAGATAAATAAAATTTATCAAGATATGGCAACAAAAAAAAGAGACCTGAAGATTTAGGTTCACACACAATCGTCTTTCGGGCAAGAGTTGAAGTCGCTGGTTTCTCCGATCAGCTAGACAAGTTTGAGAAGAAACTCTCCATCTTGGGTCGAGCCCGGAGCACCTTTCTCAATTATTCAAGACATTTGGCCAAGCTGGCCTTGCATTTTAATTGTCTTCCGACTGAGCTTGATGAAGATCAGATTACCGATTATTTACATCTGCTAAAGGTGGAGCATAACACTCCGTCGGACTCTTACTTTAAGCACACGGTATATGGTCTTCGCATGCTGTGCAAGGTGGAAGGGGTAAAACCCCATGATATCGGACTGCCGAGTATTAAGGGATCTAATAAACTTCCGGTAGTATTGTCTAAAGAAGAGATGTGGCGCTTGCTTGCTGCACCGGATTTATTGAAGCATAAGATACTAATCGGTTTACTCTATGGATGTGGATTAAGATGCAAGGAAGCACGCAGTGTACGCTTGCAAGATCTTGATTTTGATCGTAAAATGGTGCTGGTAGTCCAGGGCAAAGGAAAGAAAGATCGATATGTCCCACTGAGTGAGCACTTAATCAGAGGGTTAAAACAGTACATCGATGCGGAGCAACCTGATGAATGGCTATTCAACGGTCAGCCTATGGAAAACCGCAAAGGTGGTGACTTTGATAGTCGATACTCTCAGAAGGGAGTTCAGTGGGCAGTCAAGTCAGCTGCTAAAAAAGCGGGAATCATTAAAAATGTCAATGTACATACATTGAGGCACACCTTTGCCACACACTTGCTGGAAGACGGTATGGACATTATGACCCTTAAAGAATTGCTGGGTCACGAGCGTATCGAGACGACACTAGTTTACTTGCACATAGCACAAAGTGGCCGCCATAAACCTTTCAGTCCTTTGGATACGCTTTTTGCAGCATGCGCGCCGAATACGAAGTAGCGCATGTACTCACTCGATCATGGGATAATGTAGTATCATCAGGTCTAAACAGTTGGCAAATCCGTACACTCCGGGCGATCAGGGATTGCCGTACAATTGCACTCGGTGGTCACGTCGATGCCTGTGATGGATGTGGTCATATTCAGATCAGTTACAACAGTTGCAGGAACAGGCATTGTCCCAAGTGCCAGGGTCACAAACGTATACAATGGATTGAAGCCAGAGAGACAGAACTTTTGCCGGTTCCTTATTTTCATGTCGTCTTTACCTTGCCGGATGACTTAAATGGACTTGCGCTACATAAACCTAAGATTGTCTATGATGCCTTATTCAAAGCAGCATGGGAGACTATAGAAGCATTTACGGGTAAAGGTAACAAGGCTGGCATGATTAGCATCTTGCATACGTGGGGACAAAATTTGTCATTGCACCCCCATATCCACTGTATTATCCCCGGAGGGTTTGTGGATAGCAATAATACATGGAAGATATCAAAGAATCAAGGCAAATTTCTGTTCCCAGTCAAGGCAATGAGCAAGGTGTATCGGGCTAAATATGTGGCACTCCTGAGAGCATCAGAACTGGAAATCGAACAATCTACTTTCGACGTAGTATTCAAAAAAGAATGGGTAGTATATGCCAAAAGACCTTTTGGATCTCCTAAGTCTGTGGTGGAATATCTGGGGCGATACACGCATAAAATAGCGATCTCCAATCATCGGATACTATCCATCGACGATCAATCGGTGACGATATCTTACAAGGACTATCGGGCAGAAGGTCAAACTAAAACGATGACTCTCAACCATGAAGAGTTCGTCCGTAGATTTGCTTTGCATATCCTGCCGAAGCGATTTGTAAGGATTAGGCATTACGGTATCCTGAGCTCAACATGGAAGCGATCCAAGTTAACCGACTTACAATCCAAACTCAATGCGATAGCTTTAACATCATGGCCCATTGTGATCAAAGGAACGTACCATAAATGCTGCCCCTGTTGCAAAACGGGACAGATGATCATACTCCTCACCTTTGGCAGACGTGGGCCACCGAGTGAATTTTACAAGGTGGCACAAGAAAAATCTACTTCCCAGTCAAGGCACCTGACTATATCTCCATACAATACGTAAATTTCGTTTTTCAAGTCTGGCCCCGCTACCGAAGATACAGTTCAACAGGGTTTTCATGGCTTGTGCTCCGCACACCACGAAAACTTAGTTGTTAGTGGCTGGGCTTTTGGGTTTCTTGCTTGATTTTGCTTTGTCGTTAAAGTTAAGTGCAAGGTTTATCCAATAGTCAAAGTCGGTTTGTGATTTCATTCCGTTTTCGTCTATCATTATGTAACCTTTCATTGGTCGCTTGGTAAAGTCCATAGTTCGACAACCAACTTTTTCAATAACAGTTTCATGTAATGTTGGGTCAATTCTGCACATTAGTTCGTCTTTAATAATACCAACACACATTTTGTCATTATACATAAATGTCAAACCACCCATCATTTCTTTTTCAGTAACGTTGGGTAGCTCTACAAATTTTTCTCTCCTCGATTTGCTAAATGTTCATTGTATGCCATTTATTTTTCCGTGTATGTTTTTAAACCGTTTAGAAACTTATTTATTCCTGAATTAAATTGTTTTCCTATTATCATCTTGTCCATAAGTAAACCAAGTAAACCAAACTTTACAGTGTATTCCATTACTTGTTGCACTTTGGTTTGATTGCCAATTTTTGGAAACTGTAGGTGTGTCTTAAACCTTTAATTGGAAAAGAGCATTCAGTAAGTTGGTAGACCAATTCTTCGTTTGGTTTAAAAACTGTAATCTTTTCGTCAAACCAATTTTTGCCATCTTGCATTAGCACTTTTCTTTTTGCTTCAAGTCCTGTTTGTTTTCAGAAATCAAAGTTGCTTCTTAACTGTTGGGTCGGTTTTGTCCAACAGTTCTAAAGCAGTTAAAACATTCCAAATTTTGTCAATAGGTGCATTAATAGTTATGTCGTTTATTAATTTTCCATAGTTTTATTTCATTGAATGTAAAGCAATTTTTGTTTCCTTCAGTATCAATAAATGTAGCCATAAAACCATTTCCGCCAATTGAGTGTTTTGGCATAACTATTTTCCACCTGATCTTCAACTTTTGAAAGTGGTGTGCTTAAATCTTCTCCACCATTCAAATAAACTAATGCTCCTTTTGTAGAAGGTTCAAATCCTTCGTATTGTGCTATTCCACCGCCAACACCTTTTTCCATATCACACGGTAACATACCATATTTTCCATCAGGGAAAGGCATTTCCATAATTTCAGCACCATACAAAATTTCATAGAATTTTTTGCTCTTTCGAAATCTGTTACTGGGATTTCGAACCAATTAATTGAATTAGTCATTCTTTAACTTTTTTGATTAGTGAACTGCAAATATACAAAACTACTTTTAATTTGCAAGTAGTTTTATTTTTGTATTTTTGCACTATGAAGCAAGTAATAAGAAAGTCAGATTGTCCGATAAACTTTGCCCTAGAAATTTTTGGTGACAGGTGGACTTTCTTAATTGTCAGAGATTTAATGTTTAAAGGGAAGCACTTTTACGGTGAATTTTTAATATCGGAGGAAGGAATTGCTACCAATATTCTTTCGGATAGATTGTCTTTGTTAGAAGGAAATGGAATAATTTGTCGGACAAGTGACCCAAGTCATAAACAAAAAATAAAGTATAGCCTTTCTCAAAAGGAATTGATTTGGTTCCGTTGTTGGTCGAGTTTATAATGTGGTCAGCAAATATGATAAAGATTCTGCTGTCGATTTGAATTTTGTCAAAACTGTCAAACGAGATAAAGTTGGTTTGATATCTGAAATTTGCAAAGGTCTTGTCGAAGAGTTGGGTGTCTTGTAGACTATCAATACACTTATTACAAATCCATGAGAAATAGAAATTTTTTGCCTACTTGGGCAAAACTTGGTTGATTATATTGTGAAATTCTACCTATTGATAATAATTACCACAATCGAACCCACGTTTATACAATAATTGATGTATATTGAAGTGAATATCAATGATTGATCATGACAAAGACAGAACTTGATTTCATAATCAACGGATGTAAACAGCAAAGTCGGTTGTGTCAGAAGAATCTATACCAGTTGTTCTACAACTATGGTATGAACATAAGTCATCGTTATACCCACTCAGAGATGGAAGCTGAGGAGATAGTTAATGAGGCTTTCATCAAAGTTTTTACTCATATTGACTCTTTTAAGATAGAAATGACTTTCTCAAATTGGTTTCATACTATAGTCGTTAGGTCTTCTATAAATTATCTTAAAAAATATGACAAAAACAAGAATAATGAGACTATTTCTGACAAAAATGCCCCAAGCATTGATGATGAAATCCTTAGCAAAATGAGTGCTGATGAAATATTTAACCTAATCAGACAATTGGCACCCACATATAAAGCTGCATTCAATCTCTTTGTTGTTGAAGGATATTCGCATGCCGAGATAGCCAAACTCATGAGTATCACCGAAGGTACTTCAAGGTCTAATCTACTGATAGCCAGACAAAAATTACAAGCAATGATAACACACCAGAATAGCATAAAAGTTTATGGAAAATAATCGATTTACAAAAATAATTGGCGAAAAGCTCAATAATCGAAAGGTCTTCGAATTCGAAGAAGATAGTTGGCACAAGTTTGAACGTAACTACGATCATCACCTTGTTAGAAAGCAATTTAAACGTTATGCAATATGGCTTGCAATACCATTTATGATCTTACTTACTGGTCTAGTCTGCACTGGTGTTTCATTAAATAAATCTAAGAGCCAAATAAAAAATCTCAAACACGAAATCTCACTCATAAAACAAAAGAATAATAAGGTAAACACAACTTTTGTTTCTCAAAACACTAATAATACTAAAGATCCAAATGTTAAAAATGTCCAGAAAACGGTAATCCTAAAAAGCGATACAATTTATCAATCTACAGTTGTTTATATTACAGAGACAATTTATAGTTCACAATCAGAAAGTATTACAAATTTACAAAGTAAAAAAGTAACGAACCTGTTAGGAAAATATAATAAAATATTGACAAACCATATTGATATATCTTCACAAAGTCAGTCAACAAATACTGAAAATACAGCATCACAAGATGTTGCTTTATTGCATTATAGGAATGACACAAACAATAATGTAGTGACAGAGATTCTTGTTGAACATCAAAATATGGACAAACCGATTGATACAAATCAACAAGATGAACTAATTAGCTTTCCAGCAGATAATTCAATCAAGATCAAAAATTTAGATTCATCTTACCTTGAACAATACAATATCGCTGTAGATACTGCATCATCAGCCAAAATCAACAAATTAATTTCAGAATATCAACCACCTTCTTTGATAAAAGTAAAAAAAACACTTCAGATTTCCCTTACAAATAAAGGGATATGAAGCAGGAATTCTTGGTGGTACAGCCCACATTGATAATAACACGATTAAAAATCAAAAGGATACAATGTAGGTGTTCGAGGTAGCCTACTTCTAAATAAAATGCTTGCACTTACCGGTGAAGCCCAATACTTAAATCTAAGTTACGCAGTAGACAATAAAGATGACTTGGATCAACTTCCTCATATAGATCAACCAAGCTTGGATGATGTGCTAGAATCCGCAATTGTGTCACAGCCATTTATGCAGTATTCTCTAGGTATAAAGTACCATTTCTTAAGAGGAAAGTCTCTTCAACCATATATTAGTTATAGCATTATTGGGCAACGAATACTTGAGAATACTTATGACTATACTTATAGAAATAAACTCACTCAAAAAGAAATAAGTGTAGAGTTTGCTACAAATGAAACCAAATTTGTGATAGACAAAACAAGGGCTGCATTTGGACTGAATTTCAGGTTTTATGATAATTACAGCGCACTTTTGGAAGCTGCCTATGACTTTAAGATCTCACAGGGCAGTCAGTTTAAATCACTTGTTTTGGTTAAAGCTGGATTAATGTATAAATTCTGATCAAAAATCATTGTATAAATGCTTAATAATTTACTTCCCAACCCACGATTTATTAATATTTTTTGTATATAGTAGTATAGAGCTTAAATTTAGTAATTTAAAAAAATAACTTACAAATGAAACATATTTTATTCATAGCCATTGTGCTTGGTTTTAGCGTTTTATTCAAAAAAAAATGCTTACAGGCAGACTGAAATCAGCAGATATTCCTAAAGCTATATTGAATTCATTTATGACTAATTTTCCTAATGTCTCCGACGTTGAGTGGGAAAAAGAATCAAATACCGAATATGAAGTTGAATTCGAAAAGATGAATAAGGAATATACCGCTATATTCAGTATAGATGGGCAATTACTTGAGACAGAAAATGAAATAAGTAAAAAAGAGCTTACCCATTCTTGTAAGCCAAGCCATCAAAGCATCATTTGTCAGTAGTAAAATTAAAGAAGCAGAGTTTATCGTTTATCCTAACGGCTCTACAGCATACAGTAGAAGTCAAAAAGTAAAGGCAAAATTTATGAAGTTCTTGTCAATCCAAGTGGTAAAATATTAAACCAAGAATTGGAAAGAGGACAATAAAAACTAGTAAAAGCTTCTAAGACGCTTATTATAGGTAAAATCCTGTAATTTTTAAGTCTATTTTTCTCTGAATATCTAAGCATTAAATATCCATTTTTTTGAGTGTTTCCTAATCCATCGATTGGGCAGGAACGCTATTCCATAATTTACACAAATACGCGGTAAATATTTTTACTTTAATTCTTAACTTTTAAAATTTATAAAAATGAAAATCAAATTTTATTTCGGCTTAATCGTTGTAATGGCCATTTCGTGCGACAAGGAAAATTTACCAGAGCACTTGCCTGATTTTGAAAGGCTAAATTTTCTAATTCTACATCTATCACAAATCCGTACTATGGTCCTGCTGCTGGCAAAACGTACACCTATGTTGAAGGTTCAGTTGGCAAAGAGAAAGACCAAGAAATAATCATTCAAAGACGTACCGAAACCAAAAAGTAGCTGGCATTAATTGCGTCATTCATCACGATAAAGTATATAAAAACGGTATCCTTATTGAAGATACTGATGATTGGTTGGCCCAAGATGATGCTGGAAATCTCTGGTATATGGGAGAATTTTCAAGTAGTTTTGATGACAAAGGAGTTTTTGAGGATAATGATGGTTCATGGGAGGCTGATGTAGAAGAAGCCGAACCTGGATTTTGGATGCCAGCCAATCCTGTTGTGGGTCAAAAGTATTATCAAGAGTTTTTTGCTGACGAGGCTGAAGATGAAGCCGAGGTAATCGAAGTAGGGGGTAAATGTAACGATTCCCCTAGGCACTTATAATTCCTGCGTAGTCACAAAGGATTTTACAGCTTTAGAGCCAAATGTTTACGAATTAAAATACTATGCTCCAGGAATTGGGTTTATCAAAGAAGAAAAATTCGAGAATGGTATCTTGATAGAAGAGCTGTACCTCGAAAAAATTAAATAGTTTTTAAATGTGGTGTGGGTTAGTTGTTAATTGCAGCTAATTCACCCCACTAAATTTGATTGAGTGGCTTATTATAATCTTTATGCCAGATCATAAATAGTCACGTTTACTTTTAATTTTATAAATGATTGATTACTAATTTGTATCTATGGTGTCCATCGAATATAAATATTTCATTCTAGGTACTTCGGGCCAAACGAAAACTTAGTTGTTATCACCTGGTTTTCTATTTCAAAAGTAATTAATCTGCTTACGTTCAAGTCAAGTACTTTTTCAAATTCAATTTTGTTAAAAGTCCTTTCAATTCTACGTATCCAATCTATTCTAAATTCAAATTGATTATTTTCTCCTGCAATGCGAGCAATTGCTCCACTCATCCTTACTCCAAAATCATTTATAATAAATTCTAGTTTTGAAGTTCTTGTAAAGTGCTTATCATAATTCCCCTAACCGTTGATAATTTGTCAACAATTGTTATTTTATTTCCAATTTGGTCTCTAACCATTGCATATTTTTTTAATGACTTGACTTTTCAGTTCTTCTGTGAAAGATGAATGTTCAAAGTGAATTGGTTTGCAAATATCTTCAATTTTGTTGGATCACCCTTGTATTTCCATGTTACTTCGTCTGTTTTGCTAGTGATTGCTTTCCAATGGAAGTTAAGATTCCATTTTATAGTTTTCTGTATATGGCGATAGATGAACATCAACATTTGCTTCGTACACATTTGGAATACGTTTAAAAAAAATCTTCAAATTTTTTTAACCATTTTTCTAAATCATCTTCAATTTGCTTTACTGACATAGAAAAATGAATCATTGCTGATCTATAAGATATTTTAACAGGTTTTACATTTTGAGATATTGGTTTGTGAGAGTAAATATATCTCTTGGTAAAAATGGCCAATTGTCATTTTCAAGATTTGGCAAAGAATCTATTACTGTTTGTATTTCTTCAATCGATACGTCATCTAGAAGCATTTATAACTTGCAATATAACCTGATATTTTTTCAAATCCCAAATTCTATTATTATTTTACTAGGTGATAACGTTAAGTATAAGAATAGTAGCCGACTGCGTGGCATTTCCTGTCAAATTACAAAAAGGTTGAAGCGGGCTACAACCCTTGAATTTACTACTAGACAGGCTATTATTTTATGCATTGTGTGTGCCTTGAATGGCGAATGTACAATTTTCATTTAAGTTGTACAAACTGCTTAAAGTAGTTTATCTTGAGAGTGAAAGTCTCTCATACGCTGGTGTAACGCCAGAAGTATTAGCAAGCTGCAAGGTGGTTTAGAGTGATCTAAGCACTGAAGTAAGCAGGACTGCAAAAGTCGGTACTGACGTATAGGAACCGGATAGGAGGCTTGTTAGGTTGGGTAAGGTGGCACATCATACTAACGCCCGAAGTTTTGATACCTGATGAGTAGATCCGGCAGCGATTGACTGAAAGATATTTGTCTTACCGAGGGAGATCTCTGAGTTCATTGATTGGAGTAACAGAGAAGTCAGCAGAAGTCATAGTACCCATAGTAACGAGTTCAGGGATGTTAACAATATACCCGATAGGACTCACAAATGGGGAAGGACTGAACGTGAATTGGCTCCAAATTATGTATGGAATCAGCAGTGATGTTGATAGCCACCACTAAGCGGAGCAGGATTATTTTAAAGTACAAAACAACAATCAAAATGATTGAACAAGTATTACACCCTAGAAATCTGGAACGAGCATTGCGTCAAGTAATGGTCAATAAGGTAGTGCAGGAATCGACGGAATGAGAACAGATCAATTGGTCAAGTATCTCGAGACACAGAAACGCATTGCTGGAAGATGTCAAAGGTAATGAGTGTTTGCCACAACCTATTTTGGGTGTTGAAATACCGAAAGGTGGTGGAAAAACTCGACTATTAGGTATTCCGACAGTAATTGACAGACTGATGCAGCAAGCAGTATCACAGGTGATGATGTACCGATTTGAGAAAGAATTCAGCGGAGTCGAGTTATGGGTTCAGACCGAATCGCAGTGCAAGACAAGCAGTACAGAAATCAAAGGGTATATCGAGATGGGTTTAACTACATCATAGACATCGATCTAAAGACGTTCTTTGATGAAGTAGACCACTGTCTTCTACTCAACTTGATTTACCAAAAAGTGAAATGTCCGATAACGATGCGAATGATCAGGAAATGGTTACGAGCACCCATTATGTTAAAGGGTAAACTCACAAAACGCACGAAGGGAGTACCGCAAGGAAGTCCGATCAGCCCATTGCTATCCAATATACTTCTCCACGAGTTGGACAAGGAATTGGAGCGGCAAGGATTGAAATTCGTCCGGTATGCCGATGATTTTAGTATCTATGTGAAGTCAAAAGCTGAAGCTAAAACGACAGGAAACAAAGTATATTTGTACCTGCGAGATAAGCTGAAGCTAACAATCTAACAGAGAAAGAGTGGAATCAGAAGACCTGTACACTTCGAGATATTGGGTTTTAGATTTGCATCCACGTATGTCAAAGGCGACAAAGGTAAATATCAATTGATAGTAGGGGACAGGGCTTGGGATCAGTTGCAACAAAGTCTTAAATTGATCACCAGGAAGACATCGCCGATAAGCTTAGCAGAACGGATAACGAAAATTAACGAAATCCAATTAGGCTGGCTTAATTACTTTCGTGGAGCAAGCATTTACAGTAAGCTCAAAACGATGGACGGATGGTTACGTAACAGACTGCGATATTGCATATGGCACGACTGGAAGAAACCCGAAAGGAAAAGGAAAAACCTAATCCGATTAGGTGTAAACCAAGGTGATGCGTATGCATGGAGCAGAACCAGAAAAGGCGGATGGGCAGTAGCCCAAAGTCCAATTCTGATAACAACTATTACACTTCCACGACTTAAGAAACGTGGTTATCAATCACTTTTGGACATGTACTTTAAACTGAACCCATCAGTTTGCGAACCGCCGTATACGAGACCCGTACGTACGGTGGTGTGAGAGGCGCTCCCCATCAGCTTCGGTTGGTGGGGCCGTCTACTCGATTCTCACTTTTTCATTAATCGTCCTGTCGCTATTCCTTCAGCAGACCAAATTTTTAAAAAATAGACCCCAGTTTGAAATGTTGAAATATTAACCCCAAGCGTTTGCATGCCTGAGGGCAAGTCAGAGACATGTTTTTCAGCAAGCAACCTGCCTTGCGAATCCCATACCTGCAAGTCCGCAACACCGCCCGGCGAATTGAACCGTACAAAAAACTCACCTGTTGAAGGGTTCGGAAAAATAACCAAACCCGTTTCTAGCAATATAACTGGTTGCACGGAAACAATGGAATCGGCCAACTCGAAAGCCCCAATATCTGGTGCAATGCCTTCAAATTGATTGTTGAAGCCCAGTACGGGCAATCCTTGGTTAATCAATGGGCTGGTGGGAAGGAGGTGAAAGTCTTCATTTTCAGGGTCAACAAAATGTGGTAATTCATTCAGCGTATTTTCAAAAAAAGAAAAAGAGCTTCCCGTTGTGCCAGACAGACCACTTTCCAGATCTCCCATATTTTCGTACTCAAAGCACTCGTTAAGCCCCCGTGAATTGGGCGGACGATGCCCTTTCCATTGTTGCCTGCGTTTACTACATTGTTGCCGATTGATTCGAAACTATGCGTTGGCTGGTTCATGACGCCGTCGAACATAAAATGGATTCCCCTTCACTGTAAAATATGTTATTGCGTAGTTGCAACAATTTCCATGTTGGCGTCAAAGATATAGGTTGAAGGCGAGTGGTTCATTGAGTGTACCGTATTGTGAATGAAGTAAATCAGGTCATTTGGGTCGGTTTCAGTCCCGGCATTCAATTTAAGAGCAGTGGACCATGACTGGTGGGTTGCGGTATTGTTACAATCTTGAAAATTCAGGTCGTCTCGATAATTCTTCCGTTGGTCAAGGTGGTGATAGACATTGCGGAAAATATACACGGGTTTTTGTTCACGCCAAATGAGTGAAGTCCCAACTGGACAGTGACCGACATCATTGCCCCAGATGCGCGTGTTTCGTTGTTCACCTAAAGCATCAATACCATCGTAACACCAGGAAACCTTGTTTTCATAAACATCGTTCTCTGTCATGATCGAACCGTTGGATGAGCCTAAAGAAATTCCACCTACCACACCTTCCACGGTATTTTCCAGACTATAATACCTTGGGTCACTTGTCCCGGATTGGGTGCGAGATTGATACCGGAGTTTTCCAGATACCTGCCATAACTTCCACAACTACCGTCAAACAACCACGGAATAACATCTCTTGATGTTTTGAATGCCATGAGACCAGTAGCCCGTACCGTCTTTGATTTGGCAGTTCATCACGATATTATCGTTGCTATTTCCTTCAAAAGTCAGCGGATAATTGCAGAAATCAAATATGCAATTGTCCACCACAACATGACTAGCATCTACAATACGTATGGTATTGGAAGGAAAACAATTAGTTGGATTGCCGAATGGATCCTTTTCACACGATCCCTTGCCATAGTATTTGAAGTGAATGCCTTTGATGCGCAAATGCACATTTTTGTTGTTACCATTGATGGTCAGGCAATTGAATCGTTTTGAAAAAATAACCTCCGAATCGTTGATTTTTTTTTGTCTAGGGTTTTTATAAATACCTGATTTTGCTTGTTCCGATAATAGCCTGGGAGGTCATAATTGAGGTCCCAAAGATTGGGAAAGGTGGGGTCAATAGGTAATGGTGTCAGTAATGGATAGGGGTACATTCTTTCGCCATCCACAAGGCAAAGGGCGTTGAATTCGAGGTCGGCGGGCAGGTTAGTCCACCAAATACTGGTATCTCCAGTACCTTGAGTCCAGGTGTATTGCTCATAGGAGCCGCCGTCGAAAACAGGTGATTCGCCTGGTGCAGCCATGATAGTGATTGGCTTGGTTTCAGCGCAATCTGTGTTGAGTTGGAGGTTCAGGTTATCAAGTGTATAATTCCCTCCTTTCATTAAAACTGTTGTACCGCAGGGCAATCCACTAGCGAACAGCGTTTGCAAATTGCCGGGGCTGGTTTCGGAATAAACCGAGCCCAATGCCGTTGGGGCTTACCCATTTGAGGTTGCCCGAAGACTGCACATTCGGCACGGCGAGTGTCGTGGTTGCCGCTGTTAAGATGACTTTTTCAAATACAGGAAAGGAATCCACTAAACTGACTTCAGTTCGTAACCCGTAGCAGTAACGAGTTGGAAAAGACTGCCCCAAAACTCTCCAATTGCAAGACGGGCGGCAGGAAAACCGGGCTGCCAGTCTTGTCCCAATGCCCTATAAGCGCACTTCCGTGAAAGCGGTGGAATCGGCATCGTAGCCGAGGGGCATTTGTACCTATATCCGATACTGTGTAGCATGGGCTTTACGATGATTTGCTGGGCTGTTGCCAAGTCGGAAGAAAGCCACCCAGGCAATGGCAACTAGGTAAATTACCTTGGTGAAAAATGATAGGAAATAATAATTGGCAGTTGATTGGTTAAGTTCTTTATCGCTCGGTTGTTCAACAATTATATTTTCGACTTTGTGTCGACCGTCCATGTTAGGATGCTATTCATAATTATTTATTCTTTTTTTAGTTGGTGAGAACGGCCAAGTATAAGCGTAGTGCGGGATTTCGGAGCAATTAACTGTTCACTCACCGCAAAGTTTCTTAGGAGCAAAAATGCTAATATTTGGCCGCTCAGCCCGCATTACGCTTATACAATGTGTGTGCCTTGAATGGCAAATGTACAATTTTCATTTAAGTTGTACAAACTGCTTAAAAAGTAGTTTATCTTGAGAGTGAAAGTCTCTCATACGCTGGTGTAACGCCCAGAAGTATTAGCAAGCTGCAAGGTGGTTTAGAGTGATCTAAGCACTGAAGTAAGCAGGACTGCAAAAGTCGGTACTGACGTATAGGAACCGGATAGGAGGCTTGTTAGGTTGGGTAAGGTGGCACATCATACTAACGCCCGAAGTTTTGATACCTGATGAGTAGATCCGGCAGCGATTGACTGAAAGATATTTGTCTTACCGAGGGAGATCTCTGGAGTTCATTGATTGGAGTAACAGAGAAGTCAGCAGAAGTCATAGTACCCATAGTAACGAGTTCGGGATGTTAACAATATACCCGATAGGACTCACAAATGGGGAAGGACTGAACGTGAATTGGCTCCAAATTATGTATGGAATCAGCAGTGATGTTGATAGCCACCACTAAGCGGAGCAGGATTATTTTAAAGTACAAAACAACAATCAAAATGATTGAACAAGTATTACACCCTAGAAATCTGGAACGAGCATTGCGTCAAGTAATGGTCAATAAAGGTAGTGCAGGAATCGACGGAATGAGAACAGATCAATTGGTCAAGTATCTCGAGACACAGAAACCCATTGCTGGAAGATGTCAAAGGTAATGAGTATTTGCCACAACCTATTTTGGGTGTTGAAATACCGAAAGGTGGTGGAAAAACTCGACTATTAGGTATTCCGACAGTAATTGACAGACTGATGCAACAAGCAGTATCACAGGTGATGATGTACCGATTTGAGAAAGAATTCAGCGAGTCGAGTTATGGGTTCAGACCGAATCGCAGTGCAAGACAAGCAGTACAGAAATCAAAGGAGTATATCGAGATGGGTTTTAACTACATCATTGACATCGATCTAAAGACGTTCTTTGATGAAGTAGACCACTGTCTTCTACTGAACTTGATCTACCGAAAAGTGAAATGTCCGATAACGATGCGCTTAATCAGGAAATGGTTAAGAGCACCGATTATGTTAAAAGGCAAACTCACTAAACGCACGAAAGGAGTACCGCAAGGAAGCCCAATCAGTCCATTGCTATCCAATATACTTCTCCACGAGTTGGACAAGGAATTGGAGCGACAAGGATTGAAATTCGTACGCTATGCTGATGATTTTAGTATCTATGTGAAGTCAAAAGCTGAAGCTAAAACGACAGGAAATAAAGTATATTTGTACCTGCGAGATAAGCTGAAGCTAACGATTAACAGAGAAAAGAGCGGAATCAGAAGACCTGTACACTTCGAGATATTGGGTTTTAGATTTGCATCCACGTATGTCAAAGGCGACAAAGGTAAATATCAATTGATAGTAGGGGACAAGGCTTGGGATCGGTTGCAACAAAGTCTTAAATTGATCACCAGGAAGACATCGCCGATAAGCTTAGCAGAACGGATAACGAAAATTAACGAAATCCAATTAGGCTGGCTTAATTACTTTCGTGGAGCAAGCATTTACAGTAAGCTCAAAACGATGGACGGATGGTTACGTAACAGACTGCGATATTGCATATGGCACGACTGGAAGAAACCCGAAAGGAAAAGGAAAAACCTAATCCGATTAGGTGTAAACCAAGGTGATGCGTATGCATGGAGCAGAACCAGAAAAGGCGGATGGGCAGTAGCCCAAAGTCCAATTCTGATAACAACTATTACACTTCAACGACTTAAGAAACGTGGTTATCAATCACTTTTGGACATGTACTTTAAACTGAACCCATCAGTTTGCGAACCGCCGTATACGAGACCCGTACGTACGGTGGTGTGAGAGGTTTGCCGCAATTTCATTGTATTGATTTACTTCTGATTGATTTTGAATAACCGCGTAAGCAAATAATGAAATAATGATTACAGCGATAATTGCTATCACCCATTTTGAGAAATTTGAGGATTTCTTTATCTCTTTAGAAGGTTGTGTTTTGGGTTCTACTTTCTGAATTGGTTCAGTTTCAGTTTTAGGCTCAACTGTACTTGATTTTTTTTTAATAGAAGGGTTGTATTTAGTTCTGGAGGTATCGAATTGAAGACATTACTCAGTTCCGGCACGTGAGATAATTCTGTCCATTTATCCATTCCGTAACACCATACCTTCGTTGTTCGAGAAATTGGCTGATTTCTTAACTCTTCCTTTGAGTAAGGGCCATATTTTTCTTTTCCATCTGTGTAAAAATATTTGCCCATTTCTACTTGTATTGGTCAGGAAAAATCACTGAATTAGTAATGAGAAAATAAAGTTGTTCAAGTGCCTTGAACTCGGCATTATCAATCCCCATTGACTGAAGAAAAACGATTTTGTCTTCATAAAACACAACCCAACATCTCATTATCATTGGAATGGTAATACCCGACCTTTCCATCTTACCTCTAACTTTAAAGGTTACAGAAGGATAGGTGTCAATTGTTACAACAGATTTGTCAATTACATCTGAATTTTTCATAAAAAAACTTGATTCTTCAACGAATTCATTTACAAAACTTTCATCACTCAATAATTCTTTACTCTCACTTCGAGAAAGAAGGTCATGTTGTCCTTTATGAGGATTAAATAGGTATTTCCATCTTTGGTAAACTTCTTGACAATGTTCGGTCTGTCTCCTCCTTAACCTCCAACCTTGAGGACTTTCAACTTTAGATTGACATCCTTAGATTTTATGTGGTCTTTAATGCTCAGATATTCTCCAAGTTCAAAGCTGTATGTTGAAAATTCATTCGAGTTAACACTGACTTTTTAATCAAGGAGTTTCCTTTGTAGTAATAGAAATCAACATCAATATCGTACAGAAAGTAGTTTTTTGCAGCACCTGCAGTTTTCAGATTTGATATCAATTCTTCTTTTATATTACTGGGTGCCTGCCAATAATCTGGCACATCATATTGATATATTAAAGTTCTACCCAATGCTAAACAACCTTTTGCTGTAATGCCATTTCCAATATCTACACCCTTTATTTGTTCATTGACCTGATTGGCAAGTTTTTTTATGTCTGATTCAGAAAAGATTGTCCGAATATGGGCAGGGCAAACAAGGAAAGTATTATGAAAGCAACAATTCCCCTATGTTAGCCTTTAGGATTTTGACCGTATTCATTCAATCCTGGCTGCCCACCTTGCAACACCACCCAAAAAACATAGAATGGGATAATCTGCCACCATCCATTATTTCCAACATCGTGACATCTCTTTGCACCTTGTGCCCATAAAAACCAAAGCATTGGAATATATGCAAGCCCAATAATTGGCACTTCTCCTGATTCTACAATGGCATTTACAAAAGTTGCAACTATAACATAAATAATGAGGCTTATCCCGTATTCTGTTCGCCTTATTCGTCCGTCAAACGAAAATGGACTGGAAAACATTCCTTTCTTAGTTGGTCTGCTTTGACTTTCATTCTTCTCAATAGCTTCTACCGTCTTTTCCTCTGATTCACTTGATTCGGTTTTTTCTTCATTTAAAAATAGGCGGAGGTTGCAGTTCTAAAATGGGTTTCATTTCATCAAGCTCTCCTACTGGTGTCCAATCGTCAAGTCCTTCGAACCAAACCAAAGTTTGTTTAGAAATGCCCTCTTGCTTTAGTTCATCAAGACTTAGAGGCCCATACTTTTCTTTTCCATCAGAGTAAAAATATTTCTTCATATTGTTTATTGTTTTAAATTACCGCCAACTATTTAATCTACACACCAAAAATATATTTTTCATCCAGTATTCCAAAAAATGCTTATATTTTTCTATAATCATCAAGGCAAAGCCCACACAAAATCCTGAATTTCAACAAAATTTTGACCAAAATTAAAAATATATGTTACTTCCTGTATTGACTCTTTATCTATATGCTTTTCCGGCATTTATGCCGTATGTCCTCTGCCACGCATACCATCCTGGGGCCTGAATAGGAAACAAAAGATTCAACGACAAGGTACTGCCTTCCCTTTTGTTTATAAATATGTCTGTCTTAGCCCTGCTTTCAGGGCTTTTTTATAGAAAGTCTCAAGCTATCTAAAGGGCTGGCAACATTGGTAATACTCCCGTTGGTGACGTGAGTATATATCATGGTTGTTTTTACCTCGTAGGATTTAGTATCTTTGCCTGAAAAAATACAATATTTTTATATCTATGTTTTAAAAAGTGAAAATGATGGTTTGTTTTATACTGGCTATACTAAAAATTTAGCTAACAGAATGCATGAACACCTGTCAGGAAAAGTTAAATCAACTTCACATAGATTACCATTGCTTCTAATATATTGGGAAGGCTGTTTAAATCAGCAAGATGCTACAAGACGGGAAAAATACCTAAAATCTGGTAGCGAAAAAATATACTTAAAAAGTCGACTCCGTAATTTTTTTGAAAATCCAACGGGGTGAATGTCTTTATGTCCTAATGAAGCTTGTATGTACGGCAACTGTACACCATTATCCATAAGATGCGTCGCAAAACAATGCCTAAGGGTATGCGGTGTTACCCTTTTTGTTATTCCGGCTTTTTAAGCGCATTTTTAACAATATTCTGTACACTTCTGGAATAATATTGTGTCAATCTGTCTTGGCCTTCAAAAAGCCACATTTGCGGCATGTATGTATTATGTGTTAGTGGAAATATATGGATCATAAAATGGACATTATCGCGCAAATATCTGGAATATAGATAAAATAAACAACAGACTATCAATATTATCCGTTATTATATGTAACCTTACGGTAATAGACGTTTATTACCGTAAAAATCGATTTTTATAAACCGTATTTCCTTATATGGGTTGTTCGTTTTTTCAAAATCGGTGACACAAAATTTATTTTAAGCCATGCCAACAGATATCATCATATCTGAATCCAAAGACCGACATCAACGCACTCTGTCGCCTTTGCAAACAACCCGTCACAGGACGTGCTGGCAAAATACTCTGCTCTGCCACCTGTAAGGCCAACTATCACATCAAGCTCAATAAAGTAACGACGGAAGCTTCTGAGCGTATAGACAAAATCCTACACCGTAATCGCTCCATTCTTCTGGAAATTATGGGGAAAAACAGTACTCAGAAAAAAGTACCCAGAGCACTTCTGGACAGTAAAAAATTTCACTTTGGGTATATCACACATTACCATATCAATGCGCAAAATAAGATGATCCACCATGTTTATGATATCTCCTGGATGAACTATAGCGATCAGGAAATACTCATCAAAAAAGTATCAAATACACCAGTGTAGTCAAATAAAATCTGCAATCTGAATCTAATCCTTACCTTAAAATAAATGAGTGAAGCCCAAAATTGCATTATTATAAATTTTATTTTTTTTATGCTTGATCCCTAAACTTACCAAAAACTATGACAATACAGTTGTTGTTTAGTTGTGAACTCTGTATATGATGATTGGAATATCGGGTTTTTGAAAAAAAAATGTAAACTAAGTCAAATGATAGACAAGATAAAAGAAAGTTTGTGGCGACAATTTGGTGCAAGTATTGATATGCTTGAAAATGTAATTGTAATGAGTCCTGAGGATTTTTTACATGAGAATAAACAGTTTTTTTACATCATTTTTCACAATCTGATATTTTTGGACTACTACTTGACTATACCACCAAAAGATTTTATACCCAAATTGCCTTTCACAATAAAAGAAGCAGACGAAATACCACAAGAAGCCATAGATGATTTGATCCCGGATAGGATATTTAGCAAAACAGAGTTGCTTGATTATCTGAAGCAGTGTCGTGAAAAAGGTTATCAAATCATTCATACTTTGACCGAAGATAAATTAAATGACCGTTTTATCGAAGATTTGGATACTGATGCTATGGATTATCCGGTTTTGGAAATTTTATTGTACAATATGAGACATGTACAACACCACACAGGACAGTTAAATCTGCTATTGCGTCAAAATGTACATCAATCTCCAAAGTGGGTTTTCAGAGCAAAAGATGAAACGCTTATATGGCCCGGTCGCCCGGGGGGACCCAAAAAAAGGTTAACCCGGAATGTAGATACAGTCATTGCACAAAAAAACCGATAATGTTGAACTTTTGATCTTGATGTATGCCCAATGAGATGTTTATCTTCATCTTATCCAAATGATAAATTAGTCTGAATCCAGTTGATAATTATATTTAAAAAAACAAAACATGCGTATACCATTACAATATAAATTTAGGAAAGTATTTTTTAGTATATTCATCTTCTTTTGTTTGATCATCCATGGTTTTGCTCAGCAGGATTCTTTCCGCCTTGCAAAACCCGTCATTGGTGAACAAGCACTTGCTATCAAAGTATTGGGCATTGAATTTACTCAGGAGCAAAGAGACAGTCTGGATGGCAAATCCATAGAGCTGATATATATGGTAGATATCATGGGAGTAGGACAACTGACAGAAATCAATGGAGTTAAAGATAGTGCTATTCAAGACAGTATTTTCAAATCCAACGCACCATTTATACTTTTTGAGTCTGAAATATTTAATGGAGAGCCCAAAACGTCTATCTATTTCCTTAAAATATTTTTCCGAAATATTAAAAGATTTAATCAACCGGTGATAATAGATAGATTTTCTTTCAATATGTTAAAAATGGAACATTTTGATTCTCTGGCTTTATCAAAAACTAGTTCAGGAATGGTTTTGGGCGGAATGATGAATCAATTTGTAGGAAGTGTGTCTGATTATCTTGGGTTTGGTGGTGGTATGAAGATTGATTTTTATTACAGATCTAAAATTTGATAGCCGGATTAAATATAAATTTGTATGGAACCAAACGAAAAAAGATTCTCCTATCACTTCAACCAGACCTCAGGGAAAATATCCTTCTATGATCATCATAGGACCCACTCTGGGATATCACAGATCACGATGGAGTCTTGCTATGGAAGTAGATTTTTGCCGAATGAATCTGGTGTACAACACCGATACCAATACCAAAGATGGATTCAATGCAGATGGGTGGAGTCCAGGATTGATATTTGCTTACCGTTTACCCATTTTCCGTGCTAAGCCGTTATATTATTATAATTCGCCATATGTTTTTACGCAAAATATCCAGTTTTCATTTGCAATCAGACAATTTTTTGTTGACCTTCCTGAAGCATCCGGCGCCATGTTTGAACTCGGGGTTTGCTATGATTTAAACTACAGATCTATCAAATCATTCAAACTCAAAAATCAGGTAAATTAAAAATAGAAATGTGTGTATTTTTAAATTTTTATATTTGAACAAAAGTTCGATACTTGAAAGCAAATTGATGTAATTAATTCTTAATTTGGATATAAGATGCCGTCTCCTTCGCTCCGTGGAGATTATTTTTTGTACTATCTGTATGACTCCATCATCAAACACACCACCTATCAGGAGTCTGTCTTTGTACACCGCTGCTACTGATGACCCGGATATAGGATTACCATCATTGACATAAATTTCTGAAATCTCCGGATTTTCAGGATTTTGGAGATTGATTTTGAGTACCTGAGATGGGCTCTTTTTTTGTGAATCTTTCGCATGGCTCAGAAATTTCAGTAGCTTGGGGTGTGCACCTACCCAAGATTACCATCGGCATCCCATTCCAGATTATCTACTCCGGTTTTACAAGGGATGTTTCCCGATTTTTAAATGGATTTCGGTCGTAAACATTAATGCTCCCGTCTGTACAGGCTGCCACATACAGTTTTTTACCATCTTTACTGGCATTGATGCCATTGGCGTATCGGATGCCATCATCCAGCATTTTCATAGCATTTCCATCATAATATACTACACTTCCTGTACCGATCAGCAAAAAATCTTCAAAACTTGAAAAACCTCCACCATCACTGTCATGATCATTCGTAAAATAAAACGACCTTTTTCCCACACCACGACATCATTGGGTTTTTCATTAAAGTACTTTTGATCGTTTCTGAATGAATCAAGGAAGTATCTGTATATTGAAAAATTTCTATCGAGTGACCTGAAATCCTGTGATTGACTACAAAAAGCCATTTGGTACTGTCCAGCGGATCTGTGTATAGAGATATACCATGTGGTCTGAAATCATCCTGATCAAAGGAAGTCGTTAAAACTTTGAAAACAGGCTCTTTTGCCATAAAATCCAGTTGATAAATGGCCCCTTTGACGGCATCTCCCTGTAATGCTTACGTCTGTCAGTGGATGATACCAGTGCTAATCCTGTAGATTGGTCTATGGTAATGTCTTCCCGCTCCCACCATCCGGTGATCAATGTATGCGATTGCTGGTCGACAGGAGACAATGGCCTGAATATGCTGCCTACCACATGGTCCGAAGCAAGTATTACCATTAAAATTACAACTATTACAATTATTTTTTGAAGGTTTTTCATTGGATTAGATTTTGCTGAGTTGTTTTTATTGTTGAATTGTTGATTTGCTTGATTGTTAAATATGGTTGAGTTGTGTTATGAACTTTCAATCCACTAAATGGGCAAGGTTTTCTTAATTTGAAATACTTCATTCTCACCCACATCCTTAATCTTATCCTTAATCTTAACCTTATCCTTTATCTTAACCTTAACCTTAACCTTATACTTAACCTTATCCTTAACCTTAACCTTATCCTTAACCTTAATTTCCTTATTCCTTGTTTTTGATTTCATCCATACACTCCTTCAATGCAACATACCAGTGAGGTATTTCCAGCTCATATCTTTCTTTAATTTTATGCTTTGAAAGTACACTCCAGTGGGGTCGTTTAGCAAGAGTAGGGTAGTCTGCCGTGGTGATGGGATGAATGATACACTTAAGTCCCGCTTCTTTCATGATACGATCAGCAAGATCATACCAGGTGATGATACCTTCATTGGCAAAGTTGTAAGTGTCATTAAAATAATGCCCTTTCTTTTCGTCGGTAGCAGTAATCAGTATGATATCTAAAACCGCTTGCGCCAAATGACGGGCATAAGTAGGCGCCCCATACTGATCATGGATCACTTGAAGTGAAGGTTTTTCTTTTCCCAGTCTCAGCATGGTTTTCAGGAAATTATGGCCAAAGGATGATATGACCCATGAAGTGCGAAGGATAAGTGCCGGAATTTTTGATGCCCGGATGATTTTTTCACCTTCAAGTTTGGATTGGGCATATACTCCCTGTGGATTTGGTTCATCTGTTTCTCTGATCGGAAATCCAAGATATTGATGATATACATAATCTGAAGAAAAGTGTATCAATCTGACTTTTCTGCCGGTAAGTACTTCTGTGATTACACTACAGGCATCTGTATTGACTGCATAACATGAATCCCGGTCAGTTTCTGCTTTGTCTACAGTAGTGTATGCCGCGCAATTGATAAGAAAATCAGGATTTGACCCATCCATCAGCAGATTTAGAGCGACTTTATCTGTGATATCGGCATCTTTTCGATCATAGAACTCAAAGGTAAAGTATTCATACGAAGATGCCAGGTGTCTGAATTCCTGTCCCAACTGACCATTGGCGCCAAGTACAACAATCTTTGTTTTTGAGTGTATACGTCTCCATAGAAGATTTACCTGAAAGGTCGGTGTTCTGAAAAGTTTGGCAATTGCAGATCTTTTTCAGAAACTATGATTTGATCTGAAGGCAAAATCCATTTTATCCCGAGTGCAGGATCATCATATCTTATGCCACCTTCCTGGCCCGGTGCATAATACTGATCACATTTGTATGCGAATATGGCAGTATCGGACAGCACTTCATACCCATGAGCAAATCCCTGTGGAACAAAAAGTTGTTTTTTATTGATTTCATTAAGGATGACGGAAATGTATTTGCCGAAGGTAGCTGATTCGGGCCTGACATCTACTATCACATCCAAAACTTCACCGCTGATACATCTTACCAATTTTGATTGAGCATGTGGAGGAAGTTGATAGTGTAAGCCACGAAGCACTCCACGCGTAGATTTGGCTTCATTGTCCTGAACAAAATGAATATTTTTCAATTCATCCGGAAGAGTTGAACCATTAAAAGTTTCTACAAAATAACCGCGTTGATCTTGCCATATTTTTGGCTCAAATACCCAAACTCCCTGCAAATTTGTTTTTGTCCAACCCATCTCTGATCCTACTTTTCTCTGAAATATACACTTATAGAAACACCCGTCAACTTAAAATGCTTACGCAACTGATTTTCGAGAAAATTGCGATAACTAGGTTTTACATGATCAGGATAGTTGCAATAAAACACAAAAGCCGGATAAAACAAAGGCAATTGTGTGACGTATTTTATTTTTATATACTTACCACGATGGGCCGGAGGCGGATATTTTTCTATGATGTCAAGCATCAGGTCATTGAGCTGTGATGTTTTTATTTTCTGGATCCTGTTTTCGTGTACTTCCAGAGCGGTTTCTACCGTCCTGAATATTCGCTGTTTATCTAGCACAGAAGTAAATAAAACGGGCACATCATTGAAGGGAGCTATTTTTTCTTTTAGATTTTTTTCAAAATCTCTGGCTGTGTTGGTTTCCTTTGCGATAAGATCCCATTTATTTACCAATATAACAAGACTTTTTTTCGTTTTTGTATCAAACCCAATATACTCAGGTCCTGAGACTCCAATCCTACCGTTGCATCCAGCATAAGAAGACAAACATCGGCTTCTTCAATGGCTTTTATGGCACGTATGACAGAGTAAAATTCAAGATCTTCGTGCACTTTGGCTTTTTTTCTGATACCTGCTGTATCAATCAGATAAAATTTCTTATCAAATTTATTATACATGCTGTAGATAGCATCTCTGGTAGTACCGGGAATGTCTGTAACAATATTTCTTTCTTCACCCATTAATGCATTGGTCATGGATGACTTACCGACATTGTGCTGGCCTACGATGGCAATTTTAGGAATGGCATTATCTAAAAGGTTGGCTTCTTCTGATACATTTTCAGGCAATACTTCTGCTACCAGATCAAGCAACTCACCTGTACCTCCTCCGGAGATGGAAGAAATAAAAACCGTATCATCAAACCCAAGGCTCCAGAATTCATTGGCCAGCATTTGTCGTTGGGCATTGTCGACTTTATTTACGGCGAGGATTACTTTTTGGGATTTTTTCGCAGCATACGGGCTATTTCTTCATCCAGATCGGTAATGCCTGTAGTGACATCGGTGATGAATACAATCACAGCTGCTTCGTCCATGGCTATTTGTACCTGACGACGTATTTCTGCTTCAAAAATATCATTTGAACCTTTTACAAAACCACCGGTATCCACAACAGTAAAGTTTTTACCGTTCCAATCTGAGAAGCCGTAGATTCTGTCTCTGGTTACTCCACTGATGTTATCTATGATAGCCATTCTTTCTCCAACCAAACGATTAAATAAAGTGGATTTTCCTACGTTGGGTCTGCCTACTATGGCAACAATTTGCGACATGTTAAATATTTCAGGGGCCAAAGGTACGAAAAATTGCTGTAAAAATGAGTATATGGCTAATAAATGATACATGTCTTTCAAAGGTCGATTTTTTTGCTTTATTTTGTATTCAAATTTTACAACTATGGGTATCAAAGCAGGATTTTCAGTTCACCAGATTCATCCCAACACCATTCGGCAGATTTTTTTTCTGGCTTTGTTGATATTTATCGGTTTTATCATACTCAATGAGTTATACTTCATGGTGGGTGCGTTTTTAGGTGCAGTCACACTTTACGTAATACTAATGTATCCTATGAAGTATCTCGTTATTATCTGGCGGTGGAAGGCATGGGCAGCAGCAATTAGTCTGATGATATTATCGCTGATTATCATGGTAATTCCCCTGGTGTATATGACCACGGTGGCCATAGACAAAATCGTCCCTGTCATTGAAAATCCGGAGATCATCAACGATGTTTTTAATAAAGTCCACCAATATCTGGAAACCAATTTTCAGATTGATATCCTCAAAACAGAAAATGTTCAGAAAATAAGTAATCAGGTGATTCCTTTTGCCCAAAAAACAGTCGGGGGCACATTTTCAGCACTCGGCAATATATTTCTGATGTATCTGGTGTTGTATTTTTTGCTGGTAGAAACCCGACTAGTGGAAAAATGGCTGCGGCAAAATGTGCCTTTTAAAACCGCCAATGTTAAAAAAATCATCACTGATATCCGTGGGCTGGTATATAGCAATGCATTGGGAATCCCGATTGTTGCTTTTATACAAGGTATTGTAGGATTGGTAGGATATTGGATTTTGGTGTGAAGAGTTTTTGCTCATGGGTATTTTGACGGCGATTAGTTCAGTCATACCTATCATAGGCACATTGGCCATTTATCTGCCATTGGCTATATTTCAGTTTGCTGTAGTGAGTCCTTGGCAGGGTATAGGTGTAGCACTTTGGGGTTTTATAGTGATAGGTTCTGTGGATAATATTGCCAGATTCCTGGTACAAAAAATGCTTGCAGATGTACATCCATTGATCACGCTTCTGGGTGTCATTATGGGGATCAATATGTTTGGTTTTATAGGCGTAATTTTTGGTCCGTTGGTCTTGTCGATATTTTTTATTCTGGCAAGAATTTATGTGGATGAATTCGGAAAAGTGGATGCCAATCGACCTGATGTAATACAGCCGCCGGATAAAATCTAACTGGAATACATAAAAAGCAACATCCTGAAAATTTGTAGGATGTTGCCTTTTTATTTCTGACTATTGAATAGTCCTGGAAGTTTTATTTGCAGGAATCTTTTAGTGCTTTGAGTTCTTCTTTTGAGTTCACTATTACACTAGTTCCATCTTCCATCAGTACAGTAACCGGAAATACAAGTGCTGGTCTCACTCTTTCACCCGGATGAGCTGCGATGTAAGCTTTTACGGCATCATGCAATGTTTTTTTGTCTTCTTTGGATGTCAGTGTGATGATGGTACCGTCAGGCAAAGATACACTGAAAGGAAATGTAGGTCTGAAGCAAAGTTTAGGTCTGTCATTGTGGCCTTTTGGTCCATGATTACCAAAAAAATCTTTTCCGCAAGCGATTCTAAGTTCTTTTTGTTCAGCAAGATCATCCACCGTAATCATTTCTCCTTCCGCATTGATAATATCATATGGGAATTCGATGGATGGTCGGGTACGTACTCTTGGATTGTTGATTTTCCATGCCTTAACAGCGGCCTTAAATGTTTCGTAAGAATCTACATCAGCGGTCGTACCGTCAGAAAAACTGATTGTCACCGGAAATACGAGTTCATAACACCCGAATCTTCCGAGATTGGTAGATTCCTGGGTTCTGAATACAGTTTCTTCTGCATAAGCATCTGCGGTGGCTTCATCTGTAGTATCGCTATTTTCACTGCAAGAAGCCATAAATAGTCCCATCACCAAGATAAGTAACCATTGAAATTTAACAAGATTCGTTTTCATAAAGATTTAAATTTAATAAAGTTTAGAATAAAATGTTTTACAATGATATAAGTTTGTTTAATGGTTTTTGTACTCAATAAATTGAAATATTTTTTTGAATTTGAAAAAATATTTTTTAAATGGTTGTGTTATTATGGTAAGTACTCAATACATATTGAATATGCCGGAAGAACAGTTTTGGCACATCATCATCATAATATTCAACTGTTAGATATTATTGTCAGAGAGAATTTATCATTGAGATTTTCCCTAAAGAATACCCTGACTTACAGCATGTTTTTTTCAAAGACAAGAATGTGTCACCGGATGTGTGTATGATAACGAAAGAACCGCAATAATCATTCTGGTCATGGTAAATATTATGTGTACGTAATGTGGAGTGAGACTGTGTGCACCGCCCATTTCTTGAGTGTTTGTCGTATCTTGGTTGTGCGTGATTTTTGGGCTTTTTTAATCAGTTGCCCCGCATGAAAAATACGGTGACTAATTGTAACCGGATGATATTCAAATTTGACTAACAGTGTGATAATCTCTCTATCAGATTCGGTGGATGGGGTTGACTACCCGATGGTGTGTTTGTTTTTTATTATTCTTTCAGTTGCTTCTTCAGTTACTGAATCAAAAATTAAAATGCCTTCGGTTTTGTCGTCAAGTTGTCCAACTAGTTCTCCTTTTTTTGTCCAAACAGCACTTTTACCAACACTTAAAAAATCGTCACAATCACCAACACAATTAGACATTAATACAGGCATTTCGTATTGCTTTGCTATTCTCGAATAGTGCATAAAGGCTTTTTCAACGCCATTGGCCGGTTTTGCTACACTGGCTAAATAAACGTTGGCACCCATTTTAAAAGCGTTTTCACAATGTATCGGTTGCAAACTTTCGTAACAAATTGCGGGTGCAATATGAGTATCGTCCATTTTGATTAATACTTGTCCAATACCATTCTCAAAATATGGAAATTCGTCTGAATGCAGATATTGTTTTGAATATGTTTGTCTTGATTTGTTTGGTCAAAATGATCATACTAATCCGGATTTTTAATTCGGCAATAGTCGGCAATCCGAGCCCGATGATGATATTGTTTTTGTCACTTATGTGCTGAAAGATGTCTAATCGATCATCGTTTTGATTAGTCGCTAATTTTTTGGCAAGTTTTGGTTCGTAACCTGTTAGGGATAGTTCGGGAAAAAAAATTGCTTCTGCATGTAAGGTCAACGCAAGCTCAATAAATCGTATATGTGCTTCAATGTTGGCTGAAACATTTCCCGTAATTGGTTTTGTTTGTGCCAGGCAAATTTTCATTTAATTGTTGATTCTACTTTGCACGTTGGATTACACTTCACTTCAAAATTCACAGAATTGGCGATATAACAGATTTCGTGAGCTTTGTGGTGCAACTCGATGGCTTTTTCTACCATACTTTCTTCTGCTACATAAAAACAGGATTCAAGGTTACTACATTGAAACTGCCACCCCGCTCGCATTTTCGATCATAATACCTGTGGCTTGGTCGGTGTATGACGTGATAACTATGCCTTCCATTGCACAAACATATAAGTATGAAAGCATGTGGCAGGATGAAATGGCTGAAACCAATAAATCTTCAGGATTTAATTTTGATTTGTCTCCAACTGCAGCGTTATCCGTTGTTAGGAATAATTCGGGTTTCCCTTGTATGGAAACAGTGTGGCCACGGTCATAAGTGCGTACATTTTTATTCCCGTCACCTTTGTTACCCGTCCATTCTGTTGTTATTTTATAATTGTGTTCGTGCGCCATGGTATTTTTATTTATTGTTCTTCTATGATTGATTGACCTTTAGATTTATCTCCCGAAGTCCATTCCCAACTTTCGTGAAGGCGAATTTTGCCATTTTCAAGGATTTCGGGTTTAGATTTGCAAATTCCGTCATGATCTCACCCAAATGGTTCACTTGGTGGTAACGCATGTCTATATTGCCATTTTCATCAACTAGTCCAATCAGATGTCCATTTTTTATTTTACCGCCTGCGTATTCGGATGTTAGAATATTTCCGGTTTGTCTATAAACAAAAACTGTTTCATCGGATGTTTCACCATTTTCTGAATTGGCAATTGGCCTGAATATTTTGTCATTATAATTAATCATATTATATAGATTTAAGTTCTTCTACATGATTCAAAACATAACATTGATCCCACTTTGTCATTCCAATTTTGGGATAGTATTCCACCGCTTTTGGTGCTGAAAGTAAAATAAGTTTAGCGTTTGGTGTTTTCAATTTGGTTTGCCTGATTAGTTCTATTCCGATGCCCATTCTTTTGATAATTTATATCAACTGCCAAATCAGATAAATAGGTGCAGAAATCAAAAATCTGTCCATGAGCGGGCAATTCCAACTAATTTACCGTTATCTCTTGCAGTAACCATTAAGTTTCCGTGTGCAATCATTTTTGATAGCGTTTCTAAGTTATTAATTGGTCTTCTTTCCGCTAAGGTTGAATTAATCAATACTTCCCTAAACTCCTCCACAGTAATGGTTTCTTCGATTTGATAGTTGATCATTATTTTATGTTTTTAATGTCTGAAAAATAAAGCCAATATTTTTTTTTCATAAGGGGACACAAGTTCATTTATTGCTTTAAATACGTGATAATTAATATTATATATTAAACAATATAGCACAAAAGTATAAAAAGTAATTACCCAAAAATAGTAAAAAAATGCTCTTCTACAAATTCTTTGGTGTAGTGGCCCATTTTTTTAAAATATTTTATAAAATGACTTTGGTCAAAAAACCTAATTCATAAGCTACATCAGTTGACAACTTTCCGTTTTCTAAGAGTCTTTTTGCCATAATAGTTTTCTCTTGCTGTTTTAATTGCCCGATGGTTAAACCACACTTTTTTTTAAATTTTCTTTGAAAATGAAATTTACTCAAATGAGCTTTTTTAGCAAGGTCTTTTATCGGTAAGCCATAGTCTATTTTAGAGATTTTGTAGGTGTCCATGTCACAGAGATCTCTATTCTTTAATTGTGGCTCATCTATATATTCGCAAAGTTTAAAAATATAATCTTTTAATTCGTTTTTACTATAATTTAACTCAATTTTATTAAGCAAACCAACTATTGTATCAACTGCTAATGGATGATTCACTATCCGTGTCATTATTTTATATTGTCCTTGCGAGTCAAAATATTCATTGGGTAAAAAAATAGCTTTATATTTAGTAAGCTGAGAGATTATGTTTCTATGTACGAGGAAAGGTTCTATAATTAACACTTCGAATTCATCAACTCTTATGCTCTTGTCTTGAAATTCGTAAATTATCGAACCGCTTTCCACTATAATAATAGTATAGCAATGGTGAAAATGCCAGGGATATTGATGATTTGTAATTTTTCCTTCAAAAACTTCAATGTCTAAATATTTTTTATATCTAACCATAGGCTCTTAAACTTTTGTCGTTATTATTCAGCTTATTTATTTCCGGAATCAAAAATATATCTTTATTCCGGTTTTTGATACTTTTTCTATGTTTAGGTATGAAAATGATGGTAATGTCACATTGACAGCATCTATGAAGTATTTAAGGTGAGCACAGACAATCCAGAATTCAACTCTTTTTCTCGGGATAAATGTTTATTTCGGTATAAAATACAACCCATGGTCTGTGTTTTACAGTAAATCCGGTTAAATTAAATGAGTTGTGATCGTGAAAACGTTTGATAAGATTGGATGTAAACCCGGTATAGAAAATATTAGATTTTTTAGAGTAAAGTACGTATACAGTATAAATGTCGGTTTCCATATAGGTGAGATGATAGGCTTGGGACATAAAAGGTAACTGAAAATCAATCAGTTACCTTATATTTTGTAGCGGGGACAGGACTGAACCTCTATGATCCGCCTGAGGCGGAGTAATGAGCCAACTCTCACTAGATAATTGATTGTAGAAAATAAAAAAAGGCAACTGAAAATCAATCAGTTACCTTCTATTTTGTAGCGGGGACAGGACTCGAACCTATGACCTTCGGGTTATGAGCCCGACGAGCTACCAACTGCTCCACCCCGCGATCCTGACACTATAAAGATGGAAACTAATTTTCCTTATTTTATAATGGATCTGTAAAGGTAAGGCTTTTATTTAAATAAAAGCATAATTGTAATAATTAATGTAGAATAATTTTAATTGTCAAATAGTTGCACCGATGGTCGCGAACTTAACATGCTATTTTCACTTCATTTTAAACGGATTCTGAAGGTCAGGATTTTTATAAACAACGCGCCGTTGAAAGTTTCAATAAACGCTTTCAGCGCTTTTAATATAATATTGGTCAATGGCCAACGGGTGAAGCAACGGGTCAGCATTTGGTGAGTTTTGCCGCCTGATTTATAATGATTAATGACATCATCCAGTGTTTTGAATCTTCCATCATGCATATAAGGGGCTGAGTATTTTATATTGCGTAGGGTAGGAGCCCTGAATTTTCCATTATCTGCACGCGAACCCGTGACTTTACCTCGGCCTATATCCGGAAAACCATCCATAGAATTGGTTTCTGTCAGTCTATTGTTAAAAGTCATCAGAGGTGGCCATTGGAATGTTGTGACAGTGCCCGCATTCGGTGTCGGGTAAATCAGGATCGTCATCAAAATAAAGTCCAAAACCGGTCAACTCAAGATCAGTGTAAAATGCCTGCCCCTGCTGAATGCGGTCAAACTTTGAATCTTTGGATATGATGATTCTTTCAAATTGAGCAATAGCTTTTGCAGCCAATTCTTTGCTTATCTCTGACTTGTTTTTTATTCCGAATGCTTCTCTAAACATTTTAGGATAGGTAGGATGAATCCGAAGTTTTCGGTTACCTGGGTCCAGGTATTATGCAATTCAACAGGATCTTCTACCGGCAGGAGTGCTTGTTCTTCCAGGGTTTTGGATCTTCCATCCCAAAACAAGCTTGATTTACAAATCCGATATTTATGAGTGCTCATGGCACTTCTTTTGCCGGGAATTCCGTCTATGCCCACACTTAATGCGTTGGCATCTGTAAAGGAAAACTCCGGAAGATGACAGGAAGCACATGACATCGTACTATCAGCAGACAAAATGGGATCATAAAATAGATGTCGGCCTAAAAGGACACCTTGTTTGGTCAGAGGATTATCAGCAGGAACTTCTAATGCAGGAAAGTGAGGAAGGCAGATTTACCTGATAGTTTTCTGGATTATAAACAATCCCAGTCAAATCTCCTTTTTGGCATCGTCGTCATCACACGACACAACAAATATTAAAAATGAAGCAATGATTATAGCAAATATACCAATTTTCATTTTATGCTTTTATATATTATTTAACAACGATTATCCTTTCAAAGTTTCTGCTGACTTGTTTTTCTATCACAGCAAGACTTGAATCAAGATTCACATTATTAAATAACTTCAAATAGTCAGTCTTAATTGTATAACGGACATGATCTCCTTTGGAAGTAGTGATTATACTATCGATTTTAATCTTAGAATGTACATCCAGATCCCTAAAGTAGATATTTAAAGTATCTTTTTGTGGTTTAAATTTGACATATCTTACGCTTGCAAATGCAAGATTGTTGTTTTCATCTTTCAATTTGTTGTTGTTCAGTAAAACATGCGAGGTCGGTAAATCTACAAATTCATTATTGGTGATCTTATCATTCAAACCTATGTTAAAAACGAGCTATCCATTCTACCATACGTTTTTACTGAACCGATATTTATCGTATTATCTGCAATTCTGCAGATCTTCGTCATCATCAGGTATGATAACCGTTTTTTCGGAGTTATATGGAAGCAATGATTTGTGTTTTTTTGTGCACCTCTGTCACTTTGGTAAAGGTCAAAAGCAGATAAATAAAAACGGACATCCAGTAATTGATAATTTTGTCCAAGATCATTTGTATACATCTTTTGGGGGCTGAAAACACTGTCTCCTGCCATATGACTTACATTGAGTGACATTGTTGGATATATGCAGCACGCATCACAATCATCATCTGCGGTTACATCATAATTTGTGGCTATGGTGTCCAGGCAGGCTTCATTCCTGGTATAGCAACTACTTAGACTAAAGATTATCATAATAGTATAAACAGAAAAAATAACTGGATTCATACCTATGATTTTTCATTTCTTCATATATTTTTTTGACGATCTGTTTTACTTGTGCAGAAAATCTTTTTCCATGATCCAATGATAATAATTAGGCTCATTTCTAAACACCTGAGCTACAACGTGCCCTGTGTATTTTCCAAAATTGAATATGACTTCTCCTTTTGCATTATACTTCAGTCTTTGGGTCACATCGAGCATAGAATCATCAGAAATGAAAGACGCTATTGCTGCAATATCATTTTTAATCGGAGCTGGTTTGGTAAAGCCATCACCATCTACATAATCCACATTTTCATATCTTCTGAGCTGTCCTTTAAATACTTCCACGGTAGCTCTGGCATCCGCCAATGCGTCATGTGCATCTGTCAGATCCCCTTCACAATATAACTTATACGCAGCTTTGAGCGTCCTTGGTTCCATTTTATAAAATATCTTCTGAACATCTATCAGTCTGCGTTTAGAAAGATCAAGCTCAAGTCCAATGCGATGGAATTCTTCCATTAACATAGGAATATCAAAACGATCAGAATTATAACCTGCAAGGTCAGCATTTCCAATAAAATCATATATTTCATTTCCCACCTGTGAAAATGTGGGCTTATTTCTGATCATTTCATTGCTGATACCGTGTACTGCAAATGCTTCTTCAGAAATAGGAATACCTGGATTGATCATCATAAACAATTCCTGCGGTTCGGGCGAATTTTTTGAATATTTTATCAGTGCAATCTGTAGTATTCTGTCCCGCAACACATTCAAACCGGTAGATTCTATATCAAAAAAATTATGTCTTTTTCAAGGTTTAATTTCAGGTCATTTATCATTATCATTAATTTTGTTCGTTGTGAAGATAATTGGCAGTTCTATTTCAGTTTCTTTTGCTTTTTCAGAAGGTTTATTGATACCAATTACCCATTCCTTTTTTTGATCATTGACACCGGATGCCATGATCTCACCACCTACTTCTATCATATAGTTTCTAATCCCTTTTTTTTCAAATAAAGCGCCCAGTACATCGACCGCATATCCGGGAGAAATAGAATTAAAATCCAGTTTGACATCCTTATTTGGTTTTGATATACAAATTTTACCCGTAGAATCCGTTTTTAAAGAAAGTGTATCAAATACTAATAGTTTTAGTAAATCTCTGATCACCAGAGTATCCATTTCTTTTAGTTTTTTCTTTTCTTTATATCCGAATCCGTAATAATTTACGAGTGGAGCGATAGATGGATTAAATGCACCTCCCGTTTTTTCAAATACTTCCTTGGATTTTTTGAATATCGGTTCAAAATACGGATCTGTTGCCGGATCAAAACAATAAAAACTATCTGCTGCATTAAAATAACTTAGGGTACTTGTATCAATGTAGGAAGACATGGAAAGATTAAAATCAGCAAGGATTGAATCAACCGACTTCTGCATAGTTTCAGGGTCGTTTGTTTGTAAGGTTATATGATAAGTAGTGCCCATGGTTGGACCGGATATCTTATAGTAAGGTGTTTCAGTTTCACTACAGGATGATATAATTATCATAATTAGCCAAAATAAGAACAGATTTTTATAATTCAGCATGGGCTTAATTTTTTTCTTCTTCCAACAATCCTCTTTCTTTAGCTTCCTCCGCATAGGAGTGCAATTCCACTGGTTTGACTGCTTTTTACGAAGTTTCATGTTTAAAAATTCAACCAGAAGAGAGAAGGCTATGGCAAAATATAGATATCCTTTAGGGACAGCACCAATTTCACTCTCCATGATACTCAGATGAGCGAGATGTCCGCCTTCTATAATCAGCATAAAGCCTATAAGAATCAGAAAAGCAAGACCCAGCATCTGAATAGTGGGATGTTCATTTACAAATCTTCCAACAGGAACTGCAAATACCATCATGATCAGAACTGATATGACTACAGCAATGATCATAATAATCAATGCTCCTGCAAGACCATTGGTCATACCTACTGCAGTTAATATTGAGTCAAAAGAAAAGACAATATTGATCACTGTAATTTGTACTATAGCGGAAGAGAAAGTCATTTTTTTACCCCTGCCATTTGATACATTATGTTCTTCGCCTTCCAGTTTATGATGTATTTCACTTACACTTTTATACAATAAAAACAATCCACCAGCAATAAGAATAAGACTTTGTCCCGAAAATCCAGCCGAAAGATAGGTATAATCAAATTCAATCCATGGTTCTTTCATAGCAATAAGGACAGAAATGCCTAATAAGAGAACAATCCTGAGTACCATAGCCAAAAGTAGTCCGATATTTGTCGCTCTTTTTGTTCCCCTGCAGGTAATTTACTGGATGTTATAGAGATAAAATGATATTATCTACACCGAGTACAATCTCTAGAAACGTCAGCGTCAAAAGGCTTAACCACACAGTTGTACTGGCAAAATCCGGCATGGAAATCAAATTAAATAACATATTGTATTGGATTTGAATATTAAAATTTCCGCAAAGGTAAATCTATTTATAAACTTACGATAAAAACAAAGCTATATAATGACCTGCACAACCCAACATCACAAAATATGCCATATGGCATGATGCCACTGTATTCGGGTACGCACATAAAAATATACTCCAATGGTGTAACTCAATCCACCGGCAATCAACCAGAAAAACACAGGAAAACTCATGCCATTGCTAATTTCATTGAAAATAAAAACTACCATCCAACCCAGAATTAGGTAGAGCCCGAGTGAAACTATTTCGTATTTAGTCTTAAAAATCAGCTTAAAGAGAATACCGAAAATAATAATGCTCCAGTGAAGGGTAAGAAATTTTATACCAGGTTCAGTATGGTAATAAAAAAGTATGAAAGGGGTGTAGGTGCAACCGATCAGGATAAATATTGAAATATGATCTGCAATCCTCCACCTGTTTTTCGAATTTCTTTATTGGCAAGATGATAAAATGTCGAACTAAAAAACATAGAAATCATTCCGAATGCAAACACAACCAAACCAAAGAACCGGATGGACCAAGATTCCGATAGCAGCAATAGTGGAGTAAATATTAATGCAAGGATTAAACCGAATCCGTGAGTAATTACATTTGCTTTCTCGTCTGTAGGAAGATTATTATATAAAGCTTTGATATTCACTTTAAGTAAAAATTAAATCCCGAATTGTTGTCTGTATGCAGGTTCAATTTTATCAAATCCAAAACTGATGGCTTGCTGAAGATCTGCTTTTGCTTCATTCATTTTATTGAGTTCAGTATAAGTCCGCGATCTTTCATAATAAAACAAACCTGTGTTATTGTTTTTATATTTTAATGCTTCCGTGTATGCTCCTATGGCTTCCTGTGATTTTCCAAGCAATCTTAGCGCTCGTCCTTTTTCATACCATAAATCTGCATTATATGGGTTCAATTTCAGGTATTGTTCTATATCCTGCAATGCCAGATCAATTCTACCGGTATTTTGATACATAATAGATCTGTTCAGGTATCCGACAGCGTGATCAGGTTTTAATTTTAAACCTTCATTAAAATCCTCAATGGCTTTTTCTATATCACCAAGTCTGGCATATGTTGCTCCACGATTTACCCTGAATTCACCGTCTTTCGGATCGTATTGAATGGCTTTGTTATAATCATTGAGTGCAAGTAATAAGCGTGTCCTGATTTTTTGCGATATCAAAATATAATCTAGCTCTGCTGTTATACGCTTGTGGTTGTGCATCTTTCATGCTTATCGTAGCATTGTAATCCGCGAGCGCTTCTTTGTACATCTTGTTGTCCCGGTAATAATTTGCTCTGTTGCCATAGGGCAAAGTGGTTTGTTTGTAATACTTAAGTACATGGGTCCATAAAGTTGCACTATTTTCCCATATTTTGTTTTGTTGAAATGTCATACATGCAAAAACGAATAAATAAACACCAGCTACACCATAAACCATATTTGATTTGGCTGAATTTTCGGATAGATACCTATCAATATAGAATCCTGCCATAAAAAACAATCCAAGATAAGCGATATACGTAAATCTATCTGCAAGATATCCTTGTCCTGCCCCTAATATCTGAAGTAAGAAGACTATATTCACTATAAAAAAAGCGAGGCCAAAGAAGATCGCTTTGTATTCCTTTTTATAGGTGATGTAAAGCGTGTATAGAATTGCCGGTGCGATCAACATGGATGGATAAAAGTACCATGGAAAACTATTTGGATAAGGGTAAAGGGGCGACATTCGGAATGGAAGAATAAGTTTGATCAGATATAAGGTAAAACTGAATGCACCTACAAAAAGACGTTGAATAAAATTAAAATTTGTAGTATCCTCTACGGTAGCGAGTGAACCAAATTCTTTTAAGGTATGAATGCCATATAATCCAAAAGCCAGAGAAAGCAATAGAAATGGAATTTTATTAAGAATTGATTTTATATCCCATTTTTTGTCCATAAAATAATCTACCGCCATCATACTTAAGGGTAGTGATACAGCTTGTATTTTTGAGAAGAGGGACAATGTAAAGAGTAACGTCATCCAAATCCATCTTGAACTCTTTTGATCGTGTTTGTATTTGATATATTGTAAAAGGGCGCCAAGATAGAAAGCTCCGAATAACACATCTTTTCTTTCAGTAACCCAAGCCACAGATTCTACACGCATAGGATGAATACCAAAAGCAATGCCGTCAGTAAAGCTCCTCGCCAACCGATACCTAAAAATAATGCGATTCGATATGCTAAAAATACACATATGAGATGCAAAAGTACGTTATTGAGATGCCAGTAATAAGGTTTGTCAAAACCAAACATTCTTTTTTCTATAGCAAATGTCCAAATGGGCAACGGATTGTAGTTGCCAATAACGCCCGTGCTAAAAATAGTTTTTGTATTCTCCCCAAAATTCTTTTCGTCAATATGTTGGACGAGTGGATTTTCATAGAAGTTTCGATCATCGTCCCAATTGACAAATTTATTATTTAAAGCTGATGTAAAACATAAAAATGTGATCAGAACAGCTGCTACTACCGGCCACCAAGGAGTTGCTTTATTTGATCCTTTTACTTCTCTTAGGTTTACTTTTTTCTCTAATGTATTATTTCCTGAAGGGTTTTTTCTCTTTGACATAATTTTATATATGTATTATATTAGTGCAAAGGTAGTTATTAGTTAGAAAAAGGAAATATGATTTAAAAAAGTTAAAAGATAAATATGATCTTGAATATAATCAACATTCAGTGGTTAATTTTTTCGGAATACGAAAGCAGGTTTTATCCTATGCCAGTAAAACGGGACAAGAAGCAAGGAAAAAAATATTATTATTACAAACTCCAGTACAAGTATATAATCAGGCCATGGACCTAATAAATCATAGAAAGTTTTGCCTGCTGGTTTGCCATTGAGATACATATAATTTGATCCTAGCGCCACATTGATAGGATAGAGAAATGCCGCAAGGATATTCATACCGATGGCTGAAAATATTGCGTCTTTAATGGTTGGTTTGTACCCATAAACAAAAATACCGTACAGTGCACCTAATATGATCACAGCGTGTACAACCCAATATCTGACAGCTTCGTAATGAGGCAATGATTCAGTGAGGGTAGGAGTGAAGATGGATTGAGCACAACCGGCAATGATCCAAAAAAAAGTGACGCCCCAAAGTAATCTCCATCGATACCATAGTATAAATGGCATCACCAAAGTCATAATATTACACAGGTGAAGGGGAAAATCATTGGTTTGGTCAAAAATACCTGCATTATATTTATACACAACTTTAAATAATTGCGTGAAAGCACCAAAAGCACAAATGATGGTGATGTATATTTTTGTTGGTCCGTATTCCAGTTTTTTTTGCCGGTATACAATATATATATTATAAAAGCTATGCAACCGATAAAGCACACACCATGCTCCCATCCATAATTTCTAAAATTACTGTTGTCCAATAGAAAAATGTCAAGCATCCGGAATATTTTGATACAAAATTAAACTTTTGATATCAATAACCAAATATCAGGGCGTGGAAATGTTAGATTTACATTTTTACACCTTTCAGCGCTTTTTGGATATTGACATCAAGGGCCCGATGTGCCAAGGGTGAAGAATAATCATTTAAGACTTTCATGGCCATCTCTATTTCATCTTTATTTCCTGACTGGACGGACGATTTTAATGCATTGTTTAACAAAACTACTTGATCATATTCTGTTTTGCTTAGAATCTCTTGGTTTTGTGTGAGAAATTTTTCAGCGGCCAGAATGACATTATTCGCTTCATTTACAGCTTCCAGCAAAGCGCGTTTTTTCATATCGACCTCAGCATTTTTGATAGACTCAATCAGCATTAAGGCCATTTCTTCTTCCGAGATACCATAAGTTGATTTTATTTCCACTGAGGTTTCTTTTTCTGATCGAAGTTCCTTTGCTTTTACCGTTAGTATACCGTCTGCATCCAGAATAAAATGTACTTCAATCTTGGGAAATCCGGCAGCCATGGGTGGAATATCTTTCAATATAAATTCTCCCAGTTTTCTGTTATGTTCGACCAGATCACGCTCACCCTGAAACACAGTAATACGTAAATTTTTCTGACCGTCTACGGATGTAGTATATTGCCTGCCCGCGCGTTGTGGTACTTTGGAGTTGCGGGGTATGATGGTGTCCATCAGTCCTCCAACCGTCTCTATCCCTAAAGACAGGGGAGTGACGTCCAGCAATAAAATGTCCTTTCTGTTACCGGCAAGTATATCTGCCTGGATAGCTGCTCCCAGGGCTACCACTTCGTCAGGATCAAGACTATCATCCGGCACTAAGCCAAAAAAGGTCTCCAGCTTTTGTTTGATAAGCGGTATTCTGGTAGATCCTCCCACCAATATTATTTTGTCAATTTCTGACCCTTTTAGTCCTGAGTCATGCAGTGCCTGTGCGCAACTTTTAAGTGTTTTTTCTACGAATGGTGATATAAGATCTTCAAATTTATCTTTGGTCAGTGATACCGTTTTTCCTGAGATTTCACTTGTGAATTCACTTTTTGAGCTCAATACCTTTTTTGCTTCTTCTGCTTTCAGCCTCAATTCCTGATTTAGATTAGTTTCTTTCTTTAATCTGTCAACTGAAATGTTCAGTTTTTCTGCCCAATAGTTAATGATTGCTCTGTCAAAATCATCACCACCAAGGAAAGTGTCACCGTGGGTAGAAAGAACTTCAAATATCCCATCTTCAATATGTAAGATTGAAATGTCAAATGTGCCTCCACCAAGATCATATACTGCAACATTGGATTGAAGTGTCCTATCCAATCCAATGCCATAAGCAAGACTGGCAGCTGTTGGTTCATTTACTATCCTGAGCACATCAAGGCCGGCAAGTTTCCCTGCGTCTCTGGTTGCTTGTCTTTGAGCATCATTAAAGTAGGCAGGTACAGTGATCACTGCTTTCGATATTATAGTATTTAAATGTTTTTCAGCATCTTTCTTTAATGATTTAAGTATTTCGGATGACAACTCCACAGGAGTATAAAATTTATTGCCGATTTTAATTTTAACCAATGTTGCATTTTCTTCATCTATTATTTCATAACCTATACTGGTATTTAGCTGACTTACATCGGCATATGACTTTCCCATTAATCTTTTTACCGAAAAAATGGTTCTTTCAGGGTGTGATATCATAAAGTCCTTTGCTTTATTTCCGACTATTATATCTCCACTTTCCGTAAAATGCAATATAGAAGGCGTAAGTTTGTTTTTTCCTTCAATGGACTTCACTGTTACAGGTACATCATTTTCTATATAAGCTATAAGGCTATTTGTCGTACCCAGGTCAATCCCCACGATCACTTCTTTTGGCACGTTTTCCGTTACATCTCCTTTCTTCAGATCTATAGGTATCTTCATCTTTTTACTTAATTGTCATACAAATTATGCTTTCACAAACATATTTATTCAGCTAAAGTTTGATATATTATCTTAATCAAGCCACCTGAAGCACCTTTTTGGTAAAAAAGCTGAGCACTCATATCTGTTTAATGAAATTAATAAAATCTGAAAGTTTCAGCATCAAACATTCCTTTATCGCTTATTTTAATTTTTGGAATGACAAGCAACGCCATAAATGATAAGGTCATAAACGGAGCGTGAAGCTTGCATCCATTAGATTTGACAAAAGAAGAAATATCACTATACATATTTCCGACTATATCTACTGATTGATCACTCATCAGACCAGCTATAGGCAAAGGAATATGTTTTTCTTCTGTTGCTGTTACAGCAGAAAGACCACCTTTGGAATGTACCAGAATATTAATTGCGCGGCTCAGAAGTACATCATCATCTCCCACTGCTATGATATTGTGCGAATCATGCGCTACAGTAGAAGCAATTGCGCATCCTTCTAACCCAAAATTTTTAATGAATCCAATAGCTGGAATGGCTTTTTCATACCTGTTGATAACACAAATTTTTAAAATGTCCTGTTTCGGGTCAGCAATAAGTACACCATCATTCAGCGGCAATATGGCCAGGGATTTTTCAGTGATGAGTGATCCATCAATGGCTTCTATTACAGGTACACTTTCGTCATCAGAATATAGTACTAAATCATCAGGGCTTATAAATGAACTGTTAAATTTGTTGATAATTCTACCTGGAAAATGAGGCAACAAACATTTTTTATCTGAATAAAATGGCCTTCCGTTGATCCATGTTTGTTTGACTTCCCAGGAATTTGTATCACTAACAATAATAAAATCTGCATTATCTCCTTCCCTCAATAATCCCAAAGGCAATCTATAATGATGCACGGGATTAATACATGCTATCTGCAACACATCAAATAGATCATAACCCAACGCTAGTGCTCTCTTAACCAAAACATTGATATGACCTTCCATGAGGTCATCCGGATGTTTGTCATCACTGCAAAACATGACCATGTCTGGATGTGTACCAATGAGCGTGTGAAGCGCTTCAAAATTTTTTGCTGCCGACCCTTCACGAATAATAATTTTCATTCCATGGTTCAACTTGTTCAAAGCCTCGTCCAATTGGTAGCACTCATGATCCGTAGATATGCCATGACGGATATACGCTTTGGCATCATCACCCATCAATCCCGGCGCATGCCCATCTACAGGTTTTTTATACTCCTTTGCATACTGTATTTTAGCTATGACTTCAGGATCATTGTTTAGTACTCCCGGGTAATTCATCATTTCTGATAAATACCAGATATCGTCTGAAGACAGAAGACTTTTTACGGCCAAAGAATCAAGCGTCGCACCTGCATTTTCAAAGTTGGTAGCAGGAACACATGAAGGGGCACCAAAAAAGAATTTTAATCCTGCTTGTCTGGCATTTTCAATCATATACGCAACACCATCCAAACCGCAGACATTGGCTATCTCATGTGGATCTGAAACGGTAGCAACAGTGCCATGACCTAATGCAATTTTTGCAAATTCATAAGGAGTTACCATCGAACTTTCGATGTGTATGTGTGCATCTATAAATCCGGGAAGTATAAATTGATCCGGTACATTTTCAGTTTCAACAATAGAATGTATCTTACTATCAGCAATATAAATTATTCCCTTGTAGAAGCGACGATTTACTATATCAATAATATGTCCTGAAACAGATATTAACTCACTCATACCTGGTTATTTTATTTTTAATGCAAGTTAATGCATTTTGGATATTATGATTTTTAATGTGCATTAATATTTTCAGCAATAAATCAGACATGGTTACCAAGCGATTTACTGAAAAATTAATTTACCTAAAATTAATGATGGTCATGCCCTCCGGGATGTACATGGCCATGATCCAGTTCAGATGCTGTGGCTTCTCTTACTTCAAGAATTTCACCTTTAAAATGCAGGGTGTGTCCTGACATTGGATGATTAAAATCAACAATTATCATATCAAGTTTTGGTTCAACAACCACACCTCTGTAAGTCCGTCCTTCATTATCATGCATGGTCAGTGGAGCTCCGGCAAGTAATTTACTACGATCAACATTACCTGCTTCGTCGGCAAAACTACCAATCGGAATTTCTACAACTGCCTGTTCTTCATATTCTCCATAAGCATCTTCCGGCTCAAGTGTAAAAGAAAAAGTGTCTCCAACGACCTTGTTTTCAATATTTTCTTCAAATGATGGGAGCATCATGCCAACTCCATAAATAAATGAAAGTGGCTCCGCATTGTAAGTTTCTTCAATAAGTTCACCGTCTACCGTATCCTCTGTGAGCGTGTAATGCAAAGAGACAACATGGTTTTTTTGAATGTTCATTTTTATAAATTTCAATAATTAATAAGAGGGGCAAAGGTACTTTTAAATTTTTTATTTAATGTAAGTAACCACAAATTTAAGCTGGATTTATTTTTTCAATTTATACTCAAAATAAATTGGTTTGCGAAAAATGCCTTACTATTGTATTGATATTGAGTTTAATGAAGACATAATTTTTCTCCATTAAAATTATCGTCGGCATAATTGGAATTTAGTGAATTTTTGAGTTATCCACATGTGGTACTTTAATGATTTTATTTTATTTTTCCATGTATCCATATCACATACCAAATCTTTGCGTGTATAAAGTTCCGGGCTAAATATGTTATTGGATTTTACTTCTTTGCTTTCCAATTGATCCAGACAAACATAGCAGCGACTAAAAATTGCTAAAGAAAGAATTTGAAGAAATTTTCGGATATCCTTTACATTATATTCCAATTGAAATGCCGCTTGGATACCTGACTTTAAAGTTTCATCATATAAATCCCGCAATGATTTTATTTTTGATGTTGTTGTCACGAGTGTATAAATTCCGTTTTGGTGATCTTTGTATACATCAAAAATATCATTGCTCAATTGCATCAGCCCACCCAAAATATTTAGCATTTGAGCTTCCCCTTTTTTCATCGGATGATCAAATGCAGTCCGGTAAAAAAGTAAAGATTGTGCTCCCTTTTGGAAAGTGATTACTTTTATTTCGGGTATGGAAAGCGCAGGATTGGTTTGTTTTTTGCTATTTAACTGGGCTTGAAAAACCTTCAATATCTGGGTTTTCATTAAATCAGAATGTGTGTTACTACTCAGTGCAATTTTATAAAAATTAAGCGCCATTTTTTCCAACTCTGTGTTTCCACTGTTTAAATCAGGACTTTCGATCAAATTTTTTAGAGCTTCTTCGGATAATCTTTTTTTATCAAAAAAATCATCTCCCAATCCAGTAACAGCTCCCTGACAGGTACTTACCAATCTTTCGGTTGAAGTCATTTCCTTATTTCTTAATATACAAATGGCCTCTCCCAAGATTGCAGGAACAGCCAACCCATAATAATTTGTTATTTTTTTAATATCTTCTTCGTCAATACTTCCATCATTTACAACTGTAGATTTTTCAATAATGGGATTAATACTATCTGTTATATATTTTTTTTGATAATTTAAATATTTCAAAATAGCAAAAATAGTCTTAACTGATGGCCACAATAGGTTGATATTAAAAAGTGAAGGCATTTATTTGATGTTTGAAAAGTTTATAATTTTTTCATATACTTCTCTTACCGGCAATCCCATTACATTGGAATAGCTTCCCTCTATTTTTTTAACTTTACACCATCCGATCCAATCCTGAATGCCATATGCCCCTGCTTTATCGTATGGTTGATATGTTTTGAGATAATAATCAATTTCATCTAAGCTCAGTTTGTCAAATGTGATTTTGGTAACCACAGTAAATGAATCTATTATTCTATTTGTCATCAGACAAACACCTGTAGCCACGGTATGCGTGCGATCTGATAATGCAGAAAGTATTTTGACACCTTCATCGTAGTTTTCCGGCTTATTATAGATGATGTTGTCCAGAATAACTACACTGTCTGCCGTCAAAAGTATTTCTTCCTCCTGTAGGGTGTGCTTCAGTGAATATGCCTTTCTGATGGCAAGGTCTTCTGCTACATCCAACACCGGTGTAGATAAATCAAAGCTCTCTTCTATATCTTGAGTACGTATCTCAAATGCAAACCCTGCTTCTTGTAAAAGTTGACTGCGTCGTGGAGATTTTGACCCCAGTATAAGTTTTTTATTTTGAAGAACATCCATATCTATAATTCTGATGAGATAATGATTACACTTCCCAAGCCTGATACCATCATCCATTTAAGTGTATTGCTTATTTTGGCAAATTCTCGCTTGTTCGTCGTATTTGTTAATGTCTGAATGAGTATTACTAAAGGCGCTGCTACAAATAAAAGCAAAAAAGATTTACTTCTTAATTCCATTGAGATATTGGTCGTAAATAGCCAAACCAACAAAAAAATGAGTGTAGCGACTGAAATATATATACAAAGTTTTTTGCCTGCATCTCTTCCATATCTGATTGGAAAAGTGATAATACCACTAGCCTGATCGCCGTCCATGTCTTCCATATCTTTTATAATTTCACGTATTAGATTGACAAAAAATGAAAATATCATATACGAAAGGAATATAGAAATAATTATATTTTGAATAGCGTGGTCAGCTAATTGTACAATAGATTCTCTTTCTGCTAATAGAATAATACCAGAAACAAGAGACACCAAGATACTAATTATAATATTGCCAACAAGTATTGAGTTTTTAAATTTAACTGCATACCAATAAAGGATAAGGCATAAGGAAAGGTGTATAAATAAAATGGGGAAACGGATGGTATTTTTTTCCAATATTATGGCTACAAATATTCCTGTGCCCAATAAAAAGTAATAGTATAATTTTGCATTTTGGCTGGAAATTAGCCCTGGTATATAGGTTTTGTGTGGTTTATTTTTTTGGTCAGTAAGACAATCTTTTATATCATTTATGACATATCCTCCTGCTGCAATAAGTATGGTTTGTAAGATTAGCAAAAATGTATTAAACAGATCCAAAGCAGGAAAATCAATCAATTTATGTATTACAAAATGATAAAATATACATTGTGTAATACCAATCAACAATAAATTACCTGGTCTTACTATTTTAATGTAAGCTGATATATTTTTTAAAAATTCCATTTCCCCTGTAGACGCATAACCTTTTCTATTACTTCACGGACACAACCATGACCACCGTTTTTGGATGAAATATATTTGGCTCTTTGTAAATTTTCTGTCGCTGCATCCGCCGGACATGCTGATATTCCTACTTTTTCAAATAACACTAAATCAGGTATATCATCTCCCATATAAAGAACTTCACTTTTAATCAGCCCAAGTTTATTGACATAATCATCAAAAGCACTTTCTTTTTCTGTAAGTCTGTCATAAATATGCGGGACACCTAAAAATTCAAATCTTTTTCTTACTCCGGCAGAAAATCCCTTTGTAATAATGGCGACATTGTATCCAGCTTCGATAGCAAATTTTAAGGCCTGGCCATCTCTGGTATTCATGGTTCTGACATGATCCCCATTTTCCATAACAATTACCTCACTATTGGTAAAAACTCCATCCACATCAAATATGAAAGTGGTAATACCATTCATTAAGTTATCTTCCATACCTTATTATTGGTTGTCTCTCCATTCATATACCCATTTAGCTTGTATCTGTTCCAAATGGCCCTCATTGCAGTCTTCCCGTTTTCCCTCAAAATTTTTAATCTGCAAAACCCATTCTATAAGCTCAGTGAAACGGGTTCTGTATATTTTGCCTTCCGTATATTCATCACCAAATCTATCATAGAGTCTCATACCTATATCTTCATAATCAGTCCACGTTATAGGTAAATTGTCAATATCTTCGAATGCCATAATATTATATGTTATTTTTATTTAACTTAATAAGCCCAAACAAGTAAAGCTTATGTAATGTTCAGTTTCGGGTTTATGAATATCATCTTGATTAACCATGATAACCAATTGTATGAATGATTAAAGTCTAACTATTTTTTTGGTAATGATTTTATTGCCAATAACTACTTTTAGCAAATATACACCAAGTGGAACGTTTTCAACGTCCAATACCATTTGATTAACTCCCTTTTTAAACGGTGTGACGGATATATTTTTTCCGTTTATATCGGTTAATTGAAGTTTTAATTCATGATCAAAATTTTGATCCGACAAAACATATAATTCGGTTTTGACAGGATTGGGATATATCTTTATTGCTTCAGTATTTTGACCTGATTCTTCATCAAAACTGGATGTAGTTTGAAGAACTACCAATTTTTTTCCAGTGGTAATCAGACAATTTTGTTCATCTATTGCGCTAAGTACAATATTGTAAGTTCCGGTGGATTCATAATTATGTTCTACATTTTCTTCTGTATAATTTTTACCGTCCCCCATATCCCATAGGTAAGATTTTAGAAATTTGGATGTATTTTTTATCTGAATGGTGCTATTACCCGGCAGAAATAAGGTGTCTGTCGATAACTCGAACTCAGGACTGCCTACCACAGTATCTTTCCTGGCTTCCAATAAAAATGGAACGCGACCACAAGGATGAGTGTAGGATATTTTCCAGTTATAAAAATAATTATACATGTTTCCATTGGTGCCTGAACGGATGGTGACAATATCATCAGCAGACTGGATGGGAAATTCACTAACTTTTTGATTACTGAATAAAGCTTTGCCATCTTTTTTTACTATTCTGTAATTTTGACCCGCAGAAATGCTCCAGTTTAGCTTGACAACATTAGCTCCAATTTTATTTATATATTTTTTTGTGGAAGTTATTGAGTCTCCATTTTCATCATACAAATAGAACTGTCTTATACCTATTTTTTCACTATACACTGTAAATGTATCCAACGTGAAATTGCTATTGGCATCAAAGATAAGTCCTTCTTCACCTGCTTCTTCATATTTACCTGTAGAATTAAATTTAGGAGATATCCCTGCATTGTCTCTATATTGTAATTCTGCGTACAAAGACTCAATTTTTGCTTTTTCTTCAACAAGGATACTTTTTCCCTCAAATTTTAAGTCTCCATCATATAGTTTGTCATACCACTTTACACTAAACGGAGCAACTGGCAAGGTTTCAGGAGCCTTCAGATAAAAAATGGAGTTTGCACAAATATTTTCAGAAAATAGCCAATTGTTTTCGGTAGGAAATCGGTCAGAAACTTTTAATTTTAATGAAAACATGTTGTTTAAAGGTTTAGAGTCCTCTCTTCCGTTTGGTCTCATCAAAGTTATTGTAATAACATCTCTGTTGTCAGGAACGTCTGTAATGTATACTTGAATGGTTGACCTATCTTTAGGAGCTAAAATACCTTCCCAATGATAAGTTTTATCAAAGGTTAATCCCTCAAAATGTATTTCAAGAGCAGTTAATGTATCCGTTCCACTATTTTCTACCAAAAGTTGTGGATAAAGTTTATTTTCACATCCTACAGGCGCGTGTTTCACATCCAAAAGTAAAACATCATTTGCCACTAGACCAGGAACTGGCTGGTAACCTTTTGCCAATAAATATAAATATGCATCATATACATTGATTATTCCCATACCAAATTTATTATCTTCACCAGGTACACCAAGATCTCTGGCCGAATGATATAAGGCTAGTTTTAGCTCTTTCCCGCTGAGATATGGATATGCTTCTTTCAGAAGAAGTATAGCACCACTTACATGAGGAGCAGCCATAGAAGTTCCATTGAATAATGCATAATCACCACCAGGCACACATGACCTCACTTGTACTCCAGGGGCAGAAACTTCAGGTTTAATTTTTAAAGCACCTTCACCGGGACAATGGGATGGCCCATTACTGGAAAAACTCGCGATAGGTAATGAGCTACTATTACCATTTAATGCACCTACAGTAAAGCTGTTTACTTCATTGATGTTGATATTATGAGGAGGAGTTATCGTATTCTCTTCCGGACCTGAATTTCCAGCAGAAAAAACTACGGCTATTCCTGCAGCTTCCAAAGATTCGAGTATAGGTAAATAAACACTGTAACAATCCAACTCGGTTAGACTTGGATCATACCAGGAATTATTGATTACATCAGGTATGTCTGAAGTAGTCTCAGGGTTTCCATCAGGATCCAGAGCCCATTCAAATGCCCCAATGTTATCTTCTGTTCCAATTCCGCAAAGGATGTCGCCGGCAATCCATTTGGAATTAAAAGCAACTCCAATAGTATCATTTGTCGATCTGTCCAAACCCAATATGGTACCTGTTACATGTGTTCCGTGTCTATCACAATCATAGGGCGATTTTGAATTTCCAAAACTGTACCATGAAGACATATTGCCATTTTGGAGTCCATTATATTGGTATGAAATAGCAGGATGTTTTGGATCTGTGCCAGTATCTGCGATAAAGGCAAGTCTTCCATACCCGGTATAACCCAAAGCCCACATTTCAGGAGCACCTATAGCGATCAATCCCTTTTCAGTTTTATTTGGTGCAGCTTCAGCTTGAACAGTGGCAATTTCGGTTATGGCAGTATGTTTCAGTTTTGAATTTAATCCTACCCATCTTACATCTTCCCGTGCAGCAACGGTAGGTATAAAATTCATTTTAACCCTGCAAGTGATTACATTGGCAATCCAATGGGTCTGTATGCTGGTTACTGCTACATCCTGAGATTGACCTAAGAATACCAGTAGCTCCTGTTGCGACCTTTCTGCATTCTTTTTAAGATCACTTACTATTTTACGCTGTTTGCTATTTAACTCGCTCCTGGCTGCATCTTCTGTTTTATTCCATAGATTATAATCCAGTTGATCAGACAAAACGATATGGATAGAAACCCATTTTTTACTATCTAAATTTATTTCTGTTGATAGTTTTTCTGAATATTTACCACCAGCATAATTAGATTGGGCAATAATAAGGGTGTGCGCCAAAAATAAATGGACTGTTATCAAAACTTTCATAGTTCGCATAAATTATATAATATTTTATGTATTTAAAATGATCGCACAAAATAATTCTATTTTTCACAAACAGACTTTAAAGAGCAATAAATTTATCAGTTTCAATCATTCTCGGTAGTAAAACCATGATACATTGGTTTGCGAAAAATAAATTTCCTGTGTACTGATTTTGAATCTATCGACAACTATGCTTTTTTTGTTAATAATAATGACCTGAGAAACATTGTCTTTACTTAAAATTTAAAAATTAGAAAGACAAATCATAAAAATTGATAGTTAGATATTATTAAAAAAAAGGAGGTAGTTTGCTCCAAAAAGTATAATTTTGTCACAAGGGCCTTAAATCCATTTAGAATCACAAATTTCATAAAGTTAATATCCATTATTTTGTGTTTGTTAGGGATTTGAAGTTTAAAAGCATTTCTTTATTTTTAGACTTTTCGTAGTGGACTTTAGAATTACATTTATCATGTGATTTGAAAGTAAGATAAATAATTTCGAAAGATGAAATCTTTAATCAGGAACTTTTTTGAATGTAATCTTCAAGGAATTAGCTGAAATAAAATACATTTAAAGACAGTTTATTTGTTGAAATGAATAGGAAAAGACCAAGTACTATATAGGATTAATTGAAATCATCGTTTTTTTTTATTTTTTTTTAAATAAAGTTTTTTTATATTTGAGAAAGATTTACCTTTGCATCGCTTTTGGAAAAAGATCCATTTGTAGTTTGAAATTTTGATATAAAATATAGCATGCCGATGTAGCTCAGCTGGCCAGAGCAGCTGATTTGTAATCAGCGGGTCGGGGGTTCGAATCCCTCCATCGGCTCTAAGAGTGTCGGGGATGCGCCGAAGTTGGAGAGACGGGGCAGACTGTAAATCTGTTGGCTACGCCTGAATAGGTTCGAATCCTATCATCCCCACTACAGCACTTTTATATTGCTTGACTATTGCGGAAGTAGCTCAGTTGGTAGAGCATCAGCCTTCCAAGCTGAGGGTCGCGAGTTCGAGTCTCGTCTTCCGCTCCAATTTTTCAAACACCCGGAGCTAATAATTTTTTTTTGGCCGATGTAGCTCAGGGGTAGAGCACTTCCATGGTAAGGAAGGGGTCAAGGGTTCAAATCCCTTCATTGGCTCATTTTTATGTATAATATTTTTTAATAATAATTAAAGTTCAGAAAATTTTAACTGATGGCTAAATCAACATTTGTAAGAACCAAACCACACGTAAATATCGGAACGATTGGTCACGTTGACCACGGTAAGACAACCCTTACTGCCGCAATCACTTACGTGCTTTCTGAGAAAGGTTTCGCAGAGAAGAAAGATTATGATTCTATCGACGCCGCTCCGGAAGAAAAAGAAAGAGGTATCACTATCAACACCGCGCACGTAGAGTACGAAACGGAAAACAGACACTATGCACACGTGGATTGTCCTGGTCACGCCGATTATGTGAAAAACATGGTTACAGGTGCTGCTCAAATGGATGGTGCTATCTTAGTATGCGCAGCTACTGACGGTCCTATGCCTCAAACCAGAGAGCATATCCTTTTGGCAAGACAGGTAGGAGTACCTGCAGTAGTAGTATTTATGAACAAAGTGGATCTAGTAGATGATCCTGAAATGTTAGAATTAGTTGAAATGGAACTAAGAGAGCTCTTAAGTGCTTATCAGTTTGATGGAGACAATGCTGCAATTATTCAGGGTTCAGCTTTAAAGGCACTTGAAGGTGATGCAAAAGCAAAACAACAGATTCTTGATCTGATGGCTGCAGTAGATGCAAACATTCCAGAACCTGTAAGAGATGTTGATAAGACTTTCCTTATGCCAATAGAAGATGTATTCTCTATCACTGGTAGAGGTACTGTTGCAACTGGTAGAATTGAAAGAGGTGTTATCAATACCGGAGATCCTGTAGAAATTATTGGTATGATGAAAGTTGGTGATAAGCCTTTGACATCTACAGTAACAGGAGTTGAGATGTTCAGAAAGATCCTTGAAAGAGGTGAAGCTGGAGATAATGCAGGTATACTTCTTAGAGGTATTGAAAAAGATGCCATCAGAAGAGGAATGGTTATTGTTAAACCGGGTTCTGTAAAACCACATGCACACTTCAAGTGTGAAATCTACGTATTGGGTAAAGATGAAGGTGGAAGACATACTCCATTCTTTAACGGTTATAGACCTCAGTTTTACTTTAGAACAACTGACGTAACAGGTGATGTAAGTTTACCAGCTGGAGTAGAAATGGTTATGCCTGGGGATAACGTTTCACTGGAAGTAAAATTGATAAGTCCGATAGCAATGGAGAAAGGTCTTCGATTTGCGATCAGAGAAGGTGGAAGAACTGTAGGAGCAGGTCAGGTAACTGAGATTATTTCCTAATAAGTTTCATACTATAAAATATTTTGAAAAATTAAGTGCTCTCACGGGTACTTAATTTTTCATTTTGTGTTAGTTTTTATCAATAGATATTTTAGGGGAGTAGCTCAATTGGTAGAGTGGCGGTCTCCAAAACCGTAGGTTGCGGGTTCGATCCCTGTCTCCCCTGCTAATTTTAATTAATAATTTCTGAATTTTTCAGAAATAAAATATAGTACAATGGAGAATATCAGACTATATCTGAAAGAGAGTTATGACGAACTCATCAATCATGTGACTTGGCCTACCTGGCCGGAGTTATTTAGTAGTGCAAGATTAGTAATTGTTTCCACTATAATACTTTCGCTGATTATATTCCTATTTGATTTCATCGCAAACAATGCTTTAAAGTTTATCTACGAACAATAATTTAACATTAAATTTAATTTATAATGTCCGAAGATAAAAAATGGTACTCTCTCAGAGTCGTGAGTGGAAAAGAGAAAAGTATTAAAGAGCGTATTGAGCTTGAAATACAAAGAAACAAATGGGAAGAAGTTGTTACACAAGTCTTGGTTCCTTCAGAGAAAGTGTATAAAATCAGAAACGGCAAAAAAGTAATTCTTGAAAGAAATATTCTTCCTGGATATATTCTTGTTGAAGCTGTGCATGGTAAGTTTTCAGGAGAGATGGTTCAGGTGATAACAAATGTTGCCAATGTAATTCATTTTCTTGGTAAAACCCATCCTATCCCGATGTCACAAACGGAAGCAAACAGGATGCTTGGTAAGGTCGATGACTCACAGGAAGTAACAGCATCTATGATTGAACCATTTATTGTTGGTGAGACTATAAAAATTATTGATGGACCTTTCAACGATTTTGTTGGGGATGTCAAAGAAGTAAATGAAGATAAAAAGAAATTGAAGGTAATTGTAAAGATATTTGGAAGAGGTACTGAAGTTGAGTTGAATTACATGCAGGTAGAAAAACAATCATAAAGAAGAAATGACTTTAGATCAATATTGATGCTTCCCTAAAGTCTTCGTATTAATTTAATAAACCAGATAAATAAAATGGCAAAAGAAATTCAAACATATGTAAAGCTCCAGGTTAAAGGAGGTCAGGCAAATCCTGCACCACCAGTTGGACCTGCTTTAGGTTCAAAAGGCTTGAATATAATGGAATTCTGTAAAAGATTTAATGCAGAGACACAGGATGCAATTGGAAAAGTACTTCCTGTCCTTATTACTGTATATAAAGATAAGTCTTTTGATTTCGTTATTAAGACACCTCCGGCGGCAGCACAACTCATGGAATTGGCAAAAATTAAAAGTGGTTCTCCACAGCCGAACAGAAATAAGGTTGGCGCAGTATCGTGGGATCAAATCCAAGGCATAGCGGAGAGTAAAATGAAAGATCTAAATGCGTTTACGGTCGAATCTGCAATGAAAATGGTTGCGGGTACAGCCAGAAGTATGGGGATAACTGTATCTGGTGATGCTCCATGGGGCAATAAAGCAGTTACAGAAGAAAATTAATTTATTTTTTAATCGGTAAGGGAGTCAAATTTATTTTGACGATTGTACCTTAAATATTATTTTATGGCAAAAGTTAGTAAAAAAAGACAGGCAGTAAATGCCAAAGTTGATTCAAGCAAACTTTACGCTCTGAAAGATGCAGTGGCACTGGTAAAAGAGGTAAACACTGCTAAGTTTGACGCATCAGTTGATATCCATGTTAGATTGGGTGTTGATCCTAGAAAAGCAGATCAGGCAATCAGAGGTACCGTTTCTCTTCCTCATGGTACAGGTAAAGTTAAAAGAGTATTGGTTTTATGTACACCAGACAAAGAAGCCGAAGCAAAAGCTGCTGGTGCTGATTATGTTGGATTGGATGAGTTCATCACTAAGATCAGCCAAGGCTGGACAGATGTAGATGTAATCATTGCCATGCCCAATGTAATGGCTAAGGTAGGTCAAATAGGAAGAATACTGGGACCTAGAGGATTAATGCCTAACCCTAAAACAGGTACGGTTACCATCAATGTTGGTGCGGCAGTTGAAGAAGTGAAAGCTGGTAAAATTTCATTTAGGGTTGACAAGTATGGAATAATTCATTCGCCGGTTGGTCGTGTTTCTTTTACACCAGAGAAATTGGCTGAAAATGCAATTGAGTTAATTACCACCCTAGAAAAGATGAAACCTTCTACTGCAAAGGGTACTTATATGAAATCAATCAGTATTGCAAGTACAATGAGTCCGGGCATATCTGTTGATACAAAAACCATTAAATAAACCATTAAATATAAAGCAATGACACGAACAGATAAAGGTTTATTAGTAGAAGAGTTAAAAGAAAAATTTGAAAATTCTTCATATTTTTATGTTACAGATGCATCTACTCTGACTGTTGCTAAAATTAATCAGTTAAGACGGATATGCTTTGAAAAAGGTGTTGAAGTAAAGACTGTTAAAAATGCACTGGCTATAAAAGCTATGGGTGAACAAGCAGACAGTAAAAATTTTAAAGGAATATTTGAAGCTTTTAAGGGACAGAGTACTGTACTTTTTTCACAGGATGGAAAATTACCTGCTTCTATTATAAAGGAGTTCAGAGGTAAAGATGCTCGTCCTCTTTTGAAGGCAGCTTATATAGATTCCGATGTATTTTTTGGTGATGACCAATTAGATATTCTTACCAAACTTAAGACTAAAAATGAATTGGTTGGTGATGTAATATTTATGTTACAGTCTCCTGCTAAAAATGTTATTAGTGCACTTAAGTCTGGTGGTTCGACCATCGCTGGTGTTCTGAAAACTCTTGAAGAAAGAGGTTAATTATGTATTTTCTCCTTTGTGAGATATAAGAATGTTACGTTATGCTTCCAACATTAACGGATTATTTTTTTAATTTTAAAATTTATTAAAACCATTATATCATGGCAGATTTAAAAGCATTCGCAGAGCAATTAGTAAACTTAACAGTAAAAGAAGTTAGTGAATTAGCTCAGATTTTAAAAGATGAATACGGTATTGAGCCAGCTGCTGCTGCAGTTGCAGTTGCTTCGGGACCTGCTGCAGTTGCCGCAGACGCTCCTGTTGAAAAAACTGAATTCGATGTGCATTTAACTTCAGCAGGTGCAAACAAACTTGCTATTGTAAAAGAAGTTAAAACAATCCTTAATCTTGGATTGAAAGAAGCAAAAGACTTGGTTGATGCTGCTCCTTCTTTATTGAAAGGTGGCGCTTCCAAAGCAGAAGCAGAAGCAATGAAAGCAACTCTCGAAGGTGCAGGTGCTTCTGTTGAACTTAAGTAATTTGACAAAAGTCTAATGGACTTAATTTCAGAAGTTAAGTCTGAAAATCAATGATATCTGGCTTAACCGACCTTTGGTTGGTTAAGCCTATTGTCATTAAAATCTTTTTTTTTGAACAATTCCATGAGTTTTGTTCTTTATTTATCGAATTACGCTAAACAAATATCAAAAGTATGACATCAAACGGAGTCGCAGCCGCAGCCGGAAATAATAGAGTCAACTTCGGCAAAATTAAATTAGCAAACCACTATCCTGATTTATTGGAGATTCAAATAAAATCTTTTCAGGAGTTTTTTCAGTTGGAAACTACACCGGAGAACAGAGGACATGAAGGATTGTATCGTGTATTTCAGGAGAATTTTCCTATTTCAGATGCTCGAAGTATTTTTGTCCTTGAATTTTTGGATTACTTTATTGATCCCCCTCGTTATTCTATAGAAGAATGTATGCAGCGGGGTTTAACATATAGTGTTCCTTTGAAAGCAAAATTAAGGTTGTCTTGTAATGATGAAGAGCACGTTGACTTTCAGACCATAGTTCAGGACGTATTTCTTGGTAATATACCATATATGACCAATAAAGGAACATTCATGATCAACGGTGCTGAAAGGGTAGTAGTATCTCAGTTACACAGATCACCAGGGGTATTCTTTAGTCAGACGTTCCACCCAAATGGTACTAAAATATTTTCTGCAAGAGTCATTCCTTTTAAAGGAGCTTGGATGGAATTTGCTACTGATATCAACTCAGTAATGTACGCATATATCGACAGGAAGAAAAAATTTCCAGTGACTACTTTATTGCGAGCCATTGGTTTTGATTCTGATAGAGATATCCTTAATTTGTTTGATCTTGCGGAAGAAATTACGACAGATAAACAATCTCTTACAGCAGCTATAGGAAGAAAGCTGGCAGCCAGGGTTTTAAGAAAGTGGACGGAAGATTTTGTGGATGAAGACACCGGGGAGGTAGTTACTATCGAACGTAATGAAATTATTCTTGAAAGAGATGTAGTATTAGATGAAGACAACATCGAATTGATAGCAGATGTTGATACTGACATTATCATCTTGCAAAAAGAAAACCTGGATGAAGATTATTCCATTATATACAATACACTTCAAAAAGATCCATCATCATCGGAAGTAGAAGCTGTTACCCAAATATACAGACAGTTAAGAGGTACAGATCCACCTGATGAAGAAACAGCAAGAGGTATTATTGATAAACTATTTTTCTCTGACAAAAGATATAATCTTGGAGAAGTAGGCAGATATAAAATTAATCGAAAACTCAAACTTGAAATAAGTAAGGAAACCCTTGTATTAACTAAGGAAGATATCATTTCAATAGTTAAATACCTGGTAAGTCTGGTAAATCAGAAAGCTGAATTGGATGATATTGATCACCTTGCGAATCGTCGTGTGCGTACAGTAGGTGAGCAACTTTACGCTCAGTTTGGTGTAGGATTAGCACGTATGACAAGGACCATTAGAGAAAGAATGAACGTTAGAGATAACGAAGTTTTTACTCCAATTGATCTGATCAATGCCCGGACACTTTCTTCAGTAATTAATTCATTTTTTGGAACGAGTCAATTATCTCAGTTTTTGGATCAAACAAACCCTTTATCTGAGATTACACATAAAAGAAGGATATCTGCGCTGGGACCAGGTGGACTTTCGAGAGAACGTGCAGGATTTGAAGTAAGGGACGTTCATTATTCTCACTATGGTCGACTATGTACTATTGAGACACCTGAAGGACCCAATATTGGATTGATATCTACGCTTTGTGTGCATGCCAAAGTCAATAAAATGGGCTTTTTAGAGACACCTTATCGTAAAGTTATTGATGGTAAAGTGGATATGAGCGGTGAAATTATGTACCTTTCTGCAGAAGCTGAAGATTACAGAAGAATAGCTCAGGCGAATGCTCAGGTTGGTGAAACAGGTGCTTTTGTAAATGAGAGAATTAAATCAAGAGAGCATGGAGAATTTCCAGTGTTATCTCCAATGGAGGTAGAATATATGGATATTGCACCCAATCAAATCGTTGGTGTTTCTGCTTCTCTTATTCCTTTCCTTGAAAATGATGACGCTAACAGGGCATTGATGGGCTCCAACATGCAACGTCAAGCTCTACCATTGGTAAGACCCAAATCCCCCATAGTTGGTACTGGTCTTGAAGGTAAAGTAGCAGAAGACTCCAACATGCTTATAAACGCTGAAGGAGAAGGGGTTGTGGAATATGTTGATGCCAATGAAATTGTAATCAGATATGATAAATCCGAAGAAGAAATGCTTGTTTCTTTTGACGACAACATTAAAAAGTACAATCTAATAAAATTTGTTAGAACAAATCAAGGTTCTTGTATTAACCTTAAGCCAATCGTTAAGAAAGGACAAAGAGTTAGAAAAGGTAGTTTACTTTGTGAAGGTTATGCTACTGAAAATGGGGAACTTGCATTAGGACAAAATCTTCAGGTAGCGTTTATGCCTTGGAAAGGGTATAATTTTGAAGATGCGATAGTACTTTCTGAAAGGGTTGTAAAGGAAGATATCTTTACTTCATTGCACATTGAGAGTTACGAAATAGATGTCAGAGATACTAAGTTAGGAGAAGAAGAATTGACCAATGATATACCAAATGTAAGTGAAGAAGCCACAAAGGATCTTGACGAAAATGGAATCATTCGGGTTGGTGCCTGGGTCAAAGAAGGTGACATTCTTATTGGAAAAATTACACCAAAAGGTGAATCCGACCCTACTCCTGAAGAGAAATTATTGAGAGCTATATTTGGTGATAAAGCTGGAGATGTGAAGGATGCATCTCTAAAAGCATCTCCATCCACACAAGGGGTAGTTATTAGCAAACAACTTTTTGCCCGCGCTAAAAAGGATAAATTCCAGAAAGTCCAGGAAAAAGAGTTGTTGTCAAAACTGGAAGATACGCATGCAATCAATATGAATGAGTTGAAAACCATTCTTGTTGATAAACTTATGACGCTGTTGGATGGTAAGATTTCCGAAGGGGTAAGAAGTATTTATAACGAAGAACTGATACCTAAAGGTGCAAAATTTGCTCCAAAGGCATTCAAGGAAATGGAATACTCTCAAGTCGACTATTCAGGATGGACCAAAGATCAGAAAGTCAATGAAATGATAGCAAGATTGCTCCACAATTATTCTATTAAAGTCAATGAAGAGCTTGGTAGGTATAAAAGGGAGAAATTTAATATCAGTATAGGAGACGAATTACCTGCCGGAGTTCTAAAATTAGCAAAAGTTTATCTTGCTAAAAAGAGAAAATTGAAAGTAGGGGATAAATTGGCAGGTAGACACGGAAATAAAGGGATTGTATCCAGAATCGTTAGAGATGAAGATATGCCTTTTTTGGAAGACGGAACGCCGGTTGATATAGTTTTGAATCCTTTGGGCGTACCATCAAGGATGAATTTGGGTCAGATTTTTGAAACCGTTTTAGGATGGGCAGGTAAAAGTCTTGGAGTTAAATTTGCAACCCCGATATTTGACGGTGCAAGTTTGGATGAGATTGAAGGTTATATAGAGAAGGCTGGTTTACCTGCATATGGACAGACCTACCTATATGATGGTGAGACAGGTGACCGATTCCACCAGCAAGCGACCGTTGGTATCATTTATATGTTGAAGCTTTCACACATGGTAGATGATAAGATGCATGCCAGGTCAATAGGACCATATTCACTTATTACTCAACAGCCTCTGGGTGGTAAAGCTCAGTTTGGTGGACAGAGATTTGGGGAAATGGAAGTTTGGGCACTTGAAGCATACGGAGCGGCAAATATCCTAAGAGAATTATTGACCATTAAATCTGATGATATCATCGGAAGAGCTAAAGCATACGAAGCTATTGTCAAGGGTGATAATATCCCGGATTCAAATATTCCGGAATCATTTAATGTTCTGGTACATGAATTAAGAGGATTGGCTCTTGATATTAAATTCGATTAATAAACAATTCTTTAACGTTTAATAATTTTTTATTATGTTAAAAAAGAAAGGTGTAAAACCAACCAAAGGATTCGAATCGATTACCATCAGTTTGAGTTCTCCGGATGAAATTTTGGAGAGATCTTTTGGCGAGGTATTAAAACCGGAAACCATAAATTACCGTTCATACAAACCTGAAAGAGATGGTTTGTTTTGTGAAAGAATATTCGGACCAGTTAAGGATTACGAATGTTACTGCGGTAAATACAAAAGAATCAGATACAAAGGTATAGTTTGCGACCGTTGTGGTGTAGAAGTTACTGAAAAGAAAGTGCGTAGAGAAAGAATGGGTCACATCAAATTGGTGGTTCCTGTTGTACATATCTGGTTTTTTAAATCTCTTCCAAATAAGATTGGTTATCTTTTAGGATATTCGTCCAAAAAGTTGGAATCTGTCATTTATTATGAAAGGTATGTAGTTGTACAGCCAGGCGTAAAGTTAAATGATATTTCAAAACATGACTTGCTAACCGAGGAAGAGTACTTTGATATTTTGGATACATTGCCTAAGGACAATCAACTTTTGGATGATTCAGATCCCAATAAGTTTATTGCGCGAATGGGTGCTGAGGCAGTTAAAGAGCTTTTGGAAAGAATAAATCTCGACGAACTTTCTTTTGAACTCAGGCATCAGGCAGCCAATGAAACTTCTCAGCAGAGAAAGTCTGAAGCATTGAAGAGATTGAGAGTTGTGGAAGCTTTCAGAGATGGGCAAAAAACAACAGATAATAGACCAGAGTGGACAATTATTCAATATTTGCCTGTTACTCCTCCGGAGTTGAGACCATTAGTGCCTTTGGATGGGGGACGATTTGCAAGTTCTGACTTGAATGACCTTTACAGAAGGGTAATTATCAGAAATAATCGTCTGAAGCGTCTATTGGAAATCAAAGCTCCAGAAGTCATCTTAAGAAATGAAAAGAGGATGTTGCAGGAAGCCGTTGATTCTTTGTTTGATAACTCCAGAAAATCGAATGCGGTTAAAGCTGAAGGTGGTCGTTCACTAAAGTCATTGAGTGATGTATTAAAAGGTAAACAAGGTAGATTCCGTCAGAACCTTTTAGGTAAAAGGGTAGATTATTCCGGTCGTTCTGTCATTGTTGTTGGGCCTACATTGCTTTTGCATGAGTGTGGGATTCCAAAGGGAATGGCCGCAGAACTATTCAAGCCGTTCATTATTAAAAAACTTATTGAGAGAGGGGTTGTAAAAACGGTAAAATCAGCTAAAAAACTGGTGGATAAGAAAGATCCCGTTATTTGGGAAATTCTTGAAAATATACTAAAAGGACATCCTGTGTTACTTAACAGGGCGCCTACACTTCACCGACTTTCAATTCAGGCTTTCCAGCCTAGATTGGTAGAAGGAAAGGCAATACAGCTTCACCCATTGGTTTGTGGAGCCTTTAATGCAGACTTTGATGGAGACCAGATGGCCGTTCACGTTCCACTGGGACATGCTGCTATTCTTGAAGCGCAAATGTTGATGCTTTCAGCGCATAACATGTTAAACCCTCAGGATGGTTCGCCAGTAACACTACCATCTCAGGACATGGTTTTGGGACTGTATTATCTTACCAAGCCAAGAAAATCATCAGGAGATATTAAAGTAAAAGGAGAAGGCAAAACTTTTTACAGTGCAGAAGAGGTTATAATAGCATTTAATGAAGGTGTTATTGATTTACATGCTGTAGTTAAAGTCAGAGCAAGAGTAGATGATGAAGATGGAAATTTAGTAACAAAGATTATCGAAACCACCGTCGGAAGAGTATTGTTTAATCAAAGTACTCCACCCACAGTGCCTTATATCAATCAATTGATGACTAAAAAGAGTCTCAAGAAGATCATTAGTGATATTATTATAAGGACAGATTTTACAGCTACGGCAAAATTTCTGGATGAAATTAAAGATTTGGGATTTTTCTGGGCATATAAAGGTGGATTATCTTTCAATTTGGGTGACTTGATCACTCCTAGTATAAAAGAACAAACACTACTTGAAGCGCAGGAAGAAGTGGATGAAGTTTGGGAGAATTATAACATGGGTTTAATCACTCCTAACGAAAGATATAATCAGGTCATCGATAAGTGGACTTTTGCCGACAATAAAATAACGGATAACCTTATGCGTGAAATCGCACTTCACAAACAAGGGTTTAATTCAGTGTTTATGATGTTGGACTCAGGTGCAAGGGGATCAAAACAACAAATTAAGCAGCTTTGTGGATTGAGGGGCCTGATGGCAAAACCAAGGAAGTCAGGTGATACGGGTGGAGCAATTATTGAAAACCCGATTCTTGCAAATTTCCTTGAAGGTCTTTCAGTTTTGGAATATTTTATCTCAACGCACGGTGCAAGAAAGGGTTTGGCAGATACCGCCCTAAAAACAGCCGATGCAGGATATCTTACCAGAAGACTTGTAGATGTAGCACAGGATGTAATAATAACTGAGGAAGATTGTACTACCCTGAGAGGTATAGATACTGAAGCACTCAAGGACAATGAAAATGTTATTGAGACGCTTTCATCCAGAATCGTAGGAAGATATTCATTATATGATGTTTTGCATCCTGTTACTGATGAGGTGTTGGTTGAAGCCAGAGAATATATTTCACCTGAGGTTGCAACAAATATTGAAAATGCCGGGATCGAAATGGTAACTATACGTTCTGTACTTACTTGTGAAACAAAAGTAGGGGTGTGTGCAAGATGTTATGGTAAAAATCTGGCTACAGGCAGAAGAGTAGAAACCGGAGACGCTGTAGGTATTATTGCTGCCCAATCCATTGGGGAACCAGGTACACAGTTGACACTTAGAACTTTCCACGTGGGTGGTATTGCTTCCGTTTCCAAAACAGAATCTGAAATTACAACCAAGTTTGATGGAGTAATCGAATTTGATAACATGAAGGTTACTGAACAAGTCGAAGGTGGATCCAAAACCCAGGTGGTTCTTTCAAGATCCGGTGAGATAAGAGTCATAGATCCTGAAACTAAAAAGATCTACAACTCGTACTTTATACCTTATGGCTCAACTTTATTGGTAAAAGATAGACAAAAAATATCTAAAGGTCAATCTATTTGCGAATGGGATCCATTTAATAACCTGATCATTTCTGAATTTGGAGGAATTGCTCAGTTTGAGGACATCGAAGAAGGGGTAACTTATAGAGTGGAAAGAGATGATCAAACAGGTTATGCTGAAAAGGTTATCATTGAAGCTAAAAATAAGAAGAAAATTCCAGTGATCAAGATTTTCTCTGAAGGAGGTGACGAGCTTAAAACATATAACTTACCTGTGGGCGCATATATCAGCATTGAAGATAATGCAGAGATTGTCCCTGGTCAGAAAATTGTAAAAATACCAAGAAATCTTGGTAAAATTCAGGATATCACGGGTGGTCTTCCTAGGGTAACTGAACTTTTTGAAGCAAGAAATCCTTCAAATCCTGCCATTACAGCTGAAATTGATGGTATCATTACTTATGGTAAAATCAAAAGAGGTAATCGTGAGATTTTTATTGATGATGAAAAGACAGGACAAAGAAGAAAATATCTTGTTGGACTTTCCAAACACTTACTAGTACAGGAAGGAGACTTTGTGAGGGCTGGTATGCAACTTTCTGACGGAGCCGTTGCTCCATTGGATATTTTGAATATAAAAGGACCTTTTGCAGTACAGTCTTATTTGGTTAATGGTGTGCAGGAAGTTTACCGTTCGCAAGGTATTGCCATCAATGATAAGCATATTGAAGTGATAGTAAGGCAGATGATGCGTAGAGTCGAAATTGTAGATCCCGGAGATACTACTTTCCTTGAAGGTGAAGCTGTGGACAGACATGAATTCAATGAACAGAATGATTGGATTTATGATAAGAAGGTGGTTACAGAGTCAGGTGATTCTACCAATCTTAAAGCTGGGCAAATTGTTTCTATCAGACAACTCAGAGAAGAGAATTCAATTCTGAAAAGAAATGATAAAAAAATTGCTGAAGTAAGAGATGCTGTGCCTGCTACATCAAGTGTGATTCTTCAAGGCATTACTCGTGCTTCTTTGGGTGTTGAGAGTTGGATTTCAGCTGCTTCTTTCCAGGAAACCACGAAAGTATTGAGTACAGCAGCTATTTCAGCTAAGAGAGATAACCTGTCTGGACTTAAAGAAAATGTAATTGTTGGTAAAAATATACCAGCAGGTACCGGTTTACGCAAGTTTAAGGAATTGGAAGTTGAAGCCATTAATGAGTACAACGTAGGATAACAAAATTTTTCTATAGATATTCCAGGGGTATGTTCATCACGAATATACCCCTTTTTTGTTTAGAATACTCTTCAAAAATTTTCAATCTCAACACTTTTTAATTGCATATTTGAGTAGATTTGTTTGATTATTTAGACATTTAGTTTAAAATATACTCTCTTCGGTTTATATGATTTCATAAACATCAGTAAATATTACTTTTCTCAAAGTTTGTAAAATTCAATGAATTAATATCACTAAGTTTATTTTGCAAAAAAACTTATAAATATTATCTTTACAAATAAATCGTTCATTATGAAAATATTTTATGTCAGTGCAGAATGTTTCCCAGTAGCAAAAGTTGGTGGTCTGGCAGATGTTGTCGGTTCACTTCCAAAATATCTAAGCAAAATTGGAGTTGAAACCAGTGTTGTTATCCCGGCATACCAAATGCCTTGGTTTGAAGGAAAGTTATATAAGATTGTTCACAAAGGAGCTTTTCATTTAGGAAATGAACATTTATATTTTGAAGTGAGATACTTTATTGATGATATTCTTGGATTTCCATTTTATACTATTCATATACCATCTAAGTTTGACAGATATGGCGTATATGCTGGCAGTGACGGTTATTATTTTGGTGATGATCTTGAACGAAATATTGCATTTCAACGTGCATTTCTAACATGGATAAGAGATGGTAATGTCAATGTTGATATAGTGCATTGTCATGATCACCATACAGGTCTTATCCCATTTATGATGAAATATGCATATGAGTTTCAGCCACTTTCCGGTATTCCTACTGTATTCACTATTCATAATGAACGATATCAGGGAGCTTTTGGCTGGAGTAAACAATTTTTATTGCCACAATTCGACAGCTGGAAAAGTGGTTTGCTCGAGTGGGCCAACGTTATTAATCCATTAGCTTCAGCAGTAAGGTGTGCATACAAAGTCACCACAGTTTCACCAAATTATATGAATGAGCTGATGTATGATTCTGCAGGTCTGGAACAATTATTCAGATCTGAATCATGGAAAAGTGTTGGTATTCTGAATGGTATAGATAATGAAGTTTGGGATCCTTCGACAGATCCGATGATCGAATATCACCTTAAAAAGGATATCATTAAATACAAAACAGAAAATAAAAAAATATTATGCAAAATCACTGGCCTTGACCCTAACTTACCTTTATATGGTTTCATAGGACGTCTTGTACTTGAAAAAGGGGCTGAATTTATCGCAGGATTAATAGATACCTGGCTTTCCAGACATAAAAACATTAACTTTGTAATTCTTGGAACAGGAGATAAAAGCATAGAAAGTGCTTTTCAGTCTGTAGCTTACAAACATGCATCAAACGTAGCTTGTATGTTGGCTTATAACGAAACCATGTCTCATAAAATTTATGCTGGTGCAGATTTTTTACTTATGCCTTCGAGAGTGGAGCCGTGTGGATTGAATCAAATGTTTGCTATGCGTTATGGCACATTGCCGATCGTCCGGACCACAGGTGGGCTTAAAGACAGTGTTAAGGATATCTCTGAGGAAGGTGGGGTAGGGATCCGTTTCGATCACATGAATTTTGATCAGATGATGCACGCTATAGGTAGGGCATATGACATGTACCAAAACAAAGACTTCAAAAACTTTTGTGTCAAAAATGCAATGGCATTGGACTATTCATGGAACGCATCCGCTCAGAAGTATAAGGACATATACAATTCAATAATGTAGGGTTATCTTAAAGTTTAGAATTAAAATTTTATTTGGATTGTAACATATGCTACTCTAAATGCTGTGTTTTTTTTGTAATTTTGACGCTATATACAAAACATAAGAGTGCATCATTCTAAACTTAGTCAAAAAATAGGTATTCTTGGTGGTGGCCAATTAGGCAAAATGTTGTGTCAGGCTGGGAGTATCCTTGGACTTGATATAAGTATACTTGAGAAAGATACTACTTTTCCGGCAGCTTCGGTTTGTACTTCTTTCGTTTGTGGTGATATTACCGACTACGATGATGTGGTGCAATTTGGTATGAAGATGGATGTGATCACTATTGAGATAGAGAATGTCAATACAGATGCTTTGGAAGCATTGGAACAAATGGGTAAAAAAGTATATCCCCCATCAGCAGCTCTGAAAATCATAAAAGATAAAGGCAAACAAAAAATATTTTATGAAGGGTCGGAAATACCGAGTTCAGACTTTACTTTATATAAAAGTAGGGAAGAAATTTTATCAGATGTTGTAAAAGGTACACTCAATATTCCCTTTGTGCAAAAATCCCGCACGGAAGGATATGATGGCAAAGGGGTACAAGTGGTTCGTTCGTCAGACGATTTGGATTTTCTTATAGAAGGGGCAACGCTTGTGGAGGATATGGTTGAAATAGAAAGTGAAATAGCTGTTATAGTTGCCAGAAATCCTTCAGGAGATATGAAAGCGTTTCCTGTTGTAGAAATGCAATTTCATCCTGTCGCAAATTTAGTTGAATTTTTATTTTGTCCTTCCAGCCTTTCAAACATCAAACAACTTGAGGCTGAGAAACTTGCTTTGGAGATTACCGAGAAATTAGACATAGTTGGGCTTCTTGCTGTAGAAATGTTTGTTTCAAAGGATGGAGCTATATTAATAAATGAAGTTGCACCAAGACCGCACAATTCAGGTCACCATACCATTGAAGCCTGCAGCACATCCCAATATGAAATGCATTTAAGGGCAATTCTTGATTTACCACTTGGAAGTACCGAGTTGATCATACCGGCAGTAATGATTAATTTGTTGGGGGAACCAGACTATCAAGGAAAAGTAGTATATCAGAATATCGAAAATTGTTTATCAATTGATGGTGTATATCCACACTTATATGGCAAAAAAGAAACCAAACCTTACAGGAAAATGGGACACGTTACCATTGTTGATAAAAATCTTGATATAGCGATCGAAAAAGCCAGAATAGTACAAAAAACTTTAAAAGTAATATCCTGATATGGAAAATCCATTAGTAAGTATTATAATGGGGTCTGACTCTGATCTTTCTGTAATGCAACAGGCGGAAGAGATGATGGTATATTTTGATATCCCATATGAAATCACGATAATTTCTGCACATCGAACTCCGGAACGTATGTTTGATTTTGCAAAGACAGCACATTTGAATGGTATAAAGGTAATTATAGCCGGAGCAGGTGGCGCAGCACACCTACCGGGTATGGTAGCTTCGATTACTCCGCTTCCGGTTATTGGTGTACCGATTAAATCATCAAACTCTATAGATGGTTGGGATTCAATTTTGTCAATTTTACAAATGCCCGGTGGGATACCCGTTGCAACTGTTGCATTAAATGGGGCTAAAAATGCTGGAATTCTGGCTGCTTCGATATTGGCATGTAATGATACATCAATATTGGAAAAAGTGATCCAATATAAAACGATGTTAAAAGATGAAGTTTTACTTAAAGTGAATAAAATGAAAAACTTGCAAAAAGATTAAACTTTTAATTATAAACATTCATAAGCTAATAATATATTTTACAAATAAACTCTATGTCTAAAAGAAATTTTTTGGTCAACGCTCTCATGAAAAAATGTCCTAGATGTCAGGAAGGTGACTTATTTATTGCCCCTTTTAACTTCTCTAATCCAGTTCATATGCCTGAACATTGTCCTGTTTGTAATCAGAAGTTTGAACCTGAGCCGGGATTTTATTATGGGTCTATGTTCCTATCTTACATTTTTTCAGCATTTTTTTTCCTTGGGATTATTGGATTGTGTCTCATCGTATTAAAACTCAGTCTGAATGCTTCGATGGCCATATTGTTGTTGGTGGCAGCATTAACTTATTTTTTCTTTTTGAGAATGTCACGTTCCATTTGGATCAATTTAATGGTAAAATATGACCCTAAAGCCAAAGACAAAAAAGATGTCCAGTCTTTCGGATATTAATACATCAAGAGAGTGAAAAACAGATTTAACAGATTAACTTCCAAAGAATGGCTTCCTTTTCAAAAGTCGTGGTTTAAATATGAATCTGATGAAAAACTATTAACAGAAAACATTCGATTTTTTTGCCGCGCAGAACCTGGTGATGAAATAGTCTATTATTATGGACATCAATCTGAGCTTGTACAAAAAATATGTTCAGATCACGATGTTCAATTTGCACATTATGAGCAATTTAAAGGTGAATCTGTACAGTTTGCTTGTATTGATCTAAGAGATGAAATTAGTAGTACAACAAATCTTGATGAATATTTGAGTCTGCGAGAGAAAACCCTTGATTTATGCAAAATCATTTTTGAGTCTTTGGTGCACAGACGTTTTTTGTGTATTCTTGTGCCTAATGTTCAAAACGGGCCTCAATATTTACCATTTGCATGGGATTTAGGTCTGCAGCTAGGATCTCTTTTTAGTCTTAAAGATGAGAAAATTGCATGTACACCCGATCAAAATACAGCATCCACTGAGACCATTTTTACCCCTTCCAACAAACATTTTTATTGTTTATATTTTAGAAAGGATGAAAATTCAGCTGGAGTTTTGCAGGAAAGAAAACATCATTTTTTTGAAAACAATATTCAAACATCAAGTGGAATAAAATTTAAAGGTCAAATACCGTCATGGTTTATTTTGAAGCCAGCCCCTCGTAAAAAAGATGAAATATTGCATCCTGCAAAATATCCTGAAGATCTGGTAACTATGTTTGTTAATGAGTTTACGATTCCGAATGCCAATGTACTGGATCCTATGTCCGGAACCGGAAGTACTCAGGTGGCAGCATTAAAAGCGGGAAGAAATGCATTTGGAACAGAATTGAGCGATTTTTTTGCGGAGATAGCTTCTCAGCGATGTTCAAATATTGTCCAACCCATCCAAAAAGAATTATTTTTAACTGAAAATCATCAAAGATTTATTTTGTTAAACAAAGATGCAAGGTCCATATCAAAAGATGATTTTCCAGACATCGATTATTTGATTACGTCACCCCCATATTGGGACATGTTAAATATGAAAGGGGCAGAAAATCAAGCTAAGCGGATAGAAAAAGGTTTACAAACCAACTATTCAGAAAGTACTGAAGACTTAGGGAATATATCTGATTATGAATCTTTTCTTGCAGATCTCACGGATGTTTACTTTAATATTCTACAAAATATGAAATCAGGTAGCTATATCACTATTGTAGTAAAAAATATAAAGAAAAAAGGTCGTAATTATCCATTCGCATGGGATCTGGCGGATAGATTATTGGAAAAAGTTATCTTGTTGCCGGAGGTATTCTGGTGTCAGGATGATATCAATTTAGCACCATATGGATACGGAAATACTTTTGTAAGCAATACTTTTCATCAATATTGTCTTAATTTTCAAGTAAAATAAAATGGTGTGATTTCGATGAGATAAAAACATTGATTTATACCTCGATTTCCCCCTTGAAAACAAAAACTGCCGGACCTGTAAGCCAAATTTGATTAAACTCAAACTCATTGATTCTGACAAATGATACAGATAATGGCCCTCCTTTGGTTTTCACACTAATGATAATCTCCCCTTTCAGATCATTTTGAACCGCATAACCTATTGCTGCTGCAGTCACCCCTGTGCCACAGGAATATGTTTCGTCTTCTACACCTCTTTCATAAGTAGCTACGTGGATCAAACTATCGTCTTTTTGTACAAAATTTACATTTATACCTTGTAACGCATATTCATCAGAATATCTGATTTTAGCCCCTTCTATTTTAATATCTGAAGGTAGATTTTTACAAAATGTCACATAATGTGGTGATCCTGTATTTAATTCGTATGTATTGCTGTTTATGGTTTTAATCTTTTTAATATCTGACATCTGTAAACTAATGGTTGAGTCTTGATTTATCTGACCTTCGTGAAGACCATCAATAGCTTCAAAAGTGGTGTTTTTTTCAAAAATTCCCATGCTATATGCAAATTGTATCAAACACCTTCCTCCATTGCCGCACATCGAACTTTGTCGACCGTCTGCGTTAAAGTAGACCATGCGGAAATCATAATTATCAGATTTTTCAAGTAAGATTAGACCATCACTGCCAATTCCAAACCTGCGATCGCATAAAAAACGAATAAGCTCGATGTTTTCGTGGTCAATAATCTTTTTTTCTCTTTGGTCAATCATGATAAAATCATTGCCCGTCCCTTGATATTTGTGAAATAGTATGGTCATTTTATAAAATTCTTAACATTTAGATTTGATCTGAAGCATATCTTTTTTCGTTGTATTGATTATAACAACTTTCAAAAGTAACTGTTTTTAAACGCAGAATTAAAAAATGATTTATATTTGCAAATATTTCAATAAATTTTAATACATAAGTTGAACATTAATAAATCATATCTGGTACTATTTGTATTAATCGCATTCTTTTCTTCCATAACATCTATACTTGTTTATGATAGGTTTTTTATGCAAAACAAAAAGATGATTAAGGAAAATCAAGAAATTGCTTTGGCGGTAGCCGAAAGGGAGATGGTACTTTCTGACAGATTTAGCCAATCATACAGATCATCGTATCCTACAGATTTCATACATGCTGCAGAGATGAGCCGAAAGGCGGTTGTTTTTATTAAATCTGATGCAAATAATTATAAAAGTTTTTCAGATGATCAATGGTTACATTCAAATTCCGGATCTGGTGTAATAGTCAGCTCTGACGGCTATATTGTAACTAATAATCATGTATTAGACGGTGCAAAAAAGATAGAAGTAACGCTGAATGATAACAGGGTATTCATAGCTGATATAGTAGGGGCGGACCCCAGTACAGATCTCGCATTGCTTAAAATATCATCGTTGGATCTTGATTATTTAATATTTGGAAATTCTGATTCTTTACAAATTGGAGAATGGGTAATGGCGGTAGGTAATCCCTTTCGTTTACAATCCACTGTTACGGCAGGGATTGTCAGTGCCAAAGCAAGGAATATCAATTTACTTACAAATCATGGGATAGAATCATTTATCCAGACAGACGCAGCTGTTAATCCTGGAAATAGCGGGGGAGCGTTAATCAATACAAGAGGTGATCTTGTAGGTATTTGTACGGCTATATTAAGTCACTCAGGAAGATATGAGGGATTTTCTTTTGCTGTTCCTTCAAATTTGGCCAAAAAGGTGATTAACGATCTGAAAGAATTCGGAGTGGTTCAAAGGGGATGGCTTGGCATCGAAATTGAAAACATTGATAATAAAACAGCGAAAGAGTTGGGACTAAGCGAAGTATCCGGAGTTTTTATCTCGTCTGTCTCTAAAGGCGGAGGAGCATCTGATGCCGGTTTGAAAAGTAGTGATGTAATTATACAGGTCAACAATATCAAAACACCAGGAACTGCTGAATTTATGGAGCTCGTCGGTCAGTACAGACCTGGCGATGTGATAGACATTGAATACGTAAGGGGTAATAAAAAATCATTTACCAAAGCTACTTTACGTAACCAAATAAATTCAACGGACTTGGTTGGGATAAGAGATGATGTGATTTTTAAGAACATTGGAATTGAACTGCGTGATTTGGATACCTATGAAAAAGCTGTTTTAGTACCGAATGGAGTTATGGTGGTAAGCGTAAAAAACGGTAGTATAGTTGGCAATACTAGAATGGAACCAGGTTATATAATCACCCGAATTAATAATAGAGAAGTTCAATCTGTAGCTTCTCTTAAAAAAATGATGGAAGAGAATAAGCGCAAAACCATTATTCTGGAAGGGTTTTATGCAAAATATCCCGGAGAATATCCCTACACTTTTGATATGCCGGAATGACTATATTTCTGAATTTTAGGTTTACCTTTGATGCAATATATTAAGAAACATGAAGATTTCAGATTTAGAGTTCAATAAAAATGAAGATGCTATACTTACCACTGTAGCAGATGTACATTACAAATTGGAAAAAATATCTTTGGGTGGAGGGAAAGAGAAAATTTTAAAACAGCACCAGGAGGGCAAACTTACCGCAAGAGAAAGAATTCAAGCGCTGATAGATAAGGATTCAGCTTTTTTTGAAATAGGCGCTTTTGCTGGTTATGGAATGTATGAAGAACACGGAGGGTGTCCTGCAGGAGGTGTTGTGACAGGGCTGGGGAAAATAGAAGGTAGAATGGTCATGATTGTGGCCAATGACGCCACTGTAAAAGCCGGAGCATGGTTTCCGATTACAGGAAAAAAAAATCTGCGCGCACAGGAGATAGCTATGGAAAATAGAATTCCCATTATATATTTGGTAGATAGTGCCGGAGTATATTTGCCAATGCAAGATGAAATATTTCCGGACAAAGAACATTTTGGGCGTATTTTTAGAAATAATGCGAGAATGTCATCAATGGGTATTCCGCAAATAGCTGCCATCATGGGAAGTTGTGTTGCCGGAGGTGCTTATCTGCCTATTATGTCGGATGAAGCTTTAATAGTAGAAGGTACAGGTTCAATTTTTTTAGCAGGGCCATATTTGGTGAAAGCTGCAATAGGGGAAGATGTTGATCAGGAAACTTTGGGTGGCGCAAAGACACATTGTGAAATATCTGGTGTAACAGATTACAAAATGCCGGATGATCAAACCTGTCTGGCCACCATCCGAAAATTAGTTTCAAAAATGGGTAAAAGTCCAAAAGCAGGTTTTGATAGGATTAAACCAACCTTGCCACTACTCAATCCTTCAGAAATAGCAGGTGTTTTTCCTGAAAATCCAACAAAACCTTATGACATGCTTCAAATCATAAAACGTATTGTGGATGATTCTGATGTAACTTTGTACAAAGAAGATTATGGAAAGTCAATTATCTGTGGATATGCAAGGATAGATGGTTGGGCAGTAGGTATTGTAGCCAATCAGCGTCTGGTGGTAAAAAATGCTGCCGGTGAAATGCAGTTTGGAGGAGTCATATATTCTGATTCGGCGGATAAAGCTACAAGATTCATCATGAATTGCAATCAAAAAAAGATACCATTGGTTTTTCTTCATGATGTGACAGGTTTTATGGTTGGGAAACGGTCAGAACATGGAGGTATAATCAAAGACGGAGCTAAAATGGTAAATGCTGTAGCGAATAGTACTGTACCCAAATTTACTGTTATCTTAGGCAATTCCTTTGGAGCAGGAAACTATGCCATGTGTGGAAAAGCATATGACCCAAGACTTATTGTAGCATGGCCAACGGCTAAAATTGCTGTTATGGGAGGGACACAGGCGGCTCGAGTACTTACACAGATTCAGGTAAGCACACTAAAAAAGAATGGTGAAGCACCAGATCCCCAAGGCGAGCAAGCGATGTTTGAAAAGATAAAAGCCAGATATGATGAACAAACTTCTCCTTTCTATGCTGCTTCCCGGCTTTGGGTCGACGCAATTATTGATCCCAGAAAGACCAGAGAATTTCTTTCTATCGGAATAGAAATGTCAGATCACGGTGTTGTTGAAAAATTCAATCCGGGAATTTTGCAAACCTAGTATTTGTGAATTGTTATAATCTATGGTACAATAATCTTAAATGGTTAGAGCCTGATCTATTTCATGTATAATTTCTTTGGAGGAAGGTCGTGGGGCATTAGCATTCCATATGTTTCCGGATTTATCGATGATGATAAATCTTGGGATACCGTTTATAAGATAATCACTCACTATTTTTAAATGCATTTCTGTGTTGGCGTGGAGTTGTATACCTTTCATGTCTTTTTCTTTTACCATGGTAGACCACGCAGCTTTATCATCATCAATAGAGATGCTAATAAAAGCAATATCTTCTCTTTGCTTATATTTTTCCTGTAGATTTTCGAGATAAGGAAGCTCCCGTAAACAAGGACCACACCAGGTTGCCCAAATATCAATATAAATCAATTTGCCTGTAAAGTTATGCAGACTTACAGTTTTTCCATTTACAGCAGAACACTCAAAATCAGGGGCAGATTTCCCTTTAAGTAAGGATGACCAAGAATTAAAACCTGTCGTTATTTCATTTTTATATTTTGTATTTGTTTGTGCTTCTGTGTACATGTCCATTAGAAGACTGGCATCATTGATAGATGTTTCCAGTATTTCCTTAAGTAGTGTATAGTATAAAAGATTCTTTACATTTTCTGATTGAAACAGCTTGGAAATATTGTTAAACCTGTTTATATTTTGTGTGCTTTCATGATCAGAAGTATCATTTTTTGTTTTAAACTCCAGATACTTCATAATGAATCCTTTATATGCAGGCACCATCAGGTTATCTTCAGAGTCAATTTCAAGATTTTGCAGAAAACTATCATAGGTGTCTGATAATACAACGTTACTATCGGGCATTAAATATTCAAAATAAACGGGATAATTCATTTTCATGATGGCAGCATCATAGGCTACTTCTTCTGAAATCATTTCTGCGAAAAATTCATCAAAAGGTCCGTTTTTTTTCTGGTAATCCTGTTGACTAGCATTTAAAACAGCAGTTCTCTCTTCCACAGCTTTAATGAATTCATCCTCCTGTTGGGTAAAAAAAGTTTGAAAATCTTGTGGTTGTAATGTAGATTTTAGGTTTTCATAAACCACCAGATAATTATTTTCTTTTGAATGGTCACCTTTAAAAACGACAGATGCTTGTAATGTACGTTGATCGGCTGTTAATGAAATCCTGTCTCCAGGTACAATAAAAAGTTGAATGGTGTGATTGGACAAACCCAGGCTATAAAAACCGGCTTTCTCTAATTCTGCCTGAATGATAAATTTACCTGTAGGGTCAATGGCCGCTTTTATTTCTTCGCTCCCAAACAATGAAATGACTGGACTATCAGAAGAAGCAATCTGACCTTCTATTAATGTCGTAGTAGGTGTATAATGTTTTGATTTTTCTTTACATGAAATCAGTAAAAAAAACAAACTGATAATAAGGACAAAGACTATATTATTTTGAAACACTATCACAGGGATTTGATTAGAGTGTAAAAATAGCAGGAATATACCACAGTTGTCATTTCATACAGGTCTTGAAGTACATATTTTGGTCTTAATTAACAATGTTTAACAAGAAGTACTGTTCATCAGTACTTCAGCATCATTAATGCTACCAATCCGGCAGTTTCAGTTCTCAACCTGGTTTTGCCAAGTGATGCGGGATGAAAATTCAAATTTTCAGCATATTTTATTTCATCTTTTGTAAAATCTCCCTCAGGTCCGATCAGTACTAACCCGCTACCACTTTTAGTATAAACTTCCGATAAAAGATCAGTTGGTCCATCACAATATGCTATATATTTATGATCAAAATGGTTACAATATTTAGATATTTCCTGGAAGTTATTTAAGATTCTAAGTTCTGGCAAATGGAGATTTAGCGATTGTTTCATAGCCGAAATAAGAATTTTCATGAGTCTTGATTCATTTAAGGATTTTTTTTCAGTTCTTTGGGCCTTAAAAATTATAATTTCTGAAATACCAATTTCCACTGCTTTTTCAATAAACCACTCTAGTCTGGAAGGGTTTTTTGTAGGTGATATGCCTATGGCGACGGATGGTTCTTGCTTTTCTGTCCTTTCCACTGACATAATTTGGCATATCGTATTTGATTTATTTATTTCGGAAATTTTGCAGATATAGAGATTTCCTTTACCGTCAGTGACATTGATTTCATCGTTGATTTGTTTTCTTAAAACTTTACTACAGTGTATATGTTCTTCTTCTTTTAGTATTACGCTATCATTTTCAATACTTGTAGAATAAAAAAGTATCATTTTTTAGGAAATTTATCATAAAGCTATGGATTATTTTCGAAAGTATGAGGCCTTTATTCAATATTAAACTAAATTTGCATCCATTTTATCAAACAATATCGAAATATTGTTCGTTTTATACTTTCTTATTTAATCATTTGTGAAATTTAATTCCAATAATGGATATACTCATTTTAGCATTACAACTTATACTAAGTTTATCAATTCTTGTTGTTTTACATGAATTTGGTCATTTTCTGCCTGCCAGATTATTCAAAACACGGGTAGAAAAATTCTATCTATTTTTTGATCCGTATTTTTCACTTTTTAAGAAGAAAATAGGGGATACAGAGTGGGGTATAGGCTGGATTCCTTTTGGCGGATATGTAAAAATATCTGGTATGATCGATGAAAGTATGGATAAGGAACAGATGAAACAACCTGCTCAACCCTGGGAATTCAGATCCAAAAAAGCATGGCAGAGACTTATTATCATGGTAGGAGGTGTCACTGTAAATTTTTTACTGGGTATACTGATATTTTCGATGATGATTTTTTATTGGGGAGAGAGTTATATTAAAGTAGAAGATGCTAAATTAGGTTTGGTGGTAGATTCACTTGGCATGGAGTTGGGATTGCAGGATGGAGATAGAGTTATCCGTGCAGGTGGGGTAGAATTAAAAAAATTCAGTGCAGGTTTGGTGAGCAAAGAGATTATTATCAATCAAGCTAAAGAGATAGAAGTAGAAAGAGATGGAAAGGTAGTTACCTTGCAAGTTCCGGAACAATTAGTATCCAAACTTACAAAATATGAAAACAAAGGTAAAAGCCTTTTTTATCAGAGTCCCAGACAATTGATGAACATAGAGGAAGTCGATCCCAAAGGGAATGCAGCAAAAGCAGGAATCGAAAAGGGTGCCAATATCATCAGTGTCAATGGCAAACCCATTACTTATCAGCATGAGTTCAGACTCGCTATCATTGAATCTAAAGGTAAACCAGTAGATGTCTCAATGGTAAACGGACAAGATACCATCTTCAAGAAAGTAGATGTAAGTGAAGATGGCAAAATAGGTATTGTCATGCAACAATTGCCCATCACAATAGAAAAGTTTGGGTTACTTACTTCTTTTTCCAAAGGAGGATCAATGGCTGTAAACTTCCTTGGTGACCAGTTAAAAGCTTTTGGGCAGATTTTTAGTGGCAAAATAAAAGCTAAAGACTCTCTTGGAAGTGTATTCTCTATTGCTACTATGTTTGACACTGGTTGGGATTGGAGGGTTTTTTGGAATATTACTGCCAGTTTATCGATTTTACTTGCTTTCTTCAATTTACTGCCTATCCCTGCATTGGATGGTGGATATGTAGTATTTCTTATTTGGGAAGTGATCACAGGTAAAGTACCGGGAGACAGGTTTATGGAGATAGTAAATTATATAGGATTTATTATTTTAATGGCATTGATGGTCTTTGCTTTAGGGCTTGATATTTCCAGATGGTTTTAAGTGAATTAAATGATCACAGATACCAATCATTTTGATATTCTGGAGATTCCTTTGAGTTTCAGACCGGATATGAATCTGTTGAAAAAGAATTTTTACAGATTGAGCCGAAATTTTCATCCGGACTTTTACACATTGGATTCAGAAGAAAAGCAAAATGAAATTCTAATCAAATCCGGTCAGATAAATGAGGCTTACAAAATATTATCAGACGACAATAGCCGGACTAAATATATTCTTGAACATTATCAGCTGATGTCAGAAGTGGATAATCTAGCCTTGGATTCTTCATTTTTAGGGGAGATGATGGAAATTAATGAAGCCATTTTTGATTTGGAGATGGATTTTGATCAGAATAGGCTTTTAAAAATTCAAGAGATGGTCAAAAGTATCGAATCTGAGCTCAAGACAAAAGTTGAAAAAGATATCGATGATTTTGAAAATCAGATCAATACAATAAAAGCGCTGGAAAATATTAAAGAATATTATTTAAAATCCAAATATCTTTTGCGGATTAGTGAAAATCTTGCTACATTTGCACTCCCAAAAGGATCATAAGGATTCTGTAAATTAAATTGCCGAAGTGGTGGAATTGGTAGACACGCTGGACTCAAAATCCAGTGCTAGCAATAGTGTGCGGGTTCGAGTCCCGCCTTCGGTACAAAAAAGCCTGTTAGTCGTTAGACTAACAGGCTTTTTTTATTTACAAAGTGAATAGTCCTGAAAATTAGTGTACAGTTAACTTTCCAGTTTGCCACTTATTGTCATTTGTTCTGATTTTAATAATATACATTCCTGATTTTAAGCCACCGGTTTGTATTTTATTGGTTTTGTAATTTGAATGTAACAATTGACCACTAATATTGTAAACATCAATTTGTTTCATTTCATCGTTCAACTGTACATCAGCTCCGGATGAAACAGGGTTTGGAGAAAAAGTTACATTTTCGATAGATACATTATTTGTACTTACTGCGCCAGGTTTGTAAAAGTACATATTATCCATATACACGGTGGAACTTCCTGATGGTTGTGCTACCAATATATACTGTGCAACATTCAACCTTCTGGTCAAACCGGTGAAATCTACCAAAGGAAGGTCTAAGCTCACCCATTGTCCTTGAGCCGGCATAGGAATACTAACCAGATGTTCTACATCATCATTACCTCCAAAAGCGCCATCAGCACCAAAATCTACCAATTTGACTCCAAAATTAGTAAAATTTGACGACCATACATCAAGATGAATATGTGTCATTGCTGACAGATTCAACTGATTAGCCACAGTCTCTATACCTACGAAGTCAAGATTACTATATTTTTTAGTGGCATTTCCTTCTATGTTTACATCTGTCAAAACAGCTGCTGACCAATCAGTTCTCCATGTATCTACAGGTACGTTGGTATAAACATTGCTAAACATTGAAATGACATCTGCCGGATTTCTCGTAGGCGTGGGTGCAGCAGTAAGTGGTTCATTACTACCAGTTCCTCCTTTAGGATTAAATGTAATGTTATCGAAATATGTAATATTGTCCTGTCCTCTACCAGCTAAATTGAAATCAGGAAATACTACGATCTGATCATAAGCACCTTCTGATGCCGGAGGATTCATATAAACAGAAAAATCAAAAGTGAGTTCTTCCCATTGATTGATCAATGTGTTGGCTACTTTGAGTTCTGGCATTGCCCAACCTGTAGGAGCTACCAATTTGATGCCCACATCACTGATAACAGATTTCCAGACCATTATCTTTATAGTTGAGTTTGTAGCATTTAAAACAAAGGATCCTAAGGCAGTATCCCCGTGCACAGACTCAGTACCAGCCCAAGGATTGCCGGCATTTAAAGCAGTAAATTTTGCTACTTTATTTGAAGTATTGATACCTGTTTTGCTCGGATTATCGATAAACTCAAGTGGTGGGTTTGTTGAATTCTCAAATACATTCCATGTCCAATTTGCACCAAATCCATCTGGTTCAAAATTTATTGGAGCATTTGGACCAGCGCTGGAACCTCCACTTTTATGAAAATAAATATTATCTAAAAATATGTCTCCATTGCCATCAAACTTAAGTTGAATAACATTGGATAAATCAACAGCTGAAAAAGCTGATAATGGAATGTCTACACTCGACCAGCCTGTGGTAGGTACAGTTAGCGCAAATGGTGTCTCAGCCGGACCAGGACTTATTAAAAAAACATTTAGCGCAGTAGAGTTGGCCGTCCAGAAATCTAAGTGAAGAAAATCCATATTAGTAAGATTCTGTGCACTTCCTAATTCTGTGCCTTGATAGTTAAGTCCTGCATATTTGAGCGTATTGTTTCCTTCTATCAATAATTGGGTGACTGTGGTCGCTTGGCCCCATGCAGGATTTAAATTGGTACCCGGAATATTGTCATAACTGTTGCTAAATACTGAAATTACATCCGCAGCGCCATGTATAGGCAAAGGAGCGGCTGTATTTGGGCCACCAACTATTCCCGTCCCTTGAGAAAAAGTAATGTTATCAAAGTAAATTTCATTATCCTGACTTCTTCCAGCCAGATTAAAATCAGGAAAAACTACTATCTGGTCATAAACGCCTTCTGATGCGGGAGGATTAATGAAACCAGAAAAATTAAATGTGATTTCCTCCCATTGATTAATTACAGTATTGGCAACTTTTAGTTCAGGTAACGCCCATCCTGTTGAAGCTACTAATTTGATACCCACATCACTGATTACTGATTTCCAAACCATAATTTTTATCGTGGAGTTTGTAGCATTTAACACAAACGGCCCTAAAGCAGAAGCGCCATGAACAGTTTCGGTCCCTGCCCAAGGATTACCTGCTTTTAAAGCAGTAAATTTTGCAACTTTGTCTGTTGTATTAATACCTGTTTTACTTGGATTGTCAATGAACTCGAGAGGAGGATTTGTACTATTTTCAAATACATTCCAAGTCCATGAAGCACCATTACCATCAGCTTCAAAGTTGATCGGCCCTTTTTGACAAACGGCCGTCATTGATAGCAAAAATGAAAAAAGTGTAAATGTTAAAATTCGCATAATTTATTATATTTAAAAGGTAAAAAATTAATTATATAGTACGGTATATTATCCTATAAATTTTAGTTTTTCATTTTTATCCCAGATACCCCAATAAGGACCTACATCCCCTTCCGGTCCAACCTTCCACGATTCATCAAATGAAGCAAAATAAAAACTTTCAATCCCATTTTGGTTACACCAGTTTTGTGTATCAATAAAGTAACGCATCGCATTTTCAGCACTAGCCACCGCTCCTTTTAGAGAACCACCTTCGCTTGGCCAACCTGTTTCAGTGATAATTACTCTCTTTCCTTGCCCTGCATTTTTTGCCGATTCAAACATACTTTGCATATGTGGTAAAGAATACTCAATAGGACAACCTTCCCAGTATGGATAACAATTGGTTAGAATAACGTCACATGCTTCTGTAATTTTTGGACGATGTGAAAACTCATAATATGCATCCACATATCCGACAGGAATATCAGGCAAAGCTTCTTTCACTCTTTGGATATAGGCTAATAATTGTTCTTCAGTCAAATCTTTTCTATACATTACTTCATTGCCCACTGCTGCTATATCAACACAACCTTCATTCGCCAATGCAATCAACCCTTCAATTTCTCTTTCATTCAATTCCAAATCATTTCCTAGCCATGCGCCTACAAGGGTTTTCATACCATGTTGATGGGCAATTTTTGGGATATGCTCATTGCCTTCGATACACGAAAACGATCGAACCCATTTTGAATATGGTTTCAAAATTTTGATTCGTCTTTCTACCTGCTCTACTGTGATGATAGAACCGGGTTTTTGGCCATCTTCATAAATACTGAAACATATACCATGCATGCCATTTTGTAATGTATCTTGCCATAATCGAACTACATCTTTTGTAGAAAAATCAGTATAATCAATGGCTACATGGTAATTTTGATTTTCCGGATAATTATCTATGCTTTCTAATGAAAAGTAGTGACCTGCTCTGAATGACATAAATTATAATTTATTAATATTTAAAATTTTCATTTTTATCCCAAAGTCCCCATGCTGTCCCTGCCCAGCCTTCAAAGTGAATTTTCCAGGATTCATCAAAAGATGAGAAGTAAAATATCTCTACATTTTTACTTGAGCCCCACTCTGAAATTTCTGCAAAATATCTCATTACATTTTCGTTGGAAGGTACAGCATCTTTGACAGTTTGCCCCTTACTAGGCCACCCTGTTTCAGTGATCACTATTTTTTTGCCACCTGATATCTGAGCTACCTTGTGATACATTTCCTGTATATATAAAGATGCAAACTGAATATCGGCACCTTCCCAGTATGGATAACAATTGATCATCAAAATATCAGAGATTTCTGACAATTTAGGGTGTTTAATTACTTCATAATAAACATCCACATAACCTGTAGGGATATTGCCAGCTACTTTTTTGATTTGTCCAATATAATCATAAAGTACATCTGCACTAATGTCATTTCTAAAGAGCACTTCATTCCCCACTGATGCCATATCAACAACGCCTTGACTTAGTAAGGTCTTAAGACTGGCCAGTTCTTTTTCGTTATTTTCTATGTCACTGCTTATCCAGGCTCCCACCAAAGTTTTGAAACCCATCTCTTTTGCCAATTGTGGGATCAACTCGTGGCCATTGGTACAAGAGAAGGTTCTAATCCATTGAGTATGGCCCTTGATAACTTCGAGCCTTTTGACAATTTGTTCTTTTCATAGCCCACAAAGCAAATAAAGTACCTATGACTGGAATAGCAGAAAAGAACATTCTTAACTCAAACATGGTCTCATAAGTCTGAGTTGTCGCACCCGAATTGAAATCAATATACCATAATATCAACCCGGTCAATCCCCCAGCGATTGCTAATCCAAATTTTACCATCCACCAATAGATAGCACCAAAAATGCCCTCTCTCCGTTTGCCAGTATTGAGCTCATCTATATCTATAACATCCGAAGTCATCGACATCATCAATGTAAATAAGCTACCAATACCGAAGGATATAAATGGCAGCGCTATTAAGAACAAATAAGGCTTACCAGGTACAAATAAAAACAACAATGATGCATACCCAAGAATAGATAAAGATTGTGACCAGATAAATGCCTTTTGTTTACCCATCACCTTGGACATGTAAGCTACAATAGGAATAATCAGTACCGTAGTAAAAATTGCTCCAACGCATCCATAAAGAGTAGGCCATATACCTTGACCATCACCTGGAAAGACATAATATTTTATGATAAAAAAAGAAAAACCTGCTGTGGTATTGAAAGCATTAAATATAAAAAAAGTAGCAATACACAATTTTCTAAAAGGTACAATGACCAAAGCCTCTTTAAATCCCTGTATGATCAAATCAAAACTTCTGCCTGCATTTGCAACGGTCAAAGGTTCATAATTTTCATTTAATGTAGATTTACTTTTAATAAAAATACCTGGAATAACTGCCAAAATGGTACAAATTATAGCTCCATAGACAGCTAAAGTTCTGGTTGCCTCCTCGGCTGAAGGGAAAAAAGATACATCATACATAATCACCCACAACCAAGGTGCAAATACCCAAGCCAATTGTCCAATTAACTGTGAAGTAGCCATAATGGATGTTCTTTCGTGAAAGTCATCACTCATTTCATAGCCCATGGCTACAAAAGGCACACTAAAAATCGTTATGCCTAAATAAAAGCCTAAAGAGACTAATAGGAAATAGTAAAAATTAAAGTTTATTGAATTGGATGCATACAATTGCCACATAAAAGCAAATGAGATACCAGTCAATATACCACCAACAATGACATACTGTCTCCTTCTGCCCCATTTTGATTTAGTATTATCTGTGATAAAACCCATGATTGGGTCAGTTATAGCATCAAAAAGTTTAGGTACAAAATAGATAACACTCACCATCCAACCTGGAAATCCCAATTTATCGATTAAGATCACCATAAATATTCCCAACATAGCAGGAAACAGTTGATTGGCTAGCATTCCAAGTCCAAAAGCAACCTTTTGTGTCATTGGTACTTTACTGGATTTGTTTTGATTTGTACTCATCGTAATGTGGCTTATTTTGTTATGATTTTATGATAATGGTTTGTATGGCTTGTTTTTCGATTGAAATATCAATTTTTTGATCTTTTAATCCTATTTGAATATTTTCTGATTTTTCTGTAGGATTAAAAATGACAATTGCTATACTACCATCAGGATTTTGTACGGCTGTTGTCATCAATTCATTATGATCAATTACACAGCCAATTTTTACAGCACCCGGACGCATAAATTTACTGAAATGTGCCATAACATAATATAATGGAGTCATATATACTTCGTCTTTTTCCGGATCAACTATTACAGGAGCTACACACCAATTTTTGAACCAATTTGGTCCTCCCTGAACGTCTAAAACCATATTCCAGTCTACCCAACCATCGACATAATTATTCAAACAACCAATAATATCAGTCGCATATCGATTGACAGGGGCATATTTTGGATGCAGATGTTTGTCTTTTTCACTTGCCCAATCCCAACCCCAATCTGTAGCTTCTTTTTTCCAATACCAGGCATCGTCATTCCAATGAGGAATTTCTGAATCCACACAAGCTTCAGTTTGTATTAAATGTTTCGAAGGTGATTTTTTGTGTGCATATTGTAATGCTTCAGGGAAAAAATCGTATGTGCTTTCGTACCAATGGATAGCGGTTCCTGCAAAATATGTTGCCGCTTTTTCATCCCGATACATTTCGTCCACCCATTCCTTAAGTCCGGCTCTATTTTGATCATAGCCTAAAATTTTTATGTCTTTCCATCCTGTTTTTTCCAGTTTAGGTCCCAAATGATTTTGCACAAAATCTGTCATTTCTTTAGGTGAAAAAAGAGTGCTTTCCCAGTTATTACCGTTTCCGTGTGGTTCGTTTATTACTGTGACACCCCAGATATTTATGCCTTCTTTCTTGTATGCTTCCAGATACTTTGAAAAATAAAGGGCAAAGGCATCATTATATTCCGGCAATAATTTTCCGCCCACGTAATTTTTGTTGTCTTTCATCCAAGGTGGGGCGGTCCAGGGTGATGCAATGATGTTGAACCCTGCTTCTGAAATAGATTTTGCATCCAATATCATCGGAATTAAATCATTTTTGTCATCTTCGATCGTGAAATTTTTAAGCTCAACATCTTTTTCTACCTTGGCATATGTATAGTTGCTCAATGAAAAATCACATGAAGCCATGTGTGTGCGAGTAAGCGAATAATTTGCTCCTTTATCACTGAAATAAGCTTCTAATATTTTTTTTCTGTTTTCTTTACTTACTTTATTTAGTAAATAGGCAGAAGATTCTGTAAAAGAGCCGCCAAAACCAGTGATGGTCTGAAATTTCTCTTCCGGGTTTAATGAAAGTTTTATAATGCTATCGCCATATGAAAATTCACTAATTTTGGTGAGTTGATGACCTGCAGCTGATGTTTCATACACTTCCATTTCGATAGGTTTTTTTGATGTACAACTACTTATCATCATGCAAAATAAAGGCAGAACTAAGTATATTTGGACAAGTGGCTTCATGTTTAGTAATTATTTATGTGTGTTTAACTCATGTAAAGAGGGTGGAGCTTTTACTTGATGCATTAGTGACTGAATATTGCCTTGAAATGTCTTTGTGATTGGCTTTCCGTCACGTGTCATATTTTCAAATTTTCCATCATCAACTAAATCCCATAAGGCATATTTAGCTTCTGATTTTAAATTTATAAGGCCGAAATGATTTTCTGAACCTTTCGGATTTGCTGCATCTTTCCATTGCTCATCAAAAGCTTCAAAATAAAAACAAGTTATGCCCACACTATCAGACCAATCTTTAATCCCCTTATAAAAGATAGCTGATTTATATTCATCTGCGGCATGCGACCCTTCATCACCATAGTGTTCATTTGAATGTGTTGCCCAGCCTGTTTCACCTATGTGTATGGGTTTGTTTATACCTAAACTTGTCATATATTTATGCACACTTTTGTATTGGCTAACGGCATAGATTTTTGCCCGAAGCATAGCTGCATCGATTTTTTGCTTTTCTGTTAACTGATTATCATCTTCATTTACACCCCAAAAAACAGGATTGTAGTGTGTGTCGTGCATAGGGTAGGTGTGTATCGACACGTAATCAACCGCGTGATAAAGTTCAATCAGTTCTTTTACATGATAGATGGTGTCTCCTCCACCCCAAGATGCAAAATTATCAGATGAAGTGATCCATAGATCTTTTGGTAATTTGTTTTCTTTTTTAAGATCTTGTAAATAATTGACCCATTTCAAGATGATGTCTGGAGTTACAAAATAACTGGTTGCCCATTTCACCATAGCTTCGTTACCTACAGCAAGTACCTTTACAATATCGGGATACTGATTGGCTAATCTTACGGCTTCTTCTATTTCTATTGCGTTTCGATCACTTTCCTGATCGTGAATAGGTTGATATTCCGTAAAGGCATTTTTGCAATCAATCCAAGCACCCAGCATCATATACATTTCAAAACCAGGTCTTTCTTTTTTTAGGTCTGAAATTACCTTCAAAAGATTCTTTACTTCATCGTAATGTACATTATAGGTGCGAATAAATTTGATATTCATTGCTTCCAAAATGATCATATCTTCTTTTAGTTGTGCCAAAGTAGGTTGAACTTCTCTGGTTTTTGTTCGATACCCACCATAACATATTGCTTGATACTCGGGATTTCCTAAAAGCTTTTCGGCTGTCATATCAGAATTTTTAGTAAACGTATTTTTTGAGTTGCATGAAGCAAATATCAAAATTATACATATATAAATTGGTTTTATCATTATCGCAAAATACTTTTTTGCAAAGTCAATTCAATGTAAACAATGTCTCCTGTTCTTTGAAATACCTTTTGGCTTATTTCTTCCGACATTGTAATACTGTCTAAATTTTCAATGTTATGATCAGTATAATGTATTTTCAAATGGGTCGAAGTTCCTATTTTATAAATCACCGGTACTTGACATATGCTAAATGCCAGAGAATTTGCTTCTAAACTGATTCTTTTTTCCGATCCATCTTTCAAAATGAATGTAACGTCTTGATTTTCAGTTAAAAATTCACTTGTATGAAGAAGTTCGGGCTTGAATTCCAACTTCCCATCTTTTATTTTAATGCCTAATTCACCTATTCTGGTCAAAATATCTTCTTTGACCTGTCCAGTCATCCCAGGTTGTTGTGCACCTTTATGCAAAGGCGTATGAGAATAAGGGTCTGTGGGAAAAGCACCATAAACTTCCGGTGATTTATGCAACCCTATGCCTTCGCCTATTTCTCTGAAATGGTTTAGCAAAGCATCAATCGTAGACTTATCTTCATTATCTTCAAATGCTTTTGTGCAAATTTCATAAACCGCCAGATGCAATTTTGACACCATATGCCAATAAATAGAACCTAACCCTTCAAATGCATAAAAGGTACCTGAACGACCAGTAAACGCTTTATGATTAAAGACATCTTCAAATAAATTTAATATTGCGGTTTCTTCTTTTTCGACTAAGTCAGTGTATGTAGTATTTTCTTTAAGTAAATCTAAAGCATTTTTTAGATCACGGGCATTATTAAAATTTCCATTAAAGTGAAAATTTCCATTAATATCTTGATTTAGTATACTTTGATTTTTGTTTTTATCCAAAAGAACCAGGAGTTCAAATGGGAAGACTTTTTCTTTGGAAATGGTATTTTTTTCTAAAAACTTAGGTAAATCTTTATTGGGATACAAAATATAGCTATTTTGATCCGGACGATACAATGCACTGTTTCTCAAAGCATCTAAAATGTGAACTGCTTGCTCTCCTCTGACAAAACCAGAACTTAAAACAGCCACCTGTCCTTCCAGCATTTCAGGCAAATAATCAATTACAACTTCATCGTTTTTAATAGAAATCAAGTTGTATGCATGAAATAATTTATCATCTCTTTGATTGGTTTTTATGGTATGTTCTATGAAATCCAAACAAACTTTTGTAAAAGTTTTTAAACCCGACATAGAATGGGTTCTTTTTTTACCCCAAAAACCACTGTAATATATTTGGTAACGATATTCTGAAGCGGCATTACCAAAAACGTCCATAATATTTTTTCGGTCTGTATTGTTGATAGGTGCGTCTAACAATGCCGTATAAAGCAATAGATTTTCTCTAATGGAATGATAAAATTCTACCATCTCATTAGAAATTTTAATGGTTTCCTGATCTGATTTATCTAATATTTCCTGGAAAAACAATAAGAATCTTCTCAAGTAATACAGGGTTACCATAGAAACACCATTTCCCACAAGGGCATTATTTGCATCGTTCCATTCCGGACGTTGTGTATTCATCCAAATACCAGCTTCCGGAATAAAATTTGACATTTTTGCCAGTACTGTAGCCAATATTTTTTCTATAAAATTTACGTGATAAATCTCATCAGTATTGTCTCTCAATAAAGCACCATCGGCACCAATGTCGGATTTTCTTTTATTTATTTTTTCTTCCCATTCGTAATTGTAATCAATGGTATCTTTTGGATTATTGACAATATCTTTGTATGGCTTAATGATGTAAGGTACAGCAGCATACACAAAACATTCTTTATCAAAATAATCGTTAAGTTTGCCTGGTTGGTATTTTTCCATGAACTCCAGAAACTTTAATAGATAGATGATTTGATGATCTCCCCAATATCCAATATAAGACCAAGGGTTATCAGGTTCAATACTTTCCCAATCAAATCCTTCTTTTGTTACACGATAAGGATTATAACCATCAAAAGTGGACGCATTTAAGAATTTATGAATCATTCCTTCTATAAAATCGGGAAAAGCATAAGCCAAAGCTTCCCAATTTTGAAAAATATCACGCCAGTTGCCTTGATAATCCAATATTTTTGAACCATCAATTTCGCTTCTTGTATTGATAGAAAATTTGTTCCAGGGACGACTTGGGTCTCCATGTCTCCTACTGAATTTTAAAGGTAAATATTCCGTGGAAAGCCTCACTAAATCTGCATCTTCCATGTTTTTTAAAGAAGATTTCAAATCGATATATGAAAAGTTATTTGCCAAATTTTGAATAAAATTCGTATGTTTTTCATATACAGATTTATTGGCCTTTTCTAAATAACTTACAAAATCATTTTTATCTATTTGATAGTTTTCATCAAAAACACCTCCACGCATGATATTGAATAGTACATTGGCAAAATGTCTGGTGTCTTTTCTTTTATCGGCAGTAAATTGGAAACCATCGGCAGTAGCATTGAGCGCCATTAAGTTTTTTGTACCTAAATTTACATCTGTAATCAGATCGTTTTCTATTACCTTATTATTACTAATAATATCATTAGCAAGAGAAATTACTTGAGCATGATTTTGATTGACATTGGCAACGATTTTCCAACTTTCTGTTTGATGTTTATTAAGTAGTATGGAGGAAACTACAAAATAAGCCCCTTTTTCTCCTTTAACATCTGTTTCCTGAATGATCTTTTGTTTGTTTCTAAATGCGTTTAACTGCTTTGAAGAAAGTAGATAGGTTGGATTATTTACCCCTAAAGACCATACAATATTACATTTAAGCGCTTCGCTGGGCTCTGCTTTGTCTACGATAATGGCACTTAGCGCATAGATACCTAATCCTGACTTGGTTTCTAATTCACTTCGTTTGTAGGCATCAACAAGGTTGCTCGTGCTGTTTTGCAAATCACTACCAACACCGAAAGGCACAATATTCTGAATACCATCCAAAAAATGAATATTCAAATCAATGTCTGAATTATTTATTAAAGTTGATTTTCTGACAAAACCAAATTGATTGCTCGAGTTCCATTGGCATCTGAATACTAAGCCAACATCAAGCAATTCTTCTTCAAAAATCACTACATTTCCATACAGGTTTTTGTACAAATTTCTTTTTATATCATACTTATCGTTAAAACGGTCAGAAAAGGGTTCCCATAAAATCGTTTCACTACCTTTTTTGATCTGAAAAATAGACTTGCTACCTGTTATATCTGCAGATTCTGTGATTTTGTCATCTGTATAATATGGAAACAGAGCATATTCAGCATTTTTGCGTCCGGCAGTAATACCCCCATTGCTGGAAATAAACATCCAATGGTTTCCATCACTCACCACGCTCATGAAGAAGGGCCGCATAACATCTACTTTGGAAATTTTATTGTAAACTTCCTGATCAAAATCGACCATTTCCAATTTTACTTGTGGTTCAGTTTGGGTATATTCTACGTTCATTATTATACACTTATAACATTATAACTCTACTTCTGTCTCAGATTGAACTTAATAAATATCAATTAAATTTTAATTTGCATCATTTGACATCACCCTTTATATACTTTTACATAATCGATGACCATTTGTTGTGGGAAAGGAGTACTAGTATTTGGTGACCCAAGAAAATTTCCGCCAACTGCAACATTAAATAACAAAAAGAAGGGATGATCATATACCCACTGACCTTTTTTTTCAACTTCACTTTTTTCTATTCTTCTATATAAATAATTATCTATATAAAAATCAATTTTAGACTCATCCCAAACTACTGCAAAAACATGGAATTTATCATCATATCTACTGTTTGTAAGGATATTTTTACCAGTGATAGAATTAGCACCTGAATAACCAGGGCCGTGAAGGGCACACTCTGCAATAGTAGGTGCCTGCCCACGTAACTCCATGATATCTATTTCTCCACATTGCGGCCAATTCACTTGTGTAATATTACTGCCCAGCATCCAAAATGCTGGCCATAAACCCTGCCCATATGGGGTTTTGATGCGAGCTTCAAATTTGCCATATTGCTGATCAAATATTCCTTGTGTTTTGAATCTGGCTGAGGTGTATTGTGCGCCCTGGTAATTTTCCTTGATGGCAGTAATCACCAGGTTTCCTTCACCGTCCATAGAAACGTTTTCTGGTCTATCTGTATAATATTGCAATTCCTGGTTTCCCCATCCACCTTGCCCTCTGCCAATATCATAGGTCCATTTGGTTTTGTCTAATTGTACACCTTTCGCACCATTAAAGTCATCTGACCATGCCAATTGCCAATCAGGTTGATCAATTTTTTGTTCAGTTTCACCGGTACATGATAAAAAAAACATTAAAATAAATATACCGTAGAAACCTTTATTTAAAGATTTTGATTCGATTATAATATGCATCTTCTTAAATTTTTAAATTTATAATTTATAAAAGTATATATTGTCTACATACATGCTTGATCCATCTCCGCCTTCTAATATTATTTGGGCCAGATTAGTTCTACTTACCAAACCGGTCATACTTGAAAATGGAATATCTATTGATACCCAATTACCTGACACTAATTTAGGGGCAGTAAAAGTGGTTGAATGTCTGGTATCGTCACCGCCATTAAACGCTTTATCATTGCCAAAATCCACAACAATAACTCTTAATTGTCTTCCTGGTGCTATAGGCCCCGGAATATATACATCCAAATGGATATGAGTCATCATGGTTGCATTTATAGTTGGGCTTGTAAATTCAATACCAACAAAGTTGAATAAGTTATAATTCAATAAGTTATTTCCTTGCACACTAAAGTCGTTTGAGACCGTTGTTTGCCATGGTGCCCAATAACCATTATAATAGTTTACAGGAACATTTGTGTATGTATCACTGAAGATAGAAATCACTTTTTCTGGAGGAAGATTGGGAATAGGAGCTGGAGAAAAACTTCCCAAAGATTTAATGGTTACAGAACCTGTAGTTTCTATACTACCTAAGCTTGCTGTAATAACACTTGTACCTGATCCAATAGTTGTTATGATTCCGTTTTCAGACACGGTAGCGACAGCTGGGTCAGATGATTTAAAGTTGAAATAGTAAGGCGATGCATTGACTTGTAGATTTATTGCATTTGGCATATTAACTATAAATTGCATGCCTTCAATATCCGAATTTACCCCAATAAATGAAGTTTCAGTAATATTGTTTCCAAATGCTATTGTTCCTTTTGGATGTGCAATTGTACCTAATTTTTCAAATTTAATTTCGTCTATCCACAATATATATCCACTACCTCCGGTTCCTTGTGTGCCAGCTGCATATCTGAATACACCTCTTTCCTGCAGTAGTTTGGAAGCATCGGGGATAGGTATGATGACTTTACTCCAACTGGTTCCAACGGATACATTAGGTATTGTTGTGATATATTTATTAAGCCCAAAATCTTCACCAAAACCAAACTCACCTATATTTACTCCCTGAGAAGCTTTTACCCAAAAAGTAAGTGCATTGTATTCAGTTAAATTCCGTCCAGGTCCATCAATTCTAAATATACCGCCTGCATAAGCTCCGTTTAAATCGTCACTGTTCGGCACATCTATTCTAATCGATGCATTACTATTGTAGCCTTCGCTTTTATCAACAGAAAAGGAAGTAAATTTAGACCCGCCATATGGAAAATAAAAATCACTTCCCAAACCGATAAAATTATCAGTGAAGACAAATGGATTATTAGAAAATTGAGCTTCTTGCAAGTCATTATCGTCATTTTGACAACTGAATATAAATATAAAACTAAGCATCAGAATGATAGCCTTGTTAAGTGGTTTTAATAATGTTGTATTCATGATTATTTTATTTAATAATTAATTATTAATATTTATATGTACATACGTTCTTATTTCCCATTCTCTTCCGTCAGGAAAACCAATGGCAGTGGGGTGAGGCACTAAAGCCCCGGATGCATCAATGATTTGTGTTGGGTTGTATCTTGGCGAATATTGATCTAATGTACGATAAGTCCCACGAATACCAACTCTTGTAGTTGGTAAATCAAACCAATCCTGTTTGCCTGTAGTGGTTGATAAGTCTGCCATCAACTGCATCGGAAAAGTTAGGTTGAAATCTCTATGATAATCAAAAGGTCCCCAATCGTTAAATTTGGCAAATGTATTCAGCTTCATTTTCTTGTAAATCATTCTTAAGTCCGCTCCATATCTTTTAATAAGTCTGATGTCACTACCATTTGCTTGCGCATCTCCGGCATAAATATTGGCAATCAGACCATAATTTTTATTTATTTTAGATACCAAGCGTGTATGAACTTCCCATATATCTTGGGCAGGTGCTGCTCCGGGAAAAGCAAAAGTGGTACGTCCGTCAGGGAAGATACCGATTGCGGCATCCATAGTCGTAGGCTGATGTCGATAGACTACTCCTGCACTTACAGCAAACTTTGAGTCTTCAGTTCTATCATTGTCCCACTCATACATCCATGTTCCCGGGGTAGGGTCATAAGTGAAAAGCAATTCTCCGGCTACCATTTCCCGGTTTGACCTAACCACAAACGGATCGTCCAAAATATTACGAGGTCTGCCTGGCGCAGCTACAGTACTTGCCAAAGGGCCTTCTATTGGCTTTTGCCACAAGAAATTGGGCGCAATCTGAAGGTTTCCAAAAAGTGCGGTAAAACCTGTTAGAAAATTGTATTGATTTCCACTACCGCTATCTTTAAGTCTCCAACCAGTAAAGGTCCTGGTCAAATCTGCTCCACCGTTGGCCACTAAACCCATAGCTGCTGATTGGGCATACCAATTGAATTTACCACCAAGATAGGTAAGTTTGATTTTTCCTCCCCAGTTGTCTTTACTTTGTATTTGGTCTTTATATACTTTAATATCCGCCCCTTCTCCTCGGGTGACTTGAAATTCTCTGCCTTCCAAAGGTTGTCCTGCCCATATTCCACCCAGATCGATACCTAATTTACCAAATTTTCTGGTTGCATGAAGTGTAAGTCTTCTTGTTTTAGGTTGTGGTATGGCAAACGAACTCTCAGTCAGACCCAATTGCTCCAGGTCTTCATGAAAAATACCGGTCAATTTAATTTTTGCCACTTCTTTGCTATACTTTAATAATATAGCAGGGTTGGCACCCCACCAAAGCTGTGGTCCAAATGCAAGTTTAAGTCCGTTTAGTTTTTTCTTTCCTTCTATTTCCATTCCAAATGGTGCAATACCATTGTATATGTCAATATTTGGTCCATAGTTTGCTTCAGGGTACAAACCGAAAAAATCACCTTCATAACCCCAGTGATAATGTCCGGTTCGATAAAATCCATTCATATTGAACCATTTATGATCCCATTGGTATGAGCCACGATACACTTGCAACCTATTAATAGATTCCAGTCTTAGATCACCATCAGGACCAACGACCTGTACAGGTCTACCACGATTTTCATAAAATATTTGGTCGATGGGATTTTGAGCCACATTTGCCAGAATATTAAACTCTACATTGGCTCTGAAATTGGGTGATGGATTTGCCTGAACTCCAACATAAAATGACTGCATGTGGTCAAAACCCAATTGATTTGGATAAATATTACTTCCTGGTTGTGGTGAGTCAGGCGTAGTAATAAGACTACCTCCGGTATTGTAAGTGGTAAACTCCGCTGACAGTCTACTCAGACTTATTTTTTGACTTTTTTCACCATTTAGAGCCGCTTTATCTCCACGTGCCCGCAATAATGCATCAGAAAGTAAAATATTGTCAAAATGGGCATTGATATTATTAAGAGTGGTACCAGTAGAATAAGGATAAAAAGAGTGCACATCCTTTAAGGTATAATATGCTGCTCTGGGGTACAATTGATATAAACCTTTGTCATTGGTCGGTCCCTTGGCACAAATCCCAAACCACTCTTCATTCATATTATTTTCCCCATCCTGAAAATCACTCTGATATCCTCCATTAGACCAGGATGCGTTGGAATCATGTACATCTAAATTAAGTGTTTGGCCATATTTCCACCATCCGTCGCTAAACTGAAAGGTAAATCCTCCCAATGAATTGCCGGCTTTGCCCAAACCTGCGGCATTTTCATAAATTTCTTTCCAATTGCTCAATAAGACTTTTGCCTGTGAATTTTGGTCTTCTTCATTTGACTTAACATTAAATGCATCGGCTCCAAATTCAGTAAGTAGGGCAGGTTTGCCATATTCATTACGCACTCTTTCGTACATGTCTGTAAAAGACACCCCTCTATATACATTTATACCTAAAACATCTACATCCTTACACTCTTTTGCAATCAGATCGAGAAATAATAAATCACCATTGCATATGGCAATCGGGTGACTTTGATCTTTCTTTTTCATGGCGACAGTGGCATCATTCATAAGTTTATACATGAATTGCGCTTTTCTGGTTGATTTTCTGTCTTTTACAGGTATGTTTTCAGTTTCTGCACCTTCCCAAAATAGACCATAGTTATTTTCGTTACCTAACAGAAACAATAATAAGCCAGGAGTGTCCTTGTAATCCTGAACCATTTTAGTTACTTCACTTACTAATAATGATTTCACTCTAGGGTCGGAATAATCTGTATTGGGCTCCCATACACCGTCAAGCGTAAGTCCATACCTTCCAAATGAATGATTAAGCATAGTATAGATTCCATAATTTTGGTGGATATAGGTTATCCAATTTTTAGGAATACCAGTGTACACCCTTATAGTATTGACACCCATGTTTTTTAACAATGCCATCTCACTATCCAAAGCATCTTTAATAACAGATTCAGGTTGGTTCCATAGGCTGTAATTGAAATTTGTACCAATAGGGTAATAATCCCAGTTCATACCATTGACCATGAAGTCATTGCCGTTTACTTGAAGTTTCCAGTCATTTTTGTCATTTTTGACAATGATTTTATCTCCCTGACCATGGATGAAAAATGATATAAGTAGAAAACAAAATAACAAGAAATTAATCCTTACATAAGGTTTCATGTGTTAAGAATTTAATGTGGTAAATAATGATTAAAGTTTAAAATTATAAGATATATATGTATTAAACCTGCAATTAATTATATTTTTAAAACATTCAATAGTGAATTTTGTCATACGTTTTAAATTTATTGCTGGCATAATGACTTATTCTTTTTTAGCTAAAACAGCATATTTAATCTTGTTTCCGGTTGTCTCAAATCGAAAAGTTTTATGGTAGTTATTAAATAGGTACAAATGACTGTTTGCTGAAGAATTGAGAAAACATGATTCATATGTGGCGCGATTTGAATAAATAAATTAAATAAATGTCTTTTACAAATGATTAACAAATTTACATCTTTGAAAGTTAGAGTGCATAAATAAGCACTACATCAACACTACGTCATTTAAAAAAAATAGATACAACACCCAATTTGTTTATCATCATATTTTATTACTTTGCATGATCATGTTTAGAGCAAGCCATATTTCTTTATTTTTGTTTTTGTGTTTACCATTTGGAATCACATTTGGTCAAGCGTACTTGATTGATAATCCCTACATTATTAACCATAGTAAAACTGCCTACAAAGGAGGGATTGAAAACTGGGGTGTCATCACTACTTCAAAAGGATTTGTCTACTTTGCAAATAACGAAGGTTTATTAAAATTTAATGGCTCGGACTGGTCTCTTTATAAATTACCTAATAAAACCATTGTGAGATCTGTTGTTTTGGATACACTATCTCAACGGATTTATGTAGGAGGCCAGGATGAAGTGGGTTATTTTTTTCCAAATTTTAAAGGTGAACTAGTCTACCAAAGCATAAAAGAAAAACTTCCACCAAATTTTAGATCAATAGAAGATGTTTGGGAGATTCAAATTGCAGGCGATGCAGTAATATTCAGGTCTGTTAACAAAATATTTTTCTATGCTAAAAATGTGATAAAAACCCTTGACACAAATACATCATCCATAAATTTTATGAAGTATGTGGATGGTACTATATATTATGGAGATCCAGGTAAAGGCATATATAAAATAGAAGGTTCATTGGTCGCATTTTTACCGGGGAGTGAAATTTTTAAAGGCAACCGTATTTTTGAAATAATTAAACTTTCTAACAATAAATTACTGTTTATAACTGAGAAAGAAGGCATTTATCTTTATGAAAACAATGTATTTGCCCCATTTTTGAAGTTAAAAAGTCTTAACGATGCTATATTAAGCTCAGGCGTAATGGTAAATGCCAACCTTATCGCCATCGGGTCTGTTTTGCAGGGTATTATTTTTATAGATACACTAGGAAACTACAAATTTTCTTTAACAAAAAAACAAGGCCTGCAAACAAACAGCATTATTTCTCTGGCAGTAGATAATAATGGAAATCTATGGGCAGGAACAACAAACGGAATCGAACAGATACTGATCAATTCACCATACAGTATAATATATCCGGATTCAGAACTTCAAGGTGCGGTCTATGCCGTAAAAATATTTCAGGACAAACTGTTTGTTGGTACTAATAACGGTCTTTTTTATACCGATTGGCCCAAAGATAATGATGGCTATACAACATCAACGTTTAAGAAAGTAGCAAATTCGTCAGGTCAGGTCTGGGCTTTAGATATTCTGAAGGGAGATTTATTTATGGGACATAATAATGGTGCTTTCCAAATTATAGATAATACTGCTATTAAAATTTCCAATGATTATGTGGGTACCTGGAGATTTGTTGATTTGCCGGATGAGAACAAAATGATGACGGGTACTTATTTAGGCTTTCAGCTGTACAAAAAGACTGGTCGATTATGGAAGTTTGAAAAGATTATAGATGGATTTACAGAATCAGCTCGTATTATTACCAAAGATAAGTTCAATAATATTTGGGTTTCGCATCCATATAGAGGGGTGTATAAAATTACCTTAAAAGATGATTTTTCAGCAGTGAAAATGATCAAAAATTATGGGAAAGCCAACGGACTGCCATCCGATATGTCAAATTATGTCACCAAAATGGAAGATGCTATTTATGTCAATGGTGAAACTGGTATATATATATGATAATAAAGAAGATAAATTTTATTTTGAAAAAAGGCTATCTGATCTTATTGGTACCGGAACAAATACAAGAAGATTATTTCAGGAAAATACCCAGACCATATGGTATGTTAATGAAAATGAATGCGGTGCAATTTTGGTCGATGATAGTCCTGTCTCCAAAAATGCAAAAAAACAAAGCACTCCGTTTCTAAATGGAAAACTAATAGGTGGATTCGAAAATATATACTCACCAGATGAGAAACATGTTTTTGTTTGTACTGATAAAGGACTTATTCTGATCAATATTGATAAACTCAGACTAAAACAACCCCTATCCATTAGGTTTAATGAAATCAAATATGGTTCTGAGGGAGGAATGATTTATGGAGGACACATTGATCTGCCGCTCAAAGAAGTCAGTTTTAAATATGATCAAAATAATATATCTTTTAGTTTCGGGACAAACCAGCTTGATTTGACAAGTCCTGTTCTCTACAGCTATAAAGTGGTTGGTTTGGACAACAAGTGGTCCGACTGGTCACCGGTAAATAAAAAAGAACTCAGCAATCTCCCGCCTGGAAGTTATGCATTTAAGGTTAAAGCCAGTTCAGGATATAATAATGAGTCTGCGGAATTGGGTTATAATTTTAAAATAAAAAATCCATGGTATAGCTCAAATTTAGCTTTACTATGCTATTTTTTGATTTTAGTTTTAGGGGTATTTTTTCTGATTAGAGTCATGGACAAAAAGCATGAAAGTGAAAAAAACCAGCTAAAGAATGACAAAGAACAGTCAGAAGCTAAAGTGGAAGAACTTTTAAATTTAAAATTTCAAACAGAAATTGATTTTAAAAATAAGGAACTGGCACTTTCTACCATGCATATTGTACAAAAAAATGAAACTTTAGCTAAATTAAGGGAAGAACTGGATAATGCTGTAAAACAAACAAAAGACATGGAAGCCAGGTCTAATATAAAAAAAGTGATTGGCATTTTGTCTGATGACCAAAGACTGGAAGATGATTGGGAGAGTTTTGCTGTGCATTTTGATCAGGTTCACACTGACTTTCTGAGAAGATTAAAGGAAAGATATCCCCAATTGTCACCCAAAGACCTTAAATTATGCGCTTATTTGCGTATGAATTTAACCACAAAAGATATTGCCCCATTACTGAATATTTCGGTAAGGGGAGTTGAAATTAGCAGGTACAGACTCCGTAAAAAAATGGACATTGAAGGAGAAATGAATCTCAATGATTTTATGATGCAATTTTAATTTCAATAAACTTGATTTGGTATTTTTTACGAAAAGAGTTTGTGTCGTGAAATATTATCAAATTATCCTGAACTGTCGTACTTTTGTCCTGTTATAGTTTATGTTCATCTATAATGCTCAATATTTCTGAACTACTTTTACTATAAAATCATTTATTGTCATGATCCAAAAAGCTGAAATGTTTAAAAAAATAAAATCATTGTTTGTAGTAGAAGATGCTGTGGACAATACTTCTGCAAATGAAGTCAAAGACACAGATATTTCTAAAAACAGTGATAAATCTGCAAATGATGGTCAATCATCTGAAATACGGGTACCTACCACTACTTTTGATGGTAAACCGGATGCAAAATTCACAGATCTTTTGCTAAGGTCAATTGAGTCCAACAATATGGATGGGTTTGATTATCTGGAATATAAAAATTCATTAAAATCTATAGAAAGCGTTATCCCTGAAGAAGTTATGAGGTATAAATCTGCTTTTGAAATGGCTAAAACCATGGGTCTTTCAAAAGAGAAATTAATACAAAGTGCATCACATTATCTTAATATTCTCATTTCAGAAGATAAAAAATTTAAGGATGCCCTTGAGAATCAGAAAGCAAAGCAGATACAAGGTAGGGCAGATCAACTGGCTGCCATAGAGAAAAGCGTAGTAGAAAAACAACAGATGATAGAGAAACTCAATAAGGATATTGAAGCATCTAAAGGTCAGTTGGAAGCCGTAAGAAAAGAAATAAATGACGCTGTTGTCAAAATTGATGTAACCAATCAACAATTTGTAGCTTCATATAATTTAGTATATGGGCAGATTTATGAAGATATTGAAAAATAAAAACAAATATCTGATTTTTACAACGGGAGAAGCGCCCCGCCCAAATAAAAACTGATTGTAAAAGAAATATTCGCCAATGAATTTATATATTTGGGGGTTAATTTGAAATTAAATGACAGAACAAAAAACAAAATCATTTTGGTCCAGACCTGAGGGAGTTACAGGGGCTTTATTTTTGGCTGCGTTAATCTTTGGTGTGGGGTACTTTACCATCACAAGTTTGGCAGCCCTTATAGCTTTTGCTTCTACAACCATGGGGGCATTGATTTCTTTATTGGTTTTAGGAACCATCGTATTCATGGCACTGGATGGTAAGACAAGAGCACTTGTAAGCTATATGTACAAAAGTGCCATGAGGTGGGTTACAGGTCTTTTTGTGCAGATAGATCCTATAGGTATTTTAAAGTCGTATGTGGAAGACCTAAAATCAAATTTGACCAAAATGAATCGTCAGATTGCTCAGTTGAGAGGCCAAATGCATAAATTGCAGGAAATTATACTGAATAATAAAAAAGAGATTGATACGAATTTAAGCATGGCTAGTCAGGCCGCACAAGTAAACAAGCAAGCTCAGATGTTGCTGAAAAGCAGAAAAGCAGGAAGGCTACAGGAATCCAACATGAAGCTAGAAGATTTGTACAAAAAAATGGAGGTTCTTTATAGAGTATTGGCCAAAATGTATGAAAATTCAGAAATTCTTGTGGAAGATGTGCAGGATCAGGTGATGGTAAAGGAGCAGGAACGGAAAGCAATTCTGGCAAGTAATTCTGCTATGAAGTCAGCTATGTCCGTCATCAAAGGAGATCCCGATAAAAAAGCAATGTTTGATGCAGCATTGGAATCTATAGCTGATGATGTAAGTCAAAAAGTAGGTGAAATGGAACGGTTTATGGAAGTTTCTCAGGGTTTCATGCAATCCATTGACCTCCAGAACGGGGTATTTGAGGAAGAAGGACTAAAAATGCTGGAAAAATGGGAAAACGAAAGTGTTTCTTTGTTATTAGGAGGAGAAAAAGAATCCTTGATACTAAAATCAAATGATGAAAGTGAAGTGCTTGACCTGAATGCACCGATCAAACATCCTGAAAAAGTAGGACGCACCAATCAATATGATAATCTATTTGAATAATTTTTAAACTAAATTCAAAATGGCAACCAGACTTACAGGTTTTTCAAAACTAGTGATCACACTTCTTATTCTTACCGCAATTTTTTTTGGTGGGAGATATTTGCTTAATTCCACAAAATTAGGGCAGGACCTTAAAAAGCAGGCAGAAGAGGCTTCTGCAGAAAAAGGAAGTACTGATGAAAAAGGATCAACTACATCAGGCACCAGAGATCCCAATACGCTTAGGGTACAATTAGTAGCATGGGGCGGATATGCACCGGGTTTATATTTTAATGAAGGGCCAAATGCCAATGAACAATCCAGATTTTTTAAGGATTATGGATTTAAGGTAGAGTTTAAAGTAGAAAATGATTTGCTAAATGCTATGAACGCATGGATGGCTGGCGAGTACGATGTTTTGGTACAGACTGCTGATGCCTTCCCTTTATACACCGCTCCGGATGATATTAACGCTTTTCAACCTAAAGCTTTTATGCAGGTAGACTGGTCAAGGGGAGGAGATGCTGTGATCGTAAAAAGAGGTATTAATACAGCAAATGATCTCAAAGGCAAAAGAATAGCTGTAGCGGTACCTTCACCTGCCCAGACCTTATTAAATAGTACGCTTGAAGCTGCGGGCTTAAAATATAGTGATGTTACAGTTGTGAAAACTTCTGACAACCTGAAGGCTGCTGAATTATTCAGAAGTCAGGACATCGATGCTGCAGTAGTCTGGAGTCCTGATGACCTGAAAGCAACATCAGATGTGCCTGGATCTAAAATTCTGTTAACTACTGTACAGCAATCACATATCATTGCAGATATTATGTTTGCAAGCCAAAAGACCATTGATGAAAAGAAAAATATGATCCATGGCTTCTATGAAGGTTGGATGAAGGGAGTTGCAGAGTTAAATTCCAGTACAGCTAATCATGCTAAAGCAGGTAAATATCTTGGGGAAATGAATGGACTCACGCAGGAGGATGGATTAGGTATGATGAGCACGGTATATTGGACTGGTCAAGGCGATAATATCAATTTTTTTGGACTTAACTCTAATTATAAAGGACAGAAAGGACAGGATTTATATGAAAAAATGTCTAAAAAATTTGTAGAAACAGGGGATTCTCCAAAACCTGCTCCGGCATGGAGATCTGTCATTTATACTGGTGCAGTAACTGCTGCGCAAGCAAATCTTACAGGATCTGCCTATGACGCTGAGAAGAGTAAAGTATTTACACCGGCAACCAAAGCTGAAATTTCAGCTCCGGCTATCGCTTCTAAACCCATAAGCATTAACTTTGCGTCAGGTAAATTTGCGCTTGATGAAAAAGATAAAACCATTATAGACCTGCAGTTTGCAGATGTTGCCAAAACTTTTGCCAATATCAAAGTAAGAGTGGAAGGAAATACAGACAATGTAGGAAGTAAAGCAACAAATAAAGCCTTATCAGAAAAAAGAGCAAAATCAGTGGCAGATTATTTAAAATCTCAATATGGTATGGATGCTAATAGATTTATTATTGTAGGAAATGGTCCGGATAAACCTGTAGCCGGATGTGAAAGCAATGCATCAGAAGAATGTAAAGCAAAAAACAGAAGAACAGAGTTTCAACTCATCGGAGGATAAATGATTCTCATGAAATATTGAAATAACAAAAAAGGGATTGAAATATTTTCGCTCCCTTTTTTATTTTTGTTAAAAGTTTAAGAGGATCACAAACAAAGGGATGTTTTAGTTTCATTATATTTGTACCAATTAAATTAAAAGTTATGTCATCTTCATGGTTGTTCAGATTACGGGGTGAATTGACATCTGTTCAGAAAGTCATACTGGCTATAGCTGGATTTATATTTTTTATATTAATTTGGGCACTTCTTACAAGTGGGGATACTCCGTTGATCCCAAGGGCTATCTTTCCAAACCCGTGGAGAGTGGTTACTGCGATGAGAGATTTGTATGTTGAAAACGAGTTGTTTATGAACATTTGTAAGTCCATCGGTCTTAATTTGGGCGGATACATTAAAGCAATTTTATATGCCATCCCGGTTGGTTTTGCCATTGGGTTAGTCCCAATGTTAAGAGGAGCGTTCCAGAAGATGGTAGATGCAGTACGTTTTCTACCTTTAACTGCGCTTACAGGTTTATTCATTATTTGGTTTGGTATATATTCAGAGCAAAAAATTAATTTTTTAGCCTTTGGTATTTTTATCTATTTGCTTCCTATTGTCATTCAGCGGATAGATGAAGTAGATGATGTATATCTGAAAACGGTGCATACTTTGGGCGCAAGTTACTGGCAAACGATCAGAACAGTATACATACCATCAGTAGTATCCCGTATTTCAGATGATATTAGAATATTGACCGCAATATCCTGGACATATATCATTGTGGCGGAGACATCAGCAGATCAGGGAGGAATAGGATCACTCATTTATCGTACAGGTCAGCGACTTGGCAGAGTAGATAAAACAGTAGCATGTCTAATCATAATCATGGTCATTGGAATATTTCAGGACAAAATATTTGCTTATTTAGACAGGAAGTTTTTCCCATATAAATATCAATTAAAAGATACCAATGGCGGCAATAACTCTCTGAAAACCTTATCATTGTTTGACGCTGTATGGGACTATACTATTATTATGCTTACCTGGATTTTTATAGGTATCTATTTACTTTTTCTTTTTAATGAGTGGTCTCCTTTTATAGGTGATGTCAAACCTTTGAGCTATCTTTTCGGCGATGCTCTATGGACAATTCACGTTGTATTTGGTATGATCCTGATGTATCAGTTGAATACCCTTTATCATAAATTCATTTTCAAATCATGAGCACATACGCGTTTGAAGACAAAGCAAGTCTGGATAATATCATCGAACTCAGGAATATAGGACAATCTTATGATGGAGGTAGCAACTGGATAATTAAAGACCTCAATTTTATAGTCGAAGATAAACCTGGTCAAGGCCAATTTGTTGTTTTGTTAGGAATGTCTGGAAGTGGGAAATCTACTGTTTTGAGGTATATATCTGCACTTCAGAAACCTACTGAAGGACAGGTATTGGTCAAAGGAAAACCGGTGGATGAAAAGACGCATATCAGCATGGTGTTTCAGCAATATTCATCTTTGCCATGGATGACAGTTTTGGACAATGTGGGACTTGCATTAAATTATCAGGGGGTAAGTAAGAAAGAAAGAGACGAAAAAGCCATGGAACTCATCAAGCTGGTCGGACTTGAGGGACATGAAAAAAAATATGCCATGTATCCTACACTTTCCGGTGGACAGCTTCAGCGGGTAGCCATAGCGAGAAGTATGCTTGCAAATCCTGATATACTATTGATGGATGAACCGTTTGGCGCTTTGGATATTAAAACAAGGATTCAGATGCAGGAATTGTTGTTGCAACTTTGGGAAAAATTCCATTCTACTGTAGTTTTTGTTACACACGATATCTCTGAGGCAGTATATTTGGGAGATGACATTTATATCATGAAATATGCTCCTTCCAGAATTGTTGAGCATATTCACATTGATCTTCCTTTGCATAGGACCAGAGAAACCAAACGCGATCCTCATTTTACACAACTGGTTCACCATGTTGAAGATGTAATGATGAAGGTAAGTGGTGATAAATAATTTTTAAACTTTTCAATAATTTTATTAAAATGAAGATAGTAAAAGGAGGTAAAAAAGGTGCAGAGAATTTTGATTACCATAGTTATAAAGAAGCTTTTCTAAATATCTTAAAACAGTTTCAAAAAAAATCTGAGCCAGCCACAGAAAATTTTCACGTTGCTGTGATCGCCTGGAATATTGGAAATATAAAAATGCAAGGAGTTCCAGGGTTTGAATTTTTAATGGAAACCACTAAAACTTCCTCTGGACTGACCAAGAAAGAGTGGAAATTGATGCAGGAAATGGTAGAGTACAGGATAAAACATTTCAGTAATATGCCATTATTCATTAAAGACATTCAGAATGCAGATGATGAAGAAAATTTTACTTTGGAAATAATTGATATGGATGAGTTTATAATTGAGGGCACACAAGATCATATTGGTGATGACTTTGATGATGAATTCGATGATGATGACTTTGAAGATGATGATATTGATCCTGAGATAATGCTGCAACAAGAAGGAATAATTAATAGGGATATTATAATTGTTACGCCGACCGAAGAATTTTTAAAATTCTCTGGGCTCGATAAAAGGGAATCAGTCTATTTTATACCTGAATTTTATGATTTTGAAATGGAGTATAAATCATGGCTTAGAAAAAATTTTAAATCTATTTTTGAATTGGAAATATGTGAACTTGATGAAGACATGTGGCCGAAAAAGTTGACTTTTACTTTATTCGAAAAATATTTTTTTGTACGGCGTTTGGAAATGGGGTATGATCTTTTATCAGAACCTATATATAAGGAATAAAGAAGATTAGATATTGGCTTGGAATACTTTTAATTTCTCTTATTCCGTTTATTCTGTTTATAGTCCATGAATAAAAATTCTCCCAACCCTTCAAGAGAAGAATAGAAAGCTTTACCATTATTGGCTTTAGTAAACTGATCTACAAAATTGACCAGATAGGGGTCTCTTGCTATCATGAATGTGGTAATCGGTATGTTTATTTTTCTGCAATTGGCAGCCAATGCTAGTGTTCTGTTCAGTATTTTTCTGTCAAGACCAAAACTGTTTTTGTAATATTGATTTCCTTTTTTGATACAAGTGGGTTTACCATCCGTGATCATCATGATCTGTTTATTTGGATTTTTCCGTTTTCGAAGTATATCCATGGCCAATTCCAATCCTGCCACAGTATTGGTATGATAAGGACCTACTTGCAGGTAAGGAAGATCTTTTATTTCAATACTCCATGCATCATCGCCAAAAACAATAATATCTAGGGTGTCTTTTGGATATCTGGTGATGATCAGTTCTGAAAGAGCCATGGCTACTTTTTTGGCCGGAGTAATTCTGTCTTCACCATATAAAATCATAGAGTGAGAAATATCTATCATTAACACCGTGCTCGTCTGACTTTTGAAGTAGGTTTCATGGATTTGAAGGTCCTTTTCCGTCAGTTTAAAATCATCTAAACCATGGTTAATCTGTGCATTTTTTAGCGTTTCGGAAATGGAAATATTATCAAGTTTATCTCCAAATTCAAATGGACGTAATTCGGAAGTAAATTCATCTCCCTGTCCAGTCATTTTTGAAGTGTGATTTCCTTGTTTGGATTTTTTGAGTTGATCAAATATATCATCCAATGCCTGTCTTCTCAAAGCAATTTCCATTTTTGAAGTTGGATTATATCCTAATTTCCCATTGCGATTTTGTTGGTTAATTAGTCCTTTATCCAGAAGATCTTTGATGAAATCAGCTATTCCATAATCTTTATCTGTAAGTTTATAGTGTTTATCCAATTCAGTCAACCAGGAAATGGCTTCTGCTACATCTCCAGATGTATGAACCAACAAGTCTTTAAATATTTTAAAAAGACGTTCGAAAGGATCTGTATCTCCTTCAGAAAAATAATCGCTGAATTTCCAACCAATCATATAATAACGATAAATATGATTGCTTAACGTAAAATCAGCTGGAAAGTTGTTAATTCAATAGGTCTGAACCAAATAAATCACACCGAAATAAAAATAGACATTTTGATCAAATGTCATCAGATTTTTCATGAATTTTCCAGGTGTGGTCAGCCAGTAATTCTACTTTAGCCAGATAAGTATAAGGAATGTTTCTTCCCCATTCCAGTGGTGCTACCATTGAAATTGTCCAGGTTTGATCTTTTTTTTGGTATAGATAATATACATATCCGGGTACAGGTTTAAAGCCGCAATCTGCTTTGTAAATTTTTTCAGAAATAGAAATCCGGTCGTGAATAGCCTGAGCTTGTTTGATAAGCGTTTCTACTTGTTCTTTGATCTGATGTAATTGTTGCTCTGTTTGCTGATACATGGCCTTCATGGCTACACCTTTGGTTTTTCCTTTATCCAACGGCTTGATGATGGCACTACCGACATGATGTGCGTAGGGTAGGAGATGGGGTGTTTCTGTAATCTTATCCGGATGGATGGGATTGTTATTTTTAATTTCTGTTTCCATATTGATTTCAATGGTAGAATAAGAAATACAATGAGAAGGAATAAATGTTTAAAACCGGATCAAAAAAACGATAATAAGATGCATAAAAAAAGCCGAACAATTGCTTAGATTGTCCAGCTGTTTAATATTTTTTATTTGAATCCGCTCCGATAAGGATAATTTAATCAACAAGGCACAAATATAAAGAATCACTAATTTCACACAGTTGATCATCATCACTTAGTGAATCTTTGAGACTTCGAGACTTTGTGGCATTTCTTTATTTTTGACTTTTCAGAGTGGCCTCTTATTTATATCATTAAAACATAATAAACTTTGATCTGGCTCCGCATTGGGCTTTAGCAAAATATCCGATTCCCCAGTTTAATTCGAAAACAACGCCAGCAAATGCAATATTACTGGGTTTGTACCCATCAGTATATATAAATGGAAGAGGGTATTCAGAATCATTGGTATTATCTTTTACAAAGTCAGTGAATGCATATTCAAATCTTAACCCAAGTATACCGCTGAATCTTCCGTCATTACCCATAATATTAGCACCAAAACCAACTACACCTCCTAAAGTATTTGAGTTGAAATTTTCAGTTTGCTCTTCAGTTACCCTATCATATGTTACTTTCTGTATTAATGAAAGCTTAGGGCCGATCTCAAAATATCCTAAGTTTTTAGCATTTCTATATAATAAATAAAAATCCAATGCGTCCCAATTAATTTTAGGACTCATGGTTAGGTCTTCCTTAAACTCAAAGCCTTGATTTAGGCTACTTTTCATTACATCTAAAGTAAATCCACCAAAATTAAAATTTACTCCAATTTTACCACCATATGATAATCCACGACCAATTTCATGATCAAAAGCTTTTGAATCTGAAATGGCTGCATTATATAAACCAGCAGCACCATATTGTACTTTAATACCTGTGTCGAACCATACGATTTTTTTTTGACCAAACATCTGTAACGTAGCGAATATTGCTACAATGGTAAATAAATGTTTCATTTTATAATATACTTGTTGAATAAATAATATTGTTTACAAGGTCAAAGATAGAGTTAATTTTAATATGAAAAATTATTTTATAACCTAAATCGAAAGATGGATTAAAATGCACATTTGCTTTTTAATATTTTTTAAGTTTATGTATCTATAAGCGAGTGATGAGGGCTTTAAATATTGCTATCTTCCACTTCTATTTGCCTGCAAAACTGGTGTTTACAAGATAGATTCCGAACAATGTGATGAGGCAACCCAATAAGATAATAAAACTTATTCCTTCACTCAGTATGATCCACCCGGCGATCAAAGCCACCAAAGGATTTATATAGGCATAAATGGATGTCTGTTCTGTGGGAAGATGTTGTAAAGCATACAAATAGCAGCTAAAACCTATTATAGAACCAAAAATAACCAGATATAGGATAGCAAACCATGAAATTGCTGGTATCTCAGAAAGTGCCATAAAACCTGAATCAAATGAAGATATACTTACCAAAACTATGCCTGCTAAAACCATCTGAAAGCCTAAACCAAAATATGGATTAAACACTTTTGCATGCTTTTTTGTATAAAGTGTTCCAAATGCCCATGATAAAGTAGCTACCAAAGACAGAAAGATACCGAATTGGAAATCGGGATTGATAAAGTCTGCCAGATGATCGTAAAAAATAACACAGATTCCTGAAAACCCGATTAAAACACCTGCTATTGCTTTTTTTGGAGGTGTTGTATTACCACTTGCAAATCCAATAAGTACAATCCATAACGGGAAAATGGCACCAATTATACTTGCAAGTCCAGCTGATATATATTTAACTCCCCAGGTACTTAATCCATTACTCATTACAAAATTTAAAATGGAAAGGACAATCAGTGGTAGTAAATCTGCTTTGGAAGGTAAAGGGTATTTTTTATACAAAAAAAATAAAAGATAACAGCTTCCTCCGATGATTTGCCTTATACCCGACAGTTGCAATGCAGGCATATGCAATACACCTTGTCTGGAAACAACCCAGGTAGTTCCCCAAACTAGGGAGACAATAGCTAAAGCCAAAAGTGCTTTGAAATCAGCTTCTTTTTGTTTTATCTTTTTAGGGTAATACAGAAGTAAACCATTGATAGTATCTGTGATAATCCATTTTCTGATTTTCTTAAGCTTACTCACCACTTTTTGCGCAAAGCTAATATTTTGTATTTAATCGTTTTATATTTTCATAAAATCATGTTGGTTTTCTTAAAATCACTTACTTTTGATTTAGTGATATATGCATAAGGAGACAGAAATACTAAAAGTAAATAATCTGAGCATCAGATATAATTCTTCTGAAGGGGTCAAACCCATATTAAAAGATATAACTTTTTTTGTCCCGAAGGGAAAAACACTTGGCATTACGGGGGCCTCCGGGAGCGGAAAGTCTATGACAGCTTTAAGTCTTATGGGTCTAACCTGGGACATAGACAATTTCAATGTATCGGGTGATATATTATTTGAAGGTATTAATCTTGCTAAATTGTCTGATGCTCAGTGGACAAAAATAAGGGGAAGACGTATCTCAATGATCTTTCAGCACCCACAAGCAGCCTTAAATCCGTTAATAAAATGTGGTGATCAAATAGCAGAAGCAATTCTTACCCATTCTCCCGCAACAGATAAAAAGACAGCACACAATAAAACCATGGACATTTTGCATCAAGTGGGTTTAAATGATGCTGTAAGGATTTATCAGGCATACCCTCACGAACTTTCAGGGGGACAGTTGCAAAGAGTGGTAATTGGCATGGCCATTTCTAATAAACCGGATATTATCATAGCTGATGAACCAACTTCATCACTTGATGCAGGTAATGCGTCAGAAATATTGAAATTGCTCAAAAAAATCCAATTACAATATGATATTACTCTAATTTTAATAACTCACGATATTCTTGTCTTACAACGCATTTCAGATCAAATCATTTTATTTAAAGATGGGACCATTGAGGCTGATTTTGACAATAGGGGAGCGTTTTTGAATGGCTGTTCCGATTATACTAAAAAATATCTTGAATTAGCTTCGCCAAACAGGGAATACAGGAAAGTCATTTCTTCATATCAACCATTATTGCTGGATATAAAACATATAAGCAAAACATTTACAACATCAAGATATTTTCCTTTTTATTCCAAAGTAAAACAAACGGTTTTACAAGATGTCAATTTGGAATTAAAATCAGGGAGCATGTTGGGATTATTGGGAGCATCCGGTAGTGGTAAAACTACTTTAGGTAAAATAATCTCCGGCATAATTGATGCCAGTGAAGGAATAATATTGTTTCATGAGAAGATAGTTTCCAAATTTAAAATATCTTTGGATAAAGGGTTGCGTAAAAATATTCAACTTATTTTCCAGGATTCTTATACCAGCTTAAATCCTAAACAAACGGTTGGTCAAATGTTGAATGAAGTGATCTCTTTCTACCAATTGGCTGCCACCATTCAGGAAAGAGACAAAATAATTGATCGCTTGATGGATCAGTTATTGTTGGACAAAAATTCCATTTTGAATAAGTACAATTCCCAGCTATCAGGTGGTCAGCGGCAAAGGGTAGCACTGGCAAGAACCTTGTTATTAAAACCTGAAATTATTATTTTTGATGAATCATTGTCGGCATTGGATCAATTTAATCAGAAAAATATCATCGAATTAATCATACACCTGCAAAGTGAATATGGGTTTAGTGGTATTTTTATTTCTCATGACGCCAATCTTGTCAGATCATTGTGTACGGAAGTAATGATCATAGATCAAGGTGAAATTGTGGAACATGGACCCGTTGCTGAGATATTTAATCACCCGAAGCACGAAATTACAAAATCCCTTCTGTATTCAAATTATGATTTGAAATAAGAAGACGCCTTTATAACTTTTCCACCTCCATCGTCAGCAGTCACTGAAAATGAAAATCCCGGTTGTACAGCATAAGCGCCGTATTCTCCCTGTTTATTTAGGGCCAGAAAACCAACCTGATAAGTTTTGGCTTTTTCTGGATTAATCCTGATGAGTCTTTCTACGGCCAATTTACAAGCATCTTCCGGGCTTTTACCCATCCTCATATACTCTACCACAAGGTGGGTGCCGCAAATTCTGATTACTTCTTCACCCTGACCTGAAGATGTAGCCGCGCCAACTTCATTGTCAACGTATAGCCCACTGCCGATGATCGGCGAATCGCCGACTCTGCCATGCATTTTGAAGCCCATACCGCTAGTAGTACACGCTCCTGACAGATCCCCATTATTGTCAAGAGCCACAAGACCCATGGTATCATGATTTGGTTCTCCATTTTCAAGTTTCGCAGGTGCTGCATGTTTTGGCAAAGGTTGTTGCGATTGCTGTTGTTCAATATTGATGATTGGTTTATATTCTGACGTTTCCAGCCATTTTTCATATTGTTTTTTTGCATCATCAGATAATTCTCCTGACTCTGGTTTGAAACCATTGGCAATGGCAAATTGATATGCTCCATCCCCAACAAGTATGACATGGGGCGATTTTTCCATCACTTTTCTTGCTACACTAATAGGGTTTTTTATTCTTTGAAGGAAGGCAACACTTCCACAATTGTATTTTTCATCCATAATACATGCATCCAGTGTCACATATCCATCCCGATCCGGATTACCCCCAAGACCAACACAGCAGTTTATGCTGTTTTCGATCGAGATGGCACCATTTTCCACCGCATCTATAGCTTTACCTCCGGTCTTCAGTACTTCCCAGGCTACTTTATTGACTGCGAGACCGCTATCCCAGGTTGATATTACAATAGGTTTTGTTGGAGTGGTACTTTTTGTCTCGCCTGCACATGAAGCCAATAGAGAAATGGCAGGTACTACCACTACACTTTGCTTTAAAAATTCTCTTCTGTTTGATTTCATTTTGAATATATTTTAAAAATGCAATATTTGGTTTCTTAAGCAAATTAGATTGAACCTGGTTATACTCAAAATAAATTGGATTGCGAAAAACTCTTTAGATAATTCATTTATTTTGAGCATAATACCGATAGATTTTTTTGTCTAGATGAAGACATGAGTATCATCGTCTTTGCAAAATAAATTCTCGTCGGTATAAAAAATAATTATTCTACTTTATTAAAGTAACATCTCCTTGAAGTACTTTTTTTTCATGTAGTGCTGAAGTATATTCGATAATATAAACATACACTCCCGGCACCATTTCTCTGTTTTCCCATTTGCCATTCCAGAATATTTCGGTTTCGTTTGGATTAAAATTTTTAGCTGTAAAAACCAGATTTCCCCACCTATCATAAATAGACAAGTTGCTTACGATCAAAGATTCATCATCTGTGTAGATTTTGAATTGATTATTATTGGATTGACTATTGATATTGATAATATTTGGTACAGTGATATTTGTAAGTCGGGTAGGGGTGATGGTATGGGATTTTGACGAAAAACACACTCCATTGTAAAATACCTGTACTTCATAAATTGTTATCTGTTCCTGCACCTTAAAAGAGATTTCCTGACAATTACCTGCACAAATTACAACATTATTTGATTTCCAAACGGTGGAGTCAATATTTATCCCACTCCAGTTGTTATTTTTAATAGATAGTACGATATCTGTTCCAATATTTGCGGTAAAAGGACCGGATAGATTTATATTGATTGGTGAACATTCTATGGTTTTACACGATATTTTTTCTGAACGGTCCGGACAGGCACATGATGATTTTGCAAAAACTGTAAAGTCTACAGATTGACCAGCGTTTAGATTTTGTAGTGTAAATGTATTATTTATCTGATCTGTTTGTTGTAGTCCATTTACTTCAATGATATATTTATTTGCGCAATCAATATTTGTCCAGTCTAAGGTAACAGATGAAACAGTTGATGTACATTTTAGAGCTAAAGGGGGTAATTCAGGTTCAGCCACAATTGAAATATTCGATAATGCTGATCTGCATCCTTTTTCTTGGGCGTATGCAGAGATTTTGTATTCTCCCGGAGTATTCCATTGAAAAGAAAAATCATTGTTGGGCAGCGATTCAATAATATTTGATTTACCATCTGAAAATTCAACTGAAGCCATTATGCTTATTCCGGAAACTGATAATCTAAGTATTTCTGTGTAACAAATAGTATCTTCTGAGGTTAGAATAGGTGGCACAACATTATTTACCAAAGCAGTAAGTGAATTAAAATAACTGCACGAACCTGATGTGTAAATTGCAGTTATCTTATGTGTGCCTTCGCCTGCCAGTGCAGGAGAGAATATATTACCATTTGTCATTCCCTGGCCTTGCCAAACAAGTACGCCACTTGAATTACCACCTGAAATATTTGCGGAAAGTATTTGATTTTGCGGGTTGTCACTTAGACAGAAAGATATTGTATCGTTGGGAAATGAAATGACTACCGGTGGACAGTCTTGTGTCGTGCAGGTTTTAACCAAAGAAGTTGCACCTGGACATGCACACTTACTAATAGATTGTATCTGAATGTCAACAGATTGACCAACAGCTAAATTGGTGATAGAATATGACGTTGTTGTTTGAGTTCCTACCGGCAAATTATCTACCAGAATTACATATTCTTCAGCACATGGGTCACCTGTCCAACTTAATTGAATCGCATTCAGACTTTCGGCACATTGGATGTCCGGCAATGCCAATTCAGGTTGTACTGTGATAGTTTTTAAAACTTCATCAGAAATACAACCATATAGATTTGCAGATAGACGTAGATTGAAATTACCTTCCATAGGCCATTTAAAAAATACTGTTTGGCCGGATATATTTTGAATATACTCTGTACCTGACAGCCAATTATAAATAATGTCTGTTAGATTATCACCCGAAATCTCAACAGGAAATGTTTCTGTCACACAAATGGTATCTTTTGGAACTTGTATATCAATAATTGGTTTTGGTTTTATAATCACAACTATAGAATCGAGATAACTACATGATTCCCTTTTATATGAAGCAAATACAATATGCTGGCCTACACTTGCCTGCAATAAATCAAATGAATTATCTGTGGTATTAATACAATTTGAACAGGATGAGGTCCATTCTATTTCTGGTGGATTTAAGAGTCCGTCTATTGAGGTCGTAAGTTTCAAGGTAGCGGGTGACAAAGTTTGGCAAAAGATGAAAGTGTCTTGCTCAAAGGTGAAATCAAGTGGAGGGCAAGCACTGGTTTGGCAGGATATAGAAGCTTCTGTCCCGGGACAGCTGTTATTGCTTATTGCTTTAACCGTTATTTTGACTTCTGTATCAACATCCAGACCAGAAACAGTAAAATTTGTTTCTGTTTTAATGCCTGCTGCTACATTGTTGATAAAAATTTCGTAGCCTTCAGTCGATATATCATCCCAGGCAAAAGTAATTTCATCCAGTCCTGCTTTTTGACATATGATCTTTGGTATTGCAATAGTAGGGTCAATTTTTACCATTTTGGAAACCGTATCTGAAGTACAGCCATTATCTGTTGCCGCAACTTTTATTACATAGTCACCCGGAAGGGCCCACTGAAGTCCAAACGACCCGATAGAAGATGGAGTTCCAATAGCATCTGAAGGTAATATCCAATCTACCAAAGCATCTGAAGGTACACCTGAATATCTTATAATTGTGATCGAATCGATACAGGATATTTGATCTGATATTAAAAAATCTGCTGATGGGGAAGATTTGACTTCTATGATTATAGATGAGTTGGCTACACAGTTATCTGATGAAGATACAAAATCATAAGAAATCGTATGAGACCCTACCCCGGCAATTGAAGGGTCAAAAGTACCATTGGATGGATTGACACCCATTCCGGAAAAGGCGCCTGTTCCGGGTGTAACTGGGCTGGTAGTTGCGGATAATGATGTGATTTTTGTATTTTGGCCAAGGCATATGGATGTCATGTCTGATACAAGGTTAACAGCTGGAGGAATACAGTTTTGGGTAGTACATGACTTTTGTATAATGTTGTAATTCCCACAGGGATTCGATGAATCAACTTCTATGTCCAGAGATATAGTTTGACCCGAGGCTAAACCGGTAATCCTGTATTCTGACCCCAAAATATAGGTGCCGGAATACCCTGATGTCGGAGTGAAAATATAACCAATAGCATCAGCTGGGTCTGACCAGGTGAATATAACCGTATTGTTTGTACTGCTACAATTTAAAACAGGGGGAACTCCTTTAGAAAAGACCATCAATGAATCTGTTGTTGGGATAGAAGGACAACCATCCTTTATTGCAACCAGTGAAATATATTTTTTCCCGTCACTTTCCCATTCGACATCTAAAGAATCTTTATTGGTAGACTTACCTGAAATTAATGTGTCTCCGGTTATATTCCAAATGAACAAACTATCTGAACTATTGGCATAGATTAATGATTTTGTATTAACACAAATACTATCTGGTAAAAATAATGTAGGTTTGGATGTAGATATTGGACTGACTGCAAAGCAAGTATTGTTACTCCATCCGCAGCCAATGTTGGCTCTGGCGCAAATATTTGCTGTGGTGTCAATATTCCAGTTGATAAAAATGCTGTCTCTAAGTAGAGAATATCTGACCTGCTTAAAAGTGTCGGGATATGTCCACTCATAGGTAAATCCTGGTGTAGGACTTGCAATGTAAAAAAAATCTTCGGTGTTGTTGAGACAAATTTTATTCTGTCCTTTAACTATAGGTGGCGGAGCTGCCAGATTTACCGGATCGATAAAGTAACTAAATTCATGAACACATTCTTTATCATATTTGTAAATCGTGATTCTGAGCGTAAATAGTCCTTTTTTTGTGGTTTTTAATGCAGGATCATTTCCTACTACATTCCCATTGTAAAGCCAGCCATATTCAAGTCCGTCATAATCATTGTTGAGTTTTATACTATCATTCATTATAAAGGCTAAAGTAACTTCGTCGCCCTTGCAGGAGGCCACTTTAATTTCTCCCTGCATATCCAGTATACGGGCATTTACAACAACCGTACTATCACATCCAATTGCTGTACTAGTCGAGGTCAGTGTTATCTTTTCATCGTAAATATTATTCTTAACATCCATATTATCATATACATATGGCAGTTCGTCCGGACACAAAGCAACATTAAAGCTACCTGATTCACTGAAAATTTCCTGAACCCTCAATATCTGATAATAATCGCATCCACAATGATTGCTGAGATGCATAATAACTGAACCATCAGCATCAAAAAACTCAATTTTACCGCCTTGCCATTGATTGCCATATTCATCCAGAAATACTTTTCCATTTACATCGGCTGTATTTGGGTCATAAGGAAATGATTCGCGGCAAACACTGAATAAACCCTGATCTGAGTCATCCTTTTTTTCAAGGATTTTTATTGTTCTGCAAATCGGGTCTTTTGTTTGACAAAAATTACTCACAGTAACACAAATCGTATATTCTCCCGGATTGACAAATGATCTGGTTATTTCATTATTTCTTTTTTGTGTTATTTCTTCATTGTATCCATTGTCACCATTTATCATCCAATGGTATTCCAACTCTTCAGTTCCGATATATGGTTTTACTCGAAAAATAAGTTCATTATTGACACATATATCTTCAAAAACATGGTTATCGCATTCACTAATGATTTCTATTTCCTCCGGATCATCATATTGGAAGGGACTGAAATCTCCTTCTATTGATAAAGTTATATTACATTGACTACGATTAAAGCCATCCGTAAAAAAATAATACGTATTTCCTGGAATTAAGTTAGAGCTGCTCAATTCCACTTTATCAGTGTTGGGATCTCCATTGCATGAAATTAGATTACTAAATGTACAATCTGAATATATACCTGTTTGGACTCCAAGATTTGCTTCCAGTCCCGGGACACAGTTAATGGGTGTCACAACAATTTTATAGTCTCCAAAACCAGCTGTAAAAGCAAACCATGTCATGTTATGTGGCACAAAACAACCATTTCCCGGGGCTGGTTGAGTCAGGAAGTTGGGCATTTCGGCACAAAACCCATCCATCTCAACTTTAAGGTTACACATCACATAATCTATAGCCTCACATGATGGGAAGGATGGGGTAGTAGGATTGTCACAATTAAACGCGAAGCCAAAATCATAGATATCAGGTATAAAATCACAACCAATATCCAGACAATACGATAATACCGTAGTTGGCACCAACATGGCCAGGTCAGACGAAATGACTACCCTTATAGTAATCTGACCGGGCGGAACATTATTGAATGAGTACATACCATTCACGTTCGTGACAGAGATTCCAATTACCTCGCCATCAGGACAGCCGTCCACCAATTCTACACTTACACTTAGTTTTCCCTGATCATCACCATTTTTAATGCCATCTTCAAATATATCATTAAAAACGAAACCTGAGATGCTTATCAATTCAAAATATCCGGCATTGATGTTATTGATTACTTCATCCAAAGCCAATACTATTCCACTAACTACACCCGTAGTCCGATCAGGATCGCTGTCAATATTTTCATCTCCTCCGATATTTTCAAGGGTTAACCGGTATGGATTGGGCAAAACTCCAAATCTGATCTCATATGTACCCGGACCTAAATTTGAAAATGCATAATTTCCGGCTGCATCCGTAGTTTGAGTTGAAATAAGTACCCCAAGATCATTAAACAAACCAACCTGAATACCCATTGTTAAGTCCAGATCTCCGACATCTTCCAATCCATTGCCATTGCAGTCATTCCAGACTGAACCACCTATCTGTCCATTCTGCCCCAATAATACATTTGTTTCAGGAAATGGTAAAATTGTAGTAAGCAATAATACCCAACAGATTTTAAAAAATATGGGTTTAAAATAAATCATTCTGTTTTATTTTTTGAAAACTGTCTTTGAGATCTTTTTAAAGAAATAAAATGACAATATGACATTCACAATTACAGTTCAAATGTTTTTCATTTAGATTGAGAATCGGTGATGAATATATTCTGATAAATCCTAATCTGTGTATTATTTTTATATTTTACCTGATAATGGTTACATCTCCATTTAGAATTCTGTTTCCACTTAATTCGGAAGAACATTCGATAAAGTAAACATATACACCAGGCACAACATCTGTATTTCCCCATTTTCCATTCCATGAAATATCAGACTGTGCCGGATAAAAGTTTTTAGCAGTGAATAAGAGATTTCCCCATCTGTCATAAATAGACATATTAGTTACGAGCAAAGATTCATCGTCTGTAAAAACTTTAAAGCCCCCGTTATTTGATTGGCCATTTACATTGATTATATTTGGAACGGTAATGTTAGTCACTCGAGTTGGTTTTATTGTGTGAGTTTTTGTCGAGATACATACCGAATTGAAATAAACCATTACTTCATAATTTGTTTCTGTTTCGGGTACTTTAAATGAGATCTGCTGACAATTTCCTGTACACAATGTTTTGTTATTGGAAGTCCAAACGATTGAATCCAAATTTAAGCCTGTCCAATTATTATTTTGAAGAGAAAGCGTAACATCAGCTCCAATATTTGCGGTTACAGGTCCCGATATTAATATATTTACATTGGGGCAGTCGGGTACCCTGCAGGTTATGTTTTCCATCCTGTCAGGACACGCGCATTGAGAGATGCCTTGCACAATAAAATTTACAGACTGTCCTGGCAATAAATTCTGTAAAGTAAATGTATTATCGATTTGTGCAGGATTCAACATACTATTTGCTGTTACTATATATTCTTTTGCGCAGTCTTGATCAGTCCAGTCAATGGTTACAGAAGTAGCTGAAGATGAACATTTTAAAGCCAATGGTGGTAATTCAGGTTCAACTACAACAGATTTTGAAGTCAATTCTGATTTACAACCTTTGTTCATTGTAAAAGCAGAAATTTTATAAGTGCCTGAAGTGTTCCATTTAAAGTTAAAAGCATTTCCCGGAAGGGTTTCAATCAAATTGTTTTTACCATCTGTAAATTCCAGTGTGGCATTTGGATTAAATACTGAAATATTCAACCTGAGCGTTTCAGTAACACATATGGTATCATTGGCCGTTAATGCAGGAGCAATGGAGTTGTTCACTACAGCCACAAGTACTTTTGTATAATTGCAAGAACCCAGCATATATTCCGCAGTGATCTGGTGTACCCCAACCCCTGCAACAATTGGTGAAAAGACATTATTATTTGAGACTCCGATTCCATTCCACTGAAGGATTCCTGATGTGTTGCCTCCCGTAACTGTGGCTGAAAGAATCTGATTTTGTGGATTGTCACTCAAACAAAAAGTAAGCGTGTCCTGTGGAAAAGAAAGTGAAACAGTTGGACAATCCTGAGTCTTACATGTTTTGATCACTGAAACTACTCCCGGACAAGCACACTTACTGATAGATTGGATTTGTATATCTACAGATTGTCCGACAGACAGATTTTTTATAATAAATGAATTAGTACTTTGGGTACTGACTGTTTGACTGTTCACCAGCACGACATATTGATCTGCGCAATTGTCTTGAGTCCAGTTGATAGTGATGCTATCCAGACTTTCTACACAATTGATCACCGGTATTACTAATTCCGGTTCCACAGTAATAGTCTGAGCTACTTCTTCTGACATACAACCATCCAATCTGGAAACAAGTCTTATATCATAAATGCCAGGTGTCTGCCATTTGAAAAATACCGTATTTCCTGTAGTACTTTGAATATATGAAGCACCATTAAGCCATGCATACATCATTCCTGGTACAGATGTGCCGGAAATAGTCACAGGTAAAATGTCAGTTATACAAATGGTATCTTCAGTAATCTGAATATTCAGCGTAGGCTTGAGTTTTATGAATACTATGATCGAATCATTGTACATGCAGGAACCGTTTGTATAAGTAGCATATATAGTATGTCTTCCCACATTTGCCTGAGAAAGATCAAAAGTACCATTGATCGAATTTATACAAGAAATACAGTTAGAAGTCCATGTCAAACCGGTTGGATTTACATTTCCTCCGATAGTGGCAGATAAATTGATGATCGAAGGAGACGCGTTTTGACATGCGTCGATTGTATCCAGCGGAAATGTAAAAGTAAGTTGTGGACAGTCAGACGTGCGACATGTAGTCGAAGCTTCTGTACCTGGACAATTGTTATTACTTATGGCTCTTACGGTGATCTTTACATCGGTATCCACAGTCAAACCGCTTTCAGTGAATTGAGTTGTGGAAATGGTACCACGTGATACGTCATTAATAAGAATTTCATATCCACCAGAGGTGACATTATTCCAACCAAAAGTCAAGCTATTCTGACTTACATTCTGACAGGAAATAGAAGGTATTTCTATTGCAGGTTCGACTACCACTGAGCGTGAAATTTCGTCTGACATACAACCATCCAATACAGAAACAAGACTTATATTGTAATTGCCCGGAGTAGGCCATTTGAAGAATACTGTATTTCCTGATATGTTTTGAATATATATTGAGCCATCAAGCCAGGAATTTAAAATACCTGGGGCAAAAGTACCCGACATTAATACAGGTAAAACATCAGTAACACATATTGTATCAGTTGCAAGTTGAATATTTGCTATTGGTTTAAGTTTAATGATTACAATGATTGAATCGGTATAGACACATGAACCACTGGTATAGGAAGTATATATAGTGTGACGACCAATATTTGCCAATGACAGATCAAAAGTACCGGCAACTGAATTTAGACAGGAAATACAGGAAGAAGTCCAAACCAAACCTGACGGATTTACATTTCCTCCGATGGTGGCAGATAAATTTACGATGGAAGGGGTAGTATTCTGACAAGCCTGTATGGTATCATTAGGAAAAATGAAAACAAGCGGTAGGCAATCAGATGTACGGCATATAGCTGAACTCTCCGTACCGGGACAACTGTTATTACTTAGGGCACGGACTGTGATTTTTACATCGGTATCTATGGCAAGACCGCTTTCTGTATATTGTGTTGTTGTAATATTACCTCGCGATATATCATCAATGAGCACTTCATATCCTGCTGTTGAGATTGCATCCCAGGCAAAAGAAATGTCGTTTTGCCCTATGTTTTGACAATTTATGACAGGTATACTTAATGCCGGCTCTATTTTGACAGATTTACTTATGGTATCTGAAACACAGCCATTAGTGCTTGCTACAGCTTTAATTATAAAATCTCCGATCGCCGACCATCTGATATCAAATGGACTTATCGAAGATGGACTTGCCATGCCTTCATTTGGAATTATCCAGGTCACAGAAGCATTGGCAGGATTTCCGGTATAATTGACATTGGTTACATCGTCGATACATATAATATTATTACTAACATTAAAATCTGCAATTGGGGTTGCTTTAACCTGAATTACAATGGATGAATTTGCCATACAATTATCTGCAGTAGCGGTAAAATTGTATGATATGGTATGTGTTCCTACTCCTGCGATATTTGGATCAAAAACAGCATTAGCATTATCTACTCCCGGTCCACTGAATAATCCAACACCAGCAGTTATTGGTAGGGTAGAAGCACTAAGAGTAACCAATCCTGAATTAGGACCCAAACAAAGAATTGTTTCTGAAGCATCGAGCATAACAACAGGAGGAATACAATCCTGGGTTGTACAGGTTTTTTGTGCTATCGTATAGTTGCCACAAGGATTAGATGATATGACTTCAATATCAAGAGAAACAGATTGTCCGGATGGTAAACCGGTTATGGTGTACTCAGATCCAAGGGAATGAGTGCCGGAAAATCCACCTGAAGGATTGAAGATATAGTTTTTTACATCAGAAGGATCAGTCCATGTAAAAGTCACCGAACTATTGGTACTCGAGCAGTTTAAAATAGGTGGGATAGATGGAGAAAAAACTAACAGAGAATCCAGGGTCGGCAAAGAGGCACAGCCATCCTTGACTGCAACAAGTGAAATATATTTATAACCATCAGTATCCCACACAATATCTAATGAATCTTTTTTGGTTTGTTTGCCTGTATACAGAGTATCATTGGTTATGTTCCAGAAAAAAATGGTGTCAGCACTGTTGGTATACAACAAAGTGCTGTTATTCAGACAAATACTATCTTTAGCAAAAATGTTTGGTTTAGGTGTAATATTAGGTTTTACTGAAATACAATTGAAATCACTCCATCCACATCCATTATTTGCTCTGACACATACATTTGCTGTGGTATCAATGTTCCAGTTAATAAAAATACTATCTTTAAGTACTGAGAGGGTTACATTTATAAAAGTATCCGGATAAGTCCACTCATAAGTAGTACCTGAAATCGGATTAGGAATAAAAATTATATCGTTTTTGTTATCTAAACAAACTTTATCTGTGCCATTTAACATTGGTTTTGGCGATTTCAGATCTAAAGGATTTATATTAAAATCAAAATTTGAGATACAATCTGTTCCAAATTTATTGACGGTTATCCTAAGGGTAAAAAGTCCGGTTCTTGTCGTGACCAGAGTTGATGCGTTTCCTATAAGTATATTGTTATTAAACCAACTATATTCTATCTGATCATAATCGTTTGTGGACTGAATGATATCATCCATGTCAAAAGCAAGTGTATAAGTGCTGTTCACACAGGATAAAAGTTTTATTTCTCCATCCATCCTGAGAATTCTGGCATTTATTCGCACAATACTATCACAACCGAGGGATGTTGTTATATTAGGTAGAGTAAATTCATCACCAAAAAGATCGTCATTTATATTTATACCTTCATAATCATAAGGAACATCTGCAGGACAGATAGCCAATTCTACTTCTCCAGGAGCAGATGGTATACCACATAAATCTCCAAATCCAAAAATATACTCTTCCGGATCGGGTTGGCCACAACCAATCTGCACACAATATTCCAAAGGTGTCGATGGCGTCAAAGTAAGTAAATCACCGCTTAATACTACTTTTATGGTATATGAACCAGAAGGGACATTGGTAAAACTATATTGTCCGTCAGAGGTAGTTACGACTGACTTAATTACAGCACCACCAGGGCAGCCATAGAGTAACTCAACGGTGGCAGCACCGATTCCATCATCACCGGAATCAATGACTCCATCCAACGCAATATCTTCAAATACGTTGCCAGGCAAAGTGAAAGTCTCTGTATAACCTCCATCCACATTGGTCAATACATCTCCACTTCTGATATTAAAAAAATAAATCCCTGAATCCTGCGTAGGGTTACTGTCCATGGTAGGGCCTCCCTGATTGGGCGTCACTAAAGAAAATCCAGGTGGAGGTGGATCAGGGATAATATTAAATAAAATATAATAGCTTCCCGGAGGCAATTCATCAAAATTATATGTTCCGTTGTTGTCAGTATTCGTAGCAATCAGTTGTCCTGTAGTACGGTCAAAAATGGAGTAGTCTCCTGTCGGCATGACATTACCATCGTCTTTTATTCCATTTCCATTACAATCGTTCCATGAAACACCGCTCATTTTACCAAACTTCCAAACACCCACATCACCTGTGACATTGGTTTGACCACTGGAAAGATCAAATCTGTCTGATTGGCCATAATCAGCTGCCAATAAATCAGGATTGGCATCACTATCTACTGTCAGCCCTGGAAAACCAAATGCATTAAACTTGGTAAAACGATCAAATCCTGCAGGAACATAAAATTGCAGATGAAAATTGATGCCGGGCACAATCCCGGTTATTAAATACGCACCAGCAGCATCGGTTATATCTGAGCCTGCCAGAATACCGTCATCATCATAAATTTCGACCAATAGCCCTGATACGGGTGGTTCTCCCAATTCCTGTATACCGTCTCCATCCATATCTTCCCAGGCATAATTTCCAATCTCAGCGCCTCTGTAAAAGCCTATATCAATAGTTTCAGGTGGTCCACTGAAATTAACACCTAATGTTTCACCACTGCTGTATGACTGATTTGGCATGATTGTAAATGCTCCATTGATGGTCTCTATCATAATTGTATAGGTGCCGGGAGGGACTCCACTAAAATTATATCTACCTACTGGTCCTTCTACAAATGGGATAAAAGTATTCGTACCTCCACTCCATAGCTCAGGGGTAAAACCTGTAATAAAAACATCACCTGCATTAAATACTCCACTCCCATCCCGGTCATCAAAAATTCTTACAATAATGTCTTGACCATGAAGTGATACTTTATCAAAACACGCTAATAATAGAAATAAAGAAAATATTCTTAAGGTAATATGATTACAATAATTATTTAATGTGTTTTGGTTAAGCATCTGTGGTTGAATTTGATACAGATTAAAAAGTTGTACAAATATAGTGACTAATAGGGAATCAAAGGTATTTTGAAAAAATTTAATCAATTGAAGAAAATATAGTTTTGAAAATTTTTAATTAATTTCTAATATTCGTACGTTTGTGGCGCCGAAGCAGGAATATGATCATTCATTTTCTGTGATGTTACATAAATAAGAAAACTCAAAATTTTATTAACTCCCTGCAATTAAGTAGGTTAAGGCATTTTTTTTAGGTCTCTTCATCATGGTTTTGGCAAACATTTTTTATTTAAAACAAAGTATTCTCATTTATTTTGTTTTAAGACCTGTGAATATTTTAACCAAAACTCAATCCCATGAAGTATTTATTACTTACGTTTTCTCTCGTTATTATCTCCTTGTCAAGTTTGGTAAGCCAAAATCAGTGTATAGATGGAAATTTTGACATCCATGTCAATACTACCACTAATTTAACTGTGGATACAAAAGATGGCAAGGTTATTATTGGTGGCTCAAATGTGAAAGTGAGCACAGACAATGGCAGATCTTTTAAAGAGGTTTCTATTGCGTCCCTGACTCAAGTTGAAATGGCTGATGCCAACATAGGCTATGCAATTTCCAATTATCCTGTAAGTGGTTTAGTGAAAACTACAGATGGTGGAGCTACCTGGATTTTGCAAAATGTACCTTCCATTTACGCAACTTCTGCACTATCAAACATTTTTACAGTAGATGCCAACACTGCGTATGCTGTTGGTAATTCTGTGAGTACCACCACTGGTTCTCCATTGAATCAAAATTATGTAACTGGAAATTTATCCACGGTAAATACAGTTCCATTAAGTGTTCCCGTTCCATCAGGGATATATTCGCCTGGTACATATTTGAATGTACCCATCACCTTGGGAACTGGTTCTGTGACTGGGTCTTCCTCAGCAGTAACTGCACTAGCCAGGGCGACAGTGGTTATCAATGCTGCTGGAGGGGTACAATCTGTGACAGTGACTAATCCGGGAACAAATAAGTATTATGTAGGACAGCCTTTATATTTTGTGGGAAGTGAATTGTTTAGAGTTTCGTCGGTTGCTACTACTTTACCAATTTCTACTGGAAATGTCGGTAATTTAATTGACAACAATGCGGCTACTACGCTTTCTTTTGTTTCAGGATCAAATTATGTTAATCAAACCATATTTGAAGTCACTCCTGCCAGTCCATACCCAATCAGTGGTATAGAAGTGGAGTTGAATACGACTACAAGTTTTTTCCTTGGTACATATGCTTCCAACTCGATTTATGTCCAAGGTTGGAATGGAGTGGCTTGGGTAAATCTTAATACCAACGTATTTTCAGCACCATCTGTTTCAAATAACAGAATGACATTTACTGCTACAACAAATGGGGTAGTTTATCAGAAATACAGATTATTTGGAAAGAATGTGGCTGATCCCGGTGCACCTGTAATCAATACAAATGGTCTTGGAACATTCACAGTAAATTCAAATGCGATCCGAGACGTAAGATTGGTCAATACAGGAGTTGCGTTCCGACAATTTTTAACAGTAACCGGAATAACAAGTCCTGTTGCAGCTCCTCAAGGTCAGAATTTTATAATTCTTAAAACAACTAATGGTGGTGCTACATGGGTCGACCTTTTTAAAACGTACGGAACTCCTGCTGGTATAAATCCTAATTCAAGTCTGACAGTTAATGATCTACAGTTTTTTGATGGGGATTATGGTTATATTGTAGCATTTCAATCAGGAAATCCAATAGATGGATTTGGTGGTAAAGTCTTAAAAACAACAGATGGTGGAGTTACCTGGTCGGTCAGTACACTTACCAATATATTTGATGCAAATCAGAATACCCAAACATTCAATATCAGAGCCATTGATTTTTATGACAGAGACAACGGATATGTGGCCGGTGTAGGTCAGGGTGGTGTAATTTATAAGACATCAAATGGTGGTGCTACATGGCAGATATTGCCCCTTTTAAACAGTCCCAATGGAACAGTATTTTATAATGCAATAAAAGCAACTCCTTCAGGATTGGTATTTTATGTACAAAGTGGTGACATGTTTAAATACCATAATGTACCATTTATTGCCAATGATGTTAATTATACTTTGGGAAATTTGAATAGTGGTGTATATGAACAATTGACTGTAACAACCGCTGATGGTTGTCGATCAAATGTACTTGCCCCGGCAGTAGGTTCAGATACCAATACGCCAATTATTACTGTAACTGCAGTAAAATCACCAACTGCATGTGATTTGAACGATGGATCATTTATTATATCCGGAATGATTAAATTGTATCAATATTCTCTGACTTATAAGAAAGATGGTGTGGATCAGCTTCCTTTAGCCATTACAACTGACGTGTCCGGTAGCTATACATTGGGAAATCTGGACAATGGTGATTATACCGATATAAAAGTAACCAATTTAAATGTAATATCTAATGCAGTAGCAGCTACACTTAAAGATCCAAATGCACCGGAAATTACGCTTGAAGCGATTACTAATCCATCCGGATGTGCACTTACCAATGGTTCAATCAGAATTGGTGGCTTGATTTCAGGACAAAATTATGTACTCAATTATACGCTTAATGGAACTGCTGTAGCACCTTTAAATTTTACTGCAAATGGTAGCACATTTACAATATCAAATTTAAGAGGAGCATCTTACACAAAAATATTTGTGGTTAACGGTGGATGTAAATCAAATTTTGTATCTGCTGAATTGGCACCATTTAATAATTTAACATCTATTTCATTAGGTGTTGTTACTCAACCTTCTACCTGTAATAATTCAAACGGTAGTTTCCAGATTTTAGGATTATCCAATGGAATTGCTTACACCATTTCATACACTGATCAAAGTGGTTTTAATCAATCTACTACAGTTACCCCTGTCGCCGGTATAGCTATTGTAACAGGATTGTTGGCTGGTACTTATACAAATATATATGCCAGCCTGAATGGTTGTGTTACTAATTCAATTGGTCCAGTGGTATTATTTGTGGGAATTAATACAAATTTGACCATAACAGATTTCAGAAATCCAACAGCTTGCGGTAAAAATGATGGTTTTATTACCATTACTGGCTTGGTACCGACGCAGAGCTATTTTGTACAGTTGGATAAAGACGGTACATCACAGTCCGGATTTTCAAGTATAACCGGTGTTTCCACTTTTACCTTTTCAAACTTAACCAAAGGTACATATACTAATATAAGAGCAGATATCGGATTTTGTCAATCCAATCGTTTAAATCTGGTATTATCTGAACCTGGCGCTGTAGCTATAAATGCTACAACACTAAATTCATCTACACCTATTAGCGGAAATGGAGCAATTAATATCAGTGGTCTTGTACCTGGACAGGCTTATGTGATAAATTACCTGACTAAAGTTTTGGATGTAACATCTGCTGCAATAGCTGATATGGAATTTGAAGGCAGTGAGGGTTATGCAGTTGGAAGTAATAGTAGTATCTGGAGAAGTACTGATGATGGATGTACCTGGCAGCAACTGGATGGTACCAATTTGTCAAGCGGATTTAATGACATATATTATTTAAAGGAAAGTAACCTTACCAACTGCAGCACTGATGCAAGAGGAAATGTATTGGGGTGGGCGGCTTCCACTGGTGGCTACATTTATAAGACGACAGATGGTGGATCGTCATGGAACGCCATTCAAGCTGCGCCTTCATTTGTAACATTTTACTCAGTCAGATTTAGTGATGCAAAAAATGGAGTTGCTGTAGGTGCTTTTAATTCAGAAGGATTTATTTATTACACACAGGATGGTGGACTTACCTGGACGCAAGCTACAGGTTACCCAATTGCTCAGGGACCATTTATAGCGGTAGAATATTCTGATCCAAATACTGTTTGGGTAGTTTCCAATTTCACCTTATTGATTAAGAGCACGGATGGTGGTAAGACCTGGACCAATATTCCGATAACCAGTCCAACCTTTACTCCGGCTGCTAATGCACCATCTCCTAACAATGTTGGTTTTTTGAATGTGTTCTTTTCAGATGCGAAAACAGGTTGGATTAGTACAACGAGATCAAGAATTTATAAAACGATTGATGGCGGTGCTACCTGGAAACAAACTACGGTAGGTTTTACAATACCTTATCAATTTAATGCAACAAATGCTGCAAATATCAACGAAATATGGTTTGAACCAACAGGAAGAATTGGTTATGTAATTAGTTATATTGCAGGTAGAGCGGCAAAATCTATTGATGGAGGTGCTACCTGGACTGAGTTTACGAATATTCCTCACATTATTGTTGGCACAAGACCTGTTGAAATTCAGGATATGGCCTGGATTGATGAAAATATTGGTATATTGGTTGGTGCCAGAGGAGCCATTTATACTACCACCGATGGTGGATTAAATTGGTCATTGTATTGCTCTCCTGATGCTGCAAACTTTTTGGATGCAGTAGATTATTCTCTTGGAAGCAGTAAACATTGCCCGGTAATCACATTTGGTAGTGTAAATCTAATATCCGGTGTAAGTGGTATGCTCTTTTCTACACCATTGTCCGGTATATTTGATTTTGCAGATGAACCAATCAGCTGTCACAATAAAATCAACTTGACTGTGGATGATAATTGCGGAGCAAAACTGACCCCTGATCAACTTCTGGCAGCACCACTTACCGGGCCTGCATCCTTCTATTTTGTAGAAGTGAAAGATCCAAATGGTAAAGTGATTTGCACAAATGATGTCAGCCAATATTTGAATAAAGAGCTTACTTTTTCTGTAGGTATACCATGTGGTAATTATTGTTGGGGTAAAATTTTGGTCGAAGACAAAACTCCACCGGTTATAGTTTGTAACGCAGGAAGAGATCTGAATTGTTATGATGTAGATGCTATTCTTGCTGAAAAAAATCCAAATACAGCCACTGACAGACCGGTATGGACTGATGGTTGTGATGTAGTTACTGCAGTATTTACAACGCATAAATTTGTAGATGGATGTAATGGTGGTTTCTTATTACGTAAATGGATTGTAACAGATGGAAGCGGTAACACTGCTGCGTGTGACCAGATATTTAATGTTTTAACAAATGTAGCATGGACTTGTCCTGTAGATTTAGTTGAATTAAGTTGTAAAGACGATGTTAGTCCTGAAGCAATAGCTGCGGCTCGCGGGGTAACTTCTGCTTATCCTTATTTTACCAGAGGAAACGTTAACATACCAGTACAGGGAGTTTGTGAATATTATACCACCTACTCTGATCAGGTCATAGACGCTTGTGGTCCGCATTGTCATGGAAATAAAAAAGTTATTCGTACATGGACAGTATTGGATTGGTGTCAGGGTATAGTTTCAAAATGTACACAAGTGATTAAAGCAATAGATACTGTTGCTCCTACTTTTTCAGTAAAAGATACCATTGTAAGTACCCGACCTTGGGATTGTTCAGCAGACTTGGTACTTCCTCCGGTTTGGGAATTGCATGATAATTGCGACATTGCACCAACATACACGGTAAAATCATCCACACCAGGTATTTCTGTAATTAAAGTTGGAAATCAATGGAGAGCATTCGGCGTACCTTGTGGAGTCTATGAATTTAAATATACAGCCATTGATTGTTGTGGAAATGAATCTGCACATCAGGTTATTTCAGTCAATGTTCAGGATAGAACAGCACCTGTTCCTGTTGCAAAACGCGATTTGGTAATAGGTCTTACCCCTGGATATCAGGTTGGTTTTGATACAATTCCTGATGCTCAGGCAAAATTATTTGCAGAAGATGTTGATAATGGTTCACATGATAACTGCTCCGATATAAGGTTTGAAATCAGAAGAGCTTCCACAGCTCCAAACTGTGGTAGTATAGGCTTAAACGGAACGCATAATAATAACAGGACATTTAGTCATAAATTTCCGGTAGGATTCCCTCAGCCTAATGCTGGAGAATATAGCCCACAGGATGACGATGAAGGTAAATATGTCAAATTCTGTTGTGAAGATTTGGATGCAGTCCTGGTAGATGTGAATGGAGATGGAGTCTTAGATACAGGCTATCACGAAGTTATACTTCGGGTTTGGGATGATGGCAATAAAGATGGATGTGTAGGTTGTTATATTACTCCTACTACCAACAATCCAACTCCTCATCAGGACAATTATAATGACACATGGTCATTTATAAAAGTAGAGTGTAAAGTTCCACCAGTAATTTCTTGTCCTGCCGATGCAACTATATTCTGTGATTGGGCTATCGAAACCAATCCACAGCAAGGTACTCCCGGACAAGCCATTTCTTCTGCTAAATCAACAGATGGAGTAGACTTCGTTAAGACAGGTTTACCACAAGCTTATGGTGCATGTTTCTATCCTGCAATATCTTATTGGGATAAACTGGAATTGAATCAATGTAAGCAAGGTTGGATCAGAAGAACTTTTATCATCCGCGAGAAAGGAAATACAAGAACATGTGTCCAGAATATCCGTGTAAATGAAAGTTTACTTGAAAGAGATTGGATAGTAACTCCTCCTAATGCAAATATAGAGAAAATCACAGCTTGTGATGGTCCTACAGCAGCACAAATTGCTCAATTTGAGCCTACTTGGGTAGCAGGTCCTTGTGATGTAATAGGAATAAGTCACAAAGTTTGGCAGTTTGATTTCGAAGACGGCGTATGTAGAAAGTGGAAAGTGGAGTACAAACTGGTGAATTGGTGTGATAATGATGAAAGAGGACCATATTACAAATATTTTGTACGTGAAGATACTAAAGCGCCTGAAATTACTTGTAGAGATACGATGTATGCACAAGGTGCTGATTGTAAATTGAAAGGACTCAGCTTCAGTAAGACTGCAATTGATGAAGGTGGATGTATTAATGAAGGTTGGATGAAGTGGGAAGTATATATTGACCTTTGGGCAGATGGATCAAATGATTATTTGTTTAGTTCTTTTGAAGCACCTGGTACAAATGGTGCAGTGAGATTAATTAACGGTGATCAAGTGAAGGTATATTATGTTGCACCAACGATTAATGGTGGTAAAGTGACAGTAAAATTACCTGATAGTGAAATAATAGAAGGCAAGATGTCTAACCATAAAATAGTATGGAAAGTTGCTGATGGTTGTCATAATTTTGCTTCTTGTCATGAAAACTTTATGGTAGTAGATAAAAAACCACCTACTCCTTATTGTGTGTCTTTAAGTACTGCATTAATGGAGGTTCCAGCAGGCAGCACAGGATTGCCAATGGTTGAATTGTGGGCCAGAGATTTTGACAAAGGTTCATTTGACGGTGACGTAAATTGGCCTTGTACTCCGCAGGAAGATTTACTGTTTACCTTTGAAAACTGGTATCCACAAACAAATGATACCATCATTAGTAATCAATTGGTAAATATTGATGTTGAGCATTACTTCGAGTTGACAGCAACCGGAAGAAAAGCTTACCTGATCACTAACAATTCTGCTAAAGTAAGATACCTGAACGGAGAACTTCAAAGATGGTTACCTGCAGCCAAGAGTTCAGCAAAAGTGTGGACAAGTGTTTCATTGGGTGGGCAGACTTCCAATAATGTAGATGTGAAGATGACTGTATGGGATAAGAAATTTAACCATGACTTCTGTTGGGTTTCTCTACACTTGATTTGTAATGGAAATGGATGTCCAGGTATAAATGACGGATCGAAAATTGCAGGAAATGTCAGAACAGAGGCAGGACAAGGGGTACGAAATGTTGCCATTTTTGTAGAGTCCACCACATTACCTGAATTTCCAATCAGCCAAATGACTGACGCAAATGGTAATTTTGAAATAGATATTTTAGCAGACACCGGGTTGAGTGCAAGGAAAAACGGAGACTATATCAATGGAGTTAGTACTTTGGATCTTGTTATGATTCAAAGACACATTTTAGATATTCAATCATTTACGAGTCCATATAAATTGATCGCATCAGATGCCAATAATGATGGTAAAATATCTGCCTCTGACTTGACTGATCTTAGAAAACTAATCCTTGGTACTACCAATGAACTTCCTAAGAATGAAAGCTGGAGATTCCCGATATCAAGCCAGTCCATGGATATAGTAAATCCATTCCCTTACGTTGAAAAAATGATTGCCCACCCAGGTTATGCAAATGGTAATTATGACTTTATAGCAGTTAAGATTGGAGATGTGAATGGGAATGCCAATACGGATATAACGAATCCAATGGTTGAGCCAAGAACTGACAAAAATGTCATGTTGACAGTGGAAGAACAATATGCAGCCGCTGGTGAAATGATAGAAATACCGGTAACTTCTGCAAATTTTAAAGATGTTTCAGGTTATCAGTTCACAATGAATCTGAAAGGTGCAGGTTTCGTCAGTGTATTACCTGGACTACTTGATGTAAATTCCAATAATGTTGGTTTAATTTCAAATTCTGTTGTAACCATGAGTTATGCCTCCGGCGACAACATAAGTACAAATGAAAACGATGTTTTATTTACAATAGTATTAAAAGCTGACAAGGCAACAAAAGTAAGTGAAATGTTATCTCTGAACTCTTTAGTAACCAAAGCAGAATCTTACGATTCAGATTATAAAGTTGGAAAGATAAGTTTAGATGTTAGAACTTTACCTATAACTAATATCGAACTGTATCAAAACGAGCCTAATCCATTCAGAGGATTGACAACAGTGAGCTTTAATATGCCAAAAGCAGCTTTTGCAACTTTAAGTATTTATGATGTAACTGGTAAATTGGTCACAGTCAGAAATATTGATGCTGTCAAAGGGTTAAATAGCGAAATTTTCAATAGAGAACAGCTTGGGTCATCAGGTATTTTATATTATACACTTGAAAGTGGTGATTATAGTGCCACTAAAAAAATGATCATTGTTGAATAATATGTAAACAAAATCATAGGTAAAAATATCCCTGCTTTGAAGAGTCATTGCAGGGATATTTTATTTATATAAACCGAGTACTTTATACTCTCATTTCGTTAATGTATATTTGCACCGAAAAATTAATTTAATATGTTTGAAAGTTTAAGTGAAAAACTTGATCTGGCCTTTAAAAACCTGAAAGGTGAAGGTAAATTAACAGACCTCAATATTGCCAATTCTATAAAGGAAATCAGAAGGGCATTGGTTGCTGCTGATGTAAATTATAAAATAGCCAAGGAATTTACTGACAAAATCAAAGATAAGGCACTTGGCACTGAAAATGTGTTATCTTCTGTAAAGCCCGGTGAGTTGATGGTTAAGATAGTTCAGGATGAGATGACTGAGCTTATGGGTGGACAAGCAGCAGGTATCAACATAAAAGGTAATCCTGGTATCATATTGATTTCGGGTCTTCAAGGATCAGGTAAAACCACATTTTCAGGAAAACTGGCAAAATATCTCAAAGACAAAAAATCAAAAAAACCATTGCTTGTTGCTTGTGACGTATATAGACCTGCTGCTGTAGATCAGTTGTCAGTGTTAGCAGAGCAAGTAGGTGTTCATATCTATAAAGAGCCGGAGAGTACAAGTCCTGTACAAATCTCTATCAATGCCATCAATTATGCGAAGAGCCACAGTCATGATGTTGTCATCATAGATACGGCAGGCCGTTTGTCTGTGGACGAGGATATGATGCAGGAAATTGAAAATATTAAAAATGCAGTCAAACCCACAGAAACACTTTTTGTTGTAGACTCAATGACAGGACAGGATGCTGTCAATACTGCTGCAGTTTTCAATGAGAGAATTAATTTTGACGGCGTAGTTTTGACCAAATTGGATGGAGATACCAGAGGTGGTGCCGCTTTATCTATAAAGTATGCAGTAGGTAAACCCATTAAATTTGTAAGCTCCGGGGAAAAACTGGAAACATTGGATGTCTTCTATCCTGATAGGATGGCACAGAGAATCCTGGGTATGGGGGATATTGTTTCTTTTGTTGAAAAGGCCCAGGAACAGTTTGATGAAAAGGAAGCTGAACGACTTGAAAAGAAGATAAGAAAAAATAAGTTTGATTTTAATGATTTTTTAGGACAGCTCAATCAGATCAAGAGAATGGGGGATGTAAAATCACTTATGAACATGATACCCGGAATGAGTAAGTTGACCAAAGACATTAATATCGATGATAAAGCATTTGGAAAAGTTGAGGCTATCATACTTTCTATGACTCCAAAAGAAAGAGGGAATCCTGAACTACTGAATATGTCCAGAAAGAAGAGGATCGCGGATGGAAGTGGTAAAAGTATTCATGAGATAAATATGTTTATAAAGCAGTTTGATCAGATGCGCAAGATGATGCAAATGATGAGCAAAGGGAAGGGTATGGACAAGTTTATGCAAGGAATGCCAAATATGCCGGGTAAAAGATAATCTTGTTTTGGTTAAATTTTATTGAGGATATACATAACGGGGAATAAAATATTATTTTGGTTTCACTCAAACCTTATTTTTTTAAGTATCTTAGCACTTGGATTAAGTCTTCAGATTTATTGGTTCCGATCAGAATATTTCGCCCTGTTTTGAGATACAACTGAAGGCCGGTCTTACCTTTTATCGTATAAGCTTTTCCTTGTTTACCATAACGAAGCCCCCATCCACCATACTCTCTTATGGGTTTGTAGGTTCTGATTTCAGCTGTTTCGATTTCATTCCAGGATATGGACTGCCATTTGAAGTGAAATGGAAAAAACTTATACTGAATCCCTACACTGTTAATTTTTGTGTGTAATCTTACTATGGTAAAGAACGTACACAAAAGTGCGATACTTAGCATACTTCCATAAAAAAAGTCCAGTGATTTATATCCTGATATAAAATACAGAACCCAATTAAACACCAAAGTTAAGGTAAGTATTGATAGCGGCCAAATAGAATCCACACGTTGAACTTCACTAAATTCTTCCTTTATCATCAGAATGTAACCTGTTTACTCATCTCTTTACCTGCTCTGAGAAATTTTACTTCTACTGTTTGACCTGGCTTAAAAATAGACAAGCATTTCATATATGACTGCATGTCAGGGACATCGAGCTCCCCCATTTTTATAACAATATCACCTTTCTCCAATCCTGCAATTTGAGCAGGTTTACCATCCTTTACACCATCTAATTTTAGTCCGATACCATCATATAAATAATCCGGCATTACCCCTAGTGTAACAGTGAAAGCCATTCTTGTTTGAGATTCGTCTTTGGTTTTTGTAAATGGAAGTTTTTCTTTGGTTTCAAGGGTGCTTACTACAGTATAGATATATTCCACAATGTCTTTGACACCTTCGTAATTGATCAGATGGGCGTCATCACTTGGCTTGTGATAATCACTATGCTGGCCGGTAAAAAAGGCTAAAACAGGAATTTCGGCATTATAAAACGAAGCGTGGTCAGACGGGCCCATACCTGACAAATCTTTTTTAATGTTAAATTTTGGTTTTTTGATGTTATCAAGAATGGCTTCAAAATCAGGAGACGTACCTATACCACTGATGGCCAATTTTCTTTCTTCGTTTAGTCGGCCAATCATATCCATATTTACCATATAGTTGAAGGTTTTTTTATCCAGAGACGTATTATTAACGAAATAGTTGGAGCCCCAGAGCCCTTTTTCTTCACCTGAAAAGCAGATGAAAAGATAATTATGTTTTTTGAAATTAGATTTTTTAATGCTTTCAGCCAGATAAAGTACACCAGCTACCCCGCTTGAATTGTCATCTGCTCCATTGTGAATGGCAAGATCACCAACGTACAACGAACCTTCATGTCCATAGCCTAAATGATCATAATGACCACCAACAATGACTGTTGACATTGAACCATTGTTAATATATCCCAATATATTTCTTCCGGTAACTTCTTTTCCCGTGGTAGTGGATTCATCCCCGTGTGGATTGCCACTTTTTTTGCGGGTGAAAGTCTGGAAATAAGTTCCTTTATCTCCAATGGGCTGTAACCCGATTTCAGCAAATCTCTTTGCAATATAGTCTCCCGCTTTCCTTTCACCTGGAGTGCCGATCTCCCTACCTTCCATCTCGTCTGAAGAAAGTGTAATAATATCCATGGCAAGATTCTGTTTAGGAAGCTCAATGGGAAATGTCGACTTTTTACTACATGAAAAAATGAAAAGTAAACAGGAAAAGTATAATATTCTGAATATTTGTTTCTGCTTCATTTGGACTGATTATTTTAAGGAAATACAAAAGTACAAAAATGATGTTGGAAATGCAGGCTGATGCTAAAAATATTGCAGTTTTATGATAAAGTTGGTTCACTTGGCAAATGTGAAATAATGATATACTTAACATAATTAAATATCCTTTAATGCTAAAATATTGTATTGATAATGACAAAACGAATGATAATTTTTGTTATACTTAATTTTAGGATTTTGTGTAATATATCTTTTTGAACCTAAATTAAAATAAATCAGCATTGAAAATTTTACGCCATCATGATGTTGTTGTTTTAGAAAGCAACATTGAATTAAATAGGCTAATAATTAATTTACTGTATTTTGACATTTTAACTTTCGAATTATCTTACTTTTGCGATTCCATAAGTAATATAATAAAATGATGTTAAAGTATAGTCTTGCCCTAGGTGTGATAATCCTGCTTTTGTTTTCATGCAGTACAGGGAAAAATAATGTATTGAGTTTGAGTGTCTCTCCAGATGCAGATACTCTTCGCTTTCCGCAGGAAAAACATCTTAAAAATGTCCGTCAACTTACCTTTGGTGGTGATAATGCAGAAGCATACTGGAGTTTTGATGATAAAAAAGTCGTGTTTCAGGCTACCAATAAGATGTGGGGCGCAGAATGTGATCAGATTTATTATTTTGACCTTGAAAACTGGCAGAGGAAACAGGCTGCACCGCCATTACTAAGTACAGGAAAAGGAAGAACAACCTGTAGTTTTTTTATGCCCGGCAATAAAAGTGTTGTATATGCTTCGACCCATGAAGCAGGAGCTTCGTGTCCTCATGTACCTGAACGTCGAGCTGATGGCAAGTATATTTGGCCTATTTATGAATCGTTTGATATCTATCATGGTGATCTGAAAGGCAATATCATTAAGAAGCTTACTGATTCGCCTGGTTATGATGCTGAAGCCACAGTATCACCCAAAGGAGATAAAATTGTCTTCACTTCTACACGAAGCGGTGACCTGGAACTTTATACAATGAATGTTGATGGTTCAAATGTAAAACAAGTCACCAATCAACTGGGCTATGATGGAGGTGCTTTTTTCTCTCCGGACGGAACAAAACTTATATTCAGAGCTTCAAGACCAAAGACAGAAGAAGATATAAAAGTATATAAAGAACTCCTCGCCCAAAATCAGGTTATGCCCACTAATATGGAACTGTACGTATGCAATGTAGATGGATCTGATCTCAGACAGCTTACCAGTTTGGGTAAAGCCAATTGGGCTCCTTATTTTCTGCCCAAGGGCAATAAGGTTATTTTTTCATCCAATCATGCAGCACCCAGAGGATACCAGTTTAATCTTTACACTATCAATCTGGATGGTTCAGGATTGGAACAAATCACTTATGACAAGACATTTGATTCATTTCCGATGTTTTCATATGATGGGAAAAAGATCATCTTCGCATCCAACAGGAACAATGGAGGAACCCGTGATACCAATCTTTTTATAGCTGATTGGGTAGATTAATAAAATAATGATTCATTTTACAAAAAAAGACATAAGTGATCTGGACAGAATAGTCAGACTCAATCTGATCAATAGTATCACCGGTTATAAACCTGCCAATGTAATAGGAACGATCAATAATGCAGGGCAGACCAATCTAGCTATTATCAGCTCTGTAGTCCATATGGGATCAGATCCGGCGATTTTAGGATTTTTTATGCGTCCTATGGTGACAGAACGTCATACCATGGAGAATATACTGGAGACAAAAAGTTATACGATAAATCACATACATTCCATGATTGCGGAACAGGCACACTTTACTTCTGCTGACTTTGAAAGACATGAATCAGAGTTTGATAAATGTAAACTTACACCAATATATAAAGATGGTTTTTCAGCCCCATATGTGATGGAATCGAAAATACAAATCGGGATGCAGTTGGCAGACAAACTTGATATATCTATCAATGGTACTATTCTTGTGGTGGGTCATGTGACACATATATATATCGAAGAAGACGGTTACAATGGAAATGGCATAGTGGATCTCAATGCGATAGACACGATTTGTGTTTCCGGATTGGACACTTACCATAAAGTTGAGAAAATCGCTACATATCCATTTGCAAGACCAAGTGAGTTACCCGATTTTGAGTAATAAAACAAATCCACGTACAATTTAGGTATAATAAGTCGTTGGGGTAGGGGCAAAAAAAAGACCGATTCTCCCTACAGAACCGGTCCCGAGTAAACAATTTGCTTAATTAATTACTCAAATACTCAATCTCGCTTTATTATACTCCAATACCGTGCCAAAAATATGTTTTAAAGAATTATATTTACATAAAATTTTTATTTATGGAATATTTATTAAAATTTTTGATAATTATTATCGCTCTTTTACATTTGTATTTTATGTGGTTGGAAATGTTTGCCTGGACTACAGTAGGTAAAAAAACATTCAGAATGCTGAGTCCTGATCTTTTTGAAAAGACAAAAGTTTTAGCTGCAAATCAGGGATTGTATAATGGTTTTCTTGCTGCTGGTTTGTTGTGGTCTTTGATTATTGCAGATGATGTGTGGTCAGTAAATGTAAGTTTGTTTTTTCTGACTTGTGTTTTAATCGCAGGGTTGTATGGATGGTTTTCTGTTTCTGTCAGGATTTTTTACATACAGGGACTTCCTGCTTTTATAGCTATTGGTCTATTATTATGGCAATATTTTTAAAATTATTAAGGATGGAAAACTCCAATCCAATCAAAACCAGACTTATTAATGATATTTTAAATGGTAAAGATTCGGAGCATGTAGATAAGGAACTCCAAAATACTTTGCTCACAGATGAAGAAAAATATCACATCATTAAAGAAATTCAACCTTATCACCTTCATTTTCTTGCAAGTTCAGTAAATCGAAAAAAGGGTATTTCATATCTAATTATTTCTGTTATACTGACTTTGTTGGGCTTAGTATTGCTACCAATGGGAATACTTGCTTATGGTGCAATTTTAGTTGCTATTTATATGGGTGTAGAAGGAGTTAAATTGTACAGAAGACAAAATATGGATGACAAAATTTACCAGCCAAAATTGAAACTATTTAACAAAACACCATTTAGAAAAAATTGAAGAAATGTTTAGGCAGTGTTATATTATATAAATAAAAAGAGGAAATTGAAATAACAATTTCCTCTTTTTGTATTATTGATGTTTAAAGTGTATTTTAAACACAGCACTTAAGCCACATGATTTTATTTACAGATGATTAGCCTGTTATTTTTTAATCATTTGCTCTACACCTGATGTAAATTCTTCTACAGTGTTGGTATATCCAGTTTTGCCTAATTTATCTACCATAAACTGATTGGCTGTTTCATCTTTATTCAGATTAAAAACCCATACTGTAGGAAATCCAGCTACTTCAAATGCTTGCTGAAGACTTGCATTCTGTGCTTTTATGTTGTCCGGAATAGCTTTCATTCTTGGGAAATCCAACTCGAGTAAAACTACATTTTTTTCAGCCCATTGTTTGAAATCATCTTTACTGAACACATTAGCAGTCAATCTTTTACACCAGCCACACCAGTCACTCCCTGTAAAATTTGCCATAATAGGCTTTCCGGTTTTTTTTGACTCAGCATAGGCTTCATCTACGCTTACCAACCATCCGGGGTTTTCGGCTGAGTAGGCCACAGCAGATTTATCCTTAACCACGTAGGTAGGCTGATTTGTCTGTGTGTTAAGTCCGGAAATATTAAAGACAGCAAATAATACCACTGAAATTATTCCTGATTTTTTTAATCCTGTTACACTCATTTAATTTTTTTTTAATATTTAACTGCAAAAATAATAGTAAAATTCAATTTTTATTCTAAATAAGAAAAATTTAACTAAAAACAATTTTACTAAAGAAAAAAACCCGAAGTTTTTCAACTCCGGGCAAATCAAAACAACAATTCTTAACCCTTTTAATGATACCTATAAATCTAAAATGATAATCTATTACGACCTTCAAATACTTCAAAATAATTTTAGAGTAGCCGCCAGATATGCTGGCGGTTCCTTCATTAAATTGAGTTGCCACTCAATTTTGCTAAGGCATCTTTCAGTCATGAACCATAGCGGTGACTATGATTTGTCGCTAAAAGTGCTGATTTTCTTGTATTTGATGCTCTCCTTACGAATCTCATTCCAGATATTTAGTATATAACCAATATCTCAATTTAGAGGCAAAGCCTTCGTACAGAAGAACCAATCCACACATTTGATATCTTCCGATTCCATTCTTTCTTTGGCTACTCCACACGAACCCGCCGGAGGTACAATGACATCTTCTCCTGGTCTCCAATCTGCAGGGGTTGCAATACTGTATTTGTCTGCTGTTTGCATAGCAACCAATGCTCTCTTTAGTTCGTCAAAATTTCTACCCAGAGATAGAGGATAATATATGATGGCTCGGATGATACCTTTTGGATCGATAAAAAACACAGCCCTTACAGCTTTTGTACTGCTTTCTCCAGGTTGTATCATGCCATATTTTTTTGATACTTCCATGGTAATATCTTCAATCAGAGGGAATTTGACTTCAATATTCTTCATGTCCCTGAATTCGATTTTTTCTTTTATTGTCCTGAGCCATGCTATATGACTGTACAAACCATCCACAGACAGCCCAACAAGTTTACAATTAAGTTCACTGAATTCATTTTCCATTTTGGCAAAGGTCATAAACTCTGATGTGCAAACCGGTGTGAAATCTGCCGGATGACTAAAAAATATTACCCATTTGCCACTGTAATCCTGCGGAAAATTAATCTCACCCTGTGTGGTTACAGCTTTAAATGCAGGTGCTTTATCACCTATTCTTGGCATCGGAATTACTTGATTTTCTATTAAAGTTTCCATAAAAATTATTTTATTTTATAACATAGTACTCGGACATACATAATCCGTCAATTTGAATTTGCCACTTTCTTTAATTTCCTTAAAACCGCCATCAACATTGATCAAGTTGTCATATCCTCTTGATTTAAGAATAGAAACAAAACTCATAGACCTGTAGCCACCTGCACAATGCACGTAGTACTTTTTGGATGGATTAACCATTTTCATACTCTCATTGACATAATCCAGCGGAGCATTTTCAGCACCTATGATATGTTCTGAATCAAATTCACTTTTTTTCCTTACGTCCAGGATATTTATTTCTGGATTTTTTGCTTCAATCTCTGCAAATTCATGCGCTGTAATATTAGGTATATGATCAGTCTCTTTACCATCAGCTATCCAGGCTTCTATGCCTCCATCCAAATATCCTATAGTAAAGTCGTAACCTACTCGGGCAAATCTGGTAATAATCTCTTCTTCACGACCTTTATCGGCAACCACAAGAATTTCTTGTTTGATATCAGGAATCAAAGTACCTACCCATACTGCAAAGCTTCCATCTATGCCCAGATTTATAGAATTTGGGATAAATGCTTTTGCAAAATCTTTTGAACTTCTAGTATCTACTACAAGTGCGTGCGTCTCATTAGCCACTAATTCAAATTCTCTTGGGCTAAGTGCTTTCTGCCCCCTTTCCATTACAGTGTCAATGCTTTCATATCCTTGAATATTCATTAAAACATTTTTTGGAAAATAACCCGGAGGAGGCATCAAACCATGTAAGACCTCGCCTATGAATACTTCTCTTGTTAGTCCGGGTCTTAGCGCATAGTTTGTTTTCTTTTGATTTCCTAAGGTATCCGAAGTCTCTTTTGACATATTTTTTCCACATGCACTTCCAGCACCATGAGCAGGATATACGATGAGCTCATCATCTAATGGTAATATTTTATTTTGCAATGAGTCACACAGATGACCGGCAAGTTTTTCTTCTGTCAGTTCTGAAATGACATGCTGTGCCAGATCCGGTCTTCCTACATCCCCGATAAATAAAGTATCTCCTGTAAAAAGAGAAGTTTCTTTACCGTTTTCGTCAATTAGAAGAAAACAACTGCTTTCCATCGTGTGACCTGGGGTGTGTATGACCTTGATTTTTATATCTCCAACAGAAAAAATCTCTCCGTCTTCAGCCACATACATTTCAAATCCGGTTTTGGCAGTCGTTGGACCAAAAACAATTTTTGCACCGGTCTTTTTTGCCAAATCAATATGTCCGGAGACAAAATCGGCATGAAAATGTGTTTCAAAAACGTATTTGATTTTCGCGTTATCCTTTTCTGCTTTATCTATATATGGTTGCACTTCCCTGAGCGGATCAATGACCACCGCTTCACCTTTACTTTCGATATAATAAGCTCCCTGCGCCAGACATCCTGTATAAATTTGTTCTACCTTCATGTGATTAATATTTATTTAATAATGATGAAATATGAATTAACAATACAAAAGTATGATTTATATATCTTTTGTAAAGTGACGCAGGTTACATAAGCATATGATAAACCGCAATTTTACACAAATCTCTACATGATATTATCAAACCCCGGAGAACATATTTTGATTGTATTTATGCTGGTATTTTCTTATCATAAAGAATGAATATTTTCATGAGTGTTAGGTTCTGTATCAGATCAACTCGTTCTTCTTCATTCAAAATTCTTGATTTAGATGAATGGTATCAGCAATTGAAAATCTAAATGCAGGGTTTAATAATTAATGTATAAAAATAGCTTTTGTAAAGAAATTTTATTTATTTTTGTATTGAGATTTATTATACACATTTTTCATAAAAACAACACACCAATGAAAACTATTTTAAAAGTGTTTTACATAATATCTATATCTTCTTTGTCTGTTTCTTTAGTAAATGCTCAAAAATATAAGTATGGGAAAGTAACAAATGAACTTCTTATGTTGAATGAATGTGATTTTTTTAAAAACGCTGATGCGATGGTCACTTATATAGGTGGAAAGAGTGAAGTCCGTTATTATGATAATGAAGGATTTAAAGTAGATGAGGAAGTCAAAAAGCAGATTAAAATTTTCAACTCTGAAAGCAATGATATTGGTAACATAGAATTTTATTTTTATAGTCCCAAAGCAGGTTCAGCTAAAGTTAAGTTGCGATCTCTTAAAGGCAAAACATATAATCTCATCAATAATAAAATAGAAGAAACAAAACTTCTGGATGAAAATATCTTTGAGACACAATTCAATAATTACTATAAAAAAGTAACTATCGCCATGCCCAATATGCAAAAGAATTGTGTTTTTGAATTTGAATATAAATTAGTTTCAGATTACTATACGAATATTAATGACTGGAACGTACAGGAAAATTACCCTGTGCTGTTTAATGAGTTTTACACATCAGTTCCTGAATATTATAAATATCAAATTAATATTGTGGGAGGAGCAATTCCTGTCAAAGATGAAAAGTCAACTAAAAGTCAGGTAATTAATTATAGAGTAGAAACCTATAATGAAATTGGTGCAAAATATAGAAATGAACAGGTAAATATTGTCTACAATTCCAGAGCAATTGTGTTTGAAAATGTCTTGCCCGTAGAAGATGAACCATTCACGGCAAATAAGGCGGACATTGGTGCTAAAATAACCCATCAATTGATCATGATCCAATGGCCAAATGAACCAGTAAGAACCTTTGCCACAAATTATCAAGCCCTCAATAACGAATTGTTGGTATCTGAAACATTTGGTAAAAAAATAAAGGATGGAGATTTTATTAAAAACTACATTGATATTACAGATGATACATCTGGTCTAGTGCGTGCTGAAAAAGTGTATGATTTTTTTACGAATAAAACTGCCTGGGATGGATATAATCATTATAGAACAGATAAGTCCGGAAAGACCTTGCTCAAAGAAGGTAAAGGTGATGCAGGTGATATTAATCTGAATTATATAGCTGCCCTAAATTATCTGGGTATACCCACATTTCCGGTATTATTAAGTACCAGGGGTAATGGCACTCTTCATCCTATTTATCCGGATTATTCAGATTTTAACTATGTTGTTGGTGTTTCAGTTATAAATGAAAAACTTGTATTTTCAGACGCCACTTCAGATCTGCCTTTTGGATATCTTCCATTACGTTGTTTGAATGGAAATGGTTGGATTGTGTCAGAAAACGGTGCAGATTGGATAAATATGAAAAACGATTTTAGTGGGAAACGAATTGTACAAACTGAAATTACAATAGATGAAAATGTATTAAATTATTCAACTAAAATACAGCATAACAACTATTTTGCTTTTGCTGACCTGGAAAAAATTAAAAAAAGCAATGAAGATGAATTTTTGAAACAATTAAATCCTGAATCCGAATTTAAGTTGGATTCAATAAGTATTTTAGAAAAAAAACCAAATTTAATTAAAATCCGCGAGTTATTTTCTACAGAAATAAATGATGAAAATTTAATTTATATAAAACCTTTTGTCCATCTTCCTTATCCATCAAACCCATTTAAAAGGGAAATCAGAAAATCTATTATTGATTTTCCATTTATGGAGGAATATAAATTTGTAACTATTATTACCCTAAATGATAATTATACTTATGAAACACCAGTTAATTTGAATACAATGCTAAATGAAAACTCAATGTCTTTGAAATACACTTCATCTTATACTGCAAGTTTAAAAAAATTAACCATTATCGCAGATTTGAAAATTAGTAAAACGTTCTATACTCCGGAAGAATATCCTGATCTTAAATCTGCTTTTGATGTTATGGTCAATAAACTAAATGAACCGGTAGTTTTGAAAAAAATCTTATGAAAAGCCCTTGACCAACGTCGGAAATAAAATAGAATGATTATTAAGCGGCCCATTTGACCAAAAAAAATTCCCACCAGAGATGGGTAAACTAAATATATACGGATGAAATCCATCATACTTTCTATTCTTTTTGCATTGCAGGCAATTAATATTTCAGGCCAATTTGATTTGGCTTTAATACCTGACTCTCTTAAACTGAATGCAGATGCAGTGGTGCTAAAAAATGATGAGAGGCTGGAAATATTTAGCAAAAGTAAATTAATCAGAACAACATCATCAGAAATTCTAGTCCTTAATAATAATAAGAATCAAATAAATGAAATCATCATTGGATATGACCAATTTACAAAAGTAGAAGAATTGAATATTACCATACTTGCAGTTGATGGTAAAAAAATTAAGACTATCAAGAAAAAAGATTTTCTGGATCAGGTTGCAGAAGATGGTATTTCAGTGGCAACAGATGATAGGTTTTTATATTATAAAGTTGTAGAAAATAAGAGCCCTTATATCATTATAAAGGAGATAAAAACTTCTAGTTCGCAAAGTTTAAATATTCCTGGTTATTCTCTCTATGAAGGAAATAAAGTATCTGTTTTGAAATCAACATTTACTATTACAAATTTTGATATTAATAACAGATTAAGACTCAAGGAAACTATTTTGGGCAAACCAACTGTAGATTCCACATCAATGAAGCACGAATATAATTGGACATTTTATAATAAGACAGCCTCCCGTTTAAAATCAGAACGGGAATTGAATAAGATATATTCCATCTTGCCGATATTAGAAAATTTTCAAATGGATGGTGTCGAAGGAAGTTTGAAAAATTGGCAGACATTCGGAGTTTGGCTTAGTAAACTTAATGAGGGTTTGGATGTATTATCAGAAAAAGCCAAAGATGAAATCAAAACTGTGATAGGATTTGAGAAAAATGAGAAGGAGATCACTAAAAAACTATATAGATATTTGCAGGAAAACATGAGATATGTTAGCATTCAATTAGGTATAGGAGGGTACAGACCGATGCCTGCTCAGTCAGTACATGAATTTAAGTATGGAGATTGTAAAGCTCTAAGTAATTATATGAAAGCAATACTTAATGTAGCAGGAATTTCATCCCGATATATAATCATAAATGCAGGAAAAAATGCACTAAGTCCGGATCCTTCAGACGCCAGAAATGTTTTTAATCATGCCATACTTGCTGTTCCATTTGAAAAAGACACCTTATTCCTTGAGTGCACATCAAAAGATGTTTCAGCAGGTTATCAAGGTTCATTCACCGGTAACAGACTTGCTTTATTGGTAAATGGTGAAGAATCAGGCTTAGTTAAGACCACACATTATAATCATACCGACAATGAAATATTTAATAGATTTGATATTCAGATAAAAAAAGATCTACCCGCTCAAATAAATCATCAACAAAAACTTAAAGGTATAGGTACAGAATTTCAATCCTTTCATCTTACAAAGAACATGTCGGATGAAAAGTTCAAAATATACCTGTTGGATAACATTTATAAAGACATCAGTGATCTGGTGGTGAATACCAGAAAGGATACTTTATCGGATGGATTACCTGTTTTTAATATGTCTGCTACATTTTCTACAGAGAGGAAAATTCTTAAGTCAGGAGAAAGATATTTTGTTGAGACTGATCTTGTGAATGGCAATAATGAGCTGGCATATGATCTTGATAAGATAAGAGAAAAATGTCGCATAATGTATGGTTTGACGATTACAGATACCATAAATATTCAAATTCCTGTGGGTTGTTATATTGAAAAAATGCCTAAAGTACAGCTATTAAAATTTGATGCCGGTGAGATAGACGTTAGTACAAATAATAGTGATGGCGCTATGCTACGTATCTATAGGAAAATTACCTATTATAAAGGAGAATATTTTATGCCCGATAAAGGATCTGTTACTGATCTACTTGCTTCCATAAAAAAAATATTGGCAGAAAAAGTAGTGATCAATTGTAAATCGTAGTTTCAGAAATAAATTTCCTGTGCTAATCTGAATGTATTTGCATGCGCATCAATAATATCCGCAATTTTGGGTGAATATCCACCGCCCATGGTTACTGCAATAGGGATTTTATTGTCTTTGGCTAACTGAAGTACATATCGGTCTCTTTCTTTACAACCTTGCTTACTGATACTCAATCGTCCCAGTTTATCTGACTCCAGTATATCAACCCCTGCGAGATAAAAAATGAAATCAGGTTGTACATTATCAAGTAATTTTGGTAATACCTCTTTAAGACAACTCAGGTAATACAAATCTTCACATTTATCCGGCATGCCAATATCAAAATCTGAAGATTCTTTTCGGGTTGGATAATTATTTTCACCATGCATAGAAAAAGTAAACACATCCGAAATATTCGAAAATATATTTGCAGTTCCGTTGCCTTGATGAACATCCAGATCTACTATTAATATTTTTTTAACCTTATTTTTACTCAACAATATATTAGCTGCAATTGCTATGTCATTAAAAAGACAAAACCCCTCTCCATGATCTGAAAAGGAATGATGTGTTCCTCCTGCAATATTCATCCCTATTCCCGACTGCATAGCATGAATTGCAGCAAGGTAAGTACCATTTGCAATGTGTTTTCCGCGCTGTACAAGAACATCTGACATGGGAAAACCTATATCTCTGATTTCTTTTGATGACAAACATTGGTGATTTAATTTTCCGATATAATCCTTGCTGTGGGTCAGTTGAATAAGATGATCTTCTAAAGCATTCGGGAAAAAAAAATTCTGATCTGTAACTGTCCCTTCATAAAGCAACTGCTCCGGCAAGAGCTCATATTTAATCATGGGAAACCTGTGGTTTACAGGTAATTCGTATTTATAAATAGGTGAAAAAGCTATTTTAAGCATAATAATCCTACCTGATCACGGTAATACTTCCCGCATACTTATCTGTTCCTGCTTTGCCATCAATTTGTAATACAATAAGATACACATAAACGCCTGGTTGCACCGGATCACCTTTAAACATACCCGACCAACCTGCAGAAGTTTGATTTGCGGGTACGTCTTTAGCCGAAAACAGCTGGTTGCCCCAACGATCATAAATGGCCATGTTTTTTACAGTACCATTAATATTTTCGGGTAAGACTACAAAAAATATATCATTTGATCCATCCCCATCCGGGCTAAATATATTGGGTAAAGTAATGTCCGTGTTTATCCTTTGTACAGAGATCATTCGTTGACCTTCACAATCAGAACTGTACTTGTAATCCAGGGTATACGTGGTTTTTTCAGCCGGATTTGCGATCGGATCAAAACAATTGTTACAACTGAGTGAAGATGCCGGACTCCATCTTAAATCATATATTACATTTTGCGGTGCAATCACGTTAATTCTGATTGTTCCATCTGGATTTGGACTTTGTGTAAGCATTACATCGGGACCTTTGGTATCTTCCACGCTGACCAAAATACTTTCTTCACAACCTGCAGGCGTTGAAATAAATAGGGTATGATTGCCGGAAGTGATGGAAGTAGTAAACGGCAGATTCTGATTTGTGGCGATTTGCTGACCGTCTATATTTATAGTATAAGGCCGGGATGCGAAGCCAGATTTAAAGTAATTTTAGGATCTGACCCATCACAATTATATAAAAGGGCGTTGGAAATATTAAAATCAGAAAAATTGATTTGCACATTAACGATACTGTCACAACCATTGGACGCAGCGGACGTAAGAATAAAAGATCCTGTAGGATTTGCCTTATTAAATACAACATTACCACCAGTATAGGTGAAATTATCATCACAGGTATTTAAAGTATAACTCCCGATTGGCTTAGATAAATAGGTAATATTAACATTTACGATGCTGTCGCAGCCATTTGCAGCCATTCCGGACAATGTGACAAATCCTGAAGGGTTGTTTTTGCTGAAAGTCTGTCCTCCCACACTTAAAATATAGGCATCATCGCAGGTGGTGTTGGTCAATTGAAATGCCGAAGCATTGAGGTAATTTATTTTCACCACAACGATACTATCACATCCAAATATATTGGCGCCTGGTAAAGTAACATTTCCCGCCGGATTAACTTTGTCGAATACCTGATTCCCTATATTAAAAACTTTATTTGCATCACAGGTACTTTCCGTGTAGCTCCCTGTAGAAGGAAGATTATAGGTAATCCTAATGCTGATCAGACTATCACAACCAAATTTGTTTGTCAGCATAACAGTACCCATCGGATTGGATCTGTTAAAAGTAGTACTTCCAACGAGGATGGAATAATTTTGGTCACAAGTCACCGTATTTATGTTGGTAACAGGAGATGGATCCATAAAACTAAGATTCACCGTAATTAAACTATCACATTTTGCAGGATCTGATGAAGGGATGACAGAAATTCCATTTGGTTTGATTTCACTGTACAAATCATTTCCTATCATAAATACTTCGCCTTTACACAGTGACCTAGTAATTAATCTGGTAGGAAGTGGTATGGTTCTGAGCTCATAATCGTCCGTATATTCAAAAATACAATGGTTATCTTGGAGTGTGACATTTTCAATTTTTATACTTAGTGTTTCGCCGATTGGAGGGTTGTTAAATGAGTAAGGACCATTGTTGACGGGGCAAATGTAAAGGTTAATTGGATTTGAATTTAATACAGGGTTTGTGATATTGTACTTAATTCCCGTGGATGTGGTCATGCTAATGGCTATTTGTGCGCCTGCAGGTATGCTGTGGATGATAGTGATATCCTGACAATCATTTTCACAAATGTCTTTGAGACCGGTTACATTGACACCTGGTTTTAAAATGGGCCCCAAAGTTATAAAAGCCGTATCTTCGGGACAAGTCAAACCATCACCAACTTTGTAAATAAACTGAAGGTTGGTTTGAGTATTTGTCGTATAATTGCCATTGATTATTTCAACCCCATTCAGGAAAAACTTTCCTCCTGCTGATGCACCCGACGAGAGATAACTGTTTAAATCCAAAGTTGCATTTTCGCAAAAGAAGTCACTTATGTCATTTCCTGCAGAAACACTTGCTGCCAGATTTATCACTAATTCTGAAGTGTCGGACAAGCAGGGCGCAGGATTATTCACCACATATAGAAACGTATACTGACCGGACAGTAGACCTGATGTATTCCAAATGCTACCGGTAAGCCCGGAAATTCCCGATGGGTTTACAATGTTTCCACCTATAAAACTGGTATTTACAAGGTTTATTAAGTCAATTTCAGTACCCAAACATAAGGTGGAATTATCATCTAAGCCTGCGGAATTGAAAGTTTTAATATCAAATAAGGTGATCGATGTGTCTGAAGGACAAACCCCGGCAGGTAAAATATACTTAAACTCATAGCTTCCGGCAGCCAGTGAAGACAAATCTACATTACTGATATTGCTTAAATCAATGTTTGATCCGAATGGTTGAGTCCAGGTTCCACCCGAACCATGAGTACCCAAAAGACTGTTAAAATCAACAGAAGATGTGTTATCAGAGCACAATATCGATTGACTGTTATTACCGGCATTATTTGGGAAAGTGATATTGAATGTAATTATGGCTGTATCTCTGCCGCAGGATACATCATTCAATAAGTATGAAAAAATGTGATTTCCCGATGAAAGTGTAGCAAGACTATATTTTGTTGGATTTGAAATAAGTAAATTATTTAATTTCCACTCACCTCCTGAAGTTGAACCAGCGGATAAAAAATTGTTCAGGTTTATAGTGTCCTGGTGGATACTGCACAGGGTGGAAATACTATCTTTACCCGCATTGATCTGACCAACGGAAATAGTGGTATTAAAAGGCAAAGCACATGCTGTTGGATCTGGGTTGAAGTTTAAAGTAAAGTTTCCTGTTCCTGAAGTGCCGGGATTAAAAGTGGTTATTGGACTCCCGTTTAATGTCCATGTCCCTGATACTGAATTTATCGAAGAAGGTAGGGCGATAGTGGCACCGTTTACACAAGTTGGCCCAAGAGCCGGCGGCGTTAAAGTAATGAAAGGCAATACTTTGATGTTGGTGGTAAAACCTGTGACGCAGTTTTTTGTGGGTGTAAAAATCAAAGGATAGTCACCTGCAGTGGTATTAGGATTAAATGTGTTTGCAACGATTTGTATATTACCTGACCAGCTACCCATTTCTCCATCGACTACCGTTCCTAAATTGATGATAGAACTACCCGAGCAAACATCCGAAAAATTGACAGGGGTTAAAACCGTATTTGGAATAACCACTACTTGTGTGGTGTTGGGGCTGAAGCATGAACCTGATCCATTGGGTGTAAATGTTACCGTAAAAGTACCTGCTCCTGAAGCTGAAATATTAAAAATATTGCCTGTAAGGAAAGGACTACCTGACCATACACCGCTGATTCCACCTTGTTGATTGCTTAAAACTGCCGAAGCATCACCTGAACAAGTCGTGGCGATGGGGGAGTTTAGCGGTACCGGTCCTGCTGAAGTGATATTTACGTTGACAGTGATGGGAGCCACACAAAAGCCACCTGTAGGACTAAAAGTGATCGGATAAGCTCCGGTGTTTAGACCAGCCGGACTGAATTGATTGCCGCCAGAGATATTTATTCCAGACCAAACTCCTGCATATCCATCCACAACGACAGGCAAACCAATGATCGGACCATTTATACATGATGAAAAATCAGTCAAATTCAGAATGACCGGTGGATCAAGTGTCAAAGTAACAGGCACGGTTGCAGAACAGCCATCGGGATTTGTAACACGAGCATACACGGTTGCATTACCGGAAGAAAATGCCGATGGTACAGAAATAATGTTTAGGTTTGCCTCATCGGTAAACCAAGTGACGGAATTTGTACCTAAATTATTTGTTACGATATTGTCTACTGAGGTAAGATCAAAAACAGCAATTCCATCCTGATCAGCATCGCAAGAATTTAATGATGCAGTATTTATCTGTGGTGCACTTACCAAGGAAATGGAAATCTCACCTGGAACTCCAACTATACCTGTAGTACACGATCCAGAAGGTATAGAAAAGAAATTAAGTAAGGTCAGAGAATAGGAGCCTGATGAAATAAAAGTGGGTATATTTATGGTGTTGGATGATGGGTCAAATGGTAGACCATTTTTTGAACAGATATTAAGTATTGTAGAGTTTGTAATACCTACCATGGGGAAATTAAAATTAAAAAGACCGGCATCGATATTCATATTGATATTATAAGTGCCGGACCCACCTGAAAAATTAAAAAAGACCTGACCGCATTGATCGGGGCAAAGTATCGGGTTACCTGAAATATTTCCTATTGGGTTTTCGATGACTTCAATTTGAGTAGAATTTGGTACAGCACATTCACCTGCTGCAGGATTAAAAGTGATGGTATATATTCCCGGAGCTAAAACAGAAGGATTAAAAGAATTACCGTTAAGTATTGCACCGGACCAGGTGCCGGTTATACCATCCTGTACTAAAGGAAGTGATACAGACGCACCATTGTTGCAGTATGGTCCGAAAGGGCCAAGTGCCGGCACAGCAGGAGGCTCAATATCGACTGTCATCATGGAAGGGCCAGCACAGGGATGTAATATGGGATCGGGTGTAAATGTATACAATGTTGTATTTGTATTATTGATCGCAGGTGACCATATACCTGTGATGCCGTTGGTGGATGTTAGTGGCAAGGTAAATGAGCTCCCCTGACAGACGGGTTCTATCTGTGTAAAAGATGGGGATGTTATCATATTTACCACTACAGTCATATTGGCAATGTTGGCACATGGATGGGCTATCAGATCCGGAGAAAAAGTGTAAGTAATAGTCATAGTGTTATTGATGGCAGGAGACCATGTTCCTGAAATACCATTATTTGAAACTGATGGAAGGTTGATGACGCCCCCAAAACATACTGGTTCTATTTGTGTGAATTCCGGGTTAGGTTGTGGTATTACATTTACGGTCATCGTCGCGGGATTGGCACATGGATGTGCTAACGGGTCAGGTGTAAAAGTATAAAGTGTGGTGGCTGTATTATTTGCCGGTGGCGACCACATACCCGTAATACCATTAGGGGACGTCAATGGCAATGTAAATGGAGTACCAGAACATATTGGGCCAATTTGCATGAAATCCGGTGTTGATGTAGGATTTACTACCACGGTCATCTGGTTCATATTAGCACAGGGATGTGCGATAGGATCCGGAGTGAAGGTGTATAACATTGTCATGGTATTATTGATGGCTGGAGACCACATGCCGCTAATCCCATTATTGGATGTAGAAGGAAGAGTAATAGCCGCTCCTGAACACATTGGAGGTATTTGAGTAAAATCAGGTGTAACTATCGGATTGACAATCACTTCCATAGTTACAGGTGCCCCACATGGATGTAATAAAGGATCAGGAGTAAAAGTGTAAGTCATAGTCATGGTATTGTTAATCGCTGGAGCCCAACTACCTGCTATACCATTCATAGATGTTGTAGGAAGAGTAAAAGAACCACCGGCACAAATGGGAGGTATTTGTGTAAAAGTGGGAGTTTGGCTGGGATTGACAGTGATTGTAAACATTTTTGGTGTCCCGGGACATGAACCTTGAGGAAAAACTGTTATAGTACCGATTTGTGTTGATGCAACATTTGCGCTATTGAAACTAATATTTCCTGTTCCGGATGCGCCTAATCCTATAGAAGTATTGGAATTTATCCATTCATAGGATGTGCCTGTGCCGGTAAAAATACTGCTTACCATTTGTCCACCACATACTTCAATGTTTGCTGGCTGATCAACAGAAGCAGGTAATGGAGCTGATGATGATGGTGGAACGCTGCAACCACCATTTCCATAAGAATTTGCCAATGGAAGATAATATGCTCCATTTCCACCTGCTAATAATGGCATAGAATAGGTCATTGATTGGATACAACTCCACTAATGGTAAAATTAGTTGTTCTTGTCCGGCAGCTGCATTAGAAAAGCTCCATTATCTCTTTGACAAGTACTTGATATCACATAAACACATTGACCCAATCCGCATAAACTTGAAAAATTATAAATACCTGTTTCAGACCCGGAACTTATTTGTAAGACTACGATGGAATTTGCAGGAACATCAAATCCAGGACCTATAGAAATTAAATTGCTGCACCCAGAAAAAGCGGCAATATTTCCTACAGTCAACCCACATGGAACACCACCAATGTTCCCAAAATTAGTATTTATGTCATTATTTTCCGGACCAATAATATTGTTATTTATATCGAAATCTACTAATATAACCTGCTGTTAAATCCACCTCCGGCATTGATAATGACAAACTCATTATCCTGCTCTGTACCACAAGCATCGACCATGATGGCTTCTACCGTCGGACATTGGGCATTCACTATATATGCCAAAATTACAAATGTGAATGTTTTTATATATCTGAAAACTTTATACATATATTCGTTTAGGTTATTATAACTGTGGCTCTTCAATCTTAATGACTGGTTTCAAATTATTCATTAAAGATTTTTCAGTTTTGAAATTTAAAATATATTTTTGTTAGGTTTTGATGTTGCCGGACAATTCTTGAATATTGTTTATTATGGTGGAATTTGTTAAAAATTCAATATTGAACAAAGGTACTAAGAAAACAAAAAAGGTATAAAAATATTTTGTCACATTACGATTTTTTGAACATCTTATTTTAAATTGGTTAGCAAAGATAGATATAATCTTTCTAAAATTATTTTTTAAACCATTCATAATACTATCCTGATTCAACGTTTATTTGTGATTCAAAAATATAGTTTTTTTGCCAATGTATTTGTTTAGGTTTTCATATGAATATTTGTCTACCTGATCACGGTAATACTTCCCGCATACTTATCTGTTCCTGCTTTGCCATCAATTTGTAATACAATAAGATACACATCAACGCCTGGTTGCACCGGATCACCTTTAAACATACCCGACCAACCTGCAGAAGGTTGATTTGCGGTACGTCTTTAGCCGAAAACAGCTGGTTGCCCCAACGATCATAAATGGCCATGTTTTTTACAGTACCATTAATATTTTCGGGTAAGACTACAAAAAATATATCATTTGATCCATCCCCATCCGGGCTAAATATATTGGGTAAAGTAATGTCCGTGTTTATCCTTTGTACAGAGATCATTCTCTGACCTTCACAATCTGAACTGTACTTGTAATCCAGGGTATACGTGGTTTTTTCAGCCGGATTTGCGATCGGATCAAAACAATTGTTACAACTGAGTGAAGATGCCGGACTCCATCTTAAATCATATATTACATTTTGCGGTGCAATCACGTTAATTCTGATTGTTCCATCTGGATTTGGACTTTGTGTAAGCATTACATCAGGCCCTTTGGTATCTTCCACGCTGACCAAAATACTTTCTTCACAACCTGCAGGCGTTGAAATAAATAGGGTATGATTGCCGGAAGTGATGGAAGTAGTAAATGGCAGATTCTGATTTGTGGCGATTTGCTGACCGTCTATATTTATAGTATAAGGCCCGGGATGCGAAGCCAGATTTAAAGTAATTTTAGGATCTGACCCATCACAATTATATAAAAGGGCGTTGGAAATATTAAAATCAGAAAAATTGATTTGCACATTAACGATACTGTCACAACCATTGGACGCAGCGGACGTAAGTGTAAAAGTTCCTGTAGGATTTGCCTTATTAAATACAACATTACCACCAGTATAGGTGAAATTATCATCACAGGTATTTAAAGTATAACTCCCGATTGGCTTAGATAAATAGGTAATATTAACATTTACGATGCTGTCGCAGCCATTTGCAGCCATTCCGGACAATGTGACAGATCCTGAAGGGTTGTTTTTGCTGAAAGTCTGTCCTCCCACACTTAAAATATAGGCATCATCGCAGGTGGTGTTGGTCAATTGAAATGCAGAAGCATTGAGGTAATTTATTTGCACCAAAACGATACTATCACATCCAAATATATTGGCGCCTGGTAAAGTAACATTTCCCGCCGGATTAACTTTGTCGAATACCTGATTCCCTATATTAAAAAGTTTATTTGCATCACAGGTAGTTTCCGTGTAGCTCCCCGTAGATGGAAGATTATAGGTAATCCTAATGCTGATGAGGCTATCACAACCAAATTTGTTTGTCAGCATAACAGTACCCATCGGATTGGATCTGTTAAAAGTAGTACTTCCAACGAGGATGGAATAATTTTGGTCACAAGTCACCGTATTTATGTTGGTAACAGGAGATGGATCCATAAAACTAAGATTCACCGTAATTAAACTATCACATTTTGCAGGATCTGATGAAGGGATGACAGAAATTCCATTTGGTTTGATTTCACTGTACAAATCATTTCCTATCATAAATACTTCGCCTTTACATAGTGACCTAGTAATTAATCTGGTAGGAAGTGGTATGGTTCTGAGCTCATAATCGTCCGTATATTCAAAAATACAATGGTTATTTTGGAGTGTCACATTTTCAATTTTTATACTAAGTGTTTCGCCGATTGGAGGGTTGTTAAATGAGTAAGGACCATTGTTGACGGGGCAAATGTAAAGGTTAATTGGATTGGAATTTAATACAGGGTTTGTGATATTGTACTTAATTCCTGTGGATGTGGTCATGCTAATGGCTATTTGTGCGCCTGCAGGTATGCTGTGGATGATAGTGATATCCTGACAATCATTTTCACAAATGTCTTTGAGACCGGTTACACTGACACCTGGTTTTAAAATGGGCCCCAAAGTTATAAAAGCCGTATCTTCAGGACAAGTCAAACCATCACCAACTTTGTAAATAAACTGAAGGTTGGTTTGAGTAGTTGTCGTATAATTGCCATTGATTATTTCAACCCCATTCAGGAAAAACTTTCCTCCTGCTGATGCACCCGACGAGAGATAACTGTTTAAATCCAAAGTTGCATTTTCGCAAAAGAAGTCACTTATGTCATTTCCTGCAGAAACACTTGCTGCCAGATTTATCACTAATTCTGAAGTGTCGGACAAGCAGGGCGCAGGATTATTCACCACATATAGAAACGTATACTGACCGGACAGTAGACCTGAAGTATTCCAAATGCTACCGGTAAGCCCGGAAATTCCCGATGGATTTACAATGTTTCCACCTATAAAACTGGTATTTACAAGGTTTATTAAGTCAATTTCAGTACCCAAACATAAGGTGGAATTATCATCAACGCCTGCGGAATTGAAAGTTTTAATATCAAATAAGGTGATCGATGTGTCTGAAGGACAAATCCCGGCAGGTAAAATATACTTAAACTCATAGCTTCCGGCAGCCAGCGAAGACAAATCTACATTACTGATGTTGCTTATATCTATGTTTGATCCGAATGGTTGAGTCCAGGTTCCACCCGAACCATGAGTACCCAAAAGACTATTAAAATCAACAGAAGATGTGTTATCAGAGCATAATATCGATTGACTGTTATTACCGGCATTATTTGGGAAAGTGATATTGAATGTAATTAAGGCTGTATCTCTGCCGCAGGATACATCATTCAATAAGTATGAAAAAATGTGATTACCCGCGGAAAGTGTAGCAAGACTATATTTTGTTGGATTTGAAATAAGAATATTATTTAATTTCCACTCACCTCCTGAAGTTGAACCAGCGGATAGAAAATTGTTCAGGTTTATAGTGTCCTGGTGGATACTGCACAGGGTGGAAATACTATCTTTACCCGCATTGATCTGACCAACGGAAATAGTGGTATTAAAAGGCAAAGCACATGCTGTTGGATCTGGGTTGAAGTTTAAAGTAAAGTTTCCTGTTCCTGAAGTGCCGGGATTAAAAGTGGTTATTGGACTCCCGTTTAATGTCCATGTCCCTGATACTGAATTTATCGAAGAAGGTAGGGCGATAGTGGCACCGTTTACACAAGTTGGCCCAAGAGCCGGCGGCGTTAAAGTAATGAATGGCAATACTTTGATGTTGGTAGTAAAACCTGTGACGCAGTTTTTTGTGGGTGTAAAAATCACAGGATAGTCACCTGCAGTGGTATTAGGATTAAAGGTGTTACCAACGATTTGTGTATTACCTGACCAGCTACCCATTTCTCCATCGACTACCGTTCCTAAATTGATGATAGAACTACTTGAGCAAACATCCGAAAAATTGACAGGGGTTAAAACCGTATTTGGAATAACCACTACTTGTGTGGTGTTGGGGCTGAAGCATGAACCTGATCCATTGGGTGTAAATGTTACTGTAAAAGTACCTGCTCCTGAAGCTGAAATATTAAAAATATTGCCTGTAAGGAAAGGACTACCTGACCATACACCGCTGATTCCACCTTGTTGATTGCTTAAAACTGCCGAAGCATCACCTGAACAAGTCGTGGCGATGGGGGAGTTTAGCGGTACCGGTCCTGCTGAAGTGATATTTACGTTTACAGTGATGGGAGCCACACAAAAACCACCTGTAGGACTAAAAGTGATCGGATAAGCTCCGGTGTTTAGACCAGCCGGATTAAATTGATTGCCACCAGAGATATTTAATCCCGACCAAACTCCTGCATATCCATCCACAACGACCGGCAAACCAATGACCGGACCATTTATACAGGATGAAAAATCAGTCAAATTCAGAATGACCGGTGGATCAAGTGTCAAAGTAACAGGCACGGTTGCAGAACAGCCATCGGGATTTGTAACACGAGCATACACGGTTGCATTACCGGAAAAAAATGCCGATGGCACAGAAATAATGTTTAGGTTTGCCTCATCGGTAAACCAAGAGACGGAATTTGTACCTAAATTATTTGTTACAATATTGTCTACTGAGGTAAGATCAAAAACAGCAATTCCATCCTGATCATCATCGCAAGAATTTAATGATGCAGTATTTATCTGTGGTGCACTTACCAAGGAAATGGAAATCTCACCTGGTACAGCACATTCACCTGCTGCAGGATTAAAAGTGATGGTATATATTCCCGGAGCTAAAACAGAAGGATTAAAAGAATTACCGGTAAGTATTGCACCGGACCAGGTGCCGGTTATACCATCCTGTACTAAAGGAAGTGATACAGACGCACCATTGTTGCAGTATGGTCCGAAAGGGCCAAGTGCCGGCACAGCAGGAGGCTCAATTTCGACTGTCATCATGGAAGGGCCAGCACAGGGGTGTAAGATAGGGTCAGGGGTAAAAGTGTAAGGTGTAGTACTTAAATTATTGATGGCTGGTGACCATATACCTGAGATGCCGTTGGTGGATGTTAGTGGTAACGAAAATGAGCTCCCCTGACAGACTGGTTCTATCTCAGTAAAAGTTGGTGTAATAAGTGGATTGACAGTTACAGTCATGGTTTGACTACCGTAACATGTGTTTGGTACAGCATCTGGTGTGAAAACGTATGTTTCAGTTGCCATATTATTTAAGGCAGGACTCCAGGTTCCGGTTATACCTTCTAAAGATGAAACAGGCAAAGTGAAAACTTCCCCGGACAAATAGAAGGAACCTGATTAAATGTTGGCGTTTGAGGTGTTCCTAATGTAGTACAGGAACCAACAGGTGTAGTAGGGCTTACTTGTCCAATCTATGGATACAGTTTCATCCCGTCTATCAACTATCAGGCTAATAGTCAAAATTGATTCCGCACTGCAAAGGTTTTCAAAACACCCTGTGTAATTTATTCGGTTGTTGGATGAACCTGTTACAATGGTAACCCCATTTACTATAAAAAAATCTCCGACATCAAGACCATCAAAGGCTGCATTGCAAGCTGATGTTGTAGCAGTAATAGTTGCATATTGACCGGGAGGAACAATTAAATCATAATTTAAGGTTTGTGGTGAATGATTCCCTGATCCACCCGGATCACAAATGAACCCCGGATCACCAGGCGTACCAGGGGTAATGCAGCCAGAAATGCAACCTCCTGTTGTTATTCCATTTGTGATTTGTGACCCCAGGCTTACTGTTCCCGATTGAGAAAATATATCTACTGTAAATATTGATAACAGATAAAAACAAGTAATTAAAAACCTAATCATAATTGCTTTTAAAAGCATTATTGAATACCTTGTTCATTTTCAATCTTCAAATCGATACTCAAGTACTACTTTGCCTTGAGTATTTTTAAATATTACATCCAATTTTCTGTTTTTTTTATCACCTGAGACCTTAAATATGGCAAAATTACGTTCAGATATCATTGTATTTGGCACCCGCAGACTATTCGGCTCTTTGCTGTGGTCATAAGTAGTTGATGTTATAGCAGACGAAGTGACATCATAAAAGACATTTCCTTTGGCTGTTTTTAATTTTGTGATCTCCGAGTGGTGTCTGTCACCGGTAAGAAAAACTACTCCTTTGATATTTTTTTCATCCAGAAAATCTATAATTTCCTGTCTTTCATCCTTATAATTGGCAAAGTTTTCAAAACCTGCAAAGTCGCTTAAAAACTGACCACCTACACAAATAAATTTGAATCGGGCAGTAGAATATAACAATGACTCTTTCAGCCAATATTTTTGTTGTTCACCAAGGATGGTTCCATTTTCTTTGTCGACCGTCCGATACCATCTGCCATCCAGCATAATGAACTGACAATCATTGTGTATAAAGCTGCTGGTTATACCTTCTGTATGCCCTGCACCATAACTTTCTGATGGCCAGAAGTCTTTGAATGCAGCCAGGGAGTGGTGTTTAAGCGGGTATGTCCAGTCTGAATCATTTGGCCCAAAATCATGATCATCCCAAGTGGCATAATGTGCTGTGGAAGACAGGAATGGCTGCAATTCCGGTAGAGACCTTGTATGAGAATTTCTATAATATATACCTGACCTGCTCTCATAATCTCCTTCTCGAAGGTATGTATTGTCTCCCAGCCACACCATTAGGTCAGGTTTGGACTGTTGCATATGACTGATGATTTCATATTCACCGCCGTATGGTTTTCCTGGCCTGTCATATTCTGTATCATTGATATAAAAACATGAACCAGCTATAAACGAAAAGTCCGGTGCATCTTTCCGATACTGCCAGTGTGTCTGTGTGGTAAATTCTAAAGGATATGGTCTGGAGACAGTAAAGTTATTTAATTTTAACTGATATTGATAGGTCGTCCCTGGAGTGAGGTCCGTCAGGTGCAAAGTGGCAGTAAATCCATTTTCGTATATTGCCTGTACTTTTTCAGATCTTTTATAAACATCAGTACTTTCTTTTTTCTTATATAGTATCTGGACAACAGCCTGTTGATTGCATTGTACCCAAATACTGGCATCTCTGAGTGTAACAGGTCCAAGCATTGGTCCGCTTTTTAATACGTCTTTTTGGGCGTTTAATTCAAGCACTGAAATAAGCGTAAACATCAATGCAAAAACGGTTCTATAATATTTCATTGCGTAGGGTAAGTTATGATATTTCTTAAAATATGGTGTAAAACTACATGAGATTTAATATGTCTGAAAGCGGAAAGTGTTATAAAATTATTAAATGATTATGGTTTAGCATCCGGTTTTCTATTTTTAACATATTTATCCAGCCATTGGTCTTGTTCCCAAAGCATGTGCAGGATAGATTCGCGAGCCGCATACCCATGACTTTCTTTTGGTAATATGACCAATCGGGCCGTCGCACCCAAACCTTTCAAAGCATTAAAATATCTTTCACTTTGCATGGTGTGCGTGCCTGAGTTATTATCTTCTTCACCATGTATTAGCAAAAGCGGACTTTTCATTTTGTCTGCATGTTGAAAAGGTGACATGGCATCATATACCTCCGGTGCTTCCCAGTAGTTGCGTTCTTCAGATTGAAACCCAAATGGGGTGAGAGATCTGTTGTAGGCACCGCTTCTGGCTATCCCCGCAGCAAATAAATCAGAATGAGTGAGCAAATTTGCAGTCATAAATGCACCATAAGAATGGCCACCAACAGCTACTTTTGTTCGGTCAATGTATCCAAGCTTATCTACAGCGTCAATGGCGGCTTTAGCATTAGACACCAGTTGTGGGATAAAAGTATCATTGGGCTCATTTTTGCCTTCACCAATGATCGGAAAAGAAGCATCATCCAACACAACATATCCTTTGGTTAGCCAATACAACGGAGATCCATAATACGGGAAAGTAAATTCGTTGGCATTGGCAGTCACCTGTCCAGCACTTGCCTTATCTTTAAATTCTGTCGGGTATGCCCACATTATCATAGGCATTTTTTCCAACTTTAACTTATCGTATCCTGCGGGGAGATATAGGGTAGCAGATAATTCAACTCCATCGGGTCTGCTATATTTAATTACTTCTTTATGAACACCATTCAGAACCTGAAATGGATTAACATTGTGGGATATCTGTTTTAAAGTATTATTTTTTACATTTCTGAGATAGAAATCAGGATATTCATTTTTAGATTCTAATCTGGTGAGGTAAATGCCTTTAAGCACATCCACCGCGGAAATCAATTGTTCAAGTTTGTCTTTTTCTTTACTTTGATAAATTCTGGTTTTTTTAAAATCTGTAATCGAATATTTGTCAATAAAGGGAAATTTTCCTTCTTTTGAAAATCCATCACCGATCATATACAATTGATTATCTGTCAGATCTAATGTATTCAGTTGGTATTTGTTTCTTTTTGTCACAAAATTTCCCGGATCTGCATAATTGTCCTGCTCATTTCTTTCATTAAATAATCTTGGCACTGACCCGGGAAGAGATGGATTGAATACCAGAATTCGGCTGTTTCGGGTATTCCACCAGCGCTCATTTAAAATAGCCGTATTGTCATCTCCCCATTGAATACCGGCATATCTTTCTTTTGTTTTAACCAATAATACCGGCTTTGTTTCAAAAGGAGCATCCAGAGTATATATAGCATCCCGTTCTGTAACTTCTATGGCCGGGTCGCCGCCATCAAGAGCTTCTGCCCAATATAATGAAGATGGTTTATCTGCTCTCCACTGAAGACTTCGAGGGCCTTTTCTGACAGCCATAAAACCCTTGGGTAGTTCTTCCGTCAATGGGATGCTAATAAATGTTTTTATGAATTTCCCATCTTTATCCAGAAGATTTATATCAGTTGGAAATCTGTCATAAGTTACGATATAAGAAAAGGGCTTTTTTAATTCATAGGTAAGAAGATAACTACCGTCCGGTGAAAAACTCATCCCTACATACATGGCCGGACCTTTGAATAGGGACAGTTTACCATCCAGATTTACCCTGGAAATTTCTGAAGTGGTAAGCAACTCAAAGTTTTGTTCATCAACAGGGTTTTTCAAGAGGTCCTGATATGTTCTGTTTTGTGCTTTTTGTCCGTCATTTTCTGTGATTACGGGACCAGTGGGTATGGCAAATTTACCATCAAGTAATGGTTTTCTATCTTTTACTAAAGTTGTGAGCAATAGACTTTTATTGTCTTTAGACCATATGAATACATTTCCAACATTTGCATTAAGTATGGGTTCGGTCAGTTTTTTGACTTTTTTTTGATTCACATCAAGTATCCATAGTTCCATTCCTTCTTTTACCGTATTAGTAAAAGCCATCAAGGACTGATCGTTTGACCATACAAAATTTGATAATGCAGGAGAAACAGGCATACCATCAATGCTATACTCAGTACCAGAAAGTATATCCAGTATTTTTATATCATTAAAATAGGTAATCCGCGAAGGAGAGTTGGTCATCGGATTTATTCTGATGCCTGCAAGTTTCATTTCAGGCGCAGCCATTTCTTCAATGTTTTTATATGCATTCCTGAATAATAAAACAGCCAGGGAAGCATCTGCCTTAATCCTGATGGAAGGTGCAGGGCGTGCATCTGCCAGCGACAGGATATCTGTATCAGGTTTTTGATAAGGGAAGTCAGACTGTGCTGCCCCGTAATAATAGTTAAATATCATAAATAAAAATATCCACTTTTTTGTGAAGGTAATGGCTGGCATAATAATTGAAATTTAGGTCTATTGTCGCTCAAATATAGTGAAGATCGAGTATTTAAAATACTTAATTTTGCATAAATCAAATAAAAGGAATTTATATTCATACAACTATCCTATTATTAATGAATTAGAAATATGGGTTAATCTTAATTTGTTCAACCTTCTTAAGGCTGAAGCACTGGGGGAATTTAAAAATGATGACTATGAAATGAATTACACCAATTCTTTCAAATACATTTGTATGGTATTTTTCAGGCCAAAATACAGTGCATCGCATACTATGGCATGACCTATGGAAACCTCCAGCAAATGAGGAACATGTGTCTTGAAAAAATGTAAATTATCTAAATTCAAATCATGTCCGGCATTGATACCCAGTCCTATTTCTTTACACAAACTGGCTGCTACTCCAAAAGGCTGAACGGCATTTAACTTATCTGTGTTAAAATCATGTGCATAAGGACCTGTATAAAATTCTATTCTTTCTGCCCCAGTTTCCTTTGCTGCAAGTAATCGTTCACGAATAGGATCAATAAAAAGACTGACCCTGATTCCTTTGTCCTGAAGCTTCGATACGATATCCTTCAGGAAATGCTGATGTGTGATGGTATCCCATCCATTATCTGAAGTCAGCGCTCCCGGAAGATCAGGAACAAGCGTACACTGATCGGGTTTGTTTTTCAATACGAGTGTCATAAAGTCACCTGATGGATATCCCTCTATATTGAACTCAGTGGTAACTATTGATTTTAAAGCAGGTATATCACTATACTTAATGTGTCGCTGGTCAGGACGAGGGTGAACAGTGATCCCCTGTGCGCCAAACTCTTCGCAATCAGCAGCTACTTTTAAAAGGTCAGGATAATTGGCTTCACGTGAATTGCGTATCAGAGCAATTTTATTGATATTTACACTTAGTTTGGTCACTTATGTTTGATATAATATTGGAAAGATTGACTAGAGATACTCAATATCGTGAGCGTTAAGAGTCACTTGTTTTTTTTGAATTGATGATGTCTCTGATTTGTGCTGCTTTCTCATAATCCTCCTTTTGTAAAGCTTCATCCAGAAGTTTTTCGAGACTAGCCAGATTCATATCTTCAATCGAAGTTGACTTGGATTTGACCGCTTTCTTTTTATCTTGCTTTTGTTCTTCTTCATCCAGGATCACGCCTGCGCTTTCCATGATAAATTCAAAAGTAAAAATAGGGCATCCATAGCGTACCGCCATCGAAATAGCATCTGATGTTCTGGCATCAATTTGCATGATATTCCCATCCTGCTCGCAAATCAACTGAGCATAAAATATTCCATCAAGTAAATTATTTATGACTACTTCCTTGATGTCAATTCCATATGCATCCAAAGTATTTTTGAACAAATCATGTGTCAGTGGTCTATTGGGAGTCATATTTTCAAGAGCTACTGCAATGGCCTGAGCTTCAAATCCTCCGATTACGATAGGAAGTCTGCGTTTTCCGTTTTCTTCCCCCAATACTACAGCATAATTGTGAGATTGTGTCACGCTGTGTGACAATGCCATAATATCTAATCTTACTTTATTCATTTTAATCTTTTAAACGATGTGCAAAATTACTATAAAATTCTGAAAGGTGTAAATTAAGTGATTGAAAATATCAATTCTGAAAATGTGCTTCAAATGATTCCCCTAATTAAAACCAAATGAATATATCTTTGTTTCGTCAAAAATAAAAGGTAGAATGTTTAATATATTCAAAAGAAAGAGTGAAAAAGAAAAATTAATGGAAAAATATGCCCAACTTATGGAAGAATCTTACCAGCTTTCAAAAACAAACAGGACTGCCAGTGATGTGAAAGTAAATGAAGCGATGGAAATTTTGGCTAAAATTGAAACATTAACTGATTAACTATCCGTGAAAATTGTATTTACCGGGCCTGAGTGTACAGGAAAAACATCTATCGCTCAAATTATTGGTCAGCGTTATGATTTTTATTTTATTCCTGAAATGGCAAGGGCGTATTTAGATTTGAGACATAATACTTACAATGAGCAAAGCTTGTATGAAATTGCATTGTTACAACTTTGGGAAGAAAAAACCGGTATGGAAAACCATCATTCCCTTTGTTGTGACACAGACTTACTCACCATTCTAATCTGGCAAAATGAAAAATATGGCTATTCTGATCAGGATTTAGTGAAAAAGTGGTTAAAATCCACCGTTGATATGTTTTTTTTATGCTCGCCTGATTTTCCCTGGGAATATGATAGTCAAAGAGAAAATCCAGAGGATAGACAACGGCTTTATAATATTTACCACGATATGCTTACCCAATCAAATCACCCTTTTCATATTTTGAAAGGTCCATTGGAGCAAAGAATTCTGGATGTTGAAAAGATACTTACCCCATTCATTTTGTTGGCTCCTAATAATGATTGATGAGGCAAATTTGATAGAATTCGGATTTTTTCCTTCATTATTTTCCGGTACTTTTAGCCAATTGGTCAGTGGCGAATTGGTATGCATCAAACAATGAACTAAAACACTTTTCTTTTCCTATCTGGTCTGTTATACCTGATGAGCCCAGTTTATCTCTTACCGGGCCAATAACATTGGCAATCATAAAGGTAATTCCATTGGATTTAAGTTCATCAATCAATTCATGTAATGCGTGGATAGCCGTAGAGTCAACAGTGCTCACCGGTCTGGCATCAAGTATAAAAAATTCAGGCTGTTTTCTTTCACCTATAAGCAACTCCACTTTTTCTTTGAAGTAATTTATATTAGCGAAAAAAAGCTGAGCATCAAAACGCATGATTACTATTTTGTTGTCTATCTTAGCATTCTTATCTCTAAGTACGTTGATAAACTCTCTGCCGTTATTAATCAGCCCAAGTTGTGAATAATGCGGATAGGAAACCCTGAAGATCAATAAAGCCAATGATAATATCACACCCAAAATGATACCTTCTTCGATCCCCAATACAAGCGTTCCAATGGCTGCAGAAATGAAAAGAAAAAAGTCAGTTCTGTCTGTTTTCCACAAATATCTTGCTTCTTTGAAATCGATCAATCCGTAAACTGCAACAATAATAATAGCTGCAAGAACAGCATTAGGCAGGTAGTAGAAATAAGAAGTTAAAAACAATAAAGTAATGATTATAAGTGAAGCACTGATGATAGAAGCAAATCCGGTTTTGGCACCAGCCTGATCATTCACAGCAGTTCTGGAAAAACCTCCGGTTACTGGAAACGATTTAAAAAAGGAACCTGCAATATTTGCTATTCCTAATGCTTTGAGTTCCTGATTAGCATCTAATTTGTAGTCTTTGTGTCTCGCCTGAATGGCTTTGGCGACTGCTATAGACTCCATAAATCCAACAAATGCTATGGTAAATGCAGTGGGAAGAAGCGTCTGAATAGAATCCCAATTCATGCTGAATATATGAAATGATGGTAAGCCGCCCGGGATATCACCTACAATTTTAACCCCTTGATTTGTTAAGCTGCCCAGATAAACTACAATAATTCCCAATAAAACCACTACCAGAGGTCCCGGTATCTTCTTATTGACTCGTTTCACTAAAAGGAGTAAAATGACCGAAGCAACTCCAATTATTAGAGTAGGTATGTGGATATTTCCTGCTTCCTTTATGAGTTGCATAAATATTTCGCTAAATTTTTCACCTGATATTTTAACTCCAAGCAGATGTTTGAATTGGCTAAATCCAATAATTATTGCTGCAGATGAAGTAAAACCTGCTATAACAGGATGGGATAAAAAGTTTACTAAAAATCCCAACCTGAATACTCCCATTGATAATTGTATGCTTCCCACCAAAAAAGCCAGTAATATAGAAAGCGCTATATATTCTTCGGAACCAGCTTCGGAAAGTTGTCCCACTCCGCTTGCAATAAGCAAACTTACCATGGCCACAGGACCGACCGCAAGTTGTCTTGATGTTCCTAGTAATGCGTATATTATCAATGGTATTGTGACCGCATAAAGACCATAAATAGGAGGGAGTCCAGCCAACATGGAATAAGCCATTCCTTGTGGTATCAACATTACACCTACTGTCAAACCAGCAGAAATATCACCACTTAACCATTTTTTATCATAGTTTTTTATCCATTCTACAGATGGGATTAACTTCATAGAACTTAATTATTTTGGAAAAAATATATTTTGATTTGCAAAGATACTTCAAATAAAAATGAGTGAATGCAACATTTGTTACCTTGTGATCCAATTTTATCTATTCATATGGAGTTAGTTTTTGATGAATGTTTAGTTTGGAATAAAAGGGAAATATATGATATAAATCATACTTCGTAACATGAGTTACACAATGATGATTTAAATCATCTTAATTTTGCATCCTAAAAAAAATATTTATGCTATTTCAACACGTATATGATAAAAGTCTGGCACAAGCCAGCTATTTAATAGGTTGCCAGAAGGCAGGAGTTGCTGCAGTGATCGACCCCAAAAGAGATGTAGATACTTACATTGACATTGCTAAGCAAAACAATATGAAGATTACACACATTTTCGAAACACATATTCATGCAGATTTTCTGTCAGGAGCGAGAGAGCTTGCAGCCTTGACCGGGGCAGATATGTACTTGTCGGATGAGGGTGGACCAGACTGGCAATATGAGTTCTCTCATAAAGGTTTAAAAGATGGTGACAAAATAAAAATGGGAAATCTTATTTTTGAAGTGATCCATACTCCGGGACATACCCCTGAGAGTATCAGTTTTATGCTCACCGATACACCTGCCAGCAAAGAGCCTGTTATGCTGTTTACAGGAGATTTTGTATTTGTGGGAGACATCGGCAGACCGGACTTACTGGAGAAGGCCGCCGGACTGAAAGGTACACAGGATGCTGGTGCGCTTCAGATGTATGATTCGATTAAGAAATTTAGTGAATTACCGGATTACATTCAAGTGTGGCCGGGCCATGGAGCCGGATCAGCTTGCGGCAAAGCACTGGGAGCTGTTCCAAGCACAACTGTGGGTTATGAAAGGATCAGAAACTGGGCATTGCAGTATAAAGAAAATCAAAAAGGTTTTACTGACTATTTATTGGCTGACCAACCTGAACCGCCCAAATATTTTGCTATGATGAAAAAGTTAAATAAAGTGGATAGACCTCTGTTAACAGAAGTACCCGTTTTAAAAGAACTTTCTTCTTCAGAATTAATAGATGCCATGGCAAAAGGTATTAAACTGATTGATGCACGAAATAAAGTTGATTTTGCTGAAGGATTTATACCTGGTAGTATTAATATTCAAGGCAACAATTCATTTGCTACCTGGGCAGGATGGTTCCTGAATTATGATGAAAAGTTTATTCTTTTGGCTGATGAATCACAACTGGATGACCTTACAAGAAAATTGATGAGAATAGGGCTTGACAATATCATGGGATATATTACTTCTACACAGGTATTCACTGCCAAAGGTGGTACTTTGAAGAAGGCTAAAACATTGAATTATGATGATTTTAAAACTGCTTTAGAAGACCAGAATACTCAGATTATTGATCTTAGAGGTGCAGCTGAATATAATGCGGGTCATGTAAAAGGAGCGGAAAACATTTTTGTGGGAACTATCATGAATAACATCGATAAAATCAGTAAAGATAAAAAGGTAATTATCCATTGTCAGGGAGGGGACAGAGCATCCATTGCTTATGCCTTGTTAACAAAAGAAGGGTTTGAAAATATTTATAATTATTCTCCTGGGATGAATGAGTGGGTACAAAAAGGAGATGAAATCGTTTTTAGTTGATGTATTATTTTTATAATACAGATAGATATCGCTATATATTATATCTATTATTAATTTTACCACTGAGTTTTTTTTTAAACCACTAAATTGATATCAATATGTTTTCCATCTTAAAAAATATGTTTAGAAAAGAAAAGGAATCTGACCATTATATCATTAAAAATGCAGCATTGGTTGATGTAAGAAGTAAAAGTGAATATGCTTCCGGTCATTTGGAAGGTGCTATTAATATTCCATTGGAACAAGTAGATGGTCAGGTCGATAAACTAAAGGCATTTCCTCAGGTGGTGGTGTATTGTCGAAGCGGGAACAGAAGCGCACATGCCAAAAAAATATTAATTGATCACGGGATTAAAAATGTTGTGGATGGAGGTTCTCTTGCTAATGTTCAGACTTTAGCAACTATCTCAGGGTTTAATCAGGTAGAATTGGTAGTAGAAAACGAACCCAGGTTACCCCATTCGGAATTAAAGAAAAATGATAAAGATATACTTAAAGTCCTAATTCCGACCGACTTTTCTGTACAGGCAGAATATTCTTATCTCATGGTTAGAAAGCTTGAAGAAAATCTTTCTGTAGATATTCATTTTTTACATGTGTTGGACCTGCCGGATACAGTAAGCATGGACCAACATGGAAATATTGAAACTTGCGGAGAAATTGATGCAGAGTTTGTAAAATCTCAAAAGCAAATAGTGGACAGGAAACTTAAAAATCTTCAATTGCAGTATGGCAAGCATATCAATGTACACCTTGTTTTGGGAAAAATTACGGACAATATCATTTCTTTTGCAGAAAACAACCACTTTGATCTGATAGTCATGGGAACTAAAGGGGCGTGGGGAGTAAAAGAAAAATTAACATCATCTCAAGCCCAGATTATAGCGAGAAGATCAATGGTACCTCTATTATCTTTGATGTGCGACAGATCAGATCTGATTATCAAAGATATATTATATGTTCATGACTTTCGTGATGCCGATACCCATCAGCTGCCTTTGATGGAAAAATTTTCAAAATATTTTGACGTGGTGTATCATCAATTATACATTCAGGCATCCGATGTTCAAATTAATGAATCTGAAATGTTGGACTTGATGGATAAATATGCATCAAAACATCAGTTGGGAAATCACAAAAACCATATTGTTCAGGCCAAAAATGTTGAAGATGGGGTAAATCATTTTATTGCAGGACAGGACGTCGATATGGTGTTTATTGGTACACATGGCAAGGGAGGTATATTTCATAACAGTGCAGCGGAAAATCTGATAAAACACTTATTTAAACCCATAATATCATTTCATCTTTAATAAAAATAATATCATGATAGAATTTATATCTCAGAGCTGGACCTGGTGGTTTTCCGGTGCTGTTATTTCAGTAGTAATGTTTACATTATTATTTTTTGGTCAGTCGTTTGGATTTTCATCCAATCTTCGGACCATTTGTTCCGCAGCAGGTTTGGGTAATTCAGTTAGCTTCTTTAATTTTAACTGGAAAACTCAAATCTGGAATCTAGTTTTTCTGGTCGGAGCTGTATTGGGTGGTTTTATTTCAGGCACTGTACTTAAGAATGACCAACCTGTTCAAATTTCAGACGCAACTATTACTGATCTTGGGAAATTAGGATTTTCAGCACCTGTTTCGATACAACCAGATGAGCTGTTTAGTTTGGAATCAGTACTTTCTCTGAAAGGTTTTCTATTATTGTCTATCGGAGGATTAATGGTAGGATTTGGTAGCAGATACGCGGGTGGATGTACATCAGGTCATGCTATCAGTGGATTATCTGACTTGCAGATACCTTCACTAATAGCAGTAATAGGATTTTTTGTTGGTGGATTGATGATGACACATTTGTTGTTTCCACTTATTTTCAGCCATTGATTCTTAAAGGATTAAACAATTTGTAATTGGTACATTATTATCAAAAAAATTAGAACACAAAATATATGAAGTTTATAAAGTTTCTTATTACAGGTATTTTCTTTGGCATAGTCATGGCTAAATCAGAAGCTATATCCTGGTACAGGATTCAGGAGATGTTCAGATTTCAAGCTTTCCATATGTATGGTATCATAGGAGTAGCCGTCATCATGGGTGTGATCGGAGTTTGGATTATTAAAAAATTTAAATTACGCGACTATCATGGAAACCCAATTGTCTTTTATCCCAAAGACAAATCTATGATCAGATATATTGCCGGAGGAATTATCTTTGGCATGGGATGGGCCCTTAGTGGTGCTTGTCCGGGCCCTATGGTAGTAAATATAGGGTATGGATACTATGCCATGGCTATTGTATTTTTATTTGCAATCATAGGCACTTATCTGTATGGATTAATAAAAGATAAACTTCCTCACTGATCATTATCACTGGTCAGGATGCAAAATTTTGTATGTTCATTGGAAATTTTTTAATCTATAAATTTTGCCTTTGAATTGTTCAGTATCACTACCATATACAAGCCGGACAATGAAAATCTATTTTTTACACCATTTAAACCTTTTTCTTGATGAAGTCAGTTCATTCTATTATATCGATGTAACATTGGTTACTTTGGAATTAAAGAATTGAAGATATCTTTGTTGACAGATTGGGTCAGTGTTTGATTTGATCTGTTTAAATTCATTTTGATAAAAAATTTTAAACAATGTTTTTTGTTTAAATTAGCATTTTTTCAATTATAAAACCACACCTATGTTCGATTTTTTAAAGAAAATATTTAGCCCTATAGAAAGAGCAGATCTTACTGAACTAATAAAGAAAAAAGCTTATCTCGTAGATGTACGCACACCTGGAGAATATGCCCAAGGCCACCCTAAAGGGTCCGTAAATATTCCTTTGGATAAGCTTGCATCAAATTTAGATAAGTTTAAAGGGAAAAAAGATATCATAGTTTTTTGCAGAAGCGGCAACAGAAGTAGTCAGGCAAAATCGTTTTTAGAGTCGAAGGGAGTCTCAAATATTACCGATGGAGGTACTTGGGATAACGTCGCTCAATATACCGGATAGAAATTTGCAAAATTTAATTGAACTGATTTATAGTTATTTAAAGATATTTTTATTATTATGAATCCAGATATAAATAAAAACAACCTGGAAAAAAGCATTCCGCATATTGCATCCCTGATGTATGTGGTAATACTTATTTTAGTAGCTGTTATATTCTTTATTTATCAGATATTTAATACATCAGGCGAATTATTGCCTTTTCCGTCATTTGAAAATGAAAGCGAGACTGGGGATATAAAAATACCGGATGAGATGTATACCAAAAATTCAGAAGCATATTGGATAGCTCCTGATTTGGAGGATGTAAAAGGATCAGCACTTGAAGCTCAAATAGCATATGGGAAGGAGTTGATCATGCATACAGCTAAATATCTTGGTCCCAAAGGTTCTGTGGCACAGATCTCGAATGGTATGAATTGTCAGAATTGCCATTTGGATGCAGGAACTAAGATATTTGGTAACAATTATGGCTCAGTAGCTTCAACTTTCCCAAAATTCAGGGCAAGAAGTGGCTCAGAAGAAAATGTTTACAAAAGGGTCAATGATTGTTTTGAGCGAAGTCTGAATGGTCTAGCCTTGGATACAACCAGTGCTGAAATGCAGGCGATAAAAGCCTATATGTTGTTTTTGGGTAAAAATGTGGAAAAAGGCACCGTTGTAAAAGGCTCCGGTTTGAAAGATGTCCCTTTTTTGGACAGAGCTGCAGATCCTTTAAATGGTAAGACTATTTATATAGCAAAATGTGCATCGTGTCATCAGGTCAATGGAGAAGGTATACTTACGGCATCAGGAGAAGAATATACATATCCACCGCTGTGGGGCAAAAATTCATACAACGATGCCGCAGGATTGTACAGACTTTCTAATTTTGCAAAATATGCCAAATACAATATGCCATTGGGCGCAACACATGAGATGCCCCAATTGTCAGATGAAGAGGCATGGGATCTTTCAGCATTTGTAAATACTCAACCCCGACCGCATAAAGAAACTCCTGCCGATTGGCCTGATATCAGCAAAAAACCTATTGACCATCCTTCAGGCCCCTATAGTGATGGATTTAATGAAAAACAGCACAAATTCGGACCGTTTAAACCAATTGCAGAAGCACGCAAAACATCAAAATAAAAAAATCTAATCGTATTTGTCATGAGTCACAACAGAAGAAATTTTTTAAAGACCCTTGGAGCGGTTTCTGCTGGAGCAGGATTGTTAAGTCAGGGCCACTTACCTTTAAACCCGGAGGTAATGGATGATGAAAATATAAATTTTTCTGACCAGGAATTCAAAGTGACTATTTTGCAAACTACAGATGTACATTGCCAGATACATTCGCACGATGAATTATTTTGGGAAAATGATAAAGCAGTTTTCAGGAAAACCGGAGGATACGCTCATTTTGCTACCTACTTGAAAAAACAAAGAAAAAAAGCACAAAATATTTTCCTGATGGATACAGGAGATATGTTTCAGGGAAGTGAGCTGTCTGTGAAAACTACCGGCAAAGCCATTTCTCCAATATTAAACGCATTAAAATATGATTTATATCTTCCAGGCAACTGGGAAGTGATATACGGTAAAAAAGAAATGCAAAAACTTTTGGGCGGACTACATGCACCTAAAGTTTGCGCCAATATGTATCATGATCTGGGTGATGGTAAAAAAGGAGACCATATATTTCCTCCTTATTATATTTGGAATGTAAATGGCGTAAAAATAGGGTTTTTAGGATACACAGATCATTTGGTGCCGATAAGACAGTCTCCAAACTATAGTAAAGGTATAATCTATACCAAGCCGGAAGAAAATATTGCCCAATATGTGGATGTTCTGCGCAATCAGGAACAATGTGTATATGTCATTGTCGTTGCGCACATCGGTCTATCTCAGCAAATTCATCTTGCAAATATGGAAGTAACGTCAGGTGTCGATTACATTTTTGGAGCAGATACCCATGAAAGAGTGAGAACCCCGATTATTTGCAAATACTCTAAAGTCGTGGAACCCGGCGCTTTTGGCTCATTTTGCGGACGTTTGGAACTCACTATTAAGGATGGTAGAATCATCAGGGATTCTTATTTTCTGGATGAAATAACAGTAGATAAATACAAGGAAGACAAAGAAATACATACACTCATAGAAACCATAGAAAAACCTTTTTTGAATGATATCAATAGGGTAGTGGGTTACAGTACCATTCCGCTGTACAGGTATTTTGTCATAGAAAACACGATTGACACTATGATATTAAATGCATTGAGATGGAGACTACCTGACATCGATATAGTTTTGTCCAATGGTTTTAGATTTTGTCCGCCGCGTACAACAGCAGATTCAACCGGCAATATTCCTATTACCAATGGTTTTATTTTTGATATGCTGCCAGTAGATAGCCATATCCGAACTGGAAAAGTGACTGGAAAACAGTTGAAGGAATGGTTGGAAAAGGAATTAAATAACGTATTTGCCAAGGATGCATCCAAAAGGTTTGGCGGCTGGGTGACAAAGTTTAATGGTATGGTGGTGCGTTTCAGGGCATTTGGTGAAGAAGGAAAACGAGTTGACACCATCACTGTAAAAGGTATACCAATTCAAAATGAACAAGTGTACAGCATTTGTGCTTGCGAAAGGGACGGGGACCCAGCTGATATGATTTGCCGGATAAAAAATGTGATGGAACCTCAAAATATGGATTATACACTCCATGAAAATATGAGAGCTTATCTGAAAGAAAACTCGCCGGTTACTCCTACGATTTCACATTCAGCTATAGCACTGGATGCACCCGAAACTCTGCTTACCCAGGTATATGGGGTGGATTACCAATTTCATTAAGTAAACGATTATTTCAAACTAAAATTTATTAAGATGCGATCAGTTATTATGATTTTTATTGCTTTTCTTTTTTCAATGTCGGGATTAATGGCTCAAAATAATACTAAAGCAGGGGTTAAAAAAAACCAAATGCATAAGATAGTATTCCAAATGGTTTCTAAGGATACTGCCGATCATAATGCGATGGTAAGACAACTCAACAATATACTTAAACTCTCTCCGGGAACCAAACTGGAAGTAGTATGTCATGGACCAGGTTTGAGTTTTATACACAAAGACAAATCGTTGGTTTTAAACGATTTGGGTGCTTTGGCAAATCAGAAAGTTGATTTTGTGGCTTGTGAATTTACTATGCAGCAAAAAAACATCAAAAGAGAACAACTTTTGGATCAGTGCAGAACTGTGCCGGGTGGTATTTTAGAAATTGTAGGAAAACAGGAAAAAGGTTGGAGCTACATTAAAGCCGGTTATTGATCTTTGTATAGTCGTAAGGCATTCATAAATATGATTAACATCTGACGCAAACAAACGCTTAATCACTTTTAGGATCATATTTATTTGCATAGGCTTAATTTTAACTTTTTTTAAATCAAATATATGAGGCAAAACATCCTTACAGGAATGTTTTTATTATTTGCTGCTATTTTGTTGGCTCAACATCAGGATTTACAGGAAAAACCAAAATTATGGCAGTCAGACAGTAAGCTTGTCATTGATACCAATAGTTTGCTTGCTGCTTTTAAGGCAGGAACAGTAAACGGACATTTTAGATATTTTTTATCGTCTACAGACAATACGGGAACTTTGACAGATTATTACGCCAATGCTGTAGGTGGTGGTCTCAGATATGAATCTGCTGCGTTTCATGGGTTTAGTATGGGGGTAAGTGGTTTTTATATTTTTGATGCAGGTTCTTCAGATCTGGCAAAAAAGGATGCTGCTTCAGGACAGGCAAATAGATATGAAATTGGACTATTTGACGTCACTGACCCGGAAAATCTGAATGAAATAAACAGGGTGGAAGAATTTTTCATAAAATACCGCAAAGCAGCAACAAGGATTACTTTTGGCCGTCAATTAATCAATACGCCATTTATTAATTTGCAGGATGGCAGGATGCGTCCTACTGCTGTCGAAGGCGTTTGGCTGGAAACATCGGTGGGTATGAAGCATCAGTTTCAAGGAGGATGGTTGTATGGAATTGCCCCCAGAGGAACCAGTAAATGGTACAGTACTGCTGCTTCCATTGGCATATTTCCATCAGGCGTCAACGAAAGTGGGGCTAAGTCAGATTACGCTGGAAATCTTGAAACAAGTGGTGTCGCACTTTTTAATTATCAGTTTAAACCTGGTAAAGGTTTGACCTTAAATGTTTGGGACGTGTGGGTTGAAAATGTACTTAATTCAGCTTTGTTTCAGTTGGATCATGAAGCAAATATATGGTCCGGAAAGATATACTCAGGAGCTCAGTTTATATTTCAGCAAAAAATCTCAAATGGTGGTGCAGAAGAGAGTTCAAAATCGTATACATCAAATGAAAAGCCTGTGTATACTTTTGGCATGAGAGTCGGGTATAAAAATAAAGTATGGGACCATAGTCTAAACTTCAACAGGATAAGTGAATCCGGGAGATATTTGATGCCCAGGGAGTGGGGTAGAGATCCATTTTTTACCTTTATGTCGCGTGAGCGCAATGAAGGTTTCGGCGACCTTACAGCTGTTGTAGTCAAGTCAACATATACCTTAAAACAAAGAACCAGTTTACAACTGGCGTATGGATATTTTTCATTACCGGATGTAAAAAATTATGCACTCAATAAATATGGTTTACCTTCATATACACAACTCAATATAGATTTGAGGCACAAATTTAATGGCATACTCAATGGATTTGAAGGGCAAATACTTTGGGTTGTAAAATGGAATCAAGGTGAAACATATGACACACCAAAATTCATTATACATAAAGTGGATATGAACCTGTTAAATGTGGTCTTGAATTTCAGATTTTAATAAACTTTTTGGAATATCCTATATTGGTTTCATTGTAAATCATGTACTCGCCTGTTGGCAATTCATTTGTTTCAATTGAAAATTCTGTATCATTTGTTTTTGATAACCATGACTTTACTACTATACCAGTAGAATTGAAGATGTACCATCGGGTACTTGATTTATTTATTTCGTGCATTTTTATAGTAATTAAATCAGAGACAGGATTGGATACTATAGAAAATGGGGATGATTTTAACCCATCTTGATGTATCGATGACGTCTTTTCTGATAGTTGATATATATTTCCTGTTGCCAGTCCAGCTAAATAAAGCTCATTGGTATTATCTTCACCAAAAGTAGCATAATCCATATTATCCGCATCCAATAGAACTTCATTGATCCAGCTACCACTTTGATCTTTATATAGTGCCCACAATATTCCTGTACAAAAATCAGTGTAAATGTATTTACCAGCAAGCGAAGTATTTTTTGTACCTCGATAAACATATCCGCCGGTGACAGAACATCCGATATCAAACTTGTTTTCATAAGAATATACCGGAGGATAGTAAAATTGTTGTTCCTTACAACCTGTCGAATTGAATCTTTCAAATCCTTCATAACACCTCCATCCGTAATTTAGTCCGGATTTTGTTGCTGAAGCTACATTTATTTCTTCAAATTTATCCTGACCGACATCTGCTATCCACATCTCATTTTTGACTTTATCAAAACTGAATCTCCAGGGATTCCTCAGTCCCATGGCCCAAATTTCCGGAAGTGTGTCTGTATTATTTTTATAAGGATTATCAGCAGGGATGAGGTATTTTTCATTTTCTGTATTGATGTCTATTCTCAACATTTTACCCAGCATTTCCTTAGGATTTTGTGATCTGTTGCCGGGATCACCACCACTTCCACCATCGCCCATTCCTACATAAAGGTAACCATCAGCCCCAAAATTCAAATCCCCGGCATTATGATTATTGAAAGGCTGGTTGACAACCAAAATAATTTTTTCTGAAGTGTTATCTGCCAGATTTAGGTTCGCTTCATTTCTTTTAAATCTCGAAATAGTCGTATTCCCGTTGTTGTTGGTATAATTTACATAAAAAAATCCATTGGTCTCATATTCCGGGTGAAAACACAGACCAAGCAAACCTCGCTCGTTGGCCTGTGAATTTACTTTACTGTCTATATCAAGAAATGGAATGGATAATGTAGTACCATCTTGTCCAAGGATTTTAATTATTCCATCTTTTTCTACGATAAAAAGTCTTACATCACCTTCAACTCCTGTGGATGCGATGTCTACCGGCTTTTTAAATCCGGAAGCCATAAGTTTCAATTCAATGCTCTGGCTGGTTGAAGAATTGGATAGACCAACACATAAAATTGTGATCAGAGCTATATTTAATAGATTCATATATCATTTTGATTTAAAAACAAATGTATGGTAAAAAATGGTAATAAATAATGTGTATTAATAATTATGGCTTTAAGGTCGGCTAAAATACTAATATATCGATAACTTTAACAATAAATTGACTTATTTTTTGTAACCATTTGTACCTTGTATTTGTCTAATAATAAAATATAAGATGAGAGGATTAAGTATGTTTGTTTTACAAATATTGTTTGTTGGGATTATTTTTGGGCAGAATACTTTTACCAGTAAAAGGGATAGCGACCCCAAAGCTAAAGTTATACTTGACAAACTAAAAAAGCAATATGACAGCTACAAATCCATGGAAGTAAAATTTGAAATGGAGATGGAATTACCTAACCAACCTAAAGAGTTGCAAAAGGGCACAATAATTCAGGATGGGATAAAATATCAGGTAAAAATGAAAGATCAGGAAATCTATGCTGATGGAAAAACCATTTGGATTTATCTTAAAAAAAATAAAGAAGTGCAAATCACAGATATGGATGATACGTCGTCTGATTTTCTATCACCTAAACAAATGATGAGTCTGTACAATACAGGTGATTTTGCATATTCGATCATTGAAGAAAGAAATGTAAATGGTCAGCAATTTGCAGATATTGAATTTAAACCACTTACTAAAAAGACAGATTATACAAAAATGAGGTTGACTGTTGACAAGAAAACAAATAAAATGATATCTTTACGTGTCTTTTCCAGAGATGGATCCAGATATACCTTAAAAGTAAGCGATATAATTGCAAATAAAAAGTATGAATCAGGAATTTTTACTTTCAACCCGAAAGCAGCTCCTGGTGTTCATATTGAAGATCTGAGGATTGATTAAATAGAACCGAATTCAGTTACTCAGTTTACCAACCAGCGATTCTTGGTTTCAACCTCCAGGAATCGCTTTTTTTTTTAGACTTAAATTTTTCCTGCAAATGCAAATACTGTTTGAAGACGAACACCTTATTGCAGTAAATAAACCCAATGGAATATTTGTACACCGTACATCCCTCGATCCGCTTGCTGATACCTTTGTAGTGCAGATGGTGAGAGACATGATAGGTCAATGGGTATATCCGGTACATAGATTGGACAGAAAAACATCAGGAGCCCTTCTTTTAGCAAAATCTAAAAATGTACAGGCTAAAATGAATGAAATATTCAGAGACAGAGATATAAAAAAATACTATTTGGCTATAGTACGAGGATTTACTGAAGATAAGTTTGTAGTCGACTACCCTTTGATGAATGAAAATGATAAAATACAGGAAGCAATTTCCACTTTTACTACTATTTCAAAGATTGAAATACCCATTAGTTCAGGAACATTCCCTACCTCTCGTTATTCTCTGATTCATGTTAGTCCCGAGACAGGGAGAAGACATCAGATAAGAAGACATCTTGCGCATATTTTACATCCGATCATTGGGGACAGACCTCATGGGTGCAATAAACAAAACAAATTTTTTTTGTCCCATTTTAATATGAATACCATGTTGCTGCATGCATCAGAGATTTCATTTTTTCATCCGGTACTTCAAGCGGAAACAGCAATCAAAGCCCCATTTGGAGGTGAGTTTGAACGGATGTATCATGAATTAGGTTTCAACTCAATGGTGGATTAATAAAAAAAAAGACCAAAATTTATTCTGGTCTTTTTTATTTTTTCTAAACTACTCAATCAGTTATGTAAGGATAATCCTTTTGAGTATAATTATCTTCATACAGTTCAGATGGAAGTGGATAAGATGAATTCTCAGCAAATTCCATGGCAAGTTCAATTTCATTATTGATTGCTTCTATAATTTCATCAACTTCAGCCTGAGTAGCTATTTTTTGATTCACTATTTTTTCCTGGATGACCAATACCGGGTCTTTCTCCTTGTAATTGTCCAGTTCTTCTTTTGTTCTGTATTTTGCAGGGTCAGAAACTGAATGTCCTCTGTATCTGTATGTTTTTATTTCAAGGTAATAGGGACCTTTTCCAGATCTGATATGGTCTGCCGCCCGCTGAAAAGCCTCATGAACGGACTCAGGATTCATACCATCCACTGATTCGCTTGGCATATCAAAAGCCGCGCCTATTTTAAACAGATCATGAACATTACTAGTTCTTTTGACTGAAGTTCCCATAGCGTACATATTGTTTTCGCAAATATACAATACAGGTAATTGCCAGGTCATCGCCATATTAAAAGATTCATAAAGCGCTCCCTGACGTGCGGCTCCGTCCCCAAACATGGTGATACATAAATTATCTGTTCCTTTATATTTTTCAGCAAATCCAATTCCTGTCCCTATGGGAATTTGTGCACCTACAATACCATTCCCACCAAAATAATTGTGTTCAGCAGAGAAAAAGTGCATACTTCCACCTTTACCTTTTACACACCCTGTTTCTTTTCCATATAGTTCTGCCATACAAGAAGAAGAACTTAAGCCTCTTGAAAGTGCAATTCCATGTTGACGATAGGCAGTTACAATTTTATCTTCGGGTCTTATTCCGGTTGCCAATGCACCTGCTATGGCTTCCTGACCAATATACACATGAAAAAACCCTCTGATTTTTTGTTGAGAGTAAGCAAATAATCCTCTTTCCTCAAATCTTCTTACTCTATACATGACTTCCAACCATTTGAGATAGGTGGCTTTATCATACTTATGTACAGCATTTTTTTTATCTGATACTTTCTTTCCTTCAAGAACTTCTGCCATAATTTTATTATTTAAGAATTAATATTTATACCATTGATACGTATTTCTATGTTTAATGGTATAACTTACAAATAAATCAACTTAAAAACCGTAAAATTATGGTATTGTTCTAAATTAACAGTCATACGAATACAATTTTATTATTTTTTTCTATTTTCTGTGTTAAACCTTTAGGATACCACAGGAAGTTTGGCGTAATATTTTAAGTGAAATATTTAAAATTATTCCTTTAAGTAAAATAAAGTAGGTTAAATTGTAGTTAAATTCAGAATTTAAAAAATGAATATTTGTTAAGAAATGTTCATATACAAATAAATATAGATGGTATGATCAGGATGATTAAAATACTAACGCTTTTATGTATTTCCGTCAGTATATACAGTCAGGAATCTCAGAATAAATTCCTGTCCAAAGATTCTCTTTACAATGAAAATATTAAGAAATCAAGGCTGTATAACGTTTATATTCCCAGAGATATTGACGATGCACTGACCAAACTGATGGAATTGACCAACGAAGAAGCCCGCAAGCCCTTATTGAATATTGATGAGGCCACCATGGCTAAAAAACTTTATTTTGGATTAGGAAGGTGGATGGAATATAATTGGAATTTTGAAGAAGGTTCTCGTTTTTCACATTATTTACGTCAAAAAGGTTTGATCTACACAGAAGATATGACTAAATTTATGTTGATTATTTTTCATCGTCACCTTAAGCAATCACCTTTACATATAGATGATCTTATCAAGAAAATGGCTGACGAAAGAAAAAGAAAAATAAAAGAAGAAAAGGAAAAATTACCGGTCATTAGCACTGAAAAGAAGATTATTCCGAAAAATTGATAAAAAGTTTCATTTAGACTGAACAATAAGATGTAAATCGCTATTTAGTATTCGTATCAGTAAATTTTATACTGGTAAAAAACAATATTTACTAAATCGTTAAAATCATTAATTAGATGAAAAACATTTTTAAAGTTCTGGTTTTAGGAGTATTCCTATGTTTGTTTTCAGATGCTAATGCACAAATTAAAACTCCTGCAGCAAGTCAGGGAGCTAAACTTGAAACTACTGTTGGGCTTACCACAATTTCATTAGATTATTCAAGACCGAGTAAAAGTGGAAGAAAAATTTATGGTGAACTTGTACCTTTTGATGCAATGTGGAGAACTGGCGCCAATAAAAATTCAATGATTACTTTTTCGGATGATGTTATGATCGGAGGTTCACAAGTAAAAGGCGGTACTTATGCTATTTTTACTAAGCCAGGTAAAGCTTCATGGGAAGTATATTTTTATTTGGATACTGAAAACTGGGGTACACCTGAAAAATGGGATGATACCAAAGTTGCTGCAAAGGTTATGGCTACCCCTCAAACGGTTAGCACAACTGAAACATTCACATTAAATATTGCAAACGTTACAAATGAATCTTGTCATCTTGAGATATCTTGGGATAATGTGACTGTTCCTGTTAAAATTGAAGTTCCTACCGACAAAAAAGTATCAGCAGCTATCAGTCAGGTAATGGCCGGACCTTCTGCCGGAGACTACTATAATGCGGCTAGATATTACAGAGAAGCTAAAAAGGATCTTTCACAGGCATTGGCGTGGATGAATAAATCTATTGAAATGGGAAATGATAAGTTTTGGGTATTAAGACAAAAGTCTCTTATCGAAGCTGATATGGGTAACTATAAAGGAGCCATAGCTACTGCAAATTCATCTTTGGCAAAAGCTAAAGAAGCCGGCAACAATGATTACATAAAAATGAACATGGACTCAATTGCGGCCTGGTCAAAGAAATAAATTTAAATAAATAAGTTGTAAAAGAGAGAGTAGTTTTTTAAGGAATTCTACTCTCTCTTTTTTTTTTCTTAATGGTTTGGATATATTATACTTTAAAACAAATGGAAGCGTACTTTTTTGATAAGATGTTAAAGCGGAAAATCCTGAATAAGACTGGTTAAAAACTCCTGAATGATGGATGGTCTGCTGATTATCGCAATAAGTAAACCAGCTATAGCTCCATAAAAGTGCGCTTCATGATCAATAATGTCATTTTGGTTTTTCGAAGCCCAAGTTGAATACCACAGATATAAAATACCAAAAAGTATGGCAGGAATAGGTATAATCGCAAATAGTCCAAGTAAACTCCATGGATATAATAAAATAAAAATAAAGATAATGCCGGAAACACCACCGGATGCACCTACACTTGCAAAATATGCATGTTCTTTGTGCTTGTAGTAAGTAGGTATATCTCCCATAATAATGATGAGCAGATAGGTAAATAAGAATAAAATCTTTCCACCCAAGTCACCAAAATGTAATACCATATCATTTTCAACAGCTCGACCAAACTCATGTAATACAAACATATTGACAAAAAGATGGATAAAATCTCCATGGACAAATCCTGAAGTAAGCCACCTATAATATTCTCTATTTTTATTTTCAGCTATAGGGTAGTGTTTTAGCCGGTCGAAAAGTGATTTATTGTTAAAACAGGCAATTGATATTAGACAAGTAATTATTACCAGGATTAGTGTAATACTCATGTTTGTGGATTATGATTTTTATAAAAATAGGTTAATTATTATGGTACTTTTCATTTCTTAATATGGTAAATGCTCTGTATATCTGTTCAACAAGAAATATCCTTACCATTTGATGTGAAAAAGTCATTTTAGATAACGAAATCATTCCATTAGAACGTTCTCTGATTAATTTATGATGACCAAATGCTCCACCAATAAGGAAAATAACATTTTTATGTGACTGTATCTGAAGCTTATTGATATATTCTGAAAATCCTGTAGAATCAAACATTTGTCCTTTTTCATCCATTAGTATCAAAGTGTCATCAGGTTTTAATTTTGATAGTACAATGTCCGCTTCTTTTTTTAATATTTCTTCCACATTCTGACTGGTTTTGACATCCTTAAACTCTTCATATTCCAGTCTTGTATAATGTTTTAGCCTGTTGAGATATTTTTTTATACCTTCTTCGATATATTTTTCATCCGTCTTGCCTATGGTCCATATTGTAAACTTCATCACTCAAAGAAATGTATAAATTTGAAATTATTTTAAAAATTTTGATGAAATTTTAATCTTTCTTATCTTCACACCCCAAAACAAAGATAGATGACCACAAGTTCAGTGCAAAACATCAATACATGGCTGACGCAGATCAACAATGATTTTAAGACTGCAATATCCGTTGATTGCGTGATTTTTGGATATGATGATGATGCACTTAAAATTCTGGTTTCAGAATGTGACATGCCGCCATATGAAAATGAGTACTCTTTATTAGGAGATTTGGTGCACCCGGATGAGACCACGGATGAAGCTGCAAAAAGAGTTTTGATCGCAAAAACGGGATTTACGGACGTATTTTTGGATCAGGTGCAGGTATTCAGTGACCAAAATAGACATCCTTTAGGTAGAGTGATTACGGTTGCATATTACTCGCTTATAAAAATCGATAATGATCACCTCACTCATTTAGAGAAGAATGCAAATCTTCAATGGAAAGAAGTCAATGAAATCAATTCTCTGGCATTTGACCACTTTAATATCATGCATACCTGTCTCAGGAAAATGCAAAAACAAATCAGAGAACAACCCATAGGATTCAATCTGCTGCCTCAAAAATTCAGTTTACTCCAATTGCAAAGATTGTATGAAGTTATTCTGAACATTGAGCTGGACAAAAGGAATTTCAGACGTAAGCTAAAAGGGTTAGGTATTTTACATGATATAGGAGAGATACAGGAATCCGTGTCTCATCGTCCGGCAAGACTCTATACTTTTGATAAGTCAGTGTATGAAAAAAAGAAAAACTCAGGCTTTAATTTTGATCTTTAGAATCAATAGACATTTGTTATTTCTTACACGTCTGGTGGAATAATATTTTGAAAATGGCCATTTAGTTCTGCTCTCTTACGAAGATTTTCTGCATCTTTTACAATCGGCAGCAGATGTTCCAGATGATCTTTAATAAAAATCTGTCTGTCAACTTCATCAGGAATCGTAAGAAGTTGTAACTCTTGCTCAAGATTAAGCCCTATTTTATGGGCAAGATGATAGGTTCTGTAATCTTTTGCTATCGGTATTTGTATATTTTTAATTTTCATTGTTGAATAAAGATCTGCGATAAGGGAAACAATACGTGTACTGTAGACCACATCAGCATTGCCCGTCCACATCATGCGTTGAATATTACCTCCCGGATAAAGTTTGCCATGCATAATTCTGAAAAAATCATCGATGACAAAGTATCCTATACCCTTGGCCTGGATATCTAATTTTCCATCAGGGTATGTTTTTGAAATTTCCATTAATCTAAGTTCTGTACCATATTTTAAACTTTTTTCTTCAAAGTAGGGAGGAATACCGAAGGTAAGATTATCTTTTATACAATCGTGTACCAACTGCCGATATCGTGGCTCGAATATATGTAATTTGAGCTCTTCTCCCGGAAATACTACTATTGAAAGTGGAAATAATGGTAGTGTAACCATAGCAAAAAATATACGTACATTTTACTGACTAGCCTGCATATTTCCAGGACTGTGTCTACACCTTTTTCCATGTCCTGAATGGATACCTATTCGTATTTTGAATGAATTGCTTGTTCTCCCGCAAAAAGATTTGGACAAGGAAGGCCCATATGTGACAATGCTGCCCCATCTGTGCCACCGCGAATACTACCATACACAGGTTTAACGCCTACGTTTTTCATTGCAGACAGTGCCAATTCGCTCACATAAGGGTGATCGTTCAATACATCTTTCATATTTCTGTATTGGACCTTAACTTCAATATTGTACCCTGAATTTGGGTAAGCAGTTAGCACATCTTCTGTCTTTTGTTTTATAATTTCAGCGTATTCATCCAGTTTCGATGTTTCGAAATCACGCAATATAAAATCAACGACGGCACTCTCTAAACCACCTTGGATTTTTGTTGGATGTATAAAGCCTTCCTTCTTTTCAGTAGTTTCAGGCGACAATGATAATTTTGGTAAAGAAGCGATGATTTCTGAAGCTATTTTAATGGCATTTTCCATGGCTCCTTTGGCATATCCCGGATGTGCACTTACACCATTTATGGTAAGCTTGAGGGAATTGGCTGAAAAATTTTCATCTTCAAAACATCCCAGATCCCCTGAGTCCAATGTGTACCCAAATGAAGCATCCAGTAAGCCCAAATCAACCTTGGCAACCCCTTTGCCTATTTCTTCATCTGTTGTAAACAAAGCTTTTACCACTCCATGTGGTATTTCAGGATGGTTTGTCAATTGGTGTAATACATCCATAATAATGGCCACTCCTGATTTATCATCACTGCCCAACAAAGTTAAACCACTTGCGGTAACGATGTCATGTCCAATTTTATCTTTGAGATTGGGAAATTGTTGAGGAGTAATTACAATAGTTGGGTCATCAGGCAAGGTAATATCCTGTCCCTGATAATTACTATGAACCAAAGGCCTGACTCCGGTACCACTGCAATCCGGTGCTGTATCTAAATGTGCACAGAAAAAAATATTTGGGACATTTGTTTCAATATTTGAAGGAATCGATGCATAAATGTAGCCTGCATCATTGGTTGTGTATTGGATGTTTAATGCATTTAATTCTTCACATAGCAAATGAGTAAGAACCTTTTGTTTTTCTGATGAAGGGAATGATTGACTCATTGGGTCAGCCTGCGTGTCAATTTGCACATATGTAAGAAACTTGTCTGCGACTGTATATTTCATGGAGATTATATTATCAGATTTAAAGGTCCAAATATAAGATATTTATGTGTATAACTAAACGGACTTAAGAAATTTAATATTAATGCATGTTGAATATCATATGTATTCCTTTATAATTTATAAATCGTATGAAAAAGCAAACAACAAATGTAAAAATTCCTATAAACCAATTAAACAAGACATGTCAAGTAAATTTTCGTACTTTTAGGTTTGAGATGAAATTTTATTTTTTTATCTTTTACTTTATATGTTCAAGGAATGATTTAAGATAAGTAAAGATTTCGAAAATTATTAACTAAATTAGCGTTAAAAAATGAAATATTGCCAATCATTAAATTAACTATAAATCAAAATTTATCAGACGACGAGTTTGATATGATATTCGCTGATGATATACTGCCTGCATCGGAAATACACTTTACACCTGTGGATGTATCTATAATTGCTGCCAGATATCTGGCTGAGGTGGCTGGCACAAGAGTACTTGATATAGGGTCAGGCGCTGGTAAATTTTGTGTTATTGGTGCTACATGTACTGATGGCTATTTTATTGGTGTTGAAATGCGATTAAGTTTTAGTGAAGAGGCAAGCCATATTTCTAATGTTTACGACTTAGCTAATGTTCAATTTGTCCATGCTAATATTACGGACATCAATTTCACAGATTATGATGCTTTTTATATTTTCAATCCGTTTCAGGAGAATATCAGTATTTCAGATAGAATCAACGATGAAATACCACTCAATAAAGCCTTTTATGAAGAATATACATTGTACGTCAAGGATCAGCTGGATAAAATGCCCTTGGGTACACGTTTGGTGACTTACTTTAGTACTTGTACTGAAGTACCACAAAGCTATCATATGCAAGGTTCTGATTTTGGTGGCAAGTTGAAGTTTTGGGAAAAAGTAGTTTAGTTCATCTTAAAAACTAAACCATAATTTTCAATTTTAATTTGATTGCTATCGGTTAGTGAATTATCATCAAAATAATTTGGTTTCCAAGAATAATTTAAGGTAAGTACGATAGATAATTATTATTTTTTTTCTAAAAAAATATCTTCGGAACAATTAATACAATCACTTTTGGAATTCATCAATTCACTTTGTTCAGTGTATGATAGCCCAGGTTGCAAAAAAGATATACTCTGCAAAGAAAAATACCCAGAAATACATGTAAAACCTGGTCACCGAAGCCGGTTTGTTCAAATTTACTAATGCGACATTGGCAATAAACAGGATGACAGCAATTATATGGCAATACAACAGCAGATTATTGCCGGCAATAAACGATCTGTAAATCGCAAAAACATAGGCAATAAACACTAAAAATACCCCGCCAAATAAAGCCACTTTTGGTGAATATGCCAATGCCAACGTTTTGAATTGAAATCGGGAATCACCCAATGTATCTGGCAAATCTTTAAACCATGCTATTGCTATGCTGAATGCTATTACAAAGCCAGTCAATATCCACAATTCATTGGTGAAAATTTGTAATGGTGAATTTTGCATTTCCTGCCAGCCAATTTGTCCCGAGGCATAAGAAAAATGAAGAAACATACCCACATTTACCAATACTCCCCGTACTATTGTGATAGAAAGGGCTGCCGGTAAATGATGTTTTTTTAGCTGTACCGGAGGAACAGAATATGCAATACCTATCAGACATATCACGATGATGAGTATACCTAGCACAGGTCCTGCATAAAACGCACTACACAAGGAAATAACCAGACTTGTCCATATAATACGGTATGCATCAGAAGAAGACAGGCTTCCATCAGCAAGCGGTAAATTGGGTTTATTGATTTTGTCCAGGTCTACATCAATGATCTGATTGAGTCCTACGATAAAAATATTGCAGGTTACTCCAGCAAGCAAGGTCAATAATAATACATCAATATGCGATACGTAGATTTCATGTTCTAGTGCAAGCAGCCATAGTGTGATGATACTGATGACAGAACCAATAATGGTATGTGGTCTGCTGAATTTCCATAATAATTGAATTGATTTAATCATGGCTACCGTTTACTTTTATAGTGATAATGTAAGTTGGAAATCTAAAGTGTTCTTCAACACTTATAGCATGCTTATTTTCAAAATGAGTATTAATCCATTCGGTGTATGTTCTTTTGGATTTTGATTTTATAATAGAAATATAGCCATCTATCAAAACGGTTAGAACGTTTATTGGCAAGATATAAGTGAAAAAAAGGCGTTTCCATTCAAAAGGTCTGATTAGCGGACATAAAAATAAAACGCCCAATGTAGATGCAATAGTCACCTGCAGATAATGTAAAAAAGTAGGTTGCACTATCTCCACAATCAGAAGATTTCCCTGGTTTTTGATCACTTTTTGGAGCAAAAGTTTTTGGTCTTCTGATTCAAAATGATGAAATGCATTATACATTGTATAGTATTTTTGAGAAGAGATTTTAACATTGGAAATATCAACGGTTTCTTGTTGATAACAGATATCTATCTCCATCTCTATCTGTTGAGGATACTTGTCGGTCAGCGTAGTTGTCAAACCGGTTTTGTGTATTTTTTTGTGTACAAATACGGCCGGAATTCCACTGCCGCTGCACAGATCTACTATATTTATAATATCATTTTTGGCCAAATCCCATTTGATCATTTCAGCTACTTTGTCATACAATCTAAATCTGCTGACCAAAATACCAATGAATTCCATCTGATATTTTCTCAATACATGTGGAAACCAATGATAATCTTCCAGCTCCTTTAATCTCATTGGTCCTAATTTAAAATTGATAATTAAGAACGACAAATATGGATGTAATCATATCATAAAGATGTGTTACCTTGAAGTAACCCGAATCCGCAGTTTTAGTTTTTTCGGATGATAGTTACTATGGAATTTATCTCTCTTTTAAATTACTAATAATGAATGATATTTTGTTCATCAGTTGGTCATAAGGTAAATACAAACTTTTTCAGTGATTTAGAGTATGTTTAAAAATTTTCTTAGTTGCTAATCAATAGGTTATGGTTCTGATAATAAAATAGTTAAAGAGTTTAGTGAACTAAACGAGGCGATTATTTTGACGTCAGGTTCATAAAATATTGATTATAAAGCAATAAAAATTTAAACATGCTCTTATCTGCTTATTTATTCAATAGCGAAATTTAAGGTGTTTAATATAGAGTAATATTAGAATATTTGACAAAATAACAACCTTTAGCTACATATTTTATTACCTTATGTACTATCTCAAAAGTAAAATATGCCATCTTTTAACGGTGAAATTATTGGATTATATTTATGGGCATCAGGGCTGATACTCATTACAGCCCTATTGGTGAAATATGGGACTGAAAAAATGAGTTTGAATGGAGAAACAGGCAGAAAATTACTTCACATCGTTGCAATACTCACTTGTGGCTATGTAGTTCGGCAATCTGAGCAAACCAACTTGTTGGCGATAATATTTTTTGTCTTTTTTATAATATTGTTGTTTGTTGCACACTATGAATTGCTGTTGGCCAACGAACGACGGAGTTATGGTATTGCCCTTTTCCCATTGGCATTTAGTATACTTTTGTTGACACCTTTAGAAAAAGATGCCATATTATTTGGCATCGTTACTTTAGGCATCAGTGATGCTTTGGCAGGTTGGGCAGGGCAAAAATTAAACGTCAAAAAACATACTTTTTTATACGAAGATAAATCCTGGTCAGGATTTTTTGTTTTTTATATATCAACAGTATTTATCAGCTTGGTATTTATTGGCATCACACCTGCTATTTTGATTTTGGCTCTAATACCAGCCTTAAGTGAGTTGTTTTCATACCGTGGCAGTGACAATCTGACCATTCCCCTGATAGCTGCTTTTTGGTATCAAACATTACAGCGCACAGAAATTCTAACTATCCACTGGTACATAATTTTTATCTTGGTTATTGCGCTGGTATTAGCAGGGAAAAAGAAATGGCTCAACTCGTCAGGAATGGCTGCGGCGCTATTGTTGGGTGTTATAATTATATTTTCCGGCAATATATTTTTCCTTATTCCCATAGGGGTATTTTTTATTGCCGGAAGCATTACTTCCAGTCTCCACAAAGGTCAAAAAGATGCTGCAGGCAGAAACGCGTTTCAGGTTTTTGCCAATGGATGGGTAGCAGTAACCTGTATTTGGATTTATGAAGCCACAAAAAATGAAATATTTTTGATAGGGTATCTGATCTCCATTGCCATAAGTTTTGCGGATACTATGAGTAGTGACATTGGTTTATATTTCAAACATAAAACGTATGATATTTTAACGTTCCGATCAATGAAACCGGGTCTTTCTGGTGGTGTTTCATATTCCGGTACTTTGGCAGGTTTTACCGCTTCCATTTTATTTTCTGTACTATGCTGCTTTTTTTTTGATTTGACTACTGACCAATGCATTTTAATAGCTGCGTCCGGTGTGATTGGTATGACTACAGATAGTATTCTGGGAAGCGTTTGGCAAGCAAAATATCTTGAGGAAGGTCAGCTTACAGAAGATAAAGGGAGCAATGTGAAATTAGTAAAAGGTGTAAAATGGTTGGATAACGATGGGGTGAATTTTATATGTAATCTGTTGGTTACTATTGTTTTTTTAGCAGTTGGTTATATATTCTTTTGATTTCTTAATGTATTATAATTTTTGTGTTTTCAATAGTTTATTCTACATCCAAGGGGATATTTCTATTAAATAAGCTTGCAAATTATACTCAAAATAAATTGATTTACGAAAATCATATTGTAAAATTCATTTATTTTGAGTTTAACTCCGATAGAATTTTTAGCAGATGAAATTCTCGTCGATATAACAAAGGAACAATAATTTAAAAGAGGTGAAAATCTTTAATTTTTTGAATCGTAGAGTTTCTTAGATTTGGCATTATTTTGACTTTGTAGAGTGAACCTTTGTTTGATTTTTAATTTTTAGGTTCAATGGTATCTGAGCATTTAAAAAATTCTTAAGTTAAGTTTCATTTAAAGTGCATAATATTTACTTTTGCAACCAATTAAAATTCATCGTTTTATGTTTAGATCATTTATAATACTTTTTTTAGCTCTGAACTTCATTTCCTGTAAAGAGAAGAAATCAGATAAAACAACGCTGACTGATGAGGTTTGCCAGAAATACCATGAAGGAACTTTTGAAAAATACGGACCGCCTTTTGGGTCTATAAAAATTGTACGCTCCAAGGATAAACAAATAGAATCCATAGGCTTTAATCAATTGGAAGTTTCATTTAATATAGAATGGGTGGACGCCTGTTCCTACAAGTTGAAATTTGATAAACTATTGGCTAACCCCAAATCATTGAGCGTGGACAAGGTGTTGGAAGCCATGGAATTTGATTGTACTATCATAAAAAGTACCATGAATACCCACACCGTACTTAAACACTCCAGTAAATACCCTGATCAAAAAGGAACGGAAGAAGTCTGGAAGATAGTTGATTAAAATAAATGAGTTTGGAGTATGGTCTTTACTCAAAGAATATTATCATCGGTATTAATATGTTTATGATTCTCTTATTTCAGTTAACAAGGACAATATTAACAGTTTGAGCTTTTGTTTTCTGTACTTATGCTAAATTTATCTTAAAACACACCAATCAGGAGACATTTTGGTATGAGGTCCGTTGTGTATTAAATATAAATGAAATTCATGTTAAAAAAATATGTTGTTTATATTTTGCCCTTTTTGTGGTTATGGTTATCGATTCCATTATTTTCACAACAAAATTGGCAGAAGTTTTCCCCTCCTGGTCAGACTTTTGAAGTATTAAGCCCTGGTGAGATGAAAAATGGTGAAAAAAATATTATGACAGACATAGGGTCTATCCAACCAGTGACCTGGCTACATCAAGGTACTGTCGGGGATCCAAATTATTTATATTTGGTGTCGTACATTGATTATGCTGAAGGTACTTTTCATCAGGATAGCACTGAAATGATTAAAGAGTTGATGGACGTAAGTATTGAAACGCAGGTTAAGACATTATCCGGAGATTTGGTATATCAGTCTGATGCCCCTTTCGGAATGTATCCCGGGGTGATATTTCGGGCATCTTATAATAAAAACAGTGCCGTAGTCAAAGGTCGTATCATATTGATCAGGAATCGACTATATATACTACAGGTATACACTTTATCTGAAAAAAGTTTAAACCCTGAAATGGATAAATTTATAGATTCATTCAAGACAAAGTAGCAAATACTGAAGTTAACTACATTCTTAATGAAGACATTTGAATCCTATAACTGCAAAATTTTAACTTCTACCCGCTGATTTCTTTGTCTGCCTTGTGTAGATGTATTGTCTGTCAATGGTTCTCTTTTGCCATAGCCTTTAAATGAAACTCTTTCTTTAGGAATACCTTTAGTATATAAAAATTCAGCTACTTTTCTGGCTCTGGCAGACGACAACTGATCACAATATTCATGGGGTGGTATTGTATTGGTGTGTCCGCCGATTTCAACCACTACGGATGGGTTAGCCACCAGAAATTCATATACTTCTTCAAGGATGTCATAATTTTCCTGGGTGATGGTGGAACTGTCCGCCGCAAAATTAAGTTCGTTGATACGCAGTTTTTGGCCTACAGTTACTTTATCAATGACAAGGTCAGGGATGAATTTTTCCCTTTTTACATTAAATGTCGCACTTGCCATACATCCGTTTTTATCTTTTACATTCAGGCTGTATTGACCTGATCGGGCAGATGTCAGATTTTGAGTGGTCAGTCCATTGGACCATTGATAAGTATAATTACCGGCACCGCCACCAACTTTTACATATACTGAACCATCCGGCTTTTCGGGATTGGTGACTCTATTGTTGGATACCAGTTCCACGGTGATAGGTTCAGGAGCAGACAACTGAATAGATGCCACTGTGCTGGTTTGTAATTTATCGGTAACAGTGACCTCATAATTTCCTGCTGACAATCCACTGATAGCACTTCCTGTGGCTCCTTTTACGCTCCATTGATAAGTATATGGTCTTGTTCCGCCTGATGCACTTACTTTTATACTTGCATTGTTACTGTTGGTGCACTGAATGGCTGTTTCTATCAGGCAAATAGCATTGAGCTGTTCTTTGGCCACATCACCAAACAAGAGTTTATAAAAACCTGCGCCATCTGTACCAATCCAGATATTGTCGTTTTTGTCACAGGCCAGGCTTAAAGCAGCTTTGCTGAGTGAAGCTGCATCTTCAGAATAATTTTCATTTATTTCTTTATATGGGTCATATCTCACAAGTATATCTGAAGCAATATAAATACGACCTTTAGAGTCAATTACGAAATTATTGATTTTACCTTTATATTGAGATTGATCCAACTTAACATCAAATTTTCTACCAACTTTACTAATAAGAAACATATCTTCATTAGTAATAACCCACTGTCCTTCTATGTTTTCACAGGTAGCCAGCATTTTTAATTTTTTTTCTTCCAGTTTCCATTTTTCTCCTTCAACAGTCAATAATCCAGCATCAGTACCAACCCATAATTTTCGGTTTTTATCAGCATGAACAAAGTGGATCACATTGCTGACCAGCTTAGAATTTTCGTTATCGTAGGCTTTATATTTTCCGGTGGTTGTATTAAATTGGTATAATCCATTGCTGGTACCTACCCAAATGTTGCCATCCAGATACGTAATATCCGATATAATAATGCCGTCATCAGGCAAAGAATAGGTATTTTTTGTTTTTAAATTGTACAAAGTGTTGGCAGAAGCAGACCATATATTATCTCTTCTGTCTGAAGTAACATCCCGCATCTCGGCATTCGGAAAATGAACATTAAATTTACTTCCATCTCCTGTAGTTTCTATCAAGCCTTTTGACCCCGCCAGCCAGATTACATTTTTATCGTCAATAAATATGTTGTTGACCCGTGCATCTGTACTGACTTTATCAAATCGGGTAATGGCTACTTTGGATGAATCTATCTGCGCATCAATTACTGACAAAGGGAAAAAAAGCAATACGGTAAATATATTAAAAAGATGGTTTTTCATACAAAAATCTTTAAGTGAGTATATTGCATTTAACAACAAATTGAACAAATTTATTATCTCTAAGTTTTAAAAGAAAGACAGTACAGTATAAAATTCAAAATGAAAAATTTATGCATTTAAATGTTTAAAGCCAGTGATTACTTATATTTCTTTGATCAGATACAGGTAACTCGGGAAGTGATCACTGTAACCGGACTGATAAGAATCACCTGAAAATGTCCTGAAAGGATAGTCCTTATATTGTCCTGTGGGTTGAACCAGAAATTGTTTGTTGAAGATATTGGCTTTAAAATACCTGAAACCTTTTGCTTTTTTGCCTGCCACACCTTTTGAAATGATGATTTGGTCAAACAAACTCCAGGCGTCACGATATGCATTTGACCCTTGCCCTCTTCTGAACATGTCTTCATAAGGATTAAACATGCCTGTTTTATTTACGTCCCGGATATCATCTACAGCCCGGAGATATGATTTGATACTTTCATCTGTCGGGTCGTCGTTCAGGTCTCCCATGACAAATATTTTAGCATCAGGAACAATATTTATCAAAGAATCCACAATATTCCTGCACAATATTGCTCCATTATTACGATGATTTGCTGTGATAGGACCTCCACCGCGGGAAGGCCAGTGATTGACCATTACATGCACGGTATCATCATCAAGAAGTCCTTTGACATACAACACATCTCTGGTATATCTTCTTCTTCCATTTTCAAAATTAATCAACGGCACAGGTCTGCTCATCAATGGTATGAAGTGTTTTGGATTATACAAAAAACCAACATCCACACCCCTTGCGTCCGGTGAGTCATAGTGAATAATCTGATAATTCCTTTCTTTTAATGTTGGCTGGATGACAAGATCTTCAAGTACTTTACGATTTTCTATTTCAGATACTCCCAGAAAAGATAATCCTGATTTTACGTCCTGAATACCAATCTGAGATATTACATAAGCCATGTTGGCCAGTTTTTCCTGATATCGTTCATCTGTCCAGGCGCGTGCACCCTGAGGCAAAAACTCTTCGTCATTGATGAGGGTGTCATCCACCGTGTCAAAAAGATTTTCAAGGTTATAAAAACCCAGGCTTACAATTTTTAATGGTTTACCATTCTTCTGAGATGTCCCCTGTTCAGCATTAAAAACTATGAACGAAAATAAAAATAGGGTTAAAAATTTATACATTATATTAAAATTATGCGCAAATATAGTCTTATGGATTACTATATTTTAGAATAAAACAAAAAATTAATTTCGCCTTAATATGAAACATCACTATAATATTTACCTTTACATTTTGATTTAACATACCAATCTGATGATTAGACGCAATTCAGTCAGTTTAGTGCTGATTTTTATACTATTTAATGTCAATTTAACATTTGGCCAAAATATCTCCGGCAAGCTGTTAAATAAAAATTCAAAACAACCTTTACCCGCTGTACCTCTGTCATTAAGTAATATAGATTTGATCATATATACCAATGCTACAGGTGGTTTTACATTCAGGGATGTAGAAAGCGGTAAATATTCTATATTGGCCAATATAAATAATACCCTAATCACCATCAGGGAAGTAGAAATTTCCGGAAAAGATGTAGCATTGGGCGATATAGAGATTGAAGGTGCTCTCAATACAGTTTCTGACGAAATATCGGTGATTGATGTGACTGATCTGGCTTCAATGGAAAATGAAAATGATAATTTTTCAAGTGCTTTGTCCGCAGGTAGAGATCCATTTGTGAACGCCACTGCATTTAATCTCAGTTCCGGCAGGTTCCGCCCTCGTGGTTATTTTAATGAAGATTCGGACATGTTGATGAATGGAATGCTGATGAATGATCAGGACGATGGTAGGGTATTGTGGACTGCCTGGAACTCATTAAATGATGTCATGCGAAACAGATCAAATGTCATCAATCTTTCTGAAAGCGATTACACATTCGGAGGGATAGGTGGTGCAACTTTTATTGATCTGAGGGCATCCAGTCAAAGGGAGGAAAAGAAAATTACCTATGCATTATCCAACAGAACATTTCAGCATAGATTGATGGGCACATATTCTACCGGGATGATGAAAAATGGATGGGCTGTTGCCGCTACTGCATCACATTCATACGGTGCTCAGGGTTTTATCAAAGGAACTTATATTCAAGCCAATAGTTACTTTTTATCTGTAGATAGAAAACTTACAGACAAACACCTCCTTAATTTTGTTGTATTCGGTTCACCTCAAAGAAGGGGTCGATCTACCGGGTCAGTGCAGGAGATGTATGATCTTGCAGGAACCAATTATTACAATCCCAACTGGGGATATCAAAACGGCGAAGTCAGAAACTCAAGAGAATATATCATTCATCAGCCTGTAGTGATGTTGCGTCATGACTGGAAGATTTCGCCCAATACCAATGTAATGACCAATCTGGGATTTCAGTTTGGCAACTATGGGTCAACCCGTTTGGACTGGTATGATGCACCTGATCCCAGACCTGATTACTACAGAAAACTACCAAGTTATGCGTTGACGCAGGAGGCAAAGGATAGGGTGACCGAATTTCTTACTGCCGATGAAGCCAACCGGCAGATCAATTGGCAGGCATTATATAATGCCAACGCTACCCGAAACTACACTATTGGAAACGTGGATGGCATAGCCGGAAATAATGTGACAGGTAAGTTAGCCGCTTATATCCAGGAATCTGAAAATTATGATAACCAAAAGTTTAATTTCAACTCAGTAATCAATACCAAACTGGGTGACAGGATATATTTTACCGGAGGTGTACAATATCTAAGAGAAAAAGTCCATTACTACAGAAGAGTAGAAGATCTGCTCGGAGCTGATTTTTATATTGATTTCAACAGATTTGCGCTCAGAGATTTTCCTGGTAACCCGGATGCCGGTCAGAATGATATAAACCGACCGAACCGAATATTAAAAGAAGGTGATATTTTTGGACACAATTACGACATCAATACATCACGGGCATCAGTGTGGAGTCAGGTAGTTTATAAGACAGGTAAATTTGATTATTACGGAGCTGTTTCTTTGGCCAATCAATCATTCTACAGAGAAGGGTATACCAAAGTTGGATTATTTCCTGTTAATTCATTCGGAAAATCTGAGACACAAAATTTTTTAAATGTAGGGACTAAAGGAGGCATAACCTATAAACTGGATGGTAGAAATTATTTTGTGGTCAACGGTTCTTATAGGACCAGAGCACCTTTTGCAAATGAATCGTATGTATCTCCTCGGGTGAGAGATCAGATTGTAGCAAACCTGACCAATGAAAAAATTGCTGCTTTTGACGTGTCTTATCTGGCTAGGTATACCAGGTTTAAAGCCAGAATATCTGCTTTTTATACAGATTTTAAAGACAAAATCAGTAACGATGTGTATTATCATGAAGAATTCAGAACATTTGTAAATTATGTGATGACGGGTATCGACCGTAAACATATGGGTATAGAATTTGGCGCTGAATATAATCTGACTTCCAAAATAGCCTTGACAGTAGCGGGTTCCGTTGGAGAGTATTATCACACCAGCAGGCCATTGGCATCTATCTCTAGAGATAATAGTGCCCAGGATTTTGTGCAGGGCAGGGTAGTATACATAGAAAACTATTATGTAGCTGGTATGCCTCAGACAGCTGGAACAGTAGGAGTTACGTACCGTAGTTCAAAATTCTGGACTTTTAATCTGAATGTCAATGGCTTCAGCAAAAATTATCTTTCATTCAACCCGGACCGACGTACAGCAGAAGCGGTGGCCACTGTAAATCCCTCAACTGAAAGCGACTTATTACAAAAAATAATCGCAGAAGAAAGATTGCCTGATGCCTTTACCGTTGACTTTTCAGCCGGTAAATCAATACGATTTGACAACGGCGCGTTTTTAAGAATTAACCTGAATGCAGGAAATATTCTGAATAACACCAATTTCAGAACCGGTGGTTTTGAACAGCTCAGATTTGATTACGAAACCAAAGATGTGTCTAAGTTTCCACCGCGATATTTTTATTCATACGGCACCAATTTTAATTTGAATGTTGCCTACATTTTTCCAAGATAATTTATTAAAATCATAAAACATACTATAAATGAAATCAATAGTCATTAAAACCTTTATCGTTGCTTTAAGCTTTTCATCTTTGTTTATACTGTCAGGATGTCTCAAGGGAGAGTTTGATACACCACCTACCGGGGGCAGTGATCCTGAAATTCCTGCAGAACAGATTGTAAGTCTCACTGAGGTCATGTCAAAATATTATGTCGCAGGAAAGTATACTGCCATCGATCTGGATAAATATGTCAAAGGGGTTGTAGTGGCAGATGACCGCTCAGGCAATTTTTATAAGACCCTCATTGTGGAAGACGAAAACTCAGACTTAGGTATTGCCGTCCTGATTGATGAAAATGAAATTCATTCCACTTATCCGGTAGGAAAAAGGGTTTTTATAAAACTAAAAGGGCTGACGGTGTCTGATTATAACGGACTTCCTCAACTAGGAATGGGAGTAGACAATTCCGGCTCTTCTCCAAGATTGGGATATATACCATCTTCTTTGATGTCAGAGATTCTGGTGCAGGGAGCATTTGGTCTGGAAGTGAAACCCCGCATAAAAAAAATATCAGAATTGTCCAGCGCGGATTTAAACACACTTATCCAGCTAGAAGGTGTACAGTTTTCCAATGTAGGCGCTGATAAAAAATATGCCAACAATACTGTAGATCCGCCGGTTACCATCAATCAGGATCTGGTAGATTGTTTTAACAATAAGATCATAGTTAGAAACAGCGGATATGCTGATTTTGCTAATGAAGTATTGCCGGATAAAAATGGCACACTCACCGCTGTATACAGCATATTCAGGGCAGACAAACAATTGTTTATTCGTGACACCAAGGACGTGGCATTTGATAAGGTCAGATGTGGCGGTGGAAACCCAACCGGATCAAGAATCTCTGTTGAGTCAGTCAGAACAGCATTTGCCAATGGAGCAACTTCAGCACCGACTGGTTTTATACAAGGTATTGTCATATCAGATGTAGCTTCAGGAAATATCACCAACCAAAATCTGACCGTTCAGGATGGGGATTACGGCATAGTATTAAGATTTAAAAATCAGATCAATATACCACAAAATACTGAAATAAAAATTGATGTGAGTGGAGCAAAACTGGAAGAATTCAGCAAGTTACTTCAGATCAATGATCTTGACAATTCAAAAGCAGAAGTACTGTCTACAAAAGTGCAAACACCTAAAACAGTAACTGTAGCACAACTTGATGTCGCTAAGTTCGAGTCCACATTGGTGAAAGTAGTGAATGCACAACTTACCGGCGGGCCAAAATATTCCGGAACGGTGAAAGTAAAAGATGCCAGTGGCGAAGTTCAGCTTTTCACAAGAACTGCCGCTACTTTTTCCGGTCAGAACATTCCTTCGGGTACCATAAGTATCACCGCCATTTTATCTGAATTTACATCCGGAACACAATTATCTATCAGAAACCTGACAGATGTAGAGGGAGGCGCACCATGCGATGTGAATAATGCCACGGCAGATTGTGATGGCGATGGGGTAGCCAACGGTCAGGATTGTTCTCCATCCAACAAAGATATTTATCCGGGTGCACCATGTGATGACGCCAATGCTGCCACGGTAAATGATAAATACAATGCTCAATGTATCTGTGAAGGAAGTGCACCAGGTGCAGGATTGGATGAATCATTCAATAGCCAGACCAACAATGTTGATATAACCCTTTCAGGATGGGTCAATGTAGCTGTAAAAGGTACCAGAAAATGGCAGGCAAAATTGTTCAGCGGCAATCTTTATGCTCAGGCTACCTCTTTCAACGATACAGCGCCTGCTATGGAAACCTGGTTGATTACTCCTGAGGTGAATACCGCAGTAACTCCAACCCTTACATTTGAAACGGCGAAAGCATTCTGGGTACATGATGGACTCAGCGTTTGGGCTACCAGCAATTATACCGGCGATCCGGCAACCACGACGTGGACAAAAGTTAACGGTAAAGTAGCAGTAAAGGATGATGCTGACAATACATTTATACCTTCAGGGAACGTAGATTTAAAGTCATTTGGAGCTAAGGTAAAGATAGGGTTTAAGTATGAAGGTGCCGGCGGTACCAATACATCGACTTTCAGGGTGGACAATGTGGTGGTAAAGTAAAATAAAGTTCTGAAATAAAGATAAAAAAAGCATGTGCTGTAATTCAGCTCATGCTTTTTTTTTATTTTGGAATGGATAATCAGACCAAATTGATTTTAAAGTTATTAATACTGTGTATTTTGTCAGCAATAAACTAAATATTCCCTTGAAACTAGTTTTACAAATTTTATCACAACTACCCCATCAGGTAGGAAATATTTGAAGGTGATGACTTATTTTTGCGGATAAATTAATATTTATCATGAGATTTTTTCTTTTTTTGGATATGTATTTTTGTGACACTAGATATTCAAATTTATTTTTGATGGGAGGTGTTTTCATCAATATTTAGTTGAATTATATAAAATAATAATTTAAAAGTTTAACTTTGTGACTAATCATGAAATTAAATTTTAATTATGAAGGCTTTCTTTACTTTTTTGTTATTTTCATACATAACACTAACACCTTCTTTTGGTCAAGATGGAAAATTAGAGACTACCTTTGGAACCAATGGGACAAAGTTGATTAGTACGGGCTCTGGCAATGCAGAGATACTAAGCATTTTAAAAGACGAAAACAAATTACTAGGTGTTGGTTTCTCTAGAAATGGAAATTTTGACAAAATATCTATAGTCAGAATTGATCAAAATGGCAACCTTGATGCTACATTTGGTAATACAGGATTAGTTACTATTCCTATAGGATCAGGCCACGGTAGGGCATCATCTGTTATTCAACAACCAGATGGAAAATACCTTGTGGCGGGATGGACTAGATTTTCAAATAAAGATCAATATGTTATACTAAGATTATTACAAAATGGAAAGTTAGATAGTAGTTTTGGCGGGGGTGGTTTGGTTACTGGTGTATTTAGCAACTCATCATTTGCTGAAGATGAAATTGCACAAATTGCTTTGTTGTCCGATAACAAAATTATTATAGCTGGAAGATCATATAACGGTCAGAATGATGATGGATTTGTGGCATGTTTTAATCCAGATGGTACTATAAACAAAACCTTTGGGAAGGATGGTTTTTTAATTATTGAATTTGACATCAATCCTAAATATGAATCAGTCCGTGCGTTTTCCATTGATAAATCTGACAACATATATTTAGGAGGCGATATGGCTACTGGTTTTAATACTGAGGATGCTTTTTTTATTTTGAAACTCAATAAGGATGGCGTCAAAGATACAAGTTTTGGGAATAATGGTATCATAACCAAAGTTTTGGGAACAAATATAATAGCAGGATTAAATACTATGGAAATAGACGAGAAAGGTAGAATACTAACTGGTGGAGGTGCTTTTGACACCGATGAATTGGACAATAATTTTTTTATAACCAGATATAATCCAAATGGGACACCTGATATAAGTTTTGGGCAAAATGGTCAAGTCATCCTCACAAAAGGAGCTAATGAGTCCATATCTGATTTGATTGTATTCCCATCAGGATTGATTACTGCAGCAGGTACGACAGGTGGGTTTCCTTCATCTTTTGCTATGGTAAGATTATTTGAAAACGGTAGTCAAGACATGGGTTTTGGCAATAATGGATGGTCAACAGAAAAAATTACTGATGATTTTAATAGTATAAAATCCATAGTGTATTGTGATGGTTTTGTATACGCAGGAGGTACTTCGAGAGTTGACCTTGAATGGAGAATGGCGTTTGCCAAATATAAAAACAAAATTATATCATCTACAGAAGATGTTGAACGTAACTTATTTAAAAGCTTCTCCATTTATCCAAACCCTGTAATAGATGAAATAAATTTAGAATTTGACCTTAAAAATGAATCTTCATTTAAGATCGAAATAATGGATATCATGGGTCAAGTAGTCCAAGATTTTTCATTAAATCAAACGAAGTTTAATGGTAAAAACACATTAAGTTTAGACTTATCATCTAATCTTCAAGAAGGAGTATATTTATTGAGTATCAAAACGGACGAAGGAATTTTAACTAAAAAAATATACTTAGAATCTGAAGACTGAATTATGTTGCCAAATGGTTTACAAAACATTATAATTAATATTTAAAAGTATGTTTAAAACTCCATCATCTGACTTCAAGCTGAAAATTTAAATTTATACTGCTTTATTTTTTTTGTCGTAACTTGTGGCTAATGAAAAAAACATTTTTTAATTTAAATCTTAATATATTATGAAACGCATTTTACAAATTACTTTTTTCATGTTGATCTCTGTTATTTCATTTTGCCAACAGGTAATGCTTCTCAAAAACATTAATCCTGGGGCGGCAGGTTCATTTAATTTTGGTACTGATACTCCCACATTTGAGTATAAAGACAGATTATATTTTGTGGCAAATAGTCCAGAATTTGGCATAGAATTATGGGTTTATGACGGGGAGAAAACAGAACTTTTTAAGGACATCAATCCTGGTGCGAATAGTGCAGTTGTAGACTTTATTTTTCAAGTAGGTGACAAAATGGTATTTGCAGCGGATGATGGTGTGCATGGATACGAATTATGGGTTTCTGATGGAACTCCTGAAAATACAAAGTTGATGATAGATTTATTACCCGGTTCAGGAGACGGACTTTCAAAATGTTGTTATACATATAGTTCCAGATTTTTTCATGTATTTAATAATGAATTATATTTTAATGGTAACCGCCCTAATTTTGGAATAAGATTTTTTAAGACAGATGGCACTGCACAAGGTACAGTTGAGTTGGCAGCATTAAATGGTAGTCAAAGACAAGCATCAGGATTTTTAGAATGGAAGGGTAATTTGTATTTTGAAGTTCTTTTTGAAGGTTTTTGGAAGACCGATGGAACTCCTTCTGGCACTAAACAAATAAAAGAAGGAACAAATGATTTTGAACCAAATTACTTAACAGATATGGGTGAATATATATTGATGGCTAATGGATATGATAACGATATTTGGATAAGTGATGGGACATTGGCTGGCACGAAATTGGTGAAAAAGATGTTTCATCCCGCTGCAGTAAATAATGTGGGACATTACTTCTTAAGATTTGGTAATAAAGCATATTTTCCTGGGAGCAATCCAGCTTCGAACACAGAAATGTGGAAGACTGATGGAACGGAATTAGGGACAGTTCAGGTTTCTGAAATTGAAATAGCTATTAACCCATTTATTCCAGAGTATCCAAAAAGAAGGGTAGTACTGAAAGATAAAATTTATTATCTTGGAGGTAATCAAGAGTTGGGCAGTCAGATTTTTGTCATTGACCCAATAACGGATAAGACTGAATTGTTAATTGATCTCAAGGACAAAATTAACGGACAAGTATATTTTCAAACAGATTTAGTAGCAAATGAAAAACATATATTTTTTGTTGCTGGAAATGCGTTTGATCGTGAATTGTGGTATAGCGATGGTACAGAAGCTGGAACATTTGAAGTTGAAATTTCAACCAATGGAGAATCTACGCCTGAAAGGTTGACTCTCTTTAAAGATAAACTATTTTTCTTTGCCCAGGGTAATTCTGTTGGCTACGAACCTCATGTGCTGGACCTTAATAAATTGATCTCAAGTACCAAGAATTATGAAAAGAATGGAAATTTTTTCTTTCCAAATCCTGTTTTCAATCAACTCAATTTAATATTAGAAAATACGATTAAAAAAGCTGAAGTTTTTGATATCGCTGGAAGGTTAGAAGCTGTTTATTATGATTCTGAAAGTCTTAATGTATCTAATTTAAATCCCGGAATGAAATTTATTAGGGTTTTAGATAGCAGCAATACTGTACACAGTTCTAGATTTTTAAAAATGTAATAATAAAATATTCAGATCATAAATTTGAGAAGTAGCATTCTATCAGTTTGTAAACAAATTGCACAAAAATGAAGAAAAGATTAGGGCATATATCATTTTTGTAAAAAAAAAAACAAGCCATTAAGCAAGAATTCAATAAAGGAACCCCTGTAGTTTTATGGTTCAAAATAGAATACACCCCAAATATATATTTAATATTTAATTTAGAATTTTTCTTCAGGTACCTGACAAGACTCCACAGGCATCTGATATCTTTCTTCAGGTAGTTAAAAAGACTTGACAGACACTTGAATTCTTGCTTTAGGTACCTGACAAGACTTCTCGGGCACCTGATATCTTTTTTCAGTAAATATAGAAAACAAAAAAGTCCTGCCATTAAAATGACTAGCCGGTTAAATTTTTTTTCTTAGCTTTGCATAGTAATTCATTTCACCACATTTATTCATCGCCAATATAGTCGGGTCAGCTCGCCTGCCATACAGGTTTGAACAATTTAAAGAAATTGAATACAATTCTATTTTAAATTCCACATTTCTTTTAAAATTCCAAAAATATAATATAACAATAATGAAATTAAAATCAAAAATTAAAATCATCCTAAGCATCCTCTTGCTGACACAATATGGTTATTCTCAAATCGACGTTGTTTATAATAATTTGGTTTGGTCAGACGAATTTAATACAAACGGATCAATAGATGTGAACAAATGGTTTCATCAAACGCAAATACCTGCTGGTGGAAATTGGTATAATAATGAGGTACAACATTATACCAATCGTACAACTAACTCTTTTGTTGATGGTGGAAATTTACATATTGTTGCAAAAAAAGAAACATTTACCGACCAAAATGTAACAAAACAATACACTTCTGCCCGGTTAAATTCTAAGTTCGCCTTTAAATACGGGCGTGTGGACATCAGAGCAAAAGTCCCCAATGGTCAGGGTACGTGGCCTGCTTTATGGCTTCTAGGTAAAAACGTAAACGAAGATGGCGGCTTTTTTGACGCTAATTTCGGTACCACCGGCTGGCCTGCATGTGGTGAAATTGATATTATGGAACATGGAATTTTTTCTGACCGTCCCGTAAATTATGTCGGATCAGCCATACATACCCCATCATCTTCAGGAAATACAGTAAATAAGGGTGGTATTCAGGCTTCAGATATCTCACAGAACTACCATATTTATTCGATGAACTGGTCACCAAATCAAATTACCTTTTTGTTGGATGATGTGGCTTATTACACGTATAATCCTTCCGTCAAAAATGCCAATACCTGGCCGTTTGATAAAGAACAATATCTTTTATTTAACGTTGCCATGGGGGGCTATGCAGGCAATATACCATCAAACTTCATACAAACTTCTATGATCATAGATTACATCAGAGTTTATCAGAATACAACCGTAGATACTGAAGCACCTCAAAATTTTACTGCTTCAGTTGGTGCTGTGACAGGATCTTCTGTAGAATTATTAATGAATGCTACTGACAATTCCGGGACCATAGGATATACCATTTCTTATATTGGAGGTACCATTACTGTATACCATCCATCGGGTGTTCAAAAATCTGTGGTCATTCCGGATTTGGCATCCAATACCAATTACACTTTTACGATTACGGCTACAGATGTATCCGGCAATTCTGTTGCCAACAGCCAGATTGTACTGAACGCAACTACTACTTCTGTCCTTCAATGTGCTGGTACTGATTCACAGGCTACTGAAAGTTCATTCACAGTGGGTTATAATTACAATTTTCAAACCATTGGAACGGATGTGAAAATTACGTTTGAATTATTGGATGACAGGGTAGGTGTAGTTGCTTTTTTGAGAAGACAATCTCCTTTCTCTGAAACTCAGATGACAAATGTCGGCGGCCAAATTTTTACTCATACTATTTCAGGCCAAACCATCGGGACGAGCATTAGTTATGCGGTCAAGTTTGCTTATGCCGGTGGATTATCTGTGACCAGGTATTTTTCATATGTAGTTGGCAGTAATTGCGGCACATCAGGATTGGAACCTACATCTGATTTATTGGAGTTTAGCTTTACGAATCCGGCAGAAGATGTCATAGAGATTACGACTGATTTCACAATTGATAAAATAGAATTGTTAGACTTGAGTGGCCAAAAGGTCATGTCTGCTATCCAATGCAATAAACTAGAAGTATCCAATATACCGAAAGGCATCTACCTGATAGCCGTATATTCAGGTAAAGAAAAGAAGGTAAAAAAGATTGTGGTAAATTAGAAAGTGCTTTGAAAGTATTCAATGATGGGGAGCGGGAATGTTGAAATGGATAATATCTGCATGATTCTGCCATTAAGTAACCTCTTTTTGCTATTTTTGAACCTTAATCCTACTGTCTTATCATAATCTGTTTACCTTATGCCATCATCCAAAAAAAACAAGGAAGAAACTAAACGTTCACATCCCGCAGAAAAAACAAGATTGCACCCCAGAAACAGACATCGGGCCCGATACGATTTCAAACATTTGACAGAACTTTGCCCTGGGCTGCAGACCGAAGTAAAAGTGAATGATTACGGGGATGAAACCATAGATTTTGCCCGTCCGGATGCTGTTAGATTGCTGAACAAAGCTTTGTTGATGTCATCTTATGATATCATTACATGGGACATACCTGAAGGCTATCTATGTCCACCGATACCCGGGAGAGCAGATTATATCCATTATGCTGCAGACCTGCTGTCACAGAAAAACTTTGGTAAAATTCCTACCGGTGATCGTATCCTTTGTCTGGATATAGGGATTGGTGCCAATATTATCTATCCCATAATTGGCGTGAAAGAATATGGCTGGTCATTTATAGGCAGTGATACTGATGCATCGGCTATAGAAGCGGCACAAAAAACAACAGACAGCAATGATTTATTACAAAATAGGGTAGACCTTCGTCACCAAAATGAACCTGAAGCTATTTTTAAAAATATCTTACAGGTAAATGAGTATGTTGATTTCACCATTTGTAATCCTCCTTTCCATGCTTCTGCTGAGGAAGCTCTAGCCGTAAATAAACGTAAAAACAGTCACCTGAAACCAACTGAGCCAGGTAAATCAGTTCGTAACTTCGGAGGTCAGCCAAACGAACTTTGGTGCATAGGCGGTGAAGATGCTTTTGTCCGACAGATGATCACTGAAAGTATAATGTTTAAAAACAATTGTTTCTGGTTTACAACGCTCATTTCCAAACAATCCAATATGAGGAGAGCTCATGCTGCTTTGGAAAAGGCCGGTATTACTGAGATTAAAATCATCCCTATGGGACAGGGCAATAAAACAAGCAGAATATTGGCGTGGACCTTTCTTGACGCCGGTCAACAAAGAGATTGGGCCAAAAAAAGGTGGAGATAAATTACTCCCTTTTTACAGATGGAATTTTAATATCTGTCCATAGGGTTGGTATTTCATTTTTTGAAGAGTAAATACTTTAATCTATGCGATCGTGTTCTTGTGGTAATTTTTGTTAACCACGAGTTCATTGAGTTTTAAAATAAAGCTTTGTGTTCTCGTGTTCTAGTGGTTTTTATTTATTTAAACGACGAGTGCATAGAGTAAATGGAGTTTTAAAATATAGCCTCTAGTTGTCCTGATTTTTTATTAATTTGCACCACGAATACTACATGGAGTTCAATAAGTTTTAAAATATAGGTATGTGTTCTCGTGTTCTCGTGGTTGTTTTTTATTTGAACCACGAGTTCATTGAGATCAATAAGTTTTTTATATTAATACTCTGAGTTCTTTTGTTTTTATGGTTATTTTTTGATAGTTATGAATGCAAGTGAGACCAACTTATGCACTAAATTATTTCTCCCGATCACCATATTTTTGTTTTATTGCTATATATTTGTATAATTTAAAGCCAAAACAAATTAAAACTTGTGCTCATGATGAGAGTTATAATTTTTATATTGTTGCAAATATGTTTGATCGACGGACTACAGTCGCAGGTTCGGTTTGACAGCACTTATACTTCATACTTCAGAAGATGCGGAGGTAGTTCTGGTTGGAATGCGGGAGATGCCACCATTTCTCTTGCTCTTCCTGATCAGAGAGTATTATGGTTATTTGGGGATAGCTATACGGACAGGCCTGTTTGCGGCACTCATAAAATATCGTGCCTGTATGATGTCAGAAATTGTATGATGATACAAAATGCTACTCAACTTAATTTATTCAATACCCAACTTAGTTTTGGTTCCGGTTTAGCCAGAACAACTTTTAAATACGGGACAGATAATCAGATCAATTATTTTCTTTGGCCCGGTCATGGCTTTGTGAACGGTGATACTACCTACATATTTCTTCACCGCTGGTATTCTTCCACCGGCATTGTTATTGATTCCTTTGCAGGAAATTTTATAGCCAAACTCAATACACAAACACTTGCCATCCACTCTATCGATTCACTAAGGGTTAGTCTGGACTTTCACTTTGGCAGGGCAGTCATCAGACACGAAGAGAGTGGCTATATTTATGTGTACAACAACAGACAGGAAAATGGTTTTTATCGGATATACATCAGCCGAACACCTATCTCACAGCCCTTACAAAGCTGGCAATATTATAATGGTTCAGGGTGGGTATCGGACATCAACGCGTCTTTATCCATTTCACCGGTGAGTGTTTCGTCTTCTTTCAGTGCTTTTGTCAAAAACAATCAGGTTTATATCCTTACGCAAGAACCATTTGGCAACATCTGCAGCTTTGGCAGAGAAATTTATGCCATGGAGTCGGACCAGTTCACCGGACCATTCAATTTGAAAAGACTAATATATACGGTAGAAGATACCCTGGATGGAAATTATCTGGCTACCTACAATGCACAGGCTCACCCATGGATAAACGGAGACTTACTGGTTTCCTATAATGTAAATGATAATGCAGGAGATACCATCAATTGTCCTGCTCAATGCAGACCACCAGCTGCAGGAAAAACGAGAGATGCGGATTCATATCGCCCCAAGTTTATTCGGGTACCTTTTTCAGAATTGGTGATTCAGGGTTTACTTGACCAGACTGATCTTTTTCTGGTAGCAGGTCAGAGCAACGCCGTTGGTCAGGGTGATGCTGCCGAATCTGAAGAACCCAATTTTGGCACAGCCTTTCAAATTGATATGAGCAAAAGATTGCTGTATCCATTGAAAGATCCGGTAGGCTATAATGATATTTTTACAGGTTTTCAGAAGGCAAACAGTGGTAGCTTTTTGCCTGCATTAGCCCGGACATTAAACAGCAGGTGTCAAAGGATCCCATTGTTTATACATACTGCAAAAGCCAATACATTTTGCCACCCTGTCAATTCTTCGCAACAATTTAACTGGTCATCCGGAGGTCTTTTATTTAACCAGAGTGTCAATCGGGTCAATCAGATCAGTGTTTTGACCGGAAGACCTTTGTCTGCGGTCATATGGAGTCAGGGTGAAAGCGATGGAGGCGCCATCAGACAAAATCTTATTACCGAAAACCAGTATCAGCTGGCATTGGAAGATCTCATCCAAAGGTTCAGGGCTCAATTTGGCAGCCAATTACCATTTTTTATGATCCGGACTGGCAGAAATCTGGCTTTTGATCCGGACCCGGGTTTTGCTTCTGTCAGAAATGTACAGGATTTGGTAGCATCTGTTGATCCGCGTATGTGGATGGTGTACGACAGTACTTTTTATTTTCCTGAACTTGGGTGGATGAAAGATGATGTGCATTACAATCAGAAAGGATTAAATCAGCTGGGTGTAGCATCCGCTGACAGCATTTGCAGGGTATTATATGCTGATGATTATATGGCAGATGATAATTTGGCAAAACAAAATGACGAATTTGAAAATGAATGTTCTTCAGGTGAATGGACACATGTGTCTGTCACAGAAGGATGGAATGCCACCCATTTGAATGAATTTTCTATAAACGAATCCGGCAATGGCAAAATGATCATGGAACCACATACCACCACCTGGTATGCGGATTATAAAGGACCTTTGGTATACAAACCCATACATGGAAATTTCTCTGTGACAACAAATGTACACTTTTCAAACAGGGCTGGAAACAATTTACCTTTCAGTGATTATTCATTGGCGGGTATTATGCTCAGAACACCAAAAGAACTAAACAACGGTGCAGCCGGCTGGGTGGCTGGTCAGGAAAATTATATATTTATGTCAGCCGGTTTTGCCAGCACTTCACATCCCAGTTGTCCGGAATGCCCGGGTCCACACATAGAAATTAAGACTACCATCAACAGCAACAGCCAATTACATATCCGATCTGTAAACAGCCAGGAAGTACTTTTGAAAGTGGCCCGGATAGGATCGTATTTTATAGTAATGTACAGTACCAATGGAGGTCAGGATTTTACCATTGCAGCCAGATATCACAGACCTGATATGCCTGACACCATTCAGGTAGGTTTGGTTACATATAGCGATTGGGCCAAAGCTTCCACTTATACCCCCATATTTCACAACAACAATAATTTAGTACAAGGCATGTCACCTGATCCTTCTTCTAATCAGGGAGTCCCATTCAATCCTGATCTAAGGGCTGAATTTGATTACATCCTGTTTGAAAACTTTTATGTCCCTGGTGCATGGTTGGGTTTAGACATTTCTGACTCATTGATGGTGAGCAATCAACAAATTTTGTCTCTGTTTAACGGAAAAGGTAAAGTTTCGCCTGAATATGTTGATGCTAAAATTTGGTCTGGCCTCATTGACAGCAACTGGATGAATCCGTTAAACTGGCAAGGTGGTACCTTGCCAAACCAGACCAGCAGAATAATAATACCCGATTGCTCCTGTCCCGGCGTTTTTGCCCCGGTTTTAAACACAGCACAACAGGTAAGATCCATGTTCATCCATTCCGGGGGTAAACTGACCATAGGTTCTGCAGGTGATATGACCATTCTTGATGATGATGATTTGTATAGTTATTTATTTGGCAATGAAGGGGAATGTGTGATTCGAGGTATTATGAATATTCAAATGTTGATGCATCAGACCATCAATCGGGGCAATCTGCAAGTTACACCTTCTGGTATCTTACAAATATATGATGATGAATGACATGATATAGACCTTACAATATTTATTTCTACAAATTGTTAATACTTTATTATTTTACTTTTATAATTTGAGTATGTTGACAATATTTTTTGACCTGAAAGTATAGAAAAAATATTCAATTGGTTGACAGATTCTAATCTGACAAGTGATATGCTTGGTCCTCCGAAGTTTGCCGACAATCCTATTCCAACATGGGAAGAATTTGACGCCGACTACACAAACCATTATTTTGATGGCACACTACCACTAAAAGGACAATGTTTCATCATCATTCACAATGAACAGGAAATCGGTCAGATTAATTACAACGAAATAGACCTTGATTCAAAATCTACAGAACTGGACATTTGGTTGGCTGATAGAAAATTTACCGGTAAAGGACTCGGAACAGAAGCTATATCCATACTTTGTAATTACCTGAGCCAAATGTATGAATGCAACACGATATATATTGCTCCATCCAGACGGAACACAAATGCAGTCAAATCCTATAAAAAAGCAGGGTTTATCGAAACAGAAAATATTCCGGAAAACTTCATCCCTGATTATGATGATGCAGTGTTGATGATAAAAACATAAACATAGTATTTACAAAATTAACCTATTTCTTATGAATGATTTTTGAAGATGTATTATATTCCAACCAAACTTTCATTTTTCCTACACCACGGTTTGACCATGCATAGTAAGGAATGGCTTTTATTTTTTTATTGGAAATAGTATTTATTCCACCTAAAAGATTTTTGTTAAACACGACTTTGAATTTTTCATTTTCTGAAAGTTGTAATTCTTCAAATCCATTTTTATTGTCAGATTCTTCCAAGGCATAGACCAAAGGTCCGTATTCCAACGCGGCTTTTCCGCGATTTTCAGTCACTAAATCATTACTGACCACGGTGTTTACTTCCATAGGTAAGGAAATGTGTAACTGATCATTTTTATTCCACTTTTTTATTATCTGCATGTATCCGTTTGTTACTACGTATGGATACTTTTTACCATTCATTTTTAGTTCTGGTAAAAGCGTCTTTTTTGAAGTATAATGATACAGTTGGCCATCCATAACTTGTCCTTGCAGCCACAACGGCAGACGAACTTTTAAAACAAAATCAGGATGACTGACTTCCTTAACATCAATTTTAACATCTCCCTTCCAGGGATAATCTGTAGTTTGAGTTAAAGTGACGTTTTTTTGATTTAACGGAATGACAGCCTTATTTGAGACAAAAAGATTCACAAAAATAGTATCTGCCGATGTTGAATAAATAAGACCGGGTACAGCCGGCAGAAATCTTATTAAATTGGTTGGACAGCAGGAACAGTCAAACCAACTTTGTCTGGAGCAGGCACCTCGATTGAAAGTGTATTTTCCATCTGACTCCAGGGCATTTGGATAGAAAAACTGTTTTGCATCCAGTGAGAGCCCTGAAATCAGTCCGTTGTAAAGTGTGCGTTCGATAAGGTCATAATAAATTGCATGGCCCGTCATTTTGTGGAGTCGGTGATTCCAGTAGACACTGCCAATAGCCGCACAGGTTTCATTGTATGCAGTTAGATTGGGCAATTCATAGTTTTCACCAAATGCTTCGCCATCATGTCTTGACCCAATGCCACCGGTAAGATAAGTTTTTTTGGATACCATATTTTCCCACAGGATGTGTACTGCTTTTTTATATGTTGTATCTTTCATGATGGTCGCAATATCAGTCATAGCAGCATACATATATACGGCCCTGACAGCATGCCCTACTACTTCATTTTGATTGGTAACAGGTATGTGGTCTTGAGAATATGGGCCATAATGCTCTGATCGTGAAGGATGACCTCTGTGGTCCAAAAAGTATTTGGACAAATTAAGATATGCTTGATTGCCGGTGACCTGATACAGTTTTATAAGTCCTGTTTCTATGATTTGATGACCTGGCACATTATAAATTTTTCCTTTTTCGTTTCCGAATGTATTGACAATTAAGTCGGCATTTTTTAAAGCTATGTCTAAAAAATTTCGTTTACCTGTGGCTATATAATGTGTACTTGCCGCTTCGTAGAGATGACCTGCGTTATATAATTCATGGCTTGCACCCAGCGATTCCCATCTTTTTCCATCTTTAACTTTTACCCATGGAGCAGGTGGTTTTGCTGGATTTATGGTCCGCCATGTGGTGATATATCCATCTGTCTCCTGACCTGTTTGAATGATGGCAATTAAAGTATCTAACAATCTTTCTAACTTAGTATCTGGTTTACTTATCAATGTGTTGGATGCACCTTCAATAATTTTGTACAAGTCCGTATCATCAAATGGCATTTGCCCTCTTGTTTCTCCTTTCATTTTCCCTCCGGCTATAAGGAAGTTGTCCATTCTTCCTTCGTCCTCACATTTATTCAGAGCAAACGGAATAGTATATTTCTGCACTTTTTTAATCATAGGCAACCAGAAATTATCTGTCAGTTTTACATGATTAATGTTTACAGATTGAATTGGATATCCGTCATCTTGTTTATTTTTTGTAACTTCCGGCTGGCTTAACAACAAAAATGGTAAAAGAAAGAGTGACACCATTTCGCTTACTCGTATGATAATGGGTTTGTATGTTTTTATTGTCATTTTAAAATATCTGTTTGATTGAAATATTTCATCCCTCCTGAATCGGCAACTTGTCAAAAGTATAAAAGATTTATGAAACACCAAATTTTTAACCCCTTAAATTGGGCTAATCAAACCATTTGATTTTTAAAACAAATAAAAGATCAAAACTCATCAATTGTGAACGGTGTTTTGGGCAACTTTTCTGTACACACATGGAACAAAAAAGAGCACTATAACATAGGGACTTCCTAATTTCAATTTAATTATTTATACTCAAAATAAATTGGTTTGCGAAAAATGCATTACCCAACGTATTGATTTTGAGTAAGGACGAAGCGAAGCTTGTCTTTAAAGTGATTTGTGATCAGGACATATATCGTCCTGAACATTTCATCGTCTTTATAATGAAGACATAATTTTTCTTAAAGAAAATTATCGGCGGTATATATTATTGCCTCCTAAAAGCAGTATATTTGTAACGGCGATTGTAGCCCATCATTAAAAAGTATGGAAATATTAGTTTTGGCGCTATTTTACTTGTAAGTTGTAAAAATCCTGCTAGTCTAGGAGTGGGACAACTTTGGTGGAGTAATCGGAGCTACTTTGACCTTACAGTATTTGTATGACTATCCGCAAGAATACAAAACAACTTTTTTTAATTGCCTTCAGATGGTTTTAGGTACTAATATCTTTAACCTTATTTATGCGTTGTTTGCATACTAATCCGGGTTCTATTCAGGGCTAACAAAGCATTCAAAACTATTGCTACATTTACTTTAATAGTAATCGTTTATTTTCTGACAAACATCAAAATAAAATAAGATATTAGTATCTAAATTTTATTAGCTTTGCTTTAAAGTTAAAGACAATGATCAAGTTTTATGGAACTGTTATTTTGCTGAGTTGTTTTTTTATAATTGATTCAACAGTTTTTGCTCAGTTGGCTTATGATTACCCTATTCAACCTGTCGATTTTACAAGAGTAAAAGTAGAAGACAAATTTTGGGCTCCAAAGATAAAAGTGAATGAAGAAGTAACTTTACCTTATACTTTTCAAAAATGTGAGGCAGAAGGCAGGATGGATAATTTTTACAGAGCAGCAGGAATTCTTAAAGACGATAAAAGTACTACCTACACTTTTGATGATTCAGACCTCTACAAAGTGATAGAAGGGGCATCATATAGTTTACAGTCTAAAAATAATATGACATTAAGCATATATCTGGACACCCTGATCAATCTTATTGCTTCTGCACAAGAAGATGACGGATATTTATTCACTTTCAGAACAATGCATAAAACAAAGCCGCACGAGTGGTTAGGCACAAAACGATGGGAAAAAGAAGAAGATCTGAGTCACGAGTTGTACAATGCCGGGCATCTGTTTGAAGCCGCCGCAGCGCATTACAGAGCTACAGGTAAAAACAATTTATTGAATATTGCGATTAAAAACGCAGATCTATTGGTCAAAACATTTGGTTGGGGGAAAGAAGAAAGATTTCCGGGGCATCAGATTGTTGAGACCGGACTTGTAAAATTATACCGCATAACCGGTAAAAAGGACTACCTGGATTTAGCCAAATTTTTTCTTGACCTGAGAGGCAAGGAAGGACACTTTAATCAGGAATACAGCCAGTCTCATATACAAGTCGTGGACCAAAAGACAGCAGTCGGACATTCCGTCAGAGCTACGTATATGTATAGTGGAATGGCAGATGTAGCCGCACTTTCAGGCAATAAACAATATCAGTCAGCCATAGATAACATTTGGCAGAATGTGGTCAATAGAAAGATGTATATCACAGGGGGAATTGGTTCTACAAGAAATGGGGAAGCTTTTGGAAATGAATATGAGTTGCCCAATATGAGTGCTTATGCGGAAACTTGTGCTGCCATAGCAAATGTTTACTGGAATATGAGAATGTTTGCCCTTCATGGAGATGCAAAATACATCGATGTGCTGGAACGTACATTGTACAATGGACTTATCTCAGGAGTGTCTTTGAGTGGAGATCACTTTTTTTACCCCAATCCACTGGCTTCTATTGGACAGCATCAGAGAAGTTCATGGCACAATTGTGCTTGTTGTATCACAAATATGACCAGATTTTTGCCTTCCATGCCAGGATATATATATGCTCAAAATGGAAATAATCTATATTTAAATCTTTTTGTCGGATCCACTTCAACCATTGACTTGCCTGCCACAAAAGTAGAATTAATTCAAAAAACAGATTATCCATGGAGTGGAGTCGTTGATGTTGCTGTTAATCCCCATAAATCATCAAATTTTGCCCTACATATCCGTATTCCCGGTTGGGCTGTAAATCAACCGGTTCCTGGTGACTTGTACACCTACTCTGATCAGACATCAAAAAAGATGGTGATATTACTGAATGGCAAACCAACAAAATATCGGATGGAAAGAGGATTTGCAATCATCCAAAGAGTCTGGAAAAAAGGTGACCATATATCTTTAAATTTTGATATGGAAGTAAAAAAGGTAATATCCAACGAAAAGGTAAAGGCAAATAAAAACAGATTTGCACTTGAAATGGGACCAATAGTATATTGTCTGGAAGGACCTGACAATGTGGATAATATGGTAATGAATATTTTAGTTGACAAAAATGTAACTGTCAGTCAAGAATTTAAGCCTGAACTTCTAAATGGTATCATGGTACTTAAAATGCAGGGCAAGTCTTATAAGGAAGTGGAAAACAATACTGCACTGGCAGAAACCAGTCAGGAAGTGACTGCTATTCCATACTTTGCCTGGGCCAATCGGGGACCTTCAGAAATGCAGGTTTGGGTGCCATTCGAAACTTCAGCAGTGAGAGCCAAAGTATTGCCTACAATTGCTTCTAAAAGCAGAGTTTCTTCTTCAGTTGTAAATAAAAAAATGGAAAGATCGGTAAATGATCAATACTATCCAACAGATGAAGGTGACGATGGGGCAACTTATCTGCACTGGTGGCCCAATAAAAATACGACTGAGTGGATTCAATATGACTTTGATGATACGTATACCGTGTCAGAGTCAAGTGTATTTTGGTTTGATGATGGTCCATGGGGAGGATGCAGTATTCCGCTTTCATGGCAAATATTTTATAAAAAAGATGATGAATGGGTGCCAGTAAATAATAGCGGTTCTTATCCCATACAAAAATCATCCTTTAATAGTATATCTTTTCTTCCGGTTACCACAAGCGCTTTAAAACTTGTAGTTCAATTGCCGGAAGATAATTCAGCCGGGCTCTACGAATGGATCATTAAATAACTTGTTTTTCATGGGAAGATATGTCATTTGTTTATATATAGCAGTATGTTGTCAATTTGGGCACTCTTTGAAATCTCAGTCTTATATTTCTGAACTTAAAAACAATAAAATAAAAGTACCCGATGCTATTGGCGCTAAAGCCTTTTCCTTTGCATTAAAAGATGTGACATTGCTTCCTGGAAGTCCTTTTAAACATGCTATGGATAAAGACGCAGCCTATTTATTGTCTTTAGAACCTGACCGATTACTCCATCGTTTTCACAAAAATGCCGGTTTGCCGACCAAAGGTCAGGTGTACGGTGGCTGGGAAAGTGAAGGTTTGTCAGGTCATACACTAGGACACTATCTTTCGGCATGTGCTATGATGTATAGTTCTACAATGGATAAACGTTTTAAAGCTAAAGCAGATTATATCATTGAGGAATTAATCCGTTGTCAGGAGGCACGAAAAACAGGTTACATCGGTGCGATTCCCAATGAAGATGAAATATTTGGCAAAGTGGCAAAGGGCGAAATTAAGAGCAGCGGTTTTGATCTGAATGGCGGGTGGAGTCCTTGGTATACTGTTCATAAAGTAATGGCTGGACTATTTGATGTATATATGCACTGCAACAATAAAAAGGCCTTAAAAGCTTTGAAAGGGATGGCCGACTGGACAGAGAATACACTTAAAAACCTGTCTGCAGAACAATTGCAAAATATGTTGCGCTGCGAATGGGGAGGCATGAACGATGTTTTGGCAAATCTATATGCTGTCACCGGCAATAAAAAGTATCTAAATACTTCATACCGTTTTTTTGACGATTTTGTGATGAAGCCGCTTTCAGAAAAAGTAGACCCGTTGCCGGGAAAACATTCGAATACCAATGTACCCAAGGCCATAGGGAGCGCCCGTCAGTATGAATTAACAGGAAACGACAGAGATAAAACCATAGCTTCATTCTTTTGGGAAACCATGACGCATCATCATAGTTATGTCATCGGTGGCAACAGCAACTATGAGTATTGTGGTGATCAGGACAAACTCAATGATCGTTTAAGTGACAACACTTGCGAAACATGCAATACGTACAACATGCTTAAGCTTACAAGACATTTGTTTAGTTGGCAGCCTACATCTGAACTCGGTGACTACTACGAAAGAGCGCTTTACAATCACATATTGGCATCACAACATCCTGAAAGTGGTATGATGACATATTTTGTGCCGCTTCGAATGGGAGCAAAGAAAGTATTTAGTGATGCCCTTAATACATTCACTTGTTGTGTAGGAAGTGGAATGGAGAATCATGCAAAGTATGGAGAAGGAATTTACTCTGAAGGAGAAGATGGAAGTTTGTTTGTCAATTTATTTATACCTTCTGTATTAAAATGGAAGAGAAAAAAGGCAGTAATCACTCAGGAAACTTCCTACCCTGAGTCAGGTAATACCTTGATAAAGTTAGAGTTGAAAAAAGAAAATAGCTTTCCTGTAAAGATACGAAAACCCTGGTGGTCAAAAAATGAAATACTATACTTTTTAAATGGTAAAAGTCTTCAGCCATCAAGAGAAGAAAATGGTTTTGCTGTCTTTGAAAGAATATGGAAAAACGGGGATGAGTTATTAGTTAAAATGCCTATGGAGTTGTATCATGAAAGTATGCCAGATAATAAAGACAGGATTGCGTTGCTGTATGGACCTTTAGTTCTGGCAGGACAGCTGGGAGATACCATGCCTGACATCATGGGCATCCCGGTATTGCTCACTGACAATCGAAATGTTAAAGACTGGCTTGTTCCTGATGAAGGAAAACCACTATCATTCATGACAAAAAGTATTTGTAAACCATTTGATGTACATCTTCTGCCTTTTTACAAAACCTATGAACAGCACTATAATGTATATTGGGATTATTTTTCAGAAGAACAATGGGAAAGTCAAAAAGAAGCGTACGAAAAACAGAAGAAGGAACAACAGGATATCGAAGACAGAACAATGGATAATTTCAGAGTGGGGGAGATGCAACCGGAACGTGACCATCATCTGATAGCCAGCGACAGATCCTATATAAGTGATGCAATGGGTGTAAATGGACGGGAAGCGAGAGCAGGACATTTTTTTTCATTCGAAATGAAATTATTACCTTCAGAAAAACACAGCACTACTTTGCTGCTTACCTACATAGGTGATGATAAAGACCGAAAATTTGATATTTTGGTAGATGGTCAAAAATTAATCACAGAAGAATTACACGGTGGTGTTATAGGAAAATTTTATAATAAAATATACCCTTTACCTAAGGAATGGGTAAATGGTAAAGATAAAATTACGGTAAAAATTGATGCAAAATATACGAAGACAGCTGGCAGGGTTTTTGGAGCAAGAACGATGTTTGAATATTAAAATTCTTAACACAATATAAATTATCTTCTGTGTATTATTCAGATTAAATTGTGTTACTGAGTTAAAATACAGTCATTTATCTCAACTCTGCGCATATCTTATCCAATACTGCACTTCCCGGACACAATTCTTTTTCTGTCAATAGATTGAGAGGCGTTTGAGTTGTATTTAGTAATTCATTTAGTTCTATGCTTTCGTTATCTATGTAAAGTAATCCAGTGAGTATTTCGTGTTTTTCGCGCGCATGGTGCAGCGCTGTCATGATGGAGAGTTTATTTTCAGGATCCCATTCAGGAGACAACTTATGCAGTTTAATCATCGAACCATCATGTAATTCTACCATTTTTACTTTAGAATGATCGTAGTCTGTGATTATTTCTTCCTTTACGGGAACAAAATCAAGGCTGGATAGTGCTTCGTTATGCTCGCGGACATAATCATAAGACTTGGTAGATCCTGGATTATTATTAAATGTGACGCAAGGTGACACCACATTAATCAAAGAGAATCCCGAATGTGAGAGGGCCGCTTTTATCAATGGTATTAACTGACCTTTGTCTCCACTGAAACTTTGTGCTACATAAGTGGCTCCGAGTTCTATAGCCAAAGCACATAAATCGATGCCTTCAAATGAATTCATATTACCTGATTTCGAGATAGATCCATAATCAGCTGTCGCAGAATCCTGACCTTTGGTAAGTCCATAACAGCCATTATTCATCACGATATAGGTCATGTTAAGATTTCTTCGGACTACATGAGCAAATTGACCCATTCCTATAGATGCCGTATCTCCGTCTCCTGATACACCAAGATAAATCATTGACCTGTTTGCCAGATTTGCACCTGTAGTGACAGAAGGCATTCTGCCATGGACTGCATTAAATCCATGGGAATTACTAAGAAAGTATGCCGGTGTTTTGGATGAACAACCTATTCCTGACATCTTTGCTACCCGATGTGGCTCGATATTTAGCTCAAAGCAAGCATCCACGATTGCGGCGCTTATGGAATCATGTCCACAACCAGCGCAAAGGGTAGACAAAGATCCTTCGTACTCTTTTCTTGTATAGCCAAGATTATTTTTTGGAAGTCTGGGATGAGCAAATTTGGGTTTTATGTATGTCATGTTAGTTTAGTTGATGGGTTGTAACAGAGATTGATGTATGTTTTTAAGAATAAAATCGGCAGTGATGGGTGTGCCGTCATAATTAAGCACTTTTATGAGCTTTTTAGGGTGGATTTCCAACTCGTTTATGAGTAAAGCTCTCATTTGAGCATCCCTGTTTTGTTCGATGACAAATACTTTTTCATATCGATCAATGAATTCACCTACTTCATCACAGAAAGGGAATGATTTGAGTCTCATGGCGTCAATTGATGTGCCTTCATTTTTTAAAATATCAATGGCTTCTTCTGCTGCATGCATGGATGTCCCATAAAATATGATAGCTGTGTCTGAGTTTTTACCTGATTGATAGAACTGAGGAGTAGGAATCATCTTTTTGGCTGTTTCTAATTTTCTGAGTAGTCTGTCCATGATGCGAACATATGTTGCAGAGTCTTCAGAATAAGCTGCATTTTCGTCATGAGAGCTGCCTCTGGTAAAGTAAGAACCTTTTGATGGGTGTGTGCCTGGGATCGTCCTATATGGAATGCCGTCACCATCCATATCCTTGTATCGACCCCATTCCGGTAGAGAGTCCAGTTGTTCGGCTGTCAGTACTTTACCTCGATTATATATTCTTGTGTCATCCCAATGAAATGGTTCAGTCATGTGTTCATTCATACCAAGGTCAAGATCAGTAAGCATGATGACAGGTGTTTGTAATTCCTCTGCATAATCAAATGCATCAGCCATCATAGTAAAACATTCTGTTGGTGTGGATGGTATCAGTAAGACATGTTTGGTATCTCCATGTGATGCATAAGCTGTAGACAGAATATCAGATTGCTGGGTTCGGGTCGGCATACCTGTAGATGGTCCGGATCGTTGTACGTCGACCAACACCACAGGAATCTCAGCGTAATAGGCCAACCCAAGAAATTCACTCATCAAAGAAATCCCGGGCCCGCTTGTTGCAGTAAAGGACCTGGCTCCATTCCAGTTGGCACCGATTGCCATCCCAATGGCTGCTAGTTCATCTTCAGCTTGTACGATGGAGAAATTGTTTTTCCCGCTTACCGGATCTATCCTGAGTTTTCTTGCATATTCTTCAAAAGAACTGACCAATGATGTAGATGGAGTGATAGGATACCAGGCAACTACAGATGCACCTCCATATACAGCTCCAAGACCTGCAGCAGCATTTCCATCTATCATGATGGAGTCTTTTACCAGATCACGGCGTTCTACGTAAAATTCCAATGGATAATTAAAGTTGTCCTTTATGAATTCCCTTCCCAATTGAAAAGCTTTCATATTTGGGGCTATAAGTTTTTCTTTCCCTTTAAACTGATCTCCGAAAAGACTTTCAATTACATTTACTTCAATATTAAGTAATTGGGACAAAGCTCCCACATAAACGATGTTTTTAAACAACTGTTTTTGTCTGGGATCTGTAAACTCACGATTGCAAATATCCATGATAGGCACACCAATAAATTGGATATCATCACGAAGGAATTCATCATGCAGTGTCTTGGTACTATCATACAGAAAATATCCGCCTGACCTGACGCTGGCGATATCCTTTTTCATACTTTGCGGATTTACACAAACCATGATGTCAATTCCCGCTTTTCTACCTAAATATCCTTTTTCACTCACTCTTACTTCGTACCATGTAGGCAGTCCCTGGATGTTGGATGGAAAAATATTTTTTGCAGAAACGGGAACTCCCATTCTAAATATTGATTTGGCAAAAAGATAGTTGGCACTGGCTGATCCGGTACCATTGACATTGGCAAATCTTACAACAAAATCGTTTACTCTACTCATGCGTAACAAAGATGACCTGCTTTGGCAGTATTATATAAAAATTGTTTCATATCCCACGCTGCTGTTGGGCAACGTTCAGCACAAAGACCACAGTGCAAGCACATGTCTTCGTCTTTTACCATTACTTTTCCTGTTTTCAGGATATCAGAAACCAACAAATCCTGATCTTTATTTACAGCAGGTACCAAAAGTTTCATTCTTAAAGTGTCTTCATTGTCTTCATTCATAGTAAATGTAATGCAACTTGTAGGGCAAATATCCATACAAGCATCACATTCAATACATTTATTTTCTGTAAATACAGTTTGTACATCACAATTTAGACATCTCTGCGCTTCCTTAAAAGCAGTTTTCATATCAAAACCCAATTCTACCTCCTTTTTACGGTCGGCCAAAGTTATTTTTTTGTCTGCCTGTGGTACAATATATCTTATATCAGCTGCAATATCGTTGTCGTAGCTCCATTCGTGTATACCCATCTTAGTGTTGAATAATTTCACATCAGGTGCCGGACGCTGACTGATATCCTGTTCGTTACAAAACATATCAATAGAAATAGCAGCTTGGTGTCCCTGAGCTACTGCTGTAATCACATTTTTTGGACCTAGAGCAGCATCTCCGCCAAAAAATACACCGAGTCGGGAAGATGCAAAAGTGGTTTCATCAATTACAGGCATCTCCCATTGGTCAAACTCAATTCCGAGATCACGTTCTATCCATTCAAATCTATTTTCCTGACCTACAGCAATGATCACATCATCAGCAGGATAAAATACATCCGGCTCACCAGTTGGTACCAGTTTCCTTTTTCCGTTTTCATACACGGCACTTACTTTTTCAAACATCATGCCTGTAAGTCTGTTGTTTTCTATTACAAAACTTTTTGGCACATGATTATCAATGATCGGAATGTCTTCATGTATTGCATCTTCTTTTTCCCATGGTGAAGCCTTCATCTCCTTAAAAGGGCTACGAACGATTACCTTTACGTCTTCACCTCCAAGCCGTCTTGATGTACGACAACAATCCATGGCAGTATTCCCACCACCAAGTACTATAACTCTTTTTCCTATTTTGTGTGTATGTTCAAAAGCTACACTTGCCAGCCACTCAATACCCACATGTATATTTGCCTTGCCTTCTTCTCTTCCTGGTATGATCAAATCTTTACCCCTTGGCGCACCTGTACCTACAAATACTGCATCATAATTTTTGTTGATAATTTCTCTCAGACTGGTTACATAAGTATTAAAATGTGTAACTATATCCATATCAAGAATATAATTTACTTCCTGATCAAGTACTTCGGCAGGCAGTCTGAAAGATGGGATTTGGCTTCGCATCATGCCTCCTCCCTTATTCTGATTGTCATAGATATGCAACTCATAACCCAATGGTGCAAGATCTCTGGCCACGGATAAAGAAGCTGGACCTGCACCGATAAGGGCTATTTTTTTTCCGTTTTTAATGCTGGGTATATCGGGTAAGAGATGACTGATATCATCTTTATTGTCTGCAGCAACTCGCTTTAACCTACATATAGCAACAGGCTCGTCTTCCACCCGACCACGACGACAAGCTGGTTCGCAAGGCCGATCACAGGTTCTACCCAATATTCCGGGAAACACATTTGACTCCCAATTGACCATATAGGCTTCCGTATATTTACCTGCTGCTATTAGTCTTATGTACTCAGGGACAGGAGTATGTGCCGGGCATGCATACTGGCAATCAACTACTTTATGATAGTACTCCGGGTCTTTATAATTTGTCGGTTGCATAGGAAAAGTTAACTATTATTTTCAATTTCTGAAATTTATAAAAATAAGTGCGACAAATTTATCATTTTTCATTAGTTCATGAAATTTTTAAACCAATTAAATATTTGAAAGAGACGAAGATCATATGTTCAGGTTATTTCAGACAATTTTATTCTCAGCTTATACCATTTTGCAGTATTTAAAAATTTAGCATTACAGCTTTATCAACAAGACGCATGACTTCAAAAAGTCTGTTTCCCAAAATCAATTTTTGTTTCTCAAGAGAAATATGTTCTTTCTCTGTAAATGAAGATGCGTTAAAATCAAAATTTCGCGATTTTATCTGGAAAACAGACAAAGTTATTCCGCAAACAAGTACACAAATAGGGAGTAATCTTTTTACTTTATTAAATTGATTTGGTAGTAACATTAATACTGCATTTATCAAACAAACGATAACCACAATCAAAAAAATGTCGTAGTTATTCCACCACCATATTTCTCCAGTTCCTCCATAATATTTAGTAAGTGGCCAAAAAAGGTTGATACCACCCCAACTTCCTGATGGTGTGGGTAAGTCTTCAACCAGATGTAACAGATAACCGGAACTAAAACTGATTAGCCAAAACAAATGGTATGATGAAATTTTTATTTGATCTGATCTTCGAAAAATTATGAATATGGAGAAAGTCATTATAAATGATACTAATCCAACCTTGGAATGGGTAAAACTATGATGAGAATACCAGTATTTTCCAAAATAGATTTCTCTTCCGGAAGGTAATGATAGCACGCTACCGATATACTGATCAAATCCAGACCATAAGCTGATGGCATCCAAATCCGGTAAACAACCACCTATGGAACCGGCTAAAACAATACCTACCTTATCAAATAGTGAACCCTGATGCAGAGAAGCAACAACAGTACCACAGGCAAAGCCCGAAAAAGTATGCGTAAGGATATCCATTAATGTTCGTTAGAGATAAAAAATGTTTTATCAAATTTTTATACTCAAAATAAATTTGTTTGCAAAAATTTCATTTACCAATGCATTCATTTTGAGTATAATGGCGACAGAATTATTTGTCTCGATGAATACATGAGTATCATCGTCTTTGAATAAATAATTCTCGTCGGTATAAACGAACATCCAAATATAATTATTACTCTTTTATGACCAGATTGATCATTCTGCCAGGTACCACGATCACTTTCTGCACATCTTTTCCTTCCACATATTTTTTTACATTGTCCAGAGAAAGAGCAATGGCCTGAATTTCAGCCTGAGATAATTGTGCACTGACTTCCACGGTATCCCGTTTTTTGCCATTGACACACACCGGATATTCCACAGTGTCCTGGATAAGATATTTTTCCAGAAATACAGGGTAATCTGCAGAATGAACAGACGTTTTATTGCCAAACATTTCCCACAGCTCTTCTGTAATAAAAGGGGCGAAAGGTGCCAATAAAATTGTCAGTGGTTCTAATATCTGTCTTTTATTGCATTCCAGTCTCTTTAATTCATTTACACAAACCATAAATGCACTGATACAGGTATTGAATGAAAATCTTTCGATATCATCTGTGACTTTCCTTATAGAAGTATGGAGAATTTTATTTTCTTCTGCAGTTGGGGCTTCATCGGATACTTCCCAGCCCTTTTCTGAAAAGTACAAACTCCAGTATTTTCTCAAAAAACGGTTTACGCCATCGATGCCTTTAGTGTCCCAAGGTTTGGATTGTTCGATCGGTCCGAGGAACATTTCATACATGCGGAAACAGTCGGCTCCATATTTGGTTACTATTTCATCAGGATTCTGTACATTGTACTTTGATTTAGACATTTTTTCCTGGATGATATTTACGGTGAAATAATCTTCACCATTATCATCTTTTGCCCAATAATATTTTGTAGTATCGTTTAATACATTAAAGTGTTTTCCTATGCTTTCGATATACTCACTAAACTTACTTTTAGTTACTCGATTTTGGCTATCCAAATGTTCATTAATATAAGCAAGTCTAATCGGACTTCCTACATGTATGTTATGGTCAGATTTAATGTCTTTAATATTTCCGATCAAAGTATTGCCATCGTCAAATTTAAGATTTTCTGCATAGTATCCATAAGCTGTAATCATCCCTTGATTCACCAACTTTTTAAACGGCTCGATCGTAGGAACCAAGCCGAGATCGTATAAAAATTTGTGCCAGGTCCTGGAGTACATCAAGTGTCCAACGGCATGTTCTGTTCCTCCAACATAGAGATCAACATCCTGCCAGTAATCAATTGCCTTTTTTGATGCAAACTCATTTTCATTGGAAGCATCCATATATCTTAAGAAGTACCAGGAAGATCCGGCGAAACCAGGCATTGTATCTGTTTCGAGTGTCATGTCAGGTATTTGGCCCACCCAATCATCTGCTCTGGCTAAGGGAGATTTACCACCTGATGCAGGCTGAAAATTCTCCAATTCCGGCAAAGTCAAAGGCAATTTGTCAACACTTAGTGGTTGAGCTACACCTTCTTTATTATATGCTATCGGAAATGGTTCGCCCCAATACCTCTGTCTGGAATAATTGGCATCCCGAAGTTTATAATTTACTTTTTTTGCTCCGATGCCTGTTTTTTCTATTTGTTCAAACATATATTGAATGGCGTTCATAACTTCCATTCCGTTCAAAAAATCTGAATTTATAATTTTACCTGTTTTATCATGCATTGTTGATCCAGGGTATTCACTTTTATCAACTACATCTATAATATCTAGTCCAAATTTTTTAGCAAACAACTGATCTCTTTCGTCATCGCTTGGTACAGCCATAATAGCTCCTGTTCCATAATCTTTAAGTACATATTCTCCCAGCCAGATAGGAATTTCGTTATCCGTAAAAGGATGTTTTGCATAAGCACCCGTAAATACACCTGAAACTTCTTTAACTTCTGACATTCTATCAATTTCAGATCTGCTGCTTACATATTCTAAGTAAGCTTCCACATTTTCATTTTGTTCTATTGTGGTGATTTTTTTCACAAGGTCATGTTCAGGCGCTAAAACAAGATAAGTAGCTCCAAAAATGGTATCAGGACGCGTAGTAAATATTTCCAGTTTTTCTTCATGCCCTACTATTTCAAAAAACATTTGAGCGCCCTCAGATCTTCCGATCCAATTCTTTTGCATGGACTTTAATGCATCAGACCATTCCAGTGTATCGAGGTCTTGCAGCAATCTTTCAGCATATGCTGTGATACGCAACGACCACTGCATCATTGCTTTTTTCTCGACCGGATGACCACCTCGTTCTGACAGTCCGTCTTTAACTTCGTCATTGGCAAGTACTGTACCTAAGGCTTCACACCAGTTTACATATCCGGTTTTTCTATAAGCCAGACGATAATTCATGAGTGTATCATCTTTTTGTTTTGGAGACATTTCAGCCCACTCATTAGCCGTAAAATCTGAATCATGGCTGTGGTAGGACCTGATATATGCACTTCCAAATTTTTCAAACGAAGAAATCAATTCCTTTATTGGTTTTGCTTTGTTTTCACTAAGGTCATAATAATGATGATATAATTGAAGGAATATCCATTGCGTCCATTTGTAGTATGAAGGGTCTGAAGTTTTTACTTCTCTGCTCCAATCAAAACTGAATCCAATATTATCCAGTTGCTCACGGTATCTTTTGATGTTTTCATCGGTCGAGACTGCAGGATGTACTCCTGTTTGAATAGCATATTGCTCTGCAGGGAGTCCAAAAGCGTCATATCCCATTGGATGAAGAACATTAAATCCTTTTAGTCTCTTGTAGCGCGCAAAAATATCAGATGCAATATATCCAAGAGGATGACCTACATGCAGACCAGCACCAGAAGGATATGGAAACATATCGAGCACATAATATTTGGGTTTAACAGATTCATTACTAATTTTATACAATGACTCGTCTACCCATTTCTGACGCCATTTTGGTTCAATATTTTCCGGATGATAATGCATAAGAAATTTAATTTTATAATAAAGATTAATCGATACCTGCCGCAAAATTAAATATTTAATGTGATATTTTATTATCAGCTGTCCCATATTGACACAAGTTTTATCATCAGTTTTACTATTTTAATGAACATTGATTTTAGCATTAGTCAGTTTTGTATTCCAAAAGACAATTGATTTAGACGTATTTTAGACTTTAATCATTACATTTGCGCCGCTAAATTTTTTTTATGAAGAATAGTTTTGTATTTGTTTTAATCTTGTTATTTGGTGTGATTGTAGTGGGTAGTGCTCAGACAGGAACAGTAAGAGGAAATATATATGAAAAGGAATCAGGGAATCCTGTGATTTATTGTAATGTTCAATTGGCAGGTACCAAATTTGGAACTACAACAGACTTAGATGGTTTTTTTGTAATTTCAAATGTGCCTCCGGGAGAGTACAGATTAGTAGCAACTTATATTGGTTATGACAGTATATCTATGCCTGTCAAAGTAAAAGCTTCTGCTATCGTATATCAAGCGTTGACATTGTCTGAGAGTGCCATTAATCTGGGTGAAATTTCTATTTCTGCAGCCAGAGAACAATCAAGAACAACAGTAAATATTTCTCAGATTTCGGTATCACAAAAACAAATCAAAGCATTACCTTCAGTAGGAGGTGAAGCCGATATTGTCCAATATTTGCAGGTAATTCCAGGGATCATTTCGACAGGAGATCAGGGAGGTCAGATATATATCAGGGGTGGGGCACCGGTTCAGAATAAAATCCTTTTGGACGGACTGAATATTTTTAATCCTTTCCACTCTATTGGTTTTTATTCTGTATTTGAGACAGAACTGATTAAAAATGTAGATGTCTTGACTGGTGGTTTTGGTGCCGAATATGGGGGAAGAATTTCTGCAATCGTAGATATCAAAACCAGAGAAGGAAATAAAGCCAGAACAAGCGGTTTTGTGAGCGGTGGTCCATTTATGATGAAAGGATTGATAGAAGGTCCGATCAAAAAATTTAAAGAAGGTGGTTCTTCGGTGTCTTATGTTTTCACAGCAAAAAAATCACTCATTGATCAAACTTCCAAAACATTATACAGCTATGCTACTGCCAATGATTCCATCGGACTTCCTTTTACTTTTCAGGATTTTTACGGCAAGGTGTCTGTCAATACTTCCAATGGTAGCAGAATAAATGTGTTTGGTTTCAATTTTGCGGATGCATATAAAAACCCACTACTTGCCACGATCGATTGGAAAAATGCAGGTGGTGGAGTAAATTTTAATCTGATTCCTTCCGGTAGCAATATAATTGTAGACGGTTTGATCGGTTTTTCAACCTATAATGTCGGTATTCAGGAAAAAGATACAGAACCTAGAACATCTGATATAGATGAATTATCTGCCAACGTAAATTTCACTTTTTTTGGAGATAAAAATGAAATAAAATACGGGCTGGAAATGAGAAGCATAAGAACTGACTTCGAATTTGTAAATCCTTTTGGGCTCAGGTTGGCTCAGGAACAAAATACCACGGAACTGGGTTTTTATGCCAAATACCGACAAATATTAGGAAAGCTTATCATTGAACCATCCTTACGTACTCAATACTATTCATCATTAGGATCAATTACTTTTGAACCAAGATTAGGGGTGAAATTAAATATTTCAGATAAGCTTAGGTTTAAAGGAGCGGCAGGGAAATACACCCAAAATATACTCAGCACATCTAATGAAAGAGATGTTGTAAATCTGTTCAATGGTTTTTTGACAGGTCCGGAATCTATTGTAGCAGGATTGGATGGTCAACCAGTTAAAAATAAATTGCAATTGTCAAATCACCTCGTCGGGGGATTTGAGTATGATCTTAATAATAATATTCAGTTCAATATTGAAGGATATTATAAGGATTTTCCACAATTGATTGTTGTCAATAGAAATAAAACTGACAGGTCACAAGCAGACTATGTAGTGGAAACAGGAAAAGCTTATGGGGTAGACTTTACTTTTAAATATGAAGTGCCGGGTTTGTATGTATGGGCAACTTATTCTCATGGCTATGTCAATAGAAATGATGGAGAGCAAGAATATCCAACAGTATTTGACCGAAGACACAATGTCAATATGTTAATTACATACGATCTGGATAAAAAAGGCAGCTGGCAGGTCAGTGGAAGATGGAATATGGGGTCAGGATTTCCATTCACAAAAACAAAAGGCTTCTACAATTACCTTGACTATTTGGGAGGGGTTGGTACAAGTTACCAAACAGAAAATCCGGATAATATTGGTATCTTGTATTCAGATGAAAGGAATGGTGGTAGATTGCCGTATTATCATAGATTTGATTTGTCCGTTCTGAAGAAAATTTCATTTAGTAAGCATTCAGGATTGGAAGTTAATTTTAGTGTTACTAATGCATACGACAGACCAAATATATTTTATTTTGACAGGCTCAATTATGAAAGGGTAAATCAATTGCCCATTTTACCTTCAGCCAGTGCAAAATTATATTTTTAAATATTTGCATATTCAGATAATTGTTTTATCTTTGCGGCCGTTAAAAACCCAATGGTTGATTTTTCAATGTAATCGGGTTTGGTATTTCAAATAATTTTAAAAATTTTAACAGAATGGCAGTAAAAATGCGTTTGTCCAGAAAAGGACGAAAAAAAGCTCCCTTTTATCATATCGTTGTAGCAGATTCCAGATCTCCGAGAGATGGTAAATTTATTGAAAGAATTGGTGGATACAATCCTATGACAAAACCTGCAACTATCGAATTAGATAGAGATGCAGCATATGAGTGGTTATCAAAAGGAGCTCAACCTACCGATACGGTAAAAGCAATATTAAGATTCAAAGGTGTTTATTACAAAAAACATCTTATGAGAGGTGTGAGTAAAGGAGCCATGACTGTTGAACAGGCAGATGTACTTTACCAAAAATGGATAGATGCTAAAGAAGGTAAAATAGAAGCAAGGAAAGCACAAACAATAGCAGAAATGGAGGCTTTCCGTAAGATGGTATCAGGAGAAGCTAAAGCCAAAGTTATCATAGCAGACGAATCTACCAAAGAAGCGGCTGAAGCATTCCGTGAAACTGTAGCAGTTGAAGAATCTCCTGTAATTGAAGCATCACCTGTAGAGGAAGTAGACCATGTTGTTGAAGAAGTAGTAGCGGAAATTGAACCAACACCAGCAGTTGAAGAGACGCCTGTTGTTGAAGAGACACCAGTGGCTGAAGAAGCACCTGTTTTGGAAGAGACGCCAGCAGTTGAAGAAGCACCTGTAGTAGAAGTTGAAGCAACTTCAGAAGTAGCTGTTGAAGATGTAGCCACATCTGAACCAACTGTAGAAGAAGAAAAGTCAGAAACAGAAGAGTAATTTATAAAATATTAATTAGCATTTATTAATGCTTTGTTGGGATTATCATTAAATCCTGCCTTTAAACCTGATAAAACCGAAAATTTTATCAGGTTTTCTTTTATCAATTGATAATATTTTATTTCAAATCGTATTATATTTATAACTTTACAAAAAATAATTTTAAGATCATGGAAGCTTTAGGAGTTAATTATAAAAATCATCTTGATCAGTTAAAAACAGCGATACAGCAATCTGAATTATTAGAGTTATACCTTGAAAGTGAATCAGAGGAGCTATACAAACAAATGATTGAGGCTTTTGAATCTCATATTGCTGAATTATATAAAATGGTCGCTGATAAACACCCACTTCAATTAATTTCATTGGAAAAGGAATTGCTTGATCCGGGGTTTGAAGGATTATTTTTACCAAGGATACTGGGCTATTCTGTTCTTCGTGGTGAGATTGACAGCAATTACAAATATAAAAGACCTCAGGATCATTTTAAAAACATACTTAATACCATCTGTGGTTCAGCAAATTTTGATTTCATAAAGATGAGAATTGGTCAGACAGTTCAGATAGGATTTGCGTTAAGCAGCGACATTTGGTTGACAAATCTGATGGACCATTTGACCAATAAAAAAGTTAAGTCATTTTTAAATGTTCAGAAAGTAGACAAGTTCAGAGATTTGCAACAAAGAAAAATAGGGTATGAAAACTATAAAAAACAGTTTCATCAGCAAAATTTCCTAACCGCAGATTTTCCAAAAAACATTTCTGAACTCAAAATATTCGGATCTTCATTAATTGCCTTTTTAGAATATCGGGCCAACTGGAAATTTAATAATGAAAACATCTTGCCTCATATTGATGCTTTGATTTCAAATGAATCATTACACACAGATCCTGATTTTCTGGAAATAATCATGATAACAGGTATGTTTTATGATGTAAGTGATGCTTCCAGAAAGACTATTTCAGGAATATTTGATAAACTCAGAAAAGAAGAAGAAAACTTTTCAAATAAATATTTCCAGCGTCTTTTGCATTTGTATCGAAGCAATGTTGAAATAACTCCTGATGCAGACAAAAGAATGTCTAAAATAATAAATAAAAAAATTAATGATGGAGTATCTTCTTATTACAACCTTATGGATGTAGTACATACTAAGGGATACGTACATGAAGATACTATTTCAGCTGTAAAAGATTATTATGACCAACATAAAGGATTAAGTATTGAAAACGAATGTTTAAGAGAAGGTATTTTTGGCTATTGTGAAAGTTTTCTCAATAACCTGGATACCGATAGTTATCACGAATATTTTGAAATAAACAAAGTATTTACATCCTATATTAATACATTTTATAACCAAAAATTTAATCAGAATATCAAGGATCTTAGTCTTAAATACATCCACAGACTTATGGATGTGTATATTGACAAGCGAGGCAGAGATTACCAGGATATTAAAAAGTTTGTCACATCGACATTTTTGGATCTTGGATTGAAAACCGAAAAGGATTTAGCCGAAATGTTTAAAACGAAAAAAAAGTGATCAGTATTGATTAAGGTTTAGTAATACCAGGGTACAGGCATACTCTGTTTCAATCCCTGCGGATTCTGCTAGTTTTCTTAATTCATCATTTTCAGTGCCGGGATTGAATAATATTCTTATTGGCTTCAATTTTAGGATATACTCATAATATTTTTTCTGAATTTCAGGATTTATATATAAAGTTATGGTATGTATTTCTTCCCATGGAATCATTTCTGTCAAAATTTCAGTTTGTCCTATAAATCCAGCCCTGCTTCCGATTGTTTTAACTTCATATCCTTTATGGAGTAAAAGGCGAGTGGCAATATTAGAGTATTTATCATTTCTATCTGATGCTCCTATAACCAGAGTTTTGTCTTTTATCATTTTTATGCTTTTATAAGAAACGGCATAATGTAAAATTGGTTTAATTTTTGACTTTATCAATAAATTGTCAATAGTTAAAATAAAATTAAGCATAAAATACTGGTTTAATTCCAACAATTTTTGAAAATTAATATTACCTTTACCATGTTTTTATTCTGAATGACATATTGTGTAATAGCTTAAATCATAATGTATTAATAATCAATTTTATATACATTTTGATTTGACAATTTAAATTAAAGTTTCAGACCTAATGATCCTTATAAACCGAATTTTTTACTATTTTGCAAATATCATCATACTGGTCTTTGGGTCATCAGCTTTTGTTTCGGGACAATGTAATTTTACACAAGGCCCAATAGGAGAATTATGCAGCAGTGCGATTTATATTTGTGGCAGTGATTTAGATGGATATACATCAAAGTTGCCGGAAGAATTATCAGCAAATCAGCAATGGCCCGCATTATGTGGTGGAAACGGTACTGCTGATAATATCATTTGGTTTTCATTTACTGCATGTAGTGAAAAAGTAACTTTACAAATCATCCCATCCAATTGTGTTGTAAAAAATAATAGCTATATTGGTTTGCAAGCCGGCATGTATGAAAAATGCAATAAGTCTGCATCAGTAGCATGTACAGATCATACTTCAGGCGATGGAATTACTACTACAATAACATTGTCTTATGATAAGTTTGTCCCGGGATCTATTGCATACTTTTTTTTGGATGGATATGCTGGATCAGTCTGTGATTTTAAAATCAAAGTAATAGAAGGCATTGATACTCAACCGGTAACCCCACCTGATCCTTCTACATTATCCGATGGTGCCATTACAGGTATAAATACGATTTCCTGCGAACAATTAAATACCAGCCAAACCTATAATCTGACACCTCCACAATGCGAAGTCAATTATAATTCAATATGTAATATAACAGCTACTTTAAACCCGGCAGACAGTGTATGTTATGTTTGGCAGATTTCACCTTTAGACGGCAGATATTTTACAAATCAGGATAGTACCGGCAGAAGCACGGAAATCACTTTTACCAAACCAGGAGTGTATACCATAAATGCTGATCCATATCTTCACCCGTATTATGGTGGCAGTTGTGCGAATGCTGCATGTGGGGATATTATAAGCTGGCAGGTAATTGTAGAAGGTCCGGATACTTTAATAAACCCTATTGAGATTTTATGTCCCGGCGACTTCAGGGATTTTTGTGGTCATACGATAACAACAGACAGTGTTGTGTATTGCAATAGCGATCCGTGCAATATAATTCAACAGGCATTTAAAGTCGAAAGAAGTAACCTGAATGTATTAGGGACCCAATATATCTGTGCAGGTGGAAGTTATAATTTTCAAGGAATAGATTATTCATTACCAGGCCTTTATAATGTTGTCGATGATTCAGATTGTTCATTAGTCCATCGTTTTACTGTTGAAGCTATAAGTCTATCGATCAGTTTGAATGCTGATACAACAGTTTTAAATTGTAATACAACGGAAATTAAAATAAAAGCATCAGGTATTTCAAATGGCCCACTTCCTTTGTCCTATAGTTGGCGTGACCAAAACAATATGGTTCTTTCTACAGATACTGAATTAAATGTTGTTGCTGCAGGAAGATATTTTGCCAAAGTTATTTATGATAATAATGGTATAAACTGTGAAATTGAACAATTTATTGATATCTCTTCTGATTTTAAAAAGCCGTCCGTTACTGCCTTCAAACCAACTGTAAGATGTCTTTCAAGTAAAGATCCTAAACCTGTGCTTACATTACTTAGTGCAGACCCTCTGATATTTTCAGAATGGACATTGCCCTTAGGTGGCAAAACAAATGGACTAAATGTGCAACTAGATTCGTTGAATGCAGCATCCGGGCTTCCTTATAAATTTTTTGCAAGAAGTACAAATGGATGTACTCTGGATACCAGTTTTGTCATTAACACAAATTTTGAAAAAGCATCTGTCACACTCACAGGGGATGATTTGACTTGTTATAACCCCAGAGATACATTAATATTAACAACCAATATTTCCGTCGATTCTATCAGATGGTTCAAGACTTTACCACAACAAGCATTTTATGGTAGCGATCCATCAAAAAGGTCTCTTCCCATTGATAAGGGAGGTACGTACAAAGCCGAAGTGATGGCCAGTTCAAGCAAATGTTGGAGCGATGCATCGATTGTGATTATAGATAAAATTATATATCCGAACGTAAGTCTGCAAAATGGATTGAAATGGAATTGTAATACAAAATTTATTGAAATCAAACCTACTGCTACCGTTGGCCAAACCATACAATACACATGGAATTCAGTGGATGGCGTGATAAATTCTGATGCCAAAGACATGACGTTAATTGCAGGTGCCCAGGGTAATTATGTGATCCAGGTGTTAAATGTAGAAAATGGTTGCGAAAGAAGAGATACAGTAAATATCAGTCAGGAATCGAATATTCCAAAGTCAATGACAGTAAAGGCACAAGATATATTGTGTTTTGGTGAGTCAAATGGAATTATTGATATTATAGATGTGGATGGTGGTTTTGGTCCATATAATTATTATGTAAACGGCATAAAATCTGATAAGCTGAACATCACTGATTTACCCAAAGGAGAATATTTGTTGGAAGTTAGAGATAAATTTGACTGTAGTACTACTGCAAAAACAATAATAAATGAACCAGAAGTATTCAATATTTCCTTACCATTAGAGTTGACAATAGCATTCAGTGTCCCCACCGAATTGACATTTACAGCAAGCTATCCTGATGAAGATATTTTGAGTATTATATGGACGAATAGTAAAAATGAGATTTTAGGTACTGATTTTACACTTCAATACTCATCGAATGTAGTTGATATTGTAACAGTAGATGTAACCACTGAAAATGGATGTACAGCTCGTGCTAAAATAAAAGTAAATGTCGACAATGAATTAAAATTATACTTTCCTAATATCTTCTCACCTAATGGAGATGGATTCAATGACAAGCTGCAAATATTTAAAAACACCATTCCGGCTGATATTGAGCAGATATCAATTTTTGATAGATATGGAAACAAAGTGTACCAAAACGATTCATTTGGATTTGGTGAAAATTCAGACGGTTGGGATGGCACTTTTAATAGCAAACCAGTTGAAGTCGGAGTATATATCATGATGATAGAACTAATTGATTTTGCAGGCAATAAAAAAGTAATCACCAAAGATCTGACATTGGTCAGATAATATTTTATCGTTTGGTTAGATTAAAATTTCATTACAGTTACCATATGATTTACTATACAGCATTAAGTTTACTTTTGTAGAGTTCATCTCAGAATAGCTTATATGTGATCAATTCAATGTTTTCCGGTTTGGTTGAAAATCTGTTCTATAACAAAAAACTATTTCTTTTACCGAAAAAATACATATAAAAAAATTATAATATTACAATTTATTCTATATTTGCACTGTTTTATAATAAAATTCGTGTAAAGTCGTTTTAATATTAAAATCAATTCAAAATATACTTATGTTAAGTCTTTCATTTTTTCTATTTCAGTCGCCGGTAGATGACACCGCAGAGGTTGAAGCTGCATCTCAAAATATTATTGATATTATTGTCTCTGGAGGCTGGATGGGGATTGCCATCGTCGCAATTTTACTGGTTCTGTCATTTTTGGCATTATATATCTTTATAGAAAGATGGCTTACCATCGAAAAAGCAGGTAAAATTGACGAAAATTTTATTAATAATATCAGAGCATCTGTTGGGTCTGGCAACATAGAAGGAGCAAAAACTTTATGCAGGACTACAGACACTCCGGCAGCGAGAATGATTGAAAAAGGGCTAATGAGGATTGGCAAACCATTAAAAGACATTGACGCTGCTATAGAAAATGTTGGAAATCTTGAAGTTTTTAAGTTGGAGAAAAATTTATCTTCTTTAGCAAGTATTTCAGGTGCTGCTCCCATGATAGGTTTTCTTGGTACGGTGACAGGTATGATTTTGGCCTTTTATAATATGTCAAGTCAGCAAAATGTTACTCCAGCGGTACTTGCTGCTGGAATATATCAGGCATTAATTACAACGGCCTTCGGACTTGTGATTGGAATATTTGCTTTTGTGGGTTACAATCTTCTGGTTGCAAAAGTGGAGAAAGTTATATTTTTAATGGAAAAGACAACCATCGATTTCATGGATCTTTTACAGGAACCAGGTAACTAATATTAAAAAATAGAAGGTGGCAGTAAAAAAGCGAAGTAAAGTAAATGCAGAATTTAATATGTCGTCATTAACCGACATTATATTTCTTTTGCTGATATTTTTTATGCTTACATCAAATATGGTTCAGATATCTATACCGCTACCCGAATCGGATTCTACGACTGTTGCACCGACCAATCTTCCAGTAATGATGACCATTGATGGGAATATTTCAGTGGTTGGCAAATCCAGTAGTTTGGCAAATCTCGAAAAGGATATCGCTTTTGCTGTCAGAGAGACTGATAATAAAGAAAACGCTACAGTAACCATTATATCTGAGGTTGGCGTTCCATGGTCAAGTGTTCATAAAGCAATGGCTATAGCCAGTGGATTAAAAATAAAAGCAATCATTGCAACTCAACCCAGCAAAAAGTAATTACTATGGCAGTGAAAAAGAGAAGTAAAGTAAGCGCTGAGTTTAATATGTCATCACTGACGGATATTATTTTTTTATTGTTGATATTTTTTATGCTCACGTCATCGATTGTTACGCCCAATGCACTTAATTTGCAATTGCCCGGTAAAAAGACATCACCGCCTCCGCCCAAAGCTAAAAATAAGATTGTTTCAATAGATGAGTCAGGGGCTTATACATTAAATGGAGCACCTATCAGTCTGGATGGTGTAAAGAGACAAATGGAATCATTGAAACGGGTAGATAAAGATAAAGCAGCCATTGTGGTATCTCCTTCAGCAAAGGCCAGTAATGAAACCGTTGTGGCGATTTTAGATTTGGCGTATAAAATGGAAGTTAGAGCGGTTTTGACTGAGCCCAAGTAGTTTTTTTGTACATTATTGACCATTTCTTACAGTAAACAGAATGAACTCAGGTTTGCTTTTTATCTTTTTATTTGATGCTTAAGAAATGAATAAATCAGATTTATTATATAAGGAACAGGAAAATAAACGTAAAGGCTTTGTCATTAGTCTTATCATACATATTTTACTTTTTTTGCTTTTTTTCATTCGGGTAATGACTATTCCTGACATTCCTGATCAAGGTGGAATTCTGATTGCATTTGGCGACCCTGAAGCTGGTGTAGATACTGAGATGCCAGTAAATGATTCTTCTGCTTCCAGTTCTTCTGAATCCAGTACAACTTCCAACTCAGAGCCGGAAGTTGTTTCAAAAGAAAAAGATGATCTTGCACCTGTTAAGGCAAAAGATAATGGAAAAACAAAGAAACCTGCTGATAAGAAGCCTGAGGTAATTAAAAAGGATTCAAAAGCAGAAGCGGACGCAAAAAATAAAGCTGAATCAGACAGAAAAGCTAAAGAAACTGCAGATAAAAAGGCTGCTGAAGAATTGGCTATGGCTAATCAGAAAAAGAAGTACAGTGATATGCTGGGTAAAGGCAAAGGAAGCAACAATACTTCAGGTAATCAGGGATCTGAGAAAGGTAGCCCTGATGGAAAAGAATTGGATGGCATCAGTAAAGGTTCCGGAAGGGTAGGTGGTGGCTTGACAGGTAGAGGTGTGGAATATGAGCCATCATTTAGCGATAACTCTCAAAAAACTGGCAAAGTCTCTCTTTCTATTTGTGTAAATAGTGATGGAAAGGTCTCAAAGGCTGAATTTACTCAAAAGGGGTCTACTACTTCGGATGTTTACCTGATTGAGATTGCCAGAAAGTCAGCCATGAAATACCGTTTTTCAAAAAGTGACATAGATAGCCAATGTGGTACTGTGACTATAGATTTTAAAGTGCAATAGAAATAAAATAACTGTAAGTAAAGCTAAATATGTTAAATATTTGTTAATTTTCTTCTTCTTCTTCTTCTTATATTGCTTTTGATAACAAATATTACATCACTCTAAAAGCACATCACTATGGAATTATTGAATTTGATTCTGATTGCCCTTGGTATCGTTGAAGACGAGGTCGACGGATTTTAAGTAACAAATCCCGGTTGGATTATGCATCCCACCGTGATTATTTCTTAATTAATGATTCTACTTTTTCGATCAGCCAGGGTTTGGACACTACTCCTTTGGCAGAGACTATTTCGTCTTTTAGTTTTAAAACCTTCACCTGTTCTTTGGGATTAATCTTCATCAGGGCTGATGTGAATTTAATTAGATTGATATAATGTTCTTTTCTGTCTACGGAGAGTGACTTTTCCCGTTTGATATACATTTTAAAAGCCTGTAATAATGATTCGAGAGCATCATATTCATCCATTTCATAATAACTTGCAATCTGCAATGTTTTTGCATTTAAGTTATACCAAACATCTTCATATGACACCTTATTTAAATGGTATAATACTTTTCCAAAATGTTTCCTGTAAAATTCCAATCGTGCCAGACTAAATTCTACTGCATTTTCTCTGTATTTTTCATCTACATATTGGGCATATTCAGAAATAAAATTTTCTGCCCAGTCAAATTCTTCTATGCGCAAAGCAATTGGTACAATATTACGATAATTAGATACCTGCATTTCACCATTCACTACTAATATATTATTTATTAATGCCTCACTATAAATATCAAAAGTTTCTTTATGAAAAATAGATACATTTTTATTACCTTTGTTAATACAATAGCTTATGGCTGTAGAATAAATATCTCTCTGTTCATCTGCCGGAAACAGATGAATATATTTTTTAATAAGATTCCTTAGTTCAAAATAATTTTGAACATTGTCTCCTTCAACATAGGTCAAATACATTTTATAGTATAAACTGACAGGAGGGATAGATGAATAAGGTTCATTTGTAGCAAGTTGCAATACAAAGTCCATATTTTTCATTTCTATGTCCAACTGGTACATTTTTTTCCAGCTTAATAAAGTACAATAATGTCTTAGTTTTTCAGCAATATAAAAATAGTCCAGGTTGTCTGAAATTTTATTAATATTCAATTCAGATCTGATTTCAAATTTTTCATTTTTCTTTTCATTTTCGGTTTTCAGACTGAATATATTTTTTTCTATCTGGTATTTTGTCAGATAAAATTCCGCAGATTGGTTCATCTCCTGTTTGTTGAGCCGATCAATTTCTCCCAATAGGCCATTGTAAAGTTTCTCAAGATTACGCTTATTAGCGCCAGCAATTTTAAGATTTGATCTCAGGCTGACCATGCTGTCAAATTCTTTTTGAGCTATAAAATCTTCCAGCAGTTTGACCATATCAGAATTCAGTTTCAGCAATTTTTGATGATTATATTCTTCATTATTAAAAACCGATTTCCAGATATATTCGTTGGATAATTCTTCTGTTTTTTCTGATTTTATATATTTGTCTAAAATTTCAAAGTAGGTAATAATTTGTTGGTTTACATTGAAATAGGGAGAACGAACATACTTTCCAAAGCTATTTAATTCATAAATATTGAGTCCGGACAATGCGCTAAATATTTTTCTGTCTTTCATAACTTACATCAACTTTAGGTATTATATTAAGGAAGAATAAATTTCAATATTTTTTCAATAGATTTATACAACGAATAACTTAAATATCTAATCAAAAAGAGATCCCAAAAGATGAAAACCTGAATGATTAAATTCCGTCTTATGTCTTTTAGACAACTCACAAATAAATTCTCTATGTTTGGAGTAGAAACAAGTTTTACATTCCAACTAAAATACGAAACAAATATATAATAAATAATTTAATATTATAATATTTTATTTTATAGAAATATTTTGTAAATGAATGTTGTTTATTCAGTATTGAAAACTCCTTAAAGAACGACATCAAATTATACAAAGCTTGCAGCAGGTTACCACAGATTATTCCATTGTATTAAATTATTTACTAATTCTTTAAATTCTTTATTATAATCATTTACAAATTTGATTTAGTTGTAATGTATTGTGTCTGACCATTTACACATTATTGTCAGCTATTATATATAATTTACATTTTATCAGATGTATTAACCCACTATAAATCAGAAAGTAAAAAATATATATATAAATTATAAGAAAAAAGCTATTATGTTTGTTTAATTATAAAACTTTTTGTTTTTTTGCAGTTGAATTATAACCAAGATTAAGTCTTTAAAAGACATTTCAATGAAACACTTCAACATATATTTTTTATTATTGCTTTTATTGACTGTATCCCCCTACATGTCAGGTCAAATCAACGATGGTGAAAAACATATTTTTTTGGTAAAAGGTACCACCTATACCGACACTATCTTAAGTCGTTTTGCACCTACTACAGCTCTTGTTGACAATTGCTCGATGTTGTACAGTGGTTTGGGACAACAGAGATATAAAGTTACCATAAATCCACCTTCTGCCAATCCCAACTTTGTTGGTAAAGCCAAAGCAATTGTTCAATATACAGATGGATTACCACCTAAGCCAAGATACTTAACTTATCATATCACTTATGTAAATTCTTCTATCCGCACCTCACCTGATTTTGTTACTTTGCCTGCAAATGATGAAGTCTTTGTATTGCCATTGCAAAATGATATTTCATCTGGCCCCGGATTGAAGTTGAACGGAATTGCACATGTTCAATCAGGATCCGCCAGAATACATCAAGATAGTGTGTTTTTTTCTTTGGATGATGATGCTAATTCCGGATTTGTATTGTACAGCGTATCAGATAGCGAAGGGGCCACAGCAAATGGTATGATTTATTTTATGAAAAGAGATGATAGTCCGGACCAACTTGATACTCTTAGGTATACTTTGTTAAATACAAAAAATCAATATATATTTCTTCCATCTGAAGGTTTTTTTCCGGAAGTGCTACCTACCAAAGGGCTTTTAAGCCTATCACATCCAATGGTGTACAACTATGTGCCATTAAAAGGTGCTTCAGGGACAGATACATTCACATTTACAGATAGCCAAGGTAACAGTAGAGTAGTAATCATTCAACTAATTAATAAAACTCAGAATACTTCTACGGTCAGAAATGATAATTTTTATACACCAAAAAATACAACCATAATTTTTGATGTTTTTGCCAATGATCTCAGTGCTAACTTCCCTATCAGCAGTTTTTCACCTGGTTTGATACATGATACACTAGGCATTTTCTCTTACACCCCACCTACAGGATTTTCAGGTATTAAAATTTTTACATACACTGTAAATTATGGGTACTATAAAGCAACAGCTAAAATATCAGTAGCTATTGGAAATTATGAACCCCAAATGGAATACGATTACAGTTTTAATACCATAAAAAATAATTCCCTGGTTATTAATTACAATGTTCCGATTGATCATTACAGCATTAATGTGTTGAACAACCCCCAATTCGGAACCGTTGAAGTATTTAATGACAATAGTACTATCACAGAGGATTGTAATATTGTTCACTCTAAATCCATTTTGGTGTATACTCCAGATGCGAATTACTATGGTGCTGACTCTTTTGATATTGAATATTGTGTGTTAAATAATCCTTGTGTTGTTTACAAAACCTATATTAATATATATGATGCGCAACCTGATTCTCTTTGTCATTGTAAAGGACAGGATTGTGTATGGTCAGGTGACATGAATGGTGATGGCCGGGTTTCAGTATCTGATTTAATATCCCTAGGTAGATTTATTGGGTTGAGCGGTGCACAACGGAATGACATTACTTATCCATTCAGGTCAGGGCAACAAGCAGATAACTGGAATTATACACAACCCAATGGTATAAATATTAAACATATTGATGCCAATGGGGATGGATTATTATCTGTAGAAGATACCACTGCAATTTCTGATTATTATGCATCGATACACAATTTTGTACCCAATGAAGTTTTGGCTATCAAAGATTATCACTTTGAGATAATACAAAATACCACTGAATTGGATTCAGGTGACTTATTTGTTCTGGATATTGTCATAGGGAGTAATACTAATCCTGTTCTGGATGTTTTTGGTTTGGCATTTGGGCTCAGTTTTTCTCCATCTATGATTGATAGTGCCAGTTTGTCCGGACATTTTTATAAAGATGGTTGGTTTGCAGGTGGAGCACCTTCTTTACAAATGATCAAACAACCTAAAAAAGGTACCATCCATGCCGGATTTACCAAAACAGCCGGAATTGTGGTAGATGAAGTTGAAGGGTTTAAACCTATTGGGACAAGCGGTAATGGGAAAATTGGACAAATAGGTTTTATTGTAGTTGATGAAGTTGAAGGATTTAAGACAAAGGATAACTATATCATCAGACGCATCAATGTCAATAATATAACCATAGAGGATGTGGATGGAGAACGGTTTCTTTTACCAGATTCCTACATAGATGTAAAAATAAACCTTGACAATAAAACACCTGTTCCATCTGAAGAAAAACTCTTGATATTCCCTAATCCTGCTAGAGACGCATTAAATATTCATTTTAACGGAAGAAATACTATTCTAGCATATAAACTTTTTGATGGCATGGGCAATTTGATAGAAACCAAAGATGAAGTAAATACTCAGTCTCATACCATTAACACTGAAACCTATCCTACAGGAATATATGTTCTTAGATTGGTTACCACAGAAGGTGTGATTAGTAAAAAGATACAAATAGTACGAAAATAAAAGTAAAAAAAAAAAGGTCTCTAAAATTAGCGACCTTTTTTTTTGATTTTGATATTTCTATTCCCCAACTTTCTACGTACCTACTATAATTATTGTATTTCTGATTTTTGATTGAAATAATAAAGATATACTCCGGATTTGCGTTTCATTAAAATTTATTTTGGTGGATGTATCCTAAAATTGTATTTTAACTAAAAACTACTTTTATTTTAGCCCATCCTTCGAGGGAGAGAAAAGGCATTTTATAAAAATTTGTAACTGTTTAGGTCCCTAGTAAAATGAGTAGTTTTTGTCACGATTTTTGCAACTTTCAGGCAAAAATAACGCCAAAAACTAATATTCCCATACTTTTAACGACGGGTTCACCCATCGTTACTAAGCCTACAGGACCTAAACAATTACAAAAATTTAATATAAAAGTATATGCCCATTTTGGTTTACCTAACTTAAAGGAACAATAAGAGTCATTTTTACATTGATGAGATTCACCAATAAATAGAGTCTCCTATTGTCAGTTTATATACTTTAAAAATTCATTTTTCACATGATCTTTGCTAAAGTTACCTGAATATGAAGTGGTGACTGTTGCACTATTGATATCCTGGATACCTCTGGAAGAAACACAGAGATGGGTGGCTTCTATGTATACAGCAACATGTTCAGATCGAACTGCATGTTTAATTTCTTCGGCTATTTGAATCGTGAGCCTTTCCTGTACCTGAGGTCTTTTGGCATAGTATTGTACAATTCTGTTTAACTTAGAAAGCCCAATCACTTTACCTGTCGAAATATATGCAACATGTGCTTTACCTATGATCGGAACAAAATGATGCTCACAATTAGAATAAAAGGTGATATTTTTCTCCACCAACATTTCATTATATTGATATTTGTTATCAAACAATTTTATGTCTGGTTTATTGGCTGGATTGAGACCACTAAATATTTCTTTGATATACATCTTTGCTACTCTGTGAGGAGTACCTTTGAGACTATCGTCATTTAGGTCTAAGCCCATGATCTCCATGATAGATCTGAAGTGTTGCTCTATTTCCACAATTTTTTGATCATCGCTCTTAACAAATGCATCTTTTCTAAGTGGAGTTTCTATTCCGGTAAAAATGTGATCATCACCTTCATCATCATATTTATCTATGGATGGCACGATAATCTCTTTGCTGTTTAAATAGACATTTTGTCCATCAAGCTGCAATTTTTTGGGTTTGTTTGCTATTAAATTATCCATCATCTTTTTTTTCACTAACAGTAAGTTTGACTTATTGTTTAATTGTTTGCGCACAAAGATTAAACAATAATATTAATTTTTGAATTAGAATGACTTACGTCACAGTAAAATGTAATATATCTCATATCCAAAAAGCAGAAAATTGGCCTATCTTTGAAATAAGAAATATTATTAACAATGATTAGAATATTGGTTCCGATAGATTTTACGAAGGTTTCCTTCTCAGCATTTAATTATGCCATCCATTTAGCTGAATCAATGAAAGCCGAAATTACTGTTTTCCACGTAATAAATGGTAGTTTCTCAACTGCAGACAGTATGTTTTTAGATACAATGGATGCAGCATATGATGCAGCGAATAAAAGGCTCCAGGTTTTTGTACAGGAGTATTCAACTAAAATGGAATATACCAAATTCGAAGTCAAGGTAAAAACTGAAGTCCGTTTTGGTGTAGCAGGATTCACAATCGCTGATTATGCAAATGATCAGGGGTTTGATTATGTAGTTGCGGGTACAAGGGATAGTCACAGCCTTATTGAACGTGTATTGGGTACTACATCGACCATAGTAACAAAAATGGTGAAAAGTCCTGTCATCCTTATCCATGAAAATACACGCTGGATAAAACCCACTAAAGTAATCTATACCATAGATGATAGCACTGATTTTGATGAATCCATTGATAAGTATATCAGTTTTAATCAATTCTTTAAAGCTGCTACAGATTTTATTCATATTAAAGTGAATGATATAAATATAGACAGTACCAGGGATGCAGTGATAAAAGAAGTTTTTAAAAAGAAGGAACCTGATTTTGCTTTTGATATTAAAAATATTTATGGCGGTGATATAGTTCAATCTATCATTGATTATTCAATTTTTGAAAAGGCAGATATGCTTGTTTTAGTGCACAGGAAAAGAAATTTTTTAAATTCATTTTTCAATAGGTCCTTAAGTCTTCAAACTGCGGAAGGTATTCATCTTCCTGTAATGATTTTGGAAGAAAATCCTCCGGTTGATGTAAAAAATGTATAATACAGGATTTATATGCATAGTTTTTATTTGTAATTAATGAGCTTTTTTGTACTTTCGAACTTATTATATTGAAACGTATTTTTAGTCTTGCGGTTTACTATTTTGTAAACACAAAATTTATTAAAATAGAATCAACATGTTAAATATATTATGTCCTACAGATTTTTCGCCAAACTCTGAGTTTGCAGTAGAATATGCTATAAATTTGAGTAATACTATTGGTGCCAGATTAACATTCATTACATCTTACAAAGTACCGCATGTGGCTGGGGCACTTCGCGCCCTTGATGAAAAAATAAAGGAAGCCCTGGATGAAGATTTGCGATATTTTGTTAGAAAATTCAAAGATCTTATAACCACCGGTAAGGAACCCGAAATTGTTGTTGTAGAGGGAAATACTTCAGTGTCTATTCTATTTTATGCTAAACAACATAATATAGATCTGATCATAATGGGAACAAAGGGCAGTTCTGGACTTGCTAATGTAATTATGGGCAGTATAACGAAAAAGTTTTTTGAGCAAAATGAAGTTCCTATTTTAGCGATCCCGTTTTCTTCAAAAGAGCTCTTAACAGGTAACACCATTTTGTTAACCCTTGATAACAAGGGAATAAATAATGAACATTCCATACAACTACTCACAGCACTTAAAAATATTCCTAATACAGAGCTTAATGTTTTCCATGTTTCAAGCCCAAATGAAAAAATTGATCTTGCTGAAAATACTGGTAAACTTATAGGAATAGTTGATAACATTATTGAAAAAGATGGGATAGATGCTGTGAAGGAAATAAAGCAGTATGTAGACGAAAATAATATAGGTATTGTAGCAATGGTAGGTAGGAGGCATTCATTTTGGGAAAGACTTTTTGTAGAATCTAATACAACTGCTGAACTATTTTCAACTAACGTTCCTATTTTAATGCTTCCTGAATAAGACATCCGTTTTATTTATACGATATAAATAGAAATTGGAATGGGTTGTGTTAATGATATCATGGCACAATTTGTCAATTTTCATTCTCTTATTGGAAGGGTCGTGGCGAGCGGCAAGGGGAATTGTCATGGTTAGACTGACTGAGTTTTTTCTGAATTAAGCAATAAACTATTTCCAAATCCTTACTTATTTTGCTCGTAAAAAAAAAAGAGAGGAAGCTTTTGATCAAGCTCCCTCTCTTTTAATTTTAAACCGTATTTGTTTTTATCTTAGGACGGTAACATCACCACTTCTTTTTTCCGTACTTCCGTCTTTGAACAACAATTCAAGATAGAACACATAGACACCAGGAACTACTTCTTTGCCTTTGAATCTTCCGTCCCAGAAAGACTGCGGTTGACTTGGAAGAAGATCTTTTCCTGTGAATAAAAGGTTGCCCCATCTATCATAGATACTGTATTTAGTAACTTTATCCACTTCTGCACAATTTATGCTGAAGTAATTATTTTCGCCTTGATTGTGCGGAGTGAATATATTCGGAACACATTCCGGTTTAACACGTCTAATAGAAATCCTGAGATTATCAGATGCAATACAACCACTTTGGTTGATGACAGTGACATTGTAATCCGTATCTTCTTCAGGACTTACTGCAAGTTCAGGTTTGTTTTTTGCTGAGGCGATTTCAACGGTATTGGCTTTCCAGGTTACGGTTTGTGCTGTAGCCTCATTGTATTGGCCTTTGATGGTCAATAATGAATCTTCACCGATATTGAGGAAGAAGTCCTCACCCAGATTTACTGTAAATAATGGTGGTTCAGTGATTGTAATAGCCGGCCATTGGTCATTAACACAACCATTGGCATCTTTTACCAATACTTTATACGTTCCTGTTTTTAAGCTCGATGCAATAAGTGCAGAACCATAGGTAGTACCACCATTAAATGATATTTGATAAGGAGATTTTCCTCCTCTGATATTGCTGAGGGTGATGGTAGCAGTTTGACCAAAACAAGCTATTGTATCCACTCTAATATCAAATATTGGTAAGTCATCATCTTGTACGACAGTAACTACATCCTGGGTAGAACATTTGCTCAAAGTATCCATAACGGTTAAGGTATAAATTCCGCCTACATTTGCAGTATATTTTAAAGTGGATGCAATGACCTGACCGCCTAGTTTCCATTCATATACAATATTTGTTCCTGTAGAACTTAAATCAGTGCCCAGCACTGTAAACTGAACATCACAGTTGATAGTTTTGTCAACTCCTGCATCTGCCACCGGCAATGGATTTATCTTTATCGTGACATCTTCGGAATCATCCTGACAAACGGTCTGATTATCAAAAGAATATCTGAATACATATGTACCTGCTGGTCGGCCTGCTCTGTCAAATGAACCGTCCATAGCATTAAATCCTGCACTTCCCCCGCTTATTACTGACCATGTACCACCACTGTCTTCTCCTTCAATAAAATCATTAAGCATGAGGACGATACCAGGGTCACCTACACAGAATTGTGCACCTCTTGCTGTACCGGCAGTTTTAGGATTACCAATAGTAATCATTTTGGTAGCTGAAGTTGGGCAGCCTACCACAGGATTTGTCAATGTATACCTTAACGTATAGGTACCAGCCGGAACTCCGGTGAGTGTTAAGATTCCATTATTTATGACAAGTAATGGATTGGAGGCTGTCCATGTACCTGGTTTAGGGTCATTATAAGCTTTAAGATCTAAAGTCCCAACATTGCTGCAGATGGCAGGTATATTACCTAAAACTATATTTTCACAATTACAATTATCAGTAACATTAATTTTGATAGGGTACCTGCTTGTTGTACATGGGGCAACATTAGAAACTACATATGAGAAATTGAGTACCGTTCCATTAGGTAAACCTGCAAGAGAGATAACATTGTCCATTGCAGTAACAGCGACCCCATCTTCATCTTCCCAATTACCAAATGCACCACTTATGAATAACGAATCCAAAGAAAAACTCTGAATACCAGTAGTACCATTACAGACCAGGGTATCAGGTTTAACAATTGCAGTGGCTTTATTTCTGATATTAAATGGAAATTCATCAAATTTAGGGCAGTTTCCACCTGGAGCAGGGCTTAAGGTATAGGTTGCTTTGTATGGCCCTGCTGGTAATCCCATAGCATCTAAAATTGTTCCATTTAGCGGAATGTTTACATTTCCCGGTCCTGTCACTTTCCATGTACCATTTCCTATGGTGGCAGGATTGAAAATAGTCCCGGCTAAATCAAGAATGTCATTGTCATTACACAAATCACAACCCACACAATTAATTTCAGTATCAGGACAATTACAATCTTTTACATTTACCACAACATCAACTATTGCATTAGTACAAGGTGCTTGTGCACTTTTTGAATACCTGAAAGTAAAGTTTGTTCCCGGGGTCGTACCTGCAAATTCGACCAAACCTGAGACAGCAATACTTATCTGAGGTAAAGCCGGACTAACTTGGGTCCACACACCACCGGAACTATAGCCATTATTGAGGAGAGAGTATAAATTTAATTCTGTAACTCCATTGCCTGTCTGGACGGAACAAACTGAACCGTCCATGAGTTTTTGTGCTCTTGGCTGATCTACTACTACGATATTTTTAGTAAAAGTGGATTGGCAACCAGGAGGCACGCTACCAGTTAAAGTAAATGTGGCCTGATAAGTACCGGGAGTTTTACCTGAAGGATCAATAAATTTGACATTGGAAATTAAAAGTGGTGTCTGAACAGTCCATGTACCTGCTATATTTGCTGGGAAAGAACTAAAATTAGTCGGACCCTGTAAATCCAGCAACTGTGAAGAACCATTGCATAACAGATCATTGTTTAGTGTTACTTCAGGACAATCACAATTTCTGATTCTGACTTTTACCAAGGCTTTTACAGGAGGGCAAACGCCGGATGCAGTGGTTGTATATTCAAATACCAATGTGTCGACAGCCATACCTGTAACATCAATGATAGGTCTAACTCCACCTGGAATATCTCCACTTATCTGTGTCCATGTACCCGGAGTTGGTTCATTTACAGAAACTATTAAATCGTTAAGGTTGATGCTTGTGGGACCGGCTCCAATATTTTGATTACATAAAACAGTATCCCTGACTACTACTCTTGAAGCATTATACACTGCAATTGTTCTTTCAACAAATTTAGGACAATTACCAGGTGTAGCTGGATTGTACGTATATCTGAGATTGTAGACCCCTTCTGCAATGTTTGCCACAGATAACATACTATCATTTGTAATGGTCGGGAAAGGAGTTGGTGAAGGTGCAATGAAAGTCCAGGCTCCACTTGGTCGATTGAAACTGGTAAATGCGGCATTCAGATTTATCAATTGGGTGGAACTGTTACAAACATCCGGAATACCTATCAGACCAGGCATAGGACATGCACAATTCCGTACTATAACATTCAAAGTATCTCTGACATTAATACATGGCAGTGTCGCCGTATTGGTAATATATACAAATCTGAAAGTGTCTGCGGCGGTAATGGTAGTAAAATTAACATTGCTCCAGTCAGTCGTGTTTACTGCGGCATCATCAATATTGAACCATTGACCAGTTACGGTATCTGCTACTGCCACAAAATTGAAATTTACAGGGCCGATTCCTGTATTTAGTCGACAAACTTCAGTATATTCTGGAATGTTTATCGTCGGTGTTACAAAATTGGTCACTTCTACCGTTCCTGATCCGGAACATGATCCTTGCGTTACACTTACAGAATATGTGCCAGGTTGTGTTACGGATATGGTCTGTGTATTACCAATTACTGTATTGGCTGCATCTCTCCATTCATAAGTTGTAAATCCAACACCGGCATCCAGTAATGCCGCTGTATTATCACATATTGAGATCGGAGCTATCTGAATAGACAATACTGAACTTTGTGAGATAGTAGCAGAGGTACTTGCTGTACATCCGTTTATATCTGTCACGGTTACCCGGTAAGTGCCATCCACATTGATCGGTCCGGTACTGGCCATATTGGAGGTAAACCCTGGTCCTTGCCAGGTATAAAATGACCCTCCTGTTGCAGTAAGATTAGTAGACTGACCGGCACAGTACCCCAAAGCTCCTGTAATACCAGGTTTTGGCACATCGTTGACAGTGATGGTTACACTTGCAATACTAGTGCATCCATTTGCTTGTGTAGCGGAAACAGTATATTGTGTGGTTTCAGTTGGCGTAACTGTAAATAAGGTACCAAAACCTTCGGGGAACCAATCTAATGTTCCTCCCTGGAAATCAAGTACATTTAATACATTTATTTCTGCACTTTCCCCTTTACAAATTTCCTGATCCGGTGTGAGGATTACATCCGTACCTGTTGTCAAAGGTACAACTAAAGGCGCTGTAATATAGGAACAGCCATTAGCACTTTGTATTAATACTTTAAAACAATTGGTAACTGTAAGATCTACGTCTTCAAATATACCGGTATCATCAAAAAGTACATATTCTCCATTTGGACCCTGACCAGTTGAACCAAGCAGCTGATTATTGGTACAATCCAATAAATAGAAAGTAGAAGTACTGGATAAGTTTACATGCCCATCAATAAATAAATCAACCAGAGTTTCACCGCACCCAGGCAACGCAACATAATTTACAAAACCAAATGGTGGTGTACTTATTATCAATGTTGATGTATCTTTCCCTACACATCCGAATTCATCAGTTACTATGGTCTCAATGAGATAAGGAGAACCTGCCGGACTGGATGCAGTAACATCTACTGTCAGAACATCATTGTTTGCTACTGAAGCAAGACCTCCCGGAATAATGTTCCAGGTCGTAGTATGATTGCCATTAGAGACCACATTACTTACTGTAAATGTTCTGATACCACTACAAGCGGTAATGATTTCAGGACTCAGATCAAACGTTACTTTAGGTCTGACTTCAACCAAAACTTCGGCCGTCCCCGAACATCCTTTGTTATCAGTAACGGTTACGGTATATGTCCTGCTGGTATTATCAAATACGGTAATAGTAGGCGTAATCTGTCCTGAACTCCAGTTGTAGCCCGGGACAAACGGTACGCTGGTACCTGTATATACGCCCGAACCACCAGAAACCACTGGTGTCAATGTAGTGCCGCTCGGGTTTCCTTCACACACCGAAACTGGCGCAAAATTTACAAACAGTTTTGGGTATAATGTAACCTCAAAAGTGTCTTTTGGACTGTCGCACAGGAAGCCCGGTAACTGGGATTGTGCGATATAAGTTACTACCTGTACTGAACTGGAATTGTTGACTAAAAAATCATTGATGGTACCGAATCCATTAAAAATATAATTGTTTTCTCCGGATACATTGGGATTATCCTGTACTTCTACATTGATGACCACATTATTATCCCCATCTGCATTAGTTAGAACCAAATCAGTGAAACCTTCAATGCATAATTCCTTATCCTGACCCAAAACTTTTGGCGGCTGACTACAATCTACCTCCCATTTAGGGCCGACCTGAGCAAAATCAAGTTTACATTCAGCAACAAAATCTTCCCAGCATCCGGTTACTCCGTCTGATGTCGTCTGAAAGTTAAATTGTAAACTTCTGTTTTCAATACATTCATCCTGAGAGCTGAATGTTCTGACTTTAAGATTAACACAGAAGTTCAAATTGGGCACAAAATTGGTCCCAATACCATAATGTGTGGCTGGATTACAATTATTTAAACATCCAGAACCACCATTAAGATTCCAGAACCAACCACCAGGAAGTGGGCTTCCCTGAAGCAGAGGGCCACTACATGGGCATAACTGGCAACCAGTGTGGCATAATTTGAGCCTGCCGGTAATTGGGTCATTATAAGTACATAAATAAGGCATTTGTTCAGTGATGTATGGTGCACAAGCCCCATCATTTTCGTCTATCCATTGAGGAGCTCCCGGGCTTACAGTCACATTGGAAGGATCAAATGATGTCATGTCCCAACCCGGGCCAAAATCAGGAATCAAACCATGGAGCCAGTCTGCACCAGTTAAGCGTGCATCATATGCAAAATTTATACATACTCTTACTTCTTCACCCTGGCAGAATTTCGGATCATCTAATGTTCGGTCACTACTACGTGAAGTGACAGTCCAGGTAGCCGCAGGATCACAACCATCATCTCCGATACATTTGACACATAATGCGGAACTCCAGACGTTTAATGTGAAGGTAGGATCGTCAATCACTCCTTGTCCACTCACAGCGATATAATAAGTCAGAAATCCAGCAATTGTACCAACAGTGTGAATGTCAGGATTCGCATCTTCGTTGCTGCATGTAACCTGCATTCCAGGAGGACCACCACTAGCAGCGGTTAAGTTTCCGCAATCTCCATAATGGATGGACCAAACAGGTTGCCATGAGCCGTTGGAAACTATAGAAGAACCCAACTGAACGGCATTTTCATCAACAGTGACCTGAAACCAAACTGTAGGTAACATGCCTGCACCACATACATTAATTGCTGTCTCCGGACAGGCTGCTTCCAGACAACCCTGGACAGAAACAGGGGTAAAATCCCCGCAGTTTGGATCAGTTGGATTTGTAGCAATCACATTTTGTATATCCGGACATTCTTCTGCCAGCGGGCACTGATCAATTTCAGAAATAGTAAGGGTAAAGCTACCACAATCAGCGTTGGCTGAAGCCACTTTTATCCACACTTCTTCTCCAGGATCAAAACATCCCACCAAAAGTGTCGCAGGAGCTTGTCCGCAACTGTATGATGTGGGAGTAAATAACGCATTTCCAGGATTAGTAGTGCTTCCTGAAAGTACTTCCACCGTCATAGGGCCGGATATTGGATTTGCACCAGAAGGAACTACGTTAATTTCAAAACCTATTTCACTTCCGGTAGTATACCTGTACCACACTGCTCCATCATGTGTTGATCCTGCACATTGAACATTTCGAACATCCAAAGGTTCCCCTGCAGCGTTTTCATCATTGAAGCCCAAGGCACAACATGTTGTGCTTCCATGGGAATCACCCAATCCAAGTACAAAAGGAGGGAACGGACCTGCAGGATCGGGATTGTCGTTTACCGGAAACGCATTCTGTATTATGTTAAAACTGAAATTTCCTCCAAGATCGGGTTCAGAAACCAGCATATAATACGTTTGACCACCATTGACCGGAATATTATTTGTGTTGCCTTCCTGACATGACAGGTTGTTTAATGCAGTCACAGGATCATCCGTACAAGGACTGTTGTTCAGTATAGCGTAAATAAAGCCATTGGTCATATTTCTAATATCCACTGAACTTACATCCGGATCAACCGTAAACTGGTACCAGACGGTTGGATTGGTACTATACCCACAGGAACTAATATCAAACAATTCAGGGCAGGCATTATTGTTACAACCGGAAACGCTTATAGGTGTACACAACATACCTGCCATATTGATAACTTCGGCCAAGTTGCATATATCATTAAGTATTGGTTGACCATTACACATACCTGCACCCGTCACCTGATTGATTCTTATATTAAAATCTCCCGCATTAAGTGCAGATGTTGAAATTTGCAAGCTCAGTAATCCACCCGGCAAGCAATCCAATCTGGTTGTGCTGTTCACAGGGAAACATGCCTGTCCCAGCAATGGAGAACCATTACAAGGCTCTTCATATACGGCAGCTGCAATATTTCCAGTCAATGGATCAGCTGAGCCGCCAGGTGTTGTAATCTCCACCTCAATTCCTGAGCTGGAGGCCAATACCCTGAAAGTAAACCATACGGAGTTTTCTGAATCTACTGCCGCGCAGCCAGGTACTGTATAATCCGGTCCGGAACAATTGTTGGTCACTTGTACTCCATTTGCAATACTTATGCTGCCATTTGACCCAAGATTATATCCCGAAGCCGTATGGCATTTGTCGTCATTGGGTGGCCCTACATTAAATTTAACATTAAAATTAAAATTACCACCTGTATCGCCGATCGACGAAATACCTATAAGATATTGCTGACCTGGAGTAAGCGGGCCTATATTTGGAAAAGTAGTGTTAAGACCCTGGAAACATTGGTTTTCCACTGGAGTCAATGCGCTGCAATTGGCGTTAAAATTAAATAAATTCATGAATGGTGTACCTGTTCCCGTATAACCGGTAAAGGAAAAATCCATGTTTGGCATATCACCTGGCTGACCAGGCGCAGTAAATATATACCAGGAAGTTTCTTCCGTATTAAAATTACATGGTGCAATAATACTTCCATTAGGTAAATTTTCAGGACATGCATTGATATTGGAAGAAGTAAATGGCAATTGAACACATAAGTCTGCAGGTCCTATATTTATTGGTGTTGCATTAAAACAAAAGTCATTGGCAGGTCCTGCATTATTACCTTGAGTAGCTGTTATGGTAAACGTTCCGGCATTGGCAGCGGACGTTCCTACCATAATACTGTATGTTGTTCCTTCTTGTAAACAGTTAAATTCTACCATACCATCGCCATTACATTCTTCATTGACCGGTACCTGATTACAAGGATTTGCTTCTTCATATATTCCAATAGAAGGAGCTGTGAGGCCCGTTACATTTATAGTGATCCTGTCAAAACCAGCTGGCAAGGTGAATGAATACCAAAGGGAATTTTCAATCGGTCCGGCTCCGCAATCGTTATCATCTGAAGCACACCTGTTGTTTTGGTTGGGTAGGGCTGTATTGTTTGTCAGTACTGTGGAAATAAAACCACCTTCACACGGATTATCATTAGCCAAAAAAAGGATAGTCTTAATATCAAACGAAAACGCAGCTCCCGGATCAGTATTTCTTACTGCAATGAGATAAGTACCAGGGGTAAAACCGGTCGTGATTTCTATATCTGTAGTGACACAAGCTCCTATCTGACCCGGAGCAGGACAACCATCATTAAAAATGGCAATATTTAAACCCGGAGACAAATTTTCAAATCCAAACCCAATTCCTGTTGCAGGAAGTACTACTTCATACCAAACAGTAGGAAAATCGTCCAGGTCACACGCACCACCTGTAAAAGTTTCGGGACATGCATTTAATGTCGTACCATTGACTGCCTGAAAACTACAATCGTTGATAATGTTGATTACATTTGGTGCCAAACATAAATCATTGGTCGGGACAGCTGCATTCGTTTCGTTGATTCTTATGCTAAAATCTCCTTCTGAGGTATTTTGTGAGCCTATGGCAATCGTTATAACTGTGCCCGGAGCCACACATTCCACGACAACATTGCCGCCTACCGGATTACATAAATCTCCTGTGGCGACCGTAGCATTATAAACAGTTCCATTACAGTCTGTGTACAAACCTATATTCAGGTCTGTTGCTGCAATTCCTGACGTTGCTGTATTGGGAGTAATCGTGAACTCAAGGTTTGTATTGGTAGTGTTGCCTGCAGGAACAGTGTAGGAATAAAATACAGTATGTGAATTGGTCGTATTTAATCCACAGAATGAGTCGTCTGATGGCGTGGCACATGATGTCGTTCCATTTATAACTACATTGTCTGAAAGTGCCAGCGCATTGGTACAAAGGTCATTAGAAGGAGGCACTATTGTTTTTATTTCAAAAGAAAATGGAGCTCCCGGATCATTATTTCGGACAGCAATCAGGTATGACCCTTGTGACAAAGTAAGGATATCACTTGTCGTATTGATACAACCACTCAATGCTATAAGTGAGGTACAATTATTATTAAATATATTGATATTAGGGTTACCAACCAGATTTCTGAATCCAAATCCAACACCATTTGCAGGAATTACTGCCTGATACCAAACTGTGGGGAAGTTATTTAGATTACACGATGATCCTGTAAATAATTCCGGACATGCATCTATTGTTGTTCCATTGACTGGTGTAAAAACACATTCATCAGTAAAATTTATAGGAGTAGCAAAAGCACAAAGATCATTTTGAGGAACACCAACATTGGTTTCATTTACATTGATACTGAAATCACCTTCATTGGTATCATTAGACCCTACTGCTATGATTAAGACTGTACCGGGTGCCACACATTCTATAATAAAGGTTCCGGCACCAGGATTGCAAGGATCACCGGACACTACTGAAGGGGTGTAAGTAGTACCTCCACAATCTGTAAACAGACCGATGTTCAGGTCGGTGGCTGCTGTACCGGTCGTTGCCGTATTAGGTGTGATGGTAAATTCCAGTCTGGTATTGGTAGTATTTCCTGTGGGAACAGTATATTCATAAAATACGGTATGTGAAGTACCCGTCAATCCGCAATAAGGAGCTGCAAATGGTGTTGCACATGCTGTTGTTCCGTTTAGGGGTACATTGTCAAACAGGTTTGCAGGACCGAAACATAGATCATTTGCAGGCCTGACCAGTGTTTTTATTTCAAAAGAAAAAGATGCTCCCGGATCAGTATTTCTTACCGCAATAAGATAGGTGCCCGGTGCCAGGTTATTAACTTCTGTTGGTGCAGTGATACAATTCCCAAATTGTGAAGGCGTGACACAGTTATTATCAAGTATATTTATGTTCGGATTACCCACAAAATTTCTGAATACAAAACCAATACCTCCTGCTGGAACTACAGCCTGATACCATACGGTCGGAAAATTATCCAACGCACAGCCAGAACCAGTGAAAAGTTCAGCACATGCATTGAGTGTGGTACCCGTTACAGTGGTAAATTGACAATTATTCGGAAAATTTATATTGCTTGCAGAAGTACATTGATCATTTGGGACCCCATTGTCTGAAAAAGCAATGTTGATATTAAAATTTCCTGCGTTGGCTTCAGCACTTCCTACTTGAGCAAAATAAGTTTCTCCGGGTAACAGACAAGTCAGAGACAAATTATTTGAAGAACATGTGAATCCATCCGGGCCGGTAAATCCTGCGCACGAACCTCCCAATACATTGATGGCTATGGTGGCTATTGGCAATGGACCCACCGGGGTTACAGTTATCAGGGCGTTTTCCATGTTTGCCGGCATAGTAAACGTATACCACACTACATTTTCATCCTGCGCAGGGCAGTCAGCTATGGTCTCTCCGTTTGCACAAATATTGCTTTGGTTGGTTAACGGTCCGGCAAGCACAGCGGCAGTGGAACAGTCATCATTTGCTGGTGGTGAAAAATCTGATGTGACGGAAAAAGTACCACCATCAAAAACCAAAACATAATAGGTCAGTGTATTATTGGTTTGATTAACTACGTTGTCACAGCCGACTGACGTTAAACCAACACAAGAAGCAGAAGTATTGGTAAAAACTTCAAATAGGGTCCCGGTGATATCAAAGGAAACCACGGATGAAGCTACATCAAATCTGTACCAGACTCCAGGCAATATATCAGAACCGCAAACAGTCGATGCAGGGTCAGGACAAGCCAATGGATTTCCGGCACCGGTTGGGTTATTTATACAAGTAAGTTCAGGAAGAACTGTTGCATCGGCACACACGTCATTTACTACACCATTGTCAGTATCTGAGATGATAAGATTAAATGTGCCGAAAGCAGGGCAAATGTCTGCACCTGCATCTGCATCCTCCTGGCCCGCTTCTATATAAAGTATATCACCTGTTTGCAAACATTCTAATGGAAGATTGGCAAGTAAATTAGCACCACCACAGACTACCGGAGCACTTACCGGATTTAAAAGTACTTGGTATATTTCAGGATTAGCTAAAGTACCAGCTCCTTGCGCAACAGAGATGTTCACGATTTCGCCATTGTTTACTACATATTTAAACCAAGCTTTTCCATCTGAAGTACAAGTATTATTTACAGCATTTACGGTACCTGGATTTGGTGATCCATTAACTACCACTGCTCCTGGATCCGCACAAGCATCATTAGGTGCTGATGCAGCAATAATAATATGACCATTTGTGAAAGATGATGCTAATGCAGGACAATCTACTATGTCATAATCACCAACCCAGTTTCCATACTGGTAGTCGCTACCCCCTGGACCTAAAAAATCATCAAATGGAATTTTAGCTGGATCAGTTGTGCATGTACACGTAAATTCATAATTTCCTGGTGGAAGACTTGTCAACATGCCTTGGTATACATCATAACCAGCAGCATCAGCAAACCAATCCATTTGTATTGTTTGAACACATTTCCAAGCTTCGTTCACTCCAAGATTATTAACCTTTCCAAGATAAATGATGCAATCTACGCTAGCGGCATTCTCCCCAGGTAAATCTGTTACTCCAGTCCTAAAAACTTCAACATTGATAGTAGGAAATGAAGGTAAATTTCCACATGTAGAGTTGCTCAATTGCATCATACCTACAGGCCATCTTACATGTTCAGGAGCATCTGCCGCACCGGGACACGGTGCTAAAGCAGATTGAAAATTTAAAAATTTGTTTTTATCAGATTTAAAAAAGGAAAATCAACAACATTCCAATAAGAAACCGATTCTTCTTTACAAGGGTCAGTGGCATTGGGAACTGTAATAAATCTTTTTATAAGTTGGTTCAGGCCTTCTATTATGGTTAAAGATAAAAGCGCAAAAAGAAAACAGGTAAAAAACTTTTTCATTTAATAAATTAAGGTTCTGTATTAATTAATTAAGAAAATGCAGCCATATAAAATATCACTACAAATTTATTCGCAAGAAGGGAGCCGCTTGTCTGGCAGGAATGTAAAAAAGGGAAAATTCATACATTCGATGGTAAAGATATAAGCTTTGTTGAAAACAACATAATAAAATTAATATTAAGTTAACATATGAATTAAAAAAATAATATGACATTAATTTTAAAAATACTTTTAATGTTTGATGAATATTTTCCCAAACTAAAATTTTAAGTATAATATTTTAAATTAATCTCAATTGCGTGTATCATAAAGAATATAATTCTGAATATAATTGTTAATTTTTTTCTTTTAATGAAAATTGCAATTTGGTATGATCTTACAGATTTGTGGTAAAATTATTTACAAAAATGGTTTATCAATCAGATTATGTGATAGTATAGCTGACGAATGATTTTGTTTCAAATGGATAAAAGATAAAATATGTCAATGCAGGAAAACATTTTTCTTTTAGTTGGGTTTCCTAAATAAATTTTGTATAATGTTATTTTTATTCACAGGTATATCTATATTTGCATCAATATTTGATTACATGAGTTTTTTATTTCATCATCTTCACCATCATCATACTTTCCTGAGATCAGGTAAGCAGATTGTGATTTGATGTGATAACCATATAAATTTTAACAACTGCCTGCTTGATTTCGAGTGGGCAGTTTTGTTTTAAAGACTTTCCACTTTGCTTCAGGCGGGTTTAATAAAAACCTAAAAAGATGCTAAAAATAGCTGTTCAAAAATCAGGAAGACTGTATGATGAGTCTCTGAAATTGCTCAAAGAATGTGGTCTGTATGTTGACAATGGCATGGATCAACTCAAAGCTGAAGTCAGGAATTTTCCGGCAGAAGTTTATTTCTTGCGCAATAGTGATATTCCACAATATTTGGAAGATGGAGTAGTAGATATTGCGATCATTGGAGAAAATGTGCTTTCTGAAAAAAATGCCAATGTGTATGTGCTCGAAAAACTGGGTTTTTCAAAATGTCGTTTGTCCATTGCGCTGCCAAAAACAGAAGAGTACACCGGCATAACATCGCTGGAGGGTAAAAAGATAGCCACTTCATATCCAAATACTTTACAAAAATATCTGGATGAAAAGCATGTGACGGCAGAAATACATCTCATCTCAGGATCCGTTGAAATCGCACCAAACATAGGTCTTGCAGACGCCATATGTGATCTCGTCAGCAGCGGCAGTACATTGTTTAAAAACGGACTGGAAGAAAAAGATATATTATTCAGATCTGAAGCCTGCATTGCCGCAAATCCCACTTCATTGGAGGATAAAAAAGAGATCATTGATGAAATTTTATTCAGGGTGCAATCTGTTCTTAAAGCCAGAGATCACAGGTATATTTTGTTCAATATACCCAATCCACAGATTAAAACCGTGGGAAAAATGCTGCCTGTACTAAAAAGCCCAACAGTTTTACCCCTTTTGGATGAGGGGTGGAGTTCTATGCATTCGGTGATACATATCGATGATTTCTGGAAAGTCATCAGGGGGCTCAAAGAACACGGGGCACAGGGTATCCTGGTCATACCGGTAGAAAATATGGTCATCTGAAAAATCGGCTTATCAGCGGTTAATCATTGTTTTATTTACCATTAGCAAAGATTTTAAAAAAACATCAACATGTTAGAAGTCATCATACACCCGAAAGCCGGTCAATTTCCTTCTCTTTGTAAGAGACCTGAAATAGATCACGTCATGCTTTCTACAGGAATTCAAACCGTTTTTAATGAAATAAAACGTAACGGGGATGAAGCACTGCTGAACTATACAGAGAAATTTGACGGAGTGAAACTTCAGTCTTCCATTTATGACATTACAAGTAAAGATGCAGCTTCCATACCTATTTCTGATGATCTGAAGCAATCTATTACCATAGCTTACCACAATATTAAAAAATTTCACCTGGCCCAAAAATCAAATTCACTTCTGGTAGAAACCATGCCTGGCATCGTATGTAAACAACACTCTTTGCCCATCAACAAAGTAGGTATCTATATTCCGGGAGGTAGTGCACCTTTATTTTCTACGGTATTAATGCTGGCCATCCCTGCAAAGATAGCCGGATGCAAAGAGATCATACTTTGTACTCCGCCAACTTCATCAGGAGATATTCATCCTGCTATTCTTTATACAGCTTTGGTTTGTGGTATTACTGAAATCCGGCTTGCAGGAGGATCACAAGCCATTGCAGCTATGACCTTTGGAACAAATGAGATACCTGCTGTAGATAAAATATTCGGACCAGGTAATCAATATGTAACCGCAGCAAAACAACTGGCACAAAATTATGGTGTCGCCATTGATATGCCTGCAGGCCCAAGTGAAGTACTTATTTTTGCAGACAATACGGCTACTCCGGCATTTTTGGCTGCTGACTTACTGGCTCAGGCAGAACATGGTGGCGATTCACAGGTAATTCTGGTGACAGAAAGTGAAAAAATAGTACAGGATACATTGGCAGAAATCGAAAAACAACTTGCAACCCTGCCCAGAAAAACCATTGCAAAACAGGCGTTGGGTCACAGCAAAGCTATAGTGGTAGAAAATACAGTCAGCGCTTTTGAATTTATCAACGCGTATGCACCCGAACATCTGATCATAGCCTCAGATCACGCAGACAAATATATTCCGTTGATTCGTAATGCAGGATCGGTGTTTCTTGGCAATTATTGTCCCGAAAGTGCCGGTGATTATGCATCAGGTACCAATCACACTTTGCCAACAAACGGTTGGGCGAGATCATATAGCGGAGTAAATCTGGATGCTTTCTGTAAAAAAATTACTTTTCAGTCCATTACAGAAGATGGATTAAAAGGGTTGGCTAAAACCATCATAACCATGGCTGAGGCCGAAGAACTTCAGGCACATGCCAATGCTGTAAAAGTGAGGTTAAATCAATTATAAAATAAATCAAATGAAAGTATAAAATGGACATAAATCTATCAGATCTGGTTAGGGGAAACGTTTTGAAACTAAAACCATACAGTTCCGCAAGGGATGAACACACAGATGTGGCCGATATTTATCTTGATGCCAATGAAAATCCATTTACTTGGGCATATAACAGATATCCGGATTCATACCAAAGGACACTTAAAGATGCCATTTCACAATGGAAAAAAGTAAATGCTGACCACATATTTTTAGGTAATGGCTCAGATGAAATCATAGATTTGATGATTCGGGCATTTTGTGAGCCTAAAATAAATAGTGTGGTTACCATACATCCTTCCTATGGTATGTATACCGTTTCGGCTGATATCAATGACGTAGAATTGAGATATTTCCCCTTGGATGCCGATTTTACGTTTGATATTGATACATTGATACATTTTCTCAAACCGGAAGATAAAATATTATTTCTTTGCTCGCCCAATAATCCAAGTGGAAACTGTATTGATACTGCCATTATTCTTCAGATTTGTAAAAGTTTCCGGGGTCTGGTGGTGGTAGATGAAGCTTATATCGATTTTGCAGACACAGAAAGTATGTTGTCATACATAGATAAAATACCAAATCTTATTGTGATGCAAACATTGTCCAAAGCCATCGGCGCAGCCGGAATCAGACTGGGTATGGCATTTATGGATCAGTTCATTGTAGGAATCCTGAATAAAATCAAGCCACCTTACAATATCAATGGTGCCACTCAAAATATTGCTCTGGAACGAATTTCCGATCAAACTTTCATTGATGCTCAGATAATTAATATCAAAAATGGCAGATTAACACTAAATACCTGTCTGGAAAGTCTTTCTTTTGTTCAAAAAGTTTTTCCATCCGAAGCCAATTTTATACTGGCAAAAGTAGATGATGCGGATGATTTATATGATTATTTGATACAGCAAAGTATTGTAGTCAGAAACAGAAATAAACAATACCGTTGTGAAGGTTGTCTGAGATTTACGATCGGCACTCCTGCAGAAATGGATTCATTAATCAAAGCATTATATGCTTATCAAAAACCATAATCAGAAATGCAAAAAATATTATTTATAGACAGAGATGGAGTGATTATACATGAGCCTGCTGACTATCAGATAGATGATATAAAAAAGCTAAGTTTTCTTCCGGGAGTATTTTATTATCTGGGAGAAATAGCCCGAAAACTGGACTACCTGCTGGTGATGGTGACAAATCAGGATGGACTGGGTACCGATAGTTTTCCTGAAAATACATTCTGGCCCGTGCAGGAGCTGATAATAAGAAGTCTATCTGGTGAAGGTATCGTTTTTGATCAGATTTGTATTGACCGCAGTTTACCTGAAGAAAACAGCCCCTACAGAAAACCTGGCACTGCAATGCTAACCAAATATATATCTGGCCATTATGATCTGGAAAACTCTTTTGTCATCGGAGATCGTGCAACAGACATGCAACTGGCCAAAAATCTTGGAGCAAAAGGTATATTATTAAAAAGTGACCTGCATGTGGTTAATGACACAGATGCTGTGTTTGTGCGTAAAACACAAAGCTGGAAAGATATATATCAGTTTCTCATTTCAACTGAAAGAAAGGCTAAAGCGAGCAGAATTACCACTGAAACCAATATACAAGGGAGTATTAATCTGGATGGAAGCGGCATCTGTGATATACATACCGGATTGCCTTTTTTTGATCATATGCTGGAACAGATAGCAAAACATGGTGAGATAGATTTATTCTTACATACCAAAGGTGATCTGCACATAGACGAGCATCATACCATGGAAGATACTGCCATAGTTTTGGGTAAATTATTTAACCAGTCGCTGGGTAAAAAAGCCGGAATACAGAGATACGGATTTGTTTTGCCGATGGATGAAGCAAAATCACAGGTTTTGATTGATTTTGGCGGAAGACCCTGGATGGTCTGGGATGTTGTTTTTACCAGAGAGAAAATTGGAGATGTCCCAACAGAAATGTTTTATCATTTTTTTAAATCCTTTTCTGATCATGCACAATGTAATCTGAATATTTCTGCATCCGGCAGCAATGAACATCATGTCATTGAGTCCATTTTCAAAGCATTTGCCAAAGCAATACTCATGGCAAAAACCAGAAATACAGACAACATGAACATACCAAGTACCAAAGGTTCACTATAAATGAATAAATTGACAGCAATCGTAGATTATGGTGCAGGAAACACCTGTTCGGTGATAAACACACTGGACAGAATAGGGGCTTCATATGTTCTGACATCTGACCCAAAAATACTTACAGCTTCCGACAGAGTGATTTTACCCGGCGTAGGTCATGCGGCAGCAGCCATGGAACAATTGCATAAATCAAATCTGACAGAGGTTTTAAAAGCCATTAAACAACCATTTTTAGGCATCTGTCTGGGTATGCAACTGATGTTTGATTATTCAGAAGAAGGCAATACCACATGTTTGGGCCTCATCAATGGTAAAGTGCGTCGGTTTTCACCGGCTTCAGGATATAAAGTACCTCATATGGGCTGGAATGATTTTTATCCGGATCAAAAAAATGCATTATTTAGTGGTATGAATGCTACAGAAAGCATGTATTTCGTACACAGCTATTATGCTGAAAAGGGTGATTTTACCACGGGTATTTGTGATTATGGTCATGCTTTTACCGCCGCTGTCCAATACAGGAATTTTTACGGTGTACAATTTCATCCTGAAAAGTCAGGTGATATTGGTCAAAAAATTCTTGAAAACTTTTTAAAAATGTAAAATCGAGTAACTACTCAGGTATAAATCGTTTTAAAGTGTTTTTGTCACAATTTTTGCAACTTTCAGGCAAAAATCCTGCTTGCCTTGAAGCAGGCAAGAGCGCCAAAATCAAGTTAGTTTTTCATTTGTACCACGGATTTACATCCGTGGTTACTAATATTTCACCCCTTCCGGGGTTATACTTAAGTAGTTACAAAATCAAGGATTTAAATGTTTTTGTGATTTGATAAAATAATAAAATATTATGCAAACTAAAATTTATCCTGCCATTGACATCATAGATGGAAATTGTGTTCGGCTTATGAAGGGTGATTATGATACCATGAAGGTGTACGGATCAAATCCGGTAGAGATGGCTTTGGGTTTTAAACAGGCAGGCGCTGAGTATCTCCATGTTGTTGATCTTGATGCCGCTAAAAATCCTGAAATAAACAACCGAAAAATCATAGCTGAGATTATCCGGCATTCCGGTCTGAAGGTACAGACAGGCGGCGGAATCAGGTCACAGCAGGATGTTGATGTCCTACTGGATATAGGGGCAGACAGATTAATCGTGGGCAGTGTGGCGGTGACAAAAAAACCGGAAGTATTCGAATGGATAAAACAATATGGTGGAGATAAAATAGTGATTGGCAGTGATGTCATGGATGGCAAAATAGCGACTCACGGCTGGATGAATGTTACGGATGAAGATATCTTTTCATTCATTGCATCATATCTTGATCATGGAGCTGAAACTTTTTTATGCACAGACATAACCAAGGATGGTATGCTGGAAGGCGCTTCTGTATCTTTATATCAGCAGATATTAACCGCATTTCCCGGAGTTCATCTGATAGCTTCCGGTGGTGTACATGATATGGATGAAGTTCAGAAACTGAGGGCTATGCAAATGGAAAGCATCATCATAGGCAAGGCCATTTATGAAGGTAAAATAATAGTGGAATCACTTTTTAACTGACTAAGTTATGCTCAAAAAAAGAATCATTCCCTGTCTGGATATTAAAAACGGAAGGACTGTAAAAGGAACCAATTTTATTCATTTGAGGGATGCCGGAGATCCTGTAGAACTTGCCACCCGCTACAGTCAGGAAGGAGCAGATGAACTGGTTTTTCTGGATATTGCTGCCACTCTCGAAAACAGAAGTACTTTGGTTGATTTGGTGAAAAAAATAGGTAAGGCGATAAATATACCATTTGCAGTAGGCGGTGGTATTAATGATGAAGACATTGTAAAACAAGTATTACAAAACGGAGCCGACAAGGTAAGTATAAATTCTTCGGGGTTAAAAGATCCTGGTCTTATCACCCGGGTTGCCAATATATTTGGAGAACAGTGTCTGATTGTCGCCATCGATGCCCGTCAGAATGATGAAGGTAAATGGATCGTGTATAGTCATGGAGGAACCAAACCAACGGATAAATTTCTTTTTGATTGGGCCATTGAAGTGCAGAATAGGGGAGCAGGTGAAATACTCTTTACTTCCATGAATAATGACGGAACAAAACAGGGATTTGCCATAGAAGCATTAAAAACACTCAACGATACACTCACTATACCTGTTATTGCATCAGGTGGAGCTGGTGAACTTAGGCATTTTAGTGACCTGTTTATTGAAACCAATGTAAGTGCAGCACTTGCGGCCAGTGTTTTTCATTATAAAGAGATAGAAATACAGGCGTTAAAAGCGCATTTGAACAGTAAAGGAATTGATGTCAGAATTTGAATTGTATGTCGACTCTGAAAAGCCAAAAATAATTAAATGCCACTAAGACTCCAAGCCACTAAGGTTCACAAAGAAATGATGATCAACTGTTTGTAATGATTAATTCTTTGTAATATTGTGCCTTTGTGACAAAATTATTCGCTTCGGATCGGACTCAGTAATTAAAGATAAAAATATGATAGATTTACATTTAATAGATTTTGCCAAAGGTGATGGATTAGTGCCTGTGATTGCACAGGATGTTGATACAGGAAAGGTATTAATGCTCGGGTATGCCAATGAAGAAGCCATAGAAAAAAGTGTAGAATCTGGCAATCTGACCTTCTTCAGCAGAAGCAAACAAAGACTTTGGACAAAAGGGGAAGAAAGCGGTCATTTTCTGACGTTAATAGACATGACGCTCGATTGTGATCAGGATACCATCCTTGCTAAAGTAAAACCTGTTGGTCCTGTGTGTCACATGGGCACGGATACATGTTGGGGTGAGTCCAATGAATTGAATAACCTGCAATTCCTTTCAAATCTTGAACAAATCATCACGGCTAGAAAGAGTCAATTTAATGTCAGTAATTCTTATGTTGCCGGTCTTTTTGCGGAAGGCATAAATAAAATAGCACAAAAAGTAGGAGAGGAGGCAGTAGAACTGATCATCGAAGCCAAAGATGACAATGAATCGTTGTTTCTGGGTGAAGCCGCTGATCTTTTATTTCATTATCTTATTCTATTGCAGGCAAAAGGGCACTCGCTGGACGATGTGGTGCATGTCTTAAAACAACGTCATAAAGAAAAAAAGTAAGTCTAAGTTTGAGTATAATACCGATAGGATTATTCTCAGATTAAATTCTCGTCGGTATAATTAAGCCGGAACTATTAATTTTTCATGTCAAAAAAAATACCGCTGGATACTTTTTTACCACTGTTGTCCGTGATGTAATAATAATATTTTGTTGTATTAAAATTAAAAGATGCAATTTCGATTTCTTCCAGATCTGTTAAACTGATGGGAAATTTGTCGCCATTGGTTTTACTATCCCAAACACGTTTTCCAATAGCATCAAAAATAAATAGTTTGTGTAGTTCATTATTTGGATTATCAAAATAAATAAAGCCATAACTTGCTATTGGATTGGGGATTACTTTGGATTGGTTTTCCCCAAAATCTATATATTCTACTTCTAAAGGTGGCTCAGTTTTTCCGGAAAAACCCAATTCCAATACATAATAATTGGTTTTATTTTTTACCGGATTTTCATCAATGAAATGAAATGCCTGAGCAAATTCTGTACTGCCGCAAATGCCTTGAATTTCTCCGATTAATTCATAATTGGTCCTGTCAACAGATCTGAAAATTCCTATTCCGATACATGAATTTCCCCTTTTAATGGTCCAGTTGATAATAACCCTATTTTTATCTTTAATGGCGCTGAGGTTGTCCAGGATATAATGGGATTGTGACCAAACCGGAGCAACGTTTAATAAAAACAAGAATAATATGAATTGAAATATTTTCATTGTACATTTCTTACCCCAAAAATAACTCATAAAGGCAATGATTTGTTGTATTTAAGAGAATAAATATTTTGAGTTGCCTATTCAGTTATGTTCAAAGTTCAGCTAATTTTTATAAAACCAATATTTGGAAAAAATAATTTTTACCATCCACATTTGAAATGATAACTTTGCTGCATATTTTTTCATACACCTTAAAAAGTACACATTGGAAAATAAAACCTTTGTACCGCTGGATTACCACCCTCCATCTGAGTCGGAAATTCTTGAAAACACTTTTGATTTCAGAACCCAAATGGATAAAAGAAGGTCAGTGCGGTTCTTTTCCGATAGAAATGTGCCTGTCGAAGTGATCAGAAATGTTGTCATGACGGCATCTTCAGCTCCTTCCGGTGCACACAAACAACCCTGGACTTTTTGTGCTGTTTCAGATATGGACATCAAAATCAAAATCAGGGAAGCGGCAGAAAAAGAAGAATATGAAAATTATCACGGACGTATGTCGGACGAATGGTTAAAAGACCTGGAAAAATTTGATACCAATTGGCACAAAGAATTTTTGACTCAGGCACCCTGGCTGATTGTCATTTTTAAAAAATCCTATGATCTGAACAACGGGGGTAAAACCAAAAACTACTACGTCAGTGAATCAGTAGGAATAGCAGCCGGATTTCTGATCGCTGCCATTCATTTAGCGGGACTGGTGACGCTCACACATACACCCAGTCCCATGAATTTTCTTCAGGAAATACTGGGAAGACCAGAAAATGAAAAACCATTTCTGCTTTTACCCGTGGGTTACCCGTCGGATGGGGTAGTGGTACCTCATCTGGTAAGAAAAGCTGAACAAGATGTTTTGTGCTGGTTTTGAGATGGCTGAAGTGTAAAGTGAATAATTTCAAAAAAAAATATGGTATTTATTCTTGTAATGCCCCTGATTTTGGAAAATATCAAAAACCCAAACTATAAAAAAATATTACCATCAACATTCATTTTCTTTTGTTATATTTGCTAATGATATTGAAAAAGGTCATCGTAAATATAAAAAACAAACAAAAATATTAACCAATATTACCCATACTTTTGACCAATTGAAACTATGGCAGAATATTTAAAAAAAGGATTTGATTGAAAATATAATTATGTAAAACACATGTAAACGACGTATGAAAATGAAAAAACAAATATTATTATTTACCCTTTTACTGTTTGGCAGATACGGACAGACACAAGTATCCACAGTATTAGATAGGCTTGACAATCCGATTGCTATTACTTTTGTAGGTGATAATCTATTTATTCTGCTTCATGGTGAACCTTTTGAAGGAAAATTGATATCTTACAACATTAATGATCCGACAAAAACCATCAAAATTCATTTAGATAGTCTGACCTATCCCAGAGCTATTATTGAAAAAGATAGTATCATATATATTGGCCTGCCTTCAGAGATAATCACTTACGATTTAAGGTCAAAAAAGCCTGAGAATAATTTATTGTATTCAAAGTACTTTTTTTTCCCCAGATCTTTTGGATTTGTTGGGTCAGAATTATATTTTGTAGAGGAAACCGGCTTATCAAAGATTGATCTTTCAGTCTCGCCTATTAAAATAATTCAGATATACTCTTTTAATCAACCTTTATCGCTATCTATTGAAGGTTGTTTTATATATGTGGCAGTTAGGAATTCCATTTTTAAATATGATCTACAATCAAAAAAAATGATTGAATTAATCAAAGATCTTGAATTCAGACCATATACCGTCATAAATATAGATAACATTTTATACATGGACTATGGAAATTTAGGTTTTATAAGAGAGGAAATTATTGCATTTAATCTGAATGATCCTGAATCAGGGTATAAGGTATTTTGTGATGAAGTGATTAGAACAATTAGTTTAAAGGAACACAAAGGATCTATATATATTGCCAGTCAAGTACCAGTTTTTAACGGTAAACCTGAAGGAAAAATATTGAGGATAGATAAGACCTTGATAAACCAGCCAAAGATCAATGACATATCGATTTATCCCAACCCTACATTCAATAGTATTAATATCACCGGGTTGTTCTTAAAGGATATGTCTTTTAAATTGTTTGATAGTAATGGGAAACTGATATTCAGCGATACCAATATCACTTCCATTGACATGAGCCAATTTCCCAAAGGAATGTATTATTTAAGTTTTGAAAATGTTATCAAAAATGTATCAGGAACCAAAAAGATAGTAAAGATCTGATTGCGGATGTTTTCAATGCCGAAATAAAATTTAAAAGAAGCCTACTTAAAATAAAAGAGGAATTTGGATTAATGCCATCTGATGATTTAACTCTGATACGTGTAATTTCAGACTAAAACAATCCTGATCACCAAAACAAAAAATATAAACATGATAAACAACGGACAAGCTAAAATTGATAAAACAAACGGAAGACTAAACATAGTTATTCCTTCAAAGAAAAATTGGTTTGCACTTATATTTGGCATAATATGGTTGGGTGGGTGGTTTTTTGGCTTTTTGAGCGCTTCAGACATACTTTTTTCCAGTGGGCCGGGAAATTCCGGAACAGACGGTTTTATGACAATTTGGTTAATGGGTTGGACCATCGCTGGACTTGCTATATCTGTTTTGCTGATTTGGGGTTTTTTCGGGCAGGAAAAATTTATCATGGACAGAAATGAGATACTTTTTGAAAAAACAGTATTTGGTTTAGGAAAAAAGAACAGACTGGATATTTCAGCGATAAAAAATTTCAGAACGGAGTTTATTGGTGATGATTGGTATGGCGGCAATCGTTGGGCTTTTTGGGGACTTGGACAAGGAAAAATTAAGTTTGACTATGGACTTAAGACCTACTCATTTGGACTTGGCGTGGACGATGCAGAAGCGACCTATATTGTTGGATTATTGAAGGAGCAATTTAGAGAACAATAAGCGGGCTACTAAAAGATGGAAAATGAGGAAGATGTCTGAATTCGATAAAAGAATTTTACAAATTTAACAACTCCGCTCCTGATAGCTATCGGGATCTAACAATTCCATCAACTCCAACAACTTCAACAAATCAAACAACTTAACAAATCAAACAAATCAAACAACTTCAACAACTCCAACAACTCCAACAACTCCAACAACTCCAACAACTTCAACAACTCCAATAAATGAACCAACACATAGCCCATATAGCCCTGGTAGTAAAAGACTACGATGAAGCCATCAATTTTTATACCCAAAAATTGGACTTTTTACTTCTGGAAGACACCAAAATGGACGAAAAAAAACGATGGGTTGTCGTTGCTCCTCCGGGAGCAAAAGAATGTAGTCTCCTGCTGGCAAAAGCTGCCAATGAAGAACAAATCAAAAGTATTGGCCATCAGACCGGAGGAAGGGTGTTTTTATTTCTTTATACGGACGACTTTTGGAGAGATTACCACAAAATGGTAGAAAGGAAAATTAATTTTGTCAGGCCTCCGGCAGAATATGAATATGGAACAGTGGCTGTTTTTGAAGATTTGTACGGCAATCTATGGGATTTGCTGCAGCCGAAGGAACAGCATAAAAAGTGAACAAAACTGAACAAAAGTTGGAATAGTATTTATGACATTTTAAAACTTATCGCCAATGGACCCATATAAAGAAACATTTAATACCTGGAATAAAATAGCATCACTTTACCAGGATAGGTTTATGGATTTAGACCTGTATGATACTACATACGATGAAATTTGCCACACACTTACGGGAGACAAGGTAAAATTATTGGAAATAGGTTGCGGACCGGGCAATATTACCAGGTATCTGTTATCTAAAAGACCGGACTTTGACATATTTGGAATTGATGTAGCGCCAAATATGGTAGAACTGGCCAAAAAAAAACAACCCGTCGGCCCGTTTTGCCATCATGGACTGCAGACAAATAGACGAACTCAAAACAATATATGACGGGATAATCTGTGGCTTTTGTTTGCCTTATTTATCTCAGAGTGACTGCAATAAACTGATAGCTGACTGTTACCAATTACTGAATGAAGGTGGGCTGATCTATCTGAGTTTTGTAGAAGGAGATCCGGATTTGTCTCACTTTCAAACGGGCAGCAGTGGTGACAGGGTGTTTTTTCATTACCATCTTTTGGCCGACCTGAAAAAATTACTTGCTGCAAGTGGATTTGAAGAACAAAAAATATTTAAAGTGGAGTTTAATAGATCTGAAGGTCAATCTGAAATGCATACTATATGGGTGGGGAGGAAAAAGGTTATTCGGCATCATAAGAATTAGATGGATAGAATACCAAAGATATAAAATGGTTGTACTAGATTATAAAGATTTTTTTGATTTTTGATTTGTGGTTTATCCAAAACAATTACCTTTGAAAGCTTTAATATCGGCTAATTAAGATAATCAGGTGATGAGGCGTTCTGTCCCTTTATTTGCAATATAATGTTCAGGCAGCAGGTGGGTAAATTGGTTTATAGTTGGTCGTCAATTTGGTTGAAATATAAAACATGGAACTAATACAAAATAAATTTCCTTCCCGGAAAATTTTCAGATTACATGAAACTAAAGTTGACGTTTTCGAAAAAACACTCACAGAAGAACTGGAGTATAGTATCGACTATCTTGAACTTGGCAACAAATTGGTCAGGAAAAAAGGAATGAAAAGCAGAATCGGTCAACTTTTTTTGATCCCCTATTTTATACTGACATTCGGATTGTTTATCCATACAATTATTACTGACCCAAATTCGAATATGATACCATTCTGGCTTTTAGGCAGTGGTTTTTTTCTTGGTATTTCATTATTGGCTCATTTTAGTGTGAAGACAAATTTGGTCTATATAACCGGTGGCAATAAAACTTTGGAATTATTTCAAAATAAACCAGATACTGACTCTGTCAATAAATTTATCACCGAACTTCAATCCCGAATAAAAAAGTCGTATCAAAAGGAGTTTTTGAAATTTGGTGATTCGACACCGGATGAGTTTAGGATTGGTCAGATCGAATGGCTCCACAGAATTGACATGATCAGCGATGAAGAAACAAAAATGCTGATGGGAAAATTGGGAAACAAAGAGACTACCAATATTGGGTTTAATATAAGGAATGAATCCTAAGTAATGCATTTTAAAAAGCTCGATTTTTGGAAATAATAATAAATCAAAGAAGTAATGGCAGATAAAGAACAAAACAGAAGAAAGTTTCTGGCAAATTTAAGTATGACGGTAGGTGCAGGCATTTTATCATCAAATATCAATATGGTAGATTCCGGGGTGGAAATGGAAGACTGTAAAAATACGCCTATTTTGGATATCGGACCATTTGCCGTCATGCAATACCGAAATCAAGCGGACCACGACATAGACTTAACACAAATAAAGGGGAAAAATGGCGTGGCACAAGGACAACACATCATAGTATCCGGCAAAATCACTGACAAAGATTGCAAACCACTTTCATCCGCTATTGTCGAAATTTGGCAGGCAAACCATTTTGGAAGGTACACACATGAGTTTGACAACAAAGGGGAAATTGACTCAAATTTTCAGGGATGGGGACAAGCCATTACCAATGAAAATGGAGAATATAGATTTAAGACAGTTTTACCTGGTTTGTATGGCAATAGAGCAAGACATATACATTTCAAAATTTCCAGAAGAGACTATCACGAACTGACAACCCAACTTTTTTTTGAAGGTGGAGAAAGAAATAATACAGATTTTATACTAAATTATCTCACGCACGATGAACAATTGCTGGTAACCAAAGCTCTTACAGACAAGGACGATCAAAAACATATAGAATTTAACATAACGATGGATAAAATAATCCCGGGAGCAATTTCTGAAAAGGCAGTCAAAGAATATACCGGAAAATATGTGCTCAACAATGCCCCTTTCGACATAGAATCATTTGCAAAAATGTTAACCGGCAACACATATAAAGATATTGTCATTGAATTGACAAATAAAAAATCATTGCTTTTTATGAAAACGCCATTTTCGCCAAAAATTGAAATGGGGTGGTATGCTAAAGATGAATACCAGTCCTGGGCATTTAATAATACCTTTATACGATTTAAAAGAAATGAAAAAGGCAAAATAGCCGGACTAAGATTGCATTTTGACGAAGAAAATTATGTAGAAGGTTTCAAGAAAAAATAAATAAAAAAAATGAGCAATATCATCTTTGACAGCGGCATATCTGTGGACGGCTTTTTCGCAGGCGACAACAGAGGTAAAAGACGTACTTGATACAAAGACCGACACTATGTAATTTATTAAGAAATATGATAGAAATAATGTTATATGAACCAAAAACAGGAAACCAATCATAACATCAGAGCACTTCACGACTTTGAATTTCTAATCGGGAAATGGACCGTTCTAAATAAAAGACTCAAAGAGCGATTAAAAAACAATACAGAATGGATTGAATTTATAGCTGAAATGGAAACAATACCAATACTGGATGGCTTAGGGTTGATGAATGAGATGAAATCTTCCCATTTTGGGGATGAATTCATTGGTTTAAGCATAAGAATCATTGATCCGAAAACGAATATATGGACGATCTATTGGGCAGATACTTCAAGTCCTGAAAACTAATTAAAAGAACAGGTAGTAGGTGGATTTAAAAACGGAATCGGAGAGTTTTATGGAAAAGAGAGGTATCAGGGAAAAGAATTTGTTTAAAATTCACACGGAAAAAAGAATCAACAAATACCGCCAGATGGGAACAGGCATATTTTCGCGAAATATAAAATGAATGGTAAACAATTTCTATCCCAGGTTTAGAAATGAATTTTACCTATTGTCATTGAAAATATTTAAAACTGTAAACCAAAAGTGGTTTGCCATTTTCAGTACTCAATATATTGGATATTAATCCCATGTCATTGTACTCGTAGTTTACTATTTTGGTGTCTCCTTCTATAATATCATCTATAGATATCCCTGTGTCATCGTCAACATCTATTTGATTTTTAATATTGGTTAAAACTCTTTTTTTAATACGTCTTCCTTTATGGTTATATTTGTATTGAATAGATTTTCTTAATTTGAATTTTTCACCATATCGTTTTGAATATTCCTTTTGTCTTGTATGTTGAGAGATTAATTGTTTATTCCCGTTGTAGATAAAGTATTCAATAAAAACATGTTTATATTGCCCATTAATAAAAGATTCTTCTCGTATTAAAAGCCCATCACGGTATATATACACGATGTTAGTTGTCTCAGCAGGGTGAATCACTGTCGATTCCAAAATATCACCATGCTCGTTATACTTATTTTTCGTTGTTTTTTTGTAACCAGATTCTGGATTATACTCCAATTCTTCAATTATCTTCCCGTATATATTATATATTTGATGGCGAATTAAATTATCCAGAGAGTCAAATTCTAATTCTTCTTGCAAATGATTTCCACTATCATACTTGTAGTAAATAAATCCGGATGGTAAGTTAGAATTATTTTTAAATTCTGCCTTAGACTGCGGCACCATATCATTAACATATTTAAATATTGTTTTTGAACTACCAGTATTAATACTTAAAATTGAACCAAAATCATTTAATAAATAAGTACTTTGCCAGGTGTCCGCTATATCTGAATTGCTCCAATAGATTTCACCTTCACATTCATACTTTTTTATTTTGTTTTTTATCAATAGATGCTTTTCAGGTTCCGGGAAAAAAAGCCTGGCAATAAGCAAATGGCAAAATATAAATGTTAAAGAACATAGTTAAGTATAGTAATCCGGTAGCTTTCATGATTGATCTTTTATATTTTACTTAATTTTAAATAAAAATAGTAATATTGATTTCCCATTTGCAGCTGTAAAAATAGGTGTTTTATTTTTAATGTCATAAGAATTTGAATGGACATAGTGTGTTTAATATATTCCACAAATATTTAAATGCTTCGATTCCCTTGCCTGTTTTCAGGAGCCCGCCTTCCTTCTAAGTAGGGTTACCAAAGACAAAAATATTTTTGTACTGAATGTTATAAACACTACAAGCAGTGTGTATCACAAATTGCACAAATATGTAAATGCCCCGCTACCCTCGTTCCCTAAAGGGACGCCCCACCCAATATTTCCCCCTAAGAGGGCTGAACTCCCCTTTAGGGCATATGCGTCAACCTAAGGAGATATCTTATAAATTAATTGTCCCATATTTTTCCTGTCGTTTCTATTTTCATAGCAACAATACTTTTGCAATTTCAGCACTTCGTCCTGTATGAACGTCATATTAATGTTGAGTATGATGTGTTTTAAATATTCGACTATTTTTTCTTTAAATCTCGTGGCAAATTTAAATGGACTCAGTATCACCTTTGATTTTGCAAGTAAAATTTCATTAAAAATATTATAACTTGGTTGAAAAAAGGCCCCCATAAAAATAAAACTCAGATACATCATTATTTCAGGTTTAAGCGGATCCGGACCTTTTGAAGCTGAAACCACCTTTTCAAAATTAAAATTTGATTTCCAATTTTTGAAAAGCATCTCTATATACCACCTTAGCTTATAGATGTCTATTATCTTGGATAGTTCAAAACCTTCTGCTTCGATATTAGTAATAAATATGTTCCATGAGGTAAGGTACATTGCCAATTTTGATAAAGGTTGATTTTTATGGCGACTCTTTTTAGACGCACTTAGTTTCTTTTGTGCCTGTAGGCTATCAAGCTTATAACCAACTATTCTTACCGGCACCTTATGCACCCCAATAAGTACTTGCATATCTACCTGGTTAACACCTTGTTTGTCATATGATTTTAATAAATTTTGAATATCTAAATTGCCCCCATCCACTTTAAATATTGCTGTGCCAACCTTTAGTTTAGATAAAAAATATATTTCATTCTCAACAAAATACCGAAATGCTGAAAGATTCCAATACCCCAAATCTCTTAAAACTAAATCTCCCTTTTCTACCCGATCTTGAATGTCAGTAGAAAAAGTATTATCTGTCACTTTATACGTTCCTAACTTACCGTTTAACCATTGACCCCCTTTTAAATCGAAAGTAAACTGAATTCTTGACATGGTCTTTTTAACATGGCCATTGCTATTTCCTGAAAAACTTTCAAACAATGCGTTACATAATTTAATACATGTACTGTCTTCGATGATGACACGATTAAATTTATCAAAAATAGCGTGGTTATACCTTGTATTGTGAAAAATTGCATTCGACAAAACATATTGAACAACTCCTTCTAAAAACGAAAGGCATCTGATGGATAACTTTTTATGTATCGCTTGAAAAGATATAATGGTTTCGCTAAAAGTACTATATTTTAACGCCCACTCCCTTAATGAATATGATCCTTTAGCCAGAACAATTATAAATGATGTCAATAAAAGACAAGGGTCGATCTTATAATTACTGCGTTTGATGAATTCTGTTTCAAAAGCAATCGATAAAATCTTTTCGGAATCGAAAAATTGATTATTTTTGTCTAACATTTTGAGAACCTGTTTTATGTTTATTAATATCTAAAGCAAATATAAACAGGTTCTTTTATATTAAATAATTATATATATAAATTTTATAAGTTGACGCATATGCCTTTAGGGGTCGGGGGTATGTGGAAGTAAATGGTAAAAACTAATTTCATTTCTTGGTTAGCGTAATTGTCACTTTAAAAAATAGTGCAATTAGTTATACACACCTACAAGCAGCAATTGTATTAAATTGAAAAAACTCTGTTATATTTGTATTTGATAGGTAGAGTTACCTTGTACAAACGAAACACAAACATTTTGAATCAAATATTATTCACAAACATTCGTATAATTGTATTTATAATGTGAACTGTAAATCAATGGGTTATGGAAATTTTTCGAGAATTATGGTTCGCAAAGCGGAAGGAGAGTCGCAATTTGAGCAATGAAAATTAGAAACATATACGTACTAATAGGTTTTGTATTTTATAGTTGTAATCCAAAAGATGCAATGTTTAATATGATGTCAAACATCAAAACTTATAATGCAATCTATCAAAATGAAATAAATGAAAAAGACACAATCCAAATGGGATTTAAATTCCATAAACCACCAGTTGATTTAGGCTCTAATAACCCATTTAGAGTTTTAACTAAATCCAATAACTATGAAACAAAAAGATACGAACTACGCAGCATACAATTTGACTTAACTGCATGGATGGAACATGTTGAACTATTAAAATATAAGAATAAATCAAGTTCAGTTGTATTGACTGAGCATAAAGGGGTTTTAAAGGAATTCAAAATTGCGGATACAACTATTTCAGTTTATAAACAAACCTATAATAGAACAAACAACCCAAAGGAAAACTACTCAGAATTTTTCACAATACAACATGGACTTATATTAATCAGTGATAAAAATTCTGATAAAGTACTGATCGAGTACAATGGAAAAAACGTAGAAAATTATATCGATCAAGTAATAGCAGAAATCAAATTAGACTCAAACTTTTATCGTACCGATACTACAAAGATTTTTGAAACTTGGCAAGAGAAATACTAATGGAAAAACTAAATAACGGCAGAGCAAAAATAAATAATGAAGGAGTTAAAACAAAACTTTCAATTCCTGCTAAACGAAATTATGTAATTATCATTTTTTCTTCAGTATGGCTTTTTATTTGGATTTCATTCATAAGCAGTTTCAATTCAATGTTTGGACTATTTACAGATGAAGGAATCAGTTATTTCTTTTTAATTTGGATAACGTTTTGGTTTATTGGTGGATTAACTGTATTTCTTTTGATCCTGTGGAATTTATTCGGAAGGGAAATCATCACTATTAATTCAACATCCATTGAAGTAAAAAGAAGTTTATTTGGAATAGGAAGGAAAAAGCAATACGACATTAAACATGTAGAGAATTTTAGATTTAATGAAATTCCTGACGATATGTTTTCTATGAAATATAGATTAGCCTTTTGGGGATTAGGTGAAGGAAAGGTAAAGTTTGATTACGGAATGAAATCCCCATCTTTTGGTCTTGGATTAGAAGATGCGGAATCGAATTATATTGTTAAACTAATGAAAGAAAAAGCGACTAATCGAGTAGACGGCCCCACCAACCGAAGCTGATGTGGAACGCCCCTGCCTGTCCAACGGAAGGCAGGCAGATCTCAGACCACCGAACGTACACATAATATTTTCTCTGGCTGCAATTGATATTGCGGTTCTCTCGTTTCCATCAGACATTGAATCTGAAGAATAGTTTTTTTTAATCAAAAAAACTACCACTTGTTCTCAGTTCACAAATTGATGGGTTCAGATATAATGATGTCATTTACAAGCAGATATTGTGTTTTATTTTTCAAGTACGCTAGTTAAAACTATGCCCTTTTAGGGCAAGAATTTATTTGCTACACAAATATACAATAACTTTGCGGGATGGATAATAGAAAAAGTAGTCATACGATACATCAGCTTCAGGTACATTTAGTTTGGATAACAAAATATAGATATCATGTTTTAGGAGGGGAAGTTCAATTAAGGTGTAGAGAATTGATAAAGCAAACTTGTAATAGTCTGGATATTCAAATAATAAAAGGGGTTGTTAGTAAAGATCATATTCACTTGCACATATCCTACCCTCCTAAACTAAGTGTAAGTGATATAGTAAAACGATTAAAGGGTCGGAGTGCAAAACTGCTGTTATCAGAATATCCGGAATTAAAACGACGCTATTGGGGAGGACATTTATGGGGTATAGGCTATGGATCATGGAGCATAGGCAATATAACAGAAGAAATGTTAATAAAATATTTGGAACACCACAAAGATCACCCAAACAGTGATGAAAATTTTATACTTGAGTGAATATAATAATGAAGGACAAAGGATGATAAAGTTGTCGGGCACGCGAATTTCATTCGCTCTCACAAACCTATGGACTTCAAGTCCATAGTGGTTTAGTTAAAAAAACTTTGCTATATTTGTCTTCGGTAGGCAAAGTTGCCTTATACAAACGCAATACAAACATTCAAAATCAAATATCATTAACAAACATTCGTTTAATTGTATTCATAATATGAATGGTAATTCAATGGATTATGGAAATGTTTCAAAAATGTAGTTTCGCTAAGCGGAAAGTTCTCAGTCATAAGTAAAGAGAATTCTGATGGATTATAATTGATAAAATAAATGGTTAAAACACAATTTGTAACATTTTGCATTTGCATCATTTTTATTGCTTTCAGTTGCTCAAACAACAAAGACAATAAGATTATAATGGAAAAGTATATTTACGATTTATTAAACCAGAGATATTCTATTGTTGAAAATTCCGGAAGTAATCCTAAAACACAAAATATTATCCCTTTATTGGATACCATAATAAATCAAGTGGAAAAAACTGAAACAATTTCAGCGGGAGTAAAAGAGAAAATATATACAAGTATAATTAATTGGAAAAATGATAAAATGTATGCCCCTCCTAAATCGTATGAACATTTGAATCTTAATAAAGCAAATTTTTTAAATGGGCAAATGAGTAAAATGGAAACTCTTGATTTTATTGAAAAATATTTTCTTTTTAATTATTGGAATAACTGGAGAGATAATGATTCATTTCATGAATTGGTGTCACTTGTTAAATTGGATACTTTGTATTTAAAGCCAAATAAAGAGTATGAACTTCAAATTCAAATGCAATATAATGAAAACCCTTCAATAAGGATTATTTCAAACACAATCCAAGGATTTAAACCAAATAGAATTAAGTTTCAAACAAACGATTCTTCAAAAAATCTAACTAAAATCCCATTTAGTGTAAAAGCAATAAATGATGTTACTAGAGAAATTCATACCATTAAAGATACAATAAAATACTTAACAATAAAAAACGACCAAGAACACAAGCTTTGATGAACATGCCGCCCTATCGGAACGGCATGTCACAAAGCCAAAACGTTAGCAGTCAGCGTAAAAAAGACACTTAAACAATCATAAGTAATGACTTTTAAACGATTAGATAAAAAGGATTATAAAAAACTAATGGGTTCGGCTGATTCAGAGATTAATCGGAATCACTTGATAATTCGTTTCCTTGACTTTGATTTTGACCCTGAATTGATATCAAAGAAACTTGAATTAGAACCTCTATCAACTGGACAAAAAGGTGATGAATATTTTGTCGGTCCTCAAAAACAGATTTCTAAGTTCAGAGAGTGCAGTCATTGGGATTATGAATGGAAAATTAAATCAAATGATTTCATTGGCGATTTGATTGATAAGTTTTTTAAAGAGATTATTATACCTAGATTAGGCTCGATTAAGGATATTGGAGCAAATTGCAAAACGATTAGATTTATAATAGTTCAATATTATTATAATGGACACAATCCTGGATATGGATTTGAAAAGGAGCAAATAAAGATATTAGCTGACATTAATGCTGAGATAGATATGGATATTTATTGCTTATGCGAAGATGAATAAAAAACGCCAAACCGCTAATCGAGTAGACGGCCCCACCAACCGCAGCTGATGTGGAGCGCCCCAGCTTGTTTTCCGGAAGGCAGGCAGGTCTCGCACCACCGTATGTACACATAATATTTTCTCTGGCCGCAATTGATATTGCGGTTCTCTCGTTTCCATCAGACATTGAGTCTGATGAATTATTTTTTTTAATCAAAAAAACTACCAACCGTTCTCAGTTCACAAATTGATGGGTTCAGATATAATGATGTCATTTACAAGCAGATATTGTGTTTTATTTAAAAAAACTCTGTTATATTTGTATTTGATAGGTTGTGTTACCTTGTACAAATGCAACATAAACATTCTGAATCAATAGTCATTAACAAACATTCGCATAATTATATTTGTGATATGAACTGTAAATCAATGGATTATGGAAATGTTTCAAAAATGTAGTTTCGCTAAGCGGAAAGTTAGATGCAAGCAAAGAAAATTAGCTAAAAACTATTATCCAAAATAAAAGTTAAAAAATATGAGTAAATACACCTCTATCAATCTAATCCATATTCTTTTAATAATTATTTCAAGTTGTGGTTGTAACGATTTGAATCAAATAGAAGAAAATTTTAATTTAACAGAATGCGAAAATATTTCAAAATTAGGAGATATATTAACCCTAGAAGAATCAAAAAAATTCTTATCTTATCCTGATAGTATTTCTAAAGTAATTTTCACTAATTCTCAAGGAGAAGAATTTGAAGGAAAAGTAAACTACTATAACAAAACCATAACAACCGCTTTTAATGGTGCATTCAATCCATGTCCTATTGATTCGCAAATTCAAATCCGATATGAATGGATGCCTGAAATAAAAGTTATAATCATTCAAATAGATACTCTAGACATACTATTGCAAGTTAGAATTAGCCCTATTATTGACAATGAAGATTTAAGTCAAAAATTAGTTGCAGATATATGCCATTTACTTTTGTATACTCCAATTAATGGAACTACCCCAAATTCACAGATGATAATAATTGTAAATCAAAGAACTCATCCAAATCCATATGAAAGTTATACAGAATATCATGATGAATATAAGATACATGGAAAAGTTTATCAAAAAGTTTATATCGAAACACCTAATTTAAACGAAGAATTTAAGTTGTATTTTAGTAATCAAGTCGGTATTGTAGGATTTAAAGGCGAGATTAATGGTTATAATATTGACTTAAAATTTGATAGAATTGAATAAAAAAGCCAGCAGCTAACACTGTACATGACGATCATGTTGGTCAATAGCCGCCACGTCGCATGTACTCGACGTTATAATGTATAAAAAAGAAAAAAATTGAGAATAATTAAAATTTGCATATTTCTATTGATACTTCAAAATAAAGAAAAAGCAGATAGCCGAGCATGTTGGGAAACTCAATTCATTAAGATTGAATACAACGCCTAATTTTTGATGCCAAATCAGAGCGGTTTACGCCTGTAATTCCGCCCCTCAACCAGAAGAGTAGACCTTTTCCATAAAGTTTTTAACTTTGTGATTATTTAAACCGCACATGAAGTCATGAAGAATTCCATTATTACCAGATTTCGTCTATACTATAATTTTATTTGCGTAGTTATTCCTTTTGGTTTCCTTAATGGGCAAGTGTTGCCTGAGATGCCGCAAGAATGGATAGAAACTTGTGTTCCAAAGACAGACAAAACTATAACGGTTTGCAGTGTAGGGTGCATGTTTTTAAATACCCAACTTCAACAGGCTATTCAGGCAGCTACCCCGGGCACAACTATACTTCTTGAGCAAGGCGTCAGCTATACGGGGCCATATGACTTGTCTGAAAAAAATGGTGATGGCTGGATCATCATTCGTACATCCATAGATGATCATCTCCTTCCTGCCGCCAATGAGCGAATCAATCCCGGTACCGGACCTAAATTAGCAAAAATTCTGGCTAAACCAGGGTTGAGTGCTATAAAAACAAAGACACGGGCACACCATTATTATTTTTTAGGAATAGAGATTGCAGCTGCTGATTTTTCTTGGAATGTTGTAGAAATAGGGAGTGGCGAAAAAGACATAGATGATCTTCCGCATGACATTACTTTTGACCGGGTATATTTACATGGACATAAAACATTGGGTAGCCGCAGAGGTATCGCTATGAATGGCCGACGTATCGCTGTAGTCAATTCGTGGCTTTCAGATTTTAAAGAGGTAGGTTTTGATAGTCAGGCGATATGTGCATGGAATGGAAAAACATTTAAAGTTGTCAACAATTATCTCGAAGGTGCAGGCGAAAATATCATGTTTGGTGGTGCAAAGCCAAGTATTACAAATCTACTTTGCGCTGATATTGAAGTACGCCAAAATCACTTTTATAAACCCCTTTCATGGCGTGTCGGTGACCCATCATATGAGGGAACACATTGGACAATAAAAAATTTATTTGAACTAAAAAATGCAGACAGGGTGTGGGTGCAAGGCAATATATTTGAAAACAATTGGTCTGATGCCCAGACTGGATTTGCTGTTCTTTTTACTCCTCGCACTGAGGCTGGAAGTTGCCCATGGATTACCGTACAAAATGTCACTTTTGAACAAAACATTATCCGGCATACAGGCAGTGGCTTTAATATTTCAGGTATGGACAATAATTACTCTACCATACATACAAATCGTATCATTTTACGCAATAATCTGATTGAAGATTTGAATGGAAATACATGGGGAGGTGATGGTCGTACTTTACAGGTCCTTGGCGGCGTACATCATTTGACCGTCGATCACAATACATTCATAAATCATCTCGGAGGAACTTTTATTAATGCAGACGGACCTAATTTCCCAAATGAAAACTTTATATATCTCAACAACATTGCTTCAAATGCGGTCTACGGGCTACATGGAAGTGGAAAAGGAATAGGTAAACCAGCCTTAAATTTTTATTTCCCGGGAGCTGAATTTAAGCATAATGTACTCACAGATGGGAAGGCATCCAATGGAGGCACAATAGCTAATTATCCTGAAGGAAATTATTTTCCCGGACCAATGAAAGACATAGGTTTTCAAGCTTTTAACATGGGCATTGGTGGAGATTATCGTCTATTGACAGGTAGTACTTTTAACGGTGCAGGATCTGACGGAATGGACATTGGTGCTGATATTGAAGGGTTGCAATTGGCTACTACTGGTGTGTTATCCGGAATAAATCAAGTTTGTGATGAGTCCACTACAAATATAGACCAGGACATCATCAATCCGGAAATTTCTGAATTCCAACCAAGACCAAATCCTGGTAGCAACTCCGTGTTTATTCCATTTTCTGATGAACATCAAACTTCGGTATTAATGATGGACTTGGAAGGTCAACGAATCAATACAACCCAAGTAAACCAACTAACTGATGGCTGGGAAATAGAGACGTCATCTCTCCAAAATGGTGTTTATATCATTCAGGTTCGCACTGATCGTAATATTCAGCTTTTTAGATGGGTTAAGGTGGATTAAGATTAGTTTTGGTAAGACAACTTATGATTGATATTAATATGAGATTCAAAAAAGTATCAACAGATTTGCTCTGTTAATATATTACGGTGTATCCCAAACTTAGTAGTTACAAATAGACAAACATTCATCATTCATCATTTGTCGTTTGTATTTTAGTGGAATGAGTAGAGACCACCAGATATACTAAAATCAAATAAAATAATTTAGAAGTAATAAAAGTGCCCGGAACATTTTACATGAAATAAAAAGTGAGACATCCGGGCACAAACGTCCATGGAATTGGATCACTTCGCTGCTTTCATGGGGGTGTAAGCAGAATGAAAGCCTATTGATCATAAAAAAGGGGTTTTGATCAGCATTCATCAGAAATGATCTGTGAGCGATTATCCAAATATCATACCAAAAGCAGAAAAAAAGGGCGTGGATAGAGTCCATGAGTTTTCAATACTTAAGGGTAACCAAATAAAATTGACAGTTGACAACTATGGACATTTTATATTCAAGTGAATTGGTATTCTGAAGCTTAATTGATTTCGAGATTGTCCAATTTTACCTGAATTAAGTTTTAGAGCAATAAAATTTTATAAATATCAAATATTGTGTGTGTTTATTCGTATTTTGTACTATTTATGTGTATTTTTGTAAGTCAAAATTAATCAGGAATTTATTCCAAAAATCGAAGGAATTACCCATTATTTGGACATTCTGGCGCATTACTTAATCTGTATATCAAATCATGCTTAATATTGACATAAAAAAAGTATTACAAAGCAATGTAGACCAGTTACAAAAAATTGGCAGACAAACTTTTTATGAAACATTCGCAGCAGATAACTCCGAAGAGAATATGAATAAGTATCTGCAAGAAGGATTTTCCATTCAAAAATTGAGTGGTGAACTTCAGGACATAAATGTTCAGTTTTACTTTGCTATATGTGATGGGATTACAATCGGATACATAAAGATAAACTTTGGGCAATCTCAGACTGAATTAAAAGAGGAAAATGCGCTTGAAATTGAACGTATATACGTACTCAAAGACTTTCATGGGAAAAGGGTGGGGCAATTGCTGTGTGATAAAGCTTTACAAATAGCCAGAGACAAAAATGTTGATTATGTTTGGTTGGGTGTTTGGGAAAAAAATCCCGGAGCCATAAATTTTTATAAAAAAAATGGTTTTGTAGAATTTGATAAACATATATTTAAATTAGGCCATGATGAACAGACCGACATCATGATGAAATTTACATTGTAAAATAAAAGTACTATTTGAAATACAGTATCGAAAAAAATTATTTTTAACCCAATATTATTTTCAACAAAATGGCAAAAACAAATAAGACCACAGAAACAGTAAAAGATGTGACTGAATTTATCCACTCTTTTGTTGACAATGAATTAAAAAAGGAAGATAGCTTTAAGCTCATTGAGTTAATGAGAACTTGGTCTGGCTATGAGCCCAAAATGTGGGGACCAACCATAATCGGATTTGGTAGCTATCATTATAAGTATGCTAGTGGACATGAAGGAGATTGTCCATTGATCGGATTTTCACCCCGGAAAGCGGAATTTTCTCTATATGTATTTTCACCCACGCCGGAGAATGAACATTTACTGGATGGCTTAGGCAAATTCAAAATGGGGAAAGCTTGTATGTATGTCAAAAAACTAACAGATATAAATATATCTGTTTTGGAGCAACTTTGTAAAACCACTATTCAATATATTTCTGAACATCATGAATGTTCTTGTCGGGACACGCAACATTCGATTACTGGAGATAACGTTTAGTTTAATACGTATTCATTTATACTGCCAAAAAAAATAATTGCATAGCTAGAGAATTAAGTAAATAAGAATGAAAACTGAAATAATAACGACAACACCGGAATGTGAAATCATTAGTTCAAGAATCTTTAGCTTTCCCCGGGAGCTGGTGTTTCGTGCCTGGTCAGAGCCTGACCATCTTAAAAATTGGTGGGGTCCGGCTGGATTTACCAATACCTTTATTGAGTTCGACTTTAGGGTAGGTGGTAAATGGAGTTTTATCATGCACGGACCTGACAAAGGAAATTATGCAAATGAATGTGAGTTCATAAAAATAGAAAAACCAACTTTAATCGCTTGGAAACGACATTCAAAACCACTCTTCCAGGTTGTAGCTACATTTGATGATTTGATTCAAGACAAAACTAAAGTTGTGTTTAAAATGTTGTTTGAAACTGCTGACGAGTGTAATAAAATTAAAAAATTTGTAGTTGACAAAAACGAAGAAAATTTTGATAAACTGGAAACTGAGTTGACTAGAATGAAAGGAGCTTTTTAAATGTTGTAAAAAATAGATTCTTAAACTTAATCCTATACATTTTTGAGAATGTACATAAAAGACCATAAATGACCTCCATAAAAACACACATAAACAAAAAAACAAGTTTCACAATTTTACTTTTACTATTTTGCTTGTTTGCTATTAATGGTCAGAATATTAATCAGGGCACAAACAGATTTGTATCAGATTTTGACAATAAGATAGCAGTAAATAGTATTAATTTATCAAACTCAAAAGAATTAGACGACAACATACGAAGCATTTTTCATGACACCAAAGGCAATTATTGGTTTGGTACAAATGATGCAGGTGTTTACCGATATGATGGAAAATCTTTGGTACAATTTACTGTGAAAGATGGACTTTCCAATAATCAGGTTCAAAGTATTCAGGAAGATAAAGATGGAAATATTTGGTTTGGGACAGGTCTTTTTAATGTCAGTCGTTTTGATCGGAGATCCTTCACTACGTTTACCAAAAAAGAAGAATTTCCATTCATGGCAGAGGATAACCATGGGTGGAAATTATCACAAACTGACTTATGGTTTTATGCGGGTAGCGGAGTTTATCGGTACAGCGATAATTCGTTTGTGTATTTGCCACTAGACAATATTCAAAATAAAGAGACTCAAAGTTCACCGTTTAATCTTAGCCGTTATGCTGTGTACTGTCTACTTAAAGATAAAAAAGGGAATATGTGGTTTGGGACACAAGCACAGGGGGTATGTCATTATGATGGAAAATCTATTACCTGGTTTAAAGAAAAAGGACTAAGCGGCCCAGCAGTCCTTGGTATTTTTGAAGACAGTAAGGGAAATCTTTGGTTTGGTAATAACGGTGCAGGATTGTTCAGATATGATGGAAAAATTTTAACTAATTTTACGGAAGAAAATGGACTTGGTAACAAAGACTTTATAGCGTCAGGAAAATCCAACCCCGGCACATTGGCTCGTATTTACACTATAAACGAGGATAATTATGGCAATCTATGGATCGGTACAGTTGATTCAGGTGTTTGGAGATATGATGGCAAAAACTTAATCAATTACACCACAACCGATGGACTGGCGAGTAATGCAGTAAACACTATTTATAAAGACAGAAATGGTGATTTATGGTTTGGAACAGATGGCGATGGTATATGTAAATTTAATGGGCTAACATTTGAAAAATTCAGAATAAATTAGACAACTTATTTAACCTTGTTTGTTTAAACTTTTAACAGCAATTGTTCTTAAAATATATCTTTTTATTTGTACATTCTGAATTATATAAACTCTATTTCTTCAAATAATCGGCCACCCATTGTGTCATTTCTTCTCCATGTAGATTTTTGGCTAAAACTACTCCATTTTGATCTACCAGATAATTGGCCGGAATGGTGGTCATTTTTAATTTCTCAAAAAGCGGAGATACATCGCCCTGCAGATGAGAAGCGTGTAACCATCTGTCCGCTCCATCTTTTGTAATGGCATTTTTCCACCCTTTTTCACTCGAGTCCAATGCATATCCAATGATCTGAAATCCCTGATCATGAAACCGATCCCATAAAGGCACCAACGTGCTTTTGTTTTCATGTCTACAGGGTGCACACCATGATGCCCACAGATCTATGAGGGTAAGTTTTGATCCAAACATAGTGTAAATATTGACAGTGTCCCCATTCGACATAGGCATGGGCTCATCCGGAAAAGTATCTCCTGGGGTCAACGGCAGGGAAGCAGACATTTTGCAAATCTGTCCGGTCCAGGGATGATTGGGAGATGATTTTTGCAGTTTTTGACAAGTGGATTTCACCAATTCAGGAATACGTTCATAATCTCCTTTTGGGCTGACCCATCTGAGTGCCAATGCATGAATCAGTACATCATCATTTTCTGATACCGACCCCATCAAAGATTTTTGATTTTTCCACAATTCTTTTTCGTTTTCCAGTAATTGGGATTCATCTTGTTCGGTCTGATGCGATTTTGGCGGTGCGAATAATTCTGATCTTTTTTTAATGAGTTGTGTTACGGCTGTATTTTCTTCTATATCACCTTGTATGACCACATCATTCAGCATATTTATAGCAGATGACTGTATTATAATTTTGGCCGGAGACTGATAAACAAAAGGTATATAATTTGACTTCTCCAACTCTTCATCTTCCAGTCTGTTGGCATATTTTTCTCCTTTCTTTTGTACGGTAAGCAAATACATTTTTTTCTCTCCGGACACCGGCATTTTTTCAAAATGGAAATTGCCGCTCTGATCGATGATAGCCGAATCAATTACTTTGCCTTCGAAAGATGAAACCAATGCATTAAAACTCAACGGTTCGATTAGATATAACATGGGATGTTTGTCTGTTTTATCCATTTTTATATTCCCTGACACAGGATACCTGCTACATCCTGAGCTTAAGTTCATCATCAAAAATACAGGAATTAATAATTTCAAAGGCATGTCATCATTTTTAAAGTGCAAAACTAATGAATGTAAGGCTAAAATTGAAATATTACACATTTGCAAGTGTCTTTTAGGGGGAATAAACCGTTTCTTCCGTTTAAACATAGTGACATAAGTCAAATCTGCTAACCAAAATAATTGAATACTTATGAAAATCATTCTATCATGGTGCTTCTTTTTATGGTTCTTTCTGTCGGAATCATATTCCGCAGTGATTCCTGTCGGAGCAAATTATACGTATAAAGTGTTGAATGAAGCCTTTATGATCGCTACACCAGGAGATTCTATTATTTGTCATGATTTAATCATCCAAGGTGGCATGTCCGTCTCAAATCTGTCAGGAACGGCTGATAAATGGATATACATCATGGCGGCCAGTGGTAAGACGGTTACTATTCAGGGTGGCAGCAATAGTATACAGTTTTCTGACTGTGCTTATTTGCAGCTAGAAGGATTTACCATACAGGGTCAGACAGGCAATGGAATGAACATAGACGATGCGGGAACCTTTAATAGTCCGACCCATCACATAAAAATAAAGGAGTGTGTCTTCCAAAACATCAACGCCACAGGCAATAATGATCTGCTTAAATTGTCAGGACTTGATAATTTTGAGATAGTTTCATGTATTTTTAAAAATGGTGCGGTCGGAGGTAGCGGCATTGATATGGTAGGATGTCATTCCGGTGTGATAGCTGAAAATTATTTTGAAAATATGGGCAGTAATTCCATCCAGGCAAAAGGCGGAACATCAGACATTCAGATATTACGCAACAGGTTTGAAAACGGAGGAGCCAGGGCTTTAAATCTAGGAGGCAGTACCGGTCTCTCATTTTTCAGACCTCAAAATGCCACTTCAGAAGCCGAAAACATACAGGTCATTGCCAATGTGATCAAAGGATCTGAAGCCTCGGTTGCCTTTGTAGGTTGCAGAAATGTGATGGTATCCAACAACACCATTTTGTTTCCCAAAAAGTGGGTGATCAGAATTCTGCAAGAGACAGTAGATGTATCCAGATTTCTTCCCTGTGGCAACAATTTATTTTACAACAATATTGTGGTAGTTAACAATGATGTAAACACTGAAGTAAATATTGGTCCAGATACGGCACCGGCCACTTTTAATTTCACTAAAAATCTTTGGTATAAAATCACAAATATCGGCTGGCAAGGCCCAAATCTTCCAGGAAATGTAAGTGGGCAGATCATCAAAGATCCAAAGTTTGAAGTGGGTTCTGACGTGGTCTTGTCCGCTGATAGCCCGGCCATAAGCGCAGGTCAATCCTATACTTTTCCTGCCAAAGATATTTTTGGAAATATATTCAGTAATCCACCATCTTTAGGTGCTTATGAAGCCAAACCGTTTGTTTCAAGTACGGATGATAAAAATTTTTATGCAAATATTTACCCGAATCCATTTGATGAATTTCTGAACTTTGAATTTTCAGATGATGGAATCAGGAATATATCCATCATTCATATTGACGGGAAAATGGTTAAAAATGTGATATCATGTGAGCAAGATAGTACAATAGATGCTCGTGATCTAAAGCCAGGAATGTATTTGATTTCCATTATACAAAATTCCCGGCAGATGATTAAAAAAATCATCAAACATAAATAACTACATACAAGATGCAATCATGATATAAAATCATTCATTGCCATCTGACCATTTGGTCAATTATTGCTAATTTTTAAACAAAGTGATAAAAACACTTCTACTTTATGGCAACTTGACTATACAACATGTTGAAATTTAATATCCTTTAAAACAAAACGATTCCTTTCACCTTTAAGTCATCCGGTATTTTTTTAAGAGATGGTTTTTCATAGTTAAAATCATAATTTTTTGTTTTATCCAACTCTATCCAATATCCGCCATCAAACTTTCCTGATAATAGATACAAACCATCCTGAAAATTAAAATCAGCCGATTTTAGTTGGGTTTTTTGTTTTAATTCTTTGACATTCATTCCTACACTTGTGCCTTCAGGAGTCTTATATCTGGGGTTTTTTATTACAATCCTAAAAACATTGTTCAGATTCTTTTTATTGTAGCCACCATTGAAGGAAAATAATGTTTGCTTTTTTGTTTTTTTATCGTAGACCAGATATTCATAAGTGATAGGGTCATCATCCAGAGCAGGTACTTTGGATTTTTCAACATAGTGTTTTTTGTCCAGAATTTTTAGTGCATCATTTATGGGCATACCTATTTTTATTCCCTCCACAGCATTATAATCATTTAATAAAAAGCTATTCACTTTTTTTGAACAACTGGCTAAGGATATTGTGGCCATGAATAAAAATACAATACGTTTCATAGATGGTTATTTTTGTAAAATATAAGTTCTGATTATTGTGAACAATCCTTTATGGTTGTATTCAGATTTGGAGATGTTTTCTGATTTAGTTTGAATTTATTACCAACTTGGCAATCAAATCATTGGTTTCACTGTCTGCTGATATTCCATAACCATTTACCAAAACACCTTTGACTCCCGGCTTTGTCGAAGATATGGCATAAAGAATCGACTGATCATCAGGATTGGACACACCTTCAAAACGATATATCTTATCTATCACAAATTGTTCAGGTGAAAATTCGGTTTTAGAATGATTGCAAACCAAACAAGCTTGGCCAATGTTAAAATCAAGCGTATAACCTACCTTTTTTAAGGCATTGATGGTTTCTGATAATGTACCATAACTTTCTTCCATGGGTGTATTTTGGTTTTGATAATTTAATCTGGCGTTAAAGATATTAACTTGTATAACACTTTTTTGACCTAAGAAAGTTCTATAGACCTATTATGTTTCTATTTTCTTGCTATTTCCTTTTGATATTATACTTACAAGCCATTCCGATATTTGTTGTAAGCAGTTTAATTAAGGATGCTAAAAACGAGATTTATATAAGATGATGAAAATTTTGAGATTTTACTTTGAAAGAAATATGTTCACTTTTCTTCCGCTCTCAACACCATTTTTCACTTCGCGCTCTTCACACGAAATTTAGTGGATAGTTTCCTTTTCATTTGGTTTGCTACGGGAACTACCTATTATTCTTTTGCTAAAGATAATGCCTTATCCATCTCCTCCAGATATACTCTATCAATCGGCTCTGTGTAGTGAAAAATCATCTTTTGATTGCGAAGATACATCTCTTTAGCTTTGGTGATATGAGTCGTAAACAAATCTGTATTCCCCATTTTTTGATGACAAAGCGCTAAGTAAAATTGGTTTTCGGCGAGATCATTTTGCTTGCTTTGGAGATTAAGTTGGGTGATGGCTTTATCGTATGTGCCTGTTTCTAAGTACATGACACCAAGGTGTAAGTGGTCAAAAACAGAAATTTGATTGGTCGAATCTATCATATATTGTTCCATTATGGAAATGGCTTTATCGATTTCACCCAATTGTTTGTAGCAAAGTGCTTTGGCTACTTTGAGATGATATTGACCTCCTGCAGAGTATCCGATATTTCCTTTTGAGACAGCTTCGAGAGCTTCTATATCGTCGATCGCACCCTGATAATCTCTGAAAAACTGAAACTTACACCATCCGCGATACCCGATATTCTCTCTGAAGTCATACTCAACCGCTTTGTCTATCAGGTATTTCCAGGTGATGAAGTCTCCACTTTTGAGATATGCTGTGGATTTATTTCGATAAGCAAAGGAGAAATGGGGGCATTTTTCGATGGCTTTATCCAGTATTTCTTGGTATTCGCGGCTGTATTGATAGTATTGGTAAGCATCTTCTGCGATCAGGCAAGCTTCGTATTGGAGCGTATCTTTTTGATAAAGAAAAACATTACAATTTTGTGCAGTGCTTATGTTTTGGACAAAAATAATAATCCATAAAATGATGAAATTGGTTGACTTTCTCATGGCAATATTTCTTTGATTTGACCATCTGATATTTTAAAAATCAGGTATTGGTAATAGTCTTTGGGTCCAGTTTTATCTGTTAAAATTTTCCATCCCTTGAGACTTTTTGTGATGGTCATCAGTTGGTCTGTGATGGTTTTGTCAAATTGTTTTTCTTTGTAATCATACCCTGAACTGATCAATCTAAACCGACCGGTCTGACCTTTGCAATTAACCATAAATCGGATACGAATCATACCTGAATCCGTCACTCCACCTGTCGGTTTGTATTGTGTGGTAAATATGTTATTTAAAGCATACTTTTCGCCTTCGTATTGCATCTCTTCGTTGAGATTGTGGTATTGTTTGGTTTTTTTTTCATCACATAAAGTGAAATTGGGATCATCCAATTTGGGATCGTGCGCTATATCTCCCACCATGGAAAGATATTTGGAATCCTTGGGTACGGATTGTTGCTGACAACTTTGGGTCATCAAGATGATGGAGATCAGAAAAATGAACATCTTGTACATATTTTAGGTATTGGTGTTAAACCTTATAGGTTTTCCAAAATCTATAGGGTTTGAAGAAAGCAAAAATACAAAATAATTATGATCTTTTGATTGCATTCGCATAGTCAAATATCCCTAGCTGAGACTATGATTAAGAACATGAATTTTCGAGCTTCATTCTTACTTAAGGCTAATTTTTTATAAACCTTAAACTTTCACCATTGATATGCAAAAGATATAAACCTGCGGGAAGATTAGATACATCCACACTTAAATTTGCACGCTCTTTATGGAATATCAGTCCATCCATTTTACGTCCGTGTGCATTAAATATTTGTATCTGGGAATCTTCTGTATATTCACCTAGGATACTTAATTGGTGGGTCACAGGATTGGGTGTTATTTGGAACGGTATATTGTTTTGTAACTTATCAAATGAAATAGATTTTATAGGTGTAAAACTCATTTGTCCATCAAAATCTACTTGTTTCAGGCGGTATAAAGATGTTCCACTAAATGGTTTTTGATCTACGTAAGTATAATATTGAGAAGTAGTAGTATTTCCTTTTCCTGATATTTTTGATACGAACTGCCACTCTTGACCATCCGTTGAATTTTCTATTTCGAAGTAATCATTATTTACTTCAGATGCAGTAGTCCAGCTGATATGCACATACTGATTGATATCTTTCTCTATATGAAATCCCGTAAGTACTATGGGTAATGGCACACAGGTGACGCTTGGTGTTGCATAACCTGATGGGCTTATGTCATAATTTGAAACATCATCTCCTGTCCAATTGCTACGATTATTGATGGCTGCTCTCAAGGCCGTGGACGTACCTGTCAATGTTACAATAAATTTTGAATTGTCACGCTCCGTTCCTATGGATGGATAAAGTGAGATGCAATTAACGCCATTTGTTAGTCCGGATGGTACAAGGCTCCTGTTTACACTAGAACCAATACAACCTCCATCTGCACTCCAACCAGTGATTGGGTCTAAACATGTAGGTGAACCGTTACCGTCGTCTAATGTGATGCCAGCAATAAATGTTGCTGATGAAGGCGATGCGGGGACACCTGGCACAGAAACTGTGTATGCAAGCATTTGATCTCCGCCGCTTAGGTTAAATAATCCTGTGCCTGATAAATGGGACATCGTTGCTCCGGAAACACCGGTAATGGTTAAAACATTAGTTATGTTTTCAGTGAATGAAATAATCGTTCCACATGCAATTCCACCGGATGGGGCAGTAAATTGCCAGTGGTCTTCCCCATTTCCATTCCATGTGGTAGCTGAATTTATCCCTTCGTCTGTAAAATTAATGGAAGCATTCCCGGGAATTGAATTTAGCGTAATAATGGCAAAACCGTCGGCAGGAGAATCTTCATTAAAACCAATAAAAGCGATGTCACCCGGGGACACCTGAGATTTTGCGGTGATGGCTACCAGGGCCATTAAAAAAGTAATAAACCATTGTTTCATAATGTTAATTTTTTTAAGATGTTGAATTTGTTTGAATTGCTTTGTTATAAAATTGTTTTTTGGTAATGACATATATTTTTATTGTAGTTTTTATTAGAAAAGTTAATCATAAAAACAACCTGAAAAATCGAGCTGCCAATGTAGAGAAATATCTTATTTTAGCTGAGAAGTTATGTTTTATCCTTGAGTCAGTTCCGAAAAGTATAATTTAGCCACAAAGGCACAAAAACACAAAGAATCACTAATTTCAAGCAGTTGATAATCATTACTTTGTAACCCTTAGAGACTTCGAGACTTTGTGGCATTTCTTTATTTTTGACTTTTCGGATTGGACTCATCCATTAATATTTTATAAACCTTAAACTTTCACCATCGATATGCAACAGGTATAAACCTGCATGAAGATTAGATACATCCACACTTAAACTTGCTCGCTCTTTATGGAATAATAGACCATTCATTTCTAGGCCATAAACATTAAATATTTGTATTTGCACATCTTCCGGGTATTCACCAGGGATACTTAATTGGTGGGTCACAGGATTGGGAAATATTCGGAGAGATTTATTGGTATGGGGTACATCAAATGAAATAGATTTGACAGGAGTATAACTCATTATTCCATCAAAATCTACTTGTTTGATGCGGTAATAAGATATACCACTTAATGGTTTTTGGTCTGTGAAGGTATAGTCTAGACTACTTGCTGAATTTCTATTTCCTTTTACCTTTGATACAAATTGCCATTGCTGCCCGTCCGATGATTTTTGTATTTCAAAGTAATTATTATTCACTTCAGCAGCAGTAGTCCAGCTAATATTAGCATGATGGTTTAGGTCTTTTTCTACTTGAAAGTTTAAAAGTTCAATAGGAAGCGGACCAAGTGCCATATTTGCCAAATGCTCAAACCATGTAAAACCTTTCACCTGAATGCCTGATAACCAGGGATAGGTGCCATCTTCATATTTTTCCCTGTAACCTTTGGTCAAAGCAGGATTATGAACCGTACCTTCAACCCATGACAAAAATGGATCACGTACTGCATCATAATGTGATCCCGGGTAAGCTGCAAGATATTCATTCATATTATTACCATCGGTATTTCTCGATTTAAGTAATAGCACGATGTTACTGGGAGTACCCGTTTTGGCTATCCAGTCCAATCTATCTATGGTCCAATTGAAAAAATTTCCACCCGAACTGGATGGCATAAGTCGATAATAAGTGATCAAGATATGGTCTGCCACTGTAGCTATTTCTTCCATCTCTGCTTCCGATGAATAGGTCAAAACCAGGCCAGTACTGCCTTCGCCACCGATGTAAGCTTCACATACCAGCGGACGACCCGGAACACTGGATATTGTGGCGCTGCATATCGATTTTATTGATGTTAACTGACTTATGTAAGAAAAATAATCAAGACAGGAACCATTGGTGGCAGCATTGTAATATTCACATTCATAGGTAATCATATCCAATTTTTGTACACTGGTGACAAATCCGCAATTATTATAATCCTGAATTTTTTCAGCAGTGGCCAACGCTCCGACATTTCCACTGATGTACTCAATACCTTCTGCATGTGCTTTGGCAATGAAAGCTTGCAATGCGATCATGTCAGGCGTAAATGAACCACACGATGCAGTGAGAATCTGAAACATATTGGTACATATCAGATAGTTAAAATCATTGGTCACAGCATAAGCAATTAAAGCATCTTCTGCGGCAGTATTGCCCAGCACGTTAGCCTTGAAGGAAGTTACCCACAAACCACGAAATTCCTGGGTTGGCTCTGGAAGTTGGGCAGAGATATTCTTAAAATTAGCCAGAAAAACCAACATTATAAAAAATCGATTCACGAATTTCTGTTGCATTTTGATTTTAATTTTTGCGTTTCGGAGAACTATAAATTACCGATTTACTCACTAGATCAGAGTTACCATTTATTTTTGAGTTCACTGATTTGAAGCTTTTACAAATGAGTCCATTTTCGATTTTAAATTTTCTATGTCAACCTTCATCTTGTTTAATTCATTTAACTCAGCTTCTAATTTTTCTATTCGTTTTAATAACTCCTGGGTTGCAGATATATTAAGTGTGGTTAACGCTTCATAATCTACGGTATGAAAATCATTTACTTCCTTACCATATACAAATACTTGCCCATCAGCAATGGCTACTTTAAATTTGCCATTGGCAACTTCTTCAACCATCACTTCTTTGGCCCCGTTGGCTGTGATTATTTTTACTTTATCCCCTTTTTGCAGATCGGTATCCAATACAATCCATCCCTGTTGGGCAGATGCATTTTTATAAATATCTGGAATGATGTTTATGCTTTGACTCACAGCTGTCGGATACACTTCTTTTAATTCCTGGGCAATTACTTTCTTAAATGGTTTATCTCCATAATGAACTTTGTCTTTCATGGTATAATCTGTAATTCGTATTTTTGATAAGGTATTCAGGTCATTATAGCCATTGCTAAGATCTATTTTATTTTTTATCCGCATGTCACTGAAAGCATGAAACTCTGGGGCAGCAACATTCCTGCTTGCCCAAATGGCATAGGTACTCGGTCCAGAACTCGTGCCCCCAGTGCCGGAAAAATTATAAACGCCGTAAGAACCCACGTCATATGAACTATTGCTGAGATTGTCAATTTCTAATATTGCTTTTGATAATGGTTTAGAAACATTGTTACCTATTCCGACTCTACCTCCATATTCTATGACAAAAACATTTCTCCTTACTCCAAAATTGTTACCGGCACCAACTGTAAAAGCTCTGTCAGTATCAGAGGCAGGAAGCATTGGATCATGCCAGGTAATAGTATCGTTATACCTTCCTATCACAAGCTCTCCATCGCTAATTGCGATAGTATTTTTTCCCATAGCTACTGAATTACGCTCTTTTGCATTAGTTCCTGATCCCATTGATGTGCTATAATCGCCATTTGCTACTGTGTAATAACCCATTGCAGTGCTTGAAATTCCATCAGCAATTGTGTTTGAGCCCATTGAAGTGGAAGCAGATGCATTCGCTGTAGTGATGTTTCCAAATGATGTAGCTCCAACACCCATGGCTTTTGTTTCAAATCCCATTGATGTTGCATAAAACCCCTCAGATGATGTATTTAGTCCTAATGTAACAGAATAATTCCCTTTTGCTCCTCTAGTGGTAGATGGACCTGTGGAAATGGATAAATCTACAGCATGATTCCCAATATTTCCATAATTATCAGGATTAACACCCAGTAAACGATAACCAGTATTGCCAATTTCAGTAATTTTTTCTAATTCAGACGGAGTATCCGGTGGTAAAGGATGCCATCTGGCTTTTCCATTGGCGTCGGAAGTAAGTACTTTACCTGACCCCTGAAGTCCATCGACCATTTTAATGCTTCCGTTGATATCTAATTTTTCTTCAGCTATTCTTTTATTGATGCCTATATTTCCATTTTGTTGTATGATCAATGCATTATTTCTGTTGGTCATCGTTCCTTTCCCAACCGTAAAAACTCTGTTGGAATCATTTGCAAAGCTAGATGCATTCGTTATCAATAATGTGTCGTTATAACTTCCAATTACCGTTTCACCATAGCTCTTAGCTACTGTGCCATTACCACTTGTTAATGAATTACTGCCTTGTGCCGAAGTTCCTGAACCGGTTGCTGTAGAATTTTCTCCGGAAGCAATGGTGTTGGTTCCCATGGCTGAAGACGTACTACCTGAAGCAATTGACCCCGAGCCCATAGCTAAAGAAGAAGTACCGGAAGCGGATGTATTAACACCCAATGTGGTGGAGTAATTACCCGAAGCTATTGAGCCTGAACCCATTGCGGTTGATGATGTGCCGGATGCCGTATTAAGATTGCCCAAAACGGATGAAAAGAAGCCCGAAGCAGTAGTTTGATAACCTAACGCCGTGGAGTAATTTCCGGTTGCTCCTTTGGTTGATGAAGTGCTGGTAGAAAAAGATAAATCAATGGCGCTCAATCCAATATCACCGTAATTGATTGGATTTCTTCCTAATATTCTAAAGCCAGAATTTCCGGCTTCAGTTATTTTTTCTAACTGCGATGTGTTCAATATTGTCCAAAAAGCCCCGTTGTAGTAATAAAATCCTGGTGTCGCGTTGGTTTGAAAAACGATTAAACCTACTGCAGGTAGAGGAATAGTAACCCGTTGACTACTGTCCATTCGTGGTATCAACAAGCCTTTATTGGTGCTCGTTATATCTAGTTTTGCAGATGGATGAGGGGTAAGTGTACCTATTCCTACATTATCTTGCGCAAAAATTGCTGCTGAAAAAAGTAAAAAACTAAATTTTAAAAAGAGAATTTTACATTTCATTTTATCTAATGTTAAGTTACTGATTGAGAGTACAAATTGCAAATTTAAGCCCAAAAGCCAAACGAAGCATTAGTGATTTATCACTAATGCTTCGTTTGTTTTACAGAAATACCTTTGGGTATTATTTAATTATTTTGCTCAGTCGATAGCAAAAGGCTTTATGGGAGTAGATTTTTCTATAATGATCAGGTAGTCAAAACTTTTATTTCCTTTTATTTTGGTGTAGTAATTATCTCCTGTTATAGGTGTGCGAACATAGATAGCACCTATAGCATTTAAAACTTCATTATCAATATTTTTGCAATCGATGGTGTTGATTTATCATTAACATCGTTGTTATAAATTCATCGCCTTGATGACTAATTCGGCAGACGAATGTACCCCAAATTTTTTCAATAACCGCTGTCTATGATTGTCCACTGTATTTTTTGTAATACCCAGAATGTCAGCAATTTGTTTGCTTGCTTTGCCTTGACTGAGTAGGCCTATGATTTCTTTCTCACGCTGGCTTGTAGGCGGGTAAGGCTTCTCTATCCATTGTTGGTCTTTTGATGAGTAATACGTAAAAAGTTGTTTGTCCGTCAATGTTGCATCAAGTACTGTCATCATGGATGTAGCATCCGGTTTCATAAAATGATCGACATTCGTGTAAAGTACCATACCATATAGTAGTTGGTCGTTTTCATCAAAATAGAGTGCTGGATATTGAATACTATTCCATTTATATTGGCTCTCATCATTCATCACCCTGGCATACATCGTGAAATTAAAGTGCTTTCTCTGTTCAGGTGGCAAGCTAAATATTTTTGGAAAAATGATGGCTATGTATGTCATAATAGAAAGCAAGTCTTCTTCTTTGTATCGGGAGAAAAAAATTTCAGGGCTGGTTGCTACAAGTTCATCCGCAGTCATAGATGTCATTTTTTTAACGGAACCATCCACCATAAGGATTTTTGGAAAAGGTTGTGTATTAAGGAATATCTGCCAGTAGTACTCACCCAAAACAAGTCTAGGAATAGTCTCAATATAGGGTTTAAAAAATTGATATATTTGATTTTCATCATCGGTCACATGAGTCCTGGTCTCTTCCCAAAGTTCATAAAATCTTTGTTGGGTGATGGTTTGCAACTGGAGGTTATTGTTGTTCATAAGATGTTGTTTTATATGACAAAGCTCTGATTTGCTGCAATAATATGGATAATAATCATTTTTATCATGGCGAAGGACATATTTCTTAAATTCTTTCAGCTAATTTTATGATAAAACTAAAACTATTATCCGAACACCGGGTCTGATAAATATTCTCCGGGATATACTACAAGGGCCGGAAAACGAAAGACCATTTCTTCTCCTTCTGGTCGGCCCACCCAGTGGGGTATAAGCCCTGATTTGGGTTGGGAGGGGTGTAGGAGATGTTTTGATTTGGCATTGAAGCGATGAAATGTAGGATATAAAATAAAAAGATATAACTGCTAAAAAATTCTTGTATTTCAAAATATTTTGATAAATATTCTATTTTTTCTTGGCAAGTCAAAATTAATATCTTATATTTGCTTCGATAAAACTTTTTAAACTTGTAAAACTTTCAAAATGAAAAATCAAAACTTTTCTATCTATCTATCTATCTATCTATCTATCTATCTATCTATCTGATGATAGGTTTTAGTTCCTGTGCTAAAGATCCGGTGCTTAAAAAAGATAATATGTCAGCTATGACTGAGTCCCGAAGTTCTTCTGATTGTGGTGAATGTGGCAACCTTATTTCAAACGGAGACTTTTCTGATTATTATCTTACCAGTATTCCTGCACATTGTACTTCTGGTTTTAGTAACAATGGTGTAGTAGACTGGTCAGCAGCTTTTGGTACACCCGATTTGTATATGGAAGGGTGTTGTTTTTATGAAAATTCATATACACCATACAATAAAGATATTGCAATTATGGAAACAGACCCTACAGTCGAATATACTGAGGGTATCCTTCATTCCGTCAATATCCTGGTAGAACAAGATGTTGTCTATAATTTATGTTTTGACGCTATGGGTTCAGCAACACTAAATGTCGTATTGACTACATCTTTTTCACCTACCACAAATACTACTTATAATTATCCTTCGTTTGGAAATCATCAAATACTTTTTGATGAAATGCTAAATCCGGTTCAGGAGCCTTGTGATGATTCTTTTGACCATTATTCAGTTGAATTTGAAGCTGGTATACCTTATCAGCAATTGATATTATATCCTTTAAGTGGAGAAAATGCAGGAACAGCCATCGTAGATAATATCCAGCTTACCTGCAGGTCTACCTATCTGGATGGTATTTTATATTCATACAATGGATGTAAGTTTAAATTTGAGCCTAAACTTTCGGGTCAAATTGATATAGATGAAGTTCATTGGGATTTCGGAGACAGTAATACATCAAATGTTAAAAATCCAGAGCATGAATACGATGTGAAAGGTGAATATATAGTTACATTGACCATCATTGATACAAGAGGTTGCTGTTCTAAAGTTACCACCAAGGTGGAATGTAAAGATGTAGTGAAATGTCTTACATATCAATGTTGGGAAAAATTTTTAATCATTGAATGTGCAAATTCAGTGACACTTCAATTGCCCGGAAATGTACCGGAAATCGTGGTTGGTTTTTCCACTATCTATAATGCGACGAATATTTGTAATGATCCGTATTTCCAAAATCCCATCCCTTCTACAATAGATATTACTGAAGGTTTTTGTGAAATTGCAGTACAGATTAAATACGCAATTCAGGCGCTTGGATATCTTGAAGATTTTGAAGACAGTAATGCTATAGAAGACTGCACAAAAGGAGGCTCTACTCCGATACCAGGTTTCTTTTTTACATCTCAGGTTAAAGTAATTTCTGTAAATGGAAATGACTGTAATGGACAAAATGTAGATTCTGTAAGGTTTGAAGATCCAACCATTTGTGATTAAAATTTATGACAATATGAGAACTTTTTCGATTATCATCATATTAGTGTTTTTGTATGATTTGAAGGTTACAGGTCAATCATTTGTTTTACTAAATGACACAATATCTCGCCAGAGTCAGTTAGATAGCTTTACAATACAATACCCTGGTTGTAATTATGTTTTGGGAAACCTTACGATTACAGGGGACATACACCATTTGGATTCTTTATATAACATCAAAAAAATATATGGTACATTAACTGTCGAAAATACAAAGATTGAAGATTTCAAAGGATTAGGTCAATTAGATACTATTTTTGGGTTTAAGTGTATCGGAAATACAAAATTATTGAACTTAAATGGAATGGAGACATTGACTTTTTCAGGTCCTATTTATATTGACAAAAATGTCGTTCTTAAAGAGATCGTTGCCATTTATCAAACTGATTTTACCTCATTTTATCTGGCTCACTGTCCTAAAATATCATTGGTTTATGGATTTAATACGCCAACAATACTAGATTATATTATCATTGAAGAGAATGTTGGTTTGAAAACCATCGATGCTTTTCATAATGTAGAAGAAATTACAGGTGATTATAGAATTAGATTTTGCAGTGAGCTTGAATCTGTTTTTACAGGTACAAAACTTAAAATTGTAAAAAACGAATTGCAATTTGCAGCACTATCAAAATTGCAGATTTTTCCTCCATTTGAAAATCTAATACAAGTAAATAACTATTTGACTTTAGTATCTTTAACATCTTTGAGGCAATGCAATTCCTTTAATAATTTACGAAGCGTTTATGCTTTACATATTTACAATGCGAATTCACTTGAAACCTTACCAGGATTTCCCAAACTTACTTTAATCTCAAAATCATTGGATTTGGGAGATAACAATAAAATACGTTATATTGATGGTTTCAACGCATTAGATTCAGTTCAAGGTTCGTTACGAATTTTCAGTTCAGATAGCCTTATCTCTGTCAATGGTTTCAAAAATTTAAGATTTATCGGCAGTCAATTTTCTGTGGGTAATTTAAGATCTTTGAAGAATATAAATGGCTTTGGTCAGTTAAATTACGTAGAGTATAATGTACAGTTTTATGGTTTAAGTCTGGTCACTGAATTAAATGTATTCAGTAATTTGAATCATGTTAAAAAATTATACATTTGGACTAACAAGTATTTAAACGACATTTCATGGCTAAACAATTTAAATGTTAAAAAGCTTGAAGAGTTGCAAATTATCAGTAATGATTCGCTATCATTTTGTAATTATGAGGCAATATGCAATTATTTAAACGAAAACAAAGGAAAACATGAGATCAGATTTAATAAATCAGGTTGCAATTCAGCAGAAGAAATACTGGAAGCCTGTCGTACAGTAGGTGTGGATGACTTGCAGGAAAAAGATCTAACCATTTATCCCAATCCGACAAACAACCACTTTTATATAGAAAGTAACGCGGAGTTAGGATCGGATGATATAGAGATATGGACGATGACTGGATCAAAAGTGCCATTCAGCAGGGTGGGTGATGCTATATATCCGCACACCCTAGATGGCGGCATACTGATCGTAAAAATAAAAATTTCGGGACAAACATTGGTAAAGAAGATCATTTATTTACCTTAGAGCAGACATAATATTTTTGCATATGAGAATCATTATAATAGCCGGATGTTTATTATTGACTCTATATACATATGCACAAACATGCACAATACCAAATGATACCATTTCCCGCCAAAGTCAAATCGATAGTTTTAATATCAATTATCCCGGATGTACAAAAGTAGCCGGGAACTTGGTCATCACCGGTGCCATTTCAAATCTGGACTCTTTATACACTATCAGACAGATTTCCGGTACTTTGTCCATCATAAATACGCAGTTAAAAAATTGTTTGGGATTATATAACCTGGATACCATGTATGGGTTCAGATGTATAAATAATTCTTTTTTGAAAAATTTGTATGGATTGGAATCTTTGACCTATTCCGGAGCATTGTATATAGAAAATAATGCAGTTCTGGAAGAAATACATTCCATATCATCTACAGATTTTACTGATTTTTTTCTGTATGAATGCCCAGGCATTCTGGTAATATTGGGGTTTAATACCCCAATATTACTTTCAAATATAGTTGTTGAAAATAATGACGGAATAATAGCTATCGATGCATTTAATAAAGTAGAAGAGCTCACAGAAAATTATAAAATTGCACTTTGCAGCAGTCTTTCCACCCTGACCACAGGATCCAAATTAAAGATTGTCCATGGTTCATTGCACATTACAGCTCTTAGGAAATTGGTTGTATTCCCGTCATTTGAAAATCTTATACATGTAAAAAAACATTTATCAATACAAGGGTTAACGACCTTGACGCAATGGAAATCCTTCAATAATTTACAAAGTACGTTTGATCTAAGAATCTATTATGCAAGAGCACTTGAGTTCTATCCTGATTTTCCTAAACTTACTTTGGTCAAAGGAGACCTGGATTTAGGAGACAACTTTAAAATCAGGTATATGGATGGATTCAACGCACTAGATTCAGTTCAAGGTTCATTACGAATTTTCAGTTCTGATAGCCTTATCTCTGTCAATGGTTTCAAAAATTTAAGATTTATAGGCAGTCAATTTTCTGTGGGTAATTTCAGATCTTTGAAGGAAATAAATGGTTTTGGTCAGTTAAATTACGTAGAGTATAGTGTACATTTTAGTAATTTATGGCTGGTCACTGATTTAAATGTATTTAGTAAACTTGAATCATGTTAAAAATTATACATATTGGACTAAGAACCTTTAAACACATTTCATGGCTAAACAATTTAAATGTTAAAAAGCTTGAAGAGTTGCAAATTATCAGTAATGATTCGCTATCATTTTGTAATTATGAGCCGATATGCAATTATTTAAACGAAAACAAAGGAAAACATGAGATCAGATTTAATAAATCAGGTTGCAATTCAGCAGAAGAAATACTTGAAGCATGTCGTACCGTGGGTGTGGATGACCTGCCGGAAAAAGATCTAACCATTTATCCCAATCCGACAAACAACCACTTTTATATAGAAAGTGACGCGGAGTTAGGATCGGATGATGTAGAGATATGGACGATGACTGGATCAAAAGTACCATTCAGCAGGGTGGGAGATGCTATATATCCACACGCCCTAGATAGCGGCATACTGATCGTAAAAATAAAAATTTCAGGACAAACCCTGGTAAAGAAGATCATTTATTTACCTTAGGCATTACAAAACGACGCACATGACGAAAAACAGATATTTATTCCAAAAAAGGCTAGCTTATATCATCGCCATAATTTCGTTATCTGCATTCATCCAGGCTCAGTCCTGCTCACCCGGTATGTTTACGCGTCAGGGGCAGGTTGATAGTTTTAAGATCAATTACCCGGGATGTACTAAAATAAATGGTAATTTGACAATTACAAACAATGTTGCCAATTTGGATTCGATGTATGAGATAAAAAAAGTTAACGGAGCATTGAATATTAATAACTCAAAACTTGTGGATCTGAACGGATTGCAAAATATGGAGAGCGCAAATAATCTGACTATTGTTAACAATATGATTTTGACCAATCTGCAAGGAATAAATGATATAGAGTATGTAGGATTCATTTATTTAGCTGAAAATAAAAGTCTGGAAGACATAAGTGCCATTTCACAAACAAATTATTCTGGTGTATTGATAGTCAACTGCTGGAAGCTAAAAAAAATTGTAGGCTTTAATGGTGCGAAAACCCTTTCAGCCAGTATAATTATTTTAGATAATTTTGATGTGGATACCATAGATGCTTTTCACAATGTAGACAGCATCAATGGACGCTTGCGGATAGATGGACACCATAAATTGAAATCGTTGTCTATGGGAGAAAAACTAAAATATATTAGAGATGATCTGGTGATTACCAATTCGCCACTTTTGCCAATTTTACCTGAATTCCCATTGCTGGACAATATCAGGTCGCTTAAACTGGAAAATTTACATGGGCTTCAGCAAATTTCTTCATTTCCTGTCCTAAGTCAGGCCAGACAAGATGTTTTAATTCAGCTTAATGACAAACTTGATGATATCAGTGGCTTTAAGAAACTGACACACATTGGCAGAGATCTGGTGATTCGTCAATTGCCGGAATTATCTGAAATTTCCGGGTTCAAGACCCTGGCTTTAGTAGACCGTTCCATCTCATTTGATCAGCTGAACAAACTAAAAAATCTGAACTCATTTGCGACACTTAATCAAACAGATTCTATAGCTATTCGTACATGTCAGTCACTGGATGATATATCCGGTATTACAAAGCTGGATTTCAGCAAACTGAATTATTTAGGTCTTGCCGGCAATGAAAGTCTTTCTTATTGTCACTATTTTCCCCTTTGTCAGTATCTTCAGGAAAATCGAGGGAGACATAATATATCTTCAAATAAAGCCGGATGTAACACAGCAGATGAAATCAAAGAAACCTGTCGTACTGTGAGTGCGGATGATGAACTTGTCATACGAATAACTTTGAGTCCCAATCCTACAGAATCAGATTTCCTACTGACTATATCCGGCTATGTTCCATCAGATGGCACGCTGGATATATACGACATGATGGGACGAGCAGTGCACCAACAACCAATATACTACGGCATAAACCAGGTAGATATAGCGAAATTCCATGTTGGTACTTATTTGTATCAGGTTTCTGATGGGATTAAAACTTTAAAAAGGGGAAAGTTGGTCAGGATATAAAAATTATGGTGAATCAGTTTTAAAAGATTAAGTCCACTCCGAAACAAATAAAATATGATAATCAACCGTTTTTTACCCTACACCCTAAAGGGAAACAGTTGATTGTCAATTCAGTAGAATTAAATAATTTTCTATTATTTATATCAAAGACTTTTCGGAGTAGACTCAAGATGAAATGCTCTGGAAATGTTTAAACCTGTTATTTTTTGAACAATCAAATACACCCTTTGTTACTACCTTGATAATTCTATTTATTAAATATACAATTTAATTTATTATGGCTTTTACACTTCCCGCATTAGGGTATGCTTACGATGCACTCGAGCCAAATATCGACGCGCGTACCATGGAAATTCACCACACCAAACACCATCAGGCATATATTACCAATCTCAACAATGCCATTGCCGGTACAGATATGGAAGGCAAATCGCTGGAAGATATCATGACAGGTCTGGATATGACCAATATGCCTGTAAGAAACAACGGAGGAGGACACTGGAATCACTCGCTTTTCTGGGAGATCATACACCCTGAAAATAAAGGAATGCTTTCAGGACCTTTGGCAGCGGCGATTGACACGGCTTATGGGTCAAAAGAAGTTTTTATGGAAAAATTTGCTGCTGCTGCAATGACCAGATTTGGGTCAGGCTGGGCATGGTTATGTGCTCACAAAGATGGTCGCGTAGAGATATGCAGTTCTCCAAATCAGGACAATCCACTGATGCCGGGAGTAGGTTGCGGTGGTCACCCTATCATGGGACTGGACGTATGGGAACATGCTTATTATTTGCATTATCAAAACCGCAGAGCAGATTATATAGCTGCTTTCTGGAATGTAGTAAATTGGAATGTTGTGGAAAATAACTACAAAGCCGCTATCAAGTAATTAAAGTTTAATTTTATAAAAAAAGGCACATCAGATATCTGTTGTGCCTTTTTTATATATCAAATTTACATCTTTTAGATTATTTTAAAGAAATTGCTTTTTCATTTTAAAGATTACAATTCCAGGCCCAGGGGAGGAATGGCCTTTTTATTTTTAGACAAAACATTTTAAAATAGCGTCAAAAACAGAAAACTGTATGAGCCAAAATAAAAAATAAGGTCGAGAATGAATGAACGAAGTAGATCCAAAAACCAGCGCGGTGAATAAATATTAGAGGCGAGCCCGCCTGTCTAAGAAGTCGGACAGGTTTTTTATGTTTAGCTATTTTGTAATGTTTTGGCGTTAAAAAATAAAACAGCCTTGACTTTTTGTTTCTTTTGTGTCAAGACAAAAGAAAAAGAGTGTTAATTCAGGCTTCCAATAATTATTTTGTCTAACAATATCAATAAGAAGAACAAAATTTGCATTTTTTCTATTAAATTTTAACAAAGAAAATTTAGATACAATCACATATACGTCAACTCAAAATAAATTATATCTATGATAAACATTAAATAACAAATTAAATAATAGTTATATATGAATATTTTCCATATTTAATCAGTAGATTTTACTTTATAATTAGTGTCATTTTGACATATCTTCTTAAATTTGCGACTTTTTACCAATTGATTGACAAAAAATAATCATATATGCTTTCCAGATCTGACATCTTCGGGTATACACCGGCAAAAGAATTTTCCAAATCAGTAGCTTATTTTTCGATGGAGTTTGCTATTGACCAGTCCCTGAAGATTTATAGCGGGGGTTTAGGTTTTCTGGCAGGATCACACATGCGCAGTGCATACGAACTGAAACAAAATCTGGTTGGGGTAGGGATGTTGTGGAAATACGGATATTACGATCAGGTGCGCGCCATCAATGGCACAATGAAAGTGGATTATGTGCAGAAATATTATTCATTCCTGACCGATACCGGCATCGTTTTTCCTGTAGAAGTACACAGTGCAGTTGTTTATGTCAAAGCATATTTACTCAAACCTGATGTTTTTGGTTCAGCGCCCATATTTTTGCTTTCTACAGATATAGAGCAGAATGACTCCATCTCCAGAACCATTACGAACAGACTATACGATGCAAATGAATCTACCCGAATTGCTCAATCTATCGTATTGGGCATAGGCGGAGCAAAATTGATGGATATACTCAATCTGCAGACTGACATTTATCATATGAATGAAGGTCATGCACTGCCTTTGTGTTTTTATCTGTATTCCAAATATGCTTCTATGGCTGAAGTGAAAAAAAGAGTCGTCTTTACCACACATACACCGGAAGAAGCAGGAAATGAGCAGCATGACTTTGATCTTTTGAGCAAAATGTCCTTTTTTAATGGTATTGCCGATAGTGAAATCAGAAAAATCCTGAATGAAAAAGGCAGCAGATTAAATTATACTTTATCTGCGCTCCGGTTTGCAAAAATAGCCAATGGAGTATCTGAAATGCATGGAGAGGTGTCCAGAGAAATGTGGTCAGGATTTGAAGGCATATGTGAGATCACGTCCATTACCAACTCTCAGAACAAAAAATACTGGAAAGATGATATCCTGGAAGAAGCATACGAAGCCAATGAAGATAAAGCTTTACTGGCCCGCAAAAAGGAAATGAAGAAGGCTTTATTTAAAATAGTAGCTGATCAGTCAGGCAAAATATTTGATGAAAATGTACTTACCCTGGTTTGGGCAAGAAGATATGCCGGATACAAAAGGGCCGACATGATCACAGCCGATGCCAAAAGATTTGAAAAACTACTGAACAATACGGAGTTTCCTATTCAGATCATCTGGGCAGGCAAACCATATCCTGAAGATTACAGTGCCATTGACACATTCAATAATCTTTTTTGGAAAACACTAAACAATCCCAAAATAGCTGTCCTTACAGGTTATGAACTGGGTTTGTCTGCTGCTTTAAAAAAAGGATCTGACGTCTGGCTAAATAATCCAAGATTGTACAGGGAAGCATCGGGTACAAGTGGTATGACGGCAGCTATGAATGGTTCGGTCAATTTCTCTATTCCGGACGGATGGATTCCTGAGTTTGCTGTTCATGGAGAAAATAGCTTTGTCATAGAGCCGGCAGACAGAAAAATTCCAGTACACGAACAGGATGTCATAGAGTGTGACAGAATGCTTGAAATGCTGGAAAAAGAAATACTTCCTACCTATTATAAAAAGCCGAAAACATGGGCAAAAATCATGAAAAATGGCATGAAAGATGTGAGTCCTGCATTTGAATCCGGCCGTATGGCAAAAGAATATTACAACAGACTATTTAATGTTGACGTCAGGGTATTGGTAGATGCGGATTGATGGTTTGTTTTTGGGTCTTTAGGGGACATATAATGGTTAGATAAAAAAACATCATTAAAGATATGCAGTGGGATAATGAAGTGATTCAAAAATATCTTGTTGATTTCTTCGTAGGAAATTAATGGCCGCAATTCTATTAATTATTTAAAAGTGGACAGGTGGGGATGCAAAGTAACTCAATTTTTTTTCCCCATTGCCGATAACTATCTGAAATGGGATTTAGCTCAAAATGAGTTTTGTCTAAATATTCAATCACATATTTTAACACATGTTTCAAATGATTTAAGCACATCAAGACAAAATTCCTTGAATGTGGTTATTGTGATATAATAATTAGACAAAAAATGAAAGTATTTTGATCTTAAACAGGATCTGGTAAGTATACAGCTACTGTGAACTAAACGTAACAGAGTTCGACTTAATACATTCATAATACAGTATGATATGGCGTGTTTTAAGTTTAGCAATCAAACCCTGAAAAGTTAAAATATTTTTATCACTGTATTACAACCTGCGGCAAAAATTCAAATAGTTTCTAGTTTATCAGGACTTTAATGAATCATACAAAAATGACAAAATTACATCCGGCTTAGGTTAAAATTAAATCAGTCTATATATCAGGAATTCAAAACTATTGGATAAATTTGGTCTCACAAGTGAATAATTAGAATTCATATTCAATAAAATGGTGTTCATGATAAAATATGGCTCTTAAAATTTAATGAAATATCTCCATGTCAAATAAAACAATCATTTTAATAAGTTTTATTGCCTTAAAGTTTTTACTTCAATATATATTGATAAGCCCTGAATATGAATTGCAGCGCGATGAATATTTGCACCTTGACCAAGCCAATCATCTGGCGTGGGGTTATCTGTCGGTTCCACCTTTTACATCCTGGAATTCTTATATTATCCAACTCCTGGGCAACTCCGTTTATTGGATTAAATTTTTCCCGGCTTTATTCGGTGCATTGACCATTGTTGTAGTTTGGAAATCAATCGAAGTTTTGAACGGAAGTTTATTTGCATTGGTTTTAGGGGCTACTTGTGTTTTATTTTCTGTGCTGTTAAGGGTGAATACCTTGTATCAACCAAATTCTTTTGATATTTTAAGCTGGACAATCTTATATTTTATTCTTATAAAATATATTAAATCAGAAAACCCTAAATGGCTGTTTATCGGAGCGGCCATGTTTGCATTAGCTTTTTTAAATAAGTACAATATTGTTTTTCTGTTATTTGGGCTGATTCCGGCTTTATTGTTTTCAGAACATCGTAAAATATTTCTACAACCAAAACTATATTTGGCAATTGTATTTGGCTTGATAATAATTACACCCAATCTTTTATGGCAATATGCCAATGGTTTTCCGGTATTTCATCACTTAAAAGTATTGTCTGAAACTCAATTGGTAAATGTGGATAGGGTAGGATTCCTAAAATCGCAAATACTCTTTTTTATAGGTTCCATATTTGTTTTGGTGGCGTCGTGGTATGCTTTGCTGTTTTATACCCCATTCAGTAAATACAAACTATTTTTGTTGTCTATTTTATTTACACTGATCACTTTTCTTTTTTTCAGGGCGAAAGATTATTATGCCATCGGTATTTATCCCATCTATATCTCCTTTGGTTCCGTTTATCTGGGCGAAATCCTGAAAGATGGCTGGCAAAAGTATCTGCAGCCGTTAGCCATTGTTTTACCTGTCCTCTCGTTTATCCCCATGTATCAATTTGTATTTCCTAATAGAAGTCCAAGTTACATTGTAGAACATGCTGAATCCTACAAAAAACTTGGATTGTTGCGTTGGGAAGATGGCAAAGACCATCTGATGCCACAAGACTTCGCAGATATGCTCGGCTGGAAAGAATTGGCTAAAAAAGTGGATGGTGTTTATTCATCTTTACCCAACAAACAAAAGACACTTTTACTTTGCGACAATTATGGACAGGCAGGTGCCATCAATTATTATACCCGACAAAATATCAGGGCAGTTTCCTTCAATGCGGATTATATAGACTGGTTTGACCTCACCATAAACTATGAAAATTTAATCAGGGTAAAGGAACAAAGTGACATGAACTTAGAGTTTGAAGAGACATCTCCTTTTTTTCATCATTCCATCCTTGCTGATTCCATCTCAAATCAGCATGCAAGGGAGTATGGAACATTAATATATTCTTTTACTAAAGCAAAAATTGACATCAGACAAAGAATAATAGAAGAGATCAATGAAAAGAAAATTAAGCGCTGATTGAATTAAACATCTTCACCAAGTGTAAGGAATTGGATTTGTAGTTTATGAACTTTATATTTAAATTTATAGTTTATTTTTCAAATATTAACACATGGGCTTAGTTTATGCAGAAATAGAATTGATTAATGCCGGAGACCTGGAATTGGCTCGAAGAAATATGCTTGATATTGATGAAGTAAAAAAAATGAATGTAGAAATGCTCGTAGATTCAGGTTCTTACTACATGTGTATCAATGAGACAGTCAAAGAACTATTAGATCTGAATATTTTAGAAAAGAGAAAATGGCAATTGGCGAATGGTCAAATCGTTGAATATGAGGTGGTAGGTCCCATAGAAGTAAAATTTAAGAACAGAAGATGCCATGTGGATGCAATGGTACTTCCAGGAGATTCTGAAATGTTATTAGGAGCTATACCCAAGGAGGACATGGATGTGTTAATCCATCCGTTAAGACAAGAATTGGTAGTAAATCCTGAACATCCCTATTATGTGCAAATGAAAATGAAAGGGGTGAGGAAACCTTAGATTAAATGAGAAAAATTCTTTTTTTGTTATTTATTTTGTTGGCTATTTTTGCTCATGCTCAAATTGCAGATACTAGTTTTTATTCAAATGGAAAAGTTTTTTCAATAAAGCAAGCAAAAAGAAGAGTTGGTAAAAAAAAACTTTTCTTTGAGCCCGGGGGGTAACACATTTTTTCTAAAAAAAAATTATTCCGCCGAAAAAAAAAAAAAATTTTTTAAAAAAAATTATAAAAAAATCCCCGCGGAAAAAAAATAATTTAAAAAAAAAAAAAAAAAAAAAAAAAAAAAAAGGGAGGGAAGGCCCCCCTTTTTTTCCAACAAAAAAAAAAAAAAATACCCCCCTCTTTTTTTTTATTTAAAAAAAAAAAAAAAAAATTAATAAAATAACCCCCCCTCCTTAAACCCAAATATTTTTTTTAACTACGAAAACAAAAAAAAAAAAAAAGACAGAGCCAATTTATTAAAAAACAGACCCACCAACCAAACAAACAACCAATAACTTCCCCCCCCCAGACACCATACCCCCCCCTTCTTTTCCCTCCGAAACACCCACCGGCCAGGGCAGATGGCATATTTACTTATAATATCAGTATTTTACCGAAATACTATATTCATCAGCTTCCCATCAAAAACAATCAGACACTCATTGTTTCCAACTATATTCATCTCATTTTGCCCCGAGCTACCTCTTACTACAGTTTGTGTATATTTTGGCGCACCATGAAGTTTCATTTTGATAACACGTCTGCTTGGTTTGCCTGAATAATTACCTTGATTACTGCTGATTTGTATGTTCAGTTGGTCAACACCAGGCTCAGCGGCAAAGGTGATGAGTTCGAACATTTTATTTTTGAGCGAGTTTTTGCTTTTTCCATCATCGTCAAACAAGACATAGGTGGACTTCTCTGCCGAATAGTAATAATGTACGGTAAGACTGTCAGTGGTATAATCTTCAGATGTTTTTCCGGTCTTATCGATGACGGGGATAAAACTTCCTGCTTTTATATAAGCCAATATGTTGTTTAAAGTTACCCTTTCCTTGATGTTTCCGGCATATTTCGAATCATCTGCGTTTCTGCCATAATTCATTTTATACCAGTTTCCTTTGGGCAAATATACGCTTCTTTCCGTGGCACCACGCTGCAGGACCGGAGCCATCAGTACATTTTCTCCCCACATAAACTGGTCTTCGATTTTAGTCGCTCCTGCGTCATCGGGAAAATGATAATACAATGGAGCTACCAATGGCCGTCCTTCTGTAGTCTGTTGATAAGCCAGTGTATAATTGTATGGCAACATCTGATACCGCAACAATACTACTTCTTTTGCCAATTCTTTGTATGGAGACGGCATCAGTGCAGGTTCTGATGGGAAACTGTACGCAGCAGGATCCAAATCAAACAAAGCCGTACCATGCGGTCGGAAGATGGGTGTAAATGCTGAAAATTGTAACCACCTGACGTACAACTCATGTTCGCCATCTCCGCCGGCAAAACCACCTGCATCTGAGTGAATGTATGGTATGCCGCTCATACTCATACCCAGCATTACAGGCAACTGTGCCTGAAGACCACTCCAGTTTCGGCTCACATCACCACTCCACGGTATGATGTTGTAACGCTGACTACCCGCAAAACCACTTCGGTTCAGACTGAATAGTCGGGTGTCCGGATATTTTATAGTATAATTTTCATACAGCATCTTTGTCCAGTAATGTCCATATATATTATGCACTTCGTCCGCTCTGAATAATCTTTTGTGCCCGAGGTCGGTCAGGTTGTGGTACATTCCTTTGGGATGTTTTTCAGGCTCGCCCAGATCTCCCCACCACGCATCAACGCCTATTTTATTCTGAGCATCATGTTTTTCCCAAAACCATTGTCTGGCATCCTTTCTGAAAATATCGATCAAACCACCTTTACCAAAATAAAAATCGGTGAGGACAAAAGCTTTGCCAAGACTGTCTGTGGCATGATAGGGGACAGAAGCGTTGTAATTGAGACTTTTTTGAAGCACAAACGGTTCTGTGATCAAAATGGTTTTGATTTTTTGCTTTTTGAAATTACTGATCATCAGTCCGGGGTTGGGCCATTTGTTTTTATTAACCCATTGCAGATTGCCCATGGTACCTTTGATACTGTCCCCAAACCAGAACAAATCAAATATCACTGCATCAAAAGGTATTTTTTCTGACTGCATTTTTGAAGCAATTTCATTTACTTGCTGTTCACTGGAATACCCGAATCTACTCATAAAATTACCCATAGCCCATCTTGGTGGCAAACCTTGCTTACCGGTAAGTCCATGATATTGTTTCAGGATGTCTTTATCATTTGCTCCAAAAATGATAAAGACGTTGATCTCACCACTGCTGAAGGTCACGGTCATTTGTTCCGGATTGGATTTTCCAATGTCCACCTTCCCCTTGGACGGATTATCAAAAAACAATCCGTAACCAGCAGAGGAAGTAAAAAAGGGAACAGAAAAATTCAGGTTATCAGCTCCATTGCTGTACCCATACCATGGATTGTTGTCCAGCATAAAGGCGTATCCGCGGCGGTTGAGCGGAAGTGCCCTGGATCCGCCGCCATACACTTTGTCTGATTGACCCAATGTAACAGACAGGCCTTTATGATTGTCGGTGGTTTCTATATAAGATACTTTTACCTTGTTTTTAGCTCCGACAGTGATATTTTTTCCTTCAACAGTATAAGGAATGGTGGTTACTTTTATGGGTGGTAGGATTACCGCATCACTTACGTTTTCGCCGCTCATATATTTTTCCGGCAGATAAGTCACTTTAACAATCGTTGGTGTAAACTCTTCCACTTTCCACCTTCCGGACTGGCCAAAAGAATAAAAACAGCATGATAAAATGCCAAATAACAAAAACAAGGTAATAAAACGTGTTGGAAACATAAAATGAAAATTTTAAGTATCAATTAAATAATTTCAGCAAAAAGCACTATTGGCTTTGCTCCGAAAATGACAGATATCATCCAAATAATCCAATTTTCCAGGGTTTATATTTATAAGGAAGATATGCTACATGCTGCTTTGAAAGTTCTTTTCTAAAAAAGACAATACCAATGTCAAAAAGATCTACACTCAATGTCACATCAGAATGCGCCATGATTTTATGCCACGCGGAAGTCATCTCTTCTGACCAGTAAATATCATCTATCACGATGATGCTGTTATTTCCGCAATATTTATGGATCATATTAAAATATTGGATGGTTGGTTCCTCCCTGTGGTGTCCATCTATAAAGACAAGATCAACAGTACCCAACTTTTCCAGTACTCCACTCAGGGTGTCTTTAAATTGACCGGTAACAATATCAACATTTTTAATCCCCAGCAATTGATGCATTTCTGCCGCTATGGTTGCAATATTTTTATCACCTTCCATCGTAATGATTCTGGCATTATGATTTGCGCTGGCCAGATACGCCGAAGAAATACCCAAAGATGTGCCCAACTCCAGAATGTTATGGCATGTATAATGGTTTACAATATTAAAAAGTATGCGGCATTTAGAGATTCCTGAAAGCGAAGTTTGAGCTATATCAGACACTTTTTTCTTTCCTGAGGTATTTGTGACAGAGCCGGCGCCAAAATCAGAAGGTATTATTTCATTATTTAGTGAACGAAGCCTTTTTCTTTGGTTTTCGATGGCTTCAAATGAATAAAACTCCTTTTCTGTATCCAGTACATGGGTGACAAAATCGTAAAGAAATGGAGCCTGGACATTATATTTTGTAATGGCCCGCACATAAAAAGCAAAAAAAGATTTGATTCTGGTCCACATCATGGGCGTAAAGGTATAATCTTATCCCGTTTAATTAAAGGAGCGTTTAGAAATTTTATACACAAGTAATAAAAACCATTGGGATAAAAAATCGTTTTATGTGATTTTAAATGACTTTAATCTAAATAATTGCGGTTTAATGACTGAATCATAATAGATTTGTACCAAAATTAATTTGTATATGTCTGTACTAAAAATAAGTGGTCTTTCAAAAAGCTATGGCAGAATCACAGCCCTGAAAGATTTAAATCTGGAAATAGAAGCAGGAAACGTTTACGGTTTGCTGGGCCCCAACGGTAGTGGCAAGACGACAACGCTTGGAATAATATTGGGAATTTTGCAGCAGAACGAAGGTACCTTTGAATGGTTTGATGGCAAATACGGAGAAAAACATCGATTGCGGATAGGAGCTATTTTAGAAACACCCAATTTTTATCCTTACCTGAACGCGGATGAAAATCTCGAAATTGTAAGGCATATTAAAAAAGATGACAGTTCCGACTTTGATGAATTGCTCGCCCTGGTCAATTTGAAAGAGAGAAGAAAGTCCCGTTTTAGTACCTATTCTTTGGGTATGAAACAAAGACTTGCCATTGCCGCTACTTTGATAGGAAACCCTGATGTATTGATATTTGACGAACCAACCAATGGTCTGGACCCTCAGGGAATTGCGGAAGTAAGAGACATTCTCAAAAAAATTGCAGATCGAGGCAAAACCGTCATCATGGCTTCGCATATACTGGACGAGGTAGAAAAAATATGTTCACACGTCGCCATCATTAAAAAAGGACAATTGCTTGCTACAGGTCCTGTGGGATCCATCATCAACAGTGACATTACAGTTGAACTGGCGGCAGCAGATATGAATAAACTGAAGGCATTTTTAGGAACATTATCCATTGTCAAGCGATTAGAACACAAAGGCAAAACCATTGAAATTGGTATTGATCAGTATATAGATCATGCTGATATCAACAGGATGGCTTTTGAACAAGGTATATTGCTGACCCATTTTGTTGCAAGGAAAAAAAGACTTGAAACTGAATTTCTCGAAATTACATCCAAAGCAGGATAATTAAAACTTTTTAATACAAGCAATCTACATAAATCTATCAACAAAAATAAAACGTTTAGATGTTCGGAAAACTTAAGGAAAAGTGGAACGTAAACTGGTTTCAGTTTGTGCTTATTTTTACCACCTTTGCATTGGGAGGCAGCCTCTGTGCCAAGGCTGGCAACTGGCTATTGAGCTATTTTTTGGCAGAATCAGACATTTTATATTGGATCATTTATATACCTCTGATAAGTTTACTTTGGCCCATGTGTGTATTGCTTGTCAGTATTCCGTTTGGTCAGTTCAGATTTTTTGTAAACTATCTCAAAAAAATCGCCGTTAAACTGGGGCTGATAAAGCCCTGATTGACGACTTAACGGCATTTTTTGTTTTTATATTTTTTCAGGCAACTGCAATCTGAAGTTAAAATTAATCTTTTTCATTAAAAATTAATTTCTGACACTTTAGACATGTTTAGTTTCTAATTTTTTCAAAATATAAATAACAGAGCTTGCTTTATTTACATCCAGCTTACCGGTAATAAATGCTACAAGTCCCGTAAACGCTCCCTTAATCAAACCAAAAGAACTGTCCTTGTACTTTTCACTAAGCATAGCATTGTAAAATGGATCAAAATTCATGCTTTTTTTACGGATGACTTCAAAGTTATTTCTCGATGCCATATGTTGTAAAGTGGCCGGATTAAAATGCCACAAATGTCTGGGAACATCATATCCTGCCCAGAATGGACCATAATGCGATGCATCATAACTTTTGTGATTGGGAACAGCGATGATCAGATATCCATTATCTTCCAGCAATTCATGAAATATTTTCCAGTACTGATCAGGTTGGTATAAATGTTCAAGTACGTGCCATAATGTAATATAGCCAAATGTATTTTTTACTTTTCCTTCCTTCAGATAGCTTGGTGTATGGACATTTACATTAAATTTTTTAATGCTGTAGTTTCTGGCTTTATCATCTATTTCTATACCCCTAACATCAAAGCCTTTATTTTTCATATGATCCAGAAAATATCCCGTACCGGATCCTATATCCAGTAAGGTTTTATTTGCATTCAGACCGATCAGCAACTTTGATTTTACATTGAGCATGATATTTCTGACAAAATGGTAAATCCTAAAAATAAAACCTTTTGAAGTATCTGAGTGTGAAATATAATTTTCACTTTGGTAATATGTCCCGCACTTTTCTTCCGTAGGTGGATCCATGATAAACCTGAACCCACAACTGTTACATTCTGCCAGATAAAAGAGTTCACCTGAAATAGAATGATCTTTAATCTGATCCAGTTGTTTGATGTCCTTTGATAAACACACTGCACATTCTTCTATGTATATTCTCTGCATTGACTTAACCTTTAATTTTTCGTAAAGGTAATTGTATTATTTGAATCACTGTTTAGTCTTAATGTCTGAATTTTTTTGGTGAATTTGTTAAAACCACATTTTTATGTAACTTTTAGTAAATATTTAACGTTATGAAAATGTAATTATGCAGCCCTTTGATATTAACTTTGTCTTTAATTTGAAGTACGTAGATATGAAACACCATTTGAAAACAAAATATTTAATAGTTGTATTAGTACTTTGTAGTGTAATAAGTGCATTATATCTTGATTTTCAAGCTTATGAGATGAAAGATATGCTTGTTGAGCAGAATTATTCAAACACTTACATAAAAGACGTTTCCTGCCTTCCTGACGTTAAATTTGTAAAAGAACTACTTAAGAGCATTTTTAATGTTGTAAAAGCTTAACGATCATTGTTTTTTTAAACTGGATGTTGACTTAGTGTTGGGTTTAAGCATGATTTACGTGTGCTTGTCCGGTTTGTATATGCACAGAAATGAGTATATATCGTGTCAAATTAAGTATTACATCTGTTAAGGAAATATTAAAAACGCTAAAAAATCATATTTTGTGCAACCACATATAAGATACATTAGTTACTTTTGTATTCGTCAAAAATATGAGTAGTGTAATCAAAAAATTATGAATGTAAGATTTTTACTTTTTGGAATATTTATCATGACATTAACTACTGTATCAAGTCAAAATAAAATTAAGTGGACTTCTTGGGACTCTGTATCTGAAAAATTGGAAAATAAAAATCGTAAATTTATTATCTACTTTTATTATGATGGTTGTAAATGGTGCAGATATATGGAAGAAACTACCCTGGCTTCAGACAACATAGCTAAATTTATAAATCAAAAATTTTATGCTTTTAGGATAAATGCTTTATCATCCGATAAAATTGTGATTGCAGATAAATCTTATACCACAGTTAGGATCGGCAAATATGACTTTCACGAATTGGCTGCTGACTTATTATCCGGCAATATGTCATTTCCTTCGATGGTTTTTCTGGATGAACAATTTAAAAAACTGGGAACTTATGATTCATACATGGATGAGCAAAATTTTGAAATGATACTTTCATTTTATGCCGGCAACCATCATAAATATACCATGTGGAAGAGATTCGCCGATAATTACTGCAGAGACAGCCATTTTAACTCTCTGGTAAATGACAAACACTGATAAAAGTATAACCCGAATATTTGAAAGTCAGTATTATTAGCAGTTTATTTTTGCCCTTCTAAAATTATAAATATTTAAATTGAGAAAATGGTTCTTTTTCTCTTATTGTAGTATTTTTGCAGCTTTTGATGAATTATCTATCGTAAATAACGAAATAGTAGTATGAAAAATGTTTTGTTTTTTATTTGCTCAATCAGTTTATTTTCCTGTAAAGAGAAAGAAATGAACCCGACATCCAATCAAAATTTTAACTATCCCGAAACACGAAAAGACACCACTCAACATACTTATTTTGATACTACACTGACAGATCCATATTTATGGCTGGAAGATGATTTATCACCAGAGACAGGTGCCTGGGTTGATACACAAAACAAAGTTACTTTTGACTATTTGGACAAGATACCTTTCAGAGAAGATTATAAAACGAGACTTGAAGAGCTCTGGAATTATGAAAAATTCAGTGCACCATTTACAGAAGGCGATTATACTTATTTTTACAAAAATGACGGATTACAGAATCAATACGTTTTATGGCGAAGAAAAGGAGTTCAGGATGCAGAAGTGTTTTTGGACCCAAATACTTTTTCTAAAGACGCTACAACATCTTTGGCAGGAATTAATTTTTCCAGGGACGGATCTAAGGTTGCCTATCAGATATCTGAGGGTGGTTCCGACTGGCGCAAGGTTATCATCATGGACGCAATCAACAAGACCGTTCTGGAAGATACTCTCATAGATGTAAAGTTCAGCGGCTTATCCTGGAAAGGCAATGATGGATTTTATTATTCAAGTTATGATAAACCCAAAGGATCGGAATTATCTGCCAAGACTGACCAGCACAAATTGTATTTTCATAAATTAGGAACACCTCAAAAAAGCGATAAAATTATTTTTGGAGATAAGGTGAAGCGTAGATACGTTGGCGGATCAGTAACTGAGGATGACCGGTATCTGGTAATTTCAGCAGCAGTATCTACATCAGGCAATGAATTGTATATTATGGATTTGAATGATAAATCCGATAAATTGATCACATTGGTTGATAACTTTGAAAGTGACAGCTATGTCATAGATAATGAAGACAGCAAATTGTTTATTGTAACCAATTATGGGGCTCCCAATAAAAAAATCGTTACCACGGACGCTGCAAACCCTAAAATTTCGTCATGGAAAGATCTGATAGCTGAAACAGATAATGTACTCGATGTATCGACAGGTTGCGGTTCGATTTTTGCTCATTACATGCAAGATGCATTGTCAGTTATACAACAATATGACTACACAGGCAAGTTGATCAGAGATATCCCACTACCTGGCTCAGGGACTGCATCTATGGGTGACGCTAAAAGAAAAGATAAACAGATATATTATTCATTTACAAATTACATCACCCCAGGCAATATTTATAAATTTGATCCATCCACGGGTAAAACAGATGTATATATAAAACCCAAAATTGGTTTCAACCCTGAAAATTATGAGTCAAAGCAGGTGTTTTATACTTCCAAAGACGGGACAAAAATACCCATGATGATAACCCACAAAAAAGGTATAAAATTGGATGGCACAAATCCAACTATGCTATATGGATACGGTGGTTTTAATATTAGCCTGACACCCTCTTTCAGCATATCGAATGCAGTCTGGATGGAACAGGGTGGCATCTATGCTGTTCCCAACCTGAGAGGCGGCGGCGAGTATGGTAAAAAGTGGCATGATTCGGGAACACAAATGAAAAAACAAAATGTATTTGATGATTTTATTGCAGCTGCCGAATATCTTATCGAAAATAAATACACATCAAACGACTACCTGGCCATCAGTGGCGGATCAAATGGTGGTTTGCTGGTAGGTGCATGTATGACACAGCGGCCGGATTTATTCAAAGTAGCCTTACCTGCTGTCGGAGTATTGGATATGTTGAGATATCATACCTTTACAGCTGGTGCAGGTTGGGCATATGATTATGGAACAGCTGATCAGAATAAAGAAATGTTTGAATATCTGCTTGGTTATTCACCTGTTCATAATGTAAAGGCAGCAAAATATCCTGCTACCCTGGTGACTACCGCTGACCATGATGATAGGGTAGTGCCTGCTCATTCGTTTAAGTTTATAGCAGCTTTGCAAGCAAATCACAATGGAGATAGTCCAGTATTGATCAGGATTGACAAAAGTGCAGGGCATGGGGCAGGAAAACCTACCTCAAAAATAATAGAAGAAGCTGCCGATAAAGGAAGCTTTACTTTGTATAATATGGGTAAAACATTTATCAAGGATATAAAAAATTAATTTATTAATACTCTTAAAATCAATAAGTTATGAAAGGTGTTCAGCAATATATTATTGAAAATAGACAAAGATTTCTTGATGAGCTACTTGAAATGCTTCGAATACCATCCATCAGTGCTGATGCAAAATACAAAAGCGATGTGGCCAGGAATGCGGAATATGTAGCCGAAAGTCTTAAAAATTCAGGGTGCTCTAAAGTAGAAATCTATCCAACAGGAGGACATCCTATCGTGTATGGAGAACACACGATTGACCCTACCTTGCCAACAGTATTGGTATATGGGCACTATGATGTACAGCCGCCTGACCCATTGGATCTATGGGAAAGTCCACCATTTGAACCAGTTATTAAAAAGACAGACATCCACCCGGATGGTGCAATTTTTGCTAGAGGTTCGTGTGATGATAAAGGGCAGATGTTTATGCATGTGAAGGCATTTGAAGCCATGATTAAAAATAATGCACTTCCCTGCAATGTAAAGTTTATGATAGAAGGTGAAGAAGAGATCGGCTCCACAAATCTTGGCATTTTTTGTAAAGAATATAAAGATATGTTGAGTTGTGATGTGGTATTAATATCTGATACATCCGTGATTGCCAACGACATACCATCTATTACGGTAGGTTTAAGAGGTCTTAGCTATGTGGAAGTGGAGGTCACGGGCCCAAACAAAGATTTGCATTCAGGGGTGTACGGCGGGGCTGTAGCCAATCCGGTGCAGATATTATGTGATATGATAGCATCCATGAAAGATCAACAAAAGCATATTACCATACCGGGATTTTATGACGATGTAGTTGTCGTCTCAGATTTGGAAAGAGCAGCCATGAACAAAGCACCTTTTGATAAACAGAAGTATTTGAAAGGACTTGGTATAGATGCAACTATGGGTGAAGAAGGATACACTGTATTGGAGCAAACTTCTATTCGTCCCACTCTGGAAGTTAATGGTATTTGGGGTGGCTACATCGGAGAAGGAGCAAAAACGGTATTGCCTTCAAAAGCATTTGCTAAAATAAGTATGAGGTTGGTCCCAAATCAAAAGAGTGATACGATTACTGCATTGTTTAAAAAACATTTTGAAGGCATTGCCCCTGCCGGTGTAAAAGTAGAGGTGAGACCACATCACGGTGGAGAAGCAGCAGTAACCCCTTCAGATACAGCAGAATACAAAGCAGCTGCTATGGCCATGAAAACATCATACGGAAAAGACCCAATTCCGGTCAGGGGTGGCGGAAGTATTCCTATTGTTGCCTTATTTGAAAAAGTACTGAACGTAAAAACAGTCCTTATGGGTTTTGGATTGGATTCTGATGACATACATTCACCTAATGAGCACTATGGTTTGTATAATTTTTATAAAGGCATCGAAACCATTCCGTATTTTTATTTGTATTACTCAGAACTTAAAAAGTAATTTTTTTTAACAATATTAAACATTTAGTAAATGAGAGTTTTAGGATTATTATTTTGCTTTTTTTTATTTTTTTCTTCTCTAAGCTTAGCACAGGTACTCGCAGGTAAAAAAGACAGTATTTCCTATGCTGCAGGAGTAAATATGGCAGAAGCATTTAAAAAACAAGGAATAACAGACATTAACATGGAAGTTTTTCAAAAAGCCATGATGGATGCTTTGAAAAACAATGAATTAAAACTGGATAAAACTTTGTCCGAAAAGATTTTTAATGAATATGTGACTGGCATGAAGGCCAAAGAAGGGAAGGATTTTCTAGCCGCTAATTCAAAAAAGCCGGGAGTGGTATCACTTCCAAGTGGACTTCAATATGAGATTATGACTAAAGGTGCAGGTGGTGCAAAACCTAAAGCCACGGATAAAGTTAAAACACATTATCATGGTATGCTGACCAATGGAAATGTATTTGACAGTTCTGTGCAAAGAGGAGAACCCATTTCTTTTGGACTAAATCAGGTTATAAAAGGCTGGACTGAGGGTCTTCAGCTCATGTCAGTAGGAGATAAATACAGATTTTTTATTCCATATGACCTGGCTTACGGGGATAGAGGCGCAGGTGGTCTTATTCCGCCTTATGCTGCTTTAATATTTGAAGTTGAGTTGCTGGGGATTAACGAATAGAAATCTAAAAATTTAAGTTTTAAGAGTTTATATGGCACGCCTGTATAAACTCTTTTGTTTTTTTGTAAATGCTTTGTATGCAAATAGATATAATTACAGTAGTTCCTGAATTACTAAAAAGTCCTTTTGAACACTCAATCATGAAAAGGGCAGGAGACAAAGGATTACTCCAAATAAACATTGTCAACCTAAGATCCTTTGGGCTGGGTTTACACCATCAGGTAGATGATTATCAATATGGTGGTGGTGCTGGTATGGTCATGATGTGTGAGCCTCTTGATCGATGTATTATGGATCTAAAATCCAAAACAAAATACGATGAAATCATCTATCTAACCCCTGACGGAAAAACATTCAACCAAAAAATGGCCAACAGATTGTCTTGTTTGGATGCTGTCTTGATCATATGCGGACACTATAAAGGTATTGATCAACGTATCAGGGATATGCATGTTACCATGGAAATTTCAGTGGGAGATTTTGTATTGTCAGGAGGCGAATTGGCGGCAGCCATTGTTGTGGATGCGATAGGGAGATTAATACCCGGCGTACTCAACGACGAAACCAGCGCGCTTAGTGATTCCTTTCAGGACAATCTTTTAGCTCCTCCGGTATATACCCGACCTGCTGATTTTAAAGGATTTAAAATTCCTGATATATTATTATCGGGAAATGAGAGAATGATAGATGAGTGGAGATACGAAGAGTCATTAAAAATAACCAAAGAAAGAAGACCTGACCTTTTAGAAGATTGATTTTTTAGAGTAATGGGTTTTTAATAAAATTTAAAATATATTAATTTTTCGTAATAAATAGTAAAAATTCATAGTTTTGTGCCCGAATAAGGGTGTTTTATAGTCTGATAGACACCCATTGGTATCATATTCGTCTGTATTTATTTCAAATATCAGATCATTCTAACCAAATAAAACCCTAAATAAATGGCAAAAAACTTACTTATAGTAGAATCACCGGCAAAAGCTAAAACCATTGAGAAAATTCTTGGAACAGATTTTATAGTGAAATCAAGTTTTGGCCATATAAGAGATCTCGAGAAAGGGAATAAAGGTATCGATATTGAAAATAATTTTGAACCATCATATGTTGTATCACCGGAAAAAGTAAAAGTAGTCAGAGAGCTTAAAGAGCAGGTGAAGAAATCTTCTGAAGTCTGGCTTGCTACGGACGAGGACAGGGAAGGAGAAGCCATCTCGTGGCATCTTTGCCAGGAACTCAAACTTGATGTAAAAACCACAAAAAGAATTGTTTTCTCAGAGATAACAAAACCAGCCATATTAAAAGCTGTTTCCAATCCTAGATTGGTAGATGTGAATCTGGTCAATGCACAGCAGGCAAGAAGAATCCTGGATAGAATCGTAGGTTTTGAACTATCTGAAGTTTTGTGGAGAAAAGTAAAAAATAAACTTTCAGCGGGTAGGGTACAATCGGTCGCAGTAAAGCTGATCGTCGAAAGAGAACGGGAAATTCAGAATTTTAATTCATCACCATTTTTTAAGGTGATTGCTTTGTTTAATGTGGATAATGGCAGAGGTGAGACGGTAGCACTCAAAGCTGAATATACTACAAGAATAGACAATGAACAGGAAGCGATGGAATTTCTGAAAAAAGCAAACGGAGCATCTTTTACGATAAACAGCATTGAGAAAAAACCATTGAAGAGATTTCCTGCTGCTCCATTTACTACATCAACCTTACAACAGGAAGCCAGCAGAAAGTTGGGCTTTTCTGTCAATCGGACAATGTCAACAGCCCAAAGATTGTATGAAGAAGGTTACATTACTTATATGAGAACCGACTCTTCCAATCTGAGTGAAACAGCTATGGCGGCAATTGCTCAGGAAATAGAAAGCAGTTTTGGAAAACAATATCTGCATGCCAGAAAGTATAAATCCAAAACTGCTAATGCTCAGGAAGCGCACGAAGCTATTCGCCCCACTTACATAGAACGAAAAAATTTAGGTCCCGATAAAGATCAGCAAAGGCTCTATGACCTCATCTGGAAACGAAGCATTGCGTCGCAAATGTCAGAAGCTGAAATTGAAAAGACTGTGGTTAAAATAGTTATTTCAACCATGCGTGACAAACAACTTGAAGCTGTGGGTGAGGTATTGAAATTTGACGGCTTTTTAAAAGTATATCTTGAGTCCACCGATGAAGATGAAGATGAAGATACAAAAGGCATGCTCCCGCCACTCAAATTACAACAATCGCTGGACCTGAATCAAATGGAAGCGACAGAAAGTTTTACCAGGCCAGCCGGAAGATACACTGAAGCCAGCTTAGTAAAAAAACTGGAAGAATTGGGCATAGGCCGACCGTCAACTTATGCACCTACCATAACTAAAATTATGGAAGAAGAAAGGGGGTATGTTACTAAAGAGAGCAGAGAAGGAACTTTGAGAAACTTTCAGCAGATTACCCTTAAAAACGGGAAAATAGAAACCAAAACAAAATCTGAAATTACAGGAACAACTAAAAATTGTTTATATCCATCCGATCTGGGAATGGTGGTAAGTGATTTTCTTTCAGAGCATTTTAGCAAAATCATGGATTATAGTTTTACAGCAAATGTAGAGGATGAACTGGACAAAATTGCTACTGAAGGACTGGAGTGGAAAAATATGCTGAAGAAATTTTATGGGCCTTTTCATGACAGTGTTGAAAACACTATGGAAAACGCTGAGAGAGCCAAAGGAAAAAGAGAATTGGGTAAAGATCCCAATAGTGGTTATACCGTGATAGCACAAATGACAAGATTCGGCCCTGTTATTCAGATTGGGGATAGAGAGGAAGTCTCAGAAGGAGAAAAACCCAGGTTTGCTAATATGAAGCCGGGACAATCTATGGAAACCATAACTTTTGAGGAAGCCATGGAACTTTTCAAATTACCTAGGGTCGTAGGAATTGTTGAGGGTGAAGAAGTTTTGGTAAATACCGGAAGATATGGACCTTATGTAAAAATGGGAGAAATGTTTGTCAACTTGCCAAGAAACCTGGATCCAATGACCATTACTCTGGATGAAGCAAAAGTACTTATAGATGCTAAACTGGATGAAAATGCTCCTATAGGACAATATCAAAATTTACCAATCACCAAAGGCAAAGGGAGATTCGGACCATTTATAAAGTGGAACAATTTATTTATCAATATTCCGGTTAGATTTAAGCTGGAGACTATAAATGAATCTCAGGCCAAAGAGCTTATTGAGGCTAAAGTTGAAAAGGAAGCCAATAGATACATTCAAAACTGGCCGGCAGAAAAAATTTCAATTGAAAACGGAAGATGGGGCCCATACCTTAAGTTTGGTAAAAATAATCTTAAGATACCCAAAATGGATGGGCAAAAGATTGAAGACGAATATCTGCAAACTGTATCATTAGATATCGTCAAATCCTGGATTGAATCTGAAATACCTGACGCTTTCAAAAAGAAAGAAGTAAAGAAAAAAAAGTAATATTTATAAGTTAATGAGGTGTATTAGATATAAAAAATAATTAATATTTTATTAACTAACAATAAATACGCATATTTTGTCTTTAAATAGTAAATAAAACAGACATCAAATGAAAATTCGTCAAATCATTTATATTTTAACTTTTTGGATGTTGTGTAATCCATTACGTGCACAGGTATTGGATGAAGAAACAGGGTTCATATATGTCAAGGCAGAATATCTTTTTGAAACAGGGAGGTATGAAGAAGCCATCACGAATTATAATGCGGTCATAAGCAGAGACCCCAAATATAAAGATGCATTGATTCATAGGGGGCAATCCAAATATGCTTTGGCTGCATATAAAGGCTCAAAAATGGATGCCATCCAAAGTATTGAGATAAAAGGTATCACCGCAGAAGCAGCAGGATTGCTGGGAAGATCTTTTGCAGCAATGAATGAAATCGCAGCCGGAATTAACACTTTAACAGCTGCCATAGCTCTGGATAATAAAAATTCCCAATATTATGAATGGAGAGCGGTGATGTATGAATCTGATCAGCAATTGCTTAAAGCATGCAATGATTATGAATCTGCTATGAATTTAGGCAGCGCCGGGGCAGAAAACAAAGCTAAAATTTTATGTGGTATTTCAAAATCAAAACCTTCGACATCTGCCATTCCAAAAAAAGATCCACCTGTAGTTGATCAGGAACATAATATTGACCAGAATAATAGTACAAATCCTACAACAAACCCAAATCCCGATGAACTCGGTCAAAATGAAGTTCTTTCATCAGGTGCCCAGGAAAGCAATACACCTTCACCAACCAACACTGAAGAAAATAATTCTCAAGTCAAAAATGATACAACAATTATAGATGATTCTGATCCAGTACATGATGAAAACACTCCAAAAAATGACGACTCGGTGAATAGTTTTGTCATTGATGAAGACTTAACGATAAGTATTTCCGGCCAGGAATTAGGACAACGAAGAATAAAAGAAGTTCCAAGTATACTTATACTTGCAGATGAGAACGGAAGAGTGACGGTAAATATATGTGTAAATAAGGAAGGCGTAGTTACAAAAGCTGAGTTTAATGGTACTATGTCCACTATTGCCAAAAAAAGCTTAGTATCTCTAGCACTTCGTAAAGCAAAAGAATTTGAATTTATGCCAGGTAAGTATGACCTTCAATGCGGCACAATGGTATTTAATATAAAAGGAAGCTAATATAACTAATCCTGTAAATATAAAAAAGGAATCATAATTTGTGATTCCTTTTTTATTTTTACCAACCGGTAAATGCTTCATTAAAAATATTTTCCATAAGCTGTTTAAATATTTCTGTGATAAGCTGATCCTGAATGCTTATAAAATCTTTATCACTTTCGAAAGTTCGAAAAAATGAAAATGGCTTTTTCCAACTCTTTGATTCATCTTTTTTATTGACAAAATTAACCATTACAGTTATTTCAAGCTTATTTAATGCCACTGTATTTCCAGCCTGAGGTGCTTCCGGGTTCAACCTGAAACCTGTAATGCTTCCGGAAAACTCAATATCCGGGTTTTGTTCATTATATACCAGCCTGGATTCATTTCTAATCTTAGACCTAAGTGCCTCTGAAAATCTTTGATTGATATCCCCAGGTGCTTGAGGTGCACTGTTTTGAAAATTTTCAACAACATAAGAGTTAACATCAGGAGGTATGGCTATCCCTTTGAAACTATAACAACCCTGAAATAATATAACTGCTGCAAATGCGGTAATAAATTTTGATTTCAAAATATGTATTTTGATTCTATAACGGTTCATTTATATCAATTGTTGCAGTTGGAAAACGATGATACACATATTAAAAAAAAGTTGATATAATTTTACAATGTTTTTTTATTTACAACATATTGTATAGATTTGCGTTTTCTTAGCAAAATACTTGAAAGTGGAGAATATCAAAATTGATAAGTCGTTATTAAAGTCGTTCAAAATTTATACCCAAACAAACAAAACTAAAGCTACAATACAGATTATCAACTCATTCATTCCATTTATAGGTATTTGGATTTTGATGTATTTTTCCCTGGATTACAGTTATTGGATTACATTTTTATTGGGAATTGTCAATGCATTTTTTCTGGTAAGAATATTTATTATTCAACACGATTGTGGACACAGGACGTTCCTGGATAATAGCAAAGCAAGGGCAATAGTCGGATATATCTGCTCCATTTTCAGCACTATACCTTTCCATTATTGGGCAAAGTCACACCATTTGCATCATTCTCACAATGGCCAACTCGAATTAAGAGATATAGGTGATATCAATACTTTGACCGTAATTGAATTTAAAGCTTTAAATGCTTGGGGAAGATTTAAATACAGATTGTACAGGTCGATTCCTGTGATGTTTGTATTGGGTCCAATATATTATGTATTGATACACAACAGAATACCTTCTATTAGTATGGACGTATTTAAAAATGAAAAATGGAGATTATGGTTGAATAATATTATTTTGGCTGTGATGTTTGTTACTCTTGGCTATTTCCTTGGGTGGGGTAAATTTTTTATTACGCATTTTACCATCATAGTTTTATTTTCAGTTATAGCGATTTGGTTTTTTTATGTTCAGCATCAACATGAAGAAGCTTATAAACAATGGAAAGATAAATGGGATTACCTCACAGCTGCTTTGAGAGGTAGTACATATTATAAAGTACCTGCTGTTTTCAATTGGCTTACCGGTAATATTGGAATTCATCATATCCACCACCTTAACCCTGCCATTCCAAATTATAATCTCAAAAAAGCATTGGAAGACAATCCATGGGTGAATCAATACGTGACAATATTGACCTTTTGGGAGAGTCTTAAGTTGGCATCCAATAAACTTTGGGATGAATCTCAACAGCGTATGATAACTTTTAGCGAATATTATAAAAGAGAAAAGTTAGGTTTGGTGTGATTTTTATTGGGGTTTGCAAAATATTTGTTTATCTTTGCGGCTTCAAATAAAATATACACTTGCAAACATTTAAAGATTTAGGCCTTAGTGATGAAATTTTAAGATCACTTGAGGAGATTGGTTTCGTTACGCCCACAGAAATTCAAAGCAAAGCAATACCGCAATTATTGGAAAGTAAGCCTGATTTTATCGGTCTTGCTCAGACTGGTACCGGTAAAACTGCTGCATTCGGACTTCCTCTTATACACTTTCTGGACACTTCTGAAAATAAAGTTTTCGCTCTGATTCTTGCACCTACGCGTGAGTTGGCACAGCAAATAGCTAAAGAGTTTGAGAACTTTGGCAAATACAAAAAAGGAATGAGAACTCAGGTGGTATATGGTGGAACACCAATTACGACCCAAATAAGAGAAATAAAGAAAAATATTCCTCATATACTTGTTGCCACTCCCGGAAGATTACAGGATCTCATCGATCGGAAAGCAATCAAACTCGATCAGATAGAATTTCTGGTTCTGGACGAGGCAGATGAAATGCTCAATATGGGGTTTCAGGAAGATATTGACAAAATACTTCAATTCACACCGGAAGAAAAAGTACTATGGCTCTTTTCCGCCACAATGCCACCTGAAATACGCAGAATTGTAGGTACTTACATGGAAAAACCTTTTGAAGTCAGGATTCAATCGGATAGTAAGACCAATGAGAATATTGACCATAAATACATTTATGTTCATAAGCACGATAAGGAAGCATCATTAAAAAGAGTTCTGGACTATTTGACCGATTTTTATGGAGTAATATTTTGTAAAACCAAGATGGATACCCAGGAATTGGCGGAGTATCTGGAAAAGGAAGGATATAGAGCTGAACCTCTTCACGGGGATATGTCTCAATCTCAAAGAGATGCAGTAATGGCAAAGTTCAGAAACAAAACCACAGCGATTCTTGTGGCAACAGATGTTGCTGCAAGGGGTATTGATGTAGATTCTCTGACTCACGTCGTACATTATTCACTTCCTGAAAACCCTGAGTATTACACGCACAGAAGTGGTCGTACAGCGAGAGCTGGTAAAAAAGGTACTTCCCTGGCTATTGTTACACCTCAGGATATTGGAAGAATCAGGTTTTTTGAAAAAACTATAGGTATTGATATTAAGCACATCAAAGTGCCACTCCAATCCCAGATGTATAATAAAAAACTGGAAAAATGGACTGAAAAAGTTTTGAATACCGACACCATTGAGTTAAGCGATGAGATGATCGATAAAGCCGTGGAAACTTTTGAATCGCTTTCAAAAAAGGAACTCATTGAAAAGATTCTTGCACTTGAGTTCAATAAGTTATATAAGAAAGTAGAAAAGGATGATCTCAATATATCACTTCATGAAAGGAAGGATGACCGTGGATTTAAGAGATCAGAAGGAAGAGGCAGAGACGATAGAGGTAGAGATGAGCGAGGCAGTAGCAGGGATTCAAGAGATTCCAGAGAATCCAGAGATTCAAGAGATTCAAGAGGAGGTGAAAGAACCTACCAATCCAATCCACATATGGATACCTTTTTTGTGAATATAGGAAAAATTGATAATGTCCATCCAGGCATACTTATAGATATATTGGCTGGTCATGCAGGTTTGTCTAAAAAACAAATTGGAAACATAGACATTCAGAAAAGGCATTGTCTGGTAGAAATTGATAAGAAGTTTTCAAAAGTCATGGATAATGGGAAAATTCTAAAATACCGAGGAAGAAAAATTACGATTAAAAAAGAAGGATTTAATTAAACGGGAGATATTCTTCCCTTTTTAAAAAAATAAAATTAAGCATGCAATCAATAAGAAATATTGCTATTATAGCCCACGTTGACCATGGTAAAACCACCCTTGTAGATAAAATTATCCACGAGTGTAAAGCTATGGATCAAAGAAAAGATACCGGTGAACTAATTCTTGACAACAATGATTTGGAAAGAGAAAGAGGTATTACTATCCTGTCAAAGAATGTATCCGTAAACTATAATGGAGTAAAAATCAATATTATTGACACACCGGGTCACTCTGACTTTGGTGGCGAAGTGGAGCGTGTTTTGAATTTGGCAGATGGAGTTCTATTGCTCGTTGATGCTTTTGAAGGACCTATGCCACAAACCAGATTTGTACTGAATAAAGCCGTAGAACTGGGTCTAAAGCCTATTGTAGTTATAAATAAAGTAGACAAAGAAAACTGTCGCCCTGAAGAAGTTCAAAGTGATGTTTTTGACCTAATGTTCAATTTGGGTGCAACTGAAGAGCAATTGGATTTTGTTACATTATTTGGATCCAGTAGAGATGGTTGGATGAGTTTTGATCATGAAATAAGAACTCAGGATATAAAACCGTTATTACAAGCTGTTATAGATGTCATACCTGAAGCACCTTATAAAGAAGGTCCGGTACAAATGGGAATAACCACCTTAGATTATAATGTTTTCCAGGGTAGATTAGCAATAGGTAGAGTTTATCGCGGTGATCTGGAAGAAAACAAAGACTACTTGCTCTGTAAAAAAGGTGGAGTAAATAAAAAAGTCAGGGTAAAAGAATTGTATGTATTTGAAGGTCTTGGTAAATTAAAAGTACCAAGTGTTCGCAGCGGAGACCTTTGTGCAGTGGTAGGTGTTGATGATTTTGATATAGGGGATTCTATTGTTGATATGAATTCTCCTGAAGCTTTGCCAAGAATTGAAGTGGATGAGCCAACCATGAGTATGCTTTTCACCATCAACAACTCTCCTTTTTTTGGAAAGGAAGGAAAATATGTTACCTCCAGACACCTCAGAGACAGACTATATAAAGAGTTGGAAAAAAATCTTGCGCTAAGAATTGAGGATGGTGATACAGAAGATAAGTTTGAAGTTTATGGTCGTGGTGTTCTCCACCTAAGTGTACTCATAGAAACTATGCGTAGAGAAGGGTATGAGTTCCAGGTTGGAAAGCCACAAGTAATTATAAAGGAAATAGATGGAGTTAAGTGTGAGCCTATTGAAACGTTGGTTGTTGATGTACCGGAAGTTTCATCAGGTAAGGCCATTGAGCTTATAACTCAAAGAAAAGGTTTGCTAAAAGTCATGGAACCTAAAGGTGATGTTCAGCATCTTGAATTTGAAATCCCTTCCAGAGGAATTATCGGAATGAGAAATATTATGATGACTGCTACTTCGGGAGAAGCGGTGATGACCCATAGATTTTTACAGTTCGAGCCATTTAAAGGTGAATTGCCGGCGAGAATAAAAGGTTCTTTGGTATCTATGGAACAAGGCCAATCACTTCCTTTTGCCATTGACAGATTGCAGGATAGAGGCAAATTTTTTATTGATCCGGGTGAACAGGTATATGTCGGACAGGTTATAGGGGAGCATTCAAGAGACAATGATCTTGAGGTAAATGTTATTAAAGGTAAAAAACTGACCAACATGAGAGCTTCTGGCTCCGATGATAATGTGAAGATCGCACCAAAGATTCAGTTTTCTCTTGAAGAAGCCATGGAGTACATACGCGAAGATGAGTATTTGGAAGTAACGCCACAGAGTCTCAGAATGAGAAAAATAAAATTCTGATGTAAGTTCAAAATCAATACATTCCATATTACAATGTATTGATTTTTAGTATTATACTAATAGAATAATTTGATTAATTATTTTTATAAGTAAAAATTATTCTGCACTTCATTTTAATATATGGTATCGTTTATATCGGCCTAAAATTTTATTAAAGATTAAGGTGACGACATCAAAATAATTTTATCATATACTATAAGAAATAGATAATGCAATTATTTTTAACAGCTTAATAAGCTACTGTTTTCAGATTAAAAAAGGTTGAGCATATTCTAATTCTGTAGACAGAAAAAAATAATATACTATTTGATTTCCATATGTATTCTGTGCTCCTGCGGCAAATAATTGTTGATTCTGTGCCCCAGGTTTTTAAGAAAACCCAACCCATTGCCTTCGTAAGTCGCCAGAATCCAGGATGTATGGCTTGAATCAATCGAAGGTAAAGTCTTTTTCAGATAATGTAATGCATCCATTCTGTTTAACTCAATAGCAGGAAAATCATCTGCTAGCAAATAGGACAAGGCTAAACTATGGTCTGGTATCATAATGGTTTTATTTAAAGTGCCAATGGAAACACCGCAGTAGATTAATCTTAAAAACTGGTTCAAGAAATTAGATTCAGTTTCCAAATCACTATTAATAGCATGGATGGTGCCAGTTTTATCAGATAGTAAACTTATGTCCTGTAATTTGACCCATGGTTTAAATACGGGCATACTTTTTTTATCTACAGCAGGTAACGAAATACCAATGTTTTTTTGATGATTTTTAACATTTTGAGTCTCATTTGTTTTTTGTAGTGCAGAAATAAAAAAACCTTCTCCTTTTACTTTGTGAGGATAAAACTGATATCCAAAGCTTTTTTCACCCAAAATCTCTTGGATATTCCATTCATTTTCAATCTGAATTGGAAAAGAGAGTAAACCTTTTTCACGAACCAACCACTCTATATTATTGATGTTTTCATATCTGTTATAAGTACAAGTGGAATATAACAGGTAGCCACCTGACTTTAATGAAGGTATTATGTCACTTAAAATTCTTTTTTGGCGTGCTGCACAATTGTCTACATTTTCAAGAGACCATTCACATATGGCATCGGAATCTTTTCTAAACATTCCTTCACCTGAACATGGCGCATCTACTAATATGATATCAAAATATTCCGGCAAGTAAGTAAAATCGCGTGGATCATTATTGGTGACAACAACATTGGAATGTCCTTCTTTGCTTAAATTGTATTTTAATACATATGCTCTGTTTTTCATTACTTCATTGGCGACAAGTAAACCTCTATTTTGTAGAAACGAAGCGATTAAGGTGCTTTTTCCGCCTGGAGCAGCACATAAATCCAGAATTTTTATATCATTTTTTTCATGTACAAGTTGATCAAGTATATGCCATAGGAACATCGACGAAGCTTCCTGTACATAATATGCTCCAGCATGAAATGCCGGATCCAATGTAAATATTGGTCTTTCATCCAGATAATAACCCAGAGGGCACCAGGATACTTTTTTGTTCGAAGGATCTTTTTTATCTTTATTCGGATTGACTCTAACGGATGTAGGTACAATATCCAGAAAGGAATTTTCAAAAAAATGATATTCGTTCTGACCAATGCTACTTATAAGCTCTTTTTCAAAATCCTGCGGAAGTGGCTTGTTCATTATTGTTTTTAGGTAATATAAACTGGAATAACAAACCAAAAATAATGACCAAACCACATCCTATGGCATTCAACCATAAATATCCTATTATATCGGACTTAAAGATAATGATCACTAAAGTTTCTGCAATTAGAGCCGCGTAAAATACAGCATTCCCTTTTATGGATTTAAAATAAAAAGCAACAATAAATATTCCTAAAATAGTTCCATAAAATACTGAGCCTATGATATTGACAAACTGAATTAAATTTTCAAACAATGATCCGAAACAAGCAAATGCAATTGCTATACCACCCCAAACAACCGTCAAAACTTTGGATGCTTTCACATAATGTTCATCTGAACCTGCAGGGTTTATACTTCTTCTATAAATGTCTACAGTAGTTGTCGTGGATAATGCATTCAGTTCTGAGGCAGTTGATGACATGGCAGCACTAAAAATAACAGCCAGCAGTAGACCAATGAGGCCTTTCGGCAGATGAGCCAAAATAAAACTTATAAAAACATAATCCTTGTCATTGGACTCTTCTTCAGGAAGATTTTTTTTAACCAAGTCGCGTACATCACTCCTGATTTTTTTTTCTTCTTCTAAAAGTTGCTGATAAGGTATCTTCAGATTTTGGGCAATGTTTTTATCTGAATTTGAAGTGATTTTTGCAAGTATCTCTGTCTTAAGTTTAAAGAGGGAGTCATTTTTAGATTCCAGTTTGCTCAGATTTTCTGAAGCATCCGTAACCCTAAGTTTTATAAGGGTATTTTCATTAAAGAATACCGGAGAAGACGAAAACTGGTAAAATACAAATACCATTACACCAACAAGCAGTATAAAAAATTGCATCGGTACTTTGAGTATACCGTTGAATATCAGTCCCAACTGACTTTCACGAATAGATTTACCTGATAAATATCGCTGGACCTGGGATTGATCGGTGCCAAAATATGACAACGAAAGGAATAATCCACCTGTTATGCCTGACCAGAACGTATATCTGCTTTCCATATTGAATGAAAAGTCAAGCAGGTTTAGTTTCTCTGCAGAACCGGCAATTTCCATAGCTTTTGTAAAATTAACTTCAGCAGGAAGTGAATCCAATATTACGTAAAAAGCCAAAAACATACCGGTCATAATAATAAACATCTGTTGTTTTTGGGTGACATTAACCGCTTTGGTTCCTCCGCTAACGGTGTATATAACTACCAATGAACCCAATAGGAAATTCATTACATTAAGATTCCAACCAAGGATAGTTGACAAAATTATAGCTGGAGCATAAATAGTGATTCCCGCAGCCAGCCCTCGTTGGATGAGAAAAAGACTGGCAGTCAAAGCTCTTGTCCTAAGGTCAAATCGCTGTTCCAGAAATTCATATGCAGTATATACTTTTAATCTATGATAGATAGGGATAAAAGTAAAACATATGATCACCATGGCTATAGGAAGACCAAAATAAAACTGAACAAACCCCATACCATCGTGAAAAGCCTGACCAGGTGTAGACATAAATGTAATTGCGCTGGCTTGCGTGGCCATGACTGAAAGGCCGACAGTCCACCATTTCGCTTCATTGTCTCCCAGCATGTAGGATTGCATGTTTTGTGCACCTCTGGTTTTCCATGCACCATACACCACTATAAAAAATAATGTTCCCGATAGAATTACCCAATCAATACTACTCATTATCTGATATTAAGTTCTAATACCATATCTGCATGATAAGGTAAAACATAACAATATAAAAGGCATTCAGAATGATTACCAAAGAATAAGATTTTAACCATCTGCTTTTTTTATCAGGGTTGTACATTCTGACCTATTGAAATCATATTAGAAAATAGTCTGAAAGCCCCTGAAACACCTGCCGGTAGCTGCCGAAAGAATGATAATCCAGTGTACATGTAGTAGCCTTCACCATACTTAGCAACAAGCAGACTTCCATCCTGTGGTTTTTCACCTGGATCATTGCAAGAGAAAATAGGAGTGAATTGTGTATCCCATTCTCCTGGAAAATAAAGTCCACGTTCCTGAACCCAGCCTTCAAAGTCCTTTTGTGTAATTTTATTTGGAAAATTTAATACAGTATGGTCTGGGTTTAAAAAACGCATCTCCGCCTCTTCAACAGTTACTCTATTTCTGGATATAGTTAACGGAAACGGCGCTAAATCTTTAGTTACCAACCCATTAGCGGTATTGTACTGAATGATCACATTACCGCCATTTTTTACATATTCAAAGATAATATTTTGTTTGAATTTTAGATTTTCTTCAGTATTATACGTTCTTACTCCAAATATCAGTGCGTCCATTCCATTCAACCGTTCTGGGGATATATCTTCAGGTTTAAGAATGTCAACGATATATCCAATTTGCCTCAGGCTTGCCGGTATTTCATCTCCAGCCCCCATAACATATGCTATTCTTCTTCCACGTGTGTCGATATTTATTCTGGAAAGTTTTGATTCAGCTTGCATAAGGACTGTTTGAAATGGAATATGATCATAATTTATATCTATAATCTGTCCGTTGTACATTTTACCATCAGTGATTACCTGCGGAGAAATGTTGATTTCTTCATTAATAGCGGATGGAGTTATTGTGAACACAAAATCTTTACTTTCACCCTTTTGTGCAATGGTAAAATCAATGGACTGTGGAGAGATGGACCATCCTTGTGGCAAAGGAATGTTTATTGTACCCTTTTGGTCTTTTGCCCAGGCGTGCACTGTAACTTTTATTTCTTTTGACTCTTTGTTCGGAAAAATATAGACGGGCTCTTTTACTTGTAATGAAAGTGGTGGTACTATTTCAAGCGGTCGGTATGTTTCTCCGTTTTCAGGGCTATTAAATTTGTAAACGAGTTCCTTTTCATAGGGAATGTCAACACCATAAACACTAAGGAAGAAAGTTGTTTTTAGAGTTCGTGTAGTTTCAGGATTGCCAATAATGGCCTGATCTTCTACATTGTACAATCCAAGACTTCCTTTTTTTGTTAACCAATAGGGTGCTGTAAGTGACGTATTTTCAGGGATTTGCACTTGTTTTGTCCATTTGAATGGCTCATTGGTTATTAATGCCAAAGAAAGCGTGGTATCAAGCTGTATCCCTGATCCTTTGATTTCTTTGAGAAGGACATCCGCATTCAATCTGTTGATCACCTCAATATCCAAATTGATGAATTCTCCCGGGGTTACTTTATGTGTATTGGTCTTTGCTTCAAGATAGAGTCCCATACAAGCTGAAATTAATTCTTTTACTTCTTTTATTTTTATCTCTTTCCAGAATGGATCCTTTACTTGCTGAATAGCCTTATAAATCTCAACTAATCCAATCACTGATGCAGCAGGATTTTTAAAATCAAAATTGGCAAGCAATTGATTGGTCATTATTTTAAGACGAGATCCATTTTCTACTCTTGTCCAGGTGGTATTAATACCTTCAAAAATATCAGATTTATTTGGCGGCATATCTCCTTTAAGCAATTCAAGATACTCCATTTGCATTCCTCTGGTACCTGTGGAGCCAAAACCCTGACACTTATGATTGCTTCTTGATTCAGCAGCTATTTCAGTGTTTGACTTTCCAAGTAAGGGGAAATATACACCCACATCCATACTCATCAATGCTGTCTTATCAGCTTTCTTAAATTTGTCTTCGCTTCCATAAAACCACCAACTTGTATTAAAGAAAAGGCGTTGTGGCTTCCATGGTGATACATATTTAATATGTTCCGGATATACCTTGCTATCACCTGCTTTGTCAAATAATTCGTAGGAAAGTTGTGCAGAAGCAGTGTGGTGACCATGTGTTTCGCCGGAAGTTCTATGATCAAATCTATTGATAATGACATCAGGTCTGGCTTTCCTGATTGCCCAGACGACATCTGCCTTAACTTTTTCTGTATCCCATATCTTAATGGTTTCTTCCGCATTTTTTGAATATCCAAAATCATTTGCTCTGGTAAACATTTGTTTGCCATTGTCTACAGACCTGGCCATCAGCAATTCCTGAGTTCGCATAACGCCAAGTAATTCAGAAATTTCAGGGCCAATTAGGTTTTGACCACCATCACCTCTGGTAAGTGATAGATACGTAGTTATAGCTTTTTTATCATTTGCTAAATAAGAAATGAGTCTTGTATTTTCATCATCAGGGTGGGCAGCTACATAAAGCACTGACCCTAAAAACCCAAGTTTTTCCATCATTTGATAGATTTCACCGGAAGTATGCTTTTTGGGCGCCTGCCCAAAACCATTTACTGCCAAAAGTAATACTTGAAAAGTCATCACATATGCTATGGGATGAAATGTTTTTGTGAATTTATTCTTGATCTGATCCATGAATTTTATTAAAAATAATATTAGTAAAACTTAAAAAATGTTTTGATTTTATACTGAATAACACCATCTTTGCACTGCAACATCAAATTTTAATTATGTTAATTCTTGGATTAACTATTATTGTATTTTTGGCTTTGGCTCTGGGATTATTGATCCATACCAAAACAGCAAGATAATATAATATAGGTTTAGCTTGCCTTTGCTTCCGGCATTTTGCATGATTCTTCAGGTTTTTTGCCGCAAACAGTACATTCACCAAGTTGATTTTTTATCATTGGATTGTTACTGGCACACGAGCCTCTGAATTCCTGCCCTGTGAACCAATGTCTAAGGTTCATAAGTAAAAATGACATTAAAAATATACCAAATATTACCGCTAATATATAAAAAAACTCTATCATCTGTAAATGTTTGAACTTACTAACAAAGGTAATTTTATTATTGTTTTATTGGATATTTATATATTTATTTTTGTTTTGTTTAACAATTTTATCAGTAGATAAAGTTATACTTTTGTAATTTTAATTTATGCTAACTAAAAATCAAGGCATTTGAATAATACACACAATTTAGATAAAGTTGCAAAAGGAAATGCATTCATAAGGTTACTAGAAATCATGGATGACTTAAGGGCTAAATGTCCTTGGGACATGAAACAAACTTTTGAATCTTTACGTATACTGACCATAGAAGAAACTTATGAACTCTCTGATGCTATTCTGGACAAAAACATCTTAGATATCAAAGAAGAATTGGGAGACATCATGCTTCATTTGGTATTTTATGCCAAAATAGGAGAGGAGTTGGGTGCATTTCATATCGGGGATGCCATTCATGGGGTTTGTGATAAACTTGTAAAACGCCACCCTCATATCTATGGTGACGTTAAAGTCGAAAATGAGGCAGATGTAAAAAGAAACTGGGAGCAAATAAAATTATCTGAAGGGAAAAAATCTGTACTTTCCGGTGTCCCTAATAGTTTGCCAGCTATGGTTAAGGCATATAGAATGCAGGAAAAAACAGCCCAAGTAGGATTTGAGTGGAAAGAAAAAAGTGATGTCTGGGATAAAGTTGAAGAAGAAATCAACGAATTTAAAGAGGTTGCTGACTCGGATGATATTGACAAAAAAGAAGATGAATTTGGTGATATTCTATTTTCGCTCATAAATTATGCAAGATATGCAGGCATAAATCCTGAAACAGCACTTGAAAGGGTAAATCGCAAGTTTAAATCAAGATTTGAATATATCGAAGCCAATGCGGACAGAAAACTCCAGGATATGACTTTGGAAGAAATGGATAAATTGTGGAACGACGCTAAAAGGAATATCTAAAATCCTTTTACATCATCATCTCCCCGACGATCTGCAGCACCCTGGAGCTTGCCCTGATTTGTTATGACGATTGCTTCCATACGCCCTATAGCATTTCTATCTTTGAATGTATGACCAATTATTTCAAGCAATTTCCGCTCAGATAAAGGAATAGCATCTTTTTCAGTAATAATTACATCAGGCAACCATTGATGGTGAAATCTGGGTGATTGAATGGCTTTATCTGCATCCATATCAAAATCAATGACATTTACTACAGCCTGAAAAACAGATGTAATGATCGTTGACCCACCTGGTGTACCCACTACCATTTTTAATTTACCATCCTTTTCGATGATTGTTGGTGTCATAGATGAAAGCATTCTCTTATTAGGTTCTATTTTATTTGCTTCAGCGCCTACTAATCCATACATATTCGGTGTTCCAGGTTTAACTGAAAAATCATCCATTTCATTATTAAGTAAAAAGCCGGCTCCTCTTACTACGGTGTAAGCACCATACCCGCCATTCAGCGTCGTGGTTAAAGAAACTGCGTTACCTTCCGTATCAACAATACTGAAGTGTGTAGTCTCTTCGCTTTCAATCATTCCATAAGATATACTGTCACTTTTATTTGCTACCCTGGGATTAAAATTTACCATTCTCCTTTGGATATAAGAACTGTCAGTCAGCACCGATGGTACTTTATAAAAGTCCGGATCACCAAGATGTTTTGCCCGATCTGCAAAAGCCCTCCTTTCAGCCTCTACCATAAGGTGAACAGTTGCTGCACTTTGAAATTTTATACTTCGCAAATCGTATGGTTCGACCATCTTAAGCAATTGTATTAATACGATACCGCCACTTGACGGTGGAGGCATGGAAATTATTTTATTTCCTTTATACATGGTTGTTACAGGTGAGCGCCATACGGCCTGATATGCTTTGAGATCATCATAGGTAATAATCCCACCACCGGCTTTCATTTCATTTACGATATGATCAGCTACGTTACCTTCATAAAAACCGGATCTACCTTTATCCCTGATGGCCGCCAGGGTTTGTGCCAATTCCTTTTGAATTAACAGATCACCTGCATTCCACTTATCTTTGTGAAAAGCAGTAGGTGCCAAGTTATACTTAATAAATAAAGGTTGGTCTTCATTTAAATTTTCAGCTTCTCTTTCCGTTATTTTAAAACCATTTTCGGCCATATCTATAGCTGGTTGTACGAGCTTTTTCCAATCTTTTAATTTACTATATTTTTCAAATGCTTTTACCATACCATCTACTGTCCCGGGTACTCCAGCCGCCAGATGACCATACAGGCTTTTGTCTGTGATCGGATTACCTAAACTATCCAAATACATGTCTGCTGTAGCGAATGATGATGCCTTTTCCCTGTAGTCAAGTGTACTGATTTCTCCATCTTTACTTCTATATACCAAAAAACCACCGCCACCAATATTGCCAGCCCCGGGATAACATACAGCCAAGGCAAACTGCACAGCAATAGCAGCATCAATGGCGTTACCACCCTGTCTGATGATATCCAGACCAACAGATGTTGCTAAAGGGTGTGCAGATGCTACCATAGCGCTGTCAGCTGTTACAGACTTACTAATGTTATATATTGCGTTTTGATCACCTGATTGCTTACATGCAAACAAGTTCAGTATAATAATTAAATATAATATGTTTGAAAATCCAATGGAAATATATTTATTTTGCATTTTGTATGGTTTGGAGAGTAAAGATATAATATTTTGAAATATCATCCGTTTATAATACAACTTATATTTTCTGTTAATAAAGCATATATTAAAATACCAATAAACCAGCAGTTTTAATGAAGCGAATTTTATTATTTCATATTTTCGTCATCCTAATGGCAGCACCGGCCAAAGCTCAAAAATTCGTCAATGAATTTCTTAACATAGGCGTTGGAGCAAGAGCACATGGTATGTTTGGTTCTGTAGTAGCCAGTACAAACGATGGTACAGCAGCATACTGGAATACTGCAGGCCTTACAGAATTGGAAAATCCACTTCAACTAAATGCCATGCATGCAAAATGGTTTGGTGGAATTGCAAATTACGATTATGTTTCTATTGCAAAAAAACTTAATTCCAGAAATAAATCTGTTGCAGCCTTTTCTTTTATCCGGCTTGGTGTAGACAACATTCCTAACACATTAAATTTGATCGGACCCGATGGTACAGTTGATTATAATCGTGTCACGAACTTTTCGGCATCAGATTATGCCGGTATTTTTTCTTATGCCCAAACAATAGGAAGAAATGAAAAATTTTCAGTGGGTGGTAATATTAAAGTAATTCATCGCTCCATTGGCTCGTTTGGAAAAGCATGGGGTTTTGGAGCTGATTTGGGAGTCAGATACAAAGGAGACAAATTCATCCTTGGTCTATCTGCCAGAGATATTACAACTACGTTTAATGCCTGGTCATTTAATCTTACGGAAGAAGAAAAAAGAGTTTTTCAAAGTACAGGAAATGATATTCCCATTAGTAGTACAGAAATAACATTACCTAGATTAATCTTTGGAGGAGCATATTTTGGAACCAAAGGAGATTTTAATTACCTGGCCGAGATGGATATAAATATTTCCACCAATGGCACCGAATCTGGTATTATCTCCGGAAAAAATATAAATTTGGATCCTAGTTTGGGTATTGAAGTAGGTTATATACAAAAAGTATTTCTAAGGGTAGGATTGGGTAATATGCAGACTGTAATAAATCAAACAAATACTGCTGAAAGAGATTTTGAAATTCAACCAAATGTTGGATTAGGACTTAAGCTTGGCCGCTTGAAAGTTGATTATGCATTAGCCAATATCGGAAGTGTGAGCGGAGTCCTGGTATCACATATATTTTCATTGACGTTAGACTTTGCACCCAAAAATTAGTTGAAAATATTTCATAACCGCAAAAATAATACTCAAATCATTTGCTGAAAAAATAGAGAAGGTCCATTACGTTTACTAATATTTTGATTTTTTTACATTGCATCTAATGCATGACTAAGGTCTTCTATTAAATATTCTGCGCTTTCAAGACCTATGTACAATCTCACCATTGACCAATGAATAGGAGAGTCCGGCATTCCTGGTATATCATGAAATGCTATACTCGGTATCATCAGAGATTCATATCCTCCCCATGATACCGCCATTAAAAACCTTTTTATCGAACGAACAAATCTCATGGTGCTTTCTTTAGATGCAGCTTTTAGCTTGATGGTAATAAGACCACCACAACCAGTCATTTGTTTTGAAGCCAAAGCGTATTGATCAAATGAAGGATGCAAAGGAAAATACAGTTTTTCAATTTTAGGGTGTTGATACAGAAAATCGGCAACTTTTTGAGCCGTTTCATCACTCCTTTTCACCCTGAGTTCAAGTGTGCGTAAACCTCTGATCATCAATCCAGCATCATGCGGCGAGATGGTCAATCCTAAGGTCATCAGTTCAGATTCAAATATTTTTTTTATCATTTCTTTACTGCTGCAAATTACACCGGCAACTACATCGCTATGCCCATTAATGTATTTGGTAGCAGAATGCACTATAATATCTATCCCAAAGTCAACCGGATTTTGAAAAAGTGGAGAAGCATGACTATTGTCTATAATAGTTACAATGTTATGCTGCTTTGCAAATATGCTGCAAGCTTTCAGGTCTTGAATTTCAAAAGTCATTGTATTTGGACTTTCCAGATACAGAACTTTAGTATTTGGCTGAAGAGCTGATATTATGTTATTTATATCTTTCCCATCGACAAAAGTAAAGTCCACCCCAAATTTTGGTAATAACTTGGATATAAGTTTGAATGTCCAGCTATATGGTTTTTGGACACATATGATATGGTCACCTGATTTGACATTGGAAATAACTGATGCCGAAACAGCTGCAGCACCGCTACCAACAACCAATGCATCTTCAGTGTGCTCTAATGCGGCAAGTTTTTGTCGAAGAATGGCTACCGTAGGATTATTTCCCCTGGTATAAATATGGTGTTCCAATTCATTTGCAAAAGCTATTCTCATATCTTCGACAGTTTCAAACACAAAATTACTGGACTGAATAATCGGTGGCGCAACAGCATTAAAATATTTAGACCGGTCTTCCCCCAAATGTGTCAGTATATCATTGATATCCATATTAAATCTTTAAGCTTGATTAGATTATAGCTCAAAGTTAATAATTTAGGTAATTTTGCGCCTGTTTTTAGTTTATAATGATCCCAATAATTAATCTTATGATAAAATCCATATCAAGTCCAACCAATCCGCTGATTAAGAATATCGTACATCTCACAGATAAATCCAGGGCAAGAAAGGATTCAGGTACTTTTGTGGTGGAAGGTCAAAGGGAAATATTACTGGCACTCAAAGGTGGGTATTTGCCGAAAACTATTATTTTTAATCCTACGATTGTCAGTTTTAACCATCTCTTGGATTTGTATGGTAATATCCTTTTTGATACAGAAATGATAGAAGTGACGAATCTGGTATACAATAAAATTGCATACCGGGAAGGTACTGAAGGAGTTATAGCTATGTTTAGTTATATTGAAAAGCATATTGAAGATTTGGCACTAAAGAACAATAACCCATTTATTCTTGTAGCCGAAGCTCCGGAAAAACCCGGTAATATAGGTGCATTACTCCGTACTGCAGATGCGGCAGGTGTAGACGCATTTATCATTGCAAACCCCAATACCGATATTTTCAATCCAAATATTATCCGTTCAAGTGTAGGCGGCGTTTTTACAAAACAGGTCGTTTCTGGTGCTTCGATGGAAATAATTACTTTTCTGAAAAAGCAAAAAATCAAAATATTCTGTGCTACGATCAACGACTCTTCAGTTTCGATTTATGATCAAGACTACACCGGGCCCACGGCATTGGTAGTTGGTACAGAATCAACCGGCCTAAGTGAAGAGTGGGTTAACGCTGCGGATCATAATATCATTATTCCCATGCAAGGGCAATTAGATTCTGTGAATGTTTCTGTAAGTGCGGCTATAATACTTTTTGAAGCAGTAAGACAAAGAATGCTTATCAAAAAATAATTTATTCACCTGACTCTATCGTCCGTCTGTCTATCACCTTACTATAAAACAAGGCGTTATTAAATATCTTTTGCCCGACAAGCCAATACCCTCTAAACAAAGGATTGTCCTGAAAACAAATCACTTTGCCGGCTCCAATACCATGAACTGTAATGGCTGCCCCTTTTCTTATGGAGGAGCTTATTCCTTTGGGTAAGTAACCTGACACCAAAAAGTCATCTCTGTATTTGGCAGGGGATGCATATTTATTGTTCGTTGGTTCATAAAATTTGGTACCTGTTTTCATCAGAGATAGTTTATTGTCATCAAAACCATAAAAAAGAGGATGACTTAAGTCTGCGTCAACTCCAAAAATACTTCCTCCAATGACCTTAGCATCTATTTCACGATCTGCATTTTCATATTTTCCTGACTCTGAATTGTTTTTATCAATTTTTCTTTGATTCAACACAACTAATTTTTTATCTGCGGCCCATTCTGTGGCAGAGCCTATGGTTATTAATGTATTCCCTTGCTGGCACCAATCTCTCAATTTGTTTATTTCTGATTCTCCCCATGTATTGTAGCTCCCTTCCGGTAAGATGATGGTATTATATCTTTTGAGATTGGTACTTCTGAACCTTGTATTCTCCAGCATGGTAGCAGGAAGGTGTAGATTTAGGTCCAGGTGATGCCATATTTCACCGGCAGATTGCGGATTTATTCCGGAGCCAACAATGTACGCAATTTCAGGTTTTTCCAGAGGGCTAACCAATGGATGACCAACTGTGATGGTATTGGTTCCATTTCCACCTGCCATAGGGTGAATTATAATGTCATTTCTTTTCCCTATCTCATTCATGATTCCTATAATATCAGATGCTTTAACAGATTGATTTTGAACTGGTATGATGATGCTTCCTTTAGAAAATACTTTAACTGAATTGCCGATTTTTACTTCCATATCTGATTGAGCAATTCTGACAATAAGCTCTAATTTTTGAAGTTCAAATACAGTTTTATGAATGTGACGCTGCTCCGGCTCAATAATAAAAGAATATATTTCCTTTGTATCACCAGTAACACCTCCTGAAATTTGTAGCGGTGACGTAACTTTTAGATTTTTATTCACCGAAATGGTAGTCAACGGCTCACATTTTAGACCAAATGCATGACTTAATGTCCAACCTGAGACGTCATAAAATGAACTGTCCTGAAATGATTGAACAACTTCAAAAATAGTTTTAGCCAGGATTGGTTGTGCTTGTGCTAAGGGTACAATGTAACTTTTACCTTTTTCAAATTTATTTTCATTTATCTGTAGATTTTGTTCATTTTTGTAAACATCAACTTTATGCTGCAATAGAATATTTAAAAAATGTTGGATTTTTGCTTCATCTCTATCAGCAAAAATATATCCTTTGATGGGAATCGAAGATATCTTTTCTAATACTTTTTTATGAAAAGTCTGTTTATAAGTCAAAAGTCTTTCTTTCAGACCCAAAACCGCTCTTTGTGTGGATAATGAAGTATTTACCTGATTTCTTATAGTAAAGGGAAAGCTAACCGGTCCATTTACACTTTCCTGAAGATGACCTCTGGAGCTGGCTTGCTCAAAAAGTATGCCTATGCAACCTAAAGCATCAGGATAAGTAGATCCTTTTCCATAATAAAAATCATCAAAACTGGCTTTAGTAAAATAAAGCGAGCCAATAGAATCAAGTGCTTTTGCATGAAACTTACCTATTTCTTCTGTTAAAATAAAATTTTCAGAAGGTGTATTTGGGTTATTACTAGAAGGTATGCCAGGTTGAAAAAAGAAGGTTGAATTAGTCCCCATTTCGTGATGATCAGTTAAAACATTCGGATGCCATTCATGAAATAACTTTATACGGCCGCGACTTTCTGGATGTACAAGCAATAGCCAGTCACGGTTCATATCAAACCAGTAGTGATTATACCTTCCTCCAGGCCATACTTCTGAAAACTCACGACTTGATGGATCTGAAACAAGATGTTGACTTTTATGGCTATTTACCCAGGTAGAAAATCGTTGTGATCCGTCGGGATTCAAGCATGGGTCCATTAGAATGACTGTATTGTTTAGAATATTTTTAACTTCTTGGCTTTGACCTGCTGCCAGATAATATGCAACAAGTAGAGATGCATTATTTCCGGATGGTTCATTGCCATGAATCGTATAGCCTTGCCAAAGAACGGCTGGAAGATTAGATATATTGACTGATCCTGCTGTGTCAGAATTGGCCAGAGCTGAGTGTTGTTTTTTTATATTATCCTTATTTTTAAGATTTTCCGGACTACTGATCATTGCTACTATAAGAGGTCGGTTTTCATGACTTCGTGCATATTCTGCAATTTCAATTCGATCCGATAACATGTCAAGAACTTTAAAGTAAGAGATCAACTGATCGTGAGTGACATGCCAATCACCAATCTGATACCCCAGATATTGCTCAGGAGTTGGAATTTTTTCGTCGTAAGTAATATCAGGTAAATAATAACTCAATGGTTTTTTATCGGTCTGACTTAATCCATTGTAACTCAATGAGATTAAAATTATAAAATAAAAATTTTTGAAAGAAGTTGGCATATTTAAGATATTTGAGGACAAGAATATAAATAAAAATTAAGAAAAACAAATTTTGGCATGAATCAACAATTCGACAGTTGTTTTGCTTAAAACCCTTTAATTTTATTAACTTTGCAACATATTGTACACTTTTATGACCTATATAATAACTTATCTAATTATTGGTATTTTCCTTTCTCTGCTTTTTCTAAACCTATATTTTAGAATAAAAGTATTTAAAGTATATAAGGTGTTGGTGCAAAACAGAATTGAGTTTAATTCTTCACACATCTTTAATAAGGTTAAAATGGAAAATGAAGTCCTTTCCAAATATCCTGCATTCACTAATGAAATATTGAGTTTTAGCGGTCATATAAAGAAGTCTATCTTAATAGCCGTGATTCTGGTACTTCTGATCACCATAATGGGAATAATTTTAAAGAACATTTAAATTCGACAGTTTGAAAATTGGATTAGCGGGCGCAGGACATTTGGGTAAAATACATTTAAAATGTTTGTTGAATACAAAATTTGAATTTGCGGGCTTCTATGATCCCGATCCTACTGTGAGGAAAATGATAGTAGAAACATATTCTGTCAAATCTTTTGATAGCCTTAGTGACTTGATCGATGCTTCAGATTGTATAGATATAGTAAGTCCAACGGTGCATCATTACGAAATTGCAAAAACCTGTATCTCCAGAGGTAAACACGTATTTATAGAAAAACCACTCACAGAATCAACCAAACAGGCTGAAGAGTTGGTTAAACTTTCTATTGAATATGGCGTAAAAGTGCAAGTAGGTCACGTAGAAAGGTATAATCCGGCAATCAGATCCCTTAAGAATATTAATTTTAAGCCAAAATTTATTGAAGGTCACAGGTTGGCTATGTTTAATCCTAGGGGGACAGATGTTTCTGTTGTCCTGGATTTAATGATTCATGACATAGACATCGTACTCAGTATGGTGAAAGACAATATCAAAGATGTCAGGGCAAACGGTGTTTCAATAGTAAGCAGTACGCCTGATATTTGCAATGCCCGCATTGAATTTGAGGGTGGGGCAGTAGCAAATCTTACTGCTAGCAGGATAAGCATGAAAAATATGAGGAAGATCAGAATATTTCAGGAGGATGCATACATTAGTCTTGATTTTCTGGATAAAGAAGCTCAGGTAATAAAAATTGAAAATAATATCGAAGGCGACAATTTTTCCGGCATGACGATACATACAAATGACGGATTAAAACGTATTATAATAGAAACACCTTCCATAATGCAAAATAATGCCATTGAAGATGAGTTAAATGACTTTTATGAATCTGTAGTTAACGATGCTCCACTGATTGTTACGATTGAAGACGGATACAGGGCATTACATCTTGCACAGATCATACAGGATAAAATAAATGAAAATAATGTTGAAATTTAAATATCTGATATTCATTTTTTCTATAGCCACTTTTAGTTCATGTAGTTTGTTGGATAGCGACAAGCCAGTTCCGTTTTTTCTTGACCTGAAAGACCCTACTGTCAGAACACCTGATAACACTGGTTTTGATACACATAAAATTACAGACGTTTGGGTATTTGCAGATGGACAGATCCTGGGTGTGTTTCCATTACCTGCAAAAGTACCTGTATCAGTAATTAATTCGGACAGTGAAATTACCATTCTTGCAGGTATTCGTAATAATGGAATGAATGATACGCCAGTATTTTATCCATTCTACAAATCCATTGTCACAAAGGTGAGTCCTGAGCCAAATAAAACTGTATCAATACCTTTAAACTTCCAGTATATTTCAAATGCAAAGATTCCCGTCAATGAAAGTTTTGAAACAGGGAATTCCTTTAGATTGGATTTTGATAGTAATCCCAACTCAAATATTAATGTTACAAATGAAACATCCAATCTTGGCCTAAAATCGGGATGGATTGCACTTTCAAATGAATTGAAATTTATGGAAATTGGATGTGATGTCAATATAAATCGGGGACAAAATAGCAGAGGTCAGAGTTATATTGAAATGGATTATAAAGGGGAAGGTGAGATTGCCATCGGAATTGCAAAATCATCTTTTGGACTATTTAGGGTTGAATATGTTTTGTTTGTGCCTGGCAAAGAAAACTGGAATAAAATATATATTGATGTTACAGACAAATTATCTCCTGATGATTATGATGCATATAGGCTGGTGTTAGGATTTACGCGTACTGGAATAAGTCAGGTTTCGAATATTTATGTGGATAACATTAAGCACATTCATTTCTGAAAATAGATGAAAGAACAAAGAAAATTAGAGCTGTTCATATATAGGATTGGAGATTTTATTTCCGCCTTTTTGGCGTGGCTACTATTTTTTATTTATAGAAAAAACATTGAGTCACCAGGGATTGAGTTAATGGAAATTGTTTCAGACAAAAGACTCTGGCAGGGACTTTTGTTAATTCCATTGATATGGGTTATTATTTATTCTATATTTGACAGATACAAAGATATTTACAGGTACTCCCGATTTGAAACATTAAAGAGTACTTTCTTTACAACGTTTTTAGGCGTCCTTTTGCTATTTTTTACTGTCTTGATGGACGATAATGTTTTGAAGTTTACCTCCATTTTTACACTTTTTTTAAGATTATTTATTATCCATTTTACGATTACTTCTATTTTTAGAATGATCATTCTTACCGTGGCAAGTAAAAGATTAAAATCAGGAAAAGTTAGTTTTAATACACTTATCATTGGTGGAGATAAAAATGCCGTTGACTTATATGAAGAAATTATTTCAAGACCTCATAGTCTGGGTCATAATTTTATAGGTTTCATTGACAGCAACGGCAAAAGTAAAAACCACCTTGAAAAATACTTGCCCAAATTAGGGAAGATTTCTGATCTTGATACTGTAATGGTGCAGTACAAAGTAGAAGAAGTAATTATTGCAGTTGAAACTTCCGAACATAGTAAACTTAAAGCTATTCTGGATGATTTATTTGATTTTTCTGAACAAATTCTGATTAAGGTTATACCCGACACTTATGATATAATGTTGGGTACTGTTAAGATGAATCATATTTATGGGGCAGTTTTGATTGAAATCGAACAGGAACTTATGCCAAACTGGCAAAAAGTAATCAAGAGGTTAATTGACTACACAATCAGTATTATTGCAATTATCATCTTATCTCCTGTTATTTTAATGAGTATTATACGAGTTAAACTATCATCTCCCGGCCCTGTATTTTATATGCAGGAAAGAATCGGGATGAATGGCAAACCTTTTAATATTATAAAATTCAGGTCCATGCTCATGGAAGCAGAAAAGAATGGACCGCAACTCAGCAACGATAATGATGATAGGGTGACATCCTGGGGCAAAATAATGAGAAAATGGCGAATAGACGAAATTCCTCAATTTTTTAATGTTCTGAAAGGAGATATGTCTATTGTAGGACCCAGACCTGAAAGGAAGTATTATATTGACCTTATTTCAAAAGAAGCGCCACATTATAAACATTTGCTTAAGGTCAGACCTGGTATCACTTCCTGGGGTCAGGTGAAATATGGATATGCATCAAATGTTCAGCAAATGCTGCAAAGATTAAAATTTGATATTTTGTATATTGAAAACATGTCTTTAAGTCTTGACATTAAAATATTGTTTTATACTATTTTGGTGCTTATTCAGGGCAAAGGGAAGTAAATCAAATATTTGTGTCCTGTCCTCATATATAATCTGAACTGAAATATGAATTATTTTTTGGCAGCTTTGGAAAGATCATATGCATATGCTGAAGATATCCATTTTACCAAATTATAAGATAACAGATTTTCAGGTTTAAATAAAAAAGAAGTTTTTATATATTTTCATTCCAAAGTTTTATAAACTATACATATGACAATTTAAAAGTATTAACGAAATTCCTTTTACCTTTGTACCATATTAATAATGTAATCAGGATGAACAATAAAAGACTTTCTTTAGCTTCACTTTGTGTTAAAGAATTTAAAGACCACCGATCCACAAAACCACATCAGCTGCCGATTTATGCAACTTCTTCTTTTGAATTTGAAAGTATGGAAGAAGGTATTGATATATTTACCGGCGCAAAATCAGGTCATTCGTACAGTAGATATGGTAATCCCACAGTTGATACTGTAAGCGGAAAACTAGCTGATCTTGAAGCATTTGGGACAGGTTTGAGTGCGTATGGCTATCTGACAAGTAGTGGTATGTCTGCTATTTCTACCATTATATTATCTTTGCTAAAAACGGGTGATACTATTTTGACACAAGGTGATTTATATGGAGGAACGACAGAGATGTTATTGAAAGTTATTGCCAACAGCGGAATAAAAACAATTTTTACAGATCTTACTGCTTTTGATGGGGTAGAGCAGATATTACAAAATGATCGTACCATAAAATTGCTCTATTTTGAAACTCCTGCCAACCCGACGATGAAGTGTATCGACATATTACAAATGTCAAGATTGGCCAGAAAGTACGGGATTATTACTTGTGTTGACAATACTTTTTGTACACCTGTGATACAACAACCGTTGGCTCTTGGCGTTGACTTTGTCATACATTCTACCACAAAATATCTAAATGGTCATGGTAATTCCATCGCAGGAGTGATCATCGGACATGATGAGAAATATAAGAAACAAATCTGGACCACCCTAAAATTATTGGGTACTACCTGCAATGCCTGGGATGCCTGGCTAATCAATAACGGGCTAAAGACTTTGCCAATCAGAATGGAAAAACATGCATCAAATGCCATGGCTGTAGCGCTTTTTTTGCAAAAACACCCAAAGGTGAAAAAAGTAAATTACAATGGACTACCTTCACACCCATATCATAATATAGCATCCAAACAAATGAAATCTTATGGAGGAATGCTTAGTTTTGAAATTGATGGGAATCTAAGCTCGGTACTTAATATTTTAAATAAACTTAAATTTTGTTCAATAGCGCCTACGTTGGGTGATGTTGATACACTTGTGCTCCACCCGGCAACTAGTTCGCACATAAATGTGGATAAATCACAAAGAGATGCCAATGGAATAACAGATGGACTGGTGCGATTGTCTGTCGGAATAGAAGATGTGAATGACATTATTTTTGATCTGGAACAAGCATTGACATAATGGCAAAAACAGCAATCATCTTCGGTAGTACAGGATTGGTAGGATCTACACTTTTAAACATATTACTTCAAAGAGATGAGTATGGCACCATCAAGGCATTTGTCAGAAAACCAATATCCTTTAGCCACGAAAAACTTCAGCAAATCATAATTGATTTTGATCAACCGGAATCATTCAGTGATCAGATTACAGGTGATGACATCTATCTATGTTTGGGGACTACTATGAAAAAGGCAGGAAGTAAAGATGCCTTCTACAAAATAGATTATACATATACCATGCAGGCTGCAACTTCTGCTGCCAAAAATAAAGTAAAAAAATTGGGACTGATTTCATCTTTGGGTGCGGATGCCAGCTCAGCAGTGTATTACTCAAAAGTAAAAGGGGATGTCGAAAGGGACATCTCAGCGCTTGGAATTGATACCATCCATATTGTACGCCCATCTTTGTTGTTAGGCCACAGGAAGGAAAATAGGGTAGGTGAGCGTATAGGAATTCTACTCAGCAGGATGTTGAGTTTTCTCTTTGTAGGTACTTTAAAAAAATATAAAGCCATACAGGATATCACCGTCGCATCAGCGATGTTTCAGTTGATGCAATCTGATACTAAAGGAACCTTTATCCATGAATCCATAGATCTCCAAAAATTCGGGTAAACTTTTATTCGGGGAGATAGTTATATTATTTTTGATTTTAAAATTTGTTTGATTGGAGAAATAGGTATCACGAAAATATTTGTTTAATCTAATACAAATGCTTAACTTTCAACTTTAACTTCGATAAAAAGATGAACCTGTTTAAATGTTTACTTGCGATTCCATTGATGGTTTTTTTATGGTCAATACCGACTTTTTCGCAGGAATCAAATAATTCCATTACTGCCAAATTTTTAGTCGAAGGAGGAATTGAATTCGGTGGGGATGAAATCCTTAAAGTATTTTTTACCAATGGTGAAGACCAGACCATGAGAGCCGGACAGGGTGGTTATCTTGCGTTGGGAGGACAATTCCAAATGACAAAAGTAAAACCATTGATGCTTCGTGCTGCTATTGGATTAAAATACAATACGACAGCTGCCGAAAATGCAAACATAAGATTTACCAGGGTTCCAATTACATTGATTCCGTATTGGAATATAAATGAGGACATAAGACTGGGAATAGGTATTTCTTCTCACCAGAGTGTAAGGCTGAAGGGCGACGGATTTGTTCCGGATGTTGATTTTACCGGCAGTTTTGGTACAAGGGTAGAGTTTGGATATAAATGGGTAGCTTTGACTTATACTTCCATCAAGTATACAGATGAATTAAACAAATCTGTTTCTGCCAATTCTGTTGGAATTTCTGTATCATTTACATTTCCAAACAAATAGTATGAGATTATTCTTATTTTAATCATTTAAATAAAATTAAAACTTTGTGTTACGTTTTAAATTATTCATCACAGGCTTCCAGCTGTAATTCTTATCTTTGTGACCATAAATATTGAATTTATACTTTTTGATCAATCAATCAATCAATCAATCAATTTATTCATTTAAGAATACATTAAATATAAAGACGTGGGAAAACCGGTTATAAAAAAATCATTAATTGAGCTTGAAATTGGACTGAACGAGGACAAAAATCCAGAAACAATACATTGGCGATCCAATGACAACCCGAATGGAACAGGTTTTACAGAATGTAAAGCTATTTCTTTGTCCCTTTTTGATAAAGATTACAAAGACACGCTGAAGATAGATCTTTGGACTACGGAGATGCAGGTGGTGGAGATGGACAGGTTTATGTTTCAAACACTCCGTTCCTTGGCAGATACATATTTCAGAGCTACCAATAATCAACAACTAGCCAATGATATGCAATTGTTTGTAGACTACTTTGGCAAACAAACAGGCATCATCACGGAGGAAAAAGAATAAGGTAAAGGTTAAGAATAAGACTATGGTTAAGACTAAGGTTTAGACAAAGAATGTAATTAAGGGTAAAATTGATTAGTCCCTGAACATCTGTAATTGGTAAGACAGAATTTCTTTCACCCAAAGTAAGTTCGACTTTAGATTATTGTTTACAGTATTGTATATTTCAATCATTTAATATTTCTTATCTGTAAAGTTAGAATTTATCTCATATTAAATTATTTTATAATAATTTATACATATTATTTTATTTTTCAATATTAATAATTACATTTGCAGCTTGACGAAATAACCAACTATCCAACAACTTTATCATATGTGCAATATTGTAACAGAAAGATTTATATCCTGCCTTGAAAAACTCAAGGATAGCAATGAAATAAAGTCCATCAGACAATTTGCTCTTGCCGTAGATTATCACCCGCAGAATTTAAATGATATAATGAAGGGTAAAAGGGATGTTACTATAGAACTGATAAAAAACGCTGCAGAGATATATAAAATAAATACGCAATATATATTTACAGGTCTTGGATCCATGTTTTCTGATGAAGAAATAGTTCAGCATCCATCCCCTGCTCAACAGTTTAAATCTCTGGAAAAAATTGTATATGTGCCTACAGCTGCTCACGCCGGCTATACGGAGCAATTTCATGATCCTGTATTTCTGGATGACCTGGTGAGTTTTTCATTGCCGGATTACAAATTTCAGCATGGTACTTATCGATGTTTTGATATAATGGGAGACAGTATGGAGCCATCTTTGTATGCAGGCGATAAAGTAGTGTGTTCCCAAGTCGATAGTAATAATTTTTACAGTTCAGTCAGAAATAATCTGGTGTACGTAATAGTCATGGATGGATCTCTGGTGGTAAAACGGGTGTTAAATAAAGTACGCGAAAATCGTACTATGATGATGCTTTCGGACAATTCTTATTATCAGCCATACGAAGTGGCCATAGAACAAATACGTGAAATCTGGCATGTGGAAGTCAAAATCTCTCCATATCTGCCTTCTCCAAATAATATTAGAAACGCTTTTCATGAAGAAATGGACGGCATGAAAAAAATTATAGACCAACAATCAAAATCCATTCAAATGCTGAATCATACCGTTGAAAAATTACTAAAGCAAAACAGATCTGTAGTTTGAAACATTCTTTTATAATTATATTCCCATAATAGAAAACCCTGGTTTCCAATAGAAAGTCAGGGTTTTTATGTAAATGAATAAAAGTTCTATTTGGTAAGTTCGTATTTATAGTCAATGATTTTTAAAATCCGTTGTCCTGTTTTTGGATTAAGGTTTTTAAGGTAGATATCTACATCTATGGTTTCAGACTCTTCTTTTTTAGCACTATCAAAAATTACATGGATAGTTCCTTTTTTGCCTGGTAATATTTTGTTTTTTGGGTAATCAAGGGTGGTACAGTCACATCCTGAAGCAATATCTATTTCGATGATTTCGGTTCCGGTATTGGTAAATACAAAATCAAATTTTTTAATTTCTCCTCGTTTTACTTTTCCGATGTCGATATGTTCATTCTCAAAAGTCATATGAACGCCTGACTTTGGAGTCGCGCCAATCATCTTAACAGCAGGTTTTGTTTGCGCAATGGCCCCGGTAGTCAGAGAAAAAAAGATCAAAAAAGCCATAAAATGTCTGAATTTCATAAAAGTTGTTTTTGTTAATTATTATAATTATATATGACGCTGCAAAATTGCTAAAAGTTACGCATACATTGTCTTATAATTTTGTTAAAAAGCGATTAAAAGCTATAAAAGGCAGAAAAATAAACTCAAATGGATGTGCCCAATGTATAAATGAAAAATAAATTAATTGGAATTACAGAATAATGGTTTATAGCTTAGTCCCCGCTAATTATAGTGTCAACACCTGCAATAATACTTTCCAATACCACATCAAATGTAAATTCCTCCGTTATTCCAGCACTTTTGACCTTACTCAGATCTTTTATTGCCCTGGTCATCTCTCTTTTCCCTGGAGGTCCGGGAATGGCTTCCACACGAAAACCAACCGTTTTCAGATTTCTTTTAAAAGCACCTTGCGCACAATAACTTACTAATACACCATTATAATTTAGTATATCATACATTTTACCAAGTATTGGTGTTTCCCAGAGTTGAGGCTGTGATGCGGGAGAAAAAGCATCAAAGAAAACTACATCATACTTACTTTTTAAGTCAAAATTTTCCAATTCCTGATGATATTTACAAAAACTGAAATAAGGTGAAAAATTAATTTCAATCTCCCAATCACATTTATGAAGTTGGTAAAGAATCTCTTGATAGCCTAATATTTCACCATAGTTCAGCTGGTCTGATGTGTCTTTTGAGACTGGATAAGCTTCAATTGTATGGTAATCTACATTGACTTGGTTTTTTTCTGCCCATATATATGTTAAGAGTGCGTTCAGTCCCGTGCCAAAACCCATTTCAAAAATGGATATAGATGAATAATTATTTTTTAGTAGGAAATTGAGACCGGCATCAATAAAAACGACATTGCTTTCCGTTATTGCACCATGAATGGAGTGGTAGGTAACCTGAAATATTTCAGAAATAGGTGTATGGGAACCATCTTCGGAAATCTGAAGTTTTTGATTATCTGGCATGCCAGGCTAAAGTTTCCTTTAATTCATCTACTGAAATATCAAAATGAGATGCATCATAAACACATTCACCATTTTTTAACATCAAGATTTGAGGAGACTCGTGATGTACATTAAATCTTTCTGAGACGGCCTGTGATAATGAACGATATGTTTTAAGGTCCAGATAATAGGGTAAAACTCCATCAAGATCCCAGCCACTGTCAAGTCTTAACTTAGCCATATGACTAATGGAACAAGTTGTGCTGTGCTTAAATATTACAACATCACGGGTATATGATGCTGCAACAGCTTCTTCCAAAACAGAAGGAGAGTCTAAATTTATCCAGGAAATCATTTAAAACAATTACTTAATGATAGGTGCAATTATTTTTACAGCAGATTTTAATTCATATGGACAACCGTATCCTCTGTTACACGAACTGAAAGCAACCACTATCAATAATGCAACGGCTGCAAAAGTTATTTTTCTTGAAATCTTGGTATTCATGATATATATTTTGAAACTAAACGTTTAATCACGCAAAAATATTATTTATTTATAACATATAGACACATATTTTTATGTTTAAACCTATCTTTTACTAAATTTTAACAATAATTTTTTCAATTATGATATATGATATAACTTTGATGCGTCAAATCTTAATATTTTGAAAAGCAAAAAGATCCATTTTATAGCCATCGGAGGCGCCGCTATGCATAATATAGCACTGGACATGAAGGCTCAGGGATATGAAGTATCTGGTTCTGATGACGAGATATACGAACCATCTTTATCCCGATTGAAACAAGCAGGTATTGCACCTGAGGAATATGGCTGGTTTCCTGAAAGAATCCAACAAGACATAGATATTGTGATCCTGGGGATGCATGCCAAAGCAGATAACCCTGAATTATTGAAAGCAAAAGATCTACAGCTTAAAATATTTTCATATCCTGAATTTATATTTATACATTCAAAAAATAAAAAACGTGTGGTCGTTGCCGGTAGCCATGGAAAAACGACTACCACTGCTATGATTTTGCACGTCTTAAAAAAATGTGGAATTTCATTTGATTTCCTGGTTGGTGCACAATTGGACGGTTTTGATAGGATGGTGCAGCTTACTGATGCACCTGTCATTGTTATAGAAGGGGATGAGTATCTAAGCAGTCCTATAGATAGGGTGCCTAAAATATTACATTATAAGCCACATATTGCTGTGGTTACGGGAATTGCTTGGGATCATATCAATGTGTTTTCGACATTTGATATTTACAAGGAACAATTTTTGAAATTTGTTGATACTATAGATACTGATGGTGTACTTATATATTACCAACATGATGAACATTTGAAATCAATAGTTGACCAAAGACCTAAACTACCGAAAGTGTCTTACCAGTCATTGAGTAGGGAAGCAAGTGACGTGAGTTTTCAGAACCAATTATATCCTGTTTCTGTCATAGGTGATCATAATTTTCAAAACATGAATGCAGCAAGGCTCGTTTGTTTGCAATTGGGCATAACCAATGAATCTTTTTTTGATGCTATCAATGATTTTAAAGGAGCCAGTAAACGATTACAGAAATTATCAGAATCCGGAGAAAGAACTGTTTATCTTGACTTTGCCCACGCCCCAAGTAAAGTAAAGGCAACTACGGATTCTGTTAAGCAGTGGTTTGACGGTCAGAAATTACTTGCTGTATTGGAACTGCATACTTTTTCCAGCCTGAATCAATCCTTTATTCCTGAATATTATGAAGCACTAAATGCGGCAGATAAAGCAATTGTATTTTTTAATATTCACACCCTTAAAATGAAAAATATGCCCGATTTGGATGAGAAATTTATCATGGACTCATTTGGTCATCCTAGTCTAATGGTTTTCACGGATGAAAAGCTATTATTTACATTTCTTTCTTCAGATGACTATTTAGAGTATAACATTTTACTTATGACTTCGGGCAATTTCAATAAAATGAGTCTGGAGTTTTAATTTGTGTTCCCAAATTTATTCTTTTCTGAGCCACCCAAGAATGTGGTAGTCTGCAATAGTCCAATACTGATAAAAGTTGACCAATGGTATTTTAATTCTGGAGTTCAGTCCCAAATTTTGCTGTACGATCTCAATCTGATTATCGTCGATATGAGAAATAATGGCCACATGCCCGAAACTGTTTCCCGGATATTTGTCGTACACAAGTATATCATTGATTTGTGGTTTGTATTCTCTGACATTCCGGTATTGCATGAGCCCCCTTTTTTGATTAAACGATTTGTCAGGTAATTCCTTGTCAAAAAAGTCTTTGGCATGACCGAATGCATTGGGCATTTTATGGTTAAATACTTTGTAATAATAGCGTTTTACAAACTCCACACATTGGAATTTGAGTCCTAAATTATACCCGTCTTCAGTAACATTTCGACCTGTTACATTTGTGAAATCTTTACCATTAAAATACACATCAACCCCATTATATGTATCTATTTTTGTTCCTACTTCTATAGTGTTCAAATGGAAAGAATTGCAGAAAACAAAGGAGAAAGCGAAAATAATAATATGGAGTTTATTCATTTTAAAAGGCTTGAATGGTACAAAATTAGCTTTTCTTAAGATAAATACCTATAAATTTAGATCTATTTAAATATTATCATTGAGTAGCTGGTAAAAAATTTAAAACTCCATTCTGGCCAAAGGGGTAACGTTTTGATCACAAAATTCACCATTAAGAAATTTATAATATCCTGCTACAGCTATCATTCCTGCATTGTCAGTACAATACTCAAAAGCAGGGATATAAGTATTCCAGCCATGTTTTTTGCCTTCTTCATCAAAAGACTGTCTTAAATAACTGTTGGCAGATACTCCACCCGCAATTCCAATTTCCTTGATGCCGGTAATTTCCGATGCCTTCTTTAATTTTTTTAGCAAGATGTGAACAATACTGCTTTGTACAGAACAACAGATATCATTCAGGTTTTCTTGAATAAAATTTGGGTTTTCTGCTACTGCCTTTTGCAAAAAATACAAAATCGAAGTCTTTAATCCACTGAAACTAAAGTTGAGTCCCGCTACCTGAGGTTCCGGAAAATGAAAAACAGGTTTGCCTGCTTTTGCCAATTTATCAATAATAGGACCTGCAGGATAGTCCAACCCCAACATTTTTCCCGTTTTATCAAAGGCTTCACCGGCTGCATCATCAATGGTCGATCCAAGTACTTTCATGTCAGTGTAGTCATTTACTAAAACAATTTGTGTATGCCCACCGGAAACAGTCAGACATAAAAAAGGAAACGAAGGTTTAGGTTCTTCAGCAAAGTGGGCTAAGACATGCGCATGCATATGATGTACAGCTATAAGTGGTATATCCATAGATAGGGCTAATGACTTTGCCATAGAAACACCTACGATAAGACTACCAAGCAAACCTGGACCTCTTGTGAAAGCAATGGCGTCAATATTTTGTAAATCCATTCCTGCATCTTTAATAGCAGCATCAATGACTGGAATGATATGTATCAAATGCTGCCGACTAGCCAGTTCAGGAACCACGCCTCCATATTGCTGGTGAACAATCTGCGTAGCAGTCCGGTTGCTAATTACTACTCCATCAGTAATTATAGCCGCACTTGTATCATCACATGAGGACTCAATAGCAAGAACTGAAATTTTATTTTTTAACAAGTTTATTATATTATATAGCTGATGAATAAAAAAAAATAAATATTTTTGCCAACGATACACCAAAAGTAGTACTTTGTGCATCATTTTAAAGTAATAAACCAACAAATTCATTTTAGTAACTCAATTTTTTAAATCACACTTTATGAGGAAAGTAATTAATATTGTTTTGATTCTCTTGACTATTGTATTGGCTTACTGGCTCTATTCTTCTGTTAGAGAGCCTATTGCGTTTCATGCAGAATTAGATAAACGAAAAGACGAGGTGATCAAAAGTCTTAAGAAGATTCAGATTGCACAGGATGTGTACAGAATGGTTACAGGAAAGTATGCCAACAGTTTTGATACATTGGCAAGTGTCCTTAATGCCGGAAAAATTGAAATAGTAAAACTTGAAGCAGACCCGTCAGATCCCACCAATCAGGATAAATTTATTAAAACCCTGAGTTATCGGGAAGCAAAGGACAGTTTGTTTAGTTTATTAGGTGGCCCAATCAGTCTTGACTCACTAAGATACATACCTTTTACTGCAGGCAAATCATATGACATAGACGCAGATACAATCACTCATCAGAATACATTGGTAAATGTAGTGCAGGTAGGTACTAGATATAAAGAATTTATGGGAGAGTACGCAAGTCCTACATATAAAAAGTATGATAAGTATTACGATCCTGAAAAATTGATTAAATTTGGTGATATGAATTCGCCGAATACAAACGGAAACTGGTAAATAAATACATGCTTCATAGCGATTTTCAATACTTAGAAAATATTAATGAATATAGACTGTCTGTCGTTCTTATGGCAGACAGTTTTTTTTATGCGATATTTGATACGGATAATAGGCTCATTTCTCATAAGTCATTTAAAGCAATCAAATATAGCAGTCCTTCTGACATAGACATGATTGTTAATGATGAGAACCTAAGACATTCCTTTTCGGGCATTAATGTGGTAGTCCATACCAACCTGACCTATCATGTGCAGCAAAAGGATGATAATTTGTTGCCTTTACTTCCGGGATTGGAATTGAAATCTAAGAAAGTTGAAAAACTGCCCGGTAATGAAATTTATAATTATTTTGGAATATCTCCTCATCAGGAGGCATTATTGGATACACTTTTTGGAGGGGAAAGCTATATCCTGAAAAGCGAGTCGGCTTTATTAAGTGATTACTACATTGGGAATTTTGATGAGTTCATTCATGTTCATTTGGAATCATCATCGCTTGTCTTGTTTGTTCAAAAAGAAGGAAAGATGGTGTTTTACAATACTTATTTTATCCATGGAATGGATGATGTCCTATATTTTATATTGGCAACATGCGCATTTGCAAACATGAAGCCGGAAAGTACTAAAGTTAATGTGAGTGGATGGATAGAAAGTGATTCTGTTCTGTTTAAGCATCTTTGTAGTTATCTGGGTAATATTAAAATATTGGAAGATAACCAATTTACAATAAGTCAATTCGTATCGTCAGATATCAAACCACACTATTATTTTCTGCATTATCTGAATATTTTATGCGTATCATAGGAGGTACATTTAAAGGAAGAAAATTTATTCCTCCGGCAAAAAACTGGCCTACACGTCCCACAACTGATTTTGCTAAAGAAGGCTTATTTAACATACTACACAATAGAATTGATTTTGAAGAGACTATTATGTTGGATCTATTTGGCGGTACAGGAAATCATAGCTATGAATTTATATCGAGGGGATGTGAGGATGTGACCTATGTGGACAAATTTGGTGAATGTGTGGCTTTTGTTAGTAAAACGGCCAAAGAACTGAACATTGAAGATAAAATCCGTATTGTCCGTTCAGATGTTTTTAAATTTCTGCAATTCAATATTAAACAGTATGATTATATATTTGCCGGGCCACCATACCCACTTCCGAATTTAAATAGTATTCCGGACGAAATATTTAAATACAATACTTTAGCAGTTGATGGATTATTTGTTCTGGAACATAATCCCAATCATGATTTTAAAAACCATGTTCGATATGTAGAAGAAAGAAATTACGGCACGACTATTTTTAGTTTTTTTAAATAATCATCATATAAAGGTGATCGAATAAAAAGGCTGACAAATGAGTTAAAACACTTGGATGAACACTATGATAATATTATTCCAAAAACCTTTTTCCACCTTTTAAATTCATCATTCCTAAAAATTAAGAACCATGAGCTACGAATTACGATTATGATATATAGAGTAATGGATTTTAATAACCATATTTTTCTTTCCAAAACATCTTTAAAGATTCAGCGTATTTTTGTTCTGTGGAATTATGTCCGGGGCTATACAATTTAGTTCCTATTAATTCATCAGGAAGACATTCCAGATTTGATATCCCATTTTTATAATCATGTGCATATTTATATCCTGATCCATATCCTATATCTTTCATCAGATTGGTAGGAGCGTTGCGAAGATGAAGCGGTACAGGCAAATCTCCGGTTTGTCTGACCAATGCAAGAGCCTGATCAATAGCCAGATAGGATGCATTGCTCTTAGGTGAGCAAGCCAGATAGATCGCAGTTTGAGACATTATGATCCTTCCTTCAGGCATTCCTATATGATGTACTGCCTGATAACAATTGTTTGCCAACAATACAGCATTTGGATTTGCAAGACCTATATCTTCTGATGCAAGTATAATCATTCGTCTGCAGATGAATAGTGGATCTTCACCACCAGCGATCATCCGGGCCAGATAGTATACTGCTGCATTTGGGTCTGAAGCCCGCATGGATTTAATAAAAGCTGAAATAATGTCATAATGCTGTTCACCTGCTTTATCATACATCGCAAGATTTTGTTGTATTGAAGACATGACCAGCTCATCTGAAATGTCAACATTTTCGCCTGGTCCAAATTGATTTACAACAAGTTCAAGTGCATTGTACAATTTTCGGCCATCACCACCAGAAAGCTGAATCAAAGCATCATAGGACTCAATATTAATATTTTTTGTTTTTAAGTACTCATCATTTGCAATGGCTTTATCCACCATAGCTTTCAAATGATTGGTTTCCAAAGGTTTTAGTATATATACCTGGCATCGTGATAAAAGGGCTGAAATTACTTCAAAAGATGGATTTTCTGTTGTGGCTCCGATGAGGGTAACGATGCCTTTTTCAACAGCACCCAACAATGAATCTTGCTGAGACTTGCTGAAACGATGTATTTCATCTATAAAGAGAACTGGGTTTGGTCTTGAAAAAAACTTTTGAGACTTGGCTAATTCAATAGTTTCCCGAATATCTTTAACTCCACTATTGATGGCTGACAAACTATGAAATGGTCTGTCCTGTGAGAGTGCAATTACATAGGCAAGCGTTGTTTTTCCAACTCCCGGTGGACCCCACAAGATAAAAGATGGTAAACTGCCCGACTCAATAACTTTTCTTAAAATAGCACCTTTTCCAACAAGATGTTCTTGTCCTACATAGTCGTCCAGCGTTTTGGGTCGCATTCTTTCAGCTAAAGGTTGACTCATTTTGGAATTTTGATATAGGAATTTTATGAATTGTAAAAAGTTCTAATAAAGTAAGTTTATAATGAGTCATTATTTTTCTTCACATGAATCATAACTTACCTTTCGCAAAATTAATCAAAATAAGTGTTTTACTGAAATAAGATATACAATTTTGGATGAAATAAAAGTAACGTAATAATAACTCTAATCCTTCACCGATAAGTGAATTCGACTAAAATGATATTTAGCTCTTTTCTCATAGAGATAAGTGTTGATGGGCATGTGATTATTAAACACCTGCGCCCTTAGGAAGATGGTCAAGGTTACAAAATTTAGATTAACCTAAATTATTAGTTAGATTATTATAAAATATATTTTAATTTTGCCTTATGTTTGTATGTGTTAGTTTAAATAGTTAATTTTACCATTATAATAAATATCATATTGTATGTTTGAAAGTATAGTACAATGGTTTGAAAGTATTTCGCCGGTCCTGGCTGCTTTTTATGCTACTGTTTTTACCTGGGCTTTGACAGCATTAGGTGCTTCCTGTGTATTTTTTTTCAGAACCATGAATAGGGGAGCATTGGACGGCATGCTTGGGTTTACAGGGGGCGTCATGGTTGCTGCGAGTTTTTGGAGTTTACTGGCCCCAGCCATTGAAATGAGCCACGGGGAAGGTTTTATTAAGGTAGTACCGGCTGCTGTAGGTTTTATGCTTGGCGCTATGTTCATTTTTGGTTTAGACAAGATGCTTCCACACCTGCACATAAATTTCCAGGAAACAGAAGGAGCTAAAACTCCATGGCAACGCACTACACTATTGGTGATGGCTATTACCTTACACAATATTCCGGAAGGCCTTGCTGTAGGAGTACTTTTTGGAGGTGTGGCTGCAGGTATTCCTGAAGCATCTATTACTGCTGCCGTTGTTCTTGCAATCGGCATTGGTATACAAAATTTTCCTGAGGGTATTGCTGTTGCCATGCCACTAAAGCGAATGGGCATGAGCAATAAAAAAAGTTTTATGTATGGTCAATCGTCTGCGCTGGTGGAGCCAATCGCAGGAGTTGCAGGAGCATTGGCCGTGAATTTTTTTACTCCAATCTTACCATACGCTTTGGCATTTGCTGCCGGCGCAATGATATTTGTGGTTGTAGAAGAAGTTATTCCTGAGACACAGCAGGATAGACATACAGATATTTCTACACTGGGCTTTATTGGAGGATTTATAGTTATGATGACGCTTGATGTTGCGCTGGGATAATTTTTAAAAATATGATGTATAACCGGGACCTTTTGCAGCAAAAATTTGCCATTTTTAATAACGATCTCATAGATCAGATGTATCTGATGTCTAAAGTTATTGAAGTTAAAAAAGGTAATGAAATACTCAGGGTAGGTCAATATGTAAATGTTATTCCCATAGTACTTTCTGGCTTAGTTAAAGTGTATACATTTAGTGATGATAAGGAATTTTTACTATACTATATAAAGGAGTATGAGAGTTGTATAATGTCATTTACTGCCGGAATAAATCATGAAACCAGTAAGATATATGCTGTTACAGAAGAAAATAGTACACTTTTACTATTGCCTTCGACAGAGGTGATCAGGTGGAGCAGGCAATTTCCTGAATTTACTACATTTTATCTTAGATTTTATCAAAATCGTTATCAGGATATTATTGATACGCTCAGACAGGTAGTTTTTGACAAGCTTGACCAACGGGTTTTGGATTATCTTAAAAATAGAATCAAAATTGAAGGCAATGGAAGTATCAAAATAACCCACAAGGAAATATCTGTAGATCTGGCAACCTCCAGAGAAGTTGTAACCAGATTAATTAAAAAGCTGGAAAATGAACATAAACTCATTTTTAAAAATGGCAGGATAAAAATATTTTAGAAATGTGACAATTATCACATCATTTAAGCTTCTCAAATCCATATTTTTGTTTCGAATTTTTTTATTTATTAATCATTTAAATTTTTTAGTCATGACAAAAAATATGGGAAACACAGACAAATTGATCAGATTGGGTATAGCTGCATTGATTGCAGTTCTATATTATATGGGAGTAATTACAGGCACTATTGCAATTGTACTTGGCATTTTTGGAGTTATATTTGCATTGACAAGTCTGATTAGTTTTTGTCCACTTTATTCCTTGGTTGGAATCAACACTTGCAGTACAAAAAAATAATTTCGTTTTACTGGATTAGATTATTAGCATTTTATTAAGATTTTTTGGTAAAATCCCTGCAACTTTTCACAGTGAATGAATGTTATTTTGCCGTATGATTTTTTTTTAAACTAATTAAGATAAGTAATATGGCATTTCAATTTACTGACAGCAACTTTCAGGAATCTGCACTGGCAGGTGGGGTATCTGTGGTTGACTTTTGGGCTGAATGGTGTGGACCATGCAGATTAATAGGACCAATCATTGATGACCTTTCCAAACAATATGAAGGAAAGGCTATGATAGGCAAGGTGAATGTAGACGAAAACCCTGAAATTTCTTTGAAATATGGTATAAGAAGTATCCCTACTATTCTCATTATAAAAGATGGTGAAGTGGTAGATAAGCAGGTCGGAGTGACTACAAAAGCTAATTTAGAAGCTAAGTTGGCTTTGCACTTATGATTTAATATCCTATTTACAATATAAAACTCCTTGCTCATGCTTTTTGAGAAGGAGTTTTTTTTTATTTTTGTCAGGCTAAAAATTAAGCATGAGTTTTTTTGATAATTTTGATGTAAGACAGATTGAGAATATTGAGCTGTTGGCAAAACAAGTTGTGGAAGGTTTCATCATTGGTCTTCACAAAAGTCCTTTTCACGGATTTTCAGTAGAATTTGCTGAACACAGACTTTTCAATGAAGGGGAATCAACAAAGGATATTGATTGGAAGGTATATGCCAGGTCAGACAAAATGTTTACCAAAAAGTTTGAAGAGGAGACCAATCTTCGATGTCAGATTATTATTGATACTTCGTCTTCTATGTACTTTCCTGAAAATCCGGATGGTAAAAGATTGAATAAATTACAGTTTTCGGCGCTTGCAGCTGCATCAATAATGAACTTGTTGAAGAAACAAAGGGACGCATTCGGATTGAGTGTTTTTGATAGTGAAGTAAGGATTCATACAAAATGCCGTTCTGCCACATCTCATTACAGGTTATTGCTTACTTATTTGGATAGCCTTATCAAAGATCCCAAAAAGCAGAAGACCACTTCGACAGCTAAAGCCTTACATCAATTGGCTGATAGCATTCACAGAAGATCATTGGTAATCATATTCAGTGATATGTTTGATAGTGATGAAACCCAAAATGATTTATTTTCAGCTTTACAACATCTGAAGTATGCGAAACATGAAGTTATACTTTTTCATGTGACAGACAAAAAACATGAACTGGAATTTGAATATGAAAACAGGCCCTATCTATTTATCGATATGGAATCCGGAGAAGAAATAAAATTGCAGCATCATCAGGTAAAAGACTTATATGTAGAAAAAGTCATGGCATATAAAGAAGCACTTAAAATGAAATGTCTGCAATATAAAATTGAATTTATAGAAGCAGATATAAATGAAGGTTTTGTACCGGTACTTCAGAATTATCTAGTCAAAAGAAATAAAATGAAATAAGATAATCGCAAAATAGCGATATAACTATTCACCAGATCACAAAATAACTAAATATTATATGTCCCTAAAATTAAAAAATATATCATCACTTCCTCCTTCTGACCTGAACAAAAAGAAAATCGAAGCCAAAACCATTGACATGGTGATAAAAATAGGAGAATTACAACATCGACTTTACGCAGAGGGTAAACAAAGTTTACTTGTAGTCCTGCAAGGTATGGATGCTAGTGGAAAAGATGGAACTATAAAAACTGTTTTTGCTGACTGCAACCCATCAGGAATAGACGCCTATGCTTTCAAAAAGCCAACGGAAGAAGAGTTTGCTCATGACTTTTTATGGCGCATACATCAAAAAACTCCAAGAAAAGGAAATATCATGATTTTCAACAGATCTCATTATGAGGATATACTCATTCAAAGAGTGCATAAATGGATAACTGATGACCATGCTGAAAAAAGAATGAAGTCCATCAATGCCTTCGAAACGCTCTTGGAGAATGATAATAATACAAAAGTGCTTAAGTTTTACATGCATATTTCACCCGAAAGGCAGCAGGAAAAATTACAGGAACGTATAGATGATCCTACTAAAAACTGGAAACATAAAGCGGCAGACTGGGATGAAAATGACAAATGGGAAGAATACATGAAATGTTATGAATATGCGATCAATAACAGCACTATTGCGTGGCATGTTGCCCCATGTGATAAGAGATATTACCGTAATTATTTCATTGCCAAAGTGGTATTGGAAACTTTGGAAAATATGAATCCCACTTTACCATTGCTTGATAAAACAGATGTTGGAGCTTAAAAAAGTCAGAATTGACAAGTGGCTTTGGAGTGTAAGATTATTTAAATCCAGGTCAATGGCCACAGATGCTTGTAAATCAGGGAAAATAAAACTGAAGGGGACATCATTAAAGCCTTCATTTTTAATCACGAAAGGTGAAATTATTGAAGTCAAAAAAAATGGTTTCAATTTAACATTTAAAGTAAATCAAATCATCGAAAAACGTGTCTCAGCTGTTTTGGCTGCACCGTGTTTTGATGACTTGACCCCATTGGATGAACTCAATAAATATAAAGAGTGGTTCGTAGGTAAATCAGGAGCTGAATTTCGGGAAAGAGGAGAGGGAAGACCTACAAAAAAAGAAAGGAGAGACATAGATGATTTTAAAGAGATGTATTTTGATGAAGATGAAATTTAAAAAATGAAAGCTATGTATATAGCTAATCAAATTTAAATGTCAAGTACATCCATAGCAATGAAGAGTTTATTGTTTTTATTTACTCAAAATGAATTATTTTCCTAAATTTGCTAATCAATACGCTGATTTACAGTAAATGTGAAACATAGCTTGGTTATAGAAAATTAGTTGTCTTAAAAATGAAGACATGTTTTTTTCAAAGAAAATTATCTCCGGTATTTTTTGATGATTTTAATGTTTGTAACAATTAAATTTAGTATATTATGAAAGACAGATTTTTATTTTTTTTCACGCTGGTTATCCTAGCTTCAAGTTTGACTGCCCAGGATTTTTTGGATGGTGCCTTTACTTTTTCCAGCAAAAAGGAATCTTACATTACATTGGCAGATGGAAAGGAATTGACCGGATTTATTGATGACATTGATCGGAAGAAAGGATTGATTGAAGAAATCACTATTATTGATCTCAATAAAAAGAAAATCAAACTTAAACCTGAAGAAGTCAAACATATGTACATAGTCCCAAGTGGATTTGATAAATTAAGCAGTGGGATGAATAATATGTATGATGCAACAAAATGGAATGAAGATAAAAGTGCTCATGCAGAACACATTAAGGCAGGTTATGTATTTTTTGAGACTACTGAAGTAATGGTCAAAAAGAAAAAATTGACCTTATTGCTACAATTATTAAATCCGGGGTTTGCCAACAAAATAAAAGTTTTTTTTGATCCTTATGCAGGAGAAACTGCTTCTTTCGGATTCGGAGGCATTAAATTAGCAGGAGGTGATGCTAAGTCCTATTACTTTAAAAAGGGAGATAATGTAGCTTATAAAATGGAAAAAAAGAACTATGACGATGAATTGGAAAATCTGTATGGTGATTGTCCTTCATTTAAGAAAGAGTTTGAGAAAAAAATGGGATGGAGTATGGTCGAAAAACATATATTTTACTACAGTGGAAAATGTGAATAATTAAAAATGAAACTTCTTTCGGCAAATCAAATTAGAGCATGGGATCAGTTTACCATCCAAAGTGAACAGATCTCATCCATTGATTTAATGGAAAGGGCTTCAAGGAGTTTTGTGGACTGGTATCTAAGTATATATAAAGATACAAACATACCAGTCCACATTTTTTGTGGCAATGGTAACAATGGTGGAGATGGCTTGGCTATTGCCAGATTACTTACAGATAAATTATACAAAGTAAAAGTTCATATTGTCAATTTTGTAGCTGTCAATACTTTGGATTTTAATAAAAATTTGGATCGCCTCAAAGATTATAGTCATGTAAAAATTACTTGTCAGGAAGATATTTTGCCTGCTATTCATTCAAGTTCCATTATCATAGATGCATTATTAGGGACTGGAACCAACAAACCTGTTACCGGCAAATTGGAGCATATTATACAGTATATCAATAGTTTGCCCAACAAAACGATTTCAATTGATGTCCCTTCCGGGTTGCCTGCTGATGGAATGGCAATTGGTACCACGGTGATGCCAGATGTCATATTTACTTTTCAAATACCTAAAAAAAGCTTTTTTCTGGAGGCAAATGAGGCATATTGTAAATCATGGGTCTTAGGTGATATTCACCTTCACCCAGATTATCTAACAAAAGACTTATCAGACGTGGATCTTTCAGACGTGGATCTTGTCTCGGAAATGTATAAAAAAAGAAAAAAATACCAACATAAAGGAGACTTTGGACATGCTATGATCATAGCAGGAAGTAAAGGCAAAATGGGGGCAGCAATTTTGGCAACAATGGCATGTCTTCGTTCAGGTGCCGGATTGGTAACCGCTTGCCTACCTGAGATCGGTCGTGATGTTATGCAGACATCATTTCCGGAGGCAATGATTAATATTATAGGAAAAGAACATCTGATTACAATGCCGGCAGATGTAGGTAATTTTACTATTGGTATTGGACCAGGATTGGGTCTAAATGAAGAGACCATTCAAGCATTCAAACAAATACTTTTATCGGTTAAAAAACCATTAGTCTTCGATGCTGATGCTATTAATATATTGGCGATGGAGCCCGAGTTGCTGGAATTTTTACCAGTTAACGCCATTTTGACACCACATCCTAAGGAGTTCAGCAGGTTATTTGGCACGACAGAATCAGAAATGGAAAGATTATCATTAGCCAAAAATATGGCTGTACGATATCAAATCATCATTGTATTGAAAGGGGCACATACCAGGATTTTTACACCTTCCGGGCACGAATTCATTAATAATACCGGCAATCCGGGCATGGCAACAGCAGGCTCAGGTGATGTATTAACGGGTATAATCACAGGGTTGTTGGCTCAAAACTATATTACTGAATATGCAGCCGTTTTGGGAGTTTATATTCATGGACTAGCTGGTGATATGGCACTAAAATACGAAAGTGTAGAAAGTTTAATAGCTTCTGATATCATAAATAATCTGGGAAAGGCCTTTAAAACATTAATTATTGATGATCATATTTCAAAATAAGTAAGTACAAAATTTAATATGCAAAAAATAGTTGTATTAACTGGCGCAGGTATTAGTGCTGAAAGCGGTATTAGCACTTTCAGAGATGCTGATGGATTGTGGGAAGGTCACGATGTCATGGCGGTAGCATCTCCTCAGGGTTGGGAAAATGATCAGGAACTGGTATTGGACTTTTATAACCAACGCCGTCGACAACTAAAGTCGGTAAGCCCTAATGAAGCACATTTTGCATTGGCAAAACTGGAAAAGGAATTTGATGTGGTAGTCATTACACAAAATGTGGACAACCTGCACGAACGGGCGGGCAGTAGTCGTATTATACATTTGCACGGAGAACTCAATAAAGTAAGAAGTACACTTAATTCACGTCTAATTTATGAATGGACCGACGATCTGAATACCGGAGATTTTTGTGAACAAGGTTATCAACTCAGACCACATATTGTCTGGTTTGGTGAAATGGTACCCATGCTGGAACCTGCTATTCAGGAATGTGAAAAAGGGGATATCTTTATCATCATAGGCACTTCTATGCAGGTATATCCGGCAGCAGGCCTGATTTCTTATGCTCAAAAAGGGAGCAAAATATTTTATATCGATCCGAAGCCGCATATCTCTCATGAATTGAGCAGACGGTCAAACCTCAGTGTGATAAGCGAAAAAGCAAGTGTAGGTGTTGTGGAATTAGTTGACATACTTTTAAAATCAAACAAACATTTTCTCAACGTATAAATTATTAATAATGAAACAGAAATTAGTACTTATCATGGTAACAGTTGTTTTTTTTATTTCATGCGAAAGGGAAGCAAATGAGATTGAAGGTGTTTGGAGGGTATTGAATTATGGTATGGTAGATTGTTCAAATCCAAACATAACAGATTGCAGTCAATATCTGGTCAATTGCAGAGATGTAAATACGGCATGCTGCTCAGGTATATTTACCGTAACATACAATAAATATATACTGGATGAATTCCACATAGACGTGACTTCCTGGAACGGACAAACTTCCACGAATGTTGTAAGGAATTTTTATCGGGAGGGGACTTACGAACTAAAAGGGGACTCAATAATCCTAACAGAGGGGTCTCAATCAGGCGCAAGCTTTTATTCTATACAGAATGATATTTTGACCATCATATCAAAACATCCAAATGTGGAATGTTTATCAAAATTTGTATTTAAAAGGGTCTGATATATCAATGTAATAAGTATTTCTGCTTATTTATTCAGAAAATGGTAAAATTATACCCTTTAAAATGGTGCCTAGACAGTTTTAATATCATTCCTGCTTTAATTTTTTATGTTATTTTATTTCAATTGATTTTAATATTTGCCCGGAATTCAGAAGATACAATGATCTTTAATTTTGACTATGTGATCCAAAAGATTTCTTAAGTTGTCATTCACTTCATTTATTTTAAACATACTCTTATTTATAATATAAATAATTTTCTTAATATTACGCCGTTTTTACTGATTAATTGAATAATATTCAAACCACTTAACACACTGGCACATGAAAATTGACATTAAAAAAGTTTATCCATATTTACTACCTGTTCTTCTTATTGTTATTGTTAACATATTTTATTTTTTACCACAGTTTGAAGGTAAAGTAGTGCGGCAAGGGGACACTATTCAACATGTTGGGATGTCCAAAGAAGCCACTGATTACAGGGAAAAGACTGGAGATGAAGCCCTTTGGACCAATTCCATGTTTGGAGGAATGCCCACTTATCAGATATCGGCGATAAATAAAAACAATCTTTTGCATTATGTGGAACGGGCACTTACATTGGGTATCAGTAGACCGGCGGGATATTTTATAGCAGGCATGTTGGGTTTTTATGTTTTGATGTTATTATTAGGAGTTAGCCCCTGGCTGAGTTTGCTGGGTGCCTTTTTGTTTGGGTTTACCACCAATAATTTTTCTCTCTTTGAGGCAGGCCACAATTCCAAGTTGGTTGCGGTCATGACAAGTGCCCCGGTGATTGCGGGAGTTATCCTGACCTTCAGAGAAAAATATTTATTGGGTGCAGCTGTTTTCGGAGTAGCACTTGGGATAAATATAGGTGCAAATCACCCTCAAATGACTTATTATCTGGGACTTTGCCTGGTCATTTTGGTTTTCATAGAATTTGCAAAAAGTATTAAGGAAGGAAAATTAATGTCCTTTGCGAAAGCCATTGGTGTTATGTCAATAGTTGCAATATTGGCTCTGGGATCATCTGCGTCAAAATTATGGACTACCTATGAATATACAAAAGATACCATGCGCGGCGGTCAGGTTTTACAATCTCCGGAAACATCAACCTCCAATGCGGATGCTTCAGGTGGATTGCAATGGGATTATGCCATGCAGTGGAGCAATGGTATAGGAGACATTATGGCAACATTTATCCCCAAAGCAGTGGGCGGAGGATCAGGAGAATGGTTAGACGGAAAATCGACACTGGGTAAAGCTGTTGGTCAGAGGCAAGCTTTTCAAGCCCCGACTTATTTTGGTGCATTACCATTTACCAGTGGTCCTGCATATTTTGGTGTGGTGGCATTTTTCTTATTTATTTTTGGATTATTTGTAGTAAAGGGTGATGTGAAATGGTGGTTACTTGGTGCGGTTTTATTTACGCTATTGCTATCCATGGGCAGACATTTTGAAATATTAAATCGTTTGTTTTTTGATTATTTCCCACTTTTTAATAAATTCAGGGCACCTAGTTCTATACTCAGTATTACCGCCATATTTGTTCCTATTTTAGGTGTACTTGCCTTATCCCAAGTGGTAAAAGCTGAAAATAAATCACAGTATATCAGGCCTTTATTTATATCAGGTATAGTATTGGGTGGAATTTCTCTGCTTATGTGGCTAGCTGGCGGATCATTTTTTGATTTTACATCTGCCGGAGACGAACAATATGCGCAGATCATTGATGCGCTTTTGGAACAGAGAAGAGATATGCTTTCAGCATCTTCCCTAAGAAGTTTGGTGTTTATCCTGATGGTTTTGGGCACGCTTTATATGTATTTGAAAGGTAAACTTAACAGTACGTTGCTCATTGCCATTGTTTCAGTTCTGGGACTTTTTGATCTTGTGCAAATCGGGAAAGACTATCTGGATAAAAAAGATTTTGTTTCAAAAACTACCTATAAAAATGAATTTGAGCCCAGACCTGCTGACTTACAAATTCTACAGGATAAAGATCCTAATTTCAGGGTCTATGATGCTACAGTAAATACTTTTAATGCTGCATCTACATCATATTTTCATAAAACCATAGGAGGTTATCATGCAGCTAAACTTGTGAGATACCAGGATATCATCGAGCGACACATCACAAAAAATAATCAGGCTGTTTTAAATATGTTGAATACCAAATATTTTATTGTGCAGGGTCAGGATGGTAATCCATTTGTTCAAAGAAATCCGGCTGCCTTAGGTAATGCCTGGTTTATCAATAACATTAAAGTGGTACCAAATGCCAATGCAGAAATTGATTCACTAACTGGTTTTGACCCTGCGGGAGATGTTGTTGTACATGAAGAATTTAAAGATTACATTGCTGGTTTAAGTCCTTCAAAAAATGGAGCCATTAACCTAAAATCATACTCCCCCAATAAGATTGAATATGAATCTGATACAAAAGGTGAACAATTGGCTGTTTTTTCAGAAATATGGTATGGTCCTAATAAAGGTTGGCAAGCATATGTCGATGGTAAAGAAGTTGATCACATCAGAGTTAATTATATTCTAAGAGGATTGAAAATACCGGATGGTAAACATTCGATCACTTATGAATTCAAACCAAAAACATATTTTCTGGGAGAGACCATCAGCTTAATTTGTTCCCTTTCATTACTGATTTTGCTGGCATATGTAATCTTCATCAACTTCAGAAAAGCGCCTGAAGTGGGTATTGCCTGATAATTATCTTTTCCATGAAGAAAGTACTGATAATAACCTATTACTGGCCACCAGCAGGTGGAGGTGGCGTACAGCGGTGGGTTAAATTTGTTAAATATCTTCAGGATTTTGGTTGGGAGCCAGTTGTATATACAGTTGAAAACCCGGATTACCCTATTTTAGATAAAAGTATAGGGGAAGAAGTTCCGAAAGACATAGAAGTATTAAAACACCCAATCATAGAACCTTATGGAGTATATAAAAAACTCACGGGTAAACATAAAAATGAAAAAATAGACGCAAATTTTCTATCGCAGGGTAAAAAAATGGCTTGGAAAGATAAGTTGGCGGTTTGGGTCAGGGGAAATGTATTTATTCCTGATGCCAGATTTTTGTGGATAAAACCATCCGTTAAATATCTTAGTAAATATTTAGATCAAAATCATATTGACGCGATCATAAGTACAGGTCCTCCCCATAGCTGCCATTTGATTGCCTACCATATAAAACAAAAATTTAAATTTCCTTGGATCATTGATTATAGAGATCCTTGGACGCAGATAGACTATTTTGATGATCTCGGCCTGACTGCTTGGAGCAGGAATCGACATATTACCCTGGAAAAAAAGGTACTCAATGCTTGCGATATTATTGTGACTGTTGGGAAGACCATGGCTTCAGATCTGCGGTTATTGACTGTTAACCGAACAGAAGTTATTACCAATGGTTTTGATGAGTCAGACAGAATAGGGCATGGACAAGTTACAGACAATTATTTTTCTGTAACTTATATAGGAACCATGAATGATGCCAGAAATCCTGAAGCACTCTGGAAAGCAGTGAGTTTTTTAAAAAAGATGAACCATCCATTGTGTAAAGAACTGAAAGTAAATTTGGTAGGGAAACCTGAAGCTATAGTATCGGATAGTGTGACATATTATGATATCAATGACTTGGTAAATTTTATTGGTTATGTACCCCATAAGGTGGCTATAAAGTATCAAAATGCAGCTCAGATTCTTTTGCTTATTATCAATAGAACATCGAATAATGCATCAATTTTGACAGGAAAAATATTTGAATATCTTGCATCCGGGAGGCCTGTACTTTGTATAGGACCTAATGACGGGGATGCTGCTGATATCATTCATGAAGCGGGTGCCGGTGTTGTCATAGATTATGATGATGTGAATGCCGTTGTCGAATATCTTAAACAAAATTTTGAAAGATATAAATCAGGACAACTTAAAACACAGACATCAGGGATTGAAAAGTACTCCAGAAGAGCATTAACCGGCAAATACGCAGAATTACTGAATGATATAATTCAACATAAATAGAAAGAAATGAAAATTGTCACCATAGTGGGCGCAAGACCTCAGTTTATAAAAGCTTCCGCCTTGAGCAGGGAAATTAAAAATCATAGTGGAATAGAAGAGGTCATCATTCATACCGGACAACACTTTGATGCCAATATGAGTGATATATTTTTCAAAGAAATGGATATACCAGCTCCAAAATATCAATTAGATATTCATTCTCTTTCCCATGGTGCTATGACTGGCAGGATGCTGGAAGAAATTGAAAAAATTTTAGTGTCTGAAAAACCTGATTGTGTCCTGGTATATGGTGATACTAATTCTACTTTGGCGGGTGCTTTGGCCGCCAGGAAATTAAATATCAGAGTAGCCCACGTGGAAGCAGGACTCAGGTCGTATAATATGGCTATGCCTGAAGAAATAAACCGTATTCTTACAGATAGAATTTCAGATATTCTTTTTTGCCCTACGGATACAGCAATAAAGAATTTAAAAAATGAAGGATTTGACCATTTTAACATTAAGTTAGTTCAAAGTGGTGATATTATGTTTGATGCTGCTCTTTATTATAAATCAAAAGCAGATAGTGAGAGTATTATAATTGATGATCTGAATCTCAATTCCGGCGAATATGTATTGGCTTCGATCCATAGGCAAGAAAATACAGATCAAACCAATCGGTTGCAAGAAATCATTGAAGCACTTAATATTATTCATCATCATCGCACGGTTGTTGTGCCAATCCATCCCCGAACTCGCAAACTGATTGAACAGCAACAAATAAAAGTGAAGTTCAAAATGATAGACCCGGTAGGGTACCTGGATATGATTTCATTGACTTCTAACGCTGCTATCGTGATGACAGATAGCGGAGGACTTCAAAAAGAAGCATTCTTTTTTGGAAAATATTGTATCACTTTAAGAGACCAGACGGAGTGGATAGAATTGGTAGAAGGAGGATTTAATACACTTGTTGGAGCAGACAAAAATGTAATTCTGGATGCCTATCATACAAATGTATCACCCAAAACATCATTTAATATCCAGCTTTATGGTGATGGACATGCTGCGGGTAAAATAATTAATTCGATCATTTTGTAATTTTCGGTAGACAGATTTATACTTGACGTCAATTAAGATGGTTGCTTTTTACACTATTTTGTAATACTTCTAAATATTTTAACAAAATTTAGAGTACAATAAATGAAGTATTTTCTTATATTTATTTCGGTAGAAAATATATTATTAAGCCGATTAAACTTATTTTATGCTTTTATGTCAAATTGATCAAAATAAACAGAACGTATGGCATCTTTAAACAAATACAATGGAGCCTGGAATACAAGTCTTGCTGCTCACCTTTTCCGACGGACTACATATGGTGTCAGTTATGAAACATTGAAAGAATATGGTAGTAAATCGCTTGATGCAAGTCTTGATGTATTGTTTCAGCCATTGGGTCCACCACCACCACCTTTGAATCTCAGTTTTGAAGATGACCCTGAGGTGCCGATAGGTGTTACATGGGTGGATAAAGGCGTTTCACAAAATGTAAACGGTTACAGAACGGCATCTTTGCGCGGTTGGTCGTTTGAACTAATGCTCACAGGAAGCCTAAATATCAGAGAAAAAATGACCATGTTCTGGCACAATCATTTTGTCACATCTGATATCAACGATCCAAGATACTCATACAAATATATAGAATTATTAAGATCCAATGCCTTGGGTAATTTTAAACAACTTACTAAAGATGTTACAATTGACCCAGCTATGTTAAATTACCTGAATGGAAGAGATAATACTAAACAAGCACCAAATGAAAATTATGCACGTGAATTAATGGAATTATTTACCCTCGGAAAGGGCATTTCAGCAGGTCCGGGAGACTATACCACTTATACGGAAGAAGATGTAAAAGAAGTAGCAAAAGTACTCACAGGGTGGGTAGATGTAAGAGCCAATCTTCCGATAAGGTCGCAGTTTAATTTGGTCAGACACGACACCACCACAAAAAAACTCTCCCATAGATTTAATGGAGTGACAATAAATAATGCCGGCGCGGAAGAATATAAAAATTTGATTGATATTATTTTTCAAAAAGAAGAAGTATCTTTATTTATTGCAAGAAAGTTTTATCGATGGTTTCTTCACTATAATATTGACGATAGTATCGAAAAAGATATTATAATTCCTCTGGCAAAAATAATAAGAGACAATAATTATGAAATTGCTCCGGCATTAAAGACATTGCTGGCCAGTGAACATTTTTATGATACATGTATTATTGGAGGTATTATAAAAAACCCTATCGATTTTTTACTTAATCCTTTGAATCAGTTTAATGTGGTATACCCGTCAGATCCCGTCCTGAAATACAGGGTATTAGGTGGACTATATCAAACTACTTTTGCCATGCAGATGGGTTTGTACCAAGCTCCTTCAGTAGCCGGATGGCAAGCATTTTATCAGACGCCATCATATTATAGATTATGGTTGAATGCCACTTCACTGCCCACTAGAAAACTTTATACAGATGGCGTCGCGTCTACAGGATTGCCATTTGGAACTTATAGGTTGCAATTGAATGCTATAAATACTTTGGATAAGTTTCCTGATCCGGCTGATACAGACAAAGTGATAGATGAGTTTTCTTTAATTTTAATGTCAAAACCACTTGCCCAAAATCAGATAACTGTACTCAAAGGTTTACTGGTTGCCGGTACTGGTGCCAATAGCTGGACTACATTATACAATATATATAAAGCTGACCCGACCAATGAAACAAAACGAGCTCCAATTGTCAATAGACTAAGAGCTTTGATAGTATATATGATGAGAATGCCTGAATACCACTTGAGCTAATACATCCATTATTTAACCAAATAAATTTTAAATAAAATGAAACGAAGACAGTTTTTACAATCCGGTTCATTCATGTCGTTACCTTTGCTTTTGGGAGGACTGGAAGTTTCTGCCATGTCGAGATCATCGTTGTTTAGTATGGTTAATAACGGAGATGACAGAGTACTTGTTCTGATACAGCTTAATGGAGGCAATGATGGACTGAATATGGTCATACCTTTGGATCAATATGCGGGACTTAGTCAGGTGAGACCTAATCTTTTATTACCGGAGACTTCTGTGCTGAAATTGGTCGATAAAACAGGTATTCACCCAGCCATGTCGGGTATACATCGACTGTATAATGATGAAAAATTAGCGGTAGTTCAATCTGTAGGTTATCCCAATCAAAACAGATCACACTTCAGGTCTACTGATATCTGGACGTCTGCGTCTGATTCTGAAGAATATCTTACTACTGGATGGGCAGGAAGATATCTTGATCTTAAATATCCGGGATTTCCTTCTGCATATCCCAATGCTGATTGTCCCGATCCATTTGCAATCACCCTGGGCAATGTTGTATCTGAAACATGTCAGGGACCTGTGACTAATTTTAGTTTTACTTTGGCCAATGAAGCATCGGTAAGATTGGTAGAAGAGACTGTAGCAGCACCTGCAGACAACACTTGTTATGGCACAGAAGTAGAATATATCCGAACTACTATCAAACAATCCAATGCTTATGCGACCAATGTACTTAAGGCATTTGATTTGGGCAATAATATTGCAGTTTATCCTGAAAATAATCGTTTGGGTGATCAATTGAAAATAGTTGCTAATCTTATATCAGGAGGAATGGGTTCTAAAATATATGTGGTAAATCTGGGAGGTTTTGATACGCATGCCAATCAGGTGCTGATAGGCGAGCCCGAAAATGGGGATCATGCAACATTACTGAAAACCGTTTCTGATGCTGTAGCTGCTTTTATGGAAGATTGTCAGGCATTGGGTATTCAGGAAAGGGTAGTGGGTATGACATTTTCTGAATTTGGAAGACAAATAAAAGCCAACAATAGTTTCGGTACGGATCACGGGACAGCTTCTCCTTTAATAGTTTTTGGATCTTGTATAAATCAGGGGGTGTTTGGTCAGAATCCTGAAATTACGGCTGATATTGCCCCACAGGAAGGAGTACCGATGCAATACGATTTCAGGTCAGTTTATGCTAGTTTGCTCGTAGACTGGTTGGGGGTGAAAGAGTCAGACATTAAGACTTTATTGTTTGATGATTTCCAGCGAATTCCTTTTATTAAGGATTGTTCGACACCATCATCTACTTCTGATAATAACATAGTGCTTGATGCCAGATTATCACCTAATCCAAGTTCGGATTATATTTACCTTAATTTTGTCAATACAGGAAAGCACGTTAACATTAGTATTTTAAATGCATTAGGATCGCAACTTGATGTGCCGGTAAATAAAAGTCTTAGTCAAGGTGCACATGAAATATATATAAATATGCAACCTTATGCAAATGGATCATATTTTGTACGATTAGCAGTAGATAATAATGTTCGGACTTTAAAATTTGTGAAAATTTAACATCGCAGACAATAAATCTTTATTCAAGATAGTCATGGGTTTACAAACTTGGCAATTAAAAGCGGCTCAGCAAAGAGATTTTAAGAATCATATTAGTTTATAATTAAACTGTATTTTTCAGCGATTCAATAATAACTTTATAATAACGAATATAAATAATTTGTAATTTAAAAGCAATTGTTATATTTGCACTTTAAAGCCTTTATAAGGTTAATATCTTAGATTAAAAGTAATTAAAAGAATGCTGAGCAGAAGAAACGTAAGGATAAAAGTGATGCAAGTGCTTTATGCACAGAGTAGAGATGAATCTTTGGATTATAACGCTACTATGAAAGAGTATTGGAAAAAAATTGATGATAGTTTCCATCTGTTATTGTTCTCTTTGTATAATCTGATTCAGATCACTAAGATAGCTTCTGAAGATCAGGAAAAAAGGAAGTCTAAACATTTACCTACAGAACTGGATAAAAAATTTACGTCTAAGCTGTGGAGTAATCCCATGATTCAGGCTTTGGTTAAAAATAAAACCATTCAGACTAAATTTGAAAAATTATACTTTGCTCAGAAAGTTGACAAAGATCATTTTAAAACCATTTACTATGAGTTTGTTAAAGAAGAAGCATATACTACATTTTTGACTAATGAAACTACCAATGACGAAAACCTGGAAATGTTGCTGGAACTTTTCAGATTTTGCAGGAGGAATGAATTATTCAATGAAATCATAGAAGACCATTATGCCAACTGGGAAGACGATAAATCCCTTATTATTGGCACCATAAAAAAAGTATTGAAAGCACTCCCAAGTGAAGATGAAAATTTTATCATGGAACACTATCCGGATGATGAAACTACCAAAGAATACGGAGAATTTTTGCTTTCTGAAACTTTAAAAGAAGATAAAACGTTATTACAATATATTGAGCCGGTTTTACAAAACTGGGATGCAGACAGAGTTGCCATACTTGATATGATCATGATTAAAATGGCCCTTTGTGAATTTATGTATTGTCCAACTATTCCAATTAAAGTAACCTTAAATGAGTATGTAGAATTGGCCAAAAATTATAGTACTTCGAAGAGTAAAGAGTTTGTAAATGGAATTTTGGACAGATTATTGCAGGACTTAAAAGCGAAAGGTAATATCGTCAAGGAAGGGCGAGGATTACTTGATGAATAATATTTTATAATCTTTATAACCTATATCACATGACATACACAAATTTCCCCCGATTTGTGTTTCTGCTGAGCATAATTATGGTCGGCAATACACTGCACTCACAGTCTACAAAAGAGGCTGTTATTCTGTATAATTCACAAGCTGTACTAGCCCAAATAACCAAAGATGGAGAAGTCAAGGAAATCATTCGGGACGAACCTGATTATCTAAAGGGATTTACCATAAAAATTCAGGACTATGGACAGTTTGTAGCTAATCAACAGACTATAAAATCAGATCAGAAAGTAGTTTTGCCATCGGTAAAGGCATTTGGTGAGATTGACGATAATTACATTTCTGTGCCTTTTGAAAGCGGATATGCAACTTTATCTGATTTGGCCATTAGTCGTTTAGATGAAGTTATTGGAGAGCTAAGGAAATCACCTTCTGCCAGGGTGATCATTCGCACTTTATCAACAAAAAAAGATGCTCTCATTGATAAAAATAGAATAAATTCTGTTCGAACTTATTTTAAAATACGTGGCATAGCTCAGGAAAGACTTTCTTATGAAACACTTTCGGGCGATAGAGACATTGATGAAGTCAAAATAAACTATATTTTTTAGATTTATTGAGCACTTTGCAGGTATTTATCCTTGGTATCTTTAGTTTCTTGAGCAGAAGATTATATCTTTGCGCCCATGAATGAATTAATTGTAATCCTTGATTTTGGTTCTCAATATACGCAACTGATAGCCAGGAGGCTACGAGAGTTGAATGTATATTGTGAGATCTACCCGTTTAATAAGTTTCCCCAAAGAGACGACATAAAAGCAGTAATACTATCAGGAAGTCCTTTTTCAGTTCTGGATGAAAATGCACTCGATTTTGATTTGGAAAAGATTGTTGGCGTTTATCCAGTGTTGGGAGTATGTTATGGGGCACAATTGATAGCGCATAAACTGGGAGGTAAAGTATTAAAATCTGACAAACGTGAATATGGAAAGGCCATTATGACAGTGACCGAGCCAGATCGTATTTTCGAAGAAGTAGAGCCTGCCACTCAGGTTTGGATGTCGCATGGAGATTCTATCACTAAGGTACCTGATGGTTTTGAAATAATAGCACGTACGTCTGACATAGTGGCTGCTTACCGGTCCATAGATACAATGTATAAATATCCTGTTTATTGTTTTCAATTTCACCCGGAGGTGACTCATAGTCTTCAGGGCAAAGAGATACTCTATAATTTTATACATGAAGTTGCAGGATGTAAATGTGAATGGACTCCAGCATCCATGATTCATGAAACGGTAGAAAGACTTAAAAATGAACTGGGGAATGAACATGTTTTGATGGGGTTATCCGGTGGGGTGGACTCAACAGTTGCTGCTTGTCTGATACATCGGGCCATTGGCGACAGGCTTCATTGTGTATTTATTGATAATGGTCTGCTGAGAAAAAATGAATTTGAAGATGTGTTATCCTCCTATAAAGGTATGGGACTTAATATAAAAGGGGTGAATGCCGCAGATCTTTTTCTGGATGGACTTTCGGGGGTAAAAGATCCGGAAGAAAAAAGAAAGGTGATAGGAAGATTATTTATAGAAGTTTTTGAAGACGAATCCCATTACCTTCCTGAAGTTAAATGGTTAGGACAAGGTACTATATATCCTGATGTTATCGAGTCTGTATCAGTTCATGGACCTTCAGTTACCATCAAATCACATCATAATGTCGGAGGACTGCCGGATAAACTTAAACTTAAACTGGTTGAGCCACTTCGAATGCTTTTTAAAGATGAGGTGAGAAAAGTTGGGAAAGAACTGGGTGTGCCACCACGCTTATTGAATAGACATCCTTTTCCTGGACCGGGGCTTGGTATAAGGGTTTTAGGTGAAGTTACCAGAGAAAAAGTAAGATTGTGCCAGGAAGCTGATAAAATATACACAGACAATCTAAGCAAATCGGGTTGGTATGAAAAAGTGTGGCAAGCAGGAACCATTCTTTTGCCGGTTCAGTCGGTAGGAGTGATGGGAGACGAAAGAACATATGAATATGCAGTAGCATTAAGGTGTGTCAATTCTTTAGACGGCATGACTGCTGAATGGAGCCATTTACCATATGAGTTACTTGCCACAATTTCCAGTGAAATAATTAATCAGGTCAAAGGAATAAATAGAGTAGTGTATGATATCAGTACAAAACCACCTGCTACCATTGAGTGGGAATAATATAGTCATCCTGGTGATAGCGGTATTGTTAATGCAGTCCTGCTCGGTCAGTAAACCAGTATCAGTGCCCAAAGATGCACAGATAGTAAAAGCAGGTGGTAAAACACCACCAAAAGATAAATCAGATGCTGAAGGAACCCAACCCGAAAAAAATAGAGAAAATAACAAAGCCACTAATGGGAAACCTGCTGGTGACAAAAATATAAAGGTTACATTACCCATTGATACAATAATGTGGCATGATATTTCGGAAAAAAATCCGCCAATTGTTACAAAACAAAAGCAAAATGTAATTTATGCTGAAGGTTTGGATTTAAAAGATGAGTATAATGTTACACTCTTAATACCACTCAATTCTGACGCACAGACTTTTCCTTCTGAATCTCGTTTTGTTCATTTTTATGCCGGGGCACTCAGAGCATTGGAAACGCTGGATGAAGAGGGTATTAAATTAAATGTTCAGGTGATTGATACCGAAGAAGGAAATTATAAAATAAAAGATAACCTAAAAGATCTTTTAACTGAAAATACTGATCTTATTATTGGGCCTTTTGAACGTGAAGACTTAAAAGTTCTGGCAGATGAATGTAAAATAAAGAGTATTCCATTGGTTTCTCCCTGGCAGACCAGCACTAAAATAACCAATGAAAATCCTTATTATATTCAGATGAAACCTAATCTGAAGGAACATTTTTTAAAGCTTGCTGAAAGTACTTCCGCTGACTATCAAAAAGGTGAAGTGGTCATCATAGGTAAAAATAATAAAGAGACAGCTTCCTGGATACAGTATTTTCAAGAAACAGTATCAACTACCCAACATATTTCAGATTTTTATACTTCTTATTTTGTGTCTACGGATAGCCTCAGTGCAGGACCGTCAGCGTTTTCACGTTTGTTTAAAAACAATAAGGTTAAAGCCGTAATCATTCCGAATTATTCCTACACAGATGAAGATTTTATTTACTCTTGTTTAAGAAGGCTATCAGCTGAGAAATCAGGCAGAAATATATCAGTATACGGAATGCCCATACTCTATGACTCTGATAAAGTAGATTTTGATTTTTATAATGCATTGAAAATGAAGGTGGTGATGTCAGATTTTGTAGATCTTGATCAAGGTAAGATACGTGAGTTCAGAAGAGCATATCTCGATATGTATGGGGAGATACCAAGTGAGGATGCTGTAAAGGGGTATGATTTGATGTTATATCTAGGTCGGCATATCTGGAAGTATGGTCGAAATTTCCAATATTATCTTGAAAATGAAGCTACGTCATATCTGCAGAGTGTCTATGATATCAGAAAAGCGAGATCCGAAGATTCTCCTGTAACCAATGATCCTTTAAAATTTGATTATTTTGAAAATAAGCATCTTGATATCATCGAATTTACGGGAAATAAATGGGAACGAAAGAAATAAACATTGCAAATGAAGGATGCTTTAACCGATGAACGTACTAAAAGATTTAGAGAAGTCATTGCCAAAAGACAAAATATCACTGTTATTCTTGAAAATGTACATGACCCACACAACATTGGTGCAGTTATCAGAAGTTGTGATGCCATAGGAATATCAGAAGTATTTATTTTATATACTGAAGCAAGTCATAATTTCCTAAAACAAAAAGTAGGTAAAAATACTTCATCCGGCACAAGAAAGTGGGTAAAAACCCATTATTATGGTGAAATTGAACCGTGTTTTGAGCATGTAAGATCAAAATATCAAAATATCTATGGAACCCATTTGGGTGAGGATACACAATCTCTGTACGATCTCGATTTAACCCGGCCTGTAGCATTAATGTTTGGCAATGAACAGAAGGGTATTTCAGAAAAAGCCAGAAGTCTGCTTGATGGTAATTTCATCATTCCTCAATATGGAATGGTTCAGAGTCTGAACATAAGTGTAGCTTGTGCAGTTTCTCTCTTTGAAGCGTCAAGACAAAGATCAGTTAAAAAAATGTACTCTGATGAATTTAATACTGACAGTGTTTTGCATAATGAAATGTTCGATGGTTTTGTTCAAAAACACTTTGAATATATTAACAAAAAGGAAAAGTAATTGTAATTAATCTATATTTGTAGGTTCAAATCCTTGTTTAATCGAATTATTGATGTCGGGTATTTACATTCCGTTTACCTTTGCCAAAATAAATAAATAACGAAAAATGACCATAAATCTGAAGGAACTTTTTGCCGGATCTGAGCAAATGAATGATAAAGTGCTGATGAAACTTCTTAATGCCATCAAAGATGGGCAGCAAAAAGATTTTGATTACTTAAAATTTAAACAGTCATATAAATCGCTATGTCAACTTGGTATGGATGAATCAACTGCAGCAAAAAGCGCTTTTCTGACCGCTTCTACTATGGGGTTAACCAAAGACAAACTTATGTTAACCGTGCAACATTATAAAAATATTCTCAGCAAAGAAAAAGAACAGTTCGCACAAGCACTTAAAAATCAGATTGCGAATAATATTGATGCAAAGACGATGGAAGTAAAACGTTTACAGGAAAAGATAGAAGAAAATACACGCAAAATCACTCAGCTCCAGAAAGAACAAACAATAATTGAGCAGGAAATTCAGAAATTAAAGGAAACAGCAGATATGTCAAGGGTAAAAATTGAAGATACAAGAGATCAATTCAAAGCAACATTTGATATTTTATATACTGAGGTGGAAGAGGACGGATTACTTTATGACAGGATTTTATAAAATATTATCTAGTTTTACATGCAGTTTATAAATTTAATATAATTTTACACAACAAAACAAAGAAACATTATGGCAAACTTTCCAAATACAGAATTTAAACCAAAATCATTCTGGCAAAAACCAGAAGGTACTACGGGAGCTTTATTCCTTGCAGCTATCATTGGTGGAATAGGATTTTTATTATTTAAATATAGTGCACTTATATTACAAATGCTTTCCAATACGATAGGTATAGTAGCATTATTGGCCATTCTTGGTCTAATTATTTATATGGTGCTTGATCCGAAATGGCGCACACTTGTGTCTTACATGTATAAAAGTGTGATGAGATGGGTTACTGGTGTATTTGTGACGATAGATCCCATTGGTATTCTAAAAAACTATATCAGTGATTTGCAGGACAACCTTCAGAAAATGGGCACACAAATCGGCAATCTGAAAGGGCAGATGAGAAAGTTGGTTACTATTGTGGAAGAAAATAATAAAGAGATCACAAATAGTATGCTTATTGCAAAGAAGGCGAAAGAACAGAATAACGAAAGTGCAATGTTATTGGCAAGTAGAAAGGCAGCAAGATTGCAGGAAAGTAATGAAAAATATACCGCATTACATAATAAGATGTCGATTTTATATCGGGTTTTGACAAAAATGTATTCCAACTCTGAGATATTAATTGAAGATACCACAGATCAGGTAAAAGTGAAAGAACAAGAAAGAAAGGCGATTAGGGCCAGTCATTCTGCCATGAGATCAGCGATGAGTATCATTAAAGGAGATGCAGATAAGAGAGCTATGTTTGATCAAGCCATGGAAGTGATTGCCGACGATGTCGCCAATAAAGTTGGTGAAATGGAGCGATTTATGGAAATGTCATCCAATTTCATGAATTCAATTGATCTTCAGAATGGGGTTTTTGAAGAGCAAGGCATGAAAATGTTAGAAGATTACGAAAAAAATTCCACCCTTTTACTGTTAGGTGGAAAAGAGAAAATGAGCGACGATATCCTTGAGTTGAAACAACCTGATATTCAGACCAGAGGTACTGATTCTCAATATGACGGTCTTTTTAATTCTTAGGTAACCATTCTGAATAATAAAAAAGGTACACTTTTATCATCAAAAGTGTACCTTTTTTTATTTTACATTGAAAGGATGTATATATGTGGAATATTTACATCTGCACTACAAACTTCTTGATCATCTTTTTTTCCTTTGATATACATGTTTATGATGTAAAACCCTGATTCCTTTATATTTATATCCTGAAGGTAATATTCTGTTTTTTCTGAAGTTCCTATTGGAGTATCTCTGTAAATAAGTTTTCCATATAAGTCAAATATTTCCACTTTTTCAATCGGGTATCTACTTTCATTAAATATCGTTAAAATGTCTGACACCGGATTAGGAAGAAGCTTCACATGAGATAATGTAATGTCTTTATTCCCATTAATGGTTTGAAGGAATATACTGTTTAGCTGTAATCGGCACCCGGACGTATCAGTGACAACTAAAGTATAAATACCAACAGAGAGGTCGCTTATTATTGAATTTGCCCCAAGGGATAGACCATCCTTAAACCATTCGTATTGCAGATCACCAGCACCACCGGAAACAATAGCTTGCAGACTCCCATTTTTACTGGTTGAAGAAGTAGGGTTTTTTACTATAATGGAATCAAGAAGAATCTCCGGGTGCTCTGAAGCAAGAGTAATTTGTTGAATTATTGTAGTGCATTGCAAAGAATCCGTAATTATTATGGTATAAATCCCGGCTTGCAATGAATCCAAAGGTAAAAAGACTTCTTCACTTTCACTGAACAATTGTATTTTGTAGGTATCAAATTGTCCAACAATATTTACACTTATCTTTCCATCAAATGAATTAAAACAGCTGGGTTGAATGATATCTGCACTAGCTGAAAGCACACAATTTCCTCCACCTATCACTGCCCATCCCGATGTTTGACAAGCATTTGCATCAGACATAACATAGCTGTATAATCCCGGTGATAAACTATCTTGATTAAATGAGTTTGACCCATTACTCCAATCTATAGTAAATGGTGACTTTCCACCTATTGGAGTAATAATTATCTTTCCGTCATTGAGTCCGCTTTGGGTTTCATTTTCTACCACAATAAAAGCGAACAAGCTGTCCGGTTGCTCAACCATGAAAGTATCCTTCAGCACACAATTGGCTTCATCAGTAATAGTGATAAAATAATATCCTTTTGATAACTCTGAAATTGTATCCTGATTTGAGACACCATTGGACCAGGTAGTTATCAGCTCACCATACCCTCCATTTTTTGCAATTGAAATACTTCCTGAAAATTCTTTGTAGCATAAAACATCCTGAACATTAACCTGCCCAATTCTTATGGAGTCTGAAACGAATATTTCTATTGCTTTGGAAACCTGACAATTCGTGCTATCTGAAACAAAAATATTATAGATTCCTGCCATCAGACTATCCTGAGTCAGTGTAATTTCTCCGTTTGACCATTGCCAAACCAATGGCCCTGTTCCTCCATTAATGTTGAGCGATAAATGACCATTGCTTTCACCTGGACACAATACCGTATCTGCTTCCACTATACTCACTTCAATGATTGGTGGCTCAGTGATGTCTATCACCAAAGGGGTACTCTGACACGCTGCAGGATCAGTTGCCACTACCGTATACACACCTGCTGGTGCCTGAACCAATTGAGAACCTGTGGTGCCGTTCGACCATAAGTATGTAAACTGACTGTTATTTGTCACACTAACCATTCCTGTACTATCTCCATGGCATTCCACATTTTCTACTTCAATGACTTCTAATTGAAAGGATGAATTCGTTTGAACAGTAAATGAAGCTGAGCTGGTACAGGTATTGGCATCTGTTACTGTAACTGCATAGTTTCCAGCCATCAGATTGTTATTTAACGCAGTGGTAGTCCCATTTTGCCACAGATAATTATAAGGTGGAAAACCATTGGATGCTGAAATGGTGATCGAACCGTTAGACGCACCAAGACATGTTGCATTAGAGCTTGAATTGAGTTCTACAAGAATGGCTTGTGGTTCATTTATATTAATACTGGTTGAATCTGTACAGCCATTTGAATCAGTGACGGTCACTGAATAAGTACCGGCAGTAATATTATTCAGGATTAAGGTAGTATTACCTGTATTCCAAATATAGTTATAATTTCCCGTTCCACCTGATGCCAGCGCAACGACAGTTCCGTTATTGCCCCCATGGCAAGATACATTCCCTACGTTATTGGGCTCAACACTTAGTAATAGAGGTTCATTTATTGAATAAACGGCAGTTTGTGTACAGTTATTTCCTCCATCAGTAACTGTCAGTGAATATGTGCCGGGCGACAGGTCTACAATCGTGGGTAAAGTACTTTGATTTGACCATAGATAGGACGGCAATCCTGTAAGTCCGGTTACGGAAATGTTTATTATACCATCATTATTACTAAAACATGTTACATTCTGTTGATCTATTGTATTAACGGTGATCTGATCAGGTTGTGATATATTTACAGTAATCAATGTTTCACAATCAAAAAAGTCAGTAACAGTAACATTATAATTTCCGGCAGAAAAACCACTCTGTGTGTTGGTAATTCCGCTGCCTGATGCTCCTGTAGACCAAAGGAAAGTGTAAGGAGGTGAACCGCCTGAAACAGTTATTGTAGCTGAACCATCATTTTCTCCATAACATGACACATGGTTAAGATTTGAGACAGTTCCTACTATCTCTTGTGGTTCGTCTATGGAGAAAGTGGAAAAGATTGAGCATAATACAGCATCTGTAACAGTGACTGTGTACGAGTTGGCTGCAAGATTTGAAATATTAGCCTGGGTGCTGCCGTCTGACCATAAATATGAAAAACCTGGTGTACCTCCGGATATTGTAAGGAAAATGCTCCCATTGGACAGCCCGTTACAAGTCACATGATTTATATTTTCATTGATTTGGATCTCCGGAGATGTATTTATTGAAGTTGAGCCTGATTTCAAACATCCATTTGCATCAGAAACGGTGACAGTATACAATCCGACGGAAAGTCCGGAAATGCTGCTTCCTGTGGATCCATTTGACCAGGTGTATGAATAATTACCAGTCCCGCCATTGGCAATAACAGAAGCACTGCCATTGGTTGCGTTTTGACAAACAACTGTGCCCTGAACACTTATTGATATTGCAGAGGGAGAATTTATATTGGTTGATGCTGTTGCGCTGGCTCCGGCATTATCGGTAACGGTGACTGTGGCTATACCAGGTGGCAATGTTGTATTTATGGCATTTGTTACTCCATTGGTCCAGCTATAGGAATAAGTTCCGGACCCGCCGGAGGCATTAGCCTGTGCCATTCCATTGTTTGAATCCGAACATGTAGTACCTATGACATTGGCTAAAGAAACGTTTAAAGGTGCCGAAGCGCTTTGGATAGGAATTTGCATATTCGTAAAAACCACTCTGTCCTGACTGCTGGAATTATTACCATTGGCTATCACTGATGATGCATAAAACTTAATGATTGGATTTGATCCGGTACTTGCAGGTGCTGTCCAGTTTATCAGATATGTTATCTCATTGGAAGCAGGAAAATCCGATGCCGGATTATGACCGATATATTTTTTGCCACCAAATACAGTAAGTATTTCAGTATTGTCAATGAAGTCAGGATGTTCAGCTAAAACGCCGGCATTGGTATTCGTCCCTGTAAGTGCAACCATCTGAAAACCTGCTCGGGTAGCATTCCCATTTGGATTGGTGATAGTAACAGTGATGGTATATGATTCACCGGTAATAATTGTGGCTGGTAAACCGCTTAAGGTTATATTCCCATTCAAACTGGCATTATTTCCGCTATGACATTCTCCACATGAAGAATCACCTGGTGCGCCTGTATATCCGGCAGTTCCGGATGTTGGATGCAAACCGCTATTGCCGAGACCAAATATGACAGCACAAAATAATCCGAATATAAATAATGTCTTATTACTCACTATAAGTATTTTTTAATTATAAAATTTGTGTGAAAACGAATGTATGTGGTTTATCCCTACCTAGGTTGCAATTTTTCGAGATAATTAATGATATATTTACCGAGAATGTCAAACTCAAGATTTACAGTGTCTCCTGTTTTTATATTTTTAAAGTTGGTGTGCTGGTAAGTATATGGGATAATAGCTACTGAAAACAGATTTCCGGTCACTTCTACGACTGTAAGACTTACACCATTTATGGCGATAGACCCTTTATTTACAATGAGTTTTATATATGCTTCGTCAATTAGAAAGTAAAAATACCAACTTCCATCTTCGGATTTTATTTGATTGCATATGGCTGTTGAGTCCACATGTCCCTGCACAAAATGTCCGTCAATACGACTGGTGGCCAATAATGATCTTTCCATGTTGATTTCATCATCAATTTTCCAGGAATCAAGATTTGTTTTCTCAAGAGTTTCTTTGATGGCAGTTACAGTATGACTATTCTCACTGGTTGCTACTACGGTGAGACAAACTCCGTTGTGGGCAATACTCTGGTCAATATGTGTTTCGGCGCTGATGCCTGAAGATATCTCAAAATGTTTGTTACTACCATCAGAACTAATTTTTATAATTTTTCCTGTTGACTCTATAATTCCGCTGAACATTAATTTCTAATTAAGTGTATAAATCCTGTTAATAAATTTTTGGCTTCTTGTACTCCAGTTACTCTGTTTTCGAATACTCTGCATGTATAATAATAAGTCCCATCAGCAAGTTCACTGCCTGAATTGGTAGTCCCTGTCCAATTTATGACAGGATCATTTGTCTCAAATACAAGATTACCCCATTGGTTGAATATTTTAAGATCAATTTCAAAAATAAACAGATTAATCCTTGGAATAAAAGCATCATTACGACCGTCCCCATTGGGGGTAAATGTATTTGGCAATTCATAGAAAGGACAGTTGTCCACACATTTTGTGTTACTGTATAAACTTTCATTTCCTTGGCTATCTACAGCTGTAACAGCATAACAACCCAAAAGACCATTTTGGGGATAGTGAATTTTGCTGTAACCTTCACTCACATCCTGTGAAGCAATTTTTACTAATGGTTTATCCACAGTTTCTGCATAATAAATATTGAAAGATACAATATCTTCAGCAATTTCAGGACATTGCTGTTGTGGGTTGGTCCATGAAATTGAGTTATATAATTCTTCCGGATTGATGTCACTGTTAAGTTTATCACAGATATTGACCACGTCAGTTACTGGTGGACATGAAGGTACGTTGTCAACAGGTTTCATACACACTTCCTGCGATAAATTGATGATCGGGTCCTCTATTTCAGGGATAGAATAACTTCCTCTGGTTTCTACCTTATAACAATAGGTACTATCGTTTTTGAGCCCTTTGTCTTCATAAATTGTGTCATTTGTGGATGCAATTAGTATAAATACTCCGATGCTATTTTTTTTGAAGATGTTGTACGTATTATTGCTCCAAGGAGTTGCTGCTGACCATGAAAGTTTATTTTTCTCATCAGATGGTAAGACTGTAAGATAAACAGAAGAAGCAGCCGGAGAATTTCCAATTTTATTATTATTACTATACAATGATATATAGTAATAGTATTGATTTGATATCGTATTTAGTTGGTTATCAAAGTAATTTGTGTCTAATGACGAAGCAAAAAATGAAGTGGTAACAGATTGAATAATGCTATATGTAGTTGCATCGGTAGATCTCCATATTTCATATTTATAAGGACCTGGATTTGCAATGGTATCTAATTGGTCTGCAAGAGATTTAGCCCATCTTAGATGGATAATACCATTTGTCTCAGAAGTTTGTTCTACGGAAACTTTTGTGATCAGAGGTAGATCTCTGAGCAATACCAGACAACTTTCATTGGATGGAAGACTTTCTACACGATTAAAAGGATTACCGGAACTGGTCTGTTTTGCAAATTCAGCCTGTATTCTGTAACAATAGGTATTGCCTTTTTCTATTTTATTATCAATATAAAAGAACTTACCGTTTTCTTTAGCCAAGGTTCGGAAAACTATTTTCTGATACGGGGACCCTGTTAGACCAGGATTACATGTATCTGGCTGGAAATTAGAACTGGCAATTTTTCTCCATACCGAAAATCCATAAAAATAGTTGTTATCAGTTTCCTGACAGACATATGGTTCGTTCCACTCAAGACGGATCTGATTATTTTCCGACCTTGCAACCAGATTTTGAGGAGATGGACCCACGACTTTAATTCTTATGGTTTTTAAAGTTGCTAAACCGGTAGAATCAGGATAAAAATTATCAACAGCTCTCAGTACTACCTGATAATACTGATCAGAAATATGAATACACTCGGTTTGCCATTCAAATCTGGCTGTAAATTTAACAGCTGTAAATGCTGTAGGACCCACTAATAAGGCAGGATTAACTACTGTAAACGGTCCACCAGTAGCACTAAGTTTAACTTTTTGGGTTAGATTAGGGTCGCTTACTTCTATATCTATTGAGATTTTGTCTCCGGCAATAACACAAAGTTCTTCGACAGATTTAATTACCGGAGGTTCATTTTCGCAAGCCCTAATCAATATTTGCATGTCTCGTAGTATTACATTGATCAGCTTTCCGTTTCTGTATTCTTTAATACGGATGGCAATATTATACTCTCCTTGTAATTTGGGTGAATTCCAGCGCACCTCACCGGTGATTGCATTTATGGTAAATGAGTTACCTGCCGAACTTCCGATTTCATCAGGTAATTTGTAGCCTGGCACAGGTGTGTTTAGAGATTGGAGTGGTGCTGTCAGTTCATATGCCAAACTATCACCATCGGGATCATAAGCATTGGGATTATGTATAAATAATTTATTTACGCATCCAATATCGATTGGTGGCTGAAGTAAAATGGCAGAATTATTAAAGCCCTGAAACTGCTGGTCAAGTAACGTAAATGTAGTACTTAAGAAAAAAGGAATATCGATAGAATTTGGATAATTCACGTTTAATATTCCGCCTACTCGATTAGGATCCAGAAAAGAAATTGTATAGGTTGCTGCACCAGGATAAGTGTGAAAAGCTATGTAATAATTTATTTTGATGTCATTCGGTTCAAATCTGGTTTTGCTATTATCTCTTCTTACAAATTGATTGGTACCGTCTCCCCAGAAAACATCCAAACTATCTCTGTCTGCTGCAACGCTACTTGCTTTAGTGTAAGTTGTTATTGTTAATTCTATGGTAAGAGCACTCGTCTGTCTATAAGTGATTTCACCTGCTCTGTTGTGGGTTGCACACAACAGGTATGGCAATAGTAATAGAGCCGTAACGAAGATGATATTTTTAAAAATTATATTCACGAATACAAACTTAAATAAAAATTAGCATAACGACCATTATAACAATAAATATTTAATGATGTTTTGTACTTCAAAAGTCGTGGTAGAATCTAAATATCCTTTATTAGGTGTTTTTTTGCATCAAACTGTTATTTATGCTTACTTACTTGCCTTTAAGATTTCGTACTAATTACTTACTTTTGCATTTTTATAGCTCAAAGTAAACTTAACCATTGATACAAAAACATATTGAACTGATAGCCCTATTTTTGGGAATCCAGGAAAATGCTGTCAAAAATACTGGGGAACTACTCGAAGATGGTGCAACGATACCATTTATAGCCAGATATCGTAAGGAAAGGACTGGCAGTCTGGATGAAGTACAAATATCTGACATTCAAAAACATATGAAGAAACTAGCCGAACTTGAATCAAGAAAAGAAACAATTTTGGCATCAATAGAAGAGCAAGGAAAGCTTACATCTGAACTTAAATCCAGAATTCTTTTAACGTATGATGCCAATGAATTGGAAGATATTTATCTGCCATATAAAAGAAAGAAAAAAACTAAAGCCGATGTAGCACGTGAAAATGGTCTAGAACCTTTGGCAAAGATGATTATGAGTCAACGTGGGCAGGATATTATTCAAGTTGCTGCCAGATACCTAAATAAAAATATCATTACTCAGCAAGAAGCAATTCAGGGAGCAAAAGATATTATAGCTGAATGGGTGAGTGAAGATCAGGATATCAGAGAAAAAATCAGGCAAAATTTTAGAAAATTTGCAAAGATACAATCTAAAGTTGCTCCGAAAAAGAAAGCAGATGCAGAAAAGTATATGGATTATTTTGAGTTTGAGGAATCCTTATCCCGATGTCCATCACATCGATATCTTGCCATGTTGCGTGGTGCCAATGAAGATATGTTGAAAGTGACTTTATCTATTGATGATGAACGGGCTTTACAGATGATAGATAGAAAATACATCAGGTCAAATGGACAAGAAGCTGATTTAATTGCTGATGCAATATCAGACAGTTATAAAAGGTTGATATTTCCGAGTATTGAAACTCAGATCCTTAATGAATTTAAAGAAAAAGCGGATGACGAAGCAATCCGAGTTTTTGGCGAAAATCTCAGACAACTGTTGCTTGCGGCTCCACTCGGACAAAAGCCGGTTTTGGCGATTGATCCTGGATTCAGGACTGGTTGTAAAGTAGTATCGTTGGATAGTAATGGTGATTTTTTGGAATATACCACAATATTTCCTCACCCGCCGCAATACCAATCGACAGAAGCAAAAGAAATCATTAAAAGTTTGGTTTACAGACATCGTATCAAAGCCATAGCTATTGGAAATGGCACTGCATCCCGTGAGACACAGTCTATGGTGGAAGAGATTAAATTTGATGATAAAGTGGATATATACATGGTCAATGAAAGCGGTGCTTCTATTTATTCTGCCTCAGATATTGCCAGAGAAGAATTTCCGGATAAGGATGTTACGGTCAGGGGGGCAGTATCTATCGGAAGAAGACTGATGGATCCATTGGCTGAATTGGTGAAAATTGACGCCAAATCAATTGGAGTGGGGCAGTATCAACATGATGTCAATCAAGGTAAACTTAAAGAAAACCTGGACATGACGGTGACAAGTTGCGTCAATAAAGTAGGCGTTAATATTAATACGGCTTCCAGACATATTCTGACTTATATTGCAGGACTTGGACCATCATTAGCTAAAAATATTGTTGAATACCGAAGAGCTAACGGAGATTTTACGTCTATCAAACAACTCAATAAAGTGCCAAGATTGGGTGACAGAGCGTTTGAACAGGCAGCAGGATTTCTAAGAATAAAAAACGGTACCCATCCGTTGGATAATACAGGTGTACATCCGGAATCATATCACATTGTAGAGTTAATGGCGAAACAATCAGGGATGTCAGTAGCAGAGTTTATAACTCATACTGATGCCCGAAAAAATATAAAACTGGAAGAATATATGAATGACAAAATAGGAATACCTACGCTTAATGATATAATGAAGGAGCTGGACAAACCTGGACATGATCCGAGAGGAGAAGCTCATTCATTTAGCTTTGCAGAAAATATCAAGAGTATAGGAGACGTGTATGAAGGTTTGGTATTGCCGGGGATTGTATCAAATTTGACAAATTTTGGTGCATTTGTCGATATAGGTGTCAAACAAGACGGTTTGTTGCATATTTCACAGATTACAGATAAATTCATTCAGAATCCTGCAGAAATATTGTCTTTGGGGCAACAACTTACTGTAAAAGTAATCGGAGTAGATGTACAAAGAAAGCGGATAAACCTTACCCTGCTTTTTTAGTAAGATAAATCAGGATTTTGATAATTCCTTTGCTCGTTGTTCTGCTGCAAGAATTCCTTCTTTTATCGATTGGTCCAAATGTTGGTCGTTGAATACTTTTAGGGCTGCTTCTGTGGTACCACCTTTGGAAGCGACCGCCTTAATAAGATCATCCAGGCTGAGTTCAGCATTGTTGATCAAATGATAAGCCCCAAGCATCGTTTGTTTTACCAGTAAAAGGGCAGTACCTTCATCAAATCCCATATTTTTTCCGGTTTCTACCATCTGTTTGACAAAGTAATAAAAATATGCCGGCCCTGATCCGCTTAGCGCTGTAACGGCATCCAGTAGTGATTCATCTTCAATATATATAGACCTGCCGGTAGCATTAATCAGATTCTCTACTTTAAAAAGCTTAGATATACTTATACCTTCTGCAGAAGTAAATCCGGTGATACCCATTCCCATCATAGCGGGAGTATTAGGCATGGCCCTGACGACATATTTATGCTCGGTAAGTTGTTGTATTTTACTGATATTGATGCCTGCCATAATAGAAAGTATGATCTGATTATCTGTCAGTTTTCCTTTGATGTCGTGGGCCAGCACTTCAAAATCCTGAGGTTTTACAGCAAGAATTACTAAGTCATATGTAGATATATTTTCATTAATTGTATTGACTACAACTCCTTCCTTGGTTTTTGTTAACATCTGACATCGTTCTTCGTTTTTTTCGATAAGGAGAAGATTTTCTTTTTTTACCAGCTCATATTGTAAAAAGGAGCGAGCAAATGCCAAACCCATGTTTCCACATCCTAAAATGGCTATTTTCATCAGATTCTAAAGTTTGATTTATAAAAATGTGTCTAAATTAAAATTATATTGGACAAAAATCATTGCAAAGATAGCTAAAGGCACGATATCCAGTTGTAAAATGGGTTTAACTTGTAAAACTTTACAATCCTATCAATTAGAAAGATTTGAAGTACGATAGAAAATATTTTATATTTGAATCAAAGTACTTTTATTCTTTTTGGGTTCGGGTCAAAAAATTATCTGATGTTTGAATTTGTGCCAATAATTAAATTAAATTTCCATATGGGATATAAAAAAATAGGATTTCTTACGTAGGATCCGATATCTTCAATATATTTGGCTATTAATAGGGTTTTACATGAACAAAAGAACATTTTTAAAAGCGGGCTCCAGTGCTTTGATAGCCTATCAGCCGATTGTTGAAATGTTGCAACGATTGGATACGATTTATGGTTCAAGCTCTGAAAAAGAGTTATCTGAAAATGAAGATTATTGGGCTGAAATTCGAAAAGGATACAAATTGAAAACAGATTATATTAATCTTGAAAACGGCTATTATTGTTTTGCCCCTGAAACTACTTTAAATCATTTTATCGATCATGTCAGGGAAGTAAACTACCAGGGATCTTACTATATGCGAACTGTACAATGGGAAAATAAGGATAAAGCTGCACAAAGACTGGCAGACTTAATGGGGTGTGGTCACGATGAGCTGATCATCACACGTAACACCACAGAATCTTTAGATATAATTATAAATGGGTATGTCTGGAAACCAGGAGATGAGGCAGTTATGGCAGAGCAGGATTATGGGTCTATTATTGGTCAGTTTAAGCTGATGGCAGATCGGTATGGCATGGTTAATAAAATTATTTCTTTACCCAATCATCCTGCATCAGATGAGGAATTGGTCGATTTATATGCTTCCGCCATCAACGAAAAGACGCGATTACTTATGATTTGTCACATGGTAAATATAACAGGACAAATTTTGCCTGTCAGAAAGATTTGTGATATGGCCCATAGCAAAGGAGTAGATGTCATGGTGGATGGAGCACATGCTGTTGCACATATCAACTTTGATATAAAAGAGTTGCACTGTGATTATTATGGAGCAAGTTTACATAAGTGGTTAAGCACGCCATTGGGAGCAGGACTTCTTTATGTTAAGAAGGAAAAGGTCAAGGATTTATGGCCAACATTTGCAGGTTGGAACGATAATCATGAAGATATAAAAAAACTCAATCATACCGGAACCCATCCTGTCCACACAGATCTGTCTATTAATAATGCTATTGATTATTATCTTGCCATGGGCCGGGATAAAAAGGAATCACGATTGAGATTTTTGCAACGATACTGGTCTGATCAGGTCAGAGAGCTAAAAGGTGTCGTTTTAAATACCCCGAAAGATGTTTTTCGTTCATGTGGCATAGCGAATGTTGGTATAATAAATATGAAACCTGCGGATATGGCAAACACACTTATGAAAAAATATGGAATTTGGACCGTAGCAATTGATGGTCAAGGGGTTCAAGGTTGCCGGATTACTCCAAATGTGTACACTTCCACCAAAGAATTGGATATTTTTGTACAAGCACTAAAGGAAATGAGTGCATCATAATAATTTTCACCTATTTTAATCCCTCTTGCGGCTGATTGTATGTTATTTTTTCTTGTACTTGTTGAACCCATAATTTAATAAATTGAATATTCACAGGTATATTTTTATCAGGGATTTAAAAATTATTACCTTTACCATCAAAACATCTAAAAAGTTAATATGCCCACACCACATATTGAAGCCAAAGATGGCGAAATTGCAGAGTCAATTTTACTGCCAGGGGATCCACTAAGAGCAAAATATATTGCAGATAATTTTCTGGAAGATGTAGTGCAATTCAATAGAGTAAGAAACATGCTTGGGTTTACAGGTTTTTATAAAGGAAAACGTGTATCGGTGATGGGCACGGGAATGGGTATGCCTTCTATTGGAATTTATTCATATGAGTTGATGAAGTTTTATGGGGTTAAAAAACTGATCAGAGTTGGTTCTGCAGGATCTATTCAGCCGGATGTTAAAATAAAGGATATTGTGATCGCTCAGGCTGCGTCTACGAATTCAAATTTTAGTAAACAATTTAGAGTTCGTGGTGAAATTTCGGCTATTTCAGATTATACCTTATTGTCAAAGGCCGTCGCACGGGCAGAAGAACTAAATCTAAGCTACCATGTTGGAAATATTATGAGTTCGGATACATTTTATGATTTTGAAAAGGGAAGCTGGAAAAAGTGGGCAAAAATGGGGGTTACTTGTCTTGAAATGGAAGCATATGCACTATTTCTTACGGCAATGTCATTAAAGGCATCTGCGCTTACCATATGTACCATCTCTGATTCTTTGGTAACAGGCGAGAGCATGGATCACAAAGATAGAGAAACAGCACTCGGAGAGATGATCAGCCTTACTTTGGATATCATATAGTATTGACTTCTGTATCCCAAATAAAATCAGAGGAAAAACAATTCTTTGTAAAATGTTATCCAACTAAGCTTGAAATAGAAGCAAACTGTCGCTATGATGTCAAAACTACATTAAACTATTTTTGATTTTAATTATTTTAACAAATATTATTTAGATTTACATCTTCAATCTCACTAATATGAACTTATCTAAACCTTTATTTACACTTATAATTTTATTCTATTGCTATTCAGCTCAAGCTCAGCAAAATTTCTGGAAAAAATCTGATGAAAATTCTATTCAGAAAGGAAGAAGTCCAAGATACATTATTCCTGAAGTATATCAAACTGTTAGTTTTGATTTCACAAAATTTTTAAATCAATTAAATACTCAAGCCAGGACAGGTGACAAGACTTTTATTTTTGATACTCCCATGCCAGATGGTTCTTTCGAATCTTATACTTTGGTGGAAACTCCGGTTTTTGACTCAGGATTATCACAAAAATATCCAGGATATTACTCTTTTACGGGGACGGACGTGAATAAATCCGGTGGATGGTTGAAAATGAGCGTTTCGCCGTATGGAATAAACATAATGGTATATACTGCAAAAGATGGTTTTACATTTATTGACCCATATAATCAACACAATACTACAGAATATATATCTTATTACAAACGTGATTTCCGGAAAAAGTCAGGTAATTTTTCCTGTGGTATTTCTGGTGATGACTTCACAAAAAATGAAAATCAACTTACGAATAAAAAAGATTCGGAAGTAAGTGGAAGCCGGTTAGTGAGTGATTGTACTTTAAGAACTTACCGGCTGGCCCTCTCATGTACTGGAGAGTATGCTGCTTTTCACGGTGGTACTGTAGAAAAGGTTCTTGCTGCATACAATACGACAATGACAAGGGTAAATGGGTTGTACGAAAGAGACGCTGCTATTATTATGAAAATTATTGCAAATACAGATAAACTAATTTTCCTGAATCAAAGTACTGACCCGTTTGCAAATGGCAATGGTGAAGCTATGCTCAACCAAAATCAGCAGGCCATAGATTCCAGAATTGGACTTTCAAATTATGATATAGGCCACGTATTCAGTACTGGTGGCGGTGGAATTGCATCATTGAGATCACCATGCACCAGCAACAAAGCCAAAGGAGTTACCGGAAGTGCTGCGCCGGTTGGTGATCCCTTTGATATAGATTATGTAGCGCATGAGATGGGGCATCAGTTTGGTGCTAATCATACCTTTAATAATGCTTGCGGGGGAAACAAAAATAACAGCACTGCAATTGAACCGGGAAGCGGAAGTACCATTATGGGGTATGCAGGCATTTGCTCTCCGGATGTTCAGAGCAATAGTGACGGACATTTTCATGGGGTAAGTTTATCTGAAATAGCAAGTTTTGTAGTAGCTGGTAATGGTAATACATGTCCAGTAAAGACAGTTATTGAAAATCAAAAACCTGAAGTTAGCGTTCAAAAATCAAAATATACCATACCTGTAGGTACATCGTTTTTCCTGACTGCAGAGGGTGAAGATGCAGATGGCGATAATCTCACATATTGTTGGGAGCAGGTAGATAATGAAACTGCAACCATGCCTCCGAAACCAGCCAATACTGCAGGTCCTTCTTTCAGATCAAATCCCCCATCCAGTAGTCCGACTAGATATTTTCCGGACCTTCAGAGAAGATTCAATACCTGGGAAGTTTTACCTACTGTAGCGAGATCAATGGATTTTAGGTGCACAGTGAGGGATAATAATAAGTTGGGTGGATGCACAGATGAAGTAAATGTGGAGGTAATATTCAGTAATCAAGCTGGTCCGTTTGTGGTAACCGCACCAAATACTACATCCGTGAACTGGTTGGTAGGATCAAAACAGTCTGTGATGTGGAATGTTGCCAATACAAACATTACACCTGTGAACTGTGCTAAAGTTAATATTTATCTTTCCATAGATGGAGGTATTTCTTATCCACATATATTGGCAGCAGATGTTGAAAATACAGGATCTTATGAAATTGATGTTCCGGCGCTGCCTACTGTAAAGGCAAAAGTAATGGTAGCAGCAGCTGATAATATATTTTTTGATGTTTCAAATGCAAATTTTAAAATAACTACAACATTTACTGTTTCTGCTGAAAATGTTTATGTAGAAGTTTGTAATCAAAATATTTTTGAAACATTTATTTCACTTGAAAAAGTGCAGGATATTAATCAGCCAATAAATTTAAGTATTAAATCAGGTCCAAACATGTTGGACTACAAATTTAGTGTTAATCCAATAACATCAATTCCGTCAAAATCTTTACTGACCATTGAAAGATTGCAGAATCTAGAACCAGGGCTGCATAAAGTAGAAATAGTTGCAGCATCAGGAAACGAAAAGTTAGAAACCCACGTGGATTTATTTGTGGGCAATAAAATATCAGTTTCCCCACAATTATTATCTCCTTCTGATTTAAGTGGTAATATAAATGCAACAAAAGCGACTTTTACATGGGGAAATCTGCCCGGCTCGAAAGACTATACTTTTGAGATCAGTTTATCACCTGCTTTTGAACCAGTTCTTCATACCTTAACCACAGTCGAAAGTGAATTGGAATTAGGTTTGCAAGAAAATACAATCTATTTTTGGCGTGTAAAAGGTAACAATCCTTGTATTTCAAATCCTTTCAGCCAAATTTTTACTTTCAGGACTTCAGGTGTTTCGGCAGGAACCGCCCTGCTATTAAAAAATGATGTATTATTATTGGATGTTGCCGCTACCGAACCTATTGATCAAAGTAAACTGGATGTATCAGGCCAAAATCCCAAATTTATTTCCATAACCATCACTGAAACTCCTGCAAACGGAATTTTGAAAAATATAGATAAAATACTCACAATTGGTAGCAATATTACTTTAGAAGATGTGATGCTTTCCAAAATCAGTTACTCCCATAATGGTAACAGTGCAGAGGCAGATTCATTTAGGTTTAATATTGTTGATGATCAAAACAGATGGTTGCCTGACAATAAATTTCTGATTAAAATAAAACAACCGACTTTAGGTTTAGCCGCATTTGCCCCGGTATCCAATATTTGCTTTGGGGAAAGCAATGGAGTCATTTCACTAGAAGCATATGGTGGTGCGGCACCTTACTTTTATTCAATGGATAGTATTGATTTTCAAACATCTTCATCCTTTTCTGACTTGGAAGCCGGTGTGTATACCGTTTTTGTAAAAGATAGCAATGGTTTAATCCGAAAGTCAAATGAAGTAATTATAGCTGAATCCGACCAAATAAATCTTACATTACAAATGGATAAATATGACATTTCGGTAGATGCTGTAGGTGGGACAGGGGCTCTGAATTTTTCAATAGACAATCAGGTGTATACCAAAGAAAAAATCTTCAAAGACCCGGGGAATGGAGATTATACTATTTATGTTAAGGATGAAAGGGGATGCAAAAACAAAAGCGAGATATCTATCCAAATTGAACCAATCAACCTGACTGCTTCATTGACAAATGACATATTTTGTGCTGCGCAGAAAGGGACGATTGAAGCCCAGGCTGCTGGTGGTTTGACACCCTATACCTACAGTGTAAACGGGCTGTTATTTCAGAATAGTCCAATATTCCAAATAAATGCCGGCAAACATGCTATTACTGTAAAGGATGCAGGAGGTAAAACATTTGTTTCAGATACAGTGTCTACTTCCAATCCTAAGGCGATAGAAATTGTATTTATTCAGGAAAAATTGAAGGTAACAGTAAATGCTACCGGTGGTTCCGGCGTACTTAGTTTTAGTAGAGATGCAGATAATTATACTACAGACAATGTTTTTACATTTTCTGACAACGGAACGTACAAAATTTATGTCAGAGACGAAAATCTGTGTGTTAGATCAGCAAATATCAGTCTGAATGTGCTTAAAAACGTAAATGAGACAGTCACAAATTTAAGTTGTTTTAATAAAAATAATGGCATTATTAAACTTCAGGCGACCAATGGTACATTTCCATTTCAATATAGTCTTAATAATTCAATTTTTTCAAATATCCGGGAATGGACTGGTCTTCCTGCAGGCGTATACTCCTATGCAGTTAAGGATAATAAAAATGATACTTTAAGAGGAGAAATTTTACTTACTCAACCTGATAGTTTGATTTTGGATTGGAGTGTCATGGGCGACGATCTTACGATTAGTGCAAGTGGTGGTACTTCCCCATACCAATACAGCATAGATGGAGGAATAGTGTATCTGGATGTCAATTTTTATGAAGATCTACCTTCAGATGTATACAAGCTTTCCGTAAAAGATAAAAACAATTGTGTAGTTACTGGAGAAGCCTTTATTTCCGGCATTGATGATGATAACAGTATAAATGACTTGATACTGATACCCAATCCATGCCATGACCATGTGAAATTGGTGTCATCGAAACTTTTGTCTGAAGAAATAAATGTAATGGTATATAACATGGCAGGTAATCCTTTGGCAGTCAGTCATGTGAAAGTTGACAATGGAGTTGAACTGAATGTTAGCTCTTTTGCTCCCGGATTATATTTTCTTGTGATAGATGGAAATGACGGAAGGTTCTTTAAGAAATTAATAATTTACTAATGCTACCCTATAAATTATAAGGGTACGTTAATTGAAGTTGCATTTTCTTCGTATTTAAATGTATTATTTAATAGGTCTGCATGTTTTAATTTTAATTTAATTATATTTAAACGTAAATATTAGTTTTGATTTAATGATTTGAATTTGTTTGGATTATGGTTCATTTTTGGTTTTTGGCCATCACAAAATGTAGGATTTTTACTTATAAAATATATTTTAGTAAAAGTTAGTTTTGTGATATCAATTTGAATGTTATTATCCACTTTTAAATCATTATTATGTCAAAATCAAAATTGGAATACATATGGCTGGATGGGTACAAGCCTACTCAAAGTCTAAGGAGTAAAACTAAAATAGTAGAAAATTTTTCAGGTAATTTAGGTGATTGTGAAATGTGGTGCTTTGATGGATCTTCCACCCAGCAAGCTCCAGGTGGTTCGTCTGATTGTCTTCTAAAACCTGTATTTATCTGTAGTGATCCTCAAAGGAAAAATGGTTACCTGGTCATGTGTGAAGTGATGAGCCCTGATGGAACGCCACATCCTTCAAACGGAAGAGCGACCATAGAAGACGATGACAATGATTTTTGGTTTGGTTTTGAGCAGGAATATTTTTTATGGAATCCTGAAACAAATAAGCCTTTGGGTTTTCCGACCAATGGATATCCCGCACCACAAGGGCAATATTATTGTTCTGTAGGAGCGGCCAATGCTTTCGGCAGAGAAATTGTGGAAGAACATCTTGATGTTTGTCTCGAAGCAGGACTAAATGTGGAAGGTATTAATTCTGAGGTGGCAGCCGGCCAATGGGAGTTTCAGATTTTTGCAAAAGGAGCTAAATCTGCCGGTGATCAGGTATGGGTAGCAAGATATCTTCTGGAGAGAATAGGGGAGTCATATGGTGTAGTGATAAACTGGCATTGTAAGCCATTGGGCAATCTGGATTGGAATGGTTCTGGGATGCATGCAAATTTCTCCAATACCATGTTAAGAACTTGTGGCGAAAAATCAGTGTATGACCAAATTTGTGAAGCGTTCAGACCATTGGTAAAAGAACATATTGCAGTTTATGGAGCGGATAACCATCTTCGTCTTACCGGCGCACATGAAACTCAATCCATTGATCAGTTTAGTTTTGGGGTTTCTGATAGGGGAGCATCTATCCGTATTCCAATTGGAACCGTTGAAAGAGGATGGAAAGGTTGGCTAGAAGACAGGAGGCCTAATTCTGCAGCAGACCCATACAAAGTGGCAGCCAGAATCATTAAAACAGTGAAGACTGCAAAGGTGATGGAAGAAGCACTTGTTTAAAGTAATTATTGCGTTTAATTAAATATTGTTTTCAAAAAAAATTTGAACCTTGTTATGGAAATAGCAAGGTTTTTTATATTTAGCCTATATTTTTACGTAGGTAAACTGAAAATATTTATACATTTTATTTACATACTCCCATTTTAAGTATACCTTTGCGCCATATTATTAAAATTAAATAAATCAAATACGTATGGCAACTATAAGATTTGAAGCATTAAAAACTGCTTTGGATAGAAAACCTGTGATCATTAATGAACCAGCTGAGCGTCGTTCCGAGTTGTATGGTGTGAATGTTTTTAATACTTCATCCATCAACCATTTTATGCCAAAAGAAGCGTTTAATGCTGTAATGGACGCCATAAATCACGGTAAAAAGATTGATAGAAAAGTGGCAGACCAGGTAGCTTCAGCCATGAAGTCTTGGGCCATTTCAAAAGGGGCTACACATTATACACATTGGTTTCAACCTTTGACTGGTGGTACTGCTGAAAAGCATGACGCTTTTTTCGAACCAAAAGGCGACGGCACAGCCATTGATAAATTTGATGGTGGTCAATTGGTACAGCAAGAACCGGATGCATCCAGTTTTCCAAGCGGAGGAATCAGAAATACATTTGAAGCAAGAGGATATACGGCATGGGATCCTACTTCTCCTGCTTTTGTTATGGGAACAACATTATGTATTCCTACCATTTTTGTTTCCTATACAGGAGAAGCTTTAGACAATAAAGTTCCGCTTTTAAGGGCTTTGCAAAGCATCGACAACTCAGCAACGGAAGTAGCCCGTTATTTTGATAAAAATGTTAACAAGGTTATTGCTACTTTGGGGTGGGAACAGGAATATTTTCTGGTAGATAGCGCTTTGGCGGCATCCAGACCGGATTTAATGATGGCTGGTCGGGTACTTTTAGGTCATGAAGCGGCAAAAGGTCAACAATTGGAAGATCATTACTTCGGTTCAATTCCTGAGCGTGCTCTTGCTTTTATGAGGGAACTCGAAATTGAATGTATAAAGTTAGGTGTTCCGGTAAAAACCAGACACAATGAAGTTGCCCCAAATCAATTTGAGCTTGCACCATTATTTGAAGAAGCCAATCTTGCAGTGGACCACAACTCGCTGTTGATGGACGTGATGAGTAAAGTAGCAGGAAGACATAGTTTTAAGGTGTTATTCCATGAGAAACCATTTGCAGGTATCAACGGATCAGGAAAACACAACAACTGGTCTTTAGCCACAGATACCGGGATAAATTTGTTAAGTCCTGGCAGAACTCCAAAAAGCAATCTGCAATTCCTGACATTTTTTATTAATACGATCAAAGCAGTCCATGATTATGCTGATTTATTGAGAGCTGCCATAGCGTCTGCCAACAATGACCACCGACTTGGGGCAAACGAAGCTCCACCGGCTATTATATCTGTGTTTATCGGTAAACATCTCACAGAAGTGCTGGATGAGTTGGAAAATGTATCTGATGGTAGTTTATCACCACAGGAAAAAACAGAATTAAAACTCAATGTTGTGGGTAAAATACCTGAAATACTTTTGGATAATACCGATAGGAACAGAACTTCCCCATTTGCATTTACAGGAAATAAATTTGAGTTCAGAGCCGTAGGTTCGTCTGCTAATTGTGCTAAAGCCATGACTGTCTTAAATGTCATCGTCTCTGAACAACTTCGTAAATTTAAAATTGAGGTGGATAATTTGATTGAAAATAAAAATATGAAAAAAGATGATGCTATTTTCAATGTATTGAGAGAGCTGATAAAATCATCTGTAAAAATTAGATTTGAAGGAGATGGCTACAGTGATGATTGGGTCAAAGAAGCTAAAAAGCGTGGTTTAAATAATTTTAAAACTACACCGGAAGCTTTAAAGGTTCAAATATCTAAATCAACTTTTGATTTGTATGAAAAACATGCCATTATGAACAAAGTTGAAGTCGAAGCAAGATATGAGATAGAATTAGAAGAATATATCAAAAAAGTACAGATAGAAGGAAGAATACTTGGTGATATTTCAAGAAATCATATCATCCCTACGGCAGTAAATTATCAGAATAAACTGATCGAAAATGTAAAAGGACTAAAGGATATATTTGGAAATGAATATACCAAATACGCTTCTGAGCAAATCAGTTTGATCAAGGATATCTCGGGTCATATGGCTACTATTATGTCAAATGTTGAAAAAATGACAGAAGAACGAAAAAAAGCCAATAAAATCGATCATGCAGACAAAAGAGCTGAAGCTTACTGTAACAAAGTTAAACCATATTTTGAAGAAATCAGGTATGCCTGTGACAAGTTGGAGCTTTTGGTGGATGACGAACTATGGCCATTAACCAAATATAGGGAGTTATTATTCACAAGATAATTCGGTTATCTAAATAATTACAAAATTAGTGCATTTGATTTATTGTCGACCTTAGTGGATAATAAACCGGATGCACTTTTTTTTTACCACCTTAAATTTCAGTTATTTATCAAATCTGTTTTGCAATCAAAGACCATTTTATTTATATTGTTAAACTTTTGATCTTGTAGACTTAAATTGTTAAATTAATTTTACTCAAACCAATTGATGTTTACTGTATTGTATTGAACTTTACTTTGTTTGAAAGGGGAATACATACAAACAATGGATTTATTGTTAATAACCTACCATTTATATCGAATTTTATACTTTGTTGGCAAATTATATCTTAAAATGAATTATTTTTGTTTTATTATATAAGGTTTGATTTTCTTTACATAAAATGATAAGCCATGAAAGCATTATTTTTCTCACTATTTTTATTTACATCAACGTCATTTATTCAGTCTCAAAAGCTTTCTGTAGTGAATATTGAAGAACTGCGATCTTTGTCGGGAAGTTGGGATTATTGCAAAATAGATGTAAAACCTATAGGTGACGAAATCAGGAACTATACTTATTACAAAATTGATGAAATAAAACGTGCTGTCGATAATAAAGGTATAAATCTGATCTCTGAAAATCATAATACCCCTGATTATAAACCAATCACTGAAAATATTACTATCCAGTTACTGAAACCATCAAGATCTGCATCTTCTATTACGGTAGATGGTACTATAAGTCTATATAAACCTACCGAAGCAAATGGTGGTATTGTAAAGCTGAGCGGTTTTATGAAAAAACCTGAGGTAAATCTGGCACCCAAAGGTTCTGCTTTTTCAGTGTTTTATTATGACAAGGCCACACTAGCTAAAAAAAATGAAGTGGATTACATGAAAAGATACGAAGCGATAGAAAAACTACCTGAATCCGAAAGAAATTTTGCTTCGGAAGTTAGTTCACTGGCGAGTGGTTTGACCTATTATGCTGAAGATGATTTAAAAAAAATACTCTTTTTTGCTGTAGGTGGTGACAACTCAGCTATTTTAGGTTTTGAATTTGAGGATGCCAAAGGCAAAAAAATATCTCCGGTTTCGTCTTCATCTACCAATGTAGTTTATACCTATTTTTTTGAAGAGATACCTGATCCGGGCATGAAGTTAATACTAAATGTTGAGAGTATTAAGTCGGTTAAAAAAATTCCCTTTTCTCTTCTTGGCATTGACTTACCCTAAATAGAAATATTTGTAAGTTTAACATCTGTTCTGTATCAAATTGGAGAAAAAATGTAGCCGAATTATGATCTTTCTTTTATCCAGGTGATCAATACTTTTATGACATCGTCCTTTTCCGGTTCATTCATGATTTCGTGATATAAGCCTTCAAAATATTCTAATTTTTTGTCAGTGGAAGATACTTTGTCATACATCCATTGGCTTCCTAGAGGGTCTGCCAGTTTGTCTTCAGTACCATGAAGTATTAAAACCGGAATATTTATTTTATGAAAGTTATTCTGAGCTGATTTCATAGCTTCCAGCATTTCAAAACCTAACCTTGCCTTGGTACCTCCATGATATACTCCGGGATCCGTAAAATACTTTACTACTTCTTTTGGGTCACGACTGAGAGCATTGGGATCAAGTTTTATAGTTTTCAGATGAGGTGCTATTTTGCTCATGATTCCGGATATCTTCCTCAAAAAGGGTGAAATACTTTCATCTATTTTTAGTGCCCCGGAAGAAGATATAAATCCAGCAAATTGATGTTCTAAATGATTTACTAAATAGCCTACTCCGATCAGACTACCCATGCTGTGTCCCATAAGGAAGGTAGGGAGTTCAGGCTTTTTAAGTTGGTTGAGATATACATCAAGATCATCAATGTATTGCCCGAATCTATTTATATATGCCCGTGTACCATCAGATTTGCCATATCCACGATGATCGTAGGCAAAAACATTTATTCCGGCTTGATTCATTTGCTCTATCATCCACCCATATCTGCCTATATGCTCAGTATAACCATGAAGAAAAATGATATTGGCCTTTGCATCTGAAATAGTATTTGAAATAGTATATAAAGATGTATAGTCAGGTAGCTTAATATATTGATTGTGTAAATGCATGTATTGGTCTATATTTTTGGTAAAGATACGTACTTAGGTTTTGTATTTTGCAAACAAGAAGTTATCTTTGAAGAGTTTTATTAAAATAAACATAGTCTTATGAAAAGTCAGACGCCTACCTGGGCTATAATTGTTGCCATCCTGATGATGCTTATCGGTGGCTGTGGTATTAAAAATGACATACAGTATATCAATATCAGGTCAATGCTGGCCATGAAGGACAAATTTATGAACAAGATTGATGCATCCATTGAAAAAGAAAAGGATTCGTTAGCCGCAGTTTCCCCTGATGCTGTTGCAGTTGATACGCTAACAATGGATACTATTTCTGAAGAAGTTGAAGAAGATGTCGTAAATACTGATACAAGCGCAATAGATATAAATGGAGAAAAAAAAGACATCAATGAGGTAAAAGATATGATTGAAGGCTTTTTGGATGTACCTGAAGAAACCATCCAATGGATGATCAGATTAGGATACATTGGATTATTTTTCTCTGTTTTATTTCTGGTAGGTGGCTTATTTTTACTTATCAAAAAGGACTTTTCTATTCAACTGGCCTATACTGTCTTAGGCGCAAATATTGCCTTCAGTATTTTTAAATGGATCATGCTTTCGGGAAAGGGCGGAAGTATGCTGGCCATTTCCAATAGTATTGGTGCTGCATTTTCTATTATTATAAGCATTATTGTGGGTATTATAATTGTATCCTGTGATAAAAGTCATTATGAAGAAAGTTATACCGATTGATTTGAACACGCAGTTAATTTATCAGGATTTAAAGCAGCAATGTGAAGAACTTTCAGATCAGGCAAAGGCTTTGGCGATGAAGGCGTACATGAAATATTTGTTTGACTTTTATGGTATAAACGCCCTTAATAGAAAAGAAATATCGAGGACATTTAAGAAGAATTATAAGTTAGTATTGGATGATCATTTGTGGCAATTGGTAGAATATTTATGGGCCGACGCTCATAGAGAAATGCAATACATAGCCATAGATTTGTTAACACCATTTGCAAATAAAATGACTGCCGCGGATCTGCCTCAACTGGAAAATATGATCATTTCAAAATCTTGGTGGGATACTGTGGATGGTATTGCTCCAGCCTTAGCAGGAAGTATATTTAGAGATAACCATCAAATAAGGGATCAATACGTCTATCGCTGGATGGAAAGTGAAAATATTTGGTTGCAGCGTTCAGCTATTATTTGTCAGTTGAAGCATGGTAAGGACACAGACTGGAACCTATTATCTGAAGCCATTTTAAGTCATGATACATCCAAAGAATTTTTTGTAAGAAAAGGGCAGGGGTGGGCACTTCGCCAATATAGCAAATACAATCCCCTTGCAGTTCGGCAGTTTGTGGAGGCCAATCCGCAATTGTCCGGTTTGACAAAGAAGGAAGCATTGAGGAAGATATAAGATGGGGAACAAAAAATAAGTCCGGTCCCAAAAGTGAATAATAAAAAAACGTCATTGGGATCTGCTTACCCATTTTCGAAGGTACAATCAAAACTGACTGCTGCATAATTCCCGGGACTTTGGTCTTTGCCAAAAAATGTGACAAAATTGGCAATAAAATAAGCAGATTAGATCCCCAAAGCATTTATCAAAGGCAAAAGGCATACGCTTGATGTTCATTATAAACATTATTCGGATCGTGTAAGCAGAGAAATAAAAAGTCTGTAAAATAGCTCTATTCACAAAGATCTTTCATACACATTTCCCCCAACTCCACAACATCGCATTTTCGCAAATCCCCAATTCAGCTCCCGATAGCTATCGGGATCCAACAACTCAACAACTCCGCAATTAAGCAATTAAGCAATTCCGCAACAAAACCAATTCCCACTTCGGTTAGTGGGACCGTCTACACGATGGGTGGTCAATTTTTATTCTTTGTTTCTTTATTATTTTTAGTTTCCCTTTTGAAATCGTCCCACGACTTTTCGTATGATAAATTGGAGTACAAAATATTACTGTTTTTCGTTAAATAGTGAACTGCAATAAAAAGCCTAATTCTTTCGTCTGATATATCGTATTCTTCATAGTTTGTAATTATATCCGCTTCAATTGTTGGTGTTACCCCCATATTCAAATAACGCTCATAGTAATCTTTGACTTTGGAACTTACTGCTGATACATCATTTTTAAGAAAATCTAAAAACATACCTTTTCCAATACTAATAACCTTGATTGTATCATGATATGTTTTTGGGGGACTAGTAGCGTTAATTACTCTGTTTAATACTCCTATTCCTTCTGCCCAAAACTCTTTTCTCAAAGATTTATCAAGTGCACTAATTATAAAATCCTGTTGGACCTCGCTGATTCCAATATCTAATTTTCCGTAATCTGTTTCTTTTTTTATCCTTTTGAAAAATGACGCATAACAATCTTCAATTACATCTATTTCCTTTTGCTCATTTATACATATTTCGGAATCAAACCTATGTAACATTTCTATTATTTGATCTGTTTCTTTAGCCGAAAATGTGGTATTTATCCTTAATTTATTTATTTGGTCTGATTTACAGGAAAATTGAAAAATGAAAATTATTACAATTAATCCAATTTTTAGCTTCATACTTTCTTTTTTAATTAAATGAGCATGACTCATTTAATACTGCAACAAAAATATATCTTTATTCCGGTTTTTTTTTATTCTTTCCACTCACATAAACTTTGCAAATACATCGTACTGACCACTTTCTCTATGCTAGCTGTCATTGTGCCCCCCAATTCCGCAACTCCGCATCTACGAAGTAGACTAACTCCACAATTTAGCAACTCCACAACTCCTCAAATCCCCAACTCCAACAACTTCGCAATTCCACAATTCCGCAATTTAGCAACTTCGCAAATCCCCAATTCAGCTCTCGATAGCTATCGGAACCCAACAACTCAACAAATCCGCAACTCCGCAATTAAGCAATTAAGCAATTCCGCAACAAAAACAACTCCCACATCATTTGGTGGGGCCCTCTACCGGATTATGGCTGCCGTTATTTTATTTCTAACAGTACAATCTTTTCAGGAATGTCAGATTTTTTTAGTTTTAAACCATACTTTTTTAACTCTTCATTCAATGTTTTGGGATTCTCATAACTCCAGTTTAATTCCATATCAAAAACAAAATCAAGCCCTGTTTTGTCTTTTACCGGCAGGTAAGTTTGATTCTCTAAATACATAATCAATTGGTCTGAACTGATTTTTCTTCCTTTAAAAATGGGGCCTGCAAATTCCATAGTATGTTTTTCATCCAACGACTTATCGGGAAGCCTTGTACTGTCTATGACCTGCAAAGTATATAATGAGTCAATGGATTTTTCTATTAAACGAGCCTTAAAGCCACAGTATTCATTGAGAATTTCTTTCGCATGATCAAGTATATTTTTACTATATCCTGAAGATTGTTCCAGTTTAAAGCAATATTTATTATTGCTGATAGAATCTAAATTTACATCCAATCTTGCTGCTGTAGTAAGTTCATAAATGTCTGTAAGTAACCTGTATATCGATACATTATTAAAGTTCAATGAAATGGGTTCATTATTTTGATTGCGTTTTATTTCATTTCTGAAACTTACATTTTTATTTTCGGCGGTCAATGTATATTGATAAAACTGATTTTTAACTTCTTTGAACAAATCTAAATTTGTTGGTTTATCATCTTTTACCTTTAGCTCAATTTCTTTACCTGCTATGAAATCTGCAATGAGTTTCTCTGTAAGTTGGTCAGGGGTAGTAATAGCTTTTACCATACCGTTTTTATCAATTAGTATGGTGTGCGGTACACTACCATAGTTAAATATGTTTACATGACTACTATCCGAGGCTATTTTCAGGGTGGTTTTGGTATTGTCGATATATCGTAACAGGTTTTTTAATTTATCATTGGATATAGTTAAAATTTCTAACTGATTTCCAAATTTGTTTTGATAAAGTTCTAATTCTTTCATTGCAGGTATACAAGGTGCACACCAGGTAGCCCAAAATTCCAGTATGAGAGGTTTACCTTGATTACTGATATCAAATGGCTTTTTGTCTCCATTTAGTATTTCTTTAAAAATATATTTAGGTACTTTATCTCCTGTTTTTACCTGCCCAAAACTTGTAATTGCTGCAAAAATTAGTAATACAATAATAATTTTGTTCATATGGCTGGTGTATTATTCTGATTGACGTTAAGTAACATGTTGATTATCAATACCAATATTTTTTTGCAAACTTAACCAATTTTGGTTTATTCACGTATTAAACTTCGATAGTACGTGAAATTATTTTAGCTCCGTGAAAAATGGGGAATGGGAGTTACAATTTCCCCAACTCCCCAACTCCACTCCCGATAACTATCGGGATCCAACAACTCCAACAATTCCGCAACTTAACCAATTCCCACTTCGGTTGGTGAGGCCGCGTACTCCATTCTGCTTTCGTATTTTTTACCAAGGCCCATCCTTTGTAACGTTAAGAAATTTTTCGTTTTCTAACCGGTAGGCACCGCCATACCCCACAAACCAAAGTCTCCTTTGCTGGTCTTCATAAATTTGAAAAGTAAGCGGACCATAATTTCCTTCTTCTATTCGATATTCTGTGAGTTTCTCACCACTTAATCTGTATATACTACGACCGCAATTAAACCAAACATCACCCTTATAATCCACAATTATACTTCCTGTACCTTTACTTTCTTCAAAATGTTTTTCTGAAATATTGGTAAGGATATTTCCTTTAAGATGAAAAAGTCCTATTGAAGTCGATACATAGAAGCCACCTTTTTTATCTTCAACTATTTTGCTTACAAAATTGGTTGGTATCCCTAATTCTTCAGAAATATTCTTTAATTTTTTATTTGTATATGAAAATAGACCTGCATTAGAACTAAACCAGATTGTCCCCTTGCTATCTTCAAGGATACTATGAATCATTTTTGTACTTGACACACCAACTGTTGTATCTCTTTTCCCTTCGGGCAGATCGAATTTAGTGAACCCTTGTCCATCAAATATGCAAGTCCCTTCTATAGTCCCAATCCAAACATTCCCATTGACATCCGTCTCTATGCACCAGACATCATGACTTATTAAGCCATCTGATTCGTAATAATTGGTCACTGATGTACCATCCATACTGCTAATACCATCGCTATGCCCAAACCAAATTATTCCATCTTTATCTTCTGCTATGTCTTTAATTGTTACTCTTCCACCTGATTCGCTTTTAATGTTATCAATATGAATTAACGAATCGCCAGCTAGTCTGAACGCTCCTCCTTCCGCTCCAAACCAAAAAACACCCTTGCTATCCTGATACATCACTCTAACAACCTGACTTATCTGCTCTTTTTTGTTTATTTACTAAAATTGAATTTTGAGTTCCAATGGACGTTTGTATTGACCTATTACCGGGATCATTTCTATATTCCTGACCATTGCAAGAAGATATCAAGGTGGTCAGGCATACGATAATCAATGTTTTTACTCTGAAAAGTGGCATACTTTCTTTTTTATTATTTTTATTTTTCTTTATGAGGTAGGTGGGTTTTGTACATTCGGATTTCCTGTATTTAGCCGACATGAAAGTCATGTACTTTTTTAGCGCCTACCTTTAGCTTTTAATAAATCCATACTACTTATCTGTGTTTATTTCATTTTTAATCTTTTGAAGAGTCTCTTTGTAATAGGTAAGATTTTTATCATTGTTTTCTGTTGCTATATCTACAGCTTTTTGATAACTTTCTAATGCAGCCGTTAAATCTCCATTTATTTTTAATGCTTCTCCATAGCTATCAAATACATTGGGAGAATTTGGAAAATGAATCGTATTGGATTTTAAAATACATAATCCAATTTCTGGTTTATTCAGTTCGGTCAGGTATTGATACCCCAGCGTGTTAATATCCCATTCTCCAAAAAGTCCGGAATCCACCAGGTTTTTTATACTGGTACTTATATTCATTTCAGATTCTCCTTGCTTATAATGTTCGAGATGTTGATTCAGTTTTTGCTGCAATTGAATATACTTTTCAAGTTTATTTTTTCTAAGAAAATCTGCTGCTTTTTGGGCTAGTATGAGTGCCTGATCAAATGTTTCTTCCTTTTTAGTAAGGATTTCCGGTTGAACTCCGACGCCTTCCCAGCTGGTGTTAGTAATAGGATTAATGGCTCTGCCTGTTGGTATAAAAACAGCCAAATCCTCGTTGATTCCTCTTGTTCCTCCCGGGTTTGCTGCTCCGGCAGACGTTTGTCCGATTAAGGTTGCTCTTTTCTGAGTCTGCATATTATATGAAAATTCTTCCGCTCCTGAGAATGTTTCCTCACCTATCATGATGAATAAGGGGATGTCGACCAGTTTTTTACCACCTACTTCTTCTAAAGTCCAATATTCTTCAGTTCTATCTCCTTCTCTATAATAGAGACTATTTAAATGTAATTTTTGGTCAAAAAAATAACTACAAAGATACTGAACCATGGATGGATCCCCTCCACCATTGTTGGTTAAATCAATAATGACAGCGTCAGACAATGACAACAATTTCATGTAGGCATCCGCCATTTCTTTAGTTCTTTCCATTGGTGCAAACATCCTTAAATCCAGATATGCAACATTTCCTTCCAACATCTTCAATTCTTTAAAGCCATGATTGATGCTTCTGTAATTATTGATTTGACCCATCCGATGCGCAGATTTTGCTTCCAGGGTGTTTTGGGAAGCTATATAAGGTGCATTTGCCATTATCCTCATGTGCTTATCCTTATTGACACTTTGCACCGACTCTGTGAGGACGGTCGCAAATGTTTCGTTGTGTTTATACTTATCAAAATACCCGGCTTCGTATTGTTTATACAGATGTTCGCTCGTTTTCTTTGCGATATCAGGATAGATGTATAAGTCTTGCATTAACAGAGACAGTTTTTCAATGGTTTCTTTTTTATACGCTTCACTTAGGGTGAATTCTTGACCAAACAATGTTTGTATTGTGAGGCCAAATAAGATGATTAATGGATATTTCATATTTAAATTTTGTTTTTGTAATTATTCAGATGTATCTACTTCTAAATCAATTTTGGCGATCTTGCCTGCTTATTTTTAAGCAGGCAAGATCGCCAAAATTGAGTTCGTTTTCCATTTTTTTCACGGATTTACTACATGGTTGCAAATATTTCACTCCTTATGGGGTTATATCCGATTAGTTAGGTCTATTTTAATTCCTTTTTTATAGTGCCAGGCGGTAAAAAGTTTTCCCCGGTTACTACTTTTTTGCCTGTTTGTTGTTCTAATTGTAGTCGTGCATCTTTTGCTATTTTTCCACCTTTTTTACTCGCCTTTGCATTTTCCTGTATTCCTTTTGCTTCATCCGTTTCGGCTATTTGTCTGGTAGATAGTTCGGCTAAGGCGGTAAATATGAGTTCTGCTTCGCTCATGTGGTCTCGCAGATTTTGAGATTTTAAACCTTTTATTTCTTTGTGCTTTTTAACCGTTAAACCTGTCCATTCTTGATGAATAATATTGGTTAGCAATGCGAATTCATCTGCTTTTTCCACACCACTTTCTTTCCAATAATCGGTTAATTTGTTTCGCGTTTCCTGTCCTGTCATTCGCTGCTGAATCCACTTTTCGCTTCTGCCCAGATTTTGCCAGTTTTCTCTGGCCCTGTCTATGCTTTGGCCTGGGTCGTTTATTTCTTGCATCCTTTCGTAACCTACTTTAGCAAGCCATTGTTTAAAGGGTTCTGCTTTGGGTGAAGGAATGGATTGAATAATACGAAGTAACGTTTTAGTATCGGCTACATCTGTTTCACGCATTTTGCCATCTGTAGCTTTTAATTTCAACTGTCGACAAATTGTCGACAGTTCAAGTCCATCTTCTGTTTTAACTCGTACTTTCATTTTAAACCAATAGTCTCTTGGATTTGAACTATTTGTCAAAACATCAACAACGTCTATAATTGAAAAATACCATTGCTCTTCTTTTTCATCCCAATGAGTTCTTACTTTTTTACTCTCAAATAGTTTTATGTTGCTCATATTTTATCCCTTTTTATGTTGTTTTAATAATTTTTATTTACTCACTTTGTTTTTATGTGTTCGATTTTAATGTTGTCAATAATAAACCGTTAAAACGGTTTGGTTTACGTATTTCATTCATAGCCCACGGTTTAAACCGTGGGCTATAATCGTTCGATATTTTCGACGTTCAACACGATTTGATTTTAATGTTGTCAAAAGTAAACCGTTAAAACGGTTTGGTTTGCGTATTTCATTCATAGCCCACGGTTTAAGACGTGGGCTATAATCGTTTGATGTTTCCGACGTTCAACACGATTTGATTTCAATGTTGTCAATAATAAACCGTTAAAACGGTTTGGTTTGCGTATTTCATTCATAGCCCACGGTTTAAACCGTGGGCTATAATGGTTCGATATTTCCGGAATGGCTTTAACCATTTTCCACAATTTTTATTTCTTCTTCCGTCAATCCATAAAGTTGGTAAACCTAATTTGTTTTGAGTTTCATCCCCTGTCATTCCCTGCTGAATTCACTTTCCGAACGGCCCAGTTTCCAGCAAGCGTCTTTCGCTTTTTCCCATTGGACAACATTTCTACCTGAGGACAGTTTGTCCCTACGTAGGCGCCTAATTCAGTATCTCGTTTTCTTAATTCCATCTACAAATTATAATTTATTTTTTTCTGTCGGTAAAGATAAGTTTTTCGGTTGGAACGGGGACAGCGCATGGGCAAAAAAATGGCTCTTTTGGTTTTGAAAAGGGTAGGATTGTGTCTCGGGCAAAAACAAACCTGACTTCTGTCCAGGAAGATGTATGAGATGCGCTCCCCATCAGCTTCGGATTGTTGGGCAGGTTACTGGAATGTAATTTTGTGATTCATAATTTCATAATTTTAACTACTTTATAATTGCTAAAATTAATAAAATATAATCCTTGTTTTTTTGTAGAAATATCAATTTCATGGTATCCTGAATTTAAAGATATTTTATCTGTCATGTTACCTAAAGAGTCATAAATATATAATATTTCTGGTTTTGCAAGTTCAAATGTGAGTTGGTGAAATGTAGGGTTTGGATTAATACTTATTGTTTTATCAACTTGAAATGCTTCTAAAGACGTCAAACAATTATTGGAAATTTCATCTAGAGAATTACAGTTGATATTGTTGTCTTCAATTTTAAATTTTAAATCAGTTCTTTTGATGACTTCACATATAAAGTTATTTGAACAAACCGAAAGTATATCGTTATTATTTATGTCTATTTCATGTGTGTTCAGTGGATTATCAATAATGGAGTTTGGGAGAATATTATTTATGCCATTCAGGTTTAATAATTGATTATTTCCAGCGATTAAAATACCAATTGTGGATTTGAGTTTTGCCAAAGCATCAATATTATTCAAGCTGTCGTTATATTGAATCATCAAATAGCCATCAACTTGAATTAAATTAGAAAATTCTGTTAAATTTTTGAGCCGTTTATTGCCTGCAATCCAAAAATCTCCAAAGGTGTAATTTAATTTTGTAAAACTTGAAATGTTTACCAAATTTTCATTTGAATGGAGCAGAAGAGCTCCAACTGATTCCAATGAATCTAGCCCGTGTAAATTCAAAAGAGAATTGCATGAAATTTGAAGTATGCCGTAAACTGATTTTAATCCTAACAAAGGGCTTAAATCAACTATTCTAATGAGACTATCGCTATTATCTTTTATCCTTAGATGTCCATCAAATTCTTTGCAATAATTCAATAAGAATTCATCTACTTCCTTTTGTGAAGTAAGAGTCAAGTCTAAACCTGATCCACATCGAGAATAGGAATAATTTGATTGTAATATAAAAGCAAGGACTACTAAGCTAACCAATTTCATACTTATTTATTTTTCATGAATTTTACCAATTTGTTTATTTCTACAACAAAAATATATCTTTATTCCGGTTTTTTATACTTTAAAAATGAAACGGAATGACCACTTTCTTTATGTCCGCTGTCATGATATGGGAATACACCTGTTGCTAAAAGATTTCTAATTAATTTTTGTCTTTCACCAATGTACCTTTATACCATTTTCAGAAATATGAAATTTTAGGTATTTTGTAAAATAGAAATTGCTAAAACGCTACTTTTTAACATCCATCAGTTCTTCCCGGATCTCCCCTTGCACTTTTTTAACTCGCATGAGAGTAATACCTTCTTTGTCCAGCAGCTGATCAAATTCAAAAAAATTGGATTCGATCTTATGTTTTATTCTGGCGGTGTAATCCGTGAGTTTTTCTGATACTTCCTCTTTCATTTTTACCCGTCCTTTGACTATTTCTTCTTCAAACTTATTGATTACTTTGCTGCGGTTTAAACCTAAAGTAACACCGGCAAAAAGTACTCCAACTGCCGTAAGCACACCTCCGGTAATATCAAAAACAGCCCCCTGTGCCACAGCCGCCAGGATAACACCTACGATAGCTACGCCACCACCTGCCGCCAGATTCGGGGTCATTTTGGAGGATTCGGATACCATTTTATCATCATAAAAATTTTCCGCCGTATTCATAAACTGGGCAAAACTTTGCTGCAGATCTCTGAGTACATTGATGCGCCGCTCAGCGATATCTGCAAATATTTCATCATTATTCTTCAATATGGTCTCGGAATACCTGAGCTTGTTGTCCACCAATTTTCCCATGATCTGTATGTTTTCAGCTACATCTATGATACCATTCTGAAGTTTATCTCTCAGGGAAGTGTTTAACTTTAGCTCAAAATCTTTGGCTTGAGTAGTCAGCCATTCTTTCAGACTGCTTTCTTTGCCAAAAATAGAACTGAAGGACCTTTTGACCACGCTAATGAATGATAATCCATCTTCCAGGTCACTCAATTTTTGTCTGGTAATATTGTCATAACTGTCCAGCAAATTGTCTGTAAGTACATGAATTTGTTTTTCTGTTTTCTGATGCTGTGTATCTATTAATTCCCTGATTTCTGTTCTGAACTTTACATCCACTTCGTATTGGCGAATGCGGTTTTTCATGCTGTCATCCAGCTTTTCAGAAATAGTCAACAGCGTATTCACATTATTTTGAAATTTGAGTTCCGGTGCTTTTCCACCTGTGATATTATCTGATATGTAACTTCTTATGGCCTTAAAACCACTGATATCGTGATAATGATCCAACTCTAATTTGGCAGAAACTGCAAATACTTTAGGATCTTTGATGCCTTTCTTTTTGGCATGTTCTACCACCCCTTCAAAATTGATCTGGAGGTCACCTTCCGGAAGGAGATCTTTCTGCTGTAATACAAAGATAATTTTTCGATGCCATTCTGTGTTGATAAAATCAAAAAACTCCCAGGAAGATTGCCTGTAGGGATTTTTAGCTTCAAAAACAAAAACGATCAGGTCAGAGTAGGGGATAAACTTTTCAGTTATTTCCTGATGATGTGTCACGATGGTATTGGTACCCGGAGTGTCGACGATGGCTATTTCCTGCAAAATTTCTACCGGCTGATATATTTTTTTTAAATACGGATTGATGACTTCTATCTTTTCTTCCGGTCCATACACGATCTGTTGTATGGTGTCAGTCATGGGCATCGGTGCCACTTTACATATTTCCTTGTCGGTATCCAGCAGCGCATTGATAAAACTACTTTTGCCGGCTTTGACTTCGCCTACTATCACAAAAGTAAAAGGTGCATCCAGTTGAGATCTCAATTCTGCAAGCGTAATCTCCAGTTTTTCATGCCCGACTTCTTTGGTCACGTCCATCAGTTTATCAACAGATATGGCCAGTCTGGAGAGTTTAAGGTTCAGTTCTTTATTGATTTCCTGCATCAGATTTCGTTTAGTAAGACGATTAAATTACCATCAGCATTCATTTTTGTAAGAACAGAAACGGATTCCGGACCTGTACAGAACAATAGATCCAAAATGCTGAGATTGGGAGTAAAATTAAACTTTTCTTCCCACACCTGCATGTATTTTATCTGGGTTTGATACAAATTCCAGTTTATGTTTCGCAAATCCGTCATATCCGGGTAATCTTTCTGATAAGAGTCAGTATACTCCACAGCGATTTGGAGTTTTAATTTTTTCAGCACGTAATATAAGGTATCCATGTTTAACAGGAATAAGGATGGGTGTTTTTTCTTCAGTATCTTTTCTAAATCATCAAAATAAAACTCAAAATAAGGGCTTTTGCCATACGCGGAACGGATGGCATGCACATGTTTTTCCACCCAGTTTTCATCGTAGGATATCTGAACATCGTTAATGTTTGTGCCTGCATTTTTACCTTTTTTAAGCGGTATGCTTAAGGTAACCGGACCATTGGCAGTGAGGATGGAATATCTGTTGCGAAAAGACCTTTTTTGATAATGTTCATGTTTTTCAATACACAGTTTTTCTTTACCTATATATTGACTGAACAGGCTTATTGGTCCGAAGATCTGGCTTTCATGGAGGATAGATGTCATGGTGCAAAGATAGCAGTAATTTAAGACTGCTTATTACAATTATAACAAAAGCCCCGACCAAATATTATTGCTCAGGGCTTTTGCAGTTTCTAAAAATTATTCTAAAGTCTTATGATTTATATCTTCCATTCCAGACTTTCCTTCCTGTAATTCTTCTTACCAGATACATGATACCCGGCAATATGAAGAAAAATGGTCCAAAAAATCCAAGCAACGCCACGAATTTACTGCCAAAAAATCTGGACATAGGTCTTCTTAGTCTTTCAGAAATAAGATACATACTCGGTATCACGAGCAAGGTAAGGAAGAAGGAAAATATCAGTCCGAATATGATCGTCCAGGCCAGTGGGCCCCAGAATACCACAGAATCACCACCAATAAATATTTTTGGATCAAAATGCGTAAACAGGGACTCAAAATCTATATTGAATCCAATAGCCAATGGAAACAGTCCCAGAATGGTGGCTATTGCCGTAAGCAATACAGGAATGATCCTGATCTTACCAGCCTGAATGGCGGCTTCGCGGGTTTTCATTCCACGACTTCTCAATTCATCTGTAAACTCTATCAGAAGGATTCCGTTTTTAATCACTATACCTGCAAGTCCGATGATACCCACCATAACCATGATCGTAGGCATGGTCATGCCCGTAATCGCAAAGCCAAGGAAAACACCAATAATCGAGAATAATATTTCTGAAAGAACGATAAACGGTTTGCTCAGGGAATTGAACTGGAGTACCAGAATTAAAAAAATCATACCCAGCGCTATGATCAGGGCCGTTCCAAGGAATGCATTGGTTTCAGCTTGTTGTTCACTCTCGCCGCTTTGTTTTATAGTCACTCCATCCGGCAGCTGATATTGGCTCTTAAACTCATTGATCCTTTGTGCCACTTCCTGATTGATCTGTGTGATGGCTGATAAGTCGGTAATATTTGACTGTAATTGAATGGTTCTTTTTAAATCTTTTCTTTTTATACCACCAGTGGTGGTAGTGAAATCAAATTTTGTAATGGCACTGATCGGAACTTGCTTTATTCTCCCCGTATTAAAATCTCTGAATGTAATCCGCATATTGATCAGTTCATTGATATCATTTCTTACCAGATCTTTATATCTCAATTGTATTTCATACTCATCTTCACCATCTTTAATTTTACTCACTTCTCTACCGAAGAGCGCTGTACGTATGGCCATACCAACCTGTGATGTACTAATGCCTTCCAATGCTGCCCTTTCTTTGTCTACAATAAGGGTAACTTCAGGGTTTTTAAGATCCACATCCATGGAGAGATTGTCAATGCCATCGACACGATTAGTATCTATAAAATTGTATAAGTCAGTGGCCACTTTGGCATTGTCTTCAAAATTATCACCTGCGATTTCAATATTTACGGGTGGATCAGTAGGAGGGCCTCCACCTTCCTGTTCTACCGTGATCTGAGCTCCCGGGATACCTTTCAGCGCTGTTCGGATGGTATCCAAATAAGGTGCCGTAGGAATATAAGGGCGTTTAGCAAATTCCACAAAAGAAACCTGAATACGTCCCAGATTTGATTGAGCACTTTGATTGTTGTCCATTGGGTTGGCCGCATTTACGGCTACATTGGAGATGATACTCTCTACGATAGACCCTTCTTCACCCGGCTTTAATTTTTCCAGCGTTTTATACACTTTATTCTCTAATTCAGTCAGTACTTTATTGGTTTCCGCTGCTTTTGTTCCCACAGGCAACTTGAGATAAACATAAATAAAATTGGGCTGTCCGCTTGGGAAAAAGGGGAAATCCGGTTTACTGGCTACCAAAAGGAAAAATGATATAACCAGCATCACAAATACGGATGCAAACATATAGACCGGTCTCCAGCCGTGAAGAATCCACCTCAAAAGTTTTTCATACGACGCCATCATAGCAGGAAGCAATTTGTCCTGAAAGAAATGAATAGCATCCCTAAGCAGGTATCTGTTGACTACAGCCATTGCTGCCATAAATAAGGCAAAATTACCCATACCGTGACTACCCAAAAGATGGAGCATGATCCCTATGACAATGGTAGCATACCAAAACCATTTTTTGAAAATGGCAGACTTTTTATCTTCAAACTCTTTGCCTTCCTTTTTCATAAAACTCACGGCAAATACAGGATTTATGATAAAGGCCACAATAAGAGAGGCAAACAACGTAAATATCAACATGGTAGGAAGATAAATCATAAATTTACCAATGATGCCTTTCCAGAAAAGCAGCGGAAAAAACGGAGCAATTGTTGTAGCTGTTCCGGCCAAAACGGGTATAAATACTTCTCCCGCAGCAGCTTTTGCCGCTTTAAGGATAGGGACTTTCCCGTTTTCATAAATCCGGTGGGTATTTTCTATGACCACTATCGCATCATCCACTATGATTCCCAGGCCAAATAGAAGGGCAAAAAGTACAATAAAATTTAAGGTAACATCCGTACCTACGATCAAATCAGCAGCCGGGAGAAAAAGGAATGCCACAAATACACTCAAAGGAACACTTAGTGCCACAAAAAATGCATTTACCACACCCATAAAAAACATCAATATAACCAATACCAAAATAAATCCAATGATAATAGTATTGACCAATTCATGAAATGATGTAGCCGCCTGTTTACTTTGGTCTGCAGTCACCACTACATCCAGATCTTGAGGTAGTTCTGAAATTTTCATTTCCGCTACAATGTCCTTCACCTTACCTGCACATTCTATGAGGTTTTCTCCGGCCCTTTTTACGATGTTCAGCGTGATGACATTTTTTCCGTTCAGTCGGGCGTAACTTTCTTTTTGTTTGACTGTATCTTTTACAGTGGCGATGTCTCTGAGGTACACAGAACCTGAACGTGGTGTCCTGATGATCAGATTTTCTATAGCTTGTGCTGAGGTGATCTGTCCTTTTAGTCTCAACGCTCGGTTCATTTCGCCTACTTCTATCTGGCCGCCACTAATATCCACATTTTCATAAGCAACCGCATTGGCTACGTCATCAAAGCTAAGCATGGCCTGCTCCATTTTAAGCGGATCTACATTGATCTGAAATTCCCTTTCAGGTGCACCTACTATGTCGGCCTTATTGATCTCAGGAAGTGCTTCAAAACGATCCTGCAGTTTTTCTGCGTATTGTTTCAATTTAATTCCATCATAGTCGCCGGAGATATTGACAAACATTATGGGCATATCACTGAAGGAAAACTCCAGTACATCCGGCAAAGAAGTAAGATCCGTAGGTAAATCTGTTTTGGCTTTATCTACAGCATCCTTGACTTTTTGTTTTGCGGCTTCCGGAGTTACATCAGTATCAAATTCTACTATGATCAAACTGAAATCTGTTTGGGACGTTGAATTGATTTTATTGATCTTTGCTCCGGTTATGCCTTTGATCTGTTTTTCAATAGGTCTGGTTACCAGGTTTTCAATGTCTTTTGGTGAGTTTCCCACATATACAGTGGTGACAGAAATCGTAGGCACAACGATGTCAGGAAACTGCTCCTTCGGGAGGGTGTTGAATGTATTAAAACCAAATAAGGTGATGATGATCGTAATGACATAAATGGCAGTACGGTTATCAACAGACCAGCTCGTTGGTTTAAATTCTTTAAATTTATCTTTCAAATAATTTATATGATTCATCTTGATGTTCGATTTTGAAAATGTTTTTTACTTTTTTTGACTAATCTTTAAATAGCTGATTTGCAATTTTCAGAATCACATCATAATTTTGATATCAATTGTCCTTCATACAAATTCTGGTAACCTTTGGTTATTAAAAGATCACCTGTACCAAGTCCAGATAAAATTTCAACTTTTTCTCCATACAAGGCACCCATAACCACCGTTTTTCTTTGGGCTATGGTTTTACCTTTTTCATTTTTACCCATTACAAAAACATATTTACCTTTTTCATCACTCTGGACGTTGTTGATTGGAATGACAATGGCTTTTGAAGTACTATGGTTCAGGATTTTGGCTATAGCTGCCATGTTTGGTTTCAGATTTATGCCTGAAGGTATTTTACATTCTGCTTTAAATCCTCTTGTGGAAGGATTGATGGATTGGCTGATCAGGCTGATGGTAGTATTGAATGTCTGGCCTGCAGATGGTATTTCTACCACAACTTTTGCCCCGGTTTTTATCTTACTGATATAATTTTCCGGAACATCTACAGAGACATTCATGGAGTTATTATTAATAATCTGAATCTGAGGACCAGCAACGGATACACCGGAAAACAATTCTCCTACCTTGATATTGACGATTTCGGCTATACCACTTTGGTCTGCATATACAAGATATGTTTTAAGTTGTTCTTCCTGTACTGAAATTTGTTTTTCCAGTGACTCAACGTTATTCTTTGCGCTAAGCAACTGAACTTCCGTACCGATTTTTTGATCCCAAAGTGCTTTGGTTTTATTGTACACATTAGTCGCAAAACTCAACTGATTTTTTGTGGCTTCAATACTCTCACGTAATACTTTGTCATCCAGTTTTAATACCAATTGTCCTTTTTTTACGCTCTGTCCTTCTTTGATATACAATTGTTTGACGTATCCTCCCATACCATTTCGTGGAGCTACATACGAGATATTATCTGATTTGACTATGCCCTGCAAGTTAAGGTATTGATTAAAACCTTCTGTTGTAAGTTCTTCTGTGCTGACAAGCTTGGGTTTTATGGCTGACTCCGGATCAAGAACTTCTATTTCTGATTGAAGAACAACTATTTTACTATTGATGTCTGCCAGTTGTTGTTTTAAGGTTACCAGTTCAGTTTGTTTGGCGATCAATTCTTCGCTTTTTTTTGCCTGAATTTTTTCTTCATTTGGCGTACAAGCGGCAAAAGCCAACATAATATAGAAAATAAAAAATCTGTTCATGATTATTTTTTAGATGGTATAAGAGTAATTGAATTGTTTTAATTTTTATAACTTGCTGAATGCTTTGGCAAAACTTGTTTTGGCAATCATTCCTTCGTATAATGCCTGGAAATAACTTCCCTGTGCTCTTTGTAATTCAGTGTCTGCCTGAATCACTTCAAAACTGGAACCCAGCCCGTTTTCATATTTAATTTTTGTTTTTGTAAATACTTCTTCTGCTAGTTTAACATTCCTTTCCTGAACATCCAGATTTATGATGGCGTTATTTAAGGTGGTTTTTGCCACTTCCTGTTCCAGGTCTATAAATTGTTTTAGCTGTAAAATGTTGTTTTCCACTTTTTCACCGGCATATTTTGCCTGATTCATGAGGGCTTTTCTTTTGTTGCCACTGTAGATTGGTACATTTATCTGAAGTCCCACAAGACCCGTATTGTACCAAAACCATGGTTTACCTGTAAAAGCAGCAAAATCATTGTTGCGCTGCCCCGATCTTTGGAACTGATAAAATGCAGCCAGAGACGGTAAGTAACTCAGTTTATATCTTTTGAAATCTAGTTTCTGCAATGCAAGTGCTGTGTTTAATAAAGCGATTTCACTTCTTTTTTCATAATTAAAATCATCAGTTGACATCAGATCTACTTTTAGTGCATTGATGTCCAGATTTTGAGTAAGTACCAGAGTGTCTTTTTGTGATATACCCAAAGTATTTTTTAAAGAGGACATACCGATTTTAAGCGCATTGTTGAGTTGATTTTGACCTGCTTCGGTATTATTTAGGCTTACCTGCAATTTATCCACATCCAGTTTTTCTGCGAATCCTGTCAGATACATTTGGTTCATATCATTCAGCAACGAAGTCAATCTCTCTTTTGTAGAAATCAATACTTCGAGTTGTTTTTGTACGATCAAAACAGCGTAATAAGCTTTGTATATTTTTTCTTTCAGGTTGTCCTCGGCAACATTAATATTGTCCTGACTCAATTGCAAAACTGTTTTTCTGGCTTGAAGTCCTACAAACACATCTGCCTGAAAAAGCAACTGATTGACAGAAAATCCTAATTGAGTATTCCACGGCTGAATGAATGAAACGTTATTGACCGAAAAGGATGCATTTCCTGTACTTATTACGTTTCCGTTCTGGTCTTTCACTCCTTCTTTATTCAACACATTGTAAATGGCTTGATCAGAAGAAGGAAACTGAATCTGCGGAACATTGGTGTAATATGTTATTCCCCCAGTTGCAGCAATGGTCGGGTAAATGGTAGAAGTAATCTCTTTATTTTTCTGCTCCTGAATGTTAAAATCAAGGGAAAGATTTTTTAGTTCTATCGAGTTTTTTGTTCCCATTTCCACGGCCTGAGTGATGTTGAGTTGATACACTTCCTGCGCTTGGAGCGAACTAAAGACAGTCAATAAAAAGATACATGATATCTGAATTTTCGTAATAAAATGATACATTATTGTTTAGATTTATATTGTTCTATTAATTTTAATCCTTTTGGTGTCGAGATTCCATATAAAAAATGATCCAAAATAGCATGGGTCACATCTATCAGTTTATATTTTTCAGAAGGAAATACTTGCTGATTAAATCCTAATAGCATGGATTCTAATCTGAACTTAGCAAGTATTTCTGCATTGATTTCCGACCTGTAATATCCCTGAGAAATACCATTAACGAGATTCTCGTATATAAGTTTAAATATAAAATTGTTTTTGTGCTCTAGAAATTTGGTGAATGTCTCCGGATAATATCTCTGTAAATCATGAATGATAATGGGGTTCAGATGTAGGAAATCCTTTCTGATCTGCTTCATGGTCATAAATATTTCATCTACCGCATTCTCAGCATTTCTCGAAGTATCCTGGCAAATTATTTGTGATTTATTGATCACTTCCGTCATGACATCATCTACCAAGGCATGTTTATCTGCATAATATTGGTATATAGTTTTTTTGGAGATTCCCAACTGATTAGCCAGTTCATCCATGGTTACAGCTCTAAATCCGACAGATCTGCTGAGTTCTTCTGCTTTACTTAAAATCCTTTCTTTGATAACCGATATATTAATTAAGCAGCAAAACTACGGAAACTTTATTAGTTGTAATAGTTTCCATAATAACATTTGCATTTGATTAACATTATGAATCATTGGTGAACAAATATTTTGATACTCAGTTAATATAATCTAATAAATGATAATAAAATGTCTGAAAAAAGTATTTCTGCCATTAAAGCACCGCCACCTCCACATTATGTAGGAGATGGTTTTCGTGTGCATAATTTTATACCTGGTCAGTTTGATATGAAGCGTTTCAGTCCTTTCCTGATGATGGATTACAACTCCAAATATTATTTTCCGCCTTCAGAAAAGCCAAAAGGTGTAGATGTCCATCCTCACCGTGGTTTTGAAACCGTTACTATTGCCTACAAAGGCAAGGTTGCTCATCACGACAGTTTCGGAAATAGTGGCGTCATTCAGGAAGGGGATGTTCAGTGGATGACCGCAGCTTCAGGTATCTTACATAAAGAATATCATGAAGAGGAGTTTTCCAGAAGTGGGGGAGACTTTCAAATGGTACAGCTGTGGGTAAATCTTCCTGCAAAAGATAAAATGTCTCCGCCAAAATATCAGGCCATCAGCAACGACATGATCAAAAGATACATTTCTGAAGACAATCTTACAGAAATCGAAGTCATAGCAGGTAATCATAAAGGAGTGGACGGTATCGCTCAAACCTTTTCCGCGGTACATCTATTTAATTCCAAAATGAAAGCTGCGGCTGAGGAAATGTTTACTTTTCCCCAAGATTTTAATACTTCATTATTGGTTATTGATGGAGAAATAATGGTAAATAATACATCAAAAGTAGTTCGTGACCATTTTATTTTGTTTGAAAATGATGGAGAAACTTTTGAAATAAAAGCACTTAAAGAATCTATTGTCCTTATTTTGAGTGGGGCACCCATTGACGAACCCATTGCGGCACACGGACCTTTTGTGATGAATACCAGAGCAGAAATCATTCAGGCGTTTGATGATTATCATGCAGGTAAATTCGGGACATTGGTTTAACAAAGCAAATTTAACTGTTCATCCATTATTTATTTTCAGAATAATGGCAGCGAATTTCACCTTTTTCTTACTTTTACTTTCAAATGTAATTTGTTATGAAATCGTTGTTAAAAATATTTGTATTTTTCTTACTTATTCTACCTTTTACGCCTTGCTATAGTCAAATACCTGTTGCACCTGAGCGTGCTGATGGCATCGGTCCATTTCCAAAGCTCATCATACGTGGAGTAACATTGATCAACAGCACGGGAGCACCTCCGATGGGTCCTGTCGATATAGTAGTCGAAAACAATATCATCAAACAAATAAAAAGTGTAGGATACCCCGGTGCTCCGATCAACGATAAGGACAGACCTAAAAGCGGGCCGGATGACAAAGTCATAGATTGTACTGGCATGTATTTATTGCCTGGGTTTGTGGACATGCACGGGCATATAGGAGGACAGTCTCAGGGTACACCGGCAGAATATGTGTTTAAATTATGGTTGGCTCATGGTATTACGACTATAAGGGATCCGGCTAGTGGCAACGGGGTAAAGTGGACCATGGACCACAAAGCCAAAAGTTTGAAAAATGAAATAGCGGCACCCAGGATTTTGTGTTATCCTGCATTTGGTTCCGGATGGGAAAAATCCATCAGCACACCTGAAGAAGCTCGAATGTGGGTAAGAGAAAATGCCAAAAATGGGGCTGATGGTATCAAATTTTTTGGTGCAGCACCCGAAATATTTAAAGCGGCACTAGACGAAAACAAAAAACTTGGCTTAAAATCTGCCTGTCACCATGCTCAGCTTGAAGTAGGACGTATGAATGTGCTGGCTACTGCTGCTGCCGGATTGACCACCATGGAACATTGGTATGGATTGCCGGAAGCTTTATTTGATGGTCAGACACTGCAGGACTATCCGGCGGATTACAATTATAACAACGAACAAAATCGTTTTGAGGAAGCCGGAAGATTATGGAAACAGGCAGCAAAACCAGGCAGTGAAAAGTGGAACCACGTGATGAATGAGTTATTGAAGCTCGATTTTACCCTGGATCCCACCTTCAATATATATGATGCCAACCGGGACTTTATGCGCGCAAGACAAGCAGATTGGCACAAAATATATACACTTCCTTCGCTTTGGAAATTTTATGCCCCAAGCAGAATTTCCCATGGCTCTTATTGGTTTGATTGGGGTACAGAACAAGAAGTGGCTTGGAAACAAAATTATAACCTTTGGATGCAGTTTGTCAATGAATACAAAAACAAAGGAGGACGGGTCACCGCAGGATCAGATTCAGGGTTTATATACCAACTATATGGTTTTGGGTATATCAGGGAACTTGAATTGTTAAGGGAAGCAGGTTTTTTGCCTTTGGAAGTTATAAGAGCAGCCACTCTAAAAGGGGCTGAAGCATTGGGTATGGATGATAAGATAGGGAGCGTAGAAATCGGTAAATTTGCTGACTTTGTTATTCTGGAAGAAAACCCACTGGCCAATTTAAAAGTTCTCTATGGAACAGGGGCGATTAAATTGGATGAAAACAATGAAGCAGTAAGGGTAGGGGGTGTAAAATATACAGTAAAGGACGGAATTGTGTATGATGCTAAAAAATTGCTGGCCGATGTGAAAGCCATCGTGGATAAAGCAAAAGCTGAAAATGACTTTGAGATTTTACAACCCGGAGATAAAAAGATAAAGCCCTAATATTTAAACCATTAATATTTTTGCATTCATTGGAATAATAAAAATGGCAACATAATCGGTTATACTGACGAGAATTTATTTTGCAAAAGACGATGATAATCATGTCTTCATCTAGACAAAAAATTCTATCGGTATTATGCTCAAAATAAATGAATTATCTAAAGAGTTTTTCGCAAATCAATTTATTTTGAGTATAACTTAAAATTATCTTTTACAAATCGTTTACATCCTTTTACAACCTATACATAGTAAGAAACCAACGTGCCTATATCTTTGCCGTATTGTTTCACAAATTTAAATTTTTATTATGAATGCCTTTAGTTTTGTCTTTTTACTCTTTATTCCTTGTTTTTTTGTTTTCCATCATGGAGTGGAAATTCCGTCCGCATCATCTGCCCAAGTTTTAAATACTATCGAAAAAAATCAGATTGATCTAAAAGACGATCCAATGTTGTTATCCAACATCTTATTTCAGTCCACTGACGGAGGGCAAACATGGCAAGATATCAGCCAAGGATTGCCTGAAAATTTGCAGGATATAGGATTTTATGCCGGAGAATCCGAACTATATTTACATAATAAAAAAGGAATGTATCGTAGTAAAGAAAATTTTAAAAAACCAGTGTGGGAAAAAGTAAATTTTATTGATCAAGGAAGTAATGAAATAGCGTTTGGTGTAAATAAGGTATTTGCTTATAATTATGATGGGCGCATTTTTCAGAAAATAAACGCAACAGGTATGTGGATGCCGGTATATACTGAATTCAAAAAGAAGTTGGTACGTACCATTTTTGAAACCAATAAGGGTACTGTTTTTGTAGGATGCGACAGTGGCTTGTACAAATCCCCAGACAATGGTAAAACCTGGAAAAATGTGCTTGCTGAAGGATGGGTTATGAATATGGTTGAGTCAAAGGGCGTAATTCTGGCTACAAGCCAAAAAGGAATTATACGCTCTGCAGATGATGGTGAAAACTGGGATTTGGTAGTGAGTGAAGGAGGTGTAGGTATTTCTGTAGAGACTATAGAAGGTGGTTTTGCTGCTATTACCTACAATACAAAATCTAAAACCAGAAGGATGCGCATTTCTGCAGATAGTGGCAAAACGTGGTTACCTATCGATGAGAGACTTCCTGCATCAGAATCTATAGCCTCTATTAAAAAGGCGGGCGATTACTTGATTTGCGGTCATCCGGATGGCATTTTTCTGTCTTCAAATAAGGGTAAATCCTGGAATATGGTTTTACCATCTGTAGATAAAAAAGTGTATAATTTGTATACTTCCAAAAATGTAATATATGCTGTGGCCAGAAATTTTGGATGTTAAAGAAAAGTATAATTATCAGTCTTAAATTCATTGCTTTAGTTATTTTCTGATGATATAAATACGATATCCAATTTTTTCATTCAATCGTATTTAATTCCTTTTGTTTGTCAACAAACAAAAGGAATTTTTATGAAAGTGCGATTTAGGATACCCACAAAATGGTTAAATAATTCAAGAATATCTTCATAATTTCGTATTCAATGTACAGATGTTATAAGTCATTAACGTGCGTATAACTATACTTAAAATAAATCCTTTATGATCTTTTCTACCATCATTCCCTAAAGCGGTGACCCACCCAATTCTTTTTCTCGGTGCGCATGGAGACCTTTTTGTTATGACGATCAATTTTAAGTTTGTATAAAAAAGTGCATTATCCTACACACACTAATTTGTTTCAAATTTGACAAGAGAAACATTATCTTTGTTGTTTAAAATTTTAGCTTTACAAAGTTCATGTACTTAATATTTGAAACTGAATGAATAGGAAAGAGATTGTTTTTTTAGATGCATTTACAAATAATCCCGGAGACTTAAGTTTTGAATCCATAAGTTTGTTTGGCAATCTTAAGGTATTTGACAGAACAGAAAGCACAGATCTTGAACTAATATCAGAAAGATGTGAAAAAGCGGAAATAGTCATCGTGAATAAATTTCCGGTAAATGAAATGACTTTGACTTGCATGCCTGAAGTTAAATATATTGTGGTAGCTGCAACGGGTTACAACAACATTGATATCGAATCGGTAAAAAAAAGAAATATTCAGGTGAGCAATGTAAAAGGTTATAGTTCTGAGTCGGTTACCCAGCATATATTTGCATCTATTCTTACATTATTAAATAAAATTGAATATTATGACCATCAGGTTAAAAATGGCAGATGGTCGGCCAGTCTTGATTTTTGTTTTTATGATCACTCCATTTTAGAGCTTTCAGGCAAAACCATGGGTATATTCGGTTATGGCAATATAGGAAATAGAGTAGGGGAAGTGGCCCATGCTTTTGGTATGAAAATTATTGCCACCGTACCTAACATAGATAAAGTGAAACCTGATTATGTCACCTTTGTAGATGAAGATGCTATTTTTAGAGATTCTGACTTTCTTTCCCTTCACTGTCCATTGACAGATGCAACCAGCGGAATAATTAAAAAGTCAAATTTATTGAAAATGAAAAATACTGCCATTCTGATTAATACAGCAAGAGGTAAACTGATTGAAGAACGTGATCTTTTTTACGCCCTTGATCATGGAGTGATCGCAGGAGCAATATTGGATGTATTGACACAAGAACCTCCTGCTATTACTAATCCTTTACTGAACCATTCCAAGTGTCTGATTACACCTCATATTGCATGGGCCGGGCAACAATCACGAAAGAAACTTATAGAAGGCATAGCATCCAATATTTCTGCATATTGTAGTGGTCAATGGCTAAACAGAATTTTTTGAATATAACACATGGTGAAGCGAATAGTATTTTTTCTGCTTTTTTTACAAATAGGATTTACATCCATAGGGCAGGAGTTAATACCTGGTCAATCTTATTTTGGGTTTAATCAATATATAGAGTATATTGCAGGTAATCTTCCCGTGATTCTTTCAGCACCTCATGGTGGTGACGAAGTTCCGTCTGATATTCCAGATAGGAGTTGTGCTGATTGTGTCAATGTAAAAGATGCATTTACTCATGAACTTATTAACGAGGTTTATCAGGCTTTATTGAAAAAAACAGGATGCCATGCCCATGTAATAATAAATAGGTTACATAGAAGAAAACTGGATGCCAACAGAGATAAGGAAGAGGCAACAGATGGAAATAATATAGCAGCAATGTCATGGTTTGATTTTCATGATTATATAGAATCTGCCAAAAAAAAGGTCACCATGGATTTCGGCAAGGGCCTTTATATTGATCTGCATGGACATAGTCATACGAAACAGAGACTGGAAATCGGTTATCTGTTATATGGTTCAGAATTAAGACAACCAAATTCGAAGCTCAATTCACAAGAATATATTGATTATTCAAGTATTAAAAATCTGGTAAATAACAATATCAACAATTTGGACCATGCTGACTTATTAAAAGGTGAGTTAAGTTTTGGTTCTATGATGAGTGATCAGAAATATCCTTCAGTACCGTCCAAAGATGACCCGTTTCCTTTACCCGGGGATGATTATTTTAGCGGCGGATATAATACAGAAAGACATGGCTCCATTAAATCCGGTTCTATCGATGGTATCCAAATAGAATGTAATAATGAGGTCAGGTTTGATGCAGCAAAAAGACTGGTTTTTGCGGATAAACTTGCTTCTTCCATTTTGGAATATTTGGACAGTCACTATTTTCCTGAATTTGACAGTCAAAACTGTATATCGTCGTCTTCTGAACTTCCAAAATTTAAGTTTTCATTTTATCCCAATCCTGTATCCGACATATTATATATTACAGTTGATGACGATATCATTCCTAAAGTAACTATAGTCAATCAAATTGGAATAAAAGTTTGGTCCGGTCAATCATTAGAAATACCTGTTAGCAGTTTTAATGCAGGAATTTATTTTTTGGCCATTGAAAATATACATGGTAATATTAGTTTTAATAAATTCCTGAAGTATTGAATGAATAGAAGTATCCCATTTTTTGATCCAATAGTTATAAATTCCTTTTGTCTCACTTTTGGTCGGGGTTGAACAAAAGCAATTTTTATGAAAATGCAATTTTGGGATACACCCAAAAATAGCTTATACCTTATTCAGGAATTTTACAATTTTATTGTCTTATTTCGCAGGAAATGGTCTACCAGTACCAAAGCAGCCATGGCTTCTACTATAGGCACAGCTCTGGGTACCACACAAGGATCGTGCCTTCCTTTCCCTTCTGCCAACGCGTCTTTCCCCATTGTATCTACAGTATTCTGCCCCTGAACTATTGTGGCTACCGGTTTGAAAGCTACATTAAAATTAATGGGCATACCATTGCTTATACCTCCCTGGATTCCACCTGAATTATTGGTTTTTGTCTTAATATTTCCGTCTTGATTAATGAAAATGTCATTGTGTTCAGAGCCAAGCATGGTAATACATCTGAAACCCGAACCATATTCAAACCCTTTTACAGCATTGATACTTAACATGGCTTTGCCAAGGTCAGCATGTAGTTTATCAAAAACCGGTGCACCCAAACCTACCGGGCAACCTTCAATTACACAAGACACCATACCACCAATCGTATCGCCGGATTTTTTAACATCCATAATCAGGTCAATCATTTGTTGAGCCGTCTGAGGATGTGGACATCTGACCATATTTTCTTCGGTTTGAGTTAAATCCAGGGTTTCACTCTCATCCAGTTTTACATGACCAACCTGACTTACAAAAGCATTTATTTTTACACCAATCCCATTGAGTATCATTTTGGCAATACTTCCTGCTGCAACTCTTGCTGCAGTTTCCCGTGCAGACGATCTTCCTCCACCGGCATAATCTCTTACTCCATATTTAGCCTGATAGGTAAAGTCAGCATGTGAAGGTCTGTAAATACTAGAGATGTGGCTATAGTCTTTTGATTTTTGATCAGTATTGGGAATAAAAATGCTGATGGGTGTTCCGGTGGTTTTACCTTCAAATACACCACTTTGAATGACAAATGATTCGTCTTCTTTTCTTTGAGTCACTATTTTTGATTGGCCGGGTTTGCGTCTGTCCAGCTCATGTTGTATGAATGTCAGGTCCAGGTCCAAACCTGCCGGACAACCATCAATGATCAAACCAATACCAAGTCCATGCGATTCACCAAAAGTAGTCACTCTGAATACTTCTCCAAATGTATTTGCTGCCATAGTGCAAAGATAAAAAAAAGGCTCAACACCAGGGAAGAGCCTTTTTAATTTTAAATTTAAAATATATTATTTAACAATAAGAACCGATTTTGCAACCAGATTTTTATCATTTGAAATTCTAAGTACATAATTTCCAGCAATAACATCAGAAACATTCATTTTAGCTATTCCATTTACCTGGAAAATTTGTGATTTTATTTGCTCACCATTAACATTGAATAAAGTCGCTGTTACATTTCCTCTTAATGCGTCAGTATTAATTTCCACATTCAGTACATCTTTGGCAGGGTTGGGAAATATTTTAATCACATCACTGCTCAAAAGGTCATAAGTAGAAGATGGTTCTGCAAAGGCATAGTCGCCAGTATCTGATCTGAAATCAATTTTATAAGTACCTGCTGTACATTGGATATTGGCACCATTCTGAGTACCAACACCCACAGGGAAGGCAGCAGAACCCCAGTTAATTGCCCAGGCAGCTTCTGCTCTGAATTTTATTCCTCCATCTACTGGGGTATCTTTTAGTGTTACACTCGCAAGTGTCCAATGATTTGCGTCATTTGGATTTTTGTTAAGATAAGTATCTCTGCTATCGTCATCACCAGGCCAATCTCCGAAAGGACCTGCATTACCTACTAAGGATATTTTATCATATTCCACAACTGCTTCAAAATTGTATTCTCCTGTTGTGGAGTTAAACGTTATTTTATAATCACCGGCAACTACTGGAATATTTGCGCCATCCTGAACACCTGTGCCTGAAGGAAAATCTGCACTGCCCCAATTAAACACCCAGTCATTGTTTGCTCTGAATTTGGCTTCACCTGCTACCAGGTCAACACGGAGTCTCCAGATAGACTTATCATTGGCATCCTGAATCATTTTTGTTTCGTTATCCCAACCTCCAGGTGTGGCATCACCAATAATTCCTATTGACTCGAAATCCTCAATTTTTAAGAAATTGTAGATTAAACTCTTCGTATTGAAAGTTACAAGATAATCTCCTGCCTGATCTGCGGTAACTGCAATATTTCCGCCAGTCAAAGATGCCGTGTCTGATGGAAAAGTTCCTCCTCCCCAACTAATTGTCCAGGCACTATCTGCTCTGAATTTAAATTCACCTTCTTTGATATTAACTGTACCTTTCCAAACGTCAGCGTTTCCTCCATCTCTGGTAAGGGGAGTTTCATTGTCCCATCCTCCAGCTGTTGCACTACCTATAATTCCAATACTCTTAAAATCAATCAACTCCTGAAAATCATACTCTCCTGTCGATTTATCAAATGTAATGCTGTACTTTCCTGCATTTGGTATCGGAATATCTTTTCCATCCTGCGTACCAATACCTGAAGGGAAATTTTCAGAACCCCAATTTGTGGCCCATAGATCATCTTTTCTGAATTTTGCAGCACCTTGAATTAAAGGCAAAGTGATGAAATATTTATTTGTGTCTGTTGCGTTGGGGAATAGGTTAATATCTTCATCCCAGCCATAAGGAGTTGCACTACCTATGATTCCAATAGGTGATTCATAATAGAAAAAATACTCACCTGTTATTGCGCTAAAGAGTATTTCATATTCTCCGGCAACTGCAACAGGAATATTCGGTCCTCCTTGTACTCCGGTGCCCAATGGAAAGTCAACAGCTCCCCAGTTGATAGCCCATGCATTATTAGCACGAAATTTAACTTCATTTGCTGTTAAATTGACCTTCAAATAATACAACTGTAATGTATCATCTGCAAGTTCCATAGGGGTTTCAGTATCCCATCCACCTGCAGTTCCGGATCCAATTATTGCTACAGATGTTACTTGAGCATTCATGACGAATGTCATACATAATGCTGATAATAAAATAAGTAAACGTGACTTCATAATATTTAAATTTGTGTTTTAAAAAAAAAAGTTAATGTGATTTTGACACAAAGTAAAAACTTATTTTAATTTTACCATTATTTTTAATTAAAAAAAATAGCCACATGAGAATTTTTTTCGTAAAACAAACAAAAACAATACTTTTATATATTATTGTTTTGTTTACTACAAATCTCCTTATTGGACAAAAAGTCATAACAGGAGTAGTTAAAGATGCACAAACCGGTGAACCTCTGATCGGAGCAAATATTGTCAGCAAGGAAAATACTTCATCCGGAACGATCACTGATTTTGATGGTACCTTTACATATGAACTTGCTTCAGGCACGACCACGCTCGTATTTAGTTATGCAGGTTATAATACTATAGAAGAGATCATCAATGGAAGATCAGTGATTAATGTAGACCTTGCAGCCGGTAAAATACTTGAGGACGTGGTGATCATCGGTTATGGTACCGTAAAAAGAGAAGATGTCACGGGTTCCATACAAGCCGTATCTGCCAAAGATTTTAATAGAGGCGCCATCACTAGTCCACAAGAACTTCTTGCAGGGAAGGTGGCAGGAGTCGCTATCACCACAGGTGGTGGACCCGATGATGGTGCGCAGATCAGGGTGCGTGGTCAGTCGTCGCTCAGTGCTTCCAATGATCCTTTGATCGTCATAGATGGCATACCAGTTGAAGGTAGTGGCGTATCAGGAAATAGAAATCCTTTAAACATTATCAATCCAAACGATATTGAATCCATGACCGTTCTCAAGGATGCTTCTGCCACAGCTATATACGGTAGTAGAGCTTCCGCAGGCGTCATATTGATTACTACAAAAAAAGGAGTTCTTGGATCTAAGTTTAGTCTTGGATATTCTGGTAATGTATCCATAGGTAAAACAGCTAATAGGGTTGACGTTTTAAAGGCTGATGAATATAGGAATTTAATAGAGTCAAGATTTCCTGAGGGAGCCGCTGCCAGGGGATTGTTAGGTTCTTCATCCACTGATTGGCAAGATGAAATATATAGATTTGCTTTTGCCCAAGATCATAATGTAAATATATCAGGTAGTCTTGGATCGTTTCCGTATCGTGCATCATTGGGATACACATCTAAAGAAGGATTGTTGTTAACCGATAAATTTGAGCGATACTCTGCAGGTATTAATGTGAGTCCTAAGCTCTTAGATAATACCTTACAACTGAATTTAGGACTAAAAACGATGCTGAGCAATAATAGATTTGCAGAGCGTGGCGCTATTGGTTCTGCACTTAGTTGGGATCCAACCCAAACACCCCTTGACCCTAATAGCATATATAGTGGCTACACCACTTGGATTGATAAGAGTACAGGCTTTCCAAATGGTTTAGCCCCAGCCAATCCCGTAGCTCTACTTAATCTCAGGAATGATAAATCAGAAGTAGTGCGATATATTACGAATGCTTCTGCAGATTATAGGTTTAAATTTCTGCCAAGTCTGAGGGCAAACCTTAATGTAGGTTATGATTACTCAAAAGGGATGGGATCGACATTTATACCAGGTAATAATACCGTTGCGTTTTCATTCCAGAAAGATTTTGGCGGTGGTGTAGATAATACTTATGAACAAGAAAGAACAAATTCTGTATTGGAGTTTTACTTGAATTATAAAAAGGATATCAATGATCATTCATTTGACTTAATGGGTGGATATTCATGGCAAAGATTTTTTAACCAGAATACTTTTAGAAGAACAGATGCTGCAAATAATATTGAACAAACCGACCCAGATAGTGGAAAGCTATTTCCTGATGAATTATTTCTAGTATCATTGTTTAGTAGGTTTAACTATGGGTTCAAAAATAAATATTTGCTGACACTTTCATTACGAAGTGATGCTACTTCTAGGTTTTCGCCTGATGCAAGACAAGGATTATTCCCTTCTGCGGCATTTGCTGTAAAACTTGTAGAAAATGAAAACACTTATTTTAATGTTTTAAAATTGAGAACGGGTTGGGGAGTTACTGGACAACAAGCGATTGGTGGTTCATATGTGTATCAGCCGGTCTATCAGCAGGGATTGCTTAATGCAGCATATCAATTTGGAAATGAATTTATCAATACTTATCGTCCGAATGGTTATGATGAGAATATTAAATGGGAAGAAACCACCACCTACAATGTAGGACTTGATTACTCTATCATTAATAAAAAACTCTATGGTACGTTAGATGTATATCAAAGAAATACCATCGATTTATTAAATTTCATTCCAGTTCCCGCAGGTACTAACCTTACTAATTTTATTAATACCAATATTGGAAATATGGTCAATAAAGGTATTGAACTTGGCCTTAATTTCATACCTGTCAGTAATGAAAAAATGACATGGGATCTTGGTTTTAATGTAGCTTACAATACCAACGAGATCACCAAACTAAGAGCTACAGAAGATCCTACTTATCCAGGAGTACCTGTAGGTGGAATAGCAGGTGGTGTGGGTAGTAATATACAAATACATAGCGTAGGCTATGCTCCGGCTTCATTTTATGTCTTCGAGCAACTATATGACGAAAATGGAAATATCCTGGAAGGACAGTTTGCAGATAGAAATGGGGACGGAGATGTCAGTGAGGTAGATAAATACAGGTTTAAAAAAGCAGCTCCTGATGTTTTGATGGGTATTACCAGTAATCTTAAGTACAAAATGTTGGACTTTTCATTCGCAGGACGTGCTAATCTTGGTAACTATGTGTACAATAATGTTTCGACTGATATGGGCTACCTTCAAAGATTGGTCCACCCTACCAATTATTTACAAAATGTACACAGGGATGCCGTCACAAATAATATTGTAGCACAAACAAATGCGACATTCAGCGATCATTATGTGACCGATGCATCTTTCTTTAGGATAGACCACATCACCTTGGGTTATAGTTTTGACAAACTTGTTGGTAGATTTATGAGGGTGTACGCTACCGTTCAAAATCCTTTTGTCATTACTAAATATAAAGGATTGGACCCTGAGTTAGGAAATGGTATCGACAACAATATTTACCCACGACCAAGAACATTTGTTTTTGGGGTGAGCGTTGATTTTTAATTTTTATTAAACGAACATAAAATAATCATAATGAAAAAGTTGTATGTTTTTATATTTATATTAATTGCTTCTACATTTAGTGCTTGTTTTAAGGATTTAGACACAGTACCTTTAGATCCTAATATTACGACATCAGGAAATGCTTTCAAAGATGAAGCGGTTTATAAACAATTTTTAGGCAAATTATATGCTGGACTTGCTGTTTCTGGACAAGAAGGGCCAGCTGGAGAGCCAGATATCCAAGGTATTGATGAAGGTTTTGGACAATACTTAAGAGGGTATTGGTATCATCAAGAGTTGCCTACAGATGAAGCTCTCATAGGATGGAATGACCAGACGATTTATAATTTTCATGACTTGGATTGGACAGCATCAGATGGATTTACGTTTGCTTTCTATAGTAGGGTGTTTTATCAAATTGTGGTCTGTAACGAATTTTTAAGAGAGACGACAGATGCTAAGCTTAATGAAAGAAATGTCTCTGCACCAGTAAGAGCTGAAATAGTAGATTACATAGCGGAAGCAAGATTTTTGAGGGCACTTAGTTATTGGCATGCATTGGATGTATTCAGAAATGTTCCTTTTGTCACAGAAAATGATAAAGTAGGTGCCTTTTTTCCTAATCAAATCAAAGCACCTGAATTGTTTAAATACATCGAAAGTGAATTGTTGGATATCGAAAATACCATCAAAGCGCCAAGAACAAACCAATACGGAAGAGCAGATAGAGCAGCAGTGTGGACACTGTTAGCAAAATTGTATCTGAATGCTGAAACGTATATAGGTCAGAAAAAATATAATGAATGTCTTAGTGTTTGCGAAAAAGTAATCAATGCAGGATATTCATTAGAGCCACAATACAGCCATATGTTTTTGGCGGATAATCATAAGTCAAATGAAATGATATTTCCTGTGGCATTTGATGGAATTAATACTAGGACATGGGGTGGTATGACATTTATTATAAGAGCTGGGATTGGAGGTTCAATCAATCCGCTGGAATCAGGGGTCTCCGGTGGTTGGGGTGGATCAAGAACTACCCGGCAATTTGTTGAAAAATTTCCTGCTGATCTCACAGGGATTATACAAGAATTTAACCCCGGTAAAAGTTATCCAAAAGTATATGTTCCTGGATCATATCAAACAACCCCTTTTAACGGTTCGGACTCGAAAAATGCACTTACATCTCCAAAAAGCAATAAAATTTATGAAGGATATCGATACTTTGCACAGGATAATGCGGAATTCGTAATTCTTAGAAACCCTAGCAGTACTTTAGGCGGAAAGCTAGGTGATAATGGAGCTGATGGTACTCTTGAAACAGGAGGAGCTAACATTAAAGCAGGTTCTAAAGGACTTTATTATATAAAAGTAGACTTAAATAACAATACCTATGTGCTGGAAAAACAAACATGGGGTGTGGTAGGAAGTGCAACTCCTGGTGGATGGGACAACGATACTGAATTTACCTGGAATGCTGAATTAGGTTATTTAACAGCTAAAGTTGAACTAACAGCCGGTGACATTAAATTTAGAGCAAACAAAGATTGGGCTGTAAATCTTGGAGACACTGGTGCTGACGGTCTATTGGAAGCAGGGGGAAATGATATTAAAATAACAAAATCAGGTGGCTATGAAATAAGATTGGATTTGGATAGTCCTGATTATACATATGAACTTAGGTTGACTAGTTTTGACCGTAGAGGTATTTTTGGAACAAAAGGTCAAGTACTTGACATTAATACAAGGGAGGATATTCCAATTTTCAATAATGGATATGCGGTACTTAAATTTAAGAACATAACTTCAGAAGGAAAATCAGGTTCAAATGTTGATTTTCCTGATACGGATTTTCCGATGTTTCGACTAGCCGACGTATATTTGATGGCTTCTGAAGCTATCCTGAGGGGAGCTGCCGGGGGCACAAAAGCCAAAGCCACTGAATATTTTAATGTAGTCAGACAAAGAGCATATACAGGATCTGCAGGAAATGTAACTGAAAATAATCTTAATCTTGATTTAATCTTAGATGAGAGAGGCAGAGAACTGTATTGGGAATGTCACAGAAGGACAGATTTGGTGAGATTTAATAAATTTACAACAGCAGATTATCTGTGGGCATGGAAAGGTGGTGTAAGTCAGGGACAAGCTGTGGATACTAAATATAATATATTTCCTATCCCGTCAGCAGACATTTCTGCCAACCCTAATCTTAAACAAAATCCAGGATATTAATCCTGTTTTTATAAATCAATAATGTCAAAAGCGATACATTACTCCTTGTGGTTTTGTATCGCTTTTTCATTGCTAAATATATTTTTATGCTAATTTTTTTGGTGGGTATGATGGGAAGCGGTAAAACAACTGTTGGTCAGATGCTGGCGAATGAATTGTCTCTTCCTTTTTTTGACACAGATGAAATTCTCACCAATATTGAAGACAGAAGTATCCCGGAAATATTTAGTCAGAATGGAGAAGAATATTTCAGAAGTCTGGAAAAGGAATTAATTGATAACTGGAAAATTAGTGATGGTATAGTGGCTACCGGAGGCGGGCTACCTTGTTTTAATGATCTGATGGAGAAGCTAAGTGAAAAAGGCAAAACCATATTTCTTGTTTCTTCCACATCGCAAATTACCGACCGAATAAGTCATGATAATAATCGTCCTTTGGTGGCTGGAAAATCACCTTCACAGTTAAAAAAAGCTATAAATGATTTATTAAAACTTAGGAAGGAATTTTATTCAAAAGCCAAAATAAAGGTAAAAACTGATTTGGGACCTGAAGAGACGATGAGAAGAATTATTCGCAAGTTGTATCAATAATTTCACAATCAATATATAACTTGAACTACTCTGATAAAGTTAATTGTATGGCTTTGTAGGGTTGAATTAGTTTCCCGGTTCTTATGGTGTTTTGGGTTTCTTTTCCCGTTCTGCTCAGTATGGAATATATACTTTTCGTGTCCAACTCAGGTCTAATAGCTTTTATGACAGCTACCAATCCTGCTACCTGTGGTGTTGCCATAGAAGTACCATTGAATGAAGTGTAGGTATTGGATGGGGTAGTGGAAAGTATTCTTTCGCCGGGTGCGGATATACCCATTTTTAAGTTTTGAACGTGGTTTGAAAATCCGGACTTTTCAACTTTTTCATTGATTGATGTGACGGTAATGACATTTTCTGCATTTGCCGGGCTATATCTTTTTCCATCGAGATTTGCATTACCGGCTGCAACTACTACAATGGCTCCTTTGTTATTGGCATATTTTACAGCATCATTATAAGCTTTTTCCCGTTCTTGATTGGTGATACCTCCCAACGACATGGAAATCACATCTGCACCTTCGTCAGCAGCCTGGATGATACCTTCTATTATGGTCTTTTGTGAACCAAAACCAACATCACCAATGACTTGAATTCCTTGAACATCAATCCAGTCTTTACCGGGCGACATGGATGCTACACCAATACTATTATTGGTGATAGCACTTGCTACTCCCGCACAGTGTGTTCCATGTCCCTGCTTATCCTTTTGACTGTTACGTCTGATCTGCAAATCTTCATGTCCGGAATCAATCCCTGTGTCCAGTATGTATAATTTTGCTGTTTTTTTAGGAGTAATTTGGTTTTTGCTAAAAAGTGGGTAGTATTTTTCCATCTCCAGAAATGATAGATGCCATTGCATTACTACTGAAGGGTCATTGGATAACCCTCTGTTTTCTGATTTGTATACTTCTGTCGATTTGGGAAGCTCAAAAGGAATAATTTCATTGTATTCAATCCATTTGACACCTTCCAGCCTGCCTAAATCAGAAAGCAGACCTTCCGGATTTATACTATTCTGTACATCCAAAGTATAATAATCATCAAGATTTGTTAAATCTTCTGAAAATGGTCTGAAAGCGCGAGTTAGTACTGCATTCTCTTTATTTGCATATTCCTGTATGGACGAGAAATGATTTCTGTCAATTTCGAGTAAGATTTCTCCTTTGGTATCGGGTATTAAATTTTGTTGCGATAAATCTTGTTTATTATATGTTGACTCAGAGATGTAGTATGAGCCTAATACAGCCAATATCAGAATTATGACTTGAGAAAATTTATTATTGTTTAGCATGTCAAGCACAAAACCTACTGCTGCAAGTGTAGTGCACGAAATAGCTAAAGCTAAAAAAATACCGGCTACAGATTCTGTTTGTATTGAAGAAGAGATTACAAGGCCCGCCAGACTTAAATAGAAAAGTAATCTGACCTTTGTGGAAAGAAGGGCATTATCTTTTGATAAAATCCAAAAACCTAAACATAAAATCGATATTGAAAGTGCCATAAAATAAGTGTTGATCGAGATATAAAAATAATCATGTTTAATGAATATTGATAAATATATTCGACAAGATGATTTAAATTTTCTTCTAAAGTCACTAATCAATATTGCATTTTTTGATGAGCACGCAACATTTTGAGAATTCATCCTAGAAGTTCACCCTCATATCTTGTATTCTTGAAGTTTAATTTAAGCACTGAATGCTAAAATAAAAAATCCATTGCAATAAAATCATTTACTACAACGGATATTTATTAAGTAGGATTTCTATTTCTTTTTGCTTCCTTCAAGGATTTTTAATGCGTCACCACTTTGAAAATCCAAACCCAATTTGGCCAATTCTTCAAAAATGATTTTTCCCGTAAGAATAAAATAGGCATTCATTTCACTGGAATTAACATGTGCATACACTTTATTTAAAAACGCTCCGGATTCTACTGCATAAAGTTTGACTTTTTGAGTTTTGTTTTTAACATCCACCAGAAGATCAAATTTTTCCTTTTGCAGCATATCGGATATTTTGACTTTATCACTACTGGAAATGTCATCATTGTCATTAAAAACGAGAATGTCCACAACATCCACAGAACTTTTTATTTTAGAATCTGCTTTGTTTATCATTTTCAGAACTTCACCTGTAAAGTTCATATTTACCACTCCTTCATCATTTTTATATTTTCTGAAGATCTGTTCCATATTTTTTTGAGCTCCCAGACTAAAAGTTAAAAATGAAAATATTGAAAAGAGAATTATTTTGATATGCATTATTATTACATTTTAAATTTTGGAAAAGAATAAAGTTATATTGATTCAGCCTTAAATTGTTTCGAGTCTTTTTCTACCTGATTAAATGAAATAGATTTTAAATCATCATATGAAATTTTGGTTTTCAGATGTACCAGACTAATTTCGAATCCATCATCACTCAATATCAAGAGATTTTTTATGATGTCATGATCTTCTTGTATCATGATTTTAAGATGTTGATCTTCAGACCGAACACTCACATACTCCTGAAATTCATCTCTTTCGGTCATAGTTTTGATAAAGTTGTCTACAATTGCTCTTGTATTGTACTTTTTTGCATCAAGATTGGTGGATGCAACTCTGAGATGTTTTATTTTACTTGCTATTTGTATCAGTCCTGAATTATTTAATTCAGCATCATCATTCGCTGCGATTTTTAAACCTAATCGAATCAACCATCCCGGAATGGACATTCCTTCATAGTTTTCGGTTTTTTTAAGCTGTTTGATGATGTCTTTAACAGATGACTGTGCTGAAACTGATTCTAAAGAAAAACAAAAAACAATAACCAAAAGAAAATATACTGGTTTCATACGCTTTAATTTTTATTTATTATACTTCGTCAAAAAGAACATCATTGATCTACTGAATAATAATTTTATGTCGATTCAATGCTATTCACAAAATTAATTCTTTTTATTTATTTTATCTAAATGTTCAGCGCCATCTATATCAAGTTTTTTGGCAAGTTTTGCTATTTTATTAAGGTCAATATTTCCAACAAAACTCATCATAACAAATTCATCTTTGCCACCCACCAATAATAATAGCTCGTTGATAACACCATTGACTTCCTTAGTTACAAACCTAACATTTGAATCTTTTTCTCTGACAGTGACTAATTCTTCATATTCTTTGATATTGAGTCTCTTGTTGGCTTCTTTATAGGTTTTGTCCGGATTGACTTTAGAAGTTAAGATCCTAAGACCTTTCAAATCCTTAACTATAGAAGAAAGTTCTTTATCTTCACTTCCGTCCGTTACTTTACTGACCATCTGAAACATTTTTGGACTGACATAGACAACAGTAAAGTTATCGTCATCCTGATAATCTTTAAAAAACCGCTCGATAGCATCTATTTGTGCAGTTGCCGTTAAACTTATAAACAATGCAATGCCTAATGAAAAAATACTTTTCATGATTAAAATAATTTTAAGTGTTAATAATGTGAAATTCTATTTAAAAATGGCTGCTTTTTCCAGCGAACCCATATTTTCTCTAACTGTCTGCTGACTAGCTCTAAATTTTTTAGAGACCAAAGCCAAAGCTTCTTTTGTCACTCTGAGTGCTTCTTCAGGATCTTCGATTTCATATACCATCGCAGTCTGTTGTACAGTCGGGTCAGGATTTATATCTTTCATTACAGTAACGGCAGCAAACAAAAGAACGCTTGCAGCTGCAATCGAATAAATTATTTTTCGAAAACTAAAGTATTTTATCTTTGGTTTAACATCAATCGACTTACTCTGCTGGGAATTAAAGGTAATACTCTTTTGGGTATCAAAATATTCGAATAAATCCACAAACCCTTTGTGTTCTTCCTGAACATTACCACTACAAAAATATACCTTCAAAATAAATTCCTCATCTTCAGAAGTTTCTCCATCCCAATATTTGTCCAATAATCTGGAATAATCGATAACTATATTTTCCTTTTGGTAAGTTATATTATTTTGCTCGCTAAAAAACACAAATAATTCTTTATAAAGCTCGTGCTTTTCTTGTATTTCGCCACTTTTGAAATAGTCTTTTAGTAAAACTTCATCTTCAACAGTGGATTCTCCAGCCCAATAATTATCCAGAATATGATCAATATTATGCTTCATATTTTTTGAAATTTCTTTTTAATAATTGCTCTTTTAATGTTTTACGTGCTCTGTGTAAGCTCACTTTTACAAAATCGAGCGTTGTTTCAGTCATATCGGCTATTTCCTGATAACTATAACCTTCCACATCACGCAAGTGTATAATCATTTTTTGTTTTTCCGGCAATTGATTTACCAACTCCATTATACTACCAAATCGCTCTTCTATTTCCAATTTTTTATCCGGTGTATCGTCAGCATCTTTTAAGTGATGGTAATCTGAAATATCCTGAACATTCGTTTTTTTATTTCTTGTTTTGTCGATGGCCATATTTCTGGTCACCGTCATACACCATGCTTCTTTGTTATCAATTTCTTTAAATTGATCCATTCTGTTCCAAATTTTTATCATGAGCTCCTGCATGATATCTTCAGCATCAAAGGTATTACCCACAATATTCAAAGCAAATCGATATAATTTATCTTTAAAAGGTAAATCCAGTGCTTTCATTTTTTCTTTGCTCATTTACAGAAGGATGACGGTTCTATGATTTAATTTGTTACAATTTTCTTAAAATTATTTATATTAATCTGACAATTAATCATCTAATGTACAAACAAAATGAATTTTACTTGTATGTTTACATTCAAATTTTTTTAGTTATTTTGTAATAATAATTAAATCAATTGATTTAAATATGTTTTCAATGGTAGTATCGGACATATAGTTCAAAATTAAATAAAAACAAATCAATTTGGTTTATAAGACTTTATGTATAATAACATATTCATATAAATGAAAATATTAATTATTTGGGCGTAATACAACGACAGAGTATCAAATACTCAGCTGTAAATTTTTTGGGAACATTTGTAGGGTTTTTGAGTGTTGTCTTTATTTATTCTCTGGATAAAGAACTCTATGGATATTTTCAATCATTGCATAGTTTTGCTACATTATTGGTGCCTTTATTGGGTTTTGGTATTCAAGGAGCTATTGTTAAATATTACCCGATTTTCGTTCAAAAAAAACTGGACGCCCACTTTTTAGGTTTTACGATGGTTATAGCCACGATATCCGCCATTTTTTCATCCATAGTATTAATTTGTTTATATCTTTTATTTAATTCAACGCTGCACCGATTATTTCAAAATTTTGCGCTAGTAGATGACAATAAGTTTAGTATTTGGGTTTTGGGCTTAATATTTCTTTATTCTTCTGTTTTTTTATATCATGCAATAGCCAGGTTTAGAATTGTAATCCCTGATATTATAAATAATATTGGATTGAAAATATTCCTTCCATTGCTTATTCTATTGATCTACCTTGGTTATTTTGAAAGATCAAATTTTGTTTCTGCACTTATTTGTTATTTTTTACTGGTGGGTTTTGCCTTGTTTGTCTATTTAATACAATTAGATAAACACAGTTGGAGACCTGAAATATCTTCACTTAACAATATAGAATACCAAGGATTGTTTGCATTCATGATCTTTTCATTATTGAATGGCCTCGGAGCCACATTTGCATTAAAAATCGATATTGCTATGGTTGGTACCATGATTAGTAAAGAAGCTGTAGGTGTGTATACCATTATTATGACCATTTCTAATGTAATGGATATCCCTTCAAAAGCGATCAATCAGATAGCTGGACCTGTGATTTCAAAGAGTTGGGCCAAAAATGAGCTTAACAACATTCAGGATGTTTATCAAAAATCTTCCTTGTATGGTTTGATTGGTGGAGTGTTTCTTTTTTTATTGCTGTTTTTTATATGGGTGGATATTTTGATGCTCATGCCTGAAAAACTGAGTTCTGATACAAATACAGTATTGTACATTTTTACTTTTTTAAGTATTGCTAAAATTACTGACCTTTTGACAGGGGTAAATTCAGTAATCATTTCCTATTCGAAAGATTATAAATTTCATATGTATTTTTTATTGATGCTTGGTCTGGTAAATGTAATCCTTAACTATTTTATGATATCCCTATATGGACTGATTGGCGCAGCAGTTGCAACTAGTGTTTCTTATTTAATTTTCAATATTTTAAAACACATTTTTGTACAAAGAAGGTTTGGTTTTACACTAAGATTTGATAGCCATTTATTGGTGATTCTTATTGGAATACTAGTTTTTGCAGTCTTACATTCAATTCACTTGGAATTTCATCCGTTGGTTAACATGGTTTTAAAGTCATCAATTTCAGCTATTTTATTCTTTATATTAATCTGGAAATTTAATCCCGGAAATGAAATAAGAACCATCATAAAAAATAGTATAAAAACATACCTAACTGTGCTTCCATATCAAAATAAGAAATCTTAAGTACACATTTCACTTTATATTTTGAATATTTCATTTTATACTATTTTTATATTCCGGATATTACCAAATAATCAATTTAATATATTTGCATAATTAAGATTTATATCATTTTTATATGTATGATTTTTGTCGCTTTTAAATCTTGTCAAAAAAAAATAAAATTTAAATAGACCAGTTTTATTTAAAAAAGATTTATTTTGGTCTTTTGTTATAAAGAAAGGTAAATAAATGCAAAAGTTAATTTTTATATTTTTTGTTTTATTCTTTGTAAAAATATCTACACTATACGGTCAGTTTGAACCATGTAATTCCGGTGAGGAACCTTCCTGTGTCTGTAATCAGGCTTCTGTCTTATGTACAATTGAAGATTTGGATGGTCATACTTATACTATGTCAACATTCGAACCTGATTTGGGTGCTCCTCCTGTTGGTAATGGAAGTTTATGCAATCAAGATGGGACCGTCATTAATAATCCTACTTGGTTTGCTTTTATTGCATGGTGTACAAATTTAACCTTGGTAGCCCATGTTAGCAACTGTATTGATAACCCAAACAACCCGGGAAATACAAGAGGAATCCAAGCGGCAGTATACTCTTCATGTTCTGATCCAAATTCATGTATTGATAGTGATGTAAATAACTGTAGTCCAAATCAAGATCGAACATTAGTTTTAACAAACTTAACCATTGGGGCAACGTATTATTTTTTGGTTGACGGGTGCGCCGGTTCAGCTTGTGATGTAGAGATTGAAGTAATAGGTGATTGTTCACTTACTGTAGGTGATATCGAACAAACAACCGGACCTACAGAAGTGTGTGGTTCCACTCCCGCCACTTATATGATTCCTCCTGTGTCCGGAGCTGCACTATATCATTGGTATCTCAATGATGTAAATATCCAAAACGGTCCTTCTACTAGTGTTGACATCATATTTGATAATCCAGGTGATTATACATTGTGTGTCGATATTTCCAACCCACCATGTTTACTAGAAGCTGATATACCAGCAAGGAGATGTTTTCCTATCACCGTTACTCAGGCCGAGGCTGAGGCTGGTACAATAGAGATACTTACTACACCTTCCTGTCCAGGAGAATCAATAGCTTTTAATGTAACCGGATTTAATAATAATACATCATTATTTAGTGAAGCGGTATTTTTGACAGATGATGCAGGTACAATCTTACAAATATTTCCGGGTACTTCAGGTTCTTATAGCTATCCTACATGCGACAATTTCAAAATATATAGTTATAACTATTCACCTTCTTCCATTCAGCCGGTAGTAGGTCTGTCTGCATCAACCATTATCTGTAATGACTGTTTTTGTGATATAAAATTTGTGGACATTGCTTTTGTCGATCAGGAAAGTCCTGTTTTTGATATAACGCCTCCCTCAGTTACAATAGATTGTATCGACGAGATACCTCCTTTTACTGCGCTCAACTGGACAGATAATTGTTTAGGAGTCGGGATCAATCCAGGTATTGAAGTAAATCAATATACTTACTGTGATGGTGGTACTGTAATGCGAACATGGGCTGTTACAGATTTATGTGGAAACTCCGCTTCATTGCAACAAAGTATCATCATCAAACCACTTCCGCCACCAACCTTTCCTGATGTCAGTGAAGTCAATTTAGAGTGTCACGAGTTTGATACTTTTAATCTCTATGAAGAGCTTCCTTATTCAAACACAGGTATTGGACTTTGTGAAATTTCAGACTTTGCATATCCTATCATCAATATTCTGGATGAATCAAACTGTACTAAAAATATTCTGAGAGTATGGTCTGCCACAGACATCTGCGGTAGAGAGATCACACAATTGCAAACTATTAATGTATTTCCACCTCCGGAAGCCCAACATGTAGTTGCCCCTTCCTATAGTCCTGTAAAATGTGCAGATGTTACCAGTTTTAATCCTGCTACCCTTGATTATTCCAATAATGATGTTCTATGTCTGATCGATGGCGCAACTACTCCTATTAAAATCGAAAATTATACATCTTGTGGTGGAAAAATTGATGTAATATGGGAAGATCAGGACATATGCACCAGACCACTTTACGTTTCCAGAAATGTAAATGTTTTACCGGCACCGGCACCTGCGATCACTGACCCTGTTCCGACCGATATCAATGTAGCTTGTGGTTCGGAAGGAAATTTTTTAGTACCGTTAAAGTATAGCAACGAATTGTCCGGGAAATGTTTGATTTCAGGAACGATAAATCCAACATCTTCATTAAATTATAACAGTTGCGGAGGGCAAATATTAGTTCGTTGGGATAAATTAACTGAATGTGGTCATTCCTTGTCTGCACTTCAAAATATACAGGTGAGTCAAGCACCTATAGCCAGTTTTATAAGCTTACCGCCAGACACAGTTAGGTATAATTGCAATGACATTCCCCTTAATCCATCTCCATTATCCTTTAGTAATGGAATTACCGGAAAGTGTGGTATCAACGGGATGGTAGATGGTGTAGTTAGTGGCAATTTTGATATTTGTGGTGGTCAATTGAAATATGAATGGACATACACGGATTCTTGTGGAAGGTCTATCACATTTGAGCAAATAGCAATAATAGAACCTGCACCAGAAATTACATTTGTTAATCCCCCTGTATCTGTTTTAAATCTTCCATGCAATGGGGTTTATCCTAATCAGGATTCATTGATTATTAGTAACAGCTTTCCTGGTCCTTGTTTGATCGAAGGTAAAGTAGAGCCTGAATTTATAGATTTTCCTGATCACAGAACCTATACCTGGAGTTATATTAATGCATGTGACAATAAAGAAATTAGTGTTTCTCAGGACGTATACTTAAATCCAAGTCCAGTTTTTGATATAAATGCTGACACGGTCTTCATTTGCAAAAACGATACTGTTGATTTAAAGGATATATCGTATACAACCAATGCAACTGGAAATTTTATATTTAATTATTTTTCAGGAAATAACCCAAATCTTGTAAATGAATTGATCACAACCAAAGTATCTCCTTCTCTTTCTGAGGTATTTACCATTCAAATTACCAACCAAAATGGATGTTCATCCTTTGACACTATTTCAGTAAATTCTTTGATAAATAATCAATCTGGCACTGGTGCTTCCATACGTGTTTGTAATGATAGTTTATTGTCTCTAAATCTGTTCGATAATCTTACTGATGTAAAATCCTTTTCTGGAAATTGGTCAGAAAATAGTTCATCCGGAGTATCTTTGACAGATCCATATAATGTATTATTTAAAAACATAACCAATGGTTTATATTCATTTAAATATGTTGTGCCGGTAAATAATACTTGTCCTGAAAATCCAGCTTTTCTAAATATTGAATTGGTAGAGCCTCCATCATATAATATAGTAAACTCGATATGTTCTACAGATTTATTAACCTATGATGTCACTTTAGTGGCAAAAGGATATACGATCACAAGTTCTGCTGGTGATATTATTCCTGGTACATCAGATACGATGTTTTTAAAGAACATCCCATCTACAGAAGATGTATCGGTATTTTTTAATAATATTGATAATGTATGCTCAAGTGACCAATTCCTGATTAAAGCACCAAGATGTGATTGTCCCGTCATTGCCCCACCATTATCCTTGGGTGATAAAAGTATCTGTTTCGGGGAGTCGACACCTATATTGCAAGTCAGCGTTACATCTGGTCTGGCAGCAAATTGGTATGCAAGTGCAGGAGCAACAATTCCATTCGCTGAGTCAACTGACAGTATCAGGCCAACAGCCACAAATATAGGGAAATACTTGTTTTATGTAGAAAGTCTGGACACTACCACACAATGTGTAAGTTCAACAAAAACGGAAGTTTTCCTGGAGATTTTACCATTACCTCTTATATTTACTGATACTATTTCAATTTGTGATATTGACCGGGACAATCAAAATATTTTTAGCCTGACTGAAATTAAGGACAATTTGAATTTTAAATACAATATTCCTTTAAACTACGGATACAACTTTTATTTAAATGAAAATGATGCTAATAATCAGACTAACCCAATCACAAATGATGCTTTGGTTGTAATAAACAATCAAAATTTATTTCTCTCATTGAAATCAAATAACAATTGCTCTGCGGTCTCTAAAATTTACCTTGACGTAGTCGATTTACCAAATGGGGTAGGGGGAGCGGATCAAATACTGACCTGTTTAAATAGTCAAATATTGCTTACCGGTACAACTAACATACCCAATACTGCGGAGTTTAAATGGGTAAATGGGGCAGGCACTATAATTGGCACTAATAGTTCTATTTCAATAAACACACCGGGGAGTTATTATTTCGAAGTATTAGACAAATATACAAATTGTAAATCTGGTCTGGATGAAGTAATCATAACGGAAAATAAAAATATTCCATTGGCACAGATTAATTCGGTGGATGGAAGTATTTTAAATTGTTCTATCGATAAACTTACATTATCGGCAACGTCTGCTGCCAATGTCCAGTATTTATGGGATCAAAATGGCATCACACTTGGCAATAATAATTCGGTGCAAATAGATTCAAAAGGACTTGTAAAATTAACTGTAACAGATCTAAGCAATGGTTGCACAAATACTGATGTTTTAGACGTATCTGAAATGAAAACATTTCCTTTGATTGTAAAAAAGCCGGTATTGCCTATCACATGCATAAATATCGGAACATATCTTGATGCAGGACAAACATTATCAAGTTCAAGTTTTACTTTTGAGTGGTTTAATCAAAACAATATTTTAATCGCCGGGGCAAACAATGATAGTTTATATGTTACCAAGTCAGGTAAATATTATTTAAAAGTAATGGATAGTTCAAATTTTTGTACTTCAGTTGATAGCTTTGTTGTGGATCTAATTGGTGATTTTCCTGTTGTCAAAGTAAGTGATGATATTAATCTATTCTGTGGTTTAACAAGTGCAGATTTGACAGCAACTATTGAAAATCCCTTGAGCACTTTTGATGTAAAATGGACAACTATAGCAGGAAATATATTAACAGACGCCAGTCAGAGAAATATAAAAGTAAATGGAAGTGGTGAATATATAGTGGATGTCACTTATTTAAATTCCGGATGTAAGACAACAGAAAGTGTAAGAGTAAATGTAGATCAAAACTATCCAAAGTCTATTGTAACTTTAGTAAAAGATGAAACTTGTATAGATGATAATGATGGTAGTATTAAGGTAGTCATAGTAAATGGGGGACTGCCACCATTTAATTTCAAGCTGAATAATTCTATTTCAGTGGTAGATTCATTTGCAAATCTGCAACCCGGAAATTATACACTGTTGATTACTGATGCAAATGGTTGTTCAACGGATACATTAATTGTAATCGATGAAGGTACCAATATTAATGCTACCGGAATTTCACCACCAGAGTTACTTTTTGACCAAATTCATACCGTCGAAATAAAAACAAATCTAGATCCGGCAGATATTGCTTTTATGATGTGGACACCTTCTGAAAATTTATCTTGTAGTGACTGTTTAATTACAGATATTCTGATAAAGAAAAACCAGGTATACAATTTTTTCATCAAGGATATTAAAGGGTGTTCAGATAGCGTAGATATTGTTATAAAAGTCAAAAAGGTGGTTATCATTAATGCACCAAATATCATTAATATAAACAATACTGTAAATAATTATTTTACCATCTATGGGAATGATGAAGTTTTGAATATTAATAAGTTAAATATATATGACAGATGGGGAAATTTGGTTTTTGAAAAAAGTAATTTCAAACCGAATATCCCTCAGGAAGGTTGGAATGGCGCGATTGGGTCAGTTTCTGTTCAACCTGGTGTATATGTATTTTTTGCTGAGTGCCTGACTTCAGAAGGATTGGAAATGTTTACTGGAGATATTACAATTGTTAAATAGGTCTAAACTTGGTTTATTCTAAAGATGTAATCTTTTTTGGCAAGGAGTTATTTTTGATTTTTTGAAGATATGTTTTAGTTTGGGTAAATTGGTATACTACAAAAATGTGTATTCTTTTTGCCTATAATTAATATTATGTTAAATAGAATGTTGTCGATTAGTACTCATTACTCTATTGATGTATTAATTTGCTATTAAAATTAAATCAGATTTCCTGATATTATAAAATATCTTTATGTTTGTGCAAATAAAATTAAGTTGAAGAATTATATCCCGTCTATTGTTACATCAGGAAATTTGATCTGTGGTTTTACTGCTATAATGATTGGTGATTTTTATTGGAGTCCGATTCTATTATTATGTTGTTTTCTTTTTGATAGCCTGGACGGTTTGGTTGCCAGAGCGCTCAATGTACAAAGTGAGTTTGGTAAACAAATGGATTCATTAGCTGATGTTATAAGTTTTGGAGTTGGGCCTGCTTACTTATATTCTTTGTACTCACCTGATATTGAAAACAAATTTTATACCATTGCAACATGTGCAATGATCGTTGTTGCAGGTACTATAAGGCTGGCAAAATTTAATATTACCCCATCCAGATCATATTTTATGGGTTTACCTATTCCTGCTAATGCTGTTTTTTATATAGGTGTTATCATTGCTATTGAAAATGATAGCCAAACGTTTATTGATTTTTTTAGTTCTAAAGTCTATTACTTCATCACTCCCCTATTTTTGAGTGCTATGATGATAAGTTTTGGATTCAGAATGTTTTCAACAAAGGGAATGACAAAAAACTGGAAAGACAACATTTATCAGTATCTAATGGCGATAGTAGCGATCATATTAGGTATTACTTTTAAGTATGAAGCAGTTTCTTATATTGTTTTGGCCTACATCATTTTGTCCATTATCAATACATTAACAAGCAAATTTCAGGAAAGGTATTCATTGTGAGTAATCATTGACTTATCTTTGCATTCAATTTAATCATTATCAAGTATAATGAGAATTAACATAATATGGCAATAATAATTACAGACGAGTGTATAAATTGTGGGGCTTGTGAACCTGAATGCCCAAATAATGCTATCTACGAAGGAGGTATTGAATGGGCTGTTAAAGATGGAACAACACTTAAGGGGGATTACATTTTGGAAAATGGGAAAACTGTTGATGCTTCAGCAAAACAAAAACCTATCATGGATGACTACTATTATATAGTTCCTGATAAATGTACAGAGTGTGTAGGATTTCATGAAGAGCCCCAATGTGCAGCGGTATGCCCTGTAGATTGCTGTGTTCCCGATCCTGACAGAGTGGAATCCAAAGAAAGCCTGCTCACGAGAAAGTCAAGATTACACTTATAGTTCATTTAAAGCAACGTTTAAGGAATGTTGAACTGAATAAAAAGATGATATATACTCAAAATAAATTAGTTTGCGAAAAATGTCTTTAACATTGTATTAATTTTGAGTAAGGACGAAGTTTATGTTTACCCAAAGCGGTAACACGAAGCTTGTCTTTAAAGACATTTATCGTCGAAATTTAATAAAGACATGTGAAACATCGTCTTTATAATGAAGACATAATTTTTTTCAAAGAAAATTATCGTCGGTATAATTCCAACGTAGGATGGAATATTTACCAGTCTTTTCAATCTATCGTGATATTTGCGATGCTTAATATAAGTTATATTTTAAGCCTAAACTTACATTAATAGTTCCTTTTTGAGGTTGACTGAAAGTTATAGAAGTATTTTGAGTTGAGCCATTTGGTGAAACATTTGAAGAAAATTCATAATTATCAAGTACTGCGTTCATACGTCCTATTGAAATAGCAGAAGTAAAGGCCCAACGGCTTAAAAACTGATAATCTGTTTCTAAAAAACCAACCATCAACCATTTTTTCAAGAGAGTATTGGCTAGATTTTGATTTATATTTTCAAATTTTTGAGTATTACCAAGCGCTTTAAATATACTTTTACTTTCTTCATTAATATTATATTCTGCGTTTAGAAACCTTCCAACAGAAAATCCGCTCTTTAAAATTATTTTCTTATTTAGTTTAACACCCAATGAAAGACTACTTTCGAGATATTGAGCTGACCTCATAGTGCTATTAATAATACTTTCATTTGCATACGCTATTGTATTGTTAGTCAATATTTTAGAATCTAAATTAAAAATATTTACTGATGCAGCATCTGCACTTCCCAATAAATCATTAGAGCTCGAACCAGTCGAATTTCCTTGGTTTAAAAAACTTGTATATCTGCTGTAATATCGGGTACCCAATTGAGCTTCAACTTTAAAGATTTTACCAATAGATTTATTTAAAAATAATCCAGCATAATATTGATTTGGTGGTGCAAATGTATTGAAAGATAAATCTGTTTTAATTCCGTAATGCCATCCATTATTTGCTATTACAGGAGAAGTTTCTATTGGGGAAGATAATATGTTGATATTTTTTTCTGACTTAAGCCAAAACAATTTTGGGGACAACATGTCTACAGTTTGAGATTGTAAGTCAGGAAGTGGTTTAAGAAGTACGATAGGTTCTGTACTACCTACATCCAAATCATCAGTGTTTAATGATGTTGTCTCAATATTTTGAGGGAATTCATGACTAATTTTATTGTTTAAAATTTGCAGTTCATTGCCGGTTGAGTTACTCCCGTCAGATTTGATTGCTTTCTGTTTGCCTGTTAAACCAGATTTTTTGGTGGTGAATATATTATTGTTGACCACGATTGCATTCTTTATATCGGCACAGTCTGAATCTGGGACATTTATGGTCTTGTTTACTGCAAATGTAGAATTTTGACTATTTTGTTTAGAGTTGAGTTTAATATTAAAATCTGAAAAGTAAAACAATAAACCTATTACCCCAAAAATTATTCCACCAAAAATAAAGAAAGCCAGAATATTTCTTCTTTTGTCGCTTTGCAGTGGCAACTCCTGATCCAGAATGATTTGCATTCTTTTCCAGTTTTGTTCCATTAATGGTGACCATTTATTATCTTCCATATTTATAGCTGGTGTTAGAAATGTTAAATAATGCCTGTAATTTTTTTCTTGCTTCATAAAGATACCATTTGGATGTACCTTCTGAAATTTGTAATTCCTCTCCTATCTCCTTATGGTTATATCCTTCGATGGCATATTTTACAAATACATCTTTAAAGGTACCTGTGAGTGTATTGATTTTTGATAAAATGTCATCATAATCATATGTCTCAGATATTTTACTTTCCCATAAATGGGATTCATGATACTCATCAATCAGTAGAAATTTAATTTGTTTATTTTCTTTTCGGAAATGATCTGCTAGCGTGTTAAATGTAATACGTCGAATCCAACCTTCAAGCACTCCCCTACTTTCATATTTTGAAATATTTTTAAAGACGCTCAAAAATGCATCATTTATAATTGCACAAATCAGATCCTGATCATTGGTATACCGCATACACATAGAAAACATCTTACCAAAGAATTCCTTATACAAGATTTCCTGAGCTTTTCGTTCATTATTTATGCAGCCTGCAATTAAGGCAGATTCGTCTTTATAAGTTATATCCATTATTAAACATGATACACTATAATAGACGTAAGATAATACAAAATAGTTGGTGATACAAAAAAAAATGTTAGAAAGTAAACCAAGACTTTACTATCTAACATTTCAAAATAGGTGTTTAATAATTCCGGGGGGACTGATTATTCATCTGATTTAAACACCTATAAACAGATCTTGCTCTTCCTCCTGAGGAAAAGTGACCACTTTTTTCGTTTTGGTAAATACCTTTACGAAAAAAGATTTGGTGATGTTCCAAAAATTGTTCATGGGTAATAATTTATACATATATTACGCTAATATTTCAAAAATGTTACCGCAACCTGTCACAATAAAGTGTTAATGATAAAAATTCAGGGTAAACACTGATTAAATAATAATGGTAAACACTGACTAAAGCGTATATTTTTCTAATTCTTCCCCTTCGTTATCGTACAGTTCTTCCCAGAATTTTTTTGATCGAACATTTATCTTTGTATCGGTGGATGGCATTTTTTTCTTTGGCTTATTCAACTCAACTTCATCCCGATTTTTTCTTGGATCAATTTTTTTTTGCTTATTATTTTTCATGACAATATAAAAAAGCTTCTTGAATCTCTTAAAATATGTTTTACAAATTAAATATTATACAAATATCAAATTAAAACTTAATTAGCCAAAATATTTTTAACATTTTTTACAATCATATTTATTTTATTCAAATAAGGTAACAGCGACATTACATAAATTAATATAATCTGACTAGCTATCTTTTATGGAATTTGCAATAAGTCTGATTGTTTTTTTTCTGATCAGCCTTTCAATTTCCCTATTTACTTCAGTCAGTTTATATTGGAATTTTAAAGACAAATATTCGTGATAAACGTCCACAATTTTTATGTTAAATGAATTTGGTTCAATATACTGATGAAAATCTTTCAAAGATTCTGCAAGACTATTTTCAAGCTGTTCAATGGTTGTATGATATTTTATCCCCAATTCAAAATCTATACTCACCTTTTTTATCTCTTTTTTAGTGTAATTGATAATTTCAGACATGTACACTTTTTCATTGGGCAAATAAATAATGTCATCATCATCATTCAATAAAGTGGTTTTGGACAGATTTATATCAAGAATTTTACCTTTATTTTCACCAATTTTTACATAATCATCAATATTTATTTCTTTTGAAAAACTTATAATTATACCGCTTATAATCCCGCTTACATAATCTTTTGAAATGATTGCAATGGCTGCAGCTACGATACTTAACGATGTCAACAAACTTTTAAAATCAATGCCCCAAAATCCAAGTATCATCATGATAACCCCAAATGTTACAATCAGGTAGTACAGATTGTTAATCCCATTGATTACATTATCCGTAAATTTGTAGGGAATATTTTTGCGAAGTCTGTACACCATGATAAGCAACGCAGCAACTATATTAACTATGGTTAACAATATTAAAAATTCCACGATGCTATGCAGGAAAAAGTATAGATGATCAATAGGTACTTTATTTGCATCCAGGATCTTTCTGACAAAAAGAAGCACCGCCAGCAATAAAAATCTCAGTATATATCTTACAACAACCACAACCATTATATTTACTTCGTTTGATAAGCAGATAGTACAAAAGCACCATCTACTTTAATGTTATGAATTTTCGTGAAAAAATTATCCGGCAAATTTAGCCATTTTTCCACAATCCATGGTTGAAGATTTCGATCAAGTACAACTATTTCCGGCTCAAATTTACGCAGAAGTTTTTCAGGACTGTTATTTTTGCATTTTGTAATAATTAATAACTTCACTTTTATTTTGTCTCTAAGTATATTTGGATGCTCCTCATCATTTGCTAAATACATCAACATTCCATTTGTACTGATGAGGTTTTTGTCTTTGGCAGAGTTTTCATTTTTTTGGTCCAATCGGTGTTTTATCCTGTTATTTTTAGCAGCAAAATCAATATTTTTTTGACTTAGGTCTCCAAATTTTATACTCCACAGAGATTTTTTTTCAATAATATCAACTAAGTATCCCCCATAAGTATCATACACAATAACATCATGCTTTTCTGATGCATTGAAATAATCTATTCTATTTTCAATTACTATTAAGATTAAACAAACTAGCAGCGAATAAAAAAATCCAATACGTCTTACTTCCAACCAAATAATTAAAAATATGATAGATAATATCATCAGAAGAAGCCCAATGTCTGAAATCCAGATATTTTCAATCTTACTATATGGCAATTCACTGATCCATTCGATGCACACGTTTAGCCACTTGATTAATAAGGTAAACAATGGTGCCAATAGTAGATTTATACTGCTGCATATGGCTTCAAATATAATAAGTAATGTTCCACTATAAATAATAATGGTCACCAATGGGACAGCTATGATGCCACTGATGGCAAAATAGGATGGAAATTGATGGAAATAGTATATGGTGACAGGAAATATCATGATTTGTGCTGCAAGAGAAACATTGATCAGGTCCCACACAAAATTGCCTGCTTTTGTATCTGGTTTCCACCACGCTTTGATTTTTGGCTGAAAATAGAGTATACTCAAAAGTGAAATAAATGAAAACTGAAAAGATGCCTGAAAAATATAAAATGGATTAAAGATCAGCATCACTATCGCTGCTATTGCAATAATATTATAGCTGTTTGTCCCCTTGAACAAATTTGTACCGATAAGATATAAACTCACCATGGTTCCTGCACGTATCACCGATGGAGCCATACCTGTTAATATCACGTAAAACCAAACTATAGCCAAAAGGCTTGTGATTTTTAAAATTTTCCAAGTAAAATCTTCCCTTGATGATTTTGAAAACATCCAAATAAATACACTAATAAATATAGCAACATGCAAACCTGATACGGATAAAACATGGATTGCCCCTGTATCGGAATAGTTCTGGTAAATGTCTTCTGACAGAAGCAGATTTTGACCAAGAAGGATGGCCTCAGCTATTCCTAGAATTTGGGGATCGTTTATATATTTTCTAAATGTAATGGATGCATAGTTGGAACAAAATCTTGCTGTTTTCATAAAAAAATTCTCCTGATTTAAGGTATCAATTCTATGAGCACCAGGTTTTATATAACCTTGTTGTAAGATTCCTTTGGTTTTTAAGTAATATGCATAATCAAAAGCTTCCGGATTATTGGTGCTTTTTACCTGTCTTAAATGGGTACTTGCCAGAATATAGTCACCTTCTTTATAGGTTTTTGCAATTGTATCATTTGCATCAAAAGTAACAATAATTTCTGTATTATATTTTTTTGCTGTTTGTTGAGCAGTTTTCTCCCAGATAGTTTTTAAAATAAATTTGGATTTGGTGGCAGATTTTAACTTTTCTGAAATTTTACCGTAAAGGACTATTTTTTCATCTTTTCCCGTAACTAAAATAGAATTTTCAAGCTTGGATTTTTTTAAATTTACTATTATACCTCCGAAAAAGAAAACTATAATAATTAGTAGAAAGCCATTAACAAAAGATTTATTGATTTGGAGTTTGATAAGATACTCAACTATTAGGTAACTGCTTATTACGAGTAAAAAGGGAAAAGTACCCCATTGAATTGGCAAATCTAAATATTCAAAAATAAATATACCGCATCCAAGCGCAAAGGCAATCCTTAAAAATGGGAATAGCGACCAATTCATACTTTATAGTTTGAATCAAAAGTAAGAATTTATCTAATAAATTGAAGAATATATTAACTAAATTTGTTTATTCCTTAAATAAAAAATGGAATTCAAAGCCCAATGCCTTGAATTCCATTTTAAAAGTAAAAAAGTAAGTTATATGCTTATTCTACTTTGAATATATCAGCTGCTATTTCTTTATTCCATTCTATCAAAGTAGCCTCTAACTCAAGAGGTACAGGCATGGCTCCATTAATCACAGATTTATAAGGTATCATGATTCCTGAAACATCTTTATATTCTTTGTAATCAGTAATAATCGAAACTTGCTGCCCTTGTGGCCCATCTTGTGACTTTACAGTTCTAATCAGAAAATTGGATTTTACATCATAAAATTCTGTAGTACTGTCCCCATCTTTGTCTGTAACAACTATTTTATAACAATTGACACCTTCCACATTTTCTATCCCCTTCAGTTCAAGTTTATATTCTTTTTTGGCATAATTTAGCTGCTCAAACATGACCGCTTGTTTTTTCATGGATTCAAGCTCTTTACCTTCGGTAATCACCTTTTTATTTCCCATTTGTGACTGTACTGCTTTTGTGCCATCATATTTCTGTTCCTGAACGGTCATGCCCATCATATTTATTTTCATGGCAAATTTGTCAGGTGACATCTGATATGTTTCAAAAGTAGCGTCTTGTCCCATCAGATTGGTTTTCATAGACATGTGCATACTTTTTACAGAGTTAAGCTTACTTGTACCACCTATGGCCTCAATATAATCACTGATCACGCCTACAGCTGTGACATCTGAAGATATTTCAACTTTTTTATCATCCAGTTTTTTACCAAAAGGATCATAAAAGTCAATCACACCATCACTATCAAATTTTTTCAACTTATCTGCTACATTATCCTTATTACCTACCACAACAATATTACAGTTTTCAGGCCTGATATATTTTTTAGCCATTTCCTGAACATCGTTAATACTGACTGCTTCCAGATTTTTGAGGTAGTTATTGTAATAGTCTTTTGGTAAATTGTATCTGTAGGTATTTAAAGCAAAATTTGCAATGGTTTGCGGAGATTCTAATGAACGACCAAAATTTCCTGTCATACTATTTTTAGCAAGTGACAAATCTGCTGCTGAAACCGGTTCTTTTACTATTCTATCCAATTCATAAATAAATTCCGTCACAGCGCTGTCTGTCACTTCATTTCTTACGGAAGCAAATGCATTAAAATTACCTATCAGTTTATCTGTGGAAATATTAGATCTTGCTCCGTAGGTAAATGCTTTCTTTTCACGAAGGTTCTGCATTAGACGACCACTGAAAATTCCACCACCCAGGATAGAATTCATTAAATTCGCTTTTATAACATCATCTCCACCTGGCTTCATATCTATCGGGTAAGAAATGTTTATTACAGATTGAACAGCACCGTCTTTGTTCCCAAATCGTACATGTCTGCCCGCAGGGTATTCCGGATTGGCATATTTCACCACTGGAACATCTCCTTTTTTCCATGGCTTAAAAAACTTTTCTGCCTGCATTTTTGCTTCTGCTGGAGTGATATCCCCTACTATAACCAAGTATGCATTATTGGGTTTGAAAAATGTATTATAATAAGTTTTACAATCTTCAATGGTAATATTTTTAATGGTTTCATCAGTTTGTACCTCACCATAAGGATGGTTTTTTCCAAAATTGACTATACTCCTTATATTCCCAGCAATAGCTTCAGGATTAGTTTTGGCTGATGCTAAATTTGATGCAGTACGCTTTCGTATTTTTTCAAATTCATCTTTTGGAAAAGTAGGATTATATAATACATCAGTCATTACATCCAACAACTTATCTGTATGTTTTTTTAATGAACTAGCAAAAATGCCTGACGCTGAAGTGCTTAAACTAGCACCTATATAATCTATCGTTTCATCGATTTGAGCTTTTGATCTGGTGGTGGTACCTTTACTGATCAAGTCTCCTGCGAAGCTGGTGTATCCGGCTTTCTCCCCTTCTATCAATGCATCATTATTAAGTGACAGCTGATACGAAACACGCGGCAATTTATGATTTTCTACCACAATCACTTTAAGTCCATTGTCAAGATCAAAAGCTGTGTACGTTCCCAATTGTATATCTCTGGCAGGTGCCGGTGCCGGAGCTGTTTTTCTCCATGATTTGTCAACCGATTGCACTGTTTCAGCAGTTTTTTTTGCGCATTGACTAAAAATAAATATAGTGCTAAATGCTAAAATTATGTTCTTCATTATACGTTATTCTTGTTTAAATGGATTGTTTTAGATTTTCTAATTAAGGATTGACAGGTTTTGGTAAATAATGCAGTACTACCCTATTCGAATTTTTATAATATTTGGAGGCTGCATTTTTTATATCATCTTTTGTAACAGAAAGATAGCGCTGCAATTCTGTGTTTATCAGATTTGCATCTCCATAATACATCTTGTAATTTGCTAAACTTTCTGCAATTCCGGCCACTCTTGAATTTGATGATACAAAATCATTTTCTACCTGATTTCTGAGTTTTTGAAATTCTTCATCAGATATAGTTTCAGTTTTTATTCTATCTATTTCTGCGGTTATAGATTTTTCTGCGTCCAGTACATCTGTTCCCATACTACATATACCATAAGCTATTGCAACTCCCGGATTTTCAAGATCTAATGGGAAATTTCCGACTGCTACTGCCTTCTGTTGGTCGTCTACAAGCGCTTTTTGCAACCTTGATGATTCTCCTTGCGACAATAAAGTCCCCAACATAGAAACAGCGTAATAGTCCGGTGTGCCGGCAGCAGGTATTCTGTATGCCATCAGTACGGCGGGCAACTGAATGTTGTCATAAAAAGTATCTCTGATCTCCCCACTTAATGGTGGTTCCACAGCAGATGGTCGATAGACTGGCTTGCTACTTCGAGGGATGGTTCCAAAGTATTTGGTAACTAGGTTTTTAGCATTTTCATAATCAATATCACCTGCTATAGATACGATGGCATTATTTGGCACATAAAAGTCTTTATAAAAATTTTTATAATCTGACTCTACTGCAGCATCCAAATGAGCCATAGAGCCTATCACTGGCCATTTATAAGGGTGTAACTTATAAGCACGCATCATAATTTGCTCAAGAAATGATCCGTACGGTTGATTGTCAATACGTTGCCGTCTCTCTTCCTTTACTACCTGACGTTGTGTTTCGATACCCACATTTTCTACTTTAGCATGGAGCATTCTTTCAGACTCGAGCCAGAGTCCAAGTTCTAGCTGATTGGAAGGAAGAATTTCAAAATAGTAAGTTCGATCCATGGATGTGTTGGCATTAAGTGTTCCTCCTGCTTTCTCAATGTATTTGTCATACTCGCCTCGACCAATATTTTCTGAACCTTCAAATAACAAATGTTCAAAGAAATGAGCAAATCCTGTTTTATCCGGATTTTCATTTTTTGATCCTACATGATACATCACAGACACGGCAACTATAGGTGTACTTTTATCCTGGTGAAGAATCACATGTAAACCATTGTCCAGGGTAAATTCCTGAAATTCAATTTTGTTTAGCTGGGCATGGCCTAAACCAAAGCTCCAAGCCAAAATTAACGTTAAAAAAAACTTGTTCATTAATTAATTATTTTATGCTTTAATAAATTTGGATCAAAATTATCTTTAATTAATACATGTTGTCCGGGCATTCTACCAAACTACATTTTTCTTAGATTAAAATTTCAACAGTTGTCGCCAACACTACATTTTAATAATTCTTACAGTG